>NZ_CP026880.1:5210000-6548975 GCF_002949975.1 Pseudomonas sp. LH1G9 | reverse complement strand
CCCACCGTACTGGCAGTGGCGCCATCGGCGTCGAAGTCGCCGACGATCAGGATGCGCTGGCGTTGCTCCAAGGCCGTCACAGCAGGTCTACCGCGGTCGATGCCCTTGAGCTGCTGATAAGGGATCAACCGCGCCAGGCTCTTGTCCAGCTCAGCCTCCGAGCGCACCCGCGCGCGGCGTAGAGGCGGGTCAACAGCGGTGGCAAGTCACCGAGAACGGCAGGACAGCAGGCAAAGGGCGGGGATCGATACGCATGGGACGCTGGGGAATTCTCTGTAGGGAAATATTAGCGGCAAGCTACAAGCGCTAGCTCAACCGCGCTCGCCGATCAGCCATTGCAGTTGCACTTCATGCTGGCCACGATCATCGGTGACGAAGATCGTGCCTTCGCTGATCATCACGTCCACTTGATCACGCGGGGCATGTCCTTGGCCAGGGTCTCGAGGACTTCCTGCGGCACGGCGGCGATGTGGACGTTCTTCAGGGTTTTCGCCACCGGAATCACCTTGCCTTCCCATACGCGCAGGCTGCGTAAGCCAGCAGACTGGTACGCTCGGCGCGACGCGAGCACCAGGTCAGGCGGTCGGCATCGGGCTGGCCGACTTCGATCCAGTGCAAAACCCGATCATCCAGACTTTTTTCCCACAGGGCTGGCTCGTCTACATCTGACAGTCCACGGCCAAACGACAGCTGCTCGCTGTACCAAAGGGCGTAGGCCAGCAGACGCACGGTCATGCGCTCTTCGGTTTCCGAAGGGTGCGGGCAATGGTCTGTTTGACGCTCTCGTACACCGAGGTCGAGGTCGTGAGGTTGAGTTCGAACTTGTAGGTCGTGGACGGCTGGGCCATGAACGGGCTTCTAGAGACAGGGAAAGGCGGCAGTCTAACCGATGGTAGGGCTATTCAACGAATCCTGCGCTGCATCATCCTTATCCCTGCGCGACTCGCCTATGTTAAAAGGCATTACACCACTGTGCTGCGTATGAAAGGTTCCTCATGTCGTTTAACGCCAAACCGCTTGCCGGCCTGAAAGTCATCGAACTCGGCACCTGATCGCCGGCCCGTTCGCTTCACGCATCTGCGCCGAATTCGGCGCCGAAGTGATCAAGGAATCCCCGGACGGCGGCGACCCGCTGCGCAAATGGCGCAAGCTGTACGAAGGCACCTCGCTGTGGTGGTTCGTACAGGCACGCAACAAAAAATCACTGACGCTGAACTCAAGCACCCCGACGGCCTGGCCATCCTCAAGCAGTTGCTGACGGACGCCGACATCCTGATCGAAAACTTCCGCCCCGGCGTCCTGGAAAAGCTCGGCCTGAGCTGGGACACCCTGCACGCGCTGAACCCCAAGCTGGTGATGGTGCGCCTCTCGGGCTTTGGCCAGACCGGCCGATGAAAGACCAGCCGGGGTTTGGCGCGGTCGGCGAATCGATGGGCGGGCTGCGTTACATCACCGGCTTTGAAGACCGCCGCCGGTACGCACCGGGATTTCCATCGGCGACTCCATTGCCGCCCTGTGGGCGGTGATCGCGCGCTGATGGCGTTGCGTCACCGCGAGGTCACGGTGGGCTAGGTCAGGTGGTGGATGTGGCACTGTATGAGGCCATCTTCGCCATGATGGAAAGCATGATCCCGGAGTTCGATGTGTTCGGGTTCATCCGCGAACGCACCGGCAACATCATGCCCGGCATCACACCGTCCTCGATCCACACCAGCGCGGACGGCAAGCATGTGCAGATCGGCGCCAACGCGATGCGATCTTCAAGCGCTTCATGTCCGCCATCGGCCGTGAGGATCTGGCCAACGACCGCAATTGGCCAGCAATGACGGGCGTGACGAGCGCCGCGACGCTGTATGGCGTGATTGATCGCTGGGTCAATTCGCTGCCGCTGGAACAGGTGGTCGAGCAGCTCAACAAGGCCGAGGTGCCGGCCAGCCGCATCTATAGCGCCGAAGACATGCTCGGGGACCCGCAATTCCTGGCGCGGGAAATGTTCCTCAAGGCGCAACTGCCCGACGGCAAGGACTTCAAGATGCCAGGCATCGTGCCCAAGCTCTCCGACACCCCTGGCAGTTGCGAGTGGGTGGGGCCGCAACTGGGCGAACACAACAGCGTGGTACTCGGTGAGCTGGGCTATGACGCGGCGGCCATCATCCGCTTACGTGAGCAAGGGGCGATCTGATGGCGCGTTCAAGATAATGACTCGCCGCTGGCTATTGCACCTGTGCGCGCCCTTGCTGGCGCTATTGCCGCTACCGACCCAGGCGGCGCAGACCTTGATCTGGCTGGTTCGCGACCTGCCGCCGCTGACGATCTTCGAAGGCCCGCAAAAAGGCCAGGGCGCCATCGACGAATTGTTGCCGATGCTGATGGAGCACCTGCCGGAGTATCAGCACCAGATCCAGCACGTCAACCGTGCGCGGGGCATGCAGATGCTCCAGGCGCCCTCCCTCACCTGCGACCCTACCCTGCTGTGGACGCCGGAGCGGACCCAATGGATTGTGTATTCCGACCAGGCGTTTCCCGTGGTGAGCAATGGCGTGGTCGTCCGCCAGCAAAACCGTGAAGTCCTGGCGCCCTTTATCGTGCAAGGCAAGGTCGACCTGGACGCGATGCTACGGGACAAGAGCACACGCCTGGGCATCATCGCCGAGCGCAGCTACGGGCCATTCATCGACGTATATTGCAGCAAGGCGACACGCACAATCGGGTGATGCACTACGGCACCGACGCCTTGGGCAGCCTGCTGCAAATGCAGCGCCTGGGACGCCTGGAAGGCGTACTGGGTTACTGGACCGAAATTCGCTATCACGCATTGCGGCAAGGTATCGATCCCGAAGGGCTGGCGTTCTATCCGATTGCCGGCACCGCGCCTATCAGCACATCCATATCGGCTGTTCGGATACGCCCGAGGGGCGCGAGGTCATGGCGCGTATCAACCAGTTGCTGGGCGACCTGCCGCAGGCGCAGTTGCTGCGTTCCTACGCGTCATGGCTCGACCCGGCCCTGCGCGAGCAATACCTGCTGGACCATTCGCGATTCTATGAAGAAGTGCCCACCCCGTGATAAATCGCGGGCAAAAAGAAACCCCGAAGAGTGGGGAGACACTTCGGGGTTAAACGTGGCCTACAAAGACCAGTACAGCAAGTCACAAACACCGGAGCACAATGTCTGCTCTTGCTGTTACTAAATCTGACCGGCCACGCCGTAGGAAGTTTCCGCGGATAAACAATTCTTCATGCGAGGCGCTGCTGCGGTCTGGGCCGCATTGCGCAAGGCAGCGATGACCGAGGGCTCCAGGCGCCCTTCGCGATTTTCAGATCGCGCAGCAGCAAGCAATCCACGACATCCACCAGGACGCGCTTGTCGGTCAGTTGCGCTCGGTCGACTTCACGCTCGACCACGATGGCACCAGCAGGATTCTTTACGGTTACCAGGCACTCGCCCTGCACACCAGCGGTGGTCAGCGTAACCTGATAAGGCTCAGCGCTTCTTCGAGCAATAGGCTGATACTTTCCATTTCGATCACCACTCAATAGTTCGGGAACAATCGTTTCAATGGGGTTTCTCTCCTAAGTGACTGTTTGTAACGTAGGAAAGTTCGCTTTTTCGTGTTTATGGAGCCGTCAGGGAGTGACTTGATCCAGCATGCGCTTGCAACATGACAACGAAAAAACGGCCGCACATAACTGCTTACGCAATGGGCGGCCGTTTCAGGGTTCGCCCTGCAGCGCGGCGGAGGGTGAACCCTATATTCGGTAAGCGCTGATCACGCTGTCACGCAGCTAGAAGTGCATGTCAAAGGCCCTTATTGCTAAGGATGAACATGATGGTGGAACACAACGAACAACAAGCGTCGATGGAGAAGATGCATGCTGACGTATCTCGCATCTATGCCGAGATTTCACGCATGCATGCCGAGCGAGGCAAGCTCAACGCGGAGTCCTTGAAGATAACCTGTGAGACTTTCTGGTACCCGTGGGTATCGCCACGGGTTTCTACGCCGCTGTCGGCACCGTGATTGTCGTGGCAGAAACTACTCTCATAACGCTCAGCAACCCGGGCCTGCCTGAAACGAAAAACGCCGCTGACCCACGGAAGGGAAAGCGGCGTTTTTGTCTGCGCCAGGGCCGGCCGTTTGCCTTACAGCGGCTTACCGCGATTGCCATGCTGGCTGACAAACGCCTGCATCGCCTTCAGGTCATTCGGCAGCACGGTGCAACGCTCTTCACGCTCGAACAGGTCGGACAGATGCTCCGGCAACTCCAGCGCTTTGCCAACGCCGGCCTTCTCCACCGCTTCCGGGAATTTGACCGGGTGCGCGGTGCCGAGGATCACCATCGGGATATCCAGGCTGCGACGGCATTCGCGCGCAGCCCTCACGCCGATAGCGGTGTGCGGGTCGAGCAGTTCGCCGGTCTGGGCATAGACTTCTGCGATGGTTTCGCAGGTCTGTGCATCGTCCACGCCAGGGAGTCGAACAGCTTGCGGGTTTCGGTCCAGCGCTCTTCATCGACACTGAAACCGCCACCGCTTTGAAGGTGTCCATCAAGCCGGCAATCGCCGCACCGTTGCGGCCGTGCATGTCGAACAGCAGGCGTTCGAAGTTCGACGACACCATGATGTCCATCGACGGCGACAAGGTGGCGTGCAGGTTTCCTTGACGTACTGGTTGCCGCTCATGAAGCGGTGCAGGATGTCGTTGCGGTTGGTGGCGACGATCAACTGGTTGATCGGCAGGCCCATGTTGCGCGCCAGGTAGCCGGCGAAGATGTCGCCGAAGTTGCCGGTCGGCACCGAGAACGACACCGAACGCGCCGGCCCGCCCAGCTGCAGCGCGGCGTGGAAGTAGTAGACGATCTGGGCCATGATCCGCGCCCAGTTGATCGAGTTCACCGCAACCAGGCGCGTGCCCTTGAGGAAGCTCTGGTCAGCGAAGCTGTTCTTGACCATTTCCTGGCAGTCGTCGAAGTTGCCTTCGATGGCGATGTTGTGGATGTTCTCACCGAAGATGGTGGTCATCTGCCGACGCTGTACTTCCGACACGCGCTTGTGCGGGTGCAGGATGAAGATGTCGACGTTTTCGCAGTGCTTGCAGCCTTCGATGGCCGCCGAGCCGGTATCACCGGAAGTGGCGCCGATGATCACCACGCGCTCGCCGCGCTTCTCCAGCACGTAATCGAGCAGGCGCCCCAGCAGTTGCAGAGCGAAGTCCTTGAACGCCAGGGTCGGGCCATGGAACAGCTCCAAAACCCACTCATTGCCATTCAGCTGGCGCAGAGGCGCGATGGCGTTGTGGGAAAACACGCCGTAGGTCTCTTCCAGGATCTTTTTGAAATCCGCATCCGGAATGCTGCCGGTGACGAACGGGCGCATCACCCGGAACGCCAGTTCGTGATACGGCAGGCCGGCCCAGGAAGCGATTTCTTCCTGGGTGAAGCGTGGCAGGTTTTCCGGCACGTACAGGCCGCCGTCGGTGGCAAGGCCTGCCAACAGGACGTCTTCGAAATTCAGGGCCGGTGCCTGGCCGCGGGTGCTGATGTAACGCATGACTGGCTCCTCTAAAACATTCTCGAACAGGGGCCGCCGATCACACGGGGCCCCTGGAACAAATCGGTTAGTTCAGGTGTTCGACGAATCCGTACCACCGGCCCACTACGCCTTGCAAGGCTTCCAGGGCTTTGATGGCATCGTTGATGTGCTGCTCGAGCACGCGGTGAGTCAGCAGGATCATCGGCACCTGGCCGTTCTGCTCCTCGACTTCCTTCTGCATGATCGACTCGATGTTGATGCCACGTTCCGACAGGATGCTGGCAACCTGGGCCAGTACGCCCGGATGATCCTTGGCCTGGATGCGCAGGTAGTAGGCGCTTTCGCACGCCTCGATCGGCAGGATCGGGTGGGCCGACAGCGAATCCGGCTGGAAGGCCAGGTGCGGCACGCGGTTTTCCGGGTCGCTGGTCATGGCGCGAACCACGTCCACCAGGTCGGCGATCACCGACGAAGCGGTCGGCTCCATACCGGCGCCGGCACCGTAGAACAGGGTCGAACCGGCGGCGTCACCGTTGACCATCACGGCGTTCATCACGCCATTGACGTTGGCGATCAGGCGGTCGGCCGGGATCAGCGTTGGGTGTACGCGCAACTCGATACCGGCCGCGGTGCAGCGCGCCACGCCCAGGTGCTTGATGCGATAGCCCAGGGCTTCGGCGTAATTCACGTCGGCGGTGGTCAGCTGGGTGATGCCTTCGGTGTAGGCCTTGTCGAACTGCAGCGGGATGCCAAAGGCAATGGACGCAAGGATGGTCAGTTTGTGCGCCGCGTCGATGCCTTCAACGTCGAAGGTCGGGTCGGCTTCGGCGTAACCCAGGGCCTGGGCTTCGGCCAGCACGTCTTCGAAGGTGCGGCCTTCTCGCGCATTTCGGTGAGGATGAAGTTACCGGTGCCATTGATGATGCCGGCCACCCAGTTGATGCGGTTGGCGGACAGGCCTTCACGGATCGCCTTGATCACCGGGATACCACCGGCCACCGCGGCTTCGAACGCGACGATCACGCCCTTCTCACGCGCCTTGGCGAAGATCTCGTTGCCGTGGACGGCGATCAGCGCCTTGTTGGCGGTGACCACGTGCTTGCCGTTTTCGATCGCCTTGAGCACCAGCTCGCGGGCAATGGTATAGCCGCCCACCAGCTCGATGACGATATCGATTTCTGGGTTGGTCGCCACGGCGAAGACATCGTTGGTAATCGCAATACCGGTCGTTTCGAACTGAGGCTTTGGCGAACGCGTGGCAATTTGCGCCACTTCAATCCCGCGCCCTGCACGGCGGGAAATTTCTTCAGCATTACGCTGAAGTACGTTGAAGGTGCCGCCACCGACGGTCCCTAACCCACAGATGCCTACTTTGACCGGTTTCACTGAAGAACTCCCCATGAAACGGCCGACGCAAGGTCGGCCGTGGAAAACAGCCGCACAACCGCGGCTTTCAATTAATGGCCCATCGACTTATCGAAGGGCCATGATCGTCAAAGGTTCGACGATGCTGGTTTATTTGGCACTCAGCGCCAGTTTGGCAACTTGCGGTGCCGGCTGATAGCCCGGAATCACCTGGCCGTCAGCCAAAACGATGGCCGGTGTACCGTTCACACCAATGGACTGGCCCAGGGCGAACTGCTTGGAAACCGGATTGGCGCACTTGGCCGCTTTGATTTCCTTGCCGTCGACCATCTTGTCCATCGCCGCTTTCTTGTCGGCCGAGCACCAGACCGCCTGCAACTGCTCGTCGCCCGGCGAACCGAGGCCCTGGCGCGGGAACGCGACATAGCGCACTTCCACACCGAGCTTGTTCAGCGCCGGCACTTCGGCGTGCAGCTTGTGGCAGTACGGGCAGGTGGTGTCGGTGAACACGGTGATGTGCGTCTTGGTCTCGCCGATGGCCGGGTAGACCACGGTTTCTGCAACCGGAATGCCGTTGATCAGCTTGGACACGCCCAGGCGCTCGGCTTTCTCGGTCAGATTGACCGGCTTACCGTCCTTCAACTGGAACAGGTAGCCCTGGACAATGTACTGGCCGTCGGCACTGGCATACAACACGCGGCTGCCCTTGAGCTTGACTTCGTACAGGCCGGCCATCGGGCTGGCACTGATGCTTTCGATCGGTGTGTCGAGTTGCAGGTTGGCCAGGCTCTTGCGAATAGTCTGCTCGGCAGCGTCATCGGCGACGGCAAAGGTGGAAACCAACGCAATGGCTGCGGCGGCAATAATCTGGGTCAAGCGCATGGAACTCCTGAAGGCAGATGCAGGGACGGGTGTGTCGAACACCGATCTGGAAACACGGCACTGTAATCACAAGTCACGCCGTCCCCTTTGCTAACCGGCAAAGCCTACCACAGTTGGGCCGCAGGGCAGCCCGTGGCGGATAATTTGGCGGTTTTCAGCCTCGCGGATGGTGCTTGGCGTGCATATCCTGCAAGCGCGCCCGTGCCACATGGGTGTAGATCTGGGTTGTGGATAAGTCGCTGTGGCCAAGGAGCATTTGCACCACGCGCAAATCCGCGCCGTGGTTGAGCAAATGCGTGGCAAATGCATGGCGCAGGGTATGCGGCGACAGGCTCTTACCGATCCCCGCCACCTTGGCCTGGTGCTTGATGCGATGCCAGAAAGTCTGGCGGGTCATCTGCTCACCGCGCTGGCTGGGGAACAGCACATCGCTGGGGCGCCCACCGAGCAGTTCGCCGCGCGCATCGCGCATGTAGCGCTCGACCCACACAATCGCTTCTTCGCCCATCGGCACCAGCCGCTCCTTGCTGCCCTTGCCCATCACCCGCAGCACGCCCTGGCGCAGGTTGACTTGCTCGAGGGTCAGGCTGATCAGCTCGGTCACCCGCAGGCCGCAGGCGTACAGCACTTCGAGCATGGCACGTCGCGCTGGCCGATGGCTTCGCTCAAGTCCGGGGCGGCGAGCAAGGCGTCAACATCGGCTTCCGACAAGGACTTGGGCAATGGCCGACCCAATTGCGGCATGTCGACCTGTAACGTCGGGTCGAGGGCAATGAGCTTTTCCCGCAGCAGGTAGCGATAAAAGCCACGCACACCGGAAAGGAAGCGTGCCGTGGAGCGCGGCTTGTAGTTCTGCTCCAGGCGCCAGGCCAGGTGATCGAGGATCAACTCACGGCCAGCATTGATCAGCTCGAGGTTTTTTTCCTGCAGCCAGCCGTTGAACAGCGCCAGGTCGCTGCGGTAGGCCTGGCGGGTGTTGTCCGACAGGCCTTTTTCCAGCCAAAGGGCGTCGAGGAAGCGGTCAATCAGAGGATGGTCGATGGCGGGCATGGGGGCTCAGGCAGATGACGGTGGTGTCTGGTAGATCCTATCGCAAGCAAGTCGGCTCCCACATTGGATTTGTGTCGTGCATCGATTTTATGACCACTAATGATCAAGTGTGCAAGCTGGCCCGCCTGCGATAGCCGCGCCGACCCGGACCCGTCAATAAATCCCAGGCACAAAAAAGCAGCCCGCAGGCTGCTTTTTTTCTGCATCGGGAAGCTGGACTTAAGCCAGTTTTTCCTTGATGCGAGCTGCTTTACCGGACAGGTCACGCAGGTAGTACAGCTTGGCTTTACGCACGTCACCGCGACGCTTAACAGCCATGCTGTCGATTTGCGGGCTGTAGGTCTGGAAAGTACGCTCTACGCCAACACCGTTGGAGATTTTACGAACAGTGAAAGCACTGTTCACACCACGGTTACGCTTGGCGATTACCACGCCTTCGAACGCTTGCAGACGCGAACGGTCGCCTTCCTTCACTTTCACCTGAACGACAATGGTGTCGCCCGGGGCAAAGGTAGGGATCTCTTTGGTCATCTGCTCTGCTTCGAGTGCAAGGATGATTTTGTTAGTCATGCTGTGCTCCTAAGGTAAGTCAATGGACCTACCATCGATACGTTGTTAACTATCGTCCCGCGCGAGGATGTATTCCTCGAGCAGCTTCTTCTCTTCTCCAGAAAGCGAGCGGCTTTCCAGAAGATCGGCGCGTCGTTCATAGGTCCGACCAAGGGACTGCTGTAAACGCCAACGCCGGATGTGTGCGTGATTGCCACTTAGCAATACGTCGGGAACACGCTGATCCGCATACACCTCCGGTCGGGTGTAGTGCGGGCAATCCAGCAAACCATCCGGAAGGAATCTTCCTCCGCGAGTCCGCATGCCCTAAAGCTCCAGGCAGCAGTCGTGTAACCGCATCTATCAGGACCATCGCCGGCACTCACCGCCAGACAGGACATAGTCCCCAATCGACCACTCTTCATCGACATGAGCTTCAATGAAACGCTCGTCAATGCCTTCATAGCGACCGGCAATCAGGATCAGTGCTTCTCATTCGCCAGTTCGCGTACCGCCGCCTGTTTCAGCTGACGGCCTTGAGGGACAGGTAAATTACCTTCGCCTTCTCCCCGCGGCACCTTGCCTGAGCCAACGCGTCTTCCAGGGGCTTGATCTTCATCACCATGCCCGGGCCACCGCCAAATGGGCGATCGTCCACAGTGTGATGTCGATCCGTCGTGTAGTCTCGCGGGTTCCAACAGGTGAGCTGCAAGAGCCCCTGTTTCCACGCCCGACTGGTGATGCCGTACTCGCTGATGGCGGAGAACATCTCGGGAAACAAACTGATCACTTCAATGCGCAAATTAGCCACGCTTAGAAGTCCGCGTCCCATTCCACCTTCATCTCGCCCGCGGCCAGGTCGACGGCCAACACGCATTGCTCGTATAGGGCAACAGGCGTTCGCGATCATCCAGGCTGCCAGCGCAAGGCTTGACCACCATTACATCATTGGCGCCGGTTTCCAGAAGATGATCGATTTTCCCGAGCAATTGCCCGAGTTGATCAATAACCTTCAGACCTTCCAGCTGGTACCAGTAGTACTCGCCGTCGGTCAATTCAGGGAACAGGTTGCGCGGCACGCAGATCTCATAACCGGCCAGAAGACGAGCTTCTTCACGATCATCAAGACCCTTGAGCTTTGCGACCAGGAACTTATCGTTCCCGCGTCCACTGACCAGCTCGACCTGTTCACATTCCCCTCGCGCTTGAGCGTCCAGGTTTTGTACTGCAACAGGTTTTCAGTCGGATCAGTAAAGGAATACACCTTCACTTCGCCGCGAACGCCATGAACAGAGTAAATCTTGCCGATAACGATCAAATCATCAGCAACAGCTGGCGTCGCGTTCATATTGCTCAGGCTGCGGCTTAGCCGAGTCCTTCAACAACTTGGCAACACGCTCGGAAGGCTGTGCACCAACGCTCAGCCAGTAGGCTACGCGCTCTTGGTTCACGGACAGACGAACTTCTTGACCACGAGCAACAGGGTTGAAGAAACCAACCTGTTCCTTGTGCGAACCGTCACGCGGGTTGCGGCTGTCGGTTACGGTCAAGTGGTAAACGGGCGCTTTTTGGAGCCGCCAAGGGCAAGACGGATTGTTAGCATGTGAACATCGTTCCTGTAGTCGGTGCTGCAAATCTAAATGCACAGCGGGCATAGGTGCCCGAAAGGCCGCATATTCTAAGGAATATCCGGACTTTTGCAAATGTCTTTTCTGGCGCCTATCAGCGTGCCATTCAGATCTGCTATAGAGCCGTCGGTTAAAACGGCAAGTCAGCTCCCGCCAGACGGCGGGTTTGCTGGAGATCCCACATCCCTGTGGGGCGGAGCAGGAGCACGCTCCCGCTCGAATACTTTACATTTTCGGCATGCCGCCGCCGGGCAACATACCGCCCATGCCGCGCATCATCTTGGCCATTCCGCCCTTGGCGGAGAATTTCTTCATCATCTTCTGCATCTGCTTGTGCTGCTTGATCAAGCGACCGATGTCCTGCACCTGGGTGCCGGAACCCATGGCGATCCGACGCTTGCGCGAACCGCTGATCAGCTCAGGGTCGCGGCGCTCGGCCGGGGTCATGGAGTTGATGATGGCTTCCATCTGCTTGAACTGCTTCTCTGCCGCGCCCTGGGCATTGCCATTTGCGCCAGGTTCACACCGCCGATGTTCGGCAGCTTGTCCATCAGGCCGCCGAGGCCGCCCATGTCTTCATTTGTTGCAACTGATCGCGGAAGTCTTCGAGGTCGAAGCCCTTGCCCTTCTTCAGTTTCTTGGCCAGTTTATCGGCCTTGTCCTTGTCGAGCGTCGCTTCGGCCTGCTCGATCAGGCTGAGCACGTCGCCCATGCCGAGGATACGCGAAGCGATACGTTCAGGGTGGAACGGCTCGAGCGCGTCGCTCTTCTCGCCCATACCGATGAATTTGATCGCTTGCCGGTGATGGCGCGCACCGACAGCGCGGCACCGCCACGGGCGTCGCCGTCGACCTTGGTCAGGATCACGCCGGTCAGCGGCAGTGCGTCACCAAAGGCCTTGGCGGTGTTGGCCGCATCCTGGCCGGTCATGGCGTCGACCACGAACAGCGTCTCGACCGGGTTGATCGCGGCATGCAGCGCCTTGATCTCGCCCATCATCTCTTCGTCGATGTGCAGGCGACCGGCGGTATCGACGATGACCACGTCGATGAACTTCAGCCTGGCTTCTTTGATCGCCGCATTGGCGATGTCGACCGGCTTCTGGCTCAGGTCGGACGGGAAGAAGGTCACGCCCACTTCGCCCGCGAGCATTTCCAGCTGCTTGATGGCCGCCGGACGGTATACGTCGGCCGACACCACCATCACGGTTTTTTTCTTGCGCTCTTTAAGGAAGCGCGCCAGCTTGCCGGCGGTGGTGGTCTTACCCGCACCTTGCAGACCGGCCATCAGCACGACGGCCGGCGGCACGGCGCTGAGGTTCAGGTCTTCGTTGGCCGCGCCCATCAGGCTTTCGAGCTCGGCCTGGACGATCTTCACAAAAGCCTGGCCCGGCGTCAGGCTGCGGGACACTTCGGTGCCGACCGCGCGCTCCTTGACCGAGTTGACGAAGTCCTTGACCACAGGCAAGGCCACGTCGGCTTCCAGCAACGCCATGCGTACTTCACGCAGGGTGTCTTTGATATTGTCCTCGGTCAGCTTGGCCTTGCCGGTTACATGGCGCAGCGTCTGCGAGAGACGGTCAGTCAAGTTTTCAAACATGCGCGATCCTTTCAGGCCCTATGGTAGACCGAGGTAATGGCGGCCCAGGCTGTGATAAATCGCTATTAAAACAGCGCTCGGCGAGCCTGCGGCGTGGGCAGGTCGCGGATTATAGCGAAGACTGCGCCCATGCACACCCGCTGTCTGGCCCTGAAGTCTTTCGTGGAACGCAGGTGTATGCCAAACTCAGCGCCTTTCGGGCTTGCCTAACAGGATTTATGCTCCCTTTGTCACCCAGTTTGCTACCCAGTCTCGCCGCCGCCTTTTTATATGCCGCTGCGACCCTCTACCAGGGCACTCGCCTGGCGCAAGGCGCCAAGGCCGACACTCGCCTGCTGGCAGGCCTTGGCGTCCTCGCCCTGCTGGCCCATGCCGCGAGCCTGTTCACCCACTTGATGACGCCGGTCGGCCTGGGCCTGGATTTTTTCAGCGCCGCCAGCCTGATCGCCGCCGCGGTGATCGCCCTCACGCTGATCGCCTGCGCACGCATCCCGGTGGAAAACCTGCTGGTGCTGCTATTCCCCCTGGGCATGCTGACGGTGCTGCTGGCGCAATTCGCCCCCACCGGCACGGTGCAGGTGATCGACGAAGAGCCGGGCATCCTTGCGCATATCCTGCTGTCGATCCTGGCCTACGGCATGTTCACCATCGCGGTGTTCCAGGCGTTGCTCCTGCTCGTGCAGGACCATCAGCTCAAGCACAAGCATCCGTCGGGCCTGATCAAGAACTTCCCGCCGCTGCAAACCATGGAAAGCCTGCTGTTCAGCTTCCTGTGGGCCGGCTGGACGCTGCTGTCGCTGTCGCTGATCTCTGGCTGGCTGTTCGTCGAGAACCTGTTCGCCCAGCACCTGGTGCATAAAACCCTGCTGGCGTGCCTGGCGTGGGTGGTGTTCAGTGTGCTGTTGTGGGGCCGCAACCGCCTTGGCTGGCGCGGGCACAAGGCGATCCGCTGGACCCTGGCCGGTTTCTGCCTGCTGATGCTGGCCTATTTCGGCAGCAAGCTGGTTCGCGAATACATCCTGCATATCTGACGGGCAGCGATCATGGACAACTTGCCCTTAGGGCCGATGCTCGCGGTAATCGCCTTGCTGATTTTGTGGGCGGCGCTGTTTACCGCCATCGAAGCCGCACAACAACACCTGCTGGCCCTGCGCCCCGGTACCCGCCAGGGCGACAAAGCCGCTGCCCGCCTGCACTTCCCACGCCCCAGCATGATCCTCTGCAACACCCTGTGCCGTGCTGGCGTGGTAATCCTTTGCACCCTGCTGGCGATCTACGCCTGGGCGCAAAACGGCGCGTGGCTGGGCTGGCTGGTCTCCTGCTCGATCCTGCTGGTGCTGGCCGATTACCTGCCGCGCGCCCTGGCCACCCGCCATCCGCAAGCGGTGCTGGGCTTCGGCAATGCCCTGCTGGGCGTGCCGCTGAAAATTATCTACCCCCTCGCCTGGCTGCTCAATGGCATCAGCCTGCTGTTGCTGCGCCCCTTTGCCCGCCCGCCGGGCATGGTGAAAAAAAGCGACGACCCGCAGCCCGACCATGATGACGAACCCGAGCCAGAGGGAGATGAACGTCGCACGCCCGGCATGCCCGGCATCCACGCGCTGGACAACATCACCGTCAACGACATCCTGGTGCCGCGCAGTGAAGTGGACGGCATCAACCTGGACGACTCGCTCGACGCGATCCTCGAGCAACTGCGCAACTCCCAGCGCACCCGCCTGCCGGTGTTCCACAGCGACATCAACCAAGTCGAAGCCGTGCTCAACACCCGGCTGATCCAGCACCTGCTACCGGATGCCAGCCTGACCAAGGAGACCTTGCTCGAGGCCTGCTACGAACCCTACTTCGTCCCGGAAAGCACGCCCCTGCAACTGCAACTGCTGAACTTCCACAAGCAACAGCGGCGCCTGGGCATGGTGGTGGACGAGTATGGCGAAGTGCTGGGCATCGTCACCCTGGAAGATATTCTCGAAGAAATCGTCGGCGAATTCGAAAGCGAACAAAGTGCCGACAACCCGCATATCGAAGCGCAACCGGACGGCCGCTACATCGTCGACGGCACCGCCTCGATCCGCGAATTGAACAAGAGCCTGGCCTGGCACCTGCCCAGCGACGGGCCCAAGACCCTCAACGGCCTGGTGACCGAAGCGCTGGAAACCATTCCCGATTGCGCGGTGTGCCTGAAGATCGGCCGCTACCGCCTGGAAATCCTCGAGACCGAAGACAACCGCGTGAGCAAGGTGCTGATCTGGCACACCAGCCGCGTGCCGGTCGCCACGTAGCCTCGCTGACGGAACACACTTCGAATCGTCGCACCGCCCCTCCCACACTGATCCACTGTGTGCAGACGATCAGATTTTCCCCTTGTTGGATGCGCAAACCCCTTCCTATAATCGGGTCGGCTTACCCAAGCCGCGCCCGACCGCGTGCTATCCGCACGGACCGCGTCCAGGCACTGCCTTGCCCTGTACGACCGGTGTCCGCTCTCATCCCGAGCCGCTCCGCCCACAACCCTGATCCATGGGTGTTCGACCAATAATAATCCGCGTCCAAACGCGCACTGCCCCTCAGGGATACCGCCATGAGCACCACCTATAACGAGGCTGCGACCGCCGCCCCGACCAACTCGACCGCCCGCGTCGCCACTGCCAGCATCGTCGGCACGGCCATCGAGTTCTACGACTTCTATATCTATGCCACTGCGGCCGCGCTGGTGATCGGCCCGGTGTTCTTCCCACAGACCTCCGGCACGGCGCAGATGCTCGCGTCGTTCCTGACCTTCGGCATCGCGTTCATCGCCCGCCCGCTGGGTTCGGCGCTGTTCGGCCACTTTGGCGACCGTATCGGCCGCAAATCGACGCTGGTGGCTTCGCTGCTGCTGATGGGGGTGTGTACCACGCTGATCGGCTTGCTGCCGGGGTATGACAGCATCGGCGCCTGGGCACCGATTCTGTTGTGCGTGCTGCGTTTCGGCCAGGGCCTGGGACTGGGCGGGGAATGGGGCGGTGCGGCGCTGCTCGCCACCGAGAACGCGCCGAAGGGCAAACGCGCGTGGTTCGGCATGTTCCCGCAACTCGGTCCTTCGATTGGCTTCCTGGCGGCCAACGGCCTGTTCCTGATCCTGGCCATGAACCTCAACGACGAGCAGTTCCGCAGTTGGGGCTGGCGCATCCCGTTCATCCTCAGCGCGGCGCTGGTTATGGTCGGCCTGTATGCGCGGCTGAAGCTGCATGAAACCCCGGTATTCGCCAGTGCGGTAGCGAAGGAAGCGCCGGTAAAAGTGCCGTTGGTGGAACTGTTCAGCCAGCATTGGCTGCCGGTGCTGCTGGGTGCCGCGTCGATGGTGGTGTTATGCGCTGTTCTATATCACCACGGCGTTTTCCCTGAGCTACGGCGTTTCGACCCTGGGCTACAGCCGCGAGACATTCCTCGGCTTGCTGTGTTTTGCCGTGTTGTTCATGGGCCTGGCGACGCCGCTGGCAGCCTTGGCCAGCGATCGATTCGGGCGCAAGCCGGTGCTGATTGTCGGTGCGCTGCTGGCGATTCTGTCGGGCTTCACCATGGAGCCGTTGCTGACCCACGGTTCGACCTGGGCCGTGGCGCTGTTCCTGGCCCTGGAGCTGTTCCTGATGGGTGTGACCTTCGCCCCAATGGGCGCGTTGCTGCCGGAACTGTTCCCAACCCGCGTGCGTTATACCGGCGCTTCGGCGGCGTATAACCTGGGTGGGATCGTCGGCGCGTCGGCGGCACCGTTCTTCGCGACCAAGCTGGTGGCGATGGGCGGGCTGAGTTATGTCGGCGGGTATGTGTCGGCGGCAGCGTTGCTGAGTTTGATTGCGGTGCTGTGCCTGAAAGAGACGCGGGATAACGATTTGAACAAGGTTGCCTGATAGATCGCTATCGGGGGCAAGCCCCTCCCACATGTTGACCGCATTCCTACAGATTAAACGCGGTTAAGTGTGGGAGGGGGCTTGCCCCCGATAGGCACGACGCGGTTTAGAGCTCTACAACAACCGCCTGAGCCGCACGGGTCGCCTTGGCGCGAGCCGCTTCAATCGACTCATCCCGCGCCAACGCCACGCCCATGCGGCGCTGGCCGTTGACTTCCGGCTTACCGAACAGACGCAACGCCGTGTCCGGCTCGCTCAGGGCCGCGCCGAGGTTGGCGAAGGCGGTCTGGGTCGATTGCCCTTCCACCAGGATCACCGCCGATGCCGAAGGCCCGAACTGACGGATCAATGGGATCGGCAGGCCCAGGATGGCGCGCGCGTGCAGGGCGAACTGCGACAGGTCCTGGGAAATCAAGGTGACCAGGCCGGTGTCATGCGGGCGTGGCGACACTTCGCTGAACCACACCTGATCGCCCTTGATGAACAACTCCACGCCAAACAGGCCGCGGCCGCCCAGGGATTCCGTGACGGCCTTGGCCACCCGCTCGGATTCCGCCAGGGCAATCGGGCTCATGGCCTGAGGCTGCCAGGATTCCTGGTAATCGCCCTTCTCCTGACGGTGGCCGACCGGCGCACAGAAGGTCGTGCCGCCGATGTGGCGCACGGTCAGCAGGGTGATTTCGTAGTCGAAGTCGATAAAGCCTTCGATGATCACCCGGCCCTTGCCGGCACGCCCGCCTTCCTGAGCGTAATCCCAGGCTTTCTGCACGTCGTCGGCACTGCGCAGCAGGCTCTGGCCCTTGCCCGACGAACTCATCACCGGCTTGACCACACACGGGAAGCCCAGGTCTTGCACGGCCTTGCTGTAGTCTTCGAAGGTATCGGCGAAGTGGTACGGCGAGGTCGGCAGGTCCAGCTCTTCGGCGGCCAGGCGCCGGATGCCTTCGCGGTTCATGGTCAGCGACGCGGCGCGCGCGGTCGGGATCACGGTGAAGCCTTCGGCCTCCAGCTCCACCAGGGTGGCGGTGGCGATGGCTTCGATTTCCGGCACGATGAAGTGCGGTTTTTCCGCCTCGATCACCGCACGCAGGGCCGCGCCGTCGAGCATGTTGATCACATGGCTGCGATGAGCCACCTGCATCGCCGGCGCGTTGGCGTAGCGATCCACGGCAATCACTTCAACGCCCAGGCGTTGCAGTTCGATTACCACTTCCTTGCCCAGCTCACCGCAGCCACACAGCAAAACGCGGGTCGCGGTTGGCGACAATGGAGTTCCGATTCGGGTCATCTCAGGTCCTCAGGGGAGCGGATCATGGGGAGAAAGGCCGGCATTTTACATGAACTGCACAGATTGGCTTCAGTTGGCGACGGCACGTTTGCGGATACGCCAGGCCATGATCAGCCAGACCGCCGTGACCCCGGCGAATTTCGACGCCAGCGCGGTGCCCACCACGGCAGGCGTAAGCGCGCCGATCAAGCCGAAAAAGATAAAGGTATCGAGGGGAATGCTCAGCGCCGAACTTATCCACAGGCGATCGTGGAGCGGGCGCTTGGTGATGCTGAACACCAGCCAGTCAATGCACTCGGACACCGCAAACGCGGTGGCGCTGGCCAGCGCGATGGACGGGTCGGAGGTGATATACGACAGCGCCAGCGCCGCCAGCATGGCAAGGATCGCGCCGTGGCCGAAGCGGGTTTGCACCATGTCGCGCAGGATAAACACCAGGCCGCCCCAGGCGGACCAGATCACATCCAGGTGCGGCGCGGTGGAGAAGGCGAAGTTGATCAGCACGACGCTGCTGATGTAGGCGATCAGGAAGAGCATGGGGGGATGGACCTGTGGGTAATGCCGCACAGGGTACACAATTACAGGGATGTCGTCTGGGATGGCGCCATCGGGGGCGAGCCCCCTCCCACATTCGACCGCGTTTAATCTGTAGGAACGCGGTCGAATGTGGGAGGGGGCTTGCCCCCGATAGCGATGATTCAGCCAACGGATTTACCGGACGCCATAAACACCAACCCACCCGCCAGCGCCCGCTCATGACACAACCCCAGCACCACCCGACGCTCGGCGTTGTCCATGCGGCTCCAACGCGTGATTTCTTCCACGGTACGCTGGCAGCCGGTGCAAATGTCGTCGTCATCCAGCGCGCAAATGCTCACGCACGGCGAGGCGACGGGGCGCTCTGGCGGCTTCATTCTTCCTGCTCGACCAGATCCCGCGCATAACGCTGGGCGTTATGCACATAGTGCGCAGCGCTGGCCTCGAGCATCTTCTTCTGCGCGTCAGTCAATTCGCGCACGACTTTGCCCGGCGAGCCCATGACCAGCGAGCCATCGGGAATCTCCTTGCCTTCGCCGATCAGCGAATTGGCGCCGATGATGCAGTGCTTGCCGATCTTCGCGCCGTTGAGGATCACCGCGTTGATGCCGATCAGGCTGTAGTCGCCGACGGTGCAGCCATGCAGCATGGCGTTATGGCCGATGGTCACGCCGGTGCCCAGGGTCAGCGGGTAACCCATGTCGGTGTGCATCACGCTGCCGTCCTGCACATTGCTGTTCTTGCCGATCAGGATCAGTTCGTTGTCGCCACGCAACACCGCGTTGAACCAGACATTGGCGCCCTCCTCCAGCTTGACCTTGCCCACCAGCGTGGCATTCGGCGCCACCCAGCTGTGTGGGTGCGTCTCGACGCGGGCGTCGCCCAGGCGGTATTTCATGATATGTCCTCACGACTGGCCATTTAAACGATGGCTTATAGATGGATGAAGCTCTTGGGCGGCTGGTGCAGGCTGATGTTGGCATCGTCATAGAGCAAATTGATCAGCTCGACGATCATGATTGCCGTCAGCCCCCAGATCTTGTATTCGCCGAACCGATAGCTCGGCACGTACCAACTGCGGCCCTGGTAATCGATGCGGTGCGTATGTTCGCGCGGGTCCTGGCGGAAAAACTCCAGGGGCACGCTGAAGACGGCGGCGATTTCGGCGTCGTTGGCCAGGTAGTCGACGTAGTCCGGGATGACGCCAACGTAGGGCGTGACCCGAATGCCATGCAGGGAAATCAGCGGGCTCAACGGGCCGATCACCTCGACCAGGCCAGGCGGCAGGCCGATTTCTTCTTCGGCTTCGCGCAGGGCGGTGAAGATCAGGTCCGGGTCTTCGGGGTCGCGACGCCCGCCGGGAAAGGCCACTTCGCCACCATGGGTCGACAGGCCGCTGGCGCGCAGGGTCAGGATCAGCTCAGGTTCGTCACTGCGGGTAATCGGCACCAGCACGGCGGCCTCGGGGAAACGCCCGTCGGTCTCAAGCCGTTGCGGTGTGTGATTGCTTACCCGGCGAAGTAGCTCGTCCAGCATGAGTCATCTCGGTCTGTTGGCTACTTTGCATCATGCACCAAAGCGCGCGGGCGCCCAACCCCAAAACCGAAGGGCTGTCGCGAAACGACAACTTGCAGGGCCCTGCCGCCCACGCCAAGATAGGCAGACTTTCCAGGAACCCCAGCATGAATTTCTGCAGCCAGTGCGGTAAACCGGTCACCCAACGCATTCCCGAAGGCGACGCACGCCTGCGTTTTGTATGCGATCACTGTCATACCATTCACTACCAGAACCCCAATATCGTCGCCGGCACCGTGCCGGTGTGGGGCGATCAAGTGTTGTTGTGTCGCCGCGCCATCGAGCCACGCCTGGGTTACTGGACCCTGCCCGCCGGTTTCATGGAGAACGGCGAGACCGTGGAACAGGCCGCCATGCGCGAGACCATGGAAGAAGCCTGCGCCCATGTACGCAACCTGAGCCTCTACACCCTGATCGACGTGCCGCATATCAGCCAAGTGCATGTGTTCTACCGCGCCGAGCTGATTGACCTGAACTTCGCCGCTGGCCCCGAAAGCCTGGAAGTGCGACTGTTCGACGAAGCCGATATCCCTTGGTCCGAGCTGGCTTTCCGCACAGTCGGGCGTACCTTAGAATACTTCTTCGCCGACCGTCGCCTACGGTCGTTCCCGGTGCGCAACGAAGCTGTGCCGCCGCTGTCCCAGCCCGCCCAATAACAAACCGGCAGATCGTCGTCCAAGGGAAATCGTTTTAATGCGTTGGTTGCTTGCTTTGCTCTGCCTGTCGTTCGCCACGTTGTCCTCAGCCACCACCCTGGAAACCCTGGGCGGCAAAACGGTCGAGAAAATTCTGGTCCTCAAGTCCGCCCATCAGTTGCAACTGATCAACGACGGCAAACCCCTCAAGACCTACCGTATCTCCCTGGGCAAAAACCCCAAGGGCACCAAGCTGATCGAGGGCGACCGTCGCACGCCGGAAGGCTTGTATTGGATCGACTGGCGCAAAACCAGCGACCGCTACAACCTGTCCATGCACATCTCCTACCCCAATATCAGCGATTCGGCCCGTGCCCGCCGCCAAGGCGTGAACCCCGGCAGCATGATCATGATCCACGGCACGCCCGACACCGCGGAGTACCCGGAGCAGTGGTTTCACACCCTGGACTGGACCGACGGCTGCATCGGCATGCGTAACGTCGACATGCGCGAAGTCTGGAACCTGGTCAAGGACGGCACCCTGGTCGAGATCCGCCCGTAACCTTCGCCCCTCGGTCAATTAACTAAAAAAAGTTTCCTGCCCTCGACAGCGCCTGCCGGTGAATACCAATTCACCCCGCAGGCTGCGCAGCTCTGCGCGCCTTAAAGACCTCTCTAATACCACTTGATACCAGACACCACTAAGGCGCCCTTAAACCAGGAGCCAAAGCGTTTTGGCAGCATTGACATGGTATTTAAGTGGTATTAGTTTCCGGCCAATACCGGGCGACAACACACTAATAACCGCATCGGAAACCTGACAGATGAACCCCATCCTGACGCTGCGTCCCGACGACAAGCAATCCACGCCGCTGTACCTGCAACTGGCCCGCAACCTGGAAGCGGCGATCCACGCCGGCCAATGGAAATCTGAACAGGCCCTGCCGTCGGAACGCGCCCTCAGCGAGCAGTTGAGCATCTCGCGCGTTACCGCCCGCAAGGCGCTGGAAGTCTTGTTTGCCCAAGGCCTGATCCGTCGCAGCCAAGGCTCCGGCACCTTTATCACGCCACGCCTGGAACAACCGCTGTCGCGCCTGTCGGGCTTCAGCGAGATGCTGCGACTCAAGGGGTTTGTGCCCAGCTCCCAGTGGCTGGAACGCGACATCAGCGCGCCGACCCACGAAGAGCTGATCCGCCTGGGCCTGTCGCCGACCGACAAAGTGGCGCGGCTCAAGCGCCTGCGCAAGGCGGACGACACGGTGATGGCCATCGAAATGACCACCATGCCCGCCGCGGTGCTGCCGCACCCGCAAGCCATCGGCCAGTCCCTCTACGAGTACCTCGAAGGCATCGGCAAACCCATCGTGCGCGCCCTGCAGCATATCCAGGCGATCAACGCCTCGGACGAGTTCGCCGCGCTGGTCGGCATCGCCCCCGGCACCGCCATGCTGTTGATGACCCGTGTCGGCTACACCGCCGACAACACCCCGATCGAAATCACCGACACCTACTGCCGCAACGACTACTACGACTTTGTCGCCGAGCTGCGTCGATAGGCCTTTGCCGCGCACTGCGGCCTTAGAGAACTGCCCATGTCCGAAGACAATATCCTCACACCCCATGGCTGGATTCGCGGCCGCCTGGTGCATGAACACGGCAAGGTGATCGCCATTGAAGGCGCACCTTGCGACCCGGCCGACAACGACTTGCCCTACCTGCTGCCGGGTTTTATCGACCTGCACGTCCACGGCGGTGGCGGCAAAGACATCATGGAAGGTGCCGACGCCTTCGAAACCATCACCCGCACCCACGTGCGCTTTGGCACCACGTCGTTGCTGGCCACCACCATGACCGCGCCGGCGGATGAAATCTCCAGCGTGCTCGGCCAGCTCGGCAGCTTCTGCGCGCAGCGCCCGAGCGGCAGCGCCCGGGTCCTCGGCGTACACCTGGAAGGGCCCTACATCAATCCGGGCAAACTCGGCGCGCAACCCAACTTCGCCCACACCGCATTGATGGAAGAAGTGGAAGCCTACCTGCGCCTGGCGCCGATCCGGGTGATCACCATCGCTCCGGAAATCGCCGGGCATGACCGCCTGATCCGCGCCCTCAGTACACGCGGCGTGCGTATGCAGATCGGCCACACCCTGGGCAGCTATGAAGAAGGCGTCGCGGCCCTCGCCGCCGGCGCCACCAGCTTCACGCATTTGTATAACGCCATGAGCCCGCTGCATCACCGTGAGCCCGGCATCGTCGGCGCGGCGCTGGCCCACGCGCAGTACGCGGAATTGATCCCGGATTTGCTCCACGTACACCCCGGCGCCATGCGCGTGGCCCTGCGCGCGATCCCGTGCCTGTACTGCGTCACCGATTCCACCGCCGCCGCCGGCATGCCCGACGGCGAATACAAGCTGGGCAGCCACACCGTGACCAAATGCCTGGGCGGCGTGCGCCTGGCCGACGGCACCCTGGCTGGCAGCACCCTGACCATGGATCAGGCGCTGCGCAACCTGGTGAAGATCGGCCTGCCCATCAGCGAAGCCTCACAACGCCTGTCGCAATTTCCGGCGGACTACCTGGGCCTGGAACAACGCGGCCGCCTGCAACCCGGCAGCTTTGCCGACTGCGTGCGCCTGGACCGCTCCCTGCACCTCACCGACGTCATGGTCGAAGGAGAAACCATTGTCTTCAAAAATGCTTGAAGAGGCCCTCGCCTCCAGCGACGCGGTCGCGGCGCAGTTGCAACGCCTGGCCCCGCGCCTGCAAGACATCGCCGAGCGCCTGCGCCGTCAGCCGCCGCACGTGGCGATGACTGTCGCTCGTGGCAGTTCCGACCACGCCGCGAGCTACTTCGCCTACCTGGCCATGCAGCACGTGGGCGTTCCGGTGGCGTCGTTGCCGATGTCGGTGGTGACCCTGCTGCACGCGCCGTTGAAGGTCAGCGGCCAGGTCGCGTTCGGCTTCTCTCAGTCGGGCCAGAGCCCGGACTTGGTCGACAGCCTGCGCCTGCTGCGCCAACGCGGCGCCTTGAGCATCTCGCTGGTGAATGCCGAAGACTCGCCCCTGGAAGCCGCCTGCGAATTCCATGTGCCGCTGTGCGCCGGGCCGGAACTCAGCGTGGCCGCGACCAAGAGCTTTATCGCGACCCTCAGCGCCAGCGCGCTGTTGATCGGCCACTGGAACCAGGAAACCGACCTGCTGCACGCCTGCCGTGCGTTGCCCGATGGCCTGCGCGAGGCGGCCAAACAGGATTGGACAAACGCCATCGACGCCCTGCGCGACTGCCAGCAGTTGATGGTCATCGGCCGTGGCGCCGGTTTTGCCATCGCCCAGGAAGCCGCGCTCAAGCTCAAGGAAACCTCGGCGATCCAGGCCGAAGCCTTCAGCAGCGCCGAGGTGCGTCATGGGCCGATGGCCTTGATCGACGACAACTACCCGCTGCTGATATTCGCCCCACGCGGTGCCGAGCAAGCCGGCCTGTTGAGCCTGGCCGCCGATATGCGCCAACGCGGCGCCCGCGTGTTGCTGGCGGCGCCGGACGATATCGCCGAACGCGACCTGCCGCTGAGCCGCGCCGAACACCCGAGCCTGGACCCGATCCTGGCCATCCAGAGTTTCTATGTCATGGCCGCCGGCCTGGCGCTCGCCCGTGGCATGAACCCGGACCAGCCGCGCCACCTGAGCAAAGTGACCCGCACCCACTGAGTGGCGTGCCGCGATTTCCTGATGAGTACCGTGCCCATGTCCAACAACAATAATGCATTGACCCTCGGCGCCCCCCTCAGCGGGCCGGTGCTGGCCCTGGGCAACGTCCCCGACGAAGTATTCGCCAGCGGCGCCATGGGTGACGGCCTGGCCATCGATCCGCTGAACGATAGCCTGTACGCACCGTGCGACGGCGAGATCATCCATGTCGCGCGCACCGGGCATGCGCTGACGCTTCGCGCGCAGAACGGCGCCGAGCTGTTGATGCATGTGGGCATCGACACCGTGGAGTTGAACGGCGAAGGGTTCGCCCTGCTGGTGAAGAACGGTGCGCAGGTGAGCAAGGGCCAGGTGCTGATACAGTTCGATCTGGACCGGATTGCGCGCCAGTGCAAAAGCCTGGTCAGCCTGATCATTCTCACCAACAGCGAGCGCTTCGAACTGACACCGCTGCCGCTGCGCTCAGTCAAACACGGTGAACCGCTGGCGCGCGTGGCGCTGCGTTCCGGCGCCGCGCTGCAAACCGCTGTGGATAACTCCGTCGCGCAAGCCAGCGCCAACGTGCGGATCACCCATCGCGGCGGCTTGCATGCGCGTCCGGCGGCATTGATCCGCAAGACCGCACAAGCGTTCAGCAGCCAGACGCAGTTGCACTTCGCCGGCAAGTCGGCCGCGTGCGACAGCTTGATCGGCCTGATGGGGCTGGGCATCGGTGAGGGCGATGAGGTGTGCGTCACCTGTCGCGGCAAGGACTGCGCTGCGGCATTGCAGGCGCTGGTCGCCGCGCTGTCTGTCGCCATCGGCGAAGAACCTCACACGCCGATGGCGGCCGCTCCACGCCGCGCGAATACCGAGGTCGGTGTGTTGCAAGGTGTCTGTGCGGCACCGGGCCTGGTGTGCGGGCCGCTGTTCCGCCTGAGCACGATCGAGTTGCCGGCCGATACCGGCAACCACTGCGCCGACGAACAGTTGCAACGGCTGGACGCGGCCCTTGAGCAAGTGCGCGGCGAAATCCGCACCACCCTGGACCTCGCCCGCCAACGCCGAAATGCCGAAGAAGAAGACATCTTCGCCGCCCACCTCGCCTTGCTGGAAGACCCCGCCCTGCTGGACACCGCCACCCGCGCCATCGAGCACGGCAGCGCCGCGCCCCACGCCTGGCGCGATGCGATCCAGGCGCAATGCGCGGTGTTGCTGGGCCTGGGCAAGCCGTTGCTGGCCGAGCGTTCCAACGACCTGCGCGACCTGCAACAACGGGTGCTGCGCGTGCTGCTCGGCGAAGCGTGGCACGTCGAGTTGCCTGCCGGGGCGATTGTCAGCGCCCACGAGCTGACGCCGTCGGACCTGCTGCAACTGAGCGCGCAACACGCCGCCGGCCTTTGCATGGCCGAGGGCGGCGCCACCTCCCATGTCGCGATCCTGGCCCGCGGGAAAGGCTTGCCGTGCGTGGTGGCATTGGGCGCCGAAGTGCTCGATGTGCCCCAAGGCCAACGCGTGGTGCTCGACGCGGCCAATGGTCGCCTGGAGCTGACACCCAGCGCGGCGCGCCACGCCGAAGTCGAGCGGATTCGCGAAACACAGAACCTGCGTCGCCAGGAACAACAGACCCAGGCCCGACTGCCAGCGAACACCCGCGATGGCATGACCATCGAAGTCGCCGCCAATGTCGCCTCCAGCGCCGAGGCCCAGCTGGCGTTTGAAAACGGCGCCGACGGCATCGGCCTGCTGCGCACCGAGTTCCTCTTCGTCGACCGCCGCACCGCGCCGGATGAACAGGAACAACGCCAGGCCTATCAAGCCGTGCTGGATGCGATGGGCGACAAGTCGGTGATCATCCGCACCATCGACGTGGGCGGCGACAAACAGCTCGACTACCTGCCGCTGCCGGTCGAGGCCAACCCGGTGCTGGGCCTGCGCGGCATTCGCCTGGCCCAGGTGCGCCCCGACGTGCTCGACCAGCAACTGCGCGCACTGCTGCAAGTCAGCCCGCTGGCGCGCTGCCGCATCCTGCTGCCGATGGTCAGCGAAGTCGACGAACTGCTGCAGATCCGCCAACGCCTGGATGAACTGTGCGTCGAGCTGCAACTGACCCAACGCCCGGAACTGGGGGTGATGATCGAAGTGCCCGCCGCCGCGCTGATGGCCGAACAACTGGCCAGGCATGCGGACTTCCTGTCCATCGGCACTAATGACCTGTCCCAGTACACCCTGGCCATGGACCGCGACCACGCCGGCCTCGCCGCGCGGGTCGATGCGCTGCACCCGGCGCTGCTGCGGCTGATCGCCCAGACCTGCGCGGGCGCGGCCAAACACGGGCGTTGGGTCGGCGTGTGCGGCGCCTTGGCATCCGACCCGCTGGCGACGCCGGTGTTGGTCGGGCTGGGGGTCAGCGAGCTGTCGGTCAGCCCGCCGCAGATCGGCGAAATCAAGGACCGCGTCCGCCACCTGGACGCGGCGCAATGCCGGCAACTGAGCCTGGGCCTGCTCGACCTGAGCAGCGCCAAGGCGGTACGCCAAGCCTGTCAACACCACTGGCCGCTGAGCTGACAACAACAAGAAAAGGGAGACACGCCATGTACCAACACCTTATCGAAGGCCTGCAACGCCTGGGCCGTGCGCTGATGCTGCCGATCGCGATCCTGCCGATCGCCGGCCTGCTGCTGCGCCTGGGCGACACCGACCTGCTCAACATCGCGGTGATGCACGACGCCGGGCAGGCGATCTTCGCCAACCTTGCGCTGATCTTCGCCATCGGCATCGCCGTGGGCTTTGCCCGCGACAATAACGGCACGGCCGGTTTGGCCGGGGCCATCGGTTACCTGGTGATGATCTCGACGCTCAAGGTGATGGACTCGACCATCAACATGGGCATGCTCGCCGGGATCGCCAGCGGCCTGATGGCGGGCGGGCTGTATAACCGCTTCAAGGACATCAAGCTGCCGGAGTACCTGGCGTTCTTCGGCGGGCGGCGATTCGTGCCGATTGTCACCGGGTTCAGCGCGGTCGGCCTGGGCGTGATCTTTGGCCTGATCTGGCCGCCGATCCAGCACGGCATCAACAGCTTCGGCGTGTTGCTGATGGAAAGCGGCAGCCTGGGGGCCTTCGTGTTTGGCGTGTTCAACCGCCTACTGATCGTCACCGGCCTGCACCATATCCTCAACAACATGGCGTGGTTCGTGTTCGGCAGCTTTACCGACCCGGTGACCGGCGCGGTGGTGACCGGCGACCTGACCCGCTACTTCGCCGGTGACCCGAAAGGTGGCCAGTTCATGACCGGCATGTTCCCGGTGATGCTGTTCGGCCTGCCCGCCGCATGCCTGGCGATGTACCGCAACGCCCTGCCGGAACGACGCAAAGTGATGGGCGGGATTTTCCTGTCGATGGCGCTGACCTCGTTCCTGACCGGCGTGACCGAACCGATCGAATTCGCCTTCATGTTCCTCGCGCCGTTCCTGTACCTGCTGCATGCGCTGCTGACCGGGCTGTCGATGGCGGTCACCAACCTGCTGGATATCCACCTCGGGTTTACTTTCTCCGGCGGCTTTATCGACATGGTGCTGGGCTGGGGCAAGTCCACCAACGGTTGGCTGGTCGTACCGGTCGGCCTGGCTTATGCGGCGATTTACTACAGCGTGTTCAGCTACTGCATCCGCCGCTTCAACCTGAAGACACCGGGCCGCGAAGATATCCCGGTGGCGCAGGCCGAAGCGATGAGCGATAACCAGCGCGCCACGGCTTACATCCACGCGCTGGGAGGTGCGGACAACCTGCTCAGCGTCGGGGCTTGCACCACGCGCCTGCGCCTGGACATGGTCGACCGCAACAAAGCGGTGGATGCACAGTTGAAAGCCCTCGGCGCGATGGCCGTGGTGCGGCCGGGCAACGGCGGCAGTTTGCAGGTGGTGGTCGGGCCGATGGCCGACAGCATTGCCGATGAGATTCGCCTGGCGATGCCAGCGTTTGTGGCGGGCGCGCCGGTGGATAAACCGGTCGCGGTCAATGTGCAGGAAGCCGAGCAATGGTTGAGTGCATTGGGCGGCCGGGGGAATGTGCGCCAGCTGGAAGCGGTGGCGATGACCCGGTTGCGGGTGGAGCTGGGGGATGATTCGGTGGTGTCCGAGGCTCAACTGACGGCACTTGGTTGCCAAGGCGTCAGCCAACTTGATAGCGGTGTTTGGCACCTGCTGATTGGTGACAAGGCCTCGGGCTTGAGTGAGGTATTGGAGCGACTGGTCAGCGTCCATGAGGTCGGCGCCAGGGTTTAAGAGAGGTAGTGGTTGTTCTGGCCTCATCGCGGGCAAGCCCCCTCCCACATTTGACCGAGTTCCAACGCTGGAATGCGGGTAAATGTGGGAGGGGGCTTGCCCGCGATGAGGCCCTTACAGCCAACAAAAAACCCACTGACCAAACTGGCCCAGCGGGTTTCTCGTTCACGCAATCAACGAATCAGAAATCCGCCAACCGCCACACCTCATACGCCGGTGTCTCATAGGGATGGCTCAGCTTCAACGCAGCCACAACAGCCACGATCAGCTCATCCGCCACCACCAGCTCAACCTTCCACTCTTCAACCACTTCAACCTGGCCGACTTGCCCGAGAAACGGCTGGCTGCCGTCCAACGCGCGGAATTGGCCCTGGCCCAGCACTTGCCAGGCGCAGCTGTCGTAGTCGCCGATGCGCCCGCCGCCGGCTGCGAAGACGGCGGCTTTCACCGCCTCCACATGGCTGCCGGGCACGAAGAAGCTGAGCTTGTACACCGCCTTAGTTCACCCACGCGCGCGCGTTGCGGAACATCCGCATCCACGCGCCGTCTTCGTTCCACTCTTCCGGGCGCCACGAGTTCTGCACGGCGCGGAATACACGCTCCGGGTGCGGCATCATGATGGTGACGCGACCGTCGCGGCTGGTGAGGCCGGTGATCCCGCGCGGCGAGCCGTTCGGGTTGGCCGGGTAGCTTTCGGTGACCTTGCCGTGGTTGTCGACGAAACGCATGGCGACGCAACCGGATACATCAGCTTCGAGCAAGGCTTCTTCGCTGGCGAACTCGGCATGGCCTTCACCGTGGGCGATGGCGATGGGCATACGCGAACCGGCCATGCCTTGCAGGAAGATCGAGTTGGACTCCTGCACCTGCACCATGGCGACACGGGCTTCGAACTGCTCGGAACGGTTACGCACGAAGTGCGGCCAGAACTCGCTGCCCGGGATCAGTTCGTGGAGGTTGGACATCATCTGGCAACCGTTGCACACACCCAGGGTGAAGCTGTCGTTGCGCTCGAAGAAGCCCTGGAACGCGTCGCGGGCACGGCTGTTGAACAGGGCCGACTTGGCCCAGCCTTCACCGGCACCCAGCACGTCGCCGTAGGAGAAACCGCCGCAGGCCACCAGGCCTTTGAACTCATTGAGGTCGACGCGACCGGCGAGGATGTCGCTCATGTGTACGTCGATCGCATTGAAGCCGGCGCGGTCGAACGCGGCCGCCATTTCCACCTGACCGTTGACGCCCTGCTCGCGCAGTACGGCAACCTGTGGGCGAATGCCTTTCTTGATGTACGGCGCGGCGATGTCCTGGTTGACGTCGAAGCTGAGCTTGGTGCTCAGACCCGGGTTGTCTTCTTCCAGGATCACGTCGAATTCCTGCTCGGCGCAGTCGGCGTTATCGCGCAGGCGCTGGATCTGGTAGCTGGTCTCGGCCCACTGGCGCTGCAGCAGACGGCGCTGGCCTTCGAACACGGTGTCGCCGTTGAAGACGATGTCGATCTGACCGTTGTTGATCGGCTGGCCGATCACGGCCACGCAATCGCCCAGGCCGGCGGCGCTGAACTGTGCCAATACGTTTGGCGTCGCGTCCTGGCGCACCTGGATCACCGCACCCAGCTCTTCGTTGAACAGGATGCCGTTGAGTTCAGAGGCGTCCTCGGCAACGCTGTCGAGCACCAGGTTCAAGCCGCAGTGACCGGCGAAGGCCATCTCGACCACGCTGGTCAACAGACCACCGTCGGAACGGTCGTGGTAGGCCAGCAGGTGGCCGTCGGCGTTGAGGCCCTGGATCACGGCGAAGAAGGCTTTCAGGTCTTCGGCGTCATCGACGTCCGGCGCGTGTTTGCCGAGCTTGCCATGGGTTTGCGCGAGGATCGAAGCGCCCATGCGGTTCTGGCCACGGCCCAGGTCGATCAGGATCAGATCGGTGGTGCCCTTGTCCATGCGCAGTTGCGGGGTCAGGGTCTGGCGGATGTCGGTGACCGGCGCGAAACCGGTGACGATCAACGACAGCGGCGAGGTGACGCTCTTGTCCACGCCTTCGTCGTTCCAGCGGGTGGCCATGGACATGGAGTCCTTGCCCACCGGAATGGTGATCCCCAGTTCCGGGCACAGCTCCATGCCGACAGCCTTGACGGTGTCGTACAGGCGCGCGTCTTCGCCGGGGTGGCCGGCAGCAGACATCCAGTTGGCCGACAACTTGATGTCGGACAGCTTGCCGATACGGGACGCGGCGATGTTGGTGAGGGTTTCACCAATGGCCATGCGGCCCGACGCCGGAGCGTCCAACAGGGCCAGCGGCGTGCGTTCGCCCATGGCCATGGCTTCACCGGTGTAGACGTCGAAGCTGGTGGCGGTGACGGCAACGTCGGCCACCGGCACTTGCCATGGGCCGACCATTTGGTCACGGGCCACCAGGCCGGTGATGGTGCGGTCGCCGATGGTGATCAGGAAACTTTTGCTCGCGACCGCCGGGTGGTGCAGCACGCGTTCGATGCTGTCGGCCAATTCCAGTGTGCTTGGGTCGAAGTCATCGCCCAGCTCGGTTTCACGTACCGCCGAGCGGTGCATGCGCGGGGCTTTGCCCAGCAGCACTTCGAGCGGCATGTCCACCGGGCTGTTGCCGAAGTGGCTGTCGGTGACCGTCAGTTGCGGCTCGGCAGTGGCTTCGCCGACCACGGCAAACGGGCAACGCTCGCGTTCGCAGATGGCCTGGAAGCGCGCGAAGTCTTCAGGGCCGACGGCCAGGACGTAGCGTTCCTGGGACTCGTTGCTCCAGATTTCGTGCGGGGCCATGCCCGGCTCGTCGTTTGGAATGTTGCGCAGTTCGAAACGGCCGCCACGCTCGCCATCGTTGACCAGTTCCGGGAAGGCGTTGGACAAACCGCCAGCGCCGACGTCGTGGATGAAGCTGATCGGGTTCTTGTCACCCAACTGCCAGCAACGGTCGATGACTTCCTGGCAGCGGCGCTCCATCTCTGGGTTTTCGCGCTGTACCGAAGCGAAGTCCAGGTCCGCCGAGCTGGTGCCGGTGGCCATGGAGGAAGCCGCGCCGCCGCCCAGGCCGATCAGCATCGCCGGGCCGCCGAGCACGATCAGCTTGGAGCCGACCAGGATCTCGCCTTTCTTGACGTGTTCTTCACGGATGTTGCCCATGCCGCCGGCCAACATGATCGGCTTGTGGTAACCGCGCACTTCGTCGCCACGCGGGGTGGTGATGGACTGTTCGAAGGTACGGAAATAACCGGTCAGCGCCGGACGGCCGAATTCGTTGTTGAACGCGGCGCCGCCCAGCGGGCCTTCGATCATGATGTCCAGCGCGGTGACGATGCGCTCCGGCTTGCCGTAGGGCACTTCCCACGGCTGTTCGAAGCCCGGGATCTGCAGGTTGGACACAGTGAAACCGGTCAGCCCGGCCTTGGGCTTGGCGCCACGGCCGGTGGCACCTTCGTCGCGGATCTCGCCGCCGGAACCGGTGGCTGCGCCCGGGAACGGGGCAATCGCGGTCGGGTGGTTGTGGGTCTCGACTTTCATCAGGATGTGTACCGGTTCCTGCACCGCGCCGTACTGGCGGGTTTCAGGGTCCGGGAAGAAACGGCCGGCGACGCTGCCGACGATGACCGAAGCGTTGTCCTTATAAGCCGACAGAACGCCTTCGCTGTGCATCACGTAGGTGTTCTTGATCATGCCGAACAGGCTTTTTTCCTGGCTTTCGCCGTCGATGTCCCAACTGGCGTTGAAGATCTTGTGACGGCAGTGCTCGGAGTTGGCCTGGGCGAACATCATCAGTTCGATGTCGTGCGGGTTGCGCTTCAAGCCGTTGAAGGCGTTGACCAGATAATCGATCTCGTCTTCGGCCAGGGCCAGGCCCAGCTCGGTGTTGGCCTTCGCGAGGGCGGCGCGGCCACCGCCGAGCACGTCAATCGCGGTCAGCGGCTTGGGCTCGGCGTGGCTGAACAGAGCACCGGCCTGTTCCAGCTGGCTGACGATGATCTGGGTCATGCGGTCGTGCAGGCTGCCGGCGATCAGCTCGGCTTCGGCCTCGCTGAACTGGCCCGCGACATAGAAGGCAATACCGCGTTCCAGGCGCTGGATTTTTTCCAGGCCGCAGTTGCGGGCGATATCGCTGGCCTTGCTCGACCAGGGCGAGATGGTGCCGAACCGCGGCAGAACCAGGAACAAGCGGCCGGTCGGCTCTTGAACGGGAACGCTTGGGCCGTACTTCAGAAGGCGTGCCAGCACTTGCTGTTCGTCGGCGGTCAAGACGCCGGTCACGTCGGCGAAATGAGCAAATTCAGCATACAGGCCTGTAACAGCTGGAACCTTCTGGCTCAGTTGCTCAAGGAGTTTGCTGTGGCGAAAGGCAGAAAGGGCAGGAGCGCCGCGCAGGATCAACATCTTCGGGACAGCCTCGGGAAGGGGTGTGCTTTGAGGCCGTGCATTCTAACGTAAACCGTCGTCAACGGCACCCGAAACACTAACGCTGGCCGCTGCCGAACGTCAGTTGGCTGGGTTTGTAAGGTGTCGGGGCGTTATCCGGGGCGGCGGGCACAGTTATTTTAACCGTCACAATCGCTCGCCAAGCCACGTTTCTGCGGGCTGCAGCACAGTTTCAAGGCGGCTAGCAGACAAGTCCCCCGCTGTCGAGATATGGCGCCGTGGGCCGTTTGCGTATACTGCGCAGATGTTCTCCCCAACTGCTTTGCGCCCGCGATGCGCCAAATGGCTCATCGCCACCGGACTCTTCCTGATGCTCAGCGCCTGTGTTGATAAGCCCAGCACGCTCGAGCGAATCAAGGAGGATGGCGTATTGCGGGTGATTACCCGGAACAGCCCGGCCACGTATTTCCAGGACCGCAACGGTGAAACCGGTTTCGAATACGAACTGGTCAAGCGCTTTGCCGACGACCTGGGGGTGAAGCTGGAAATCGAGACCGCCGACAACCTCGACGACCTGTTCGGCCAGTTGGGCAAACCCAACGGCCCGGTCCTCGCCGCCGCCGGCTTGGTCAGCAGCGAGCGACGCAAGCAGCAGGTACGCTTTTCCCACCCGTACCTGGAAGTCACCCCGCAGATCATCTACCGCAATGGCCAGTCGCGCCCCACCAACGCGGCAGACCTGGCGGGCAAGAAGATCATGGTGCTCAAGGGCAGTACCCACGCCGAACAACTGGCCGAGCTTAAAAAGCAGAACCCTGCGATCGAATACGAAGAATCCGACGCCGTTGAAGTGGTCGACCTGCTGCGCATGGTCGACGAGGGCCAGATCGACCTGACCCTGGTGGACTCCAACGAAGTGGCGATGAACCAGGTGTACTTTCCCAACGTGCGCGTGGCGTTCGACCTCGGCGATGCCAGCAACCAAAGCTGGGCCGTGGCCGCCGGCGAAGACAACAGCCTGCTCAACGAGGTCAACAGCTACCTGGACAAGGTCGGCAAGAACGGCACCTTGCAGCGCCTGAAAGATCGCTATTACGGGCACGTCGATGTGCTCGGCTACATGGGCGCCTACACCTTCGCCCAGCACTTGCAGCAGCGCCTGCCCAAGTACGAGAAACACTTCAAGACCTTCGCCAAGGAAGAAAAGGTCGACTGGCGCCTGTTGGCCGCCATCGGCTATCAGGAATCACTCTGGCAACCGGCGGTCACCTCCAAGACCGGCGTGCGCGGCCTGATGATGCTGACCCAGAACACCGCCCAGGCGATGGGCGTGTCCAACCGCCTGGACGCCAAGCAAAGCATCATGGGCGGCGCCAAGTACCTGGCCAAGATCAAGGACGAGCTGGACGAAGATATCGCCGAGCCGGACCGCACCTGGTTTGCCCTGGCCGCCTACAACGTGGGCACCGGGCATCTGGACGACGCGCGCAAGCTGGCGCAGAAGGACGGCCTGAACCCGAACAAGTGGCTGGACGTGAAGAAAATGCTGCCGCGCCTGTCGCAGAAGCAGTGGTACAGCAAGACCCGCTACGGCTATGCACGGGGCGGCGAGCCGGTGCATTTCGTGGCGAACATCCGGCGCTACTACGACATCCTCACCTGGGTGACCCAGCCACAGCTGGAAGGCAACCAGGTAGTCGAAGGCAACCTGCATGTGCCAGGGGTCAACAAGACCAAGCCGCCGGAAGAGAACCCGCAGCTGTAAACCCGAAGCCCCCAAACACCACCGCCCAATGTGGGAGGGGGCTTGCCCCCGATAGCGGTGTGACAGTCAGCTTGTTTATAACTGATCCACCGCCATCGGGGGCAAGCCCCCTCCCACATTTGAATCGCTACTGGCCTTGAAGACCAGTGATCAGATGCACGATCCCACCCGCCAGCACCATCACTCCCGACACTCCCGCTGCCTTTAACGCCGCCGCATCCACCCGCGCCGCATCCCGCAGTTGCACACGCACCCGCGTCAGCGCCACGCGTTGTTGCGACTGGAGGTTATCCGCGCCACCGAGGGCATTCAGCACATCGGCGGACAACAGGTTCTCCGCCGCCGGCACAGGCGCCGCGACGGTCTCGGCGATCAAGTCCGGGGTCAGGGCTTTCCAGAATGCCCGCTGCAATTTCTCGAACATGCTCAGTGCTCCACGACAGGTGAGGTTTCAACGGTGGCCGCGTGGTACAGGCGCAAGGCCTCACGCACCTGCGCGGCTTCTTCAAGGCCGAGCACCTGATGGGCGATGATCTGGCAGTCCGCCAGGTCCAGCTCGCGCACGGTGGCCTTGATGGTCGGGATCAGCGGTACGCTGACCGACAGCTCGTCCACCCCCAGCCCGATCAACACCGGCACCGCCAACGCTTCAGACGCCAGCGCCCCGCACACGCCAACCCACTTGCCGTGGGCATGGGCGGCCTTGACGGTGGTGGCGATCAGACGCAGCACCGCCGGGTGAAAGCTGTCGGCCTGGCTGGCCAGGCGCGGGTGATCGCGGTCCATCGCCAGGGTGTATTGGGTCAGGTCGTTGGTGCCGATGGAGAAAAAGTCCACATGGGGCGCGAACACGTCCGCCATCAAGGCCGCGGACGGCACTTCGATCATGATGCCCAGCTTCGGCAGCTCGGTGAGCCCCAGTGCCAACGCTTCCTCTTCAAGCATCGTGCGCGCCAGGCGCAGCTCCGAGAGCAGGCTGACCATCGGCAGCATGATGTGCAGCCGCGTCAACCCGGCACTCGCGAGGATCGCGCGGAACTGTTCGCGCAACAACTCGGGGCGCTCCAGGCACAAACGAATACCGCGCAAGCCCAGGAACGGGTTGGTCTCGGCATCCATCGGCACATAGGCCAACGGCTTATCGCCGCCGACATCCAACGTGCGTACCACCAGGTTGCGCTCCGGGCCCAGGGCGCGGGCGATGGCGTTGTAGGTGCCGGCTTGCTCCTCGGGGCTCGGTGCGCGATGGCGGTCCAGGTACAGAAACTCTGATCGCAGCAGCCCCACGCCTTCGCCGCCCAGGCTCAGGGATTGCTCGACCTCCTGAAGCGACGCGACGTTGGCCGTGACTTCGACGTGATGACCATCGCGGGTGATGGCCGCCAGGCGTGCCTGCGCGACGTCGCGTTGGCGCCGCACTATTTGCTCCCGGTGGGTGGCCTGCAATTGCTCGATCTCGGCCAGGTCCGGGTCCAGGTGCAACTCGCCCTTGTCGGCGTCCAGCAACACTTGCCGACCGTCAGCCAACGCCAGCACCTGCGGCGGCGCCCCGCAAATCGCCGGCAGCCCCAGCGCCTGGGCGAGGATCGCGACGTGGCTGGTCGCCCCGCCGCCGACGGTGACGAACCCGAGCACCTTGTGCGTGTCGAGGCTGGCGGTCTGCGACGGCGTCAGTTGCTCGGCGATCAGGATCGCGCGCTCAGGCAGTTCCCAGGCGCGGTCGTGAATGCCGAGGATCAGTTTCAGCACGCGCTGGCCGACGTCGGCCAGGTCCGCCGCACGTTCGGCGAGCAGGGCATTGCCCAGGCCCTGGAACAGTTGGGCGGTGGCGAGCGTGGCGCTGTTCCAGGCAAAGGCGGCGCTTTTGCCGACGGCCAGCAGGTCGTGGGCTTGCTCCAGCAGGGTCGGGTCTTCGAGCAGTTCCTGATGGGCGCGGAAGATCTGCGCCTGGGCACTGCCGACCGCCTTGGCCTGCAAGCTCTGCAAGGCCTCGGTAGCGGCGTGCAGGCCACGGTCCAACGCCGCGCGTTCGAGTGCTTCGCCGCCGCCCGTTTCGGGAATGCTCAGCGCCGGCTCTGCCACCTGGACCACCTGGCCAAACGCCGAGCCCGTCGACGCACACACGCCCCGCAGCACGTTCGCGGACGCCAGCGACACACGCGGTTCGACGTCCTCGACCGGCGCCGCGACGCTCTCGCCGCACCCCTCGGCCAACAGCGCCACCAACGCCTTGATCGCCGCGGCGGCATCCTCTCCCGCCGCGCTCACCTGCAAGGTGTCGCCCTGCACGGTTTGCAGTGCCATGATCGCCACCAGCGACTTGGCGTTGGCGCTCTGGGTTTGCTTGTGCAGGTAAATACTGGCGTCGAACCCCTTCGCCGCCTGGGCAAACACCGCCGCCGGGCGCGCGTGCAAACCGTTGGCATTGGGCAACGTCAACGGTTTGGAGAACAGTGCGTCGCCCTCCTCTTCGTCCTCGGTTTCAGCCGTCTCGCCTGGCGACAGGCGCACCAGCGGCTGGCCCAGCGTGACCGGGCCGCTGTCCGACGCCAGCAGCGCAAACGGCTCGCCGCTGACCACCAGCATCAAGGTCAACAGGCTCCGGGCATTGAGCGCTACGTAGTCGGCGTCGAACTCGATCAACGGCTGCCCGGCCTCCACCCGCTGGCCTTCCCCGACCAAACGGCTGAACCCCTTGCCCGCCAGGTTCACGGTGTCCAGGCCGATATGCAGCAGCACCTGGACGCCATTGTCAGCCGTGATGCTCACCGCATGGCCAGTGTCCTGGATATTGCTGATCACCCCGGCCAACGGTGCGCAGAGGGTCTGCGAGGTCGGGTCGATGCACAGGCCGTCGCCGATCAGGCGGCTGGAGAACACCGGGTCGGGGACCTTGTCCAGTGCCAGCAGCACGCCCGACAAGGGCGCAAGCAATTCCAGGGGTTGAGTTGCGGTCATGACTTCACCTGCTGTTTTGTTCTGTAAAAATCATTGGGTGGATACACATCCCGAGGTGACAAAGATCAAATGTGGGAAGGGCTTGCCCCCTCCCACATTTAAGCCTGTCCAGATCCGAAGATTCACTTCCACCAGTACTCGACTTGCACACCGACGTTCGAGCCATGCCGCGCGGTGCCGTAGGCGCCGGTGTCAGACAACGCCGACCCAGCCGCGAGCTCATTCGCCGCGCGTTTGGCCGCTGCGTTCCAGCTCGCATAGGTGTAGTACAGACGCACTTCCGGGCGCGCCCAGAAATCCGGGCCCTTGGGCGACCAGGTCGGGGCGAAGGTGAATTTGCTCAGTTTGCGCGTACCGCCGGTGGCGTCGACCTGATCATGACCAAGCTCGGTGACCAGTTTGAACTGTTCACTGATGGCATAGGCCGGGCGCACACCGATGGACATCCAGGTCTGGTCCTGGCTGCCGGGGCGAATGTCTTTCTGGTACACGGCCTCGATCTGCCCACCGAAACGCGGGGTGAGCTGCCAGTCGAAAAACTCCACGGCGCGGTAGCTTTTGCTGCTGTTATCCAGGGCCGTATTGCCGGTGTAGCCAAGGCCGGTGCCGGGACCTTCGCCATACTGCAGGGCGAACTTGTTCTTGCCACCGAGGAAAGGTTTTTGCACATGTTGCGCGGTCAGCGCCCAACCGCTGTTGGCATCACGCCCACCGGCTTTTTCGATGTAGCTCAAGCCCAGTTCCAGCTCGCCGCCGGGGTTGGTCTTGAAGCCGGCCACGTTGAAGTCGTGACGCGTGGCGTATTCCTTCTGGTACAGGTTGTCCTTGCGCGAAAGCGCGTAGCTGTATTTCAGGTCGCCAATCAGCACATCCTCGATGCCGCCGCCCGTGGCGCTCTGGTTCCAGTAGTAGAAATCGGAGATATGGATGTCGTTACGCTTGTAGTAACGCCGCCCCGCCCACAGCGAGCCGCCGTTGAGGCTGGGCAGGTTGGACCACTGTGCATACATCTGCGGCATGCGCGCCGAGCCGTTGTCTTCGCCCTGGAATTTAAGCGCGCGGTCGTACTTGTTGTAGAGCGAAGCCATGGCGTCGACGCTGAGTACGGAGCCGTCGTCGAGGGTCAGCAGGTCCTGGCGCAGTTCCAGTTCGGCGTACTGTTCGCATTCGTTGCCCAACCGGTATTTGGATTGCGCGCCCGGCAGTTGGAAGCATTGCTGCTTGCCACTGCCGGTCGACGTCCCCGCGCCGCTACGCAAGTAACCGGCAAACTCCAGGGCCTGAGCGCCGAACGGCAAGCTCAGACACGATGCAACGAGGCCCAGCTTTATTGTTGTTTTCATGAAGTACTCCGATATTTTTATTATGTTTGTGTGAAGCGCCCGGTGCTCCCACACCGGGAATTGACCTTCTGCTTCGCGTCGCGCGGGGCAGTTGCAACGACGTTCCAGCCGTCAGTCCTTGAGGTGCAGCGCAAAGGATTCGTAAGGCCGCAACACCATCGGGCCCGTGCTGACCTGGCAATCGGGGTAGTTGCTGATCAGCAGGCGTTGTCGGGTAGCGGCGTTGAGGACGTGATCGGGCAGCTGGATTTCGCAGGGTTTGCCGTAGAAGTTGTTCAGCACCAGCAGGCGCTCGCCATGGCCTTCGCGCAGGTAGGCCCAGACCTGGAGGTGGCCCAGCAACAGTTCGCGGTAAACGCCGTCTTGAATCAGCGGCTCCTGGCGACGCAAGGCGATCAGGCTGCGGTAGTGATGCAGCACCGAATCCGGGTCATCCCGTTGGCTGTCGACGTTGATCTGCGCCGCGTTGGCCGGGATGCCGATCCACGGTTCGCCGCTGCTGAAACCGGCATGCTGGCGGGCATTCCACTGCATCGGCGTGCGCCCGTTGTCCCGCGACTTCTGCATAATCGCCGCCATGCTCGACGCCTCGGACTCACCGGCATCGCGCTTGAGGCGGTAGATGTTGAGAGTTTCGACATCGCGGTACTGCTCGATCGTGTCGAAACCCGGATTGGTCATGCCCAACTCCTCGCCCTGGTACACATACGGCGTGCCCTGCAGGAAGTGCAGCGCCGTGGCGAGCATCTTGGCCGAGACCACACGATGCTCACCGTCATCCCCAAAGCGCGAGACCACCCGTGGCTGGTCGTGGTTACACCAGAACAGCGCGTTCCAACCGCCGCCGGCCTGCATGCCCAGTTGCCAGTCGGAAAAGATCTGCTTGAGCTGCAGGAAATCGAAGTCGGCCTTCACCCACTTCTGCAGGTTCGGGTAGTCGACTTTCAGGTGGTGGAAGTTGAAGGTCATCGACAGTTCTTTGGACTCCGGCCGCGAGTAGCGGATGCAGTGTTCCAGGCTGGTGGATGACATCTCGCCGACGTTGATCAGGTCATGGCCTGCGAAGACTTCGCGGTGCATTTCCTGCAGGTACGCGTGTACGTTCGGACCGTCGGTGTAGAAACGCCGACCGTCGCTGGCGTCCTCCGGGAAGTCGGCGGGCTTGGAGATCAGGTTGATCACATCCAGGCGGAAACCGCCGACGCCTTTGTCGCGCCAGAAACGCATCAGCTTGAACACCTCGGCGCGCACCTTGGGGTTGTCCCAATTCAGGTCGGCCTGGGTGTGATCGAACAGGTGCAGGAAGTACTGGCCGGTTTGCGCTTCGTATTCCCAGGCCGAGCCGCCGAATTTGGATTCCCAGTTGTTCGGCTGGTCGCGCCAGATGTAAAAGTCGCGGTACGGGTTGTCGAGGCTGCTGCGCGCCTGCTGGAACCACTCGTGCTCGATGGAGGTGTGGTTGACCACGATGTCGAGCATCAACTTGATGCCGCGCTTGGCCGCTTCGCTGATCAGTTGGTCGCAATCGGCCATGGTCCCGTAGCTCGGGTCGATGGCGTAGTAGTCGCTGATGTCGTAGCCGTTGTCGCGCTGCGGCGAGCGCAGGAACGGGGTGATCCACAGGCAGTCGACGCCCAGCCATTGCAGGTAGTCGAGTTTATCCACGATACCCAGCAGGTCACCGGTGGCGTTACCCGCGTGGCTGTGAAAGCTTTTGGGGTAGATCTGGTAGATCACCGAGTGTTGCCAGTTTTGCATGGTGGGTTCCTTCAGTAAAATTGTGTACCCGCCGCTCGGGCCTCATCGGGAGCAAGCCCCCTCCCACAGGGGGAACGCATTCAACTGTGGGAGCGGGTTTGCTCGCGAACGCGGTAATTCAGGCAACGCGATACCCAGGCCGCACGATCTTCATGCTCAATGCACAGGTCAGAACAAACGGCACGACCATCGCGATGACCATCCCGATCACAAACATCGGGATGGCATGCGGCACGATCGAGATAAACCCGGGCAAGCCGCCGACCCCGATGGCCGAGGCCTGCACCTTGTTCAGCGACAGGAAAATGCTGCCCAGTGCCGAGCCCAGCAGCGCGGCATAAAACGGGAACTTGAAGCGCAGGTTCACGCCGAACATCGCCGGTTCAGTGATGCCGAAATACGCGGAGACGGCGGAAGTCGAGGCCATGCTTTTGTCCCGCGCATTGCGCGCCATGTAGAACACCGCCAGCGCGGCGCTGCCCTGGGCCAGGTTGGACATGACGATCATCGGCCAGATAAACGTGCCGCCCTGGGTGGAGATCAGTTGCAGGTCCACCGCCAGGAACATGTGGTGCATACCGGTGATCACCAGCGGCGCATACAACAGACCGAAAATCGCCCCGCCGAGCATCGGCGCCAGGTCAAACAGGGTGACCACGCCCTGGGTGATCAGGATGCCGAGGTGACGGGTCACCGGGCCGATGATCGCCAGCGCGAGCACGCCGGTGACGACGATGGTGGTGATCGGCACGACCAACAGTTGGATGGCATTCGGCACTCGCGCGCGCAGCCATTTCTCGATGACGCTCATCACATACGCCGCCATCAGGATCGGCAGGATCTGCCCCTGGTAGCCGACTTTCTCGATCTTGAACCATCCGAAAATATCGAAGTACGGCAGGCTCTGGCCATCGAGGCCGGCCACCGCCTTGCCGTAGTTCCAGGCGTTGAGCAGGTCCGGGTGGACCAGCATCAGGCCAAGCACGATGCCGAGGATTTCACTGCCGCCAAAACGCTTGGCCGCCGACCAGCCCACCAGCGCCGGCAGGAACACGAACGAGGTGTTGGCCATCAGGTTGATCAGGCTCCACAGGCCATCCAGGTTCGGGTAGGCCTCCAGCAGCGTCTTGCCCTCGATGAACATGCCCTTGGCGCCCATCAGGTTGTTCACGCCCATCAACAGGCCGGCGATGATCAACGCGGGCAGGATCGGCATGAACACATCGGAGAACACCCGCACCAGACGCTGCATGGCGTTGGTCTTGTCGGCGCCCTTCTTCTTGACGTCGGCGATGGTGGCGGCGGCGAGGCCGGTCTGTTCGCGCAGGGCGGCATAGACCTTTTCCACTTCGCCGGGGCCGATCACCACCTGGAACAGCCCACCGGTAAAGAACGAGCCCTTGACCAGGTCGACTTGGTTCAACGCGCTGCCGTTGACCAGGCTCGGGTCCTTGAGCGCCAGGCGCAGGCGGGTCACGCAATGGGCGGCTTGCTCAAGATTATCGCGGCCCCCGAGGTGCTCGAGAATTTCGCGGGCGATGTTCGAATAGTCGTGGCTCATGCTTGGTTTCCACTTTGATTTTTTTATTTGGGGGGCAGTCATTGGCAGCACGCCGAAGGCAAAAGTACTCGTACAGACGAGTTAAAGCAACAACTCGTCTGTACGAGTTACATATTGTCTATTTTTTCTGGATCAGGCCCCGCCACAGCCCACAGATTTCCGTGGGCCCAATGGACAAACCCCAGCCGTGCCACTAAGGTTCCTGCCTTGAACGCAAACGCGGCACAGAGCCATCCCCATGAGCAAATACAACCAGATCTATACCGATCTGCTTGCCAACATCACCACCGAACGCCTGCAACGCGGCACCCGTCTTCCCTCTGAAACCGAACTGATGGATGCCTACCAGGCCAGTCGTGGCACCGTGCGGCGGGCCATCGAGCAGCTGCAGGAGCGTGGGTTTGCGCAGAAAATCCATGGCAAAGGCACGTTTGTGTTATCGCCCAACCCCATCGAGTTCCAACTGGGCGGCATCGTCAGCTTCCACGAAACCCACGCCGACCTGGGCGATGACGTCCACACCGACGTCGTCGAATTCACCCAGTTCCCGCTGGAAGGTTCGCTGCTGCAGCATATCGAGGCCGAACCCGGCACCCTGATCACCCGCATCAAACGGGTGCGGCGCATCGGCGGCAAACGGGTGATCCTCGACATCAACCACTTCGTCGCCGACCTGATCCCCGGCCTGGACCGCACCATCGCCGAGCAGTCGATCTACGCCTTCATCGAACAGACGTTGCAACTGCACATCAGCTACGCCCAACGCACCATCGAAGCCCTGCCCCGCGGCAAAGACGACCAGGCACACCTCGATCTCGAGGGGCAAAGCCATGTGATCGTGGTAAGCAACCAGACGTTTCTGCAGGACGGGCGGCAGTTTGAGTACACCGAGTCGCGGCATACGTTGGATAAGTTCTACTTTTCGGATATTGCGCGGCGCTAAGGCCGAGCGAAGCTCAAACGTAGCCGCGGGCCGCTATCGCGAGCAAGCCCGCTCCCACACTTTTGCTGCGGCGTTTGATTTATCGTGTTTCAGAAGCACAGAACCCCGGCACATGGCCGGGGTTCTGTTATTCAGCATCCACCTGCTAGGGCAGGATCACTCCCACTCAATCGTCGCCGGCGGCTTGCTCGACACGTCATACGTCACGCGTGAGATGCCTTCGATTTCATTGATGATACGGCCGCTGACGGTTTCCAGCAGTTCGTAAGGCAGGTGTGCCCAACGGGCGGTCATGAAGTCGATGGTTTCCACCGCACGCAGGGCCACGACCCAGGCGTAACGACGGCCGTCACCGACCACGCCCACCGATTTCACCGGCTGGAACACTACGAACGCCTGGCTGACTTTGTGATACCAGTCGGCCTTGCGCAGTTCTTCGATGAAGATGTGGTCGGCGCGACGCAGCAGGTCGGCGTATTCCTTCTTCACTTCACCGAGGATCCGCACACCCAGGCCCGGGCCCGGGAATGGGTGGCGGTAGACCATGTCGTAGGGCAGGCCCAGTTCCAGGCCGAGACGGCGGACTTCGTCCTTGAACAGCTCACGCAGCGGTTCGACCAGCTTGAGGTTCATTTCCTCGGGCAGGCCACCCACGTTGTGGTGGGACTTGATCACGTGGGCCTTACCGCTCTTGGCGCCAGCCGACTCGATCACGTCGGGGTAGATGGTGCCTTGGGCGAGGTACTTGATGTTGTCCAGTTTGTTGGACTGGGCATCGAATACGTCGATGAAGGTGCGGCCGATGATCTTGCGCTTCTTCTCCGGGTCGGACTCGCCGGCCAGGTTGTTCAGGAACTGATCTTCAGCGTTGGCGCGGATCACCTTGACGCCCATGTTCTCGGCGAACATGGCCATCACTTGCTCGCCTTCGTGCAGGCGCAGCAGGCCGTTGTCGACGAATACGCAGGTCAGTTGATCACCGATGGCCTTGTGCAGCAGCGCGGCAACCACGGAGGAGTCAACGCCGCCGGACAGGCCGAGCAGGACGTTGTCGGTGCCGACCTGGGCACGCACGTTGGCGATGGCGTCTTCAGCGATTTTCGACGGGGTCCACAGGGCTTCACACTCGCAAATGTCGAGGATGAAGCGCGACAGGATGCGCCCGCCTTGCTTGGTGTGGGTTACTTCCGGGTGGAATTGCACGCCGTAGTAACCACGCTCGTCGTTGAACATGCCGGCGATCGGGCAGCTCGGGGTGCTGGCCAGGATGTGGAAGTCTTGCGGCATCTTGGTGACTTTGTCACCGTGGCTCATCCACACGTCGAGGCCGAACAGGCCATCGGCGTCGACATGGTCTTCGATGCCGTCCAACAGGCGGCTCTTGCCGACCACGTCGACACGGGCATAACCGAATTCACGCAGCTCGGAACCTTCAACCTTGCCGCCCAACTGCTCGGCCATGGTCTGCATGCCATAGCAGATACCGAACACGGGCACGCCCAGGTCGAATACGGCTTGCGGGCAGCGCGGGCTGTTGGCTTCGTGTACCGACTCGGGGCCGCCGGCGAGGATGACGCCTTTCGGTGCGAATTCGCGGATCGCTGCGTCGTCCATGTCGAACGGATGCAGTTCGCAGTACACGCCGATTTCACGCACGCGACGGGCGATCAGTTGGGTGTACTGGGAACCGAAATCGAGGATCAGGATACGGTGGGCGTGAATGTCGAGGGCCATGAGATCAGTCTCGTCTAATGAATCAGAAACAACTCGGGGCTGAATAAGACAGCCCCGGTTACTTAACTTTATGCTGGAAGCCTCAACCTACGCGGTAGTTTGGCGCTTCCTTGGTGATCTGCACGTCATGGACGTGGGATTCGGCCATACCGGCGCCGGTGATCCGCACGAACTCTGGCTTGGTACGCATTTCGTCGATGTTGGCGCTACCGGTGTAGCCCATCGAGGAACGCAGGCCGCCCATCAGTTGATGGATGATCGCGCTCAGGGTGCCTTTGTACGGCACACGGCCTTCGATGCCTTCCGGAACGAGTTTCTCGGCGCCTGCCGAAGAGTCCTGGAAGTAACGGTCGGAAGAACCTTGCGCCTGGGACATGGCGCCCAGCGAACCCATGCCGCGGTAAGCCTTGTACGAACGACCCTGGAACAGTTCGATCTCGCCCGGGGCTTCTTCAGTACCGGCGAACATCGAGCCCATCATCACGCAGGAAGCACCGGCGACGATGGCCTTGGACAGGTCACCGGAGAACCGGATACCGCCGTCGGCGATCAACGGAACGCCCGTGCCTTCGAGGGCCTCGGCGACGTTGGCGATGGCGCTGATTTGCGGCACGCCCACACCGGCGACGATACGCGTGGTGCAGATCGAGCCAGGGCCGATACCGACCTTGACCGCATCCGCGCCCGCTTCGGCCAGGGCCTTGGCGGCAGCGCCGGTGGCGATGTTGCCGCCGATCACCTGGACTTCAGGGAAATTCTGTTTAACCCAGCGAACGCGGTCGATCACGCCCTTGGAGTGACCGTGGGCGGTGTCGACCACCACCACGTCCACACCGGCAGCAACCAGGGCCGCTACGCGATCACCAGTGTCTTTACCGGTGCCGACTGCCGCGCCGACACGCAGACGACCTTGGTCATCCTTGCTGGCCAGCGGGTAAGCCTTGGCTTTTTCGATGTCGTTGACGGTCATCATGCCCTTGAGGGCGAATTTGTCGTCGACGATCAGCACGCGCTCGATGCGGTGCTTGTGCAGCAATTCGCGCACGTCGTTCTTGTTGGCGCCTTCCTTGACCGTGACCAGACGCTCTTTAGGCGTCATCACTTCGCGGACGGTGACTTCAAGACGGTTCTCGAAACGCACGTCACGGGAGGTGACGATGCCGACGAGGTCGCCATTGTGCAGCACCGGCACGCCGGATATGTTGTGCAGACGGGTCAGTTCGAACAGGTCGCGCACGGTGGCGTCAGCGTCGATGGTGATCGGATCTTTCACCACACCGGCTTCATAACGCTTGACCTTGCGCACTTCGGCAGCTTGCTGCTCGACGGTCATGTTCTTGTGGATGATGCCGATACCGCCTTCCTGAGCCATGGCGATGGCCAGACGGGCTTCGGTGACGGTATCCATGGCAGCGGAAACCAGGGGAATATTCAGCTCGATGCCACGGGTTAGGCGGGTCTTGAGACTGACTTCGTTAGGAAGCACCTCGGAATAACCGGGCACTAGGAGAATGTCGTCGAATGTCAGAGCTTCTTGGCTGATACGCAGCATCGCGGGGGCTCCCGAGCGGGAAAATGGAAGCGCGCCATTATACTCAGACACCCCTCAGGTCTCAACGTAAAACTCTGACAAACTTGGTAATACTGATAGATGGAGAAAAGATGCTGCTTTTCTGTAGGAGCGAGCTTGCTCGCGAAGAACACCAAGACACCGCGTTTAACCAGACTACCCGGATTATCGTTGACGATTTTCGCGAGCCAGCTCGCTCCTACAAAGGGTTGAGCTTGCAGCCTACAACTCGACTTTGACCCAACTGATCTTCTGGTCCAACCAATCGGCAAATTCGTCGATAAAGCTCTGCTTGAACCCCGCCTCCGCCCAGTTGTTGAAGATGAATCCGAGGTTGGAAAACCCACATTCCTGCAGGAACAGAAAACCGTTGATGTCATCCTCATGCCCACACAGCGGGCAGGTGAAGTTGTCGGTGTGGCCGGGCATCCACTCTTCCAGGCTGTCGAACAGCGCCTCGCCGATTTCCTTGAGGCATTCCGGGCAGCCGGCTTCTTCGAGAAAGCCCTTGGCCGGTGTATAGATGCAACGCTTGTAGATGATTTCCAGGCCATTGACGGGTTCGTTGAACGGCAGCGCATCCGGGTGCAGCACCACGGCGCGGGCGCCGTCGGCCAGGGCGTAGGCCATGCGGTTGCCGGTGCGCCCGCAGGTGGTCAGCTCTTCCTTGATGATGTTCTTGCGCACCAGCCAGCGCACGATCGCCCGGGCACGGGGTTCGTGGACGGGCAAGGTGGAGATTTTCGGGACAAGGATGCTTTGGGAATTCATGGGAGCCCTGCGGTATGACGTCTGGCGCCGTCGCGGGCAAGCCCGGCTCCCACCTTGCAATGCGATCGACTGTGGGAGCGGGCTTGCTCGCGAAGAAGCCCTGAAGGCAGGCAGCTTAATCCCTGCCCGACACAGGTCAAGTACTCAGGTACCGCCCAATCAAGGCAATGCCACTGCCCAGCACCAGCCACGTGACCAATCGCACAAACGCCTCACGGGACATGCGCAACGTCAGCCGCCGCCCACACCACAACCCCAGGGCCATCGCCGGCAGCAGGCAAACCGCCAGCAGCAACAGCGGCATGTCGGCATACACCCCGGCAATCAGGAACAGGCTCAGGCGCACCACGGTGCTGCAACTGATCAACGCGCTTTGCGTGGCGCGCGCGGCGTCCTTGGGCAAACGACTGCTCAAGTAGATCGCATATAGAAAGCCGCCACTGCCGAACAACGCACCGAACAAACCGCCGACGGTGCCCATGGGAACCGCCCAGCCCGCCGCCAGTTGCGCCGGCCGGGCCTTCACCGCCAAGGTGTAAATCGCGTAGGCGCTGATAAACAGCCCCATCAACAACAGCAACAGATCCGAATGCAGGTTGAGCAAAAACACCACGCCCAGGGTGCAACCGATCGCCATGCACGGCAGCAGTCGCAACAGCTCCGGCTTGTTCACATCCCGTCGCGATTGCAGCAGGTTGCCGAAGGCCGCGATGAAATCCAGCAACACCAGCAGCGGGATGACCTTCGACAGCGGCATGAACATAAGCAGGATCGGCCCCGCCACCAGCGCCGTACCGAACCCGGCGATGCCAAACACGATATAGGCCACGGCAACGCCCAGTCCGATCACCAGCCAATCTGTACCGCCAAACGACCACTGACTCATCAGCTCAACCGGGCTCATGGGCAATTCCTTGAAAGAGAGGTGCATCACTTTAGCCATCGGTGAGAGTTGCGACTAATATCTTCAAAGCCCTCCACACATCTCGAAAAGGCATGACGCGTGATTTCCACCCGCCAACTGCGCTACTTCGTCGAAATCGCCGACAGCGGCAGCTTCAGCGCCGCCGCCGAGCGCCTGTTTGTCGCGCAATCGGCCCTGAGCCGGCAGATCAAAGAACTGGAAAACCAACTGCACACCCCGTTGTTCGAACGCACCGCGCGCCTGCCTCGGCTGACCGCCGCTGGTGAAGCCTTCTACCCGCGGGCGCGCAACCTGCTGAGTGAACTGCACAAGGCCAGCGAGATGGCGACGCAAGTGGGTAACGGCCAGGTCGGCACCCTGCGCTTGAGCCATTCGAGCACCGTGCCGATGAGCGGCGCGCTGCTGTGCGGCATCAGCACCTGGCTGGAGCGCTGCCCCGGCGTATCGATGGATATCGCCAAACTGTCCTCCGAAGCCCAACTCGAAGAAATTGCCGACGGTCGCCTGGACGTCGGCCTACTGCGCCTGCCGGTGCTACGCCAGCGCGAAGGCGTGCGTGTGGTGCCTTTATACAGTGAGCAGTTACTGCTGGCCGTACCGCCGAACCACGCGCTAGCCCGCTGCCAGGCACCGGTCGAATTGGCCCAACTCAAGGACGAAGCGTTTATCTCGGTCCCCCACCCCCAGCGCGGCGGGCTGAGCTATCTGTCGGCCGAGTTGTGCATGCGTGCCGGATTTTTCCCCAAGGCTGCACGGGTCATGTCGCGCAAGACCACGCAGTTGCAGTTGATCCAGGCCGGCTTCGGTATTGCCTTGTTACCAAAATCGATGCAGGACATCGCCCCGGCCGCCGTGCATTTTTTACCCCTGGCCGACCCGGACTGCCTGAGTACCGTGGCCCTGGCCTGCCCGCACACACCGAGCGCGTTGGTGGAGCAATTCTGCCAAACCTTGCGCGAATGCCTATAAACTGCCGCCCATGATTAAAGATCCCTCTCCATGATTAAAGATCCGTTCGCCCGCCTGGGCCTGGACCGCGAGGTCCTGACTGTCAGCCAACTCAACGGCCGTGCGCGGGTGTTGCTGGAAGACGTGTTCACCAATATCTGGGTCGAAGGCGAGATCTCCAACCTCGCCCGCCCGGCGTCCGGCCATGTGTACTTCACCCTCAAGGACAGCGGCGCCCAAGTGCGTTGCGCGCTGTTCCGGCAGAACGCCGCGCGGGTGCGCCAGGCCTTGAAGGACGGCCTGGCGGTGAAAGTGCGCGGCAAGGTCTCGCTGTTCGAGGGCCGTGGCGACTATCAACTGATCCTCGACACTGTCGAGCCCGCCGGCGATGGCGCGCTGCGCCTGGCCTTCGATGCGCTGAAGGAAAAACTCAGCGCCGAAGGCCTGTTCAGCGCCGACCGCAAGGTGGCGTTGCCGGCCCATCCGCAGCGCATCGGCATTATCAGCTCGCCGACCGGCGCGGTGATCCGCGACATCATCAGCGTGTTCCGCCGCCGCGCGCCGCAGGTGCAACTCACCTTGATCCCCACGGCCGTACAGGGCCGCGAAGCGGTGGCGCAGATCGTGCGCGCGCTGAAGCTGGCCGACGCGCGTGGCTTCGACGCATTGATCCTGGCCCGTGGCGGCGGCTCGCTGGAAGACCTCTGGTGCTTCAACGAAGAAGCCGTGGCCCGGGCGGTGGATGCTTGCGTGACGCCGATCGTCAGCGCCATCGGCCATGAGACCGATGTGTCGATCAGCGACTTTGTCGCCGACGTGCGCGCGCCGACACCGTCTGCCGCCGCAGAACTGCTCGCTCCGGACGCCAGCAACCTGGTGCGCCAGGTCGACAGCCTGCACCGCCGCCTGGTGATGCTGATGCGCAACCGGCTGAGCCACAACCGCCTGCGCCTCGAAGGCATGGCCCGCCGCCTGCGCCACCCCGGCGAACGTCTGCGCCAACAGGCCCAGCGCCTGGACGACCTGGACATGCGTCTGCGCCGCGCCTTCGAACGCAGCCTCAATACCCGCCGCGAACGCTTGATCCGCCTGGAAACCCGCCTCGCCGGCCAACACCCCGGGCGCCAACTGGCCTTGCTGCGCCAACGCCTGGACAGCCTCGCCGAACGCCTGCCCCGCGCCATGCGCGAAGGCCTCAAGGCGCGCCGCCTGCAACTGCAAAGCCAGGTGCAGACGCTGCAAGTGGTCAGCCCGCTGGCGACTCTCGGCCGCGGCTACAGCATCCTGCTCGACGAGCGCGGCCAGGCGATTCGCAATGCTGCGCAGACCCACACCGGCCAGCGCCTGACTGCGCGCCTCGGTGAAGGCCAATTGCAAGTGCGGGTGGAAGACAACCACCTGACACCCGTCACCCTTTCGTTATTGGATTGATCGATGCCACGTTTTTTCAGCCTGTTGATGCTGCTGTGCCTGACCGTCAACGCCCACGCCGACAGCTTCATCATCCGGGCCTTGAACAAGCCGGTGCCCGGCGGTGTGGCCGTCGTCGACCTGGGCCCCGCGGCGGCCGCGCCGAAAGCCACCTACCAGGGCAAGCCGGTCCTGGTGGTCAAGGAGCAGGCCAACTGGCTGGCGATTGTCGGCATTCCGTTGACGGTCAAACCGGGCAACGAACGCATCAGCAGCGGCGGGCGCAACCTGCCGTTTATCGTCGGCTACAAGCAGTACCCGGAACAGCGCATCACCCTGAAGAACAAAAGCCAGGTCAACCCCGCCCCGGCGCAACTCAAGCGCATCGAAGCCGAGCTGGCGGTGCAGATCAAGGCTTACCGCCGTTTCAGCCCTAACCTGCCAAGCAACCTGCTGCTGGACAAACCGGTCAACGGGCCGCTGTCGAGCAAGTTCGGCGTGCGTCGCTTCTTCAACGGCGAAGAACGCAATCCGCATTCAGGCCTGGATTTCGCCGTCCCCGCCGGCACACCGATCAAGACCCCGGCGGCGGGCAAGGTGATCCTGACCGGCAACTACTTCTTCAACGGCAACACCGTGTTCGTCGACCACGGCCAGGGCTTTATCAGCATGTTCTGCCATATGTCGAAGATTGATGTCAGTGCGGGCCAGCAACTGGCACGCGGCGCGGTGGTGGGCAAGGTCGGCGCGACGGGTCGCGCGACCGGGCCGCATATGCACTGGAATGTCAGCCTGAACGATGCACGGGTGGATCCCGCGATCTTTATCGGCGCATTTCAACCTTGACCGACTCGATTGCGCAGCCGATAGAGGCTGCGCAATTAAAACCAGCCTCAGACTATTTACCAAGCATAAAATCTCGTTTCCTACGCCCACAGAAGAACTTATCTCAATTTTTCTGGACTACTTGCCATCTTTCACCTCGGCGGTTAGGGTTGAACTTATGAAAACCTCTCACACACTCATTTTGCTCCGCCAGCACCGCAGTCTGTGCCTTGTCAGCGCACGACTGCCAGGCTGAATCGATCTGCCTCGTCCCTTGTTTTATACCCCATAACAGTTTTCCGGCAGGCCGCCCTTTTTCGGCCCCTCCACCAAAGGATTTCCCGATGAGCATGCTCAAAGACCCGTCTTCGAAGTACCGCGCGTTTCCGACCATCGATATTCCGGACCGCACCTGGCCGTCGAAAACCATCACCACCGCGCCGATCTGGTGCAGCTCCGACCTGCGTGATGGCAACCAGTCGCTGATCGAACCGATGGATGCAGTGAAAAAACTGCGCTTCTGGAAGACCCTGGTCGCCGTCGGCGTGAAGGAAATCGAAGCCTCGTTCCCGGCCGCTTCGCAAACCGACTTCGACTTCGTCCGCACCCTGATCGAAGGCAACCACATCCCCGAGGACACCACCATCCAGGTGCTGACCCAGGGCCGTGAAGACTTGATCGAGCGCACCTTCGAATCCCTGCGCGGCGCGAAAAAAGCCATCGTCCACCTGTACAACGCCACCTCGCCGTCCTTCCGTCGCATCGTGTTCAACCAAGACAAGGACGGGATCAAGGCCATCGCGGTCAACGCGGCCAAGCTGTTCGTCAAATACGCCGCCCAGCAGCCGGAAACCCAGTGGACGTTCGAATACTCGCCAGAGACCTTCAGCGCCACCGAGCTGGAATTCGCCAAGGAAGTGTGTGACGCAGTGATCGAGGTGTGGAACCCGACGCCCGAGCACAAGATGATCCTCAACCTGCCGGCCACCGTTGAATGCGCCACGCCGAACATCTATGCCGACCAGATCGAGTGGTTCGGTCGTCATGTCAACCGTCGTGACAGCGTGATCATCAGCCTGCACACCCACAACGACCGTGGCACCGGCGTAGCCGCCACCGAATTGGGCCTGATGGCCGGCGCCGACCGTGTCGAAGGCTGCCTGTTCGGCAACGGCGAGCGTACCGGTAACGTCGACCTGGTCAACGTGGCGTTGAACCTCTACACCCAGGGCGTGAACCCTGAACTGGACTTCTCCGACATCGACGGCGTGCGCAAAGTGGTCGAGGAATGCAACCAGATCCAGGTGCATCCACGTCACCCGTATGTCGGCGACCTGGTACACACCGCATTCTCCGGCTCCCACCAGGACGCAATCCGCAAGGGCTTCGCCCAGCAGAAACCCGACGCCCTGTGGGAAGTGCCGTACTTGCCGATCGACCCGGCCGACATCGGCCGCAGCTACGAGGCGGTGATCCGGGTGAACAGCCAGTCGGGCAAAGGCGGCATCGCCTACCTGCTGGAGCAGGAATACGGCATCAGCTTGCCGCGTCGCATGCAGATCGAGTTCAGCCAAGTGGTTCAGGCCGAAACCGACCGCGTGGGCCTGGAGATGAGCGCTTCGCAGATTCACGCGCTGTTGCAGCGTGAATACCTGCAAGCCAACACGCCCTACGCGCTGGTCAGCCATCGCCTGCAGGAAGAAAACGGTAACAGCACCGTGGAAGTGGAAGTCTCGGGCAAAGGCCAGGGCGAAACCAACCTGCACTGGCACGGCAAGGGCAACGGTGCGCTCGAAGCCCTGGTCGCCAGCCTGCCGATTGGCGTGGAAATCATGGACTACAACGAACACGCGATCGGTGCCGGCACCAACGCCAAGGCTGCGGCCTACATCGAGCTGCGAGTGAACGGTGAGCGTCCGGTGCATGGCGTGGGCATTGATGAAAACTTCACCACGGCCAGCTTCAAGGCGGTATTCAGCGCCCTGAACCGCTCGTTGAGCCATTTGGAAGCGAAAGCGGCGTAAACGAGCGCTGACATGCAAAAGGCCCCTGGGTGAGAACTCAGGGGCCTTTTTTGTTGGGCTTTGGATGTGTGTGGTCTGTTGGGGCCTCATCGTGGGCAAGCCCACTCCCACATTTTGACCGTGTTCGGCTCGAATGTGGGAGTGGGCTTGCCCGCGATAGCGGTCTGTCAGACAAACTGAAAAGTATCGGCATCCAGGTTCGCCGGAAATTTGCTGCGGTAAGCCGCCAATTCATCCGCTTTGAGGCACACCGTAAACACCCCGTCCGCCTCCCCCGCACTCAACAGGCTCTCACCCTGGAAGTCCAGCACCTGGCTATCCCCGGTATAAGCGAAGCCTTTGCCGTCGGTACCCACCCGATTGACCGCCGCCACATAACACAGGTTCTCGATCGCCCGCGCTGGCAGCAACCGGTTCCAATGCTGGCGTCGCGCCCCCGGCCAATTGGCCGTATACAGCAGCAGGTCGGTGTCCTGGGCGTCACGACTCCACACCGGAAAGCGCAGGTCGTAGCAAATCAATGGGCGAATACGCCAGCCCTTTATCTCGAACAGCACCTGGCGCTCGCCGGGCGTGTAGTGATTGTGCTCGCCGGCCATGCGAAACAGGTGGCGCTTATCGTAATGCAGCACCTCGCCATCCGGCCGCGCCCATAACAGACGGTTGCGGTGGCTGCCGTCGGCGGCCTGGATGATCACACTGCCGGTGATCACCGCGTTGTACTTCGCCGCCTGGCTCTGGAGCCAGCGATGGGTCGGGCCATTTTCCGGTTCGGCCTGGGTGGCCGAGTCCATGGAGAAACCGGTGGTGAACATCTCCGGCAGGATGATCAGGTCGGCGCCACGGGCCTGTTCCAGCAACAGTTCGAAGTGATCGAAGTTGGCCTGGCGGTTGTGCCAGGCCAGGCTGGTCTGGACCAGGGCGATGTTCAGGTCGGGTAGTGCATTCAGATCACGCATAGTTTCTCAGCTGCTTGTTGCAGCGTCTCCTCGCGTTTGGCAAAGCACAGGCGCACCAGGCGCTGGCCTTGGGGTGGATGCTGATAGAACACCGAAACCGGGATCGTCGCTACGCCATGCTCGCGGGTCATCCACAACGACATGGCGACGTCATCCAGGTCTGGGCGAATCGCTGAATAATCCACCAGTTGGAAGTAAGTACCGGTGACCCGGGTAAAGCTGAAACGCGACGGCGTCAACAGGTCGCAGAACAGGTCGCGCTTGGCCTGGTAAAAGGCCGGCAGTTCTTCGACGTGTTCCGGGTGTTCGGCCATGAAGTCTGCCAACGCGTACTGCAGCGGGGTCACGCCGCAAAAGTTGACATATTGATGCACCTTGCGCAATTCGATGGTCAGTGCCGGTGGCGCGACCACGTAGCCGGTTTTCCAGCCGGTGACGTGATAGGTCTTGCCGAAGGAACTGACCACGAACGCACGTTGATACAGTTCTTCGTGGGCCAGCACGCTGACATGAGGCACACCGTCAAACACCAGATGTTCGTAGACCTCATCGCTGACCAGGTAAATATCGCGGTCGCGGATCAAGGCCGCCAACAGGTCCAGCTCGGCGCGGCTGATCAGTGCGCCGGTGGGGTTATGCGGCGTGTTCAGGATGATCATGCGCGTGCGCGCAGACAACGCCGCCTGGATCTTTTCAAAGTCGAGGCTGAAGTTTTCCAGGTTCAGTTGCACATGCACGCAGCGACCGCCGGCCAACTCGACCGAAGGCTCATAGCTGTCGTAGCACGGGTCGAACACGATGACCTCATCGCCGCTGCGGATCACCGCCTGGATCGCGCAGAAGATCGCCGCCGTGGCTCCGGGCGTGATCGTCACTTCGCTGTCGGGGCTGACCGTGGCGCCATAGCTGCGCGCGATCTTGGCCGCCACTTGCTGGCGCAGGGCTGGCAGGCCGGTCATCGGCGCGTATTGGTTATGGCCGCTGGCGACATGCTTGCCCACGGCATCGAGCAAACCCTGCGGGCCATTGAAGTCAGGGAAGCCCTGGGACAGGTTGAGCGCGCCGGTTTCGGCAGCGAGTTGCGACATGGTGGTGAAAATGGTCGTGCCGACATTTGGCAGCTTGCTGTTGATCATCGGAGGCCCCTGCAGGTGAACCGCAAGTTTTAAGCTGCCAACTGCATCGGGTCAAGGCGCAAACCACCGCGCACAAAAAAGGGCCCGTAAAGAGCCCTTTTTGCGAGGTCGGAATCAGCGCTTGTCGCGGCGCTTCTTGTCGGCCTTCTTGTGGTGAGTCATCAAACGACGCTTCTTGTTCACCTGACGGTCAGTCAGTGTGTTCTTGTTGCCTTCGTATGGGTTCTCGCCACCCTTGAACTCGATACGGATCGGCGTACCGACCAGCTTCAAGACACGGCGGTAGGTGTTTTCCAGGTAACGCACGTAGGATTTAGGCACCTTCTCGATCTGGTTACCGTGGATCACGATAATCGGCGGGTTGGCACCACCCAAGTGGGCGTAACGCAGTTTGATCCGGCGGTTGTTGACCATCGGCGGTGCGTGCTCGCCGACCGCGTCTTCGAGGATCTGGGTCAGACGGTTGGTCGGCCAGCGGGTGACCGCGGACTTGAACGAGTTCTGTACGGACGCGTAGAGGTTGCCCACGCCGGTACCGTGCAGTGCCGAGATGAAGTGGATATCGGCGAACTCGACGAAGAACAGACGACGCTGCAGTTCGATCTTGACGAAATCGCGCTCGCTCGGCGTCATGCCGTCCCACTTGTTGATCGCGATCACCAGCGCCCGACCAGCCTCAAGGGCGAAGCCCAGCAGGTTGAGGTCGTGGTCCACCACGCCTTCGCGGGCGTCCATCACGAAGATCACCACGTTGGCGTCTTTGATCGCCTGCAGGGTTTTCACCACGGAGAACTTTTCAACTTCCTCATGGATCTTGCCGCGCTTGCGCACACCGGCGGTGTCGATCAGCGTGTACTTCTCGTCGTTACGCTCGAACGGGATGTAGATACTGTCGCGAGTAGTGCCGGGCTGGTCATACACGATGACCCGGTCTTCACCGAGCATACGGTTGACCAGGGTCGACTTGCCGACGTTGGGACGGCCGATGATGGCGATCTTGATACCGTCTTTTTCGCTCGGGCCCGGAATGCGCTTGGCTTCCTCACCTTCGGCGACGACCTCTTCTTCGCCCTCTTCTTCCTCGGCGTCATCCTTAGGGAAGTCACGCAGGGCGATTTCCAACATCTGGGTGATGCCGCGACCGTGGGCACCGGCGATCGGGATCGCGTCGCCCAGGCCCATCGGGCTGAATTCGGCACGGGCCATTTCAGGATCGATGTTGTCGATCTTGTTGGCGACCACGTAGGAACGCTTGTTGCGCTTGCGCAGGTGCTCGCCGATCATCTGGTCGGCAGCGGTGTAGCCCGCGCGGGCGTCCACCAGGAACAACACGACATCGGCTTCTTCAATGGCCAGCAGCGACTGCTCGGCCATCTTTTCGTCCATGCCATGCTCGTCACCGGAGATACCACCGGTGTCGACAATAATGTAGGAGCGCCCTTGCCACTTTGCCTCACCGTATTGGCGATCACGGGTCAGACCGGACAAGTCGCCGACAATGGCGTCGCGAGTCCTGGTCAGGCGGTTGAACAAGGTGGACTTGCCGACGTTAGGTCGGCCCACCAGGGCGATTACGGGAACCATGCGGCTCTCCACTTCGTTATTTCAGAAAATACAAAAGCCGCTGCAAGGCAGCGGCTGGTGCTCGGGGCGGCATTTGAAATGCCACATACCCTGCCCGACACTGGTTCCTGTAGGAGCGAGCTTGCTCGCGAAAAACCTGAGGACGCCGCGTTTATCCAGAAACCCGCGTGAGCGTTGACGTCCTTCGCGAGCAAGCTCGCTCCTACATTAAGCAATGAAGCAGGGCCGCCTGGGGGTAACCCCAAGCATAGTCAAACCTTTACTTGATGGTCAGGGCTTCCAGCTTGCCGCTGTTGCCAAACACATAAAGCATGTTACCCACGACCAGCGGACGCGCACGCAGGCCGTCGCTGTCGATGCGCTCGCGACCCACAAAGCGACCGTCTACCTGGCTCAGCAGGTGCAGGTAGCCTTCGAAGTCGCCTACCACTACGTAGCTGGAGAACACTTCCGGTGCCGACAGTTGACGGCGGGCCAGAGAGTCGTTGCTCCACAGCGCAGTGGTGGAACGTTCGTCGACACTTTCAACGGTGCCGGACGACAGGCTTACGTAGACGCTGCCAAACCCTTGGGCGACACCGGCGTAGCTGGAAGCATCACGCTGCCAGTTGACGCGGCCGCTTTGCAGGTCCAGTGCCGCGACACGGCCCTGGTAGGTAGCGACGTAGAGGGTTTCGCCGGACAGCAGCAAGCCACCGTCGATGTCGACGACACGATCCAGTTCCGAACGACCTTGCGGGATCGCCACACGCGTTTCCCAGATCGGCACGCCGTTCTGGGTATTCAGGGCGACCACTTTACCGGTCGACAGGCCCGCAACGGCCAGATTATTGGTCACAACCGGACCACTGGTACCGCGCAGGGTCAGCACCGCAGGGGTGCTGTCGTACAACCAGCGCTGGGCGCCAGTGCTGGCGTCGAGGCCGATTACACGGTCGTCCTGGGTTTGCACCACGACGATGTCGCCGTTGGTGGCAGGCGGTGCGAGGACTTCACTGGTCACGCGAGCGCGCCATTTCTCTTCACCGGTGCTGGAGTCCAGCGCCACGACTTCGCCCTTGAGCGTGCCGAGCATGACCATGCCGTAACCCACGCCGACGGCGCCGGATACAGGCAGTTCGAGGTCTTTCTTCCACTTCACGTCGCCGTTCATGCGATCCATGGAGATCACCACGCCGGTCACGTCAGCGGCCACAATGTTGTCACCGTCGATTGCCGGTACCAACATGTTGTAGGTTTCGCCCTGACCGTCACCGATGGAGCGGCTCCACTGCTTCTGCAGGACCACTTCTTCCTTGAAGCTGGTCAGCTCGGCCGGAGGCAGTTCTTTTTTACTGTTGCTGCTGCAACCCGCGGCCAGAACGGCCAGAGCCAGCAATGCTGCATGTTTCCAACGGATCACGTCACGCATCCCCTTTGGCCAAGTCGTCGAGCTTGATTTGTAAGCCACCGACCGCCGCTTCATCAGACAGCGCCGCCTTGGCTTTTTTGTACGCAGCATTGGCTTCGTCGGTACGACCCAATTGGACCAACAGGTCACCCTTGAGCTCTTCGCGAGTGGCTACAAATGCCTTGTCAGCGTCGCCGTCGAGCAGTTTGAGTGCTTCGTCGGCCTTGTTCTGTGCCGCCAATACCTGAGCCAGGCGCTGACGTGCGATTTCACCCAGGGTCGGGTTGGTCGGCTTGTCGGCGATGGCCTTCAGTTCGGCGACGGCGTCATCCAGCTTGCCGGTGTCGACCGCGACTTTCGCGACGAACAGGCTGCCGTATTGGGCGTAGGTGCTACCGCCAAATTCGCTCTTGAGCTTGCCGGCCAGGTCTGCCACTTGCGCAGGATCGGGCTTGCCGCTCGGCGTCAGCGTGCTTTCCAGCAATTGCTGATAGAGGATCGAGGCGCCTTGGGACTGGTTGGCCTGATACTTGTGCCAGGCTTGCCAGCCGAACACCACCACTAAAGCCAGCAGGCCGCCGGTAACCAGGGGCTTGCCGTTACGCTGCCACCAGTCCTTGAACTCGGCCAGCTGCTCATCATCAGTACTCGACACCCCAACACTCCTTAATCGCTAAATTCGGCTGTTCGACAGCTTCAACCCTGCACGACGCAGGTGGCCAAGTGCGCGGCGAGCGCATCAAAGGCAATGTTCTGTTGCTCGCCCTGGCCACGCAGGGGTTTGAAACCTATCACTTGCTGGGCCAATTCGTCATCGCCGAGGATCAGTGCGTACAGCGCACCGCTCTTGTCGGCCTTCTTGAACTGGCTCTTGAAGCTGCCGGCGCCGGCATTGATCTGCAGGCGCAGGTTCGGCAACTGGTCGCGCACTTTTTCGCTCAGGGCCAGGGCAGCCAGTTCGGCGGCCTCGCCAAAGGCGCACAGGTACACATCCACCTGACGGGAGATTTCTTCCGGAACCTGTTCCAGGGTTTCCAGCAGCAGGATCAGGCGCTCGATACCCATGGCAAAACCCACGCCGGGGGTCGGCTTGCCGCCCATCTGCTCGACCAGGCCATCATAACGGCCACCGGCACACACGGTGCCCTGGGCGCCGAGCTTGTCGGTGACCCACTCGAACACGGTCTTGCTGTAGTAGTCGAGGCCGCGCACCAGTTTCGGGTTGATCACGTAAGGAATCCCGGCGGCTTCCAGGCGCGCCTTGAGCCCCTCGAAGTGGGTGCGGGATTCGTCGTCCAGGTAATCGGCCATCTTCGGCGCATTGACCAGCACGGCCTGCGTGTCGGCGTTCTTGGTATCGAGGACGCGCAACGGGTTGGTTTTCAGACGGCGCTGGCTGTCTTCGTCCAACTTGTCCAGGTGGGCAGACAGGTATTCGACCAGGGCGACGCGATAGCGGCCCCGGGACTCACTGGTGCCCAGGCTGTTGAGTTCAAGCTTGACCGCATCGCGGATGCCCAGCAGGCCCCACAGGCGCCAGGTCAGCACGATCAGTTCGGCGTCGATGTCCGGACCGTCGAGGTTGAACACTTCCAGGCCGATCTGGTGGAACTGGCGATAACGGCCTTTCTGCGGGCGCTCGTGGCGGAACATCGGCCCGATGTACCACAGCTTCTGCGGCTGGCCACCGCCGGTGAGGCCATGCTCGAGCACGGCGCGCACGCACGCGGCGGTGCCTTCCGGACGCAAGGTCAGGGAATCACCGTTGCGGTCTTCGAAGGTGTACATCTCTTTTTCGACGATGTCGGTCACTTCACCGATGGAGCGCTTGAACAGCTCGGTGAACTCGACGATCGGCATACGGATCTGTTTGTAACCGTAGTTATCCAGCAGACGCGCAACGGTGTTCTCGAAGTAGCGCCACAGCGGCGTCTGCTCCGGAAGGATGTCGTTCATGCCACGAATGGCTTGCAGAGACTTGCTCACATCTATTCCTTAAATTCGCTGGATCAGCCGCGCGCGATAACTGCAGCGTCAGCCTCGACCTTTTCGGCCGCTTTCTGGCGGATCAGTCTTTCGAGCTCATCCACCAGATTGTCATTCGTCAGTTTCTGCGACGGCTTGCCGTCGATGTAAATCAGGTTCGGCGTGCCGCCGGTCAAGCCGATATGGGCTTCCTTGGCTTCACCCGGCCCGTTGACCACACAACCGATCACCGCGACATCCAGCGGCACCAGCAGGTCTTCGAGGCGCCCTTCCAGTTCGTTCATGGTTTTCACCACGTCGAAGTTCTGCCGCGAGCAGCTCGGGCAGGCAATGAAGTTGATGCCACGGGAACGCAAATGCAGGGATTTGAGAATGTCGTAACCGACCTTCACTTCCTCTACCGGGTCTGCCGCCAGGGAGATGCGGATAGTATCGCCAATCCCTTCGGCGAGCAGCATACCGAGACCCACCGCAGATTTCACTGTGCCTGAGCGCAAACCGCCCGCTTCAGTGATACCCAGGTGCAGCGGCTGCACGATTTCCTTGGCCAGCAGGCGGTAGGCTTCTACCGCCATGAACACGTCGGAGGCCTTTACGCTGACCTTGAAGTCCTGGAAGTTCAGACGCTCAAGGTGTTCAACGTGGCGCAGCGCCGATTCAACCAGCGCGGCCGGGGTCGGCTCGCCGTATTTTTTTTGCAGGTCTTTTTCCAGGGAACCGGCGTTGACGCCGATGCGGATCGGAATCCCGCGATCACGGGCAGCATCCACCACCGCGCGTACACGGTCTTCGCGACCGATGTTGCCCGGGTTGATGCGCAGGCAATCGACGCCCAGTTCGGCCACGCGCAAAGCGATCCGGTAGTCGAAGTGGATGTCGGCAACCAGCGGCACCTTGACCAGTTGCTTGATGCGGCCGAAGGCTTCGGCGGCATCCATATCCGGTACGGAAACCCGCACGATGTCGACGCCGGCGGCTTCCAGACGGTTGATCTGGGCGACGGTGGCAGCGACATCGTTGGTGTCGCTGTTGGTCATGCTCTGTACCGCGATGGGGGCGTCGCCACCCACCGGCACCGAGCCGACCCAGATCTTGCGCGATACGCGACGTTTGATTGGAGATTCGCCGTGCATGACTATTGTCCCAACTTCAGGCGAGCAGTTTCGCCACTGGTGAACGGCGCTACGTCGACAGGCTGGCCGTTGTAGGCCACTTGCGCGCCACGGGCAAAGCCCAGACGCAGCGTCAAAGGAGGCTTGCCGCCCTGGTCGAGCGTATCTCCCTTACGCTTCAGACCGCTAAACAGCACTTTGCCGTTGCCATCGCTGAGTTGCGTCCAGCAGTCAGCAATGAAGGTAATTTGTACGTGCCCGTCACCGGCGATCAACGCGGGGGTGGTCGGCGGCGAAATCGCGGGGGCCGCCGGGGCGGCGGCAGGCGCTGGCGCCTGCACGGGAGCGACCGGGGCGGTGGCTTGCGCCACAGGCGCCGCCGGAGTGTGCGCCGGTGCAGCCGGTACGACCGGGGCGTGCGCCGGTACGGCTGGAGCCGGCACCGCAGCAGTGGTGGTCGCCGGGGCCGATTCCGCCGCGGGTTGCTCGGCCGTCACTGGCGCTTCGGGCGCAGCCTGGCCTTCGGCGACAGCCTGGTCTTCCGGCTCGTCCAACGGGTGAATCTGCGTGGTGCCGTCGGCGCTTTCGACTTCGACGTGCTCCATGGCGTTGCTGGTCAGGTCCTTGGTGCGCTGGGATGCCTGGTCCTGCCACCAGACGAAACCGCCACCAATCACGGCGATCAGCAGCAACAGGCTGACGATGCGCAGGATCGTGTGGGACACCCGCACCGGCTCTTCGATGCGCCCCAGACCATGGACGTTGCTGCCCTGGGAGTCGGTGCCGGTGACCTGGTCGAATTGCTGGACCAAGATGGCCTGGTCGATACCCAACAATTTGGCGTAGGCGCGAATATAGCCGCGGGCGAAGGTATGCCCAGGCAGCTTATCGAACGCGCCGGCTTCCAGGTTGCCCAGTGACGTGGTGGTCAAATTGAGCTTGAGGGCCACTTCCGCCAGCGACCAACCATTGCTTTCGCGGGCCTGACGCAAGGTGTCGCCTGGGTTTACGCGATTAGCTGCTACAACTTCCGGGTGCGCCGCTTTCATCATTGCTCCGACAGGTATTGCTGATATTCCGGCGTACCGGGATAGAGTCGTTCGAGTTGCTGGCCATAACGTGCGGCCGTGTCGCGTTCTTCATGAACCGTCGCCAGGCGCACACCGAGCAATAGACTACGTGCATTTTGCCCGCTGAGCAGGCTAAAACGTTCGTAATAGTCACGTGCCGGCACATAATGCCTGTCTTCGTAAGACAACTCAGCCATTTCGAGCAAGGCGCGAGGCTGGCGACTGTTCAGGTGCAGGGCTTTTTCCAGGTGTTGGCGCGCGATGTCACGCTGGCCGAGACGCTTGGAGGCCACCCCAAGGTTCTCGAACACGCGCGACCGCTCTGGGTAGAGGGTATCGGCGCTGGCTTGCTGGAAATAACGGGAAGCCTGGTCATAGCGTTTCTGCTCGAACAGGAAGCTGCCGTAGTTATTCAGCAGCCGGGGATCGGCAGGACGGGAAGCCAGGGCCTTGCTGAAATACTGCTCGGCCAACTCAGGCTCGGCCTGGGCCTGGAACACCAGGGCGAGTGCGCCATTGGCCTCGGCATCGTCGCCGTCCAGTTCAAGGGCCTTTTTCAACGGCACCTTGGCCTGCTCGCTCATGCCCTGACGCAGGTAACCCAAGCCCAGTTGCACATAAGCCACTCGCGCCTCTTCGCGGCCCTTGCCGGTTTGCAAAGGGCTGTCATAGCCCGATGAAACACAACCGGTCGCAAGACCGGTAACAAGCAAAAGCAGCGCAAGGCGCAAGGGCATAGAGATCCTCTCTCAGGTTCGAGTCGCAGCGCTTTGCGGCACATCGTCGGCGGCGCTCAGTTCGCGCACGGCGATATAACGTTCGCTGCGACGGGTGCGATCCAGCACCTGTCCTACCAATTGGCCACAGGCGGCGTCGATGTCTTCACCACGGGTGGTACGCACGGTGACGTTGAAGCCGGCCTGGTGCAGTTGATCCTGGAAACGGCGGATGGCGTTGTTGCTCGGCCGCTCATAGCCAGAATGGGGAAACGGGTTGAACGGAATCAGGTTGATCTTGCACGGGATGTTCTTGAGCAACTCGATCATCTCGATCGCGTGTTCGACCTTGTCGTTGATGTCCTTGAGCAAGGTGTACTCGATGGTCAGCACGCGCTTTTCGCCCAGGGACGACATGTAGCGCTGGCAAGATTCAAGCAGCATCTTAAGCGGATACTTCTTGTTGATCGGCACCAATTGGTTACGCAATGCGTCATTGGGTGCGTGCAGCGACAATGCCAGGGAGACGTCGATGTGCTTGGACAGCTCATCGATCATCGGCACCACGCCGGAGGTCGACAGGGTCACACGGCGCTTGGAGATGCCGTAACCCAGGTCGTCCATCATCAGGTGCATGGCCGCGATCACGTTGTCGAAGTTCAGCAGCGGCTCACCCATGCCCATCATCACCACGTTGGTGATGGCTCGGTCGACGGTCGCCGGGACGCTGCCAAAGGATTTGTTGGCAATCCACACCTGGCCGATGACTTCGGCGGCGGTGAGGTTGCTATTGAAGCCTTGCTTGCCGGTGGAGCAGAAACTGCAGTCCAGGGCACAGCCTGCCTGGGACGAAACGCACAAGGTGCCACGTTTGCCCTGGGGAATGTAGACGGTCTCGACGCAGCTGCCGGACGCCACGCGCACCACCCACTTACGGGTGCCGTCGCTGGAGATGTCCTCGCTGACAACTTCGGGACCACGGACCTCGGCAATAGCCTTGAGCTTGTCGCGCAGGGCCTTGCTGACGTTCGTCATGGCGTCGAAATCATCGACGCCAAAGTGGTGAATCCATTTCATTACCTGACCGGCACGGAAACGCTTCTCCCCGATCGAGTCGAAGAATTTTTCCATTTCCTGTTGAGTCAGACCCAGCAGGTTGGTTTTTACAGTCGATGTAGTCATGGATTCACCTTCACTCTTAAGCCAATGCTTAGCGAGTGGTTACTTCAGTAGCTGCGAAGAAGTACGAGATTTCGCGGGCAGCAGCGGCTTCGGAGTCCGAACCGTGTACAGCGTTGGCGTCGATGGAATCAGCGAAATCAGCACGGATGGTGCCGGCAGCTGCTTCTTTAGGGTTGGTAGCGCCCATCAGCTCACGGTTCAGAGCGATAGCGTTTTCGCCTTCCAGAACCTGAACGACAACAGGACCGGAGATCATGAAGGCAACCAGGTCGCCGAAGAAGCCACGAGCGCTGTGCTCAGCGTAGAAGCCTTCAGCTTCAGCCTTGGACAGTTGCTTGAGTTTCGAGGCTACAACCTTCAGGCCGGCCTTTTCGAAACGAGTGGTGATCTCGCCGATGACGTTTTTTGCAACAGCGTCAGGCTTGATGATGGAGAAAGTACGTTGAACAGCCATGGTGTAACTCCAGAAACGGTAATTTGCGAAAAATTAAACCCGCGAATTATACGCGGGTTCTTGGGTATTGCCTAACTGCGTAAAGGAGGCGTCAGTCCTGTTCTTCTTTCCAGGCAGTCTGGATCGCTTCCAGGACCTTTTCACCGCCGCGGTCGCGCTCATCGTCAAACCCAGGCAAAGCCATGACCATGTCACGCAAAGCGACAAAGTTCAGCGAGTAGGGATCCATATCCGGATTGCCATCGGCCAACAGGATAGCGATCTCTTGCACATCAACCCATTTAAGACTCATGACACTTCCTTGAATCAATGCGGCGCTTCGGCCGCATGGTTGAGCGAATATTTCGGAATTTCGACGGTGATGTCTTCGGTCCCGACCTTGGCCTGACAGCTTAGGCGAGAAGTCGGCTCCAGGCCCCAGGCACGGTCAAGAAAGTCTTCTTCCAACTCGTCAGCTTCTTCCAGAGAGTCGAAACCCTCGCGAATGATGCAGTGACAAGTGGTGCAAGCGCAGACACCGCCGCAGGCACTTTCGATCTCGATGTGGTTGTCATGGGCAACTTCGAGGATGGACTTGCCGGTCTCAGCCTCCACGACCATACCGTCCGGGCAATGCTCGGCGTGTGGCAGAAAAATGACCTGCGGCATCAATTATTCCTCAATTTCATTCAGGTTGCGGCCCGCCAGGGCGGCTTTTACCGTCTGGTTCATGCGGCGGGCAGCGAAGGCATCGGTCACTTGCGACAGGCGCTTGGTCTGCTGCTCGATGGCATAGCCATCGGAGCCTTTCATCAATTCGGCCAGTTCCTGCATCTGCAGGTCGATGACCATGCGTTCTTCGGCATCCAACAGGCGTTCGCCGTCGACATCCAGAGCGCCCTGCACCGCTTCGAGCAGGCGCTGGGCATCGACTTGCTGCTCGCGCAGCACGCGGGCGACCTTGTCGTCACTGGCATACTGGAACGAATCCTTGAGCATCTTGGCGATTTCGCCGTCGGTCAGGCCGTAGGACGGCTTGACCTGGATGCTGGCTTCAACGCCCGAGCCCAATTCACGCGCAGCCACGCTGAGCAGGCCATCGGCGTCGACCTGGAAGGTCACGCGAATCTTCGCCGCGCCCGCGACCATCGCCGGGATACCGCGCAATTCAAAGCGCGCCAGGGAGCGGCAGTCGCTGATCAGCTCGCGCTCGCCTTGCAGCACATGAATCATCATGGCCGTCTGGCCGTCTTTGTAGGTGGTGAAGTCCTGGGCGCGGGCGACAGGGATGGTGGTGTTGCGCGGAATCACCTTCTCCATCAGGCCGCCCATGGTTTCCAGGCCCAGGGACAGCGGAATCACGTCGAGCAGCAACAGTTCGCCACCGTCGCGCTTGTTGCCCGCCAGGGTATCGGCCTGGATCGCAGCACCGATGGCCACCACTTGATCCGGGTCGATTTCTGTCAGCGGCTGACGACCGAACGCTTCGGCAACGGCTTCGCGCACGCGCGGCACGCGGGTCGAACCACCGACCATGACCACGGCAGCCACGTCTTCAAGCTCTACGCCAGAGTCACGCACGGCGCGGCGACAGGCTTTGAGGCTGCGGGCGACCATCGGCTCGATCAGCGCATCGAAGGCTTCGCGGGTCAGTTTGGCCGACCAATTGCCGTAGGAAACGTCAACAGAGGCCGCGTCAGTCAGGGCTTCTTTGGCGGCGCAGGCGGTTTGCAGCAGATGGCGCTGCTCGCCCGGGTCCAGGTCATCGGACAAACCGGCACCGCTGATGATCCAGCGCGCGATCGCATGGTCGAAGTCATCGCCGCCCAGGGCGGTATCGCCGCCGGTGGCCAACACTTCGAAGACCCCGCCGGTCAGGCGCAGGATCGAAATATCAAAGGTCCCGCCGCCCAGGTCGTAAATGGCGACCAGGCCTTCGGCCTGCTGGTCGAGGCCATACGCCACGGCGGCCGCGGTCGGCTCATTGAGCAGGCGTAGCACGTTCAGGCCGGCGAGTTTCGCCGCGTCCTTGGTCGCCTGGCGCTGGGCGTCGTCGAAATACGCCGGCACGGTGATCACCGCCCCCACCAGTTCGCCGCCCAGGGTGGTCTCTGCGCGCTGGCGCAGCACCTTGAGGATATCGGCCGACACTTCCACCGGGCTTTTCGGGCCCTGGACGGTGTCGATGAACGGCATGTGCGACTCGCCGCCGACAAAGCGGTACGGCAGTTGATCGCCCAATTGCTTGACGTCGGACAACCCACGACCCATCAAGCGCTTGACCGACAGCACGGTGTTCAACGGGTCGGTGGACGCCGCCAGCTTGGCCGACTCACCGACTTCAGTGCGATCGGCGTGATAGCGCACCGCCGACGGCAGGATCACCTGGCCATCAGCATCGGGCAACGGCTCGGACAGGCCGCTGCGCAAGGCGGCGACCAGGGAATTGGTGGTGCCCAAGTCAATCCCGACCGCCAGGCGACGCTGGTGCGGTTGAGGACTTTGGCCGGGTTCGGCGATCTGCAGTAGGGCCATGGTAATCAGGTCTTATCTGTCTTTCAGGCGTGCAACAGGGGCAGCGCTGGGTTAATCGTCGAGGCGCTCTTCTAACTGGCGCACTTCGTAGGAGAGCTTGTCGAGGAACTGCATGCGCCGCATCAGGCGTTCGGCCTGCTCACGTTGCGCTGCATCGTCCCAACAGGCTGCGAAGCTTTCGTTGAGCTCATCCTGGGCCACTTTCAGACGCCGCTTGAAGACCGCGACACCCGCCAGATCGGCTTCGTCCTGCAAGTCTTCGAGTTCCTCGCGCCACTGCATCTGCTGCATCAGAAAATCCGGATCATGCACCGTGACTTCCAGCGGCAACTCACCACCGTTCATCGCGAGCAGGTAACGCGCGCGCTTGGGGGGGCTTTTGAGGGTCTGATAGGCTTCGTTGAGGCTGGCCGACTGCTCCAGCGCCAGGCGCTGTTCACGCTCGGAAGCGTCGGCAAAGCGGTCCGGATGCACGCCACGCGCCAATTCACGGTAGCGCGTGGCAAGCTGCTCGAGGTCCAGCCGAAAGCTCGGTTGCAACTCGAATAAAGCGAAATGACAAGGAGTGCCCACAAGTAGCCTCAGATGTTGAAGCTTTCGCCGCAGCCACATTCACCGCGCACGTTGGGGTTGTTGAACTTGAAGCCTTCGTTCAACCCTTCCTTGACGAAATCGAGTTCGGTGCCGTCCAGGTAGGTCAGGCTTTTCGGGTCGATGATCACTTTCTCGCCGTGACTTTCGAACACCTGATCTTCCGCCACTACCTCGTCGACGAACTCCAGCACATAGGCAAGGCCGGAACAGCCCGTGGTGCGAACACCCAGACGAATCCCCTCACCTTTACCGCGCCCATCCAGGGAGCGTCGCACGTGCCGCGCAGCCGCTTCTGTCATGCTGATAGCCATCGTTGACTCCTTACTCGTCGCCAAATGCTTTAGATCAAGCCTTTCTTCTGCTTGTAGTCGCGAACGGCCGCCTTGATGGCGTCTTCTGCGAGTACGGAGCAGTGAATCTTCACTGGCGGCAAGGCCAGTTCTTCGGCCAGTTGAGTGTTCTTGATGGTCTCTGCTTCATCCAGAGTCTTGCCTTTCATCCACTCGGTCGCCAGGGAGCTGGAGGCGATGGCCGAACCGCAGCCGTAAGTCTTGAACTTGGCGTCTTCGATGATGCCTTGTTCGTTGACCTTGATCTGCAGGCGCATCACATCGCCGCACGCCGGAGCGCCGACCATGCCGGTGCCGACATCAGGGTCTTCCGCGTCCATCTTGCCGACGTTGCGCGGGTTTTCGTAGTGGTCGATGACCTTTTCGCTGTAAGCCATGGTACTGAATCCTCACTCATCAGGGCCGCTCTGGAACCCTGTAAAAACGTCTGCGTTTTCCGCCACGTTCCTACAGAGCTGGGGTGGCGGCTTCTATAGTTAGTGTGCCGCCCACTCGATCTTGGAAATGTCGATGCCGTCTTTGTACATGTCCCACAGCGGCGACAAGGTGCGCAGCTTGGTGACGGCCTCGCAGACTTTCTGCGCGGCGTAGTCGACTTCTTCTTCGGTGGTGAAACGGCCAAACGTAAAGCGGATCGAGCTGTGCGCCAGTTCGTCGTTGCGGCCCAGGGCGCGCAGCACGTAGGACGGCTCAAGGGAGGCCGAGGTGCAGGCCGAACCGGACGAAACCGCCAGGTCCTTGAGCGCCATGATCAGCGACTCGCCTTCGACGTAGTTGAAGCTCAAATTCAGGTTGTGCGGTACACGGGCAGTCATGCTGCCGTTGATGTACAGCTCTTCAAGGTTTTCGACCTGCTTGTAGAAGCGATCGCTCAGGCCCTTGATACGCACGTTTTCGGCAGCCATTTCTTCCTTGGCGATACGGAACGCTTCGCCCATGCCGACGATCTGGTGAGTCGCCAGGGTGCCCGAACGCATGCCGCGCTCGTGACCGCCGCCATGCATGATGGCTTCGATGCGAACGCGAGGCTTGCGGCTCACGTACAGGGCGCCGATGCCTTTGGGGCCGTAGGTTTTGTGCGCCGAGAACGACATCAGGTCGACTTTCAGCTTCGACAGGTCGATGTCGACCTTGCCGGTGGACTGAGCCGCGTCGACGTGCAGCAACACACCTTTGGAGCGGGTCAGCTCGCCGATGGCCGCGATGTCGTTGATGGTGCCGATTTCGTTGTTCACGTGGATCACGGAAACCAGGATGGTGTCTTCACGCATGGCCGCTTCGATCATCGCCGGCGTCACAATACCGTCGGTGGTCGGCTCGATGTAGGTGACTTCGAACCCTTCACGCTCCAGTTGGCGCATGGTGTCGAGGACCGCCTTGTGCTCGATCTTGGTGGTGATCAGGTGCTTGCCTTTGGTCGCGTAGAAATGCGCGGCGCCCTTGATTGCCAGGTTGTCGGATTCGGTGGCGCCGGAGGTCCAGACGATTTCGCGTGGATCTGCACCCACCAGGTCGGCGACTTGGCGACGAGCGTTTTCAACCGCTTCTTCGGCTTTCCAGCCGAATACGTGGGAACGCGACGCCGGGTTGCCGAAGTTTCCGTCAACCAGCAGGCATTCGCTCATCTTTTGCGCGACACGCGGATCAACCGGGGTGGTCGCTGAGTAATCAAGGTAAATCGGCAATTTCATGGACTTTCTCCTAAATCAGGCTGGCTGGCGTGCCGTTAGCTCTTCGGCTGTCACTCGACGGCGGACGCTTCAATCTTGTCCAGACGCGGCGCCTTGGTGTTGCAACGGCGCTGGTCCTGACGCTGGGCTACTTCTTGCACCTCACGGCGAGTCACAAGATCAGCCAAGCTGATACCACTCAAAAACTCATGGATCTGCAGGCTCAAGTCACACCACAAGTGGTGGGTCAGGCAGGTGTCGCCGGCATGGCAATCACCCAAACCCTGGCATTTGGTGGCATCGACGGATTCGTTGACCGCGTCGATCACCTGGGCCACCTGAATGCCCTGCATGTCGCGGGACAGTTGATAGCCACCACCCGGCCCACGCACACTGGAGACCAGATTGCTGCGGCGCAATTTGGCGAACAGTTGCTCGAGGTAGGACAGGGAAATGCCTTGGCGCTCGGAGATATCGGCCAGGGACACCGGCCCAGTTTGCGCGTGCAAAGCCAAGTCAAGCATGGCGGTCACCGCGTATCGGCCTTTTGTAGTCAGTCTCATGGACAAGTACCAAGGTGTTTCAGAATGGGAGCAAGTATGCTATTCCCGAGTATTTAAGTCAACTATAAGACCTAGTACTTTAGTCAGGATTACCCGTAAAAAGGGCGCGCAAATAATAGCAGGATGGGGTGGGGACGAACAGAAGGAACAGCGGTCAAGCAGGAATTCCAAGACCAATGGAGAACAACCTGTGGGAGGGGGCTTGCTCCCGTTCGCGAAGGACCAGTCAATGTATGGGTGACCGCCCCACCGCTATCGGGAGCAAGCCCCTTCCCACAGGGGACTTTTGGTGATCGTGAGGCTTCAGCCGGTCTTGGTGGCGGCTTCGTCTTTGATCTCGGCGAAGTCCTCTTCGCGCAGCGAAGGCAGGTCTTTCGCACAATAGTTACTGCCCAGTTCCTTCAGCGCGCCGCACATGCCGTCCAGCTTGCCATCTACCGCCTGCAGGTGGTCGAGCAACTGGCCGATGGCACGGGCCACCGGGTCGGGCATGTCTTCGCTGACGCCGTAGGCATCGAAGCCGATCTTCTCAGCCATGGCCTTGCGCTTGGCTTCCTGCTCATCGCCGACTTCCGGCTTGACGATGATGCGCCCCGGAATGCCGACCACGGTTGCGCCCGGCGGCACCGCCTTGGTCACCACCGCATTGGAGCCGACCTTGGCCCCTGCCCCCACGGTGAACGGACCCAGCACCTTGGCGCCCGCCCCGACCACTACACCGTTTTCCAGGGTCGGGTGACGCTTGCCCTTGTTCCAGCTGGTGCCGCCCAGGGTTACGCCCTGGTACAGGGTCACGTCGTCACCGATTTCGGCGGTCTCGCCAATCACGATGCCCATGCCGTGGTCGATAAAGAAGCGGCGGCCGACCTTGGCGCCCGGGTGAATCTCGATGCCGGTCAACCAGCGCCCAAAGTTGGACACCACCCGCGCCAGCCATTTCCAGCCCATGCCCCACAAGGCACCGGACAGGCGATGAATCCAGATCGCATGCATGCCCGGGTAGCAGGTCAGTACTTCAAAGGCGTTGCGCGCCGCCGGGTCACGGTGGAAAACACTCTGGATATCTTCTCGCAAACGCTCGAACATTTTTAATCCTTCCGCTTAAGAAGCTCGCCACGGGCCGCTTTCTGGGTTTCCGTGAGGATGCCACGCAATATATTCATTTCCGCCCGGCTGACCGAGCTGCGTCCGTACAGACGACGCAGGCGCGCCATCAAGTGCCGCGGTTTTTCCGGATCGAGGAATTCGATGGCCACCAGGGTTTGCTCCAGGTGTTCATAGAACCGCTCCAGCTCGTCCATGGTGGCCAACTCGCCACTCTTGGTCGACGCCACTTCATCCTTCTCAACCTTGCTCGGCTGCCCTTCAGCGGCCAGCCAGGCCATGCGTACTTCGTAACTCAACACCTGCACCGCCGCCCCGAGGTTCAGCGAGCTGAACTCCGGGTCTGATGGAATATGCACATGATAATGACATCGCTGCAGCTCTTCGTTGGTCAGGCCGGAGTCTTCACGACCGAACACCAGGGCGATTTCAGCGCCGCCGGCGGCCTCTTCCACCACTTTGGTCCCGCATTCACGCGGATCGAGCAATGGCCAGGGGATGCGCCGGTCGCGGGCGCTGGTGCCGAGCACCAGGTTGCAGCCGACCAATGCGTCTTCCAAAGTGGCGACGACCTGGGCTGTTTCAAGGATGTCATTGGCGCCGGATGCGCGGGCATCGGCCTCGTGGTGCGGGAACACGCGCGGCTCGACCAGCACCAGGCGCGTCAGCCCCATGTTTTTCATGGCTCGCGCCACCCCGCCGATATTGCCGGGATGACTGGTATTGACCAAGACGACACGAATGTTTTGCAGCAAGGGAGGCGCTCTCGGACACGGGAAAGGGGAGCAAATCTTACAGAACAGCCTAAGGTTATGCCACGAAAGCTCACGCCGTCCTTCACCTGAAGAAAGTTTCTGCTAGAATGCTCGGCTTTCTTTAACAACCTTAGGTGACACATCCATGCAGCCCATGCTGAATATCGCGCTGCGCGCCGCCCGCAGCGCCAGTGAATTGATCTTCCGCTCCATCGAGCGCCTGGATACCATCAAGGTCGACGAAAAAGACGCCAAGGATTATGTATCCGAGGTGGATCGCGCCGCCGAACAGAAAATCATCGACGCCCTGCGCAAGGCCTACCCGACCCACGGCATTCTCGGCGAAGAAACCGGCCTGCACAAAGGCAGCGGCGAAGGCGAAGACTACCTGTGGATCATCGATCCACTGGATGGCACCACCAACTTCCTGCGCGGTATCCCGCACTTTGCCGTGAGCATTGCCTGCAAATACCGTGGCCGCCTGGAACACGCCGTTGTGCTGGACCCGGTTCGCCAGGAAGAATTCACCGCAAGCCGTGGCCGTGGCGCCCAGTTGAACGGTCGTCGCCTGCGCGTCAGCGGCCGCACCAGCCTGGACGGCGCCCTGCTGGGCACCGGCTTCCCATTCCGTGACGACCAGATGGACAACCTGGACAACTACCTGGGTATGTTCCGCGCCCTGGTTGGCCAGACCGCCGGCATCCGCCGCGCTGGCGCAGCCAGCCTGGACCTGGCCTACGTCGCCGCCGGTCGTTTCGATGCCTTCTGGGAATCGGGCCTGTCCGAGTGGGACATGGCAGCGGGCGCCCTGCTGATCCAAGAGGCCGGCGGCCTGGTGAGCGACTTCACCGGCGGTCATGACTTCCTGGAGAAAGGCCACGTGGTAGCCGGCAACACCAAATGCTTCAAGGCAGTGCTGACGGCGATCCAGCCGCACCTGCCGGCTTCGCTGAAGCGCTAAGCGAGCGAGCACAAAAAAGCACCCTTCGGTGCTTTTTTTATGCACTGGAATTTGGTGTGAGCTTAAATACCAGCAACACCACAAGCCAACTGTGGGAGGGGGGCTTGCCCCCGATAGCGGAGTTTCAGCTACAGATAGGCTGACTGACACACCGCCATCGGGGGCAAGCCCCCTCCCACATTGTGAACTGTGCCAGGCCCGGGGTTATTGCTGGTTCTGGCCCAGGATCAGACGCCCCTCTTTATCGACCGGGATCTGGCCGCCTGGGTCACGATCCATACGCACCGAACCTTCCTTGCCATCCAAGGTGTAACGCACGTCATAACCGACGACCTTGTCGCTGATGTCGTTGACGGTGTTACAACGGGTTTGCGTGGTGGTGTAAGTATCGCGGTTCTGCATACCCTCCTGCACCTTGTTACCGGCATAACCGCCACCGACCGCACCGGCCACGGTGGCCAGTTTCTTACCGTTACCGCCACCGACCTGGTTGCCCAACAGGCCACCGGCCAGCGCACCGACCACCGTACCGACGATCTGGTGTTGATCCTGCACCGGCTTCTGCCGGGTCACGGCGACGTCCTTGCAGACCTCGCGCGGGGTTTTAATCTGGGTTTTCACCGGCTGCACCGCCAGCACTTGCGCATACTCAGGGCCGCTTTTTACCAGGCTGTAGGTGGCAACAGCACCCCCGGCAGTCACACCGACAGCACCCAATACCGCACCAACCAGTAACGACTTGTTCACGTTGAACCTCCTGACCATCACAAACGGACCGAAAGATCCGCGCTATACCCAGCCTTGGAGCAAAAAAAAAGGCGCGAGTTCAATACTCGCGCCTTCTTTGTAACAGCAGATCAACAACCACCCATCAAGGGCGGTCGTCGACCTCCTTGCCAGTCGCGGCCGGAGGGATCAGGTCTTCGCTGTTGAGGTTCAGCCAGATCAGCACCACGTTGGCGATGTAGATCGACGAGTAGGTGCCCGCCAGAACGCCGATAAACAGCGCCAGGGAGAAGCCCCACAGGTTGTCGCCACCGAAGATCATCAGTGCTGCGATCGCCAGCAAGGTGGAGATCGACGTCGCCATGGTGCGCAACAGGGTCTGGGTGGTGGAGATGTTGATGTTCTCGATCAACGTCGCCTTGCGCAGTACGCGGAAGTTCTCGCGAACCCGGTCGAATACCACGATGGTGTCGTTGAGCGAGTAACCAATGATCGCCAGCACCGCGGCCAGCACGGTCAGGTCGAAGGTGATCTGGAAGTACGCCAGGATGCCCACGGTCACGACCACGTCGTGGATCAGCGAGACAATGGCGCCGACACCGAACTTCCACTGAAAGCGGAACGCCAGGTAGATCATGATGCCGACCAGCGCCATCAGCATGCCGAGGCCGCCCTGGTCGCGCAGCTCTTCACCCACTTGCGGACCGACGAACTCGACGCGCTTGACCGCCGCCGGGTTATCACCGCCGACCTTCTGCAAGGCCTCGGCAACCTGGTGACCCAACTGCGGGTCTTCGCCCGGCATACGCACCAGCAGATCGGTGGTCGCACCAAAGCTCTGCACGATAGCTTCGTGATAGCCGGCCTTGACCAGCTCTTCGCGCACCTGAGTCACGTCGGCCGGCTTCTCGTAGGTCAGCTCGATGAGCGTACCGCCGGTGAAGTCCAGACCGTAGTTCAGGCCCTTATGGAACCAGCTGAACAACGCCAGAACGGTAAGGAGCACGGTGACGCCGAACGCAATATTGCGAACGCCCATGAAGTTGATTGTACGTAACATGGCAGCCCCTTAAATCCACAACTTCTTGAAGTCACGCCCGCCAAAGATCAGGTTGACCATTGCGCGGGTCACCATGATGGCCGTGAACATCGAGGTAAAGATACCGAGGGACATGGTCACCGCAAAACCTTTGACCGGGCCGGTGCCCATGGCAAAGAGAATCCCGCCGACCAGCAATGTGGTCAGGTTGGAGTCGAGAATCGCGGTAAATGCCCGGCCGAAGCCTTCGTTGATTGCTCGCTGCACGGTCATGCCCGCGGCGATCTCTTCACGAATCCGCGAGAAGATCAGCACGTTGGCGTCCACCGCCATCCCCATGGTGAGGACGATACCGGCGATGCCTGGCAGGGTCAGCGTAGCGCCCAGCAACGACATCAAGGCCAGCAGCATCACCATGTTGCCCGCCAGGGCCACGGTGGCGATGATGCCGAAGAAGCGGTAGATGGCGATGATGAACAGCGACACGAACAGCATGCCCCACAAGGCCGCATCGATACCCTTGGTGATGTTGTCGGCACCCAGGCTCGGGCCGATGGTGCGTTCTTCAGCGAAGTACATCGGCGCAGCCAGGCCACCGGCACGCAGCAGCAGGGCCAGTTCCGAGGATTCGCCCTGGCCGTTCAGGCCGGTGATGCGGAACTGAGCACCCAGCGGCGACTGGATGGTCGCCAGGCTGATGATCTTCTTCTCTTCCTTGAAGGTCTGCACCGGCACGTCTTTCTCGACGCCGTTGACCATTTGCTTGGTGTAGGTGGTGATCGGGCGTTGCTCGATGAAGATCACCGCCATGCTGCGCCCGACGTTGCTGCGCGTGGCGCGGCTCATCAGTTCGCCACCATGGCCATCCAGGCGGATGTTCACTTCAGGCGTACCGTGCTCGCCGAAACCGGCCTTGGCGTCAGTCACCTGGTCGCCGGTGATGATCAAGCCACGCTCGATCTGCGCCGCAGGGCGGTTGCCTTCACGGAACTCGAAGGTCTCGGAAGTGGCTTTGGAAGCACCCGGCTCGGCGGCCAGACGGAATTCCAGGTTGGCGGTCTTGCCGAGGATACGCTTGGCTTCAGCGGTATCCTGCACGCCCGGCAGCTCAACCACGATGCGGTTGGCGCCCTGGCGCTGAACGATCGGCTCGGCCACACCCAGCTCGTTGACGCGGTTACGCACCGTGGTCAAGTTCTGCTTGATGGAGTATTCGCGGATTTCCGCCAGCTTGGCCGGGGTCATCGCCAGACGCAGTACAGGTTGACCGTTGAGGTCGGCCGGTACGATGTCGAAATCGTTGAAGTTCTTGCGGATCAGCGCACGGGCCTGCTCGCGGGAAGCTTCGTCAGAGAAGCCCAGCTGGATGGCACCGTTGAGCTGCGGCAGGCTGCGATAACGCAACTTCTCTTTACGCAGCAGGCTCTTCACGTCGCCTTCGTAGACTTTCAGGCGCGCGTCGAGGGCTTTGTCCATGTCGACTTCCAGCAGGAAGTGCACACCACCGGACAAGTCCAGACCCAGCTTCATCGGGTGCGCGCCAATGCTGCGCAGCCATTTTGGCGTGGTCTGTGCCAGGTTGAGCGCGACAACGTAGTCGTCACCCATGGCCTTGCGCACGACGTCTTTGGCCGGCAATTGGTCTTCTTGCTTGGTCAGGCGCAACAAGCCGCCCTTCGCATCAGCTGCCAACGTTGCCGCTTTGACCTGGATGCCCGCATCGGTGAGCGCTTTGCTCGCGCGTTCCAGGTCAGCCTGATTGACCTTCAGCGAAGTGCTGGCGCCAGAGATCTGGATCGCAGGGTCATCAGGATAGAGATTGGGAGCGGAATAAATAAAACCGATCGCCAGCACCGCCAGGATCAGTAGGTATTTCCACAGAGGGTATTTGTTCAGCATCACGCCGCCCGCTTATAACGCGGGGCGCCTTGCGCGCCCCGTCGATTGGTAAAAGTTGTTACTTAGATCGCTTTGAGCGTGCCTTTAGGCAGCGTGGCGGCGATGGCGCCCTTCTGGAACTTCATTTCGACGGTGTCGGAGACTTCCAGAACCACGAAAGCATCGGAAACCTTGGTGATCTTGCCCGCGATACCGCCGGTGGTCACGACTTCGTCACCTTTCTGCAGGCTGCCGAGCAGGTTTTTCTGCTCTTTGGCGCGCTTGGCCTGTGGACGCCAGATCATCAGGTAGAAGATGACCAGGAAGCCGACCAGGAAAATCCACTCGAAACCACCGCCCATAGGGCCGGCAGCAGCAGGCGCAGCGGCATCAGCCATGGCGTTAGAGATAAAAAAGCTCATTTAGCACTCCAGTTGCAAATAGTGAATCTTAGGGTCGGAAAACTCAGTCCAAGGGCGGCACAGGGAGCCCGCGCTTGGCATAGAAGGCATCGACGAAGGCGGCCAATGTACCCTGTTGAATAGCCTCGCGCAAACCAGCCATCAGGACTTGGTAATGACGCAAATTGTGGATGGTATTCAACATGCTACCCAGCATTTCCCCACACTTGTCCAGATGGTGCAGATAAGCACGGGAGAAGTTCTGGCAGGTATAGCAGTCACAGGTGGGATCCAGCGGCGAATCATCATGGCGATGGAACGCGTTACGGATCTTCAGCACGCCTGTATCGATGAACAGATGCCCATTGCGGGCATTACGGGTTGGCATCACGCAATCGAACATGTCCACACCGCGGCGCACACCCTCTACGAGATCCTCCGGTTTGCCAACGCCCATAAGGTAACGAGGTTTGTCAGCGGGCATCAGGCCCGGCAGGTAATCCAGCACCTTGATCATCTCGTGCTTGGGTTCACCCACCGACAGACCGCCGATGGCCAGGCCGTCGAAGCCGATCTTATCCAGGCCTTCCAGCGAGCGCTTGCGCAGGCTTTCATGCATGCCGCCCTGGACGATACCGAACAGCGCCGCAGTGTTGTCGCCGTGGGCGTTCTTCGAGCGCTGGGCCCAACGCAGCGACAACTCCATGGAAACCCGCGCGACGTCTTCGTCGGCCGGGTACGGCGTGCATTCGTCGAAAATCATCACGATGTCGGAGCCCAGGTCGCGCTGGACCTGCATCGACTCTTCCGGCCCCATGAACACTTTGGAACCGTCGACCGGCGAGGCGAAGGTCACGCCCTCCTCCTTGATCTTGCGCATGGCGCCCAGGCTGAACACCTGGAAACCACCCGAGTCAGTGAGGATCGGGCCTTGCCACTTCATGAAGTCATGCAGGTCGCCGTGCTTCTTGATCACTTCCGTGCCCGGGCGCAGCCACAGGTGGAAGGTGTTGCCGAGGATGATCTCGGCGCCGGTGGCGACGATATCGCGCGGCAGCATGCCTTTGACGGTGCCGTAGGTGCCGACCGGCATGAACGCCGGGGTCTCTACCGTACCGCGCGGAAAGGTCAGACGACCGCGACGGGCTTTGCCGTCAGTGGCCAGCAATTCAAACGACATACGACTCATAGTTGTTCCTCTGGGCCGCGTGGCGCCGGATTACGGGTGATAAACATCGCATCACCGTAGCTGAAAAAACGGTATCCATTGTCGATGGCAGCCTGATAAGCAGCCATGGTTTCCGGATAACCGGCAAATGCCGACACCAGCATCAACAGCGTGGATTCCGGCAAATGGAAGTTGGTCACCAGCGCATCGACCACATGGAACGGCCGGCCTGGGTAAATAAAGATATCGGTGTCGCCGCTGAACGGCTTGAGCACGCCATCACGCGCCGCGCTTTCCAGCGAACGCACGCTGGTGGTGCCCACGGCAATCACCCGCCCGCCGCGCGCCTTGCACGCGTTGACCGCGTCCACGACGTCCTGGCTGACTTCCAGCCATTCGCTGTGCATATGGTGGTCTTCGATGTTATCCACACGCACCGGCTGAAACGTGCCGGCCCCCACGTGCAGGGTCACATACGCGCTCTCGACGCCCTTGGCGGCGATCGCATCCAGCAGCGGCTGGTCGAAATGCAGCCCGGCCGTCGGCGCCGCGACGGCACCGAGGCGCTGGGAATACACCGTCTGATAGCGCTCGCGGTCCGCATCTTCGTCGGGGCGGTCTATATAAGGAGGCAACGGCATATGGCCGACGCGCTCCAGCAGCGGCAACACTTCCTCGGCAAACTTGAGCTCGAACAACGCATCATGACGCGCCACCATCTCGGCCTCGCCACCGCCATCGATCAGCAGGGTCGAACCCGGTTTCGGCGACTTGCTGGAGCGCACATGGGCCAGCACGCGATGGCTGTCCAGCACCCGCTCCACCAGAATTTCCAGCTTGCCGCCGGAAGCTTTCTGGCCAAACAGCCGCGCCGGAATCACCCGGGTATTGTTGAACACCATCAAATCGCCCGGGCGCAAATGCTCAAGCAAATCAGTGAATTGACGGTGTGCGAGGGCACCGCTGAGCCCGTCCAGGGTCAGCAGTCGACTGGCGCGACGCTCGGCCAAAGGGTGGCGGGCGATCAGCGAATCAGGGAGCTCAAAAGTAAAGTCAGCAACGCGCATGATGGGGTTCGTCTAGCAGGGCCGGGAAGTCTAGCGGAAATAGTCAAAATTGACCATGAAACGTGATTGACCAACGGTAATCTCATCTCTATACTTCGCCGCCATTGAGCCCTGATGGCGGAATTGGTAGACGCGGCGGATTCAAAATCCGTTTTCGAAAGGAGTGGGAGTTCGAGTCTCCCTCGGGGCACCATCTTAAAAAAAGACCTTGAAATTCAAGGTCTTTTTTTTCGCCTGTCGAAAAGTGGGCAACCAGCAAAACCCCTGACCAGCGCAACATCAACTTGAAACACAGCCCCTTGTGGGAGCTGGCTTGCCTGCGATAGCGTCAGCCGCAACACCCTCAAACCACCAGACTAACTACCCGCCACTTCACCCTCCTCCGTCACCCCATTGGCCAACATCCCATTCGCCAAATCATCCACCACCGCCTTCGCCATCTCCCCCAAATAATGCGCCGCCCAGGCATAACGATCCGCGCCCGTGTCCATGGCGGCATCCAACGCCAGCAGTTTTGAACAGTGGAGAAGTTCGGAGGCGTGCTCCAGCGCATCGCGGATGGGCACGCCGGAGTTCACGCGGAATAGTCGGTGAAGGTTGGGCTGCTTGCCACAGGTGGAAAAGGTGATGACGCCGAGGGTTTTGTTGAGGGGTGGGTTGATCATTGAGCACCTCCTGGATGGGCGGAGGTGCGGGTGGTGGGGTTGTGAGGGTATGGCCTGTCAGAAATGCTCATGGTTTTAGCTCCTAATGTAGAGAGCTGCCACGTTCGTTATCAGGCGAAAGGGTGGCAGCTGTGCGCAGGCTGATAAACCGGGACAATAGGAACCCGGCAGGCCCGAAGGCCTCCCGCGCACAGCCGCCATAACACGGATGTGCGGACGCAAAAAAAGCGTCGGCATGGTGCTGGAGACGCTAGAGCGCCTATTGTTCCACGGGTTATCAGGCCCGGTCACTGAATTTGCAGCGACGACGGAAAGGTAGCGCGGATGGAGGCGGGACTAAAAGGTGGTATCTGTGGCGAAAGGTTTCCGGGATCTGTAAGGGTTAGGCGAGTGTCGACGGAAACAACCGGGGTCTGCCCCCCGATTACCTCCGGGAAAACGTATTGGTTTAATGGGCATCAGAGATGACCGTGTGCGCCGACGCGATGGCTGATATTTTTCCAGCGCGCCCAATCGCGTCCAATCAACGCCGGTCCCATCAAGGAAGATAAAAACAATGAAAGTATTGCTTATCGCTTCGCTAGGAATGTTGTCGCTGACTCAAACATCACTACAAGGGCAATTTTTTCGCAGACCACTGAATCTTGCGTTTTGAACGATGCTTCAACAATTAAAGATTGCTTGAGTCGCCCTATTTCTGTAGAGGCCTACAAGCTTCAAGGGCTGCTGTTCTGCGCATCTGCCCGCTTTCGGCCGGTTCCGGTCTTTCGCGACCGGCTACAACCCACCCATTGCAGACGTTCCCGAACGTCCAGGCATGCATTCCCAGTAAACGGAGCGAATGACTTGAGTCGCCTGTCAGGAGCTGAGCTGGTCGAATAGCTTTTGCAGAAAAACATCGCCCGCCACTGAGTCGGATAGCAAATAATGCCCAGACCAATTGTCCCAGCCAGCTGCGAGGCTGAACTCAGCACATTGGAAATTCTGGTGAATTTTTTCATCAACGCCTATGACAGGTGAACCCAATCGTTTGAACCCTCGGCGTTTGATCAGGTTTTCAGCTAGCGATAGCCAACAAGCGTCTGACAACTCGTTGAAACTGAGTATCAGATGTCCATTGGCTGCCGTGTCGAGAGTTGGGTTCATCTATTGCCGTCTAAGGTTTGACGCGAAGGGAATGCACAAACGTGGCTGCGGGGGCGTTGTTTAGGTGCCTGATCAAGTTTGAGAGCGTTTTATTGCGTTGGCGAGCTGTTCGGCGTTGTTCCGCAATTCAATGAATTTTTCGTTTAGCTCGACATGACCTGGATTCCAAGAAAGGACTCCATCGACATAGCTTTGACCAAGAATGAGATCATTTAATGAGCCCATTCCGCCATAGGCTGACAGTAGATACTCAATCCCAGAGTAATCAGAATCCAGCAATAGTGCCCTTGCCTTACGCATCCAAAAGCTCCAGTGGGTGTCTCCATAGCTTTCGAGCACGATTGCAAGCTGATCAAGAATGCAGATCAACTCTTCAGTTTTCGGTCCCATTTCTCGACATCGTCCAAAGTGAAACGCGGCATGGGCGGGATGATCCGCTGTTGAGTATTTCTCGCCCGCTAGCAACATAAGCTACTGTTTCGCCATTAGGGTGTCCACGGGCTGCTTTTGGCCGATTCTGTTGAAAAAGTCGACCACGGTTTCCGCAGCAGAAAAGCATGCGTCCGAGAATGAAATCTTTACTTCCGACAGAGGTTGCCGGACTCAGATTTCACGTGAAAGCGTCCTAAAAAAGCGTTTTCTCGATCGCTCTCCTGGCTGTTTCAGAAAACCGAATTTTTCAACACAATCGGCCGTTTTCAGCCAGTCACGACAAGCAGGAAACGGCCGATTGTGTTGAAAAAGTCGGCTTCGGTTTCCACGGCAGAAAAGTGCGCGTCTGAGATTGAAATCTGTGTTTAGCGCAGAAGGTTCAGGACTCAGATTTGACGTAGCGGCGTACAAAAAAGGCGCTTTCACCGCTCAATGCATGGGTCACCAGGCCGGGTCGACTTTTTCAACACAATCGGCCAAGAGCAGTCGTTCAGAACAGTGCAACGGCTGACCTTTGCCTCCGCGAAGAGGAATGATTGAGGTATCTTGTCAAGCTGCCGATCCGCTGAAGACTCCAAGGAAGCCAATGCTCAGTTCACTCGTTTCAAATGGTCAGCTGCAAGCGGCTGATCGCTCAGAATCGATGGTCCCTTGGTGGAGTTTCACGAAAACAGTCTTGGCTGCTACGGCCCTATCGTTGGTGCGTGACGGGCTGGTCGGATTGGACGACCCCGTTCTTGATCAGTCTTTTACGCTACGCCAGTTACTGCGGCATGAGGCCGGTCTGGCTGACTACGGAGAACTTGCGGAGTATCACTCCGCCGTTAAAAACAGTGAACCAGCCTGGCCGGCCGATGAAATGATGCAACGCCTTGACGGTGCTCGACTCCGATACAGTCCCGGAAACGGTTGGCGTTACTCGAATGTCGGCTACCTGCTTGTCGGCAGGCTAATTGAACGGCTGACTGATCTGAAGCTTGATGACGCGGTAATTCAACGGACACTTTCTCCCCTGGGATTATCGAGCGTTCGCTTTGCAAAAATGCGAGGAGACTTACAAACGACCCACCTTGGAATTGCCTCAAATTATGATCCCGCCTGGGTTTACCACGGCTTGTTGATCGGCGACATTTCGCAAGCAGCGTTATTTCTGGATCGACTCTTTTGTGCAGACCTACTCACGACGGACTTGCTTCAGGAAATGCAGAGAGCACGAACATTGGGCGGCCCGATTCCCGGTCGCCCTTGGATCACGCCGGGCTATGGCCTTGGCGTCATGCAAGGGTCGATTGACGGCGGGTATTCGCTATGCGGGCACACCGGCTGCGGACCGAGCAGTGTCATTGCTGTCTACCGTCTCTGCGACGGCGACGCATCGGCTTGTTGTGCTGCTTTTGAGGTGGGGCCCAGTGAAGGCTTCGTCGAAGCCATCGTCGTTGAGCAGCTCATGCAAGTTCTGCGTCAGAGGAGCTGACTGCATTCAGCTCCTTTTGGCGTAGGTCAAAAGATTCGCCGAATGATCGCCTTGGGTCGGTAGCAGCCACTTGCATCGCTCATAGCATGCGTCCGATGCATCCTCGATCAGCCAAAAGGATTCACACTGAATCAGGGACAATGAATGAAACTAATCCAGATTCAACAGATTACGCACCTGCCGGCGGAAGTTCTTACCTTGGAGAAAGCGGCAGTTGCAGAAGGTTTCAGGTTTCTTACGCGCCTGATTTCGGAGTGGCACTCTGGAACTAATCGCTTCAATGCGCCCGGTGAATGTCTCATGGCAGCGTATTCGAACCAGCAAGTCATAGGAATCGGAGGACTATCAGTTGACCCCTATAATAACCCCGATACCGCAAGGCTACGGCGAGTGTACGTGGCACCTGCAGCGAGGAATCAACACGTCGGTCAGGCGCTGGTAAACGCGTTGGTTGCACAGGCTGCTCTTCACTTTCAGAAGGTGCGTCTTTCCACCGATACTTCTGGAGGCGACGCGTTTTACCTGCGCTGCGGTTTCATGCGAATAGAAGATGTCCATGCCACTCACATCATGGAGCTGGTCAACGCCTGATCAGGCAGATTTCGGCCAAAAGCAGACCTAACCGGTTTCTGAAGCCATCCAGGTCAAAAAATCATGGACCTGAGTCGTAAACTCTTTTGGCTTCGCGTATGGGGTCCTTGCCTGGGACAAGAAAAAAGAGATCTGCATTCTCATGCGCGGGTAATGCTGAACAAATAGCTCGACATGCTCCTCCAGTGTTTGCGGCCACATCAGGTCCTGTTCAGAGCGAAGTACTTGAGTTGACCGGATGAGTTTGCGCGAGGCTTCGCGTTGCAGGCGTAGGGATTGCGTCGGTGTGGTCGCCTGATCGATAAGATCGGCATACCGGGTCAGTACGGATTCAAAATCACCATTCACGGCAATGGCGATATCACGCGACGGCTTGAACCGGTCGAAGCGCTTGGCCAGATCATTCCCCCATAAGCAACGACAGTGATGCTTGAGCCAATAACCCCAGCTCAATCGATTGTTGGCCGCCAATACTTCAGAACGACTACCGATGTCAAAATCGATCTTGGTGACTTCGGTATGCCGACTTTCCAGCGTGCGCTTTTTCGACTCGAGCATTTCCAGATCCTGCGATGCAGGAGAGCTGTGCAGAACAAGGGTTAGGTCTAGGTCGGAAACTCCCGGTACGGCGTCGCCTCTAGCGACGCTGCCATAAAGATAAATCCCATCCAGCAGAGGTTCCGACTGGGCGAGCGTCATGCAAACGTCCGCCAGCAAAGCCTGAAACTGTGGCTGCACCTCGACGTTGGACACGGTGAGGATATAACCGTCTGCATCAATGCCACGAGGATGGAATCGTTCCATGAAGCCGTCCGAGAGTTGTGTTCAGGGAGGTACTTTAACAGAGACGATAGTGGCTGCTTTTGGCCGTTTTTTGCCGGTCAAGGCCATCCAGCGTGTTGGTCAAATCCGATGCAAACGACTGGTCAAGTCGAATGCAAATGGGTGGTCAAGTCCATGCAACTACGCAGTAGGAGCGAAATATGTTTTTGCGTTTTCATATCGAAGCCGATACGCCAGAATGCGTTCAACGCCTACCACCAGATCAGCAAGTGCTGACATTTGTGGGGCTGAGCCGAGACCCAGCAAGGAACGCGCATGAATTTCTTCAAGAAACTTCTTACTTTATTGAAAAGCCCTTTGACCCAAGATGCCCAGCCCACACCGCAACCCCTTGAATTCCGCGAGCCTGTTACTCCCAGCAATTCGTCTGAGGCTGAAGCGGCAAATCAGGCAGCCCGACAAGCCAGCGAAGCGTGCCTGGATCTTCATTGGGGCTCTATCGGCACAGTCGAGCGGGATGTTCTTTCCTACATCATTAGTCCGAGCTTTTCGGGTGGCCCTTACTGGCCTTCGACCCGTCAGGCCTACCGAGTAGTTCGCCGTGGCGACACAGTAATCATTGCAACCGAAGGCCTGTCAGACCCATTCGATGACGCGGAAGGGATGGGCAATGGTTTTGAGATGGAGTTGTTCATAGAAACAGCAGATATACCCGAGCACGCCCGTGGTCCCTTGGGTGAGGTCGATCCTTTCAAGCGCAGCTGGGCATTCGAGCTGGTGGAACACGTTGCCAAAACGGTGGCAGACGCTGGGGGAATCATCCACCAACTCGAACAACACGGAGCGCTATCACTTGAAATTCCGGGGTTCAGCCGGTCGCACCATATGAGTGATCAACTACCCAAACTCTTCATTACCGACGACGACTCTACCGGCGTCTTGCTGGGAGCCCCTGAACCGGATTTCCCTACCCGACTGGATGACATGCCTTTATCCCCGGTCAGATTGGTTCCAGTGGTATTAATCACAGCGTCGGAGCTTGAATACGTTCGTGATGGTGGGCGAGGAGCACGCGAGGATCTGGTAAGCCGTTTGAAGACTGCGGGCATCGGGCATATGAGCAGCCTGCATCGTGCTAGCGTTGTTTGACACCGCGCAGCTCTCGGAAGCTGGCGAAGCGAACGACAGTTTTGTAAGTCTCATGGCAGCTTTGGGTCCAGGCTGTGTGAAAACACGTTTTTAGAACGATTCGGCCATGGGGGCATTCGACCAGGTTTTGAGGCACCATATGATCTCTAAGAATCCAGCAGCTCGACGCAGCTCGCAAACCAAATCAGGAAGAATGAATGCCTTCCCGTCGCCGCCTCAGTAGTGTCTGTCAAAGTATTGCGCATCACGCTGCGAGCAGTCTGTCGTACGTACACCCACATCTGTTGCAAGCCCTCAAAGCGACCGGGGAATCGATCACGACGGTGGATCTACTGAGTGCGACCCCATACCCGAAGGAGCTTCTCAGTCATCCCCACCTTCCCACCGCCCTCTCTTCACTACGTGATCGTTTTGAACAGATTTTGAAATCTGAAGGATTTTTAATAACCGACCTCAACGAGGCCAAGCTATTTTTCAAACCTGATGGCCAATACCGTGACGAGTATTGTTGCGAATGCCACGCAAGGTTGTCTCATTCAAGCGGCCGTAAATACTTTGCGGCAGTCAATTGCATGGGTAAATCCATTGTTCCCCAGCTTGCCAATATCTGACCAATCCCCTCCGGTAACGTCTTCAATCCAGATGAAAGGCGAGCTTTGCTTTAAGGCCAAAAGTCGGAATACGCCGAGGATGATCTAAGCTTTTGTTCGTCTAGATCGTATCGGGGGCGATCATGAAACGATTCATTGAGGGTGAGACTCGGACGCAGGTGACGCTGCTGCCGGAGTGCTTGGACGATTATGTAGCCGAAGAAAATCCAGTGCGAGTGGTCGACGTTTTCGTCGATGAACTCGACCTCGGCGCACTTGGTTTTGAGGGCGTCGATCCTGCCGCAACTGGTCGTCCGGCCTATCACCCAGCAGTGTTGCTGAAGATCTATATCTACGGCTATCTCAATCGGATTCAGTCCAGCCGCCGACTTGAGCGTGAGGCCGAGCGCAACGTCGAGTTGATGTGGCTAACGGGGCGTTTGGCTCCGGACTTCAAAACCATTGCCGACTTTCGCAAAGACAACGGCAAAGCCATTCGCAGCGTATGCCGCCAGTTCGTAGTTCTTTGCCGCAACCTCAATCTCTTCTCCCAGTCGATCATCGCCATCGACGGCAGCAAATTCAAAGCCGTCAATAATCGCGACCGCAACTTCACTCAGGGCAAGGTGAAGGCCCGTATGCAGCAGATTGAGCAGAGCATTGATCGCTATCTGGCGGCGATGGATTCGGCGGATCGGGCAACGCCCGTAGTGGCCGAGGCCAAAGCAGAGCGGCTTAAGGAAAAGATAGAAACACTGAAAAAGCAGATGCAGAAACTCAAGGACATCGAGGCGCAGCTTCACGAAAGTCCAGACCAGCAGATCTCCCTCACAGACCCAGATGCACGCTCAATGGCCACGAGCGGCCGAGGCACCGGAACGGTTGGCTACAACGTACAAACAGCTGTCGACGACAAACACCATCTGATCGTTGCCCATGAGGTGACCAACGTTGGTAATGATCGTGGGCAACTGAGCAATATGGCGAACCAAGCGCGTGAAGAAATCGAGGCTGAATTGCTAACGGTGGTGGCCGACCGAGGCTATTACAAAGGTCTGGAAATCCTTGCTTGCGAGCAAGCCGGCATCACTACCTTCGTACCGAAACCCCTCACATCTGGCAGCAAAGCCGAAGGCAGATTCGGCAAGCAGGATTTCATTTATCTTATTGCGTCGGACGAGTATCGATGCCCTGCGGGGCAGTTACTAACCAGGCGGCATTCGTCGATGGAAGACGGCATGTTATTGCATTGTTACTACTTCTCGGGCTGTTCGCGACTCTCAGTTTTCGAGGTGTTTAGCGCGTTTTCACACAGCCTGGGTCGAAAGCAGCCTTTTATGACTGGCAGCTTTTGGCCGATTCTGTTGAAAAAGTCGGTTATCCAAAACTGCCTGGCCATTGCCTAGTGAGAACGCCATTTTTGCACGCTGCTGCGTGAAATCTGCTTCTGGAAACCTCTGCCAAAAGTAAAGATTTCAATCTCGGACGCGTACTTTTCTGCCGTGGAAACCATGATCGACTTTTTCAACACAATCGGCCGATTTCTGCCTGTCATATCCGGCAGAAGTCGACCACTAACTGACTGCCAGCCAGAAGAAAAGGCAACGTTCACGAGAATCGGCCTCGGCAAATAAATCCCCCCCCTTTCCCCTCATTGCTCTAGATCGAACATCCTCGCGAACCGGTCATACCGTCAACCGATAGGTAGACTGCACCAACCCCGAAGGAAAGCTGCAGCTGGATACCAGTTCCAAGTCAATGTCCTGCTGAAGGGCCCCAAACAATCGCCTTCCCGATCCGATCAGTACGGGAACAGTGGTAATCACCATATCGGCGACTAACCCATCGCGCAGGAAGGATTGCACCAACTGCCCGCCATCGACATAGACACGATGCACGCCTTGCCTATCCAGTTCGGCCATCAGGTCCCCTGGTGCGAGGTTTGAGAAGCGCAGCTTGCCCTTCAACGCCTCGGGCACCGGCGTAGCGGCCAGTTGTTCAGACAGCACCACGACGGGCCGGTCGTAGAACCATGTGTCGAAGGTCAGCACCTTCTCATAGCTGCCTCGCCCCATCACGATCACATCCTTGTCGGCAATGAAGGCGCAGTAGCCATGATCTTCAGCCGGATCATCACGCTGCAAAAGCCAATCAATGTCGCCATCTGGCCGGGCGATGAAGCCGTCCAGGCTGACGGCGATGAAAACATGTGCAGTAGCCATCAGGACCTCCTAATTGAAACGACGTTTATTCATCCTTGATCATAAGCAGAATAAAAGATTCGCCTTCACTGACTGCCGTTCAAAATTTCAGATTTAACGTAGATGCGCCCACTTCAATTTTGGCGAAGCGTTTTTACACACTCTGAGCCAGCAGCGGACACCTGGTATGGATCGCAGATATCGTACATACACTACTCAAGGGCTATACAGACCTGTTCGAACCAGGCGGCAAAGGTTGGCCAACTTTCGTCTGTACTTCCGTTGTGGGACCAGTATCGAACAACACCAGCCTGCGATATGCAGAAGTAGTCGCTGTTGTCCTCAATGAAAGGCAACCAATCCCGAGGCACTCCCTGGGCCCAGGCGGCTTCGGTAATTTCAAAGATATCCAGATGGCTGCATCCTCCCAAAATCACCGCGGGTTCAAATGCGGCGTTTGCGACATCGCTGCCACCTTTCAGGAAGCGGATATATTCATCGGGAAAGCGAAAATTGAGCCTGCTCTCTGCGTCAGCAATTTCAGCATCTGTTGGAATACGAAAAGGATTGTCTGTCATTCGTTCAAGTCCGAGTGTTGATCAGTATCGTGCGGTGGACGATAGCTTATTCAATCAGAGAGTGTAGAAGCCCGCTTGGGTCGACTTCTGCCGGTCGCAATAGGCCGGGACGGGCAAGAAGCAGTCGTTCGTCTTTTCCCCAAGCGCCGGTGCTACGGCTGCTGCCCTCTTGTCTTTCCTCCAAGCCCCGCGCTACCCTCGACACTGTTAAATACCGTTCGCAAAAGGAATTACTGCAATGGTGTCTAACCGTTTTTACTTCCGCCCTCCTCGTAAATACTGCACTCCGGAGCGGCAGCGCACGTCCGCCCAAAAATGTTATGCACCCGTTGATGTCTATTTATAGTTAGGCATTTTTATCCGACCTACGCAGGATCCATGTGAAGAAAGCAAAAGCGATTACCAAAAAGAAATCATCCGGCCGTGGCTTTGAGATGTCCTCGTTTTGTGGGTGGGATGGAGAGACTTTAGTTCTGAACATACTTGGAACTCCGAGCGCCAAAAAGGATGCCATCGGCAAGGCGAAAGGAAGTCAACTCAAGATCAGCGTCACCGCCGCACCCGTAGCAGGCAGGGCGACTGACCATATGGTTAAGTTTCTCGCCCGAGAGTTTGACGTCTCGGTTTCTGACATCACGGTTGTGTTCGGTCGTTTTAATTTGAACAAGCAAATGCGTATAAGGGCGCCCGGAAGCTTACCTGCCGTAGTGGCCAAGGCCCTGTCAGAAGCAGAAAACACCTGACCATTCGCTACGGGCGCGATGCAGCCTAATGAGCCGTCCTGCTGTCATGGACTGTTCCAGTGTCTGCTTGCAATAAAAGGGGGGACAGATTTATTTTCTGCACTCTAAGCGTCCGCTTCTGGCCGACTTCGGCCTATCGCAACCGGCAGATTACTCTTTCTCCAGCGCGATACGCCCAAGCCGACTTGGTGAAAGACGACATTGAGGCGTTCGCAGCCCTTTGGACTCTTCAGAGTCTGACCCCGATTACCTGCTGAAAGACACTCACTGAATCAGTGATCAACATCCCGGCCAGGTACACCATCAACACCGCCACACCCGCATCCAACCAGCGCCACACCACTGGCGCCTGGAACAGCCGCGTCAAACGCTGACATCCCAGCGCCAGTATCACAAACCACACCAACGACGCCGTCATCGCGCCGCTCGCGAACAGCGCTTGTTGGCCGGTGGGTTTGGCTGCGCCGATCGAGCCGATCAGCACGACGGTATCAAGCCAGGCGTAGGGATTGGCAAACCCGAGCACCAGTGCTGTGCGCAGCAAGCCTCGTTGCGAGTGACCGCCTTGCGTGTTGGGCATGGACTGGTTACGTAGGCACGCCAGCAAGCGTTGACCGCCAAACCAAAGCAAATACGCCGCACCGGACAGCAGCAACAGCGCCACCACACCCGGCCGACTTCCCAGCAATGAACCCAACCCTGCGACGCCAACAGCGATCAGTAGGACATCGGCGAGTACGCAGATAGCAACCACGGCCCAGATCGGACCCCGGCCCACACCTTGGCGGATGACCAAGGTGTCTTTCGGACCAGGCGCGGCGAACAGCCCCATGCCCAAAAGCAAGCCTTCGAGGTAAAGAGCGTTGAAGTTTAGAAACATGGGATGTTCGAACCCGCTAGAATATTAGAGAAGTTGAATAGGCTGGTTACCGAACCCGGTGTGGCGGGTGTTTACGGCACTATTCAAATCGATGGGTTGCCGGCGGAAAAAACTTGTCAGCGCCTGCTCCGGGTTCGGATTGGCAAAGTAGATCAGGGAGCTTCTGGCTACCGGCCTTAGAGGCGCAAGAACTGCGTGGTACGCAGCAGGAATTGCATGATCGGAGAGTTCTGTTAGCAAAGACCCCGACAATACTGCAATTTCACATTCCAGGAGACGCACGGGTTCCAGTGAACCGCCCCTCACCAAAACCAGCCCGTCACGATTAGGTTTGATGAATGAGAGCATATGACCATCTTCGTGTGGGTCTTGGGCAAACTGACGATGGTTACCAGTAGCCTGAGCGCCATAGACGCATAGTTGCACGTAGGATGCCGAGCGAAATGGGGCTAGTGGCGCGACTCCAAACTCTTCACAGACGTCATCCATGAGTTCCTGAGCCAACTCGTTGACCTGTCGCTCAAAAGTAGCCACCGCGGCAAAAAAATCACTCTGGGTAAACTCGCAGGGCATTCGCTTAGACACATGCACGGGCCAATAACAGAAACGCTCACATAAGTCGGGATGGTCCTCAATACTTGAGTATTCGGCTCCAAACGGAAAAAACCCGTCAGTGTCTTGAACAAAGGAAAATGAATCTTTAGTGGCCTGAGAGATTGCTGAATATCCATCAACAATTTTTTTGTAGTCCTGCAGCATGGCATCAGACATTTGCAGGATGCCGAAGCCTGATCGAACAATGGATTCACAGCACGTTTTTATTTGAGTCATCGCTATATCCAAAGATGATTGTAAAGGAATGCAACACACACAAGGTTCGCAAGCATGCGAGAAACCACGACACTGGATGTAGCCAACCCAAAAGGGACCTATCCATGTCCTTCACCACGTCGCTAGCAGGTCGCAAGTGTGCATCGCTCGATATACGTAGCGGCGAGCAGGTTGTCCTTTTTGGCGAACAACGTGACGACTATCACCAAGGACCGGAGATCAACACTCGAATATGAACATCAGAACACGCGATACGCTTCGAGCCTTGGTTATGCGACGCAGCCGAGAACTGGGAAAGCCCCTGACAGCCCTGGCCAAAGAAGCCGGCATTTCCCGAACCTACCTCTACGGATTGACCGGCGGAGCCTCACAAGATCCCTCAGTACGCACCCTGATCAAACTGGCCAAGGCGTTGCAGGTTTCGCCGCTGCTGTTATTCCGCTACTTCGCCGACCTGGCTGGCGCACCGGGCGATGCCTGTTCAATGGCAACCACTAATCGCGCCACCGGCCTGCGTGACCCCAGCGATATAGCTGTCTTCAACGCGGATGTCACCACCCCAGACCAGACCGTGGTGCTGCCCGGTGAGACGTTTCAGAAAACCTGGGAGATCCAGAACCTTGGCGCCCGCCCGTGGCGCGGTCGGAAATTGGTACGGGTCGACGGCGAATACGTAATCGCTCGCCGCAGCGCGTCCGGCGTTCCCCTGGAAGTGGTGATGGACACCCACCTGCGCAGCCTGAACAACGAAATCCCCATCGCCGAAACCCTGCCCGGCCAGCCGGTACGTATCAGCGTGGAGTTCGGCGCCCCAAGAGAGACCTGCACACTCACATCCATCTGGCGTATCGAAGATGAACAGGGCCAGCCCTGTTATGGACCCGCCTTCATCCTGCATGTAATCGTCAACGTCATGGCACGTTAAGGCCCGACGGGAGCCCCACAAATCTGTCCCAAACTCTGTGCCTGATGACGGGCGTCTATCAATGTAGACCGCAACGGCATTTACACCCCCATAAAAATAAAACCTCGACTACTGTATTAAACCAACTAACCCTCTCTTCCTTATTACCAAAAAATCAAAAAAACACATTGCACGCCCCTTCAACTCATCCAAAAGTCTTACCCCCCTATTAATAGGTTCTTCACGGAATCCCGGGAAACACAGAAACAAGAACGCCGATTTGATGGATGATGTTCGTGCGAGCAAACACATCTAAAAAACCGGCGTTCTTATGCGCAATATTAATACTTTCCTTCCTTTTTGGGAGGGCTTTTCTGTCGTTGCGATCAAACCTGACGGCGATGCCCTTCAAATCGATCTGATCCCCCAGGCCACGCGATTTCCCACCTGTGGTGGCTGCCAAAAGCTCTGTTCAACAACTCATGAGTACTGCGATCGAGTCGTGCGTGACTTGCCGATTCTCGGTCGTGCAGTCCGCCTCAACGTGCAGCTCAGGCGTGTTAGTTGCCGTGATTGTGGCAAGCGCATGGAGGTCGTCAGTTGGCTGGATCGCTATGCCCGCATGACGCGCCGGCTGGCAGAGGCCGTTATTCAAGCCTGCGAACGCCTTCCTACACTGCATGTTGCGCAAATGTTCGGGCTGCACTGGGACACCGTTCGGTTGCTGGAGCGGCGCGCTCTGCAAGCGGCGTTGAGTGCCTTACCCAAGGCCCAACCACGGCGCTTGATAATGGACGAGTTCGCGTTATTCAAAGGTCATCGCTACGCCAGCGTGGTGTTGGACGCTGATACTCGGCGAGTGCTTTGGATCGGCGAAGGCCGTAGCCGAGCGGCAGTCAGACCGTTTTTCGAAGAACTGGGGCCAGAAGGGTGCGCCCGAATTGAAGCGGTAGCGATGGACATGAACACGGCTTATGACCTGGAGGTTCGCCAACACTGCCCAAAAGCACGGGTGATTTATGACCTTTTCCATGTGGTCGCCAAATATGGCCGAGAAGTGATTGATCGTGTTCGCGTTGACGAGGCGAACCGACTGCGCCATGACAAGCCCGCTCGAAAGGTCATAAAGCAAGCGCGATGGTTGCTATTGCGTAACCCGGAGAACCTGAAAAAGCCGGAACAGCAGGTTCATTTACAGGATCTGCTGGCCGCTAACCAATCGTTAATGACGGTCTACTTGATGAAGGCCGAGCTCAAAATGCTCTGGGCGCCGAGCGATGCCTGGGACTGGAGATCAGCCTGGAAGCAGTGGCTGCGTCACGCTCAAGAAAGCGAAATACCCGCACTGATCCAGTTCGCAAAGCGACTAAAGGGCTACTGGCGGGGCATCGTGAGCCGGGTACGCTGGCCAATGCACACTGGTCAGTTGGAAGGAATAAACAATCGAATAAAGGTCATCAAACGAATGGCTTACGGTTACCGGGACAGCGAATTCTTTTTCATGAAGATCAAGAGCGTCTTTCCCGGCAATCCGTGAAGAACCTATTAATAGGTCGTGGTTTTGCAAACAGACGTTGACGCATTTATCCCGCCAGGAATAAGGAACCCCACAGGGGCTGGCGGTTTATCTCAATGGCGCGCGGATCAATGAAGCGTTCGGCGATACCGTGAATTTCGACCTGATGCCCAGCGTGGCCATCGACCACGCTGATGCATGCCGGTTTCAATGTGAAGTTCTGAGTCGCTCAGCGTCTGAACCAATCCGGTACAGGCCCCACCGCATCCCCTACTTAACCTGCGCTTCCTCCAACAGCCAACGCGCAAATACCTGGATGGGCGCGCGGCTCAGTTCAAGCGGTTCGGGTAGCACGAGGCAAAAGGCCTTGGCGACATTCTTCTCTTGTGGCCATGGCGCGACCAGCCGGCCTTGCGCCAGTTCGGCTTCCACGTACAGGCGCGGTACGAGTGCCACGCCGAGCCCCGCCAGCGCGGCTTCGATCAGCATCGCATGCAAATCGTAGCGCGCGCCCATCGCGGCGTTGCTCAGGACAATCCCGGTTTGCTGGGCGTAACGCTGCCAGGCATCCGGGTTCTGTCGTCGGTGTAATCGCGGCAATGAATCCAGAGCCGTTGCCTGCTTGCCCGGCTTCAGCAGGCCAGGGTGACAAACCGGAATTAACACTTCGTTCAACAGGCGGTGCGTCTGCATGCCTGTCCACGCCGGGTGCTCAAAATGGATGGCGGCATCAAAACCGCTGCCGGCGAGCACGAACGGTTCCATACGTTCCGAGAGGTGTACGCAGATATTCGGGTGTTGCTGGCCAAAGCCGGCCAACCGCGGAATTAGCCAGCGCAGGGCAAAGGTTGGGCTGACGGCGATATCCAGGCTGGCGCCGTCGCTGGGCTGGCCCATCAAATACTGGCTGTCCCTGTCGAGCCGGTCGAGTAGCTCGCGCACTTGGGCCGCGTAGCGCTCACCGTTGGGCAAGAGCCGCACACGGTTGCCAACACGCTCGAATAACGTGACCCCCAGAAACGCCTCCAGACGGCCTATCTGCCGGCTGATGGCGCCTTCAGTCAGGGCCAACTCGTCTGCGGCACGGGCGAAACTGCCATGCCGGGCTGCGGCTTCAAAGGCCATCAGGGCAGCGTTACTCGGGAGCTTTCGACGCATGGGCATTCCTGGTTCAAGTCAAGGCCTCCACCTTGATGTTTAATCACTGAAGAGTGCCGAAAAGTCGTTTTATGGATCATTACCGTGTCACTAGCATGATTAAACATCAACCAACGAAGTGACATGATGATTTATACAGTCGAATGCAACTACGCTGACCCCGCGAGCGAAGCTGAGTGGAATGCGTTTTACAGCCTGGAAAAACTGCCAGCGCTGATCTCGGTGAGCGGATTCAGCTCCTCGCAGCGTTTCAAAGCCTTGAGCGGCGATTGCCCGGCCTACCTGGCCCTGCATTCAGTCGACACGCTTGCCGTATTGCAGAGCGACGAGTACCGCCAAAAAGGGGGAGGCAATTTTGCCCGTTGGCAGTCGCACATCACTGATTGGAAGCGCAACCTCTATGCCGGGCTGGACCGGGCAGTTGGCGTGGGCGCGGACGAATTCCTGTTGGTCAGTGAACAAGGCCCTCAAGTACTGATTGGATTAGGCCTTACACCTGTAGCGCTGCACGCGGTTGCGTTGGACAAGAACCCTGCACACCGTTGGCTGGCCAAACTGGGTTGCACTCAGGCAAGGGCCAGCGATCTGCAGGGGCTGAAGGTATATAGCGCAATGACCATGCAGTTACTGTCATGAGCCACGCGGACATAAATCACTGGAGGCTTGCCGGCCGGCACAGGATTGGAATCCATATTTAAGCGCCGAAGCATAATCGTTCTAACAGTGGTCTGAATCGCCCCTGATTTACTGGTCGAATCTGACGGACTGCTTTTAGCCGATTTCTCCCGGTTTGGGGAACCATAGAAATGTGTCCGTTCTGCACAATCGAAAGCAGCCCCTCTCGGGCGGCCACTTCGGGTCGGTATCCCACCTATCGCTTGATCTAGGTTTTGCACGCAACCGCCGCGTGGAGCTGATCCTGGAGCGCTGACGCGTGGGTCTTTTTTTTCCGACGCAGAACAGTGATCATCGCCCTCCCCACCAAAACCCGAGGAAGCGAGACCATGGAATTGACGCTGGAAGCGGTTGCGCTCTTCGCACTGAAACTGGTGTACGAGACCGACGGCGGCAGCCCGGTCTTGCGTGACGATCTGGTGATGGACGGGTACGAGCGGGAAGTGTTTGGGTTACTGGTACGGCAGCGGGATTTGGCTGCGATTCAACGCAAGATCGAGGAATGCGTGGTGCAGGCGCTGGAGGCATTGGGCGGCGCCCACACGGTGCTGGGGCGGGAGTTGCGGCGGTTGGCGACTGACGTGCAAAACGTCCATCAACTCGACGCACTGCCCACGCCGCTAACCACCCTCAAGGACTATTTGAAAGACATCCTGTGAATCGCTGATCAGCGTGCCCGCCGCGGCCAAAAGCGCATGCCCGGTTAGCGCCGCCCTTCAACCGCCATCCGCACGGCCAAGCCCATCAGCACCGAGCCCATCAGCCAGCGCTGCACCACCTGCCAACCGGGCCGGGTGACGAAAAACACCGCGATGGAGCCCGCCATCATGGCAATCATTGCGTTGACGCTCACGCTGATGAAAATCTGCGTGAAGCCCAGCACCAGGGATTGCGTCAGCACACTGCCGTGGCCGTTCGGGTCGATGAACTGAGGCAGCAACGACAGGTACATCACCGCGACTTTAGGATTCAGCAGGTTGGTCACAAAGCCCATCATGAACAGCTTGCGCGGGCTATCCAGGGGCAGGTCCCGCACCTGAAAAGGCGAACGACCACCCGGCTTGACCGCCTGCCAGGCCAGGTAGACCAGGTACAACGCACCGCCGAGCCGCAGCGCGTCATACGCCAAGGGAACCGCCATCACCAATGCGGTGATACCCAATGCTGCGCACAGCATGTAAACGATAAACCCCAACGCCACCCCGCCCAGGGAGATCATCCCGGCCATGCGTCCCTGGCAAATCGAGCGGGAAATGAGGTAAATCATGTTCGGCCCGGGCGTCAGCACCATGCCGAGTGAGATCAGCGCGTAGGCAAGCAAGCTGGACATATCGGGCATTGTTTAGCTCCTGGATTTTTATTCTGCCGGCGTGAAATCCTTCGCCGACGTTGCAGTGTCAGGCGCCATGGTAGGGCGTTGAAAAGCAGGGCGTTAGATACAGATCCACGAGCAAAACGTCATACACCGGCTGACGATTACCGACTCACTCACCCAGGACAGGCACATGATCGACTTCAACAACAAAGGCTTCTTCAAACTCAAACAAAACAACGAATACGCCGAACGCGTCGCCGCCCTGCTGCTGGACGGCGAAGAAGTGATCGATGCCTACAAAGCCATGCGCGACGGCGTGGTCTTCACCACCAAGCGCATCATCGCGGTGAACGTGCAGGGGATTACCGGCAGCAAGAAGGACTTCACCTCGCTGCCGTACAAAAACATCGTGGCGTATTCGGTGGAAACCTCCGGGACGTTCGATCTGGATTCAGAGTTGGAGATTTACTTTTCGTCACTGGGGAAAGTGAAATTCGAGTTCACGGGGAAGACTTCGATTGTTGAAATCTCGCGGATCATTTCCAAGCACCTGCTGGCGTGATCAGCGGGCAGAAAAAGACCTTGGCGTTCCAAGGTCTCTTATTACTGCATGCGCGGCTGATTCAATGGATACGGGCCATGTGAGTTATACCCTGCAATCAAAACTGACAGGCAAGTAGGACCGTTCTGATTTTATCTGATCCCCCTCTTAAGCAGCAGAGCGTTTGCTATGGTCGCGAAAAAACGCAACGGAAATGCTGAATGCTGACGTTCTATACGCTATGGAAAAACCATCCGGAAATCTTCGGAGACGCCGCCCCGTGCCGAACCAACGGCGCGAAAAATTTCAGCGATCAATGCGCGATCAATCTAGGCGTGGCATTGCGCAGATCTGGTGCCGACCTAAGCAGATTAAGGGGGGCGCGCTATTGTTGGCAGCACCCCAAAAGTGAAGGTCACGTACTGGCCGCAGAGGAAATGGCCAAGGCATTAAGCAGCGCCAATATCCCTGGTATACAGCCCGTAAAGAAGGTAAAGCCTGAAGACTTTGAGGATATGTTGGTCGGGCAGCAAGGCATCATCTTCTTCAAAGATTTTTGGCGCAGGAGGAATGAGACGTTTGGCAATCGCAGTGGTGACCACATTGATTTATGGAATGGACGGCGATTAACGGATTGGCTGAGCTACCCGCGAATTCAGTTGGGGTTCTCGATCGAAGGGACGTTCTCGGATTATCACGACTCCAGGGAAATATGGTTTTGGAGGGTTATATGAAGGTATGCAAGGCTGTCGTGTTCGTGTTTTTGGTGGTTGCCGTCGCTGTTGGGGTGTTTAACGGTGTGGTGATGGCGGTGGCGGCGTACTTTGGGCCGTTTTATGAAGGGGATGCGGAGCAGACTCGGAATTTTGGGATTTGGTTGGTGGGGAACGGGGTCACTGTTGTGGGGGCGGTTGTGGGTGGGGTGGTTTGGTATTGCAGGTATTTGGGGCGGGGCTGATGCACCGCGCCCACATTTGAGGGGATGTCCTTATCGGTGTAAGGGCTTCAGAACGACGCAGGTTTTATGTGGGAGTTGTCGAGCCCCAGCGAGGCTGCGATGCAGGCGCTGCGGTCTGGCAGGTGTCACGCGGTGATCCCATCGCAGCCTCGCCGGGGCTCGACAACTCCCACATGGGGTCAGGCGATCACTCAGGTTGAAACGTCGCCAGGTAGGCCAGGATGTTGTCGATCTTTTCCTGATCGCTGATACCCCAGAAGATCATGCGCGTGCCGCTCACCACCTTCTTCGGCGCCTCGATATAGGCCGCGAGTTTTTCCCGGGTCCAGACCACCCCGGAGTTTTTCATCGCATCTGAATACTGATAGTCGGGAGAGGTGCCGGCTGGCCTGCCGATGATGCCGTTGAGTTCGGGGCCAAAGCCGCCGCGCGCGCCCTCGCCGATGCTATGGCAGCCGCCGCAGGTTTTGGCGAAGAGCTTGCCACCCGCTTCGGCATCGCCGGCGGCGCAGGCTGCGCCGGTGTTGAGGATCAGGACGAAGGTCAGTAACGCGCGGTATTTCATAAGGGCTCCACATCAGGTGATACGGGTAATTATGCCGGTTTGTCAGGAACGCATGCCCATCCAGATCACCGCTTCGGTCCACGCTGTCACCACCGGCGCCAGCGTCCTGAACCACGGGTCATCCCGCTCGATCTGCGCGGCCGAGTGATCATGGTGGTGCTGTTCCTCCTCGACGATCGAGGCAATCGCGGCAACGGCCAGCGGGTCGATGTCACGCAATGTGTGGAGTTGATGGGCCAGGTGCGGACCACACTCTCGACCGCAACCGTGGTGGCAACAATCGCTTTGCGGCCGCATAGGCCGGTGATCAGCCCCAGTACCAGGCCGCCGAGACCGCATAGCCAGTAACTGCGGCAGCGGCGGTAACCCCGTCGTCGCAATTCGGCCTCAAGCAAGCGGACCGGAGGTTGGTGGAAAAGCGCCGGTATCGTGCAGCAGCACCCGGCAAAGGCGCAACCTAGACGCGCAAAACGACCATCCATCGCTCAGCGCATATCGGATCGAACCTAATCCGCTCCGCCCCACTCCACCCTACTGAACCCTGATGGTGGAGTAAGGATCATGGCTCAGCCATCGATTTTAGTGCTGGAAGACGACGAAATCATTCGCGCGTTAATGGTGGATGTACTGGAGGACTTCGGCGCACATGTCACCTCGTTTCCTTCGGCGGATGAAGGCATGATCTACCTGGAGCGGGCCGATGACCCGGTGGACCTGATTGTGAGTGATATCCAGATGCCTGGTTTACTCAACGGCTATGACCTGAGTCGAGTGGTGGCCCATCGCTGGCCGTCGGTGCCGGTGCTGCTGACGTCAGGTAACACCGGGCTGGCGGCGCAGCTGGGGGGATCGGTACGCTTCCTGCCCAAGCCGTGGAGCACCGAACATCTGCTCGAATGCGTACAAACCGCACTGACCCGGCAGGGCGCGTCGATGCATTGATAGCGTCGCGATTCACTTTGCTCAACGTCACGACAGGCTGGCAGTGGGCTCCGATTTACGGTGCCCACGGTGAATGACGATTCCCACTCCTGGGTAGTCTCGTTTTGACTCAATAGGTTTATAGCGACTGCCTTCTTACCCGCTGTAAGTTCGGTTCGCGTCGACAGTGTTCGCCGCAAACCGAACTTACAGAGGAAACCGTGATGAATATTTTCTACAGCCATCTGAACTTCGAAAATTCGTTTCTGCCGACCTACTTGAACACACAGGTAGACCACCACTCCCCCTCAAAAACGCCCCCTCAGGGAGCGGCCATTGACGTCAATGGCGAGCAGTCGCCTAAAAAAGACCGCCCCGTGAGCGGGCTGGACAGCCTGGGTCGGGGAAACATCATCTGAGGCGCCCAACCAGAGGCTGCCGACCTGCAGTCTCTTCCTTCTTTCGATCCGCCCGGCCTTAACACAATACTGACATCCGCCGGGTTAACCTTCGCTACCCCCTTGCACAGAGCTTTCAACCCTATGCCTCACGCCGGCACCTTGCCCGACGTCCTCGCCGGCCCGCTGCTGCGGCGCCTTGAACCGCAGCGCCTGGTAATGTGGCTGGTGGGGACGCGGCAACTGCCTTTGACCCTCAGGCTGCACGTCGCCGAACAGAGCCGCGACATCGTGCTGGACCAAGGCCAGTGCCAAATCGTGCCGGTGGGGCGCCAGGCCTTTATCCACTTGATCGACATCCCGTTGGACGAGGCCCTGCCCCAGGACGCGTTGATCGGTTATGACCTGCTGATCGACGGGCGCGGCATCGCCCACTGGGCAGCGCACCTGCTCTATTGCGACGCGCAATCGCCGAGTTTCGTGCTGCATAGCCGTATTCATCAACTGGTCCACGGCTCCTGCCGCAAGCCCCATCACCCGGCGGACGAAGGCTTGCTGTGCGTCGATCGCCTGCTGGCCGACGCCCAGACCGCGGCCCAACGCCCGGCATTGTTGATGATGAGCGGCGACCAGGTGTACGCCGACGATGTCGCCGGGCCGATGCTGCGGGCGATTCATGGGCTGATCGCGCGCCTGGGGCTGTTCGACGAATACCTGGATGGCGCCGTGGTGGACGACAGCGCCAGCCTCTACGGGCATCACGCCAGTTATTACCAGCGGGCCGAACTGCTCCCCGCGCTGGACAGCAACGAGACCTTGCGCGAGCGCTTTTTCGGCGGCGTGAAGAAGCCGATTTTCACCAGCAGCACCGCCGACAATCACCTGGTGACCTTTGCCGAAGTGATGGCCATGTATTTGTTGGTCTGGTCCCCCACTCCCTGGACGCTGATCGCGCCACAGCCGCCGCAACTGAGCGCCGACGCGCAACAGCGTTATGCCCGCGAACAGGTGCAGATCGATCGCTTCCGCAACGGCCTGCCCGGCGTCGCGCGGGTGTTTGCCCATCTGCCCACGCTGATGATCTTCGACGATCACGACATCACCGACGACTGGAACCTCAGCGCGCAGTGGGAAGAAACCGCCTACGGCCATCCGTTCTCCAAACGCATCATCGGTAACGCGCTGCTGGCTTACCTGCTGTGCCAAGGCTGGGGCAACCAGCCGCAGGTATTTGGCCCGCTGATCAACCAGACCCAGGCGCTTGTCGCCCAGGCACAGCACAACCACCTGAACGCGAGTGCGCAGGATCAACTGATCGACACGCTGCTGGCCTTCCAACAGTGGCATTACGTGCTGCCGACCACCCCCGCGCTGGTGGTGCTCGACACCCGCACCCGCCGCTGGCGCAGCGAATTCAACCTCAAGCAACCGTCCGGCCTGCTGGACTGGGAAGCCTTGAGCGAACTGCAACAAGCGCTGCTGGACCACCCGTCGGCAATCATCGTCTCCCCCGCGCCGATCTTTGGCGTCAAGCTGATCGAGACCGTGCAAAAAGTGTTCAGTTGGTGCGGCTACCCGCTGCTGGTCGACGCCGAGAACTGGATGGCGCATCGCGGCGCCGCCCAGGTGATCCTGAATATCTTCCGCCACTCCCGCACACCGGGTAACTACGTCATCCTCTCGGGCGACGTGCATTACTCGTTCGTCTACGAAGTGCTGATCCGCCATCGCAACGCCGGCCCCAAGCTCTGGCAGATCACCAGCAGCGGCATCAAGAACGAATTCCCACCGCGCCTGCTGGAATGGTTCGACCGCCTCAACCGCTGGCTCTACTCGCCGCGCTCCCCACTCAACTCGTTCACCCGCCGCCGCACCATGCAGGTGGTGCCGCATATCCCGGAACACGCCGAAGCCGGTGAACGCTTGTGGAACTCGGCGGGGATCGGCCAGGTATTTTTCAACGAGCAAGGCCAGCCCGAGGCCATTTACCAGCACAACGCCAATGGGAAGGCACCGACGAGGATGCTGGCGCCGAAATAATGGCCTATCGCCACACTTCGGCAGCGGCACAGCCGTTCTATTCAAAGCGTGCAAGCCCCGTTGTACAGTAGCGCCAGCCACGGAGTATCGGCGTCAATTTGACCGGCCTTGGGGCCCACGCAGGAAGCGCGCACATGGACGATACATCCGGCAACAAACCGTCAACTGACCTCAATGCGGACATGTTGCATGCCGTCATTGAACTGGTCAGCGACGGGGTCTGGGACTGGAACGCGAATACGGGGTTCGTTTATCGCAACCCGGGCTGGTACGAAATGCTCGGTTACCCCCGCCACTCCCTGGAGAACAGCGTGTTCACCTGGGAGAACATCATCCACCCCGACGACTACCCCCGCGTGATGACGGTGTTCGATGACTACATCAACCGTCGCTCGCCCTATTACCAAACCGAATACCGTTGCCGCAAAAAAGACGGCAGCTACCTGTGGATCGAAGACCGCGGCTATGTGGTTGCGCGTAACCTCGACGGCTCGGTAGCGCGCATGGTCGGCGCCCATCGCGACATCAATACGCGCAAGTGCGCGATCGAACAGCTCGAACGGCGCAACCAATCCCTTGAAGCCTTGGTTGCCGAACGCACACGCGAGTTGTCGCGGGTCAACCAGCAACTGCAGTTGCAACTGGACGAGAACCGCTCCCTGGCCGAGCGTGACGCCCTGACCCGCGTGGCCAACCGTTATCGCCTGGAGAAAGTGCTGCTGGACGAATGCGAGCGCGCCCAACGCTTTCGCCTGCCGTTGGCCCTGGTCGCCATGGATATCGATGACTTCAAGCCGATCAATGATCGACACGGCCACGGCGTCGGCGACCAGACCCTGATGAGCGTCGTGGAGAGCCTGGAGGCCTGCGTGCGCCCCGGTGACTTGCTCGCGCGCTGGGGTGGCGATGAGTTCGTGGTGGTACTGCCCAAAAGCACCCTGGAGAGCGCAAAAAACCTGGCCGAGCGCATTCGCCAAAGCATGAGCGAAGTACCCACCGTGGGCGACTTCAAAATCACCCTGAGCCTGGGGGTGGTGGAGCGTCATGCGGGTGAAGCCCCCGCCGCCCTGATGGCGCGGGCCGATCAGGCGTTGTATCGCTCCAAGGCGGCGGGGAAGGACATCGTCTCGGAATGAATGCGCGGGTTTGTGGCCCCGAACGGCTGCTTGGCAAGCGCTCCTTCCGATTTGGAATGACCCGGCGACTTTATTTCGTTTGCGGCCCGGCCCGGCTCACGGCTTAGATAAAAAGACGCCCGCCATTGCCGAGTCCGAGATTCATGAGCCGCGAAACCATCAGCCAGTCGATTTCCATCGTCCACCCCATCAGCCTCAGCCACGGCAAGAACGCCGAAGTCTGGGACACCGCGGGCAAGCGCTACATCGACTTTGTCGGCGGCATCGGCGTGCTCAACCTCGGGCACTGCCACCCGGCGGTGGTCGAGGCGATTCGCCAGCAGGCGACCCAACTGACCCACTACGCCTTCAACGCCGCTCCGCACAGGCCTTACATCGAGCTGATGGATCGTCTGAGTGCATTTATCCCGGTGGACTACCCGGTCAGCGGGATGCTCACCAACAGCGGTGCGGAAGCCGCGGAAAACGCCCTGAAGATCGTGCGCGGCGCCACCGGCCGCACCGCGGTGATCGCCTTCGACGGCGCCTTCCACGGCCGCACCCTCGCCACCCTCAACCTGAATGGCAAGGTCGCGCCCTACAAGCAAAAAGTCGGTGTCCTGCCGGGCCCGGTGTATCACCTGCCCTACCCCAGCGCCGACAACGGCGTGACCTGCGCCGACGCGCTGAAGGCCATGGACCGCTTGTTCAGCGTGGAAATCGACGTCAACGATGTAGCCTGCTTCATCATTGAGCCGGTGCAGGGTGAAGGCGGTTTCCTCGCGCTGGATATCGCGTTCGCCCAGGCCCTTCGCCGCTTCTGCGATGAGAAAAACATCCTGCTGATCGTCGATGAAATCCAGTCCGGTTTCGGCCGCACCGGGCAACGTTTTGCCTTCTCGCGCCTGGGCATAACGCCGGACTTGATCCTGCTCGGCAAAAGCATCGCCGGCGGTGTGCCGTTGGGTGCTGTGGTGGGGCGCAAGGCGTTACTCGACAACCTGCCCAAAGGCGGGCTGGGCGGCACATATTCGGGCAATCCCATCGCCTGCGCGGCGGCGTTGGCCACCCTGGAGGTGATGACGGATGCACAGTTGCAGGCCTGGGGCACGCGACAGGAAGAGGCCATCCTGCGCCGCTACGAAACCTGGCGCGCGCAACGCCTGTCGCCTTACCTGGGCCGACTGACCGGCGTCGGCGCCATGCGTGGCATCGAGTTGGCCCACGCCGACGGCACGCCCGCGCCCCAGCAACTGAGCCAGTTGCTGAGCCTGGCGCGGGACGCCGGCTTGCTGCTGATGCCCAGCGGCCAGTCGCGGCACATCGTCCGCTTACTGGCACCGCTGACCATTGAGCCGGCGGTGTTGGAGGAAGGCCTGGACATCCTCCAGGCGTGCCTCAAGCAACTGGACTAGTAACGCGCATCCACCGGCTTGCCGCCGTTGGGCCAGTCTTTGACCTTGTCCGGGAAGTCCGGGCGAGGTTGCCCCGAGAAATACGCCGCGACGTCCACCGCTTCCTGGTCGGACAAACCGCCCTGGCCCAACGGGAACTGCTCGTGGAAGCCGATCGGCATGTTGCGTTTGACGAACGCCGCCGCCGTGTAGGTGCGTGCCATGCCGGCGCCGATATTGAACGACTGGTCGCCCCACAGCGGCGGGTACACCCGCTCGCCGTCGGCACGCGCCAGGCCCTCACCGTTGTCACCATGGCACACCGCGCATTGCTTGGCGTAGACCGCCTTGCCATTGGCCAGGTCCGGTTTGATCGCTGGGTCGACCTTGCCTACACCGCGCCCGGCCACCTTGTCTTCGGGGCGGGTGTTGTTCTTCATCCAGTCGAAGTACGCGACCATCGCCTGCATATCCGCCGATTGCGGCGGCAACGGTTTGCCGTTCATCGAGCGCCGGAAGCAGCCGTTGATGCGTTCTTCCAGGCTCACCACCTTGCCCGCGCGCGGTGCATAGCTGGGGAAGAAGGCCGACACGCCGACGAAGGGCGAACCGTCCGCCACGGTGCCGGCGTTGAGGTGGCAACTGGTGCAATTGAGCGCGTTGCCGACGTTGTCGGGCAGCAATGCCTTGGTTTGCAGGTGCAGGTGCATGCCGCGCACCACCTGGTCGGCGTTCGGCGCCGCGAGCAGGTCGGCCAGGCGCGGGGTTTCGAAAGTGGAGGAGTCGGTCGTGGCCGGGTTGAGCTGATCGCGCAATGTCTTGACCTGCGCGGCGCTGATCGACGTGCCCTGGTTGCCCCAGCGCGTGCGAACGAAACTGAGGATTTCAGCGACCTCCTGGTCCGCCAGCCGGGCAAACCCGGGCATGGTGTAGACCCGTGGGTGAGTGGCCGTTTGTGCGGTCTCCCAACCGGTGAGGGTGATGTGCAGCAGGGATGTCGGGTCGTTCGAGACGATGCTCGGGTTGCCGGCCAATGGCGGGAACAAGCCTTTCACCCCCGCGCCATCACTGCGGTGGCAGTCGCTGCAGAACTGCATATAACCCAGGCCGCCACGGCTGGTGAACAGGTCGGCGGGCGGCGCGGCCGGTGCGCGGGCCACCGACGGCATCGGCAGATCGTCCGGGCCGGGCGGCAGGGATTTCAGATAGCGGGCAATCGCGGTCAGGTCGTCGTCGCTGAAATGCTGGGTGCTGTGGTGAATCACATCGGCCATGTTGCCGGCGACGGTGGCAAAACGGTTCTGCCCGGTCTTGAGCAGTTGCACGGTGTCTTCCACGGTCCACAGGTTGCGCAGGCTCAGCGCGCGCCAATGCTCGACGGTTTCGCCGGCCAGGTAATGCTGGCCGCCGCGCCCGTCGTCGCTCATGGCCTTTTCCTGGAAGGCGATGCCCCGCGGGGTATGACAGGAGCCGCAGTGGCCCAGGCCCTGGACCAGATACGCGCCACGGTTGAGCTGCGCGTCACGGCCGGGGTCGGGCTGGAACGCTTGCTTGTCGAGAAAGGCGAAGTTCCACAAGGCCAGGCCCCAGCGCTGGTTGAACGGGAAGCCCATGTCCGCCTCGAGGTTGGTCTGCCGCACGGGTTCCACGCCTTGCATCAGGTAGGCGTACAAGGCGCGCATGTCCTCCTCGCTCATCTTGGCGTAGGACGGATACGGCATCGCCGGGTACAGGTTCATACCCGCGGGTGTGACACCTTCACGCATGACTCGGTCGAACTGTTCGAAGCTGTAGGCGCCAATACCGGTCTCGCGGTCCGGCGTGATGTTGCTCGAATAGATCGTGCCCATCGGCGTGCTCAGCTCCAGCCCGCCGGCCATCGCGTTGCCTGACTTGGCGGTGTGGCAAGCGATGCAGTCACCCAATTGCGCGACATATTTGCCGTGCTCGATCAGTGCGGTATCGGCGGAATTGGCGTGCAGGGGTAGCGTCAGACCAAGCGTCGCCCCCAGCAAGGCCAGGCGTGACAGAGAAAGCGCCATTGCATTAGTCCTTTAATGACCTCGCGTGGGGAAGCCCCCTCGGCGCAGGTCCGTTGTCGTTTTTATGGGTTCATCAGACCTTTGTGTTGTAACGGGTTTGGCGCTGCGGGGTTTTGATGTGGGTCAGGCTCAAACCGTAAGGGTGCCACCCACTGACCGTTGATAAGGAAACCCTTGAACACATGTACGTATTTCTGTACGTCTCGTACCATCAAGCGAGGACATACCCATGGAAACAATCAACTACACCAATGCCCGTGCCCATCTCTCCGAGACAATGGATCGGGTTAATGACGATCACATCCCGTTGCTGCTCACCCGGCAAAAAGGTGAGCCCGTGGTGATGATCTCGCTATCGGAATTCAATGCCCTTGAAGAGACGGCCCCGAACCACTCAAACACAACCTCAGTGGCTTCTGGTCTCGGCGAATCACCGCCGAACATCACTTGGTCTATGGCATAGAGGATGATGAGATTCAGGTCTTGATGTGTCGTTATCACTATTAACGGGGAATACCTGTTGAAGCCGACTGCCCTGGTCCGCGCCTGAAAACATCCGACGCTTTTCTGCAGGGAAGCACACTGGCACTGGCACCGTCGATACTGTCGAGCGGCGCCTGGGCGGGCGGTACGGTCATCGGCAGCCTGTTGGGCATGCGGGCTGACCGTAGGTCTGTTTTGCGGGCGCTGGCCGCCTTGCGTCGCAATAAGGGCATTGTGCTGCCTTGACCTGCCCCCCCTCCCCGCCGAAAATGCCCGACGCTTTTTTGTCCCTGTTTACTGAAGTAGTGAAATTTCAATGCCCGATTCCTACACCGCTGAATCCGCCGAAGAATCCGTAGTCGCCTTGCAATCCAAAGCTGAATACGAAAACGCCATCAATCTTTCACAGCATGTGCCAGCGGCCAAGATCATCAGCGAGATGGTGCTGGACGCGTTCCACACCTCCAAGGAAAGCGACCAGATCCGCGAGTTGCGCGTGGCCATCCGCCAGGCCCACGATGCCTTCGACGACGACAAGGCCTACGACCTGATGGGCCAACTCAAGCAGCTCAAGGACGCCGAAGCCGCCGACAACATCGCCCTGGAAGACCTGAGCAGCAAGTTCTCGATCAGCCGCATCCTGTCCAGCTTCAAGGACGACCCGGCGTTTCAGGAGCTGGTCTACGGCCTGGCCCTCAAGGTGCTGAACCAGTCCCACCAGGCCATCAGCAACCCGAGCGCCGGCAAGGGCAAGGCCTCGCGGCCGAAGAAAGAAGCCGAAGTGTTTGTGATCAGCAAGGATGGCATCAGCGTCACCCTGCCGCTGCGCACGCCGCGCTCGAAGCTCAATGTCGACCGTGAAGCGTTCGAGTTCCTGGGTTTCAGCTTCGTGGGTGAAGGCGATGACGCCGAGCTGGAAGTCGAGAGTTTTGTGGATAACGCCGGCGCCGAACAGCCGTTGAGCCGCAAGAGCGTGATCACGGCGTTGCAGCAGCAGACCGCGTTCGATGGGTACAGCATCGCGCAGCAGTAGTACCGCTGAACCCAATGTGGGAGGGGGATTGCTCCCTCCCACATTGGTTTTGTATTGGGTTAAACGCTGCGCTGGACCTGCGCCGCAAACACCTCGCGAAACCGCTCCATCTCGTGCTTGTTCCCCACCGTCACCCGCACCCACTGCGGCCAACTCTTCCATACGCGGCCGATCATCACACCTTGCGCGGCCAGTTTCTCGATCACCTGCTCCGCCGGTTGCTTCACGTCGATCATGAAGCAGTTGCTCTGCGACACTGTGCAGGTGAACCCACGGGCCTTGAGCCAGGCGACGGTCTCCTCGCGCAGTTGCGCGTTCAGGGCCTTGCGTTGCGGCAACAGCTTGACGTCTTCGAGGCTGGCCTGCGCACCGAGCAAGCCGCTGCCGGCTGGGACGTTGTCGCCCCCGAACACCGCGAGGCGCGCCAGCAACGCCGGGGCGCCGATCGCCAGGCCCACGCGCGCGCCGGCCATGCCGTAGATTTTCGAGAAGGTGCGCAACACCAGCAGGTCGTCGTGTTCCTTGACCCAACTGACACAGCTGGGGGCGTCGGCGAAGTCGATGTACGCCTCGTCCACCACCAGCACGCTGCCTTGGGGTTTGTTCGCCAGCGCGTGGCGGATGGCCTCGGTGGACGTCAGGGTACCGGTGGGGTTATTCGGGTTGCACAGGTAGAGCATGCCCGCCTGGGGATCGGCGGCGAGCATCGCGGGGATGTCGTGGGCGTGCTCGGCCGTGAGGCTCACTTCATGCACCGGCGCCCCGCTCGCCTCGGCCGCTTGGCGCGGCACCTCGTAGGACGGCGTGGCCATCACCAGCCCGCGGCTTTCGCCGGTAAACGCCAACACCGCGTAGCGCAGCGCCGCCATGGAGCCGGAAAACACCGCAACCTGTGCTTCGGCAATCCCCTGCTGCCGGGCAAACAACGCGGTCAAGGCGTACATGTGGCCGTAGGGATAACGCCCGGCCGTGGCAATCGCGCCCTGCATCGCCTCGCGGGCGGCGCCCGAGGGGCCGTAGGGGCTTTCGTTATAGTTGAGCCGCACCTTCTCAGCCTTTGCCGGCGGTGGGCTGGCGACTGCCCAGTCCAGGCGCCCGAGCAAGGGCAAGGCCGCGCCCAAGGCGAGAAGGGACCGACGACTAACGCTGACCATGGTGACAACTCCTTGTACGCGGGTAATGGATTCGCACAGCTCGTACAGTGAGGTATGACGAGAAAGGCGCCGGCCGATTTAATCCCGCGCCCAAGAAAAAGCCCCGCACTTCTCACGAAGGCGGGGCTTGTTCACTGCTTGGAACCACTCAGGGCGCGTAGGTCAGCAACAGCTCTCTCGGCACCTGGAAATCCAGGGACATCATCACGCTGAGCGCGGTGATGGTGAAGATCGAGAACACGAACAGCTTGCGTGCCCACACGGTGTCGTCCACCGCCTTGTAACCGGTCCAGGCCATGTACAACCAGTACATGCCCATGGCGGCGGCGACGGCAAGGTAGCTCATGCCGGCGTAGCCACTGAAGGTCAACATCAAGGTCGCCACGAGGAAGGCCAGGATGTACAGCAGGATGTGTTTCTTCGCCACCTGGATGCCGCGCTTGACCGGCAGAACCGGAATCGACGCAGCCAGGTAGTCGTTGAAACGGAAGATCGCGATGGCATAGGAATGCGGCATCTGCCACAGGCTGAACATCACCAGCAGCACCAGCGCGGCCATGTCGAAGCTATTGGTCACAGCCACATAACCAATCACCGGCGGCATCGCCCCCGACAGACTGCCCACCAGCGTGCCGTGAACCGACTTGCGCTTGAGGTACAGGCTGTAGAGGCCGACATAAATGACAAAGCCGATCACGGCAAACAGTGCCGCCAACGGGTTGGCCACCTTGTACAACAACACCACGCCGGCAACACCCAGGACGGTCGCGAACAGCAGTGCCAGTTTCAGGGAGATAAGGCCCTGGACCAGCACGCGATTCTTGGTGCGTTCCATCTTGATATCGATGTCGCGGTCGATGCAGTTGTTGAACACACAACCGGAAGCTACCACCAGGGACGTGCCGATCATGGCGGCCAGGAAGATGGCCAGATCGACATGTCCCTTGGAGGCCAGGAAGAAGCCGCCTGCCACAGAAAGCACGTTACCGAAAATGATCCCCGGTTTGGTGATTTGGATAAAGTGCTTAAGCGACATCGGGTCTTACCTCACTTCGCCATCATGTAGGTGTGGATGCTGAACATGATCCACAGCGACAGACCAACCAGCAGAACGATCACCAGGCCTGCGAACACGAACGCAATCACGTTCTCGCGCTGGGCCTCGGAGCGGTCCAGGTGCAGGAAGTACACCAGGTGAACCAGGACCTGAATCACCGCGAACGCCAGGACGATCATCAAGGTGATCGACTTCGGCAAGGTTGGGTACATCACGAGGCCGAACGGGATCAGGGTCAGGATGACCGACAGGATGAAGCCGATAGCGTAAGTCTTTACGCTGCCGTGACTCGCATCATGGCTGTCATGGGAGTGTGCATTAGCCATTACAGGGTCCCCATCAAGTAGACGACGGTGAATACGCAGATCCAGACCACATCCAGGAAGTGCCAGAACAGGCTCAGGCAGTTCAGGCGAGTCTTGTTGGTGTTGGTCAGGCCGTGTTTATTGACCTGATACATCATCATCGCCATCCAGATCAGGCCAGATGTCACGTGCAGACCGTGGGTCCCCACCAGCGTGAAGAACGCCGACAGGAAGCCGCTGCGGCTAGGGCCGTAGCCTTCGGAGATCAGCAGGTGGAACTCGTTGATCTCCATGCCGATGAAGCCCAGGCCGAACAGGAAGGTCAGGCCCAACCAGGTCAGTACGCCCTGCTTGTTGCCCTTGTAGAAGGACAACATGGCGAAGCCGTAGGTGATCGAACTGAACAACAGCAAGGCGGTTTCGCCGAGCACGTAAGGCAGTTCGAAGATGTCGTGGCCCGCCGGGCCACCCGCTACGTTGTTTACCAGTACCGCGTACACCGCGAAGATCGACGCAAACAAGATGCAGTCGGTCATCAGGTAGAGCCAGAAACCGTAGACGGTTACCGGGCCCGAGTCGTGGTGATGGTCATCGTGCCCATGGTCATCGACATGGGCGTGTCCAGCATTGGTCACTAAGTTCGACATGGTTTAAGCCTGTTCCAACGAGGTTTCTACACGGTTGGCCGGGATCTTCTTCTCGGCCACCAGGCGAGCGTGCTGCTCGGCTTCGATGCGCTCGATCGTTTCGACCGGCACCATGTAGCCTTGATCATCACGTGCAGCGTGGACAATGAAGTAGCCGATGGTGCCCACCAGGCTCACGATTGCCAGCCACCAGATGTGCCAGATCATCGAGAAACCGAACACGGTCAACAGCGCACCCATCACCACGCCAGTGGCGGTGTTGTTTGGCATGTGGATCGGTTCGTAGTGCTTAGGCCGCTGGTACGCAGTACCGTTTTCCTTGGCTTCGGTGAACGCATCGATGGTGTTCGCGGTAGGAATCACGGCGAAGTTGTAGAACGGAGGTGGCGACGAAGTCGACCATTCCAGGGTGTGGCCGTTCCATGGGTCGCCCGACTCGCACATGTTCTGCTTGCGGTCACGCACGCTGACATACAGCTGGATCAGCTGGCAGGCGATACCCACCGCGATCAGCACCGCACCGACCATGGCGACGTACAGGTACGGCACCCACTCAGGGTTGGTGGTGGCGTTCAGACGACGGGTCATGCCCATGAAGCCCAGTGCATAGAGCGGCATGAACGCGACGAAGAAGCCCGAGATCCAGAACCAGAATGCAGCCTTGCCCCAACCGTCGTGCAGCTTGAAGCCGAACGCTTTCGGGAAGAAGAAGCTGAAACCAGCGATGTAACCGAATACCGCACCGCCGATGATCACGTTGTGGAAGTGAGCGATCACGAACAAGCTGTTGTGCAGCACGAAGTCAGCACCCGGGATGGCCAGCAGTACGCCGGTCATACCGCCGATGGCGAAGGTCACCATGAAGCCCAGTGTCCACACGACCTGGCTGGTCATACGCAGACGGCCGTGGTAGATGGTGAACAGCCAGTTGAATAGCTTCACCCCCGTCGGGATCGAAATCAGCATCGTCGCCAGGCCGAAGAAGGCGTTGACGCTGGCCCCCGAACCCATGGTGAAGAAGTGGTGCAGCCACACCATGAAGCCCAGTACCGAGATCGCACCGGAGGCGTAGACCATCGAGTGGTGACCGAACAGGCGCTTGCCGGTAAAGGTCGAGATCACTTCGGAGAAGATACCGAACGCTGGCAGGATCAGGATGTACACCTCAGGGTGACCCCATGCCCAGAACAGGTTCACGTACATCATTGGATTGCCACCAAGTTCGTTGGTGAAAATGTGGAAATCCAGGTAACGGTCAAGCGACAGCAGTGCCAGCGTAGCGGTGAGGATCGGGAACGAAGCCACGATCAGCACGTTGGCCCAGGTGCAGGTCCAGGTGAAGATCGGCATGTCCATCATCTTCATGCCAGGGGCGCGCATTTTCAGCACGGTGGCCAGGAAGTTGACCCCCGTCAGCGTCGTCCCGAGCCCTGATAACTGTAGCGCCCAGATGTAGTAGTCCACACCCACGCCCGGACTGTATTTCAGGCCCGACAATGGCGGATACGCAACCCAACCGGTCTTGGCGAATTCGCCGACGCCCAGGGACACGTTGATCAGCACCACGCCAGACACCAGCAGCCAGAAGCTCAGGGAGTTCAGGAACGGGTAGGCAACGTCGCGGGCACCGATCTGCAGCGGCACTGCAAGGTTCATCAGGCCGGTGAAGAAAGGCATCGCCATGAAGATGATCATGATCACACCGTGAGCGGTGAAGATCTGGTCATAGTGTTCAGGCGGCAGGTAGCCTGGCGCGCCCTCAGTGGCCATGGCCAACTGGGTACGCATCATGATGGCGTCGGCAAAACCACGCAGCAGCATGACCATGGCAACGACGATGTACATCACACCGATTTTCTTGTGGTCGACCGAAGTCAGCCACTCAGTCCACAAGTAGGTCCACTTCTTGAAGTAAGTGATACCCCCAACCAGTGCCAGACCACCCAGCGCGATCATGGCGATGGTAATCATCACAATCGGCTCGTGGAACGGGACCGCATCCCAACTTAATTTACCAAACATCGTTTACTCCTCTGCCCCAGCAGTTGAATGCGAGCCCGTGTCAGAACCTTCAACCGCAGCCACTTCTTTCTTCTCGTGCTTGACCGGCTTGCCTGGTTTCATGCCTTCGTACTTGTCGACGACTTTCTGAAACAGGTCAGGCGTGTAAGTGGAGTACAGCGCGACTGGGTTGTTCTGGCTTGGTTTGGCAAGGGCTTCGTATTCAGCTTGATCAAGCTGTTTAGGTGCGGCCTTGACTTCGGCTACCCAGGCGTCGAATTCTTCCTGGCTCGTCGAGATCGCTTTGAATTTCATGCCGGTGAAACCTGCGCCGCTATAGTTGGCGGAGATGCCGTCCATTTCAGCTTTCTGGTTGGCAATCAGGTGCAGCTTGGTCTGCATGCCGGCCATCGCGTAGATCTGGCCACCCAGGCCTGGGATGAAGAACGAGTTCATCACAGTGTCGGAGGTGATCTTGAAGTTAACCGGGGTATGTTCCGGGAACACGATCTTGTTGACGGTGGCGATACCCAGGTCCGGGTAGATGAACAGCCACTTCCAGTCCAGCGCGACCACTTCGATATTGATCGGCTTGACCTCGGAGTCCAGCGGACGGTACGGGTCCAGCGCGTGGGTGGACTTGTAGGTCACATAACCCAGGGCAATGATGATGAGGATCGGAACCAGCCACACCGCGATTTCAATCTTGGTGGAGTGCGACCACTTCGGCGCGTAAGTCGCCTTGGTGTTCGACGCGCGGTATTTCCAAGCGAAGGCGAAGGTCATGATGATCACAGGGACCACGACCAGCAACATCAGCAGGGTGGCAGTGATGATCAGGTTGCGTTCATCCAGACCGACCTGTCCTTTTGGGTCGAGCAAGGACCACTTGCAGCCTCCCAGCATTAACATCATGCCAAGCAGCGGCAAAAAGCCTAGTAATCGGGGGTACCTGTTTTTACTCATCTCACGACCTCTAAAGCAGCTTGCGCAATGCAGTTGGGTTTTGATCGCCAACACTTCACCCTGCCAAGGGTTGGCATTTCTCTTCGATTGAATAAGAGCCTGCCCGTGCGCCCTGATTGGACGGTTCGCGGACCTGCGGTGAGTTCTTATTCGATTTCGTGGTTAAAGGCCTTGTTACAGACCAATTCCATTTGGTGCGGATAGTTGAAAGGCTGCCGGAACCTGGGGTCGCACAGAGCCATCCATCTGCCCCTCGACCGCTCCAATGCTCAAATATTGAACAGCACCGGACATTCAGTGCGGGCGATTGTAGTTAGCTAGCGATGTATAAACCATGACTTATAAAGAAATAATTTTTATCGATTCCAGCAATAATCCTTCACCTATTTTGCAAAGGTTCGCGATCTTATCGCGTTGGATTCTCAACAAAAACCACAAAAAATGCCGTGTTATAGGGCAAACTGCCACACCCCTTACCCGCCGTAAGGGCCTGAAAAAGCGCTCCAAGCCCCCATAAAACAGGGCACTCGCTGACCACCGAAAGCCGCGAACGGCGCGCTATTCGCGGTGTTGCTCAAACGATGAACTGACAGCACACATTAACGGCCATGGGTAAATTCAAGCGGTGTTGTGACGGCTCGGAAACGCCCAGCGACAGCGCCTGTGTGACAACATGTCGCACACTGCGCGTCGTCAAAATTGTCCCGCGTCACTGTCCCTTCAAAAATCCCTACAAACAAAAACGCCCCGGCTTTCCCTTGAGAAAGGCCGGGGCGTTTCAATGAATGGCTCAGGCTTTGCGTTGGCGATTGCGGTAGATGCCCAGGGGCACCAGGATCACCGTCAGCACGAACGCCACCAGCGCCCACTGCGCCAGCGACAGACCGAGCACCGGCGGGTACGGCGTGCTGCAGAAGCCGTCGACCTGGAAGACCAGCGGAAACACCTTGGCCAGGGGCAGGCCGTCAACGATCGGTTGCAGCACATCCACGCCGCAACTGACCTCGGGGAAGAACTGGGTGTACACATGGTGACCGGCAGCCGCCACACCGCCCAAGGCACTGAGCACCACCAACCCTTCAAACAGCGTGATCGCCCCTTTGTTGCGCATAGCCGCACCAATAAACGCAAAAACGGCAATCAACAGCAAGGCATAGCGCTGCAGGATACACAGCGGGCACGGCGCTTCGCCCAACACCACCTGCATGTACAGCGCACCGCCGATCAGCGCCAGGCAGATGATGCCCAGCAACACCAGAAAGCGCCGCTCCCTGCCTAAACGCAATTCGTCACTCATCTCCGTATCCCTTTGTTTGGTTGTGCCTGTGGCGGCAAGTTTACACACAGAGAGTGGTTTAAACAGAAGGGGGTTAACGGCGGATTAATACGCCACTTGTAGGAGCGAGCTTGCTCGCGAAGAACGTCAACGATAACGCGTGCATCCTGGATGAACGTGGCGTCTTTGAGTTTTTCGCGAGCAAGCTCGCTCCTACAGGTGTATGGGTGTGTGTGGGGGGGGGTTATTCGAGGGCGGCGGCTGGGCCGAAGAATTCGTAGCGGCTTTGTTTTTCGGGTACGCCCAAGGCCTTGAGGTGGCGCTTGAGACGCCACTTGTAGGAGCGAGCTTGCTCGCGAAGAACGTCAACGATAACGCGTGCATCCTGGATGAACGCGGCGTCTTTGAGTTTTTCGCGAGCAAGCTCGCTCCTACAGGTGTATGTGTGTGTGTGTATGTGTGTGGGGGGGTTATTCGAGGGCGGCGGCTGGGCCGAAGAATTCGTAGCGGCTTTGTTTTTCGGGGACGCCCAAGGCCTTGAGGTGGCGCTTGATACGCCACTTGTAGGAGCGAGCTTGCTCGCGAAGAACGTCAACGATAACGCGTGCATCCTGGATGAACGCGGCGTCTTTGAGTTTTTCGCGAGCAAGCTCGCTCCTACAGGTGTATGTGTGTGTGTATGTGTGTGGGGGGGTTATTCGAGGGCGGCGGCCGGGCCGAAGAATTCGTAGCGGCTTTGTTTTTCGGGTACGCCCAAGGCCTTGAGGTGGCGCTTGACTGCGGCCATGAAGCCTTTAGGGCCGAGGAAGTACGCATCCAGGTCGCGCTGTTCAGGCAACCACGCCGCCAGTTGTTCCTGGCTCAGCAGGCCCACGGTGTCGCCTGCCGGGCTCACGCCATCGTCCTCGTCATAGCAGTAGAAGCGCTTGAGCTGCGGATGCTTGGCCGCCAGGGCGTCGACCCATTCCCGAAACGCATGCACCCCGCCGTTACGCGCGCAGTGGATAAAATGCACCGGACGCTGGGTGGCCAGGGCCGCTTCGAGCATCGGCAGTGTTGGCGTGATGCCCACCCCGCCGCTGATCAGCACCAGCGGTTTATCGCTGGCAGCCAGGGTGAACTCGCCCGCTGGCGGGAACAGGTCGATCGTCGCGCCGACCTGCAATTGATCATGCAGGTAGTTGGACACCCGCCCACCGGCTTCACGCTTGACGCTGATGCGGTATTGGCCGGCATCGCTGAGGGCCGACAAGGAATAGTTGCGGCGCACTTCTTCGCCATCGAGCAGCAGCGTCATACCAATGTACTGACCGGGCTCGGCGGCGAGGATCGGGCCGTTGTCCAGCGGGGCGAAATAGAAGGACGTGATTTCGGCACTTTCCTCCACGCGCTTGACCAGCTTGAACGGCCGCGCACCCCGCCAGCCGCCCGGCGCCTGGGCTTTCTCGTCATAGATCGCAGCTTCGGCGCCGATCAGGATGTCCGCCAACTGACCGTAGGCCGCGCCCCAGGCGCTCATCACCTCGGGAGTGGCAATCTCGCTGCCCAACACTTCGGAAATCGCACGCAGCAGGCAGGCCCCCACGATCGGGTAATGTTCCGGCAGGATCTGCAAGGCCACGTGTTTGTTGATGATCTTCGCCACCAGATCACCCAGTTGATCCAACTGGTCGATATGTCGTGCATACATCAACACACCATTGGCCAGGGCACGGGGCTGGTCGCCGCTGACCTGGTGCGCCTGGTTGAACAGCGGGCGCACCTCCGGGTACTCGGAGAGCATCATGCGGTAGAAATGGGTGATCAGCGCTTCGCCGCCGCTTTCCAGCAGGGGCACGGTGGATTTGATGATGGCACGGTCTTGGGCACTAAGCATGGAGCCTCCTGGGCTTCTTTACTGATTGCCTTGGAGTACTCAGTATTCATGCCAACTAATAAATCGTTTAATTTCAATCAGTTAAATTACCTGTAGTCAGTATGACCTCCTACGCCTTATAGTCATAAGGACTACAAGGAGTCATTATGACTGCGCAATCGCTGCTCACCACCCTGCTCCCTCTGGTCGCCGACCTGTCCCGCGAACTGCCCGAAGGCGAGCGTTACCGCCGCCTGTTGCAAGCCATGCGCGCCCTGCTGCCGTGCGACGCCGCCGCGCTGTTGCGCCTGGACGGTGAGTCGCTGGTGCCGCTGGCAGTGGACGGCTTGAGCGCCGATACCCTGGGCCGACGCTTCAAGGTCAGCGAACACCCGCGTTTCGCCGTGCTGCTCGGCAGCCCCGGCCCGACGCGTTTCGACAGCGACAGTGAATTGCCCGACCCCTACGACGGCCTGGTGGACGGCCTGCACGGGCACCTCGAAATTCACGACTGCATGGGCTGCCCGCTGTATGTCGATGACAAACCGTGGGGCCTGCTGACCCTGGACGCCCTCGACACCGAGCGCTTCGAACGGGTCGAGCTGGATGCCCTGCAAGCCTTCGCCAGCCTCGCCGCCGCCACGGTCAACGTCGCCGAACGCATCGAACACCTGGCATTGCGCGCCGAAGACGAACGCCAGCGTGCCGAGATCTACCGCCAGGCCAGCGGCCAGCAGCACAAAGAGATGATCGGCCAGAGCAAGCCCCACAAGCGCCTGGTCGAAGAGATCAACCTGGTGGGCGGCAGCGACCTCACCGTGTTGATCACCGGCGAAACCGGGGTCGGCAAGGAACTGGTGGCCCAGGCGATCCATGCCGCATCGTCCCGTGCGGACAAGCCGCTGATCAGCCTCAACTGCGCCGCCCTGCCGGAAACCCTGGTGGAAAGCGAGCTGTTCGGCCACGTGCGCGGCGCCTTCACCGGCGCGCTGAACGAGCGCCGGGGCAAATTCGAACTGGCCAACGGCGGCACCTTGTTCCTGGATGAAGTCGGCGAGCTGTCGTTGACGGTGCAGGCCAAGCTGCTGCGCGTCCTGCAAAGCGGCCAACTGCAGCGCCTGGGCTCGGACAAGGAACATCAAGTGGACGTGCGCCTGATCGCCGCCACCAACCGCGACCTGGCCGAAGAAGTGCGCAACGGCCGCTACCGTGCCGACTTCTACCACCGCCTCAGCGTCTACCCGCTGCAAGTGCCGGCGCTGCGCGAGCGCGGGCGCGATGTATTGCTGCTGGCCGGGTTCTTTCTCGAACAGAACCGTTCACGCATGGGCCTGGGCAGTCTGCGCCTGAGCAGCGACGCCCAAGCCGCGTTGCTGGCCTACAACTGGCCGGGCAATGTGCGCGAGCTGGAACATTTGATCGGACGCAGCGCACTGAAAGCCCTGGGAAACTGTCGCGAACGTCCGAAGATTCTCAGCCTGAGCGCCCAAGACCTGGACCTGCCCGACGTCAGCGCAGCGCCGATCGCCCCCCCACCCGAAGTCACCGCCATCGCCGGCGGCGACCTGCGCCAGGCCACCGAACACTACCAGCGCCAAGTCATCAACGCCTGCCTGGAACGCCACCAACACAACTGGGCCAGCACCGCCCGCGAACTAGGCCTGGACCGCGCCAACCTAGGCCGCATGGCCAAACGCCTAGGCCTCAAATAACCCAGATCCCCCAACCAAACCCAATAAATACTGAAATACTGAAATACTGAAATGCTGAAATGCTGAAATGCTGAAATGCTGAAAATGTGGGAGGGGGCTTGCCCCCGATAGCGGTGGGTCAGTCACTTATTTGTAGCTGACCCACTGCTATCGGGGGCAAGCCCCCTCCCACCTAAAGCAATCCCCTCCCACCTTAACCCCCCTTCCCACCTTCCCCCCCTCCCACCTCAGACCTGCTTCGCCCTAAAACCCGGATTCACCGGCAAAGCCACCCTACCCCTACGAAACACCAACACATTCCCCACCATCACCAACACCAACCCCATCAACGCCGGCGCAGTCCACTGATACCCCTCAGCAAACGCCGACACATTCAGCGCCACCACCGGAAACAACACCGTGCAATACGCCGCCCGCTCAGGCCCCATCCGCCCCACCAACGTCAGATACGCCGTAAACCCAATCACCGACCCCGGAATCACCAAATACCCCAACGCCCCGACATACCGCGCACTCCAATCCATCTCGAACGGAATACCGCGCACCACACAATAGGTCGCCAACATCACCGCACCATATGCCATGCCCCAGGCATTGGTAGTCAACGGCCGCAACCCCGCCTTCTGCTGCAGGCTCGAAAGCATATTGCCAGCCGAAAAACACATCGTCCCCAACAGCGCCAAACCCAGCCCGAGCAAGGTCTGCGGGCTCGCGGTGTGCCCCGCCAGCTCCGGCCAGAACAACAGGCCCAGGCCCAGCAAGCCAAGGCCGCCGCCCATCAACACATTGCGCGCGACCCGCTGGCCAAAAAACACCCGCGCATTCAGGGCATTCCACAGCGTCGCCGTAGAAAACACCACCGCCACCAGCCCGCTGGGAATCCACTGGCTGGCCGTGAGAAAACACAAGAAGTTCACACAGAACAGGCACAACCCCTGGGCCAGGCAGATCAGATGCCCGCGCCGGTTCATCACCTGCAACTTGCGGCTGAGCAGCAACAGCACAAACAACACCAACGCCGCCAGGGCGAAGCGATAGACGATCGACACGGGAATCGCCACCACGCCCAGTTGCCACTTGAGGGCGATCCAGGTGGTGCCCCAGATCAGCACGGTGAGTAAATACAGGAAAAGGTTCATAACAGGCTCCGCTGGTTGAGCCACAGTGTCGCCTTCAAGCCCTGGCCGGCGCTTGCAGATTCTTGCGCTTTTGTCGCACGGCGGGCTCACAGCGCCAGTGGCTCGGAGTAGGATGCAAGGCGTCGGAGAGTACACACCATGTCAACGCTGGAATCCCTGCAAGTCTTTCAAGCCCTCAACCGCTCGCCCCACGCTCGCCTCGAAGCCTGCGCCGAGCTCGGTGACGGCTTGTCTGCGGCGTTGTGGAGCAACCACCACGATTCCCAGGACTACCAGGCGCCCGGCCATCACACCTTGTCCTGCTACATCGGCGGCGGCACCGGCACGTTTCGTCGCGACCAGCCGGGCACCAAGGGCGGGCCCGACAAGTTGTGCATCCTGCCGGCCGAGCATCAGTCGGCCTGGGTGATCAACGGCGACATCCGCCTGGCCCATGTGTATTTCAGCCAGGCGCAATTCGCCCTGGGCTGCATCACCCTGCTCGACCGCGAACCGCGCGCGCTGCAACTGCAGGAAAGCACCTTCCTCGAAGACCCCAGCCAGGCGCGACGCTTTCACCAGTTGATCGCCCTCAACTGGCACGAGCCCGCCGAACGCCTGCTGACCAGCAGCCTGGCCCATGAAATGCTCAGCCACACCTTGCTCAGCCAAGTCGGCGCGCGCGACGGGCTGCGTTTGAAAGGCGGGCTGGCGGCGCATCAGCGGCGGTTGTTGGTGGACTACATCGACCAGCACCTGGATGACCCCATCAGCCTCGGGCAATTGGCCGGGATGTGTGCGCTGTCGGAATATCATTTTGCGCGGATGTTCCGCCAAAGCTTCGGCCTGCCGCCCCATCAATACCTGCTGGCCCGGCGCCTGGCCCGCGCGCAGAACCTGCTGCGCAGCGGCAGCCTGCCCGTGGGTGACATCGCGTTGATGTGCGGCTTCTCCAGCGCCAGCCACTTCACCCATCGCTTTCGCCAGGCCATGGGCGCGACGCCCGGCGAATACCGTCAGGCGTTCTGCGCTTAAACCATCAAGCCCAACGTCTTGGCCTTGGCCACCGCCTGGGTGCGTCGCTCCACGCCGAGCTTGCTGTGGATGCGTCGCGCGTGGGTCTTGACGGTGTGCAGCGAGATAAACAAGCGGTCGGCGATTTCCAGGTTGGAGTTGCCCAGGGCGATCAGTTGCAGCACTTCCAGCTCGCGTTGGCTCAGCGGGTTGTCCGCCGTGCCGGTCGGCGAGGCCTGCGGTTCCAGGCCCAGCTCACTCAACAGCCCGGGCGAGCGTAAACGCAGCTCGCGGATCGCCTGCTGCACCTGGCAACGCCCTGCCAGTTCCAGGCCGTGTTGCAGTGAGCGACGCGCCATCGCCGGTTCGCCCAGTTGCCAGGCCACTTCCCCCAGCACCAAGTGCAATTCGGCCTCCAGGCACAGCATGCCGCGTTGGCGGGAAGCGTCCAGCAGTGCGTTGAGCCGCACCAGCGGTTGATCGGCGACGCCCAGTTTGACCTCGGCCAACACCAGCAGGTATTCAAGACGCGGGATCAATTCCAGCGTGGCCGGCGGCGCCTGCTTGGCGTCGGGCCCTCGGAAATGGCGGAGCACCCGGCGCAGCGCTGCCACCGTCAATTCGGCGCGACCCTGTTGCAACCAGAAGTGCCCGCTGACCAGCAGCAACACCGCGCGGTACACCGTGTCCGGCACCTGGCGCTGCTGCATCAGGCGCTCGGCCTCGCGCAACTGGATAAAGGCCTGGGCGTAATCACCGTGATTGGCCGCCAACAACGCAAGGCCCAGGTAGCCATACAACACGCGCTTGTCCTGGCTGTGCAGGCACATGTTCAAACCCGTCTCGAAGCACTCGGCAGCCAACGCGTCCTGCCCCTGGCGCAGGGCCAGATGCCCACGCCGCAAGGCGATACGTCCGACCAGCGGCCCAGCCTTCAGCCGCTGCTTGAGCAACATCGCCTGCACCTGTTCCAACAGGTTTTGCGCGCGGTACGGCGCGCCGCGCTGTTCGAGCAATTGCGCGTGATCCAGCTCCAGCAGGGCTTCGAGCAACAGCGAACCATGGGCCCGCGCCAGGCACAGCGCTTCGCGGTTCAGGGTCTGGGCCGCCTCCAGCTCACCGCGCAGCAAGGCTTGCTGGGTCAACCCCGACAGGCACATCAGACGTGATGTCCACGCACTGTCGGGCAACGCCTGCAAGGCCTCGAGGAAATGCTCGCGAGAACGTTGCGCATCACCCGCCAGATGCAGCAACCACCCCCACTGCGCCTGCCAGCGCGCCAACAACAGGCGTTGCTGCGGCGCCGACGGTTGCGGGGCGAAACGCGCCAGTTGGCCGATGCACAATGCGGCCTGCTCGAAGCGCCCGGCGAACAGCAACGCGGCCGTGACCAGCCCCACCAACTGCGCGGAACACAGCATCAGCTCGTCACCGTGTTGTTCATGCAGGCGCAACAACAGCACGGCATTCTGCTGGCGGAACAGGTCTTCGAAGCTGAAGTGCTGCAACAGGCTGACGGCCACTTCGTATTCTTCGGCCAGCAGCGCCTGCTCGAACGCGGCTTGCCAGTCGCCCTCGGCGCTGAACCATTGGCAGGCCCGTCGGTGCCAGGAGCGTTTGGCCGGCCAGGGCTCCTCCCGTATCAACTGCGCAAGCGGCGCGAAGACTTGCAGCCAGTCGGCGGCATCGTCCCAGGGCTGGATAAATGCGCCGAGCGCCTGCAAGTCCCGCAGGTACTGAGCGCCATCGCCAAAGCCGAACAGGTGCTCGCACAAGCCCGCGTTGAAACGCGGCAAATGCGCCAGCACCCGCCAGGCTTCCTCCAGTTCCGCCGGCAAGGTGCTGAACAGCTCGTGTTGCAGGTAGTCGAGCAAGGTCTTGTCGGGATGGCCATCGCCGAGCAAGGCGATGCGAACCCCGGCGCACCAACCGGCGCTGAACCGCATCACGCGCTCGACGCTGTGACCCGGCGCCTCGCCGAGCAGGGCCTGGACTTCCTCGGAGCTGAAGATCAACTCGGCCGCGCTGCATTCCAGCAGCTCATCGTCGAGCAGCAGCCGCGGCCAGTTGCACGCAGGGCGCCGCCGCGCACCCAGCCACCAGGTCAGCGCCGGGTGACTGGCGCTGAGCAGGCGGTCGAGCAAGGCGTCCAGTTCGGGCGCGGGCAGCCGGCTGAAATCATCGAGAAACAGCCACGCCGACGTCTGCCAGCGGCTGAGATCCTGCAGCAGCGTGGCTTCATCGGTAAACGCCAGGCCCAGGTTGTGCGCCAGGCGCCGGCACAAATCCAGCGGGCTTAGCGGCACGCCATTGAGCGGTAGCCAGTACACCTGACAACCCGCCGGCGCCTGCAAGGCGCACTCGGCGAGCAACGCGCTCTTGCCACTGCCGCCCGGGGCACAGAGCAACTTGACCCGCGCCTGCGCCGCCAACAACGGCTCGGCCAGGCGCGGGCGCAACAGATGATGGGCGGACAGCCGTGGCATGAATCCAGGACGGTCCAGGCAGCGTGTCATGGCAGTCATTGCTGCATCCTGCGTTTTTATTGTTATGCAACCTGACACCTACCCTAGCCCCGTGCTCGGCGAATATTGAAGAAGTATTCAGCAGGGTGATTAATGACCATGCACAAAACCCAATGTGGGAGGGGGCTTGCCCCCGATGGCGGTGGATCAGTCAGCTCTCTGTAGCTGATCCACCGCCATCGGGGGCAAGCCCCCTCCCACATTGGGATTGCATTTCAAACAGGCATCAGCGCACGTCCGAAGGCATCAACGCACGCCCGAAGCCCTCAACGCCGCCGGCGTGTAGTCCGCCGCCTTGGCCGCAAACCCGAACACGAAGCTGCTCTTCTCCTCATTCTTCATACCCAAGGCGATGTAGCGTCCGGCGATGAGGTCGTACAGGGTTTCCACGGTGTAGGCCGGCACCTGATGGTCGTAGTAGAACTGCGCATGACCTTCGGCGACACGCCACAGTTGGCCGCGGCCGTCATAGTGATCCACCAGCGCGACCTGCCAGCTGTCTTCGTCGATGTACATGTGGCGCTTGGCATAGATGTGCCGTTCGCTCGGCTTGACGGTGCCGACCACTTCCCACACGCGGTGCAGCTCATAGCGGGTCAGGTCCTGGTTGATATGCCCGGCCTTGATGATGTCGTCGTACTTGAGGTTCGGCGAATCGAGCTTGTAGCTGTTGTAGGGGATGTACATCTCTTTCTTGCCCACCAGCTTCCAGTCATAGCGATCGGGGGCGCCGGAGAACATGTCGAAGTTATCCGTGGTACGCAGGCCGTCGGACGCGGTGCCCGGGCCGTCGTAGGACACTTGCGGCGCCCGGCGCACACGGCGCTGGCCAGCGTTGTAGATCCAGGCCAGGCGCGGTTCCTTGACCTGGTCGAGGGTCTCGTGGACCAGCAGCACGTTGCCCGCCAGCCGCGCCGGGGCCGTTACCGATTGCTTGAAGAAACTCAGCACGTTGGCGGCCTTGGCCGGGTCAATATCCGGAATCGCCTGCGGCACCGCGACTTCTTCTTCAAAGCGGATCGGCGTGTAGCTGCCGTTCGTCTGCGGGGTGGCCTGGGTGATGATGCGCCGCAGGTTGCCGCCGTGGTAACGGGTGATGTGGTTCCACAGCACCTCCACGCCATTCTTGGGGATCGGGAACGCGTAGTAGCGGTTGCCGGTGAAGTTCTCCAGGCCGTTGCCGTCGTTGATCGCATGCACGTTGAGGGCGCTGCGCTTGATCGACTCGTAGATATCCGGCGGCAGGTTGACCGTGCGGTGGCTCGGGTACACCGGGATCTTGTAGGTCTCCGGGTAACGCTTGAACATCGCCACCTGGCCGTCGGAGAGTTTGTCCTTGTATTTGTCGACGGTCGCGGCGGTGATCACGAACAGCGGTTTTTCATTGGCGAACGGGTCGGCGAGGAAGCCCTTGCTGTCCACCGCACCGGCATTTTTCGGAATGCCGCCGGTCCAGGTCGGGATCGAGCCGTCGGCGTTACCGGCCTTTTCGGCGCCGACCGGGGTCAGGCTGGTGCCGAGCTTGGCGGCTTCTTCGGGCGACACGGCCGCCATGACGTTGGCGGCCAACACACTCAGGGCCATCACAGCAATTAACTTACGCATAGAGTCTTGTCCTTCTTTAAGCCAAATCAGAAGTTCACGCCGAAGCTGAGGGCGAGGAAGTCGCGGTCGGTCAGGGTGTTGTAGTCGCCACCAAAAAAGTCGGTGTAACTCAGGCTGGCGGTGTAGGTGTTGCGGTAGTCCGCATCGACGCCGACGCTGATCGCCTTGGCGCCCTGGTTGAACAGGCCGTTGGGGCCGTAGCCGTTGACGTCGTGGGACCAGGACAGGTTGGGCTTGAGGTTCACCCCGGCAAACACGTTGTTGTAGTCGAGGATGGCGCGGGCACGATACCCCCAGGAATTGGCCGTGACGAAACCGTCGGTGTCGCCACCGTAACCATAGGCGCCGTATACCGAGTCGCGGCCGTAGCGCAGTTTGCTTTTCGCTTCCAGCCCGCCGACGTGGACGAAGGCGGCCTCTCCCACCAGGGTCAGGCGTTCGGCCCCCAGTACCTGGTCGAAGAACTGAGTCATGGTGCTCTGGATCTGGGTGATTTCCTTGCGCCGGTAACCGGCGTTGTCGGCACCGAACGAGCTGTGGATCGGCGAGGCGGTGTTGCCGGCAATCGGGTTGACCAGGGCCAGGGTCAGGTCGGTGGTGTTGAGTTGCACCGGCGCATTCGGGCGGTAGCTGATTTCCCCGGTCCAGGCCGTGCCGGTGGGCAGGGTGGTGGAGAAGCTGGCACCGTACAGGCGAATGTCTTCCGGGTAATCGAGATAGTACTGGCCACGGCCGAGCATGGTGCTCTGGGCCAGGGCCGAGCCGGTGCCTGGCGCAATGGCGTTGGCAGCGTTGACGATGCGCCCGATGGTGGTCAGGTTGGTGTTGGCGGTGAGGGTGCCGACGGTCGGCGTGCGGCTGTGGTAGTTCATGAAGTACAGGCCGTACTCGGTGTCGTCGCCCAGCCAGCGCAAGGCCGCGCCGAATTGGCCGCCATCGCGGGCATCACGGTCCTTGGCGCGCTGCACCACGACGCCTTCACGCGTGACCTCAAAGCCCTGGCCGAACGCTGCGGCCACCGGTTGCAACGGCGCAATCGCCGGGCTGCCGACCGTGTAGTTACCGTTGCAACCGTGGGCCGCCACGTCGCCACCAAAGAACGTGCCGCAGTTATCCAGCACGGTGTTTTCCCAGTTCAACTGGTAGAAGCCTTCTACCGTCAGTTGGTTGGTCAGGCTCTGGGAGGCGAACAGCATATTGACCGGTATCAGCCCTTCTTTGATCTCGGCGCCGGGGCGGCGGAAGGCCGATACGTCGATGGGGTTGATGCTGTTGATGGAGTTACCGATAAACGTACTCTCGCCCCAACTCACCACCTGCTTGCCGACGCGCACGTTGCCCGGCAGGTCGGCGATGGAATAGTTGTGATAGACGAACGCATCGAGCAGCTCGTAGCCGGAGGAGCGCGCACCTTCGTCGCGATGGTGATTGCTGATCTGCTTGAACTCGCGGTCTTCGTCCTGCAGCTCGAAGTCGTACCAGTACTTGCCGCGCACGAACACGCCGCTGTCGCCGTACTTGAGTTCCAGGTCGTGGATGCCTTTGAAGATCTTGGAGAAGGTCTCGCCCTTCTTGAAGTTCAGTCGCCCGTCATCCCCGGTGGAAGCCTGCCCCGTGCCGCCATTGGACACGCCCACCAGTTTCTTGTCGGCATCGCGCATGCCCCAGCTGGCGCCGACCGACAGCGAGGAATCGAATTGCCCTTCGATCTCGCCGATGTTGAACGAAACAGCCTGTGCCTGGGCACAGCATCCCAACGCAACCGCGGCGGCCAGCGCCTGCGGCGTGAAGATGGCGCGCATTGTTGTTTTTGTCATGCGTCTTCCCCGGTGAGTGACAGAAGGCCCCACCCTACTGCCGCCCTTCGGGAGCGATAAGCGCACCAAGGAGGTATTCGTGTTGTCGCCCGAAAGGATTAACGCCGCTCTGGCGCGGCTCTGCGCGGGGGCATGCGCCCCATGGATGGCGGGTTATCAGGCCGGTGGATGGCGCCAGGGGGTGACTGTTGTCATATCCGTAACAGTCCTTGTCCTGAAGCGCTATTACTCATTTTGTTACAACCCTCTATTCTTGCCTGGCTTTCAGGGCAAACGGCCCGCTCCCACCTTCGGGAGAACAGCTGAAATTCGACGGATTGGCTACTGTATTCAATCTGTTACCGGTGTTCACTGACGTTGAGTCTGTCGCTCCTTGATCCAACGTCTTACTTTGGCCGCTGCTTTGCAGCGGCCTTTTTTATGCCTGAAAAAAACGGGGCGCCGTCAGCGCCCCGCAGTATTGCTGGTGTATCCGGCAATGATCAGAGGCTGAACTTCTGCAAATTCGCCATCATCTCCTTCAAAGCCTCGATTGTGTCCTTGGGATGCACCGCGCCTTCGAAGTCACAGATCTGTTGCCAGTGCGCGGCCACGTCGTCCGGCGAGAACCCGGCTTCCGGGTCGAAGCCCACACCCAGGCTGCGTTCCCAGCGGGTCTTGCCGATCCAGCCGCCGCCCACTTCGAACAAGCCTGAGGTTTCCTGGCACGCCTCGCTGCCCAGGTACACCACCAGCGGGCTGACCAGTTCCGGCTTGAGGCGCTCGAACACCTGCGGCGGGATCAGGCCTTCGGTCATGCGCGTGCCGCCGGTGGGGGCGATGGCGTTGACCAGGATGTTGTTCTTGCGCCCTTCCAGCGCCAGGGTGCGGGTCAAGCCATACAGGCCGAGCTTGGCCATGCCGTAGTTGGACTGCCCGAAGTTGCCGTAGATGCCCGACGTGGACGCAGTAAAAATCACCCGCCCATAGCTTTGTTCGCGCAGATGAGGCCAGGCGGCGCGGGTGACTTTGTAGGCACCTTCGACATGCACCCGGTAAACCAGGTCCCAGTCGCTGTCGTCCATTTTGTGGAAGGTCTTGTCGCGCAGGATACCGGCGTTGTTCACCACCACGTCGATACGGCCGAACGCATCCAGGGCGTTCTGTACGATTTTCTCGCCGTCGGTGACGGAATCATGGTTGGCTTCGGCGATACCGCCGGCTTCGCGGATTTGTGCGACCACACGGTCGGCCGCCGACGCATTGGCGCCCTCACCCTGGGTGGAACCGCCGAGATCGTTGACCAGCACTTTGGCCCCGTGCCTGGCGAACAGCAGCGCATGGGCCCGGCCCAACCCGCCGCCGGCACCGGTGACGATCACGACCTTATCCTGGAACTGCACTGACTCACTCATACCGAACTCCAATGGCGACGATGGGAATGGCTCGAGTGTCAGGCACGGCGCCTGCGGTCACAATAAATACGGCCACGGCTGAATGGTGCGCGATAAGGCAGCAGGATGATCGCCTGTTTCAGGAATAGGCCATGCGCGGCGGCGCGTGCGCGATCTGCTGTCGAAACTCCAGGTAATGCTTGAGCACCTGCACCGGCGCTTCGATCTGCGGGTAGTGGCCGATATTGGCCAGCAATACCGTGTCGGCGTGGGGCACCAACTGGCGGTAACGCTCGACCATGTGCGCGCCGGAAATCGGGTCGAACTCGCCGTCGATCACCCGCAGCGGCACGTCGCCACGTTGCAGGGCGCCCACCCAACGCTCACGCAGGCGACGGCGCTGGGGAATGTAGTTGATCAGTTTATGCAGGATGCGCGGCCCGTCATTACAGTCGATCAAGCTCCAGAAATCATCGAGGGCGCTCTCACTGGGGCGGGTCTGTGCGCCGAAGATCTGGCTGAAGCTGTCGGACAAGGCATTGCGCCCAAACGCGCGACCGATCATCCAGCCCAAGGGGCTGAGCAGCAGTTTCTGCACCAGGGCCAGGCGATGGGTTTCGGGGAACAGCCCGCCATTGAGGAACACGCAACTGGCCATCTGGAAGCGGCCTTCGTGATGCCGCGCCAATAACTCCTGGGCGACGCTGTCCCCGTAATCATGGGCCAGCACATGCACCGGTTGTCGCACATGCAGGTGGTCGAGCAGCGCCTGTTGCAGATCCGCCTGTTCCAACAGGCAATAGTCGTGATCCAGCGGCTTGGCCGAGTCGCCAAACCCGAGCATGTCGCAGGCGATCACCAGGTTGCGCTGGGCCAGGGGCTGCCACAGGTAATGCCAGTCCCAACTGGCGGTCGGGAAGCCATGGATCAGCAGCAGCGGCTCACCCTGCCCGGCCACCCAATAGCGAATGGTGTGGCCACGAAAAACAAAACTCTGGCCGCACTTGCGCCAGGCTCTGAGCGGAATTTCGGCGAGAGGCATCAACTTTTATACCCTGGATCTTGCAGGTCCAATTTACGCAGCAGCGCCGGCCAGGCCAGCGCGCCCCCCATACCTTGGGCGCTCTTTGTGACAGCCGCCACCATCGCCCTGGCCCCGGCGAGAATCTGCGGGTCGATGGCGATCAATTCAGCCCCGCCGTTGCGCGCAAGCACTTGGATATCACAGGCGCGCTGAAAGGTGAACATCATCAAGAAAGTGTCGGCGATGGTCGCGCCGCAGGTCAGCAGGCCATGGTTGTGCAGCATCAGGAAATTGTTGTCGCCGAGGTCGGCCTGCAAACGGGCTTTTTCCTCGTGGTTCAGCGCCACGCCTTCGTATGCGTGATAGGCCAGGCTGGACAACACAAACAAGGACTGCTGGCTGATCGGCAGTACGCCCTGCTTCTGCGCAGACACCGCAACCCCCGCCGCCGTATGGGTATGCAACACGCACTCCACGTCGTGGCGCACTTCGTGGATCGCGCTGTGGATGGTGTAGCCGGCCGGGTTGATGTCGTAGGGGCTGTCCATCCGTTTGTTGCCGGCCTGGTCGACCTTGATGAGGCTCGACGCCGTGATCTCGTGAAACATCATCCCATAGGGGTTGATCAGGAAATCATCGGTGCCCGGCACCTTGGCCGAGATATGCGTGAAAATCAGATCATCCCAGCCGTGCAGGGCGACCAGGCGATAGCACGCAGCCAGATCGACGCGCGTCTGCCATTCGGCGGCGCTGACCTGATCTTTGACACTCTGTGGCGATACAACGGGGGCTAGGCTCACGGCAACGACCTCCTTGACGCACTTTCTTATTATTTTTTAAGTGAAGGGTCAGTGTAGTCAGACGTCGTGGCGCAGGTAGTTGCCTTCGCAGCCAGCTTGATGGCCGCACGAGTCAGCCATGAGAATAGTTTAAATCTGTCCAAGTCGCGTCAGAGAAGTGCCGCCAACAAAGGCGCGGCAAACAGGTTGAGCAGCCCCGTCAACACCATCATCAGGCCTGCGACAGAGCCCTCTTCGCCCCCCACTTCATGGGCCCGGCTCACGCCCGCGCCGTGAGCGCCCACCCCAAACAATGCCCCGCGTGCCAAAGGCGTGCGCAGCGGCAGCCACTTGAGCAGCACACCCCCGAGCATGGCGCCGAACACGCCGGTGAACATCACGAACACCGCCGTCAGTTCCGGCACGCCGCCGAGGTCGGAAGACATCGGCATGGCAAACGGTGTGGTGATCGAACGCGGCACCAGCGACATCGTCACCGCACTGTCCAGCGCCAGCGCCTTGGCCAGGCCGAACGAGGTGCCGATGGACGCCGCGCTGCCGGCCAGCATCCCCAGCAGCAAGGCCGACCAATACCGCGCCAGCAAACGTCGCTGCTGCCAGATCGGCACCGCGAACGCCACCGTCACCGGGCCCAGCACCAGCATCAGCCAATGGGTGTCGCTGGCGTATTCGGCATAGGCAGTGTGCATCGGCACGGCCACCGCGAGCAGCAGCGCGGGCACCAGGATCAGCGGCGACAACAGGTAGCGCCCGGTCCGACGGTAGATCCAGCGACTGAAGAAATACGCGCCCAGGGTCAGGGCAAGCCAGAACACCGGCATCAGTTCAAGCTTCATGGCGCAGCTTCCAGCGACACACCATTTCCACGGTGAAGGCCGTCACCAGCATGACCGCCAGGGTGCTGAAGCCGATCACCAGCAGAATCCGCCAACCGTCATTGCGCACCAGGCCGCCGTAGTCCAGCAGGCTCATCAAGGCAGGAATAAAGAACAACAACATTTCCGCCATCAACACGCCCGCCCCCAGTTGCAGGGCCGCCGGCTTGACCAGGCCGGTGGCGAAAGCCGCCAGCAACAGGCCCAGGCCCATCACCCCACCGGGGATGGGCCACGCCAACCAGGCCACCAGTTGCGTACCGAGCAGGTAGATGGCCAGCAGCACGACCAATTCAGTCAGCAGACGGCCGACGTGTTTGAAGCTTAAACGTTTCATGGGCTTTGGGTCCTCGTAGGCCTCCATTTTAGAGAGACCGCTTCCATCCCCACAGCGAATTGTTAGACTGCCAACTATTCCAAACTGGAATCTTACCCATGGAATTCAAACAGCTGCGCAGTTTTGTCGAAGTCATCCACCGCGGCGGTTTTACCCAGGCCGGAAAAACCCTGCACATCAGCCAGTCCGCCGTGAGCAAACAGGTCGCACAGCTGGAACACAGCCTGGGCACGCCGTTGCTCGACCGCATCGGCTCGCAGATCCGCCTGACTGCCGCCGGCCAGGTTGTGCTGCAACGCGCCGAAGCCATGCTGCGCCTGCAGAATGAGTTGCTCAGCGAGCTGGACGACATGCAGCACCTGACCCGTGGCGAGTTGCGCCTGGGCTTGCCGCAGTTGGGCGGCGATACGCTGTTTGCCGACCTGTTCGCCGAGTACCGCCGGCGCTATCCGAACGTCACCATCCAGTTGCTGGAGGGCGGCAGTCGCAGTATCGAGCAGGCGATTTTGAGCGGCGAGCTGGAAGTGGGCGGCAGCTTGAAACCCAGCGACCCGGCATTCGCCTGGCAAGACTTCTGCGATGAACCACTGGATGCCTTGCTGCCGATGAACCACCCCTTGGCACAGAACGCCCAGGTGCGCCTGGAAGAATTGGCAGACACACCGTTCCTGATGTATCAGCGCAGCTTTGTCTTGAACGACCGCTTGACGCAGGCGTGTCAGCGGGTGGGCTTTACGCCGAAGGAAGGAGGCCGCAGCGGCCAGGCGGATTTTCTCGCCGCCCTGGTTGCGGCCGGTCAAGGCGTGGTGCTGTTGCCCAGCGTGGTCGCTCGCGGGCTGGTGCGGCCCGGGGTGGTGCGCCTCACGCTGAAGGCGCCCGACTTCCTGCGCTGGGACATCGCGTTTATCTGGCGTGAGGGCGCCTATCTGTCGAAAGCCGCCCAGGCCTGGCTGGCGTTGTTGCGGGAGTTTCCGGTCAGCCGCGCAGGGCAGTGATCAACTCCGCCAACCAAGGCTCGGCGTCGGTTTCCGGGGTGACGCTTTCGCTGGCGTCCAGGCGCAGCATTGGCTGCACTTCGCGCACGCCCAACTCGCTGAACAGCTCGCGCATGTGCTCGCCGCCGGCGCAGAAGGTATCGCCATAGCTGGCGTCGCCCAGGCCGATGACCGCGCCCGGCAAACCGCGCCAGGCCGCGGGCAACTGGTCGCGGATGCTCGAATACAGCGGTTGCAGGTTGTCCGGCAGTTCACCCATGCCGGTGGTGGACGTCACCGCCAGCAACGCCTGCGGGGCGAAGGCCAACACGTCCGCCAGGGTCGCGCGCGGGTTGTGCCAGGCCTCGAAGCCGGCCGATGTAAGGATGCCGGCAGCGTGGCGGGCGACTTCTTCAGCCGTGCCGTACACCGAGCCGGAAAGAATGGCGACTCTCATCAATACTGATCCTGTCATTGAGCGAAAGCCTGGGATATTACCAGCTGGGGCAAATATTTCGGCGCGTGTCGTGCAACATTCAAGACTTGCCATAAACTGGCAGTTCAAGCACACGCCAGGGACCGCGCAATGATTAACGCCAAGCTGCTGCAAATGGTCGTCAACGCTTCCAACGACGGGATTGTCGTGGCCGAGCGGGAAGGCCGGGACAAACCGCTGATCTACGTCAACCCGGCATTCGAGCGCCTGACCGGTTACACCCTGGACGACGTCCTGTATCAGGACTGCCGCTTCCTGCAGTCCGGCGACCGTGATCAACCGGCGCTGATGGCCATTCGCGAAGCACTGGACAGCGGCGGCGCCTGCCGGGAAATTCTGCGCAACTATCGCAAGGACGGCAGCCACTTCTGGAACGAACTGTCGCTTTCAACGGTGTACAACCATGCCGACAAGCAGACCTATTTCGTCGGCGTGCAAAAGGACGTGACCTTGCAGGTCAAGGCCCAGCAGCGCGTCGCGCAATTGGAGGCGGAGTTGGCGCAGGTCAAGGCCGAGCTGGCAGCGATCAAGGCGACGAGCGGGTCTAACAAAACTTAGAAAATGCTGTCATTAGAGCGGATAATGGCGTTTTAACACTCTCCCCCTTGAGCAAGATCAATGCAACGCGACGCGCTTCTGACTCAGGACGAGTTGGATTTCATTCAGGACATGCAGCACAACCCCCAACTCAACCTGCGGGATGCATCGTCGAGCCTGACCGTCAACGGCGCTGCGCAGCTTCGCGATTTGCTCACTCGGCTGGCCGCCCACGATCACGTCACCCTCCAGGCGCAATTCGATAACCAGCAACTCACCTTCCCGCTGCAGTTGGTGGAAGACGAGTTTCATGCCGTGCATTTACGCCTGGGCGTGCCGAGCATTTTTGAAGACGGGCCCATGATTCGTCCGTGGCGCCTGGCTCTTGAAACGCCGGTGGCGCTGGAAAATGTCAGGGGCAACCCGAGTGCGCTGTGGGTGCATGAGGTTTCGTTCAAGGGTGTGCTGGTGGAGATCCGTGGCCGGATCAAGACGCCGAAGACCTTTGCCCTGTGGTTCAGCCCTTCCGGCTATGAACGCATTGCGCTACGCGGCACGCTGGAGCGGGAAACCGCACGGGGACTGTTTGCCTATCGCCTGGGCCAGAGCAACCCGGATGAGACCGAGCGCCTGCGCCAATTCATCCTGCACCAGCACCGCCTGGTACATCCGCAGATGCACGCCTGACCTTCAGGTATCCAGGTTACCGCTGAGAAATTGCTGCAAGCGCCGTTGCATCAAGCGTCCTTCATTGCCCAGGCAGCCAACGGCGGAGCCCGTCAGATCGGCCTGGGCCAGGTCTGACGCGGCACCGGCAAGAAACAGCGGGCAATCGAGGGTCAACGCCAGGCGGTTCAAACGCCCGGCCAACGCTTGGGTGTGTGAGTAATTGGAGAAGAGGACCAGCGCCTCGGGTTGCGTCTTTTCACACACCAGCGTCAATTCATCGAAAGGCTGACCCATCCCCAGCACCTTCACGGCCAGATCGTCTCGACCGATCAACAGCCCCGCCACCAGCAATTCCAATTTACGGCACTCGCCGGGAATGGCCGCGAGCAATACCCGTGGCGCCGCCGACGCACACACCAGTTGCAAACGCTGCAACACCCGCACCCGCAGGAAGTTGTCGAAGAACAGCCATTCACTGGCTTGGCCGAAGCGCCCCTGATGACGCAACAGGTCGTTCCAAAGAGGCATCAGGATGTCCTGGAACGCGACGTTGAGCGGGTAGGTGGCGATCACCTGGTTGTACAGTTGCTCCAGTTGACGATCATCGAACGCGCCCACGGCCAGCACCAGGCGCGCCTGCCATTGCGGCCATTCGCCTTGCTCGACCGTGTCGTGCTCGACACGCACGGCGGCGGCCTGCTGATCGTCACGCGCAAGGATCTTGCCCACTTTGCTCACGGCCACGCCACGTTCGATCCAATCGACAATGCGATGAACCGTTTGAATATCGGCCCTGGAGTACAGACGATGCCCGCTTTCGGTGCGCGTGGGTTGAATCAGGCCGTAACGCCGCTCCCAGGCGCGCAGGGTGACCGGGTTGATGCCCGTCAATCTCGACACGTCACGAATCGGAAACAACTCATCGGAATCGGCAGGGCTGGGGGCGGTAGATTCGCGAACAGGAGCAGTGATTTCGGGCATCAGAGGTCATGAACGTCCGTTTGAAAGTGAGTCCCATTTAACGCCTTTACCGCGATGTATATCAAGGTGTGTGCCTATCGGACCGATGTCGCTGGCGTATTTCTGCAAAACAGGAATAATCCTTGCTTACCGATAAAGCGTCGCTGCAACACCCCCGCAGCGTCGTCTGTGCGCCACCTACCCGGTTCAGCGCACCCGTCTATTTGGAGATACACAATGTCTACCTCACCCGTCACCCTGATGGTTGCGCGCCGCGTGGCCAAGGGCCGCTATGAAGAGCTGATGGCCTGGCTGCGCGAAGGCGAGCGACTGGCCACTGACTTCCCGGGCTACCTGGGCTCCGGCGTCCTCGCCCCCCCGCCCCTTGATGATGAATTTCAGATTATTTTCCGCTTTGCCGACGAAAAAACCCTGCATGCCTGGGAATTTTCCGCGTCACGCAGCGCGTGGCTGAGCCGGGGCAGCGAGCTGTTTGCCGACCCGTCCGAGCATCGCGTGCGCGGCATCGATGGCTGGTTCGGTGCAGTAGGTACACGGCCGCCGCGCTGGAAACAGGCGGTGGCGATCTGGCTGGCGTTTTTCCCGGTGTCGTTGCTGTTCAACTTCGGCCTGGGGCCATTGCTCGGCGGGCTGGACCTGTTCAGCCGCGTGCTGGTCAGCACCTTGGCGCTCACTCCGCTGATGGTCTACTTGTTCATTCCACTCTCGACCCACCTGCTGGCCAACTGGTTGCACCCTTCGCCGCCACGCGCCAAGGCCAGCGAAGCCGCGGCGTGAGTACAGGGGGGCTCGTCACTGGTATGATTTGACCCTGCCAGCGACTCGAGCCTCCCATGACTGCAACGAACGCCCCGATCCTGATCACCGGCGCCGGCCAGCGCGTCGGCCTGCATTGTGCCGAACGCCTGCTCGACGAGGGCCACTCGGTGCTTTTCAGCTACCGCAGCGAACGCCCCGGCGTGCAGGCGCTACGCGAGCGTGGCGCGATCGGCGTGTTTGCCGACTTCTCCAGCGAAGCCGGGATTCTTGCGTTTATCGCCGAGTTGAAGCGTCATACCCAAAGCCTGCGCGCGATCATCCACAACGCTTCGGCCTGGATCGCGGAAACCCCGGGCGACGAAAGCCGTGCCTTTACCGACATGTTCAGCGTACACATGCTTGCGCCGTACCTGATCAACCTGCATTGTTCACCCTTGCTGCATCGCTCTTCACCCGCCGACATCGTGCATATCAGCGATGATGTGGTGCGCAAGGGCAGCCGCCAGCACATCGCCTACTGCGCCACCAAGGCCGGGCTCGACAGCCTCACGCTGTCGTTTGCCGCGCAGTTTGCGCCGCTGATCAAAGTCAACGGCATCGCCCCGGCGATGGTGATGTTCAACGAAGGCGACGACGCGGCCTACCGTGCCCAGGTACTGGCCAAGTCGGCACTGGGCATCGAGCCCGGGCCCGAGGTGATTTACCAGAGCGTGCGTTACCTGCTGGACAACCCCTACGTCACCGGTACCACCCTGACCGTCAACGGTGGGCGGCATATCAAGTAAGCCGTTTGTGAGGATGTTGTATGACCTTATCCCTGCCCCACCACTATCGCGAGATCCTTAAAGGCCTGGGTGAAGACCCGGAACGCGAAGGCCTGCTCGACACCCCCAAGCGTGCCGCCAAAGCCATGCAATACCTGTGTCATGGCTACGAGCAAAACCTCGAAGAGATCGTCAACGGTGCGCTGTTCGCCTCCGACAATGACGAGATGGTGATCCTCAAGGACATCGAACTGTACTCGCTGTGCGAGCACCACCTGCTGCCCTTTATCGGCAAGGCTCATGTGGCCTATATTCCGACCGGCAGGGTGCTGGGCCTGTCGAAGCTGGCGCGCATCGTCGACATGTTCGCGCGGCGCCTGCAGATCCAGGAAAACCTCACGCGGCAAATCGCCGACGCCATCCAGGACGTGACCCAGGCCTCCGGCGTGGCGGTGGTGATCGAAGCCAAGCACATGTGCATGATGATGCGCGGCGTGGAAAAACAGAATTCAACCATGAACACCTCGGTGATGCTCGGCGCGTTCCGCGAGTCGAACACCACGCGCATGGAGTTCCTGCAACTGATTGGACGGAGCAAGTAGCAATGCCACAACTTCAACCAGGCATGGCGCGCATCCGGGTCAAGGACCTGTGCCTGCGCACCTATATCGGCATCAACGAGGATGAAATCCTCAACAAGCAGGATGTGCTGATCAACCTGACCATCCTGTATGCCGCCCAGGACGCCGTGCGCGACAACGATATCGACCACGCGTTGAATTACCGCACCATCACCAAGGCGATCATCGCCCACGTCGAAGGCAACCGCTTCGCCCTGCTGGAGCGCCTGACCCAGGAACTGCTGGACCTGGTGATGAGCAACGAGTCGGTGCTGTACGCCGAAGTCGAAGTGGACAAGCCCCACGCGCTGCGCTTTGCCGAATCGGTTTCGATTACCCTGGCGGCCAGCCGCTAACCCCTGGATTTACGTGAACCCTATGACCGATCAACAACGCCTCGAACTCGAAGCCGCCGCCTTTCGGCGGCTGGTCGCACACCTGGACAGCCGCAAGGATGTGCAGAATATCGACCTGATGAACCTCGCCGGCTTCTGCCGCAACTGCCTGTCCAAGTGGTACAAGGCCGAGGCCGACGAGCGCCAGATCGCGCTGAGCCTCGATGACGCGCGCGAAGTGGTGTACGGCATGCCGTATGCCGAGTGGAAAGCCCAATACCAGCAAGAAGCCAGCGCCGAACAACAGGCGGCGTTCGCCAAAGGAAAACCCCATGACTGACCTGAACACCCTGCGCGCCAGCCTCGACAGCGGCGAACATCTCTTCGCCGACACCTTGGCCTTCGTTGCCGCCGGTTACGACTACCAGCCGCAAGCCTTCACCAACGGCACCGTGGAAAACGCCGCCGGGCAGAACGAAGGTTCGTGCAAGACCCTGGGCCTGGCCTTGCTGGAAGGGTTGAGCGACCAGCACGCCTTGTTGGCGTTTGGCGAGCATTACCGTTCGGTGGTCGCCACGCCTGAGGGCAGTGACCATGGCAATATTCGGGCGTTGATCGCGCATGGGTTGGCGGGTGTGAAGTTTGACCAGCAACCTCTGACTCGCCGCTGATCCAACGTGCAAAGCCGATTTAATGTGGGAACTGGCTTGCCTGCGATGGCGGCGGTAAATCCTGCATAGACGTTGGCTGACACACCGCTATCGCAGGCAAGCCAGCTCCCACAGTGGTTGGATTACCAAATTGAGATAGCGATGGATCATCAAATCCCGCGCATAAAACCGGCTTTCGCCGGTTTTTTCATTTCAGCGGGTTCAGACCTAAGCGTTCTGCAAACCGTCGAGGTAACGCTCGGCATCCAGGGCCGCCATGCAACCGGCGCCGGCCGAGGTGATGGCCTGGCGGTACACGTGGTCAGCCACGTCACCGGCGGCGAAGATGCCTTCGATGTTGGTCGCCGTGGCATTGCCTTCGCGACCGCCCTGCACCACCAGGTAACCGTCTTTGGCGTCCAGCACGCCTTCGAACAGCGAGGTGTTCGGGGTGTGGCCGATGGCGATGAACACGCCGTCGACTGTCAGCTCGTCGAAGCTGCCGTCGTTGTTTTTCAGGCGCGCACCGGTCACGCCCATGTTGTCGCCGAGGACTTCATCCAGGGTGGCGTTGAGCTTGAGAATGATCTTGCCTTCAGCGACACGCGCGTGCAGCTTGTCGATCAGGATCTTCTCGGCGCGGAAGGTTTCGCGACGGTGAATCAGGGTCACGGTGCTGGCGATGTTGGCCAGGTACAGCGCCTCTTCCACGGCCGTGTTGCCACCGCCGACCACGGCGACCGGCTTGTTGCGGTAGAAGAAACCGTCGCACGTCGCGCAGGCGGACACGCCCTTGCCCATGAACGCTTCTTCCGACGGCAGGCCCAGGTAACGGGCGCTGGCGCCGGTCGCGATGATCAGCGCGTCACAGGTGTAGACGCCGCTGTCGCCGGTCAGGCTGTAAGGCTTTTTCGAGAAGTCGACCTGGTTGATGTGGTCAAACACGATCTCGGTTTCGAAGCGCTCGGCGTGCTCTTTCATACGCTCCATCAGCACCGGGCCGGTCAGACCGTGGACGTCGCCCGGCCAGTTGTCGACTTCAGTGGTGGTGGTCAACTGACCGCCCGCCTGCATGCCGGTGATCAGCAGTGGCTTGAGGTTGGCTCGGGCAGCGTAGACAGCAGCGCTGTAACCGGCAGGGCCGGAACCGAGAATAATCACTCGCGAATGACGGGTATCAGACATGACTCACTCCTGTCGACCGCCCGGACAACAAGGCGGCTGGAATAAAAAAGGACCGCGAAGCACTTGGGGAAGGCTTGAACTCGCAGATCCTGAAAATAATGGGTGCAGCGTATAGAGGGAGGCAAGATTAAGGAAATACGGAATAACAATCCAGCTCATAGGCAGTATCTATGCAGCAGGCCCAGCTGATCGACGCGTTTGTTTCTGCTGATGTCCTGGCATTGCGCGTGCTTTCGTCCTGAAGGCAAAGCCGGTAAGGTCGGCGCGTTCGTCATTCTGCTCGGAGTTCTCCATGCCCGCCCCTGTTCTTTCCGGTCCGCAATACCTGCGTGAAGGCCTCAAACTGGTGTTGAGCCCCGGCCTGCGCCTGTTTGTGCTGCTGCCGCTGGCGATCAACCTGGTGCTGTTCGTCGGCCTGATCTATTTCGCCGGCCATCAGTTCAGCCTGTGGGTCGACGCGTTGATGCCGACGCTGCCCGGCTGGCTGAGTTTCCTCAGCTATATCCTGTGGCCGCTGTTCGTGGTGCTGGTGGTGTTGATGGTGTTTTTCACCTTCACCATGCTCGCCAATGTCATCGCTGCGCCGTTCAACGGTTTTCTCGCGGAGAAAGTTGAAGTGGTGGTGCGTGGCACCGACGATTTCCCGCCGTTCAGTTGGGCCGAGCTGGTGGCGATGGTCCCGCGCACCCTGGCGCGGGAGATGCGCAAGCTGGGCTACTTCCTGCCGCGGGCCATCGGCCTGTTTATCCTGTCGTTCATTCCGGTGGTCAACCTGATCGCCGCGCCGTTGTGGCTGCTGTTCGGCGTGTGGATGATGGCGATCCAATACATCGACTACCCGGCCGACAACCACAAGCTGGGTTGGAACGAAATGCTCGCCTGGCTGCGCCAGAAACGCTGGCAGAGCATGAGCTTCGGCGGCAGCGTCTACCTGGTGCTGCTGGTGCCGGTGGTCAACCTGTTGATGATGCCGGCGGCGGTGGCCGGGGCGACGTTGTTCTTGGTGCGCGAGCAAGGTGCCGAGACGGCGTTGAACACACCGCGATAACGGTACGCTGGCCGGTCGACCGGTGCCGGAACTGATTGTTTTTTGAGGCCACACAACCTGAGCCGACCTTGGGGCAACCGAGGTCGGCAACCAAACCCGTGACAACAGGAACCTCACAATGATCAGCACGCTTGCCAACCTGCCAACAAACACAGGACTCAGGATCGACCCGCCTCCCATCGGGCCATCCCCCACCCCGCCAACAAACCCAGCACCCTGGCCCGGCCAGCGTCACAAATGGCAGCCATCCCGCACCCCGCCAAAAAACCGAGCACCCAGGCCCGACGCGCCTCCCAGCGGGCCACCCCGCACCCCACCCAGCGTCCCGCCATCAAAACCAGGACCCTGGTCCGGGCCACTGCTTCCCGACTTTCCATCCAGGGACCAGAATACAAAACCAACAGACAGTAGCTCGATCAGCGTGCCCCCAAACGCGAACGGGACTCTGAACCCTGGCGACCGTGAATTCGGCCCGCAAAATAAAGTGCTCGGTGTGCAAGATACGAGCTACGTCACGCCGTCTAAAATCACCTTCTGAGCCCCCCGGCCAGCGATCTGCACAGAGCCGAAGGGCTCTGTGCTTAAAGGATTGGCGCATTGCCGCCCGCCGCCAATGCCCGTCATAAATCCATCATCTGTATGACACATCGGCGACACAGCCCACAGCGACACTGTGGGTCATGACGACAGCTTCGCTTCACATCACTCTGATTACCGAAACCTTCCCGCCAGAGATCAACGGGGTGGCCAATACATTGGGTCGCCTGTGCGAGGGTTTGCGCGCGCGCGGCCATCAGGTCGAACTGGTGCGCCCGCGCCAAGGCATTGACCAAAGCCGCCCCAGCGACAACGAATTGCTGCTGTGCCGCGGTTGGCCGCTGCCCGGCTATCCAGGCCTGCAATGGGGCCAGTCGTCGATGCACAAGCTGCTGCGCCGTTGGACACGCCAACGCCCGGATGTGCTGTACATCGCCACAGAAGGACCGCTCGGGTTGTCAGCGCTACGTGCAGCGCGTCGCTTGGGGATCAGCGTGGTCAGCGGTTTTCACACCAATTTCCAGCAGTACTCGAACCAGTACGGCCTGAGCATGTTGAGCCGCGTGGTCACGCACTACCTGCGCTGGTTTCATAACCGCTCGACCTTGACCCTGGTACCCAGCGCCAGCCAACGCCTGGAGCTGGAGCGCCGCCACTTCGAACGCCTGGGGATGTTGTCGCGCGGGGTCGACAGCCAGTTGTTCCACCCGGCCAAGCGCGATAACGCCTTGCGCGAAAGCTGGGGCCTGGGCAATGACGATATTGCAGTGCTGCACGTCGGGCGCCTGGCGCAGGAAAAGAACCTGGGCATGCTCAAGCGCTGCTTCGATGCCTTGCGCAGTACTTATCCACAGCGTCGCCTGCAACTGATCGTGGTCGGCGACGGACCGCAACGCGCGCTGCTCGAGCACGACCTGCCGCACGCCATATTCTGCGGCACCCAGCGCGGCGAAGAACTGGCGCGACACTACGCCTCGGGAGACCTGTTCCTGTTTCCCAGCCTGACCGAAACCTTCGGCAACGTGGTGTTGGAAGCCATGGCCTCCGGGCTCGCGGTGGTGGCATATGACCAGGCGGCCGCGACCCAGCATATCCGCCACGGTTACAACGGCGTGCTGGCGATGCCCGGCGATGAGGAAGCGTTCTGCGACGCGGCCAATTGGCTGCTGGAAGATCGCGAGCATTTGCGCAGGGCCCGCCTCAATGCGCGCCATCATGCCAGTCACCAGGGCTGGCCGGCGATCATCGAGCAGTTCGAGAACCAGTTACGCGATGTGTGCGCAGAACCGTTGGCCGCTCCAACGCAGCCTTATGTTCGTTGAACGATCTGCGAATAACGTCAGTTAGTTCGCCGTCCCTCCAGCCTTCCCCCTGAATAACGGCTTCAACATTAGGATTTTTTACCTGAAGCCATCGGAGTCGGCACGCCACAACAGGATATTTCCGGAACGTCGCGCGATTTATCGCCACCTACATGACACCTGCCAGGGAAGAGGTGTCTGTCTCTGGACGCACTCAAAAAAGGCAGGTCATTCATGATGAAACATTAATTAGAGAGCACTATGTCGACACTGATAAATGGATCAATGGCGCTGCGATTCCAACCGTTCAACACGCCCACTCAAGGGCCGACAGACACCTGCCCATCCAACAGCGCCCAGTACGATCACGGACGACCGTCACACCCACAGCCCTATAACGCGAACCACGGCTGGAACCGCCCGCAGCCGGCACGTCCGGGCAACCAATGGCAACGCCCGCAACCGTCGCGCCCTGGAAACGATTGGCAGCCGCCACAGAACGACTGGCAGCGCCCGCCACAGAACGGCGGCTATCGCCCGCAACCCACGCGCCCTGGAAACAACTGGCAGCCGCCGCAGAACGACTGGCAACGCCCGCCACAGAACGGCGGCTATCGCCCGCAACCCACACGCCCGGAAAACAACTGGCAGCCGCCGCAGAATCAATGGGAACGTCCGCACAACGGCGGCGGCTATCGCCCACAGTTCACTGACCGCCCGTCAACGCATGACGGTCAAGCATCCTACGCCACCACGCAATATGCCGCGGTCCATTCCGAACGGGCGGAAGATGCCTACTACGGTTAATTCGGATAGGCCAACAACAAGACAATAGGCCTTGAAAAACCCAACGCGCTGAAAACCGGCGGGAGGCCGGGCGCTGTCTACCCGGCCTCCCGCCCGAGCTAGCGGACCGTGTTGCACACCGATTGCCATAGGTTGCGCAAGGTTTACTCGATATTTCCCCCTGGAACGGTGAACGGTGGATGACCAATCATTGATACCTGCTGCTAACGCAGGTCCCTTAGATCAATGGAGACCCTGAGATATGGCAATTTACGGAATGGGAGTGCGCAATGGCATCAACATGCCAACCGCAGAGTGGATGCGTCAGCAACAATGGCTGGATCAGTCTCGAGCAGCACCGCCCACCTATGACCAGGCTGCGCGCCAAGACGGGCACAAGACCGATCACCGCCAGGAGCTGCGCAAGTCAGTAGAGTATTGACCGCTCCAACTGAACAGCTCCCGGTGGCAACCACCGGGAGCCCGGCCCGTTACACCAGGGTCGTCAACGCCTCACGACTGAACGGCAGGATGTCGCCCTCGCGGTGTTCGCGGACCTTCACCGCCCAATCCGGGTCCACCAGCAGGGCACGGCCGACGGCGACCAGATCAAACTCATCGTTGTTCAAACGCTCCAGCAGCTTCTCCAGGCTGGCCGGTTGCGCAACCTTGTCAGTGTTGACCATAAACTGCAGGAACTCGCCATCCAGGCCGACGCTGCCGACAGTGATGGTCGGCTTGCCGGTGAGCTGGCGGGTCCAGCCGGCCAGGTTGAGGTTGGAACCTTCGAACTCCGGCTCCCAGAAGCGCCGGGTGGAGCAGTGGAAAATATCCACGCCGGCGTCGGACAGCGGCTTGAGAAACTCGCCCAAAGCCTCGGGGGTTTGCACCAGGCGCGCGGTGTAGTCCTGCTGCTTCCACTGGGAAAAACGCAGGATGATCGGAAAATCCGGGCCGACGGCGGCACGAATGGCCTGGATCAGTTCGATGGCAAAACGCGAACGGTTGGCCAGGCTGCCGCCGTATTCGTCGCTGCGTTGGTTGCTGCCTTCCCAGAAGAACTGGTCCACCAGGTAACCATGGGCGCCATGGATCTCCACGCCGTCCATGCCGATGCGCTGGGCGTCCCTGGCCGCCTGGGCGAAGGCGGCAATCACGTCCTTGATGTCCTGATGGGTCATGCCGTGGACAACCACGTTGCCATCCTTGAGTTTTTCCATCGGTCCGTAGGCCGGTACGCTGGCATCCGGCTCGGTACCGATGCGGCGCACGCTGCCCACATGCCACAACTGCGGGACGATCTTGCCGCCTTCGGCATGCACGGCATCGACCACTTTCTTCCAGCCCGCCAACGCCGCTTCACCATAGAAGTGCGGGACATTGGGATAGCCGTTGGACGCCGGGTGATCGACCACGGTGCCTTCGGTGATGATCAGGCCCACACCCGCCGCGGCGCGGCGGCGGTAGTACTCGATGACTTTGGAATTGGGGACACCGCCCGGGGAAAACGAACGGGTCATCGGCGCCATTACCACACGACTCGACAGTTGCAGCGTTCCGAGGTGGAACGGTTTGAACAAGGCTTGGACAGGCATGGCAACACTCCACGAAAGACGGTTTTTATGATGCCGATAATATGGCGCGTGCAGCGTGCTGAGTAGCACTATTGATCAGGGTGATTAAGGCTTAGAAATGCCGGACACCTGTAGGAGCGAGCTGGCTCGCGAAAATCGTCAACGATAACGCGTTCATACTGGATCAACGCGGTGCGCCTGGATTTTTTGCGAGCACGCTCACGCCTACAGGTCAGGGGATCAGCTCAGGGCTTTTTCGATGGCCTGGACGACGGCCGGATCATCCGGTGCCGTTCGCGGCGAGAAACGCGCAAGCACCCGCCCGTCTTTGCCCAGCAGGAATTTCTCGAAGTTCCAGGTGATGTCCCCAGGAAACTCGGCGCCCTCGCCCGCCAACAAGCGGTACAACTGGTGACGCTCAGGGCCGTTCACATCGAGTTTGCTGCCCAGCGGAAAGCTCACCCCGTAATTGAGGCTGCAGAATTCCTGGATGTCTTTCTCGGTCCCCGGTTCCTGGCCCGCAAACTGGTTACAGGGCAGGCCGAGTACGGTAAACCCCTGGTCCTTGTACTGCTGATAGAGGTTTTCCAACGCCGCGTATTGCGGGGTCAAGCCACATTTGGAGGCCACGTTGACCACCAGCACAACTTTGCCCTTGAAGGGCGCCAGTGGCAGCTCTTGTCCGTCCAACGCTTTGAGTTTCAGGTCGTGGAAAGCACTCATGACGAACTCCAGATATCCCATGTTCTTTGCATTGCGGCTCTTCGAGATTACAACCCGCAAGCCTGCAATCATAGACGCCGATTACAAAACTCGCCTGCGGATCACTGCGCGGTCGGCCACGGCAAAATCGGAATCGCGGTAACGGCGTTCTGCGGGCTGCCTTCGATCAGGCGGTCGCTGTAGACCAGGTACACCAGGGTATTGCGCTTCTTGTCGAGGAAGCGCACCACCTGCATGGTCTTGAACACCAGCGACGTGCGTTCCTTGAACACTTCGTCGCCATCCTTGAGTTCTCCCTTGAAGCGGATCGGCCCGACCTGGCGACAGGCAATCGACGCCTCGGAGCGGTCTTCGGCCAGACCCAAGCCGCCTTTGACGCCGCCGGTCTTGGCGCGGGACAGGTAGCAGGTCACGCCATCGACCTTGGGGTCATCGAAGGCTTCGACCACGATCCGGTCGTTGGGGCCGACAAACTTGAACACCGTCGACACCTGGCCGATCTCTTCGGCCGACGCCAGCAACGGCATGGCCAACAGCAGGCCGAGCAATCCCTTCATCACACGCATCGTGTATTCCTTTCGTTTAAACCAGAATCAGGTTGTCGCGGTGGACCAGTTCCGGTTCCGCCATGTAACCCAACAGACCGACAATCGCCTCAGACGACTGCCCGATGATTTTCTGCGCTTCCAGCGCGCTATAGTTGGCCAGGCCGCGGGCGATCTCACGACCGTCCGGCGCCACGCACACCACCATCTCGCCACGGCGGAAGCTGCCCTGCACCAACTTGACGCCCACCGGCAGCAGGCTCTTGTGACCCAGGGACAACGCCGTCACGGCGCCATCGTCGAGTACCAGGGTGCCGCGGGTCTGCAAATGCCCGGCCAGCCACTGCTTGCGCGCGGCCAGCATGCCGCGTTCCGGCGACAGCAGCGTACCGATGCGCTCACCGGCCTTGAGGCGGTCGAGCACGCGCTCCAGGCGCCCGCCGACGATGATCGTGTGGGCACCCGAACGCGCCGCCAGGCGCGCCGCACGCAGCTTGGTCTGCATGCCGCCACGGCCCAGCGCGCCGCCGACGCTGCCGGCCACGGCGTCCAGCGCCGGGTCATCGGCGCGGGCTTCGTAGATCAATTTGGCGTCGGGGTTGGTGCGCGGGTCGGCGTCGAACATGCCGTCGCGGTCGGTGAGGATCACCAACAGATCGGCTTCCACCAGGTTGGCCACCAGGGCGGCCAGGGTGTCGTTGTCGCCGAAACGGATTTCGTCGGTGACCACCGTGTCGTTTTCGTTGATCACCGGGATCGCCTTGAGCTCCACCAGCGCGCGCAACGTACTGCGGGCGTTGAGGTAGCGCTTGCGGTCGGACAGGTCGTCGTGGGTCAGCAGGATCTGCGCGGTGTGAAGGCCGTGCTCGGCGAAGCTGGATTCCCAGGCTTGCACCAGGCCCATCTGACCGATGGCGGCAGCGGCTTGCAGTTCGTGCATCGCGCTGGGTCGCGCGGTCCAGCCGAGGCGGCTCATCCCGGCGGCAACCGCTCCGGACGAGACCAGCACCAACTCGACGCCGGCCTCATGCAAGGCCACCATCTGCTCGACCCACACGCTCATGGCTGCGCGATCCAGCCCTTTGCCATCCGCCGTCAGCAACGCACTTCCGATCTTTACGACCCAGCGCTGCGCACCTGTCACTTTGCTCCGCATCATCTTCAACCTTAGTTAGAGGGCGGGACGCGACCCAGCGCCGCCCATAACGTTATTCGTGACTACATTCGTGACTGCAGGTATCCCCAGATACCAAAACGCCGCTCGAGTGAGCGGCGCTTAAGTTTACTGCAACGAATCAGTCGCGCACGTAAATGATTTCCGGACCGTCTTCATCATCCACGTCTTCTTCGTCCCAATCATCGTCGCCGATGTCATGGACCGACTTCACGCCGCTGCGGCGCAAGGCACGCTGGTCGTCCAGGGCTTGCAGCTGGGCGCGGGCTTCGTCTTCGATGCGCTGGTCGAGCTCGGCGAGTTCGGCCTTGAACACCGGGTCGGCCGCCAGGCGGTCGGCGCGGTCTTCCAGGTAACGCATGATGTCGCGGGTCAGGCGCTCGGTGCCTTCTTTGGCGATAGCCGAGATCACGTAGACCGGACCGGTCCACTCCAGGCGATCGACGATTTCCTTGACGCGCTCCTCGTGCTCTTCCTCGAGGATCTGGTCGCACTTGTTCAGCACCAGCCAGCGATCACGCTCAGCCAGGGACGGGCTGAACTTGGTCAGTTCGTTGACGATCACTTCGGCGGCGTCCGGTGCGCTGGTGTCATCCAGCGGCGCCATGTCGACGAGGTGCAGCAGCAAACGGGTACGCGACAAGTGCTTGAGGAAACGGATACCCAGGCCGGCGCCTTCGGAAGCCCCTTCGATCAGGCCGGGAATGTCGGCGATCACGAAGCTTTTCCAACGGTCGACGCTGACCACGCCCAGGTTTGGCACCAGGGTGGTGAACGGGTAGTCGGCGACTTTTGGCTTGGCGGCCGAGACCGAGCGGATGAAGGTACTTTTGCCGGCGTTCGGCAGGCCCAACAGGCCCACGTCGGCCAGTACTTTCATTTCCAGCTTGAGGTCACGCTGCTCGCCCGGCTTGCCTGGCGTGGTCTGGCGTGGCGCACGGTTGGTACTGGACTTGAAACGGGTGTTACCCAGACCGTGCCAGCCGCCCTGCACAACCATCAGCTTCTGGCCGGCCTTGGTCAGGTCGCCGATCACTTCCTGGGTCGCGGAGTCGATGATCGTGGTGCCGACCGGTACGCGCAGCACCATGTCTTCACCTTTTTTACCGGTGCAATCGGTGCTGCCGCCGTTGGAACCACGCTCGGCATCGAAGTGCCGGGTGTAACGGTAGTCCACCAGGGTGTTGAGGTTTTCGTCGGCCATCATGTAGATGGAACCGCCGTCACCGCCGTCACCGCCGTTAGGGCCACCGTTTTCGATGAATTTTTCGCGACGGAAACTCATGCAACCGTTACCGCCGTCGCCTGCTTTTACTCGGATGGAAACTTCATCAACGAACTTCATAACAAAACGCCTCTCGCCGCACGGACGAGCTTAAGAAACCAAGACATAAGACTCTTGCAAAAATGAGCGCAGCGACCTCAATCAACGACCGCAAATCCAGCGCTTGAGCTCATTACAAACAGCTTTGCAAGAGACTCACTCCACAAACGAAAAAGCCCCGTCGCAAGACAGGGCTTTTCCAGCAACTACGTAATTATGCCGCGACGACGTCAGTCTTCGGGACGATGCTCACGTAACGGCGACCGAAGGCGCCTTTTACTTCGAACTTGATCACGCCGTCGATTTTAGCGAACAGAGTGTGATCTTTACCCATGCCAACACCGTAACCGGCGTGGAATTGGGTGCCGCGCTGACGCACGATGATGTTGCCCGGAATGATAACCTGGCCGCCATACATCTTCACGCCAAGGCGTTTGGCTTCTGAGTCGCGACCGTTACGGGTACTACCACCAGCTTTTTTGTGTGCCATGAGTCAATTCTCCTAGTGAGGAATTAGGCTGAAATTAAGCCTGAATACCGGTGATTTTGATCTCGGTGTACCACTGGCGGTGGCCCATACGCTTCATGTGGTGCTTACGACGACGGAACTTGATGATGCGGACTTTATCGTGACGACCTTGGGAGATCACTTCAGCCACAACGGTAGCGCCAGCAACAACTGGAGCGCCAATGTTCACGTCATCGCCATTGGCGACCAACAGAACGCGATCAAAAGTCACGGAGTCGCCGGTAGCGAGTTCCAGTTTTTCGATCTTCAGGTATTCACCTGGGGCGACCTTGTATTGCTTGCCACCAGTAACAATTACTGCGTACGACATGGTATTTCTCCGATAATCCTGCTCACCCAGCGCTTTATAAGAAGAGGTATTGGCTGGCATGGCTGCATGGGATGGACGTCCCGAATGCAATTGCGTAAGGCAGGTGCTGCCCAGGAAGTTCAGGGTGCGCGATTGTACGCAAGGCGCGGATACGTTGCAAGAGGCCGTCTATCGCGCCTTGACACTGCGGGGTCAGGGTCCTAGCATGCCGCGCAACCCTTCTGGAGCGACTGTCGCTGATGCAACCCCAAGCTTTCTACCGCGCGGTCGCGGACGATTTTAGCGCCGTCGACGGCATCATCAAGCAGCAGCTGACGTCTAAAGTGCCGCTGGTCTCCAAAATTGGCGACTACATTACGTCGGCGGGCGGTAAGCGCCTGCGTCCTTTATTAGTGTTGCTGTGCGGCAAGGCCCTGGGCCGCGAAGGCGATGACCTGCGCCTGCTGGCCGCCACCATCGAGTTCCTGCACACCGCGACCCTGCTGCATGACGACGTGGTCGACATGTCCGGCATGCGCCGTGGTCGCGAGACCGCCAACGCGATGTGGGGCAACGCCCCGAGCGTGCTGGTCGGCGACTTCCTGTACTCGCGCTCGTTCGAAATGATGGTCGAACTGGGCTCGATGCCAGTGATGAAGATTCTTTCACAGGCCACGCGCATCATCGCCGAAGGCGAAGTGTTGCAGTTGTCGAAGGTGCGTGACGCCAGCACCACCGAAGAAACCTACATGGAAGTGATTCGCGGCAAAACCGCGATGCTCTTCGAAGCCTCGACCCACAGCGCCGCCGCCCTGTGCCAAGCCACGGCCGAGCAGGCCGAAGCCCTGCGCACCTTCGGCGACCACCTGGGCGTGGCGTTCCAACTGGTGGACGACCTGCTCGACTACCGTGGCGACGCCGAGACCCTGGGCAAGAACGTCGGCGACGACCTGGCCGAGGGCAAGCCGACCTTGCCGCTGATCTACACCATGCGCGAAGGCACGCCGGAACAGGCGGCCCTGGTACGCAAGGCGATCCAGAAAGGCGGGATCGAAGACCTGGAAAGCATCCGCGCCGCCGTGGAAGCCTCCGGCGCCCTGGACTACACCGCCCACCTGGCGCGTGACTACGTGGCCCGTGCGATCAAGTGCCTGGACGCCCTCCCCGCCAGCGAATACCGGGACGCCCTGGTCGAGCTGAGCGAGTTCGCGGTCGCGCGCACGCACTAGAAATACCAAATGTGGGAGGGGGCTTGCCCCCGATAGCGGTGGATCAGTCAACTTATGCTTAGACTGAAATACCGCCATCGGGGGCAAGCCCCCTCCCACATTTAGTTTGTATTACCAATCCAAGACCGCGCCCTGTCTCCCTACAATTCCCTATATAATGTGCGACTTTAGCCATCCTGACCTTTAAGGAGCTTTAGTGAGCACGTTGCCACCCTGCCCGAAATGCAATTCCGAATTCACCTACGAAGACGGCGCCCAACTGATCTGCCCGGAATGCGCCCATGAGTGGTCCGCCACTGGCGAGGCCGAAGTGGCCAGCGATGAAACCGTGAAGAAAGACTCTGTAGGCAACGTCCTGCAGGACGGCGACACCATCACCGTGATCAAAGACCTCAAGGTCAAGGGCACCTCCCTGGTGGTCAAGGTCGGCACCAAGGTCAAGAACATCCGCCTGTGCGACGGCGACCACGATATCGACTGCAAGATCGACGGTATCGGCCCGATGAAACTCAAGTCCGAGTTCGTCCGCAAGGTCTGATCCTGCTGCTTCCATCCCGCGCCCGCCGCGGGATGGCGTTTCGCCCTGGCTGTTGATCCCTCGCACGACCCACGCAGAAAAATCCGCAAACCGCCAATAGGCACTTGCTATTCTACGAATAAGAATTATTCTCATTGAAACCCATCAAGGAGAACGACATGACTTATTTGATAGATGCCTGGCTGGACCGCCCACACCCTTACCTGCGCATCCTCCATCGGGAAACCGGGGAAGTCTGTGCGGTGCTGGAGGAAGAAGCGCTGAACGAACTGCAGGACCAGGGCGACCTGGACGTGAATGGCCTGAGTTCCAGTGAACCCGGTGTACTGAAGGAAGTGGTGCGCAACCTGTTTCTGTTCTGCTATGCCCGAGCATTGCGCCCGGCGACGGAACTCAATGGCAAGTTTCACCCATGAGCGACCGCGCAAACCCCTGTAGGAGCGAGCTTGCTCGCGAAGAACGCACAAGCAACGCGTTCATCCAGGATGCTCGCGCCATCGTTGACGTTTGTCGCGAGCAAACTCGTTCCTACAGGTAATCAAAAGCAGGTCTTACAGAACGTCGAGCAGCTCGACGTCGAATACCAGAACGCTGTGCGGCGGAATGCTGCCAACGCCTTGAGCGCCGTAAGCCAGTTCGCTCGGCACGAACAGGCGCCATTTGCTGCCGGCATTCATCAGTTGCAGGGCTTCGGTCCAGCCGGCGATCACGCCGCCAACCGGGAATTCTGCAGGCTGGCCGCGCTCGTAGGAGCTGTCGAACACCGTGCCGTCGATCAGGGTGCCGTGGTAGTGAGTACGCACTTGGTCTTCACGGGTCGGCTTGGCGCCTTCACCGGCAGTCAGCACTTCGAATTGCAGGCCGGAAGCCAGAGTGGTGATGCCGTCACGCTTGGCGTTTTCCGCCAGGAACGCCAGGCCCTCGCCTGCAGCCGCTTCCGCCTTGGCAGCCGCTTCGGCTTGCATGATTTCGCGGATGACCTTGAAGCTCGCGGCCATTTGCTCTTGATCAACACGGCTTGGCTTGCCGGCGAACGCGTCGGTCAGGCCGGCCAGGATTGCGTCCAGGCTCACGCCCGGTGGCGGGTTGTCGCGCAGTTGGTCGCCCAACTGACGGCCGATACCGTAGCTGACGCGGGTTTCGTCGGTGGACAGATTAACTTCGGACATGAAGAGGCTCCGCTGTAGGGCAGCGCTGAAAACACGGTTTTCCCGCACCGCCCAGAACTAAAAGGGCCAGCAGACTAGCACAGAATGTGCGTGCGGGATGAGCGCCGCCCACGTCATGCCTGCCTGGCGCCGGTAGTCGGTGATGCAGGGCTCCGTGCATCGCGCAGGCTAATTAATCGTTTCAGTTTCCCCTGTGCCCGCCGATATGGCCTAAACACCTTGGCTGGCTCAAACAACAACACCGTCCAGCAGACAAACATCATTTTTGCGGAGCACTCGATGAACAGCTGGTTCGGTAACATCAGCGTCAACCTCAAACTGGGCCTGGGCTTCGGCCTGGTGCTTGTCCTCACCTCGATCCTGGCGCTGACCGGCTGGACCAGCCTCGGCGGCCTGATCGACCGTAGCAACTGGATGAGCGACATCACCCAGCTCAACGCCTCCCTGACCAAGCTGCGCATCGTGCGCCTGCAATACATGCTGGCCAACGGCGATGAAAGCGTGGCGCAGAACGTACAAACCAGCCTGGATGCCTTCGTCGCCCAGCAACAAAAACTCCTGGACAGCTTCAAGAGCCCGGACAACGTCAAACTGCTCAACGAGCAGAAAGCCGTCATCACGGCGTATCAGCAATCGCTGAACAAAATGCGTGAGGCCTACCGTGCCGGCAATGCTGCGCGCCAGGTCATGGGCGATAAGGCCGACATCGCCAACGCCCAGATCGACGCACTGGACAGCAGTGTGCAGCAGACGCCCGACAACCCCGAGCGCTTCACCCAGTACCAGGCCGTGACTCATGCCAAACAAGAGTTCCAGTTGGCCCGCTACGAAGTGCGCGGCTACACCGGCAACGTCAACGCCGACACCGAAGCCCGCGCCGCCGCCCAGATCGAAAAAGCCATCAACGGCTTGAAAGGCCTCGGCGCGGCGTTCGGCGGCAGCCAACAGGTCGCGCTCAGCGCCCTGGAAAGCGCGCTCGGCGCCTATCGCAGTGCGGTGCAGAACTACAAGGCGGCTAACGCCAATATCGTCGCCGCGCGCGCCGAAATGACCACCCAAGGGGCGGATATCGTCACCATCAGCGATAAGCTCTACGACATCCAGCTCGCCCGCCGCGACGCCGAAAGCGCCCAAGCCCGCAGCCTGCAATTGATCAGCACCCTGCTCGCGTTACTGGTCGGCATCGTCGCGGCACTGGTGATCACCCGCCAGATCACACGCCCGATCCAGGAAACCCTGGCCGTGGTCGAACGTATTGCCTCCGGCGACCTGAGCCACAATATCCAGGTCACCCGCCGCGATGAGCTGGGCGTACTGCAACAAGGCATCCAGCGCATGGGCACGACCCTGCGCGAGTTGATCAGCGGCATTCGCGACGGCGTAACCCAGATCGCCAGCGCCGCCGAAGAGTTGTCGGCCGTGACCGAGCAGACCAGCGCCGGTGTGAACAGCCAGAAGATCGAGACCGATCAAGTCGCCACCGCCATGCACGAAATGACCGCCACCGTGCAGGAAGTCGCACGCAACGCCGAGCAAGCCTCCCAGGCCGCTGCCGATGCCGATGGCCAAGCCCGTGCAGGCGACAAGGTAGTGGCCGAAGCCATCGCCCAGATCGAACGCCTGGCCGCCGAAGTGGCGCGCTCCACCGACGCCATGAGCCATCTGCAACAAGAGAGCAACAAAATCGGCAGCGTGATGGACGTGATCAAGGCCGTGGCCGAGCAGACCAACCTGCTCGCGCTCAACGCCGCGATTGAAGCGGCGCGTGCCGGTGAAGCCGGTCGCGGCTTTGCCGTCGTCGCCGACGAAGTGCGTGGCCTGGCCCAGCGCACGCAGAAATCCACCGAAGAAATCGAAGGCCTGGTGGCCGGCTTGCAGAACGGCACCCAGCAGGTGGCCGCGGTGATGAACAACAGCCGCAGCCTCACCGACAGCAGTGTCGAGCTGACGCGCAAGGCCGGCGTATCCCTGGAAAACATCACCCGCACGGTGTCGAACATCCAGTCGATGAACCAGCAGATCGCAGCGGCAGCCGAAGAGCAAAGCGCCGTGGCCGAAGAAATCAGCCGCAGCATCATCAACGTGCGTGACGTGTCGGAACAGACCGCCACCGCGAGTGACGAGACGGCCAAATCGAGTGTGGAACTGGCGCGCTTGGGCAGCCAGTTGCAGCAGATGGTCAGCCACTTCCGGGTGTAAAAACCAAAAAGCCGCCTCGGTCTGCACCGGGGCGGCTCCACTTCTCAGACCTTAGCGGTCATCGAAGCTGTCTCGCAGGAATGTCCATACGTGATAAACACGCAGGGCATTCACGACGAGGTTCCACGCACGTCGTGCAAACTTAGACATACTCGGCCCTCCATGAGTTGGGCCTTACCTCCAGCGCACTTACCGGAACATGTGAGCCTTTGGATGCGGGTCAACGCTTCCTGTGAGGCGGCTGGGTTTTGGTTCCTCCCGCATGAATCCGGCACGGATTACTAGCCCGTGGCGTTCGGTCCATAATTCCGCGCGCATACCCAACCACCTCAAAACGACATACATGGAACGGAGGTGATACTAACCAACATCTCGATCAAAGGTGTGACAAGTGACGATAAAACCTGATGTGATGATCAGCTAATTTATTGCCAATTTTTGCAGCTAGTGTTGAGTAAACTCAAAGTGCAAGCGTTGAAAAAAACCGACAATCGTCAAGCCTTGCGTGATGCGATAACCGGCATTAATATCTGTTGGGTGGGTCAACGCTTCCTGTTAGAACGCAACCCCAGCCACTCACTGGGTTTGCACAAAAAAACCGCCCTACTAAGGCGGTTTTTTATTGCCTGCAATTTACCCCTCAGCCCTCGCCTTCCTCGACAAACACCAGCCGATTGCCAAACGGATCGTGGATGCTCATCTCCCGCGACCCCCAGGGCATTTCTTCGACGCCTGGCTTGGCAAAACGATAGTCCTTGCCCTGCAATTGCTGCTGATAGGCGTCTACACCCTGCGCCTGAATCCGCACCGCCGCACCCGGCGATGCATCGCCATGGTGCTCGGACAAATGCAGTACGCACTCACCCAACGACACCTGCAGGTACAACGGAAAATTCGCCTCGAAGCGATGCTGCCAATCGACCTTGAACCCAAGGAAGTCGACATAAAACTCCAACGCCTTGGCCTCGTCGAAAATCCGCAGGATGGGGGTGACTTTTCCTAAGTGCATGGCAGCCGCTCCGTGTGTAAGAGCGCCCACTATAGAGTCGAAAACCCAGCCCGCAAATCCCCACTGCGCGCCAGGAACCGCCCCGGCCGCTGACCATTCGGCTGCCCGTCGCTGTAGCTCAACACGCCGTTGACCCACACGCCATCAATCCCTTCCGCCGCCTGCTGCGGCGCCTTGAAATCCGCCACATCGCGCACGCGCAACGGATCGAACAGCACCAAGTCGGCCCAGTGCCCTACACGGATTTCGCCCCGCTCCGACAAGCCGAACCGTGCCGCCGACAAGCCGGTCATCTTATGCACCGCCGTGTGCAGCGGGAACAGCCCGACGTCCCGACTGAAGTGGCCCAACACCCGTGGAAACGCACCCCACAAGCGCGGATGCGGGAACGGATCTTCGGGCAACCCATCCGACCCGACCATCGACAGCGGATGCGCGAGGATACGGCGCACATCCGCTTCGTCCATGCCGTAATACACCGCCCCCGCCGGTTGCAGGCGACGGGCCGCGTCCATCAGCGAAACATCCCACTCGGCGGCGATCGCCTGCAAGTCGCGCCCGCCCATTTCCGGGTGCGCTGTCGACCAGGTGATGGTGATGCGAAACGCATCGGTGACTTGCTTGAGATCCAGAGTCGAAGAACTCGCCGCATAGGGATAACAATCACACCCCACCGGATGAGTTTTCGCCGCCTGCTCCAGCGCCGCCAACAGCTGCGGACTACGCCCCCAGTTACCCGCGCCGGCACATTTGAGGTGGGAAATGATCACCGGCACCTGAGCATGCCGACCGATCAGAAACGCCTCGTCCATGGCCGCCAGCACCGGCTCGAACTCACTGCGCAGATGGGTGGTGTACACCGCGCCGAACGCCGTCAGTTCTTCGCTCAGTTGCAGCACTTCATCGGTCTCGGCATTGAACGCGCTGGCGTAGGCCAGGCCGGTGGATAAGCCAAGAGCGCCATCCTCCAGGCTTTCGCGCAACTGCACGCGCATCGCGGCGATTTCATCGAAAGTGGCACTGCGATGCAGGTCGTCCATATGGTTGCTGCGCAGCGCCGTGTGGCCGATCAGCGCCGCGACGTTGACCGCCGGCTGGGCGCGTTCCACGGCGGCGCGGTAATCGGCAAAACGCGGATAGGTGAACGCTTCACGCGGGCCCAGCAGGTTCATCGGGTCCGGCGGCTCAGCGCGCAAACTCACCGGCGAGGCGCTGATACCGCAGTTGCCGACAATCACCGTGGTCACCCCCTGGCTGAGCTTGGGCAGCATCTGCGGCTGACGGATCACCACCGTGTCATCGTGGGTGTGTACATCGATAAACCCCGGCGCCAACACCCGGCCGCGGGCGTCGATCACCTGCGTGGCCAGCGCGGCCGACAAGTCGCCGATCGCCTCGATACGCCCGTCGCGCAGCCCCACATCGGCGACATACCCAGGCGTGTTGCGGCCATCCATGATCAGCGCCTGGCGGATCAGCGTGTCGTACTGCATATCAGTCTCCCAGCGGCAGGCTGTCGGGCCCGCCGCGATAGTCGTCGAGGGCCAGCTTGATGCGGCGCAGGCGTTCCTGGTTGTCGTCCGGCATGGCCAGCGCCAGCTCGGTGGCGAGCAGGTCGATGGCCAGCAGCATGCCGTAGCGCGCCGCCGTGGGTTTGTAGATGAAGCTGGTTTCGGCCGGTTGCAGCGCCAGTACCACATCCGCCAGCCCGGCCAGGGGTGAAGCGGCCAGGGTGATGGCGACGATGGGCGTGTCGTAGTTGCGCGCCAGGGCCACCACGTCCAGCAACTCCGGGGTGAGGCCGCTGAGCGAACAAACGATCAGCGCCTGCTCGGGCCCCAGCGTCGCCGCTGTGACGCGCATCATCACCGGGTCATGGCAGGCGGCAATCGGATAGCCCAGGCGCACCAGACGCACTTGCAACTCCTCGCTGCACAGGCTCGACGGGCCGCCCATGCCGAACGCGTGGATCATGCGCGCCTTGCCCAGCAGGCTGACCGCATCGACGAAGCCGGCCTGATCGAACCCCGACAGGTGCTGGCGCAACGTCGCTTCGATATCGCCGAGAATCTGCCGATGAAACCCCGACTGCTCAGGCTTGCCCGCCGGGTCGAGGAAGCGGCTGCCCACGCCACTGGCCTGGGCCAGTTGCAGGCGCAAGTCGCGCAAATCCCGGCACCCGACGCTGCGCGCAAACCGCGACAACGTCGCGGTGCTGACCTCGGCGCGTTGGGACAACGCCTCCAGGCTGGCCGACGCGGCAAAGCCCACGTCATCGAGCATCAGCTTGGCGATACGCCCTTCGCCAGCACTGAAAGACGCCTGGCGGGCGCGGATCTGGTAGAGGATGTCCATAGAGGCTCCGGGTTACAGGACGCAGGACAGACCATACGTCAGACCGAAGGCGACCAGCGAAATCAGGGTCTCCAACACGGTCCAGGTCTTGAAGGTCTGGATCACAGTCATATTGAAGTATTCCTTGATCAGCCAGAAGCCGCCGTCGTTGACGTGGGAAAAGATCACCGAACCCGCCCCGGTCGCCAGCACCAGCAATTCAGGGTGTGGATAACCCAGGCCCAGCGCAACCGGCGCAACCACCCCGGAAGCGGTGGTCATGGCCACGGTGGCCGAGCCGGTGGCGATACGCATCAACGCGGCGAACAGCCAGCCCATCACCAGCGGCGACAGGTTGAACGCATGGGCCAGGCCGAGGATTTCGTTGGTCACGCCGGCGTCCACCAGAATCCGGTTCAAACCGCCGCCCGCGCCCACCAGCAAGGTGATACTCGCGGTCGGCGCCAGGCATTCGTTGGTGAACCTGAGGATCGACTCGCGGTTGAAACCCTGCGCCAGGCCGAGGGTCCAGAAACTCACCAGGGTCGCCACCAGCAGCGCGATCACCGAGTTGCCGATAAACAACAGGAACTGGTTGAAACCGCTGCCGGGCGTGGAAATCAGATTGGCCCAGCCGCCGATCATCATCAGCACCACCGGCAACAGAATGGTGCCCATGGTCAGGGCGAAACTCGGCAAACGGCTGCGTGGCTCGCGCTCGATGAACTGGCGCTCCAGCGGGTTTTCCGCTGGCAGGTGAATGCGCGGCACGATGAACTTGGCGTACAGCGGGCCGGCGATGATCGCCGTGGGAATGCCGATCAAAATCGCATAGAGCACGGTCTGCCCGACCGAGGCGTTATACGCCAGCACCGCCATCATCGCCGCCGGGTGCGGCGGCACCAGCGCATGTACCACCGACAGGCCGGCGACCATCGGCAAGCCGACCATCAGGATCGACACCCCCACACGCCGCGCCACGGTAAAGGCGATCGGCACCAGCAACACAAAACCGACCTCGAAAAACAGCGGCAGCCCCACCAGAAAGGCAATGCACACCATCGCCCAATGGGCATTGCGCTCGCCGAACCGGTTGATCAGCGTGCGCGCCACCTGCTCGGCGCCGCCGGATTCAGCCATCATCTTGCCGAGCATGGTGCCCAGCGCAACCACCAGAGCGATATGCCCCAGGGTTTTGCCGACGCCCGCTTCGTAGGAGCCCATGATGGTGTCCGCCGGCATCCCGGCCATCAGCGCCAGGCCGATGGACACCAGGGTGATGACGATAAACGGGTTGAGTCGGTAACGTGCAATCAGCACGATCAAAGCAATGATGGCGATGGCGGCGTATGCCAATAGCCCGAAGCCCGGTGATGCGGCCATGCGGTACTCCTCGGAAAGGGTCACGTCGAATTGGTTGTGAAACTCATAAATCATTACCGAGGAGCATTTTCAATTTTTATGAAAGTAATTTTCGCCCACAGATAAGCGCTGTCGCGTTGGGACATGCCCAACGGCCGTGCATGAAAATTCGGGGGGTGTTCTTACATCAAATTCAGAAAAGACCGGAAACTCAACGCGCAGGCTTGAGTCTTAAAATGCGCCCCCACGAACATCCAGGACACTCGATCATGACCCGCACCTCTCTCACCGCCTGCGCCCTGCTACTCGCCCTGTGCGGCAGCGCGTCGGCCGCCGACAACGCCGCACTGAAGAAATGCATGGACAGCGCCAACACGACCGTGGACATGGTCAAGTGCAACACCCAACAGGCCAAGGTGCAGGACAAACGCCTGAACACCGCCTACCAGACCGCCCTCGCCGCCCAGGAAGGCGCGCGCAAGCAGCAATTGCAGGACGTGCAGCGCCTGTGGATCAAATACCGCGATGCCAATTGCGCCTTTGCCGGCAGTGCCACCGGCGGCAGCATCGATCAGGTCAACGGCTCCGCCTGTGTGCTGGACATGACCCAGACCCGCGCCCAGGAACTGGAAGACCTGGTCGGGCCGTAATGAATGAAAACCCTCGCCCTCCCGTAGGAGCGAGCTTGCTCGCGAAAATCGTCAACGATGACGCGTGTTGTCTGGATAGACGTGGCGCTCTCGGGTTTTTCGCGAGCAAGCTCGTTCCTACAGGGGTTGCGGTCAGTCGTGATGGACCTTGGCGCGCTTGAGCAGCTTCTTGCAGCGCTCGGACAAATGCAGCACGCGCAGATGCTTGCCGGCCTTGCTGTAACGCTCGCGCAAGGTCATCAGCGCGGCAATCGCGGAGTAGTCGACAACGCTCAGGTGGCGGCAATCCAGCGTCACCGCGGCCGGGTCGTTGGCCGGGTCGAATTGATTCAAAAACGGCGTGGTCGAGGCAAAGAACAACGTGCCATGCACGCGGTAGAGTTTGCTGCCGTCCGCTTCCAGATATTCATCGGCGTACAGTTCACGCGCCTGTTGCCAGGCGAAGTTCAGCGCCGCGATTACGATCCCGCAGAGCACCGCCGTGGCCAGGTCGGTGAACACAGTGATCACGGTCACCGCGATGATCACCAGCACGTCATTGAGCGGCACCTTGTTGATCACCCGCAGCGACGCCCAGGCGAAGGTCTGCTGCGACACCACGAACATCACCCCGACCAGCGCCGCCAGCGGGATGCGCTCGATCAGCGGTGACAGAAACAGAATGAACAACAGGATCATCACCCCAGCCAAGACCCCGGACAAACGTCCGCGTCCGCCGGAGCTGAGGTTGATCACGGTTTGCCCGATCATCGCGCAACCGCCCATGCCGCCGAACAGGCCCGAGACCATATTCGCCGCGCCCAGGGCCATGCTTTCGCGGTCGGGGTAGCCGCGGCTCTCGGTGATTTCGTCGGTGAGGTTGAGGGTCAACAGGGTTTCCAGCAGGCCGACCATCGCCATCAGAAACGCGTAGGGCGCGATGATGCCGAGGGTATCCAGGCTCCAGGGGATCTGCGGCAGTGCGAAGCTCGGCAGGCCACCGGCGATGTGGGCCATGTCGCCCAGCGTGCGCGTCGGCAAGCCCAGCAGGTACACCGCCAGGCCCACGCCGAGGATCGCCACCAGAGCGGGCGGCACAGCACGGGTCAGGCGCGGCAACAGGTAGACAATGGCCATGGTCACCAGCACCAGGCCGCTCATCACATACAGCGGCGTGCCGCTGAGCCAGGTATCACCGCTCTTGAAATGCTCCAACTGCGCCAGGGCAATGATGATCGCCAGGCCGTTGACGAACCCCAGCATCACCGGGTGCGGCACCATCCGCACCAGCTTGCCCAGGCGCAGCAGGCCGAAGACCAGCATGATCAGCCCGCCCAGCAGCACCGTCGCGAGCAAATACTCCACGCCGTGTTGCACCACCAGCGCGACGATCACCACCGCCATCGACCCTGCGGCGCCAGAGACCATTCCCGGCCGCCCGCCGAACAATGCCGTGAGGGTGCAGATGATGAACGCGCCGTAGAGCCCCATCAGCGGGTTGAGGTGTGCCACCAGGGCAAAGGCGATGCACTCGGGCAGCAAGGCAAAAGACGTGGTGAGGCCGGCCAGGGCGTCGGCGCGAAGACGGGTGAGGTTCATGAGGTACCGGGCATTGCGGGGAATAAGGCGGGGAATGGTACGGAAATGCGGTCGGTGGTGCCAGTGAAGCGTCAGGGCAGATTGACCGGGATGCCCCGTTCGCGGGCAAGCCCACTCCCATGGTTTGATCGGTGCCCCCATTATCGAGGTGTGAACACCGTCAAATGTGGGAGTGGGCTTGCCCGCGAAGGGTACACCACGGTCTCACGCCGACATCAGACCATTTCGCGGCGAATCCACTCCACCACCGATGTGCGCTTGGGCGCCCACCCCAACAATTCACGGGCATGCTTGCCGCGCACCCGGCTGTTGGAGCCCAGGCCGTAATTGGCCATTTCATAGCCCCATTCGGCTTCTGCGGCGGCCAACGGCCAGTCCTGCGGCTTGCCCAGGTTCAGGGCTTCGGCGATGGCGGTGGTCATGTCGATGAACGCCGCTTCACCGCTTTCCACGAAGTAGAACGTGCCCGGCACATTCTTCTCCAGCGCCAGCCGATAGAGCGCGACCACGTCCTCGATATGCACATTGGACCAGATGTTCTGCCCCGTACCGACATGGCGCACCACCCCGCTCTTGCGCGCCTGCTTGAGCAAGCGCGGCAGTTGCACGCTGTCGCGCTTCACGCCCAGGCTGTGGCCGTAGATCAGGGTGTTGCAGATCACCGCCGAGTTCACCCCGTCTTGGGCGGCTGCCAGGATCAGGTTGTCGATGGCGACACGTGCGGCCTTGTCGACGGTCGGTTCCGGCAGGTGGTCTTCGAAGTAGATGATATCGCTGGCCTTGCCGCCCGATGCATCGCCGACGATGCTCGAACCGCTGGTGTGCAGGAACGGTTTGTTCGAACCTTTCAAGGCGGCCAACAGCGTTTCCACCGCCGCGCGATGGTCGCTGCTGGCGGCGTTGATCACCGCGTCGGCCTGCCGGGCCTGTTCGGTCAACACCGCACGGTCATCCAGGGTGCCGATGACCGGGATGATGCCCAGGGCCGTCATCTCGGCGGCTTGCTCGGCGCTGCGCACCAGCCCCGTCACATGGTGGCCGGCCTTGACCAGGCCGGTGGCGATGGAGCCGCCGATAAATCCGGCGGCGCCGGTAACGAATACGTTCATGGAGGTCTCTCCTGACTGAGTAAGTGATGGGCCCAGTATCAAGCCCCCATCCCTGGCGAATAAGACCGTGTTGCCCAATTCAATCTTGCGCGCAGGTCACGAATCAGCAGGCGTACCGCGCCAGCTTGGCCTGGATGAAGTCCAGGAAGCATTGGATGCGCAAAGCCAGTTGCGAGTTGCGGTAAAACACCGCGTGGATCGGCTGGCGATAACCGCTGTTGAAGGCTTCCAGCAGCGGCACCAGGCGCCCGGCATTGATGTCGTCGCTGGTCATGAAGTTCGACAGGCAGCCAATGCCCTGCCCTTCGAGCGCCAGCTGGCGCACGGTTTCACCGCTGGACGCAGCAATGCCGGGCTCGATCAGCCAGCGGTCACCCGCCACGTGGCGCAACGGCCAGTGGTTGAGCGTCTCGGTCTGGGTGAAGCCGAGCAAGGTGTGCTCGGCCAACTCGGCGACCGTCGTCGGCGTACCGTACTGCTTGAGGTAAGCGGGGCTGGCGAGGATATGCAGCGGGGTGCAGCCCAGGGACCGCGCATGCAGAGTGGAATCGGCCAGCGCGCCGATGCGAATCGCAATGTCGGTGCTCTGCTCCAACAGGTCGATGATCAAGTCATCACTGTTCAGTTCCAGTTGGATCTCAGGGTACAGCCCGCGAAACTCGGCGATGTACGGCACGATCCCATGCAGCATGAACGGCACGGCGGCGTTGATGCGCAAGCGCCCCGCCGGTTTTTTCTGGCGCGACGACAAGCGTTCCTCCAGATCATCCATCTGCGCCAGGATCACCTTGGCCTGTTCGAAGAAGTACTTGCCCTCCTCGGTCAGGTCCATGCGCCGCGTGGTGCGGTTGATCAGCGTGGTGTCGAGCTTGGCTTCCAGGCGCGACAAGGTGCGGCTGACCGCCGATGGTGTCTGCCCGACCTGCTCCGCCGCTGCCGAAATCGAGCCGCACTCAATCACGTTGACGAAGATCTGTAGCTCATCGGATCGGGCTTTCACAGGCTGTCCTCTTTCTCGGTTCAGCGCAGCTTACACCGAGAGGTCGAACACCTGCGCCAGATGCTGCTCGTAGCGCGCCACATCGGCGTCGATGGCCGGGCGCTTCATGACGTCCACGCAGAGGAACGTCGGCAAGGCCGTCATGCCGAGGAACTCATTGGCCTTGTGAAACGCGAAGTACACCGCGTCCACGCCTTTGCCCTCAAAGAAATCGCTCGGGTCGTCGAAGGCTTGCTGCGGGGCGTTCCAGGTCAGCGACAACATGTATTGCTTGCCGTGGATCAGGCCGCCGCTGCCGTATTTCTGCGAGGCGTCGGAACGGGTACGGCCATCGCTGGCGTAGAGGCTGCCGTGGCCTTCGGTGAAGACTTCGTCGATGTACTTCTTCACGATCCATGGCGCGCCCATCCACCAGCCGGGCATCTGGTAGATGATCACGTCGGCCCAGAGGAATTTGGCGACTTCTTCGGCCACATCGTAGCCTTCATCAATATGCGTGACCTTGACGTCGATACCGCCACGGTCGAGCACAGCCACGGCAGCGTCATGCAGGGTGGTGTTGTAGCGACCGTCGGAGTGGGCGAATTTTTTACCGCCGTTGAGCAGCAGGACTTTTTTCATGGGGGGAGCGCCTTGAGATTAAAAATGTCTGAAGGCAGGGTATCGATGTGCCTTGCGCGGAATAAGCCTTGGCGCGGCAAAATACATTTGACTAAAAATCACGAATCAAACTCTATTATTGCCTTTATCCACTGATCAACAGATGCGCGCCCAACAGCGCCATGCCGATAAAAAACACCCGTTTGAACAACACGGCACTGATCCGTTGGCGCAACGCCTGCCCCAGCCACATGCCCAACAAGGCCGGCGCCAGCGCCAACAACGAGGCATTGATCTCGCCGCCGCCGAGGCTGCCGCGCCAGGCCAACCCGGCCGCCAGCGCCAGTGTCGACACGCTGAACGACAGCCCCAACGCCTGCACCAACTGATCGCGATTCAACCCCAGCGCTTGCAGATACGGCACCGCCGGAATCACGAAGACGCCGGTGGCCGAGGTGATCAGGCCGGTGACCAGCCCACACACCGGCGCCAACCAACGCTCGGTCGCGGGCTTCACCTTGAATGCGGGCAGGAACAGCCCACTCAACGCATACACCAGCAAGGCCGCGCCCAATGCGCGCACCACCCCGGCGCCACTGCCCACTCCCAGCCACAGCGTGCCCAACCCGGTGCCGAGGACAATCAACAGCAACAGCGGCCACAAGCGCTTGAGCAACACGCTCAAGTGGCCGCCGAAGGCCAGTTGCCAAAGGTTGGTCACCGTCGAAGGGATGATCAGCAACGCCGCAGCCTGCGTCGGCAACATAGCCAGGCCGAGCAAGCCCATGGCGACGGTGGGCAGGCCCAGGCCGATCACACCTTTGACGGTGCCGGCCAGCAGGAAGGTGCCGATCACCAGCAGGGTCAGGGCGGGGCCGAGGTTTTGGTAGAACGCGAGGAAGGTTGTCATCGGCCGAGTGTGGGGCTTTTCGCTGGGCGCGAAAATTCACCATATACTGAGGCAGCCTCTTGTTTTGCATGAGGCTGATGCCGCCATCGCGGGCAAGCCCCCTCCCACTGTTGAAATGCATTCCAAGTGTGGGAGCGGGCTTGCTCGCGATAGCGCCAGTCCAGCGAAAGGAAATCTTCCAGCCATGCACTTTGACCTGATCGACCTGCGCCTCTACCTGCACGTCCTCGATGCCGGCAACATCACCGCCGGCGCCAGCCGCAGCCACTTGTCCCTGGCCGCCGCCAGCGCGCGCATCCGCGCGATGGAAGCTGCGCTCGGGGTTGAATGCCTTGAACGCGGCCGTCGTGGCGTCACGCCGACGGCCGCAGGCCAGGCCTTGGCGCGTCATGCCCGGCTGTTGCTGCAACAGGCCGAGCACCTGCAACAGGACCTGGCGGAATACGCCAACGGCGTCAAAGGCCAGGTGCGCCTGCTGTGCAACACCACCGCCCTCAGCGAATACCTGCCGGAACTGCTCGCGGATTTTCTGCGCGACCATCCCAATCTGGACATCGACCTGCAGGAACTGCCCAGCCTGCGCATCACCCAGGCCTTGCGCCAGGGCACCGCAGACCTCGGGATCATCTCCGACGCGGTGGACACCCACGGCTTGCAGACCCTGGCGTTTCGCGACGATCCGCTGGTGCTGGTCATGCCGCTGGAGCATCCGTTGGCGGCAAGTACGGTGAGTTTTATCGACAGCCTGCATTACGACTATGTGGGCCTGGCCGCCCACAGCGCGCTGGCGGTGTACCTGGAAGAACAGGCGTTGCACGCGGGGTTTCGCTTGCACACGCGGATCCGCGCCGAGGGTTTTGACGGCGTGCTGCGCATGGTCGCACGCGGTGCGGGCCTGGGGATCGTGCCCCAGGCGGCGCTGGCGCGCTGGCCGTGGGCGCAGCGCGTCAAGGCCCAGCCGTTGCGAGAAGCTTGGGCCTGTCGAACGCTGCTGTTATGCGCGCGCTCGTTCGAACACCTGCCGGGTTATGCCAGGGCCTTGCTCGACGCCTTGGCCCTGCCCTTGCGGAAAAATCCGTAATACACCGCCGACAGAATCAGCAGGAACGGCACGCCGAACACCAAGGTCATTTTGAACGCGTCGGTGAAATACGTGGTGATCATCACCGCGCCCATCAGCACCAGGCCCAGCAGCGTGCTGTAGGGAAACAGGCGCAGCTGGAACGACAACTTCGCCCCGCCATGACGCTTGCGATAACGGCGGAAGAACAGGTGCGTCAGGAAGATCATGAACCAGGTGAAGATCGCGCCGAACATCGAGATCGCCATCATCAGCGTGAACGAGCTTTCCGGGTAGACCACGTTAAGCAAGGTCGCCAGGCCGATGCCCGAACTGGACAGCAACAAGGCGTTCAGCGGGATGCCGCTCTTGCTCAACGCACCCATGGACTTGGGCGCAAAGCCGGCGCGGGACAGGCTGAACATCATGCGCGTGGTGATGTAGAGCTGGCTGTTCATCGCTGACAGCGCCGCGATCAGGATCACGAAATTCATCACCCCGGTGGCGCCGGGAATGCCGAGGGTCTGCATCACCGTGACGAACGGGCTCTGCGTCTGCCCGGCCTGGTTCCACGGCACGATGGCCAGCATCAGTGCCAGGGTCAGCAGGTAAAACACCACCAGGCGCACGATGGTCGCGCGAAAGGCTTTCTTCACCGCCTGCTCCGGGTCGGCCGCTTCACCGGCGGCGACGGCGATCATCTCTACGCTCAAGTAGCTGAAGATCGAGACGATCACTGCGATCCACATACCGCTCAAGCCATGCGGGAAAAAGCCGTCGTGGGCCGTGTAGTTCTGCACCCCGTACTGCGGGTTGCCGGAGCCGAACACCACGTACACCGCGAGGAGGATGAAACCGACGATGGCGCTGATCTTGATCGTCGAAAACCAGTATTCGAAGTTGCCGAAGGTTTTCACGCTGATGGCATTGAGCAGGATCAGCACGCTGGAGAACGACACGATCCACACCCACTCCGGCACGTTGGCGAACCAGTACTTCATGTACATCGCCACCGCCGTGACCTCGGCGCCCACCGCCAGCACAATCGCCGCCCAATAGGCGTAGCGCACCAGGAACCCGGCCAGCGGGCTGATGTAGAACTCGGCGTAGGCCCCGAAGGAGCCGGAGGTGGAATGGGCCACCGTCATCTCCGCCAGGCAGCCCATCAGCAGCAAGGTGATCAACGCTCCAATGGCGTAACTCAGCAGCACGCTGGGCCCGGCATAGCCGATGGCATAGGCGCTGCCCATGAACAGCCCGGTGCCGATGGCGCCACCGATGGCGATCATGCTCATCTGGCCGGAAGTGAGCTGGCGCCTCAGGCCCAGTTCGCGGTGGGTGATTTCTGCAAAGCCGTCGTTTGGCGTGGTCACGTGGTGTGCCCCTTATTGTTGTGATTGCACGATTTGTCTGTTGCCGCAGATCCCTGTGGGAGGGGGCTTGCTGGTGATAGCAGTCGTTCAGTTGATACCTAGGTGACTGACCCGCCGCCATCGGGGGCAAGCCCCCTCCCACACTGAGCCTGCGTCAGACACTCAATGGATGAACACCGCAGCCCCCATATAGCAGTCTTTCGGTCGATACCTAGGTGACTGATCCGCCGCCATCGGGGGCAAGCCCCCTCCCACATTGAGCCTGCGTCAGGCACTCAATGGATGTACACCGCAGCCCCATATAGCAGTCTTTCAGTTGATACCTAGGTGACTGATCCGCCGCCATCGGGGGCAAGCCCCCTCCCACATTGAGCCTGCGTCAGGAACTCAATGGATGAACACCGCAGCCCCCATATAGCAGTCTTTCAGCCGATACCTAGGTGACTGATCCGCCGCCATCGGGGGCAAGCCCCCTCCCACACTGAGCCTGCGTCAGACACTCAATGGATGAACACCGCAGACCCCATATAGCAGTCTTTCAGTTGATACCTAGGTGACTGATCCGCCGCCATCGGGGGCAAGCCCCCTCCCACATTGAGCCTGCGTCAGGCACTCAATGGATGAACACCGCAGACCCCATATAGCAGTCTTTCAGTTGATACCTAGGTGACTGACCCGCCGCCATCGGGGGCAAGCCCCCTCCCACATTGAGCCTGCGTCAGGCACTCAATAGATGAACACCGCAGCCCCCATATAGCAGTCTTTCAGTCGAGACCTAGGTGACTGACCCGCCGCCATCGGGGGCAAGCCCCCTCCCACATTGAGCCTGCGTCAGGCACTCAGTGGATGAACACCGCAGACCCCATATAGCAGTCTTTCAGTTGATACCTAGGTGACTGATCCGCCGCCATCGGGGGCAAGCCCCCTCCCACATTGAGCCTGCGTCAGGCACTCAATGGATGAATACCGCAGACCCCATATAGCAGTCTTTCAGTTGATACCTAGGCGACTGATCCGCCGCCATCGGGGGCAAGCCCCCTCCCACACTGAGCCTGCGTCAGACACTCAATGGATGAACACCGCAGCCCCCATATAGCAGTCTTTCAGTCGAGACCTAGGTGACTGATCCGCCGCCATCGGGGGCAAGCCCCCTCCCACATTGAGCCTGCGTCAGGCACTCAATGGATGAATACCGCAGCCCCCATATAGCAGTCTTTCAGTTGATACCTAGGTGACTGATCCGCCGCCATCGGGGGCAAGCCCCCTCCCACATTGAGCGTGCGTCAGGCACTCAATGGATGAACACCGCAGACCCCATATAGCAGTCTTTCAGTCGATACCTAGGTGACTGACCCGCCGCCATCGGGGGCAAGCCCCCTCCCACATTGAGCCTGCGTCAGACACTCAATGGATGAACACCGCAGACCCCCTGTGGGAGGGGGCTTGCCCCCGATGGCGGTGTGTCGGTCGCCGGATTCGCACGCTGATACAGCGCTATCGGGAGCAAGCTCCCTCCCCCCATTGTTGTCTGTGTTTATTCAAGTGACGCTGTTACGGACCTTGAATTGCGCCTGGTCCCAGGTGCGGTTGTCGAGGATCTCACCGAGGATTTCCACGGCGTCCCACACTTCGGTAAAGCAGGTGTACAGCGGCGTAAAACCAAAACGCATGATGCGCGGCTCGCGGTAGTCGCCAATCACTCCACGGGCAATCAGTGCCTGGATCACCGCATAACCTTCAGGGTGTTCAAAACTCACATGGCTGCCGCGTCTGGCGTGTTCACGCGGGGTGATCAACACCAGGCCATGGGCGGCGCAACGGGCCTCGACCAGTGCGATAAACAGGTCGGTCAAGGCCAGGGATTTACCGCGCAGGCTGGCCATGTCGGTCTGTTCGAAAATCTCCAGGCCGCACTCCACCATGGCCAGCGAGGTGATCGGCTGGGTGCCGCACAGGTAACGGGCGATGCCGGCACTCGGTGCATAACGCGTCTCCATGGCGAACTGCCGGGTATGCCCGAACCAGCCCGACAACGGCTGGCGCACCACGTCCACCAGCGCCGGGTTAACCCACACGAACGCCTGGGAGCCAGGGCCGCCATTGAGGTATTTGTAGGTGCAACCGATCGCATAATCGGCGCCGGCCCGATGCAGGTCGATGGGCACCGCACCTGCCGAATGCGCCAGGTCCCAGAGGCTCAGCGCGCCGCACTCGTGGCTCAACGTGGTGAGCGCGTGCATGTCGTACATGTAGCCGGTCTTGTAGTTGACGTGGGTGAGCATTACCACCGCCACGTCCGGGTCGATGGCCTGGGGCAGTTCGTCCGGGCTGTTGACCAGGCGCAGCGAATAGCCCTGTTGCAGCAGTTCGGCGAGGCCTTCGGCGATGTACAGGTCGGTGGGGAAGTTGCTCGCTTCGCTGACGATCACCTTGCGCTGCGGCGCGCGTTGGCGCTGCACGCTCAAGGCGGCGCTGAGCACCTTGAACAGGTTGATGGAAGTGGTATCGGTGATCACCACTTCGCCCTCCCCCGCGCCGATCAACGGCGCCAGGCGATTGCCCAGGCGCTGGGACAAGTCCGCCCAACCCGCGCTGTTCCAGCTGCGAATCAAGCCATTGCCCCACTCCTCGGCGATCACCTGCTGCGCCCGCGCAAGCGCGGCCACCGGACGTGCGCCGAGGGAGTTGCCGTCAAGGTAGATCACCCCCTGCGGCAAGGCGAACTGGTGGCGCAGCGGCGCCAACCGGTCCTGGTCGTCAAGGGCTTGGCAATGGCTTCGAGTGATCATGGGCTGTCCTGGTTTTTATAAGTGAAGATGCCGTAAATAATGAGCGAAGTTTTAGAGAATTTTCGTGCAAAGTTGTGGGCAACAGGCTAATTAAGCTGTAGGAAATTCGAAGTTCAACCGAAAACACGCGGATTTATTCTAAGCATGATTCTCGACGCCACCGACCTGCGCCTCCTGCATTTCCTGCAACAGGACGGCCGTATCAGCAACCAGGAACTCGCGGAAAAAGTCGCGCTGTCGCCCTCCGCCTGCCTGCGCCGTCTGCGCCTGTTGGAAAGCGAAGGCATCATCAGCGGCTATCGGGCGGTGTTGAATGCCGAGCGGTTGGGGATCGAACTCGAGGCCATCGTCCACCTGTCGGTGCGCCAGGACGTGGAGGACTGGCACGAGACGTTTATCCAGAAGGTGCAAGGCTGGCCGGAAGTGGCCAGCGCCTACGTGATCACCGGCGCCAGCAACTACGTGCTGCGGGTGCAGGCGCGCAACCTCAAGCACTTTTCGGACTTTATCGTGAACCACCTGAACCGCACGGCGGGGGTGATGGATATCCGTTCGGAGATCGTGTTGCAGAAGATCAAGGATCGCGATGAAGTGTTGGACCTGGTGCTGCGCAAATAGTCAGCCACACCACCAAACAATGTGGGAGGGTGGCTTGCCCCCGATAGCAGTGTGTCAGTCACTTAAATGTTTACTGATCCGCCGCTATCGGGAGCAAGCTCCCTCCCACATTTTTTGACCGCGTTGATCAATCTTCCAATGCACGCACGCGCTGCATGCGCTTTTGCTCCAGCGGCGCATCGGCAAGCTGCACCTCAAAGTCAAAATCGATCTGCGCAAAGCGCCCTTCCACACCCAGCTCCCGCGCCAGCTGCTGATCGTCGCTGAAACGAATTTCGGCAATCAATTCATCTCGTGTCGCGTAGGCAAAATCATCGTGCAGGTACGGGTCGTCCGACAGGTTGATCTGCGTGGTCAGGTGCCGATGCCCCGGCGCCGAGATGAAGAAGTGAATATGCGCCGGCCGCTGCCCGTGGCGTCCCAGTTGATCGAGCAACTGCTGGGTCGGCCCGGTCGGCGGGCAGCCATAACCCGACGGCACGATGCTGCGAAAACGGAAGTTGCCCTGGGCATCGGTCTCGATGCGGCGGCGCAGGTTGAATTCCGACTGCGCGGTGTCGAACCAGGAGTAAGTGCCGCCGGTATTGGCCTGCCACACATCGACAATCGCCCCGGCCAACGGCTTGCCCTGCGTGTCCCGTACCTGGCCGCGCATGAACAGCGGCACGCCCGGGTCCTGGCCGTCGTCCAGGCGCGCTTCGTATTTCGACAGCGGCGCCCCCGCCACATACAGCGGGCCTTCGATGGTGCGCGGGGTGCCGCCGGTTTTGCCGGCCTCTTCGTCGGCGGCGTCCATCAACAGGTCCAGGTAATGCTCCAGGCCGAGCCCGGCGGCGAGCAAACCGGCTTCCTGGTGTTGGCCCAATTCGTTGAGGTAGTTGACCGCCGCCCAGAACTCTTCGGGGGTGACTTCCAGGTCTTCGATGATGTTCACCGTGTCCCGCAGGATCCGGTAAATCAGCGTCTTGGTGCGCGGGTTGCCGCTTTCGCTGCGGTGGCCGCTGGCTTCATCGAGAAACTGTTGGGCATGGGCAGTCTGGGACAGTCGGATGGACATGGTGCAATCCTCATCTTGTAATTATTGGGGATAAAACAGGCTCAGCGGTCGTCCGCGTGGATCGACGACGGGTGCCGGCACAGCGCATTCACTTCGATGGCCATGTAGGGATAAAGCGGCAGTTGCATCAGCAGGTCGTGCAGTTCCTGCACGCTGTCGACATCGAACACGCTGTAGTTGGCGTAGAGCCCGGCGATGCGCCACAGATGGCGCCATTTGCCCTCTTGCTGCAGGCGCTGCGCCAGGGCTTTTTCGTCGGCCTTGAGGCTGGCGGCACGTTCGGGGTTCATGTCGACGGGCAGGTGTACGCTCATTTTTACGTGGAACAACATGGCAGGCGCCTCTTAGTGGTTGTCACGACGGAAGAACGCCAGGCGCTCTTCATCGATGGCCAGGCCCAGGCCCGGTGCGGTGCTGACATGCAGCTGGAAATCGCGGTACACCAGCGGCTCGGTGAGGATGTCTTCGGTGAGCAGCAGCGGGCCGAACAGCTCGGTGCCCCACGCCAGTGTGTCCAGGGTGAGAAACGCATGAGCCGAGGCCAGGGTGCCGAGGCCGCCTTCGAGCATGGTGCCGCCGTACAGGCCGATCCCGGCCGCTTCGGCAATCGCGGCCGTGCGCAACACCGCGCGCGGGCCGCCGTTCTTGGCGATCTTGAGGGCGAACACCGAAGCCGCGCCTTCGCGGGCCAGGTTGAAGGCGTCCTCGACACATTCGATGGATTCGTCGGCCATGATCGGCACCGGGCTCGACAGCTGAAGCCGGGCCATGCCGCCGCGGTTGTTGCGCGAGATCGGCTGTTCGATCAGGTCGATAGCGTTGTCGCCGAGCACCTTGCAGGCGCGCAGGGCAACGGCTTCATCCCAGGCCTGGTTGACATCGACGCGCACACTGGCGCGCTCGCCCAGGGCTTTTTTGATCGCGATCACATGGGCCAGGTCGGCACTGACCTCACCGGCGCCGATCTTCAATTTGAAGACACGGTGACGGCGCAGGTCGAGCATCTTCTCGGCTTCGGCAATGTCCTGCTCGGTGTTGCCGCTGGCCAGGGTCCAGGCCACCGGCAACGCATCGCGCACGCGGCCGCCGAGCAGTTCGCTGACCGGCAGGTGCAGGCGTTTGCCCAGCGCATCGAGCAAGGCGCTTTCGACGGCGGACTTGGCGAAGGTGTTGCCGCGAATGCTGCGCGCCAGGCGCAACATGGCGGCATTGATGTTGTTCGCGTCCTGGCCGATCAGCAGCGGGGCGAAGTGGCGGTCGATGTTGATCTTGATGCTGTCGGGGCTTTCGTTGCCGTAGCTCAGGCCGCCGATGGTGGTGGCTTCGCCGAGGCCTTCGACGCCGTCGGCGCAACGCAGGCGGACGATCACCAGGGTCTGGTTCTGCATCGTGTGCATCGCCAGCTTGTGCGGGCGGATAGTGGGGAGGTCGACGATGATGGTTTCGATCGACTCGATGGCACAAATCGGCATGGCTATACCCGTTGGGTTCTTTATAGATTTGAGCCGATTCTGTGCCGCATTTTTCCTGGCTTCCAATATAGAATTGGTCTCGCACAATACCTTCAAGGTATCAAAGGAGCTGTCATGGAACTGCGACATCTGCGCTATTTCCAGGTGCTGGGCGAGACCCTCAACTTCACCCGCGCCGCCGAACGCCTGCACATCGCCCAGCCGCCGTTGAGTCGGCAGATCCAGCAATTGGAGGATGAATTGGGCGTAATACTGCTCGAGCGCGGCCGACCGCTGCGGCTGACCGAGGCCGGGCGTTTTTTCTATGAACACGCCACTGTGCTGCTGGAGCAGTTGGGCAAGGTCTGCGACACCACCCGGCGTATCGGCCAGGGCGAGAAGACCTGGCTGGGCATCGGCTTTGCGCCGTCGACCTTGTATGGCGTGCTGCCCGAGCTGATTCGGCGGCTGCGCAACCACGACGCGCTGGAACTGGAACTGGGGCTGTCGGAAATGACCACCTTGCAGCAGGTCGAAGCGCTCAAGGCCGGGCGGATCGACGTGGGCTTCGGGCGGATTCGCATCGATGACCCGGCCATCGTCCAGCGGGTGCTGGTCGAGGACCGCCTGGTTGCGGTGTTGCCCGCCGGCCACGCCTTGCTGGGCGCGCCCGCCACCCTCGCCCAATTGGCCGCCGAGCCGTTTGTGCTGTACCCCGGCAACCCGCGGCCCAGTTATGCCGACCATGTGATCGCGCTGTTCGACGCCCACGGTTTGAGCCTCAAGGTGGCGCAGTGGACCAACGAGTTGCAGACCGCCATCGGCCTGGTCGGCGCGGGCATGGGCGTGACGCTGGTGCCGGCGTCGGTGCAGGTGCTGCATCGCGCGGACATCGCCTACACGCCGGTGGTGGAAGCCACCGCGACCTCGCCGATTATTCTCAGCCGGCGGGTGAATGATCAGTCGCCGGGGCTGAATCATTGTTTGCAGTTGGTTGAAGAACTGATCTGAAATCTCCCAGGCACTGCAAATCTAATGTGGGAGGGGGCTTGCCCCCGATGGCGGTGTGTCAGTCAGTATATGTGTTGGCTGTCACACCGCTATCGGGGGCAAGCCCCCTCCTACATTTGATCTGCGGTGTTTTTTAGACAGTGCGCAGGCGCTTGCGCTGCAGGGTTTGGCTCGGCGACTCATCGAACAGCTTTCTGTACTCCGCCGAGAACCGCCCCAGGTGGGTGAAGCCCCAGCCCAGGGCAATCTCGGAGATGGTGCGGGTGGAGCCGTGTTCGAGGATCTCCTGGCGCACCGCCCCCAGCCGATACTTTTTCAGGTAAGCCATCGGCGACAGCGCGAAGTATTTGCGAAACGCATCGAACAGCTTGAACCGCGAGACCCCGGCGGCGGCTTCCAGGTCTTCCAGATGCACCGCTTCGCGGGCGTTGTCGTGAATGTGCTGGCGGGCGCGGATCAAGTAGTGCGGCAGCTTCACGCCAAGTACGTCGCGCAGTTCCTCTGAGTAATTATTCGGCTGGGCAAGGATCAGGCCCTTGATCAACGAGCTTTCCAGGTCGCGGGTAAACGCCGCCTGCTCGTACAACTCGCTGCTGCGCGCAAGCTCTGCGATGAAGTAACGCGCCATGCGCCACCACGAGGCCGGGGCGCCGTCCACCGCGTCCATCACCGGTTCGAAACGCAGCGGCGCCTCGATCGGCCGTTGCAGCAACCCTTCCAGCGACTCGCTCATCGCCGCCCGCGTAATCACCACCTGCAACTTGCGGCAATCGCCGGAAATCGCCAGCACCTGGTGCTCGTTGGGCGAGATGATCACGCCTTGATCGCGGTTGGAACTCAGGCGCTCGCCGTTCTTGCTCAACTCCTGCTCGCCTACCAGAGGCAGGCTCAGGCTGTAGCTGCTGAAGTGTTCGGCGTCCTCGATGTCGATGGTCACGTCGGTGCCGTATTCGATCACGCCCAGGGTGGTGGCGCGGGACTTGAACACGTTGGCGCTGTGATGGAAACGCAGGCGCTCGGGCGTGGCCGTCGCCAGGCGGTGCGGCCCGCAGATGCCGGACATCCAGCTGCGGGCGCCCTCCAGGTCGAAGCGTTGGATACGGATATCGCGTGTATGGCTACTCATCAGGCTGCACCCACGGCGGTTAGGCGGTTGCGCGCTCTGGCGGCGCGTCGTGACAGATCGACAGCAAGTTCTGCGCCACGGCGGCAGTCTCGCTGCTGGGTGGATAACAACGCTCGACTATGTGGATAAACCACCGACTTCTGCGCGCACCGCCCTGCATGACAGTAGCGCATTGCGTCACCGCCCTGCACCGGCGTGGGTATTTCATGCCCAACTATCCGGCCCGCCTTCGCCCATTAAGCGGATAGCCCGCCGTCTCGGCGCAGTCGCTTAATGGCTGACCCGTTCAGCCATTATCAAAAGGTGCGTCCCATGAGTGGTGCAAGAAGCGTCGAGCAATGGAAAAGCTTCATCGACAGCTGCGTGGATTTCCGCCCCGCCGATGAAGTGTTCCGCATCGCCCGCGACATGTTCACCGAGCCGCAACTGTTCGACCTGGAGATGGAACTGATCTTCGAGAAGAACTGGATCTACGCCTGCCACGAAAGCGAACTGGCGAATAACCACGATTTCGTGACGATGCGCGCCGGGCGCCAGCCGATGATCATCACCCGCGACGGCGACGGCCAGCTCAACGCGCTGGTCAACGCCTGCCAACATCGCGGCACCACCCTCACCCGCGTCGGCAAGGGCAACCAGTCGACCTTCACCTGCCCGTTCCACGCCTGGTGCTACAAGAGCGACGGCCGGCTGGTGAAGGTCAAGGCCCCGGGGGAATACCCGGAAGGTTTCGACAAGGCCACGCGCGGCCTGAAAAAGGCGCGCATCGACAGCTACAAAGGCTTTGTGTTCATCAGCCTGGACGTGAACGGCACCGACAGCCTGGAAGACTTCCTCGGCGACGCCAAAGTGTTTTTCGACATGATGGTCGCCCAGTCCGCCACCGGTGAGCTGGAGGTGCTGCCGGGCAAGTCCGCCTACACCTACGACGGCAACTGGAAGCTGCAGAACGAAAACGGCCTGGACGGTTATCACGTCAGCACCGTCCACTACAACTACGTGGCCACGGTGCAGCACCGCCAGCAGGTCAATACCGCGAACGGCACCGCGGCCGGCACGACGCTGGACTACAGCAAACTCGGCGCCGGCGACGCGAATACCGACGACGGCTGGTTCGCCTTCAACAATGGCCACAGCCTGTTGTTCAGCGACATGCCCAACCCCACGGTACGCTCCGGCTACGCCACCATCATGCCGCGCCTGGTGGCAGAACACGGCCAGCCAAAAGCCGAGTGGATGATGCATCGCCTGCGCAACCTGAACATCTACCCGAGCCTGTTCTTCCTCGACCAGATCAGCTCGCAGTTGCGCATCATCCGCCCGTTGGCGTGGAACAAGACCGAGATCATCAGCCAGTGCCTGGGGGTGAAGCACGAGTCCGACGCCGACCGGGAAAACCGCATCCGCCAATTCGAGGACTTCTTCAACGTCTCGGGCATGGGTACGCCGGACGATCTGGTGGAGTTTCGCGAGGCCCAGCGCGGTTTCCAGGGCCGCCTGGAGCGTTGGAGCGATATATCACGCGGCAGCCACCGCTGGGCCACCGGGCCGACGCCGAACAGCGAAGCCCTCGGCATCCAGCCCGCCATGACCGGCACCGAATTTACCCACGAAGGCTTGTACGTCAACCAGCACCGCAACTGGCAGCAGTTCCTGCTCAACGGCCTCGACCAACGCGCGCTGAAGCTGCGGGAGGTGGAATGATGAATGCGCTATTGCAGTACCGGATCGAGCAATTTTTCTATCGCAAATCCGAGCTGTGCGACGCCCAGGACTGGGACGCCTACGTGCAGCTGTTCGACCCGCAGAGCGAATTCCACCTGCCGCAATGGGACTCCGAACACGTCTACACCCGCGACCCCAAGCGCGAAATGTCGCTGATCTATTACGCCAACCGCTCGGGCCTGGAAGACCGCGTGTTCCGCCTGCGCACTGGCAAGGCGGCGTCGGCCACGCCGATGCCGCGCACCTTGCACCTGATCCACAACGTGCGTATCGCCGAGCAGGCGGACGGCACACTGGAGGTGCGCTTGAACTGGCACACGCTGTTCTATCGCCTGGCCACGTCGGAGCAGTTCTACGGCCACGCGACCTATCGCCTCAAGCCGCATGGCGACAGCTGGCTGATCACCCGCAAGCACGCGTTGTTGCTCAACGACACCATCAACTCGGTGCTGGATTTCTATCACCTGTAACGCTGGCGAACGCCCCCTTGTAGGAGCGAGCTTGCTCGCGAAGGACGTCAACGATGATGCGGGCATCCTGAATGTACGCGGCGTCCTTGAGTTTTTCGCGAGCACGCTCGCTCCTACAAGGGTTCACACATGAACCCACGGAGTACTGGGGATGAATCACAAAGTGGCCTTCAGTTTTGCCGACGGCAAGACGCTGTTTTTCCCGGTGGGCGCGCATGAAATCCTGCTGGATGCAGCCCTGCGCAATGGCATCAAGATTCCGCTGGATTGCCGCGAAGGCGTGTGCGGCACCTGCCAGGGCCGCTGCGAGAGCGGCGAATACAGCCAGGACTATGTGGACGAGGACGCCCTCTCCAGCCGCGACCTGCAACAGCGCAAGATGCTCAGTTGCCAGACCCGGGTGAAGTCGGATGCGACGTTCTACTTCGACTTCGATTCCAGCCTGTGCAACGCGCCGGGGCCGGTGCAGGTGCGCGGCACGGTGAGCGAGGTGCGGCAGGTCTCGACCGGTACGGCGATCCTGCAAGTGCAACTGGAGCAGGCGCTGGACTTTCTGCCGGGCCAATACGCCCGCCTGGCGGTTCCGGGCACCGACAGCTGGCGCGCATATTCCTTCGCCAACCGGCCGGGCAATCAGCTGCGGTTTCTGATCCGCCTGCTGCCCGACGGGGTGATGAGCAACTACCTGCGCGAACGTTGCCAGGTCGGCGATCCGCTGCTGATGGAGGCGCCGCTGGGTGCGTTCTACCTGCGCCATGTCAGCCGACCGCTGGTGCTGGTCGCCGGCGGCACCGGGTTGTCGGCGTTGCTGGGCATGCTCGATGAACTGGCGGCCAACGCCTGCGAACGGCCGGTCCACCTGTACTACGGCGTGCGCGGCGCCGAGGACCTGTGCGAAGCGGCGCGCATCGAGGGTTACGCGTCCACCCTCGCGGATTTTCGCTACACCGAAGTACTGAGCGACCCGCCGCCCGCATGGCCCGGCAAGCGTGGCTACCTCACCGAGCATTTCGACCTGGCCGAATGGCGGGACAGTTCGACCGATATGTACGTGTGCGGGCCCCCTCCGATGGTCGAATCCATCCAACAATGGCTGGTGGATCAGGCACTTGATGGCGTTCAGTTGTATTACGAAAAGTTCACGCAGAGTAATATCTGACCCCTCAGCACTTCTGAGGGGTTGGGCGCGGCGTGCAATCAACCCCAAGAAAAACAAGTAGAAGGGAATGTTAATGGCGGATGACATGGTTAACCCGGTAGGCCTTAAGCGTGGCCTGAAGAACCGGCATATTCAGCTGATTGCCTTGGGCGGCGCGATCGGTACGGGGCTGTTCCTCGGCTCGGCCGGCGTGCTCAAGTCGGCGGGGCCGTCGATGATCCTCGGCTACGCGATTGCCGGTTTTATCGCGTTCCTGATCATGCGCCAGCTCGGCGAGATGATCGTCGAAGAGCCGGTAGCCGGTTCGTTCAGCCACTTTGCCCACAAATACTGGGGCGGTTACGCGGGCTTCCTGGCGGGCTGGAACTACTGGGTACTCTACGTGCTGGTGGGCATGGCCGAACTGACGGCCGTGGGCAAGTACATCCAGTTCTGGTGGCCGGAGATTCCGACCTGGGTCAGCGCGCTGGTGTTCTTTGTCGCGGTGAACCTGATCAACACCCTGAACGTGAAGTTCTTCGGTGAGACCGAGTTCTGGTTCGCGATCATCAAGGTGGTGGCGATTGTCGGCATGATCGTGCTCGGCTGCTACCTGTTGTTCAGCGGCACCGGCGGCCCGCAAGCATCGATCAGCAACCTGTGGAGCCACGGCGGTTTCTTCCCCAACGGCGGCATGGGGTTGTTAATGTCCATGGCGTTCATCATGTTCTCGTTCGGTGGCCTGGAGCTGGTGGGCATCACCGCCGCCGAGGCCAGCGAGCCGCGTAAAGTGATCCCGAAAGCGATCAACCAGGTGGTGTACCGCATCCTGATTTTCTACGTCGGCGCGCTGACCGTGCTGCTCTCGCTGTACCCGTGGGATCAACTGCTGCAAACCCTCGGCGCGTCGGGCGATGCCTACAGCGGCAGCCCGTTTGTGCAGATCTTCTCGCTGATCGGTAACGACACCGCCGCGCACATCCTCAACTTCGTGGTGCTGACCGCGGCGCTGTCGGTGTACAACAGCGGCGTGTACTGTAACAGCCGCATGCTGTTCGGCCTGGCCGAGCAAGGTGACGCGCCGAAAGCGCTGATGAAACTCAACAAACAAGGCGTGCCGCTGCGGGCCCTGGCGATTTCGGCGCTGGTGACGCTGCTGTGCGTGGTGGTCAACTACGTCGCGCCGCACAGCGCGCTGGAGTTACTGTTCGCGCTGGTGGTCGCCTCGCTGATGATCAACTGGGCGCTGATCAGCCTGACCCACATCAAGTTCCGCAAGGCCATGGCCGAGCAAGGCGTGGTGCCGTCGTTCAAGACCTTCTGGTTCCCGTTCAGCAACTACCTGTGCCTGGCGTTCATGCTGATGATCATCAGCGTGATGCTGGCGATTCCGGGCGTTCGCGATTCGGTGTATGCGATGCCGGTTTGGGTGGGGGTGATCTACATTGCCTACCGCTTGCGGATCAAAAACGCGAAAGTGGCAGTGACGCAATAACCTAGGTGGGAGGGAGCTTGCTCCCGATGGCGGTGTGTCAGTCAGTGGATGTGTTGGCTGTCACACCGCTATCGGGGGCAAGCCCCCTCCCACATTTTTGGTTGCATTCCAAATGAAAAGCCCCGGTGATCCGGGGCTTTTTGTTTAGAGCGTGGAACGTACTCGCCACAGCTCGGGGAACAGCACCGTGTCGAGCATCTTGCGCAGGTAACCCACGCCCTCGGTGCCGCCGGTGCCGGGCTGGAAGCCGATGATCCGTTCCACCGTGGTCACATGGCGAAAGCGCCATTGGCGGAAGGAGTCTTCCAGGTCGATAAACTTTTCGGCCAACTGGTACAGGTCCCAATAACGGCTCGGGTCGCGGTAGACCTCGCGCCACGCCGCTTCCACGGAGGCATCGTGAACCGTCGCCGCCGTCGGGTCGCGTTCGGCGCGTTGCGGGTCGATCGTCAGGCCGGCCTTGACCATCAGGTTGATCGCCTCGTCGTACAGCGACGGCGTGGCGATCGCCACTTGCAGTTCTTGCAACAATTGCGGGCGATGGGCGTGAGGCCGCAACAGCGCCGGGCTTTTGTTGCCGAGGATGAATTCGATCTCACGGTACTGGAACGACTGGAACCCGGACGATTGGCCGAGGAACGGACGAATCGCCTTGTACTCCGACGGGGTCATGGTCGCCAGCACCGCCCAGGCGTGTACCAGTTGATCGAAGATCCGCGAGACCCGCGCCAGCATCTTGAACGCCGGCGGCAACTCGCCCAGGCGCAGGTGTTCGCGGGCGGCCTTGAGTTCGTGGAGCATCAGTTTCATCCACAGCTCGGAGGTCTGGTGCTGGATGATAAAGAGCATCTCGTTGTGGTCCGGCGACAGCGGGTGCTGGGCGCTGAGGACTTTGCCCAGGTCCAGGTAGTCGCCGTAGCTCATGGACTCGGAAAAATTCAGCTCGGCGTTATGCCATTCTTCCGGCGGCTGGTAATCCTCTGAGAAGGGACATTGGCTCATCGTGCGGGCTCCACAAGCGGGCGCAGGATTGCGCGGACAGGGCTGGCGTCGAGGTGGGCAAACCGCAGCGGCAGCGCGATCAGTTCATAGTCGCCCTCCGGCACGTCATCGAGCACGATGCCTTCGAGTATCGCCATGCCATGGCGGGCCACGGCGTTGTGAGAATCCATGGTCTTGGACTGTTGCGGGTCCAGGGACGGCGTGTCGATACCGACCAGGCGCACGCCCAGGCTGGCGAGCAGCTCGATGGTCTGCGGGGCGATGGCGGTGAAGTTCGCATCCCATTCGGTCAGCGGCGCCTGTGGATAAGTGCGCAGCAACACACGTTCCGGCAAGTTATCCACACGCCCTTGCAACTGCTGCGGCTGCACCAGCGCGCCGCTGTCCAGGCAATGCAACACGCGGCACGGGCCCATGTACACGTCCAGCGACACCTCGCCGATCGGCGCGCCGTCCGCGCTGTAATGCAGCGGCGCATCGACATGGGCGCCGGTGTGCGGCGACAAGGTAACGCGCCCGACATTCACCGGGCACTCCGGGCCGAACTGCCACACGCGCTCTTCCTGGAACGGCGTATCCCCCGGCCAGGTCGGGGTCGCCGTACTCAAGGGCGGGCTGATGTCCCACCACGTTTTTATTGGGTTCATATCAAGGCTCTCGGTCGTGACTGAAGTGAATGATACGAGGGCCAGCCGTGAATTTTCTTGCGAATTCCTGCGACAAGCGGGAAATCTTTCGCACTTAATGCGAGAAAACGGCTTATCTACGCTCGAAAGTGTCGCCGAGCCACAGTGACGCTGCCACCGAGGGTCAATGTGGGAGGGGGCTTGCCCCCGATAGCAGTGTGTCAGTTGACACATGTGCTAGCTGATCCGCAGCCATCGGGGGCAAGCCCCCTCCCACATGAACTTCGCGGTTCCCGGACAATCGCAGTCCCTGCGCTTCTGGGCATCCCGATGTCGAGTTCAGACCATTGACCCTGCCTGCGACGCTATAGGGTTCGACTCTCGTTCACTTGCCTCGGAGTCATCATGTCCAAGCCCATCACCGTACTGCGCGACACCCACCCCTTGCCGGTCCTGGATGCCTGCAAATGGGAAAAGCTCGAAGGCGACCCGCACACCGTCAACCTCAACGCCTACACCAGCGAAGACGGCAGCAAGATCATGGGCACCTGGATCTGCACACCGGGCAAGTGGTACGTGGAATACGTGAAGTGGGAATACTGCCATTTCCAGGAAGGCTACTGCGTGATCACCCCAGAAGGCCTGGAGCCGATCCATTTGCGCGCGGGGGATATTTTTGTGGTGGAGCCGGGGATGAAGGGGACGTGGGAAGTGGTCGAGACGGTGCGTAAGTATTTTGTGTTTGCCTGAACCGCAATAAATAGTGGCGAGGGAGCAAGCGCCCTCGCCACAGGCGGTATCTATTTGGGCTTGCGGTAGCTGTTGATGATCGCCGAGAAGTCCTTGCCCCCTTCCCCGCGCTGGCTCATCGATTGATACAACTGCTGGGCCACAGCACCGAGGATCACCGGCTGGTGCGCCTGGCGCGCAGCTTCGGTGGCCAGCCCCAGGTCCTTGAGCATCAGGTCGGCACCGAAACCACCGGTATAACCCCGCGATGACGGCGCGGTTTCGATCACGCCCGGCCACGGGTTGTACGTGTCGGAACTCCAGCAGCGCCCGGTGGAGCTGTTGATGATGCCAGCCAGCACCTGGGTGTCGATGCCCAGCGCATCGCCCAGGGCCATCGCTTCGCTGACGCCGACCATGCTGATGCCCAGCAGCAGGTTGTTGCAGATCTTGGCGATCTGGCCGGTGCCGACGTCGCCGCAACGCACAATGTTGCGGCCCATCTGCGCCAGCACCGGTTGCAGGGTGGCGAACAAGTCCGCGCTGGCGCCGACCATGAAGGTCAGCGTCCCGGCTTGCGCGCCGCCAGTGCCGCCGGAGACCGGTGCATCGGCGACGGCCACCCCTTGCTTGGCTGCCGCCGCCGCGACATCGCGGATGGTCTGCGGGTCGATGGTGCTGCAATCCACCGCCGGCACGCCTTGGCCGATGCCGGCCAAAACGCCGTCTTCACCCAGCCAGACACTGCGCACATGGACAGCGGCCGGCAGCATGGTAATCACCAACTCGGCACCGGTGGCCGCATCGCGCGGTGAACCGCTGATGCTGCCGCCCAGTTCGGCCAGTTCCTTGAGTACCGCCTGGTTCAGGTCGAACAGGTTCAGCGCGTGGCCGGCCTTGATCAGGTTGCGGGCCATGGGCGCGCCCATGTTGCCCAAGCCGATAAATGCAATCTTCATGCTCGTCTCCCGGAATCAGCGCAGGTTGATGGTGGTGTTGACGCCATCGTTGACCGTGTCGTCATCGAACCAGCGGCTGGTGACGGTTTTGGTCTGAGTGTAGAACTGCACCACTTGCTTGCCATACGGGCCGAGGTCGCCGAGCTTGGAACCGCGCGAACCGGTGAAGCTGAAGAACGGCACCGGCACCGGGATCGGGATGTTGATGCCGACCTGGCCGACGTCGATTTCGCTCTGGAACTTACGCGCCGCCGCCCCGCTCTGGGTGAACAGGCCGGTGCCGTTGCCGAATGGGTTGGCGTTGACCAGCGCGATGGCTTCATCGAGGGTGTCGACTTCCAGCACCACCAACACCGGGCCGAAGATTTCCTGGGTGTAGATCTGCATGTCGGTGGTCACGCCCGAGAACAGCGTCGGGCCGACGAAGTTGCCTTGCTCGAAGCCCGGCACCTGGATGTCACGCCCGTCCAGCTCCAGCTTGGCGCCTTCTTTCACGCCGCTTTCGATCAGTTCCAGGATGCGCGCCTTGGCACGCTTGGAAATCACCGGGCCGACATCCGTGCCCGCTTCGCTGCCGGCATTGACCTTGAGCTTCTGCGCCAGCGCCTTCAGATCGGGCAGCCATTGCTTGGAAGCGCCCACCAGCACCACCACCGAAGTGGCCATGCAACGCTGGCCCGCCGCGCCGAAACCGGCACCGACCAGGGCGTTGAGGGTGTGTTCGCGGTTGGCATCCGGCAACACCACCGCATGGTTCTTGGCGCCCATCATCGATTGCACGCGCTTGCCGTGTTTGCCGGCCAGGTCGTACACATGGGTGCCCACGGCGGTCGAACCGACGAACGACACGGCCTTGATGTCTTTATGCGTGCAGAGCGCATCCACCACGTCCTTGCCGCCGTGTACCACGTTGAGCACGCCGGCCGGCACACCGGCTTCCAGCGCCAGCTCCACCAGCAGCATCGTGGACAGCGGGTCTTGCTCGGAAGGCTTGAGGACGAAGGTGTTACCGCAGGCAATCGCCATCGGGAACATCCACAGCGGAATCATCGCCGGGAAGTTGAACGGAGTAATCCCGGCGCACACGCCGATGGGTTGGCGCAGGGTGTAGGTATCGACACCACCGGCGACGTTTTCAGCGAACTCGCCCATTTGCAGGGTGCCGATGGAGCAGGCGTGCTCCACCACTTCCAGGCCACGGAAGATATCGCCCTCGGCATCGGCAATGGTCTTGCCCTGCTCGGCGCTGAGGACCACGGCGATGCGCTTGGAGTGCTCGCGGATCAAGGCTTGCAGCTTGAGCATGATACGCATGCGTGCGCCGATCGGAGTCAGCTTCCAGGTCTGGAAGGCGCGATGGGCGGCGTCGATGGCAGCGTTGACTTCTTCAGCGGTGGCAAACGGGACTTTGGCCAGCACTTGCTGGGTCGCCGGGTTGACGATGTCTTGCCAGTGGGTGGTCTTGGACTCGACCCATTCACCGTTGATCAACAACTTGACCTGTTGCACGGAAATATCGGCAGATGCGTTCATGTGGTCTCCAATTTGTATTTATAGGCAGAGAACCAAGGCGTTGAATCGCCTTGAGGATGAGGCGTTCGGACTGTTTTTGGAGTATAGATGTGCAAACTTCTAATAAGAACGCACATAAAAGCCGGTCCAATATGCAAAAAAACATCACATCACTGGGTTCCCTGAACTGGGACGACCTGAAGTTTTTCCTCGAAGTGGCCCGCACCCGCAAGGCCAGCGTCGCCGCCAAGCGCCTGGCGGTGGACTACACCACCGTGTCGCGGCGCATCAGTTCACTGGAAGTATCACTCGGCACCCTGCTGTTCGAAAAATCCCGGACCAGCGGTTTCGTCCTCACCAACGAAGGCCAGCGCTTGCTCGGCTACGCCGAATCCATCGAAAGCACCTTGCACATGGCCTGCGAACAAGTCTCCGGCTCCGGCGTGGCGCTGTCCGGGCATGTCCGCATGGGCTGCACCGAAGGCTTCGGCAGCTTCTTCGTCACCCCGCAGTTGAGCCACTTCGTCGACACCTACCCGGCGATCTCGGTCGACATCCTGCCCCTGCCCCACTTCATCAGCCTGTCCAAGCGCGAAGCCGACATCGTCATCGCCCTGGAACGCCCGGAACACGGGCCGTATGTGTGCTGCAAACTGTGCGACTACAAGTTGCAGCTGTACGCGACCCAGGACTACCTCGACCAACACCCCCCCATCCACCGCCCGACGGATCTGGCCGAGCATCCGTTCATCAGCTACGTCGACGACCTGGCCTTCAGCTCGGAGCTGTTGTACCTGGCCAACGTAGTCCCCGGCGCCAGCGCCAGCCTGCGCAGCACCAGCGTGATCGCGCAGTACGTGGCAGCGCAGCAAGGACGGTCGATGGCGATTCTGCCGTGCTTTTTGGCGGCGCAGGATCCACGGTTACTGCCGGTGCTCGGGGAGCAGATTGCGGTTACGCGGCAGTTTTGGATGTACTGCCGCGAAGACCTGCGCAAGCTCAAGCGGATCACCCTGTTGTGGGATTACATTAGGGAGGTGACGGAGCTAAACCGCCCGTTATTACTGGGCGAAACGCGAGACCTTCGGTTTACAGACTGAGCGTCTACAAGGAGTAAGGGAGACCTATCGTAGCGAGGTCAGACATGCCATTGCAACGACTTGTGACAGGACTTGTGACAATGCGCAGTGACCCGGACGGTTGGCTGAAAGCCCTCATCCAGAGGCGCGCATGCGCACGCGATAAGGACCTACGCAGGCGCGATAAGGCTCAGGTGAGGGCACCCACGGGGGGATGCGCGAGTGCGCTTGTAGTGAGGTGGTCATTCAGACTTTTCTGCCAGATTCTCAAGAAATTTTCGAACTTCGGGACCAGCCGGGATTGCTTCAGAAAGCACAGAGGACTTCGACTCATAATCAGCAATTGCGGCGTTTACGCTGCTCTCGACCGAACGAATCAGTTCTTCAATTTGGTCCAGCTTATGGAGTAAAGCCTCGTAGTCGAACCCCTTGAAGATGATCGCATGACCACTATCACCACGTAGGCTGAACACTATCGGGTTGTAATAGGACAAATCGGTGTGGGCGAATTGCTGCATTCTGACCCGCACGAGTTCAAGGTGAAGTGCCTTCATTTCCTTCGGTACGTGTCTCTTGACACTCAGCACATGGGTGCCGTGTTGCCTACCCCTGTTTGTTGAGAAAGGCCGCACATACGCCACGGTCAGGTCGCGTAGAAGGGCATAACGGACATCCGACCGTTTGTAGCGACGCAGAACTTTAATAGCTTGTTTGGCGGTGTCGAGGTCAATCGAGTACATGCGTAGAAAGTAATATGCTTCGTCGCCTATTCTCATCCGTCTGTTATCCCTCAGAGCTTCGCTTCGAGTTTATCAGAGCTGCCGTTTGCGCATCCCACAACGTGCATGAGATCACTCAGCACAGCCACCAAGTAGAACGAAGATGACATTCCCAAAGGCTTCGCCCAGAGGAGCACCTTGGCTAACTACAAAAGCGACAAGGAGTAGACCAAGAAATCGGTAGGTGACACGGTGGGTAGCCAGAGTGCGGATTACAGCTACACAGGTCTTCCACCGATTTGAGCCATACTCAGCCTTTCCTCAACAGGTACGACTTATGAGTTGGGAAGATGCCTTGAAGATATTCGCCACTGGGATCGTATCAATTGGAGGCGGGAGCGTCGTCGTGTTGGGACTGTCCACTTGGTTTGGAAAACTGTGGGCCGACAAGATTCTGGCTAAGCAGACCAGTAAACTTGCCGCTCAGCTTGAGTCAACCAAACGGGAACTTGATGTGGTCATGCAGACGACTCTTCGGTTTCAGAATGACAAGATGGTGATCTATCGAGCGGTTATCGACTCGGTCGCTCGGCTACTCGCTTCACTTGACTCACACGAAAGCGGGAGATTAGTAGCCAATGAGGCTGGGGCCCGTTTCGATGAGTTCAATGAACAACGAATGCGGGTTTATGGTTATCTCGCGATGCTTGCGCCTCAATCGGTGATGGACGCTCAAGACGAATTGATCGATCACCTTCTGGAAATCTCTCACGGCGAGGCAACATATGAGTGGGCTACCGTCCGGGAAAAAGCTCTCGGCCTCCTCAATGCTGTTCGCGACGACATTGGAATTGATAAAAGCCCTATAACGTATAATGGTCGGCTTTAAAATCCTTCCCACTGTCCTTGTTTTGGTGCACTCAGCACCAGCAAAATACTACGGAAGCCCTCAAAAACTCCTATCCCTGAATCTCAAAGGCCTCAGTCCAGAACTGCACAGAGATCACCACCGCATGAAGGCGGCCGCCGGGCCATTATTTTGGCCTTGATGCGCGCTCGTCGCCTCGACCTTCCCAGCGATGCCATCCTCATGCCACCATCGAAATATATTAGCTGGGCTAACTCGCCAATGTGACGAAGGGATTCTATGTCAACAGCACCCTACAAATTCATCACCCAATTATCAGGGTTTCAGAACAATGGTGTTCAGTGCCCTCCTTCTGGGGCCACTCCAAAAGATCTGACGGCATGGAGGTGGGTCGCTAACCCACTTTCAAATCAGTGTTTCGAGCCACCAGCCGTCCGGAACCCAAACAGGCTGCTTAAAGATCCCCAAAAGGCATGTTCATCGTGGGCACTCTCGATGTACACGAGCCAGTCACAGAGTATTAAAGCCTTCCAAGCTTTAGAGAAAAATATTAAGAATGCTCGTAAGGTGTTAGGCGATCACGTGGCTACTGTCATGATCACGCAAACTGATGGAGTGTGCACGCCGCCCGATTGGTCTGGCCACTTTGATCTACATCTATACTCTACCAGTACCGTTCACAGAACGATTTTAGTAATGAGTCCAATTCCATGAGCCTTCCTATAATCAAAGGAGAAAAGATAGAGCCTAAGTTTTTTTCGAAGCACTCGTGGAATGCCGACCTGATAGATTTCGATGGACCGTTACTGAGCTTGTACAAAGGGGAGTACGATGAAGATCTTCTGTACATCTGGCTGGACTGTAACGCCACGAAAAATCGTTGGGGAGTAGTCCCTATTTCACGAAACAACCTTCGTGCATATCTGGATTGTTCAGTCACATTAAGAAGCGTATTCGAGGAGTCTTCATGGGTAGCAATGTTTCATACGGGCTCCGCACCTAATCGTAGAAACTCGCCAATATGCACTACCTGGCAAGAAGCGATAGAGTATTTACCCGATGAAAACTCATATTTAGTCCCTGAAATTTCCACAGAGGCTGCACGACAACTCGCAACGGAAGCTTGTGAGGAGTACCCGCTGGGTCTTGATGGAGACATGTACATTGACGATATAGCTGCGATCCCTAAGATTTATCAGCAGCTTTACTCTTTCCATTATGGACTCGAGCATCTCTACAGACCAGCTGTAAGGGCTACTTTAGATCGCCTCGCCAATAACTGGACAGGAGGATTCAGCGCAGTACATCTCTTCACTGGCCTAAATCATGTAACACCGTCGATTCATAGAGCGCAGGTTACTGAAATGCGCTACAACTCTCCGGGCCATATAAAACTTGACTTGCTTCCGAAGCTTGCGAACAGAATCGAGATCTCGGCTAAACAAGTTAAAGATGACACTTCCTTCCATGCCTTGGAGGAGTTCTATTCGAGTACATATAGATACTTCAAGGAAAACAACATCTCTGGATTTGATGATGAGAGTGATGGAGGGTCAATCAATCTTGCGCCTGAAGTTGTTGATCGCCTAAATGAACTCGTCACGTTCTTTTTCAGGCTGATGCTTTGGGGGGATTACCGCGAACCGTTTAGCATCCTACAAGTTGGCCCTCTGCATCAGCTTAGAGCCTTGCTTGCTTATTACCGACGACTGAGAAAGCTGCGCCCATATTTGGTGACAGAGCGTCTATCATTAGGTCGGTCGAAGTTACTCATTCAAACTTAATTTGACTGGGGTTTATGGGCGGGCCTTTAACGAGAAGGCCCCTTCTATTTTCCATTCGTTGCTATTTTCTTATTGCGCTGGTTAACCACCATCGTAACGAGCGGGCATTTTATCGATATCGGTTATCGGATCGGGCTCATCCTTTCGTATCTCTGCGCTGCCCGATAGAGACGCTTTAATTCCTTTGTAAGCGATCCATCACCTACACATTCAAAGCCGCCCATTGAAGCCTGATGCTGTGCTCCCGATCTCTTTACGGAGCCAGCACCTCATGATGCGTCCCGACGCCAAAGTCGAAAAAGTCTACCTCTACCCCAAGCCCGTGGATTTTCGAAAATCCATCGACGGCCTCGCCGCCCTGGTCGAGCTGGATATCAAGGTGGCGGTATTCGACCCGGTACTTTTTGTTTTTCTAAATCGCCCCCGTAACCGGGTGAAAATCCTTTACTGGGAGCGCAATGGCTTTTGCCTTTGGCTCAAGCGCCTGGAGTCCGAGCGTTTCAAAACCTCGCCCGACGCGACTGACGAAGCCATCGTATTGAGCGTCCAGGAACTGAACTGGCTGCTTGACGGTTTTGACCTGTGGCGCAACCGTCCGCATCAGGTTTTGACGCCGCGATTTGTTGCTTGATTGGGTATAATCCGGGCCATGACTTCGATGCCCGACAACCATCCCGATGACCCGGCTGCGCTCAAGCAATTACTTGCTCAGATGCAGTCGAAAGTCGCTCTTCTTGAAGAGGAAAATGCACTGCTTCGTCAGCGCCTGTTCGGACGAAAATCTGAGCAAACCGTTGATCCGATGACACCACAGCTGCCGTTGTTCAATGAAGCTGAAAGTATCGCCACGCCAGTGCCCGTTGATGCTGAGGAAGAAGTTGTCGCCCCGACCAAACGCCGTGGCAAACGCAAGCCTCTACCCGCTAACTTGCCACGAATCGAAGTCATCCACGAACTCCCCGAACACGAACTGACCTGCATTTGCGGCTGCCGCAAACATACCATCGGCGAAGAAACCAGCGAACAGCTGGAGATCGTGCCGATGCAGATCCGGGTGATCAAACACATCCGCAAGGTCTATGGCTGCCGTGGTTGTGAAACTGCACCGGTCACCGCCGACAAACCCGCGCAACTGATCGAAAAAAGCATGGCCAGCCCCAGCGTGTTGGCCATGTTGCTGACCGCCAAGTATGTCGATGGCCTGCCGCTGCACCGTTTCGAAAAAGTCCTCGCTCGCCACGGTGTCGATATCCCGCGTCAAACCCTGGCGCGCTGGGTGATCCAGTGCTGCGAACACTTCCAACCGCTGTTGAATCTGATGCGTGATCGGTTACTGGAAAGTCCGATTGTTCACTGCGATGAAACGCGAGTGCAGGTGCTCAAAGAGCCAGGTCGAGACCCGACCAGCCAATCCTGGATGTGGGTACAAGCCAGCGGCCCACCGGCGCGACCAATCCTTCTTTTTGACTACACCACCAGTCGAGCGCAGGAGGTGCCGTTGCGGCTGCTCGGCGACTATCGTGGCTATTTGATGACTGACGATTACGCCGGCTATAACGCCTTGGCCGCGCAGCCGAGTGTCGAGCGTTTGGCTTGTATGGCCCATGTACGGCGCAAGTTTGTCGATGCGCAGAAAGTGCAGCCCAAGGGTAAAACCGGTCGGGCCGATGTTGCGCTGACGATGATCAACAAGTTGTACGGTATCGAACGTGATTTGAAAGAAATGACGGATGAGCAGCGCTTTGCCGGTCGCCAGGAAAAGAGCTTGCCGGTGCTCGCGCAGTTGAAAAGCTGGCTGGAGAAAACTCAGCCGCAAGTCGCATCGCAAAGTGCTCTCGGCAAGGCGCTCAGTTATCTGGGTAGCAACTGGAGCCGGCTGGAACGTTACGTGGAGGCCGGTTTTTTACCGATCGACAACAATGCCGCCGAAAGAGCGATAAAGCCGTTTGTCATAGGGCGCAAGGCATGGTTATTCAGCGATACGCCCAAGGGCGCCACCGCCAGTGCGCAGATCTACAGTCTGGTCGAAACGGCTAAAGCCAACGGCCAGGAGCCCTATACGTGGCTGCGCCACGTACTGGAGCGATTACCGCAGGCTGAATCAGTTGAAGATGTTGAGGCGTTACTACCCTGGAATTGGAGGGCATCATGAGTATCAACATTGATCATCTGAGCGTCGATGAGTTAGTGACATTGAATCATCACATTATCGAACGGCTGAAGATGTTGGAGTCATTGGAGGCTCATAAATCGATGATGCAGTTCCATCCGGGAGCACGGGTAAGCTTCGATTCACCCAATGGTGAGCGCCTGTCCGGTACCGTCATGAAGTTCAACCGCAAAACCGTAACAGTGGTAACCGACACCGGCCAGCGCTGGAATATTTCGCCGCACTTACTGTCACCGATCAAAAACGTACAGGCGGGGATGGTGGTGGATATCAGGCCGAAAAAATGAAGTAACTGTGCCGAGAATCGTCTCCGCGCCAGCATGATTTGATTCCTCCCCACCTCAGGCGCCGTCTGTTTGGATAGGTGGGGTTTATGGATCAGTTACATTCCTTTTTCTTGCGCGTTGAGTTGATCGGCAAATGTCATGAGCTCACGTCCTTGACCGCACGGCCCCAGCGATCCACACGTGAGGCTTGAGCCGCTTTCTTGCCTTTAACCTGAGCGGTCTTGGCTTCAGCTACGCCGACGTTGATGAACTCAGTTTTCCCACGCAGCCAATCAAGGCCACTTGGCTTGACCCGCCAGCCTTCACGGTTACCGAAGTTCGATGAAACCTTCACGAAGGCTCCCTTCGCGAAACCTTGCTGCTTTGGTTGAATCTGACCAGTACGGCCACCGAAGTCATCACAGACATGGACGAACATCGGCCCCTTAGCGAGAAATTCAAGAGCACGTCGAGGCTGCTGAATGCCAGCGACCCGGCATGCCTCGGTCCATGTCAGACCCGCACCACGGGCTTTCATATCGAGGGTCGAGGCCTTGGGCATGTTGGCGTCCAAGAGAGCATCTTTCTGGCGCAATTCACGGACGGCACTGTTACGCATGGCAAGGAAAGCGTTGACTACCATAAGATAAAAGGCTGGCGAGACCCACATTGCGTAGGCGATGGACCCAGCTTCTGTAGCCCACGTACCCGGTTTGGCGCCACCATAAGCAAGATGGAAATTTCCACCTTGGTCGAGCGCAGTTCGAATCTCGTTGTTCCATTGGCCCGGACGTTTTGCCTCAGGAAGACCCAAGGTTTGATGGATCTCATTGAGGCTCCACATCCCCTCCGTGTTTGCGATGAAGGTTTGACCCTCGATAACAATGGGTAGCAGGTCGGTTTGGTTGTTGGTAAACATAGTTGTCGCATCCTTTTTGTTTGCTCTCTGAGTTCGCTCCCACGGGCAGCCGAAAGTCCCCGACAAGGGTCTACCGGTGGCACAGAGAGCAAACAGAAAGTCTTTCGTAATGATTGACCCAGCGACGGGCGCAGTAATGCAAGGACAGGAACATGCGCCATTCCTGTGTAGGTGAGGGTTTTAAAATCTCCTTGACGAGCCGTAGAGAACCCCTTTAGGGAGCCATGAAGTCCGTGTCGGATGTTGGAGACCCAGCTAAAGAGATCCTTATAGTTACCTTTTAAGTATTATTTCTTATTAGTTTAATCTATAAAGAATAATAACTTTAAGTCCTCTTTAAGCTCTTAGAGATCTTAAAGTTAAAAGGCCCCTGTACTGTGCGATCAGAGATAGGAGGCCCAAACCTATCAAGGGTCTATTCACACGAAGTGAACAGACAGAATCGCTACAGTGGACCTGATGCTGGCCCCGCAGATCCCGTTAGGGCTGTGCTTGGTGGTCGTGGCGTCTTGGATATTGGGCTACCTGAAAGAGGTAACGTTGATCACTGGACGTACACGCGTTGCCCGCAGAGGGCCACCTTTGAGGCGACCTTGCGGCATCTTGGGGGGAAAGCCACAATGGTGTGGTCTCTCCCTGTTTGGGTGAGGGTTTTTAAATCCCTGTCACCATAGTGAGGGTTTTTGAAAGCTAAGACATCACAGCTGCGCCCTCAAGGGGCATCGACCAGAAAGTTACAACATCAATGTTCGCTCACTCCTAATGAAGCCAAGCACAACAGCCTGCTCAATCGTGGCATTTCACTAAAAGCTTACAAGCTCTTACCGTCTGCCTGTTTAATGCTTTCCTCGGCAACTTCACAAATAAACTGGGCGATAGACGAGGCGACACTTCCGCTATCAAATAAGAAATCATTCTCGTGTTGATATTCACCACTAACATCCAAGCTTACCAGCTTACCCATTTTACTCTTGCAGTCACCAGCAGTGACATACCACTTACGCAAATCTATAGTTGATGGCTTTATGTTAACCACCCTCCCCGTCAATACCGCAATAGGGATGCCACTCCTATTTTTCTTAAACTCAAACGAACCTGGCTTGGCCTCCCATTTTGTACCGTCGTCTAACACTGCAAGACTGATCCATTTCTTTTCAGCAAACGCGGAGAAACTTGCGAGCAAAAACAAAACACTTACCATAGGGACCACGAACCTATTGAACGCCCTCAACATTTCACTCACTCCATTGGTCAAGACCACATGAACCTATTATAGATTTTTATATTCAACAAACCAAACTTATAGCCTCGAAGCCAGAGGTGCCGTTGAGCAATCCACGGAGCATCTCCGCGAGCACCTCAACAGGAACGCCAGAGCCGTATGTATCAAACGTGATGGTTCCTGAGGCGTGTCCCATGACAGCCTGAGCGTGAGTTGTAGGAACCCCCTTGGCATGCATAAGGGAAGCCAACGAGTGACGTAATGAGTGGAACGTCAGTCCCTTCGCAAACGTATCTCCCAGAGCTTCTGGAATGGCCTGTTGATTCGCCCACTCACCGGCTGTCTTATAGCCAATCTGGGCTAACGCTTCTGACCCCGATAGCTTGCAAGTCTCGACGTATCGCAGAAACGCCGCAAGGTCAAAGCCATACGCGCCGGCAGTTAGTGGCACCAGTCGCTCACTGCGCTTGTTCTTGATGGACTTTCCTTCACCGGCTTCATTGATATGAATGACAGTGCCCCCATTATCAAGGGTCTGAATGTCGCTAACCAGCAACTGGGAAATCTCATTGAGTCGCCCACCAGTGATGACCCCAAGGCTGAGTAACCAGCGCTTCCACGAGGTCTCTGGCAGCTTATTCGCGTAATCCATCAACTGACCCACTTGCGCCTGTGTGAACGCCTTGCGGGTGGACTCAAGGCCCTTGGTGAGCTTGAGCTTCTTGTCATAGGTATTGACCAAGTGACCGTTGTCCTTCGCCCAGGTCAATACAGCCGATAGTTTCACCAGCAGCTTGTTGACCGTGGATGGCATACGACCATCGGACAGACGATCACGAAGGGCCACAAGGTCCTCCCTTGAGTGGCTCCGCAGGTCCAGCCCACCCAGCGACGTGGTGAGCGTTCCATGGCACACCTTGGTTTCCTTCAGGGTAGAAGCCTTCTGGTCCTGCGCACGGTCAGCCAAGTAGAGAGCAGACAGGGCCTCAAAGGTAAGTTCAGGGGCACTTACAGATTGGGAGAGGGAGAGAGGCTCGTTTGCGGAGAGCTTCAAGCTGGGGTCAGTACGGCCCTCAAGATCCCTGATGATCCTAACCAGTGGCACGGAGTCACCCTGCAAGCGCATCTGGGCGGCGCTCATTACCTCACGGGCCTTGGCAACATGTTCATGCTGGTCAACGCTGAGAGGCATCGTAGCGGCGATCTCCGTTAGGTTTGTTCTAACGTCCTCATACAGGTCACCCCAGTCACGTAGTGAGTGAACATCGTGCGCACAGGCCAGAAGACCTTCAGCGACCCAAACCAGATGCTCACGTAATTCATTCCAAGAGGCGTCAGGGTGGTCCAGATGGAAAGACTTAATGGTATCTGCAAGTCGGCGTGAAGCGTCCATAGCGGCCTTACGGTCAGTGGTCTTGAGGGAGACGGAAACAGTTTCAGCAGTGCTCCCTGTCCGGCGAAGGCGCAGATAGTAAACGCCGTTGCGTCGGTAGTGATAGAGCTTGGCGAGTCGTATACGTGGGATCAGCAAAGCCAGCGTATTTGTGACAGCACTTGTAACAGGGTAAAGCTTATCGTTGACCTTCATGGCGTTAGGGTCCCGTATTCATTGGGTGGAACCCTTACGTCCTGTAGTTCTGGATGTATTGCCGGGAGGACTTGAGGAAGTTGAAACGGATTACGTTGTTGTGGGACTACATCAGGGAAGTGACGGAGCAGAATCGGGGGTTGTTGATGGGGGAGACGCGGGAGATGCGGTTTGCGGATTAAAGGGCCAGCAACGACGATTCGCTTTAAATTGCAGGACGATTCCTAGAGAATCTCCAGCCTATTGCGCCTTAGGGTTCGAGTCACTAGCCTCCGTACTTCGCTGAAATCAGCGAACGGGTTTAGCGACCCGAACCCGGACACAGCCCCCAACGGCAGGAGCTTTGTGCTCTTCGTTCTCGTGTTATGGCGGCTGTGCGTGGGAGATCTTCGGGTCTACCGGGTCCTGGGTCCGGTTCGCTAACCTGCGTACAGCTGCCACCCTTTCATGTTTAGCGACATGAATGGGTGGTTCCTAAAACTCCCAGGTATAGATCATGACCAAAATCGTCCCCGATCCACCGCTTTCTGCCTTCACCACCCTCGGCGTCGTCACCTTCGGCGACTACGGCGAAAACGAAAAACCACTGTTCCGCGTCAACGCGGGCATGCCAGTCGGCGAGGCGCTGGAACACGCCTCTACCCTGCTTTACTACGCCAAGAAACTCGCGATGGAAGCCGCCATGGATGTGCGCGGCGAGCAATACGCCTGGGCGGCGCATTATCTGTGTGAGATGGGCAAGGCGGTGGTGGATGACTTGACGCAGGCGCTGACGCCGAGCAGTTAAGCGAACACGGTATAAATGTGGGAGGGGGCTTGCCCCCGATAGCGGTCGGTCAGACAGATGCATGCTGACTGACACACCGCTATCGGGGGCAAGCCCCCTCCCACATTTGATTGCATTTCATACATTGGAACGGGCGAAGTCGCTTAGTCGGTACTTACCACAATCGACACTCGCCGATTCTCGGTGCGCCCTGCGGCGGTGTCGTTGGCGGCCACCGGCTGGCTGCTGCCCAGGCCGCGCAGTTGGATATTTTCCTCCTTCATCCCCACGCGGGTCAGCACCGTGGCCACGCTTTTGGCGCGGCGCAGGGACAGTTGCTGGTTATAGCTCTCTTTACCCGAGGCGTCGGTGTGGCCGTCTACCCGCACGCGGTCGATGCCCACGCCCAGCAACGCCTTGCCGATGCGCTCGACAATGACCGTGCTGGGGGCGTTGAGGCTTTCGACGTCGCTGCCGAACAGCACTTTGCCCGACAGGCCGAACGCCCAGCCGTCGTCGGTCAGTTCGAAGCCTTGTTGCTTGAGGACGGCGACTTGCGCCGGACTCAGGCCTTTGGGAGGGGGTGTCTGGCAGCCGCTCAGGGCCAGCAGGGCCACGAATAAGGTGATAAACACAACGCGTGCAGTCGAGAACAAGGGATCAACTCCTGTGGTGAACGTTGACGACGGGGAGCTCCGCCTCCGCCGTTTGCTGGCCGCCCAGTGACAACCGTTTGGCCTGGTACATCGCCGCATCGGCGGCGTTGAGCAGGGCGCCGGGGGTGACGCCATGATCGGGGTAGATGGCGATGCCGATACTCAGGGAGGTCAACACGTGGGTGTCGCCCGGCACCGGGATCGGTATGTCCATGCTGGCAATGATCTTGTCGGCGATGCGCTGGGCATCTTCTAGTTTGTGCAGCGGCGAGAGCAGGATGGCGAACTCGTCGCCGCCCAGGCGTGCCACCAGGTCGTCTTCGCGCAATTGCGCGCGCACGCGCGTGGCAACCGCCACCAGCACCGCATCGCCGGCGGCGTGACCGAAGTTGTCGTTGATGTCTTTGAAGCGGTCACTGTCGAGAAACAGCACCGCCACCCGCTCGTTGGCCTTGGCGGCGCTGCGCAGGGCACGGATCAGGCGGCCTTCGAAGAACGCGCGGTTGGGCAGGCCGGTCAGGCTGTCGTGATTGGCCTGGTGGGCAAGGCTTTCGTTTTCGCTTTGCAGGTGGTTTTGCCAGGCTTGCATTTCTTCCAGCAGGGCATTGAAGTCGTTGCCCAGGCTGTCGAGTTCGGCGATTTGTGCCCGTGGCACGCGGCGGTCGAAGTCGCGCTCGATGCGCGCGGCGTGGGCCACCGCCGCGAGGCTGTGCAACGGCCCGGTAATCCCCTGCAACAGGCGCCGCGCCAAATGCACGGCGACCCAGGCGCTGAGGACGGTGCAGATCAGAATCCCGGCCAGGCCGCTGAGCAAAAAGCGCAACAGGCTGGCGCCGTGACCGGTCAGGTGAATGCTGCCGATGGTGCGCCCCTGGTGAACGATCGGCTGGCTGATCGGCTGTTCGAGCAGAGAATGGGCCAGTTGCAGCTCGACCCGGGACAACATCCCGGTGTCCGGCCGTAGCCACTGCGCCAGCAGCCGGCCGTTGGCGTCGAAGACTTGGGCCTGGGCCACTTCTTCGGTGGAGGCGATCAGGCTGAGGGCTTCGGTGGCCGCCGCACGGTCGTTGAACACCACCGCCGCTTCCACGGTGTAATTGATGGAGCGTGCGATCAGGTGCAGGTTGTGCTCGGCATACACGCGCAGCGCCAGCACCCCGAGCAAGGTCAGGGACACACTGGCCAGCGTCACCGCCACCAACGCCAGGATCAAGTGCCCGCGGCCGATGACCGAGCGCAGGGTCGGTTGCGCTTTCGTCCATCTCATGACGCAGGCGCTCGACGGCGCGACAGCTGCAACACGCTGGGGTGAATACGCACGCCGCTGCGGGCCACGGAGTCGAGGTTGACCTCGAACGACACCTGCTCATCGCCCACCCGCAGGCAGAACAGACTGCCGACGGTGCATTGGTCGCCGCCTTCGCTGATGCTCAGCACCGGGTGGCCCATCAACGACGCAAACAAGCGGCTGCGCTCATCGGCATTGAGTTCGCCGATGTACACAGCGTCGCAGGCATTGACGATATCGGGGTTGTCGGCCAGCAGGCGCTGCACCACCACCGGGCGACCGGTGGCTTGGGTGGTGCCTTTGACCAGGTCGTCGGTGTATTGGGTCGGCCCGACGACGCACAGGCGCAGTTGCGCCGGTTCCACCGGCCAGCGCGCATAACTGAGGATACCCAGCACCACCTGGGTCACCGCCTGGGCACGGGAGTCGGCCATGCCCACGGGGCTGGCCGTCTGGGCAAAAGCACGCGGCGCGAGCAGGCACAGCACGGCCACCAGTAACATGCGTCTCCAGCTCAAGCGATGCTCTGTGGACGAGACAGCCACGTTCATGCAGCGATTCTCTCAGGTGTCAACGAGGGGTGATGCCGCAACGATAGCACAGCGGCGGAAAGCCCCGCGAGGCTACGCCTCGAAGGGTCCCGCTATTTTTTCAGAAAAATATGACACTCAAATCCGAAATACCAAATGACCGATCAGTCAGGTTTCCCGGGCTCATGCCCCAACTCCAGCATCAACCCGCTCAAGCGCTTGACCTTGCGCCGCACGGCTTCTTCGAACACCCCGCCGCGTGGCTCGATCAGGCTGAACCAGCGCTTGGCGCGGGTGATGCCGGTGTAGATCAGTTCTTTGGTGAGCACCGGGTTCAGCGCGTCCGGCAGGATCAACGCGGTGTGGGTGAACTCGGAGCCCTGGGATTTGTGCACGGTCATGGCGTACACGGTTTCCACATCGTTGAGCCGGCTGGGCAGCACAAAGCGCACGCCGCCCTGGCCGTCGTTACGCGGGAAGGCCACGCGCAACACGTGGGGGCCGCCGGCGCTTTCGGGCAATTTCAGGGCGATGCCGATGTCGCCGTTCATCAGGCCCAGGCCGTAATCGTTGCGGGTCATCAGCACCGGGCGGCCTTCGTACCACTGCTCGTCGCCGTCGATCAGCCGCGCTTTGCGCAAGGCGGCGGTGATGCGCAGGTTCAGCCCTTCCACGCCCCAAGGGCCCTTGCGCACGGCGCAGAGCAGTTGGAAGGCGTCGAAGGCGTGCAGCAGTTGTTGCGCCCAATGGGTCCAGGCGGGGTCGTCACGCGGGGTGTCGAGAGACGGGCGCGCGGCGTGCAGCAGGTTCAGGTAGGCACGGTAGCCCTCGGCACCATCGCCCGGCCCGTCCAGCACCAGGCGTTCCAATGCGTGGTCGTGTTCGCCCTTGAGGCTGACGCAGAACAGGTCACGGTGGCTGCCCGCGGCCAGTAACCGTCGGGCTTCTTCGGCGTTCTGCTGGTTGACCCAACGCGCCAGTTGGCCGATGCCGCTGCCTTCGCCGAAGCGCCGCGAGTAGCGCAGCATCACCACTTGCTGGGCGAGCGGATGGCTGCCATCGAGGTCTTCCTGCAGGCCGCTGTTGCCCAGGTCTTCACCGCTGACCGCTTGCAGCCATCGGCGGGTGTCGGCGCTGTACCAGCCGGCCTCGGCGTCGCGGCACAGGTCGCCGAGTACGGCGCCGGCCTCGACCGAGGCGAGTTGGTCCTTGTCGCCCAGCAGCACCAAGCGTGCGTGGGGCGGCAAGGCATCAAGCAGGTTGGCCATCATTTCCAGGTCGATCATCGAGGCTTCATCCACCACCAGCACATCCAGCGGCAATGGATTGCCCAGGTGATGACGGAAGTGGCGGGTGCCCGGGCGGCTGCCGAGCAGGCGGTGGACGGTGGTGACCTGGGTCGGGATTTTTTCCCGCACGTTGTCAGGCACATTCAGCGACAGCACTTGCTGGCTGATGGACTCGGTAAGCCGTGCGGCGGCTTTACCGGTGGGCGCCGCCAGACGAATGCGCAACGGGCTGCCGGCTTCTACGGCCGGCGCCTGCAACAGCGCGAGCAAGCGCACCACGGTGGTGGTCTTGCCGGTGCCGGGGCCGCCGGTGACGATACTGAACGCCCCGCGAGTGGCCAGGGCGCAGGCGAGTTTCTGCCAGTCGATCACTCCATCGGGCGGCGCTTGGTCGAACAGACCGTTCAGGCGCTGGGGCAGATCGGCGGCGAGGCTTTCTGCTGTGGCCAGGCGCAGGCGCAAGGCCGTGTCGATGCGCCGTTCGTAGGTCCAATAGCGGCGCAGGTACAAGCGTTTGCCAGACAGCACCAACGGGCGACTTTGCGCGGCCTCGCTGCCGTCGACGGCCAACGCGACCAAGGGGCTGGCGGCCAGGGCGTGGCACCAATGCGCGCCGTCCAGGCCCGCGAGCAGTTGCGACGGCAGCAGCATGGCGCCGGTTTGCAGGTCGCCTTCCGGCGGCAGGGACAGGGCGAAATCCGGCGCCTTGAGGGTCTCGAACAGGTCCAGGCACACATGGCCGTGGCCCAGTTGATGGCTGGTCAGGGCCGCGGCCAGCAACACCAAGGGGTCGGCCTGCGGGTCGAGTTCGTGCAGAAAGCCGACGAACGCCTTATCCAGCGCGCGCAGCCAGCCACGCTCGACCCAACGTTCGAACAGTTGCACCAGATCGGCGGCGCGGCTGAGGGGCATCAGTGCCTCCAGCGGTAACGGCGACAGGCTCATAGCAACACTCCTTGTTCCCAGGCGGGCTCAGCCTTGGGCGGTAACGATTGGCCTTGGAACATCAGGTCCAGGCTCTCGATCAGCGCCCGTGGCGGCCGCGTGAAGTACGCCCCCTGGCTGGCGGCCCGAGTGCCGCGCAGGAACAGATAGAGCGCGCCGCCGACATGGCGGTCGTAGTCGTAATCCGGCAGGCGCGCCTTGAGTTGGCGATGCAGGGCCAGCAGGTAAAGCACGTATTGCAGGTCGTACCGATGCTCAAGGATCGACTGTTCCATGGCGTCCTGGGTGTAGGCCGAATCATCGGGGCCGAGCCAGTTGGATTTGTAGTCGGCCACGTAGTAACGGCCGTCGTGCTCGAAGGTCAGGTCGATGAAGCCTTTGAACATGCCGTTGAGCAACACCGGTTCCGCTGCGACGCGGGAGACGCCGTTGTGGGTGTACTGGCACACCAGCTTGTCGAGGGCGAGCACGTCGACTTTATGGCTGGCGAACCAGAACTCCATTTCGATCTGGTAGTGCTGCAGGCCGCTGAGCGTGACCTGATCGTTATCCAGCGGCAGCGGTGTTTGCAGCAGATGGCCGAGCCAACCGCTGAGGGTGATGATCCAGCCTTCCCAGTTGCGGCGGTTGCAGCGCGCGCCCACGGCGTTTTCGATAGCCTGCGGGGTCACGTCGAAGCCGTCTTCGCCCGCCCACTCCAGCAGACCATGGAGGAAGGTGCCGGGGTTAGGGCCGCGTGGGAAACGGTGAATATCGCTGCCGGACGCCGCCGCTTCACGCGGTGCGTCAGGGTCGAGGCGTTCGTCGTCGAACAGCTTCTGGGCTTGCGGGCTTTCCGGCGCTTCAAGGTTGGCGGCGCTCATGCTGTCGCCGATGCGCAAGGCGCTGTAGGACGCGATCCACCAGTTTTCCGCGGCCTTGCGTTTGGGCAGCAAGGGCGCGAGCAGCGTGGCTTCGTTACGCGGCGGGTGGAAGACGCTGGCGTGGGCTTCGGGCATCGGCGCGTAATGCACGGCGGCACAGCCTGCCTGCAGGTCCAGCAACCAGCGCGCCAGGCCGGCGGACTCCGCCAACGCGGCGCCGGCACCGAGCAAATAGCCCAGCGCCGACAGGTGCAGCACCGAGCTGCTGTTGTTGCCGCGCTTGAGGTCGGCAATGCCCAGCCAGCACGCATGTTTGGCGCGGGTCAGGGCGACGTAGAACAGACGCAGATCTTCCGCCAGGCGCTCGTCATCGGCCTGGGCGATCAACTCGGTGGTCGGGCGCAAGCTCACCTGCGACTTGCCGTTGGCATCGTGGTAATGCAGCGGCAAGCGGCTGCCATCCACCGGTTTGGCCGAGCAGATGAAGGGCAGGAACACCAGGTCGTATTCCAGGCCCTTGGATTTGTGGATGGTCACCACCTTGACCAGTTGCTCGTCGCTTTCCAGGCGCAGGATCTGTTCTTCACCGGCCTGCCCCGACAGCGCGAGGTGTTCGGCCAGGTGGCGGATCAAGGCCTGTTCGCCGTCCAGTTCGGAGGCCGCCTGTTGCAGCAGTTCGCTGAGGTGCAACAGGTTGGTCAGCACGCGCTCGCCATCGCTGCGGGCGATCAGGGTTTGCGGCAGTTTGAAGTCGTGAAGCAGGCGACGCAGCATCGGCAGCACGCCTTGGCTGCGCCAGATCGCGCGGTAGCCACGGAACTGCATCACGCGGCTTTCCCACGCCAGTTCGTCCTGGTTCAGACGCTCAAGTTCCGGCAGTGACAGGTTCAAGGTGACGCAAGCCAGCGCGGCGCGCAGCGGGCGTTCGACGTCCGGTTCGGCACAGGCCTTGAGCCAGGCCAGCAGGTCGTGCGCCTCTTGGGCGGCGAACACCGAGTCCTTGTCCGACAGGTACACGCTGCGCACGCCACGGGCGGCCAACTCACCGCGCACGGCTTGGGCTTCCTTACCGTCGCGCACGAGGATGGCGATGTCCGACGGCAACACGCCATCGAAGCTGCCGTCGGCGTGTAGGAAACCAGCGCGGCCTTGCTGCCCGCCGTTGAGCAATTCGACAATCTGTGTGGCGCAGGCCGCCGCCAGTTGCTGACGATAAACCGCGTTGGAAATCGGCTGATCGGTGGGCAGGTGCCAGAGGTTCAGCGCGGGCAGCGTCTGACCATCGACCTGCAGTTGCTCCTTGCGGCCTTGGGACAGCACCGGCTGGAACGGCACCGGGTTTTCGCCACTCGGCTTACGGAACAGAAACGCGCCACGCCCGGTTTCCGCACGCTGGAACACATGGTTGACCGCCTCGACCATCGCGTGGCTGGAGCGGAAGTTGGTGCCCAGGGTGTGATGCCGGCCGGTGGTGGATTGGCGCGCGCGCAGGTAGGTGTAGATGTCGGCGCCACGGAAGGCGTAGATCGCCTGCTTGGGGTCGCCGATCAGGAACAGGCCGCTGTCGAGGTGGTTTTCTTCGATGCGGTAGATGCTGTCGAAGATGCTGTATTGCACCGGGTCGGTGTCTTGGAACTCGTCGATCAGGGCGACCGGGAACTGTTCGCGGATCACGCTGGCCAGACGCTCGCCGCCGTCGCTTTGCAGGGCGGCGTTGAGGCGGATCAGCATGTCGTCGAAGCCCATTTCGGCGCGCCGGCGTTTTTCATCTTCGAAGCGTTTGCCGACCCACGCGGCGGCGTGTTGCAACACGGCGGCGTCGGGGGTGGGCAGCGCATCCAGGCTGGCCTTGAGGCTGGCCATGGCGTCGATGCCCGGATGATGCGGCGGCTCGCCCTTCCAGGCTTCGGCCATGCCGTCCGGGGTCAGGCGGGTGAAGCCGGTGCCGATGTCCAGCTGTTCGAGGGATTCGTCCGCGGCCCAGGCGCTGATCTTTTCGAACCAGGGTTCGAAGTAACGCGCTTGCATCTTGCGCCCATCGACGGCTTTGGCGGCGACGGCTTGCAGGCAGATCTCGCGCAACTCGTCGGCCCATTGCGGCCACGGCGCCTTGAGGGCGACCAAGGCGGCGCGGCGTTCTTGCAGGCACGCAGTGATCAACTCGGCCGGCTCGCGGCTTTCGCCGCTGGGCCGTTCGCTGCCGAACAGCGCGCGCACCCGTGGCATCAGCGCGGCCGGCCCCCCCCAGTTGTTGCGCACCCAGTTGAGCGCATCGTCGTGCATCGGGTAGCAAAACAGCCGCCAGTAGTCGCGCAGCACTTCGCCGAGCAGGTCGCTGTGGTCGGTTTCCAGGGTCTGGGTGAACAGGCTGCCGCTGTCAAAGGCGTGTTCGCGCAGCATGCGCTGGCACCAACTGTGGATGGTCGAAACGGCGGCTTCATCCATCCATTGCGCGGCGATGTCCAGACGGTTGGCGCAGGCCGGCCATTGCGCAGGCGGGTATTGATCGCGCAGTTCGGCGATCAGGGCGTCGGGCTGTTGGATCTCATCGCGAAAGAACCGCGCGGCTTCGGCCAGGCGGATGCGGATGCGTTCGCGCAGTTCCTTGGTGGCGGCGTCGGTGAAGGTCACCACGAGGATCTGCGGCGGCAGCAGTTCGCGGCCGAAGCCGGCGTCATCGCCACCGTGGCCGAGCACCAGGCGCAGGTACAGGGCGGAAATGGTGAAGGTTTTGCCGGTGCCGGCGCTGGCTTCAATCAGCTGGCTGCCTTTGAGCGGGAAGGCCAGGGCCAAGGGTTTGCTGCTCATGCGCCGGCCTCCTCGCCAGTGAGTGATCGCCAGGCGGCGTTGATCAGGGGCAGGTACAAGGTTTCGCACCAGCCTTCGAATGCTTCGCTGGCCACCAGGGCCGCATAGTCGGGGAATTGCCGGGTCAGCGCGGGGGTTTCGCGGCGCTCGCCATCAGTGTTGATGCCATCACCTTCGTAGGCTTTGCTCGCGGCCGCCGCAGCTTTGGCCGGGTCGGTCTGACCGAGCCAGGCGAACGCAGTTTTAACCGCGACGGGCAGCGGTTTGGCCATGCCGACGTGCCAGGCCAGCAGCAGGTCGCCGAGGATGTCCTGGGCGCTGGAGGGTTCCAACGGGGCCAACAACAAGGTGTCGTCGCTGGCCACCAGCGCGGTACTCAACGGCAGGCCGCAGGCGCAGGCCACCAAGTGGTTGACCCACGGGCGAATCAGCCGATGCCACTTGCGGGTCTTGATCGAGCCGATGCTGTTGGGGATGGTGGTGGCGCTCAACAATCCGCCATCACTGCGCCGATGCAGGCCGCTGATCCAGCCTTCGAGCTGAATGCCTTGATGCTCGAAACTGATCGGTTCCGCGCCGGTGTGCGGAGTGGGCCAGAGGGCCAGCAGTTGTTGATAGCGTTGCAGCAGGCCGGGCAAGGGCTCGATCAGTTCGTTGCGCAGACACTCGCCGAAACCGACCATGGGCAGCAGGCCGCTGCCTTGCAGGCGACGGGCCTGGGCGGCGAGCGCCTGGTCGACATGATCGGGCTGGCTCAGCGCGGCGTTCAGCAGGCTGTCGCTCAGGCTGTAGCGTTGCAGGGCGTCGAGGACAAAGGGTTCCTCATCGGCCAGCGGCACTTCGGCAGCCTCGAAGAATACTTTCAGACGCTGGCTGAAGAAGTGTTTGACCGGGTTGCGCAGGAAGTCCTGCAACTGGCCGAGGCTCAGGGGTTCTTCCTGTCGATGGGCCGCCAGTTCGGTGTTGTCTGGCGGCGCATCCGTGACTTCGTGCAGCAACTGCCATTCGCGGGCGTAGCTGAACAGTGGGTCGCCGGCGTGGAAATAGCGCGCGCTGAAGGGTTGGAGCGGGTGTTCCTGGGTCATCGCGTCAAGCAGCGGTGCGTCGCTTTGGCTTGACTGCCAGCCGCTGGCGAGATGATCGCGCAGTTGACCGATCAATACCGACGCCGGGCGCTCGCTGTTGTCGCGAATGCTGCGGCCGACCCAACTGATGTAGAGCTGGTCGCGGGCTGACAACAGGGCTTCGAGCAGCAGATAGCGGTCGTCTTCGCGGCGTGAGCGGTCGCCGGGGCGGTAGTCGCTGCCCATCAGGTCGAAATCCAGCGGTGGTTGGGCGCGTGGGTAGTCGCCGTCATTCATGCCGAGCAGGCAGACCAGCTTGAACGGGATCGCGCGCATCGGCATCAGGGTGCAGAAATTGACAGCTCCGGCGAGGAAGCGCTGGGACAGGCGCCCTTGGTCCAGACCGGCTAGCCACGCTTCGCGGACTACGGTGAGCGGTAACTCGTCCTGCAGGCCGACGGATTCGCAGGTTTCCAGCCAGGTTTCGCGGAGCTGTTCGAGCTGGCCCAACAGGTAGTCGTCGTGTTCGCTGCTGGGCAGGAAAAACAGCTGCATCAAGCGTTGCAGGCGCTCGCCCCATTCTTGCGGAGCCGCAGGTTGCGACAAGGCTTGGTGAGCGTCGCTGAGTGCGTCGAGCAACGCGACCAGCGGGCCGATCAAGGCCGCGTCGAGGCCGCCAATTTCGTCGTAGGGCTCGATGCCGTCACAGGCGACACCCGTGCCCACGGCATAACCGAGCAGCATACGGCGCAAACCAAATCGCCAGCTGTTTTGCTCCAGCTCGTGGGGCAGGCCAAGACCGGCGCGCTGTTCGGCATTGAGGCCCCAGCGGATGCCGGCGCCTTCGATCCAGCGATGCAGCGTCGGCAGGTCGCGCTCCTTGATGGCGAAGCGTTCGCGCAGGGCCGGGACGTCGAGCAGGTCGAGGATTTCACTGACCGGGAAGCGGCTGTCGGGGAGCTTGAGCAGGTGTTCGACGGCGATCAACAGCGGGTCGCGGCCGCGTTGGCCCTGGTCGGTGAGGGTGAAGGGGATGAAGCGCGGATCATTGCGGTCCAACTGGCCGAACACCGCGCGAATGTGCGGCGCGTAACTGTCGACGTCGGGGACCATGACGATGATGTCGCGAGGACGCAACGCAGGATCGGCGCTGAAGCGTTGGAGCAATTGGTCGTGGAGGATTTCCACTTCGCGTTGGGCGCTGTGGGCGATGTGAAAGCGGATTGAGGTATCGCGCTGCAGATCGACGGCGGGCCAGAGGTCGCGGGTTTCGTTAAGCGGGCGCAGTTCGAGGATATCGTCCTGGAGCTGGTTGAGCAGTGTGGTCGGTTCGCCGTCGCTGAACAGGTCGATGCGGCCGTCGCGGAAGGCAGCGCGGTAGCTGTTGGGATCGTCGTAGCTGTCGAGCAGGCTGATGTAGTCGCGACCTTGTTTGCCCCAGGCGGCGAGCAACGGGTGAGCATGCTGGTGCAGGGTTTGCGGGTCGATGGTGACCGGCATGCCGGCTTTGCGTGCCTGGCGTTTGTATTCGTTACGCAGCAAGTCCTTGTCGGCCACGATGTCGGACCAATGGTGGCGACAGGGGTTGTGGACGCAGAGCAGGACCTGACTGAAGCGCGCCAGGCCGGCGAGCGCTTCGAGTGCTTGGGCGGGCAATGAGGAAATGCCGAAAACAATCACTCGGGAAGGCAGCCCTGGCGGTGCTTGCTCAAGGCTATTGATCCGTTCGATAAAGCGCTGATGCACACCGGCACGGCTTTGCGCCATGCCGGCTTCGCCCACATCCAGCAGCAGGGCGCGCCATAACTCGGCTTGCCAGCAGTTGGCGGGGTCGAGGGGTTTGGATTCGCCGCGGCCGTTACGCAACTGATGGCGGCCGGCGGCCCAATCTTCCAGCCAGTCGGCGCGGTAGACCTGGTATTGGTCGAACAGGTCGGCCAATCGCTCGGCGAGTTGGTAGCGTTTGCGCAGGTCGGAGTCGTCCGTGAGGAAGCGCTGCAGCGGCTCGAAGTGCGGTTGATTGATCAGCTCGGGGAGCAGGCGCATCAGGCGCCAGGTCAGCGGGGCTTTATCGAGCAGGGATTTGGGCGGGATCTCGTCGCGCCCCAGGACCATGCGATAGAGCTGCCACATGAAGCTGCCGGGCAGTTGCACGTCGATCGCCGCAGCAATGCCGCAGCCGCCCATGTCGTCATCTTCCGGATCTTCGGCCAGGGCCAGCTTGAGCCATTGGGCGATGCCGTTGCTCTGGACTAGGGCGATTTCATTTTCCAGAGGGGCCAGGGGATAACGGCGCATCCAACTGACCACCAGGCTGCGCAGTTCGTCCAGGCGGTTACCGTGAACCACCATGAATCCTGCGCTGAGAGGCATCGCATCCGGCATAACGGCTTCCTTGGCAAAAGCAAAATCGAGGCATGGACTTTAGCACTGAAGGCCGTCCGATGAGCCACTTGACCCTTTCCGACCGCCCAAAACAAAACCCCTGTCTGCATAAGCAAACAGGGGTTCTGGAATTTAATCTTGACGATGACCTACTCTCACATGGGGAAACCCCACACTACCATCGGCGATGCATCGTTTCACTGCTGAGTTCGGGATGGGATCAGGTGGTTCCAATGCTCTATGGTCGTCAAGAAATTCGGGTACTGAGTCGTGACCTGTTGGCCTCGCTTCAGCAAATTGGGTATGTGATAGTTTTCGGTGTTTTGTAAGAGTCGAACTTTCGGTTCGTTTCGTCTTCACACACCGCAATCTGGTCTCTTTCGAGTTCGCAAATTGCTTGGGTGTTATATGGTCAAGCCTCACGGGCAATTAGTATTGGTTAGCTCAACGCCTCACAGCGCTTACACACCCAACCTATCAACGTCGTAGTCTTCGACGGCCCTTCAGGGGACTCAAGGTCCCAGTGAGATCTCATCTTGAGGCTAGTTTCCCGCTTAGATGCTTTCAGCGGTTATCTATTCCGAACATAGCTACCCGGCAATGCCACTGGCGTGACAACCGGAACACCAGAGGTTCGTCCACTCCGGTCCTCTCGTACTAGGAGCAGCCCCTCTCAAATCTCAAACGTCCACGGCAGATAGGGACCGAACTGTCTCACGACGTTCTAAACCCAGCTCGCGTACCACTTTAAATGGCGAACAGCCATACCCTTGGGACCGGCTTCAGCCCCAGGATGTGATGAGCCGACATCGAGGTGCCAAACACCGCCGTCGATATGAACTCTTGGGCGGTATCAGCCTGTTATCCCCGGAGTACCTTTTATCCGTTGAGCGATGGCCCTTCCATACAGAACCACCGGATCACTAAGACCTACTTTCGTACCTGCTCGACGTGTCTGTCTCGCAGTCAAGCGCGCTTTTGCCTTTATACTCTACGACCGATTTCCGACCGGTCTGAGCGCACCTTCGTACTCCTCCGTTACTCTTTAGGAGGAGACCGCCCCAGTCAAACTACCCACCATACACTGTCCTCGATCCGGATAACGGACCTGAGTTAGAACCTCAAAGTTGCCAGGGTGGTATTTCAAGGTTGGCTCCACGCGAACTGGCGTCCACGCTTCAAAGCCTCCCACCTATCCTACACAAGCAAATTCAAAGTCCAGTGCAAAGCTATAGTAAAGGTTCACGGGGTCTTTCCGTCTAGCCGCGGATACACTGCATCTTCACAGCGATTTCAATTTCACTGAGTCTCGGGTGGAGACAGCGCCGCCATCGTTACGCCATTCGTGCAGGTCGGAACTTACCCGACAAGGAATTTCGCTACCTTAGGACCGTTATAGTTACGGCCGCCGTTTACCGGGGCTTCGATCAAGAGCTTCGCGTTAGCTAACCCCATCAATTAACCTTCCGGCACCGGGCAGGCGTCACACCCTATACGTCCACTTTCGTGTTTGCAGAGTGCTGTGTTTTTAATAAACAGTCGCAGCGGCCTGGTATCTTCGACCGGCATGAGCTTACGGAGCAAGTCCTTCACCCTCACCGGCGCACCTTCTCCCGAAGTTACGGTGCCATTTTGCCTAGTTCCTTCACCCGAGTTCTCTCAAGCGCCTTGGTATTCTCTACCCAACCACCTGTGTCGGTTTGGGGTACGGTTCCTGGTTACCTGAAGCTTAGAAGCTTTTCTTGGAAGCATGGCATCAACCACTTCGTCATCTAAAAGATGACTCGTCATCAGCTCTCGGCCTTAGAATCCCGGATTTACCTAAGATTCCAGCCTACCACCTTAAACTTGGACAACCAACGCCAAGCTGGCCTAGCCTTCTCCGTCCCTCCATCGCAATAACCAGAAGTACAGGAATATTAACCTGTTTTCCATCGACTACGCTTTTCAGCCTCGCCTTAGGGACCGACTAACCCTGCGTCGATTAACGTTGCGCAGGAAACCTTGGTCTTTCGGCGTGGGTGTTTTTCACACCCATTATCGTTACTCATGTCAGCATTCGCACTTCTGATACCTCCAGCAAGCTTCTCAACTCACCTTCACAGGCTTACAGAACGCTCCTCTACCGCATCACTTACGTGATACCCGTAGCTTCGGTGTATGGTTTGAGCCCCGTTACATCTTCCGCGCAGGCCGACTCGACTAGTGAGCTATTACGCTTTCTTTAAAGGGTGGCTGCTTCTAAGCCAACCTCCTAGCTGTCTAAGCCTTCCCACATCGTTTCCCACTTAACCATAACTTTGGGACCTTAGCTGACGGTCTGGGTTGTTTCCCTTTTCACGACGGACGTTAGCACCCGCCGTGTGTCTCCCATGCTCGGCACTTGTAGGTATTCGGAGTTTGCATCGGTTTGGTAAGTCGGGATGACCCCCTAGCCGAAACAGTGCTCTACCCCCTACAGTGATACATGAGGCGCTACCTAAATAGCTTTCGAGGAGAACCAGCTATCTCCGAGCTTGATTAGCCTTTCACTCCGATCCACAGGTCATCCGCTAACTTTTCAACGGTAGTCGGTTCGGTCCTCCAGTTAGTGTTACCCAACCTTCAACCTGCCCATGGATAGATCGCCCGGTTTCGGGTCTATTCCCAGCGACTAGACGCCCTATTAAGACTCGCTTTCGCTACGCCTCCCCTATTCGGTTAAGCTCGCCACTGAAAATAAGTCGCTGACCCATTATACAAAAGGTACGCAGTCACCTAACAAGTAGGCTCCCACTGCTTGTACGCATACGGTTTCAGGATCTATTTCACTCCCCTCTCCGGGGTTCTTTTCGCCTTTCCCTCACGGTACTAGTTCACTATCGGTCAGTCAGTAGTATTTAGCCTTGGAGGATGGTCCCCCCATATTCAGACAAAGTTTCTCGTGCTCCGTCCTACTCGATTTCATGACTAAGAGATTTTCGCGTACAGGGCTATCACCCACTATGGCCGCACTTTCCAGAGCGTTCCGCTAATCTCAAAGCCACTTAAGGGCTAGTCCCCGTTCGCTCGCCACTACTAAGGGAATCTCGGTTGATTTCTTTTCCTCAGGGTACTTAGATGTTTCAGTTCCCCTGGTTCGCCCCTTACACCTATGTATTCAGTGTAAGGTAACCATCTTATGATGGCTGGGTTCCCCCATTCAGACATCTCCGGATCAAAGTCTGTTTGCCGACTCCCCGAAGCTTTTCGCAGGCTACCACGTCTTTCATCGCCTCTGACTGCCAAGGCATCCACCGTATGCGCTTCTTCACTTGACCATATAACCCCAAGCAATCTGGTTATACTGTGAAGACGACATTCGCCGAAAATTCGAATTTCTCAATTAAGAGAACTCACAAATTTTACCTTAGCCTGATCCGTTACCAGTGAAAGTAACGTTCAGTCTATCTTTCTATCACATACCCAAATTTTTAAAGAACGATCTAATCAAAGACTAGAAATCAACATTCACCATCATCACGATGGAATGCTCATTTCTAAGCTTTCAAACTTCAGAAGCAGTAGTGGTGGAGCCAAACGGGATCGAACCGTTGACCTCCTGCGTGCAAGGCAGGCGCTCTCCCAGCTGAGCTATGGCCCCGTATTTCTACAGGTTCCCACACAAAATTGGTGGGTCTGGGCAGATTCGAACTGCCGACCTCACCCTTATCAGGGGTGCGCTCTAACCAACTGAGCTACAGACCCAATTTCGGGCTGCTTCTTTATCGTCTTCTTCAATGAATCAAGCAATTCGTGTGGGAACTTATGGAGCAGCTGATGTCGTCGATTAAGGAGGTGATCCAGCCGCAGGTTCCCCTACGGCTACCTTGTTACGACTTCACCCCAGTCATGAATCACACCGTGGTAACCGTCCCCCCGAAGGTTAGACTAGCTACTTCTGGTGCAACCCACTCCCATGGTGTGACGGGCGGTGTGTACAAGGCCCGGGAACGTATTCACCGCGACATTCTGATTCGCGATTACTAGCGATTCCGACTTCACGCAGTCGAGTTGCAGACTGCGATCCGGACTACGATCGGTTTTCTGGGATTAGCTCCACCTCGCGGCTTGGCAACCCTCTGTACCGACCATTGTAGCACGTGTGTAGCCCAGGCCGTAAGGGCCATGATGACTTGACGTCATCCCCACCTTCCTCCGGTTTGTCACCGGCAGTCTCCTTAGAGTGCCCACCATAACGTGCTGGTAACTAAGGACAAGGGTTGCGCTCGTTACGGGACTTAACCCAACATCTCACGACACGAGCTGACGACAGCCATGCAGCACCTGTCTCAATGTTCCCGAAGGCACCAATCTATCTCTAGAAAGTTCATTGGATGTCAAGGCCTGGTAAGGTTCTTCGCGTTGCTTCGAATTAAACCACATGCTCCACCGCTTGTGCGGGCCCCCGTCAATTCATTTGAGTTTTAACCTTGCGGCCGTACTCCCCAGGCGGTCAACTTAATGCGTTAGCTGCGCCACTAAGAGCTCAAGGCTCCCAACGGCTAGTTGACATCGTTTACGGCGTGGACTACCAGGGTATCTAATCCTGTTTGCTCCCCACGCTTTCGCACCTCAGTGTCAGTATCAGTCCAGGTGGTCGCCTTCGCCACTGGTGTTCCTTCCTATATCTACGCATTTCACCGCTACACAGGAAATTCCACCACCCTCTACCATACTCTAGTCAGTCAGTTTTGAATGCAGTTCCCAGGTTGAGCCCGGGGATTTCACATCCAACTTAACTAACCACCTACGCGCGCTTTACGCCCAGTAATTCCGATTAACGCTTGCACCCTCTGTATTACCGCGGCTGCTGGCACAGAGTTAGCCGGTGCTTATTCTGTCGGTAACGTCAAAACAATCACGTATTAGGTAACTGCCCTTCCTCCCAACTTAAAGTGCTTTACAATCCGAAGACCTTCTTCACACACGCGGCATGGCTGGATCAGGCTTTCGCCCATTGTCCAATATTCCCCACTGCTGCCTCCCGTAGGAGTCTGGACCGTGTCTCAGTTCCAGTGTGACTGATCATCCTCTCAGACCAGTTACGGATCGTCGCCTTGGTGAGCCATTACCTCACCAACTAGCTAATCCGACCTAGGCTCATCTGATAGCGCAAGGCCCGAAGGTCCCCTGCTTTCTCCCGTAGGACGTATGCGGTATTAGCGTCCGTTTCCGAACGTTATCCCCCACTACCAGGCAGATTCCTAGGCATTACTCACCCGTCCGCCGCTCTCAAGAGAAGCAAGCTTCTCTCTACCGCTCGACTTGCATGTGTTAGGCCTGCCGCCAGCGTTCAATCTGAGCCATGATCAAACTCTTCAGTTCAAACATCTTTGGGTTTTTAAGAAACCCTAAACTTGGCTCAGCAATCGTTGGTTACATCTTTGATTTCTCGCGGAGCAACTTGTGATGCTGATAATCTTGTTGACTATCAGTCTGACTCCACAAGCACCCACACGAATTGCTTGATTCAGTTGTTAAAGAGCGGTTGGTTAAGATCTTTCGTCTCAACCGAGGCGCGCATTCTACAGCAGCCTCATTTGCTGTCAAGTGATTATTTTCAGAAGTTTTCAAAGTTTCCTTTGTAACTTCAACCACTTGCGCTTCCGATCTCTCGTTAGCGGGAGGCGAATTCTACAGCGTTACACGCTGCTGTCAACACCTCTTTTTCTCCGCTTTCGACCGAGAAGATCGAAACGTTAATAGAGCCAAACAACACTGCTCTACCAACTCCTTCCAGGCTTCGATGAACTGAAGCAGGTCGCTGTCGAATCTTGCGTAACTCTTTGTTTACCAAGGAGTTTTCCGTTTCGACTGCGCCGGAAGTGGGGCGAATTATAGACGTCCAGGATTTGCCGTCAAGGGTTAATTACGCTTTTGTTGCAGAAGGTGCTTTTTTCGCAATAAGGCGGGGAATTCGCCGCATCACCGGCGGTATCCGCAGGACAAGAAGCAGCGCACCTATAGAAGCATAGATAGCCCACTCCTTCAGATCCGCCCGCACGATCCACAACATATGCAACAAGCCAAGCCCAAGCACGCCATACACCAGGCGATGCAACTTCTTCCAACGGCTGCCCAACCGACGCTGACTGTAGCGATTCGACGTCAGCGCCAGCACCAACAAAGACAGGAAACCCAGGGCCCCCACAATAATGTAGGGGCGCTTACTCAATTCCACCCCCAACTGCGACCAATCCAGCCCCAGGACAAACACACAATATGCCGCCAGGTGCAGCACCACATAAGCAAAGCACCACAACCCCAACTGACGCCGCACCGCGATCCACCCTGCCCAACCGCTCAACTTCTGCAACGGTGTCATCGCCAGGGTAATCAGCAGCAGGATCAACGTGCCCAAGCCCAGCCGGTCAACCAGCACCTTGCCTGGGTCCGGCCCCAAGGCAGAACGCCACGCTTCGTACAGCCAGAGCAACGGCCATACCGCGGTGGCGATAAACACGCTGATGCGCCAGATCGGGAAACGCATCAGTAGTTCTTCCGCAGGTCGAGGCCGGTATAAAGCGCCGCCACCTCATCCGAGTAACCGTTGAACATCTGCGTCTCGCGCACATTCGGGCTGAACAGGCCACTCGGCAAGCGCCGCTCACGCGCCTGGGTCCAACGAGGGTGGTCGACCGTCGGGTTCACGTTCGCATAAAACCCGTACTCATTCGCCGCAATACTTTGCCAGGTGGTTTTCGGCTGCTCGCTCACCAAGCTGATACGCACGATGGACTTCACGCTCTTGAAGCCATACTTCCATGGCACCACCAAACGCAACGGCGCGCCATTCTGGTTAGGCAACTCGCGCCCATACATCCCCACCGCCAGAATCGCCAGGGGATTCATCGCCTCATCCAGACGCAGCCCTTCTACATAGGGCCAATCGATCAAGCCGAAACTCGAGCGCTGGCCCGGCATGCTTTTGGGGTCCTGGAGGGTTTCGAAGCGGATGTACTTGGCTTTGGAAGTCGGCTCAACCTGCTTGAGCAACGCCGAAATGGGAAAACCCATCCACGGAATGACCATCGACCACGCCTCCACACAGCGCAGACGGTAGATTCGCTCTTCCAATTGATACGGCTTCATGAAGTCTTCCAGGGCGTAACGCCCCGGCTTTGCGACCTCGCCATCGATCACCACACTCCAGGGCTCGGTCTTGAGCGAACCTGCATTCGCCGCTGGATCGCCCTTGTCCGTGCCGAACTCATAGAAGTTGTTGTAGTGGGTCGCGTCCTTGAACGGGGTGATGGCTTCGTCCTTGACGGTTACCGCCTGCCATTTCGTACCTGGCAGTTTTTCGGCAAACCAGCCTGGCGCCTTGCCTGGTTCGACATCCGCATAGCGCGCGGCATCGTCAGCGCTGGCCCAGCGCGGCAAGCTGCTGGCGGCAACACCGGCCAGCGCACCACCGAGCAAGCTACGGCGAGACAGGCAGAAGGATTCAGGAGTGACGTCCGATTCATGACAATCGGACGCTTTGGGCAATTTGATTAACATGGCAACTCCGCAGCATTGGAGAACTGATGCACCAATAGACTGCGGAGTATGGGGGAAATTACATTAAGGCAATGTTTTGTCCCGACGCAGTTGCAGCAGATACTGAACCGGCCCGGAAGCGGCATACACCAGGAACACCAGCAGCAGAATACGCGGCGGATCGCTGAAGACCACGGCGAACACCAGCACCACCGCAAGGATGGCCACGAAAGGCACGCGCCCCTTGAGGTCGAGCTCCTTGAAGCTGTTGTACTTGATGTTACTGACCATCAGCATGCCGGCGGCCGCAACCATCAAGGCCACCAGGAACGACATCTTCGATCCCTGGATGCCGTAGTCACTGAACGCCCAGACGATCCCCGCCACCACGCCCGCAGCAGCCGGACTGGCCAGGCCGATGAAGTAACGCTTGTCGGCGGTCCCCACCTGGGTGTTGAAGCGCGCCAGGCGCAACGCGGCGCCCGCGACATAGATGAAGGCCACCATCCAGCCGACCTTGCCCATGTCACCCAGGGCCCAGGCAAACGCCAGCAACGCAGGCGCGACACCAAAGGCAACCATGTCCGACAGCGAGTCATACTCGGCACCGAAGGCGCTTTGGGTATTGGTCATGCGCGCCACGCGCCCATCGAGACCGTCGAGCACCATGGCGACGAAGATGGCGATCGCCGCAAAACCGAAGTACTTGCTGGCACTCACCGCATCACCCGCCGCCAGCGCGCTCTGGGCGCTCATGGAGTTGATGATGGAGTAGAACCCGGCAAACAGGTTCGCCGTAGTGAACAGATTGGGCAGGAGATAGATGCCACGATGCCGGACCTTGCGGCCTTCCGCGTCATGCCCTTCTTCAACATGTTCATCGATCGGTAGCAGGCTATCGGCGTCAGAAGCCTGGTTTGGCTCTTCGGGACGTTCGCTCATGGACTTTACCTTGCAACGGTGTGAAAAAATTCGACAGATACTTGCGGCGAGTGTTCGCCCGCAAACGATGCAGCTTTATACCAGAACCAGCCACCCAAACGAAAAAACGCGGCCTAAGCCGCGTTTTTTCTAGATGCATCCGACTTAGTTTTTGGCTTTGTCGACGATCTTGTTGGCACCGATCCACGGCATCATGGAGCGCAGTTGCTCGCCGATGATTTCGATACCGTGAGCGGCGTTGTTACGACGCTTGGCGGTCATCGAAGGGTAGCCGGTAGCGCCTTCGCTGATGAACATTTTGGCGTATTCACCGTCCTGAATGCGTTTCAGGGCGTTGCGCATGGCCTGACGGGACTCGGCGTTGATCACTTCCGGGCCAGTCACGTACTCGCCGTATTCGGCGTTGTTGGAGATCGAGTAGTTCATGTTGGCGATACCGCCTTCGTACATGAGGTCCACGATCAACTTCAGTTCGTGCAGGCATTCGAAGTAGGCCATTTCCGGCGCGTAGCCGGCTTCAACCAGGGTTTCGAAACCGGCTTTGACCAGTTCAACGGTACCACCGCACAGAACAGCTTGTTCGCCGAACAGGTCGGTTTCAGTCTCGTCCTTGAAAGTGGTTTCGATGATGCCGGTACGACCGCCACCAACGCCGGCAGCGTAGGACAGCGCAACGTTCTTGGCGTTGCCCGACGCGTCCTGGTAGATCGCGATCAGGTCAGGGATACCGCCGCCTTTGACGAACTCGGAACGCACGGTGTGGCCCGGGGCTTTCGGCGCGATCATGATCACGTCGAGGTCAGCGCGTGGCACGACTTGGTTGTAGTGAATCGCGAAGCCGTGGGAGAAGGCCAGGGTGGCGCCCTTCTTGATGTTCGGCTCGATTTCGTTCTTGTACAGCGCGGACTGGAACTCATCCGGGGTCAGGATCATGACCAGGTCGGCAGCGGCAACGGCGGAAGCAACGTCAGTCACTTTCAGGCCGTGGGCTTCAGCCTTGGCAACAGTGGCCGAGCCTTTGCGCAGGCCAACAGTCACGTCAACGCCGGAATCTTTCAGGTTGCAAGCTTGCGCGTGGCCCTGGGAACCGTAGCCGATGATGGCGACTTTCTTGCCCTGGATGATCGACAGGTCACAATCTTTATCGTAATAAACTTTCATGAGGTTCCTCTATATATCCAGGCCTTAAGGCCATTCACTAATTTGGGTTAGATGCTGAGTACTTTGTCGCCACGGGCAATCCCGGTGACACCACTGCGTACAGTTTCCAGAATCGAGGCCGTCCCGATCGACTGGATGAAGCTGTCCAGCTTGTCGCTTGTACCGGTCAATTGCACGGTATAAACGCTGGCGCTCACATCGACGATCTGCCCGCGATAAATGTCGGTAGTACGCTTGATCTCGGCACGTTGGGCGCCCGTGGCCTTGACTTTAACCAGCATCAGCTCGCGCTCGATGTGGGCACTTTCCGACAGGTCGACCAGCTTGACCACTTCGATCAGCTTGTTGAGGTTTTTGGTGATCTGCTCGATCACCTCATCGTGGCCCACGGTGGTCAACGTCAGGCGCGACAGGGTCGGGTCTTCGGTCGGTGCCACGGTCAGGCTTTCGATGTTGTAGTTGCGTTGCGAAAACAAGCCGACAACACGAGACAGAGCGCCGGGTTCGTTCTCCAGAAGCAGGGAGATTATGTGCCGCATGATTAGGTACGCTCCGTCTTGTTCAGCCACATGTCACGCATAGAGCCGTCTTTGATCTGCATCGGGTAGACGTGCTCGCTGGTATCCACCTGAATATCGATGAACACCAGGCGGTCCTTCATGGCGAACGCTTCTTCCATCTTCGGCTTCAGATCTTTCAGATCGTTGATGCGAATACCGACGTGGCCGTAAGCCTCGACCAATTTGACGAAGTCGGGCAGCGATTCCATGTAGGAATGGGAGTGACGACTACCGTAGCTCATGTCCTGCCATTGACGAACCATGCCCAACACGCCGTTGTTCAGGCACACGATCTTCACCGGAAGGCCGTACTGCAGGCACGTCGACAGTTCCTGGATGTTCATCTGGATGCTGCCTTCGCCGGTGACGCATGCAACGTCGCTGTCCGGGAAGCTCAGTTTGACACCCATGGCCGCAGGGAAACCAAAGCCCATCGTGCCCAGGCCACCGGAGTTGATCCAGCGGTTAGGCTTGTCGAACTTGTAGTACTGCGCAGCGAACATCTGGTGCTGGCCCACGTCGGAGGTCACAAAGGCATCGCCCTTGGTCACTTCGCACAGAGTCTCGATCACGGTTTGTGGCTTGATGATGCTGCCGTCGCCCTTGTCATAAGGGAACAGACCGCGGTCACCGCGCCATTCGTCGATCTGCTTCCACCAGCTGGCGACAGCTTCTTTGTTCGGCGTCTCGCCGATTTCCTTCAGCGCAGCGACCATTTCGGTCAACACGCTTTCCACCGGACCTACGATCGGCACGTCGGCCTTGATGGTCTTGGAGATGGACGCCGGGTCGATGTCGATATGGATGATCTTGGCATTCGGGCAGAACTTGCTCGCGCCGTTGATCACCCGATCATCGAACCGCGCGCCCACGGCCAGGATCACGTCGGCGTGGTGCATGGTCAGGTTGGCGGTGTAGCTGCCGTGCATGCCGAGCATGCCGACGAACTGACGGTCCGTACCCGGGAATGCGCCGAGGCCCATCAGGGTGTTGGTCACCGGCAGGTTGAGCAGCTTGGCCAGTTCGGTCAACGGTGCGGAACCGCCGCCCAGAATCACGCCGCCGCCCGAGTACAGCACCGGGCGCTTGGCCGCCAGGAGCATTTCTGCCGCCTTGCGGATCTGCCCCGAGTGCCCACGAACGGCCGGGCTGTAGGAACGCAGCTTGGCTTTCTTCGGGAAGACGTATTCGAATTTCTCGGCCGGGTTGGTCATGTCTTTCGGGATATCGACCACTACAGGGCCCGGGCGACCGGACTGTGCGAGGTAGAACGCCTTTTTCATGATTTCCGGGATTTCCGAGGCATGCTTGATCATGAAACTGTGTTTCACGATCGGCCGGGAGATACCGATCATGTCGGTTTCCTGGAATGCATCGGTACCGACCATGGTGCTAGCGACCTGGCCGGAAATGATCACCATCGGGATGGAGTCCATATAAGCAGTCGCGATGCCGGTAATGGCATTGGTTGCGCCTGGACCGGACGTTACCAGTACCACGCCGGCTTTACCGGTGGCACGGGCATAACCGTCAGCCATATGGGTTGCAGCCTGTTCGTGGCGAACCAGGATGTGGGTAACAGCCGGTTCCTTGAACAGTGCGTCATAGACGTGCAGCAGAGCACCACCAGGGTACCCGTAGATATAGTCAACGCCTTCGTCACGCAAAAAGCGGACGAGCATCTCACCGCCAGATAAAAGCTCCACGTTGTTCACCTCTAAAACGCCAGAATACCGTCCGTTAAAAACCGACGGGTCTTAATAGGTTTACTTCTCAACAGAGCATGAGCGACGGTGGTCGCCGACTACGTCAGCACTGACTGAGCAAGTATTGGGATCGTCCCAAGTGTTGCGGGCTCTTCCCACCCAGCGCGAGGTAACGCGTTGCGGGTGTAACAGGTCGGCGCGGATGTGCGCCTCATGATCTGCTGAGCGGGCCTGCTTCTGGCAGTCCCGATACAGCGGACTTTGGATTCTTCTGTTTCAGGCCCTTCAAGTCAAGCAATAATTGCGCTTTTTTCCAACTAAGCGCATGAGAACGTAGAAGAAAGGGCTTTGAGGAGGGATAAAACTCGCCTGAATGTCGTCAAGCGGTAGAAATGTGCGCAAGACTGCCGGAAAAACCGGCAGCCAGGCAATTAACGAGCGTCGACGATCAATTGGTCGAACTTTTTCAGCGCATTGCGCAAACCCTGGCTTTCCAGCGGCCGGTCGGTGTAGACCATCTCGGCCATCTCCATGATCCCGGAGGCATTTGGCAACGGCAGGTTCTGTTCGAGGATCTGCTTCATTCGCACCAGGAAGATCCACTGCAGCCACTGGTGGAAGTCCAGGGTGTCGACCGAAAAGGGCTCGACGCTGCTGAGCGCCTCGGCGCTGGGGGACACCTCGTCCCACCAGCCCTGCAGGCGCAATTCGCGCTCAATCAGCAACAGCTGTTCGGCAATCGCTGGAAAACGCACATCCATCAGAGGCTGACCTTGGCTTTCTGCCGAGCCTGGGCGGCACCAGCAGCGTCGCCTTGTGCAGCACGCGCATCACCGATCAAGGCCCACAGGCTGGCCTGCAGGTCAGGACGGCCGCTGGCCAGGGTCAGGCCACGACGGGCAAACTGTTCGGCTTGCGGCGCATCGCCCTGGGCCATCCGCACCTGGGCCAGGCGATACAGCACCTGCGGTTCACGCGGCGCAACGCGCTGGGCGCGCTCGAGGCTCGACGATGCACCGTTCAAGTCGCCACCGGCCTGCTGTTGCTGGGCAGTGGTGAGCAAGGCCAGTACCGGGCCGTCCAGTTGCTCATCAGCCGACAGGCCGCCCGCGCTGGAGGACGACGGAATGCCGCTTGGCGTCGACGGCATGGTGTAGGTGTTCTGGTTGATCGGCGCGGCCTGGACCGGCGCGGAGTCAATCGGCCCCGACGTGCTAGGCCCTGGCGTCCACGGCTCGGCGCTGATCGGCGCCGATGTCGCGGCACCGGCGCCCGGCACCATCACCACCACACCCGAATCCTGCGGTACGGCGCGGGTCGCGGCCTGGGCAGGACGCTTGGTCACGGTCTGACGGAAACCGCCATTGGCCGAGATCCGATCGTTATTGGAGACGGTTGTGCTCGAGTCCACCACGGGAATGGAGCCGCGCTGAACGCTGGAGCAACCGCCGAGCAAAGCCAGAGCTGTAATAGCTGGAATCCACCACTTGTTCACTTGAAACCCTCTTTGCTTAATTCATCCAGCCCTTGACCCAATCCATCACCGATTCCGCGCTTGCAGGGGCACTGCCACCGCACGCGGCACCGGGAGGTGGTTCGCTGCCGCGAATATACGGCATCTGCACCGCGCCCGGACAGTTGGCATCGGAGCCCTGGCCGGTGTGCGGATCAATCCAGGCCTGCACGATGTTGTCCGGCTGCGGCATGCTCAGCGGCAACGGATCGGCCTTGCGCATGAAACTGGTCCAGACCTGCAACGCACCGGTCGCGCCGGTGAACGGCGTCTTGCCGTTGTCATCACGCCCCAGCCAGACCACGGCCAGCACATCCTGACCGAAGCCGGCGAACCAACTGTCACGCGAATCGTTACTGGTACCGGTCTTGCCCGCCAGTGTCAGGTTGGAAGGCAGGACCTTGTACACCGAGCTACCGGTACCTTCGCGCATCACACGCTGCATGGCGTTCTGGATCAGGTAGATGGAGCCCGCGTCGAAACGCTGCTGAATCTGGAACGGATAGCGCTTGAGCGGCTCGCCTTCGGCCGTCAGCACGCTGCGAATGCCGCGCATCGGCGTGTTGAAACCACCGTTGGCGAGGGTCTGGTACATGGTCGCCACTTCCATCGGCGTCATGGCACCGGCGCCCAGAAGCATCGATGGGAAGGCCGGGAATTCGCGGGTGATGCCCAGGCGCGCGAGGGTCTTGAGGACGTTCGGCACGCCCACTTCGAGCCCCAGGCGCGAGGTCGAGATGTTGTAGGAATGCGCCAGCCCCTGGTACAGGAACACCGTACCGTGAGAACGACGATCGAAGTTCTGCGGGGTCCAGACCTGGCCGTCAGCACCTTTGACCGACAGCGGGTCGTCCGACAGCCAGCTGGTCAGGGTGTATTTGCTCGGTTTTTCCAACGCCGTCAGGTACACCGCCGGCTTGACCAGCGAGCCGATCGGCCGCACCGCGTCCAGCGCACGGTTGAAGCCGGCGAAACTGGCCTGGCGGCTGCCGATCATGGCCTGGACTTCACCGGTTTCCGGGTTGGTCACCACCATGGCTGCTTCGACTTCGTCGGAGCCTTTACGCCCCGCCAGACGCTTGAAGGTGTCGTTGACCGACGCTTCGGCTTTCATCTGCAGGATCGGGTCGAAACTGGTGAAGATGCGCAGGCCTTCCTCGGTCAAGTCTTCGTCGCGGTAGTCTTCACGCAACTGGCGTTTGACCAGGTCGATAAAGCCCGGGAAGGAGCTGTCCGCCAGCTTGCCGCGGGTGGTCACGCCCAGTGGCATTTTCTTCGCCGCGGCAACCTGTTCCGCCGTGGCCACGCCCTGCTGCTCCAGCACGTCGAGCACCAGGTTACGCCGCTCAAGCGCGCGCTCAGGATTGCGCCGCGGGTTGTAGTAGGACGGCCCCTTGACCATGCCCACCAGCAACGCGACCTGATGCAACTTCAGCTCGGACAGCGGCTGGCCGAAGAAGAACTGGCTGGCCAGCCCGAAACCGTGGACCGCGCGCTGGCCGTCCTGGCCGACGAACACCTCGTTGAGGTAGGCCTCAAGGATTTCCTGCTTGCTGTAATGCAGCTCCAGCAGCATCGCCATCATGGCTTCGGTGAGTTTACGGGTCAGGCTGCGCTCGTTGGTGAGGTAGAAGTTCTTCACCAATTGCTGGGTCAGCGTACTGCCGCCCTGGGTCATTTTGCCGCCGGAGGTGTTGACCCAGATCGCACGGGCAATGGACTTCGGCGACACGCCCCAGTGGCTGTAGAAATCGCGGTCTTCCACGGCAACCAGGGTTTCAAGCAAGTACGGCGGCACCTGATCGAGCTTGATCAGGATGCGATCTTCCAGGTTCTTCGGGTAAATCCCGCCGATCATCAACGGTTCCAGGCGCACCACGGGCAGCTTCGAGCCATTCAGCGACGACAGCTCGGCCACATAGTCGCCGGAGAAGCGCACGCGCACCGGCTGGGGTTTTTCCAGGCCTTCATAGAACTGGAAGCCGCGGGTGTTCAAGTCCACGGTATTGCCGCTGACGGCCGCAGCGCCGGGGCCGTTGCTCACAGGTTCGCGGCGGTAGCCCAAGGCGTCGAGTTCGGTGAGGAAGTCATCCTTGCTCAGCTTCTGGCCGGTGAACAGCTCCAGCGGACGGGCGTACACCTTGGCCGGAATGGTCCAGCGCTTGCCGGAGAATTTTTCCTGGACCACGGCATCGAGGTACACCGCAAAGCCGGCGAGCACCACAAGACCCACCAGGCTGAGCTTGAGCGCCCAGCCCAGCCACGGGCGCAGGCCGCGGGAAGGAGATTTTTTACGGGAACGGGGAGATCGGGTTCGAGTCATGGCGGCGGATTATACGCACTTTATCGATGATCAACATGAGCCGAACAGCGGTTTGCACAGCAGGCGTCAGCAGCCATAATGCCCGCCATGATTTCCCCTGACTTTGAAGGATCGCCCGTGAGCCAGCCCCTGATTGCCGCCCTGCAGAACCCGGCTTTATACCCCCATCCGGTTGAAGCGTTCCAAGTCATCGAGACCCATATTTCCTGGGTCATACTGACCGGCCCTTACGCTTATAAACTGAAGAAGCCGGTGAACTTCGGCTTCCTGGACTTCACCAAACTGGAAGATCGCGGGCATTTCTGCAACGAAGAGCTGCGCCTGAACCAGCGCCTGACCAAAGATTTGTATCTTGAAGTGTTGCCGATCACCGGCACGGCCGAAGCGCCGCAATTGGGCGGTGACGGCCCGGTCATCGAATACGCGCTGAAAATGCGTCAATTCCCGCAAAGCCAGTTGCTCAGCACCTTGCAAGCCAACGGTGAGCTGACCAGCGCGCACATCGACGAGATGGCCAAACAGATCGCGCACTTCCACCTCACCGCACCGAAAGTGCCGCAAGAGCACCCGGCCGGCACCCCCGACGAGGTGATGGCACCGGTACGCCAGAACTTCGATCAGATCCGCCCGTTCCTCAGCGACAAAGCCGACCTGCTGCAACTCGAAGCCCTGCAAGCCTGGGCCGAAAGCAGCTTCGAACGCCTCAAGCCGCTGCTGGCACAGCGCAAGCACGATGGTTTCACCCGCGAGTGCCACGGCGATATCCACCTGGGCAATGCCACCTTGATTGATGGCCACGTGGTGATCTTCGACTGCATCGAGTTCAACGAACCGTTTCGCTTCACCGACGTGTACGCCGACACCGGCTTCCTGGCCATGGACCTGGAAGACCGCGGCCTCAAATCCCTGGCACGCCGGTTCATCAGCCAGTACCTCGAACTGACCGGCGACTACCAGGGCCTGGAAGTGCTGAACTTCTATAAAGCCTACCGCGCACTGGTCAGGGCCAAAGTCGCGCTGTTCAGCATGCCCAGCGAAGCGAGCCCGGTGCAGCGCGCCACCACCCTGCGCCAGTACCGCAACTACGCCAACCTGGCGGAGAGCTACAGCATTATTCCGTCGCGCTTCCTGGCGATTACCCACGGCGTTTCCGCTGTAGGCAAAAGCCACGTGGCCATGCGTCTGGTGGAAGCCTTGGGCGCCGTTCGCCTGCGTTCGGACGTGGAGCGCAAGCGCCTGTTTGGTGAACAACAAGTGGAAAACACGCCCCAGGCCGGCATCTATGCTGCCGACGCCAGCGCGAAAACCTACGCCCGCCTGAACGAGATCGCCGAGACCGTGCTGCGCGCCGGGTTCCCGGTGGTACTGGATGCGACCTTCCTGAAACGCGCACAACGCGATGCCGCCGCCAAAGTCGCCGAAGCGACGGGCGCGCCGTTCCTGATCCTGGACTGCAATGCGCCGCAGGCCGTTATCGCCAGTTGGCTGGCACAACGTCAGGCAGACAAGAACGATCCGTCTGACGCTACATTGACGATCATTGAAGAGCAGCAAGCCCAACGCGAACCGCTGACAGCCGAAGAGCTGTTGCTGAGCAAGCGCGTCGAGACCAATCAAAGCGGAACCCTCGATGCACTGGTCGAGCAAATTCGCCAGCGCATGCCTGGTCTGTAAGAAAAACTTCTTGGTCGCGTCGTCACCTTAGACGAGCGGCCAAGCAATAGTGGCACTATAATGGCGCCATAAATCCAACAGGTGTCGCTATCATGAGTCAGCCCAAGCTTCTTGATACCCCGCTCTATTCGCTTCTGCATAAAGACGATATCCGCGGTTTCAACCAGGAACGCCCCAAAGACGGCGCCATCGACATGCGCGGTGGCGACTTCCGCGGGCTGGATCTGCGCGATCTGAACGCCAGCGGCGTGGATTTCACCGATGCGTATTTCCGCTCCGCCGATTTGCGCGGGCTGGACTTGCGCGACTGCTCACTGGAAGGCGCGAGCCTGGCCCATGCGCAGATATCGGGCACCTACTTCCCGCCGGAACTGACGGCCGACGAGATCCTCATGTCGGTCAATTTCGGCACGCGCCTGCGCTACCGCACCAAGTAACACGCCCTCCCAAGCCCCCGGTCTCGTGCAATACGGACCGGGGACTTCGCGCCTGCCCGCAATAAAACGTCGACGCCATCCTTATAAGCTTTTGCGCCATTCCTGACCAAAGAACTACGCTTTTCCTACTGAGCGCTACACTCCTTTTCAGGCTTGCCTGGTCACGACACCCACCGCACCATTCGGCCGTCGCAAGGAGGCTCGATGAACGATGAGCTGCAACACCTGAGAAACCTTGGCAAGACCTCGGCGCAATGGCTGCATGCGGCGGGCATCCACAGTGCGTCAGACCTGCGGCGCCTGGGCGCGGTCGATGCTTATCGAGCCGTTCGCACGCGTGGCTTCCGTGCCTCGAAAGTCTTGCTGTATGCAATCGAAGGGGCATTGATGGATGTGCATTGGAACGACATCCCAGCCGAACGCAAGGAGGCGCTGAACCGCCAATTGGATGCTATCTCGGCGCGCCAGAAGAATTAGATCGACGACCCCACCCGCCGCTGACAAAGATTCCGGACAAGGGCCTGTGAAAACAAATCTTGACTCTCAAATGAGAATCGTTATGATTATCACAACTGGTCGCGAGATCAGCCGATAACTGAAAGACCATTGGTTCGGACTCTCAGATTATCTCCTCATCAGGCTAATCACGGTTATTTGACCCGGCTCTTGCCGGGTCTTTTTTTGCCGGTAAAAAGCCTCAGCGCGCAATGATCAACGGATGCCCGCGCTCCGGATGCGGCTGCACCAGCACATCCAGCCCGAAGACTGCTTTGAGCGGCTCAGGCCGCAGAACCTGTGCCGGGGTATCCAGCGCATGGGGGCGGCCCGCGTCGAGCAACAGAATCCGGTCGCAGTAACGCGCCGCCAGGTTCAGGTCATGCAGAATCACCAGTACTGCTGCGCCACGGTCAGCAAAGTGGCGTATCGCCTGCAAGGTCGTGTGTTGATGCAAAGGGTCAAGCATCGAGGTCGGCTCATCCAGCAGCAACGTCTGCCCCGCCTGCCCGGGCCATAACTGCGCCAGCACCCGCGCCAGGTGAACGCGCTGCCGCTCGCCGCCCGACAAGGCCAGGTAACTGCGACCGCTCAAGTGCCCAACATCTGCGGCCTGCAACGCGGCATCGATAATCTCGTCATCCCGCACGCGCCCGGTCTGATGGGGCAAGCGGCCCATGCCAACCACCTCTTCGACACGAAAGGCGAAATCCAGGGTTGAAGCCTGCGGCAACACGGCCAGGCGTTGCGCGCGTTGCGACCCGCTCCAGTCTTTCAGTTCGTGCTGATCCAGCCACACCTGGCCTTGATCCGGGTGCAGTTCCCCGCACAACGCGCCCAGCAACGTGCTCTTGCCCGCGCCATTCGGGCCCAGCACGCCAAGCACCTGGCCGGGCAACAGGTCCAACGTGACATCCGCCAGTACGGTTTTGCGACCGCGACGAATCCTCAGCCCTTCCACTCGCAGCATCAGGCGCGCCCTCGCAACAACAGGTAAAGAAAAAATGGCGCACCAATCAACGCGGTGACGATACCGATCGGCAACTCCGCCGGCGCCAAGGCCAGGCGCGCGACCAGATCCGCCAACAGCAGCAAGCTCGCCCCCGCCAGCACCGAGGCGGGTAACAGCACGCGATGATCCGGCCCGGCCAACAATCGCACCAGGTGCGGCACCACCAGGCCGACGAAGCCGATCATCCCCGCTGCCGCCACCGCCGCGCCCACGCCCAATGCGGTGCAGAACACCAATTCGCGCTTGAGCCGCTCGACATCGACCCCGAGATGAGCGGCCTCGGATTCGCCGAGCAACAGTGCATTCAATGCCTTCGCCCGCCGCGGCAGCCACAGCGCCACGCCAGCGCTCACCAGCAGCAACGGCCACAGGCGCGAATAGCTGGCGCCATTGAGGCTGCCCAGGTTCCAGAAAGTCAGTGTGCGCAGGGTGGCGTCATCGGCCAGGTAGGTAAACAAGCCCACCGCCGAACTGGCGAGCGCCGTGAGGGCGATGCCGGCGAGCAGCATGGTCGCGACATGGGTCTGGCCGTTGCGCCGCCCCAGCCGGTAGACCAGCGCCGTCACCCCCAACCCACCGAGAAACGCGCACAACGACAACAGATACGGGCCGAACACCTCCGGCAACCCACCCAGAAACGAGCCACCGACAATGGCGAAGGCCGCACCGAGTGCCGCGCCGCTGGATACCCCGACCAACCCCGGATCCGCCAGCGGGTTGCGAAACAACCCCTGCATCGCTACGCCCGACAAGGCCAATACACCGCCCACCGCCAGCCCCAGCAAGGTCCGCGGCAAACGGATCTGCCCGAGAATCAGCTCCGCCTGCTCCAGGCCACTGGCCTCGATTGGCACGCCCATCAGGCGCAAGGCCGCCCTGAGCGTATCCAGCAATGGCAGGCTGACCGGCCCCAGCGCCAATGAAAGCCAGATTGCCAGCACACACAACAGCGTCAGGCCGATAAACAGCGTTCGGGGTTTCACCAGCGTACTCATGGGGCAGACGTGGCCTGGGACGGATAGAAGCCGGCCGACAACTGCACCAGGCTTTGCGGCAGACGCGGCCCGAGCCCGCCGACCAGCAGCGTCGGGTCCACCTCAAACACCCGTGCCTGTTTAGCCGCCGGCGTGGACGCCAGGATCGGGTTCTCCTTGAACAAGGCCGCACGCGCCGCCTCGCCGGTCAGCGCACGGTCGGCAAACACCAGCACCTCGGGGCTCAACCCGGCCAACGCCTCCATGGAAAACGGCTTATAACCGCTGTGGGTCGCCAGGTTGCGCCCGCCCGCCTGCTGTAGCATCCAGTCAGCCGCCGTGTCTTTGCCAGCGATCAGCGGTTTGCCGCCGGCATTGCCGAGCAGCATCAACACCCCCGGAGCCTTGTGTGCGGACTGGGCTGTGGCAACCCAACGTTTCTGCCGGTCAAGCGCCTGTTCATACGCGGTAAACAATGCATGGGCCTTGGCCTCACTGCCCAACAACCTCCCCAGGTGTTCGAGGTTGCCTTTCAACGTCGGCAAATCCGGCTGCGCCGAGAACATTTCCACCTGCACCCCGGCGTTGCGAATCTGCGCCAGCACCGGCGGCGGCCCCATTTCCTCGGTGCCCACCAGGACCTGCGGGCGCAGACTGAGAATGCCCTCGGCCGACAACTGCCGCTGATAACCGACGCTCGGCAATGCCTTGAGCGAAGCCGGATGCTGGCTGGTGGTGTCGACGCCCACCAACTTCGACTCACCGCCCAGGGCCGTCACCCACTCCGATAACGCGCCGCCAGCACTCACCCAGCGTTGCGGCAGTTCCGAGGCGTGCGCCCCAGGGTTGAGCATCAGTCCGACAACAAGCGCGATAGCGCTGGCACTCAAGCGCATAACAGGGTTTCCTTCCAGGGGCGGGGCTGCTGAAACACTCATGGATGTGACAGATGCCCCTTGCCGGGCATCGTACTGAGCGCCCAGTCAGCTAACGGGCGAAGCCTGCATTTGATAATTGTTTGCATTTGAACGTCAAGGCACTTAAGGATTGGAATGAAGTTTCTCTGCCCCTCCGACACCCTCGCCCCCAACAGCAGCCGTGGTTTTGATATCGACGGGCACAAACTGCTGGCCGTGCGCCGGGATGGCATCGCCTACTTCTATCGCAATCGCTGCCCCCATCGCGGCGTCCCCCTGGAATGGCAACCCGATCACTTCCTCGACGCCAGCGCCAGCCTGATCCAATGCGCCACCCACGGCGCGTTGTTCCTGATCGAGAGCGGCGAATGCATCGCCGGCCCCTGCGCGGGTCAAAGCCTCACTGCCCTGCCCGGCCGCGAAGACGAACAGGGCCTGTGGGTAGAACTCTAGTCGCCGAGCAGCACGTCCAAGCGGCGTTCGACGTATATTTCCTCGGCCGTGACGCGCACACCATACGCCAGCACTTCCACGCCCGCGGCCTTGGCCTCGCGCAGGGCGGCAGCATAGGCCGCGTCGATTTCCACGGCCGGGCGCACGGCCTCGATCCCGGACAGGTTGACGCAATACAGCTGCACCGCCCGCACACCATCCCGGGCCAGGTGCGCCAGCTCGCGTAGATGCTTGGCACCGCGCTGGGTCACGGCGTCCGGAAACGCCGCAATCGAGGTGCCATCGAACCCCAGCGTCACACTTTTGACTTCGACATAGGCCGCCCCCTCGGGGTAATCCAGGCGAAAATCAATGCGGCTGTTCTCCTGACCGTAAGGCACTTCACGCTTCAACGCGCTAAAGCCGTTGAGTTCGGTGATGACCCCGGCATGCAACGCCTCCTCAACCAGTTGATTGGCACGCGCCGTATTGACGCACGCGAGGCGGCCTTGAGGCGTCTCGGCAATTTCCCAGGTGCCGGGCAACTTGCGCTTGGGGTCAGTGGAGCGACTGAACCAGACCTGCCCGCCCTCGACCATGCAATTGAGCATCGAGCCGGTATTGGGGCAGTGAATGGTCAACAACTCGCCGGTAACGGTTTCGATATCGGTGAGAAAACGCTTGTAGCGGCGAATCAGCCGCGCCTCTTCGAGGGGAGGATGAAAGCGCATCAGCCCTGCCAGCTCCGCAGCCCACGGGCGATGCGCTCTACCGCCTCTTGTAGCCGATCAAGGTTTTGCGTGTAGGCAAAGCGCACATGGTGGCCGGCTTGATAACGACCGAAATCCAGCCCGGGGGTGAACGCCACATGTTCGGTCTCAAGGAAATGACGGCAAAACGCGAAGGCATCACCGCCGAACGCGCTGATATCGGCGTACAAATAGAACGCCCCTTCCGGTTCGACGGCAATACCGAAGCCCAACTCGCGCAGGGCCGGCAGCAGGAAGTCGCGACGGCGCCCGAACTCGGCACGACGCGCTTCCAGGATGCTCAGGGTTTGCGGGGTGAAGCAGGCCAACGCCGCGTACTGCGCCATGCTCGGAGCGCTGATGTAGAGGTTTTGCGCGAGCTTCTCCAACTCACCGACCGCATCGGGCGGTGCCACCAGCCAACCCAGGCGCCAGCCGGTCATGCCGAAATACTTTGAAAAACTATTCAGGACAAACGCATCATCGTCGACTTCCAGCACGCTGGCCGCCTCGGTGCCGTAAGTGAGGCCGTGGTAGATCTCGTCCACCACCAAATGGCCGTTACGCGCCTTGATGGCGCTCGACAACCCGGCCAGTTCGTCCCGCGTCAGGATGGTGCCGGTGGGGTTGGCCGGCGATGCGACCAGCGCGCCCACGCTGTCCTGGTTCCAGTGCTTGGCCACCAGGTCGGCGGTCAATTGATAACGCACGTCCGGACCCACGGGCACCAACTGCGCCGCGCCTTCCACCAGGCGCAGGAAGTGGCGGTTACATGGGTAACCCGGGTCGGCCAACAGCCAGTGTTTACCGGGGTCCACCAGCAGGCTGCTGGCCAACAGCAACGCGCCGGAGCCGCCCGGGGTGATCAGGATGCGCTCGGGGTCCACGCTCAGGCCGTAGCGTTGCTGGTAGAAACCGCTGATGGCATGGCGCAGTTCCGGCAGGCCGCGGGCTGCGGTATAGCGGGTCTTGCCATTGGCCAGCGCGGCCTGGCCGGCCTGGATGATCGGCTCGGCGGTGGTGAAATCCGGTTCGCCGATTTCCAGATGGATGACATCATGGCCTGCCGCTTGCAGCTCATTGGCTCGCGCCAGCAACGCCATGACATGAAAAGGTTCGATGGCGCGACTGCGCGCACTGTAGGGCTGAGCCATTAGCCTTCCTTAACGGTGAGGACAAAAACAGCGATTCTACCGAACCCTCGCGGTAAAACATGCTCTATTGCCTGCCAGGCCGTCCACGATGAACCCGGCAAGCGCTTGCAAAACGACTAAAATCAACCTTCGAGACGATTCATACCCAGCCACAGCGGGTTGCTGCTGTTTGCAACCCCTGCGTGATGGGCCTCGACAACCGGGAGTGGCGCACCCTGAATCTATCTGGTAAGTTCGCCCGCTTGCAGCCGCAGGGCCGGCAGGTGTCGGTGACGTTGCAATCCTGCGCAATGGATTAGAAGAGTGAGAGGCGGTCTATTCATGTCCACCCAAGCAAAGCAACAGCAATCCCCAGGCCTCAGCGGCTTCGAACCTTACGTCACGAAGGAAGGTGAGGAGTACATGGGCGAGCCCATGCGCGAGCACTTCACCAAGATCCTTAACAAGTGGAAACAAGACTTGATGCAGGAGGTCGACCGCACCGTTGACCATATGAAGGACGAAGCAGCCAACTTCCCTGATCCGGCCGACCGTGCGAGCCAGGAAGAAGAGTTCGCCCTTGAACTGCGTGCCCGTGATCGCGAACGCAAGCTGATCAAGAAGATCGACAAGACACTGCAGTTGATCAAGGACGAAGAATACGGCTGGTGCGAATGCTGCGGCATCGAAATCGGTATTCGCCGCCTGGAAGCACGTCCTACCGCCGACATGTGCGTGGACTGCAAGAACCTGGCAGAAATCAAGGAAAAACAGGTCGGCAAGTAACCCCTGCCGAGCTGAACGAATGGGGCGTACAAACGCCCCATTTTTGTTTCTGGCGTTTAGCGATTTTCCAGTAGTATCCGGCCCATGACAGCCTCTCCCTATATCGGGCGTTTCGCCCCCACGCCCAGCGGCCACCTGCACTTCGGCTCGCTGGTCGCCGCCCTCGCCTCTTACCTTGACGCCCGCGCCAACCATGGCCGCTGGCTGATGCGTATGGAAGACCTCGACCCTCCCCGCGAAGAACCCGGCGCCCAGGCGGCAATCCTGCATGCCCTGGAAAGCTATGGCTTCGAGTGGGACGGTGAACTGGTCCGACAAAGCGACCGGCACGATGCCTACGCCAAGGTGCTGAACGACCTGTTCAACCACGGCCTGGCCTATGCCTGTACCTGCTCGCGCAAACAGCTGGAGCCCTACCACGGGATCTACCCGGGCTTGTGCCGTAATGCCGGTCATGAGCAGCACGATGCGGCCATCCGCCTGCGCGTCCCGGAGCTGGAGTACCACTTTACCGACCGCGTACAGGGCGAATTCCGACAACACCTGGGCCGCGAAGTGGGTGACTTCATCATCCGTCGCCGTGACGGCCTCTACGCCTACCAACTGGCCGTGGTGCTCGATGACGCCTGGCAAGGTGTTACCGACATCGTGCGCGGCGCCGACCTGCTCGACTCCACGCCGCGCCAGCTGTATCTGCAAGAATTATTGGGGCTGCGCCAACCGCGTTACCTGCACGTGCCGCTGATCGTCCAGCCGGACGGTAACAAGTTGGGCAAATCCTATCGTTCCCCGCCCTTGACCACAGACCAGGCCACGCCTTTGCTGTTGAGAGCCCTGCGCGCCCTCGGCCAGCAACCCGGCGACGAACTGCTGCACGCCAGCCCACGGGAACTGCTGGATTGGGGCATTGCCCACTGGGATGCGCAGCTGATCCCGCGCACACTCACGCTGGCCGAAGCGCAGTTGCGCTGAAGGCGCTTGCAGCCGGCCAGGCATCCGTTACCATCGCCGCAGTTATTCAATCAGAGGCCAACATGTACATCTATCGCTTGGTCCTGCTGCTGGTCGTCGGGATCTACCTGTTTTCCCCCGCCATCATGGATTGGTGGATCGACGCCACGGGCGCCTGGTATCGCCCCTATCTGCTGTGGCTGATCCTGATCGTCGTGACTTTCATCCTGCAGAGCCAAAAAGATGCCGATGAGCTTTAGCCTCACCCAGATGCTGCTGATCAGCGCCGCCTACCTGGCCGCGCTGTTCGGTGTCGCCTGGATCAGTGAGCGCGGAATGATTCCGCGGGCGATCATTCGCCATCCGTTGACCTACACCTTGTCCTTGGGCGTCTACGCCAGCGCCTGGGCGTTCTATGGCACGGTGGGCCTGGCCTATCAGTATGGGTATGGCTTTCTGTCCAGTTACCTCGGGGTGTCCGGGGCCTTCTTGCTGGCGCCGGTGCTGCTGTACCCGATCCTGAAGATCACCCGCACCTATCAGTTGTCGTCCCTGGCCGACCTGTTCGCCTTCCGCTTTCGCAGCACCTGGGCGGGCGCGCTGACCACGATTTTCATGCTGATCGGCGTGCTGCCCTTGCTGGCCCTGCAGATCCAGGCAGTGGCCGACTCCATCAGCATCCTGACCCGTGAGCCGGTGCAGTATCGCGTGGCCCTGGCCTTCTGCGCGCTGATCAGCCTGTTCACGATTTTCTTCGGTTCACGCCACATCGCCACCCGTGAGAAACACGAAGGCCTGGTCTTTGCGATTGCTTTCGAGTCGGTGATCAAGCTGATCGCCATCGGTGGCGTCGGCCTGTATGCGCTCTACGGCGTATTCGACGGCCCGCAACAGCTGGAGTTGTGGCTGCTGCAAAACCAGACCGCCCTCGCCGCGCTGCACACCCCGCTGCAGGAAGGCCCGTGGCGCACGCTGCTGCTGGTGTTCTTCGCCTCGGCCATCGTGATGCCGCACATGTACCACATGACGTTCACCGAGAACCTCAACCCGCGCTCGCTGGTCAGCGCCAGTTGGGGCCTGCCGCTGTTCCTGCTGTTGATGAGCCTGGCGGTGCCGCTGATCCTCTGGGCCGGCCTGAAGTTGGGCGCCACCACCAACCCCGAATATTTCACCCTCGGCGTCGGCATCGCCGCCAACAGCCCGGCCCTGGCGCTGCTGGCCTATGTCGGCGGGTTGTCGGCGGCCAGTGGCCTGATCATCGTCACCACGCTGGCGCTCTCGGGCATGGCGCTCAATCACCTGGTGCTGCCGCTGTACCAGCCGCCGGCCGAAGGCAATATCTACCGCTGGCTGAAATGGACCCGCCGCGCGCTGATCGTCGCGATCATCATGGCCGGCTACGGTTTCTACCTGCTGCTGGGCGCCGGGCAAGACCTGGCCAACCTGGGGATCGTCGCGTTTGTCGCCACCTTGCAGTTCCTGCCGGGGGTGTTGTCGGTGCTGTACTGGCCGACGGCCAATCGGCGCGGCTTTATCGCCGGGTTGCTCGCCGGGATTCTGGTGTGGCTGGTGACCATGTTGCTGCCGTTGGTCGGCAACCTGCAGGGTTTCTACATCCCGCTGCTGAACATGATCTACGTGCTCGACGACACCAGTTGGCACATGGCGGCGATCGCCTCGCTGGCCGCCAACGTGCTGATGTTCACCCTGATCTCGCTGTTCACCAACGCCAGCCCGGAAGAAACCAGCGCCGCCGAAGCCTGCGCGGTGGACAACGTGCGCCGCCCGCAACGCCGCGAGCTGCATGCCGCCTCGCCCCAGGAGTTCGCCACGCAACTGGCCAAGCCCCTGGGCGCCAAGGCCGCGCAAAAGGAAGTCGAACAAGCGCTGCGCGACCTCTATCTGCCGTTCGACGAGCGCCGCCCCTACGCCCTGCGCCGCCTGCGCGACCGAATCGAAGCCAACCTGTCCGGGCTGATGGGCCCCAGCGTGTCGCAGGACATGGTGGAAACGTTCCTGCCCTACAAGGCGAGCGGCGAAAACTACGTCACTGAAGACATCCACTTCATCGAAAGCCGGCTTGAGGATTACCACTCACGCCTCACTGGCCTGGCCGCCGAACTCGATGCCCTGCGCCGCTACCACCGCCAGACCTTGCAGGAACTGCCGATGGGGGTCTGCTCCCTGGCCAAGGACCAGGAGATTCTGATGTGGAACAAGGCCATGGAAGAACTCACCGGCATTGCCGCGCAACGGGTCGTGGGCTCACGCCTCAATACCCTGGGCGACCCGTGGAAGGAACTGCTGCAAGGCTTTATCAACCTGCCCGACGAACACTTGCACAAGCAGCACCTGGCCCTCGACGGCCAGACCCGCTGGCTCAACCTGCACAAGGCGGCGATCGACGAGCCCCTGGCCCCCGGTAACAGCGGCCTGGTGTTGCTCGTCGAAGACCTGACCGAAACCCAGATGCTCGAAGACAAGCTGGTGCATTCCGAGCGCCTGGCCAGTATCGGTCGCCTGGCGGCGGGCGTGGCCCATGAAATCGGCAACCCGATCACCGGTATCGCCTGCCTGGCGCAGAACCTGCGCGAAGAGCGCGAGGAAGACGGCGAAATCACCGAGATCAGCGGGCAGATCCTCGAACAGACCAAGCGCGTGTCGCGCATCGTGCAGTCGCTGATGAGCTTCGCCCACGCCGGTGCCCATCAGAACCACGACGAAGCGGTGTGCCTGGCCGAAGTGGCACAGGATGCCATTGGGCTGCTGGCCTTGAATCGGCGCAATTTCGAAGTACAGTTCTTCAACCTGTGCGATCCGGACCACTGGGTCGACGGTGACTCCCAGCGCTTGGCGCAGGTGTTGATCAACCTGTTGTCGAACGCCCGCGACGCGTCCCCCGCCGGCAGTGCGGTACGCGTCAAGAGCGAGGCTTTCGAGCACACGGTCGACCTGATCGTGGAGGACGAAGGCAGCGGCATTCCACAGAACATCAAGGACCGCTTGTTCGAACCCTTCTTCACCACCAAGGACCCCGGTGAAGGCACCGGTCTGGGCCTTGCACTGGTCTATTCCATCGTTGAAGAGCATTATGGACAAATCACCATCGACAGCCCGGCTGACACAGAAAGCCAACGCGGCACCCGTATTCGGGTGACCTTGCCGCGTCATGTCGAAGCGACGTCCGCTGTGAACTGAGACCGTCGAGAGAATTGAATCAATGCCGCACATTTTGATCGTCGAAGACGAAACCATTATCCGCTCTGCCTTGCGTCGCCTGCTTGAACGTAATCAGTACCAGGTCAGCGAAGCCGGCTCGGTGCAGGAAGCCCAAGAGCGGTTCAGTATTCCCACGTTCGACCTGATTGTCAGCGACCTGCGCCTGCCCGGCGCGCCGGGCACCGAGTTGATCAAGCTCGGCCAGGGCACCCCGGTGCTGATCATGACCAGCTACGCCAGCCTGCGCTCGGCGGTGGACTCCATGAAGATGGGCGCGGTGGACTACATCGCCAAGCCGTTCGACCACGATGAGATGCTCCAGGCCGTGGCCCGCATCCTGCGTGACCGCCAGTCGGCCAGCAGCGCTACGGCCGAACAGCGTCCCGCTGGCAAGGCGGCCAACGGCGCCGACAAGCCGGGCGTCGACAACAGCAATGGCGAGATCGGCATCATCGGCTCCTGCCCACCGATGCAGGACCTGTACAGCAAGATCCGCAAAGTGGCGCCGACGGACTCGAATGTGCTGATCCAGGGCGAGTCGGGGACCGGTAAGGAACTGGTGGCCCGCGCCCTGCACAACCTGTCCAAGCGCGCCAAGGCACCGATGATCTCGGTGAACTGCGCGGCGATCCCCGAATCCCTGATCGAGTCCGAACTGTTCGGCCACGAGAAAGGCGCGTTTACCGGCGCCAGCGCCGGGCGCGCGGGCCTGGTGGAAGCGGCGGACGGCGGCACGCTGTTCCTCGACGAAATCGGCGAGTTGCCCCTGGAAGCCCAGGCGCGCCTGCTGCGTGTACTGCAAGAAGGCGAAATCCGCCGGGTGGGTTCGGTGCAATCGCAGAAGGTCGATGTGCGCCTGATCGCGGCCACTCACCGCGACCTCAAGAGCCTGGCCAAGATCGGCCAGTTCCGTGAAGACTTGTATTACCGCCTGCATGTGATCGCACTCAAGCTGCCGGCCCTGCGGGAACGGGGTGCCGACGTCAACGAGATCGCCAATGCGTTCCTGTTGCGCCAGAGCGCGCGCATCAACCGTACCGACCTGCGGTTCGCCGCAGACGCCGAGCAGGCGATTCGGCACTACTCGTGGCCGGGTAACGTGCGGGAATTGGAGAATGCGGTCGAGCGTGCGGTGATTCTGTCGGAGAGCCCGGAAATTTCCGCCGAACTGCTGGGTATCGATATAGAGCTCAGTGACCTGGAAGACGACGACTTCATCGGCCTGGCCCCGCAACAGGGCGCCGCCGGCAATACCAGCCATGAACCGACGGAAGATTTGTCACTGGAAGACTACTTCCAGCATTTCGTCCTCGAGCACCAGGACCACATGACCGAGACCGAACTGGCGCGCAAGCTGGGCGTAAGCCGCAAGTGCCTGTGGGAACGGCGCCAACGCCTGGGTATTCCACGACGCAAGACCGGAGTGGCCAGCGAAAGCTGAGGGCGCGCGCCCACAGGTAACACCCGCCAATGTGAAAAAACTGTTACCGCGGATATTTCGCGTAACAAAAGCCGGGGCTTACGGTAACGAAGCCCCGGCTTTTTTTTCGCCGCCAAACAGCCAAAAACCCCTCAACCCCCTGATTTTGCTGGTCGGCGCAAAAGTTGGCACGCACCCTGCTATATGCTTAGTACAAAAACAATAACAAGCTTTGTACAAGACAATAAAAATAAGACGAATCGACTCACGCACAATAAAAACAACACGGCGGAGGCGCAGCTAACTGATTCTTTTGGAGAGGCGTTGCATTTGGGGCTTGCCCCGCAACCAGGCCGAGAACAACAAAAACTGCCCTAAGGCAGAGCCTGAACTGGTTGGATCGTAGATCAGCAACACAGCGACCAAAGCAATCCGTTTGCTCTTGACTCCCGATTGGGAGTGTCATGAAGGTCACACTTCATGGCGAGGGCGATCAACAAAAACAAAAAGCCCGAAACCAATAATAAAAATAGAGCACGCAACTACTTCTGGGGGAGCTTCGGCTCCCCTTGTAGTTTCCGGTATTTGACGTTTTTAGGCTTATGGCGCAAGGCCTGTAGCTTGTTCCTACACCATCCCCCGACTAAATGCTAGAATCCCGGCCCATCATGCGGTCATTCTTCGTTATGGCCGAACATTCCTTCAAACAGTGCATCCCATGCTGAAGAAGTTGTTCCAGTCATTCCGTTCTCCCTTGCGTCGAACGCAACACAAACGCAGCACGCCTGAAGTGCTCAACAGCAGCCAACATTCGCTGCAACGCGCTCAGTTCAGCCGTTATGCAGTGAACATCGTCGAACGTTTGCAGAACGCCGGTTACCAGGCTTATCTGGTGGGCGGCTGTGTACGCGACATGTTGCTCAATATCACGCCCAAGGACTTCGACGTCGCCACCAGCGCCACGCCCGAGCAAGTGCGCGCCGAGTTTCGCAATGCGCGCATCATCGGCCGCCGCTTCAAGCTGGTGCATATTCACTTTGGCCGCGAAATCATCGAGGTCGCGACCTTCCGTGCCGGTCATCCGCAAAACGATGAGGAAGAAGACACCAATCAGTCTTCCCGCAACGAAAGCGGACGCATCCTGCGCGACAACGTCTACGGCACCCTGGAAGAAGACGCGCAGCGCCGCGACTTCACCATCAACGCCTTGTATTACGACCCGGTCAGCGAGCGCATCCTCGATTACGCCAACGGCGTACACGATATTCGCAACAACCTGATCCGCCTGATCGGCGACCCGACGCAGCGTTACCAGGAAGACCCGGTACGCATGCTGCGGGCGGTGCGTTTCGCCGCGAAGCTGAACTTCGGTATCGAGCGCCACACGGCTGCACCGATTCGCGAACTGGCGCCGATGCTGCGGGAAATCCCCTCGGCGCGCCTGTTCGAAGAAGTGCTCAAGCTGTTCCTCTCGGGCTACGCCGCCGATACCTTCGAAATGCTCGTCGACCTGCAGTTGTTCGATCCCTTGTTCCCGGCGAGCGCCGAAGCACTGGAATACAACCCGACGTATACCCACACCCTGATCAGCGAAGCGTTGATCAACACCGACCTGCGCATCAAACAGAACAAACCGGTCACCCCGGCGTTCCTGTTTGCCGCCCTGTTGTGGCCGGCCTTGCCCAAACGCGTACTGCGTCTGCAGGACCGCGGCATGCCGCCGATCCCGGCCATGCAGGAAGCCGCCCACGAGTTGATCGCCGAGCAGTGCCAGCGCATCGCCATCCCGAAACGCTTCACCCTGCCGATCCGCGAGATCTGGGACATGCAGGAACGCCTGCCGCGTCGCAGCGGCAAGCGCGCCGACCTGTTGCTGGAGAACCCGCGCTTCCGTGCCGGCTACGACTTCCTGCTGCTGCGTGAAAGCGCCGGCGAGCAGACCGACGGCCTGGGCGAATGGTGGACCGACTACCAGGACGCCAATGACAGCGAGCGCCGCGAGATGATTCGTGAGCTCGGCAGCAAAGGCGATGGCGTCGGCGAAGGGCCCAAGAAGCGTCGTCGCAGCGGGAGCAAACGCAAGCGCAGTGCCGCCGATGCCTCGGGCGCCGCAGGCGAATAAACGTGGAACGCATCTACATCGGCATGGGCAGCAACCTGGCGGCCCCGGAGCAACAATTGCGCAATGCTATCGAGGCGTTGGCGCAATTGCCGGGCACTACCGTCGCCGGGGTGTCGGCCTTCTATCAAAGCGACTCCCTGCTCCCCGGCCAACCGCGCTACACCAATGCGGTCGCGGCCCTGGACAGCTGCCTGGCGCCACTGGAACTGCTCGATGCGCTGCAAGCCATCGAGAACGACCAGGGCCGCGAACGCCTTGAACGTTGGGGCCCACGCACGCTCGACCTGGATATCCTGCTGTTCGGCGACCGCCTGATCGACGAACCACGCCTGCAAGTGCCGCACTATCAGATGCACCTGCGCGCCTTCGTGCTGTACCCACTGGCCGAACTGGCCCCAGCCACCCTGCAATTGCCCGATGGCCGGCGCCTCAGCGACCTGCTCGCAGCCTGCCCGTTTGTCGGCCTGGAACGCATGCCTGCGCTCAGCACCCAGCGTTGATCCGCCACTGCTGAATCGCATCAGTAACAGCGGTAACACCACCGTCGTAACAATGCGGTAACACATGCAATTGACTTCCCGTGTCCTCCTCACGACTATAGGCGTCCCGCTGCCGCCAACCGGCGCTAAAGGGCGCAATCCAGGCCTTATAAGCACTGCTCTCAAGAAAGTGCGCCTGTATAAACGAAGACTCATGCGCGTTACTCGCTGTTTCCAAGCGCCTGAACGAGGACCCTTTTCATGCCAGACGTTACCCTGACCACCTTGCAGAGCCTCAAGCTCAAAGGTGAAAAAATCGCTATGCTGACCTGCTATGACGCCACCTTCGCCCATGCCTGCTGCCAAGCCGGTGTCGAGGTGTTACTGGTGGGCGACTCCCTCGGCATGGTGCTTCAAGGGCATGACAGCACCCTGCCCGTCACCACGGATGAACTTGCGTACCACACCGCCAGCGTCAAGCGCGGTAACGACGGTGCCTTTATCATCGCCGACCTGCCGTTCATGGGTTACGCCACCGTCGAACAGACCTTCCACAACGCCGGCAAATTGATGCAAGCCGGCGCGCACATGGTCAAGGTCGAAGGGGCCGCCTGGCTCGCCGAGTCGATCCGCATGCTGGCTGAACGCGGTGTACCGGTGTGCGCGCACATGGGCCTGACGCCGCAGTCCGTGAACATCCTCGGCGGCTATAAAGTCCAGGGTCGCAACGAAGCCCAGGCGCGCCAGATGCGTGCCGATGCCATCGCCCTGGAACAAGCCGGCGCCGCGATGATCCTGCTCGAATGCGTGCCCAGCGAACTGGCCGCGGAAATCACCCATGCGGTCAAAGTGCCGGTGATCGGCATTGGCGCCGGGTCGGCCACCGACGGCCAGGTCCTGGTGCTGCACGACATGCTCGGCCTGTCGATAACCGGCCGGGTACCGAAGTTCGTGAAGAACTTCATGACCGGCCAGGACAGCATCCACGCCGCGTTGAGCGCATACGTCGCCGAAGTCAAAGGCGTGACCTTCCCAGGCGCCGAACACGGATTCTCTGCATGAACACCGTAAAAACCCTACGTGAACTGCGGGCCGCCGTTACCCATGCCCGCAGCGCCGGCAAACGCATCGGCTTTGTGCCCACCATGGGCAACCTGCACAGCGGCCACGCGGCCCTCGTGGCCAAGGCGGCCCAACAGGCGGATTTCGTGGTCGCGAGCATCTTCGTCAACCCGCTGCAATTTGGCGCCGGCGAAGACCTGGACAAGTACCCGCGCACCCTCGCCGCCGACCAGGAAAAACTCCTGCAAGCCGGCTGCAACCTGTTGTTCGCGCCAAGCGTCGAGGAAATGTACCCCAGCGGCATGACCGGCCAGACCCGCGTCAGCGTGCCGCAATTGTCCGAAGGTCTGTGCGGCGCCAGCCGTCCTGGGCACTTTGAAGGTGTGGCCACGGTGGTCAACAAGCTGTTCAACATGGTCCAGCCGGATATGGCCGTGTTTGGCCAGAAGGACTACCAGCAACTGGCCGTGATTCGCGCCATGGTCCATGACCTGAACATGCCGATCCAGATCATCGGTGAACCGACCGTGCGCGCCGAGGATGGCCTTGCGCTGTCATCGCGCAACGGTTACCTCACCGCCGAGCAGCGGGCCGTCGCGCCGGCGTTGTACCGCAGCCTGAGTCAGATTGCCGCCGCCATCAAAGGCGGCGACCGCGACTTCGCCAAACTGCGTGCCGAACAGATCCAGCAGATCGAAGCCGCCGGCATGCGCGTGGACTACCTCGAAGTGCGCCAAGGTGTCCACCTGCGCCCGGCCACGGCCGAGGATCGCGATGTAGTGATTCTGGTCGCGGCCTACCTGGGCGCGACGCGCCTGATCGACAACCTGCATCTGCCCCTCGACTGCCCCCCCGCCCGCTGCCCAGCCTGATGCGCCGGTATAAAAAAGTACCGGCCACAGCGCAGACAAAGCCAAGACATATCGACACGCTAGGTTTAATGTATTCGCCCTGCGCTATGGTTAGCGCTGTCCGGAACCCAACGCTTGATGAAAGACTGGATGTTTCGGGCTTTGAAGTGTCCTAAAGGCAGTCCCCGTAATAAAAGGAAACCCGCAGCGATGGCGTACTACCGCACCCCTCATGACGTTACCGCTCTGCCCGCCTGGCGAGCGCTCAATCAACATCGCCAAGCCATGCAGGATTTCAGCATGCGCGACGCGTTCAACGCCGATCCTCAGCGTTTTTCCCAATTCACCTTGAGCAGCTGCGGGCTTTTCCTCGATTACTCGAAAAACCTGATCACCAGCGAAACCCGCAACCTGCTCGTGGACCTGGCCAAGGAAGTCGATCTTAAAGCCGCGATCGACGCGCTGTATGCCGGCGAGCCGGTGAACTCGTCCGAGGGTCGCCCTGCCCTGCACACCGCCCTGCGCCGCCCAGTGGGCGACAAGTTGTCGGTCAACGGCGTGAACATCATGCCGGACGTACACAAGGTGTTGAACCAGATCACCGACCTCGTGGGCCGCATCCACGACGGCCTGTGGCGCGGCTACACCGAGAAGCCGATCACCGACGTGGTGAACATCGGCATCGGTGGCTCGTTCCTCGGCCCGGAGCTGGTCTCCGAAGCGTTGCTGTCCTACGCCCACAAAGGCGTGCGCTGCCACTACCTGGCGAACATCGACGGCAGCGAGTTCCACGAGCTGACCATGAAGCTGCGCGCCGAGACCACGCTGTTCATCGTCTCGTCGAAATCCTTCAACACCCTCGAAACCCTGAAAAACGCCCAGGCCGCCCGCGCCTGGTACCTGGCCCAGGGCGGCTCGGAAGCCGAGCTGTATCGCCACTTCATCGCCGTATCGAGCAACAACGCGGCCGCCGTGGCCTTCGGTATCCGCGAAGAAAACATCTTCCCGATGTGGGACTGGGTCGGCGGCCGTTACTCGCTGTGGTCGGCCATCGGCCTGCCCATCGCCCTGGCCATCGGTATGTCGAACTTCAAGGAACTGCTGTCCGGTGCCTACACCATGGACCAGCATTTCCAGAACGCGCCGTTCGAACAGAACATGCCGGTGCTGCTCGGCCTGCTGGGTGTATGGTACGGCAACTTCTGGGGCGCGCAGAGCCATGCGATCCTGCCCTACGACCACTACCTGCGTAACATCACCAAACACTTGCAACAGCTGGACATGGAATCCAACGGCAAGAGCGTGCGCCAGGACGGTACACCCGTGTCCACCGATACCGGCCCGGTGATCTGGGGCGGCGTGGGCTGCAACGGTCAGCACGCGTACCACCAGTTGCTGCACCAGGGCACCCAACTGATCCCGGCCGACTTTATCGTGCCGATCGTCAGCTTCAACCCGGTCTCCGACCACCATCAGTGGCTGTACGCCAACTGCCTGTCCCAGAGCCAGGCGCTGATGCTCGGCAAGACCCGCAGCGAAGCCGAAGCCGAGCTGCGCGACAAGGGCCTGCCGGAAGCCGACGTGCAGAAGCTGGCCCCGCACAAGGTGATCCCGGGCAACCGTCCGAGCAACACCCTGGTGGTCGAGCGCATCAGCCCGCGGCGCCTGGGCGCACTGGTCGCGATGTATGAACACAAAGTGTTCGTGCAAAGCGTGATCTGGGGCATCAACGCCTTCGACCAATGGGGCGTGGAGCTGGGCAAGGAACTGGGCAAGGGCGTCTACAACCGCCTGACCGGCGCCGAAGAAAGCCTGGCCGACGATGCGTCGACCCAGGGCCTGATCAACTACTTCCGCGGTCGTCACCGCGGCTGAAGTCGGTCACACAGGGCCGGCGTCCATTCGGACGTCGGCCTTGAACCCGCCCCCGACTGGGTGCATCTTTATGACTTGTCGCAAAAACAAGAATAAGGATCGCTCATGTTCGATATCAGCATGTTTCCCATCGCCGATGCCGTCCGCCGGGCTGCGCAACTGAGTCAAGAGGACTATCAGCGCCTCTATCGCCAATCCATCGAACAGCCGGACACGTTCTGGGCCGAACAGGCCAGGCGCTTTCTCGACTGGACCACGCCCTGGCACACCGTCAATACCTCGGACATCCAGACCGGCGCCACCCAATGGTTTGCCGGCGGCCAATTGAACGTCAGCTACAACTGCATCGACCGCCACCTGGCGCAACGCGCCGAGCAACCGGCCTTCATCTGGGAGGGCGATGATCCGACAGCGTCTTCCACCATCACCTACCGCCAACTGCATCAAAACGTCAGCCGCCTGGCCAATGTGCTGAAAAGCCGTGGCGTGAAAAAAGGCGACCGGGTGTGCATCTACATGCCGATGATTCCGCAAGCGGCCTACGCCATGCTCGCCTGTACGCGGATTGGGGCGGTGCATTCGGTGGTGTTTGGCGGTTTTTCACCCGACGCCCTGCGCGACCGCATTCTCGACGCCGACTGCCGCACGGTGATCACCGCCGATGAAGGCGTGCGCGGCGGCAAGCCGGTGGCGTTGAAACAAAATGTCGACAAGGCTCTGGCCAGTTGCCCGAACGTCAGCACCGTGCTGGTGGTAGCGCGCACCGGGGCCGCCGTGAACTGGAGCGAAGGCCGCGACCTCAACTATCAACAGGTCGTGGATGCCGCCAGCGATGACTGCCCACCCGAGCCGATGGGCGCCGAAGACCCGCTGTTTATCCTCTACACCTCCGGCAGCACCGGCAAACCCAAGGGCGTGCTGCACACCACCGGCGGCTACCTGCTGCAAGCCGCGATGACCTTCAAGTACGTGCTCGACTACCGCGACGGCGAAGTGTTCTGGTGTACCGCCGATGTGGGCTGGGTCACCGGCCACAGCTACATCGTGTACGGCCCGCTGGCCAACGGCGCCACCTCGCTGATGTTCGAAGGCGTGCCCAGCTACCCAAGTAGCTCGCGCTTCTGGCAGGTCATCGACAAGCACCAGGTCAATATCTTCTATACCGCGCCGACGGCCCTGCGCGCATTGATGCGCGAGGGCCACACTCCGTTGGAGAACACCTCCCGCGCCAGCCTGCGCCTGCTCGGCAGCGTCGGCGAGCCGATCAATCCGGAAGCCTGGGACTGGTACTTCAACGCCGTCGGCGAACAACGCTGCCCGATTGTCGATACCTGGTGGCAGACCGAAACCGGCGGCATCATGCTCAGCCCGCTGGTCAGCGCCCAGCGCATCAAGCCCGGCTGCGCGACCCAACCGATGTTCGGCGTGCTGCCGGTGCTGCTCGATGAGCACGGCAAGGAAATCAACGGCCCGGGCAGCGGCGTGCTGGCGATCAAATCCAGCTGGCCGGGGCAGATCCGCAGTGTCTATGGCGACCCGCAGCGCATGATCGACACCTATTTCAAACCCTACCCCGGTTATTACTTCACCGGCGATGGCGCGCGGCGTGACGAAGACGGCGACTACTGGATCACCGGGCGCATCGACGATGTGATCAACGTGTCCGGCCACCGTATCGGCACCGCCGAGGTGGAAAGTGCCCTGGTGTTGCATGACTGGGTCGCCGAGGCTGCGGTGGTGGGCTATCCCCATGACGTCAAAGGCCAGGGCATCTATGCGTTCGTCACCCCGATGAATGGCGTGGAGCCCAGCGAGACACTGAAGAAACATCTGCTCGAACTGGTCAGCAAGGAAATCGGCAGCTTTGCCAAACCGGAACTGATCCAATGGGCCCCGGCCTTGCCGAAAACCCGCTCGGGTAAGATCATGCGACGCATTTTGCGCAAAATAGCCTGCAACGAGTTGGACAGCCTCGGAGATACCTCCACCCTGGCCGACCCCAGCGTGGTCGCCGGCCTGATCGACAAACGCCTGAACCGATAGGAACCCGCGCGTCGCCATGGAATTTATCCGCAGCCGTATCGAAACCCAGTTGATGAGCCTCACCGGCTTGTCGCTGGGCCAGTTGGACCTGGAAAACCCCAAGGGCGACCCCGGCCTGTTCGGCCCGGACTCGGTCAGTTGGCAAGTGCATGGCGATTTCAGCAGCATGCTCATCGGCGGCATCAGCGCCTTGATGCTGCAAGCCTTGCACCCATTGGCGCTGGCTGGCGTGTGGGACCATTCGAACTTTCGCCAGGACATGCTCGGGCGCCTGCGCCGCACATCGCAGTTCATTTCCGGCACCACCTTCGGCTCGCGCAAAGACGCCGATTGGCTGATCGAGAAAGTACGCACCATTCACCTGCAGGTTGTCGGCCATGCACCCGACGGCCGCGCCTACGCGGCCAGCGACCCGCAGTTGCTGACCTGGGTGCATGTGGCGGAGGTCAGCAGCTTCCTCGCCGCGCACGTGCGTTATCGCAACCCGCAGCTCTCGGGGCGCGATCAGGATCGTTACTACAACGAAATCGCCCTGGTCGCCGAACGCCTGGGCGCACGGAATGTGCCGCGCTCACGCGAGGAAATTGCGGATTATCTGGCGCGTATCCGTCCACAATTGTTGTGCGACGCGCGCAGCCGCGAAGTGCTGCGTTTGCTGCTCGAAGCCCCGGCGCCCAGCACCCTGGCCAAACCCTTTGGCGCCCTGATGATGCAGGCCGGGATCGACCTGCTGCCGGCCTGGGCCGCCGACATGCTGGGGCAACACCCGAGCCCGCTGCAACGCCAGCTGGTGCGTGCCGGGGTCAAGCGCAGCGCGCCGGTGCTGCGTTGGGCAATGCGCAATGGCTCGGTGCAGCGCGCGCATCGGCGGATGGGGTTGATGTAGGCGACGCTCCATAACTGCTAAACTCCGCGCCCACATTTACCCAGCAAGGCGCGCTCCATGTCTCCCCTGAACCAGGCGCTGCGCGCCGCCCTCGATCATCGTCAAGGCCTGATCAGCGAGTTGCATGCCCAAGGCACCGACTGTTACCGGCTGTTCCACGGCAGCCAGGAAGGCGCCGGAGGCCTGACCATCGACCGCTATGGCCCGCAATTGCTGGTGCAGAGCTTCCACCAACCGCTGGAAAGCGCAGACCTGCTGGACCTGCATCAACTGATCAGCCAGTACATGGGCCTGGAATTGCTGCTGGTGTACAACGACCGTTCCCGTGGCAACTCGCGGATCGACCGCGAAGACACGGTCTACCGCGCCACACCGCAAGCGCTGCAGGACCTGGTCGGCCACGAATGGGGCCTCAATTACCGCGTGCGCGGGCGCCATGCCGGGCAAGACCCGTTGCTGTTCCTCGACCTGCGCAACACCCGCGGCTGGGTCAAGACACACAGTGCCGGCAAGAGCGTACTGAACCTGTTCGCCTACACCTGTGGCGTGGGCCTGAGCGCCGCGGCCGGCGGTGCGCGTGACGTGTGCAACCTGGATTTTGCCGAAGGCAACCTGGCGGTCGGCCGCGAAAACGGCCTGCTCAACCCGCAACTGGCACCCATGACGTTCGTGCAATCCGATTATTTCCCGGCGATTCGCCAGCTGGCCGGCCTGCCGATCACCCAGCGGCGCGGGCAGAAACTGCCGGGCTATCCGCGCCTGGAACCGCGTCAATATGACCTGGTGTTGCTTGACCCGCCGGCCTGGGCCAAGAGCGCCTTCGGCACCGTCGACCTGTTGCGCGACTATCAAAGCCTGCTCAAGCCGGCGCTGTTGGCAACCGCCGATGACGGCGTGCTGATCTGCTGCAACAACCTGGCAAAAGTGAGCATGGACGATTGGCGTGAGCAGGTGCTACGTTGCGCCGAGAAAGCCGGGCGTCCGGTGCGCGACTGGCAAATCATGCCTCCTGGCGCCGACTTTCCGTCACAAGACCAGCAACCTCCGTTGAAGACTCTGATCCTGCAGTTATAGGAATTTTCTGAAAGAGGGTGGCTCTTCGGAACCGAAAACCCGTGCCATACTCCAAGGCACTCCTGTTCGACATAGATGGCGCTGCCCCATGCCCAAAGGATTGATTCGCGCCACTGGCGCCTTGTTGACTGCCGTTGCCCTGTACAGCTTGCTGGGCTTTTTGATTTTGCCCGGCATTGCCCTTCGCATAGCCAACCAACAGCTGGCCAACTACGCCACGGTGCCGGCCCGCATCGAGCGTATCGAGCTCAACCCATTCAGCCTGGAAGTGACGCTGTGGGGCCTCAAGATCGGCGACCCCGGCAAGGAACAAGTGGGTTTCGAGCGGCTCTACGCCAACCTGCAGCTCGACAGCCTGTGGACCCGCGCCCTGCACCTGGCCGATGTGCAACTCGACAAACCCAAGACCGAGTTGCTGTTCGACAAGTCCGGCCAGTTGAACCTGGCGCAGTTGTTCAAACTGCCACCCAGCGAACCGACACCGGCAGACCCCAACGCCAAGCCGTTCCCGTTGCGGATCGAGCGGATCAAGCTGGCGGGCGGTTATCTGCACTTTGAAGACCTGCGCCCCAGCGAGCCAATCGAGTTCCTCTACGACAAACTCGACTTCGAGCTGAAAAACCTCAGCACCCTGCCGGAAGACAATGCCGACATGACCCTGGTCGCCGCCGGCCCGGAAGGCGGGCAGATCGACTGGAAGGGTAACGTCAGCCTGGTGCCGATCACATCCAAAGGCACCCTGAAAATCACCGATGGCAAGATGAAAGCCTGGTGGCCCTATGTGCGCGACGCCCTGCCCCTGGTCCTCGAAAACGGCGTGCTCAACTTCAGCACGGACTACACGTTCAGCCTGGCCAAAGAAACCGAACTGAACCTGACCAACACCGCCGCCAGCATCGCGCCGTTCGCCATCAAGGCGCCGGATGGCCGGCCATTGGTGCGCCTGGAGCGCCTGGACGTCAGCGAAACCACGATCGACCTGGCCAAGCAGCAGGTGGTGGTCGGCAAGATCCGCAGCAACAAGCTGGAAACCTGGGCCGCCCGCGAAGCCGATGGCCAACTGGACTGGCAGAAACTGTTCGCCAGCCAGCCGAGCAAGCCGGCCAAGGCGCCGGAAGCGGCCAGCGCGCCAGCAGTTGCCGACTCGCCCAAAGCCGCGCCCGCAGCGCCGAGCAAGCCTTGGCAAGTGCTGCTCAAGGATGTGCAACTGCGCAACTATCAGGTCCACCTGGCCGACCGCCAGGCCAAACCTGCGGTCGCACTGGAACTCGGCCCGCTGAACGTCGATGTGCAGAACTTCGACAGCCTCAACGGCAGCCCCTTCACCCTCAAGGTCGACACCGGCCTGGGCAAGCAAGGCAAGATCCAGGCAACCGGCGAGGTCAACCTCAACCCGGTCAGCGCCAAGTTGAAAGTGAACACCCAGGACATCGACCTGCGGGTCGCGCAGTCCTATATCAGCCCGTTCATCCGCCTGGAACTGCGTAGCGGCATGCTCGGCAGCAACCTCGATGTGAACCTCAAAAGCACCGAGCCGCTGGCCCTACAGATCACCGGCCGGGCGCAGGTCGATCAGTTGCACACCCTCGACACCCTCAAGACCCGTGACTTCCTCAAATGGCAGCGCCTGGTGCTGGAAGGGCTGAACTACCAGCATGGCGACAGCCTGTCGATCGACAAGATCAACCTGCAACAGCCCTATGTGCGCTTCATGATCAACGATGATCGCACCACCAACGTCGACGACCTGCTGATTCCACAGCCGGCCGACAGCGGCGCCAAGTCGGCGGCCAAGCCGGCGGCAAGCAAAGAAAAACCGCTGGGTATTCATATCGGGCAGATCGCGATCAACGACGGTTCGGCCAACTTCGCCGACTTCAGCCTCACGCCCAACTTCGCCACCGCGATCCAACAGCTCAACGGGCAGATTGGCACCATTGACAGCCGCCAGGCCAAACCGGCAGCTGTCGACATCAAGGGCAAGGTGGATCGCTATGCACCGGTGACCATCAAAGGCAGCGTGAACCCGTTTGATCCGATGGCGGCACTGGATATCGCCACCAGCTTCAAACGTGTCGAGCTGACGACCCTGACGCCCTACTCGGGTAAGTTCGCCGGTTTCCGGATTCGCAAGGGTCGCCTCAACCTCGACCTGCATTACGTGATCACCAAAGGCCAACTGAAGGCCGAGAACAAAGTGGTGGTCGAGCAACTGCAACTGGGTGAGAAAGTCGACAGTGCCGATGCGGTAGACCTGCCGATTCGCCTGGCGATCGCCCTGCTCAAGGACTCTGACGGCAAGATCTCGATTGAACTGCCCATCAGCGGCGACTTGAACAACCCGCAATTCAGCGTGATGCCGATCATCTGGCAGACCCTGCGCAACCTGGTGGTGCGCGCGGCAACGGCGCCGTTCAAGTTTATCGGTGGGCTGGTGAGCGGCGGCGGTTCGGAAGACCTCGGCAACGTCTCGTTCGCCGCAGGCTCCAGCGAACTGAACAAAGACGCCGAGGGCGCCCTGAACACCTTGGCCAAGGCCCTCAAAGAACGCCCTACCCTGCGCCTGGAAATCGAAGGCACGGCGGCGGCCGACAGTGACGGCAAATTCCTCGCCGAGCAGCGCCTGGAGCGCGAATACCAATATAACTACTACAAGATCCTGCAGCGCCGTGGCGACAAGGTTCCGGCCCAGGCGTCCTTGCTGCAAGTACCGGAAAAGGAAAAAGCCCCCTTGCTCGAAGGTATCTACCGCACCCGCCTGAAACAACAACCACCGGCGGAGTGGAAAAACCTGAGCGACGATGAACGCACGGCCAAACTCAAGGACGGCGTGATCACGTTCTGGAGCAGCAGCGACGTGCTGTTGCGCCAGCTCGGTCAGGACCGCGCAAGCACCATCAAGGACTACCTGGTCGACAAAGGGCAGCTGGAAGATGACCGGGTGTACTTCGTCGACGCCAAACTGGGCCAGGCCGAGAAGGATGGCCGGGTGGTAACGCAGATGCATCTGGACGCCGAATGACCCCACGCGCCAGCGCAAGCTGGCGCGCACTTCGATAGCATTCCTGGCCGGAATAGAACAGGCCCCGACACATGTGCCGGGGCCTGTAATGACCACATCCCTATGGTCGGTCGCATGAACCCGTGAGGTGCATTGAGTGGATATCTAACTCACTCGTTGCCGCCGCCGCCTAGTTCAGCGATTGGTTAAGCGTTACTCTGCTTTCAGGCCATCGGCCGATACAGCTTTCACGCCTTTGATTTTCTTGGTGATGTTCACCGCGGTAGTTTTCTGCGCTTCGGTCACTGCGACGGAAGAAGACAGGGAAACTACACCCTTGTTGGTTTCGACTTTGATGTCGGTACCCGGAATGCCTTTCTCGGTAACCAGGTCAGCCTTCACCTTGGTAGTGATCCAAGTGTCCGAAGCGGCTTCTTTGGATGTGTCGATGTTGTCGGCTTTTACCGCACCGCCAGCTAGCAGGCCGTCAGCGGATACAGCGGTCACACCCTTGATACGCTTGGTGATGGCGACAGCGGTAGCTTTCTGCGAGTCAGAGATGGCAACGGTCGAAGACAGGGAAACCACACCTTTGTTGGTCTCAACCTTGATGTCCGAACCTGGGATGCCCTTTTCGGTCAGCAGGTCAGCTTTGACTTTGGTGGTGATCCAAGTGTCCGAGGTGGACTCTTTGGCTTTGGTCATTTCGCCAGCTGCCAGCGTCATCGGCGCCTGCGCGGTTTGAGCGAAGGCAACGTTGGCCATGGCCAGGGTCAGGGCGGTAGCAGTTGCGGTAGCGAGAGCGAACTTCTTCATACGAGTAACTCCTGTTTTATTAAAAGTCTGCAGTGTGTGAACCTTGATGCTGCAGCATTAACAGGACTGTTGCAGGCACTGTGCCAAGTCGAAGCCTGCAAATAAACCCTTTAAAAACAAAGAGTTATAGATTGAGCGAATTTTCGGATTCGTGCAATTTGCATGAAGCAGCGCGTGCCTGCATGCAAGTTGCGGCTTTTGGCTGTGATTAAGCGTCTGATTTTTCGGCATTTTCCTGCACGCATAAAAAAGGTTCTTCACGGATTGCCGGGAAAGACGCTCTTGATCTTCATGAAAAAGAATTCGCTGTCCCGGTAACCGTACGCCATTCGTTTGATGACCTTTATTCGATTGTTTATTCCTTCCAACTGACCGGTGTGCATTGGCCAGCGTACCCGGCTCACGATGCCCCGCCAGTAGCCTTTTAGTCGCTTTGCGAACTGGATCAGTGCGGGTATTTCGCTTTCTTGAGCATGACGCAGCCACTGCTTCCAGGCTGATCTCCAGTCCCAGGCATCGCTCGGCGCCCAGAGCATTTTGAGCTCGGCCTTCATCAAGTAGACCGTCATTAACGATTGGTTAGCGGCCAGCAGATCCTGTAAATGAACCTGCTGTTCCGGCTTTTTCAGGTTCTCCGGGTTACGCAATAGCAACCATCGCGCTTGCTTTATGATCTTTCGAGCGGGCTTGTCATGGCGCAATCGGTTCGCCTCGTCAACGCGAACACGATCAATCACTTCTCGGCCATATTTGGCGACCACATGGAAAAGGTCATAAATCACCCGTGCTTTTGGGCAGTGTTGGCGAACCTCCAGGTCATAAGCCGTGTTCATGTCCATCGCTACCGCTTCAATTCGGGCGCACCCTTCTGGCCCCAGCTCTTCGAAAAACGGTCTGACTGCCGCTCGGCTACGGCCTTCGCCGATCCAAAGCACTCGCCGAGTATCAGCGTCCAACACCACGCTGGCGTAGCGATGACCTTTGAATAACGCGAACTCGTCCATTATCAAGCGCCGTGGTTGGGCCTTGGGTAAGGCACTCAACGCCGCTTGCAGAGCGCGCCGCTCCAGCAACCGAACGGTGTCCCAGTGCAGCCCGAACATTTGCGCAACATGCAGTGTAGGAAGGCGTTCGCAGGCTTGAATAACGGCCTCTGCCAGCCGGCGCGTCATGCGGGCATAGCGATCCAGCCAACTGACGACCTCCATGCGCTTGCCACAATCACGGCAACTAACACGCCTGAGCTGCACGTTGAGGCGGACTGCACGACCGAGAATCGGCAAGTCACGCACGACTCGATCGCAGTACTCATGAGTTGTTGAACAGAGCTTTTGGCAGCCACCACAGGTGGGAAATCGCGTGGCCTGGGGGATCAGATCGATTTGAAGGGCATCGCCGTCAGGTTTGATCGCAACGACAGAAAAGCCCTCCCAAAAAGGAAGGAAAGTATTAATATTGCGCATAAGAACGCCGGTTTTTTAGATGTGTTTGCTCGCACGAACATCATCCATCAAATCGGCGTTCTTGTTTCTGTGTTTCCCGGGATTCCGTGAAGAACCATAAAAAAGGACTCCGAAGAGTCCTTTTTTCAGCGTGAAGCCTGCGGGTATTTAAGCGCCCGAAGCCTTGGCTGCTGCCACGTCTTTGATGGACAGCTTGATACGGCCGCGGTTGTCCACGTCCAGTACCAGCACTTCCACTTCCTGGCCTTCTTTCAGAATGTCGGTCACTTTCTCAACACGAGCGTCGCTCAGCATGGAGATGTGAACCAGACCGTCTTTGCCCGGCAGGATGTTGACGAATGCGCCGAAGTCGACGATGCGCTCAACTTTACCGACGTAGATCTTGCCGATCTCGGCTTCGGCAGTGATGCCCAGAACGCGCTGACGCGCCGCTTCTGCAGCTTCCTTGGTTTCGCCGAAGATCTTGATCGAGCCGTCGTCTTCGATATCGATCGAAGCCTTGGTCTCTTCACAGATCGCACGAATGGTCGCGCCGCCTTTACCGATGACATCACGGATTTTGTCGGTGTCGATTTTCATCGCGATCATGGTCGGAGCATTTTCCGACAGTTCGGTGCGGGACTGACCAATGATCTGGTTCATCTGACCGAGGATGTTCAGGCGCGCTTCCAGGGCTTGGCCCAGAGCGATTTCCATGATCTCTTCGGTGATGCCCTTGATCTTGATGTCCATCTGCAGCGCGGTAACACCTTTAGCGGTACCGGCTACTTTGAAGTCCATGTCGCCCAGGTGGTCTTCGTCACCCAGGATGTCGGTCAGGACGGCGAACTTCTCGCCTTCTTTGACCAGGCCCATGGCGATACCGGCAACCGGCGCCTTCATCGGCACACCAGCGTCCATCAGTGCCAGGGAAGCACCGCAGACCGAAGCCATGGAGCTGGAACCGTTGGACTCGGTGATTTCCGACACGACACGGATGGTGTACGGGAACACGTCGGCGGCTGGCAGCATGGCCTGAACCGAACGACGGGCCAGACGGCCGTGACCGATTTCGCGGCGACCGGCGCCACCCATGCGACCACATTCGCCCACCGAGAACGGCGGGAAGTTGTAGTGCAGCATGAACGGGTCTTTTTTCTCGCCTTCCAGGGTGTCCAGCAGCTGTGCGTCGCGGGCAGTACCCAGGGTCGCAACGACCAGGGCCTGGGTTTCGCCACGGGTGAACAGCGCGGAACCGTGAGTCTTCGGCAGAACACCGACTTCGATGTTCAGCGGACGCACGGTGCGGGTGTCGCGACCGTCGATACGTGGCTTGCCGTTAACGATGTTTTCGCGAACGGTGCGGTATTCGATTTCGCCGAATGCTGCTTTGACGTCGCTGGCAGAAGGCTGGCCTTCTTCACCGGACAGCTTGGCAACGACCTGATCCTTCAGCTCGCCCAGGCGAGCGTAACGGTCGGCCTTGACGGTGATGGTGTAGGCCTGGGAGATCGCTTCGCCGAACTCGGCACGGATCGCGCCCAGCAGTTCGGTGGCTTCGGCTTGCGGAGCCCAGGCCCAAGTTGGCTTGGCGGCTTCGGCAGCGAGTTCTTTAACGGCGTTGATCACAACCTGGAACTCGTCGTGAGCGAACAGTACCGCGCCCAGCATCTGGTCTTCGGTCAGCTCTTTGGCTTCCGATTCAACCATCAGTACGGCTTCCGAGGTACCGGCAACGACCATGTCCAGGCTCGAGGCTTTCAGTTGCTCGTAAGTCGGGTTCAGCAGGTAGCCGGTGCTTTCGTGGAAAGCCACGCGCGCAGCGCCAATCGGGCCATCGAAAGGAATGCCGGAGATAGCCAGGGCAGCCGAGGTACCGATCATCGCAGCGATGTCCGGATCGGTCTTTTTGCTGGTGGAGACGACGGTGCAGACAACCTGCACTTCGTTCATGAAGCCTTCTGGGAACAGCGGACGGATCGGACGGTCGATCAGTCGGGAAGTCAGGGTTTCTTTCTCGGAAGGACGGCCTTCGCGCTTGAAGAAACCGCCAGGGATCTTACCGGCAGCGTAAGTCTTTTCCTGGTAGTGAACAGACAGAGGGAAGAAGCCCTTGCTCGGGTCTGCGGTCTTGGCGCCTACAACGGTCACCAGTACGGTAACGTCGTCGTCAACGGTAACCAGCACTGCGCCGGAGGCTTGACGGGCGATACGGCCTGTCTCGAGGGTAACGGTCGACTGACCGAACTGAAATTTTTTGATAACCGGGTTCACGGTGTCCTACCTTCTTTGTGGCTCTTGGGGAACTTGTCTTCTTGCGAAATTCTTGGGCAATGTCGGGAATCGGCCCAACCCTTGTCCAGGGGTAAAACGTGTATCCAGATAAAACTTGAGGCTGGAAGCCTGCCATGGGCCAGCGGGAATCCCACTGACACACGGCAAACAACCAACCTCTAGCGCAATCGCTTATTAGCGACGCAGACCCAGGCGACCGATCAGAGCCTGATAACGACCCAGATCCTTGCCTTTCAGGTAGTCCAGCAGCTTACGGCGCTGGTTTACCATGCGGATCAGACCACGACGGGAGTGGTGATCTTTACCGTTGGCCTTGAAGTGACCTTGCAGTTTGTTGATGTTGTGGGTCAGCAGTGCAACTTGCACTTCTGGCGAACCAGTGTCACCAACAGCTTGCTGATAGTCAGCTACGATTTGTGCTTTTTCTTGAACGTCGAGAGCCATGAGGCAATCCTTTTTTCAGGAAACCACCCAAAGGGCAGTTTCAACAGGCCAGGGACAAATCCCTGTATCTAAAAATGAGTAGTGACCGTGCCTGTTAACAGCCACCCTCGTTCCAGCTTGCGTAAAGGCTGATACGCTTTTACCACAAACTGGTTTCGGTCATTCTGACCGAATCAGTCGACGCGGCGCGATGCGCCCGTCTTCGCTCACTTCACCGATACCGATAAAGCGACCGTTATGATCCTGTACCCGCACCATGCCGAATTTCGGCGCGTCCGGGGCACGTACCGGCTGGCCGTTGAGCCAGTAGAACGCGCTGTGCTCCGAGAAGTGCAGCAATGGCCAATCGAGCAAACCGCTGTCCGATGGCATCAAGAAGCGATCGACCGCTTCATTGCCGCCTTCGGCGTGTACCGCTTCCAACTCTTCCAGCGTCACCGTCTGGGCCAGGCTGAAAGGGCCGGCCTGGGTGCGTCGCAGTTCTGCGACATACGCGCCGCAACCGAGCTTTTCACCGATATCTTCCACCAGGGTACGAATATAGGTGCCTTTGCTGCAGTCCACGGCCAGGCGTGCGGTGTCGCCTTCACAGGCGAGCAATTCCAAGCGCGCAATAGTAACAGAACGCGGTTCGCGCTCCACTACTTCACCCGCACGAGCCAGCTTGTAAAGTGGTTGCCCATCGCGCTTGAGCGCCGAGTACATCGGCGGTATCTGACTGATTTGCCCACGAAAAGCGGGTAAAGCAGCCTCGATATCAGCACGACCAACGGTCACGTCGCGAACCTGCAAAACATCACCCTCGGCATCGGCCGTGGTGGTGGTCTTGCCCAGTTGCATCAGGGTTTCGTAACCCTTGTCGGAATCGAGCAGGTATTGCGAGAACTTGGTGGCCTCGCCAAAGCACAACGGCAACACGCCGGTGGCCAGGGGGTCGAGGCTGCCGGTGTGCCCGGCTTTCTCGGCATTGAGCAGCCAGCGGACCTTCTGCAAGGCGGCATTGGAGGTAAAGCCAATGGGCTTGTCGAGCAGAATGATGCCGCTGACGTTGCGACGGATACGTTTGACCTGAGCCACCGCTTACTCCTTGGCGTCTTCAGGTGTGGACGGATGCTGATTATCCTCAGCCACGGCGCGCTCGATCAGTGCCGACAGGTGCGCGCCACGCACGACGCTTTCGTCGTAGTGGAAGTGCAACTGAGGCACGCTGCGCAGCTTCATTTCGCGGGCCAACTGCATGCGCAGGAAACCTGCGGCCGAGTTGAGCACCTTGATGCTTTGCGCGATTTCTTCGCTGCTGTCCTCACCCATCACGGTGATGAAGATTTTTGCGTGACCCACGTCACGGCTCACTTCAACGGCGGTGATGGTGACCAGGCCAACACGAGGATCTTTGACTTCGCGACGGATCAGTTGGGCCAGCTCGCGCTGCATCTGATCGCCGATACGTTGGGTACGGCTGTATTCTTTTGCCATGTCTTGTTACCTGTTACTGCCACACGGTGAAACCCGTGGGGTCTGAAAGCGGCAAACGCCCGGCCTGACAAAAGCCAGACCGGGCGTTGCGTTTAGAGTCCGGACGTTGCGCGGGGCATTTGCATGCCCACACGCGGCGTGGCTCCTGAAGTGCGCGAGTTAGAGGCTGCGAGCAACCTGAACCTTCTCGAAGACTTCGATCTTGTCGCCAACCTTGACGTCGTTGTAGCTCTTGACGCCGATACCGCATTCCATGCCGGCACGTACTTCGGAAGCGTCATCCTTGAAGCGGCGCAGGGATTCCAGCTCGCCTTCGAAGATAACGATGTCTTCACGCAGTACACGGATCGGACGGTTACGGTGAACGGTGCCTTCGATAACCATGCAGCCGGCGATCGCGCCGAATTTCGGCGAGCGGAACACGTCACGCACCTCGGCGATACCCAGGATGTTCTCCCGGACGTCGCTGCCAAGCATGCCGGTGAGGGCTTTCTTGACGTCTTCGATGATGTCGTAGATGACGTTGTAGTAACGCATGTCCAGGCCTTCCTGCTCGACGATCTTGCGAGCGCCAGCATCGGCACGCACGTTGAAGCCGAACAGTACAGCGTTGGAAGCCAGTGCCAGGTTGGCGTCGGACTCGGTGATACCACCGACACCGCCACCGACGACACGCACTTGCACTTCGTCGTTACCCAGGCCATTCAAGGCGCCGTTCAACGCTTCGAGGGAACCACGGACGTCAGATTTGAGGACGATGTTAAGCGTCTTCTTCTCTTCCTGGCCCATGTTCTCGAAGATGTTTTCCAGCTTGCCGGCGTGAGCACGGGCCAACTTGACTTCGCGGAACTTGCCTTGACGGAACAGAGCCACTTCACGGGCTTTCTTCTCGTCGGCAACCACGCTCATCTCGTCGCCAGCGTCCGGGGTACCGTCCAGGCCGAGAATCTCGACAGGGATGGACGGACCGGCTTCCTTGATGGACTTACCGTTCTCGTCGAGCATGGCACGTACACGGCCATAGTTCGAACCGACCAGTACCATGTCGCCTTGGCGCAGGGTACCGTCTTGAACGAGAACGGTCGCCACCGGGCCACGGCCCTTGTCGAGGCGGGACTCAACCACAACACCACGGCCAGGAGCCGATGGCGTAGCGGTCAGTTCCAGGACTTCGGCTTGCAACAGAACAGCTTCGAGCAGTTCGTCAACGCCAGTACCGACTTTCGCCGAGACCGGTACGAATGGAGTGTCGCCACCCCACTCTTCGGAAGTCACGCCGTGAACCGACAGTTCGCTACGGATGCGATCGAGATCGGCGCCCGGCTTGTCGATTTTGTTCACCGCAACCACCAACGGTACGCCAGCTGCCTTGGCATGCTGAACGGCTTCGATGGTTTGTGGCATCACGCCGTCGTCTGCTGCAACGACCAGGATCACGATGTCGGTCGCCTTGGCACCACGGGCACGCATCGCGGTAAACGCGGCGTGACCAGGGGTGTCGAGGAACGTCACCATGCCGCGATCGGTTTCAACGTGGTAGGCGCCGATGTGCTGGGTAATACCGCCAGCCTCGCCTGCCGCAACCTTGGCACGACGGATGTAGTCGAGCAGGGAAGTCTTACCGTGGTCAACGTGGCCCATTACGGTCACGACCGGCGCACGGGAAACAGCTTCACCTTCGAACTTCAGGGACTCGGCCAGGGAATCTTCCAGGGCGGTGTCGCTGACCAGGGTCACTTTGTGGCCCAGCTCTTCAGCAACCAGTTGGGCAGTTTCCTGATCCAGTACCTGGTTGATGGTGGCCGGAGTGCCCAGCTTGAACATGAACTTGATGATTTCAGCTGCCTTGACCGACATCTGCTGGGCGAGATCGCCCACAGTGATGGTCTCGCCGATCTTCACTTCACGCACGACAGGGCCGGTTGGGCTCTGGAAACCGTGGGCGTTGCGTTTTTTCAGCTTGGCCTTGCCGCGACCACCACGACGGAAGCTGTCGCTTTCTTCGTCGGTGGTACGTGGGGCAACGCGTGGCGCAGGCGCTTTCTCTTTGACCGAAGCACGATGCGGAGCGTTTTTGCGCTCACCATCACCGCCGCCACCGCGACGACTGTTATCGTCGGCACGTGGTTTGTCCGGACGACGAGGTTCGTCGCGTTTACGCGCATCAGCAGCAGGTGCTGGTGCAGCGGCCACCGGAGCGGCCTCACGCGCAGCTTCTACAGGCGCGGCAGCAGGAGCAGCGACCGCATCAGTGGCAGCAGGTTGCGCAGCAGCAGGCTGGCGACGCGCTTCTTCTTCGGCGCGACGCTTGGCTTCTTCTTCAGCCTTCTGACGAGCAGCATTTTCTACTGCGCGACGTTCTTCCAGTTCGCGTTTGCGCTCGGCTTCGATTTCTTCCGGGCTGCGCTGTACGAAGACTTTCTTCTTGCGTACTTCAACGCTGATGCTCTTGCTACCAGCAACACGCAGGGTGCTGGTGGTTTTGCGCTGCAATGTAATCTTGCGCGGTTCTTCCACTTTCGCCTTGTGGCTGCTCTTCAAGTGAGTCAGCAAAGACTGCTTCTCACTATCGCTCACACCTTCATCGGCGGCGGTGTGCGGCAGACCTGCCTCACGCATCTGCTGCAACAGGCGCTCTACCGGTGTTTTGACCTCATCGGCCAGTTGTTTCACCGTGACTTGCGTCATGCACTTCTCTCCTCAGGCCGCGCCTAATTACTCGAACCAATGGGCTCGGGCGGCCATGATCAACTTGCCGGCACGATCATCGTCAATGCCGTCGATGTCGAGCAGATCGTCAATAGACTGCTCGGCCAGGTCTTCGCGGGTAATTACGCCGCGCACCGCCAGTTCCATCGCCAAATCCTTGTCCATACCCTCAAGCGAGAGCAGGTCTTCGGCCGGATGGGCGTCTGCCAGCTTTTCCTCAGTAGCGATGGCTTTAGTCAACAAACGATCCTTGGCCCGAGCGCGAAGCTCGTTGACGGTGTCTTCGTCAAAGCCATCGATGTTGAGCATTTCTTCCAACGGTACGTAGGCAATCTCTTCCAGGCTGGTGAAGCCTTCATCTACCAGCACCTGCGCCAGGTCTTCGTCGACTTCCAGCTCGTCGATGAAGTTGCGCAGGATGTCACCGGTTTCAGCTTGCTGCTTAGCCTGGATGTCCGATTCGGTCATCACGTTCAGGGTCCAGCCGGTCAGTTGGCTGGCCAGACGCACGTTCTGACCACCACGACCAATGGCCTGAGCCAGATTGTCTGCGCCAACGGCGATGTCCATGGCATGGGCATCTTCGTCAACGATAATTGCCGCCACTTCAGCCGGCGACATGGCGTTGATCACGAACTGCGCCGGGTTATCGTCCCACAGGACGATATCCACACGCTCACCGCCCAACTCGCCCGACACTGCCTGGACGCGCGAACCGCGCATACCAATGCAAGCGCCCTGCGGGTCGATGCGTTTGTCCTTGGAACGGACCGCGATCTTGGCGCGCGAACCCGGGTCGCGGGACGCAGCCATGACTTCGATCAGGCCTTCGGCGATTTCCGGCACTTCGATGCGGAACAGTTCGATCAGCATTTCCGGCGCGGTACGCGACAGGATCAGCTGAGGACCGCGGTTCTCGGTGCGGATTTCCTTGAGCAGCGCACGCAGACGCACGCCGACACGGAAGGTTTCGCGAGAAATGATGTCTTCGCGGGCCAGCAACGCTTCGGCGTTGTTGCCCAGGTCGACGATCACGTTGTCGCGGGTAACTTTTTTCACAGTGCCGGAGATGATTTCACCCAGGCGCTCGCGATAGGCGTCAACGACTTGAGCGCGCTCGGCCTCGCGAACCTTCTGCACAATGACCTGCTTGGCAGTTTGTGCAGCAATACGGCCGAACTCGATCGATTCGATCTTTTCTTCGACAACATCACCGACCTTGGCGCCAGGGTGCGTTTCAGCGACCTTGCTCGGCCAGGTTTCGATGGCCGGATCATCAAGATCGGCTTCTTCAACGACCGTCCAGCGACGGAAAGTTTCATAGGCACCGGTGTGGCGGTTGATTTCCACACGCAGATCAACTTCGTCTTCAAAACGCTTTTTGGTCGCAGTGGCCAGGGCCAGCTCCAGCGCTTCAAAAATCACGTTTGCCGGTACGCCCTTTTCATTGGATACCGACTCAACAACCAGCAGTACTTCTTTGCTCATCGTACGCCTCGCCTTTCGCAAGCCATTGGATCCGCGGGATCCGCGTCTCAGTCAAAACTGGGAATAATGTTGGCCTTGTCGATCATATCGATCGGCAACAGGAACTCATGGTCTTCTACTTGCACCACGACATCCTGCTCTTCTACACCGCGCAGAAGGCCCTGAAAATTGCGTCGCCCTTCAAAGGGAGATCGCAGCTTGATTTTCACTTGTCCACCGGCAAATTTTGCAAACTGCTCGAGAGTGAACAGTGGGCGTTCCATGCCAGGCGAGGAAACTTCGAGGGTGTACTCAACGGCGATTGGATCTTCAACATCCAGGACGCCACTGATCTGACGGCTGACAATGGCACAATCGTCCACCAGCACGCCGCCCTCTTTATCAATATAAACGCGCAACATTGAGTGGCGACCTTGAGCCGAAAACTCAATACCCCAGCATTCATAGCCCAGGGCCACGACCACCGGGGCCAGCAAGGCCTGCAACTCTTCTAGCTTGCTCGACACCTGAACCCCCTCGTGCATGTATGTGCATGCTGTGCAAAATAAAAAAATGGGCGAAACGCCCATCCTTGAAACGCCGTCGAATAGCGGCGTTGAAAGTGTCCAGCTAACAAAAAGCCCCTTAATAAGGGGCTCCGCTAAAACTGGTTGCGGGGGCCGGATTTGAACCGACGACCTTCGGGTTATGAGCCCGACGAGCTACCAGACTGCTCCACCCCGCGACAAAGCTGGGGCGGAAGTATACGACCGATCCCTTACAGGGTCAATGTAACCTTCCACCTACAAGAAAGCCCGCAACAGCGGGCTCTCCTGATAATTGGTACCGAGAAGGGGACTCGAACCCCTACACCCTATGGGCACAACCACCTCAAGGTTGCGTGTCTACCAATTCCACCACCTCGGCAATACAGCGTTTACAACCCTTCTTACTTCTGCTCTTGAGCTGGAGGCACGTCAGTCGCTGGAGTAGCCGACTTTTGCTCTTGAAGCACCGGGACATCATCAGAAGCCGGTTTTGCTTTTGGTACTTCCAACACTGCTGGGTTTGGCAAACCTACTTGAGTCAGCACATGAGCTTTCTCTTTAGCAAAGTAACCTAACCCTAAGCTGGTTATGAAGAAACCTGCGGCAAGTATAGCAGTAAACTTACTAAGAAAGGTAGAGGAACCTTGGCTTCCGAACACAGTATTTGAAGCACCTGCACCGAAAGACGCACCAGCATCCGCACCTTTACCCTGTTGCAACAAAACCAGGGCAACTACGCCCAGGGCAGCCAACAGATGAAAAACGACTACGACTGTTTCCAGCATTTTTTCAGTTTCCCGCGGCGCGACAAATCGCACCGAACTCATCTGCATTCAGGGAAGCTCCACCAATGAGCCCCCCATCGATATCCGGCATGCCGAACAGTTCGACCGCATTGGCCGCCTTCACGCTGCCGCCGTATAGAAGCCGCACACCTTGTGCGACCTCAGAATTCTCTGCCGCCAACTGCGCGCGGATAGCTGCATGCACATCCTGCGCCTGTTGCGGTGTTGCAGTCAGCCCGCTGCCAATGGCCCAGACCGGCTCGTAAGCGATGACTGCCTTCGCAAACGCACCAACACCCAGCTCCTCGATGATGCTGCCCAGCTGACGCGAGACAACTTCAAGAGTCTTGCCCGATTCGCGCTGTTCAAGGGTCTCCCCTATGCACAACACCGGAATCAAGCCACAAGCCTGTGCCGCTGCGAACTTGCGATTGAGCGTCCCATCCCGTTCGCCCATCAACTGACGGCGCTCGGAGTGCCCGACAAGCACGTAGGAACAACCCGCATCAACCAACTGACCTGGCGAAATCTCGCCTGTCAGCGCACCTTGCATGGGTTCCATTGCGCAATTCTGCGCGCCGACCTGAATCGACTTACCTTTCAAGCCATCAACCACTTGGTTGATATGCAAGCAAGATGGAAAAACCGCGATATCAACACCGCTCGGCAAGGCCAAGTGACGAAGGCCATTGATCAGCTCAGCGACACTGGCGCGGGTACCGTGCATCTTCCAGTTACCAGCTACCATAGTGCGACGCATGCTGTACCTCGTCGGTCAAAGTGGGCGCAGATGTTACCCAACCACACCATCACTGGCAAGCCGAATTCAGGAGCAAACTTCAGTTACTAGTTTTGCCAGGTCTTCGGCATGCCCGCGAACCAGGGTTTCGTCCTCACCTTCGACCATGACGCGCACCAGCGGCTCTGTGCCGGACTTGCGCAGCAACACGCGCCCACGCCCCGCCATTGCCAGGGTCACGCGCTCGCAGGCCGCTTTGACAGCCGGGTGTTCGATCGGGTTGTCGCCACCGGCAAAGCGCACATTGAGCAGCACTTGCGGGCACTTGCGCAGGGCTTGACGCGCCTGGGCCAGGCTTTCCTGGCGACGGCGCAACGCCAACAGCACCTGCAGCGCGGCGATGATCGCGTCGCCCGTGGTGGTGTGCTGGAAGCACACGACATGCCCGGAGTTCTCGCCACCGATCTGCCAATTGCGCTCCAGCAGTTCGGCAATCACATAACGATCCCCGACATTGGCACGCACAAAAGGAATGCCCAGCTCGCCCAGTGCTAACTCCAGCCCGAGATTGCTCATCAGCGTACCGACGACACCGCCCTGCAAGCGGTTACGCTCATGCAGGTCGCGGGCAATGATGAACATCAAGTCATCGCCATCAACCACGGCGCCGGTGTGATCCACCATCAGCACGCGGTCACCGTCGCCATCAAAGGCAATACCCAGGTCGGCATGCTCAGCCAGGACGGCAGCCTGCAATTGCTCCATATGCGTGGAGCCGCAGTTTTCGTTGATGTTCAACCCGTTAGGCTGGGCCGACAGCACCGTCACTTCCGCACCCAGCTCCTTGAATACGCTCGGCGCCACTTTATAGGTCGCACCATGGGCACAGTCGACGACGATCTTCAGCCCGGCGAAATTGGTGCTGCTTGGCACACTGCTCTTACAGAATTCGATATAACGGCCAGAGGCGTCGTTGATCCGCGACACCTTGCCCAGCTTGCTGGACTCGACCACCGTCATCGGCGCATCCAGCAGCTCTTCGATCATCAGCTCGATCTCATCCGGCAGCTTGGTGCCCTGCCCCGAGAAGAACTTGATGCCGTTGTCATCATGAGGATTGTGCGAAGCACTGATCACAATGCCGGCTTCGGCATGGAAGGTACGCGTCAGGTAAGCGATCGCCGGGGTCGGCATCGGGCCCAGCAGCATTACATCGGCACCGGCGGCGGACAAACCGGCCTCCAGCGCAGACTCAAACATATAGCCTGAGATACGCGTGTCCTTGCCCACCAGGATGCGACACGCGCCCATGCTGCGGAACGCCATGCCTGCCGCCCAACCCAGCTTGAGCATGAAATCGGGGGTAATCGGAAACTCGCCGACCCGACCACGGATACCGTCGGTGCCAAAGTATTTCTTTGTCATAAGTGCTCCATCATTCTTATTCGGCCGATTCTACTGCGGCAATCATGCGGACGACATCCACGGTCTCAGCGACATCATGCACACGCAAGATACGCGCACCCTTGGTCACAGCAAGTGCCGCCAGCGCCAACCCACCATAAAGCCGCTCGCCCACCGGGCGATTCAGCGCCAGACCTATCATGCTCTTGCGCGAAACGCCGACCAACAAAGGTCGACCCAGGGCATGCAAGGCTTCCATATGCTTGAACAGACTTAGATTGTGCTGCAGGGTCTTGGCGAAACCAAACCCCGGATCGAGGATGATCTTGTCGGCAGCGATCCCTACGGCGGCGCATTGAGCAATGCGATCAGCCAGGAACCCGCTCACTTCGCCAACCAGATCATCGTAGTGCGGATTGTCCTGCATGGTGCCGGGCTCGCCCAGCATATGCATCAGGCACACCGGCAGGCCGGTCGCCGCGGCGGCGTCCAGCGCGCCATCACGCTGCAACGAACGCACATCGTTGATCAGCCCCGCACCCAGGCGCGCCGTTTCGCGCATCACCGCCGGGGTCGATGTATCCACGGAAATGATCACATCCAGCTCGCGAGCGATGCGCTCGACGATCGGCGCCACCCGCTCCAGTTCCTCCACGGGAGAAACCACGCGAGCACCGGGCCGGGTCGACTCGCCGCCGACATCGATCAAGGTCGCACCCGCCGCCACCATCGCCTCGGCGTGACGCAACGCAGCATCGAGCTGATTGAAGCGACCACCATCGGAAAAGGAATCGGGGGTTACATTAAGAATGCCCATGACATGCGTATGGGCCAAATCAAGAACCCGGCTGCCGCAAGGCAACCGGGTGGAGGACGACGCAAAAGTCATTTCAAACCTTAGTGGTCAGCTGCAGGACCGCCGATCGGGTTTTCAGGGCGTTCGTTCTGAACCACTGGCGGCGTGCCAGAGGTGCCCGAACCACCTTCCCAATCGCGAGGTTCACGCGGTGTACGGCCCGCCATGATGTCGTCGATCTGATCGGCATCAATGGTTTCGTACTTCATCAGCGCATCCGCCATGGCATCCAGCTTGTCGCGGTTGTCGGTGAGGATCTGCTTGGCCGTGCCGTAACACTGGTCAATGATGCTGCGCACTTCGGAGTCGATCAGCTTGGCTGTCTCACCGGAGAAGCTGGCACTTTGACCGCCACCGCCACGCCCCAGGAACACTTCGCCTTCTTCCTCGGCGTACATCAAAGGACCGAGTTTTTCCGACAGACCCCACTTGGTCACCATGTTCCGCGCAATCTGGCTGGCACGCATGATGTCGTTGGAAGCACCGGTGGTGACACCGTCAAAGCCCAGGGTCATCTCTTCAGCAATCCGGCCGCCGTACAGCGAGCAGATCTGACTGATCAACGCACGCTTGGAGAGGCTGTAGCGATCCTCTTCCGGCAGGAACATGGTCACACCCAGCGCCCGACCACGAGGAATGATCGACACTTTGTAGACCGGGTCATGCTCAGGCACGACGCGCCCCACGATAGCGTGACCGGCTTCGTGATAAGCGGTGTTCTGCTTCTCTTTCTCGGACATGACCATGGATTTGCGCTCGGCGCCCATCATGATCTTGTCTTTGGCCAGTTCGAACTCTTTCATTTCCACGATGCGCTTGCCGGTGCGGGCCGCAAACAGCGAAGCCTCGTTCACCAGGTTGGCCAGGTCGGCACCGGAGAAGCCAGGCGTACCGCGGGCAATCACGGCCGGAGCGACGTCGTCGCCCATGGGCACTTTACGCATGTGGACTTTCAGGATCTGTTCACGACCACGGATATCCGGCAAGCCCACCACGACCTGACGGTCGAAACGGCCTGGACGCAGCAATGCAGGGTCCAACACATCCGGACGGTTGGTTGCGGCAATGACGATGATGCCGTCATTCATTTCAAAGCCGTCCATCTCCACCAGCAACTGGTTGAGGGTCTGCTCACGTTCATCATGACCACCGCCCATGCCAGCACCACGATGGCGACCAACGGCGTCGATTTCATCGATGAAGATGATGCATGGCGCGTGTTTCTTGGCCTGCTCGAACATGTCGCGAACACGGCTGGCACCGACGCCGACAAACATTTCGACGAAGTCCGAACCGGAAATGGTGAAGAACGGCACCTTGGCTTCACCGGCAATCGCCTTGGCCAACAAGGTTTTACCGGTACCCGGCGGGCCGACCATCAGCACACCGCGTGGAATGCGGCCACCCAGGCGCTGGAACTTGCCCGGATCACGCAGGAACTCGACCAGCTCACCCACTTCTTCCTTGGCTTCGTCGCAACCGGCGACGTCAGCCAGGGTGGTCTTCACCTGATCTTCAGAGAGAAGGCGCGCCTTGCTCTTGCCGAAACTCATCGGCCCGCCCTTGCCTCCTGCACCGCCTTGCATCTGGCGCATGAAGAACATGAACACGGCGATGATCACCAGGATCGGGAAGCTCGCCACCAGGAGTTGAGTCCAGATGCTCTGCTGCTCAGGCAGCTTGCCTTCGACAATCACGTGGTTATCCACCAGGTCGCCGATCAGACCGTTGTCCTGGATTGCCGGACGAATGGTCTTGAAGCCGTCGCCATCGTTGCGCTTGCCGGTAATCACGTAGCCATCAACCGCTACGCGCTCGACCTTGCCATCCTTAACTTGCTGGATGAAGTCGGAATAGTTGAGGGTCTGCGGCTCGTTAGGGCTGGAGAAGTTGTTCATCACCGTCACCAGGACAGCCGCGATGATCAACCACAGGATCAGATTCTTTGCCATATCGTTCAATTAACTACCCTCTGAAGCAAGCTCCGCTACTGGCGCGCGCTTCGCATGATATTCACCGGCCTAACTTACTACATTACCTACAACTCTGGCAGGCGCCGTCTGTAACCCTTTGTGAAACTTTGACTACACAATATTCGTAAAGCTTCGTGACGAAAGCGATATAAAAAAACCTATCGACTCCCCTCAAACCTTCAAAGGCGCTCATCACTCGCTGCACCTTCGATACCGCGGAACCCCCGCGCCAGCAGATATTGCTCGCGAGACCGATCCCGTGAGGAGTCCGGCTTGCGCATCTGCACCTTATCGAACAGCTTGCGGATGTTCTTGTGGTACTCGTCGAAACCCTCGCCCTGGAAGACCTTGACCAGGAAATCACCACCCGGACGCAATACCCGCCCCGCCAGATCCAGCGCCAACTCGCACAGGAACATGGCTCGCGGCATATCAACAGCCGGTAATCCACTCATATTGGGGGCCATGTCGGAAATCACAAGGTCCACCTGCGAATTTCCCACAGCCTGCAGGATCTCAGCTAACACCGCGTCCTGGGTAAAGTCACCATGGACGAAGGTCACATCCGGGATGCTGTCCATCTCCAGGATGTCGGAAGCGATCAACCGGCCTTGCCCGCCAATCAGACGACTGGCCACCTGGGACCAGCCACCCGGGGCGGCGCCCAGGTCGATCACGCTCATGCCGGGACGGAACAGTTTGTCCTTGTCCTGAAGCTCCAGCAGCTTGTAGCTGGCCCGGGAACGGTAGCCGTCCTTTTGCGCCTTTTTGACGTAAGGGTCGTTGAAATGCTCTTGCAGCCACTTAAGGCTAGTTTTGGAACGGGCCACGGGCCACCTCGAAAATAAAACGGGTCGTGATTAACTGGGCGGTCCCGGACTCGCTCGGGTAAACTGGCCGCCGCTTTTTACAAGATCAGACGCAGGGGTCAGATTATGCCGCTCACTCAAGAGCAGAAGAAACAGTACAAATCCATTGGCCACCATCTGAAACCAGTTTTGATCGTGGCCGACAACGGTTTGACTGAAGGTGTGTTAGCCGAACTTGAACGCGCATTGGGCGATCACGAACTGATCAAGATCAAGGTCAACATCCTTGACCGCGAAGCGCGCCTGGCCGCCATTGCAGAACTGTGCAAGGTTGGCAAGGCAGACCTGGTTCAGGTCATCGGCAAGATGGCACTGCTGTATCGCAAGAACTTCAGCGTCAACAAGCAACTGTCGAACGTTCATCGCTTCAAATGACAACAAGGGTCACGGGCGTGCTTCGCGCGCCCCGCCACTCCACCCAGGCGCCGGCTGCATCACCAGCACCAGGCCGGAAAACCCTAGCACAAGATAGCTGAATAGCTGCCAGCGCAACGCTTCCGGCAGCCACACATGCACGATGCAATACATTGCACATGCATACAGCGCCATCAACAGCAGTTGGCCGCGAATATCCCGCCACAAACTCCCCAAGCCTTCGGCCTTGATCAGCACCAGCGCCTGAAGCGTCACGCACGCCGCCGCAAAACCCACCAGCAGCGCACTCAGTAATCCATCGATCTCATCGATCAACAACGGCGCCAGGCCAATCAGGCCCAACGCCGGTAACACGCCAATATGCAACAACCACAGGCCGCCCACCCACAGCATCTGGGCAAACTGCCAAAGCATGGCGCCCGCACGAAGCGGGCGCCGCCTTTCAGACATGGCGAACTTCAACAATCTCGTACTCGATCACGCCACCGGGCGTTTTCACAACCACCACATCACCCTCTTCCTTGGCAATCAAGGCACGGGCGAGTGGCGAACCGACGGAGATCTTGCCGAGTTTGAAGTCAGCTTCGTCTTCACCGACGATGTGGTACACCACGCTTTCGTCGGTTTCGACATTGGCGATTTCCACTGTGGTGCCGAAAATCACTTTGCCGGTGTGCGGGATGGTCGTGACGTCGATGATGACCGCATTCTGCATACGGCCTTCGATGTCACGGATCCGCGCCTCGACCATACCCTGCTGCTCGCGGGCAGCGTGGTATTCGGCGTTTTCCTTCAAGTCACCCAGCTCGCGGGCCGTACCGATGTCCTGGCTCAGCTTTGGACGTACGACCTTGGTCAGATGGGCGTGCTCCTCTTCCAGGGCCTTGGCGCCCCGAACGGTCATTGGGTATTTGATCATGCCTTCAATCCTGCGTGTAGATCCTGCAAGCGACGCACGGTCTTTTCCGGACCGAACTTGAGCGCTTCGCAGATAGCTTCGCCAGCAGCAATGGTCGTGGTGCAGTAGATCTTGTGCTGCAAGGCATTACGACGAATGGAGTAAGAATCCGCAATCGACTGACGACCCTCAGTGGTGTTGATGATCAGAGTGACTTCGTCATTCTTGATCATATCGACCACATGCGGACGGCCTTCCGTCACCTTGTTCACGCGACGCACTTTCAGACCCGCCGCTTCAATCAGCCTGGCGGTCCCGGCGGTGGCCACGATCTCGAAGCCCAAGTTGATCAGATCACGGGCCACGCCTGCAACCAGTGGCTTGTCATCGTCGCGCACGCTGATGAAAGCAGTACCGCCGGTCGGCAGCACTTCGCTGGCGCCCATCTGGGCCTTGGCGAACGCTTCACCGAAGGTATCGCCCACGCCCATCACTTCACCGGTGGACTTCATCTCTGGGCCCAGGATCGGGTCCACGCCAGGGAATTTGGCGAATGGGAACACCGCCTCTTTCACGCTGTAGAAGTTCGGAATGATTTCCTTGGTGAAGCCGATTTCCTTCAGGGTCTTACCGGCCATCACGCGGGCAGCGATCATGGCCAGGGACACACCGATGCACTTGGACACGAACGGCACGGTACGCGAGGCGCGCGGGTTGACTTCGATGACGTAGATGTCTTCGCCTTGCAGCGCCAACTGTACGTTCATCAGGCCGACCACACCCAGTTCCAGGGCCATTTTCTTGACCTGTTCGCGCATCTCGTCCTGGATGTGCAGCGGCAGCGAGTAAGGCGGCAGCGAGCACGCGGAGTCACCGGAGTGAACGCCCGCCTGTTCGATGTGCTGCATGATTGCGCCGATGACCACGTCAGTACCGTCGCAAACCGCATCCACGTCCATCTCGATGGCGCAGTTGAGGAAGTGGTCCAGCAGCACCGGGCTGTCGTTGGACACTTTCACCGCATCACGCAGGTAACGCTTGAGTTCTTCTTCTTCGTAGACGATTTCCATCGCCCGACCGCCCAGTACGTAGGACGGACGCACCACCAGCGGGTAGCCGATCTTGCTGGCCGCACGCAGGGCTTCGTCTTCGCTGCGCACGGTAGCGTTTGGCGGCTGACGCAGGTTCAGGCGCTCGACCATTTGCTGGAAGCGCTCACGGTCTTCGGCACGGTCGATGGCGTCTGGGCTGGTGCCGATGATCGGCACGCCAGCGGCTTCGAGGGCGCGAGCCAGTTTCAGCGGGGTTTGGCCGCCGTACTGGACGATCACGCCTTTAGGCTTCTCGACGCGCACGATTTCCAGCACGTCTTCCAGGGTGACCGGCTCGAAGTACAGGCGGTCGGAAGTGTCGTAGTCGGTGGAAACGGTTTCCGGGTTGCAGTTGACCATGATGGTCTCGTACCCGTCTTCGCGCAGGGCGAGGGCGGCGTGTACGCAGCAGTAGTCGAACTCGATGCCCTGGCCGATACGGTTCGGACCGCCACCCAGGATCATGATCTTGTCGCGGCCCGACGGCGCGGCTTCGCACTCTTCCTCGTAGGTGGAGTACAGGTAGGCGGTGTCGGTGGAAAACTCGGCGGCGCAGGTGTCAACGCGCTTGTAGACCGGGAAGATGTCCAACTTGTGGCGATGAGTGCGCAGGTTTTTCTCAGTCACACCCAGCAACTTGGCCAGGCGCTGGTCGGAGAAACCTTTGCGCTTGAGGCGGAACATGGTGTCGCGGTCGATGCTGGCCAGACCCAGGGTCTTGACCTTCTCTTCTTCCTTGATCAGATCTTCGATCTGCACCAGGAACCACGGATCGATCATGTTCATGCCGAAGATGTCTTCGACGGTCATGCCGGCGCGGAACGCGTCAGCAACGTACCAGATACGCTCGGCGCCCGGCACGGTCAGCTCGCGCTTGAGCACGCTCATGCTTTCCGGATTGCTCAGGTCGAGCTTCTCGTCCAGGCCGCAAACGCCGACTTCGAGGCCGCGCAGGGCTTTCTGCAGGGATTCCTGGAAGGTCCGGCCAATGGCCATGACTTCGCCGACCGACTTCATCTGGGTGGTCAGGCGCGCGTCAGCCTTGGGGAACTTCTCGAAGGCGAAACGTGGCAGCTTGGTCACGACGTAGTCGATGGACGGCTCGAAGGACGCCGGGGTCTTGCCGCCGGTGATGTCGTTCGACAGTTCGTCCAGGGTGTAACCCACAGCCAGCTTGGCCGCGACCTTGGCGATCGGGAAACCGGTGGCTTTCGAGGCCAGGGCCGACGAACGGGACACACGCGGGTTCATCTCGATCACGACCATGCGGCCGGTGTTCGGGCAGATACCGAACTGCACGTTGGAACCGCCAGTCTCCACGCCGATCTCGCGCAGTACCGCCAGAGAGGCGTCACGCAGGATCTGGTATTCCTTGTCGGTCAGGGTCTGTGCCGGAGCAACAGTGATCGAGTCACCGGTGTGTACGCCCATCGGGTCGAAGTTTTCGATGGAGCAGACGATGATGCAGTTGTCCTTCTTATCGCGGACAACCTCCATCTCATATTCTTTCCAGCCGATCAGGGATTCGTCGATCAGCAGCTCTTTGGTCGGCGACAGGTCCAGGCCCCGGGCGCAGATTTCTTCGAACTCTTCACGGTTGTACGCAATACCGCCACCGGTACCGCCCATGGTGAAGGACGGACGGATGATGCACGGGAAGCCCAGGGTCTCGAGGACCGCATTGGCTTCTTCCATGCTGTGGGCGATACCGGAACGCGGGCACGCCAGGCCGATGGATTTCATCGCCTTGTCGAAGCGCGAACGGTCTTCGGCCTTGTCGATGGTGTCGGCGTTGGCACCGATCATCTCAACGCCGAATTTTTCCAGGATGCCTTCGCGTTCCAGGTCGAGGGCGCAGTTCAGGGCGGTCTGGCCGCCCATGGTCGGCAGCAGTGCGTCCGGACGCTCTTTCTCGATGATCTTGGCAACGGTCTGCCACTTGATCGGCTCGATGTAGGTGGCGTCGGCCATGGCCGGGTCGGTCATGATGGTGGCCGGGTTGGAGTTCACCAGGATGACGCGGTAACCCTCCTCGCGCAGGGCTTTACAGGCCTGGGCGCCGGAGTAGTCGAATTCGCAGGCCTGGCCGATCACGATCGGGCCAGCGCCGAGAATCAGGATGCTTTTTATGTCTGTACGTTTTGGCATGGGTTTGTCACTCAAATCCGCAGGTCAGTCGGCAAGCCGTCTTGAACAATCTTTGAAGAGCCTGCGGGGGCCACCGACAGTCGGGGCCGCCCGCAGGCCGCTCAGTCAGCGTCGCTTGGCCATCTCATTGATGAAACGGTCGAACAGCGGCGCTACGTCGTTCGGGCCCGGGCTGGCTTCAGGGTGGCCCTGGAAGCTGAACGCGCTCTTGTCGGTGCGCTCGATGCCTTGCAGGGAACCGTCGAACAGCGACTTATGGGTCGCACGGACGTTGGCCGGCAAGGTCGTTTCATCCACCGCAAAACCGTGGTTCTGGCTGGTGATCATCACTACGCCGGTGTCCAGGTCCTGTACAGGGTGGTTCGCGCCGTGGTGGCCGTGCCCCATTTTCAGGGTCTTGGCGCCGGAGGCCAGAGCGAGCAGCTGGTGGCCCAGGCAGATACCGAACACCGGGATCTCGGTCTCCAGCACGTCCTTGATCGCCTTGATGGCGTAGTCGCATGGCTCAGGGTCACCCGGGCCGTTGGACAGGAACACGCCGTCCGGCTGCAACGCCAGGACGTCGCTGGCAGGGGTTTGCGCCGGCACCACGGTCACGCGGCAACCGCGCTCGACCAGCATGCGCAGGATGTTGTACTTGATGCCGTAGTCGTAGGCCACTACGTGGTAGGGCAGATCAGCGGCGTCGATGGTCGCGTGGCTGTCGGTCTTCAAGTCCCAGACAGTGGAGCGCCAATCGTACTGTTCCTGGGTGCTGACGACTTTCGCCAGGTCCATGCCCTTCAGGCCAGGGAAGCCTTGCGCCGCAGCAATTGCCGCAGCCTCGGAGATATTCTCACCGACCATGATGCAGCCGTTCTGCGAGCCTTTTTCACGCAGGATGCGTGTCAGGCGGCGCGTATCGATACCGGCGATCGCCACAACGTTGTTGGCTTTCAGGTAATCGGACAGCGACATCGTGCTACGCCAGTTGCTCGCAACCAGTGGCAGGTCACGAATCACCAGGCCCGCGGACCAGACGCGATTGGACTCGACGTCTTGCGGCGTAGTACCGGTGTTGCCGATGTGCGGATAAGTCAGGGTAACGATCTGTTGGGCGTAGGAAGGATCGGTAAGGATTTCCTGATAGCCGGTCATGGCAGTGTTAAACACCACCTCTCCAACGGTTTGACCGTCGGCTCCAATGGCTTCGCCGCGAAAAATGCTGCCATCAGCAAGGGCGAGTATGGCTGGCTTAGTCAAGAAGACCTCCCGTAAATAAAGCCTGAAAGGGCGATCGCAGGTTGTAAAAAAGCGGAGTGACGTATGGACACGTCACCCCGCTTCTTCACTGAATTATTCTGCGCGCTTTTAGTGGACACACTAAAGCTGTAGCTTACAGAAAAAGGCTGTTTTGGTCCACCGCTAATGAGCCTTAAAGGCAGGAGAATGCGACAGGACGTCGCTTAGCGGGTAAAAACGGGGCCTTAGGATAATCCCGAGGCCCCATTTTAGCTACTGATTAGTGCAGATCCAGCACATCGCGCATGTCATACAGACCCGGCGCACGCCCATCCAGCCACAGCGCGGCACGCACCGCCCCCTTGGCGAATGTCATGCGGCTGGAGGCTTTGTGCGTGATTTCCAGGCGCTCGCCTTCAGTGGCGAACAGCACGGTGTGATCACCGACGACATCGCCACCACGAACGGTGGCAAAACCAATGGTGTCACGCGCACGCGCGCCGGTATGACCTTCACGCCCGTACACCGCCACCTTCGACAAGTCGCGACCCAGGGCATCGGCGATAGCCTCACCCATGCGCAACGCGGTTCCCGACGGCGCATCGATCTTGTGGCGATGATGGGTCTCGATGATTTCGATATCCGCCTCATCGCCCAGCACGCGCGCCGCCAGATCCAGCAGCTTGAGCGACAGGTTCACGCCCACGCTGAAGTTGGCGGCAAACACGATGGGAATATCCTTGCCCGCCTCGACCAGCAACTGCTTCTGCTCAGCGCTCAAGCCGGTGGTGCCGATCACCATGGCCTTGCCCGCCTTGCGGCAGAACGCCAGGTTTTTCAGCATCACGTCCGGCAGCGTAAAGTCGATCAGCACGTCGAACTCGTCCGCCACCTGCTCCAGGTTGCCGGACAACGACACGCCGATACGCCCCAGCGAAGCCAGCTCACCGGCATCGGCGCCGATCAGCGTACTGCCTGGGCGAACGATCGCCGCGGTCAGACCGGAGGCCGGCGAGCGCTGCTGTACCGCTTCGATCAGGGTTTTACCCATGCGCCCGGCAGCGCCCATTACGGCTATACGTCGCATACTCAATTCCTTACAAGTCGCCGAAGAAGCGCTTCACGCCATCGAAGAAGCCCGTGGTTTTCGGCGAGTGGGAGTCGTCACCCTCCAGCGAACTGCGGAACTCTTCGAGCAACTCGCGTTGGCGACGACCCAGGTTGACCGGCGTTTCCACCGTGACACGGCACATCAGGTCGCCCGCACCGCCACCACGCACCGGCGCCACGCCTTTGCCACGGATACGGAACTGCTTGCCGGTCTGCGTCCCCTCAGGGATCTTGAGCTTGACCCGACCATCCAGAGTCGGAATCTCCAGCTCGCCGCCCAGGGCCGCGTCGACGAAGCTGATCGGCACTTCGCAGAACAGGTGTTTGCCGTCGCGCTGGAAGATCGAGTGCTCGCGCACATTGATCACCACATACAGGTCACCCGTCGGGCCACCCTGAGTCCCCGCCTCGCCTTCGCCCGACAGGCGAATGCGGTCACCGGTATCCACGCCCGCCGGCACTTTGACCGACAGGGTTTTGTACTCTTCGACACGCCCTTCACCGTGGCAGGAATCGCACGGGTCAGAAATGATCTTGCCTTGGCCTTGGCACCGCGGGCAGGTTTGCTGCACCGAGAAGAAGCCCTGCTGCATGCGGACCTGACCGATACCACCGCAGGTCGGGCAAGTGATCGGCGAGGAGCCTTTCTTGGCCCCCGAACCATCGCACGGCTTGCAGTTGACCAGCGTCGGCACGCGGATATTGACGCTGGTGCCGCGCACGGCTTCTTCCAGGTTCAGTTCCAGGGTGTAGCGCAGGTCGCTGCCGCGCTGGGCACCGCCACGCTGACCACCGCGGCCACCGCCGAAGAAGTCGCTGAACACATCGCCGAAAATATCGGAGAAGTTCTGGCCGCCGAAGCCGGCACCGCCGCCACCCATGCTCGGGTCGACGCCGGCGTGACCGTACTGGTCGTAGGCCGCACGCTTGTTGGGATCACACAGGCATTCGTAGGCCTCGTTGGCCTCTTTGAACATTTCTTCGGATTCTTTGTTATCCGGATTACGGTCCGGGTGGTGCTTCATCGCCAGGCGACGGTAAGCCTTCTTCAGGTCCGCCTCGCTGGAACCGCGCTCCACACCCAATACTTCGTAATAGTCACGCTTTGCCATAAGTCTTTGCACTCTTAAGGACGTTCAGCCAGACCCTCCTGAGCCTTGCCGAACTCGTTGAGCCCCAATACAGGCCCGGACCCAACTCACGTCAATTCAACGATCCTGGTCATAACAGCTTTCAGCCAGGGACCCGGCCAAAAACGCGGTGACTGTCGCCGGAAAGCAGGAGCATTCCCGATCACACCGCCAGCATCCGAGCCTTGTCGCATGCTGTAAAAATTCGCATACCCCAGACACGCCAACGCGGGAGCAAGCTCCCGCGCGGCGACATCCTACCAGTCACCGCTTGATAGCGGTCAACCGGCCAAGCAGATTACTTCTGCTCTTTGACTTCTTCGAACTCGGCATCGACAACATCATCGTGCTTGGCTTCAGGCTCTGCCTGATGCGCAGCACCGTCAGCTGGCTGACCTTGCTCGGCGTACATTTTCTGAGCAACCGGCGCGGAGACCTTCGACAGTTCCTCAACCTTGGCTTCGATGGCAGCCTTGTCGTCGCCTTTAACTGCGGCTTCCAGGGCAACCAAGGCCGCTTCGATTGCGGTCTTCTCTTCGGCAGTCACTTTGTCGCCAGCTTCAGCGATCATTTTGCGCGTCGAGTGAACCAGTGCGTCGCCCTGGTTACGGGCAGCCGCCAACTCTTCGAACTTCTTGTCAGCCTCGGCATTGGTTTCCGCATCACGAATCATCTGCTGAATTTCTTCATCAGACAGACCGGAGTTGGCCTTGATGGTGATCTTCTGCTCTTTGCCGGTAGCCTTGTCTTTGGCGCCTACGTGCAAGATGCCGTTGGCGTCGATGTCGAAGGTCACTTCGATTTGTGGCACGCCACGTGGTGCTGGTGGAATCTCGGCCAGGTCGAACTTGCCCAGGGACTTGTTCTGCGCCGCTTGCTTACGCTCACCTTGCAGCACGTGAATGGTCACGGCGCCCTGGTTGTCATCGGCCGTCGAGAACACTTGCGATTTCTTGGTAGGAATCGTGGTGTTTTTCTCGATCAGCGCAGTCATCACGCCACCCATGGTTTCGATACCCAGGGTCAGCGGGCTGACGTCCAGCAGCAATACGTCTTTCACGTCGCCGGCCAGTACCGCACCCTGGATGGCAGCACCCATGGCAACAGCTTCGTCCGGGTTCACGTCTTTACGTGCTTCTTTGCCGAAGAACTCGGTCACCAACTTCTGAACCAGTGGCATGCGGGTCTGACCGCCGACCAGGATCACGTCGTTGATCGCACTCACTTCGATGCCGGAGTCTTTCAGCGCGATGCGGCAAGGTTCGATGGTGCGCTGAACCAGGTCTTCAACCAGCGCTTCCAGCTTGGCGCGCGAGATCTTCACGTTCAAGTGCTTAGGACCGGTAGCGTCTGCAGTGATGTACGGCAGGTTAACGTCGGTCGACTGAGCCGAAGACAGCTCGATCTTGGCTTTCTCGGCAGCTTCTTTCAGACGCTGCATGGCCAGCGGGTCACCCTTGAGGTTCATGCCGCTTTCTTTCTTGAACTCGTCAACGAGGTAGTCGATCAGACGGATGTCGAAGTCTTCACCACCCAGGAAGGTGTCGCCGTTGGTGGCCAACACTTCGAACTGGTGCTCGCCGTCAACTTCCGCGATTTCGATCACGGACACGTCGAAGGTACCGCCACCCAGGTCATAAACGATGACAGTGTGGTCGCCCTTGGCTTTGTCCATGCCGTAGGCCAGAGCGGCTGCGGTTGGTTCGTTGATGATACGTTTTACGTCCAGGCCCGCGATGCGGCCGGCGTCTTTGGTCGCCTGGCGCTGGCTGTCGTTGAAGTAGGCCGGAACGGTGATCACCGCTTCAGTCACGGCTTCACCGAGGTAGTCTTCGGCGGTTTTCTTCATCTTTTTCAAGATTTCAGCCGAGATCTGTGGCGGCGACATTTTCTGGCCGTTCACTTCAACCCAGGCATCACCGTTGTCAGCCTTGGCGATTTTGTAAGGGACCATCTTGATGTCTTTCTGTACGACTTCTTCCTCGAACTTACGCCCGATCAGACGCTTCACCGCGTACAGGGTGTTGTGCGGGTTGGTCACCGCCTGACGCTTGGCCGACTGACCGACGAGGATTTCGCCGTCGTTGGCGTAAGCAATGATCGACGGCGTAGTACGCGCGCCTTCGGCGTTTTCGATGACTTTTGCAACGCCGTTTTCCAGCACGGAGACGCAGGAGTTGGTGGTCCCCAGGTCGATACCGATAATTTTGCCCATGATTTACTCTCCCGAAACTTGAATTTGGATGCCGCAGCAGTGGTGGCTAACTGCGGTAGCACTTAAACGCTTGACTTATAAATGGGGGCCTTGCGGCGTATTTCAAGCCTGCTCATCAATCGAAGGTGAAACCGGTGCAGGCGCCTTGCTGACCACGACCATTGCCGGACGCAGCAGGCGACCGTTGAGCTGGTATCCCTTCTGGAATACTTTCAACACGCTGTTTGGCTCAAGGTCATGACTTTCCTGCATCGCCATGGCCTGGTGATGCTCGGCATTGAACGGCTCGCCGCCTTGCGGATCGACAGCCTCCAACTGATAACGCTTCAGGGTGTCCTGGAACATTTTCAGGGTCAGCTCGATACCTTCACGCATCGGGCGGATGTTTTCGTCATCCGGGTTGGACAACTCAAGGCCGCGCTCCAGGCTGTCGATGATCGGCAACAGATCACCGGCGAATTTTTCCAGCGCGAACTTGTGGGCCTTTTCTACATCCTGCTCGGCACGGCGGCGGACGTTCTGCAGATCGGCGGCAACACGCAAAGATTGATCCTGCGCAGCGGCCAATTGCTCTTCGAGCACTTGCACACGAGTCGCCAGCTCATCACCGGCAGCCGAATTGGCGTCTGGAGTTTGCGTATCCTGCGTCTGTTCGTCAGCCATAGATTTCTCCTTTCAAAATCATGCGCGAACTCAACTCGCGCTTCTGTTCCGGTATATGGGGCCACAATTTCCAGGTTCAAGGGTGCGGGCGTCACCAAAAGTCTTTCATCTGATCCAGATCAATTCCGACCCATTCATTCCTCTTCGCACTAAAAAAAACATCGAAGCAAGCAAATCGAGCTAAGCGCCAGGATTGTCAGCCCGGAACAAAACACTGTATAAATAACCAGACCTAAAGCCTGGGAGCGGCCGTCATGCTCGTGCACCTGTCCGTACATAACTACGCCATCGTTGAACATCTGGATCTCGAACTGGATCGCGGGATGAGCGTAATCACAGGCGAAACCGGCGCCGGCAAGTCGATCATGCTCGACGCCCTCGGCCTGACCCTGGGCGACCGCGCCGACAGTGGCGTGGTACGCCCCGGCGCAGACAAAGCCGACATCCTGGCGACCTTCGACCTGGCGGACATCCCCGAAGCCGAAGCCTGGCTTGCCGAGCGCGACCTTAATAATGAAGGGCCGTGCATCCTGCGCCGGGTCATCACCGCCGAAGGCCGCTCCCGTGGCTACATCAACGGCACGCCCTGCCCGCTGGGTGACTTGAAGGCCCTGGGCGAGCTGCTGATCGATATCCACAGCCAGCACGAACACCAATCCCTGCTCAAAACCGACACCCATCGCCGCCTGCTCGATGAATACGCCGGCGCCACCGACCTCGCCCGCCAGGTCCAGCTCGCCGCCCAACGTTGGCGCCAGACCCGCCTGGAACTGGAGCGTCTCTCCAATTCCGGCGACGAGCAACGCGCACGCCACCAATTGCTCAGCTATCAACTCGAAGAGCTCGAAAGCCTTGGCCTCGGCGAAAGCGAGCTGGAACAGCTTGAGCAGGAACACAAGAACCTCACCAACGCCGAAACCCTGCTGGGTATTTGCCGCCAGGTGGTGGAGCAATGCAGCGAGAGCGACTCGGGCAATGTGCTCAATGCACTGACCGTCAGCCTCAATCGGCTGTCCAGCGTGAACAATGCGTCCGGCTCGCTGAATGAAGCCACGACCTTGCTGACCAGCGCGCAAATTCAGGTAGAAGAAGCCGTAGGCGAACTGAACCGCTTCCTCGATCACTTCGACGCCGACCCGGCACGCCTGCAGGAAATAGAAGAACGCCTGGACACCATCTACACCCTGGCGCGCAAACATCGGATCCAGCCGACTGAAGTGGCAACGATGCAGCAGAAGCTGCTGGATGAAATCGAAACCCTGAACGCGAATGACGAGTCCATTGAGCGCCTGGGCGACGAGCTGGCTTCTTTCGCCCGCCATTACCAAGAGAAGGCCCGCGAACTGAGCGATCTGCGCCATCAAGCCGCCACGAGCCTGGCCGGCGCGGTCGAGCAGGAAATCCAGCGCCTCGGCATGCCCGGCGGCCGCTTCACCATCGAACTGCACAGCAATACCAGCGCCGAACTGCAGCCCCACGGCCTGGAACAGGTAGAACTGCTGGTCAGCGCCAACCCAGGGCAGCCGCTCAAAGCGCTGGCAAAAGTCGCCTCCGGGGGCGAACTATCGCGGATCAGCCTGGCGATTCAGGTGATCACCGCCCAAACCTCACGGGTTCCGACGCTGGTCTTTGACGAGGTAGACGTTGGCATTGGTGGCCCGACCGCAGAAATTGTCGGCCAACTGCTGCGTCGCCTGGGGGATCGCGGCCAGGTGCTGACGGTTACCCACTTACCGCAAGTAGCCGCCCAAGGGCATCAGCATTTGTTTGTACACAAAGTACGCGGCAGCGATGCGACACACACGGCGGTGTCCAAGCTGAACAAGTCGGAACGCGTGGAGGAAGTCGCGCGCATGCTCGGCGGCATCGACCTGACCAAGGAGTCCCTGGCCCACGCGAAGAAAATGGTGGTGGCGGCGAAGGCCTGACCAAACCGGCAATTTTCTCTCTGTAGAAAGCACGAAGGCGACCCGGGGGTCGCCTTCAATCGTTCCGCAGAGCGAATCTGCGTCGATTTTTACTTTTTCTTACGTACGTAAAGAACCAAATTGTGGTCCGACAGATCGTAGCCATGCTCCTCGGCAATTGCCTTCTGCAGCCGCTCGATTTCCGGGTTGGTGAATTCGATAACCTCACCAGTGTCCACGTCGACCATGTGGTCGTGATGACCACCATCAGCCAATTCGAACACTGCGTGACCGCCGTCGAAATTATGACGAACCACCAGCCCCGCGGCTTCAAACTGGGTCAGCACGCGGTAAACCGTGGCCAGGCCAACGTCCTCATTGGACTCCATCAGCGCCTTGTAAACATCCTCGGCACTCATGTGGCGCTGCTCAGCAGAATCGAGCATTTGTAGAATCTTGACGCGTGGCAGAGTCACTTTAAGACCGGCTTTGCGTAGTTCGCTATTTTCAACCATGGTTAGCTTTCTCGCGGATGCTGCTTCGCAGCTTCTCTTAATACGGGTATGATCGGCGTTTACGTTGTCCCAGCCAAGATAGTGGAAGTCGCCCACCGATGCAAAACACCAAGCTCTTGCTAACCAGTTTCACCTTTGTGGGACTGCTCGCACTCGCCGGTTGTTCATTCCCCGGGGTTTACAAAATCGACATCCAGCAGGGCAATGTCGTCACGCAGGACATGATAGACCAGTTACGCCCGGGAATGACCCGACGGCAAGTACGGTTTATTATGGGTAACCCCCTGCTGACTGACACTTTCCATGCCGATCGCTGGGATTATCTCTACAGCATCCAGCCTGGGGGCGGTGAACGCCAACAGGAACGCGTCAGCGTCATCTTTAATGGCAATGATCAACTGGTCAGTCTGTCCGGCGATTTCATGCCCGGCGTAAGCCGCGATGAAGCCTTGCTGGGCAAGGATAACGGCACCAACGTGACTGCGCCTGCGCAGGAAGCCGAGAAGCCGAAATCCGAAGTACCGGCCAAGCCTGGCTCATTGCTCGACAAGATCCAGAAAGACGTCGACCGCGTACAAACAGTTCCAGTCCCGACGCCACAGCCTCTGGACACCAGCCCGCAGTAAGTTTGCGACGCTCGATAAAAAGCCCGGCATGCCGGGCTTTTTGTTGCCTACAGATTCGCCGGCCTATGAACGCTGTTGCTTGGCCAACGCCGCCTTGGCCGCACGCAGCCGCCGCACTTCTTTGGGGTCGGCCAGCAGCGGGCGGTAGATCTCGATACGATCACCTGACTGCACGGTGCAGGTATCGGGGTCGACCACTGCCTTACCGAATACCCCCAACGGGCAATCAGCAAGGTTCACCTCAGGAAAGTGCGCAGCAATCCCCGACGCCTGCACCGCAACCCGCAGGCTCGTACCCGCTGGCACCGCAACCGCTACCAACACCTGGCGATCCACGCCGGCATACACCACTTCAATCTCAACCATGCAGTTGCTTGGCTCGCTGACAGAATGCGTCGACCAGGGTATTGGCCGCCTGATTGAACAAAGGCCCCAGCGTCGCCCGCACAATGGGCCCCGCATAATCGAAAGACAGATCCAGGCTGATCTTGCAGGCTTTCTCGGTCAACGCCTTGAACACCCAGACACCATGCAATTGGGTAAACGGCCCTTCCTGCAGATTCATTTCAATGGACTTGCCCGGCACCAGGACATTGCGTGTCACAAAGTGCTGGCTGAGCCCCCCCTTGGCCACCCCGACACTGGCAACCATGTGCTCATCACCGCCTTCCAGCACCTCGGCGGTCGAGCACCAAGGCAGGAATTCCGGGTAACGCGCCACGTCGTTGACCAGGTCATAAAGCACCTGGGCCGGATAGGGCAGCAGGGCCGAACGTTGAATATGCGTCGTCATGTGAGCGTTATTTCCACAGCTGAGCGGCAAACATCGCGAAAGAACAACCCGATCCGCGAGAGAGAAAAACCAAAGAACTGCCGGTATTGTCCGGGATTCGTCCAACACGCTCAAGCACGCAGGTTGACCGTAGCCGACACGCTCGCAACGCCCTATAATGCCGCCCCTATGGCTAAACAAAAGAAACACCCCACAGGGACCATCGCGCAGAATAAAAAAGCGCGACACGATTACTTCATCGAACATCGGTTCGAGGCTGGTCTGGTCCTGGCCGGCTGGGAAGTAAAAAGTCTGCGTGCCAGCAAGCTGCAACTGGTCGACAGCTATGTGCTGCTCAAGGATGGCGAGGCATGGCTGCTCGGCAGTCATATCACCCCGCTGACCACCGCGAGCACGCATGTGATTGCCGACCCGGTACGCACACGCAAGCTGCTGCTCAATGCCCGCGAACTGGACAAGCTCGCCGCCGCCGTACAGCAGAAAGGCTATGCCTGCGTCTGCCTGTCCTGGTATTGGAGCAAGCATCTGGTCAAGTGCGAGATCGCACTGGGCAAAGGCAAGAAGGAATACGACAAGCGTGACACCGAGCGCGAGCGCGATTCCGATCGCGAACTGCATCGCGCCGTGCGCAACAAGGGCAAGGAAGAATAATCCTTGTGCCGCTGTAGCCTAGGGCGCTTGGCCCCTGGCTACATGCCCTTGCGCCGCGCCGCCCGGGCCACGCGCTGAACTTCCTGACGTACTTCCTCCAACACCTCCTGCACATACAACAGGTGACGTGTTGAGACTTCCCGCGCTTGCTCGGCCCGCCCCTCGATGATCGCCAGGTACAAATCCCGGTGCTGACTGATCAGCATATCTCGGGTTTCCGTGCGCTGCTGGTACATGCCGCCAATGTTGGTCACCACGTTCCGCTTGAGCAGGTCGAACAACCCGCGGATGGTGTGCAACAGCACAGCATTGTGGCTGGCCTCGGCAATGGCCAAGTGAAACCGCGCATCCGCGGCCCCCTCCTCTGCGCGACTGACCTTATCGTCGCGCGCGTAACAATCCTGTAGCGCTTCAAAGGCCGCCGTCAGCCGCTCACGGTCGACTTCGGTAGCGCGCAATGCCGCGTAATAGGCACAGGACGCTTCGAGGGTTTGACGAAACTCCAGCAAATCACGCTGAGCCTCGGGATTGTTTTCCAGCAGGTGCAACAACGGATCGCTGAACGTCGAGCCCAACGAATCAGACACATAATTTCCACCGCCCTGGCGACTGACCAGCAACCCCTTGGCCGCCAGTTTCTGAATCGCCTCACGCAGCGAGGGGCGCGAAACGCCGAACTTTTCAGCCAACGCGCGCTCGGCCGGCAAGCGCTCGCCCGATTTCAGCGTGCCCTCAAGGATCATGCCCTCAAGCTGCTCGACAATATCGTCAGACAAACGGCGCTGACGCACCTGATCAAACCCCATAACTCTCTCTCCACGATCCCGACCACTCGCCGGGGCCTCTATTCTGGCCTATCGCAACGCTTGCAGCACCCATCAGAACATCTTCGATTGATGCGATCAGAGCGCCCGCCCTCCCGCTTAAGACCAAAGTTTCGCAGGCGGCAAATTGACACATCCCTGCCTAGGCTTTTACTCTAGCCAACAGCGGCTGTAAATTGGTATTACCAATTATCCAAGCCGACTAAAATGTGCCTGACCAACAACAATTAGGGGCCACCCCATATGCAAACCTGGCAACAGCTCTACAGCCCGCTCGGCAGCCTCGGCCTGTCCGCACTGGCCGCCGTTATTCCAATCGTATTTTTCTTCCTGGCTCTGGCCGTGTTTCGCCTTAAAGGCCACGTCGCCGGCAGCATCACGCTGGCGCTGTCGATCCTGGTGGCGATCTTTGCCTTCCAGATGCCGGTGGACATGGCACTGGCCGCTGCCGGCTATGGCTTTGCCTACGGCCTGTGGCCCATCGCCTGGATCATCGTCGCTGCGGTATTTCTCTACAAACTGACGGTCAAGAGCGGCCAGTTCGAGATCATCCGCAGCTCGGTACTGTCGATCACCGACGACCAACGCCTGCAGGTCTTGCTGATCGGCTTCTGCTTCGGCGCCTTCCTGGAAGGTGCCGCCGGCTTTGGTGCTCCCGTGGCGATTACCGCCGCGCTGCTGGTCGGCCTGGGCTTCAACCCGCTGTACGCCGCCGGCCTGTGCCTGATCGCCAACACCGCGCCCGTCGCCTTCGGTGCCCTCGGGATTCCGATCATCGTCGCCGGGCAAGTGACCGGCATCGACGCGTTCAAGATCGGCGCCATGACTGGTCGCCAATTGCCACTGCTGTCGCTGTTCGTTCCGTTCTGGCTGGTGTTCATGATGGACGGCCTGCGCGGCGTGCGCGAAACCTGGCCGGCCGCCTTGGTGGCAGGCTTGAGCTTTGCCATCACCCAATACTTCACCTCCAACTTCATCGGCCCGGAACTGCCGGACATCACCTCGGCCCTGGCCAGCCTGGTTTCCTTGACTCTGTTCCTGAAAATCTGGCAACCCAAGCGCACCGCCGGCGCGCAGATTGCCGGTGCGACCTCCAGCGCAACGATCACCGCCAGCGCCGGCGGCTTCGGCCTGCCACGCAGCACTGTCGCTTCGCCCTACAGCCTGGGGCGAATCTTCAAAGCCTGGTCGCCGTTCCTGATCCTGACCGTGCTGGTGACCATCTGGACCCTCAAGCCCTTCAAGGCGATGTTCGCCGCAGGCGGCTCGATGTACAGCTGGGTGTTCAACTTTGCGATCCCGCACCTGGACCAACTGGTGGTCAAGGTTGCGCCTATCGTGACCAACCCGACGGCCATCCCCGCGGTATTCAAACTGGACCCGATTTCAGCGACCGGCACTGCGATTTTCTTTTCCGCGCTGATCTCGATGCTGGTATTGAAGATCGACATCAAAACTGGTCTTACCACTTTAAAAGAGACCTTCTACGAACTGCGCTGGCCGATCCTGTCCATCGGCATGGTGCTGGCGTTCGCGTTCGTCACCAACTACTCGGGCATGTCCTCGACCATGGCATTAGTCCTGGCCGGCACCGGCGCAGCCTTCCCGTTCTTCTCGCCGTTCCTCGGCTGGCTGGGGGTTTTCCTGACAGGCTCCGACACCTCGTCCAACGCCCTGTTCAGCTCGTTGCAAGCCACCACCGCCCACCAGATCGGTGTCAACGACGTCCTGCTGGTCGCGGCAAACACCAGCGGCGGCGTGACCGGCAAGATGATTTCGCCGCAATCGATCGCTGTGGCCTGCGCCGCTACCGGGCTAGTCGGCAAGGAATCCGACCTGTTCCGCTTCACCCTCAAGCACAGCCTGTTTTTCGCCACCATCGTCGGGCTGATCACACTGGCCCAGGCCTACTGGTTCACCGGCATGCTGGTGCATTGAGACCACAGGTAATCACGCAATAACCGACGCCGAACCGCGATTTCGGCGTCAGCTCTCCACAACCCCTCTGCCGGGCCGCTGAACACGCTGCGGCCCTGACGGACGGACAACCGGGACCACCCGGAGAACGCGCCTGATGAGCGAGCTTTTTTACAACGCCGTGCCGAATGCCACCCGTGTCGCGCCGCCTCTGGCCGAGCCTCGCGAATACCCCCACGAAAAACCGCAGAAGGTCTACCTGTTCGGCACCTGCGTGGTCGATCTGTTTTATCCCGAAGCCGGCATGGACGCGATCCACCTGCTGGAACGCGAAGGGATCTGCGTGGATTATCCCCAAGGGCAAAGCTGCTGCGGGCAACCGGCCTACACCTCGGGCTATACCGACCAGGCCCGACAAGTGGCACGCGCGCAACTGGCGCTGTTCGCCGGCGACTACCCGGTGGTGGTGCCATCCGGCTCCTGTGCCGGCATGTTACGTGAGCACTACGCCGACCTCTTCAAGGACGAACCCGACACCCTCAAACAGGTGCAGGCCCTCGCGGCCCGGACTTATGAGTTGGCGGAGTTCCTGTTGTTCGTGTGCAAGGTGCAACTCAACGACAGCGGGGCGCCGATCAAGGTCGCCCTGCACACGTCGTGCTCCGCGCGTCGGGAAATGAACACCCACCTTCACGGCCGCGAACTGCTGGCCCAATTGCGCAATGTCGAACGCGTCGACCACAGCCACGAAAGCGAATGCTGTGGCTTTGGTGGGACGTTCAGCGTGCGTATGCCAGACATTTCCGGCGCAATGGTGGCCGACAAGACCCGAGCCTTGCAGGACTCCGGCGCCCATCAAGTACTGAGTGCTGATTGCGGTTGCCTGATGAACATCAATGGCGCCCTGGAGAAACAACAGGCGGCCTTACGCGGGCAACACCTGGCCAGCTTTCTCTGGCAACGCACCGGGGGTGAACGATGAACGCCGCGCTGATTCCCACCGTCGAGGTGTCGGAAGACTTCCGCACCCGCGCCCACCAGGCACTGGGCGACGCGCAACTGCGAAACAACTTTCGCAATGCGATGGATTCCCTGATGAGCAAACGGGCGGCGTCTTTCAGCGACGCCCACGAACGCGAACACCTGCGCGCCCTCGGTAACGCGGTGCGCGCCCGCGCCCTGTCGAAGCTGCCCGACCTGCTCGAACAACTGGAAGCCAACCTGACCCGAAACGGCGTGACCGTGCATTGGGCAGAAACGGTTGAAGAGGCCAATGCGATCGTGCTGTCGATCATCCGCCGGCGCGAAGCCAAGCAGGTGATCAAAGGCAAATCCATGGTCAGCGAAGAGATGGAGATGAACCACGTACTCGCCGCCCAAGGCATCGAATGCCTTGAGTCCGACATGGGTGAGTTTATTGTTCAACTCGACCACGAGAAGCCGTCCCACATCATCATGCCGGCGATCCACAAGAACGCCAGCCAGGTCGCGTCGCTGTTCCACGAAAAACTCGGCGTGGAGTACACCAAGGATGTCGACCAGTTGATTCAGATTGGTCGCCGCGTGCTGCGGGAAAAGTTCTTCGAAGCGGATATCGGCGTGTCCGGCGTCAACTTCGCCGTGGCCGAAACCGGCACGCTGCTGCTGGTGGAAAACGAAGGCAACGGGCGTATGTCGACCACAGTGCCACCCGTGCATATCGCCGTGACCGGCATCGAGAAGGTCGTGGAAAACCTACGCGACGTGGTGCCGTTGCTGTCGCTGCTGACCCGCTCCGCGCTCGGTCAGCCGATCACCACCTACGTCAATATGATCTCCGGCCCGCGCAAGGCCGATGAGCTCGACGGCCCCGAAGAAGTCCACCTGGTGCTGCTGGACAACGGACGCAGCCAGGCGTTTGCCGACAGCGAATTGCGTCAGACACTCAACTGCATTCGCTGCGGCGCCTGTATGAATCATTGCCCGGTGTATACCCGAATCGGTGGCCATACCTACGGCGAGGTCTACCCCGGCCCTATCGGAAAAATCATCACACCGCATATGGTCGGCCTGGCAAAAGTACCGGACCATCCCAGTGCGTCTTCGTTGTGCGGTGCTTGTGGAGAAGTGTGTCCGGTAAAAATTCCGATCCCGGCCTTGCTGCGCCGTCTGCGGGAAGAGAACGTAAAAGCGCCGGATAGCCCACACCCCGTGATGCGCGGCCAAGGCAGCAAGTATTCGCGCCAGGAACGGTTCATCTGGAACGCCTGGGCCAATCTCCACAGCTCACCGACGCTGTACCGCCTGTTCACATTCGCCGCCACGCGCCTGCGCGCCCTCGTACCGAACAACGTCGGGCCATGGACGCAAAACCATAGCGCGCCTAAACCCGCCGCCCGTTCGCTGCATGACCTGGCACGCGAGCATTTGGCCAAACAGGGAGCGCGTTGATGAGCGCCAAGCAAAATATCCTCGGCAAATTGCGCCACAGCCTGACGGGCACAACACCAGTGCCCGACAACTTCGATGAGACCCTGGTCACACAGATCTACACCTACCCGCCAGAACAGCGCATCGCACAATTGCGCAAGCTGATGGAGGCGGTGCATACCGAGATCCACCTGACCCGCGGCGCCGAATGGCCAGCTTTACTCGCGCAGCTGCTGCAAAAACGCGAGCTGCCCAGCCTGCTCATCGCGCCGACAACCGAGCATGGGCGGCGCATCACCGAGCACTGGTCGAACCATCCGCAATTGCCGCAGCTCAAAGCCTACGACCGCCCTGTGGAAGAATGGAAAGCCGAGCTGTTTAATGACACACCGGCCAGCCTGACCACGACCCTCGGCGCCATCGCCGCCACCGGTAGCCTGATTCTGTGGCCCACGCGGGAAGAACCGCGACTGATGAGCCTGGTGCCGCCGGTACACTTTGCACTGCTCAAGGCCAGCGAGATTTACGACAACTTTTATCAGGTCCAGCAGCAATTCGCCTGGGCCCAAGGCATGCCCACCAATGCCCTGCTGGTGTCCGGCCCGTCGAAGACCGCTGACATCGAACAAGTTCTGGCTTATGGCGCCCACGGTCCGAAGGACCTGGTGGTGCTGATCCTGGAGGACCAATGAGTCTGCCTGCCGCTTTCCTTGCTGACGTCGCACAGCTGATCCCGAAAATTCGTCGCTTCGACGACCCACTTTCCACCTTGGCATTTGGCACAGACGCCAGTTTTTACCGACTGATCCCACAGCTGGTGATTCGCGTCGAGTCGGAAGACGAAGTCGTGGCGCTGCTGAAACTGGCCCAGCGCGATCATGTTCCGGTGACCTTCCGCGCAGCGGGCACCAGCTTGTCCGGGCAGGCCATCAGCGATTCGGTGCTGATCGTACTGGGGGACAACTGGAACGGCCGCGAAATTCGTGGGCAAGGCACGCAGATCCGCCTGCAACCCGGCGTGATCGGTGCCCAGGCCAACGCCTGGCTGGCGCCATTCGGGCGCAAGATCGGGCCGGATCCGGCGTCGATCAACGCCTGCAAAATCGGCGGCATCGTCGCCAACAATGCCAGCGGCATGTGCTGCGGTACGGCGCAAAACACCTACCACACCCTGGCCGGGATTCGCCTGGTGCTGGCCGACGGCAGCCGCCTGGACACCGAAGATGCCGCCAGCGTCGCGGCATTTCGTCAGCAGCACGGCGCGCTGCTTGAACGCCTGGCCACACTCGGGCGGGAGACGCGGGCAAACGCTGAACTGGCCGCCAAAATCCGCCACAAATACCGTCTGAAAAATACCACCGGCCTGTCACTCAACGCCCTGGTGGATTTCGATGAGCCGCTGGATATCCTCAGCCACCTGCTGGTGGGCTCCGAAGGCACCCTGGGCTTTATCAGCGCAGTGACTTACGACACCGTCATCGACCACCCGAACAAAGCCTCGGCGCTGATCGTATTCCCCGATGTCGAGACCTGCTGCAATGCGGTGACCGTCCTGAAAACCCAACCGGTCTCAGCGGTTGAGCTGCTCGACCGACGCAGCATGCGTTCGGTGCAGGACAAACCCGGCATGCCCGCCTTCGTACAACATCTATCGGAAAATGCCTGCGCACTGTTGATCGAATCCCGTGCGGCATCGCCCTCTTTGCTCCAGGAGCAACTGGCGCTGATCATGGCGTCCCTGGCGGCGTTCCCGGTGGAAAAACAGGTCGACTTCACCGAAGACCCGGTGGAAAACGCCCGCCTGTGGGCGATCCGCAAAGACACCTTCCCCGCCGTCGGCGCCGTGCGCAAAACCGGCACCACGGTGATCATCGAAGACGTGACGTTCCCGGTCGAGCAGTTGGCCATCGGCGTTAACCGTTTGATCGAGCTGTTCGACAAACACCACTACGACGAAGCCATCCTTTTCGGACACGCTCTGGAAGGCAATCTGCACTTTGTGTTCACCCAAGGCTTCAACAGCAGCGAAGAAGTCGCACGCTACCAAGCGTTCATGGACGACGTCGCCCAACTGGTGGCCGTAGAGTTTGGCGGCTCACTGAAAGCCGAGCATGGCACCGGCCGCAACATGGCGCCGTTCGTCGAGCTGGAATGGGGCAGCGACGCCTATCAACTGATGTGGCAACTCAAACGCCTGCTCGACCCCAACGGTATTCTCAACCCGGACGTGGTGCTCAGCGAAGATCCGCAGATCCACCTTAAACACCTCAAGCCGCTGCCTGCCGCCGACGAGCTTGTGGATAAGTGTATCGAGTGCGGTTTCTGCGAGCCGGTATGCCCGTCGAAAGGCCTGACCTTGAGCCCGCGCCAGCGCATCGTGATCTGGCGCGATATCCAGGCGAAGAAACGCGCCGGCATCGACACCACTGAACTGGAAACGGCCTACCACTACCAGGGCATCGACACCTGCGCCGCCACCGGGTTATGCGCCCAGCGCTGCCCTGTGGGAATCAACACCGGCGACTTGGTGAAAAAACTCCGGGCCCGCGACGCCGACCATACAAAAACCGCCGAATGGTTGGCCACCCACTTCGCCACTGCGCTACAAGGCGCGCGCTTTACCCTGCACGTCGCCAACGGCGCACGCATGCTGTTGGGCGCACCGCGCCTGGCCAAGTTGTCGGCCACAGTGAGCAAGTTGTCCAAGGGACAAATCCCACAATGGACCAACGCCATGCCGCAACCGGAAAAAGCCATTCGCTTCAGCCCGGCAGTGACCGATGAGCGGCCACGCGTGGTCTACCTCGCGGCATGCGTCTCACGCGCCATGGGCCCGGCGGCTGGCGATAAAGAGCAAACGTCGCTGTACGACAAAACCCGCGGTCTGCTGGAAAAAGCCGGCTACCAAGTCGTCTTCCCCGACAACCAGGACAACCTGTGCTGCGGCCAGCCTTTCGCCTCCAAGGGCTATGCCGAACAGGCCGAACACAAGCGCCAGGAACTGATCGGCGCCTTGCTCCACGCCAGCCGCGGCGGCCTCGACCCGATCTACTGCGACACCAGCCCCTGCACCCTGCGCCTGGTGCAAGACCTGGGCGAAACACGCCTGGACCTGTACGACCCGGTACGATTTATCCGCACACACCTGATGGACCGCCTCGACTTCATACCGCAGGAAGCACCGATCGCCGTACACGTCACTTGCAGCACCCAGCACCTCGGGGAAAGCCAGGCCCTGATCGACCTGGCCCGCCGCTGCGCGAAAACCGTGGTGATCCCGGAAGGCATCCACTGCTGTGGTTTTGCCGGCGACAAAGGCTTCACCACCCCGGAACTCAACGCCCACTCCCTGCGCTCGCTGAAAGACGCCGTGCAATATTGCAGCGAAGGCATCTCCACCAGCCGCACCTGCGAGATCGGCCTGAGCCAGCATGGCGGCATCGATTACCACGGGCTGGTCTACCTCGTGGACCGCGTAACCCGACCGAGGGCGCACTAATCCTGCACAAAAACAGAACCCCTGCGCGGCGACGTAGTCATCTGCATAGGCCTCGGCGATCGAGGCTCATCAGTGATGTCGCTGGCAGCCCTTGAACGCCAGCAGCGTCGAGCCCTTTTTCGCAAGGAGATACCCTTATGAAGCATTCCGCTCTTGCTGGCGTGTTCATTGCCGCTGCGATGCTGGCCTCACCGGCGTTTGCCGCCGGAAAAACCGACCAGCTTTGTCAGATTAATCTCGACAAAATCAACAACGGCAAAGCCCTGCTCGCCACCGACACCACTGGCAAAAGCGGCGAAATCGACACCGCCGTGTCTCAAGCCAAAGCCGCCCAAGCAGCAGGTGATGACAAGAGGTGCATAGAGATCACGTCCAAAGCCCTGCAAGACCTACAGAACAGCGACAAAGGCGCCAATCAGTAACACCCCGACGCTCATGGCCAACCTTCGGGTTGGCCTTCTGTGACCGTTTGGCGTACACTGCACAGGCTTGTCACTCACTAAGAAACAACGAGTTGCAAGCACGGGGCCGTTTAGGATTCGACGCCGGTCGCGAAACTTTAGGTGCATGCCGAGTTGGTAACAGAACTCGTAAATCCACTGTTGCAACTTTCTATAGTTGCCAATGACGAAACCTACGGGGAATACGCTCTCGCTGCGTAAGCAGCCTTAGCCCTTCCCTCCTGGTACCTTCGGGTCCAGCAATCATCAGGGGATGTCTGTAAACCCAAAATGATTGTCATATAGAACAGAATCGCCGTGCAGTACGTTGTGGACGAAGCGGCTAAAACTTACACAACTCGCCCAAAGCACCCTGCCCGTCGGGTCGCTGAGGGTTAACTTAATAGACACGGCTACGCATGTAGTACCGACAGCGGAGTACTGGCGGACGGGGGTTCAAATCCCCCCGGCTCCACCACTTCATCATCTAAAGACGTCCACGGACGTCTTTTTTTGTGCCTGAAACTCAATGAAATCAAGGGCTTCAGGGCCATTGGCTTCCGTAGAAGAATTTAGAGTTCCAGGCGTTTTGGTATCCCATTTGGTATCCCGGACCCGCCGGTGCTATTTTTGGGATACCAAAACGGTGTCGGAGGTAGCTCTCATGCCTACTAACGCAACCCGCCTCTCAGACCGCCAACTCAAGGCAGTCAAGGCAACAGGGAAAGACTTCGTTCTCACTGACGGCGACGGCCTTCAACTCAGGGTCAGAGCCAGTGGCTCGATGATATGGAATTTCAACTATCGCGAGCCGGTAACCAAAAACCGCCTCAATATGGCGCTGGGCCCTTACCCGGCTCTCTCGTTGGCGAACGCCAGAAAGAAAGCTCAAGAAGCACGTGAACTACTGGCGCTAGGCATTGACCCCAAGGCTCACCGCGATGAGCTCAGGCAAGCCAAGTTGGCGAAGACCGAACACACACTCGAGAAGGTGGCCACCGCCTGGTTCGAACTGAAAAAGCACTCCGTCACAACGGCATACGCCGAAGACATCTGGCGCTCACTCACGCTGCATGTTTTCCCCAGCCTCAAAGCCACACCCCTCGCAGACATCACCGCACCCATGATCATCAAGCTCCTACGCCCGATCGAGGCCAAAGGCAGCCTGGAGACGGTCAAGCGACTTTCCCAACGTCTCAACGAAATCATGGCCTACGGCGTCAACTGCGGGCTGATCTTTGCGAACCCGCTCAGTGGCATTCGGGCAGCCTTCAAGAAACCGCAAAAACAAAACATGGCGGCACTTCCTCCCGAAGAACTACCCGACCTGATGCTGGCGATTGCCAACGCCAGCATCAAACGCATCACACGCTGCCTGATCGAATGGCAACTGCACACAATGACCCGCCCTGCCGAGGCTGCTGGGACGACCTGGGCAGAAATAGATTTCGAGAAACGCATCTGGACCATTCCAAAGGAGCGCATGAAAAAACGCCGTGCGCACCCCATCCCCCTAAGCGACCAGACGCTCGCGCTGCTAGAGACACTCAAGCCCTACAGCGGCCACCGGGAACATGTATTTCCGGCCGACCGAAATCCGCGTACACACGCAAACAGCCAGACCGCGAACATGGCATTAAAGCGTATGGGCTTCCAGGATCGGTTGGTCAGCCACGGCCTGCGATCAATGGCCAGCACCATCCTCAACGAACATGGATGGGACCCGGAGTTGATCGAAGTCGCCCTCGCCCACGTCGACAAAGACGAAGTCAGAAGCGCGTACAACCGAGCGGACTACATCGAGCGCCGGCGTCCGATGATGGTTTGGTGGAGCGAGTACATCCAAAAAGCCGCCACCGGCAATTTGTCGGTGACGGCCATTCATGAAAACAAAAACGGGAACGTCATCCCGTTTCGTTAATCAGCTCCTACTGGCGACAGCGGCGACACTGGCGACAACCCACTTATTTAGCGGTCCTGCGCATGGCGACAAAGCGGCGACCGTCGCCACCATCTGCATCGCCCACAAGCTTTTAAGGCCCAGCCCCTGAGGGCAGGAAGGCTTTGCCTTCCCGTCCTCAGGGGCTCACTTTAAAAACCGACGAACGGCCCACTGTCCATTCAAAGCCACCGTCTTCCATACACATCCATCGCCTAAAAACCCCACCCCATACACGGTTGACCACCCTCCGAGCACGCGCTACACCAGAGCCGTAGAGCGCTGTCATCGACAGCATAGCCCAGGTAGCCAGGGATCTTTAAGGCTACGCCCTACAGTGGTGGTCCCAGCCATGCGCGCTCGCTTCCAATTAGGCGCGCAGTCACGCCCAACGTGATCGAAGCCAACTTATCCACAGTGCAAATGCGGCAGCCCACGCCCGTCTCTTTCTCCAGGAAAGAGACGGGCGCCGAAACTACTGCCGCAGCCCTTGCCGGGCAACACATTGCAGCGTTTGTCACTGTGACAATCGGCGTGACAAACCCCGATGTCACCCGCAGCAGCAATGCAGATGATGGTGCCGCAGCCCACGGAATGGACTGCACCTGACTGACAGTCAGGCACGCCCCGGTAATCGCATCACTGCCTGCAACAGACTCAGGATCTCGCGGCGCTGGTCTCGTCAGCCAACGCAGCCTCCACCCGCCCACTTCAGTCGAAGTGTTCAGGAGGCCAGATCATGAGATGCCCAAGCTCCCGGTCGTAAAGAGCCGCCCGTCCCGCGTAAGTGGACAACCCTCACAGGCTGCAGGGGCCTTGATCCCTGATAACACTCAACAACCGTGGCGGGGAGAGTGAGGGGGAAATTCGAAGCACCAGGAGAATGACGATGCAATTGTGCGAAGTGTTCGACCTGCCACAGCCGCTTCTGGAATACCGGCCCGAGCCGCTGGTGTATCCAGTCGAAGCGTTGGGACAGATCTTAGGACCAGCCGTCGAACGCATGGCCGAGGTCATCGGCGTGCCCTGTGCCATGGCAGCGCAATCGGTGTTGGCCACTGCCGCCCTGGTGGCCCAGTCGCACGCCAATGCGCATCTCGATGGCCGTGTTTATCCGTTGTCCCTGTACATGCTGACGGTGGCATCGTCGGGTGATCGGAAAAGCGCGGTGGATCATCTGGCGCTGGCGGCTGCGCGTGAGTGGGAGCGACGGCAGTGGATGCTGTACTTGGAGCAACTGAAAGCCAATCGCGCCGCCATTCGAGGAAAGCACGAAGCTCGTGAGTTATCCGACCCCATCCCGCCCAGGCTGATCATCGCCGAGCCCACCATTGAGGCGCTGATCAAAAACCTATGCCAAGGCTTGCCCAGCATGGGGTTATTCAACGATGAGGGCGGACAGTTTTTAGGCAGCAGCACGATGAGCAAAGAGAACCAACTCAAGGCCATCACCACCCTGTCAGCGCTCTGGGATGGCAGCCCCATCGACCGGGCGCGCTCCATGCCTGGCGAAAGCCTGCGAGCTTATGATCGTCGCCTCAGTCTGCATCTGATGCTGCAACCTTACCTGGCCAACCAGCTACTCACAGATCGAATGATCAACGGCCAAGGCATTCTTGGCCGCTGCCTGGTCAGTTGGCCCGAACGCCTGGTGGGGCGGCGCTTGTACAAGGCAGTCAACCTTACGCGAGATGCCAGGATCCAGCGCTACCAAGCGCGCATTACCGCTCTGCTGGATAAGCCGCTGTCGCTGCACAACGATGGTTCACTTAACCCTGAGAGTCTGGAACTGACACCCAACGCGCGCATTGCTTGGATCGATATTCACGACACCATCGAATGCCAATCTGGTGAGTTTGGCGAGCTGGCCGGTGTGCAGTCCGTCGCGGGGAAAGCAGCCGCCAACGTACTGCGTATCGCCGGGGTATTGGCGGTGATTGAAGACGCGCATGCAGTGGACGAACCCCATATCCAGCGCGCCTCGACGCTGATGGATTACTACCTGGCCGAAATCCAGCGCCTCACGGAGCAAGAGCCCATCAACACGTTACGCGAGGAGGCGGATCGACTGCTGCGCTGGCTGACGCAAAAAGGCTGGACCCAATTTACCGTCCGCGACCTCAATCGCAATGGCCCCCGCTTTGCCCGCAAAAGCAGTCATCACGCAATTACGCTGCTGGTCGAATTGATCTCACATAGCTGGCTGGACTCTCCTGACGGAAAGACCTTCGAGGTGCGCCATGTTCCGCCTCAATGACGCGGTGCGCCGTTACCAGGCACAGCATCAGACACGACCTGCATTGCGGAGTGTCGCCACTTCCGTCGCCGCCTTGTCGCCATGCTTCAGACCGGCAACTACAACGGTTGTCGCCACTGTCGCCGTTGTCGCCCCCCCCCCCGCCTTAGGGCCTGTCGACATCGGCCAACTGATCCACCAACTGCGCGAAGAGGGAGCAATGTTGCGGCATAAGCAAAACGCCCTGATTATTCGTCCCACACATTGGCAACAAGTGAACAAGATCAGCGCCCACTGGAAAGCGGTGCTGCGCTTTCTGCAAGACACGGAAAACGGTGAAGCCGGTGGCATTGGTCGGCCGGCGTGATGGCCGCAACTTTGGCTACGGCCGTCAGCTCAGCTATGCCGGCCCACAAGCGCTGAAAGATATGTTTGCCGGCGGCCACTTCGCTACGGTCAAAGCACACAGTGATCGCTGGCAGGCTTTCGTGAAGTGGTGTCGGTCAGCGGACGGCCCCGGTTACAACGACGCCCGCCAGATAGATCGCAGTACCTTGCACAGCTACGCCACACACCTGCGTCAGCAAATCCAACAAGGTGAAATCTGCATCGCCACCGCGCAGAACCGCCTGAGTAGCGTAAACCGTACCCTCGCAGCACTATGCGGCGACCAGTACGTGAAAATCGCCAGCCCGAGCAAGGCACTCGGCATGCAGCGATCAAGCGTGCGCACCCGCGCACCGGATGGCCAAGATCACCAACAACTGAGTCGAGTGATTGAAGCGCTTCGCGAACAGCAACACTACCGCGTCGCTGCGATTGTCTGCTTGGCCCGCGCAACCGGTATGCGCTTGCGCGAAACGATCCTGGCTGACTTGCCACGGTTGCAACGCGAGGCTGCACACTTAGGTCGCATCAACATTCAGGATGGCACCAAAGGCGGCCGGGTTGGCGCTTCGGCACCGCGCTGGATCATCGCAAATAACGAGGTTAAGGCAGCCTTGCAGACGGCTTGTCACGCTTCACCGCCCCACAGCCGTAATTTGCTGGCCCAAGGTGAAAGCTACGCCAAGTTCCAGCAACAGACGGTGAGGCCAGCTCGTGAATTGCTTCAGAAGCTGGGACTGAAGGGGGTTCATGAATTGCGAGCAGCTTATGCGTGCGAGCGTTACGCACAACTCACTGGCCACGCGGCCCCCGTCAACGGTGGCCGATGCTATCGCATCGACCACGCTCTGGACCAAAAGGCGCGACGGCAAATCAGTCTTGAGCTTGGGCACAATCGAATCGATGTGGTTTCGGCCTACATTGGGGGTACAGCGTGAACGAGCCTTTCGATATGGCACTTTTTCTGAGCGGCGTATTGACCGGTTCTGCGGCCACTCAGCAACGCCATCTACGCCAAGCTCAAATCATGCAGGCGGCCATTCAACAGCGATGGCAGCGAGGCAACCCCTGGCGCTGGCAGATCAAACATGTCCAGTGGTTTCTAGGTCATTATTTAAAGCATCACTCCAGTGCCACCCGTAATTACTACCGCCTCACAGCCCTGTTGATTTGGAAGCGGCTAAGCATTGGGAGAGCTGCGTTTAATTCTGTGGCTGTAAAGCATCCGAGCAATCGATAGCGTCACGTTTCACACATGAATCAATTCATGCGATGTACTTGATCAATCTGTATGAGGTTAAAGCCGTCATCATCAATTTCCTCCCTGATGAATGCTGAGATGGACAACCAAAAATACTTGTTTCCACCAAACGGAAAAATTGTGATATCACTATGAAATTACTGCGCTGATGGCGCCTTTACCTAACAGGGATCGTTATGGCCGCTCCAGATTTTCGACTCATTGCCTCAGCCAACAGTGATAAAGGTGGGCATTTCGATGACATAGGCGCGATAGGAAAGACAATTACGCCTGAGATGGTAATTGCGCTTTGTGGGCCAATGGGAACACCACTACACGACGTTGCAAAAACTTTTCAAGACCTATTGCTTGGACCGGATTACGGCTATGAGCGAGTCAACATCATCAGGTTGAGTGATGAGATTCGTGAGCAAAAAAATCTCACAAAAGAAAAGTCGATCCTCAAGCTAATCGAGGCCGGAAATGAGCTTCGTGCCGAGTACGGCAATGAGATTCTTGCTCGCTTGGCTATCCGGAGGATAACGCTCGAACGGGAGGGTGCTCAGCAGGCATCTGAGGAGAATCGAGAGGATGATTTATTCAACGACACCAGCTTAGCCCCCGCCCCAAAAGTAGCTGTTCGATACTGCCATATTATCGACTCAGTAAAGCATGTCGACGAACTCAAGCTGCTACGCTCCGTCTATGGCGATATGCTTCACGTTGTAGGGGTTTATTCACCAATAGAGTTACGAATTACCAGGCTTGAGCGATCCAAAGGACCCGGCGACCATATCCATGACCTGATTGATAGGGATTCCGGTGAGGAAATCGACCACGGTCAGCGAGTAGAGGATACTTTCCCACAAGCTGATTTTTTTCTACGCGTAGAAAAAACTACCGATACGCATCGGAAGGGAAGAGTTAAACGCTTCCTTGACCTCATGCTAGGGACAATAATTGCAACGCCTACGCTCAATGAGCGTGCAATGTATGCCGCATTTTCTGCTGCACGAAACTCAGCTTGCCTCTCACGTCAAGTCGGAGCGGCTATTACAAGCGCTGAAGGCGAAATTTTAGCTACCGGGTGGAATGACGTACCCAAGGCTTTCGGTGGGCTCTATCAGACCGAATCGTATGGTAGCTCTCCAGATGAGGATCGGCGTTGTTGGAACCTAGGGGGAGGCCGCTGCTCCAATGACCAAGAAAAAGAGCTCATTTCCAATGCGATTGTTGATCTCCTCGCTAGAGAAGGGCTCATTGAAGAAACAAAACGCGACCTTGTCTATAAGGCCATCCGAAAGAGGTCACAGCTGAAAAGCCTGATCGAATTCTCGCGCGCAGTGCATGCCGAAATGCATGCTTTATTGAGTGCTGGTGGCACAGACGGAGGCAAGATTCGTGGAGGAAAGCTATTTGTCACGACCTACCCCTGCCATTCATGCGCTAGGCACATTGTTGCTGCAGGGGTTCGAGAGGTTTATTTCCTTGAACCATATAGAAAGAGCCTTGCGACGAAACTCCACGAGGATGCTATAACTGAGAATGAGAACGAAATGGATAAGGTCAGGGTGATGCCGTTTGACGGCGTAGCTCCATCACGTTTTCTTCGATTTTTTTCTGCGCATCCTAAAGGGCGGAAAAATTCAGAAGGTGTTATGGAGACCAGAGAGGCTCACCCTGTCGCTTTCGTAACAATGGAAGCTATCCCGACACTTGAATCTATCATCGTGAAGGGTCTATCCTCCCGCGGCATTTGAGTTCACCCCGTTGGTACACAGCAGCATTGGAGCAATTTTCATGAAAATCGTTGACGAATCTGGTAACTCGGAGCTCGGGACGCAGTTCGCGTTTTCTTTTGAGGCTTCTGATACCGGTGATCAATCGCACCTACCAATGCCAACGGTCATAACCTCAACTCAAGCGCATCAATTGTCTGCTTGCAACATCGTTGCTTTTCCTCGGACACGAGTGTCATCAGCCGAAGCTAGGCTGCTGGCGAGGATCCTGGAAAGGACCAAACACTTCATTTGAATTTCTATCAGCTTTTCGTCGGCGTTTCGCCGCCTTCAGAGGGGCGCCCGTTTGGCTGCGTATCAACGCCCCTATTTATTGATGCTTGCGCTACAGCCAGCCTTCACAAAGCCTTGATGCCTGGTCGAGAATCATCTGCGCTGCATCCTCAGCCTTATCCGGTGGATACTTGTATTTACGCAAAATCCGCCGCACCAGGATCCGCAGCTTAGCCCTAACGCTTTCACGACTACTCCAGTCGACACTCACATTGGCCCGCAGACTGGCAGTCAGCTCATGGGCGATTTTCGCCAGGATTTCATCGCCCAACTCCCGCACAGAAGCCTCGTTAGTCGCCAAAGCATCGTAAAACGCCAACTCATCATCGTTCAGCCCAAGCACGTCACCGCGCTTGCTGGCCTGGGCGAACTTTTTGGCCATTTCAATCAGTTCTTCAATGACCTGCGCCGTTTCAATGGAGCGGTTCTGGTAGCGTTTGATGACGTTGCCCAACAACTCAGAGAATTTCTTCTCTTGAGTCAGGTTAGAGCTGTAACGGCTTTTGATTTCGCCTTCGAGCAATCGCTCCAGAAGCTCCACTGCCAGGTTTCTTTCTGGAAGGTTGCGCACCTCTGCGAGAAACGCGTCATCGAGCAAGCCGATGTTAGGTTTTTCAAGGCCCACCGCCTCGAAAATATCCACAACATCACCAGAGACCACTGCATTACCGATGATCTGTCGAATAGCTAGCTCGCGCTCTTCGTCGGTTTTTTTCTGCTGACTGACTTCGCGCTTGATCAGAATGACTTTAATAGCCTGAAAGAACGCCACCTCTTCGCGAACAGCTTTGGCCTCATCCAGCGTGCAGCACAAAGTAAATGCCTTACCCATGGCCAACGCGTTATCGGCAAACCGCTTTTTGCCATCCTCCATTCCCAGAATATGGTTAGCTGCGCCGGCCAGTAGTTTGTGTCCACCCGTGAGGAAGTCACCGTAATCGAAGCCATGTAGTAGGCTGCGTAGAACGTCGAGTTTCTCCTCTAATACTGAATAGGCCTCGTAAGCATCCACCGTCGGCCGGCCTTTACCTTTGCTGCCGGTGTACTCCTTCAGCGCGGCCTTCAGTTCGTTGGCAATGCCGATGTAGTCCACCACCAGACCACCCTGCTTGTCCTTGAAGACACGGTTAACCCGGGCAATGGCTTGCATCAGGTTGTGCCCCTTCATGGGTTTGTCCACGTACAAGGTATGGACGCAAGGTGCGTCAAACCCGGTCAGCCACATATCGCGGACAATCACAAGTTTGAGGGGATCCAGTGGATCTTTGAAACGTTTCTCTAAGCGCTTTTTGACCTGCCCAGAATAGATATGCGGTCGCAGCAAGGCCTTATCCGATGCGCTGCCCGTCATCACGATCTTGATTGCACCTTTCTCCGGATCCTCGTCGTGCCACTCCGGACGCCGAGCGATGATCTCGTTGTATAGGTGCACACAGATCTCGCGACTCATGGCTACCACCATGGCTTTGCCGGGCATCTGCTCCATACTGGCCAGACCCAGATTACGCGCCTCAAAGTGCGTGATCAGATCCGACGCAATGCTCCGAATCCGTGGTTCTGCCCCGACGACCTTTTCCAACGCGGCCCAACGACTTTTCAGTCGCGACTGCTGGTCGTCTTCTTCATCTTCTGCCAGCTCATCGACCTGATCGTCGATCGTAGGTAGCTCGCTCTCTTTCAGCGAAAGTTTGGCCAAGCGCGATTCATAGTAGATGGCGACGGTCGCCCCATCTTCAGTCGCCTGCTGCATGTCATAGACGTGAATGTACTCACCAAAAACCGAGCGCGTGTCGCGGTCCTCACCGGATACTGGAGTACCAGTGAAAGCGACAAAAGTGGCGTTCGGCAGTGCATTGCGCAGGTGATGAGCAAAACCAACCTGATAACGCGCTTTGCTCTCAGCAACCTGAAGCCCCGTAGGTACTTTCAGCTCAGCGTTAAAACCATATTGAGTGCGATGAGCTTCATCAGCGATAACAACAATATTTGGCCGCAAGGACAATACCGGGAAGCTGTCTTCATCGACTCCAGGCATAAACTTCTGGATGGTCGCGAACACAATACCGCCACTAGGACGGTTGGCCAGTTTCGCACGCAAGTCCCCACGTGACTCCACCTGGACGGGTTGCTCACGCAGCAAATCCTGGGACAACGAGAACACCCCGAATAACTGACCATCCAAATCGTTGCGGTCAGTGATCACCACAATGGTTGGGTTTTCCATCGCCGCTTCCTGCATCACCCGAGCCGCAAAACACGTCATGGTGATGCTTTTGCCCGAACCTTGCGTATGCCAGACCACCCCGCCCTTATGACTACCGCCGGGGCGCGATGCCGTCACTACCTGCTGAATGGCAGCGCGAACAGCGTGGAATTGGTGATAACCGGCAATTTTCTTTACCAGACGGCCGTCGTCTTCGAACAACACGAAGTAACGCAAGTAGTCGAGCAACATCTCTGGTACCAGAGCACCGCGTACCAATGTCTCCAGCTCGTTGAATTGCCCCAATGGGTCGAGGTCCTGGCCGTCGATGGTCCGCCAGTTCATGAAGCGCTCAAGATCAGCCGACAACGACCCCATACGGGCCTCACTACCGTCGGAAATCACCAGGACTTCGTTGTATTGGAACAGGTCCGGAATCTGCTCTTTATAGGTCTGGATTTGATCAAAGGCTTTACCCAGATCAGCCTTCACATCTGCAGGATTTTTTAGTTCCAGCAATACCAACGGCAGCCCATTAACAAACAAGATGATGTCCGGACGCCGAGTGTGTTTCGGCCCCTGGATACTGAACTGATTGACCGCCACCCAGTCATTGGCCTTCACATCCGCCCAATCGATCAGGCGAACGAAGTCGCCTCGGGTTTCACCGTCTTTTTGATACTGCACGGGTACACCGCCGACCAGCAGGCGATGAAACAAGCGGTTAGCCGACAACTGCACCGGCAGTCCCAACTCTAGCACCTGCTTTAACGCATCTTCGCGCGCAGCTACTGGAACCTTTGGATTAAGCCTCGCCATGACATTGCGCAGGCGCTCAGTCAGCACCACCTGGCGATAGTTTTCACGCTCGGGTTGCTCACCATCATGAGCGATATTCGGCCCATACAAATGGGCATACCCCACCTCTGCCAGCCAGCCGAGGGTCTCCTGCTCCAATTGGTCTTCGGTCATTCCAACGCACTTCCTGTGTTCAGATCACCGGCCAATTCGGCCTCAATCTCGGCAATGCTCGGCAGATTTCGGCCCAGGGTTTCGGGCAAATCACGCAGCAATTGATATTCAGCAACACCGATGGGTTTGTCGATGCCCGACAAAGCGTACTCGGCCACCAAGCGGTTTTGCTGTTTGCACAGCAGCAGGCCGATGGTGGGTTTGTCATCCTCAGCTTTAATCTGCGCATCCACGGCCGCCAGATAGAAATTCAACTGGCCAGCGTGTTCGGGTTTGAAAGCCGTTGCTTTGAGCTCTACCACCACATAACACTTGAGGCGGGTGTGGTAGAACAGCAAATCAATGAAGAACTCATCACCGCCCACATCCAGGCGAAACTGGCGGCCGACGAAAGCAAAGCCTGCGCCTAGCTCCAGCAAGAAACGAGTGATATGACGGATCAGTCCATCTTCAATATCACGCTCGTGAGCATCGTCGCCCAAGCCAAGAAAGTCGAACAGGTAGGGATCTTTCAGGGTTTCGTGAGCCAACGCCGACTCTGCAGCCGGTAAACGTGCAACAAAGTTGGTGACTGCCGCGCCCTGACGTTGCTGCAAGCGGTTCTTGATATTCTGCTCCAGCGTGCTGCGTGACCACCCGAGCAAGACGGTTTGCTGCGCATACCACTCACGCTCGGCAGGGCTGGCCAGCTTGGTCAACAGCGTCACCACATGGAACCAGGGCAATTGGGCAGCAGGCTGCTGCCCAAATAGACCATTGGGGCAATGCTGAGCAAAAAACGCCATGTACTTGAGGTTACGGCTGGAAAAACCACGGATATCGGGAAAGGCGTCGGAAAGATCGCGTGCCAGTCGCTCAATGACTTTTGCGCCCCAAGCGTTAACCTGCTGACGTTGCCTTATTTCCGCTCCGATCCGGTGATACAACTGCACCAACTCAGCATTGACGGCCAGTGCGGCACGTTGCCGGGCTTGAGCAATATCGACTTTAAGCTGAGTCAGCCAGTCGGCGTAGCCCTCGGGCAATGCGGAAATCGTTTCTTTAGTCACTCACTGGCCTCCCACTCCTTGGTCGACACTTCACCGGTCTGGTGAAAACGACGTATACGGCCGATGAACTCGGCGAAGTCGGCGTTCTCTTCAGTCAGTCGATTGCACATATCCCAGTCGATTTCGCTGCGTTCACGAGCGGGGATGAGAATTTGGCTTTCCGCCGGGTTCTCTACGTCGAGCTGTATCACACCAATGCCATGGGCTGAGGCGAGCATTCGTAACTCTTTAAGCGTGCCGTCGCCCTCTACCGTCGCCGCCACCAAGTAGCCAAAATTTGCCCATGACGAATTGGATACAGCCTGAAAAAAGCATTTGCGGGCGTTGGAGCGATTGAGCAGCAACTTGACCTCAAAGGACCACATGCGGGCACGGCGCTCGCCCTGTACACCGACACATTCGCGTAACTCGCGAGTCCAACCAGCGGTCAGATCTTCCAGCCCCACCAAATCGGGATGCAACCATTCATTACCACCGCTGCCAGCACGATTGGAGGAACGTTTTTCGTTAATCCGCATGGCGAACACCCGCTGATCGTCCGTCAGCAGGTATTCGGCCAGTAATGGGTAAAGTGCGTGCTCACGCAACAGCGAGGGCCCAGGGAGGTCTGACGTGGCGAGGGCTATCCCTTCAGCCGCCGCCACCTCAGCGTTGGCGTCCATTTCCGACCAGTAATAATGACGAGGCCGGCCTTCGGTTGTTTTTAGTTGAGGATGCATCTGCTGCCAGCGCGGGCGTGACCCGGAAATCTCCGCCACCAGTTGCTGTACTAAGTCACTGTCTGTCTGGATGTAGCTAGCACTGCCTGCTTTTTTGACTGCGCATTCGGCGGGGAACTGTTCGAAGATCCATTGAGCAAGTTCGCGGGCGGTTTGCTGGGTATCGGGTAGGCTTTGCAGGCGATCGATGACGCGTTGTCGGAGGTTCAGAGCCATGTCAGAAAGCCTCCGACAACATATTTTCGTGGGGGGCTTCTGTTTCTGGCAGGCGCAGTTGGCCGGAGATCAGGCGCGGTAGTAGGGTATCGCGGAGTTGGGTGAGGGTGTTGAGATGCGCTTGGTTACTATGAATAGTTGCCCAAAGCGGCTCTACCAAGTCATTGAACGCCAATTTCAAAGCCTCAGGCGGGTTTAGCACCGAGTAACTGGGGAATGCCTTTAACGCTATGCGATTGACTGTTGCCCCGTGGATCGTGTGCTTATCGAGCATCTGTTGAAATGGTATCGAAATGAACTGGTGAAACCAGAACAGTCCGGCACCGTCTTCAGTATGCGGACGGATCAGAGCTAGCCTGCGGCCTAGGCAACAACGTATCTCTGGCGGGATCACAGCAAAAAAACCAAGCGTCGCCTCGTAGCTGAAGACAATGTCGCCATGAGTTGGCTCAATACGCCGAGTCCACTTACTCCAATCGTTTTCGCTGATACGCCGAATATTAGCCAGTTCAAGACGTGTTCCAGTCAGATTTTTAATACCCAGGAAGATAGGGCCACTTTCCGACTCCGCCGGCGTGGCATGAGGGCCGTCGTAAATCCCCTCAACAAGCTTACCAATTGGTCTAACCTCCCATCCCGCGGGCAATAACCCAAGCTCGGATTCCTCGAAGCTATCGGGAAACAGCTCTGCGGTGGCCGCATCCATGCCTTCTGGCTCAAGCCTTTCCGCCTTAGCACGCACAGGGTCGAAATCGACGAACCAGGATTTGAATAGCGCCTGGGCGATGTCTTCTAAGGTGGCATTGGTTTCGCGCAGCAAAGTAATTCTATTGTCGAGGGCCGAAAGAGCCTCAGCTATAGCCCTCTGAGTGTTCAACGGGGGTAGCGGAAACTGGTAGGTACAAATTCGATCAGGTGACGTATGTTTAACCGTGGATCCTGTAGCACCCGATACAACCCATTGACGATAGTCATTAGTCCGCATGAGGTAATGCAGAAAATCTTTGTGTACCTGTGTCACTGACTTTATTAATACACGACCAACTCGTTGATTGTGTAGCCAAGTCGTGCCTCTGGTCTCAGGAACTATAGCGGAAAATCCCAGCGTATCGGCCGCTTTGCTCAAATCAGTCATCGTGACGATTAAATCGCCTTGCCTAAGGACGTAATCAGAGAAAATAGGGCCACTGTAGTACTTCCCTTTCCCAAGTTGGAAGCCACCACCAACTGCAAAGTTTCCTGGAGTTGTTAGCTGAAACGGTGATGGCTCATCAGAAAAAAATTCACCTTTGAAGGCAAAGCCATGCTTCACAGTGATCAAATCACTGAGCGGAGTGATCGGCCACTCAGAGCTCATATCCCAGCCCCCCCAGCTTCTGCCGGATCAACTGGTCAAGTTCCGCGCCCTTGGCTATCTGCTCGCCCAACAAGGCGGTAAGGTTCTGCATCTTGTCGGCAAAGGCCTCATCGTCGTCCTCTACCGCTTCCGCACCGACATAGCGGCCCGGTGTCAGCACATAGCCGTGCTCGGCGATCTCCGCCAGGGGGGCGCTGCGGCAGAAGCCAGCCACATCGGCGTATTCACCAATTTCACCGCCAACATCTAGGGGAACTCCGCGCCAGTTAGCTACGGTTTGTGCAATAAGTTCAATGTCGGCGTCGAGCAGTTCGATCTGCACCCGGCTGAGATTCGTACCCAGTTTACGGGCGTCGATAAATAAAACTTCGCCAGGACGAGCGACCTTCAGCTTGGCGAGGAACCACAGGCAGGCCGGGATTTGAGTATTGAAGAATAACTGGCCGGGCAGCGCTACCATCACTTCCACCACGTCGGCCTCGACCATGGCTTTTCGAATGTCACCTTCGCCGTTCTGGCTGGAGCTCATCGAGCCGTTAGCCAAGACGATGCCAGCACGGCCGCTGGACTTGAGATGAAACAACATATGCTGCAGCCAGGCGTAGTTAGCATTGCCTTGCGGTGGTGTACCGTACGCCCAGCGCGGATCGCCTTCTAGGCTGCCATGCCACCAGTCACTGATATTGAACGGCGGGTTAGCCAGAACAAAGTCGGCACGCAGGTCTGAATGTTGATTACGAATAAAGGTATCAGCAGGCTCACGACCGAGGTTGAAGTCGATGCCACGGATAGCCAGGTTCATGGCAGCCAGACGCCAAGTAGTGGGGTTGGACTCCTGACCATAAATAGACACGTCGCCGAGTTTACCGCCGTGGGCTTCAATGAATTTTTCCGACTGCACAAACATACCGCCAGAACCGCAGCATGGGTCGTAAACCTTGCCATGATTCGGGTTGAGCACCGCCACTAGGGTTTTGACGATGCTAGCCGGGGTGTAAAACTGCCCGCCTTTCTTGCCTTCGGCACTGGCAAACTGGCCGAGAAAGTATTCATAGACCTGGCCAAGCAGATCTCGTGCCTGGTTGGCATCACCACCGAAACCAATTGTCGAAATCAAGTCAACCAACTCACCGAGTTTACCGTCAGGTAGCTGGGCACGAGCGTAGCGCTTGTCGAGTATGTTTTTCAGGCTGGTATTTTCTACCTCAATAGCAGACAAAGCTTCATCGATACGCTTGCCAATATCCACCTGCTTCGCAGCAGCACGTATTGACTCCCAACGCGCCACTTCTGGTACCCAGAACACATTCACTTCTTTGTAGTAGTCGCGCTCCTCCAGCTCTTGAGCTAGTAGTTCAGCATCGTCACTGTCCAGATAGTAGTCGTCGCCGACATCGGCAAAACGTCGCACCAGTTCCGCGCGGCGGCCAGCAAAACTATCAGAGATGTATTTGAGGAAGATCAGGCCGAGGACGATGTGCTTGTACTCAGCAGCATCCATGTTGGCGCGCATCTTATCTGCAGTGGCCCACAGCGTTTTTTGCAGATCCTGCAGGGTATTACTGGTTTGTGGAGCTGTGGCCTTGCGCCCAGGCTTCCTCTTTACCGACTCGGGCTCTGGGGTGATAGGACTTTCGCTCGACGAAAAACGAGCACGTGCCTGATTGAGCGCTTCTTCAGCAAGACTGCTGGCGGTCTGGTCGGCACCCTTTTGAACCGTCATGGACTACTTCCTACATTCGACGCAGATGAATTGCGTGGTAAAAATTGAAAAAACCGACCATAGAGGTTCAGGCGAAGATTGCCCGCATGATAACGGGTCACCACACCTTTCGTCTGAGTTGTAACGACCAAGAGAACGCGTACAACCTGAGTGCCCTGAATCGAGGTCAATCCAGCGGGCTTGCGAAGCATCAAGAAAGCTCGTCGCGGTTTAAACGGTATTCCAATTGGTATTCCAACCAAAAAAATCAAGCTGAAATTCACTTAACAAATCAACAGCCTACCTAACCAATTCAACTCACCCCGGCTCTAAAGACGTCCACGGACGTCTTTTTTTGTGCCTGAAACCCAGTAAATACGCCGGATAATAACCGTCTGGGCAAGGCCCCTTTTGTCGTTGATGCGACCAGATCAACCAATCACATGAACAGGATCGCAGGCCCAGTCGGTCAACACGGTGTAAGTGACAGAAATAGGCCCTATCAGGCTCCGGCGGGGACGCTCATCCCTCCATCCGCCATGACGACGGCGCCCAAAATATAAGATGCCCGCTCTGAGGCTAGAAACGCGACGACTTCAGCGATTTCCTCGGGCTGAGCGGCACGTTTGATCGGCGTCTTTTCACCATGCTGGGCAAGGAACCCAGGGCCGTCTTCAACAACATCGTTGAGGATATTGGTCACAACATCTCCGGAGCCGACTGCATTGACGCGTATACCGTAGTCAATGACCTCCAGGGCCAACGTGCGAGTCAGTTGGGCCAGCGCACCTTTTGAAGCGGTATAAGCCGCAATCGTAGGGAACGCCTGGTAAGCCGCATAGGACGCGATGTTGACAATGGCACCCGTTCGATTCGGGATCATCGCCTTTATGGCTTCCCGAGCATGTAAAAATGCCGCCGTGACATTGACGGCCTGGATACGCTCCCAATCATCGCGAGTCATGTCCACGACCAATTTGTTTATGATGATTCCGGCGTTATTGACCAATATATCCAGACGGCCAAAGTGTGTTATCGCTGTCGCCACTGCTGTTTCGGCAGCGCCATCTTCAGTGATATCCGCAATCAGTGGAACTAGGCCGGGCCGGGCGAGTTGCTCGACTGTCGGACTTTTGTCTTCAGCTACCACTTTAGCCCCGCGCTCATGCAGCATCAGGGCGGCAGCCCGGCCAATCCCACTCGCTGCACCGGTCACCAGAACCACCCGACCTTCGAATTCACCACGTGTATCAACCGTCATCTTTCTCTCCAGAGAAGGCATCCAGCCGCAACAACTGCTGCTGTAGACGACGACACCTTCTCCCATTCTTTCGCGCGGATCTGCCGCACTTTTGCCGGGCTGTCGGGATTTTGCTTTTCGTCGCCTGGACTCGCTACTCTGTCGACCCATCACTCGCGAAAACATGCCATGGCAACGCTTGGCCAACCATCCCGTTCAGATCATCATGAGCGGATTCCCGCCCATAAAATGCCGGACTACCTACCCGCTACGGCCCATCAGCCTTTTGGCCAAAGTTTGAACTCGCAGGTGCAGGTACAGATATTCAGGCATCGAACCACCCAGCAGAGTCTGATGATTCCTGCTGTCGCAGAACCTCTGCTTGTTCTGATCGTTTCAGGTGCTGCCGTCATAGAAGAGCGCATTGGGAACGAAGAGTGGACGGCCACCCCTGTCGCTGCTGGCGACTTTTTTCTGACAACGTCGCCCCTCCCCTATGAAATGCGATGGCAAACACAAAGCGATGGGGGCTTTGAAGTGATGCATGTCTATCTCAGCCAGCATCTGCTGGATCTTGCCGCGCGGGATATTGTTTCGTGTCCCGACGGAGTCCAGCGGCTACGAGAGGTTTCCGGCGAACGAGATCCGGAAGTTACGGGGCTGATGAGATCCCTCTATCACGAAGTGACTTCAAGCCCGCAAGCCAGCTCTCTGTACCTACAAGGCGTAGGCCAAGCGCTTGCTGTGCATTTGGCCCGACGCTATGGCGACGGCAGCGAACCGTCCAAACGTATGAACGCCTTACCGGCCTACAAACTCCATAAGGCCATTGCGACCCTGCAAACAGGGATGGGCAGTGCATTCAGCCTGGACAGACTGGCATCCGAAGCAGGCATGAGCGTTTCGCACTTTAGTCGCCTGTTCAAGAAAGCAACAGGACGGAGCCCATCCCAGTACTTTATTCATCTGCGGATGGAAACGGCGCGGGAGCTGCTTCTGGAATCCGACCTCAGCATCCTGAACGTCGCCCTTGAGGTTGGCTATGCCAGCCCAAGTTATTTCGCTCAATTGTTCAGACGTCATACCGGCATAACGCCGCGTGAATACCGTCATCGGAGTTAAGTTCAGGTGCGCTGGTATGGACGGCCTACACCAAGCATCCGTTGTTGGCCTTGCGCGATTAAGCCTGATGCCACTTATGCGGAAGCAGTTGCTCGATTTAACTCGCTCGCTGCGTCGGCAGGCGCGTGAGAACATCTTTCAGATAGGCTTACGGATCATGACCATTCAGCCGCGCAGACTGGATCAAGCTCATGATCGCCGCAGCCCGTTTTCCGCTGCGTAGCGACCCGGCGAAGAGCGAGTTCTTGCGCCCAAGCGCCCATGGTCGGATCTGGCTCTCGGCCCAGTTATTGTCAATGGGGACGGCACCGTCATCAAGGTAGCGCGACAGCGCTGCCCAGCGTTTCAGGCTGTAATCCAGTGCCCTGCTGATAGCCGAACCTTCGGGCACGAGGTCGCGCACTTCGCTTTCGATTTCGTACAACAACTGGATGTAGCGCAGCGCCTGCTCGGCAATTTGGCTCTTATTAGTTGCGTGCAATTCGAAGAACTTGCGCCGGACATGGGCCATGCAGCCGATTTCGGTCACGCCGAGTTCGAAACTCGCCTTGTAACCGCCAAAGTCGTCGCAGACCAGTTTGCCTTTCCAGTTGTGCAGGAAGTTACGAGCATGCTCACCCGCGCGGCTGGGGCTGAAGTCGTAGACAACAGCAACTCTCGCAGGCTGTCGAATCGCCAGACTTGACCACCAATAGTGTGGACAAATTGAGCCATGTCTCAAATCCTCTTTGTTTCATGCCAGTCACGCAAAATGAGGTCCGTTGATAACCCGAACCCATTGAATCGACATGCATTTCAATTCGCCCAACTGCGGCTAAGCGAATATACAGGGAGGGATCGCTGTCAGCGCTTGCCCTTACGTTCCAGCAATCGAACGCCGAGAGACAGCGGGAAGCACAGGGCGAAATACATCGCGCCCACCAGGATGTAGGTTTCCAACGGCATGAAGTACACCGCGCTGAGATCTTGTGCCCTCAGCATCAGATCTGGAGCCGCGATCAGCGATGCGACAGAGGTGTCCTTCAAGAGCGAAATAGCGACGTTGCCAATGGGTGCGAGAACGATCCTGATCGCTTGAGGAAGTACGACCCACCTCATTACCTGCACCCGCGGCATCCCGATGGCCTTGGCTGCCTCCATCTGCCCCTTCGGCACCGCTTCCAGACCTGCACGGTAGATCTCTGCGAGGTATGCAGCAGCGTTCAATCCCAAGCCAATGATTGCTGCGACGAACGAGCTGAACTCGATCCCCACAGCCGTGAGGCTGAAGTAAATGATGAAAAGCTGTACCAGCGCGGGCGTTCCTCTGAAGACCTCGATATAGATTGAGGCAGCACGCCTCAGTGGAGCGCTTGATGAACGTCTGGCCAGGGCCAGGACCAGCCCTACAATCAACCCGATTACTAGCGCACCGATTGCCATTTGCAAGGTAGCGAGTGCGGCAGCCAGGAGCTCTACGTGGGTTGCATCCCACAGTTCGCCGTATCCCATCTCAATTCTCCTTGACGACTTTCAAGCGGCGCTCGGTGCGAGAGGCCCAATAGGCAATAAACAGGCTCAGCGCGAGGTAGATGATCGCCAGCAGAAAATAGATAAGGTTGGTTTGATAGGTTTCACTCACCAGCATTTTTGCCTTGAAGGTCATCTCTGGAACCGCCGCAGCGGATGCCAATGAGGTGTCCTTGAGCAGACCGATGGCAAAGTTCGCCATACCTGGAATGGAAATCTTGAAAGCCTGCGGCAGCACGATGATGCGCATCGCCATGCTGCGAGTCATTCCAATGGAATACGCCGCTTCGGCCTGCCCCTTGTCGATAGTCTTGATGCTGGACCTGAAAACCTCGGACAGAATCGCGGCTCCGTTCAGCCCGAACCCGATGATGGCGGCTCCGACGGCAGGTAATGTGATGCCTATGTAGGTAAGGCCGAAATACAGGATGAACAGCTGTGTCAGGATCGGGATATTCCGAAATATCTCCAAGTAGCAGCTTGCGAGAAATCCCAACGTGCGGTGGCGTGAAAGCCGCATCAACGCCAGGCAAAAACCTAGCACTGCGGCGACGACGAAAGCAGCCAGGGTCAGCCCGACGGTGGTCAATGCGCCTACGCCGAGCACGTTCAGAAAATACGGCAACATCTCGAGGGCTTTGCCGAAGGCACTGCTATCAACCATGATCAGTGCTCCTGAACCGCTCGAATGAACGAGCGAGTTCGCTCGATTTCGCAGTCATGGAAAATCTGCCGAGGCGGCCCCTGCTCGATGATGTTCCCATCGGCCATGAACACCACCTGATCAGAAACGCTTTCAGCAAAACGCATTTCATGAGTGACGATAATCATCGTCATCCCCTCATCCGCAAGACTTCGCATCACGTTCAGCACTTCACCGACCAACTCTGGGTCGAGCGCAGAAGTCGCCTCATCAAACAGCATCAGCTTGGGTCGCATTGCCAACGAGCGTGCGATTGCGATCCGTTGCTGCTGCCCACCAGAAAGCTGCTCTGGGTAGGCATCACGCTTGGCCAGCATGCCGACTTTCTTCAAAAGCTCTTCAGCATGAGCGACTGCGTCTCTCCTCTCGCGCTTCTGTACCTTCATGGGTCCGAGGATGATGTTCTCCAGGACTGTGAGGTGAGGAAACAAATTGAAGCGCTGGAAGACCATGCCCATCTCAGCACGCATCCGGGCCAGATCTTTGTCTCCCATGGGCACCTTGCGGTTACCCACGAGCCGCTGGCCGATCAGTTCGTTATCCAGGTAGATACTGCCCTGAGTGGGCTCCTCCAGATAATTGATGCAGCGAAGTAGCGTGGTCTTGCCAGACCCACTGGGGCCAATGAGCGAAATCTTCTGGCCCTGTTGCACGGTAAGGTCGATGCCTTTGAGTACGTTCAAACTGCCGAAGGATTTGTGTAATCCCTCGACGCGCACCAGTGGGTTCATTACAGCCATGAGCGTTATCCGTAAGTGATGAGGCCGGTGTTAAAGCAGCGCTGTTCAGGCAAAGGCTTGGCTAAAGTCGCGAGGTTCGTGCTTGAACGGTCCTATAACATTGCCTTTCTCATCTCGGTCTACACCGAGTCGACCATCTTTGGCCATCGGCACAAGGTAGTCGTCATTCTTGATGCCGTATTTGGCAAGAATAGGCTTGATCTGATTAGTAGACTTCACCCAGCGAAGACCTTGGTTTACGGCATCGAACAGGTCCTGGTTTTGCGGATGAATGCCCCAGATCGCCTCGAACTTGCCGGTCAAGGCTGGGTATTTTTCATCGAAAACGATAGGTACTTGCTTGAGCTTCAGGCTTGGGTCCTGAAGGATCATGTAGTCGATGGTTGGGGCGTCCAGCACAGCAAAGTCAAGGCGCCCGGCCCGGACATCACGAAGACAAGCATCAGTGCCGTCATACAACTTGACCTCTTTCACACCCGGTACTTTTTTCATGTCCGGGATCGAGAAGTAACCGGTATAGCTACCGATGGTACGGCCCTTCAGATCAGCCACGGCCATTGACGTAGTGAAAGGCTCCTCATCACGCATCAGCAGGTAGGCGCTCGTGTAGAAAACCGAGTCAGTCAGCAGCAAAATTTTCGACCGCATGGGGTTCCAGGCAAAGTTACCGCCGAACCAATCTGCACGACCAGAACGAACGGCCTCAACAACCGCAGGGAAGCCCATAGTCTGAACATCCAGCTTCAGCTCTAGTCGGTCAGCAATAACCTTAAGCAATTCAAGGTCAGTACCAATAGGAACCCCATCACGCACAGCGCCCAGGGGCATTTCCCCGAGACACGCGGCGGTCAGATAACCAGGGCGAATGGTCTTGATTGGCTCACCGGCAGCGAACACTTTGGACATGGGGCCCAAGGCGCCCAATGCGACGGCGGCCATAGAGCCATAGCCGGTGGCCTTAAGAAAACCGCGCCTGGAGAAGCCCTGCGTAACAAATTTTGAGTCAGACATAGATCACCTACTAAAAATGATGAGCTCGGCAGAGTGGGTTCGATTGTTACGGTGGTCTCGATCCAGGCTGGACGTAGCAGCCGATCTTTGTGTTCGCAACCATGACAAGCATTACAATATCCACCTTAAAGAGAGTTTTTTTGCTTGTCAACGGTCGTTTTATCGGATAAAAATCATTAAAACTTAGGTAATTGTCTCGCTTGTTGCATTACAAGCATGACAATCAGGGAAAACACACCGTGAATGCATCTAACCAATTGCTAGATGACCTGAAAGCCAGCGCCGCTTTGCAGCGCGGTAACAGTGAGACGCTATATATGCAGCTTGCAGACGCTTTGGCGGACGCTATCGAGAGCGGCAAGGTGCAGCCGGGAGACCGCTTACCGCCGCACAGGGACTTCGCAAGCGTGCTTGGATTGAACATCACCACCGTGACCCGAGCCATGGCGGTACTTCAGCAGAAAGGACTGGTGCAGAGCCGGCCTGGTCGCGGAACCCAGGTATCACTTCCTCGCCATCCCGCAGCTCAATTCCAATCCGCGCCGAGCAATGACCCGGACACCATCGATCTGAGTGTCAACCGCCCCGCGACAATAGGATTCAATCGAGTTTTGGCAGCGCTACTGCCTCGACTCCACGCAGACCCGCGCTTCATCGACATGAAGGATTACCATCCTTCAGAAGGCCCCCTGTGGGCCCGCGAGGCTGCTGCCCAGTGGTTATGTCATACCGGCGTACCCGCAGAAGCATCACGAATGCTGATCGTCGAAGGCGCCCAGCATGGGATCGCGAACACCCTTAGAAGCCTGACGAATGCAGGCGATGTGGTGCTGGCCGATAGCGTGACCTATCAGGGTATTAACGCCCTGTGTCGGTCACTTGGTCTGGTTCTAATTGGCGTCGACGCTGATGCCAGGGGCATGTCACCAGAGGCCCTGAAAATCGCATGCGACGAATATGATCCGCGCCTTGTTTTTTTGGTCCCTTCAATTCAAAACCCAACAGCCATTACGTTGGACCTGGAGCGCAGGGAAGCACTCGCAGCGGTGATTCGAGAGACCAACCTTCTGGTGATCGAGGACGACGTATATCGCCCTTTGCTGGATAGCTCTCCACCTCCATTTGTGAGCCTGCTGCCTGATAGGACAATCTATATTTCCGCTCTATCAAAATGCATCGCGCCAGGGCTGCGGATGGGGTTTGTTCTTGCACCGCCGCAGTTGGTTCAGGACATATCGACGATGCAACGAATCGATTGCTGGAGCACATCTCCGTTGACATCGCTCATCGCAGCAAAATTGATCGAAGAAGGTCACGCGGAACAACTGGTTACCGAGCAAAAAGAAGAGCTACGCGAACGGCAGTCATTGCTCGCAGAGCATCTGGATGGCCTGGAATTTCAGAACAGCCCCACAGGCACCCATGCATGGCTCATTTTGCCTGAACCGTGGATTGGCTCACGCTTTGCGCTCCTGTGCCAGGAACGAGGGGTGATCTTGCTTGCAGGAGGAGCATTCACCCTGAGGTCCGAGCTTTCACCTCAAGCGGTGCGGATCAATATCTCGGCAGCCCTTTCCCGAGAGCACCTCGTTAAAGCTTTGAAGGTGATCAGCCAGCTCGCCCGGCAGGGTCACCTCTACATGCACAACCGGATCTGAACAGATGACACTGTCTATCAAAGGTGATGTGGCCGTCATTGGGGCCGGAATCGTTGGTGTTTCAACCGCCTTGTGGCTTCGACGCCAGGGCTACAAGGTTTTACTGATCGAACGCGACTCCATCGCCTCGGGCGCTTCGTTTGGTAATGCGGGAACGTTGGCGCCTTATGGCGTGATGCCTATCGCTCAACCTTCGATACTGACATCACTGCCGTCACTATTGTTTTCATCCGAATCACCTTTCGTAATCAACTGGGCGCGGCTACCTAAGCTGATGCCATGGTTGCTTAGGTTTCTGAACGAATGCAGAAACTCTCGATTCGAGGCGAACTCAAAAGCTTTGCATCAGATTCTCCAGCACGTTTACACCGGTTATGCGCCACTCCTGGACAAATGCCCGGAAGCGAATCGTCGTCTGAGCCACAACGGATGCCTTTATAGCTACGGCACGGATGCTGGTTTTGCAGGAGCCCAGCAAGCCATTGAATGGCGCCGTGCCTTGGGAATTCCTCAGCAAGTACTCACTGCTTCAGAAGTCGATCAAATGGAGCCTGCACTGGGAGGCAAGTCTGTCGCAGGCCTAATGTTCCCAGACTCATCCCACATGAACGATCCCAAAGCGTTCATTGAGGCACTCGCAGCTCCTCTGGTCGCCGATGGCTCACTCATCAAAGCCACAATCACGGGAATAAAGTCGGGGGCAGACGGCGTGACGTTGTCCAGCGCCAGCGGTGAAACCTATAAGACAGACCGAATAGTTGTATGCAGTGGCGCGTGGTCTGCTTTGCTGGCCGCCCAACTGGGTGACCGTGTCCCACTGGATACAGAGCGTGGATATCACATCGAATTTGATATGGATCAGCCACTGCTCAGCAGACCCTGCTGCCCTGTCGAGAACGCATTTTATATGACACCGATGGAGGGCCGCCTGAGAGTCGCGGGTACTGTAGAACTAGGCTCAATCAACGACCCTGCGAACCCCAAAAGATTTGACTACCTGGAGCGCCACGCACGTCGGGTTATGGGCATCACAGCACCGGTGGCACGCCAATGGATTGGTTACCGCCCATCCCTTCCAGATTCCCTGCCGGTGATTGGGCCTTCGCCAAATGATCCCCGAGTGATTTATGCATTTGGCCATCAGCACCTTGGGTTAACTCTGGCAGGTGCAACTGGCGAGCTGGTTGCTCAATGCATTGCAGGAAAGGCTCCCGACTGGCTAGAGCATTTCTCGGTCAGCAGATTTTAACGATACATTCCATAGGAGAATTTTGATGAGCACCATCACGCGCCAACATACCAACAAGCGAATGAGCCAGATCGTGACGCATGGCGATACCGTGTATTTGGCAGGCCAGGTAGGCGATGAGCACGAATCAGTAGCGGACCAGACTCGTACAGCATTGTCTCGCGTCGATGCACTGTTAAAAGAAGCAGGCTCCTCGCGTGAGCACCTGCTGCAAGTGACCATTTGGTTGGCTGACATGGCTGACTTTGAAGCGATGAACGAAGTTTGGGACGCTTGGGTGCCCGACGGACATGCACCGGCACGAGCATGTGGCGAGGCAAAGCTGGCTAACTCGCGACTGCTGGTCGAACTGCTTGTCAGCGCCGCTAAAGCCTAAAACAAGGCAAAAACCGTAATCGTGCGAAAACGTCATTTTTTCACGCGGCTACGTGAAATCCGAATCCAGCACCCTCTGCTCAAAACAGGGATTTCAATCTCAGACGTGTACTTTTCTGTCATGAAAACCGAGACCGACTTTTTCAACAGAATCGGCCGGTTTCTGCCTGCTATCCCGAAAGCGGTAAATATGTCACTGCTTATCATGAACGCCAAGAAATGTTGCCAGATGGAACTTAACCGGCCGAGGGGAGGGTAAAGGGAGGTATTCCAATCAAAATTGAAAACAAACATTAACCATAATAATCAAGAGTATAAAAAACCGATTCAGATTACCCCAGCACTCATTTGCATCGCTCTTGACCAGGCGCTTGCATTCGACCTGACCAACGATTGCAACGGACTTGACCAGCACGCTTAGTAACCATGATCGGCAGAGAGCTGTTCATTGCTGCCGGTAACGACAGGCAGAAATTGGCCCATAGCGATCATTTTTTAACACCGGCCATGCCGCTACTCCGCAAACATCCGCGGAGCGGAAAGGCAGTGTCTTCGTGAGCCAACACATCGAGGGGAATCTGCGGAGTAGACGAAAATATGCACTTTCAAGCCTATCCGATTTTACTTTCGGCATAGCGGTGGGGCTCCTCACTTCCGGTAGCCGAGGGCCATTCGGGTCGGAGTGATTTATTTTTATTCACTCCGCCCTCCCCTAATGCGTCAGTCGGGGCGGGGCAGGTCATATTTTTTCAGTTTGCTATAGAGGGTGCTCTTGGCGATATTCAATGCCTTGGCCGCGCGGGTCAGGTTGCCGCCCTGCTCGAGAATGACTTCGGCGATCACCGCTTTCTCGGCCGACTCCAGGGGATGGTCACTGGCTTCCTCAACTCTAGCGGCCGAAGCGCAAAGGGTCACCGGCAAATCGGCGGGGGTCAGTTCGCCGCCATCGCAGAGGAAATAGGCGGCCGTCACCAGGTTGCTCAACTCCCGAATATTGCCGGGCCAGGAGTGGCCTTCGAGCGCGGTCTGTAAATCCAGGCTCAGCCGCTTGGGTACGCCGCCATGCTGTTCGACCAGCCGTGCCAGGATATGCTCGGCCAGCAGGGTCGTGTCCCCCCGTCGTTCTCGCAGGGCAGGCAGGGTCAGGGTCATGGACGAGATGCGGTAGTAGAGGTCCATCCGGAAGCGCCCTGCTGCGACCTCCTCGGTCAGGTCGCGATTGGTGGCGGCGATCAGGCGGAAGTTCACCTTGCGTGGACGGGTTTCACCGACCCGGCAGATTTCCAACTCCTGTAGCACCCGCAGGAACAGGGGTTGCAGGTCCAGGGGCATCTCGCCGATCTCGTCCAGAAACAGGGTTCCCCCATTGGCGGCCTCGATCTTGCCGGTCATCCCGCCACGCCGGGCGCCGGTAAAGGCCCCCTCCACATAGCCAAACAGCTCTCCCGCTAGCAGGTCACGGGACAGGCCGCCGCAATTGAGGGCGATGAAGGCGCCCTCGCAATGGGGGCCGGCCTCGTGCATCGCGTTGGCAAACAGCTCCTTACCGACGCCGGTCTCGCCCTGCAGCAAAATGGGGATGGGCGCTTTGGCCAGGCGTTGCGCCTGCTGTACGGTTTTGAGAAACAGCGGGCTCTGGCCGATCAAGCGAGAAAAGCCAGCATGACGGGGCGTCTCCTGGGTGCGTTTGTCGTCCTTCTCCACGCGCGTAGTGCGCGGTCTGGGAAAGGGGATCACCGCGAAGTAACCGATCGTTTCTCCACGGTGGCGGACCGGCTCGATCCATTCTCGCGCTAACCGCGGCAGAATCAGTTCCACCCGTGGCGCCAGACGCCCCTCCCCGTTCAGGGAGAGGACGGGACTATAGGGGGTAAGGTCCAGCTTGATGCCGTGCGCCGCCAGCACACGCTCCGCGTGCCCATTGCCGCGCACCAGTCGCCCCTCCAGATCCATCAGCAACAGGCCGTCATTGCCAGGGGACGTGAAGCGCCCCAGGGTTTCGCCCAACAGCAGTTCGCGCTTGGACAGCAGCAGGTGAGCCAGTTGCCCTTCGATACGGTGGGCACCGGAGACGGCCAGCGCCAGACAGTAATCGTGCTGGGTGTTCTTGAGCCCGGAGATATTGACTGCGCCGAGCACCTTGTTTTCGAAGGGATCCCTGATGACGGCGGCGGAGCAGGTCCAGTTGCTGATGTTTGCACAGAAATGTTCGTAGGCGTGTACCTGCACCGGAGAGCCGATACGCAGCGCCGTACCTATGGCATTGGTCCCCGCAACACTCTCGGCCCAGTTGGCGCCGGGCACGAGCCGGAATTGATTGGCCAGTTCCAGCGTCTTCGGATCGCCGTGGCTGCGCAGGATCACGCCGGAAGGGGCCACCAGGTGCATGATGGTGCCGGATTGGGCCAAGAGATCGTGGGCATCACGCATGATGGTTTCCGAGGCACAGATCAGCTCCTGGTGAGCGGCCCGGATCTTCTCCAATTGCGCACTCTTGAGGTCGATGGCCTGTTTGGCCACCAGGGGGTTCACCTCTTTAGAGACACAACGTTGCCACGAGGCTTTGATCACCGAGCGGACGGTTTCGTCGGGAAGGGTGCCGATGCTCAGTAACCGTTCCCGCGCATCGGCGATGCGCCCGGGTTGCTCAACAGCCACCGATCTGCGTAATGGCGGGTTCTGCTTCATGATAGTCACCCCTTTAATTCTATTTATTATTAGAGAAGCTGTTCTTAGCTTGACCCCACCTTGACCTATTTACAATTGTTGGTTCAGGCCAAATCTGCGCCGATGATGCACTCCTTCTTTCTCATCCCAACGCTACTACCTGGAAGAGTTCGATTAGCGGTCGATAGGCGACCGATTTTCGAACGCAATACCATCCACTAAAGTTGGTTTTTTTAAAAAAACGAATGTTTTCTATTGTTTTTGTTGGCTTATTTTTTGTTGGCACAACCGCTGCTATGTATTCAAGCAGTTGTCCAGGCCGGTGGGTTTGGATGACCTCATGTGCCGCTCCTGATCGGGAACGGGCAAACAGCGTCAGCAATCCGCAATAAGAATAATTAGAGGATATAACTTTGAATCAATTAGCGAATCCAGTAGAAGTCCTCGGTATTGATGCCGGTGGCACTATGACTGATACCTTTTTTGTGCGGGCCGACGGGACGTTTGTCGTCGGCAAAGCGCAGAGTAACGCCAACGAATCCCAGGCGGTGCTGGAGTCCAGCAAGGACGCCCTGGCCCATTGGGATAGAACGGTGGAGGATGTTTTCCCCGAAATGGTGACCTGCGTCTTCTCGGGAACCGCCATGCTCAACCGCGTCGTGGGACGCAAGGGGCTGCGTACCGGGCTGATCGTCAGCAAGGGATTTGAAGATTTTCACCGTATGGGGCGCGCCGTCCAGAGCTATCTGGGTTACGCCTTCGAGGATCGCATTCACCTCAATACCCATCGCTATGACGATCCCCTGGTGAGCATCAAGGACACCCGCGGCGTCACCGAACGGATCGACTCCAAGGGCAATGTGGTGATTCCGCTGCGCCTCCACGAGGCCCGGGAGGCCGCGCGGGAACTGATCGAGCAGGGCTGCAAGACGATCGTCATTAGTCTACTGAGCTCCTACCTGAACGGGCATCACGAAAAGGCCGTCCGCGATGTCTGCAAGGAAGTCGCCCGGGAGATGGGGGTCGAGATCCCGGTGTTCGCCTCCGTGGACTACTACCCGATGCGCAAGGAAAGCCATCGCACCAACACCACCATCCTGGAGGCTTACGCGGCCGAACCATCCCGCGCCACCCTGGGGACCATCAGCAACAGCATGAAGGATGTCGGCGGCCAGTTCGACCTGCGGGTCATGGCCAGCCATGGCGGCACCATCAGCTGGAAAGCCAAAGAGCTGGCACGATCCTTAGTATCGGGACCGATCGGCGGCGTGATCGGGGCCAAATTTCTGGGTGAAAAACTTGGCTACGAGAATATCGCCTGTTCCGACATCGGCGGGACCAGCTTCGACATGGCGCTGATCACCAAGAACAATTTCGCCATCCATAAAGACGGGGATATGGCGCGCCTGGTGCTTTCTCTGCCGCTGGTGGCGATGGACTCCATCGGTGCCGGCGCCGGGAGCTTCGTGCGCATCGACCCCCATGCCAATGCCATCAAGCTAGGGCCGGACAGTGCGGGCTATAAGGTCGGTACCTGCTGGCCGGAAGGGGGGCTCGATACCGTCTCCGTGACCGACTGCCACATCATCCTCGGCTATCTGAATCCCGAGAACTTCCTCGGCGGGATCCTGAAACTGGATGTCGAGCGGGCGCGGCGCGAGATTAAGCGTCAGATCGCCGCCCCCTGGGGCTCTCGGTGGAGGACGCTGCCGCCGGGGTCATCGAGCTGCTGGATCTCTCCCTGCGCCAGCATCTGCGCGCCATGATCACCGGCAAGGGCTACAGCCCCTCCGACTTCGTCTGCTTCTCTTACGGCGGCGGCGGTCCCGTGCATGCCTATGGCTATACCAAGGGGCTGGGCTTCAAGGAGACCATCGTGCCCGCTTGGGCGGCCGGCTTCTCCGCCTTCGGCTGTGCGACCGCCGATTTCGAGTATCGCTACGACAAAAGTGTCGATATCGGTATCAACGAGAAGTCCACCACCGAGGATATCACCGCGGCAACTACCACCCTGCAGTCAGCCTGGAACGAACTGCGCATCAAGGTTCTGGAAGAATTCCGGATCAACGGTTTCAAGGACGAGGAGGTCACTCTGACCCCCGGTTACTCCATGCAATACCTGGGGCAGTTGAACGATCTGGAAATCGATTCGCCGGTGGCGGAACTGTCCGGTGCCGAGGACTGGGACGACCTGGTGCAGTCGTTCAACGATACCTACGCGCGGGTTTACGCCGACGCCGCGCGATCGCCGGAATTGGGTTACGGGATCACCGGCGCCATCATGCGTGGCTCCGTGGAAACCAAGAAACCGAATATTCCGGAGGAGCCGGAAGCCGGCCCTACTCCACCTCCTGAATCACGCTTGGGTACCCGGCCCTTCTATTACGAAAAAGAGTGGGTCGACGCCGCTATTTATCATATGGAAAAGCTCAAGCCCGGTAACGAAATAAAAGGTCCTGCGGTCATCGAATCCGATGCCACTACTTACGTTATACCGCCGGGATTCCAGACTTTCCTGGATGTGAACCGTCTGTTCCATCTGATCGAATGCTAACTACCCAATTATAAATATAACAAGTAGAGGACCTCTCATGACTATTCAAGAAACCTATGTCCAGGCGGGAAAACTGCTGGATAGCGGACTAACGCTCAATGATTATCGCAATCTGATTCTGCAACGCACGGAAAAAACCGGGTACTACAACGGCTTGGAACGGCTGGAATTTAAAGAGTCGGACCCCATCGGTTATGAACGGATCTTTTCCAAGCTCCGTGCGGGGTTGGTCAATTCCCGTGAAGTGGCCAAGAAGATTGCGGCATCGCCCATCGTCGAGCAGGAGGGGGAGCTGTGCTTTACCCTCTATAACGTGGCGGGGGACTGTATCGCCACCTCCACGGGAATCATTATTCATGTGGGGACCATGGGCGCCGCCATCAAATACATGATTCAGAATAACTGGGAATCTAACCCCGGAATTAACCCAGGTGACATGTTCACCAACAACGATTGCCAGATCGGCAACGTTCACCCTTGCGATATCGCCACCATCGTACCGATTTTCCATGAAGGTCAGTTGATCGGCTGGGTTGGCGGCGTGACCCACGTCATCGATGTGGGCGCGGTGGGCCCGGGCTCCATGTCCAACGGCCAGGTCCAGCGCTTCGGTGACGGAGTGCAGATCACCTGTCGTAAGACTGGCATCAATGACACACCGCTGCGGGATTGGCTCCACGAGAGCCAGCGCAATGTGCGCACCCCCAAGTATTGGATCCTGGACGAGAAGACCCGTATCGCCGGCTGCCATATGATCCGCGATCTGGTCGAGGAGACGGTCCGTGAAGAGGGTCTCGCCGCCTATACAAAATTTGCCACGGAAGTGATCGAGGATGGCCGGCGCGGGCTCATCAGCCGGATCAAGGCAATGACCATTCCCGGCAAGATCCGCACCGTCGCCTTTGTGGACGTGCCCTATATGCACGAAGATGTGGTCGTTCCGCCCTTCGCCAAGATCGATACAATCATGCATGCCCCTTGCGAAATCACGGTAAAACCCGACGCCACCTGGCGCCTCGATTTCGAGGGCTGCAGCCGCTGGGGCTGGCACACCTACAATGCCAACCCGGTGGCCTTCACCAGCGGCATCTGGGTCATGATGACCCAGTCCCTGGTGCCCACCGAGCGGATCAATGACGGTGCCCGTTACGCCACCGAATTCCGGATGCCCAAAGGCACCTGGACCAATCCGGATGACCGCCGTACCGCCCACGCCGATGCCTGGCACTTCCTGGTCTCTTCCTGGAGTTCCCTGTGGCGCGGCGTGAGCCGGACCTATTTCGGCCGCGGCTATCTGGAGGAGGTCAACGCGGGCAACTCCAACCCCTGCAACTGGCTCCAGGGTGGCGGTATCAACCAGGAAGGCGAGATCCATGCCGTCAACAGCTTCGAAACCGCGGCCTGCGGCACGGGCGCCTGCGCCGTCAAGGATGGCCTGAATCACGCCGCGGCAATCTGGAATCCCGAAGGGGACATGGGCGATATCGAGATTTGGGAACTGGCCGAACCCCTGCTCTATATGGGACGGACCATCAAGACCAATACCGGCGGTTACGGTAAATACCGCGGCGGTCTCGGATTCGAAACCCTGCGCATGGTCTGGGGTTCCGCCGATTGGACCATGTTCTTTATGGGCAACGGCTATATGAACAGCGACTGGGGGCTGATGGGCGGTTATCCGGCCGCGACCGGTTACCGCTTCGAAGCCCATAACACCGGTCTTTTGGATCGCATCAAGGCGGGCAAGTCGCTGCCCCTGGGTAAAGATCGTGACCCCGGCGCCTGCGAATTCGAGAAACACCTCGACGCCGGTGCGCGGGTTAAGCGCGATAAGCAGTGCATCACCACCGAAACGATCTTCGAAAATGGCGATCTCTACCTCAACTACCTGCGTGGCGGTCCGGGCTTCGGTGATCCCTTGGATCGCGATCCGGCGGCGGTCGCCGAAGACCTCAACCAGAACTTCGTGCTGCCGGAATTTGCCCAAAAGGTTTACGGCGTAGTGATCTCCCAGAACAAAGCCGGCGACTGGATAGTAGATGAAAAGAAAACGGCGGCACGCCGGCAGGCGATCCGCCAGGAGCGGATCGCCCGGGGCCAACTGACCCATCAATGGATGGAGCAGGAGCGTCAGAAAATTCTGGATAAGAAGGCATCGGTCCAGGTCCAGCAGATGTTCGCCTCCAGCTTTTATCTGTCAGAGAAGTTCCTCGCCGAATTCAAAACGTTTTGGGATCTGCCGGCCAGCTGGGAATTGAAAGAGGAAGAACTCGATATACCCATGTTTGGCGCCAAACACCATATGGATCTGAGCGAATTACCCGATGTTCACCCCGTGATCATGACCGAACAGTGATTGTCTACGAAGGGGATGCCTGAGCGTCCTCTTCAATGGCATCTCACAATTCAAAAAATAAAAGAGAGACTGATTATGTCAACTTATACCAAAAAACAAGTGTCCGATTTGGTCAAAGGGGATTTGGACTGGGATACTCTGCACCGCATGTTATCTTTGCCCAAGGACAAAGAGCGCTATGCCAATTACGTTGCCGTGTTGCAGGAGCAGGTATCCTGGAATGATAAGATCATCATGCCCTTTGGTCCTCACCTGTTTCTGGCAGAAACCCAGCAAGATAAAAAACTTGTCACCAAATGCTCCTGTGGTCATGAGTATGGCGATTACCAAAAAAACTGGAAGCTCAATGCGCTGATCTACGTGCGTGACAGCAAAGAGAAGATGCAGGAAGTTTATCCCACGCTGATGGCCCCAGACACCAATTGGCAGGTCTATCGTGAATACTATTGCCCAAGTTGTGGAGTGATGCACGATATCGAGGCCCCCACGCCCTGGTATCCGGTCATTCACGACTTCCAGCCGGATCTGAAAGCCTTGTTTGATTGGCTGGATCTGCCCGCCCCCGTGAACGCTTAATCGGCGTCCGCCCTAAGTGATACCCCGGCCGGACTCCGGCCGGAGTATTCCCAAGATTCCTCCCGTTGCAAGCCTGTTTAATAAACTAAAATGCATTATGAGGTGTGACATGTTGGATAAAAATAAAAATACCCACAGCGCCGAACAACCGTTCTTCGCATTACAAAAAATCTATATTAAAAGTTCATCCTTCGAAGCGCCGAATGCGGCGAAGGTTTTCAAGCAGAACTGGAAACCTGAGATCAGCCTGGATTTGAATGTCAGCCACGAATCGATCGGTGATAGCATCTATGAAGTGGTGCTGTCCATATCGGTCACCGCAAAAAACGACGGTATTCTCGCCTTCTTGGTCGAGGTCGACCAGGCCGCACTGTTTGTGATCAAAGGTTTCCCCGAGCAAAAACTGGATGAAGCCCTCAACTCCGCCTGCCCTCTGGTCATGTTTCCTTATATTCGTGAAACCCTCGACACCCTCATGCTGAAGGGGTGTTTCCCGCCGCTGATGCTGGCCCCCGTCAACTTCGATGCGCTCTATACGGAAAAAAATAGAGCCTGTGCTTAGAACGGGAACCAGGTTCGCGGGCTGAGGCCGATACTGAATTCGCCATACGCTTACAGCAATCATGCAGGGTCAGCCGTTCAGCGCACATGAAACCCGCCTGTTCTAGATGTGGCGAATTTCACAGCTGGGTCGCCGGCGGCTGGTCGCGATCGGCGAAGGTTGGGAAAGTGACTCAGAGCCAAATCCTGGTGGTGGTCAGTGGTGATACGCCACTCCCACTGCCGGCTGACGTCCGCGATATTCATCTGCGTTTCGATGACAATATCCGCAAGCGTTGTTCCGTTCAGCCCTCGATGATCTGTTGAGCTGAGGAGACTGATTTATGAATCTACCGCCTGAACGGCTTCCAATTTATAGAGAGAATACAAACTCGACAGTCAATTATAGTTGACGACTTGCGATTTGGTTCAACCGGGGCGAGTTCCCCGCATTAGTCTTCCTGCTTCAATCGATCCGGCTTTTCGGATTACGGCCAGTGTGAAATGTATGTGATGGCAATACTGCCATGAGTACACGGATGTTCATGACCACGCGTTTTTAACGTTATTAACGCTGGTTCACAGGAAGGTTGACACGCTGGATCGCCAACAGTTGGAAGCATTTGCCTGCGTCATAGAACATAAGAGCTCTGAGCGTGCTGCATCGGCCCTTAATATTACCGGCGGCGCTATTTCGCAACGGATCAAGTCGCTGGAAAACTCTCTTTCAACCATTTTAATTATTCGAGAACGGCCCATTCACCCCACGTCGGCAGGCCAGGCTTTACTACAGCACGCCTCGGCCTTGCGTTCGCTTGAACATGATGTTCTTAAGTTGCTCTCGCACAAAAGCAGTATGAGCTCAAAAGTTGCCATTGGCGTACATCCCGACTCACTCAATACATGGTTCGCGCCGTTACTGATCGAACTGATGCGCGCTGAGCAGGTTTGCGTAGAAATCATCTCGGATGATCGATGCTCTAGTTTGAATATCCTCAAACGCGGTGACGTGCAAGGATGTGTATCGGTCGTTGCCGATGCGCTTGATGGCTTTGAAGTTCATCCACTGGCCATAGCGCATGCCTTCGTGAGCTGCTCGGGGTCTCGATCGCGCGATTTCCTTGTCACTATGTGCCGTCATTACCCATGGTTCAGGATGCTGTACTGGCCAGCCTCGGCTACACACTGATGCCTGCGGACATCGCTGCGCCGTTTCTGGAGGACGGACAACTGGTCAATCTGATGCCGCAAAGCAGTTCTACATGCTTACTACGCACAACTCGTCAGGGAATAATCACGACTCAGATTGCGCTTCGTGCCCTTCCCCGTCGGCTGCTGGCACTTGACTGCAATGAAACCAGTATCAAGGAAACGCGCGCGCAGCTCTCCAGCGCGGGGGTCAACGACGCACAGGTTCGTCAATGCAATCGCTATGACGACGCCCTGACCGAACCAGGGCAATACGACTTCAGCTATGCGCGGATGGTATTCCAGCATTTATCCGACCCATTGAGTGCGTTGCGCAACATCCACCGGAGTCTCGCTATCGGTGGACGACTCTGTATTTGCGACATCGACGACCGCTGGTTCGGCGCAGCGCCTCAACCTCCCGAGCTGCAATCTTTCCTGGCCCGTGTTGCACGGGCTCAGGCCGCTCGCGGCGGTGATCGCCATGTGGGCAGCAAGCTGGCAAATTACCTTGAGGAAACCGGCTACAGTGACATCCGCTGCAGCATGTTACTGGTGTCCACGTCGCTGATTGGTGCAACGGCATTTTGTGACCTGGTCTTTGGTTACAAGATGGAAGTGATCCCGCAAGCCGAACTCGAACAGGCTCAGCGTGAAATGGCTGCGATCAAGGAAAGTATCGAGAGCCCAGGCGGCTGGGCGGGGATCGGGGTATTGTTCGTTTCTGGAGAAAAACAGTAACTGAATGGAATCACGGGAGCATTGTATGCCTGACAAAGCCAAACCGAACTCCGCTGTACGCCAGCAAATCGCCGCCACGGCGCGGATTGCATCGAGCGCTATCCTGGAAGGCAATATCTCTATCGGAGCGGGTACCGTTGTAGGTCATGGCGCGGTCCTCGTTGCAGAAGGGGGTACGCTGATGATCGGAGAGAACTGCATCATCATGGAAAATGCGGTAATTCGCAGTACGGCCCATGATGATTGCCATATCGGTAACCATGTGATGGTAGGGCCACACAGTCATTTGAGCGGCTGCAGGATCGACGATGAAGTGTTTGTCGCGACCGGCGCCTCGGTCTTTAACGGTGCTTGCATCGGCAAAGGCGCGGAGGTTCGCATCAATGCTGTGGTGCATATCAGAACCAGGGTAGAAGCCGGCGCGACACTGCCGATTGGCTGGGTCGCCGTGGGCGATCCGGCGCAATACTTTTCCCCTGACCAGCACGAGCAGATCTGGAACGTACAGAAAGAACTGGATTTCCCCCGCTACGTTTTTGGCGTCGACCGCAACAGTGATGGTGTTGTCAGGCAAATGATGGAACGTTACGCACGCTTCCTGCGCAAGCAGCAGGGGGACGATGAATGACGAGTCTGAGCGCAGCAGCGGACTAACAATTATCGATGGCCATAGTCACATTGCTTCGACGCACTTCACTCCCATGAGTTTCCTTGAAGGCGTGGCAGACAATATCGAGGTGAGACTTCGGCCGGCCGACGCCTTAATCGTGTTACTGAACTGACTGCGCTTACAGCGCTCTCAACTGGCCCCCAGCTGTTGTCTAATCCTGGCCGTAGCATCAAAGCTGAAGTTGCTGCAACTCAGTACCCCTTTGACCGTAGACCTCACCAAAACCAATACGGCAAAAACTTGGGTGTCGGCTCATTGGCCAACTCCAGGTGGTAAGTAACCGAGTTAAAGAAAAACATGTCCAATATAAGGAAGGCGACAGCACCAAAAGAGAAAATCACAAATTCACGATGTGGATGCACGCTGAAACGTGTCACCATCCAGGGCCTAACGGCAACAAGGGCAATCAACCCCATGGACGCACCGAGATAGTTCGGCTGAAGTGGAGTCGCCGCATACAGACCATGAATAAACGCGAGCAGTAACACTCCCAGGCCAACCACTGGCAGGTTTAAGCAAAACCTCAGCAGTTTGTCTCGGGTACTTGCAAAGAGAGCGCTGCGATCCACGAAGATGTAGGCAGCCAACAAGGAAATAGCGGGTGTAATTGAAAGTATGTAACGCGCCTTCTTGGAGCTTGGAATCGTGAACAGTACGATCACCACAAGGAGCCAGCCCGAGAGATACAAGAGCATGTTCGTGGCCGGATCAGGTGAGCGTTCAAAAAAGCACTTCCCCTTCTTGACGATAACGTTCAAAGCGATAAGAGCTGTTACGCCATAGGTCAGCAAGCCGGCAGAGAAATAGAAGTAATAACGGGACGAGTGATCACTGCCAAACCGCCCCAACCCTTGCATGATCAATACCTCTTGTAGAAACGCGTCTCCACCTTGTACGTAGGCAGCCCATGTCAGCACCGCAATGCCTGTGGCCAGGACCAAGCCCGCCAGCAAGCAAAACACAACCAGCATGCGCCATTGCTTGCTCAAAAAATAATAAGCGGCGACCACACTGGCAGGGCCGATCAGACCAATAGGGCCACGAAATGCAAAGCCCAGCGCAAGGCCCGCGAGCACAAGCAGCAAGCGAAAACGCTGTTTGTATACCTCTCCCGTGTAGGCCAGATAAAAACACACCACTGTAAAAAGCGCGGGGTATATATCCAGTGCCAAGGAGTTCACGCCGTCCAGAAATGACCAGGTGAACAGGGCAAACACAACACCATATGCGCCCCATTTTTTCTCATGCAATGCACCGAGCTTGTAAACAAACACCAGCATCAAGGCCGCGGCAACACAGAAAGGAAGGCCCATTGAAAGAATCGATACACGACCAAACGGCAAAGAAACCAGATAAACAAGGAGCGTATTGATCACCGTGTAATCGGGATATGGCCGCAGATCATCCGCAATTGGAAACAGCGTCACCCCATGCGCGAGCATATATTGAGCAAAATCGACAAAGCGCGTTGTGTAATTGAGCACAGCAGGCTTGTATTGCAACACTGCGAATATGAGAAATGTCAATATAAAAATAAATGAGCATGGCTTTTTTACAGCCATTTCCTTTAGCACTTTCATGTGGACCTGCTATCCCAAAAAACTCGCAGGCTAGCATTTTGCTTTTTGCGCCATCCAGACAAAAACAGTGAAAAGTTGTTAAACAACATGCGACCTATTGACTCAACTAATCAACTAGCATGCGAGTTCTGAACATCAGCTGAACACACTCTAAAAATATGCAAACAGCCCGACACCGGTATTGACTCTCTCACCAATAAACTCTATGGATTCGCCAATTTCGAACTATCGAGCACGGACTAGCACGTACATCGGCGTCATGTTGCATCCAGGGAAATCCCCCGCCGTCGGGTGATATTCGTCATTGCCCGTGTTGTAACCCACCGCACGGTCTATGGCAGCGCCGACCACCGTGGGCTCCAGATCATCAAGATAGAACGGGCCCTCCAGGCCAATGCATCACCAGTTCACAATCATCGGCAACCCGGGACGGAAATCGTGTGCCTGGCCGCTGGCGCCATGATCGATTTCCAGTAAGAGCAGGTGTTCATCACCCTGAACAATTTCAAATCCTTTCAGCTGGTTTGCGCAGGTGGCAGCGGTCGAAAACGCGTGGTGGTCGGGCATGATAACGCGCAACGATGTCATCTCGCGAAAGCCGTTGGGATGTTCAAACGGCTGCGCTCGCTCAGCAGGCGCCTCATCTGGCCTCTTGGCAAACGAAAGAAAAAACCACATCGGTATTAATTCCCTTTAATCCCAGGCGTTGATTGCCCAACCATGCGGCCACAGGTTAACAACCTCACTCGCCCGGCCTAGGATCAACTCATGTCCAGTTCGAGCAATTGACTGGCCATGTGCAGGAAGTTGGCAAGCGTCGGTGTCGTATCGTCGCGGCGGTAAACCAGGCCTGTTTCCAGATGCGGCGCATTATCTTCCAAAGCGAGATAGCGCACCCCCGAGCGAGCGAGATGGCGCAATGACGCCGGCACCAGCGCGATGCCCATGCCTGCCGATACCAAGCTAATGATCGTCTGCATCTGAATAGCGTGCTGGGCAATATGCAGGCTACCGCCGCACGCGGCGTAGTAGCCGGTGACCAGGTCATAGAACGCCGGTGCCGCACGCCTGGGAAAGACCACCAGCGGGCAAGATATCATCGCGTCCGAAGATAACCGGCCCTCCACATCGACCAGGCGCCCGTCCGCCATCCACGCTTGCGGCACAGCGGCAATCAGTGGCTCGACGACCAAAGACCGGTAGGCCAATTGATCGGGGATCGTGGCCCACGGGTTGGCAATGACAATGCCTGCGTGCCCCTTGCCCTCGAGCAGCGCAGCGATCTGAAGATCACTGGTAGCCTCCATCAACGAAAGTTCCACCGCCGGGTACAGGCTGCGGAACCGTTGGACCAGCACGGGAAGAATGCTGTAGTCAGCGGTACTGACAAACGACAGCTCCAACCCGCCGGCATCGCCGCGAAGGATGGCTTGCGCTGTATGACCCAGCGCATCGATAGCCCCCAGCGCGGCCCGCACCTGAGGTAGCCATTGCTCGGCGAACGGGGTCAGCGCCACGCTGCGCTTGGTCCGTACAAACAGCGAGGCGCCGACTTCGCGCTCCAGCGCCATGATCGACTGGCTCAACGGCGGCTGGGTCATGCACAGGCGTTGCGCTGCCAGGCTGAAATGCAACGTCTGGGCGACAGCGACAAAATGCCTGAGCTGGCGAACATCCATTCCTTATACCTCCAGAGACTTAATAAGCATTAAATAATATATTTCACAGCCATCCAACCGATCTTTAGCCTGAGTCCATACCGTCAGCCCAGGAGGACTCAATGCCCGCTTATCGTTCGAGAACCACTACCCATGGCCGCAACATGGCCGGTGCCCGCAGCCTGTGGCGCGCCACAGGCATGACCGATGACGACTTCGGCAAACCCATCATTGCCATCGCCAACAGCTTTACGCAGTTTGTTCCAGGCCACGTACACCTCAAGGACCTCGGCCAACTGGTTGCCGGCGAAGTGGCGGCGGCCGGTGGCGTGGCGAAGGAGTTCAACACCATCGCCGTCGACGACGGTATCGCCATGGGCCATGACGGCATGCTCTATTCACTGCCCTCGCGGGAACTGATCGCCGATGCCGTTGAATACATGGTCAACGCGCATTGCGCCGATGCGCTGGTGTGCATCTCCAACTGCGACAAAATCACCCCCGGCATGTTGATGGCTGCCACGCGCCTAAACATTCCGACCGTGTTCGTTTCTGGCGGGGCGATGGAGGCGGGGAAAGCGGTAATCAACGGCACGCGCCAGTCTCTGGACTTGATCGACGCGATGGTGATCGCCGCCGATGACGCCTATAGCGACGAGGAAGTCGCCGCGGTCGAACGCGCCGCCTGCCCCACCTGCGGCTCATGCTCCGGCATGTTCACCGCCAACTCAATGAACTGCCTGACGGAAGCGCTTGGCCTGGCATTGCCCGGCAATGGCACGGTGCTGGCGACTCATGTTGAGCGTGAGGGCTTGTTTCGCCAGAGCGGGCGGCTGATCGTCGAGTTAGCCAAACGTTGGTATGAACAGGACGACGCACGTGCGTTGCCGCGCAACATTGCCAACCGCGCGGCGTTTGCAAACGCCATGAGCCTGGACATCGCCATGGGCGGCTCGACCAACACGGTCCTTCACCTGTTGGCAGCTGCGCGCGAAGGCGGCGTGGCGTTCAACATGGCCGACATTGACCGGCTGTCTCGCCAAGTCCCGTGGCTGTGCAAAGTCGCGCCCGCCTGCAGCGATGTACACATCGAGAACGTGCATCGCGCCGGTGGCATCATGGCGATCCTTGGCGAGTTGGACCGCGCAGGCTTGATCGACACAAGCCTTCCGACAATCCACGCGCCCACCTTGAAAGATGCGCTGGATCGCTGGGACATCGCCCGTAGCCCAGACCAGCAAGTACAGACATTTTTCCGCGCCGCGCCGGGCAATGCCCTCACCCAGCGAGCCTTCAGTCAGTCAGCGCGCTGGGATGACCTGGACACAGACCGGTCAACGGGCGCGATCCGATGCGCTGAACAGGCTTTCAGCAAGGACGGCGGCCTCGCGGTGCTGTTTGGCAACCTGGCGCCGGAGGGCTGTATCGTCAAAACAGCCAGCGTCGCCCCCTCCATGTTGGTGTTCGAAGGCAAAGCCGTGGTTTTCGAAAGTCAGGAGGCGGCGGTGGCTGGCATCCTTGGCGACCAGGTGGTGCCTGGCGATGTGGTGGTCATCCGCTACGAAGGCCCCAAGGGCGGCCCTGGTATGCAGGAAATGCTCTACCCCACCAGCTATCTCAAATCCAAAGCGCTGGCCAAGTCCTGCGCGCTTTTGACCGACGGGCGATTTTCGGGCGGCAGCTCGGGCCTGTCCATCGGCCATGTCTCACCGGAAGCGGCGGAAGGTGGACTGATAGGCCTGGTGGAAACAGGGGACGTGATCAAGATCGATATTCCCAACCGTTCCGTTGAACTGAGGGTCGATGAGGCAACGTTGAACCAGCGTTACCACTCGATGGATGCCAAGGAAGGGCAAGCCTGGCAGCCCGCCGCACGGGCGCGAAAAGTGTCGGCGGCACTTCAGGCCTACGCGGCACTGACATCGAACGCGGCTCGCGGTGCGGTCAGGGATGTGACGCAGGTTCAGCATCGAGCTGGCGGCAGGCGAGCATCCCCCCCTGCCCCACCGCGAATCGCAACACTACCGCCAACCGTTTTTCTCGACAGGGACTGAAACAACCGACGGTTCGACCGGGGGACGAATAAGCGTACAGGTGTACGCTTTCTGGCGGGCGCCTATCGTTAGTCAGCGAGATGTCCGTATCCGGCTGCACGGGTGAAGTCGGCCAAATGCCAGATCTCACCGTTCGCCCCCCACGTTCCGTCGACAACCTCCTCGATCTGTATCGAGCTCAGCAACCGGCGCTGATCCCCCGCCGCCAGGTTCGATTGTAGGGCGCCATGCAGTTCACTCACGTAGCGCTGGCGCATCGGTGCATCAAGGACGCCGGCGGGCACCTTGACGATGACCATGCACGGGACAACCTGGGCATGAGGAGCAACGCCTCCGCACAGCCATTGATCGGCCTGCACTTCCTCAATCAACACCCAGCACAACATACGTTGCTGAGGGGCATCGCCCATGTGTTCATTAATCATCGCCACGTCGCTCACGCTTCGAAGCAACTGGTGGCGCTGTGGCAGGTTGAAAGCGCCGGTAGGCACCTTGATCAGGATGTTTGGCATGGCGAAACCTCGCGGTTAACTGGAGGCGCCATTGGGCCAGTTATCCCTTCCCTCGATAAGTGACCGATTCGTCTTCTTTCGGGCATAATCGGACAATGTACGATTTCACTGTCCTCGTCTTTCCCGGGGCGTTCGCCTCGAGCGTCGCAGCCACCCTGGACATCCTCGACACCGCCGCAATACTTGCGCAGCGGCGCGGCCTTGCCGTGCCGCGCTGGCGCGTGTGTGGGCCGCAGCCAGGGTTGATTACGCTGGGCCAAGGCATGCTGCTGCAGGTTGACGCGCTGACCACAGATGTCGAGGACAACTCCTGCTGGGTCATTCCGGGCCTTGGCATCAGCGACTTCGACGTGCTGCGGCAGCGGCTTGAGGAAGACGTGGTCCTTCGGGCCCTGCCAGCACTGAAGGCACATGTGAATCAAGGCAAGGAGATTGCCGCCTCATGCTCGGCGGTCTTTCTCCTGCATGCCGCCGGGTTGCTCACGGGGCGACGGGTGACGACTTCCTGGTGGCTCGCCCCTTGGCTGTCGAGCATGGCGCCTGACTGCATTGTCGACCCCAACGTCATGGTGCTCCGCGATCCGCCGCTGACGACCGCCGGTGCAGCCTTCGCACAAACCGACTTGATGCTGCACCTGCTGCGCAGACGTCTGTCGCCGGAACTCGCCGACGCGGTGGGCAAGGCTCTGCTGCTCGATGGCCGGCAATTGCAGTCCCCCTTCATCAATCCGGCAATCATGGCCCAGGGCAATACGCTGGTCGCCAACCTCACCGCCTACATCGAAGCACGCCTGCCCCATCCGCCCAGTGTGCCAAGCCTTGCGGCATACGTCGGCATGTCTGAGCGAACGCTGTCGCGGCACCTTCGAAAAGCAACCGGTCTTTCAACTCGCAATCTGATCCAACGCGTGCAATTGAACAGAGCCCGCGTGCTGCTGGAAACCAGCAGGTACTCCGTTGAATCTATCGCCGTGCAGGTGGGATACCAAGATGCCACGGCCCTGCGGCGACTCATGCGCCGCCTGTTGAACACCTCGCCAAAACAACTGCGCCAGTGAGTTCTAACCGCTGGCAGCCCTTGAGTGCCGCACTCATCCGCTGCACGGCGCCTCACTCAATCCGGTCAGCCACGCACCCGAACCGCTGACGCATGCCCGCGCTGGCCGCGGGTCCGGCCTGCACGCTGCACTGGTCCAGGGGCACAAGACGGCCATCGGCGACATCCGCCATCATCGGCAGCACCGGCCGCCCCGTCTCCCGCTCGACAATCTGCACGCTTTCCCCTTCTGGCGCGTAATGGCGATTGCCCCAGGCCACGAAGGCCATGAGCACCACGCGGAAATCTTCGCCCTTGGCCGTCGGCACGTACTGGTAACGCAGCGGGCGCTGACTGTAAGGCTGACGCTCGAGCAGGCCCGCCTCCACCAGCGAGTTCAAGCGTCTGGTGAGCATGTTCGGGGCGATATCCAGGCTGCGGGAAAACTCCTCGAAGCGTCGCAGGCCATGCAGGGCGTCGCGCATGATCAAAATGCTCCACCACTCGCCAACCCGTTCCAGGCTACGGGCGATCGGGCATTCGGCATGAATGAGGGTCTTGCGTTGCATGACAGTTCCTTACGGGGTTCGAACATTTGGTGGCCAGGCATGTTACTTTCATAATGATAGTGACGTCCATATGTCGCTACCCCTCCCTTAAGCACAAAGAACTGGATCATCATGAACAAACGCATCGTCGTTACAGGCATGGGCGCGCTGACCCCACTTGGCTGCGGAGTCGAGCAAATATGGCAACGCCTGCTGGCAGGGCAGTCGGGGATCCGCCGGTTGCCACCGGAGCTGATCGGCGATCTGTCGATCAGCATCGGTGGCCAGGTTCCCGACCGCATCCAAGACCCGGAGGCCGGCTTCGATCCGGATCTACTGCTGGCCCCCAAAGAACAGCGCAAGATGGACCGCTTCATTCTGTTCGCCCTGGCAGCGGCCCATGAAGCGTTGACACAGGCCGGCTGGGCGCCGCAAACCCCAGAGGCGCAGGAGCGCACCGCCACCATCATCGCTTCGGGCGTGGGCGGGTTTCCGGCGATTGCCGAAGCCGTGCGGACGACTGATAGCAAGGGGCCACGGCGCCTGTCACCCTTCACCATCCCGTCATTTCTCAGCAATATGGCCGCCGGGCATGTCTCCATCCGCCATGGTCTCAAGGGGCCACTGGGGGCTCCGGTGACCGCATGTGCGGCGGGCGTCCAGGCCATCGGCGACGCTGCACGGATGATTCGCGCGGGGGAAATCGACGTAGCGCTCTGCGGCGGGACGGAGGCGGCCATTCACCGGGTCAGCCTGGCTGGCTTCGCTGCCGCACGCGCCCTCTCGAGCGATTACAACGACACCCCGGAGCGCGCCTCGCGCCCCTTCGATCAGGCCCGCGATGGTTTCGTCATGGGTGAAGGCGCCGGCCTGCTGGTCATCGAAGAGTTGCAACATGCCTTGGCACGCGGCGCCACACCCATCGCCGAGCTGGTGGGCTATGGCACCAGCGCCGACGCGTACCACATGACCGCCGGGCCCGAAGATGGCGACGGCGCCCGCCGCGCCATGCAACAGGCATTGCGCCAAGCCGGCGTGGACGCATCCCAGGTTCAGCACCTGAATGCCCACGCCACCTCGACCCCGGTGGGCGACAAAGGCGAACTCGCGGCAATCAAAGCCCTGTTCGGCACAGACAGCGGCCTTGCGATCAGTTCGACCAAGTCCGCCACTGGCCACCTGCTGGGCGCTGCGGGGGGGATCGAGGCGATCTTCACCGTACTTGCGCTGCGCGATCAGGTAGTTCCGGCGACACTCAATCTGCAAACTCCGGATGCCGCTGCCGAAGGCCTGAACCTGATTCGCGGCCAGGCCCAGCACCTGCCCATGGAATATGCGCTGTCCAATGGCTTCGGTTTCGGCGGGGTCAACGCCAGCGTGCTGTTCCGACGCTGGATCTAAAACCGGATATTGCGTCCGGCTTCAGTGTGGTTGGGGTCTCGGCACCGAGAGGTCGAGACCTCAACATCGGGTGCCGCCAAGCTCCCCGCTGAGCGCTGGATGGCTATGCCGCAATGGTGAACGAAGCTCAGCTCGTGCGAAACTTCACCGACTCACGAATCACGAACGGTGTTGAAATGGTGCGTTTGCTTGCTGTCTCGGGAAGTCTGCGTCAGGCCTCTTCCAACTCAATTTTGCTACGCGCAGTTGAGCATCTATGCCCCGAAGAGGTACAGGTCGCACATTACGAAGGCATCGCTGAATTGCCTCACTTCAACCCGGACCTGCTCGAGAATCCCCCCGAGTCAGTCTTGGCGTTGCGCGCAATTATCGGGCAGGCGGATGGGCTGTTGGTTTCGTGCCCCGAGTACGCTCGAGGTATTCCCGGCGCATTCAAGAACATGCTCGATTGGCTGGTGAGCAGTGAAGAGTTTCCGGGCAAGCCTGTCGCGCTGTTCAACGCATCGCCCAGAGCCAGCCACGCGCAAGCGGCATTGCGGCTGGTCCTGGAAACGATGTCGGCGAGCATCATCGAGCAAGCGTCAATCACGGTTAACCTCCTGTCCAGCCAGTCGAGCGCCGAGGGCATTGCCGCCGACCCGGTGATGGGCCCGTTGATCAGTACTGCGCTCGACGCGTTTAAACGGCGTCTCGAAACTCAAGAGCCTTGATGCTCCAACATCGCTTGTCGAGTGGTTGCCCGCACGCGTTGATTGCCAACGCTGGCCGCCAGTGCATTCACTGGCTGGCTCTGGCGTGAACCCACGCGTTTATCGTTTCAAGGGCGCCTGGAGCGTAGGCAAGACGACCTTCCATGAGGAACCTCATCGTGGTGAACCAGGACCACTCGCTGGTGAGTTGCGTGTTGTAAGCCGCCGCCTTGAGCAGCCCATGGGTTGCATCCGGTATGACTTCAATCCGGTTGGCGGGATGGTTGCCGCCGAGCGCCTTTCGGTAGAGGGCTGCGCTGGCTTCGGGATCGACATTCAGATCGTCCGCGCCCCACAGCGCAAGCAGCGGAATGTCGAGTTTTTCCAAGGCACCGGTTGCGTCTTCGTGAAGATTGCGCCGCACAAACGCCCAGCGTTCTGCGCTCATGCCGTCCAGAAGGGCAACCGGCGGCACCTGCGCAGAGGCAAACAAACGCTCATCGGCGGCGGCGATCCGAGCCATCGTTGCGTCGATGTCGGGCTCGGACATCCCCGTGCGTTGCAACCGCGTCCGCGTGTAATAGTCACCTTGTCTTTGCCAGGATACCGCGCCCCCGACAAGCACCAGAAAGTCCGCATCCCCCGACGCCAGGCGGGGCAGTACCCAGCCGGCTTGTGAAAACCCAAGCGCACCGACAAGGATTGCTGGCAACTTACTGCGCAGGGCAGACAACGCGCTGCGCACGTCCACGTAGCGGTCCGTCATCGACTGGCTGAGCCAATTCCCCGGCGAATCCCCAACGCCCGGTTTATCCCACGAAACAACCGCAATGCCGGCATCGAGAAGCGCGTTGATGAGTGGATCGTAACCCTGCTGCGACGTGCGATCCTGGGGGCCATCCCCGTGAACCAGAACCACTGCCGCTGTTGCCGCACGGTCGGGCAGCCAGAGCGTGCCGGCCAGGCGCAGCCCATTTGCGTCGAAAGCAAACGGTTCGCTGGCTCTGCGATCCAGACCATAAGTGTCAAGCCGCGCGAGAACAAGCAACGCGATAGCCACGATGAGACAAACGACGGCAATCAACTTTACGCGGTAACGTTTCATCCAGATTTCTTTATGCATAGTCACTCCTTTTTTCCCTTCAAGAGTTCCGGCTGACAGGCCCGAATCTCAGTGCCAATCCCTGACGCAGTGCATGCATTTCGCAACGCCCCCGTAGCGCCCTAGCGGCGCTGCTGGCTTCTCGGACGATTAACTGAACTGGCTCGCAAGCATTTCCCTGACGGCCCCGACCAAGGGCGATTCGCCAGGACGAGGGGGCAACAGGCTGAACTCAACATCCGGCAATCCCGGTAAATGGTGCGCCGACTGGCAGACCTGCGCGCCCATCGGTACTGCGGACGCATTCAGACAAGCGACGCCCAAACCTGCCAATAACGCTGATTGCAGCCCCGCGACGCCGGACGCCGAATGCGCAACCACATAAGGCACCTCGTGAGCCTCCAAGGTCTCTCTGGCGAGGCGCTGCAGGCTGCACCCCTGCGGCAGTACCAAAAGTGGCAACGGGGTGTTTTCCTCCCGCTCAGCCTCGAACCCCGCGACCGACACCCAACGCAACGCCTCCCGTCGCACCGGCAAGCCCTCGGGCAGGCTACGCCCGTCGAGAATTCGCATGGAAAGGCCGATATCGAAGTCGCCTGAATCTGCCCCGCTCTCGATTTGCATGCTCTTGCGTACCGACACATGCAGGCGAAGGTGCGGATAGCGCACTCGCAGTTTCTTCAACAGGTCGGCGATCGAGCTGGGCAGAAAGTAGTCGGTGATAGCCAGCCGCAACTCGCCGACAAAGGTCACGCCACGCACGCTTTCAAGGGCACGCTCACTCAAGGCGAGCATGTCGCGTGTGTGGACCAATAAGCGTTCGCCAGCCGGTGTCGGCCTGACGCCTTTTTTACCCCGCTCCAGCAACGTAACCCCGGTGAAGGCCTCGAGCTTGCGCAATTGCTCGCTTAACGCCGACTGCGACCGACACAACTTAGGCGCCGCCTGCGCGAGGCTGCCTGACTCCATCGCAACCGCGAAGGCTCGCAAAAGTTCGAGATCAAAGGGGCGCATGCTCATCCTGCCGTTTTTCCGAAGGATACGATCATATCTTCCGGCTTTTCAGCACTCAAGCCACTCCTTACTCTGAGCCAGACATTTACTTCCGACGAGGACTCCAACATGCCCGGCATCACACTCAAAATCTCTGGCCAACCTGACCTTGCGCGAGTCCAGGGGATCGTTTCCCAGCTCACCGCGCTAACCTGCGACGTGCTGGAGAAACGCCCGGAGCAGACGCTGGTGATGGTGCATTTCGTGCCTCATGAGCAATGGTTCATCAACAGTTGCTCGCTGGCCGAACTGGGTTACAACTCGTTCCGGCTGGAGGTCACCATCACCGATGAGACAAACACCAAAGCGCAGAAGGCGCGCTTTCAGCGTGAGGCTTTCGCGCTATTGGCCGAGGAAATCGGCAACCTGCATCCACACTCCAACATCCACCTCATCGATTGCAGGGCCAGTGCGTATGGGTATGGCGGCGTGAGCCAGGAATACAAACATCACCATCCCTGAAGTACTGCACGTGAACGGCGGGCTGTACATCGCCGGATGAGCCTTGCGCGCCTCGTTTTTTGCCCGTTGAGCGGTCAAGCGAGAAATGAGCGCGCGCCCTTCAGGGGCGCGGGTTCATGGGGCCAGCGGCCGCACTTACGCGCTGGCAACCTGCAAGGAGCTACGTACCTTGCCTGGGCTGCTGCCGGTGATGCGCCGAAACCAATGACCAAAGGAATCCCCCGACGCAAATCCCAGGTGCTGCGCCAGGGTCTCGTTGGAGTGTTCGCCTGCCAGGCCTCGGTATGCCTTCGCGATCCGCACTGCGACGTTGTCAGCTCGCCCTTTGATGCGTGCCGACGCAGAGGACTTCGAGCAACACCTGCTCCAAGATGTCAAAGAAACATCTGATGTGCGCCTGTTTCAACGCCTGAGGCCGGGTTACCAGATAGACCTCCATCTCTGGAAGTTCCAGCTCCGGGAACAACTCCGTCAGGCCCTTCGCCAGAATACGCGGCAGTACAGCCACGCCCATGCCTTGCCGCACCGACTCCAGTTGGACGGCGAACGAGTTCACGCTGATTTGCGCACGGTCCAGGCCCGCAGCCTTTGCGGCACGCATTTGAGGCAACATATCCAGCGGAGGAAGCAAGGCGATGTTGACCGCCGTAGCCAGGGTCACCCCGGGAGATCGCTTCAGGTACCCGGCCTCAGCGAAGACGCCATAGGCGAGCTTGCCGATGGGTCGATAAATCAACGATGGCTCGCCCAGGTGCGCTGTGCGGATGGCGATATCCGCCACCCCGCGGACGATCTTGTGAAAGTCGGTGGCGACCAGTAACTCCACGGAACAGCGCGGATGCAGGACCGTAAACCGGCTCGCGGCGTCCAACACACAAGAAGAAAACCCCTCGCCGGCACTGACCAGCACGCTGCCACATAGCGCTGCGTGTTCCCCGGACAACTCCGCCGCCGTCTGACGCCTCAAGCCCGCCTCTGCTGCCACCGCGACGTCCACCAGGGCTTGGCCCCGCGAGGTCAACCAGCAACCTTCAACGCCGCGTTCAACGAGCGGCTCACCCAGGGCCGCTTCCAGCTGGGTCAGGCGACGGGACACGGTAGACGCCGCGATCCCCAGCAACTGGCCAGCTTGAAGAAAACTGCCACGCCGCGAGACCGCCAACAGCAGACGAAGATCGTCCCAATTTGCCTGCAACGCCATACCTCCCATCCTCCAGGGTTTGCATATATGCAAAGCCATTATGCAGTAGTCGCTGTTTTTCAGGCGCAGCCTCAACGGTATATCTACCGGCCTTCGAAACGACTGGAATGAAATGTATGACTATGGACCCCATGCGCAACGCATTCGTCACTGGCGCAACCGGCTTGCTGGGCAACAACCTGGTGCGGGAACTGGTCGCACACGGCTACGCCGTCAAAGCCCTGGTCCGCTCACGGGCCAAGGGTGAGCAGCAGTTCAACGACCTGCCGAGCGTGGAACTGGTCGTTGGCGATATGGCCGACATCGACGCGTTCGCAACATCGTTGCAAGGCTGCGATACGGTGTTTCATACCGCGGCGTTCTTTCGCGATAACTACAAGGGCGGCAGCCACTGGGAAGCGCTCGAAAAGATCAATGTCGCCGGTACGCAAGCCCTGCTTCACCAGGCCTACCGCGCGGGGGTCCGCCGCTTCGTGCATACCTCGTCGATTGCCGTGCTCGACGGAGCCCCCGGCACCTCTATCGACGAGACATGCCTGCGGGCCGAAGCCGATGCGGATGACTACTACCGCAGCAAGATCCTCGCCGAGCGTGTCGTCTTGACGTTCCTTGAAACCCATCCCCAAATGCATGCCTGCATGGTGCTGCCCGGCTGGATGTGGGGCCCGGGCGATATGGGCCCGACCTCCTCCGGACAATTGGTCAAGGACGTGATCAACGGCAAGTTACCCGGGCTGATCCCCGGCACTTTCTCCGTGGTCGATGCCCGCGATGTGGCATGTGCCCAGATCGCCGCCGCCAAACATGGGCGGCGAGGAGAGCGCTACCTCGCGGCCGGTCGCAACTTGACCATGCGCCAGTTGGTACCTGTGCTGGGGCGTATCGCGGGCGTCAAAACCCCTGTTCGGCAACTGCCAGTACCCGCGCTGTACCTGTTGGCGGCGGTGCAGGAGGTTTACGCGCGCGTTACCGGCAAGCCTATTTTGCTGAGCATGGCGACGTTGCGCCTATTGATACGAGAGGAGCACCGTACCTGTTTTAACCACCACAAGAGCGAACAGGAGCTTGGCCTGAGTTTTCGAGTGCTGGAGCAGACCGTTTCTGACACTGTGGCGTGGTATCGGAAACATGGCGTGGTTAAGCCAAACAAGGACGAAAACACACGATGAGCAAAACCATCATCCTGATGCGTCACGGCCAGCCCAAGATGGCCGCGCGCGAAAGAATCTCAATGTTCGAGATGAAAGACTGGATCGAGCAATACAACCGATCCGAAATCATCCGCCATCCGGCTCCGGACGCCAGCCAGCAACTCGCCGCAGCCGCCACCCTGGTTGTTTCAAGCAGCGCGCCTCGTGCGCTGACCTCGGTCGAGATGCTCGGGCTGAAGCCTGCTGTCGTCGACGCGCTTTTCTGCGAAGCGCAACTGCCTTATGGCCGTTGGCGATTGCCCCGGCTATCGCCGTTTACCTGGGCATTTATCTTCCGGGTCTTATGGCTGTGCGGTTACTCACGCAATATCGAATCCGCTGGCGCCGCAAGGTTGCGCGCCAACACGGCCGCTCAACGACTGCAGTCCCTCGCCGGTGAAGGGCCGGTTCTGCTGCTCGGTCATGGCGTGATGAATCGAATGATCGCCAAACACCTGCTCGCAGACGGTTGGACCCGCCAACAGCACAATGGCAGCCAATATTGGAGCGCGACGGTGTATCAATACGCTGGTGTATAGACGGTGATCGGCTGAGCGTCGCCAAGATCCACGCGTTCAGCCTGTAGCTGTCGACGCCTACCGCCGCGCCACAAACTCCGCCACCGCCGCCTCCAGCCACCCGGCCGCGCGCATTTTCAAGGCCGTGCTACCGCACTTCGGACAGCTCGCGAACCAGTCGCCGGGCATCAGCGCGTCACTGCGCGGCGCAATGGTTTTCTTCCACTTGCAGTCTTCACACACAAAGGTGAAGGGTCTGGGTTTTATCGGCATGAATGGATTCTCCTGGATGGCGATACTGCGGATTATTCTGTGACCGGGAGCAGCGCTTGCAGCAATTCCAGCTTGCGCTGCAGCTGCGCGACGTGTTCTCGCTCGGCGCGCAACGCCGACCGCAGCTCGCGGTTTTCCACTTCCCAGATCTGCGCCAAACGCAGATCCTTCTGATAATGGGCAACCATTTTCCAAAGCTCGCTCAACTTCAAACAATGCTGTACCAGCACCAGCAGGATGATCCCCATCACCGCCAATGCCCCCGTCGAAACCACTTCCGACATACTCATGTTCACATCCTTCCATCCCTTCGAGATATTCCGAAGACAGCGACACGATATGTAGTGATTTACGACAGGTCTAGAATGTAGACTTATACAGGTAAAGTATTCACGCACATGGAGCAGGTATGAAACGCAAGCAATCCATCGAACAAGTGCGCTGGGACCTGGCACTTCGCTATCGTTTGATCGAGACCGTCGCCTGGTGGGAAGGCCGCCTGACCACGGGGCACTTGATCCAGAGCTTCGGCATCAGCCGCCAGCAAGCCTCCAAGGACATCAATACCTACATCAATGAACATGCGCCCCGAAACTTGACATATGACAAGCAACGCAAGGGCTATGTACCGAGCAAACACTTCAAGCCGCTGTTCATCGATGACAGCGCCAGTGCCTACCTGCACCTGCTTTACCAGAACAATGAACGGGCGCCGCACATCGAAGGCCTGGCCCTGGCTTATGCCCATACCAAGGTGCTCGAAGTGCCGGACCGGCCGATCCGGCCGGAGATCCTGCGCCCCTTGCTCGCGGCATGCCGCGACGGTCTGCGCCTGGAGACCGAGTACGTATCGCTCAATACCCCGAACGTGGAAATCCGCCTGATTGCCCCCCACACCCTGGTGTACACCGGGATGCGCTGGCATGTGCGCGCTTACTGCGAGAAGAATCGGCAGTACCGCGACTTTGTGCTGAGCCGCCTGCGCGGTGAGCCGGACCTGCTCGACGCGTCGCAGAACACACGAGAACTGGACGAAGACTGGAATACCGAAGTGCCGATCATCTTCGCCCCCGATGGCCGCTTGAACGCGGCGCAGCAGGCCATCATCGAAACCGACTTCGGCATGGCCGACGGGCAACTGGTGGTGTCCAGTCGCAAGGCACTGGTGAAGTACGTCTTGCGCCGCTATCAGGTCGACCCGCGCAACCAGGCGACCAACCCCGAGGCCCAGCAGATCGTGGTCACCAATCTCAAAGAGTTGAGACCGTGGTTGATGCATGATTGAGGCGCATGTCCTGCCAGAGGCGCAGCGCACGCAGGCAATTGTCGATCTCGGCCACGAGTAAGCGCTGTGCCAGTTCATGCTGGCCGTTGAGCAGAGCAATATTGCGCAGCGTATTGCCCTGGTGATTCTTCGCGCCCAGATCAAGACCGAACGTCATGGCGCGGTCGATGAAGTACCGCGCGGCCTTCAAGTGGCCATTGAGCAGCAGCCAATGCAGTGGCGTGTTCCCCAGCCCATCGCGGTCATTGAGGCTGGCACCCAGGCGGTAGCGGGCTTGCAGGGTTTTGACATTGCCGTATCGCGCAGGCAGGTGGATGTATTTGTCGTGGGGCATGAAGCTGCCCAGGCCGGCCCAGCCGCGAATCTGCGGGTTGCCCTGGGCGCCGAGTGACTCCAGCGTGTCGATCAGGCCGCTGCGGTTCAGCCGGTAAGCCATGTCCAGCGGCGTGTCGCCCGCCAGGTCACGCTGATTCAAGCCGGGCGGATCGAGAGGCGGCGCCTCATCGAACAGCACGCAGAGGTGCCAGTCGCTGAGGCCAAGCTCGGCGCGATCATCGATGCGCTCAAACAGAGTGATCGGCCGCCCCGCACACAACGTCGTGAGCGTCACGCCTCGAGCGAACATGCGCCGAAGAAACGCTCGAAGAGCGGCGTAGGCAAATGCTTGTCGTCCAACAGACCGAAGTGCTTGCCCACGTTGCGTCCCAGGGCCATCAGTGTGTTTGCGCTGTTTTTCGTGCCGGCGTACCCGGCGCTCAAGATCGACTCGACACGCGCGTCACCGGTCGACTCTCGCTGATACGCCCGCCCCGTGATCATGACGTCTACCAGACACACGCTGACGCGCTCATCGCCCAAGGTGAAAGGCTCCAGTGCCTCGCTCGCCAAGACGGCACGCAAGCCGTCCTCGCCACCGGCGACAATCCGCTCCAGCGCTTCGAGTGAGCGGTCGAAGAGGTCGAACTCCTGCATCGAAAACGCAAAACAGTAGTCCTGAGCGGTAGCCCGCGAGATCGGACGCGCGTGGTGCGGATGAGTCGACAACCAGTCAACGAACGAGGCTTTATCGCTTTTTCCACCCTGGCGACGGAACAGCAGATAGTCGTTGATGACCTGACTGAAAGGGTTCCCCGTCGGCACCCAGCCCGTGCTGTCACGTTCGGGTTCCGGCAGGTCAACCACCGGCACGGCTGACTTAGGCGTCCACCCAAAGCACCGCAGGTCATAGCCAAGCACAAACAGGCTGGCCTCGAACGCATGGCACCGCGCAGGCAGCGCGCCTTGCTCGGCGAACCAGCCGGTGCGCTCAAGCACGGCGCGGATAATCCAGCCCAACCGCACTTGCCAGCGGGCCCATGTCTCATAGCTGATCGAAGAGAACTGAGGCGCGGCCAGGCCGTTCAAAAATGCTCCGGGGTTGCGGATCTGGCTGCCACGAGCGGCTCCGGACGGGAAAGCCAGCAAGGGTTTGCCGCTCCCCGTCCATTGCTGGCGAAACAGTGAATACAGCATGCCTATCGCTGCGCCGACGCGGCTGTCATAGATGGGGGAGCCCGACGAATCAAACAACGCATGAATCTTGGTCAGGCCCGCATCGAAACGCTCGACGCTGATCGCATCGAGATCATCCAGGTCATTTTTGCCGTCGAGCGACATCAACCCGGCCATCTTTTGCAGATAGCTCGACAGCTTGCCGTTTGCGGCCAGCCGGTGCAAAAACGGAATGGCGCCCCGCACACCGCCCCAACGAAGAATCTGCAGGCAGGCCTGAAGCGCTTGCTGGTCATTCCCCTGATTGACCGCACTCGTCAGCCATTCGTGAAGTTGCCCGAGAGAGCGTTGGGTTTCAGCCCAGGTGCGTGAATCCACCGAGCATTGGTGAGCATCCTGCCAGCTTGCCTTCCAGCAATAGTGCCCCAGCACCTGCTCGATGCCCTGGACATCAGCCGTCAAACCGCCAGGCACGAATTTGCTCGACTTGAAGCGCAGCTTGAAGGTCAGCGTCGGCAAGTTCGCTGCAAGCCATGCGATGAAGGACTCAATTTCAGGTTGCGCCAGGAACTGTTCGCGCTGCATGCAGACCACCTTGCCAGTAATATCGAATGGCCACACCCTAAGCAAAATCAGCGACCCCGTCCACGATGTTTGTCCGTACAGGTAAACAAATGGAGCAGGTTCTCAGGCCCAGGCTAGACACTTCTCGACCATCGCCAGGGTTCGGCCGAAACAGATATATGAGCTGTTCAGACACCCCGCTTCTGTTTACACGCGGCCCATCGACTTATGCATCGGCGTGCCTTTGCAACGCATGTGCGAGATCGATATGCCCGGCATCCGCAAGGATCATCAGCGGCGGTCATGCCTCGACTACGCCTAGGGCTATATGAACTATCGAATGTTGCAGATCATCTAAAATCTTCGATCTAAATCATTCTCAACAATAACAAACAATAAGTTAGCCAACTAAGCATTTAAAACAACTGTGCGAAAAGACATACACCTGACTTCATATCGTTTTAACGACCAAGCCTGGCATTCTTTTATTTTCACATATATTTTACATCCCCCTACATATGCTAATGTCATTACGATATCAGCGCTGTTCAACCAGGTTTAAGGAGTGTGTATGACCGGTGTACTGGCCTCCGTTAACAGCCGCACACAACTGGTCGGGCAGAACAGGCTCGAACTGTTGCTGTTCCGTTTCAACAACCACCAACTGTACGGGATCAACGTATTCAAAGTTCGTGAAGTTATCCGCTGCCCGAAGTTATCTTCGATACCAAAGTCGAATAGCAACATTTGTGGCGTGGCCAATATCCGAGGTGTCTGCATCCCTATTCTTGACCTGGCCATGGCAACGGGACTGCCCGGAGTCGAGGATCAGGAAAGCGCTTTTATAATACTTACGGAGTACAACAATCGCGTTCAGGGTTTCCTCGTCTACGCGGTCGAACACATCGTCAATCTGAACTGGGAAGACATCCATCCGCCGCCCAAGGGCAGTGGTGAGAACAATTACCTGACGGCCGTCACCCGCACGGACGACCGCCTGGTCGAGATCATCGATGTTGAAAAGGTGCTGACAGAAATATCGCCATCGTCCGAGGAAATATCCAGCGGCGTAATCGATCACGAAGTCACCCAGCAGGCGCGACACCTGCGGGTGTTGACCGTGGACGACTCGATGGTCGCGCGCAAACAGGTGACCCGCTGCCTGGAAACCGTGGGCGTCGAGGTAGTGGCCTTGAACGATGGCCGACAAGCGCTGGACTACCTGCGCGCCATGCTCGACGAAGGGCGCAAGCCGGATGAGGAGTTTCTGATGATGATCTCCGACATCGAGATGCCGGAGATGGACGGCTACACCTTGACCGCCGAGATCCGCAACGACCCGCGCATGGCCAACCTGCACATTGTGCTGCACACCTCGCTCTCGGGGGGCTTCAACCAGGCCATGGTCAAGAAAGTCGGGGCCGACGACTTCCTGGCCAAGTTCCGCCCCGATGACCTGGCCGGCCGCGTCGTCTCACGTATCAAAGCCGTCAACACGAACTGACGCTCCACGACAACAACACTCAAGCCAAGGAGGCTGCAAGGAAACGAATAAGAACAAAATCAACAGAGGGCAAATCATGTTGAAATGTAATGAGCTCTATCATCTGGCGCCAGACAGCGGCGAGGCCAGGCCCTTCTGGCAAGGCCGCGCACGCGACGCGCAGGCGGATATCCAATGCGCCATGGGCTGCGGCGCGCAACTACCCGAGACACCCCAGTCAGCAGAGCCGCCCTCTGCGCCCGCAGCGGCGACGATCACTCCCACCTGCATGAACGACGAGCTCGTTGCCGCCCAGGAAATCTGTGCCCGCGCCAAGACCGCCGTGGTCGAGATGTTCAGCCATGTCCGCATGGGCCGCGCCCTGGAGTTGGAGAATATCAGCGTACTGGTCGACGACATTTCCGCGTCGATCGCCCGCCATCCCAATGCCTTCATCAGCCTGGCACGCCTGAAAAGCCTCGACGATTACACCTACATGCATTCGGTCGCCGTGTGTGCACTGATGATTGCCCTGGGCAACCAGTTGAACCTGCCTGCCGTGTTGATTCGCCGGGTCGGGATGGCCGGCCTGCTGCATGACATCGGCAAAATGGCCATACCGGGTGCGATCCTCAACAAGCCCGGGCGCTTGAGCGGTGACGAATTACAACTGATACGCACGCACCCGCTGGAAGGTGAGAAAACCCTGCTGGCGACTTCGCAGATGTGCGACATGGTCGTGGATGTCTGCCTGCATCATCATGAGCGGGTGGACGGCAGCGGCTACCCCCATCAGTTGGTCGGCGACCAGATCAGTCTTTTTGCGCGAATGGCCGCCGTTTGCGATGTCTACGATGCAATCACCTCGGATCGTTCCTACAACCAAGGCTGGGACCCCGCGGTCGCCATCCAGCAAATGTCGACATGGGACGGGCATTTCGACGATGAGGTGTTCCGCGCGTTTTTGAAGTCCGTGGGTATTTATCCGGTGGGGTCTATCGTTCAGTTGAAAAGTGGCAGTATCGGCGTGGTGATCGAACAACACCCCGACTCTTTATTGACGCCAAAGATTAAGTTGTTCTTCGTGCCGGTGTTGAATATTTATATCACCCCCAAAATAATCGACCTGAGTGATCCCGAACAAACCGATCGCATCATTGCGCGCGTGCCGTCACAGCGTTATGGCTTTAAAAACACCGAACGTCTCTGGCTCGACGATGAGGCGTCCGAGCAGAACTAAGCGACGCCCCAGCTGTACTGCATTTATATGCTCAAGCAGCCCATGATCAAGCAGTAATCCTTGCGAACAAAAAAAACTGAAATGCCGCCATCCAATTATGTCGGCAACTACTAGCGTGGGCAGGAAATACCATGAAATTCAACTCATTACAGACTCGGATTTGCTTCACCGCCGGACTCTGCCTGTTAATCTCTTGCGTAAGCCTGGTGTTATATGGGTTGTACTCCTCAACCGCCAATCAAGCCTACGTGGGCACCGAAGTTTCAACATTGATCGAAAGCGGCACCATCCGCGAAGTACAAAACCTGGCGGAGTCCCGTGCCAATGCGATCAGGGCGAAACTGCAAAATGCCTTGGACTCGGCACGCACGCTGGCCAATACGCTGGGCGCGAGTAAAAGTGCGCAAAGCCCGCTGGCACTGGGCCGCGATCAAATCAATACAATGTTGCTCAGCGTGCTCAAGGACAACCCCGACTTCAACGGCACGTATTCGTGCTGGGAGCCGGATGCGGTGGATGGCCAGGACCAAGCGTTTCGTAACAACGAAGGCGGCAACAACCCGTTGACCGGCCGCTTCACGCCCTATTGGACACGCGGCTCGGACGGCCATATCGCCGTGCAACCGCTGGTCGAATACGACTCCGATGCACGCCACCCCAATGGCGTGCTCAAGGGCGGCTGGTACAGCGGCCCCCGGGATACCCTGAAAGAAAGCGTGCTCGACCCCCTTCCCTACGTGGTGCAAGGCAAAAATGTGTGGCTGACCACGCTCTCGGTGCCGATCACCGCCAATGGCAAGTTTTACGGCGTGGTCGGCGCAGACTTCGACATCTCGTTTATCCAGAAACTCAGCGAGCAAATGTCCGCCGACCTCTACGGCGGCAAAGGTTCGGTGTCGATCCTGAGCAACCAGGGCTTGGTGGTCGCAGACAGTAAACGGCCGGAACTGATCGGCCAGTCATTGAAGGCATTGCTACCCGACACCTGGGACAAGGTGCTGGCCAATGTGCAAAAAGGCCAGGGCGACAGTCGCCTCAACCAGGACTCCCAGGAAATCGAAGTACAGATGCCGATCATCCTGGGCCGCACCGAAAAACCCTGGGCCATCTTGATCCACCTGCCCAAGGCGGTGGTCATGAGCCAGGCGATTGCCCTGGAGAAGGAACTGCAATCCCGTGGCGTCAGCAGCAGTATCTGGCAGGTCTCGGTCGGCCTGGGTATCTCGGTACTGGCATTGCTGGCGCTGTGGTTCGCCACCGCAAAAATCGTCGGGCCGATTCGTGAAGCCGCCGCCTTGGCTGCCAACATCAGCCTGGGGGATTTCTCGCGTCGCCTGGTGCAAAAATCCGACGATGAAGTCGGCCAGTTGTCCTTGGCCTTGAACGAGATGTCCGAAAGCCTGCAGCGTCAGGTCCGTGTGGCTGAACGTATCTCCGAAGGCGATCTGGACCTGGAAGTGCGTTTGTCTTCCCCCAACGACACGTTGGGCAAGTCCCTGGAAAAAATGGTCGGCAACTTGAACACCTTGATTTCCCAAGTACAGGCCAGCGCCACGCAAATCACCGGCAGCTCCGCACAGGTCACCGAGTTGAGCCAGTCGTTGTCCGACGGTGCGTCCAACTCGGCGTCATCCATCACTGAAATCAGTGCCGTCATGACGCAAATGGCCGCGCAGACCACCGACAACGCCGCCAACGCGAAAAAGGCCGACGAACAATCCCAGGCCTCACGCGCCGACGCCGGGGAAAGTGACAAGCTGATGAGCGAACTGATCGCCGCCATGACCGAAATCGACAACTCGGGCAAAGACATCACCGCGATCATCACCACCATCGACAACATCGCCGCCCAGACCAACCTGCTGGCCTTGAACGCGGCGATCGAGGCGGCACGCGCCGGTGAATTGGGCCGTGGTTTTGCCGTCGTCGCCGATGAAGTCAGGAGCCTCGCCGCCCGCAGTGCCGAAGCGGCCCAGCAAACCGCGGCGCTGATCGCCGACTCGTCGACCAAGACACAGCGCGGCATGGTCATCGCCGGTCGCACGGCCGACTCGTTGCGAAACATCGTCACCGGCACCAGCACCGTTTCCAGCCTGGTGTCGCTGATCTACCAAGCCTCGAGTGAACAGGCGTCCGGCTTGCAGCAAGCCAGTATCGGCCTGGAGCAGATCGACGAAGTCACCCAGCAGAATCAGGCCAACTCCCAACAATGCGCGGTGGCTGCCCGCGACCTGTCGGAACGGGCCAGCTCCATGCAACAAGGGTTGAGCCGGTTTAAAGTCAAAGCGACATAACCCCCATCCGCAGTGAAGCCGGGGCGGAAATAAACCACCGCCCCGGTCCCCCTGCACAAACCTCGTACCCATTCATGAAATATTAAGAATCGCCCCCCTATACTCACCGATTGCGAGCCGTTCCCTCGAACGGCCCCCTGCCCCGGTAACCAGCCCCCATGACGCGTCCCGTTCCTCTGCTGCTCCTGCTTGCTGGCCTGTTGTTCTTCTTCGCCCTTGGTAACCATGAACTGCAAGGCTCCACCGAAGCCCGCGTCGGCGGGATCGCCATGGCCATGCACCTGGACAACGACTGGGTGGTGCCACGGCTGTTCCGTGAGCCGTTCCTGGAAAAACCGCCCCTGAGCCTGTGGCTCGACGCCGGCGCGATCCGCCTGTTTGGCGGCACGCCCGGGGCCGTGCGCCTGGCCTCGGCGTTCGCCGGGTTGTTCAGCGTGATGCTGCTTTACGGGATGCTGCGCACGTTCGGGCGGCCAAAGACACTGGCGTTCTGCGCGGCGCTGATCCTGGCGACCATGGCCAGTTACTGGAGCAATGTGCGCGGCGTCGGTGAAGATGCATTGCTCAGCCTGGGTGTGACCACCGCGCTGCTGGCGTTCTACCAGGCCATGCGGCCGGCGGCCGAGCGCCAGGGCTCAACCGCCTGGGCGTGGGCCCTGTTCACCGCCGGGATGGTGATCGCCACCCTGAGCAAAGGCGTGCTGGGCCTGGCGATGCCGGGCATCGTGATCTTTGTGTACCTGGCCTGCACCAGTTGGATGGACAAACGCCTGCGCATCGGCGACTGGCTGCGGCCGGCACTGTTTACCCTGCTGGCCTTGGTGCCACTGCTGATCTGGCTGGGGTTTCTGTTCCAACGCGGCGGGCTGCAGGCGGTGGGCGAAGTGCTGTGGACCAACAGCGTCGGGCGGTTCAGCGGCTCGTTTGTCGAAGCCGGGCACTACGAACCCTTCTACTACTACATCGCCAAACTGCCCGAAGCCTTTTTGCCGTGGAATATCCTGGTGTACCTGGGGTTGTGGCACTTCCGTAAAAGCCTGGTGCGCAACCGCTACCGTCTGTTTTTCTGCGTCTGGCTGGTGGCGCAATTCACCCTGCTGACCCTGGCTTCCAGCAAGCGCACCGTATACCTGATGGCGCTGACGCCAGCCGCCGCCGTACTGGCTGCGGAATATGCGCAGGTGCTGCTGCACTGGCTGAAAGATCACAAACCGGCGCTGTATAAGCGGCATAAAATCGTGATTGGCGGCGTGTTCACCGTGCTCATCGCCTGCTACCTGAGCGCTGCTTTCTGGTTCGCGCCAAAAGCCGACAAAAAACAGTCCTTCGTGCCCGTGATGAGCCAGATCCAGGCGCTACAGGCCGAAGGCAAAAAGGTCGCGTTGTTTCGGCCCAACGAGCGCATCGACGGCGCCAGCGTGTTCTATCTGCAGGCCTACTTGCCGATTCTGCAAACCGAGCCCGAACTGCACAGTTACCTGGACGCCGCCCCCGGCAACGTCGCGCTGCTGGATAACACGGAGCAACTGACCGGCAAGGTCACGGTGATCAAGGAGATGGCAATCAATCGCCAGCCTTACTACTTCATCGGGCAGTAAGGCCGGCGCGGGGATCAGTGCTTGGTGAGCTTGTCCAGGTAACCCATGGCGAACGCCGAGACCACAAAGGTCATGTGGATGATCACGTACCACATCAAATGCTGCGGATCGACGTTCTTGGCATCCATGAAGATGCGCAGCAGGTGGATGGAGGAAATCGCCACGATGGAGGCGGCCACTTTCATCTTCAGCGAGGAAGAGTCCATGGTGCCCAGCCAGTTGAGCTTTTCCTTGTTTTCATCGATGTCCAGCTGCGAGACGAAGTTCTCGTAGCCGGAGATCATCACCATCACCAGCAGGCCGCCGACCAGTGCCATGTCGATCAACGACAACAGCAGCAGAATCACTTCCGATTCGAGCATGCTGAAGATATTGGGAACGACGTGAATGATTTCCTGGAAGAATTTCAATGCCAGGATCAACAAGCCCAGGGACAACCCCAGGTAGATCGGCGCCAGCAACCAGCGCGAGGCGTACATCGTATTTTCGATAAAGCGTTCCATTGAATCTCACACAGCGTGGTTAGAAATGACGGTGAGTATACCAGCCGCTACCCAACACCTGTGACCGCGAGAAAACTGACCTGAGTGGCATCTGTAAGAGCGTTTTTCTGCTAGTGTCGAGGCCATCAACTCGGCTCAAAGACGTCGGACAGGAAAACTCAAGATGATGGATGTGCGTTCCCCTTGGGCCAGCATCGGCCTGTGTGCAGCATTGCTGCTGGCCGGTGGCTGTTCTCCCAGCGACGAGCAAAAGCAGACCACCCTTGAAGAGAAAACCAAGCAGTTCGAACAGTCGCTCGACAGTATCCAGGACCCCAAACTGCGCGACGCCATCACCGACCTCGGCGGTTCGCTGTTGTTGCTGGAACGGGCGCGGGTCAAGCTCGCCAGCAAGCCCATCGAAGCCGAATACGGCGAAGACAGCCTGGCCCTGCTCAAGCACTACCCCACGCCCCAGGCCCTGGTCGACACCTACATCAACGGCCTGTTCGTGCTGCGCAAGACCTCCCACTCGGACTACCTGACCGATCTGCAGCCGGTGTTCCCGTTCAACTTCAACACGCCCGACCAGTTCCCGTTCCCCCATGGCCTGGAATGGCAGTCGGTGACCTTGAGCAACAGCAAAGTCATCCCCTTCCAGCCGGAATGGTCGGAAACCGATCCCGGCATCCAGTTGAGCCCCAGCAGTTCCAACCTGACCAACCCCGATGACCTGACGGTGACCTACCCGTTCATCGACGGCATCGAGACCGACAACAAGAGCCAGCCGCAGCCCGTCAGCCTCAAAGGTACGGTCGAGGTGGTCGCGCCGGGCAAGGTGCTGACGTTCGACCTGTCGAAAAAAGACCTCGGCCACCCACGCACCGAGGGCAATATCACCCTCAACCTGCTGAGCCTGGAAAAAAACTACGCCGAGATCGAACTGACCAACCACGAACCGCTGGCGGCGGAGGTCGGCGACGAATCACCGGACCCGTTGCTGGTGCAGGCCCGCGACAGTACCGGGCAGTTCCTCACGCGCTCGGGCTCGATCAACGAAAATGCCGCGCAGGTGGCGTTCTACGAGAAACAACTGGCGCAGATGCAAAAGCAGAAAGCCTGGTCGGACGCGTTTGAGAAACAACTGACGGACGAGCAGAAAGCCTTCGAACACCAGCAAAGCAGCCATTACGCCAAGGTCTACTTCAATGGCCTGATCGACACGCTGCAGGTCGACGTGCTGGACTTTTCCAAGGCCACGCTGACCCGCAAGGACCTCGACCTGCCCGTATTGCGCTTCGACAAAAACAGCCTGCAGAAAACCGTGCAAGCCTTGCCGATGGCGGTAACGGTGTATGACGACAGCACCGCCAGTTGGCTGAAAACCGCGACGATGACCGAGGACCAGCTGAAAAACAGCGTGACCATCAGCCAGTCCGTCGAAGATGCCAGCGCCGCGCATATCGTGTTTGACCACCCCTACACCTTCAACGACGAATTGGCGGGCACCGAACGCAACAGCGACGAAGCCCCGGTGACGTTTTTCACAGCCAATGAAAAAGGCGAGCGCGGCGAGCCCATCGAGTTGCCGAGCGAAGCCTTCGAGCTGAACCCTGCACGCGGCACGCTCACCTACGACCTCAACCTGTTCCCGGAGAACCCGGCGTTTGTGGTGGGCTCGATTCCGCTGTTCCTGACCAGCATCGACCAAGCCACGATCGACGTGGCCAAGCTGCCCAAGGGCCTGTCGCTCAAGGACAACGCGCTGATCGTCGACCAGGCGCAGTTCCCGTCCGACAGCTGGCGCTTCTATGCCAAGGACGCCAGCGGCAACTACCTCAAGGAAATCCTCGGGGTCAGCCACCACGCCGAGGAATACGGCACGGCGTTGTTTGATGTGCACTACTTCTACGGCCAGCCGACCCAGTTGGAAAGCTACCAGCGTACCAACCTGAGCACCGTGCAATACGGCTTCGAGGTCAAGCTGGACAAGCCCGAAAGCAAATAACCGGGCCTACAGGGCCAGGCATTCCTGCCCGTTATTGAGCTGGCGCAGGTGGGCCTGCAGATGCAGGCACCAGATCTGCGGCTCCTGCGCCAGCTCGTAGCCTTGCTGGGTCAGGTTTTCGACGATCGATTGCAGGAAGGTTTCGGCCACGAACGGCCCGGGAAACGGTCCCTGGGATTTGATGGTCGAAGGCTGCTCGCCGGTCATTCCAGCGGCAAACAACAACGTCCACATCCCGTTATCCCCCGCGAGAGGGCGAATGGAGCATTCGATGCGAGTGCCCAGGCCCAGACACTGGCGGGTCAGGCAAAGGTTGCGCGGCATGGCGGCGACCCTCGGTAGATCGGCGTTCAGCCTCAAGCACGGCGAGACTGTTTCTATCCTGCGACTCCGGTGGATATCCCTAGTGCTCAGAATAGAAGAAAAACGCGATAAACCAAGGTTGTAGAGACCAACGGGCGTTGGCCCCCAACCTGGAGTCAATTTAGTGGCGGGCTAACCGATCAGCTCGGTTTGGCTTCCGCCTGCGCGTGCAGCGCCAGTTCCTTTTCAGCTTCCTTCAAGTCTTCCTCGCTGATCATCTCGGCAATCGCGCGCAAACGCTCGACCACACGCGCATTCACCGTGCCTTCGGGGAATTGCCCTTCTGCGTCCGGCTCACCGGCCGGCTCGCCGACCAGCAGGCTCAACGCCTCATCCGCCTGGCGCACCGCATAGATATGGAATTGCCCGGCGCGCACGGCCTGCAACACCTTCTCATCGAGCATCAGCGTGGCGACGTTGGCCTGCGGAATGATCGCGCCTTGTTCTCCGGTCAGCCCACGCGCTTCGCAGAGGCGGAAGAAACCTTCGATCTTCTCGTTGACCCCGCCCACCGCCTGCACTTCACCAAACTGGTTGATCGAACCGGTGATGGCAAAACACTGTTTGAGCGGGGTTTTCGACAAGGCCGAAATCAAGGTACAGGCCTCGCCCAGGGACGCGCTGTCGCCGTCCACATAACCGTAGGACTGTTCCAGCGCGATACTCGCCGAGATCGCCAGCGGGAATTCCTGGGCATAACGGCTGCCCAGGTAACCGGTGAGGATCATCACGCCCTTGGAGTGAATCGGCTGGCCGAGGTTGACCTCACGCTCAATGTCGACGATGCCGCTGCCGCCCGGGTACACCGTGGCGGAAATCCGCGCCGGCACGCCGAACGCCGAATCGCCGACTTCCAGCACCGTCAGCCCGTTGCACTTGCCGACCGCCGCACCGGCGGTGTCGATCAGGATCACCCCGGCGAGCATGTCGTCGAGAATCCGCGCCGACACCCGCCCGGTGCGCGTGGCCTTGGCCTTCAGCGCACGTTCGATATGGCCGGCGTCGGTCATTTCGTCGCCCGCCAGGTGGCGAATGAAATCCGCCTCGCTGACCAGTTGGAACAAGTCGCCAATGCGCGCCGACAACCGCCCCTGGTGTTCGGCCAGGCGTGCGCTATAAGTGGCCAAGCGCGCCACCGCGTCCGAGGTCAGCGGCGCCATGCCCTCTTCCGAGGTGCGGGTTTTCAGCAACTGCGCGAACTGCTCGAGGCTTTCGTCGACCATCGGGATGTCTTCGTCGAAATCCACCAGCACGCGGAACATTTCCTGGAAGTCCGGATCGGCGTCCTGCAACGCGTAGTACAACTGGCGGGAACCGATGATGATCACCTTGACCTGCAACGCGATCATCTGCGGGTTGAGCGTCACCGTGGCCAGGCGGCCCAGCTCGCCCAGCGGCGACTCCATCTTCAGCTTGCGCGACTGCAGGGAACGCTTGAGGGCGTCCCACACAAACGGCTCGCTGAGCATCTTCTCGGCTTCGAGGATCAGGAACCCGCCGTTGGCCCGGTGCAAGGCGCCCGGACGCAACTGACGATAGGTGGTGTAGAGCGCGCCCTGATCGGTGCTGTATTCGATCCGGCCGAACAGGTTGTCGTAGGTCGGGTGCGGTTCAAACACCACCGGGGCGCCGCCGTTGACCGGATGGCCGACTACCAGGCTCGGGCAGTACTGTTCTTCGAGCAGCTTGCGGGCCTGGGCGTCGGTCTTGGCGTCGTCCACCAATTGCTCGACCACGGTTTTCAGCAAGTACACCTGCATGGCTTGCAGGTAACCGCATACGGCGGCGTTTTCTGCGTACTTTTCCGACAACGGTGACAGCAATGGCTGTAGGGCCAGGGTGATGGTTTCTTCGTTGAACTGACGCAGTTGGTTGTTCGACTCACGCTTCCACTGCGGCAGGCTGGCCAGCTCTTCGTTGAGGCGTTCTTCCAGTTCGGAAATATCGGTGTGGAAGCGCTCGCGATCGACTTCCGGCAACTGCGAGAACTCGGCCTCGTCCAGTGCCTTGCCGTCGAGCATCGGGGTGAACGCGATGTTGGAACTGTCGCGGTACAGCGCCACGTCCTTTTCCAGGGCCAGGCGTTCGATCACGTCCAATGCCTTGTCGTAACGCTGGTTGAACGCGCGGTCGATAGCGCTTTTGCGTTGTTGATACGTCGGGTGTTCGAACACTGCCGGGAAGGTCGCCACCAGATTGTCGATCAAGCCGTTGATGTCGCTGATGAACGCCGCGGCGCCGCCTGCCGGCAGTTCCAAGGCGCGGGGTTCGCGGGGCTCATCGAAATTATTCACATAGACCCAGTCCGACGGGGTCTGCAGGCGTTTGCCTTCGGCCTTCAGGTAGCGTTTGACGAACGAAAAGCGGCCGGTGCCCGGCTCGCCCATGACAAACACGTTGTAACCGGGGCGTGGCATGGCCACACCGAACTGCAAGGCTTCAACCGCACGTTCCTGGCCAAGCACACCGCGAAAGGGCTCCAAATCATTGGTGGTCGAGAAGCTGAACTGTTCAGCGGAGAAAGGGCGAGTCAGCGCTTCGGGCGCTAGACGCAAGCTGGCAGCAACAGGATCAGGCATCGGGCTTCCTTACATCAGGCGGGGCAGATGGCGGCATTCTGGCTCTCTGTTACGCGCTCTGGCAAGGCGCGCCTGAGGTAAAGCATAGACACGGGCTGCGTCCTACAAAAAAATCGAGATATCTCTGATTGTTTTATTAAAAATCACGGAACCCCTGGAACCTGCCTAAACTCCAAACTGCGCGGGCTGGACTAATAACCGGCCCCTAAGGCGCGTTACTGCGCCTGAACCCTTGTCCATTGGTTTGCACACAAAGAGAACAAAGCTATGAAACGGATCCTTCTCGGTACTCTCTTCACCGTCGTTTCCCTCAACGCAATGGCTGAATCACCCGGCGGCCCAAACTGCGGTTGGGGCAACATGCTGTTCGAAGGCCAGCGCGGCACGCCGGCGCACTTCCTGGCGTCCACCACCAACGGCACCTCGGGCAACGCTACCTTCGGCATGACCTCGGGCACCAACGGTTGCAGCACCAACAGCGCCCTGACCTACGGCGGCAAATCGTGGATTGCCATGAATGGCATGATGAACGAGCTGTCCGAAGACATGGCCAAAGGCAATGGCGAAGCGCTGACCACCTATGCCGTGGTACTGGGCGTTGCACCGGAAGATCGCGAGCACTTTTCTGCCGTGACCCACGAGCACTTCCAGCAAATCTTCAGCAAGGCCGACGTGACCGCTGAGGATGTCCACAACAACACCCTGGCTGTACTGAAAAGTGATGCCCGCCTGGCGAAATACGCAACCCAGGCTTAAGCTCGAGCCGCCCGCGCCCTCCAAGGCGCGGGTCTTATTTTTGGACCCGCCTCCCCGCTTGGGTCTCACTTTTTCCGACTTAAGTTGCCCCTATGCTCAAACGCCTTGCCTGGATGGCACTCTTCGCCTGCGCCCCGTTGTATGCGGCGCCGCATCTTGATGATCAACGTTTGCAGCAATTGGCCAACGATCCGTTCTGGTTGTCCTTGGGCCATTACGAAGCCGGCAAAGTCAGTGGCTGGCGCAGCTATGTCAGCGACAAAAAATTCTTCCTCGCCGCCGATGGTGCCCATCACCCGGATGCCGAACTCAAGGCCACCGTCGACGCGCTCTACGCGCCGGCCAGCCTGGGTGAAAAACATGCGCAATGCGTTTACCCCGCACGTACCCGCTGGCTCAAGGACCGGTTGCAACTGACCGACCTGCCCACCGTGGGCTGCAACGAATTCAAGCAATGGTTCAAGGACGTCGCGCCCCATAGCGCGGTGATGATCTTCCCGGCGGCCTACCTCAACAGCCCTTCATCGATGTTCGGCCACACCCTGCTGCGCATCGACCAGGCCGACGTGCAGAGCAACAACACCGCGCTGCTCAGCTATGCGATCAACTTCGGCGCGTACATCGAAGGCTCGGACAACAGCATCCTCTACGCCTGGAAAGGCCTGATGGGCGGCTACCCCGGCCTGTTCGCCCTGGTGCCCTACCAGGAAAAACTCTCCGAATACCGCAGCCTGGAGAACCGCGACCTGTGGGAATACCGCCTGAACCTGACCCAGGTCGAGACCGAGCGCATGGTCGAGCACGTGTGGGAACTCAAGCAGATCCAGTTCGACTACTTCTTCTTCGACGAAAACTGCTCCTACCGCCTGTTGGAGTTGCTGCAAGTGGCCCGCCCCGGCCTGCGCCTGACCGAGCAATTCCCGCTCACTGCGATCCCCACCGACACGGTCAAGGCCGTGAAAGATGCCGGCCTGGTCGAGAAGATCGACTATCGCCCGTCCCGTGAGCGCGAGTTGCTGGAACGCGCCAAACCGCTGGACAGCGACGAGCAGCAATGGGTGCTGAAAGTCAGCGACGACCAGAAACAATTGCAGGCGCCTGCGTTTAAAGCGTTGCCGCGCGAGCGCCAGGCGCTGATCATCGACGCCGCCTACCGCCTCGGCCGCTACCGCGCCAATGGCCTGGAGCGCGACACCGAACGCTCCCAACGCAGCTTCGAACTGCTGCGTGCGATCAACCAGAACCCCGCGCCCGACCTAAAGATCACGCCCCCAGGCCTGCCGGAAACCGGCCATGAATCACGCACCTGGCAAGCCGGCATCGGCACGCGTGGCGACAAAGCCTTCGGCGAATACGGCCTGCGCATGGCCTACCACGACCTCAACGACAACTCCGAAGGCTTCCCCCTCGGCGCGCAGATCGAGATCCTGCAAATGAAACTGCGCCAGTACGAAGGCAACCACTGGCAACTGCAGCAACTGGACCTGGCCACCATCCGCTCCCTGACTCCGCGCAACGCGTTGCTGCAACCCTGGTCATGGCAAGTCACCGGTGGCCTGGAACGCGTGCCGGGCAAACACGACGATGAAACCCTGGTCGCCCACGTCAATGGCGGCGCCGGCGGCACCTGGCAACTGCGCGACGACATGCTCGGTTTCGCCCTCGGCACCGTGCGCGTGGAACACAACAACGACTTCAGCGAAGCCATCTCCCCCGCCGCCGGTTTCAACACCGGCGTACTGTGGAAAAACCCGCTGGGCAACCTGAGCCTGGAAGCCAAGGGAGATTTCTTCACCAATGGCGAAGTACGGCGCAGCATCAGCCTGAACCAGCAGTGGGAATTGTCGCGCAACCTCGGCCTGCGCCTGAGCGCCCAACGCGAGTACAGCCACTTGTCGACGCCGGTGAATGAGGTAATGCTTGAGATGAAGTGGTATCACTACTGACCAACGCCCAACCAGAATCAGGAGTTCACTCAACATGGCCGTTACCTGCACCACCCTTGAAGAAGTCCGAAGCAACATCGACCGCCTCGACCAGCAAATCGTCAGCCTGTTGGCCGAACGCGGCCACTACGTTTCCCAGGCGGCACGCTTCAAAAAAGACACCGACGGCGTCAAGGCACCACAGCGCGTCGAACAGGTGATCAGCAAAGTGCGCGACCTATCCCACACGGTCGGCGCCAACCCAGACGTCACAGAACAGGTTTACCGCGCGATGATTGCGGCGTTTATCCAGCAAGAATTGGCTGAGCATGCTGCGCTGGCCAGCCATCAGACGACATAGCACCCAACACCTTTCTCACCCCCCTTTCACATCCCCCCGACGAATCCCCTTCTAAACTTCCCCTATCAGCCGTGAAACGGCCAGGGAGCAAGTAATGTGGCGGTATGCAGTAATGCTGTGTGCGGTGCTGGGGTTGTCGGGTTGCCAATCGACCCATCAGGAGTTGCTGGCCAAGGGTTATCCACCGGCGTTTGCCGACGGCTTCGATGACGGCTGCAGCAGTGGTCGCCAGGCCGCGGGGGTGATTACCGGGGAGTTTCGCAAGAATGTGCCGCGTTATCTGAAAGACCGCGTATACGCCGAAGGCTGGGAAGATGGCTTTCGCCAGTGCAAGGCCATGCGCGAAAACGAAGAGTTGCGCGACTACAAAGACCATCACTGGGACGAGCGCGAGCGCGCCTGGCAGCAGGAGAAGGATCGCGACGCAGCCAAGGCTTATCGCTCGCAATAGGTCGCTTTCAGACATTCGTCGAAACTTAAGTGCGGCGAACATGGCCCAAACGCTATAGAGGGAGCCTGTCATGAGCCGAGCTTTTGTGAATGAAGACAGCGCCGCCGCCCAGGCCGACCCACCGGTCGAGCGTCAGGTCAGCGAGCAACCCAATCGCCTCACCGCGCGCGGGTTGGCGCAGTTACAGGCCAAGGTCGCGCAGTTGCAGCAGGAATACAGCGTCGAATCCGCCAAGGGCGAACAGGCCGACAAACAGCGCCAGGCCGACCTTGAGCGGGATTTGCGTTACTTCAACCAGCGGCTACAGAGTGCCCAGGTGGTGGCGCCGGCCGTGTCCACCGACAAGGTGCAGATCGGCAGTTGGGTGACCTTTGCCAATGAGCAGGACGAGCAACAGCGCATTCAGCTGGTCGGTGAAGACCAGGCCGATGCCGCTGCGGGCCTGATCAACTGGGGTTCGCCCCTGGGTCGGGCGCTGCTCGGCGCCCGGGTGGGCGACGAGGTGCTGTGGCAGCGCCCCGTCGGCGATCAGTTGATCGAAGTGCTGCGCATCGAGGCCGAGACCTAGACGATGCCTTGGGCCAGCATCGCGTCGGCGACTTTGACGAAGCCGGCGATATTCGCGCCTTTCACGTAGTTGATCCGGCCGTTTTCCTCACCGTAATGCACGCACGCGTGGTGAATCGACTGCATGATGTTGTGCAGTTTGCTGTCCACCTCACCGGCGGTCCACAGCAGGCGCATGGCGTTCTGCGACATTTCCAGGCCACTCACCGCCACGCCGCCGGCGTTGGACGCCTTGCCCGGGGCGAACAGAATGCCTGCGTCGATAAAGATATCCACAGCCTCCAGGGTGGTCGGCATGTTGGCGCCTTCGGCCACGCAGAGGCAGCCGTTGCGCAACAGGGCGCGCGCAGCGTCGGCGTCGAGTTCGTTCTGGGTGGCGCATGGCAGCGCGATGTCGCACACCAGTTCCCACGGGGTTTTACCGGCGCGGAACTCCAGGCCGTAACGGGCCGCCAGTTCGCTGATGCGACCGCGCTGGACGTTTTTCAGCTCCAGCAGCGCCGACCATTGCTCCTCCGTCAACCCGTTTTCGGCGTACAGGGTGCCTTCCGAGTCGGACAACGAAATCACCTTGCCGCCCAGGTCCATGACCTTGCGCGCCGCGTATTGCGCCACGTTGCCGGAGCCGGAGACCGCCACGCGCTTGCCCTCGACCCGCAGGCCATCGCGCTTGAGCATTTCTTCAGCGAAGTACACGCAACCGAAACCGGTGGCTTCGGGGCGGATCAAGCTGCCGCCGTAGGTCATGCCCTTGCCGGTCAGCACGGAAGTGAACTGGTTGCTCAGGCGCTTGTACTGGCCGAACAGGAAGCCGATCTCGCGGGCACCCACGCCGATATCGCCGGCCGGGACGTCCACGTCCGCGCCGATATGGCGGTACAACTCGCTCATGAACGCCTGGCAGAAGCGCATCACTTCGGCGTCGCTCTTGCCCTTGGGGTCGAAGTCCGAGCCGCCTTTGCCGCCGCCCATGGGCAACGAGGTCAGGGAGTTTTTGAAGGTCTGTTCGAAGGCGAGGAATTTCAATACGCCCAGGTTGACCGACGGGTGAAAGCGCAGGCCGCCCTTGTACGGGCCGATGGCACTGTTCATCTGGATACGGAAACCGCGGTTGACCTGAACCTTGCCGTGATCATCGACCCACGACACCCGGAAAGTAATCGCACGTTCCGGCTCGCAGATACGCTCAAGAATGCCCGAGGTCAGGTAGTGAGGATTGGCTTCAAGAAACGGCCACAGGCTGCGTAGGACTTCTTCTACGGCCTGGTGGAATTCCGGCTGGTCGGGGTCGCGTTTCTTCAGGCGGGCAAGAAAGGATTCAACGGATTCGATCATGAAAAGTCTCGGCAAATTTATTGTCGTTAAGGGCGATTGAGCCGGACTTTATCAATTCATGTTGCACCGCGACAGGGCAAAATGTCGCCTTTGTGAATTTAAATGGTGCATTGGATATAAATAAACCTGAAAAACAGGCATTTATCGCACCTAAAAGGGGATTTCAAAACGGCGCCATGCACCAACTGAAAAACCGCTATCGGGGGCAAGCCCCCTCCCACATTTGATCGATGTTCGTCAGGAAGTCATGGGCAAAAAAAACGGAGCCCGAAGGCTCCGCTTTTTCCAAACCGCCCCGAATCAGGCCAGTTTCTTGTGCCGTACACGGTGCGGCTGGGCAGCGGCTTCGCCCAGGCGTTTCTTGCGATCCGCTTCGTACTCGGTGTAGTTACCTTCGAAGAACACCGCCTGCGAGTCATCTTCATACGCGAGGATGTGGGTCGCGACGCGGTCGAGGAACCACCGATCGTGAGAGATCACAATGGCGGCGCCCGGGAAGTCCAGCAGGGCTTCTTCCAGGGAACGCAGGGTTTCAACGTCGAGGTCGTTGGACGGTTCGTCGAGCAGCAGGACGTTGCCGCCCTCTTTCAGGGTCAGGGCCAGGTGCAAGCGACCACGCTCACCACCGGACAGGTCCTTGACGAACTTCTGCTGGTCGCCACCCTTGAAGTTGAAACGGCCGACGTAGGTGCGCGACGGGATTTCATAGTTGCCGATACGGATCTGGTCGGAACCGTCGGAAATCTGCTGAAACACAGTTTTGCTGCCGTCGAGGTCTTCGCGGCTTTGGTCCACGCAGGCCAGTTGCACGGTTTCACCGACTTCGATGGTGCCCGAGTCTGGGGTTTCCTTGCCCATCAGCATGCGGAACAGTGTGGATTTACCCGCACCGTTACCGCCGATAACGCCGACGATCGCGCCTTTTGGCATGGAGAACGACAGGTTGTCGATCAACACGCGGTCGCCATAGCCTTTGGACACATTCTTGAATTCGATGACCTTGTCACCCAGGCGCGGACCGGCCGGGATGTAGATCTCGTTGGTTTCGCTGCGCTTCTGGAATTCCTGCGACTGCATTTCTTCAAAGCGTTGCAGACGTGCCTTGGATTTGGACTGGCGGGCCTTGGCGCCTTTGCGCACCCACTCCAGTTCTTCCTTCATGGCTTTTTCGTGGGCCGATTGCTGCTTGGATTCGGCGGCCAGACGGTCGGACTTGGCTTCGAGCCAACCGGAGTAGTTGCCCTCGTAAGGGATGCCGGCGCCACGGTCGAGTTCGAGAATCCAGCCGGCGACGTTGTCCAGGAAGTACCGGTCGTGCGTGATCGCAACCACGGTGCCCGGGAAGTCGTGAAGGAAATGTTCCAGCCAGGCGACGGAATCAGCGTCCAAGTGGTTGGTCGGTTCGTCGAGCAGCAGCATGTCGGGAGCCGACAGCAGCAGGCGGCACAGGGCCACACGGCGCTTCTCACCACCGGACAGGTGTTCAACCTTGGCGTCCCACGCCGGCAGGCGCAGCGCATCGGCGGCGACTTCCAGCTGGCGATCGAGGTTGTGACCGTCGCCAGCCTGCAGGATGGCTTCGAGCTTGGCCTGTTCGGCGGCCAGCTTGTCGAAGTCGGCATCCGGTTCGGCGTAGGCGGCGTAGACTTCGTCCAGGCGGGCCTGGGCGTCCTTGATCACGCTGACGGCTTCTTCGACCACTTCGCGCACGGTCTTGGCCGGGTCCAGGATCGGTTCTTGCGGCAGGTAGCCGATGTTCAGATCGGGCATCGGGCGGGCTTCGCCTTCGAACTCGGTGTCGACGCCGGCCATGATTTTCAACAGGGTGGATTTACCCGAACCGTTGAGGCCGAGCACGCCGATCTTGGCGCCGGGGAAAAAAGACAGCGAAATGTTTTTCAGGATTTCCCGCTTCGGCGGAACAACTTTGCCCAGCCGATGCATGGTGAAGACGTATTGAGCCATGGTGAACCTAGCGTCAGTGACTGATGAATTGAGCGGGCGAAGCCCGTGCCAGACCATGCGCCGCGCGGGCCGTTGACCTTGATCAATGCCTGCGAGCGGAAAAAGCCTGATTGTCTGGGGCTGGAACGCCCCCGCGTAACCGGCAAAGCTACCTGAATGCGCCAGGGCAGTCCAGCCAGGCAGGACTGGCACTTTGCCACAAGTCAAGGCATGCTAGCCGCCCTCCGGGCGTCCGGCTTATAGTGCATGTCGCGCGCCAGTCCAGCCAAACCGCAGGATCACAGTTTGTCCAACGTCACGCCGCCTACTCCCCTGCGCGCCGCTCACATAGCGCCGGGAGCGCCCCTGCACGGCACCCTCAAAGGCGCATTGGCGACGCTTGTCCTCATGTTGCTCGCGTTATTGTTCTGGCAACTGCTCGACCAACTGCAGCAGAACCAGAAAAATCAGCAGCAATACACCATCGACTACAGCGCCGACCTGGCAGAGCAGATCAGCCTGAACATGGCCCTGAGCGCACAGATCGCGCTGAATCTGTTGCCGATGGTCGAGCCGCCGCGCAACGACGAACAGCAACAGGCGTTGATGCTCAGCTTGCAACGCTCTCTGCCGGAACTGCGCAGCTTCGCGCTGCTCGCCCCCAGCGGCGCGATGATCCGCGACACGGCCAAAGACAGCCAGGACAGCGACTTCCTCGAGGAACTGGTCAAGCGCAGCCATTCCCAGCCCTACTACCTGAGCAACGACAACAACGGCACCATCATCTATCTGCTGCTGCATCAGCCCAGTGGCGATTCGAAAATGTACTGGGCGCTGCGCCTGGCACCGAACTACCTGGCCAACCTTACCCGCCAGGATGGCCAGGGCCAGCGGCCGATGTGGGCCGTCGAGAATCGCCTGAACCACCACGTGGTCAGCCGTGACAGCGGCATGCCAACACAATTGGCCGCCGCCCTGACCCCGGACGAGTTGAAAAAAAGCGTGCTGGTCACGCCACTGAGCAAAAGCGACTGGCAACTGCGCGGCCTCTTCGACCGTAACGCCGTGCTGGAACAATTGCTGCCGGCGTTTATCGGCAAGTGCCTGCTGGGCCTGGCCTTCTCGTTGGTGCCGGTGATCGTGCTGTTGAATATGCGCCGCCGCCAGCGCCAGGTGAACGAAGGTCGGCGGCGTTATCAGGATATTTTCGAAGGCACCGGCGTGGCCCTGTGCGTGCTTGACCTGTCGGGGCTCAACGCGTTCTTCGACAAGGCCAAGATCCGCACGCGCGAGCAATTGCACGGGTGGCTGCAGGGCAACCCCGAAGCGCGTCGCCAGTTGCTCAAGGAACTGCGCGTCACCGAGGTCAACCAGGTGGCGGTGCGCCTGTTGAACGTCAGCTCGTGCGAGCAAGCCTGGGAACGCCTGATCGATGACTGCCCACGCAACGCCACGGCCATCGGCTATCAGGTGCTCGAGGCGGTGCTGACCCAACAGAACCAGTTGGAACTGGAAATCCAGCTCAACGATGTGCTCGGCAACAACCAATACCTGTGGCTGGTGATGCGCCTGCCGGAACAGCGCGACGACTTCAAGGCGGTGATCCTCAGCATCAGCGACATCACCAGCCGCAAGCTGATCGAACTGTCGCTGGTGGAGCGCGAAAGTTTCTGGTCGGACGTGGTGCGAACCGTGCCCGATCACCTGTATGTGCAGGATGTGATCAGCCAGCGGATGATTTTCAGCAACCACCACCTGGGCCACACCCTCGGCTATAACAAGGCCGAATTGCAGCAAATGGGCGAGTACTTCTGGGAAATCCTGCTGCACCCCGAGGACGCCGAGCATTACCACGACTTGCGCCAGCAGCAGCGCCAGGCCGGTTATTCGAACCAACTGCAATGCCAGTTGCGCTTTCGCCACCGCAACAATCAATGGCGCCGCTTCGATATCCGCGAGCAAGCCCTGGCCGGGGACAAGACCGCGCAGGTCACGCGCATCATCGGCGTGGCCAAGGACATTACCGATCAGATCGAGGCCAGCGAATCCCTGCGTGACAGCGAACAGCGCTACCGCATGCTGGCCGAAAGCATCAGCGACGTGATCTGCTCCACCGACAGCCGCCTCGCCCTCAACTACATCAGCCCCTCGGTCAACGCCGTGCTGGGGTATGACGTGGACTGGGTGTTCAAGAATGGCTGGCAGTCGATCATCGCCAACCCGCAGCAATTGGCCGGCATCTACAGCCTGGTCGAGCAAGTCAGCCGGGCCTTGGGCGACGCCGAGGCGCTGGCCAAGCTGCGCGATGACATCCACACCCAACTGTACCTGTTCGACTGCCTGCGCGCCGACGGGCGTAAAGTTCCGATCGAGCTGCGCCTGGTGCTGGTGTGGGACGAACACGGCGCCTTCGAGGGCATCCTCGGCGTCGGCCGCGATATCAGCCAGCAGCGCCGCGCCGAGAAAGACCTGCGCATGGCCGCCACGGTATTCGAGCACTCCACGTCGGCGATCCTGATCACCGACCCGGCCGGCTATATCGTGCAGGCCAACGAGGCGTTCAGCCGCGTCAGTGGCTACGCCGTGGCGGACGTGCTCGACCAGTTGCCGAACATGCTCACCGTCGACGAGCAGCAGGAAGCCCACCTGCGCTATGTGCTCAAGCAGTTGCACCAGCACAGCACCTGGGAAGGCGAAGTGTGGCTCAAGCGCCGCAACGGCGAGCATTACCCGGCCTGGGTCGGCATTACCGCCGTGTTCGACGATGAAGGCGACCTGGCCAGCTACGTCTGCTTCTTCAGCGATATCAGCGAGCGCAAGGCCAGCGAACAGCGCATCCACCGCCTGGCCTATTACGACGCCCTGACCCACCTGCCCAACCGCACGCTGTTCCAGGACCGCCTGCACACCGCGCTGCAGTCGGCCGAACGACAGAAGTCGTGGGTGGTGCTGATGTTCCTCGACCTTGACCGCTTCAAACCGATCAACGACTCCCTGGGCCACGCCGCCGGCGACCGCATGCTCAAGGAGATGGCTACCCGCCTGCTCGGTTGCGTGGCCGAAGACGACACCGTGGCGCGCATGGGCGGTGACGAGTTCACCCTGCTCCTGCAGCCGCGGATCAGCCGCGAAATGGCGCTGAACCGCGCGATTCACGTGGCCGAGCAAATCCTCGCCAGCCTGGTCAGACCGTTCGTGCTGGAAGGCCGCGAGTTTTTCGTCACAGCAAGTATCGGCATCGCCCTCAGCCCGCAGGACGGCAACGAGCTGAGCCAGTTGATGAAAAACGCCGACACTGCGATGTATCACGCCAAGGAGCGTGGCAAGAACAACTTCCAGTTCTACCAGGCCGACATGAACGCCAGCGCCCTGGAGCGCCTGGAGTTGGAAAGCGACCTGCGCCACGCCCTCGACCAGAACGAATTCGTGCTCTATTACCAGCCGCAATTCAGCGGCGACGGCAAACGCCTGACCGGCGCCGAAGCCTTGCTGCGCTGGCGCCACCCGCGCCGTGGCCTGGTGCCGCCAGGGGACTTCATTCCGGTGCTGGAAGAGTTGGGCCTGGTGGTGGATGTGGGCGACTGGGTGATCAGCGAAGCCTGCCGCCAGCTCAAGAGCTGGCACCAGAACAAGGTGCGGGTGCCGAAAGTCTCGGTGAACATCTCGGCGCGGCAATTCTCCGATGGTCAGTTGGGTGAGCGTATCGCCAGCATCCTTGAGGACACCGGCCTGCCGCCGGCGTGCCTGGAGCTGGAGCTGACCGAAAGTATCCTGATGCGCGAAGTCAACGAAGCCATGCAGATCCTCGCCAGCCTGAAAAATCTCGGCCTGAGCATTGCGGTGGACGACTTCGGCACCGGCTATTCGTCGCTCAACTACCTCAAGCAATTCCCCATCGACGTGCTCAAGATCGACCGTACCTTCGTCGACGGCCTGCCGTCCGGCGAGCAGGATGCGCAAATCGCCCGCGCGATCATCGCCATGGCCCACAGCCTCAACCTGGCGGTGATCGCCGAGGGCGTGGAGACCCATGAGCAACTGGACTTCCTGCGCGAGCATGGCTGCGATGAGGTGCAAGGTTATCTGTTCGGGCGGCCGATGCCGCCGAATCGGTTCGCGGCGCAGTTCAGCAATGATGCGCTGTTCATGTTCGACTGAGAGTTTGTGGTGAAGCCGCTGGCCCCATCGGGAGCAAGTCGAATCGTCGCACCGCCCCTCCCACACTTCGATTTGCGAATACATTCAAATGTGGGAGGGCGCTTGCTCCCGATGGCGGCGGCACAGTCCCCCCCCGCCAGATGAACACCACTTGTCCGCGACATGACGTCCTTTCATATGCCATCTAAAACCCATTAGGTTAGAATGCCTTCCTTTTCTGCCCCCGATCCTTGAGGACCGCCATGTTCAGCCGTGATTTGACCATTGCCAAGTACGACGCCGATCTCTTCGCCGCCATGGAGCAAGAAGCCGTGCGCCAGGAAGAGCACATTGAGCTGATCGCTTCGGAAAACTACACCAGCCCTGCGGTAATGGAGGCTCAAGGTTCGGTTCTGACCAACAAGTACGCCGAAGGCTACCCAGGCAAGCGCTACTACGGCGGCTGCGAATACGTCGACGTGGTCGAGCAACTGGCCATCGACCGCGCCAAGCAACTGTTCGGCGCCGATTACGCCAACGTCCAGCCACACGCCGGCTCCCAAGCCAACAGCGCCGTGTACCTGGCCCTGCTGCAAGGCGGCGACACCATCCTGGGCATGAGCCTGGCCCACGGCGGTCACCTGACCCACGGCGCCAGCGTTTCGTCCTCCGGCAAGCTGTACAACGCCGTTCAATACGGTATCGATGCCAACGGCCTGATCGACTACGACGAAGTCGAGCGCCTGGCGGTCGAGCACAAGCCAAAAATGATCGTGGCCGGTTTCTCTGCCTACTCGCAGATCCTCGACTTCCCACGTTTCCGCGCCATCGCCGACAAAGTGGGCGCGTACCTGTTCGTCGACATGGCCCATGTGGCCGGTCTGGTCGCCGCTGGCGTCTACCCGAACCCGGTGCCGTTCGCTGACGTGGTCACCACCACCACCCACAAGACCCTGCGCGGTCCGCGTGGCGGCCTGATCCTGGCGCGCGCCAACGCCGAGATCGAGAAGAAGCTCAACTCTGCGGTATTCCCAGGCTCCCAAGGCGGCCCGCTGGAACACGTGATCGCCGCCAAAGCGGTCTGCTTCAAAGAAGCCCTGCAGCCTGAGTTCAAGACTTACCAGCAACAAGTGGTGAAAAACGCCAAGGCCATGGCCGAAGTGTTTATCGCACGCGGTTTTGACGTGGTCTCCGGCGGGACTGAAAACCACCTGTTCCTGCTGTCGCTGATCAAGCAGGACATCTCCGGTAAAGATGCTGACGCTGCCCTGGGCAAAGCCTTCATCACCGTGAACAAAAACTCCGTGCCGAACGACCCACGTTCGCCGTTCGTCACCTCGGGCCTGCGTTTCGGCACCCCGGCCGTGACCACTCGTGGCTTCAAGGAAGCAGAGTGCAAGGAACTGGCCGGCTGGATCTGCGACATCCTGGCTGACCTGAACAACGACGCCGTGATCGACGCGGTCCGTGAGAAGGTCAAGGCCATCTGCAAAAAGCTGCCGGTGTACGGCGCTTGATTGCAGTTGCTTGAATAAGAAGCCCGGCTCTTGAGCCGGGCTTTTTTATGCAGATCAGGATTTGGAATACCGGCCAATGTGGGAGGGGGCTTGCCCCCGATGGCGGTGGGTCAGTCGACACATGTATGGCTGACACACAGCTATCGGGGGCAAGCCCCCTCCCACATTTTTGATCGTATTTCCAAGTCAGGCTTGATAGACCTTCGCAAAACCCTCGCGAATCTTGTCTTCCGGCAACTCATCGGCAATAAACACGATCACACTCTCCCGCGTTTCGCCCTCGGCCCATTCGGTATCCCAATCGAAACCGTAGAGCTTCAGCACGCCCTGGAACACCATGCGCCGATCTTCCCCGGCGATGTTCAGCACGCCCTTGTAGCGCAGCAGTTGCTTGCCGTGGTCTTCCAACAACCCGTTCATGAACTCGCTGAGGCGGTCGATATCCAGCGGCTGTTCGGTGCGCAGCACCAGGCTGGAGATGCGGTCGATGGACGGCGCGGTGCTGACCGGGCGCAGGTTCATGCCGGCGTTGAGGTTGAAGCCGCGCACGTCGAGCAGCTCCGCCAGGTCGATGGCGCCGTGGTCGACCACGCGAATCGGCGCGCGGCGGTTGATGCGGGTCAGGCGCTGGCTGAGGGCATCGAAGCTGGCGTCGTCCACCAGGTCGCGCTTGCTCACCAGCAGGCGGTCGGCAAACCCGATCTGTGCCTGGGCGATGGTTTGGGTCAGGTGGTGCTCGGCGTGGGCCGCGTCCACCAGGGTGATGATGCCGTCGAGGATGTAGCGCTCGCGCAGCTCTTCATCGATGAAAAAGGTCTGGGCCACGGGGGCCGGGTCGGCCAGGCCGGTGCATTCGATCACCAGGCGGTCGAAGGCGATTTCGCCGCTGTCGAGACGCTCCAGCAACAGATACAGGGCTTTGGTCAGGTCGGTGTGGATGGTGCAGCACACACAGCCGTTGGACAGGGTCATGACTTGCACGGGCTCGTTGCCCAATAGCTGGGTGTCGATACCGGCGTCGCTGAATTCGTTTTCGATCACGGCGATTTTCAAGCCGTGCTCGGCTTTGAGCAGGTGACGCAGCAACGTGGTCTTGCCGGCGCCGAGGAAGCCACTGAGGACCGTGACGGGAATGGGAGAGGACAAAGACAGTTCTCCTGAAAATGGGGAGGTAAAAACAACTGTAGGAGCGCGCTTGCTCGCGAATAACGTCAACGATAACCCGTGCTATCTGGATGCACGTGGTGTCCTTGCGTTGTTCGCGAGCGAGCTCGCTCCTACAGGTAAAGCGGTTTTACCAACTTAACAGCACTTGGGCCCACCCTTGCCGCCGTAACGGGCTTCCTGGCGTTCCCGGAAGAACGTCTTGTAGTCCATCATCGGCTTGTCCGGGTGTTTGGTTTGCATATGCTCGACGTAAGTGTCGTAGTCGGGCATGCCGACCATCAGGCGCGCGGCCTGACCGAGGTATTTACCGAGGCGACTGATGTCATTGAACATGGCTGCAATCCTCGATCATGCGTCCGGTACGGCCTGGAACGGGGCTTCTTTATCCGTGCGCTCTTTGTTGCCCCAGGCGGCGACGCCGACTTTGAGCGCATAGAACAGGATACTGAAGACCACGAACAGGAACAGCGCCGTCAGCGTTGCGTTGGTGTAGGCGTTCCAGATCACATGCTGCATCTGGTCGATGCTCTTGGCCGGGGCGAGGATCTGGCCGTTGGCCAGCGCATCGCTGTACTTCTTCGCCAGCGACAGGAAGCCGATCGCCGGGTTGGCGTCGAACAGCTTGATGAAGCCCGCCGTGGTGGTGCAGATCAGCAGCCAGACGGCCGGCAGCATGGTCACCCAGATGTAGCGTTGGCGCTTCATTTTGATCAGCACGACGGTCGCCAGCATCAGCGCGATACCTGCCAGCATCTGGTTGGAGATACCGAACAGCGGCCACAAGGTGTTGATGCCGCCCAGCGGGTCGATCACGCCTTGATACAACAGGTAACCCCACATCGCCACACAACCGGCGGTCGCGATCAGGTTGGCCGTCCAGGACTCGGTGCGCTTGAGCGCCGGCACGAAGGAGCCCAGCAGGTCCTGCAGCATGAAGCGCCCGGCACGGGTACCTGCGTCGACGGCCGTCAGGATGAACAGCGCTTCGAACAGAATCGCAAAGTGGTACCAGAACGCCATGGTGTTTTCACCCGGCAGCACACTGTGCAGGATCTGCGCGATACCCACCGCGAGCGTCGGCGCACCGCCGGCACGAGCCAGCACGGTGGTTTCGCCGATGTCATGGGCAACGGCCGACAGCGCCTCAGGCGTAATCGCAAAGCCCCAGCTGCTGACGGTTTGAGCGACGGTGACCACGTCCGAGCCGACGATCGCCGCCGGGCTGTTCATGGCGAAGTACACACCCGGCTCGATCACCGAAGCGGCAACCATCGCCATGATGGCCACGAACGACTCCATCAACATGCCGCCATACCCGATGTACCGGGCGTGGCCTTCACTGGCCAGCAACTTCGGCGTGGTGCCCGAAGAGATCAGCGCGTGGAAGCCCGAGACCGCACCGCAGGCAATGGTGATGAACAGGAACGGGAACAGACCGCCCTTCCACACCGGGCCGGTGCCATCGATGAACTGGGTCAGCGCCGGCATTTTCAGGTCGGGCATGGTCACCAGGATACCGATGGCCAAGGCGACGATAGTGCCGATTTTGAGGAAGGTGGACAGGTAGTCACGCGGGGCCAGGATCAGCCACACCGGCAGTACCGCCGCGACGAAACCGTAGCCGATCAACATCCAGGTGATCTGGATGCCGGTGAAACTGAAGACCTTGGCCCAGACCGGGTCGGCGGCAATCTGCCCGCCCAGCCAGATCGAACCGAGCAACAACAGCACGCCGACGATCGAAATCTCACCGATGCGGCCCGGGCGGATGTAGCGCATGTAGATGCCCATGAACATCGCGATCGGGATGGTCGCCATCACCGTGAAGATGCCCCACGGGCTCTCGGCCAGGGCCTTGACCACGATCAGCGCCAGCACCGCGAGGATGATGATCATGATCAGGAAGCAGCCGAACAGCGCGATGGTCCCGGGAATGCGACCCATCTCTTCGCGGACCATATCCCCCAGGGAACGGCCGTTACGACGGGTAGACAGGAACAGCACCATGAAGTCCTGCACCGCACCGGCCAGTACCACGCCGGCGATCAGCCACAGGGTTCCGGGCAGATAACCCATTTGCGCCGCCAGCACCGGGCCGACCAAGGGGCCTGCACCGGCAATCGCCGCAAAGTGGTGACCGAAAAGGATGTGTTTGTTGGTCGGTACGAAGTCCAGACCGTCGTTATTGACCACTGCGGGGGTGGCCCGTCGTGGATCGAGTTGCATCACGTTATTGGCGATGAACAGACTGTAGTAGCGATAGGCGACCAGATAGATCGCCACTGCTGCGACGACGATCCACAAGGCATTGATCGCCTCGCCGCGGCGCAGGGCCACTACGCCCAGGGCGCACGCACCTACTATGGCCAGTACCAGCCAGGGTAAGTGGCGTAGCAGGCTATTATTATTTTTCATTTTTTGTATTCCAGCCAGGGTGGACAGAAAGGACAACCAGCTCGAGTTTAGCGCTACTGGCCTTAAAGGCCAGCCCCCTACATTGGTCTAGAGCCTTCCCATGGCAAAAAAAGCAGAAATAACGCCTCAATAATGGCGTAGGGCTACAATCCCTTCATCCACAGAGGGTTTCACCATGACCGAACATGCGTCTGACCGCCGTCGTTTTCGCCGGATTGCCTTTGATGCCAAGACTGAACTCCGGCAGAACGGTCGGAAATGGTCGGTGCAACTGGTGGACTTATCGCTGAAGGGCTTGTTGGTGCAGAAACCGACGCCCTGGCACAGCGTCGGCACCGAGTCGTTCGATGTGGATATCCACCTGGACGCCAATACCGATGTGCAGATGCAGGTCAGGCTGACCCATGACCAGAACGGTCACCTGGGGTTTGAATGCGAGCACATCAGTCTGGAATCGATCAGCCATTTGCGACGCTTGATCGAGTTGAACCTGGGGGATCAGGCAGAACTGGAGCGGCAGTTGGGCGCTTTGCTGGAGCACTGACCACCGGTGGGAGGGGTTTGCGCCCTCCCACAGGTGTACTGCGGTGTTGCGGGCTACTCGAAAAGTGCATCCAACGCCTGCTCCAGCCGCGTCACTGCAATCACCTGCAACCCCGGCGGCGCTTCCTTCGGCGCGTTGCCCTTGGGCACGATCGCGCGCTTGAAGCCGTGTTTGGCCGCTTCCTTCAAACGCTCCTGACCGCTGGGCACCGGGCGCACTTCGCCCGACAGGCCGACTTCGCCGAACACCAGCAGGTCGTGGGGCAGCGGCCGGTTGCGCAGGCTGGACATCACCGCCGCCATCAACGCCAGGTCGGACGCGGTCTCCAGCACCTTGACCCCGCCCACCACGTTAAGGAACACGTCCTGGTCATGGGTCGGGATGCCGCCGTGCCGGTGGAGTACCGCGAGCAGCATCGCCAGGCGGTTCTGGTCCAGGCCCAGGGTCACTCGACGCGGGTTGGCCAAATGGCTGTCGTCCACCAGCGCCTGGACTTCCACCAGCATCGGGCGGGTGCCTTCCCACGTTGCCATCACCACACTACCGGGGACTTCTTCCTGGGCACGGGTCAGAAAAATCGCCGAGGGGTTAGAGACTTCTTTCAGCCCGCGGTCGGTCATGGCGAATACGCCCAGCTCGTTCACCGCGCCGAAGCGGTTCTTCACGGCGCGCAGCAAACGCAAACGGCCATCGGACTCGCCTTCGAAATACAGCACGGTGTCGACCATGTGCTCCAACACCCGTGGCCCGGCCAGCGCGCCTTCCTTGGTCACGTGACCGACCAGGAAAATCGCCGTGCCGCTCTGCTTGGCATAGCGCACCAGCAGCGCCGCGCTCTCACGCACCTGGGACACGCCGCCCGGGGCCGATTGCAGTTGTTCGGTGAAAATCGTCTGGATCGAGTCGATCACCATGACCTTGGGCTTTTCGATCCGCGCAGTGGCGATGATGCTTTCGATGCAGGTTTCGGTCATCACCCGCAGTTGGTCCTGGGGCAAGCCCAGGCGGCGTGCGCGCATGGCCACTTGTTGCTGGGATTCTTCGCCGGTGACGTACAACGCCGGCATGCGGCTGGCGATGCTGCACAGGGTTTGCAACAGGATGGTCGACTTGCCGATACCGGGGTCGCCGCCGATCAGCACCACCGAACCGTCCACCAGGCCACCGCCCAGCACGCGGTCGAGCTCACCGGACGCGGTGGAGAAACGCGGGACTTCCTCGACGCTGACTTCGGCCAGGGTCTTGATCTGCGCCTGTTGCCCGGTCCAGCCGGCACGGCCGCTGGGGGCCGCGGCGCCGCCGCTTTCGATCATGGTTTCGGTGAGGGTGTTCCACGCCCCGCACTCGGTACACTGGCCGGCCCACTTGGGAAAGGTCGCGCCGCACTCGGTGCAGCCGTACATGCGCTTGGCCTTTGCCATTTGAGAACCTCCAACCGAAAAACCGCGATGATAGCTCAGCGCGGCGCCGGGGTCCGGATTTCACCGCCGGCCAATCGTGAAGCACTGTTGCCGATCGGGTCTTCGGCATTCAGGTCGGCGCCTTTGGCCTTCAATTCGTCGAGCAGTTCGAGACGCTTGAACAGCCCGGCGTACATGGCGGCGGTCTGCCCGGCGCCGTTGCGCTGGTCGGGGTTGCAGTCGGTGGCCAGCAGGCGCTGGGCAATCTTCAGCTCGCCCTTGAAAATCGCGCCCATCAACGCGGTGTTGCCGCGCTTGTCCTGCACACAGGCATCGGCGCCGGCGGCGAGCAGACGCTCAACGTAGGCGCTTTCGCCGTGGTAGGCGGCGAGGATCAGTGCGGTGTAGCCCTTGTCGTCCTGGGTATTGAGGGGGAAGCCGGCGTCGATGAAGGTATCGAGCATGGGCAGGTCGCCGCGACGTGCGGCATCGAAATAGTAGCCTTGCAATTGCGCCTTGAGCGCCGCTGCGTCATTGGGCGCAGGCTGCCCGGCAACCCCGCTCAGCGACCAGCAGGCCAGCAGCGCGCCGATGAAGGTACGCATTGATTCAACTCCTCTACAAAACCCTTGTAGGAGCGAGCTTGCTCGCGAAAAACGTCAACGATGACGCGTGCATCCTGGATGTACGCGTTGCCTGGCAGATCTTCGCGAGCAAGCTCGCTCCTACAGGGGGGGTGGGGTTAGTCGGTGAGTTTTTGTGCCAGCGCTTTCACGCGGGCCAGGTCACCTTTGGCGACCTTGGTCACGCCGGCGCCGTATTCCGGGTCGGCTTTATAGAGGAAGGACAGGATGATGTGCTTGCTCTCGTCGTCGGTGGTGGCCAGGGAGCCGCCGAAGTTGTCGATCAAGTCCTGACGTTCTTTCTTGCTGTAGGAGCGATACAGATCACCGGCCTGCTTGAAGTTCTGCTCACGCTGGATCTTCGCCTGCTGGGTACTGCCCGCCAGCGGCGACTGGCTGTAGCGTGCGTTTTGCGGCTCTTCCCGTGGCAGCAGGCGGCTTGGCTGGTAGTTCACGCCGGTGCTGGTCTTGCCGGAATTCATCGCGCCGTCCTGGTTGCCGTTGTTGACGGTGACCCGTGGCGCGTTGATCGGCAGTTGCAGGGCGTTGGCGCCCAGGCGGTACATCTGCGTGTCGGCATAGGAGAACACCCGGCCTTGCAGCAGGCGGTCTTCCGACGGCTCGATGCCCGGCACCAGATTGGCCGGGGCCATGGCCACTTGCTCGGTTTCCTGGAAGACATTGGCCGGGTTGCGGTTCAACACCATCTGCCCGACTTTGCGCTCGGGTATGCCGGGCCAGATCTTGGTGGCATCCAGCGGATCGAAATCGAACTTGGCCAGTTCCTCAGGTTTGAGCACCTGCACGTACAAGTCCCACTTGGGGAAGTCGCCCTTGTTGATATGGGCGACCAAGTCATTCGTCATATGGCTGTAGTCACGGCCCTGCACCTCAGTGACTTGCTTGGGATCAAGATTCTTGATGCCTTGCAGGCTCTTCCAGTGGAACTTGACGTAATGCACTTCGCCCTTGGCGTTGATCAACTTGTAGGCATGTACGCCGTTGCCGTCCATTTCGCGGTAACTGGCCGGCGTGCCGGAGTCGGAGTACAGCTCGGTCAGGGTGCGGGTGGCTTCGGGAACATGGGAGAAGAAGTCGAAACGACGCGAGTCATCATCCAGGTTAGTGCGCGGATCGGGTTTGAAGGCGTGGACCATGTCCGGGAACTTGATGGCGTCTCGGATAAAGAACGTCGGGAAGTTGTTGCCGACCAAGTCCCAGTTGCCGTCGGCGGTGTAAAACTTGGTGGCGAAGCCGCGAGGGTCGCGCAGGGTTTCCGGGGAGTGATTGCCGTGTACCACCGCCGAGAACCGCACGAATACCGGGGTTGCCTCACCGGCGGCGAAAACTTTGGCCTTGGTCAGGTCGCTGAGGTTATCGGTGACGGTAAACGTGCCGTGAGCGCCGGTGCCACGGGCATGTACCACGCGCTCGGGGATGCGTTCGCGGTCGAAGCGTTGCAGCTTCTGAATCAGTTGCACATCTTGCAGCAGCACCGGGCCGTTGGCGCCCGCGGTTTGCGAGTTCTGGTTGTCGCCGACGGCGGCACCATTGTCGCGGGTCAAGTTGGCAGCTTGCACAGACAGGGAAAGCAGGCTGACGGTTGCCAGCACCAGCGCATGTCGCGCCAGAACGGGCGCGCGGCTCATTGGGTTGTTCATCGAGGTTTCCTCTGGTTTTTTTAATGCACATTCAGTTGTGCTTGCCAGAGGCTAGTGACCCGCGAGTCAGAAGATAAATAGAAAAACCCCAACGGGTCGATTGAGAAAATAATCTGGTAACTCACTGAAATCGCGGGTATTTCGCGCGCGATTGATGGCACTTTGCAAACTATTTGCGATTTAATGTGTCGATAAAAACCGACAGTGTTAACAGTTGTGTCAGGCAAGCCCGCTACGACTGACTTACACTGACTTCCACCCTTCTCATCTGTAACAAGGAATAACCTATGGGCGTGATCAGTGAGTTCAAGGCCTTCGCGGTCAAAGGTAATGTGGTCGACATGGCCGTCGGGATTATCATCGGCGCCGCCTTCGGCAAAATTGTTTCCTCGTTTGTAGGCGACGTGGTGATGCCACCGATCGGTCTGTTGATCGGCGGTGTGGACTTCGCTGATCTGGCGGTGACGCTCAAGGCTGCGCAGGGCGATGTCCCGGCGGTCGTGCTGGCCTACGGCAAGTTCATCCAGAGCGTGATCGACTTCCTGATCGTCGCGTTTGCGATCTTCATGGGGGTGAAGGCCATCAACCGCCTGAAACGCGAAGAAGCCGTGGCCCCCAGCCTGCCGCCGACGCCGAGCAAGGAAGAAGTGTTGCTGGGTGAGATCCGCGATCTGCTCAAGGCACAGAACGACAAACCGCTATAAGCCGTATCGGTTTGAACGAAGGCGCCTCCAGGGGCGCCTTTTTTGTTACCAGTAGTTCTCCACCGCCACCTGGCCGGGGCGCCGGGACAGGCTCAATTGCATATCGCGTTGTTTGAGCAACTGACGGGTGTCGTCGATCATCTGCGGGTTGCCGCAAATCATCACGCGCGAATGCTCTGGGGTCAGCGCGACGCCGGCTGCGCGCTCCAGCTCGCCATTCGCGATCAGGGTGGTAATGCGCCCGTGCAGGGCGCCGGGGTGCTGCTCGCGGGTGACCAGCGGCAGATAGGTCAGCTTGTGGGCGTACTCGGCCAGGTACTCACGCTGCGCCAGCCCCTGGATCAGCGACTGATAGGCCAGCTCCCTGGCTTCCCGGGCGCTGTACACGAGGATGATGCGCTCGAATTTTTCCCAGACCTCGAAGTCCTGCAGGATCGACAGGAACGGCGCCACTCCGGTGCCAGTGCCCAGCAACCATAAGTCACGACCGTCGACAAACCGGTTCAGGGTCAGGAAGCCTGTGGCCTGACGCTCGACCATCAACGTATCGCCGACGCGCAGACGGCTCAGCTCGCTGGTGAACTCGCCACCAGGCACCACGATCGAGAAAAAATCCAGGTACTCATCAAACGGCGACGACACCACGGAGTACGCGCGCCATACCGTGCTGCCATCGGCCTTGGTCACCCCCAGGCGCACGAACTGGCCGGCGGTGAACCGAAAGCCCGGGTCACGGGTGGTGCGCAGGGTGAAGAGGCTGGGGGTCAGCGATTGCACGTCGAGCAGGGTCTGGCGGGTAAATTTCTCAGCACTGGCCGTCATGGGGAGCTCCGTTCTACAGGTGCCCTAGTGTCCCCCAAAGTCACGTGCGGAAACACCCGCAGTCGGTAGTGGCATTGTGAATAGAGCAAAAAAAACCACAAGTTGATGGCTATTTAATTGCACTACTAAACATTTGGCTATTAGTCCAAGACACATCACAACATCGCCCCATAGTGCGATTGTCAGTGACGCATAACAGACGCTAAAACCCACTAAAAAAGGGCAAAACTTCGCAAAAAGTTGCGGACGGAAGTTGCACACCTGCTTAAAGAGTCTTAGAACACGACGAACAAGAACGAAAACTTCCGCTACAAGTGTAGTCCGTGTCCTACACTAATTTGCGTGCAACATTGGGGGCCAGGACGTACCCAAGTCACAAAGAACTCCATGGAGAGCTTCCGATGGTCAACTGGCGCAATACACGACTCCCTAAACTGGAAGGCGAGGACAAGATCACCAGTGTATTTGAAATGGTAATCAACAAAACCTACGAGCTTGGCTTCCAATTCTGTTCCTTCACGATGAGTTCACAGCGACCCACACACCCATGCAAACCGATTTGCCTCAACAACTACCCAAATGAATGGAACTCCCTGTACGACCAGGCCCACTTTTTCGACGTAGACCCGGTTGTCACCCACTGCAAACGTTGCGTATTACCGATCGTCTGGGAGGAAAAAGTGTTCGGCGCCGCGCCGAATTTGTGGGAACTGGCCCGGTCCTCTGGCGTGCATCTGGGGTGGACCCAGGCGGTCCACGATTTCCAGGGCGTGCTCAGCATGCTGACCCTGGGACGCAGCAAGGGCGAGGTCAGCCCGGAAGAGCTGTACGAAAAGGCCGGCCAGGTATTGTGGCTCTGTCATGCGATGCATGCGGTGGTCGCACAGAAATATGCCGACAAGCCCAACGCGCCTTCGGCCTGCAAATTGACACCACGGGAGACAGAAATCCTCAAATGGTCAGCCCTGGGCAAAACGGCTGCCGATATCGCCGCCATACTGTGCCTGTCGGAACGCACCATTGGTTTTCATCTCAAAAGCATCTTCACCAAAATGGGCGTCAATAACAAAATCGCTGCGGTGCTCTGTGCCTCGAAAGCAGGCTTGTTTTAACCCGCTTTGAAACACCGCATGTAATCACTCCAAAAAAAAAGTAACATTTACGGCCAACTCTGAGTGTTGACGCAGCCCCTCGGTGCCGCCTCGTAGTTCACTCAGACGGTTCCGCCGGCCGCCACAGCGCCTGCCGAACACCCATCGATTACCCAGAGCCTCCCCCGCCATGCCCCTGCTCGAAAGCCCGTTCGCCCAGCTCGATCTGATCCGCCAACCCGAGCAGCACAATGATCCGCTGCAGGCCTTCGACGCCGCCGACGAGTATCTGCTCAGCTACCTGGCCGAACAGCAACCGAACGCCGCAACTCGCGTGCTGGTGCTTAACGATAGCTTTGGCGCATTGGCCGCCAGCCTTGAGGGCCATGTGCAGGTGACATCCAGCGGCGACTCGTTTCTCGCCGCCCAAGGCCTGGAAAAAAACCTGCTGCGCAACGGCAAGGCGTTCGATGCGGTGTCGTTCATCCCCGCCAGCCAAGTGCCTGTCGGGCCATTCGACCGGGTGCTGATCCGCGTGCCGAAAACCCTGGCGCTGCTCGAAGAACAGTTGATCCGCCTGCAGGGCCAACTGGCGCCGGGCGCTGAAGTTATCGCCGCAGCGATGGTCAAGCATCTGCCACGGGCCGCCGGTGAATTGCTGGAGCAGTACATCGGGCCGATGCACGCGTCCCTCGCGCTCAAAAAGGCGCGGCTGTTGATCGCCACCGTTGGGGAGCGCCCGGCCGCCGTCTCGCCCTACCCCACCCGTTACGCCTTGGACACTCCAGCCATCGCCCTGCTCAACCACGCCAACGTGTTCTGCCGCGAAAGCCTGGACATCGGCACCCGCGCCTTCCTGCCACACTTGCCCACGGGCCTTGGCAGTGCGCGAGTCGCCGACCTGGGTTGCGGCAATGGCGTACTGGCGATTGCCAGCGCCCTGCAGAACCCGGACGCGCATTACACCTTGGTGGACGAGTCCTACATGGCCGTGCAATCGGCCGCCGAGAACTGGCAAGCGGCCCTGGGTGATCGCGAGGTCATCGTCCGCGCCGACGATGGCCTGGCCGGGCAGGCACCGCAATCGTTGGATGTGGTGCTGTGCAATCCACCGTTCCACCAGCAACAGGTGGTCGGCGACTTCCTCGCCTGGCGCATGTTCCAGCAGGCGCGCGAAGCGTTGGTGGTCGGCGGCGCCCTTTATATAGTCGGCAACCGTCACCTGGGTTATCACAGCAAGTTGGCGCGGCTGTTCCGGGGCGTCGAGCAAGTGGCCGCCACGCCCAAATTCGTCATTCTCAAAGCGCGCAAATAAAAAAAGACCCCGCCCCTCCAAAGAGGGGCAGGGTCAAAAACCGTGCCGCAAGGCAACGGGATGGGATGTCAGTGCGTGGTCAGGCCGGCCGCGCTCATGAACAGGCGCATCAGGCTGGCCACGATGAACAGGGCCAGCACGCTGCCGCTCCAGATCATCGCCAACCAACCAAGGCGCCGCCACAGCGGTTGCTTCTCAGCCTGTTCAATCTCGTGCAACGAAGGTTTGCCGGACATGAAACGACCCTCCTAGTGATAACCGTCTTCATGGGTGACCTTGCCGCGGAACACGTAGTAGCTCCAGAAGGTGTAGCCCAGGATGAACGGGATGATGAACAACGTGCCCACCAGCATGAAGCCCTGGCTTTGCGGCGGCGCGGCAGCGTCCCAGATCGATACCGACGGCGGGATGATGTTCGGCCACAGGCTGATCCCCAGGCCGCTGTAGCCGAGGAAGATCAGCACCAGCGTCAGCAGGAACGGCGTGTAGTGCGCGTTGCGCGCCACGGCGCGGATCAGCCCGTACATGGTCACCAGCACCAGGATCGGCACCGGCAGGAACCAGAACAGGTTCGGCAGAGTGAACCAGCGCGAGGCGATTTCCGGGTGCGACAGCGGTGTCCAGATACTCACGATACCGATCACCGCCAGCACCACGAAGGCCAATGGCCGCGCCAGGTCGTGCATCTGCTCCTGCAACTTGCCTTCGGTCTTCATGATCAGCCAGGTGCAACCGAGCAACGCGTAGGCCACGATCAGCGCCACGCCGCAGAACATCGTGAACGGCGTCGCCCAATCCAGTGAGCCACCGGCAAACTGGCGATCGACCACCGGGATGCCGTCGATGAACGCACCCAACGCGACGCCCTGGAAGAACGTGGCCGCCAGCGACCCGCCGATGAACGCCTTGTCCCACAGGTGACGCTTGTGGTCCTTGGCCTTGAAGCGGAACTCAAAGGCCACGCCGCGAAAGATCAGCCCGATGAGCATCAGCATCAGCGGCAGGTACAACGCCGACAGCACCACCGAATAGGCCAGCGGGAACGCACCGAACAATGCCGCGCCGCCCAGTACCAGCCAGGTTTCGTTACCGTCCCAGACCGGGGCGACGGTGTTCATCATCACGTCACGGTCGGTCTTGCCGGGGATGAACGGAAAGAGGATGCCGATGCCCAGGTCGAAACCATCCATGACCACGTACATCATGATGCCGAAGATGATGATCACGGCCCAGATCAGCGGAAGATCAATACCCATCTCAATGCCCCTTATGCTGGAGGTCGACGTGATCGTCATCGCTGCCGTCATCGGCCGCCGACAACGGCCGCGCCGGTGTGCGTTTCTGGCCTGGGCCACCGTGGGTTGGCTCGATGCCGTCGTGGGCCACCGGGCCTTTGCGCACCAGGCGCATCATGTAGCCCAAACCGGCGCCGAACAGCGCGAAGTACACCACCACGAACAGCACCAGGGTGATGCTCATCTGCGCCAGGCTATGCCCGGAGGACGCATCCGCAGTCCGCATCAGCCCGTAGACCACCCACGGCTGGCGGCCGATCTCGGTGGTGAACCAACCGGCGAGAATCGCGATCAAGCCGGATGGGCCCATCCACAACGCCAGGTACAGGAACGGCCGGGACGTATACATCTTGCCGCCCCGACGCAGCCAAAGGCTGAACAGGCCGGTAAAGATCATCAGGAAACCCAGGCCGACCATGACCCGGAACGACCAGAACACGATGGTCGAGTTGGGGCGGTCCTCAGGCGGGAACTCCTTGAGCGCCGGTACCTGTTTGTCCAGGGAGTGGGTCAGGATCAGGCTGCCGAGGTAGGGAATTTCCACCGCGTACTTGGTTTTTTCCGCCTTCATGTCGGGCCAGCCGAACAGGATCAGCGGCGTCGGCTCGTTGCCGATGTTTTCCCAGTGGCCTTCGATCGCGGCGATTTTCGCCGGCTGGTGCTGCAGGGTGTTGAGGCCGTGGAAGTCACCGATCACTGCCTGGATCGGCGCGACGATCAGCGCCATCCACATGGCCATCGACAGCATCTTGCGGATCGCCGGGTTGTCCTTGCCGCGCAGCAAATGCCAGGCCGCCGAAGAACCGACGAAGAACGCCGTCGCCACAAACGCCGCCGTGGCCATGTGCATCAGGCGGTAGGGGAACGAGGGGTTGAAGATCACGGCCAGCCAGTCTGTGGGGATCACGCGGCCGTCGATGATTTCAAAGCCCTGGGGAGTCTGCATCCAGCTGTTGGAAGCGAGAATCCAGAAGGTCGAAATCAGCGTGCCGACGGCCACCATCACGGTCGCGAAGAAGTGCAGCTTGCGCCCCACCTTGTTCCAGCCGAACAGCATCACGCCGAGGAAACCGGCCTCGAGGAAGAAGGCCGTGAGTACTTCATACGTCAGCAGCGGCCCGGTGACGGAGCCGGCGAAGTCCGAGAAGCGGCTCCAGTTAGTGCCGAACTGGTACGCCATGACCAAGCCGGAGACCACGCCCATGCCGAAGTTGACGGCAAAGACCTTCGACCAGAAATGGTAGAGGTCACGGTAGGTATCGTTATGGGTCTTGAGCCACAAGCCTTCCAGCACCGCAAGGTAACTCGCAAGGCCGATGGTGATCGCCGGGAACAGGATGTGGAACGAGATAGTAAACGCGAACTGAATTCGGGCGAGATCTAGCGCCTCCAAACCGAACATAAGTCTTCCTCTGTCAGGTAATACCGAATGCTGGCTGGAGGCCGCATCCACTGCCCCCACGGATATGGAGTGTGGCGAATTTCAATTCGTTTCTTTTTTTACCAACCACGTAGGGAGTCAGGCCTTGCGGCCGCCAGAACAAATCCTGAAATAGCTTTGATCTGGATCAATCACAGTCAAAAGAGTAGTCCCATTTTGGTAATTGGCTTGTGTGGTCTTTTGCCGCGTGACAGCTTGCCTCAGCGCAGTTTCTGCAACTGTTTGTTACAGCTTGATGCTAATCTCGGGTTTCCCTACCGCGCTGGCCCGAACTCCCGATGCCCAATGAACCCGCGTTGCTGTTGCGTCACCACCGCCCTTTCATCGCGTTCTGGCTGGCGCGGATCTTCACCGCCAGCGGCTTCCAAATGCTCACCGTGGCCATCGGCTGGAACCTCTATCAACTGACCGGCAACGTGCTGGACCTTGGCCTGGTCGGACTGGTGGAATTCGTTCCCCGCGTGCTGTTCATGCTGCACACCGGGCATGTGGCCGACCGCTATGATCGGCGCAAGGTGGCGGCCATCTGTCAGACCGTGCAGGCGCTGATTGCCGTGTCCCTGGCCATTGGCGGCCTGACCGGCAATGTGACCCGCGAGATGATCTTTATCCTCGCCTTCCTGCTCGGCGCCGCGCGCTCCTTTGAAATGCCCACCACCCAAGCGCTGCTCCCGAGCATCGTGCCCAGCACGCTGTTCCCGCGCGCCGTGGCCTCGTCGCAATCGGCCCAGCAACTGGCAACCATCGTCGCCCCGGCCCTCGGCGGTTTGCTCTATGCGTTCGGCAGCGTGTGGGTGTATGGCCCGACCGTGGTGCTGTACCTCATTGCCTGCACGCTGACCCTCAACCTGCCCGCGCGCCAGACGCCGCTGAACAAGGCCAAGGCCACGATGGACTCGCTGCTGGCCGGGATTCGCTTTATCCGCAGCAGGCCGGACATCCTCGGAGCGATTTCCCTCGACCTGTTCGCCGTGCTGCTCGGCGGTGCCACCGCGTTGCTGCCGGTGTTCGCCAAGGACATCCTGCTGACCGGCGCCTGGGGCCTGGGCCTGCTGCGTTCGGCGCCGGCGGTGGGCGCGCTGTTGATGTCGTTGTGGCTGGCGCGCTTCTCGGTCGACCGACACGTGGGCCGTGTGATGTTTACCGCCGTCGGGGTGTTCGGGGTGGCGACCATCGCTTTCGGCCTGTCCACCTCGTTCTGGTTTTCCCTGGCGGTGCTGGTGGTGCTGGGCGCGGCCGACATGATCAGCATGGTGATCCGCGCATCCTTCGTGCAATTGGAAACCCCGGACGACATGCGCGGGCGGGTCAGTGCGGTCAACGGCCTGTTTATCGGCGCGTCGAATCAACTGGGCGAGTTCGAATCCGGGATCACCGCCCACTGGTTCGGCACCGTGCCCGCCGTGGTCATGGGCGGGATCGGCACGTTGGTGGTGACCGGGACGTGGATCAAACTGTTCCCGACCCTGGCTCACCGCGACCGCATGCATGTGCCGCTGGACGAAGCCAAGGGCTGAACCTCACCACCAGCCGCTGCGGATATCCGTGACGTTCAGGGCCATTGATCAGCGGATATTGAGCTGGGTATTCAAGGTATTTCGCGGCGCGTTGATCGACGTGTTGCTGTATTCGAACCAGCCTTGGGCTTCGACGTTCAGGTCGAACACATAGATGTAGCCCATCAACATGCCCGCGCCATTGCAGGCCTGGCTGACGTTGCCGACCTGGCACACCGCAGTGCGTTGCCCGTTGAGTACCGCGCCATTGAAGCGCCCCATCGGGTTGTTGCCCAGGCCAACCTCCATCACCGACACCTGGGTAGGCCCACGGTGCGTACACATCTGTGTGCTCTGGGAGCGCTCCGGAATCGTTTCCACACACCCGGCCGACTCGACCTTGAACACCCGCACCTCGCTCAAGGCCGGTGCAGTCGCGCCCCACGCCGGTGCCGCACCTAACCACGCGCTGATACAAGCGATCAGAGCTAGACTCCACCGGTTGGCTTTTTTCATGCTGTCGATGACCCTGAATTAAACATCGGCGCAGTATGCCTCAAGGCCATGATTCACAGCCATGCGCCACAAAGCCAAGCCCGTGCGCCACACGGCCTCGGCTGCTGGTATGATGCGCCGCTTTTTCCGATCCTCTCTGAAACCACAGGCGCTTGGCGCAATTTGTGCTTTGACTTAGAGGTCAACAAATAACGACGCAACATAGCGTCACAGGGAGCAGGCATGCTGGAAAAGCTGTTTCAACTCAAAGCACACAACACGAACGTGCGAACCGAGATCCTCGCGGGCATCACGACATTCCTGGCCATGGCCTACATTTTGTTCGTGAACCCGAGCATCCTCGGCGAAACCGGCATGGACAAGGGCGCAGTGTTCGTCGCCACCTGCCTGGCAGCAGCCATCGGTTCGACCGTGATGGGCTTGATCGCCAACTACCCGATCGCGCTGGCGCCGGGCATGGGCCTCAATGCCTTCTTTACCTACACCGTGGTCCTGCACATGGGCCATACCTGGCAAGTGGCGCTGGGGGCGGTGTTCATTTCGGCGGTGCTGTTCTTCATGCTGTCGATCTTCCGCATCCGTGAATGGATCATCAACAGCATCCCCCTGCCCCTGCGCTCGGCGATTGCTGCCGGTATCGGCCTGTTCCTGGCGCTGATCGCCCTGCACAACGCCGGGATCGTGGTGAGCAACTCGGCCACCATGGTCGGCCTGGGCGACCTGAAACAACCGGCACCGATCCTCGCCGCCCTCGGTTTCGCGCTGATCGTCGCGCTGGAAGCCCTGGCGGTACGCGGCGCGGTGCTGATCGGCATCCTGGCGGTGACCATTGTCTCCATTCTGCTCGGCGTGACCCCGTTCGGCGGCGTGACCTCGATGCCACCGTCCCTGGCCCCGACCTTCCTGCAGCTGGATATCAAGGGCGCGCTGGACATCGGCCTGGTCAGCGTGATCTTCGCGTTCCTGTTCGTCGACCTGTTCGACAACTCCGGTACCCTGATCGGCGTGGCCAAGCGCGCCGGGTTGATGGACAAGGATGGCCACATGCCAAAAATGGGCCGTGCGCTGATCGCCGACAGCACCGCCGCCATGGCCGGTTCGCTGCTGGGCACCTCGACCACCACCAGCTACATCGAATCCGCCGCGGGCGTGAGTGCCGGTGGCCGCACCGGTTTGACCGCGGTCGTGGTCGCGATCCTGTTCCTGCTGGCGCTGTTCTTCTCGCCACTGGCCTCCAGCGTACCGGCCTTCGCCACTGCACCGGCGTTGCTGTTCGTGGCCGTGCTGATGACCTCGGGCCTGGCGGAAATCGACTGGGATGACATCACTGTTGCAGCGCCGGTGGTGATCACCGCCCTGGCGATGCCCTTCACTTACTCCATCGCCAACGGCATCGCCTTCGGTTTCATCGCCTGGACCGCCATCAAGCTGCTTTCGGGCCGCTACCGTGAGCTGAACCCGGCGCTGGTGATTCTGTCGATTCTGTTTGTGATCAAGCTGGGCTGGTTCAACGCATGACTTTTGACGCCGCAAGCTACACCGTTCAACTGCAAGACAAGGTCACGCGCTTGCGTGACCTGCTGGCACCGTTCGACGCGCCACAGCCTCAGGTCTTCGACTCGCCCCTGCAGAACTTCCGCCTGCGCGCGGAGTTCCGCCTGTGGCGCGAAGCGGGGGAACGCCACTACGCAATGTTCTCCCAGGACGACAAGCGCACGCCGATCCTGATCGACGAGTTCCCCATCGCCAGCCAGCGCATCAACCAGTTGATGCCGCAGCTCAAGGCCGCCTGGCAAGCCAGCGCCGCCCTGAGCCACAAGCTGTTCCAGGTGGAGTTCCTGACCACCCTGGCCGGCGACGCGATGATCACCCTGTGCTATCACCGCCCGCTGGACGAGCACTGGCACACCGCCGCGAACCAACTGGCCGCCGACTTGAACGTGAGCATCATCGGCCGCTCCAAGGGCAAACGCGATGTGATCGGCCATGACTACGTGGTGGAAAAACTCGACGTCGGTGGCCGCACGTTCAGCTATCGCCAACCCGAAGGCGCCTTCACCCAGCCCAACGGCACGGTGAACCAGAAGATGCTCAACTGGGCATACGACGCACTCGGCGATCGCCCGGACGATCTGCTGGAGCTGTACTGCGGCAACGGCAACTTCACCCTGCCGCTGGCCACCCGCGTGCGCAACGTGCTCGCCACCGAAATCAGCAAGACCTCGGTGAACGCAGCCTTGAGCAACCTCGATGAAAACGCAGTGGATAACGTCACCCTGGTGCGCCTCTCCGCCGAAGAACTCACCGAAGCGCTGAACGACGTGCGCCCGTTCCGACGCCTGCACGGCATCGACCTGAAAAGCTACGAATTCGGCAGCGTCTTCGTCGACCCGCCGCGCGCCGGCATGGACCCGGACACCTGCGAACTGACCCGGCGCTTCGACAACATCCTCTACATCTCCTGCAACCCGGAAACCCTGGCGGCGAACATTGCGCAACTGCATGACACGCACCGGATTACCCAATGCGCGATGTTCGACCAGTTCCCATGGACGCACCATATGGAGTCCGGGGTGCTGTTGACCCGTCGATAACCTCCCTTACGGCTCCTTGCGCGGCCGACCGCCCTTCTTGCCATTGGCTCGGGCGGCGGCGGATTTGGCCGCGCTGCTTTTACGGCCGTTGTGCGACGCCACCAGGCTCACGGCCAGATCCATCAAGGGCTGGCTGGTCGCAATCAGGCCGGTGATGGAAACATGCAGGTCGCGGGCTTCACAGCACAGCGCCTTGCCGCCAAAGCCGACCTCCAATTGCTCGAAGTCCTGCGCGGAAAACCCTTCGAACTCCGGAAGACCGGCCACCGGCAACATGATGCGACTGCCATCGCTGAAGCCGATGGAGATGCAGTCATCCTCGTAACGCACCGAGCAGGCATTGGCGTACACACGCTTCAGTTTGCGCCCCCGCACTATGGCCTTATCGATATCGGCCTCAGTGATCGGTACATCGGGCAAAGTTTTGGCTTTTACGATTTTCATAGATCAATCTCCACACAATCTGGCGCCCTGACCAGATTCAAAAGGGTTCGCTGCCCCGCCACATCGTGTCGGGCGTTTGCAATCACATAGACGCCACGCCGAATGATCAACCCCGGCACCACCTCGTCGGCGTCCCAATCCCAGGAGTGGTTCTCCAGGCAAACCGTTTGCAGTTTTTCCCACCAGACCCTTCGTACACGAGCCAGGATGTGTCGCTGCATCAACGTCTGGCGAATGCCCTCCAGAATCCCGCGGGGTGGCCGCCGCCGTTCGGGGTCTACATCCCAAAGCTCCACTCGCCCATCCAGAAAGCTGAAACGAAAACGCGCATCCCATTGCTTTCCCCTGACATGCACGTGAGGCGGGCAATGCTCATCCCTGAGAAACACCGCAATCACATGTCCTTTGTAAGTGCCTACTTTCATCGTAACCCATCCGTTAGGTTATTTTCCGCTGGGTAACACTTTTCCATGCATCACCCGACAACCGGCTCCTTGATCAGGGCGTTTTTCACAGCGTAGTAACAGCGGGCAAACCGTCGAATACGGTCTTGTAACGACTCATGGCAGCACCTGGAAATGCCCGGTCTCACTGATTAACGGTTCGATAATCGAACACATCTACCGCCATCGATTGACCAAATTAACCATTCAGTACATTTTATCCGCACAACGAACAATAACTGTGGAGATCCCCTTATGCCGCCCATCGTGCTGGTGCTAAACGGCCCCAACCTCAACCTGCTCGGCACCCGTGAGCCCGCCACCTATGGCCATGAAACCCTGGCCGACATCGCCGCGCTGTGTGGCCGCAGTGCCGAGCAACTGGGGCTGACCATCGAATTTCGCCAAACCAACCACGAAGGCGAATTGCTCGACTGGATTCACGGCGCCCGCGCCCGTTGCAACGGTATCGTGATCAACCCGGCGGCCTGGACCCACACCTCGGTGGCGATTCGCGATGCGCTGCTGGCCAGTGAAGTGCCGGTGATCGAGGTGCATTTATCCAACGTGCATGCGCGCGAGGCGTTTCGTCATCACTCGTTCGTGTCGCCCATCGCCAAGGCGGTACTCGCCGGGTTTGGCAGCCACGGCTATCACCTGGCCCTGGAACATTTCAGCCGCACGGTGAAAGGATGAGCCCGATGAAACCGCGCGTCCTCGCCGGCCTGATCGGCGCCGGCATCCAGGCCTCCCGCACGCCCGCCCTGCATGAACAGGAAGGTGACGCCCAAGGCCTGCGCTACCTGTATCGCCTGATCGACCTGGAACCGCTGCAGCTGGACATCAATGCCCTGCCCGACCTGCTGCAGGCCGCCGAGCAGATGAACTTCACCGGGTTGAACATTACCTACCCGTGCAAGCAGGCGATCCTGCCTTTACTCGATGAATTGTCCGACGAGGCCCGGGGCATTGGGGCGGTCAACACCGTGGTGTTCAAAGCGGGCAAACGCATCGGCCATAACACCGACTGCCTGGGGTTCGCCGAAGGTTTCCGGCGCAACTTGCAGGATGTCGTTCGGCGACGCGTGGTCCAGATGGGCGCCGGCGGCGCAGGCGCGGCGGTGGCCCATGCGCTGCTGGCGGAAGGAGTTGAGCACTTGAGCATTTTCGACGTAGACGCCAGCCGCGCCCAGGACCTGGCGGATAACCTCGCACACTGTTTCGGCCCGGGACGGGCCCAGGTCGGCACCCATCTGGAAAACGCCATGGCCGAGGCCGACGGGTTAGTGAACACCACGCCGATGGGCATGGCCAAACTGCCCGGCACGCCCGTGCCGCCGGCCTTGCTGCACGCGCAATTGTGGGTCGCGGAAATCGTGTATTTCCCACTGGAAACCGAACTGCTGCGCAACGCCCGCGCCTTGGGTTGCCGCACTCTGGATGGCGGCAACATGGCAGTATTTCAGGCGGTGAAGGCGTTCGAATTGTTCAGTGGCGTAGTGCCGGATGCACACAGGATGTTGGCGCACTTCCAGAGCATGAAGAGCTGACGGCCGAAACCGCATCCAAATGTGGGAGGGAGTTTGCCCCTCCCGCCTTGAATCCGCGCCAACCTCAGGTTTGCAGGTAACGCAGCACCGACTCGCAAATCATCTGTCGATGCCGCTGCTTAACCGCCTCGTCCGACAATTCGATCTGAAAAATCTCACTGAACGTATGGCGGTTGGATACGCGGTAAAAACAGAATGAGTTGATCAGCAGGTGAACGTCCAGCGGCTCCAGCCCCTCGCGGAACAGCCCCATTTCGGCGCCACGGCGCAAGGTCGTGCCCAGCGCGTCCAGGATGTTGCTGTTCATCGCCTTGATTGAATCGGAGCGCTTCACGTACTCGGCATTGTGGATATTTTCGATGCAGACGATACGCACGAAATCCACGTTCCGGTCGTGGTGATCGAAGGTGAACTCCACCAGCCGACTGATCGCTTCGCGCGGCTCCAGGGCCGTGAGGTTCATGCGTGATTCGGTGTTGCGGATATCGCCGTAGAGCTTCTCCAGCACCTCGACGTACAACTGCTCCTTGCTGCCGAAGTAGTAATAGATCATGCGTTTGGAGGTGTGGATACGCTCGGCGATCGCATCCACGCGAGCGCCGGACAGGCCCTGCTGAACAAACTCGACAATGGCTTCTTGCAGTATGTTTTCGCGGGTCTTTTCCGGGTTGTTCTTGCGACTCTTGCGCGGTGCGTCTGACACTGCGGAGAGATCGGGAGTCAAGGTCATGGTGCGCTCACGGCCGTTTTTTATTGTGCAGGCCGCGATTATGGGCCGCGGCGCTCCCCGAAGGAAGCACCGGCCCTGCCGTCACAACCGTGCCTGGCGTACCGCACCACTGCGCGACTTGGCCATCGCCGCCAGACGCACCGCCACATTGGCCGCACCGTAGCCGGCGTAGCCATGCTTGCGCTGGATGATCTCGAAGAAAAACCGCCCTTCGAACGGCTCGGTGTACACATGAAACAACTCACCGCCCTGGGCGTCGCGGTCGTACAGCACGTTGTAGTACGCCAGCTCGCTGAGGAACTCGTCGTCGAAATCGAAGCGCGCCGCCAGGTCGTCGTAGTAGTTGAGCGGGATATCCAGCAGCGGTACACCCGCCTCCTTGGCCCGGCGCACTTCGGCGAAAATATCCGCGCAGTCGAAGGCAATGTGATGCACACCCGAGCCGCGATAGCTCGACAGCGCGTGGGAAATCGCGGTGTTGCGGTTTTCGGAAATATTCAGCGGCAAACGAATCGAGCTGCAACGGCTGCGCAGCGCACGGCTTTTCACCAGGCCATACGGATCAGGCAGCACCACTTCGTCATCGGCCTCGAAATCCAGCAAGCTCTTGTAGAACAGCACCCAGCTGTCGAGGCTGTCGGCAGGCAAGGCCATCGCCATGTGGTCGATGCGCAAAAGCCCACCGCTGGTGGCAGCGCCCGGTTGCAGATTGAAATCGGTGTCGTATACGCCTTCGCTTGGGTCCACCAGGTAAATCAGGCTACCGTCCGGCGCGCGCACCGCCGCCAATTCCAGTTCATTCGGCCCGACCAGGCCACGATACGGCTGGCCCTTGTAGGCCACCGCCCGTTCCAGGGCCTTGGCGCTGTCCTTGACCCGAATCGCGGTGGCGCACAGCGACGGCCCATGCGCCTCGAAAAAGTTGTGGGCGAAGGAGTAGGGCTCGCAGTTGAGGATCAAGTTGATATCGCCCTGACGCAGCAGGCTGACGCTCTTGGAGCGATGCTGGCCGGCCTTGACGAAGCCCAGGCGCTCCAGCCATTGGGTCAGCTTGGCGCCGAGGTCTTCATCCACGGCAAACTCAAGGAACTCGATGCCGTCGTATTCGCTGGCGGGCGGGGTTTCGAAGAGGATATCCAGCGGTACGGCGGGGCGTTCCTGCGCCAGGCGTTGGCGGGTTTTCTCTTCCAGGTAGAGCAACGAGCGCAGGCCGTCCGCCGCGTTGGCTCGGGTTGGCGCGGCGCGGAAGCCGTCGTTGAAGATTTCCAGGGACAGCGGCCCGGTATAGCCGCTCTTGATGATCGGCGCGAGAAAACCCGCCAGGTCGAATTCGCCTTGGCCGGGGAAGCAACGGAAGTGTCGGCTCCACTCCAGCACATCCATGGCCAGGATCGGTGCGTCGGCCATCTGCACAAAGAAGATCTTGTCGCCGGGGATCTCGGCGATGGCGCTCGGGTCGCCCTTGAGCGACAGGGTGTGGAAGCTGTCGAGCAACACCCCGAGGCTCGGGTGATCGACCTGACGCACCAGGTTCCACACCTGCTGCCAGGTGTTCACATGCCGGCCCCAGGCCAGCGCTTCATAGCCAATGCGCAAGCCACGTCGGCCGGCGTGTTCGGCGAGCAGGCTGAGGTCATCGAGTAGAATACGTTCATCGCCCACGCAATCGGCCGAGGCGTTGCTGCACACCAGCACCAGGTCGGTGCCCAGCTCGTGCATCAGGTCGAATTTACGCTCGGCGCGCTCCAGGTTGCGCGCCAGACGGTCGCGGCGGCAGCCTTCAAAGTCGCGGAACGGCTGAAACAAGGTGATGGCCAGGCCCAAGTCAGTGCATATTTGCCTGACTTCCCGCGGGCTGCCGTCGTAATACAACAGGTCGTTCTCGAAGATCTCGACCCCATCAAACCCGGCGGCGGCAATGGCTTCGAGCTTTTCCGGCAGGGTGCCGCTCAAGGAAACAGTGGCGATGGAACGTTGCATGGGGCGACTCCCGGCAATTGTTATTTACAGTAAATTATTCGCCCCCTAGCCTAATGCAGCAATTGAAATGTACGAACCAGTTAGTTTTCAGGGCGATTATCGAACACAATGGCCATTGGCGAATTGACGATTTTTTAGCCACTGCGCACCATCGATTCCGTAACAAAACCCAGAACACACCATAAAAATTTCAAAAACGGGTAAACCCTCATGCCTTCGCAAAACTCCGTCCTGGCTGCGCGCCCGGCCAATCCGCACGCCGGCATCGGCGACAAGATCCGCGGTGCAATGGCCGTCGGTAAAACTCGCTGGGGCATGCTGGCCCTAGTGTTCTTCGCGACCACACTCAACTACATCGACCGCGCCGCCCTCGGCGTGATGCAACCGATCCTGGCCAAAGAAATGAGCTGGACGGCGATGGACTACGCCAACATCAACTTCTGGTTCCAGGTCGGCTACGCGATTGGCTTTGTGCTGCAAGGCCGACTGATCGACCGCGTAGGTGTCAAGCGCGTGTTCTTCTGCGCGGTGCTGCTGTGGAGCGTGGCCACCGGCGCCCATGGCCTGGCCACCTCGGCCGTCGGCTTCATGGTCTGCCGCTTCATCCTCGGGCTGACCGAGGCCGCCAACTACCCGGCCTGCGTCAAGACCACTCGCCTGTGGTTCCCTGCCGGCGAGCGCGCAGTGGCCACCGGCATCTTCAACGCCGGTACCAACGTCGGCGCGATGATGACGCCGATGCTGCTGCCGTTGATCCTGCACGTATGGGGCTGGCAAGCGGCGTTCCTGTGCATGTCGGCACTCGGTGGGATCTGGCTGCTGTTCTGGGGCTTGAAGTACTACAACCCGGAAGAGCATCCGACGGTTAAGCAGTCCGAACTGGACTACATCCAACGGGAAGTCGAACCGGAACAGCCCCGCGTCCCCTTCAGCCGCATCCTGCGCATGCGCGGCACTTGGGCCTTCGCCATCGCCTACTCGCTGACCGCGCCGGTGTTCTGGTTCTACCTGTACTGGCTGCCGCCGTTCTTGAACCAGCAATACAACCTGGGCATCAACGTCACGCAGATGGGTATCCCGCTGATCATCATTTACCTGACCGCCGACTTCGGCAGCGTGGGCGGTGGGATTCTGTCGTCGTTCCTGATCGGCCGCGGGATGAATTCGATCAAGGCGCGGCTGCTGTCGATGCTGCTGTTCGCCTGCTGCATCATCGGGGTGATCATGGCCGCCGGCTCCAGCCAGTTGTGGGTCGCGGTGTTCGCCATCTCCCTGGCGATTGGCGCACACCAGGCCTGGACCGCCAACATCTGGAGCCTGGTGATGGACTACACGCCCAAGCACATGATGAGTACGGTATTCGGCTTCGGCGGCATGTGCGCGGCCATCGGCGGCATGTTCATGACCCAGATTGTCGGCCACATCCTGACCGTGACGAACAACAACTACACCGTGCTGTTCACCCTGATCCCGGCGATGTACTTCATCGCGCTGACCTGGATGTACTTCATGGCACCGCGCAAGATTCCCAGGGTCGACGCCTGATTCAGCGCCGCCGCTGCTGCCAGGCAGCGGCCAACCCGCTCATGCAGATCACCCCGATGCCGACCACCGTGGTCAGGTCGGGGGTATGCGCAAACACCAGCCAGCCCAACACGCCCGCAAACACGATCTGGCAATAGCCGAACGGCGCCAGCAAGGCCGGCGCCGCGAAGCGGAAGGCCTGGGTCAGCAGCAAGTGCGCGGTCATCCCGCAGGTGCCCAACGCCAGCATCAACACGCCGTGCCACAGGGTTGGCACTTGCCAGAAGAACGGCACCATCGCACTCATCACCAAGGTATTGCACAGGCCGGCGAAGAAGTTACTGGTGGTGGGCGTGTCGTATTGGCTGAGGATGCGCGTGAGCAGTTGGTAGAAGCAGAAGAACAATGCCGAGCACAGCGGCAGCAGCACCGCCGGGGTGAACAGTTCACCGCCCGGGTGGATGATCACCAGCACCCCGACAAACCCGCAGATCACCGCCAGCCATTGGCCACGCGTCACGTGTTCACCGAGCAGAGGCACCGACAGCGCCGTCACCAGGATCGGCGCAAGGAAGTTCACTGCGGTGGCTTCCGCCAGCGGGATGTAATGCAGCGCGGCGGTAAAAAACAGGCTGGTACCCAACAGGCACAGGGCCCGCACCACCTGCATCCCCGGCCGTTTGCTGCGCAGCACGCGCAAGCCCGATTGCGGCAGGAAAATCCCGGCCATCAACAAGGTATGCACCAGGTAACGCGCCCACACCACCATCACGATCGGGTAGAACCCGGCCAGGAATTTGGACAAGGCGTCGTGGCTGGAGAACAGAAAAGTCGCCACCACAATCAGCAGAATGCCTTTGAAGGGATGGTTGACGCCGGAAAGTGGGGTGCTGACAGTCATTGAATTCTCTTGCGTGGCGGGCTGAACGCGGTGGTACTCAACCCGTTAATCTAGCAGTCGGGCATGCGTCTGCCCCAAGAGCATAACCAAACACCGTGCGAACAGCGCACTAAATCACTGCAATCGAGTCCAACGCTGCACGTTCGCCCCGGCGTTGCACACTTTTTAACCAAGGCCTTGCCGCTATGAAAAAAACTGTCTTTCTTCTGTCTACCCTTGCCCTGCTCACCGCGTGCAACCAAGAGTCCAAGGCGCCCGCCAAACCCGCGCCGCCTTCCGTGCAAGCGACCCTGGTGCCGCAAACCCCACCCACCGACAGCTGGGTCGGCAAATGGATCGGCGTCGAAGGCTTGCACCTGACCATCGCCAAGGACGACAGCATCGGCCGTGGCCACTACCTTCTTACCATGCAATACGGCCTCGACGCCGACGCCGCCGGCACCTTCAAAGGCGAAGCGGCCGAAGACGGCATCGCCTTCACCCGCCCCGATGGCCCGCAACAGCTGCGCGCCGGTGACGGTGCGGCAACCGGGTTGAAATGGCTGGCGGATAAAAAGAACTGCCTGATCGTCGCCACCGGCGAAGGCTATTGCCGTTAATCACGACCATAATCAATCACGCTTAGCACACAGAGGATTGCCCCATGCTATGGAAAAAAGGCCGACGCAGCGACAACGTGGTGGATGCCCGCGATGACAGTGGCGGTGGTGGTGGCGGCATGCGTTTTGGCGGCGGCAAGGGCCTGAGCCTGACCGCGATTGTGTTGATCGTCGGCATCGGCTGGCTGACCGGCCAGGACCCGCTGCAGATCCTCGGCCAATTGACCGGCCAGTTGGAGCAGGCGCCCTCGGTGAGCACCCCGTCGCGCCAGGCGCCGCCGGCCAATGATGAGCAAACCGACTTTGTCCGTGCGGTGCTCGGCGATACCGAAGACACCTGGGCCCAGGTGTTCCAGGAAAACGGCTTGGCCTACAAGAACCCGAAACTGATTCTGTTCCGTGGCCGGGTCAATTCCGCCTGCGGTGGCGCCACGTCCGCCAGCGGCCCGTTCTATTGCCCGGCGGATCAGCAGGTGTACCTGGACCTGGATTTCTTCCGGGAAATGTCGCAACGCTTCCAGGCCGCCGGCGATTTTGCCCAGGCCTACGTGATCGCCCACGAAGTCGGGCACCACGTGCAGACCTTGCTCGGCATCTCGTCGAAGATCCAGGCTGCACGCCAGCAAGGCCGGCAGATGCAAGGCGACGGCGGCCTGCTGGTGCGTCAGGAGCTACAGGCCGACTGCTTTGCCGGCGTGTGGGCCAACCGCGCGCAAAAACGCCTGAACTGGCTGGAACCCGGCGATATCGAAGAAGCGCTGAATGCGGCCAACGCGATTGGCGATGACCGTTTGCAGCAACAGGGCCAGGGCCGTGTCGTGCCGGACTCGTTTACCCACGGCACCTCGGCGCAGCGCGTGCGTTGGTTCAAGACCGGCTTTGCCCAAGGCCAGATCACTCAATGCGACACCTTCGCGGCCAAGAGTCTTTAAATGCATACGCGATTGCGAATGCTGCTGGGTGTGCTGGTCGCCTGCAGCGCCTCCACCTGGGCCGCCGAGCAGGGGGTCAAGGCGGTCAGCCCCGAGCGCTTTCACCTGCCGGCCGGCGACCTCAGCCTCGGCTTGAGCCAGGACTGGAGTAAACCCCTGCCCAACGTCACCCGTGCGTTGATCATCGTGCATGGTCGCCTGCGCAACGCACAGACCTATCTGCAGAGCGCTGAAGACGCCGCCGAACATGCCGGGGTTGGCGGCACGACGCTGGTGGTCGCGCCGCAGTTTCTCAATGACTCGGACGTGAAACGCCATCACCTGGCCCCGCAAGTGCTGCGCTGGAACGGCAATGACTGGATGGCCGGCGAGCCCTCCACGGGCCCCGGCCAGGTCAGTTCCTACGGCGCCCTGGACCAGATTATCGAGCACCTGGGCAACCGCACCGTGTTCCCGACACTGAAAGAGATTGTGGTGGCCGGCCACTCCGGCGGCGGCCAGGTGGTGCAGCGTTTCGCGCTCACCGGCCATGCTCAACCAAGCCTGCAAAGCGCGGGCATCCGCCTGCGCTATGTGGTGGCCAACCCGTCGTCCTACGCCTACTTCAGCCCGCAGCGCCCGGTGCCGTTCAAGGTCGCCGACTGCCCTGGCTTCAATGACTGGAAGTACGGCATGCAACACCTGCCCGCCTATGCCAAGGGGCAAAGCGCCGAGCAACTGGAACAGGCCTATGTGTCGCGTGACATCACCTACCTGCTGGGCCGGCAAGACACCGACCCGAACCACCCGGCGCTGGATAAAAGCTGCGAAGCCGAGACTCAGGGCGCGTACCGCCTGATTCGCGGGCACAACTATTTCGACTACCTCAAGCAGCGCCACCCGCAACTGACCCAGAAGCTGGTGGAAGTGCCGGGGGTTGGGCATAACGGCGATGGGATCTTCACTTCGCCTGAAGGACAGAAGGCACTGTTCTCTCAGTAATACCTGCAGAAACCGGCTCAACCTGTGGGAGGGGGCTTGCCCCCGATTGCGGTGTAACAGTCAGCAAATTTTTAACTGACAGACTGCTATCGGGGGCAAGCCCCCTCCCACATTTGATCTTTATTGCCCGGGCTGGATCATCCGGCGCAATACCGCACAATCCTCGGCATGCCAGTCTGCCAACTCCGGCCACGGGTTCTCCGGCAGGTTGACCAACACCGTTCTGGTCCCCGCCGCCCGGCCGCAATCCAGGTCAAAGCGGTAATCCCCCACCATCACCATCGCACTGGGCGATACATCCCAGGCCGCCGCCAGTTTCAGCAGGCCGCCTGGGTCGGGCTTGGGCGGCGCATCATCGCGCCCCAGTACATCCTCGACGGCAAAGCAGTCCGCCAGGCCAATCGCTTCCAACGTCACATGCGCCAGCTCCCGCGCGTTGCGGGTCAGGATGCCCAGGCGACAACCCCGCCCGGCCAATTCCCGCACCAGTTCCACCGAGCCTTGCGCCGCGACCGAACCCAGCGCCAGCTCGCGCTCATGCTCCAGCAACCAGGCATGTTTGGCCGCCGCGACATCCGCCGGCAATGCTGCGAGGTGGGTGAGGATGTCATCCTCGGGCGGAATATCCAGCGCTACGCGAATGGCCGCGAAATCATGCACGGCCACCGTGAGGGTGCCGTCCATGTCGAACACCCAATGTTTAATCTGCGCCAGACTCATGCCCAGTCCTTACGGTGGCGGATCAGGCCTTCCTGAGTGACCGAGGCCACCAGTTGCCCAGCGCGGTTGTACACGCTGCCCCGCGAAAAACCACGGGAATTGCCGGCCCACGGGCTGTCCATGGCGTAGAGCAACCAGTCATCGGCGCGCAGGTCGGCGTGGAACCACAGCGCGTGGTCGAGGCTGGCGACCTGCATGTCTTTCTGCCACACGGTCTTGCCATGGGGCAGCAGCGACGTGGTCAGCAAGCCGAAGTCCGAGGCGTAGGCCAGCAGGTACTTATGCAGCGCCGGCGTGTCGGCCAGGGCGCCATCGGCGCGGAACCACACGTACTTGACCGGGTCGGACGGCTGCGGGTTGAACGGGTCTTTTTCGGTCACCGGGCGCACTTCGATCGGCTTGGGGCACAGCAACTTGTCGCGCATGTGCTCGGGGATCAGGTGGACGCGCTGCTTGGTCAGTTCCAGCTCCGACGGCAGGTTTTCCGGGCCGACCACCTCGGGCATGCTGGTCTGGTGCTCGAAGCCGGCTTCGTCGTACTGGAACGACGCGCTGCAGGTAAAAATCGGGTGGCCCTTCTGGATCGCCGTCACGCGGCGTGTGCTGAAGCTGCCGCCATCGCGCACGCGGTCCACCGAATACACCACCGGCAATGCGGCATCGCCGGGGCGCAGAAAATAACCGTGCAAAGAATGCACGTGCCGCTCGGCTTCTACGGTCTGGCTGGCAGCCGACAGCGACTGGCCGAGCACTTGCCCGCCGAACAGTTGGCGAAAACCCAGGTCCTGGCTGCGGCCGCGAAAGAGGTTTTCCTCGATCGGCTCCAGGGTCAGCAAGTCCACCAGATCTTCCAATACTTGGCTCATAGAGCAACTCCTACAATCTATGGGGCATTCCGGGCTGCTTATCCGTGCAGCGTGTCCAACCATTGGGCGCGGGTGATGCGGTACAAAACATGCGGGCGCAGCGGGTCATCGGCCGCGACCTTGGGGTGTTCAAAATCTGCCTGGGGATCGTAATGCATCCCGATGGCTTGCATGACTTTTTGTGATGGCAGATTGGTTTGGGTGGTGAAGGCGACGATTTCGTCCAACTGCAGGCGGTCGAAACCACAACGCAACGCGGTCCATGCCGCCTCGCTGGCATACCCCAGGCCCCAATGCTCACGCGCCAGGCGCCAGCCGATTTCCACCGCAGGGGTGAAGGCGGTTTCAAAGCTGACATTCTGCAACCCGGTCAGGCCGATGAACTCGCCGCTGTCCTTGCGCTGCAAGGCCCACAGGCCGAAGCCGTATTCGGCGAAATGCCCACGAATCCGGCCGATCAACGCGGCGCTTTCCAGGCGGTCCAATCGGGTCGGGAAATAACGCATCACCTGCGGGTCGGCGCACATGTGCGCAAACGCCGGCAGGTCGGCATCGCGCCATTGGCGCAGCACCAGGCGTGCGCTGTGCAATTCCAGTATCGGCTCCATGGGTCCCCCTCCCTTGCCATGTGCGTGAGTGTACCGCGCTGTTAAGATCCGTCGCAGGTTCCCGTCAGAAAATCCCATGCCTTTGCCATTGATCTACCACGATGATTACAGCCCCGAGTTCCCGGCGGACCACCGCTTCCCGATGGACAAGTTCCGCCTGTTGCGTGACCACTTGGTGTCCACCGGGCTGACCCAGGACAGCCAACTACTGCGCCCACCGCTGTGCCCGGCGGACATTCTGGCCCTGGCCCATGAACCTGGGTATATCGAACGCTACATGAGCGGTGAGTTGTCCCGCGAAGACCAACGGCGCCTCGGCCTGCCCTGGAGCGAAGCCCTGGCGCGGCGTACCGTGCGCGCGGTGGGCGGTTCGATCCTGGCGGCGGAGCAGGCGCTGGAGCACGGCCTGGCCTGCCACCTGGCGGGCGGCACCCATCACGCCCACTACGATTACCCGGCGGGCTTTTGCATCTTCAATGACCTGGCCGTGATCAGCCATTACCTGCTGGCCAGCGGCCGGGTCAACCGCGTGCTGATCTTCGACTGCGACGTCCACCAGGGCGACGGCACCGCGCGCATCCTCCACGACACGCCGGACGCGATCACCGTGTCGCTGCACTGCGAAAAGAACTTCCCGGCGCGCAAGGCCCAGAGCGACTGGGACATCCCGCTGCCCATGGGCATGGGCGACGCCGATTACCTCAAGGTGGTGGACGACGCGCTCAACTACCTGCTGCCGCTTTACCAACCGGACCTGGTGCTGTACGACGCAGGCGTCGACGTGCATAAGGACGACGCCCTCGGCTACCTCAAGCTGACGGACGAAGGCGTCGCCGCCCGCGATGAGAGCGTGATGCGCCATTGCCTGGGCCGCGACATTCCGGTGATGGGCGTGATCGGCGGCGGCTACAGCAAAGACCGTGTGGCCTTGGCCCGCCGCCACGGCATCCTGCACCACAGCGCGCAACGGGTGTGGACGTCATCAGGTTGTCATTGAAATATGGGCGTTACCCACAATGCCTGTGGAACGGCCTGTGGATAACTTGAGCGTAAACGTCTGAAAGCCAGTAACCGCATAGCCTGTAGGAAGCTGTACGTTTTTTGATCAGGAACTTGCGCCGTCCTCGGGTAGAATGCTCGGCCTATTCACGCGACCGTAGCCCTGCCCATGTCTCACACCCCTGCTCAACACGTCACCATTATCGGCGGCGGCCCTGCCGGCCTGATGGCCGCTGAAATCCTGAGCCAGGCGGGCCTGCGGGTGGACGTGTACGACGGCATGCCCTCGGTGGGGCGCAAGTTCCTGCTGGCCGGTGTGGGCGGCATGAACATCACCCATTCCGAGGCTTACCCGGCGTTCCTGTCACGCTATGCCGAACGTGCGCCGCAGATGGCGCCGTTGCTGCGTGCGTTTGGTGCGCAAGCACTGTGCGAATGGATTCATGGCCTGGGCATCGACACCTTTGTCGGCACCTCCGGCCGGGTGTTTCCCACAGACATGAAAGCCGCCCCGCTGTTGCGTGCCTGGCTCAAGCGCCTGCGCGACCACGGCGTGGTTATCCACACCCGCCATCGCTGGCTGGGCTGGAGCGCGGACGGCGGTTTACTTATCCACAGCCCGGACGGCGAAAAAACCATCCACAGCGACGCCGTGCTGCTCGCCCTTGGCGGCGGCAGTTGGTCGCGCCTGGGCTCCGACGGCACCTGGCTCAAGCGGCTGGAAGCTAAAGGCGTGCCCTGCGCGCCGTTACAGCCGAGTAATTGTGGCTTCGAGGTGTCGGCCTGGAGCGAACTGATGGTCAGCAAATTCGCTGGCGCACCGTTGAAAAACGTCGCTATCGGCCTGGGAGATGACAAGCCGCGCCTCGGCGAATGCGTGATCACCGCCAGCGGTATCGAGGGCAGCCTGATCTATGCGCTGTCGGCACCGATTCGTGAGGCGATCAATCGCAATGGCGCCGCCACGGTGCACATCGACCTGCTGCCGAGCAAGCCGCTGGACAAGGTCCAGGCCGCCTTGGCCAAGCCGCGTGGGTCGCGCTCGATGAGCAAGCATCTGCACAGTCAGTTGGGGTTGGATGGGGTCAAGGCGGCGTTGTTGCGTGAGCTGGCACCCGCCGAACATTTCAACGACCCGGCGCAATTGGCTGTGGCTATCAAGGCATTGCCCCTGAGCCTGGTGAAAACCCGGCCGATGGATGAAGCGATCAGTACGGCGGGCGGTGTGCCGTTTGAGGCGCTGGATGAGCGGTTGATGCTCAAGCAATTACCGGGGGTGTTTTGTGCGGGGGAGATGCTGGACTGGGAGGCGCCGACCGGCGGGTATTTGCTGACGGGGTGTTTTGCCAGTGGCAGAGCGGCCGGGCGGGGGATGTTGGAGTGGCTTAAGCGTTGAGATCTGCGGTGAATTCAAAGCCGTCATCGGGGGCAAGCCCCCTCCCACATTTTGAATGTATTCACAGATCAAAACTGTGGGAGGGGGCTTGCCCCCGATGACGGCCATCAGCAGCGCCGCAAAATCACTTCTTCTTACGCGGCCCAGTATTGAACACCGGCACCTTGCGCACCGGCTTGATCGACGGCTCGGCAGGCGCGACCTCGCCACTGTCCACCCACTTGCCCAGGTTGCGCTTGCCGCCACCACCGGAAGCCTTGGGCTTCTTCGGCTTTTTCGGTTTCTTCACCACTTGCCCACTGGCATCGGTGTCCGGCACGCGGTGTTCCGGTTCGAAATCCTGTTCCATATGCCGGGTCAAGGTCTGACGCGTGAGCATCTCGATGGCCGACAGCATGTTCACTTCATCGGCGCACACCAGGGAAATCGCCTCGCCGGTGTTGCCCGCGCGGCCGGTGCGGCCGATACGGTGGATGTAGTCCTCAGCCACAATCGGCAGGTCGAAGTTGACCACCAGCGGCAGGTCTTCGATATCCAGGCCACGGGCCGCCACGTCGGTGGCCACCAGGATCTGCACGTCGCTCGACTTGAAGCGGTCCAGCGCACGTTGACGGGTCGCCTGCGGCTTGTCGCCGTGGATGCCGTCAGCATTGATGCCCAGGCCCTGCAGCTTATCCACCAACGCGTCCACGCCGTTACGGGTCTTGGCGAACACCAGCACCTGCTTCCAGCGGCCCTTGCGCATCAGGTGGACAAACAGCTCCGGCTTGCGCTTCTTGTCCACCGGCACCACCCATTGCTTGACGGTATTGGCGGCGACGTTGCGCGGGCTGACTTCGATGCTCAGCGGGTCGTTGAGCATTTGCCCGGCGAGCGTGCGGATTTCATCGGAGAAGGTCGCGGAGAACAGCAGGGTCTGGCGCTTTTTCGGCAGCATGCGGTAAATATTCGCCAGCTCCTCGGAGAAGCCCAGGTCGAGCATGCGGTCGGCTTCGTCGAGCACCAGGGTTTGCAGCTGATTGAGTTTCAGCGCGTTCTGACGAAACAGGTCGATCAGGCGGCCAGGCGTGGCGACCAGCACGTCGACGCCTTTGCGCAGCTTCATCATCTGCGGGTTGATGCTCACGCCGCCGTACACCGCGTAGGTGGTGAGCGGCAGGTGCTGGGCATACTCAGCAACGCTGGCGTGAACCTGCTCGGCCAGCTCGCGGGTCGGGCACAGGATCAGCGCGCGCGCCGAGTTGGCGGCGACTTTCGGCCCTTCCATGGTCAGCAGTTGCAGGAGCGGCACGGCGAAAGCAGCGGTCTTGCCGGTGCCGGTCTGGGCAGCGGCCATCAGGTCGCGGCCGGCCAGCACCGCCGGAATGGCTTGCGCCTGCACCGGCGTCGGGGTCTGGTAGCCGAGCGTCTCAAGGGCGCGCTGCAAGGGTTCGATCAGGCCAAGTGTGGCGAAAGTCATGTGGTTACCGTAGGGGAAATTCAGCGCCTAAGCGGGTAAAAAGGCGTTATGCGCGGCAGTTTACCTTATTTTCGGCCCAGGCTTTCGCCACTGGGGCAGGCTGATCAACAGCACGGCGCTGATGATCACCAACATGGCCAGTGCCTCTTCGATGCCGATGGACTCGCCGACAAACACGATCCCCAACAACACCGCCACCGCCGGGTTCACATAGGCATAGCTGGTCGCGGCAGCCGGACGCACGTGCTTGAGCAGGTACATATACGCGTTGAAGGCGATGATCGAACCGAACACCGTCAGGTAGGCCAGGGCCAGCCAGCCCTCCAGCGGCGGCATGGCTTGCAGGTGCTCACCGGACACTGCGCTGCCGATCAACAGGGCCGCACCGGCCACCAGCATCTCCGCCGCACTGGCCATGGCGCCCTGGGGCAGCGGCAGTTGCCGGCTCCACACCGAACCGAACGCCCACGAGGCGGCGGCAAACAGCAATAAAGCCGCGCCGATCGGGCTCGATTGCAAGGTGCTGCCCATGTTGAGCATGGCAATGCCGATAATGCCCAGGATCACCCCCGCCCACTCCAGACGGGTATTACGCGCGCCCCAGAAATAACCGCACAGCAAGGTGAACAGCGGCACGGTCGCCACGGCTAGCGCAGCGACACCGGACGACACCCCCGCGTGCTCCGCCAACGTGACGCCGCCATTACCGAAAGTGAGCAGCAAAATCCCGATCATCCCGGCAGACTTCCATTGCACCCACGTCGGCGCCGGCACTCCACGCCAGCGCAAAAACGCGTACATCAGCGCCCCCGCCGTACAGAACCGAATCCCCGCCAGCAACAGCGGTGGCCAGTACTCCACACCGATCCGGATCACCAGGTAGGTAGACCCCCAAATCACATACAGCGCAAAAAAGGCGGCGATCAACGGTAAGGGAAAGCGACGTGGGCCAGGCATTGGGCAGCTCTGCGGCAGAAAAAGAGAGGCTTATTCTAAAAAAACAGGTGCATAAACATAAGTTACAAAACCTGTTTAAACCGCCCATACACTTTTCAAAGCATGGTTATGAGGGCTATAAACCATGCTTTCGAAAGCCACCTGACGCTGGAGCCTTTTCATGGACAAATACGACCGCATGCTCCTCAGCGCCCTGCTCGAAGACGGCCGCGCGTCCTACGCGCAACTCGCACGCACGGTCAACCTCTCCGCCCCCGCCGTGGCCGAGCGCGTGGCCAAGCTGGAAGCCAGCGGCGTCATCACCGGCTACCAGGCCAAGGTGGACCTGTCCAAAGTGGGTTTACCGATCCAGTGCGTGATCGAACTGCGCCTGACCAACCATGGCAGCCAGAAGGTGTACGACGCCCTGGCCGAAATCCCCGAACTGACCGAATGCCACCGGGTCACGGGCGATCCGTGCGTGATCATGCAAGCGGCGGTAGGCACCATGCCGGAGCTGGAGAGTTTGATTAATCGGATAGCGAAGTTCGGGTTCAGCAAGACCTCGATCATTTTGTCGAGCGCGATAGCGCGGCGGGTGCCGTTGGGGCAGTTGGAGGGGAATGGGAAAAGTGGTGGCTGATCCAGCGCCATCGGGGGCAAGTCGAATCGTCGCACCGCCCTTCCCACTTTGATGGATGAACACAGTCAAAATGTGGGAGGGGGCTTGCCCCCGATAGCAGTGGATCAGTCAGCTTATGTGTAGCTGACCCACCGCAATCGGGGGCAAGCCCCCTCCCACATTCGTTATGTGTGGTTCAACGAGGTTGCACACACTCCAGCGCCCGATCCACCACTCCCTTCGCCATTTCCACCAAATGCATCACCGCACGCTGCTGCGCGTTCATCGCCTCACCCGGCAAGTGCGCAGTTTTCACCGCGCAATGCAGCAAGTCCGCCGCATGGGCGAGGGCATCTTCTAGGCTCAGGTTGTCATTCAGGATGAAGGTGGGTGCATCCGGGGCGGACGCTTTGAGGTAGTAGTCGATGGCGCGGCGGTTGAGCAGGGCGTCTTCGCTCAAGAAGTCTGGTGGATCGGGGGTGACTTTGACCATGGTGTAATTCCTCTGAAGTAAGAGGCCGTCACCGTTCGCTTGCACGCGAATGAGGGTGGCAGCTGTACGCAGGTGTGCAAGACCGGGGCAAAGGAAACCCGGCAGACCCCGAAGGTCTCCAGCGCACAGCCGCCATAACAGATAAACGCCGACCACTAAAAACCAGGCGTTGAGATGTAGGGCGCTAGTGCACCTTTGCGAACCGGACTTGCACGTCCGATCATCGATGATTCGATGACGAGGCGAGACTAGCTACCTGATCCGAGGGGCGCAAGGCCGTGGAATTCTCTAGGAAACGTCCCGCAAATGAAAGGGATTGGTCTTGCTTGCCACTAAAACATCAGTTCTTTGTGGAGGCTTTTAGCGGTCTTCTGAAACGTCAGTAGGCTAAGCGCTACTGCTTCGTCGGACCTTTCTGGTTTTTCCCGCCAACCACTAATCGCCCTTTGCTGAAACTTACTATCCGCCTGTCATTTACGTACAGGGACTACGGCATGCAGGAAAGCGATCTTCATACAGCAATCATGCGAAGCAAGTTTGAGCTCGAAAGCAAGGGCATCGATTTCGGCTCAACTTCAAGCATGGCGTTTCATATGGGAAACACAATGACAAGCTGCCCGGCAGTCATGGCTTTGCCTAATTCGCCAGGCTGGACCCATGGCGCCAGTTATCAGTTACTCAAGCCCATTCATGCGGAATCCTCGGTGCCGAGCACTACTTTTGACGAACTCTGGAAGTGTACAAAGCAACACTACGGCTTGACGGCTGCAACGGTTCTCACTGGTGCGGCGGGCATACCGATAAGCAAAATTGCCGTGGGCACTTGGGTTCAAGTCGGCTCCAGCAAAACGACGAACCTGGCTAGCCTCATCGGAATGCGCTTCTTCCCTCGTACATTGATCAGGCAGCCAACCGTGGCCAGAATGGCGAAAGCAACATTTGGAACTGTCAGGGTATTTGGCATTATCGGGCGAGGCATTCCCTTCGTGGCTGCGGGGTTGGCTGTCTTTGATCTAATCAGTATTGGTAAGTGTGCCTACGAGGCAAGAAATGGAAAGTAATCTGACCCGAGCCGAGATCAGCGAAAAGGTCATTCAACTGTTCGTCGATATCATCGGCTTCATCGACCGCAGCCAGGTGACGGAACAAACGGATTTCATCCATGACTTCAAGATCATCGATGACGATTTGACTTGCTTTGTCATGCAGATCAAGTGGCAATTCAAACTGCGCGCGACGCAGGCAGATTGGGATCACATCACCACCCTTGAGCAAATTGTCGACTTGATCGTTCAGCGTTCAAATCTGCAGTGCGGCCTCTGACGCCATCGGGGGCAAGTCGAATCGTCGCACCGCCCTTCCCACTTTGATGGATGAACACAGTCAAAATGTGGGAGGGGGCTTGCCCCCGATAGCAGTGGATCAGTCAGCTTATGTGTAGCTGACCCACCGCAATCGGGGGCAAGCCCCCTCCCACATTTTGAACGGCGTTGTTCTATCAGAACCCGCGATGCTTCTTCAAATGCTCATTGATCTTCGCCGCCGGGACTTTCTGCAAGGTACACAGCAGGTCGTGGGACAGCTCGCGCAAGCCATGGGTTCGCCGCAGTTGCTCGGCCAGGTGCGCCGTCAGGTTAGCCGCCATCTCCGCATCGGCCATGGCCCGGTGAGCCTGGCCGGTGTGGGGCAGTTGGGCGTAGCTGTTGAGGGTGCCGAGTTTGTGGTTGGGTGCAGCAGGCATGAGGCGGCGGGCCAATAGCAGGGAGCAGGCGAATTTTTGCAGGCGGGTGCGGCGGATCAGGCCCAGTTCGAAGTCCCAGAACTTCTGGTCGAACGCGGCGTTGTGCGCCAGCAGCGGTGTGGTGCCGACGAACTCGTTGACTTCGTTCATCACCCGCTCGGCCGGCGGCGCGCTGCGCAGCATGGCGTTGCTGATGCCGGTGAGCTGTTCGATAAAGCCCGGCACGCGCACGCCGGCGTTCATCAGGCTCTGGTAGCGGTCCACGATCTGGCCACGTTCGAGGATGACCACCGCGATTTCCGTGGCCCGGCAGTGGCTGCTCGGGGTGATGCCGGTGGTTTCAAAGTCGATGACCGCTATACGTTCCAAACCTGTTCCAACTCCGTCTAAGCATTTATCTATTGAACCGCAGCGCTTATTTGAGCAGCAACGCGCCTTCGATCGGCACGTAGCGGCTGGCGGCGCGTATCAGTGAGTTGGCCGTCAGCCCCGGCACGCCGTAGGCCACGGCTTCGACACCATGCTTGTGGATGATGCGGTCGAGCAGCATGTCGAAATCACCGTCGCCGGAAGCCAACACCACTTCGTCGACGTTAGCGGCGGCGTCCATGATGTCGATGGTGATACCCACGTCCCAGTCGCCCTTGGCCGAGCCGTCGCTGCGCTGGATGTAGGGTTTGAGCTTCACGGTAAAGCCCAGGTTGCGCAGGATCTGCTGGAATTGCTGCTGCTTGCTGTCACCACGGTCGATGGCATAGGCATACGCCTCGACGATCTGCCCGCGCGAGCTGATGTCAGCCCACAAGGCGGCGTAGTTGAAATGGCAGCCATACGCCTGGCGCACGGTGTAGTAGAGGTTTTGTACATCGGCGAACACTGCAATTTTCTTCACCGCACTTCCCCATGACTGCCGCTTGGACCCCGGACGCGAAGGTCCGCAAAGGTTGCCAGTATGCCAGCCACGGGAAAGTTTCCGGGAAAAATCAGCCCGGGGCGGCAAAGCGCCCCGGCCTGGATACGTCAGACGAAGGAATCGTCGTCGTCGAAGGAGGACGAGTTGTCGGAATAATCACTGTCCGCGAAGCTATCGGAATTGTTGCTGCCCCAGTTGTCATTGCCAGCAAACTTCTGGTCATCGTTGCCCCAGTTGCTGTTGTCACTGGCAGGCGCGGGCACTTCACGGATGATTTCTTCCACCACTTGCGGCTGTTGCGAGTTGTGGTTGAACAGGCTGCTGATACCTTCCGCCAGCATCACACCACCGGCCACACCCGCTGCGGTTTTCAGGGCGCCACCGAGAAAGCCACTGCCGATGGGGGCGGCGGCGGGTTGTTGCGGCTGTTGGTAATTCTGCTGTGGGGCAGCGTAGTTTTGTTGCGGCGCAGGCTGTCCGAAAGACGGCCGAGCCGGTTCACGCCAACCGCCGCCGGATGAGGCCGGAGCGCTCTGTGGCGGTTGCGCGTCACGGGAACCACCGCCGAAAATGCTCGACAGAAAGCCACCGCTGCTCGGCGCCGGTTGTGCCGCCTGGGACTTGGCCCGCTGCAACTCGTCCTGCAATTGCTGGATCTGTTGCGCCTGCTGCTTGTTCTGCGCGTCGAGGTTCTTGAGCGCGTGTTCCTGCACCAGGATCGACTGGGTCATGTAGTACCCGGCCGCCGGTTGGCGCGTCATATGCTCCTTGATCCGCGCTTCGGCCTGCGCGTCGCGGGGGGCTGAGTCCGTTTCGGCCTGTTGCAGCCGTGAAAACAGTCCATCGATCAGGGTTTGCTCTTCGCTGTTCATGGCGACCTCGTTAGATTGCCGGTAGAAATCATGGTCCGGCCTGTGATCAGGCTCGGTCCTGCTAGTTATGGGGGTGTTACCAGTTGTTTCAATGGTCTTTACTCAAGGTTTACGTTTGCTTGCTCACGGCACCTATCGGTTAAAGTGTGCCCCTGCTTTTTTTCGGCCTGTGATGACTCTGATGAATCCGTTAGATGTGCTGCGCGACTCCCTCCGTTTCACCCAGCGCAACCTGGGCGCCATCGTCCAGCTGTGCCTGCCGCTGGTGATCCTCGAAGCCCTGCTGCAACAGGTGCTCGACCACACGCTCGGCCCGGATGCCTTCCCCGGCTACAGCGTGGTGGTGGGGTTGCTGGTGTATCCGCTGTACACCGGGGCGCTGATCCTGTTTCTCGACGCCCGCACCCGTGGCGAATCGCCGCGCACCAAGGATGTGTGGGCCATGGCCCTGACGCTGTGGCCGCGCTTCGCCCTGCTGACGGCGATGAGCACCCTGCTGATACTGCTCGGGCTGTCGCTGTATTTCCTGCCGGGCCTGTGGCTGATGGTGGTGCTGGCGTTCGCCGAATACCTGCTGGTGCTGCGCGGCATGCCTGCACTGGCGGCGATGAAGGAAAGTTTGCGCCTGACCCGCGGGCATTTCTGGCGAATCCTGGTGTGCCTGCTGTGCGTAATGACGCCACTGTGGCTGCTCAAAGGCGCCAGCATGGCGGCGTATCCCGAGCCCGCGCCGTTGCTGGGCGTGCTGATCGACAGCGCACACAGCTTCCTGCAGCTGTTTACCAGTGTGGTGCTGTTCCGTTTATTTATGCTGATCGGTGGCGACGCCGACGTGCGGTGATATGCTCCGTGTCACCCCTGACACGCTATAAGCCGAGCCGATGACCCGTTTATTGCGCATCACCTTGCTGGGCCTGCTGATCATCGCGGGCCTGCTGACGGCCCTGATCTACAGCCTGACCTGGCGCCCCGCCGACAAGCAAACCCTGCCCGTGAGCTGCATCGCGCCCCGTGCGCCGACCCTGTTGCCCGGGCAGGCGCTCAAGGTGATGACCTGGAACGTGCAGTACCTGGCCGGCAAGAACTACGTGTTCTGGTACGACACCGCCGACGGCAGCGGCCCGGACGACCGCCCCACCGTCGAAGACATGGCCTTCAGCCTCGACGAAGTGGCCCGGGTGATTCGCGACGAACAGCCCGACATCCTGCTGTTGCAGGAACTCGACGAAGGCGCCAAGCCGTCCCACTACCAGGATCAGGTGGCGCTGCTGCAAGAGCGGCTCGTCGATCTCTACCCCTGCAGCGCCCAGGCCTTCGACTGGAAAGCCGACTTTATCCCCAACCTGCATATTTTCGGCAGCGTCGGCCGCAAGCTGGTGACCCTGAGCCGCTACCAGATCGAACACGCCGAACGCCTGCAACTGCCCGTACCGCCCGCGGATTTCATCAGCCGTCAGTTCCAACCCAAACCGGCGTTGCTGCTGACCTATCTGCCCTTGAGCGACGGCGGCCAACTGGCGGTGCTCAACACTCGCCTGGAAGGCGACGCACCCGGGCGCAGTGCGGTGCAAGCACAAGTCCAGGCCACGGTAAAACTGCTGGATAAGTTCGAAAGCCGCGGTACGCCGTGGTTGATCGGTGGCGATTTCAATTTGCTGCCGCTGGGGCAATTCCTGCGCCTGGATGCCGGTAAACGCGGGCAGTATTCACCGGACAGCGAACTGCATCTGCTGTGGGACAAATACCCGATGATCCCGAGCAACAGCGAATCCACCGGGATTGATCGTGAGCAGTGGCTGACGCACTTTCCGAATGACCCGAGCCTGGACGGGCCGGATCGCACCGTCGATTACCTGTTTTACAGCTCGCGGATCAAGCGTGTAGAAGCCAAGGTGCGCCAGGCGGATACGTTGCGCATTTCCAACCATCTGCCGGTCATCGCCCGCTTCCTGCTGCCCGCCGCGCAATAACCGCCCCTCCCACATTTGAATCGCGGTCACGCTTACTTGCGTGGTTTGATTCGGGCGGTGGCCTCGGCCACCAACGGGTCATCCGGCCAGTAATGCTTGGGATAGCGCCCTTTCAGATCTTTCTTCACCTCGGCGTAGGTACTGCGCCAGAAGTTCGCCAGATCCTGGGTCACCTGCACCGGCCGTCGCGCCGGGGACAGCAGGTGCAACTTGACCACCTGGCGCCCGCCGGCAATGCGCGGTGTATCCGCCAGGCCGAACAATTCCTGCAGGCGCACCGCCAGAATCGGCGGATGCTCGCTGTAGTCCAAGCGCACCGACGAACCCGACGGCACTTTCAAATGGTGCGGTGCCAGTTCGTCCAGGCGTTGGGGCAACGGCCAGGGCAACAGGTTGTGCAGGTAGCTGGAAATATCCAGGTTGGCGAAATGACTGAGGCGCGAGACCTTACCCAGGTAAGGCATCAGCCAGTGCTCCAGGCTGGCGAGCAAGGCGCTGTCGCTGACGTCGGGCCATTCGCTGGTGGTGCCGGTGTCCAGCTGGCGCAGCAACATCACGCGGGCCTGCCATTGGCGCAGTTCCGGCGTCCAGGGCAACAGCTCCAGGCCTTTGCGCCGGACCAGGTTGACCAGCGCCTGGCTGCGGGCGTTTTCGTCGAGGCCGCTGAGGGGTTCGCGGCTGAGCACCAGTTCGCCGACTTTGCGCTGGCGTTCGGCGCGCAGCACGCCTTCGCGCTCGTCCCAATCCAATTGGTCGACGGTGCGTACTTGTTCGGCGAGGACCGTGTCGAACAGCGCCGGATCAAAATCCGCCGCCAGGTAGATGCGTTCTTCGCGCTGGCCCTGGCGGCTGCCCAGGTCGGCAATCACCAGCCAGGCTTGTTTCATCAGGCTATCGGCCTCGGCGAACAAGGCGGCGCGGCCATTGGCCAGGCGGTATTCGGCGCCGCCGGGGCGGCGTTGTTGGGCCACGCGGTCGGGATACGCCAACGCCAGCAGCGCGCCGAGCCAACGCGGGTGTTCGGGGTCGGCCACCGGCTTGGTCGCCTGGCCGCGCAAATAGCCGCGATATTGCCGGGCCAACTGCTTGGCGCGCTGAACACCACCCTGAGTGCCCCGCGCGCGTTCTTCACCGGACAATAACGCCAGGCGACTGTGCAGATCCGCGCCGCCCCCGCGCAGGATGTCGCGCTCGCCCAGCAGCGCGGCGACATCACACGCAGTGGCCGCCAGCCCCAGATCCTGCCCGCGCAGCAGCAGATGGGCGATGCGCGGATGGGCCGGCAGCTCGGCCATCTTCTGGCCGTGGGCGGTCAGTTTGTCGTCATTCAAGGCGCCGAGGCGTTGCAGCAGGTCCTGAGCCTGGGCATACGCGGCAGCGGGCGGCATGTCGAGCCACACCAACTGCGCGGGCGCAACGCCCCAACGCGCCAGTTGCAAGGCCAGCCCGGCGAGGTCGGCGGCGAGAATTTCCGCGCTGCCATAGGCGGCCAGGCCTTCGTGCTGGTCCTCGGACCACAAGCGATAGCACACGCCCGGTTCCAGGCGCCCGGCCCGGCCGGCACGCTGGGTGGCGCTGGCGCGGGAGATGCGCTGGGTGTCGAGGCGGGTCATGCCGCTGCCGGGGTCGAAACGCGGCACACGCGCCAACCCGGCGTCGATCACCACGCGCACGCCATCGATGGTCAGGCTGGTCTCGGCGATGTTGGTGGCCAGCACCACTTTGCGCTTGCCAGCGGGCGCCGGGTCGATGGCGGCACGCTGGGCGTTCAGGTCGAGTTCGCCATGCAGCGGGCAGAGCAGCACATCGCGGCGATCACCGAGCGCGTCCGCCAGTTGCTGGTTGACCCGGCGGATCTCCGCCTGGCCGGGCAGGAACACCAGCACGCTGCCGGTTTCGTCATGCAAAGCGTCGAGGATGGTCTGCACCAGGCGCGGCTCGATGAATTCACCGGCCTGGTACGGCCGCCCCCAGCGCATCTGCACCGGGAACATACGCCCTTCGCTGCGCAGGATCGGCGCGTTGTCCAGCAACGCGGCCAGGCGCTCGCCTTCGAGGGTGGCGGACATCAGCAGGATTTTCAGCGGCTGCTCATCGCGAAACAGGTCGCGGCCATTCAGGCTCAGGGCCAGCGCCAGGTCGGCGTCGAGGCTGCGTTCGTGGAATTCGTCGAAGATCAGCAGGCCCACGCCGTCCAGCGCCGGGTCGTCCTGCAGGCGGCGGGTGAGGATGCCTTCGGTGACCACTTCGATGCGCGTGTTGGGCCCCACTTTACTGTCGAGGCGGATGCGGTAGCCGACGGTTTCACCGACCTTTTCCCCCAGCTCGCTGGCCAGGCGCTCGGCGGCGGCGCGCGCGGCCAGGCGTCGGGGTTCGAGCATCAGGATGGTCTGCCCGGCCAGCCAAGGCTCATTCAACAAGGCCAAGGGTACGCGGGTGGTTTTACCGGCGCCGGGCGGTGCTTCCAGCACGGCTTCATGGCGATTCGCCAAGGCGTCACGTAGGGCGGGTAAAACATCATCGATCGGCAACGAATTCATACTGGCTCCAAAGCAGAGCGGCGAGTATAACGGCGAACTGTCGGATACCGGTGGTGGTCTCCCGTAGGCGCGAGCCTGCTCGCGAAAAATCACAGAGCACCACGCACATTCAGGCAGCACGCGGTATCGTTAACGTCTTTCGCGAGCAAGCTCGCTCCTACAGTGACTGACAGGAGATTTTCCATGCGTATCGCTTCCCGTGTCATCGGCGGTGTCCTCGCCGTCACTCTGCTGAGCCAACTGACGGCCTGCGGTTCGATTTTCTATCCCGATCGCCGCGGCCAGATCGACGGCAAGATCGACCCGACGATTGCCGTGCTCGATGCCGTGGGCCTGCTGTTCTACGTGATCCCTGGCCTGATCGCCTTCGGCGTCGACTTCGCCACCGGCGCGATCTACTTCGAACCGGGCAAGACCGCACAAGTCGCCCCGGAGAAACTGCAGCAAGCCATCGGTGCCGACGGCAAGGTCGACACCGCCAAGCTGCAGACCATCATCCAGCAGGAAACCGGTCGCACGCTGCCGCTGGACGACCCGCGCATGATCCAGTTCAAGGGCAGCGTGCAACAACTGGCGGCCCTCGGCTTACAACCGTCCGCCTAAGGATCTGACCCGCTTATGACCAGCAGTCCCGAACACGCCCGGCTCTTGCGCCTGGCCACGCGCGCCTCGGTGGGCGTGGCCTCTGTGCTGATTGTGACCAAGGCCATCGCCTGGTGGCTCAGCGGCTCGGTGAGCATGCTCGCCGGGTTGACCGATTCGCTACTCGATGGTGTCACCTCGCTGCTCAATCTGCTGGCGGTGCATTACGCCCTGCGCCCGGCCGATGACGATCACCGTTACGGGCATGGCAAGGCCGAGTCGCTGGCCGGGATGGCGCAGGCGCTGTTTATCGCCGGCAGTGCGGTGCTGATTGCGTTGCAGGCATTCGAACGGATCAAGCATCCCGAGCCGGTGGGCGCGCCGTGGCTGAGCATTGGCGTGATTATCTTGTCCCTGGCGCTGACCGTGGCCCTGCTGGTCCTGCAACACCACGTGGTGCGGGAAACCGGCTCAAGCGCCGTGCGCGCCGACTCGCTGCACTACCGCTCGGACCTGCTGCTCAATGGCAGTATCTTGATTGCGCTGATCCTGGCCGGTTTCGGCTTCCATCAGATCGACGCCTGGTTTGGCCTGGGCATCGCGGCCTACATTCTGTGGAGCGCGATCCAGATCGCCCGGGAAAGCTTTGCCGTGCTGATGGACGAAGAACTGCCGCCGGACGTCAGCCAACACATGCTGGAATTGGCGCGTGGTGTACCCGGCGTGCTGGGCGCACACGACTTGCGCACGCGGATTTCCGGCAACCACTGGTTTGTGCAACTGCACCTGGAATTGCCGGGGGAATTGACGTTGTCTGTCGCCCACGGCATCAGCGACCAGGCCGCCGATGCCATTCACAAAGCCTACCCGCGGGCCGAAGTGCTGGTACACGCCGACCCGTTGGATGTGGTGAGTGGCGCCCAGGCCTAGTACTGCACCTGATAGCCGCGACTGCTCAGGCAGTTGCCCTGGGCCTGGCGATAGGCTTGCACCACTGCCGGGGCCGGAGCGTAGGTGACCGCTTGCGGGTCAAAGCCACTTTGCTGCACGGCCCAGCGATAACAGTCGTAACCATCCTGCTGCACCTGCGCCGGTGACTGGCCGTTGGCGGGATAGGCCACCACGTCATAACCGTTACCCTGGGGCGCTGGCTGCGGTGCCGGTACGGCGGTCGGCGGTTCCACCACCACGTACTGCTGGGTACTGTTTTCGTAGGTGTAATAGGCACCCGCCGCGAGGAAAAACAGCGCACCGCCCACCCACACTTCGCGCGCGTAGTCCGGCAAGTAATGCACGCGGATGCCATACGGCGGCGCCACCACTACATAGCGCGGGCCTTGCGGGCGATACCAGTAGCCGCCGGAGAAGAAATAATCCTGGCCACGGTAAGGCACGCGGTAATTACGCTCGGGAAAACGATCCACCACATACCCCGGGCGATACTGCGGGCCGGGGCCCCAGCCGTTGCCGTGCCCATCGGGGCGACCTGGCCAGCGATTATCACCGGGACGCCCATTGTGGTAACCGCCATCGTTGCCTGGACGTGAACCGGGGCCGCCGGCCTCCCAATGTTGATTGCCGTCGTTGCGGCGCGGGATATCGCGGTAGTAACCCTCACGCGGTTCCTGGGTCTGGCGCACCGTATCGGGCCGCCCCTGGATCGGCAGGCTGTTCGACGGTTGTGGCTGCGGTGCCGGGCGACCCGGCTCATTGCCCTGGGGCCGGCCTTGCCCCTGACCGCCGCCGTTCGGGCCGCCGCGATCAAAATGCGGGTTCTCCGGGCGTGGCTGATTGTTCTCAGGCCGAGGCGGCGCGATCTGCGGGCGCGGCTGATTATTCTCGGGCCGCCCGCCACCTTCAGGGCCGCGTTCATGCTGCCCGCCGCCCTGCGGCCGCTCGGGTGAATTATCGCGCTCGTCCGCTGTTACCTGCGCGCTGACGCTGACCACCAACAAACCAACACCTGCCATTCGCCAGATGCGCTTCATGCTCTTCCTCACTGCGGTTTAGGGCTTATCAATGAGACTGGAAAAGCCTCGCCCGGTTCTGGAACAGGTTATCAGTCACGAGAACTATTTTCTTAAGGCAAAAAGAAAGGGGCAGCCCGTCGGCCGCCCCTTGAGAACTTCGTCCTGGCTCAACGCTTATGACGTTGGCTCACCTCACGCCGTCTTGTGGACAGTGTGCAGCCTGGAGGCCGGCTCAACCCTGCTGGGGTGGCGGCCGCAGCGGGCCTGATTGGGCGAGCTGCAGTGGACTATGTCCAGGCGGTGATTCTGTTGGTAATCATAGGCGCAGCGCCCCGGCAGATGATTGCGAAGATTGCGTCAATAAACAGTGCTTGCGCAATTTTTAACCCTTAAGGGATAATTCACCGCAATAGTTACGACAAAGGCCAGCCCCATGAGCAAACTTGACCGATACGACCTGAGTATTTTGGCGGAATTGCAGCGCGACGCGAGGATCTCCAACCAGGAGTTGGCCGAGCGTATCGGGCTGTCGCCGTCGCCCTGCTCGCGCCGGGTCAAGCAATTGGAGGACGACGGCTACATCGCCCGCCAGGTCGCGCTGCTCGACCGCAAGATGCTCGGCCTGAGCCTCACCGCCTACGTGCTGATCGGCATGGACCGCCACACCCCCGAGCGCTTCGAGAACTTCGAAGCCGCCATCCGCACCCTGCCGCAGGTGCTGGAATGCAGCCTGGTGACCGGAATGGATGCCGACTATCAGTTGAAAGTGGTGGTGCCCGACATGGATCACTACCAGAAGCTGCTGCTGGGCCACCTCACTCGGATCGAAGGCGTGACCAGCGTGCGCTCGAGCTTTGTGCTGAACCAGGTATTGAACAGCACCGAGCTGCCGCTGACCCACCTGCGTACTTGAGATCGGTGACGGTCAAAGGTGGGAGGGGGCTTGCTCCCTCCCATATTCAGCCTGTGTTTCAACCGTGAAGTCTGCCTGCGACGCACCGACGCAGGTCAATGCCCAGCCCGAGCACTGCCGTATACTTCCCGCCTGCCCTGTCGGAAGAAACCAATGAACTCGATTGACCCCGCACTATTCGAAGAATGGATGATGACCGGCCTGGTCACGATTCTGATCATTTTCATGGGCTTCATCGTCTGGGACCTGGCGAAGAAATCCAAGGCCGGGCGTTTTGGCTCGTTCATTCTGTTTTTCGTGCTGGGCCTGGGCGTGGCCGCGTTCGTCATCAAGAGCGTGGTGATCGGCCTGATCGAGTCCGGCGCCTTATAAGCGCGCCGGCACGGCCTTCCATTGGCCCTGCTCCAGGCCGTCGATGGACCAATCGCCAATCCGCACGCGCACCAGGCGCAAGGTGGGCAACCCCACCGCCGCGGTCATGCGCCGCACCTGGCGGTTTCGCCCCTCACGAATCACCAACTCCAGCCAGTGGGTCGGCACGCTTTTGCGAAAACGCACCGGCGGGTTGCGTGGCCATAACTCAGGCTCGTCCAGTTGCCGTGCTTCGGCGGGCAAGGTCATGCCGTCGTTGAGCTCCACCCCGTCGCGCAGGCGTTGCAGTTGTTCTTCGGTGGGTTCGCCTTCCACCTGCACCCAGTAGGTTTTCGCCAGCTTGTGCTTGGGGTCGGCAATCCGCGCCTGCAATTGACCGTCGTTGGTCAACAGCAGCAGGCCTTCGCTGTCACGGTCCAGGCGGCCCGCCGGGTAGATGCCGGGGATGTCGATAAAATCCTTGAGGGTCGCCCGCCCGCCTTCGTCGCTGAACTGGGTCAGCACGTCGAACGGTTTATTGAACAGGATCAGCTTCGGCTCGGCCGGTGGCGCCTTGGCGACGCGACGGGTTGCGGAATACGGGGCTTTCACGCCAGGGCGACGCGAATCGGGACGGCTGGGACGGGACATGGCGAAGGAACATCTAACGGTCAGGACCGACAATGCTAGTGGCCTGACCGCTAAATGACCATCCCAACCGCTTAGCGGAACGGCGGCTCGTCGAAGCTGCGCAGTTTGCGCGAATGCAGCGAGTTGAGCTCGGTGCGCAACAGGTCGACCGCCTCGATGCCGATCTTCAAGTGCTGGCTGACCGCCCGCTCATAGAACGCGTTGGCCGAGCCCGGCAGCTTGATCTCACTGTGCAACGGCTTGTCCGAGACACACAGCAACGTGCCGTAAGGCACGCGCAAACGGTAGCCTTGAGCGGCGATGGTGCCGCTCTCCATGTCCACCGCGACGGCGCGGGACAGGTTGATCAGCGGCCGTTCCTGGGCCCAGCGCAGTTCCCAGTTGCGGTCGTCGTAGGTCAGCACGGTGCCGGTGCGCAGGCGCTTTTTCAGCTCTTCGCCTTTTTCGCCGGTGACGTTGGCCGCCGCTTGCTGCAAGGCCATCTGCACTTCGGCCAGGGCCGGGATCGGGATGTTCGGCGGCACTACGCGGTCGAGAATGCCGTCACGGCGCATATAGGCGTGAGCCAGGACATAGTCGCCGATGGTCTGGGATTGGCGCAGGCCGCCGCAGTGGCCGATCATCAGCCAGCAATGCGGACGCAGCACGGCCAGGTGGTCAGTGATGTTCTTGGCGTTGGACGGGCCGACGCCGATGTTCACCAGCGTCACCCCGTGGCCGTCACTGGCCTGCAGGTGGTAGGCCGGCATCTGGTAACGGTGCCAGACCACGCCTGCGGCAATGGCGGACGCTTCGCCGTGGTCCATGCTCTTGTCGATGATCACGTTGCCCGGCAACACCATGCGGATAAAACGCGGGTCGCTGCGCAGTTGCTCCAGGCCATGCACGATGAACTGATCGACATAACGGTGGTAGTTGGTCAGCAGGATCCACGGCTGTACATGGCGCCAATCGCTGCCGGTGTAATGCACCAGGCGGCGCAGGGAAAAGTCCACGCGGGCCGCATCGAACAGGGCCAGGGGCAGCGGGTCGGTGTTTTCCCAGTCGTACAGGCCGTCGGCGATGCCATCGGTGGCGGCCGACAGGTCGGTGCTGGGGAACACCCGCGCCAGGGTCGCGGCGGTCACGCCGGAGCCGGCCAGTTCGTCGCCCTGCTCGACCACATACGGGTAAGGAATATTCTGCTGGCTGACGCCGACTTCCACCGTCACGGTGAAGTCGTGCATCAGCGGCACCAATTGCTCCAGCAGGTATTTACGGAATGCCGACGGATGGGTGACGGTGACGCTGTAAGTCCCCGGCAGTTGGACCTTGGCATACGCCCGGGTGGTTTGTGGGACTTCGCCATGGCATTGGTAAGTCAGGCGCAGCTCCGGGTAGCGAAACATCGCGCGTTGTTCGGCGTCGGGCTCGACGCGGTCCTTGAGGTATTGCTTGAGGGCCTGATTGAGCGCGCCGGTAGCACGCTCATGCAGAGCCGCCAGCCGGTCCACGGCTTCTTCGGCGGTTTGAACGACAACAAAAGCTTCGGTCACGGTAAGCATCCTGTGTGCTGACTTGCAGACCTTTATCTTGCCTGTATCCCTGTCAGACGCAAACTTTGAATTGGCATGCCTACTCAAGAAGAGCTCAGTCCCTGTGGGAGGCTGGCACACCGCGATCGCAGGCAAGCCAGCTCCCACATGTTGACCGCGTGTATTCAAAGGGCCTGTGGCGTGGACCGCGCGACAATCGCCTCAACATCCACACCGCGTGGCAAGGTGCCATACACGCGCCCCGACGACTGGCCCAAACGACTGGCGATAAACCCATCGCTGACCGCCGCGTTCCCGGCCTCCAGCAACAACTTGGCCTGCAACGCTACGGCAATGTCCTCGGTCAGTTGCCGCGCGCGGTACTGGATATCCTGGGTGTCCATGAACGCCGATTTCAGTTGCTCGACATGCCGCGCCAACTGCCTGTCGCCATGCCCGTCGCCCAGCTCGACGAACAGCGCTTCCAGCACGCCCGGTTCTTTGGACAAGGCGCGCAGCACGTCCAGGCACTGCACATTGCCGGAACCTTCCCACGTCGAATTCACCGGCGCCTCACGATACAAGCGCGGCAGGATACTCTCCTCCACATAACCGGCACCGCCCATGCACTCGGCGGCTTCGTTGATCATCGCCGGCGCGCGCTTGCAGATCCAATACTTACCCACCGCCGTCACCAGCCGGGAGAACTTGGCTTCCTGCTCATCGCCCAAATGATCGAGGGCGCGGCCCATGCGCAGGCTCAAGGCCAGCGAGGCCTCGCTTTCCAGCGCCAGGTCGGCCAGCACGTTTTGCATCAGCGGCTGCTCGCTGAGTACGCGACCGCCGACCGAACGATGGGCGCAATGATGGCTGGCCTGGGTCAGCGCCTGGCGCATCAAGGCGCTGGAGCCGACCATGCAATCGAAGCGGGTCATGGCGACCATCTCGATGATGGTCGGCACGCCACGGCCTTCTTCGCCGACCATCCAGGCCAGGGCGCCGCGGAACTCGACTTCGCTGGACGCGTTGGAGCAATTGCCGAGTTTGTTTTTCAGACGCTGGATATAGAACTGGTTGCGCGTGTCGTCCGGACGGTGCCGAGGCAGCAGGAAACAGGTGAGGCCCTTGTCGGTCTGGGCCAGGGTGAGGAACGCATCGCACATCGGCGCCGAGCAGAACCACTTGTGCCCCACCAGCTCATAGGCTTGACCGGGGCCGCCCGCGCCCACGGGGTAAGCACGCGTGGTGTTGGCGCGCACGTCGGTGCCGCCCTGTTTCTCGGTCATCGCCATGCCGATGGTGGCACCGGCCTTGTGGGCGATGCCGACGTTGCGCGGGTCGTAGTCGGTGCTGAGGATTTTCGGCAGCCAGGTCTGCGCCAGATCCGGTTGCAGGCGCAGGGCCGGGACGCAGGCAAAGGTCATGGTCAACGGGCAGCCTGTGCCGGCCTCGGCCTGGCTGTGCAGGTACGTCAGGGCAGCACGGGCCACATGGGCGCCGGATTGTGGATGAGCCCACGGCAGCGACGGCAGGCCATGCTCGACGGCGGTGTGCATCAGCTCATGGTAGGCCGGGTGAAACTCCACCAGGTCGACACGGTGGCCATAGCGGTCATGGCTGCTGAACTGTGGCTTGTTCTGGTTCGCCAGGAACCCGGCCGCCATCAGCGGCCCACCGGCCAACGCGCCATAGGCATCGAAGCGCGGTGCTGCCCAGCCGGCGTCGAAGCGGCGCGACCAGTCTTGCAGCGGCACATCGATGCGGTACAGGTTGATGCCGTCCAGGGAGGGCGGCTGGTTGGTGACGTCGTGGGTTTCGGCGAACTGGTGCAGGTTCATGACGGGCCTCCTGGAAAAAAGGCCACCTGGGGTTGCGGCCCGAATTTCAGTTAAGCACCGTCATCTCGCTTAAAAAAGTGGCATACGCGCCGAATGTCCGGCGCTTTCGCCCTCTGACGGACACAGCAGCCGACGTTCCAGCAGCGCTTGCAGCGCGTCGAAACGTACCGGCTTGACCAGGCGCTCGGTGATGCCGATGCCATGGCAGCGCTCGCGTTCGGACACATTCAACGTGGTGCTCAGGGCGATCACCGGTAACTCGCCGCAGCCGGGCAACGCGCGAATCTGACAGCACAACGAGAAACCGCCTTCCGGTATATCCAGCAACACTGCGTCGAAGGTTTCCCCCTGCAACGCCGCCAACGCCGCCGGCCCGCTGTCGACGGTTTTCACCCGATAACCGAGCTTGAGCAACATGCCGCGCACCACCAACTGGCCGACGCTGTTGTCGTCCACCAGCAGCACCGCACACTGCGCAGGCGTGCGTGCGTGCGCGGGGCTTGCCGGGCGTGGCTCGGGCTGCAGCGGGGTGACCGCCAGTTCCAGCTGAAAACGACTGCCCTTGCGCGGTTCGGAATGATGGGTGAGGCGCCCGCCGAGTAATTCGATCAGTTGCCGGCAGATCGCCAGACCAATCCCCAGGCCGCCGTATTCGCGGGTCGTCGAGCCATCGAGCTGGAAGAAACGCTGGTACAGGGTGGCCTCGTCGAGGAACGCAAAGCCGATGCCCGTGTCGGTGACGATAAAACTCAGGCGCACTGCACCATCGCTCAGGGGCACGCCGACCACCCGCAGACGCACGACGCCTTCGTGGGTGAACTTGAAGGCGTTGTCCAACAGGCAATCCAGGCACTGGCTGAGTTTGTCGGCATCGCCGCGCAGGCGATCGGGCAAGTCGTCGGCGACATCGATGGAAAAGGCCAGGCCTTTGCTCTGGGCGCTGGCGCTGAACTGCTGGCGCAAGGTGTCGAGCACGCCGCGCAGGCTGAACACCTTGGGCTGGGCACTCAGGCGCCCGGCCTGCAACTCGGTGAGGGTGAGGATGCCATTGACCATCCGCATCATGTCCCGCGCCGAGCCGGCGGCGGTTTGCTGGTAGTTCGCCAGGTCGTCGTCCAGAGGCACGGTCTGCATCAATTCCAGGGAGCCGATCACCCCATTCATCGGCGTGCGCAGTTCGTGGGTCAGGGTGGCGAGGAATTCGTCCTTGAGCCGGTTACTGCGGGCCAACTGCTGGTTGAGCACTTCGAGCTTCTGGCTCGCGTCGTAGAGGATCTGCGCCTGTTGCTCGCGCATGGCGTTGATGCGGTCTGCCAGGGCCAGGGACAACAGCGCCACTTCGATCGCCGAGCCGATCTGGCTGGCGTACATGGTGAGGAACACATTCGGCAGGTAACCCAGCACCATCAAGGTGTTGACCACGCCGCCCAGCAGGAACGCCGACCAGGCGATGATGAAATAACGCGCCACCCGCTGGCCGCAGTACCAGGCCTTGATGGCGGCGACGAAGATAGTCACGGTGAACACCAGCGCCAGGCCGGTGGCCAGGCGCAGCGCGAGAGCGTAGCTGGTCATCAGTGAGAGCAGCATCACCACCGCGCCACAGGCCACCAGCGCCAGCAACAGGCGATTGATCCAGCGGCTGTGCTGGGCGGTATGCAGGAAGCTGCGGGCGAACAAGCTGCCGAACAACGCCGCCGAGCCGATCATGAACGGTGTCGCGGCATTCGCCCACCAGGGGTTGTTCGGCCAGAAATACTCCACCGCCGCACCGTTCACCGACAGCTGGTACAGACCGAACGAGGCGATATAGAAGATGTAATAAAGGTAGCTGGTGTCGCGCACGCTGAGGTAGATGAACAGGTTGTACACCAGCATCCCCAGCAACACGCCATAGATCAGGCCCAATACATATAGGCGCAGCGGTTGTTGTTCCAGGTAGGCAGTGCTGGACCACAGCGTCAGCGGCGCCTGGATCGAACCTTCGCTTTGCAGGCGCAGGTAGACGGTCTTGGTTTCGCCCGGCGTGAAGTCGACCTTGAACAAGTAGTTGTTCTGGCGAATCTCGCGGCTGGAGAACGCCAAGGCATCCCCGGTGCGACCGGCCAGGCGATAGTTGCCGGTGCTGTCGGGCAAGTACAGGTCAAGGTGGTCGAGGGGCGGATAGGCCAACTCCAGCAGCCAGGTGCGCTGGGTTTCAGGCGGCTTGGGCTGGTAACGCAGGTTGACCTTGAGCCAGAACACCGAGCGCGAATAGCCGGCGTTGAGGGTGTCTTTGTCGTGGGGCTTGAACTGTGTGGCAGCGGCGGGAGCGCTCACATCGGCGATGGTCAGGGTGTTGGTCGGGTCTTCGAGCACTTGCATGGCCCGGCCCAGCGGCAGGCTTCGAGTGTCTTGGGTGAACTCAATGGCGTCGGCGAGCAGCGGTAGCCCGCACAATAATAAAATCAGCAAATAACGCATAGAGCCCCAGCGTGACCTGTCCGGTCATGTCAAAAAGCCTCCCATTCCTTTTGAGAAGACGTATACCGGCGATACAGTAAGTTGTTTCGAATCACTTTAGCATAGCCGCTAAAGGCCATTAGACACCATTGATATAATTTTTCTAAAGGCTCTAGAACAAGGCTTTCAGCGGACTTCACAACTAAAATCCGATACTAGCAAACAGCCATAATCGCCCATGGTTCCGGGCGAAATTCAGCCATCGCCAGACGGCCACGCCAAAAGCGTTTGGTGGTAAGCTCGCGCACCATGAATATCTACAGCTCTCGCCCCGTTGTCCTCTGTCTCTCCGGCCATGATCCCAGTGGTGGCGCCGGCTTGCAGGCAGATATCGAAGCCCTGCTCGCCCAGGGTTGCCATGCGGCCCCGGCCGTTACCGCGCTGACGGTGCAGAACACCGTCAACGTCAGTGATTTCCGCGTACTCGACCGCGAGTGGGTGCTGGCCCAGGCCAACGCCGTGCTCAGCGATTCGCCAGTGGCGGCGGTCAAGCTGGGCATGCTCGGCTCCACCGCGATGGTCGACACCGTGGTCGAACTGCTGCAGGCGCACCCGCACCTGCCGGTGGTGTGCGACCCCGTGCTGCGCGCCGGTGGCGGCGGCAGCCTGGGCAAGGACGAAGTCGGCTACGCCATGCGCGAGCGGCTGTTGCCGTTGTCGCTGATCGCCACGCCCAACCTGCCTGAAGCACGCATCCTTGCCGAACTGCCTGAGGGCACGGCGGACGAATGCGCGGAAAAGCTGTTGCCGTTTATCAAGCACCTGCTGATTACCGGCGGCCATGGCGATGAGCACCAAGTCCACAACCGCCTGTACAGCCGCGACGGCACGCGCCAGACCTTTACCTGCCAGCGCCTGCCCGGCAGCTATCACGGTTCGGGGTGTACGCTGGCCAGCGCGCTGGCGGGCCGGATCGCCCAGGGTGAAGGCCTGGTCAGCGCCGTGCAATCGGCCCTCAACTACACTTGGCGCACCCTGCGTGACGCCGAACAACTCGGCCAGGGCCAGTTCGTGCCTCGCCGGCTGCCGCTGGATTTCTGCTCGTAACACCAAGAGGCCTGCCCGATGAAACTACGTGGCCTTTATGCCATTACCGACAGCCAATTATTGGCCGGCAAATTCCTCGCCTACGTCGAAGCGGCGCTGGATGGCGGCGTGACCCTGTTGCAGTACCGTGACAAAAGCAGCGACGAGGCCCGGCGCCTGCGTGAAGCGGAAAAACTCCGCGAATTGTGCTCGCGCTACAAGACCCAACTGATCATCAACGATGACGCCGAACTGGCCGCGCGCCTGGGCGTCGGCGTTCACCTGGGCCAGACCGATGGCCCCCTGACCACGGCCCGTGCGTTGCTGGGCTCCAAGGCGATCATCGGCGCCACCTGCCACAGCCAGATCGAACTGGCCGAACAGGCCGCGAAAGAAGGCGCCAGCTACGTCGCCTTCGGCCGCTTCTTCAACTCCAGCACCAAGCCCGGCGCCCCCGCCGCCAGCCTCGAAATGCTGGCCCAGGCCCGCGCGCGCCTGCAGTTGCCGATCTGCGTGATCGGCGGCGTCACCCTGGAGAATGCCGAACCGCTGGTGGCCCACGGGGCCGACTTGCTCGCCGTGGTACACGGCCTGTTTGGTGCCGACAGCACCCAGGAAGTCACCCGTCGCGCCCGCGCTTTCAACGATCTTCTTAAATCTTCAGTTTAGAGAGCCCGATCATGTCCCGTTCCGAAACCCTGTTTGCCGATGCCCAGAAACACATCCCCGGCGGTGTGAACTCCCCCGTGCGTGCATTCAAGAGCGTCGGCGGCACGCCGCTGTTCTTCAAGCATGCCGAAGGCGCCTACGTCACCGACGAAGACGACAAGCGCTATGTGGACTACGTCGGTTCCTGGGGCCCGATGATCCTCGGCCACAGCCACCCGGACGTACTCGACGCCGTGCGCCAGCAGTTGCAACACGGCCTGTCCTACGGCGCCCCGACCTCGATGGAAACCGAGATGGCCGATCTGGTCTGCTCGATCGTGCCGTCGATGGAGATGGTGCGGATGGTCAGCTCCGGCACCGAAGCCACCATGAGCGCGATTCGCCTGGCCCGCGGTTTCACCGGCCGCGACAGCATCATCAAGTTCGAAGGCTGCTACCACGGTCACTCCGACAGCCTGCTGGTCAAGGCCGGGTCCGGCGCGCTGACCCAGGGCGTGCCAAGCTCGGCCGGTGTGCCGGCAGACTTCGCCAAACACACCCTGACCCTGCCGTTCAACAACATCGCCGCCGTCGAGCAGATGCTCAATGAAGTGGGCCAGGAGGTGGCGTGCATCATCGTCGAGCCGGTCGCCGGCAACATGAACTGCGTACCGCCGGCCCCGGGCTTCCTCGAAGGCCTGCGCGCACAGTGCGACAAGCATGGCGTGGTGCTGATTTTCGACGAAGTGATGACCGGCTTCCGCGTAGCCCTCGGTGGCGCCCAGGCGCATTACGGCGTAACGCCGGACCTGAGCACCTTCGGCAAGATCATCGGTGGCGGCATGCCGGTGGGCTGCTTCGGCGGCAAGCGCGAAATCATGCAATACATCGCGCCGCTGGGCCCGGTGTACCAGGCGGGCACCCTGTCCGGTAACCCGCTGGCCATGGCCGCCGGCCTGACCACCCTGCGCCTGATCAGCCGCCCGGGCTTCCATGCCGAGCTGACCGACTACACCTCCCGCCTGCTCGACGGCCTGCAACAGCGCGCCGATGCCGCCGGCATTCCGTTTGTCACCACGCAAGCAGGCGGCATGTTCGGCCTGTATTTCAGCGGCGCCGACGATATCGTCACCTTTGAGGACGTGATGGGCAGCGACGCCGGCCTGTTCAAGCGCTTCTTCCACCTGATGCTGGACGGCGGCGTGTACCTGGCACCGAGCGCCTTTGAAGCCGGCTTCACCTCGATCGCCCATGGCGACGCCGAGTTGAAACTGACCCTGGATGCTGCCGAGCGCGCCTTCGCCGCCCTGAAATAACCGGCACAGCATTCTGACGTCGCCCCCCGGCGGCGTCAGATTTGCTACTTTGCTTACAGACTTTTCCTGGTTTTCTCGAGAAATCACCTGCAATCCGGCAGATAACTTGCCCAACCGGCAGAAAAACGAGTAAAGACTTTGTAAGCAGAGGTCTGCTTATTTCATAATGCGCGCTTATTGGACCCCGAGGGTCCGCGTGCCCCGTCAGAGGTAAGTCGATTCCCATGAAACGCACCGGCCGCACCCTGGTCCTGGGCTGCCTGTTGCTCCTTCAGCCGCTGCTGGCACATGCACAAGCAGGCGGCAACTCGTTGTTAATCCCAGCGATGGGTCGTTGCACCCTCAATACCCAGCCAGACAGCCAGGCCGAAGCCCTGAGCGCGTGCCAGAAACTGGCCGACGGCGGGGATGCGCAGGCGCAATACGAGTTGGGCGAGTACTACCACGACGGCAAGAACCCCGCGCGCGACCTCAACAAAGCGTTGAACTACTTCGAAAAAGCCTCGCTGCAGGGCCACGCCCAGGCGCAATTCCAGCTGGGCACCATGTTCTTCAAAGGCGAAGGGGTGCCGGCCAATAACGTCCAGGCGTATATCGTGCTGAAAATGGCCGCGGTCAACGGCGCCGAAGACGCACTGGACACCGCCGACGAAGTTGCCGAACACATGCAGCGCGATGAACTGGAACTGGCGACCCAGGTGCTGGGCCAGATCTTCCGCAATTATCTGCAGGAACTGCAGAGTGCGGATGGGCGCTCGCCGTTCTCGCCCCTGCCCTGATCGACCGGTGACGAGGGAGCCAGCGCCCTCGCTACAAACGCCCTACTTCTCAGGCATCGGCATCGGAAACGGCATGACATTGCTCGTGCCACGCGCTTCGCTGATCTTCGGCGTGCCCAGGCGCTCGACTTCATCGATACGCACGATCGAATGCATCGGCACAAAACTGCGCACCACGCCTTCGAACTGGGCCTTGAGTTTTTCCTCGCCCGGGTCGACGACCAGCTGTGTGCGCTCGCCAAAGACGAACTCTTCCACTTCCAGGAAGCCCCACAGATCACTTTGATAGATCTGCTTGGCGTACATTTCGAACACCTGGCCCTGGTTGAGGAAAATCACCTTATAGATTGGAGCTTCACGTTTGGTCATGGTGGGCGGGGAACACATCGGGGATATAAAAGAGGGCGCGAACTATAGCATGGCACCCGATGCACAGTGCTAGGAACCGATGGACATGACCCCTATAATGCGCGGTTCTTTACCACCAGTTGACGATTCCCATGGCCAAGAAGCTCTACATTGAAACCCACGGCTGCCAGATGAACGAGTACGACAGCTCGCGCATGGTCGATCTGCTGGGTGAACATCAGGCCCTGGAAGTCACCGCCCGCGCCGAAGATGCCGACGTGATCCTGCTCAATACCTGCTCGATCCGCGAACGGGCACAGGACCGCGTGTATTCGCAGTTGGGCCGCTGGCGTGAATTGAAACTGGCCAACCCGGAGATGGTGATTGCCGTCGGCGGCTGCGTCGCCAGCCAGGAAGGCGCAGCCATCCGCGACCGCGCGCCCTACGTGGACGTGGTCTTCGGCCCGCAAACCTTGCACCGCCTGCCGGAAATGATCGACGCCGCACGCCTCACCAAGCTGCCCCAGGTCGACGTCTCGTTCCCGGAAATCGAAAAATTCGACCATCTGCCCGAGCCGCGCATCGATGGGCCGAGCGCCTACGTGTCGGTGATGGAAGGTTGCAGCAAGTACTGCACCTTCTGCGTGGTGCCCTACACCCGTGGTGAAGAAGTCAGCCGGCCGTTTGACGATGTAATGTCAGAAATCATCCACCTGGCCGAAAACGGCGTGCGTGAAGTGACCCTGCTGGGCCAGAACGTCAACGGCTATCGCGGCCAGACCCACGACGGGCGCCTGGCCGACCTCGCGGAGCTGATCCGGGTTGTCGCCGCGGTGGATGGCATCGAGCGCATTCGCTACACCACCTCGCACCCGCTGGAGTTCTCCGACAGCCTGATCCAGGCCCACGCCGAAGTGCCGGAGCTGGTCAAGCACCTGCACTTGCCGGTGCAATCGGGTTCGGACCGCATCCTGTCGGCGATGAAACGCAACCACACCGCCCTGGAATACAAATCCAAACTGCGCAAATTACGTGCGGCAGTGCCGGGCATCTGCATCAGTTCGGACTTTATCGTCGGTTTCCCCGGCGAGACCGAGAAAGACTTCCAGCAGACCATGAAGCTGATTGAAGACGTCGGTTTCGACTTTTCCTACTCGTTTGTCTACAGCCAGCGCCCCGGCACGCCTGCCGCCGACCTGCTGGACGAGACCCCGGAAGAGCTGAAAAAAGAGCGCCTGAACGCCCTGCAACATCGCCTGAACCAGCAGGGGTTCGAGATCAGTCGACAAATGGTCGGGTCCACCCAGCGCATCCTGGTCACCGACTACTCGAAAAAAGACCCGGGCGAACTGCAAGGGCGCACCGAGAACAACCGCATCGTCAACTTCCGTTGCGACAACCCGACCCTGATCGGCCAGTTCGCCGATGTCCACATCGATGCGGCGCAACCGCACTCGTTGCGCGGCTCTCTGGTGTAATAAATGTGCGAGGGGGCTTGCCCCCGATTGCGGTACATCAGCAGCACATGAGCTGCCTGACACTCCGCTATCGGGGGCAAGCCCCCTCCCACACTGGATCGGGTTGGATAAGTGCTTTCGCACACTGGCGCGTGGCGTTATCCTCTCTTTCACCTCAACAGCCAAAGGGCGGCTAAAAGCGACCTTGAACGCACCCATCGAACCCCATCGTTTTCTCCTCGAGCCGTTTGAGGCTCGCCGTTTCGCCAATCTGTGCGGACAGTTCGACGAGCACCTGCGCCTGATCGAACAACGCCTGAGCATCGAGATCCGCAACCGCGGCAATCAATTCGAGCTGATTGGTGAACCCCAGCACACCACGTCTGCAGAAAACCTGCTCCGCCGCCTCTACCGCGAAACCAAGGGTAGTGAGCTGTCGCCGGAAACGGTCCACCTGTACCTGCAGGAATCGGCCGTGGAAGACCTGGCCAACAACCCGGTGGCCGAAGCCAGCGTGGCCTTGCGCACCAAAAAGGGCATGATTCGCCCACGCGGCTTGAATCAGCAGCGCTACGTCAAAGAAATCCTCGGTAACGATATCAACTTCGGCATCGGCCCCGCCGGTACCGGCAAGACCTACCTGGCCGTGGCCTGTGCCGTCGACGCCCTGGAGCGCGAGCAAGTGCGCCGCATCCTGCTGGTGCGCCCGGCGGTCGAGGCCGGCGAAAAGCTCGGCTTCCTGCCCGGCGACCTGGCCCAGAAGATCGACCCGTACCTGCGCCCGCTCTACGACGCGCTCTACGAGATGCTCGGCTTTGAATACGTGGCCAAGCTCATCGAGCGCCAGGTGATCGAGATCGCCCCGCTCGCCTACATGCGCGGCCGGACGCTGAACAACAGCTTCATCATTCTCGACGAAAGCCAGAACACCACCGTCGAACAGATGAAAATGTTCCTCACCCGCATCGGTTTCGGCTCCACCGCCGTGATCACCGGCGACGTCACCCAGGTCGACCTGCCCAAGGGCACCAAGTCGGGCCTGGCCCAGGTGATCGAGGTGCTCAAAGACGTGCCGGGGATCAGCTTCACGCACTTCATGCCCAAGGACGTCGTCCGCCACCCGCTGGTCCAGCGCATTGTCGAAGCCTACGAGCGCTTCGAGCACCGCGACGACGCCCCGGCCAAGGACACCCGCCGCGATGCTTGAGCTTGACCTGCAACTGGCAACCGACGCGCCCGCCCCCAGTGAAGAGCAGTTCCGTCAATGGTGCGCCCTGGCCCTGCGCCAGCGCACCGCCGACTCGGAGCTGACCATCCGCCTGGTGGACGAACCCGAAGGCCGCGAACTGAATCACACCTGGCGCCAGAAGGATTACGCGACCAACGTGCTGTCCTTCCCCGCCGACGTACCCGACGAACTGCTGGATATCCCGTTGCTGGGCGACCTGGTGATCTGCGTCGAAGTCGTCGAGCGTGAGGCGCAGGAACAAGGCAAGGCCCTTGAAGCCCATTGGGCTCATCTGGTCATCCACGGCTGCTTGCATCTGTTGGGTTACGACCATATAGACGATGACGAAGCCGAAGAAATGGAAGCACTGGAACGATCGTTGCTTGCAGAATTGGGTCACCCCGATCCGTATGCAGATGACGAAAACTGATCAACACTCAACTGAAACATCAAAGGATTTAGAGTAATCGCTATGAGCGAAGACCGATCGAGCAACGGGCAAAAGTCATGGCTGGGTAAACTGACCCAGGCTTTTGCCCACGAGCCGAAAAACCGCCAGGAGCTGCTGGAGCTGCTGCGCGAGGCCCATCAGAACAAGTTGCTGGACAGCGAAGCGCTGGCCATCGTCGAAGGCGCCATCCAGGTGGCTGACCTGCAAGTCCGGGACATCATGGTCCCGCGTTCGCAGATGATCAGCATCAAGGCGCCCCAGACCCCACGGGAATTCCTCCCGGCCGTGATCGACTCGGCGCACTCGCGCTACCCGGTGATCGGCGAAAGCCATGACGACGTCATGGGTGTCCTGTTGGCCAAGGACTTGCTGCCGCTGATCCTCAAGGAGAACGGCGACAGCTTCAACATCAAGGACCTGCTGCGTCCGGCCACCTTCGTCCCCGAATCCAAGCGCCTGAATGTGCTGCTGCGCGAGTTTCGCGCCAACCACAACCACATGGCCATCGTGATTGACGAATACGGCGGCGTCGCTGGCCTGGTGACCATCGAAGACGTGCTGGAACAGATCGTCGGCGATATCGAAGACGAGCACGACGTCGAAGAAGACAGCTACATCAAGCCGCTGCCGAGCGGTGATTTTCTGATCAAGGCGTTGACGCCGATCGAGAACTTCAACGAGTTCTTCGACAGCGAATTCTCCGACGACGAGTTCGACACCGTCGGCGGCCTGGTGATGAGTGCGTTCGGGCACCTGCCCAAGCGTAACGAGACCACCGAGATCGGCGCTTATCGCTTCCGCATCCTGAATGCCGATAGCCGCCGGATTCATCTGATTCGCCTGACACCTATTGCCCGTTAAGGACTGACATGCGCCGTTTCATCGCACCCGGCTGGCCCGGCAACTTGTTGGCCGTGGTGGCTGGCGCCATCACCACCCTGGCGCTGGCGCCATTCGATCTGTGGCCGCTTGCGTTGGTCGCGGCCGGATTGTTCTATATCGGGCTGCGCGAGCTGTCCCCACGCCAGGCCCTCGGCCGTGGCTGGTGTTTCGGTTTCGGCCTGTTTGGCGCCGGCACCAGCTGGATCTACTACAGCATCCACCACTTCGGCGGCGCTTCGGTGTTGCTGGCTGGCTTGCTGATGCTGGCGTTCACCGCCGCCATTGCCTTGTTCTTCGCCCTGCCCGCCTGGTTGTGGGCGCGCTGGCTGCGGCGCAATGAAGCGCCACTGGCCGATGCCCTGACGTTTGCGGCGCTATGGGTCGGCCAGGAAGCGTTCCGGGGCTGGTTCCTGACCGGTTTTCCCTGGTTGTACTCCGGTTACAGCCAACTTGACGGCCCCCTCACCGGCCTCGCGCCGCTGGGTGGGATGTGGCTGATTTCCTTCGCCCTGGCCCTGACCGCCGCCCTGCTGTGCAACCTGCCGCGCCTGCTGGCGACCCAGCGCAACGCCTTCATTGGCGCTGGCCTGTTACTGCTGGTGGCGCCCTGGGCCATCGGCCTGGCCCTCAAGCATCACGCCTGGACTTCACCGTCCGGCGACCCGCTGAGCGTGGCGGCGATCCAGGGTAACGTCGAACAAAGCATGAAGTGGGACCCCGAGCAGCTCAATGCACAACTGGCGCTGTACCGCGACATGAGCTTCAGCTCCAAGCGGGTCGACCTGCTGATATGGCCGGAAACGGCCGTGCCGGTGCTCAAGGAGTCCGTCGAGGGCTACCTCGGGATGATGGGCAAGTTCGCCGCCGAACGGCACACCGCGCTGATTACCGGCGTGCCGATTCGCCAGGAAGTGCATCACCAGAAGCGCTACTACAACGGCATCACCGTCGTGGGCGAAGGTGACGGCACCTACCTCAAGCAGAAGCTGGTGCCCTTCGGCGAGTACGTGCCGCTGCAGGACATGCTGCGCGGCTTGATTGCCTTCTTCGACCTGCCCATGTCGGACTTCGCCCGCGGCCCGTCCGACCAGGCGATGCTACAGGCCAAGGGCTATCAGATTGCGCCGTTCATTTGCTATGAAGTGGTCTACCCGGAATTCGCCGCCAGCCTCTCGGCCCAGAGCGACTTGCTGCTGACCATCAGCAACGACACCTGGTTCGGCACCTCCATCGGCCCCTTGCAGCACCTGCAAATGGCGCAGATGCGTGCGCTGGAAGCCGGCCGCTGGATGATCCGCGCCACCAACAACGGCGTGACCGGGCTGATCAACCCGTATGGGCAGATCACCGCGCAGATCCCGCAGTTCGAGCGCGGCATCCTCTATGGCGAAGTGGTGCCGATGCACAACCTCACGCCGTACCTGCAATGGCGTTCGTGGCCGCTGATCGTGGTGTGCCTGGTGTTGTTTGGCTGGGCGCTGCTGGCCGGCCGAATGTCCAAAACCGTCTAACAGAATCAAACCGAACCCAATGTGGGAGGGGGCTTGCCCCCGATAGCAGTGTGTCAGTCAGTAGATTTGATACTGATACACCGCAATCGGGGGCAAGCCCCCTCCCACATTTTGATTTGCGGTGCTATCGGTAGAACAACCGATACCCCACCTGCCCCACCGCCTCATTGAGCAACTGCCCGCTCTGCCACACCGACTTGAACTCCGGCATCCAACCACCCAGCGGCCGCGCGTTATCCTCGCCGAGGAAGCCGACCGGCGCCGGCACCACGCTGAAACCGGCTTTTTCAAAGCTCCAGACCGCACGCGGCATATGCCAGGCCTGGGTCACCACCACGACGCGCTTGATCCCTTCGGGCAACAGAATCTCGGCACTCATCTGCGCATTTTCCCAGGTGGTGCGGCTGCGCTCTTCCTTCCAGCGCACCGCCACATCGAAGTCGTCCCGCATCGATACCGCCATCAACTCAGCTTCGCTGGGCGGTGTGCCGTAGTGCAAACCGCCGCTGGTCAGCACCGGCAGCCCGGAGGCCTTGGCCAATCGCGCGGCGTAGCGCTGACGCTCCAGCCCGATGCCGGTTGGCTGGTCCGAACCCCAGGCCGGGTCGCCACGCTCGCGCCCCGAACCCAGCACCACAATGGCATCGGCGTGCCGGGCCAGGCTCGACCAGTCCTCCCGGGCCAACGGCGGCGCCGTCTCCAGGGCGCGCGCGCCCCACTCCACCATGATCGGCAGGCTCATCAGCCACATCCCGCCCAGGCCGAGGGCAAAGCAGCAGCCGGCCAGGCGCGGGCGGCTGCGGCGAAACCACCAGGCAAGGGCCAGCAACAGCAAGAGAATGCCGGGCGGCAACAGCAGTTGTTTGATGAAATAACGAATAGGCATCGAGCATCTCCATAGATGCCCGAAGCCTAAGGTGTAACGGGGTTTAGCGACAATCTTTACAAGAACGAAGCAGAGTCAGCGATGATCAGGAAACTAAGGGGCATGTATTACTTGAACCGCACGGACCGATGTTTTTCCGGACCGCGAGCGGCTGACACATCCTTGAGCCACACCACCTTGGCCGACCGCACGGGCTCGTTGGGCGGCGTGCTCGCCACGCCGGTAAAAGCCGAACGTTCGTTCCTTGCCAGGTAAGCCTTGATCAGTTCCAGCTCCGCGTGGCTCAAGCCTCGCAGTTCCAACTCGACGGGCTGCTCATCACGCAATCGACCCGCCGTACTTGCTGCATCCAATGCACGACCCAAACGGTCGATGAGTCCTTGGTACACATCCGGTTTAGATAACATTCGCTGCGATTCCACCATCCCCTCACCTCATTGAAGATAAGACTCACTCCCCAATAAACAGCGTAGCCCCCATGGCTGCGCCTGCCCGGCGCCGCGACAGACGGCCTCGACCGCGCAATCAGGGTTTCCCTCGATAGAGTGGGGTCATGTATGCTACGGCGCTTCCTGTAACTCCACTTCCCGCAGGGTTTGGGCACGGACGCGGCGCTTTATGGTGTCGGCCAGCTCGGACAATGCACCGAAGAGGATTAGGCCACCCCTATTCAGTTCAAAAGTAGCCATGCACGAACAATATCAGCCCCGTGAAATAGAAAATGCCGCCCAAACCTTCTGGGATGAGCAAAAGTCCTTTGAAGTCAGTGAACAGCCGGGCAAGGAGACGTTCTATTGCCTATCGATGTTCCCTTACCCCAGCGGCAAGCTACACATGGGGCACGTGCGTAACTACACCATCGGCGACGTGATTTCCCGTTACCAGCGCATGCAAGGCAAGAATGTCCTGCAACCCATGGGTTGGGACGCCTTCGGCATGCCGGCGGAAAACGCCGCGATGAAGAACAACGTAGCGCCCGCCAAGTGGACCTACGAAAACATCGCCTACATGAAGACCCAGCTGCGCAGCCTGGGCCTGGCGGTGGACTGGTCCCGCGAAGTGACCACCTGCAAGCCGGACTACTATCGCTGGGAACAATGGCTGTTCACCCGCCTGTTCGAAAAAGGCGTGATCTACCGCAAGAACGGTACCGTGAACTGGGACCCGGTCGACCAGACCGTGCTCGCCAACGAGCAAGTGATCGACGGGCGCGGCTGGCGTTCCGGCGCGCTGATCGAAAAGCGCGAAATCCCGATGTACTACTTCAAGATCACCGCCTACGCGGATGAACTCTTGTCGAGCCTCGACGACCTGCCGGGCTGGCCTGAACAGGTCAAGACCATGCAACGCAACTGGATCGGCAAGTCCAAGGGCATGGAAGTGCAGTTCCCGTACAACGTCGATTCGATCGGCGAAGCGGGTACCCTCAAAGTCTTCACCACCCGTCCGGACACCCTGATGGGCGCGACTTACGTCGCCGTGGCCGCGGAACACCCGCTGGCCAGCCAGGCCGCACAGAACAACCCTGAGCTGCAGGCGTTCATCGCCGAATGCAAAGGCGGCAGCGTGGCGGAAGCCGACGTCGCCACCCAGGAGAAAAAAGGCCTGCCGACCGGGCTGTTCGTCGAGCACCCGCTGACCGGCGAAAAATTGCCGGTATGGGTCGCCAACTACGTGCTGATGCACTACGGCGATGGCGCAGTAATGGCTGTGCCGGCCCACGACGAACGCGATTTCGAATTCGCCACCCAGTACAACCTGCCGATCAAATCCGTGGTACGCACCAGCTCGGGCGACACCAACCCGGCCCCGTGGCAAGACGCCTACGGCGAGCACGGTGAACTGATCAACTCCGGCGAGTTCGACGGCCTGGACTTCGCCGGCGCCTTCGACGCCATCGAAGTCGCGCTGATCAAGAAAAACCTCGGTGCCTCGCGCACCCAGTTCCGCCTGCGCGACTGGGGCATCAGCCGCCAGCGTTACTGGGGCTGCCCGATCCCGATCATCCACTGCGAAACCTGCGGTGACGTGCCGGTGCCGGAAGACCAGTTGCCGGTGGTCCTGCCGGAAGACGTGGTGCCGGACGGCGCCGGTTCGCCTTTGGCGCGCATGCCTGAGTTCTACGAGTGCAGCTGCCCGAAATGCGGCCAGCCAGCCAAGCGCGAAACCGACACCATGGACACTTTCGTCGAGTCCTCGTGGTACTACGCCCGTTATGCCTCGCCGCACTACGAGGGTGGCCTGGTCGAGAAATCGGCGGCCGACCACTGGTTGCCGGTGGATCAGTACATCGGCGGTATCGAACACGCCATTCTTCACCTGCTGTACGCGCGCTTCTTCCACAAGCTGATGCGCGACGAAGGCCTGGTCAGCTCCAACGAGCCGTTCAAGAACCTGCTGACCCAGGGCATGGTGATCGCCGAGACGTATTACCGTCGCGAAGCCAATGGCAGCTACACCTGGTTCAACCCGGCGGATGTCGAGCTCGAGCGCGACAGCAAAGCCAAGGTCATCAGCGCCAAGCTGATCGCCGACGGCCTGCCGGTGGAAATCGGTGGCACCGAGAAGATGGCCAAGTCGAAGAACAACGGCGTCGACCCACAGTCGATGATCGACCAGTTCGGCGCCGACACCTGCCGCCTGTTCATGATGTTCGCCTCGCCGCCGGACATGAGCGCCGAATGGTCCGACTCCGGCGTCGAAGGTTCGCACCGTTTCCTCAAGCGCGTCTGGCGCCTGGCCCATGCCCATGTCAGCCAGGGCCTGCCGGGCAAGCTGGATGTGGCCGCCTTGAGCGACGAGCAGAAAGCCATTCGCCGCAGCACCCACCTGGCCATCAAGCAAGCCAGCCAGGATGTGGGCCAGAACCACAAGTTCAACACCGCCATCGCCCAGGTGATGACGCTGATGAACGTGCTGGAAAAAGCCCCGCAAGCCACCGAACAGGAGCGTGCGCTGGTTCACGAAGGCCTCGAGACGGTCACCCTGCTGCTGGCCCCGATCACGCCGCACATCAGCCACGAACTGTGGCACCGCCTGGGCCACAGCGAAGCCGTCATTGACGCCCGCTGGCCGGTGCAGGATGACAGCGCGCTGGTTCAGGACACGCTGCAACTGGTAATTCAGGTCAACGGCAAACTGCGTGGCCAGATCGACATGCCGGCCAGCGCCAGCCGCGAAGACGTCGAAGCGGCCGCGCGCTGCAACGAGAACGTACTGCGCTTTACCGAAGGCCTGACGATCCGCAAAGTGATCGTCGTGCCGGGTAAACTGGTCAATATCGTCGCCAGCTAAATCGGATCGGGCGCAGGGCTTGAGCGCTGCGCCGAACTAAACCTTCAGGGCCTCGATAAGGCCCGCATGGTTTCAAGGGGAGCAATAAAATGATCAAACGCAATTTGCTGGTGATGGGCCTTGCTGTGCTGCTGAGCGCTTGCGGCTTCCAGCTGCGCGGTACCGGCACCAATGAACTGACCATCAAGGAATTGGACGTCAGCGCCCGCAACGCCTACGGCGAAACCGTTGTGCAACTGCGCGACACCCTGAAAAACAGTGGCGTACACGTCTACACCGGCGCGACCTACAAGCTGTTCCTGGCCGACGAGAAAGAAACCCAGCGTAACCTCAGCTACGCCAGCGCCGGCCGTGCGTCCGATATCGAGTTGATCACTTCGTTGACGTTTGAAATGCAGGGCCGCGACCATCTGCCGTTGATGGGTGACAAGATCGAAGTGCAAAAGGTCGTGAGCCACGATGGCAACAACCTGGTGGGCTCGGACTCGGAAATGACCCAGGTGCGCAAAGAAATGCGTCGCGAGCTGGTCCAACGCGTGATGCTGCGCCTGCAACAGCTGACGCCGGAAAAACTGGAACTGCTGCAACAGACCGCCGACAACAAGGCCAAGGCTGACGCCGACGCCCTGAAAGCCGCGCAAGAGTACGAAAACAACACGCCGAAACAATCGCCTGTTGAAGTCCCTGTAGACTAAGCCAGACGGGGCGCCCCAGGCGCCCCGTTCATCGCGCCTATGAAACTCGCCCCCGCCCAACTCGCCAAACACCTGCAAGGTGCTCTCGCGCCTGTCTATATCGTCAGCGGCGATGACCCGTTGCTGTGCCAGGAAGCGGCAGACGCCATTCGCACCGCCGCGCGCCAGCAAGGCTTCGACGAACGCCAGGTGTTCAGCGCCGACGCCAGTTTCGACTGGGGCACGCTGCTGCAAGCCGGCGCGAGCATGTCGCTGTTTGCCGAAAAACGCCTGCTGGAACTGCGCCTGCCGTCGGGCAAGCCCGGCGACAAGGGCGCGGCGGCCTTCATCGAGTACTGTTCGCGGCCTGCCGAAGACACGGTGTTGCTGATCAGCCTGCCCAAGCTCGACGGCAGCGCGCAGAAAACCAAGTGGGGCAAAGCGCTGGTGGAAGGGGCACAGACCCAGTTCATCCAGATCTGGCCGGTGGACAGCAATCAGTTGCCGCAGTGGATTCGTCAGCGCCTGTCCCAATCGGGGCTGTCGGCCACGCAGGACGCCGTGGAACTGATCGCCGCCCGGGTCGAAGGCAACCTGCTTGCCGCCGCCCAAGAGATCGAAAAGCTCAAGCTGATGGCCGAAGACGGGCAGATCACCGTCGAAACCGTGCAAGGCGCGGTGGCTGACAGCGCGCGCTTTGACGTGTTCGGGCTGGTGGACGCCATCCTCAACGGCGAGCCTGCGCACGCCCTGCGCATGCTCGAAGGGTTGCGCGGTGAAGGCGTGGAACCGCCGGTGATTCTCTGGGCGCTGGCTCGCGAGTTGCGGGTACTGGCCAATATTGCGCTGCAATACAGCCAGGGCACGCCGTTGGACAAATGCTTCAGCCAAGCCAGACCGCCGGTCTGGGACAAGCGCAAACCGCTGATGAGCAAAGCCCTGCAGCGGCACTCGGCGCAACGCTGGGCGCAACTGTTGCTCGAAGCCCAGCGCATCGATGCGCAAATCAAGGGCCAGGCAGCGGGTTCGCCGTGGATGAGCCTGAGCCGTTTGTCACTGCTGATGTCTGGCCAGCGCCTGACATTACCTGCCGAATAACCCCCCCTCTTAAAAACACCGCAAAACCAATGCGGGATGGGGCAAGCCCCCTCCCACATGTTGGCTGCATTTGTATTTCAAAAAACTTGTCGGGCTTTACAGCGGCCAGACTTCGGCAGATGATTTGCACCGCTGCATCCCACCTGAAGAGAGTAACGACCATGAGCAAAAAGCCATCTAAGCATGGCCCCAACAAGGCCAAATCCATCATCGCCCAGCCACTGTTCCGCAGCCGTCAGGAACGCGCCGGCAAGGGCAAAGGCAGCTACCGCCGCGAAGCCTTCCAGTCTAATAGCTGGGAGGCTTCTTACTTTCTGGCCGCCTGAAGGCAAGCGCCCCTCCGGCATGATAAGGTCAGCACTTGATTTGTAATCCCTGGACCTGTGCATGCCCTCTAGTCTTTCCCGTCGTTGGCACCTTCGCCAATTGATCGCTGCCTCCAGCCTCATTCTGCTTGTCGCCTGCGCGGAAAAACCTACCGCCGCAGATGCTCAACCCTTGCCGACACTGTCGACCGCACCGGTCGTAGCGCCCGCTGTCGTGGCCCCGCTGGCTGTGGATAACCTGGACATCCAGCCCACCCAGACCTTTGCCGAATGGCAGGCCGGTTTCCGTGCGCAAGCCTTGAAGGCCGGCATTACCCCGGCCGTGTTTGATATCGCCTTCGCCAACGTCACCCCGGACATGGCGGTGATCCGCGCCGACCGCAGCCAACCGGAATTTTCCCGCCCGGTGTGGGAATACCTCGACGGCGCCCTGTCGCCAGTACGCGTGCGTAATGGCCGGGCACTATTGGTCAAGCACGCCGACATCCTGCAAAGCATCGAGCAACGTTATGGCGTCGACCGCCAGGCGCTGGTCTCGGTGTGGGGCATGGAAAGTAACTTCGGTCAGTTCCAGGGCAATAACTCGGTGATCCGTTCCCTCGCGACCCTGGCCTACGAAGGCCGGCGCCCGGCCTTTGCCCAGGCGCAATTGCTCGCGGCGCTGCAGATCATCCAGCACGGCGATATCCAGGCCGACCAGATGCGCGGTTCGTGGGCCGGCGCCATGGGCCAGACCCAGTTCATCCCGACCACCTACAACACCCACGCCGTGGACTTCGACGGCGACGGTCGCCGCGACATCTGGAACAGCCCGGCCGACGCCCTGGCCTCCACCGCGCATTACCTGCAAAGCTCCGGCTGGCAGAAAGGCCAGCCGTGGGGTTTCGAAGTCAAACAACTGCCGGCCAACTTCGATTACACCCTGGCCGACGGTGGCGTGCGCAAGACCGTCGCCGACTGGCTGAAGCTGGGCATCCAGCTGCCACCGGGAGCGAGCATGCCGCCTAACGTCGACCAGCTCTCCGCCGCCCTGCTGCTGCCAGCGGGTTACCGTGGCCCGGCGTTCCTGGTGCTGGATAACTTCCGCGCAATCCTCAAGTACAACAACTCGTCGTCCTACGCACTGGCCGTGGGCCTGCTGTCGGAACGGTTCGGCGGAAGTGGCGTGATTCGTGGCGATTGGCCGAAAGATGAACTACCGCTGAGTCGTTCCCAGCGCATCGACCTGCAGACCGTACTCAGCAGCAATGGCTATGACGCGGGCAACCCGGACGGGATTATCGGCGCCAACACGCGTAAGGCGATCCGTGCGGCGCAACAGTCACTGGGCTGGCCGGCGGATGGTTATCCGACGGTGAAGTTGCTGGAGTCGTTGCAGAACCGTTAGATCGGCTTATGGCGACTACCGCTATCGGGGGCAAGCCCCCTCCCACATTTTGACCGCGTACATCCTTTGAAATGCAGTCAAATGTGGGAGGGAGCTTGCTCCCGATAGCGGTTTAGCAGACGACAGATTCAGCGGTTGAACACCACATCCTGCTCCAACACCACCCGCTGCTCCCCCGCATCCAACCGCACCCGCGCGCCCATCGGCAGCGTCAGGTTCGGATCGCAATGCCCACTGCGCCAGCCAGACAGCACCGGAATGCACAGCGGTTCGAAGGTCTGCTTCAGCAGCCGCTCCAGCCCGGTGCTATCCACCCCCGCCACGTCCCCCACCAACACACCCGCTACCTGGGCCAGCTTGCCGGTCAGGCGCAGATGCGTCAGCAAGCGGTCGATGCGGTAGATCGGCTCGTTGACGTCTTCGATAAACAGGATGATGCCCTCGGCATCGATTTCGTAGGACGTCCCCATCATGGCCGCGATCATCGACAGGTTGCCGCCGAGCAAGCGCCCACAGGCGATACCGGGCTCGATCGTGGTCAATGGGTAGGCCACCGGGTGCGCCAGCACGCTGCCTGCACCCACCTGGCCACGCAGCATGTTGAACAACGACGACTCGGTGGGTGGCTGCTTGTCGCCGAGCAGGTCGGCATTCAGCATCGGGCCGTGGAAGGTCACAAAACCGGCATAGCGGTTGATTGCCAGGTGCAACGCAGTGATATCACTGTAACCCACGAAAGGCTTGGGGTTGGCGCGCAGCAGGTCGAAGTCCAGGCGGTCCAGCAGGCGGGGCGTGCCGTAGCCGCCGCGCAGGCAGAAGATCGCATCGATATCAGGGTTGGCGAAGGCGGCGTGCAGATCGCGCAAGCGCACGTCATCGCTGCCGGCCAGGTAGCCGTCGCGTTCATATACTCCGGGGAAGATGCGTAGCTCATAGCCACGGGCGCGCATCCATTGCCCGGCTTTTTCCACGTCCAGCGCGGCAGGGCCTGCGGGAGCGATCAGGCCGACGGTGGCTTCAGAACGCAATGCAGGTACGGCGGCGGCTAGTCGACTGGTCATCCCTGATTCTCCCTATATGACGCGGAACGAAATGTGGGAGGGGGCTTGCCCCCGATAGCGCTGAATCAGCCAGTACCTGTAGCGACTGACACACTGCCATCGGGGACAAGCCCCCTCCCACATTGGATCTGCGGTGTTGCGCAGATCTGTATTACGAAATCAGGCTAGCCTTGACCAGCTTGGCCTGCTCATCGGCGTGGTACGAGGAACGTACCAGCGGGCCCGACGCGACGTTCTTGAAGCCCATCTTGTAACCTTCCTCGGCGAACCAGGCGAAGGTGTCCGGGTGAACGAAACGCTGTACCGGCAAGTGGCTGCGCGATGGTTGCAGGTATTGGCCGAGGGTCAGCATGTCGATGTCGTGTTCGCGCATGCGCTGCATGACTTCGATCACTTCCTCGTCGGTTTCGCCCAGGCCGAGCATCAGGCCGGATTTGGTCGGGATGTGCGGCATCATCTGCTTGAATTTCTGCAGCAGGGTCAGCGACCACTGGTAGTCCGAACCTGGACGCGCCGCCTTGTACAGGCGTGGCACGGTTTCCAGGTTGTGGTTGAACACATCCGGCGGCTCGGCGGCAGTGATTTCCAGCGCGACGTCCATGCGGCCACGGTAGTCCGGCACCAGGGTTTCGAGCATCACGTCCGGCGACAGCTTGCGGATTTCGCGGATGCAGTCGGCAAAGTGCTGGGCACCGCCGTCACGCAGGTCGTCACGGTCGACGGAGGTGATCACCACGTACTTGAGTTTCAGGTCGGCGATGGCGATGGCCAGGCTTTCCGGCTCGTTGACGTCCAGCGGCTTGGGCCGGCCGTGGCCGACGTCGCAGAACGGGCAACGACGGGTGCAGATGTCACCCATGATCATGAACGTGGCAGTACCGCCGGAGAAGCATTCGCCCAGGTTCGGGCAGGACGCTTCTTCGCACACGCTGTGCAGCTTGTGCTTGCGCAGCAACGCCTTGATACGGTCGACTTCCGGCGAGACCGGGATACGCACGCGAATCCAGTCAGGTTTTTTCGGCAGTTCGGTGGTCGGGATGATCTTGACCGGGATGCGTGCAACCTTCTCGGCGCCGCGCAGCTTGACGCCGGCTTCCACCTTGGCACGCGGGGCCTGGGCCGGACGTTCGGTGACGTCCAGCGTCGGGATCATGGTTTGCACTGCATCAGTAGTCATAATCAGTCGATTCCGCCCGTAAGGGTCGTCTGCTCAGCATAGTCGAGGTGTTTGACGAGCTGCGCACGCAGCCGGGTACTTACCTCGGCAAATTTAATCGGTGTGGCGTGGTCGCTCAACTGGGTCATCGCCAACCCGGCATAACCGCACGGGTTGATGCGCCGGAACGGCGCCAGGTCCATGTCCACGTTCAACGCCAGGCCATGAAACGAACAACCGTGGCGAATGCGCAGCCCCAGGGAAGCGATTTTCGCACCATCCACATACACACCGGGTGCATCGGGCTTGGCCACGGCGCTCACGCCGTAACTGGCCAACAGCTCGATCAGGCAAGCCTCCATACGGTTCACCAGGTCGCGCACGCCAAACCCCAGCTTGCGCACATCCAGCAGCAGATACGCCACCAGTTGACCGGGCCCATGGTAAGTCACTTGACCCCCTCGGTCGACCTGCACCACCGGAATATCACCCGGAAGTAGCAGATGCTCGGCCTTGCCGGCCTGGCCCTGGGTGAACACCGGCGGGTGTTCCACCAGCCAGATCTCATCGGGTGCCGAGGTGCCGCGCTCGTTGGTGAAGCGCTGCATCGCGTGCCAGACGGGCTCGTAGTCCATCCGGCCGAGCTCGCGAAAGCCCAGGACCTGTGGCATCACAGCACCATATGTACGAAGCCAGTGGCCCGCAGTTCGCTGTTGATGTCGTAAAGCTGGTCTTGACCGGTCGCAACGATGTGCAACTGGATCGTGGTGTACTTACCGTTGGTGCTCGAACGTTCATCCACACGGTTGTCGTTGATCGTCGCGTGTTTACGCACGATGTCGAGAATCTTGTCCTTGTTGCCCACACCGGTATCGCTGATCACCTTGACGGGATAATCCGTCACCGGGAATTCGATCTTTGGCGCCTTTACTTCTTTATCGGTCATGGCGTAACGGCCTCGTAAGCGTAAGCCGTGGCGACGGGCAAAGCCCCGCGTCGGATCAACACGGGGCTTTGCAGGTGCACACTTATCAGTTGAACAAGCTGTAGAAGAACAGGCGGATGCTATCCCACACGCGGCGGAAGATACCACCCTCGTCGACGGCGTCCAGGGCGATCAGGTCGGCACTGTGTACCACTTTATCGTCCAGCTTCACTTCGACCTTGCCGATCACGTCGCCCTTGGCGATTGGCGCAACCAGGTGCGGGTTCATGGTCATGCTGGCCGCGAGCTTTTTCAGCTGGCCTTTAGGCATGGTCAGGGTCAGGTCTTCAGCCAGGCCGGCCTTGACTTGCGAGGTCGTGCCTTTCCATACCGGCGCGGTCGCCAGTTCAGCACCCTTCTGATAGAAGGTCTGGGTTTCGAAGAAGCGGAAACCGTAGGTCAGCAGTTTTTGCGTCTCGGCCGCACGGGCCTGCTCGCTGTTGGTGCCGAAGACCACGGCGATCAGGCGCTGGCCATCACGCACGGCGGACGACACCATGCAGTAGCCGGCTTCTTCGGTGTGGCCGGTTTTCAGACCGTCGACGGTCTTGTCGCGCCACAGCAACAGGTTGCGGTTAGGCTGCTTGATGTTGTTCCAGAAGAATTCCTTCTGGGAGTAGATCGCGTAGTGGACCGGGTCGACACGAATGATCGCGCGCGCCAGGATCGCCATGTCGTGAGCCGACGAGTAGTGCTCTGGGTTCGGCAGACCGGTCGGGTTCATGAAGTGGCTGTTGGTCATGCCCAGGTCGGCCACGGTTTTGTTCATCATGTCGGCGAACGCGTCTTCGCTGCCGGCGATGTGCTCGGCCAGGGCGACGCTGGCGTCGTTACCCGACTGGATGATGATGCCGTGCAGCAGGTCGCTGACCGTCACCTGCGAGCCGACCTTGATGAACATCCGCGAACCACCGGTGCGCCAGGCGTTTTCGCTGACGGTCACCGGGTCGTTTTCGCCGATCTGGCCGCGACGGATTTCCAGGGTCGCGATATAGGCTGTCATCAGCTTGGTCAAGCTGGCAGGCGGCAGGCGCTGGTCACCGTTGTTTTCCACCAGCACGTTGCCACTGGCGGCATCCATGAGGACCCAGGCCTTGGCGGCCAGTTGCGGTGAAGCCGGCACCATTTCAACCGCCCAGGCGGCCGGGGTGATGATCAGCGAGATAAGCAGGCACGTGCGTTTGGCTAAGGTGATGATGTTCATCCGTCTCTCGAAATTACGTATGGAAACTTGCCCTCGCGGGCAAAACTTATTCAGACAGCCCGTTACCAGTCTGTCGCGTGTTCGGTTGCCTGCTCACCCCTTGCCCCTGGGTTTTATTGTTCAACGAGCCAACAACCAGGGCCCAGGCCCGCGCACGGACCTGAACCATCAATCCTTTACGGTTTATTCGGCGCTGACCACGCTGGGTTGCCCCAGGTTGGCCAGGCGCACGCTGTTCTGCACTTGCGCGACCTCGCTCGGCGAACCGATCGGGCCCATACGCACACGGTGCAGGGTCTGTTGATTACGCACGATGGAACTGATGAAGACCGGCGCATTGACCATACTGCTCAGCTTGGACCTTAACAGCTCTGCCGCATCCGGGTTGGCGAAAGCGCCCACCTGCAGGTATTGCCCACCGGCAGCCGAAGCACCCGGTGCGGCGCGAGGCACCACGACCGTGTCGGGCGCGTGCTGTTGCGCGGGTGGCGTCCACTGCTCGATCTTGCCGGTCGAGGCTGTGACTTGCGGTTGCGCGGCCTGCGGCTCGTTGAGCATCAACGGTGCCGGTTTGCCACGCTGGGCCCAGTATTGCGCGGGGTCGATCCCTTCGACCTTGACCCGCGCGGTGCCGGTTTCGGCATAACCGAGTTTCTTCGCGGCGGCGTAGGACAAGTCGATGATCCGGTCCGAATAGAACGGCCCGCGATCGTTGACCCGCAGGATCACCGTGCGGTTGTTGTCCAGGTTGGTCACGCGCACATAGCTGGGCAGCGGCAGGGTCTTGTGGGCCGCGCTCATGCCATACAGGTCGTAGACCTCGCCATTGGCGGTGTTCTGGCCATGGAACTTGGTCCCGTACCACGACGCCGTGCCCGACTGCACATAGGTCTTGGAGTCCTGCAGCGGGAAGTAGCTCTTGCCCAGCACGGTATAGGGGTTGGCCTTGTACGGACCGGTGTGCAGGGTCGGCGTGGCATCCGGGATTTTCGACACGTCGACGTCCCACCACGGCGCACCGTCTTTATGCGCGCGGTTGATGTCCAGGCCCGGCTGGGAACGAATAGCGGTGCCGCCGGACTTTTGCGTCGGCGCGCGGCTGGTGGAGCAACTGACAACCAGCAAGGACAACGCGGCAAACGCCACCAGCTTGAGCGGTTTTTTCAACGGCGATGCCCGCATTACTTGTTGCCCCGTGCTTGGACCAGCATGTCAGACAGTTGATGCACAGCCATGGCGTACATCACACTGCGGTTATAACGCGTGATTGCGTAGAAATTCTTCAGGCCCATCCAGTATTCAGGGCCGTTTTCGCCTTCCAGGCGGAAAGCCGTGACCGGCATATCATCGCGCAGCGCATCATGACTTGACCAGCCCAGCGCCCGCAACTCCCCGACCGTCTTGGCCGGCTCGATGCCCTGGGTCAGGCCGTCATCGGCGCGCTCGCCGCTCACGTCGGCACGGCTGACGACCGGTTCGCCGCTCACCCAGCCATGGCGCTTGAAGTAGCTGGCCACGCTGCCGATGGCATCGTCCGGGTTGCTCCAGATATTGATATGGCCGTCGCCGTCAAAATCCACCGCGTAGGCGCGAAAACTGCTCGGCATGAACTGCGGCAAGCCCATCGCACCGGCGTAGGAGCCTTTGAGGGTCAGCGGGTCGACCTGCTCTTCGCGGGCCAGCAGCAGGAATTCACGCAGTTCCTTACGGAAGAATTCAGCGCGGGGCGGGTAATCGAAGCTCAAGGTCGACAAGGCATCGATCACCCGGTAACCGCCAGTGTTGCGCCCGTAGAAGGTTTCAATGCCAATGATCGCGACAATCACCTGGGCAGGCACGCCGTATTCCTGCTCGGCGCGAGCCAGCGCGGCTTCGTGCTGGCGCCAGAAGTCCACGCCCCGGGCCACGCGGGCATCGGTCAGGAACATCGGGCGATAGTCCTTCCACTGCTTCACGCGCTCGGCCGGGCGGGAGATGGCATCCAGGATCGCCTGCTTGCGCTGGGCCTCGCGGAACACGCCCATCAGCTGTTCACCGGCGAAGCCATAGTCACGGGTCATCTCACCGACGAATTCGGCGACCTGAGGTGAGCCATCGTAGTCACCGGCCTGCGCTTCGTGCATGGCGCCCAGCAGCCCGATCAGGCTCATCCAGGACGCATGCCGAGTCGCCCAGCCGCGCAATACTTGCATTGACATCTTCACCTTATTCAAACCTGTGCGATCCATTTGCGATGCGTGTGAATCGACATCAAAACCCCAAACGCTGACAGCAATGTCACCAGCGAAGTTCCGCCGTAGCTAATGAACGGCAACGGCACCCCAACCACCGGCAAGAGGCCACTGACCATACCGATGTTGACGAAAACGTAAACAAAAAAAGTCATGGTCAACGAGCCCGCCAGCAATTTGCCGAACAACGTCTGCGCCTGCGCGGTGATCACCAGGCCACGCCCAATCAACAGTAAATAGATCAGCAGCAACGCGCAAATGCCCACCAGGCCGAACTCTTCGCCCATCACCGCAATAATGAAGTCGGTGTGGCTCTCGGGCAAAAAGTCCAGGTGCGACTGGGTGCCCATCAGCCAGCCCTTGCCAAAGACACCGCCGGAACCGATGGCCGCCTTCGACTGGATGATGTTCCAGCCGGTGCCCAGCGGGTCGCTCTCCGGGTCGAGGAACGTGAGAATCCGCTGCTTCTGGTAGTCATGCATAAAGAAGAACCACATGGCCACCGCCACCGGCACGGCAGCGGCGAGCACGCTGAGAATCCAGCGCCAGCGCAAGCCACCCATGAACAGCACGAACGCACCGCCCGCCAGGATCAGCAGCGATGTACCGAGATCCGGCTGGCGCACGATGAGGATGAACGGCACGCCGATCAGGATCAGGCTGATCCCCACATGCTTGAGTTGCGGCGGCAAGGTGCGCTTGGACAGGTACCAGGCGATGGTCGCCGGCATCAGGATCTTCATGAATTCCGACGGCTGGAAGCGAATCACCCCCGGAATGTTGATCCAGCGGGTCGCGCCCATGGCGTTGTGGCCCATCACGTCCACCACCACCAGCAACAACACTCCAGCGACGTACCCCAGCGGCACCCAACGCGCCATGAAACGCGGCTCCAGCTGGGCAATTACCACCATCGACAACAAGCCCAGGCCGAACGACGACGCTTGCTTGATCAGCAGGTCCCAGTTCTTGCCGCTGGCCGAATACAGCACGAACAGACTGCCGGCCGCCAGGGTCAGCAGCAGGATCAACAACGGGCCATCAATGTGCATGCGCTGCAGCAACGTCGCGCGGCGACGCATCACATCCTCACTGGAGAGGATGCGGTCAAAATTACTCTTCACTGGCCGTAACCTCGGTGCTTGAAGGGGGGCCGCCATATTCGGGCTTGAGCTTGCCGTCGTCGGTCAACAGCCAGGCATCCATCACTTGACGGACCACCGGCGCGGCGACGCCCGAACCGGACTCGCCGTTCTCGACCATCACGGCGACCACGATCTTCGGGTCGTCCGCCGGAGCGAAGCCGACAAACAGGGCGTGGTCGCGGTGGCGCTCCTGGACTTTGGAACGGTCATATTTTTCGCCTTGCTTGATCGCAACCACCTGGGCCGTACCGCTCTTGCCGGCAATGCGATATTGCGCGCCGATCGCCGCCTTGCGCGCCGTGCCCCGGGCGCCGTGCATCACCTGCTGCATGCCGTGGTTGACCTTGGTCCAGTCCGACGGGTCACGCAGCACAATGTCCGGGATCGGGTTTTCATCCACCGGCTTTTCGCCTTCGATGGTGCGGGCCAGGTGCGGACGGTTCCAGACGCCTTTGTTGGCCACCAACGCCGTGGCCTGGGCCAGTTGCAGCGGTGTCGCCTGCATGTAGCCCTGGCCGATGCCAAGAATCAGAGTCTCGCCGGGGAACCACGCCTGGCGGCGGGTGGCACGCTTCCATTCGCGCGACGGCATCAGGCCTGGGGATTCTTCGAACATGTCCAGGGAGACTTTCTGACCCAACCCGAACTTGCCCATGTAGGCCGACAGGCGATCGATCCCCAGCTTGTGGGCCAGGTCGTAAAAATAGGTGTCGTTGGACCGCATGATCGCGGTGTCCAGGTCGACATAGCCGTCACCGGTGCGGTTCCAGTTACGGTATTTGTGATCGTAATTAGGCAGCATGTAGTAGCCGGGGTCGAACACGCGACTCGACGCCGTGACCACGCCCGCATCCAGGCCGGCAATCGCTACCGCCGGCTTGATCGTCGAACCCGGCGGATACAGGCCGCGCAACACCCGGTTGAACAGCGGCCGGTCGATGGAATCGCGCAGCTCGGCGTAGGCCTTGAAGCTGATCCCGGTCACGAACAGGTTGGGGTCGAAACTGGGTTGGCTGACCATGGCCAGGACTTCGCCGGTACTCGGGTCCAGCGCCACCACCGCGCCACGGCGCCCGCCCAGGGCCATCTCGGCCGCTTCCTGCAACTTGATGTCCAGGCTCAGCACAATGTCCTTGCCCGGCACCGGATCGGTACGCTTGAGCACCCGCAACACACGGCCGCGGGCGTTGGTCTCGACCTCTTCGTAACCCACCTGGCCGTGCAGCTCGGGCTCGTAGAAACGCTCGATGCCGGTCTTGCCGATATGGTGGGTGCCGCTGTAATTGACCGGATCGAGGCTTTTCAGCTCTTTCTCGTTGATCCGCCCCATATAACCGACGGAGTGCGCGAAGTGCGGCCCTTGCGGGTAATGCCGCACCAACTGCGCCACCACTTCCACGCCCGGCAGGCGGAACTGGTTCACCGCGATCCGGGCGATCTGCTCTTCGGTCAGCTCGAACAGGATCGGCACCGGCTCGAACGGCCGACGCCCCTGTTTCATGCGCTTTTCGAAGATCGCCCGGTCTTCCGGGGTCAGTTGCAGCACGTCGACGATCACATCGAGAACCTGCTGCCAGTCGCCGGAGCGTTCGCGGGTCATGCTCAGGCTGAAGCTGGGCCGGTTATCCGCGACCACCACGCCGTTGCGGTCGAAAATCAGGCCACGGGTCGGCGGAATCGGCTGCACATGCACCCGGTTGTTTTCCGACAGAGTGGAGTGATAGTCGTACTGGATCACCTGCAGGAAATACAGGCGCGCGATCAACACCCCGATCAACGTCACTACCATGATCGCGCCAAAAACCACGCGCGAGCGCACCAGACGTGCGTCTTTCTCGTGGTCCTTGATGCGGATCGGCTGAGTCATCGGGAGGGGCGCAGACTATTTGTGGTAAGGGTGCCCGGACAGAACTGTCCAGGCGCGATACAGCTGTTCACCGATCAGAATCCTTACCAACGGGTGCGGCAACGTCAGCGCCGACAGCGACCAGCGTTGGTCCGCCCGCGCGCAGACTTCCGGCGCCAGCCCCTCGGGGCCGCCGACCATGAAGTTGACGGTGCGCGAGTCCAGGCGCCAGCGATCCAGTTCCACCGCCAATTGCTCGGTGCTCCAGGGCTTGCCGTGGACTTCGAGGGTGACGATGCGCTCGTTGGGACCGACCTTGGCCAGCATGGCTTCGCCTTCCTGACGGATAAAGCGCGCCACGTCGGCGTTCTTGCCCCGGGTATTGAGCGGAATTTCCACCAGCTCAAGCGACAGCTCGGCGGGCAGACGCTTGGCATATTCATGCCAGCCTTCTTCCACCCACTTGGGCATGCGTGAACCGACAGCGATCAGACGCAGGCGCACAGCCGTTCCTTATTCCTGGTCTTTGTTGAGCTTGTCGAAGTGCGCGTGGCCCACTTCCGGACTGTGGTGCTTGCCATCAGCGGCACGGCTCTGTTCGGCGCCTTTCCACAGACGCTCCAGGTCGTAGAACTGACGGGCGTTGGAGGTCATCATGTGAACGATCACGTCGTCCATGTCCAGCAGCACCCAGTCGCTGTCGCCCTTGCCTTCTTCACCCAGCGGCTTAACGCCCTGGGCTTTGACGGCTTCGCGCACTTTGTCGAGCATCGCGCCGATCTGGCGGTTGGAGGTACCGGTGGCGATGATCATGAAGTCGGTGATGCTCTGCTTGTCGCGCACGTCCAGCACCTGGATGTCCTGGGCCTTGACGTCTTCCAGGGCCGCCACGGCGACTTTCACCAGCTCTTCGCCAGCCAGTTCCGGGCCAACGTGGGCTTCAACCGGCAGTGGCGCGCTTTTGAAGGTGCCTTTGCGCTTAACTTTGCTTACGTCTTTGTTCGTCATATAAAACTCGTTTTGCTCGTATGTTCGGGCGCTCGCTGCACGACTGTTCGTGCGTTCAAGCGCGCCTTTTCAGTTCGACGCACGGTAAAGCCCGTGCGCATCGATGTAGGCCAGGACCGCGTCAGGCACCAGGAAACGTACCGACTTCCCGCTGGCCAGCAGTTGACGGATCTGGGTGGCGGACACCGCAAGCGGGGTCTGCCAGACGAATGCAATATTCCCGTTCGGCCCGGTCAGGGCCAAGGGGTCACTTACCGACCGCGCGGCCAGCAGGTTGCGCAAGGCATCCGGCGGTTCGCTGTCGGCATCCGGGCGTTGCAAAACCAGGATGTGGCAATGCTGGAGGAGTTCCTCCCAGCGATGCCAAGAGGGCAGGCCGCAAAATGCGTCCCAGCCCAAAAGCAGAAACAACTGGTCGTCCGCGGCCAACTCGGCACGCATCAGTTCCAGGGTGTCGACAGTGTAGGACGGTTTATCGCGCTTGAGCTCGCGGTCGTCCACCACCAGCGGCGGTATGCCAGCTACGGCAAGGCGCACCATTTCCAGGCGCTGCTGCGCTGACACCTGCGGCGTATCGCGGTGCGGCGGCCGGGCATTGGGGGTCAGGCGCAATTCATCCAGCGCGAGGGCATCCGCGACTTCCAGGGCACTGCGCAAATGGCCGATATGCACGGGGTCAAAGGTGCCGCCGAGCAACCCGATGCGTTTACCCATCAAGCGCGCACATGCCCGTCGCCGAACACTACGTACTTCTCGCTGGTCAGGCCTTCCAGGCCAACCGGGCCGCGTGCGTGGAGCTTGTCGGTGGAGATACCGATCTCCGCGCCCAGGCCATACTCGAAGCCGTCGGCAAAACGCGTCGAGGCGTTGACCATCACCGAAGCGGAGTCCACTTCGGTGAGGAAACGCCGGGCATCGCTGAAATGCTCGGTAACAATGGCATCGGTGTGCTTGGAACCATATTTGTTGATGTGCTCGATGGCCTGGTCCAGGTCGTCGACGATGCGGATCGACAGGATCGGCGCCGTGTACTCGGTGTACCAGTCTTGCTCGGTGGCTTCGATCACGTCCGCGCCGAGCAGCGCACGGGTGCGCTCGCAACCGCGCAGCTCAACGCCCTTGTCGCGGTAGATGGCAGCCAGCGGCGGCAGCACGCGATCGGCAATGCCGGCGTGCACCAGCAGGGTTTCCATGGTGTTGCACGGCGCGTAACGGTGGGTCTTGGCGTTGTCGGCGATGCGGATCGCCTTGTCGATGTCAGCGGCGATGTCGATGTAAACGTGGCAGACGCCGTCCAGGTGCTTGATCACTGGCACTTTGGCATCACGGCTGACGCGTTCGATCAGGCTCTTGCCACCGCGTGGCACGATCACGTCGACGAATTCCGGCATGGTGATCAGCGCGCCGACGGCGGCGCGGTCGGTGGTTTCCACCACTTGCACCACTTCGGCCGGCAATTCGGCCACGGCCAGGCCCTGCTGGATGCAGGCGGCAATCGCACGGTTGGAGTGGATCGCCTCGGAACCGCCGCGCAGGATGGTGGCGTTGCCAGACTTGAGGCACAGGCTCGCAGCGTCGATGGTCACGTTCGGGCGCGACTCATAGATGATGCCGATCACGCCCAGGGGCACGCGCATCTTGCCGACCTGGATGCCGGACGGCAGGTAACGCATATCGCGGATTTCACCGATGGGGTCAGGCAGCTTGGCCACCTGACGCAGGCCTTCGATCATGTCGTCGATACGCGCCGGGGTCAGCGCCAGGCGGTCGAGCAACGCCGGTTCCAGGCCATTGGCGCGGCCGTTGGCCAGGTCCAGTTCGTTGGCGGCGGTCAACTCGGAGCGCGAAGCATCCAGAGCATCGGCGGCGGCCAGCAAGGCACGGTTTTTCTGCGCGGTGCTCGCACGGGCGATCAACCGCGAGGCCTGACGGGCAGCGCGACCCAGGCGGGTCATGTAGTCAAGAACGGACTCAGTCATGGTCAGGGAGTCTTGGCAAAGAGGAAAGCGGCAGATTATAGCTGTGACGCCGCCCGACTGACAGCGGTGAGGGGCGGATGGTCGAAATGAACTGTAAAAACCTGGGGTTCAGCCGTAATTAAGGTAGGAGTTGTTATTATTCCGTCACATTTAGCCGTATTAACCCTGAAGGCCATGTCGAGTTTCACCCCCCAACTCCCTGCCAGCGCCCTGCCCGACCGCTTCTTCGACCGCGATGCACAACTGCTTGCGCGGGAATTGCTCGGCAAAATCATCCGTCATCGGGTCGGCGATCTCTGGCTTTCGGCGCGGATTATTGAAACCGAAGCGTATTACGTGGCCGAAAAAGGCAGCCATGCCTCACTGGGCTACACAGAAAAGCGTAAGGCTTTGTTTCTGGATGGCGGTCATATCTATATGTACTACGCCCGTGGCGGCGATTCGCTGAACTTCAGCGCCCAGGGCCCGGGCAATGCAGTATTGATCAAATCCGCCTATCCCTGGGTCGATGAGACCTCCGGCCCGGCCAGTTTGGCGCAGATGCTGCTGAACAACCCGGACGCCAATGGCAGGCCGCGCGCCTCGCAGAAGCTCTGCGCCGGCCAGACCTTATTGTGCAAGGCGCTGGGCCTGAAAGTGCCGATGTGGGATGCCAAGCGCTTCGACCAGGAGCGGCTCTATGTAGAAGACGTCGGCCAGGTGCCGATGCACATTATCCAGACCACCCGCCTGGGCATTCCCGGCGGCCGGGACGAACACTTGATGTACCGCTTCGTCGATGCAGGCTATGCGCCTTATTGCACGCGGAACCCGCTGCGCCGGGGCCAGGTCGAAGGCCGCGACTATTTTTTGATTTGAAACGGTGACGAGGGAGTGAAGAAATATGGGCCAATGGCTCGATAGCATCACCGGCTGGCTGACCCTGAACCCCCAATGGCTGGCGGCGGCGGTGTTTATCGTGGCGTGCGTGGAATGCCTGGCCATTGCCGGTTTGATCGTGCCCGGCACCGTGCTGCTGTTCGCCATTGCCGTGCTGGCCGGCAACGGTGCGCTGTCGCTGAGTGAAACCCTGCTGCTGGGTTTTCTCGGCGGCCTGGTGGGCGATGGGGTGTCCTACTTCCTGGGACGCCATTTCCACCAGAACATCCGGCGCCTGCCCGGCCTGCGGCATCACCCTGAATGGATGAACGGCGCCGAGACCTACTTCCACAAGTACGGCATCGCCAGCCTGCTGGTCGGACGTTTCATCGGCCCGTTGCGCCCCATGCTGCCGATGGTGGCTGGCATGTGCGACATGCCGTTCCCACGCTTTGCCCTGGTCAGCATTCTCGCGGCGGCCGGTTGGACAGTCGCGTACCTGCTGCCGGGCTGGGCGACCGGCGCGGCTTTCCGCCTGCCATTGCCGGCGGGGTTCTGGCCCGAGGCGGGAATTGTCGCGGCATGCCTGGCGGTGTTGCTGGGGCTGAGCTTGAACAGCAGCCTGCGCGGCCATCGCCGCGCCACAGGATGGATAGGTTGCGCCAGCCTGACCTTGTTGATTGCCCTGTTTATCGGCTACCCGCACCTCAACGACTTCGACCAGGGGCTGAGCGCCCTGGTGCAGGAGCATCGCAGCGCCTGGCTGGACGAGACCATGGTGAGGCTCACCCAACTGGGCGAGTTCAAGAATATGTTTGTCGCCAGCGCCCTGTTCACCGGCCTGTTGTTACTCGCACGCCAATGGCGCCACGCGCTGTTTGTCGGCATCACGCTGGGCATGGCCGCAGTGATCAATACCGCCACCAAGCTGTTCTTCGCCCGCGGTCGCCCGGAAATCCTCACCGACCCACTGAGCAGCTTCAGCATGCCCAGCGGCCACTCCTCCGGCGCATTCGCGTTTTTCCTGGCGTTAGCCGTATTGGCCGGGCGCGGGCAGCCCACGCGCCTGCGCCTGACCTGGCTGCTGCTAGGCTGCATCCCCGCGGCATTCATCGCGTTGTCGCGGGTTTACTTGGGCGTCCACTGGCCCACCGACATCCTCGCCGGAATGTTGCTGGCGATGAGCGTGTGTACATTGAGCCTGGGCGCAATCCAATACCGCAGCCCGCTGCCGCCGATGTCGCAGAAAGCCTGGTGGCTGGTATTGCCTGCCCTGGTGGCGGTGCTCGGCTTCATCGCCTTCAGCGACACCTCGCAGGCCCTGTTCAAGTATGCCTACTGACCCTTGGCCGGGCCGATCCAATCGATTGGCGCGGTTCGGCGCTCAACGCAACGTTCGCGCCGCTCCAGCAGCATTTCATCGGCAATTTCTGCGGCACGCTCGGCGATGTATTCCGGGCCGCGCTGTGCATCCTGCGCTAGCAGTTGTGAGGTAATGCTGACAAAAAAAGCGTCCCAGGCCGCCTGCTCCGATTGCGCTAGCCGAATCATGTTCATCCCCTGATCAGTGGTTGTGTGATCGGAAACTATTTCAGCCCGTGCGATGGGAGCAACGCAGAAACGTCTGAAAGCAGCACCAGACAATTCTGAAAATCAGGTGAACAGCTCACCTTGCAGTTCATCCAGCAGCCTCTGGATCGCATCCAGCCGTTGTTGCGGATCGTCGAGCTGCAGCAGGTCGATCTTGTCGGCCTCGGTGAACGGCAGCAAATACGCCAATTGATTGCCCAGGGCCTGCTGACCGTCGGCATCGGCGCCCATGTCCAGCGAGGCCACCATCGGGTGTTCGGCCAGGGCCTGGAGCAAGGCCTGCAGGTCGGCGTCCGCCTCTTCCAGCGCGTGGTCCGGCCGCTCTTCCAGCCATTGCACCTCGGCCACCAGCAACTGGTCCTTCTGCACCTCGGCATCTCGGACACGGAAGCGCCGCCCGCCCTCGACGCGAATGCCCAGCAGGCCGTTATCCTGCTGTTTGAAGTCGCGAATCAGCGCTTCACAGCCGATCAGCGCGTAGCCATCCGGGGCCGCGCCCACCTCTTTGCCGTCGAAGATGCACACCACGCCGAAACTTTCGCCCTTTTTCATGCAGCGGCTGATCATGTCCAGGTAGCGCGCCTCGAACAATTGCAGGTCGAGGGTGCAGCCAGGGAACAGCACGGTGTTGAGCGGGAACAGCGCCAGACTCATAAAGGTTTCCTTAACCCTGGTTCAAACAATCACCGACACGGCCAGCGGCAGGAACACCGCCGTCGCCACGCCCATCAGACTCATGGCCAGCGCCGCAAAGGCGCCGCACTCTTCGCTTTCCTGCAGGGCCACCGACGTGCCGACAGCGTGAGCGGTCATGCCCAGCGCCATACCGCGCGCCTCGGGGCTGTGGACGCCCAGGCGCGACAAGTACGCCGGGCCGATCATCGCCCCGATCACGCCGGTGATCAGCACGAACACCGCGGCCAACGCGGCCACGCCGCCGATCTGCTCGGCCACCAGCATGGCAATCGGCGAGGTCACCGACTTGGGTGCCATGGTCATCAACATCCTGTGTTCGGCACCGAACCACCAGCCCAGCAACACACACAGGCCGGTGGCCAACACACCACCTATCACCAGCGTAGTAAAAATCGGCCAGAACAATTGACGAATCCGGCGCAGGTTCAAATAGAGCGGCACCGCCAGGGCCACAGTCGCCGGGCCCAGCAGGATGCTCATGATCTCGGTGCTCTTGCGGTACTCGGCGTAGCTCAGGCCACAGGTGAGCAGCACGCCGATCACCAGCAGCATGGACACCAGCACCGGCTGCAGGAAGATCCAGCGGGTTTTCTCGAAGCCCGCGAGCACCAGTTGATAGGCGCCGAGGGTGATGCCGATGCCGAACAGCGGATGATGAATCACCGCCGCCCATGCGCCTTGCCAGTCGAAGGTCATGATTGCTCCTCCTGCTGCGCCTGGCGCTTGACCAGTTTTTGCATCAGCACGCCAACGAACCCCATGGCGATCACCAGCGACAACACCAAGGCACCGACGATGGCCCAAAAGTCTGCGGCGATGTCCTTGGCATACACCATCACCCCGACCGCCGGCGGCACCAGCAGCAAGGGCAAGTAACGCAGCAGGCTGCTGGCCGCCAGGCTCAGCGGCTCGCCGACTTCGCCGCGCCACACCAGGTAACCCAGCATCAGCAGCAGACCGATGATCGGCCCCGGTAACACCGGCAGCAGCAAATGGTTGATCGCCGTGCCGATCAATTGAAACAGCACCAGCCATGTCAGACCGCGTAATAGCATCCGTCCTTCCCCCCTCAAGACCGACCCGCATTATAAGCATGCCCGCGCTATGCTCCGGCATTCGTCATATGCATGGTGGGTTGACCGGGCTGGTTGCCCATGATGATCTAACATGGTTCTCGCACATCAATAAAAACCGATGAACCAAGGAGAGACGCAATGCCCTATGTACCCGTAGCGCAGCTCAAAGATTATGTCGGCAAGGAACTGGGACGTTCCGACTGGCTCACCATCGACCAGGCCCGCATCAACCTGTTCGCAGAAGCCACTGGCGACCATCAGTTCATCCACGTCGACCCGGTCAAGGCCGCGCAAACCCCGTTCGGCAGCACCATCGCCCACGGTTTCCTGTCGCTGTCGCTGATGCCCAAGTTGATGGAAGACATCCTGATCATGCCCGAAGGCCTGAAAATGGCGGTCAACTACGGCTTGGACAGCGTGCGCTTTATCCAGCCGGTGAAGGTCAATTCCAAGGTCCGCCTGAACGTGACCCTCACCGACGTCACCGAGAAAAAACCCGGCCAATGGCTGTTCAAGGCCACCGCCACCCTGGAAATCGAAGGCCAGGAGAAACCCGCTTACATTGCCGAGTCGCTGTCGCTCTGCTTCGTGTAACCGCCTCCTTCCTCCCTGTAGGAGCTGGCTTGCCAGCGAAAAGCCCCCAGACGCCACATTCCCCCTGAATGCCCGCGTTTTCGTTGACCACCTTCGCCGGCAAGCCGGCTCCTACAGGTCATCATTCCCCAACAGACCACTAGGTATGGCTCCTTCGCTGCGGCATACTCGGCGCTCAATTATCCGGATCCCGCTATGCGCCCACTCGCTCCCTTTGCCCTTGTCCTGTTGCTCACCGCTTGCGGAGACGGCGAATCGCTGTTGCCGCCCGATGCGCGCCTGCCCGACGGCGGCCGTTACCGGGGTGATGTGGTCAATGGCTTGCTGCAAGGCCAGGGCCGCGTGGACTACCCCAACGGCAGTTGGTACGCCGGCCAGTTCGACAAAGGCCAGTGGCACGGCCAGGGCGAATGGCATGGCAGCAACGGCGAAGTCTATAAAGGCCAGTTCCAGCAAGGCCTGTTTGACGGCCAGGGCAGCCTGACCACTGCGGGCAGCCACTACGTCGGTGGCTTCAAGCAAGGCCGGCGCAACGGCGAAGGCACCCTCAAAGAGGGGCAAATGACCTATCGCGGCGAATTCAAGGACGACCAGTATTCCGGCCTCGGGCGCCTGGAACTGGCTGACGGCAGCCAATACCAGGGCCAGTTCGCCCACGGCAAGCCCAACGGCGAAGGCCAGCGCAACGACGACAGCGGCAACCAGTTCAGCGGCCACTTCGTCGATGGCCAGTTGGAAGGCAACGGCACCTTCAACAGCGCTGACGGCGACATCTACGTCGGCCAGTTCAAACAGAACCAATTGAACGGCAAGGGTCGCTACGAAAACGCCGACGGCGACGTGTGGATCGGCCAGTTCAAGGAAGGCGCCCTCAGCGGCAAGGGCGAGTTGATCGGCGTCGATGGCAGCCACTACATTGGCCAGTTCAGCGATTGGCGCTTCAGCGGCGAAGGCCGCCTGAACCTCACCGACGGCAGCTTCTATATCGGCGGTTTCGACAGCGACAACTACCAGGGCCACGGCACCCTGGTGCTCGCCGACGGCACCGTGCAGGCCGGCACCTGGGTCAACGGCATGCGCGTGCGCGACGCCGACGGCAAGCTGTTGCCCGACCCGTTGGAAATCGGCGTGCTGGCCCAGGGCCGCCTGCTCGATGCTGCCCTCGCCGCCGTGCCTCCTTCGACCCCCGCCGTGGAACTGTACACCCTGGTACTCGCGGGCGACGGCAAACAGAGCGTGTTCCTGCGCGAAGCCGATTACGTCAGCAACATGCTCGCCAGCCGCTTCGGTGCGCGCGGGCAGATTCGCCTGGTCAACCACCGCGACCATATCGCCGACCGCCCCCTGGCTACCCGCGAAAGCCTGCGCCGTGCCGTGCAGACCCTGGCCGAACGCAGTGGGCCGGAGGACCTGGTGTTTATCTACCTGACCAGCCACGGCACCCACGAAAGCGAACTGGTGCTCGACCAGCCGCGCATGGAGCTGGCCGACCTGCCGGCCGATGAGCTCGCCGCAGTGCTCACGCCGTTGAAGAACCGCGACAAGGTCGTGGTGATTTCCGCGTGCTACTCCGGCGGTTTCATTCCCGCGCTGAAAGACGAGCACACCTTGATCATGACCGCTTCCCGCGCCGACCGCGTGTCGTTTGGCTGTTCCGAGGAAGCCGACTTCACCTACTTCGGCGATGCCCTTTTCGCCCAAGCCTTCAACCAGACCGACGACTTGCAACAAGCTTTCAAGCTGGCGCAACTGCACGTGACCGAACGCGAACAGGCGGACAACTTCGAAGCCTCCGAACCGCAGATCTGGGCCCCCAAAGGCGTGATCGCCCATTGGCAACTATTACGCAAGCAGCAAGCACGAAAGGCGCTCGAAAGCGTCTCAATGAATAGCAAGGAAGCTAAAGGCAACTAAGCTGTAACGTGTAACAAAGGGGGAAACACCATGTACCTGACGCCTCAGCATATTTTGCTCGCAGGAGCCTCTGGCCTGACCGGCGAACACCTGCTCGATCGCCTGCTCAACGAACCCACCGTGACCCGTGTGCTGGCGCCCAGCCGCAAGCCATTGGCCGAACATCCACGCCTGGAAAACCCAGTGGGCGACCCGGCGGTGGTCCTGCCGCAACTGCGTGGCCAGGTCGATATCGCCTTCTGCTGCCTGGGCACCACGATCAAGCAAGCCGGCTCCGAGGACGCCTTTCGCGCGATCGACCTGGACCTGGTCGTGGCCTTTGCCAAGCGCGCGCGGGAAATGGGCGCGCGGCACCTGATCGTCATCAGCGCGATTGGCGCCGACCCGAAATCCTCGATCTTCTACAACCGGATCAAAGGGCAAATGGAAGACGCCTTGAAAGCCCAGGGTTGGCCGCAACTGACCATCGTGCGGCCTTCGCTGTTGCTGGGGGAGCGCCTCGAACCGCGCCTGGCCGAGCAATTGGCCGGGCCGTTGTCACGGCTGATTCCAGGCAAGTACCACGGCATCGAAGTGTGCGAACTGGCACGCGCCATGTGGCGCCTGGCGCTGGAAGAGCAAGATGGTGTGCGTGTGGTCGAATCGGATGAGTTGCGCAAGCTGGGTAAATAAACCCGCCAACCGAGCTGCCAGCTCAACATGTGGGTTCAGATGGGGCCTGAGCGCGGAGTCACAGTCCTCCCGTGGCGTTGAACCCTACCCCCAACACCGTCAACACCGACAGCGGCAACAGCAGGGTATCGAGCAACGCGCTGGCTGGCAGGTCGACGCCGGGATAGCTCGGCGCCTCGGCACCAAAACGGTCCATCGCGCAACAGCCGCCGTTCATCGCATACAGGTCCAGCCGCGTACCGGCGTACACAACCGGCGCGCCAGGCTTCGCCGCATCCAGCGTGCGTGCGGTGGCGCAGCCCGCCAGTTGCAACGCCAGTAATACCAACAGCGCCTTATTCATCGCTGCTCAAATGGTGCTCACCCCAACGCGGGAGCATGTCCTGGGGAATGTTCAGCAGGTTGAGAATCCGCGCCACCACAAAATCCACCAGGTCATCGATGGTCTGCGGCTGGTGATAGAAACCAGGCGACGCCGGCAAGATGGTCACGCCCATGTTCGACAACTTGAGCATGTGCTCCAGGTGAATGCTCGAATACGGCGCCTCACGCGGCACCAAAATCAGCTGGCGCCGCTCTTTCAACGTCACATCGGCGGCCCGTTCGATCAAATTGTTGCAGGCGCCCGTGGCAATCGCCGACAACGTACCGGTGGAACACGGCACCACCACCATCGCCGCCGGCGCGCCGGAGCCGGAGGCCACCGGCGACATCCAATCCTCTTTACCGTAGACCTTGATCTGCCCCGCCGCCGCACCGGTGTACTCGGTGAGGAACGCCTGCATCATCTGCACCTTGGGCGGCAGCGCGACATCGGTCTCGGCGGCCATCACCAGTTGCGCGGCCTTGGAGATCAGGAAATGAACTTCACGCTCCTCGCGCACCAGGCAGTCGAGCAGGCGCAAGCCATAGGGCGCGCCGGATGCGCCGGTCATCGCCAGCGTCACGCGCTCGGGCCCGCTCATTTCAGGGCCTCGGCCAATTTGCCGTGCAGGCCGCCGAAGCCGCCGTTGCTCATGACCACCACGTGGGTGCCGGGCGTGGCCTGTTGCTTGACGTGTTCAATGATGCCTTCGATCGAATCGCAGACCGTCGACGGCACGTGACACAGCGCCGCAATGGCGGGCAGGTCCCAGCCGAGGTTGGCCGGTGCGTACCAGACCACTTGGTCCGCATCATTGACGCTCTCCGGCAAACCATCGCGGTGCGCGCCGAGCTTCATGGAGTTGGAGCGCGGTTCGATAATCGCAATGATCGGCGCATCACCGACCCGCTTGCGCAGGCCATCAAGGGTTGTGGCAATCGCCGTTGGGTGGTGGGCAAAGTCGTCGTAGATGGTAATCCCATTCACATCGGCAACCTTTTCCATGCGCCGTTTCACACTTTTGAACGCACTCAAGGCTGCGATGCCCATGGAAGGCACCACGCCAACATGCCGTGCCGCCGCCAAGGTGACCAGGGCGTTGGCAACGTTGTGCTGGCCGGTCATGTCCCAGTCGACCACACCCTGGGCCTCGCCTTCGAACAGCACTTCAAATGTCGAACCGTCTTCACTGAGCAACCTGACCTGCCACTGCCCGCCCGCGCCGGTGGTTTGCACCGGCGTCCAGCAGCCCATGTCGATGACGCGCTGCAAGGCCGGCTCGGTGGTCGGGTGGATCACCAGGCCCTCACTCGGGATGGTGCGTACCAAATGGTGGAACTGCCGCTCGATGGCCGCCAGATCGGGGAAGATATCCGCGTGATCGAACTCCAGGTTATTCAGGATCGCCGTGCGCGGGCGGTAGTGGACAAACTTGGAGCGTTTGTCGAAGAACGCGCTGTCGTATTCATCGGCTTCGATCACGAAGAACGGCGTATCGCCCAGGCGCGCCGACACCGAGAAGTTCTGCGGTACGCCGCCGATCAGGAAACCCGGGCTCATGCCTGCGTGCTCCAGCACCCAGGCCAGCATGCTGCTGGTGGTGGTCTTGCCGTGCGTACCAGCGACCGCCAGCACCCAGCGCCCTTGCAGCACATGGTCGGCCAGCCATTGGGGGCCGGACACATACGGCAAACCTTTGTTCAGTACGTACTCGACCGCAGGGTTGCCCCGAGACATGGCGTTGCCGATCACCACCAGGTCGGGGACCGGATCAAATTGGGATGGATCATAGCCCTGGGTCAACTCGATGCCCTGGGCTTGCAGTTGCGTACTCATGGGCGGATAGACGTTGGCATCGGAACCCGTCACATGGTGGCCCAACTCCTTGGCCAGAACCGCCATCGAGCCCATGAAAGTACCGCAAATACCGAGAATATGAATGTGCATGGTCGACCTCGTAAAACATCGAGGCAGGTTAGCGCAGGGAGGGGGAAATCGCACTCTTTTAGCGGTACACGCCAGCTCAATCGTCTGAATTCGGCCGGCAGTGCGGTCGTTGAGCCCGGTGCCGTCACCCGCCGTGACTGCACCGGACTCAGCGTATACGAGGGGTCACTATGGGGTGTCAATTAACGGCCTCCCCTGCATAACCCGCATCAGACAAACTGCATCGAGGATAGCGGCCCCTTCGGCTCCAACACCGTATTGATACGGGAGATCTGGTTTAAAACAGCCTGATTGCGTCGATCCAATGTTTCAAGGCGGCGCACAGGGTCTTTCTCGGTGGCGGCGGTATCACTTTTAAAGGGCCTGAATATAAAATCATTTTCCTTAGAGATTAATTCCAAGTTCGACTCGACGGTGTTGTATTGCTTTTCCAACATATCAAGTCGGGCAGTTGTCTCGGTTGGCCAATCGGGGCTTTTATCCAAGGCTTGACCCTCGCTCCCTTCGGTATAGGCCTGGATCGTATTACTGACCAAGAGCAGTTTTAATTCTGCATTGTCCAAGTGCAACGCCAGGTCTTGCGGCGATGAAGGACTCGGCGCCGATCCCGCCACACCGTTCTGTTGACTCGGCGCGGGCTGGTGCGCGGGAGGAAGTAAGGGGGTATTGGCGCTGAACGCCCCCTTGATCTGCTCGCCACTCCATACGGAGCCTGCGTAAGTACCAATACTCAATGGCGTACTGACCAAGCCGTTGACTGCGGCATTCACGAAAGCGTCCCGTGTCACGGTTTTCAGATCTGGCCCGGTCTTGAACACGCCTGCCTTGACCAGGCGATCGGCAGTGACGAGGTTTTGCGCCACCTCGCCAAACGTCTTGGGAACGGGGTGAGACCTGGAAGGAAGGGTAGTGCTCCCGAACCGGTTGTTACTAATCAGATCTCGAAAGGGCTTATTAGGTGCGGGAGCGGAAGGTGGGTTTGAGAAAGACGATCCCTTAACCGGAGTATATTTACCGGGCGTCCCAGACGGCACGCGGGAAGTGCTATGCGTCGGCCTGCGGAAAAAACGTCCGAAATCAATTCCCCTTTTGCTACGAACCTGCGTGTCCGAGTTCAAACGTTCGGCATCATAAGTAAGCTCGGAGCGATCATTTTTCCAAGTAGCCGAAGCGGCGTTGCGCGGGTTACCGGTCGATCCAGTATTATTGGCAGTTTGAGTAACATCAGCTGAAACGTCACTGGACGGCACTGTAGTGTAAGTTGGAACACCTGTAACATTCATAATCATCACCTTAGTCAGTCAATAAAAACTTGCATTCACTGGGTGACAAAAATATCTATCTCAGTTCCACCGAAACAACATTACATGCATTTACTTCCGCGCCAGCCAGGACACACTTTCTCAACAATTAACCCACAAAAGCAAAAACAGTAAATCCCCCTACAACCAACAATTAAAAACCGCTCCCACACACTCGACAACAACTTACGAATTACAACGCCGAACGCAGTTCAATGCCATGTTTGCGTAACTTTCGATATAACGTGTTGCGGCTCACCCCCAACCGTTCAGCCACAAGGGTCATATGCCAGCGCTGCTGCGTCAGGACCTTCAACAATGCCAGGCGCTCGGCATCCTCAAGCAGCGACAGCGGGGGGACATCCGCAGCAGGCATAGCCAAGGACGCCGGGCGGATCATCGGCGGCAAATCATCGACACCGATCAACGCGCCGTCACACAGTGCAACCAGGGTGCGCAACACCGTGCGCAACTGCCGCACATTGCCCGGCCAGGCGAACGCCAGCAATGCCTGACGCGCGCCGGCATCGAGCGTTATCGTCTGCTCCCCGGCTTCCTGGGCCAGCAGAAAATCCAGCAATTGCGGCTTATCACTGCGCTCGCGCAACGGCGGCAAGCCGATTTCGAGGCCATTGAGTCGGTAGTACAAATCTTCACGAAAGCTGCCGGCCTGCACACGTTGCAACAAATCACGGTGGGTGGCGCTGATGACTCTCACGTTTACCGCCTGGGGCTCGCCGCCGATGGGCACCACTAGGCGATCCTCCAGCACCCTCAAGAGCCGGGTTTGCAAAGCCAGGGGCATGTCGCCGATTTCATCCAGGAACAACGTGCCCCCATCTGCCTGTTGCAGCTTGCCGCGCATGCCTTCCTTGCGGGCACCGGTGAAACTGCCGCCGCGATAGCCGAACAGTTCGCTTTCGATCAGGCTTTCCGGGATGGCGGCGCAGTTGAGCGCAACGAAAGCCTTGTCCGCACGCTGGCTGGCCTGGTGTACGGCCTTGGCGAAGGCCTCTTTGCCGGAACCGGTTTCACCGTTGACCAGCAGCGGCACATCACGTTCGAACACGCGCAACGCCTTGCGAAAATCGCTTTGCAACGCGGAATCGCCCAGGCAGATACCGAGCAGACGCTCGGGCTTGGCGGCAACCACCGGCTGCGGCGGTACGGGCACCGGCACACTGCGCGGCTGGCCGCGCAACGCGGCAAACAGATGTCGACCGTCCCGCGTCCGCAGCGGCCAACTCGCTGTGGCATTGGCGCTGGCGCGGCCCAGCAGTTGATCCAGGGTGCATTCGAAAAGCGCTTCCACAGGCTGCCCCAGCAAGCCACCACGCATCTGCCCCAACAGGTTCAGGGCACTTTGGTTGACTGCGCAAATGCGCCCTTCACCGTCGAACGCCAGCAGCCCTTCACTGAACAAGCCCACGGACTCCGCCTGCAAGTGAAAACGCAGCAGCCAGTGGTGTTCAAAGTGACGCAGGAAGTAACAACTCTCGATCATCTTCGCCGACAGGTTGACCAGCGCCATGGTGTGGAACTGGCTCTGACGCGACACCGCTTCCCGCGCCGACGACACGTCCAGCACCGCCAGCAACTCACCATGGGGATCGAACACCGGGCTCGCCGAACAGGTCAGCCCGGTGTGGCGCCCGCGAAAATGCTCATCGCGGTGAATGGTCAACGACTGGCGCTCCACCAGGCAGGTGCCGATGCCATTGGTGCCTTCGCAGGCCTCGCTCCAGTCGGCGCCGAGCCACAACCCGGCGCGCTCGAAAATCTTGCGCTCGGACGGCGCGGTGACGCAGTTGAGGATCACCCCGCGCGCGTCGGTGAGCAACACGGCGTGACCGGCGCCCGAAAGTTGCTGATGCAGGCTGTTCATCTCGCCGCCAGCGATGTGCAGCACCTGCTGCAGGCGCTCGCGGCTTTTCAGCAGACGGCCATGTTCGAGCACGGTGGGGGCGATGCTCAGCGCAGGGTCGAGGTGATAATCCTCCAGGCAACGCAGCCAGGAGCGGGCGATGGACGGGTCGCTGCCAGGGCCCTGGGAAAGGTCTTGCCCACGGGTCACGGTCAAGACTTGCTGGGCATGGCGACTGAAATGATCGTGATGCATGTTCTTATTATTCTCCCTGCGTGAGAACGTCCAGCATCCCCCAGCCACCCGGCCATTGCAATCCCGCGCCGACCCACCGGTCACAGGTTGTACCGTGCATGGCACAAACTGTCACACAGACTGTACCAAGGCTGGCACAGCCGCACTTTTTGGCTCTCGCCAACCCCCTGATTTAACTGGCTTGCAAGGCAGTGGCCCGACCTTTGCTCTACGCTTTATCAAGCGCTTGCCGCGCTGCACTCCAATAAACATAAAAAGCCAGGAGATACCCACCATGCGTTACGCACACCCCGGTACTGAAGGCGCCATCGTTTCGTTCAAGGCCAAGTACGGCAACTACATCGGCGGCGAATTCGTGGCGCCGATCGATGGCAACTACTTCACCAACACTTCCCCGGTCAACGGCAAGCCCATCGCCGAATTCCCGCGTTCCACCGCCAAAGACATCGACAAGGCGCTGGACGCCGCGCATGCCGCCGCCGACGCCTGGGGCAAAACCTCTGCCCAGGACCGCTCGCTGGTGCTGCTGAAGATCGCCGACCGCATCGAACAGAACCTCGAACTGCTGGCCATCACCGAAACCTGGGACAACGGCAAGGCCGTGCGTGAAACCCTCAACGCCGACATCCCGCTGGCCGCCGACCACTTCCGCTACTTCGCCGGTTGCATCCGTGCTCAGGAAGGCAGCAGCGCCGAAATCAACGAACACACCGCCGCCTATCACTTCCATGAGCCCCTGGGCGTGGTCGGCCAGATCATCCCGTGGAACTTCCCGCTGCTGATGGCCGCCTGGAAACTCGCCCCGGCCCTGGCCGCCGGCAACTGCGTGGTGCTCAAGCCGGCCGAGCAAACTCCGCTGGGCATCAACGTGCTGATGGAAGTCATCGGCGACCTGCTGCCGCCGGGCGTGCTGAACGTGGTACACGGTTTCGGCAAAGAAGCTGGCGAAGCCCTGGCCACCAGCAAGCGCATCGCCAAGATCGCCTTCACCGGCTCTACCCCGGTGGGCGCGCACATCATGCATTGCGCGGCCGAGAACATCATTCCGTCCACCGTTGAACTGGGTGGCAAGTCGCCGAACATCTTCTTCGCCGACATCATGAAAGCCGAACCGCAATTCATCGAGAAAGCCGCCGAAGGCTTGGTGCTGGCGTTCTTCAACCAGGGCGAAGTGTGTACCTGCCCATCCCGCGCGCTGGTGGAAGAGTCGATCTACGACGACTTCATGAAAGTGGTGATGAAGAAGGTCGCATCGATCAAGCGTGGCGACCCGCTGGACACCGACACCATGGTCGGCGCCCAGGCGTCCGAGCAGCAGTTCGACAAGATCCTGTCGTACCTGGAAATCGCCAAGGGCGAAGGCGCCGAGTTGCTGGCCGGCGGCAAGGTCGAGAAGCTGACAGGTGATCTGGCCACCGGCTATTACATCCAGCCGACCCTGCTCAAGGGCACCAACAAGATGCGGGTGTTCCAGGAAGAAATTTTCGGCCCGGTGGTGAGCATCACCACCTTCAAGGATGAAGCCGAAGCCCTGGCGATCGCCAACGACACCGAGTTCGGCCTCGGCGCCGGCCTGTGGACCCGCGACATCAACCGCGCCTACCGCATGGGCCGGGCGATCAAGGCGGGCCGCGTGTGGACCAACTGCTACCACCTGTACCCGGCGCATGCCGCGTTTGGCGGTTACAAGAAGTCCGGCGTCGGTCGTGAAACCCACAAGATGATGTTGGATCACTACCAGCAGACCAAGAACCTGCTGGTGAGCTACGACATCAATCCATTGGGCTTCTTCTAACCCAACACCGCCGGGGCGATAACCGCCCCCCGTAGGAGCGAGCTTGCTCGCGAAGAACCTCAACGATTACGCGGATAGCCTGGCTCTGCGCAGTGCTCTGAAGTTTTTCGCGAGCAAGCTCGCTCCTACATTACCCGGCGACAACTTGTCGGGACCAAAACAATAAGAATGAAAGGTACTTTCCCATGCCTAGCGAACCCACTGGATCCTCCGTCGACTTCGAAAAAGTCGATTCCCAATACTTCCAACAACGCGAACTGAAAAAAGGCGCCGCCGGCTGGGTGCTGCTGGTCGGCCTTGGCGTTGCCTACGTGATCTCCGGCGACTACGCCGGCTGGAACTTCGGCCTGGCCCAGGGTGGCTGGGGCGGCATGTTCCTCGCCACATTGCTGATGGCCACCATGTACCTGTGCATGTGCTTTTCCCTGGCCGAACTGTCTTCCATGATCCCTACTGCCGGCGGTGGCTACGGTTTTGCCCGCAGCGCCTTTGGCCCTTGGGGCGGGTTCCTGACGGGCACCGCGATCCTGATCGAATACGCCATCGCCCCCGCCGCCATCGCGGTGTTCATCGGCGCCTATTGCGAGTCGTTGTTCGGCATCGGCGGCTGGATGATTTACCTGGCGTTCTACATCATCTTCATCGGCATCCATATCTTTGGCGTGGGTGAAGCCTTGAAGCTGATGTTTGTCATCACCGCCGTCGCCGCCATTGCACTGGGCGTGTTCCTGGTCTCGATGGTGCCGCACTTCAACGTCGCCAACCTGCTCGACATCCCGGTGACCGACGCCAAGGGCGCCAGCACCTTCCTGCCATTCGGCTACGTCGGCGTGTGGGCGGCGATTCCCTATGCGATCTGGTTCTTCCTGGCGGTCGAAGGCGTACCGTTGGCCGCCGAAGAAACCAAGAACCCGAAGCGCGACCTGCCTCGCGGCCTGATCGGCGCCATTGTGGTGCTGACCAGTTTTGCCCTGCTGATCCTGGTGATTGCACCGGGCGGCGCCGGCACCTACGCGCTGATCAAGTCCGGCAACCCGCTGGTTGAAGCGTTGGCGCTGTCGTATGGCGGCTCGACCTGGATGGGCAGCTTCGTCAACCTGGTCGGCCTGGCGGGCTTGATCGCCAGCTTTTTCTCGATTATCTACGCCTATTCGCGGCAGATCTTCGCATTGTCCCGCGCCGGCTACCTGCCGCGCAAACTGTCCCAGACCAACAAAAGCAAGGCGCCGGTCCTGGCGCTGGTGATCCCCGGCATTATCGGTTTCGGCCTGTCGCTGACCGGCCAGGGCGACCTGCTAATTCTGGTGGCGGTGTTTGGCGCGACCATTTCCTACGTGCTGATGATGGCCGCGCACATCACGCTGCGCATCCGTCGCCCCAAAATGGATCGCCCGTACCGCACGCCGGGCGGCATCTTTACCTCCGGCGTGGCCCTGGTACTGGCCTGCGTGGCCGTGGTGGCGGGCTTTCTGGTCGACCCGCGAGTGGTGATTGGCGCTGCAATCATCTATGGAGTATTAATTGCTTACTTTGCTTTCTACAGCCGGCATCACTTGGTAGCAGGCACGCCGGAAGAAGAGTTCGCGGCGATCCAGGCCGCAGAGGCCGCCTTGCACTGACTGCCGTAAACCTCGACGCGGGCGCCTTACCCATATTTGCCCGCGTCATCAAGGAGACACTGTATGGCAAGTTTTTCCCACGCGGTGGGTGCATCGACCTACCGCTTCGACAGCCTCAAGGACGTGATGGCCAAGGCCAGCCCCGCCCGTTCAGGCGACTTCCTCGCTGGCGTCGCCGCACAGAACGATGGCGAGCGGGTGGCGGCGCAAATGGCCTTGGCGAATATCCCGCTGAAGCACTTCCTGCAAGAGGCGCTGATTCCCTATGAAAGCGACGAAGTCACCCGACTGATCATCGACACCCACGATAAACAGGCGTTTACCGCCGTCAGCCACCTGACCGTCGGCGGCCTGCGCGACTGGCTGCTCAGTGACGCAGCCGATGAACAATCCCTACGCGCCTTGGCGCCAGGGCTGACACCAGAAATGGCCGCCGCCGTGTCGAAGATCATGCGCGTGCAAGACCTGGTGCTGGTCGCGCAGAAGATCCGCGTGGTCACCCGGTTTCGCGGCACCATGGGCCTGCGCGGCCGCTTGTCGACCCGCCTGCAACCCAACCACCCCACCGACGAACCGGCGGGCATCGCGGCGAGCATTCTCGACGGCCTGTTGTACGGCAACGGCGACGCCATGATCGGCATCAACCCGGCCACCGACAGCATCGCCTCGATCTGCGCCATGCTGGAGATGCTCGACGCGATCATCCAGCGTTACGAAATCCCCACCCAGGCCTGCGTGCTGACCCACGTCACCACCTCCATCGAAGCCATCAACCGTGGCGTGCCGCTGGATCTGGTGTTCCAGTCGATCGCCGGCACCGAGGCGGCCAACGCCAGTTTCGGCATCAGCCTGAGCGTGCTGCAGGAAGGCTACGAAGCAGGCCTGAGCCTGAACCGTGGCACCCTCGGGCAAAACCTGATGTATTTCGAAACCGGCCAGGGCAGCGCCTTGTCGGCCAACGCGCACTTCGGCGTCGACCAGCAAACCTGTGAAACCCGCGCCTACGCCGTGGCCCGGCACTTCAAGCCGTTTCTGGTGAACACCGTGGTCGGTTTTATCGGCCCCGAGTACCTGTACAACGGCAAACAGATCATCCGCGCCGGCCTCGAAGACCACTTCTGCGGCAAGCTGCTGGGGGTGCCGATGGGTTGCGACATCTGCTACACCAACCACGCCGAAGCCGACCAGGACGACATGGACACCCTGCTGACCCTGCTGGGCGTGGCCGGGATCAACTTCATCATGGGCATTCCCGGTTCCGACGACATCATGCTCAACTACCAGACCACCTCGTTCCACGACGCCCTGTACGCCCGCCAGACATTGGGTTTAAAGCCGGCGCCGGAGTTTGAACAGTGGCTGGCGAACATGGGCATTTTCACGCAAGCCGACGGCAAAGTGCGCTTCGGCAACAGCCTGCCACCGGCGTTTCGCCACGCCTTGGCGCAATTGGGATGAAGGAGCCGCCCGTGCAACCAGACTTACCCGAAAACCCGTGGCTGGAACTGCGTCGCCTGACCCCGGCGCGCATCGCCCTGGGCCGTACTGGCACCAGCATCCCCACCAGCGCACAGTTGGACTTCCAATTTGCCCACGCCCAGGCGCGGGACGCGGTCCACCTGCCCTTCGACCACGTCGGCCTCAGCACTCAGCTCGCCGAACGCGGGCGTGACAGCCTGTTGCTGCACAGCGCCGCCGTCGACCGCCACAGCTACCTGCAACGCCCGGACCTGGGGCGGCGTCTGAGCGATGAGTCGGCCCAGGCGCTGCGCGACCATGCGGCGGCCAACCCGGGCGGCATCGACCTGGCCGTGGTGGTGGCCGATGGTCTGTCGGCGCTGGCGGTACATAAACACACGTTGCCGTTTCTCACGCGCATGGAGGAACAGACCCACGCCGAAGGCTGGTCCTTGTCACCGGTGATCCTGGTGGAACAGGGCCGCGTCGCGGTGGCCGATGAGATTGGCCAGCTACTCGGCGCCAAGATGGTGGTGATCCTCATCGGTGAACGACCGGGGCTCAGTTCGCCGGACAGCCTGGGCCTGTATTTCACCTACAACCCCAAGGTTGGCCTCACCGATGCGTACCGCAACTGCATCTCCAACGTGCGCCTGGAGGGTTTGAGTTATGGCATGGCAGCCCACCGCCTGCTGTACTTGATGCGCGAGGCCTGCCGCCGGCAGTTGTCGGGGGTCAACCTCAAGGATGAGGCGCAGGTTCAGACCATCGAGTCAGATGACCCGGACTTGGTGAAAGGCAATTTCCTGCTCAGCCCGCCCACCGACTGATCCCCGCACGATTGCGCTTTTTCGCGTCTTTAGGCAGCATCGAGTCACGGCCGCTCGCGTGGTCATATACCATCTGGAAGTTGAGGCCTGGCATGCGGATCACTCAAGCGACCCTGGAACACCTGGACCTGTTGACCCCGTTATTCGTCAAATACCGCGAGTTCTACGGGGCGCTGCCGTTCCCGGACTCTTCGCGGGCCTTCCTGGAAAAACGCCTGCGCCGCAAGGAATCGGTGATCTACCTGGCCCTGGCCGATGACGACGACAAGCGCTTGCTCGGGTTCTGTCAGCTGTACCCGAGCTTTTCTTCCTTGTCGCTCAAACGGGTGTGGATCCTCAACGACATCTACGTCGCCGAAGACGCGCGCCGGCAATTGGTAGCCGACAACCTGATGCGCGCGGCGAAGAAGATGGCCAAGGAAACCCATGCGGTGCGGCTGCGGGTGTCGACCAGCAGCAACAATAACGTGGCGCAGAAGACGTATGAGTCGATGGGTTTTCGCGAAGACAGCGAGTTCAAGAACTACGTGTTGCCGATCAGCGAAGACTGACCCCATCCCCAAGCCCCCCAAAGTCCCTGTGGGAGGAGCTTGCTCCCGATAGCCGTGGACCAGTCAGACTATTTATAACTGGCACGACCCGATCGGGGGCAAGCCCCCTCCCACATTTGGTTCTGTGGTGCTCTGGGAGCCGAGTGCCATGACATCACCCGCTACAAAACCCACACACTCTTTTCACTTCTCAATCCGTATAATGCCGACCTTTCAGGATTGTAAGAAGCGCGACAAATACTTGTAGCCTTATTACCCGAGCCTCCGCACAGGCCTGCTGAGTCGGGCCATTCACACAGGTGCCATCCATGGATTTCAACCCGCTTGACCTTATCCTGCATCTCGACGTCTACCTCGACCTGCTGGTAAAAAATTACGGTCTGTGGATCTACGCCATTCTGTTCCTTGTAATCTTTTGCGAAACCGGCCTGGTGGTCATGCCGTTCCTGCCGGGTGATTCATTACTGTTCATTGCCGGCGCGGTGGCGGCGGGTGGCGGCATGGACCCGGTCTTGCTCGCCGGTCTATTGATGTTGGCGGCGATCCTCGGCGACAGCACCAACTACGTGATCGGGCGAACAGCCGGCGAACGCTTGTTCAGCAACCCGAACTCGAAAATCTTCCGCCGCGACTACCTGCAAAAAACCCACGATTTCTACGACAAGCACGGCGGCAAAACCGTGACCCTGGCGCGCTTCCTGCCGATCCTGCGCACCTTTGCGCCGTTCGTTGCCGGTATCGCGAAAATGCCCTACCCGCGCTTCTTCGGCTTCAGCGTGCTGGGCACCGTCTTCTGGGTCGGCGGCCTGGTAACCCTGGGCTACTTCTTCGGCAACGTGCCGTTCATCAAGAAAAACCTCTCGCTGCTGGTGGTGTTCATCATCCTGCTGTCGCTGGTGCCGATGATCATCAGCGTGTTCCGCAGCCGCTTTGGTCGCACGTCCACCGAAGCCAAGTCGCAGTAACCTGCGATGTGGTCCCTCAGCGCCTGGCGTCGCCGGCGCCTGTTGGCCAGGCCCCCGATTGCCGATGACACCTGGCAGCGGGTGCGCGAGCACCTGACCTTCCTCGACGGCATCAGCGCCGAGCAAGACCAGTGGCTGCGCGAAGCCTGCGTGGTGTTTCTCGCCGAAAAACACCTCACCGCCCTGCCCGGCGTCGAGCTGCACCAGGAACAACGCCTGCTGCTCGCCGCCCAGGCGCAACTGCCACTGATGAACCTCGGCGATCTCGACTGGTATCAGGGCTTCCACGAGATCGTGCTGTACCCCGACGACTTCCTCAGCCCGCAACGTCATCGCGATGCCAGTGGCGTCGAGCACGAGTGGGACGGCGAGCACAGCGGCGAAGCCTGGCAACAAGGCCCGGTGATCCTCGCCTGGCCCGGCGTGCTGGCCAGCGGCAACTGGGAAGGCTACAACCTGGTGATCCACGAACTGGCGCACAAGCTCGACATGCTCAACGGCGACGCCAACGGCCTGCCGCCCCTGCACCACGACATGCGCGTGCAAGACTGGGCCCGCGTGATGCAAGGCGCCTACGATGAGCTTAACCGCCAGTTGGACGCCAACCCCGACGCCGAAACCGCCATCGACCCCTACGCCGCCGAAAACCCGGCGGAATTTTTCGCGGTCACCAGCGAATATTTTTTCAGCGCGCCAGATTTATTGGTGGAAAGTTATCCACAGGTGTACGCCCAACTCAGTCATTTTTACCGCCAGGACCCTCTGGCCCGCCTCGCGCAGCTGCAAGCGCACGACCCGCGTTATCAGCCACAAGGCGAATGACTGTACGACGTCTGGTGCATGGCATCGGCGTCAGAATATGCCTATAATCGCCGCCACTTTTAGGCCAATCCGGCCATGTACATGGCCAACTACGGGGGCAACGCCCAATGAGCTACAGCAAGATTCCGGCTGGCAAAGACCTGCCGAACGACATCTACGTCGCCATCGAGATTCCGGCCAACCACGCGCCGATCAAATACGAAATCGACAAAGACAGCGACTGCCTGTTCGTTGACCGGTTCATGGCCACCCCGATGTTCTACCCGGCCAACTACGGTTTCATCCCCAACACCCTGGCTGACGACGGCGACCCCCTCGACGTGCTGGTCGTAACCCCTTACCCGGTTACCCCAGGCTCGGTTATCCGCGCGCGTCCAGTCGGCATCCTGAACATGACCGACGACGGCGGCGGCGATGCCAAAGTCATCGCAGTGCCCCACGACAAGCTGTCCCAGCTGTACGTGGACGTGAAGGAATACACCGATCTGCCGCCACTGCTGCTGGAACAGATCAAGCACTTCTTCGAGAACTACAAAGACCTCGAAAAAGGCAAATGGGTGAAGATCGACGGTTGGGGCAACGCAGATGCCGCCCGCGCCGAGATCATGAAGTCGGTCGCCGCCTACAAAGGCTGATACCGGCTCCTCATTGCTGCGGCAATCAAAAAGCCCCGATCATTCGGGGCTTTTTTTGTGGAAAAAATTAAACACCAAGTTCAATTATTAACACTCTATGTTGAACTAAGCAGCACCAACGAAAGATCAGGCTACAACTAAGTAAAAACCTACACCGGCAATTGAACGCATAGTTTATTTGATCTATTTTCCCGGCCAGTAAACTCAGCGTTTATGAATACATCAGGTGATCGCTTAAAAGCGCTATTACGGGAAGTTCATCTTTCCGCTTCCGACTTCGCCAAGAACCGCGGCGTCACGCCTCAGCACGTGAACAACTGGTTCAAACGCGGTGTTCCCATGGGCCGACTCAACGAAATCGCAGAACTGCTGTGCGTCTCCAGCCGCTGGCTGCACGCCGGTGTAGGCCCTAAACACCCACCGGCCAACTTCCTGTTGGACGCTCAAGATGCAAGGAAAGCATTGCCCACCCGCGAAGAAAGCGGCAAATACCTCACAGGCCCCCCCGTTCCCCGGAAACAATCGATGTGGAGATCGCCCTCCATCCGTCCTTCACCTCAACCGAACGTATCCGCCTCTCCCGTCACACCCTCGACACCTTAAACGTAAACCCCGACCGCGCCCTCGGCGCCTACATGGTCGATAACAGCATGGTCGACATCATCCAACAAGGCGCCACCCTCGCCATCGACCGCGGCCGCACCCAAATCGTCGACGGCGAAATCTACGCCGTCGAACACGACGACATGCTGCGCATCAAATACCTCTACAACCGCCCCGGCGGCGGCCTGCGCATGCGCAGCCACAACGCCGGCGAACACCCCGACGAATACCTGACCTTCGATCAACGCTTCGAACAGAACTTCCAGATTGTCGGCTGGGTGTTCTGGTGGTCCACCCTCAACAACCGCCGCCCACCCGTGCCGCTGGATGAACACCTGCTGGGCTGGGAAGGCTCTAAATCGGATACGGAGGTGGGCAACTGAGGTGAATATGGGTATCATGCGCCGCACATTTGGCAGGGGCTGGTTTTAGGCCATTCACCCTGCCAGGCGATGCGGAAAAACTCCCGCGGATGCCCTGACTATTCAGCCAGACGCGATGTTGGCTGAGCGATTTGAAGGCTGGTGAGGTTTGTCAAAAACAAGCTGAGGCGGTCCCCGAGAAGCCGGCCACAAGCCGGCTTTTTAATTGACACCGAAATAATCCTATCTCTCCCGAGAATCCTGCCTAGCGATCATCGACGTTTCAGACACTCCCCCTGTCCGATGGTGCTCGATACGATTTCACCACTACAGTATCGTTTGTCTAAAGGAAGGGCGTTGACCGAGAGTAGACTCGTCTTCAGCCATCAATCAACCTCTCCTTCCCTGCCAATAGCGCCATGAAGGCTTCGCAAGCCTTACTTACGTAGCAGTTCGTGCCGGAAGCGTGCTTCTAGGGACGGAATCTCCAACAGCACATCTTCGTCTTCCCAGACATCGTAAGATCGGACTTCCAGGATCTCGTCCTCAAATTCCAGATCTTCATGATCTTCATCGGCAATTCCCTCATAGAGCGCCGAGGTGTAACCCTTGATCCACAGTTTGCGCTTGTCAGCGCTGACGACATAACCAGAGGTGTACTCCCCACCAGGCAGCCGGTCGGGCATTGCGCTGCCTTTACGCCCCAACGCGGTGATTGCAATTACCAGATGCGCCAGTTCATCAATGTCTGGGCAGACCGTTTCATGGAAGGAAGGCCAGAAGGATTTGTCTGCATCGGAGGCTCGCCAGCCCTTGCAGTCATTGACTTCGGATAAATCCTCATATGGGTGCGAGTGGAAGGTTCCAATTAGTTCCAGTTGCGGCCAGTACTCGGCAAAAAAATCTCGCTTCATCTTGATGGACTCAAGATCGGGCTTGACCCATTCGGCATGTCGTAACGCAGAGGTTTCCACGGTCGCAACCGCAGCTACCAGTCGAGCAGGTACATTCTCTCGCACCGGTAATGCGTAACCCCACAGCAGGCCAAAGGTTTCCAGTTTCTTGTTTACTCGACCTCGTTCATGAGCTTTGTGGGAGACCTCATACGCTTCAATGGCTGAGGTAAGGAGCTGAGGCAGTACGTGGTCCTCAATAATGACTTGCGTGCGCATGAGAGTCCTTGTTTTACGCTGGAGAAAGAGGCACTGGAAAATGTGACAGGTGCCTAATCAGAGCTATCGACCGGAGCTTGGCTTTCTTGAAGTTCTAATGCCGCGCCCCCACCAGATAGACAGGCGCTGTTTGTGTCATATTCGATAATTACTTGACCACCAGAAAGTGATGAAAAAATCAAAGCACCTAGGTGCCGACCTTCCCTACTGACATACGAGACCAGACGACATACTTTCAAAGGGAAGGGGCTTCTCGATAATTTTTCCGTCGGCCACTCAACGCAAAAGCGGGAAAAACAAAGAACAAAATAATCAAAAAAAGCCGGGCTTTTGCTGAAAAAAAACCAAGTGAGAATTGTAAAAAGTGGAGGAGTAAATGGGGATCTTAGCGTTTTTAAAAACATCTAAATCATTGCTTTTTTCAAAAACATAGATCGATAAATAGCTAACCACAGACTGGTTTTTTAATGCCTGCCGTCAGCAAAATCCAAATACCCATCGTTTACCAAACCCTCCGCCAATAGCGGGCCGCATATCGCCCTGCCCGCCTCTCAAGTCGCGTTACCTAGGCTTCAAACACTCCACCGCCCGATCCGCCACCAGCTTCGCCATCTCCACCAAATGCATCACCGCCCTCTGCGGCGCAGCCAGCGGCTCCCCGAGTTCCTGCGATGTGGCCACCGCACATTGCAGCAACTCAGCCACGCGCACCCAGGCATCCTCGAAGCTCAGTTCTTCATTGACAGTAAAGGGGTTGGCCGCAGGCGATGACGGTGAATCCGAAACAACGTTATCCATAGCAAAACTCCAATCGATAATTTGGAGCTGCCACTTTCCGCGACTAAACGAAAGGCGGCAGCTGTACGCAGGTTAGTCGACCGGTCGATTGGAACCCGGCGCACCCGAAGGTGCCCTGCGTACAGCCACCATAAGAGGCAGGCGAAGGGGGGCCTGACTCATGAGTTGCTCATACGCCAATCGAATTCGGGCGACTAAACCCGATCACTGAATTTGCAGTGACGGACCGCAGCCTAGTCACGGAATTTCGCTGGCGCAAGCGGCTGGGATTCTCTAGGAAACGTCCTGCAAATGAAAGGGATCGAGACTGCTGGCCGTTCAAATCCATTGTCCTTTCCAAGTTGACAGTAAGACGCCTCCCAGCCGATTTATCCCCCACGTCCCACCCATTAATCTGTGCCCATGTTGAACGCAACGCCCAACCCACTTAAACAAAAAAGGATTCAACCATGAGCACGCCAACCTACAACCGCTTGAACAAAGACGACGCCGTAGTCCTGCTGGTCGACCACCAGACCGGTCTGATCTCCCTGGTGCAGGACTTCTCGCCCAACGAGTTCAAGAACAACGTGCTGGCCCTGGCGGACCTGGCCAAGTTCTTCAACCTGCCGACGATCCTCACCACCAGCTTCGAGCAAGGCCCTAACGGCCCGCTGGTGCCGGAGTTGAAGGAGATGTTCCCGGACGCGCCGTACATCGCTCGCCCTGGCCAGATCAATGCGTGGGACAACGAAGATTTCGTCAAGGCGATCAAGGCCACCGGGCGTAAGCAGATCATCATTGCCGGTGTGGTGACGGACGTGTGCGTGGCGTTCCCGACGTTATCGGCGCTGGCGGAGGGGTTTGATGTATTTGTGGTGACAGATGCGTCGGGCACCTTCAATACCACGGTGCAACAGGCGGCGTGGAGCCGGATGACGCAGGCCGGTGCGCAGATGATGAACTGGTTTTCGGTGGCGTGTGAGCTGCATCGCGACTGGCGCAACGATATCGAAGGCCTGGGTAATCTGTTGTCCCAGCGTATTCCGAACTATCGCAACTTGATGAATGGTTATGCGGCGCTGACGGCGCAGCAGGCTCAGTAAGGCCGCCTGTCAGGACAAGCCTGACCAGCACCGCTGGCCAGGCTCATGTCGTCAAATCACCCGATACTCCCCTTCAATCACCTCACTTGAACCAAACGCTTGGCTCAGGTGCGTTTCCACCTCTGTCAGTTGCGCTTGACGTTTGCGCAAATGCTCAAGGTTGCCTTCTTGTTCCACTAGAATCTTCTCGAACCCCTTGATCTGCGGTGCAAAGATTTCCATCACCTTGTCGTGGTCTTTGAGCAGTTTCATGGGTTCAGCGAAGTGGCTCTTGACCACTTCGGCAAGGTCATTCTGCAGTTGTTTGAGTTCGGTTTCCGCGCGCTGCTGCTGGGCAACGCTGATGACGTCGGTCAGTACCTGGATGCCCGCGCCGATGGGCCCCGCCCAGCGGCTGATGTTGGCGGCCAGTTTGGTGGCTTCCCAGGGTTTGAACTTGTAGACATATCCGGTGAGGTTCTTGAGGGTTTCACGGGCAAGGAACACGCCGTTCTTAATGCTTTCGACCGGGATCTTCGAGACAGCACTCAACGCCCTGCTAGAGGCAGATAAGGCCGATGCAGTGATGCTGTCGGCAAAGTCCGACGAGCAGTCCAACTGATGTTCGATGCTGGCACTGATGCCATTCATGATGGTCGAGGACTGGTTGAATGCAGTGCTGAACAGGAGGTCGATGCGGAATCGCAACTTCTCTCCGATGTCGTTCTTGGTGAAGCCGATTTCCGCTTCAAGAAAGGCATGAACCTGATCACGCGGCAAGGTGCGAATGCTGTTGAGCAGGTCTTTTTCCAGGTTACTGAGCTCCTGGTAAAGATTACCGACGGTGGCCAGGACCTTGCGTTTGCCTTCGTCAATATCTTCCTGAATACGTGCCGAGTCACGACGCTGGTTGGCAGCAAGAAGTTCGAACCTGATCAGTTCATCCTTGGCGACACTGATTTTTTTGCCCAGCACATCACGGACCACATCGATTCCGGTTTTCTTGATCAGGGTTTCACGCCCGCTGCCGTCAAGAACGTGTTGGGTCACTCGTTTAAGCTCGTTGATCCGCGAACGCTGGTCATACAGATCCTTTTGTTCCAGCCAAAACTCCAGACCACGACTGTTGGGGTTTGACGCGACGCAGACCACGTTGACAGCTTTGCGCTCGGCGGGTGTCAGGTCAACAAAACGCTGTAGTTTGTCGAGTAGGTTGGTCTTCTTGATGGTGCTTTGCTGCTGAAACTCTTCAGCGTCGCGCAGGTCGGCCACTTCATCCATCTTATTAATGATGAAGATCGTCGAGCTCAATTTATTGAGGTCACGCAATACCCAGCGGACGATGTCCTGGTGGCTTTCCTTGAGTGGGTTCGTCGCATCGACCACGTAGAAAATCAGATGTGCTTCGGAAATGTAGTTCTTGGTGATATCGCCGTACTGGATCAGAGCACCGTTTTCCGCGGTTTTTTCCTTGTCACCAAAAAGACCGGGGGTATCGACGATTTCGCAGCGGTCTTGCAGGTTTTCGGGCCGGTAGATCGCGAGCGCGTCCGAAGACTCGTTTGTGTCGATCTTCATGTCCTTCATCACCTGGCCCAACCAGCCGGCAACTACACTGGTCTTGCCATCGGAGAACGCGCCCAGCAGGGCGATGCGCAGCGTATCGGCCTGGACATCACCAATGGCTTTTTTGATCTTGTCGATATCCTGGGCCACGTCCAACCCCAGTTTCTCCAGCTCACCTACCAGGTTCTGGAGGTTGTCGAGCGAGTGAATCACCTCGGTCTTGCTGGCGTTGAACTGCTTAAATTGTTCCATGGGGCTTAGCTTCCACTTGATTTTTCAACGCCTGGATAGAGGCAATTTTTTCGTCGAACAAGGCACCGACGTCAGCCATTTTGCGGCGCTCATCATCCAGCGGGCTCAGGGTTGAGCCTTCAATCTGGGTCTTGATTTGCTCCAGCATGGCCTGGGTATCCCGTTCGAACGTCTTTTCGCTCGCAACGCGTTCTTTCTTGATGGCTTCGGTGATATTGGCTTGTGCTTCGGCGATCTTCTTGTTGCGTCCGCCGAAGAGGTAACTCAACCCTGCGGCAAGGATTCCGACGACACCGCCGATCACGGCGCCAATGATGTTACCCACCCCAGGGAAGAAGAACGTACCGATCGTGAAACCACTCGCGGCATACCCTCCGATACTCAGTAGGAAACCGCCGAAGTCGGAAAAGTTGAAGTCGATTGCATCCATCGCGCTGGATAGCGAAATTGAACTACTGGCCGCGGTGTTCAAGCGTTGTTGAAAACTAACCCGCTCCGCGTTCTCTTGCAGACGCTTGAGTGCCCGCTCAATATTTTGTGACAGTTGCTGCAGAACCTCTTCCTGGCTCTCTTCCAGACGTTTGGCAAGCTGTTCTTGGCCCGCACTGACGTGTACCTGGATCACCCGCTCTACTTCATCCTTATCACTGAAGTGCTCTTCGACCGCTGCACGTGCGGCACTACTCAGGTCATTGAAAAAAATACCGAGGGCATTGCTGCGGCGTTTGGTGAAGCTGGTTTTCAGCTCTTCAAAACTGAGCCGAATGGATTTCTGACACTCTAGGATTTCCGCACTGATCTTGTCGGAAAATGCCTGGTGCTCATCCCGTTGTTTCTTCAGATCATTCACGGTGTCTTGCAGCAAACGCAGCACTTTGCGCTTGTTGCTTTCAACGATATCAACCTCAAAGTTGGCGCACGCCTGGCCGATGACTTCGTGCAACTGGTCCAGCTGGCTGAAACTGCGCATAGCTTGGCGGCTGGAGAAGTCCTGCTGATAGGCTCGTTGCGACTTCAGCAGGTCAGTACGGCTGGGGTGGATACTGGTCAGGCCGCGCTCATCAAATGCTACGCCGGTCAGGCCGAGCAACCCTTGCAGACTCTGGCAACCACTGACCAATTCGGCGCCGAGAATGTCTTCGAGCACCTCGCGGGTCTGCTGGCGGGTTGCGAGTGCGTCCTTGTGGGTACGCTCCAGCGACTCGCGATCGGTGTCGAACTCATAGGAGTCCGCCTTGCCGCGCAGGTTGCAGATGGCGTAAACCTTGGCGTCACGGTTGAGGTAGTGTTTGATCTTTTGGGCCGTCTCGGCCTCCGGTTTCTTGTTGGTACCGTTGACGTAAAACACCAGGTGGGCCTTGGCGATAGCCGCCTGGACCATCTTTTCATACTTGCTTTCGTTACCCTCGATACCGGGAACGTCGATCAGGTGGAAGCTCTTGCCCTGATGGTTGAACTCGTAGATCACATTATCCTGGGTGAAATCCGCACGACCAGTCCCGACGATTTCACCGTCGATCTGTTCGGCACAGCGCTGCAGGCGCTCCAGTTCTTTCTGCTGTTTCAGCAGGGTCGGCAGCCTGTCGCTGACCAACTCGCTCAAGGAATGTTGTTCGCGCATGGTGGTGTCCGGGAGTCGACGAATGAGAAATAAGTGCCGGGCAAAAAGACGCCGACCTTAAAGCAATTGGGCGTAACCCAAGACTCCCGCGATGACACCGAACGCCAAACCCACGGCCAGACCGATCACCAGTTTCACTGTTGCACGCCGCTCTGAAGCAATGCGCGCAACCTCAGCCTGGCGCTGACTTTCGAGCAATTGCGATTGGCTGGCTTGCAACTGAGCACTTTGCTCCGTCAGTTGCTGCTGACTGCGCTGGCAGTCGCTGCGTGCGCCTTGTAACTGCTGACCAACCTGTTGCAGTTCACCCCGGACCTGGCCCAGCATGCTCTGGCTTTCACTCAGGCGCGTTTCGGTGCCTTGCAGCGCTTGGCGCGTGTTATCCAAATCGCTCTGGGCATGATTAAGCCGCTCTTTGCAGAAGGTGTAATCCTGCTGGGTATGCTCGAGTTGCTGGCGGGTGCTTAACAGGTCGCGCTGGGTCTGGTTGACCAGGGCGCCAATGTCGTCCCCCAGCGCGGCAACGTCTTCGCAGAAGCTGACATAACGCGTACTGAGTTCGTCAATAAGCGCGTCGCTTTTCTCCGAGAACACCGCCTGGATATCACTGACGGTGGCCTGGTTTCTTTTGATCAGCGCCTGGCGTTTCTTTTCTTCAAACAGAATGCGCAGGCTTTCAATGATCGTGCTTTTCCCAGCGTTTGTTTCGCCGAAGAAGGCGATGGTGAAGTTGTCCCACTCGGCATGTTTCTCGAGATAGGTAATCTCGGAGTCGAACCGCAACTTCATTTCGCCGAGTTTTTCTTTAACGCTGGCGAGGTGGGCATTGCCCTTGTCGTTACTGACATCAAGCCTGGAAACGTCTTCCAGTGCAGTGGCGATATCACTCGCCACACGCGCATACAGCTTGGAGAAATCCTGAGCCTTACTCATATCGTCCCTTAATAATGTATCCAGGTGTACTACGCTTCAGGTGGCTAAGTTGCATTTTGCCATCATCGGTGTCAAGTTGATCGGCAGTACACTGCAAGATCCAATTAGCGGCGGTCCGGCTAAGACGTTCCCAGCCTACTCTTCCTGCGCAATCATCCCCTGCAAAATCCCCACCTTCGTCTGCAACTGCTTGATATGCGCCTTCTCAGCGCGCAGCGCAGAACGCAACTCCCGGTTCTCAGCCTCATAGATCCGCCCCCAGCGCGCGTTCCGGCGGCAGGTAAGCGCCATTTTCCAGAGTTCACGCAGCCTCAAGTATTGCAGCAGGAGCACCAGCAGGATGCTCCCCAACACTACCAATGCCCCTGTCGACACTGCTTCTGCCATAGTCATGCGTACTTCCTTGCGTATACCCAATTTGTTTAAACGACAGCCACACGATATGTAGCAATAGACGACAGGTCTAGAATGTAGACTTATACAGGTAAAGTATTCGCACACGTAACGAGGGGATGGAACGCATGCATTGCATTGAACAGGTTTGCTGGGACCTGGCACTTCGCCATTGCTTGATCAAGACTGTCGCCCGGTAGGAGGGCCGGCAGACCACGGGGCACTTGATCCAGAGCGTTGGTAGCAAAAGCCGGCAGGCCGCCAACGACATCAATATGCACATCACCGAACATGCGCCTCAAAACCTTACACATGACAAAAAAATAACCGGCTACGTGCCAAGCAAAACGTTCCAGCCGCTGTTCATCGGTGACGAATCTCAAGCACTTGAGACCGGGGGTTTATGAGTAACCGGGCAAAACGCGGGGCAAGCCGCATCGTGCTATTGCCCTTGACTCTCCCCTATACGGCAGCCCCTACCCTGCAACCCCGTTTCAGGACTCATCCCCATGGCTCAGCGCATTCTGGTCATCCTCGGCCATCCCTCCAGCACCAGTTTCTGTTCGGCACTGGCGGACACCTACATCCAATCGGCCAAAAACGCCGACCATGAAGTACGCGTCCTACGGCTGGGCACGCTGACTTTCGACCCGGTGCTGCATCACGGTTACACCGACATTCAAGCCCTGGAAGCCGATTTGCTCGGTGCCCAGGCAGATATCCTGTGGGCCACCCATTTGGCGTTTGTCTTGCCGATTTGGTGGGGTGGTATTCCGGCGTTGATGAAGGGCTTTATCGATAGAGTTTTCCTACCCGGCTTCGCCTTCAAGTACCGTGCAGGCAAGGCATTTCCCGACAAGCTGCTGCATGGCCGAACCGCACACTTGCTGGTGACGCTCGATACGCCGCCATGGTATTACCGCTGGTTCTACCGCATGCCGGGCATTCATCAGATGCGCAAGACGACGCTGGCGTTTTGCGGCATAACGGTGACCAAGACCTTGTTGCTCGGGCCGGTGCTGGGTTCCACGCCCGCGCAACGCGCTCGTTGGCTGACGCGGGCCGGCGGATTATTTGGAAAAGGGCGTTTTCATGTTCATCGGCAAAGCGGCGCAACTGTCGGGCACGACCATCAAGGCGATTCGTCACTATGAAGCGATCGGCCTGCTTCCCAGCCCGCAGAGAGCGGGGCGGTATCGGGTCTATTCGGCGCAGAGTGTCGAGCTGCTGATGTTGATCAAGTGTGCTCAGCAACTGGGTTTCAAGCTCAAGGAGCTACAGGCCATTTTGCACGGGCACCAGGGCGACGCGCTGCCCTGGGAGCGCGCGAGCCAGGCGATTGCCCGCAAGCAGGAGGAGCTGGCGCTGCAGATGGCGGCACTGCAGAAGATGCAGGCCGGGCTGGTCGAGTTTGACGCGATGCTTAAACACTCAAACCAGAATTGCACGATAAGTACAAATTAGACAATAAATATAAATCAGGTTAGTGTCGCGCTTTCGTCCCGTTGATATTCAGGAGCGCGCCATGACCACACTCTCGGACTTCAAGCTTAAAACCTGCTTTCCCCCGCAGGAGCGTGCGTGATGAGCGCGGTGCCACTGGCGGTTTACGAACTCAGTGCATTGCGCGCCACGCTGTCGCGCCAAGACATGCTGCACGCGGTGGAACAGGCATTGATCAGTCACGCCGACGGCCGCATCGTGGCCCCGCCGCCGGGGGTGTTGTTGTTTGAAAACCCGCCGGGGGACTGTCATATCAAGTCCGGCTACGCGAAAGACGGTTCGGTGTTTGTGGTCAAGCTGGCCATGGGCTTTTATGAGAACCCTTCCCGCGGCCTGGAGACCAATAATGGCCTGGTGCTGGTGTTCGATTCTCACACCGGCAAGACCCGCGCCATCCTCAACGACGAAGGCTGGCTGACCAGTTGCCGCACTGCCGCCGCCGGTGCCTTGGCCGCACGGGCCGGGGCGCCCGCACGGGTGAGCGCGTTAGGCATTCTCGGCAGCGGGCATCAGGCGCAACTGCAGGCGCGCTGGACCTGCGAACTGCTCGGAATCGAGCGTGTGGTGATCTGGGGACGCGCTCCCGAGCGGGCACAACACCTCGCCAACGCACTGCAGCAAGCTGGGTTGAAAGCCCAAGCAGCCGACAGTGTTGAGGCTGTTTTCGCACAGTGCAATCTGGTGATTACCTGCACGCCGTCGACCCAGGCAATCGTACCGGCCGACGTGGTGCGTACAGGCACTCATATTGTCGCCCTGGGCGCAGACAGCCCAGGCAAACAGGAACTGGACCCGTTGCTGCTGCAGAGGGCACGAGTGCTCATGACCGATGACCGGGCCCAATGCCTGGACCATGGCGAAATGAGCCACGCAGTACGGGCCCATTTGATCAGCGACCAGGCCGACGTTTCCCTCGGCCATGTGCTGGCCGGTAAGGCACGCGGGCGTTTCCGCGACGATGACCTGACCATTGCCGACCTGACCGGCCTGGCCGCTCAGGACATCGCACTGGCGACCCTCGCGGTGCAGCGCATGCAGGCCGTGGACTGACAACTGTTCGGACGCCTGCGTACAATCACCGTTCCTTTTTCCTGTGCCCGGTTAACCCATGGTCGATATCGCATTCATCAAGGCAACCGCCGACGGCATCGCCGCCCTGCTCTATCCGGACCTGGAAGCCGTGGTACACGACCTGCACACCGGGCGCATTGCCCACATCGCCAATGGCTTTTCCCGACGTCAGGTCGGGGATGAATCGCTGATCACTGACCTGGCTGAGTTGGCTGCCGGACCCGACACCGTCGGGCCGTATGAAAAGACCGGGATCAACAGCCGTCAGTTGCGTTCGATCTCCCTCGTCGCCCGTGCCGCCAACGGTGAACCCTGCGCCTTGCTGTGCCTGAACTTCGATGTGACCGCCCTGGCCCAAGTGCAGAAACTGATCAACGGCTTTGCCGTGGGCCAGCAGTCCCAGGGGCGCCCAGAATCGCTGTTCAGCGGCGATTGGCGGGAAAAACTCAATGAGATCATCGAAACCCTCGCCGCCGAAAATCATTTGAAACCCGCCGATTTCGGCCGTAGCGAAATCATCCAGGTGCTGGTGCAGGCGCGGGAGCACGGCCTGCTGGATGTGCGTAACTTTGTCGACTACGTCGGCGACTACTTCAAGATTTCCCGGGCCAGTGTGTATAACTATTTGCGCGCCGCGGCGGCGCAGTAACAGGCGACCGCGCAATCGGCTCAGTCGCCCCGTTCATTTGCCCCCATCCCCCATGTCTGCTAGTGTCGCGCCGGTTTACCGTCTACCGGAATAGCCGCCATGGCCCGCAAAAAAGTTGCACTCGATTTCGAACAATCCCTCGCCGACCTGCAAACCCTGGTCGAGCGTCTGGAGAACGGCGAGTTGTCGCTGGAAGACTCGCTGACGGCGTTTGAACAAGGCATCGGCCTGACCCGCGACTGCCAGAGCGCGTTAGCGCAGGCGGAGCAGAAGGTCCAGGTGTTGCTCGAACGCGACGGGGAGTTGGCCGAAGAACCTTTCGATGCGGAACAGCCCGAATGATCGACGCGTATCAGGCCAGTAGCCAAGCCCGGGTCAATGCGGCGCTGGAGCCCTTGTTTGTTGCGCCAAGCCCGGAAATGAAACGGCTCTACGAGGCCATGCGCTACAGCGTGATGAATGGCGGCAAGCGGGTGCGCCCGTTGCTGGCCTATGCGGCCTGCGAAGCCCTCGGCGCGCCTGCCGAACAAGCCAACGGCGCGGCCTGCGCGGTGGAGTTGATTCACGCCTATTCCCTGGTGCATGACGATTTGCCGGCGATGGACGACGATGACCTGCGTCGCGGCCAGCCGACCACCCATAAAGCCTTTGACGAAGCCTGCGCGATCCTCGCCGGCGATGGCCTGCAAAGCCTGGCGTTCAGCGCATTGCTCGACCCGAGTTTGAGCAGCGTGAATGCCGAGATCCGCTTGCGCATGGTCACCACCCTGGCGGTCGCCGCAGGCCCCGCCGGGATGGTCGGTGGCCAGGCCATCGATCTCGGCTCGGTGGGCCAGAAGCTCGATCAACAGGCCCTCGAACACATGCATCGGCACAAGACCGGCGCCCTGATCGAAGCCGCCGTCCACCTGGGCGCCTTGGCCAGTGGGCGTGCCGAAGCCGCGCAATTGGCGGCCTTGCAGGTTTACTCCGGGGCTATCGGCCTGGCGTTCCAGGTGCAGGACGACATTCTCGACGTAGAAAGTGACACCGCCACCCTGGGCAAACGCCAGGGCGCCGATATCGCACGGGACAAACCGACTTATCCTGCGCTGCTCGGGCTGGATGCCGCCAAGGCTTATGCCCTGGAACTGCGCGACCAGGCCCTGGCCGCCCTGCGACCTTTCGACGCAGCAGCCGAGCCCCTGCGAGACCTGGCGCGGTACATCGTCGAACGTCGTCACTGATAACCGCGGCCATTACAGCCACATATCGGTCAAGTTCGGTGCTCTGCGTGGGCAGTTTGCGATGCTTGAGGTAAACTGCCGCCTCTTCTATACCTATAACGATTCGCCTGATGCCCACGACGTTTCAAGAGATTCCCCGCAAACGCCCGTCCACGCCTCTGCTCGACCGTGCTGTCACGCCGGACGGCCTGCGTCGTCTGGGTGAAGCCGAGCTGGTAACCCTGGCCGATGAATTGCGCCTGGAATTGCTCTACACGGTCGGCCAGACCGGTGGGCATTTCGGTGCCGGCCTGGGCGTCATCGAGCTGACCATCGCGCTGCATTACGTGTTCGACACCCCGGACGACCGGCTGGTGTGGGACGTAGGCCATCAGGCGTATCCGCATAAAATCCTCACCGGCCGTCGCGAGCGCATGAGTACCCTGCGCCAGAAGGACGGCATCGCCGCCTTCCCGCGTCGCTCGGAGAGCGAGTACGACACCTTTGGCGTCGGCCACTCCAGCACCTCGATCAGTGCCGCGCTGGGCATGGCGATCGCCTCGCGCCTGCAAGGCAGCGATCGCAAGGCGATTGCGGTGATCGGTGACGGCGCGCTGACCGCCGGCATGGCTTTCGAAGCGCTGAACCATGCGCCGGAAGTGGACGCCAACATGCTGGTGATCCTCAACGACAACGACATGTCGATCTCGCGCAATGTCGGCGGCCTGTCCAACTACCTGGCGAAGATCCTTTCCAGCCGGACCTACGCCAGCATGCGCGAAGGCAGTAAGAAAGTGCTGTCGCGCTTGCCCGGCGCGTGGGAAATCGCCCGCCGCACCGAAGAATATGCCAAAGGCATGCTGGTGCCCGGCACGCTGTTCGAAGAGCTGGGCTGGAACTACATCGGCCCCATCGACGGCCACGACCTGCCAACCCTGATCGCCACGCTGCGCAACATGCGTGACCTCAAAGGCCCGCAGTTCCTGCACATCGTCACCAAGAAAGGCAAAGGCTTCGCCCCGGCGGAAGTCGACCCGATCGGTTACCACGCGATCACCAAGCTCGACCCCCTGGACGCCCCCGCCGCCGCGCCGAAAAAAGCCAGCGGGCCAAAGTACTCCGGTGTGTTCGGCGAATGGCTGTGCGACATGGCCGCCGCCGACCCGCGCCTGGTGGGGATTACCCCGGCGATGAAGGAAGGTTCCGACCTAGTGGCGTTCAGCGAGCGTTTCCCGCTGCGCTACTTCGACGTCGCCATCGCTGAGCAGCACGCGGTGACATTCGCCGCAGGCATGGCCTGCGAAGGCGCCAAGCCGGTGGTAGCGATCTACTCCACCTTCCTGCAGCGCGCTTATGACCAGTTGGTGCACGACGTCGCGGTGCAGCACCTCGACGTGCTGTTCGCCATCGACCGCGCCGGCCTGGTCGGCGAAGACGGCCCGACCCACGCCGGCAGCTTCGACCTGTCCTACCTGCGTTGCATCCCCGGCATGCTGGTGATGACGCCGAGCGACGAAAACGAACTGCGCAAGATGCTCAGCACCGGCCACCTCTACAACGGCCCGGCCGCCGTGCGCTACCCGCGCGGCACCGGCCCGAACGCGGTGATCGAAAAAGACCTGGCGCCGATCGAAATCGGCAAGGGCGTTGTGCGACGCCAAGGCAGCAAGACCGCGTTCCTGGTGTTCGGCGTGCAACTGGCCGAAGCCCTGAAAGTCGCCGAGAAGATCGACGCCACCGTGGTCGACATGCGTTTCGTCAAACCGCTGGATGAAGCGCTGGTGCGCGAGATCGCCGCCGGCCACGAACTGCTGGTGACGGTCGAAGAAAACGCCATCATGGGCGGTGCCGGTGCGGCGGTCAGCGAGTTCCTGGCGCGCGAGAACATCCTCAAGTCGGTGCTGCACCTGGGCTTGCCGGATGTGTACGTCGAACACGCCAAGCCGGCGCAGATGCTCGCCGAGTGCGGGCTCGACGAGGCGGGTATCGAGGCGTCGGTCCGCGAACGCATGACACTCCTGGGTTTATAACCCCCCGAGACTTCTGTAGGAGCGAGCTTGCTCGCGAAAAACGTCAACGATGACGCGTGTACTCTGTATGCACGCGGTGTCCTCAGGTTTTTCGCGAGCAAGCTCGCTCCTACAAAAAGCTATGGACCGCTCTATGAATCACCTGCGCCTTGCCCTGCCCTTGCTGCTTCTGCCAGCCCACGACCTGCTCGCCGACACCCGCGACGCCGCGCTGAAACTCCCCGACGTGGTCATCAGCGCCAACCGCCAGGTCCAGGCGCGCAACGACAGTAGCGCCGCCAACACCGTCTTCACCCGCGACGACATCGACCGCCTGCAACCCACCAGCCTGACCGACCTGCTCAGCCGCGTGCCCGGCGTGCAAGTGGCGCCCACCGGCGGCCGTGGCAGCTTGCCGGGCATCTACCTGCGCGGCACCAAGTCCGCGCAAAGCCTGGTGCTGGTGGATGGCCAGCGCATCGCCAACGCCACCTCCGGCGACAGCGGCCTGCAATACCTGAATGTGGACCAGATCGAGCGCGTCGAAGTGCTGCGCGGCTCGCGCTCGGTGATCTACGGCAGCGATGCGATTGGCGGGGTGATCCAGGTGTTCACCCGGCGCAACGCCGAACAGGGCCTGCAACCGCGCCTGCGGTTGGGCTTCGGCAGCCACCAGAGCTGGGAGCGCAGCCTCGGGCTGTCCGGCGGCGACGAACACACGCGCTTCAACCTGGGCGCGAGCCTGGATGAAAGCGCTGGCATCAACTCGACACACACCTCGTTTCCCAGCGATGGCGACCATGATGCCTACCGCAACCAGTCCGTCAGCCTGAACCTCAGCCACAGTTTCAGTGACGCGTTGGAAGCCGGTTTCAACCTGCTGGATAGCCGCGGCAAGTCGGAGTACGACAACAGCTTCGGCCGCTACGACGTCGCCACCGGGCAGAGCGTCGGCCAGAAACCCTACACCGACTACGCCGTGAGCAGCGCCAGCGGCTATGCCGACGCCCGCCTCAGCGAACGCTGGCAATCGCGCCTGGAACTGGGCCACAGCGAGAACCGCGACACCAAGCGCGACACCCTCAGCGATGACTTCAGCGTATTCAACACCTACCGCGACTCGGTCAACTGGCAGAACGACCTGACGCTGAATGAGCGCAACAGCTTGATCCTCGGCGGCGACTGGTACGAAGACCGCTTCCACGGCTCCACCACGTTTACCGAAAACAGCCGCTGGAACCGCGCCGCCTTTGTCCAGCATCGTTTCCGTAGCGAGTGGTTTTCCACCGAACTGGGCCTGCGCCATGACCAGAACCAACAGTTTGGCAGCCAGAACAGCTGGAGCGGCACCCTCACCGTGCCGATCAACCCCGACAACGATGTGCTGCTCAGCTACAGCGAAGGCTTCCGCGCGCCGACCTTCAATGACCTCTATTACCCGGACACGCAGTACAGCAACCCGAATCTTCAGCCCGAGACCTCCAAGAGTTACGAGCTGCAATGGCGCAGCCAGCTCGGCGACCACACGCGCCTGGAAACCTCGCTGTACCGCACCGACTTGAGCGACGCGATCATCCTCGAAGGCGGCAAACCGCAGAACGTCGCAGCGGCGCGGATCAATGGTTTTGAAGCCGCGCTCAAGCACGAGCTGTTCGGCTGGCAGGGCAACCTGGGCGTTTCGCTGATCGACCCGCGCGACCGCGACAGCGGCCACACCCTCGCCCGCCGTGCGCGGCGCACCCTGAACCTGGACCTGGATCGGCAATTCGATCAACTCGGCGTCGGTGCGAGCTGGCAGGCGATCAGCAGCAGCTACGACGACGAAGCCAATCGCAATCGCCTGAGCGGTTATGCCTTGCTCGGGCTGCGCAGCAGTTGGGCGCTCAGCCGGGAAGTGGCGTTGTCGCTGAAAGTCGATAACGTGCTGGACAAGACTTACGCTCGGGCACGTTACAGCTATGACGATCCGGCGTTCCTGAACAATCAGGACTATCGGGAAGAAGGTCGGGTGTGGAGGGTTGGCGTGACTTGGACGCCGACGCTCTGATAGAAACGTCGGCGTGCCTGCGATTGCGTCAGCGGTTCGGCGCAATCACCTGACACAACCGCGCCAAGGCTTCCAACATCTGCCCGCTCGGCCGTTCCAGGCCTTTGTCCGGCACCAACAGCAAACGCCCCTGCGCCACCGCCGCCAGCTGCGGCCAGGCTTTCCAGGCATCCAACTGCGGTTGATCCGCCGCCAGAATCACCTCGGGGTTGCGCTGCAGCACCGCCTCGACGCTGACCTGCGGCGCGGGCAGCGTGAGGTCGTCGAACACATTGCGCGCGCCGCACACACTCAGCGCATCGCTGATGATCTGCCCACCGCCCACGGTGTACAAAGGCGGGCTCCACACTTGGTAAAACACCCGCAAGGGTTCGGCACGCTGATAGCGCTGGCGCAACCCGGCCAGGCGCTGGCGCAACTGCGCAGACAATTGCCGGCCGGCGTCGGCGCGCCCCAGTTGCTCGGCGATGGCCTGGACCTGCTGGGTCAGTTGTTCGAGGTTATGGGGTTCGGCGACGTAGACCGGGATATTCAGGCGCTGCAACTGTTCACGCTGGGCCGGGCCGATGCTGCCGGGCCAGAGCAGGATCAGGTCGGGCTTGAGGCTGAGCAAGCGCTCGATGTTCAATTGCCCATAGCGCCCGACTGACGCGACCTTCGCCAGCGCCGCTGGCCGTTCGCCGCCGTCGAGCACGCCCACCAACAGGTCGGCAGCGCCCAGTTCAACCACGATTTCCGACAGCGACGGCGCCAGGCTGACCACCCGCTCGACCGCCAGGGCCTGGGCAGCGAACGCCAGCAGCAGGAGCGCCAGCCAGCGAGGCTTCATCCCAATTGACGCGGGATGCGGTAGAGGTAAAACAACACCAGGGTCGACAACGCCAGCAGGAACAACGGCACCGCTTCCAGGCCGACGAATACCGCCAGCGCACCGATCCAGGCGGGCACGGAGGCAATCAGCAACGCCGTGCGCCGACGGGCGGCGAGGGTGATCCAGGCCGTCGGCTCTTCTGCGGTATCGAGGGCTTTAGAGGTGGCGATCAACGCATGTTTATAGCCATGAAAATAGCGCAGGCTGAGAAACATCGAGGCCACGCCCGCAATGAAGAACGGCATGGCCAGCACCGGCAACAGCGGTTCGGCCTGAGCGAACACCAGGTTGATCACGAACAATGGCAGCAACGCCAGCGCCAGGTACTGCCACCAATTGAAGGACAGTCGCCGTTTCACCTGGCCTCGAGTCACGCGCGGTCGACCTCGCCCTGGTGTTCGTTGCCCATCATGTGGTCGAGCTTGCTGGCTTTGGTCGCCAGGTAGAGCTTGTTGTGCGGGTTGTGCCCGGTGTGCAGCGGCACGCGCTCGGCGACGGTGATACCCATCTCGGTCAAGGCTTTGACCTTGCGCGGGTTGTTGGTCATCAGGCGCAGGGATTTCACGCCCAGGTGCTCCAGCATCGGCAGGCAGATGCCGTAATCACGCTGGTCGGCGGCAAAGCCCAGGCGCTCGTTGGCTTCAACGGTGTCGGCGCCGCCGTCCTGCAACTCGTAGGCGCGGATTTTATTCAGCAGGCCAATGCCACGACCTTCCTGGCGCAAGTACAGCAAGATGCCGCGGCCTTCATGGGCAATGGCGCGCATCGCCGCTTCCAGTTGCGAACCACAGTCGCAGCGCTGGCTGAACAGCGCGTCGCCGGTCAGGCACTCGGAGTGGATGCGGCCCAGTACCGGCGCGCCATCGGCGATATCGCCCAGGCTGAGCACGACGTGCTCGCGCCCGTTGGCTTCTTCGAGGAAGCCATGCATGGTGAACATGGCAAAAGGGGTAGGCAGCTTGGAAGCAGCGACGAAAACGACGGGCACCGTGTGCTCCTGATTTCAGATTTCACAGAGGCGGGCATTGTAACAGCACGTTCCTACAGACGCTTAAGCTGAATTATCGTTGATAAAGATCAATCGGCTCGATTGGCCTTCGTCTCGGTTCTATGCAGGTCTGAATGCTGACTCAGGGCGTCTCGCGAAAATGTTGATAACCGCGAACGGCCGGGGTGATGTCGCGCCCGTTCGCGTCGAGCAGCGTCACCCCCTGCCCCGCCTCGACCCGGCCGATCACATGCACCGGCCAGCCGCCCGCCAGCAACGGTGCCAGCGCGGCCGGTGGCAGAGTGAACACCAACACATAGTCGTCGCCGCCACTCAAGGCCGCCACCCGCGCCGCGTCATCGCCGACAAATGCGAGCAAGGCTTTGGATAACGGCAGTCGCTGGCGCTCGACCAGCAGGCTGACAGCCGATGCCTTAGCGATATGCCCACAATCGGCCAGGAGCCCGTCGGAAATATCCATCGCGGACGTCGCCTTGCCCCGAAGGGCAACGCCCAGGGCCAACTGCGGTTGCGGCGACCAGTAATGCGCCAGCAGCGGGTCGGCGATGCTGGCCTCGGCGCTGCGCTGGCCCAGCACCAACGGCAGCGCTCCCGCCGCGTTGCCCAATTCCCCGCCCACACACAGCAAGTCACCCGGCCGCGCACCGCTGCGGGTCAACGCTTGCCCGGCCGGTACACGGCCGAACACGGTCATGGTCAGGCTCAGCGGCCCGCGCGTGGTGTCGCCGCCGACCAGGCCCACGCGGCAGCTCTGCGCCATGGCGTTCAAACCCTGGGCATAGCGTTGCAGCCAATCGGCATCGACGGTGGGGGTTGTGAGGGCCAGGGTAAACGCGATGGGGTCGGCGCCCATGGCGGCCAGATCGCTCACCGCCACGGCCAGCGAGCGCTGGCCGAGCAGGAACGGATCACAGGGGTCGGCGAAATGCACGCCGGCCACCAAGGTATCGGTGGAGATTGCCAACTGCTCCCCGGCGGGGAGCGCCAGCAAGGCGCAGTCATCGCCGATCCCCAGGGCAATGCCCTCGCCGCCCTGCGCACAAGGCGCGGCGGCGAAGTATTTGCGGATCAGCTCAAACTCGCCCATCGGGAACTCAAGCGCGGATCAGCGCTTGTGTTCCTTCACTTCGGCTTCGCGCAGGCGCGGGGCCAGCTTGTCGAGCACGCCGTTGACGAACTTGTGACCGTCGGTCGAACCGTAGACTTTCGCCAGTTCGATGCCTTCGTTGATCACCACGCGGTACGGCACGTCGACGCGCTTGAGCAGTTCCCAGGTGGACAGGCGCAGTACGGCCAGTTCAACCGGGTCCAGCTCGTCGAGGGTCAGGTCCAGGCACGGTGCCAGCGCGATGTCGATCTCGGTCTTATTGGCCGGGACGCCGTGCAGGATGTCGTGGAAGTAGCTGGCATCGACGTCGCTGAAATCGTTGTCGACGCGAAATTGCGCTTCGATTTCGTTCAGCGAGGTTTTCGCCATGTGCCACTGATACAGCGCCTGGGTCGCAAGCTGACGCGCTTCGCGACGCTTGACGCTCTTGGACGGCTTGCCGGCGTCGGCTGGGCGTGGGTCGCGCGGGTTGAAACGATCGCTCTCGTCGGAAATCACTTGGCCTCCAACTGCGCCAGCAGGCTGACCATTTCCAGGGCGGACAGGGCAGCTTCAGCACCTTTGTTACCGGCCTTGGTGCCGGAACGTTCGATGGCTTGTTCGATCGAATCCACGGTCAGCACGCCGAATGCAACCGGTACGCCGAACTCCATGGACACCTGGGCCAGGCCCTTGGTGCATTCGCCAGCCACGTATTCGAAGTGCGGCGTACCGCCACGAATGACCGCGCCCAGGGCGACGATCGCCGCGTATTCACCCCGTTGCGCAACTTTTTGCGCAACCAGTGGAATTTCGAAGGCGCCAGGGGCACGGATGATGGTGATGTCGCTCTCGCTCACACCGTGGCGAACCAGGGCGTCCACGGCACCGCTTACCAGGCTTTCAACCACGAAGCTGTTGAAGCGGCCAACCACCAGGGCATAGCGGCCTTTGGGGGCGATGAAGGTACCTTCGATGGTCTTCAGGGTCATTCGACAAATCTCTTAAAGAGCCGGGACGCGAAAAGTGCGTCCCTCAGTGATGATTTAACCGCGAACAAGGGGCAACAATCGCCAGCCTTTATTCGGAGGGCACGTATTCTACAACTTCCAGGTCGAAACCGGATATCGCATTAAATTTCATCGGTGCGCTCATCAGGCGCATTTTGCGCACGCCAAGGTCGCGCAGGATCTGCGAACCGGCGCCGACGATGCTGTAGGTGGTCGGCGTTTTGACCTGGGTTTGCTCGGCGGACTCACGAATATGCGCGAGCAAGACGTCGCCATCCACCGGGTTGCCCAACAGCAACACCACCCCGCTGCCGGCCTCGGACACCGCGGCCATCGCGGCGCGCAGGCTCCAGCGCCCGGGTTGCTTGACCATCAACAGGTCGCGCAGCGGGTCCATGTTATGCACGCGCACCAGGGTCGGTTCGTCGGCGCAGATGGTGCCCAGGGTCAGCGCCATGTGAACGTCGCCTTCCACCGAATCACGGTAGGTCACCAGGTTGAATTGGCCCAGTTCGCTGTCCAGCGGCTGCTCGGCAATCCGCTGAACGGTACGTTCGTGGATCATCCGGTAGTGAATCAGGTCGGCAATCGTGCCGATCTTGAGGTTGTGTTGGGCGGCAAAGGTTTCGAGTTCGCTACGACGGGCCATGGTGCCGTCGTCGTTCATCACTTCGCAGATCACCCCGCTCGGCTCGAAACCGGCCATGCGCGCCAGGTCGCAGGCGGCTTCGGTGTGGCCGGCGCGGGCAAGGGTGCCGCCCGGCTGGGCCATCAGCGGGAAGATGTGGCCCGGGCTGACGATGTCTTCGGCCTTGGCGTCTTTCGCGGCGGCCGCTTGCACGGTGCGCGCACGGTCGGCGGCGGAGATCCCGGTGGTCACGCCGGTGGTGGCCTCGATCGATACGGTGAACTTGGTGCCGAACCCGGAACCGTTGCGCGGCGCCATCAGCGGCAGCTTGAGCAACTCGCAGCGTTCGCGGCTCATGGGCATGCAGATCAACCCACGGGCGTGCTTGGCCATGAAGTTGATGTGCTCCGGCTTGCACGCCTCGGCGGCCATGATGATGTCGCCTTCGTTCTCACGGTCTTCGTCATCCATCAGGATGACCATCTTGCCTTGGCGGATATCTTCAACCAGTTCTTCGATGCTATTGAGCGCCACAGGGCACCCCCTTGGTCAGGATTTCAGGTAGCCGTTAGCGGCCAGAAAACTTTCGGTGATGTTACTGGCAGGCTTTTGTCGAGAGTCAGACTCTGCGGCCTTATCGCCCATAAGCAGGCGCTCCAGGTAACGGGCAAGCAAGTCGACTTCCAAGTTCACCCGGCGACCTGGCTGGTACGACGCCATGATGGTTTCGCTCAGGGTGTGGGGAATGATGGTCAGTGCGAATTCGGCGCCATCCACGGCGTTCACGGTCAGGCTGGTGCCATCGACGGTGATCGAGCCTTTGTGGGCGATGTATTTGGCCAACTCCTTGGGCGCGCGGATGCGGAACTCCACGGCACGGGCGTTTTCGCTGCGCGCCACTACTTCGCCGACGCCGTCGACATGGCCGCTGACCAGATGACCGCCCAGGCGCGTGGTTGGGGTCAGGGCTTTTTCCAGGTTGACCGGGCTGCCGGCCTTGAGGTCGCTCATCGCCGTGCAGTCCAGGGTTTCGCGGCTGACATCGGCGGCAAAGCCGTTGCCCGGCAAGTCGACGACGGTCAGGCACACGCCGCTGACGGCGATGCTGTCGCCCAGCTTGACGTCGCCCAGGTCGAGCTTGCCAGTGTCAACCAGCAGGCGCACGTCGCCGCCCTTGGGGGTCATGGCACGGATACTGCCGATGGATTCGATAATGCCGGTGAACATGGCCTTCTCCTGGAAAACGGTGCGGGCGTTTGAGCGCCCGGTCAGAATTATACGCTCGCTGCTGGCACAGGGATGGCAGTGACTCGCCAGTCATCGCCCACAGCGCGCATTTCAGTGATCTTGAGTTGGGGCGCGTCGGCCAGTTTCTCAAGCGGCCAGTCCAGCAAAGGCCGGGCTGCGGAGCCGAGGAACTTGCCGGCGACGAAAATCACGTATTCGTCCACCAGGCCCTGCTGGGCGAACGCGCCCGCCAGGCTTGGCCCGGCTTCCACCAGCACCTCGTTGACGCCACGGGCCGCCAACGCCACCAGCGCCGAGCGCAGGTCGACCTGACCATCGACACCGGGCACCACCAGGCACTCGGGACCACGGGGGAACTGGTTTTCCGCAGTGACACAGGTGATGACCAGCGCCGGGCCGGCCTTGAAGAACGGCGCATTGAGCGGCACCCGCAGGCGGCCGTCGATCAATACGCGCAGCGGCGGGCGCGACATGGCCAGCGCGGTGGTTTCTGCGTCCAGGCCGAGTTCGGCGGCGCGCACGGTCAGGCGCGCACCATCGGCCAGCACGGTGTCGGCGCCGGTCAGCACTACGCTGGCCTCGGCGCGCAGGCGCTGCACGGCGGCGCGGGCGGCGGGGCCGGTGATCCATTGGCTCTCGCCGCTGGCCATCGCGGTGCGGCCGTCCAGGCTCATCGCCAGCTTGACCCGCACAAACGGCAGGCCGTGTTCCATGCGCTTGAGGAAACCTTTATTGAGCGCCCGCGCTTCCACTTCGAGCACACCGCTGCGCACTTCGATGCCGGCCTGAGCCAAACGCTGCATACCGCGCCCGGCGACATCCGGGTTGGGGTCCTGCATCGCCGCGACCACCCGCGCCACCCCGGCACTCACCAGCGCATCGGCGCACGGCGGGGTATGGCCGTAATGGCTGCAGGGTTCCAGGGTGACGTAGGCCGTGGCGCCACGGGCTTTGTCAGCGGCCGCGCGCAAGGCATGCACTTCCGCATGGGGCTCGCCAGTACGTACATGCCAACCTTCGCCGACGATCTGCCCATCGCGCACAATCACGCACCCCACACGCGGGTTGGGATGGGTGGTGTACAGGCCGTTGCGCGCCAGTTCGAGGGCGCGGGCCATGTAATGGGCGTCGAGGATGGCCTGTTCAGCAGACAGTGGGTTCATTTTTTGATCGGCTCACGGGCCAGGCGGTCGATCTCTTCGCGGAACTCATTGAGGTCCTGGAAACGTCGATACACCGAAGCGAAACGGATATAGGCGACTTCGTCGAGCTTTTGCAGCTCGCCCATCACCAGCTCTCCAACCACCAGGGACTTGACCTCGCGTTCGCCGGTCGCGCGCAACTTGTGCTTGATATGCGCCAGCGCCGCCTCCAGCCGCTCGACACTCACCGGGCGTTTTTCCAGGGCGCGCTGCATACCGGCGCGTAATTTGTCTTCGTCGAAAGGCTGGCGGCTGCCGTCGGATTTGATCAGGCGCGGCAATACCAGTTCGGCGGTTTCGAAGGTGGTGAAACGTTCACCGCAGGCCAGGCATTCGCGCCGGCGACGCACTTGATCGCCCTCGGCGACCAGACGCGAGTCAATGACCTTGGTGTCGTTGGCACCGCAGAAGGGACAGTGCATGGTGGCAGGCAACAAAAAAAGGGAGGGCCATGGTAGCGCATCCCCGTGGCAAGACAAGCCATAGCCTTTACGGTATATAGGCTGACGATTATGTTTCCTGTTTTTTAAGCCACGGATTTTGTCCTTTCTGGAGCCGTACATGCAGTTACGACCACTCGTTTTAATCACCTTGTTCGGTTTTCTGGTCGCCTGCAGCAGCGAAGCCCCAAAACCTTCGACGCCGCAGCCTCAGCCGGCGCAAGAGAAAAAAGTCCCCGGCATCGAAGACCTCGGCCCGCTGCCGGCCTACCAGCGTGAGATCAACGGCAGCCTGACCAACGTGCCCGCCGGCGCCGAAGTCGAAATGGCGCTGTTGGTGATCGACGACCGCAGCCGCCCGCAACAACTACTCGCCAGCAGCGTGCTGAGCGGCAACGGCAAGCCCCTGGCCTTCCGCCTGCGCTTCAGCCCCGACGCGTTCCCGGCCGGTGCGCGGGTCGAACTGCGCGGGCGCGCCAGCCAGTCCGGCCAACTGATCCTGCACCTGCCCGCAGTACGCATCACCCAGGCGATCACCCAGACCACCGGCCCCCTGCAACTCGTCAGGGCACCATGACGCCACCGCTCGACCTGCAACGGGCGCTGAGCGCCCTGATCGGCGACGCACAGCTGGTGCCCTGCCCGTTGCCGGGCACCGACCTGGCATTGTGGCTGCTCGACGCCGACAACATGGACCGCGCCTTCAGCCCCGAAGAAACCCGGCGCATCCTGCATGAGCCGCCCTACTGGAGTTTTTGCTGGGCCAGCGGCCTGGCACTCGCACGCTACCTGGCGGCGAACCCGGAATGGGTCGCGGGCAAGCGCGTGCTGGATTTCGGCGCCGGCTCCGGCGTCGCCGGGATTGCCGCCGCCAAAGCCGGCGCGCTGGAAGTGGTGGCCTGCGACCTGGACCCACTGGCATTGGCGTCCTGCCGTGCGAATGCCGAACTCAACGGGGTTGAACTGGGCTATTCGACGGACTTTTTCGCCGAGGCCGACCGCTTCGACCTGATCCTGGTGGCCGACGTGCTCTACGACCGCGCCAACCTGCCGCTGCTCGACCAGTTCCTCACGCGCGGGCGTGAAGCACTGGTGGCGGACTCGCGGGTGCGGGACTTTCAGCATCCGGATTATCAGCGCCTGGCGATACTCGATGCCCTGACATTGCCGGACTTGGCCGAGCCTTGGGAGTTTCGCAAGGTGAGCCTGTACCATTCGCGGCGCCAGCCCTTATAGTTGCCCCATTCCCGCTTTATTCGAGACGCCCCATGAGTGAGCCCACGCCGTATATCTTCGACGCCACCACCGCCACGTTCGACCAGGCGGTGATCCAGAACTCCTTCGAAAAGCCCGTGCTCGTGGACTTCTGGGCCGAGTGGTGCGCGCCGTGCAAGGCGTTAATGCCGATGCTGGCGCAGATCGCCGAGAGTTATCAGGGCCAATTGCTGCTGGCCAAGGTCGATTGCGAGGCCGAGCAGGACATCGTTGCGCGCTTTGGTATTCGCAACCTGCCGACGGTGGTGCTGTTCAAGGACGGCCAACCGGTGGACGGGTTTGCCGGGGCGCAGCCGGAGTCGGCGGTGCGGGCGATGCTCGAACCTCACGTGCAGATGCCGCCGCCGGCTGCGGCGGACCCGCTGGAGCAGGCTCAGGCGCTGTTTGCCGAGGGCCGTATCAGTGAAGCCGAAGCCGTGCTGGTCACGCTGCTGGGCGAAGACAACAGCAACGCCGGCGCGCTGATTCTGTACGCGCGCTGCCTGGCCGAACGCGGTGAATTGGGCGAAGCCCAGGCCGTTCTCGACGCCGTCAAGAGCGACGAGCACAAGGCCGCCCTCGCCGGCGCCAAGGCGCAAATCACCTTCCTGCGCCAGGCCGCCGACCTGCCCGACCCCGCCGACCTGAAAAGCCGCCTGGCGCAAAACCCGCAGGACGACGAAGCGGCCTATCAGTTGGCCATTCAGCAACTGGCACGCCAGCAGTACGATGCCGCGCTGGAAGGCTTGCTCAAACTGTTCATCCGCAACCGCAGCTACAGCGAAGGCTTGCCGCACAAGACCTTGCTGCAGGTGTTCGAACTGCTGGGCAACGATCACCCGCTGGTGACCGCGTACCGCCGCAAGCTGTTCGCCGCGCTGTACTAATCGCCCTGTAGGAGCGAGCTTGCTCGCGAAACACTCAAGGACACCGCATTCATTCAGGATGGGCGCGTTGTGGTTGACGCTCTTCGCAAGCAAGCTCGCGCCTACAACGGGTCAATCCAGGTATAGAGCGGCGTATCACCGCCGCTGCTGACCTTGACCTGGCCGCTATGGCGCAGGCGCACCAGCAGGCGCTTGCCCGCTGCGGCGTCGCCAGCCAGTCCTTCCAGTTGATCGAGCAATTCCAGCCCGTTGAGCTGGCCGGCGGCGCGCAACAGGTCCTGGGCGTTCTGCCACAGGTCATCGTTCTGCTTGACCGCAACGGCCGGCGCAGCGGTGGCGCTGGCCACCGGCGTCGTCTGCAACTGCGCGCGCAGGCGTGCCCAATCAGCGTCATCCAGCTCCAGGGTCAAGTCCACCGGCAGGTCGCCGACAGTTCCACGAATCCGCAACATCGTCCCTACTCCTGCATTTTTTCCGACGGGCATGCTCCCATGCGGCTTGCGCAACGCCAAGCGGACGGTCAAACTCTCGACACTATTGTTATAAGATCACATAACATAAATTTCATGTTCTGGAGCTTCCCCATGCGCCGTCTGCTGCTTGCTTTGCCGTTTGCCCTGCTGCCACTGGCTATCGCCCACGCCGCTGACGAGCATGATCATGAGCATGCCAGCCTGGGAGCCCATGAACACGGGGTCGGCCGTCTCAACGCGGTGCTCGACGGCCAGGCCCTGGAGCTTGAGCTGGACAGCCCGGCGATGAACCTGGTGGGGTTCGAACACCCGGCCACCAGCGCCGCCGACAAAGCCAAGGTCGCCGCCGTGCGCAAACAGCTGGAAAACCCAGCCGTCCTGTTCAATCTGCCCAAGGCCGCCGGTTGCGTGGTCAGCACCCAGGAACTCAACAGCCCGCTGTTCGGCGACAAGCCCGAAGCCGAGCATGATGACGACGATGACGACCACGCCACCGACAGCAAAGGCGCGGCCGCCCACGAGCATCATCACGACCACAGCGAAATCCACGCCCACTACCAATTTACCTGCGCCACGCCGACGGCCTTGAGCAACCTCGACCTGAGCCAGGTGTTCAAGACCTTCCCCGCCACCCAGAAAATTCAGGTACAACTGATCGGCCCGAGCGGCCAGCAAGGTGTGGAAGCGACGGTCACAGCAGCCACCCTGAAGTTCTGAGTAGCCATGAGCCACGCATTGATCGAACTGTCCGACCTGGGCTTCAACTGGCCCGGACACCCGCCGTTGCTGGACATCCCCGCGTTCCGCCTGGAACCGGGGGAGACCCTGTTTCTCAAGGGCCCCAGCGGCAGTGGCAAGACCACCCTGCTCGGCCTGCTGGGCGGCGTGCAGACACCCGGCCGGGGCAGCATCCGTCTGCTCGGCCAGGAACTGACCGAACTCTCGGCCAGTGCCCGCGACCGTTTTCGCGTCGACCATACCGGCTACATCTTCCAGCAGTTCAACCTGCTGCCGTTCCTGTCGGTGCGCGAAAACGTCGAGTTGCCGTGCCACTTTTCCAAGCTGCGCGCGCAGCGGGCCAAACAGCGCCACGGCAGTGTCGACCAGGCCGCCGCGGCGTTGCTGGCGCACCTGGGGTTGAAGGACAGCGCCCTGCTGGAGCGCCGCGCCGACTCGCTGTCGATCGGCCAGCAACAACGGGTGGCCGCCGCCCGTGCGCTGATCGGCCAGCCGGAGCTGGTGATCGCCGACGAGCCCACCTCGGCGCTGGACTACGACGCCCGCGAAGCCTTCCTGCAACTGTTGTTCGCCGAATGCCGCGAGGCCGGCGCCAGCCTGTTGTTTGTCAGCCATGACCAGAGCCTGGCCCCGCTGTTCGACCGTCACCTGTCGCTGGCCGAACTCAATCGCGCCGCCACGCCCGCAGAGGTTTGAGATGTATCTGTTCCGTCTAGCCATGGCCAGCCTGGCTAACCGCCGCTTTACCGCGATCCTCACCGCCTTCGCCATCGCCCTCTCGGTGTGCCTGCTGCTGGCGGTGGAGCGGGTGCGCGTTGAAGCGCGCAACAGTTTCGCCAGCACCATCAGCGGCACCGACCTGATCGTCGGCGCGCGTTCCGGCTCAGTCAACCTGCTGCTGTATTCGGTGTTCCGTATCGGCAACGCCACCAACAATATCCGTTGGGACAGCTACGAACACTTCGCCGCCAACCCGCAGGTGAAATGGGCGATTCCGATCTCCCTCGGCGACTCCCATCGCGGCTACCGGGTGATGGGCACCAACGAATCCTATTTCGAGCACTACCAGTACGGCCGCAAGCAACACCTCGAACTGGCCAGCGGCCGCGCCTTCGCCACCGATCCGTTCGAAGTGGTACTCGGCGCCGAAGTGGCCGAAGCGCTGCACTACAAGCTCGGCGACCAGTTGGTGCTGGCCCATGGCGTGGCGGTGGTGAGCCTGGTCAAGCACGATGACAAACCGTTCACCGTGGTCGGCATCCTCAAGCGCACCGGCACCCCGGTGGACCGCACACTGCATATCAGCCTCGGCGGCATGGAGGCGATCCATATCGACTGGCACAACGGCGTGCCAGCCCAGGGCAAAGGCCGCATCAGTGCCGATCAGGCGCGCAACATGGACCTGACCCCGCAAGCGATCACCGCCTTCATGCTCGGCTTGAACAACAAGATCTCCACCTTCGCCCTGCAACGCGAGATCAATGAGTTCCGTGGCGAACCGATGCTGGCGATCCTGCCCGGCGTGGCGCTGCAAGAGCTGTGGAGCATGATGGGCACCGCGGAAAAAGCGCTGTTCGTGATCTCGCTGTTCGTGGTGCTGACCGGTTTGATCGGCATGCTCACCGCGATCCTCACCAGCCTCAACGAGCGCCGTCGCGAAATGGCGATCCTGCGTTCGGTGGGCGCGCGGCCGTGGCATATCGCGACGTTGCTGATCTTCGAAGCCTTTGCCCTGGCGCTGTCCGGTGTGATCGTCGGCGTGGGTCTGCTGTACGTGTGCATCGCCGCTTCACGCGGGTACCTGCAGGCCAACTACGGCCTGGACCTGCCGATGGCCTGGCCCAGCGAGTATGAATGGAGCTTGCTCGCCGGTATCCTCGCGGCGGCGCTGCTGATGGGCAGCGTGCCGGCGTGGCGGGCCTATCGACAATCCTTGGCCGATGGCCTGTCCATACGTTTATGAGGAAGGCTTCGATGCGTCGTGCCCTGTTTGCCCTGTTGTTGCTGCTGGCCGCGCCCGCCTGGGCGGAGGATCAGCCGAAGGATTTGTCCTGGCAGGAGATGATCCCGGCGGACGCGCCGCCGGAAATCCCCAATATGAAACCGCTGCACGACCTGTCGAAAATGGCCGATGCGTTGTCGGTGGAGGCCGCGCCAGCGGCCAAGCAGGACTTGCCCAACGCACCGGTGGTGCCAAGCCTCGACGGCCGGCATATCCGCCTGCCGGGCTATATCGTGCCGCTGGAAGTCAGTGAAGAAGGCCGTACCACCGAGTTCCTGTTGGTGCCGTATTTCGGCGCGTGCATTCACGTACCGCCACCGCCGTCGAACCAGATCGTGCATGTGAAAAGCGAAGTCGGCGTGAAGCTCGACGAGCTGTATCAGCCGTATTGGATCGAGGGCGTGATGCAGGTCAAACCGTCCTCCAGTGAGTTGGCCGACGCCGGCTATCAGATGGATGCCGAGAAGATTTACGTCTACGAATTGCCGGAATAGCGCTTATCACCCATTCATTGAGCTGCGTCAAAAGACCGAACGGAACGATCTTTACCATTGGATGTACAACCTTTAAACGTCCTCTGGAGCTCCCATGAACAATAAGTCTCTGCTCGGCGCGTCACTCTTCGCGCTCGCCCTCGCCGCCCCCGTTGCCCACGCTCACGAGGCCGGTGACATTCTGGTTCGCGCAGGTGCAATCACCGTGAACCCGAATACCGACAGCGGCAGCGTCAAAGTTGACCAGGGCCCAATTGCCGGCACGAACCTGGGCGGCAAAGCGACCTTGAGCAGCGACACGCAACTGGGTCTGAACTTCGCCTACATGTTCACCAGCCACTGGGGTATCGAACTGCTGGCGGCCACACCGTTCTCGCATGACGTGAAGCTCAAGAATACCGCTTTGAGCCCAGCCAACGGTAAACTCGGCTCCCTGAAACAACTGCCGCCAACCCTGAGCGTCGTGTACTACCCGCTGGACAGCAAATCGGCGTTCCAACCGTATGTGGGTGCCGGTATCAACTACACCTGGATCTATGACGAGAGCGTCAGCGGCAGCGCGAAACAAAACGGTTTCAGCAACTTCAAGGCCGAAAACTCCTGGGGCTGGGCCGCGCAGATCGGCGCCGACTACATGATCAACGACAAGTGGATGATCAACGCCCAGGCGCGCTACATCGACATCAACACCAAGGCCACAGTGAACTACAACGCCGTGCCTGGCACTCGCGCCAAGGTCAATGTTGACGTTGATCCATTCGTTTACATGGTCGGTATCGGCTACAAGTTCTAAGCGATATTTAACAAACACCGCAAAACCAATGTGGGAGGGGGCTTGCCCCCGATAGCGCGGCGTCAGTCAACAGATTCATTGACTGAGCCACCGCTATCGGGGGCAAGCACCCTCCCACATTTTGCTTTGGGGTGTTTCAGCTACGGCGGTAGAACCGATCCAGCAACGCCGGCAACCCCGCCCGCCACGCCCGCGGCTTGATGCCGAAGGTGTGGAGAATTTTCTTGCAGGCCAGCACCGCGTGTTGCGGTTCTTCACCGGCATCCGGCCGAGCCGCATGGGCCTGGGCGGTGGGGGCTTCGATCACCAGCGCACGGAAACTGCGCGCTTCGGTGAGGATCGCCTGGCCCAGCGCCAACGGCGTGGTCGCCTCGTGACCGGCGTAGTGATAAGTGCCCCACAGCGGCGCCGCGCAATCGAGTTGCTTGAGCACGGAGATGATCACCCGCGCCGCATCGTCCACCGGCGTCGGGTTGCCGCGACGGTCGTCCGCCATCAGCAGTTCTTCAGTCTGCTCGGCCCGCGCCAGGAAACGCCCGAGGGTGCCGTCGACACTGTCATCCAGCAGCCAGCCAAAGCGCAGCAACACATGCTGCGGGCAGGTGGCGCGCACGCTCTGTTCGATACGCCACAACGCCTGGCCGCGCAGGCCTAGGGGCACCGGCTCGTCCTTTTCGCTGTAGGCAGTGGCGCGGGAGCCATCGAACACGCGGTAGCTGGACGGTTGCAGCAAGGTGATGCTGTGGTGCTGACACAGTTCGGCCAGGCGTTCGATCGCCGACTCCTGGGCGGCCAGACGGCTTTCGCTGACCGTTTCGGCCTGGAACCAATCGAAATAGTAGGCGAGGTTGATCAACGCATCGGGACGGGTGTCGTCGAGCAATTGGGTAAGGCTCGCGGCATCCCAGCCGTCTTGGGGCGGTTTGGGGGCGAGGAAACCGATGTCTTCCTCTGCACCGAGGCGAATCAGCGCCTGCCCGAGGGCATTCCCGCCGCCCAACAACATAAGGCGCATTCGCATAGATTGAGCTGGCCCGGTCTGTTTGGAACGATGGTTAGTATCGACAGGCGTTTGAGCCTTGCCGTGGGTATTTGCCAGAATCGTTGCATTTTGCGGGTTTGTAGCGCAACCGTCACGGACAAAGTGCGGGCTTGCAACTTGGCCCGGGCGGTTGCATATAGGGATCATGAACCTTCCTGAAACAACCGATACGGTCTTGAACGGCTTTCACCCCGCCGTCAGCGCCTGGTTCCGCAGCACCTTCCCCTCGGTGACCCACGCCCAGGCCCAGGCGTGGCCGCTGATCCGCCAGCGCCGCTCGACGCTGATCGCCGCGCCCACCGGCTCCGGCAAGACGCTGACGGCCTTCCTCGCGGTGCTCGATGACCTGGTTCATCAAGGCCTGGCCAACGGCGGGCAACTGCCGGATGAAACCCTGGTGGTGTATGTGTCGCCGCTCAAGGCGCTGTCCAACGACATCCAGATCAACCTGCAAACCCCGCTGACCGGGATCACCGCGCATTTACAGCAACTGGGCCTGCCACCGCTGGCGATCCGCACCGCCGTGCGTACCGGCGACACGCCGCAAAAAGACCGCGTGCTGATGCGCAAGCGCGCGCCGCATATCCTGGTGACCACGCCGGAATCGCTCTACGTGCTGCTGGGCTCGGACTCCGGCCGGCAGATGCTCGCCAGCACGCGCACGGTGATCGTCGACGAGATCCATGCGATCGCGGCGAGCAAACGCGGCAGTCACCTGGCCCTGAGCCTCGAACGCCTGCAAGGCTTGTGCGCCGAGCCGTTGATACGCATCGGTCTGTCGGCCACGCAAAAACCCATCGAGGCGGTGTCGCGTTTTCTGGTGGGCACGGCACGTCCGTGCGCGATCGTCGACATCGGCCATGCGCGCCCGCGTGACCTGGATATCGAAGTGCCGCCGGTGCCGCTGTCAGCGGTAATGGCCAACGACGTGTGGGAATTGGTCTACGACCGCCTCGCCGCCCTCGCCCGCGAACACCGCACCACGCTGATTTTCGTCAACACCCGGCGCCTGGCCGAACGCCTGGCGCGGCATTTGAGCGAGCGCCTGGGCAAGTCCGCCGTGGCCGCGCACCACGGCAGCCTGGCCAAGGAGTTGCGCCTGGACGCCGAACAACGGCTCAAGGCTGGCGCGCTGCAAGTGCTGATCGCCACCGCATCCCTGGAGTTGGGGATCGATATCGGAGAGGTCGACCTGGTGTGCCAGATCGGCTCGCCCGGTTCCATCAATGGGTTTCTGCAAAGAGTCGGCCGCTCCGGGCACCAGGTCGGCGGCACGCCCAAGGGGCGCCTGTTCGCCACCACCCGCGATGACCTGATCGAATGCGCCGCCCTGCTCGACTGCGTGCGCCGGGGCGAGTTGGACACCTTGCACATCCCGGTCGCGCCGCTGGACGTGCTGGCCCAGCAAATCGTCGCCGAAGTCAGCGCACGGGAATGGCCGGAACAGGCGCTGCTCGAACTTATCCACCGCGCCGCGCCCTATGCCAAGCTGGATGAACGCCATTACCAGGCGCTGGTGCAGATGCTCTGCAACGGCTACAACGGCCGCCAGGGCATCCGCAGCGCCTACCTGCACCGCGACGCCGTGACCGGCACCCTGCGCGGCCGTCGGGGCGCCAGGCTGACCGCCGTGACCAGCGGCGGCACCATCCCCGACAACGCCGACTACAGCGTGTTGCTCGAGCCTCAGGGCCTGAACATCGGCAGCGTCAACGAAGACTTCGCGGTGGAAAGCATCGCCGGGGATGTCTTCCAGCTCGGTAATACGTCCTACCGGATCTTGCGGGTCGAAGCCGGCAAGGTGCGGGTCGAGGACGCCCATGGCCAGCCGCCGACCATCCCGTTCTGGCTCGGCGAGGCGCCGGGGCGCAGCCGCGAACTGTCGGCGGCGGTCGCGCGTTTGCAGGGCCAGTTGGACGAACTGCTCGGCGTCACGCCCGGCGATCTGCAGCCCACCCTCGCCTGGCTCACCGACACCCTGGGCCTGAACCGCGCCAGCGCCGAGCAGATCGTGGATTACCTGGCCCGCGCGCGCCTGGCGCTCAGCGCGCTGCCGTCCCAGGACACGCTGATCATGGAGCGGTTTTTCGACGAGTCCGGCGGCACCCAACTGATCATCCACACGCCGTTCGGCAGCCGCATCAACCGCGCCTGGGGCCTGGCGCTGCGCAAGCGCTTCTGCCGCACCTTCAACTTCGAACTGCAAGCGGCGGCCAGCGAGAATGCGATCGTGCTGTCGCTGTCCACCAGCCACAGTTTCGCGCTGGATGAGGTGTGGCGTTATCTCAACAGCCAGACCGCCGAGCACCTGCTGATCCAGGCCGTGCTCGACGCGCCGTTGTTCGGCGTGCGCTGGCGCTGGAACGCCGGGGTGGCCCTGGCGTTGCCGCGTTTTACCGGCGGGCGCAAGGTGGCGCCGCAGATCCAGCGAATGAAAAGCGAAGACCTGATCGCCAGCGTGTTTCCCGACCAGATCGCGTGCCTGGAAAACCTCGCCGGCGAGCGCGAAGTACCCGACCACCCGCTGGTCGAACAAACCCTGGATGACTGCCTGCACGAAGCGATGGACAGCGACGGCTGGCTGGCCCTGTTGCGGCGCATCGAGCGCGGCGAGGTACGCCTGATCAGCCGCGACCTGCCGGCGCCCTCGCCCATGGCCGCAGAAATTCTCAGCGCGCGGCCCTACACCTTTCTCGACGACGCGCCGCTGGAAGAACGCCGCACCCAGGCCGTGCTCAACCGGCGCTGGAGCGACCCGCAGAGCACCGACGACCTTGGCGCGCTGGACGCCGACGCCATCGCCGGCGTGCGCGAAGAGGCCTGGCCGGCGCCCCATGGCCTGGATGAAATGCATGAAGCGTTGATGAGCCTGGCGTGCATCGTCGACAGCGAGGTCACGCCGCAATGGCGGCAGTGGTTGCAAACGCTGGCCAAGGGCGGACGCGCCTGTCATCTGCCCCAAGGCCAGTGGGTGGCGGTGGAACGCCTGAGTTGCTTGCGGGCGATTTACCCCAACGACTTGCCGCTGTTGCCCGGCTTCGATGAGCCCTGGACCTTCGATGACGCGCTGGTGGAAGTACTGCGCGCGCGCCTCGGGGGGTTCGGCCCGCTGAGCCTGATCGAAATCGCCGCGCCCCTTGGGCTGCCGGTGACCGACATCGCCCAGGCCCTGGCCCGCCTGGAGCAGGAAGGCTATGTGTTGCGCGGGCGTTTCAGCCCCGGTGCCCGCGAGGAACAATGGTGCGAACGGCACCTGCTGGCGCGGATTCATCGCTACACGGTCAAGCGCCTGCGCCGGGAAATCGAGCCTGTGGCGTTGCAGGACTTCATGCGCTTTCTGTTCGATTGGCAGCACCTGTCCGACGGTACGCGTGGCCAGGGCAGCGCGATGTTGCCGCAGATCGTCGCCCAGTTCGAAGGCTACGCGGCGGCCACCTCGGCCTGGGACAGTGACTTGCTCAGCGCGCGGCTCAAGGATTACACATCAACCTGGCTCGACGACCTGTGCCGCAGCGGCAAGCTGGTGTGGACACGCCTGAGCAACAAGCCCGGCGCCACCGCCCTGCGCAGCACGCCCGTGGTGCTGCTGCCGCGCAGCCAGGTGCCGTTGTGGAGCGGGCTGACCGAACAGACCGACAGCACGACGTTGTCGCCCAAGGCGCAGAAAGTCCAGCAGACCTTGCGCGAACACGGCGCGTTGTTTTTCGATGAGCTGGCCCACGAAGCCCATCTGCTGCGCAGCGAGCTGGAAACGGCGCTGCAGGAACTGGTCGGCGCCGGCCTGGTGAACGCCGACAGCTTCGCCGGGCTGCGTGCGCTGACCACACCCGCGAGTAAACGCCAGGCGCGCAGCAGCCGGCGCGGGCGCGGTGCATTTGTCGGCGGCATGGACGATGCCGGGCGCTGGGCGCTGATTCGACGCCCGTCGACCGCCGCCGGCCCGCACTCGGCCGAAACCCTGGAGCATGTGGCGATGACCTTGCTGCGCCGCTACGGCGTGGTGTTCTGGCGACTGCTGGAGCGCGAGGCAGATTGGTTGCCGAGCTGGCGCGAACTGTTGCGCACCTTTCACCGCCTGGAGGCACGCGGGGAGATTCGCGGCGGGCGGTTCGTCAGCGGGTTGGCGGGCGAGCAGTTTGCGTTGCCGGAAGCGATCCCGCTGCTGCGTGAGGTGCGGCGGCGGGCCCATGATGGAAGCCTGATCGCGGTGTGCGGGGCTGATCCGCTGAACCTGGTGGGCACGCTATTGCCGGGCAGCAAAGTGCCGGCGGTGAGTGGTAACCGGATTGTGTATCGCGATGGGCTGCCGGCGGCGGTGAGGGTGGCTGGCAAGCAACAGATACTGCTGGATGTGGATCAGCAGGCGGTGCAGGAGAGGCTGATCAGGCATTGAGTCAGGGTGACTTTGAAGGCCTCATCGGGGGCAAGCCCCCTCCCACACGTTGATCTGTGAACACAATCAAATGTGGGAGGGGGCTTGCCCCCGATGAGGCCAGAACATCATCAGGCCTATAGGAAGCTGACGAGGCGAGCGCGGGCGGTGACGACGAAACATTCTTCACACACCAAACCGGCTGCGATACTCGCTGGGCGCCAGGCCGGTGATTTTCTTGAAGGTGGCGCGAAACGCGCTGGGGTCCTGATAGCCCACCGTCCAGGCGATATGGTCGATGGTGCCGTTGGTGAACTCGAGCATTTGCCGGGCTTTGCCCACTCGCAGGTGCTGGCAGTATTCGGTGGGTTTCAAACCCGTTGCGCCGCGAAAGCGCCGCAGGAACGTGCGTTCTTCGAGGCCGGCTTCCTGCGCCATCGCCGCCACCGAGACATCCACCGCGCCACTGGCTTGCAACCAGTGCTGCACTTTCAGGATCGCGCCGTCGCCATGCCCGAGAATCGGCGCAAAGTTACTGCCGCACTGGCTGGCGCTGTCGCTGTGTTCGATCACCAGAAAGCGTGCCGTGTCCGCCGCAACGCTCGGCCCCATGAGGCGGTCGACCAGGCGCAGGCCCAGTTCGGACCACGCCATCAGCCCGGCGGTGGTGATCAGGTCGCCGTCATCGACGATCGGTTTATCCGCTTCCAGACGCACCGCGGGGTAATGCTCTGCGAACGTACTGGCGGAAGACCAATGGGTGGTGGCGCTGCGCCCGTCCAGCAAACCACTGCGCGCCAGCATGATCGAGCCGATACACACGCCACCGAGCACGGTGCCCGCCGCGTGTTGTTGGCGTAGCCATTGCAACAACGCGGGTGGCGTCTGTTGCTCGGTGAATTCGCCAATCGACGGTGGCACCAGCACGGCCATCAGCGGTTGGCCGGGGCCGGGATGGCTGGCGAATACGCGCGCGGGCGTACCATCTGCCGCCACCTGCCAATGGCTGACCCGCAGCAGCGGCAATTGCGCGGATTGGTGCGCGGCGGCGATCCGGTTGGCCACCCCGAACAGATCGGTCAGGCCATGCACCGCCGCCAGTTGCGCGCCCTGATAGATCAACACACCCAACTCGATGATCGAGCGTTCCACGGCCATTGTCAGTTTTCCCCCTGCTATTGTCGGTGCAGCCAATCCCCGGTCGGTGCGCCAGCTAAGATACTGGCGCCCATCAACCCATCACGAGGCAACACACATGGCCAAGCAAGCGCTCATCCTAATCGATATCCAGAATGACTACTTCCCCCACGGCAAGTGGCCACTCGACGGCGTGGAAGCCGCGGCAGACAAGGCCGCGCAGGCGCTGCAGGCATTTCGCCAGGCGGGCGATGCGGTGATTCATGTGCGCCATGAGTTCACCTCGGAAGATGCACCGTTCTTCACCCCAGACTCCGAAGGCGCGCATCTGCACCCCAAGGTGCTGAACGAAGGCAGTGAGCCGGTGGTGCTTAAACATTTCGTAAATGCGTTTCGCGAAACCCAACTGCGCACGGTGCTGGAACAACGCAGCATCACTGACCTGGTGGTGGTCGGCAGCATGAGCCATATGTGCATCGACGCCGTGGTACGGGCGGCGGCGGACCTCGGTTACAAGGTCACCGTGCTCCATGACGCCTGCGCCACGCGGGATCAGGAGTTCAACGGGCAAGTGATTCCGGCGGCGCAGGTGCATGGGGCGTATATGGCATCGTTGGCATTTGGGTATGCGAGCGTGGTGTCGACGCAGGAATACTTGCAGGCGCAAGCGGCGGCGGCCTGACCGCCACATGCGGGCGTGGGGCTAGCGGGTTGCGATAATGAACAGGCGCGGGAAAGGCAGCAGCACGGTGCCATCAGCCAGGGCCGGATAAGCCTGGGTAATTCGCGCCTGATAGTCCTGTAGGAAGGCGGCTTTTTCGTCGTCACTCAACGGTGCGAGGAACGGCCGCAATGCCGAGGCCTTGAACCACTCCACCACAGCCGCGTGATCCGCCAGCGGGTGCAGGTAGGTGGTGCGCCACACATCGACGGCGCTGCAGTGTTTGCTCAGCAGTTCGTAGTAATAGCTCGCCGTGTGCCGCTCATTGTGTTTGACCGCGCCGATCCTGGCGGACCATGGGCCATCGGCGGCGACTTCACGCGCCAGCCGATGGGCGGGCTCGTCGAGGTTGTCCGGGGTTTGCACCGCCAGGGTTCCGCCGAGGGTCAACTGGCTGACCAGGTGCGGGTAGAGTGTGGCGTGGTCCGGCAGCCATTGCAGGGAAGCATTCGCCAGGATCACATCGAACGGTTGCGCCGGGCTCCAGGCGCCAATATCCGCCCGTTCGAAGTTCAGCGTCGGCAGGCGCTTGCGGGCGTCGGCCAGCATGTCGTCGGAGCTGTCCATGCCGGTGACGCGAGCCTGCGGAAAACGCTCGGCCAACACTTGCGTGGAATTACCGGGGCCGCAGCCCAGGTCGACGGCGGTTTGCACCGCGGTATTGGGAATGGCCGCGACCAGATCACGGACGGGGCGTGTGCGCTGTTGTTCGAACAGCGTGTATTGCTTGGCGGACCAGGTCATCGCGGCATTCCTTGTGCTTAAAGGTTGGCCACAGCCTAAATCGTGTGAGCCATGAGAACAAACGCCAGGGATCACCTCACCTTCGGAAGATGCCTGCACACCCTGCGCAGCGTGCGCAAACCCGAACTAAGATTAGGTTAGACCTGCACGAGCCAGGTCCTCTGCGAATCGTTAATACCAATGCCAGCGTAGTGTCCACGGACGGCTTTCTGGTCTCCACCGCCAAGTCTGTTCACGTCAATGGAGCTACGCCATGACTTATCTGACAACTCGCGAAGGCAACGAGCTTTATTATAAAGACTGGGGCAGCGGTCAGCCTGTTATGTTCTGCCACGGCTGGCCACTGAACAGCGACAGCTGGGAATCGCAAATGCTGCATTTCGCCAACAACGGTTTTCGCGCCATCGCGCATGACCGCCGCGGGCATGGCCGCTCAAGCCAGCCGTGGGGCGGCAATGACATGGACCACTACGCGGACGACCTGGCGGAACTGATCGAGCACCTGGATCTGACCAACGTGATCCTCTTCGGTTTCTCCACCGGAGGCGGTGAAGTTGCACGCTATATCGCTCGCCATGGCACTTCGCGCGTGGCCAAGGCCGGCTTGATCTGCGCGGTAACGCCGCTGATGCTGAGAACCCCCAGCAACCCCCAAGGGACGCCAATCGAAGTTTTTGACGGGATGCGTGCCGACTCCATCGCCAACCGTTCGCAGCTCTACCTCGATCTGGCCAGCGGCCCTTTCTATGGATTCAACCGGGTAGGCGTCGAACCCTCGCAAGGCTTGATCAATTCATTCTGGATGCAGGGTGTAATGGGAGGGCACAAAAATACTTTTGACAGCATCAAGGCATTTTCGGAGACAGACTTTCGAGCGGACTTGAGGCGTTTCAGTATTCCCACCCTCATCATTCATGGTGATGACGATCAAATCGTGCCGATCCAATCTTCGGCACTGGAAAGCAAGCGCCTAATCCCGCATGCCCAGTTGCTGGTCTATACGGGCGCTCCGCATGGGTTGACCGACACGCACAAGCAACGAGCCAATGAAGATATGTTGCGTTTCGCAATGCTCTAGGCTGGGTACTGTACATAAACCGCACGACCTTCAAGGTCGTGCGGTTCTTTTAGTATGTAACTGTTTTGCTGCGGTATGCGCTAGAACGGAATATCGTCATCAAAGCTGTCGAAATCCGCAGCCGGTTGCGGAGCGGCCTGTTGTGGCGCTGGGCGCGACTCACGCTGTGGTTGCTGGCTTGGCTGCGGACGCGACTGCTGTGGACGCGGTGCCGAGTTGGACATGCCGCCCTGGCCCTGTTGGTCGCCCTGTGGACGGCCGCCGAGCAGTTGCATGGTGCCTTGCATGTCGACCACGATTTCAGTGGTGTAACGCTTGATGCCGTCTTTTTCCCACTCGCGGGTCTGCAGTTTGCCTTCGATGTAGACCTGCGAACCTTTGCGCAGGTATTCACCAGCGATCTCTGCCACTTTGCCGAACATCGACACACGGTGCCATTCGGTTTTCTCGACCTTCTGGCCGGTCTGCTTGTCGGTCCACTGTTCGCTGGTCGCCAGACTCAGGTTGGTCACGGCGTTACCGTTAGGCAAGTAGCGAACTTCGGGATCCTGGCCGCATGTACCGACCAATATGACTTTGTTAACCCCACGGGCCATAACGTTCTCCTAAGCTGGGCGCGCTGTCGGCACTGGGTTGACCAGTTGCTCGAGCGTCGCGCGATCCAATAATTCGGTGTCCAATTTGATGTAGATGGCGGCTTCTTCAGCAATAACCACAGCATCGGTAACCCCTGTAACGGCCTTAAGACGCTCGGCCAAGCCAGCTTCGCGTATCGCTTCAGGCGATAACGGCAAGCGCAGACTCGTCACATAGGGAGGTTCGCGCATGGTAACAGCAAAGGCTAGCCAGAGGGCAGCCAGACCTGCGCATCCGAGGAACACAACCGACAAACCGCCGTGCTGGAACATCCAGCCACCCATGATGCCGCCCAGTGCAGAGCCCAGGAACTGGCTGGTGGAATACACCCCCATCGCCGTGCCCTTGCCGCCGGCCGGTGAAACTTTACTGATCAGCGAAGGCAGCGAAGCCTCCAGCAGGTTGAACGCGGTGAAGAACACCACCGTACCGATTACCAGCGCCCGCAGGCTGTCGCCGAACTGCCAGAAGAATAGCTCAGTGAGCATCAGCGTCACGACGGCGCCGAGTAAAACTCGTTTCATTTTGCGTTTCTTCTCGCCATAGATGATGAACGGGATCATGGCGAAGAATGAAATCAGCAGCGCGGTCAGATAGACCCACCAGTGCTGTTCCTTGGGCAGCCCGGCTTTTTCCACCAGGGCCAGGGGCAAGGCCACGAAGCTGCTCATCAGCATCGCGTGCAATACAAAGATACCCAAATCCAGGCGCAGCAGGTCCGGGTGTTTGAGGGTCGGCAGCAGCGCCTGGCGCGCGACGCCGGATTCACGGTGCTGCAGAGTGCCGGTGGAACGCGGCACCATGAAGGCCACGATCACGATACCGAACAACGCCATGCCGCCGGTGGCCAGGAACAGCCCGTGCAAACCGAAGGCGCGGGTCAGCAACGGGCCGACCACCATCGCGACGGCGAACGACAGGCCGATGGTCATGCCGATCATGGCCATGGCCTTGGTGCGGTGTTGTTCGCGGGTAAGGTCCGACAGCAAGGCCATGACCGCTGCGGAAATCGCGCCAGCGCCCTGTAGGACACGCCCGGCGATCACGCCCCAGATCGAATCGGACTGGGCCGCGAGTACGCTGCCGAGGGCAAACACGATCAACCCGAGGTAGATCACCGGGCGGCGGCCGATGCGGTCGGAAATGATCCCGAACGGAATCTGGAAAATCGCCTGGGTCAGGCCATAAGCGCCAATGGCCAGGCCGATCAGGGCGGGGGTCGCGCCTGCGAGATCCATCCCGTAGGTCGCCAGCACCGGCAACACCATGAACATGCCAAGCATACGGAAGGCGAACACCAGGGCCAGACCGCTTGCTGCTCGGGTCTCGCCGCTACTCATGCGTTCGCTGTGGGGATCGTGCATGGAAAAACCTCGTGTGAACCGGCGGCGATTCTACCAGTCCCATCGATTGAGAGGGTATATGCGGCGGTTTGCCGCGCAGGTTTCATGTAAGGCTGCACCTGGCACCTTGACAGTGTATATTCATCCAGTCTTTAGCCGTATACTCCGGCATTATTTACGCCCGCCGTGCGAGGCCATCTTGGACAAGATCCTGATTCGTGGGGCTAGAACCCACAACCTGAAGAACATCGACCTGACCCTGCCCCGGGACAAACTGATCGTCATCACCGGTTTGTCCGGGTCCGGCAAATCGTCGCTGGCGTTCGACACGCTGTACGCCGAAGGCCAGCGGCGCTATGTCGAGTCGCTGTCGGCCTATGCCCGCCAGTTTCTGTCGATGATGGAAAAACCCGACGTCGACACCATCGAAGGCCTGTCGCCGGCAATTTCCATCGAGCAGAAGTCGACTTCCCACAACCCGCGCTCCACCGTGGGCACCATCACCGAGATCTACGACTACCTGCGCCTGCTGTATGCGCGCGTCGGTATCCCGCGCTGCCCGGACCACGACATCCCGCTGGAAGCCCAGACCGTCAGCCAGATGGTCGACCTGGTGCTGGCCCAGCCGGAAGGCGCCAAGCTGATGCTGCTGGCGCCGGTGATTCGCGAGCGCAAGGGTGAACACCTTTCAGTGTTTGAAGAACTGCGCGCGCAAGGTTTCGTGCGTGCGCGGATCAACGGCAAGCTGTACGAGCTGGACGAAGCGCCGAAGCTCGACAAGCAGAAGAAGCACTCGATCGATGTCGTGGTCGACCGCTTCAAAGTACGCGCCGACTTGCAGCAGCGCCTGGCGGAATCCTTCGAGACAGCCCTGAAGCTGGCGGACGGTATCGCCCTGGTCGCGCCGATGGACGACGAACCGGGCGAAGAGATCATCTTCTCCGCACGCTTTGCCTGCCCGATCTGTGGCCACGCCATCAGCGAGCTGGAACCCAAGCTGTTTTCCTTCAACAACCCGGCCGGCGCCTGCCCGACCTGCGATGGCCTGGGCGTGAAGCAGTTTTTCGACATCAAGCGCCTGGTCAATGGCGAGCTGACGCTGGCGGAAGGCGCGATACGCGGCTGGGACAGGCGTAACGTCTATTACTTCCAGATGCTCGGCTCATTGGCCTCGCACTATAAGTTCAGCCTGGAAGTACCGTTCAACCAACTGCCGGCGGATCAGCAGAAGGTCATTCTCAACGGCAGCGGCTCGCAGAACGTCGACTTCAAATACCTCAACGACCGTGGCGATATCGTCAAGCGCTCGCATCCGTTCGAAGGCATCGTACCCAACCTCGAACGCCGCTACCGCGAGACCGAGTCGGCGAGCGTGCGGGAAGAACTGGCCAAGTTCCTCAGCACCCAGCCCTGCCCGGATTGCCGAGGCACCCGCCTGCGCCGTGAGGCGCGGCACGTATGGGTTGGCGAGAAGACCCTGCCGGCGGTGACCAACCTGCCGATTGGCGACGCCTGTGAATATTTCGGCGTACTCAAGCTGACCGGACGCCGTGGGGAGATTGCCGACAAGATCCTCAAGGAGATTCGCGAGCGCCTGCAGTTCCTGGTCAACGTCGGCCTGGATTACCTGTCGCTGGACCGCAGCGCGGATACCTTGTCGGGCGGTGAAGCCCAGCGCATCCGCCTGGCCAGCCAGATCGGCGCCGGCCTGGTGGGCGTGTTGTATATCCTTGATGAGCCGTCGATTGGCTTGCACCAGCGCGACAACGATCGCCTCCTGGGCACGCTGAAACACCTGCGGGACATCGGCAACACGGTGATCGTGGTCGAGCACGACGAAGACGCGATTCGCCTGGCCGATTATGTGGTCGATATCGGCCCGGGCGCTGGCGTGCATGGTGGGCATATCGTCGCCCAAGGCACGCCTGCCGAAGTGATGGCTCATCCAGACTCGCTGACCGGCAAGTACCTGTCCGGGCGCGTGAGGATTGAAGTGCCGTCCAAGCGCACGCCACGCAACAAGAAGATGGCGTTGCACCTCAAGGGCGCGCGCGGCAACAACCTGCGCAATGTCGACCTGGAAATTCCGCTGGGTCTGCTGACCTGCGTGACCGGTGTTTCCGGCTCCGGCAAGTCGACGCTGATCAACAACACGCTGTTCCCGTTGAGCGCCACCGCCCTGAACGGCGCGACCACGCTGGAAGCGGCTGCGCATGACAGCATCAAGGGCCTGGAGCTCCTCGACAAAGTGGTCGATATCGACCAGAGCCCAATTGGCCGTACCCCCCGCTCCAACCCGGCGACCTATACCGGGCTGTTCACGCCCATTCGCGAGTTGTTCGCCGGCGTGCCGGAATCCCGCTCGCGGGGCTACGGGCCGGGCCGGTTCTCGTTCAACGTCAAGGGAGGGCGCTGCGAAGCGTGCCAGGGCGATGGCTTGATCAAGGTGGAGATGCACTTCCTGCCGGACATCTACGTGCCGTGCGATGTGTGCAAGAGCAAGCGCTACAACCGCGAAACCCTTGAGATCAAATACAAGGGCAAGAACATCCACGAAACCCTGGAGATGACCATCGAGGAAGCGCGGGTGTTCTTCGACGCGGTTCCGGCGTTGGCGCGCAAGCTACAGACGCTGATGGATGTGGGCTTGTCGTACATCAAGCTGGGGCAATCGGCGACCACGCTGTCCGGTGGTGAAGCGCAACGGGTCAAGCTGTCTCGCGAGCTGTCCAAGCGCGACACCGGTAAAACCCTGTATATCCTCGATGAGCCGACCACGGGCCTGCACTTCGCGGACATTCAGCAATTGCTGGATGTGTTGCACCGCCTGCGTGACCACGGCAACACCGTGGTGGTGATCGAGCACAACCTGGATGTGATCAAGACCGCCGACTGGCTGGTCGACCTCGGGCCGGAAGGCGGTTCCAAGGGCGGTCAGATCATCGCGGTAGGTACGCCGGAGCAGGTCTCCGAGATGCCGCAATCGCACACGGGTTACTACTTGAAACCGTTGCTCGCGCGCGACCGGGCCTGATTTATCCGGCCCAATAAAAAGCCCCTGTCACTTCAACGGTGACAGGGGCTTTTTTACAGCCGGGAATCAGAACTGCGATTGCAGGTAATTCTCCAGGCCGACCAGCTTGATCAGGCCCAGCTGCTTTTCCAGCCAGTAGGTGTGATCTTCTTCGGTATCGGCCAACTGCACGCGCAGAATTTCACGGGTGACATAGTCGTTGTGCTGCTCGCACAGCTCGATGCCCTTGCACAGCGCTGCACGGACCCTGTTCTCGAGGCGCAGGTCAGCGGCGAGCATCTCAGGCACCGTTGTGCCTACGTCCAAGTCGTCAGGACGCATGCGTGGCGTGCCTTCGAGCATCAGGATACGGCGCATCAATGCGTCGGCGTGCTGGGTCTCTTCTTCCATCTCATGGTTGATACGCTCGTAGAGCTCGGTAAAGCCCCAGTCTTCGTACATACGCGAATGGATGAAATATTGGTCACGAGCCGCGAGTTCGCCCGTCAGCAACGTGTTGAGGTAATCGATTACGTCGGGGTGACCTTGCATCGCCCTACATCTCCCTGCTTGAAAGTCTTTAGTTTGAACCATGCTGACCCATAGGTCACGGAGCCAACGGCTGAAAAGTGAAGATTTCCTGAGAAAAGCAGCTGAATTAACGCAAAAACCGCCCAAATGAGGGCGGTTCTGCTTATCGTTTAGAGTCAGTTAATCGATACACCCAGCGCCTTTGCGATTGCTTCTCCATAAGCCGGATCGGCTTTGAAGAAGTGCTGCAACTGACGCTGGACCACATCACTGGAAACCCCCGCCATGGCGCCTGCGATGTTGCCGGTGAGCAAGGCTTTCTGCTCATCGTTCATCAGGCGGAACAGCGCACCGGCGTGGCTGTAATAGTCGGTGTCTTCGCGGTGATCGTAACGATCCGCGGCACCGCTCAGGGCCAATGCGGGCTCGGCGTACTGTGGCGCTTGTTTCGGCGCGTCGGCGTAGCTGTTTGGCTCATAGTTGGGCGCCGCACCACCGTTGCTGCCGAAGGCCATCGAGCCATCACGCTGGTAGCTGTTGACCGGGCTACGTGGGGCATTCACCGGCAATTGCTGGTGGTTGGTGCCGATACGGTAGCGGTGGGCATCTGCGTAAGCGAAGACGCGACCTTGCAGCATGCGGTCCGGCGACAGGCCAACACCCGGGACCATGTTGCTCGGGCCGAACGCCGCTTGTTCCACTTCGGCGAAGTAGTTCTGCGGATTACGGTTGAGCTCCAGCTCACCGACTTCGATCAGCGGGAACTCCTTCTGCGACCAGGTTTTGGTCACGTCAAAGGGGTTCTCGTAATGTGCGTTGGCCTGGGCCTCGGTCATGATCTGAATGCAGACGCGCCATTTCGGGAAATCCCCGCGCTCGATCGCACCAAACAGATCGCGCTGTGCGTAATCAGGGTCGGTACCGGCCAAACGTGCCGCCTCGGCCGGTGCCAGGTTCTTGATGCCTTGCTTGGTCTTGTAGTGCCACTTCACCCAGTGCCGCTCGCCCTTGGCGTTGATCAAGCTGTAGGTGTGGCTACCGAAGCCGTGCATGTGGCGGTAACCGTCAGGGATACCGCGATCGGAAAATAGGATGGTGACCTGGTGCAGCGCCTCCGGGGAGTGCGACCAGAAATCCCACATCATCTGCGCGCTTTTCAGATTGCTTTGCGGCAGGCGTTTTTGAGTGTGGATGAAATCAGGGAACTTGAGTGGGTCGCGGATGAAGAACACCGGGGTGTTGTTACCGACGATGTCCCAGTTGCCTTCTTCGGTGTAGAACTTCAAGGCAAAGCCACGAGGGTCGCGCTCGGTATCCGCCGAACCACGTTCGCCACCAACCGTGGAGAAACGCAGAAAGGTCGGCGTTTGTTTACCAACGGCCTCGAACAGCTTGGCGCTGGTGTACTGAGTAATGTCCCGGGTGACGGTGAACGTGCCGTAAGCACCCGAACCTTTGGCGTGTACGCGACGCTCAGGGATGTTTTCGCGGTTGAAGTGAGCGAGCTTCTCGATCAGGTGAAAATCATCGAGCAACAACGGGCCACGCGGGCCGGCGGAACGGGAGTTCTGGTTATCCGCCACGGGAGCGCCGCTGGCGGTGGTAAGAATTTTGTTCTGGCTCATGTTCAATCTTCCTCAGGTCGGACTTGGAACTGCCGGCTAATCGGCTTGCAGTGAGTATTGATCATCAACATGACGTCTACAAATTCATTAAATTGTGGACATCAATAGAAAATTACTACCAATACACCCGACGCCCATAATGCCGCGGCCAGATCGATGCACGCTTGTATCCATGGCGCTTTTCTTACGCGCACAAAAAACCGGGCGCTAGGCCCGGTTCTTCGTAACAGACTGTCGTCTTACTCGGCGCTTACAGCTTCGCCGGCAGTAGCACGATCAACCAACTCGACATACGCCATAGGCGCGTTGTCGCCAGCGCGGAAACCGCACTTGAGGATGCGCAGGTAGCCACCCTCACGGGTAGCGTAACGCTTGCCCAGGTCGTTGAAGAGCTTACCAACGATAGCTTTCGAACGAGTACGGTCGAAGGCCAGACGGCGGTTAGCCAGGCTGTCTGTCTTAGCCAAAGTGATCAGCGGCTCAGCAACGCGACGCAGTTCTTTAGCTTTCGGCAGTGTAGTTTTGATCAGCTCGTGCTCGAACAGCGACACCGCCATGTTTTGGAACATGGCCTTACGGTGCGAGCTGGTACGGCTCAGGTGACGTCCACTTTTACGATGACGCATGGTTCATTCCTTACCAAACTCACGTTCGGTGATTACGACGATCAGGCAGTCGCCTTGTCGTCCTTCTTAAGACTTGCAGGCGGCCAGTTGTCGAGGCGCATGCCGAGGGACAGACCGCGGGAGGCCAGAACGTCCTTGATTTCAGTCAAGGATTTCTTGCCCAGGTTCGGAGTCTTCAACAGTTCTACTTCGGTACGCTGAATCAGGTCGCCGATGTAGTAAATGTTTTCCGCCTTAAGGCAGTTAGCCGAACGTACAGTCAGTTCCAGATCGTCAACCGGGCGAAGCAGGATCGGATCGATCTCGTCTTCCTGCTCGATTACCACTGGTTCGCTGTCGCCTTTGAGGTCGACGAACGCAGCCAACTGCTGTTGCAGAATGGTTGCAGCGCGACGGATAGCCTCTTCAGGGTCCAGAGTACCGTTGGTTTCCAGATCAATAACCAGCTTGTCCAGGTTAGTACGCTGCTCGACACGGGCGTTTTCCACCACGTATGCGATGCGGCGAACCGGGCTGAACGAAGAGTCAAGCTGCAAGCGACCAATGCTGCGGCTTTCATCTTCATCGCTCTGACGCGAGTCGGCCGGTTCATAACCACGACCACGAGCTACAGTGAGCTTCATGTTCAGGGCGCCGTTAGACGCCAGGTTAGCGATTACGTGATCGGGGTTAACGATCTCGACATCATGATCCAGCTGAATATCGGCAGCGGTAACCACCCCCGAACCCTTCTTCGACAAGGTCAGCGTAACTTCGTCACGGCCGTGCAGCTTGATAGCCAGACCTTTAAGGTTCAACAGGATTTCAATTACGTCTTCCTGTACACCTTCGATGGCGCTGTACTCGTGGAGCACACCGTCAATCTCGGCCTCGACTACTGCACAGCCGGGCATTGAGGACAACAGGATGCGGCGCAGCGCGTTGCCCAGGGTGTGGCCAAAACCACGCTCGAGAGGCTCGAGTGTGATTTTGGCGCGGGTTGGACTGACAACCTGCACATCAATGTGGCGGGGTGTCAGGAACTCATTTACCGAAATCTGCATGGATGCACCTATTTTCTAGCCCTTACTTGGAGTAGAGCTCGACAATCAGGCTTTCGTTGATGTCGGCGGACAGATCACTGCGAGCTGGAACGTTCTTGAAAACGCCCGACTTCTTCTCAGTGTCTACTTCTACCCATTCTACGCGGCCACGTTGGGCACACAGATCGAGAGCTTGGACAATGCGAAGTTGGTTTTTTGCTTTCTCGCGAACAGCGACCACGTCACCAGCACGAACCTGGTAGGACGGAACGTTTACGGTCTGGCCGTTAACGCTGATCGACTTGTGCGATACCAGCTGACGGGATTCGGCACGAGTAGAACCAAAGCCCATACGGTATACAACGTTGTCCAGACGGCATTCGAGCAGTTGCAGCAGGTTTTCACCGGTTGCACCTTTCTTGCCAGCAGCTTCTTTGTAGTAGCCGCTGAACTGACGCTCGAGAACGCCGTAGATACGACGGACCTTCTGCTTTTCACGCAGTTGGGTGCCGTAATCGGACTGGCGACCGCGGCGTTGGCCGTGGATACCAGGTGCTGCTTCAATGTTGCACTTCGATTCGATCGCGCGCACGCCGCTCTTCAGGAAGAGATCGGTGCCTTCGCGACGAGCGAGTTTGCATTTTGGACCAATGTAACGAGCCATTCTTTACAATCTCCTGGATTACACGCGGCGCTTCTTCGGCGGACGGCACCCGTTGTGCGGGATTGGCGTCACGTCGGTGATGCTGGCGATCTTATAGCCACAGCCGTTCAAAGCACGGACAGCGGACTCACGACCTGGACCTGGACCTTTGACGTTAACGTCGAGGTTTTTCAGGCCGTATTCCAGCGCAGCTTGACCAGCACGTTCAGCAGCTACTTGAGCAGCGAACGGGGTGGACTTGCGGGAACCGCGGAAACCCGAACCACCGGAGGTAGCCCAAGAAAGCGCGTTACCTTGACGGTCGGTGATGGTCACGATGGTGTTGTTAAAAGAAGCATGGATGTGGGCGATGCCATCAACCACTGTCTTTTTAACTTTTTTACGAGGACGAGCAGCAGGTTTTGCCATGATAATTTTCCTGTCGATTCGCGGGGGCGATTACTTGCGGATCGGCTTACGCGGACCTTTACGGGTACGCGCGTTAGTCTTGGTACGCTGACCGCGTACTGGAAGACCACGACGATGACGCAGACCGCGATAGCAACCGAGGTCCATCAAACGCTTGATTTTCATGTTGATTTCGCGACGCAGGTCACCTTCAGTGGTGAACTTCGCCACTTCGCCACGCAGCAATTCAACCTGCTCGTCGCTCAGATCCTTGATCTTAGCGGCTGGGTTTACCCCAGCGACCGCGCAAATTTTCTGCGCAGTAGTGCGACCAACACCATAGATGTAGGTCAGCGAGATAACAGTGTGCTTGTTATCTGGAATGTTAACGCCTGCAATACGGGCCATTCAGTGGGACTCCAATTGACAGCTACCTACGCCCCGGAAGCCAAGAAATAGGGCGCGAGATAATATCGCTGTAATAACAAATAATCAACCCGGCAGCGCACTAGCTGCCGGGCTTCAAGCGGATCACACTCAGCCTTGGCGCTGTTTGTGACGCGGTTCCGCGCTGCAAATTACTCGAACAACACCTTCGCGGCGAATAATCTTGCAGTTACGGCACAGCTTTTTCACCGATGCACGAACTTTCATCACCAACTCCTCGAACCTTATGGGTACTCAGCGCAACATGCCGCTGCCGTAACCCTTCAGGTTGGCTTTCTTCATCAGGGATTCGTACTGGTGCGAAACGAGGTGCGATTGTACTTGGGACATGAAGTCCATCACAACCACGACCACGATCAGCAACGAGGTCCCGCCAAGGTAGAACGGAACGTTTGCTGCAACCACCAGGAACTGGGGCAACAAGCACACGGCCGTCATATATAGAGCACCGAACAGGGTCAAACGAGTCAGAACGCCATCAATGTAGCGTGCAGACTGCTCACCTGGACGGATGCCCGGAATAAAGGCACCGGACTTCTTCAGGTTTTCCGCTACGTCTTTCGGATTGAACATCAACGCCGTATAGAAGAAGCAGAAGAAAATAATCCCTGCACTAAACAGCAGAATATTCAACGGCTGACCAGGAGCGATCGACTGAGAGAGGTCCTGCAGCCAGCCCATGTTTTCAGACTGACCAAACCAGGTACCCAACGAAGCCGGAAACAGCAAGATGCTGCTCGCGAAAATCGCCGGAATAACACCGGCCATATTCACTTTCAGCGGCAAGTGGCTGGTCTGCGCGGCAAAGACCTTGCGGCCCTGCTGACGCTTGGCGTAGTGAACAGCAATACGACGCTGGCCACGCTCAATGAACACCACAAAACCGATAATCGCTACTGCCAGCAAACCGATGGCAACCAGGGCGAAAATGTTGATATCACCCTGACGTGCAGACTCGAAAGACTGCCCGATCGCTCTCGGAAGACCGGCGACGATACCTGCGAAAATCAACATCGAGATACCGTTACCAACACCACGCTCAGTAATCTGCTCACCCAGCCACATCATGAACATCGCACCAGCCACAAACGTGGATACCGCGACGAAATGGAAGCCAAAGTCACCAGTGAACGCAACACCCTGCCCCGCCAGGCCAACGGACATGCCGATAGCTTGAACCAGGGCGAGGATGACAGTGCCGTAGCGGGTGTACTGGCTAATCTTGCGACGGCCAGCTTCACCTTCCTTCTTCAACTGCTCCAGCTGCGGGCTGACGGCGGTCATCAGTTGCATGATGATCGATGCCGAAATGTACGGCATGATCCCCAGTGCAAAGATGCTCATCCGTTCCAGCGCGCCGCCGGAAAACATGTTGAACAAGCTAAGAATGGTCCCCTCATTCTGTCGAAACAGGTCTGCGAGTCGGTCCGGGTTGATACCTGGAACCGGGATGTGTGCGCCTATTCGGTAGACGATAATCGCCAGGAACAGAAAACGCAGACGAGCCCAAAGTTCAGACATACCGCCTTTGCCGAGCGCTGAGAGAGCACCTTGCTTAGCCATTTATTCCTCGAACTTGCCGCCAGCTGCTTCGATAGCCGAACGCGCACCTTTGGTGGCGCCGATTCCCTTGCCGATAGTGACAGCGCGAGTCACTTCACCGGACAGCATGATTTTCACACGCTGTACGTTGACGTTGATCACGTTGGCATCTTTCAGGGTCTGCACAGTAACGATGTCGCCTTCCACTTTAGCCAGCTCGGACAGACGCACTTCTGCGCGGTCCATGGCTTTCAGGGATACGAAACCGAACTTAGGCAGGCGACGATGCAGCGGCTGTTGGCCGCCTTCAAAGCCTGGAGCAATGGTGCCACCGGAGCGGGAGGTTTGACCTTTGTGGCCACGGCCACCAGTCTTACCCAAACCGCTACCGATACCACGGCCCGGACGATGCTTTTCGCGACGGGAACCCGGCGCTGGACTCAGATCATTGAGTTTCATCGATTAACCCTCGACACGCAGCATGTAGTAAGCCTTGTTGATCATCCCGCGATTCTCGGGAGTATCCTGGACTTCTACAGTGTGACCGATGCGACGCAGACCCAAACCCTTAACGCACAATTTGTGGTTAGGGATGCGGCCGGTCATGCTTTTGATCAGCGTTACTTTAACGGTAGCCATGATCAGAAGATCTCCTTGACGCTTTTGCCACGCTTGGCGGCAATGGATTCAGGAGACTGCATTGCTTTCAAACCCTTGAAAGTGGCGTGAACCACGTTTACTGGGTTAGTCGAGCCGTAGCACTTGGCCAGAACGTTCTGAACGCCAGCAACTTCGAGGACAGCACGCATAGCGCCGCCAGCGATGATACCAGTACCTTCAGAAGCAGGCTGCATGTACACCTTCGAAGCGCCATGGGCGGACTTCATTGCGTACTGCAGAGTGGTGCCGTTCAGATCAACTTGGATCATGTTGCGACGAGCAGCTTCCATTGCCTTCTGGATCGCAGCAGGCACTTCACGTGACTTGCCACGGCCGAAGCCAACGCGCCCTTTACCATCACCCACCACGGTCAACGCGGTGAAAGTGAAGATACGGCCGCCTTTAACGGTTTTGGCTACGCGGTTAACTTGAACCAGCTTCTCAATGTAGCCTTCGTCGCGCTTTTGGTCGTTATTTGACATAACTTAGAACTCCAGCCCAGCTTCACGAGCAGCATCAGCCAGCGCCTTGACGCGACCGTGATACTTGAAGCCAGAGCGGTCGAAAGCCACCTGCGAGACGCCAGCGGCTTTAGCACGCGTAGCGACCAGCTGGCCAACCTTAGTGGCCGCGTCGATGTTGCCGGTGGCACCATCACGCAGTTCTTTATCCAAAGTCGAGGCGCTTGCCAGGACTTTGTTGCCGTCGGCCGAGATGACCTGGGCGTAGATGTGCTGCGACGAGCGGAACACGCAGAGACGCACGACTTCGAGTTCGTGCATTTTCAGGCGTGCTTTGCGAGCGCGACGCAGTCGAGTAACTTTTTTGTCGGTCATTTGCTATGCCCTACTTCTTCTTGGCTTCTTTACGACGGACGACTTCGTCCGCGTAGCGCACACCTTTGCCTTTGTACGGCTCTGGTGGACGGAAGTCGCGGATCTCAGCGGCCACCTGACCTACCAGCTGCTTATCGATGCCCTTGATCAGGATATCGGTTTGGCTAGGGGTCTCAGCGGTGATGCCTTCCGGCAGTTCGTAATCCACTGGGTGCGAGAAGCCAAGGGCCAGGTTCAAAACCGTGCCTTTTGCTTGCGCTTTGTAACCAACACCGACCAGCTGGAGCTTACGCTCGAAGCCTTGGCTTACGCCTTGGACCATGTTGTTTACCAACGCACGCGTGGTACCGGCCATTGCGCGAGTTTGTTGATCGCCATTGCGAGCAGCGAAACGCAGCTCACCAGCTTCTTCAACGATCTCAACGGACGAATGGATGTTCAGTTCAAGAGTACCCTTGGCACCCTTCACCGAAAGCTGTTGGCCTGCGAATTTTACTTCGACACCGGCTGGCAGCTTAACGGGGTTCTTAGCGACGCGAGACATGCTTATCCCCCCTTAGAACACAGTGCAAAGAACTTCGCCGCCGACACCGGCAGCGCGCGCAGCACGATCCGTCATCACACCTTTGTTGGTGGAGACGATAGACACGCCAAGACCGCCACGAACTTTCGGCAGATCTTCAACGGACTTGTACTGACGCAGGCCTGGACGGCTAACGCGCTTCACTTCCTCGATGACCGGACGGCCTTCGAAGTACTTCAGCTCGATGGACAGCAGTGGTTTGATTTCGCTGCTGATCTGATAACCCGCAATGTAGCCTTCGTCTTTCAGGACTTTGGCAACAGCTACCTTCAACGTGGAAGATGGCATGCTTACGACGGACTTTTCAGCCATCTGGGCATTACGGATACGAGTTAGCATGTCCGCTAACGGGTCCTGCATACTCATGGGCTAGACGCTCCTAATACAAAAAAATTAGCCTTGCGGCTACATATGTCGCTGAGTATCTCCGGGCATAGAAAACACGGGCTCAGGCGAGCCGGGTATTCTAGACACACTCCGGAAATGAAACAAGCCCCAAAAGGGGCTTGTTCCAGATTCAAGGTACCGGCGGTCAGTATCTTGCGATTCAGACCGTCCGGACTTTGAAAGTACTTACCAGCTGGCTTTAACCAGACCTGGTACGTCACCACGCATTGCCGCTTCACGCAGTTTGTTACGGCCGAGGCCGAACTTGCGGTAAACGCCGTGTGGACGACCGGTCAGGCGGCAGCGGTTACGCATGCGCGAGGCGCTTGCGTCACGTGGCTGCTTCTGCAGAGCTACTGTGGCTTCCCAACGTGCTTCTGGACTTGCGTTCAGATCAACGATGATTGCTTTCAGTGCTGCACGCTTCTTGGCGTACTTGGCAACCGTGAGCTGACGTTTCAGCTCGCGGTTTTTCATGCTCATCTTGGCCATGGTCCTACTCCAATCAGTTGCGGAACGGGAATTTGAAAGCACGCAACAGGGCGCGACCTTCATCATCGTTCTTGGCAGTGGTGGTCAGGGTGATGTCCAGACCGCGGAGAGCATCGATCTTGTCGTAGTCGATTTCCGGGAAGATGATCTGCTCTTTCACGCCCATGCTGTAGTTACCACGACCATCGAAGGACTTGGCATTCAGGCCGCGGAAGTCGCGGACCCGAGGCAGGGAGATCGACAGCAGACGATCCAGGAATTCGTACATACGCTCACGGCGCAGAGTCACTTTGACGCCGATCGGCCAACCTTCACGGACTTTAAAGCCAGCGATGGATTTCCGAGCGTAAGTCACAACGACTTTTTGACCGGTGATCTTTTCCAGGTCAGCAACAGCGTGCTCGATGACTTTTTTGTCGCCGATCGCTTCGCCCAGACCCATGTTCAGGGTGATTTTGGTAACGCGCGGAACTTCCATCACGTTCCCGAGCTTAAGTTCTTCCTTAAGCTTGGGGGCGATTTCCTTCCGGTAAATCTCTTGTAGTCGTGCCATGGTCTTATCTACCTAGCAGTGTTCAAGCATCAACCGCTTTTTGGGTCGACTTGAAGACACGAATTTTCTTACCGTCTTCTACTTTGAAACCAACGCGGTCAGCCTTGTTGGTTTCGCCGTTGAAGATGGCGACGTTAGAAGCGTGCAGTGGCGCTTCTTTCTCGACGATACCGCCTTGTACGCCCGACATAGGGTTAGGCTTGGTATGACGCTTGACCAGGTTCAGACCACCGACGACCAGACGGTCGTCAGCGAGAACCTTCAGCACCTTACCGCGCTTACCTTTGTCTTTGCCGGCGATCACGATGATCTCGTCGTCACGACGAATCTTTTGCATGTCGGATCTCCTTACAGCACTTCTGGGGCGAGCGAGACGATCTTCATGAACTTCTCAGTACGAAGTTCACGGGTCACTGGCCCAAAGATACGGGTGCCGATCGGCTCTTGCTTGTTGTTCAGAAGAACAGCAGCGTTGCCATCAAAGCGGATAATGGAGCCATCTGCACGGCGAACGCCGTGACGAGTGCGGACTACAACAGCAGTCATCACTTGGCCTTTTTTCACTTTACCGCGAGGAATTGCTTCCTTCACGGTAACTTTGATGATGTCACCGATACCAGCGTAACGACGATGGGAGCCACCCAGCACCTTGATGCACATAACACGGCGAGCGCCGCTGTTATCGGCCACATCGAGCATGGATTGAGTCTGAATCATATAATTTCTCCGACCCCTAGTCCTTAGACTTCCACAGCGCGTTCGAGAACATCAACCAGTGCCCAAGACTTGGTCTTGGCCAGCGGACGAGTTTCACGAATAGTGACTTTGTCGCCGATGTGGCACTGATTGGTTTCGTCGTGCGCGTGCAGCTTAGTCGAACGCTTAACATATTTACCGTAGATCGGGTGCTTAACGCGACGCTCGATCAAAACGGTGATGGTTTTGTCCATCTTGTCGCTGACAACACGGCCAGTCAGCGTACGGACAGTCTTTTCGGCTTCAGCCATGATCACTTACCTGCCTGCTGGTTGAGCACAGTCTTCACGCGAGCGATGTCACGCTTAACTTGCGAGAGCAGATGAGACTGCCCCAACTGGCCAGTTGCTTTCTGCATGCGCAGATTGAACTGGTCGCGCAGCAGGCCGAGCAGTTGCTCGTTCAGCTGCTGTGCGGATTTTTCACGAAGTTCATTCGCTTTCATCACATCACCGTCCGTTTAACAAAGGCGGTGGCGAGCGGCAGCTTTGCAGCAGCCAGGGCAAAAGCCTCACGCGCCAGCTCTTCAGTTACACCCTCGATTTCATACAGGACTTTGCCTGGCTGAATCTGGGCTACCCAGTATTCCACGTTACCCTTACCTTTACCCATCCGAACTTCGAGGGGCTTTTTGGAGATCGGCTTGTCCGGGAATACACGGATCCAGATCTTGCCGCCACGTTTTACGTGACGGGTCAGAGCACGACGCGCTGACTCGATCTGACGAGCGGTGAGACGACCACGAGCTACAGACTTCAGCGCGAATTCGCCGAAGCTGACTTTGCTACCGCGCTGAGCCAGACCACGGTTGTGGCCTGTCATCTGCTTGCGGAACTTCGTACGCTTTGGTTGCAACATTTGGCGTACCCCTTACTTAGCAGCTTTTTTACGAGGCGCTGGTGCTTGTGGTTTCAGTTCTTCTTGGCGACCACCAATTACTTCGCCTTTGAAGATCCAAACCTTTACACCGATCACACCATAAGTGGTGTGAGCTTCGTAGTTGGCATAGTCGATGTCGGCACGCAGGGTGTGCAGTGGCACACGACCTTCGCGATACCATTCAGTACGTGCGATTTCAGCACCGCCGAGACGACCGCTCACTTGGATTTTGATGCCTTTGGCACCAATACGCATGGCGTTCTGTACGGCGCGCTTCATAGCGCGACGGAACATGACGCGACGCTCCAGCTGCTGAGCTACGCTCTGCGCAACCAGCATACCGTCGAGCTCCGGCTTGCGGATCTCTTCGATATTGATGTGCACAGGCACACCCATTTGCTTGGTCAGGTCCTGACGCAGTTTCTCAACATCTTCACCTTTCTTCCCGATAACGATACCTGGACGAGCGGTGTGGATGGTGATACGTGCAGTTTGTGCCGGACGATGGATATCGATACGGCTTACGGACGCGCTTTTTAGTTTGTCTTGGAGATACTCACGCACCTTCAGATCAGCGAACAAATAGTCCGCATAAGTCCGACCGTCTGCGTACCAGACGGAGGTGTGCTCCTTGACGATTCCCAGGCGAATGCCAATGGGATGTACTTTCTGACCCATCTCTTCGACTCCGTTACTTGTCAGCAACCTTGACAGTGATATGGCAAGACCGCTTGACGATGCGATCAGCACGGCCTTTGGCACGCGGCATGATACGCTTCAGCGAACGCCCTTCGTTGACGAAAACGGTGCTGACCTTCAGGTCATCAACGTCTGCGCCTTCGTTATGCTCGGCGTTGGCTACGGCCGACTCCAGCACTTTCTTCATGATCTCGGCGGCTTTCTTACTGCTGAAAGCCAACAGGTTGAGCGCTTCGCCCACCTTCTTCCCGCGGATCTGGTCGGCGACCAAGCGGGCTTTCTGGGCGGAGATTCGAGCGCCCGACAACTTAGCGGCTACTTCCATTTCCTTACCCCTTAACGCTTGGCTTTCTTGTCTGCCACGTGCCCACGATAAGTGCGGGTACCGGCAAACTCGCCTAGTTTGTGGCCGACCATGTCTTCGTTAACGAGAACTGGGACGTGTTGACGACCGTTGTGTACTGCGATGGTCAGACCGACCATTTGTGGCAGGATCATCGAACGACGCGACCAGGTCTTAACTGGTTTGCGATCGTTCTTTTCCGCCGCCACTTCGATCTTCTTCAGTAGGTGAAGATCAATAAAAGGACCTTTTTTCAGAGAACGTGGCACTGTCGTATCCCTCTATTTACTTGCGACGACGGACGATCATTTTGTCGGTACGCTTATTACCACGAGTCTTCGCGCCCTTAGTCGGGAAGCCCCATGGCGATACCGGATGACGACCACCAGAGGTACGACCTTCACCACCACCGTGTGGGTGGTCAACCGGGTTCATGGCAACACCACGAACGGTTGGGCGAACGCCACGCCAGCGTTTGGCACCAGCTTTACCCAGCGAACGCAGGCTGTGCTCGGAGTTCGAGACTTCACCCAGGGTCGCGCGGCATTCAGCCAGCACTTTACGCATCTCACCAGAACGCAGACGCAGGGTCACGTAGACACCTTCACGAGCGATCAGCTGAGCCGAAGCACCAGCGGAACGAGCGATTTGCGCGCCTTTACCTGGCTTCAATTCGATGCCGTGTACGGTGCTACCAACTGGAATGTTACGCAGTTGCAGAGCGTTGCCCGGCTTGATCGGTGCCAGAGCACCTGCGATCAGCTGGTCACCAGCACTCACGCCTTTAGGGGCGATGATGTAGCGACGCTCGCCATCTGCGTACAGCAGCAGAGCGATGTGAGCAGTACGGTTTGGATCGTATTCGATACGCTCGACAGTGGCAGCGATGCCATCTTTGTCGTTGCGACGGAAGTCGACCAGACGATAATGCTGTTTATGGCCACCACCGATGTGACGAGTGGTAATGCGACCATTGTTGTTACGACCACCAGTCTTCGATTTCTTCTCGAGCAGCGGTGCGTGAGGAGCGCCTTTATGCAGCTCCTGGTTGACCACCTTGACCACAAAACGGCGGCCAGGGGAAGTCGGTTTGCATTTAACGATTGCCATGATGCACCCCTTCCTTACTCAGCACTGCTGCTGAAATCGAGATCTTGGCCTGGCTGAAGGGAGATAACTGCCTTCTTCCAGTCATTACGCTTGCCCAGACCGCGAGCAGTGCGCTTGCTCTTACCCAGAACATTCAGGGTAGTAACACGCTCTACTTTCACGCTGAACAGGCTTTCGACGGCCTTCTTGATTTCCAGCTTGGTTGCGTCAGTTGCAACCTTGAAAACGAACTGGCCTTTCTTGTCAGCCAGAACCGTAGCCTTTTCGGAAACGTGCGGGCCAAGCAGAACTTTAAATACGCGTTCCTGGTTCATCCCAGCAGCTCCTCGAATTTCTTCACGGCCGACACGGTGATCAACACCTTGTCGTATGCGATCAGACTAACTGGATCGGAACCTTGCACGTCACGTACATCAACGTGTGGCAGGTTGCGAGCAGCCAGGTACAGGTTCTGATCAACAGCTTCAGACACGATCAAGACGTCAGTCAGGCCCATGCCATTCAGCTTGTTCAGCAGATCTTTGGTTTTCGGTGCTTCAACAGCGAAGTCCTGAACCACGACCAGACGATCAGTACGCACGAGTTCAGCAAGGATGGAGCGCAGTGCTGCGCGGTACATCTTCTTGTTGAGCTTCTGAGTGTGATCCTGCGGACGAGCTGCGAAAGTGGTACCGCCGCCGCGCCAGATTGGGCTACGGATAGTACCGGCACGAGCACGGCCAGTACCTTTCTGACGCCAAGGGCGCTTACCGCCACCACGAACGTCGGAACGGGTCTTTTGCTGCTTGCTACCTTGACGGCCGCCGGCCATGTAGGCCACGACTGCTTGGTGAACGAGCGTCTCGTTGAATTCGCCGCCAAATGTCAGTTCGGAAACTTCGATCGCTTGAGCGTCATTTACATTTAATTGCATGTCAGCTTCCCCTTAACCGCGAGCCTTGGCCGCTGGACGTACAACCAGGTTGCCGCCAGTAGCGCCAGGAACAGCACCCTTGACCAACAACAGATTGCGTTCAGCGTCGACGCGCACTACTTCGAGGGACTGCACGGTCACGCGCTCAGCGCCCATATGACCGGACATTTTTTTGCCCTTGAATACACGACCAGGAGTCTGGCACTGGCCAATAGAGCCCGGGACGCGGTGGGAAACGGAGTTACCGTGAGTGTTGTCTTGGCCACGGAAATTCCAACGCTTGATCGTACCCTGGAAGCCTTTACCCTTGGACTGACCGGTTACATCAACCAGTTGACCAGCGGCGAAGATTTCAGCGTTGATCAGATCGCCAGCCTGGTAGTCGCCTTCTTCAAGACGGAACTCCATAACAGTGCGACCAGCTGCAACGTTTGCTTTAGCGAAGTGACCTGCTTGAGCAGCAGTCACGCGCGAAGCACGACGCTCGCCGACAGTGACTTGCACTGCACGATAGCCATCGGTTTCTTCAGTTTTGAACTGGGTGACGCGATTCGGTTCGATCTCAATGACCGTGACCGGAATGGAGACACCTTCTTCGGTGAAAATACGGGTCATACCGCATTTACGACCGACTACACCAATAGTCATGTTGTAAACCTCATGAGTGTACGGGGCTTTCACCCGCTATGGCCGCCCATTTCAGAGCGTTACACGACTAAGACCCAAGTCTTAGCCGAGGCTGATCTGTACTTCCACACCGGCCGCCAGATCAAGCTTCATAAGTGCATCAACGGTTTTATCCGTTGGCTGGACGATGTCCAGTACGCGCTTATGAGTACGGATCTCGTACTGGTCACGCGCGTCTTTGTTGACGTGCGGGGAGACCAGAACGGTGAACCGCTCTTTACGGGTAGGCAGTGGAATTGGACCACGCACTTGAGCACCAGTACGTTTCGCGGTTTCCACGATTTCCTGGGTGGATTGGTCGATCAGGCGATGGTCAAAAGCCTTCAACCTGATACGGATTTGCTGATTTTGCATTGGATTTCAGACTCCGGCTGCTATTCCCAGCGAGCGCAATACGCCCGTTAAAAGGAGGCGCAATTCTATAGACGCCCCAGATAGGTGTCAACCCAATAAAAAAAGCCCCCGCTGAGCGGGGGCTTTTTCAAAACCTCGAAGCTAACTCAAAAAAGAGCTTACTCGATGATTTTAGCTACAACGCCAGCACCAACGGTACGGCCGCCTTCACGGATAGCGAAGCGCAGACCGTCTTCCATTGCGATGGTTTTGATCAGGGTAACAGTCATTTGAATGTTATCGCCTGGCATTACCATTTCAACGCCTTCTGGCAATTCGCAGTTACCAGTCACGTCAGTAGTACGGAAGTAGAACTGTGGACGGTAGCCTTTGAAGAACGGAGTGTGACGACCGCCTTCTTCCTTGCTCAGAACGTAAACTTCTGCGGTGAACTTGGTGTGCGGCTTAACGGTACCTGGCTTAACCAGAACCTGACCACGTTCAACGTCATCACGCTTGGTGCCGCGCAGCAGTACGCCACAGTTCTCGCCAGCACGACCTTCGTCGAGCAGCTTGCGGAACATTTCAACACCGGTGCAAGTGGTAACGGTGGTGTCACGCAGACCAACGATTTCCAGTGGGTCTTGAACGCGAACGATACCACGCTCGATACGACCAGTCACAACAGTACCACGACCCGAGATCGAGAATACGTCTTCGATTGGCATCAGGAATGGCTTGTCGGTCAGACGAACTGGTTCTGGGATGTAGCTGTCCAGAGTTTCAACCAGTTTACGAACGGCAGTGGTGCCCATTTCGTTGTCGTCTTTGCCTTCCAGCGCCATACGAGCAGAACCGATGATGATCGGAGTGTCGTCGCCTGGGAAGTCGTAAGTGCTCAGCAGATCGCGCACTTCCATCTCAACCAGTTCCAGCAGCTCAGCGTCGTCTACCAGGTCAGCCTTGTTCAGGAAAACCACGATGTACGGAACGCCTACCTGACGGGACAGCAGGATGTGCTCACGGGTTTGTGGCATCGGACCATCAGCGGCCGAGCAAACCAGGATCGCGCCGTCCATCTGGGCAGCACCAGTGATCATGTTCTTCACATAGTCAGCGTGACCTGGGCAGTCAACGTGAGCGTAGTGACGAATCTTCGAGTTGTACTCGACGTGCGCAGTGTTGATGGTGATACCACGAGCTTTTTCTTCTGGTGCGCTGTCGATTTTATCGAAATCAACGATTGCGGAACCGAATACTTCGGAGCAAACGCGAGTCAGAGCAGCAGTCAGAGTGGTTTTACCGTGGTCAACGTGACCGATGGTGCCAACGTTGACGTGCGGTAGGGAACGATCAAATTTTTCTTTAGCCACGACAATTAACTCCTTGCCTAAAGGACTGAATCAGCCTTGTTTTTTGGATACAGTTTCAGCGATGTGCGCCGGAGCTGTGTTGTATTTTTTGAATTCCATAGAGTAGCTTGCGCGACCCTGGGACATGGAGCGAACGTCGGTCGCATAACCGAACATCTCACCCAACGGAACCTCGGCGCGAATCACTTTGCCGGAAACCGTGTCTTCCATACCCAAGATCATGCCGCGACGACGGTTAAGGTCGCCCATGACATCACCCATATAGTCTTCAGGTGTAACAACTTCTACCGCCATGATTGGCTCAAGCAACTCACCACCGCCCTTCTGGGCCAGTTGCTTGGTTGCCATGGAAGCAGCCACCTTGAACGCCATCTCGTTGGAGTCGACGTCGTGGTAAGAACCGTCAAAAACGGTTGCTTTCAGGCCGATCAGCGGATAGCCGGCGACAACACCGTTCTTCATCTGCTCTTCGATACCCTTCTGGATAGCAGGGATGTATTCCTTAGGAACAACACCACCTACTACTTCGTTCACGAATTGCAGACCTTCCTGACCTTCGTCAGCAGGAGCAAAACGGATCCAGCAGTGACCGAACTGACCACGACCGCCGGACTGACGAACGAACTTGCCTTCGATTTCACAGTTCTTCGTGATGCGCTCACGATAGGAAACCTGAGGCTTACCGATGTTGGCTTCGACGTTGAACTCACGGCGCATCCGGTCAACCAGGATGTCCAGGTGCAACTCGCCCATGCCGGAGATGATCGTTTGACCAGTCTCTTCATCAGTCTTGACGCGGAAAGATGGATCTTCCTGAGCAAGTTTGCCCAGAGCGATACCCATTTTTTCCTGGTCATCCTTGGTCTTAGGCTCTACGGCAACCGAAATAACCGGCTCCGGGAAGTCCATGCGAACCAGGATGATTGGCTTAGCAGCGTCGCACAAAGTTTCACCAGTGGTGACGTCCTTCATGCCGATCAGGGCCGCGATGTCACCAGCGCGCACTTCCTTGATCTCTTCACGGGCGTTTGCGTGCATTTGCACCATACGACCCACGCGCTCTTTCTTACCTTTAACCGAGTTGATCACGCCGTCGCCGGAGGCCAACACGCCCGAGTAAACGCGGACGAAAGTCAAGGTACCCACGAATGGGTCGGTTGCGATCTTGAACGCCAGAGCCGAGAACGGCTCGCTGTCATCGGCGTGACGCTCCATCTCTTCTTCCTCGTTATCAGGGTTGGTACCCTTGATAGCAGGAATGTCGGTTGGAGCAGGCAGGTAGTCGATAACGGCGTCGAGAACCAGGGGAACACCCTTGTTCTTGAAGGAAGAACCACAAACAGCCAAGACGATCTCACCAGCGATAGTACGCTGACGCAGAGCGGCCTTGATTTCCGCGTTGGTGAGTTCTTCACCTTCGAGGTACTTGTTCATCAGTTCTTCGCTGGCTTCGGCAGCAGCCTCAACCATGTTGTTACGCCACTCGTCAGCCAGTTCCTGCAGTTCAGCAGGGATAGGCTTACGAACAGGAACCATACCTTTGTCGGCGTCATTCCAGTAGACGGCTTCCATGGCGATCAGATCGATCTGGCCCTGGAAGTTATCTTCGGAACCGATTGCCAATTGAATTGGCACCGGAGTGTGACCCAGACGCTGCTTGATCTGACCGATCACGCGCAGGAAGTTGGCACCAGCACGGTCCATCTTGTTTACGTAAACAAGACGTGGAACGCCGTATTTGTTGGCTTGACGCCATACGGTTTCCGACTGAGGCTCAACACCCGAGGTACCGCAGAACACAACGACAGCGCCGTCGAGTACACGCAGGGAACGTTCAACTTCAATGGTGAAGTCTACGTGGCCTGGGGTATCGATAACGTTGAAGCGGTGCTCGTCTTTGTACTGCTTCTCGGAACCTTTCCAGAAGGCGGTAATAGCAGCAGAAGTAATGGTAATACCACGCTCCTGCTCCTGAACCATCCAGTCTGTGGTCGCGGCGCCGTCATGCACCTCGCCCATCTTGTGACTTTTGCCGGTGTAAAAAAGGACGCGCTCGGTGGTCGTGGTTTTACCAGCATCCACGTGAGCAACGATACCAATGTTACGGTAGCGATTAATCGGTGTAGTACGAGCCATAAAGCCCTCGCAAATTGAGTGACGCTGGATTTAGAAGCGGTAGTGCGAGAAAGCCTTGTTAGCTTCAGCCATACGGTGCACGTCTTCACGCTTCTTAACAGCAGCGCCTTTACCTTCAGCAGCGTCCAACAGTTCGCCAGCCAAACGCAGAGCCATAGACTTCTCGCCACGCTTACGGGCGAAGTCTACCAACCAGCGCATTGCCAGGGCGTTACGACGGGACGGACGAACTTCAACCGGAACCTGGTAAGTAGCACCGCCTACACGGCGCGACTTCACTTCGACCAGCGGAGCGATGGCGTCGAGAGCTTTCTCGAAGATTTCCAGGGGGTCGCTGTTCTTGCGTTCTTTAACCTTTTCCAGCGCGCCATAAACGATACGCTCGGCAACGGCTTTCTTGCCGCTTTCCATCACGTGGTTCATGAACTTGGCCAGGATTTGGCTTCCGTATTTTGGATCGTCAAGCACTTCGCGCTTGGCTGCTACGCGTCTTCTTGGCATGGATAAGCCCTCAAACGGTCTTCAGGTTCGCTCGGAATCGGTGCCCTTTCGGGACGCCTCCGACCTTACTCTTATCGACTCAGAAAATAAGATGATTCAGTTTTACAAAAAGCCGCTACTACTTAGGCTTCTTGGTACCGTACTTCGAACGACCCTGGTTACGACCTTTAACGCCGGAAGTATCCAAGGAGCCGCGTACGGTGTGGTAACGAACACCTGGCAAGTCTTTTACACGACCGCCGCGGATCAGTACCACGCTGTGCTCTTGCAGGTTGTGGCCTTCACCGCCGATGTACGAGGAAACCTCGAAACCGTTGGTCAGACGCACACGGCATACTTTACGCAGTGCCGAGTTAGGTTTTTTCGGCGTAGTGGTATACACGCGAGTGCATACGCCACGACGTTGCGGGCAGTTCTGCAGCGCAGGTACGTCGGATTTCTCGACGATACGCTTACGCGGCTGACGTACCAGCTGGTTGATAGTTGCCATCTACTAGCTCCACTGTTGTCTTGCGACGCTATTGTCTTGCAAGAAAAGCAAAATGGCAGGAACGAATTCCCGCCAAATTTAGGGGTACAAGAGTCTAAAGAGGATCTTGCCCCCAGTCAAGGCAAGGCCCCGACCTCCCCTCTCAACGAACCGGGGCAAAACTGCCTCGATCCGACGAATGGGGGCTGCCAGGGCCCAGACTTATTTATCGCAGAACTCAGTTACCGCTTGAGTTCAGCGCTTCGGTCAGTGCAGCTTCCACTTCACTGGCGCTTACGCGCAACGGCTTGTCAGCATCACGGCGGCGCTTGCGCTCGCTGTGGTAAGCCAAACCGGTACCGGCTGGGATCAGACGACCCACAACCACGTTTTCTTTCAGGCCGCGCAGGTAATCGCGCTTGCCGGTTACCGCTGCTTCGGTCAGTACGCGAGTGGTCTCCTGGAAGGAGGCCGCCGAGATGAACGACTCAGTGGACAACGACGCCTTGGTGATACCCAGCAGTACACGAGTAAATTTGGAAACAAATTTCTCGTCGGCTGCCAGACGTTCGTTTTCTACCAGTACGTGAGTCAGTTCCATCTGGTCGCCCTTGATGAAACTGGAATCGCCGGATTCAGCGATTTCAACTTTACGCAGCATCTGACGCAGGATGGTCTCGATGTGCTTATCGTTGATCTTCACGCCTTGCAGACGGTAAACGTCCTGGATCTCGTTAACGATGTACTTGGCCAGCGCACTCACACCCAGCAGACGCAGGATGTCGTGTGGATCGCTCGGACCGTCGGAGATAACTTCGCCGCGGTTTACCTGTTCGCCTTCGAACACGTTCAGGTGACGCCACTTCGGAATCAGCTCTTCATACGGATCACTACCGTCGTTCGGGGTAATGACCAGACGGCGCTTGCCCTTGGTCTCTTTACCGAACGCGATGGTGCCGCTGACTTCAGCCAGAATCGACGCTTCTTTCGGACGACGAGCTTCGAACAAGTCGGCAACACGCGGCAGACCACCGGTGATGTCACGGGTCTTCGAAGTCTCTTGCGGGATACGCGCGATAACGTCACCGATCGCGATCTTCGCACCATCCGCTACACCGACCAGGGCGTTGGCTGGCAGGAAGTACTGAGCGATTACGTCAGTGCCTGGCAGCAACAGATCCTTGCCGTTGTCATCGACCATCTTCACGGCAGGACGGATGTCTTTACCGGCAGCTGGACGATCTTTCGCGTCGAGGACTTCAATGTTGGTCATACCGGTCAATTCGTCAGTCTGACGCTTGATCGTGATGCCTTCTTCCATGCCCACGTAGGTCACGGTACCTTTCATTTCGGTAACGATTGGGTGAGTGTGCGGATCCCACTTGGCCACGATTGCGCCAGCGTCGACCTTGTCACCTTCTTTAACCGAAATCACAGCACCATACGGCAGCTTGTAGCGCTCACGCTCACGACCGTAGTCATCAGCGATTGCCAGCTCACCGGAACGGGACACCGCAACCAGGCAACCATCCACTCGCTCAACGTGCTTGAGGTTGTGCAGGCGGACGGTACCGCCATTCTTCACCTGAACGCTGTCGGCTGCGGAGGTCCGGCTTGCCGCACCACCGATGTGGAATGTACGCATGGTCAGCTGGGTACCCGGCTCACCGATGGACTGGGCAGCGATAACGCCGACCGCTTCACCGATGTTCACCTGGTGACCACGAGCCAAGTCACGGCCATAGCACTTGGCGCAAATGCCGAAGCGGGTTTCGCAGCTGATCGGCGAACGAACGATCACTTCGTCGATGCTGTTGAGTTCGATGAACTCGACCCACTTCTCGTCAACCAGGGTGCCGGCAGGAACGATAATTTCCTCGGTACCCGGCTTGAATACGTCACGGGCAATAACACGGCCCAATACGCGCTCACCCAGCGGCTCTACAACGTCACCGCCTTCAATGTGCGGTGTCATCAGCAGGCCGTGCTCGGTGCCGCAATCGATCTCGGTTACAACCAGATCTTGTGCAACGTCTACCAGACGACGAGTCAGGTAACCGGAGTTAGCGGTTTTCAACGCGGTATCCGCCAGACCTTTACGAGCACCGTGAGTAGAGATGAAGTACTGAAGTACGCTCAAACCTTCACGGAAGTTCGCAGTAATCGGCGTTTCGATGATGGAACCGTCCGGCTTGGCCATCAGGCCACGCATACCAGCGAGCTGACGGATCTGCGCAGCAGAACCCCGTGCGCCCGAGTCGGCCATCATGTACATCGAGTTGAAAGACTCTTGATCGACTTCTACGCCATGACGGTCGATAACCTTCTCTTTCGAGAGGTTAGCCATCATCGCCTTCGACACTTCGTCGTTGGCCTTGGACCAAAGGTCGATCACTTTGTTGTACTTCTCGCCCTGGGTTACCAGGCCGGAGGCGTACTGACTTTCGATCTCTTTCACTTCATCGGTGGCAGCACTGATGATGCGGGCTTTTTCATCCGGGATAACGAAGTCGTTAACACCGATGGAAACGCCGGAAATGGTCGAATAGGCAAAACCGGTGTACATCAACTGGTCAGCGAAGATCACGGTCTCTTTCAGACCAACCACGCGGTAGCACTGGTTGATCAGCTTGGAGATCGCCTTTTTCTTCATCGGCAGGTTGACGACGTCGTAAGACAAACCTTTTGGCACAACCTGGTACAACAGCGCACGGCCGACAGTGGTGTCGACGATACGGACATTGCTCACGCTGCCGCCGTCACGGTCGTTCACGGTTTCGTGAATCCGCACTTTGACCTTGGCGTGCAGTGCGGCTTCGCCGGCACGGAACACACGGTCAACTTCCTGCAGGTCAGCGAACACACGACCTTCGCCCTTGGCGTTGATCGCTTCACGGGTCATGTAGTACAGACCCAATACAACGTCCTGCGACGGAACGATGATTGGCTCACCGTTGGCTGGCGACAGGATGTTGTTGGTCGACATCATCAACGCACGCGCTTCCAACTGGGCTTCCAGTGTCAGCGGTACGTGCACGGCCATTTGGTCGCCGTCGAAGTCGGCGTTGTACGCAGCACAGACCAGAGGGTGCAGCTGGATAGCCTTACCTTCGATCAGTACCGGTTCAAACGCCTGGATACCCAGACGGTGAAGGGTCGGTGCACGGTTGAGGAGAACCGGGTGTTCGCGGATCACTTCAGCGAGAACGTCCCAAACCTCTGGCAGTTCGCGCTCGACCATTTTCTTGGCCGCTTTGATCGTGGTCGCGAGACCGCGCATTTCCAGCTTGCCGAAGATGAACGGCTTGAACAGCTCAAGGGCCATCTTCTTAGGCAGACCGCACTGGTGCAGACGCAGGGTCGGGCCTACGGTAATTACCGAACGACCGGAGTAGTCAACACGCTTACCGAGCAAGTTCTGACGGAAACGACCTTGCTTACCCTTGATCATGTCAGCCAGGGATTTCAGAGGACGCTTGTTCGAACCGGTGATAGCGCGGCCACGACGACCGTTGTCGAGCAGGGCATCGACGGCTTCTTGCAACATACGCTTTTCGTTGCGCACGATGATGTCCGGAGCGGACAGATCGAGCAGGCGCTTCAAGCGGTTGTTACGGTTGATCACGCGGCGGTACAGGTCGTTGAGGTCGGACGTCGCGAAACGACCACCGTCCAACGGTACCAGCGGACGCAGGTCTGGCGGCAGAACCGGCAGAACGGTCAGCACCATCCACTCTGGCAAGTTGCCGGAACCCTGGAAGGCTTCCATCAACTTCAGACGCTTGGACAGCTTCTTGATTTTGGTTTCGGAGTTGGTTTGCGGAATTTCTTCACGCAGACGGCCAATCTCGTGTTCCAGGTCGATAGCGTGCAGCAGTTCGCGGACAGCTTCGGCACCCATGCGGGCATCGAAATCGTCGCCAAACTCTTCCAGCGCTTCGAAGTACTGCTCGTCGTTCAGCAGCTGACCTTTTTCAAGGGTGGTCATGCCTGGATCGATAACGACATAGCTCTCGAAGTAGAGAACGCGTTCGATATCACGCAGGGTCATGTCCATCAGCAAGCCGATACGGGACGGCAGCGATTTCAGGAACCAGATGTGGGCAACCGGCGAAGCCAGTTCGATGTGCGCCATGCGCTCACGACGAACCTTGGCCAGTGCAACTTCAACGCCGCACTTCTCGCAGATCACACCACGGTGCTTCAAGCGCTTGTACTTACCGCACAGGCACTCGTAATCCTTTACCGGGCCAAAGATCTTGGCGCAGAACAGGCCGTCACGCTCGGGTTTGAACGTACGGTAGTTGATGGTTTCCGGCTTTTTAACTTCACCGAACGACCACGAACGGATCATCTCAGGCGATGCCAGTCCAATACGGATGGCGTCGAACTCTTCGACTTGACCCTGGTTTTTCAGCAAATTCAGTAGGTCTTTCAAGGCCTTTCCTCCTGGCGGAGCAGAGAGCGGGCCAAATAGCCCCGCTCTCGATTCGCGTCACGTGTTATTCGGTTTCCAGATCGATATCGATGCCGAGGGAACGAATTTCTTTGATCAACACGTTGAAGGACTCGGGCATGCCCGGCTCCATACGGTGATCGCCGTCCACGATGTTTTTGTACATCTTGGTCCGACCGTTCACATCGTCCGACTTCACTGTGAGCATTTCTTGCAGAGTGTAAGCAGCACCGTATGCTTCCAGTGCCCAGACCTCCATCTCCCCGAAACGCTGACCACCGAACTGAGCCTTACCACCCAGCGGCTGCTGGGTAACCAGGCTGTACGAACCGGTAGAACGAGCGTGCATCTTGTCGTCTACCAAGTGGTTCAGCTTCAGCATGTACATGTAGCCAACAGTAACCGGGCGCTCGAACTTGTTGCCGGTGCGGCCGTCGAACAGCTGCATCTGGCCGCTTTCGGGCAGGTCTGCCAGTTTCAGCATGGCCTTGATTTCGCTTTCCTTGGCACCGTCGAACACCGGGGTAGCCATTGGAACGCCGCCGCGCAGGTTCTTCGCCAGATCCAGGATTTCCTGGTCGGAGAAGGTATCCAGCTCTTCTTTGCGGCCGCCGATCTCGTTGTAGATCTCGTGCAGGAACTTGCGCAGGTCAGCAACCTTGCGCTGCTCTTCGATCATACGGTTGATCTTCTCGCCCAGACCTTTGGCCGCGAGGCCCAGGTGGGTTTCGAGGATCTGACCAACGTTCATACGCGAAGGTACGCCCAACGGGTTGAGGACGACGTCGACCGGGGTGCCATTGGCATCGTGCGGCATGTCTTCAACCGGCATGATCACGGAGACCACACCCTTGTTACCGTGACGACCGGCCATCTTGTCCCCCGGTTGGATGCGGCGACGGATTGCCAGGTAGACCTTGACGATTTTCAGCACGCCTGGAGCCAGGTCATCGCCCTGCTGCAGTTTGCGCTTCTTGTCTTCGAACTTGTCGTCCAGCAGACGGCGGCGATCGACGATGTAGGCCTGGGCCTTCTCGAGCTGCTCGTTCAGAGCGTCTTCAGCCATGCGCAGTTTGAACCACTGGCCGTGCTCAAGACCGTCGAGGACTTCGTCGGTGATGTCCTGACCTTTCTTCAGGCCCGCGCCGCCTTCGGCCTTGTGGCCTACCAGAGCGGAACGCAGACGTTCGAAGGTCGCGCCTTCAACGATACGGAACTCTTCGTTCAGGTCCTTGCGGATCTCGTCGAGCTGGGTCTTCTCGATGGACAGTGCACGAGCATCACGCTCAACGCCGTCACGGGTGAAGACCTGTACGTCGATGACAGTACCTTTGGTACCGGTCGGTACGCGCAGGGAGGTGTCTTTAACGTCGCTGGCTTTTTCACCGAAGATGGCACGCAACAGCTTCTCTTCCGGAGTCAGTTGGGTCTCGCCTTTCGGAGTGACCTTACCGACCAGGATGTCGCCTGCGCCAACTTCAGCACCTACGTAAACGATACCGGCTTCGTCCAGCTTGTTCAGTGCAGCTTCACCCACGTTCGGGATGTCTGCAGTGATTTCCTCTGGCCCAAGCTTGGTATCACGCGCCACACAGGTCAGTTCCTGGATGTGGATCGTGGTGAAGCGGTCTTCTTGAACCACACGCTCGGACAGGCAGATGGAGTCTTCGAAGTTGAAGCCGTTCCACGCCATGAACGCGATACGCATGTTCTGGCCCAGCGCCAGTTCACCCATGTCGGTGGACGGGCCGTCAGCCATGATGTCGCTGCGCTGAACGCGATCACCCTTACGCACCAGCGGACGCTGGTTGATGCAGGTGTTCTGGTTCGAGCGGGTGTATTTGGTCAGGTTGTAGATGTCGACACCGGCTTCGCCAGTTTCAACTTCGTCATCGGCAACACGCACCACGATACGGCTGGCATCAACGGAGTCGATCACGCCGCCACGACGAGCCACGACGCAAACGCCGGAGTCACGGGCTACGTTACGCTCCATGCCGGTACCTACCAGCGGCTTGTCAGCACGCAGGGTCGGTACAGCTTGACGCTGCATGTTGGAACCCATCAACGCACGGTTGGCGTCATCGTGCTCCAGGAACGGGATCAGCGACGCGGCGACCGAAACTACCTGCTTGGGCGATACGTCCATCAAGGTGACGTCTTCCGGCGCCTTGACGGTGAACTCGTTCAAGTGACGAACAGCTACCAGTTCGTCGACCAGGACTTTCTTCTCGTTCATCGTGGCCGAAGCCTGAGCGATCACGTGATCGGCTTCTTCGATGGCGGACAGGAATACGATCTCGTCGGTGACCAGAGCGTCTTTCACCACACGGTACGGGCTCTCAAGGAAGCCGTACTGGTTGGTGCGCGCATAGGCGGCCAGGGAGTTGATCAGACCGATGTTCGGACCTTCCGGCGTTTCGATCGGGCAAACACGACCGTAGTGCGTCGGGTGTACGTCACGAACTTCGAAGCCAGCACGCTCACGGGTCAGACCGCCCGGGCCCAGTGCAGATACACGGCGCTTGTGGGTGATCTCGGAGAGCGGGTTGTTCTGGTCCATGAACTGCGAGAGCTGGCTGGAACCGAAGAACTCTTTCACCGCCGCAGCCACTGGCTTGGCGTTGATCAGGTCTTGCGGCATCAGGCCTTCGCTTTCAGCCATCGACAGACGCTCTTTGACCGCACGCTCAACACGTACCAGGCCAACGCGGAACTGGTTCTCGGCCATTTCGCCTACGCAGCGAACACGACGGTTACCCAGGTGGTCGATGTCATCGACGATGCCTTTGCCGTTACGGATGTCGACCAGAGTCTTCAGGACCGCAACGATGTCTTCCTTGCACAGCACGCCCGAACCTTCGATCTCGGTACGACCGATACGACGGTTGAACTTCATCCGGCCGACCGCAGACAGGTCATAGCGCTCAGGGCTGAAGAACAGGTTGTTGAACAGGGTTTCGGCAGCGTCTTTGGTCGGTGGCTCGCCAGGACGCATCATGCGATAGATCTCGACCAGCGCTTCCAATTGGTTGCTGGTGGAGTCGATCTTCAAGGTGTCGGAGACGAACGGACCGCAGTCGATATCGTTGGTGTACAAGGTCTCGATGCGAACAACCTGGGCCTTGGCGATTTTTGCCAGGATCTCGGTGTTCAGCTCGGTGTTGCACTCAGCCAGGATTTCGCCTGTGGCCGGGTGAACGATGACCTTGGCGGTCGTGCGCCCCAGGACGTAGTCCAGAGGCACTTCCAGCGACTTGATACCGGCTTTTTCGATCTGGTTGATGTGGCGCGCAGTGATACGGCGGCCGGCTTCAACGATGACCTTGCCATTTTCGTCCTGGATATCCAGGACAGCAATTTCACCACGCAGACGCGAAGCGATCAGTTCCAGGCTGAGGGTTTCGTCCTTCAGGCTGAACACGTTGGTGGTGTAGAAAGCATCAAGCACTTGCTCAGTGGTATAGCCGAGCGCGCGCAGCAGTACCGAGGCCGGCAGCTTGCGACGACGGTCGATACGCACGAACACGCAGTCTTTCGGGTCGAACTCGAAGTCCAACCACGAACCACGGTACGGAATGATCCGCGCGGAGTACAGGAGCTTGCCGGAGCTGTGCGTCTTGCCGCGGTCGTGGTCGAAGAACACGCCCGGGGAACGGTGCAGCTGGGAAACGATAACACGCTCGGTACCGTTGATAACGAAGGTACCGTTTTCAGTCATCAGTGGGATTTCGCCCATGTAGACTTCTTGCTCTTTGATGTCCTTGATCGCTTTGTTCGACGATTCTTTGTCGAAAATGATCAGACGGACTTTTACCCGCAAAGGTACGGCGTACGTAACACCGCGCAACACGCATTCTTTGACATCAAATGCCGGTTCGCCCAGGCGATAACCGACGTACTCCAGCGCAGCATTGCCGGAGTAGCTGATGATCGGGAAAACGGATTTGAAGGCCGCATGCAGGCCCACGTCGCGGAACTGATCTTTGGTCGCTCCCGCCTGCAAGAATTCACGATACGAATCCAGCTGGATAGCCAGAAGGTACGGGACATCCATGACGTCCGGCAACTTGCTAAAGTCCTTGCGGATACGTTTTTTCTCAGTATATGAGTAAGCCATCAGCGTTCCCCAGCTTGGTCACCTGCTTGTTTGGCCCTCCCGACGGGAGCAGCCAGAAAATCTTGCAAACCCCTTGGTTTGCACCACCGCACCGGGTGGCTACAGCACGTTAATGGCGGCGACCGAGTCGACAGCCAAGAACGGAAAAAGGCCGGTGGCAAGAGCCACCAGCCATCAGCCTTCAGCTTAACGCTTGGGCTGGAGACGCAAGGTCGATGCTTACTTCAGCTCGACTTTAGCGCCTGCTTCTTCCAGAGCGGCCTTGGCTTTGTCAGCTGCGTCTTTGGCAACAGCTTCCAGAACCATGGCAGGAGCGCCGTCAACTACAGCCTTGGCTTCTTTCAGGCCCAGACCGGTCAGTTCACGAACTGCCTTGATCACGTTTACTTTCTTCTCGCCAGCTTCCAGCAGCATGACGTTGAATTCGGTTTGCTCTTCAGCAACAGCAGCAACAGCGGCTGGGCCAGCGGAAGCAGCGGCAGCAGAAACGCCGAATTTTTCTTCGAAAGCTTTGATCAGCTCAACAACCTGCAGAACCGACATTTCAGCTACGGCGTTGAGGATATCTTCTTGGGAGATAGACATTACTGTATTTCCTGAATTGGGGGACGGCCTACGCGGCCATCGAAATAAACAAAAATACGCGAGAGAAAATGCTCAGCCTTAGGCTGCGGCAGCTTCTTTTTGCTCGCGAACTGCAGCCAGAGTACGAGCCAGCTTGCTGGTAGCGCCTTGAATCACGCTCATCAGTTGCGAAATAGCTTCGTCACGGGTCGGCAGTGTTGCCAGTACGTCGATTTGGTTAGCTGCGAGGAACTTGCCCTCGAACGCAGCTGCCTTGATCTCGAACTTGTCCTGACTCTTGGCGAACTCTTTGAACAAACGGGCAGCAGCGCCTGGATGTTCTTTGGAGAACGCGATCAGAGTCGGGCCGGTGAACACGTCGTTGAGGACACTGTATTCAGTGTCAGCAACAGCGCGCTTGAGCAGGGTGTTACGTACAACACGTACGTATACGCCAGCTTCACGAGCCTCTTTACGGAGTCCGGTCATAGCGCCTACTGTCACACCACGGGCATCAGCCACGACAGCGGACAGAGCAGCTTTGGCAGCCTCGTTGACTTCAGCGACGATGGCCTTCTTGTCTTCGAGATTAATTGCCACGGGTTTAACTCCTGCTTGTTACCGTTTCATCTGGCCGAAGCCGGATGTCGTTTTGGTGTCTGATTCGGTAAGGAACCGGGAGCACCATCTGCGTAGGCTTGAGGTTTAAGACTTGCGTCGCCTACGGTCTTGGATAGCCCCCGCCAGGCAGGGACCCCAATTTTTTCAATTGGCGCGATCGCTCACGCCAACTTGTGTCTTATACGTCCAGCGAGCCTTGGTCGATGACCAGACCTGGGCCCATAGTGGTGCTCAGGGTAACGCGCTTGACGTAGATGCCTTTCGAGGAAGCTGGTTTGATACGCTTCAGATCAGCGATCAGGGCTTCAACGTTTTCCTTCAGCTTGACGGCATCGAAACCGACTTTGCCAACGGAAGTGTGAATGATGCCGTTTTTGTCGGTGCGATAACGAACCTGACCAGCCTTGGCGTTTTTAACCGCGGTAGCGACGTCTGGGGTTACGGTGCCGACTTTTGGGTTAGGCATCAGGCCACGTGGACCAAGGATCTGACCCAACTGACCTACAACGCGCATTGCATCCGGGGAAGCAATAACGACGTCATAGTTCAGGTCGCCGCCTTTCATTTCGGCAGCCAGGTCGTCCATGCCAACGCGATCGGCGCCGGCGGCCAGAGCAGCTTCAGCTGCTGGACCTTGGGTGAAGACAGCAACACGTACAGTCTTGCCAGTACCGTGTGGCAGCACAGTAGCGCTACGAACGACCTGGTCGGATTTACGTGGGTCAACACCCAGGTTCACAGCAACGTCAACCGACTCGCTGAACTTGACAGTCGACAGCTCGGTCAGCAGGGCAGCAGCGTCTACAAAGTTGTAGGCCTTGCCTGCTTCGATTTTGCCGGCGATAGCCTTTTGGCGCTTGGTCAGCTTAGCCATTACACACCCTCCACGTTAAGGCCCATGCTACGAGCAGAACCGGCGATGGTACGCACGGCTGCATCCATATCAGCTGCAGTCAGATCCGCGTTTTTGGTTTTCGCGATTTCTTCCAGCTGAGCACGAGTCACGGTGCCAACCTTAACGGTGTTAGGACGAGCGGAACCGCTAGTCAGACCAGCAGCTTTCTTCAACAGAACCGAAGCCGGGGTCGACTTGGTTTCGAAGGTGAAGCTACGGTCGCTGTATACAGTGATGATCACTGGAGTCGGCAGACCTGGCTCAAGACCCTGAGTACGGGCGTTGAAGGCCTTGCAGAATTCCATGATGTTCACGCCGTGCTGACCCAGAGCTGGACCGACGGGTGGGCTAGGGTTGGCCTGAGCGGCCTTCACTTGCAGCTTGATGTAAGCGGTAATCTTCTTGGCCATGAGGCACTCCAATTACGGGTTCGAACGCCTCGAAAGGCTCCCCGGTTACTTGCGCGTTTATCCCAGTGACGACAAAACCCCACAGCCTAGGCTGCGGGGTTGGGATGCTTGCTCAGTTAGACCTTTTCGACCTGACTGAACTCCAACTCTACCGGAGTAGAGCGTCCGAAAATGAGCACTGCCACTTGGATCCGGCTCTTTTCGTAGTTAACTTCTTCGACGGTGCCGTTGAAATCAGCAAACGGACCATCGGTAACACGAACAACCTCACCTGGCTCGAACAACGTCTTCGGCTTAGGCTTGTCGCTACCGTCAGCAACACGACGCAGAATCGCTTCTGCTTCTTTGTCGGTGATCGGAGCAGGCTTATCGGCAGTACCGCCAATGAAGCCCATGACACGAGGGGTATCCTTGACCAAGTGCCAAGTACCTTCATTCATGTCCATCTGAACCAGCACGTAGCCAGGGAAGAACTTGCGTTCACTCTTGCGCTTCTGCCCATTCCGCATTTCAACCACTTCTTCAGTGGGAACCAGAATTTCGCCGAAGCCATCTTCCATGCCTGCCAGCTTTACGCGCTCCAGCAAAGAGCGCATAACATGCTTCTCGTAACCCGAGTAAGCATGCACAACGTACCAACGCTTAGCCACGGGACACCCTTAGCCAACAATCAAGGAAACAAGCCAGCCGAGCAGGGAATCAAGCCCCCACAACAGCAACGCCATAACCAGAACAACAGCCACAACAATCAACGTGGTCTGCGTGGTTTCTTGGCGAGTCGGCCAAACGACTTTACGAATTTCGGTGCGAGCTTCCTTTACCAGGACCGCGAAAGACTTGCCTTTGGCAGTCTGCAGGCCTACAAAGGCAGCTACAGCAGCGAGGGCGAGCAAAGCGAGTACGCGGTACAGGATCGGCGAAGCAGAATAGTACTGATTGCCAACAACGCCTACGACCACCAATGCGACTACAGCGAGCCACTTGATCAGATCGAAACGAGAGCTTTGAGCTTCAGCCTTAGGAGTCATCTATGAAGATCCTGTGAAAAGAAAGCCAGATACACCACGTGAATCTGGCAGGTCAGGAGGGAATCGAACCCCCAACCTACGGTTTTGGAGACCGTCGCTCTGCCAATTGAGCTACTGACCTAAAACAAAATCAGGCCGACCATTATGCAGGCCTGAAAAAGACTTTACAACAGCCAACCCCTAGAGACTTGAAACCAACCGGCGAAAACGCCCATTACAACAGAATCAAGCCGAGATAGCCGTTAAAACAAAGGCAGATATTTTCATATCTGCCTTGTTATATGGAGCTCTTGAGCGGATTTGAACCGCTGACCTCACCCTTACCAAGGGTGTGCTCTACCAACTGAGCTACAAGAGCAAAACACGCTGCACAACCTGCAAACTTGGAGCGGGTAGCGGGAATCGAACCCGCATCATCAGCTTGGAAGGCTGAGGTTCTACCACTAAACTATACCCGCGGAGCTTGCAGCTCACGCTAAAAATGGTGGAGGGGGAAGGATTCGAACCTTCGAAGTCGTAGACGTCAGATTTACAGTCTGATCCCTTTGGCCGCTCGGGAACCCCTCCTAAGCGAGCCGGCATTCTACATCATGCCAGCCTTCTGTCAAGCATTTTCTCATTAAAAATATGAGGTTAGCTGCGTTGACCTTCGCTTCACACTGTAGGCCTTAAAGGTCTTCACTGCGAAGCGGGCGCCATTCTATGCAAACTATTCGAGAGTTGCAATGCCTTCGCACAGCATTATTTTATGTTTTAACTCATTGAATTCCTTAGCAAGGTTTTCAAACGGCAGATCCTCAGCCAGACGCCGGCTTTCAGGGGCCACACGAAGCCAGTAACCGGACGCCTCAGGTGTGCTCAACAGTTGAACCTTGACCTTTATATCCAGGCTTGTGAGGCGCTGCTCAAGCGACTGCGCCTGGTGCTGGTCGGCAAAGCCGCCGATGTATAAGCAGGTATTCTGCGCCTCGGGCGCTTTTGCTCGATCACGCCGGGACACCGAGTCCGAGGACTCGCTTAGCAGCCGAATATCCTGCTGAGGGCCACGATACAGACTCAGGGGCGTGACATCCTTGGCGCGCAACGGCGCCTCTTGCTGATGCCAAACGTAATAGAAGGCATTAAGAACGAGTAAAAGTAAAAACAGCCAACGCATAAACACCTCAGGACAATGGACACGCCATGGCCAGACCAACGAAAACCAGGTCCGGGACCAACCGCGCCTGCGGCACGGCGTCCGAGACCAGATCAGCATCCCCACCCGTCAGGAATACGGTGAAATCATCACCCCAGTAGCTGCGGGCCAACTCGAGCTGGGTCAACACGAAGCCCCTGAGCATCAGCGTACAACCACGCTCGACAGCCTCCGCGGTCGTGCGCCCGGGGGAGAGCCGCTCCAGGGCACGCTCAGCCGCCGCGTCGTCGTAGCGTATCTTGCGGGTGTGCGTGCGCAACTGGTTGCGCATCAACGGCATGCCGGGGCAAATGAAGCCGCCCAGGTGCTGGCCGTCTGCCGCGATGAAATCGGCGGTGGCTGCGGTACCAAAATCGAGTACCAGGCACGCGCCCGAAGCCAACTTGAAGCCACCCAGCATCGCCAGCCAGCGATCAAGACCAAGGCGTTCGAAGTCTTGGTAGCCATTGCGCACGCCAGCCATCTCACGCGCAGGGACAGCACAGGAGACGACAACACCGAAAGCCCCCTGCAAAGCCTCGACCAGCTTATTGGTCTCTTCTGAAGCCCGAACACTCACCAATCGGCAACGCGCCAACGACAGGCCTGGTAGCGCTGCCAGGCTTTCAATCAATGCGAGGTCCGACCCCACAACACCTTCGGCGCAAGCTTTCGCCTGATCCGATTCAAGTACGCGCCATTTGATAAAGCTATTCCCACAGTCGAGCTCAAGAATCATCACGCAACCTCAGGCTTAGCTCACCACCGCTGTATATTTTTTCAACACCATCGACGCTCAAACGCAACGCACCCTGGCGGTCGACCCCCAGAACCACCCCGTCAACCTGATTGACTCCAGCAATGAGGGACACCGCCCTGCCCTGCCATAAGTGATTCTGCTCCCACTCCTGCTGAAGCGCCGCAAAGCCGGAGGCCGCGTGTCGCTCCAAGTAACGTTGCAACTGCAGCCCCAGCCGCGCCACCAGTAGATTGCGATCTACGGGAGAGCCCGTTTCAAGCTGCACCGACGTCCACTGCTGATCGATTGCCGCGACTTTCTGCATATTTACGTTGATGCCGATCCCGAGCACAACGTGACAGATATCAGCAGGATCGCCGACCAACTCCAGCAGGATACCGGCAATTTTCTTCTGCCCCACCAAGACATCGTTTGGCCATTTCAAGGCAGCTCCTTGCACGCCCGACTCGCGCAAGGCCTGCATGACCGCAAGCCCCACAACCAGGCTCAGCCCCTCTAGCTGCCGCAGACCGCCCTCGATGCGCAGCACGAGGCTGTAATACACATTCTGAGCGAACGGGCTGACCCACTTGCGCCCCCGTCGACCTCGCCCGGCGCTCTGCTGCTCGGCGAGCACCAGGAATGGTGCCGCGCACCCCGCATCGACAAGGCGCAAGGCTTCAGCATTGGTGGAGTCAATGGAATCGAATATGTGGACGGGCCACGCCAGGGAAGGCGCCTTCAGCGCGATGTCTTCGGCATTCAAGAACACCAGCGGCGATACCAACTGGTACCCCCTGCCACGCACTTTGTGGATGGGCAGGTTTAACTCAGCCTCAAGATGCTGAAGCTGCTTCCATACAGCACTGCGACTGACGCCCAGGGCGGCGCCCAGCGCTTCCCCGGAGTGGAATCGACCATCTTTCAGAAGTTTTAACAACGTCAGCATGCAAGTATCGCCTCACAATGAGGCACGCATGATAGCCATGCGCAGGGTCATTGCATAGAAAGGCCGGGCCTTAGCACTGACGTCCGTCGCAATGAGCCCCTTGAGCCTTTCCGACCGCCCAAAACAAAACCCCTGTCTGCGTAAGCAAACAGGGGTTCTGGAATTTAATCTTGACGATGACCTACTCTCACATGGGGAAACCCCACACTACCATCGGCGATGCATCGTTTCACTGCTGAGTTCGGGATGGGATCAGGTGGTTCCAATGCTCTATGGTCGTCAAGAAATTCGGGTACTGAGTCGTGGCCTGATGGCCTCGCTTCAGCAAATTGGGTATGTGATAGTTTTCGGTGTTTTGTAAGAGTCGAACTTTCGGTTCGTTTCGTCTTCACACACCGCAATCTGGTCTCTTTCGAGTTCGCAAATTGCTTGGGTGTTATATGGTCAAGCCTCACGGGCAATTAGTATTGGTTAGCTCAACGCCTCACAGCGCTTACACACCCAACCTATCAACGTCGTAGTCTTCGACGGCCCTTCAGGGGACTCAAGGTCCCAGTGAGATCTCATCTTGAGGCTAGTTTCCCGCTTAGATGCTTTCAGCGGTTATCTATTCCGAACATAGCTACCCGGCAATGCCACTGGCGTGACAACCGGAACACCAGAGGTTCGTCCACTCCGGTCCTCTCGTACTAGGAGCAGCCCCTCTCAAATCTCAAACGTCCACGGCAGATAGGGACCGAACTGTCTCACGACGTTCTAAACCCAGCTCGCGTACCACTTTAAATGGCGAACAGCCATACCCTTGGGACCGGCTTCAGCCCCAGGATGTGATGAGCCGACATCGAGGTGCCAAACACCGCCGTCGATATGAACTCTTGGGCGGTATCAGCCTGTTATCCCCGGAGTACCTTTTATCCGTTGAGCGATGGCCCTTCCATACAGAACCACCGGATCACTAAGACCTACTTTCGTACCTGCTCGACGTGTCTGTCTCGCAGTCAAGCGCGCTTTTGCCTTTATACTCTACGACCGATTTCCGACCGGTCTGAGCGCACCTTCGTACTCCTCCGTTACTCTTTAGGAGGAGACCGCCCCAGTCAAACTACCCACCATACACTGTCCTCGATCCGGATAACGGACCTGAGTTAGAACCTCAAAGTTGCCAGGGTGGTATTTCAAGGTTGGCTCCACGCGAACTGGCGTCCACGCTTCAAAGCCTCCCACCTATCCTACACAAGCAAATTCAAAGTCCAGTGCAAAGCTATAGTAAAGGTTCACGGGGTCTTTCCGTCTAGCCGCGGATACACTGCATCTTCACAGCGATTTCAATTTCACTGAGTCTCGGGTGGAGACAGCGCCGCCATCGTTACGCCATTCGTGCAGGTCGGAACTTACCCGACAAGGAATTTCGCTACCTTAGGACCGTTATAGTTACGGCCGCCGTTTACCGGGGCTTCGATCAAGAGCTTCGCGTTAGCTAACCCCATCAATTAACCTTCCGGCACCGGGCAGGCGTCACACCCTATACGTCCACTTTCGTGTTTGCAGAGTGCTGTGTTTTTAATAAACAGTCGCAGCGGCCTGGTATCTTCGACCGGCATGAGCTTACGGAGCAAGTCCTTCACCCTCACCGGCGCACCTTCTCCCGAAGTTACGGTGCCATTTTGCCTAGTTCCTTCACCCGAGTTCTCTCAAGCGCCTTGGTATTCTCTACCCAACCACCTGTGTCGGTTTGGGGTACGGTTCCTGGTTACCTGAAGCTTAGAAGCTTTTCTTGGAAGCATGGCATCAACCACTTCGTCATCTAAAAGATAACTCGTCATCAGCTCTCGGCCTTAGAATCCCGGATTTACCTAAGATTCCAGCCTACCACCTTAAACTTGGACAACCAACGCCAAGCTGGCCTAGCCTTCTCCGTCCCTCCATCGCAATAACCAGAAGTACAGGAATATTAACCTGTTTTCCATCGACTACGCTTTTCAGCCTCGCCTTAGGGACCGACTAACCCTGCGTCGATTAACGTTGCGCAGGAAACCTTGGTCTTTCGGCGTGGGTGTTTTTCACACCCATTATCGTTACTCATGTCAGCATTCGCACTTCTGATACCTCCAGCAAGCTTCTCAACTCACCTTCACAGGCTTACAGAACGCTCCTCTACCGCATCACTTACGTGATACCCGTAGCTTCGGTGTATGGTTTGAGCCCCGTTACATCTTCCGCGCAGGCCGACTCGACTAGTGAGCTATTACGCTTTCTTTAAAGGGTGGCTGCTTCTAAGCCAACCTCCTAGCTGTCTAAGCCTTCCCACATCGTTTCCCACTTAACCATAACTTTGGGACCTTAGCTGACGGTCTGGGTTGTTTCCCTTTTCACGACGGACGTTAGCACCCGCCGTGTGTCTCCCATGCTCGGCACTTGTAGGTATTCGGAGTTTGCATCGGTTTGGTAAGTCGGGATGACCCCCTAGCCGAAACAGTGCTCTACCCCCTACAGTGATACATGAGGCGCTACCTAAATAGCTTTCGAGGAGAACCAGCTATCTCCGAGCTTGATTAGCCTTTCACTCCGATCCACAGGTCATCCGCTAACTTTTCAACGGTAGTCGGTTCGGTCCTCCAGTTAGTGTTACCCAACCTTCAACCTGCCCATGGATAGATCGCCCGGTTTCGGGTCTATTCCCAGCGACTAGACGCCCTATTAAGACTCGCTTTCGCTACGCCTCCCCTATTCGGTTAAGCTCGCCACTGAAAATAAGTCGCTGACCCATTATACAAAAGGTACGCAGTCACCTAACAAAGTAGGCTCCCACTGCTTGTACGCATACGGTTTCAGGATCTATTTCACTCCCCTCTCCGGGGTTCTTTTCGCCTTTCCCTCACGGTACTAGTTCACTATCGGTCAGTCAGTAGTATTTAGCCTTGGAGGATGGTCCCCCCATATTCAGACAAAGTTTCTCGTGCTCCGTCCTACTCGATTTCATGACTAAGAGATTTTCGCGTACAGGGCTATCACCCACTATGGCCGCACTTTCCAGAGCGTTCCGCTAATCTCAAAGCCACTTAAGGGCTAGTCCCCGTTCGCTCGCCACTACTAAGGGAATCTCGGTTGATTTCTTTTCCTCAGGGTACTTAGATGTTTCAGTTCCCCTGGTTCGCCCCTTACACCTATGTATTCAGTGTAAGGTAACCATCTTATGATGGCTGGGTTCCCCCATTCAGACATCTCCGGATCAAAGTCTGTTTGCCGACTCCCCGAAGCTTTTCGCAGGCTACCACGTCTTTCATCGCCTCTGACTGCCAAGGCATCCACCGTATGCGCTTCTTCACTTGACCATATAACCCCAAGCAATCTGGTTATACTGTGAAGACGACATTCGCCGAAAATTCGAATTTCTCAATTAAGAGAACTCACAAATTTTACCTTAGCCTGATCCGTTACCAGTGAAAGTAACGTTCAGTCTATCTTTCTATCACATACCCAAATTTTTAAAGAACGATCTAATCAAAGACTAGAAATCAACATTCACCATCATCACGATGGAATGCTCATTTCTAAGCTTTCAAACTTCAGAAGCAGTAGTGGTGGAGCCAAACGGGATCGAACCGTTGACCTCCTGCGTGCAAGGCAGGCGCTCTCCCAGCTGAGCTATGGCCCCGTATTTCTACAGGTTCCCACACAAAATTGGTGGGTCTGGGCAGATTCGAACTGCCGACCTCACCCTTATCAGGGGTGCGCTCTAACCAACTGAGCTACAGACCCAATTTCGGGCTGCTTCTTTATCGTCTTCTTCAATGAATCAAGCAATTCGTGTGGGAACTTATGGAGCAGCTGATGTCGTCGATTAAGGAGGTGATCCAGCCGCAGGTTCCCCTACGGCTACCTTGTTACGACTTCACCCCAGTCATGAATCACACCGTGGTAACCGTCCCCCCGAAGGTTAGACTAGCTACTTCTGGTGCAACCCACTCCCATGGTGTGACGGGCGGTGTGTACAAGGCCCGGGAACGTATTCACCGCGACATTCTGATTCGCGATTACTAGCGATTCCGACTTCACGCAGTCGAGTTGCAGACTGCGATCCGGACTACGATCGGTTTTCTGGGATTAGCTCCACCTCGCGGCTTGGCAACCCTCTGTACCGACCATTGTAGCACGTGTGTAGCCCAGGCCGTAAGGGCCATGATGACTTGACGTCATCCCCACCTTCCTCCGGTTTGTCACCGGCAGTCTCCTTAGAGTGCCCACCATTACGTGCTGGTAACTAAGGACAAGGGTTGCGCTCGTTACGGGACTTAACCCAACATCTCACGACACGAGCTGACGACAGCCATGCAGCACCTGTCTCAATGTTCCCGAAGGCACCAATCTATCTCTAGAAAGTTCATTGGATGTCAAGGCCTGGTAAGGTTCTTCGCGTTGCTTCGAATTAAACCACATGCTCCACCGCTTGTGCGGGCCCCCGTCAATTCATTTGAGTTTTAACCTTGCGGCCGTACTCCCCAGGCGGTCAACTTAATGCGTTAGCTGCGCCACTAAGAGCTCAAGGCTCCCAACGGCTAGTTGACATCGTTTACGGCGTGGACTACCAGGGTATCTAATCCTGTTTGCTCCCCACGCTTTCGCACCTCAGTGTCAGTATCAGTCCAGGTGGTCGCCTTCGCCACTGGTGTTCCTTCCTATATCTACGCATTTCACCGCTACACAGGAAATTCCACCACCCTCTACCATACTCTAGTCAGTCAGTTTTGAATGCAGTTCCCAGGTTGAGCCCGGGGATTTCACATCCAACTTAACTAACCACCTACGCGCGCTTTACGCCCAGTAATTCCGATTAACGCTTGCACCCTCTGTATTACCGCGGCTGCTGGCACAGAGTTAGCCGGTGCTTATTCTGTCGGTAACGTCAAAACAATCACGTATTAGGTAACTGCCCTTCCTCCCAACTTAAAGTGCTTTACAATCCGAAGACCTTCTTCACACACGCGGCATGGCTGGATCAGGCTTTCGCCCATTGTCCAATATTCCCCACTGCTGCCTCCCGTAGGAGTCTGGACCGTGTCTCAGTTCCAGTGTGACTGATCATCCTCTCAGACCAGTTACGGATCGTCGCCTTGGTGAGCCATTACCTCACCAACTAGCTAATCCGACCTAGGCTCATCTGATAGCGCAAGGCCCGAAGGTCCCCTGCTTTCTCCCGTAGGACGTATGCGGTATTAGCGTCCGTTTCCGAACGTTATCCCCCACTACCAGGCAGATTCCTAGGCATTACTCACCCGTCCGCCGCTCTCAAGAGAAGCAAGCTTCTCTCTACCGCTCGACTTGCATGTGTTAGGCCTGCCGCCAGCGTTCAATCTGAGCCATGATCAAACTCTTCAGTTCAAACATCTTTGGGTTTTTAAGAAACCCTAAACTTGGCTCAGCAATCGTTGGTTACATCTTTGATTTCTCGCGGAGTAACTTGCGATGCTGATAATCTTGTTGACTATCAGTCTGACTCCACAAGCACCCACACGAATTGCTTGATTCAGTTGTTAAAGAGCGGTTGGTTAAGATCTTTCGTCTCAACCGAGGCGCGCATTCTACAGCAGCCTCATTTGCTGTCAAGTGATTATTTTCAGAAGTTTTCAAAGTTTCCTTTGTAACTTCAACCACTTGCGCTTCCGATCTCTCGTTAGCGGGAGGCGAATTATACAGCGTTACACGCTGCTGTCAACACCTCTTTTTCTCCGCTTTCGACCGAGAAGATCGAAACGTTAATAGAGCCAAACAACTCTGCTCTACCAACTCCTTCCAGGCTTCGATGAACTGAAGCAGGTCGCTGTCGAATCTTGCGTAACTCCTTGTTTACCAAGGAGTTTTCCGTTTCGACTGCGCCGGAAGTGGGGCGAATTATAGACAGATATAAATCGCCGTCAACAGTTAATTTCAGACTTATTCGGATTTGAGCGTAATACGCGCAAATGCCTTCTTCCCAGCCTGGCAAACATGGGTCGCACCCAGCGCGTATATAAAGGTGCGATCAACCACTTCACCATCGATACGCACACCACCGGAACCCAAGAGGTCACGCGCGACCGCCGAGTTCTTCACCAGGCCTGCCTTATTAAGGACGGCCGCGATCGGCATTGCCTCGGCAGCAGTCAGCTCGATCTCCGGCAGATCATCCGGCAGCTCACCATCCTTCATCCGGTTGCCCGCCGCACGGTGAGCACTGGCCGCAGCCTCCTCGCCATGGAAACGCGCAACAATCTCTTCAGCCAGCTTGATCTTCACGTCGCGAGGATTGGCACCCGCCTCGACATCCGCACGCAGCGCATTGATCTCATCCATCGAGCGGAAGCTCAACAGCTCGAAGTAACGCCACATCAGCGCATCCGGAATCGAAACCAGCTTGCCGTACATCACGCCCGGCGCTTCCTGGATACCGACATAGTTGCCCAGGGACTTGGACATCTTCTTGACGCCGTCCAACCCTTCCAGCAACGGCATGGTCAGAATGCACTGAGCCTCTTGCCCATACGCACGCTGCAGCTCACGCCCCATCAGAAGGTTGAACTTCTGATCGGTGCCACCCAACTCAACGTCAGCGCGCAACGCCACCGAGTCATAGCCCTGGACCAGCGGGTACAGGAACTCATGAATCGCGATCGGCTGGTTGGTCGAATAGCGCTTGTCGAAGTCATCGCGCTCAAGCATGCGCGCCACGGTGTACTGGGATGTCAGACGAATGAAGTCCGCCGGCCCCATCTTGTCCATCCAGGTGGAGTTGAACGCCACCTCGGTCTTGGCCGGATCGAGAATCTTGAACACCTGGGTCTTGTAGGTCTCGGCATTCTCGAGAACCTGTTCACGGGTCAGCGGCGGACGCGTGGCGCTCTTGCCGCTTGGATCACCGATCATCCCGGTGAAATCCCCTATAAGGAAGATCACCTGATGCCCCAGGTCCTGGAACTGGCGCAGCTTATTGATAAGCACGGTATGGCCCAGGTGCAGATCCGGCGCAGTCGGATCAAAGCCGGCCTTGATACGCAGGGGCTGGCCACGCTTGAGCTTTTCGATCAGCTCCGCCTCGACCAACAGTTCTTCCGCACCACGTTTTATCAGCGCTAGCTGCTCTTCAACCGACTTCATAACAGACCCGCAAGGCTCAGATTCAAAAGGGAACCAACCATACAAGATCAGGGACTAATTACAAGTTTTGCCCTGCGCACGGACACCGTTCGACAAGCCCGGCGTTCGCGAGCTTGCGTCACAGATGATTTGGTTATATTTTATACAGTTATTTCATCTTCATCATGTCAGTCATCTTTTCCATTTCATCTTCAAAGTCAAAATTACCTATGACCACAGAACCGTCTAAAGCGCCGCCGCTTTACCCAAAGACCCACCTGCTCGCTGCAAGTGGTATCGCCGCCCTTCTGAGCCTGGCACTCCTGGTATTCCCTTCCAGTGACGTAGAAGCCAAACGAACATCCCTGAGCCTTGACCTGGAAAGTCCCGCAGAACAACTGACACAAGATCAAGACGCTTCCGACGCGCAACAAGCCACAAATGCCCCCATCGATTCGCCGTTTGCCCAGATCGAAAGCGCCCCGGACGAAACCGACAAAACCGCCCAGCAGCAGGCTGCACCTGCCGTAGCGCAGGCCAAGAACCCCCAGCATCGCGAGGTGCTCGTCGGCAAGGGCGACACGCTTTCCACCCTGTTCGAGAAGGTCGGCCTACCTGCCACTACGGTTAATGAGGTCTTGGCCAGCGATAAACAAGCCAAGCAATTCACCCAGCTCAAACGCGGTCAAAAACTCGAATTCGAACTGACCCCAGATGGCCAGCTGAACACCCTGCACAGCAACCTCAGCGACCTGGAAAGCATCACCCTGACCAAGGGTGCCAAGGGTTTCGCGTTCAATCGCATCACCACCAAGCCAGTGATGCGCTCCGCCTACGTACATGGCGTCATCAACAGCTCGCTGTCGCAATCGGCCGCCCGTGCCGGCTTGTCCCACAGCATGACCATGGACATGGCCAGCGTGTTTGGCTACGACATCGACTTCGCCCAGGACATCCGCCAGGGTGACGAATTCGACGTGATCTACGAGCAAAAGGTCGCCAACGGCAAAGTGGTCGGCACCGGCAATATCCTCTCCGCGCGCTTTACCAACCGCGGCAAGACCTACACCGCCGTGCGCTACACCAACAAACAAGGCAACAGCAGTTACTACACCGCTGATGGCAACAGCATGCGCAAGGCCTTTATCCGCACACCTGTGGATTTCGCCCGCATCAGCTCGCGCTTCTCCATGGGACGCAAGCACCCCATCCTGAACAAAATCCGCGCCCACAAAGGCGTCGACTATGCAGCGCCGCGCGGCACGCCCATCAAAGCCGCAGGTGACGGCAAGGTACTGTTGGCCGGACGTCGCGGCGGTTACGGCAACACCGTGATCATCCAGCACGGCAACACCTACCGCACGCTGTATGGCCACATGCAAGGCTTCGCCAAGGGCGTACAGACCGGCGGCAACGTGAAGCAGGGCCAGGTGATCGGCTATATCGGCACGACCGGCCTGTCCACCGGCCCACACTTGCACTATGAATTCCAGGTCAATGGCGTACACGTCGACCCGTTGGGCCAGAAACTGCCGATGGCCGACCCGATCGCCAAGGCCGAACGCGCGCGTTTCATGCAACAAAGCCAACCGCTGATGGCACGCATGGATCAGGAGCGCTCCACCCTGCTGGCTTCGGCGAAGCGCTAAGGTATGCCGCTCTATATAGGCGTGATGTCAGGGACCAGCCTCGATGGCCTGGATATCGCCCTGATCGAACAAGAGGCGGCGATCAAGCTGATCGCCACTCACTACATCCCTATGCCAGACAGCTTGCGCGCGGAGCTGCTTGGCCTGTGCGCCAGCGGCCCGGATGAGATCGCCCGCTCGGCAATGGCCCAGCAACGCTGGGTGACACTCGCCGCCCAGGGCATCCATGCCCTGCTCGACCAGCACAACCTCAAGCCCCAGGACATTCGCGCGATCGGCAGCCATGGGCAGACTATCCGCCATGAACCGGCACGCGGTTTCACCGTACAGATCGGCAACCCTGCCTTGCTCACCGAATTGACCGGCATCACCGTGGTCAGCGACTTCCGCAGCCGCGACGTTGCTGCAGGTGGCCAGGGTGCGCCGTTGGTACCGGCCTTTCATGAAGCACTGTTTGACGAACGCAGCGGGAATCGTGCGGTTTTGAATGTCGGAGGTTTCAGCAACCTCAGCCTGATCGAGACCGGCAAACCCGTAGCCGGCTTCGACTGCGGCCCGGGCAATGTCTTGCTGGATGCCTGGATTCATCAACAGCGCGGTGAACACTTTGATCGCGAGGGTCAATGGGCCGCCAGCGGCAAAGTCGAACCTCAGTTGCTCAACGCGCTGCTCAGTGACCCCTTTTTCTTGACCAAAGGCCCGAAAAGCACCGGGCGCGAAGTGTTCAACCTGGGATGGCTGCAACAACACCTGGCGCGCCTACCCGCCTTCGCCCCCCAGGACATCCAGGCCACGCTGCTGGAACTGACGGTCCTGACCATCGTCGAGTCCCTGCAAACCGCCCAACCCCAGACAAACACCCTGCTTGTCTGCGGCGGCGGCGCGCATAACCGCACGCTGATGAAACGCCTGGCCACGCTATTGCCATCGACCCAGGTCAGCAGCACCGCCACCTGCGGCGTAGACCCCGATTGGGTCGAAGCCATGGCCTTCGCCTGGCTGGCCCATTGCTGCCTCGAAGGCATCGCCGCCAACCGCCCCAGCGTCACTGGCGCACGCGGGTTACGGGTGCTGGGCGCGATCTACCCCGCCTGACTGCCCGCCAGAATCCGCAGACAGCAAAACGCCGCTTGGCCGATCAAAGCCAAGCGGCGTTTTTGTATCCGCTACCGATCAGATCGAGAACGAAGACCCGCAACCACACGTAGTCGTGGCATTAGGGTTCTTGATCACGAAACGCGAACCCTCCAGACCTTCCTGGTAATCCACCTCGGCGCCTGCCAGGTATTGGAAACTCATGGGGTCCACAACCAGGCTCACGCCCTCGCGCTCGACGATGGTGTCGTCATCGGCCACTTCTTCATCGAAGGTAAAACCGTACTGAAACCCTGAACAACCGCCGCCCGTAACAAATACGCGCAGCTTCAAGCGATCATTACCCTCTTCATCGACCAGGCTCTTCACCTTGTGCGCAGCACCGTGGGTGAATTGCAAAGCCGTGGGGGTGAAGGACTCAACGCTCATGCTGATAATCTCCCGGCGTACCGCCGCCATATGCGTAATGGTCGGTATTATCCGCTTCTCCTAGAAAAGCGGTCAACTATTGTTACGGTATATCAATCTGCGCAGCCGCCATTAAAAACACAAAAGGCCCGATCGACGGGCCTTCTGCTTGGCGACCTGACAGCCTTACGGCAGCATGCCTGCGTGGGACAAGCCCAGCTTCTCATCCAGGCCGAACAGGATGTTCATGTTCTGCACCGCCTGGCCCGAAGCGCCCTTGACCAGATTGTCGATCACCGACAGCACCACCACCAGATCACCGTCCTGCGGCCGATGCACGGCAATCCGGCACACGTTGGCGCCGCGCACACTGCGGGTTTCCGGATGGCTGCCGGCCGGCATCACATCGACGAACGGCTCGTTGGCGTAACGTTTTTCAAACAGCGCCTGCAAATCCACCGAGCGATCCACCACCGTCGCATACAGTGTCGAGTGAATGCCACGGATCATCGGAGTCAGGTGCGGCACGAAGGTCAGCCCCACATCCTTACCGGCGGCGCGACGCAGCCCCTGGCGGATTTCCGGCAGATGACGATGCCCTTTTACCGCGTAGGCCTTCATGCTTTCCGACGTCTCGGAGTACAGCGACCCCACCGCCGCCCCACGCCCGGCGCCGCTGACGCCCGACTTGCAGTCGGCAATCAAGCGCGAAACGTCGGCCAGCCCGGCTTCGAGCAATGGCAGGAAGCCCAACTGCGTCGCGGTCGGATAGCAACCCGGCACGGCGATCAGGCGCGCTTGCTTGATCTGCTCACGATTGACTTCCGGCAGGCCGTACACCGCCTCTTCCAACAGCTGCGGCGCGCCGTGTGGCTGGCCGTACCATTTGGCCCACTCGTCGGCATCCTGCAGGCGGAAGTCCGCCGACAGATCGATGACCTTGGTGCCCGCGGCCAGCAACTCGCCGGCCAGCGCATGGGCTACGCCGTGGGGGGTGGCAAAGAACACCACGTCACAGGCGCCGAGGGTCTTGATGTCCGGCACGCTGAACGCCAGGCCGTCGTAATGGCCTCGCAGGTTCGGGTACATATCGGCCACAGCCAGGCCGGCCTCGGATCGGGAAGTGATGACCACCACCTCAGCTTGCGGATGCTGCGCCAACAGACGCAGCAATTCGACACCGGTGTAACCCGTGCCGCCGACGATACCGACCTTGACCATAAACCTGCCCTCAAAGAACCCACTGGAAAGCCGTCGATAATAGGGGCCGCATTGTCCTGCGACAACCGCCAAGGTGACGTAAGGACGCATGAGCCACTACTATCTTCAGTTACCGTGAACCTGGGAATAACTAAAAATGCTTTATCTATGGGTCAAAGCCTTCCATATCGTCAGCATCGTGTGCTGGTTTGCCGGGCTGTTCTACCTGCCGCGCCTGTTCGTCTACCACGCCCAAAGCGAAGACACCGTCAGCAAGGAACGCTTCAGCGTCATGGAGCGCAAGCTGTATCGCGGCATCATGGGCCCGTCGATGCTTGCCACGCTGGTCTTCGGCATCTGGATGATCGCCCTCAACCCCGGCCTCTTCCATATGGGCGCCTGGCTCCACGTCAAGCTGACCCTGGTCGTTCTGCTGATCGGTTACCACCACATGTGCGGCGCGCAGGTAAAACGCTTCGCCCGTGGCGAAAACACCCGCAGCCATGTCTTTTATCGCTGGTTCAATGAGTTCCCGGTTCTGATATTGCTGGCTATCGTAATTCTGGTCGTGGTCAAACCGTTCTAACGTCAATGCCTCGGGGTACCTCCAATGTCGCTGCCCGCTTTGCTTGAACAACGTTTGCGCCTGCCCGTCGTGGCCGCGCCGATGTTCCTGATTTCCAATCCGCAACTGGTCCTGGCGTGCTGCCGCAATGGCGTGGTCGGAAGTTTCCCGGCACTGAACCAGCGCGAAAGCAGTGGCTTCAAGGCCTGGCTGGAGGAAATCGAAGCGGGCCTGGCGCAGTTGAGCAACCCTGCGCCCTACGCCGTCAACCTCATCGTCCACCACAGCAACCCACGGTTGGAGGCAGACCTGGCGATCTGCGTCGAGCACAAGGTGCCGATCGTCATCACCAGCCTCGGCGCGGTGAAGGCGTTGGTCGATGCGGTACACAGCTACGGCGGCCTGGTCTTCCATGACGTCACCACTCGACGTCACGCCGAGAAAGCCGCCGAAGCCGGGGTGGACGGCCTGATCGCAGTGGCCGCCGGCGCCGGTGGCCATGCCGGCACCTGGAGCCCGTTCGCGTTGATCGCCGAGATTCGCCAGTTCTTCGATAAAACCCTGCTGCTGGCCGGCTGCCTCAACCACGGGCACGAAATCCTGGCCGCCCAGTTGCTGGGCGCGGACCTGGCGTATCTGGGCACGCGGTTTATCGCCACCGCCGAAAGCCACGCGCCGGATGCGTATAAAGAGATGCTGCTCACATCAGGCGCCGTCGACATCGTGCACACTGCCGCAGTCTCCGGCGTGCCCGCCAGCTTCATGCGCCAGAGCCTGGCAAACGCCGGTTTCGACCTGGCCGCCCTGCAAGGCAAAGGCGAAGTCAATTTCGGCGCCAAGCTCAAGCCGTTGAACGACGAGGCCAAGGCCTGGAAGACCGTATGGTCCGCCGGCCAGGGCGTCGGTGAGATTGATGATTTGCCCGGCGTCGATGAACTCGTTGCGCGCCTGGATGCCGAATACCGCGAAGCCCGCGAGAAGGCGGCACAGTTGCGCTGGCCGCGCTGATACACTTGCCGGGCCCGCCCATTGAAGCGGGCCTGCCCCCTCCCCTGTAACATGACAAGGATGCCCGCATGAGCGACAACCGTTTCAAGATTGTGTTTGATGGAGCCCTGCTCCCGGGTGTCGAAAGCACCACCGCTAAACTGAATCTCGCCGAATTGTTCAAAAGCAACGTTGAGGCCATCGAGAAGCTCTTTACCGGTCGCCCCGTCGCCCTCAAGCGCGACCTCGCGCGCCCCGATGCCGAAACCTACCTCACCGCGCTGAAGAACGCCGGAATAGACGCGCGTATCGAAGCCGAACAGCCCGTGGCCTTCAGCCTTGACGAAACCCACGAGACCGAGCCCTCTGCCCGCCCTGCCGCCTCCCCGTATGCACCACCGCGTGCCGCAGTGGGTGACGATTTGCCGGAGTACGCCGAGCTCAAGATCTTCACGATCCATGGCCGCATCGGTCGCCTGCGCTACCTGGCCTGGACGCTGGTACTCACCGTCGCGATGCTCGTCGCCTCGGGCATCCTCGCCACTGCCGGCTTCGCCGTGGCGACCGCTTCGCCGACGGCGGGCATCATCCTGGGCTCGCTGCTGGGTTTCGCGCTGTTCGTGGCGATTGTCTGGGTCAGCGTGCAAATCGGCGTGCAGCGTCTGCACGACCTGGGCTGGTCCGGCTGGCTGTACCTGCTGAACCTGGTGCCGCTGGTGAACAGCATTTTCCCGCTGCTGCTGCTGGTGTTGCCAGGTAACACCGGCGCCAACCAGTACGGTGCGCCGCCACCGCGCAACTCCACGGCAGTGAAAGTCCTGGCCTCCCTGTGGCTGGCGTTTATTCCGTTGATGCTCATTATCTTGATGGCCTTGGGGATGAACGGCTACCTGGATCAACTCGAAAGCAACGTGGACAGCAGCTACGAAAGCAGCTCCATCACCTCCGATGAAGACGCCGATCAAAGCGTGATCGTCAATGAAGAAGACGTGCAAAGTGCTGACGACGCGGCCGAACCTGTAGACTCTCCAGAACAGTGAAAAAACGCCCGCCGCCTGTGATGCCTCTGTCACAGGTCCGGCGGCGTTGCGATGGAGAAAGGCATGACCCGTTACGCTCTGATCACCGGTGCCTCCAGCGGCATCGGCCTGGCCTTGGCCGAAGCACTGGCCCGGCGCGGCCGCAGCTTGATTCTGGTGGCCCGCCAGCGTGATCAGTTGGAAAGCATTGCAATCGAATTGACGCAACGCTTCGGCGTCGAGGTGCTGTTCCGCGCCTGCGACCTGGGTGAACCGCTGCGTTTGTCCGGGTTCCTGTTGGAACTTGAGGAAGGCGAACGGCAGATCGACTTGCTGGTCAACTGCGCTGGCATGGGCACCAGCGGGCCGTTCCTGGCCCAGGACTGGATGACCGAGCAGGACCTGATCGAAGTCAACATCCTCGCCCTGACCCGTATGTGTCACGCCCTCGGCAATGCCATGGCCCTGCATGGCGGCGGGCAGATCCTCAACGTCGCCTCGATCGCCGCATTCCAGCCCGGCCCGTGGATGAGCAGTTACTACGCCAGCAAAGCCTATGTATTGCACTTCTCCGAAGGTCTGCGCGAAGAATTGAAAACCTGCGGCATCAAGGTCTCGGTGCTGTGCCCCGGCCCGACGCGCACAGCCTTCTTCGGCACGGCACAAATGGACACCGCCAAGCTCGAGCGCAGCGCGCACTTGATGAGCCCGGAAGAAGTGGCGCTCTACACCGTGCGCGCCCTGGAAAAAAACCAAGCCATCATCATCCCCGGCCGCCGCAATCGCTGGCTCGCCTTCAGTCCGCGCTTGAGCCCACGCTGGCTGACCCGCAAGCTCGCCGGCGCGATCAACAAGGCCTATTGCCCGCGCTGAAGGCCTGAGTACACTCACCCTGCACATTCACCATGGAGAAACAGCTTTGGATACTCTGTTCACCAAGATCATCAACAGAGAAATACCCGCGAAGATTATCTATGAAGATGATCAGGTCCTCGCCTTCCACGATATCGCCCCACAAGCGCCGGTACATTTTCTGGTTATCCCGAAAAAACCGATCCGCACCCTGAACGATCTGACCGAAAGCGACAAAACCCTGGCTGGGCACATCCTGTTCACCGCTCAGCGCCTGGCCCTGGAACAGGGCTGCGAGAAGGGCTTTCGTGTGGTGATGAACTGCAATGAAGACGGTGGACAGACCGTTTACCATATCCACATGCATGTGCTGGGTCAGCGCCAGATGAACTGGCCGCCGGGCTGATACGCCTGACACACGGGTCGCCGGCCTCCCGCATGCGACCCCATGCCCTTGACTCAACGCAAACGCTTCGCCCTCTCTTGCGGTAAACTGGCCGCCGAGATTCTTCCCGGAGGTCAGCATGACTACCCAACGTCACTACTCGCCGATTGACCGTCTGTTGTTGCAAGCCGACACGGCCATACGCACGCTGCTGCCATTCAGCGGCCAGCCGTATCGCCCGTCGCCCGCCATCGTGCAGCCCGATGCACAGATGAACGAGACCGACACCCGCCACGTCGCCGGCCTGATGCGTATCAACCATACCGGCGAAGTCTGTGCCCAGGCGCTGTACCAGGGCCAGGCGCTGACCGCCAAGCTGCCGCAAGTGCGCGCAGCCATGGAGCATGCCGCTGAGGAAGAAATCGACCACCTGGCCTGGTGCGAGCAACGCATTCGCCAATTGGGCAGCCATCCCAGCGTGCTGAACCCGCTGTTCTATGGCCTGTCGTTTGGGATTGGCGCCGCAGCCGGCTTGATCAGCGACAAAGTCAGCCTGGGGTTTGTCGCAGCCACGGAACAGCAAGTATGCAAGCACCTGGATGAGCACCTGGAACAGTTACCGACCGAAGACGAAAAGTCCCGGGCGATTCTTGAACAGATGCGTATCGATGAAGAACACCACGCAGAAAGCGCACTGGACGCCGGTGGTTTCCGCTTCCCGGCGCCGGTGAGGTTTGGCATGAGCCTGATGGCCAAGGTCATGACCAAAAGCACCTACCGCATCTAACCTGCAAAAAAGGGCGCTATCAAAGCGCCCTGTCTTTATTGCCGACGAATCCCTGGATCAGCCCAACTCAATGATTTCGTAATCATGGGTAATGGCGACACCGGCCGCGCCCAGCATGATCGACGCCGAGCAATACTTCTCAGCCGACAGCTCGATGGCACGCTTGACCTGGGCTTCTTTCAGCGCCCGGCCCTTGACCACGAAATGCATGTGGATCTTGGTGAACACCTTGGGATCTTCAGTCGCACGCTCGGCTTCGAGGAAGGCTTCGCAGCTTTCCACGGCCTGGCGGGACTTTTTCAGAATGCTGACCACGTCGAAATTGCTGCAACCGCCTACACCAAGCAGGAGCATTTCCATCGGGCGTACGCCCAGGTTGCGGCCACCGGCTTCCGGCGGACCGTCCATGACCACGACATGGCCACTGCCCGACTCACCGAGGAACATGGCTTCGCCCGCCCATTGGATGCGTGCCTTCATCGCCCAGACTCCACTGCTAAAAAAGGGTCGCCAGCTTAGCACACGGCCCGCGGCCGGCAGCTTTTGCGCGTAAAACCATCAATCGCCACAGTTACCCGGTAAATTGGCTAATCGAGTCACAATGTGTCTGGTAAGCTGGCGCCAAATGAATGGCGCATTGCCATCCTTTGTACAACGTGTATCAATGCAGATACAGCTGGATAAAAACAAATCCAACCACCCTGTGCAGTCTTTTTCGGGATACAACCATGGTTGCTTTTACTCCCATACCCAAGATCAAGAATCTCGACAGACTGCTGACGCATTGCCAGAGTCGTCGCTACCCGGCCAAGCACAACATCATCTGCGCAGGCGAACGCTCCGAAACACTGTTCTTCATTATCAAGGGCTCGGTCACCATCCTGATCGAGGATGAAGACGGCCGCGAGATGATCATTGCCTACCTCAATACCGGCGATTTCTTCGGCGAGCTGGGGTTATTTGAGCAAGCTGGCAAAGAACAGGAGCGCAGTGCCTGGGTGCGGACCAAAATCGAGAGCGAAGTGGCCGAGATCAGTTACACGAAGTTTCGTGAACTGACCCAGCACGATCCCGACATCCTCTATGCACTGAGCGGCCAGATTGCCCAGCGCCTGCGGGACACCACGCGCAAAGTCGGCGACCTGGCATTCTTTGATGTCACCGGCCGTGTGGCCCGCTGCCTGTTGGAGCTGTGCAAGCAGCCCGACGCGATGACTCACCCCGATGGCATGCAGATCAAAGTCACGCGCCAGGAAATCGGGCGCATTGTCGGTTGTTCGCGGGAGATGGTCGGTCGCGTGCTCAAGGATCTGGAAGAACGCAACCTGGTAGACGTCAAAGGCAAGACGATGGTGGTGTTTGGCACCCGTTAAACCGGCAGGAAGCTGGCCAGCATCTGCCGGTACAGCCCATCCAGCCGGCTGAGCGCGTCCGGTGCGGGGAAAGCTTCGTGCAGGGCGATATGGCTGTCGGCGCGAACGCGCTGTTCCAGGCCGCAGGCTTGATTGAAGCGATTGACCGCCGCGATCAGTTCTTCGCGATCGTTGTCCAGCAACAAGGCTCCGTGTACCAGCCCCACCGGACGGCCACCACTTTGGCGCCAGCGCTGGGCGGTGCCGACCATTTTGCGGCCATTGAGGTTGACGTTGTAGCGGCCGTCGCAGAACGCGCCGTCGATTTCGCCGACGGAAGCATCGCCGCCCAGTTCGATCAGCAAGTCACAGATCGGCTGGCACAAACGCAGGTAGCCGGTTTCGATGCGCCCCTGGTCGCCTTCGCTGCGCGGCGGTGCGTAGACCAGGGCGATATTGACCGTGGCGTTTGATTGCGGCACCGGCTCGCCGCCGGTTTCGCGCAACAGCACCGGCCAACCGGCCTGCGCCGACACCTGGCTAGCCAGCTCGAACGCCGGCAAGCGGCTCAAACGACGCGGCATCACCAATGCCTGGTCGCTGGGTTGCCAGAACAGCAATCCAAACGCCCGCTCACCCGCGCACACTTCAGCCAGTAAGGCCTGCTCGGCAGCAAGCCCGGCTTCGACGGTCATCGATACTGGCTGGATCATCGAACACCTACCTCGCTGAATAAACACAAAACCCAATGTGGGAGGGGGCTTGCCCCCGATGGCGGTGTATCAGTTGATAAATGTATCTGACTGACACTCCGCTATCGGGGGCAAGCCCCCTCCCACATGTTGACCGCACTTCAAAAACTGACCGCGGTTTGATCAATCCAGGGTCGAACCGCTGACTGCCACACCACGCTCCGGGAAGAACAGGCGTTGCAGTTCGGCGCCCGGGTTCTCGGCGCGCATGAAGGTCTCGCCCACCAGGAACGAATACACGTCGCTGATTTCCATCAGTTCCACGTCGGCGCGGTTAACAATGCCGCTTTCGGTAATCACCAGGCGGTCGCGCGGGATACGCGGCAGCAGGTCGAGGGTGTTTTCCAGGCTGACTTCGAAGGTGTGCAGGTTGCGGTTGTTGACCCCCACCAGCGGTGTGTCGAGGGTTTTCAGCGCACGGTCCAGCTCATCGCCGTCGTGGACTTCCACCAGCACATCGAGGCCGACGCTTTTGGCCACGGCCGCCAGCTCGGCCATCTTCACGTCATCCAGCGCGGAGACGATCAGCAGCACACAGTCGGCGCCCAGGGCACGGGCTTCAACGATCTGGTATGGATCGATCATGAAGTCCTTGCGGATCACCGGCAACTTGCACGCGGCGCGGGCCTGTTGCAGGAACAGGTCGGAACCCTGGAAGAAATCGACATCAGTCAGCACGGAGAGGCACGTCGCCCCGCCTCTCTCATAGCTGGCGGCGATGTCGGCCGGTACGAAGTTTTCGCGGATCACGCCTTTGCTTGGCGAGGCCTTCTTGATTTCAGCGATGACAGCCGGCTGCTTGAGTTTGGCCTGGGCGATCAAGGCCTTGGCGAAGCCACGCGGCGCATCGGCGATTTTTGCCTGGCTTTCCAGCTCGGCCAGGCTCACGCGGGCACGGCGTTCCGCGACTTCTTCGGCTTTGCGGGCCAGGATCTTTTCCAGAACGGTCGGCACACTCATCCTTCATTCTCCATCTTGAACACCGCAGTAAAGGCCCCCAGTTCTTCGAGCTTCTCGCGGGCAAGGCCGGTGTGCAATGCATCATGCGCGAGGGCCACGCCTTCGTTAAGACTATAGGCGTGATCGGCGGCATAAAGCGCGGCACCGGCATTGAGCACAATCATTTCGGCGGCTTTCTGGCCGTTTTCGGTCTTGCGACGCCCCAAGGCGTCCTGAATCAGCGCCAGGGAATCGGCCGGGCTTTCCACTGCCAGGCCATGCAGGCTCTGGCTCTTCATGCCGAGGTCTTCGGGCTCGACCCAATATTCGGTGATCTGATCATTCTTCAGCTCCGCCACAAAGGTCGGCGCCGCCAGGCTGAATTCGTCCAGGCCGTCTTTGGAATGCACCACCAGCACATGCTTGCTGCCCAGGCGCTGCAACACTTCGGCCAACGGCCGGCACAATGCCTGGCTGAACACGCCGACTACCTGATGCTTCACACCGGCCGGATTCGTAAGCGGGCCGAGCATGTTGAACAGGGTACGCAGGCCGAGATCCTTGCGCGGGCCGGCGGCGTGTTTCATCGCGCCGTGGTGGGACTGCGCAAACATGAAGCCGATGCCCACGTTGTCGATGCAGCGCGCCACTTGTACGGGGGTCAGGTTCAGGTAGATCCCGGCCGCTTCGAGCAGATCCGCGCTGCCGCTTTTGCCGGACACCGCTCGGTTGCCGTGCTTGGCCACGGTGCAACCCGCTGCCGCGACCACGAAGGAAGCCGCCGTGGACACGTTGAAAATATTCGCACCGTCGCCGCCGGTGCCGACCACATCGACCACGCCGTCGAGGGTCTTGAGCTCGACCTTGTCTGCCAGCTCGCGCATCACCGACACGGCGCCGACGATTTCGTCGATGCTCTCGCTCTTCATACGCATCGCCATCATGAACGCGCCGATCTGCGCGTCGGTGCATTGACCGGTCATGATCTCACGCATCACATCGCTCATTTCCGCGGTGCTCAGGTCCAGATGGCCGACGATACGGCTCAGGGCAGTCTTGATATCCATGAAAAGTCCTTAGCGCGTGCCGCCGCTCTGCTTGAGAAAGTTGGCGAACAGCTCGTAGCCCTGCTCGGTCAGGATCGACTCGGGGTGAAACTGCACCCCTTCGATGTTCAGTGTCTTGTGGCGCAAGCCCATGATCTCGTCGACCGAGCCGTCTTCCAGCTGGGTCCAGGCGGTCAATTCCAGGCAGTCGGGCAGGGTTTCGCGCTTGACCACCAGCGAATGGTAGCGCGTCACGGTGACCGGCAGGTTGAGGCCTTCGAACACACCGAGGTTGTTATGGAAGACCGGGCTGGTCTTGCCGTGCATCACTTGGCGCGCCCGCACCACCTCACCGCCAAACGCCTGGCCAATGGACTGGTGGCCCAGGCACACGCCGAGGATCGGCAGCTTGCCGGCGAAGTATTTGATGGCCTCCAGGGAGATGCCCGCCTCGGTCGGCGTGCAGGGCCCCGGCGAAACCACAATGCGCTCCGGGTTCAGGGCGGCGATTTCGGCGACGGTCAGTTCGTCGTTGCGCACCACCTTGACCTCGGCACCGAGTTCGCCCAGGTACTGCACAACGTTGTAGGTAAAGGAGTCGTAGTTATCAATCATCAGCAACATGGGGGAAACCTCAAGAATTCTTAGCCCTGGGGGGTCTGTTCAGCCAACGCCACTGCACGGAACATGGCGCGGCGCTTGTTCAGGGTTTCTTCCCATTCGAGGGCCGGCACCGAGTCGGCGACGATCCCGCCACCGGCCTGCACATGCAGTTCCCCGTCCTTGATCACCGCCGTGCGAATCGCAATGGCGGTGTCCATGTTGCCGTTCCAGGCGAAATACCCCACGGCGCCGCCGTAGACACCGCGCTTGACCGGCTCGAGCTCGTCGATGATCTCCATCGCGCGAATCTTCGGCGCGCCCGACAAGGTGCCCGCCGGCAGAATCGCCCGCAGCGCGTCCATCGCGGTCAGGCCGGCCTTCAATTCGCCAGTGACGTTGGAGACGATGTGCATCACGTTGGAGTAGCGCTCGATGACCATCTTCTCCGTCAACTTCACCGAGCCGATTTCCGAGACGCGCCCGGTGTCATTGCGGCCCAGGTCGATCAGCATGAGGTGCTCGGCGATTTCCTTGTCGTCGCTGAGCAGCTCTTCTTCGAGCGCCAGGTCCGCTTCCTCGGTCGCGCCACGCGGGCGGGTACCGGCGATCGGGCGCACGGTGATCAGGTTGTCTTCGACGCGCACCAGCACTTCCGGCGAACTGCCGACGACGTGGAAGTCGCCGAAGTTGAAGAAGTACATGTACGGCGTCGGGTTGAAGCAACGCAGCGCGCGGTACAGGTCGATCGGCGCGGCCTTGAAGTCGATGGACATGCGTTGCGACGGCACCACCTGCATGCAGTCGCCGGCGAGGATGTATTCCTTGATGGTATCGACCGCCCGCTCGTAGTCATCCTGGGTAAAGCTGGAGCGGAACACCGGGTCGGCCGCCGGCGGACGGCGCAAATCCAGGCCGCGACGCGGGGTGATCGGCTGGCGCAGTTTTTCCAGCAGGGCTTCGAGGCTGGCCAGGCCTTGCTCGAACGCATCGCTCTGTGCGGGGTCGGCCAGCACGATTGCATGCATCTTGCCGGCGAGGTTGTCGAACACCACCACGGCGTCGGAGACCATCAGCAGAATGTCCGGAACGCCCAATGGATCGGGGTTCGGGCATTTACCCAGGCGTTTTTCCACATAACGCACGCAGTCGTAGCCGAAATACCCGACCAGGCCGCCGTTGAAACGCGGCAGCCCAGGGATGGTCGGCACGTTGTAGCGCGCCTTGAAGGTTTCGACGAAGGCCAGCGGGTCTTCGACGTCATGGCTTTCGATCTCGACGCCGTCATGGGTGATGCTGACGTGATGGTCGTACACGCGCATGACGGTGCGGCACGGCAGGCCGATGATCGAGTAACGGCCCCACTTCTCGCCGCCCTGTACCGATTCGAGCAGGTAGGAGTTGGGCGCGTCGGCCAGCTTCAGGTAGATCGACAGCGGCGTGTCGAAGTCGGCCAGGGTTTCGCAGGCCAGGGGGATACGGTTGTAGCCGGCAGCGGCCAAGCGCAGGAATTCTTCGCGGATCATGAGGTGCCTCGTGGCATGAGGGTCTAACGGTCAGGTGTGCAAACGTGCCGCAGCGCGGCCAGGATTCAGTCAGGCGCGCCAACGCCAGCGGGCCAGGGCCTTGATGACTTTCATCCAGAGTTTGCGAGTGACTACCACGATGGTATTTCCAGAAGGGGACGGATCGGTGTCGGCCAACGTTATCTCAGCGCCCGCTCCCAAGCAACCGGGGATTAGTCGGCGCAGGTCATCAATTACCAGCGCGGGCGACTCTTCGGCGATCGGCCGACCGTGGTTATAGCCGTAACTCAAGGCCACGCACTGCACGCCCGCCGCCTTGGCCGCCAGCACATCGCTGCGCGAATCACCGACAAACAACGACTGGGACGCCGGGATATTGGCCATTTTCATCACGAAAAACAGCGCCGCCGGGTCGGGTTTCTTCTGCGGCAAGGTATCGCCACCGATGATCCAGCGGAAATAACGGCCGATTTTCATCTGGTCCAGCAACGGAGCGACGAAGCGCTCCGGCTTGTTGGTGATCAGGGCCATTTCCACGCCCTGCTTGCTCAGCCATTTGAGGGTGTCGCGCACGCCGGGGTACACCACTGTCAGTTCGTGGTGGTCTTCATAGGCGAGGTTGAACAATTCCAGGGCGTGTTCGGCCTCGACATCATCGACCCCCTCGGCCTCGATGCGGTTAGCCAGCGCCCGGCGCACCAGCACCTGCGCGCCGTTGCCGACCCATTTGCGCACCGACTCGATACCGACCGGCTTGCGCCCCAGCTTGAGCAGCATCTCGTCCACCGCCGCCGCCAGGTCCGGCACCGAGTCGATCAACGTACCGTCCAGATCGAACATCACCAGCCGTGGCAGTTTGCCGGGGAACAGCCGCTCGAAGCCGCTCATGGGCGCGCCAGCGCCAGTTCCGCACGCATCTTGGCGATGACGTCCTGGTAGTCCGGCGCATTGAAGATCGCCGAGCCGGCGACAAAGGTGTCGGCGCCGGCGGCAGCGATTTCGCGGATGTTGTTGACGTTGACCCCACCGTCGATTTCCAGGCGGATCTCACGCCCCGAGGCATCGATCAGCGCACGGGCTTCGCGCAGCTTGTCGAGGGTGCCGGGGATGAACTTCTGCCCGCCGAAACCTGGGTTGACGCTCATCAGCAGCACCATGTCGACTTTGTCCATCACGTACTTGAGCACGTCCAGCGGGGTGGCCGGGTTGAACACCAGGCCCGCCTTGCAGCCGCCTTCGCGGATCAGTTGCAGGGTGCGGTCGACGTGCAGCGAGGCTTCCGGGTGGAAGGTGATGTAAGTCGCGCCCGCTTCAATGAAGTCCCCGACGATGCGGTCTACCGGGCTGACCATCAGGTGCGCGTCGATCGGCGCGGTGACACCGTACTTGCGCAACGCCGCGCAAACCATCGGGCCGATGGTCAGGTTGGGGACGTAGTGGTTGTCCATGACATCGAAGTGGACGAAGTCGGCACCGGCGGCCAACACGTTGTCCACTTCCTCACCCAGACGGGCGAAGTCGGCGGAGAGAATCGATGGAGCGATAACGAAGGGCTGCATGACGCACCTTTTTTGAGCTAAATCACAATGGCGCGCATTGTATACCTCATGCTTTGCCCAGCGCACCGTGACCTAACTCAACGGCTAGTACGCCGCCCGATAGATTTTCTCGATATCGGCGGCGCTGAGTTGGCGCGGATTGTTGCACATCAGGCGCTCGATACCCGCCGCTTCCACGGCCATGGCCGCGAGGGCGTCTTCGGGGATACCGAAGCTGCGCAGGCCCGACGGGATCTCCACCGCGGCGCACAGTCGCGTCATCGCCTCGACCGCCTGGTCGGCGGCTTCATTGACGCTCAGGCCGGTGACATTCACGCCCATGGCCTGGGCAATGTCCTGCATGCGTTCGACACACGCCAGCTTGTTCCAGTGCATGACATACGGCAGCAACAGCGCATTGCTCACGCCATGGGCGATATTGAAGCGCCCGCCCAGCGGATACGCCAACGCATGCACCGCGCCGACCCCGGCGTTACCGAACGCCATCCCGGCCATCAGGCTGGCGGTGGCCATGTCGTCGCGGGCCTGCAGGTTGGCCGGGTTGGCGTAAGCCTTGGGCAACGCCTTGGCAATCAGCTTGATCGCGCCGATGGCCAAGGCATCGGTAATCGGCGAGGCGTTCAGCGACAGGTAGGACTCAATGGCATGCACCAGCGCATCCACGCCACTGGCGGCGGTGACGCTGCGCGGGCAGGTCAGGGTCATCTGCGGGCTGATGAGTGCGACGTCCGGCAGCAGGAAGTCACTGACGATGCCCTTTTTCAGTTGCGCGGCCTTGTCGGAGAGGATCGCGACGTTGGTCACTTCCGAGCCGGTGCCGGCCGTCGTGGGAATGGCAATCAGCGGCGGACCCTTGCGCGGCACCTGATCGACACCGAACAGGTCCGCCAGCGCGCCGTGGTATCCGGCATAGGCCGCCACGCTCTTGGCGATATCGATCGCACTGCCGCCGCCCAGGCCGATCAGGCCGTCATGCCCGCCTTCGCGGTAGGCGCGCATGCAATCTTCGACAATGGCGATTTCCGGGTCGGGCAGCACCCGGTCGAAGATCTCGTAGGAGCGCTCGCCCAAATGCGCCAGCGCCAGCGCCACGGTGCCGGACCTAACCAGCGCGGCATCGGTGACGATCAGCGGGTTGTCGACATCCAGCCGCGTCAACTCTGCGGCCAATTGCTCGATGGCGCCGGCGCCAGTCAACAGTTTGTGGGCGATCTTGAATGAGGAAGTACTCATGTGCGCGGCCTCTTGTCGATTGTGGGCTGGCACAAGAGTAGCTGACGGAGATCGGTTGTCTTCCATTCAACAGCTGAATGGTCACAGAACCGATTGTGGGAGGGGGCTTGCCCCCTCCCACATTTAGACCTGGGCGGTGCGCAACTTCTCGCTTCGGCCGCGCAGCCATTCCAGGGTCAGCAGCAGCAACACCGAGAAGGCAATCAGCAAGGTCGCCGCGGCGGCAATCGTCGGGCTGAGGTTTTCGCGGATACCGCTGAACATCTGGCGCGGCAGGGTCGCTTGCTCGGGGCCGGCGAGGAACAGCGTCACCACCACTTCGTCGAACGAGGTGGCAAACGCGAACAGCGCCCCGGAAATCACCCCCGGCGCGATCAGCGGCAAGGTCACCCGGCGAAACGCGGTCAACGGCGATGCCCCCAGGCTGGCCGCTGCCCGCACCAGGTTATGGTTGAAACCCTGCAAGGTCGCGGACACCGTGATGATCACAAACGGCACGCCCAACACGGCGTGGACCACGATCAGCGAAAAGAAACTGTTACCCAGCCCCAGCGGCGCGAAGAACAGGTAACTGGCCACGCCGATGATCACCACCGGCACCACCATCGGAGAAATCACCAGGGCCATCACCAGCGCCTTGCCGGGGAAATGCCCACGGGTCAGGCCGATCGCCGCCAACGTGCCGAACACCATGGCCAGCACGGTGGCCGCCGGGGCGACGATGACGCTGTTCTTCAGCGCCCGCATCCATTCGGCCGAGGCGAAAAAGTCCTGATACCAGTGCAGCGAGAAGCCTTGCAGCGGGTACACCAGGAAGCTGCCGCTGTTGAACGACAGCGGGATGATCACCAGCACAGGCAGAATCAGGAACAGCAGGATCAAGCCGCAGAGGATCCGCAAGCTGTAGAACCACACCCGCTCCACGGGCGACATATAAGGGCTCAGCATCGCAAGGTCTCCTTAGCTCAGGCGCAGGCGGCTGGCGCCCACCAGCCGGTTGTAGATCAGGTACAGCAGCACGGTGGCCAGCAGCAGCAAGCCGCCCAACGCGGTCGCCATGCCCCAGTTGATGCTGGTGTTGGTGTAGAAGGCCACGAAGTAGCTGACCATCTGGTCGTTCGGGCTGCCCAGCAAGGCCGGGGTGATGTAGTAACCAATCGCCAGGATGAACACCAGCAGGCAGCCTGCGCCCACACCGGCGTAGGTTTGCGGGAAGTACACGCGCCAGAAGCTGGCGAATGGGTGACAGCCCAGGGAAATCGCGGCGCGCATGTAGGTCGGCGAGATGCCTTTCATCACGCTGTAGATCGGCAGAATCATGAACGGCAGCAGGATATGCACCATGGAGATGTAGACCCCGGTGCGGTTGAACACCAGCTCCAGCGGCTTATCGATCAGGCCCATGCCCATCAGCGCGCTGTTGATCAGGCCACCGGACTGCAGCAGCACGATCCACGCCGCCACGCGCACCAGGATCGAGGTCCAGAACGGCAGCAGCACCAGAATCATCAGCAGGTTGCTTTGCCGTGCCGGCAGGTTGGCCAGCAGGTAGGCCAGCGGATAGGCCAGCAGCAGGCAGAGAAAGGTGATCACCAGGCCCATCCAGAAGGTGCGGGCGAAGATGTCCAGGTAGATCGCCTGGTCCGGCGTGGCCGGGGCCACTTCGCCGAGGTCGTCGATGCGGTGATCGACGGCCGCCAGCAGGTAGTACGGCGTCAGGCTGCTGGTATTGCGCCGGATCGCCTGCCAGTACGCCGGGTCGCCCCAGCGTTCGTCGAGGGTTTCCAACGCTTCTTTATAAGAGGCTGGCGCTTCGGTAAACGGCAGCGCCCGCGCGGTTTTGGTCAGCAGGCTGCGATAGCCGGCCAGTTCCATGTTCAAGCGTTTCGACAGATCGCCGAGGGTCTGGTTCTTGCGCGCTTCGCCAAGGTCTTCGCTGAGCGCCTGGTACACCGGCTCGCCAGGCAAGCCGCGACCGTCCCAGGTCTTCACCGCCACCACCGTGCGCGGCAGGCCGCCCACGACTTCCGGGTTGCCGACACTTTTGTACAACAGCGCAACGATCGGCACCAGGAACACCAGCAGCAAAAACAGCACCAGCGGCGCAATCAAGGCCTGGGCCTTCCAGCGATTAAGCCGCTCAGCACGCGCCAGGCGCTGCTTGAGGGTGGGGCTGTTGACCTCGGTCGAGGGAACGGCGATGGCCATGGCTAACTCCGAAACTTGAAAATGAATGCACTCTGCCAAACGCAGCAGATCCCCTGTGGGAGGGGGTTTGCTCCCGATGGCGGTGTATCAGTTGATAGATGTTCTGACTGACACTTCGCTATCGGGGGCAAGCCCCCTCCCACATGGAGTTACTTGGCAGCCCAGGAATTGAAGCGCTGCTCGAGTTGCTCACCGTTATCCGCCCAGAAGCTCACATCGATCTGCACCTGGTTGGCGATGTTCTCAGGCGTGGTCGGCATGTCTTTGAGCACGTCCTTGGCCAGCAACGGTACGGCTTGGGTGTTGGCCGGGCCGTAAGCGATGTTTTCCGAGTAGATCTTCTGCTGCTGCGGCTGCACCGAGAAGGCGATGAACTTCTTCGCCGCTTCTGCGCGATCCTTGGCCAGGCCTTTTGGAATAGCCCACGCGTCGAAGTCGTAGATGCCACCGTTCCAGACCACTTTCAGGTTGCTCTCTTTCTGTACGGCAGCGATGCGACCGTTGTAGGCCGAGCTCATCACTACGTCACCCGAGGCGAGGTACTGCGGCGGTTGCGCGCCGGCTTCCCACCACTGGATCGACGGCTTGAGTTCGTCGAGCTTTTTGAACGCACGGTCCTGGCCGTCTTTGCCAGCCAGCACTTTGTACACATCCTTCGGCGCCACGCCGTCAGCCATCAACGCGAATTCGAGGGTGTATTTGGCACCCTTGCGCAGGCCGCGCTTGCCAGGGAATTTCTTGGTGTCCCAGAAATCCGCCCAACTGGTCGGCGCGCTGCTCAGCTTGTCAGCGTTGTAGGCGAGTACGGTCGACCACACGAAGAAGCCCACGCCGCACGGCTGGATCGCGCCTTTGACGTAGTCAGCGGTGTTGCCGAACAGTTTCGGGTCCAGCGGCTCGAACATGTCTTCGTCGCAACCACGGGACAGTTCCGGCGATTCCACTTCTACCAGGTCCCAGGACACGCTCTTGGTGTCGACCATGGCCTTGATCTTGGCCATCTCACCGTTGTACTCGCCGGCGATGATTTTGCCGTTGCCTGCACTTTCCCACGGTGCATAGAAAGCCTTGACCTGTGCGGCCTTGTTCGCGCCACCAAAGGACACGACCGTCAGATCCGGGCCAGCCATGGCCTGGGTCGCGCCGATCAAGCCGATCGCCAGTGCGGAATACTTAAGGGATCTCAACATTGTTGTTCTCTCCACGTGCAGGGTTGGTGAAGCCATGGGGGCGATTATTTCGCCTCTAGAAGTGGGTCGAGTGCGCGAACGTGCTCGACTTGCCAGCCAATCGGTACCACGTCGCCGACCGCCAGTGCCGGGTCCAGCTCGGCGATCGGTTGTTTCACAAAAAAATCGGTCATGCCGCAGACTTCCAGGCGCACGCGCACGTGGTCGCCCAGGTAGACAAATTCCGCTACTCGCCCAGAGAAGCGGTTCACGCAACGTTCGCTGGAGCCATTGAGGCTGACGCGCTCAGGCCGCACCGACAAGGTCACCGGGCCGCCGACCTGGCCGACGTTCACCGCCAGCGCCTCGACTTTCTCGCCCCGCGCCAGTTCCACCACGCAGCGGTCGCCGGTGTGGCTGTGCAGGCGACCGTTGAGGCGGTTGTTTTCGCCGATGAAGTTGGCGACGAAGGTATTTTTCGGCTCTTCGTACAGGGTACGCGGCGCCGCGATCTGCTGGATCTCGCCCTGGTGGAACACGGCCACCCGGTCGGACATGGTCAAGGCTTCGCCCTGGTCGTGGGTCACATACACCACGGTCACGCCGAGGCGTTGGTGCAGGTGCTTGATCTCCATCTGCATGTGTTCGCGCAATTGCTTGTCGAGGGCGCCGAGGGGTTCGTCCATCAGCACCAGCTGCGGTTCGAACACCAGCGCCCGGGCCAACGCCACACGCTGTTGCTGGCCGCCGGAGAGTTGCGCCGGGTAGCGTTGGGCGAAGGCGTCGAGCTGGACCATGCTCAGCACGCGCTTGACCCGCTCGCTGATATCGGTCTTGCTCAACCCTCGCACCGACAGGGGAAACGCCAGGTTCTCGGCCACGGTCATGTGCGGGAACAACGCGTAGTTCTGGAACACCATGCCGATATCGCGCTTGTGCGGCGGCACGTTGTTGATGGCGCGTCCGGCCAGCTGGATTTCGCCGGCAGTCGGCGTTTCGAAGCCGGCCAGCATCATCAGGCTGGTGGTCTTACCCGAACCCGACGGCCCTAGCAGGGTGAGGAACTCGCCCTTGCGAATCTCCAGGTTGAGGTCTTTGACGATCAGGTTCTCGCCGTCGTAGCTCTTCTGCACGCCACGAAAGCTGACCAGCACATCATTTGAATCCGCCTCGCTCATACCCGCACCTTTGTATTTTGGACTGCTGTGGCACAAGCGTAGTCCAGGGGCGGGGCCCCGGAAATCGGGGGCCAGGAGAGAATCACATCAGCCGGATGGAAGGTTGGGGGTAGGGAACGCCCTACAGCGATGGCGGGGATAGAACAGCGCCGCTATGAGCGCCAGCCTGCAAGCGCCGAGAACGGGCAAATGGCGCTCTGAAGGAGGTCGCAAACAGGCATGTCGTCAGAGCAGCTTGTGCTCCATGGCGTACTTCACCAGTTCGGCCAGGGAGGTGATATTGAGCTTTTGCATCAGGCGTGCCTTATGGGTGCTGATGGTCTTGCTGCTCAACGCCAGTTGCTGAGCGATGTCGTTGACGTTGGCGCCCTGGGCCAGGCGTTCGAACACCGAGAACTCGCGTTCCGACAGCAGCGAATGCAAAGGCCGCGAATCGGTCAGGCCGACCTCGAAGACCATGCGATCGGCCAGGTCCGGGTCGATATAGCGCCCGCCGGCCGCGACCTTGCGAATCGCCATCAAGAGCAGGGCCGGGTCGCTGTCCTTGGTGGCATAACCGGCCGCGCCTACCTTCAAGGCCCGCGCGGCCATCTGCGCTTCATCGTGCATCGACAGCACCAGGATCGCCGGCGGATTGCTCAGCGCACGAATCCGCGCGATGGCTTCCAGGCCGTTGACGCCAGGCATCGAGATATCCAGCAACACCACCTCGCAAGGCACATGGCGCAAGGTCTCCAGCAACTGCTCGCCATTGCCCGCCTCGCCCACCACCAGCAAGTCTTTGGCCAGGCCGATCAATTGCTTGATGCCTTCACGCACGATGGTGTGGTCTTCGGCTACCAGTACACGGATCACAGGGGTTTCCTCTTATTGTTATGCATCCAATGGCACCGTCACACTCAGGGTGGTGCCCTCCCCCGGCTGGCTGTCCAGGCTCAACTGCCCGCCCATGATCAGCACGCGCTCACGCATGCCGACCAGGCCGAACGACACCGGGCGACCCTTGGCCTCGATGAAACCGACGCCGTCGTCGCTGATGGTCAGCCGCAGTTGCTTGCCCTCCACCGCCAAGGTCAGCTCGACAGTATGCGCCTGGGCATGGCGCATCACATTGGTCAGCGCCTCCTGCAGGATACGGAACAGGCCGATGGCCTTGGCATCGCTCAAGGCCGGCAGGTTATCCGGGACTTGCACCAGGCAGGGAATTTGCGTGCGCGCTTCGAAGCGCCGCGCCTGCCACTCGATGGCCGAGGCGATCCCGGCGTCGAGAATTGGCGGGCGCAACGCCGTAGCCACGTCGCGCACCAATTGAAACAGTTGGGCGATCAGGCGTTTCATGCTGTTCAAGCGCTCGTTCAGGCCAGGGTCCAGTTGCGCATAGGCCAGCTCGCACATGGAGGTTTCCAGCTTGAGTACGGTGAGCATTTGCCCGAGTTCGTCGTGTACTTCGCGGGCGATGCGCGCCTTTTCTTCTTCACGCACGGTTTCCAGGTGCGCCGACAGTTCGCGCAACTGCGCTTCGCTTTGCAGCAACGCAGCCACATAACGGCGACGCTCGGTGACGTCATTGAGGTAGACCACCAAGTATTCGCCTTCGGCAAACCGCAAAAAGCTCAACGACACTTCGGCCGGCAGGATGCTGCCGTCTGCGCGCAGGCAGTCGGCGGCGAAATGCTGCGGGCCCTCTTCGCTGGCACGCGCGCGTTTCCACAGGTTCAGCCAACGGTCCATGCTCAGGCTCGGGTCGAAATCAGCCAGCGGACGCTCGATCAGCGCGCCAGGGCCATAACCGAGCATGGTTTCCGCTGCCAGGTTGGCGTAGCGCACATGGCTGTCCCAATTGACCCAGAGGATGCCGACGGTACTTTGATCGATGGAAAACTGCGTCAGGCGCAGCGCTTCGGCACCGGCGGCGCGTGCGGCGCTTTCTTCGCGAGCGGCGAGCAGTTTGTGTTCCAGCACTCGTTGCTGGCGACGCTGCCAGAACACCACCGCCAGGCTGGCGAGCAGCAGCAACCCCAACAGCAGGCTGAGGTTTTGCCACAGGCCGGGAGACTCGGACAGACGCGGGTATTTGGGTTGCAGCCAGCGGTTGTGCAACTGGTCCAGATCGCGGGCGGGGATGGCGCGCAACGCGCTTTCCATGATGCCGGACAGTTCCGGCCAGTCGCGGCGGGTCGCCACCCGCAGCAATTGCGGCAGGCCGATATCGCCGACCACCGCCAGCCCGGAGAACTCAGGCTCGCCCGACAAACGGCTCAGTTGCGCCTCATCCACCACGGCGTAACGCGCCTGCTGACTGACCAGCAACTGCAAGGCCTGGCGCTCCATGGGCACGCCTTGCAGGTTGAGACCGGGATAAGTGCTGCGCAGGTAATCGGCCACGGCGCTGGGCATACGCACGGCGACGCGGGAATGTTCGTCGAGTTTTTCCAAATCCACCGCACCGCCGCCCTCACGCACACCGACGATACGCTGGGGCACGCGCATGTACGGGTCGGTGAACAACCACAGGCGCAAACCGGCCGGGGTTTGCTGCAGGCCGGGGGCGATGTCCACCTCGCCGTCACGCAGGGCGGCTTCCAGTTGCTCCTGAGTGGGGAAATTGCGCCACGTCAGCTCGATGTTCAGGGCCTTGGCCAGCCATTGCATCAACTCGACATTGGCCCCCGACAAACGCTGCAGGCGCCGGTCGTATTGCGCATACGGCGCCTGCAAGACCAGCCCCACCCGCAACTCCGGGTGCTGCGCCAGCCATTCGCGTTGCGGCACAGAGAGCTGCGCTTGCGCAGCGACAGGCACGGGCGCGGCCCCCGCCATCAAGGCAAAGCACATACAGCCGATAACCAGCAGACAGCGAAAACCCATGATCCACGTCTCACATCACTGACAAATACTGACCAACCCATTAGGCTGCTGGAATCACTTCTGGCCGGGAATTAACGATGCCCTATCGAAACCGTTCGGCACTGCCAGCATTGTGCCTGTCACTCCTCTTTACCGCCGTCTTTTCTGCCCAGGCCGCCGACGCGCCTGCGCCGGTTGCGGAAAAACCGCTCGAACGCCAGCCCCTGCCGGAGCGGAGCCGGGAAGAAGCCAGCGCCCTCGAACGCCAGATCCCACGCGAAGAACAGCAACAGTTGCAGGCCGGCAGCGATTCATTCCTGGCCCTGTGGAAACCGGCCAACAGCGCCGAAGCCGAAGGCGTGGTGATTATCGTACCTGGCGCGGGTGAAAATGCTGACTGGCCGCAAGCAATTGCACCATTGCGGCGTAAATTGCCGGATGCCGGCTGGGGCACCCTCAGTCTGTCACTGCCGGATGTGAACCTGGACACCTTGCCACCACGGGTGATCGAAGCGCCCAACGCGGCCGTCGACACCAGCAGCAAAGACGGCAGCACCGCCGCCAAACCGATCGAGCAAGCCGCCAGCGCGGAAGCCGAAGGCACCGACCCGGCCGTGGTGCCGGGTGCGGACGAACAGGACAAGACCGATGCCAAGCGTATCTTCGAGCGCATCGATGCCGCCGTCGCTTTCGCCCAGACCCAAGGCGCCCGCAGCGTGGTGCTGCTTGGCCATGGCAGCGGCGCCTGGTGGGCCGCGCGGTACTTGAGCGAGAAACAACCGAGCCAGGTGCAGAAGCTGGTGATGGTGGCGGGCAAGGCCCCCGTGGGTCGCCAACCGGACCTGCAACAACTCGCCCCGGGCTTGAAAGTCCCCACGGCAGATGTCTTCTACCAGGACGTCGCCCAGGACCGGAACACCGCACGGGAACGCGCCCAAGCCGCCAAACGCTTGAAGAATGGCGGCTACAAGCAGGTGTCGCTCAAGACCTTGCCCGGCAACAGTTCGGCCGAGCAGGAGCAGTTGTATCGGCGGGTGCGCGGGTGGTTGAGCCCAGAGCCAAAAGACAGCTGAGCGCCAGCACCCAAATGGGATGACTAGCGGAAATCCCGCCGCTCGCGAATCAACGTATAGGCGTTATGCAGTTCTCGGGTTCGCTCGGTGGCCTCACGCACTTGCGCGGGGCTGGCGCCGCTACCGGCGATCTTGTCTGGATGGTGGCGGCTGAGCAGGCGGCGGTAGGCGCGCTTGATCGCCGAGGGCTCGGTGGTGCTGGTCACCCCCAGAATCCGCAACGCCTCCTGATACGCGGCGCCACGGCTGGCCACCGGCTTGCGCTCCGGCGCGTAATCGGCGGCCAGCGCCTGAAGCTGTTGCGGCGTCCAGCCCAACCACTTGCCCCACAAGTTGATCAGGTCACGCTCGGCATCATCCGCGCGGCCATCCGCCCAGGCCATGCGCCAACAGGCGCGCAACACGCCTTCTGACGCATGGGGCTGGGACTTGAGGACGCGCAGGTAGGCGCGCACCCGGTCAGAGCCGGATTTACCGCGGTTGAACGCCGCAATCGCCCGACGCTGGGCCGGTTCGGTCATGTCCAGCGCGCGCATTTCCTGGCGTGCCTGCTGGATATGCCCGTCCGCCACGCGGCCATTGCTTTTGGCCAGGCGGCCCAGCAGCACAAACAACAGTTCGTCATTGCGCAACGCCGGGCGCCCGCCCAGGCGCTCACGCAACTGTGCCCAGCTGTGCAGTTGCAGGCGGCGATCCAGCGCCTGCCCGAGCAAGGCTCCCAACAAGGCCCCCGGAATACTGGCAATGGCAAAGCCAGCCCCGGCGCCGATCAGCGTCCCAGGCCACAACATCTTAGCGCCCCGCTGTCAGCAGGGTTTCGACTTGCGCCAGGCGCTCCAGCGTGCCGACATCGATCCAGCGTCCCGTCATGTGTTCTCCCGTTACTTGACCTTGCGCCATGGCCGCGCGCAACAGCGGCGCCAGCTTGAAGGCACCGGTGCTGCAACCCGCGAACAACTTGGGGTCGAGCACTGATATGCCACTGAAGGTCAGGTTATCGGCACCGGGCGCCGCATCATGAAGCACACCATGATCCAGGTGGAAATCCCCGCCCGAGGGGTGATGCGCCGGGTTATCGACCATCACCAAATGGGCCAGGCCCTGGAGCGGGCGCTGGAGTTGGGCGAAGTCGTAATCGGTCCAGATATCGCCATTGACCACCAGAAAGGGTTCATCCCCCAGCAACGGCAGCGCCTGGAAAATCCCGCCGCCGGTTTCCAACGGTTCGCCCTCGGGGGAGTAGCGGATGCGCAGGCCAAACTGCGCACCGTCGCCCAGGTAGTTTTCAATCTGCTGGCCGAGCCACGCATGGTTGATCACGACATCGGTGAACCCGGCCCTGGCCAGCGCCTCCAGGTGATACTCGATCAGGCGTTTGCTGCCCGCTTGCACCAGCGGCTTGGGCGTGTGCAAGGTGAGCGGGCGCATCCGCTCGCCTTTGCCGGCCGCCAGGATCATCGCCTTCATACGCTCGCCTCGGCGGGTTGGCGCAGGCTGGCCAGCAGCTCCGCCAGTTCGCCCAACTCCGGACGGTCCGCCAGTACCGCTTCTATATAGGCAAAGAAGCGCGGCACGTCGGCCAGGTAGCGTGGTTTGCCGTCGCGGTGGCAGATACGCGCGAAGATACCGATCACTTTGAGGTGACGCTGCACGCCCATCAGGTCGCTGGCACGCTGGAAGTCGTCGAAATCCGCCTGCACCGGGATGCCCAGGGTTACGGCGCGCTGCCAATAACCGCGCTGCCATTCGCGCACGCGGGCCTGGGGCCAACTGAGGAACGCGTCCTTGAACAGGCAGGTGATGTCGTAGGTCACCGGGCCGTAGACCGCGTCCTGGAAATCCAGCACACCGGGGTTCGGCGCGCTGATCATCAGGTTGCGCGGCATATAGTCGCGGTGTACCAGCACTTTCGGCTGGGCCAGGGCGCTGTCGATCAGGCGCTCGCTGACACGCTGCCAGAGCGCCTGCTGGTGCGCGTCGAATTCGATCCCCAGGTGGCGGCGCACATACCATTCGGGGAAGAGTTCCAGCTCGCGGCGCAGTAAAGCGACGTCATAGCTGGGCAGCGGCGCGTCCATCGGCAACTGCTGGAAAGCCAGCAAGGCGTCGATGGCATCGGCGAACAATTGATCGGCATTTTGCTCGTCAATCACGTCCAGGTAGGTTTTTCTGCCCAGGTCGTTGAGCAAAAGAAAGCCGCGCGGCAAATCTTCTGCATAAATTTTTGGCACATTGATTGCCGATTTCGCCAGTAAATCGGCGATATCGACGAAAGGTTTGCAGTTTTCCTGGGGGGGTGGAGCGTCCATCACCACGAAAGTATGCGCCCCGCCTTCCCAGCGGAAGTAGCGCCTGAAACTCGCGTCGCTACTGGCCGCGGTCAATGTGGCCGGGGGTACGGCGCCCCAATCCTGAGCGTTGAAGAGGATCGGCAACTGCTCATCCAGCCAGACTTTCAGCTGTTGTAAACGTAGATCTTGCTCGGGCATTACAAGGGTCTCCGACGGCGCTAGCCGTCAAGCGGGTCATGCTTTATTATCACGCATCTTTTTCAGACCATCGAGAGGCGTGCGGCCCACACCGCGGGCAGATGGCACGCAGGAAGCCCGGACTAATAAGATGGCATTGAAATCCCCCGCGTTTCGTAGAAAATTTCCGTTGCTGGTAACCGGCAGTCTGCTGGCCATGCAACCTTTCGCCACCTCATTCGTGGTCGCCGCGGAACAGTATGACTGCTCAGTCTCTGCTTCGGGTGCCTGGGATTGCGCGCCGAAAACCGCCGCCGCCCCATTGCCACCGCGCCCGGTGCATGACGGTGCAGCCGTCAGCTCGGCCAACGGCACGGCGCAAGCCAACGCTGAAGGCAGCACCGAGGCCGAGCCGAAGACCATGCTGGTCACCGAATCCAAGGGCCGTGGCCTGCGTTCGCGCAGCGCCGACTACAGCCACTTGGACTGGGTGCCTCGCGAGAAGCTGACCGCCGCCCAACTGGCGGAAACCGGTCCTTATTGCTCCGGCGCGTACATCGAGCCGATTCGTCCTGGCATGAACGACAAGACGAACAAGAGCGATGCGCCGACCTTCATCGGCGCCAAGGCCTCGCGTTACGAGCAGGAACAGCAGGTCGCGACCCTGGCCGGTGACGTCGTCATGCGCCAAGGCAGCATGCAGCTGGAGTCTGAAGAAGCCAGCCTGTACCAGGCCGAGAACCGTGGCGAGCTGAACGGCAACGTCCGCCTGCGCGACAACGGCGCGCTGATCGTCGGCGACCACGCCCAGGTCCAGCTCGATACCGGCGCGGCACAGATCGACAACGCCGAATACGTGATGCACAAGTCACGCATCCGCGGTAACGCGCTGTACGCCAAGCGCGCCGAAAACGCGATCATCCGTCTCAAGGACGGTACGTACACCACCTGCGAGCCAGACAGCAACGCCTGGCAGCTCAAGGGCAACAACATCACGTTGAACCCGGCCACCGGTTTCGGTACGGCCACCAACGCGACGTTGCGGATCAAGAACATCCCGATCCTGTATACCCCTTACATCTATTTCCCGATCGACAACCGTCGTCAATCCGGCTTCCTGCCGCCGAGCTTCAGCACCGGCAGCGAGACTGGCTTTACGCTGGTGACACCGTACTACTTCAACCTGGCACCGAACTACGACGCCACGTTGTACCCGCAATACATGACCAAGCGCGGCTTGTTGATGGAAGGCGAATTCCGCTACCTCACCAAATCCAGCGAAGGCCAGTTCGGCGGCGCGTACCTGAACGACGACAGCGACGAACGCAGCAAGCAGACCGATTACGAAAAAACCCGTTATATGCTCAATTGGCAGCATAAGGGCGGGCTGGATTCGCGCCTGACGACTCAGGTGGATTACACCAAGATCAGTGATCCGTTCTACTTTCAGGATCTGAAGTCATATGAAGAAGGCGTAGAGAGCCGAGACTTCCTCAACCAACAAGGCTCTTTGACCTATCGTGGCGACTCTTACCAGGCGCGCCTGAACGTCCAAGCGTATCAATTGGCGACGATCTCCCAAATCACGCCTTATGACCGACTGCCTCAGATCACTTTTAATGGCGCTCTGCCGTATCACCCCGGCGGCCTGAACTTCTCTTATGAGACTGAAGCTGTACGGTTTGATCGAGACCTCAGAAGCGGCAATGTCACCAATGAAGATGGTGGCCCGTTCAATGCGGATGGTACGGTAGGTGAGCGTCGTCTGGACACTTACGTCACAGGCCTGACCCGTGCAAACGGTACTCGCTTGAACGCGGCCCCCGCCGTCGACTACCCGATGAACTGGACCTACGGCTTTATTACGCCGAAGTTGAAGTACGTCTATACCAAGTACGATCTCGACCTTGACGGTACGGGCAAGACGCAAATGGCTGCAGCCGGCCAGACGTTCAAGAGCTCGCAAGATCGCGCCGTGCCAATCGCCAGCGTCGACAGCGGCCTGTACTTCGACCGCAACACCAACTGGTTCGGCAAAGACTATCGCCAAACCCTCGAGCCGCGCGCGTTCTACCTTTATGTTCCGAATAAAGACCAGAGCGACATCCCGGTTTTCGACACCAGCGAATACTCGTTCAGCTATGCCTCGCTGTTCCGTGACAACCGCTTCAGCGGCACCGACCGGATCGGCGATGAGAACAAGCTGTCCCTGGGCCTCACCAGCCGCTGGATCGAAGAAAACGGCTTCGAACGCCAACGCGTCAGCGTCGGCCAGGCCCTGTACTTCAAGGACCGCGAAGTTCAACTGCCCGGCATCCTGGCAGCCGACCGCGCCGACGCCCAGAGCGACGTTTCGCCGATCGCGCTGGACTACGAGTTCCGCTTCAACCGCGACTGGCGCGCCACTGCCGATTACAACTGGGACACGGAAAGCCACGCCCCACGTTCCGGCAGCGCGATGTTCCACTACCAGCCGGAAGACAACCCGAACAAGGTCGTCAACCTCGGTTATCGCTATCGCAACGACCAAGTGGTCTACAACCAACTGACCGGTAAATGGCAGTTTGGCGGCGACTACGGCACGGAAGGCCAACCAAACTTCGTGAAGGATTACTACAAAATCCAACAACACGACTTCTCGATGATGTGGCCGATCATTCCCCAGTGGAACATGATTACCCGCTGGCAGTACGACTACGCCCGCAACCGTACCTTGGAAGCCTTCGGTGGTTTCGAGTACGACAACTGCTGCTGGAAACTGCGCGTCATCAACCGTTACTGGGTTTCCAACGACGAATACAGCCAGATCGCCCCGCTTAACGAAAAGGGTGACCACGGGCTCTTCTTCCAGATCGTCCTCAAAGGACTCGGCGGCCTGACCGGCGCCAAGGTAGAGAGCTTCCTCGACAAAGGCATTCAAGGTTATCGTGAACGTGAAGATCAAGCTTTCTGATTGTCTGCGCCCGCTCGTGCTGGGCGCGCTGTTCCTGGGTACCGCATCGGCGCATGCCGCGGTTCAACAGCTGGATAAGGTCGTGGCCATCGTCGATAACGACGTGATCATGCAGAGCCAACTGGACCAACGGGTCAAGGAAGTTCAGCAAACCATCGCCAAGCGTGGCGGTGGTGTGCCGCCTACCAGCGTCCTGGACCAACAGGTGCTGGAGCGCCTGATCGTCGAAAACCTGCAATTGCAGATCGGCGATCGTTCCGGCATCCGTATTTCGGACGAAGAACTGAACCAGGCTGTCGGCACGATCGCGCAACGCAACAACATGAGCATCGATCAGTTCCGCGCCGCCCTGGCCCACGACGGCCTGTCCTATGAGGACGCGCGTGACCAGATCCGCCGCGAAATGATCATCAGCCGTGTGCGTCAGCGTCGTGTGGCCGAGCGGGTTCAGGTGTCCGAGCAGGAAGTGAAGAACTTCCTCGCATCGGACCTGGGCAAGATGCAGCTCTCCGAAGAACTGCACCTGGCCAACATCCTGATCCCGACCCCGGACAGCGCCAACTCTGAGCAGCTCAATGCAGCCGCCGCCAAAACCCAGGCTATCTATGATCGCCTGAAGGCCGGTGCCGACTTCGCCCAGATGGCAATCGCCCAATCCGGCAGCGACAACGCCCTGGAAGGCGGCGATATGGGCTGGCGTAAAGCCGCTCAATTGCCACCGCCGTTCGACCGTGAGCTGAGTGCCATGGAAGTGGGAGGCATTACCCAGCCAGCCCGCACCCCAGGCGGCTTCATCATCCTCAAGTTGCTGGAACGTCGTGGCGGCGAGACCTCGCTGAAAGACGAAGTCCACGTTCGTCACATCCTGGTTAAACCAAGCGAAATCCGCACCGAAGCGCAAACCAAGGAACTGGCCCAGAAGATCTATGACCGCATCGAAAGCGGCGAAGACTTTGCCACCCTGGCCAAAAGCTTCTCGGAAGACCCGGGTTCCGCCCTCAACGGTGGCGACCTCAACTGGATCGACCCGAAAGCATTGGTGCCGGAGTTCCAGGAAGTGATGGCCAAGACCCCGCAAGGCGTACTGTCCAAACCGTTCAAGACGCAATATGGCTGGCATGTACTGGAAGTCCTTGGCCGCCGCGCCACCGACAACACCAGCCAGGCCCGCGAACAGCAAGCCCTGACCGTCCTGCGCAACCGCAAGTACGATGAAGAGCTGCAAACCTGGCTGCGTCAGATCCGTGACGAAGCCTACGTAGAAAACAAACTGCCAGGCGCCGAGCAAACAGGCACCAACCAGGCAAATCAGTGAAACCCCAGCGTTTCGCGGTGACACCCGGCGAGCCGGCCGGCATTGGTCCAGACCTGTGCCTGCTGCTCGCCTCGCAGCCCCAGCCACACCCCCTGATCGCCATTACCAGCCGCGACCTGCTCCTTGAGCGGGCCGCGCAACTGGGCGTGGCCGTCAAGCTGCTGGACGTTGCGCCGGGTAACTGGCCCGACCTGCCGGCTCCCGCGGGCAGCCTGTATGTGTGGGATACCCCGCTGCAGGCCAAGGTGGTCGCCGGGCAACTGGACAAGACCAATGCGGCCTTTGTGCTGCAAACCCTGACCCGTGCCGGGCAAGGGTGTATCGACGGCGACTTCGCCGGCATGATCACCGCCCCCGTACACAAGGGTGTGATCAACGAATCCGGCATCGCCTTTTCCGGCCATACCGAATTCCTCGCCGAACTGACCCACACCCCCCAAGTCGTGATGATGCTGGCCACACATGGCCTGCGCGTCGCCCTGGTGACCACGCATTTGCCGTTGCGCGACGTGGCCGATGCCATCACCGTCGAACGCCTGGAGCGCGTCACGCGCATCCTGCATGCCGACCTGCAACAGAAATTCGGCATCGCCCAACCGCGCATCCTGGTCTGCGGGCTCAACCCCCACGCCGGTGAGGGCGGCCACCTGGGCCATGAAGAAATCGACATCATCGAACCCACCCTGGAGCGTCTGCGCCAAGACGGCATGGACCTGCGCGGCCCATTGCCCGCGGACACTCTGTTTACCCCCAAATATCTGGAGCACTGCGACGCAGTGCTGGCGATGTACCATGACCAGGGGCTGCCCGTGCTGAAATACAAAGGCTTCGGCGCCGCAGTCAACGTGACGCTGGGCCTGCCGATCATCCGCACTTCCGTCGACCATGGCACCGCCCTGGACCTGGCGGGCAGCGGCAAGATCGATACCGGCAGCCTGCGCGTGGCCCTGGAAACCGCCTATCAGATGGCCGAGACCCGTATATGACCGAGCATTACCAACACCGGGCGCGCAAGCGCTTCGGGCAAAACTTCCTGCACGACGCTGGCGTGATCGACCGCATCCTGCGCTCCATCCATGCCAAGCCCGAAGACCGTCTGCTGGAAATCGGCCCGGGCCAGGGCGCACTGACCCAAGGCCTGCTGGCCAGCGGCGCGCAACTGGATGTGGTTGAGCTCGATAAAGACCTGATCCCGATCCTCAATCAGCAGTTTGGCGGCAAGTCCAACTTCATCCTGCACCAGGGCGATGCGCTGAAGTTCGACTTCACCAGCCTCAATGCCGCGCCCAACAGCCTGCGGGTGGTGGGTAACCTGCCGTACAACATCTCCACGCCGCTGATCTTCCACCTGCTGAACAACGCAGGGATCATCCGCGACATGCACTTCATGCTGCAGAAGGAAGTGGTTGAGCGCTTGGCCGCCGGCCCTGGCGGCGGCGATTGGGGCCGCCTGTCGATCATGGTTCAGTACCACTGCCGCGTCGAACACCTGTTCAATGTTGGCCCGGGCGCGTTCAACCCGCCGCCGAAGGTCGATTCAGCCATCGTGCGCCTGGTGCCTCACGCCGTGCTGCCGCACCCGGCCAAGGATCATAAACTGTTGGAGCGCGTCGTGCGCGAAGCCTTCAACCAGCGCCGCAAGACCCTGCGCAATACACTCAAAGCGCTGTTGAGCAACGCCGAGATCGAAGCCGCTGGCGTCGACGGCAGCCTGCGCCCGGAACAACTGGACCTGGCCGCATTCGTGCGCCTGGCCGACCAGCTTGCGATCCAGCCGCCGCCCGTCGCGGACTGAAGCCCGCCCTGCACCAGGCCCGACAGCATGTCTGGCCTAGTGCCCGTCTCTTGGCCTAGACTGATCCGCATCTGCTGTCCTCCGCTTTTGCTTTTAAGGCCTCTTGCATGTCCGATCCTCGCTACCAGATCGACGTCAGCGTCGTTACCCGCTTCCTGGCGGACCAATCGCAACCTGAACACAACCGTTTCGCCTTTGCCTACACCATCACGGTGAAAAACAACGGGCTGGTGCCGGCCAAGCTGCTGTCACGCCACTGGGTGATCACCGACGGTGACGGTCAAGTGGAGGAGGTGCGGGGTGCCGGCGTGGTCGGCCAGCAACCGCTGATCGATATCGGCGCCAGCCATACCTACAGCAGCGGCACGGTGATGACGTCCAAGGTCGGCACCATGCAAGGCTCGTATCAGATGAAAGCCACTGACGGCAAACTGTTCGACGCGATCATCAAGCCATTTCGCCTGGCCGTGCCCGGAGCCTTGCACTGATGGCAACCTATGCGGTCGGCGACCTGCAAGGCTGCCTGCAGCCCCTCAAGTGCCTGCTCGAGCGCGTGGCCTTCGACCCGGCGAACGATCGCCTGTGGCTGGTAGGCGACCTGGTCAATCGTGGCCCCGAGTCCCTGGAGACCCTGCGCTACTTATATGGCCTGCGCGATTCCCTGGTGTGCGTACTGGGCAACCACGACCTGCACCTGCTCGCGGCCGGCAGTAACATCGAGCGCCTGAAAAAAGCCGATACCCTGCGGGAAATCCTCGAGGCCCCGGATCGCGCCGACTTGCTGGACTGGCTGCGCCGGCAAAAGATCCTGCACTACGACGAGCAGCGCGACATGGTGCTGGTCCATGCCGGCATTCCACCGCAGTGGACGCTGAAAAAAGCCCTCAAGTGCGCCGCCGAAGTCGAAAGCGCCCTGGCCGATGACAACCTGTACATCGCCTATCTCGACGGCATGTACGGCAATGAACCGGTGAAATGGGACAACGACCTGACGGGCGTCGCCCGCCTGCGCGTGATCACCAACTATTTCACACGCATGCGCTTCTGCACCGCCGACGGCAAACTGGACCTCAAGAGCAAGGAAGGCGCCGACACCGCGCTGCCCGGCTACAAACCGTGGTTCGCCCACAAGGAACGCAAGACCCGCGACACGAAGATCATCTTCGGTCACTGGGCGGCCCTCGAAGGCAAATGCGATGAACCCGGCGTGTTCGCCCTCGACACCGGCTGCGTGTGGGGCGGCGCCATGACCCTGATGAACATCGACACCGGCGAGCGCCTGAGCTGCCAGTGCCCTTCCCCTCTTCCCGTGACCCCGTCGGTTGCCGCGAAGCGCTAGACGCCGCTTGCAGCCAAACCCAAGGAGCCCGCCATGAGCGAATTCAAACGTATCCCACCCGAACAAGCCCAGGCCCTGCGCGAACAAGGCGCGGTGGTGGTGGATATTCGTGATCCGCAGGCCTACGCCCTGAAGCACATCAAAGGCGCCCGGCACCTGGACAACCACAACATCGCCGATTTCATCCGCGCCGCCGACCTCGACGCGCCGGTGATCGTGGCCTGCTATCACGGCAATTCCAGCCAGAGCGCGGCCGCCTATCTGATCAGCCAGGGCTTCTCCGACGTCTACAGTCTGGACGGTGGCTTTGAGCTGTGGCATACGACCTATCCTGCAGAAATTGCCTCCGGCGATTCGCAATAATTTTTTTCACACCCCGCCACCCCGCGTGACGCTTGGGCTTGCGCCGTTTCTGACGAACGGCGCACCCAAACTAATTGCGTATCCCTCCTTTACCTCGCGGATTCCGAACTATCCTTAAGCGCAGGCCATCCGAATCAGGGGAGAGCCGGTACACCGGCGTGCGGGTCATCGGTAGCGTTTCAGGGTGTTCTGGGGGGAAAACGGCCATTGGCGTTCGTCAATGACTGCCAGCATCGACTGATTGATCCGGCGTCGGCTCCACGTATCGAGCGAGGTGACGACGTCATGAGTATTTTTAGCCACTTCCAACAACGTTTCGAGTCCACGCAGCAGGAAGAACTCACACTGCAAGAGTATCTCGACCTGTGCAAGCGTGACCGCAGCACCTACGCGTCTGCCGCCGAGCGTTTGTTACTGGCGATTGGCGAGCCGCAGTTGGTGGACACCTCCAACAACTCGCGTCTGTCGCGAATCTTCTCGAACAAGGTGATTCGCCGCTATCCGGCCTTTGAAGACTTCCACGGCATGGAAGAATGCATCGACCAGATCGTCTCCTACTTCCGGCACGCCGCCCAAGGCCTGGAAGAGAAGAAACAAATCCTCTACCTGCTCGGCCCGGTTGGCGGCGGTAAATCGTCCCTGGCCGAAAAGCTCAAACAACTGATCGAGAAAGTGCCCTTCTACGCCATCAAGGGTTCGCCGGTCTTCGAGTCGCCCCTGGGCCTGTTCAACGCCACGGAAGATGGCGCGATCCTCGAAGAAGACTTCGGCATCCCACGGCGCTACCTCAACACCATCATGTCGCCCTGGGCCACCAAGCGCCTGGCCGAGTTCGGCGGTGACATCAGCCAGTTCCGCGTGGTGAAACTCTACCCGTCGATCCTCAACCAGATCGGCGTGGCCAAGACCGAGCCGGGCGATGAGAACAACCAGGACATCTCGGCGCTGGTGGGCAAAGTCGATATCCGCAAACTGGAAGAATTCCCACAAAACGACGCCGACGCCTACAGCTACTCGGGCGCACTGTGCCGGGCCAACCAGGGCCTGATGGAATTCGTGGAGATGTTCAAGGCTCCGATCAAGGTCCTGCACCCACTGCTCACCGCCACCCAGGAAGGCAACTACAACAGTACCGAAGGCCTCGGCGCGATTCCGTTCACCGGGATTCTGCTGGCCCACTCCAACGAATCGGAATGGCACACCTTCCGCAACAACAAGAACAACGAAGCCTTCATCGACCGGATCTACATCGTCAAGGTGCCGTACTGCCTGCGGGTCAGCGATGAAATCAAGATCTACGACAAGCTGCTGTTCAACAGCTCCCTGGCCAAGGCCCATTGCGCGCCCGACACCTTGAAGATGCTCGCGCAATTCACCGTGCTGTCGCGCCTCAAGGAGCCGGAGAACTCGAATATCTATTCGAAAATGCGCGTGTACGACGGCGAAAACCTCAAGGACACCGATCCGAAGGCCAAGTCGATCCAGGAATACCGCGACACCGCCGGCGTGGATGAGGGCATGAATGGCCTGTCGACGCGCTTCGCGTTCAAGATCCTGTCCAAGGTGTTTAACTTCGACCCTCACGAGATCGCCGCCAACCCGGTCCACTTGCTCTATGTGCTGGAGCAGCAGATCGAACAGGAACAATTCCAGGCCGAAACCCGCGAACGCTACCTGCGCTTCCTCAAGGAATACCTGGCGCCGCGCTATATCGAGTTCATCGGCAAGGAAATCCAGACCGCCTACCTGGAATCCTACAGCGAATACGGCCAGAACATCTTCGACCGCTACGTGCTGTATGCCGACTTCTGGATTCAGGACCAGGAATACCGCGACCCGGAAACCGGCGAAATCCTCAACCGCGTAGCCCTCAACGAGGAACTGGAAAAGATCGAAAAACCCGCCGGCATCAGCAATCCGAAGGATTTCCGCAACGAAATCGTCAACTTCGTGCTGCGTGCCCGCGCCAACAACAACGGCAAGAACCCCACTTGGCTCAGCTACGAGAAGCTGCGGGTGGTCATCGAGAAGAAAATGTTCTCCAACACCGAGGATCTGCTGCCGGTCATCAGCTTCAACGCCAAGGCCAGCAAGGAGGATCAGCAAAAACACAACGACTTCGTTACACGGATGGTCGAGCGTGGCTACACCGACAAACAGGTACGGCTGCTCTCCGAGTGGTATCTGCGGGTGCGCAAATCGCAGTAAGGCAGCGACGGGCGTGTACTGCCAGGCCCATGGCCTGGCGGTCGACCGCTTGTCTCTAAGCTTCCAGCTCGCGGCTTGAAGCTTGTAACGTGAAGCTGCCCGGAGGGCTCCCCATGAGCTATGTGATCGACCGACGCCTCAATGGCAAGAACAAGAGCACGGTAAACCGCCAACGTTTCCTGCGGCGTTACCGTGACCACATCAAAAAGGCCGTTGAAGAGGCCGTCAGCCGCCGTTCCATCACCGACATGGAGCATGGCGAACAGATCAGCATTCCCGGACGGGACATCGACGAACCGGTGCTGCACCACGGCCGGGGTGGCAAGCAGACTGTCGTGCATCCGGGCAACAAGGAGTTCACCACCGGCGAACACATCCAGCGCCCCCAAGGCGGTGGCGGCGGCAAGGGCCCCGGCAAGGCGGGTAACTCCGGCGAAGGCATGGATGAGTTCGTCTTCCAGATCACCCAGGAAGAATTCCTCGAGTTCATGTTCGAAGACCTCGAACTGCCCAACCTGGTCAAGCGCAACCTGACCGGCACCGACACGTTCAAGACCGTGCGCGCCGGGATCAGCAACGAAGGCAACCCTTCACGGATCAACATCATCCGCACCCTGCGTTCGGCACACGCCCGGCGCATCGCCCTGTCCGGCAGCAGCCGCGCCAAATTGAAGGAGGCCAAGGAAGAGTTGGCGCGCTTGAAACGCGAAGAACCGGACAACTTCGGCGATATCCAGGAAATCGAGACAGAAATCGAGAAACTCAGCGCGCGCATTCACCGCGTGCCGTTCCTCGACACCTTCGACTTGAAATACAACCTGTTGGTCAAACAACCCAACCCAAGCTCCAAGGCGGTGATGTTCTGCCTGATGGACGTGTCCGGCTCCATGACCCAGGCCACCAAAGACATCGCCAAGCGCTTTTTCATCCTGCTGTACCTGTTCCTCAAGCGCAATTACGACAAGATCGATGTGGTATTCATCCGCCACCACACCAGCGCCCGGGAAGTCGATGAGGAGGAATTCTTCTATTCACGGGAAACCGGCGGCACCATCGTCTCCAGCGCGTTGAAACTGATGCAGGAAATCATGGCCGAGCGCTACCCGGCCAACGACTGGAACATCTACGCGGCGCAGGCCTCCGACGGCGACAACTGGAATGACGACTCGCCGATCTGCCGCGACATCTTGATCAACCAGATCATGCCATTCGTGCAGTACTACACTTATGTCGAGATCACCCCCCGTGAGCACCAGGCGCTGTGGTTCGAATACGAGCGCATCGGCGAAGCCTTCGCCGACACGTTCGCCCAGCAGCAATTGGTCTCGGCCGGCGATATCTATCCGGTCTTCCGTGAACTCTTCCAGCGCAGGTTAGTGACATGACCGCCAAAGAGCATAAACGCCAACCCATTTCCACGGGGTCTGAGTGGACCTTTGAACTGATCCAGGCCTACGACCGGGAAATCAGCCGCATCGCGGCCGGTTATGCCCTGGACACCTACCCCAACCAGATAGAAGTGATCACCGCCGAACAGATGATGGATGCCTACGCCTCGGTAGGCATGCCCCTGGGTTACCACCATTGGTCCTACGGCAAACACTTCCTCAGCACCGAAAAGTCCTACAGCCGCGGCCAGATGGGTCTGGCCTACGAGATCGTGATCAACTCCGACCCTTGCATCGCCTACCTGATGGAAGAAAACACCATCTGCATGCAGGCGCTGGTGGTGGCTCATGCCTGCTACGGGCATAACAGTTTCTTCAAGGGCAACTACCTGTTTCGCACCTGGACCGACGCCAGCTCGATCATCGACTATCTGGTGTTCGCCAAGCAGTACATCATGCAGTGCGAGGAGCGCCACGGCATCGATGCGGTGGAAGACTTGCTCGACTCCTGCCATGCCCTGATGAACTACGGCGTCGATCGCTACAAACGCCCGTATCCGATTTCCGCCGAAGAAGAACGCCTGCGCCAGAAGGAGCGCGAGGAACACCTGCAGAAGCAGATCAACGACCTGTGGCGCACCATTCCCAAACGCGCCGACAAAAACAGCGACAAGGACAATGCGCGCTTCCCCGCCGAACCTCAGGAAAACATCCTGTATTTCCTGGAAAAGCACGCGCCCCTGCTGGAGCCGTGGCAACGGGAAATCGTGCGTATCGTGCGCAAGATCGCCCAGTACTTTTACCCACAGCGCCAGACCCAGGTGATGAACGAAGGCTGGGCGACATTCTGGCACTACACCCTGATAAACGACCTGTACGACGAAGGCCTGGTCACTGACGGCTTCATGATGGAGTTCCTCACTTCCCACACCAGCGTGGTGTTCCAACCCGGCTTCGACAGCCCGTACTACAGCGGCATCAACCCGTATGCGCTGGGCTTTGCCATGTATCGCGACATCCGGCGCATGTGCGAAAACCCCACTGAGGAAGACCGCCACTGGTTCCCGGAAATCGCCGGCACCGACTGGCTTTCCACCATCAAGTTCGCCATGAGCAGCTTCAAGGACGAGAGCTTCATCCTGCAGTACCTGTCGCCCAAGGTGATTCGCGACCTCAAGCTGTTCAGCATCCTCGATGACGACCTCAAGGACGACCTGGTGGTACCGGCCATCCACGACGAGCCCGGCTACCGCACCATTCGCGAAACCCTGGCGGCGCAGTACAACCTGGGCAATCGCGAGCCCAACGTGCAGATCTACAGCATCGACGTGCGCGGCGACCGCTCGCTGACCCTGCGTCACCAGCAGCACGACCGCAAACCCCTGGGCGACTCCACCGAGGAAGTACTCAAGCACCTGCATCGGCTGTGGGGGTTCGACATCCACCTGGAAACCCTGCAGGGCGATCAGGTGATGAAAACCCACCACGTCCCCCCACGCAGCGATCACAACGATAACGACTACGGCCGCCTGGACCTGGCCGTCGTTCATCTCTGAAACGGCAAAGCCTCCATTGGCCGGGCACAGGCGTTATCCTGTGCGGCTAATGGAGGCTTTTTCATGAAAATCTACAAAGTCGGCGGCGCGGTGCGTGACCGCCTTCTGGGCATCAAGGTCACCGATATCGACCGTGTCGTCGTCGGCGCAACGGCCGAGGAAATGCTCGCCAAGGGCTATAAACCGGTGGGCGCGGACTTCCCGGTATTCCTCGACCCGAAAAACGGCGACGAGTACGCCCTCGCCCGTACCGAGCGCAAGAGTGGCCGGGGCTATGGCGGCTTTGTATTTCACGCCAGCCCCGACGTCACGCTGGAAGAAGACCTGATCCGCCGCGACCTGACCATCAACGCCATGGCAGAGGACGACGATGGCAGGCTGACCGACCCCTATCACGGCCAGCGCGACCTTGAAGCCCGTATTTTACGCCACGTTTCCCCGGCGTTCGCCGAAGATCCCCTGCGCGTATTGCGGGTTGCGCGCTTTGCTGCGCGCTACGCCCACCTGGGTTTTACAGTGGCGCCGCAAACCCTGGACCTGATGCGTCAACTCAGCGAATCCGGTGAACTCGAAGCCCTGACGCCGGAGCGCAGCTGGAAGGAAATTTCCCGTGCCCTGATGGAAGATCAGCCCCAGGTATTCATCCAGGTGCTGCGCGATTGCGCCGCACTGAAAACCTTGATGCCGGAAGTCGACGCCCTGTTCGGCGTGCCGCAGCCGGCAGCCCATCACCCCGAGATCGACAGCGGCGTTCACACCTTGAGCGTGCTCGAACAGGCCGCCTTGCATCACCAGCCGCTGACAGTGCGCTGGGCCTGCCTGCTGCATGACGTCGGCAAAGGCCTGACGCCTGTGGATAAGTTGCCACAGCATATTGCCCATGAGCAGCGCGGCCTGAAGCTGATCAAGGCGGTCAATGAACGCTTCAAGGCGCCGAGGGACTGCCAGGAGCTGGCGCTGCTGGTGGGCCAATACCACACCCATGGGCATCGCGCGCTGGAGTTGAAAGCCTCGACATTGCTGGAGTTGCTGCAGAGTTTTGACGTTTACCGGCGGCCGCAGCGCTTTGAAGAGTTTGTGGTCGCCTGTGAAATGGACGCCCGCGGCCGCAAGGGCTTGGAACAACGCAGTTATCCACAGGCGGATTATTTACGCGGCGCCGCAAAGGCCGCGCGCGAGGTCGCGGTGGCGCCGTTGCTGGAGAAGGGTTTCAAGGGCCCCGAACTGGGCGAGGCCCTGAAGCGCGAACGGCTCAAGACCTTGAAAGCCTACAAGGAACAGCACGCCCTATAGCAGCGCGCTCGGCGTCAGTTGCTGGCCCCGCCATTCGAATCCGACGGGCGCCAGCACCTGATCGATCTGTGCATCCCGCCACAGCTCAGCCAGCGTCTTGCCCACTTCAGGGTGTACACGATCTGGCGCCATCATCGACAACGGCCACAGCACGAAGGCGTTTTTCAGGATTTCTGCACGCGGCAGGATCAGGCCATCGAAGTTGCCCACCAGATCGCCGTACAGCAGCACGTCGATATCCAGCGGCAGGCCCTTGCGATCCGGCGCGTAACGGCCATTGTCGGCCTCGATGGACTTCAGCCGGCGATCCAGCTCCATCAACGACAGGTCGGTATAGGCCGACACCACCAGATTGAAGAACAGCCCGCTCTTGATGCCCACCGGCTGGCTCTCGAACACCGCCGAGCAGCGCATGTCGATCAAGAAGCCCGCGAGTGCATCCAGGCCCGCGCACAGATGGGGCTCGCGCTCGATATTGCTGCCAAGACCAAGGTAAACCTGAGTTAGCGACATCCGCGCTCGATCTCCACGCCCACGCCCTTGGCGGCCGGCACGGCCCCCGGCTTGGTCAACTTGAGGTGCAGCCAGGGAATCTGGAACTCGCTCATCAGCACTTCGGCCAGACGCCCGGCAAAGGTTTCCACCAACTGGTACTGCGACTGCTCGGCAAAGGCCTGGATACGCGCGGACACACTGGCGTAATCCAGTGCCAGGGTGAGGTCGTCACCCGCAGCGGCCGGGCGGTTGTCCCAGGCGAAACTCAGGTCCAGGCGCAAGCATTGCTTGATGCCGCGCTCCCAGTCGTAGGCCCCGATCACGGTGTCGACTTCCAGGCCTTCGATAAACACTCTGTCCAAGCTCTTCTCCGCAGCACGACAAGGGCGCGATGCCCCGTTAGAATCAGGGCGTCCTCGCCCGGAATAGTTAGCATGTCTTGGTCACTGGCGATTTTCGCCTACCTGCTCGGCTCGCTGTCCTTCGCCATCTTGCTCAGCCGCCTGACGGGAAATCCCGACCCGCGAATGAGTGGCTCAGGCAATGCCGGCGCCACCAACATGCTGCGCCTGGCCGGCAAGAAGCTCGCCGTGCTGACGCTGCTGGGCGACGTGTGCAAGGGCCTGTTGCCCGTACTGATCGCCAGCCTTGCCGGCCTTACCCTGCAACAGCAAGCCTGGGTTGGCGTGTGCGCCGTCCTCGGCCATCTGTTTCCGTTGTACTTTCGTTTTCGCGGCGGCAAGGGTGTCGCCACGGCGGCCGGCATGCTGCTGGGGATCTACCCTCCGGCGGCGCTGCTGGCCATGCTCGCCTGGCTGCTGACCTTCTACCTGACCCGCACCAGCTCGCTGGCCGCGCTGATCGCCACGCCGCTCACCCTGCCGTTGCTGGCCTGGCAGGAACCGGCGGCGCTGTTGCCGATGAGTGCGCTGACCCTGCTGATCGTCTGGCGCCATCGCGGCAATTTACGCGACCTGTTTGCCGGGCGCGAACGGCATTTTTAAATCCGGCCGATGAATTCCGCTCACCTTGAGCGCCTACAACGGTGACAACTGCTCCATCGGCCAGCGTGCCTGCACGCTGATCGCCAGGCTTTCGTGCTGCCCGGCCTGCAGGCGCTGGCAACCGGCATAAGCGATCATCGCGCCGTTGTCGGTGCAGAATTCAGGGCGCGCATAGAACACATCGCCCTTCATGTCGCCGAGCATTTTTTCCAGGGATGCGCGCAAGGCCTTGTTGGCGCTGACGCCGCCTGCGATCACCAGGCGCTGCATGCCCGCCTGTTTCAGGGCGCGCTTGCACTTGATGGTCAAAGTCTCCACCACAGCCTGCTGGAACGCCAGCGCGATGTCGCAACGGGCTTGCTCACTGTCGTCCCCGGCGCTGACGCTGTGCTGCCAGGTATTCAAGGCAGAGGTCTTCAAACCGCTGAAGCTGAACATCAGCCCCGGGCGATCACACATCGGACGCGGGAAGGTATAGCGACCGGCGACGCCTTTTTCGGCCAGGCGCGCGATTTCCGGACCGCCGGGATAATTGAGGCCCATCATCTTCGCGGTCTTGTCGAACGCCTCACCGGCGGCATCGTCCAGCGACTCGCCCAATAGCGTGTATTGACCGATCCCATCGACCTGAACCAGCTGCGTATGGCCACCCGAAACCAACAAAGCGACGAACGGGAACTGCGGCGGTGTTTTTTCCAGCATCGGCGCCAGTAAATGGCCTTCCATATGGTGTACGCCGAGGGCCGGAATGTCCCAGGCAAATGCCAGCGCCTGGGCGCAAGAAGCCCCAACCAGCAGGGCTCCGACCAATCCGGGGCCGGCGGTGTAGGCGATCGCATCGATCTCGGTCGGCACGCAGCCGGCCTCGTCCAGCACCTGCCGAATCAACGGCAGCATGCGTTTGACGTGATCACGGCTGGCAAGCTCCGGCACCACGCCGCCATAGGCGCGATGCAAGTCGATCTGACTGAACAGCGCATCGGCCAAAAGCCCGCGTTCACTGTCGTAAAGTGCGACACCGGTTTCGTCGCAGGAGGTTTCAAGTCCCAGTACTAGCATGGGTTTGCGCCTTGTAGAGGCTGAATTCGAAGGCGCGCATAATAGTCGCCACTCCCCCTCCCGACTAGCGGTTTTCGATCAGAGGCTTTGCATTCCTGGCAATGAGGGGTTAACATCCGCAACCCTTAAAAACCGACGACCTCAGCCGCGAATTTTTTGCGACGAGAACGTTGATTCCCGGTAATGAAAGAAGGTAGCTCTGGATGCCAGCCGTCAAAGTAAAAGAGAACGAACCCTTCGACGTAGCTCTGCGTCGTTTCAAGCGCTCCTGCGAAAAAGCCGGTGTTCTGGCTGAAGTTCGTAGCCGCGAATTTTACGAGAAGCCAACTTCTGAGCGTAAGCGTAAAGCAGCAGCCGCTGTTAAGCGTCACGCCAAGAAAGTTCAGCGCGAGCAGCGCCGCGCCGTTCGTCTGTACTAATACACAGACGTTCGTAGCAAGCTTCTGCCAAGCCCGGCCCTAAGCCGGGCTGTTGGCATTTGCGGATATCGCTTGATGCTTCACCGTCGACGCCGCCCACGCGACCGAGACACTGCTTCACACGTCAGGACTGGCTCTTCTGCCAGCGGTGCGCGTCTCTTCTGACGAGTCTAACAAGGCTACTGACGAGCACACTTATTTCTTCAAGCAGACGATCGACTGTGTCGGCTGTGCCCATCGATGCGCTTCCGAGGCCCGCCATTGGCCAAGACCGGACGCCGGGGCAACATTTCTTCGCCGAACAGACTGAGTAGAAATTAACGTCAGTGGATGTTCGGCAGATACACTTCCTGACAGCCCAAGCAGACGATTGATGGTCGAGCCATACGATACGTGCGCTTGAGCACTTCACGGGCCCTCATTTCCACGCAGTGATGACGAGAACGCCATGGCCGGGCTGATTCCCCAGAGCTTTATTGACGACCTTCTGAACCGCACCGACATCGTCGATGTGGTCAGCTCGCGCCTGCAAATGAAGAAGGCGGGCAAGAACTACACCGCCTGCTGCCCGTTCCACAAGGAAAAGACCCCGTCGTTCAGCGTCAGCCCCGACAAGCAGTTCTACTACTGCTTCGGCTGCGGCGCGGGCGGCAACGCCCTCGGCTTTATCATGGACCACGACAACCTGGACTTCCCCCAGGCCGTCGAGGAACTGGCCAAAGCCGCCGGCATGGAAATCCCCCGCGAAGAAAGCGGCCGCCCGCACAAACCGCGGCAACCCACCGATTCGCCGCTGTACCCGCTGCTGACCGCCGCCGCCGACTTTTATCGCCAGGCGCTCAAGAGCCATCCGCAGCGCAAAGCCGCCGTCGACTACCTCAAGGGGCGCGGCCTCACCGGCGAAATCGCCCGCGACTTCGGCCTGGGCTTCGCCCCGCCGGGCTGGGACAACCTGTACAAACACCTGAGCAGCGACACCCTCCAGCAAAAAGCCATGATCGACGCCGGCCTGCTGGTGGAAAACGCCGAGACCGGCAAGCGCTACGACCGCTTCCGCGACCGCGTGATGTTCCCGATCCGCGACAGCCGTGGCCGGATCATCGCCTTCGGCGGCCGGGTACTCGGGGACGACAAGCCCAAGTACCTCAACTCGCCGGAAACCGCAGTGTTTCACAAGGGCCAGGAACTCTACGGCCTGTTCGAAGCGCGCAAGAACAACCGCAACCTCGACGAAATCATCGTGGTTGAAGGCTATATGGACGTGATCGCCCTCGCCCAGCAAGGCCTGCGCAATGCCGTGGCGACCCTGGGCACCGCCACCAGCGAAGAACACTTGAAGCGCCTGTTCCGCGTAGTGCCCAGCGTGCTGTTCTGCTTCGACGGCGACCAGGCCGGCCGCAACGCTGCCTGGCGCGCCCTCGAAGCCACGCTGCCGTGCCTGCAGGACGGGCGCCGCGCACGCTTCTTGTTCCTGCCCGAAGGCGAAGACCCGGACACCCTGGTCCGCTCCGAAGGCACCGACGCCTTCCGCGCGCGCATCAACCAGCATGCGCAGCCGCTGGCGGACTATTTCTTCCAGCAACTGACCGAAGAAGCCGACCCGCGCTCCCTCGAAGGCAAGGCGCACATGGCCACCCTCGCGGCGCCGCTAATCGACAAAGTGCCGGGCGCGAACCTGCGCACCCTGATGCGTCAACGCCTGCTGGAAATCACCGGACTGAGCGGCGAAGCGGTCAGCCAGCTGGTCCACAGCGCACCGCAAGATGCGCCGCCGGCCTACGACCCAGGCATGGATTACGACGCCATGCCGGACTATTCCGACTTCCACCAACCGCAGGAGGCCTACACGCCCCAGCAGGGGTGGACACCGAAAAAGCCCGGCGCCGGCGGCAAGAAATGGGACAAGAAGCCCTGGAACAAAAACGGCAAGCGCGGTGACCGCGACGAGGCCTACGCCCCGCGCACCCCGGTGGCCGTAGAGGCGCCGACGCTGATTGCCCTGCGCACACTCATCCACCATCCGCAATTGGCGGGCAAGGTCGAGAGTGCCGAGCACTTTGCCAACGAGAGCAATACCTATGCCCAGGTACTGATCGCGCTGATCGAGGCGGTGCAGAAAAATCCTAAGCTAAACTCCATTCAGCTGATGGCTCGCTGGCATGGCACCGAACAAGGGCGGTTGTTGAAAGCACTCGCGGAAAAGGAGTGGCTAATTGACGGCGATAACCTTGAACAACAGTTTTTAGACACCATTACTAGGTTATCCGCGGGTCAGCACACGCAGACCCTCGATGAACTCATCAAGAGAGCGAGGCAGCCGGGATTATCGGCTGAAGAGCAAATTCAGATAGCAAAACAGATGCGTGACCTCTTAAAACAGAATGTTTCCGCATCAAACCCGACCTCAGCTGGCGCGTGAGGTCATAGCTCGGGTATAATCCTCGGCTTGTTTTTTGCCCGCCAAGACCTTCAGTGGATAGGGTGTTATGTCCGGAAAAGCGCAACAGCAGTCTCGTATCAAAGAGTTGATCACCCTGGGTCGTGAGCAGAAGTATCTGACTTACGCAGAGGTCAACGATCACCTGCCTGAGGATATTTCAGATCCAGAGCAGGTGGAAGACATCATCCGCATGATCAACGACATGGGGATCCCCGTACACGAGAGTGCTCCGGATGCGGACGCCCTTATGTTGGCCGACGCCGATACCGACGAGGCAGCCGCTGAAGAAGCCGCTGCCGCGTTGGCCGCGGTGGAGACCGACATCGGTCGCACGACTGACCCTGTACGCATGTATATGCGTGAAATGGGTACCGTCGAGTTGCTGACACGCGAAGGCGAAATCGAAATCGCCAAGCGTATTGAAGAGGGTATCCGTGAAGTGATGGGCGCAATTGCGCACTTCCCTGGCACGGTTGACCACATTCTCTCCGAGTACACTCGCGTCACCACCGAAGGTGGCCGCCTGTCCGACGTCCTGAGCGGTTATATCGACCCGGACGACGGCATTGCGCCACCTGCTGCCGAAGTGCCGCCGCCTGTCGACCCGAAAGCCGTGAAAGCGGACGACGATGCCGAAGACGACGATGCCGAAGCCAGCACCGACGACGAAGATGAAGTCGAAAGCGGTCCAGACCCGATCATCGCTGCCCAGCGTTTCGGTGCGGTTTCCGATCAAATGGAAATCACCCGCAAGGCCCTGAAAAAGCACGGTCGCTCCAACAAGCTGGCAATTGCCGAGCTGGTGGCGCTGGCTGAGCTGTTCATGCCGATCAAGCTGGTGCCGAAGCAATTCGAAGGCCTGGTCGAGCGTGTTCGCAGCGCCCTTGAGCGTCTGCGCGCACAAGAGCGGGCGATCATGCAGCTCTGTGTGCGTGATGCGCGCATGCCGCGTACCGACTTCCTGCGCCAGTTCCCGGGCAACGAAGTTGACGAAAGCTGGACCGACGCTCTGGCCAAGGGCAAGGCGAAATACGCCGAAGCCATTGGTCGCCTGCAGCCCGATATCATTCGTTGCCAGCAGAAGCTGACCGCACTTCAGACCGAAACCGGCCTGACGATTGCCGAGATCAAGGACATCAACCGTCGCATGTCGATCGGTGAGGCCAAGGCCCGCCGCGCGAAGAAAGAGATGGTTGAAGCGAACTTGCGTCTGGTGATCTCCATTGCCAAGAAGTACACCAACCGTGGCCTGCAATTCCTCGATCTGATCCAGGAAGGCAACATCGGCTTGATGAAGGCGGTGGACAAGTTCGAATACCGTCGCGGCTACAAGTTCTCGACTTATGCCACCTGGTGGATCCGTCAGGCGATCACTCGCTCGATCGCCGACCAGGCCCGCACCATCCGTATTCCGGTGCACATGATCGAGACGATCAACAAGCTCAACCGTATTTCCCGGCAGATGTTGCAGGAAATGGGTCGCGAACCGACCCCGGAAGAGCTGGGCGAACGCATGGAAATGCCTGAGGATAAAATCCGCAAGGTATTGAAGATCGCTAAAGAGCCGATCTCCATGGAAACCCCGATCGGTGATGACGAAGACTCCCATCTGGGCGACTTCATCGAAGACTCGACCATGCAGTCGCCAATCGATGTAGCCACCGTTGAGAGCCTTAAAGAAGCGACCCGCGACGTACTGTCCGGCCTCACTGCCCGTGAAGCCAAGGTACTGCGCATGCGTTTCGGCATCGACATGAATACCGACCACACCCTTGAGGAAGTCGGTAAACAGTTTGACGTGACCCGCGAGCGGATTCGTCAGATCGAAGCCAAGGCGCTGCGCAAGTTGCGTCACCCGACGCGAAGCGAGCATCTGCGCTCCTTCCTCGACGAGTGATCCCAGAACCCCCGGCCCAGGCCGGGGGTTTTGCTTTCTACCGATTACTTTTTATAGATTCACCGCTGCGCCCTCCCTCCCCCGCAATGCCCGTCTACACTCGAAACATTCCCCGTGCCATAACGAGACCGTTATGCCCAGATTGCCGACCGTGCTTTTGCTGTCGCTGCTGACCTGGACCGCAACGGCTGGCGCCTTGACTCTCACGGAGGATGAGCGTGGCTGGTTGGCGGACCATCAGGAGCTGCGCCTGGGGGTAGATGCCTCCTGGCCGCCCTTCGAATACCGCGACGAGAACGGACGCTACCAAGGCTTGGCGGCGGATTACGTGCGCCTGATCCAAGACCGCCTGGGCGTCAGGATCAAGCTGATCGAGCCGGTGAACTGGAGCGCCGTCCTCGAACAGGCCCGCAACAACCAGCTCGACCTGCTGCCGGGCATCATGTCCACCCCCGAGCGCCAGGCCTACATGGCGTTCACGCGGCCTTACCTGGACTTCCCCATCGTCATCCTCGCCCATGAAGGCGGTGCGCAACCGCACAACCTGAAGGACCTCTATGGGTTGAAGATTGCCGTGGTGGAAAACTACGCGCCCCATGAATTGCTGCGCACCCACCACCCCGACCTCAACCTGGTGGCCTTGCCGAATGTCAGCTCGACCCTGCAGGCGCTGGCCACCGATGAAGTGGACGCAGTAGTCGGCGACCTGGCTTCGAGCGTATGGAGCCTGCGCCAACTCAAGCTCGACGGCTTGTACGTCAGCGGTGAAACGCCCTACCGCTACCAACTGGCGATGGGCGTGCCTCGTGAAAACAAAATGCTGGTAGGGATTCTGGACAAGGTCCTCGCTGACCTCAGCCCGGACGAAACGCAAGCGATCCAGCGACACTGGGTCGGCAGCCTCACCGATCACCGCACGTTCTGGACGGATCTGCTGACGTATGGCCTGCCCACGATACTGCTGCTGAGCAGCGTATTGGTCGTCGTGATTCGGATCAATCGTCGGCTCAGTTCGGAAATTTCCCGCCGCGTCGCCCTCGAGCAGGAATTGCGCAGCAGCGAATATCACTATCGCGGCCTGGTGGAGAGCTTGTCCGCCATTGCCTGGGAAGCCAGCATTAGCGATTTCACCTACAGTTACGTGTCGCCGCATGCCGAAGAACTGCTCGGTTACCCCCGCGCCCATTGGCTGATTCCAGGCTTCTGGCGCAGCATCATTCACCCCGCCGACCTGACGCGCACTGAAGCCTATTGCTACCGCGAAACCCGCGCCAGCCGTGATCACAGCGTCGATTACCGGGTGATCACCGCCGACGGCCGTTGCCTGTGGGTACGCGACATTGTCAGCCTGATCGAACACGGCCATGAACCGGTGCTCCGTGGCTTGATGATCGACATCAGTGACGCCAAGCGCACGGAAGAGGCGCTGCAATTGTCCGAGCAAAAATTTGCCTCGGTGTTCCAACAGTGCCCAGACATTCTGGTGATCGCACGAATGTCCGACGGCTGCCTGTTGGAGGTCAACAAAGCGTTTGAGGACCAGGTGGGCCTGAAGGCCGAGGACGTGATCGGTAAAACCGCTACTTCGCTGAATATCTGGGGTATCCCGGGCATCGGCCCGGACCTGCTGCAACGGCTGCAGACCACCAGCATCCGCAACCTGGAAATGCGCTTTCTGCGCAGCAACGGCCAAGCCTTTACCGGGCTGATTTCCGCCGAACCGTTCCAACTCGACACGACCGAAGCCCTGGTAATTGTGGTGCGAGACATCACCCAGCTCAAGGAAACCCAGCAACAGCTGCAAACCTCCGAAGAGAAATTCGCCAAGGCCTTCCATGCCTCGCCCGACGGTTTGCTTTTGAGCCGTCAGAGCGATGGCCAACTGATCGAGGTCAACGAAGGGTTTAGCCGCATTACCGGCATCGCCAGCGTGAGTACCCTCGACCAGTCGACCCTGGACCTGGGCATCTGGGTCGACCTCAACGAACGCAAACACATGCTGGAGCTGCTGCAACGCGACGGGTTTGTCCGCGATTTCATCTGCCATATCCGCCGCAGCGACGGGCAGATCCGGCTGTGCGAGTTGTCCAGCCGTCCGCTGCCCATCGGCGATGACGACTGCATGCTGACCATCGCCCGGGACATTACCGAGCGCCAACAGATGCAGGAAAAACTGCAACAGGCCGCTACCGTCTTCGAAAGCACCGCCGAAGGCGTGTTGATCACCGACACCCGGCAAAACATCAGCGCCGTGAACCGCGCCTTCAGCGAGATCACCGGCTACAGCGAAGCAGAAGCCCTCGGCCACACCCCGCGCCTGCTCGCCTCCGGCCTGCATGACAGCGCATTCTATGCCGCGATGTGGCACCAGTTGACCACTCACGGGCATTGGCAGGGCGAGATCTCCAACCGTCGCAAGAGCGGCGAGGTCTACCCCAGTTGGCTGACCATCAGCGCCGTGCGCAACCGCGACCAGGCGATCACGCACTTCGTCGCGGTGTTTGCCGACATCTCCAGCCTCAAACACGCCCAGGCCCGCCTCGACTACCAAGCCCATCACGACCCGCTGACCGGCCTGCCCAACCGCACCCTGTTTGAAAACCGGCTACAGGCCGCGCTCAACAATCAACAGGAAAGCGGCCACCAGGGCGCCGTGCTGTTCCTCGACCTGGATCGCTTCAAACACATCAACGACAGCCTCGGCCACCCGATCGGCGACCTGCTGCTCCAGAACATCGCCGTGCGCCTCAAGGAGCAACTGCGCGACATCGACACCGTCGCCCGCCTGGGCGGCGACGAATTCATCATCCTCCTGCCCGGCCTGCAGCAAGCCAGCGACGCCCAGCACCTGGCCAATAAACTGCTGGCCTGCTTCACCCCGCCGTTCCAGGCGGGTGAGCACGAGTTTTTTATCAGCGCCAGCATCGGCACCAGCCTGTACCCCCAGGACGGCATGGACGTCGCCACCCTGGTCAAAAACGCCGACGCCGCGATGTACCGCTCCAAGGCCAAGGGCCGCAACCGCGTCGAAGGCTACACCCGCGACCTGACCGCCCAGGCCAAAGAACGCGTGGCGCTGGAACATGAACTGCGCCGGGCCATCGAACGCAATGAGCTGAGCCTGTATTACCAACCCAAACGGAGCCTGGAGACCCAGGAACTGATCGGCGCCGAAGCGCTGATCCGCTGGCACCACCCGACCTTCGGCGACGTACCGCCCGAACACTTCATCGCCCTGGCCGAAGAGAACGGCATGATCCTGCAGATCGGCGATTGGGTCCTGGAACAGGCCTGCCAACAAATGCACGCCTGGCAAACCGTGTTCGATCACTTCGGCCCGCTGTCAGTCAACCTCGCCGGCGCACAACTGCGCCAGCCCAACCTGCTGTCACGCATCGAACAGCTACTGCGCGATTACCGCCTCGAACCCGGCTGCCTGCAACTGGAGATCACCGAAAACTTCATCATGAGCCAGGCCGAAGAAGCGCTGGACGTGCTGCACCAACTCAAACGCCTGGGCGTACAACTGGCGATCGATGATTTCGGCACCGGCTATTCATCCCTCAGCTACCTCAAGCGCCTGCCCCTGGACTTCCTGAAAATCGACCAATCCTTCATCCGCGGCCTGCCCGACGACCCCCACGACGTGGCGATCGTGCGCGCCATCATTGCCCTGGGCCACAGCATGCAATTCACCATCATCGCCGAAGGCGTAGAGACCCCCGCCCAACAAACCTTCCTCGCCGCCGAGGGCTGCGAACAGATGCAAGGCTACATCGTCAGCCTGCCCCTGCCCCCGGAGCTTTTTGCCGCGACGTTTCTTCGTATGAGGGTTCAGGATTTTTCGGATAGCACAGCGGAGAAACCATCGCTATAATCCGCGACCTGTTAAGGGCCTATAGCTCAGTTGGTCAGAGCAGAGGACTCATAATCCTTTGGTCCACGGTTCAAGTCCGTGTGGGCCCACCAACTCCAAAGCCGCGCATTGCGCGGCTTTTGTGTGTCTGGCGGAACCTGCTCAGATACAGTCTTATGGTCCAAGGGTACAATTTAGGTACAGTACTGGTTCGCCAGCCGCCTAGGAGCCCCCCTCATGGCTACTCTCGTCAAAACCCCTTCCGGCACATGGAAGGCGCTCATTCGTAAAAATGGCTGACCCACTGTCGCCAAAACCTTCCGCACAAAGCGTGATGCTGAGGACTGGTCGAGGCGTACCGAAGAAGAAATGGTGCGTGGCGTGTACATCCGGCGTAGCGGTTCTGAGCGTATGACGCTGGAAGCGGCCTTGAGCCGAGGCTATAGGGTGCGGATATTCTGGACGCACCCTACGCTGCGTGAAATAGATCTGTCCCCCTTCACACGTAAGGCCATTCACTGTTCGCGGAACACGCTTAGCGTTAGCTGCCCGGAAACTTACGGCGTGAATGGTAAAAGTCAACCATTGTGCCGCTTTGCGCAGCCAAGGCGCGAGGACTTCTCTCAACCAGCCTACTAGACGGCCATCACCCCCCCCCTGCCAAATCGACGGCCTGATTACTGAGCCAGATCTAGATGCCGACTAGCTCATTCACGTTTCTTGCTAACAGATTGGGCGGTCCACAAGCCCCGTCGTTCTCGTTCCAGTGCAATTGCTGGAACAAAGAGATGATTCAGCCTCGCGCGGATACGTTCCAGGTGCTCCCTATCTTCACTTATATTATCAAATCGCTGAATTATATCTTCACAAGGACCTATTTCACAGCCTATCCAACGTCTGCCTTTTAATTCGGACACAACAAATGTTGTTCCCGACCCACCGAATGGGTCAAATACCAAATCACCCTCATTGGTTGACATTTCAATAATCCTATCAAGCAACTTAATGGAGAGCTCATTTGATCCAACCCTCTTCTTGTATTTCGCATGGCGTACAGGCGGAATATCAGTCCACATATCAGTTAGACTAATACCTAGCGGATTCATTTTATGCTTATACCCACCATAATCTTTAATATCCCCAAAGCAACTAGGGCATGTAGGAGTAGGAAGGCGGTCCGCCACCAGCTTATTAGCTTTTTCACCTTTCACAAAGTACAAAAGAGAGTAATGTGAAGGATACAATCTACCTTGGATGGGTAAACTGTACTTTATATCCACGCCAACCCAATGCTTGAACGTTAAAGACCCATGTAGGAAGGCAGCAATATTACTATTCCACACTGGAAGATTCCAAGTAAACAAAGCCCCGCCATGCTTTAGCACCCTAACACATTCCTTAAGCCACTGTTCCATCCACTTAAGATATTCCTCCTCCCTTATATTGTCATCCATATTGGAAGGATAGAGCTTGTCAAGATTAAAAGGCGGATCAGCAAAAACCAGATCGACAGAATCGCTCTCTATAGATCGTAGAACCTGTAGACAGTCTGCCTCATAAAGCCTTCCTAGTCCGGTTGCGAATACCTCCTTGACGTTTGATGTTGGTTTTTCTTCAGTAGCAGATGTACTGATCGCTCGAAGAACCTGATCAGAACTGTTCTGGATCAGCTCAATTAAAGCACGATCTAGCCGCCCCATATTCAAACGAAGTTGGACTTCAGAAACACCAAAGATTTGCGTGATTTTCGTCAAGTCAAAACCAGACGGAACCACATTTTTATGATTGTAAAAATTTAGCCTTGATAGTGGAATTCCGGTCTTTACGGCTATAGCTTTAATCTCAGACTTCACGCGATGGTCAACACCCAACGCCTTAAAGAATTGATTGGAGTACGTCATTGAAACTCCATTAATAATTATGAAAGCTCTTGACCATTTTACCATGTCTGAATCGAATTTTTCTATGGTCAAGCATTATGGGACCCAGGGGTCCCTCGAGGTTTAACCCGTGAATGATAGCTTCCCATCCATTGTTTCGCTACCAGGGGCTACCGATGGATACGAAGAAAGCAAAGAAAGTGTATGACATTCTCGGAGCGCTTCTACGGCAGGCTAGAAATAGCGCTGGGTTAACCCAAGATGATGTTGCCGCATCACTCAATGTTGATCGTCGGCATTACGGCAGAATCGAAAGCGGTCAAAGCAAAATTTCAGTGCTGCGACTTATCGAGGTCTGCCAAGTCTTTGGCATAGATCCTGGGCAAGTGGTTACGCGACTCTCTGAGGCGTATAACTATGAAAATTAAGTTGGAGCACGACGGTGAGTTCATCCCACCGGTAGTATTGCAAAAGTCCATGGATATCATCTCAAGCTGCCTTCAGGAGATAGTAACATGCGACAGTGGCTTCGTCGTAAATGACACCATACATTTTAGAAGACAAAGAAATAACAAGGTCACGCCCTGCGTAATGAACTCGGCAAATTTTATTTCTAGGCGTTTTCAGTCAAACCTAGAGAAAATTGAAGGTTGCCGCGGGGAGACCAAAATAATTGAGCAAGACATCGATGGAGTTATAACATGCCGGCACTCAGGGGTAGGTTATAAAATCCGCGACAAAAACAAACTCCTAGAAGTTTTACACAACTACATAAAATCCAGAAATCTACCACCCGACTCAGTTTTTACTCTATTCCCCATGTTTTACGGCATGTACGTACAAAGTGACATTTATGACATCGCCCATCTCTCGGAGGAAGATCAAAAACTATTTGATAAAATTGCGGTAGATAAAACTTTCAGGATCGGCGTCGAATTCGAAACCGGGAACGTTGCTAGCTCTTTCCGCGCCATAAACAAGCTTTTTATTCTGTTTCAAGCCGGCCACATCGACGCTGGAATATTTGTCACCAGCACCGACAAGACCAGCTCAGCCACGCGTATTTGGCCAGTTTCAAACCGAAATGGATCATTTCAGGAACTACGACAGAGAAACTTCATGAAGCAAATATCCTTGCCCCTCATTTGCATAGGATTTGCTCCTGACGGTTTTGATAGCAACGCACCATTTTTGGGTAGAACTGGTTCGTTATATAACATACAGAACACTGGAAGACAGTCTCCCCCTTTTGATATTTATATTGGTGAGGACGGTGAAGAAATATTGCGACCTACAGGGGTTACGCTCCCCAATAGTGCTTCATTAACGCCCTAAAAAATTAAATCGATATTAAAATCCGACGGGCGACGGTCAAAAACTCATAAGCTTACCTCTAAGGCACAATTCATCACAGAAGGGATATCAAGTGAAATCAATAGCATTTTTTAACAACAAAGGCGGTGTGGGGAAAACCACTCTTGCCTGCAACCTAGTTTCCTACATTAATATCCATAAAGGAAAGCGTGTATTGCTTGTGGATGCAGATCCACAATGTAACGCAACTCAGGCTCTACTTTCAGACGAGCAGTGTGAAGAGATCTATCTCACAGGTAGTTCCCCCACGAAAACTCTTTACTCTTATCTTTCACCCTTTGAAATGGGTGAACCACAGATTGAATTGCCTGCGGAACCTATACTGGGCACTAAAAACAGGTATGGCACCGATTTAATCCCTGGTCATCCAAGCATGTCCATAATTGAAGACAAGCTAAGTGACGCATGGTCATCTGTAAGGGGACGTGAGGTTGGCGGGTATCGTATCACAAACTGGTGCCATCAGCTTTTGGAAAGTTTAAGTGACAAATACGACATTATCGTCTTTGACGTCGGCCCTTCCCTAGGCGCATTAAACAGATCAATTATCCTGTCATGTGATTACATAGTAACACCGTTTGGATGCGATATATTCAGCCTTCTCGGAATCAAAAACATTTCAGACTGGATAAAGAAATGGGATGCTCAATACATGAGTTCGGTCAGGGATGGAATGTTAGAAAATCCCGGTGTATTCGATCAATACACGTTAATTAAAGATACCTCAAAAAAACACCGTTTCTTAGGGTATTCGGTTCAACAATACGTAAGTCGACAGTTTAAGACGGGGCCACGCCCAGTAAAGTCTTATGATGAAATAATGCGCAAAATTCCTGATACCGTTAAAGAAGCTATGGCAGACCTCACTGCACAGGGGCTAAAAGGGGAAGACATGGAGTTAGGTCATATCCCTTACCTATACAGTCTAGTGCCCATGGCCCAGGCGGCTAAGGCGCCTATGCATGCGCTAGAGTATGGAGACGGTGTAGTAGGCAGCCAGTATGGCCAGGTCAAGGATTTCAACTTACTCATGTCTGACATCAGCGATAAACTGATTAGAAATTTGGAGCAAGCATGATAACTTGGCCCAATATGCTGGTGACTGAAGTAGCCCGGAGACGTTGCATTTTGTTTCTGGGCGCTGGAGTAGCTTCGTCAGCCAAAACGGAAGAAGGTGCAAGTCCTCTTGCTTGGAAAGCATTCTTAACAGAAGCTGCCAACCTTGCGCCAATAGCACATAGACCGGAAATCGAATCTCTTATAAAGAACAATAAGCTATTACTGGCACTTCAGGCAATACGTGATCAGGCAGACGCTGGGGATTACCGAGCACTCTTAGATAAATGTTTCAACGATGCCGCATTTATCCCAAGCGATCTCCACAAAACCATATTTAGCCTTGACTCCAGGCTAGTCATAACCACAAACTTCGATAAGATTTATGAAAAGCACTGCCTAACGGCGTCTACAGAAGGGTTCAAGGTAATTCCTTACTACAGCTCCTCACTGGGAGATGAGATAAGGTCTGACACGCGCTTGATCATAAAAGCGCATGGCAGCATTGACGATATTTCAAAAATGATATTCACGAAAGCAGAATATCACGCTGCCAAGGAGCATTATTCGTCTTTTTATTCAATATTAAAAGCTCTATTGTTGACCAACACTTGCGTTTTTATTGGATGTGGAATGGACGACCCTGACGTGCTTCTTCTATTAGAAGAGGTTCGAATCACAGCAAATCCACAGCGCCCCCACTACGCACTATTAAGAGAGGGCTCGCACTCAGGCTTTGTAAAAAGCGACCTTAAATCTGCTTACAATATAAAAGTCTTAGAGTACGGCCCCGACCATAGCGATCTGATCAGTGATCTTGAAGCGCTACTCGAGCTAGTTGAGGGTAAGCGCGCGATCAGTTGATCCACAGAGCTTCGGTTCAGCAATGGCGGTTCTGTTAATTCGAGAGTCTACCCTGGTGTATTTTCAGGCCTCTGGATCCTTGTGACTGCACCAGCCAAAAGGAGGCAAGTAATACAAACTGGTTTAGGCTTCGCGGTGATGACAAGGTACAATACTTAGCTTTACCAAACTACTGAAAATTGCGCTCAACATCATACGCTACGAGGCCTCCAGCTATGCCAACCTACGTTCACCTACGAACGATTTCTCTAGGCATAGCACGTCGCCCAGCAACTCATAATCCTTTGGTCCACGGTTCAAGTCCGTGTGGGCCCACCAACTCCAAAGCCGCGCATTGCGCGGCTTTTGTGTGTCTGTCGCTGCCGTTTTAGCCAGCGCCCTCGCCCTCAGGCTCACGTCGCAAACAACTGCCCAATATCCCGGAACGCCTTGAACTCCAACGCGTTACCGCAGGGGTCAAACAAAAACAGTGTCGCCTGCTCCCCCACCTGGCCTTTGAAGCGAATGTGCGGCTCCAGCACGAACGCGGTCTGCCGTGCCTGCAAGCGCGCCGCCAGGGCATGCCAGTCGTCCCAGCTCAATACCACGCCGAAATGCGGCACGGGGACGTCGTGGCCGTCGACTGCGTTGGTGTGCGCCGCAGCCTGGGAGGCTGTTTTGGGGTGTTCATGAATCACCAGTTGATGGCCGAAGAAGTTGAAGTCGACCCAGTGCTCGCTGGAACGCCCCTCTTGCAGGCCGAACACGTCAGCGTAGAAATGCCGGGCAGCGGCCAGGTCGAATACCGGAATGGCCAAGTGAAAAGGTGCCAGTGTCATCAGGTCAAACCTCTGCGGATCGTGGAGAGGCTTGAGTTTAGCCTTGCTGCTGGCGATGAAAAGACGATAGTTTTTGCGCCGAGCTCAAATAATTTCGATGAGTTGAGGCGCCCATGCTGCGTGAATTGAAGACCTTTATCGCGGTAACGCGCCACGGTACGTTCGCCGCGACGGGCATGCATATCGGGCTGACGCAATCGGCGGTCAGTGCGCAGATTCGTCAACTGGAGCAGGCGCTCGGGGTGGCGTTGTTCGACCGCACCGGGCGCCAGGCTACGCTGAATGCCGCAGGCGTTCGCGCCTTGCCGCTGGCCAAGGAGATTCTGGAGACGTTCAACCGCATGGCAGTGCCGGTGGATGCCAATGAATACCGGGGCGAGCTGAAAGTCGGGGCGATCGGCACTGCGCAGACCGGGTTGTTGCCCCAGGCCCTGGTCCGGTTACGTCAGGCCGCGCCGACCGTGGAATGCAAGTTGGTGCCCGGCGTGTCCCTGGAATTGCTGAGCCAGGTGGACGCCGGCGAGCTGGACTCGGCGATTATCATTCGACCGCCTTTTGACTTGCCTAAGGAGCTGCACGTACAGGTGCTGCGCAAGGAGCCTTTTGCGCTGATCGTGCCGCATGCACTGGCAGGCGATGACCCCTTGCAGTTGCTCGGCAGCCAGCCCCATGTGCGCTACGACCGGGCGTCGTTTGGCGGTCGATTGGTCAGCCGGTTTCTGCGCGAGCAGAAACTCGAAGTGCAGGTGGCGCTAGAGTTGGATGAGCTGGAAGCCATCGTCAAGATGGTCGAGTGTGGCCTGGGGGTGTCGCTGATTCCTCAGGCGGGGCTGTGGCTCGAACGCTCGCCCCAGGTACGAATTATCCCGCTAGGCCATCTGACCTTTTACCGGGAGATCATCCTGCTCAGTCGCTACAACCACCGCAACCTGCCCGTGCCGCAACTGTTTGCCCGCTGTCTGTTGGCTGACGCAAGCCTGTAACATATGCCCCCTATCCGTCCGCACCGGAGCTGCCCTTGCCTGTCCTCGATGAAATCGACCGCCAACTGATCGCCGCGTTGCAGATCAATGCCCGTGAAAGCGTCGCCATGCTGGCACGGCAACTCGGCATTGCGCGCACTACGGTGACGTCGCGCCTGGCTCGTCTGGAGAAAACCCAGGTGATTACCGGTTATGGCGTGCGCCTCGGCCAGCGTGTGGTGGATGGCGGGCTGCAGGCGTATGTCGGCATCACCGTGCAGGCGCGCTCGGGCAAGGACGTGCTGCGCAAGCTCAGCGCCATGGCCCAGGTTCAGCAACTGTGCGCGGTGAGCGGCGAGTTCGATTACGTGGCATGGCTGCGCACCGATTCGCCAGAACAGCTCGATCAATTGCTGGACCAGATCGGCAGCGTCGACGGCGTGGAAAAAACCACCACGTCAATCATCCTCAGCAACAAACTCGATCGCAGACAACCAATCTGACCGCCAACCTCGTCACTTTGACTGAAAACAATTCAATTCGACGACACTTTGCGTCTTATTAACGAACGCTACGCTCCCTAAACTGGCTGCCATCTTTTCCTATACTCAGCGGGTACGTCCCGCGAGCCGCTAGTAAGGTCAGCCATGAGCATTCCGTCCAGCAGCATCAGCAAGACCAATCGCCACCCCGCCGACGGTAAAAAACCGATCACCATCTTCGGCCCGGATTTCCCCTTTGCGTTTGATGACTGGATCGAACACCCCGCCGGCCTGGGCAGTATTCCGGCCGCCAACCACGGCGCCGAAGTGGCGATCGTCGGCGCCGGGATCGCCGGCCTGGTGGCCGCCTACGAACTGATGAAGCTGGGCCTCAAGCCCGTGGTGTACGAGGCCTCGAAGATGGGCGGCCGTTTGCGCTCCCAGGCGTTTGAAGGCGCCGAAGGGATCATCGCCGAGTTGGGCGGCATGCGTTTCCCGGTGTCGTCCACCGCGTTCTACCACTATGTCGACAAGCTCGGCCTGGACACCAAACCCTTCCCCAACCCGCTGACGCCGGCGTCCGGCAGCACGGTCATCGACCTGGAAGGCCAGACCCACTACGCACAAAAACTGTCCGACTTGCCTGCGCTGTTCCAGGAAGTGGCTGACGCGTGGGCCGACGCCCTGGAAGCCGGCTCGCAGTTCGGCGATATCCAGCAAGCCATCCGCGACCGCGATGTGCCGCGCCTCAAGGCGCTGTGGAACAAACTCGTGCCGCTGTGGGACGACCGCACCTTCTACGACTTCGTCGCCACCTCCAAGGCCTTTGCCAAGCTGTCCTTCCATCACCGCGAGGTGTTTGGCCAGGTCGGCTTCGGCACCGGTGGCTGGGATTCGGACTTCCCCAACTCCATGCTGGAAATCTTCCGCGTGGTGATGACCAACTGCGACGACCATCAACACTTGGTGGTCGGCGGCGTGGCGCAGGTGCCCATGGGTATCTGGCGCCATGTGCCGGAGCGCTGCGCCCACTGGCCGGCGGGCACCAGCCTGAGTTCGCTGCACAGCGGCGCGCCACGGGCCGGGGTCAAGCGCATTGCCCACGCGCCCGGCGGCCGTTTCGCCGTGACCGACAACTACGGCGATACCCGCGAATACGCCGCCGTGCTGACCACCTGCCAAAGCTGGCTGCTGACTACCCAGATCGAATGCGACGAAACCCTGTTCTCGCAAAAGATGTGGATGGCCCTGGACCGCACCCGCTACATGCAATCGTCGAAGACCTTCGTGATGGTCGACCGCCCGTTCTGGAAAGACAAAGACCCGCAAACCGGCCGCGACCTGATGAGCATGACCCTCACCGATCGCCTGACCCGTGGCACTTACCTGTTCGACAACGGCGACGACAAGCCGGGCGTGATCTGCCTGTCGTACTCGTGGATGAGCGATGCGCTGAAAATGCTCCCGCAGCCCATCGATAAACGCGTGAAGCTGGCCCTCGACGCACTGAACAAGATCTACCCGAAAGTCGACATCAAGGCGCGCATCATCGGCGACCCGATCACCGTGTCCTGGGAAGCCGACCCGCATTTCCTCGGGGCCTTCAAAGGTGCGTTGCCTGGTCACTATCGCTACAACCAGCGGATGTACGCGCACTTCATGCAGAAGGACATGCCCGCCGAGCAACGTGGGATTTTTATCGCCGGTGATGACGTATCCTGGACACCGGCCTGGGTCGAAGGCGCGGTGCAAACCTCATTGAACGCGGTGTGGGGCATCATGACCCACTTCGGCGGCCACACTCACCCAGAAAACCCGGGGCCGGGTGATGTGTTCGATGAAATCGGGCCAATTGCCCTGGCCGATTAAGGAGCCAAGCCATGCGTGTCGCCCTGTACCAATGCCCGCCGCTGCCGCTGGACGTGGCCGGCAACCTCAAGCGCCTGCACCGACTCGCGCATGAGGCATCCGGCGCCGACCTACTGGTGCTGCCGGAGATGTTCCTCACCGGCTACAACATCGGTGCCGAAGCTGTCGGCGCATTGGCCGAGGCGCAGGATGGCGAGTCGGCGCGAACGATTGCCGAACTGGCGCGAAGTGCCGGGCTGGCAATCCTGTACGGCTACCCGGAGCGCGCCGCGAACGGGCAGATCTATAACGCCGTGCAGTTGATCGATGCCCACGGCCAGCGCCTGTGCAACTACCGCAAGACGCACCTGTTCGGCGACCTTGATCATTCGATGTTCAGTGCCGGCGGCGATGATTTTCCGCTGGTGGAACTCAACGGCTGGAAACTGGGCGTGCTGATCTGTTACGACCTGGAGTTCCCGGAAAACACACGGCGCCTGGCCCTGGCCGGCGCCAACCTGATCGTGGTGCCCACCGCGAATATGGTGCCGTTCGACTTTGTCGCCGACGTCACCGTGCGGGCGCGGGCTTTCGAGAACCGGTGCTACGTGGCCTACGCCAATTACTGCGGGCACGAAGGCGAGATTCAGTATTGCGGGCAAAGCAGCATCGCCGCGCCGGATGGGCAGCGAATCGCCCAGGCCGGCCTGGATGAAGCCTTGATCGTCGGCACGCTGGAACACCAATCGATTCTCGATGCCCGCGCCGCCAATGACTACCTGCAAGACCGCCGCCCCGAACTGTACGGCACGCTGCACAAGCCCTGATCTGGAGGGTTTGCTAGCATAGGCACTTCCCTCGTATCGGAAGTGCCCATGCCTGCGCCGGCCCAGCCCCATCACCTTCACCTGACCCTGGCCAACGGCCTGCGGGTTTCCCTGCGCCATGCCCCGCGTTTAAAGCGTTGCGCCGCTGTTTTGCGGGTGGCGGCCGGCAGCCATGACGTGCCGTTGGCGTGGCCCGGCCTGGCGCACTTTCTGGAACATCTGTTGTTTCTTGGCACTGAGCGTTTTCCGAGCGATGAAGGGCTGATGACCTACGTGCAGCGCCACGGTGGCCAGGTCAATGCCAGCACCCGCGAGCGCACCACGGATTTCTTCGTTGAACTGCCGTTGTCGACCTTTGCCGATGGGCTCGAACGCCTGGCCGATCTGCTGACCCATCCGCGCCTGGCGCTGGACGATCAACTGCGCGAGCGCGAAGTGCTGCACGCGGAATTCATCGCCTGGTCCCAGGACGCCAACGCACAACAACAGGTCGCGCTGCTGGAGGGCCTGGCGGCCGATCATCCGCTGCGCGGCTTCCATGCGGGCAATCGCGACAGCCTGCCGGTGGAACGTCAGACGTTTCAGCAAGCATTGCGGGATTTCCACCAGCACTTCTATCAGTCGGGGCAAATGACCTTGAGTCTGGCCGGCCCACAACCGCTGGCAGAACTGGAACGCCTGGCGCAGCGCTTCAGTGAGCAACTGCGCGCCGGCCCGCGATACCCGCAGGCGGCCCCGCCAGCACTGATGCCCGCTCATACGCAGCATTTCCAACACAGCGCCGACGGCCATCTGCATCACGTCATCAGCGTCGACGCCCCCAGGGAAGCCCTGGATTTCCTCTGTTTCTGGCTCAACGCCTCGGCGCCCGGCGGGTTGCGCGCGGAACTGCAAGCGCGGCAATTGGCGAGCACTGTGCAGGCCTCCGTGCTCTACCATTTCGCCGGGCAAGCGCTGCTGGATCTCGATTTTACCCTCGGAACTCAAAGCGACGCGGCGACACAGATCGAAGCGTTGTTGTACGACTGGCTGAGCTTTTTCGCACACAGCGACTGGACATCTCTGCGCGAGGAATTCGCCCTGCTCAACGCGCGCCAACAGCAGGTCCAAGGCGCCCTCGCGTTGGCGCGGCATGACAGTGAAGAACTCGAAGCACCGGTGTCGGAGCAGCACGTTGCCGCCCTCAAGACCCTGCTCGACGCCCTGCCGCTGCAAGCCTGCCGACATGCGTGGCAACTGCCGCCCAACAACCCGTTCCTGCGCCCACCCGTGAAGGACGAACGCGCCGGCCTGATTCGCGGCCAGACCAGCGCCCACCGGGGCCTGCGCACCTTTGCCCAGGACCGTTCCCGAGGGCGGCGAGAGCTGTCGGCGTTGTCGTTCAGCCCGGCGTTGGCCGATGCCCATGAGGAAGGCGCGCTCTACCTGCGCTGGCGGCTGGATTGCGCGCTCCCATCGACGCTGGAAAACACCCTGGCAGCGTTGCGCGAAAATGCCCGCCAGGCCGGCGTCGACTTATCCTTCGACGCGATCGGCAATGACTGGCTGGTGAAGATGGTCGGTCTTCACCAACCCATGCCGGCGATACTCGATGAACTCGCGCGCAGCCTGAACCTGCTTGAGGAGGATCGGCAACACGCCACTGCCGGCACACCGCCGATTGCCATCCGGCAATTGCTCAAGGCGCTGCCGGCGTGCTGTGCCGGCGTTCGACCAAACCCGCCTGCGCCCTCGCTGTCGTGGGCCCACGCACGCTGGGAAGGCCTGGGCATTGGGCTGCCCGCCCACTGCGAAGCGGCGCTCAGATCCGCCGCCACCCGCTTGCCCGGGCAACCGGCCCTTCTTGAACCCGAATGCCCCAGCCTCAACGGCCAGCGTCTATGGCATGAGGTCCACACCGATGCCCTTGATGCGGCCTTGCTGCTGTTCTGCCCGACGCCGACGCGCTCCTTGGCAGATGAAGCCGCATGGCGCCTGCTGGCGCACCTGCTCCAAGGGCCGTTCTACCAACGCCTGCGGGTAGAGCTGCAAATCGGCTACGCGGTGTTCAGCGGTATCCGACAGATCAATGGGCAAACCGGCCTGCTGTTTGGCGTGCAGTCGCCCAGCGTTTCCCTTGAGGGCATCATGCAGCACCTGCACACCTTCCTCGCGCAATTACCGGCATTGATCGACGCCAGCGACGACCTCGGCCACCCAGCGCTGGCGCAACAATTCACGGCGCAGGCGCTGCCCCTCGCCCAGGCCGCCGAACTGTTGTGGCAGGCGCGCCTGGCCGGCCATCCAGCGGATTATCTGACGCTGCTTCAACACCAGATCCAAGCCCTGACGCACGCGGATCTGCAGCGCGCCGCCCAACAGGTGCAGGACGCCGCGGGCGGCTGGCGCTGCATCGCCAACGGCCCGCGCAGCGGCGGTGACTGGCAATCGGCAGACTGATCGTTGCTGCTGCCGCAATAGGCTTTTTCCACCAAGACAGCGCTAACTTGGAAAAAAATGCGTAATATTCATAGGCACACATCTGAACATCTCCGACTGGAGGTGGACTATATGTATTACTTGGTAGTAAACGTCCCATCCCTTCGTAGGAGTAAGAATATGACTTGGTCCAAACCTGCTTACACTGATCTGCGCATCGGTTTCGAAGTGACTATGTACTTCGCCAGCCGCTGATTGGCTGGGTAAGACAACGCCTCGGCTCGTCCGGGGCGTTTTTGTTTTCAGCTTTGTTTGATGGAGCGGCCATGTTTGTCCAGATTCTAGGTTCCGCCGCCGGCGGCGGCTTCCCGCAGTGGAACTGCAACTGCGCGAACTGCGCAGGCTTTCGTGATGGCAGCCTGCGAGCGCAGGCGCGTACCCAGTCATCCATCGCGATTTCCGACGATGGCGTGAACTGGGTACTGTGCAATGCCTCGCCGGATATCCGCGCACAACTGCAGGGCTTCGCGCCGATGCAACCCGGCCGTGCCCTGCGCGACACCGGCATCAGCGCGATCATCCTGATGGACAGCCAGATCGACCACACCACTGGCCTGCTGAGCCTGCGCGAAGGCTGCCCGCACCAGGTGTGGTGTACCGACATGGTCCATGAAGACCTCAGCAGCGGTTTCCCGCTGTTCACCATGCTCACCCATTGGAATGGCGGCCTGGCCTGGAACCGCATCGAGCTGGACGCCAGCTTCACCATCCCGGCCTGCCCCAACCTGCGTTTCACCCCGCTGCCGCTGCGCAGTGCCGCACCACCGTATTCGCCGCACCGCTTCGACCCGCATCCCGGCGACAATATCGGCCTGATCGTCGAAGACCTGCGCACCGGCGGCAAACTGTTCTACGCCCCAGGGCTGGGCAAGGTGGACGCGCCATTGCTGGAAATCATGGCCGGCAGCGACTGCCTGCTGGTGGACGGCACGATGTGGGACGATGATGAAATGCAGCGCCGTGGCGTCGGCACCCGCACTGGCCGCGAGATGGGCCACCTGGCGCAGAACGGCCCCGGCGGCATGCTCGAAGTGCTGGAACACCTGCCGAAGCAGCGCAAGGTACTTATCCACATCAACAACACCAACCCGATCCTCGATGAAGATTCTCCCCAGCGGGCCGAGCTGGTGCGGCGCAATGTCGAAGTGGCTTACGACGGCATGAGCATTGAACTGTAGGAGCGAGCTTGCTCGCGAAAAACGCAAAAACACCGCAGATATTCAGGGTGCACGCGTCACCGTTAACGACCTTCGCGAGCAAGCTCGCTCCCACAGGAGACCCATATGACTGATATACCGATGAGCACCGATGCATTTGAAAAAGCCCTGCGGGCCAAGGGCGCCTTCTACCATATCCATCACCCGTACCACGTGGCGATGTATGAAGGCCGCGCCACCCGCGAGCAGATCCAGGGCTGGGTCGCCAACCGCTTCTACTATCAAGTGAACATCCCGCTGAAGGACGCCGCGATCCTGGCCAACTGCCCGGACCGTGAAATCCGCCGCGAGTGGATTCAGCGCCTGCTCGACCACGACGGCGCCCCCGGCGAAGACGGCGGCATCGAAGCCTGGCTGCGCCTGGGCCAGGCCGTCGGCCTCGACCCGGACCAACTGCGCTCCCAGGAGCTGGTGTTGCCCGGCGTGCGCTTTGCGGTGGACGCCTACGTCAACTTCGCCCGCCGCGCCTGCTGGCAGGAAGCCGCCAGCAGCTCGCTGACCGAACTGTTCGCGCCGCAGATCCACCAATCGCGCCTCGACAGCTGGCCGCAGCATTACCCGTGGATCGACCCCACCGGCTATGAGTATTTCCGCACCCGCCTGGGCCAGGCCCGCCGCGACGTGGAACACGGCCTAGCGATCACCCTGCAGCACTACACCACCCGCGAAGGCCAGGAGCGTATGCTGGAAATTCTGCAGTTCAAACTGGACATCCTGTGGAGCATGCTCGATGCCATGAGCATGGCCTACGAATTGAAACGCCCGCCCTATCACAGCGTGACCACGCAGCGCGTCTGGCATAAAGGGATCGCCCTATGAGCTTTGATCGCAGCAAGAAACCGACCTGGCGCCAGGGTTATCGCTACCAGTACGAGCCCGCGCAAAAAGGCCATGTACTGCTCTACCCCGAGGGCATGATCAAGCTCAATGAAAGTGCCGCCTTGATCGGTGGACTGATCGACGGCGAGCGCGACGTCGCCACGATCATCGGTGAGCTGGATAAACAATTTCCCGGTGTGCCTGAGCTGGGCAATGACGTAGAGCAATTCATGGAGGTCGCCCGTGCCGAGCACTGGATCACCCTTGCCTGAAAAACCAGCCATCGGCCTGCCCTTGTGGCTGCTCGCTGAGCTGACCTATCGCTGCCCGCTGCAGTGCCCGTATTGCTCCAACCCGCTGGATTTCGCCGAGCAGGGCAAGGAGCTGAGCACCGAGCAGTGGTTCAAGGTGTTTCGCGAAGCCCGTGAGATGGGCGCCGCGCAGTTGGGCTTTTCCGGCGGCGAACCGCTGGTGCGCCAGGATCTCGCCGAACTGATCGCCGAAGCGCGCAAGCTGGGCTTCTACACCAACCTGATCACCTCCGGCATCGGCCTGACCGAGCAGAAGATCAGCGACTTCAAGAAGGCTGGCCTGGACCACATCCAGATCAGCTTCCAGGCCAGCGACGAACAGGTGAACAACCTGCTGGCCGGCTCGAAAAAGGCCTTCGCGCAAAAGCTGGAAATGGCCCGCGCAGTGAAGGCCCACGGCTATCCGATGGTGCTGAACTTCGTCACCCATCGGCACAATATCGACAAGATCGACCGCATCATCGAGCTGTGCATTGCGCTGGAAGCGGATTTTGTCGAACTCGCCACCTGCCAGTTCTATGGCTGGGCGCAGCTCAATCGCGTGGGGTTGTTGCCGACACAGGAACAGTTGGTGCGCGCCGAACGCATCACCAACGAATACCGCGCCAAGCTCGAAGCCGAAGGGCACCCGTGCAAGCTGATTTTCGTCACCCCGGATTACTACGAAGAACGCCCGAAAGCCTGCATGAACGGCTGGGGCAGCATCTTTCTGACCGTAACCCCGGACGGTACCGCCCTGCCCTGCCACGGCGCCCGACAGATGCCGGTGCAGTTTCCCAACGTGCGCGACCACAGCATGCAGCACATCTGGTACGACTCTTTCGGCTTCAACCGCTTTCGCGGCTACGACTGGATGCCCGAGCCGTGCCGTTCATGCGATGAAAAGGAAAAGGACTTCGGCGGCTGCCGCTGCCAGGCGTTCATGCTGACCGGGGATGCGAGCAATGCCGACCCGGTGTGCAGCAAGTCCGAGCACCACGGCATCATCCTTCAAGCACGGGAAGAGGCCGAACACGCCACCCAGACCATCGAGCAACTGGCCTTTCGCAACGAGCGCAACTCACGACTCATCGCAAAAAGCTGAGAGCCTCAGCGTTTGGCGATGATGTACACCGCGTGAATGATGCCTGGGAAGTAACCGCACAAGGTCAGCAGAATATTCAGCCAGAACGCGCCGGCGAAACCCACTTGCAGGAACACTCCCAGTGGCGGCAACAGAATGGCGATGATGATACGAATGATGTCCATGGGTTCAGCTCCTGAAAATCGGCTCGTGTGAGCCGTGTAGCTAATCGACCTTGGACGTTCGTGAGGGTTCAGTAGGATCTGGCACCGCGACCGTCGTTCGCTGCACAAAAAAAAACGCCCCCAGCCAAAAAAAACAAGCTGGGGGCGCCGCGTATACCGCGAGACGGTTCAGGAATAAGGGGTCAGACGGCGATGCCCTTGCGGCATTGCATTTGTGCGGTGCGTACCCGGGAAAAGGCGTGCCCCAGGCGCAGGAGCATTTCGTCGATGTTGCTTTTGCTCACCGTCAGGGCCGGGGTGAAGCGCAGGCAGTTGGGTTGCGGGGCGTTGAGGATCAGTCCTTCGTCCAGAGCCGCTTTTACTACGGCATCCGCAGAATCATCCGATAACGTCAGTCCCCACATCAGGCCGTGGCCGCGCAGTTGACCATGGCCATAGCGATAAGCCAGGCGAGCCAGACCTTCGCCGAGGTAACAACCAGACTCACGCACATGCTCGAAGAAGCCATGCCCAAGCACAGCATCGAGCACCGCCCCCCCGGCGCAGGCCATCAGCGCATTGCCATGATGGGTGCCTTCCAGCTCACCGACTTCAAAGCAACAAGCCTTGCCACGCGCCAGCAGTGCCGCCAGCGGTACACCACCGCCCAGGCCTTTGCCGAGCGCAATGATGTCGGCGCGTACACCGTACTGCTCTTCGGCGAGCAAGGTGCCGCAACGGCCGATGCCGGTTTGCACTTCGTCGAGGATCAGCAGAATGCCCAGCTCGCGGCACAGCCGCTCGACACCCTTGAGGTAATGTTCGGTCGCCGGGATGACGCCGGCTTCGCTCTGGATCGGCTCGAGCATGATGGCAACGGTTTGCGCGTCAACGGCCGCGTGCAGCGCCGCCAGGTCGTTGAGCGGGACGTGGCTGAAGCCCGGCAGTTGCGGTTCAAAGCGGTTTTCACGGCTGCTCGCCGAGGCCGACATCGCCGCGAAGCTGCGCCCATGGCAACCATTGCTGGCGCTGATGATGCGATAAGCACCGCCGCGATACAGCTGGCCCCACTTGCGCGCCAGTTTGATCGCCGCTTCGCAGGCTTCCGCGCCGCTGTTGAGCAAATACGCCTGGTCGCTGCCGGTGCGGTGGCACAGGCGGTCGACGAGGTTGAGTTGGGGACGGTTATGCAAACCGTTACCGGGATTGATCAGCGCCTGGGCCTGATCGGCCAGGGCCCGGATCAATACCTGCGGGCTGTGGCCGAGGCTGTTGGCCGCGCAGCCCTGGCTGAAGTCCAGATAGGCGCGATCATCGCTGTCCCACAACCAGGAACCCTGGCCGCGCACAAAGACCTGCGGGGGGCGCGCTACGGTAGGCATCAGGCATCCACTGGGAAAATCTTCGCCACAAGCATCCAGGATCAGGTCATCCAGACTGGCCGCCGAGCGGCGCAAATTGAACAGGTTCACACTTTTCCTCCCATGGCAACCATGCCGTGGTCGGTGTACCCCGCAAAACCTGCCTGGAGGTTTTTTGACTTGCCTATGCAAACACCATCAACATAAACGCTAATCATCGCCCGATCTGGCCCTGTAAGCCTTGTGGATAGGCGCTAGACTAGGCGTCTTGGGGGCCAACGGCCATTTCGATTTTCCAGCTTTTCCGATAAGAATTACTTATGGATTTTAAGCAACTGCGTTATTTCGTCGCGGTGTATGAGGAAGGCCACGTAGGCCGTGCCGCTGAGCGCCTGTCGATCTCCCAACCGGCTCTGTCACAGCAGATCCGCCAGCTCGAACAAAACCTCGATGTGAGCCTGTTCGAACGCAGCAGCAAGCGCCTGCTGCCGACCCTCGCGGCCCATACGTTATACAACCACGCCTTGCCGTTGATCGATGGCATGCAACAAGCCGTGGAGGCGTTGCGCAACTTCAAGGGCCAGGCATTGCGCACCTTGGCCATCGGTGTGTTGCAAACCGTACACACCAGCCTGGTGCCGCAGATGCTGGAGCGTGTGCGCAAGGCCCAGCCGCACCTGGTGGTGCAAATCTACGAACTGACCGGGCTGGAGATTGAACGGCGCCTGCTCAATGGCTCGCTGGACATCGGCATCAGTTACCTGCCGCCCCGCCAGCCGGGGCTGCACGGCGTGCTGCTGTATGAAGATGAGCTGAAGGTGGTCATCCCGGAGGATCACCCCCTGCGTGAATTCAAGAAAGTCTCCCTGACACAAGCGGCCGAGTTGCCGATGTTGCTGCTCGGGGAGGAGTTTCAGATCCGGCAGATCTGGCAGGGCCAGCTATCCAACCTCGGGCGGCGCCCGCAGGTGCAGGCGGAGTTGAATACCATGGTGGGGATTCTCGACAGCCTGCCGCATACCAAACTGGCCACGGTGCTGCCGGGACGTTCCCAGGACCAACACAACAGCCAGTCGCTGCTGTGGAAACCCTTGAGTGAACCGAGGGTGCCGCTGAAAGTCGGGTTGGTGTGCCGCGATGTGCAGCGCCAGCAAGCGACGTTGGCGCTGCTGCGCACCTTGCTGGAGGACGTGATGAACGCCCCGCAGGTGCCGGGCTGAGTTTTTCGCGGGCAAAAGAAAACCCCGCCGAAGCGGGGCTTTGCAGACTGTTTCCCTGACATCCATTTCACTCCGCCATCCTGGCAGAATCCTACGTGTCCGTGTTGTTGCTTTGCGCTTCCTGCGCGACGTCCATGTGAAGTAGATTATCCGTGGATCCAATTTGGCGATAGAGGACGATTAGCAGCACGTCATGTAAGAGAATGCTTACAAAGCCTCTACACCCTTAGAACAGGGCCTCATCCAGCAAGAACAGCGATTCGCTACCGGCTTTTACCGACGCGCTCAACGACTGAATACGCGGCAGCAGACGGGCAAAGTAGAAACGTGCGGTGCCCAGCTTGCTGGCGTAGAAACCTTCCTCGGCTTCTTTGCCCAGCGCCGCCTTGGCCATCCTTGCCCACATGTAGGCGTAGGCCATGTAACCGAATGCATGCAAATACTCCACCGAGGCCGCACCGATTTCATTCGGGTTGCTCTTGGCACGGTCCAGCACCCAGGCCGTCAACTCATCCAGGCTATCCACCGCGGCATTGAGCGGCGCGGTGAACTCAGCCAGCTCCGCGCCCGCGGTGGCGGTGAACTGGCGGATCTCGTCGGCGAACAGGGTGTAGAACGCGCCGCCGCTGCCGACAATCTTGCGTCCCATCAGGTCCAGGGCCTGAATGCCGTTGGTGCCTTCGTAGATCTGGGTAATGCGTACATCACGCACCAATTGCTCCTGGCCCCACTCGCGGATGTAACCGTGGCCGCCAAAGATTTGTTGGCCGAGTACCGTGGTTTCGAGGCCCAGATCGCTGAGGAATGCCTTGGCCACCGGGGTCAGCAAGGCCACCAGGTTATCCGCGCGCTCGCGGGCGGCGGCGTCTTCGCTGAACTTGGCGATATCCAGTTGCATCGCCACATATGTGGAGAATGCACGGCCGCCTTCGTTCGACGCCTTCATGGTCAACAGCATGCGACGCACGTCGGGGTGGACGATGATCGGGTCGGCGACTTTGTCCTTGGCCTGGGCACCGGTCGGCGCACGGCTCTGCAGGCGGTCGCGCGCATATTCAATCGCGTTCTGGTAGGACCGCTCACCGGACGCCAGGCCCTGGATGCCTACGCCCAGACGCTCGTAGTTCATCATGGTGAACATTGCCGCCAGGCCCCGGTTAGGCTCGCCCACCAGGTAACCCACGGCTTGGTCGAAGTTCATCACACAGGTCGCCGACGCTTGAATCCCCATCTTGTGTTCGATGGAACCGCAGCTCACCGGGTTACGCGCGCCCAGGCTGCCGTCGGCATTGACCATGAACTTCGGCACCAGGAACAGCGAAATGCCCTTCGGCCCCGCAGGCGCATCCGGCAGTTTGGCCAGGACCAGGTGGATGATGTTCTCGGTGAGGTCGTGTTCGCCGCCGGTGATGAAGATCTTGGTGCCGCTGATGGTGTAGGAACCGTCCGCCTGAGGCTCGGCCTTGGTGCGGATAATGCCCAGATCGGTGCCGGCATGCGCCTCGGTCAGGCACATGGAACCGGCCCACTTGCCGGAGTACATATTCGGCAGGTAGGTGGCCTTGAGTGCTTCACTGGCGTGGGTGTTGATCGACACGCAGGCGCCGGAAGTCAGCATCGGGTACAGGCCAAACGCCAGGCTCGACGAGTTGATCATCTCTTCGACTTGCGCCGACACCGCCTTGGGCATGCCCATGCCGCCAAACGCCGGATCGCCGCCTACGCCCACCCAGCCGCCTTCGGCGTAGGTGGTGTAGGCCTGTGGAAAGCCATCCGGGGTGCTGACAACCGTGTCGGCCCAGCGGCAGCCCTGTTCATCGCCGCTGCGGCTGAGCGGGGCGATGGATTTGGCGGTGACTTTACCGGCTTCTTCGAGGATTGCCTCAACGGTTTCGGCGTCGACAGTGTCTGCCAATGCCGGCAATTGGGCCCAAAGTGTGGCGACCTCAAAAACTTCGTTGAGGACGAAGCGCATATCACGCAGCGGCGCTTTGTAATCAGCCATGGCAAACCTCGTGAGAACGTGAAAAGTAATTCGATAGGGTCGGTTTTACAGGCGCCGAGTGTACCCGAACAACTTTTCAGACACATAGGGTCCACTTTTGACTGATTGGTATTTTTAAGTCATCAGCCGCCGAATGCCTCCGCAGGCAGACTCATCAGGCACTCGCTGCCCGCTTGCACGGCAGCCCGATGGGTGGCGGTGCGCGGCAGCAGGCGCTTGAAGTAAAAGTCGCAGGTGGCCAGCTTGGCCTTGGCGAAGTCGGCATCGTCGTGGGTCTGCGCCGCGATCGCCATGCGCAGCCACAAATAGGCGAGGACGATGTAACCGCTGTACATCAAGTAGTCCACCGCGGCGGCGCCCACTTCGTCTGGGTTTTTCATCGCGGCCATGCCGACCTCGGTCGTCAGCTCGCCCCATTGCCGGTTCAGTTGATCGAGCTGCGCCACATACGCTTTGAGCTGCGCATGCTCGGCATTCGCCTCACAGAACTTATGCACAATCCGGGTAAAACCGCGCAGCAGCTTGCCCTGGCTGCCCAACACCTTGCGCCCCAGCAAGTCGAGCGCCTGGATGCCGTTGGTGCCTTCGTAGATCGACGCAATGCGGCAATCGCGCACCAACTGCTCCATGCCCCACTCGCGAATAAAACCATGGCCGCCGAACACCTGCATGCCGTGGTTGGTCACTTCCAGCCCGGTGTCGGTCATGAAGGCTTTGCAGATCGGCGTGAGGAATGCCAACAGGTCTTCGGCCTCCTGGCGCTGGCCGGCGTCGGCGCTCAAGTGCGCGGTGTCGAGCAGTTGCGCGGTGAAATAGGTGAGCGCCCGGTTGCCTTCGTTGAACGCCTTCATGGTCAGCAGCATGCGCCGCACGTCGGGATGGACGATGATCGGGTCGGCGGCTTTTTCCGGAGCTTTGGCGCCGGTCAGCGCGCGCATTTGCAGGCGGTCGTTGGCGTACCTGATCGCGCCCTGGAAGCTCGCTTCGCCGTTGCACAGCCCTTGCATCCCGGTGCCGAGGCGCGCGTGGTTCATCATGGTGAACATGCAGTTGAGGCCTTTGTTCGCCTCGCCGATCAAAAAGCCCCTGGCCCCGTCGAAGTTCAGCACGCAGGTGGCCGAGGCCTTGATCCCCATCTTGTGCTCGATGGAGCCGCAATGCACCGCGTTGCGCTCGCCCGAATCGGCATGGAACTTGGGCACGATAAACAGCGAGATGCCTTTGGTGCCGGCCGGGGCGTCCGGCAGCTTGGCCAGCACCAGGTGGATGATGTTAGCGCTCAGGTCGTGCTCGCCGGCGGAGATGAAGATCTTGCTGCCGCTGACCGCATAGCTGCCATCCGCCTGGGGCACGGCGCGGGTCTTGATCAGGCCCAGGTCGGTGCCGCAGTGGGCTTCGGTCAGGCACATGGTGCCGGTCCATTCGCCAGCGGTGAGTTTGCTCAGGTAGGTGGCTTTCTGTTCGGCGCTGCCGTGGGCGTGGATCGCCGACATCGCGCCGTGGGTCAGCCCCGGGTACATGCCCCAGGAGGTGTTGCTGGAGCCGATCATTTCGCTGAGCACCAGCCCCAGGGATTGCGGCAGGCCTTGACCGCCGTAGGCCGGGTCGGCTGCCACGCCGTGCCAGCCGCCTTGTACATACTGGGCGAAGGCTTCCTTGAAGCCCTTGGGCGTGGTCACCACGCCTTTGTCGAAATGGCAGCCTTCTTCATCGCCGCTGCGGTTGAGCGGCGCGAGCACGTTCTCGCAGAATTTCGCACCTTCTTCGAGGATCGCGCTGACCATGTCCGGGCTGGCGTCCGTCGCGCCGAGGGCGGCGTAGTGAGCGTGGAAATCAAACACGTTGTCGATCAGAAAGCGCATGTCGCGCAGGGGAGCTTTGTACTCAGGCATGGCAATGTCTCCGGCAGCAGATGGTTTCAACCTACCGCCGGCCGCCACCCCGGACAATCACTGTAGCGCCGCTGAATACAGCACCATCACTCAACCGGCAGCACTCTGCGTGCGTACCGCGCCACGGCGGTTTTGCCCGGCCGCAATCACGCAGTTACGCCCCGCGCCCTTGGCGGCATACAGCGCCTGGTCGGCGGATTTGAGCACCTCTTCGGAGGTGCGGTGCTCGGCCTGGCGCTCGGCCACGCCGATGCTGATGGTCACCGAGACACTCGACGCACCGCTGCCCGCGCGCCGCTGGCGACCTTGCAGGTCATCCTGCGGACGGTCCGGGTTGCGCAGCTTGATGTCGTAGTTGGCGATGATCTCGCGGATTTCTTCCAGGTGCGGCATGCATTCATCCAGGGTCTTGCCGGCAAACACCACGGCGAACTCTTCACCGCCATAACGGTAGGCGCGTCCGCCGCCATTGACCTTCGACAGCTTGCTGGCGACCAGGCGCAGCACTTGGTCGCCGACATCGTGGCCATGGGTGTCGTTGAAGCGCTTGAAGTGATCGACGTCGCTCATCGCCAGCACATAGTTGCGCCCCAGTCGCTGCATGCGCTCATTGAGTGCGCGGCGCCCCGGCAGGCCGGTCAACTCGTCACGGAACGCCATCTGATACGCCTCGTGGGCCACCGCGGCCGCAATCATCAGCATCACCTGGCTGCACATGATGTTCAGGGTGAACGGCAGGATAAACGTCTGCGGCAACATCCAGAACAATCCCACCAGCCCCACCATCTGCGCCGCGTGCAGCGGGCGCGGCTGGTACCAGTACTGCGCCGCCAGGGTCAGGAAACCGATCAGGAACATCGGGTACGACAGCTGGATCAGGCTCATCCAGGCGCCATGCAGCGCCGGCCAGCGAATTTCCGCCAGCCAGTTCAGCAGCGCCTGGGGATAACTTTGCTCCAGCGCCAACGCGACGCTGCCGACCGCCAGCAGCACCGCACAGCGCGCGACAAAATCACGGAACAAGTGGGTTTTTTCCTGCCACAACCCATAGAGGCCGAACAGCAGCGGCAGCAACAGGCAGCACAAGTGGAACACCACCGCGGCGTCTTCGCGCACGCGGCCGTTGTCGCGGTAGTAGTCGGTCTGGGTGTCGAGCAGGAAGTAGGCGATGTACACCGTGATCATCAGGAACAGTTCACGCTGGCGACGATAGACCGCGCAATACGAACCGCCGAGCAACAGCACCAGGGTCGGCAACACGTTGAACAGCGAGGTGAAGAAGACGTTGAGGTCCTTGACATACGCAGCCGAGAGCCCGGCCAGTAACAGCAGCAATGAAGGGAGGAAATGACTGAAACGTAAAGCGGACGCGCGTGACAAGGGTAAAACTCCGACCCGCCAGGAATGATGGCACTGTGCCTTACTCCAGACAGTTAAACATACCCTGCCCGGCCTGTATCACATTGCCATCACTGTAACGGCAGCCAATCGCAATCCCTGAGCGCCCCGCTGCGTTTTTTATCGGCAAAAAAAAACCGTCGCCCCCAACAGGAGCGACGGTTTTTCAAGTGGGCTCGGTGAGGCTTAGTAAGCCAGGCCGAAGTCCTCTTCTTTCATGTCCATCAGGTTGTTGGCGCCCGACAGCATGGTGGCCACGTGAGTACGGGTACGCGGCAGGATGCGCTGGAAGTAGAAGCGCGCGGTCTGCAGCTTGGCGGTATAGAACGCCGCTTCGCTGGTGCCGGCGGCCAGTTTCTCGGCCGCCAGGCGTGCCATGTCGGCCCAGAAGTAAGCCAGGCAGGCGTAACCGGAGTACATCAGGTAGTCCACCGACGCGGCACCGACTTCTTCACGGTCTTTCATCGCCGCCATGCCGACCTTCATGGTCAACTCGCCCCACTCTTTGTTCAGCGCGGCCAGCGGTGTCACGAACTCTTTGACCGCTTCGTTGCCTTCGTTGGCCTGGCAGAACTTGTGGACGATCTTGGTGAAGCCCTTCAACGCTTCGCCTTGGGTCATCAGCACTTTACGGCCGAGCAGGTCCAGCGCCTGGATGCCGGTGGTGCCTTCGTACAGCATCGAAATGCGGCTGTCGCGCACGTTCTGCTCCATGCCCCACTCGGCGATGAAGCCGTGACCGCCGTAGATCTGCACGCCGTGGTTGGCGGACTCGAAGCCGACTTCGGTCATGAACGCCTTGGCGATCGGGGTCATGAAGGCCAGCAGGCCATCGGCCTGTTTCTTGGCTTCGTCGTCGGTGCCGTACTTGACGATGTCCACTTGCTTGGCGGTGAAGTACACCATCGCACGGTTACCTTCGGCGAAGGCTTTCATGGTCAGCAGCATACGGCGCACGTCGGGGTGGACGATGATCGGATCGGCCGCTTTGTCCGGCGCTTTCGGGCCGGTCAGGGAACGCATTTGCAGGCGATCGCGAGCGTATTTCAGGCCGCCCTGGAAGCCGATCTCGGCGTGGGCCAGGCCTTGCAGCGCGGTGCCCAGGCGAGCGGTGTTCATAAAGGTGAACATGCAGTTCAGGCCTTTGTTCGCCGGGCCGATCAGGAAACCGGTGGCTGCGTCGAAGTTCATCACGCAGGTGGCGTTACCGTGGATGCCCATCTTGTGTTCCAGGGAACCGCAGGTCACCGCGTTGCGCGCACCGATCGAGCCATCGGCGTTCGGCAGGAATTTGGGCACGATGAACAGCGAGATGCCTTTGGTACCGGCCGGTGCGTCCGGCAGGCGGGCCAGGACGATATGGACGATGTTGTCGGCCATGTCGTGTTCGCCGGCCGAGATGAAGATCTTGGTGCCGGAGACTTTGTAGGTGCCGTCGGCCTGAGGCTCGGCCTTGGTGCGCAGCATGCCCAGGTCGGTGCCGCAGTGAGGCTCGGTCAGGCACATGGTGCCGGTCCATTCGCCCGACACCAGCTTGGTCAGGTAGGCGTCTTGTTGCTCGGGGGTGCCGTGCTCGGAGATGGTGTTCATCGCGCCATGGGACAGGCCTGGGTACATGCCCCACGACCAGTTGGCTTCGCCGACCATTTCGCTGACCGCCAGGCCCAGGGATTCCGGCAGGCCTTGGCCACCGTGCTCCACGTCGTGGGCCAGGCTCGGCCAGCCGCCTTCGACGAACTGTTTGTAGGCTTCTTTGAAACCAGTAGGGGTCTTAACGCCTGACTCGCTCCAGGTACACCCTTCGATGTCACCCACGCGGTTCAACGGTGCCAGTACTTGCTCACAAAACTTGGCGCCTTCTTCGAGAATGGCGTCAACCATGTCCGGAGTAGCGTCCTGGCAAGCCGGCAGGCTCTGATAATGCGCTTCATAGCCGAGCAGTTCGTCACGAACGAAGCGAATATCACGCAAGGGGGCCTTGTAGTCAGGCATAGCGATAAACCTCTGCTGATGTGTCTGGGATGAACAACCGCGTGGGATTTGTTATGGCGGTCAAACAGGTGTTTGAAACATACGTTTACGACCTGGGGATGTCAAGCGTCGTCCCGCTGCCGTTTGTCATGACACCGCTCAAGAGCGCGCACGACGATGCCTGCGGCGAGGCGCCACAAGGGTTATCGGGAAAAAGGCGAGGTGCAGGCGCGAGCGGTGTGCCTGGCACACCGCGTTGCTTCAGGGGGTCAGGCGAAGGTGTCGATCAACGTGCCGAGCATTTCATCGGAAGCCTTGGCGACTTTCGCGCCCAGCTCCACCTGAAACTTGCCTTGGGCCATTTCGACCATATTGCTCGCCGAGTTGGTCGGCTGGGCGCGGTCATTGGCCCGCAGCAGGTCGCTTTGGGCGTCCGACGGCTGGGTAGTGGCGGCGCTGGCAATCCTGCCGGCGGCCTGGTCGACGCGGCTCTGCCCGGCTTGAATGGTACTCAGGCCTGAATAAAACGCACTGCTGCCAGAGATTTCCATGGCGTGGACCTGCTGAGAGAATCGTGAAGTTGAATTGAAACAGACATCCGGGCAAAAGGCCCGTCAAAAACGCTAATGGCATAATGCCTTATCGATAGCCAAAATCAGTCAAGCAAGTCCAAGTGCAGGTACTCGGCCACCGCGGCGCTGCTGGCGTGCTTGAGCTTGGGCACCCGGCCCAGGCACGGCGCGGGCAAGCGTTCGGCCAGAGTGGCGAGGTTTTCTTCCAGACGAGAGGTCTTCGGCTCGATGATATTCGCCACCCAACCGGCCAGCGACAGGCCATCGCGCGCGATCGCTTCGGCGGTGAGCAGGGCATGGCTGATGCACCCCAGGCGCACGCCCACCACCAGGATCACCGGCAATTGCAGCGCCATGGCCAGGTCGGACAGGTTGTCCTGGTCGGCCAACGGCACGCGCCAGCCGCCCGCGCCTTCGATCAGGGTGAAATCCGCTTTTCGCGCCAGAATCTGTTGCATGGGTTTGAGCAGCGATTGCACCGTCAGCGCAACGCCCGCCTCGCGCGCGGCCAGGTGCGGCGCGATGGCCGGCTCGAACGCCACCGGGTTGACCTCGGCGTAGCTCAACGGCAACGAACACTCGGCCAGCAGTGCCAGCGCATCGGCGTTGCGCAAGCCTTTGGCGGTGACCTGGCAACCGGAAGCCACCGGCTTGCCGGCGGCGGTGCTTTTGCCGGCCAGGCGCGCGGCATGCAGCAGGCCGGCGGCGATGGTGGTCTTGCCGACATCGGTATCGGTGCCGGTGATGAAATAAGCGGCGTTCATAGAGGCTTCTCCAGTACGGCGTACACCACTTGGTAGGTGGCCGGCAGGCCCTGGGGCTGGCGGAACTGCTCGTAGGCGTCGATCAGTGCAACAATCCGCGCGCGGCCCGTCAACCCTCCCGGCCGCCCCGGGTTGAGATTGTGCGCGCCAAGCGCTTTCAATTCGTGGGTCAGGCTGCGCACATCCGGGTAATGCAACACATGAGCACGCCGCTCCAGGCTCCGCACCTTGAAGCCACTGGCCGCGCACAGCTGTTGATAGGCTTCGAAGCTGCGGAAGCGGTTGACGTGGACCCGCCCGTCCACCGCCCGCCAGCTTTCGCGCAACTCGTCCAATGTGCCCACGCACAAGCTGGCGAACGCCAGCACGCCGCCCGGCTGCAACACGCGATAGGCTTCACTGAGCACCGCCGCGAAATCCGCGCACCATTGCACTGCCAGGCTGGAGAAGATCAACCCGCAGCTGGCCGCCTGCAACGGCAGGCGCTCGGCGTCACCGGCGATGAAATGCTGCGCGCCGCCCAACGGCCGCGCATGGTCGAGCATGCCTTGGGCAATATCCAGCGCCACGCCTTGGCCGGCCGGCAGCCGTTCGCCCAGCACGCGGCTGAAATAGCCGGTGCCGCAGCCCATGTCCAACCAGCGCTGCGCGCTGCAGGCCGGCGGCAGACGGGTCAGCAATTCATGCCCCACCGCGCGCTGCAACTCGGCCACGCTGTCGTAACTGGCGGCGGCACGGGAAAAGGAGGCCGCCACCTGGCGCTTGTCCGGCAACGCGCCTGGCAGGCAGGCATGGGCTAAATCAGTCATCAACGCACTCGTGCAAAAAAGCCTGGATGGCCCCCGCTACACCGTGGGGGTCCTCCAGGAGAAAAGCGTGGCCGGCCTGTTCAATCAGGCCGATTTCGACATCGGGCAGCAGGCTCAGCAGGTCGCTGGCGGCTTCGGCGGGCACCAATTCATCCAGGCCCGCGAACAGGTGCAACTGCGGGCCGCGGAAGGCCACCAAGGCGTCGCGGGTATCCAGTTGGGCAAGCAGCTCGAGGCCGTTCATCAACACGTCCGACGGCGTCTGTGGCGCCGCGCTGGCCAGCAGACGCGCCAACCCGCGCGCGTCCGCGGCGCCTTGGGCGCACAACAGGCCGAAGCGCTTGAGGGTGACCGGGGCGTCGGCGTGGCAACCGGCGAGGAACGCCTCGAAAGTTGCGCCGGGCATCGCGTTCGGCCAGCCATCACGGGCGACGAAACACGGGTTGCTCGCCAGGGTCAGCAACCCACAACAACGCTCGCCGCGCCGCGCGGCCAGCTCGGAAGCGAGCATGCCGCCCAACGACCAGCCACCGAGCCAGGCGTTGTCCGGCAGGCTCGCGTCGAGTTCGTCGAGCCATTCATCCAGGTCGCTGGAGGCCAACGCCGGCAACGGCTCGACTTGTACGCGCAGGTGTTCGTTCAGGCCGTGCAGGGCGGCGGCCAACGGCTCCAGCGGCGACACGCCGAGGCCCCAGCCGGGCAGCAGGATCAAGCGATCACGCATGGTCGGGCTCCGTCGTACCGGACAAGCGGAAACACGCTTCCAATGCGTTTAACAATAGCTGCACCTGCGCCGCGCTGTGGGCCGCGGTCAGCGTCACGCGCAAACGGGCGCTGCCGGCGGGCACGGTGGGTGGGCGGATCGCGGTGACCATCAGGCCGCGCTCGCGCAACATCCGCGACAACGCCATGGCCTTGGCACTGTCGCCGATCAGGATCGGCTGAATCGGCGTGAAGCTGTCCATCAGCGTCAGGCCGATCTGCTCGGCGCCGTGGCGGAACTGGCGGATCAGGCCGTTGAGGTGCTCGCGCCGCCAATGCTCGGTGCGCAGCAGCTCCAGGCTTTTCAAGGTGGCGCAGGCCAGGGCCGGGGGTTGGCTGGTGGTGTAGATGTAGGGCCGGGCGAACTGGATCAGGCTTTCGATCAAATCGTCACTGCCTGCGACAAAGGCGCCCGCAGTGCCGAACGCTTTGCCGAGGGTGCCGACCAGCACCGGCACATCCGCCTGGCTCAGGCCGAAATGCTCGACGATACCGCCGCCGTTCGCGCCCAACGGGCCGAAACCATGGGCGTCGTCCACCATCAACCAGGCGCCTTTGGCCCGCGCTTCACGGGCCAGCGCCGGCAAGTCGGCGAGGTTGCCGTCCATGCTGAACACGCCATCGGTGACCACCAGGGTATTGCCGGTGGCTTTCTCCAGGCGCCTGGCCAGGCTGGCGGCGTCGTTGTGCAGGTAGCGATTGAAGCGCGCCCCGGACAGCAGGCCGGCATCCAGCAATGAAGCATGGTTGAGGCGGTCTTCCAGCACCGTATCGCCCTGCCCCACCAGCGCCGTGACCGCGCCGAGGTTGGCCATGTAACCGGTGGTAAACAACAACGCACGCGGGCGTCCGGTGAAGTCGGCCAGGGCTTCTTCCAGCGCATGGTGCGGCATGGCATGCCCGACCACTAGGTGCGAAGCGCCACCGCCCACGCCCCAACGGGACGCACCGGCACGCCAGGCCTCGATCACCTGCGGGTGATTGGCCAGGCCCAGGTAATCGTTACTGCAGAACGCCAGTAACGGTTGACCGTCCACCACCACTTCCGGGCCTTGCGGGCTGTCCAGCAGAGGGCGTTGGCGGTAAAGGTGTTCGGCACGACGGGCAGCGAGACGCGCGGCGAGATCGAAAGACATGCAGGCCTCGGCAGATCAGAGAAATGTAAGACAGGGCGCGATCCCCTGTGGGAGCTGGCTTACCTGCGATAGCGGCAGGACTGTCACCATCGAAGTGTCAGAAAGACCGCTATCGCAGACAAGCCAGCTCCCACATTTGGATCGCCGTGGTGCTTTAAACCGCGGCGTTGTAGAACTGCTCGCTGCTTTTCTGTTCCACCAGCGCTTGCTCGATCGCCGCCTGGTGGACTTCGTCGGCGTGCTCTTCCCGCGCTTCCGGCAAGATGCCCAGGCGCGAGAACAGTTGCATGTCCTTGTCGGCCTGCGGGTTGGCGGTGGTCAGCAGTTTGTCGCCGTAGAAGATCGAGTTGGCGCCAGCAAAGAACGCCAGGGCCTGCATCTGCTCGTTCATCGCCTCACGGCCGGCCGACAGGCGCACATGGGACTGCGGCATCAGGATGCGCGCCACCGCCAGCATGCGGATAAAGTCGAACGGGTCGATCTCCTCGGCGTTTTCCAGCGGCGTGCCGGCCACCTTCACCAGCATATTGATCGGCACCGATTCCGGATGCTCCGGCAGGTTGGCCAGCTGGATCAGCAGGTTGGCGCGGTCGTCGAGGGACTCGCCCATGCCGAGAATGCCGCCGGAACAGATCTTCATCCCCGAATCGCGCACATAGGCCAGGGTTTGCAGGCGCTCGGCGTAGGTGCGGGTGGTGATGATCGAGCCGTAGAACTCCGGCGACGTGTCGAGGTTGTGGTTGTAGTAGTCGAGGCCGGCCTGGGCCAGGGCTTCGGTCTGGTCCTGGTCGAGACGGCCGAGGGTCATGCAGGTTTCCAGGCCCATGGCCTTCACGCCTTTGACCATCTGCAGCACGTAGGGCATGTCTTTGGCCGACGGATGTTTCCACGCCGCGCCCATGCAGAAGCGGGTCGAACCGATGGCCTTGGCGCGGGCCGCCTCTTCGAGGACCTTCTGCACTTCCATCAGCTTTTCTTTTTCCAGGCCGGTGTTGTAGTGGCCCGACTGCGGACAATATTTGCAATCTTCCGGGCAGGCGCCGGTCTTGATCGACAGCAGGGTCGACACCTGCACACGGTTCGCATCGAAATGCGCGCGGTGTACGGTCTGCGCCTGGAACAACAGGTCATTGAACGGTTGCACGAACAGTGCTTTGACTTCGGCCAAGGACCAATCGTGACGCAGGGTGGCAGTGGTGCTGGCGCTCATGGGCGATTCCTTGATTATGCTTTGGCAAACGCTGCGGGAAGGGCAATACCCACAGGCACGACACGGATGCTCGGCATATTTAAGGAAGATTCATGCACTGTCAACCTGGATACAAACACCAAGTTTACATATGGTCAAAAAACATACAGAACTGTTTAATCTGCGATGAAGCCACTGAGTCGGCCGATTGTGTGTGCAACGCCTGCGAAACCGAGCTGCCCTGGCTGATGGAGCAGTGCGAGGTCTGCGCCCTGCCCCTGCCGCTGGACGGTCTGATCTGCGGCCAATGCCAGAAACACCCGCCAGCCTTTAAACAGGTCATCGCCGCCTGGCGCTACAGCTTCCCCGTCGATAGCCTGATCAGCCGCTTCAAGCATCAGGCGCGCTGGCCCCTCGGGCATCTGCTGGGGCGCTTGCTGGGACGCCATCTGCAACACCGCTTCGACAACGCCGAACTGCCGCGCCCCGACTGCCTGCTGCCGGTGCCCATGGCGCGCAAACGCCTGCGCGAGCGCGGTTATAACCAGGCGTTGATGCTGGCACGCTGGCTCAGCGCCGAACTGCACATTGCCTACAATGAACACCTGTTGTTACGCCCCAGTGAAACCGTCGCGCAACAGGCGCTCGACGCCAAGAGCCGCCAACGCAACCTGCGCGGCGCCTTCGCCCTGGCGCGCGACATACCGGTACACGACCGCCACTTTGCGCTGGTCGACGACGTGCTCACCACCGGTGCGACCGCCCATAGCCTGGCACGTCTGTTGATGGAGGCCGGAGCGCGGCAGGTCGACGTGTACTGCCTGGCGCGCACGCCCAAACCGGGTGCCTGACTTGACTCCGGCCGGCCTTGCCCGCAACGTTCCGCTCATCTCATCGAAGCGTAACCCCATGTCTCTGCCGACCTCCCTCAGCCAACACATCATCCGTCGCCCGCAGCGCATCGCTTTGCTCGCGCATATCGCCGAGCAGGGCTCGATCACCCGCGCGGCGAAAAGCGCCGGCTTGAGCTACAAAGCGGCCTGGGACGCCATCGACGAACTGAACAACCTCGCGCAAAACCCGTTGGTGGAACGCAGCGTCGGCGGCAAGGGCGGCGGCGGCGCCAGGCTGACGGCCGAAGGCGAGCGCGTGCTGCGTCTCTATCAGCGCCTGCAAGTGTTACAGGCCGAAGTGCTCGGCTCGGACGAAGCTGCCAGCGACTTCAACCTGCTGGGCCGCCTGATGCTGCGCACCAGTGCGCGCAACCAACTGCATGGCCAGGTCGTCGCCATCGAGCGTCACGGCCGCAATGATCTGATCCGCCTGCAACTGGCCGGCGGCCTGAGCCTGAGCGCGCAGATCACCCACGACAGCACGCAACGGCTGGAGCTGGAAGCCGGTGTCGAAGTGGTCGCCCTGATCAAGGCCGGCTGGCTGGAGGTGTGTGCCAGCCAGCACCCAGAAACACCTGGACACAATTGCCTGATCGGCAGCGTCGACGCCATTCTCGACGCCGAGGACGGCCCCAGCGAAGTGCGAATCGCCCTGCCCAACGGCCAGGTACTTTGCGCCCTGGCCCAGCCCCACGCGCTCAAGGCCCTGGGTGCCGCCGAAGGCCAGCCGATCCAGGTGCAATTCGCGCCGAGCAATGTATTGCTCGGCACGCCCGTCTAAGCGCCGGGCCTGCTGCGCCCGCCGTCAAACTGCAACAATTTCGTCATGCCCGCTCCTTATGGTGTCTGCAAAAACCGCAGGGAGCCTGACATGAGCCTATTAGAAGAAAACCAAGCCACCGACCTCGAACAGATGGTCGGCCTCACCCGCCGCCGCTTCATCGGCGCCGGTGCCCTGTGCGGAGCCGCGATGTTCCTCGGCGGCAACCTGCTGACCCGCAGCGCGCTGGCCGTGAATGCCGCCAACGCCAGCCCGCTGCTGGGGTTCGCCAGCATCGCCGCCGCCACCAGCGACAGCATCACCCTGCCGCCCGGCTACAGCGCCTCGGTGCTGATCAGTTGGGGCCAGCCGCTGCACAAGAATGCCCCGGCGTTCGACCCGTCCGGCAACGGCACGGCCAAGGCCCAGGAGCAGCAGTTCGGTGACAACAACGATGGCATGAGCCTGTTCGCCTTCCCCGGCGACGACAACCGCGCGCTGATGGCGATCAATAACGAATACACCAACTACCGCTACCTCTTCGCCCACGGCGGCGCGCCGCAATCGGCCGAAGACGTGCGCAAGGCCCAGGCCAGCGAAGGTGTGTCGGTGATCGAAGTGCGCCGCCAGGGCGACACCTGGCAGTTCGTCCAGGACTCGCGCTACAACCGGCGCATCCACGGCAACTCGCCGATCCGCCTGAGCGGCCCGGCGGCCGGCCATGACTGGCTGAAAACCAGCGCCGACAAATCCGGCAAAAAAGCCCTCGGCACCTTCCAGAACTGCGCCAACGGCAAGACGCCGTGGGGCACTTATCTGACGTGCGAAGAGAACTTCACCGACTGCTTCGGCAGCAGCAACCCACAACAAACCTTCGACGCCGGGCAAAAGCGCTACGGCGTGGTGGCGGCGAGCAAAGAGATCAACTGGCACCTGCACGACCCGCGTTTCGATATGGCCAAGAATCCCAACGAACTCAATCGCCATGGCTGGGTGGTGGAAATCGACCCGTTCGACCCGCACTCCACCCCCGTCAAACGCACCGCCCTCGGCCGCTTCAAGCATGAAAACGCAGCCCTCGCGGAAACCCGCGACGGCCGCGCCGTGGTGTACATGGGCGACGACGAGCGCGGCGAATTCATCTACAAGTTCGTCAGCCGCGACCCGATCGACCACCAGAACCCCAAGGCCAACAAAGACCTGCTCGACCATGGCACGTTGTTTGTGGCGATCTTCGACGCTGGCGACGGCAACGCCGACCACCCCAAGGGCAACGGCCAGTGGGTCGAGTTGACCCATGGCAAGAACGGCATCGACGCCAGCACCGGTTTCGCCAGCCAGGCCGAAGTGCTGATCCATGCACGCCTGGCTGCCAGTGTGGTGAAAGCCACGCGCATGGACCGCCCGGAATGGATCGTGGTCAGCCCCACCGACGGCCAGGTCTATTGCACCCTGACCAACAACGCCAAGCGCGGCGAAGACGGCCAGCCGGTCGGTGGGCCCAACCCACGCGAGAAAAACGTCTACGGCCAGATCCTGCGCTGGAAGCCCAACGCCGATAACCACGGCGCCGCCGATTTCACCTGGGATCTGTTTGTGGTCGCGGGCAACCCCGGCGTGCATGCCGGTACGCCGAAGGGCGGCTCGTCGAACATCAACCCACAGAACATGTTCAACAGCCCCGATGGCCTGGGTTTCGACAAAGCCGGGCGCCTGTGGATTCTGACCGACGGTGACTACAGCAACGGCGGCGACTTCGCCGGCATGGGCAATAACCAGATGCTCTGCGCCGACCCCAACACCGGGGAAATCCGCCGTTTCATGGTCGGGCCGGTGGCGTGCGAGGTGACGGGGATCAGCTTCTCGCCGGATCAGAAGACCTTGTTCGTGGGGATTCAGCATCCCGGCGAAACCGGCGGTTCGACCTGGCCGGAGCATCTGCCCAATGGCAAGCCGCGTTCGTCGGTGATGGCGATTCGGCGGGATGATGGTGGGATCGTGGGCGCCTGACAGACCGCTATCGGGGGCAAGCCCCCTCCCACATGTTGAGTTGTGAATACCTTCAACTGTGAGAGGGGGCTTACCCCTGCCACATGTTGATTTGTAAATACCTTCAACTGTGGGAGGGGGCTTGCCCCTGCCACATGTTGATTTGTGAATACCTTCAACTGTGAGAGGGGGCTTGCCCCTGCCACATTTTGATTTGTGAATACCTTCAACTGTGGGAGGGGGCTTACCCCTGCCACATGTTGATTTGTGAATACCTTCAACTGTGAGAGGGGGCTTGCCCCTGCCACATGTTGAGTTGTGAATACCTTCAACTGTGAGAGGGGGCTTACCCCTGCCACATGTTGAGTTGTGAATACCTTCAACTGTGAGAGGGGGCTTGCCCCTGCCACATGTTGATTTGTGAATACCTTCAACTGTGAGAGGGGGCTTGCCCCCTCCCACATGTTGATTTGTGAATACCTTCAACTGTGGGAGGGGGCTTGCCCCTGCCACATGTTGATTTGTGAATACCTTCAACTGTGGGAGGGGGCTTGCCCCTGCCACATTTTGATTTGTGAATACCTTCAACTGTGAGAGGGGGCTTGCCCCTGCCACATTTTGATTTGTGAATACCTTCAACTGTGAGAGGGGGCTTGCCCCTGCCACATGTTGATTTGTGAATACCTTCAACTGTGGGAGGGGGCTTGCCCCTGCCACATTTTGATTTGTGAATACCTTCAACTGTGAGAGGGGGCTTGCCCCTGCCACATGTTGATTTGTGAATACCTTCAACTGTGAGAGGGGGCTTGCCCCTGCCACATGTTGATTTGTGAATACCTTCAACTGTGGGAGGGGGCTTGCCCCCGATAGCAATGGCACAGCCGCCCCCTATCTCAAGCCCGGTGCGTTACCATACCCGGCCGGACGCGGCGCCCTGCTGCGCGCAGGAGTTCGCATGGCCCATCCGTTTGAAACACTCACCCCCGACCTGGTGCTCGATGCTGTCGAAAGTATCGGCTTCCTCAGCGATGCACGCGTATTGGCGCTCAACAGCTACGAAAACCGTGTGTATCAAGTGGGCATCGAAGACGCCGAGCCGCTGATCGCCAAGTTCTACCGACCGCAGCGCTGGAGCAACGAAGCGATCCTGGAAGAACACAGCTTCACCTTCGAGCTGGCCGAGTGCGATGTGCCGGTGGTCGCGCCGATGATCCATAACGGCTCAAGCCTGTTCGAACACGCCGGGTTCCGCTTCGCTCTGTTCCCGCGCCGTGGCGGCCGGGCGCCGGAGCCGGGCAATCTGGACCAGCTCTATCGCCTTGGCCAGTTGCTCGGGCGCTTGCACGCGGTCGGCGCGACCCGCCCGTTCGAACACCGCGAAGCCCTGGGCGTGAAGAACTTCGGCCACGACTCCCTCACCACCCTGCTCGAAGGCAACTTCATTCCCAAAAGCCTGCTGCCGGCCTACGAGTCCGTGGCCCGCGACCTGCTCAAGCGTGTGGAAGAGGTGTACAAGGCCACGCCGCACAAGAACATCCGCATGCACGGCGATTGCCACCCCGGCAACATGATGTGCCGCGACGAGATGTTCCACATCGTCGACCTCGATGACTGCCGCATGGGCCCGGCCGTACAGGACCTGTGGATGATGCTCGCCGGCGACCGTCAGGAATGTCTGGGCCAGCTGTCGGAGTTGATGGACGGCTACCAGGAGTTCCACGATTTCGACCCACGCGAACTGGCGCTGATCGAACCGCTGCGGGCCTTGCGCCTGATGCACTACAGCGCCTGGCTGGCGCGGCGCTGGGATGACCCGGCGTTCCCCCACAGCTTTCCGTGGTTCGGCAGCGAACGGTATTGGGGTGATCAGGTGTTGGCGTTGCGCGAACAGTTGTCGGCGCTCAACGAAGAACCGCTGAAACTGTTCTGACGGCGTTGCTTCCTGTGGGAGGGAGCAAGCCCCCTCCCACATAAAGCACTGCAGGCCCCACGAGCGGACAAATATCCTTACAATCGCGCTTTGTTAGCTGCCTAAGCAAGGATTCTGCAATGCACGCCGCCAACCCCCGCAAGGGCTACATCCTGGGCCTGAGCGCCTATGTCATCTGGGGTCTGTTCCCGCTCTATTTCAAAGCCATCGCCAGTGTCCCCGCCGCCGAAATCATCGTACACCGTGTGCTCTGGTCGGCGCTGTTCGGCACGCTGTTGCTGATGGTCTGGAAACACCCCGGCTGGTTCCGCGAACTGCGCGATAACCCGCGGCGCCTGGCGATCCTGGCGCTCAGCGGGGCGTTGATTGCGGCTAACTGGCTGACCTATGTGTGGTCGGTGAACAGCGGACGCATGCTCGAAGCCAGCCTGGGTTACTACATCAACCCGCTGGTGAACGTGTTGCTCGGCATGCTGCTCCTCGGCGAACGCCTGCGCCGCCTGCAATGGCTCGCCGTCGGTCTCGCCGCCGCGGGGGTGGCGCAACAGGTGTGGCAGGTGGGCAGTTTGCCGTGGGTGTCGCTGGCGCTGGCGCTGACCTTCGGTTTCTATGGCCTGATCCGCAAGCAGGCGCCGGTCAAGGCACTGCCGGGGCTGGTGGTGGAAACCTGGATGTTGGTGCCGATCGCCGTCGCCTGGTTGCTGTTCAACCCGTCGGCGCACAGCGCGCAGCTGGCATTCTGGAGTACGTCCGAAGCCTGGTGGCTGGTGGCCGCCGGCCCGGTGACGCTGATCCCACTGGTGTGCTTCAACGCCGCCGCACGGCATTTGCCCTACACCGCCCTGGGCTTTTTGCAGTACGTGGCGCCGACCCTGGTGCTGCTCGAAGCGGTGCTGCTGTTTGGTGAACAACTGGCAACCAGCACGCTGATCGCCTTCGCGTTTATCTGGGCCGGCCTGGTGGTCTACAGCCTGGACGCCTGGCTGACAGTGCGCAAACGCTGATCAAATAACGTACAAACCTCTGCAAGCCACGGCCCGCATGGCTTGCAGAGATCCACCCCAAGGTTATCCACAACCTGATCCCCGCCATTTGTGTACAAGCCCTTGAAACTGCTCGTTTTTTGCTCAGCTGACGGAGAAGCACGGCCGGCGTGGCCTGGCGCCGGGTCTCTACAGGTTATCCACAGGCCCATGCAAGATTTCCATGCATAACCTTGTGGGTGGTTATTCCTCGCGGCGCAGTTCCAACTCCACCATCAAGTCGTCGGCCAGGGTTTCCAGCGCCGCTTGCAGGGTGTCCAGCGCCAAGCCAGACGGCACCGCCAGTGATGCATCGGCGTGGAACAGCGGATCGCCGCTCATCGGCGCCGGGCGCACGTCGGTGCTCAAGCGTTCGAGGTTCACCCCCTGCTTGCTCAACAGCGCGGTGATCTCACGCACGATCCCCGGCCGGTCGTTGCCCACCAGCGTCATGGTGATCGGTTTGGACGCCGCCGCCTGCCCGGCGCCGCTCTCGCCCACCAGCACGCGAATGCCGTGTGTGGATAAGTCCTCCAGCGCATTCACCAGGGCCTGACGGTTCTCGGCGGGGACGCTGACCCTCAGAATCCCGGCAAACTGCCCGGCCATGTGCGCCATGCGGCTCTCCAACCAGTTGCCGCCGTGGGCCGCGATGTTCTGCGCAATGCGTTCAACCAGGCCGGGTTTGTCGGCGGCAATGATAGTGAGTACAAGATGGTCCATGGCGAAGCCCTCTGGAATTCAATCTACAAGGTGGACGCAGATGCCCCCGAAAACAAATCGTGTACCATTTTTATATTTATCTGGAACAATCCATCTGTTTCTTGAGAACATCCCAGACCCCACTGTGACCATACGACCAAAGTGGGTCGCTAAACGACGTATTTAGTCTAATTTTCACAAGCGCAAGTCATCATGTAGTATGCGCAATCGCGCACTACATAACGTTGGGTCGATGTCTGCCACGGCAACCATGCTCCGCGACACAGCCTGCCCAGCCGCCTTCACAGGCATGTACCGGCGCAGCGTGCCCGCGGTTTAAATGGCCAGAGGCTTCATTGGTAAATTGAAAAGCTGAAAAGCGCATAAGCTCCGCAGAGTGAGGCAAGCAATGACTGAACACGTTCAAGTCGGTGGCCTGCAGGTCGCCAAAGTCCTGTTCGACTTCGTGAACAACGAAGCCATTCCCGGTACCGGCATCACTGCCGACCAGTTCTGGGCCGGTGCCGACAAGGTCATCCACGACCTGGCACCGAAGAACAAAGCCCTACTCGCCAAACGCGACGATTTCCAAGCGCGGATCGACACCTGGCACCAGACTCACGCCGGCCAGGCGCATGACCCGGTGGCCTACAAAGCCTTCCTGCAAGATATCGGATACCTGCTGCCAGAAGCCGCAGACTTCCAGGCCTCGACCCAAAACGTCGATGACGAAATCGCCCGCATGGCCGGCCCCCAGCTGGTTGTGCCGGTGATGAACGCCCGTTTCGCCCTCAACGCCTCCAATGCGCGCTGGGGCTCGCTGTATGACGCGCTGTATGGCACCGACGCCATCAGCGAAGCCGACGGCGCCGAAAAGGGCCAGGGCTACAACAAGGTGCGCGGCGACAAGGTCATCGCCTTCGCCCGCGCCTTCCTCGACGAAGCCGCGCCGCTCAGCGCCGGCAGCCACGTCGATTCCACTGGCTACAAGATCGTTGACGGCAAACTCGTGGTCAGCCTCAAAGGCGGCAGCAACAGCGGCCTGCGCGACGATGCCCAGTTGATCGGTTTCCAGGGCGACAGCGCCGAGCCGATTGCGATCCTGCTCAAACACAACGGCCTGCATTTCGAAATCCAGATCGATGCCAGCACCCCGGTCGGCCAGACCGATGCGGCCGGCGTCAAAGACGTGCTGATGGAAGCCGCGCTGACCACCATCATGGACTGCGAAGACTCCGTCGCCGCCGTCGATGCCGACGACAAAGTGGTGATCTACCGCAACTGGCTCGGCCTGATGAAAGGCGACCTGGCCGAAGAAGTGGCCAAAGGCGGCAAGACCTTCACCCGCACCATGAACGCCGACCGCGTCTACACCGGCGTGAATGGCCAGGACGTGACACTGCACGGTCGCTCGCTGCTGTTCGTGCGCAACGTTGGCCACTTGATGACCATCGACGCGATCCTCGACAAAAACGGCAACGAAGTACCGGAAGGCATTCTCGACGGCCTGCTCACCAGCCTGGCGGCGATCCACAGCCTCAATGGCAACAGCAGCCGCAAGAACAGCCGCACCGGTTCCGTGTACATCGTGAAACCGAAAATGCACGGCCCGGAAGAAGCGGCGTTCACCAACGAGCTGTTCGGCCGCATCGAAGACGTGCTGAACCTGCCGCGCAACACCCTCAAGGTCGGGATCATGGACGAGGAGCGCCGTACCACGGTCAACCTCAAGGCCTGCATCAAGGCCGCCAGCGAGCGCGTGGTGTTTATCAACACCGGCTTCCTCGACCGCACTGGCGATGAAATCCACACCTCCATGGAAGCCGGCGCGATGGTGCGCAAGGCCGCGATGAAGACGGAAAAATGGATCGGCGCCTACGAAAACTGGAACGTCGATATCGGCCTCGCTACCGGCCTGCAAGGCCGTGCGCAGATCGGTAAAGGCATGTGGGCCATGCCCGACCTGATGGCGGCGATGCTCGAACAGAAAATCGCCCACCCGCTGGCCGGCGCCAACACCGCCTGGGTGCCGTCGCCGACGGCGGCTGCGTTGCACGCGTTGCACTACCACAAGGTCGACGTGTTCGCGCGCCAGGCCGAACTGGCCAAGCGCGAGCGCGCGTCGCTGGACGATATCCTGACCATCCCGCTGGCGAACAACCCTAACTGGTCGGACGAAGAAATCCGCAACGAGCTGGACAACAACGCCCAGGGCATTCTCGGTTATGTGGTGCGCTGGATCGACCAGGGCGTCGGCTGCTCGAAAGTGCCGGACATCAACGACATCGGCCTGATGGAAGACCGCGCCACCCTGCGCATTTCCAGCCAGCACATCGCCAACTGGCTGCGCCACGGCGTGGTCACTCAGGATCAGGTGATGGAAAGCCTCAAGCGCATGGCGCCGGTGGTAGACCGTCAGAATGCCGGGGATGCGTTGTACCGCCCGCTGGCGCCGGACTTCGATAGCAATATCGCGTTCCAGGCGGCGGTGGAGTTGGTGATTGAAGGCACCAAACAGCCTAATGGTTATACCGAGCCGGTGTTGCATCGCAGGCGTCGGGAGTTCAAGGCTAAAAACGGCCTGTAAATGAAAAAGCCCTGGTCTTGCGATCAGGGCTTTTTCTTTGAGGCTTGTGGTGACCGGAATGGCCTCATCGGGGGCAAGCCCCCTCCCACAGGATGTACGCGGTCAACTGTGGGAGGGGGCTTGCCCCCGATGAGGCCATTACATACACCGCAAAAATCAGGACCTCATCCCCAACTCGCGCTTGACCATCTTCGCCAACTTCACGCTATCAATCGGCTTGAGCAGAAAGTCCACCACGCTCAAATGCATCGCATCGATCACATCCAGCGCTCCGGCGTTCCCGGACACAACGATGATCGGCAACGCCGCGCGCTCGGATTCGCGCACTTCGCGAATCAACTGGAGGCCGTTGCTCGGCGCCATGCGCAGGTCGGTGATCAGCAACCCAATGGAGCGGCTCGACTTCAAGAGTTTCAAGGCTGCCTCACTACTCTCGGCGGTCATGCAGCGAATCCCGTCCAGGCCCAGGATTTCCGCCAGCAGTTCGCGCGCATCCTTGTCGTCGTCGACGATCAACACGCGTTGCGGCGGTAAATCAGGCTTCAGCATCACAGCGCTCAGCGCTTCGCGCTCGGCATCACTCAAAATATCGTGGTCGGACATACGGTTCTCAGCTAGCTCTCATCAATCTCCCAGCACACTCGTCAGACATCTGCGGAAGGGCGAACAATGTGCACTTCGTCGGAAAGTTTGCCTAGTGGGCGTTCTACGGGGTTTGGACGATCGTCATGTAAGGTTTTTCCCTAGTTATGCGCCGTTTTCATCGACCTAGACTTACGTCCAATGGGCACCCGCCGTGCAGGAGTCGACCATGCAGGACGATAACGACAAAAACATCGCGGTCATTGTTATGAGTAAAGCTGATGCATTCGCCCAGGCGGGAAAAACTGCGGTGTTGCAGAACATCCACGGCACCTTGCAGTTCCTGCAACGCTTCCCGCCGTTCAACCAAATGGAAAACGCGCACCTCGCGTTCCTGGTAGAGCAGTGCCAATTGCGCTTTTATGGCCCCGGCGAAAGCATCCTCAAGCCGTCGGCCGGGCCGGTGGAGCACTTTTACATCGTCAAGCAGGGCCGGGTCATCGGCGAACGGCCGGATTCGGCCGAACCCACCTTTGAGATTGCCACCGGCGAGTGCTTCCCCCTTGCGGCACTGCTGGGCGAACGTGCGACGCGCACCGAGCACAAGGCCGCCGAAGACACCTTCTGCCTGCAACTGAACAAGCCGGCGTTTATCAAGCTGTTCGCGCTGTCCAGCGAGTTCCGCGATTTCGCCTTGCGCGGCGTCAGCAGCCTGCTTGATCAGGTCAACCAGCAAGTGCAGCAAAAAGCCGTGGAAACCCTCGGCACCCAATATTCCTTGAACACCCGCCTCGGCGAGTTGGCCATGCGCCACCCGGTGACGTGCAGCCCGGCTACACCGTTGCGCGAAGCGGTGACGCTGATGCACGAGCAACAGGTCGGCAGCATTGTGATCGTGGATGAGCACAAGGCGCCCCTGGGGATCTTCACCCTGCGCGATCTGCGCCAGGTGGTGGCCGACGGCACCAGCGATTTCACCCTGCCGATCGACGCGCACATGACCCATGCGCCGTTCTTCCTCACCCCGGACCACAGCGCCTTCGACGCCGCCATCGCAATGACCGAGCGGCATATCGCCCACGTGTGCCTGGTCAAAGACCAGCGTCTGTGCGGCGTGGTGTCCGAGCGCGACCTGTTTTCCCTGCAACGCGTGGACCTGGTCCACCTGGCCCGTACCATCCGCAACGCGCCCAAGGTGGAAAACCTGGTGGCGATACGCGGCGAGATCGGCCAGTTGGTGGAGCGCATGCTGGCCCATGGCGCGTCGTCGACCCAGATCACCCACATTATTACCCTGCTCAACGATCACACCGTGTGCCGGGTCATCGAGCTGACCCTCGCCGACAAAGGCGACCCCGGCGTGCCGTTCACCTGGTTGTGTTTCGGCAGCGAAGGCCGGCGCGAGCAGACGCTCTACACCGACCAGGACAACGGCATCCTGTTCGACGCCAAGGACGCCGCCGAAGCGGCTGAGATCCGTGCGCGCCTGCTGCCCCTCGCGCAGCAGATCAACCAGAGCCTGGCGCAGTGCGGCTTCACCTTGTGCAAAGGCAACATCATGGCCGGCAACCCCGAGCTGTGCCTGTCGCGGGCCGAATGGGCGCGACGGTTTGCGGCGTTCATCCGCGAAGCCACGCCGGAGAACCTGCTGGGGTCGACCATCTATTTCGACCTGCGGGTGGTGTGGGGCGATGAACAGGGCTGTGAACAACTGCGCCAGGGCATTCTCGACCAGGTCGCGGATAACCGCCTGTTCCAGCGCATGCTGGCGGAGAACGCCTTGCGCCAGCGCCCGCCGGTGGGGCGCTTCCGCGATTTCGTGCTGACGCGCAAAGGCGGCGAAAAAGCCACCCTCGACCTCAAGGTGCAAGGCCTGACGCCCTTTGTCGACGGCGCGCGCCTGCTGGCCCTGGCCAACGACGTCCACGCCATCAACACCCTGGAGCGCCTGCGCCAGTTGGTGGTCAAGGAAGTGATCGAGCCGCTGGATGGCGCCGCCTATGAAGAGGCGTACCACTTTATCCAGCAAACCCGCATGCAGCAGCACCAATTGCAGATGCGGGAAAACCAGCCGTATTCCAACCGCGTCGACCCCGACAGCCTTAACCATCTGGACCGGCGCATCCTGCGCGAATCCCTGCGCCAGGCCCAGCGCCTGCAAAGCAGCCTGACCGTGCGGTATCAGCTGTGAACTTATTTGGTTGGTTGCGCACGGCCAAACCCCATCTCGACGCAACACAACAGCAGCGCCTGGCGCAGTTACCCCAGCCGGTCGCGCTGGGCGACCTGGCATTGCGCAGCCAGCGCTGGGTGGTGCTGGACCTGGAAACCAGCGGCCTGAACCTCAACCGCGATCAGGTGTTATCCATCGGTGCAGTGGTGATCGAGGACGGCGCGGTGGATTTTTCCCAGATGTTCGAACGCACCCTGCAACGCGCCGAAACAAAACTCAGCCCCAGCGTGTTGATCCACGGTCTCGGCCCCAGCGCGATCGCCGCCGGCAGTGACCCGGTGGACGCGTTGCTGGATTTCATGGAGTTCGTCGGCGACAGCCCGTTGCTGGCCTTCCATGCGCGGTTCGATCAACACATGCTGGCCCGGGCGCTCAAGGACAGCCTGGGTTATCGCCTGGCCCATACCTTCCTCGACGTGGCCGACATCGCCCCGCTGCTGTACCCCGAGGCGCTGCTGCGCGAAGCCGGGCTGGACGATTGGATCGACCACTTCCACCTGCAGGTGGGCGAACGCCATCACGCCAGCGCCGACGCCCTGGCCACTGCGGAGCTGATGCTGATCCTGCTCAGCCGCGCGCGCCAGCAGCACATCGACACACCGCGCGCCCTGCAAGCACGTTTGAGCCAATGGAAACGGCGCAAGCAAGCGCCATCGTTTTAATAGCACCGCCGGACAGACGCCAATTGCGCCCGCTGCACGCCTCTGACACAATCGCGAATAATTCTCGTTAGTTTAAACTTGTTTATTCGGTGATGCCTTGTCGTCGGTCCAGACCCCACACAGTGAGCTTGTCGGTGCGTTGTATCGCGACCATCGCGGCTGGCTGCTGGCCTGGCTGCGGCGCAATGTGGCCTGCCCGAGCCGCGCCGAAGACCTGAGTCAGGACACCTTCATGCGCCTGCTCGGCCGCGACGGGTTGCGCGAACCCCGCGAGCCCCGCGCCTTCCTGGTGGCGATCGCCAAAGGCTTACTGTTCGACTACTTCCGCCGCGCCGCCCTGGAACAGGCCTACCTCAGCGAATTGATGCTGATCCCGCAGAGCGAACAGCCGTCGCCGGAAGACCAGCAACTGATCCTCGAAGACCTCAAGGCCATCGACCGCCTGCTCGGCACGCTGTCGAGCAAGGCCCGCGCCGCGTTTCTCTACAACCGCATCGACGGCCTGGGCCACGCCGACATCGCCCGGCGCCTCGGCGTGTCGGTGCCGCGCGTGCGCCAGTACCTGGCCCAGGGCATCCGTCAGTGCTACATCGCATTGTATGGCGAGCCGCTGTGAGTGCGATCAGTTGTAAACCGGTGTCGGCCCGGGTGCTGGATGCGGCGATTGCCTGGCAACTGTCCCTCGACTCAGGGGACGGCAGCGCCGTGGAACAGGAGGAGTTCGCCAAATGGCTGGCCAGCGATGCAGAACATGCCCGCGCCTGGCGCCAACTGGGCCTGCTCGACCAGCGCTTCAGCGTGGCCTCGGGCCCGGCGCGGGCGGCGTTGTTGCAGTCACGCGAGGGCATTCGCCAGCGCGTGCGCAAACTCGGCAGCGGCCTGGCGAGTATCGCACTGGTCTGCGGCCTGGCCTTGTTTGCCGGGGAGCGTTATGTACCGCTCCACTATTGGCTGGCCGATCAACGCACCGCCACCGGCGAACAACGCACGCTGACACTGGCGGACGGCACGCAGATCAACCTCAACACCCACAGCGCCATCGATGTGCGCTTCGATGAAAAACGCCGGCTGATCGTGTTGCAGGAAGGCGAAATCCTCGTCGAAACCGGCCACAACGATGCGCGCCCGTTCTATGTGCAGACCCGCGACGGCAGCCTGCGCGCGCTGGGCACGCGGTTTATCGTCAAGCGCGAGGACGCCGCCACGCGCCTGAGCGTGCTGCAATCGGCGGTGGCCGCGCAACCCGAGGCGCTGCATCAGGAACAGATCTTCAAGGCCGGCCAGCAAGTGCTGATGCGCAGCGACAGCCTCGGCCCGCTGCTCGCCGTCACCCCCGCCACCGACGCCTGGACCCGCGGCATGCTGGTGGTGGACAACGCCCGCCTGGGCGATGTGGTCGAGGAACTGAGCCGTTATCGCCGCGGCTACCTGGGTGTGGATAACGCCGTGGCCGACCTGCGCATCACCGGCAGCTTCCCGCTGCACGACACCACCCTGGCGCTCAACGCACTGCTGCCGACGCTGCCGGTGCGGATCGAACAGCGCACGCCGTGGTGGGTGACGGTGAAGGGTAGGCCCTAGGTCCGGCGGTGTCGGGGATATTGCTCGCGCGAGCAATCCCGCTCCCACCTTCGACCGCGTTGTATCAGGCTGAACGCGGTCGAAGGTGGGAGCGAGCTTGCTCGCGATGACGCCCTCCAGAACACCAAATATCCCCAGACCACAATTATTTTCACCTCGCCCTATCACTTTTCGAATCTCGCTCGGCACAGGGGTAATTGCGAATTACTTCCATTCAGGAGCCGCCCCATGTCCCGCACGCTAGACACCTTGTTGCGCCCCAGCCTGTTAGCCGTGGCCATTGCCCTCAGCACCCCGCTGACCAGCAGCGTGCTGATCGCCGCCGAGCAAGCGTCCAGCGTGCGCGCCTACAACCTGCCCGCCGCGCCATTGGCCGCCACCCTGAACCAGATCGCCAGCCAGGCCGGCCTCGCGCTGACCCTCAGCCCGGCACTGGCCGCAGGCAAAACCTCGGCGCCGGTCCAGGGCCAGTTCGACGCCCCGGGCGCACTGCGCGAGGCACTGCGCGGCAGCGGCTTGCAGGTGGAGCAGAGCAGCGCGGGGACTTACACGCTGGTGGCGATTGCGGACGGGGTCGTGGCGTTGCCGCAAACCAGCATCGTTGCCCAGGGCAACACTGAAAGCGCCTGGGGCCCAGTGCAAGGCTACCTGGCGACGCGCACCGCCGCCGGCACCAAGACCGATACCGCGCTGGTCGAAGCACCGCGCTCGATCTCCGTCGCCACCCGCGAGCAGATGCAGGACCGCAACGTGCAGAACCTGGATGACGCCGTCAAATACATGCCCGGCATTGTGTCCGCCAGCTACGGCAGCGACACCCGCTACGACTGGATGCGCGTTCGCGGCTTCGAACCGACCCAATTCCTCGACGGCCTGCCGTTGCCACGCGGCGTGTACGCCAACCCCAAGGCCGAAACCTGGAACCTGGATCGCCTCGCCCTGCTGCGTGGCCCAGCCTCCTCGGTCTATGGCCAGACCCCGCCGGGCGGCCTGCTGGACATGGTCAGCCGGCGCCCCAGCGCGGAGTCGAGCCATGCCATTCAAGTGCAATACGGCAGTGACAACTATCGCCAGATCAATTTCGCCAGCACCGGCAAAATCGATGATGAAGGCCAGTTCCTTTACGGCGTCAGCGGCGTGGTCCGGGATGCTGGCACCCAGGTCGACCACATCGACAACAAGCGCTACAACATCGCCCCCAGCCTGGTCTGGAACATCGACCCCGATACCCAACTGACCTTGCTCTCGCAGTTCACCCGCGACGATACCGGCACCACCAGCCAGTTCCTGCCGATCCAGGGCACCAAGATCAAATCGCCGCTGGGCGAGGTCTCCCACCACAAGAACCTCGGCGATCCGGACTACGAGTTCTACGACCGCACCTACTACGCGCTGGGCTATGCGTTCGAGCATCGCTTCAACGATACATGGCAGTTCCGCCAGAACCTGCGCTACACCAAGTCGGAGCTGGCGTTCCAGCAACTGACCGTGGGCTCACTGATCTACGGCCCTGCCGACGCTGCGGGCAACATCGGTCGTTCGTCGACCAACGTTGACGAAAACATCGGCCAATTCGCGGTCGACAACCATTTCCAGGCTGACTTCAACACGGCTGACATCACGCACACGCTGTTGCTGGGGCTCGATCATCAACGCACCGACACTTCGTATCTGTCGATTTTCAGCAGCGCCGGTACGACCAATATCTTCAACCCGACCTACGGCCAGACGATCGTCCGCCCGCCGCGCTCCGATGCGTACTACGACTACAACCAGAAAACCATACAGACCGGCCTCTACGTGCAAGACCAGATGGCTCTCGACAAATGGCGCCTGACCCTCGGCGGGCGTGAAGACTGGGTGCATCAGGGCACCACGTACTTCAACAAGGACGACGCGACCAACACCGACCGCAGCCGGAACTTCAGTGGCAACGCGGCGCTGAGCTATGTCTTCGATTCGGGCTTCGTGCCGTACCTGTCCTACGCCGAGTCCTTCCAGCCGGCGAGCAATGCCAGCGTCGACCCAGTCAAATCGTACAAGCCCACGCAGGGCAAGCAATGGGAACTGGGGGTCAAGTATCAGCCTCCCGGCTCCAACACATTGCTCAGCGCAGCGGTTTACGACCTGACCCAGAAAAACGTGCTGGTCACCAGCTTCGGTGCCGGGGGCGAATCGGTGACCGACCAGACCGGCGAAGTGAAGGTCAAGGGCCTGGAACTCGAAGCCGTGTCTGACGTGAGTGAAAACCTCAAGCTGATAGCCGCCTACACCCTGGCCAAGTCTGAAGTGCAAAAAGGCCAATACAAGGGCAACCGCCTGCAGCTGATGCCGAACCAGCAAGCCTCCCTGTGGACGGACTACACCTGGCACAGCGGCATGCTCGATGGTTTCGGCATTGGCGCCGGGGCCCGCTACACCGGCAATACCTATGGCGACCAGGGCAATACCTGGACGGGCAAGGCCAACGCCTACACGGTGTTCGACGCCGCCGTGCATTACGACCTCGGCCGCCTGGACAACAGCCTCAAAGGCGCCTCGCTGAAACTGAACGCGACCAACCTGTTCGACAAGGACTACCTCTCCACCTGTGACGGTTCCTACTGCTACTTCGGCGACCAGCGCAGTGTGGTCGCCAGCGCCACCTACCAGTGGTAAACGACTGAGTTGACCTCCCGGCCGTCCGCAGGGGCGGCTTGGGTGTGTCTGAAGGCCAACAAATGAAAAGCCGAACCATCCGCCGCTGGTCCTTTATCCACACCTGGACCAGCCTGATCTGCACCTTGTTCCTGCTGCTGCTCGCCCTTACCGGCCTGCCGTTGATTTTCCACCACGAGCTCGATCACTTGCTGGGCAACGAACCCGAGTTGCAGCAGATGCCCGCCAACACACCACAGCTGAACCTCGAGCAACTGGTGGCCAAAGCCCAGGCGCATCGCCCTGGCGAAGTCATGCAATACCTGGCGTGGGACGAAGACGACCCGCACGGCGTGATCGCGATCATGGCCGCCACCGCTGGCACCGAACCCAATGCGTCGCACACGTTCATGCTCGACGCGCGCACCGGCGCAACCGTGGAGATGCCGTCGGCCAACGGCGGCTTGACGCTGTTCCTACTGCGCCTGCATGTGGATATGTTCGCCGGCCTGCCGGGCAAGTGGCTGCTGGCGTTCATGGGCCTGCTGTTTGTGCTGGCGATTGTCTCGGGCACGCTGCTTTACCTGCCGTTCATGCGCCGCTTGACGTTCGCCACCGTGCGCCAGGACAAATCCACCCGCCTGCGTTGGCTCGACCTGCACAACTTGATCGGCGTGGTCACCCTGACCTGGGCGCTGGTGGTCGGCGTGACCGGCGTGATCAGCGCCTGTGCCGATCTGATCATCGCCGCCTGGCGCAACGACAGCCTCAGCGCAATGATCGAACCGTACCAGCACGCCCCGCCGCTGACCCTGCGCGCACCGGCCAACGATCTGCTCAAGATCGCCGCCGCGGCCGCGCCCGGCATGCAGCCGGACTTCATCGCCTTCCCCGGCACGCGTTTTTCCAGTGAGCACCATTACGCGGTGTTCATGAAGGGCAGCACCCACCTGACTTCGCACCTGCTCACGCCGGTGCTGATCGACGCCAGCAGCCTGGCCGTCACCGCGATCGCCGAGCGGCCGTGGTACATGGACGCCATGGGCATGTCGCAGCCGCTGCACTTCGGCGACTACGGCGGCATGCCGATGAAAATCCTCTGGGCGCTACTGGATGGGCTGACCATCGTCGTGCTCGGCAGCGGTGTGTACCTGTGGTGGGTGCGGCGCAAGGCGGGCAAGGCATGAGGCCGCGTCAATCGAGTTTCTGGAAGGTGTTCGGCATTCCGCTGGGGATCGGCCTGCTCAGCGCCGTCGGTTTGTTTGCCGCGTTGCTGGGGGATGGGCTGTGGGATGCGCTGAGTTGGGTCGGGTTGAGTATTCCTGCAGTCATTGGGACTTGGGCGTTGTTCAGGCGGCGTGGCTGAGGACGCTATCGGGGGCAAGCCCCCTCCCACATTTGGAATGCATTCCCCTGTGGGAGGGGGCTTGCCCCCGATGAGGCCCTCAAGAACCACAGCCCCCCCTCGCCAGCCACCGCGCAACCCACTAGGCTAGCGACTGCCCATCCCATCCAGAGGGATGGGCTGTGGGATGCGCTGAGTTGGGTCGGGTTGAGTATTCCTGCGGTCATTGGGACTTGGGCGTTGTTCAGGCGGCGTGGTTGAGGACGCTATCGGGGGCAAGCCCCCTCCCACATTGGAATGCATTCCCCTGTGGGAGGGGGCTTGCCCCCGATGAGACCCTCAAGAACCACAGCCCTCCCCTCGCCAGCCACGGCGCAACCCACTAGGCTAGCGACTGCCCATCCCATCCAGAGGGATGGGCTGTGGGATGCGCTGAGTTGGGTCGGGTTGGGTATTCCTGCGGTCATTGGGACTTGGGCGTTGTTCAGGCGGCGTGGCTGAGGACGCTATCGGGGGCAAGCCCCCTCCCACATTGGAATGCATTCCCCTGTGGGAGGGGGCTTGCCCCCGATGAGGCCCTCAAGAACCACAGCCCCCCCTCGCCAGCCACCGCGCAACCCACTAGGCTAGCGACTGCCCATCCCATCCAGAGGGATGGGCTGTGGGATGCGCTGAGTTGGGTCGGGTTGGGTATTCCTGCGGTCATTGGGACTTGGGCGTTGTTCAGGCGGCGTGGCTGAGGACGCTATCGGGGGCAAGCCCCCTCCCACATTTGGAATGCATTCCCCTGTGGGAGGGGGCTTGCCCCCGATGAGGCCCTCAAGAACCACAGCCCCCCTCGCCAGCCACGGCGCAACCCACTAGGCTAGCGACTGCCCATCCCATCCAGAGGGATGGGCTGTGGGATGCGCTGAGTTGGGTCGGGTTGGGTATTCCTGCGGTCATTGGGACTTGGGCGTTGTTCAGGCGGCGTGGTTGAGGACGCTATCGGGGGCAAGCCCCCTCCCACATTTGGAATGCATTCCCCTGTGGGAGGGGGCTTGCCCCCGATGAGGCCCTCAAGAACCACAGGAATCCCCCTCGCCAGCCACCGCGCAACCCACTAGGCTAGCGACTGCCCATCCCATCCAGAGGGATGGGCTGTGGGATGCGCTGAGTTGGGTCGGGTTGGGTATTCCTGCGGTCATTGGGACTTGGGCGTTGTTCAGGCGGCGTGGTTGAGGACGCTATCGGGGGCAAGCCCCCTCCCACATTGGAATGCATTCCCCTGTGGGAGGGGGCTTGCCCCCGATGAGGCCCTCAAGAACCACAGGAATCCCCCTCGCCAGCCACGGCGCAACCCACTAGGCTAGCGACTGCCCATCCCATCCAGAGGAATGCCCATGTCCGCTCCCAGCATGACCTTGTTCCACAACCCCGCTTCGCCGTTCGTGCGCAAAGTCCGCGTGCTGCTGGCCGAAACCGGCCAGCAGAACCGTGTGGCCCTGCAGCTCTGCATGCCGACACCGGTCAACCCGGACGTGCAACTGGTCAACGAAAACCCGGTGGGCAAGATCCCGGCCCTGCGCCTGGCCGATGGCACGGTGCTGCACGACAGCCGGGTGATCCTCGATTACCTCGACCACCAGCACGTCGGCAACCCGCTGATCCCGCGTGACGGCTCGGCCCGCTGGCGTCGCCTGACCCTGGCCTCGATGGCCGACGCCATCATGGATGCCGCCGTGCTGGTGCGTTACGAGAGCGCCCTGCGCCCGCCGGAAAAACACTGGGCGCCGTGGCTCGACGAACAGCGCAACAAGATCCGGCGCACCCTGGCGGAGCTGGAAGCGGATGCGATTGCCGAACTGGCCAGCCACTTCGATATCGCCGCGATCAGCGTGGCCTGCGCCTTGGGTTACCTGGATTTCCGCCACCCGGACCTGCACTGGCGCGACGCCAACCCCCAGCTTGCCGCCTGGTACGCCGAAGTCAGCCAGCGCCCTTCGATGCTTGAGACACAGCCGCCGGTTTGACCCTGCGCATAGGTGGCGCAGGAAACAACGCCACAATCCTCGCCACCAACTGCGCTCGCTCCCGCTGGTCCTCACGCAACCCGATCATTGCACGGCCTCCAGATCGAATGCCAAGGGCTCGGCCGCCTTGCGTTTGCCCACGCCGTACCAATCCAGTTTGCGTGTCAGCACCATCACCGTCCCCAGCAGGCCGAACAGCAACAGCGAGCCCATCAGCAGCGCGTAGTCCTCGGCACTCAACAGCCCGTACAACAAGCCATACAACGCCGCCAGCCCGGCCGAAAACCCCAGGCCGTGGGCGACGCTGCGCAGCACATGGCACACGTAGAAACCAATCAACAACACACAGGCACTGGCCGAGATCAGGTACGCCAAGGCAAAGCCCAGGTGCTCGGACAACGACAGCAATAACAGGTAGAAAAACGCCAGGGCGAACCCCACCAGGGCGTACTGGATCGGATGCACCGCCAAGCCCTTGAGCACTTCGAACAGGAAGAAACCGGCAAAGGTCAGGGCGATGAACAGCAGCGCATATTTGATCGCGCGGTCGCTCTTGAGGTACTGGTCCACCGGGTCGATGAAGTTCACCCCGAAGCTGCGGTTGTTAAAGTCGTCACAGCCGCGTTCGTCCAGGCAGCCGCGCAGGGCTTCTTCGAGGTTGGTGGAGAAGAATGAGGTCTGCCAGTTGGCGCTGAAGCCCTTGTCGGTGACTTCCCGTTGCGCCGGCAGGAAGTTGCCGATGAAGCTCGGGTGCGGCCAGTTGGAGGCCAGTGTGACCTGGCTGGTCTTGCCCACCGGTACCACTTGCAATTGCTCGGTGCCTTGCAGGCGCAGGTCGAAGGCGAAGTCCAGCGCGGCCGGGGTTTTGCTGTCCAGCTCCGGCAGCGCCACATGCACCCCCTCGCCCAGCCACTCCACGTGGGTGCCTGGCGCAAACTCCAGGCGCTGGCTGCCCAGCTCCAGCTTCAGTGCGTTTTCGATACCGCGAATATCGCTGATACCCACCGCCAGAAACGCCGGCTCAAAGCGGTAATCGGCGAAATTTTCCTTGATGCCCCATTGCTCCGGCAAGACGAAGCGTCCGCTGATGCGGTTGTCGGCGTGGAACAGCCGGGCCTGGTAGATGCCACGCGCACGCAGTTCGGTCTGCACCCGCCCGTCGAGCTCAAAACGCTCCGGCAGGAAATACAGACGACCGCGCACTTCACGGGTTTCCTCGTAGCGCCTGTTGAGTTTTTCATTGAGCTTCCACTCGCGGACAGTCTTGCGGTACGGCACCACCATCACCGGGCCGGTGAGGCGCTGGCTGTAGCTGGAGCTACGGGCGATATCCATCAGGACACTGTCGCGAGTGTATTGGCGGTCGGCGATGAGGCCGTTGATCATCAGCAATGGAATCAGCAATAGCAGGATCAATAGCGCAATCGCGCCAAGTTTGAAAAGCAGGCTGCGGTTCATGGGGCTCTCCCTGTTTTGATGGGGAAAGCGTGAGCCGCGCATGTGGGAAATTTATGTGGGCAGTGTGGAGACTGTGTGGAGATGCAGCACCACTTGCACGCCACCGTGTACGTTGCCGATCTGCAACGTGCCGCCATGCAGCTTCATCACTTCCTCGACAAAGTTGAGGCCCAGGCCGGTGCTTTTGCGCCCGCTGGCCGGACGCGGCAGCGAGTAGAAACGCTCGCTCAGGCGCGGCAAGGCGTAGTCGGGAATCGGCGCGGCCTGGTTGAACAGGCTGACCTGCACAGCGTTGTGCCGGGTCTGCGCGCTGAACCGCAACACCCCGCCCGCCGGCGTGAAGTCCAGGGCGTTGTCGAGCAGGTTGCCCAGGGCCTGGCGCAGCAGGAACGGTTCGCCGAAGACCTTCACCTCAGCGCCGATCGTTTGTTCGATGCGCAAGCCGGCACCTTCGATGCGCGCGCATTGGGCCTTGAGCACATCGTCCACCAGCGCGGCCAGCGGCAGGCTGGCTTGCGCCTCCAGGCCCTGGCGTTGCTCGACCTGGGCCAGGTTCAGCAAGCGCTCGATCAACTGCTGCAGGCGGGTACTTTCGCTGTCGATATTGCCGACAAAGCGCTGTTGCTGCTCGCGGCTCATGTCGCCCTGCAACAGCTCGGCCGCGCCGCGAATCGCCGCCAGCGGGCTCTTCAATTCGTGGGTCAGGGTGTGGACGTAATGCTCCACATAAGCCTTGCCCTCCAGCTGTGTCCGCATGTGCTCCACAGCGGTGGACAACTGCTTCAGCTCGCCGCCACGGTAATGCGGCAATTCGGCGCGCCGCCCCTCGCTGACCGCCTCGGCATACGCGGTAAGCCGGCGCAGTGCCACGCTCAACCACCACGACAACAGCGCGCCGAGCAGCAGGCCGAGGATCACCAAGCCGGCGCCGTACCACAGCAACCGGTGCTCGGTGCGATCGACATAAGGCTGCAGCGAACTGTTCGGCTTGGCCACCGTGACCACGCCGATGATCTGCCCGTTGTCGCGAATCGGCGCGCCCACGTGCATCACCGACGAGGCCGGATCATCCGGCGCGCTGCGGGTGGAACGCGCGCCGTACTCGCCGCGCAGGGTCAGGTACACGTCGTTCCATTTGGAGTAGTCCTGGCCCACGGCTTCGCCGCTGGAGTCGAGCAACACCATGCCGTTGGCGTCGGTCACGTAGATGCGGTGGTTGACCTGGTTTTTCGGCAGGCCCCAGATGGTCGCGCCCGGCTGACGGGTGCCGTAGGCCTTGAGCAGCTCCGGCCAGTGGCTTTGGGCGAGGGTGCCGTTCTTGACGTCGTTGCGCAGGATTTCGGCCAGCAGGTTGGCGGTGTCCACCAGGGTTTCTTCGGTGGACTGGCGCACGCCGGGGCGGATTTCCTTCATCACGGTGTTCAGCACGAAGTAACCGGTGAAGCCGATAAACAGCGCGTAGACCAGGAAAAACCGCAGCCCCAGGCGCATCAGCTGTGGCTCGGGCTGTAGCTGTAGCCGAGGCCGCGATGGGTCTGGATCGGTTCGGCCTGCGCCGCCACGCTGCGTAATTTGCTGCGCAGGCTTTTGATATGGCTGTCGATATTGCGCTCATAGCCGGCATCGGCCGGCACGCCGACCGCGTCCAGCAGTTGTTCGCGGCTGAACACACGCTCGGGTTGTTCCAGCAGGCTTTGCAGCAAGCGGAACTCGTGGCGGGTCAGGCTCAGTGCCAGGCCACGGTAGGTGATCTGCATGCGCTCCAGGTCGACCTGGAACAACGCCGGAACGACGCCAGGGCCGACGCGCTTGAGGATCGCCCTGACCCGCGCTGCCACTTCCCGTGGGCTGAACGGCTTGACCACATAATCGTCGGCGCCGATCTCCAGCCCGACCACGCGGTCGATCTCGCTATCGCGGGCACTGAGAAACATCACCGGCACTTCGCTGAAGCGCCGCAGTTGCTTGCAGGTTTCAAAGCCGCTGATGTCGGGCAGGCCGATGTCGAGGATGATCAGGTCGGCCGGGGTCTGGCGCTGGTGGGCCAGCGCTTCCTGGCCGAGGCTCAGCCAGGTGGTGGTAAAGCCCTCGCCTTGCAGGGCGAAAACCAGTGTGTCGGCTATCGCCGCTTCGTCTTCGACAATCAGGATGTGCGGCATGGCGGTCCGTCAGCAGTCCGGCTTGTCGGCGGTGTAGCGACGCGCCGGGTTCACCGCGGCGCCGAACTCACGCAGCGCCTTGGCGCCGATCAGCAGCGGGTAGTTGAAGCTGCTGCGGTCGGTGAGGTTGACCTCGACGGTGCGCTTGACGTTGCCCAGGCACATTTCCAGGTCGATCACCGGGCGCGTGGCCACGGTGGCTTCTTCCTTGTCCTCGTCTTCGTCGGCGCGGCTCTTGATCTTGCTGATGCGCGCCACCTTGTGTTCGTAGACTTTGTTGCCGGCGTCCTTGCCGCCGACGCGGAAGCGCACCCAATCGTCGCCGTCACGGGTGAAGGTCTCGATGTCACGGGCCGACAGCGAGGCGGTCAGCGCGCCGGTGTCCATCTTGGCCTTGAAGGTTTCGCCGATCTCCGGCAGTTGGATGTATTCGTAGCGACCGTAAACGGTCGGTTCGGCGGCCATGACGGGCAAGACCGCCAGGGCGAGCGAGGCAAGGAGCAGTTTCACGAAGTGATTTCCTCGGAAAGAAGTAGGCGAATTCTAGACCGCAAAGGCAGCACTTAGTTAGTTCGGCAACCATACCCGGCATATTGTGAAACATTCGTCGGGCGATTTGCGATTTGGCCTCTAGACGCCGCTCTCTTATTATGTCCCGCCCACAGGATTCCAAGAGTTACTTATGCGCCGCCTGCTCACCGGCTGTTTCGTCTCGCTGCTGCTCCTGCTCAACACCCTGGTCCTGATCGGGCCGCTGACGGTGTTTGCCCTGCTCAAGCTGGTGGCCCCCGGTCGCTATCGCGATTACGCGTCATGGGCCGTGATGTGGATCGCCGAGACCTGGGCCGAAATCGACAAACTGATCTTCGCGCTGTGCATCCCGACCCAATGGGACATCCGCGGCGCAGACGACCTGCGCGGCGACACCTCGTACCTGGTGATCAGTAACCACCAATCCTGGGTCGATATCCCCGCGCTGATCCAGGCCCTCAACCGCCGCACGCCGTTCTTCAAGTTCTTCCTGAAGAAAGAACTGGTCTGGGTGCCCTTCCTCGGCCTGGCCTGGTGGGCGCTGGATTATCCGTTCATGAAGCGCTACACCAAGGCGTTCCTGGCCAAGCACCCGGAACTGGCGGGCCAGGACTTGAAGATCACCCGCCAGGCCTGCGAGCTGTTCAAGCGCCAGCCGGTGACGGTGGTCAACTACCTGGAAGGCACCCGGTTCAGCGAGGCCAAGCGTGCCCAGCAAGGCTCACCGTTTGCCCGCCTGCTCAAGCCCAAGGCCGGCGGCGTGGCGTTTGTGTTGGCGGCGCTGGGCGAACAACTGGATGCCGTGCTCGACGTGACCGTGGTCTATCCGCAAGCGAAGACGCCGGGGTTCTGGGATCTGATCAGCGGGGCGGTACCGAAGGTGATCATCGATATCCGCACCCGTGAGCTGGACCCGGCGCTGTGGCAGGGCGACTACGAAAACGACCCGGCGTTTCGCCAGGTCGTACAGAACTGGGTGAACCGGCTCTGGACGGAGAAAGATCAGCGGATTCAGGAACTGCGAGGCGAAACCGCTGGGGCCTTATGGGCAAAGTAACCGTTACGGGCGCTTAGGCCACGTGGCCGAATCGTCACCGGTACGCCACCCGTGCGCTATCTCGATGGTGTCGTGACTGCTCACGGTATCAGCCTGCTCCTGGCTGGCGTCGTGGGGTGCTTTTCCTTGCTCTGCGGCAGCGGGCTTGTGGGTCGCGGCGTGATACGAAGCGCTAGCGAGAGCGTTGTAGGTGTTGACGATGTTCATGGAAGACTCCTACCTGACCGGATTGAAGAATCCACCCCAGGAGGGTTGGTTTTCCTGGGGCAGTCCCCGTAGGTGGTGAAACATCCCACACAGTTCCTCGGGAGTTGTTGCGCAGCATTGCCAAACGAGGGGCTGACTCAATCCTCGGCTACCCGCGCCCCACGCCTGGACCCGCTTGCCCTGCAGCGAACCCGCGATAGGGCATCGTCTGAAAACGCATAAAAAACTGTCAGAGTTAACAGTTCCGCCCGCCTTGGGCGGCTGATTAGGCTAAGGACTCCATCTCAGTCGAGTGCCCTGATCATGACCATCAAAGTCCTCTTCGCCGGCATAGCGTTACTGACAGCAGCGAACATTGCCCATGCAGAAATGGCCACGTGCCCCGCAGTCAGTTCAATAAAAGCTACGCCGTATACCGACCCGGACCTTCCTCCGGACTTCAACCAAGGCTTCAAATACGAAGCCCCCGGGCCCGGTGGCCAGATGTGGGAGGGCCAGTCCACGGCCACAAGCGAGACCTACCTCGAACCTAAATACAACCTGATGTTAGTCAGTGCCGAAATGATCCACGGGAAAATACTCTGCAGTTATGGCGGTACAACGCAAAGAGAAAACGCAGAGCCGGTAAACAACGTTTCCAAACCCTATGTTCAACTGGGCCTGCCGTTTAACAACCCGAAGGCCGCGACCGGTACAGCATGGAAAGGAACCAGCTGCGGGAATCAAGGCGGCGCTGTATCGATCGACGCCTCCCAATGTACTTTTGAGTACCAACCGTAACGCTGTTCCCCGCAACCTGCCGGCCACTTCAAAGCGGGGTCGAACCCGCTTTGAAGGACCACGGCCTTAGCTGCCGGTGCCCCAAGCCTGGCCCAGTTTGCCCAGCAGCGAACTGTTGGCACCCTGGCCGCCCAGGTATTGCAGGATCACCGGGGCGAATTGGCCGATCATGCCGCTGTCCATGCCCAGCGCGCTGAACGCGGTGTTCAGGTCGTTGGTGTTCTTCACGTTACCCAGCAGGCCGTCGAGGCCGCTGGTCTTGCTGCCGCCGCTCTGGCCGAGCATCCCGCTCAAGGCGCCGAGGCTGCCCAGCGCATTGCTGCCCGACAGTTGATCGAGACCCGGCACGCTTTTCCCCAGTTGCGAATAGTCGCTGCTGCTCAGTTGGTTCCTGGCCAGGCCCAGCATGGCGCCGGTGCCGCCGACGGCTTGCTCGGGGGTGACATTCAATTGTGAGGTCAGGGCACTCAGCAAACCGGCCGTTTCGGACGACGGCGCAACGGCAGCGGCTTTGTTGTTGCCGCCCTGCATACCGGAAATCGCATTGGCCGCATCGCCAAGGCTGAACCCGGCGGCGAATACCGGGCCGGCTGCCAGGGTCATCAGGCAGGAAAGGGCGAAACCGCGTGAAATCTTCATCGAAACAACCTCTGGATGTAGGGGTGAAAGCAGGCGTTTGACTGGCCTTTTCGTCACTTGTTCCAAACCCGCTCCGGAACCCAACTGCGATAAGCCGGTCCATGAACTGACTACAAAATTTGTCAGGAAGAGACTTATGACGACGATCCACCCCCAAGTGATTGATCACAAGCCTTCATTCTGGAGCCGCCCGCGCCTGTTCATCGGCGCCTGCGCTGTAGTGGCCGCCGGTATCGGCGGCGCGCTCTACACCCAGGACAGCGTCAAATCCGCCGCCACCCTGGTGACCACCACCCAGCAGCCGGCAGCGCAGATCATGGCCCACAAGGACTACCTGGAAGTGCAGCCGATTGCCTCCACGGCCCCTGCCCCTGATCAGAGCCTGGAACTGTGGGCCATCCCCGAGGACGGCACGCCGGTATCCCTCGGCCTGTTGCCGGAAAATGGCAAAGGCATCATCGGCTTGAATCCACGCCAGCAGGAATCCATCAGCAAACCGGTGGGCTTGATGGTGAGCTCGGAAACCAAGGGTGGATCGGTGAGCAAGCAGCCGACCGGGCCGACGGTGTATCAAGGCGCGCTGGCGATTCGCTAAGCCACGGGGTAAACATCAACGAGTCACCGGATCAATCGCCAAAAGCAAGCTCAACCGGCAGTCCGCCAGTCGTGAGCGAGAGCCGTGGTTGCTGACAAGCAATCTGAAGCAAAGCGAGTGGAATTCAGCAAAATCGTGGCAATTTATAAGCGGCGTATGCAGATCGAAGAAGGCTTCCGAGATGTGAAAAGTGAGCACTTGGGGCTGGGTTTTAATCTGCATCTAAACATGAGCCCAAAGCGAATAGAGGTGCTGCTGTTGATTGCTGCGCTCACCAACTATCTCCTCTTTTTAACCGGGCTTCAGGCGCGAGAACGTGATCAATCACAAACTTTCCAGCGCAGGGGCCTCATAAAAGCCGGAGTCACCACAACCGCAATGAAGAACCATTAACGCCAGAAAGACAAACAGATCCTACTTATATCAATAAACAATTAACAATATCTCAAATCAATATAAAAACTGTCAATTTCAACAGTAGAGCAATAAGCCTTGGCTCCGGATGATGGCCCTCCACACAATGAAAATGGAGCACAAGACCATGCACGCCAAAGTATCAATTGTCACTCTTCTCCTTCTAACAGCAGCAGCCAGCAACACCTACGCGGGAAACTGCGCGTACGCGTTTAATATAGCCAAAGTAGGCGATTCCTACGTTGCAGATGGCGTTGAAGGCGCACGTTCACAGTGGACTTCCAGCGCCACAGCTCCAGATATCAGCCTTTCTAACCTTAGGTTCGTGAACGCCCGCATCCAAAAAGCGAATAATGAAACAGATCCAAGCAGAAAAAAAGATTGGAGAGTTTTTTGCCGCTACCAAGACCAGAACAATCAATTTATAACAATGTCTTTTAATCCAGGCCAACCCATCAAAGCTGTAGGCGAAAATTGGAAAAGTGTGGCCACAGATAGCTTTGACAGAGAAGTCAAAGCTAAAACCAAATCACCCAGCGACATGACGGAGGCTGATATTATTGCAAGGGACTGCGTTAAGTCATCGCCTGAAGAGTGTCCGTATCAATAAGTTTTATAAAAATAAAGAGTGTGGCCAGAACGCCACTCTCTTTTAATACTCGGGCGGCGCATCATCCAGTCTGATCACCTGCACGCGTGTCGATTTTTTGCATCTCTGGCAATAAAAAACCACTCTTTAATCTCAACTTCTTCTAAAGCACTGTCACTTCTAACAGTAGCTGCCGCCGGAACATCACCTGCAGCATAGAGCCTTCCACGCCCCACAGGAGTTGGGCTATGAAAACTGCACTGCTTGCAGGTGTGTTAGCCACTGTGGCACTGATGAACAACACCCACGCAGCGACTTCCACCTGCCCGCCGATCCAAAACATCAAACAAACGGCGATGGCCAGTGGAGGCTACCGCTATGAAACATCACAGTCCGATGGACGCATCTGGGCAGGTGAAAACCAGCAGGCGACAGCGTCGTACCTTACTGATTCGACGTTTCACGATGCCCGGTACGATGCCGACCACAAAGCCGTCATCTGCACCTACGAAGGGCCAATGAATAACGACGCGAGCTTTTCGGTCACGCTCAAACCTATCTCTGATTGGAACCTTATCCCTATAGGTGACTGGAAAGGCACGCATTGCGAAGCCCAGGACATTTCCAAATGCTCATTTACGCATGAATGAAAAGGGCGACTCGAAGTCGCCCTTTTCGTTACGCCGCGCTGAACAACTTATGCGGATCAATCACAAACTTCTTCGGCACGCCCGCATCAAACTCGCCATACCCACGCGGCGCGTCATCCAGGCTGATCACCTCAACCCCGACGATGTCGGCAATGTGAATACGGTCCCACATGATCGCCTGCATCAACTGGCGGTTGTACTTCATCACCGGCGTTTGCCCGGTGTGGAAGCTGTGGGATTTGGCCCAGCCCAGACCAAAACGGATGCTCAGGCTGCCCATCTTCGCGGCAGCGTCGACGGCGCCAGGGTCTTCGGTGACGTACAGGCCGGGGATACCGATCTTGCCTGCCACGCGCACCACGCCCATCAGTGAGTTGAGCACCGTGGCCGGGGCTTCGTGCTTGACGCCGTCATGCCCGTGGCCGCGTGCTTCGAAGCCCACGCAGTCGACGGCGCAGTCCACTTCCGGCTCACCGAGCAAGGCAGCGATCTGTTCGTGCAGCGGCGTGTCGGTGGACAGGTCGACCACTTCAAACCCTTGCGCCTTGGCATGGGCCAGGCGGATGGAGTTGACGTCGCCGATGATCACCACCGCCGCGCCCAGCAGGCGTGCGGAAGCGGCAGCGGCCAGGCCGACCGGGCCGGCACCGGCGATGTAGACGGTGCTGCCAGGGCCAACGCCGGCGGTGACGGCGCCGTGGTAGCCGGTGGGCAGGATGTCGGAGAGGCAGGTCAGGTCGCGGATTTTCTCCATGGCCTTGTCGCGGTCCGGCAGTTTCAGCAGGTTGAAGTCAGCGTAGGGCACCAGCACGTATTCGGCTTGGCCGCCGGTCCAGTCGCCCATGTCGACATAGCCGTAGGCGCCACCGGCACGGGCCGGGTTGACGGTGAGGCACACGCCGGTGTGTTGCTCTTTGCAGGAGCGGCAGCGGCCGCAGGCAACGTTGAAGGGCACGGACACCAGGTCGCCGATTTTCAGGTTCTCGACGTCGCTGCCCTTCTCGATCACTTCACCGGTGATCTCGTGACCGAGCACCAGGCCGGTCTGGGCAGTGGTGCGGCCGCGCACCATGTGTTGGTCGGAGCCGCAGATGTTGGTGGAGACCACGCGCAGGATGACGCCGTGCTCAATCTTCCTGCCACGGGGGTCCTGCATTTTGGGATAGTCGATTTTCTGTACTTCGACCTTGCCGTTGCCGAGATACACGACACCACGATTACCAGACATGCTTTCACCTCGCTGTTGTTTTTATGAAAGCGCGTTGCCCGTGGGTGGGCAGCGCGTTGAGTGCTCGGGTACAGATGCTGTTTCTTGTGTTGTTTGTTAGGGCCTCATCGGGGGCAAGCCCCCTCCCACATTTGGAATGCATTCCCCTGTGGGAGGGGGCTTGCCCCCGATGGCGTCAGTCAGAGCACCACCGTCCGATTGGCATTCAAAAACACCCGCCGTTCAATGTGATACCCCACCGCCCGGGCCAGGGTCAGCCCTTCGATATCGCGCCCCTTGGCAATCAGATCCTCGGGGTAATGGCTGTGATCCACCACCTCCACACCCTGGGCGATGATCGGGCCTTCATCCAGGTCGTTGTTGATGTAGTGCGCCGTCGCGCCGACCAGCTTCACACCCTTGTTGTACGCCTGGTGATACGGCTTGGCGCCCTTGAACCCCGGCAACAACGAGTGGTGGATATTGATGGCCTTGCCATCGAGCTTGCGGCACAGCTCCGGCGACAGCACTTGCATATAGCGCGCAAGGATCACCAGTTCCGCGCCGGTGTCTTCAATCACTTGCCACACCTGACGCTCCTGGGACGGTTTGTCGTTGGGGTCGAGGGCGAAGTGGTGGTAGGGAATCTGGTGCCAGTCGGCCAACGGTTTCAGATCGGGGTGGTTGGACACCACCGCGACCACGTCCATCGACAGTTGGCCGATACGCTGGCGGTACAGCAAGTCGTTCAGGCAGTGATCGGCCTTGGACACCATGATCACCACTTTGGGCCGATAGTTCGGCGCCGTCAGTTCGAAGACCATGCCAAAGGCTTCCCCGCGCGCGGCCAGGCCATCGCGGAACGCTTGCTCATCGAAACCCTCCGGCTGACGAAACTCCACGCGGATAAAAAAGCGCCCTGACAGCCGGTCATCGAACGAGTGGTGCTCGGTGACGTAGCAACCCTGCTCGAACAGGTAGCGGGTGACCGCGTCCACCGTGCCGAGCACGCTGGGGCAGTCGGCGGTCAAAATCCATGTGTCGGGTGCGCGGCTCATGACAGGTCACTCCTCAAGCAAAGCCCGGCCTCACCCACCCCTGTAGGAGCGAGCTTGCTCGCGAAAATCGTCAACGATAACGCGGGCATCCTGGATGACCGCGGTGCCCTTGAGGTTTTCGCGAGCAAGCTCGCTCCTACAGGGTGGCGGATGAGGGGGGTGGGGGTCATATCAGGCTTGAACGCTCAGGCCGAATTCGGCCGAGGCATCCTGCAACCACAACCACCAGTAATCCGAGAAGCTGCGACGAATCACCAGTTCCCAGGTGTCTTCGGCGGTATGGCGGATCACCAGTTGCGACTTGGCGAACACCGTGCCCACCGCCTTGCCCACCGGGAAGTTGTTGGGGTGTACGTCGTAGCTGGTGGACTTCATCAGCACGTCGCGCACGTTCGGGCCGCGCAGTTCGAGGATCTGTTGGCCACCGCTGACATTGACGATCTGGATATGCAGATCGCCCAGGGCGGCGCGCAGGTTTTGTTCGGCGGCGAATTCTTCACCGCTCGGCACCACCAGCAGCCACTCGTCCGGGCCGAGCCATTGCAGGCTGGTGTCGCCGTTGACAATCACTGTCAGCGCGCCGGGCAGTTCGATGCCCAGGGCCTTGTGGACGCCAGCGGCGAAGGCGGCGTCATGGCCGTCGCCGCGAAGGGTCAGGTGGCCGAGCAGTTTCTTTTCACGCACGGTCACGCCGGCATTCGTGCGGCCCTTGCCGACCAGGCTGGCGAGGTCGGCATGGTGCAGCGACGACTCGGCCTTGGCCCCGGTGGTGGGGCGTTGTTGGTATACGTTGGCTGCTGTCATAGAGCACCTTTGCTGAATTCTGTTGTGTGGCTACTGGCGTCATCGGGGGCAAGCCCCCTCCCACATTTGGAATGCATTCCCCTGTCTCCCGATGGCGCGCCTCGGTCTATCAGATGTTCTGGCGGTCGCCTTTCGGATCAAAGAACACCGAGGACACAATCTCCGCCTCGATCACGCTGCCATCCGCTTGCGGCGAAAACACCCGCTCGCCGATGCGCTTCAAGCCGCCCTTGACCACCGCCAGCGCAAACGAATAACCGAGGGAGTTATGCGCGTAGCTGGAGGTGACGTGGCCGACCATCTTCATCGGGATCGTCTGCTTGGCGTCGAACACCAGTTGCGCGCCTTCCGGCAGCCACACCGCTGGATCGATCGGCTTGAGGCCGACCAATTGCTTGCGATCTTCGCGCACGCAGTCTTCGCGGTTCATGCCGCGCCAGCCGATCCACGAGAACGGCTTGGTACGGCCGACGCACCAGCCCATGTTCAGGTCGTCCGGGGTCATCGAGCCGTCGGTGTCCTGGCCGACGATGATGAAGCCCTTCTCGGCCCGCAGGACGTGCATGGTTTCGGTGCCATACGGGGTCAGGTTGTACTTTTTGCCGGCCTCGACGATTTGCTCCAGCACGCCCATGGCGTAGTCGGCCTGCACGTTGACTTCATACGACAGCTCGCCGGTGAACGAGATGCGGAACACCCGCGCCGGTACGCCGCCGACCAGGCCTTCTTTCCAGGTCATGAACGGGAAGCCGTCCTTGTCCAGGTCGATGTCGGTGACTTCGGCCAGCAGCTCGCGGCTGTTGGGGCCCGACAGGGTCATGGTCGCCCAGTGGTCGGTGACCGAGGTGAAGTAGACCTTGAGGTCCGGCCATTCGGTCTGTTGGTAGATTTCCAGCCATTGCAGCACCCGGGCCGCGCCGCCGGTGGTGGTGGTCATCAGGAAGTGGTTGTCGGCCAGGCAAGCGGTCACGCCGTCGTCGAAGACCATGCCGTCTTCTTTGCACATCAGGCCGTAGCGCGCCTTGCCCACGTCGAGCTTGGTCCAGGCGTTGCTGTAGATGCGGTTGAGGAACTCGCGGGCATCCGGGCCCTGGATGTCGATCTTGCCGAGGGTCGACGCATCCAGCAGGCCGACGCTGTCGCGCACCGCCAGACATTCGCGCTTGACCGCCGCGTGCAGGTCTTCACCGTTGCGCGGGAAGTACCACGGGCGTTTCCACTGGCCGACGTCTTCGAACTCGGCGCCGTTCTTCACATGCCAGGCGTGCAGCGCGGTGTAGCGAACGGGCTCGAAGATGTGCCCACAGTGCCGCCCCGCAACCGCGCCGAAGGTCACCGGCGTGTAGTTGGGGCGGAACATAGTGGTGCCCATCTGCGGGATGGTCACGTTCAGCGAACGCGCCGCAATGGCCAGGCCGTTGACGTTACCCAGCTTGCCCTGGTCGGTGCCGAAGCCCAGCGCGGTATAGCGCTTGACGTGTTCCACCGACTCGAAACCTTCGCGGGTCGCCAGTTCGATGGCGGCCGCAGTGACGTCGTTCTGCAGGTCGACGAATTGCTTGGGCGCCCGTGCAGTGGCTTTCTCGTGAGGCACCTGGAACAGCGCCAGCGTCGGCTCTTCCAAGCGGTTCAAGGCTTTGGGCAGCGTACCTTCCACCGGGCTAAACCCGGCTTCGCTGGCGGCGCGCACGCCCCCTTCAAAACCGTCCGCCAGGGAATCGCCCAGGCCGTAGACGCCGTTGATACCGCCAACGCACACGCGCTTTTGCGGTGCTTCACCCGGTACAAAACCGAGGATGTCTTCGCGCCAGGTCGGCTTGCCGCCCAGGTGCGAGGCCAGGTGGACCACCGGGCTGTAGCCGCCGGAGCTGGCCACCAGGTCGCAGTCCAGCCACTCGCCGGGGCTGGTGACGGTATGCGCTTTGACATCGATGGCGGCAACACGGGCGCCGCTCACATGCTTGCTGCCACGGGCTTCGATCACGGCGCTGCCGGTGAGGATACGAATGCCTTTGGCGCGGGCTTCTTCCACCAGCGCGCCGCGTGGGTTATGGCGGGCATCGGCCACGGCCACCACTTTCAGGCCGGCTTCCAACCAGTCCAGGGCGACGCGGTAGGCGTGGTCGTTGTTGGTCGACAGCACCAGTTTCTTGCCCGGCGCCACGCCGTAACGGCGCACGTAAGTCGAGACTGCACCGGCGAGCATATTGCCCGGCACGTCGTTGTTGCCGTACACCAGCGGACGCTCGCACGCACCGGTCGCCAGCACCACGCGCTTGGCACGCACACGGTGGATACGCTGGCGCACCTGGCCGATCGGCGCACGGTCGCCGAGGTGATCGGTGAGACGCTCGTGAATGGTCAGGAAGTTATGGTCGTGGTAACCGTTGACGGTGGCGCGGGGCAGCAGCACCACATCCGGCAGAGCTTTGAGTTCGGCGATGACGCTGGCGACCCACTCGGTGGCCGGCTTGCCGTCGAGGCTTTCGCGCGAATCGAGCAACGAGCCGCCGAACTCTTCCTGCTCATCGGCGATGATCACGCGGGCGCCGCTGCGCGCAGCGGCCAGTGCAGCGGCCAGACCGGCCGGGCCGGCACCGACCACCAGCACGTCGCAATGCCGGTTGAAGTTGTCGTAGGTGTCCGGGTCGTTCTCGGTCGGCGAGCGGCCTAAACCTGCAGCCTTGCGGATGTACTTCTCGTAGGTCATCCAGAACGACTGCGGGTACATGAAGGTTTTGTAGTAGAAACCCGGTGGCATCAGCTTGCCGCCGACTTTGCCGAGAATGCCCATCACGTCGTTGTTCACGCTCGGCCAGCCGTTGGTGCTGGTGGCGACGAGGCCCTGGTACAACGCCTGTTGCGTGGCGCGCACGTTGGGAATCTGGGTGGCTTCGGTGGCGCCGATCTGCAGCACCGCGTTCGGCTCTTCGGCACCGGCAGCAAAGATGCCGCGTGGGCGCGAGTACTTGAAGCTGCGGCCGATGATGTCGACACCGTTGGCCAGCAGCGCGGCGGCCAGGGTGTCGCCTTCGAAGCCTTTGTAGGCCTGGCCGTTGAAGCTGAAGGTCAGGACTTTGTTACGGTCGATCCGGCCACCGTTGGACAGGCGATTGATCTGGCTCATACCTTCGCTCCAGCAGCCTTGGCGGTGAATTGCGGCTTGGTGCCGATTTTGTAGGTTTCAAGAATTTCGTAGGTCAGCGTGTCGCGGGTCGCGTTGAAGTACTGACGGCAACCGGCGGCGTGAATCCACAGCTCGTGGTGCAGGCCGCGGGGGTTGTCGCGGAAGAACATGTAGTCGCCCCACTCTTCATCGGTGCAGGCGTTGGGGTCCAGCGGGCGTGGGATGTGCGCTTGGCCGGAGGCATGGAATTCCTCTTCGGAGCGCAGTTCGCCACAGTGAGGACAGAAGATATGCAACATAGGGAATTTCTCCTGTTAGTGGGCGACGGCCGCAGCGCCGTGTTCGTCGATCAACGCACCGTTGTGGAAACGGTCGATGGAGAAAGGTGCGGCCAGCGGGTGCATTTCACCCTTGGCCAGGCTCGCGGCAAACACGTTGCCTGAACCGGGAGTGGCCTTGAAACCGCCCGTGCCCCAACCGCAGTTGAAGAACATGTTCGGCACCGGGGTCTTGGAGATGATCGGGCAGGCGTCCGGCGTGGTGTCAACGATGCCGCCCCACTGGCGGTTCATACGCACGCGCGAGAGCACCGGGAACATCTCAACGATGGCCTGGATGGTGTGTTCGATCACCGGGTACGAACCGCGCTGGCCGTAGCCGTTGTAGCCGTCGATACCGGCGCCGATCACCAGGTCGCCCTTGTCGGACTGGCTGATGTAACCGTGTACGGCGTTGGACATGATCACGCTGTCGATAATCGGCTTGATCGGCTCCGACACCAGTGCTTGCAGCGGGTGCGATTCGATCGGCAGGCGGAAACCGGCGAGCGAAGCCATGTGCCCGGAGTTACCGGCGGTGACCACACCGACGCGCTTGGCGCCGATAAAACCCTTGTTGGTCTCCACACCGATGCACACGCCGTTTTCCTTGCGAAAGCCGATCACTTCGGTCTGCTGGATCAAATCCACTCCGAGGGCGTCGGCGGCGCGGGCAAAGCCCCAGGCCACGGCATCGTGACGGGCCACGCCGCCGCGCCGTTGCACGGTGGCGCCCATCACCGGGTAGCGGGTGTTCTTCGAGCAATCCAGGTACGGAATCTCGTCCGCAACCTGTTTGGCATTGAGCAGTTCGCCGTCCACGCCGTTGAGGCGGTTGGCGCTGACGCGCCGTTCGGAATCGCGGATGTCCTGCAGGGTGTGGCACAGGTTGTAGACGCCGCGCTGGGAGAACATCACGTTGTAGTTCAGGTCCTGGGACAGGCCTTCCCACAGTTTCATCGCGTGTTCGTACAAGTGCGCCGACTCGTCCCACAGGTAGTTGGAACGCACGATGGTGGTGTTGCGCGCGGTGTTACCGCCGCCCAGCCAGCCCTTTTCGACCACGGCGACATTGGTGATGCCGTGCTCCTTGGCCAGGTAATAGGCGGTCGCCAGACCATGCCCGCCACCGCCGACGATGACCACGTCGTACACCTTTTTAGGGGTCGGCGTGCGCCACATCTTCTGCCAGTTTTCGTGGTGGCTGAGTGAGTGCTTGAAGAGGCCGAAGCCCGAGTAGCGTTGCATAGTCATTACTCCAAAACCGCGCTCAGCGATAAACCGGGAAATCAGCGCACAGGGCCGACACGCGCTTGGCCACGTCGGCCTCGACATCGGCGTCGCCGAGGTTGTCGAGGATGTCGCAGATCCAGCCGGCCAGCTCGATGCATTGCGGCACCTTGAAACCGCGCGTGGTCACCGCCGGCGTGCCGATACGCAGGCCCGACGTCACGAACGGCGACTGTGGGTCATTCGGCACGGCGTTCTTGTTGACGGTGATGTGGGCGCGACCGAGAGCGGCGTCCGCGTCTTTACCGGTGAGGCCCTGGCGAATCAGGCTGACCAGGAACAGGTGGTTATCGGTGCCGCCGGACACTACATCGTAGCCGCGTTTGATAAACACGCCGGCCATGGCCTGGGCGTTGTCGATCACTTGCTGCTGATAGGCTTTGAAGCCAGGCTCCTGGGCTTCCTTGAAGCACACCGCCTTGCCGGCGATGACGTGCATCAGCGGGCCGCCCTGGGCGCCAGGGAATACAGCGGCGTTGAGTTTCTTTTCGATCGTTTCGTTGGCACGCGCCAGAATCAGGCCGCCACGCGGACCGCGCAGGGTCTTGTGGGTGGTGGTGGTGACCACGTCGGCGTAAGGCAGCGGGTTCGGGTACAGACCGGCGGCCACCAGGCCGGCGACGTGGGCCATGTCGACGAACAGCAGCGCACCGACCTTGTCGGCGATCTGACGGAAGCGTGGGAAATCCAGGGTCTTGGAGTAGGCGGAAAAACCGGCCACCACCATCTTCGGCTGATGCTCCACGGCCAGGCGTTCGACTTCGTCGTAGTCGATCAGCCCGGTGTCGGTGTTGATGCCGTATTGCACCGCGTTGTACAGCTTGCCCGAGGACGACACTTTGGCGCCGTGGGTCAGGTGGCCGCCGTGGGCCAGGCTCATGCCGAGGATGGTGTCACCGGCGTTCAACAGCGCCAGGTACACCGCGCTGTTGGCGGATGAGCCGGAATGCGGCTGCACGTTGGCGTAGTCGGCGCCGAACAACTGCTTGGCGCGCTCGACGGCCAGGGCTTCGACCTTGTCCACATGCTCGCAGCCACCGTAGTAGCGCTTGCCCGGGTAGCCTTCGGCGTACTTGTTGGTCAGGCCGCTGCCTTGGGCTTGCATCACGCGCTTGCTGGTGTAGTTCTCCGACGCGATCAGCTCGATATGATCTTCCTGCCGCTGCTCCTCGGCATTCATCGCCGCGAGCAGTGCATCGTCATAACCCTGGATCTGGTCTTGTTTGCTGAACATCGCGTCTCTCCCAGCCTTTCGTATTGTTAAGGCCCGTGCAGGGCCCTTTGATGCGATGGTAGGGCTGGCGCAGGCAGGTCAAATGCCTACGGACGCCACGCAAAGGTGCGTTTACGACATAGCGACAACAACGCCGAACAAATGTGGGAGGGAGCTTGCTCCCGATAGCGGTGGATCAGCTTGCACATGCCGTGGCTGACACACCGCTATCGGGGGCAAGCCCCCTCGCACACTGGTTAGGCGATAATTTGACGGACGAGTAGCAACAGCAGGAAATGCACAGGATAGAGGGCATAGGCCCAGCGGCGCATTGCCGGCGGCGTGGCGTTTTTGACATGTCGCAACAGGACCAGGCCGGCCAATGGCGCGATCAGGCATGCCGCCAACCCCATCCGCGCCACCGGCGTGCCGCTATCGAGCAGAATCTGCCATTGATTGGCTGCCACACACAGCAGCCCCGGAAATACGCTGAAATACCATGGCCGACGAAACACCAACACCATTGCCCACGGCAGCAATACACCGAAGAAACCGAACATCAGCTGCGTGGAAAACACAGCGCCTATCGCCAGGGAAATCAGCGCCAATCCTCGATCAACCAGCGCCTTCTGCTGCCATCCTCGGGCAACCAGCAGGCCCAACGCCAAGGTGGGCAACACATTCAACGTATCGGCATCTTCGATGAACAGCCGGTACGGCACTTCGCTGATCAGGCTGAACAGCAGCAACCAGCCCAGGTAACGCCAGCGGCCGCTCACCGGCGCGGCGCGCACCCGATGCACATTCGCCGCAATCGCCAGGCAAAACCACGGGAACGCCAGGCGCCCCGGCACATACAGGCCATCCAGGCTCAACCCGACATAACGCAAGTGGTCCAGCACCATGCTCAGCAGCGCCAGCCACTTGAGCAAATCCAAGGCGCCATCGCGGACACGTCCGACAGGAATCGTTTCAGTAGCGTGCATAATTCCCCAGTGACTTTGCATTTACAGTGCGTGTGCACCCCAGACAATCTTGGTTAAAGTGTGCACCAACATCGACCACAGGAATGGGCCATGACCGACAAGAGCCAACAATTCGCCAGCGATAACTATTCCGGCATCTGCCCGGAAGCCTGGGCCGCCATGGAACAAGCCAACCACGGCCATCAGCGCGCCTATGGCGATGACGAATGGACCCACCGCGCCGCCGACGGTTTCCGCAACCTGTTCGAGACCGACTGCGAAGTGTTCTTCGCCTTCAACGGCACCGCCGCCAACTCCCTGGCGCTGTCGTCGCTGTGCCAGAGCTACCATAGCGTGATCTGCTCGGAAACCGCCCACGTCGAGACCGACGAATGCGGCGCACCGGAGTTTTTCTCCAACGGTTCCAAGCTGCTCACCGCGCGCACCGAAAACGGCAAGCTGACCCCGGAATCGATCCGCGAGATCGCCCTCAAGCGCCAGGACATCCATTACCCCAAACCCCGCGTGGTGACGCTGACCCAGGCCACTGAAGTCGGCAGCGTGTACACCCCGGACGAAATCCGCGCCATCAGCGCCACCTGCAAAGAGCTCGGCCTGAACCTGCACATGGACGGCGCGCGCTTCGCCAACGCCTGCGCGTTCCTCGGCTGTTCGCCGGCCGACCTGACCTGGAAAGCCGGGGTGGATGTGTTGTGCTTCGGCGGCACGAAAAACGGCATGGCCGTGGGCGAAGCGATTCTGTTCTTCAACCGCGCACTGGCCGAAGACTTCGACTACCGCTGCAAACAGGCCGGCCAGCTCGCGTCGAAGATGCGCTTCCTCTCCGCGCCGTGGGTGGGCCTGCTGGAAAACGACGCCTGGCTCAAACACGCACGCCACGCCAACCACTGCGCGCAGTTGCTGAGCAGCCTGGTGGCGGATATCCCCGGCGTGGAATTGATGTTCCCGGTGCAGGCCAACGGTGTGTTCCTGCAACTCTCGGAACCGGCGATCGCCGCGCTGACGGCCAAGGGCTGGCGCTTCTACACCTTCATCGGCAAAGGCGGCGCGCGCTTCATGTGTGCGTGGGACACCGAGGAAGAACGCGTGCGCGAACTGGCGGCGGATATTCGCGAAGTGATGGGGGCCTGATTACGAAGGTGGCAGGGGCTTGCTCCCTGCCACAGTGGATCGTGCCCACTTAAGGTGTGGGTCAGAACTCAATCCGCACGTCGCCCTTCGGCACGCTGCAGCACGACAGGATGTAGCCCTCGGCTTCGTCTTCCTCGGTAATCCCGCCGTTGTGGTCCATCTCGACCTCGCCGCCCAGCTTGAGCACCTTGCATGTGCCGCAAATCCCCATGCCGCAGGCCTTGGGAATCAGCAGGCCGAGCTTGGCCGCAGCGGCGTGGACGGTTTCGCCCGGCGCCACGCGGATGCTCTTGCCCGAGGTGATGAACTCGACCTGATGCAGGTCCGCCAGGTCGATTTCCGGCGCATCGGCGGCTTGTTCGGCCTGTTCCACCGCATCGGCGCGGGCTTCCGCTGGCGTCGCGCCGAAGGACTCTTCGTGATAACGCGTCATGTCGAAACCCGCGGCTTCCAGCAGGCGCTTCACTGCGGTCATGTACGGCGTGGGGCCGCAGCAGAACACTTCGCGCTCCAGGAAGTCCGGCACCATCAATTCGAGCATCTTGTGGTTCAGGTAGCCGCGATACCCGGCCCAGGGCTCGCCCAGGCCGTGCTTCTCGCAGATCAGGTGCAGGCTGAAGTTGTCGATCCGCGAGGCCATGTGCTCCAGCTCGCGGTGGTAGATGATGTCTTTGGGCGAGCGCGCGCTGTGGATAAACGTCATGTCGACGTTGGCGTTGGTGTCGTAGAACCAGCGCGCCATGGACATCACCGGGGTAATGCCGACGCCGCCGCTGAGGTACAGCACCTTGGGGCTTGGGAAGTCGATGGCATTGAACAGCCCGACCGGCCCGTGGACCGCCAGCTCCTGGCCCTCGTGCAGGGTGTCGTGCAGCCAGTTGGAGACCTTGCCGCCCGGCACGCGCTTGATCGTCACCGAGAAGCTGTAAGGCACCGACGGCGAGCTGGAGATGGTGTAGGAACGCATGATCGGCTGGCCGTCGATTTCCAGCTCCAGGGTGACGAACTGCCCCGGCTTGAAAAAGAACAGGATCGGCTGGTCGGCCATGAAGCAGAAGGTGCGAACGTCCCAGGTTTCCTGGATGACTTTGACGCAACGGACAATGTGCCGACCATTGGCCCAGGTCTGGGTGGTTACCGGATTCAGGAAGTTGCTGGACATGCTGTTCTCCACCGCCGAGGCTCGGCCTTATGGTGGCGATTCTGCGTAACGCGAGAACCACCCATTTACCTATCTGCGACATTCACATACTTATCGCGACCAGCCCCCAACGACAGGGGGTTGCGCGTCGGGAACAGATTGGGCCATGTCGCCCATGGATAAGGTTCACCGCAACGGCGGCCGCACACTCGCTGCCAACAACGACACTTTCTTTACGCCTTGCACTGCACTAACCGTAGCCACTTTCGCCGGCCACACAGAATGGCCATGAGGACACACACGATGGACGTCACCGCAACCTTAAGCTTGGGCGATCCGCTGGAACCCGCACGCAAGGCCACCGCGCAGATGTTGCAAGAGCGCGAACGCACGTTCTCGCTGCCACAGCCGTTCTACTCTGATGAGCGGTTGTTTGATATCGATATGCAGGAGATCTTCCAGAAAGAATGGTTGATCGCCGGCATGACCTGCGAGATCCCCACCAAGGGCAACTTCCTGACCCTGCAAGTGGGCAAGAACCCGATCATCGTGATCCGTGGCGCCGATGGCGTGGTGCATGCGTTCCACAACGTCTGCCGCCACCGCGGTTCGCGCTTGTGTACCAGCGACAAAGGCAAGGTCGCCAAGCTGGTCTGCCCGTACCACCAGTGGACCTACGAACTGGACGGCCGCCTGCTGTTCGCCGGCACCGAGATGGGCGCCGACTTCGACATGAAGCAGTACGGCCTCAAGCCGATCAACGTGAAGACCGCCGGCGGCTACATCTTCATCAGCCTGGCGCAGAACCCGCCGGCCATCGATGACTTCCTGTCGACCCTGAACCACTACATGGAACCCTACGACATGGAGAACACCAAGGTGGCGGTGCAAACCACCTTGATGGAAAAGGCCAACTGGAAACTGGTGCTGGAAAACAACCGCGAGTGCTACCACTGCAACGCCTCGCACCCCGAACTGTTGAAAACCCTGCTCGAGTGGGACGACGTCACCGACCCGCGCGCCGACCAGGCCTTCAAGGACCACGTGGCCGCCAGCGCCGCGGCCTGGGAAGCCGAAAAAATCCCTTACGCCCACGCCAGCTTCGGCCTGCGCAACCGCATCGTGCGTATGCCGCTGCTCAAGGGCACCGTGTCGATGACCCTGGACGGCAAACAGGGCTGCAAGAAGTTGATGGGCCGCATCAAGAACCCGGACCTGGGCTCGATGCGTATCCTGCACCTGCCGCACTCGTGGAACCACTGCATGGGCGACCACGTAATCGTGTTCACCGTGTGGCCGATCAGCGCCCAGGAAACCATGGTCACCACCAAGTGGCTGGTCCACAAGGACGCGGTCGAAGGCGTGGACTACGACGTGGAGCGCATGCGCCAGGTATGGGACGCCACCAACGACCAGGACCGTCGCCTGGCCGAAGAAAACCAGCGCGGGATCAACTCCACCGCCTACCAGCCGGGCCCCTACTCCAAGACCTATGAGTTCGGCGTGGTGAACTTCATCGACTGGTACAGCGAGCGCATGCTGAGCAACCTCGGCGCGGCGCCGGCACCCTACCTCAAAGGCGTGGCCGCCCAGTAACCATCCCTGTGGGAGCGGGCTTGCTCGCTCCCACATTGGGTTGCGCGCTGATCAAAATTTGTTCAAGCACACTGAACCCCTCTCGCCGCCTGCCCTCCAGCCTTTGCCCAACAACTTATCCACAGAGCCACCCACAGCAATTGTGCGCAAGTGCGCCTGCCCGTCGAAATTAAATCAAGAAAATCCGTGACTTATTCGACTTGGCCGTTTTAAGGCGCCACTGATCAATTTTCGAACAACTCCGTGTAAGCCATATGAACCGTGCCCTGTAGCGGTACGCGAACACCTTATCCACAGAAGCACCAACAGACTTTGGGGGCAACTTTGACGCGGCTGTGGAAAACCCCTTCAAACCTTCATAAACCGGGCTATCCACGCGTTTCAGCGGGCAAATGCGCGCAATTGATCAAATTTTGATCAACCTAGCGTAAGCCTTGATTTATAAGGGCTGCAGCGGTAAGCGAACATCTTATCCACAGAAGCGCCAACAGACTTTGGGGGAAACTCTGCACGGGGTAATCGCTGTGATCACACAGAAACCCAAGGAAAAACCGAGGGTTAGCCTGGTCGTTTTTTGTACGGAGGGCTGCAGGGCTTGATTTACAGGGGGTGTGGACAACCGCGAACAGGTTATCCACAGACGGGTCAACAGGGATTGTGGGTAAGCCACTCTCCCCGTTGCGGCTCAGCGAACCACGCCTTCCTCAAGCAACAACTTGAGAATCGCTTCAGCACCCGCTTCAGGGCTGAGGCCCTTGAGTACCTGCCCGCCGCCGCCACTGGCCTTGGCCGTGGCCGCCTTCATCCGGTCCGCGCCGCTCTTGGCCTTGATCACCTTGAGCCGCTTGGGGCGTGGCTTGGCCGGTTGCAGCACGGCGCCTGTGAATAACTCGTCCGCTTCAACCTCGACCTCGTGGGCCGCCAGTTCGCCGCGTTGCGCCGGGCCATAGGCGCTCTGTCGAGGCTTGGGCGCGGCGTTATCCACCGTGGCCAGAAACGGCAGGCGCACCTTCAAGCGCCGCCGCTGCCCACGGGGCAAGGCTTGCAGCACCAGGGCCACGCCGCTCTCGATGGACTCCACCTGCGCCAGCCCGACAATCAGCGGCCAGCCCAGGTGTTCGGCGAGCAGGAACGGCAACATCCCCGAACCTTCGCCGGTTTCGGCCTGGCTACCGGTGAGCACCACCTGGGCGCCGGCGTCGCGCAGATACTCACTGAGCACCGGCAAAGCATCGGCGCCAGGCGGTTGTTCGAGCACATGCAACTGCGCCAGCCCCATGCCCAGGTAGCTGCGCAGCGTGGGTTCGGCGATGTCGCCGGCATGTAGCACCTGCAACTTATCCCCAGCCATTTGCAGGCCCAACTCGACCGCGCGCGCATCCTGCTCGGCGCGGCGCGGGCGCCCGGAGGTGGGGTGGGCGCCGATGGAGACCAGACTGATTACCTGCGTGTTCATGCCCTTATCCTTTGCTTAAGCCGCATCGCGCTTGGCGCCGTGGCGGTAGGCCTCGACCGCGGCGATCAAGGCTTGCAGAATCGCGGCGCTGTCGCCGATCACCGACAGGTCGGCACGCTTGATCATGTCGCAGCCGGGGTCGAGGTTAATCGCCACCACCTTGTCGCAGGCGCCGATGCCTTGCAGGTGCTGGATCGCCCCGGAGATACCGACGGCCACATACACCCGCGCCGTGACCCAGGTGCCGCTGGCGCCGACCTGGCGATCGCGGGCCATGAAGCCATCGTCCACCGCGACGCGCGAGGCGCCTTCGGTAGCGCCCAGGGCGGCGGCGGTCTGGTGGAACAGCGCCCAGTCCTTCACGCCGTTGCCGCCGGAGAAAATAAACTCGGCTTCAGCCATCGGAATCGCCGCCGGGTCCACCGCCACCGCGCCGAGGTCTTCGATACGCGGCAGGCTGCGCGCCAGGGCTGTGGATAACTCCACGGGCAGCACTTCATGCCGAGTGTCGCTGACCGGATCGGCGCATTCGGCGGCGGCCAGGATCAGGCGCGGCAGCGGCCGGGCCACGTCTTGCTGACCAGCACCGGCACGGCCGATGCACTGCTCGCCCTGGATCTGCCAGACCCGCGTGGCCGGGCGCTCGTTGAGGCTGGCGGCAAAACGCCGACCGAGTTCACCGCCACCGCTGCGGCTGTCCGGCAGCAACCAATGACGCGGGCTGAACTGGTTATCCACAGCCCGCAGGCCCTGCACGCGTTGCTCCGGTGAATAACCGTCGAAAGCATGACCTTCGAGCACCAGCAGGCGGTCGACGCCGGCCGTGGCAAATGCGTTTTCCTTGTGTTCGCCAAACACCACGGCCAGCACCGCACCGTCGCTGCCGGCGAGTTGCCGGGCCAGGCCGAGCAGGTCACGGTCGTGGCTGCTCAGGCGGCCGCCGACCATGTCCGGCACCACGTTGATGTAGAACGCGGGCGCCGCCACCTGATGCAGCGGCAACTGCACTTCCACCGCCGCCGTGCGCTTGGCCGCCCCGCCCTGCTGGGCACCGCTGCGGTCGATGCGCTTGATGCCGTTGGGGCCGATAAAACCGACACCATGGACGTTCTTGCGGATGACGCCGTTGGGCCCCATCCAACTGTGTTGCACCGGCTGCATCGCCGCATGCAGCGGGTGCAGGCGGTTACGGGCGATCCATTCGGCGCGTGGGTCGCGGCGGATAATGTCGCTCATCAGTGTACCTCCGCGGGTTCACGCGTGATCGGGGCTTTGGCCGGCGCCGGCTCGTCGAGCAAGGCATCGGCCACCAACTCGGCGATGTCCTTGATCAGTGGGCGCGGTTCGACCACGCCTTCGAGCATCGCGGTGCATTGCGGGCAGCCCACGGCCACCAGTTCGGCGCCGGTTGTGCGGATGTCGTCCATCCGCATATCGGGGATGCGTTGCTTGCCCGGAATGTCGGTGATCGGTGCGCCGCCACCGCCACCGCAGCAGCGTGAACGGTAGCCCGAGCGTTGCATCTCCTTGACCTCGATCCCCAACGCGCGCAGCACCTGGCGCGGCGCCTCGTATTCGCCGTTGTAGCGGCCCAGGTAGCACGGGTCGTGATAGGTCACGCTGCTGCCTTTGTGCTGGCTCAGGTTCAGCGCGCCGTCGCCGATCAGCTCGGCCATGAAAGTGCTGTGGTGCTGTACGACATAGTCACCGTTGAAGGCGCCGTATTCGTTTTTCAGCACATGGAAACTGTGCGGGTCGCAGGTGACGATGCGCGTGAAGTTGTACTTGGCCAGGGTCTGGATATTACGCGTGGCCAACAGTTGGAAGGTCGCTTCATCGCCCAAGCGGCGGGCGACGTCGCCGCTGTCGCGCTCTTCCAGGCCGAGCACGGCAAAGTCGACCCTGGCCGCTTTCAGCACTTTGACGAAGGCGCGCAGGGTGCGCTGGTTGCGCATGTCGAAGGCAGCGTCGCCGACCCAGAACAGCACCTCGCAGCGACCTTTCTCGCTGAGCAACGGCAGGTTCAGATCCGCCGCCCAGTTCAGCCGGCCGCCCGGTGCGAAGCCGCCGGGGTTGTCGGTGGCGATCAGGTTTTCGAGGACTTCGGCGCCCTTGTTCGGCGTGGCGCCTTTTTCCAGGGTGAGGTGGCGGCGCATGTCGACGATGGCGTCCACGTGCTCGATCATCATCGGGCACTCTTCCACACAGGCGCGGCAGGTGGTGCAGGACCACAACGTGTCGGCGTCCACCAGGCCGTTGACGATCGGTTGGTGCGGGTTGCCGCGGTGTTCACCGATCGGTTTTCCAGGATAAGCGCTGCCGGCGAACTTGGCATCGGTGCCGCCGGCCAGGCCGACCACCATGTCCTGAATCAGCTTTTTCGGGTTCAGCGGCTGGCCGGCGGCGAACGCCGGGCACGCCGCTTCGCACTTGCCGCACTGCACGCAGGCGTCGAAGCCGAGCAGTTGGTTCCAGGTGAAGTCCTTGGGTTTTTCCACGCCCAGGGGCGCGCTTTTATCGTTCAGGTCCAACGGTTTCAAACCGGTGGAACGGCCCCCGCCGAAGCGCTCGGCGCGGCGGTGCCAGGCCAGGTGCAAGGCACCGGCGAAGGCGTGCTTCATCGGCCCGCCCCAGGTCATGCCGAAGAACATTTCCGACACGCCCCACAGCACACCCACGCTCAACAACGCGGCCAGCAACCAGCCGCCGAAGTCAGCGGGCAGCACCCCGGCCACCGGCAGCGTCACCAGGAAGAAGCTCACAGAAAACGCCATCAGGCTTTTCGGCAGGCGCATCCACGGGCCTTTCGACAGACGCGACGGCGGATTGCGCCGGCGCAGATAGACAAACGTGGCGCCGACAAACATCAGTAGCGACGCCAGCAGCAAGGCAACGCCAAGGATGCGGTTATGCAGGCCGAAACCATGCACCAGGACCGCCAGCAGCGCCGACAGCACAAAACCCAGCGCCGTAGCGACGTGGGTGTTGGCGATGTATTTGTCGCGGGCGACCACGTGGTGCAGGTCGACCATGTAGCGCTTGGGCATGGCCAGCAGGCCTTTGATCAGGTCGACCTTCGACGCCCGCCCACGGCGCCACATGGCTGCCCGCCGCAGCGCGCCCAGAACAGCAAGGCCCAGCGCCGCGAACAGCAGAATCGGAAGAAGAGTATTCAACATGGTGAAGCTCCCACAGACCACACGGATCTACTGTGAAACCGGGCCCTAAATGTGGGAGGGGGCTTGCCCCCGATGGCGGACTGTCAGTTGATACAGCTGCAGCTGACCCACCGCTATCGGGGGCAAGCCCCCTCCCACATTTTCAGACCGAGTACACATTGGTTCGGTGTCGGGTCAGAAATCCTTGCACAAGCGCAGGGCGTCATAGATCGCGGCGTGGGTATTGCGCTGCGCCACACAGTCACCGATGCGGAACAGCAAGTAGCCCTCGCCCGCTTCGCTCAGGCACGGTTGCGGCTTGATCGCGAACAGCGCTTCGATGTCCATCTGCCCCTTGTTGCGCGAGCCGGGTTTGAGGGCGTAGTAGATCTCCTCATCGGGACGCACGCCGTTTTCCACCACCACCTGATCGACCACCCGCTCCTCTTTGGCGCCGGTGTATTCGTTCTCCAGCACCGCCACCAGCTTGTCGCCTTCGCGGTAGACCTTTTCCAGCATCATGTCGCCGGTCATGATCACTTCCTTGGGGTACATGCTGCGGTAGTAGGTCGGGAACGACGTACCGCCGATGGCCACGCCGGGCTTGATGTCGTCGGTGACGATCTCGACCTGGCTGCCCTTGTCCGCGAGGAAATCGGCCACCGACATGCCGGTGAATTCGCAGATGGTGTCGTAGACCAGCACGTTCTTGCCCGGCGCGACTTTGCCGTCGAGCACGTCCCAACTGCTGACCACCAGGCCTTCGGCCGCGCCCCAGTGTTCGTTCTGCTCCAGGAACGGATGCCCGCCCACCGCCAGCACCACCACATCCGGGCGCAGGTCGAGGATGGCCGCCGCGTCCGCCGCCACGCCCAGGCGCAGGTCGACGTTCAACCGCGCCAGTTCCAGTTGGAACCAGCGGGTGATCCCGGCGATCTGGTCGCGCTGCGGGGCTTTGGAGGCGGTAGTGATTTGCCCGCCGATAAAGGCTTTTTTCTCGAACAGGGTCACGTCGTGGCCACGCTCGGCGGCGACGCGCGCAGCCTCCATCCCCGCTGGCCCGGCGCCGACCACCACCACCTTGCGCTTGGGCCCGGTGGATTTTTCGATGATGTGCGGCACGCCCATGTATTCACGGGAGGTCGCGGCGTTCTGGATGCACAGCACATCCAGGCCCTGGTACTGGCGGTCGATGCAATAGTTGGCGCCGACGCACTGTTTGATCTGGTCGATCTGGCCCATCTTGATCTTGGCGATCAGGTGCGGGTCGGCGATGTGGGCACGGGTCATGCCGACCATGTCCACATAGCCGCCTTCGAGGATGCGCGTGGCCTGGTTCGGGTCCTTGATGTTCTGCGCGTGCAGCACCGGGGCCTTGACCACTTCCTTGATCCCGGCCGCCAGATGCAGGAACGGCTCCGGTGGATAACTCATGTTCGGGATGACGTTGGCCAGGGTGTTGTGGGTATCGCAACCCGAGCCGACCACACCGATAAAATCGAGCATGCCGGTGTCGTCGTAATACTTGGCGATCTGCTTCATGTCCTCGTGGGACAAGCCGTCCGGGTGGAACTCATCGCCGCACAGGCGGATGCCGACGCAGAAATCCGGGCCGACTTCAGCCCGCACCGCCTTGAGCACTTCCAGGCCGAAACGCATGCGGTTTTCAAAGCTGCCGCCCCATTCGTCGGTGCGCTTGTTGACCCGCGGGCTCCAGAACTGGTCGATCATGTGCTGATGCACCGCCGACAGTTCCACGCCGTCCAGGCCACCGGCTTTCGCCCGGGCTGCCGCGCTGGCGTAGTTGCCGATCACGCGCCAGATCTCTTCCGGCTCGATGGTCTTGCAGGTCGCACGGTGTACCGGCTCGCGGATGCCCGAGGGCGACAGCAGGGTCGGCCAATGCTCGCCGTCCCAGCGCGAGCGGCGGCCCATGTGGGTAATCTGGATCATGATCTTGGCGCCATGCTTGTGCATGGCATCGGCCAGGTTCTGGAAGTGCGGGATGATCCGGTCGTCGGCCAGGTTCACCGATTTCCACCAGCCTTGCGGGCTGTCGATCGCCACGCTGGAAGACCCGCCGCAGATGGCCAGGCCGATCCCGCCCTTGGCTTTCTCTTCGTAGTACTTCACATAGCGGTCGGTGGTCATGCCGCCGTCGGTGGCATACACCTCGGCGTGGGCGGTACTGAGCACGCGGTTGCGGATGGTCAGTTTGCCGATCTGGATCGGCGCGAACATTGCTTCGAAAGCCATGGCAGGGTTCCTCGACTTACAACGGCTTGACGGTGAACAGGCCGTCGTCGTGGCCCTCTTCGGAGCCGCCGTAGACTTGTTCGGCCACGGTGCGAATAGTGCTGCCGCGCGCTTGCAGGATCTGGTCCATGGCCCCGGCAAACCAGCCGGTGAACATGTAGTCGACCTTGCGCCCGACCTTGCCGTACACGTAGACGAACGCCGAGTGTTCGAGCTTGACGCTGGCGGTGCCTTTGTCCAGGTCGATGTCCTGGATCTTGAACAGGCCCCAGCCGCGTTGCGACAGGCGCTTCATGTAGTGCTCGAACACCGCCACGCCTTCAAGGCCATGGCATTCGGCTTCTTTTTCACACCAGTGCCAGGCGGATTTGTAGCCGGCCTTGTAGAGGATCGCGGCGTAGGCCTCGGCACCGAGCACCTCTTCGATACCCATGTGGTTGTTGACGAAGAAATGACGCGGTACGTACAGCATCGGCAGGGCGTCGGAGGTCCAGACACCGGTTTCGCTGTCGACTTCGATAGGCAATTGCGGGGCGATCTTGGCCATGGAAACTTAACTCCAGAAAATTCGTAGTGGTGTTGCCCGTGGGTGTTTGGCTTATTCGCCCCACACGTCCTTCAAGACGTTGACCCAGTTCTCGCCCATGATCTTGCGCACCACGCGTTCGCTGTGGCCGCGCTTGAGCAGGGTCTCGGTGAGGTTGGGGAACTCGCCCACGGTGCGGATGCCCAGCGGGTTGATGATCTTGCCGAAGCTGGTCAGGCGGCGGGCGTAGCCCTTGTCATGGGTCAGCATTTCGAAGAAATCCTGGCCATGGCCCTGGGTGAAGTCGGTGCCGATGCCGATGGCGTCTTCGCCGACGATGTTCATGGTGTACTCGATGGCTTCGGCGTAGTCGTCGATGGTCGAATCGATACCCTTGGCCAGGAACGGCGCGAACATGGTCACGCCGACAAAGCCGCCGTGGTCGGCGATGAACTTCAGCTCTTCATCGGACTTGTTGCGCGGGTGTTCCTTGAGCCCGGAGGGCAGGCAGTGGGAGTAGCACACCGGTTTTTTCGATTCGAGGATGACTTCTTCGCTGGTCTTGGAGCCGACGTGGGACAGGTCGCACATGATGCCGACGCGGTTCATCTCGCCGACGATCTCGCGACCGAAGCCCGACAGCCCGCCGTCGCGTTCGTAGCAACCGGTGCCGACCAGGTTCTGGGTGTTGTAGCACATCTGCACCACACCGACGCCGAGCTGCTTGAAGATCTCGACGTAGCCGAGCTGGTCTTCAAACGCGTGGGCGTTCTGGAAGCCGAAGATGATGCCGGTCTTGCCCTGTTCCTTGGCCTTGCGGATGTCGGCGGTGGTTTTCACCGGGATCACCAGGTCGCTGTTCTCGCGGATCAGGGTCTGACTGGCGACGATGTTATTGATCGTCGCCTGGAACCCTTCCCACACCGACACGGTGCAGTTGGCGGCGGTCAGGCCGCCTTTGCGCATGTCCTCGAACAGCTCGCGGTTCCACTTGGCAATGATCAGCCCGTCGATAACGATGCTGTCGGCGTGTAATTGCGCTGGGCTCATCAGGCGTCCCCTTATTGGCGATTCGTGCGCCGAATCGTCTGCCGGCGCTTTGGGGCCAGCATATGCCGAGGGGCCGAGCGGACCGGGTGCAAAAACGACAGGGGAATTGCCGAAAGCGTCAATCCGCGACGAAGGTCGCTAAGACAGGTCTGTCTGGCGGCTGTTCTTTGTCTTACGCTTGGGCCAGAATTCCCGCATCAACCGATACGAGACGGCGCAATGAAATCGATTTTCCTGGCTTTGGCACTCATCGCAACCGGCGTCCACGCGGCCGAAGACACCGACAGCACGCCGTGCGACGGCATCGAAAACGACAAGCAAACCCTGGAATGCGCCACCTACAACAAAACCATCGCCGAGCAATTGCTCAAGGATAACTATCAAGGGTTGCTGGAGCGCATGGGTTCGACCTATGGCAGCAACAAGTCACAGCTGGCAGACATTACCGCTCGTCTGAAGGATGCCCAGCAGAAGTGGGAAAAATTACGCGACGCCGATTGCGCGGTGGACACCTTCCCGGCGGCGACCGGTACCAAGCCCTATGCGATCGCGCTGAACGATTGCCTGGCGCGGATGAGTGATGAGCGGTCGGAGTTTTTGGAGTCGATCGGCCAGGAGTGAAGCATTCCCACGCATTGAACGCAGGAACGCTTCACAGGCATCAGGCCATGAAGGGCGACTTGAACGGGCTTTTCGTCAATGGGCGGCTGGGCGCATAGCTGTAGCCCAGCGCGGCGATATCCATCACCTCACTGATCCGGCGGGTCCAGGGATTAATCACATCATCATAGTTGTGGCCCGGCGGACCGTCCTGCATGGGGCAATAGTGGGGGGCCAGGTCCGGCTCATCCAGGCGTTTCTGCGCCTGCCAGTCCGCCCAGATCTTGTCGATGAAACAGTGATGCAGGAAGAACACCGGGTCATCCGGTGAGGTCATGGGCAACATATTGCCGCCAATCCACAAATGCACACGGTTATGCAGCTGCGAACCGGAGGTTTTGACAGCAGGATCGCCACGCTGGGTGATCCAGCCTTCCAGGCGGTTTCTGAAACCGCGGACGAAAGGGCTCGAGTTGTAATTGGGTTCGTCATACAGGCTTTCGTTCATCGCCACTCGCAGGTCGTCCTCGGTTGGCAGTGAGCTGATCACTTGCCCGAACTGGCGTTTGAGGCCTGGCCCGGGCAAGCCCTCCTCGTCATAGGGCGGCACGGGCCAGTTCCCGTATTTGTGGGCAAAGACCCCATCCTGCACGCGAAACTGATCGGCTGGGTCGCCGTCCCCACCCAGGAAACCCTGGCGCCACACCGGCGATTGTTCAGGGGCGGCCGCATCCTGCGTCCAGTCCCAATAAGGCAGCGTCACGCCGACGTTGATCGCTTGTAGATCCGCCTCGAACTGCATCAACATTTCACGGTGCCACGGCAGAAATGCCGGCCCCCGGTGAGCACCGTTACGGTAGTTGGGATCTTGGGGTTCGTTCGGGTAGACCGTGGCCTTCATGACGGCGTGATGCCAATGAACATACTTGTCGTAGACACCGGAACGCTTCATCGCCAATAACGTGTTGATAAACTCCAGTTGTTCCGTTGCGGTCAGTGCGCGAATTTCCTTGCGAATATTCATTGCATAACTCCCTTGTCGGAATAGCCATGGAACAGGCCGGAACCCTCGGCAGGCTCCTTCAGGGAATCTATGAGACCGGGCACGCGGCGGTCTACTGTCAAAAATAACAGGTCGAGCACGTTCCCGACGGGTGGACGGCGGCCGTCTCAGCCCTCGACCCTGATACTATTGCGGCCTCTCTTTTTTGCTCCAAGGCGACCCAATGACTCTCTGCGGCATCGAAATCAAAGGCAGCGAAGCCATCATCGCCGTTGCCTCCCTGAACAATCAGACGCTGACCCACGTCGCCCTGGCCACCAAGAAAATCGCCCTCGAAGACGACGATGAAGCGGCCAACGTCAAAGCCTTCGCCGCCCAGGTGAAGGCGTTCGTGCAGGACAACGCCATCGAACGCATCGCCATCAAGAAGCGCAGCAAAAAAGGCGAATTCGCCGGCGGCCCGACCACGTTCAAGATTGAAGGGGTGTTTCAACTGCTGGAGGGGGTTGAAGTGACGCTGCTGTCGCCGCAGACCATCAATGCGCAGAACAAGAAGCACAATTTCGATCTGCCGGCGACGCTGAACAAGTACCAGCATGAAGCCTTCAAGGCGGCGTGTTCGGCCCTGATAAAGCAATAGGCACACCGACAATTCACTGTGGGAGGGGGCTTGCCCCCTCCCACATTTGATCTTTGTCGCTTACAGGAGAAGGGGTGTACCAGCATGAAGCCTTCAAGGCAGCGTGTTCGGCCCTGATAAAGCAACAGGCACACCGGCAATTCACTGTGGGAGGGGGCTTGCCCCCGATGGCGGTGTGTCAGCCACTCAGGGGCCGCTGATCCACCGTCATCGGGGGCAAGCCCCCTCCCACATTTGATCTTTGTCGCTTACAGGAGAAGGGGTGTACCAGCATGAAGCCTTCAAGGCAGCGTGTTCGGCCCTGATAAAGCAATAGGCACACCGACAATTTACTGTGGGAGGGGGCTTGCCCCCGATGGCGGTGTGTCAGCCACTCAGGTGCCGCTGACCCACCGTCATCGGGGGCAAGCCCCCTCCCACATTTGATCTTTGTCGCTTACAGGAGAAGGGGTGTAGTACCAGCATGAAGCCTTCAAGGCGGCGTGTTCGGCCCTGATAAAGCAATAGGCACACCGGCAATTTACTGTGGGAGGGGGCTTGCCCCCGATGGCGATGTGTCAGCCACTCAGGGGCCGCTGATCCACCGTCATCGGGGCAAGCCCCCTCCCACATTTGATCTTTGTCGCTTACAGGAGAAGGGGTGTACCAGCATGAAGCCTTCAAGGCAGCGTGTTCGGCCCTGATAAAGCAATAAGCACACCGACAATTTACTGTGGGAGGGGGCTTGCCCCCGATGGCGATGTGTCAGCCACTCAGGGGCCGCTGATCCACCGTCATCGGGGGCAAGCCCCCTCCCACATTTGATCTTGGTCGCTTACAGGAGAAGGGGTGTACCAGCATGAAGCCTTCAAGACGGCTTGTTCGGCCCTGATAAAGCAATAAGCACACCGACAATTCACTGTGGGAGGGGGCAAGCCCCCTCCCACATTTGATCTTGGTCGCTTACAGGAGAAGGGGTGTACCAGCATGAAGCCTTCAAGGCGGCGTGTTCGGCCCTGATAAAGCAATAGGCACACCGACAATTTACTGTGGGAGGGGGCTTGCCCCCTCCCACATTGGCTTTGTGGTGTGTTTAGCCGGGTGTACGGTGCTTGTGCAGCAGCCAGTCGCCGAAGGACTTGTCTTCCAGGGCATAACCGCCGCGGCTGGACTTCCATACCAGTTCCTTGTCACGCAGGGCATCGATACACGCCTGGATGGTCTGAGTGCCGGGCACCACGTCGCTGCCCATCTCCTCCAGCGCCTTGCTGACCGCAGTGAGGGTGCTGTCGGTGAACGGGGCGAAGGGTTGATTGTGTTGCGAACGCTCCACCATCACTTGCAGCACGGCACGTTGCGCAAGGGTGAGGGCGTTCCAGGCGCTTTCGAATTCGTTCCAGACGCCGGCGCGCAGCACTTCCGCGCGGCTGTGCAGCAACTGGCCCAGGTTGCTCGCCTCGCCCAACTCCAGGGCCACTTCACCGATGATGGTGCGCAGCATCTCGGGGCGCCGGCCTACCAACTCAAACGCTTCGTCGATATCCGCCGCGTTGAATTGGTTGGTCTCGGCCAGATGCGCGTTGAGATGCGCGGTGTAAGCCTGAGTGAACGCCTTACCCAGCAACGGAAACGGCGTGATGCTGGAGCCGAAGAACGGCTGGCTTTTGCCCAGCACCAAATGAGCGAGCTTGTCGCGGTTGGAGCCGGTGAACACCAGGTGTAAGCCACTGCCCTCGCCTTCGCGGCCCTGGTTGAGCTGGTCGCGTGCGGCCTTGAGGGCGAACATGGCATTGATGCCCGCTTCGGTGGTGAGCGCGTGCTGGGCTTCATCAATCACCAGCACCACGGTTTTCTCGGCGGCGCGGTGAAGTAATTCCAGTGCTTGCGTAAGGGTCGCGCCCACGGGCAGTTGAGGCTTGGTGAAGTCCCAGGACAAGGTGCGCAGGAAGCTGAGTTTTTCGATGCCGATGTTCTTCGCCAGTTTTCGGATGCCCTTTTCGAAAGGCACCAACGCACCGGCAATGGCGCTGGAAATCAGCTCGGCGGGATCTTTCTCCTTGTCGGCCCACAGGTCCACATACACCGTCAGCCAACCCCGAGCCTGGCACTCGGGGAGAAGGTCTTCGCGCAGAAAAGTACTTTTGCCGGTACGACGCGGCGCCGCGAGAAACAGGCCAGAGGTGAAATCCTGGATACCCACGCCCACCAGGCCATCGGCAATACTGCTTGCCAGGGTGGGGCGGCGGAACACAAAACCGCTGGGCTTGGACATGCTTTTATACTCAATTATTGAACAAACTATAAATTATAGTCGCGAGTATAATTGACTATAATCGCCGATCAAACCACCTCCCGTCGCCGATCCTCCCGCGGACACTTGGCAAACCGCGCCCGATAACTGCGGGTGAAATACGACGGCGACTCAAAGCCGCAGGCAAGGCTCACTTCCAGCACGCTCATGTCGCTCTGGCGCAACAACTGCCGCGCTTTTTCCAGGCGCAGGCCGAGGTAGAAGTTGCTCGGCGTGTCGTTCAGATGCAGGCGAAACAGCCGCTCCAACTGGCGCCGCGTGACCTTGATCGCCTCGGCCAGGGCCAGGGTGCTCAACGGCGGTTCGGTGTGTTGTTCCATCTCGCCGATCACCTGCACCAACTTCTTGTTGTTGATGCCGTAGCGCGTGGCGATCTGCATGCGCTGGTGGTCTTTGCGCGGGCGGATGCGCCCGAGCACGAATTGCTCGGAGACCTGGATTGCCAGGTCGGGGCCGTGGGCCTGGGCGATCAGGTCGAGCATCAGGTCGATGGAAGCGGTGCCGCCGGCGCAGGTGATGCGGCGGCGGTCGATCTCGAACAGTTCCTGGGTCACGCTCAGGTGCGGATAGGCTTCTTTGAAGGCGTCGATGGCTTCCCAGTGCAGGGTCAGGCGGTGGCCGTCGAGCAGCCCGGCCTCGGCCAGGATGCAGGCGCCGGTGTCGATGGCGCCGAGGGTCACACCGTCATGGTCGAGGCGGCGCAGCCAATGTTCGAGGGCCGGAGTGGCGAATTCAAGCGGTTCGAAACCGGCGACCACCATCAGCGTCGCGCCTTTTTTCAGCGGCTCCAGCGCCGCGTCGGCGTTGACCGACATGCCATTGCTCGCCAGCACCGCGCCGCCGTCCGCGCTCAACACATGCCAGCGGTACAACTCGCCACGAAAGCGGTTGGCCACGCGCAGCGGTTCGAGCGCGGAGATAAAGCCGATGGCCGAGAACCCCGGCATCAGCAGAAAGTAGAAATCCTGGGACATGGTGCGCTCTCGTAGGACCGGCAGCGTGGTCACTGTGATACGCCAGTTCAACGGCCCATTCAAGAGCACAGGTCGCTGCAGTGCAAGAGCGGGTCGCCGCCGTGCGTTTTGTCGCCCTTCAAGCTGCGTAACGTGACCCCACGGCGCACAAAGACGCCGGCCCCCACAATAACGACCTGCCGAGGGAACCACCATGAACCGACTGATCAGCCGCTGCGTGCTCGCATTCAGCGCCAGCGCCATCTTGAGTACCAGCGTCTTCGCGGCCGACGCGCCATCCTGCCAGAACGTGCGTATGGGCGTGGTGAACTGGACCGACGTGATCGCCACCAGCGCCATGACCCAAGTGTTGCTCGATGGCCTCGGCTACAAGACCAAACAGACCAGCGCGTCCCAGCAAATCATCTTCGCCGGCATCCGCGACCAGCGCCTGGACTTGTTCCTCGGCTACTGGAACCCGCTGATGACCCAGACCATCGCCCCGTTCGTCGACGCCAAGCAGGTCAAGGTCCTCGATAAACCGAGCCTGGAAGACGCGCGCGCGACCCTGGCGGTGCCGACTTATCTGGCCGACAAAGGCCTGAAAACCTTCGCCGACATCGCCAGGTTCGAGAAAGAACTGGGCGGCAAGCTCTACGGCATCGAGCCGGGCTCGGGTGCCAACACCCAGATCAAGGCGATGATCGCCAAGAACCAGTTCGGCCTGGGCAAATTCCAGCTGGTGGAGTCCAGCGAAGCGGGCATGCTCGCCGCCGTCGACCGCGCGGTGCGTCGCAAGGAAGCCGTGGTGTTCTTCGGCTGGGCGCCGCACCCGATGAACGTCAACATCGCGATGACCTACCTCACCGGCAGCGAAGACGCCCTGGGCCCGAACGAAGGTATGGCCACCGTGTGGAGCGTCACCTCGCCGACCTATGCCGAGCAGTGCCCCAACGTCCACAAGCTGCTGACCAACCTGACCTTCACCGCCGCCGACGAGAGCCGAATGATGCAGCCGTTGCTGGAACACAAGGACGCCTTCGAGTCCGCCAAGCAGTGGCTCAAGGATCACCCGCAAGACCAGGCGCGCTGGCTCGAAGGCGTGACCACCTTCGACGGCAAACCGGCGGCCGCCAACCTGCAACTGACCAGCAAATAACGGTATTCGACGCACCGTTTCGCGGTCGTGCCTGACCGCGAACGGCCTCGCTACGCCTTGAAATCACGCCTGTAAGGAACCTGCCCCATGAACCACGACGTCATCATCACCTGCGCACTCACCGGTGCTGGCGACACGAGCGCCAGAAGCCCCCATGTACCGGTCACCCCCAAACAAATCGCCGCCGCCGCCGTGGAAGCCGCCAAGGCTGGCGCCACTGTCGTTCACTGCCATGTGCGCAACCCCGAGACCGGCAAGTTCAGCCGCGACGTCGCCTTGTACCGCGAAGTGATGGAGCGTATCCGTGAGGCCGACATCGACATCATCGTCAACCTCACCGCCGGCATGGGCGGCGACCTGGAGATCGGCGGCGGTGAGACGCCCATGGCATTCGGCCCCAACACCGACCTGGTCGGCCCGCTGACGCGCCTGGCCCATGTCGAAGCGCTGCTGCCGGAAATCTGCACGCTCGACTGCGGCACGCTGAACTTCGGCGATGGCGACACCATTTACGTGTCCACCCCGGCGCAACTGCGGGCCGGCGCCAAACGCATTCAGGAACTGGGCGTAAAAGCCGAGCTGGAAATCTTCGACACCGGCCACCTGTGGTTCGCCAAGCAGATGATCAAGGAAGGCCTGCTCGACGACCCGCTGTTCCAACTGTGCCTGGGCATCCCGTGGGGCGCGCCGGCCGACACCACCACCATGAAAGCCATGGTCGACAACCTGCCCGCCGACGCGGTGTGGGCCGGCTTCGGCATCGGCCGCATGCAAATGCCGATGGCGGCGCAGGCGGTGCTGCTCGGCGGCAACGTGCGCGTCGGGCTGGAAGACAACCTGTGGCTGGACAAGGGCGTGCTGGCCACCAACGGTCAACTGGTGGAACGCGCCAGTGAAATCCTCAGCCGCCTGGGCGCGCGGGTCATGACCCCGGCCGAAGGGCGCCTGAAAATGGGCCTCAAAAAACGCAGCTAACCCCCCAACCCAAACCGGATCAAAACCTGTGGGAGGGGGCAAGCCCCCTCCCACAGGGGAACATCACCTTATTCAGGAATGTCGCCATGCGTTTTATTACAGATATCAAAACCTTCGCCGCCCTCGGCAGCGGTGTGATCGGCAGCGGTTGGGTGTCCCGCGCCCTGGCCAATGGCCTCGACGTGGTGGCCTGGGACCCGGCGCCCGGTGCCGAAGCCGCGCTGCGCCAACGCGTCGCCAATGCCTGGGGCGCCCTGGAGAAACAAGGCCTGGCCCCCGGCGCATCGCAGGACCGCCTGCGTTTTGTCGCGACGATCGAGGCGTGCGTGAAAGACGCCGACTTCATCCAGGAAAGCGCCCCGGAACGCCTGGAGCTGAAACTGGAGCTGCACAGCAAGATCAGCGCGGCCGCCAAGCCGAATGCGTTGATCGGCTCCAGTACCTCGGGCCTGTTGCCCAGCGAATTCTATGAAGGCTCGACCCTCCCTGAACGCTGCGTCGTCGGTCACCCGTTCAACCCGGTGTACCTGCTGCCGCTGGTGGAAGTGGTGGGCGGCAAACACACCGCGCCCGAGGCGATCCAGGCGGCGATCCAGGTGTATGAATCCCTCGGCATGCGCCCGTTGCATGTGCGCAAGGAGGTCCCCGGCTTTATCGCCGATCGCCTGCTCGAAGCCCTGTGGCGCGAGGCGCTGCACCTGGTCAACGATGGCGTTGCCACTACCGGCGAGATCGACGACGCAATCCGTTTTGGCGCCGGCTTGCGCTGGTCGTTCATGGGCACGTTCCTGACCTACACCCTGGCCGGCGGCGATGCCGGGATGCGGCACTTCATGGCGCAGTTCGGCCCGGCGTTGCAGTTGCCGTGGACCCACCTGCCGGCGCCGGAGCTGACCGACAAGTTGATCGACGATGTGGTCGACGGCACCCGCGAGCAGTTGGGTAACCACAGCATTTCGGCGCTGGAGCGCTATCGTGATGATTGTCTGTTGGCGGTGCTGGAAGCGGTGAAGACCACTAAAGCCAAGCACGGCATGACCTTCGCCGAATAAGGAACCCCCCAGCATGCCGGCACTGACCACCTACACCACCCAGGTCCACCCCGACTGGGTGGATTACAACGGCCACCTGCGCGACGCGTTCTACCTGCTGATCTTCAGCTACGCCACCGACGCGTTGATGGACACCCTCGGCCTGGACAGCGAAAACCGCGCCGCCAGCGGCCATTCGCTGTTCACCCTGGAGCTGCACCTGAACTACCTGCACGAAGTGAAACTCGGCGCCGACGTGGAGGTGCGGACCCAACTGATCGCCCACGATGCCAAGCGCCTGCACCTCTATCACAGCCTGCACCGGGTGAGCGACGACAAGGAACTGGCGGGCAACGAACAGATGCTGCTGCACGTCGACCTCGCCGGGCCGCGCTCGGCGCCGTTCACCGAGGCGACACTGGAACGCCTCGCGGCCATCCGCGCCACGCAAGTCGACCTGCCCACTCCCGCCCTCCTCGGCCGCGTCATTGGCCTGCCCGCGCCAAATGGCCCGAAAACGACCTGTTCATAGCCATCCGAGCCATTCGTGCATTCTGCCCTTGCCGACCGCCTGGTCGGCTACCAGAATCCAAATCGATCCCCCCGCTCCCTTCACCAGGATAAACGTCATGATGCACGCGGATTTGATTGACCAGGATGACCTGCTGAGCAAACTGCGCTCGCTCGGTTTCGAGGTGTCCAGCGGCGCCAGCGCCGAGCAGGCCTGTGAATGTGCGGTACGCGGTTTGAGCGAAGCGCGGGCCAAGGCGCTCAAGGGCATGGTCGAGCAGATGTACAGCGGCAGTGCGACGATTCTGCCGGCGGTGCGGCAGGCGATCGACAGGCAGTTATTGCCGGCGCTGATGCAGTTCAAACAGAACTCCGGCGTCTGACAGACCGCTATCGGGGGCAAGCCCCCTCCCACACTCGAATTGTGAATACAGTCAAATGTGGGAGGGGGCTTGCCCCCGATGCAGGCGACTCGGTCTAGAGCCTCACACTGGCAAACGTCGACTCATTGCGCGCCTGGCTCAACGCCGACATCGGCCCCGACAACGGGGACAACACCAAGGCCGGCGGAATCGGCATCATCGCCACCTGCTGGGTGGTGTTGGAACCGACGCGCTCATCCCGTGGCGGAATACCGAAGTATTCGCGGTAGCACTTGGAGAAGTGCGGCGTGGACACGAACCCGCACACCGACGCCACTTCGATGATCGACATCGGCGTTTGCTTGAGCAACTGCCGTGCGCGAATCAGGCGCAGCTTGAGGTAGTAGCGCGACGGCGAGCAGTGCAGGTATTTCTGGAACAGCCGCTCCAGCTGGCGCCGCGACACGGCGACGTACACCGCCAGCTCATCCAGGTCGATCGGTTCTTCGAGGTTGGCTTCCATCAGCGCGACGATTTCCTGCAACTTCGGCTGGTTGGTGCCGAGCATGTGCTTGAGCGGCACACGCTGGTGATCCTGTTCATTGCGGATGCGCTCGTACACGAACATCTCGGAGATCGCCGCCGACAGTTCACGGCCGTGGTCGCGGCTGATCAGGTGCAGCATCATGTCCAGCGGCGCGGTGCCGCCGGAGCTGGTGAAGCGGTTGCGGTCGAGGGTGAACAGGCGGGTGCTCATCGACACGCGCGGGAAGGCTTCCTGCATCGACGCCAGGCATTCCCAGTGCACGCTGCAATCGAAGCCATCGAGCAACCCGGCGCAGGCCAGGGCCCAACTGCCGGTACACACCGCGCCGAGGCGACGGGACTGGCGCGCCTGGCTTTGCAGCCACGACACATGTTCACGGGTGACGGTGCGCTGGATACCCACGCCGCCGCACACGATGACGGTGTCCAGGGCCGGGGCTTTGTGCATGGCGGCATCGGGGGTGATTTGCAAACCGTCGCTGGCCCACACCTGGTTGCCGTCGACACTCAGGGTTGTCCAGCGATACAACTCGCGCCCGGACAACTGGTTGGCCATGCGCAGCGGTTCCACTGCCGAAGCCAGGGAAATCAGCGTGAAATTGTCCAGCAGCAGAAAGCCGATGGATTGAGGCGCACGGTTCTGGGGTTGGGCCCCGGAGTTGAACGACGTCATCGCGGTATCTCCTCACACAAAGCGGGTGATGGCCTCAGGCGAGGCTCTTGTTATTGCGCTCGTCTCTGATGCAGAGAGAGGCGTTGAGTTGATAGAGCAATTGCCATGCCTAAATTTGAATGGCCATTCAATAACTCCTGAAAACGACCTCTTGATGTGTCTAGACAAGCCCCTGTACGAAGTGCGGAATATGCCCCGAATCGGCGGCGCAAACGGCCCCGTTCAAGGGCTGTGAGCAGATCGGTAGCACTTGTGGGTAGGCGCTTTGAGGGCGAAGCAAGCGTCTGTCACCGCAGGCACGGGTGACGGGTGGTCGGAGGGGAAATCGTTTGGGGGCTACTTATCTGTTTGCGACGCGCTAAAAGGTGGCGCTTTTGGTTTTGGTGTTCACTTTATGAGCAGGGTTGTTTGGACTGGCGCTATCGGGGGCAAGTCGAATCGTCGCACCGCCCCTCCCACACTCGACCGAGTTCACAATTCAAAATGTGGGAGGGGGCTTGCCCCCGATAGCGGCGACGCGGTCTCAACACTCAACCGCACTGACCGCCAACCCACCCCGCGACGTCTCTTTGTACTTGTCATGCATGTCCGCCCCCGTATCGCGCATGGTGCGGATCACCCGGTCGAGGGAGATAAAGTGCTGGCCGTCGCCGCGCAGGGCCATCTGCGCGGCGTTGATCGCCTTCACCGCGGCAATCGCGTTGCGCTCGATACACGGCACTTGTACCAGGCCGCCCACCGGGTCGCAGGTCAGGCCGAGGTTGTGTTCCAGGCCGATTTCGGCGGCGTTGCACAGTTGCTCCGGGGTGGCGCCGAGGATCTCCGCCAACCCCGCCGCCGCCATGGCGCAGGCTGAGCCGACCTCGCCCTGGCAGCCGACTTCGGCGCCGGAGATCGAGGCGTTCTTCTTGCACAGAATGCCCACCGCCGCCGCGCTGAGCAGGTAGTCGACCACGTTGGCTTCGGTGACGTCGTCGCTGAACTTCATAAAGTAGTGCAGCACCGCCGGGATGATCCCCGCCGCGCCATTGGTCGGCGCGGTGACCATGCGCCCGCCGGCGGCGTTTTCTTCGTTGACCGCGAGGGCGAACAGGTTGACCCACTCCATCGCGCTCAAGGTCGAGCCGATCACGTTGGGTTTGCTCAACTCCAGCAAACTGCGGTGCAACTTGGCGGCGCGACGGCGCACATTCAGGCCGCCGGGCAGGATGCCTTCGTGCTTGAGGCCCTGCTCGACGCACGCCTGCATGGCGCGCCAGAGCGTCATCAGGCCGCTGCGGATTTCATCCTCGGAGCGCCAGACTTTTTCGTTGGCCAGCATCAGCTCGGCGACGCGCAGGTTATGGCTCTTGCACAGTTGCAGCAGCTCCACCGCGCTGGAGAATTCATAGGGCAATGCGCTGCGGTCCATATCCGCCACGCCGCTTTGCGCCTGGGCTTCATCCACCACAAAGCCGCCGCCGACGGAGTAGTAGGTGTCGCGGTGCAACTCGCCGTCAGCACCGAACACCACCAGGGTCATGGCATTGGGGTGGAACGGTAGGTTTTCGTCGAGCAGGCGCATGTCCCGCGCCCACACGAAAGGCACCGGTAAACGCCCGTCCAGCAGCAGCGTGTCGGTCTCGCGCAGGGTATGGATACGCAGGCCGATCTGCGCCGGATCGATTGCGTCCGGCCACTCGCCCATCAGGCCCATGATGGTTGCGGTGTCGCTGCCGTGGCCGATGCCGGTGGCCGACAATGAGCCGTAGAGCTGAACTTCGACGCGCCGCACCTGTTCCAACCATTCACGTTCACGCAACCGTTGAACGAACAACGCTGCGGCGCGCATGGGGCCGACGGTGTGAGAACTCGAAGGCCCGATGCCGATCTTGAACAGGTCGAAAACACTGATAGCCATTGCCGTGGAACTCCTCGATAAGCACAGGCCAGGCTTGAACGAGGTGCTACGCTCAGATCGCCCAGATGGCGGCATCATCAGGCTTTTATCCGCCATCACGGCGTCTCACACCGACGCAACCATGCTCATCAGCGTCGCTCACGAACAAGGGCCTGTTTTGGGCGTTTTTAGCGGTGCAGATGGGTAAAAACAGCGGTTTTACCTTAGGAAAAATCTGTAAACGACGTCACCGACACTGGATGCGACCCTGCCTGTACTGGATACGACGCCCCCTGTAGGCGTCAGATTTTCACTGGTACATGATCAGTCTCGACTCGTTGGCAAGGCACCGTGCCGCCGCCTCAAAGCACGTTCCAACCGCAACACTTATAAAGCGCGGCGAATGCCGCCAGAAAGTACACAGGAGTCTAGCCCCATGAAAGGTTCACCCTCGTTGTTGTTGGCCGCCATGCTGAGTCTGCCAGTCCTGGCGCACGCTGCAGAACCGGCACAATGTCAGACCGTCAACTTCTCCGATGTCGGCTGGACCGACATCACCGTCACGACCGCGACCACCAGCGAAATCCTCAAGGGCCTCGGCTACAAGCCGCGCACCACGATGATTTCGGTGCCGGTGACCTACAAGTCCCTGGCCGACGGCAAGAACATGGACATCTTCCTCGGCAACTGGATGCCGACCATGGAAAACGACATCAAGGCATACCGTGATGCCGGCACCGTGGAAACCGTGCGCGCCAACCTGGAAAACGCCAAGTACACCCTGGCCGTTCCCGAGGCGCTGTATGACAAAGGCCTGAAAGACTTCGCCGATATCGCCAAATTCAAGGATGAGCTGGAAGGCAAAATCTACGGCATCGAACCTGGCAACGACGGCAACCGCACCATTCAAACCCTGATCGACAAGGACGCGTTCGGCTTGAAGTCGGCCGGTTTCAAAGTCGTCGAGTCCAGCGAAGCCGGGATGCTGTCGCAGGTCGAACGCGCCACCAAGCGCGGCAAGGCCATCGTGTTCCTCGGCTGGGAACCGCACCCGATGAACACCCGCTTCAAGATGAAGTACCTGACCGGGGGTGACGACTCGTTCGGTCCCAACTACGGCCAGGCCACCATCTACACCAACGTGCGCAAGGGCTACACCCAGGAATGCAGCAACGTCGGCCAGTTGCTGAAAAACCTGTCGTTCACCCTGAACATGGAAAGCACCCTGATGGGTAACGTCCTGGACGACAAGATGAAACCCGACGCCGCGGCCAAGGCCTGGCTGAAGAAGAACCCGCAAGTGCTCGATACCTGGCTTGCCGGTGTCACCACCGTCGATGGCAAACCAGGTCTGGAGGCCGTCAAAGCTTACCTCGCCAAGTAATCCCTGCTGACCCCGGGCTGGTGCGCTGGCCCGGGATGTTTTCCCCTTCGCATGTGGACATTCACTACCATGCTGACTGAACAGAAAATCCCACTAGGCCAGTACATCGCTGCCTTCGTCGAATGGTTGACCCAACACGGTGCCAACTACTTCGACGCAATCGCATCGACCCTGGAAACGATGATCCACGGCGTGACGTTCGCGCTGACCTGGTTCAATCCGCTGGCATTGATCGGTCTGATTGCGCTGCTGGCTCACTTCATTCAACGTAAATGGGGCCTGACTGTTTTTGTCATCGCCTCCTTCCTGCTGATCCTCAACCTGGGGTACTGGCAGGAAACCATGGAGACCCTCGCGCAGGTGCTGTTCGCCACCCTGGTCTGCGTGGTCATCGGCGTGCCGCTGGGCATTGTTGCCGCGCACAAACCGATGTTCTACACCCTGATGCGGCCGGTGCTCGATCTGATGCAGACCGTACCGACCTTCGTCTACCTCATCCCTACCCTGACCCTCTTCGGGCTGGGTGTGGTGCCTGGGTTGATTTCCACGGTGGTGTTCGCGATTGCCGCGCCGATCCGCCTGACCTACCTGGGTATCCGTGATGTACCGCAAGAGTTGATGGACGCCGGCAAAGCCTTCGGCTGCTCGCGCCGTCAATTGCTCTCGCGCATTGAACTGCCCCACGCCATGCCGAGCATTGCTGCCGGCATTACCCAATGCATCATGCTGTCGCTGTCGATGGTGGTGATCGCCGCCCTGGTGGGTGCCGACGGCCTCGGCAAGCCGGTGGTCAACGCACTGAACACCGCCGACATCGCCCTGGGCTTTGAAGCCGGCCTGGCGATCGTGCTGCTGGCCATCATGCTCGACCGCATCTGCAAACAACCCGACGCCAGAGTAGGGGGTGATGCATGAGCATTATCCGATTCGACAATGTCGACGTGATCTTCTCCAAAGACCCACGCGAAGCGCTCAAGCTGCTGGACCAGGGCATGAGCCGTAACGAGATCCTGAAAAAGACCGGCCAGATCGTCGGCGTTGAAAAAGCCAGCCTGGATGTGGAAAAAGGCGAGATCTGTGTGCTGATGGGCCTGTCGGGCTCCGGCAAGTCGAGCCTGCTGCGCTGCATCAACGGCCTCAACACCGTCAGCCGTGGCCAGTTGTTCGTCGAGCATGAAGGGCGCCAGATCGACATCGCCTCCTGCACCCCGGCCGAGCTGAAAATGATGCGTACCAAACGCATCGCCATGGTATTCCAGAAGTTCGCCCTGATGCCCTGGCTGACCGTGCGCGAGAACATCAGCTTCGGCCTCGAAATGCAGGGCCGCCCGGAGAAAGACCGGCGCAAGCTGGTGGACGAAAAGCTCGAACTGGTGGGCCTGAGCCAATGGCGTAACAAGAAGCCGGACGAACTCTCCGGCGGCATGCAGCAGCGCGTCGGCCTGGCGCGGGCGTTGGCGATGGACGCCGACATCCTGCTGATGGACGAACCCTTCTCCGCCCTCGACCCGCTGATCCGCCAAGGCCTGCAGGACGAGTTGCTGGAGCTGCAAAACAAGCTGAGCAAGACCATTGTGTTCGTCAGCCACGACCTCGACGAAGCCCTCAAGCTCGGCAGCCGCATCGCGATCATGAAAGACGGCAAGATCATCCAGTACAGCGTGCCGGAAGAGATCGTGCTGAACCCGGCGGACGATTATGTGCGTACCTTCGTCGCACATACCAACCCGCTGAACGTGCTGTGCGGGCGCAGCCTGATGCGGACGCTGGACAACTGCAAACGCATCAACGGCTCGGTATGCCTCGATCCGGGCGGCGACTCGTGGCTCGACCTGGCCGAAGGCAACACCATCCGGGGCGCACGCCAGAATGGCGCGGTGATGAACCTGCAGAACTGGGCACCGGGGCAACCCGTGGAAGGCCTGGGCCGCCTGCCGACACTGGTGGACTCGAATATCGGCATGCGCGATGCGCTGCAGATCCGCTACCAGACGGGCAACAAGTTGGTGTTGCACGACAACAACCAGGTGGTGGGGATTCTTGGCGACAGCGAGCTCTACCATGCCCTGCTGGGCAAGAACCTGGGCTAACAAACACCGCATAACCCATTGGAGAAACAGGGTCAAAATGTGGGAGGGGGCTTGCCCCCGATAGCGGTGTATCAGTAACAGACGAGCTGACTGACACACTGCAATCGGGGGCAAGCCCCCTCCCACATTTTTTGCCCCAGTGGTGTCAGTGGGGACACCACCAGGCTTCAACCATCAGCTATAGACACGGCCAAGGAGCTGCCGATGGCTTTCAAACTGATCGAGCACGTCCCGGGTGATCTGCTCCTGGGCGAAGCCCATCAGGTCGTACTCCTGAGGCCCGTTGTGCAGGTACACCTCGGCCCGGTAGTAACGGGCGCGCTCCGCCTCGGGCAGTTCGTCCGACGCCACCGCGTAGCCGTCCAGGCTCACTTCGTAGACAAACGGGTTGCCCTCTTCCATCTCGATACGCACGCCGATGCAACGCTTGGATTTGCCCAACAGGGTCTGCACATCCAGCCCCTGGTCGCGCAACGCCTTCGTCGCGTCTTCCAGCGCCGGCGTGACGTGCTTGTCCATAAAGCGCTGCACCGTGGCCTGGCTCGGTTGCAGGTCCAGGGCGGTCAATCGCTCGCTGAAACCACGACGGCCACGCTCGGCCAATTGCGCCTGCTCCAGTTCCGTCGCCATGTCCTGGCGCATCGCCTTGTGCAAACCGAACATAAAGACAATCAGCACCACCGAGAACGGCAGCCCCGCCAGCACCACCATGGTTTGCATGGCTTCGAAGTTACCCGCAAACAGCAGGCCGATGGTCACCAGGGTGATCACCGCCGACCAGAAGATCCGCAGCCAGTGCGGCGCGTCTTCGTCCACGTTGCCGCCTTTGCAGGAAAGGTTGGCCATCATCACCGCGCCGGAGTCCGCCGGGGTCAGGAACAGCACGAAGCCGACAAAGATCGACACGCCGATGACGATTTTCGACGCCGGGTAATGCTCCAGCAATTGGTAGATGGCCATCGACGGTTGTTCCAGCGCCGTCTTGCCCAACGCCACCGCGCCCTGGTTCAACACCAGGTCCAGCGCCGAGTTACCGAAGATCGACAACCACGCCAGGGTGAAGCCCAGCGGGATCAGCAGCACGCCGGCCACCAGTTCACGCACCGTGCGGCCCCGGGAAATCCGTGCGATGAACATGCCCACGAACGGCGCCCAGGAAATCCACCAGGCCCAGTAGAACAGGGTCCACAGGCCCATCCAGCGTTCGGTCTTGTCGGCGTCGCCTTCGTACACATACAGGTCGAAGGTTTTCAGGAGGATGCCGTTGAGGTAGTCACCGGTGTTCTGCACCAGGCCGTTGAGCAGGTGCAGGGTCGGGCCGAACAACAGCACGAAGATCAGCAAGCCGCTGAACAACACGATGTTGAGGTTGGACAGGCGACGAATGCCGTTCTCCACCCCCGACACGGCGGCAATGGTCGCCACAGTGCTCATCACGATGATCACGATCAGCAGGTTGGTGTTGCTGTGCTGCATGCCGAACAGGTTTTCCAGGCCGGACGACACCTGCATCGCGCCGATACCGAGGTTGGTCACCAGGCCCAGCAGGGTCACGAACATGCCGAACCCGTCCACCGCGTGGCCGGCCGCGCCTTTGACCCAACGCTCGCCCACCAGCGGGTACAACGCCGAACGCAGGGCCAGTGGCTGGTTATGGCGGTACGCGAAGTACGCCACGGCCAGGCCGACCAGCGCATAGATCGCCCAGCCGTGCAGGCCCCAGTGCAGGAAGGTCAATTGCAGCGCCTGGCGCGCCGCGCCGTTGCTGGCGGCCGCGCCTTCGGGCGGGTTGAAGTAATGGTCCAACGGCTCCGACGCGCCGAAATACAGCAACGAGATGCCGATACCCGACGAAAACAGCATGCCGGCCCAGGCGCCGTAGCTGAAGTCCGGGGTGTCGTCCTTGCTGCCCAGTTTCAACTTGCCGTAGGACGAAAACGCCAGGCCGACCACAAACACCAGGTAGGCGGCGATCACCAGCATGTAGTACCAGCCGAAGCTTTTCGATAACCACGCCTGCGCCACGCCGAGCATCCGGCCGGCCTCTTGCGGGGCGATGATCAAAATGGCGGTCAGCAACAGAATCAGTGCGGTGGAGGTGTAGAACACCCAACCGTTGACCCGCACCTTTTCCGGTGGGGTTTTTATTAGAGAGGCAGAACTCATGGCGCAGATGCTCCAGGCAGTGCGAGAGAGAAACACAAGGCAGCGGTGATCCCGTGCTCATCGATTTTTCGGCAGTCGACGGACGGGTGTTATAAAGACACCCCGAAAATTCTTGAGCCCGCCGAGGCGGTGTTCAGGCTCTGAAATGGCCTGTTTCAAGGGTTTTCACAGGTGTCAGATGTCGCCACCTACCGGTAGGAAATACCGGCAGGCAGCGACCATTTGTCGCAGAGCTTATTCTTTGTTGATTGAACGTTCAATCAAAACAAAATAGACTGGCCATCGAGTCGACGGACGTCATCGCCCGCCGGCAGGCCTGAGGAGAGGTACTCCATGCCCAAGGTCGGTATGCAACCCATACGCCGCCAACAACTGATCGAAGCCACGCTGACGGCCATCGATCAAGTCGGAATGGGAGATGCCAGCATTGCGCTGATCGCCCGCTTGGCCGGCGTTTCGAACGGCATCATCAGTCACTACTTCAAGGACAAGAACGGCCTGATCGCGGCCACGATGCGGTACTTGATGAATGTGCTGATCGAGAACGTCCACGAACGGCGACAAGCGTTGACGGAGGACACGCCACGGGCGCACCTCCAAGTGATCATCGGCGGCAACTTCGACGCCAGCCAGGTCAACGGCCCGGCAATGAAAACCTGGTTGGCCTTCTGGGCGACCAGCATGCACCACCCGTCTTTGCACAGGTTGCAGCGGATCAACGATCACCGCCTGTATTCCAACCTGTGCTGCCAGTTCCGCCGCGTGTTGCCGCTGCCGGATGCACGCAGCGCAGCCCGAGGCCTGGCGGCCTTGATCGACGGTTTGTGGTTGCGCGGCGCCCTGTCGGGAGATGAATTCGACACGGCGCAGGCGCAACGGATCGCTTACGAATACATGGATTTCCAATTGGCCAAGCAGGTGAGTTAGAGCACACATAACCGCTCAACCCCTGAACCTCCACTGATCGGTGTTGCCAGACTCTTATTGGCCACCCCTCAGTGGTTAACGCCAACCACTTATGCACTTGCGAGGACTTTATGGCCCGTTTCGACCTGCAAAAACTCTACATTGACGGCGGCTACAGCGACGCTGGCAGCGATGCCACCTTCGAAGCCATCAACCCGGCTAACGGTGAAGTTCTCGCCCAAGTGCAACGCGCAACGTTCGATGACGTTGAACGTGCCGTGGTCAGCGCTGAAAAAGGCCAGAAAATCTGGGCCGCCATGACCGCCATGGAGCGTTCGCGCATCCTGCGTCGTGCCGTCGACATCCTGCGCGAGCGCAATGACGAACTGGCCGCCCTGGAAACCCTGGACACCGGTAAATCCTTCTCCGAAACCAAGTACGTCGACATCGTCACCGGCGCCGACGTGCTGGAATATTACGCGGGCCTGGTGCCAGCCATCGAAGGCGAGCAGATCCCGCTGCGCGACACCTCGTTCGTCTACACCCGCCGCGAGCCGCTGGGCGTGGTCGCCGGTATCGGCGCGTGGAACTACCCGATCCAGATCGCCCTGTGGAAATCCGCACCGGCCCTGGCCGCCGGTAACGCGATGATCTTCAAACCCAGCGAAGTCACCTCGCTGACCACCCTGAAACTGGCGGAGATCTACACCGAGGCCGGTGTTCCGGCCGGTGTGTTCAACGTATTGACCGGCAGCGGTCGTGAGGTCGGCACCTGGCTGACCGAGCACCCGCGCATCGAGAAAGTCTCGTTCACCGGCGGCACCGACACCGGCAAGAAAGTCATGGCCAGCGCCTCCAGCTCTTCGCTCAAGGAAGTGACCATGGAACTGGGCGGCAAGTCGCCGCTGATCGTGTTCGAGGACGCCGACCTGGACCGCGCCGCCGACATCGCGATGATGGCCAACTTCTACAGCTCCGGTCAGGTCTGCACCAACGGTACTCGCGTGTTCGTGCCCAAGCACCTGCAAGCCGCGTTCGAAGCCAAGATCGCCGAACGTGTTGCGCGCATCCGCATCGGCGACCCGCAGGACGACAACACCAACTTCGGCCCGCTGGTCAGCTTCGCCCACATGGAAAGCGTGCTCGGCTACATCGCCAAGGGCAAGGCCGAAGGCGCTCGCGTGCTGTGCGGCGGCGACCGCCTGACCGACGGCGACTTCGCCAAAGGCGCCTTTGTTGCCCCGACCGTGTTCACCGACTGCACCGACGAAATGACCATCGTCCGTGAAGAAATCTTCGGCCCGGTGATGAGCATCCTCACCTACGAGACTGAAGAAGAAGTGATCCGCCGCGCCAACGACACCGACTTCGGCCTCGCCGCCGGCCTGGTGACCAAGGACCTGAACCGCGCCCACCGCGTGATTCATCAACTGGAAGCGGGCATCTGCTGGATCAATGCCTGGGGCGAGTCCGACGCGAAAATGCCGGTCGGTGGCTACAAACAGTCGGGCGTGGGCCGTGAGAACGGGATCAGCTCGCTGAACAACTTCACCCGCATCAAATCGGTACAGGTCGAGTTGGGCGATTACGCCTCGGTGTTCTAAAGCCTGAGCCTTGCGTTGCCTGTGAGGCCGCTATCGGGGGCAAGCCCCCTCCCACATTTGAATTGTGAATACCTTCAAAGGTGGGAGGGGGCTTGCCCCCGATGAGGCCCGACCTGACCACACTTCAAAGAGGGTGCATTCAATGTCCCAAGAATACGATTACATCATTGTGGGTGCCGGCTCCGCCGGTAACACCCTGGCGACCCGTCTGACCGAAGACGAAGGCGTCACCGTCCTGCTGCTGGAAGCCGGCGGCCCGGATTACCGTCTCGACTTCCGCACCCAGATGCCCGCCGCCCTGGCGTTCCCGCTGCAGGGCCGTCGCTACAACTGGGCCTACGAGACCGATCCAGAACCGCACATGGACGGCCGTCGCATGGAATGCGGGCGCGGCAAGGGCCTGGGCGGTTCCTCGCTGATCAACGGCATGTGCTACATCCGTGGCAACGCCATGGACTACGACAACTGGTCGAAACTGCCCGGCCTGGAAGACTGGACCTACCTCGACTGCCTGCCGTATTTCCGTAAAGCCGAAACCCGCGACATCGGCCCCAACGACTACCACGGCGGCGACGGCCCGGTCAGCGTGACCACGCCCAAGGCCGGCAACAACCCGCTGTTCCACGCCATGGTCGAAGCCGGCGTACAGGCCGGTTACCCGCGTACCGAAGACTTGAACGGCTACCAACAGGAAGGCTTCGGCCCGATGGACCGTACCGTCACGCCAAACGGCCGGCGCGCCAGCACCGCACGCGGTTATCTGGACACGGCTAAAAAGCGTTCCACCCTGACCATCGTCACCCATGCCCTGACCGACAAAGTACTGTTCGAAGGCAAGCGTGCGGTCGGCGTGCGTTACCTGATCGGCGCCGCCGAAGAACGCGTCGAAGCCCGTGCGCGTAAAGAAGTGCTGGTGTGCAGCGGCGCCATCGCCTCGCCGCAACTGCTGCAACGCTCCGGCGTCGGCCCGGCCAAACTGCTCGAAAGCCTCGACATCCCGGTGGTCCACGACCTGCCCGGCGTCGGCGAAAACCTGCAGGACCACCTTGAGCTGTACCTGCAATATGCCTGCACCCAACCGGTGTCGCTGTACCCGTCGCTGCTCTGGTACAACCAACCGGCCATCGGTGCCGAGTGGCTGTTCAACGGCACCGGCATCGGCGCCAGCAACCAGTTCGAAGCGGGCGGTTTTATCCGTACCCGGGAAGACTTCGATTGGCCGAACATCCAGTATCACTTCCTGCCGGTGGCGATTAACTACAACGGCAGCAACGGCGTGAAAGAGCATGGTTTCCAGGCGCACATGGGCTCCATGCGTTCGCCGAGCCGTGGCCGCGTGCAATTGAAGTCGAAGAACCCACGGGACTACCCGAGCATTCTCTTCAACTACATGGCCACCGAGCAGGACTGGCAGGAATTTCGCGATGGCATCCGCCTGACCCGCGAAATCATGCAGCAGCCGGCGCTCGACCCGTTCCGTGGCCGCGAAATCAGCCCGGGCATCGAGGTGCAAACCGACGAGCAACTCGACCAGTTCATCCGCGAACACGCCGAGACCGCGTTCCACCCGTCCTGCTCGTGCAAGATGGGCAGCGACGAGATGGCCGTGGTGGATGGCGAAGGCCGCGTGCATGGCATGCAGGGCCTGCGGGTGGTCGATGCGTCGATCATGCCGATCATCACCACCGGCAACCTGAACGCGCCGACGATCATGATCGCCGAGAAAATCGCCGACAAGATCCGTGGCCGCAAGCCACTGCCGCGCAGCACCGCGGACTACTACGTGGCAGGCGATGCGCCGGTGCGGGGCAAGCCGATGCGTGAAGTGGGGCCTACTGCGCAGTAACTGGAAGACCGTGTCGCCCTATCGGGGGCAAGCCCCCTCCCACACTTTGAATGTATTCACACATCGAAATGTGGGAGGGGGCTTGCCCCCGATAGGGCCCGACCCAACACCGCAAACCTTACGCCTACACTCTCCTTGATCCGCTCCCCAGCCCAGGCCTACTCTGTTCGTCTGCCCGCGCTGAGCCGCCCACAAGGAAGGCCCCATGTTCGAACACCACGCCACACTCAAAAAGCATTTCAGTGCCCTGCGCACCACCGCCGAGTTTTTCTCCCTGCGTTACGTGCGCGAATCCGGCCACTACCTGTCGGTGCGCAAGAACGTCGCCGCACCGCCGCACCTGAACCACGACGAAGGCGCCATGCTCACCGTGCGCGTCAACGGTGTCGAAACCTACGCCGCGACCCACGATATTTCCCTGCCCGGCCTGCAAGCCGCGCTCGAGCGTGCCGAACAGCAAGCACGCTTGATAAAACCCCACGCCCTGCTCGACCTGCGCGAGCAACACGTGTCCAGCGACGTCGCCGATTACCTGTCGCCCCACCTTGAGCAAGCCTTCCCCTCCTTGAGCGACTGCTACCAATTGCTCGGCGCTGAATCCGCGGCCGTGCCCCGGGACGAGCGCCTGGTGAACTGGGAAGTCAGCCTCGGCCTGAGCCACGTCGAACAGATCTACCTCAACAGCGCCGGCGCGGAACTGCGCCAGGCCCAGCGTTTGGTGTTCCCTGGCGTCAACGTCACGGCCTACGACGGCAACGACAGCCAGTCGCGCACCCTCGGCGGCAGTAACTTCGGCCAGCAAGGCGGGTTTGATGTGATCGAGCGCTTCGGCCTGGTCGGCGCCGCACCGCGCATCGCCGACGAAGCCCTGCAACTGCTGCTGGCGCCGAACACGCCGCAGGGCCCGCGCGACCTGCTGTTGATGCCCGACCAGATGATCCTGCAGATCCACGAATCGATCGGCCATCCGCTGGAACTCGACCGCATCCTCGGTGACGAGCGCAATTACGCCGGAACCAGTTTTGTGAAGGCCAGCGACTTCGGCCACCTGCAATACGGCTCCAAGCTGCTCAACGTGACCTTCGACCCGGACATCCCCGAACAACTGGCCAGCTACGGCCACGACGACGACGGCACCCCGGCCAGCAAACAATTCCTGATCCGCGAGGGGCTGCTGCTCAAGCCGCTGGGCGGGGCGTTGTCGCAATTTCGCGCGGGCATGAGCGGCGTCGCCAACAGCCGCGCCAGCAGCTGGAACCGCCCGCCGATCGACCGCATGGCCAACCTGAACATCGAGGCCGGCGACCAGAGCCTGGCGCAACTGATCGGCGGCATCGAACACGGCATCCTGATGTCGACCAACCGTTCGTGGTCCATTGACGACGCGCGCAATAAATTCCAGTTCGGTTGCGAATGGGGCCAGTTGATTGAAAACGGCGAGCTCAAAGGCGTGGTGAAAAACCCCAACTACCGCGCCATCTCCGCGCAGTTCTGGCGCAACCTCAGCGCCGTGGGCGACGCCAGCACCTTCCAGGTGTTGGGCACGCCGAACTGCGGCAAAGGCGAGCCCAACCAGGTGATCCGCGTCGGCCATGCCTCGCCCGCCTGTGTATTCAGCCATGTCGACGTATTTGGGGGAGACGCCTGATGAACAACTTCAAGGCATTGGTGGAGTGGCTCAAGCAGGCCCTCACCGACAAAGAACAATTTCACCTGGGCTACGCCGCGGAATCGTCCGAATTCGTGCGTTTCAACCACGCCAAGGTGCGTCAGGCCGGGCAGGTGCAACAGGCCAGCCTGACCCTCAAACTGATCAACGATGGCCGTCATGCCGACCTCGGCATCACCCTCGGCGGCGAGCCGGCGCTGGACCGCCAGCGCCTCGCCGCGGGCCTGCAACAGTTGCGCGAAACCTTGCCGTTGCTGCCGCACGATCCGTACCTGTTGCTGAACCACAACGCCTGGCAGAGCCAAAACGAACAGGCCCGGCCGCTGCCCGAGCTGGGCCAGGTGCTGGAAGACATCAGCCAGGCGGCACACGGCGTCGATCTGGTCGGCTTCTACGCCGCTGGCCCGATCAGCCGTGGCTTCGCCAGTTCGGACGGCGCGTTCGGCTGGCATCAGGCCAATAGTTTCAACTTCGACTTCAGCCTGTTCCACGCCAACGGCGAAGCGGTCAAAGCCAGTTACGCCGGCAATGAATGGAACAGCGCCGAGTTCGCCCGCCGCTTCCAGCAGGCTCGCGAACAGCTGGAATTCCTCGGACGGCCACTGCACAAGCTGGCGCCCGGCGAGTACCGCGCCTACCTGGCGCCGGCAGCCCTGGAAGAAATCATCAGCATCATCACCTGGGGCGGTTTTTCCGCCCAGGCCATCGCCAGTAAAAGCAGCTCGCTACAGCGGCTGTATGCCGGCGAGCAGGCGTTGAGCACTCTGGTGACGGTGGATGAGCACATCAGCGGCTCGCTGAGCCCGGCGTTCTCCAGCGAAGGCTACCCGTGCAGTGACGTCACGCTGATCAACGCCGGCCAGGGCGCCGGCCAACTGGTCAATTCGCGCAGCGCCGCCGAATACGGCCTCAGCGCCAACGGCGCCAGCAGCGACGAGTCCCCCAGCGCGTTGCAGATGGCGGCGGGCAGCCTGGCCCAGGCCGATATCCTCAAGCAATTGGGCACCGGGCTGTACATCAGCAACCTGTGGTACCTGAACTATTCCGACCTGCCGGCAGCGCGCCTGACCGGCATGACGCGGTTCGCCACGTTCTGGGTGGAAGACGGCGAGATCAAGGCGCCGGTCAGCACCATGCGCTTCGATGACAGCGTCTACAGCCTGCTCGGCTCACAACTCGAAGCGCTGACCGCAGAGCGCGAACTGTTGCTGTCGGCCAGTACCTACAGCCAGCGCAACACCGCGTCCAATCTGTTGCCGGGGGCATTGGTCAAGCGCCTGACCCTGACCCTCTGACCGACAGTAGTCTGCTTGTGGGAGGGGGCCCCTCCCACATTGTTTTGTGTTGATTTCAGACGCATTGCTTCGACATGTCCTACAGCTAAATCAGACCTCTCTCACCGCCCGCCCAAGGCCGGTTGTCGCCTGTAAAAAACCCCGTTATAACGGTTAGTGGCACCCCGCCACCTAACCCACGTGCCCGCACGTGATGCATGACCTCGCCCGGGAAAAGGCAAGCTGGAGCATTGACATGAACCATGGAAGTTTTGTCATAGAAAAGCTGTTCAAGCACTACAACGTTCATGTTGAGCAACTAGGTCACCATCCGCAAAAGAAAACCGTGCTGATGGTCAATGGCGCGCTATCCACCACGCGCTCCTTCGCCCGCACCAGTAAATGCCTGGCCGAGCATTTCAATGTGCTGCTGTTCGATTTACCGTTCTCAGGCTATTCACGCGAGCACAACACCGACCTGGACCTGGTGACCAAGGACGACGAAGTGCAAATCCTGCGGGCGCTGGTGGAGCGCTTCCAGGTCAACCACCTGGTATCGGCGTCGTGGGGCGGCATCTCCACGCTGCTGACCCTGGCACACAACCCGCCCTCCATCGAAAGCTCGGTGGTGATGGCGCTGGCGCCGAACCTCAACCAGGCGATGCTCGACTATGTGGAGCGGGTGCGCGTGCTGATCGAAGCCGACGACAAATCCGCCGTCGGCCACTTGCTCAACGACACCGTGGGCAAATACCTGTCGCCGCGACTCAAGCGCAACAACCATCGGCACCTGTCGAACATGGCCACCACCGAATACCGCCAGGCGCGCTTTCATATCCACCAGGTGCTGGCGCTGGGCGATGGCAACTACCTGCCACAGCTCAGCCGGATCGAAACGCCGGTGCATTTCCTCAACGGCACGCTGGACGAATACACCCCGGCCGCCGAGGCCCGACTGTTCCAGCACTACGTAGGCCGCAGCAGCTTTGCCGTCGCCGAACATACCGGGCATCTGCTCGACCTGGAGTCCCGCGAAGCGGCGCGGGCGGTACATCGCGCGCTGCTGGATTTCCTGGTGGGCGAGCATGCGATGTTGTCGGATGTAGACGAACCTTCAGTGGGAAAAGGAGCGACGAATGGCGCATAATCGCCGACACATAGCCTCCTAACAAAAGGGATCCCATGCCGAATCGCGCCCCTCTCGATGCCAAGACCGCCCGCTGGCTCCCCTGGGTGGTCGCGATTGCCTTCTTCATGCAATCGCTGGATGGGACGATTCTCAACACGGCACTGCCGGCGATGGCCCGGGACCTCGCGGAAAACCCGCTGCGCATGCAAGGGGTGGTGATCGCCTACATGCTCACCGTCGCCTTGCTGATCCCGGCGTCGGGCTGGATCGCCGACCGCTTCGGCACCAAGAAAATCTTCTTTGGCGCGATCATGCTGTTCAGCATCGGCTCGCTGCTGTGCGCGCTGTCCAGCAGCCTGACCATGCTCGTCGGCGCGCGGGTGGTCCAGGGCCTGGGCGGGGCGCTGATGCTGCCGGTCGGCCGGCTGGTGGTGCTGCGCGCTTATCCGCGCTCCGAGCTGGTGCGGATCATGGGCTTCATCACCATCCCTGGCCTGCTCGGTCCGTTGCTCGGCCCGACCATGGGCGGCTGGATGGTGCAATACCTGACCTGGCACTGGATTTTCCTGATCAACCTGCCGGTGGGCATGATCGGCTGCTACGCCGTGTGGAAACTGATCCCCGACCTGCGCGGCAGCGAGCGCACGCGGTTCGACGGCATCGGCTTCCTGCTGTTCGGCGCGGCGATGGTGTTGATCACCATCGCCATGGAAGGCCTGGGCGAATTGCACCTGCCGCACCTGCGGGTGATGTTGCTGCTGTTCGGCGGGCTGGCCTGCCTGGCGGCCTATTGGCTGCGCGCCGGGCATATCGATAACCCGCTGTTTGCGCCGGGGCTGTTCAAGACCCGTACCTTTGCGGTGGGCATCCTGGGCAACCTGTTCGCACGCCTGGGTAGCGGCGCCTTGCCGTTTCTGGTGCCGTTGCTGTTGCAGGTAGCCTTGGGCTATTCACCGTCCCAGGCCGGGATGAGCATGCTGCCCCTGGCGGCGGCGGCGATGCTGGCCAAGTCGGTTGCACGGCCGTTGATCGAACGCCTGGGCTACCGCGTGGTGCTGACCGGTAACACCCTGGCCTTGGGCCTGATGCTGGCGAGCATGGGCCTGGTCAGCGAACAGACGCCCTACCCGCTGCTGCTGGGCATGCTGGCGATACTCGGGGCGATCAACTCCTTGCAGTTCACCGCGATGAACACCGTTACCCTGATCGACCTCGACGATGCCCAGGCCAGCAGCGGCAACAGCTTGCTGTCGGTGGTGGCACAACTGTCCCTGAGCCTCGGCGTGGCCTGCGCCGGTGCGCTGCTCGGCGGGTTCACCGCCGAATCGGGCAATGACGGCGTGAGCACGGTACTCGGCGCCTTCCAGCTGACCTTCCTCACCGTGGGCATCATGGCAATGCTGGCGGCGGCGATCTTCCTGCAACTGTCGCCAAAAGACGGCAAACGCATCGGCAGCCGCGAACACGACATCGAACACTAGCAGGCGTCTCGTCGAGAACTTGCAGGGAAAATCCCACGGGACTGCTACACTGCGCGACATTTTGTTTTTGCAGAGCCAGTCCCGTGACCACCATCGCCACCGCTTTTAATACGTTGCCGCTCTCCGCCGCCATGCTGGCTAACCTCGACTCGCTGGGTTATGCCGAGATGACGCAGATCCAGGCGCAGAGCTTGCCGGTGATCCTCAAGGGGCTGGACCTGATTGCCCAGGCCAAGACCGGCAGCGGCAAGACGGCTGCGTTCGGCATCGGCCTGCTGAACCCGATCAACCCGCGCTACTTCGGCTGCCAGGCCCTCGTGATGTGCCCGACCCGCGAGCTGGCCGACCAGGTGGCCAAGGAAATCCGTCGCCTGGCCCGCGCCGAAGACAACATCAAGGTGCTGACCCTGTGCGGCGGCGTGTCCCTCGGCCCGCAGATCGCCTCCCTGGAACATGGCGCCCACGTCATCGTCGGCACCCCGGGCCGCATCCAGCAACACCTGCGCAAGGGTTCGCTGGTGCTCGACGGCTTGAACACGCTGATTCTCGACGAAGCCGACCGCATGCTCGACATGGGTTTCTACGACGCCATCGAAGACATCATCAGCAAGACCCCGGCCCGCCGCCAGACCCTGCTGTTCTCGGCCACCTACCCGGTGAGCATCAAGCAGTTGGCCTCGAAATTCATGCGCGCGCCGCAGCAAGTGAAGGCCGAAGCGTTCCACTCCGACGACCAGATCGAGCAGCGTTTCTACGAGATCTCGCCGGAAGAACGCATGGAGGCCGTCACCAAAGTCCTCGCGCATTTCCGTCCGGCCTCGTGCGTGGCGTTCTGCTTCACCAAGCAGCAAGTGCAGGAAACCGTCGACCACCTGACCTCCAAAGGCATCTCCGCCGTCGGCCTGCATGGCGACCTGGAACAGCGTGACCGCGACCAGGTGCTGGCGATGTTCGCCAACCGCAGCACCTCGGTACTGGTCGCCACCGACGTCGCCGCCCGCGGCCTGGACATCGATTCGCTGGACATGGTGATCAACGTCGAACTGGCCCGCGACTCGGAAATCCACATCCACCGCGTCGGCCGCACCGGCCGTGCCGGTGAGACCGGGATCGCCATCAGCCTGGTGGCGCCGTCCGAAGCGCACCGCGCCCAGGCCATCGAGCAGTTGCAGAAGTCGCCGCTGAACTGGGACCAACTGGACAACCTCAAGCCACAGAGCGGTGGCCCGCTGCTGCCGCAGATGAGCACCCTGTGCATCGCCGCCGGCCGTAAAGACAAGGTCCGTCCGGGCGATATCCTCGGCGCACTGACCGGTGAAGCCGGCATTCCGGGGGCCCAGGTCGGCAAGATCGCGATCTTCGATTTCCAGGCGTTTGTGGCCGTGGAACGCAGCGTCGCCAAGCAGGCGTTGCAGCGCCTGAACGACGGCAAGATCAAAGGCCGCTCGCTGCGCGTGCGGATCCTGTAAACGATCTTTCGAACAATAGAGATCCCCTGTAGGAGGGGGCTTGCCCCCGATGGCGGCGGACCAGTCAACTCATCAGGTGACTGACATACCGCCATCGGGGGCAAGCCCCCTCCCACATTTGACTGTATTTCAAATCAGAACATGTATGAGGACACCGTTTTGCGCTCGACCGAAGTTGTGATCATTGGCGCCGGCGCCGCAGGCTTGATGTGTGCTCTGACCGCCGCAGGGCGTGGGCGCAAGGTGATGCTGATCGACCACGCGAACAAGGCCGGCAAGAAGATCCTGATGTCCGGCGGCGGTCGCTGCAACTTCACCAATATGTACACCGAACCGGCGAACTTCCTCTCGCACAACGCGCACTTCTGCAAGTCCGCCCTGGCCCGCTACACCCAATGGGACTTCATCGGCCTGGTGGCCAAGCACGGCGTGCCGTACCACGAGAAGAAGCTCGGCCAGTTGTTCTGCGATAACAAATCCAGCGACATCCTCGGCATGCTGCTCGACGAGTGCATCCAGACCGGCGTGAGCCTGCACCTGGACACCTCGATCGAAACCATCACCAAGCTCGACAGCGGCTACCAGTTGCAGACCACCCTGGGCGAGCTGCGCTGCGAATCCCTGGTGATCGCCACCGGCGGCCTGTCGATCCCGACCCTCGGCGCGACCGGCTTCGGTTACCAGGTGGCCAGGCAATTCGGCCACGAACTGCTGCCGACCCGCGCCGGGCTGGTGCCGTTCACCATCACCGACCAGCTCAAGGAGCTGTGCGGCGAGTTATCCGGCACGTCGGTCGATTGCCTGGTCAGCTGCAACGGCCAGAGCTTTCGCGAGAACCTCCTGTTTACCCATCGCGGCCTGAGCGGGCCGGCGATTCTGCAGATTTCCTCCTATTGGGAGTCCGGCGACACGGTCGAGATCAACCTGCTGCCCGACCACGACGCCCACGCCTGGCTGCAACAGCAACAAGCCGAGCGCCCCAACAGCGAGCTGAAAACCCTGCTGGGTGAAATCTTCACCAAGAAGATGGCCAACCTGCTGGCAGAAACCTGGTTCGTGTCCAAGCCGATGAAGCAGTACACCCACGCCGAACTGGCCGACATCGCGCAAAAACTGGCGAGCTGGCAATTGGTACCGGCAGGCACCGAAGGTTATCGCACCGCCGAAGTGACGCTGGGCGGCGTGGATACGCGGGAAGTGTCGTCCAAGACCATGGAATCGCTGAAAAGCCCGGGCTTGTACTTCATCGGTGAAGTGCTGGATGTGACCGGCCACCTCGGCGGCTTCAACTTCCAGTGGGCCTGGGCTTCCGGCTACGCCGCCGCGCAATATGCCTGACACAACGCGGTAAAAATGTGGGAGGGGGCTTGCCCCCTCCCACATTTTGATTTTCAGTGTGCCCGGGAGAAATTTTGTGCAGTGATGTGATCACCACCCTTGCCGCAGCGTCCTTGATAGCTCAATTTAGCGGCATCGTCCCGGAAGACTCCAGCCTTCATGTCATCGACCTCGTTCAAGCAGTCCATGCGGCGCCTATGGGCACTGGATAAATTCAGTTACAGCGTTCGGGTATTCATCGCCCTCACCGGCAGCATGACGCTGTGCTGGTATCAGGATGAAATGACACTGCTGATCCCGCTGTTCCTGGGGATTATCGCCAGTGCCCTGGCCGAGACCGACGACAGTTGGCAAGGCCGCCTCAACGCCCTGGCGGTGACGCTGGTGTGTTTCAGCATTGCCGCGCTGTCGGTGGAGCTGTTGTTCCCCTACCCCTGGGCCTTCGCGGTCGCCCTGGCCCTGGCGAGTTTCGGCCTGACCATGCTCGGCGCCCTCGGTGAGCGTTATGGCGCGATCGCGTCGGCCACCTTGATCCTGTCGGTCTACACCATGATCGGCGTGGACCAGCGCGGCGGTGCCGTCACGGATTTCTGGCACGAACCGCTGCTGCTGGTGGCCGGCGCCGCCTGGTACGGTGTGCTGTCGGTGCTGTGGCAGGTGCTGTTTTCCAACCAGCCGGTGCAGCAGAGCCTGGCGCGGTTGTTTCGCGAGTTGGGGCGTTACCTCAAGCTCAAATCGTCGCTGTTCGAGCCGATCCGCCAGTTGAACGTGGAGGCGCGCCGCCTGGAGCTGGCCCAGCAAAACGGCCGGGTGGTGGCCGCGCTGAATGCGGCGAAGGAAATCATCCTGCACCGCGTCGGCAATGGCCGGCCGGGCTCCAAGGTCAGTCGTTACCTCAAGCTGTATTTCCTGGCCCAGGACATCCACGAACGCGCCAGCTCGTCGCACTATCCCTACAACGCCCTGGCCGAGGCCTTCTTCCACAGCGATGTGCTGTTCCGCTGCCAGCGCCTGCTGCGCCAGCAAGGCAAGGCCTGCGAGGCCCTGGCCGAATCGATCCAACTGCGCCAGCCGTTCATCTATGACGCCAGCTTCGCCGAAGCCTTGGGCGACCTGAACGCCTCCATGGAACACCTGCGCATCCAGAGCAACCCGGCCTGGCGCGGCCTGCTGCGTTCCTTGCGTGCGCTGGCGGCCAACCTGTCGACCCTCGACCGCCTGCTGGGCGACGCGAGCAACCCGGACGCCCTGGCCGACGCCAGCGACAGCAACCTGCTTGACCGTGCCCCACGCAACCTCAAGGAAATGTGGACGCGCCTGCGCACCCAGCTCACGCCGACTTCGCTGCTGTTCCGCCACGCCTTGCGCCTGGCCCTGGCGTTGACCATCGGCTACGGCACCCTGCATGCGATCCACGCTTCCCAGGGCTACTGGATCATCCTCACCACCCTGTTCGTCTGCCAGCCCAACTACGGCGCCACCCGGCGCAAGCTCGGCCAGCGGATCATCGGCACAGCCATCGGGCTCACCGTGGCCTGGGCGCTGTTCGACCTGTTCCCCAGCGCCCTGGTGCAGTCGATGTTCGCCATCGCGGCGGGCCTGGTGTTCTTTATCAACCGCACCACCCGCTACACCCTGGCCACCGCGGCGATCACCCTGATGGTGCTGTTCTGCTTCAACCAGGTGGGCGATGGCTACGGGCTGTTCCTGCCACGCCTGTTCGACACCTTGATCGGCAGCGTGATTGCCGGCCTGACCGTGTTCCTGTTCCTGCCGGACTGGCAAGGCCGGCGCCTGAACAAAGTGCTGGCCAATACCCTGACCTGCAACAGCATCTACCTGCGCCAAATCATGCAGCAATACGCCGCCGGCAAAAGCGACGACCTGGCTTACCGCCTGGCCCGACGCAACGCGCACAACGCCGACGCGGCGCTGTCCACCACCCTGGCGAATATGCTGATGGAGCCGGGGCAGTTCCGTAAGGAGGCCGACGTGGGCTTCCGCTTCCTGGTGCTGTCCCACACCTTGCTCAGCTACCTGTCGGGGCTCGGCGCGCACCGCGAAACCCAACTGCCGGCCGACGTGCGCGAGCACTTGATCGACGGCGCGGGAAAAACCCTGGCGGCGAGCATCGACGAAATCGCCACGGGGCTGGCCAATAAACAGCCGATCTCGATTCAGAGCGATGCCGAGGAAGCCTTGGCTGCGGAGCTGGAACAGATGCCGGAAGAGATCGATGAGGGGCAACGTCTGGTGCAGACGCAACTGGCGTTGATTTGCCGGCAGTTGGGGCCGTTGCGCACCCTGGCGGCCCACCTGATCAAAGACACCAGCGCGGCGTAGGCCACTACATGCCGTGCTGCTTCATCAACCGCGCATAACTGCCGTCGGCCTTCATCTTGGCAATCTCGCGGTCAAAACCGGCAACGATCTGCTCATGCTCGGGGTTCTTCAGACTGACCAGAATATGCAGGCTGTTTTCACTCAACGGCTGCGGCAAAAACTCCACCGCATTGCGCACCCGCGCCGACTCCTGCGCCAGGTAATAACGGGCAACGAATTCGTCCTCCACCGTCAGGCGTACCCGGCGCGCAACGAGCATCCGCACCGCCATGGCGAAGTTGTGTACCGGGACTTTCTGTAACTGCGTGTCCTGGTCGAACGCCGCGGAATACGCATACCCCCGCACCACGGCGATGGGATAGTTGTGCAGTTGCTCAAGGTTCTGGAACTCGATGGGATCGTCGCGACGCTTGATAAAAACCAGGCGGTTGATCAGGTATTCAGCGGAAAACTGCCCCAGGCGCGTGCGGGCCTCGTCATACCAGGCGTTGACCACCACGTCATAGCGCCCATCGCCGACCCCCATCAACGCGCGAGCCCAGGGCACCTGCTCGAAATCACTGGCATAACCGGCGCGGGCCAAGGCTGTGCTGACAATATCGGTAGCCAGCCCACCATTGATCAAGGTGGCATCGGTAAAGGGTGGCCAGGCATCTGCCACCAGGCGCAGACGCTGTGCGAACGCCGGCTGGGCCAGCAACAACATTCCAATCAAAGCAACGGCACGAGAGAATCGCGGCATGCTTAAAGTCCTTGGCAGGCAGGCGGTGGCCCTGGCTCAGGCGGTGCCTGAGGATGTAACAGTAGCTCAGATTACACAAAGAACCCGCCGCTGAATGCACACAATGATGGCGGATTGATGTCACTGATCCAAACAGTCGATTTAGACAGAAGTGCCCGCCGCGCTTACTATCCGGGACAGACACTTCCAAGAGAACCACACCATGACAGTCGAATGGGTCTGCAAACATCACAACGACCTGGGCAAGGAACAGCTGTACGCCATTCTGCGCCTGCGCAGCGAGGTCTTCGTTGTCGAGCAAAAGTGCGTCTACCAGGACATCGACGGGCAGGACCTGCAAGGCGATACCCACCATCTGATGGCCTGGAAAGGCGACGACCTGGTGGCCTACCTGCGCCTGCTGGACCCGGAGACCCAGGCCGGGGATGTGGTGATCGGCCGGGTGATCGTGGCACCGATGGCACGCGGCACCGGGCTGGGGCATCTGCTGATGGAGGAAACCCTCAAGCAGATTGACGATATCTGGCCAGAGACGCCGATCTTTCTCTCAGCCCAGGCGCATTTGCGGGGGTATTACGCGCGGTATGGTTTTTTGGTGGCGGGTGAGGAATACCTTGAGGACGACATTCCGCACATCGGCATGCGGCGCGCCTGATGGCCCCATCGCGAGCGGGCTTGCTCGCGATAGCGTCAGCCCAGCTGACCGCCAAGCCTCAGGGATAACCCAAGACCTGTTTGATCGACGCCAGATTCGCCTCGATCCACCGCCGATCGATCGCGCCCCAGTCGCGAATCCGATAGCACCCCGCATGATTGCGCGCGCCGTCTTCCTGCTCGAACTCGCAGACGATATCCAGATCCGCCAATGCCGCAATCGTGTCCTGCGCGGTGCGCCGGGGCATGCCCGTCACCTCGGTCAGCGCCGGCACGCTGCTGGCCTGCTGGCTGTCGATCAGATACGCCACGTACAGGCGGCGGTAGAAGCTGCTCTTGGTCTTGCTCACATCCATGGTCAACCGCCTTGGAAAGTCAGGGTTTGCCCTGCAGGTCGCGATACGTGAGGTACACGCGCAGGTCGAATTCCACCTGATGGTAGCCCGGCATCATGTACTCACAGAGTTTGTAGAACGCTTTGTTGTGGTCCGATTCCTTGAAGTGCGCCAGTTCGTGTACCACGATCATGCGCAGAAATTCCGGGGCGGCCTCCTTGAACAGCGCGGCGATCCGGATTTCTTTCTTGGACTTCAGATTGCCGCCCTGCACCCGCGAAATCGTGGTGTGCAGGCCGAGGGCACGGTGGGTCAGGTCGAGGCGGTTATCGAACAGCACTTTGTCGATAGCCGGCGCGTTGCGCAGGTGCTCCTGTTTCAAGGCCAGCGCGTAGGCATACAGGGCCTTGTCGCTCTGCACGGCGTGACGTTCGGGGTAACGCTGCTCCAGGTAGGCGCCCAACTGGTCCTTGGCGATCAGTTGGCGCACTTGCTCCTGAAGGGCAGCGGGATAGGCCTGGAGGTATTTCAGCGCGGTCATTGAGGTCTGCAACAGGGTTCGAATGGGCGCCAGTGTAGCGAATTCAGCAGGAACGGGCGCGCAACCAGTCGACCACCGCCCCGGCCATCAACGGTGGGGCCGCCCATGGCCCCTGGACAAACGGGCAACCATTGGCCTTGAGCCACTGGGCTTGCTCCAGCGTCTCTACGCCCTCGGCGACTACCAGCACACCGAAATGCCCGCACAACTCGATAATGCTACGGGCCATCGCCGCATCCCGCGCCGAGCCCGGCAGGCCCGCGACCAATTGGCGGTCCAGCTTGAGCGTGTCGAATGGCAGGTCGCGCAGATGGGCCAGGGAACAGTGGCCGGAACCAAAATCATCCAGGGCGATGCGTACCCCGACCGCGCGCAGTAACTTGAACTGCTTGGCGGACGCTTCGAGGTTATGCATCAGGCTGTCCTCGCCGATTTCCACCTCCAACTGGCGCCCCTGCAACCCATGTCGGTCGAGTACTTGCTGCAGTTGGCTCGCCAGGTTGGGCATGTTGAACTGGCTGCTGCTCAGGCTCACGCTCAACACCAGTTCATCCTCGAACATGGCTTGCCACACCTGACGCTGAGCGGCGACCTGGTGGTAGATCCAGGCACTCAACTGGCTGATCAGCCGCGCCTCTTCCAGCAGCGGCAAAAACAGCCCCGGCGGTACATCGCCGACACTCGGGTGCTGCCAGCGCAACAACGCCTCGACGCCGCGCAGATGGCCGTCCTCCAGAGACACCTGGGGCTGGTACACCAGGGTGAAATCCTTGTTCTGAATGGCGTTGCGCACGCTGTCCTCGAGCATCAGCCGCGAGCGGGCACGACCGTTCATTTCCTGATCGTAATAGCGATATTGCTGACGCCCCGCACGCTTGGCCTCATACATGGCGATGTCAGCCGCACGCAACAGGCCGCCCAAGTCCGAGCCGCAATCCGGAAAAGTCGCGATGCCGATGCTGACCCCGAGCATCACCTCCAAGCCATCCACCTGTTGGCAAACAGACACCCGCTCGATCAGTTTTTCCGCAATCTTCGCCGCCTGTTCGGGGAACTCCAGCTCCAACAACGCCGTGAATTCATCCCCACCCATGCGTCCGAGAATGTCGTAGGAACGCAGGCAGCTCTGCAACTGTTCCGAAACCCAGCGCAGCACCCGATCACCCGCGTCATGCCCCAGCGAGTCGTTGACCCGTTTGAAGCCGTCGAGGTCCAGGTACAACAAGACCAGCGACTGCTCGGTGCGATCGCTGCGCAGCAGGGAGTTTTCCACGGCCTGGTAAAAGCCACGACGGTTCAACAACCCGGTCAGCGGGTCGGTCACCGCCTGGAACTCCAGTTGCTGATGCAGGTGGCAGACCTCGGACATGTCCAACACGGTCACCACCATGGCCTTCTGCTCGGCGGGCAACGGCGCACAAGAGAGCGCCACCGGCACCTGCTGACCGCGGCCGGTACGCAAGATCGCATCATGCAAACGCCAGGTTTGGCCTTGACGGAAACCGGCGTACATCTGCGATTCCAGCCAGGCAGGCACATGGGGTTTTTGCAGGAAACTCAAAAAATCCTTGCCCTTGAGCTCATCGTGCGTGGCATTGAGCAGGCGCGAAATCGCCGGGTTGGCGTACTCGATCACGCCCGCATCACTCACCACGAGGATGCCTTCGGCGGCGTTGTCCAGCACCGAGGCATTGAAGGCGCGGGCGGACTCCAGGTCATGGCTCAGGCGCTGCAACGCCCGACGGGTGCGCTGCTGCTCCAGCAACGCCTGGACCTTGGGCTTGAGGATATGCGGGTCGAAGGGTTTAAACAGGTAATCGATGGCGCCGCTGGCATAACCTTCCAGCACGGCGGCCGGCGATTGCGCATTCGCGCTGAGAAAGATGATCGGCGTCATGCGCGTGCGCTGGCTGCCGCGCATCAGGCGGGCGACTTCAAAACCGTCCATGCCGGGCATCATCACGTCGAGCAGCACCAGGTCTACCTCGTGCTGGAGCAACAGTTCCAGAGCCTCCAGGCCGGAACCGGCGGTCACCACCTGCCAGTCATCACCTTGCAAAAGGGCGCGCATGCTAATCAGATTTTCCGGGTAGTCATCGACCACCAGAAGAACCGAACCGCCATCGCCTTGGTGTGGAGCGCATTCCATGCTACGTCTCTTCCTTAAGGTACCGCACCGGTCAGTTCTGAGAGAAAACCCGGGCAAGCACTGAGGTCTCACTCTAGCCTTGGTTCCCAAAAATCAGAAGTGAAGCGGGGGCCATCATCGCACCAAAGACTGCTAAGCCGACTAACGGTCAACCCCTGCAGCCCACGGTTCATGGGGAACATGGCTTTTTGACATTCCCTTGGCGTCAATAATTTGCCAGGCATTCATTAACAAGCGGCGGACTACCGCCTATAAAGATGCTGTCTGGCCCAAGGGCCAAAGCCTATATCTATCTGTAAAAAGGCCTACGCCATGATTGATCTTTCCACCTGGAACCTGAGCATTCCGGTCGGCTCGCCCCCCGCGACCATCAACACCCCGAAGCTGATGAGTGGCTTCAATGACCAATATTTCCAGGCCGAAGGCAGCAACGTGCAATTCTGGACACCCGTCACCGGCACACGTACCGAGAACGCCATTTACCCCCGCAGCGAACTGCGCGAAACCTACGCCGACGGGCGTCTGCGCAACTGGACCTACCCCGAAGCCGACAATTATCTGCGCGCCACGCTGGCCGTCAACCAGGTGCCCTCCTCCGGGAAAATCGTCATCGGCCAGATCCACGCCTACGACAGCCAGAAACCCTTGATCAAGGTGGAATACCAGTTCAAGGAAAAAACCCAGACCGGCAACATTGTCGCCAAGGTCCGCATGCGCCCGGACGACGATGAAAGCCGGGTGATCATCGTCGCCTCCAATGTGCCGCTGGAGAAGAGTTTTACCTACGTGATCAACCTCAACAAAGCCGGGTTGCTCAGTGTCGTAGCAGCCGACGGGCAGTGGAATGAGCGCATTGGCGCGGCCTGGGGCAGCAAGCCGCTGTATTTCAAGGCGGGGGCGTATGTGCAGGACAACAGCGGGGATAGCAAGGAAGGGGCGAAGGTGACGTTTGCGAAGTTGGATATTGATCACGAGTGAACGGATTGGCCTCATTACGAGCAGGCATTGTCTGATCAGCACAATGAGCACGCCCTGGTAAACGCCGTTCCCCTGTGTAGCCTTAGGACTCGGTGCTGGTCCTACACGCCTGCAAGCTGATCAAATTCCAGCCGCAAAAAAAGCCCGCATCGCTGCGGGCTTCTTTTTAAACGCTTGAGGCTCAGTTCACCTTAGCGTTCAACTCACCTTTCAGGTAACGCTGGTACATCGCTTCCAGGGAGATCGGCTTGATCTTCGAAGCATTGCCCGCAGTACCAAACGCTTCATAACGTGCGATACACACATCGCGCATCGCGGTCACGGTGGCACCGAAGAATTTACGTGGGTCGAATTCGCTCGGGTTGGTGGCCATCAGGCGACGCATCGCGCCGGTGGATGCCAGGCGCAGGTCGGTGTCGATGTTGACCTTGCGCACGCCGTACTTGATGCCTTCGACGATTTCTTCAACCGGTACGCCGTAGGTTTCTTTGATGTCGCCGCCGTACTGGTTGATGATCGCCAGCCACTCTTGCGGCACCGAGGAAGAACCGTGCATCACCAGGTGGGTGTTGGGGATGCGCTTGTGGATTTCCTTGATGCGGTCGATGGCCAGCACGTCGCCGGTAGGCGGCTTGGTGAACTTGTAGGCGCCGTGGCTGGTGCCGATGGCGATGGCCAGGGCGTCGACCTGGGTCTTCTTGACGAAGTCGGCGGCTTCTTCCGGGTCGGTCAACATCTGGCTGTGATCCAGCACGCCTTCGGCGCCGATGCCGTCTTCTTCGCCAGCCATGCCGGTTTCCAGGGAACCCAGGCAGCCCAGCTCGCCTTCAACCGAGACGCCGCAGGCGTGAGCCATGGCCACGGTTTGTTGGGTGACGCGCACGTTGTACTCGTAGTCGGTCGGGGTCTTGCCGTCTTCGCCGAGGGAGCCGTCCATCATCACCGAGCTGAAGCCCAGTTGGATGGAACGCTGGCACACGTCCGGGCTGGTGCCGTGATCCTGGTGCATGCACACCGGGATGTGCGGGAATTCTTCGATCGCGGCGAGGATCAGGTGACGCAGGAACGGGGCGCCGGCGTATTTACGCGCACCGGCCGAAGCCTGGACGATCACTGGGGAGTCGGTCTTGTCAGCGGCTTCCATGATGGCGCGCATCTGCTCAAGGTTGTTGACGTTAAAGGCTGGGACGCCGTAGCCGAACTCGGCTGCGTGGTCCAGCATTTGACGCATGCTGATAAGTGCCATTGTGTTGTCTCTCCCGGTCGAGGGTCGTTAATCGTGCAAGCCTGCCGTAGCGGCGGCTGCTATTCAAGTTATTGCCGGTCAGGCTTTGCATACCTGGCCTGCTGAATCGTTTTTTCACTATCCGGTTCACTGCCTGTATCACTTTGGAACCGGATCAATGTGGGAGGGGGCTTGCCCGCGATGGCGATTTACCTGTCGACATCGCGGGTGGCTGACCCAACGCTATCGGGGGCAAGCCCCCTCCCACATTTTGGTCTCATTAATGTTGAGACCGTGTTCTGTTTACTGGGCCTTGCAGCCACGCCCGATCAGATCGTCGGTGGCCACCCAGTAAACCAGGCCTTCCTCACCTTTTGTGTGAAACGCCAACTGATCGTTGCTGTAGAGCACACCCGATGCCGCCACGTCCTGCTTGAGGCGGTAAACCTGGGTCGAGCCGCCGAGGCGGACATCCACTTCGGTGCGGGCCGGGTTGGCAAAGCGCCAGTTGACCTCGGCCTTGCTGTCGCAGGTCCAGGTCGTCCATTTGTCGGCAGGCTCTGCCTTGTTGAACATGTTCATGCTGCTGCAACCGGCCAGTAAGGCCAGTGCTGCCAGGGCGAAAACGCCTTTCATTGCCAATCCTCGCACGCAGGCCTTGGGCCTGCGTTGCAGTCGGTTAGTTGATCAGACCCTTCAAGGGCAACCCTGTTCCTGACCGTTGGGCGCAGAGTCGTATTTCTCCAGCCGTTCGTTGCCCATGCGCTTGTTGATCACCGGCATGGTCTCGGCTTGCCAATCAGCTTGGTAGCAGCTTTTTTTCTGCGCCGGCAGCGCCTTTCCAGGCGCCGGCGCCGCGCTCGGCGTGCTGCCGCAGCCGGCCAACAGGCCCGCTGCGATCACCAGTGCCAACGACTTGATCATGGGAAGGCTCCTTTTCCTGATCTGCCTCAGCCTTTGGCTCGGCTTTCCAGGACTTCAACCGCCGGCAGGACCTTGCCTTCGACGAACTCGAGGAACGCGCCGCCACCGGTGGAAATGTAGGAGATCTGGTCGGCAACGCCATATTTATCGATGGCCGCCAGAGTGTCGCCGCCGCCAGCGATGGAGAATGCCGAGCTTTCGGCAATGGCCTTGGCCAGCACTTTGGTGCCGTTGCCGAACTGGTCGAACTCGAACACACCGACCGGGCCGTTCCACAGGATGGTCCGGGAGGCTTTCAGCAATTGCGCGAAGTTGGCTGCGGTTTGCGGGCCGATGTCCAGGATCATGTCGTCAGCGGCCACGTCATCGATGAGTTTGACGGTGGCTTCAGCGCTTTCGGCAAATTCCTTGGCCACGACCACGTCCACCGGCAGCGGCACGCTGACCTTGGCCGCGATGGCGCGAGCGGTGTCCAGCAGGTCCGGCTCGTACAGCGACTTGCCCACCGGGTGACCGGCTGCGGCCAGGAAGGTGTTGGCAATGCCGCCGCCGACGATCAACTGGTTGCAGACCTGGCTCAGGCTGTTGAGCACGTCCAGCTTGGTAGAGACTTTGGAACCGGCCACGATGGCCGCCATTGGTTGGGCCGGCGCCTTCAGGGCCTTGCCCAGCGCGTCCAGCTCGGCAGCCAGCAACGGGCCGGCGGCAGCGACCTTGGCGAACTTGGCCACGCCGTGGGTCGAACCTTCGGCGCGGTGGGCGGTGCCGAAGGCGTCCATCACGAACACGTCGCACAGGGCGGCGTATTGCTGGGCCAGTTCGTCACTGTTCTTTTTCTCGCCCTTGTTGAAGCGCACGTTTTCGAACAGCACGACGTCGCCGGCTTTCACGTCGACGCCGCCGAGGTAGTCAGCCACCAGCGGCACGTCGCGGCCCAGGGCCTTGCTCAGGTAATCGGCCACAGGCTTGAGGCTGTTTTCGGCCGAGAACTCACCTTCGGTCGGACGACCCAGGTGGGAGCAGACCATCACGGCCGCACCTTTTTCCAGGGCCAGCTTGATGGTCGGCAGCGAGGCCAGGATTCGCGCATCGCTGGTGACAACACCGTCCTTGACTGGGACGTTGAGGTCTTCGCGAATCAGTACGCGTTTACCTTGCAGATCGAGGTCGGTCATCTTCAACACGGTCATGGGTGGCAATTCCTGAGGCTAAAGTTTTGGAGAGGCTGTTTGCAGATAGTGTTCTGCGACGTCCAGCATTCGGTTGGCAAACCCCCATTCGTTGTCGAACCAGGCCAGGATATTCACCAGCCTCGGGCCGGAAACGCGGGTCTGGCTGGCATCGACAATCGCCGAATGCGGGTCATGGTTGAAATCACAACTGGCGTGGGGCAACTCAGTGTAGGCCAGCAAACCTTTGAGCGGGCCGCTGGTGGCGGCGTCGCGCAGAATCCGGTTGACCTCCACCGCATCGGTGTCGCTGACGGTTTGCATGGTGATGTCCAGGCATGAAACGTTCACCGTCGGCACCCGCACGGCTTTGGCCTGAATTCGCCCGGCAAGTTCCGGCAACAGCCGTTCGATGCCACGCGCCAGACCGGTGGACACCGGAATCACCGACTGAAACGCCGAACGCGTGCGGCGCAGGTCTTCATGGTGATACGCGTCGATCACCGGCTGGTCGTTCATCGCCGAGTGGATGGTGGTGATCGACACGTAGTCCACGCCGATCGCCTGGTCCAGCAGGCGCAACAACGGCACGCTGCAGTTGGTGGTGCAGGAAGCGTTGGACACCAGCCGCTCAGCGCCGGTCAGGCAATCCTGGTTGATGCCGTAGACGATGGTGGCGTCGACATCCGCCTCGCTGGCCATCGGCTGGGAAAACAGCACACGCGGCGCGCCGGCATCGAGAAAACGCTGGCCGTCGGCACGGGTGTTATAGGCACCGGAGCATTCCAACACCAGGTCGACGCCCAGCGCCGCCCAGTCGATGCCCTCGGGGGTGGCACTGCGCAGCACTTTCACGCAGTCGCCCTTGATATGCAGACAATCGCCTTCCACCCGCACTTCGCCGGGGAACCGGCCGTGGGTGGAGTCAAAGCGTGTCAGGTATTCGATGCTGGCCATGTCGGCCAAATCGTTGATCGCGACAATCTCAAACCCGGCCGCCGCCCCTCGCTCGAACAGAGCGCGCAAGACGCAACGACCAATACGGCCGTAGCCGTTGAGTGCAACTTTGTAGGGACGCGGTTGGGGCATGGGGTTCTCGCAGTGTGGGCGACACAAACCATCTAACCAATGTAGGAGCGAGCTTGCTCGCGAAGAACGAGAGAGCGCCGCGTCAAACCAGAGACGCTGCGTTATCGTTGACGATCTTCGCGAGCAAGCTCGCTCCTACAGTGGGTGCGATGGGCAGTCGCCACCGCACATCTGTGTGCAGCAGCCAGTTGGCCACCGCGTTCGCGCTTTTAGTCTTCCAGCAGCTCTTCAGCCTGACCCAGGATGTTTTCCAGGGTGAAACCGAACTCTTCGAACAAGGCTGGCGCCGGCGCCGACTCACCGTAGGTGGTCATGCCGATCACGCGGCCTTCCAGGCCCACGTACTTGTACCAGTAGTCGGCGTGAGCCGCTTCGATGGCGATACGCGCGCTGACCTGCAGCGGCAACACCGATTGCTTGTAGTCGGCGTCCTGGGCTTCGAACACGCTGGTGCAAGGCATGGACACCACGCGCACGTTGCGGCCCTGGGCAGTCAGCTTGTCGTAGGCCTGAACGGTCAGGCCGACTTCGGAACCGGTGGAGATCAGGATCAGCTCCGGCTCGCCGATGCAGTCCTTGAGCACGTAGCCACCACGGCTGATGTCAGCGATCTGCGCGTCAGTGCGAACCTGATGTTGCAGGTTCTGACGGGAGAAGATCAGCGCCGAAGGGCCGTCCTTGCGCTCGATCGCGTGTTTCCAGGCCACGGCGGATTCGACCGCGTCGGCTGGGCGCCAGCAATCCAGGTTCGGCGTGGTGCGCAGGCTGGTCAATTGCTCGACCGGCTGGTGGGTCGGGCCGTCTTCGCCCAGGCCGATGGAGTCGTGGGTGTACACGTGGATCACGCGTTTCTTCATCAGCGCGGCCATACGCACTGCGTTGCGCGCGTATTCCATGAACATCAGGAAGGTCGCGCCGTAAGGCACCAGACCGCCGTGCAGGGACACGCCGTTCATGATCGCGCTCATGCCAAATTCGCGCACGCCGTAGTACATGTAGTTACCGCTGGCGTCTTCGGCGGAGACACCTTTGCAACCTTTCCACAGGGTCAGGTTGGAACCGGCCAGGTCGGCCGAACCGCCGAGGAACTCAGGCAGCAGCGGGCCAAAGGCGTTCAAGGTGTTTTGGCTGGCTTTACGGCTGGCGATGGTCTCGCCCTTGGCCGCGACTTCGGCGATGTAGGCCGAGGCTTTTTCCGCGAAGTCGGCAGGCAGGTCACCGGCGAGGCGGCGTACCAGCTCATTGGCAAGCTCCGGGAATTCGGCGGAGTAGGCGGCGAAACGCTGGTCCCACTCGGCTTCGGTGGCCAGGCCTTGTTCCTTGGCATCCCATTCGGCGTAGATGTCGGCCGGGATTTCGAACGGGCCGTAGTTCCACTTCAGCGCTTCACGGGTCAGGGCGATTTCCGCGTCACCCAGCGGGGCGCCGTGGCAGTCTTCTTTGCCTTGCTTGTTCGGCGAGCCGAAACCGATGGTGGTCTTGCAGCAGATCAGGGTCGGCTGCTCGCTCTTGCGGGCGGTGTCGATGGCGGTCTTGATTTCTTCCGGGTCGTGGCCGTCGACGTTGCGGATCACCTGCCAGTTATAGGCTTCGAAACGCTTAGGGGTGTCGTCGGTGAACCAGCCTTCGACTTCGCCGTCGATGGAGATGCCGTTGTCGTCGTAGAAGGCAATCAGCTTGCCCAGGCCCAAGGTACCGGCCAGGGAAGCGACTTCATGGGAAATGCCTTCCATCATGCAGCCATCACCCAGGAATACGTAGGTGTGGTGGTCGACGATGTGGTGGCCGGGGCGGTTGAACTGCGCGCCCAGGACTTTTTCAGCCAGGGCGAAACCGACGGCGTTGGCCAGGCCTTGGCCCAGGGGACCGGTGGTGGTCTCGACGCCTGGGGTGTAGCCGAATTCCGGGTGACCCGGGGTACGGCTGTGCAACTGGCGGAAGTTTTTCAGATCGTCGATGGTCAGATCGTAGCCGGTCAGGTGCAGCAGCGAGTAGATCAGCATCGAGCCGTGGCCGTTGGACAGCACGAAGCGGTCACGGTCGGCGAAAGACGGGTTGGTCGGGTTGTGTTTCAGGTAGTCACGCCAGAGTACCTCGGCGATATCCGCCATGCCCATCGGGGCACCGGGATGGCCGCTGTTGGCTTTTTGCACGGCATCCATGCTGAGGGCACGAATGGCGTTGGCACGCTCACGACGGCTGGGCATCGCTGTTCTCCTGAGGGTTGAATAAAAGAAACGGAAAAAAGGACCGGCATTTTCCCTCAGCCACCGCCTGCGGGCAATGACAGATAGTCACTTGAGGGCGTTTTTCCTGTGGTTTGCGCGGCAATCGCCTGCAGAACCCTGCCGCCGCTTCGTCTAACGGGAATAGCGCTCGCTTATAACCGCCACTTATCGACCAATATCAAAACTTTTTGATATTGGCCTTGCGATGATTTCCACCCGTCACTAGACTGCTGGCCTTATGAACTTACCCGTGCCCTCCCTGCGTCCCGACGATGGCGATGAACTGGCAGCCTTATGCAAGGCCGCTGGCGATCCGTTGCGCCTGAACGTCTTGCGGGTGCTGGCCAACGATTCCTTCGGCGTGCTGGAACTGGCGCAGATTTTCGCCATCGGCCAATCGGGCATGAGCCATCACTTGAAGGTCCTGGCCCAGGCCGACCTGGTGGCCACCCGCCGCGAAGGCAATGCGATTTTTTACCGCCGTGCCCTGCCCCACACCGAGTTGCTCGGCGGCAAGCTGCACAGCGCGCTGCTGGAAGAAGTGGACAACTTGAGCCTGCCCGGCGACGTGCAATCACGCATCGGCCAGGTTCACGGGCAGCGTGCGGCGGCCAGCCAGGACTTTTTCTCACGGGTCGCCGAGAAGTTTCGCGCCCAGCAAGACCTGATCGCCGGCTTGCCGCAATATCGCGAAAGTGTACTGGCGTTGTTGGACAAGCTGAGCTTCAGTCATAAAGCGACGGCCCTGGAAGTCGGGCCTGGCGATGGCGGCTTTTTGCCGGAACTGGCGCGCCGCTTTCAACAGGTCACGGCGCTGGACAACAGCCCGGCGATGCTCGAACTGGCACGCCAGCTGTGCGAGCGCGAAGCCTTGGGCAACGTCAGCCTGCAGTTGGCCGATGCCCTGAATGACACCAGCCTGCGGGCCGATTGCGTGGTGCTGAACATGGTCCTGCACCATTTTGCCGCCCCCGCCGACGCCCTCAAGCAGATGGCGAATTTGCTGCAACCCGGCGGTAGCCTGCTGGTTACAGATTTATGCAGCCACAACCAGAATTGGGCCAGGGAGGCCTGCGGTGATCTCTGGTTGGGTTTTGAACAGGACGATCTGGCCCGTTGGGCCACCGCTGCGGGACTCGTTCCCGGGGAAAGCCTCTATGTAGGTTTACGTAATGGTTTCCAGATCCAGGTCCGCCATTTTCAGCGACCGGCTGGCGACACTCACCATCGGTAAATATCAGGAAAACATCGAGATGAGCGAATACTCCCTTTTCACCTCCGAGTCCGTGTCTGAAGGGCATCCGGACAAAATCGCCGACCAGATTTCTGATGCGGTGCTGGACGCCATCATTGCTGAAGACAAGTTCGCCCGTGTGGCGTGCGAGACTCTGGTGAAAACGGGCGTGGCGATCATCGCCGGCGAAGTCACCACCACGGCCTGGGTCGACCTGGAGCATATCGTCCGCGAGGTGATCACCAACATCGGCTATAACAGCTCCAACGTCGGCTTCGACGGCGCGACCTGCGGCGTGATGAACATCATCGGCAAGCAGTCCCCGGACATCAACCAGGGTGTCGACCGCGCCAAGCCAGAAGACCAGGGCGCCGGCGACCAGGGCCTGATGTTCGGCTACGCCAGCAACGAAACCGACGTGCTGATGCCAGCGCCGATCACCTTCTCGCACCAACTGGTGCAGCGCCAGGCCGAAGCCCGCAAATCCGGCCTGCTGCCGTGGCTGCGTCCGGACGCCAAGTCCCAGGTGACGTGCCGTTATGAAGGCGGCAAAGTGGTCGGTATCGATGCTGTCGTGCTGTCGACCCAGCACAACCCGGACGTTTCCTACGCCGACTTGCGCGAAGGCGTGATGGAGCTGATCGTCAAGCACGTGCTGCCGGCTGAACTGCTGAACAAGGACACCCAGTTCCACATCAACCCGACCGGCAAGTTCATCATCGGTGGCCCGGTGGGCGACTGCGGCCTGACCGGGCGCAAGATCATCGTCGACAGCTATGGCGGCATGGCCCGTCACGGCGGTGGCGCGTTCTCCGGCAAAGACCCATCCAAGGTTGACCGTTCGGCGGCCTACGCCGGCCGCTACGTGGCCAAGAACATCGTCGCCGCTGGCCTGGCCGAGCGTTGCGAGATTCAGGTGTCCTACGCCATCGGCGTGGCCCAGCCTACGTCGATCTCGCTGAACACCTTCGGCACCGGCAAGATCAGCGATGACAAGATCGTCAAACTGGTGCGCGAGATCTTCGACCTGCGCCCTTACGCGATCACCACCATGCTCGACCTGCTGCACCCGATGTACCAGGAAACCGCGGCCTACGGCCACTTCGGCCGTACCCCGGCGCAGAAGACGGTCGGCGACGACACCTTCACCACCTTCACCTGGGAAAAAACCGACCGCGCCAACGACCTGCGTATCGCTGCCGGCTTGTAATCGCTTGCGCTACCCAAAGCCCTGCCGGGTTCGCCCGGCGGGGCTTTTTATTGTCGGGAGTTTCGCCTCGGTGTTCACATTTTTTGGATCCAAACCTTGCAGGCTAAATAGTGGCCCACTAGAATCCGCGCCCTCTCGGGCCCTCCACCTTATTCTGGATATTGCACTGCGCCGGCCCGGGACTCATCAGCGCGCAGGCAATCGGACATTGAGGTTTTCATGCATATTTCCACGCTCGCCCCTGCCGCCCTGCTGCTCAGCCTGTTTGCCCTGCCGGTGAACGCCGCCGACCTGAGCGCACTGAGTGGCGCACTGAGCTCCCAGCTCGGTGGCGGCAACTCCGGCGACTGCCAGCAGCATGCCAAAGACCTGCAAACCAAGATCGACGCGGCCAATGCCAAGAACGACGCGTTGAAAGTGAAGGCCTTCGAAGCTGCGCTGGAGCAGGTCAACAAAGGCTGTAACAAACTCGCCGAGTCCCAGGCCAACGTCGATGCCAAGCAGCAAAAGCAGCAGGCCAAGGCAGAAAACAACGATGCCGTGAAAGCCCTGGGTGGTCTGTTCAAGTAAGCAGAAACACCCGGTAAAAAGCCCCGCTCTGTCGGGGCTTTTTTGTGGGCGCGAAGATCCCTTAGGCTGAACGCCCCTTACCGAGCAAGGATGCTCCCGATGCGCTTGCTGATCGTTCTTTTACTCAGTGTTCTAACCGGGTTGGCCAGGGCTGAAGAGTGCCCCGATGACGCACGGGCACAAATCGGCCCGCTGGCTCGGCAAATCAGCCTCTGGGACGACAGTTACCACCGGCTCGGCCATTCGCCCATCAGCGACGAACTCTACGACCAGGCCCGCCAGCGCCTGGCTCACTGGCAACGGTGTTTCCCGCAACCGGCGGCGGTGGCCGACAAGCCTCTGGCCAGCTCACGGGGCACCTCGCCGCACCCGGTGGCCCATACGGGCCTGGACAAATTGCTCGACGAACACGCCGTCGGCGAATGGCTCCAGGTTCGCCAAGATGTGTGGGTCCAGCCTAAGGTCGATGGTGTCGCCGTGACCCTGGTGTACCGCCAGGGGCGCCTGCACCAAGTGATCAGCCGGGGCGACGGCCTGCTCGGCCAGGACTGGTCGGCCTGCGCGAAAAAAATCCCCGGTATCGTCCAGCAACTGCCGGAGCCCATCGACCTGGTGCTGCAAGGTGAGCTCTATTGGCGTCTCGACGACCATGTGCAATCAAGCCTGGGCGGGCTCAATGCGCGCAGCAAGGTGGCCGGTTTGATGAACCGTCGACAGTTGAGCGACGCCGAGGCCGCCGGGATCGGTCTGTTTGTCTGGGCCTGGCCCGATGGCCCGGCGGACTTCACCGAGCGCCTGGCCACCCTGGCAGGCTGGGGCTTCATCGACAGCCAACGCTACAGCCGGCCCATCCAGGACATCGCCGGCGCCGCCCGCTGGCGCACCTACTGGTACAACCATCCACTGCCTTTTGCCAGTGATGGCGTCGTGCTGCACCAGGCCACGCGCGCACCCGCCAAGCGCTGGCAGGTCAGTGCGCCTTACTGGGCAGTCGCCTGGAAATACCCCGCCGCCAAAGCCCTCGCGCTGGTACGCAAGGTGCAGTTCAACATCGGCCGCACCGGGCGCATCACCCCTATCCTGGAACTCGAACCGGTGCGCCTGGACGACCGGCAGATCAGCCGCGTCAGCACCGGCTCCCTGCAACGCTGGAAAACCCTGGATATCCGCCCCGGCGACCAGGTCGCCATCAGCCTCGCCGGCCAGGTCATCCCGCGACTGGACGAGGTGGTCCTGCGCAATGAGACCAGAGTGGACATCCAATTCCCCAACGCCCGGGACTTTCACGCCCTGAGTTGCTGGCAACTGGACCCTGGCTGCGAAGAACAGTTGCTGTCGCGCCTGACCTGGTTGAGCGGCAACCAGGGCCTGGGCCTGCCGCATATGGGCCGGGAGACGTGGAACGTATTGATCCAGGCCGGTCTAATCGCAGGCTTCCTCGATTGGTTGACCCTCGATGCGGCAGAGCTTGCTAACATTGAGGGCTTCGGCGATCGCAGCCGTGCGCGGGTGCTCGACAGTATCCAAAGCGCGCGGCAACGGCCTTTCGCTCAATGGCTCAAAGCCCTGGGTGTACCGCCTGCGGCACGCAATAACCTGGAAGGCGACTGGCAGGCGCTGGTTGCCAAGGACACCCAAGCCTGGCTGGCCCTGGATGGCATCGGCCCGGGCCGCGCGGCGCAACTCAGCGCTTTTTTTCGCGACCCGCAGATACAGGCTTTGGCTGAGACACTACGCGTGGCCGGAATAGACGGGTTTTGAACCCGACCCGGCCATCAGATTGCGACTTTGGAGCTCCATATGAAATTTTTAGCCCCTTTTGCCCTGCTGACCGTCGCATGCTTCATGGCGACGCCGCTGCTGGCAGCCGAAGAAGCAACCCCGCTGACCGGCTGCGCCGCCAAGCGCCAGGCCATCAGCACCCAGATCGAACAGGCCGACAGCGCGCAACAGGCCGGCCTGGAGAAAGCCCTGAGTGAAGTCACGGCCAACTGCAACGACGCGGCGTTGAAAAAGGAACGCGAAAACAAGGTGCTCGACGCCAAGCATGACGTCAGCCGCCGTCAGGCCGACCTCGACAAGGCGATGAAAAAAGGCGACGCGGACAAGATCAACAAACGCAAGGACAAACTGGCCGAGTCGCGCAAAGCACTGCAGGATGCGGTGGAAGAACTCGACCAGTAAACCGGTCAGTGGTCCCGGAACTGCTTATGACAGGCGCTGCAGGCATCTTCGACTTTCTGCACAGCAGGCGAAAGGTTACTGGCCTTGTAAGGCTGCACCTGGCTTGCGATCACCAATTCACCGGTGGCCGCTTCGAGGTCGCGGGCCATTTGCTGGAATTGCGCCTGTTTTTGCCAGACGTCGTCCTTGGCGCTGGTGTGGTCTTCCTCACGCACGCTCGGAAAATGCTTCCATGGCTCATGGGACAACGCATCGAGCTTGACCGCGCCTTCGGCGAACTTCGCGCCGTCGAACGGGATGCGCCCACGCAACATGCCACCCAGGTCTTCGCCGGTCTTGAGCATTTGCTTGAAGATCGCTTTGCGCTGGCCCAGGGGCGAATTCGGATCAACGCCGCCACAGGCGGACAGCGCCAGGCAGGCCAGCAGTACAACAGTCAGTTTTTTAAAAGTCATGGTGGCTTCGAGGTCACGGGAAACGGCGGCCAGTATCCTCGCCCCACCCGCAAAGACCAATAGCCCTATTAACGATAAGGGTTGCCCAAACGCGTCGACGCACGGGCAATCGCTTCAGGAATTGCTTGTATGAATATCGCTTTGAAACCCTGGAGCCGCCGTCTGGCGTGGGCTCTACCGATGATCGCGGTGCTGGCCGGCTGCGATGCGGGCAAGGACACGCACAAAGATGAAACAATCAAACCCCATGCGGTGGCCACCTATGTGAACGCACCGTGGGAAGCCCTGCCGGCGGTGTCCGACAGCGAACTGCTGGCCGGGTTTGAGTCCTGGCGCAGCGCCTGCCAACGCCTCAAGGCTGACCCGGTGTGGGGCGCGACCTGCGCGGCGGCAACGGCGGTGCCAGGCGATGCCGCGGCGGTTCGCGGTTTTCTCAAGGAACGCCTGGACGTATTCGGCCTGCGCTCGGCCGACAACACACCGAACGGCCTGATCACCGGCTACTACGAACCCGTCTACCCCGGCAGCCTGACCGAAACCCCCACCGCCCATGTGCCGGTGTACGGCGTGCCGGACGACCTGATCATCGTCAACCTCGAAAGCATCTACCCGGAACTCAAGGGCAAGCGCCTGCGCGGCCGCCTGGAAGGTCGTGTACTCAAGCCGTATGACGACGCCAGCACGATCAACGGCCAAGGCTCCACCGCCAAGCCGATCGCCTGGCTGACCGACCCGATGGACCTGCAGTTCCTGCAGATCCAGGGTTCGGGGCGGATTCAACTGGCAGGCGGGCGCCAATTGCGCATCGGCTATGGCGACCAGAACGGCTACCCCTACCGTCCTATCGGCCGCTGGCTGGTGGAGCAAGGCGAACTGAAGAAAGAAGACGTGACCATGGGTGCCATCGGCGCCTGGGCCAAGGCGCATCCGCAGCGCATTCCGGAACTGCTGGCGAGCAACCCCAGCTACGTGTTCTTCAGCGCCCGCCCCGACAGCAACGAAGGCCCTCGCGGCTCGCTGAACGTGCCGCTGACCGCCGGCTACAGCGTGGCGGTGGATCGCAAGGTGATTCCGCTGGGCAGCTTGTTGTGGCTGTCGACCACACGCCCGGACGGTGCGCCGATCGTGCGCCCCGTCGCCGCGCAGGATACTGGCGGCGCAATCACCGGCGAAGTGCGCGCAGACTTGTTCTGGGGCACAGGGGCGGCCGCAGGCGAACTGGCAGGGAATATGAAGCAGCAGGGGCAGATCTGGATGTTGTGGCCAAAGGGCGCCGCATTACCCCAGGTACCGGATGCCCCGGCCGGCACCTGACAGACGCTGATCGACAGTGTGGGGCAAGCCAGCCCCCACACTGCGGCAAGCGTTAGATCGAGACGAAGAAGAAACTCGCAATCAGCGCCATGCCCACCGCCCACACCAACGAGCGCAGGATGGCCCAGTCCGCCAGGTAGCAGATGATGTACAGCAGGCGGCTGGTGATAAACAGCACCGCGAGGACATTGATCGTGACCAGTTCGGCGGTGCCGGCCAGGTGCGCGATGATCACTGCGGCAGCAAACGCCGGGGTCACTTCAAAGCTGTTGAGCTGCGCGTTATGGGCGCGTTTGGCGAAGCCTTCCAGGGTATCGAGGAAGGCACGCGGGTCATGGTTCTGCCGTGGCCCGAACTTGCCGCCACTGAATTTGGCCACACCGGTACACAGGTACGGCAGAAAGATTGCAATCAATACACACCAGAAAGCGACAGTCATCACTCATTCCTTTTTTGGTTTTATCAAGGCGATCAACGCTTTATCACAAACATGCAGATCCGCATCCAGCCACAGGCTCTGCGCCCAACCGCATGGCCCAAAGCACTCAAGCGTAGCTCATCAAAACGCACACCCCCAACCGCCATGGGTTGTGTCGGCAGCGCGTTGATTCTGCCGCTCACTGATCCTTATTGATCCGCTGCGGATGCCTCGGGTCCGCTGCAACCTTACCCGGCAAGCTGCTTTCGCTGCGGATCTGCGCATGACTGATCAGCGCAAAGATACAGCTGCCGCCAATGATATTGCCGGCCAGGGTCGGCCCGGCGAATATCAGCCAGAAATCCTTCCACGGCAGTTCACCGGCAAATACCAGGTAAGACACTTCCGCCGAGCCGACCACGATGTGGGTGAAATCCCCCAGCGCCATCAAGTAGGTGATCAGGATGATGATCCAGAGCTTGGCGCTTTCCATCGACGGAATCATCCACACCATGGTGGCGATCATCCAGCCGGAAACGATGCCCTTGGCGAACATCTGGCCGGGGGCGTTTTCCATGACTTTGCGTCCGATCTCAAGGAAGGCCTGATCGGTCTTGGTATCGAAGATCGGCAGGTGCAGCATCACATAAGCCACCAGCAAGGTGCCGCACAGGTTGCCCACCAGCACCACCGTCCACAGCCGCAGCAAGCGCCCGGCATTGGCCAGGGTCGGTTTGCTCATCACCGGCAGCACTGCGGTCAGGGTGTTTTCGGTGAACAACTGCTGACGCGCGAGAATCACCGCCAAAAAGCCCGCGCAGTAACCGAAACTGGCGATGACTTTGAACCCTTCACCGTCCGGCAGGCGCGAATTGAGCAGGCCCATGCCCATCAATGACAGGCCCATGGTCAGGCCGGCCGCCAGCGCCGACCACCACAATGCCGCCACCGTGCGCTCCAGTTCCTGGTCGCCCTGGGTGCGGATGATTTCATGCAGCACCGCCGCGCGGGGTGGCTGGTTCTTGTCGACGTCGTGCTGCTCTTCCTTCGACAGGTTGGGGGTCTTGCCGTCGTCGTGCGTGGCCATGATGCTCCAGAGTCCAAGGGGTGCCTGTAGCTACGACAGGCTGGAACGATGGCTGTTCAGTGGCCTGGCAACTAAACCGGTATGCGCCAGGCCTTGGCCATCTCCACCGTGGTCGAGCTGAACGGTTTTGACCAGGGCTTGTTGCGCGCGCCGTAGTGCCGAATGATCTCGTCGAGCACCCGGTTGAACGCCGCGGGGGTGGTCGCCTTGGCCAAATCCGCCGCAGCGCGTTGCAGCAGGTCGACATTGGCGTCGGTCTGGCCCGGCCGGTACAGCGATGGGTAGATGACCTCGCGGGTGAAGTTTTCGGCCTTTACCGCGATGTCGCGCCGTTTCATTTCGGCGACCGCACTGGCCATGACGCTGGACATCGGCGAGGCGCCCGAAGCCTGCTTGGCCGCCACCTGCAACAACTGCTGAAAATTGCGCTGCCCCACGGCATTCAATCGACGCCCCAGCCACTCGACGTGCTCAGGCCGGCTGGCGAGCGCATCCAGGTTACGCAGCGCGGCAGACAGCTCAGGGGTGAAGATCAGGGTGTCGTGGGCCTGGTTCACCTTGGCAATGGCACTGTCCAGGGTTTGCAGCGCTTGTTGTGCGTTCTGTCTGAACATCAACACCGCGGCGGCGGCCGGGTCTTTCTGCAAGGTTGCCTGCGCACTGGCCAGCATCGCATCGTCCATTGCCAGCACCGCGTCATCCAACGAGGCGAACGTGTGATGCTCGCGCACCGTGTCGCGTTGTTCCAAGTGCGCCGCCACGGTTTTGCGCGCCTGTGCCTGTAGATGCTGCTTGTCTTGCGCGCTCATGGTGAAATTCACGGTGCCGTTGAGCGTGCCGCGAAAGTCCCCCTTATCCGTCTTCAGCGGCAGGACCACGGTCTGCTCGGCAAACGCCTTGAGCCGCTCATTTTGATAGGCCTCGGCGGACGCATGGGGCGTTCCGGTCAGCTTGTCGACGAGGCTGCTGAAAAAACCGCCGCCTTTTTTCGGCGTCGCTGCGTCTTCGGCTTCAAACTTGACGATCAGAGACTCGTGCTGGCTCAACGGGCTTTCTGCAAACGAGGGCTCGATCACCCCGGGGGCCGGCGTGTTGAGCAGCAGGCCGCCGTCCTGGAATGCAGTGGCTTCGGCGGTTTCCTGGAAGGCATGCCCCTGCTCGCCAGGGCGCTTGAAAAGCACCGGCAACGACGCCGAGATGTGCGCGGCGCGGGCGATGTCCATGTCCGGGGTCAGGCTGGCGTTGAACGTCACCAGTTGCGGGCGGCCGTCGAACATCCCTGTGCCGGTGATATTGAGCGGTTTGATCGCCGGGATATGTCGGTTCAACACCTCAAGATCGCGAAACGTCAGAGCCTCGCCGGCGCTGATCCGGTCGGCGATTTTCATGACTTCACCAGGCCGGGTGGCCCTTGGCGTAGCGGCGATATGGGCAAGGACCGATTGGCGCGACTCATCGCGCAGCAATTGCTCCAAGGGACGCGCCTCGGTTTGCAGGCGCGGCATCATGGTCAGCAACAATTGAGAGATATTGCCCGCCGGGCCTGGCAAGCGCCTGGTGAGTTTGCCCAGGCGAGCACTGGCCTCTTGCAGCCAGGCTGTCAACGGGTCGTCGCTGTTCAACAGGCTCGGCAGGTCGATGCGGTTCGATAGCTTGCCGAAGACCTCGGCGTTCATGCCGCTGGCGAGCAACGAGGCAGAAATCGCGCCGGCGGATGAGCCGGAAATAACCTGGATACCTTGCAGCTTCCCACTGTCCTCCAGCGCCTGCACCATTCCCGGATAGGCAATGCCTTTGGCACCTCCGCCGCTGAGCACCAGATGGCTGGGCGGTGGCGGCGACAACACCACCTCCACCTGGCCGTCAATATTGCGGGAAAGACTCAGTTTGCGCGGTCCCGCGGCCTCAACCAACGTGGTTTTCACGTCTTGGCTGAGGGGGGCTTGCGATGACTGGAGCGAAAGCGGCTGCATCTGCTCAGCCGGATTGGACGACACTCTCATACATAGGCTCTCGATACAGAACGTAGTCCTGAGTCGTGAGAAAGCCTGGGAAAGATCCACGCGGAATGATTTGGTAAAGCAATCAAACCGCTGTGCGGTTACGCAGGAGGGCTGTCTTCCTTGAACTGGTCTTTCACGTATTTGATCTCGGTCCGGCCGTGAGGCGCGGGCAAACCGTCTTCGCCGAGGTTGACGAAGACCATTTTTTCCACGGTGAGGATGCTTTTGCGGGTGATCTTGTTGCGCACTTCACAGGTCAGCGTGATGGAGGTGCGGCCGAAATCGGTGGCGGTGATACCCAGCTCGATGATGTCGCCCTGGCGCGAGGCGCTGACGAAGTTGATTTCGGAAATGTACTTGGTCACCACGCGCTGGTTGCCCAATTGGACAATCGCGTAGATGGCTGCTTCCTCGTCGATCCAACGCAGCAGGCTGCCGCCGAACAGGGTGCCGTTGGGGTTGAGGTCTTCAGGTTTTACCCATTTGCGGGTGTGGAAGTTCATGGTCACTCCAAAGCGTCTTGCCGAATGATGGGCAATATCATGGCAGAGCCTGGGCGCAAGCTCTATGCGCCATTGCCTATCGCCCCCATGCGGGATCTTCATATCGCCGACAGAAAGGCTTGGGAAGTGCCGCGTACACAGCTATAATCGCACCCGCTTCAAAACGGTCATCTTCAGTTGATACCGTTCTCCCGCCACCTGTCCGAGGGGCGCTGCAGCAGGTTAGACCTGTCAGGCTCGGATGGGGCGTTGTCCGGCCTGGTTGTCCTGGCCTGATACTAAACGCACAACGGCGCCCATTCGCACACTACGAATGGAGGCTCTTCATGAGCGCTGTAATTACGCCTGCAGATTTCAACGACTACAAAGTCGCCGACATGTCCCTCGCTGCCTGGGGCCGTCGCGAAACCTTTATCGCCGAATCCGAAATGCCTGCGCTGATGGGCCTGCGTCGCAAGTACGCCGCTGAGCAACCGCTCAAGGGCGCGAAGATTCTCGGCTGCATCCACATGACCATCCAGACTGCCGTGCTGATCGAAACCCTGGTTGCCCTGGGTGCCGAAGTGCGTTGGTCGTCCTGCAACATCTTCTCGACACAAGACCAGGCCGCCGCCGCCATCGCTGCTGCCGGTATCCCGGTATTCGCCTGGAAAGGCGAGACCGAAGCAGAGTACGAATGGTGCCTGGAGCAAACCATCCTGAAAGATGGCGCGCCTTGGGATGCCAACATGGTCCTCGACGACGGCGGCGACCTGACCGAGCTGCTGCACAAGAAGTACCCGCAGATCCTCGACCGCGTCCACGGCGTGACCGAAGAAACCACCACCGGCGTACACCGCCTGCTGGACATGCTGGCCAAGGGCGAGCTGAAAATCCCGGCCATCAACGTCAACGACTCGGTGACCAAGAGCAAGAACGACAACAAGTACGGCTGCCGTCACAGCCTGAACGATGCGATCAAGCGCGGCACCGACCACCTGCTGTCGGGCAAGCAAGCCCTGGTGATCGGCTACGGTGACGTGGGCAAGGGTTCGTCCCAGTCCCTGCGCCAGGAAGGCATGATCGTCAAGGTCTCCGAAGTCGACCCGATCTGCGCCATGCAAGCCTGCATGGACGGTTTCGAAGTGGTTTCGCCGTTCATCGATGGCATCAACGATGGCAGCGAAGCGAGCATCGACAAGGCCCTGCTGGGCAAGATCGACCTGATCGTCACCACCACCGGTAACGTGAATGTCTGCGATGCCAACATGCTCAAGGCCCTGAAGAAGCGCGCCGTGGTGTGCAACATCGGTCACTTCGACAATGAAATCGACACCGCTTTCATGCGCAAGAACTGGGCATGGGAAGAAGTGAAGCCACAGGTACACAAGGTTCACCGTACCGGCTCGGGCGATTTCGACCCGCAGAACGACGACTACCTGATCCTGCTGGCCGAAGGCCGCCTGGTAAACCTGGGTAACGCCACTGGCCACCCAAGCCGCATCATGGACGGCTCGTTCGCCAACCAGGTACTGGCGCAGATCTTCCTGTTCGGCCAGAAGTACGCCGACCTGTCGCCGGCCCAGAAAGCCGAGCGTCTGACCGTGGAAGTGCTGCCGAAGAAACTCGACGAAGAAGTGGCCCTGGAAATGGTCCGCGGCTTCGGCGGCGTGGTGACTCAACTGACCAAGACCCAGGCCGACTACATCGGCGTGACCGTCGAAGGTCCGTTCAAGCCGCACGCTTACCGCTACTAAGTAACCAGCTCCACCTGCTCTAACCTGTAGGAGCGAGCTTGCTCGCGAAAAACCCAAGGGCACCGCGTACAGCCTGTTTGACGCGTTATCGTTGACGTTCTTCGCGAGCAAGCTCGCTCCTGCAGTGCAGGTGGGTTGCACAGTCGGCTTCTGAGTTTCCAAGGGTATTACCATGTCCCAAGACCGTCGCTACAGCTTCGAGTTCTTTCCGACCAAGACCGATGCTGGGCATGAAAAACTGATGGCGACTGCCAAGCAGTTGGCCAGCTACCACCCCGACTTCTTCTCCTGCACCTACGGCGCTGGCGGCTCGACCCGTGACCGCACGATCAACACCGTGTTGCAGCTGGAAAGCGAAGTCAAAATTCCCGCCGCGCCGCACTTGTCGTGCGTGGGCGACAGCAAGGCCGACCTGCGCGCCCTGCTGACCCAATACAAAGGCGCCGGCATCAAGCGCATCGTCGCCCTGCGCGGTGACCTGCCATCCGGCATGGGCATGGCCAGCGGTGAGCTGCGCTACGCCAACGACCTGGTGAGCTTCATCCGCGAAGAAAGCGGCGATCACTTCCACATCGAAGTGGCGGCTTACCCGGAGATGCACCCACAGGCGCGCAACTTCGAAGACGATCTGCAGAATTTCGTGCGCAAGGCCAACGCCGGCGCCGACAGTGCGATCACCCAGTACTTCTTCAACGCCGACAGCTACTTCTACTTCGTCGAGCGTGTACGGGCCATGGGTGTGAACATCCCGATCGTGCCGGGCATCATGCCGATCACCAACTACAGCAAGCTGGCGCGCTTCTCCGACGCCTGCGGTGCTGAGATCCCACGCTGGGTACGTAAACAACTGGAAGCCTATGGCGACGACGTCAAAAGCATCCAGGCATTCGGCGAACAGGTAATCAGTGAGATGTGTGAACAATTGTTGCAAGGTGGTGCGCCAGGGCTGCATTTCTATACCCTGAACCAGGCTGAACCTAGCCTTGCCATCTGGAACAACCTCAAGCTGCCACGCTGAAGTTTGCCCGGCTGTGCCAAGGCCCTCGTTTCTACGAGGGCCTTTGTCGTTTTACATGCCCACGGAACCCAGCAGTCCATGAATACAGTGCCCTCGACTTCCCGCCCGCAACTGGTGTATCTGGTTTTCGGTGCCCAGACCTACCATCAGGAAGCCGTCTTCAGTATCGCCAGCGCCTTGGCTTTTCTGCAGGACACCCCGGACGCCGTCGTGGACATCCAGGTATTCAGCGACAACCCCGAACCCTATCGCCTGCTGCCGGTACGCGTGCGCCCGCTGGACGACGCCACCCGCAAACGCTGGAGCGAGCCCCACGGCTATCACTTCCGCACCAAACACGTGGTGCTGCGCCAGGTGCTGGAAGAGTCGTCGACAGCCCTGCTGATCGACACCGACACCTTCTTCCACCATTCGCCCACAGCCCTGTTCGAGCGCGTGCAACCCGGCACTCTGCTGTGCAACGCCTTCTACACCAAGTACGGCGACAATCACGAAAGCATCCTCTATAGCGCCCTGCACCAGCGCCTGCTGGACATGGGCGTGGCCGACGATGACATGATGACCCTCAACTCCGGCGTCATCGGCCTGACGCAACAGGACGCGCACATCCTCGATCACTCCATCGAGTTGATGGATGAACTGTTCCCCCACGCCCAGGGCGCCTACACCCTGGAAGAGTTCTGCCTGTCGATCGCCGCCTACCGCACCGTGAATGTGCGCGAGTGCCCGGACCTGATCCACCATTACTGGAGCCGCAAGCAGCTGTTCCGCGCCAAGGTCAAGGCGTGGATCGCCAAGCATGCGGCCGCCCCCACCAGCGCGCAGGCCCTGGCCGACACGCGTCAGGTTTCCTCGCACCTACCGCGCCCGCCGCGCTTGCAGCGCCTGATGTACAAACTGATCACCCTGCTCTTGCCCAAGCACCAGCAGCAGTTCATCCGCGAAGTTCTCTACGGTTGCTACGAGCACGAGAACGAGTTCGACCAGGCGTGTGGCCCGGTGTGGTGGGACAAGGCGCGGCAGAATCAGGAAGAGCGCCAGCAACGTCCGCTCGACGCCCACCAACTGGAGCACTGGTTCGCCAACCCGGTGGTCAGGCTGATTCTGGGCGAGCGGCGCAGCGCGATCTACGAACATTTGATAACCTCGCCCGCCAAATAACGATCCTTGCAGATGCGCGTGCCAGAGCTTCTCTTTCATTCAGGAGCATCGTAACCTCAGGCCATGTCCGCCCTTCTGAAGCTGTTGACTGCGACTCTTTTTACTTGCCTGAGCCTGGCCGCTCACGGCGAGAAATTGCGCATCGTCACCGAACCGTGGGCGCCTTACGTGTATGACGACAACGGCACGATGCGCGGGCTGGACTATGAAACCACGGTGATCGTGTTCCAGCGCCTGGGCGTCGATGTGCAGTGGCAATTCCTGCCGTGGAAACGCTGCCTGGCGATGCTCGAACAAGGCCACGCCGACGGCGCGCTGGACATTTTCCACAGCCATGAGCGCGATGCCCTGCTGCTGTACCCCAGCGAACCGCTGTCGGAAGTGGAGTTCGTGCTGTTCTACGCCAATGAGCGGCCCCACCCGGTCCAGACCCTCGACGAGTTGCGCGGGCTGACCGTGGGCACCTCGCCGGGTTACCTGTACGGCGCCGAATTCAGTGAGTCCAGCGTGTTCCAACGCGAGCCGGCGCCGAGTCATGAAGCGAACTTCGGCAAATTGCTGCTTGGCCGCATCGATCTGCTGGTGACTGACCGCAGGGTCGGCCAGCATGTGATCGCGGCCTTGGGCCTGGAAGGCCAGGTCAGCCAGGCGCCCGCCGTGATCCGCCGCCAGCAGCAGTTCCTTGCCGTGCGCCGTGGCGCGGGCATGGACCTGCTGGTGCAGCGCTTTGCCGCCGAACTCAAGCGTTTCAAGCAAGAGCCGGCCTACGCCGCCTTGAGCGCCAAATATGGTGGTATTCAAAGCGCAGCGGCGCCGATTACACTGCACGAACACACCGTTGAGCAGCAGGAAAGCAGCGCGCGGTGATTGCTCTGTTATACTCGGACCTTCCCGCCAGGCTTACGCCCGGCCGCTGAGGTCTTGAAAAAGACACCCAACCCAGCTACTGCGCAGCTTTGCGGCCCGCGCGAGCCATTGGAGTGTCCGCCAGACGCAGCAGGACCGGACGGGGTTGCGCTCCCCTAAGCGCCATTCACGCCCGGCAAGATTATCCCTTTGGGCCAAGCCCTAACTAAAACAGGATTACTCATGTCCTTTGCTTCCCTCGGTCTCTCCGAGGCTTTAGTCCGCGCCATCGAGGCAGCGGGCTATACCGAGCCTACTCCGGTGCAACAGCGGGCTATTCCCGCCGTGTTGCAAGGTCGCGACCTGATGGTTGCGGCTCAGACAGGTACTGGTAAAACCGGCGGCTTCGCCCTCCCGATTCTGGAGCGGTTGTTCCCCAATGGTCACCCGGACAAGTCCCAGCGTCATGGCCCGCGCCAACCGCGCGTACTGGTCCTGACCCCTACCCGCGAACTCGCCGCCCAAGTGCACGACAGCTTCAAGCTGTATGCCCGCGACCTGAAGTTCGTCAGCGCCTGCATCTTCGGCGGCGTCGGCATGAACCCACAGGTTCAGGCCATGTCCCGTGGCGTTGACGTCCTCGTCGCCTGCCCGGGTCGCCTGCTCGACCTGTGCGGCCAAGGCAGCGTCGATTTGTCCCACGTGGAAATCCTCGTGCTCGACGAAGCCGACCGCATGCTCGACATGGGCTTTGTCCATGACGTGAAAAAGGTCCTCGCCCGCCTGCCGGCCAAACGTCAGAACCTGCTGTTCTCGGCAACGTTCTCCAACGACATCACCGCCCTGGCCGGCAAGTTGCTGCACAACCCGGAGCGCATCGAGGTCACGCCGCCGAACACCACGGTCGAGCGTATCGAACAACGCGTGTTCCGCCTGGCCGCCAGCCACAAGCGTTCGTTGCTGGCGCACCTGATCACCCACGGCGCGTGGGAACAAGTGCTGGTGTTCACCCGCACCAAGCACGGCGCCAACCGCCTGGCCGAGTACCTGGACAAGCACGGCCTCACCGCCGTCGCCATCCACGGCAACAAGAGCCAGAACGCGCGCACCAAAGCGCTGGCCGACTTCAAGGCCGGTGAAGTACGCATCCTGGTGGCCACCGATATCGCCGCACGCGGCCTGGATATCGACCAACTGCCGCACGTGGTCAACTTCGAGCTGCCTAACGTCGACGAAGACTACGTACACCGTATCGGCCGTACCGGCCGTGCCGGTCGTTCGGGCGAAGCCATCTCCCTGGTTGCGCCGGACGAAGAAAAACTGCTGAAAAGCATCGAGCGCATGACCAAGCAGAAAATCGCCGACGGCGACCTGATGGGCTTCGATGCCAGCACCGTTGAGGCCGAGAAGCCTGAGGTGCGCGAGCGTCCGGACGTGCGTAACCCACGCAACCCACGCGGTCCGAAGGGCGATGGCCCGAACGGCGGCGGTGGTGGTGGCGGTCGTCGCGACAAGGGCAAGGACAAGGGCGGCAAGGAAAAAGCGCCGACCAACGGCCGTGGCGAACGCCCGGCCCGCGAGCAGAAGCCCCGCGAAGGCACCCCGGCCCGCGAACAGCGTCAGCCGAGCCAGCCAAGCCAGCCAAGCCAGCCGCCACGCGCCAGCGCCGACCGCGCGCCGGACGAGTTCCTCGACGACGATGTGGATAACTTCGGTAACCGCGTCGACTACGTGCCCCAGGCCAAACCGGCCCAGGGCCGTGGCCGTCGTCCAGGCGCTCCGGCTCCGGGCGCTGGCACTGGCGCACCGCGTGGCGGCCAGCCACAGGGCGCGCGTCAGAACGGCCCGCGCAACAGCAGCGGCGGCACCACCGGTACGCCACCGGCCAAGCGCAGCGGCCCGCGTAACGGCGCACCGCGTGATGGCCAGGCGCGTCGCGAAGACTCGCGCAGCAACAACCGCCGCCCGGCCCGTGACGACCAGCCACGCTTGTCCGAGCCAGCGGTGCAGAACCCGCGCGGCGGCCCTGCGCCGAAGATCATCCACAAGGAGTCGAAAGCCGACCGCTTCCCGACACCGGAGCAACTGGATCAGTTGCCAGGCCGTCCTCGTGGTGAAAAACCAGCGCTGCTGACCCGCAACCGCGAAGCATAAAAAAAAACCCGTATCGCGAGATACGGGTTTTTTTGCCTGTAGGAGCGAGCTTGCTCGCGAAGGTCGTCAACGATAACGCTGGCAGCCTGAAAAAACGCGGTGTCTCTACGTTTTTCGCGAGCAAGCTCGCTCCAACAAGTGAAGCGTTACTTCGCTTTCACACCTTCAAACGTCACGTACAGCTCAACATTGTTGGACGCTGGGCCCAGGTCCATCTGCTTGCCGAAGTCTTGGCGATTGAAGCTGGTGATGCCTTCAAAACCGGCACGGTAGCCGCCCCATGGATCCTTGCCTTCACCCAGGAAGGTGGCCTTGACGACGATCGGCTTGGTCACGCCGTGCAGGGTCAGGTCACCGGTCACGTCGGCAGTGACTTGGCCCGCAGCATTCTTACCGGTGGTTTTAACACTGGTGGAGACGAACTTGGCATCGGCAAACTTGCCAACGTCCAGGAAGTCTTTGCTGGAGATGTGCTTGTCACGTTCAGCGTGGTTGGTGAACACGCTGGCGGTGCGGACGTTGAACTCAATCTTGCTGTCTTCAGGCTTGGCGGCATCGAAGCTGAACTTGCCGTCCAGGTCCTTGAACGTACCGGTGATGAAGCTGTAGCCCAAGTGGCTGATCTTGAAGTCGACGAAGGCGTGCTGGCCTTCTTTGTCGACAACATAGTCAGCGGCCATCACCTGGCCTGCGGACAGCAGAGCAGAACCGATTGCCAGAGCAGCGAGTGTCTTTTTCAACATGCTTTCTATTCCTTGTGAGTCGAGGTTGAACATCAGGCTTTGCGCCCCAGCATTCGCGTGAGGGTCGCATCACGATCGATAAAGTGGTGTTTCAACGCGGCCACGCCGTGCAGGCCGGCGAAAACCACCAGCACCCAGGCGAGGTACAGATGCACCACGCCTGCGGTGTCTGCCTGGTCCGGCAAGCCGGAAACCAAGGCAGGAATCTCAAACAGGCCAAACACCGGGATACCCACACCGTCCGCGGTGGAAATCAGGTAACCGGCGATCATCACGGCAAACAAGCCGACATAAAGGAACCCATGGCCAAATGCAGCACCGATCCGCGTCAGCCGGCTGTAGCTGGCCAGCGCCGGTGGCGGCGGGCTGATCAGGCGCCAGACGATACGCACCAGCATGATGGCGAACAGCGTGATGCCTATGCTTTTGTGCAGATCCGGCGCGTCTTTGCGCCATGCGCTGTAGTAGTCGAGACCGACCATCCACAAGCCCAGGGCGAACAGACCAAACACCACCAGGGCCACGCCCCAGTGCAATACCATGCTGACCCAGCCGTAGCGGGCTGGTGAGTTACGTAGCTGCATGTACTTAATCCCGTAAGAACTGTGCTCAAGACTAACGATTTACCTATCGAATTAAAGCGCAATTTTTTGCTTTGAAATATCGAGAAATATGATCATAAGCCTAGGCAAAATACGTTAACGAGGGATTAAGACTATTCCTAAGAAACGTGACAGACCGTCCTGTGTTTACTGCGAATTGCCCCACAATGGCTTGTGACACGGGCCTCCATTGCATAGGCTTGCGCGATTGTTTCACCTGCGCCGGGCGCAGGACCGCTTCGAGGAGATAGACGATGGGCTTGAACAACCAGTGGATGCAACGCGACCTTGCGGTGCTGTGGCATCCCTGCACCCAGATGAAAGACCACCAGCAACTGCCGCTGATCCCGATCAAGCGCGGTGAAGGCGTGTGGCTGGAAGACTTCGAAGGCAAGCGCTACCTCGACGCCGTCAGCTCCTGGTGGGTCAACGTGTTCGGCCACGCCAACCCGCGCATCAACCAACGCATCAAAGACCAGGTCGACCAGCTGGAACACGTGATCCTCGCCGGTTTCAGCCACCAGCCGGTGATCGAACTGTCCGAGCGCCTGGTGGCGATGACGCCCGCAGGCCTGACCCGGTGCTTCTACGCCGATAACGGTTCGTCGTGCATCGAAGTCGCGTTGAAGATGAGCTTTCACTATTGGCTCAACCGCGGCCTGCCGAACAAAAAACGCTTCGTCACCCTGACCAACAGCTACCACGGCGAAACCATCGCCGCGATGTCGGTGGGCGACGTGCCGCTGTTCACCGAAACCTACAAAGCGCTGCTGCTCGACACCATCAAGGTGCCAAGCCCGGACTGCTACCTGCGCCCCGAGGGCATGAGCTGGGAAGAACACTCGCGCAACATGTTCCTGGCCATGGAACAGACCCTGGCGGACAACCACGACACAGTCGCCGCCGTAATCGTCGAACCGCTGATCCAGGGCGCCGGCGGCATGCGTATGTACCACCCGGTATACCTCAAGCTGCTGCGCGAAGCCTGCGACCGCTACGGCGTACACCTGATCCACGACGAAATCGCCGTGGGCTTCGGCCGCACCGGCAGCATGTTCGCCTGCGAACAGGCCGGCATCCGCCCGGACTTCCTGTGCCTGTCCAAGGCCCTCACCGGCGGCTACCTGCCGCTGGCGGCGGTGGTCACCACCGAAGATGTCTACAGCGCCTTCTACGACGACTACCCGACCCTGCGCGCCTTCCTGCATTCCCACAGCTACACCGGCAACCCGCTGGCGTGCGCAGCGGCCCTGGCGACCCTGGATATTTTCGAAGAAGACAACGTCATCGAAAACAACAAGGCCCTGGCCCAGCGCATGGCCACGGCCACCGCGCACCTGGCGGACCACCCCCATGTGTCGGAAGTGCGCCAGACCGGCATGGTGCTGGCCATCGAGATGGTCCAGGACAAAGCCACCAAGACCGCCTACCCCTGGCAGGAACGCCGTGGCCTGAAGGTGTTCGAGCACGCCCTGGCGCGCGGCGCGCTGCTGCGGCCGTTGGGCAGCGTGGTGTACTTCCTGCCGCCGTATGTGATTACGCCGGAGCAGATCGACTTTTTGGCGGAAGTGGCCAGCGAAGGGATCGATATCGCCACCAACAGCAAGGTGAGCGTTGCCGTGCCCAAAGACTTCCACCCAGGCTTTCGCGATCCAGGTTGATTTGCCCTTCAAGCTTTGTATTTTTTCCAGAGAACAGACATGAGACTGTCCCGCTTTTTCACCGACACCCCGCTGAGCCTCGGCGATCACGAATTGCCTGAAGCCCAGGCGCACTACATCAGCCGCGTGCTGCGCATGGGCGAAGGCGATGCCGTGCAACTGTTCGACGGTTCCGGCCAGGAGTTTCGCGGCACGTTGCTGGAGGTCGGTAAAAAACACGTCAGCGTGCAACTGACCGAGCAATTCGCCGGGCAGGCCGAATCGCCGCTGCACATTCACCTCGGCCAGGGCCTGTCCCGCGGCGAGCGGATGGATTGGGCGATTCAGAAAGCCACCGAACTGGGCGTCAACGCCATCACGCCGATTTTCAGCGAACGCTGCGAAGTGCGCCTCAAGGACGAACGCGCCGACAAACGCCTGCTGCACTGGCGCCAGGTGGCAATCAGCGCCTGCGAGCAATGCGGGCGCTCGACGGTGCCGGTGATTCATCCACCGCTGCTACTGGCCGATTGGCTGAAGCAGACCGAGGCGGACCTGAAGCTGGTGCTGCACCCGGTGGCCGAGCCGATGGTCAGCCATGCCAAGCCATCGAGCCTGGCGTTCCTGATCGGGCCCGAAGGCGGCTTGACCGACCCTGAAGTCGACACCGCCCAAGACGCCGGCTTCCACGCCGCCCGCCTCGGCCCGCGCGTGTTGCGCACCGAAACCGCGCCGGTCGTCGCGCTGGCCGTCGCCCAACAACTGTGGGGCGACTTCTGACCGGCCCGAGGAGCGGGTTTATTCCACCGGGTCGCTGACCGGGGTGGCGAAGATCGCCTTCAACTCGGCGGTCATCGGAAACTCCAGGTTCAGGCCCTTCGGTGGGATCGGCTGTTCAAACCAGCGCCGGTAAATCCCGTTGATCTCACCGGTACGGTACAGATCGCCCAAGGTGTCGTTGACCACCGCGAGAAACTGCGGATCGTCCTTGCGCACCATGCAGCTGTAGATTTCCCGCGACTGCTCCTCGCCCACCACCACCCAGCGATGCGGGTCCCTGGCCTTGGCGCGCTCGCCGTAGAGCAACGCATCGTCCATATAGAACGCGGCTGCGCGGCCGGTCTCGAGCATCTTGAAGGCTTCGCCGTGGTCCTTGGCGCTGATCACCGACAGGTTGCCGTTGTGCTCAGCGTTGTAACTTTTGAGAAAGCGTTCGTTGGTGGTGCCGGCGGTCGTCACCACGTTCTTGCCCTTGAGGTCGGCGAAGCCTTGGATGCCGCTGTCTTTCGCCGTCAGCAGTTGCCCCTTCACGTAGATGAAGCCGTAGGAAAACGCCACCTGCTTCTGCCGCTCGGCGGTCACTCCGGTAGAACCGCACTCCAGGTCGACGGTGCCGTTCTGCACCAGCGGGATACGGGTCTGGGAAGTCACCAGGTTGTACTTCACGCTAAGGTTGGCCACCCCGGTTTTCTGCTGGATGCGCTCGACAATCTTGTTGGCCAGGTCCACCGAATAGCCCATGGGCTTGCCGCTCTGGTCGCCCACGTAGGAAAACGGCACCGACGCATCGCGATAACCCAAGGTGATGGACTTGGTGCTGGCGATCTTACTCAACGTGCCCTCTGCCGGCGGTTCATTCGCCTGAACCGGCGCGCCGAACAAAAGCCCCAGGGTGCAACCGGTCAACAGGATTTTTCTCATTGTTATTCTCCGTTGGTGTGTGACGATTCAAGCGGCGCGGGGCGCCAGGCCCTGCATATCAATCGATGGCAGGTGCTGGCCGATCAGTTCGGCCAGCAGTTGGCCGCTGCCGCAGGCCAGGGTAAAACCGAGCGCGCCGTGGCCCAGGTTCAGCCACAGGTTGCGATAGGCACTGGCGCCGATCAGCGGCACCCCGGTCGGCGTGGCGGGACGCATGCCGGCCCATTCGACCGCATGGGCGTAGTCGCCGGCCAAGGGGAATGTCTCGACCGCCTGGCGCCTGATCAACGCGAGCCGCTTGGGCTCGAGGCCGGCGTCGAAACCGACGATATCGACCATCGCCGCCACCCGCAATTGCTCGCCGATCCGGGCGTACACGATCTTGCGGTCGTAGTCGGTGATGCTCACATTCGGCGCCCGATGCTGCGCGCCAATCGGCACGCTCAGGCTGTAGCCCTTGAGCGGATACAGCGGCAGCGCCAGCCCCGGCAACCCCAACTCAGCGCTGCGATGCCCGGCGGCGAGGACCAGTTGCTCGATCGGCATCACCTCCTCGCCCAACTCGATGGCCTGCACCGCACCGGCGCTGTGACGGATCCCGGTGACCTTGCGCCCCAGCAAGAAGCGACAATGCCCCGACGCTTGCAGGCGCGCCGCCAGGCGTTGGCAGAAGGCGTGACAATCGGCCACTTCCTCGTTCGGCGTGTAGATCCCACCGACAAAACCACCGCTCGCCAGCGCCGGCTCCAGGCGAGTGCAATCGGCCGCCGACAGCACCTGCTGTTGCAGGATATCCGTGACCTTGCGGCGCGCATGCTCGAAGGTGTCGGCGTTGCGAAACGTCACCAGCTTGCCGTTGCGCCGCCAGTCGAAGCCGTCCAGGCGATCATCCTCGCGCCACTGCTGCAAGGTGGCCTGGCTCAGGCTCGCCAGGCGCAGCAAGTGGGCGGCATTGCGCCGGTTCACCGAGCCACGGCAGGCACCGAGGAATGCCGCCATCCAGCGCCATTGCTGCGGGTCGAGGCGCGGGCGCAGCTTCAATGGCGAATCACCGCGCAGCAGCCAGCCAAGCGCTTGCAGCGGCACCCCGGCATCGGCCAGCGGCGCAACGTAGCGATACGACAACTGCCCACCGTTGGCGAAACTGGTTTCGCGGCCCAGGGTGTCGCGCGCGTCGATCAGCGTCACGTCATGCCCGGCGCGCACCAGCGCGTAGGCGCTTGCCAGGCCGATGACCCCACCCCCGATGATACAAACCTGCCTGGCCATCCCCGCTCCTCGCCGTTGAATAAGACGGCTCAAGCGTAGGGGCAGGTGACAGGCCCGCGACAATGAATAAAGATGGGTCACCTATAAGCAAAGGTTATGGACTCGCCATGCGCTTGCGTCATATCGAAATCTTCCAGGCCATCCGCCAGACCGGCTCCATCAGCGCCGCCGCGCAATTGCTGCACGTCTCGCAGCCGGCGGTGAGCAAAGTGTTGCAGCACGCCGAGTTGCAACTGGGCTTCCCGCTGTTTCTGCGCGTGCGCGGCAAATTGCAGCCCACGCCGGAAGCCCTGGCGTTGGAACGCGAAGTCGAGAAAGTCAGCGAAAGCCTGCAAGGCGTAAGGCGCCTGGCCAAGAGTCTGCGCCGGTCGCCGGCGCAGAGTGTGCGGATCGGTGCGATCCCGGCGCTGGCGCTGTCGTTGCTGCCACCGGCGATTCTGCAGTGGAAGCGCGCTTACCCGGACATCGCCTGCGAACTGTCCAGCGACCATAGCCGCGAGTTGGTGCAGAAGCTGTTGATGCGCGAAATCGACCTGGCGCTGACCCTCAACTTCGCCGGCCACCCGGGGCTCACCACCCAAGTGCTGGCCAACGGAGCCTTGGTCGCGCTGGCGTCCAAGGGCTATTGGAGCGACGCGCAAACCCACCAGCCGCTGCCGTTGGCGGAGCTGGCGGGAGCGCCGTTGATTGGCCTGTCCAGCGCCGACCCATTGGCGGCAAAGCTCGACAGTTACCTGGAGAAAGTCGACCCGCCACCACGGGTGAGCCTCTCGGTGCAGACCTACTCCCTGGCTCGTGCGATGGTGGAATCCGGCGCCGGCCTGACCGTCATCGACCCCTTCACCGCCCTCGGCGCGTCGACGGCGACCACCTGCATCCGCACGCTCACACCGCCGCTGCCGATCACCCTGTACGCCCTGACCCGCGCCGACGAACCGCCGCCGCACATGTTGGCCAACCTGCTGCAGATCTTCGGTGAACGTGCCCGGGAGCTGCTCGAACGCCTGTGAGAACGCCGAGGACTCCATGTGGGAGGGGGCTTGCCCCCGATGGCTGTGGTTCAGCCAGCATATTTGCCAACTGACACACCGCCATCGGGGGCAAGCCCCCTCCCACATTTTTTAGACCGCGTCGTGCGTTAGAGCACGTAATGCATGATCGCCACGAAATGCAGCAAACTGCCGCCGATCACAAACAGATGCCAGATCCCATGGGAATGCCGCAGGCGGTCCTCCAGGGCAAAAAAGATAATGCCGACGGTGTACAACACCCCGCCCGCCGCCAGCCAGATAAACCCCGCCGTGCCCAGCGCGGCGATCAGCGGCTTGACCGCCACCAGCACGATCCAGCCCATCACCGCATAGATCACGATCGACAGAACCCGTGCTTCAGAACGCGGTTTGATCTCCTGCAGAATGCCGATCACCGCCAGCCCCCACACGATCCCGAACAACGTCCAGCCCCACGGCCCTCTTAAACTGACCAGGCAAAACGGCGTGTAACTGCCGGCGATCAACAGGTAGATCGAAAAGTGATCGACCTTCTGCATGATCGCTTTTCGCCGCCCCTGCACGCTGTGATACACCGTCGACGCGCTGTACAGCACCATCAACGTAAACCCATAAATCGCCACGCTGACAATCTTCCAGGGGCTGCCGTCCAGGCTCGCCACCACCAACATCCACACCGCGCCCACACACGCCGCGACTGCACCGAGCAAATGGCTCCAGGCGTTGAATCGTTCCCCGTGGTACATCTGTCACTGACCTCCCGTAACCGTTGACCGCTGGCTGACAAGCGTCCCGCCTTGCGCATAAGAGTGCAAGGGCCTTATGACGTTCCGGCGACGCCGCACGGTTTTGCGGGCACAATCGGCAGCATTCGAACAAGAGCCACGGCCATGTTGATCGACGAAGAGTTCACCCTCAAAAAACTGGAAATCTTCCTGGCCTTCATGCGTACCGGCAACCTAGCCCGCGCCGCTGCCGAGCTGCAAACCAGCAACGTCAGCGTACACCGCGCCATCCACTCCCTGGAGAACGCCCTGCGCTGCCCGCTGTTCAAGCATGAAGGCCGCAACCTCACCCCGCTGGAAAGCGCCTACGTGCTCGAAGAGCGCGCACAAAAGCTGGTGCAGGACGCAGTCGACAGCATCCGCCTGACCCGTGAAGCCGCCGGCTTCTCCGCCGAACGCTTCAAGCTCGGCTCGCTGTATTCGCTGACGGTGAAAACCGTGCCGCAACTGATCATGGGCCTGAAACTGCGCCGCAGCGAACTCAACATCGACCTGATCCTCGGCTCCAACTTCGACCTGCTGTATAAGCTCAAGAACATGGAAGTCGACGCGATCCTGATCTCCCTCGACGAACGCGCCAACGACCCCGATTGCGAACAGATCGCGTTGTTCTCCGACGACATCTTCCTCGCCACGCCCGCCGACTCGCCCTTCGACCGCGACCAGCAGATCGACCTGGCCGACGTGCGCGACGCCACGTTCATCACCCTCACCCAAGGCTTCGCCACCCACCAGGACGGCAACCGTGTGTTCAAGCAAGCGGGGTTCGAGCCGAAGGTGGCGATGCAGGTCAATGACATCTTCACCCTGCTGAGCATGGTCAGTTCGGGGGTCGGTTATGCGCTGCTGCCGGGGCGGATTGCGGCGGTGTATGAGAACCGCGTGAAGCTGATACCGCTGCAACCCCGGTATCGGTTGCAGCAGCATATCGGGGTGGTGTTCTTGAAGGCCAAGGAGCGTGATCCGAATTTGCTGGCGTTGTTGGCCGAATGTCGGATGTATGCCAATCGGCAGGTGACAGCCTGACAGACCGTTATCGGGGGCAAGCCCCCTCCCACATTGAAACGCACTCCAAATGTGGGAGGGGGCTTGCCCCCGATAGCGCCAGACCAATCACCGCAACACCCCAAAGTCAGCCCACCAACCCTCGCACAATGAAGTACAGCAACGAAGGCCCGAGCAAACAGCCAAGCCCGGTGTGGAACGTCGCGGTCAGCGCGCCATACGGCACCAGGCGCCGATCCGTCGCCGCCAGCCCCGCCGTCACGCCACTCACCGTACCGGCCAGCCCACCGAACACCATCGCCGAACGCGGGTTATCCAGGCCCATCCAACGCGCCGCAACCGGCGTGCCGACCATCACCAGAATCGCCTTGATCAAGCCAGTGGCAATCGACAGCGCCATCACATCCGAGGTCGCGCCGATCGCCGCACCGGTCACCGGGCCGACGATGTAGGTCACGGCGCCGGCGCCGATGGTGGTCATGCTGATCGCATCGCGATAACCGAACACCCAAGCCATGCTTGCACCGACGATAAACGGCAGGATCGTGCCCAGCAGCAGCGCAATCACACCGATCATCCCGGCCTTGCGCGCTTCGGTGGCTTGCACTTCAAACGCCGTGGCGACGATGGCGAAGTCGCGCAGCATCGCGCCGCCCATCAGGCCGATGCCGGAGAACAGCGATATATCCGCCAGGCCTTTTTGCCCGCCGGTCATGGTGCCGCCGACCCAGGCCAGCACCAGGCCGATCACGATGGCAATCGCCGAGCCGTGAACGCGCCCGAACGTCAGACGCTTGGACAGCACCATGGAAATCCACATCACCACGCCCACGAACGCAAAGGCGGTGACCAGGCCGTTATGCTCCAAACCCTTTTCAATGAGAGCCCACATATCAGCGGCCTCCCACGACAGGTGTCGGTGTGATCAGCGGTTCTTCATCGGGCAGCGGTTCGCCCTTGTGCGTGCGGCTGATCAACGCGATGGTGCAACCACACACCACCACCGAACCAATCGCCGCGAGCACCGCGACCGGGCCGCCGTGCAGAGCGGTGACCACGTTTTGCTGTGCGGCCATCGCCACCACCACAGGGATGTACATCGCGCCCCAGAAGCCGACGCCCATTTCGCAATCCTTGGTCATGCCGCCGCGTTTGTGCATCCACAGCCGTGCGCAGATCAGCAGGATCATCGCGATGCCCACCCCGCCCACGTTGGATTTGACGCCGAGCAACACGCCAAGCATGTCGCCCATGATCACGCCCGCGAGCGTGCAGATCGCCAGCAATGCCACACCGTAAATAATCATTGTTGTTGTCCTCAAAGTGCTCGATCGATTTTTTGTTGTTGTGCTTCGAAAGCCTTGGGTGGTGCTTTATCGGTGGCGGCGCTCCTCCTCTTCCAGCAGGGCCTGCAAGGTGTCCAGGCGCGCACCTTCGCAGGCGATCACCGTGCCGTGTTCGAACACGCGGCGTGACAAGCCGGTGAGAACGGCGCCGGGGGGCAGTTCGATCTGCAGGCGCACGCCGCGCTCATAGGCGCTTTGCACGGTGCCGCGCCAGTCGACGACGCGGCACATGTTGAAGGCCAGGTCGTCGCGCAATTGCGCAGGGTCGCGGATCGGCCGCGCCCGGGTGCTGCTCAAGTAGCTGATGCGCGGTGCCTTGAGCGTGACGAACGCTTCAGCCAGCACCTGGGCCGGGCGCTCCAGCAGCGCGCAATGGGACGGCACGCTGACGGCCAGGCGCTTGGCGATACCGTTGCCTTTGACGCGCTGGGCGACACGCTGCATCGCTTCATCGCTGCCGGCGATCACCGTCTGGTTGTCGGCGTTGATATTGGCCAGGTACACCGGGGTTTCGGGACTATGGATGTCGGCCAGCAGGGTTTCGACAGTGGATAAATCCGGGCCGATCAGGGCGGTCATGCCATAGCCCTGTGGATAAGCCTGCTGCATCAGTTCGCCACGCAGGCTGACCAGCCGGACGGCGTCGGCAAAGTCCAGGGCACCGGCAATCACCGCCGCCGGGTAAGCACCGATGGACAAACCCGCCACATAGTCCGGCGTGCGCGCCAACAGGCGCGCATGGGCCACACCCGCAATCAACAGGCACAACTGCACAGCGCGGGTACTGGCCAAGGCTCGCGCAGAGTCGAGTGGGCGAACGTCTTCAGCCAAGGCCTCGCTGGCTTCGTCCAGCACCGACGCGGGCAAATGCCGAAGCATGCCAGGGCGTTGCGCGCCCTGCCCCGGAAACACCAGCAGGCTGCTCATATCAGCGCCTGCCAGGGATCGATGACCAGGTGCGCGCCGCTGGCGGTTTTGAGTAATACGCGACGTGACGAGCCGGCCCATTCGCGCAAGGCGACGGCGCCAAACGGGGTTTGCAGTTGCAGGTCCACGGCGCAGACCACCGTGTCCAGGATCGCCAGCAAGTCCCCGGCGTCGCGTCGCTCCAGCGGCTCGGGGGTGTGCAGGATCAAATCCAGATCGCTGGCGTCATGCAGCGCTTCGATGCCCGTGGCCAATTCAAAACCCGCACTGCCGCTGACGCCCCAATCCTTCTGCGCCAGCAGCGGCCGCAGTTGAGCCAGCGCCCGCAATGCCGGCAAATCCCGTGGCGATGTCACCTCGCGCAGGGCTTGCGGCGTCACGCGCCGCCGCACCAGCGCCAGCGGCATCTGCGCGGCGAAACGCTGCTCGCGCAAACGCCCACGCACGCCGACCGCCACCTGGCCCGGTTGCGCAATGGCGCGGCGGACCACCACCGGCTGCCCGGCACCGAGCGCCTCCAGCACCCAGGCCGGCGCATCGGCAGGCACATGCGCCGGGGTCATGCCCCAGAGCAGGTCGTGGGCGTTCACCATTGCGCCCGCAGCAGTTGGCGCACATGGCTGGAGGCGGCGCGATGGGGCGCACCCAGGCGACCGCTCAAATCGCGGCCATCGACATCCTTGATCGCACTGACCAGGCAGTCGCTGACCCGCGCCACATCGTCCTTCGTCGGCTGTTCAATCTGGCTGACCGACAAGGTCTCCCAGAGCAAACCGAGGCTGGCATAACTGTCGATGTCATAGGCCATCGGCGGCACACTGGCGGCCAGAGCTTCGAGCTCTTCGACGCTGCGCAGGGTCACCCGCGCCGCCGAGGCCTTGCCCATGGCGTGAACCATCACGCCGGGGTCGCGCAGGGCGATCAGGCGGTTGGCCTGGTAGCCGTGGGCGAGGAACGCGCCGGACATGGCCTTGCCCACCAACAACCCGATCACCGGGTGCCCGGCCAGACGGGCCCGAGCGTAGCTGTCGACCGCGGCGGCCAGGGCTTGATGGATGCCGAGGGCTTCTTCGCGACGGCCATAGGCCTGGCTCGGCACATCGACGATGGCGATCAACGGGCGCTGGTCGCCGGTCGCAATGGCTTCATCCACGGCTTTGGCCAACCCCCAGCCTTCGAGCAGGCCGACTTCGCCATTGCGTGCGCGGGGGAAGCGGTTTTGCGCGTCAGGGACCACGGCGATAAAGCGCACCGTGTGTTCACCCAATACGCCATCGGCGACTTTCAGCGAGTCCGGCAACCCTTCCACGGGTTGGGCGCCGGCACTCAACGCGTTGAACCACTGCAAGCCTCTCATGAGTGTTCTCCCTGATACAGATCGCGAACCGTCGCCGGGTCGATTTGCGGTTCGGCGTCCAGTTCAGCCAGGCGCGCCAGATAGAAGTCGGCGCGGCGACTGCGTTGTTGGGCGGGCAAGCCGAGCTGCAATAGCGCGCTGACGGTCTGCTGAATCTGCGCGACATCATCCGCCACGTAACGGTCGGCCAAGCCGCTGTTGAAGCGTTGTTCGCCACCGGTCAGGCTCCAGATAAAGGGCCGGTCGCGGGAATCGTATTCATCCAGGCCGGCTTCCTGCTCGATCACCTGCGGACCGTTCAGGCCCAGGCGCGCTTCGCGGGTCACCAGCAGATAGCTGCACAGCCCGGCGGCGATGGACATCCCGCCAAAGCAACCGACGCTGCCCGCCACCACGCCGATCACCGGCTGATACTGGCGCAGATCGACAATCGCGGCGTGGATATCGGCAATCGCCGCCAGGCCCAGGTTGGCTTCCTGCAGGCGCACGCCACCGGTTTCCAGCAGCAGCACGGCGCGGGTCGGGATGCCGTTGCGGTTGTCTTCGGCCGCAAGTTCAAGGGCTCCGGCGATTTTTGCGCCGCCGACCTCACCGAGGCTGCCGCCCTGGAAGCTGCCTTCGATCGCGGCGATCACCACCGGCTTGCCGGCGATATTGCCTTTGGCGATCACCACACCGTCGTCGGCCTGGGGCACCACGCCCTGACGGCTGAGCCAGGGCGACATGACCCGTTCGAACGGGTCGATCAGTTCGCGGTAAGAACCTGCGTCCAACAAGGCCTTGGCCCGCTGCCGTGCGCCCAGTTCGACGAAGCTGTGTTTGCTGAGCAAGTCAGTCATGGCCGATCTCCTCGAAGCCTTGTTCCAGGCGCAGGCGCACCACGCCGGGCGTGGCACCGAAGTCGTGGATATCAATGTTCAACGCGGGCGGCGTGTGCTCCTGGAAGATCCGCTCGAACAGGTGCTGCCAGCGCTGTTCGGCGCCATTCACCGAGGTCTCTACCTGAATGCTCAGGATGCCGGGCGTGCCCGGTTCCAGCAGCACTTCGAGGTCGCCCGAACCGACACACCCCACCAGCGCGCGACCTTTGGGCGGTTGCCCGGCGGGAAATTCAAAGGATAAGGTTTCCATCAAAACGCTCCATCGAGGCGGTCGATAAACAGGCAGGCGGCCAACAGGTCAGCGGCGCCGCCGGGGGAGGCATTCAGGGCCAACAGCTGTTGGTCGAGTTCGTGCAAATGGCGGCGACCGGCCAGGGTTGCGCTGCCGCCTGCGTCGAGCACCGCTTGGGCGCCGTGTTGCATGGCGTGCAGGCCCGCAGTGCCGGCGCGGTAGAGCACGCAGGTGTCGGCCAGGGCGGTCATGATCGCGAGCAATGCATCCAGGCGCGCGTTCTGTTCACCGGCCTGTTGCTGGCGGCTTTTGTGCAGTTGCGGCAGGCCGCGTTGCAACACCGAGGGGAAACCCAGTTGGGCTTCCTCACGGGCACCGCGTGCGCCGTAGCGTTGCGCCACCTGCGCGCCGTGGCTCATGGGTTGCGGGGCATGGCGATCGTCGAGCAGGGCCAGTTTTGCCGCTGTCAGGGTTACGGCATTCGGGTGAAGGGATTGGGGTTCCAGTGCCGCAGCCGCAGTGAGTAAGCCGAGGGCCCAGATCGCACCGCGATGGGTGTTCACGCCGAGGGTGGTGACGAGCATCGCCTGTTCACCCTCACGACCGATGCGGCCGAGGGCTTCGCGCAGGGGCAAGCCGACTTCACCGATGTCGCGGGCGGCTTCGGCCATTGCCAGGAACATCGGCCACAGCGACAGCGCCGAGGCATGCATCAGGCCCAGGTGCAAATCGCGGTGGGCGCCGTTGCCACGACGGTCCACCAGGGCCGGTTTGGGCGACAGGTCGGCTTCGTCGATCAGGGCGTCGACGGCCAGGTCCGCCAGGCGTTCGGCAACGCTGAGTGGGTGCAGTTTGAGGGCGCGCATTTACCAGCTCCTGAACTTGGCGGGAGGGTTGTACAAACCGCCGGACCACTCCACCAGGTCGGCCACGCTCTTGGCGGCCAACAACTCGCGGATAGCGTCGGTGCGGCGGATGCCGAGGTCTTCAGGCCAGGCGATCAGGCCCTCACGGCGCATGCGCGCGGTGTCTTTGGGGTTATGGCGCATGCCGATGGCGGTCACCCCGGCGACGGCGGCAATCATCGCCTGGCGCTCTTCCAGGGAGCGCGCCTTGTACAGGTAGGCGATGCCTTCTTCGGTGAGCAAGTGGGTGACGTCGTCACCGTAGATCATGATCGGTGCCAGGGGCATGCCGCTTTTGCGCGCCACCTCCACCGCGTCGAGGGTGTTGACGAAGGTCGGTTTGCCGCCTTCCTGGAACGTCTCGACCATTTGCACCACGAGCTTTTTGCCGCGCTCCAAGAGTGCTTCGGGAGCATCCTCGTGACGCATGTCGAGCCAGGCCGGGGTGCCATGGCGGCGGCCACGCGGGTCGTGGCCCATGTTCGGTGCGCCGCCGAAACCGGCGAGGCGCCCGCGGGTGACCGTGGAGGAATGCCCGTCGCCGTCGACTTGCAGGGTGGCGCCGATAAACAGGTCCACCGCGTATTGGCCGGCCAGTTGGCAGAACATGCGGTTGGAGCGCATGGAACCGTCGCGGCCGGTGAAGAACACATCCGGGCGGGCGGCGATGTAGTGTTCCATGCCCAGTTCAGTGCCGAAGCAATGCACGCTTTCGACCCAGCCGCTTTCGATGGCGGGGATCAGCGTGGGGTGCGGGTTGAGGGTCCAGTTGCGGCAGATCTTGCCCTTAAGACCCAGGGATTCGCCGTAGGTGGGCAGGATCAATTCGATGGCGGCGGTATTGAAGCCGATGCCGTGGTTGAGCGACTGCACGTTGTGTTTTTCGTAGATGCCGCGGATCGCCATCATCGCCATCAGCACATGCACCGGCTTGATGTGGCGCGGGTCACGGGTGAACAGCGGTTCGATGTAGAACGGCTTGTCGGCCACCACCACGAAGTCGACCCAACTGGCCGGGATGTCGACGCGGGGCAAGTCGGTGACGTCATCCACCAACTGATTGACCTGCACGATGACAATGCCATCGCTGAACGCTGCCGGCTCGATCAGCGCCGGGGTGTCTTCGGTACTCGCGCCGGTGTAGATATTACCGGCGCGGTCGGCCATGAAGCCGGCCGAGAGCACCACATTGGGGATCAGGTCCACCACCAGCCGGGCGTAGAGTTCGATGTAGGTGTGGATCGCGCCGATTTCCAGCAGGCCGTCTTCCAGCAACTGGCTGATGCGCAGGGATTGGGTGCCGGCGAAAGAGAAGTCGAGCTTGCGCGCGATGCCCTTTTCAAACAGGTCCAGGTGCTCGGACCGGCCGACACTGGGCATGATCATGTGCAAATCGTGGAGCTTGGCCGGGTCAGCCTTGGCCAGGGAGCGCGAGAGGAAATCCGCCTGCTTCTGGTTATTGCCCTCCAGCACCACGCGGTCGCCGGGGAGAATCAGGGCTTCGAGGGCCTCAACGATTTTGTCGCTGGGCAGCACGGCCCCATCCGCATACTGCTTGACCAGCCCGAGCCGCCGCTGCTTCTCGTCGCGCCGCCGCGTCCAGCGCGAGTCGGGGGTAATTATTGTTGTCATGGTCGCTCCACGGGTTTGCTGTCGTGGGCTGTACCTTAGGAGTGATTCAGAGGGGCATCAATCAAGCTGGGCGGCGGATCGTTACGGCTGGAGTAATGAATCAGCCACAGACACGGGGTTAAGCCTAATGGGGAGCAACATGCCCCCCAAAACAGCCCACGGCGCTACTCGAAGCGAGGTAAATGCGGAACCACCGTCGGCTTTTGCGCACTCACCCATGCGTCGAACCCTCCGGTGATCGATGTTACGTGCAGGTAGCCCATATCAAGCAGCGATACAGCCGCGAGTGCTGCACGACCACCCGTTTTGCAGTACAGCACGACCTTAAGGTCCCGCGAACTGAGTGCGGTATCGTTGGACAGTTTAAATTCCAGCATTCCGCGCGAGGCATGCACAGCGCCCGAGATATGACCTGCGGCATACTCGTCGGCTTCACGTACATCAATAAGTACATCCGCATTCTGGATAGCCAGGTCAACGTCTTCGATGGCAACTTCTTCGATACGGGCTTTAGCGTCTACTACAAGATCGTGGGCAGTTTTAATCATGGTATTTGGGAAGCGTCCAGTTGGGAGAGTTAGCCGACGTTCAAAGCGGCGCCGCAACACCTGCGCGGCTGCCATCGGTATTAATCATGTGGTCGGCCATTTCGGAAAACATACGTTGCAGCTTCGCATTCAGGACTGCGTCATCCACCTGCTCGTTGATTGCCTGACACATGCACAGCATCCATTCGTCGCGCTCGACAATACTGACTGCAAAGGGCGCATGTCGCATGCGCAAACGCGGGTGGCCACGTTCCTGTTGAAACAGTGGCGGACCGCCAAGCCAGCCACTCAGGAACTTGAATAGACTGTCGGCGCTGCCGGCAAGACTCGGCGGGTGCATCTGGCGCACTCTTCGCGCCTCGCACAGCACCTCCATCAATTCGTAAAAGCGGTCGACCAGTTTATGGATACCCGCCTCTCCCCCTAACTGGAGATAAGTACTGGTGTTGTTCTTATGCACGGTACTCAATAGTTCAGTCATATCGTCAGCACTCAATGTTGGAACTTTATCCCGCGGGCAAGCGCATGTGTCACACAGCACTGCCATTGGCAGATGACGCCGCCGTCGTTTATCGCAACGGGCCATGACCAGGCAGTTAGCACGCGCCATGCCAAGAGCGGAAATGTGTTTTTTATTGATTGATAACAAATACTTAACTATTCGCGCACGAAGATGGCAGATGCGTTGGCAGTCACATATTCTGCCAATCGGCTATGACGGCAGTGGTTGGCAGTCAGGGTGCGGGCGAGCGCCTACGACGTGTGGCAGGCCGAGCATTGGGAGCAGCGGATTGATTGAGCTCTGAAGACGAGCGCTAACCTGTGTGGGAGGGGGCTCGCCCCCGATAGCAGTGGCTCAGTTACAGATACTGAGACTGACACACCGCCATCGGGGGCAAGCCCCCTCCCACATTTGTTCGGCGGTGTCTTTTAAATAGCGGTCCCCAAAAGGGAGTGATCAGTCGCTGTTTGGGAACGTTTCAAGATGCTGGAGAAGGGCTGACTTGATCCCGCGCTCTGTCGACCAGCAACTGCCCCAAAGCCGCCATTTGCTGGATTCCGAGCATGATTGCGCGCTGCGAGCGACACGTTCATGCAGGGCGCAAAATATTGCAGGAAGAATCCGAACGCTGACTCATCACAACTCCATCACCACCTTGACCGCTCCAAGACCTTCGAGGGCGTAGCTGTTGTACTCATACACGCCCCCCTGAATATCCAACCGAAGCACGCCCTCATGCTCACTTACTTGCACATCGGGTTCTTTGGTTTTCAGAAATGGATGAGCCGACACCAACCCTGTGAGTATTTCCTGATCACTCCCCAGGTCCTTATGAACGTAGTACCTGTAGGAAAAGCCCACCGTCGCACCACCCTGCCCATCCCGCGCGCCGTAGATTGAGGTGCCGTTGCCCAAGGAATGTTTCAACACCACCTCATCCAGATCCGGTGTCCCGGGCGACATGACCCAACTGCCCGCGATATAAATCAGGCAGACCACTAACAGGCAGTTACGCAGGATCGGTATGAAGCCTTCAGTGGCCTTGAGAAATCGCATACTCAATACCTCTCCTTATCCAATATTGATCTCGCGGGTCATCACCAAAAGGATCACCTCCCCACCATGATCCAAAATCCGGATGGGTGGTTTTTGCGATGGTCTGAGCAACACCAGCGGCGCGCAGCAACACGTGCTCAGGAATGCCCAACACCGTACCAGTTGCACCGTAATTGAAGTTACCAAAAGCCTCGTATTGGCGCCCTCGCTTGTTGTAGTTCCATGGCCCGGCAGCTCTGACCTGAGAATAAAACCAGGAGTAGGCGAACGCCGAGCCTGACTGGAGATGAACACGCTTGCATTTGGCTATTGCCATATTTTCTAGAAGTGAAACACCAGGCGGCATTAACGGTACGGCCATGTGCCGGTCCTTGTCGGCAGTGAGGGGTGCTGAAATTAGCATCCCACTCAGGCCAGAAAACCTGCCCAATCAAAGTAAAGAAATTGCCTACATAAACAACATCCCATTCCGACAGAGGCTCGCCCCCGATGGCAGTGGCTCAGTTACAGATACTGAGACTGACACACCGCCATCGGGGGCAAGCCCCCTCCCACATTTGTTCGGTGGTGTCTTTTAAATAGCGGTCCCCAAAAGGGAGTCCCATTCAGGCCGGAAAACCTGTCCAATCCAGGCAAAGAACTTGCCTACATAAACAACATTCAATTCTGACATCAGTGCGCTCAACGCCAACCTGTGTGGGAGCAAACCCCTCCCACATCGGGATCATCGCAAGGCTTATGTTCAGGCCAGGCCGGATTCAACCAGCAGGGCTTCTAACCCCATCAAATCCGGCACTTTCGCCACATGCTCCCCCACCTGCACCGCCGCCAGTTCCAGCGGGCACAGCGGCACATCCACGTAGCTCAACTGGCTATCGAGTTTGTACGAGCGGGGAATCCCCTGGATCACCATCGCAATGAACTTCAATGACGGCCGCCCGCCCAGGGCGTTCAGCACGACGATGCGCGAGCGCTCGCCGGTCACGCTGGCTTCACCGCAGGCCGCTTCGAAGCTGATCAGCGGCAATTGCCGGTCGCGCCAGGTCACTTGCCGCAGGTACCAGGGCGGTGCGTCGCTGGCCGGTTCGCCGCGCTGGAAGTCGATCAGTTCAGCGATGGCGACGTTGGGCAGCACCAGGTGGCGGTCGGCGAGGGGCAGGAGCAGGCCGGTGAGTTGGCTGGTGCGGTGGTCAAGCATGGGACTTGCTCCAATAGGCGATGCTTTCCAGCAGCACCGACTCCTGATACGGCTTGCCGAGGTAGTCGTTGACGCCGATGGCCATGGCGCGGTCGCGGTGTTTCTGGCCGGTGCGGGAGGTGATCATGATGATCGGCAAGCGCATCAGCCGTGGGTCGTTGCGCACCTGGATGGCCACTTCGAAACCGTCCATGCGCGGCATTTCGATGTCCAGCAGCATCAGGTCCGGGGTGTGTTCTTCCAGCACGGCCATGGCGTCGATGCCGTCCTTGGCGGTGAGGACGTTCATGCCGTTGCGCTCGAGCAGGCGGCTGGTGACTTTGCGCACGGTGACCGAGTCGTCCACCACCAGCACCAGCAGCGGGCGCTTTTTCAGCGGCGCGTTGAGCAGCAGCGGGACGTCCACCACCTGGGCCGGCAAGGCCGGTTGCCGGGCGCGGATGTGGGCGAGCAGGTCGATGATCAAGACCACGCGGCCATCGCCGAGAATGGTCGCCCCGGAGAGCCCCTTCACCCCGGCAAACTGCGGCCCCAGGCCCTTGACCACGATTTCCCGGCTCCCCGCCATGCTGTCCACCTGCACCGCCACGTGCCGTTCGTTGTACTGCACCAACAGCACCGGCAACGGTTGGTACTGGCCCAGCAGTTTCGGGCGGGCGACCGTGTGCAACAGGTCACCGAGGTAAAACAGCTCATAGCGCTGGCCAGCGTATTCATAACGCGGCGGGTCCAGTTGATAGTGCCCTTCCAGCTCATGGGGCAACACGCGCACCAGGCCTTCGATGGTGTTGAGCGGCATCGCGTATTGATCGTCCGCGCACTGCACCATCAGCGCACGGTTGACCGACACGGTGAACGGCAGGCGAATACGAAAATGCACGCCCGCCCCCGGTATCGAATCGATAAACATCGAGCCGCCAAGCTGGCGCACTTCTTCATGCACCACGTCCATGCCCACGCCGCGCCCGGAAATCTGGGTGATCTTTTCCGCGGTGGAGAACCCCGGCTGCAGGATGAACTGCAACACGTCATGGTCGCTGATCTCTTGATCAGCGGCGAGCAGGCCGCGCTTGATCGCCTTGCGCCGTACCGCATCGAGAGACACGCCGGCACCGTCGTCGCGCAGGTCGAAGAGGATATCGCCGCCTTCGTGGGTCAGGTCCAGGGTGACGCGGCCCTTCTCGGGCTTGCCGGCCAGCAGCCGCGCCTCGCGGGACTCCAGGCCGTGATCGACGGCGTTGCGCAGCATATGTTCCAGCGGCGCGACCATGCGTTCCAGCACGTTGCGGTCCATCTCGCCCTCGGCATTGCCGACCACGAATTCCACGTCCTTGCCCAACTCCTGCGCGACCTGGCGCACGATGCGCTTGAGGCGCGGCAGCATGCGTTCAAAGGGCACCATGCGCGTTCGCATCAGGCCTTCTTGCAATTCGGTGTTGATGCGCGCCTGTTGCTGCAACAGGTCGTGGGCATCCTGGTTGCGGCGTTCGAGGGTTTCCTTGAGGTCGAGCAAGTCGGAGGCAGACTCGAACAACGCCCGGGACAGTTGCTGCAACTGTGAATGACGGTCCATTTCCAGCGGGTCGAATTCGTCATAGTCCAAGCGCTCGGCTTCGGCCTGCTGACGGCTGAAGAGGCGGCCCTGGGTTTCGCTGTCGAGCCGACGCAGTTGGTCGCGCATGCGCTCGAGGGTGGTTTCCACCTCATTGAGGGCAACCTGCGCGTCGTTGACCTGCTGTTCGATTCGGCCACGGAAGATCGAAGTTTCACCGGCCAGGTTGACCAGGTCGTCCAGCAGGTCGGCGGAGATTTTCACCATGTCGGCCGTCGGTTCGACAGCCGCTTCGGCCTTGCCCGTCACCAACGCCACCGCCGCCACCGGCTCATCGCTGGGGTGGACCAGGCTCTTGATGCGCTCGATGAGTTTGTCCACCGAGCCCACTGGCAAGCCCGCCGCCACCGCATCGATCATCTGCGCCAGGCGGTCGTGACAACCTTGCAGCAAGGCGAACAACTCAGAGGACGCCACGAGCAAACCGGAGGACAAGCCTTCGTAGAGAAACTCCAGCTCATGGGCCAAGTCGCCGATCGGGCCGATCTCGACCATGCGCGCACCGCCCTTGAGGGTGTGCAGGTCGCGCAGCAGGGTTTCGACTTCCTGGCGGTTATGGGGCTCTGCCTGCCAGCGCAGCAACGCCGCGCCCGAGCTGTCGAGAATGTCGGCAGCTTCTTCGAGGAAGATATCCAGCAATTCAGGGTCGATGCCCAAGGTATGCGCGGTCGCGACCGGCGCCGTGGGCGAACCGCTGTGGCGCAACGCCCGGACTTTGGCGATCAACTCACTGGAATCGCTCAGCGCCTGATGCTCTTGTAGCTGATCCAACTGCAACGCCAAGTGCTCATGACTGGACATCAGTACCTGGGACAGCTCGCCGGAATAGCTGTAGCGGCGGTCCGCCAGACCTTCGTAAAGGCCTTCCAGCTCGTAGGCAAGGTCGCCGACCGGCCCGATTTCGGCCATGCGCGCGCCGCCCTTGAGGGTGTGCATATCGCGCTGCAACGAGGTCAACGGCGCTACGCCCTCGGGTTCCAGCAACCAGCGCTTGAGGGATTGCCCGGCGCTGTCGAGGATATCCACAGCTTCTTCGAGGAAGATCTCGACGATCTCATCATCTACCACCGCGTGCCGATCCAGCCGGGCCGTCGCGGCGCCCAGTTCGGAGATGCTCAGCGCACGGCTGCCGTCGCTTTTGATCAGGCCGGTGGCGGACGGGTCGAGGGCGCCATCCAGCAGCTCGCGCAAGGCTTGCATGCGCGCCGGGGCCGGGCTGATTTCCTGGCCGGCGGCCAGTTGGTCGAGCATGTTGATCAGCGCTTCGTGGGCCTGTTCGGCCTCCTGGAAAAACCGCTCGCTGACCGCCAGGCTGCTTTCTTCCACGGCGCCGTAAAGGTCGAGCAGGGCTTCGCACAGTTCGTCGATGGCGTGCAGGTCGGCGAGGTGCGCGCCCTGCCCCAGGGTGGTCAATTCGTCCAGCAGCGCGGTCAGTTCCTGGCGTTCGCCGGGGTGTTGTTGCCAGCGGCGCAGCAGGCTTTCGGCATCGAGCAGGATGTCCATGCCCTGGGCCAGGAAGTTGTTGATCAGTTGCGGATCACGCTTGATCCGCAGCCCGGTGCTCGGCGCTTCGAGCTGGGCTTGAAGCTGCTGATCGAGCAGGCTTTGGGTGCGACCGATCAGGTCGGCGGCCCCTTGGATCGGCATCAGCGGGTCGCCGTTCAACTGGCGCAAGCCCCGTTGGAACAGGCCCTCGGCCTCCAGCAGCAGTTCCACTTCATCCAGGTCCAACGGCAGGCGGTGGGCCTTGTACTCGCGGGTCAGGTGATCGAGCGGGCGCGCCAGTTCGGCGATCGGCAGCACGCCGGCCATGTAGGCGCTGCCTTTGAGGGTGTGCAAGGCGCGTTGCAGCTCATCGCTGACTTGCAGCGGCACATGCTCGGCGGCCTGGCGCAGGAAATGGTTGAGGCTGTCGAGGTGGCTCTGGACTTCGTTGCGGAAGATCTCCAGCAGCATCGGGTCATGGGGTTCGGCAGCCGCCACGGCAGTGCCGCTGGCCAACGCGTGGGCGCGCGCGGCCAGGGCGTCGACCGCGTCCCGCTGGCGCTGGGCACCGGCGGCGAAGTCGGCGATCAGTTCCGGCAGCAGGGCCACTGCTTCATCCAGCACCTGTTGCACCTCGGGGCCGGCGGCCACGCTGCGCTCCAGCACGCGGTTGAGCAGGTTCTCCACGGCCCAGGCCAGTTCCGCCAGCACCAGGGCCCGCACCATGCGGCCGCTGCCTTTGAGGGTGTGGAAGGCACGGCGCATTTCGCCGAGGGCGGTTTTATCGACGCCGCTCGGCAGATGGTGGTGCAGCACCTCGAGGACTTCGGCGGTCTCTTCGAGGAACACTTCACGTAGTTCGTCGTCGATCGGCTCTTCACCGGCCGGCGGCGGCAGCAGGCTGCCGGGGCGTTGCAGGGCGGGCGGGTTCAAGCGCGAAGCGGGATTGGCCAGCGCGTCGAACTGGGACTGGCTCGGCGTGCTCTCGCTCGACAGCGCACCATCCGGCGCCACCAGCGCCTGGCGCCAGGGCTTTTCGGCAGGCAGATAACCCAGCGCGGCCAGGCCCCGGGTGGCCAGCTCCAGCACCCGTTCGCCAGCGGCGTCGGGGTCTTGGAGCATGCGCTCCAGGTAGTACTCCAGGCCGCTGATCACGTCGGCGAAATGCTCCAACTGCTCTGCGGACGGCACAGCGTCGTTGATCATCAGTTGTTCATCGATGTAATCGGTGCAACCGCGCATCAGGCTCGCTGCGCGTGGCAGTGGAATCATCGCCAGGGCGCCGCGCACCTGGCTCAACAGCTCCGGCAGGGACTCCAGGCGCTGGCGCTCCCACTGGGCGTCGATGCAGTCGATCACCAGCTCTTTGGCTTGCTTGAGGCACTGGCAGGACTCGCGGATCACCAACTGATGAATCTGCGTCAGGTCGGTGGTGGGCAAACGGCTTTCTTCGCGGTTTTCCGGTTCGACCGTGCCCGCCATCCCGGCCAGCGTGGCTTCGACGTAGAGCAAGGCGCCGGCGACATCCATCAGCACCGCATCGTTGGGTTCGCGCTGGCCCTGGGCCAGGCTCAACACCACCGCAAGCTGGTCGATGATAACTTTGCGCGGCTGGCCAAAGCCCAGCACCGCGAGGGTATCGGCGATTTGCCGCAGCGGCGCCAACAGCGCATCGAGGTCGCTGGTGTGTTGACGGTCGCTGCGCACGAACAGGTCGAGGCGTTCCTTGACCCGCACCAGCTCCTCGCACAACGCGCCGAGCACCGAGCCCATCGCATTGCGGTCCGGCCCGGCCAGGCGCGCCCGTTCGGCATCGACCACGGCGCTGTCGGGCAAGGCTTCATCGAGGCCGTAGCGTTCTTTCAGGCTTTGCATGCGCGGCGTTGGCCGGGTGACTTTGGCGACGTAGAACAGCAGGCTCTTGAGCAGTTCATCCGGCGCCGGCTGGTTGATGCCGCCAATGCCCTGGACGAGCAGGCGCTTGAGTTGCTTGTCGCTGGCCTTGAGTAGGCTGCGCAGCGCCGGGCTGTTGGCGATCACGCCGGTCAACATGCCCTCGACCAGCGCCGAGGTGACTTGCCACAGCGGCAACAGCGGCGCGCCCTGGCACAGCGCTTCGAGGCGCGCGAAGACTCGCGCCATGTCTTCCAGGTTGCTCGGGCCGTGATCTTCGCGCAGCAACCCGGCCAGGGCTTGTTGCAGCAGCAGGTGCCACTGGCGCACCTGCTCGTTCAGGTCGGGCGGCGCGCGTTGCGCCAGCGTTTCTTCGGACAACGGCGCAATCGACAGCAGTTGCGGGCTGAACAGGCTGGTTTCGGACAACAGGCTTTCGCCGCGCGCACTGCGCAGGTCGTTGAGCAGCGGCAACACCACCAGCGGCAAGTCGCGGCGCGCGCTGTGAATGCGGTCCAGGTACAGCGGCAATTGGCCGAGGGCTTGTTGTAGCAGGCGGATGCTTTCATCGCGCTGGCTGACGCGCCCGGCCTGCAGGGCCAGAGCCAGGGCTTCGATTTCTTCGGCGAGCAGCGCCGCGCCGTAGAACTCGACCATTTGCAAAGCGCCATGCACTTGATGGATGCACGCCAGGCAATCGCCGAGGGTGTCGTTGTCGGTGGTTTCGACAAACGCGTCCAGCGCCGAACGGGCCTGTTTCAGGGTTTCGGCAATGTCGCCCTTGACCCATTCGAGGGCCACGTAGTCGTGCCGATCAACCATAACTGCTCCGCTTAGAATTCATGAGTTGCTGGTGTTCTTGAAACAAAGAGCGAGATCACATGTGGAGGGGGCTTGCTCCCGATGACGGTGTATCAGTCACCTGATTCATTGACTGACCCACTGCCATCGGGAGCAAGCTCCCTCCCACATTTGGATTGCATTTCAATCATCAGCCTGCTTAGCAGCCGGCAAGGTGAAGCCCGATACTGAGCGGCGCAACTGGCTGGCCATTTTCGCCAGGTTGCCGATGCTCTCGGCGGTAGCGGTCGAGCCCGATGAGGTCTGGCTGGTGATCTGCTGGATGACGTTCATGGTCAGCGAGATCTGCCCCGCCGACGACGTCTGTTGCTGCGCCGCGTTGGAAATACTCTGGATCAGCGCCGCCAGGGTTTTCGACACGCCTTCGATCTCTTCCAGCGCCACCCCGGCGTCCTGGGCCAGCCGTGCGCCGCGCACCACTTCAGTGGTGGTCTGTTCCATCGAGATGACGGCTTCGTTGGTGTCGGCCTGGATCGCCCGCACCAGGGTTTCGATCTGCCGCGTGGCCGCCGAGGAGCGTTCGGCCAGGCGTTGCACTTCATCGGCAACCACCGCGAAGCCGCGCCCGGCATCCCCGGCCATGCTTGCCTGGATCGCGGCGTTGAGCGCAAGGATGTTGGTCTGGTCGGCGATGTCATCGATCAGGCTGACAATGTCGCCGATCTCCTGGGACGACTCGCCCAGGCGCTTGATGCGCTTGGCGGTGTCCTGGATCTGCTCGCGAATGTTGTCCATGCCGTGGATGGTGTTGTGCACCACTTCATTGCCCTTGTTGGCGATTTCCACCGAGCGCTCGGCCACCGCCGAGGATTCAGCCGCGTTCGCCGACACCTGATCGATCGACTGGGCCATCTGCTTGATCGCGGTGGAAGCCTCGGCGATTTGCTGGGCCTGATGCTCCGAGGCCTGCGCCAGGTGCATGGCGGTGGCCTGGGTGTCCTGCACCGCGCCGGCGACCTGGCCGGCGGTGAGGTTGATGGTAGCGACAAGGTCGCGCAGTTGGTCCACGGAATAGTTGATGGAGTCGGCGATGGTACCGGTGAAGTCTTCGGTCACCGAGGCCGTCACGGTGAGGTCGCCGTCGGCCAGGTCTTCGATTTCATCCAGCAGGCGCATGATCGCGTTCTGGTTGCGCTCGTTCTTCTCGGCGGTTTCCCGCAGTTGCTGGTTGGTGGCGCGGACCATCACCAGGCCGATCAGGATGATCGAGGCCAGCGCCAGCAAGCCCAGCACATAGCCGCCGATCGTGTCGAAGCTGCGCCCGCCGGCGAGGTTTTCAAAGCCGGTGGCCAGGAGCGAGGCTTCATCGAGCAGGGTTTGCGAGAGGTTGAAAATATTGCTCGCCGAGGCCCGGACCTGGAACAGTTGCGGCGAGGTTTCGAGGATCTCGTCCACGGAGCCGGAGACAAACTCGAACAGCTCGGCGATTTCCGCCAGGCGCGCCCGTGCGTCGTGGTCCTCGACCTGGGTGATGCGCAGCCCGGGGTTGCCCTGGAGCATGCCGGTGAGCACCTGGCCGAAGCGGTTGGCATCGCGGCCAAAGGCATCGGCGGCCTGCGCGGCGGTTTCGTCACCGGCCAGCACGGTGTTGACCGCCCCCAGGATCCGTTCGGCCAGCAGCGACTGGCGCTGGGCCAAGGCCACCTGGCTGGCCGGGGCGCCGCGTTGCAGCAGGATATCCACGACCTTTTCCGATTCCATCTGCAGTTGCGGCACGGTTTCGGCCAGGGTCGCGGCAACTTGATGCAACGACAGCACGGTCTGTTCGCTGGCGAGGATCGCGTCGGTGTTTTTCAGCAGCGCTTCCCAGTCGGTCTGCACCGCCCGCATCTCTGCACGTACCGCACTGGGCGCGGCGGGCAGGCCGGTGGCCGGGTCGCCCTTTTTCAGGTAACCCCAGCGCCGGGCAAAGTCATTGCGCGCCTCCGCCAGCAACTTGAACGCCGCGGCCTTGCCGGCGGCGGCTTCGGTGGCGTTCTTGGCGATACGCTGGGACAGCACCCGCAACTCACCGGCGTGGCCGATGTACTGCTTGTCGTAGGTGGACTGGGTGTTGAGGTACGCGAAGTTGGCGAACAGCAACATGATGAACACGATCAGCGCAATAAACAGCACGATGATCTGCGAGCGGCTGCGTGAGCCTGCCTGGGGTTTGGGCGTGGTAGCGGTGGTCATGCGGCAACATCCATGAAGCCAGGGGCCTGGGCCAGAGCGAAGGGGCTGAAGACCTGCCATTGCTGATCAGCGTCGAACCGGCCACTGATAAAGGGCACGCCGGGGGTGGCGCTGGGCAACAAGGCGTCTTGTGCGAAATGCTGCATACCCACCACCTCGTCCACCAGCAGCCCGATAAATATGTCCTGGTATTCCACGACCAATACCCGCCGCTGCTTGTCCGCCTTGGACAGCGCATGGCCGAGGAACCCGCCGAGATCCATCACCGGCAGCAGGCGCCCACGCAGGTTAGCGACTCCTCTGATCCAGGTCTTGACCCCGGGCATTAAAGTGCAGCGCGGCTCATGCAGCACTTCGGCGACTTCGCGCATGGGCGCGACAAACCACTGTTCGCCCACGCGAAAGCCGATCCCGCTCCAGCCTTGCAGGCGGGTTTCCTGGGACGGCAGGTCAGCGGCCAGCAGGCGACAGCGGCGGTCGATGTCCAGCAGCAGCTCGAAGGCGGTTAGCGACTCGGTCATGATGGCGTGCCGTCAGCGGGCCAAGACCTTGTTCAGGGTGGCGATCAGCGTGGCTTCGTCCACCGGCTTGGTCAGGTAATCCTTGGCACCCTGGCGCGCGCCCCAGATTTTGTCGGTTTCCTGGTCCTTGGTGGTGATGATGATGATCGGGATGCTGTTGGTTTCCCGCTCCTTGGACAACTGGCGGGTGGCCTGGAAGCCATTGAGGCCCGGCATCACGATGTCCATCAAGACCGCGTCGGGCTTTTCCTGGCGGGCCAGGGCCACGCCGTCGGCACCGTTTTCCGCTTTCAAGACCTGATGACCGTGCTTTTCCAGCATGCCGGTCAGTTTGTACATTTCGGTCGGCGAATCGTCGACGATCAGAACACGTGCCATGGTTTTCCCCACTACATTGGAAGACGCACGCCCTTGTGAGGTTGCGTCAGTGTGCTTGTTCTACTGCGGCGAAACCCGGCACGTAGGCCTTGATCGCGCCCAGCAGTTCTTCCTTGCTGAAAGGCTTGGTCAAAAACTGATCGACACCGACGATACGCCCCTTGGCCTTGTCGAACAGGCCGTCCTTGGAAGACAGCATGATCACCGGGATCGACTTGAACGCCGGGTTGTTCTTCACCAGGGCGCAAGTCTGATAGCCATCCAGGCGCGGCATCATGATGTCGACAAAGATAATGTGCGGGTGATGATCCACAATCCGGGCCAGGGCATCGAAACCATCGATGGCCGTGATGACATCGCAGCCCACGTTCTTCAACAGGGTTTCGGCGGTGCGGCGGATCGTTTTCGAATCGTCGATCACCATCACTCTCAAGGCGTTGGAATGCTGTTCCATATCTGCTCTACCATCGCCACAGCGAATCGGTTTTCGGTGTGTACGGCCTGATACTGCCCAGGATGAGCGTCACAAGCCTTGGAATTCAGGGGCTGCTGCGCCGTGGCAGTCTTTTTAGCACAGTCTCGTGGAGCAATCTATCGAGCGACCCGCCAGGTGGTTTTTCCTTGACCCACAACAGTCGCAGCGCCACTCTGACGCCACTTTTATGCGCCCTAATTTGCTAGAGGAAATCCCCCATGAGCGTTCGCGTCGGCATTGTCATGGACCCTATCGCCAGCATTTCCTATAAAAAGGACAGCTCGCTGGCCATGCTCCTGGCCGCCCAGGCCCGCGGCTGGAGCCTGTTCTATATGGAACAGCGCGACCTTTACCAGGGCGACGGCGAGGCGCGTGCGCGGATGCGTCCGCTCGAGGTGTTCGCCAACCCTGAAAAGTGGTTCGAGCTGCAAGACGAAATCGACAGCCCCCTGAGCGACCTGGACGTGATCCTGATGCGCAAGGACCCGCCGTTCGACATGGAATTCGTCTACTCCACCTACCTGCTGGAGCAGGCCGAGCGCGCCGGCGTGCTGATCGTCAACAAGCCGCAGAGCCTGCGCGACTGCAATGAGAAGCTGTTCGCCACGCTGTTCCCGCACTGCACGCCGCCGACCGTGGTCAGCCGCCGCGCCGATGTGCTGCGCGAATTCGCCGCCAAGCACGGCGATGTGATCCTCAAGCCGCTGGACGGCATGGGCGGCACCTCGATCTTCCGCCACCGCGCCGGCGACCCGAACCTGTCGGTGATCCTCGAAACCCTGACCGCCCTGGGCACCCAGCAGATCATGGGCCAGGCTTATCTGCCGGCGATCAAGGACGGCGACAAGCGCATCCTGATGATCGACGGCGAACCGGTGGATTATTGCCTGGCGCGCATCCCGGCAGCCGGCGAGACCCGCGGCAACCTGGCGGCCGGCGGTCGTGGCGAAGCCCGGCCTTTGTCGGACAAGGACCGCTGGATTGCTTCCCAGGTCGGCCCGACCCTGCGGGAAAAAGGTTTGCTGTTCGTAGGCCTCGACGTAATTGGTGAACACCTCACCGAAATCAACGTCACCAGCCCGACCTGTATTCGCGAGATCGACAATGCATTTGGCACGAACATCGGCGAAATGCTGATGGCCGCGATTGAGCGTAAGCTACAAGCCAAGTGACATAGAACAGCCGGACACCCGCCAACATTGCGTTATCATGCGCCACCTGTGAAACACGCGATGTTGGTTTTCTTGTCATGACACTCCCGTCCGATCTGCCCTTCGAACCCTCCCCCAGCGGCGTGCGCCCGGCTGATCGGCTCGGATTTACCCTGTTTCTCGCGGCATTGATCCACCTGGCGCTGATCCTCGGCGTGGGTTTCACCATGGTCGAACCCAAGCAAATCACCAAGACCCTGGAAATCACCCTCGCCACGTTCAAGAGCGAAAAGAAGCCCGAGAAGGCCGATTTTCTCGCCCAGGACAATCAGCAGGGCAGCGGCACGCTGGACAAGAAAGCCGTGCCCAAGACCACCGAAGTGGCACCGTTCCAGGACAACAAGGTAAATAAAGTCTCCCCGCCGCCGACGCCCAAGCCCGAAGTCCCGCAGGCCGCGCCCAAGCCTGTGGTGACCACCGTCGCGCCGAAACCGCAAAAAGCCGCGACCCAGCGCGAGAAAACCAAGACCGAACCGCGACCCGAGCCCGTCAAGCCGGCGCCGACCTTCGACAGCTCGCAGCTCTCCGACCAGATCTCCAGCCTCGAAGCCGAACTGGCCAATGAGCAACAGCTGTACGCCAAGCGCCCGCGCATCTACCGCCTGAACGCGGCGTCCACCATGCGCGACAAAGGCGCCTGGTATAAGGACGAGTGGCGCAAGAAGGTCGAACGCATCGGCAACCTCAACTACCCGGACGAGGCCCGCCGCCAGCAGATCTACGGCAATTTGCGCTTACTGGTGTCGATCAACCGCGACGGCACGTTATATGAAGTGCAGGTGCTCGAATCGTCCGGCCAGCCGCTGCTGGACCAGGCCGCCCAGCGCATCGTGCGCCTGGCCGCGCCCTTTGCGCCGTTCAGCGGCGACCTGAATGACGTGGACCGCCTGGAAATCATCCGCACCTGGCGGTTTGCCAAGGGCGACCGCCTGTCCAGCAACTGATAACCCCAATCAACACCAATCACTGTAGGAGCGAGCTTGCTCGCGAAAAACTTGAGAGCGACGCGGTTCTACCTGGAGCACTTCGTTATCGTTGGCGTTTTTCGCGAGCAAGCTCGCTCCTACAGAAAAGGCGACGGCGCTGTATTCGGATCACTCCCAGCTTGTCAGTTCGCCCCTCCAACGCCACACTAGCGGACATGAAAAATGTCAACCCGACCTACCTCAAGCACCAATTCCTGATCGCCATGCCCCATATGGCCGACCCGAACTTTGCGCAGACCTTGACCTACATTGTCGAGCACACGGCCAATGGTGCCATGGGGTTGGTGGTGAACCGCCCGCAGGAGCTGAACCTGGCCGATATCCTCGAGCAACTGCGCCCGGAGATCGACCCGCCAGCCCGCTGCCAGGGCGTGCCGATCTATATCGGCGGGCCGGTGCAGACCGATCGCGGCTTTGTGCTGCACCCGACCGGGCCGAAGTTCCAGGCCACGGTGGACCTCGACGGCGTGTCGCTGTCCACATCCCAGGACGTGTTGTTCGCCATCGCCGACGGCGTCGGCCCCGAACAGAGCGTGATCACCCTCGGCTACGCTGGCTGGGAAGCCGGGCAACTGGAGGCCGAGCTGGCCAGTAACGCCTGGCTGACCTGCCCCTACGATGCCGACATTCTGTTCAACACTGCCGCCGAGCTGCGCCTGGACGCGGCCGCGGCCAAGCTGCGGGTCAACCTCAGCCTGCTGACCAGCCAGGCGGGGCACGCCTGATGGCCTTGCGTCTGATCCTCGGTTTTGACTACGGCACCAAACAGATCGGCGTCGCTGTCGGCCAGGTCATCACCGGCCAGGCCCGCGAGCTGTGTACCTTGAAAGCCCAGAACGGCATACCGGACTGGAACCAGGTCGAAGCCCTGATCAAGGAGTGGAAGCCCGACGCGGTGGTGGTCGGCCTGCCCTTGAACATGGACGGCACCCCCAGCGACATGTGCCTGCGCGCCGAAAAGTTCGCGCGCCGCCTCAACGGCCGCTACAACCTGCCCTTTTATACCCACGATGAGCGCCTGACGACCTTCGAAGCCAAGGGTGAGCGCCGCGACCGTGGCGGGCAGAAAGGCAGCTACCGCGACAACCCGGTGGACGCCATCGCCGCGGCCTTGCTGTTGCAGGGTTGGCTGGATGAAAACACCGCGTTATTTGAATCCTGACTGACGCGGCTTGCCGCGTCTTTTTACGTTTGAGCCCGGTCCTTGCTGGCAAACCCCGCCGCGCAAGGCCTTGAAGGAGCGACCATGAGCCTGCCAAACCCCGCCGAACTGATCAGCCAGATGGCGATTCGCCTCAAGGCCCACCTGAAACACCGTGGCATCAGCGAGCCGCGCTTCATCGGCATTCGCACGGGTGGCGTGTGGGTGGCCCAGGCGCTGCTGCAAGAGCTGGGCAACGATTCGCCGCTGGGTACGCTGGATGTGTCCTTCTACCGCGACGACTTCAGCCAGAACGGCCTGCACCCGCAAGTGCGCCCGTCGGCCCTGCCGTTCGAGATCGAAGGCCAGCACCTGGTGCTGATCGATGACGTGCTGATGAGCGGCCGCACCGTCCGTGCCGCGCTGAACGAGCTGTTCGACTACGGCCGCCCCGCCAGCGTGACGCTGGTCTGCCTGCTGGACCTGGACGCGGGCGAGCTGCCGATCAGCCCGGATGTGGTCGGCGCGACCCTGTCGCTTTCAGCCCAGCAGCGGGTAAAATTGTCCGGTCCCACGCCGCTCGTACTCGAACTGCAAGACCTTGCCCTTTAAACCGCCTTGTAAAGAGTCCCCGCGATGACGCCTCTAGATGCCAAGCGCCCGCTGCAGCTCAATGCTCAGGGCCAGCTGCAACACTTCTTGTCCCTCGACGGTTTGCCCCGCGAACTGCTCACCGAAATCCTCGACACCGCCGACTCGTTCCTCGAAGTCGGTGGCCGCGCGGTGAAGAAGGTCCCGCTGCTGCGCGGCAAGACCATCTGCAATGTGTTCTTCGAGAACTCCACGCGCACCCGCACCACCTTCGAACTGGCGGCCCAGCGCCTGTCGGCCGACGTGATCACACTGAACGTGTCGACCTCGTCGGCGAGCAAGGGCGAGACCCTGCTCGACACCCTGCGCAACCTCGAAGCGATGGCCGCCGACATGTTCGTGGTGCGCCACGGCGACTCCGGCGCCGCGCACTTCATCGCCGAGCACGTCTGCCCGCAGGTGGCGATCATCAACGGCGGCGACGGCCGTCACGCCCACCCGACCCAGGGCATGCTCGACATGCTCACCATCCGTCGGCACAAAGGCAGCTTTGAAAACCTTTCGGTGGCCATCGTCGGCGACATCCTGCACTCGCGGGTAGCGCGCTCGAACATGCTGGCCCTGAAAACCCTGGGCTGCCCGGATATCCGCGTGATCGCGCCGAAAACCCTGCTGCCGATCGGCATCGAGCAATACGGCGTGAAGGTCTACACCGACATGACCGAAGGCCTCAAGGATGTGGACGTGGTGATCATGCTGCGCCTGCAACGCGAACGCATGTCCGGTGGCCTGTTGCCGAGCGAAGGCGAGTTCTACCGCCTGTTCGGCCTGACCACCACGCGCCTGGCCGGAGCCAAGCCGGATGCCATCGTGATGCACCCGGGGCCGATCAACCGAGGGGTGGAGATCGAATCGGCGGTGGCCGACGGCAACCAGTCGGTGATTCTCAACCAGGTGACCTACGGCATCGCCATACGCATGGCGGTGCTGTCCATGGCCATGAGCGGGCAAACCGCGCAACGTCAATTCGAGCAGGAGAAGGCCCAGTGAAGCTCAGCATTCTCGGCGCCCGCGTCATTGATCCGGCCAGTGGCCTGGATCAAGTCACCGATCTTCATCTGGAAGCCGGCAAGATCATCGCCATCGGCGCTGCGCCCGCTGGCTTCAGCGCCAGTGAGACCCTCGACGCCAAGGGCCTGGTGGCCGCGCCTGGCCTGGTCGACCTGAACGTCGCCCTGCGCGAGCCGGGTTACAGCCGCAAAGGCAACATCACCAGCGAAACCCGCGCCGCCGCCGCCGGTGGCGTCACCAGCCTGTGCTGCCCGCCGCACACCAAACCGGTGCTGGACACCTCGGCCGTGGCCGAGCTGATCCTCGACCGCGCCCGCGAAGCCGGCAATTGCAAAGTGTTCCCCATCGGCGCCCTGAGCAAAGGCCTGGAAGGCGAGCAACTGGCCGAACTGATCGCGCTGCGCGATGCCGGTTGCGTGGCCTTCGGCAACGGCCTGGAGAGTTTCCGCAGCACCCGCACGCTGTGCCGTGCCCTGGAATACGCGGCCACCTTCGACCTGACTGTGATCTTCCACTCCCAGGACCGCGACCTGGCCGAAGGCGGCCTGGCCCATGAAGGCGCCGTGGCCAGCTTCCTCGGCCTGCCGGGCATCCCGGAGACTGCGGAAACCGTGGCCCTGGCCCGCGATCTGCTGCTGGTGGAACAAAGCGGCGTGCGTGCGCACTTCAGCCAACTGACCAGCGCCCGCGGCGTAGACCTGATCGCCCAGGCCCAGGCCCGTGGGTTGCCGGTGACGGCAGACGTGGCGCTGTATCAGTTGATCCTGACGGACGAGGCGCTGATCGACTTCTCCAGCCTGTATCACGTACAACCGCCGCTGCGCACCCGTGCCGACCGCGAGGGTTTGCGTGCGGCGGTGAAGTCCGGTGTGGTGTCGGCGATTTCCAGCCATCACCAGCCCCACGAGCGCGATGCCAAGCTGGCACCGTTCGGCGCGACCGAGCCGGGTATCAGCAGCGTCGAGCTGTTGCTGCCGCTGGCGATGACGCTGGTGGAGGATGGCTTGCTCGACCTGCCGACGCTGCTGGCGCGCCTGAGTGCAGGCCCTGCCGAAGCCTTGCGCCTGCCAGCGGGCAAGTTGGCGGTGGGGGCGGCGGCAGACCTGGTGCTGTTCGATCCAGCCAGCTCGACGATTGCCGGCGAGCACTGGCTGTCCAAGGGCGAAAACTGCCCGTTCATCGGCCATAGCCTGCCGGCGAGCGTGCGCTACACCCTGGTGGACGGACGCATCAGCTACCAGGCCTAAAGCGGGCTCGGTAAAAAATGTGGGAGGGGGCTTGCCCCCGATAGCAGTGGGTCAGCTACAGATAAGCTGACTGGTCCACCGCCATCGGGGGCAAGCCCCCTCCCACATTGGGTTCTCTATAGAGCTTGAGAGATCAGCGCCCGCCTCTTAGCTCGGCGTTACGGATCGATATCTGCGTATTCAACGTCCAGAAGTCATACAACACCCCCACCAGGAACAGGCCGCCGGTCAGCAGGTACAGCAGGCCGGTGACCCATTTGCCCTGGTACATCCGGTGTACACCGAACACGCCGAGAAACGCCAACAGAATCCAGGCCACGTTGTATTCGATCGGGCCGGCGGTAAAACGCAGGTCGGCTTCACGGTCCATCGCCGGAATCAGGAACAAGTCGATCAGCCAGCCGATCCCCAGCAAGCCCAACGTGAAAAACCAGATCGTCCCGGTGACGGGTTTGCCGTAATAGAAGCGATGCGCCCCGGTAAAACCAAAAATCCAGAGCAGGTAACCGATCACCTTGCTGTGGGTGTCTTGCTGCGAAACATCCTGTCGATAGGTGTTCATGGCGTACCTCTTTTGCTGCGATAGATAAATTTTTTCACTTTCTTTGTGACTTTTTTACATGCGCCCGACGTATGGCCGATGGTATCTTCGCTCCCCTGAAAGCCTGATGCCACCTGACTTGTGTAGGACAATTGCGGCGATTCGTCGCGTATTTCCTGAGTTTGACCCCAAGGTTCAGTCGACAAACGGCCTGAGAACGACACAAAAAGCTGTTATAAAGTTGCGCGCAAACCCATAAGAGCCACGCCTAATGCGACCATTTTTCAAGACATGGCTAACCATTTGCCTATTAATGCCACTGGCCGCCCACGCCACCAATCGTGAGCAACGACTTCCTAACGTCAACGGCTTCACCCCTAAAGTCCACAGCACACCCAGCACGGCCAAATCCGTAAAGCCCACCGTCAGCCGCCCGACTAAACTGAGCAAGGCCCACGGTAAGGCAACACCCGGCCTGATGGCGGGTAACACCAAGCAAAGCAGCACCGTCCTCAGCCGCGCCGTGAATGTGCTCGGTACACCTTATCGTTGGGGCGGCAGCAGCCCAAGTAAAGGGTTCGACTGCAGCGGCCTGGTAAAATATGCATTCAACGACGTTGCCGCGGTGGATTTGCCACGCACCTCCAACGCCATGGCCGCCGGCCACGGGCAGAAGGTTGACCGCAAGGACTTGAAGCCGGGCGACCTGCTGTTCTTCAAATTGAAGAGCCGCCGGGTTAACCACGTTGCCATCTACCTGGGCAACGACCGCTTTATCCACGCACCGCGTCGCGGCAAGTCGGTCAGCATCGATACCCTGAAGAAGCCGTTCTGGGACAAGAACTACGTGATCGCCAAGCGGGTTCTGCCGAAAGAACAGAACAACCTGCGGATCGTCCAACGCTGATCTGAAGCTGGAATACAGTACCCATGTGGGAGGGGCTTGCCCCTCCCACATTTGATTTCATTGCCCACAAGATCTCATATGTCTGTCGGCACCCTCGCCTTCTCCCGCGCCGCCTCCCGGCTGATCACGCCCTGCGTGACCAAGGCCTTCAAGCGCATATCCAACGTCTGCATCCCCGATGCGCCACCGGTCTGAATCGCCGATACGATCTGCGCCACCTTGTCTTCGCGGATCAAATTGCGAATGGCGGGCGTACACAGCATGATTTCATGGGCCGCCACGCGCCCGCCGCCGATCTTCTTGACCAACACCTGGGACACCACTGCCTGCAGCGACTCCGAGAGCATCGAGCGGACCATCGGCTTTTCTCCCGCCGGAAACACGTCCACCAGGCGATCCACGGTCTTGGCCGCCGACGCGGTGTGCAGGGTGCCGAAGACCAGATGCCCGGTCTCAGCCGCCGTCAGCGCCAGGCGGATGGTTTCCAGGTCACGCAGTTCACCCACCAGGATCACATCCGGGTCTTGCCGCAGTGCCGAGCGCAAGGCCGCCGAAAAACTGTGGGTGTCGCGATGCACCTGGCGCTGGTTGATCAGGGCCCGGCAGGGCTGGTGGATGAATTCGATGGGGTCTTCCAAGGTGAGGATGTGCTGGCGCCGGTGCTGGTTGAGGTGATCGATCAGCGCCGCCAGGGTGGTCGACTTGCCCGAGCCGGTGGGCCCGGTCACCAGCACCAGGCCGCGCGGCAGTTGGGCGATACGTTGGAACACCGCGCCCAACCCGAGGTTTTCCAGGCTCTGGACCTGGGCGGGGATGTTGCGAAACACCGCGCCCATGCCACGCGCCTGCTGGAACACATTCACCCGGAATCGCCCGACACCGGGCAGTTCGAAGGCGAAATCCGTTTCAAGAGATGTTTCGAAATCCTTTTGTTGGTACTGGTTGAGCAAAGGGCTGAGCAAATCCGCCACGTGCGTGGGTGACAGCACTGGCCCATCCAGGGACCAGACCTCGCCATCCATCCGCAGCATCGGTGCGAGGCCGGCCGACAGGTGCAGGTCGGAGGCGCCCCGGCGCACGCTGTGCGTGAGTAATTCAGTGATATCCATAGGGCTTTCCATTTCCAGTAGAATGCCGCGGACTCCATATCCACGGGCGCATCTTGAATGTCGACGATAGCAGACAACATTGGCCAGGTTCGCCAGCGCATCCGCGCCGCAGCCGACGCCGTGCAACGTGACGCAAACAGCATCCACCTGCTGGCCGTGAGCAAGACCAAGCCCGCGCAAGCCGTGCGCGAAGCCTATGCCGCCGGGATGTGCGATTTCGGCGAAAACTACCTGCAGGAAGCCTTGGGCAAACAGGCCGAATTAACCGACCTGCCCTTGAGTTGGCACTTCATCGGCCCCATTCAATCGAACAAGACTCGCGCGATCGCCGAGAACTTCGCTTGGGTGCATTCCGTGGACCGCCTGAAAATCGCACAACGCTTGTCCGAACAACGCCCGGCCGACCTGGCCCCGCTGAACATCTGCATCCAGGTCAACGTCAGTGGCGAAGCCAGCAAGTCCGGCTGCACGCCCGCCGACCTGCCGGCGCTGGCCAACGCGATCAGCGCCCTGCCGCGCTTGAAGTTGCGCGGTTTGATGGCGATCCCTGAACCGACCGAAGACCGCGCCGCACAGGATGCAGCGTTCGCCGCCGTCCGCGACCTGCAGGCCAGTTTGAACCTGCCGCTCGACACACTTTCCATGGGCATGAGCCACGACCTCGAGTCGGCCATCGCCCAAGGCGCCACCTGGGTGCGGATCGGTACCGCCCTGTTTGGCGCCCGCGACTACGGTCAGCCGTGAAATGGCCGACTTCCCACTGAATAAGGACCTGTCATGAGCAACACGCGTATTGCCTTTATCGGCGCCGGCAACATGGCGGCCAGCCTGATCGGCGGCCTGCGGGCCAAGGGCCTGCAAGCCCAACAGATCCGCGCCAGCGATCCGGGCGCCGAAACCCGCGCCCGCGTCAGCGCCGAACACGGTATCGACACCTTCGCCGACAACGCCGAGGCCATCCAGGGCGTCGACGTGATCGTGCTGGCGGTCAAGCCGCAAGCCATGAAAGCCGTGTGCGAAAGCCTGCGCCCGAGCCTGCAGCCGCACCAGTTGGTGGTGTCCATTGCCGCCGGCATCACCTGCGCCAGCATGAACCGCTGGCTCGGCGCCCAGCCCATCGTGCGCTGCATGCCCAACACCCCGGCGCTGCTGCGCAAAGGCGTGAGCGGTTTGTATGCCACCGCCCAGGTCAGCACCGAACAGCGCGACCAGGCCCAGGAACTGCTGTCCGCCGTGGGCATCGCCCTATGGCTGGAACAGGAAGAGCAACTGGACGCGGTGACCGCCGTCTCCGGCAGCGGCCCGGCCTACTTCTTCCTGCTGATCGAAGCCATGACCGCCGCCGGCGTGAAACTGGGCCTGAGCCGGGACATCGCCGAGCAACTGGCCGCGCAAACCGCCCTGGGCGCCGCGCAGATGGCCGTGACCAGCGACGTGGATGCCGCCGAACTGCGCCGCCGCGTGACCTCCCCCGGCGGCACCACGCAAGCCGCCATTGAATCGTTCCAGGCCGGGGGCTTCGAAGCCCTGGTGGAAAAAGCACTGGGTGCCGCGGCACATCGTTCGGCCGAGATGGCCGAGCAACTGGGCAAATAGTCGTCCCCAACCTGCAACTGGACTAGATAGGAATCGAACATGCTCGGAATCAATGACGCTGCCATTTTCATCATCCAGACCCTGGGCAGCCTGTACCTGCTGATCGTGCTGATGCGCTTTATCCTGCAACTGGTGCGGGCGAACTTCTACAACCCGCTGTGCCAGTTCGTGGTGAAGGCCACCCAGCCGCTGCTCAAGCCCCTGCGCCGGGTGATCCCGAGCCTGTTCGGGCTGGACATGTCCTCGCTGGTGCTGGCGCTGCTGCTGCAGGTCCTGCTGTTCGCGGTGATCCTGATGCTCAACGGCTACCAGGCCTTGACCCTGCTGCTGCTGCCATGGGCGCTGATCGGGGTTTTCTCGCTGTTTTTGAAGATCCTCTTCTGGTCGATGATCATCAGCGTGATCCTCTCGTGGGTCGCACCCGGCAGCCGCAGCCCTGGGGCCGAGCTGGTCGCGCAGATCACCGAACCGGTGCTGGCGCCGTTCCGCCGGTTGATCCCCAACCTGGGCGGTCTGGACATCTCGCCGATCTTCGCGTTTATCGCGATCCAGCTCCTGCAAAGCTGGGTGATCCCGCGCCTGGCGTTCTATGCATTCATGCCCAAAGAGCTATTCGGGCTGATCTGATTCGGCCCCGCTTGCGTGTCAGGGCCGGATAACCTCCGGCCTTTGCTTGCCGCTAGGGGCAGCGGTCTTTAGACTTACGCCTCATTTAAACGAGAGCAGGGTCGATGCCAGCTGCCTTTCCCCCCGATTCTGTTGGACTGGTCGTGCCCCAAATGGCGCACTTCAGCGAACCGCTGGCCCTGGCCTGCGGACGTTCGCTGCCAGCCTACGACCTGATCTATGAAACCTACGGCCAGTTGAACGCCACGGCGAGCAACGCCGTGCTGATCTGCCACGCCTTGTCCGGCCATCATCACGCCGCGGGCTTCCACAGCGTCGACGAGCGCAAGCCCGGCTGGTGGGACAGCTGCATCGGCCCCGGCAAGCCCATCGATACCAACAAGTTCTTTGTGGTCAGCCTGAACAACCTCGGCGGCTGCAACGGCTCGACCGGCCCCAGCAGCCTCAACCCGGAAACCGGCAAGCCTTTCGGCGCCGACTTCCCGGTGCTGACCGTGGAAGACTGGGTCCACAGCCAGGCGCGTCTGGCCGACCGGCTGGGCATCCAGCAATGGGCCGCCGTGATCGGCGGCAGCCTCGGCGGCATGCAGGCCCTGCAGTGGACCATCACTTACCCCGATCGCGTGCGCCATTGCCTGGCCATCGCCTCGGCCCCCAAGTTGTCGGCGCAGAACATCGCCTTCAACGAAGTGGCGCGCCAGGCGATCCTGACCGATCCGGACTTCCACGGCGGCTCGTTCCAGGAAGCCGGCGTGATCCCCAAGCGCGGCTTGATGCTGGCGCGGATGGTTGGGCATATCACCTACCTGTCCGACGATTCCATGGGCGAGAAATTCGGCCGCGGCCTCAAGAGCGAGAAACTCAACTACGACTTCCACAGTGTCGAGTTCCAGGTGGAAAGCTACCTGCGTTATCAGGGCGAAGAGTTCTCCGGGCGGTTTGACGCCAACACCTACCTGCTGATGACCAAGGCCCTGGACTACTTCGACCCGGCCGCCAACTTCGACGACGACCTGGCGAAAACCTTCGAGGGCGCGTCGGCCAAGTTCTGCGTGATGTCGTTCACCACCGACTGGCGCTTCTCGCCGGCCCGCTCGCGGGAACTGGTGGATGCCTTGATGGCGGCGAAGAAAGACGTCTGCTACCTGGAAATCGATGCTCCGCAAGGCCACGACGCCTTCCTGATCCCGATTCCTCGTTATCTGCAGGCGTTCAGTAACTACATGAACCGCATAACTCTGTGAGAACGCCATGAGAGCCGACCTGGAAATCATCCAAGACTGGATACCCGCCGGCAGCCGCGTGCTCGACCTTGGCTGCGGCAATGGCGAACTGCTGAGCTGGCTGCGCGACAACAAGCAAGTCACCGGCTATGGCCTGGAAAACGACCCGGACAACATCGCCGAGTGCGTGGCCAAGGGCATCAACGTGATCGAGCAGGACCTGGACAAGGGCCTGGGCAACTTTGCCAGCAACAGCTTCGACGTCGTGGTGATGACCCAGGCCCTGCAGGCGGTGCATTACCCGGACCGCATCCTCGACGAAATGCTGCGCGTCGGCCGCCAGTGCATCATCACCTTCCCCAACTTCGGTCACTGGCGCTGCCGCTGGTACCTGGCCACCAAGGGCCGCATGCCGGTGTCGGATTTCCTGCCGTACACGTGGTACAACACGCCGAACATCCACTTTTGCACCTTCGAAGACTTCGAAGCCCTGTGTGGCGAGCGGGAAGCCAAGGTGATCAACCGCCTTGCCGTCGATCAACAGCACCGCCACGGCTGGGCGAGTAAACTATGGCCCAACCTGTTGGGTGAAATCGGGATCTACCGGGTCAGCAGCCCGGGCCTGACAGACCACAAGATCGCCGTCTAACTATTTTCGAGGAAGACGAATATGAGACGCCTGGCTGTATTTCTACTCACCGCGTGCCTGGGCGTCAGCGCCATGGCCGCCGATGCCATCGACAGTAAGCGCCAGAAGGAATTTGGCGATATCACCGTACACTACAACACCTTCACCTCCAGCTTCCTGCAACCCGATACGGCCCAGGCTGTCGGCGTGGTACGCAGCAAGAACAAGGGTTTGATCAACGTGACCGTGATCAAGGGCGTAACGCCCGTGGCCGCGCAAGTGACCGGCACGATCAAAGACCTGAGCGGCAGGAGCGAAATCCTGACGTTCAAGCAGATTACCGAAAAAGGTGCGATCTATTACCTCGCGCCCTACAACGTGCCGCAACAGGAAGTGCGGGTTTTCACCATCAACGTTGAAACCGGCGGCAAGGCCCATGGTTTCCAATTCAACCAGGAACTGTTTCCGGCGGACTGATGAACCTGACTCAACTCGTGCTGGCCAGCCATAACGCCGGCAAACTCAAAGAACTCCAGGCCATGCTCGGCGAGTCCGTGCAACTGCGCTCGATCGGCGAGTTCAGCCAGGTCGAGCCCGAAGAAACGGGCCTGTCGTTCGTCGAGAACGCCATCCTCAAGGCGCGCAATGCCGCGCGCCTGTCCGGCCTGCCGGCGCTGGCGGACGACTCGGGCCTGGCGGTGGACTTCCTCGGCGGCGCCCCCGGTATCTATTCGGCGCGCTATGCCGACGGCAAAGGCGACGCGGCGAACAACGCCAAGCTGCTCGATGTGCTCAAGGACGTGCCGGATGCCGAGCGTGGCGCGCAGTTCGTCTGCGTGCTGGCCCTGGTGCGACATGCCGACGATCCGTTGCCGATCCTCTGCGAAGGCCTGTGGCACGGGCGCATCCTGCATGCAGCCAGCGGCGCGCATGGGTTTGGCTACGACCCGCTGTTCTGGGTGCCGGAGCGCGATGTCTCCAGCGCCGAACTGAGCCCGGCCGACAAAAACCAGATCAGCCACCGCGCCCGCGCCATGGCTTTGCTGCGCCAGCGCCTGGGCTTGAAATGACCCAGAACACCTCAGCGCAGCCGCTGATCCACGGCGGCGCGCAAACACCACGGGCGGCCCTGCCCCACCTGCCGCCCCTGGCGCTGTACATCCACATCCCGTGGTGCGTGCGCAAATGCCCTTATTGCGACTTCAACTCCCACACCGCCAGCCCTGTGTTGCCGGAAGAAGAGTACGTCGATGCGCTGCTGGCCGACCTCGATCAGGACCTGCACGCGGTTTATGGCAGGGAACTGAGTTCGATCTTCTTCGGTGGCGGCACGCCGAGCCTGTTCAGTGCCGCCGCGCTGGGCCGCCTGCTCAAGGGCGTGGAAGCACGCATCCCGTTTGCCGACGACATCGAAATCACCCTGGAAGCCAACCCGGGAACGTTCGAGCAAGAGAAGTTCGTGGCGTACCGCAAGCTGGGGATCAATCGCCTGTCCATCGGCATCCAGAGCTTCCAGCAGGAAAAACTCGCGGCCCTGGGCCGTATCCACAACGGCGATGAAGCCGTGCGCGCCGCCGGCATGGCGCGCCAGGCCGGGTTCGACAATTTCAACCTGGACCTGATGCATGGCTTGCCCGATCAGTCCCTGGACGACGCCCTGAGCGACCTGCGCCAGGCCATCGCGCTCAAACCGACCCATTTGTCGTGGTACCAACTGACCCTGGAGCCCAACACCGTATTCTGGAACCAGCCGCCGACGCTGCCGGAAGACGACACCCTGTGGGATATCCAGGAAGCCGGCCAGGCGCTGCTGGCCGAACACGGTTACGCGCAATATGAAGTATCGGCCTATGCGCAACCGGGGCGAGCGGCGCGACATAACCTCAACTACTGGAGCTTCGGCGACTTCATCGGCATCGGTGCCGGCGCCCATGGCAAGCTCAGCCACCCGGACGGGCGCATCGTCCGCACCTGGAAGACCCGCGCACCGAAGGACTACCTCAACCCGGCCAAAAGCTTCCTGGCCGGCACGAACGCGCTGACCAACGAAGAGCTGCCGTTCGACTTCCTGATGAACGCCCTGCGCCTCACCGAAGGCGTCGACGCCAAGCTCTACGCCGAACGCACCGGGCTGGCGCTGGCAAGCCTCGCGCAAGGCCGCACCGAGGCAGAACAAAGTGGCTTAATGCAGGTCGAACCGTCACGCCTGGCGGCGACTGACCGCGGGCAACTCTTTCTCAATGACCTGTTGCAGAAGTTTTTGAGCTGATCGCTCTTAAGGAAATCGAATGGATTTGGTACTCGACCTGCTCGCCACCGTATCCCGCTGGAGCCGCAGCAACCTGTCGGAAATCTCCCTGGCCCTCGTCGGCTGCCTGTTGGTGCTGTTCGGCGCCGATATCAAAGGCTGGGTCGAAGCCCGCCTCGGCAGCATCGCCGGCGCCTTGCGCGTGCCGTTGATGGCCCTGCTGTGCATGATCGGCAGCGGCGCGGCGCTGATCTACGCCACGCCGTGGATTGTGCGGGGGCTGAGCCAGTTCAATAACTACAGCCTGGCGCCGGTATTGGTGGTGGTGCTGGTATTGATCGGCGTCGTCGCCGACCGCCGCTGATCCCAAACCCAACACAAAACCAATGTGGGAGGGGGCTTGCCCCCGATATCAGAGTGTCAGTCAACCACTCTATGACTGACCCACCGCTATCGGGGGCAAGCCCCCTCCCACATTTTTTGACCGCATTCCAAGTTACTGGCTGATCAGTCGACTTTCTCGAACTTCAAATCCCACACCCCATGCCCCAACCGCTCGCCGCGGCGTTCGAACTTGGTGATCGGGCGCTCGGCCGGGCGTGGTACGCATTTGCCGTCTTCGGCCAGGTTGCGGTAGCCAGGGGCGACGTTCATCACTTCCAGCATGTATTCCGCATAGGGCTCCCAGTCGGTGGCCATGTGCAAGATACCGCCGACTTTCAGCTTGCTGCGCACCAGCTCCGCGAAAGACGCCTGGACGATGCGGCGCTTGTGGTGACGGCTTTTGTGCCATGGATCGGGGAAGAACAGCATCAGGCGATCGAGGCTGTTGTCGGCGATGCAGCGGTTGAGCACTTCAATCGCGTCGCAGTCGTAGACCCGCAGGTTGGTCAAACCCTGGGTCAGCACGCCATTGAGCAGCGCGCCGACACCCGGGCGATGGACTTCCACACCGATGAAATCCTGTTCCGGCGCGGCGGCGGCCATTTCCAGCAGGGAGTGGCCCATACCGAAGCCGATTTCCAGGGAGCGCGGGGCCGAACGGCCGAACACTTGGTCATAGTCCACCGGCGCGTCGGCCAGGGGCAGGACGAACAGCGGCGTGCCTTGCTCCAGGCCCTTTTGCTGGCCTTCGGTCATGCGACCGGCGCGCATCACAAAGCTCTTGATGCGGCGGTGCTTGGACTCGTCGCCCTGTTCCACGGTGTTCGGCGTTTCGTTTGATTCAGTCATCAATGGCTCTTACTTGATCAGACCATCCAGCGGCGAGGAGGCGCTGGCGTAGAGTTTTTTCGGCATGCGCCCGGCGAGGTAGGCCAGGCGGCCCGCGACGATGGCGTGTTTCATGGCTTCGGCCATCATGATCGGCTGTTGGGCATTGGCGATGGCCGAATTCATCAGCACCGCTTCGCAGCCCAGCTCCATGGCGATGGTCGCGTCGGAGGCAGTGCCCACGCCCGCATCCACCAGCACCGGGATCTTGGCTTCTTCGAGGATGATCTGCAGGTTGTACGGGTTGCAGATCCCAAGGCCGGTGCCGATCAGGCCGGCCAGCGGCATCACGGCGATGCAGCCGATTTCGGCCAGTTGGCGGGCGATGATCGGGTCATCGCTGGTGTAGACCATCACGTCGAAGCCTTCCTTGACCAGGGTTTCGGCGGCCTTGAGAGTTTCGATCACGTTGGGGAACAGGGTTTTCTGGTCGGCCAGCACTTCCAGCTTCACCAGGTTGTGGCCGTCGAGCAGCTCACGGGCCAGGCGGCAGGTCCGCACGGCTTCGATGGCGTCGTAGCAGCCGGCGGTGTTCGGCAGGATGGTGTAGCGGTCCGGCGGCAGGATATCCAGCAGGTTCGGTTCGCCCGGGTTCTGGCCGATGTTGGTGCGGCGCACGGCCACGGTCACGATCTCGGCGCCCGAGGCTTCGATGGCCAGGCGGGTTTCTTCCATATCGCGATACTTGCCGGTGCCTACCAGCAGACGGGACTGGTAGGTACGACCGGCCAGGACGAAGGGCTTGTCGCTACGAACGATGCTCATGGGAAATCCTCGAAGTGGGGTGAGGTTCTGCAGAATCCGGGGTGGCGCGCCTGGGCGCCGGACGACTAGCCGCCGCCGATGGCGTGGACCACTTCGACCTGGTCACCTTCGGTGAGCGCAGTCTCGACGTGTTGGCTACGCGGGACGATATCCTGGTTGAGCTCCACTGCGACGCGACGCCCGGTCAGGTCCAGACGGGTCAGCAGGGCCGCAACGGTTTCGCCGTCGGGCAGTTCAAAGGGTTCGCCGTTCAACTGAATGCGCATGCCATGGGCCGCCATCGTTTTTAGGGGCAAGCATTCTAGCCCGATTGGCGTAGCTGGCCCAAGACCCTTTGATCAGCAGCGCGCTTCAGGCCGCCTGCTGCAAGCGCCACGCCGCCAGCCCCAGGAGGAACCAACCGAGCAGAAACGCCAGGCCACCGAACGGCGTGATGATGCCGAGCTTGCTGATGCCAGTCATCGTCAGCACGTACAGGCTGCCGGAGAACAGCAGGATGCCGACGACGAACGACACGCCCGCCCACGTGACCAGGCGGCCAGGCAGGTGCGCCGCGAGCAACGCCACGCCGAACAGCGCCAGGGTGTGGACCAGTTGGTAGGTCACGCCGGTATGAAAAATCGCCAGGTACTCGGCGCTCAGGCGGTTTTTCAAGCCGTGGGCGGCGAACGCACCGAGGGCGACACCGGTGAAGCCGAAAAAAGCAGCCAGCATCAGAAAGCCACGCAGCATGAGGAACTCCAGTCAGACTCATTGGGCAGGGTCTGTATAATGGCCCGCTCAACGGGTTCGGCCAAGCCATCTCTATGCTGCGTGTCCTCTTCAATCGTTTTCTCAAAGCCGTGAAATGGTTTGCCATCGGCAGCGTGTTGCTGGTGCTGCTGTTTCGTGTCGTACCGCCGCCGTTCACGGCGCTGATGGTGGAGCGCAAGATCGAATCCTGGTTTGACGGCGAACCGATTGACCTGCAGCGCACATGGGTGCCGTGGGATGAGATCTCCAACGACCTCAAAGTGGCGGTGATGGCGGGTGAAGACCAGCGTTTCCCACAACATTGGGGCTTCGATTTCGGCGCGATCCAGGCGGCGCTCCTGCACAACGAGCGCGGCGGCTCGATCCGCGGCGCCAGTACGCTGAGCCAGCAGGTATCGAAGAACCTGTTCCTGTGGTCCGGCCGCAGTTATCTGCGCAAGGGCCTGGAGGCCTGGTTTACCGGTCTGATCGAGGTGCTGTGGCCCAAGCAGCGGATCCTTGAGGTGTACCTCAACAGCGTGGAATGGGATGAAGGGGTGTTCGGTGCGCAAGCGGCGGCGCAGCATCACTTCGGGGTGAGTGCCAAGGCGCTTTCTCGGCAGCAGGCCAGCTATCTGGCGGCGGTGCTACCCAATCCTCGGGTATGGAGCGCCAGCCATCCAACGGCCTATGTGGCACGGCGGGCGGCATGGATTCGCCAGCAGATGAGCCAGCTGGGTGGGGATGGCTATCTGGTTGAGTTGAACAATTCGCGCAAGGCGCCTTGGTCCGACTGACACAACACAGAAATAAATGTGGGAGGGGGCTTGCCCCCGATAGCAATGGATCAGTCACCTTGATGTCGACTGACACTCAGCTATCGGGGGCAAGTCGAATCGTCGCACCGCCCCTCCCACAGTTTTAAGCGGCGATCGACAGCTTCAGCTTGTTCATCGCGCTTTTCTCAAGCTGACGAATCCGCTCAGCCGACACGTTGTACTTCTGCGCCAGGTCGTGCAGCGTGGCTTTTTCTTCGGCCAGCCAGCGCTGGTAGAGGATGTCACGGCTGCGGTCGTCCAGCACTTCCAGCGCTTCGTGCAGGTTGTGGTTGGAGTTGTCGCTCCAGTCGGCGTCTTCCAGTTGACGCGCCGGGTCGTACCGGTGGTCTTCCAGGTAGTTGGCCGGCGATTGGAAGGCGCTGTCGTCGTCCGCTTCGGCGGCCGGGTCGAAGGCCATGTCATGGCCGGTCAGGCGGCTTTCCATCTCGCGCACTTCACGCGGCTCCACACCGAGGCTTTCGGCCACGCGGTGGACTTCTTCGTTGTTCAGCCACGCCAGGCGTTTTTTCTGGCTGCGCAGGTTGAAGAACAGCTTGCGCTGGGCCTTGGTGGTCGCGACTTTCACGATGCGCCAGTTGCGCAGGATGAACTCGTGGATTTCCGCCTTGATCCAGTGAACAGCGAACGACACCAGGCGCACACCCATTTCCGGGTTGAAGCGCTTCACTGCCTTCATCAGGCCGACGTTGCCTTCCTGGATCAGGTCAGCCTGGGCCAGGCCGTAGCCGCTATAGCTACGGGCGATATGTACGACAAAACGCAGGTGGGCGAGCACCATCTGCCGAGCCGCCCCCAAATCCTGCTCATAGTAGAGACTCTCGGCCAGTTCACGCTCCTGCTCCGGTGTCAGCAATGGAATGCTGTTGACCGTGTGCACATAGGCCTCCAGGTTCGCACCCGGGACCAAGGCATAAACAGGTTGCAAAGAAGTGGTCATACGAAAAAACCTCCGACTCACATAACTCGTGCAGTTCAGCACTGCGAAAATTGACCGGGAACCGTAGGACAAGTTCCCTAAACCACTGATACGGTCAATACAAACGAAACCACATTAATCTGACATTAACTACTTCGGTGCCAGCTCACGTAAATGCCGTGCGACCGCAATCCACGCACCGATATACCCCAACAAGACCGCGCCAAGCAAGAGCGACAGACCATCGGCGACCGGCACCCCGGCCAGGGCGAAATCACTGCCGTACAAGCCGGCCAGCCCGATGACCGCGTCGTTCAGCCAGTCCAGGCCGAACGCCAACAAGCCCCAGGACAAAATCCCCGCACCGAAGCCATAAAGCGCGCCCATGTACAGAAAAGGACGACGCACATAGCTGTCCGTGCCGCCGACCAGTTTAATCACTTCTATCTCGGTGCGACGGTTTTCAATATGAAGACGAATGGTATTACCTATCACCAAAAGTAATGCAGACACCAACAACACCGTCAGGCCGAACACAAAGCGGTCGCCCAGCTTGAGGATCGCCGCCAGGCGCTCTACCCAGACTAGATCAAGTTGCGCCTGTTGCACCTTGGGCATCTCTGCGAGTTTTTGTCGCAGGGCTTCCAGGGCCGGTTTGTCGACTTCATTCGGCGTCACCAGCACCACGCCCGGCAGCGGGTTCTGCGGCAGCTCCTTGAGCGCCTCGCCCAGGCCGGACTGTTGCTGGAATTCCTCGAGGGCCTGATCGCGGCTGATGTACTCGGCATCCGCCACGCCCGGCAGGTTCTTGATCTCTTCGCGCAGGGCCTCGCCGTCTTTGGCGCTGGCATCCAGGTTCAGGTACAGCGAAATCTGCGCGGCGCGCTGCCAGGAACCGCCCAGGCGCTCCACATTATTAAGCAGCAGCGACAAGCCCATGGGCAGGCTCAAGGCCACGGCCATCACCAGGCAGGTGAAAAAGCTGCCGATCGGCTGCTTGCCCAGGCGACGCAGGCTGTCGAGCAGGCTGGCACGATGGCTTTCGATCCAGGCACGCAGCAGCGTGGCGAAATCCGGGCCGTCGTCTTCGTCGTTTTTTTTCTTTTTCGGTTGCGGGTCGGCCGGTTTCGGCGCCACGCGCTCGGAAACCTTGGGGCTGCGTGTCGCACTCATACGCCAGCCTCCCCGTCGCCGATCAGGCGACCGCGTTGCAGGGTCAGCATGCGATGGCGCATGCGCGCGATCAGTGCCAGGTCGTGACTGGCGATCAGCACGCTGGTGCCCAGGCGGTTGATGTCTTCGAACACGCCCATGATCTCGGCCGCCAGGCGCGGGTCGAGGTTACCGGTGGGTTCGTCCGCCAGCAGCAAGGCCGGGCGGTGGACGATGGCGCGGGCGATGCCGACGCGCTGTTGCTGGCCGGTGGACAGGTCGCCGGGGTAGAGGTCGGTCTTGTCCGACAACGCCACGCGCTCCAGCGCCGAGTCCACGCGCTTGATGATTTCGGCCTTGGACAGCCCAAGGATCTGCAACGGCAACGCAATGTTATTGAACACCGTGCGATCGAACAGCAACTGGTGGTTCTGGAACACCACGCCGATCTGGCGGCGCAGGAACGGAATCTGCGCATTGCTGATGGTGGCCAGATCCTGGCCGGCCAGCAGCAGCTTGCCGGTGGTCGGGCGTTCCATGGCCAGCAGCAGGCGCAACAGGGTACTTTTGCCGGCACCCGAATGGCCGGTGACAAACAAGAATTCGCCGCGACGCACTCGAAAACTCAGCTCATGCAAGCCGACATGCCCATTGGCATAGCGTTTACCGACCTGTTCGAATCGAATCATGAACGCTCCCGCTCGGCAAACAGTGCCTGGACAAAGGGTTCGGCTTCAAAGGTGCGCAGGTCGTCGATACCTTCACCGACGCCGATATACCGAATCGGCAACCCGAACTGCTTGGCCAGGGCGAAGATCACGCCGCCCTTGGCCGTGCCGTCGAGCTTAGTCAATGCCAGGCCGGTCAGTTGCACCGTCTGGTGGAATTGTTTGGCCTGGCTGATGGCGTTCTGGCCAGTACCGGCGTCAAGCACCAGCAGCACCTCGTGCGGAGCCTCGCCGTCGAGCTTGCCGATCACGCGGCGCACTTTCTTCAGCTCTTCCATCAGGTTGTCTTTGGTGTGCAGACGACCGGCGGTATCGGCGATCAGCACATCAATGTTGCGGGCCTTGGCGGCTTGCACGGCATCGAAGATCACCGAAGCGGAATCGGCGCCGGTGTGCTGGGCGATGACTGGGATCTTGTTGCGCTCGCCCCAGACCTGCAACTGCTCGACGGCGGCGGCGCGGAAGGTGTCGCCGGCGGCGAGCATGACTTTCTTGCCTTCCAACTGCAGCTTCTTGGCCAGTTTGCCGATGGTGGTGGTCTTGCCGGCGCCGTTGACGCCGACTACCAGGATCACGAACGGCTTCTTCGGAGTAATCACCAACGGCGCTTCGACCGGCTTGAGCATCGCGGCCAGCTCGGCCTGCAGGGATTTGTACAGCGCATCGGCGTCGGTCAACTGCTTGCGCGCGACCTTCTGGGTCAGGCTCTGGATGATCACGGCGGTGGCTTCGACGCCCACGTCGGCGGTCAGCAGACGGGTTTCGATGTCTTCCAGCAGTTCGTCATCGATGGTCTTCCGGCCCAGGAACAGGCTGGCCATGCCTTCGCCGATGGTCGCGCTGGTTTTGCTCAGGCCTTGCTTGAGGCGGGCGAAGAACCCGGTTTTGCTCGGTTCGGCGGCAACCACGGGCGACGGCGCGATCACTGCGGGCGCCGCGGCCACAACAGGTGCGGGAGTCGGCTCGACCGCCACCGGCTCAACCTGCGGAATCGGCGGCGTCACATGCTCGGCCTGCACATCTTCGACCAATGCCACGGGCTCTTCGGCCACCGGCAGTGCCAGCCACGGTTTGTGCTCAGGCTCGGCTTGCGCCACCGGCGCGGTCGGTTCGGCGCCTACCAAGGGCTCAGGGGTCGGCTCAGATTGAACCTGCGGCTGTTCGACGACGGTTTCCTGCGGCTTTTTGCGCAGCCATCCGAACAGGCCTTTTTTCTCGCCAGCCGCAGCTGGACTCTTCTTGTCGTCGTTGGAACCAAACATGGAGGACGGCTATCTCAAGGTAGCGACGCGCCAAGGGCGCCTCGGTAAATAAAAATTCGATGCAGAACAGACTGCTTTAACGCTCGCTCGTTCATGCGCAACATTTTGTAAGGCGTAAATACAGGCCTCAACAAATCGATTCAATATGGAATTGAAGCGATAACATCGGCGAAAAGATGAAGATTGTCGGGGAAAATCACCCTCTACTTCAATATTCCTACGACTGGGTCCGGAACAAGATGACTGCCGCAGTGGCCGTCCCCAAATCGGATCAGTATCCTAGCACCTCCTCGCCCGCCGACGCTAAGACCAAGCGGGCAGCCCAACAGGTTTAAAAACGAATGAATGCTCTAGCCCGCCGCGCCGCAGGCCTGCTGCTCAGCACAGTTTGTCTGCCCCTCTCAGCCTTGGCTGCCGACCCACAACCCACCCATGAATTCACCCTGGATAACGGCCTCAAAGTGGTCGTGCGCGAAGACCATCGCGCGCCGGTGGTGGTTTCCCAGGTCTGGTACAAAGTCGGTTCGAGCTACGAAACCCCGGGCCAGACCGGTTTGTCCCACGCCCTGGAACACATGATGTTCAAGGGCAGCTCCAAGGTCGGCCCCGGCGAAGCCTCGCTGATCCTGCGCGACCTGGGCGCCGAAGAGAACGCCTTCACCAGCGACGACTACACCGCCTACTACCAAGTGCTGGCGCGTGACCGCCTGGGTGTCGCCTTCGAACTCGAAGCCGACCGCATGGCCAGCCTGCGCCTGCCGGCCGACGAGTTCAGCCGCGAAATCGAAGTCATCAAGGAAGAACGCCGCCTGCGCACCGACGACAACCCGATGTCCAAGGCCTTCGAGCGCTTCAAGGCCATGGCCTTCCCGGCCAGCGGCTACCACACGCCGACCATCGGCTGGATGGCCGACCTCGACCGCATGAAGGTCGAAGAACTGCGCCACTGGTACCAGTCCTGGTACGTGCCGAACAACGCCACCCTGGTGGTGGTCGGCGACGTGACCCCGGACGAGGTGAAGAACCTGGCCCAACGCTATTTCGGTCCGATCCCCAAGCGTGACGTGCCTCCGGCGAAGATCCCGCTGGAACTGGCCGAGCCCGGCGAGCGCCTGCTGACGATGCATGTGCAGACCCAACTGCCGAGCGTGATCCTGGGCTTCAACGTGCCCGGCCTGGCCACCGCGCCAGACAAACGCTCGGTACAAGCCCTGCGCCTGATCTCGGCCCTGCTCGACGGCGGCTACAGCGCGCGCATTTCTGAACGGCTCGAACGCGGTGAAGAGCTGGTCTCCTCCGCCTCCACCAACTACGACGCCTACACCCGCGGTGACAGCCTGTTCACCCTGAGCGCCACACCGAACCAGCAGAAGAAAAAGACCATCGCACAAGCCGAAGCCGGCCTGTGGCGCTTGCTGGAAGAACTCAAAGCCAAGCCGCCGACCGCCGAGGAGCTGGAGCGTATCCGTGCCCAGGTCATTGCCGGCCTGGTCTACCAGCGCGACTCGATCACCAGCCAGGCGACCGCCATCGGTTCCCTGGAAACCGTCGGCCTGTCCTGGAAACTGATGGACACCGAACTGGCCGACCTGCAAAGCGTGACCCCGGACGATATCCAGAAGGCCGCACGTACCTATTTCACCCGCGAACGTCTCAGCGTCGCCCATGTCCTGCCTGAGGAGACCGCTCATGAGTGATCGCAAAAGCAGCCGCCTGATCCTGCCCGGCCTGATCGCCGTCACCCTGATCGCGGCGAGCGCGGTGTATTTCCTGCGCCCAAGCGAATCCGTCGCCAGCCCGGCGCTGGAAAAAGCCCAGTCGACCCACACACTGCAATCCCTGGCGGAACTGGACGGCAAGGCGCCGACCAACCGCAAGCTCGACGTGCAGACCTGGAACACCGCCGAAGGCGCCAAGGTGCTGTTCGTCGAAGCCCACGAACTGCCGATGTTCGACATGCGTATCCTGTTCGCCGCCGGCAGCAGCCAGGACGGCAACGTCCCCGGCGTGGCGCTGATGACCAACGCCATGCTCAACGAAGGCGTGCCGGGCAAGAATGTGAGCCAGATCGCCAGCGGCTTTGAAGGCCTCGGCGCGGACTTCGGCAATGGCGCTTACCGCGACATGGCGCTGGTGTCCCTGCGCGGCCTGAGCGACAGCGACAAGCGCGACGCCGCCCTGGCGCTGTTTGACCAGGTGATCGGCAAACCGACCTTCCCCGCCGACTCCCTGGCGCGCATCAAGAACCAGATCCTCGCCGGCTTTGAGTATCAGAAGCAGAACCCCGGCAAACTGGCGAGCCTGGAGCTGTTCAAGCGCCTGTACGGCGACCACCCGTATGCTCACCCGAGCGAAGGCACGGCCGAGAGCGTTCCGAAAATCACCCAGGCACAGTTGCAGGCATTCCACGCCAAGGCGTATGCCGCGGGTAACGCTGTGATTGCCGTGGTGGGCGACCTGACCCGCGCCGAGGCCGAAGCCATGACCGCCAAGGTCTCGGCCTCGCTGCCCAAAGGCCCGGCCCTGGCGAAGATCGCCCAGCCGACTGAGCCCAAGGCCGGTTTGAGCCATATCGAGTTCCCGTCCAAGCAGACGCACCTGCTGTTCGCGCAACTGGGCATCGATCGCGCCGACCCGGACTACGCCGCCCTGTCCCTGGGCAACCAGATCCTCGGCGGCGGGGGCTTCGGCACCCGCTTAATGAGTGAAGTGCGCGAGAAGCGCGGCCTGACCTACGGCGTCTACTCCGGTTTCTCGCCGATGCAAGTGCGCGGTCCGTTCATGATCAACCTGCAGACCCGCGCGGAAATGAGCGGCGGCACCCTGCGCCTGGTGGAAGACGTGCTGGCCGACTACCTCAAGACCGGCCCGACGCAAAAGGAGCTGGATGACGCCAAGCGCGAGCTGAGCGGCAGCTTCCCGCTGTCCACCGCGAGCAACGCCGATATCGTCGGGCAGCTGGGCGCCATGGGTTTCTACAACCTGCCGCTGAGCTATCTGGAAGATTTCATGAAACAATCCCAGGCCCTGACCGTAGAACAGGTCAAAGCGGCTTTGAACAAACACCTGAGCGCCGACAAGATGGTCATCGTGACCGCCGGCCCGACGACTGCGCAAAAGCCACTACCGCCCCCCACTGATAAACCTGCCGAGCAGCCGCTCGGGGTTCCGGAGCATTAATGGCCAGTTCATCTCGCCCGAAAAAACCTGTCCACAACGTGCATAACAGTGTGGGCCAACTGCGCATCATTGGCGGTGAATGGGGCAGCCGCAAGCTCAGCTTCCCCGACGTCGTGGGCCTGCGCCCAACGCCGGATCGCGTGCGTGAAACCCTGTTCAACTGGCTGGCACCCTACATCGCCGGGGCCAAGGTACTCGACCCGTTTGCCGGCAGCGGCGCGCTGTTCCTCGAGGCGCTGTCCCGTGGCGCGGCCCAGGCACAGGCGCTGGATGCCAGCAATGTGGCGGTGTCCAGCCTCAAGGAACACCTGGGCACCCTGCGTTGCACCAACGGCCAGGTGCAGACCGCCGACGCGCTGCGCTACCTGGAAACCCAGGCCGCCAGCGAATACGACGTGGTGTTCCTCGACCCGCCGTTCAACCAGAACCTGCTGCCGACCGTGTGCGCGTTGCTGGAAGAGCGCCAATGGCTGGCGCCGGACTCGTGGATCTACACTGAAAGCGAAAGCGCGCCATCCAGCCTGGGCCTGCCCGGCAGCTGGCGCCTGCACCGGGAACAGAAATCCGGGCGGGTGTATTACGCATTGTGGCAACGTTCGGTACAGCCCTCGGCCTGAACGGGCTTTTGTGGCGAGCAAGCTCGCTCGCCACAGTGAGTCCGCGTGCCACAGAGAGTGTCATGACCCCCTCTTCAGACCTGTTCAAACCCGCCTTCGGCCTCGGCAACCCTCATCTGCAAACGTTGTGGGGGCCGCTGTGGCGCCCGACCACGCACCTCGAACGCCCACGCGAACGCCTGTGGCTGGACGACGGCGACTTTCTTGACCTCGACTGGCATGGCCCCCATGACGCGCAAGCGCCGTTGGTGCTGGTACTGCATGGGCTGACCGGTTCGTCCAACTCGCCTTACGTGGCCGGCCTGCAAAAAGCCCTCGCCGCCCTGGGCTGGGCCAGTGCGGCCTTGAACTGGCGCGGATGCTCGGGCGAGCCGAACCTGTTGGCGCGCAGCTACCACTCGGGCGCCAGCGAAGACCTGGCGGCGGCGATTGCCCATCTGCGCGCCAAGCGGCCGTTGGCGCCGTTGTATGCGGTGGGTTATTCCCTGGGGGGCAACGTGCTGCTCAAGCATTTGGGCGAAACCGGCGCGAATTCGGGGCTGCAAGGCGCGGCGGCGGTGTCGGTGCCGTTTCGTCTGGATCAGTGCGCCGATCGCATCGGCCTGGGCTTTTCGCGGGTGTACCAGAAGCACTTCATGCGCGAGATGGTGGCGTATATCCGTGTCAAACAAAGCCGCTTTTTACAGGATGGTCGTGCTGAAGGGCTCAAGGCCCTGGAGGCACTCGGGTCTCTGGAGAAGATGCACACGTTCTGGGACTTCGACGGCCGGGTCACCGCGCCGCTGCATGGTTTTCTCAGTGCCGAAGACTATTACCGCCGCGCGTCGAGCCGTTACTACCTGGGCGATATCCGCACGCCGACCCTGATCATCCAGGCGGCCGATGACCCGTTTGTCTTCGCCCATAGCCTGCCCGAAGCCAGCGAGTTGTCGGATTGCACCGAGTTCGAATTGCTGGCCAAGGGTGGGCATGTGGGGTTTGTCGACGGTTCGCTGAAGCGCCCCGGTTACTACCTGGAGCGGCGGATTCCGCAATGGCTGCTGACACAACCCCGTTAAACAAGGTGGGTTTACACGCAGGACGACTCAGTCGCCCGTCGCGATTTCCCGCGTCGGATCGGTAATCCACTCGCTCCACGATCCCGCATACAACTTGCCCAACGGGTAACCCGCCAGGCTCAGGGCGAACAGGTTATGGCACGCCGTCACGCCCGAACCGCAATACGCCACCAGTTCATCCGGCGAACGGCCTTGCAACTGGGCGGCGAAGCGCTGCTTGAGCTGCTCGGCCGGCAGGAAACGCCCATCGCTGCCCAGGTTTTCGGTGAACGCCGCACATTGCGCGCCGGGAATGTGCCCGGCAATCGGGTCGATAGGCTCGACATCGCCGCGAAAGCGCGGCTGGGCGCGGGCGTCGATCAGGGTCAGGCCCGGTTGGCCCAGGCGTTTTTGCAGCTGCTTGGCATCCAGTAGCAGGCGATTGTCCGGCGCGCCGACAAAGGTGCCGCGCTCGATCACCGGCGCATCCAGGCTTAACGGGAAGCCGGCCGCGTGCCAGGCCTTCAAGCCACCGTCCAGGATAAACACGCCATCACGCTTGCCCAGCCACGCCAGCGACCACCAGGTGCGGGCGGCATAAACACCCGGGCCGTCGTCGTAGAGCACCACATCGGTATCGGCATTGATGCCCCAGGCACGCAGTTGCTCGGCGAGCGTCTGCGCCTGTGGCAACGGGTGACGCCCGGTCACGCCCTTGGTCACCGGCCCACTGAGATGGCGCTCCAGGTCAGCATATTGCGCGCCTTCGATATGCCCTTCGGCGTAGCTGCACATTCCGTAGTCCGGGTCTTCCAGGGCAAAGCGGCAGTCAAGTATCACCAGAGCGCCGCGCTGTTGGCGCTCGGCCAGTTGCTGGGGGCTGATCAGTTGGGCAAGTGGCATGACAGACTCCTGTGAACAAATTCGGGAAAGATCCTACTTCACTTCTTCCAGTGCCTGGTTCAACGGCACGTAAAACTCTTTGAACAGTGCATCCACCGCCGCTTTGGCCTGCGGCGTGACAAACCCCGCTTCCAGCACCAGCACCTGATACACCCCGCGCTTGATCGCTTCGGCGCTCAGATGCGTGGATTTTTCATTGGTGGTACACAAAAACCGCACCCAGGAGGTAAGGATGATCCAGGCGTTGAGGGTCAGCGCCTCGGTTTGCACCGGGTCCATATTGAGAATGCCGGCATCGACAAACCCCCGGTAAATGGCGCCACCCTGAATCAGGCAACGCTGGGAAAAGCGCCGGTAGCCGGTGGCCAGTTCCGGGTCGCTCTCCAGCAGGTGTTCGAGGTCACGGTGCAGGAAACGGTAGCGCCACATACCAGCCAGGACCGCCTGCAGGTAGAAGCGCTTGTCCTCCACCACCATGGTGCGACCCTGGGGCGGGCGCAGGAAACTGTCGACCAAGGCTTCGTATTCGCGAAACAGCACGGCGATGATCGCCTGCTTGTTGGGGAAGTGGTAGTACAGGTTGCCCGGCGAAATTTCCATATGGGCGGCGATATGGTTGGTGCTGACACTGCGCTCGCCCTGCTGGTTAAAAAGCTCCAGGCTGGTTTGCACAATGCGCTCGCTGGTCTTTACTCGTGGTGCCATAGGGGATCAGCTTCTGTACACGTGATCGACCATCTTACGGCCTAACCTTGCCGGGATAAATCCAGTTGTGGCTGCAATGCCATTTGACAATTTAGAGCAATAACTCTAAAAATCCAGGCAGACCAATAACAATCCGGGACTGCACCATGTCTGCCAACGTTGCCTACCCGCAAGATTCCCAGACACTGGATCAACTCCAGGGCCTGTTCGACGCCCAACGCCGCGCCTATGCCGCCAACCCGATGCCGCCGGCCGCGCAACGCCAACAATGGCTCAAGGCCTTGCGCGAAGTGCTCAGCGACGAACGCCAGGCGCTGATCGACGCGATCAGCCAGGACTTCAGCCATCGCAGCGCCGACGAAACCCTGTTCGCCGAACTGATGCCCAGCCTGCATGGCATTCACTATGCGAGCAAACACCTCAGTGGCTGGATGAAACCTTCCCGCCGTGCTGTAGGCATTGCCTTCCAGCCCGCCTCGGCCAAAGTCATCTACCAACCGCTGGGCGTGGTCGGGGTGATCGTGCCCTGGAACTACCCGCTGTACCTGGCCATCGGGCCATTGGTCGGTGCGTTGGCCGCGGGCAATCGGGTGATGCTCAAACTCAGCGAATCGACCCCGGCCACCGGCGAACTGCTCAAGACCCTGCTGGCGAAGGTCTTCCCCGAAGACCTGGTGTGCGTGGTGCTGGGCGAGGCCGACGTCGGCATGGCGTTTTCCAGGCTGCGCTTCGATCATCTGCTGTTCACCGGCGCCACCAGCATCGGTAAACATGTGATGCGCGCGGCGGCCGAGCATCTGACTCCGGTCACGCTGGAACTGGGCGGCAAATCGCCGGCGATCGTTTCCGCCGATGTGCCCCTCAAGGACGCCGCCGAACGCATCGCCTTCGGCAAGGCCCTGAACGCCGGGCAAACCTGCGTGGCGCCGGACTACGTGCTGGTGCCGGAAGATCGCGTCGAGGGTTTCGTCGAGGCCTACAGCAAGGCGCTTCGTGGTTTTTACCCGACACTGGCCAACAACCCGGACTACACCGCCATCATCAACGAACGGCAACTGGCCCGGCTCAACGCCTACGTGAAGGACGCCACCGACAAGGGCGCCACCCTGATCCCTCTGTACGACCAGGGCCAGGCACGCCGCATGGCCCACAGCCTGCTGTTGAATGTCAGTGATGAAATGACGGTGATGCAGGACGAAATCTTCGGCCCGGTGCTGCCGATCGTGCCTTATCGCGGCATCGACCAAGCCTTTGCCTACATCAATCAGCGGCCTCGCCCACTGGCCCTGTACTACTTCGGCTACAACAAGCGCGAACAGAACCGCGTACTCCACGAAACCCACTCCGGCGGCGTATGCCTGAACGACACGCTGCTGCATGTGGCCCAGGACGACATGCCTTTCGGCGGCATCGGCCCATCAGGCATGGGCCACTACCACGGTCATGAAGGGTTCCTCACGTTCAGCAAGGCCAAGGGCGTGCTGGTCAAGCAGCGCCTGAACGCCGCGAAGTTGATCTACCCGCCCTACGGCAAATCGATCCAGAAGCTGATCCAGAAGCTGTTTATCCGCTGATACCGCCACCCTCGGGATAACCATAACAATGAACCCAAGCCTGACTGATTCACCCGCGCTGTCGCGGCGCGGCGTCCTGAAAATCGGCCTGTGCGCCAGCGCCTTCCTGGCCACCGCCGGGCTGGGCGCGAGCCTCAGCGGTTGCTCCAGCAGCACTCCGGCCAGCGGCTTTGCCCTGTTGCGCAGCAGCGACTTGCCGTTTCTGCGCGCGGCGATCCCGGTGCTGCTGGAAGGCGTGGCCAGCGCCCAGGAAGTCGCCAGCGGGATTGAAGACACCCTGAAAAAACTCGACTACAGCCTGCAGCACCTGTCGCCGGAGATGTTCAAGCTGACCCAGCAATTGTTCGACGTGCTGGGCATGGGCATCACCCGCGGCCCACTGACCGGGATCTGGGGCAGTTGGGAAAACGCCAGTGGCGAACAGATCCGCAACTTCCTGCACCGCTGGGAAAACAGCTACCTGAACCTGCTGCGCATGGGCCAGGGTTCGTTGCTCAAGCTGGTGATCATGGCCTGGTACTTCCGGCCGGCGTCGTGGGCCCATTGCGGCTACCCCGGGCCGCCGAAGATCTGATTCGCATCCCCCCAATAAAAACAAGAGACGACCCCGATGCCTGTACCCGATCTGTTCCGCGACGGCCTGGCCCGCGGCTGGAAAACCCACAATGGCGCCGCCCTCGACCGCGACCTGACGCTGGAAGCCGACGTAGCGATCATCGGCAGCGGTGCCGGCGGCGGCACCTCTGCCGAAATCCTCAGCGCCGCCGGCTACAAAGTGCTGCTGATCGAAGAAGGCCCGCTCAAGACCAGCAGCGATTTCAAGCTGCTCGAAGACGAGGCCTACGCCAGCCTGTATCAAGAAGGCATCGGCCGCATGAGCAAGGACGGCGCCATCACCATCTTGCAAGGCCGGGCCGTGGGCGGCACCACGCTGATCAACTGGACCTCCAGCTTCCGCACCCCGGACGCCACCCTCAGCCACTGGGCCAGCGAATATGCGGTCAAGGGCCACAGCAGCGCGGACATGGCGCCATGGTTCGAAAAAATGGAACAGCGCCTGGGCATCGCTCCCTGGGCCATGCCGCCCAACGCCAACAACGACGTGATCCGCAAAGGCTGCGAACAGTTGGGCTACAGCTGGCATGTGATCCCGCGCAACGTGCGCGGCTGCTTCAACCTGGGTTATTGCGGCATGGGTTGCCCGGTCAACGCCAAGCAGTCGATGCTGGTGACCACCATCCCCTCCACCCTGGAGAAAGGCGGCGAGCTGCTGTACCTGGCCCGCGCCGAACGCCTGGTCTACAGCGGCGACCGCATCAATAGCCTGGAATGCGTGGCCATGGACGAACGCTGCGTGGCGCCGACTGGACGCAAGATCACGGTCAAGGCCAGGCATTACGTGCTGGCCGGCGGCGGCATCAACAGCCCGGCGCTGCTGATGCGTTCGGCCGCCCCCGACCCGCATTCGCGGCTGGGCAAGCGCACCTTTTTGCATTTGGTGAACTTCTCCGCGGCGCTGTTCGACGAGGTGATCAACCCGTTCTATGGCGCGCCGCAGTCGATCTATTCCGATCACTTCCAGTGGCTGGACGGCACCACCGGCAGAATGTCGTACAAGCTCGAAGCGCCGCCGCTGCACCCGGCGCTGGCCAGTACGCTGCTCGGCGGCTACGGCACCCAGAACGCCCTGGACATGAGCCAATTGCCACATACCCACGCAATGCTCGCCCTGCTGCGCGACGGCTTCCACCCCGACAGCCCCGGCGGCAGCGTGGAACTGCGCGGCGACGGCACACCGGTGCTCGATTACCAGGTTTCGCCTTACGCCTGGGACGGCCTGCGCCGCGCGTTCCACAGCATGGCCGAGATCCAGTTCGCGGCGGGCGCCAAGTCGGTCAAGCCGCTGCATCACGATGCGCGCTACGTGAAGACCCTGGCCGAAGCACGCAGCCTGATCGACGGCCTCAACCTGGAATTGCACCGCACCTGCCTGGGCAGCGCCCACGTGATGGGCGGCTGCGCCATGGGCGAAGAGCCGAAAAATGCGGTGGCCGACAGCCTCGGTCGCCATCACCAGTTGCACAACCTGTCGATCCACGATGGTTCGCTGTTCCCCACCAGCATTGGCGCCAACCCGCAGTTGTCGGTGTACGGATTGACCGCGCAACTGGCGAGCGCATTGGCCGAACGTCTGAAAACGGCATGAAAAAACAGGGTATTTCGCGGGTCTATCTGCATAAGTCGACTTGGCCGACCGGGACGGCTGCGATACCATCCGGTTCCCCAACGGACTCCGCCAGGACGACGCGATGAACCGAGTGTTGTACCCAGGTACCTTCGACCCGATTACCAAAGGCCATGGCGATCTGGTCGAACGCGCCTCGCGCTTGTTCGACCATGTGATCATCGCGGTCGCTGCCAGCCCCAAGAAAAACCCGCTGTTTCCCCTGGAACAGCGCGTGGAGCTGGCGCGCGAGGTCACCAAGCACCTGCCCAACGTCGAAGTGGTGGGTTTCTCGACGCTGCTGGCACATTTCGCCAAAGAGCAGAACGCCAATGTGTTCCTGCGCGGCCTGCGCGCGGTATCGGACTTCGAATACGAATTCCAGTTGGCCAACATGAACCGCCAACTGGCGCCGGACGTGGAAAGCCTGTTCCTCACGCCGTCGGAGCGTTATTCGTTCATTTCCTCGACGCTGGTCCGTGAAATCGCGGCCCTGGGCGGGGATATCACCAAGTTCGTGCATCCGGCCGTGGCTGATGCGCTGACCCTGCGCTTCAAGAAGTAAGACCGCTCACTCGGCGCCCGCTCGCACTGCGGGCGCCAATGCGGCACAATTGCGCGCATTAGTTTTCCAGATGCCTTGGCTGACTGCCCTGGCAGGAGTTTCCATGTCCTTGATCATCACCGACGATTGCATCAACTGCGACGTCTGCGAACCCGAGTGCCCGAACGCCGCGATTTCCCAAGGCGAAGAGATCTACGTGATCGACCCCAACCTCTGCACCCAGTGCGTCGGCCACTACGACGAACCGCAGTGCCAGCAGGTGTGCCCGGTGGATTGCATTCCACTGGATGAAGCCCATCCGGAGACTGAAGCGCAGTTGATGGAGAAATACCGGAAGATTACCGGTAAGGCTTGAGCCTGGTGGCGTCTGTGAAGGCCTCATCGGGGGCAAGCCCCCATCCCACATTTGAATGTATTCACACATCAAAATGTGGGAGGGGGCTTGCCCCCGATGGCGATATCAGCCTTCACACAACAGTCAGCTCTGGCACTTAGGGCAAAACACACTCGCCCGCTGCCCCAGCACCACATTGCGCAACTCGCTCCCGCAGACCTTGCACGCCTCGCCACCCCGGCCGTAGACAAACAACTCCTGCTGGAAATACCCCGGCTGCCCATCGCCGCCGATAAAGTCGCGCAAGGTGGTGCCGCCGCGCTCGATGGCGGCCGCCAGAATGCGCTTGATCTCGATCGCCAGCTTCAGATAGCGCCCGCGTGAAATGCCACCGGCCTCGCGGCGCGGATCGATCCCCGCCGCGAACAGCGCTTCGGTCGCATAGATATTGCCCACGCCCACCACCACCGCGTTGTCCATGATGAACGGTTTGACCGCCATCGAACGCCCACGGGACAGTTTGAACAGGCGCTCGCCATCAAACAGGTCGGTCAACGGCTCCGGCCCCAGGCGGATCAGCAGTTCGTGGTTATGCGGGTCCTGGCTCCAGAGCATCGCACCAAAACGCCGAGGGTCGGTGTAGCGCAGGGCCAGGCCCGACTCCAGCTCGATGTCCACATGCTCATGCTTGGCCGCCGGCAGGCCGACTTCCACCAGGCGCAGGTTGCCCGACATGCCCAGGTGGCTGATCAGGGTGCCCACTTCAGCGTTGATCAACAGGTACTTGGCCCGCCGCTCCACCAGCACGATGCGCTGCCCGGACAGGCGTACATCGAGGTCTTCCGGGATCGGCCAGCGCAGGCGTCGCTCGCGCACCACGACGCGGCTGACCCGCTGGCCTTCCAGGTGCGGCGCAATCCCGCGCCGAGTGGTTTCGACTTCTGGTAACTCGGGCATGTGTGCCTCGTGAGGTAAGGGTCAGTGCGCGCCCAGTTCGCGGATCGACAACTTCATGCTTTCGAAGTCGTAGTCCGACAGGCCCACGTAGTCCAGCACCAGATGGCCAATCGCGTCCCACTCATAGTCGACCGGCTGGTTGCCCAACACCCGGTACGACGAGCAGATGTGCTCGGCCATTTTCAGGATCGCCAGCAGGTTCTTGAGCTGCGGATTGCGCGGCGACTCATCGCTGAAGATCGCCAGGGCGTTGTGATGGTTGGCAATGGCGTCGGTCACATGCTCCGGCAGGCGCCAGGACTTGGCGGTGTAATAGCCGACCACCGCATGGTTGGTGTTGAACGCATTGTTTTCGGTGTCGACCACTCGGCAGTCGGCACCGGCATTGGCGTAGGACTCTTCGAGCACCGCCATGTAATTGGGGAAGCGCTTGAGCATCAGCGGTACGCCGCAATCGTGGAACAGCCCCAGGGCATAGGCTTCGTCCACCGCCTGGGCGCCGGTGCGCTTGGCCAGGGTGAGGCAGGTCATGGCCACGTCCTGGGCGGTGTCCCAGAAACGGTTGAGGGTGACGATGGTGTCGTCGCTCATCTCGCCCTTGATCGACAGGGCGTTGATCAGGTTGATGATCGAACGGCTGCCCAGCAGGTTAACGGCGCGCTGGATCGAGGCGATCTTGTTGCTCAGGCCGTAATACGACGAGTTGACGATCTTCAGCAGCGCGCCGGACAGGCCCGGGTCCTGGGAAATCAACCGCGCGATCACTTCCAGGTCCGGGTCGGGCATGTACTGTTCCATCTGCAAATCCACCATGATTTGCGGCTGAGGCGGCACACTGATGCCTTGCAGGGCCTGCTGGATCTGTTCGGCGGAAAGCTCTTGGGACATAAGTACACACTCTGGGCGAGAGGGGGATTCTAACCCCGATGGGAAGCTGACCGACACCTCAAAAAACCAAATGGCACTCCTATCAAATGGACGCCACAGCACGCGCCCCCCCTGCAACCCATCAGGCCAAGCCACGAAATGTAATGCAACACGGTATACTCCCGCTCTTTTTTCCGGAGCGACGTCATGTCCCTGCCAAGCCTGCGTCTCAAAGCCAACGCCGATCGTCGTTTGCGCAACGGCCACCTGTGGGTCTACAGCAACGAAATCGACGTGGCCGCCACCCCACTTCACGGCTTCCAGGCGGGCGACCAGGCCATCCTCGAAGCGGCCGGCGGCAAGACCCTGGGCATCGTGGCCATGAGCCCGAACAACCTGATCTGCGCGCGCCTGCTGTCGCGTGACATCAAGTTGCCTTTGGACAAGTCGCTGCTGGTACACCGCCTGAACGTCGCCCTGTCCCTGCGCGACCGCCTGTTCGACAAGCCGTTCTACCGCCTGGTCTACGGCGATTCCGACCTGCTGCCGGGCCTGGTGGTCGACCGTTTCGGCGACATCCTGGTGGTACAGATCGCCTCGGCGACCATGGAAGCGCATAAAGAAGACGTGATCGCCGCCTTGACCCAAGTGCTCAAGCCGAGCGGCATCCTGTTCAAGAACGACTCCGCCGCGCGCGACGCCGAAGGCCTCAACCGTTACGTTGAAACCGTGTTTGGCCTGGTGCCGGAGTGGGTCGCGCTGGAAGAAAACGGCGTGCAATTCGAAGCCCCGGTGATCCAGGGCCAGAAAACCGGCTGGTTCTATGACCACCGCATGAACCGCGCACGCCTGGCCCCGTATGCCAAAGGCAAGCGCGTCCTCGATCTGTACAGCTACATCGGCGGCTGGGGCGTGCAAGCCGCGGCCTTCGGTGCCACTGAAGTGTTCTGCGTCGACGCCTCGGCCTTCGCCCTCGACGGCGTCGAGCGCAACGCCGCGCTGAACGGCGTCGCCGAGAAAATGACCTGCATCGAAGGCGACGTCTTCGAAGCCCTCAAAGAGCTGAAAGCCAGCGAAGAACGCTTCGACGTGATCGTCGCCGACCCACCGGCCTTCATCAAACGCAAAAAAGACATGAAAAACGGCGAAGGCGCCTACCGCCGCCTCAACGAGCAAGCCATGCGCCTGCTCAGCAAGGACGGCATCCTGGTCAGCGCCTCGTGTTCGATGCACCTGCCGGAAGACGACCTGCAGAACATCCTGCTGACCAGCGCCCGCCACTTGGACCGTAACATCCAGATGCTCGAACGCGGCGGCCAGGGTCCGGATCATCCGGTACACCCGGCGATTGTTGAGACGCGCTACATCAAGAGCATCACCTGCCGGTTGCTGCCAAATAGCTAAAGACCAAAACCGTCCCCCTGTAGGAGCGAGCTTGCTCGCGAAAAACGCATAGACGGCGCGGGCTACCTGATAGCGCTGCGTCATCGTTGACGTGCTTCGCGAGCAAGCTCGCTCCTACAAGGGGGAAGAGGTCACAACCAGATGGCGTCCCATAGCGGGTACTGGCCGATATGCTCGACCAGCCCTGCACGCAAGGGATTGGCCACGATATAGCGGGCCATTGCTTTCAAATCTTCCTCCCGACGCAGTGCGCGGTCGAAGTAGCCTTTTTGCCATAGGGTCCCGAACGAACACCTGGCCTGGTTGATGGCACGGGCACTTCGCGACTTGGTGATTCGCATCAGCCTTGGCAAGTCACCGTTATGCAACTCGACCAGCCAATGGAAATGGTCAGGCATGACCACCCAGGCCAGCGAAGTCGCCTCACCCTCGTCCTGAGCCTGCCTGAACTCACTGACAAGCAGGCGGCCGATGCGCCAGTCCTGAAAGACCGATTGCCGTTGATGGGTAACCGCAGTGATCAGGTAAATCCGGCCCGACTCCGAACAGCGCCCGATGCGCAGCCGATGTGCACGTTGCTGGGTGGACATTCCTTCGTCCTCTTCTGTGAGTGGAAGAGAAACGGTAGGCGCAGCGACGTCAACCGGCCTCTAAACAGTGGTTCTGAATATGTCCCCCCTGTAGGAGCGAGCTTGCTCGCGAAAAGCGTCAACGATAACGCCGTACTATCAGGAGGCCCGTGTCGCCTGTTCGTTTTTCGCGAGCAAGCTCGCTCCTACATCAGATTGGTTGATCCGGGCGTGCGTCGCCACGGCGCTTTTCGCCATTCCCTCCAGCCGCCAGCGGTGTAGAATCGGCCTATTCATCGCCAGTCATCCCCCGGCGGGTTTATGAGCTCGAGGCCAAAACGCACGGCGATCCCGTAACGTTTGCGGCAACGTCCGGACACCACGGCCATTTTTCGGGTGTTCCAGACGTCCATAGAAGCTCACTCCCCTTAGCACCTGATTAGTTTTGATTAGCCGCCCGGAGGGCTCAAATGCCAGATTACCGCTCGAAAACATCCACCCATGGCCGCAACATGGCCGGCGCCCGCGCACTGTGGCGTGCCACGGGGATGAAAGATGACGACTTCAAGAAGCCGATCATCGCGATTGCCAACTCGTTCACCCAGTTCGTCCCCGGCCACGTCCACCTCAAGGACCTGGGCCAACTGGTCGCCCGCGAGATCGAACGCGCCGGCGGTGTCGCCAAAGAATTCAACACCATCGCCGTGGACGACGGCATCGCCATGGGCCATGACGGCATGCTGTATTCCCTGCCGAGCCGCGAGATCATCGCCGACTCCGTGGAGTACATGGTCAACGCCCACTGCGCCGACGCCATCGTGTGCATCTCGAACTGCGACAAGATCACCCCCGGCATGCTGATGGCCGCCCTGCGCCTGAACGTCCCGGTGATCTTCGTCTCCGGCGGCCCGATGGAAGCCGGCAAGACCAAACTTGCCTCCCACGGCCTCGACCTGGTCGATGCCATGGTCATCGCCGCCGATTCCAACGCTTCTGACGAGAAGGTCGCGGAATACGAGCGCAGCGCCTGCCCGACCTGCGGTTCATGCTCCGGCATGTTCACCGCCAACTCGATGAACTGCCTGGTGGAAGCCCTGGGCCTGGCCTTGCCGGGCAACGGTTCGACACTGGCCACCCACAGCGACCGCGAGCAACTGTTCCTGCAGGCCGGCCGCACCATCGTCGAGCTGTGCAAGCGCTACTACGGCGAGAACGATGAGTCGGTGTTGCCGCGCAACATCGCCAACTTCAAGGCGTTCGAAAACGCCATGACCCTGGACATCGCCATGGGCGGTTCCACCAACACCATCCTGCACTTGCTGGCCGCAGCCCAGGAAGCCGAGATCGATTTCGACCTGCGCGACATCGACCGTCTGTCCCGCCACGTGCCGCAACTGTGCAAAGTCGCGCCGAACATCCAGAAGTACCACATGGAAGACGTCCACCGCGCCGGCGGGATCTTCTCGATCTTAGGTTCCCTGGCCCGTGGCGGCCTGCTGCACACCGACCTGCCGACCGTACACAGCAAGTCCCTCGCCGAAGGCATCGCCAAGTGGGACATCACCCAGACTGACGACGAAGCCGTACACACCTTCTTCAAGGCCGGCCCGGCGGGCATCCCGACCCAGACCGCGTTCAGCCAGTCGACCCGTTGGGACACCCTCGACGTCGACCGTGAAAACGGCTGCATCCGCAGTGTCGAGCACGCCTATTCGAAAGAAGGCGGCCTGGCCGTGCTGTACGGCAACATCGCCCTCGACGGCTGCGTGGTGAAAACCGCCGGTGTGGACGAGTCGATCCATGTCTTCGAAGGTCGCGCCAAGATCTACGAAAGCCAGGACAGCTCGGTACGCGGCATCCTCGCCGACGAAGTCAAAGAAGGCGACATCGTGATCATCCGCTACGAAGGCCCGAAAGGCGGCCCGGGTATGCAGGAGATGCTCTACCCAACGTCGTACCTGAAATCCAAAGGCCTGGGCAAAGCCTGCGCGCTGTTGACCGACGGCCGTTTCTCCGGCGGCACCTCGGGCCTGTCCATCGGCCACGCTTCACCTGAAGCCGCTGCCGGCGGCGCGATTGGCCTGGTACAGGACGGCGACAAGGTACTGATCGACATTCCGAACCGCTCGATCAACCTGTTGATCAGCGACGAAGAACTGGCCGCGCGCCGGGTCGAGCAGGACAAGAAGGGCTGGAAGCCGGTGGAGAAGCGTCCGCGCAAGGTGACTACTGCGTTGAAGGCTTATGCGTTGCTGGCGACCAGTGCCGACAAGGGTGCGGTGCGTAACAAGGCGATGCTCGACGGTCTGTAAGGCCCGCCCATGAAAATGCCCCGCCAGGTGCGGGGCATTTTTTTTGCTGGGAGAAAACCTCAATAACCATGAGGATCAAATGTGGGAGGGGGCTTGCCCCCCGATGGCAGAGTGTCAGTCGATACATCCACAGCTGACCCACCGCTATCGGGGGCAAGCCCCCTCCCACAGCTTGACCGTGTGAACCCAATCAAGTGTGGGAGGGGGCTTGCCCCCGATAAGCAAGCGACTCGGTCTTACTGGATCTCATCCGGCTTGACGATCACCCAGTTCTTGTCCGCCGTCACCGGCAAGCCTTCCTTGGCCTGGGCGGCCGCGTGCTTGGCCATCATGCCGTTGAGCTGGGTCATGTACTTGTCTTTGCGGTTGACCCACAGGTGAATGCCGCCCTTGGCCACGTCCACATCGTGGAACAGCATGTAGCCGTCGCTGGTCGGGGTATCGCCGCCGACGATTACCGGCTTTTTCCATTCGTCGATGTAGGTCAGGATCGCGGCGTGCTTGCCGGCCATCCAGGTCGCCGGGGTCCACAGGTAGGGGGTCAATTCCAGACCGAGGTTGGCTTTTTCGTCGTATTTGCCGGCAGTGATCTGCTTGCGTGCGGTGGTCAGTTCGCCGGTCTTGCGGTCCTTGAGCAGGGTGCTCACGCCGATGACGTTCTGCGGTTTGACGTTGTAGCCGTACTTCGGATCGGCAGCGACCATGCGTACCAGCTCTTCCGACGCGGCGGTCATCACATACACCTCGATGCCGTTTTCCATCAGCTTGTTGTACAGCTCGGCCTGGCCGGTGAAGACTTTCGGCGGCTGGACTTCGGAGTTCTTCACCGCGTCGCCTTCGAAATAGCTGACCGGCACTGGCTTGCCGGAGGCCATCAACTCATCGACCTGGACCTTGAGTTCCTTGAGGGTAAAACCTGCAAACACCTGGGCCACCCACGGGTAGCAGACCATGTCGTCCACTTCGCAGAGGCGATAGTAGTAACTGAACAGACTTTCCTTATGGTCGGCGGTGTCTTTGAAGGGCATAAGCTTGAGCGATGGGTCGAGGCTGTCGCGGGTGATCAGGCCCTTGTTTTCCATGTAGGGCAGCAGGGACTCTTCGAGGTCGTAGCGGTAGCTGGTGTTGTCCATGTCGAACACCGCGAAGTTACCCTTGTTGGCGTTGGCGGCGATCATTTCGTTCAGTTGCTTGGCGGCCGGGGCCGGCCAGTGTTTCAACTCGGTGGCGGCGAACGCCTGGCCGGCAAGTGCGAGGCAGAATGCGGCGGATACCAGTAGTTTCGGCGCGAGCTTCATAGGCGTTGTCTCCCTGAGTGAAAGACATCGACGCTAACAAATCCCTGTGACAGTTTTCGCCCGGTCGCGACCGCTTGCGTTCTGATTCCGCCATTGCCATGTGCCTGAGCGCCAACTACTTATTCCAAAAACGACAGACACCATTCCATATTGGTATTAAATCAATATATATCAAGCTGTTAGGCTTCCCGGTTCGCAATCGCAGGCTCACGCGATTGGCAACACTCTCAACGGAGCTTCAATGAATCTGCCCCTGATTCTCAACTTACTGGTGTTCGTGGCCCTGTTGCTGGGCCTGGCACAAACCCGTCGAACGAACTGGAGCCTCGCCAAGAAGGTCCTGTTCGCCCTGATACTCGGCGTGGCGTTCGGTACGGCCTTGCACGCCATTTACGGCGATGGCAACCCGGTCCTCAAAGCTTCTACCGGCTGGTTCGATCTGGTCGGCAACGGTTATGTGCAGTTGCTGCAAATGATCGTGATCCCGCTGGTGTTCGCTTCGATCCTCAGCGCCGTGGCACGTCTGCACAACGCCGCGTCCCTGGGCAAGATCAGCTTCCTGACCATCGGCACCCTACTGTTCACCACCGCGATTGCGGCGCTGATCGGCATCGGCCTGACCAACCTGTTCGGCCTCACCGCCGAAGGCCTGGTGGCCGGCACCCAGGAAATGGCGCGCCTGCAAGTGATCCAGAGCGACTACGCGGGCAAGGTCGCCGACCTGAATATCCCGCAGTTGCTGTTGTCGTTCGTGCCAGCGAATCCGTTTGCCGACCTGGCCCGCGCCAAGCCGACCTCGATCATCAGCGTGGTGATCTTCGCCGCCTTCCTCGGCGTGGCCGCGCTGCAACTGCTCAAGGATGACGTGGAGAAGGGCCAGAAAGTGCTCAACGCCATCGACACCCTGCAAGCCTGGGTGATGCGCCTGGTGCGCCTGGTGATGAAACTCACGCCCTACGGCGTATTGGCGCTGATGACCAAGGTGGTCGCCGGCTCCAACCTGCAAGACATCATCAAGCTCGGCAGTTTTGTCGTGGTCTCGTACCTGGCGCTGGGGCTGATGTTCGTCGTGCATGGCCTGCTGCTGTCGCTGGCCGGGATCAACCCGCTGCGCTTCTTGCGCAAGGTCTGGCCGGTGCTGACGTTCGCCTTCACCAGCCGCTCCAGCGCGGCGGCGATCCCGCTGAGTATCGAAGCGCAGACCCGCCGCCTGGGCATCCCGCACGCCATCGCGGGTTTCGCCGCCTCGTTTGGCGCGACCATCGGCCAGAACGGTTGCGCCGGTCTCTACCCGGCAATGCTGGCGGTGATGGTCGCGCCGACGGTCGGCATCAACCCGTTGGACCCGCTGTGGATCGCGACCCTGGTGGCGATTGTGACCTTGAGTTCGGCGGGCGTTGCCGGCGTGGGCGGCGGGGCGACGTTTGCCGCGCTGATCGTACTGCCGGCGATGGGCTTGCCGGTGTCACTGGTGGCGCTGCTGATTTCCGTGGAGCCGCTGATCGACATGGGCCGTACCGCGTTGAACGTGAACGGTTCGATGACAGCCGGGGCGATTACCAGCCAGATCATGCAGCAGACCGATAAAGAACGGCTGAATGCGGATGAGCATGCGGAGTTGGCGCAGGCCTGATAGACCGCTATCGGGGGCAAGCCCCCTCCCACACTTGATCGCATTCACTCGGTCAAATGTGGGAGGGGGCTTGCCCCCGATGCTTTTAGGCTTTTTCCCAGACTTCGAAGTTGTAAGCCGGCTTGTCACCTTCGGCTGGGTTCTGCAGATTGGAAACCAACTTCCACTGGTTCTCATCAAACGCCGGAAACCACGCATCCCCTTCCGGGCTCAGCGCCACCCGCGTCAGGTACAGGCGATCGGCCTGTTCCAGCCCCTGTGCATAAAGCTGCGCGCCGCCGATCAACATCAGCTCATCCACGCCCTGCTCCAGCGCCCACGCCTGCGCGCGTTCCACCGCCGCTTCAAGCGACGGAAAAACTTCCGCACCTTCCAGCGCCAGGTCGGTCTGACGACTGACCACAATGTTCAAGCGCCCCGGCAGCGGTCGGCCCAGGGAATCCCAGGTCTTGCGCCCCATGATGATCGGCTTGCCCAGGGTGGTGGCCTTGAAATATTTGAAATCCCCCGGCAAATGCCAGGGCATGCTGTTGTCGACGCCGATCACACGGTTTTCACCGAGGGCTGCGATCAGGCTTAGAGGGAGAGTTTTTTTCATGGCGACGAGAATACCAGAGCCACGCGAAGCGTACCCCAACCGGCTGCACAGCGGTTATGCTCCAGGCTCACTGACACAACAGGACGGCGCGTGACTGCACTGACCCCTCTGCAAACACTCTGGCTGACGGAAACCGTGCGCCTGCGCGAAGAACACGCCGGCCCGCTGGAAGATCAGCAAGCCAATCGCCTGGCCCGCACGGCCGGTGGCGACCTGTCGACGCGCATTCAACAGCGCGCCCTGCACCTGGCCGAGCGCGATGGGCTGACAACCGCCCTCATCCGCTGGCTGCAAGGCGCGCGTTTGGCCCTGATACTGCTGGCGATAGTCGCGGTGATCAGTGGTGCAGGCCTGGCCTTTGCTGCGCTGGGTAACGGCTTGACCCCGGTGAATGTGTTCTGGGCGCTGGGCAGCCTGCTCGGCTTGAACCTGATCCTGCTGATCAGTTGGGCATTGGGCCTGCTGTTTGCCGGAGAACACAGCGCCAGCCTCGGCCGCCTGTGGCTATGGCTCAGCGAAAAACTCGCGCGTGACGCCAAAGCCGCGCAACTGGCGCCGGCGTTGCTGCTGCTATTGCAGCGCCAGAAGCTCAATCGCTGGGCCGTCGGGGTGCTGGTCAACAGCCTGTGGTTACTCGCATTGCTCAGCGCGCTGGCGATCCTGCTGACGCTGCTCGCCACCCGGCGCTACGGTTTTGTGTGGGAAACCACCATCCTCGGCGCCGACACCTTCGTCGCCGTGACCCAAGCCCTCGGCGCCCTGCCCGCCCTGCTTGGTTTCAACGTCCCCACGGTGGAGATGATCCGCGCCAGCGGCGATTCCGCCCTGAACATCGACAGCGCCCGCCAGGCCTGGGCTGCCTGGCTGGTGGGCGTGCTGCTGATCTACGGCCTGTTGCCGCGGTTGATCCTCGCCCTGCTGTGCCTGTGGCGCTGGAAACGCGGACGCGCCGCCCTGCGCCTGGACCTCAACCTGCCCGGCTACAGCCAACTGCGCGAACGCCTGATGCCGAGCAGCGAGCGGCTTGGGGTCAACGATGCGGCACCGGAGCAGTTGCACGCGGTCAGCGGCGGAGTCAGCGAACTGCACAGTGACGGCGCGCTGGTGGTCGCCATCGAACTCGACGACCAGCACCCGTGGCCGCCGAAGCTGCCGGGCAACGTGCAGAACGCCGGCATCCTCGACAGCCGCGAATCACGCCACAAACTGCTGGAACAACTGACCCGCTTCCCGCCCGCGCGCCTGGCCATCGCCTGCGACCCGCGCCGCTCGCCCGACCGGGGCAGCCTGGCGCTGATCGCCGAACTGGCGCGCAGCGCCAGCGCCACCCGCGTGTGGCTGCTGCAAGCGCCACCCGGCCAGGCGCTGGACGCCGAGCGCCTGGGCGATTGGCACGCGGCGCTGCAACAACTGGAACTGCCCTTCGCCGATTGCGCGCCGTTGAACTGGCTGGAGAGCGGCCATGACTAAACCCCTGAAACTCGCCGTGGTCGGCCACACCAATGTCGGCAAGACCTCGCTGCTGCGTACCCTGACCCGCGATGTCGGTTTCGGCGAAGTCTCCCATCGCCCCAGCACCACGCGGCATGTCGAAGGCGCACGCTTGTCGGTCGAGGGCGAAGCCCTGCTGGAACTCTACGACACCCCCGGCCTGGAAGACGCCATCGCCCTGCTCGACTATCTGGAGCGCCTCGATCGCCCCGGCGAACGCCTCGACGGCCCGGCACGCCTGGCGCGTTTCCTGGAAGGCAGCGAAGCCCGCCAGCGTTTCGAACAGGAAGCCAAGGTGCTGCGCCAACTGCTGGCCTCCGACGCCGGCCTGTATGTGATCGACGCCCGCGAGCCGGTGCTGGCCAAGTACCGCGACGAACTGCAAGTGCTGGCCAGTTGCGGCAAACCGTTATTGCCCGTGCTCAACTTCGTCAGCAGCAACGATCATCGCGAACCGGACTGGCGCGAAGCCCTGGCCCGCCTCGGCCTGCACGCACTGGTGCGGTTCGACAGCGTCGCGCCGCCGGAAGACGGCGAACGCCGCCTGTATGAAAGCCTCGCCCTGCTACTGGAAAACGCCCGGCCCCAACTGGAACGGCTGATCCTCGACCAGCACGCCCAACGCCAGGCCCGCCAGCAAAGCGCCGCGCGGCTGATCGCCGAACTGCTGATCGACTGCGCCGCGTGCCGGCGCAGCGTGGTCACTGAAGAGGAACCGCAAGCCATCGGCGATTTGCGCAAGGCCGTGCGCCAGCGCGAGCAGCGTTGCGTGGAAGCCTTGCTCAAGCTGTTCGGCTTCCGCCCGCAGGACGCCGCCGCCAGCGACTTGCCGCTGCTCGACGGGCGCTGGGGCGATGACCTGTTCAACCCGGAAACCCTCAAGCAACTCGGCGTGCGCGTCGGCGGCGGGATTGCCGCCGGCGCGGCCGCCGGTGCCGGGGTCGACCTGCTGGTGGGTGGGTTGACCCTTGGCGCCGCCGCGCTGGCGGGCGCCATTGCCGGTGGCGCGCTGCAAACCGCGCGCAGCTATGGCGGGCGCCTCCTGGGCAAGATCAAGGGCCAGCGCGAGCTGACCGTCGACGACAGCGTGCTGCGCCTGCTGGCCCTGCGCCAACGCCAATTGCTCAAGGCCCTGAACCTGCGCGGTCATGCGGCGATGCACAGCATCAAGGTCGACACGCCGCAGGACAAGACCTGGCGCGAAGGCAAACTGCCCGACGCCCTGCACAAGGCCCGCGCCCACCCGCAGTGGTCGTCCCTCAACCCCCACGCCAAATTGAGCCAGGCCGAGCGCCAGGAGCAGGTCGAAGCCCTGGCCGCCCGGCTCGATGAAGCCTGACCCCGCTTATTGACGCGCGTACCACTCAAAGCCCAGAAAGGTCGTACACAACGTGCGGATCAGCTCTTTATCGGCCTTGTCCGCAATACCGTCGCGGTCGATGTCACTGTTGGTAAACGATTCCAGCACCCCGTCGCCATCGCCGTCATAGGCGGCGGCCTTGTAGATCAGCGAGCCCTTGCACTGCGGCGCCGTGCGCTCTTGGAATTCCAGCTTGACCGCGTTGGGCGTGCCGGCCTTGGCGTAATGATCGACGTACAGCGTCAACGTGCGCTGCCAGTGGCTGCGCCGATTGAACCAGTTCAACTTCAAAAAGCAGTCGGCGAAGGTGTCCACCCGCTGTTTTTCCAGCCGACAAGGGCGGGTGACCGGGTTCAGATCGTCCGCCCATTGCAGGTCGACCCGGCCGTCCGCGCTCATGTCCACGGCGAAGATCTCGTGGATCAGTTCATCGGGGCAGCCAGCCTGCTGCTTATAGAAGTGCAGGATGACTGTGTCCGCCCGACCGTTGCCGCTCATGTCCTGGGCCGTCACTTTTAAGTAGCGCATCAGCGTTGCTCCTTGGATTGAAGAAGCAAGCCACCTTAGTGATCCGACCTCAGGGGCTCTAGGCGGCGCATCTGCGTTTGGCGTAAGGCCAATCTACGCAGCCAGTAGCCGCGCGGCCTTGGCCTTGAGTACCTGCAGATCGAGCACCGGCACCTGCGCTTGCTTGGCCTGTTCGTCCCAGTGGCGCAGACGCAGGCTGATGGCGTAGAGCGGGTCTTGCTCGAACGCCCGCGCTTCGTCAGGCGTCATTGCCCCGCCTTGATACGCCAGCGTGCGGCGGCTGGCTTCGCTCAACCGGGCGTAGTAGTCCGGCTGGCTGAAGGTCAGGTAGCGCTTGGCCTCGACGTGATATTCCACCAGCCGCGCCAGGCGCTCGCTGAAACCGACGCGGCGCAGGTAATCGGCGCCCAGCCGCTCATGGCTGACCACGCCATAGCCGCCCATGTTCGCGCCGCCCTGACCGCAGAGATGGCCGATATCGTGGAAAAACGCGGCCAGCACCACTTCATCGTCGAAGCCTTCGGCCATGGCCCACTGCGCGGCCTGGGACATGTGTTCGAGCTGCGACACCGCCTCGCCGATGTAATCCGCCGTGCCGTGTTGCTCGTACAGGCCGAAAACCTCGGCAATCACCTGCTGCGGATTCATCATGCCGCCCCCCACAGTGCGCTGATATTGCGCTCGCCCAGCGCCGGCCCCACGCTCATGCCCACGCCGGTATGCATCAACGCGGCGCTGACGCCGGGCGCCACGCGCAGGAACGAGAACGGCACCGGCCCGCGTGCGCCGTAGACGCCCTGCCAACGCTCGACCACCTGGACCTTGCAACCCAGGGTCTGCTCGGCCAGTTCGAGCATCCAGTCATCGACCTGCTCGGCGTTGAACGGCGACGCATCGCGGCCGTAGTCGTGGGAGTCGCCGATGATCAGTTCGCCATGGGGCGTCGGGCTGATCAGCAAGTGAATCCCGTGCTCATGCAGGTACGGCGCCTCGCGCAGGATCTGCGCCTGCACCGCCGCCGCTTCCGGCAGGTCGGCAAACGCGCCGTAATGCACGCAACTGAGGCCGGTGAGCAAGGCATGTTGCAGGTTCAGGTTGACCGCCGGCCGTGCGCGCAGCATTTGCAGGCGGCAGATATGCGGGTCGAGTTCGGCAATCGCTTCGGCCAGCAGGGTTTGGTAGTCGTGGCCCGAGCAGACCACGATCTGCGCGCCACGAAAACTGCCCGCCGTGCTGTGCAACTGACCCGGCTCGACGTCGCGCACCAGGGTCGAAAAGTGAAACTCCACCTGCAGTTCCTCGCGCAGGTAATCGATCAGCGCCGGGATCGCCTCGCGCGAATACAGTTGCTGATCGTCCTTGCCGTGCAACGCTGCGCGGTGATGACGGAATTGGCCGCCGTACAGATCTCGCAACGCTGCGCCCTGCAGCAGTTCGACGTTATAGCCATACGCCTGGGCGCGGCCGGCGCAGAAGGCTTCCAGCAGGTGTTCTTCGGCTTCGCTGCGGGCGAACAGATACGAGCCGTTGCGCTTGAGCTGCAAGCCGGCCAGCCGCGCCCATTCGCCCCAGATATCGCGGCTTTGCCGCGCCAGGTCGAGCATCGGGCCTGGCGGTTGGCCGGTGACCAGGGCCTGGCCGAAGTTGCGCACCGAGGCGCCCAACGGCGTGGCGCTGCGCTCGAACACCTTGACCTTGAGCCCGCGCTTGGCTGCCGCGTAGGCGTGGGACAGGCCGAGGATGCCGGCGCCGATGATCAGCAGGTCGCTGTGGTGTGTCATTTAGTGATGTCCTGTTTTCAAGACCGCTATCGGGGGCAAGCCCCCTCCCACACTTGACCGAGTTCCAACATGAGAATGCGGTCAACATGTGGGAGGGGGCTTGCCCCCGAAGAGGCCATCAGCCCAAACGGAGTATTTACTGACCCGCTACCTTCTCCGACTTACCGTCATAGCGCTTGCGCCATTCAGTCAGAATGCTGTCGCGGTTTTTCGAGGCCCAGGTGAAGTCGTTCTTGATCAGCCGCTGCTCGTAGTCCGCCGGCAATTCGGTCTGCGGCTTGGCGATGCCCGGCTGGGCGAGCACGGCGAAGTTGTCCTTGTACAGGTCCATCGCCGCGGTGCTGGCGGAGAAGTCGGCGAGTTTCTTCGCCGCGTCGGCGTGGGCGCTGCCTTTGATCACCGCCGTCGCTTCGATGTCCCAGCCCAGGCCTTCTTTCGGCAGGATGATGTCCAGCGGCGCGCCCTGGCGCTTCAGCTGCACGGCCGGGTATTCGAAGGAAATACCGATCGGGAATTCACCCGAAGCTGCCAGCTTGCACGGCTTGGAACCGGAGTGGACGTACTGGCCGATGTTCTGGTGCAGGTCGTCCATGTACTGCCAGCCCTGCTTCTCGCCGAAGGTCTGCAGCCAGGCGCTCACATCCAGGAAACCGGTGCCCGAGGACGCCGGGTTGGGCATCACGATCTTGCCCTTGTACTCAGGCTTGGTCAGGTCTTGCCAGCTCACCGGTTTGCTCAGGCCCTGCTTCTCGGCTTCGACGGTGTTGAAGCAGATCGTCGCGGCCCAGACGTCCATGCCGACCCACGCAGGCGGGTTGGCGGCGTCACGGTAGTGTTTGCCGATCTTGTCCAGGCCCTTGGGCGCGTAACTTTCGAGCATGCCTTGCTGGTCGAGGATCGCCAGGCTCGACGCGGCCAGGCCCCAGACCACATCGGCTTGCGGGCGGTCTTTTTCCGCGAGCAGCTTGGCGGTGATGATGCCGGTGGAGTCACGCACCCATTTGATTTCGATGTCGGGGTTGGCCTGCTCGAAGGCCTGTTTATAGGTCTTCAATTGCTCGGCTTCGAGGGCCGTGTACACGGTCAATTCAGTCTTGGCGAAGGCATTCAGGCTGAATGCAGTGAGTACGGCAGCGACCAACGAGAGGGGCTTGAACATGGCATACCTCCTTCAGGGTTATTGGCCCGGCGCGGTCTGGCGCCAGGCTTGGGAGCGGCGCAACGCGCCACGTGAGGCCCACGCCAGCAACAGCGAGACGCTGGCCGAAGTGAACAGGATCAAAGTGGACATGGCCGCCGCGCCGCCCACATTGCCGGCGTCGTCCATGTTCAACACGGCGACGGCGGCGAGGATGGTGTCGGGGCTGTAGAGGAAGATCGCCGCCGAGACAGTGGTCATCGCCGACACAAACAGGTAGCGCACAATGTCCAGCAGCGCCGGCAGGCAGATCGGCACGGTGACGCGCAGGTAGTGGCGGTACAGCGGCGCCTTGAGCGACAACGCGGCGGCTTCGAACTCGGCGTCCAACTGGCGCAGCGCGGTGGTGGCGGTCATCTGCGCGGTGGTCAAATAATGAGCGATGGTACACACCACCAGCAGCGTCATGGTGCCGTAGAACACATGCAGCGGGTTGCCGCTGAGGTTGAAGAAGAAGACGTAGCCCAGGCCCAGCACCAGGCCCGGCACGGCCATCGGCACGAAGCTGAGCATGCGCAGCGCCAGGTTGAGGCCCTTCTGGCCCTGGGTTTTTTCCATCAGGTAGGCGCCGGTGAAGATCAGCACGCTGCCGATCAACGCCGTACACAGCGCCAGGGTCAGGCTGTTGCGGTACGCCAGCCAGCCGCCGCCGGCTGTGTCTTCGAACTGGTAGTGGTTGAGCGACAGCGACAGGTTGTAGGGCCAGAACTTCACCAGCGACGAGTACACCGCCATGCCGAACACCAGCAGCAACACCGCGCAGATCAGCAGCACGATGGCCAGGTAACACGCATCGCGCCGCCGCGACGGGGCCGGCTGGAACACCTGGGCACGGCCGCCCATGGCATCGCCCTGGCGCCGACGCAGCCAGGTATCGACGCCAAAGCTGAACAGCGCCGGCAGCAGCAACACCATGCCGATCAACGCCCCGCGCCCGAACTGTTGCTGGCCGACCACGGCCTTGTAGGCTTCCAGCGCCAGCACCTGATAATCGCCGCCGACCACCACCGGTACGCCAAAGTCGGTGATGGTCAGGGTGAACACCAGGCAAAACGCGGCGAACACTGCCTGGCGCGTGGCTGGCCAAGTGATGCTGCGAAATGCCCGGGCCGGGCTGGCGCCCATGCTCGAGGCGGCATCGAACAAGCGCGCATCCGCCAGGGAAAGCGCCGACAACAGGATCATCAAGGCGTGTGGGAAGGTGTAGATCACCTCACCGAGGACAATGCCCCAGAAGCCGTAGATATTCTCCGACAACAAACCGCGCAGCAGGCCCTGGTTGCCGAACAGATAGACCAACGCGATCCCCGGCAGCATCGACGGTGCCATCAAGGGCAGCAGCGACAGCCCGCGCCAGAGCGCCTTGGCCGGGATCAGTGTGCGTTGCAGCGCATAGGCAAACAGATACGCCAGCGGTACGACAATGACCGCCACGCTGAGGGAGACTTTCAGGCTATTCCCAAGCAGCCAGTGGAAGTTGGCGCTGCTGACCAGTTCCCGCGCCGCCACCAGCCCGCCGCCCTGCCCGGCTTCGCTGCTGAAGCCGCGCCAGAAGATCGCCAACAGTGGCAACAACACCGCGATGCCCAGCAGGCACAGCCATAGCCATTTGCCGCCCAGCACGAAAAGGCGGTCGCCCAACTCGGCGCGGGACACCCGGCGTGCAATGGGCAGCGTCATCAGCGCACCCATGTCAGGCAAACACCTGCAGGCTGCGCGGCGGCAACGCGACCCAGATGTCCTGGGCCCCCAGGCGCGGCATGGCTTCCGGAGCCAGTTCGGCCAGCAGCGGATGACCGGGCAGTTGCGCCAGTTCAAAGCTCATGCGGCAACGGTTGCCGAGGAAGGTGATCTCGCGGACCTTGGCCGCAAACAGGTTCTCTTCATGCACCAGCGGGTTGACGCTGATCGCCTCCGGGCGGCAGAACAGGCGCCCGGAGGTGGCCGCGCCAGCATCATCGGCGAGGCGCATGTGCATCCCGCCGACCTGCGCATGGCTCGCGCTGCTGCGGCTGAACGGCAGCCAATTGCCCTGGCCGACGAACTCCGCCACGAATGGTGTGGCCGGGCGGTCGTAGATCTCTTGGGGCGTGGCGTATTGCTCGACCTTACCGTTGTTCATCACGGCAATGCGGTCGGCCATCAACATGGCTTCGTCCTGATTGTGGGTGACCATCAGCGTGGTGACGCCCAGGCGCCGTTGCAGTTGGCGCAGTTCGGTACACAGGTGCTCACGGACGCGGGCGTCGAGGGCCGACATCGGCTCATCGAGCAGCAACAGCGAGGGTGCCGGTGCCAAGGCGCGGGCCAGGGCGACCCGTTGTTGCTGGCCGCCGGAGAGTTGGCCGGGGTATTTCTTTTCGCTGCCGAGCAGGCCGACCAGTTCGAGCATCTGACCGACACGCTTGCGCACTTCATCGCGACCGCTGCCGGTGAGGCCGTAGCCGATATTCGCTTCAACGCTGAGGTTGGGGAACAACGCGTAGGACTGGAACAAAATGCCGTAGTCCCGCGCCTGCGGCGGCAGCAGGGAAACATCCCGCTCCCCCAGGTAAAGCTCCCCACAGTCCTGGCGCTCGAGGCCGGCGATGCAGCGCAGCAGCGTGGTCTTGCCGCAACCGGACGGGCCCAGCAGGCACACCAGCTCGCCGGCGGCGACGTCCAGGGACACGTTGTCCAGCGCGGTAAAGGCGCCGAAGCGTTTCTGGATACCGCGCACCTTCATTGGCGCGCCGGGTTGGGTCAGGGCTGTGTTCATGGAGGCACCTCATCAAACGGATGAGGGCCATGCTAGGCAGGCAATGCGTCCCTGATGTGGCAGAAAGGCAAAACGTGGCGATAGTGGTATTGGTGGATTTGGGTAGGGTTTATCCAGAAGGGGTGGCCTTGAGGGCGCTATCGGGGGCAAGCCCCCTCCCACATTTTGACCGCATTCTCATGTTGGAACTCGGTCAAGTGTGGGAGGGGGCTTGCCCCCGATAGCGCCCTCAAGACCACCACCACCTGTCAAAGCGGCGACATTTCCTGCGCCAACCCGAGAAAAGCAGCTGGCAGGCGAGCGCCTTTTCTTTCCTTGAGGCAGTAGAGGTACTCAGCGATCTGCGGCGCGTTCTCGATGGTCAGCACTCGCAGTTGCGGGTCGTGGGGCACTTCCTGGCGGGCGATGATGCTGATGCCGATATTGCGCAGCACCGCTTCACGAATCGACTCGCGGCTGCCGATTTCCAGCAGCGGCCCGTAACTCACGCCGGCGCCCTGCAGCAGCTGTTCCGTCAGGCGTCGCGTGGTGGAGCCGGCTTCACGCATCAACAGCGTATGCCCGGCCAGCGCGGTCAACGGCACATGATCGAGCGTCGCCAACGGGTGGTTGCGATGCACCGCCAGCACCAGCGGATCGGTGCCCAGCACACGGCGAATCAGGCGCGGGTCTTCCAGCAGTTGCGAGGACGCGGCGACGTCGACGCGGTAATCATCCAGGGCTTCGAGCACCTGTTGGGAGTTGCCGATTTCCACCGACACTTCCACCTGGGGCAAACGCTCGCGGAAGGCTTTGACCAGGTCGAGGATGTAATACGGCGCCGTCGCGGCAATCCGCAATGCGCCCTGGACCTGGCCACTGTTACGCAGGAAAAACTCGATATCCGCTTCCTGTTGCAACAGCGTCTTGACCATCGGCAGCAGGCGCGCGCCTTCGTCGCTGACCGTCAGGCGGCGGCCCCCGCGATAGAACAGCTCGACGCCGTACTGGCTTTCCAGGTTGCGGATCTGCGTGGTGACGGTGGGCTGGCTCAGGCCGAGTTTTTTCGCCGCCTGGGTAATGCTGCCCAGGCGGGCGACCATAAAAAACGCCTTCAACTCGGCACTCAGCACACCACCCTCACATCATTTATTTGCGCAGCAGGCGCAGGCCATTGAACACCACCAGCAGGCTTACGCCCATGTCGGCAAACACCGCCATCCACATGGTGGCCATGCCCAGGAAGGTGACCGCAAGGAAGACCGCCTTGATCACCAGCGCCAGGGCGATGTTCTGCTTGAGGATACTCGAGGTTTGCCGCGACAACCGAATGAAAGCCGGAATCTTGCGCAAATCATCGTCCATCAAGGCCACGTCGGCAGTTTCGATGGCAGTGTCGGTGCCTGCCGCGGCCATGGCAAAACCGATCTCGGCGCGGGCCAACGCCGGGGCGTCGTTGATGCCGTCGCCAACCATGCCCACGCGCCGGCCTTGGCCGTAAAGGGCTTCGATGGCTAGCAGTTTGTCGGTGGGCAACAGGTCGCCCTGGGCCTGGTCGATGCCGACCTGGGCTGCAATCGCCTGGGCCGTGTGGGTGTTATCGCCGGTGAGCATCAGGGTTTTGATGCCCAGCTCGTGCAACTGCTGGATCGCTTCGCGGCTGCTGTCCTTGACCGTGTCGGCCACGGCGAACAGCGCCAGCGGGCCGGATTTGTCGAGCAGCAGCACCACGGATTTGCCTTGTTTCTCCAGGGCGAAGAGTTTGTCTTCCAGCGCGGGCGAGCACAGGCCGAGTTCTTCCACCAGGCGGTGGTTGCCCAGGTGGTAGGTTGCGCCGTTGATATCACCGCGCACACCGCGACCGGTCAGGGCAGTGAAGTTATCCACAGCATGGCGCGGCAGGTTTTTATCCACAGCCGCGTTGGCGATGGCCAGCGATACCGGGTGGTCGGAACGCCCGGCGAGGGCAGCGGCCAACGCCGGCGCACTGTCTTCGACATTCGGGAACAGGGCCAGGTAGTCGGTTTGCACCGGTTTGCCGTGGGTGATGGTGCCGGTCTTGTCGAGGGCCAGGTAGTCGAGCTTGTAACCGCCCTCCAGGTACACGCCGCCCTTGATCAGGATGCCTTTGCGCGCCGCTGCGGCCAGGCCACTGACGATGGTCACCGGGGTGGAGATCACCAAGGCGCACGGGCATGCGACCACCAACAGCACCAGGGCGCGGTAGATCCAGTCGAACCAGACGCCGGCCATGAACAGCGGCGGGATCAGCGCCACGCCCAGGGCAAACAGGAATACCGCCGGGGTGTAGATCTTCGCGAAACGGTCGACAAAACGCTGGGTCGGCGCGCGGGCGCCCTGAGCCTGTTCCACGGCGTGGATGATCCGCGCCAGGGTCGAGTTGCTGGCGGCCGCCGTGACTGCGTATTCCAGGGAACCGGCCTGGTTGATGGTGCCGGCGAAGACTTTATCGCCCACGGTTTTTTCAATCGGCAGGCTTTCGCCGGTGATCGGCGCCTGGTCGATGGTCGACTGGCCGGCGGTGACTTCGCCGTCCAGGCCGATGCGCTCGCCGGGGCGAACCCGCACGATGGCGCCCAATTCCACACTGTTCACTTCCCGTTCGGCCCAACTGCCGTCGGCCTGGCGCACTGTGGCCCGTTCCGGGGTCATCTGCATCAAGCCGCTGATGGCATTGCGCGCGCGGTCGAGGGACTTGGCTTCGATCAATTCGGCCACGGTGAACAGGAACATCACCATCGCCGCTTCCGGCCATTGGCCGATCAGGATCGCGCCGGTCACGGCGATGCTCATCAGCGCGTTGATGTTCAGGTTGAGGTTTTTCAGGGCGATCCAGCCCTTTTTATAGGTGGTCAGGCCGCCGCTGAGGATCGAGACCAGTGCCACCAGGGCGATCACCCAGGTCGGGGCCGCGTTGGTGAAGTGGATCACTTCGGCCGCCAGGGCGCCGACGCCGGACAACGCCAACGGCCACCAGTGTTTCTTCGCCGGCGGTGCGGCAGCCGGGGTGCCCTCTTCGATCGGATCGGCCTGCATGCCCAGGGACTTGATGGCGTCGATGATCGGCGCGGTGCTCGGCAGGTCATGGGTGACGCCGAGGATGCGGTTGATCAGGTTGAATTCCAGCTGCTGCACACCGGCAAGCTTGCCCAGTTTGTTCTGGATCAGGGTCTGCTCGGTGGGGCAGTCCATGGCTTCGATGCGGAAGGTGCTCAGGCGCGAATCGGCGCTGGGCGCGGCGCTCAGTTGCACCAACGCCGGGGCTGGCGTGCCGGAGCAGCAGGAACCGGCGTGGCCGTGGTCATGCACCGGCGTCAGTTTTTTCGGCGCATGAGCGTGGTCATGCGCGTGATCGTGCGTGTGCGGGGTGTGATGGGAGTCGCTCATCTGGTCGCGTCCGTAAGGTGCCTGTTGCCAAGTAAAGACCCTGTAGCCACTATAGGGTCAAGCACCCATTTGGAGATTGTTGCGATGAAGATCGGCGAATTGGCCAAGCTGACCGACTGCCCGGTGGAAACCATCCGTTATTACGAGAAGGAAGGCTTGCTGCCACCACCGGCACGCACCGAGGCCAACTACCGCGTGTACACCCAGGCGCACACCGAGCGGTTGGTGTTTATCCGCAACTGCCGCAGCCTGGACATGACCCTGGAAGAAATCCGCAGCCTGCTGGGCTTACGAGACAGCCCGCAGGACCAATGCGAAAACGTGAATGCGCTGATCGACGAGCATATCCACCATGTCAAAGCGCGGATCGACGGCCTGTTGGCATTGCAGGAACAGCTGATCGACCTGCGCCAGCGCTGTGGCAGCGGGCCGGAGCTGGATCAGTGCGGGATATTGCAGCGGCTGGAGGTCAGCGGCAGTGTCGCCGCCAGCGAGGCTGAGCCTTCGCATGTGGGCAGAAGCCATGGGCATTAATTCAGCCTGGTAACCGAATCAAAGTGTGGGAGGGGGCTTGCTCCCTCCCACACAAGCCCACACCTTTAGACTGAGGCAGCCTTTAGATGGCGACGTCGGCCTTGATGCTTGGGTCAGCGTCGTAACCGACGATTTCGAAGTCTTCGAACTTGTAGTCATAGATCGACGCAGGCTTACGCTTGATCACCAATTCCGGCAGCTTCTTCGGCGTGCGCGCCAGTTGGGTCTGGATCTGTTCCATGTGGTTGCTGTAGGCGTGGGTGTCGCCGGTGGTGACGATGATCTCGTGGGGGATCAGGTCGCACTGCTGGGCCAGCATGTGGGTCAGCAGCGCCAGCGCGGCGGTGTTGTACGGCAGGCCGAGGAATACGTCGGAGCTGCGGATATACAACTGCATCGACAGATGGCCGTCATGCACGAACGCCTGGTACAGCAGGTGGCACGGCGGCAGGGCCTGCTTGCCGTTGCGCGCATTTTCCTGGGGGCTCTTGGTCTCGTCCGGCAGGTACTCGACGTTCCAGCCGTGGAACAGGATGCGGCGGCTGTTGGGGTTGGTCTTCAGCGTCTCGACCATGTAGTCGATCTGATTGATCGTGCCGCCGTCCTTGGTCGGCCAGGCGGTCCACTGCTCGCCGTACACCGGGCCCAGATCACCGTCTTCGGTGGCCCACTCGTCCCAGATACGCACGCCGTTCTCGTTCAGCCACTTGATGTTGGTGTTGCCGCTCAACATCCAGATCAATTCGTTGGCGATGCTTTTGAAGTGAAGCTTCTTGGTGGTCAGCAGCGGGAAGCCGTCGGCCAAGTTATGCCGATACTGACGGGCAAACACAGCCTTGGTGCCGGTGCCGGTGCGGTCGCCCTTGGTCAGGCCATTGGTCACGACGTCGTTCAGTAGTTCGAGATATTGCTTCATGTCATTACCCGTATCGGTGCAGCCGAGACCTCGCAGGCCTCGGCATTCGAATTCAAAGCGCGGTGTTCTTCAACGGTTGCGGACGGTTGTACGCCCACCACAGCAGGCCCAGGCCGACGATGATCATCGGCAGACTGAGGATCTGGCCCATGGTCACCCAACCGAACGCCAGGTAGCCCAGTTGTGCATCCGGGACGCGCACGAACTCGACGACAAAACGGAAGATGCCGTAGAACAACGCGAACATACCCGACACAGCCATGGTCGGCCGTGGCTTGCGCGAGAAAATGTACAGAATGAGGAACAGTGCCACACCTTCCAGGGCGAACTGGTACAGCTGCGACGGATGGCGCGGCAATTGCGCCGGGTCGCTGAACGGCGGGAACACCATGGCCCACGGCACGTCGGTCGGCTTGCCCCACAGTTCGGCATTGATGAAGTTACCGATACGCCCGGCGCCCAGGCCGATCGGCACGAACGGCGCAACGAAGTCCATCAGTTGGAAGAATGACTTGCCGTTGCGGCGGCCAAACCACCAGGCGGCGAGCATCACGCCGATAAACCCACCGTGGAAGGCCATGCCGCCCTTCCATACCTCGAAGATCAGCGTCGGGTTGGCGATGTAGGCGGGCAAGTCGTAAAACAGCACATACCCCAGGCGTCCGCCGACGATGACCCCCATCGACAACCAGAAAATCAGGTCGGAGAGTTTTTCCTTGGTCCACGTCGGGTCGAAACGGTTCAGACGCCGGGACGCCATAAACCAGGCGCCGCCGATGCCGATCAGGTACATCAACCCGTACCAATGGATTTTCAGCGGACCGATGGCCAGGGCCACCGGGTCGATCTGCGGGTAAGGCAGCATTGCGACTCCTCGTTAAATCATTCGTTATGGCGACCGGGACCATGCCCGGGCGCGATTAAGGCTGCGTTACAGCAAGAAATTCAAACCCACGCAAAACAGCAGCCCGGCAAACAGGCGTTTGAGCAAGCGCGGCGACAAACGGTGCGCCAGGCGCGCGCCGAAGCGGGCAAACACCATGCTGGTCAGGGCAATGCCCAGCAGCGCCGGCAAATACACGAACCCTAGACTATGAGCGGGCAGCAGCGGGTCATGCCAGCCCAGAATCATGAAACTTAATGCACTGGCCAGCGCAATCGGCAGCCCGCAGGCCGACGAAGTGGCCACCGCTTGCTGCATCGGCACGCTGCGCCAGGTCAAAAACGGCACGGTCAGCGAACCGCCGCCAATCCCGAAAATCGCCGAGGCCCAGCCGATCACCGTGCCCGCCAGGGTCAGACCGAGCTTGCCCGGCACCGTTCGACTGGCCTTGGGCTTGACCTCCAGGGCCAACTGCACGGCGATGATCAGCGCGAACACGCCGATGATCTTCTGCAAGTGGGGGCCGGAAATCGCCTCGGCGGTCAGCGCGCCAAAACCGGCGCCGATCAGGATGCCCACGGTCATCCACACAAAGATCGGCCAGCGCACTGCGCCCCGTCGATGGTGCTCACGCACGGCATTGATCGAGGTGAAGATGATCGTCGCCAGGGACGTGCCCACGGCCAGGTGGGTCAGCACCTGCGGGTCGAAGCCCTGCAAGGTGAAGCTGAACACCAGCACCGGCACGATAATGATCCCGCCGCCCACGCCAAACAGCCCGGCGAGCACCCCGGCACAGGCGCCCAGCAGTAAATACAGCAGAAATTCCATGGGAGCCCCCAAACCAAGTCCGGCATGTTAACGGATGGAAGGCATGCGACCCAACTGGATACGATGGAACGCCCGCGCCAGTGTAGGTAGAGTGGCCAAACACACAAAGGGGGATCGCCTGATGTGCCTGATTGTTTTCGCCTGGCGGCCGGGCCATGCCCAACCGCTGATCGTCGCGGCCAACCGTGACGAGTTCTACGCCCGCCCCAGCCTGCCGCTGGCCCAGTGGCCGGATGCGCCTGCCGTCTATGCCGGCCGCGACCAGGAAGCGGGCGGCACCTGGCTGGGGGTGAACGCCGACGGACGGTTTGCCGCCCTGACCAATATCCGCGACCCGCATCAACCGCCGGCCCGCAAGTCGCGTGGGGAACTGGTGGCGCGGTTTCTCAGCGGTTCGCTGCCGCTTGAGCAGTATTTGGCGGAGATCAACGGCCGTTCGATTGAATATGCCGGGTTCAACCTGCTGGTGGGCACGCGGGAGGAGCTGTGGCATTACAACGCCCGCGACAGCGTGCCTACGCAGCTGCCCGCCGGGGTGTACGGCCTTTCCAATGCAGGGCTCGACACGCCATGGCCGAAATTGCTCAAGGCCAAGGCGGCGCTGGGCGAGGTACTGGAGAACCCGCAGCCGGAAACCTTGCTGGATATCTTGAGCGACCCACAGACCGCGCCGTTTGCCGACTTGCCGGACACCGGCGTGGGCTTGGCGACCGAGAGTTTGCTATCAAGCGTATTTATCGCCAGCCCCAGTTATGGGACACGGGCGAGTACAGCGCTGATTGTGAATGCGGACGGCACGCGGCAGATGGTGGAGCGCAGTTTTGGGCCGCACGGTGGGCGGCTCGGCGAAGTCGAACTCAACCTGTAGGAGCGAGCTTGCTCGCGAAAAACGTCAACGATGACGCGCGCCCCCCTGAATGCACGCGGTACCCTCAGGTTTTTCGCGAGCAAGCTCGTGTGCTGACTGACACTCCGTAATCGGGGGCAAGTCGAATCGTCGCACCGCCCCTCCCACATTTTTGATCGGCGCCAGGTTTTAGAGGGTTTTGGCTGAGGCCGGGTTGATCATCCGCGTCAACCCCAGGTTCTTCAGCGCCAGTTGCAGCGAGCTGTGGATAACTTGCGGGTTGTCGATGGTCATCAACTCGGCCAGCAGTTCCTTGGCCATGCTCAGGTTGACCTGGCGCAGCAGCCACTTCACCTTCGGCAAGTTGGTGGCGTTCATCGACAGGCTGTCAAAGCCCATCGCCATCAACAGCACCGCTGCCGCCGGATCGCCGGCCATTTCCCCGCAGATGCTCACCGGCTTGCCTTCGGCATGGGCGTCGCGCACCACATGTTGCAGCGCTTGCAGCACCGCCGGGTGCAGGTAGTCGTAGAGGTCGGCCACCCGTGGGTTGTTGCGGTCCACGGCCAGCAGGTATTGGGTCAGGTCGTTGGAGCCCACCGACAGGAAGTCCACCTGCCGCGCCAGTTCCTTGGCCTGGTACACCGCCGCCGGAATTTCGATCATCACGCCGATCGGCGGCATCGGTACGTCGGCGCCTTCGTCGCGCACCTCGCCCCAGGCGCGGTGGATCAGGTGCAGGGCTTCTTCCAGCTCATGGGTGCCGGAGATCATCGGCAGCAGGATGCGCAGGTTGTTCAGGCCTTCGCTGGCCTTGAGCATGGCGCGGGTTTGTACGAGGAAAATTTCCGGGTGGTCGAGGGTGACGCGAATCCCGCGCCAGCCGAGGAAGGGGTTGTCTTCCTTGATCGGGAAATACGACAGTGACTTATCGCCGCCAATGTCCAGGCTGCGCATCGTCACCGGCAACGGATGGAAGGCGGACAGTTGCTCGCGATAAATCGCCAGCTGCTCCTTCTCGCTCGGAAAGCGCTGGTTGATCATGAACGGCACTTCGGTGCGGTACAGCCCAACCCCTTCGGCGCCGCGTTGTTGCGCGCGGGCCACATCGGCGAGCAGGCCGGTGTTGACCAGCAGCGGCACGCGATGCCCGTCGAGGGTCACGCAGGGCAGTTCGCGCAAGGCGTCGAGGCCCTGGGACAGTTGGCGTTCCTCTTCCACCACCTCGGCGTACTGCTTGCGCATCACTTCGCTGGGGTTGGTGAACACCTCGCCACGGTTGCCGTCGACGATCATTTCGATGCCGTCGACCTTGGAGTACGGCAGGTCCACCAGGCCCATCACCGTCGGAATGCCCATGGCCCGGGCCAGGATCGCGACGTGGGAGTTGCCCGAACCGAGCACCGAGATCAGGCCCACCAGTTTGCCTTCCGGCACTTCGCCGAGCATGGTGGCGGTCAGTTCTTCACTGATCAGGATGGTGTTGTCGGGGTAGACCAGGTTGGTGGAACGGTCTTCCTGCAAGTAAGCGAGCAGACGGCGACCGAGGTCGCGCACATCCGAGGCGCGCTCGCGCAGGTAGGCGTCGTCCATCAATTCGAAACGGTTGACGTGATCGGAGACCACCTGGCGCAGCGCGCCCTGGGCCCACTGGCCGGTCTTGATCACGTTTTTGACTTCGCTGCCCAGCGACGCGTCATCCAGCATCATCTGGTACACCTCGAACAGCGCTCGCTCTTCGGGGCGCAGTTGGGTGGCGAGCTTGTTCGACAGGTTGCGCATGTCGGCGCGCACGCCTTCCAGGGCGGTCTTGAACAGTTTGATTTCGGCGTCGATGTCGCTGACGGTCTTGTCCGGCACCACATCGAGGTCGGCCGGCGGCAACATGACCACGGCCGTACCGACGGCCGCACCTGGCGAGCCCGGTACGCCGACGAACTTGGCTTCCTGGATGCCCTTGCCCTGGCGCCCCAGGCCGCGAATCGAGCCGGTGGCTTCGGCATGGGCGATCACCCCGGCCAATTGCGCGCTCATGGTCACGAGGAAGGCTTCTTCGCCTTCGTCGAACTGGCGGCGTTCTTTCTGCTGGATGACCAACACGCCGACAACGCGGCGGTGGTGAATGATCGGCGCGCCGAGGAACGAGGCGTAGCGCTCTTCGCCGGTTTCGGCAAAGTAGCGATAACGCGGGTGATCAGCCGCGTTTTCAAGGTTCAGGGGTTCTTCACGCGTCCCTACCAAGCCCACCAGACCTTCATTGGGCGCCATGCTGACCTTGCCGATGGAGCGCTTGTTCAAGCCCTCGGTCGCCATCAGCACAAAACGGTTGGTCTCGGGGTCCAGCAGGTAAACCGAGCAGACCTGGCTGCCCATGGCTTCCTTGACGCGCAACACAATAATCCCCAACGCCGCCTTGAGATCCTTGGCGGAGTTAACTTCCTGGACGATCTTGCGCAGCGTATTGAGCATGGCTCGGGGTCGAACTCCGTCGTCAGTCGCGCGTTAAAAGGCGCGGGGCAAGCTCTTTGAGAGCGCGACGATAAACCTCGCGCTTGAATGTCACCACCTGGCCCAACGGATACCAATAACTGACCCAACGCCAGCCATCGAACTCCGGTTTACCGGTCAAATCCATCCGCACCCGCTGCTCGTTGGAGATCAGGCGCAGGAGAAACCATTTCTGCTTCTGGCCGATACACAGCGGTTGGCTGTGGGTCCGCACCAGGCGTTGCGGCAAACGATAACGCAACCAGCCACGGGTACAGGCCAAAATTTGCACATCTTCGCGCTCAAGGCCGACTTCTTCGTTCAACTCGCGGTACAAGGCGTCTTCAGGGGTTTCGTCAGGGTTGATCCCACCTTGAGGAAACTGCCAGGCATCTTGGTTGATTCGGCGAGCCCATAGGACCTGTCCGGAATCATTCGTAAGAATAATCCCGACATTAGGACGGAAACCATCGGGGTCGATCACGGCAACAACCTCGCAAACGCATGTCGTCGCATTGTTCCACAAAGGTTGTTCCAGCGGCAACGAGGCTTCTTAGCTTATGTGCAGTCTTGTGAAAAGACCGTATTCTGGACGCCTTTTTACAGACTTTTCAGCGGGTAACTGTAATGCGCCTGGCTTTATTCGACTTGGACAACACGCTTCTGGGGGGTGACAGCGATCACGCCTGGGGCGATTACCTCTGTGAACGCGGATTTCTCGACCCGGTGACCTACAAGGCACGCAACGACGAATTCTATCAGGACTACCTGGCCGGCCAGCTGGATAACGCGGCCTACCTGAATTTTTGCCTGGAAATCCTCGGCCGCACCGAAATGGCCCAACTGGAGGCATGGCACAACGACTACATGCGCGACTGCATCGAGCCGATCATGCTGCCGCAGGCATTTGAACTGCTGGCCAAGCACCGCGCCGCTGGCGACAAGCTGGTGATCATCACCGCGACCAACCGCTTCGTCACCGCGCCAATTGCCGCACGCCTGGGCGTGGACGCCCTGATCGCCACCGAATGCGAGATGGAAGACGGCCGCTACACCGGGCGCAGTACGGATGTACCGTGCTTTCGCGAAGGCAAGGTGACGCGCCTGAACCGCTGGCTGGAAGAAACCGGGCACAGCCTGGAAGGCAGCTACTTCTACAGCGATTCGATGAATGACTTGTCGCTGTTGGAGCAGGTGACGTATCCGATCGCGGTAGACCCGGACCCGAATCTGCGGGCTGAGGCTGAAAAACGCGGCTGGCCGGTGATTACGCTGCGGAGCTGATGGCCCTATCGGGGGCAAGCCCCCTCCCACATTTAACTGCATTTCAACGGATGTACGCGGTTAAATGTGGGAGGGAGCTTGCTCCCGATGCAGACAACTCGGTCCCAAGCCTTAAACCGGCTTGGCGCCCATCAACCCCGCAATCGCCACAAACCCCACCAGGCTGACCACCGCCAATGCCAAGGTGAAATTCAGGCTACCGCCCTCGCCCTTGCGCAAGCGATTGAGCCGCGCCACCAGCCAGAACCAGCACAGCGCCGCGACGGTGTAGAGCAGGCTGGAACCCAGGATCCAGGTCTGCCCCAGCGGCCAGCCGACCAGATGCACCAGCCACCAGCCGGTAAACGGCATGCTGATCAGGCAGATCCCCATCAACAACCATACGAACGCCCACGGGCGCTGCACGGTGATCGCCGGGCCGGCGCTGCGTTTGCGCCAGGCCAGCAGCGCCAGGCCGAGGCCGCTGAGCAGCAGCAACACGGTCGCCGCCATGTGGATAACTTTGAGGGTGGTCAGGGTTTCCATGTGTCGTCTTCCTTAAAGGCCGCCCCAATCAGCGTAGTCGCTCAACCGAGGAACAGTTTGTAAGCCGGGTTATCGCTTTCATCCCAGTACGGGTAGCCGATGGCTTCAAGGGCTGCCGATACCAGATGGCGCTCGTCCGCCGGGACTTGCAGGCCGGCGACCACGCGGCCGTCGGCTGCGCCGTGGTTGCGATAGTGGAACATCGAGATGTTCCAGCGCCCGCCTAATTTGTTAAGAAAGTTGAACAAGGCGCCCGGCCGCTCCGGGAATTCGAAGCGAAACACCACTTCATCGCTGACCTTCGCCGCGTGCCCGCCGACCATATGGCGGATGTGCAACTTGGCCAGTTCGTTCTCGGTCAGGTCGAGCACCGGGAAACCCTGGCTGGTCAGGCTGGCGATCAATGCGCTGCGCGGATCGTTTTCCGGGTGGGTCTGCACGCCGACGAAAATGTGCGCCTCGCGGCCGGAGTGGTAGCGATAGTTGAATTCGGTGATCTGGCGCTTGCCCACGGCCTCGCAGAACGCCTTGAAGCTGCCCGGCTTCTCGGGGATGGTCACGGCGATGATGGCTTCGCGGCCTTCACCCAGCTCGGCGCGCTCGGCCACATGGCGCAGGCGGTCGAAGTTGACGTTGGCGCCGGAGTCGATGGCCACCAGGGTTTGCCCGGTGACGCCACGGCTCTCGACGTATTTCTTGATGCCCGCCACACCCAGGGCGCCCGCCGGTTCGGTGATGGAACGGGTGTCGTCATAGATGTCCTTGATCGCCGCACAGATTTCATCGGTGCTGACAGTGATCACTTCGTCCACATAGTCTTTGCAGATGTCGAAGGTGTACTGGCCGATCTGCGCCACCGCCACGCCATCGGCAAAAATCCCCACGGTCGGCAGCACCACGCGCTCGCCGGCGGCCATGGCGGCCTGCAGGCAGTTGGAGTCGTCCGGCTCGACGCCGATGATCTTGATCTCCGGACGCAGGTATTTCACATACGCCGCGATACCGGCGATCAGCCCTCCGCCGCCGACCGGCACGAAGATCGCGTCCAGCGGCCCAGGGTGCTGGCGCAGGATCTCCATCGCCACGGTCCCCTGCCCGGCAATGGTGTGCGGGTCGTCGTAGGGGTGAATGTAGACGTAGCCTTTTTCGTCGACCAGTTTCAGCGAGTAGGCCAGGGCTTCCGGGAACGAATCACCGTGCAGCACCACTTTGCCACCACGGGAACGCACGCCTTCGACCTTGATTTCCGGGGTGGTCTTGGGCATCACGATAGTGGCCTTGACCCCCAGCACCTTGGCCGCCAGGGCCAGGCCCTGGGCATGGTTGCCCGCCGAAGCGGTGACCACGCCACGCGCGCGCTCATCGGCCGTCAACTGGGTCAGCTTGTTGTACGCGCCGCGAATCTTGAACGAGAACACCGGCTGCAGGTCTTCCCGCTTGAGCAAGACCTTGTTGCCCAGCCGCTCGGAGAGCTGGCGGGCGGCCTGCAAGGGGGTTTCTATGGCAACGTCGTAAACGCGCGAGGTGAGGATCTTTTTGACGTACTGTTCAAGCATCGGCAGGCATCACTGGGCGGAGTGGGCAGGGTCGACGAGTCTAACTCAGCGTTTGGCCGGGCGACCACACGAATCCAAAGGTTTTGATGGGTTATACTCGCGCCCTCTCTACTCCCCGCCCGTTCCGGAGCCCGCATGACCCAGGATCAACTCAAACAGGCAGTGGCCCAGGCCGCCGTCGATTTAATCCTTCCTAAACTCGATGACAAGAGCATCGTCGGCGTCGGCACCGGCTCCACTGCCAACTGCTTCATCGATGCGCTGGCCAAGCACAAGGGCGCGTTCGATGGCGCCGTGGCCAGCTCCGAAGCCACCGCCGCGCGCCTCAAGGGCCATGGCATTCCGGTGTACGAGCTCAATACCGTCAGCGACCTGGAGTTCTACGTCGACGGCGCCGATGAAAGCGACGCGCACCTGAACCTGATCAAGGGCGGTGGCGCGGCCCTGACCCGCGAGAAGATCGTCGCGGCCGTGGCCAAGACCTTTATCTGCATCGCCGACGCCAGCAAACTGGTGCCGGTACTCGGCGCCTTCCCGCTGCCGGTGGAAGTGATCCCGATGGCCCGCAGCCACGTGGCCCGCGAGCTGGTGAAGCTGGGCGGCGACCCGGTGTACCGCGAAGGCGTGTTGACCGACAACGGCAACATCATCCTCGACGTGTACAACATGCAGATCACCAACCCGGTGGAGCTTGAGACGCAGATCAACGCCATCGTCGGCGTGGTCACCAACGGCCTGTTCGCCGCACGCCCGGCTGACGTGCTGCTGCTGGGCACCGCGGAAGGCGTGAAAACCCTCAAGGCCTGACGCACAACCGAATGTGGGGTCGGCGGTGTGTTCAGGATTCTGGTTTCTTGAACACGTAGAACAGGTTCGGCTCGCTGACCAGGTACAACGTACCCGCGTCATCCATGGCGATCCCTTCGGCCTGCGGCACCCGCGCATTCAGGCCATGGCGCCCGTTAAGCAGCGACAAACTGCTTAACGGGCGACCGTCGATATCCAGCTCCAACACCAGGAATGACTCATCCGACAGCGCCAGTAAATGGCCGCTGCGTTCGTCGTATTGCAGGCTCGACAGGTCGCGCACGAACAGCCCGGCATCGCGCTTGGGGTTGTTGATGACGTGGACCGAGTAGGTTTTTTCCGGTTTGAAATGGGGAAACCCGTGAACCTCATAGATCACCATCGGGTCGCGTTCCTTCGCCACGAACAGGCGCTTGCCCACCGAGTCGTAGGCAAGCCCTTCAAACCCCTTGTTGCCCCCCACATGCACACCCAGGGTCATCTGCTCCGCGTCGGCGGCGTCGAGGAACTGCGTATCGTCGTCCACATGCACCTTGATCAGGCGCTGTTGGCGCTCATCGCTGATGACATAGATGTTGTCGCTGATAAATTCCACGGCCTCGGCATCTCCGAAGCCGACCAGGGAAATCCGTCGCAGGATCTTGCCAGCGAGGGACAGTTCGACCAGCTCGGCGTTTTTGTTGGTGACGGTAAACAGGCTTTTACGCACCGGGTCGTAGGTCAACGCGGAGACGTCGTCATCCAGGCCTTCGATCACCTGGCCCTCGACGCTGACCCGGTAATCCGCCAGGCCAATGGCGCGTTCGCCAACAGGCTGGCCCCACACCTGCCAATTGAACCAGGCCCGTTCGAACAGACGAAACTGTTGTGCGACAACGCCCGCGCCCATCAAGGCGATCAGCACCAGTATGAAAAAAGCCGGTTTGGGGCGGGCAAGTCGACGCATCGGGCGGGCTCAAAGTCAAAAATGGCGAATGAATATCACGCCCGCCTGAATTTAAACTTAAACGCGCCCGGTGTGTGGCGTATGCCGCGGATAGAGAAATATCCGACGTAATCGGTTGTTATTTCTGTTTTTCGAAACGATAGAACAGGTTCGGCTCACTGACCATGTAGAGGTTGCCGTTCTCGTCCAGGGTCACGCCTTCGGCACGCGAGATCGTGTTCTTGAGGCCGTTGAAGCCGCCGAGCAAGGTCATGAAGCTGACTGGCTCGCCCTTTTCATCCAGTTCCAGCAGCAGGTGGGACTCTGCCGACAGCGCCAGCAGGTGCCCGGTGCGCGGATCGATGGTTAGCGCCGAGAGGTTGCGCATGTCGAGCTTTGTATTGGCGAGCTTTTGCTTGTCACCGACCAGGGTCTGGCTGCCGTCGCTTTTCCAGGTGAACAGCGCCGGCGGGCGTTCTTCGCCGAGCACGAACTGCTGGTTGCGCTTGTCCCAGGTGACGCCTTCAAAAGCTTTGTTCTGGTCTTTGGACGGGCCCAGGTCGTAACTCGGGAAGTCGGCCTTGTTCAACGCCGTGGTGCTGGCGTCGACCTTGACGATGGTCAGGCTGTGCTGGCGTTCATCGACCACGGCCATCAGGCCGTTTTCCATCACCGTCACACCTTCCGGGTTGTTCCAACCGTTAAGGGGCATCTTGCGCAGCACATCGCCTTGCAGGGTCAACTCGACGAGGAATGGATTTTTGCCCATGACGGAAAACAGGGTTTTCGTCTGCGGATTGTAGGACAGGTCCGAGGCCTCGTCCTTCTCCATACCGGGCAGCCGCTTGGCGTCGATGACGGCGCGGTAATCCGGGAGCCACACGCTCGCTTGGCGTTTGGCCGGGCTTTCAAAACGTTCCACGACCCACAACACACCGCGGTCATCCCAATGCATGGCCCAGGCAACGCCATACACAATCGCCCCGACCAGAAGCAGCCAGGAATACCAGCGCAGAGCAAAACGAGAGCGTGGCTTGGAGGTGACGGTAGGCAGGGACACGGCCATTGAGCGCTTTTTCCGGAAAGTCAGCGTTAGGTGAAAGCACAGGAATAACCGGCCCGCGCGCTAGAGGCTGAAGATTATCCGGATGGGGTGTGAAAAAAATGCAAACAACCGAAACGGGTGCGGGACCTGTGGCGAGCGAGCTTGTTCGCTCGCCACGGGGTTGTGCCGAAGTTAGCGAACGCTGCTTTCGAAGCGGGTCACACCGGACAGTTCCAGCACCAGCTTGTCACCGACATTCAACGGCCCAACGCCAGCGGGGGTGCCGGTGAGGATCACGTCGCCGGCCTGCAGCGAGAAGCAGCCGGCCATGTACTGGATCATCGGGATGATCGGGTTGAGCATGGCCGCGCTGTTGCCATTCTGGCGCACTTCGCCGTTGATGCTCAGGCGAATGCCGATATCGGTCAGGTCCGGGAAGGTGCTGCCGACCACGAACGGCGCGATCACCGCCGCGCCGTCGAAGGACTTGGCGATTTCCCACGGCAAGCCCTTGGCTTTCAACTCGGCCTGCTTGTCGCGCAGGGTCAGGTCCAGGGCCGGGGCGAAGCCGGAGATGGCATCGAGCACTTCTTCGCGGCTGGGCTTGGTCGACAGGGGTTTGCCGATCAGCACCGCGATTTCCGCTTCGTAATGCACCGAACCGCGTTCGGTCGGGATGCTGAAACCGCCTTCCAGCGCCACAACGCAGCTGCCCGGCTTGATGAACAGCAACGGTTCGGTCGGTACCGGGTTATCCAGTTCCTTGGCATGTTCGGCGTAGTTGCGCCCAATACACACCACTTTACCCACCGGGAAGTGGATGTTGGTGCCGTCGACATACTTGTGCTGGTAGCTCATGGAACGACTCCTTCAGGGGCGGTTAAACAGCGAAGATCTTGCCGGGGTTCATGATCCCGTTCGGGTCAAACACCGCTTTCACGGCCTTCATGTATTCGATTTCAACCGGCGAGCGGCTGTAGGTCAGGTAGTCGCGCTTGGTCATGCCCACGCCGTGTTCGGCGGAGATCGAGCCGTTGTACTTCGCCACGGTTTCGAACACCCACTTGTTCACGGTGGCGCACTTGGCGAAGAACTCATCCTTGCTCAGGTTTTCCGGCTTGAGGATGTTCAGGTGCAGGTTGCCGTCGCCGATATGGCCGAACCAGACGATTTCGAAGTCGGGGTAGTGTTCGCCGACGATCGCGTCAATTTCCTTCAAGAATGCCGGCACTTTCGATACCGTCACCGAAATGTCGTTCTTGTACGGCGTCCAGTGGGAAATGGTCTCGGAGATGTACTCGCGAAGTTTCCACAGGTTGTGCAGCTGGGTTTCGCTCTGGCTCATCACGCCGTCCAGCACCCAGCCCTGCTCGACGCAGTGCTCGAAGGTTTCCAGGGCGTGGTTGGCGACTTCTTCGGTGGTGGCTTCGAATTCCAGCAGTGCGTAGAACGGGCACTCGGTCTCGAACGGCGCCGGCACGTCACCACGGCCGAGGACTTTGGCCAGGGCCTTGTCAGAGAAAAACTCGAAAGCGGTCAGGTCCAGCTTGCTCTGGAATGCGTGCAACACCGGCATGATCGCGTCGAAGTCGGTGGTGCCGAGCACCATCGCGGTGAGGTTTTTCGGCGCACGGTCCAGGCGCATGGTGGCTTCCACGACAAAACCCAGGGTGCCTTCGGCGCCGATGAACAACTGGCGCATGTCGTAGCCGGTGGCGTTCTTGATCAGGTCGCGGTTCAGTTCCAGCACGTCGCCTTTGCCGGTGACGACCTTCATGCCGGCGACCCAGTTACGGGTCATGCCGTAGCGAATGACCTTGATCCCGCCGGCATTGGTGCCGATATTGCCGCCAATCTGGCTCGAACCGGACGAAGCGAAGTCCACCGGGTAGTACAGGCCGTGCTCTTCGGCGACGTTCTGCAATTGCTTGGTGACCACGCCCGGCTGGCACTTGGCGGTGCGGTCGGTGAGGTTCACCTCGAGGATCTGGTTCATATAGTCGAACGAGACGACCACTTCACCATTGGCCGCAACGGCGGCAGCCGACAGGCCGGTACGCCCACCGGACGGCACCAGCGCGACCTTGTGCTCATTGGCCCAGCGCACGATGGCCTGCACCTGTTCAATCGTCTTGGGGAATACGATGGCAGTCGGGGCCGGGGCGAAGTGCTTGGTCCAATCCTTGCCGTAAGCCTCCAGGGAGTCGGCGTCGGTCAGCACTTTGCCGGGCTCAACCAGGGTCTTTAGCTCATCAATCAGGGCAGGATGGGTCATCGACAGAACTCTCGAACAATTCATGGTCATCCTGAGAACGCTTCACGTCGCAGGAATAGGTGTTTAGCGGGGCGCGTATGCTAGCATACCGCCCCCGTAGGACAGAGCCCAAGGGCGTTCTGCGGTGACGGCTTTCCTGCCGTCCGGGTCAGCTCTGTGCCCTGATTTACCAATACGTTTCTGTTTGACGAGTGGCTGTTGTCGTCAGGCAAGGCGCCGCGACGACTCATAGCTCTGGCTATGGGGAGGAGCGGCAACGCAGCATGACGGCAACAGACGCCGTCAAACGGGAACAGTATTGGTGAATCAGGACACATCCGGCGATCCGATTCCCTGCCATTTTTCTCCGGGATACAGGTTTACGCAGATGAGCAAGACTTCTCTCGATAAGAGCAAGATCAAGTTCCTTCTTCTGGAAGGCGTCCACCCATCGGCTGTCGAAGTTCTGAAAGCCGCCGGGTATACCAGCATTGAGTACATCACCAGTTCTCTGCCGGAAGCCCAGCTCAAGGAAAAGATCGCCGACGCGCACTTCATCGGCATTCGCTCCCGCACTCAACTGACCGAAGAGGTCTTCGATCACGCCAAGAAACTCGTGGCGGTCGGCTGTTTCTGCATCGGCACCAACCAGGTCGACCTTAACGCAGCGCGCGAGCGCGGCATCGCGGTGTTCAACGCACCGTACTCCAACACCCGTTCCGTCGCGGAGCTGGTGCTGGCCGAGGCCATCCTGCTGCTGCGCGGCATTCCGGAGAAGAATGCCTCCTGCCACCGTGGCGGCTGGATCAAGAGCGCAGCCAACTCCTTCGAAATCCGCGGCAAGAAGCTGGGGATCATCGGTTACGGTTCGATCGGCACTCAACTGTCGGTCCTGGCCGAAAGCCTGGGCATGCAGGTGTTCTTCTACGACACCCTGACCAAGCTGCCACTGGGTAACGCCACGCAAGTGTCGAGCCTGACCGAGCTGCTGGGCATGTCCGACATCGTCACCCTGCACGTGCCGGAAACCGCTGAGACCCAGTGGATGATCGGCGAGAAGGAAATCCGCGCGATCAAGAAAGGCGGCATCCTGATCAACGCTGCCCGCGGCACCGTGGTCGAGTTGGACGCCCTGGCCGACGCGATCAAGGACAAGCACCTGATCGGCGCCGCCATCGACGTGTTCCCGGTGGAGCCGCGCTCCAACGACGACATCTTCGAAAGCCCGCTGCGTGGCCTGGACAACGTGATCCTGACCCCGCACATCGGCGGCTCCACCGCTGAAGCCCAGGCCAACATTGGCCTGGAAGTCTCGGAAAAGCTGGTCAAGTACAGCGACAACGGTACGTCGGTGTCCTCGGTCAACTTCCCGGAAGTGGCCCTGCCGGCTCACCCTGGCAAGCACCGTCTGCTGCACATCCACCAGAACATCCCGGGTGTGATGATGGAGATCAACAAGGTCTTCGCGGAAAACGGCATCAACATTTCCGGTCAGTTCCTGCAGACCAACGAGAAGGTCGGCTACGTGGTGATCGACGTCGACGCCGAGTACTCGGACCTGGCGCAACAGAAGCTGCAACACATCAACGGCACGATTCGTTGCCGCGTGCTGTTCTAACGCTTCAAACGCCCTACGAAAAATGGGAGGCCCGCAGGGGTCTCCCATTTTTTTGTCTGAACAAATCTTACTTGACGTTAACCGTGATCACTTTCGACGCTACAGTCGGGTTGAACTGCATGTGCAGTTTATCGCCGGCGACCAGCTGCAAGGTGTGCTTGCCAGGGGTCAGGGTCAGCTCGGTTTCGGTCTGGGCCTTGCCGAAGTGGATTACGCTGTCGGTGGCCGGGATCGGCACGCTGGCGTCGGGCAGCGCCTTCTGGTCGACCAGCAGGTGATGGTGGCCGGTGCCTGGGGTCTGGTCGGTGGCCGGGGCCAGTTTCAGACCTTCCATGCCGAATTTGACGGTGAAGGTTTTATCGACGGTGGCGCCGTCTTTCGGCGAAACGATAAACACTTTGGCATTTTCAGGTGGCGCGCTGCGAGGGATGCCGTCTGCGGCGGTCACCAACATCGAAGCACCCAATAGTACGCCGGCAATCGTTACACGAGACAAAAGGGCTTTCATTCGCTTCTCCACTTTTCTATGAAATTTGTAGGGTTATGACAACTTAGCGACTAATTGCTGTCCAAGGCACTCAACACCATAACAAAGCGATGCTGAACCGCGCCTCGCACATTCGAATTATTTAGGAGTGACCATGCGCTTTTCGCCTGGCCTGTTACTGCTGCTTCCTCTGATGAGCCCCTTGGCTCACGCCGAATTGATCGATGATGTGTTTGACCGCGGTGAACTGCGCATCGCCCTCGAGGCCAATACCCCGCCCTTCAACTTCAAGGACGGCGAGAAACTCACCGGTTTTGAAGTGGAACTCGGTGAACAACTGGCCAAAGAGATGGATGTGCGCCCCTCGTTCATCACCACCGACGACAGCGACATGCTGCCCGGCGTGGCAAGCGGCAAGTACGACGTGGCCATCAACCATATCGCTATGACTGCCGAGTTGCAGGATCAGTTCGATTTCAGTGAGCCTTATCGCGACAAGCCGGCGCTGGCCATTCCGTTCCAGAAGGGCAACCCGGCGTTCAAGGCGAGCCTGGACAATGCGCTGCAACGGGTGAAAGCCGATGGCCGGTTGAAGGCGCTGGGGCAGAAGTGGCTCGAAAGCGACACGGCGGAAGTCAAAGCACAGTAAATCAAAATGTGGGAGGGCTTGGGAGACGGGCCAGGGCTTGCGCCGCCTCAAGCAACTCAAACTCACTGAACACCCACACCCCATGGCGCTTGAGCAGCGCCGCCGTGACTCCTTCGCCGCTCACCTTCACACCGCTGAAAGTGCCGTCATAGGTCAGCACATTGCCACAGGACGGGCTATTGGCCTTGAGCACGGCGATACGGATATTGTGGCGCTGCACCAGCGCCAACGCCTGGCGAGCGCCGTCGAGGAAGGCGGCGCTGAAGTCCTCGCCCGCGGCGGTCAGCACCTGGGCGCGGCCCTCCCACACGTCGATACCCTGCCCGCCCGGAATCTCGGCGGAAGGCCTGGGCGTGGGCAAACCGCCCGCCACTTCCGGGCAGATCGCAACCACGCGGCCTTCGGCCTGCCATGCCGCCAGTTGATCGAACGGCCCGCTGGCGCCGCCGTCGTAGCGCACTTTGTGCCCGAGCAGACAGCGGCTGACGAGAATTTTTTCCATGCTTAAAACGGCTCGTTACCGCGCCGACGAAACCAGCCGGTCAGCGAAAGGCGCTCGCGGGTAGCGGGCAGCACTTCGTGGGGCACTTCGCCGGACAGGAACACCACCAGGCAACCTCCGCTGGGCACCACGTCGAGTTCGACGCCGTCCTTGAGGTACATGCGCAACTGGCCGCCGTGTTCCGGCAGCCACTCGTCGTTCAAGTAGATCACCGCCGAGACCGTGCGCCGGTCGTCGTCGCGAAACCGGTCCAGGTGCCTGAGGTAAAACGCCCCCGGCGGGTACATCGCGAAGTGGCTTTCAAAATCTTCCAGGCCGAGGAACAAGCTGCGGTTTATCGCCAGGCGCAGGCTGTCCATCACCGTCATATAGCGGTCGCAGACGACGGCGTCGCCCTCCTCCAGCCACTGGATATGGTCGCCACGAATACCCTCGCGAATCTCCTGGGCCGGCCCGCGCCCGACCGCCGCCGGGGCCAGCTCACCTTCAGCCGCACGTTTACGGCACTCAGCCGCCAGTTCCAGGGTCAGAGCCTGGGGCAGGAAGCTGTTTTGCTGCGACCAGCCCTTTTCGGCCAGGTCGTCGACAATGCGTTGCAGCAATGGGTGATCGTGGGATATTTGCATGGCGCGCATAGTATCCATACGCCTGTGAATCCGACAGAGCCGCTGAGCGTCTGAACGCACTTTAGCCAGGTGACTGATAGGACTTCTCGACAAATCCTACGCCCGACACGGACAATAGTGGCCGACTGACAGGAGTCCATATGCGTCGTTTGTTTTTTTCCTTGCTGATGTTCTGCGTTTTGCCCGCTTGGGCAGACGGCCATGACCAGTTGTACAAGGTCGCCGGCTGGGCCGAACAACGCGCGCATTTCAATGACGCCCTCAGTGCCGCCCAGCAACGCTACCGCAACAGCCTGCCGCCGGCGGTGTACCAGGCGCTGGTCGACAACAGCAACAAGCGCTTCGCCGCCCAGGCTGTGGACCGGCGCGCCGAAGCCCAACTGCGCAAGCACCTGGCGGACCCGGCACCGGCCCTGGCGTTTTTCCAGTCGCCGCTGGGGCGCAAGATTGTCGCCGCCGAACTGCTGGCCACCCGCCGCGACCAGCTGGCAAAAAATGCCCAAGGCCTGCCGCACATCGAAGCCGACGCCACTCGCAGCCTGATCATCGGCCACCTGGCCCAGGCCCTGCCTGCCCGCGAAGCCGGCGCCGAAGTCAGCCTGGCGATCGCCGGCGTGGCGGCCGACAGCTTGAGCCAGATGATCCCCGGCCTGTTGGGCGGCGGCCAGGCCCAGGGCATGCTGGATGGACAACGCGAACGGCTGATGCAACAGATCGGCAATGACCTGAACAACACGTTGCTGTACGTCTATCGGGACTTGTCCGACCCGGAACTGGAAGAATTCGCTACGTTTGCCGAGTCGCCGCAGGGGAAGGCGTATTACCAGGCGGCGTTGGCAGCGGTCCGCGCAGGCTTGGCGGTCGGTCAAAGCACCTCAAGCCTGGCGCAGTAAAAAAATGTGGGAGGGGGCTTGCTCCCGATAGCGGTGGGTCAGTATCAGATGTGCTGACTGACACCCTGCTATCGGGGGCAAGCCCCCTCCCACATTTGGTCCGTGTTATTTCAGGTGGTCGGTGAGGTACTTGAAGTATTCCTGGCGAATCTCCGGGATCTCATTGGCCAAGTGATGCCGGCCGCGCTTGAGCATCAACACCTCAGGCTGATCGAACTTGCCCCGCAGCACCTGCAGGTTGTGCTGCCAATCTACCGTCATATCCTCTTCGCCCTGCACAATCAGCGGCCGCCGCGGGCTGCGCGGTGCGGCTTCGATTTGCCTGATCCAGCGCGCCAGTGCCCCGACCCAGGCGGTCGGCAATTGGCGCGGCTGCAAGGGGTCGGCTTCGAGGAACGGCTTGAAGGCCGGGTCATTGGTGTTTTCGCTGAACCGTCGGGCGATGCCTTTGACGAACGGCCGCAGCAGGTAATAGCTGACCTGCGACCAGCCCCACCCACGCGGACGCACCAAGGGTGAAAGCAGAAAAGTCTTACCCTGGGCCGGGCTGTCGGCGCCATGGTTGAGCAAGTGATCCACCACCACCGCACCGCCGGTGCTTTGCCCGAACAGGTGCCAGGGCCGGGGCAGGTGCAGCGCTTCGGCCTGGGCGAACAGCGCCTGCACCACGTCCTGGTACACCGCAAAATCATCGATACTGGCCCGCGCGCCGCTGGACAAGCCATGGCCCGGCAGGTCGCAGGCGATCACCACGAAACCCTGGTCCAGCGCCCAGTCGACGACGTGGCGGTACAGCCCCATATGGTCGTAGAACCCGTGGAACATGAACATCGTCGCCACCGGCACCGGCGGCCACCACACCTGGGCGACCACCGCGAACCCATCGACCTCGAACCGGCCAAGGCGGCTCACCGCCGGCACCTGGCGCGCGCGCAGGTCCAGCCCATAGAAGCGCTGATAGACCCGCGCCTCGGCGCTGAGCGGCTGCGCATCCACCAGGGGCCGCAAGCTGTCGCGCAGGTGATCGGGGTCAAAGGTGACGGGCATAAGAGGTTCCAGACTTGGGGCTTCACGCGCTGCGCAGAGGAATATCGAGCTGCGATATTCATCTGTCGGGGCAAGCATGGCAAGCTACGCGTCCTTCGAGGATTGATCTGAATGCGACAGCCCTACCGCACCACCCTGTTCGCCAGCCTGCTGCTGATCCTCTGCGCCGGCGTGTTATGGGCGGCGTATGACTGGTTCCAAGGCCGCTACCTGCGTGCCTTCAGCGAACACACGGCGGTGTTTTCCGGCGACGCCCTACGCCTGCCCGACGACCTCGCCGGCCCCGGCCCGATCCGCCTTGTGCATTTCTGGGACCCGGCCTGCCCGTGCAACGTCGGCAACCAGCAGCACCTCGGCGAATTGATCGAGCACTACGCACCCCAGGGCGTCGAGTTCTACGCCCTGCAGAAACCCGGCAGCCACGGCCAGTTGCCCGACAACCTGCGCCAGATGAAAATCCTCAGCAGCCTGCCCGGTGCCGATCAGATACCCGCGACCCCGGCCGTGGCGATCTGGGACCGCAGCGGCAAGCTCGCGTATTTCGGGCCCTACAGCGAAGGGCTGACGTGCAACGCCAGCAACAGTTTTATCGAGCCGATCCTCAAGGCCCTTGCGGCAGGCCGCGCAGTGAATGCCACTCACACCCTGGCGGTGGGCTGCTATTGTTCGTGGCCAACCGGTTCGTAGCCCGTCGCCCCACTCTTGGTAAGGAATGTTCATGAAGCGCCTCTTGCAGGTTCTCGCGGTGCTGCTGGCGCTGATCGCCGTCGGTGCCGGCTGGTACGTCTACAGCAAGCAACCCACCCGCCAGGGCGCCGTGACGCTGGCGAACCTGCAAGGTTCGGTCACGGTGCGCTACGACGAGCGTGGCGTGCCGCATATCCGTGCCGAGAACGAGACCGACCTGTACCGCGCCCTGGGCTACGTGCATGCCCAGGACCGGCTGTTCCAGATGGAAATCATGCGACGCCTGGCGCGCGGCGAATTGGCCGAAGTGCTCGGCCCCAAGCTGCTGGACACCGACAAACTGTTCCGCAGCCTGCGCATTCGCGAGCGCTCCGCCACTTATGTGGCGCAGTTGGACCACGAGTCGGCGCACTGGAAGGCCCTGCAAGCCTATCTGGACGGGATCAACCAGTATCAGGACAACCACGCCAGCCCGATGGAGTTCGATGTGCTGGGCATCCCCAAGCGGCCGTTTACCGCCGAGGACACCATCAGCGTCGCCGGGTATATGGCCTACAGCTTTGCTGCGGCGTTTCGTACCGAGCCATTGCTGACCTATGTACGCGACCAGTTGGGCAGCGATTACCTGAACGTGTTCGACCTCGCCTGGCAACCCAAGGGCGCGCTCAACCTGGCCGCCAGCGACTGGCAAAACCTCGGCGCCATCGCGGCCCTGAGTGAACAGGCCCTGGCCGACAACGGCTTGCCGCAGTTCGAAGGCAGCAACGCCTGGGCGATCAGCGGCAGCCGCACCCAGAGCGGCAAGCCGTTGCTGGCGGGTGACCCGCATATCCGCTTCTCGGTGCCGTCGGTGTGGTACGAGGCACAGCTGTCGGCGCCGGGCTTTGAGTTGTACGGCTATCACAACGCGCTGGTGCCGGTGGCGTTCCTGGGGCACAACCTGGATTTCGGCTGGAGCCTGACCATGTTCCAGAACGACGACCTCGACCTGATCGCCGAGCAGGTCAATCCGGACAACGCCAACCAGGTCTGGTACCACGGCCAATGGGTCGACATGACCCGCAGCGAGCAACAGATCGCGGTCAAGGGCCAGGCACCGGTCACCTTGACCCTGCGCCAATCGCCCCACGGCCCGATCATCAATGACGTGCTCGGCGAGAACGCCGGCAAGACGCCGATCGCGATGTGGTGGGCGTTCCTCGACACCCAGAACCCGATCCTCGAAGGGTTCTACCAGCTCAACCGCGCCGACACCCTGGCCAAGGCCCGTGCCGCGGCGGCCAAGGTGTCGGCACCGGGGCTGAACATTGTGTGGGCGAATGCCCAGGGCGATATCGGCTGGTGGGCGGCGGCGCAGTTGCCGATCCGCCCGGCCGGCGTCAACCCCGGGTTTATCCTCGACGGCAGCACGGCCCAGGCCGACAAGCTGGGCTTCTACCCGTTCAGCGCCAACCCCCAGGAAGAAAACCCGGCGCGTGGCTATGTGGTGTCGGCCAATGCACAGCCGGTGTCGCCCAGCGGCATGGAGATCCCCGGCTATTACAACCTGGCCGACCGTGGCCAGCAGTTGAACGCGCAGTTGAGCGACAAGCGCGTGAAGTGGGACGTGAACAACAGCCAGGCCCTGCAACTGGGCACCACCACCGCCTTCGGCCCGCGCTTGCTGGCACCGCTGTTGCCGGTGCTGCGCGAGGTGGTCAAAGACCCGGCGCAGTTGCAGCTGGTGGAGCAACTGGCGGCCTGGAAAGGCGATTATCCGCTGGACTCCACCAGCGCCACGCTGTTCAACCAGTTCCTGTTCAACCTGGCTGACGCGGCCTTCCACCCGAAACTCGGCGACGCCATGTTCAAGACCCTGCTCAGCACGCGGGTGATCGATGCGGCGTTGCCCCGCCTGGCCGCGAGCCCGGATTCGCCCTGGTGGAACGGCAAGCGTGCCGACACCGTCAAGCTCGCCTGGGACAACAGCCTCGCGCACCTCAAGGCCACCTTCGGCGATGACCCGGGCCAATGGCAGTGGGGCAAGGCCCATACGCTGACCCACGGCCACCCGCTGGGCTCGCAGAAACCGCTGGACCGGATCGTCAACGTCGGCCCCTTCCCCGCCCCGGGCAGCCACGAAGTGCCGAACAACCAGTCAGCCAATATCGGCCCGGCACCATGGCCGGTGACCTACGGCCCGTCGACCCGGCGCCTGATCGACTTCGCCGACGTGCCCCACGCGCTGACCATCAACCCGGTGGGGCAAAGCGGTGTGCCGTTCGACAAGCACTATGGGGACCAGGCGGAAACGTATATCGAGGGCGGCTACGAGCAGGCGCATTTCAGCGATGAGGAAGTCACGGCCAATACGCGCGGTACGCTGAAGCTGCTGCCAGCCCGCTGACCGCCTGGAACGCAGTCAAAATGTGGGAGGGGGCTTGTATCTGCGGTGTTGCCCCTACACCGGTGCGGCGAAGTTGAGCCGGAACTGTTGCGGCGTCACCCCCAGTCGGCGGTTGAACACGCTGCGCATGTGCTGGGCATCGCGAAACCCGCATTGATAGGCCACGGTCTTGAGCGGTGCGCGGCTGCTTTCGAGCATCACCCGCGCCGCATCCACCCGCGCCCGCTCGACGAACTCCGCCGGGGTGATCCGCGCTTCACGGGCGAACACCCGGGAGAAGTTGCGCGCACTCATATTGGCCGCGTTGGCCAGGTCCGCGATGGTCAGATCGCCGGTCAGGTTCGCCAGCACATACACTTGCACCAGCGCCACCGCCGAAGTGGTTTCGGCGTGGGGCGTGAGGAACGGGCTGAACTGCGACTGCCCGCCCGCACGCTGGGTGAACACCACCAAGCGCTTGGCCACGCTCAACGCCACTTCCGGCCCGTGGTCCTGGGCCAGCAGGTACAGCGACAGGTCGATCCCCGCCGTGACCCCGGCCGAGGTGTAGAGGTTGCCGTCCTGCATGTAGAGGCGGTCGGCCTCGACCCGGGCGCTGGGGCACAACCGCGCCAGATCGGCGGCATCGCCCCAATGGGTGGTGACGGTTTTCCCGTCGAGCAGGCCGGCGCGGGCCAGTATGAAGGCGCCGTTGCAAATCGAACCGAAGCGCTGCGCCCGCGCCGCGGCCCCACGCAGCCAATCATCGAAGTGCGCGCCGAAATCTTCGAAAGGCAACTGCGGCCCGCCGGCGACCAGAAGCAGGTCATAGGCTTGCAACGCTTCGCGGTAATGCCGATGGGCCTGCAACGACAGGCCGTTGGAACAGGCCATATTGCCGTGGTCCAGGCCGATCACGTCCAACTGGTACTGGTCGTCGGGCGACAGGAAACGGTTCGCTTCGCAGAACACATCCAGCGGGCCGGTCACGTCCAGTGACTGGACGCCGGGGAAAATCAGAATGCCGACGGTCTTGCTCATGAACAGGCACACCTTTACCTAACCGGATAAACACAGAACCCCTGTGGGAGGGGGCAAACGCCCTTCCACCTTTGGATTTTCGCAGGCTTCACGGGGGATATCGTCTGCTACACCCTAGCCGACTTTCACTTGGCACGATGTAGCAGCACATTGGCCGACATCGCACCCTCGCTGCGATAGCCCCTTCCCCGGCGCGCGACCAGACTGGCTGCCTCGGCGCCACCCTGGCGCTTTCTTGCGGAGAACGACCATGAGCACCAGCATCGCCGGCATCAAGATCCCGGACAGCGCCCTGGCCAGGGCCACCACCGACTACATCCGCGATATCGAATCCGACCTGCTCTACCACCACTCGCGCCGGGTGTTTCTGTTCGGCGCGTTGAGCGGTGAGCGCAAGCAACTGGCCTATAACCCGGAGCTGCTTTACGTCGGCGCGATGTTCCATGACCTGGGCCTGGTCGAAGGCCATCGCAGCGACGACCAGCGTTTCGAAGTCGACGGCGCCAACGCGGCGGCGGACTTCCTCAAGCCGCATGGGCTGAGCGATGACGACATCGAACAGGTGTGGCTGTCCATCGCACTGCACACCACGCCGGGCGTGCCGCAGCATTTGCGGCCGACCGTGGCGCTGGTCACCGCCGGCGTCGAGATGGACGTGCTGGGCATGGACTACGCCGCATTTACCCCCGTGCAGCGCGAAGCCGTGGTGCATGCACATCCACGCGGTGAAGGGTTCAAGGAATGCATCATCTGCGCGTTCGCCGACGGCTTGCGCCATCGCCCGCAGACCACGTTCGGCAACGTGAAGACCGATGTGCTGGTGGATCAGGAGCCGGGGTTCAAGCCGATGAACTTTGTCAAGGTGATTCGCCAGTCGCCGTGGACGGCCTGATCAACCTGGAATGCGGTCAAAATGTGGGAGGGGGCTTGCCCCCGATGGCGGTGGATCAGTCACAGCTTCAGTGACTGACACTCTGCTATCGGGGGCAAGCCCCCTCCCACATTTGCACCGTGTCGGCCATTAGACCGGCGCAGGCGCCCGACGCTTGTCCGGCTGCTGCCAGCCATCGGCGGCCGCTTCTTCGATCGACAGGTCCAGCTCGCGCAAGCGCGCCGACACCACCACCGCCACATACGCCGCGCAGAACGTGGTGTGGGCGATCCAGATGGTGACGGCCTGATCAACCTGGAACGCGGTCAAAATGTGGGAGGGGGCTTGCCCCCGATGGCGGTGGATCAGTCACAGCTTCAGTGACTGACACTCTGCTATCGGGGGCAAGCCCCCTCCCACATTTGCACCGTGTCGGCCGTTAGACCGGCGCAGGCGCCCGACGCTTGTCCGGCTGCTGCCAGCCATCGGCTGGCCGCTTCTTCGATCGACAGGTCCAGCTCGCGCAAGCGCGCCGACACCACCACCGCCACATACGCCGCGCAGAACGTGGTGTGGGTGATCCAGATGGTGACGGCCTGATCAACCTGGAACGCGGTCAAAATGTGGGAGGGGGCTTGCCCCCGATGGCGGTGGATCAGTCACAGCTTCAGTGACTGACACTCTGCTATCGGGGGCAAGCCCCCTCCCACATTTGCACCGTGTCGGCCGTTAGACCGGCGCAGGCGCCCGACGTTTGTCCGGCTGCTGCCAGCCATCGGCGGCCGCTTCTTCGATCGACAGGTCCAGCTCGCGCAAGCGCGCCGACACCACCACCGCCACATACGCCGCGCAGAACGTGGTGTGGGTGATCCAGATGGTGACGGCCTGATCAACCTGGAACGCGGTCAAAATGTGGGAGGGGGCTTGCCCCCGATGGCGGTGGATCAGTCACAGCTTCAGTGACTGACACTCTGCTATCGGGGGCAAGCCCCCTCCCACATTTGCACCGTGTCGGCCATTAGACCGGCGCAGGCGCCCGACGCTTGTCCGGCTGCTGCCAGCCATCGGCTGGCCGCTTCTTCGATCGACAGGTCCAGCTCACGCAAGCGCGCCGACACCACCACCGCCACATACGCCGCGCAGAACGTGGTGTGGGCGATCCAGATGGTGACGGCCTGATCAACCTGGAATGCGGTCAAAATGTGGGAGGGGGCTTGCCCCCGATGGCGGTGGATCAGTCACAGCTTCAGTGACTGACACTCTGCTATCGAGGGCAAGCCCCCTCCCACATTTGCACCGTGTCGGCCATTAGACCGGCGCAGGCGCCCGACGCTTGTCCGGCTGCTGCCAGCCATCGGCGGCCGCTTCTTCGATCGACAGGTCCAGCTCACGCAAGCGCGCCGACACCACCACCGCCACATACGCCGCGCAGAACGTGGTGTGGGTGATCCAGATGTGGACGGCCTGATCAACCTGGAACGCGGTCAAAATGTGGGAGGGGGCAAGCCCCCTCCCACATTTGCACCGTGTCGGCCGTTAGACCGGCGCAGGCGCCCGACGCTTGTCCGGCTGCTGCCAGCCATCGGCGGCCGCTTCTTCGATCGACAGGTCCAGCTCGCGCAAGCGCGCCGACACCACCACCGCCACATACGCCGCGCAGAACGTGGTGTGGGCGATCCAGATGGTGACGGCCTGATCAACCTGGAACGCGGTCAAAATGTGGGAGGGGGCTTGCCCCCGATAGCAGTGGATCAGTCACAGCTTCAGTGACTGACACTCTGCTATCGGGGGCAAGCCCCCTCCCACATTTGCACCGTGTCGGCCGTTAGACCGGCGCAGGCGCCCGACGCTTGTCCGGCTGCTGCCAGCCATCGGCGGCCGCTTCTTCGATCGCTTGCTGGATCGCCTTCTTGCGCATCTCTTCGGCACGTCGGCTGAAGAACCACACCAGGAAAGTCACCAACGACACCGCCAGCAGAATCAGGCTGGCCACGGCGTTGATCTCCGGTTTGACCCCCAGGCGCACCGCCGAGAAGACTTCCATCGGCAAGGTGGTCGAACCCGGGCCCGACACGAAGCTGGCGAGTACCAGGTCATCGAGGGACAGCGCGAAGGACATCATCCCACCCGCCGCCAACGACGGCGCGATCATCGGGATGGTGATCAGGAAGAACACCTTCCACGGCCGCGCGCCCAGGTCCATCGCCGCTTCTTCGATCGACAGGTCCAGCTCACGCAAGCGCGCCGACACCACCACAGCCACATACGCCGCGCAGAACGTGGTGTGGGCGATCCAGATGGTGACGATGCCACGTTCCTGGGGCCAACCGATCATCTGCGCCATCGCCACGAACAGCAGCAACAGCGACAGACCGGTGATCACCTCGGGCATGACCAACGGCGCGGTCACCAGGCCGCCGAACAGCGTGCGGCCCTTGAACTGGCTGATGCGCGTCAGCACGAACGCCGCCAGCGTACCCAGCGCCACGGCCGCGATGGCCGTGTAGCAGGCGATTTCCAGGGAACGCGCCACCGAGCCCATCAACTGGGTGTTGTCCAGCAGGCCCACGTACCACTTGATCGACCAACCGCCCCACACCGTCACCAGCTTGGATTCGTTGAACGAGTAGATCACCAGGATCAGCATCGGCAGGTAGATGAACAACAACCCCGCCACCAGCATGAAGCTTGAGAAACTGACGCGCTTCATATCTTGCCCTCCATCTCTTTGGCTTGGCTGCGGTTGAACAGGATGATCGGCACGATCAGGATCGCCAGCATCACCACCGCCAGGGCAGAAGCCACCGGCCAGTCACGGTTGTTGAAGAATTCTTGCCACAACACTTTACCGATCATCAGGGTTTCCGGGCCGCCGAGCAGTTCCGGGATCACGAACTCGCCCACCACCGGGATGAAGACCAGCATGCAACCGGCGATGATGCCGTTCTTGGACAGCGGCACGGTGATCTTCCAGAAGCTGTTGAAGGTGCTCGAACCCAGGTCCGAGGCAGCTTCCAGCAGGCTCTGGTCGTGTTTCACCAGGTTGGCGTACAGCGGCAGGATCATGAACGGCAGGTACGAATAGACCACGCCGATATACACCGCGATGTTGGTGTTGAGGATCTGCAGCGGCTCGTTGATCAGCCCGATGGACATCAGGAAGCTGTTGAGCAAGCCGTTGTTGCTGAGGATGCCCATCCACGCGTACACGCGGATCAGGATCGCGGTCCAGGTCGGCATCATGATCAGCAGCACGAGGACGGTCTGCATCTCTTTGCGCGCACTGGCAATCGCATAGGCCATCGGGTAGCCGATCACCAGGCACAGCAGGGTGCTGAAGAACGCCATCTTCAGCGAGCCCAGGTACGCGGCGATGTACAACTCATCGTCGCCGAGCATCGCGTAGTTGGCCAGGTTCAGCACCAGTTGCAGCTTCTGCTCAACGAAGGTGTAGATCTCGGTGTAAGGCGGGATCGCCACGTCGGCTTCGGCAAAGCTGATCTTCAGGACGATGAAGAACGGCAGCATGAAGAACAGGAACAGCCAGAGGAAAGGGATCCCGATGACCACATGCCGGCCACCGGGGGTTATTCGTTGCAGCTGGCGCTTGAATTTTTTCATGTTCATGAGCGAAGTACCACGCCGCTGTCGTCTTCCCACCACACGTACACCTGATCACCCCAGGTTGGGCGCTGGCCACGGCGTTCGGCGTTGGCGACGAAGGATTGCACGAGCTTGCCGCTCGGCAACTCGACGTAGAACACCGAGTGGCCGCCGAGGTAGGCGATGTCGTGGACCTTGCCGCTGGACCAGTTGTGCTCGCAGGTCGGCATTTGGGTGGTGACCAGCAGTTTTTCCGGGCGGATGGCGTAGGTCACCGACTTGTCTTCCACCGAGGTGGCGATGCCGTAGCCGACGTAGATGTCGCGGTCCAGGTCCGGGCACTTGAGCACTGCGTGGCCTTCAGCGTCGTCGACCACCTGGGTGTCGAAGATGTTGACGTTGCCGATGAACTCGCACACCAGGCGGCTGGTCGGCGTCTCGTAGATGTCGACCGGGCTGCCGATCTGCGCGATCCAGCCCAGGTGCATGATCGCGATGCGCTCGGCCATGGTCATGGCCTCTTCCTGGTCGTGGGTCACCATCACGCAGGTCACGCCGACGCGCTCGATGATTTCCACCAGTTCCAGCTGCATCTGCGAACGCAGTTTCTTGTCCAGCGCCCCCATCGGCTCATCGAGCAGCAGCAGTTTCGGGCGCTTGGCCAGGGAACGGGCCAGGGCCACACGCTGGCGCTGGCCACCGGACAACTGGTGCGGCTTGCGCTTGGCGTACTGGCTCATCTGCACCAGCTTGAGCATCTCGGCCACGCGGGCGTCGACTTCGGCCTTGGGGATCTTGTCCTGTTGCAGGCCAAACGCGATGTTCTGCGCCACTGTCATGTGCGGGAACAGCGCGTAGGACTGGAACATCATGTTGATCGGCCGCTCGTAGGGCGGCATGTCGGTGATGTCCACACCGTCGAGGTAGATGCGACCCTCGGTTGGGCGCTCGAAACCTGCGAGCATGCGCAACAAGGTGGATTTGCCCGAACCCGAACCGCCGAGCAAGGCGAAGATCTCGCCTTTCTTGATTTCCAGGGACACATCGTCCACGGCAATCGTCTCGTCGAACTTCTTCGTGACCCGGTCGATTTTGACCAGCACCTTTTTCGGTGTCTGGTCGCCCTCGAGGGCTTTCTTATAGGCGCCGGAGGCAACTGCCATTTACGAAACTCCCAAAAAAAAGAGTGCAGTTCGCCCGACGCGGGCGAACCCAGGATAGTTTGAGCCTTACTTGCCCGTCTTGACCTTGGTCCAGCTACGGGTCATTAAACGCTGCACTTTCGGGGGTAGCTCGAAGTTGACAAATGTCCGGTCGAGAACCGCCTGCGGTGGGTAAACCGCTTCGTCGGTGCGTATCGATTGCTCCATCAGTGCGTCCGCCCCTGGGTTAGGGTTGGCATAACCGACGTAATCACTGACCTGAGCGATAACCTCAGGTTGCAGTAAATAGTTGATGAAGGCGTGGGCTTCTTTAACGTTGGCCGCGTCCTTGGGGATCGCCAGCACGTCAAACCACAGGTTGCCGCCTTCTTTCGGAATCGCGTAGGCGATGTTCACGCCCTTGCCCGCCTCGGCTGCGCGGGCCTTGGCCTGGAACACATCGCCGGAGAACCCGGCCGCCACGCAGATGTTGCCGTTGGCCAGGTCGGAGATGTATTTGGAAGAATGGAAGTAGGTCACATAAGGCCGCACTTTCAGCAGTTTCGCTTCGGCCTTCTTGTAGTCTTCGGGGTTCTCGCTGTTGGGGTTCAGGCCCATGTAGTTGAGCACCGCCGGCAGCATTTCATCTGCCGAGTCCATGAAGGACACGCCGCACGTCGCGAGCTTTTTCATGTTTTCCGGCTCGAACAGCACGGCCCAGGAGTCGATCTTGTCGACGCCCAGCACTTCTTTGACTTTATCGACGTTGTAACCGATGCCGTTGGTGCCCCACAGGTACGGCACGGCGTATTGGTTGCCCGGGTCGTTCTTTTCCAGGCGCTTGAGCAGCGCCGGGTCGAGGTTGGCGTAGTGAGTCAGCAACGACTTGTCGAGCTTCTGGAACGCCCCGGCCTTGATCTGTTTGCCGAGGAAGTGATTGGACGGCACCACCACGTCGTAACCGGTACGTCCGGCCAGCAACTTGCCTTCCAGGGTTTCGTTGGAATCAAACACGTCATACACAGGCTTGATACCGGAGGCCTTTTCAAAGTTGGCCAGGGTGTCGGGGCCGATGTAGTCCGACCAGTTATAAACATGCACAGTCGATGCGGCCTGCACGCTGACAGCCAGCGTGATACCGGCACCTACCAGCAAGGCTTGGCGAAATAAAGAAAATGGCAAGTGGAGGTCCTCTTAAATAGTTGGGCCCAAAGTTGTTGCCCGGCAACAAAACCGGCGCGCAACTTACCCTCGATAAACCGATCCGGCAAAACTTTCTGTCATTTAATTACTGTACGGCTACCGCTCTTTGTAGGAGCGAGCTTGCTCGCGAAGAACTCACAGGCAACGCGGGCGACCAGAGGCGCTGCGTTATCGTTGAGGATTTTCGCGAGCAAGCTCGCTCCTACAGGTTACCTCGCTTACTTACCGGATTTGATTTTGGTCCAGCTACGGGTCATTTCACGCTGAGTCGCTGCCGGCAAGTCGGCAATGGCATACAGCTTGGCTTGCACGTCCGCTGGCGGGTAGATGCCTGGGTCGCTGGTGATGTCTTTGTCGACCAATGCGGTGGCTTTCTCGTTACCGTTCGGGAAACGCACGCTGTTGGTGATCGCAGCCATGACTTTCGGCTCGAGCAGGTAGTTCATGAACTTGTAGGCCGCTTCGACGTTTTCGGCATCTTTAGGGATGGCGACCATGTCATAGAAACTGCCGGCGCCTTCCTTCGGAATGTCATACGCCACTTTGACCTTGCCACCGGCTTCAGCCGCGCGGGATTTGGCCTGCTGGATGTCACCCGAGTAACCCACGGCTACGCAGATGTTGCCGTTGGCCAGGTCGGAGATGTACTTGGACGAGTGGAAGTAGCCGATCGAAGGACGGATCTTCAGGAACAGGTCTTCAGCTTGCTTGAGGTCGGCTTTCTTCTGGCTGTCGGTCGGCAGGCCCAGGTAATGCAGCGCGATCGGCAGCATTTCGGTTGGCGAATCGAGGAAGCTCACACCGCAGCTCTTGAGCTTGGCGATGTTTTCCGGCTTGAGCAGGATGTCCCACGAATCGATCTTGTCGACGCCCAGCGCGGCCTTGACCTTCTCCGGGTTGTAACCGATGCCGATCGAACCCCACATGTACGGGAAAGCGTGCTTGTTGTCCGGGTCGCTGACAGACACGGCCTTGAGCAGCGACGTGTTCAGGTTTTCGTAGTTGGACAGCTTGGACTTGTCCAGCTCCTGGTAGACGCCGGCCTTGATCTGCTTGGCGAGGAAGTTGTTCGACGGTACGACGATGTCGTAACCGGACTTGCCTGCCAGCAACTTGGCTTCAAGGGTCTCGTTGCTGTCGAATACGTCGTACACCACTTTGATGCCCGACTCTTTTTCAAAGTTGGCGATGGTGTCCGGAGCAATGTAGTCGGACCAGTTATAGATGTGCAGCACTTTATCGTCTGCCTGGGCCGCGCCCGCCATTGCGCCCATCAGGGACAACGCGAGGAGGGTCTTGCCAGCGTTCTTCAAACCTAATGCCTTCATTTGGTGATGCTCCAATTTTCTTTTTTGGGCCGCAGCATGCTTCATCGATATACAGCTGTTCGGCAGCCCGTCGAAGGGCAGCAAAACAGGACTACAGTCTGGCAAGTTAGGGGGCCGGCTTTCAACTAACCCCCCACTTTTATAACTGCCCGAACGCAGCGCCCGAGAGTCACTGCGTTCTGAGCCTAGCACTTAGCCCTGCAATGCCGCCAAAGTCAGGTCCAGGCAATGACGAGCCTTGGTCACCAGCTCGTCGATTTCGGTCTTGCTGATCACCAGCGGCGGCGAAATGATCATGGTGTCACCCACGGCGCGCATGATCAGGCCATTCTCGAAGCAGAAGGTTCGGCAGATCATGCCAACACCGCGGCCTTCGTAACGCTTGCGCGTCGCTTTGTCCTGAACCAGTTCAATCGCACCGAGCATGCCGACACCACGCACTTCACCCACCAACGGATGATCAGCCAGCTCCCTCAGACGTTTCTGCAAATACGGTGCCGTTTCATCATGCACACGCTTAATAATTTGTTCATCGCGCATGATGCGGATGTTTTCCAGGGCGACCGCCGCGGCCACCGGGTGACCGGAGTAGGTGAAGCCGTGGTTGAAATCGCCGCCTTCATTCAGCACCGCCACCACCTCGTCGCGCACGATCAGGCCACCCATCGGGATGTAGCCCGAGGTCAGGCCCTTGGCGATGGTCATCATGTCCGGCTTGAGGTCGTAGAAATCGCTGCCGAACCACTCGCCGGTACGGCCGAAACCGCAGATCACCTCGTCGGCGACGAACAGGATGTCGTACTTGGCGAGGATTTCCTTGATGCGCGGCCAGTAGCTGTCCGGCGGCACGATCACGCCACCGGCGCCCTGGATCGGCTCGGCAATGAAGGCGCCGACGTTGTCCACGCCCAGTTCCAGAATCTTCGCTTCCAGCTGGTTGGCGGCCCACACGCCGAACTCTTCAGGGCTCATGTCGCCGCCTTCGCCAAACCAGTACGGCTGGGCGATGTGGACGATACCCGGGATCGGCAAGTCGCCCTGCTCATGCATATAAGTCATACCGCCGAGGCTGGCGCCGGCCACGGTGGAGCCGTGGTAGCCATTCTTGCGGCTGATGATGATTTTCTTGTTCGGCTGGCCCTTGATCGCCCAATAGTGGCGGACCATGCGCAACATGGTGTCGTTGCCTTCGGAGCCGGAACCGGTGAAGAACACGTGGTTCATGCCGGCCGGTGCAACGTCGGAGATCGCCTTGGCCAGTTCCAGCACCGGCGGGTGGGCGGTCTGGAAGAACAGGTTGTAGTACGGCAGTTCTTTCATCTGCTTGGCGGCGGCGTCAGCCAGTTCATCGCGACCGTAACCGATCGCCACGCACCACAGGCCGGCCATGCCGTCGAGGATCTTGTTGCCTTCGCTGTCCCACAAGTAAACACCGTGGGCTTTAGTAATGATCCGTGGGCCTTTCTCTTTCAACTGCTTGAAGTCGCTGAACGGCGCCAGGTGGTGATCACTGCTCAAGGCTTGCCATTCACGGGTTTGCGGGTTGTTGCTGGACATACCAATCTCCTAGACTTTTCAGTGGAGGGCGCGCCGTTCAACGGGCGCGCCCGGCGCATCAGACGGCGAAGAGCAGGAACTCCCGCTCCCACGAACTGATCACGCGCTTGAAGTTTTCATGCTCGGCCCGCTTGACCGCGACGTAGCCAGTGATGAATTTGTGACCCAGGTATTTCTCGATGGTCTTGCTGTTTTCCATACGTTCCAGGGCGTCTTCGATGGTCAACGGCAGGCGCAGGTTGCGCCGCTCGTAACCACGACCGACGACCGGCGCGCTTGGGTTGTGCCCTTCGACCATGCCGATGTAGCCGCACAACAGGCTGGCGGCGATCGCCAGGTACGGGTTGGCGTCTGCGCCCGGCAGGCGGTTTTCCACGCGACGGTTCTGCGGGCCGGCATCCGGTACGCGCAGGCCGACGGTGCGGTTTTCTTCGCCCCACTCCACGTTCACCGGTGCCGAAGTGTCCGGCAGGAAGCGGCGGAACGAGTTCACGTTGGGGGCAAACAGCGGCAGCAATTCGGGGATGAATTTCTGCAGGCCGCCAATGTGGTTGAGGAACAGTTGGCTCATGGTCCCGTCTTCATTGGAGAAGACGTTCTTGCCGGTGGCGATGTCGATGATGCTCTGGTGCAGGTGCATCGCGCTGCCGGGCTCGCCGGTCATCGGCTTGGCCATGAAGGTGGCGGCCACGTCGTGCTTGAGCGCGGCTTCACGCATGGTGCGCTTGAACACCAGGATCTGGTCGGCCAGGGACAGCGCGTCGCCGTGACGGAAGTTGATTTCCATCTGCGCCGTGCCGTCCTCGTGGATCAGGGTGTCGAGGTCCAGCTCCTGCAGTTCGCACCAGTCGTAGACGTCCTCGAACAGCGGGTCGAATTCGTTGGCCGCTTCTATAGAGAACGACTGCCGACCGGTTTCCGGGCGCCCGGAACGGCCGATCGGCGGTTGCAGCGGGAAGTCCGGGTCTTCGCAGCGCTTGGTCAGGTAGAACTCCATCTCCGGCGCCACGATCGGCTGCCAGCCTTTGTCGGCGTAGAGCTTGAGGACTTTCTTGAGCACGTTGCGCGGCGACAGCTCGATCGGGTTGCCTTGCTTGTCGTAAGTGTCGTGGATCACCTGGGCGGTAGGCTCGATGGCCCACGGCACCAGGAACACCGCGTTCTGGTCGGGGCGGCAGATCATGTCGATGTCGGCCGGGTCGAGCAATTCGTAATAGATGTCGTCTTCGACATAGTCGCCGGTCACGGTCTGCAACAGAACGCTCTCGGGCAGGCGCATGCCTTTCTCGGCGATGAACTTGTTGGTCGGCGAGATCTTGCCCCGGGTGATACCGGTGAGGTCGCCAATCATGCATTCGACTTCTGTGATCTTGTGGTCTTTCAACCAATCGGTGAGCTGGTCGAGGTTGTTACTCATAAATGCCTCTGGGCTGGGTTTCCTGACGTTCATTAAAGGTCAGGCGTCGGTTGACGCATCGGCGTCGCTGGTTCATCAGAGTGGGAGCTTAACCGCCATTTGGGGTGCCGTTGCACTCCTAAAGCAAAAGGCTTGCCTCCCGTGCAGGATAATGAGCGGCAACCGCAAAAAAGGCAGGACCGGCGTCATGAAAAGGGCGAGTACAAGAAAATGAACGGGGCACGCGAACAGCGTCCTGGCCGTCAAGAATAATGGCCGGATCGAAGGGGCTTATCGGGGATGGAATCATCAATGGGAATGCGCGTTCGCAACATTCGACACGGATCTGAAAAGCATGCAGACCGACCTGTTTCGCGCAGGTGGTGATGCCGATTAACGGCAGGCCAGACATGAAGCACCCCGGTATTATTGCTGTTATGGGTTTGAATCGAGCTTAGCCTTGTTCATTTTTTTACACAACACCCCCGTAAAAAATACAACACGGCCCGCTCAAGCCTGCTAGTCCCAAGCCGGGCAACCGAGCAAAACCGCCCCAAAAAGCCCCAAAAAAGCCCTCGTGGCGCTTTTTTGGGGCAAAAAAGGCCTCGCTTGACTTCGGCATGCCGTTCGGGTTGACTGAAACCTGAAAAGATCAATGATTGATATTTTTAACAACAAAGGTGTTGCATCATGTCGGTACCCCCGCGTGCCGTTCAGCTTAACGAAGCGAACGCGTTCCTTAAGGATCATCCTGAGGTTCTGTACGTAGACCTTCTAATTGCGGATATGAATGGTGTGGTGCGCGGTAAGCGCATCGAACGCACCAGCCTCCACAAGGTTTACGAGAAAGGCATTAACTTGCCTGCCTCTTTATTTGCCCTGGATATCAACGGCTCAACGGTGGAAAGCACCGGCCTGGGCCTGGACATCGGCGATGCTGACCGAATCTGCTATCCAATCCCCGACACCCTGTGCAATGAACCTTGGCAAAAGCGCCCGACCGCGCAACTGCTGATGACCATGCACGAAATTGAAGGTGAACCTTTCTTCGCCGATCCGCGCGAAGTACTGCGTCAGGTTGTAAGCAAATTCGACGACCTCGGTCTGACTATCTGCGCTGCCTTCGAGCTTGAGTTCTACCTGATCGACCAGGAGAACGTGAACGGCCGCCCACAACCGCCCCGCTCGCCGATCTCCGGCAAACGCCCGCACTCGACACAGGTCTACCTGATCGACGACCTCGACGAATATGTCGACTGCCTCCAGGACATCCTGGAAGGTGCCAAAGAGCAAGGCATCCCGGCTGATGCCATCGTCAAGGAAAGTGCCCCGGCGCAGTTCGAAGTGAACCTGCACCACGTGGCCGACCCGATCAAGGCCTGCGACTACGCGGTACTGCTCAAGCGCCTGATCAAGAACATCGCCTACGACCATGAGATGGACACCACCTTCATGGCCAAGCCTTACCCAGGCCAGGCAGGCAACGGTTTGCACGTACACATTTCGATCCTGGACAAGGACGGCAAGAACATCTTTGCCAGCGAGGATCCCGAGCAGAACGCCGCATTGCGTCACGCGATCGGCGGTGTGCTGGAGACCCTACCCGCCCAGATGGCGTTCCTGTGCCCCAACGTCAACTCCTACCGTCGTTTCGGCGCACAGTTCTACGTGCCGAACTCGCCGTGCTGGGGCCTGGACAACCGCACCGTGGCGATCCGCGTGCCGACCGGCGCGGCCGACTCCGTGCGTATCGAACACCGCGTGGCCGGTGCCGATGCCAACCCCTACCTGCTGATGGCTTCGGTCCTGGCGGGCGTACACCACGGCCTGACCAACAAGATCGAACCGGGCGCGCCAGTGGAAGGCAACAGCTACGAGCAGAACGAACAAAGCCTGCCGAACAACCTGCGCGATGCCCTGCGCGAGTTGGATGACAGCGAGGTGATGGCCAAGTACATCGATCCTAAATACATCGATATCTTCGTCGCCTGTAAGGAAAGTGAGCTGGAAGAGTTCGAACACTCCATCTCCGACCTTGAGTACAACTGGTACCTGCATACCGTGTAAGCGCTGGTTGCACTGAAAAAACGTCGCAGGCCTTTGGTCTGTGGCGTTTTTTTATGGGTTGCTTTTGGTAGACCGAGTTGGCCGCCATCGGGAGCAAGCTCCCTCCCACACTCGAACCGGTTTCTTCAGGAAAACTCGTTCAAATGTGGGAGGGAGCTTGCTCCCGATGGCGGCCTGGCAGACAACACCGGCTCCTGCTCATACAATGCCCGCTGCCTTGTAGGAGACTTCCATGACCACCCGCCCCGCCGCCCCTCGCAAACCCCGCGCCCGCAGCCAGGCCCGGATCGACGCGATCCTCGACGCCGCCCGCACGTTGCTGGCGTCCGAAGGCGTGGCCGGTTTGTCGATCTACAGCGTGGCCGAGCGCGCACAGATTCCGCCGTCGTCGGTGTACCACTTTTTCGCCAGCGTGCCGGCGCTGCTGGAAGCGTTGACCGCCGACGTCCATGCGGCATTCCGCGCCGCAATCCAGGCGCCCATCGCGCATGATTCACTCAAGTATTGGCGCGACCTGTCTTACATCGTCGAACAGCGCATGCTCACCATCTACAGCAACGACGCCGCCGCCCGCCAGTTGATCCTGACCCAGCACGGGCTGACCGAAGTGAATCAGGCCGACCGCCAGCACGATCTGGAGTTGGGTGACTTGATGCTGGCCGTGTTCAACCGGCATTTCGAAGTGCCGACCCTGCCCGCCGATGTGGACGTGTTCGCGCTGGCGCTGGAATTGAGTGATCGCGTGTATGCGCGTTCGGTGCATCAGCATGGGCTGATCACGCCGCGCATGGCTGAGGAAGGCATGCGCGTGTTCGATGCGTATGTGGGGCTTTATCTGCCGGCGTATTTGCCCAAGCGGGGCGTCACTGTCTGATGGATGTGTTGTCTGGCAGGGCCTCATCGGGAGCAAGCTCCCTCCCACATGTGACCGAGTTTTCCTGAAGAAACCGGTTCGAATGTGGGAGGGAGCTTGCTCCCGATAGCGCCCTCAAGTGATCACAACTTGGCGATCGACACCTCGGTGGATTTGACGAAGGCAATCACCTCGCTGCCGATCACCAGCTCCAACTCCTTGACCGAACGGGTGGTGATCACCGACGTCACGATCCCGGACGCGGTCTGCACGTCGATTTCCGAGAGCACGTCGCCTTCGACGATTTCCTTGACGGTGCCTTTGAACTGGTTACGCACGTTGATGGCTTTGATAGTCATGTCGTTTTTCCTTCGTGGGACAAGTGAGTTATTGCGCCCACCGCAATTGCGTAGGCAACGGTGAAACGGGTTCGGGTTCCGGCGGGGTGCCGGGCAGCGACAGCACACGGTTGAGCACCTGCGCTTCGAGCGCGGCCAGGCGATGCGAGCCTCGGGCGCGTGGACGCGGCAGGTCAACGATCAGGTCGAGGCCGATTTCGCCGTCTTCGATCAGGATCACCCGGTCGGCAATGGCCACGGCTTCGCTGACGTCGTGGGTTACCAGCAACACGGTGAAACCATGCTTCTGCCAGAGGCTTTCGATCAGTTGCTGCATCTCGATGCGGGTCAACGCATCCAGCGCGCCCAACGGCTCATCGAGCAACAACAGACGCGGCTGATGAATCAACGCACGCGCCAGGGCCACACGCTGCTTCTGGCCACCGGACAAGGCCGCCGGCCACTCATTCGCACGCTCGGCCAGGCCGACCGCTTCGAGCGCTTCCAGTGCCTTGGGACGCCAGTTGCCCTTGAGGCCGAGGCCGACGTTGTCGATGATCTTTTTCCACGGCAGCAGACGCGCTTCCTGGAACATCAACCGCGTGTCTTCGATCGCCTCGCCAAGCGGCGCGGCGCCGGCCAGCAGCTCACCGCTGCTGGCCTTGTCGAGGCCGGCGAGCAGGCGCAGCAAGGTACTTTTGCCGCAGCCACTGCGGCCGACCACGGCAACGAACTGGCCCGCCGGAATATGCAGGTCGATGCCCTTGAGCACTTCCCGCGCGCCAAAGGCCTTGCGCAATTTGCGCACCGCCAGGGGAATCCCCTTCAGCAGGCGCGGAGGTTGTTGAGCGGTCATGCCGCACCTCCTTTATTCACTTGATAAGCCGGATGCCAGCGCAGCCACACACGCTCCAAGCCGCGCGCCGCGAGGTCGGCCAGCTTGCCGAGAATCGCGTACATGACGATGGCCAGCACCACCACGTCGGTTTGCAGGAATTCACGGGCGTTCATCGCCAGGTAACCGATACCGGAACTGGCCGAAATGGTTTCCGCCACGATCAGCGTCAGCCACATAAAGCCCAGGGCAAAACGCACGCCCACCAGGATCGACGGCAGCGCGCCCGGCAGGATCACCTGGCGGAACAGGCTGAAGCCAGACAAGCCGTAGCTGCGGGCCATTTCCACCAGTGCCGGGTCGACGTTGCGGATGCCGTGGTAGGTGTTGAGGTAGATCGGGAACAGCGTGCCTAGGGCGACCAGGAAAATCTTCGCGGTCTCGTCAATGCCGAACCACAGGATCACCAGCGGGATCAGCGCCAGGTGCGGCACGTTGCGGATCATCTGCACCGAGCTGTCCAGCAGGCGCTCGCCCCACGTCGACAGGCCGGTGATAAAGCCCAGGGCCAGACCGATGCTGCCACCGATCACAAAACCCAGGCCCGCGCGCCAGCCGCTGATGGCCAGGTGCGTCCAGATTTCACCGCTGCGTACCAGGTTGACCCCGGCCTCGATCACCGCGCTCGGCGCCGGCAGAATCCGCGTCGACAACCAACCCGCCGACACCGACAACTGCCACACCGCCAACAGCAACACCGGCAGCACCCAAGGCGCCACGCGATGGCTCAGTTTTTCCACATTCATGGCGCCACCTCAGCTCTGTGACGCCGCTTTGGGAAGGATGTCGTTGGCGACCATCTCGCCGAACGGGCTCACGTAGCCGGCACTTTTCGGCAACTCGGGGCGTTCGATATCCAGGTGCGGGAACAGCAACTCGGCGACGCGATACGATTCTTCCAGGTGTGGATAACCGGAGAAGATAAAGGTGTCGATGCCCAGCGCCGCGTATTCCTTGACCCGCGCCGCAACCGTCGGGCCATCGCCCACCAGCGCGGTGCCGGCCCCGCCGCGCACCAGGCCGACGCCGGCCCACAGGTTGGGGCTGACTTCGAGGTTGTCGCGGCTGCCGCCATGCAAGGCCGCCATGCGCTGCTGGCCGACCGAATCAAAGCGCGCCAGCGAGGCCTGGGCGCGGGCGATGGTGTCGTCGTCCAGGTGCGAGATCAGTTTGTCGGCGGCTTTCCAGGCTTCATCGTTGGTTTCGCGCACGATCACATGCAGACGAATGCCGAAGCGCACCGTGCGCCCGAGCTTCGCGGCCTTGGCCCGCACCTGTTCGATCTTTTCCGCGACCGCGGCCGGTGGCTCGCCCCAGGTCAGCACCATGTCCACCTGTTCGGCCGCCAGGTCCTGCGCGGCTTCGGAGGAACCGCCGAAGTACAGCGGCGGACGCGGTTGCTGGATCGGCGGGTAAAGCAGTTTGGCGCCTTTGACGCTGATGTGTTCGCCGTCGTAATCCACGGTTTCGCCTTCCAGCACACGACGCCAGATGCGGGTGAACTCCACCGAGGCCTGGTAGCGTTCTTCGTGACTGAGGAACAGACCGTCGCCGGCCAATTCTTCCGGGTCACCGCCGGTCACCAGGTTGAACAGCGCACGGCCGCCGGACAGGCGATCGAGGGTCGCGGCCTGACGCGCGGCCACCGTCGGCGAAATGATCCCGGGGCGCAGCGCGACCAGGAACTTCAGACGCTGGGTCACCGGGATCAGCGAAGCGGCCACCAGCCACGAGTCTTCGCAGGAACGCCCGGTGGGGATCAACACCCCGCCGAAGCCAAGGCGGTCGGCCGCCTGGGCCACTTGCTGCAGATAACCGTGGTCGACGGCGCGAGCGCCTTCGGCGGTGCCAAGGTAATGACCGTCGCCATGGGTAGGCAGGAACCAGAAAATAGTGAGGCTCATGGAGTTGTCTCCTGAAGAAGTCGGATTACGGCGCGTTGGCCACTGCAGCGGGCGGCGTCCAGATCACGTCCTTGATGCTCAAGGGTTTGGGGATCAATTTGAGTTGGTAGAAGCTGTCGGCAATCTTCTGCTGCGCGGCGACCACCGCCGGGGTCAGGAACAGCGCGCCATAGCCCTGGCGTTTCACCGAGGTCAGGGTGATGTCCGCCGGCAGGCCGAGCAGCGGCGCGACCTGTTCGGTGACTTGCTGCGGGTTGGCCTTGGACCACTCGCCCACCGCGCGCACTTCTTCCACCAGCGCCTTGATCACTTCGGGGTGTTTTTCGGCGTAGGGCCTGGTGGCCAGGTAGAACTGATGGTTGTCGGCAATCCCGCTGCCGTCACGCAAGGTGCGGGCTTGCAGTTGTTTCTCGGCGGCGGCCTGGTACGGGTCCCAGATGACCCAGGCGTCCACGCTGCCACGCTCGAACGCGGCACGCGCATCGGCGGGCGGCAGGAACACGGTCTGTACGTCGGTGTATTTCAGGCCGGCATCTTCCAGGGCCCGCACCAGCAGGTAGTGAACGTTGGAGCCCTTGTTGAGCACGACTTTCTTGCCCTTGAGCTCGGCCACCGATTTGATCGGCGAGTCCTTCGGCAGCAGGATCGCTTCACTGGTCGGCGCCGGCGGTTCGTAGGCCACGTAGAGCAGATCGGCACCGGCGGCCTGGGCGAATACCGGCGGGGTTTCGCCAGTGACGCCGAAGTCGATCGAGCCGACATTCAGGCCTTCGAGCAATTGCGGGCCGCCCGGGAACTCGGTCCACTGCACCTGCACACCGTCGGCGGCCAGGCGCTTTTCCAGGGTGCCCTTGGCCTTGAGCAGCACCAGGGTGCCGTATTTCTGATAGCCGATCCGCAGGGTTTCGGCAGCGTGGGCTTGAACAATGGCGCCGAAGGACACAGCCGCAGCAAACAGTGCGACCAGACCACGACGCAAGATGACAGTGAGCATGGCGCTCTCTCCAAAAATGCGATTGGGGGGTTGGCTGCACCTGCTTGGCCGTTGGCGGCTGAGTAAGGTGAGTACTTCGTGAATCGGTAAGGCTTAAATGCTCCAGCGAGCACTCAACAAACGTTCATTCAACACATGCGGGTCCAACGGTTTCGGGCGACGGGCCATGGCGGCGTAGAAGGTTTCCAGGGCCTCGCTCAAGCGTTGTTCGAGGACCGGCACCAGTTGCGCCTGGGCACTGCCTTCGCCGTAAGCGATCTGGCTGTCTTCGGCAAAGATCCCGTGGAGCAATTCCTGGGCTTTGAGCGCCGACAGCACCGGCTTCAATGCGTAGTCCACCGCCAGCATGTGGGCGATGCTGCCGCCGGTGGCGATGGGCAATACCACCTTGTGGGCCAGGGCGCGTTCGGGCAGCAGGTCGAGCACGGTTTTCAGCGCGCCCGAGAACGAGGCCTTGTACACCGGCGTGGCGATCACCAGGCCGTCGGCATTCGCCACTTGTTGCAACAAGTCGATGACTTTGGGGCTGTCGAAGCGCGCATGCAGCAAGTCTTCGGCCGGGAAGTCCCGTATCTGATAACTCACCACTTCCACGCCCTGCTGTTGCAGCCACTGACGGGTTTTATCCAGCAAGACCCCGGAGCGGGAACGCTGGCTGGGACTGCCTCCAAGTGTTACGACCAGCATGTAGGAAATTCCTTTAGCAAGTGTCGGCGGTTCGCTGTGTGGCGATGGCGCCAAGATGGAACAGACCATATCAGCAGATTTATATATCTATAAATCTTATTTTTTCATTTGTTTATTCCTTAAAAGAATAAACCATCCATCAATCGCCAGGCGAAAAAAAGGCCGTCGAAACGGCCTCAAAACCGCTGCCATGTGAGTACACAGCGTCTATCTGTAGGAGCGAGCCTGCTCGCGAAAACCGTCAACGATGACGCAGGCTTTCTGGATGTCCGCAGTAACCGCGCATGCTTCGCGAGCAGGCTCGCGCCTACAGGTAATTCAGCGATTGGGTTGCGGTGTCAGCCGCAGATACGGCTTCACCGCCCGATACCCTTTGGGAAAGCGTTTCTTGATTTCTTCCTCGTCCTTGAGCGACGGCACGATCACCACCTCATCGCCGTCCTGCCAGTTGGCGGGCGTGGCGACTTTGTAGTTGTCGGTCAGTTGCAACGAGTCGATAACCCGCAGGATTTCGTGGAAGTTGCGCCCGGTGCTGGCCGGGTAGGTGATCGTCAGGCGGATCTTCTTGTGCGGGTCGATCACGAACAAGGAACGCACGGTGAGGGTGTCACTGGCGTTCGGGTGGATCAGGTCGTAGAGGTCCGAGACCTTGCGGTCGGCGTCGGCCAGGATCGGGAAGTTGACGAGCGTGTTCTGGGTTTCGTTGATGTCTTCGATCCACTTGAGGTGCGAGTCCACCGGGTCTACCGACAGGGCGATGGCCTTGACGCCACGCTTGGCGAATTCGTCCTTGAGTTTGGCGGTGAAGCCCAGCTCGGTGGTGCATACCGGCGTGAAGTCCGCCGGGTGGGAAAACAGCACACCCCAGCTGTCGCCCAGCCACTCGTGGAAACGAATCTTGCCGGCGCTGGAATCCTGTTCGAAGTCGGGGGCGATGTCGCCCAGTCTTAGGCTCATGGTGTGGCTCCTGATGAGTGCTTATGGAGCCCACTGTGCATGGATTACGGATTATTTAAAAAGAATAAATATCGATTTATCTAGACGATATAGGAATATTAAAAATGTGTTCACTGGACCTTGGAACAGGCGAGAGTCAACATTCGTTTCAAGGTTCGAGAAGGCCTTGAGACGCTGTAAAAAAGAGGGGGTCAGGAAGGGCTTGCGGGGGTTGAGCCCGACTTGATTGAACGTGAGAAAAACCTCGCGGTAACGCGAGGTTTTCCTTATCCAGCCTTACAAGAAGCTGTAGGAGTAGCTGAAGATCAGGCGTGTCTGATCCTGGTCCTGGATACCAGTGCCGCTGCCACGGTACGCACCGTGCCGCAGAGTGGTGCCAAAACCTTTGAGCGCGCCGGCCTGAATGGTGTAGTCGATACGCATATCGCGTTCCCACTCGGACTGATCACTGCCACCGCCCACGGCTTTGATGTTGTCGCCGTGCAAGTAGGCAATCGAGGTTCGCAGACCTGGAACACCCAGTGCAGCGAAGTCGTAAGAGTACTGACCGAAGGTGGTGTTTTCACCCGCGCGGACGAAGGAGTTGATCATGCTGTCGGTGAACAGGTAGAAGCTCGACCCGCCGGCACCTTCGTTACGACCATTACCATCCACAACGCTACCCTGGTTCAGCCAGACGAAACCACCGTCATCGTTGACACGCTGGTGACCGAGCATAACGGCGCTGCCACCCAGGGTGTAGGTGAACATGGCGCTCCAGGTCTTGTTATCAACCTCGCCGGCGTTCTTCGCGTAACCACCGTTGTTGTTGAAGCGATAGCCGGCCTGACCGTTCTTGCCATCAGAACTGCTGTCGAAGTAGCGCAGGTCGGTCTTGAAGGACTGACCTTCGCTGATCGGGTATACGTGCAACAGGCCCAGGAAGTGCTGCTTATAGTAGTCTTCGAGGTTTGCGTAGTAGTACTGCAGGGTCAAGTCTTTGGTGACCTTCCAATCAGCGCCACCAAAACGGAACTTATTGCTTTCCTCGGTACCGCCGTTGACGGCCAGGCCAGTGCTGTTGGTTGAAGCACGACCAGTGGCATGTTCGAGTTGACCGGCGTTGAAGGTCACATTGTCGATTTCTTTGGAAGTGACAGTGCCGCCTTCAAAGGTTTGCGGCAACAAACGACCGTCGCTGGCGATCAGGATTGGAAGGTTCGGCGACAGCGCACCACCCAGGTGTGCTTCAGTCTTGGAGAAGCGGGCCTTGGCGTTAGCACTCGCACTGCTCCAGTTGCTTACGGCAGACCCATCGGAGTCACTTGGAACGAAGGAGTTGTTGTTTGGGTGATGGCCCCGACCACCATCCAGGTGAATACCTACCAATGCCTGGGCGTCGATACCAAAACCAACGACACCTTGAGTGAAGCCGGACTTGTAATCGAACTTCAGGCCGGTGGCTGTTTCGCGTTGATCAGCACCGCCATCACGCTGATCGTTATCGAAATACAAGGTACGCGAGCTGACACTGGCCTTACTGTCTTCAATGAAACCGGCTGCTGCAGCTTGCTGGGCGATTGCCGCCAACGCTATAGCCAACGCCAATGTGGACTTCTTCATGTACCGCTCCTCTCATTTCTAATTTTTGTATTTCTTTGGTCCTGGGTCTAACGCCCGAGATCCACAGATGCGCGATTAGCGCCAGATAGTGACTACCAAGTCAATCGTAACCTTGTGTGTCTACTACCTTCGTCTAATCGCAGTTTGTTTGGTCCCTGCAGGGTAATGAATTTTTCATACACCCAAAAAGAATTATTTCATTCTTTTTCATACGCTTTTGGAATAAGCCTCTGCATGAAACAAGACGCGTCAGCATAGACGAACCTTTGCATAAGCTAATTTCTAAAAGGCATTTCTTGATCGCTTTTTAGATCTTTTTAGCTGAACGCACCGTCATATACGTCACCCAGGATCAAAAAAGCGACGTCATCATGGCCAAACGCCCATCTTCCCGTCAATTTGTTACAGTTTTTGTATCGCTAATATTTCATGCCGGCGTGAGAGCCGCCGATCGAGCCGTCTGGCAGCGAAAGCTTCGCGCAATTTATCCCTCTACGCCTTGATCGTATCGGCTCAAAATCAAGAATCCTTAAACTTTAGTAGGGGGCACGGGTGGCACGATGACGCACCCCGGGGGTTGATCGGCCACGTCATCGCTACGCCCTTCGCCCGTGGGACGTACCGATCTTCGAAGTGACAAGCTGGTTTGGCGGCGAACGCATCACCTCGGGTTAACGCAACGACCGAGGCCTGCATCGCAGGCAAACCAGCTCAGAGGCTGGGAGGGCGGGGTGTTACAGGGCCTTCTCGAAAATCTTCGAGTTACGCTGATAGTTGTACAGCGATGCCCGCGCCGAAGGCAGGCGATCCACGCTGCTGGGCACAAAGCCGCGCTCGCGGAACCAGTGCGCCGTGCGCGTGGTGAGCACGAACAGGGTCTTCAACCCCTGCGCCCGGGCGCGCGCCTCGATGCGCTCGAGCAGTTCATCGCCGCGCCTGCCGTGGCGATACTCCGGGTTGACTGCCAGGCACGCCAGCTCCCCCGCGTCCGAATCGGCGATCTGATACAGCGCCGCGCAGGCGATGATCATGCCTTCGCGTTCGACCACGCTGAACTGCTCGATCTCACGCTCCAGTACTTCCCGCGAACGGCGTACCAGGATGCCCTGCTCTTCCAGCGGGCTGATCAGGTCGAGCAAGCCGCCGACGTCTTCGATCGCCGCCTCGCGCACCAGCTCGAATTGTTCCTGGGCCACCAGCGTACCGCCGCCATCACGGGTGAACAGTTCGGTGAGCAGCGCACCGTCTTCGACATAGCTGACGATATGGCTGCGGCCTACCCCGCCCCGGCAAGCTTCGGCAGCCGCATCGAGCAATTCAGCCTGGTAGTTGCTTCCCAGGCGTTGCAGGTGCGCCGGCACTTGTTGCGGGCGCAGTTCACGCACCAGGCGGCCATTTTCATCGATCAGGCCAGGATCGGCACCGAACAGCAGCAACTTATCGGCGGCCAGGTCGATGGCGGCGCGGGTGGCGACGTCTTCGCAGGCCAGGTTGAAGATCTCGCCGGTGGGCGAATATCCCAGGGGCGACAGCAGCACGATGGAGCGCTCGTCCAGCAGACGATTGATGCCTTTGCGGTCGACCCGACGCACTTCGCCGGTGTGGTGGAAGTCCACGCCTTCGAGCACGCCGATCGGGCGTGCCGTCACCAGGTTGCCGCTGGCCACGCGCAAGCGCGAGCCCTGCATCGGCGACGAGGCCATGTCCATCGACAGGCGCGCTTCAATGGCGATGCGCAGATGGCCGACCGCATCGATCACACACTCCAGCGTGGCGGCATCGGTGATGCGCAGGCCGTTGTGGTAAACCGGGTCGAGCCCGCGCGCTTCAAGGCGCGCTTCAATCTGTGGGCGCGAACCGTGGACCAGCACCAGTCGCACTCCCAGGCTGTGGAGCAGCACCAGGTCGTGGACGATATTGCCGAAGTTCGGATGATCCACACCGTCGCCGGGCAGCATGACCACAAAGGTGCAGTCGCGGTGGGCGTTGATGTAGGGCGAAGCGTGACGAAGCCAATTGACGTAGTCGGGCATGGAACCTGGGCCTGTAATAAAAAGCAGCCGAAAAAGGATGAGTCGTGAAAACGCACAGCAGGCTGATGGTTATCGTCGGAACAGGCTTGGCAACACGCTCGCTCTCCTTATGTACGCATGGGCAGGGATTAATTTATGCAGGTGTCAGGCAGTAATGTTCGATCAGTTCCCGCAATAGACGCACTGTAGGCGTCAAGCGTGACATTTCGAGGTACTCGCCCGGCTGGTGGGCGCAGGCAATATCGCCAGGGCCAAGCACCAGGGTTTCACAACCAAGGCGCTGAAGATAAGGCGCTTCGGTGCCGAACGCTACTGCTTCGGCGCGATGACCGGTCAATCGTTCGGCGACCCGCACCAGCTCTGCGTCTTCGGCCTGCTCGAACGGCGGCACTTCGGCGAACAGCGGCGCATAGTCGATCTTCACCTTATGGCGCTCGGCCACTGGTTCGAGTTTCTGCCGGATCGCCGCGCGCAGCACCTGCGGGTCCATGCCGGGCAAGGGCCGCAGGTCGAACTCCAGGGAACACTGGCCGCAGATGCGGTTGGGGTTATCGCCGCCGTGGATGCAACCGAAATTCAGGGTCGGTTGCGGCACGCTGAACTGCGGGTTGCGGTACTCGCGCTGCCAGGCCAGGCGCAGGCCGCGCAGTTCGCCGATGGCGTCGTGCATGGCTTCCAGCGCGCTGTGGCCCAGGCGCGGGTCCGACGAATGACCGCTGCGGCCGAGGATGTCGATGCGCTCCATCATCACACCTTTGTGCAGGCGGATCGGCTTGAGGCCCGTCGGCTCGCCGATCACCGCCGCACGCCCCAGCGGACGCCCAGCCGCCGCCAATGCACGGGCGCCGGACATCGAGCTTTCTTCATCGCAGGTGGCAAGGATCAGCAACGGCTGCTTGAACGGTTGGTCGAGCAGCGGCAACACCGCTTCGATGGCCAGCGCGAAAAACCCCTTCATGTCGCAGCTGCCCAATCCTACCCAACGACCGTCGACTTCCGTCAGCTTGAGCGGGTCGGTCTTCCACAGCGCGGCGTCATACGGCACGGTATCGCTATGACCGGCCAACACCAGGCCGCCGGGGCCCGTGCCGAAACTGGCGAGCAGGTTGAACTTGCCGGGGCTGACGGGCTGGATGTCGATGGCGAAGCCCAGATCGCCCAGCCAGCCGGCGAGCAGGTCGATCACCGGGCGGTTGCTCTGGTCGAGAGACGCTTGGGTGCAACTGACCGACGGTGTGGCAATCAAGGCGGCGAATTGCTCTTTCATGGACGGTAACGGCATGCGCGGTCTCCCTACTTCCCGGATGAACCTCACTATAGAGGCATCTGCACGACACAATAAACCGTTGCGGCGCGTTGCCGGGCTCAGTCCTGTACACTGCACGACCTTGGCAGCCACTCTTTTTCCCGGCTGCGCTCCCGATCCTGGATTTTCCGGCCATGCAGAAAGAAACCGAAATCAAGCTCCGCGTCAGCCGCGAAACACTCGCCGCGCTGCGTGAGCACCCGCTACTGAAAAAACGCAACAAAAGTGGCTGGGAACGCCGTGAGTTGATGAACCAGTACTTCGACACCCCCGAGCGCGACCTGGCCAAGGCCAAAGTCGCCCTGCGTTTGCGCAAGGACGGTGACGACATTATCCAGACCCTCAAGACCCGCGGCCAAAGCGTCGCCGGCTTGTCGGAACGTAACGAATACAACTGGGAATTGCCCAAAGCCAAGCTCGACGTGAAGAAACTCGACGGCGAATGCTGGCCCGAGGAACTCGCCGAGCTGGACAAAAAGACCCTCAAGCCGATCTTCACCACCGACTTCGTGCGCGAACGCGCCGAAATCGCCTGGGGCCGGGGCAAAGCCAAAGTGGTGATCGAAGCCGCACTGGACCTGGGCCATGTAGTGGCCGGCAAGCAGAAAGAAGAAATCTGCGAACTGGAACTGGAACTGCGCGAAGGCGAACCGGCCGCCCTGCTGGAACTGGCCGCCGAACTGGCCGCCACCCTGGCACTGATGCCATGCGACATCAGCAAGGCCGAACGCGGCTATCGCCTGTATGACGCCAGCAGCTACTCCCTGAGCCTGCCGGCGCCGCAACTGCACGCCGAAATGCCGTTGGACGACGCCTTCGCCGCGATCATGTGGCACCTGCTGGGCAGCAGCCAGCGCCTGGCCGAGCAATACCGTTTCAATGGCCACTGGCGCCTGTTGCAGGACTGGGTCGACAACCTCGGCGAACTGCGCGCCCTGCTCGGCAGCCTCGGCCAGGCCGCGCCGCGTCAATCCACCAGCGAACTGCGCAGCGCACTCGATGCCCTGCTGGAAGACTGGCGCCCGCTGGTCCAGGCCGGTGACGACGATGAAGACATTCGCAAAGCCGCGCCGGAGCAATTCGCCGAAGAATTGACCGACGTGCGCTGGGGCCTGTTCTCGCTGAACACCTCCCGCTGGCTGCTGAACCGCACCTGGACCGCCGACCGCAACGTGCGCGGTAACCGTCAGGGCGCCGCGCAAATCACCAACTGGTTGCCACGCCTGCTGGCCGAAGACGCCGTCGCCCTGCAACTGCCGCGCTATCAGCAGCAACCGGAAGACCTCGCCGAGCAACTGCCGCGCATCGAGCGCATCCAGGCCTGGCTGCACCACGCACGCCAGGTGGTGGACATTGCGGAACTCGACCGCCTGTACGGTGAGCTGAACAAGCTGGCGCAACTGGCCAACCAGCCGATCACCGATGAATCGCTGGATGCGCGCATGCATCAGGCGATCGCGGTGTATCAGAACCGTGCCTGGAAGACCCTGCTGCGTCTGTGACCCCGCTTTCGAAAGCAACCCCCTCCCACATTTGCAATGCATTCCAAATGTGGGAGGGGGCTTGCCCCCGATGAGGCCAGCCCTGTCAGCCCAATACTGGCAAGCTAGTGGTGGACTTGATCTCCGACAACGCCACGATCGAATTGACCTCCTGAATCCCCGGCACCATCGACAACTTCTCGAAGAAAAACCGCTCGTAAGCCTCGATGTCCGACGTGACAATGCGCAGCAGAAAATCCACCGCCCCCATCAACACATAACACTCCAACACTTCCGGAAAACCGCGGATCGCCTCGGTGAACTCGGTGAAGTTGGAGCGCCCGTGGGCATTGAGTTTGACCTCGGCAAAAATCTGCGTATTGAGGCCGATCTTCTTGCGGTCCAGCAGCGTGACCTGGCTGCGGATCACGCCCTCGTCCTTCAGCCGTTGGATACGCCGCCAGCATGGCGATTGAGACAGGCCGACCTGCTCGGCGATCTGCGCGCTGGAGAGCGAGGCGTCCTCCTGCAGCAGGGCCAGGATACGGCGATCGTAGACGTCCAGCTCGCTGCGCATAGAAATACCTTTAATACGGGTTGTCTTGAATTGATTTGTGCATCTATCGACGAATCAGGCTCATCTTAGATAAGAAATCTCCTTTCGCGAATGTAAGAATTTCTCCAATCGAATCTGGAGAGTCCGCATGCACGCCGTCGAAACCACCTGCCCTGTCACCCGCGTCGACGCGTGGGCCGTCGACAGTGCCCATTGCCAGGCCCATTACCAGATCGTCGCCGAGGCCGAACCCGATGTGCTGTGCCGGGTGCTCAACTATTTCGCGCTGCAGTTCCTGACGCCGCGCCAGGTCAGTGTGAATCGCCAGGACGATGTGCTGACCGTGGATATCGTGATGGATGGCGTGAGCTGGCACCGTGCCCAGGTGATCGGTGAAAAGATTCGAAACCTGATCAGCGTGTGCTCGCTGGAGATGTGGTCGGCTGATTCTGTGCGGCCTCAGGCGCTGGCGGCCGGCGCCCAGTAAAAGCCTGCAATACACGCGCAAGGCAGCGGGTCAGGGGCTGACTAGCCTGGGAATACACCCGGCGCCCCAGGAAAACCTCAATGCCTGTTGATCAGCGATTGGAATTGCCCCCGTTGTTACCGGCCCTGGTCGAGCAGGGCGTGATCACCCTCGATGTGGCCCGGCGCTTGTCGACGCTGCCGGCCAGCCACACTCAGCATCCCCTGGAATGCATCGCGGCCCAGGGGCCTTGCCTGGAAACCCTGACGCAATGGCTGGCGCGGCACAGCGGGCAGCCTTACCTGCGTATCGACCCGCTGAAGATCGATGTGGCGACGGTGGTGCCGCTGATGTCCCACGCCTTCGCCCAGCGCCACGGCATTCTTGCGGTGGCCGTGGATGCACAGAGCGTCACGGTCGCCAGTGCCGAGCCTTACGTCACTGCCTGGGAAGCCGGGCTGGCGCAGGTGCTCAAGCGTTCGATCAAACGCGTGGTCGCCAACCCACAGGCCATCCAGCGCTGCATCGGCGAGTTTTATCGCCTGGCGAAGTCCGTCAGCGGCGCCGATCAAACAACGCCCGCGCCGGCACATTTCGAGTTGCTCAACCTCGGCGCCGGCGACCAGGCGCCGGACGCCAACGACGCGCATATCGTCAATATCGTCGACTGGCTGTTGCAGTACGCGTTCGGCCAGCGGGCCAGCGATATCCATATCGAGCCATGTCGCGAGCAGGGCCGCGTGCGTTTTCGCATCGACGGGCTGCTGCATGACGTCTACCAGTTTCCGCCCCAGGTCACGATGGCGGTGGTCAGCCGCCTGAAAAGCCTGGGCCGGATGAACGTGGCAGAAAAACGCAAACCGCAGGACGGGCGGGTCAAGACCAAAAGCCCGGCGGGCGCGGAAGTGGAATTGCGCCTTTCAACCTTGCCCACGGCGTTCGGCGAGAAACTGGTGATGCGGATTTTCGACCCCCAGGTCCTGCTCAAGGACTTCGACCAGCTTGGCCTGTCGGCCCAGGACCAGCAGCGCTGGCACAGCCTGACCCGCCAGAGCCACGGCATCATCCTGGTCACCGGCCCTACCGGCTCCGGCAAGACCAGCACCCTCTACACCACCCTCAAGCGCCTGGCGAGCCGCGAGGTCAACCTGTGTACGGTGGAAGACCCGATCGAGATGGTCGAGCCGGCATTCAACCAGATGCAGGTGCAGCACAATATCGACCTGAGCTTCGCCAGCGGCATCCGCGCACTGCTGCGCCAAGACCCGGACATCATCATGATCGGCGAGATCCGCGACCAGGAAACCGCCGAGATGGCGATCCAGGCCGCGCTGACCGGGCATCTGGTGCTGTCGACCCTGCACACCAACGATGCGCCGAGTGCGATCAGCCGATTGCAGGAACTGGGCATTGCTTATTATTTGATCAAGGCCACACTACTGGGAGTGATGGCGCAGCGCTTGGTGCGGCTCTTGTGCCCACGCTGCAAACGCACAACCAGCAGCAACGACACTGAAGCCATCGGGTGCGCGGAGTGCCGTGACAGCGGTTATCGCGGGCGCGCCGGGGTCTACGAAATCATGGTGCTGGACGACGCGCTCAAGTCGCTGATCACCCCCGGCACCGACGTGCAGGCCTTGCGCCGGGCGGCGCTCCAGCAAGGGATGTGCAGCCTGCGAATGGCCGGCATGCACAAGGTCGAAGCCGGGTTGACCAGCCTGGCGGAAATCTTGCGCGCCACGCCTGGGGATTCAGAAACAAATCCGTTGGCTGTCGGGCGGTGAAACCCTTCTTATCGCAGACAACCCCGTTACAATCGGCCGAACGTCGTTTCACTGACATCTTCAGATAGGGAATCGCTATGCAGATCGGAACCGTACTGCTTCTTTTCGTGGGATTGGCCATCGCCATCCTGTTCATGGGCTTCAAAGTGGTGCCCCAGGGCTATCAGTGGACGGTCGAGCGCTTCGGCCGCTACACCAACACGCTCAAGCCCGGCCTCAACATCATCATCCCGGTCATGGACCGCATCGGTCGCAAGATCAACGTGATGGAAAGCGTGCTGGATATCCCGCCCCAGGAAGTGATCACCGCCGACAACGCCACCGTGCAGATCGACGCCGTGTGCTTCTTCCAGGTGGTCAACACCGCCCAGGCCGCCTATGAGGTGAACAACCTCGAACACGCCATCCGCAACCTGTTGCAGACCAATATCCGTACCGTACTCGGTTCCATGGAACTGGATGCGATGCTCAGCCAACGTGACGGCATCAACGAAAAACTGCTGCGCACCGTCGACGAAGCCACGGCGCCGTGGGGCATCAAGATCACCCGGATCGAGATCAAGGACATCAGCCCACCCGCCGACCTGATGGCCGCCATGTCGGGCCAGATGAAAGCCGAGCGGATCAAGCGCGCACAGATCCTCGAAGCCGAGGGCCTGCGGGCATCGGCGATCCTGACCGCCGAAGGCAAGAAGCAGGCGCAGATCCTCGAAGCCGAAGGCGGACGCCAAGCCGCGTTCCTGGAGTCCGAAGCCCGCGAACGTCAAGCCGAGGCTGAGGCCCGCGCCACCCAGGTAGTGTCCGAAGCGATCGCCACCGGTAACGTGCAGGCCATCAACTACTTCGTCGCCCAGAAATACATCGACGCGCTGGGCAAACTGGCCTCGGCCAACAACAGCAAGGTGATCCTCATGCCGCTGGAAGCCAGCCAGGTGATCGGCGCTGTCGGCGGTATCGGCGAAATCGTCAAAGCGACTTTCGACAACAAGAAAGGCTGAGGCCATCGCCATGTGGGATTTCCTGCAGCATCTTTCGTTTTGGGACTGGCTGGCACTGGGCACGGTGCTGCTGATTCTTGAAGTATTCGGCGCCGGCGGCTACCTGTTGTGGATGGGGATCGCCGCGGCCGCCGTGGGCGTGATCAAGTTCCTGGTACCGCCGCTCGGGCTGGAATGGCAACTGCTGCTGTTCGCCGTGTTGTCGATATTGACGGCGGTGTACTGGTGGAAACGCCAGCGCAGCAGCGCCAAGGCCAGCGACCAACCGGGGCTCAATGAGCGCGGTTCAGAGTTGATCGGCCACACGTTTGTCGTGCATCAGGCGATTGTGGATGGTCGCGGCAAGATAAAAGTCGGTGATGGCGTGTGGATCGTAACCGGCCCGGACACCCCCGTAGGCGCTCATGTATGCGTGGTTGCACAGGAGGGGACGGTTTTGCAGGTTGAAACTGTTTAGTCAGTGATGGAACTCGATTGGGCTAACTAGAATCATAGAGTACAGATAACCCACCCGGAGTCACCCGCCATGCGTCTCAAATATGCTGTCGCCACCCTCGCTGTGCTTTCCCTACCTGTCGGCTCAGCCATGGCCGATAGCTTCTGGCGTAATGTCATCTCGTCGGGCGCCACGACCGGCTCGACGTACCTGACCTTCAAGGACCACAAGCTGGTGGTTGCCGCCCAAGACGACGCTGGCAGCTTCGTTGCCAGCGACGGCGGCATCCGCGGCCCGTACCTGGAAGCCGCCATGCAGAAAGTCCGCGCCGATAACCCTGGCCTCCAGGCCACGGACATGGAATTGGCCAACGCCATCCTCGCGAAAAACGCTGTCACCGAGTAATCCTCGCCCCATAAAGAATGCCGCTTCCCAGCGGCATTTTTTTTGATCATTTCCTACAGTCATCGCCCCCGGGCACTACGCAGATAGTCTATTTTTTCCAGCCGCGGGCAGAGAAGTCCTGTCGAGCCCTCAAGAGCCAGGCAACAAGCTAAGGATTCCTTTTCCATCGAGCGAATCCCTTCCATGCAAAAACTCGCCTACGCGCTGCTGTTCTCTGTGTTCTTTACCCCCCATGCCCATGCAGAAAACGGGTACGGGTCGTTAAAGCTCAACCACGCCCGTCAGAACCTCTCCAGCGCCCTGCTGACCAGCCCACGCGTCACCGAGCGGGTGGAGGCGCCCGACAGCAGCAAGTCAATCGTCGCCTCTTTCGCCATGGGTTATGCGTTTGCCGATGGCTGGCGCCTGGAAGGGGAATACACCATGCCGAAGCATTCGACCTTCAAATCCTACTGGGCGCCCTTCAATGCCAACGTCAACAGCCAACAGGTCCACAGCCAGCGCTTGATGCTCAATGGCTACAAGGACATCCCACTCAATGATTGGCTGTCGTTTTACGGTATGGCCGGCGTGGGGGTGGCGCGGATCGACTCCGAGGGCTACCAGACCAACGAGACCCGGCGCTTTGCCAGCCACCGCCAGCACAATTTCGCCTACAGCGTCGGCATGGGGCTGGAGGCCAAGGTCAGCGAACAACTCACCCTCGGCGCGGGTTACCGTTACACCGCCATGGGCGATGTGGAAACCGGCTACAACACCTTCGCCAACCGCGTGAACGCACGCGATGAGCAGCTCAAAGGCAAGCTCAAAGAGCAGAATATGTTTCTGGAAGCGCGCGTTTCCTTCTGACTCGCAGCAGAAAATGCCGCGCTCGACGCGGCATTTTTCACCGTTTGGGTGACGTTTCGTTCACAGAAGACAGGCTATATTCAGTCACGCCGTGCAACCATGCCGGTACTGATATGCCTTCTCTCATCGTCTATCTGAAACGGATGCCTTCGTCGTCATGAGCCAACAGCCCTTTCTGCCATTTTCCAAACCTACCATTGATGAAGCCACCATCTCGGCGGTCGGTGATGTACTGCGTTCAGGCTGGATCACCAGCGGGCCGAAAGTGCAGGCGTTCGAAGCGCAACTGTCGGAATACTTTGGCGGGCGACCGGTACGCACCTTCAACTCGGGCACCTGCACCATGGAGATCGCCTTGCGCATCGCCGGTATCGGGCCTGGCGATGAAGTCATCACCACCCCGATCTCCTGGGTTGCCACGGCCAACGTGATTCTGGAAGTCGGCGCTACGCCGGTGTTTGCCGATATCGACCCGGTAACCCGCAATATCGACCTGGCTCAGGTCGAAGCGGCCATCACCCCGCGCACCAAGGCGATCATCCCGGTATACCTGGCCGGCCTGCCGCTGGATATGCCGATGCTTTACGCGCTGGCCAACAAGTACAACCTGCGTATCGTTGAAGATGCCGCCCAGGCCCTGGGTTCGAGCTGGGACGGTGAGCGGATCGGCGCCACCGGCGACTTCGTGTCGTTCAGCTTCCAGGCGAACAAGAACATCACCTCTTCCGAGGGCGGCTGCCTGGTGCTGAACAACGCCGACGAAGCACGCCTGGCAGAGAAGTACCGCTTGCAGGGCGTGACCCGCACCGGCTTCGACGGCCTGGACGTGGATGTGCTGGGCGGCAAGTTCAACATGACCGACATCGCCGCCGCCATCGGCCTGGGGCAATTTGCCCATATCCAGGAGATCACCGCCCATCGCCAGAACCTGGCGCGGCACTACTTCAAGTGCTTCGGCAGTGATTTTGAAGAGCAATACGGTGCGCAACTGCCACCGGCGGATTTCGAAAACAGCAACTGGCACCTGTTCCAACTGGTCCTGCCGGAGCGCCAGGACGGGCTGCCGGCCCGCGCCACGTTCATGGAGCAGATGCAGGCCCACGGCGTCGGCATTGGCTATCACTACCCGCCGATCCACCTGTTGAGCCTGTATCGGGCACGCGGGTTCAAGGAAGGCATGTTCCCTGTAGCGGAGCGTGTTGGGCGTTTGATCGTGTCGTTGCCGATGTTCACAGCAATGACAGAGGCAGATGTGGAACGCTCGGTAGCAGCGGTGAAGGCCGTGCTGAAGCGCTGAAAGGCTGTTGCAGGAGCCGGATGACCGGCTCCTGCAGCGGGATCACTCGCCGATGGCGGCTTTGTAGCCGGCGGCATCGAGCAGTTTTTCCAGGTCGGCCGGGTTGCTGGGCTTGAGCTTGAAGATCCAGGCGCCGTAAGGGTCGCTGTTCAACAACTCAGGGCTGCCGCTCAGTTCCTCGTTAACAGCAATCACTTCGCCAGCAACTGGCGAGTAGATGTCCGAAGCCGCTTTAACCGACTCCACGACACCCGCCGCGTCCCCCGCCGCAAACGCTTTGCCGATTTCGGCCAACTCAACAAACACCACATCACCCAAGGCTTCCTGGGCATGGTCGGAGATGCCGACGGTCACAGTGCCGTCAGCTTCCAAATGGGCCCATTCGTGACTTTCGGCATAACGCAGGCCGGCAGGGATATCGCTCATAGTCTATGTCCTCAAGAAGAAATGTCAGCGGCCACTGGCCTGCCGGAATAGTTAGATCAAGGTTTTACCATGGCGCACGAAGGTCGGTTTGACCACTCGAACCGGATACCACTTGCCGCGGATCTCCACTTCGGCCCGATCGGCAGTCGCCGTCGGTACACGCGCCAAAGCAATGGATTTACTCAGCGTAGGAGAGAAACTACCACTGGTGATCTCCCCTTCGCCAACATTGGCGATACGAACCACCTGGTGAGCGCGTAAAACCCCACGTTCTTCCAGTACCAAACCAACCAATTTGGTCTGCACCCCGGCCGCCAGTTCGGCTTCCAGCGCGGCGCGGCCGATGAAGCGGCGCTCGGCCGGTTCCCAGGCAATGCTCCAGGCCATGTTGGCCGCCAGGGGCGAAACGTCCTGGTGGATATCCTGGCCATACAGGTTCATGCCGGCTTCCAGGCGCAGGGTGTCGCGGGCGCCGAGGCCGATGGGGGAAATCCCCGCGCCCACCAGGTCGTTGAAAAAACCCGGGGCCTGATCGGCCGGCAGGACAATTTCCAGGCCGTCTTCGCCGGTGTAGCCGGTGCGGGCGATAAACCAGTCGCCATCGGCCTGACCTTCGAAGGGCTTGAGCTGGTGGATCAGGGTGCCACGCGACTGGGTCACCAGTTCGGCGATTTTCTGCCGGGCGTGGGGGCCTTGGATAGCGAGCATGGCCAGTTCGGAGCGCTCGTGCAGTTGCACCGGGTAAGAGCCCAACTGCGCCTGCATCCAGGCCATGTCCTGGTCACGGGTGGCGGCGTTGACCACCAGCCGATAACCGGCTTCGGTACGGTAGACGATCATGTCGTCCACCACCCCGCCGTGCTCGTTGAGCATGGCGCTGTACAACGCACGGCCGCAGCCGTGCAAACGGTCGACGTCATTGGCCAGCAGGTACTGGAGCCATTCCTTGGCCTGGGGGCCGGTGACATCGATCACGGTCATATGAGATACATCGAACACCCCGCAGTCGCGTCGCACCTGATGGTGTTCTTCAACTTGCGAGCCATAGTGCAGAGGCATATCCCAACCGCCAAAATCGACCATTTTCGCGCCGAGGGCGAGATGCAGGTCATACAAAGGCGTGCGCTGTCCCATGGGTTTCTCCTTCCGGGCTTGGCGAAGGTACGCAGGGCTGCAGGATGGGCTTAACCCCTTGAATCAAAGGGCCTGCAGCCACATCCGACGAGCCGGTCCGAAACACGGAGCGTACCGAATGCCGCGCATTGTAGCCTCAAGCCGTAGGACTGGCACCTAACCGATTTGCCGAGCGGAACGTCGTATCAGCCCGACCACCGGCAACAGGCCCACCAGCACCAAGGTCAAGGCCGGCAATGACGCCCGCGCCCACTCCCCTTCACTGGTCATCTCAAAGATCCGCACCGCCAGGGTGTCCCAGCCAAACGGGCGCATCAGCAGGGTCGCCGGCATTTCCTTGAGCACATCGACGAACACCAGCAACGCTGCGCTCAGGGTGCCCGGCAGCAACAGCGGAAGATACACTTTGCAAAACAGTCGTGGACCGCTCACCCCAAGACTGCGCGCCGCTTCGGGCAACGATGGACGGATACGCGCCAGGCTGTTTTCCAGCGGCCCGTAAGCCACCGCCAGGAAACGCACCAGATACGCCAGCACCAATGCCGCCAAGCTGCCCAGCAACAAGGGCTTGCCCGCGCCGCCGAGCCAGCCCGACAACGGCACCACCAGCTCACGGTCCAGGTAGCTGAACGCCAACATGATCGACACCGCCAGTACCGAGCCCGGCAACGCATACCCGACGCTGGCCAGGCTGATGCCGGAACGAATTGCCCGGGTCGGCGCCAGGCGGTTGGCGAAGGCCAGTATCAGGGCCACGCTGACCGTGACCAGCGCCGCGATACCGCCCAGGTACAGGGTGTGGACGATCAGGCCGGTATAGCGCTCGTCCAGATCGAAGCGGCCGCGCTGCCAGAACCAGGCGAGCAGTTGCAGCATCGGAATGACAAAGGCACAGGCAAACACCAGGCCGCACCAACCACTGGCCGCCGCCGCCTTCCAGCCGCGCAGGTGATACAGCGCCTTGCCGCGCGGCCGCTCATTGCTCGGCCGACTGGCGCCGCGAGCACGACGCTCGCCGTAGAGCACCAGCATCACCACCAGCAGCAACAGGCTGGCCAGCTGGGCCGCGCTGGACAGGCTGAAAAAGCCGTACCAGGTCTTGTAGATCGCGGTGGTGAAGGTATCGAAGTTGAACACCGAGACCGCGCCGAAATCCGCCAGGGTCTCCATCAGCGCCAGGGCCACGCCGGCGCCAATCGCCGGCCGCGCCATGGGCAGGGCCACGCGCCAGAAGGCTTGCCAGGGCGATTGCCCCAGCACGCGCGCCGCTTCCATCAAGCCCTTGCCCTGGGCCAGGAACGCCGTGCGTGCCAGCAGGTAGACGTAGGGATAGAACACCAGCACCAACACAATGACCACCCCACCGGTGGAACGCACGCGGGGCAGGCGCACGCCGCTGCCGAACGCGTCACGCAGCAGGGTCTGCACCGGCCCCGAGAAGTCCAGCAGGCCGACAAACACAAACGCCAGCACATACGCCGGGATCGCGAACGGCAGCATCAGCGCCCAGTCGAGCCAGCGCCGCCCGGGAAATTCGCAGAGGCTGGTCAGCCACGCCAGGCTCACACCCAGCAAGGTCACGCCGACGCCGACGCCGAGCACCAGGGTCAAGGTATTGCCCAGCAGGCGCGGCATCTGGGTTTCCCACAGATGGGACCAGATCTGCGCGTCGATGCTTTGCCAGGACAGCAACAGCACGCTCAGCGGCAGCAACACCAGGGCGGCGACGCTGAAGACCGGCAGGTACCAGCGGCGTTGGGCGGGGTGGGCCAAGAGCAAATTCCCTGGGAATGGATGATCTACAGACAGACACAAAACAGTGTGGGAGGGAGCAAGCCCCCTCCCACCTACACATTCAGTTCCAGCCGGCCCGATCCATCAGGCGAATCGCCTCGGCCTGGCGCTTGCCCGCCACTTCCACCGGCAAGGTGTCCGCCACGAACTTGCCCCAACTGGCCACTTCAGCCGACGGCGCCACTGTCGGGTTGGCCGGGAACTCCTGGTTTATGTCGGCAAAAATCTTCTGCGCCTCAGGCGTGGTCATCCACTCCACCAGCGCCTTGGCTGCTTCCGGGTGCGGCGCGTATTTGGTCAGGCCGATGCCGGACAGGTTCACATGCACGCCACGGTCGCCCTGGTTCGGCCAGAACAGCTTCACCGCCAGATTCGGCTTCTGCTTGTGCAGGCGGCCGTAGTAGTAAGTGTTGACGATGCCCACGTCACACTGCCCGGCGTTGATCGCTTCGAGCACGGCGATGTCGTCGGAGAACACATCGGTGGACAGGTTATTGACCCAGCCCTTGATGATTTCTTCGGTCTTGGCCGCGCCATGGGTTTCGATCAGGGTGGCGGTCAGCGACTGGTTGTAGACCTTTTTTGCCGTGCGCAGGCACAGGCGGCCTTCCCATTGTTTGTCGGCCAGGGCTTCGTAGGTGGTCAGCTCGCCCGGCTTCACCCGGTCGGTGGAATAGGCGAGGGTCCGCGCACGCAGGCTCAAACCGGTCCAGGCGTGGGCGGACGAGCGGTATTGCAGCGGAATATTGGCGTCGATCACCTTGGAGGTGAACGGTTGCAGGATGCCCATCTGCTCGGCCTGCCAGAGGTTGCCGGCGTCGACGGTGAGCAGCAGGTCGGCGGTGGCGTTCTCGCCCTCGGCCTTGATGCGCTGCATCAGCGGGGCTTCCTTGTCGGTGATGAACTTCACCTGCACCCCGGTTTTCTGGGTGTAGGCGTCGAACACCGGCTTGATCAGTTCGTCGATGCGCGAGGAGTAGACCACGACTTCGTCGGCCGCCTGCACGGTGGTGCTGCCGATGAGGGTGAGTGCCAGGGCAGTCAGGAGGCGCTTGGGTGCCGACATGGGTGCGGTCTCTCGTGAACAAAAGAGTACAAATGATAAGGACTCACATTTAGCATCTCAATCACTCACTCGAATGAGGCGTTACGAGATGTTGCAAGGCCGCGTTCTGCAGTGCGACGTATCGCCTCATCGCGGGCAGTCCCGGGCTGCCGGGTGTGTCAGGGCCTGGCCAGTTCCGGCAGATCCCCGCTCAAGCCAAGGGCCTGGCGCACGAAGATCGCCTTGGCTTCCGGCATCTGGTCGACCACCTTCAAGCCGGCATTGCGCAGCCAACGCAACGGCAACTGGTCGGCCTGGAACAAGCGCTCGAAACCTTCCATCGCCGCCATCAGCGCCAGGTTGTGCGGCATGCGCCGACGCTCGTAACGGCTCAGCACTTTCACATCCGCCAGGCGTTCACCGCGTTCGCTCGCCGATAACAGCACCTCGGCCAGCACGGCCGCATCGAGAAAACCGAGGTTCACCCCCTGCCCCGCCAATGGATGGATCACGTGGGCCGCATCGCCGATCAACGCCAGGCCTTCGGCCACATAACGTTTGGCGTGGCGCTGGCGCAGGGGCACACACACACGCGGGTCGGCGCTGAGCACCGTGCCCAGGCGCCCTTCGAAGGCACGTTCCAGCTCACGGCAGAAGTTTTCCTCATCCAACGCCATCAGGCGCGCGGACTCAGCCGGCGTGGTCGACCAGACGATCGAACACCAGTCCTCCTGCCCATCCCGCACCAGCGGCAAAAACGCCAGCGGACCTGTGTCGGTAAAGCGTTGCCAGGCGGTGCGCCGGTGCGGTTGGCTGCTGCGCACGCTGGTGACGATAGCGTTGTGCAAGTAATCCCATTCGCGGGTCGCGGTGCCGGTCAGACGGCGCACCGCGGAGTTGGCGCCATCGGCGGCGACCACCAGCGGCGCGCGCAGCGTGCGGCCGTCGGCCAGGGTCAGCAGCCAGTCATCGCCGGAGCGGCGCATCTGTTCCAGGCGCGCGTTGGCCAGCAGGCCCAGGTCGCAGTCGTGCAGGCGATCGAGCAAGGCATCCTGGACCACGCGGTTTTCGACGATATGCCCGAGCACTTCGGCATGCACGCTGGCCGCCGAAAAATGGATCTGCCCAGTGCCGCTGCCGTCCCACACCTGCATCTCGCCATACGGGCTGGCGCGCCGTGCGACGATGCCATCCCACACGCCAAGGCGCTCAAGGATGCGCTGGCTGGCGGCCGACAAGGCGCTCACCCGCGGCTCGAAAGCCGCGTCAGGCTCGAACGGCTTGACGCTCAGCGGGCTGCCGTCGAGCAGCAGCACCTGCAGGCCACTGCCCTGCAACGCCAGCGCCAGGGCGCTCCCGACCATTCCGGCCCCGACAATCAGCACATCTGCGCGCATATCCATGCTTTAAGCCTGTCTCGCTGGCGGCTTGCGCCGCACGTAAAGGGTTAATCTCATCCCGTCCCAAACGATGTAGTCGCGGCTACGCATCGGGACGCGTACCCAGGCCCATGGCCTGACGGGCGAACCAGCGTTTCGCCGGCGGCAGCAGGTCGAGGCCCAGCAGGCCCATGTTGCGCCCCAGCGCGACCAGCGGCTGGGCGCTGCCGAACAGGCGCGTGACCTGATCGGAGAAGCCCACGGTCAGCGTTTGATCCATGCGTTGCCGCTCGCGATATGCCTGCAAGGTCGCCAGGTCACCCGGCACCGCCGGCCCGGCCAGCAAGGCCTCGGCCAAGGCATTCGCATCGCGCAGGGACAGGTTGAAGCCCTGCCCGGCAATCGGGTGCAGGCTGTGGGCGGCATTGCCGAGGATCGCCAGGTGCGAGCGCACTTGTTCTTCGGCTTCCACCAGGGTCAGCGGGTACAGATGCCGCGCACCGACCTGCTTCAAGGTGCCCAGGCGGTAGCCGAACACGCCCTGCAATTCACTGAGGAAACTGCGCTCATCCAGGTTGGCCAGGCGCTGGGCGTCCATGCCGGCACGGGTCCAGACCAGCGCGCAGCGGTTGTCCGGCAGCGGCAGCAGGGCCATCGGGCCTTCATCGGTGAAGCGCTCGAAGGCTTCGCCGTTGTGGGCTTCGCTCGGGGTGATATTGGCGATCAGCGCGCTCTGGTTGTACGGGCGGGATTTCACGCCGATCCCCAGTTGCTCGCGCAGGCCGGAGCGACCGCCGTCGGCCAGCACCGCCAGGTCGCACTCCAGCACGGTTTCGTCGTTGAGGGTCAGGCGATAGCCATCGGGCAGCGGCTCCATGCGCGTGACTTCGGCCGGGCAACGCCAGCTGACCACGTCCTTATCCAGGCCTTGCCACAGGCATTGGCCGAGCCAGGCGTTCTCAACCACGTAGCCGAGGGCCGGCACGCCCTCTTCCATGGCGGATAAGCGCGCGGTGGAGAAGCGCCCGCGATCCGACACATGGATCTGCTTGATCGGCTCGGCGCGGCGGGAGATGGCCTGCCACAGACCCAGACGCTGATAGATCTGCCGCGCGCCATAGGACAGCGCCGAAGAGCGTGCGTCGTAGCTCGGCTGGTAGCTGTCACCCGGTGCGAAGGGTTCGATCAGCAGGATCTTCCAGCCCCGCGCCTTGGCCCCGTCCTGCAGCGCCAACGCAAGGCTCGCGCCCACCAGGCCGCCACCGATAATGGCCAGGTTGACCCGGCTCATCGGGCGGCCGCCATCAACGCTTCGATGTCGGCGACGGTCTTGGGCACGCCGCCGGTCAGAATGTCACAGCCTTGCTTGGTCACTACCACGTCGTCCTCGATGCGTACGCCGATGCCACGCCATTTCTTTGCCACGCTCTGGTTGTCCGGCGAAATATAGATCCCCGGCTCCACGGTCAACGTCATGCCGACCTCCAGCACACGCCATTCACCGCCCACTTTGTACTCGCCGACATCATGCACATCCATCCCCAGCCAATGGCCGGCGCGGTGCATGTAGAACGGTTTGTAGGCTTCGCCGGCGATCAGTTCGTCAACGTCCCCTTGCAGCAACCCCAGCCTCACCAGCCCGGCGGTGATGACCTGCACGGTGGCCTCATGGGCCTGGTTCCAATGCTTGTTCGGTGCAATCTCGGCGAAGGCGGCTTCCTGGGCGGCCAGCACGACTTCATAGATCGCCTGTTGCTCGGGCGAAAACTTGCCGCTGACCGGCCAGGTGCGGGTGATGTCGCTGGCGTAGCAGTCGATCTCGCAACCGGCGTCGATCAGCACCAGGTCGCCGTCCTTGAGCAGCGCGTCATTCTGCTGGTAATGCAGGATGCAACTGTTGCGCCCGGCGGCGACGATGGAGCCATAGGCCGGCATCTTCGCGCCGCCTTTGCGGAACTCGTAATCCAGCTCGGCTTCGAGGCTGAACTCGCGCAAGCCGGCGCGGCTGGCCTGCATGGCCCGCACGTGGGCGGCGCAGGAAATCCGCGCAGCTTCGCGCATCACCTTCACTTCCGCCGCCGATTTATACAGGCGCATATCGTGGAGCAGATGATCCAGGGCAACGAATTCGTTCGGCGGTTGGGCGCCCAGGTGCGCTTTGGAGCGGATAATGTTGATCCACTCCATCAGGTGCCGGTCGAACTCGGCATTGCTGCCCATCGCCGAATACACCCGGTCGCGGCCTTCGATCAGGCCGGGCAGGATGTCGTGGATATCGGTGATGGGGAAGGCATCGTCGGCGCCAAAATCACGGATCGCGCCTTCGGTACCGGCGCGCAAGCCGTCCCACAGTTCGCGCTCGGCATTGCGTTCGCGACAGAACAGCACGTACTCGCCGTGCGGGCGACCGGGCATCAGCACGATCACCGCTTCGGGCTCGGGGAAGCCGCTCAGGTACTGGAAATCGCTGTCCTGGCGGTAGACATGTTCGACATCGCGATTGCGGATGGCCACCGCGGCGGCCGGCAGGATCGCGATACTGTTGGGCTCCATCTGCGCCATGAGCGCCTTGCGGCGACGGGTGTATTCCGCTTTCGGGATATGGATCATGGGCAGACGGGCTTCCTTTCTCAGTGCAGCGACGGCTTGGGGGTGGCCGGTTCAGCGGACTTCTTGGTCTCGGTGAACAGCAGCAGCGGCGCGACGCGCAGGTATTCCATGACTTCCATGTAGTCGCCTTCGCCGTCTTCGGATTCTTCCAGGGCATCTTGCACCTGGGAGATGGCCGCCAGGTCCTGCAGCACTTCCTTGGCGTCGGTGCTCAGCTCCAGGCCGCCGGCATTCACGCCAAAGCCATGGAGGAAGCCCTGGCACCATTGGCCCAGCGCGGCAGCACGTTCGGTGAGCGGTGCATCGTCGGTCGGCAGCAGCAGGACCACGGTGACGTCATCACCGGTCAGCTCGCCCTTGACCATTTCCTGCAGGCCGATCAGCGCGTTACGCACGTTCTCGGAGGGCTCGGTTTCCAGCAGTTCGGCCACATCGGCCAGCCAGTTGTCGGCGTCAAAGCCAACACCGGTGCAACTGCGGCCCAGCAACACGCCGTGCAGTTCGGCGGGAGAGCAAGGATGACCGCTGGAGCTCAGCAGTTTGGTAAAAGCGTCGTACGGGGAGTTCTGAATGGGCATGGTGAGCTAGGCGCCAGACGGCGCAATGTCTAGAATGAAGCGCTGTATCCTAGCACCGGCAGACGCACCAGACTATCAAGGGCGTCAGATCGTTTATCCTGCAGTTGCCATTCATCAGACAAATCCAGTGGAACCCAATGGAAGACACCGACCTGCAAGCGCTGATGGCCAGACTCGAATTGCTAATTGATCGGGTCGAGCAACTAAAGAGGCAAAACGGACTCCTATTAGCTCAGGAAAAGACCTGGCGCGAGGAACGCGCTCACCTCATTGAAAAAAACGAAATCGCCCGGCGTAAGGTCGAGTCGATGATTTCGCGCCTGAAGGCCCTGGAGCAAGACTCATGAGTTCAAGCAATAGCGTCACCGTGCAGATTCTCGACAAAGAATATTCGATCATCTGCCCCCAGGAAGAGCGCAGCAACCTGGTGAGCGCCGCCCGCTACCTGGACGGCAAGATGCGTGAAATCCGCAGCAGCGGCAAAGTGATCGGCGCCGACCGCATCGCCGTGATGGCCGCGTTGAATATCACCCACGATCTGCTGCATAAGCAGGAGCGCCCGGACGTGCAGGCCAGCGGCTCGACGCGCGAGCAGGTACGTGACCTGCTGGAGCGTGTGGACCTGGCACTGTCCAACGATTCCGACACATCCAAGGGCTGATTGCCGCATCTGTTTAAGGTATACTCGCCCCACTCCCTGGCGTGCTTGCCAGTCGGCGATGTCCCGGAGCCGATTCGCACTACCCTGGAAGTTGCACGTTTGGCTGGTGTGCATGTCCGCTAGACGGAAAGCCTTAAAGCCTACTGCTTCTTCCACCTTGAACTTTCGGGTTCAAGGGCTTAGTCGACAGCGGTTCTGTCGGGGAGCCTGAATCCCAAACTCAATGCCAGTCCCAGGACTGGCATTGTTTTATGAGCCGAAAAACCATGACCGAACCTGCGCCGCTTTCCCGTCCGCAACTTCGACGCATGTTGCGCAACGCCCGCCGCGCACTCACGCCAAGCGAGCAGCGAAAAGCCGCCCAAGGCGTGTATCGGCAACTGGCACAGCACCCGCTGTTTCGCCGGGCCAAGCATATTTCCCTGTATCTGCCGACGGACGGTGAAATCGATCCGCGCTTGCTGCTGCGTGCGGCTCAGCGGCGGGGCAAGGCCACTTACCTGCCGGTGCTCAGCGCCTGGCCACGGACCAAGATGGTGTTCCAGCGCGTTCGTCCCGGGGAGAAGTTGCTGCCCAATCGCTTTCGCATTCTTGAACCACGGGTGAATGTCCGCCGCCAGCGCAAGGTCTGGGCGCTGGACCTGGTGCTATTGCCGTTGGTGGGGTTCGATGACGCGGGGGGACGGCTGGGCATGGGTGGCGGTTTTTATGACCGCAGCCTGGCTTACCTGGCGCGCCGCCAGCACTGGCGCAAGCCGACGCTGCTGGGCCTGGCCCATGAATGCCAGAAAGTCGAACGGCTGGTGCAGGCGAGTTGGGACGTGCCGTTGGCGGGCACCGTCACCGATAAGCAGTGGTATATCGCACAGGCGTCGCTGGAACCCGCGACGCCCTGAAGAAGAGTTAACGCTTGAACGGTTGTGGCGGCTGCTGGGTCAGCTCAACGGGCGCATCGGTCTTGTTCGACCATAAGCTTTGCGCATACCCGGTGGTCACGACGCCCAGACCAAACAAAATAACCAGTATCCATAGTAAATCCGGTTTGCGTTGCATCGATTGCCCCCCTTCAGGCACCTCGTACACGATGACAACAACGTTCCAAAGTAGTCCGTTGCAGCTGCGTCAAGCTTAAAATCCCGGCATTCTGCGTTAACGTGAACCAACACGCAAACCTTGACGCCAACCGACCGTCGGTTTGTCATGCAATTGCCCCACAACCTGTCCAACGCCTTTTTCAGGAGCCCCCCAATGGCCTACTGGCTGATGAAATCCGAGCCCGACGAATTCTCCATCACCGGCCTGGAACACCTCGGCGAAGCGCGATGGGACGGGGTTCGCAACTATCAGGCGCGCAACTTTCTGCGTGCGATGGCGGTGGGCGATGAGTTTTTCTTCTACCACTCCAGCTGCCCCGAGCCTGGCATTGCCGGCATCGGCAAAATCGTCGTGGCGGCGTATCCCGACCCCACCGCGCTGGAACCTTCCAGCCACTATTTCGACGCCAAGGCCAGCCCGGACAAAAACCCGTGGAGCGCGATCGACGTGGCCCACGTCCAGACGTTTCCCAAGGTGCTCGGCCTGGGCTATCTGAAGCAGCAAACCGCCCTGGCCGAACTGCCCCTGGTGCAAAAAGGTAGCCGTCTGTCAGTGATGCCGGTGACCGCCGAGCAATGGTCGGCGGTCCTCGCGCTGGGCTGAACCGCAGAACCTTGCAGTCACGCGCCCGACGCATGCATCTGCAGCGCAACCGGGTTAGGCTTGCGCTTCATTTGACCCGTATCAAGCGCCCTCGGGCCGAACCCGTCAGACTAGGACGCTAACACCGCAGGAAGCATCTATGTCCACGAACCACCGCACCTCCCAGCTGTTTGCCACCCTCCTGATTGTGTTGCTGCTCGCCGCTGGCGGTTTCGGTTACTGGAAATCCACCCAGGACCGCCTGCCCGAAGGCTTGAGCATGGGCAACGGCCGCCTGGAATCCACCGAAGTGCAGATCGCCGCCAAGATCCCCGGGCGTCTGGAAGAAGTGCGGGTGGATGAAGGCGACAAGGTACTCAAGGGCCAACTGCTCGCGCGCATGGACACCCGCACTCTGGAAGCCCAGCGCGCCCAGGCCGAAGCCGAAGTGCTGCGGGCCAGGGAAAACCTTGCCGCCGCCGAGGCCAATGTGCAATTGCGTCAGAGCGAACAACTGCTTGCCCACCAGGAACTCCAGCGGACCCAGGAGCTGTACAAACGCGGCTTCGCCAGTGGCCAACTGATCGACCAACAGCAGGCGCGCCAGAACACCGGGAATGCGGCCGTGGTCGCCGCCCAGGCCCAGGTCAATTCGGCCAAGGCCGCCATCGGCGCCGCCCAGGCCCAGGTGGCGCAGCTCACCAGCGAAATCGACGACAGCAGCCTGCGCGCGCCCATCGACGGCATTATCCAGCTGCGCCTGGCCGAGCCGGGCGAAGTGCTCGGCGCGGGCGGGCGCGTATTGCTGCTGATCGACCCCGAGGATCAGTACATGAACCTCTACCTGCCCGCTTCGGTGACCGGCGCCCTGACCGTCGGCAGCGATGCGCGCATCCTCCTCGACGCGCTCCCCGGCCAATCGCTGCCGGCCAAAATCAGCTTCGTCGCGGCTAAATCGCAGTTCACCCCCAAAGAGGTGGAGACCCGCGATGAACGCCAGAAACTGGTATTCCGCGTCAAACTGCGCCTGACCCAACCCAGCGCCGTGCCGCAGGCCAAACCGGGCATGCCCGGCGCCGGCTACGTTCGCACGGCTGACATCCCATGGCCGGCCAACCTGCAATGACCGATCTGGCGCTGCACGCCACCGGCATCCAGCACCGCTACGGCAAGCAACAGGCGCTGGTCGATATCGCCTTCAGCCTGCCCACCGGCACGCGCTGCGGGCTGATCGGCCCGGATGGCGCCGGCAAGTCGAGCCTGCTGGGTTTGATCGCCGGGGTTAAAAAACTCCAGGACGGCCAACTGGAGGTGCTCGGCGGCTCCATCGCCAACCGCCGCCACCGCAACAGCCTGTACCCGCGCATCGCCTTCATGCCTCAAGGCCTGGGCGGCAACCTGTACCCCGAACTGTCCATCCGCGAAAACATCCGCTTCTTTGCGACGCTGTTCGGCCTGTCCAAAGCCGATTGCAACCAGCGCATGCACAACCTGCTGCTGGCCACCGACCTCGAGCGCTTCGCCGAACGGCCGGCCGGCAAACTCTCCGGCGGGATGAAGCAGAAACTCGGCCTGTGCTGCGCGCTGATCCACGACCCGGACCTGTTGATCCTCGACGAACCCACCACCGGGGTCGACCCGCTGTCCCGTCGGCGCTTCTGGGAGCTGGTCGAAACCGTGCGCAGCGAGCGCCCGCAACTGACGCTGCTGGTGGCCACGGCCTACATGGAAGAGGCCGAGCAGTTTGAACATTGCCTGATGCTCGACCGCGGCAAACTGATCGCCGACGGTTTGAGCAGTGAGCTGGCGGCAGTGACCCCCAGCGGCAAACTGGACGAAGCCTTCACCCACTTCCAGGGCGACAACGCCCATGACAACCAGCCGCTGGTCATCCCGCCGCGCACAGGCAACAACGCTGATATCGCCATCGAAGCCCACGACCTGACCCTGCGCTTTGGCGACTTCACCGCCGTCGATAAAGTCAGCTTCGCCATCGGCCGGGGCGAGATCTTCGGTTTTCTCGGCTCCAACGGCTGCGGCAAGACCACCACCATGAAAGTCCTCACCGGCCTGATGCCGGCCACCGAGGGCAGTGCCACGTTGCTGGGCAACCCGGTGAACGCCAAGGACCTGGCCACCCGCAAGCGTGTGGGTTTCATGTCGCAGAGCTTTTCGCTGTATGGCGAACTCAGCGTGCTTCAGAACCTGGTGCTGCACGCGCAGTTGTTCGATTTGCCCAAGGTCGACAGCGGCAAGCGGATCGACGAGTTGATCCAGCGTTTCGACCTCAGCGAGGTGGCCGAGCAGCCGTCGGGCGAACTGCCCCTCGGCTTGCGTCAGCGCTTGTCGTTGGCCGTAGCGGTGCTGCATCGTCCTGAAGTGCTGATCCTCGATGAACCGACCTCGGGCGTCGACCCGGCGGCGCGGGATGACTTCTGGCGGCTGCTGATCGAACTGTCGCGCGAACAAGGGGTGACGATCTTTCTGTCCACCCACTTCATGAACGAAGCCCAGCGTTGCGACCGCATCTCCCTGATGCACGCCGGCAAGGTGCTCGCCTGCGACACGCCCGACGCGCTGCAGCAGCAATTCCACGGCGACACCCTCGAAGCCGCGTTCGTCACGTGCCTGGAGCAAGCCCAGGGCGAGGCCGAACCTAACGCGCCCACCGCCACCGTCAGCGAAACCAGCGCGCCGCCGGTGAGCAAGCGCGGCTTCAGCCTGTCGCGCCTGCTGGCCGTGGCCAGCCGTGAAGGCAAGGAACTGCTGCGCGACAAGGTGCGTATGGCCTTCGCCCTGCTCGGGGCGATGTTCATGATGGTGATCTTCGGCTACGGCATTTCCCTGGACGTGGAAAACCTCGCCTTCGCCGTCTACGACCAGGACCAGACCCCGCAAAGCCGCGCCTACCTGGAGGCGTTTCGCGGCTCACGCTATTTCGCCGAACAAACGCCGATCCAGGATGCCAACGAACTGCACCGGCGCCTGCAACGTTCGGAAATCAAACTGGCCCTGGAAATCCCGCCCGGTTTTGGTCGTGACCTCTACGCCGGCCGCCAACCCAGCGTGGCGGCCTGGCTCGACGGCGGCATGCCGTTTCGCGCGGAAACCAGCCGGAACTATGTAGAAGCGGTCCACCAGGCCAACCTGCAGCAACTGGCCGAGCTGAGCAGCCAGCCGCAGAACAGCCAAGGCGCGGCCAAGCTCGAAACCCGCTTTCGCTACAACCAGGATGTGGTCAGTGTGAACGCCATCGGCCCAGGCGTGATGGCACTGATCCTCGCCTTCATCCCGGCGATGCTCACCGCCCTGGGCATCGTGCGCGAAAAGGAGCTGGGTTCGATCACCAACTTCTACGCCACGCCCCTGACCCGCCTGGAATTCCTGCTGGGCAAACAGACGCCGTACCTGGCCGTGAGCCTGATCAACCTGGCGGTGCTGGTCGCGATGAACCGCTGGCTGTTCGGCGTGCCGTTCAAGGGCAGCGGCCTGACCCTGGCGTTCGGCGGCCTGCTGTACGTGCTCGCCACCACCAGCATGGGCCTGCTGATTTCCGCGTTCACCCGCACCCAGATCGCCGCGATCCTCGGCACCATGATCATCACCAGCCTGCCGACCATCCAGTTCTCCGGGCTGATCGTGCCGCGTTCGTCCCTGGAAGGCGCGGCGGCGGTGATGGGCACGCTGTTTCCGGCGGGGCACTTTCTCGATATTGCGGTGGGCACGTTCACCAAGGCCCTCGACCTGCGGCAACTGTGGCCGCAGTGCCTGGCGCTGTTCGGGTTTTTCCTCGGGTTTACCGGGCTTAGCCTGATCATGCTGAAGAAGCAGGAGGCTTGATGCATAAGTTCGCGCACATCCTGCGCCTGGGGATCAAGGAACTGACCAGCCTGCGCCACGACAGCGTGCTGCTGCTGTTTCTGTTCTACGCCTTCACGGTCGCGATCTACATGCCCGCGGCCGGCTCGGTGATTGGCGTACACAACGCCAGCGTAGCGTTTGTCGACGAGGACCACAGCGCGATCTCGCGGCAGATGGCCGAGGCGTTGCAGCCGCCCGAGTTCCAGTCACCCGTGCCGCTGGCGTATGACCAGTTGGATAAGGTCATGGACAGCGGCCAGTACACGTTCGTGATCAACGTACCGGCGAATTTCCAGGCCGACCTGTTGGCCGGTCGCGAGCCCGATGTGCAGGTGAACGTCGATGCCACGGCGATGAGCCAGGCGTTCATGGGCGCCGGCTACATCGGGCGGATTTTCCAACGCGAGCTGCTGACCTACAGCGGCCAGGCCGACTCCGCCAGCAAAGCGCCGGCGCTGCTGACAACGCGGGCGCTGTTCAATACCAACCTGGAGGGCGGCTGGTTCCTCGCAGTCATCCAGATCGTCAACAACATCACCATCCTCGCCATCGTGCTCACCGGCACCGCGCTGCTGCGCGAGCGCGAACATGGCACCCTCGACCATTTGCTGGTGCTGCCGCTGACGGCGCTGGAAATCATGCTGGCGAAAATCTGGAGCAACCTGCTGGTGGTGGTGCTGTGTACCTGGGTGTCACTGGAAGTGGTGGTCAAGGGCATGCTCGGCGTGCCGCTGGCCGGGTCGCTGAGCCTGTTTCTGTTCGTGACCGCGCTGTACCTGTTTGCCAGCACCGCCCTGGGGATCTTCCTCGCCACCCTCGCCCGCTCGACGCCGCAGTTCGGCTTGCTGGCAATCCCAGTGATCATCCCGATGCTGTTGCTCTCCGGCGGCAGCACGCCGCTGGACAGCATGCCCGAATGGTTGCAGTGGGTGATGCAGGCCTCGCCGTCGACGCACTTTGTGAGCCTGAGCGCGGCGATCCTGTTCCGCGATGCGGGCATGAGCGTGGTGTGGCCGGACATGCTGGCGCTGGCGGGGATTGGCTTGCTGTTCTTTTTGGTGGCGCTGGCGCGGTTCCGCAAGAGCCTGGCGTCTTGAGGTGCCTGCCCGGCCGCTATCGCAGGCAAGCCTGCTCTCACAGGTGGAACGCATTCCCTTGTGGGAGCGGGCTTGCTTGCGATCGTCGCGCCGCGACTATTGGATGATCAGGTTGTTGAACAACAGGTCTTCCACCACCGGCTTGCCGGTTTCGTCGTTCATCACTTGCTGGGTCTGCTTCAGGGCTTCCTGGCGCAGTTTTTCCTTGCCCTCAACCGTGCTCATGGTCTCGTTGGTTTGCTGGGTGAACAGCGCCACCAGTTGATTACGAATCAACGCATCGTTGGCTTTGATGGCGGCGGCCGCTTCGGTGCCGGTCACGCGCAGAGCGATATCGGCCTTGTACACCTTGAGCTTGGACGTACCGTCCAAGCCATAGTTGCCCACGAACGGCGGGGCCAGGCTGATATAGCTGACCTTCGGCGCCTCGCCTTCTTTCGCCTCTTGCGCCTGGGCCGCCATTGGCAAGGTCAGGGCCAGCATCAACAGAATCCACGCTTTCACAGTTCATTCCTCACATTCGGTAGCCCAGTAGCATAACGCTAGCAAGGCAGAGCACAAGCTTATGGCGACTTATCAGGCCCGGGCATGCTCGTTGACCCACGGGCATACCCTCCTACACTTATCGGCCACGACGCCAAAAGGAATAGTCCGATGAAAGCTGTGCTGTGCAAAGCCTTCGGCCCCGCCGAAACCCTGGTGCTGGAAGACATCGCCAGCCCGGCGATCAAGAAGAACGAAATCCTGTTGGACGTGCATGCCGCCGGGGTCAACTTCCCGGACACGCTGATCATCGAGGGCAAGTACCAGTTCAAGCCGCCGTTCCCGTTCTCGCCGGGTGGCGAAGCAGCGGGCGTGGTCAGTGAAGTGGGGGAAAAGGTCAGCCACCTGAAGGTAGGAGACCGCGTGATGGCGCTGACCGGCTGGGGCAGTTTTGCCGAACAGGTCGCGGTGCCCGGCTATAACGTGCTGCCGATCCCGCCCAGCATGGGCTTCAACACCGCCGCCGCGTTCAGCATGACCTACGGCACCTCGATGCATGCGCTGAAACAACGGGCCAACCTGCAGCCCGGCGAAACCTTGCTGGTCCTCGGCGCCTCCGGCGGCGTGGGCCTGGCTGCCGTGGAAATCGGCAAGGCCATGGGCGCCCGGGTCATCGCCGCCGCCAGCAGCGCCGACAAACTGGCGGTGGCCAAGGCCGCCGGCGCCGATGAGCTGATCAACTACAGCGAAGCCAGCCTGAAAGATGAGGTCAAGCGCCTGACCGACGGGAACGGCGCCGACGTGATCTACGACCCGGTGGGCGGCGACTTGTTTGACCAGGCCATCCGCGCCATCGCCTGGAACGGCCGCCTGTTGGTGGTGGGTTTTGCCAGCGGGCGCATTCCGGAGCTGCCGGTGAACCTGGCGCTGCTCAAGGGCGCGGCCGTGGTCGGAGTGTTCTGGGGCGCGTTCGCCCAGCGCCAGCCGCAGGACAATGCGGCGAACTTCCAGCAGCTGTTTGGTTGGTATGCCGAGGGCAAGTTGAAACCGCTGGTGTCGCAGGTGTATCCGCTGGAACAGGCGGCCCAGGCGATCAATGACCTGGGGCAGCGCAAGGCGGTGGGTAAGGTGGTCGTGCAAACCCGCCTGCCGAGGTGAAATGCGCTTGAATGTGGGAGGGCCGGTGTCCTCGACCATCACCTGTCTATTCGCGACATGTTCGTAAGAGAACATGCATTTGCTCATATTTCCTGCGTTTGGCGCGTTAATCGCCTGAGCAATCCTTGGCACAACGCTTGAGCCGCGCCTCCAGGTTTTTGTCTGGCATGGCGTGGCTGCGCAGGGCGTTGACGGTCTGCTCGACATAATCGCGCGTCGTGCCGTAACGCCCGCAAGCGCTTTGCAGCACATGGCTGAGCACGATGTCGGGCAGATTGCCAGCGTAGCTCGGCAGGTGCCGCTCCAATACAAACCCCAATGCCTGCACCCGACTGCCATCTTCCAGACGGCAGCTGAGCCAGTGCGGCCGATAGGAGGGGTAAGGCATTTCGCGCTGCCACAAGGCGTACAGCGAGGCTTCTAACTGATCTTCCGGCAGACGGTAGGCAAACCCGCTGCACGAGCCGCCACGATCCAGGCCGAACACCAACCCGGGCAACTCCGGCGTACCCCGATGCTCGTGGGACCACAGGTACAAACCACGGTGATAGCCATGGACTCGCGCCCGAACCCGCTCGGTCGATGAACATTCCGGCCGCCAGATCAGCGAACCGTAAGCGAATAGCCAGACCGGCCCGCCCTTATGCCGGGCCATGGTGGCCTGCATCGAGTTCATCAACTGTTCGTGCGTGAGTTGCGGTCCCAGATCGAGCCGCGGAGGGTAAGCCAATTGCAAAAGATCGGATTCGATGGCGGTCATGGCGAAAAGTGGCTCGCCTCCTATGTGTTACCAATTGTTAGCAACTCTACCGTAATAAAACGCGCTGCTGTGACCATACGGCAAAAAAGTACAATAGGCTGAACGACCACCGCTATCTCCAGAAGCAATCCCAGTATTTTCAGCTCCGGTTCAGCCCGGCAAAGCGCTTGACCGTCAAAATAGCGCAGCTGGCACGACTCAGTCGGTCACCCTTCACACCGGTTACTCGAGGTCGCACCTATGAAAAAATTACGATTGCCGGGCCTGCTGCTCCTGGCCCAGGCCACCACCGCTCTCGCTGTCGAAACCCCGCCCGTCGACGATGACAAGGGCTTCTGGTATGCGCAGACCAGCGTCTACACCCGGCACTTCTCCCCCGACCCGGACCACAACAACAACCAGGATTTGCTTGGCCTGGAGCGCAATGAAGCGTCAGGTTTGGTGTATGGGGCGGCGACGTTCCGCAACTCGTTCAGCCAACGCTCGTACTACGTCTACGCGGGCAAACGCTATGACATGACCGACTATCCGGTGTATCTGAAACTGACCGGCGGGGCGATCCAGGGCTATCGCGGCAAGTACCGCGACAAAATCCCGTTGAACCGTTTCGGCGTGGCGCCGGTGATCATACCGTCCGTGGGCACCCATTACGGGCCGGTGGCGGCGGAGTTGGTGCTGCTGGGGTTCAATGCGGCGATGATCACGACCGGCGTGCGTTTCTGACAGCGACGCCAGCTCCTCCACCAGAGCCGGCGCAGGTTTCAGGGCCGCGGGGCGTAGGCGAATACGTCGGCGCGCATCTGGTGTGCATCCATGCCCGCAGCCACCAGCGCATCCAATGTGCCGTAGATCATCGCCGGTGAACCGCTGGCGTAGACATGCACGCCTTTGAGGTCGTGGATGTCTTCGCACACCGCTTCATGCAACAGCCCACAGCGTCCTTCCCAACCGCACAGGTCACTGACCACTTTGTGCAGGAACAGGTTGGGCAGTTGCAGCCATTGATCCCAATGCTCGATCTCGTAGAAATCTTCCGGACGCCGCACGCCCCAATACAAATGCACCGGGTGTTTGAAGCCGGTGGCGCGGCAGTGCTCGATCAGGCTGTGCATCTGCGCCATGCCGGTACCCGCAGCGATCAGCACCAACGGCCCATCGGGCAACTCGGCCAGGTGGGTATCGCCAAACGGCAGCTCGATGCGGGCCATCCGGTTGCGCTGCAATTGCTCGATCAGATTGCGCGCGCTGTCCTCGCGGGCCAGCACGTGCAGTTCCAGTTCGCGTCCGGCGTGGGGCGCCGAAGCCAGGGAAAACGCCGACTTCTCGCCGTTATCCCGTTCAATCATCAGGTATTGCCCGGCGTGGTAACGCACGGCCTTGCCGGCCGGGGCGAGCAAGCGCACGCGCCATACATCGCCACCGACTTGCACGCATTCACTCACTTGGCACGACAACTTGCGCAACGGCAACTCTCCCGGCGCCAGCACGCCATCCCACAACACCACACAATCCTCCAGCGGCTCGGCGATGCAGGTGTAGAACTCCCCGTGGTCGCGTATTTCACCGGACTGCCGCACCCGGCCGTCCACCAACAGCGCCGCGCACACGTGGCACACGCCATTGCGACAGGCTTGCGGGCATTCGTAGCCCAGGCGGCGCGCACCTTCGAGGATTCGCTCACCGGGGACCAGCTCCAATACGGCGCCGGAAGGTTGCAGGGTCACACGCATCAATCTATTCCCAACTCTTTCCAGATCGCATCGACACGCGCCGTCACGGCTTCGTCCTTGACGATCACCCTGCCCCACTCGCGGGTGGTCTCACCCGGCCATTTGTGCGTGGCATCCAGGCCCATCTTCGAGCCCAGGCCCGAGACCGGCGAGGCGAAGTCGAGGTAGTCGATCGGCGTGTTGTCGATCATCACCGTGTCGCGCTTGGGGTCCATGCGCGTGGTGATGGCCCAGATCACGTCGTTCCAGTCGCGGGCGTTGATGTCGTCGTCGGTGACGATAACGAACTTGGTGTACATGAACTGTCGCAAAAACGACCACACGCCGAGCATGACCCGCTTGGCATGGCCTGGGTACGACTTCTTCATGGTCACGATGGCCATGCGGTACGAACAGCCTTCCGGCGGCAGGTAGAAGTCGGTGATTTCCGGGAACTGCTTCTGCAGGATCGGCACGAACACTTCGTTCAGCGCCACACCGAGAATCGCCGGCTCATCCGGCGGACGGCCGGTGTAGGTGCTGTGGTAGATCGGCTTGATCCGATGAGTGATGCGCTCGACGGTGAACACCGGGAAGCTGTCGACTTCGTTGTAGTAGCCGGTGTGGTCGCCGTAGGGGCCTTCGTCGGCCATTTCGCCGGGGTGGATCACGCCTTCGAGGATGATTTCCGCGGTGGCCGGCACTTGCAGGTCGTTGCCACGGCACTTCACCAGCTCGGTGCGGTTGCCGCGCAGCAGGCCGGCGAAGGCGTATTCGGACAGGCTGTCCGGCACTGGGGTCACGGCGCCGAGGATAGTGGCCGGGTCGGCGCCCAGGGCCACGGAGACCGGGAACGGCTTGCCGGGGTGCTTTTCGCACCATTCACGGAAGTCCAGCGCGCCGCCACGGTGGCTCAGCCAACGCATGATCACCTTGTTGCGGCCGATCACTTGCTGACGGTAGATGCCGAGGTTCTGGCGATCCTTGTTCGGGCCCTTGGTGACGGTCAGGCCCCAGGTGATCAGCGGGCCGACATCGCCGGGCCAGCAGGTCTGCACCGGCAGCATGCCCAGGTCGACGTCATCGCCTTCGATGACCACTTCCTGGCACACCGCGTCCTTGACCACCTTGGGCGCCATGGCAATGATCTTGCGGAAGATCGGCAGCTTCGACCAGGCGTCCTTCAAGCCCTTGGGTGGCTCGGGCTCCTTGAGGAACGCCAGCAACTTGCCGATCTCGCGTAATTCGCTGACCGACTCGGCGCCCATGCCAAAGGCCACGCGATCGGGGGTGCCGAACAGGTTGCCGAGCACCGGGATATCAAAACCGGTCGGGTTCTCGAATAGCAGCGCCGGGCCCTTGTTGCGCAGGGTACGGTCGCAAATCTCAGTCATTTCCAGCACCGGCGAAACCGGCACGTGGATGCGTTTCAACTCTCCGCGCTGCTCAAGTTGCTGCACGAAATCCCGAAGATCCTTGAATTTCATTAACCATGCCACCCGTAAAATAGGCGTACATCCTACCTGCTCTAAGGACGGCTGGCAGCTTAATTGGCCGTCAGCCCCCGTGATTGTAGCGAACGGAACAGCGGTTCCAGGAACGCCTGGACATGTCGCGCGCCGACGTCGGAGAGGTGGTTATCGTCGGTGTACAGCGCGCGGCCGTCGAGCTCGACCCGGCACAGGCCGTCGGCGCCACACAGCAGGGGCGCGGGGTCCAGCACGGTGACGCCACTGTCGGCGGCGGCCAGTTCGTCAAACAGCCGAGTGATAAAGGCCTGGCGCTTCTCGTGCTCCGCCACGGGGAGCCCTTCGCCGTCCACCGGCCGGTGCATCATGGCCAGGCGACTGAGGCGGTACGGCACGATGATTTCCTGCAACGGCACTTCCTTGACCAGCCACACGCGATGCCCGGCGGCGCGCAGCCCCTGGATGCGTTCACGCAAGCCCTGCTCGAAGCGCTGCTCGGCCACGGCACGCACGTACTTGCCGGTGCCCAGGTCTTTTAGCGCATGTTCCTTGTCACCCGACATCTGCCCATAGAGGTACAGGCTCCAGCGCGCCGCCAGCACGACATCGCTGAACGACTGTTCGGCCAGGGCCTTCTCGACGCGCTGGTTGAAATGCGCGCACGGGGTGATGTTCTCCAGACCGTCCAACGGCACACACCCGGCAAAACTGGCCTGGACCAGACTGATATCGTGCCGATTGGCCGCGTCCTCAAGCGCTGGAATCAACGCCGTGGCGTGGCTGTCGCCCCAGACCAACGCTGACACCGAGAGGCCTTGCGGACCGAAGTGGCAGAACGACCGCTTATCTGCAGTATTCTTGTCCGCCAGGCAGGCCGTCAGCTCCGGGCTCCACTTCTTCGCCTGGGCATAACGCAATGCCTGTTCGGACAGGCGCCACGGCACGCCATCGGCTTCCCGCAATGCCAGGCCAGTAAGGCCGAGACACAAAATGCCGGCCGCGGCGCCAGCCAGGATCGCCTTGCGTCCGGCCAGCAGACGTTTTTCCCGGAATGGCGCCTCCACGAAGCGCCAGGACAAATAACCCAGCACCAGGCTCAGCAGCATCAACCCGCCCAATTCCGCCGCGCTCAAGCCATCAACCGCTGCGTAGTTGGCGTACACGAACACCGGCCAATGCCACAGATACCAGGAATAGGAGATAAGCCCCAGCCCCACCATCAGCCGCGAACTCAGCAGCCGCCCGACCCAGGTGGCTTGCTGCCCATTGGCCCAAATCAACCCGACCACGCCCAGCACCGGCAGCAAAGCGGCCGCGCCAGGGAACGGTGTATGCCGGTCGAAACCGAATATGGCGGCCAGGATCAATGCCAGGGAAGCCAGGCTGACCGCTTGCGCCAGGGGCGGCGAGGCGCGCCACTCAACCTTCGGCATGACCGCCAGCATGGCGCCGGCCAGCAATTCCCAGGCACGCAGATGCAGCAGGTAGAAGGCTTTCTGCGGCTGATGGGAAACCGCCCAGACACTCATGCCAAACGACACCAGCAGCACCGCGAACAACGCCAGGCGCCAGTGTTTCAAGCGGCTTGAAAGCAGGGCCAGCAACAGCGGGAAGAAGATGTAGAACTGCTCCTCCACCGCCAGCGACCAGGTGTGCAACAAGGGTTTTATGTCGGAGGATGCATCGAAATAACCGTGCTGGCGTGCAAACAGCAGGTTGGAGGTAAAGGTCACCTGGTAGTGCGCCGACCGCCCCAGCTCTTCATAGTCCTTGGGCGCCAGCAAAAACCAGCCCACGGCCAGTGTCGCGGCCATCATCACGAACAACGCCGGCAAGATACGCCGGGCACGGCGCGCCCAGAAGCCCACGAAACTGAAACGCCCAGCCTGGCGTTCGCGCCAGATGATCGAGGTAATCAGGAAGCCGGAAATCACGAAGAACACATCGACACCGACAAAGCCGCCAGTGATCCCAGGAACGCCAAAGTGGAACAGCACGACAGCAAGGACAGCAATGGCACGCAGGCCGTCGATATCTCTTCGGTAAGCAAGAATGGTCATAAGAATTGTGGTCAATATGTTACGAATGGAGGCGAGAATAGGCGCATGTTTACTTTTTGTTACTTAACGGACACTTATGACATAAAATCCATTCAATTTCGACGCAAAAAAAATGGCGCCCCGAAGGACGCCATTTTTTTTGGACCTGAAACGTCGTATTACTTACGCTTCATCGACAGGAAGAACTCGTCGTTGGTCTTGGTGGTTTTCAGCTTGTCGATCAGGAACTCGATGGCCGCGACTTCATCCATCGGGTGCAGCAGCTTGCGCAGAATCCACATGCGCTGCAGTTCGTCGTCGGCTGTCAGCAGCTCTTCACGGCGGGTGCCGGAGCGGTTGATGTTGATCGCCGGGAACACACGCTTTTCAGCGATACGACGGTCCAGGGGCAGTTCCATGTTGCCGGTACCCTTGAACTCTTCGTAGATCACTTCATCCATCTTCGAGCCGGTTTCAACCAGCGCGGTGGCGATGATGGTCAGCGAGCCGCCTTCTTCGATATTCCGCGCGGCGCCGAAGAAACGTTTCGGTTTCTCCAGGGCGTGGGCATCGACACCACCGGTCAATACCTTGCCGGAGCTCGGGATCACGGTGTTGTAGGCACGGGCCAGACGGGTGATGGAGTCGAGCAGGATCACCACGTCTTTCTTGTGTTCGACCAGGCGCTTGGCCTTCTCGATCACCATTTCGGCAACCTGCACGTGGCGGGTTGGCGGCTCATCGAACGTCGAGGCAACCACTTCGCCGCGCACGGTGCGCTGCATTTCGGTCACTTCTTCCGGACGTTCATCGATCAGCAGCACGATCAGGTGAACTTCAGGGTTGTTACGCGCGATGTTCGCTGCAATGTTCTGCAGCATGATGGTCTTACCGGCTTTCGGCGGTGCGACGATCAGGCCGCGCTGGCCCTTGCCGATCGGGGCGCACAGGTCGATCACACGACCGGTCAAGTCTTCGGTGGAACCGTTGCCGGCTTCCATCTTCATTCGCACGGTCGGGAACAGCGGGGTCAGGTTCTCGAAGAGAATCTTGTTTTTCGCGTTCTCTGGACGATCGAAGTTGATCGTGTCGACCTTGAGCAGGGCGAAATAACGCTCGCCTTCCTTCGGAGGACGGATCTTGCCAACGATGGTGTCACCAGTGCGCAAGTTGAAGCGGCGGATCTGGCTCGGCGAGACGTAGATATCGTCTGGACCGGCGAGATAGGAAGCGTCTGCAGAGCGGAGGAAGCCGAAGCCGTCCTGGAGAATCTCCAGCACGCCATCACCGGAGATTTCCTCGCCGCTTTTCGCGTGCTTTTTGAGCAAGGAGAAAATCACGTCCTGCTTGCGCGAACGGGCCATATTTTCTATGCCCATCTGTTCGGCCAATTCGAGCAGTTCGGTAATCGGCTTTTGCTTGAGTTCAGTCAGATTCATATAGGAATGACGTAATCATTTATGGAGGGGGGAAATTAAGCTTTTGGCTTAATGAGGCCGCGCCGCAGAGAAGGCGACAGGATCGCGTACTAATCGAAAAGGAATGCGTCGGCGACGGCTTGCAGGGGGCAGTGGAGAAACCAGTGCGGGGCCGAATGTACCACCTGAGTTTCGGAGCGTCTAGCCCTGTTTCACGAAAAAGCCCCGCAATTTGCGGGGCCTTTTTGACGGCGCTTAGATGTTCACGTCGATGAATGCAGCCAGTTGGGACTTCGACAGCGCGCCCACTTTGGTCGCTGCGACTTCGCCGTCCTTGAACAGCATCAGGGTCGGAATACCACGCACGCCATGCTTGGCCGGGGTTTCCTGGTTTTCGTCGATGTTCAGCTTGGCAATGGTCAATTTGCCGTTGTACTCGGTTGCAATGTCGTCCAGAACCGGAGCGATCATTTTGCAAGGGCCACACCATTCAGCCCAGTAGTCAACCAGCACCGGGCCAGCAGCCTTGAGTACTTCGGCCTCAAAGGTCGCGTCGGTGACGTGCTTGATAAGATCGTTGCTCATGGATGTCTCCGGATTGTAAGCAAAAAAAACGTGACCCATCATAGCTGCCCTTCCCTCGTTCAGGAAGCCGCCTCTGATTGACTCTTGCTATGGTGGCGCATGAGTTTGGGTATCGCCTCGCTCACGGCGCTACGGGAGTCACGAAAGCAATCCCGGTGCGCAACGCCGCATTACGTACATGTTCCTGCATGGTTTTCTGCGCCGCCGCGCTCGCGCGCCGGGCCAGGGCGCGCAAGACTCTGCGGTGCTCCTGCCAGGTTTCCATGGCCCGCTCCGGCCGGATGAACGGTAGCTTCTGACTCTCCAGGAACACCTCGGCGCTGGCACTCAGGATGCTGACCATCGCCTGATTGCCGCTGGCGAGGAGGATGCGCTGGTGGAATTCGAAGTCCAGCCGCGCGGCCGCTTCGAAGTCGCCGGCCTTGAGCACCTTGCGCATGGCTTCGACATTCTCTTCCAGGCTATCCAGTTCATCAATGGTCAGCGTGACGGCCGCCAACCCTGCCGCAAACCCTTCCAGGGCATAGCGCAACTGGAAGATATCCAGCGGCGTCGCCTGGGCCGCGAAGGGCCACGCAAACCCCGGTGGCTCCTGTGCCTCTTGCACGAACACGCCTTTGCCCGGCTGCACGCTGACCACCCCCAAGGCACTCAGGGACGACAACGCTTCGCGCAATGACGCCCGGCTCACGCCCAACTGCAGCGCCAGGTCGCGCTGGGACGGCAGTGCGTCGCCCGGCCCGAAGCCTTGCTCCTTGATCAGTTTGCGGATGGCCTGCAAGGCCGCTTCCGGTACCGCTTGGGCGATGGAATTCATAAAAAACTCAAGGTTCCAGACAACTGAGCGGCTAGTTGTAAAGCTATTCGTGCCCGGCGGCAAGCCACGCCCCAAAGGGGCTCGCGCGCTTTGGGCGGCGCTCGAAAAAGGTGCGAAAGCCGCGCTCACTGTTCAGACCAGTAAGACCACCGAAGTTCAACAAATCCCGGCCTTGCAGACGAACCGAGCCGGGATGGCATGGGCTGTGCACTGGGCAAAAACAGAATGCCCCTTCGCCCTTCTCGGAGAGTTCCCATGACCAAGCGCTACAGCGCCCTGCTCACCGCCCTGTTTGCCAGCCTGATGCTGAGCCAGGCACCCGCCCAGGCCAACGGTCTGGACGATATCGTTGCCCGCGGCACCTTGAAGGTCGCCGTGCCCCAGGACTTCCCGCCGTTCGGCTCGGTCGGCCCCGACATGAAACCACGCGGCCTGGACATCGACACCGCCAAGCTGCTGGCCGACCAGCTCAAGGTCAAACTGGAGCTGACCCCGGTCAACAGCACCAACCGCATCCCGTTCCTCACGACCGGCAAGGTCGACCTGGTGATTTCCAGCCTGGGCAAGAACCCCGAGCGAGAAAAGGTCATCGACTTCTCCAAGGCCTACGCGCCGTTCTACCTGGCCGTGTTCGGCCCGCCTGACGCCACCATCAGCAGCACCGACGACCTCAAGGGCAAGACCATCAGCGTGACCCGTGGCGCCATCGAAGACATCGAGCTGACGGCCGTCGCGCCCAAGGAAGCCACGATCAAGCGCTTCGAAGACAACAATTCGACCATCGCCGCCTACCTGGCCGGCCAGGTCGACCTGATCGCCAGCGGCAACGTGGTGATGGTTGCGATCAGCGAGCGCAGCCCGAAACGCGTACCGGCGCTGAAAGTGAAGCTCAAGGATTCGCCGGTGTACGTGGGCGTGAACAAGAACGAGCCGGCGCTGCTGGAGAAGGTCAACCAGATCCTGGTGGCGGCCAAGGCTGACGGCAGCCTGGAAAAAAATGCGATGCAGTGGCTGAAAGAACCTCTGCCTGCTGATCTCTGAAGCCCGCGACGGAGCTGATTCATGGCCTATCAATTCGACTTTGTGCCGGTGCTGGCCAATACCGACCTGCTGTTGCGCGGCGCCCTGTTCACCCTTGAACTGACCGCGATCGGCGCAATCCTGGGGGTGGCCCTGGGCACCGTCGGCGCAGTAGTGCGGGCGTGGAAAATCCAGCCGTTCGCCTGGTTCTTCGGGGTGTATGTCGAGTTGATCCGCAACACGCCATTTCTGGTGCAGTTGTTTTTCATCTTCTTCGGCCTGCCCTCCCTGGGGCTGAAAATCACCGAGTGGCAAGCGGCGGTATTGGCGATGGTGATCAACCTGGGCGCCTATTCCACCGAGATCATCCGCGCCGGCATCCAGGCGATCCCCGGTGGTCAGCTGGAGGCTGCTGCCGCCCTGGCGATGACGCGCTTCGAGGCGTTCCGCCATGTGGTGCTGCTGCCGGCGCTGGGCAAGGTGTGGCCGGCCCTGAGCAGCCAGATCATCATCGTGATGCTCGGCTCGGCGGTGTGTTCGCAGATCGCCACCGAAGAGCTGAGTTTTGCCGCCAACTTCATCCAGTCGCGCAACTTCCGCGCCTTTGAGACCTATGCCCTGACCACCCTGGTGTACCTGTGCATGGCGTTGATGATTCGCCAGTTGCTCAACTGGATCGGCCGCCGGTTTGTGATGAGGAACAGCCGATGAGTGATTTTTCCTTCTGGGACATCGTGCGCAACCTGCTCATCGGCCTGCAATGGACACTGTTGCTGTCGCTGGTGGCGTTTGTGGGCGGTGGCCTGATCGGCCTGCTGGTGATGACGATGCGTATCAGCCGCAAAGCCTTCCCGCGCAATGTCGCCCGCACCTATATCGAACTGTTCCAGGGCACGCCGCTGTTGATGCAGCTGTTCCTGGTGTTTTTCGGCGTCGCCCTGCTAGGGGTGGATATCTCGCCCTGGCTGGCGGCGGCGATTGCCTTGACCTTGTTTACCAGCGCCTACCTCGCCGAGATCTGGCGCGGCTGCGTCGACTCCATCGCCCACGGGCAGTGGGAAGCCTCGGCCAGCCTGGCCCTGAGCCCGCTGGAACAGCTGCGCTACGTGATCCTGCCCCAGGCCCTGCGGATTGCCGTGGCGCCTACCGTGGGGTTCTCGGTGCAAGTGGTCAAAGGCACCGCGGTGACCTCGATCATCGGCTTCACCGAACTGACCAAGACCGGCGGCATGCTCGCCAACGCCACGTTCGAGCCCTTTATGGTCTACGGCCTAGTGGCCCTCGGTTACTTCCTGCTCTGCTACCCCTTGTCCCTCAGTGCGCGCTACCTGGAAAGGAGACTGCATGCCTCTGCTTAGAATTTCCGCCCTGCATAAGTATTACGGCGATCACCATGTGCTCAAGGGCATCGACTTGACCGTTGAAGAAGGCCAGGTCGTCGCGATCATCGGCCGCAGCGGCTCGGGCAAGTCGACCTTGCTGCGCACACTCAATGGCCTGGAGTCGATCAACGACGGCGTGATCGAAGTCGACGGCGAATACCTCGACGCCGCCCGCGCCGACCTGCGTAGCCTGCGGCAGAAAGTCGGCATGGTGTTCCAGCAGTTCAACCTGTTCCCGCACCTGACGGTGGGCGAAAACGTCATGCTCGCGCCGCAAGTGGTGCAGAAAGTGCCCAAGGCCAAGGCCGCCCAGTTGGCGCGGCAGATGCTGGAGCGGGTCGGCCTGGGCGAGAAGTTCGACGCCTTCCCTGATCGCCTGTCCGGTGGCCAGCAACAACGCGTCGCGATAGCCCGCGCCCTGGCCATGTCGCCCAAAGTGTTGCTGTGCGACGAGATCACCTCGGCGCTGGACCCGGAACTGGTCAATGAAGTGCTTAGCGTGGTGCGCCAACTGGCCAAGGACGGCATGACCCTGATCATGGTGACCCACGAAATGCGTTTCGCCCGCGAAGTCGGGGACAAACTGGTGTTCATGCACCAAGGCAAGGTGCATGAAGTGGGCCCGCCCCAGGCGCTGTTCGCCAACCCCCGCACCCCCGAACTGGCCAACTTCATCGGCTCGGTGGGGCAGCCGGGCTGACCAGCTCGAAGGTGCCCTGCCCCTCCAGCCGCGTTTCATCACGGACCTGCAGGGCATCGGAAGGCAGGTCGATATCGACATCGACCTGGGCCGTCAGGCGCTGGCCGACCAGCGCTTGACCTGCTGCGCGTGCCACCAGGACCTGGCCCGGCAACAACGCCCCGCTGACGGTTTCACCGGGCAGGTGCGCCACCCCCCACTCGACGGTGCGCCCATCGACCTGGGCATGCTTGAGACTCAGGCGCATACGCCCCTGGCGGTCAAACCGGAAACCTTGCCCATCCGCCGCACCGATGAAGCGCAACGCCATCATCGAAGGCTGCGTACACACGACGTTCAGGTGCAGCGTGCGGGTGCCGAGGGCCACGGAGGTGCTTTGGACGACGGCCTCCCTACGAATGACGCCATAGTCGAGGCGCGGCTGGCTCACGGACAACCGGCAGTTTTCAGCGCGCACGCCCTGGGCCATCAACAGCGCGCAGAACAGGACGACGCCCGCGCTTCTCCACTTAGCGGCCATGGCACACCGCCGTCGTGGTCTCATAGAACTTGTCATGGTCAGGCTGGGTTCCGGGGTCAAGGCTCAGTTGGCAGGTGGAAGAGTCCGGCAACGAAACCCGCAGGCTTTGCGACTCATTGACGTCATTCAGGAAAATCATGCCCTCGCCCACCACGCTGGTGAGGAAGCGGCCATCCTGGCCGAATACCGACGCGCCCTGGGGCAACCGCTGACCGTGCTGATCGCTGGCGGTGAGCAACACGCGGCGCACTGTCACCACATCGAACGCGACGGTATTGAAGGACCCACGACCGGCGGCGAGCACCTGGGTGCCGTTCTTCAGGTCAACCCGCCTGGGCAACGACTGCGTCTGCACTTCGACGCGGCTGTTGGCATACGCGGGCAAGCCGGCAATCACGGCCTGCCCGGTGAAGTCGGTCCACACCGGCCCCTGGGGGGTTTCGACTTTCGCGGAGCCGATATCCCCCACGGAGACGATGCCGAACGTGTCCTGCACGGGATAGGGCGAGAAGGTCAGGCCGTTTTCGTGCGCGACGATGCCGCCTTGCAGTTGCCCCGTATAACCGGTGCCCTGGGCATCTCGGCTGACGCCCAGGCCGACGCGGGTGTAGCGCGGCAGCAGGTCCACATGGCCGCGAACCGCTTGTTCGCGGGCGCTGAGGTCGCGCTCGACTCCTACCTCGTAATTCACATAGTCATTGACCCGTTCGCTGAGTGCCGTACCGGCGCGGGACTGGTTACCACGCCGACTGACGTAGCTGTTCACACGACGATCACCGCCCAGCGGCACGCTGATCTGCAACCGTACCGACAGATCATTGTCCACCGTGCTATCGCGCCGGCCGGCGGCAACGCTGGCGTCACGCCGCGGCCGCGTGCCGCCCACCTGCGAGTCGGCGATCAAAGCAACATCGACGTGACTGAACGACTTGTTCCACGAAGCAAACACATGTTCGGCCGTTTGCCGGTCAAATTGCGCGCTGCGCGAATAACCCAGGGAGAACACGCCCAGGGTTGGATCGGCCCAGCTCATGCCCGCCGTGTACTGGTTCTTGAAGCGCGAACCCAACTCGTCGGCCTTGAACGAGCGGCCCGCTTCAAGCACCTCGCGATACCCCCGGGTCTGGGTGGTGGCGCTGAAGTTGACGTCTATATTGGCGTAGACCGGGCTGCTCGCGGACACGCTGCTACGCGAACCCGACACCGCGTTACGGCCGTCCCGGGACACATTGTGGCGAGCGCCAACCGCAACCCGCTGGAAAAAGACGCTGCTCAGGGTGCCGCCTGCCGACCAGTATTCATCGGTGCTCAATAAGCCAAACCCCGCCGACGATTCACGCCCCAGACCCCAGGTGCCGCTGCCCATGGCGACCACCGGCGACGGCGCCCGCGCGTCGATGTTTTCGCGCACCTTGCCGAGCGAAAAATAATAGCCGGGCGCCGCCGGGGCTGCCCCCGCGAACGAAGCCGCCGGCACCACGAAACTGCGCTTGGCGCCGCGTACATCGATCACGCTGACTTCGAGGTCGCTGGTGCCATTGAGCAAAGGCAACCCGGTCAGCCGGAAGGGGCCTTCGGGCACCAGCGTGCTATGGATCAGCACGCCAGACTGGCGCACTTCAATCCGCGACTGACTCTGGGCCAGCCCCTCGACCACCGCATTATTGCCGCCCGCCGGCACCCGCGACTGGCCATCGGGGGAAAACTGCACACCGGACAACTGGATGCCGCCAAACAGCGGATTGTTGCTGGAGAGCTGGCCCACCTGGAACGTCGATCGCAGCACGGCCAGATCCCGCTGGGCGAAGGCGTACAGGTGCTCGGTGCGCGCGTCGCCATTGTCGGACACATAGAATTGGCGGCTGCGGACAATCCAGTCGCCCAGGTTGAAGCCTGCTTCGGTGTAGGCCGACACGAACCGGCTGGACTCACTGCGCGAACGGTTGTCGAAACCCAGCACGTCATAGTTGAACATCGCCGCTGCGCCACCCTGGGCAAAGTCCCCGGCCTCCCACTGGGGTTCACGCAATGAATGGGTCGGCACTACCAGTGCCACCTCATCGATGCCGGGCCGGAGCCGAACCATCGTCGTCGGGAAGGCGCCCAGAAAGTCATGGCAGGCCTGGTCCGGTGAGGCGCCTTTGCGGACAACGGCGCGGGGCTGCACCAACCCGGCTTTCTCGAGCAAGCCCGGGGTGAAACACAATTGCCCCTGTGCGTCGAACCGCGCATCGACTGACCCGAGCGGGTTCCCGTTGACCCGCAGCCCCACCACCTGGACGCCTTCGCGAAAACGCGCCGCACTGCGGAAGTAGTCGGAGACCTTCGGGTCAATACCGTGGGTGGTCAGCGCCGCGAGGTCGAAACCCTCTCCCAACTCGAGTGCCGGAGCCAGGCCGGGCAAGCTCCACAGGGTCGCAAACCCGATGAGCAGCGTGGGGCGGCGAGACCGGATGGAAACCGCAGGCGTGTTACTCGACAGGTTTTTCATAAGCCGCTCAACCCCCATCGGTACTGATCGGGGCGCGGTAGCTGTCCACCGAAAATCCATAGACCGTGGCGGGCTGGATCTCGACTTCGGCCAAGCCGTCCAATGTTCCGTCAACCTTCGCCGTCAACGCCTCCCCCGGCAAAATGTAAGCACGCGGCAACGTCGCCAGAACCCGCTGGGGCAGCAACTGCACCTCCGGCGCCAGGCGCACCACATAAGCACTGTCGTTGTGAACAGCCAGCATCTCTCCTGCCCGCCGCCACTTCAGCAGCTCCCAGGGCGTGTGATGTTGAGGCAAGCCTTTGGGGTGCAGGATCAGCGGCAGATTCTGCCGAAGGGTGATACCGATGGTCGCACCCCCTGCAGCACGCGCCTGCGGAATACCCTCGAAGGACACACGCTTCAAGCGCTGGGTCTTCAGCGGTGCGTCCAAGGTGCTGATGAAACGCACCAACTGGGTTTCACCGGGCTCCACACGCGCAATAGGCGGCGTGACAATCAATAGGGGCTCTACGTCTTCGGGCACGTTCAGTACGACTGAATGAAGCAGCGCCGGCCCCGAATCGGTGTTCTTGATATTTATCGTGGCCTCGCCTTGTTCCTCATAAAGAACCACAACCGAGGTTTCCGGCAACATTCCGTCCGCCAATACCATGCCGGTAAAACACAGACACACACTTGCACACAACAACAGCAGATTATTTATTACTGAAAGACTACGCACTCAGTGTTCCCCGCAGACCATGAAGTTGGCAATTGATAGCCAAGCACCCACATGAAAACAGCCGATCAGAACGCGTGCGTTCTTTGATCGGCTGTATTTCAGCCGCTTAGAGGTAAACCAAAGTAAGCGTTGCGCGACCATCAAGAGTAACGTCGCGAGCCAGGTTCAAGTCTTGGCCTTTGTTGATCACGGCCCGTACTGCAATAGTCCCGGTCAGTTGAGAGAGTTCGGCCGGAATGAGCGAAGTGCCACTGCGCCACGAAGATTGGTTAGGCGATTTCGCGACTTTGCCATCACTGCTCTGCCAGGCCGCGCCTTCGCCGACACGTGTAAGAGCCGTCAGCGTTTTGCCCGGCGACCTGAGGTCCCTGAGCGTAACCGCATAGCCACCGGTATTTTTGCCAGCGACCGAACCCAAGCCGAAGTTATGCACCTCGGTATAACCTGCGCCAAGGGCGCTGAGAATGCCCGTTACCCTGCTGCCGGCCTGCAGGTCGGTGAAGGTCAGCCCGAACGGAGCGCTGCCGGTGCCGCAATTGACGGACAGGGGCGTGGTCATTTCCCGAAGCGGGTTGAACGCCGTCTGGGAGAGTTGGCCCGAAGGAATATCGCCGTAATTGATAATGCCGCCGCCAGTCATGCTCAGGTTGCAGGCAGCGGGTTTAATCGTGCCCCTGACGACCAGTTCGGCACTGGTGGATGCGTTAGCACTGATGGCCGCAGCCAGGCAAGCGAGACCGAGAGTCAATCCAACAATTTTTTTCATATTCGACCTGTCACTGAAAGTTATCAGGCGTTCTTTATTTATCTCTCGGCAAGTCCAGCGCCAAACGGCTTATTTCTCCGAACCTGCACGACTATAAATAAATAACACCCAGGCAATATTGCCGGGTGACAGTCTGTCGCTTTGGCACTTCATTAAAGAATCAGATAACACATCAGTTAGTGTGGGAGCCGTAAAAACAAAGAGTCGCCTTTACCCGACCGCGAGGTAGTCCTAAACAAAAAAACCAAAGGAACATCAACAAGCACTCTGTAGGGAAAATCATAAAAAGCTTTACAACAACAACTAGTTAAAAACTCCTACAAAACTAAAACCTCATTCAGTGGATATTTAGAAACCCACCCTACATTTCCCACAAGAATTCCTCGCAGACACCCTTAGGAAAATTACCGGAGCGCTACGCGTTGGCTCCAGCGGTCGATCGTGGCACGATGGTCAGGTTATCGACCGAGACCCTCTAACCATGCCGCAATCCCAAGCCAAGAATCTGTCCCTGATCGCCGCCATCGACCTGGGCTCCAACAGCTTTCATATGGTCGTGGCCAAGGCCCAGAACGGCGAAATCCGCATCCTTGAGCGGCTAGGCGAAAAAGTCCAACTGGCTGCCGGAATCGACGACGCGCGCCAGCTCAATGAAGAATCCATGCAGCGCGGGCTCGATTGCCTCAAGCGGTTTGCCCAGCTGATCAACGGCATGCCCCCGGGTGCTGTGCGAATCGTCGGCACCAACGCGTTGCGCGAAGCCCGTAACCGGGGCGAATTCATCCGCCGCGCCGAGGAGATCCTCGGGCACCCGGTGGAAGTCATCTCCGGACGCGAAGAAGCGCGCCTGATCTACCTCGGCGTGTCCCACACCCTGGCCGACACCCCCGGCAAGCGCCTGGTGGCGGACATCGGCGGCGGCAGTACCGAATTCATCATCGGCCAGCGCTTCGAGCCGCTGCTGCGCGAAAGCCTGCAGATGGGCTGCGTCAGCTATACCCAGCGTTATTTCAAGGACGGCAAGATAACCCCGGCGCGTTATGCCCAGGCCTACACGGCGGCGCGGCTGGAGATCATGAGCATCGAGCACGCCCTGCATCGCCTGTCGTGGGATGAAGCGATCGGCTCGTCCGGCACCATCCGCGCCATCGGCCTGGCCTTGAAAGCCGGCGGCCATGGCACCGGCGAGGTCAACGCCGAAGGCCTGGCGTGGCTCAAGCGCAAGCTGTTCAAGCTGGGAGATGCCGAAAAAATCGACTTCGATGGCATCAAGCCCGACCGCCGCACGATTTTCCCGGCGGGCCTGGCGATTCTCGAAGCGATCTTCGACGCCCTCGAACTGCAACGCATGGACCACTGCGACGGCGCCCTGCGCGAAGGCGTGCTTTACGACCTGCTCGGCCGTCATCACCATGAGGACGTGCGTGAGCGCACCCTCAGCTCGCTGATGGAGCGCTATCACGCCGATCTGGAACAAGCGGCCCGCGTGGAACGCAAAGCCCTGCATGCCTTCGACCAGGTGGCCGCAGACTGGGACCTGGAAGACGGCGTATGGCGCGAACTGCTGGGCTGGGCGGCCAAGGTGCATGAAGTGGGCCTGGATATCGCCCACTACCATTACCACAAGCACGGCGCCTACCTGATCGAGCACTCCGACCTGGCTGGTTTCTCCCGGGAAGACCAGCAGATGCTCGCGCTGCTGGTACGCGGCCATCGCCGCAATATCCCCAAGGACAAGTTCGCCGAATTCGGTGACGAAGGCATCAAGCTGATCCGCCTGTGCGTGCTGCTGCGCTTTGCGATCCTGTTCCACCACATCCGTGGCACCCAGGAAATGCCCCAGGTGACCCTGCGCGCCAGCGGCGACAGCCTCGACGTGGTGTTCCCGGAAGGCTGGCTGGAGGAGAACCAACTGACCCAGGCGGACTTCGCCCAGGAAGCGGAGTGGCTGACGCGGGTGGGGTTCAGCCTGAACGTGCGCTAACTAAAGAACACCGGAAACAGATGTGGGAGGGGCGGTGGGTCAGTCACTTGGTACTTTGACTGAACTGCCGCCATCGGGGGCAAGCCCCCTCCCACATTATTAGGTCGGTTAATTCACTGCGAGAATCGGGCTACCCAGCCTCTCCAGCAAGGTGGCCTGGGCGCTGCGCGGGTTCTGGTTGCCGGTCGGCGTGTTGCGCACGTAGCGGCCGTCCGACTGCAGGCTCCAGCTGTGGGTGTTATCGGTGAGATAACTTTCCAGCTCTTTCTTGACCCGCATGATCAGCTTCTTGCCTTCCACCGGGAAGCACGTCTCCACGCGCTTGTCGAGGTTGCGCTCCATCCAGTCGGCGCTGGAGAGGTACATCTGCTCTTCCCCGCCGTTGAGGAAGTAGAACACCCGCGTGTGCTCCAGGAAGCGCCCGATGATCGAGCGCACATGGATGTTGTGCGAGACCCCGGCGATGCCCGGCCGCAGGCAGCACATGCCGCGTACCACCAGGTCGATACGCACGCCGGACTGGCTGGCCTTGTACAGCGCGCGGATGATCTTCGGATCGGTCAGCGAGTTGAACTTGGCGATGATGTGCGCCGGTTTGCCGTCGAGCGCGAACTGGGTCTCGCGGGCGATCATGTCGAGCATGCCCTTCTTCAGGGTGAACGGCGCATGCAGCAGCTTCTTCATGCGCAACGTCTTACCCATGCCGATCAACTGGCTGAACAACTTGCCGACGTCTTCACACAAGGCGTCGTCGGAGGTCAGCAGGCTGTAGTCGGTGTAGAGCTTGGCGTTACCGGCGTGATAGTTGCCGGTGCCCAAGTGCGCGTAACGCACGATCTCACCGGCTTCGCGGCGCAGGATCAGCATCATCTTGGCGTGGGTCTTGAACCCGACCACACCGTAGATCACCACCGCGCCGGCCGCTTGCAGGCGGCTGGCCAGTTGCAGGTTGGACTCTTCGTCGAAGCGCGCGCGCAGTTCGATCACCGCGGTGACTTCCTTGCCATTACGCGCAGCGTCCACCAGGGCGTCGACGATCTCCGAGTTGGCACCGCTGCGGTACAGGGTCTGGCGCACGGCGAGTACGTGCGGGTCCTTGGCGGCCTGGCGCAACAGGTCGACCACCGGGGTGAAGGACTCGAACGGGTGCAGCAACAGAATGTCCTGCTTGCTGATCACGCTGAAAATGTTTTCGCTGTTTTGCAGCAGTTTCGGGATCTGCGGCGTGAACGGCGTGTATTGCAGCTCCGGGTGGCTGTCCAGGCCGGTGATGCTGAACAGACGCGTCAAGTTGACCGGGCCGTTGACCTGGTACAGCTCGCTCTCGCCGAGGTTGAACTGCTTGAGCAGGTAGTCCGACAGATGTTTCGGGCAGGTGTCGGCCACTTCCAGACGCACCGCATCGCCGTAGCGCCGCGAGAACAGCTCGCCGCGCAAGGCGCGGGCCAAGTCTTCGACGTCTTCGGAGTCCAGCGCCAGGTCGGCGTTACGGGTCAGGCGGAACTGGTAGCAGCCCTTGACCTTCATGCCCTGGAACAGGTCATCGGCGTGCGCGTGGATCATCGACGACAGGAATACATAGTTATCGCCAGCGCCCCCCACCTCTTCCGGTACCTTGATGATCCGTGGCAGCAGACGCGGTGCCGGGATGATCGCCAGGCCGGAGTCGCGACCGAAGGCGTCGATACCTTCAAGCTCAACGATGAAGTTCAGGCTCTTGTTGACCAGCAACGGGAACGGGTGAGTCGGGTCGAGACCGATCGGCGTGATGATCGGCGCGATCTCGTCGCGGAAGTAGCGACGCACCCAGGTCTTGATCTTGGTGGTCCAGTGACGGCGACGGATGAAGCGGACCTGATGTTTTTCCAGTTCCGGCAGCAGGATGTCGTTGAGGATCGCGTATTGGCGATCCACATGCCCGTGTACCAGCTCGCTGATGCGCGCCAGGGCTTGATGCGGTTGCAGGCCATCGGCGCCGGCCTGTTCACGGGCGAAGGTGATCTGCTTCTTGAGGCCGGCGACGCGGATCTCGAAGAACTCGTCCAGGTTGCTGGAGAAAATCAGCAGGAATTTCAGGCGTTCCAGCAACGGGTAGGACTCATCCAGCGCCTGTTCCAGCACGCGGATGTTGAATTGCAGTTGTGACAACTCACGGTGGATGTACAGGCTGCTGTCATCCAGGTTGGTCACCACGGCAGGCGCTGGCGCCGGGGCCGGCGCTTCGGCGACCACCACCGGCGGCGCCGGCTCCGGCACCGGCGGGGTCTCGGCGACGGATTCGACCACCGGGTGGGCGTCTTTTACGGCAACTTCTGAGAGTCCTTCGGTATTCATCGAGTGTTCCTGTGAGGGCTATTGTTGCTCTCTAAGCAATTGGGCAGCGCGGGCGGCGAAGTAGGTCAGAATGCCATCAGCGCCAGCACGTTTAAAGGCTGTCAGGGATTCGAGGATCACCCCTTCACTCAACCAACCATTCTGGATCGCGGCCATGTGCATGGCGTATTCACCGCTGACCTGATAGACAAAGGTCGGCACCTTGAATTCCTCTTTGACCCGATAAAGGATGTCCAGGTAAGGCATCCCGGGCTTGACCATCACCATGTCGGCGCCTTCGGCCAGGTCGGCGGCCACTTCGTGCAGGGCTTCATGGCTGTTGGCCGGGTCCATCTGGTACGAGGCTTTGTTGGCCTTGCCCAGGTTCAGGGCCGAGCCCACCGCATCGCGGAACGGACCATAGTAGGCGCTGGCGTATTTGGCCGAGTAGGCCATGATCCGCACATTGACGTGGCCGGCCAGTTCCAGGGCTTCGCGGATCGCCTGGATGCGGCCGTCCATCATGTCCGACGGCGCGACCACCTGGGCCCCGGCGGCGGCATGAGACAAGGCTTGCTTGACCAGCGCGTCGACGGTGATGTCGTTCTGCACGTAGCCGTCTTCATCCAGGATGCCATCCTGCCCGTGGGTGGTGAACGGGTCCAGGGCCACATCGGTGATCACCCCCAATTCCGGGAAGCGCTCACGCAACGCACGGGTGGCGCGCTGGGCGATCCCTTGCGGGTTCCAGGCTTCGGCGGCATCGAGGGACTTGAGTTCAGCAGGCGTGACAGGGAACAGCGCCAGCGCCGGAATCCCCAACTCGACCCAGTTCGCCGCCTCTTCCAGCAGCAAATCAATGGTCAAGCGCTCGACACCCGGCATCGACGCCACGGCTTCCCGACGGTTTTCCCCGTCCAGCACAAAGACCGGCAGGATCAGATCGTTCGTGGTCAGTACGTTTTCACGGACCAGACGGCGAGAAAAATCATCACGACGGTTGCGACGCAGACGGGTCGCGGGAAACAGGCGATTGGCAGGGGTAAAGCTCACGACAGACTCCTGAGCCCGCGTTTACGGGCGAGTGTTGCAGTTATAAGCGGCCATTATGACGAAGGTATGACAGTTGTGCTTAACGATGCGACCTGTAGTCGCATTCGGCGTTTCTGTAGGAATTGTTCACTTCGTGACACATCTCGATACTTTCACGAATGATCGCGAAGGCGTAGGCTGCGCGTTCATTTCGCCAGCACCCAGACCATGCTTCAACAATTTCTGCATGACTTCGGCTACTTTGCCCTCTTCCTCGGGACGTTCTTCGAAGGCGAGACCATACTCGTTCTCGCAGGCTTCCTGGCGTTCCGTGGGTACATGGATATCAACCTGGTGGTGGTCGTTGCTTTTTTTGGCAGCTACGCCGGCGACCAGCTTTGGTATTACATGGGGCGCAAGCACGGCCGCAAACTGTTGGCACGTAAACCGCGCTGGCAATTGATGGGCGACAAAGCCCTGGAACATATCCGCAAGCACCCGGATATCTGGGTGTTGAGCTTCCGCTTTGTCTACGGATTGCGCACGGTGATGCCCGTGGCGATTGGCCTGTCCGGCTATCCGCCCTTGCGCTACCTGTTACTCAACGGCATTGGCGCGGCGGTCTGGGCGGCGGCACTCGGCGCGGCGGCGTACCATTTCGGCGCGGTGCTGGAAGGCATGCTGGGCAGCATCAAGAAGTACGAGCTGTGGGTGCTGGGTGCGTTGTTACTGCTGGGCCTGGTTCTCTGGCTGCGGCGGCGGTTCAAGAACGCGCGCATCGCCCGTCAAGCCTGTGCCGACGCCAAGGCTCGACTGGCGGCCGCACAACTGAGTGAGACCAGCCCGGCCGAGCCGCCTAAGACGCCAGTCGAGTAAGCCGGCCTCGGCAGCAGTAGAGGCCAATCAGGCTCAGCAAGCTGTAGCTCAACAGACCCGGCCAGCCCAGGTGGCTGGCCGGCCAAAGCCCGACCAGCGGCGCCAGCCATACCAACGGCACATTCAGGCCCAGACGCACCAGTTCCGCCTTCAACGCCCACGGGCGGTTCTCCAGGGCGACGCCCAGGCTGAACAGGCCCAACGCCATTGCACTCCAGCCCAGCACCAACGCCGCCGTGGGCAGCCCTTCGCCGACGTTCATCAAATAACTGCCAAACCCCACATACACCGCGAATTGCACGGCGACGTACACCTGTTGCCGCGTATCCAGCGGCACCTCGAACTTGCGGAACTGGCTCAAGTCCGGCTTGGTCAACGGGTAGTTGGCCTTCACGTCGGCCGGCCGCCAGCCGGTACGCATGAACCAGATGCGCAGCTTGTCCCAACGGCTTTGCGTGCGCCGCGCGTCACTCCACAACTGCGCATAGAACTGCAGGTTGGCCCACAGCGGGTTCCAACTGGCCAAGGGGGTGGTGACGCCAAAGATCACCGGCTCGTTTTCGTCTTCTTCCTGAAACGAGCCAAACAGCCGGTCCCAAATAATGAACACCCCGCCGTAGTTGCGATCCATGTAGAGAGCGTTCTGTGCATGGTGGGCCCGATGATTGGATGGGGTGACGAAGAACCACTCGAACCAGCCGAGCTTGGGCACATGGCGGGTGTGGACCCAGAATTGATACAGCAGGTTGAGCGAGGCGACGCTGATGAACACCACCAGCGGCACGCCGAGCACGGCCAGAGGCAGATAGAAGATCCAGCTCAGCAGAAAGCCGGTGCTGGTCTGGCGCAAGGCGGTGGTGAGGTTGTAGTCCTCGCTCTGGTGATGCACCGAATGCGCGGCCCACAGGATATTGCGCTCGTGACCGCAGCGATGCAGCCAGTAATAGCAGAAGTCGTAGAACACAAAGGCGAACACCCAGGTCCAGACGCTCTCGGCCGACAGCTCGATCAGCGCCAGGTGCTTGAGGGCGAATGCGTAGGTCAGCAATCCCACGCCCTTGGTCAGCAGCCCGGTGGTGGTGGACAGCACGCCAGTGCTGAGGCTGTTGATGGCATCCGCCACCCGATAATTGCGCGCGCCGCGCCAACAGTCGACGAACAGTTCAACCACGATCAAGGCGATGAAAAACGGTACCGCGTAAGGCACGAAGTCCATGGGCTAGTCCGGTCTGTTTTTATTGCATCAAGATTAGGGGCTGCGGCGGGAGTTCCCATTGGCAACAGATGACAAATTAGTAGACATTTAACGCCATGAATCAGGAGAAATGCCCATGAGCAAAAAGATTGCAGTGATCCTTTCCGGCTGTGGCGTGTACGACGGCGCAGAAATCCATGAAAGCGTGATCACCCTGCTGCGCCTGGATCAGCGCGGCGCTCAGGTCCAATGCTTTGCACCCGACATCGCGCAGTTGCACGTGATCAACCACCTCACGGGCGAAGAAATGCACGAGTCGCGCAATGTGCTGGTGGAGTCCGCCCGCATTGCCCGGGGCGACGTGAAAGACATTCGTGAAGCCAACGCCGAGGATTTCGACGCGCTGATCGTGCCTGGCGGGTTTGGCGCGGCGAAGAACCTGTCGAACTTTGCCAGCGCAGGCGCCGGTTGCAGCCTCAACCCGCAGGTATTGGCGCTGGCCGAAGCCTTTGCCGAAGCGGGCAAGCCGCTGGGACTGATCTGCATCTCGCCGGCCCTGGCCGCGAAGATCTATGGCCCGGGAGTGACCTGCACCATCGGCAACGATGCCGACACCGCCGCCGTGCTGGACAAGATGGGCGCCCACCACCAGGCATGCGCGGTGGACGATATCGTCGAAGACACCGCGCGCAAGCTGGTCAGCACCCCCGCCTATATGCTCGGCAAGAACATCAGCGAAGTCGCGTCAGGCATCAACAAGCTGGTAGATCGGGTGCTGGAGCTGACCCACGAAAACGACTAACCGGCCCGCATCAAGCGTGTGAGCAGGCGGTCGAGTGCGTTGGCGAACGCTTGCTTGTCCTTTTCCCCATGGGGCGGTGGACCACCGCCCATCTGGCCTTGCTCGCGCAGATCGGTGAACAGGTTACGCACCGCCAGCCGCTCACTCATGTTCTGCGGGCTGAATTCCTTGCCGCGCGGGTCGAGGGCCGTCACGCCGTTCTTCACCAGGCGGTCAGCCAGGGGCACGTCGCTGCAGATCACCAGCTCACCGGGCACCGCGTGCTCCACCAGGTAGTCATCCGCCGCGTCCGGGCCGCTGGGCACCACGATCAGCTTCACGCAGGCAAAGGCCGGCTTGATCTGGCTCTGCCCGGCCACCAGCACCACCTCGAACTGACGCTTGAGGGCGAACTTCACCACCTGGTCCTTGGCCGCGCGCGGGCAGGCATCGGCGTCGATCCACACGCGCATGCTTATGCCGCCAGCCGGCGCTTGTCGGCGATCCGACTGCGGCCATACATCACCATAATCGCCAGGATCGCCACCACCTGCGCACTCAGCGAGTAGGCATCGGCGTGGATACCCAGCCAGTCGAAGTCAAAGAACGCCACCGGCCGCGTGCCGAAGATGCCGGCTTCCTGCAACGCCTTCACGCCGTGCCCGGCGAATACCACCGACAACGCACACAGCAGCGCCGCGTTGATCCCGAAGAACAGCGCCAATGGCAGCTTCGCCGAACCGCGCAGGATCACCCACGCCAGGCCCACCAACAGCACCAGCGCCGTGGCGCCCCCCCCCAGCACGGCGTTGTGCCCGGCCGGGCCGGCTTGCAACCACAGGGTTTCGTAGAACAGGATCACTTCGAACAGCTCGCGGTACACCGAGAAGAACGCCAGCAGCGCGAAGCCGAAACGGCCACCGCCGCCCACCAGGCTGCTCTTGATGTAGTCCTGCCAGGCCGCTGCGTGGCGCCGGTCATGCATCCACACGCCGAGCCACAGCACCATCACACTGGCAAACAACGCCGTGCAACCTTCGAGCAATTCGCGCTGGGCGCCGCTCACATCAATCACATAGGCCGCCAACGCCCAGGTGGCCAAGCCGGCCAACAAGGCCAGGCCCCAGCCGACGTGGACGCCGCGCACCGCCGATTCCTGGCCGGTGTTACGCAGGAAGGCGAGGACCGCCGCCAGCACCAGGATCGCTTCCAGACCTTCGCGCAGCAGGATCAGCAAGCCTGAGATAAAGCTCAACGACCAGCTCAGGCCATCGCCGCCCAACAAGCCGGCAGATTCGGTGAGCTTGCCCTTGGCGGCGTCCAGGCGCTGCTGCACCTGTTCGAGCGGCAAGCCGTCCTGCAACGACTGCCGATAGGCCATCAGGGCCTTCTCGGTGTCTTTGCGCACGTTGGCGTTGACGTTGTCCAGGGAGCTTTCCACCAGCTCGAACCCTTCCAGATACGCCGCTACCGACAGGTCGTAGGCTTGCTCATGGTCACCGTTGCGGAACGCCGCAAGGCTCTTGTCGAGGGTCGCGGCGGTGTAGTCGAGCAACTGCGCCGGGCCACGCTTGACCTGCGGCGGCTGGGCACGCTGAGCGCGGAACGTCGCAGCAGCAGCCGGGCCGTTGGCGGCCAACACTTCATTGGGGGTCTGGCGGGCCAGGTCGGCGAGGTTGAACGGTTGCGCGCTCTTCGCAGCAGCCGGGTCGGCCGTGAAGCCGGCGATGTAGGTGGCCAGGTCCCAGCGCTGGCGTTCGTCCAGTTGGTCGGCGAAGGACGGCATGTCCGTGCCTTCGACGCCCAGGCCCAGCGTGTTGTAGATCGCATAGAGGCTCAGGCGGTCCAGGCGCTCCGCGTTCTGCAGGTTCGCCGGCGGCGGCGTCATGCCGACACCCGCCGGGCCATCACCGGCGCCGGCCGTGCCGTGGCAGACCGAGCAGTGCTGGGCATACAGTGGTGCGCCGCGAGTCGGGTCGGGCGTAATCGCCGGGGCCTGGCTGACTTCATACGCCGCCGCGAGCTTGGCGCCCAACTGTCGGGCCTGGTGCGCCACGCTGGCGCCTTCCTGACGAGCGGTCACGGCCGCGACCAATTCATCGACCCCTTTGACCAATTCCGCGCGCTCGGGCTTGGACGGCAGCTCAGCCACCAGGCCCTGCAATACCCCCAGAAATTCCACCTGCTCACGGTATTCCGATTCATCGACGACCTTGCCCGCCGCTACCGTCGGCGGATAGTCCGCGCCGATGTAGTCCAGCAAATGCAGGGCTTTCGTGGCGCCCTCGGCAGGCGCGGCCAACAGATTGAAGCTGCACGACATCAACGCCGGCAATAGCAGCCAGGCGAGAAAACGGAAGGGGGCAGTCATGAACGAATCTCAAAGGGAAATACGAAGTAACACATTGTTGAGCTTTATGAGATTTGACTCAAGGTGTAAGTGATTTGTATTTTGAGTAACAGAGTAGATTGAGCTGTAGCAATGACGCCACGCCCGACGATTCTGCGCTGAACCCAACGCGCACAGACAACGCAAAACCAATGTGGGAGCGGGCTTGCTCGCGATAGCAGTGGGTCAGCCGACTGACTCGGTGACTGACACTCCACTATCGCGAGCAAGCCCGCTCCCACATTGTCGATCCGGTTTCTTCAGCCCGGTCCGGGTTCAAGCCGTCGCGCGATGCAAGCTGGCGAGGAAGCCCGCAGCCCCCACGAACAACCCGGCAAACGTGCGGTTCATGCGTTTTTGCTGCTTGGGCGTGCGCAACAGGCGCAAGACTTTCGACGCCAGGCCGGTATAGCCCGCCATCACGATCATATCGACGCTGATCATCGTCGCGCCGAGGATCAGGTATTGGATCAGCAGCGGCGCCTGCGGGTTCACGAACTGCGGCAGCACCGCGAGCATGAACACCAACGCTTTGGGGTTGCTGGCGTTGACCAGAAAGCCACGGAACATCATCGCCATCGGCTTGCCGATCGGCCGTACTGCGGCGTCATCGGTCATGTCCATGGGCAGCGCGCGCCATTGCTTGACGGCCAGGTACACCAGGTACGCCACGCCAAACCATTTGATCGCATAGAACGCGGTGGACGACGCCGCCAGAATGGCTCCCAAGCCGCCCGCGACCACGGCGATCTGCATCGCCAGGCCGATTTGCAGGCCGATGGCGTTCCAGTAGCCGCGCAGGAAACCGTATTGCAGGCCACTGGACATCGAGGCGATGGCGCCTGCGCCAGGAGAAAGGGAAATGATCCAACTAGCGAGGAAAAAAGCCAGCCATGTGTCGAGTGCCATTGCACACCTCAGCAGCGAGTTTGCGGTTGTGCCTTAAGCTAACGCTGCCGACCGAAGGCTGGCTATAGTTTTTTGCAAGATGTGAACGCTAGCGCTCGCCCGGGAGGACAGCACTGTCGCGCCAGCGGCGCACCGAGCGTTGGAAGAACAGGCTATTGGGCACCTGCACCGTCACGCCGCCGGTCCCCGCCTCTTCGACTTCGATCAGCGTGGTGTAAAGCAGGTTGATCGCCACTACCCGGCCTTTGACGCCGGGCTTGTCGACGGTGTCCACCAGCTCGACCACATCACCGAGGCGGAACGGCCCGACGGTGAAGATCAGGATCGCGCACAACAGGTTGGACAACACCGACCACATGGCGAAAAACGCCACCGCCGCCACCGCGACAAACCCCGACAGCGCAGTCCACAACACCGTGGCGGACACGCCCAGGCGCTCCAGCACGAAGATCAGCGCACTGCCCATGATCAGCCAGCGCAAGCCGCCACGCAGCGGCATCAACAGCTGCGGCGGGAAGGGGTAGTGCTCGCCGAGGCGGGTCAGGCCTTTGGCGACAAACCGCTGGGTCAGGTAGCCGGCCAGCAGGATCAGCAGGATTTGCACGCCGATCCACACGGGCGCGACCCATTGCGCCGGCAGCGGCAGTTGCAGCGCGTCCATCAGGACAGCGCCTCCAGCTCCGCTTGCAGGCTTTCGAGCAGTTCGAGGGCTTCCATCCAGCTTTCCTCCAACTGCCCTTCACGGACCTTGAGCTTGGCCTGCTCGGCCAGCAGATCGCGCAGTTCATCCTTGCGCGCGGCTTCGTACACGGCACTGTCGCCCAGGCTGGTTTCGATCTTGGCCAGGCGCTCGTGGACCTTGCCCAACTCGGCTTCCAGCTTGTCGGCTTCGCGCTTGTGCGGCGCCAACTGCTGACGCAGGGCGGCGGCGGCCTGGCGCTGGGCCTTCTTGTCGGTTTTGTCCGGGTTGACCGGGGTGTTGCTGGTCGGCGCGTTGCGCAGGCGGTATTCCGTCAGCCAGCGCGCGTAGTCATCGAGGTCGCCGTCGAACTCTTCGACTTTGCCGTCGGCCACCAGCAGGAAGTTGTCGGTGGTGCTCTTGAGCAAGTGGCGATCGTGAGACACCACCAGTACCGCACCGCTGAACTCCTGCAAGGCCATGGTCAACGCCAGGCGCATTTCCAGGTCGAGGTGGTTGGTCGGTTCGTCGAGCAGCAACAGGTTCGGCCGGTCCCAGGCGATCAACGCCAGGGCCAGGCGGGCTTTTTCGCCGCCGGAGAAATTCAGCACCGGCTCATCGATGCGCGCGCCACGGAAGTCGAAGCCGCCGAGGAAGTCGCGCAATGGCTGCTCGCGTTCGGTCGGCGCCAGGCGCTGCAGGTGCAGCAACGGGCTGGCCTTGGCGTCCAGGGAGTCCAACTGATGCTGGGCGAAGTAGCCGACCACCAGGTTCTCGCCACGGGTCAGGCGCCCGGCCAGGGGTTGCAGCTCGCCCGACAGGTTCTTGATCAGCGTCGACTTGCCCGCGCCGTTCGGCCCGAGCAGGCCAATGCGCGCGCCCGGCGTGAGTTGCAGCTTGACCTTCTCGAGGATGGTTTTCTCGCCATAGCCCAGGCGGGCATCGGACAGGTCGAGCAACGGGCTGGAGATCTTCACCGACTCGCGGAACACGAAATCGAAAGGCGAATCGACGTGGGCCGCCGACAGTTCTTCCATGCGCTCCAGCGCCTTGATCCGGCTCTGGGCCTGGCGGGCCTTGGTGGCCTGGGCCTTGAACCGGGCGATGTAGCTTTCCATGTGCGCGCGCTGCGCCTGCTGCTTCTCGAACGCCTGCTGTTGCTGGGCCAGGCGTTCGGCGCGGGCGCGTTCGAACGCGGTGTAGCCGCCACGGTAGAGGGTGATTTTCTTCTGTTCGACGTGAGCGATGTTGTCGACCACGGCGTCGAGGAAATCCCGGTCGTGGGAAATCAGCAGCAAGGTGCCCTGGTAGCTCTTGAGGAAATCCTCCAGCCACAGGATCGCATCGAGGTCCAAGTGGTTGGTCGGTTCGTCGAGCAGCAACAGGTCCGAGGGGCACATCAGTGCCTGGGCCAGGTTCAGGCGCATGCGCCAGCCGCCGGAGAAGTCGGCGACCGGGCGGTCCATCTGTTCGTTGGTAAAGCCAAGGCCGGCGAGCATCTTGCGCGCACGGGCGTCGGCGGTGTAGCCGTCGGCGCTGTCCAGTTCCGCGTGCAGGCGGGCTTGAGCGGCGCCGTCCTGGGCTTTCTCGGCCGCGGCCAGGTCGTGTTGCACCTGGCGCAGACGCAGGTCGCCATCGAGCACGTAGTCGATCGCGATGCGGTCCAGGGTGTCGATCTCCTGGCGCATATGGGCGATGCGCCAGTCGGCCGGCAGCAAGCAGTCCCCGGAGTCCGGGGTCAGCTCACCCAGCAACAGGGCGAACAACGTGGATTTGCCGGCGCCGTTGGCACCGATCAGGCCGGCTTTGTGACCGGCGTGCAGGGTCAGCTCGGCGTCTTCGAGAAGACGTTGCGGGCCACGCTGTAATGTTAGGCTTTGAAGTCGGATCATAATGGCGGCGGAGTCTACCAGCTTCGTTGGCCGCTGGCTTGGGTGTGAATATGTGCGCTGACCTATGGAGCTTTGCCCTCTCGACTTACGCCCGCCCGGGCGTCGAGGCTGCGTGCCTGCGTGTGCAGGAACAAGGCGCGGATGTGTGCCTGTTGCTCTGCGGGGCGTGGCTGGAACAGCGGGGCGTGGCGCTGACGCGTGAACGCGCGCTGGCGTTGAGGCATATCGCCGAGCCCTGGCAATCGCAGGTGGTTGAACCGTTGCGACAGGTACGCCGGCAATGGCGGGCCGTGGCGCAGCAGGATGCGCCCTTGGCGGCGTTACGGGAGCGGGTCAAAGCCCTGGAGCTGGACGCGGAACGCGAGTTGCTGGCGCGCCTGGAAACGCTGGCAACGACATGGCTGACAGGCGAGGCGATGGGTCAACGATGGTTGGAAGGCCTGGCGGCTGAGGGAGCCGCCAACCTTGACCACGACGCGCTGCAGCAGCTGCGCGTCGCAGTCACCGGCACTTAGGAAGCGCTGGTTGGAGTGCTGTTGCTTGGCGCGACCGACGCAGGGGTGCTGGTCGATGCGCTTGGCGCTGCAGGGGTAGCAACCGATGCTGCCGAGGTGGCTGGCTTGGCCGGTGCTGGTTTTGCAGCAGCAGCTTTAGCCACTGGCTTGGCAGCTGGTTTCGCGGCAGCCGCTTTAACCACTGGCTTGGCGGCTGGTTTCGCAGCAGCCGCTTTAACCACTGGCTTGGCGGCTGGTTTTGCAGCAGCGGCTTTAACCACTGGCTTGGCGGCTGGTTTTGCAGCAGCGGCTTTAACCACTGGCTTGGCAGCTGGTTTTGCAGCAGCAGTTTTGGCAGCTGGCTTGGCAGCCGGTTTTGCAGCAGCGGCTTTAGCAACTGGTTTGGCAGCTGGTTTTGCAGCAGCGGCTTTAGCCACTGGCTTGGCGGCTGGTTTGGCAGCGGCCGTTTTGGCAGCCGGTTTTACAGCAGCGGCTTTAGCGGCTGGCTTGGCGGCTGGTTTGGCAGCAACGGCTTTAGCCACTGGCTTGGCGGCTGGTTTGGCAGCAGCCGTTTTGGCAGCTGGCTTGGCGGCCGGTTTGGCAGCAGCGGTCTTGGCAACTGGCTTGGCAGCTGGTTTTGCAGCAACAGTCTTGGCAGCTGGCTTGGCGGCGGCCTTAGCCGGCGCTTTGGCGGCAACGGCTTTTGCCGGTGTACGAGCGCCCAGCACTTTCGATACAGCTTCCTTCACACGACCAACGCCCTGGGCCAGTTTCAGGCTTTCTTGAGCATCTTTTTTGAGTTGGGAAATGTAGGTGCGGGTTTCGGCTTGGCGATCCTTGAGGGCGTCCAGCATGTCCTCAAGTTCTTTGACTGCGTCTTTGGCTTTGGCTTGAGCCTTGGCTTTGCCGGCAGTGGCGGCGTCTTGCAATTTGGTGCGGGACTTATGCAGTTTTTCTTGCGCTTTACCGCGTTGTTTTTCCAACTTGGCGAGCAGTTTTTCTGCATCAGCCAAGGCTTGGGAACACGCGCTTTCCAAATGCTCGAGCAGACTGCCCGAGAGTTGTTGGAGTAAGTGCAACGGGGTATTTACAGGCTTTTGTTTGGCCGACATGGTTTACCTCCTGGCTGACGTGGGTGCGGCTCATACTAGCCCTCTGCTCTTACCGCCGCTAGGGCATGTTGACAGTATCGTTTGCCTTGCGTTGCACCGTGCGAAAAATCTTATCGATATAACGAAAAACCACGCCACTTTTTACCCTCTCACACTGGCATAATCCGTCGCACTTTCGGCTGGAGAAGACCCATGTCGCGTTACCTTTTTCTTGCGCTTGGCTTGGCGATTTCCGTGGCCAATGCAAACGAGCCGGCGTCCTCCAAAACCACTGCCCCGGACGCGCACGACCTCGCGTACAGCCTGGGCGCCAGCCTCGGTGAGCGGCTGCGCCAGGAAGTCCCCGACCTGCAGATCCAGGCCTTGATCGAGGGTCTCAAGCAAGCCTATCAAGGTAAACCGCTGGCACTGGATAGCGCGCGCATCGAACAACTCCTGGCGCAGCATGAAGCGCAGGACGAAGCCGATGCTCAGGCACCGCAAAGCGAAAAAGCACTCACGGCCGAACAGCAGTTTTTGACCCAGGAAAAAGCCGCGAGCGGCGTGCGCGAATTGGCCGATGGCGTTCTGCTCACGGAACTCACGCCCGGCAGCGGCAACAAGCCGTTGGCCAGTGATGAGGTTCAGGTGAAATACGTGGGGCGATTGCCCGATGGGACGGTGTTCGATCAAAGCACCCAGGCGCAATGGTTTCGTCTGGACAGTGTGATCAGCGGCTGGAGCAGTGCGCTGCAACAGATGCCGGTGGGCGCGAAGTGGCGCCTGGTGATTCCATCGGCGCAGGCCTATGGCGCCGACGGTGCTGGCACGTTGATCCCGCCTTACACGCCCCTGGTATTCGAGATCGAATTGCTCGGCACCCGGCATTGATCCAATAAAAAACGGCGCGTCATACGCACCGTTTTTTTATCTCGTCAGCAACGGTCAGGCCTGGGCGACAGCCACATCCCGGTGAGCATTGTGCAGCACTTCGATCAGGCAATCCTCCAACTCGAAACGCTCATGGAGCAGGCCGCCCAGCTCTTTGAATTTCTCGGCAACACACTTGCCGGCATCACACAGGTCATTGAACGCCAGCAGCTTCTCGGTGATCACATCGATGCGTGGGTAGAGGGTCTCGGCCAATTCAAGACCACGCTGATCGTCGAAGGCTTCCGCCTCCTTGGTCAACTGTTCGTAGACGCCGAAATGACCGGCAGACACGTAGTCCACCAAGACACCGCAAAACGCCTGCAGCGGCTTGCGATTCATCGCTAATGCTTCGGGCTTCTCGCCGAGAGCATCAAACGCCCGAACCAGTTCGTGGCGTGCCTTCAACCAGCTGTCGATCAGCTTGTGCACCCCACCCCAGCGTTCCTGAGCATTCTGACAACTTTCCAGCATGATGATCTCTCTTCCCTATAGGGGGCGCTGCCACTCTGTGCCCGCGCAATACTTCAAAGATAAAGCGGCAGCCGGACAAAGCCGCATCTGACAACGGTTTCAATAACGCATGCGGGCCAGATTATGCCCGCATGACTATGGCTTCAAGGTACGCAGGAGAGAAAGTTCATACAAGTGTTTAATCCCGTCCTACAACTTGCGACCACTTTTCAGCGTGTCGACAGGCGCAAGCGTTGGCTGAATATCAGCCGTGAAAACTGCATGAAACCCAGGATCAACATCGCCACGAAAAACAACAGACTCCACTCCGGGAGGCTCAAATCGAACAGGGTCCAGGTGATTTCCACGCAGTCGACGGTACCGTTGAAGATCGAGCGCAGCGCCTGCGAGAACGACAGGTTTTCGAGCATGTACTGCAAACTGGGCCAACAATCGCCGGCCTGATCAGACGCAGTGTTCTGCAGCAACACCTGGCGCACTGCGGTAATTGCGCCTAGCGCGGCACAGCCCATGCTCACCAACCCGTACCCATAGATGCCGTAGCGCTTGGGGTTATGAACAGCCGCGACCAGGTTGATCAACGTAAAGGTGGCGAGGAATAGCCGCTGAACCTGGCACAGAAAGCAGGGCCGCAGCAGCGCGCCATATTCCAGGTAGAAAGACGCACCCAACGTCAGCGCACCGGCCATGAACGCCAGGAAAAACAAGGAGCGTGAGGGGGCCAAAGACATTGTTTATCCGTACCGCGAGAGATAGGCCGTTACGGTAGAGGAAAGGCCTGACCCCTTTCAATACGCGTTAGAGCAGACGATTCCGTTAAAACGTAGGGACATCCCGCCAGAGCTTGGAGGACATAACCTGACGCAACGTAGGAATGTATTACGAACCCAGTTAAACCGAGTCTTTACACAGAACCCAAGGGTTGGCTGTCGGATGCATCCGAGCCAACCCTCGTACCTGTTCCTACTTCAACCCCGCACCGGCGCGGGCAACGGTGAGGCGAGCAAACGATTGTCCAGCAGGCCCAGGCCTTCCTGGAACAGCTGGTTGCTGCGCTCGGTGTCACCCAACTGGGCCAGCAGGCGTGCCAGTTCGGCACACGCCTCGGGGTTACGCTGCACCTGCAGGCTGCTTTCCAGATAGTCCCGCGCCTTGCCCCACAGACTGTTTTGCAGGCACAGGCGCCCGAGGGTCAACAGCAAGCTGGCATCACCGGGATGATCCTTGAGCCAGCCTTCGGCAAACTTCAACTGACGGGCCGGGTCACTGCCGCGCAACAGGCCATACAGGCGGATCAGGTGGCTGTCATACGCACGCTTGAGCGCGCCGCGCAGCACCTCTTCGGCCTTGGCATCGGCGCCCAGCTGGCGCAGTTGCTCGGCGTAGGCCAGCACCAACGGCGGCTCCTGGCGCTGGGCGGACGTCAGTTGCTGCCAGGCGCGCTCAAGCGCCTGCAACCCCGCTTCACCCTGCTCTTCACGCTGGGCGGCCAGGCTCAGGTTTTCACCCCAGGCGCGGCGCTCCAGCTCGGCCAATTCGCCGGCCGGCAATACTTTGTCCTTGCGCAGCTCAGGCAACAGACGAATCACCGACGACCAATCGCCCCGCTGCTGATGCAAGCGTTGCAACTGGCGCAGCACCTGGGCGTTATGCGGATGACGCTCGTGCATGGCCTGCAAGGTGGTCAGCGCGCCGTCGGTGTCGCCACGGTCCGTCTGCAATTGCGCATGGCTCAAGGCAATCGCCATTTCGGCCTGGGGCTGTCGTTCGAGGGCGCGCTCCAGCAGGCCGTCGCACTCTTCATATCGCCCTTGCTCGTTTGCCGCCCGGGCCGCGCCAAGGTAATACAGCAGCGGCTGGCGTTCGGCTTCGGCGGCACGATGCAGGTGACGTTCGGCACTGGCCCAGCGGCCTTCGGCGAGGTCCATCTGGCCGTGCTCGATCGCGATCTGCACGCGCCGGCTGCGGTTACGCCGCGACCATGGGTTGACCACGCCGCCCGAGGTGCTCAACAGGCTCAACAACACACGAATCAGGTAGATCGCCAGGCCGATGACAAATACCGCCACCAGGGTAGCCCACAGGCTCGACTCGTAATGCAGCAGATGGGGATAGGTAATCAACACGTAGCCGGTGTGTTTCGAAATGCCCACGGCCAGCGCCAGGGCGACCGCAATCGCCAGCACCAGGATCACATAGAAACGCTTCATCGGCTCTACTCCTGGCTCGCCGGCGTGCCGGCCGAAGCTTTGGCTTCTTCGGCAGGCAAGTGACGACGTTCAAGGTATGCCTGCACGGCGGCCAGGCTGGCGGCCAGGTCCGGAGTCACGACCGAGACGGCCTTGGGCTCAAGCTCGGCGATACGCGCGAGCATCGCTTTGCTCTGCGGGTTGTCCTGGTTGAAGTTGTCCTGCAACACGCTGCGCGCTTCACCCAGCGAACGGCTGTACACCGCCGCCTCGCCATTGAGCGCAGCCCATTGCGCCTGCTCGAGGGCCAGGCTCAGGGCCAGGCGAACCTGGTTCAGGCCTTGGCCGGCGAGCAGTGGGCGAATGTTGTCATCAGGGTTGAAGTCGATGCGGAAGTAACGCGAGAGCTGCTCCCACCATTGGCTCAAGCGGTTTTCCGTATCGGTGGTCGGACGCCCATGGGATGTCGGCTCCTGAAGCTGGTACTCCGGCGCAATCGCCGCCAGTTGCACGACTTGATCGCGCAAGGCCGCCAATTGCAGGTAGAGCCCGGTACGGTCCGGTTGTTCGGTACTGCGCAACGCGGCAAGGCTCTTGGCCAATTGCTCGCGCGCGGCGTAGGAACCCGGATCGCTCTGCTCGCGAAGAATCTCGTCGGCGCCCTGGACCAGCGACTGCGCGCTGTTGATGTCCTGCAGGGCAGACAAGCGCAGGCTCGCCAGACGAATCAAGTGTTCGGCTTCTGCCAGGCGCCAGTCCTTGCGGCTGGCCCCGAGCACGGTTTCCAGGCGCTGGCCCAAACGCTGCTGGTCGCCCTGCAACTGGGCCAGCAAGCGGCGGCGCTCCTCCAGCTCGTCCGCGCCCGGCAGTTGCGCCAGGCGTGCAGCCAACTGTTGCTGGCTTTGCTTGAGGGTCTGGGACTGGTCGTCGAGGCTCTTTACCTGGCTCAGCTGTTGCTGGTTGCTGGCTTGCAGGGTGCGGACCTTCCAGATCCCCCACCCGCCGGCGGCAACGCCCGCAGCACCCAGCAGCAAGGCGACGATTGCCAGGCCATTGCCACGGCGCGGCGCGGTGACCGGTGTCTGGCCCGGCGCATCGAGCGCGGGCTGAGCTTCATCTTTAGGCAAGGCTGTTTCGCTCACGTATCCATCCTTTGCGTATCAGAGAGTGGGAACGGAATGGCTCCGTAACGCCACTAACAAAGCCGCGGCACTCGCGCCGCGACAATCCACAACTTTTTCTGCGCCAGCCGCCCGCGCCATCTCATAGACGCGCGGGCTGGGCACGAACAACGGCAGCCGGGCCACCTGTGGCCAATCCGAACCGGCCAGGGCCTGCAGGTGCAAAAAACCCTGCCCACTGCTGACCACCAGGCCGTTCAAGCGTTCCAACTGGATGCGCTGCATCAGTACACCCGGGTCGTAGGCCGGAAGGAAACGGCGATACAACTCCAGATAGTCGACACTAGCACCTTGCTCGCGCAAACGCTCCGCCAGCAGCTCTCGCCCGCCCTCGCCGCGCAGGATCAACACCCGCGCATCGGTGCGCGCAACAGCCTCGCGCAAGGCGGGCAAGGCCAGCAAGGCCTCGCTGTCGTCGCCGCTGCGCGGATAATGAACGTCCAGGCCCTGATCGGCCAGTACCTGGGCGGTGGCGGCACCCACGCTGAACCACGGCAACCGCGGCCAGTGTCGCTCCAGGCGTTGCACGCCAAGGCGCGCCGCCGGTTTGCTGACCACAATTACCGCGCAATAGCGGCCCAGGTCAGCCCAGACCGCCTGCTGCTCAGGCGTGACCGGCAAGGCTTCGATCTCCAGCAACGGCAGGCTGCTGCTGAAAATCCCGACATCCGACAACGACGCCGCCAACAGCGCAGACTCCTCGGCAGGCCGCGTCAGCAGCACACGCCAATCGGTCACTGCGGACCGGCCTCGCCGTAGACTTTTTGCAGGATGGCACCGGCGCCCTGGTCCAGCAGCTCTTCGGCGACCTGGATCCCCAGCGCCGTCGCATCACGCTGCGGCCCGCGCACTTGCGCGGTGATCAAGTTGCCGCCTTCCGGGTCGCCCACCAGGCCACGCAACCACAGGTTTTCGCCTTCGAGCACGGCGTAGCAGGCGATCGGCACCTGGCAGCCACCATTGAGGTGTTTGTTCAGGGCGCGTTCGGCGGTGACACGGACGTCGGTATCGTGGTGGTCGAGCGGTTTGAGCAAGGCGTGGATTTCACTGTCGGCGGTGCGACATTCGATGCCCACTGCGCCCTGCCCGCCGGCGGGCAAGCTGTCTTCGACGCTGATGACCGAGGTGATGCGGTCCTCGAAGCCGAGCCGGATCAAGCCGGCCGCCGCGAGGATGATCGCGTCATATTCACCGGCATCGAGCTTGGCCAGACGCGTGTTGACGTTGCCGCGCAGGAAGCGGATCTGCAGATCCGGGCGACGCGTCAGCAACTGGGCCTGACGACGCAGGCTGGAAGTGCCGACGATGCTGCCCAACGGCAGCTCATCCAGGGACGCGTAGGTATTGGACACAAAGGCATCACGCGGGTCTTCGCGCTCGCAGATGCAAAACAGGCCCAGGCCTTCGGGGAAGTCCATGGGCACGTCTTTCATCGAATGCACGGCGATGTCGGCTTCGTTTTCCAGCAGCGCGGTTTCCAGTTCCTTGACGAACAGACCCTTGCCGCCGATCTTCGACAGCGGCGAGTCGAGCAGCTTGTCGCCGCGACTGACCATGGGCACCAGGGATACCTGGAGCCCAGGGTGGGCCTGCTCGAGACGTGCTTTGACGTATTCGGCCTGCCACAAGGCCAGGGCGCTTTTACGGGTGGCGATGCGGATTTCGCGAGAGGACATGGATCAATCCGTACTGAATAGATACGGCAGATAATAACAGCTCAGGCAAATTCGCTTTGATTTGAATCAGCAAGTGCGGGGCCTCCCTGGCCACAGCGCACCGGGATCACGACTATAGACCGCGCTGCAGCCCGTGGACTAAAGCTGCTGCATCATCTTGCGCACGCCGGCGACATGGCGGCGGCTGACGATCAAAGCATCGCCGTTAAGCCCTTTCAGGAACAACTGAAAGTGCCCCAGGGGCGTGCGTTGCAGGCGCTCGATGCGCTCGCGGGCCACCAGCGCGTTGCGGTGGATACGCACGAAACGGTCGCCGAATTCATCCTCAAGGGCCTTGAGCGGCTCGTCGAGCAGCACTTCGCCAGACTCGTGACGCAGGGTCACGTACTTGTGATCGGCGATGAAGTACACCACCTGGCTCAGCGGGATCAGCTCGATACCCTTGCGGGTGCGCGCACTGATATGGCTGCGCGGCCCGTTACCGCTCTGGGCGGCGGGCTGGGTCAGGGCGGCGAGCTGGACGCGATTGGGGCGCTCGGCTTTTTTCAACGCCTTGAGCAACACCTCGGCAGTCACCGGCTTGGCCAGGAAGCTGACACCGCTGGCTTCCAGGGTTTCGGCAGGGAATTCTTCCTCGGCGGCACACAACACCACGGCCGGCGGCGATTCGCGCTCGCTCAGGCGGGCGGCGACTTGCAGGCCATCCAGGCCCGGCATGCGGATGTCGAGCAGCACCACATCCGGCTTGAGGCTGTCGATCAACGTCAACGCCTCCTCACCCGTGCTGGCGCTCGGTTCAAGGACTGTATAACCCTCGAGTTCGCTGAGCAGACGGCTCAGTCGCTCGCGGGCTTGGGGTTCGTCATCAACGATCAGGACATTCATATTGCGCTGGATTCCTGCGTGAGTCTCGCACAAGGATAGCGTAGACAGGTGCGGTGACTTGCGTCACAGCGATCCACGCTAAGACTAGCGCGAGCGGCAAAAAGTGCCCTGAGAGTGGCACTCATATTTATCCGGACCTGTTCAATAGCGCCCAAAACCTGCCGCCCTTGGGCATCGTCGTAGGGTTTGCTGATACACAATCCGAATACCCCCCTTGTTTAATGGTAGTCAGGGTTATGACCGCATCACCTGACTTTGGTGCATTCACACACTACTCAGTCCAACTGTAGACGCTCGCCGAGACGACATTGCTCATTCGTCAAATATCGTTTCAATAAGCACCTCTGCCCAGTCTCTTCCCGGACGCGGTCGGCGGCAAGGCACTTAGCCATGCTTGGCACAAATAAAATGCCGACCACCCGCAGCACCGCCTCCACGGGCAACCCTGTTATTATCGTCGGCACACCTCCACGCCTCTTTTAAGCAGATCACGAGCGAATCCATGAGCACCGACAAGACCAACCAGTCCTGGGGCGGCCGCTTCAGTGAACCCGTCGACGCCTTCGTCGCCCGCTTCACCGCCTCCGTCACCTTCGACCAGCGCCTGTACCGCCACGACATCATGGGCTCGATCGCCCACGCCACGATGCTGGCCAAGGTCGGCGTGCTGACCGACGCCGAGCGCGACAGCATCATCGACGGCCTGACCACCATCCGCGGTGAGATCGAAGCCGGCACGTTCGACTGGCGCGTCGACCTGGAAGACGTGCACATGAACATCGAAGCCCGCCTCACCGATCGCATCGGCGTGACCGGCAAGAAACTGCACACCGGGCGCAGCCGTAACGACCAGGTGGCCACCGATATCCGCCTGTGGCTGCGTGACGAAATCGACCTGATCCTGGCCGAAATCACCCGCCTGCAAAAAGGTTTGCTGGAACAGGCCGAGCGTGAATCGGACACCATCATGCCCGGCTTCACCCACCTGCAGACCGCACAACCGGTAACCTTCGGCCACCACCTGCTGGCCTGGTTCGAAATGCTCAGCCGCGACTACGAGCGCCTGGTGGACTGCCGCAAGCGCGCCAACCGCATGCCGTTGGGCAGCGCCGCGCTGGCGGGCACCACCTACCCGATCGACCGCGAGTACACCGCACAACTGCTGGGTTTTGACGCCGTGGGCGGCAACTCCCTGGACGGCGTGTCGGACCGCGACTTCGCCATCGAATTCTGCGCCGCCGCCAGTATCGCGATGATGCACCTGTCGCGCTTCTCCGAAGAACTGGTGCTGTGGACCAGCGCGCAATTCCAGTTCATCGACCTGCCCGACCGCTTCTGCACCGGCAGCTCGATCATGCCGCAAAAGAAAAACCCCGACGTGCCGGAGCTGGTACGTGGCAAGAGCGGCCGCGTATTCGGCGCGCTGATGGGCCTGCTGACCCTGATGAAAGGCCAGCCCCTGGCCTACAACAAGGACAACCAGGAAGACAAGGAACCGCTGTTCGACGCCGCCGACACCCTGCGCGATTCGCTGCGTGCCTTTGCCGACATGATCCCGGCGATCAAGCCCAAGCACGCGATCATGCGTGAAGCCGCGCTACGTGGGTTCTCCACCGCGACCGACCTGGCGGACTACCTTGTGCGCCGTGGCCTGCCGTTCCGCGACTGCCACGAAATCGTCGGCCATGCCGTGAAGTACGGCGTGGAAAGCGGCAAGGACCTGGCGGAAATGAGCCTGGAAGAACTGCGCCAGTTCAGCGACCAGATCGAGCAGGACGTGTTTGCCGTGCTGACCCTGGAAGGCTCGGTGAATGCGCGCAACCACGTGGGCGGTACCGCGCCGGCCCAGGTCAAGGCCGCCGTCGTGCGCGGCCAGGTCCTGCTCGCCAGCCGCTAGGTCGAAAATGTGGGAGGGGGCTTGCTCCCTCCCACATTGATCACTTCTTCGCCGCCACCATCGCCATGAACGCCGGCATCGCCGCTTCCCTGTCCGCCGCCACCTTGAGGGCGTTAGGCATGGCGTGCAAACGCTCCAGCAATGCCTTGGCCGTCGGCAATTCAGCCAACAGGTCCAGGCCGAACAGCTTCTCGGCCACGCCGCAGGCGAGGTTCAGGCTGTACATGAAATACAGATCGGCAATCGTAAAGCTCTCCCCCGCTACGTAAGGCGCGAACTTGCCGTGCCGACCTAACGTCCCCACCCCCAGCAGCAACTCGGCCTGGGCTTTGTCCTTGATCGCCTCCGGCACCGGCATGCCGAAATACGCTTCGGCGAAACACGCACGGGCGGGCAGCTCGATGTACAGCTCGATTTCCCTGCACAATGTCAGCACCTGAGCGCGCTGAAACGGTTCGGCCGGCAGCAGTGCGGGGCCTTCCTGGGTTTGCTCGATGTATTCGAGGATCACGCTGGTTTCGTTGATAAAGCCCTGTTTGACACCCAGCACCGGCACCTTGCCCCGCGGGCTGATCGCTAGGGCGGCGGGTGTTTGCCCGGCAAAAAAAGGCACCTCTTCGAATGCCAGGCCTTTCTCCAAGAGCGCCAGCTTGACCATGTTGTAGTAATTGCTGACCGAAAATCCGTAGAGCTTGAGCATCGCAAAGCCTCCAGGCCATGTGCGGGGTTGGCTGCATGAGTTATAGATCCGCCCGACCAACCTGGCTAGCAGCATCACCTGCCTGAATGGGGGTAGACTGGCGCCCTTTTCTTGAGGAGCCTGCCATGAGCGAGCCGACCGATATCGACAACGACGAAGAAGCGTTCACCGAAAGCACGCTGACCCAGGCCATCGAAAACCAGATCGAAAGCGACAATCCGCCCGCCGCCAAGGCCACGTTCAACAAGCTGACGCTGGTGGGTTACGAGCGCGAAGAGATTTTGAACCTGATGGCCCATGTGCTGGCGGTGGAAATCGACAAGATGCTCGACGAAGACCGCGCCTTCGATACCCAATGGTATGAATCCGCCTTGCGCGCACTGCCCGAGCTGCCGCCTGAAAACGCCTGAAGCGAGCGCCCGTGTGGCCGGGAAGCCTGCTTCCTCGCCACAACACTGCGCCATATCAACAGCCGCGAGTTTCCCACTGGACAGCCCGCCAAAGTACGTTCACCTTAGGGCCTGCTAGCCTCTAACAAATTCTTAGAAAGTCTGGAGTCCCTATGTCGTATACCCCTGAGTTGGTTGCCGAACTGGAAATCCTTGCACTCTTCAACCTGGACAGCTCCCAGGAAGGTCTGAAAGTCCATCAGACTGCCGCACCGACTGCTATCGCCGCCGCCAAACGCCTGTTCGAGAAAAAACTGATCGACCAACCGGACGGCGGTTACCTGACCAGCCTTGGCCGGGACGCTGCAGAACAAGCCCAAACCCTGCTGACCATCCTGACCACCGCCGCAACCAAAGAAGCTGCCTGATTCCGGATACTGCCCATGGAGTCCGCCGCGGCGGATTCCGAGGGCATTGCCGTGAACCGGATAAAATTCTGACGCCAAAAACCGATTCCCCTCTAAACCTCCTACGCTTCTGAATGTAAACTCCTACACGGCCGCCCATGTCGGGCCTTGCGCGCCGCCGAGTTCGACATGACCCGCACCCATGAGATCCGCCCCGACCTGGACGAAGGCATCGACCGCAAGGTGCTGGCCCAACTGCGCGCGCGGTTCATGGCGCTTAACGCAGGGCGCATGGCCCGGGCCCTCGAAGGGCTGACGCCACGCCAGCAAAGCGTATTGACCCTGCTGCCGCTGTTTTTCCACGTCAATCACCCGCTGTTGCCCGGTTACGTGTCGGGCAGCACCCCGGCCGGGCTGTCGAATTTCGAACCCGACGCGCAGGCCCTGAGCGAAGCCCAGCGCCTGACCCGTTCGTTCTCCTACAAACCGCGCCACGGCAACCCGCCGCAGCCGATCCATGGCCTGTTCCTGATGGGCAGCCTCGGCACATTGGCCCAAGCCGACCAGAGCGACATGGACGTGTGGGTATGCCACGCCCCCGACCTGAGCGACAACGAACTGGTCGAGCTGCGCAAGAAATGCCAGTTACTGGAAGCCTGGGCCCAGAGCATGGGCGCCGAGGCGCACTTCTTCCTGATCGAGCCGAGCCGGTTTGTCTTGGGCGAACGCGACACGCAACTGAGCTCCGACGACTGCGGCACCACCCAGCATTATCTGTTGCTGGATGAGTTCTATCGCACCGCCATCTGGCTCGCCGGCCGCACGCCGATCTGGTGGCTGGTGCCGGTGTATGAAGAAGTGCGCTACGCCGAGTTCACCCACACGCTGATTTCCAAACGCTTTATCCGTGCCGATGAAACCCTCGATCTCGGCCACCTGGCGCGCATCCCGCCCGGCGAGTTCATTGGCGCCGGGCTGTGGCAATTGTTCAAGGGCATCGAATCGCCCTACAAGTCGCTGCTCAAGCTGCTGCTGACCGAGGTCTACGCCAGCGAGCACCCGAACGTGCAGTGCCTGAGCCTGCGCTTCAAACGGGCGGTGTTCGCCAACCGGATGGACCTGGACGAGCTGGACCCTTACGTCGTGGTCTACCGGCGCATCGAGGAATACCTCAACGCGCGCAACGAGCCGGAACGCCTGGAACTGGTACGGCGCGCGCTGTACTTGAAGGTCAACCGCAAGCTCAGCGCCGGCCAGCGCACCGTCGGTTGGCAGCGCCTGTTGCTAGAACGCCTGGCCCATGAATGGGGTTGGGACCAGCGTCAACTGGCGCTGCTCGACAGCCGCAGCCAATGGAAAGTACGCCAGGTGGCCTCCGAGCGCCGCGCCCTGGTCAATGAGCTGAACTACAGCTATCGCTTCCTGACCCAGTTCGCCCGCACCGAACAGACCGTCAGCCTGATCAACAAGCGCGACCTCAATGTGCTTGGCCGTCGCTTGTACGCGGCGTTTGAACGCAAGGCCGGCAAGGTCGAATTCATCAACCCCGGCATCGCCCCGGACCTGGCCGAAGACACCCTGACCCTGGTGCAATCAGCCAACCGCAAGGAACTGGGCCAGCATCATTGGGGCCTGTACAACGGCAACCTCACCGCCCTGGAATCGGAGCACTTCGCGCCGATCAAGCGCAGCCGCGACCTGCTGGAAATGCTCACCTGGTGTCACCGCAACGGCGTGATCGACAGCAGCACGCGCCTGGCGCTGCACCCAGGCGTCAGCGACATGACCGAATTCGAACTGTTCAACCTGCTGGGCAGCCTGCAACAGACCATCGCCCTGCCCCTGGTCAGCGTCGATGAAGAGCGCCTGCTGCGCTCGGCGGTGCCGGAAGAAGTGCTGTTGCTGATCAACGTCGGCGTCGACCCGCTCAAGCACCATCGCGACCTGAACATCCTGATGACCACCGAGCGCACCGACTCCCTGAGTTACGCTGGCGTGCGCGAAAACCTGGTGCTGACCCTCGACCAGGTCACGCTCAACAGCTGGAACGAGGTGATGGTCAGCCGCTACGACGGTCCCCATGCCCTGCTCGACTGCCTGCGCGACTACCTCAACCAGTTGCCGTCGGACCACCTGCCACGCCTGCGGGTGCGCTGCTTCTGCCACAACCGCGCACAGTTCATTGCCCAGCGCGTGGAAGACATCTTCGACACCGCGCAGAACCTGCTACTGGGCCAGGGCAACCATCGCTACTTGCTGCAGGTGCAGCAGCACTATCACGTGATGGAGCTGATGCCCGGCCAGGCCACCCACGTCTCACTGGCGACCCAGGACGCGCTGATCGCCTACCTCAGCGAAAAACTGGCCAGCTACAGCCCGTTGCACCTGGACGCCATGGCCCTGGAAGACCACGACCTGGCGCTGCTGCTGCCGATGGGCATGGCCGAATGCGTGCAGGTGTTTTACCGGGTCAACGAAGGCTTCGCCGAGCTGTATGTGCTGGATGAGTTCAACGCGCTCTGGCAGCAACGCTTGCCGTTCCATGATGAACAGAGCCTGCTGGCGCCGTTGCAGCGTTTTCTGCAGTCGATCATCTATCGCCGGGACGCGCTGTCGCCCCTGGACCCGCAAGAACCGCTGGGCGCGGTGCAAACCTTGTATTACCAACTGTTGCCGTCGGGCAGCAATCGCGCACGCGGTATCGAGCCTCGGCCGGCCCCGCAAAACCCGGCCAACAAGCCGTTTTATGACGTGCAGGCGATTATCGGCAAGGCGGCGCCGGGCCAGGTGGGGATCACCCTGTACTGCAATCAGCGGGAGTTTTCCGAACTGGAGTTTGGCGACCAGCTGTTTGCAGTGGTCGCCCGGGAGATCGTCGGGCAGCGCCGCGAAACCGAGCGCTACCGCTGCTATATCACTGATCTGGATCTGTCGGGCCTGCTCGGCGACGTACAAAGCCCGAGCAATCTGTACCTGCGTTACAAAGCCGAGCTGGAACAGGCGCTCAATGACGCGCTGAAGCAGATTTAAAGCGAGAAGGCGCCGCCGTCTTTGGGCTGGCCTTCAACACTGAGCAGTTCGAGCTTGAGGGTCTTGCCGCCGGGTGCTGGCCAGTCGATGTGCTGACCCACTTTCAGGCCGAGCAACGCGCTGCCCACCGGCGCCAGGATCGAAATCTTGCCCGCGTCGGCATTCGCATCCTTGGGGTAAACCAGGGTCAGGTGATAGTCCTTGCCGCTGCCTTGCTCGCGGCAATGCACGCTGGAGTTCATGGTCACGACGCTTGCAGGCACTTCATCGTGGCCAACCACTTCTTCGGCGCGGTCGAGTTCGTGCTGCAGGGCTTCTACACCTGGCGAATTCTCGCCGACACGGTCGATCAGTTGCTCAAGACGCTGCACGTCGAGACGGGTAAGAATGATGGAAGGTGCGGTCATGATTCAGGCAGACTCCTTTTTTCTGCACAAAAAAGCAAAACCCCGCCAGGAAAAGGCGGGGTTCTCACGGACCTCGATGAGTTGAGGTGTACCCGGACACTACCACAGCACCGTAAATAAACAAGACGGGCTCAAGGCCCGACTTTGCGCCGCTCGGCCTGGGCCACGATCACGCGTCGCCGCTGATCATCGGCGGAGCGCCATTCACGGATGTCTTCCACATGGCGAAAGCAGCCAAGGCAGACTTTTGCCTCGTCCAGCCGACACAAACTGATACAAGGTGACGGCACCGCCGGGCTGACATTACTGAACAACGGCTTGGGCGGACGCACGATTGCAGGCTGGCTCACAATCAATTCTCGTCGGGGTTCAGCTCATCGAAGCCGAGCTCGACGCCGGCTTGTTCCTGAACCAGCCGCGCGAGCATTTCGCTGAGCAGCTCATCGCTGGTATCGCACTGCCAATTGCGGTCTTCTTCGTTGTAATCGAAGTGAAAACCACCGGAACGTGCCGCCAGCCACAGTTGGCGCAGCGGTTCCTGGCGACTGAAGATCAGTTGAGTGCCGTTCTCGAACTTGACGGTCAGCACCCCGGCCGAGCTTTCCAGGTCCACATCCAGGCCGCTGTCGTCGAAAATATCTTCCAGCGCGTTCTGGGTCGAATCCACCAGGTCGTGAAAACGGGCTTCGGTCAAACTCATTGCGGCAACCTCAAAAGTGTCTGGTTTTGCTCAAGCGCCGCACGATACGGACGCGCTCCGCCGATTGCAAAGGATACCGAGTTCATTACCAATGGCGGTAAGAAATATCCCCGACAAGCGTAGCCAGCTTCGCAGTTATGTCGGCAAACCCCCGCCGGACGGGTATTCCGGCGCATAGGCAAGCTGGCGGGTGGTCGGTATACTCGGGCGCAATTAATGCATATTCAAGGATTTCGCCATGAAGCGCCTGATCTCTTCCCTTGCTGCGCTCGTCGCGGTCGCTTGCCTCGTTAGTGCCTGTGGTCAAAAAGGCCCGCTGTATCTGCCCGATGACAGCAAAGACCCGAATGAACAGGCGCAATCGTCGCAAAAGCCTGCCAAAGCGCATAAGCACGACACTTACTAAGGGAACCCCATGGACGCTTTTAACTACCGGAACGGCGAGCTGTTCGCGGAAGGCGTGGCGCTGTCCGCAATTGCCGAGCGCTTTGGCACCCCGACCTATGTGTACTCGCGCGCGCATATCGAAGCCCAATATCGCTCTTTCACCGACCCGTTGAACGGCGTGCCGCACCTGGTGTGCTACGCGGTCAAGGCCAACTCCAACCTGGGCGTGCTCAATGTCCTGGCGCGTCTGGGCGCCGGTTTCGACATCGTCTCCCGCGGCGAGCTGGAACGTGTCCTGGCGGCTGGCGGCCAGGCTGACAAGATCGTCTTCTCCGGCGTCGGCAAGAGCCGCGAAGACATGCGCCGTGCCCTGGAAGTCGGCGTGCATTGCTTCAACGTCGAATCCACCGACGAGCTGGAGCGCCTGCAAGTGGTCGCCGCCGAGATGGGCGTTCGCGCGCCGATTTCCCTGCGCGTCAACCCGGACGTCGACGCTGGCACCCACCCGTACATTTCCACCGGCCTGAAAGAGAACAAGTTCGGCATCGCCATCGCCGACGCCGAGGACGTGTACATCCGCGCCGCCCAATTGCCGAACCTGGAAGTGCTGGGTGTCGACTGCCATATCGGCTCGCAACTGACCACCCTGCCGCCGTTCCTGGATGCCCTCGACCGTCTGCTGGCGCTGACCGACCGCCTCGGCGAGTGCGGCATCTACCTGCAGCACATCGACCTCGGTGGCGGCGTGGGCGTGCAGTATCGCGATGAAGAGCCGCCGCTGATCGGCGACTACATCAAGGCCGTGCGCGAACGCCTGGAAGGCCGCGACCTGACGCTGATGTTCGAGCCGGGCCGCTACATCGTCGCCAATGCCGGCGTGCTGCTGACCCAGGTCGAGTACCTCAAGCACACCGAATACAAGGATTTCGCCATCGTCGATGCGGCGATGAACGACCTGATCCGCCCGGCGCTGTACCAGGCCTGGATGAATGTCACCGCCGTAACGCCTCGCGACAGCGCAGCGCGCGCCTATGACGTCGTCGGCCCGATCTGCGAAACCGGCGACTTCCTGGCCAAGGATCGTCAGTTGGCCCTGGAAGAAGGCGACCTGCTGGCCATTCATTCGGCCGGTGCCTACGGGTTTGTCATGAGTTCCAACTACAACACCCGCGGGCGTGCCGCCGAGGTGCTGGTGGACGGTGATCAAGCGTTTGAAGTGCGTCGCCGCGAGACGGTAGCCGAGTTGTATGCTGGCGAAAGCCTGCTGCCGGAGTAAGCCATGCTGCTGCGTTTTACCAAGATGCACGGGCTGGGCAATGACTTCATGGTCCTTGACCTGGTCAGCCAGCACGCGCACATCCTGCCCAAGCACGCCAAACAGTGGGGCGACCGTCATACCGGCATCGGCTTCGACCAGTTGCTGATCGTTGAGGCGCCGAGCAACCCGGAGGTGGATTTCCGTTACCGGATCTTCAACTCCGACGGTTCCGAAGTGGAACAGTGCGGCAACGGTGCGCGCTGCTTCGCCCGCTTTGTGCTGGACAAGCGCCTGACCGCCAAGCGGCAGATTCGTGTCGAGACCAAGAGCGGCGTGATCGAGCTGGATGTCCGCAGCGACGGCCAGATCAGCGTCAACATGGGCGCGCCACGCCTGGTGCCGGCGGATATTCCGTTCCAGGCCACCGAGCAGGCCACCCACTACACCGTCGATGTCGACGGCCAGGCTGTCGAACTGGCGGCGGTGTCCATGGGCAACCCCCATGCGGTGCTGCGGGTCGACGACATCAATAATGCGCCGGTGCATGAGCTGGGGCCGAAGATCGAACATCACCCGCGCTTTCCGGCACGGGTCAATGTGGGCTTCCTGCAGGTGATCGACCGCTCCCGCGCGCAATTGCGCGTATGGGAACGCGGCGCTGGCGAAACCCAGGCCTGCGGCACCGGTGCTTGCGCCGCTGCCGTGGCCGCGATCAGCCAGGGGTGGATGGATTCGCCGCTGCTGATCGACCTGCCCGGTGGACGTTTGTCCATCGAATGGGCAGGCCCCGGCCACCCGGTGATGATGACCGGGCCGGCCACGCGCGTATACGAAGGACAGGTCCGTCTATGAGTGAGCCAAGCAAATGACCGATAAGCCTCAAGTACCCGCACAAGCATCCCCGAGCGAAAGTCTGGAGGCCGCTGCCGTCGCGGCGTACCTTGAGGCTAACCCGGACTTCTTCGTCGAACACGAAGAACTGCTGCCGGCCCTGCGCATCCCCCACCAGCGTGGCGATACCGTGTCGCTGGTGGAGCGGCAGATGAAGATCCTGCGCGAGCGCAACATCGAAATGCGCCATCGGCTCTCGCACTTGATGGACGTCGCCCGCGATAACGACCGCCTGTTCGACAAGACCCGTCGCCTGATTCTGACGCTGATGGACGCCACCAGCCTGGAAGAAACGGTGATCGCCGTGGAAGACAGCCTGCGCCAGGACTTCCAGGTGCCCTTCGTCAGCCTGATCCTGTTCAGCGACAACCCGATGCCGGTCGGGCGCTGGGTCAGCGGCGGCGAAGCGCAAACGGCGATCGGCGGCCTGCTTTCCGAAGGCAAGACCATCAGCGGCACCTTGCGCGAGCATGAGCTGGACTTTTTGTTTGGCGCCGAGCAGCGCAAGCAGATCGGTTCGACCGCCGTGGTCGCCCTCAGCCATCAAGGCCTGCATGGGGTACTGGCCATCGCCAGCCGTGATCCTGCGCACTACAAAAGTTCGGTAGGCACGTTGTTCCTGACCTACATCGCCGAAGTGCTGGGCCGCGTATTACCGCGCTTCACCACCGCCCTGCGCGCGGTGCGCTGACCATGGAACGGCAACTGGACGCTTACTGCGCACACCTACGCAGCGAGCGCCAGGTGTCGCCCCACACCCTGGAAGCCTACCGACGGGACTTGAACAAGGTCCTGGCCTACTGCGAAAAGCAGCAGATCCCCAGCTGGAAGGCCTTGGACATCCAGGGCCTGCGCAGCCTGATCGCGCGCCTGCACCAGCAGGGCCAATCCTCGCGCAGCCTGGCGCGCCTGCTGTCGGCGGTGCGCGGCCTGTATCACTACCTCAACCGCGAAGGCCTGTGCGACCACGACCCGGCCAATGGGCTGGCCCCGCCCAAGGGCGAGCGGCGGCTGCCCAAGACCCTCGACACCGACCGCGCCCTGCAATTGCTCGATGGCGCCGTCGAGGACGACTTCCTGGCCCATCGCGACCAGGCGATCCTGGAGCTGTTCTATTCTTCGGGCCTGCGCCTGTCGGAACTGACCGGGCTGAACCTCGATCAGCTCGACCTCGCCGACGGCCTGGTGCAAGTGCTCGGCAAAGGCAGCAAGACCCGCGTGCTGCCGGTGGGCAGAAAGGCCCGGGAAGCGCTGCAACTGTGGCTGCCCCTGCGCGCACTGACCAACCCGGCGGACGACGCCGTATTCGTCAGCCAGCAGGGCCGACGCCTGGGGCCGCGGGCGATTCAACTGCGGGTCAAGGCGGCCGGCGAGCGCGAGCTGGGGCAGAACCTGCATCCGCACATGCTGCGGCACTCGTTTGCCAGCCATTTGCTGGAGTCGTCCCAAGACCTGCGCGCGGTGCAGGAACTGCTCGGCCACTCTGATATCAAGACGACACAGATCTACACCCACCTGGACTTCCAACACCTGGCAACGGTGTACGACAGCGCCCATCCACGGGCCAAACGCATCAAGGGCGGCGACTCATGAGTATCAAGCTGATCACCTTCGACCTCGACGACACTCTCTGGGACAACGTCCCCGTCATCATCAGCGCCGAAGCGTCGATGCGCGAATGGCTGGCCACCCATGCCGCCAAGGTCGGCGAACTGCCCCTGGAACATTTCGCCAGTCTTCGCCAGCAGGTGCTGGAACGCCATCCCGAACTCAAGCACCGCATCAGCATGCTGCGCCACCGCGTACTGATGCACGCGTTTGAAGAGGCCGGTTATCCACAACCTGAAGCGACGGAAATGGCCGATGTGTGCTTTGAAGCGTTCATTCATGCGCGCCACCAGCTCACCGTATTCCCCGAAGCCGAGCCGATGCTGCAAGCGCTGCGCAAACACTTCCTGCTGGGCGTGATCACCAACGGTAACGCTGACGTACAGCGCGTCGGGTTGGCGGACTACTTCCACTTTGCGTTGCGCGCCGAAGACATCGGCATCGCCAAGCCGGATGCGCGGTTGTTTCAGGAAGCGCTGCAACGGGGCGGGGTGGATGCCAGCGCGGCGGTGCATATCGGCGATCACCCCGGTGACGACATCGCCGGAGCGCAACAGGCGGGGCTGCGTGCCGTGTGGTTCAACCCGGCAGGCAAGGTCTGGGAAGGGGATAAACTCCCGGATGCGCAGATTCGCAGCCTGACGGAACTGCCTCCGTTGCTCAAAAGCTGGCAGTAAGTGGGAGGGGGTTTGCCTATATTGGCAGGCGGTGAGTCGTAGGAATTTGTTTCAGGCATGAAAAAGCCCGCAGCGACGGCGGGCTTTTCCAGCAAGCCAGAAGCAGACCTCAGATAGGTCGGCTGCCGTACTTGTTATCCGGCTTCTTGGGTGGATCTGCTACCACGTTGGCCTCGACTTCCTGCACTTTGCCGCCTTTAGCGAGGAATTCCTCCATCGCACGGGCCAGCGCGTCGCGCTCTTTGTTCTTGGCTTCAACACTTGGCAGCTCATCGACCGAAACAGCGGCCTTGGCTTTGCCTTTGGCAGCCGGAACAGGAACGTCATCGCCACCGTCGTCGTCAGCAACGTCTTCCGCTGCCGCCTCAAGACCTTCTTCGGTGTCGTCTTCGTCGCCTACTTCCAGTTCGTCGTTTTCCAGATCATCGTCGCTCATGTTCTACCTCATGACTTGCGAAAAGCAGATTAGTTATAGCCCAGCTTCACCATCTGTCGAAGGTCGCCGGAAAAAAATCAACATCCACCGGATAACCAGTGGCTTATGCCCCATCACCGTGCAAAGTGGCGAGGACTTTACGAGCACCGCCATGATCACGGTGCTCGCCCAGATAAACACCTTGCCAGGTCCCCATCGCCAAGCGGCCGGCCTTGACCGGCAAACTCAGCTGGCAACCCAGGAGACTGGCCTTGAAGTGCGCCGGCAGATCGTCCGGGCCTTCGTCGTTGTGTTCGAACCCGGCTCGGCCTTGCGGCACCAGCGAGTTGAAAAAACGCTCGAAGTCACGACGAACCGCCGGATCGGCATTCTCGTTGATGGTCAACGAGGCCGAGGTATGCTGCAACCACAGATGCAACAGGCCCACGCGACACGCCTTCAATTCAGGCAAACCGGCAAGCAACTCGTCGGTTACCAGGTGAAAGCCCCGGGGCTTGGCCCGCAGGGTAATCAGGGTCTGTTGCCACATACAGTTCTCCGCCCATCGGCGCGCATTCTAGCGCGCTCTGGGAAAAAACAAAGTGTCGAATACGCCTACATGCCTGTAAGACATTCGCACCCGGAAAAGTGCCGTGTGAGCGCCATCATCCACGCGACGCAAAAACCCGGCATCCCGCGTCATGAGTGACAAACACCAGACAAAAAAATGCCCGGCAAGCCGGGCATGTTTTTTTCGCCTACTTACAAGTTGTAGCCGCGTTCGTTGTGTTGTGCCAGGTCGAGGCCGACAGCCTCTTCTTCGTCGGTAACCCGCAGGCCCATGACCATATCCAGCACCTTGAGGATGATGAAGGTCACGATGGCGGTGTAGATCACAGTGAAGCCGACGCCTTTGCACTGAATCCAGACTTGGGCTGCCACGTCAGTCACGGTGCCGAAGCCGCCCAGGGCTGGGGCTGCGAAAACGCCCGTGAGGATCGCACCGACGATGCCACCGATACCGTGTACGCCGAACGCATCCAGGGAGTCGTCGTAGCCCAGCTTGCGCTTGAGGCTGGTGGCGCAGAAGAAGCAGATCACACCGGCAACCAGGCCGATCACCAGAGCGCCCATCGGGCCCACGGTGCCTGCCGCAGGCGTGACGGCGACCAGGCCAGCCACCACACCCGAGGCGATGCCCAGGGCACTTGGCTTACCGTGGGTGATCCACTCGGCGAACATCCAGCCCAGCGCCGCAGCAGCTGTAGCGATCTGGGTCACCAGCATCGCCATACCGGCAGTGCCGTTGGCCGCAGCAGCGGAGCCGGCGTTGAAGCCGAACCAACCGACCCACAGCATGGCCGCACCGACCAAGGTGTAACCCAGGTTGTGAGGGGCCATCGGGGTAGTCGGGTAGCCTTTACGCTTGCCAAGCACGATGCACGCCACCAGACCAGCCACACCCGCGTTGATATGCACCACGGTGCCACCAGCGAAGTCCAGCACGCCCCAGTCCCACAGCAGGCCACCATTGCCGCTCCAGACCATGTGTGCGATCGGCGCGTAAACCAGGGTGAACCAGATAGCCATGAAGATCAGCATCGCGGAGAACTTCATGCGCTCAGCGAACGCACCGACGATCAGCGCCGGGGTGATGATGGCGAAGGTCATCTGGAAGGTGACGAACACCGCTTCCGGAAACAGCGCCGCAGGCCCGGTGATGCTGGCCGGGGTTACGCCCGCCAGGAACGCCTTGCCCATGCCGCCAAAGAAGGAGTTGAAGTTTACAACGCCCTGCTCCATGCCGGTCGTGTCAAACGCGATGCTGTAACCGTAGATGACCCACAGAATGCTGATCAGGCCAGTGATGGCAAAACACTGCATCATCACCGACAGAATGTTTTTCGAGCGAACCATACCGCCGTAGAACAGCGCCAGGCCGGGAATGGTCATGAATAGCACCAGCGCGGTGGATGTCAGCATCCACGCTGTGTCGCCGGAATTGAGGACTGGAGCAGCCACTTCGTCTGCCGCCATGGCCAGGCTTGGCATTACGATGGACAACAGGGCTCCGAGCCCTGCGAATTTACGCAGAGTCATATTGTTTTCTCCTGGGGCGTTGGGTTTGGCGGCTTAGATTGCGTCGGTATCGGTTTCGCCGGTACGGATGCGAATAGCCTGTTCCAGATTGACCACAAAGATCTTGCCGTCACCGATCTTGCCGGTGTTGGCGGCCTTGGTTATCGCCTCGATAACCCGATCAAGATCCTTGTCGTCAATGGCGACATCAATCTTCACCTTCGGCAGGAAATCAACCACGTATTCCGCGCCGCGATACAGCTCGGTGTGACCCTTCTGCCGCCCGAAGCCTTTGACCTCAGTAACGGTAATGCCCTGCACGCCGATTTCGGACAACGACTCGCGTACATCGTCCAACTTGAACGGCTTGATGATGGCAGTGACTAGCTTCATGAAAACTCTCTCCCGAATTGGTGGACTTGCCCCAGGAAAACAAACCCGTCTCAAGTCTAAGCGCAGCGCCTGGCTTTGTAACGCATCGTCGCAAGAGCAGTTGCCATTGCGACGCCAGCGAACCACTGGTGACGAAACCTGTACCCCTGATCCGTCGGCGCACTGCATTCGTCACAGCGACTGCATCAGTGCATGGGTCATGTTCGTCTAAGCAGAAACCTTGCCAGCTCCGTAAAAACCACTGAAATCAGTCCCTTGCCCACTTATGCCCACCTGCGGGGCTTTTTGGCGGGGTGATTGCGCACGAAAACGGTGCGCTACCGCCCGACACCCTGCGCGAAAAGCGTGCGCCCGAGGTCGTGGAAATGACTATAGACGCTGCGTGATACACTGCCCGCCAACAGTTTTCCGGAATATTTCCCATGCTCGCGCCCAAAGACCTCCTCGACGCCCTGAGCGGCCATGCCTCCCGCCTGTTCAGCGGCGAGACCCCACTGCCCCGCAATGAAATCGAAAGCCAGTTCAAGGCCTTGCTGCAAAGCGGCTTCAGCAAGCTCGACCTGGTCAGCCGGGAAGAATTCGACAGCCAAATGGTGGTGCTGGCCCGCACCCGAGCACGCCTGGAAAGCCTGGAGGCGAAAGTGGCGGAGCTGGAAGCGCGGTTGACCCCGGCAGCCTCCGAATAACCCCCGACCAATGTAGGAGCTGGCTTGCCTGCGATGGGATCGACTCGGTCCCTCTGATACGCCTGACCGCTCCTATCGCACGCAAGCCAGCGCCCCCACCTGTTCTGCGTCACTCTGCGGATACGTTCTGTAAAACCTCCCGCGTCCCGCTCTACCCCACCTCGTCTACCCTTGAAAAACCGCAGGAAGCGGTCCGCCCTTTCAAGGAATGAGCATGTCCCTCGCCATCGTCCACAGTCGCGCCCAGATCGGCGTCGAAGCCCCTGCCGTCAGCGTCGAAGTACACATGGCCAATGGTCTGCCATCACTCACCCTGGTGGGTTTGCCGGAAACCGCCGTCAAGGAAAGCAAGGACCGCGTGCGCAGTGCCATCCTCAACTCCGCGCTGCAATACCCGTCCCGCCGCATCACCCTCAACCTCGCGCCCGCCGACCTGCCCAAGGACGGCGGGCGTTTTGACCTGGCGATAGCCCTCGGGATTCTCGCGGCGAGCGTGCAGGTGCCGACGCAGATGCTCGACGACGTGGAATGCCTAGGGGAATTGGCGCTATCGGGCGAGGTACGCGCAGTGAAAGGTGTGTTGCCGGCAGCGCTCGCGGCGCGCAAGGCCGGACGCAGCGTGATCGTGCCCCGGGCGAATGCCGAAGAGGCCTGCCTGGCATCGGGGTTGAAGGTGATTGCGGTGGACCACCTGCTGCAGGTGGTGGCGCACCTGAATGGGCATGTGCCGATCGAGCCCTTCAAGTCCGACGGTTTGCTGTACTTGAACAAACCTTACCCGGACCTCAGCGAAGTCCAGGGCCAACTCGCCGCCAAACGCGCACTGCTGATCGCTGCGGCAGGCGCGCATAACCTGTTGTTCAGCGGCCCGCCCGGCACCGGCAAGACCTTGCTCGCCAGCCGCCTGCCGGGTTTGCTGCCGCCGCTGAGTGAGCACGAAGCGCTGGAAGTGGCAGCGATTCAATCAGTGGTCAGCCTGGCGCCCCTGAGTCATTGGCCCCATCGGCCGTTTCGCCAGCCGCACCATTCGGCCTCCGGCCCGGCGCTGGTGGGTGGAGGGTCAAAGCCGCAACCGGGGGAAATCACCTTGGCCCACCATGGGGTGCTGTTCCTGGATGAGCTGCCGGAGTTTGATCGCAAGGTGCTGGAGGTTTTGCGCGAGCCACTGGAGTCGGGGCATATCGTGATCTCCCGCGCCCGCGACCGCGTGAGTTTCCCGGCGCGCTTTCAACTGGTCGCCGCAATGAACCCCTGCCCTTGCGGTTACATGGGCGACCCCAGCGCACGCTGTCGCTGTACGCCGGAGCAGGTCCAGCGCTATCGCAACAAACTCTCCGGGCCGTTGCTGGACCGGATCGACCTGCACCTGACCGTCGCTCGCGAAATCACCGCGCTGAACCCGGCCCCGCAGCCCGGCGACAACACGTCCACCGCCTCGGCACTGGTAGCCCAGGCCCGGGACCGCCAGCAACAGCGCCAGGGCTGCGCCAATGCGTTCCTCGACCTACCGGGATTGCGCCAGCATTGCGCGCTGTCGAGGCCGGATGAAGCCTGGCTGGAAAGCGCCTGCGAGCGCCTGACCCTGTCCCTTCGCGCGGCCCACCGCCTGCTCAAGGTCGCCCGCACGCTGGCGGATCTGGAGCAAGGACAAAGAATTGCTCGTCATCATCTGGCGGAGGCATTGCAGTACCGACCAGCGCCCTCCACCTGAGCGCCTATACATAACTTAATCCGCTATCTGCCAGATATGATTCAACTCACATGAGCTGCTACAATCAGAGCTAAGCTATGTCCCGCCAGCTCATAAGTATGGCTCGGCACTCCGTAAAAATTAATATACTGCGGCGCAGTGCATACACTGCAATCTACATTGAAGAACTTTCTAGCCCCCTCAGAGGTGGCGAATCAGTTATCTTTATACCTCTATCAGACCCATCAGAAATCAAGTTTCCTTGACCACCATCAAAAACAAACTGAACATTTACTTCTGAAAGCCTCCGCAAAACTCTGGTATAAGCTGATTTAGGGCGTCACTCATCATTTCAATAAAAACCGCCACCACTACAGCAATAGATTAAACTTACAGAAACCTCAATCAATTAAACATATGCAAAATTATGGCCCCCATCAATACAAGTATGACACCGCAGACCTGCCAGCCTCCCAGCCGCTCCTTGAAGACCAAACAACCTAATACCGCCGCTATTCCACCCGAAAGCGTGCTAATTACGGTAACAACAGATACTGAACCATTAATAGCCCCCCAAGAAAAAGCGGAAAAACCACCTAAATTAAGTAAACTAGCCATACCTAACAAGCCAACATTTTTGGGGGACGGCAATTTAAGTCCAGCATCCAATTTAATTACTATAAAAAACAACACGAACAGTCCTACGGCGTAACCCAGCCACAGCATGGTAATTGGGCCTAATACTGGAAGCGTATATTTCCCTTGTATCCAAAAGCTTGTGCCATACAGAATTGCCGCTGCAAGACCAAAAAATATTGTAAGCGATCCATCACCTACACATTCAAAGCCGCCCATTGAAGCCTGATGCTGTGCTCCCGATCTCTTTACGGAGCCAGCACCTCATGATGCGTCCCGACGCCAAAGTCGAAAAAGTCTACCTCTACCCCAAGCCCGTGGATTTTCGAAAATCCATCGACGGCCTCGCCGCCCTGGTCGAGCTGGATATCAAGGTGGCGGTATTCGACCCGGTACTTTTTGTTTTTCTAAATCGCCCCCGTAACCGGGTGAAAATCCTTTACTGGGAGCGCAATGGCTTTTGCCTTTGGCTCAAGCGCCTGGAGTCCGAGCGTTTCAAAACCTCGCCCGACGCGACTGACGAAGCCATCGTATTGAGCGTCCAGGAACTGAACTGGCTGCTTGACGGTTTTGACCTGTGGCGCAACCGTCCGCATCAGGTTTTGACGCCGCGATTTGTTGCTTGATTGGGTATAATCCGGGCCATGACTTCGATGCCCGACAACCATCCCGATGACCCGGCTGCGCTCAAGCAATTACTTGCTCAGATGCAGTCGAAAGTCGCTCTTCTTGAAGAGGAAAATGCACTGCTTCGTCAGCGCCTGTTCGGACGAAAATCTGAGCAAACCGTTGATCCGATGACACCACAGCTGCCGTTGTTCAATGAAGCTGAAAGTATCGCCACGCCAGTGCCCGTTGATGCTGAGGAAGAAGTTGTCGCCCCGACCAAACGCCGTGGCAAACGCAAGCCTCTACCCGCTAACTTGCCACGAATCGAAGTCATCCACGAACTCCCCGAACACGAACTGACCTGCATTTGCGGCTGCCGCAAACATACCATCGGCGAAGAAACCAGCGAACAGCTGGAGATCGTGCCGATGCAGATCCGGGTGATCAAACACATCCGCAAGGTCTACGGCTGCCGTGGTTGTGAAACTGCACCGGTCACCGCCGACAAACCCGCGCAACTGATCGAAAAAAGCATGGCCAGCCCCAGCGTGTTGGCCATGTTGCTGACCGCCAAGTATGTCGATGGCCTGCCGCTGCACCGTTTCGAAAAAGTCCTCGCTCGCCACGGTGTCGATATCCCGCGTCAAACCCTGGCGCGCTGGGTGATCCAGTGCTGCGAACACTTCCAACCGCTGTTGAATCTGATGCGTGATCGGTTACTGGAAAGTCCGATTGTTCACTGCGATGAAACGCGAGTGCAGGTGCTCAAAGAGCCAGGTCGAGACCCGACCAGCCAATCCTGGATGTGGGTACAAGCCAGCGGCCCACCGGCGCGACCAATCCTTCTTTTTGACTACACCACCAGTCGAGCGCAGGAGGTGCCGTTGCGGCTGCTCGGCGACTATCGTGGCTATTTGATGACTGACGATTACGCCGGCTATAACGCCTTGGCCGCACAGCCGAGTGTCGAGCGTTTGGCTTGTATGGCCCATGTACGGCGCAAGTTTGTCGATGCGCAGAAAGTGCAGCCCAAGGGTAAAACCGGTCGGGCCGATGTTGCGCTGACGATGATCAACAAGTTGTACGGTATCGAACGTGATTTGAAAGAAATGACGGATGAGCAGCGCTTTGCCGGTCGCCAGGAAAAGAGCTTGCCGGTGCTCGCGCAGTTGAAAAGCTGGCTGGAGAAAACTCAGCCGCAAGTCGCATCGCAAAGTGCTCTCGGCAAGGCGCTCAGTTATCTGGGTAGCAACTGGAGCCGGCTGGAACGTTACGTGGAGGCCGGTTTTTTACCGATCGACAACAATGCCGCCGAAAGAGCGATAAAGCCGTTTGTCATAGGGCGCAAGGCATGGTTATTCAGCGATACGCCCAAGGGCGCCACCGCCAGTGCCCAGATCTACAGTCTGGTCGAAACGGCTAAAGCCAACGGCCAGGAGCCCTATACGTGGCTGCGCCACGTACTGGAGCGATTACCGCAGGCTGAATCAGTTGAAGATGTTGAGGCGTTACTACCCTGGAATTGGAGGGCATCATGAGTATCAACATTGATCATCTGAGCGTCGATGAGTTAGTGACATTGAATCATCACATTATCGAACGGCTGAAGATGTTGGAGTCATTGGAGGCTCATAAATCGATGATGCAGTTCCATCCGGGAGCACGGGTAAGCTTCGATTCACCCAATGGTGAGCGCCTGTCCGGTACCGTCATGAAGTTCAACCGCAAAACCGTCACAGTGGTAACCGACACCGGCCAGCGCTGGAATATTTCGCCGCACTTACTGTCACCGATCAAAAACGTACAGGCGGGGATGGTGGTGGATATCAGGCCGAAAAAATGAAGTAACTGTGCCGAGAATCGTCTCCGCGCCAGCATGATTTGATTCCTCCCCACCTCAGGCGCCGTCTGTTTGGATAAGTGGGGTTTATGGATCAGTTACAAAATATTGACACTCTATTTTGGCGTTTTATATTCACGTCAGCACCCACATGGATGCTTGTAAGCAAGACTCCAATGACACAGATTAAAATACCGGCGAACTGGCTAAAAACAATAACATCTCCACTAGCCCAGGCTAGCGCGGTGGTAAATACACCATAAGAGGTTATCAGCGGTGCAATAACTGCGGTCTTCCCGAGCGCAAACGCTTTGGAGAGGGCTAGAGCACCTGCAACAGTGCATACCGCAGCGGCTAGCCCCAGCCCCCAAATTACCGAAGACGCTGACAGCGACTTGATAAAATAGAATGGGTAAAGCAATAACAGAATGCTCATCAACACAAAACCTAATGCCTGGCCAAAAAAAACAGCCCTTTTTACGCCGACAGCACGAGCATTCAACCCTACAAGAAAATCAGTGCCCCCCAAAACAACGCGGCAACAAACCCCATAATCACATCCATTACTGTAGTCCCCTTCCCACCCCGTTAAATTATTTTTATGTAATTAGCAGAAAGTAGTCGAGATTCGACAAAAAAGTCAACTTCTCACTTTTACAGCGGCGTTTCTCCTGCATAACTCAGCAAAAAATGTTAGCGGCGACTGAGTCAACACAACCGATAAAAGTGCGACAACTAGGAAAATACCGTAGGCATTTTCCGAAAAAATCCCAAGTTGCAATGCGATACTCGATCTTACAAGTTCGAAGAGTCCTTTCGTATTCATCAGTAACCCGACCTCCATGGCTATGGTCGGACTCAGCCCGCAGATTCGACCTCCTAAATATATGCCAATCACTTTTCCGAGAAAACCACTGACTAAAAAACACCTAGCCACAACCAAGTATCAAGTTGCAAGAATAGCCAACACTGGCCTGAAGCCCAAAATAGTCAAAAAATAGAGGCCTGAAAAATATATGCTCAAAATTCCCGATAGTTCGTATCCAAGTACGCTGAAGCGCTGAGACCTTGCAAGATACATATGCCGCGATTACCAAACCTATGGGTTGATGGAACCCTAACTCTGAGGCTACCTCATCACTCGCCAAACAATAACAAATCACAACAATTAGCTGGATGCCATTATTTATCTCAGTCAGTCGTTCGCAGTGAAAGGTGCATTGCCAGCGGCGCTGGCGGATCTGGAACACACAGACAGCATCCGCCGCAGCCACATCGCCGAAGCCCTGCAATACCGCCCCTCAGCCTCCAGTCAGGTCGACAGCGCCAACGTTTAGAAGGGAAAAGTCAGCGATAAACCGGGTGTCGGCGGCACAGCGCAATCACCTGTTCACGCACCTGCAGCGCAACGCTATCGCTTTCCCCACGTTGCAGGGCGTCCAGGACATCGCACAGCCAAGCGGCCAGTTGCTCGCACTCGAACACGCCGAAACCGCGGGTGGTGACGGCCGGCGTGCCGATGCGCAGCCCCGAGGTGACAAAGGGGGAGCGCGGATCATTGGGCACCGAATTCTTGTTGGCGGTGATGCCGGCGTTGCTCAAGGCCGCATCGGCGTCTTGGCCGGTGTAAGGCCGGTCGGACAGGTCGATCAACATCATGTGGTTATCGGTGCCACCCGAGACAATCCTGTAACCGCGCCGCTGCAACACGGCCGCCATGGCCCGGGCATTGACCACGACCTGAGCCTGATAGGTTTTGAACTCGGGCCTCAAGGCTTCCTTGAAGGCCACCGCCTTGGCGGCAATCTGATGCATCAACGGCCCACCCTGAACACCCGGGAACACCGCCGAATCGAGCTTTTTGTAAAACGCTGCGTCCTGGCCCTTGGACAAAATCAACCCGCCTCGCGGGCCACGCAAGGTCTTGTGCGTGGTGCTGGTAACCACGTGAGCGTGCGGCAACGGGTCCGGGTACTCGCCAGCGGCGACCAAGCCGGCGACGTGAGCCATGTCGACCCAGAAAATCGCATCGACCTTGTCGGCAATCGCCCGCATGCGCGCCCAGTCTTTGTACCGCGAGTAGGCCGAAAACCCGCCGATCAACATCTTCGGCCGCGTTTCCACAGCGATGCGCTCCATCTCGTCGTAGTCGAGCAAGCCCGTCTGCGGGTCGAGCCCGTAAGGCACGATGTGGTAATGCCGGCCCGAGAAGTTGGAGGGGTTGCCGTGGGTCAGGTGGCCACCCTGGGCCAGGTTCATGCCCATCACCGTATCGCCGGGGTTGATCAAGGCCAGGAACACCGCGGCGTTTGCCTGGGCGCCCGCATGGGGCTGCACGTTGGCGTAATCGCAGTCGAACAGGGCCTTGACCCGTTCGATGGCCAGGCGCTCGGCCACATCGACGTATTCGCAGCCGCTGTAGTAGCGCTTGCCGGGGTAGCCCTCGGCGTATTTGTTGGTCAGTACCGTGCTCTGGAGACTCATGACCAGCGGGCTGGCGTAGTTTTCGGAAGCGATCAGCTCGACATGGTCTTCCTGACGGCGCTCCTCGTTATGAATCGCCTCACACAGCTGCGGGTCGAAGCTTTCAAGTGTCAATGTTGAGTCGTACATGATGAACAGGTCCTTGCTGGAAAAGTCAGGTCGTTGACGGTTGATCGGCGCTCGGCCAGTAGTAGTCATCCGGCATGGCGCGGGCGCCGAAGATGGCCTGGCCGACGCGGACAACGGTCGCGCCTTCCTCGATGGCAATCTCGAAATCCCCGGACATGCCCATCGACAATTCCTCCAGGCTGACGCCCGCCGGGGCGTTATCGCGCAGGCGCTCGCGCAGTTCGCGCAGCCGCACAAAGCACGGGCGCACGCGGGCCACATCGGCCGAAAACAGCGCCAGCGTCATCAGCCCGCGAACGCGCAAGGCCGGGAACGCTGGCAGGGCCTGCAGAAAACCCGCAACGGCGTGCGGCTCCAGGCCGTATTTGCTGGTTTCCCCGGAGGTATTCACCTGCACGAACACATCCAGTTGGCGCCCTTCGATCTGCAGGCGACGATCCAGCGCCTCGGCCACTCGCAGGCTGTCCAGCGCCTGGAACTCACTGGCAAAGCGCGCGACCTGCTTGGCTTTGTTGGTTTGCAGGTGGCCGATCACCGACCACTGCAGATCGGCCAGATCGCTCATGGCCTGCCATTTGCGCTGGGCTTCCTGCACCTTGTTCTCACCCAGCAGCCGACAGCCCGCCGCATACGCCAGGCGCAGGTGCGCCTCGTCAAAGGTTTTGCTGACCGGCAACAAGCGCACGCTCGCCGGGTCGCGTCCGACCCGCGCACAGGCACTGGCGATACGTTGCTGTACGGCCGCCAGATTGCGCCGGAAGTCCTCCACGCTGCTGGCCTGCGGGTAACGCCCGTGACGCGCATGCAGGGTGGCGCTGGCTGGCGGTTCGGCGCGCATCATTGGGCCGCTCCCTTGGCCGCCGCCACTGCCTCGGAAGCCGGCGCACGGCGACGTGGCAAGCGGCCGTTGAGCAACGCATACGCAGCCAACCCGATCAACAACCCCCAAAACGCGCCGCCGATCCCGAGCAGGTTGATGTTGGCGGCGCACGCCAGAAAGGTGATCAGCGCGGCTTCACGCGACCTGACGTCCGCCATCGCGTTGGCCAGGCTGGCGCCGATGGTGCCCAGCAGGGCCAAGCCGGCCAGCGTGGTGATGAATGCCGGCGGGAACGCCATGAATACGGCGGCCAGCGTTACCCCGAACACCCCGACGAGGATGTAGAACACCCCAGCGGCAACCCCGGCGACCCAGCGCTTGGACGCGTCCTCCGAGGCTTCCCTGCCCGTGCAGATGGCCGCCGTGATGGCCGCGACGTTGAACGCGTGCGAGCCGAACGGCGCCATCAGCAGCGACCCCAACCCGGTCACCGTCAGGATCGGGTTGGCGCTGGTCTTGAAACCATCGTTGCGCAACACCAGCATGCCCGGCATGTACTGGCCCGTGAGGGTGATCAGAAACAGCGGCAGCGCCACACTGAGCAACGCATTGAGCGAAAACTCGGGCCGGGTGAATACCGGCGCCGCCAGTTGCAGGGACAGGCCCGACAAGTCCACCCGCCCCTGCACCAGCAGGAATCCCAAGCCCAGCAGCAGAATGCCGACGACCGCGTAGCGCGCAGTAAAGCGCTTGAGCCCGACATAAGCGGCGATCAACACGCCGACCAGCACCGGGTCGAGGCTCATGCCACCAAACGCGCCGATGCCGAACTGCAGCAGAATCCCCGCCAGCATGGCCGCCGCGATGCCCGGCGGAATCAGCCGGATGACTTTTTCGAAACAGCCGGACAGCCCCAGCAGCACAAACGCAGCGGCTGAAACCATGTACGCGCCGACCGCCTCGGCGTAAGGCGTGGCAGACAGCGCGACCACCAGAAACGCCGCAGCAGGGGTCGACCAGGCGGTGATGATCGGCTCACGGCTCACCCAACTGAGAAACAGCCCGGTCACCCCCACGCCGATCGATACCGACCAGACCCACGAAGCCGTCAGCTCGGGGCTGAGCCCGGCCACCTTGGCCGCCTGAAACACCAGAATGAACGTACCGCCATAATTGACGATGACTGAAATCAGCCCGGCCACGATGGGGTGCAACAGGTCGCGCGGGCGCAGCGGCGACGGCGATATTGACGAAGACATAGGGACTTTGCTCCTTGCCAGACGAGGGATTGAGCCTCGTGTGATGGGTCATTGGCCGGCGTGAAGGCAGTGGCACAGGTGAAAGTCTACGGATAGACTGGCCTGCTATTACCGGCCAATTCTTCAGGGCGAGGCAGACCGCATGGCAAAATCCTTCGCGCTGGAAACCCTGCAGATGCGCCTCAACGACGCGCAATTCCAGCAGTTGGGCCTGCACCAGCGCATTCAACGCGCGCTGCGCGCCTTGATCCTCGACGGCGCACTCTCGCCGGGCCTGAAGCTGCCGGCGACGCGGGTGTTGGCCACGTCGTTGGGGGTCGCGCGCGACACGGTGGAGAACGCCTACGTGCAGTTGCACCGCGATGGTTTTATCGTGCGGCGCGAGGGCTCCGGCAGTTACGTGTGCGAGGCCATCGGCACCGAATTGCGCGGTGCCTCGCGCCGCCGCATCAAGGCGCAGGCCGTCAAAACCAGCCAGGCCGCACCGGGCGCCGGCTTGAGCCTGCGCGGGCGGATGATCCTCGACAGCGGCGGCGTGAACGATCAACAGGTGATCAAGGCATTCGCCACGGGCCTGCCCGAAACCCGCTCGTTCCCGACCGATGTGTGGGAGCGCCTGCAGCGCCAGGTGATGAAGGACTATCGCAGCAGCGTGCTGTTGCACGGTGACCCGCAAGGGGCCGAGTCGTTACGCAAAGCCATCGCGACGTACTTGAACCTTGAGCGTGGGGCGAAGTGCTCGCCCGACCAGGTCCTGGTGCTGAGCAGTACACGCCAGGCGCTGTTTCTGTGTGCGCAACTGCTGGTGGACGTCGGTAAACCGATCCTGCTGGAAAACCCAGGCTACTACGGCGCCAGGAAGGCCTTCGAAACCGCCGAGGCCAAGGTCGTGCCCATCGATGTCGATGCGGCGGGCATCCGCACCGACCTGCTGCACGCCGACCGCAGCGGCGCCCATTGCGTGTATGTCACGCCGTCTCATCAATACCCGACCGGCGCCACGCTGACCCTGGAGCGGCGTCTGGAGTTGATCAACTGGGCCGCGGAAAAAGGCAAATGGGTCATCGAAGATGACTACGACAGCGAGTTCCACTACGAAGGCAAACCCACTGCCTGCGTGCAGGGCCTGGACAAGTACCAGCGCACGCTGTACCTCGGCACCTTCAGCAAGACCCTGTTCCCCGGCCTGCGCATGGGCTACATGGTGCTGCCCCCGGAACTGGTCAAGGCCTTCACCTATGCGCGCAGCATGATGGACGGCCACACTCCGCAAATCCTGCAACTGACGCTGGCGCGCTTCATGGAGGACGGGCATTACAACGCCCATGTCCGGGCGATGCGCAAACTCTACGCCGGGCGCCAAGCCATCATGCTCGACGCCATCGGCAAGTACCTCGGCGATGTGGTCACGGCATGCCGGCCCCAGGGCGGGCTGCAAATCCCTTGCGTGCTGCATGAGGGGTGGTCGGAAGAAAAAACCATCCGCCAGGCCGCCAGCGCGAGTGTGCAACTGTCCGGCCTCAGTCGGTTGTATGCCGGTGCGGCCACGCAACAGGGATGGTTATTGGGCTACTCGTCCTTGACCGCCCATGAAATCGAAACCGCCATGCAGCGCCTGGCTAACGCGCTCAAGGCACGCTAGGCGTTCCAGGCGCGCCTTCAACGAAACCGATCGACCTCTTGGCGCAAGCCTGCCGCCAGCGTCTCCAGCTCCTTGGCGGTAATCGCCAGGTTCGACACCACTTCGCGTTGCTCGCTGTTGGCCAGCGCAATGCTCTGCAGGTTGCTGCTCAGCAACGTCGCCGTGCTGCTCTGCTCCTGGGTGGCGGTGGTGATCGCGGCGAATTGCTGCCCGGCCGAGCGGCTTTGCTCGTCGATGCGCGCCAGGGCCGACGCCACGTCGGCGTTGCGTGACAGGCCTTCCTGCATCAGCGTATTGCCCTGTTCCATGGTGCTGATGGCGTTACCGGTTTCCTGCTGGATGCTTTGGATCATCCCGGAAATCTCATCGGTGGCCTGGCGAGTGCGCGAGGCCAGGTTGCGCACTTCGTCGGCGACCACCGCAAACCCACGGCCCTGCTCACCGGCGCGGGCGGCTTCGATGGCGGCATTGAGCGCCAGCAGGTTGGTCTGTTCGGCGATCGAAGTGATCACGCCAACGATCCCGCCGATTTCCTGGGAACGCTGGCCCAAGGTGTTGATCACCGTGGCCGTGCTGTTCAGGGCGGTGGCGATGTGTTCCAGGGACGACGACGCCTCCTGCATCGAGTTGCGGCCGATGCGGGTCTGCTGCGCGTTTTCCTGGGCCAGGCGCTCGGTGTTGCCCATGTTGTCGGCGATGTTCAGCGAAGTGGCGCTGAATTCCTCCACCGCGCCGGCCATGCTGGTGATTTCGCCGGACTGCTGCTCCATGCCTTCATAGGCACCGCCGGACAAACCGGACAACGCCTGCGCCCGGCCGTTGACCTCTTCGGCGGCCCTGCGGATGTGCGACACCATGGTCGACAGCGCTTCCCCCATCTGGTTGAAGCTGCGCGCCAGTTGGCCGATCTCGTCATGGCTCGACACGTTCAGGCGCGCGCTCAAATCACCGCCGCCCAAGGCTTCGGCCTGGCGTACCAAGTCGCTCAACGGCGCCAGTTTGCTGCGCAACAACCACACCGTTGCGCCCACCGCCAGCAGCATCGCCAGCATGCTGCCGATCACCAGGCGAATGCCCACCGACCACGTGACCGCGCGGATCTCGGCTTTCGGCATGCTCGCCACCACCGACCAGGGGCCGCCGGCAAACGGCACCGAGACGCTGTAGAAATCTTCCTGCTTGTCGCTCCAGAAGCGGCCCTTGCCGGGCGCCTTGGCCAGGTCCAGCATCACCGGCACAGCCTGGTCCGGCGCCTGCACCCCGGCCGGCGGTACCAGCCAGTGTTTCTGCTCATCCAGCAGCGCCAGCGAACCGGTCTGGCCGATGCGGAAGCGCTTGAGGTTGGCGAACTGGGCATTCTGCTCATCGGTGTAGTCGAAGCCGATGAACAGCACCGCGATGACTTTGCCGCTGGCGTCGCGCACCGGGCTGTACTGGGTCATGTAGGAGCGATCGAACAGCACGGCGCGGCCGATGTACGTCTGCCCACCGACCACCCGCGAGTAGGCCGGCCCCTGGCGATCCAGCACAGTGCCGATGGCACGGCTGCCGTCCTGCTTGGTCAAGGACGTGCTGATGCGGATAAAGTCGTCGCCGCTGCGCACGAACACCGTGGCCACGCCGCCGGATATCTGCTTGAACTCGTCGACGTCACCGAAGTTGTTGTTCAGCAGCGCCTTGCCCAGGTACAGGCTCGGGGTCTGCACGCCGGCCACGGCGACCGGCTGATCCGCCTGCACACTCAAGCCGGCGCCGAAGCGTTTTTCAAACAGCCCGCTCAAGCGCTGAGTGCTCTCGCGCAAGGTGCCGTGGAAGGTACTGAGTTGATCGGCCAGCAGCCGCGCCTCGCTGGCCAGATGTTCTTCCCGGGTATCGAGGTTGGCGGAGTCGAGGGAACGCAAGGCAAAAACCGTACTGCCGCTGATGACGACAGCCAGAATCACGGCTAACGCGAGGCCTAGCTGGGAGGCGATCCGAGCACGAGGTTGAGACATGACAGCTCCTGGCCGAGGCCTGGATCATCCTGATCTCATAGCGTTGCTCGGCAAATTATCTGGTGAGATTCGTTGGTGCACGATAGTTCCAACACCCCTACTTCGGCGGCGCCGGGCAATACTTGAGCGAAGTGCAGGGGTATCACGCAAACGATTGCTCTCTCACGCTGAAGCGATTCAATCGAGACGCTCGACGACAGGCAACACCATGGCCTGCACTTCGCCCTGCAGAAACTCCGCCAGCCGGCGCAGACGCTCGCCGCCCGGGCGGGTTTTCGGCCACACCAGGTAATAATTTTCCCCACTGGCGACGGCCGTCGGCCACGGCAGGCTCAAGCGCCCCTGGGCCACGTCTTCGGCGACCATCAGCAGATCGCCCATGGACACACCGTAACCCCGGGCGGCGGCGATCATGCCCAGCTCCAGGGTATCGAACACCTGCCCGCCCTTGAGCGACACCTGGGCGGACAGCCCCATACGCTCCAACCAGTTACGCCAGTCGCGGCGGTCGGGTGTGGGGTGCAGCAACTCGGCGCTGGCCAGGCGATTGACGTCCCATGGGCCGTCGCTTAACAAATTGGGCGCGCCGACTGGAATCAACAGTTCCGGGAACAGGTAACTGGCTTCCCAATCCGCCGGAAAGTGCCCGTCGCTCAACAACACCGCGCAGTCAAAAGGCTCCTGGTTGAAGTCGACTTCATCCACGCTCATCCACGCGCTGGTGAGCTGCACTTCGTTGCCCGGCTGCAAATGCCGGAAACGGCTGAGCCGCGCCAACAGCCAGCGCATGGTCAGGGTCGAGGGTGCCTTCATCCGCAAGATGTCATCTTCGGCGTTCAAGGTATGACAGGCCCGCTCCAGCGCGGCAAAGCCCTCGCGCACCCCGGGTAGCAACAGGCGTGCGGCCTCGGTGAGCTGCAGGTTGCGCCCGCTGCGCAGGAACAGGCGGCAGGCGAAATGCTCTTCGAGGGTGCGGATATGCCGGCTCACCGCACTTTGGGTGATGGACAGCTCCTGCGCCGCACGGGTGAACGAGTTGTGTCGGGAAGCGGCCTCAAAAGCCCGTAGCGCATAAAGCGGAGGAAGACGACGAGACATAAGGAAAGCTCCGACAGCACGATGCTGAAACCCTACCAGAATCAATCAGGCATGAGTTTTAATCATGCGACCAATCGCTTTTATCCCTTTGTGCAATGAGCTGAGAGCGCCGAGAATCGACCTTCTCCCCCTCCTCCGAAAATTTGAGCGTGATGATCATGCAACATCCGGCACGTACCGAACTCTGGGCCATTCTGCGGCTGTCAGGGCCGTTGATTGCCTCACAGTTGGCGCACATGCTGATGGTGCTGACCGACACCCTGATGATGGCCCGCCTGAGCCCCGAGGCCCTGGCCGGCGGTGGCCTGGGCGCGGCGAGCTACTCGTTCGTGGCGATTTTCTGCATCGGCGTGATTGCTGCCGTGGGCACCCTGGTCGCCATCCGCCACGGCGCGGGCGATATCGACGGCGCCACCCGCCTGACCCAGGCCGGGCTGTGGCTCGCCTGGCTGATGGCCTTGGCGGCGGCGCTGCTGCTGTGGAACCTCAAGCCGGTGCTGCTGATGTTCGGCCAGACCGAAACCAACGTGGACGCGGCGGGGCAATTCCTTACGATCCTGCCGTTCGCCCTGCCCGGCTACCTGAGTTTCATGGCCCTGCGCGGCTTCACCAGCGCGATCGGCAAGGCCACACCGGTGATGGTGATCAGTCTCGGCGGCACAGTGGTCAACTACCTGCTCAACCACGCGTTGATCGAGGGCATGTTCGGCCTGCCGAAACTCGGCTTGATGGGCATCGGCCTGGTCACGGCCATCGTCGCCAATGGCATGGCGCTGGCACTGATGGCGTACATCCGCAGCAACCGCGCGTACTCGGCCTACCCGCTGAGCGCAGGCCTGTTGCGTCTGAACACCCACTACTTGCGCGAGCTGTGGCGGCTGGGCCTGCCGATTGGCGGCACCTACGCGGTGGAAGTCGGGTTGTTTGCCTTCGCGGCGCTGTGCATGGGCACCATGGGCAGTACGCAATTGGCGGCGCATCAGATCGCGCTGCAAATCGTCTCGGTGGCGTTCATGGTGCCGGCGGGGATGTCCTACGCGGTGACCATGCGTATCGGCCAGCACTATGGCGCCGGGCAACTGCTGCAGGCGCGCATGGCGGGGCGTGTCGGCATCGGCTTTGGCGCGGCGGTGATGTTGGGATTTGCCGCGGTGCTGTGGCTGTATTCCGATCCGCTGGTCGGGCTGTTCCTCGACCATAACGACCCGGCATTCCACGAGGTGATCGTGCTCGCCGTCAGCCTGCTGGCCGTGGCGGCCTGGTTCGAGCTGTTCGACGGCGTGCAGACCATCGCCATGGGCTGCATCCGTGGGCTCAAGGACGCCAAGACCACCTTCCTGGTGGGCCTGGGTTGCTATTGGCTGATCGGTGCGCCAGCGGCTTGGTGGATGGCCTTCACCCTGGGCTGGGGGCCGACCGGCGTGTGGTGGGGCCTGGCGCTGGGCCTGGCCTGTGCGGCGATCAGCCTGACCTGTGCGTTCGAGGCGAAGATGAAGCGCATGATTCGGCAGGAGCCAGACGCTCAACGCTCATTCCATGCCGCGCAGACCGACTAGAAGTCTTGCGCGGTTGAAATGTGGGGGTGGGTTGGCAAGAAAAGGATGAGCTAGCCCAACAAAGCCTGCTGGTCCTTGCCGAACGTCAGGTAGTCCACCAACTCCGGCAATGGCAGCGGTTTGCTGATCAGGTAACCCTGGGCCTGGTCGCAACCGAACAAACGTAACAGCGCCAGTTGTTCCGCGGTTTCCACGCCTTCGGCCACCACTTCCAGGTTGAGGTTGTGGGCCAGGTTGATCATGGCGTGGACCAGCTTGCGGTTTTCTTCACGCTCTTCCATGCCGCCGACGAAACTCTTGTCGATCTTCAACAAGGCAATCGGCAGGCTGTTGAGGTGGACGAACGATGAGAAGCCGGTGCCGAAGTCGTCGAGGGAAAAGCGCACACCGAGGCGACCGAGGGCGTCCATGGTCTGCTTGACCAGGTCACTGCGGCGCATCACGGCGGTTTCGGTCAGCTCGAATTCCAGCCACTGCGCATCCACCCCGCGCTCGACAATCAGCCGGCTGAGGGTCGAGAGCAGTTGGCTATCCTGGAACTGGCGGAACGACAGGTTGACCGCCATATGCAGCGGCGGCAGGCCGCGTTCGCGCAGGTCCTGCATGTCGCGCAGGGCCCGGGAGATCACCCAGTAACCCAGCGGTACGATCAACCCACTCTGTTCGGCCAGCGGCACGAATTCGCTGGGCGGCAACAGGCCGCGCTCGCCGTGGCGCCAGCGCACCAGGGCTTCGAGGCCGACGATATGGCCGTCGTCCAGGTCGAGGCGCGGCTGGTAGTGCAGTTCCAGTTCGTCGCGACGCAGCGCGCGGCGCAATTCGCTTTCCAGGTCGGCCAGGCTGCGGGCGTTGCGGTTGATGCGTTCGTTGAAGATATGAAAGGTGCAGCCCTGGGTGCTTTTGGCTTGCTGCATGGCGATATGGGCATGCCACATCAACGGGTCGGCGCCGGCACGCGCGCGGGCATGCGCGACGCCCAGGCTGCAACCGATCAGCAGGCTCTCGCCATCCACCCAATACGGTTCGGCCATGGCTTCGGTGATGCGCTCGGCCATCCATTCGGCACGCTGGGGCGCGCGGCGGGTGTCGATCAGCAAGGCAAACTCATCGCTGCCCAGGCGCGCCAGTTGGTCGCCGGCTTCGAGCTGGCTCTTGAGCCGCGAGACCACTTGCAGGATCAGCCGGTCGCCGGCCTGGTGGCCGAGGGCATCGTTGGCGTGGCGGAAGTTGTCGAGGTCCAGGTGGCCCAGGGCCAGGCCGCGCCCTTCGTTGTCTGCCAGGCGTGCGGCCAACAGGGTCTGGAAGCCCTGGCGGTTGGCGATACCGGTCAGCGGGTCTTGTTCGGCCAGGCGCTGCAAGGTGTTTTCCAGCACGCCACGTTCGCGCACATGGCGCAGGCAGCGGCGCAGGGTGTCGGCGTCCATGGCAAGACGGATCAGCCAGTCACTGACTCCCAGGGGCGCCACCAACGGCTCCTGTTCCAGCAACAACACGCACGGCAAGCTGCAACGGCCCGGGCCGGGTTGCAGGTTGGGCGTGGTCAACAGCACGGCGCTGTGGTCGTCATCGAACAGACGACTCACCGAGTCCCAGTTGGGCGCGCTGATCAGCACAGCCCCGTCGCCCATCGGCACCAGGCACTCGCGCAACAATGCTGCCCACTCAGGCGTATCGGCCAGTAGCAGCAAACGCAAGGGTTCGACAGGCGTGGACAAGCTAGCTCCCTAGACTCTGCAAGATTTCGTTGGCGGCAAGTATTATGACGTCAGGTCGAGCATTCACAAATGATAAAAGTTATCAAATACGAGCAGTACGCACAAAAGTCGCAAATACCCCCACATCCTGCGGCAAAGTAGCAAAAGCGGCAAATTTAGATCGAGTGGTACGTCACACCGTCGATCCAAGGCAGCAGAATCTCACCAGCCTGTTAAAATGCCCGCCCTTTTGAACAACGACTCCCTGAACTCTGTATGTCCCGACTCAATCCCCGGCAGCAAGAAGCCGTGAACTACGTCGGCGGCCCTCTATTGGTGCTCGCCGGTGCTGGCTCCGGCAAGACCAGCGTGATCACCCGCAAGATCGCGCACCTGATCCAGAACTGCGGCATCCGCGCCCAGTACATCGTCGCCATGACCTTTACCAATAAGGCGGCGCGGGAAATGAAAGAGCGGGTCGGCACCCTGCTCAAGGGTGGCGAAGGCCGCGGCCTCACGGTGTGTACGTTCCACAACCTGGGGCTGAACATCATCCGCAAGGAGCATGCGCGGCTGGGCTACAAGCCGGGTTTCTCGATCTTCGACGAGACCGACGTCAAAGCCCTGATGACCGACATCATGCAGAAGGAATACGCGGGCGACGACGGCGTCGACGAGATCAAGAACATGATCGGCGCCTGGAAAAACGACCTGGTCCTGCCGCCCGAAGCCCTGGAAAACGCGCGCAACCCCAAGGAACAGACCGCCGCCATCGTCTACACCCACTACCAGCGCACGCTCAAGGCGTTCAACGCGGTGGACTTCGACGACCTGATCCTGCTGCCGGTGAAGCTGTTCCAGGAACACGCCGACATCCTCGAGAAGTGGCAGAACAAGGTACGTTACCTGCTGGTGGACGAATACCAGGACACCAACGCCAGCCAGTACCTGCTGGTGAAGTTGCTGATCGGCAAGCGCAACCAGTTCACCGTGGTGGGCGACGACGACCAGTCGATCTACGCCTGGCGCGGCGCCCGCCCGGAAAACCTGATGCTGCTCAAGGACGACTATCCGTCCCTGAAAGTGGTGATGCTGGAACAGAACTACCGCTCCACCAGCCGCATCCTGCGCTGCGCCAACGTGCTGATCTCGAACAACCCCCACGAGTTTGAAAAACAACTGTGGAGCGAGATGGGCCATGGCGACGAGATCCGCGTGATCCGCTGCCGCAACGAAGACGCCGAAGCCGAGCGCGTGGCCGTGGAAATCCTCAGCCTGCACCTGCGTACCGACCGGCCCTACAGCGACTTCGCGATCCTCTATCGCGGCAACTACCAGGCCAAGCTGATCGAGCTGAAACTGCAGCACCATCAGGTGCCGTATCGTCTGTCCGGCGGCAACAGCTTTTTCGGACGCCAGGAAGTCAAAGACCTGATGGCCTACTTCCGCCTGATCGTCAACCCGGACGACGACAACGCCTTCCTGCGCGTGATCAACGTACCGCGTCGGGAAATCGGCTCGACCACCCTGGAAAAACTCGGCAACTACGCCACCGAACGCAAGATCTCGATGTACGCCGCCACCGACGAAATCGGCCTGGGCGAACACCTGGACACGCGCTTCACCGATCGCCTGTCGCGCTTCAAGCGCTTCATGGACAAAGTGCGCGAGCAATGCGCCGGTGAAGACCCGATCAGCGCCCTGCGCAGCATGGTCATGGACATCGACTATGAAAACTGGCTGCGCACCAACAGTTCCAGCGACAAGGCCGCGGACTACCGCATGGGCAACGTCTGGTTCCTGATCGAAGCGTTGAAGAACACCCTGGAAAAAGACGAAGACGGCGAAATGACCGTCGAAGACGCCATCGGCAAGCTGGTGCTGCGCGACATGCTCGAGCGCCAGCAAGAAGAGGAAGACGGCGCCGAAGGTGTACAGATGATGACCTTGCATGCGTCCAAGGGCCTGGAATTTCCCTACGTGTTCATCATGGGCATGGAAGAGGAAATCCTCCCGCACCGCTCCAGCATCGAAGCCGACACCATCGAGGAAGAACGGCGCCTGGCCTACGTGGGCATTACCCGCGCGCGCCAGACATTGGCCTTCACCTTTGCCGCCAAGCGCAAGCAATACGGCGAAATCATCGATTGCGCCCCCAGCCGGTTCCTCGACGAACTGCCGCCGGACGACCTGGCCTGGGAAGGCAACGACGACACCCCGACCGAGGTCAAGGCCGTTCGCGGCAACACCGCCCTGGCGGATATTCGCGCGATGTTAAAGCGCTAGAATTGACTATTTTTTAATCTACTTTCGGCGCACCGTGCGCCATTAGAGGAAGCGTTCCGTGGAAGCACTGCACAAGAAAATTCGCGAAGAAGGCGTCGTGCTTTCCGATCAGGTACTCAAAGTCGACGCCTTTCTGAACCATCAGATCGACCCGGCGCTGATGAAACTGATCGGCGACGAATTCGCCGCGCTGTTCAAGGATTCGGGGATCACCAAGATCGTCACCATCGAAGCCTCGGGGATCGCCCCGGCAATCATGACCGGGCTGAACCTCGGCGTGCCGGTGATCTTCGCCCGTAAGCAACAGTCCCTGACCCTGACCGAAAACCTGCTGTCGGCAACGGTGTATTCCTTCACCAAGAAAGTCGAAAGCACCGTAGCGATCTCGCCGCGCCACCTGACCAGCAGCGACCGCGTGCTGATCATCGATGACTTCCTGGCCAACGGGAAGGCGTCCCAGGCGCTGATCTCGATCATCAAGCAGGCCGGTGCCACCGTTGCCGGCCTGGGGATCGTGATCGAGAAGTCGTTCCAGGGCGGGCGTGCCGAGCTGGATGCGCAGGGTTATCGGGTTGAGTCGCTGGCGCGCGTGAAGTCGCTGAGCGGTGGTGTCGTCACCTTCATCGAGTAATCGCTGACGGAACCCGGTTAAAACTGTGGGAGGGGCGGTGCGACGATTCGACTTGCCCCCGATAGCAGTGGCTCAGCCAACACATTTGTGTGACTGATACACCGCTATCGGGGCAAGCCCCCTCCTACATTTAGTGCGCGGTGGCCTGGAGGCCGGCGAGCAATAGCCGCTGATACACGTCCTCTTTGAGCCCTTCCGGCTGGTCCAATCCCATCCGCTTCAGATGCTCGGGAAACGCCTCCGGCTCCGGTGCATCCAGCGCCGCCTTGCCCAGGTCGAAAATCTCGCTCAGCTTGAATTTGCTCTTGAGCCAGTTCAACCCGCGCAACAAGTCCCGTTCGACATCCGTGAAGTCGGTGCCCAGCGGATACTCCGGAAACAACCGGCGATGCCGGGCCTGAAGGCTCTGGAGCCGCTGCGGAGTGTTGTCGGTAAAGCGCGGGTCCAGCTGGAAATCCCGGGGTAGCTTGCCGGCCTCTTGCGCCTGCTCGATCAAGTCGCCCTGGAACCTGGAGTCGGTGATGTTGAGCAACGCCTCAATTACCTTGGCATCGGTCTGACCGCGCAAGTCGGCAATTCCGTATTCGGTGATGACAATGTCCCGCAGGTGCCGTGGGATCGTGCAATGGCCGTACTCCCACACGATATTGGAACTGACCTCCCCCGCCGCTTCGCGCCAGCTGCGCAACATCAGGATCGCGCGCGCACCTTCCAGCGCGTGGGCCTGGGCAACAAAGTTGTACTGCCCGCCCACGCCACTGAGCACGCGGCCACCTTCCAGTTGGTCGGCAACCCCGGCGCCGAGCAAGGTCACCACGATCGCGCTGTTGATGAACCGCGCATCCAGACGCTGCAAACGCTTGAGTTCTTCCTGCCCGTACAGCTCGTTGATGTAGCTGATGCGCGTCATGTTGAACGCCTGACGCTTGGCGAGGGTCATGTCCTGCAAGCGTTGGTAAAAACTTCGCGGGCCAACGAAAAAACCGCCATGGATCGAAATGCCGTCGGGCTGGGCCGCATCATCGAGCAGGCCGGCGTTTGCCTGTTCCTGCGTCGCCACATCCGGGTAGACCTTGCGCCGCACAATCCCCGCATCCGCCAGCACCAGCAGGCCGTTGACGAACATTTCGCTGCAACCATAAAGGCCTTTGGCAAACGGCTCGACGCCCCCTTCACGGCTGATCAGCGCCGCCCAGCGGTACACATCGAGGTCGGTCAGCAGCAGCCGATAGGCTTCGTTATCGGCCTGGCGCGCAAGCAAGGCGGCGGTCAGCGCATCGCCCATCGAACCGATACCGATCTGCAAGGTGCCGCCATCGCGTACCAGGGTACTGGCATGCAGGCCGATAAAGTGGTCCTGGAAACCCACCGGCATATTCGGTGTGGAGAACAGCGTGCTGCTGTCCTTTTCATCGAGCAGGTAATCGAACGCATCCATGCCCAACTCCGAATCCCCAGGCATGTAGGGCAAATCGGTGTGGACCTGGCCGACCATCAGCACGGTTTCCCCGGCGGCGCGACGCTTGGCGATCATCGGCAGCAGGTCGAGGGTGACATCGGGGTTGCAGCTCAGGCTCAGCCGGTCGGGGTGCTCGGCGCTGCTGGCCACCAACTGCGCCACCAGGTTCAGGCCGGCGGCGTAGATATCGCGCGCGGCATGGCTGTAGTTGCTGCTGACGTAGTCCTGTTGCGCGGATTGGCTGTGAAGCAGGCTGCCGGGCTGCATGAAAAATTGCTGGACGTGGATATTCGCCGGCAGGCTGTCCTTGTGCAGATCGGCGAGATAATCCAGCTCGGGATAATCGCCAAACACCCGCTCGGTAAACGGTTCCAGGAAGCGCTTCTGCAAGCCATCGCCCAGCGCCGGGCGACCCAGGCTCAAGGCGGTGTAGATCGTCAGCGCCCGCTCCGGCAGCTTGGCGATACGTCGGTACAACGCGTTGACGAACAGATTGGGCTTGCCCAGGCCCAGGGGCAGGCCCATGTGGATATGCGCTGGCAAGCGCGCGAGTACGTCGTCAACGGCTTGCTCGATTGAACATAACTGCACCATCCGACCCTCCTGAACATTTCATGACTAGGGGTTGGATAGAGAGTGGCCCGTCTTGGTTGCAAAGAACAGCCTCAACCCTCGATCGCAGGCACAAAAAAGCCGCTCGTAAGCGGCATTTTTGACGAAGATCGCTGGATTACAACCCGGACATCTTCTTGATCGCGCCTTTCAGATCAGCATCCGTGCAATCAGCACAGGTGCCTTTTGGCGGCATGGCATTGATACCCGTGATCGCCTTGGCCAGGATGCCGTCGAGGCCGCCCTGGTGGTCGGCGCGGTCTTTCCAGGCGGCGGTGTCGCCGATTTTCGGAGCACCCAACAGGCCGGTTCCGTGGCATGCATTGCAGTGCTTGGCAATGATCTCATCCGGTGTTTTCGCACCGCCGCCGCCGCCCGCTGTTGCGGCGACTTCCATCCCCTTGCACTCCTGCCCCTGCACACACACTTGGCCAACAGGCTCCAAGCGCTTGGCAATGTCATCATTGGTCGCAGCTTGAGCGCTGACAGCCCATAGGGCCAGTACGGTTGCTGGTGCAGCCAGCATTTTCATAATTAGGTTCACGCGTTCACCCTCAATGGTGGCTATTCACGCCTGCGGCCACGGTTTCGCAGGCGGCGAAAGTATAACGGTTAGCCCGCCTGGCTGAAACAACCCTATTAAGCAAAGGGAGATTCAGTCTCACGGAATACGCTGCGGGAGTCTCTGCAATGCTGGCAGGACGCCTCTTCTGTCAAAAGTTCGCGGGCGTGGCTGCGCTGATTAGTCGCGCCGGCACCTCGAACGGATTACGAAAACGATGGGGCTTGGTGCTTTCAAAGTAGTAGCTATCGCCAGCTTCGAGCACAAAAGTTTCAAGACCGACGACCAATTCCAGGCGACCTTCCACCAGAATCCCGGTTTCTTCGCCTTCGTGGGTGAGCATTTCTTCGCCAGTATCGGCGCCAGGCGGGTAAATTTCGTTGAGAAACGTGATCGCCCGGCTCGGATGTGCGCGCCCCACCAGTTTCATGGTGACGGCGCCGTCGGAGATATCAATCAGCTCGTTGGCTTTATAGACGACCTGGGTCGGTATTTCCTGGAGGATTTCCTCGGAAAAGAACTCGACCATCGACATGGGAATGCCGCCCAGCACCTTGCGCAAGGAACTGATGGAAGGGCTGACACTGTTTTTTTCGATCATCGAAATGGTGCTGTTGGTGACACCCGCACGCTTGGCGAGCTCGCGCTGGGAAAGACCCTTCAGTTTACGGATGGATTGCAGTCGTTCGCCGACGTCCAATGCGGGAGCCTCCTAGGATTCAGGCTTTGTTGTAATTGAGCGTTATCATGGCGACAGCGTTCAGTATTTACAACACTTGGGCCTAAATCCTCCCCAGCACCGTTCGTAGAGGCCGATCAAGCCCCGGAATAGAGCCTTGGCACGCGGCGCAGGTTGCAGAAGATCTGGTAGGGGATGGTCTCGGCGGCGGCCGCGACGTCACTGGCGAGGATGTTCTTGCCCCACAGCTCCACGGTGGAACCGAGGCCGGCCTGGGGCACGTCGGTGAGGTCGACGCACAGCATGTCCATGGACACGCGGCCGAGCAACTGGCTGCGCTGCCCCGCCACCAGCACCGGCGTGCCGGTGGGGGCGTGACGTGGATAACCGTCGGCATAGCCCATGGCAACCACGCCGACCCGCATCGGTTTCGGCGTGATGAATTTGGCACCGTAGCCCACCGGCTCGCCGGCCGGCAGTTCGCGCACGCAGATGACTTTCGATTCCAGGGTCATTACCGGCTGCAAGCGCGCGGCGATGGCCTGGTCTTCACCAAACGGCGTCGTACCGTACAGCATGATGCCGGGGCGTACCCAGTCGCTGGGCACCTTCGGCCAGCCCATCACCGCCGGCGAATTGCGCAGGCTGACCTCGGCCGACAGCCCCTGGCGCGCCGCTTCGAACACCGCCACTTGTTCATTGCTGCGCACGCAATCGAGCTCATCGGCGCGGGCGAAGTGGCTCATCAATACGATCTTCGCCACCTTACCGCTGGCGAGCAGGCGCTGGTACGCCTCGTGGTAGTCCTTGGGATGCAGGCCGACGCGGTGCATGCCCGAGTCCAGTTTGAGCCACACGGTGAGGGGCTTGCGCAAGGCCGCCTGCTCGATGGCTTCCAGTTGCCACAGCGAATGCACCACGCACCAGAAATCATGCTCGACGATCAGCGGCAACTCGTCGGCTTCGAAAAACCCTTCCAGCAGCAATACCGGCGCGCGGATACCGGCAGCCCGCAGCTCCAGTGCTTCCTCGATACAGGCCACGGCAAAACCATCGGCCTCGGCTTCCAGCGCCTGGGCCACGCGCACTGCGCCATGGCCGTAGGCATCGGCCTTGATCACAGCGAGGGCCTTGGCCCGCGTGACTTCACGGGCCAATTGGTAATTGTGGCGCAGGGCTTGGAGGTCGATCAGGGCACGGGCAGGACGCATGGCGGCAGGCTTCTAGGCGGCAGAGTGAAAAAAACCGGCACCGACCAACCACATCGGTACCGGGAGAGGGATCGTTGCTTAAGGCAGGGCGGCCACGACGGACAGCTCCACCAGGATTTGTGGCTCGCACAGTTTCGCTTCAACCGTGGCGCGGGCCGGGGCGACGCCTTTGGGCAGCCATGCGTCCCACACCGCGTTCATGCCGGCGAAGTCGGCGTCGATGTCTTTGAGGTAGATCGTCACCGACAGCAGCTTGCTTTTGTCGGTGCCGGCCAAGTCCAGCAAGCGCTCGATATTGGCCAGGGTTTCACGGGTCTGCTGTTCAATCCCGGCACTCAGGTCGTCGCCGACTTGCCCTGCCAGGTACACGGTGCCGCCGTGGGCAACGATCTGGCTCATGCGCTCATTGGTGAGCTGGCGCTGGATTGACATGTTTTGCAGACTCCTGGTGGTTGCCATAACGGGAAATATCGAGGCCTTCGGCACTGATCTGCGGCGTTTTCTTGGCCATCAGGTCAGCCAGCAAACGACCGGAGCCGCACGCCATGGTCCAACCGAGGGTGCCGTGGCCGGTGTTCAGGAACAGGTTCTTGAACGGGGTGGCACCGACAATCGGCGTACCGTCCGGGGTGGTCGGACGCAGGCCGGTCCAAAAGATCGCTTCGGTCAGATTGCCGCCCTGAGGATAAAGGTCGTTGACGATCATCTCCAGGGTTTCGCGCCGACGTGGGTTCAGCGACAGGTCAAAACCGGCGATTTCAGCCATGCCGCCGACACGGATGCGGTTGTCGAAACGGGTGATCGCGACCTTGTAGGTCTCGTCGAGAATGGTCGACGTCGGCGCCATCGCCGGGTTGGTGATCGGCACGGTCAGCGAGTAGCCCTTGAGCGGGTACACCGGCGCCTTGATCCCCAGCGGCTTGAGCAACTGCGGCGAATAACTGCCGAGGGCCAGGACGTAGCGGTCGGCGGTTTCCAGCTTGCCGTCGATCCACACACCGTTGATGCGATCACCGGCGTGGTCGAGGCGCTGGATGTCCTGTTCGAAACGGAATTCCACGCCCAACTGCTTGCACATGTCGGCCAGGCGCGTGGTGAACATCTGGCAGTCGCCGGTCTGGTCGTTCGGCAGGCGCAGGGCACCGGCGAGGATGTCGGTGACGCTGGCCAGGGCCGGTTCGACGCGGGCGATGCCGGCACGGTCAAGCAATTCGAACGGCACGCCGGACTCTTTCAACACGGCGATATCTTTGGCAGCGCCATCGAGCTGGGCCTGGGTGCGGAACAGTTGAGTCGTACCGAGGCTGCGGCCTTCGTAGGCAATGCCGGTTTCAGCGCGCAGTTCGTCGAGGCAATCGCGGCTGTACTCGGACAGGCGGACCATGCGCTCCTTGTTCACCGCATACCGGCTGGCGGTGCAGTTGCGCAGCATCTGCGCCATCCACAGGTATTGGTTGATATCGGCGGTGGCCTTGATCGCCAGCGGCGCGTGGCGTTGCAGCAGCCACTTGATGGCCTTGAGCGGCACACCCGGCGCGGCCCATGGCGAGGCGTAGCCTGGAGAGACCTGGCCGGCGTTGGCGAAACTGGTTTCCATGGCCGCGGCTGGCTGGCGGTCGACCACGACCACCTCAAAACCGGCTCGCGCCAAATAGTAGGCACTGGTCACACCAATGACGCCGCTACCCAAGACCAGAACGCGCATTTTTATATCCTCATCGCGGCTTGACCGCCGACGTGTGTTGTTCGAGCAATGATGTGAGCAGTATAAAAAGCAATCACCAGTGCATTTCACTATATAAATGCCTATATTTGGCGACAATTCTTGGCAACAACCCTTTTCACAGAGGCGTATCCCCTATGCGTACCAACACCCAGACCAAACGGGAGCTGGACAAGATCGACCGGAACATCTTGCGCATCCTACAAGCCGACGGGCGCATTTCGTTCACGGAGCTGGGGGAAAAGGTCGGACTGTCGACCACCCCCTGCACCGAGCGCGTGCGCCGCCTTGAGCGTGAAGGGATCATCATGGGCTACAACGCACGCCTCAACCCCCAGCATTTGAAGGCGAGTTTGCTGGTATTTGTCGAGATCAGCCTCGACTACAAATCCGGCGACACCTTCGAAGAATTCCGCCGCGCCGTGCTGAAATTGCCCCATGTGCTGGAGTGCCACTTGGTCTCGGGGGACTTCGACTACCTGGTGAAAGCGCGGATTTCCGAGATGGCCTCGTACCGCAAACTGCTCGGCGACATCCTGCTCAAACTGCCCCATGTGCGGGAGTCCAAGAGCTATATCGTGATGGAAGAGGTGAAAGAGAGCCTCAATCTGCCCATCCCCGACTGACTGACACAACCGGGCCAATGTGGACGGGGGCTTGCTTGCTCCCACATTTAGACCAGCACCTGCCGGGTACTCGCCATGTATTCGTGGATCTGCTTCTCCACCCGCGGGTGAATCAGCTCAACCGGCCGCCGTCCATTGGGGCACGGCAAGGTCTTTGTGGTGCCGAAAAGCCTACAGATCAGCGGGCGCTCGTCATACACCGTGCAGCCATTGGGCCCCAGGTGTACGCAGTTCAACTCGTCCATGGCGGCTTCCTGTTCGGCAGCGGTCTTACGCGGCAGGCGCGACATTTCCTCGGGTGAAGTCGTCACCGGCCCACAGCAATCGTGGCAACCGGGGACGCACTCGAACGAGGGAATCTGTCGGCGCAATGCGCTGATTTTCTGACTGTTGCAACTCATCGAAACACGTACCGAACGGCGAATAGGTGTGGATTCTGCCGCAAAACCCCGCGGTGAGACAGCTTCGTCCGACCGCTGTATCCTGCGTCAAATTTTCCAAACGGGGATGTTCCCATGACTGCCAGCGCCCGGCACACCGCTTCCTACTACGCCGCCAGCAGCCTGCCGCAACCCGACTATCCAGCGTTGGCCGGCGAAACGGTGGCCGACGTGTGCGTGATCGGCGGCGGTTTTTCCGGGCTCAACACCGCGCTGGAACTGGCCGAACGCGGGTTCAGCGTGGTGCTGCTGGAAGCGCGCAAGATCGCCTGGGGCGCCAGCGGGCGCAATGGCGGCCAGTTGATCCGCGGCGTTGGCCATGGCCTGGAGCAATTCACCAACGTGATCGGCACCGACGGCGTGCGCCAGATGAAACTGATGGGCCTGGAGGCGGTAGAAATCGTGCGCGAGCGCGTCGAGCGTTTCCAGATCGCCTGCGACCTGACCTGGGGCTACTGCGACCTGGCCAACAAACCCCGCGACCTGCTCGGCCTCGCCGAAGACGCCGAAGAATTGCGCAGCCTGGGCTATCGCCACGAAGTACGCCTGCTGCAAGCCAGCGAAATGGGCAGTGTGATCGGTTCCGAGCGCTACGTGGGCGGCATGATCGACATGGGCTCGGGCCATCTGCACCCGCTGAACCTGGCCCTCGGCGAGGCAGCTGCCGCCCAAAAACTCGGCGTGCAACTGTTCGAACACTCCGAAGTGACGCGCATCGACTACGGCCCCGAGGTCAACGTACACACCGCCCGCGGCAATGTGCGCGCCAAGACTCTGGTGCTGGCCTGCAACGCCTATCTGAAGGGGCTCAACCCACTGCTGAGCGGCAAAGTGTTGCCGGCCGGCAGCTATATCATCGCCACCGAGCCGTTAAGCGCCGCCCAGGCGGCCCAATTGCTGCCGCAAAACATGGCGGTGTGTGATCAGCGGGTGACGGTGGACTACTTCCGACTGTCTGCCGACCGTCGTCTGCTGTTCGGCGGCGCCTGCCACTATTCCGGACGCGACCCCAAGGACATCGGCGCCTACATGCGGCCGAAGATGGTGCAGGTGTTCCCCCAACTGGCCGACGTGAAGATCGACTATCAATGGGGCGGCATGATCGGCATCGGTGCCAACCGCTTGCCGCAGATCGGCCGATTGGCGGATCAACCCAACGTGTATTACGCCCAGGCCTACGCCGGTCATGGCCTCAACGCGACACACCTGGCGGGCAAGCTGCTGGGCGAAGCCATCAGCGGCCAGCAGCAGGGTCGTTTCGATCTGTTCGCCCAGGTGCCGCACATCACCTTCCCCGGCGGCAAGCACTTGCGCTCGCCGCTGTTGGCGCTGGGGATGCTCTGGCACCGGTTGAAAGAACTGGTGTGACTCAACTGCGCCAGAACGGCTTCAAGCCTTCCTGGCGCGCCTGCTCGGCGGTCAACCCGATATCCCGCAGTTGCTCGGCAGTCAGCTCCAGCAGCACCTTGCGCGTGTGGCGACGGTGCCAGAACAGGCTCCAGCGGTTGCGGGTCGGGGCCGACATCGCCCGCGCCTGCCCCGCTTCGAGTTCCTGGCCGTGTAACGTCAGCCGCACATCGCTCATGCCGTTCATTTTGTCGTCCTCATTTGCTGGTTGCCATGAGTGACTAGAATGAGCGGGCGGACAAAACCATTACAGATTCAACCAAATTTTATTAAATCCATACAGATACTGCCCTCGAGCGGCTGAATCCTGTATTTTCCCTGGATCTGTACTGGTCCCCTGGGAGTGATCACCGTGACCCTTTACGTCAACCTCGCCGAGTTGCTGGGCACCCGCATCGAACAGGGCTTCTACCGCCCCGGCGATCGGCTGCCTTCCGTAAGGGCCTTGAGTGTCGAGCACGGGGTCAGTTTGAGCACCGTGCAGCAAGCGTATCGCATGCTGGAAGACCACGGCCTGGCGATGCCGAAACCCAAGTCCGGTTACTTCGTGCCCGTCGGCCGTGAGCTGCCGGCCTTGCCCGAAGTCGGCCGCCCGGCCCAGCGCCCGGTGGAAATTTCCCAGTGGGACCAAGTGCTCGAGTTGATCCGCGCGGTGCCGCGCAAAGATGTCGTACAGCTGGGCCGCGGCATGCCGGATGTGTTGTCGCCCACCCTCAAGCCGCTGCTGCGCAGCCTGGCCCGCGTCAGCCGGCGCCAGGACCTGCCGGGGCTGTATTACGACAATATCCTCGGCTGTATGGAGTTGCGCGAACAAATCGCCCGACTGTCATTGGATTCCGGCTGCCAGTTGACCGCCGAAGACATCGTGATCACCACCGGCTGCCATGAAGCGCTGTCTGCCAGCATCCGCTCCATCTGCGAGCCGGGGGATATCGTTGCGGTGGACTCGCCGAGCTTCCACGGCGCCATGCAGACCCTCAAGGGCCTGGGCATGAAAGCCCTGGAAATTCCCACGGACCCGCTCACCGGCATCAGCCTCGAAGCCCTGGAACTGGCGCTGGAACAGTGGCCGATCAAAGTCATTCAACTGACCCCCAACTGCAACAATCCCTTGGGCTACATCATGCCGGAGGCACGCAAGCGGGCGCTGTTGACCCTGGCCCAGCGCTTTGACGTGGCGATCATCGAAGACGATGTGTATGGCGAACTGGCCTACAGCTACCCGCGCCCGCGCACCATCAAATCCTTCGACGAAGATGGCCGCGTATTGCTCTGCAGCTCGTTCTCGAAAACCCTGGCGCCAGGCCTGCGGATTGGCTGGGTCGCGCCGGGCCGCTACCTGGAGCGGGTGTTGCACATGAAATACATCAGCACCGGCTCCACTGCGACCCAGCCGCAGATCGCCATCGCCGAATTTCTCAAGAGCGGCCATTTCGAACCGCATTTGCGGCGGATGCGTACTCAATACCAACGTAATCGCGACATGATGCTCGACTGGGTCAGCCGTTATTTCCCCGCCGGCACCCGCGCCAGCCGACCTCAAGGCAGCTTCATGCTGTGGATCGAACTGCCGGAAGGTTTCGACACCCTCAAGCTCAACCGGGTGTTGGTGGAACAAGGCGTACAAATCGCCGTGGGCAGTATCTTTTCCGCGTCCGGCAAGTACAGGAATTGCCTGCGCATGAACTACGCTGCCAAACCTACGCCGCAGATTGAAGAGGCGGTGCGCAAAGTCGGCGCCGTCGCGAGCAAGATGCTGGCCGAGGCCGCCGACTGACCTTTCCGGGAAAATAGCCGTCCTATGTCGACAACCGCCCTGATCTGGAAACGGTGCCCTTGATGACTCGACGGCTTTTAGCGTTTTTCCTGTTGGGCGCCCTGGCCCTGGGCGGCTGCGCCACGGTGAATGTGCCGCGCATCCCCAGCGATGCTCTGCCGGCGACGCAGTCGTCGTTCGGCCGTTCGATCCAGGCCCAGGCCGCGCCGCATCAGGGCCGCTCCGGCTTTCGCCTGCTGCCCAACAGCAGCGAGGCGTTCATGGCCCGCGCCGAACTGATCCGCAACGCCCAGACCAGCCTCGACCTGCAGTACTACATCGTCCACGACGGCATCAGCACCCGCCTGCTCGTGGATGAACTGCTCAAGGCCGCCGACCGTGGCGTGCGTGTGCGTATCCTGCTGGACGACACCACCAGCGACGGCCTCGATCAGGTCATCGCCACCCTCGCCGCCCACCCCAACATCCAGATTCGCCTGTTCAACCCGCTGCACCTGGGGCGCAGCACCGGCGTGACGCGCGCCATGGGGCGCCTGCTCAACCTGTCGCTGCAACATCGACGCATGCACAACAAACTGTGGCTGGCGGACAACAGCGCGGCCATCGTCGGCGGGCGCAACCTGGGCGACGAATATTTCGACGCCGAACCCAACCTTAATTTCACCGACATCGACATGCTCAGCGTGGGCCCGGTGGCCGAGCAACTCGGCCACAGTTTCGACCAGTATTGGAACAGCGCCCTGAGCAAGCCCATCAATGAATTCATCTCCAACCTGCCGTCCAAAGGCGACCTGGCCAGCGCACGCCTGCGCCTGGAAGAATCCCTGGCCCAGTCGCGCCAACAGAACCACGCCTTGTACAACCGCCTGCGCACCTACAAGACCGAACCGCGCCTGGACATCTGGCGGCGCGAGCTGATCTGGGCCTGGAACCAGGCGTTGTGGGACGCCCCGAGCAAGGTACTCGCCAAGAATGATCCGGACCCGCGCCTGCTGCTGACCACCCAATTGGAACCGGAACTCGAAGGCGTCAACCATGAGTTGATGATGATTTCGGCGTATTTCGTGCCGGGGCAGCCGGGCCTGGTGTACCTGACCGGTCGCGCGGATGCGGGCGTCTCGGTGAGCCTGCTGACCAACTCCCTCGAAGCCACCGACGTGCCGGCCGTACACGGCGGCTACGCGCCCTATCGCAAGGCGCTGCTGGAGCACGGCGTGAAACTCTATGAGTTGCGCCGCCAACCCGGCGCACCCCGCACAGGCAGCGGCCCCCACCTGTTTCGTCGCGGCCTGTTCCTCGGCTCGGACTCCAGCCTGCACAGCAAGGCGATGATTTTTGATCGACAAAAGTCGTTTATCGGCTCGTTCAACTTCGACCCGCGTTCGGTGCTGTGGAATACCGAAGTCGGCGTGCTGGTGGACAGCCCTGAGCTGGCCGAGCACCTGCGCAATCTGGCGCTGCAAGGCATGGCGCCAGCATTGAGCTACGAGGCGAAATTACAGGATGGCCAGGTGGTGTGGACCACCGAAGATAACGGGCAACCGCACACCCTGACCCGCGAGCCGGGCAGCTGGTGGCGCCACTTCAATGCCTGGTTCGCCACCTCCGTCGGCCTGGAGCGCATGCTGTAGGAGCGAGCTTGCTCGCGAAGAACGCAAGAACACCGCACTTAACCAGACCGTACCCGTCATCGCTAACGCCTTCATCCCCTCGCGCCTAAACAGGCTGCGCGGCGCCAAACGCCCCCTGACGCAACAACAGCACCACCAACCCCAGAGCCCCGGCCGCCATCAGCCACGGCAATGCATGCCCGCTGATCCACTGGCTGCCCGCACCGGCCACCAGCGGCCCGATCAGGCAACCGATGCCCCAGAGCTGCGCCACGTGGGCATTGGCGCGCACCAGCGCATCGTCGCGGTAACGCTCGCCGATCAGGATCAACGACAAGGTGAACAAACCGCCCGCACTCGCGCCGAACAGCACCCACACTGGCCAGATCAGCAGCGTGTGCATCAACAACGGGACCGCCAGGCTCGCCCCCAGCAACAGCAGCGCGCAGCTCAAGAACAGCGTGCGCCGCGGCAGGTAGTCGGCCAGCGCACCGATGGGCAGCTGCAACAACGCATCGCCCACCACCACCGTGCTGACCATCGCCAGGGCGATCTCGGCCGTGAAGCCTTGCTGCAGGCAATACACCGGCAGCAGCGTCAGGATCATCGCCTCGAACGCCGCGAATAACGCCACCGCCCAGGCAATCGCCGGCAGGCTCCGACAGAAGCGCCACAGCTCGGCAAACGTCACGCTGAAGGACTCGGCGGTCGGCGCCCCGGAACGCCCCAGCAACAGCAACGGCGCCAGCGTCAACAGGCCCACGCCCACCCAGAACCCATAGTCATGATCGGTGCCCAGCACGCCCAACAGCAGCGGCCCCGACAGCTGGCTCAGCGCATAGGTGCAGCCATACAGCGCCACCAGCCGGCCGCGCCATTGCTCCACCACCAACTGGTTGATCCAGCTTTCGCCAAGAATGAACACGATGGTCAGGATCACCCCGATCATCAGCCGCAGCACCAGCCACACCGGGTAGCTCGGCAGGATCGCCAACAGGCCGATGGACACCGCCCCCGCCCACAGGCACAGGCGCATCAGACGCGCAGTGCCCAGCCAGGACGCCAGCCGACTGGAAACCTTCGCCCCCAACAGCACGCCGAAGGCCGGCATCGCAGCCATCACTCCAATGGCGAAGCTGCCGTAGCCCCAGCCTTCCAGGCGCAGGGACACCAGCGGCATGCTGACACCCAACGCCAGACCAACGCTGAGCACCGAGGCCAGCACGGCGAAATAAGTCGCCCAACGCATTTCCACGCTCCTGTGGATAGTTTTTTCAGGGCTGTAAACGAACTGTAGGAGCGCGCTTGCTCGCGAAGAACGCCAACGATAACGCGTGCTGTCTGGTTGAACGCGGCGTCTTTGAGTTCTTCGCGAGCAAGCTCGCTCCTACAGGGGACCTGCGGTGTTGCTTAGAGCTTGATCCAGGTCGCCTTCAGCTCGGTGTACTTGTCGAACGCATGCAGCGACTTGTCGCGACCGTTGCCCGACTGCTTGAAGCCACCAAACGGCGCGGTCATGTCACCGCCGTCGTACTGGTTGACCCACACGCTACCGGCGCGCAGTGCCTTGGCGGTGAGGTGCGCCTTGGAGATATCCGCCGTCCACACCGCCGCGGCCAGGCCGTATTGGGTGTCGTTGGCGATGGCGACGGCTTCTTCGGCGCTGTCGAAAGTGAGCACCGAGAGGACCGGGCCGAAGATTTCTTCGCGGGCGATCTTCATGGCGTTGGTCACACCGTCGAAAATCGTCGGCTCGACGTAAGTGCCGCCGGTCTCTTCCAGCGTGCGCTTGCCGCCCGCCACCAGTTTGGCACCGTCGGCATGACCGGCTTCGATGTAGGACAGCACGGTGTTCATCTGTTGAGTGTCTACCAGCGCGCCGACGTTCGTGGCCGGGTCCAGCGGGTTGCCTGGCTTCCAGCCCTTCAGCGCGGCGATCACCAGCGGTAGGAATTTATCCTTGATGGAACGCTCCACCAGCAGGCGCGAACCGGCGGTGCAGACCTCGCCCTGGTTGAAGGCAATCGCGCCGGCGGCGGATTCGGCGGCGGCTTGCAGGTCCGGGGCATCGGCGAACACGATGTTCGGGCTCTTGCCGCCCGCTTCCAGCCATACACGTTTCATGTTCGATTCGCCGGAGCGGATCAACAGCTGTTTGGCGATTTTGGTGGAGCCGGTGAACACCAGGGTGTCGACATCCATGTGCAGCGCGAGCGCGTTACCCACGGTGTGGCCGTAGCCCGGCAGCACGTTGAACACGCCTTTTGGAATACCGGCCTCAACGGCCAGCGCCGCGATGCGGATGGCGGTCAGCGGGGATTTTTCGGACGGTTTGAGGATCACGGAGTTACCGGTCGACAGCGCCGGCCCGAGTTTCCAGCAAGCCATCATCAGCGGGAAATTCCACGGCACGATGGCGGCAACCACACCGACCGGCTCACGGGTCACCAGACCCAGCTGATCGTGAGGGGTGGAAGCGACTTCATCGTAAATCTTGTCGATGGCCTCGCCGCTCCAGCTCAGGGCATTCGCCGCGCCGGGTACGTCGATGTTCAGGGCGTCGCTGATCGGCTTGCCCATGTCCAGGGTTTCCAGCAGCGCCAGCTCTTCGGCATTGGCCTTGAGCAACGCGGCGAAACGGATCATGGTGGCCTTGCGCTTGGCCGGCGCCAGGCGCGACCAGACACCGGAATTGAACGTGGCGCGGGCATTTTCCACGGCGCGCTGGGCGTCGGCGACGTCACAGCTGGCAACGCTGGTCAGCAGGCGGCCATCGACGGGGCTGATGCATTCGAACGTGTCGCCGGAAACGGCGGCGGTGTACTCGCCATTGATATAGGCGCGGCCTTCGATCTTCAGATCCTTGGCGCGTTGCTCCCAGTCGGCACGGGTCAGGGTGGTCATGCGAGTGTCCTCCTCTTATTGAATACAAGGGCCAGGCGATGTGCCCCGGCAGCCTCAAAGAATGCTTGCCCCGCCAGCCAGTTGTTCGGCTCAAGGCAACTGCCACCCTAAACCAGCGGCTGGGGATGTATCAATATATTTGACATAACGCCGGTAAACGCCCTTGCGATGTTCATTTTAATAAACATAGACTTTGGGCTCTCCAACCGCAGGCCAGACGGGACACGCACATGAGCATCCAGGACATCGTCGACTTCAGCCAAGCCAACACCGCCCCCGATCGCTACCTCCCTGCCCCGGAAAAAATCCTCAAGAGCAATCCCGAGCAAACGATCTACAACCACTACAACAGCCCGTGCGGCCAGATGAGCGCCGGCGTCTGGGAAGGCGACGTCGGGCAGTGGAAGGTCAACTACACCGAACATGAGTACTGCGAGATTGTGCAGGGGGTTTCCGTACTGCGCGATGCCGAGGGCAACGCCAAGACCTTGCGCGCCGGCGACCGCTTCGTTATCCCGGCCGGCTTCAGCGGCACCTGGGAAGTGCTCGAGCCCTGCCGCAAGATCTATGTGGTGTTCGAACAGAAGGCCTGATCAGCAAATCCTGCGCAAAAAAAAGCCCGAATCGTGAGAAACGGGCTTTTTTTCACAAGGAAGAAAATCAATTACTTGATTTTGCCTTCTTTGTAGATCACGTGCTTGCGAACGCGCGGGTCGAACATTTTCTTTTCGAGCTTGTCCGGGGTAGTACGCTTGTTCTTGTCGGTAGTGTAGAAGTGACCAGTACCGGCGCTAGAGATCATTCGAATCAATTCACGCATGATAGAGCTCCTTAGATCTTGCCAGCGGCGCGGATTTCGGCCAGCACGACAGTGATGCCACGCTTGTCGATAATGCGCATGCCTTTGGCAGATACGCGCAGACGCACAAAACGTTTCTCTTCTTCAACCCAGAAGCGGTGATGCTGCAGGTTCGGCAGGAAACGACGACGGGTTTTGTTATTTGCGTGGGAAATGTTATTCCCAGTCACCGGACCCTTACCGGTAACTTGACAGACTCTCGACATGCCTCAGCCCTCTAAAACCACATGCCCAACCCGGCATGGGTTGGCCGCTTAATCTCTCAGTCATTTGGCGCCAGGCGCCGCGTTTCTTTAGGGTCTTACCGGCTACACCTACAAGCGAAGGAACCGGGCCCCTAGAAAAGAGCGCTGCTTTATACCAGAAAGACCCAAGTGCAACAACAGCCCGTGTGTTTTTACCGGCGTAAATCTCGGCGACAGATGGCCGAACCGTTGCCAGGAGGGGCCGCTGCAATAGCCGACCGCTCGTCGCACAGAATGATTTACAACGCCCGCAAGTACCAAAAAGTACAAGGCGAAACGCGCTGAGGCGCCATCAAAACAGCATTTGAGCCAAAAGCACAGGCAAAAATGGACTAGTCATTTATCAATCAGACCACTACGGTAGGACTTTTCCAGACTGCACTCGCAGATGGGCCTTCGATCTGCACAGGAAACCGAACATGCGCCTCGCTGCCCTACCGCTTTTGCTAGCCCCTCTGTTTATCGCGCCGCAGGCCTTGGCGGCCACCAATCTGAGCGTGTGTACCGAAGCCAGTCCCGAAGGGTTTGACGTAGTGCAGTACAACTCGCTGACTACCACCAACGCCTCGGCCGACGTGCTGATGAACAGCCTGGTGAACTATGACGCAGCCAGCGGCAAGCTGGTGCCAAGCCTGGCGGACAGCTGGGAAGTGTCGCCGGACGGCCTGACCTACACCTTCCAGTTGCACCCCAACGTAAAATTCCACCGCACCGACTATTTCACCCCGAGCCGCACCCTGACCGCCGAGGATGTCCGCTTCAGCTTCGAACGCATGCTCGATCCGGCCAACCCATGGCACAAGATCGCCCAGAGCGGCTTCCCCCATGCCCAGTCGCTGCAATTGCCGGCACTGATCAAGAAGATCGACGCCCTTGACCCGCTGACCGTGCGCTTCACCCTCGATCACCCCGACTCGACCTTCCTCGCCGCGCTGAGCATGGGTTTTGCCTCGATCTACCCGGCCGAGTACGCCGACAAGCTGCTCAAGGCCGGCACCCCGGAGAAGCTCAACAGCCAGCCCATCGGCACCGGCCCGTTCATCTTCACGCGGTTCCAGAAAGATGCCGTGGTGCGCTACAAAGCCAACCCGGACTATTTCGCCGGCAAACCGGCTGTGGATAACTTGATCTTCGCCATCACCCCGGATGCGAACGTGCGCCTGCAGAAACTGCACCGCGACGAATGCCAGATCGCACTGTCGCCCAAACCCCTGGATGTGGGCGAAGCCGAGAAAGATCCCGCACTCAAAATAGAAAAAACCGCAGCATTCATGACTGCATTCGTCGCGATCAACAGCCAGCACCCACCGCTGGACAAGCCCGAAGTGCGCCAGGCGATCAACCTGGCCTTCGACAAGGACAGCTACCTCAAAGCCGTGTTCGAAGGCACCGCCGAAGCCGCCAACGGCCCCTACCCGCCCAACACCTGGAGCTATGCCAAGGAGTTGCCGGCTTATCCACAGGACATCGCCAAGGCCAAGCTGCTGCTGGAGCGCGCCGGGCTCAAGGACGGCTTCAAGACCACGATCTGGACACGCCCCACCGGCAGCCTGCTGAACCCCAACCCCAACCTCGGTGCGCAACTGTTGCAGGCGGACCTGGCCGAGGTCGGCATCCAGGCCGAGATCCGCGTGATCGAATGGGGCGAGCTGATCCGCCGCGCCAAGGCCGGCGAACACGACCTGCTGTTCATGGGCTGGGCCGGCGACAACGGCGACCCGGATAACTTCCTGACTCCGCAGTTCTCCTGCGCGGCAGTGAAATCCGGCACCAACTTCGCCCGCTATTGCGACCCGGCCCTGGACAAACTCATCAGCGCCGGCAAGACCACCAGCGAGCAAGGGGTGCGCAGCAAGCTGTATCAACAGGCCCAGGCGCAGATCCAACAGCAGGCACTGTGGCTGCCGCTGGCGCACCCGATGGCGTTCGCCCTGATCCGCAAGAATGTCGAGGGGTACCAGGTGAGCCCGTTTGGGCGGCAGGACTTTTCGAAAGTCAGCGTCAAGCCCTGAGCTGCAAGCTGCAAGCCCCCTTGAGGCTTGCAGCTGCAACCTTGCAACTGCTGCCCCTCCTACATCCACCCGTATTCCGCCATCGACAACGGATCACCATCGCCCACGATGATGTGATCCAGCACCCGCACATCCACCACTTCCAAGGCTTTTTGCAGGATTTTGGTCAATTTCCGATCAGCCGCACTCGGCTCCACACTCCCCGAGGGATGGTTGTGGCACAGGATCAACGCCGCCGCGTTATACGCCAGGGCGCGCTTGACCACTTGCCGCGGGTAAACCACGGTGGCGTCGATGGTGCCCTGGAACAACGCCTCGAACCCCAGCACCCGATGCTTTGAATCGAGAAACAGGCAGCCGAAGATCTCGTGAGGCTCATGGCGCAACAGCGCCTTGAGGTAGTCCCGCACAGCGACCGGGCTTTCCAGCACCGAGTCACTGCGCAGCTGTTCGGCCAAGTGGCGCCGGGACATTTCCAGTACCGCCTGCAGTTGCGCAAACTTCGCCGGCCCCAGCCCCAACTGCTGGCTGAACAGCACCTGGCTGGCCTCCAGCAGCGGGCGCAAGCCACCGAACTGCGCCAACAGATGCCGCGCCAGGTCCACCGCACTCCGCCCGGCCACGCCGGTGCGCAGGAAGATAGCCAACAGTTCGGCGTCGGACAGCGTTGCGGCCCCCCATTCCAAAAGCTTCTCCCGCGGCCGCTCGGCCACCGGCCAATCACGAATACTCATCCCGCCTCCCTGTGCATGTGCGCCGCTGTTGCCTGGCGGACGCTGTGTTATCGTAGGCCCTCTTTTTTGCATGCGATTTCACCTGGGGAGGGGGCATCGCAGGCGTCACTGAACTGGCTTCACTGAACTGGAAAGGCAAACCAATGCAGCGTCTGTATCGGAAACGCATCGTTCTCGGCGTCGGCGGCGGCATTGCCGCCTACAAGAGCGCAGAGCTGGTTCGCAGGCTTCTCGACCAGGGCGCCGAAGTGCGCGTGGTCATGACCCGCGGCGGCAGTGAGTTCATCACCCCGCTGACCATGCAGGCCTTGTCCGGCCACCCAGTTCACCTGGACCTGCTGGACCCGGCCGCCGAAGCCGCCATGGGCCATATCGAACTGGCCAAATGGGCCGACCTGGTGCTGATCGCCCCGGCCACCGCCGACCTGATCGCCCGCCTGGCGCAAGGCATCGCCGATGACTTGCTGACCACGCTGGTCCTGGCCACCGACGCCACTGTCGCCATCGCCCCGGCCATGAACCAGGCCATGTGGCGCGACCCGGCCACCCAAGCCAACACGCAGCTCCTGCAAAGCCGTGGCCTCAAGGTGTTCGGCCCGGCCTCCGGCAGCCAGGCCTGCGGCGACGTCGGCATGGGCCGCATGCTCGAAGCCACCGACCTGGCAGTGTGCGCCGCCGAGTGCTTCCAGCACCTGGCCCTGACTGGCAAGCACGTGTTGATCACCGCCGGCCCGACCCAGGAAAACATCGACCCGGTGCGCTACATCACCAACCATAGCTCAGGAAAAATGGGCTTTGCCCTGGCTGAAGCGGCGGTCGAGGCAGGCGCGCGCGTGACCCTCATCACCGGCCCGGTGCATTTGCCGACGCCCGATCGCGTCACCCGGATCGACGTGGTCAGCGCCCGGGACATGTTGGCGGCCTGTGAGGCGGCCATTCCCTGCGACCTGTTTATCGCCTCGGCAGCGGTTGCGGATTACCGCCCGGAAGTCGTCGCCCCGCAAAAGCTCAAGAAAGACCCTACCAGCGGCGACGGCCTGCTCCTGCAAATGGTGCGTAACCCGGACATCCTGGCCACCATCGCCAGCCGCCCGGACCGTCCGTTCAGCGTCGGTTTCGCCGCCGAGACCGAGCACCTGCTGGACTACGCCGCACGTAAATTGAAAGACAAAAACCTCGACCTGATCGTTGCCAATGATGTCGCCAACCCAAGCATCGGCTTCAATAGTGAGGAAAACGCCTGCAGCGTGATCGATCGCGACCTGCACGCCACCCTTTTCGCCCAGACCAGCAAGGGCAAGATTGCCCGCCAACTGATCTCTTTTATCGCCCAACGGCTGAACCAGGTTTAATTTACATGCACGCTTTGCAAGCCAAGATCCTCGACCCCCGCATCGGCACCGACTTCCCCCTGCCGGCCTATGCCACACCGGGCTCCGCCGGCCTGGACCTGCGCGCCATGCTCAAGGAAGACACCGTCCTCGAGCCGGGCCAGACCCTGCTGATTCCGACCGGCCTGTCGATCTACGTCGGCGACCCGGGCCTGGCGGCGCTGATTCTGCCGCGCTCGGGCCTCGGCCATAAGCACGGCATCGTGCTGGGCAACCTGGTCGGCCTGATCGACTCGGACTACCAGGGCGAGCTGATGGTGTCGTGCTGGAACCGCGGCCAGACCGCCTTCAACATCGTCGTCGGCGAGCGCATCGCGCAGCTGGTGCTGGTGCCGGTGGTGCAGGCGCACTTCGAACTGGTACAGGAATTCGACGCAACCCAACGCGGCGCAGGCGGTTTTGGGCATTCCGGCAGTCACTGACCACACCAAACCGGGGCGGACGCTACCGTCCGGCCCGGTTAGATGCCACCGCATGGCCTTTCAGGATGAAGAATGCGCGGACCTGACGAGCGACACTTTCCAAGTAAAATCAATGTATTACGTAAACATAAGCGCGGAGCGGTTGCTCCGATGGCCTTTTTGCACCACGAACTCTGCACCGAAAACGCCGTCATACCCTTCAGTTTAAGCCTGCCGGTCAGCCACATTAAGGCCAGCCTTGTCTCTTTCAGATGGAGTTTCCCCCCGCGATGAGTACCGCCGCCCGAGTAGCCCCGACCTTCCCCGACAGCATCTTCCGCGCCTATGACATCCGTGGCGTGGTGCCCAAGACCCTGACCGCCGAAACCGCCTACTGGATTGGCCGCGCCATCGGCGCCCAAAGCCTGGCCCAGGACGAACCGAACGTTTCGGTCGGCCGTGACGGTCGCCTGTCCGGTCCCGAACTGGTGGAGCAATTGATCCAGGGCCTGGCCGACAGCGGTTGCCATGTCAGCGACGTCGGCCTGGTGCCGACCCCGGCGCTGTACTACGCCGCCAACGTGCTGGCCGGCAAATCCGGGGTGATGCTCACCGGCAGCCACAACCCATCGGACTACAACGGCTTCAAGATCGTCATCGCCGGCGACACCCTGGCCAACGAACAGATCCAGGCCCTGCACACACGCCTGAAAACCAACGACCTGACCAGCGGCAAAGGCAGCATCACCAAGGTCGACATTCTTCAGCGCTACTCCGACGAAATCACCGGCGACGTCAAACTCGCGCGCCGCCTGAAAGTGGTGGTGGACTGCGGCAACGGTGCGGCCGGCGTGATCGCCCCGCAACTGCTCGAAGCCCTGAACTGCGAAGTGGTGCCGTTGTTCTGCGACGTCGACGGCAACTTCCCCAACCACCATCCAGACCCGGGCAAGCCTGAAAACCTGGTGGACCTGATCGCCAAGGTCAAGGAAACCGGGGCCGACGTCGGCCTGGCCTTTGATGGCGACGGTGACCGCGTGGGCGTGGTGACCAACACCGGCGAAAACGTCTTCGCCGACCGCCTGCTGATGCTGTTTGCCCGTGATGTGGTGGCGCGCAACCCGAATGCCGAAATCATCTTCGACGTAAAATGCACCCGTCGCCTGACGCCGCTGATCAAGGAATATGGCGGTCGCCCGCTGATGTGGAAGACCGGTCACTCGTTGATCAAAAAGAAAATGAAGGAAACCGGCGCGCTGCTGGCCGGCGAAATGAGCGGCCACGTGTTCTTCAAGGAGCGTTGGTTCGGGTTTGACGACGGCATTTACAGCGCCGCTCGTCTGCTGGAGATCCTCAGCAAGGAAAAATCCACGGCGCAGGAGCTGTTTCAGACCTTCCCGAATGATATTTCTACGCCAGAGATCAATATCCATGTGACCGAAGAGAGCAAATTCAGCATCATTGACGCATTGCACGATGCGCAATGGGGCGAAGGCGCCAACCTGACCTCCATTGATGGTGTGCGAGTCGATTACGCCAAAGGCTGGGGCCTGGTTCGCGCGTCCAACACCACACCGGTGCTGGTGCTGCGTTTCGAGGCGGATACCGAGGCTGAGTTGCAGCGCATCAAGGACGTGTTCCACGTCCAGTTGAAACGTGTTGCCCCTGATCTCCAATTACCGTTCTGATTTTTTTGCACCGGAGCCCTGAATGACCCTCGAACGCGAAGCCGCTGCCAACACCGCCAAGGTCCTGTCCGAAGCGTTGCCCTACATTCGACGCTACGTCGGCAAGACGCTGGTGATCAAATACGGCGGCAATGCCATGGAAAGCGACGAGCTGAAAACCGGCTTTGCCCGCGATATCGTGTTGATGAAAGCCGTGGGGATCAACCCGGTGGTGGTCCACGGCGGCGGCCCGCAGATCGGCGACCTGCTCAAGCGCCTGTCGATCGAAAGCCACTTCATCGATGGCATGCGTGTCACTGACGCGCAGACCATGGATGTGGTGGAGATGGTCCTCGGCGGCCAGGTGAACAAAGACATCGTCAACCTGATCAACCGCCACGGCGGCAGCGCGATTGGCCTGACCGGCAAGGACGCGGAGCTGATCCGCGCGAAAAAACTGACCGTGACCCGTCAGACGCCGGAAATGACCCAGCCGGAAATCATCGACATCGGCCAGGTGGGCGAAGTGATCGGTATCAACACCGACTTGCTGAACCTGCTGGTCAAAGGTGATTTCATCCCGGTCATCGCGCCGATCGGCGTGGGTGCCAACGGCGAGTCCTACAACATCAACGCCGACCTGGTTGCCGGCAAAGTGGCCGAAGCGCTGAAGGCTGAAAAGCTGATGCTGCTGACCAACATCGCCGGCCTGATGGACAAGCAAGGCAAGGTGCTGACCGGCCTGACCACCCAACAAGTGGACGAGCTGATCGCCGACGGCACCATCTATGGCGGCATGCTGCCGAAGATCCGTTGTGCGCTGGAAGCGGTGCAGGGCGGCGTCGGCAGCTCGCTGATCCTTGACGGCCGCGTGCCAAATGCGATTCTGCTGGAAATCTTCACCGACACTGGTGTGGGTACGCTGATCAGCAACCGCAAGCGTCCTTAAACACAAAAAGCCCCACCCTCTGTAGGAGCGAGCTTGCTCGCGAAAAACGTAAAGACGCCGCGTTCATCCAGAATAAACGCGTCATCGTTGGCGTTCTTCGCGAGCAAGCTCGCTCCTACAGAGGGTGGGGCTTTTTGTTGTGCGGCGTTTACTGGACGCCGAACTGCTCGCGGTACGCCCGTACTGCCGGCAAGTGTTGCTTGAGCTGCGGATCATCTTCCAGGAACTGCAACACCTGGTTCAACGACACGATGCTCACCACCGGGATGCCGAAATCGCGCTCCACTTCCTGGATCGCCGACAACTCACCATTGCCACGCTCCTGGCGGTTCAAGGCGATCAACACGCCTGCGGCCTTGGCACCCTCCTGGGAGGCGATGATCTGCATCACTTCACGGATGGCGGTGCCAGCGGTGATCACGTCGTCGATGATCAGCACGTTGCCGGTGAGCGGCGCGCCCACCAGGCTACCGCCTTCGCCATGGGCCTTGGCTTCCTTGCGGTTGAAGCACCACGGCAGATCGCGCCCATGGTGCTCGGCCAACGCCACGGCCGTCGCGGCGGCCAGGGGGATGCCCTTGTAGGCCGGACCGAACAGAACGTCGAAGGAAATACCGCTTTCAACGATGGCAGCCGCGTAGAAACGCCCCAACTGAGCCAGGGCCGAACCCGAGTTGAACAAGCCAGCATTGAAGAAATACGGGCTGGTGCGCCCGGACTTGAGGGTGAACTCACCGAAGCGCAAAACCCCGCGATCGATGGCAAAACGAATGAAATCGCGTTGATACGCCTGCATGAAAAAAGCCTCAGATACCACGGATTTAGCTAATTAGGTAGACGGCGTGTATCATACACGCACGCGATTTTTGGGGCCATTTATGCGGATCATCAGTGTGAACGTTAATGGTATTCAGGCTGCAGTCGAGCGTGGTTTGCTCAGTTGGCTGCAAGCCCAGAATGCCGACGTCATCTGCCTGCAGGACACCCGCGCCTCCGCCTTTGAACTGGACGATCCAGCCTTCCAACTGGATGGCTACTTCCTTTATGCCTGCGATGCCGAAGTGCCCACCCAAGGTGGCGTGGCTTTGTACTCGCGGTTGCAACCCAAGGCGGTCATCAGCGGCCTCGGCTTCGAGACAGCCGACCGCTACGGGCGCTACCTGCAAGCCGATTTCGACAAGGTCAGCATCGCGACCTTGCTGCTTCCTTCGGGGCAGAACGGCGATGAAGACTTGAACCAGAAGTTCAAGCTAATGGACGACTTCGCCCGTTATCTGGATAAACAGCGACGCAAACGTCGCGAGTACATTTATTGTGGCTCGTTGTACGTGGCGCAACAGAAGCTGGATATCAAGAACTGGCGCGACAGCCAGCAATCCCCGGGCTTCCTGGCGCCGGAACGGGCCTGGATGGACGAGATTGTCGGCAACATGGGCTATGTCGATGCCCTGCGCGAAGTCAGCCGCGAAGGCGACCAGTACAGCTGGTGGCCAGACAACGAACAGGCTGAGATGCTCAACCTGGGCTGGCGTTTCGACTACCAACTGCTGACCCCGGGCCTGCGTCGCTTTGTGCGCAGCGCACGCCTGCCACGCCAGCCGCGCTTCTCGCAGCACGCGCCGCTGATCGTGGACTACGACTGGACACTGACCATCTGAGGTCTTTGCCCAGGCACAAAAAAAACCGACATCGCTGTCGGTTTTTTTGTGCGCGCCTGGTTACTTGATCAGCCGCCAGGTCCACGGGTAGCGGTAGGCCGTGCCGTTGTTGGCCTTGATCCCGCCAATGATCGTCAGCACCAGCGCCGCGACCACCAGGATCAACATCAACAGGAAGCCGATCACCACGAACCCCAGCACCATGCAGACCAGCCAGGCAATGGCCACGGTGATCTGGAAATTCAGGGCTTCCTTGCCCTGATCATCGATCAGCGGGTCCATGTCCTTCTTGATCTGCCACAGGATCAGCGGCCCCAACAGGCTGCCGAAAGGGAACACCAGGCCCAGAAACGCCGCGAAGTGACACAACATCGCCCATTGGCGGACTTCCTTGGACGGTGCTGGAACCGGCAGTTGACTGTCACTCATGGCGTTTCTCCTTGAAGCCGGTTCAGTCGGCCAGCGCGGCGTTCTGCAGCTCGAAAATCTCGGTCATGCCTTTCTGCGCCAGCGCCAGCATGGCATTCAGCTCAGCCGGCTGGAATGGCGCACCTTCGGCGGTGCCCTGCACTTCGATGAAACCACCGGTGCTGGTCATCACCACGTTCAGGTCGGTCTCGGCGGCCGAGTCTTCCAGGTAATCCAGGTCCAGCACTGGCTCGCCCTGGTACATACCCACCGACACAGCGGCGATCATCTGCTTGAGCGGGTCGCCGGCTTTCAGGCCGCCACGCTTCTTGATCACTTTCAACGCGTCGACCAGCGCAACCATGGCACCGGTGATGGAGGCAGTGCGCGTGCCGCCGTCGGCCTGGATCACGTCGCAGTCGACGTACAGGGTCACGTCGCCCAGCTTGGACATGTCCAGGGCGGCACGCAGCGAACGGCCGATCAGGCGCTGGATTTCCAGGGTACGGCCGCCTTGCTTGCCACGGCTGGCTTCACGCTGGTTACGCTCGCCGGTGGCGCGCGGCAGCATGCCGTATTCGGCGGTCAACCAACCCTGGCCCTGGCCCTTGAGGAAACGCGGCACGCCGTTTTCGACGCTGACGGTGCAGATCACCTTGGTATCGCCAAACTCGACCAGTACAGATCCCTCGGCGTGTTTGGTGTAGTTGCGGGTGATGCGGATCGAGCGGAGCTGATCGGCAGCGCGACCACTTGGACGTTTCATAGGGGATACCTGTACGGAGGACGAAAAACTGCCGAGCATTATAGAGCCGCGAGCCGATTCGGGGCACGTCTAAAAAATTCGGTTACGAATCGTCGACTGGCGGTGCTTTGTCAGTGCCAGGGTTTGGGGCCAATCGCCCCACTGCGCTACACTCCTGCGCCTTCGCAGCCTGTCGGCTTCAATTTACCCATCAGCCCGCCATCGCGGGACTGCAACGCGAGGTACCTCCATGGTGCACAGCATGACCGCCTTCGCCCGCGTCGAAAAAGCCGGCGCGCAAGGCACCCTGAGCTGGGAACTGCGCTCGGTCAACAGCCGCTACCTGGAGCCGCACCTGCGCCTGCCGGAATCGTTCCGCGACCTCGAAGGCGCGGTACGTGAAGCTCTGCGCCAGGGCATTTCCCGCGGCAAGCTGGAATGCACCCTGCGCTTTACCGAGGAAACCACCGGCAAACCGCTGCAGGTCGACCGCGAACGCGCCGCGCAACTGGTCGCCGCCGCCGAAACCATCGCCGGCCTGATCAAGCAGCCGGCCGCGCTGAACCCGCTGGAAGTGCTGGCCTGGCCCGGCGTGCTGGTGGCCGACGCCAGCGACCCGCAAGCCCTCAACGCCGAAGCCCTCGCCTTGTTCACCCAGGGCTTGAAGGAACTCAAGGCCGGCCGCGAGCGCGAAGGCGCCGAGCTGGCCCGCCTGATCAGCGAGCGCCTGAGCGCGATCGAAGCCGACGTGGTCACCTTGCGCGAGCTGGTGCCGCAGATGCTCGCGACCCAGCGCCAGAAGGTCCTCGACCGCTTCGCCGACATGAAGGCCGACCTCGATCCGGTACGTCTGGAGCAGGAAATGGTCCTATTGGCGCAGAAGAGCGACGTCGCCGAAGAACTCGATCGCCTGAGCACCCACATCCTTGAAGTACGCCGCGTGCTCAAGTCCGGCGGCGCCGCCGGTCGGCGCCTGGATTTCCTGATGCAGGAACTCAACCGCGAAGCCAATACACTGGGCTCCAAGGCATTCGATCCGCGCAGCACCACGGCGGCGGTCAACCTCAAAGTGTTGATCGAGCAAATGCGCGAACAAGTACAGAATATTGAGTAAGGCAACTTCCATGACCCACAGCACCGGCACCCTTTACATCATTTCCGCCCCCTCGGGCGCGGGCAAGAGCAGCCTGGTCAAGGCCCTGACCGACGCTGACGAACAGATCCGCATCTCGGTGTCCCACACCACCCGCGCCATGCGCCCGGGCGAGGTGAACGGCGTTCACTATCACTTCGTCGAGCGCACCGAGTTCGTCAAGATGATCGAGCACGGCGCCTTCCTTGAGCGCGCCGAAGTGTTCGGCAACCTCTACGGCACCTCGCAAAGCCACCTGCAACAGACCCTGGACGAAGGCCACGACCTGATCCTGGAAATCGACTGGCAGGGCGCCGAGCAAGTGCGCCAGCTGATGCCCAAGGCGCGGTCGATCTTCATCCTGCCGCCGTCCCTGGAAGCCTTGCACCAGCGCCTGACCAACCGCGGCCAGGACAGCGACGCGATCATCGAAGGCCGCATGCGTGAAGCCGTCAGCGAAATGAGCCACTACGTCGACTACGATTACCTGATCATCAATGACGATTTTGCCCACGCCCTGGACGATTTGAAGGCGATTTTCCGCGCCAATCAGCTCCAGCAAAAACGCCAACAACAGCGTTTCGGCAAGTTATTGGCCGAACTGCTCGGTTGATCAGCTCTTCCCAAAACCGCTGCGAGGGCCTTACATTGGCACTTGCAGCGGTTTTGCGAGAGCCTGGGAAAAATCAGCGCTTCCCTAAACGCTGGTGATTTTTTAAACTGTTTAGTCCGCTCGCCCAACCGGGCAGCGCGCATCTTGCATTCGCTCCGAGGAATACCATGGCCCGCGTAACCGTTGAAGACTGCCTAGAACACGTGGATAACCGCTTTGAGCTGGTCATGCTCTCTACCAAGCGTGCCCGTCAACTGGCCACTGGCGGCAAAGAGCCCCTGGTCCAGTGGGAAAACGACAAGCCTACCGTTGTCGCTCTGCGCGAAATCGCTGAAGGCCTGATGAGCTACGAGTTCATCGCCAACGCCGAGATCGTTGAAGACGAACCGCTGTTTGCAGCGTTCGAGGACGAGTCCAACGAGGCCGTCTAAGCCTATGCCTGGTCGACGTAGCACGGCGCGGTGTCAACGCACGCGGCAGGAGTCCATCCTTTGCCGAGCATAGACGCCCTCGCCGATCGCTTATCGACCTACCTCGGCCCAGACCAGGTCAACCTGGTCCGCCGAGCGTATTTCTACGCCGAACAAGCCCACGACGGCCAACGCCGCCGCAGCGGCGAGGCGTATGTCACCCATCCTCTTGCGGTGGCCAATATTCTCGCCGACATGCACATGGACCATCAGAGCCTGATGGCCGCGATGCTGCATGACGTGATCGAAGACACCGGCATCGCCAAGGAAGCGCTCAGCGCGCAATTTGGCGAAACCGTGGCCGAACTGGTCGATGGGGTCAGCAAACTGACCCAGATGAACTTCGAGACCAAGGCCGAAGCCCAGGCGGAAAACTTCCAGAAGATGGCGATGGCCATGGCCCGGGATATCCGCGTGATCCTGGTCAAGCTGGCCGACCGGCTCCACAACATGCGGACACTGGAAGTGCTGTCCGGCGAAAAACGCCGGCGCATCGCCAAGGAAACCCTGGAAATCTACGCGCCCATCGCCAACCGGCTGGGCATGCACGCCATTCGTATCGAATTCGAAGACCTCGGCTTCAAGGCCATGCACCCGATGCGTTCGGCGCGCATCTACCAGGCAGTCAAGCGCGCCCGGGGCAACCGCAAGGAAATCGTCAACAAGATCGAAGAGTCGCTGAGCCATTGCCTGGCGATCGACGAGATCGAGGGCGAGGTCAGCGGGCGGCAGAAGCACATCTACGGCATCTACAAGAAGATGCGCGGCAAGCGCCGGGCCTTCAACGAGATCATGGACGTGTATGCGTTCCGGATCATCGTCGACAAGGTCGACACCTGCTACCGCGTATTGGGCGCTGTACATAATTTGTACAAACCCCTGCCGGGCCGCTTCAAGGACTACATCGCCATTCCCAAGGCCAACGGCTATCAGTCGCTGCATACCACGCTGTTCGGTATGCATGGGGTGCCGATCGAGATCCAGATCCGCACCCGGGAAATGGAAGAGATGGCCAACAACGGCATCGCCGCCCATTGGCTGTACAAATCCAGCGGCGACGAGCAGCCCAAAGGCACCCACGCCCGCGCGCGCCAGTGGGTCAAAGGCGTGCTGGAAATGCAGCAACGTGCGGGCAACTCCCTGGAATTCATCGAGAGCGTGAAGATCGACCTGTTCCCGGACGAGGTCTACGTGTTCACGCCCAAGGGCCGGATCATGGAGCTGCCCAAAGGCTCCACGGCCGTCGACTTTGCCTACGCCGTACACACCGATGTCGGCAACAGCTGCATCGCTTGCCGCATCAACCGGCGCCTGGCCCCGCTGTCGGAACCGCTGCAAAGCGGCTCCACCGTGGAAATCGTCAGCGCACCGGGCGCCCGGCCGAACCCGGCGTGGCTCAACTTCGTGGTCACCGGCAAGGCGCGTACCCATATTCGCCACGCCCTGAAACTGCAGCGCCGCTCCGAGTCCATCAGCCTGGGCGAACGCTTGCTGAACAAGGTGCTCAACGGCTTCGACAGCGCCCTCGAGAAAATCCCCGGCGAGCGCGTGCAAGCGATGCTCAGCGAGTATCGCCAGGAAACCATCGAAGACCTGCTGGAAGACATCGGCCTGGGCAACCGCATGGCCTATGTGGTCGCCCGTCGCCTGCTCGGCGAAGGCGAGCAATTGCCAAGCCCGGAAGGTCCGCTGGCGATTCGCGGCACCGAGGGCCTGGTGCTCAGCTACGCCAAGTGCTGCACGCCGATCCCGGGCGACCCGATTGTCGGGCACCTGTCGGCGGGCAAAGGCATGGTGGTCCACCTGGACAACTGCCGCAATATCAGCGAAATCCGCCACAACCCGGAAAAATGCATCCAGCTCTCGTGGGCCAAGGATGTCACCGGCGAATTCAACGTCGAGCTGCGGGTCGAGCTGGAGCACCAGCGCGGCCTGATCGCCCTGCTGGCCAGCAGCGTCAACGCGGCCGACGGCAATATCGAGAAAATCAGCATGGACGAGCGCGATGGTCGCATCAGCGTGGTCCAACTGGTGGTCAGCGTACACGACCGCGTACACCTGGCCCGCGTGATCAAGAAACTGCGCGCCTTGACCGGTGTGATCCGCATCACCCGCATGCGTGCATAGCCCACCTCTTACAAGGAGTCATTCATGACCAAGACTGTTATCACCAGCGACAAAGCCCCAGCCGCCATCGGCACCTACTCCCAGGCGATCAAGGCGGGCAACACCGTCTACATGTCCGGCCAGATCCCACTGGACCCAAAGACCATGGAACTGGTTGAAGGCTTCGAAGCACAAACCGTACAGGTCTTCGAAAACCTCAAGTCGGTCGCCGAAGCTGCCGGCGGTTCGTTCAAGGACATCGTCAAGCTGAACATCTTCCTCACCGACCTGAGCCACTTCGCCAAGGTCAACGAGATCATGGGCAAGTACTTCGAACAGCCTTACCCAGCCCGCGCCGCTATCGGCGTTGCTGCCCTGCCAAAGGGCGCACAGGTTGAGATGGACGCGATTCTGGTCATCGAGTAAAACACCCGGCGCAGCCTCCACAGGCTGCGCCGACTTCGTTTTAAAAGGATTTCATGATGCGCAAAGCGCTTGTAGCCTCTTCGTTGCTCGCCCTGTTGCTCGGCGGCTGTGCCAGCAACCCCGCCGACCTGGATGTGAGCGGCACCTGGATCAACCAGGTTGCCATCGACGCGGCAGCCAAGGGCGGCCCTTTGCGTGAAGCACTGCAGAGCTTTGGCCCGAACCTCGAGTGGGACGTCAACACCAAGGCCCTGCAGGCCCGCTACTACAACGGTTTTGAAGTAGCGGAAGGCAAGTTGCTCGGTGAGAAGCCCGGTGCCTGGAGCGTCGACTTCTACGGCAGCGCCGCCACCGATCTCAAGCGCAAAGGTCGGCAACTGCTGCAAGTGGCCAACGACAACGAGCCCGAACAGCTGTTTGCCCGCGCCAAGGAACCTGCACCGGAAGGCGCGCCATTGGGCGCCAACTTCGAGCGCGCGCTGTACGCCGCTTATATGGGCGGCGACTGGAAAATCGCCAACGGCAATGGCGAAGGCGCCACCGTGCAGTTCCAGGCCAACGGCCAAGTGGCCGGCCTGCCGGGCGCCGATCGATATTCGTTATGCCTGGCGGGTGATTGCGCCTCCATGAGCGGCGGCTACGACAGCATGTGGTTGCAGCGCAACGGCGTGGGCAATGCGTGGATCTTTGCACGCAAGGGCAAGCAGCTGGAAATCTTCCAGGCGATCAATACCTCGCAGGCCGACGAAGTGCCCTCGTTTACACCGGGGCCACGCCAGTGGCTGCTTGAAAAACAATAACCGTCATCCCACAGACCTGAATGTGGGAGGGGCGCTGCGACGATTCGACTTGCTCCCGATCGCGGTGCATCAGCCACTACAACCGTGGCTGACAGAGCAAGCCCCCTCCCACCTTTTCTGACCGCGGCTCAGCCCTTCAGGATGGCCGCGTAGCCTTCGCGATAACTCGGATACGTCGGCACCCAGCCCAACGCCTTGGCCCGGGCGTTGCTGCATTGCTTGCTCCCGGCGCGGCGCACACTGGCGTCATCGGACCATTGCGTCACACCCAGGTACTCACGCAACCAGGCCACCACCTCGGCCAACGGCGCCGGTGCGTCATCGACACCGATATAGATGCGATCCAGCGAACCGCCCTGCTCCACATGCCGCAACAAAAACGCCAGCAGGCCAGCCGCATCATCGACGTGGATCCGGTTGCCATATAAAGGCGGATCGATCGCCACGCGATAACCCTGGCGCACCTGCGTCAGCAGCCACTCGCGGCCCGGCCCGTAAATCCCGGTCAAGCGCACGATGCTCGCCGCAATGCCGCTGTTCAGCGCGATTTGCTCGGCTTCCAGCATCACCTGCCCGGAATAGCCTTTTGCCTGGGTCTCGGACGTTTCGTCGACCCATTCGCCCTGCTGCTGCCCATACACACTGCTGCTGGACACAAACAGCAGATGCTTGGGCTGCTGGCCGTAATCCTTCAACCACTCCAACACATGCTGCAACCCTTGCACGTAAGCGGCGCGATAACCGGCTTCGTCGTGATCCGTCGCCGCCGCGCAATACACCAGGTAATCCACCCCGCCGATCGGCCAGGTGTCAGGGCAATTCTTATTGAACAGGTCACCGGCAATGCCGATCACGCCATCGGGCAGGCGCGAAATATCACGCCGCAGGCCATGAACCTCCCATTCCGAGGCGAGCAATTGGCTGGCCAGCCGACTCCCCACATCGCCACAACCGGCAATCACAACAGAAGGCGCAGACATCACAAAACTCCGTACTGAAAGGTCTAGATTAGCCGTCGCAGGAGACCAGCGGCCAGAAAAAGGACAAATAAAGTTACTGTATTACTTCTGTTAACAAGAATTACTTGCAATAATAACGACCCATTTGTCCTCGACCTCGCAGGGTCTGGAAGGACGATCACTCATTTTTTTCTCTCAGGTCCGGCCAGCATGACACGTAATACACACCCCGCTTCGCCAACCAAACTTCACAGTCCATCCCGCGCCTGGCGTGCGATTGCGGCGCTGCTGTTCAGCGTACTGCTGGCACCGACCGCCGCATTCGCTGATGCCACCGCGCCGGCGGCTCCTGCTGCTGCCGAACAGAATGCCACCGCCGCCCCTGCGGTGCCGGCCGCCACAGACCCAGCCCAGGCTGCAGCGCCGGCCCCCGCCGACGAACCCGGCGTGGTGCTGGAAGAAAACAACACCCTTGGCATGGCCCACGACCTGTCGCCATGGGGCATGTACCAAAACGCTGACGTGGTGGTGAAAGCCGTGATGATCGGCCTGGCCATCGCCTCGATCATCACCTGGACCATCTGGATCGCCAAAGGCTTCGAACTGCTGGGCGCCAAGCGCCGCCTGCGCAGCGAGATCGTCCACCTGAAAAAGGCCACCACCCTCAAGGAAGCCAGCGAAACGGCGACCAAGAAGGGCACCCTGGCCAATACGCTGGTACACGACGCGCTGGAAGAAATGCGCCTGTCGGCCAACACCCGCGAAAAAGAAGGCATCAAGGAGCGCGTGGCGTTCCGTCTCGAGCGCCTGGTGGCAGCCTGCGGTCGTAACATGAGCAACGGCACTGGCGTGCTGGCGACCATCGGTTCCACCGCGCCGTTCGTCGGTCTGTTCGGTACCGTGTGGGGCATCATGAACAGCTTCATCGGCATCGCCAAAACCCAGACCACCAACCTCGCCGTCGTCGCTCCCGGCATCGCCGAAGCCTTGCTGGCGACCGCCCTGGGCCTGGTTGCCGCGATTCCCGCGGTGGTGATCTACAACGTCTTCGCCCGTTCGATTGCCGGCTACAAGGCCCAGGTATCGGACGCGTCGGCAGAAGTCCTGCTGCTGGTCAGCCGCGACCTCGATCACCTGCCTTCCGAGCGCAGCTCGCAACCGCACATGGTGAAAGTGGGGTAATCGGCCATGGGCCTGCATTTGAATCAAGGCGACGACGAACTCGTCGAGAACCACGAAATCAACGTCACGCCGTTTATCGACGTGATGCTGGTGCTGCTGATCATCTTCATGGTGGCGGCCCCCTTGGCCACCGTGGATATCAAGGTCGACCTGCCCGCCTCCAGCGCCAAACCCGCGCCGCGGCCGGAGAAACCGATTTTCCTCAGCGTCAAGGCGGACCAGCGCCTGTTCCTGGGCGAAGAAGAAGTCAAAGCCGAAACCCTGGGGCCGGCGCTCGACGCCAAGACCCAAGGCAAGAAAGACACGACGATCTTCTTCCAGGCCGACAAAGGCGTGGACTACGGCGACCTGATGAGCGTGATGGATGCCCTGCGGGCAGCCGGCTACCTCAAGGTCGGCCTGGTCGGACTTGAGACGGCAGCCAAAAAATGATCACGACGCGCCACAAACTGACGCGTTATGGCACCAGCCTCGCCGTCGTGCTGGGCGTGCATGCCATCGCGATTGCCATCGCGCTCCACTGGTCGGCGCCGCGCACGGTCCAGCTGCCACCGGCGGCCATGGTCATCGACCTGGCGCCGATGCCCGCACCGCCGCCGCCGGCACCGCCCAAGGTGGTCACGCCGCCGCAGCCGCCCGCCCCGGTGGAAGAGCTGCCGCTGCCGAAACTGGCCGAAGCGCCCAAGCCGACGATCCAGGTGCCCAAGCCGGTCAAGCCCAAGCCGAAACCCCAGCCGCCCAAACCGGAGGAGAAAAAGCCCGAGCCGCCCAAGGAGAAACCTTCCGAGACGCCACCAAGCGACACGCCGCCGACCAATACACCGGCGGAGAAATCGGCCCAGCCCGCACCGGGCCCGTCGCCGCAACAGGTCGCCGCCAAAGCCTCCTGGGAAGGCGCCCTGCTGGCGCACTTGCAGAAGTACAAAAAGTACCCGCAAAGCGCGCAGAACAGTGGCAAGGAAGGCATGAATCGCTTGCGCTTCGTGGTCGATGCCGAAGGCAATGTGCTGTCCTACGAGTTGGTGGGCCGCTCCGGCAACGCCGACCTGGACCGCGCCACCCTGGACATGATCCGTCGCGCCCAGCCATTGCCCAAGCCACCGGCCGACATGGTGAAAAGCGGCAGCATCGAGATCGTCGCGCCGTTCGTTTACAACATCGAGAAGCGTCGCCGCTAAAGGCACGCGCAGGGCTATGTGAGAGGGGGCTTGCTCCCGATGACGGTACATCAGTCGACACGTCCTCGACTGACCCATCGCCATCGGGAGCAAGCCCCTTCCCACATCGGGTTTTATCGCTTCAGCAAAATCTCGCACATTCCCCGCTCAATCCTTATCAAAGTTCTGATAACGTGTGTCTATCGATTGCAGCCGGTATGCTTGGCTCGCAACCTCATGGACGCCCGCTATGACTCTTACAGAATTACGCTACATCGTGACCCTCGCCCAAGAACAACACTTCGGCCACGCGGCCGAGCGTTGCCACGTCAGCCAGCCGACGCTGTCGGTGGGCGTGAAAAAGCTTGAAGACGAACTCGGTGTGCTGATTTTCGAGCGCAGCAAAAGCGCCGTGCGCCTGACCCCGGTCGGTGAAGGCATCGTTGCCCAGGCCCAAAAGGTCCTGGAGCAAGCCCAAAGCATTCGCGAACTGGCCCAGGCCGGCAAAAACCAGCTGACCGCGCCGCTGAAAGTCGGCGCCATCTACACCGTCGGCCCGTACCTGTTCCCGCACCTGATTCCGCAACTGCACCGCGTCGCGCCGCAGATGCCGCTGTATATCGAAGAAAACTTCACCCACGTGCTGCGCGACAAACTGCGCAACGGCGAGTTGGACGCGATCATCATCGCCCTGCCGTTCAACGAGGCTGACGTGCTGACCCTGCCGCTCTACGACGAGCCGTTCTACGTGCTGATGCCGGCCTCGCACCCGTGGACGCAGAAAGACAGCATCGACGCCAGCCTGCTCAACGACAAGAGCCTGCTGCTGCTCGGTGAAGGCCACTGCTTCCGCGACCAGGTGCTGGAAGCCTGCCCGACCCTGACCAAGGGCCACGACGGCGCCAAACACACCACCGTGGAATCCAGCTCCCTGGAAACCATTCGCCACATGGTCGCCTCCGGCCTGGGCATTTCGATCCTGCCGCTGTCGGCGGTGGACAGCCATCACTACGCCCCGGGCGTGATCGCCGTGCGCCCGCTCACGCCGCCGGTGCCGTTCCGCACCGTGGCGATCGCCTGGCGCGCCAGCTTCCCGCGGCCCAAAGCCATTGAAATCCTGGCCGACTCGATCCGCCTGTGTTCGGTGGCCAAACCGCCTGCTGCGAGCTGAGCCACTGTATGACTGAGCTGTCGCAGGTGTCGGTGACGGCACTCAAGGGTGTCGGCGAAGCCATGGCCGAGAAGTTGGCCAAGGTCGGCCTGGAGAACCTTCAGGACGTGCTGTTCCACCTGCCTCTGCGCTATCAGGACCGCACCCGCGTGGTGCCCATCGGTCATTTGCGCCCTGGGCAGGACGCGGTGATCGAAGGCACCGTCAGCGGCGCCGACGTGGTGATGGGCAAGCGCCGCAGCCTAGTGGTGCGCCTGCAGGATGGCACCGGCGGCCTGAGCCTGCGCTTCTACCATTTCAGCAACGCGCAGAAGGAAGGCCTCAAGCGCGGCACCCGCGTGCGCTGTTACGGCGAAGCACGCCCCGGCGCCTCGGGCCTGGAGATCTACCATCCGGAATACCGCGCCATTACGGGCGACGAGCCGCCGCCGGTCGACACCACCCTGACGCCGATCTACCCGCTGACCGAAGGCCTCACCCAACAACGCCTGCGCCAACTGTGCCAGCAGACCCTGACGATGCTCGGCCCGAAAAGCCTGCCCGATTGGCTGCCCGTGGAGCTGGCCCGCGACTATCAACTGGCGCCGCTGGACGATGCGATCCGCTACCTGCATCACCCACCGGCCGACGCGGACGTGGACGAACTGGCCCTCGGTCATCACTGGGCGCAGCATCGCCTGGCCTTCGAAGAACTGCTGACCCACCAACTGTCTCAGCAACGCCTGCGCGAGAGCATGCGCTCCCTGCGCGCCCCGGCGATGCCCAAGGCCACGCGCCTGCCCGCGCAGTACCTGGCGAACCTCGGCTTTGCGCCGACCGGTGCCCAACAGCGCGTGGGCAATGAAATCGCCTACGACCTCAGCCAGCCCGAACCCATGCTGCGCCTGATCCAGGGCGACGTCGGCGCGGGCAAGACCGTGGTCGCCGCCCTCGCCGCCCTGCAGGCACTCGAAGCCGGTTACCAGGTGGCGTTGATGGCGCCCACTGAGATTCTCGCCGAGCAGCACTTCATCACCTTCAAGCGCTGGCTCGAACCGCTGGGCCTGGAAGTGGCGTGGCTGGCGGGCAAACTCAAAGGCAAAAACCGCACAACCGCGCTGGAGCAGATCGCCAGCGGCGCACCGATGGTGGTGGGCACCCATGCGCTGTTCCAGGACGAAGTGCAGTTCAAGAACCTTGCGCTGGTGATCATCGACGAACAGCATCGCTTCGGCGTGCAACAGCGCCTGGCCCTACGCCAGAAAGGCGCGGGCGGGCGCATGAGCCCGCACCAATTGATCATGACCGCCACGCCGATCCCGCGCACCCTGGCCATGAGCGCCTACGCCGACCTCGACACCTCGATCCTCGACGAACTGCCGCCCGGCCGCACCCCGGTCAATACCGTGCTGGTCACCGACTCCCGGCGCGTGGAAGTCATCGAGCGCGTGCGCGGCGCCTGTGCCGAAGGCCGCCAGGCGTATTGGGTATGCACGCTGATTGAAGAGTCCGAAGAGCTGACCTGCCAGGCCGCCGAAACCACTTACGAAGACCTCACCAGCGCCTTGGGCGAACTCAAGGTCGGGCTGATCCACGGGCGCATGAAACCGGCGGAAAAAGCCGCGGTGATGGCGCAATTCAAGGCCGGCGACCTGCAACTGCTGGTGGCCACCACGGTGATCGAGGTCGGGGTGGACGTGCCCAACGCCAGCCTGATGATCATCGAAAACCCCGAGCGTCTGGGCCTGGCGCAACTGCACCAGCTACGCGGCCGCGTCGGCCGGGGCAGCGCGGCCAGCCACTGCGTGCTGCTGTATCATCCGCCGCTGTCGCAGATCGGCCGTCAACGCCTGGGCATCATGCGTGAAACCAACGACGGTTTTGTCATCGCCGAAAAAGACCTCGAACTGCGCGGCCCCGGCGAGATGCTCGGCACCCGCCAGACCGGCCTGCTGCAATTCAAGGTCGCCGACCTGATGCGCGACGCCGACCTGCTGCCGGCAGTGCGCGATGCGGCCCAGGCCCTGCTCGAGCGTTGGCCGGATCACGTCAGCCCGCTGCTGGATCGCTGGCTCAGGCATGGGCAGCAATACGGCCAAGTGTGACGCCTGTTTCACTTATCCGACCAACATTTGTATCAAGCTGGTTATACTCCAAAGACTGTACGAATTTGGATCAGGCCATGTCAGAAGTTGCCCACGCCGCCGCACCACTGACCGCCCCGCCGGTTATTCGGGCGCTGCTCGCGAAACTCTCCATCAGCTATACGGAAGTCGCCGAACATCCGGGCCTGAACCCTGCGCGAAAGATCCAGGCGGTGCTGCTGGAAGATGCGGTGGGCGCGCTCATGGTGCTGTTCCCGCAGAACCAGTTGCTCGACCTCAACCGCCTGACCGAACTCACCGGCCGCCGCCTGACATCGGTGTCGCCGGAACGTATCGAACGCATGCTGGGCAAGCATGACCTCAGCCTGCTGCCCGGCCTGCCGGCGCTGACCAGCTCACCTTGCCTGTATGAAGGCAGCCTGCTCGATGAGTCGAGCCTGCTGGTTCACTCGGGCGAAGCCGGTTTGCTGCTGGAGATCGCCAGCGCCGACTTCAAGACCATGCTGACCAAGGCCAGCGCCGCTCAATTCGGCGAGCCGCTGAGCAACATCCGGCCCAACCTCGACCGGCCCCATGATGACCGCGAGGAAATCACCCAGGCCATGCAGGCGTTCACGGCCCGGCGCATCCAGCAACGCCTGGAAGCGACCATCGAGATTCCGCCGCTGGCCGACACTGCGCAGAAAATCATCAAACTGCGCGTCGACCCCAACGCCACCATCGACGACATCACCGGCGTGGTCGAAACCGACCCGGCGCTGGCCGCCCAGGTGGTCAGCTGGGCCGCCTCGCCCTATTACGCCTCGCCGGGCAAGATCCGCTCGGTGGAAGACGCCATCGTGCGGGTGCTGGGCTTCGACCTGGTGATCAACCTGGCACTGGGCCTGGCCCTGGGCAAAACCCTGAGCCTGCCCAAGGACCACCCGCACCAGGCCACGCCGTACTGGCACCAGTCGATCTACACCGCCGCCGTCATCGAAGGCCTGACCCGCGCCATGCCGCGCGCGCAACGCCCGGAAGCCGGCCTGACCTACCTGGCCGGTCTGCTGCACAACTTCGGTTACCTGCTGCTGGCCCACGTGTTTCCGCCGCACTTCTCGCTGATCTGCCGACACCTGGAGGTCAACCCGCACCTGTGCCACAGCTATGTGGAGCAGCATTTGCTGGGTATCAGCCGCGAACAGATCGGCGCCTGGCTGATGCGCTACTGGGACATGCCGGACGAACTGTCCACCGCCCTGCGCTTCCAGCACGACCCGTCCTACGACGGCCAATACGCCGAGTACCCCAACCTGGTGTGCCTGGCCGTGCGCCTGCTGCGCAGCCGGGGCATCGGCTCCGGGCCGCACGAAACCATCCCCGACGAGCTGCTTGAACGCCTGGGCTTGAGCCGTGACAAGGCTGAAGAAGTCGTGGCCAAGGTGCTGGATGCCGAGGTGCTGTTGCGCGAATTGGCCTCGCAGTTCAGCCAGGGCTGAATCGGTAGCTTGTTAGATCGCTATCGGGGGCAAGCCCCCTCCCACATTTTGATCTGCGAACACGGTCAAGTGTGGGAGGGGGCTGTACACCCCGATGAATCCACCTCGGTCTACTGCTTTTTCTTCGGCTTCAAATACTTGGTCAAGCCCTGGAACCAGATCACCAGCGCCGGGTTGCCCTTGATCTGGATCGACTTGTCCTGAATCCCCGTCATGAACGCCAGGTCTTTGTCACCCAACCTACGACGGCCAATACGCCGAGTACCCCAACCTGGTGTGCCTGGCCGTGCGCCTGCTGCGCAGCCGGGGCATCGGCTCCGGGCCGCACGAAACCATCCCCGACGAGCTGCTTGAACGCCTGGGCTTGAGCCGTGACAAGGCTGAAGAAGTCGTGACCAAGGTGCTGGATGCCGAGGTGCTGTTGCGCGAATTGGCCTCGCAGTTCAGCCAGGGCTGAATCGGTAGCTTGTTAGATCGCTATCGGGGGCAAGCCCCCTCCCACATTTTGATCTGCGAACACGGTCAAGGAACCAGATCACCAGCGCCGGGTTGCCCTTGATCTGGATCGACTTGTCCTGAATCCCCGTCATGAACGCCAGGTCTTTGTCACCCAACCTACGACGGCCAATACGCCGAGTACCCCAACCTGGTATGCCTGGCCGTGCGCCTGCTGCGCAGCCGGGGCATCGGCTCCGGGCCGCACGAAACCATCCCCGACGAGCTGCTTGAACGTTTGGGCTTGAGCCGTGACAAGGCTGAAGAAGTTGTGGCCAAGGTGCTGGATGCCGAGGTGCTGTTGCGCGAATTGGCCTCGCAGTTCAGCCAGGGCTGAATCGGTAGCTTGTTAGATCGCTATCGGGGGCAAGCCCCCTCCCACATTTTGATCTGCGAACACGGTCAAGTGTGGGAGGGGGCTTGCCCCCGATGAATCCACCTCGGTCTACTTCTTTTTCTTCGGCTTCAAATACTTGGTCAAGCCCTGGAATACGCCGAGTACCCCAACCTGGTGTGCCTGGCCGTGCGCCTGCTGCGCAGCCGGGGCATCGGCTCCGGGCCACACGAAACCATCCCCGACGAGCTGCTTGAACGTTTGGGCTTGAGCCGTGACAAGGCTGAAGAAGTCGTGGCCAAGGTGCTGGATGCCGAGGTGCTGTTGCGCGAATTGGCCTCGCAGTTCAGCCAGGGCTGAATCGCTAGCTTGTTAGATCGCTATCGGGGGCAAGCCCCCTCCCACATTTTGATCTGCGAACACGGTCAAGTGTGGGAGGGGGCTTGCCCCCGATGAATCCACCTCGGTCTACTGCTTTTTCTTCGGCTTCAAATACTTGGTCAAGCCCTGGAACCAGATCACCAGCGCCGGGTTGCCCCTGATCTGGATCGACTTGTCCTGAATCCCCGTCATGAACGCCAGGTCTTTGTCACCCAACCTACGACGGCCAATACGCCGAGTACCCCAACCTGGTATGCCTGGCCGTGCGCCTGCTGCGCAGCCGGGGCATCGGCTCCGGGCCGCACGAAACCATCCCCGACGAGCTGCTTGAACGTTTGGGCTTGAGCCGTGACAAGGCTGAAGAAGTCGTGACCAAGGTGCTGGATGCCGAGGTGCTGTTGCGCGAATTGGCCTCGCAGTTCAGCCAGGGCTGAATCGGTAGCTTGTTAGATCGCTATCGGGGGCAAGCCCCCTCCCACATTTTGATCTGCGAACACGGTCAAGTGTGGGAGGGGGCTTGCCCCCGATGAATCCACCTCGGTCTACTGCTTTTTCTTCGGCTTCAAATACTTGGTCAAGCCCTGGAACCAGATCACCAGCGCCGGGTTGCCCTTGATCTGGATCGACTTGTCCTGAATCCCCGTCATGAACGCCAGTTGCTTGTTCTTCGCCTGCATCGTGGCGAAGCCATAGGCGGCGTCTTTAAAGGCAATGGCGAAAGCCGGCGCAGGGTGGACACCCGAGCGGCTGGTGATGCGCTGGTCTTTGACGATGAAGTGACGGGCAACCTTGCCGTCGAGGGTCTGCAACTGGAACGCCAGGTCTTTGTCACCCAACTGCTGCTGGAACGCAGGGTTGGTGCGGCTGGCTTTGCCCATCATCAGGCCCAGTACCCAGAGGAGAAGACGAAATTTCATGCACACGGCCTCGGTGTAATTATTGAGTGGCCGCAGCAGTGTAACGAATTGCCGAAAGAACGCCACCGATCTCGCGCTTTAGCCGGAGATCGGTTGGCGTTTACCGCTTATAGCAACAACTTGCTTATACGTTAGGGCACGGCACCGGCGCCCAGTCGGCCAGGTTCGGATCGCGGCAAGTGCCTTCGATCTGTGCTTTACCGGCGCTGGCGACCTTCTTGCTTTCATCTTGCTTGGTCTGGGCAGTCTGGAAGGTTCTTTCGGTGGCGACTGCTTCTTTCGGCACCACAGGCAGCGGCGGACGCTTGGTCACGACTTTGCTGGTCAACTTACCTTTCTTGGCCGGTACGACCGCCGGAGTGGCATCCGCTGTCGCCACGGTGACTACGTCGTTGCGCTGCACGCCCACCTGTTGCAGGTCTTTCTCGTAAGCCTGGGTGTAGTTGTTCAGGTCTTCGCTGGCCTTGCCGTTGACCGCGACGATCAGGTCATTGGATTCCTTCAGGCCGGAGACGATTTCCGCCAGGCGCTTGCGGCCTTCGGTGTCGTTGACGGTCTTGGCCTTACGGTCGGCCACCAGCTTGGTGAATGCGCTCTGGTAGCACTGCTGGGAGGCCTTGGCGTAGGCGGTGCTGCGGTCGATGTCGGAGGCGCTTTTATTGACGTCGGCTGCGTAGGAGCCAATACGCTGGTTGTCATCGGCGATCTGCTTCTGACGCTCGGTGTAGTAACCCGCCGCGCCGCCAGCCAGGGCGCCGCCCGCGGCACCGATTGCGGCGTTACGGCCGCGCTTCTCGGAGTCGCCGGTCAAGGCGCCGAGCAATGCACCGCCGGCAGCGCCGATGGCCGCGCCGGTGACGACCGACTTGGTCATGTCCGAATCGGTCGCGCGCAGGTGCTGCACCGGCTCGTAGCAGTTCGGGTAATACTCGACCTTGGTGCTCGACGCGACTTTGGACGTCGGCGACGTGGCACAACCAGTCAACACGGTGCTGAAACCGGCTGCGATCAGCAGCAAGTGACGCTTGGAAACCGCCTTACGGGAAAAAAGCATAGGTGTGTTCTCTTTTAAGTTTGACTTGCCCAGCACGGCCCACCGCCGCCTGAGTCCCTTCCAAGCTCGCTCTATAGCCAGCGATCAAGACCGCTGACCACTGGCTGCGAGCAATTCCTTCAAGATCGTTGCCGGGTCGGCCCGCTGTTGCTTGCGGTAGTTGCCGACATGGCGAACGAACAGTGTCGCGCGCGTCACCAGGCTTTTGCCGAGCACTGGCTTGCGATCCAACTCTTCCTTGATCCGTTGAAATTGCGCCTGGATCACCGCATCGGTGTAACGCGTGCCGGTGGCCAGGTTGTCGATATAGATCGCCACTGCGCCGTCGAGGGCGCTGCGCCCGTTGGCAATGGCTGCGGCAAACAGCTGCGCGCTGGCCTCGTCCTTGGCGTCCACGGCCTGCTGGCGGCTCTTCTGCAGATTGGTCAGGCGGATGTTGTAGTTATTGATGGTCTCGGCCACCAACGCCGCCGACTGAATCAGGTTGCCCGCCGCTTCTTCGCGTTGCTGGGCGATCAGCGAGACGTTGCGCTTGAGCTCTTCGTTGACCAGCCCCAGCTCGGCTTGCAGGCGTGGGTCGACGCTGGCGGCGATGATGCTGTCCAGGCGCTTGGTCGGGTCCTGGGCGTCATCGATGGCATCGGTCAGCGAGGCCAGGCGGCCTTCTTTCTGCCACTGCGCGAACAGCTCCTTGTAGCGCGAACGCGGTGCCGACAGCGCGCCGATCGCCACGCGAAAACCGGTGGTCTCGTTGCTTTGCTCGGTGCCGTCGGCGGCGAACAACGGGTACTCGCGGCGCATGCCGGTGAACAGCGTGCCTTCGCCCTCCAGGTAATTGCCGCCCTTGACCACAAAGCCGCCATAGGCGCCCTGGCGACGCCCGGCGTGTACCAGCTGGAAGGATTCCTGGACCATTTCCGCCGCGTTGCCGATTACATCGAACAGGCCGATCGGGTTGGGCAATTTGGTGCCGATGGGCAGCAGCCGCGCGGCCTGGCCGGTGCCGCCGGCGACTTGGTTGAACACCGCCCAATCGGCCAACGGGCCGTCGCTTTCGCTGCCCTCGATACGCCGCGGGAACAGGCGCCCTTCCAAGTCCTGGCGGCTCACGGCCTGGGCCCCGCGTGCGGCGAACTCCCATTCCACTTCGGTGGGCAGGCGCACAAAACCCAGGCCGCCGTCGTCCGCCGAAGCACCACGCCCGCTCACCGGCAGCAACTCGCGGTGGTATTTCATCAGCCAGGCGCTGTACACCGCCGAGAAGCGTTCGGCTTCAAAGCGCGACAGCTTGACCTTGGGCAAACGCCCGGCCATGCCGCTGGGCGCATCGCACGCGGGCGCCGGTTCGCCACTGGCCAGCGATTGCGCCTGGGACATCACCAGGGCGTATTGGCGCGCGGTCACTTCGTACTTGCCGATGAAGTAGAGCATCGGCTTGAGCGGGGTCTTGGCGTCGGTCTTCGGCATCAAGGGCGTGATGACGTTGTTCCAGTCTTTCGGCAGGTCCTTGAGGCTGAACTGGCCGTTGATAAAGTCGCGGCGATAGCCAGAAATGAACGACTGCTGATAGCCCGCCTCGCCTTCGGCAAAGGGGTAGCCGAGGCTGATCTCGCGGTCGTCCAACGTGCCTTGGGCCAGCACATAGACGTAGCGGAACACCATGTTGCCTTCGCACGGCAGCGGCAGGCTGACGTCGTCCGGCAACGGCTTGGGGTTGTCGAGCTTATCGCTTGCCTCATCGGCCCACGCCAGCGAGGCCAGGCTCAGCGCCAAGGCGGCGCCCAGTAACTTATACATCTCGGATTCCTTCAGAAGCCTGGATACGCGCCACGCGCCAACCGCCACAGGCTGCCGCCACGGCGCTGACGCCGAGCACAGCCACCAGGGCCAGGCCGTAATGACGCGCCAGCAGGTGGCTGGCGTGTTCGCCCGGCACCTGCACGAATAATTGATTCAAGCCCGCCTCGGCCAGGCCATACAGACCCGCACTGAACACGGCGGCCAAGCCGGCGCTGTAGAGCGCCTGCAGCACCACAAACAGCAACAGCGCGGCGGTGGAAAAGCCCAACAGACGCAACACCGACAACTCCCTGCGCTTGCGCGCCACGGCGGCCAGCGCCCCGGCGAAGATCGCCGCGAACGCCCCCGCCAAGGCCAACCCGGCGATGATCCAGAACACGATCGACAGGTTGCGGCTCAACGACTGCACCTGGGCGATGCTCAATGCCTGGGTCGCCACCAACAGATTCTGCCCGGCGAAAAACACCCGCAGCGGCTCCACATCGGTGAGGTTGCGCGCATACAGGCGAAACGCCGGATACACCCGCTGCTCGCCCGCGCCGACCGCGTCGCCGTCCCAGCCCAGCGCCGGCACGGCACGGCCATCGCGGTAGTCTTCCACCGCTTCCAGCAGGCTCAATTCAGCAAACAGGCCGTCGCGGGGGAAGGCTTCCAGCGGCAGTACCGCGAGCACCTGCAAACGCGTGCGCCGGGTTTCGACGCGCCCCGCGACCTGGCGCGCAAAGCCGGTTTCCAGCCAATCCCCGGGCCGCGCCGCGAGCTTCTCGGCGGCGGTATGGCTCAGCACGATCTGCGCCAGGCCCTGGGGCATCGGCAAACCGTCGAGCAGTGGATCGCCCGGCGCAGTCGGCAGCATTTCCAGGGTCAATGTGCCCACCTGCGCGGTCGCCGCGATCTGCCGCGTGCGCGGGATGGCGAACGCCACATCGCCGCGCTGGCCCAACTGCTCGACAAAGGCGCGGTTGAATCGACCACCGCCCAACGGAATAATTTCACGGGTGGCCGGGTCGTTCTCCAGGCGCTCGGTCAGACTGCTGACCAGCCCGAACTTCAGGCCGAACAACACCAGCAACGGCGCGACGACGGCGACCAGCGCCAGCACCGCGCAGGCCGACAGCCACGCATCGTTGCGGTAATCCTGCCAAGCCAGGGAAGCCACCAGACCGAGGCGCATCAGCACACCTCCCCGAGGGTGGCGGTGATGCCGCCATCAGTGTCGCGACGGCAAGCGATACGGCGCACCTGCAAGCCGCTGGCGCGAGCCAGGGGTTCGTCATGGGTGGCGATCACGCAAGCGGCGCGGTGTTCGCGAGCGCGGGCCAACAGCGCTTGCATCACCCGTTCGGCGTTAAGCGGGTCGAGGGACGCGGTCGGCTCATCGGCCAAGACCAATTGCGGCGCATGGGCCAGGGCGCGGGCGCAGCTCACGCGCTGGCGTTGGCCGACCGACAGCGCCGCCGGTTTCTTGGCCAGTTGATCGCTGATTTCCAATTGCTCGGCCAGGCGCGCCACGCTGCCATCGTCCTTCAACCCCAGCAGTTGCCGGGACAAGGCGATATTGCTGCGCACATCGAGAAAGCCCAGCAAGCCGCCGGTTTGCAGGACATAACCGAGGTGCCGGCTGCGCAGCTCGGCCAGGGCGGTCTGCCGATCGGCGCGCCACAACCCGCCGATATCGGTCTGATTGAATTCGAAGCGGTCCACCTGATCCGGCGCGAGCACCAGGGCCAGCAGGTCGAGCAAGGTGCTTTTGCCGCACCCGCTCGGCCCGACAATCGCCACTTGCTCCCCCGTGCGCAGGTGCAACGCCGGAATCACCAGGCTATAGCGCTGGGCACCGACGCCCCGGCTCTTGTGTACCGCGTTCAGGTTCAGCATTACGGCAGCGTCGACAAAGGGACGCGGTACAACGCATCGCCCGGCTCGGCAGCGCCGAAACGGACCCAGTTGGCCAGGTCATTGTGGAAGGTTTCATAGAGGCGGATCTTCGAATCCAGCTCGTCGATAAAGTCTTCCTGCTCGGCCACGCTCAACGACAGCCACAGGTCCTGGGTCATGTTCAGCGACTTGCTGCGGTACGGCAGGCCTTCCAGGTATTCGCCGAGAATGCCGCCATCGGCCAGGTTGCCACCCTTGCGCAGGGCCTGCGGGTCGCGGCTCATATAGGCCGAGGCGCTGGCGATTTCCTGGAAGAAGTCTTTGGGCGAGGTCTGGGTTTTGCGGGCGGCGTCGACGATCAGTTTCAGCGACTGCTGCAGGTCGTTGAGCTGCAATTTGGTCAACATCACGCACACCTGGAACGCCGGCAGCGCCGGGTTGGTCAGGTCGCGGTCGGCGGTCCAGGCGCTGACCAGTTGCGGCGCCTGGCTCGCGGCTTTGCGCCCGAGGAAGTCCATGTGCATGGCGTAGCCGATGGCGGCGGATTTATCCGCCAGGCTTGGCGCGGCGCTCAGCAAGGGCAGCGGCTGCGGCGTGTCATTGCGTACCTGATGCACCAGGTTGGCGAACACCGTACCGATCTCATCGACGCGCTCGCCCAGCTTGCGTACATCGCCACCCGGCACCTTCGTATACAGGTCGCCGATCTGCGGGTTGGCGTCGGCGGTGAGGATGCGGTACTGGCTTTCGGCGCCGGCGTGGGTTTTCTTGCCGGCGTCGGTGCGCAGGTGCAGGGCGTAGATCTTGATCTGCTTGCCCAGCGCCGCCTGGCGCACTTCGGCTTCGTTCATCTGGGTGGCGGCGAACGGGTCGTTCTTGCGCAGCGCGCCGGCGTCGGTGACCAGCAGGATGATACGGCCGCCGTAGCCGGACCAGTCCATGCCTTCGACAGCCTGCATCACCCCGGCAAACGCGTCCTCGTTGAAGGAGTGACTGGACACGGTCGACGCCTTGACCCCGCGCGCCAGGTCGAGGAAGCGCTGCGGGTCGCGGCCCTGGTCGAGGGTGATCAGGGTCTTGGCCACGTATTCCAGGCCCGGGGTTTTCTTGATGCTGTTGCGAAAACCCACCAGGCCGAAGCTGACGCTGTCCAACTCGCCGCGTTCGGCGATGCGGGTTTGCAGCTCGTGGACCACATCGCGGACCTGGTCGATATACGGCTGCATCGACACGGTGGTGTCGACCACCAGCACCACCGCCGTGCGGAAGGCATCGGCATTGGCGTTGATCAGCGCGGTCGCGGGCTTGGCGACCGCGCTGCTGCCAGGGTCGATGGACGCGACGTTGAGCAACTGCACCGGCTGGCCGTTGTCGTCGAAGCTCTCTTTGGAATCGAAGATCGGCAGCAGGTAGAACTGGTTCTGCGGCACCGCGCTGGCGGCCGGCTCCAGGGCCAGCACCTGGCCGTTGTCGTCGCGGTTGTTCTGCGCCTTGGCCAGCACGCCTTTGGCAGCGGCGGGGTCGGCCAGCAGCTTTTCCACTTCGCCGGATTGGCGCAGGAACATCACCGGCGCCCGGCCGGAGCGTTCGGTGAACTTGAGCACCAGGCTTTGCTTCCAGTCGCTGACCTGGGCGGCCGGCAACCAACCGTCGCTGCGCCCATCGGTGGCGGCACCGACGCGCAGCCATGGGCTGCCGTCGACGTCCTTGCGCTGATACACATAGAGCACGGAAAACGCCGGCAGGGCTTTGCCTGGCGCGCTGCCGGCAGCGCTGGCGAGTTTCGCGCCGGGTTTGCTGAGCACGCGCTGGAACAGGGTTTTCTTGCCCGCCATCAGCAAGGGCCGTTGACCGCCGTCCACTTCGGCGACCGCCACCGGTGGCGTCACCTTGGGCACTGTCGCAGCCGGTAGCTTGGCGGGCTGATCACTGCCGCTCAACCACCAGTAACCCGCGCCACCTATGGCCAAGGCAACCGCCACCGCCACGGCGGCCAACGCCAGCACCGGCCCGCGGCGCTGCTCGGACACCGTGTGCCGTGGGGTTGGCGGCACCACCGGCTGGCGCGCCGGTTGCGGCTTGTCGGTCGGGATCTCGATGGATTGCGGAGTGATGCCGGCCAGATCGAAACTCAGCGGAACCGGCAACGGCCGCACCTGCGTGGCGTCCGGCGACTCGGTCGGCAGTTGATCCAGCGCCAGCAGCAACGCCGCCGCATCCGGGAAGCGCTCATTCGGGTCCTTGGCCAACAGTTTGCGCAGCACGTCCTGATAACGCCCGTGATGCAGCGGCAGTTCCGGCAGCGGCTCGGTCAGGTGGGCCAAGGCCGTGGAGAGCGCGTCGGTGCCGGTATAAGGCAGCTTGCCGACGAGGATTTCATAGAGCACCACGCCCAGCGCATACAGGTCTGCGCGGCCATCGATTTCCTGGCCACGCGCCTGTTCCGGGCTCATGTAGCTCGGCGTGCCCACGGCGAAACCGGCCTGGGTGAACTGGGTGCGGTCGTCCAGGGATTTGGCGATGCCGAAGTCCGACAGCACGGCGGTGCCGTCGGCGCGGAACAGAATGTTCGCCGGCTTGACGTCGCGGTGGACCAACCCCTGCGCATGGGCATAACCCAGCGCCGAAGCGATCTGGCGGATCAGCGTGAGGCCCTGCTCCGGAGTGAGGCCGGCGGCGATGCGCTCCTTGAGCGTGCCGTTGGGCAGGTACTCCATGGCCATGTAATACAGCTCGCCGACATTGCCGATGTCATGGATGGTCACCGTGTGCGGGTGCGACAGCCGCGCCAGGGTCTTGCCTTCGCGCAGGAAGCGCTCGCAGAAACTCGGGTCCGCCGCCAGCGCCGCCGCCATCACCTTGAGCGCGACCTTGCGCTCCAGCGAGCGCTGGGTCGCCAGGTACACGCTGGCCATGGCGCCTTCGCCGATCTCGCCTTCGATGTCGTAGCCCGGGATCACGATGTTCATGCCGATACCTTCACGACGATGGCGGTGATGTTGTCCGGTGCGCCGCGGTTCAGCCCGAGGTGGACCAGGCTGCGCACGATTTCATCCGGGGCGTCATGGTTGAGCACTTCACGGATCTCGTGGTCCTCGACGGTCTTGTTCAGGCCATCGCTGCACAGCAGGTAACTGTCGCCGGGGGCGATCAGCAGGTCGACCACCGCCAGTTCCAGTTGGGCTTCCACACCGATGGCGCGGGTGACGATGTTGGCGCGCGGATGCACACGGGCATCGGCCTCGCTGAGCAGGCCGCTGTCTTGCAGGTCTTGCACGTAGCTGTGGTCGCGCGAAATGCCGTCGAGCACGCCGTCGCGCAGGCGATACAGGCGACTGTCGCCGGCCCACAGGCACACGCCGCGCAAGCCGCGTGCGGCGAACACCACCACGGTGCTGCCCATCATGGTCACGCCACGGTTGGCGGTTTCTTCACGCACGGCCGCGTTGATGCGGATCAGGTCGTTGCGCAAGGCCGCCGAGTATTCCTCGAGGGAACGCCCCAGCGGCACACTGCGCAGGCTGTCGACGATCAGGCTGCTGACGTAATCCCCCGCGGCGTGCCCGCCCATGCCGTCGGCCACCACCCACAGGCGATTCTCGGGCAGGTCCAGGCACGCGTCTTCATTGACCTGGCGAACCATGCCCACATGGCTTTTGCTCGCGGATTTGTACGTCGACCCCATCTACATCACACCTTCTTGTCCGAGCAAAAACTGCGCAAAATCGCTGGTGGCGGGCAGGCCCTGACACCGCAATAAACCAGGGGAAATCGTCTGCGAACCACGCCCCCACCACAGGCTGGCGCCTTCGCAGGCCTGTTCGGCGAGTGCGGTCATGCGCGCATGGGGCACGGTGGCGGCTACCCGCTGCAGCCCGGCGAAACGGCTGTCCACCGCGCGCGGTTCCGTCGCCGGCAAGCCCAGGCTGTCGAGGCCGGCGTTGAAGTTTTCGAAGGTGGCACCGGCATCCAGGGTGCCGAGCAACAGCTCTTCGGCCTCTTCAAACCAGCGGTCCGGGCCACCCACCAGGGACGCCGGGTTGGTGTCGTGATCGAGCAAGGCGACCACGGCCAGCGGGAAATACCGCCCGACCCGGTCGATGCTCGGCATCACCACGCCCGCCGCCGCGTTCGGCCCGCACACGCCGGGCGCCAGCACAAAGCGCCACAGCGGGCTGACCAGATATACGTTGAGCCAACCGGCGCCGAGGCTGTGTTGACTGGCGAGCAGGCCCGCCGCCAGCCAGCTGTCCCACGGGCCGATAAAGCTCTGCGGCAAGGCGCGGCTGACAAAATCGCCGCGACTGGCCAACTTGCCGTAGAAGCCCAACGTCGTCATAACCGCTCCGGCAGGCTGAAGCCACTGAGCACGCGGCTCTTGAACGGGTTGAAGGCGCTGTTGGCACGCAATTCGTAGGCGATGCTCGCACCGTCGACCCGCAGGCGCAGGCTGAAGCGGTCCGGCGCATTGCCGGGCGTGAGGTCCGATTGTTCCAGCAGGCGGAACCAGGCCCACGGGCCGTCCAGGGTCACGCCGGAACGACCGCTGGCCGACGGCGGCATGATCGAAATACGCACCACACCAATACTGCCGGGGTTCGGCCATTGCATCGCCACCGGGCGGCTCGGGCCGTGGTCGTAGCTCAATTGCTGGCCGTCGAGGTCGAGCAGGAACTGGGTGATGCTGGCGTCCATCGCCACCGGCTTGAGCTCGAAACGCACGATCGGCTGAGTACCGCCTGAGCGAAAGAACGCATCGCGGATCGTCGCCGCGCGCTGGAAGGTTTGCAGCACACCCGGCGCAATCCCGAGTTTCTGCGCCGCGCCAGGCTGCCAGCGCCAGGTCTGTGCGGAGGTATCGACGTAGGGCTGCAGGTATTTGCGGAAGTAGTTATCCATCACCCCGCCCACGCCGAAGAACTGGCCGAAATCATCCAGAGTGGCGTCACGCGCGCTGCCCGGCGACATCGGATAACGCCCGGCCAGGGACTGGCGATACACGTTCACCACTTCGCTGACCCACGCCGCGTTCAGCTGGTTGCGCACCCCGCCCATCATGCTGTTGGTGGTCGAGTTGACCACCGACTTGACCATGCCCTGCACCAGCGGCGGCTGGCGCTCGGCGTTCAGGCTGACCCGCGTGGCCGCCGCTGCAGCCTGGTTCTTGGCCTCACCGAGCAAGGCATCACCGCTGGCGCCGACCATGGCGCTGACTTGCACGTACAGCGCGTTCATATCCGCCAGCAGGCCGTCGATGGCCGCCGGCTCGCCTTCGTTCTTGCTGACGATACTGTTGAGCTCGGCGAAGTGCGCGGTCACCGGGTCGTCCGCAGCGGCCGGCGCATCCGCGTTCGGTTGCGCCTGGCCGAGCAGGTTGCCCAGGCGTTCCTTGAGCTTGTCCACGCCGCCTTCGACCGGCACGCCCTTGGCCGCCAACTGGCGTTCCTCTGCCTGCAAGTCGGTTTCCCTGGCCACCGCCACCAGCAGTTTTTTCAGCGGCGAGGTCGGCCCGGAAATCACCCGCAGCACGTCCGCCGCCTGGGCCACGCTGGTGATCGGCACAAAGTCGATGTCGGCGAGCAACGCATCCCACTGGCGCTGGTAGTCCTGGAAGTACAGGCGGCGCACGTCGGCGGCCAGGCTGACCACGTTCTGCTGGTCGGCCTGCTCATGGCCGAGCACCCATTGCTCTTCGGCCAGGGTGCCGGTCTGGTTCAGGCTGCGCAGCAGGAACGCCTGGCGATAGCCCTTGGCGGTGAAGAAACCACTCAGCGGCTCGCCCAACGGCTTGCCGCTTTTGCGGCTGAACACCAATGCGGCGTCGCGGCCGGCGGCTTCGTTGAGGCGGAAGTCTGGAATGCCGTCGGGCAGTTTCTGGCGTTTGACCCGGTCATACACGCGCTGGGCCACTGGCAGTTGTTGCAACTGCCGACGCAGGTCGTCGATCAAGCGCGCATCGAGGCGTGCGCTCGGCGGGTGACGTTCGAACAACGCCTGCAAGTGTTCGGCCAGCGCCTGGCGCTGATCGGCGGGCAGGTCGCGTGGCAGGTTGCGGTCCCAGTCGAGGGCGATCCAGGCCTTGATGAAGTCCGCGTCGTAATGCTCGGTGTCGGCGAGCATCAGGTAGGCCTTGAGGCCCTCGTAGAGGAAGTCGGAGTTACCGCCGCCGTGCAGTTGCTCCTCGATGCGCGTCACCAGGCGCGGCGCGAAGACGGCGATCAACAGCTTGCGATAGACGCTGGCGGATTCGGCTTCGAGCATATCGCCCTGATACAGGCCCAGGCCCTCGGACCAACTTGGCGAATCCCCGGCGAGGTGTTTCACCGCGTTGAGCAACGGCAACACGGCGAGCACTTCGCGCTGTGCCGGGCTGAGGTTCTGTACGGCCTGGCCCAGGGGCGCGACCTTCTGGTCGACCTGGGCGATATACGCCTGGTTGGCGCGATAACTGACCCACCACAGGCTGCTGACCACGATCACCAGCGCCACGGTGGCCGCGAGCACGCCGCGTGCGATCCATTTGCGCCGCCGCTCGACCTGCGGGTTGACGCCCACCAGCCCGCGCTCGGCAAAGGCGACCGCGCTGAACAGTTTCTCGATGAAGTAACTGCGCCCGCTGCCGCTCTGGCGTGCCAAGTGCTGGCGGTCCAGGTTCATGCTCTGGGCCATGGTGCCGATCAAGCGATCGATCGGGCTGCCTTCCTGGGTGCCGCTGGTGAAATACACGCCGCGCAGCAAGACGCGCTCTTCAAAGGCGTTGGGTTTGAACACGCCTTCGAGGAAGCTTTGCAGGCAATCTTTCAATGCGCCGAACTGCTGCGGGAAGCCGTAGATCAAGTCGCGCCGCGCCGGGTCGCGTTCCTGTTGCAGGCGTTCGACCAGGCGTTCGTTGAGGCGCTGTTCGAGGCCGGCGAATTCGCTTTGCAGGTGCGCCAGGGGGCTGTCGCTGTGCTTGCCGTCGTCCAGGGCAAAGGTCATGCCCCACACCTGGGCGCGTTCTTCCTTGCTCAGGTTGTCGAAGAACTCCATGAAACCCGGCACCAGGTCGAGCTTGGTCAGCATCAGGTAGATCGGGAAACGCACGCCCAGCTGGGTGTACAGCTCCTGGATACGCAGGCGAATCGCCGCCGCGTGGGCAGCGCGTTCGGCTTCGCTGCCCAGCAGCAGGTCCGACAGGCTGATGGCGATAAAGGCGCCATCGATCGGGCGGCGCGAGCGCTGCTTTTTCAACAGGTCGAGGAAGCCCAGCCAGGCGGCTTTGTCCACCGGGGAGTTGCTGTCCTGGGTGGTGTAGCGGCCGGCAGTATCGAGCAATACGGCCTGGTCGGTAAACCACCAGTCGCAGTTGCGCGTGCCGCCGACGCCCCGCACCGCCCCGGCGCCCAATTGGGCAGCCAGCGGGAAATGCAGCCCGGAATTGACCAGCGCGGTGGTCTTGCCCGAACCCGGCGGGCCGATGATCACGTACCACGGCAGCTCGTAGAGGTTGCGCCGCTCATCCCCGCCGAGCTTGGCTTTTTTCAGCAGGGCCAGGGCTTCGTCCATGCGCTGGCGCAGGCTGGTGAGTTCTTCGGCGGTGGCGACGCTGTTGGGGTCGGCCGGGGTTTGCGCGGCCAGGCTGCGCATCACTTCGGCGGCCTGGCGACGGGCCTGGAGGATGCGGAACACACGGTAGGCGAGCCAGGCCGCAAACAGCAGGACGATCAGCGCCCAGCGCCGCCCTTCGGGCACCAGCACGTCGAGCAGGGGCCCGACAAACCAGATGATCAGGCTCAGGGCGATCAGGCCCAGCAACGGGATCACCCAGCGAATCATGAAACTGAAAAACGCCTTCACTCGACGCCCTCCGCGAGTACGGTGATTTCAACCCGACGATTGCGGGCACGGCCTTCGGCGGTGGCGTTGGTCGCCACCGGCTCGGTGTCGCTTCTGCCCTCGGCACTGAAGCGATCGCCCTGGCCGGTCTTGGCCGCGAGGATCTCCAGCACCGACTTGGCCCGCGCTTCGGACAAGGCCCAGTTGGACGGGAAGCGCAGCGTGGCAATCGGGCGGTTGTCGCTGTGCCCGGTGACGCGCACCTGGCCCTTGACCTTGCGGATCGCGTCGGCGATGCGCAGCATCAGCGGCTGGTAGTCGTCGACGATGCTGGAGCTGGCCGACGCAAAGAGCTCATCACCGCGGATCGTCACGACGGAACGGTCGACCTTGTCTTCCACCGCGACGCGACCGGCCTTGATGTCTTCCACCAGAAAACCGGCCAGGCGCGGGCGCTCGATCACTTTCGGCTGCGCCACGGGGCGGTCGATGGCCTGCACCGGGATCTCGCCCAGGGCATGGATATTCTTGAACACCGGCTCGGCGTCCGCGGCCAGCTTCAGGCGCAGGCCGAACAGCAACGCCAGCAGCAGCGCCAGGCCGATGGCCACGGCGATCCACGGCGGCATGAACTGCGCCAGGCGATCGCGCGCCACGGTCACGCCGCGCCAGTGCGGCGACAGCTCGCGCTCGTGGTCGCCACGGGCGCTGCGAATCGCCGCGGCGGTACGTTCACGCAGGGCTTCCAACTGGCTGCGACCATCGTTCATCACGCGGTAGCGGCCTTCGAAACCCAGGCACATGCACAGGTACAACAGTTCCAGCAGGTACAAGCGCTCGCGTGGGCTTTGCAGGCAATGGTCGAGTAGCTGGAAGACCTTTTCGCCGCCCCAGGCTTCGTTGTGAACGGTGATCAGCAGGCTCTGCTTGCCCCAATCGCTGGTGCTGCCCCACGGCGTGCTCAACACTGCCTCATCCAGTGCGGTACACAGGGCGTAACGCGCCAGCAGCACTTCGTTGCGCGCCACGCCAGCAGCTTCGGCGCGCTCTTCGAACTGGCGCAGATAGGCCAGCAACTGCGCACGCAAACTGGCCGGCGCCGGGTGGGCGATGGTGTTGCGCAGGCGTGTCAGCAAGGCCAGCAGCGGGCCGGCGGCGCTTTCCAGCGGGTTCAGGCCGTGGCTTTTGCCGGTCAGGATCGGCGCGGCCGGCATCGACAGCGGCGCCGGTTCGGCACGCGCGGGTTCGGGCGCACGGCCACCCGGACGCGGCATGAACTGGGTGCGGTCATCATCATTGGGGTGCATCGCGGATTATCCTCGGATCGCCCAGAAGGCCAGGTTCAAGCCCGGGAACTGCCCGGCGATATGGAAGGCGAAGCCGCCGGAATTGCTCAACTGCTGCCAGTGCTCGCTGCCCCGGTCCAGCTCGTAATAGGTCGAGCCTGCGTGGTACGGCAGTTGGCGCGGCGCCACCGGCAACGGCAGCAGGCCAATGCCGGGCAGTTGCAGGTTGACCAGGTCGCGAATGTGCTCCACCGAGCCGACTTTGCTCTGCTGGCCGAAGCGCGCGCGCAAGGTCTCGCCGGGCACATCGGCGCGTACCACGAGGATGAAACTGGCGCTGTCGATCAGGGTTTTGTCGGCGAGCATTGCCACGTGGATGCCGTAGGCTTTCTCGACGATCGGGATCGGCGTGGCCTTGCTGTCGATCAACATCGACAGCGCTTCACGCAGGGCCTGCATCACCGGGGCAAAACTCAAGGCCAGGTCGTCGTGCTGGTACTGCGGGTATTCCTGGGGGCGCCGGCCGGTGGTGGAGAAGGTAGCGAACTCACCGGCCAGGCTGACCAGTTCGCTGAACAACCGCTCCGGGTGCAGCGGGCTCAGTTGGCTGAGGTGCTGGATCAGCGGCTGGGCACGGTTGACCAGTTGCAACAGCATGAAGTCGGCAATCTCCGACGCGCCGCCCGCGCCCGAAGCGACCACGCGCCCGGCCAGGGCTTCGCCGCGCTGGTGCAGCAGGCCGAGCAGTTCGCTGCGAAACGCGGTCAGCGGTTTGCTCGCGGCCACATCGAGGACTGGCGGGATGTAGCTGTCGTCGAGGACCAGCGCACGGTCGGCGCGTTTTTCCTTGATACGCACCAGGCCGATCGCGGCGTAATCGCTGATGCCGTCCTGCGCGGTCAACAGGCGCAGCGCACGGGAGCCGACGGCCACCGGGGCGCGATTCTCGAACGGTGCGTTGTCGTCACGCACTTCGCGCACCTGGCTCACGTAGCGGGCGGCGCCAAGCGCTTCGCCGTCGTCGACGGTGTCGCGGGCCCCTGCGCGCTTGAGCGGTAAGGCCAGGTAGACGAGACCATCGCGCAGGCTGTCGTCGATATTCAGCGGGCTGGGCGCCAAGTCATCCTGGGGGATATTGAACGGCGTGCCGTCGGGCAACAGGCCGCGTGCCGACACAATCGCCAGCTTGCCCTGGGCCAGCAGGCCCTGATCGATCAGCAGCTCGGAAAACCCCCAGGCCCCGGCCGACAACGGGCGACTGCGGGCGTCGATCAGGTTTTCCAGGTAACGGTCATGCTGCTGGAAGTGCTGCGTTCCGATGAACATGCCTTCCGACCAGACCACGCGATTGTTCCAGGACATGGGGGCTCCGATTGCTTGTTATTGGGCTGGGCTGGATGGGGAAACCACGACGTCCGCACGCACGGCGCGCACATCGAGGCTGATCTGGTATTCGGTGTATTGGCGCGGCGGCACGTTGAGCACCGTGCGCCATTGCGCGCGGTCCAGCTCGCGGTAGCCCACCAACAGGCCGATCTGGCGGGTGGACGGGTCGAGGTCGCGCTGGATGCTCAACTGCTGGCCGGGCTGCACCATCACTTCGTCCTGGTCCAGCAGGTCGAGGCCGAGGGTGGATTGCGCATGGTCAGCCAGGGCGAAGTAATCCGAACGGCCGAAGGTGGCGGCGTTTTTCAGTTCGAAAATCCGCACGCGCACCGGGGCGGCCTGGCCGTTGGCGCCGGGGTTGAGCCCGGCAATCGCGTGAAAGTGCAACTCGACGGCAGCGCTGTTCGCTTCAACCTCGGCGGCGCTGGCCTGGGGTTCGGCGACATCCTTGGTACATGCCGCCAGCATCAGCAGGCTGGCCACTGCGAGTAAAAACCTGGGAATCATCCTTCGTCCTCAATGACGTACTTAGCTTTCCGTTTTATCCATGTGTTGCGGCTCAGCGACGCTGGCGTGCGCTGTGCTCTTCGTAGGCTCGGCTGAATTCGCGGCCGAACAGGTCCTGGAAATCTTCCTGGGCCTCGCGGGAAATATTGCTGTAAAGCTCGGTGAACTGCTGCCAGTACTGGGCCTGGCGCGAGCCGCTGAACAGGCTCGACAGCCCGCCGGGCTTGCCCATGCGTTCCTCCAGCTGCGCCGGTTCGAAGCGGCTGAGCAGGTGTTTGATGGCCGCTTCCACACCGGCCATCACCGCCAATTGGTGAGCGCGCAGGTCGTCGAAACTGTCGCGCACTGCGATGTCCGGTGCCATAAACGCTTGGTTGCCATGACGCAGCAGCAGCTGTAGCGCTTCGTCGGCATTCGGGGCGAATTTCAACGGATTGTTTTCCGCGGGCTGGATCATCGTCTGCTGCATGCGGAATTCGCCCTTGAGGCTGGCGCGGGCACGCAACACGTCGATCAGGCCTTCGACCATCAGCCGGTAGCTGCGGCCGATGCTTTCCATCTGGGCTTCGGCCTGGGCCTTGTCCAGGCGCAATGGGTCCAGGCCGGCGCCGCGCAGGAAGGCGTGCAAAAGATCGGGTTGCTGGGCGGCGGCCACCGGGAGCACAGGCTCGACCACAGGTGGCGGCGCGATCACCGGCGCAGGCGGTGGCGGTGCGCTGACCACCGGCGCCGGTGTGTCACCAAACAGGTCCCAATCCTCGGGAATGACCGAACCCGACGCGGCAGGCGGCACGGCCACCGGGGTCGGCGGGCGGAAGTCGTGTTGCTCGGACGGCACATGATCGGCCACGGTCGGCGGCGGCACGGCGGTCGGGCTGAGAAAATCGAAGAGGTCCGGCAAGGTGTCCATCGACGACGCGCCCTGGAACTGCGGCGCGATCACCGGCGTGGCTACCGGCTTGCTGGCGACGGCGCCCATCAGCGCTTCAAAACTGTTCGGGGAATCCCCGGCAAACGCCTGGCTATCCACAGCCTGGACGTTGAAATCGATGCGCGCCTGGATTTCGTAATCACCGATGCGGATCAGCTCGCCATCCTGCAACGGCTCGCTATTACCCCGGCGCAGACGGATGCCGGCGTTAACCAACTCCACACCGTTTGTACTGTTATCGGTTAAATAATAACGACCATCTTTGTATTGAATTACGCAATGTTTCGAGGACACCAGACGCTCGGGATCAGGCAATACCCAGTCATTATCCGAGCTGCGGCCGATAGCTATCGAGCCCTGGTTCAAGGACTTTTCGGCACACTGCCCAGGGGTAATCTTGTGATAACTAGTGATAGTCAAACACAGCGACATCTTGCCTCCTTGCTGATACTTCGCGCGCAATCGATTCCCGGCGAGCGCCTTTCCCGAGAGATCGCGCCAGGCGACGCGAACCACGGTCATAATCTGCTTTTTACCAGCATGATCGCAGATCTTAACTGGCCTCAATGACAAAAACCCTGTCGTGGAACACCACTCGACTCACCAGTCGCGCAGGTTGTTAAGTACCGCACATCTGTCACAGAGGGCGAATAGCTTACCTTGACAAGCCACAACTACTACACCAAAAATGCACAACTTCTTGAATACCAGTGATGGCACATTAGTGGCGCCACATGTATATGACCAAGAAAACATGCAAAGTTCATCACGCAACTAATGCATGAATTGCCCGTCATCTAACGGGCCGATAGGGAGATCGATTTCAGTGGATGTGCCGTTGCTGCTCGCCGCCGTTTCCGCGACTTCGCCATGTGGCGAAGACATGGAATATGACGCGCAATTTCTACAACTGGAGCGTGATGCCAAGGGGCAGCCCGAGCGCAGCATGGGCGACGCCATCCTGCCTGCCGAACCGCCGGACTGGCGCAGCATCCAGCAGCAAAGCCTCGACCTGTTGCAACGCAGCAAAGACCTGCGCATCACCCATTTCCTGCTGCAAAGCGCCCTCGCCCTCCAGGGTGTGGCCGGGTTGGCCGACGCGCTCACGCTGATCAACGCGCTGCTGCGCGAATACTGGGCCGACCTGCACCCGCGCCTGGATGCCGACGACGATAACGACCCCACCGTGCGTATCAACGCCCTGTCCGGCTTGACCGGCGACGCGACGATCCGCCTGCTGCGCGAAAGCATCCTCACGCGCTCGCGCACCTTCGGCGCCGTGAGCCTGCGCGCCGCGCTGAACGCCAGCGGCCTGATGAGTTTTCCCGATGAACAACTCGGCGCCCAGCAGCTCAACGCCGCGTTCCTCGACAGCGACCCCGAGCAACTGCAAGCCACCCGCGACGCCTTGAGCACCGCGCGTGCCGCCTGCGAAGCCATCGAACAACAGGTCAGCGACCAGGTCGGCTCGGCCCAGGGCGTCGACCTCAGCCTGTTGAAGCAACCGCTCAAGCAGGCGCTGCAGATCCTCAGCCAATTTGTACCGAACGGTGAGACCAGCAGCCGCGAACCCGAGGCCGTCAGTGACGACAATGCCCCCTCGGCCGACTTCGCCGCCGCCCCCACCGCACCGCGCCCCAGCGGCGACATCGCCAACCGCGATGACGTGCTGCGCAGCCTCGACAAGATCCTTGCGTACTACACCCGTCACGAGCCTTCGAGCCCGCTGCCGGTGTTGTTGAACCGCGCAAAGCATCTGGTGCATGCCGACTTCGCGGCCATCGTGCGCAATCTGATTCCCGACGGCATGTCCCAATTTGAAAACCTGCGTGGCCCGGACGGCGAGTAAGCCGCCCGACTGCGCAGTAACAACACCGTCGCTCAAGCGACCAGGAGCAGCAACGTGGCGAAGCAAAGTTCTCAGAAATTCATCGCGCGCAACCGCGCGCCTCGAGTGCAGATCGAGTACGACGTCGAGCTCTACGGCGCCGAGAAAAAGGTCCAGCTGCCCTTCGTGATGGGTGTGATGGCCGACCTCGCCGGCAAACCCGCCGAGCCCCTCGCGCCCGTGGCCGACCGCAAGTTCCTTGAAGTGGACGTCGACAACTTCGACTCGCGCCTCAAGGCCATGCAACCGCGCGTAGCGTTCCACGTACCCAACGAGCTGACCGGCGAAGGCAACCTGAGCCTGGACATCACTTTCGAAAGCATGGACGACTTCAGCCCGGCCGCCGTGGCTCGCAAGGTCGATGCGCTGAACAAGCTGCTCGAAGCCCGTACCCAGTTGGCCAACCTGCTGACCTACATGGACGGCAAGACCGGCGCTGAAGAAATCATCATGAAAGCGATCAAGGACCCGGCATTGCTGCAGGCCCTTGCGAGCGCGCCGAAGCCGGCAGGGGAGCAGTAATCATGACCGAGAATACCGTGCGCGAAAGCGCTCAGAACCTGGGCGCCACCGAAGAAACCAGCGAGTTCGCCTCGCTGTTGCTGCAAGAGTTCAAACCGAAGACCGAGCGTGCCCGCGAAGCCGTGGAAACCGCCGTGCGGACACTCGCCGAGCAGGCGCTGGCACAGACTGACCTGGTGTCCAACGACGCGATCAAGTCGATCGAATCGATCATCGCCGCCATCGACGCCAAGCTCACCGCCCAGGTCAACCAGGTCATCCACCACCCGGATTTCCAGCAGCTGGAAAGCGCCTGGCGTGGCCTGCACTACCTGGTCAACAACACCGAGAGCGATGAGCAGCTGAAGATCCGCGTGCTCAACATCTCCAAGCCGGACCTGCACAAGACCCTGAAGAAATTCAAGGGCACCGCCTGGGACCAGAGCCCGATCTTCAAGAAGATGTACGAAGAAGAATACGGCCAGTTCGGCGGCGAACCTTACGGTTGCCTGGTCGGCGACTACTACTTCGACCAGTCGCCACCGGATGTCGAGCTGTTGGGCGAATTGTCCAAAGTCTGCGCCGCCATGCACGCCCCGTTCATCGCGGCCGCTTCGCCGACCGTGATGGGCATGGGCTCGTGGCAGGAACTGTCGAACCCGCGCGACCTGACCAAGATCTTCACCACCCCGGAATACGCCGGCTGGCGCTCGCTGCGTGAATCGGAAGACTCGCGCTACATCGGCCTGACCATGCCGCGCTTCCTCGCACGCCTGCCGTATGGCGCCAAGACCGACCCGGTGGAAGCCTTCGCCTTCGAAGAAAACACCGACGGCGCCGACAGCTCCAAGTACACCTGGGCCAACGCCGCTTACGCGATGGCGGTGAACATCAACCGTTCGTTCAAACACTACGGCTGGTGCTCGCGCATCCGTGGCGTGGAGTCCGGCGGTGAAGTGGAAAACCTGCCGGCCCACACGTTCCCTACCGATGACGGTGGCGTGGACATGAAGTGCCCGACCGAAATCGCCATCAGCGACCGCCGTGAAGCGGAGCTGGCGAAGAACGGTTTCATGCCGCTGCTGCACAAGAAGAACACCGACTTCGCGGCGTTCATCGGCGCGCAGTCGCTGCAGAAGCCGGCCGAGTACGACGACCCGGACGCCACCGCCAACGCCAACCTGGCCGCACGCCTGCCGTACCTGTTCGCCACCTGCCGTTTCGCGCACTACTTGAAGTGCATCGTGCGCGACAAGATCGGTTCCTTCAAAGAGAAGGACGAAATGCAGCGCTGGTTGCAGGACTGGATCCTCAACTACGTCGACGGCGACCCAGCGCACTCCACCGAAACCACCAAGGCCCAGCACCCACTGGCGGCAGCCGAAGTGATCGTGGAAGACGTCGAGGGCAACCCGGGTTACTACAACTCCAAGTTCTACCTGCGCCCGCACTACCAGCTCGAAGGGCTGACCGTGTCGCTGCGCCTGGTATCGAAACTGCCGTCGGCGAAAAGCGCATAAAAAATCGGGACTGGCTCGCTCCCTGTAGGAGCGAGCTTGCTCGCGAAAAACTTGAAGGCGCTGCGTTCATCCAGGATGCCCGCGTCACCGTTGACGACCTTCGCGAGCAAGCTCGCTCCTACAGGGGTAGGCGGCGTTAACAAATACAGTGGCTGAGTCCACACAGGGAGAAAACATGGCTGTTGATATTTTCATCAAGATCGGCGACATCAAGGGCGAGTCCATGGACAAAGCCCACAAGGACGAAATCGACGTGCTGAACTGGAGCTGGGGCATGTCCCAGTCCGGCAACATGCACGTAGGCGGTGGCGGCGGCGCGGGCAAGGTGAACATCCAGGACCTGTCGCTGACCAAGTACGTCGACAAGGCCTCGCCGAACCTGATGATGCACTGCGCCAGCGGCAAGCACATCGACAAGGTCAAGCTGACCGTGCGCAAGGCCGGTGGTGAAAGCCAGGTCGAATACATGGTGATCAACCTGGAAGAAGTGCTGGTCACGTCCCTGAGCACCGGCGGTTCGGGCTCCGATGATCGCCTGACCGAAAACGTCACCCTGAACTTCGCCCAGGTGATGGTCGACTACCAACCGCAGAAAGCCGACGGCACCAAAGACGGCGGCGCGATCAAGTTTGGCTGGAACATCCGTTCCAACACCAAGCGCTGATAGCCCTGGCGGCCGTGGCCCAGCGCCACGGCCCCAGGCACTTTGTCCCTCTCGCAACCCGTCCGTGGAGCTGCTTTGGTGGTAACTGAAATCGCTTCCCGCGACCGTCTGCAACCGTCCCTGTTGGACCGGTTGACCGACGACGACCCAACCAACCCGAAGGAAAGCGCCGACAAGCGCGTGCTGTCCCTTACCCAATTGAAGGCCTCGGTGCTGCGTGACCTGGCGTGGCTGCTCAACACCACGTCGTTGCTCGATGCCGATGCCACCCTGCACACCCCGGCCGGCACCTCGGTGGTCAATTACGGCCTGCCGGCGCTGGCGGGCAACAGTGTTTCCAGCGTCGACATCAAGGCCCTGGAAGCCCTGATCTACCAGGCGATCGCCACCTTTGAGCCACGTATTCTGCGCCACACCCTGCGCGTCAAAGCCCGTGTCGGCCATGGCGAGATGAACCACAACGCCCTGAGCTTCGAGATCGAAGGCGACCTGTGGGCGCAGCCGGTGCCGTTGCGCCTGCTGCTGCAAACCGACCTGGACCTGGAGTCGGGCCATGTACGCGTGGTCAACGCCGACCAGCGGAGACGCCCATGAACCCGCGCCTGCTGGAGCTGTACAACCAGGAACTGCACCACGTGCGCGAAAGCGCCGCCGAGTTCGCCAAGGAATACCCGAAGATCGCCAGTCGGCTGAGCCTGTCCGGCATGGACTGCGCCGACCCCTACGTCGAACGTCTGCTCGAAGGCTTTGCCTACCTCACCGCCCGCGTGCAGCTCAAGCTCGACGCCGAGTACCCGACCTTCACCCATAACCTGCTGGAAATCGCCTACCCACACTACCTGGCGCCGACCCCGTCGATGACCGTGGTGCAACTGCAGACCGACCCGGATGAAGGCTCCCTGGCCAGCGGTTTCCCGTTGCCGCGCGACAGCGTATTGCGCGCCGCGTTGGGCCGCGAAACCCAGACCTGCTGCGAGTACCGCACCGCTCACCCGGTGACGCTGTGGCCGTTGCAGGTCAGCCACGCCGAGTACTTCGGCAACCCCGCCGCCGTGCTCGGGCGCCTGGCGGCCAGCGAACCGAAAGCCAAGGCCGGTTTGCGCCTGACCCTGCGCACCGGCGCCGAGTTGCCGTTCAACAGCCTCGCGCTGGACAACCTGCCGCTGTACCTCAGCGGTGCGGATGAGCAACCGTTCCGCCTCTACGAACAATTACTGGGCAATGCCTGCGCGGTGTTTGCGCGCAAGCCGGGGGGCGATTGGGTCGAGCGCCTGCCACCAGACGCGCTGCGCTCGCGCGGTTTCGACGACGCCGACGCGGCCATGCCCGTGGTGGCGCGGGCGTTCCAGGGCTATCGGTTGCTGCAGGAATACTTCGCCCTGCCCCACCGCTTCCTGTTCATCGAGTTCGCCGAGCTGAGCCGTGCGGTCAAGCGTTGCGACGGCCAGGAACTGGAACTGATCGTGCTGTTCGACCGCCACGAACCGAGCCTGGAAGGCAGCGTCGGCGCCGCGCAGTTCCTGCCGTTCTGCACCCCGGCGATCAACCTGTTCCCGAAACGCGTGGACCGTATCCACTTGTCCGAGCGGGTCAACGAACACCATGTGATCGCCGACCGCACGCGGCCGATGGATTTCGAGATTCACTCCCTCGACGGCATCACCGGCCACGGCACCGGGCCGGAGCAGCCGTTCCTGCCGTTCTATGCGGTGCGCGACCCCTCGCGTTATGGCCGCGACCAGGCGTACTACACCGTGCGCCGTGAGCCGCGGGTGCTGTCCAGCGACCAGCGGCGCAACGGCCCGCGCTCCACCTACGTGGGCAGCGAAACCTTCGTCAGCCTGGTGGACAGCCAGCAAGCGCCCTATCGCCACGACCTGCGCCAACTCGGCGTAAGCGCGCTGTGTACCAACCGCGACTTGCCGCTGTTCATGAGCGTGGGCAATGGTAAGACCGACTTTACCCTCGCCGACAGCGCCCCGGTGCTGGCCGTGCGCTGCGTCGCCGGGCCGAGCCGCCCGCGCGCCAGCCACGCCCATGACGCCAAGGCCTGGCGCCTGATCAGCCAGCTGTCGCTCAACTACTTGTCCCTGAGCGAACAGGGCCAGGGCGCAGGCGCCTTGCGCGAACTGCTGCGCCTGTATGGCGACAGCAACGACGCTGCCCTGCAATTGCAGATCGAAGGCCTGCGCGAAGTCAGCAGCAAAGCGGTGACCCGGCGCCTGCCGATGCCCGGCCCGATCGTGTTTGGACGCGGCCTGGAAATCACCTTGGAATTCGATGAAAACGCGTTTCGCGGCACCGGCGTGTTCCTGCTCGGTGCGGTACTGGAACGCTTCCTGGCACGCTACGTGTCGATCAACAGTTTTACCGAGACGGTGATCCGTACCACCGAACGCGGCGAGATCATGCGATGGAAAGCCAAGCCCGGACGTCGTCCGACCCTGTGAGTACCCTGGATGCAATGCACCAGGAGCCCTGGGAATACGATTTCTTCCAGGCGCTGCGGCGTATCGAATGCGAATCGCCGGACCTGCCGCGCCTGGGCCAGTCCCTGCGCCTGGCGGACGACCCGCTGCGCCTCGGGCAACAGGCCGACTGCACCTTCGCCCCGGCCACCCTGGCCTCGGTCGACCCCGCTGGCGACGGCAAGCCAGCGCGGCTGCAGCAGTACTTTTTCGGCCTCGGCGGACCCAACGGCCCGCTGCCGCTGCACATCACCGAGTACGTGCGCGAACGCCAGCGCAACAATGCCGACAGCACCAGCAAACAGTTCCTGGATATCTTCCACCATCGCCTGTTGAGCCTGTTCTACCGGGCCTGGGCCGAGGCGCGGCCGACCGTCAGCCACGACCGCCCGGACGATGATTACTGGTCGGCGCGCCTCGCGGCCTTGAGCGGTCGGGGCATGCCGAGCCTGCTCAACCAGGGGCTGATCCCCGACACGGCAAAGCTGCATTACAGCGGCCACCTGTCGGCGCAGACCCGCTACCCGGATGGCTTGAAGGCGATCCTTGGCGAGTACTTCGGCCTGCCGGTAGAGATCGAAGAATACATCGGCCAATGGCTCGAGCTGCCCGAGCGCAGTCGCGTCGGGGTCAGCGCCAACCGGCTCGGCGTGGACTTCTGCCTGGGCAGCCATGTGTGGGACCGCCAGCACAAATTCCGCATCCGCCTGGGCCCGCTCGCGCTGGACGACTACATGGGCATGCTGCCCGGCAGCCAGCCGTTCAACGAGCTGGTGGCCTGGGTGGCCGAGTACCTGGGCCATGAATTGGACTGGGACTTGAACCTGGTTCTGCAACAACCCGAAGTCCCGGCGCTGCAACTCAACGGCCGGTTCCGCCTGGGCTTCAACACCTGGCTCGGCCGCCCTGCGGTTGATGCCAACGACCTAATCCTGGCCCGGCATTACGCCGATCACGCCACCACCTCAAGGAATCCAGAGCATGGGTGAAATCAGTCGCGCCGCACTGTTCGGCAAACTCAACAGCGTGGCCTACAAAGCCATCGAAGCCGCCACGGTGTTCTGCAAGCTGCGGGGCAATCCGTATGTGGAACTGGCCCACTGGTTTCACCAGTTGCTGCAACTGCAGGACTCGGACCTGCACCGCATCATCCGTCAGTTCAACGTGGAACCGGCGCGCCTGGCCCGCGACCTGACCGAAGCCCTCGACCGCCTGCCGCGGGGCTCGACTTCGATCACCGACCTGTCCTCCCATGTGGAAGAAGCCGTGGAGCGCGGCTGGGTCTACGGCAGCCTGATGTTCGGCGAAAGCCAGGTGCGTACCGGTTATCTGCTGCTGGGCATTCTGAAGACGCCGAGCCTGCGCCATGCGCTGTTGGGTTTGTCGGCGGAGTTCGACAAGGTCAAGGCCGAAGCCCTGAGCGAACGCTTTGACGAGTACGTCGGCGACTCGCCGGAGAATGCGTTGACGGCCAGCGACGGTTTCAACGCCGGCGCCGTTCCGGGCGAAGCCAGCGGTGCGATGGCGCCGAGTGCGATGGGCAAGCAGGAAGCGCTCAAGCGTTTCACGGTCGACCTGACCGAACAGGCACGCAGCGGCAAGCTCGACCCGATCGTCGGCCGCGACGAAGAGATCCGCCAGTTGGTGGATATCCTCATGCGTCGACGCCAGAACAACCCGATCCTCACCGGTGAAGCCGGCGTGGGCAAGACGGCCGTGGTCGAAGGCTTCGCCCTGCGCATCGTCGCCGGCGACGTGCCGCCCGCGCTGAAAGACGTGGAACTGCGCAGCCTCGACGTCGGCCTGCTGCAAGCCGGCGCCAGCATGAAAGGCGAGTTCGAACAGCGCCTGCGCCAGGTCATCGAAGACGTCCAGGCCTCGCCGAAGCCGATCATCCTGTTCATCGACGAAGCCCACACCCTGGTGGGTGCCGGTGGTGCCGCCGGCACCGGTGACGCAGCCAACCTGCTCAAACCGGCCCTGGCCCGCGGCACCTTGCGTACCGTGGCCGCGACCACCTGGGCCGAGTACAAGAAACACATCGAAAAAGACCCGGCCCTGACCCGCCGTTTCCAGGTAGTGCAGGTGGCCGAACCGTCGGAAGACAAGGCGCTGCTGATGATGCGCGGCGTGGCCTCGACCATGGAGAAACACCATCAGGTGCAGATCCTCGACGAAGCACTGGAAGCCTCGGTGAAGCTGTCCCACCGCTACATCCCGGCGCGCCAGTTGCCGGATAAATCCGTCAGCCTGCTGGACACCGCCTGCGCCCGCGTCGCCATCAGCCTGCATGCGGTGCCGGCCGAAGTCGACGACAGCCGTCGCCGCATCGAAGCCCTGGAAACCGAGCTGCAGATCATCGCCCGCGAGCATGCGATCGGCATCGCCATCGGGGCACGCCAGAGCAACAGCGAAGCCCTGCTGAGTGCCGAGCGCGAGCGCCTGGCCAGCCTGGAAAGCCGCTGGGCCGAAGAGAAAACCCTGGTCGATGAGTTGCTCGCCACCCGCGCGACGTTGCGTGAAAAAGCCGGCGTGGTCGACAGCGGCAACGATGAGTTGCGTGCGCAATTGGTCGACCTGCAGCAGCGCCTCACCGCGCTGCAAGGCGAAACCCCGCTGATCCTGCCGACCGTGGATTACCAGGCCGTGGCCTCGGTGGTCGCCGACTGGACCGGCATCCCGGTCGGCCGCATGGCGCGCAACGAACTGGAAACCGTGCTCAACCTCGACCAGCACCTGAAGAAACGCATCATCGGCCAGGACCACGCCTTGCAGATGATCGCCAAGCGCATCCAGACCTCCCGCGCCGGCCTCGACAACCCGAGCAAGCCGATCGGCGTGTTCATGCTGGCCGGCACCTCCGGCGTGGGCAAGACCGAAACCGCCCTGGCCCTGGCCGAAGCCATGTACGGCGGCGAGCAGAACGTCATCACCATCAACATGAGCGAGTTCCAGGAAGCCCACACCGTGTCGACCCTCAAGGGCGCGCCACCGGGCTACATCGGCTACGGCGAAGGCGGCGTGCTGACCGAAGCGGTACGGCGCAAACCCTACAGCGTGGTGCTGCTGGACGAGGTGGAAAAAGCCCACCCGGACGTACACGAGATCTTCTTCCAGGTGTTCGACAAGGGCGTGATGGAAGACGGCGAAGGCCGGGTCATCGACTTCAAGAACACGCTGATCCTGCTGACCACCAACGCCGGCACCGAGTTGATTTCCCAGGTCTGCAAAGACCCGGCGAACATCCCCGCGCCGGAAGACATTGCCAAAGCCCTGCGCCAGCCGCTGCTGGAGATTTTCCCGCCCGCACTGCTCGGCCGACTGGTGACCATCCCGTATTACCCGCTGAGCGACGAGATGCTCAAGGCGATCACCCGCCTGCAACTCGAGCGCATCAAGAAGCGTGTGCAGAACACCCACAAAGTCGCCTTCGATTACGACGACGCGGTGGTCGATTTGATCGTCTCGCGCTGCACCGAGACCGAAAGCGGCGGGCGCATGATCGACACGATCCTCACCAACAGCCTGCTGCCGGACATGAGCCGTGAATTTCTCACGCGCATGCTCGAAGGCAAGGCGCTGGCGGGTGTGCGGATTAGTAGCCGGGATAACGAATTGCACTATCAGTTCAACGATTGACCTGAAGAAACACGATCAAAAATGTGGGAGGGGCGGTGCGACGATTCGACTTGCCCCCGATGGCGGTGAATCAGTCACCAGATGCATCAACTGACACACTGCTATCGGGGGCAAGCCCCCTCCCACATTTGCAGCCGGTTTCTTCAGCTATTACGCAATTTACGGGTTAACCGATGCTATTCAACCAAACCTCACGCCTAGCCAAAATCACCAGCCCCCTCGGGCCGGACGTGCTGTTGCTCAATCAAATGGGTGGCGGCGAAGAGTTGGGCCGGCTGTTCGCCTATGAGCTGCAACTGACCTCCCTGGACGCCAACATCGACCTCAACCAGTTGCTGGGCAAGCCGATGAGCGTCGGTGTGCAATTGGCGGACGGCGGCGAGCGGCACTTTCACGGCATCGTCGCGCAGTGCAGCCAGAGCATCGACCAGGGCCAGTTCGCCAGCTACCAGGTGACGCTGCGCCCGTGGCTGTGGCTGCTGAGCCGCACGTCGGACTGTCGGATTTTCCAGAACCTGAGCATCCCGCAGATCATCAAGCAAGTGTTCCGCGACCTCGGCTTTTCCGACTTCGAAGACGCCCTGAGCCGGCCGTATCGCGAGTGGGAATACTGCGTGCAGTACCGCGAGACCAGCTTCGATTTCGTCAGCCGCTTGATGGAACAGGAAGGCATCTACTACTTCTTCCGCCATGAACAGGACCGCCACGTGCTGGTGCTGGCCGATGCCTACGGCGCCCACGCCACGGTGCCGGGCTACGCGTCGATTCCGTACTACCCCAAGGACGAGCAGCAACGCGAACGCGACCACCTGTACAACTGGCACCTGGCCCAGCAAGTGCAGCCGGGCTCGCTGGAGCTCAACGACTACGACTTCCAGCGCCCCAGCGCGAGCATCGACGTGCGCTCGGCGATGCCGCGCCCGCACGCCGCCGGCGACTACCCGTTGTACGACTACCCCGGCACCTACGTGCAAAGCGCGGACGGCGAACACTACGCGCGCACCCGCATCGAAGCCCTGCAAACCCTGCATGAACAAATCGAATTCAACGGCAACGCCCGCGGCCTCGGTTCCGGCCACCTGTTCAGCCTCACCGGCTTCAGTCGCCAGGACCAGAACCGCGAATACCTGATCGTCGGCTGCCGCTATTACATCGTTCAGGAAAGCCTGGAAAGCGGCGGCGGCTCCAGCTCGGCGCAGTTCGACAGCAGCCTGACCTGCATCGACGCCCAACAAAGCTTCCGCCCGCTGGCCAACACCTATCGCCCCATCGTCAAAGGCCCGCAGACCGCGCTGGTGGTCGGCCCCAAAGGCGAGGAAATCTGGACCGACCAGTACGGCCGCGTGAAGGTGCATTTCTACTGGGACCGCCACGACCAGTCCAACGAAAACAGCTCGTGCTGGATACGCGTATCGCAATCCTGGGCCGGCAAGAACTGGGGCTCGATGCAGATCCCACGAATCGGCCAGGAGGTGATTGTGAGCTTTCTGGAAGGCGACCCCGACCGGCCGATTATTACTGGGCGGGTGTACAACGCGGAGCAGACGGTGCCGTACAAACTGCCCGAGAATGCCACACAAAGTGGTATGAAAAGCCGCTCCAGCAAGGGTGGCTCACCCGCCAATTTCAACGAAATCCGCATGGAGGACAAAAAAGGCGCCGAGCAACTCTATATCCACGCGGAGCGTAATCAGGATATTGCCGTAGAAAATGACGAAGGCCATTGGGTGGGGCATGACCGCCACAGCACTGTGGATCACAACGAGACGGTCAGAATCGGTAATGACCGCCTGCGCGCGGTGTTGGCTAACGATGCTTTGCATGTCGGCGGGGCCAAGAGCGACAGTATCAACACCCAATACCTGATCGAGGCAGGATCGCAAATTCGACTGGTCTGTGGAAAGAGCGTGCTGGAGTTCAATGCCAATGGCGAGATCAACATCTCGGGTACCGCGTTCAATATTTACGCCAGTGGTAACGGCAATATCGATACAGGCGGCCGGCTGGACCTCAATGCGGGCAATGCTTGTGCCGTGGATAACAAGGGTAAAGGCATCAAAAGCGTTATTGATGCAGCGGTGAAAGCCTTCTTTCCCAAGCGCTGACAAGGCAGACAGAGCGCCTGCCCAGTCGATCAGGTCGACAGCAAAAGATAGCGCAGCGCTTTGTGATATTTGGCGATCCGTTCCAGGTCCTTGGCCTCTAAGGTGGGCAATCGCGTGAGGTTGAGGTTGTCCCGGATATCTTCGATTTTCACCTTGCGCGCCAACTCGTCAGGCCGAATCCGCGCGATAAAGTCTTCGTAGACTTCGCCAGGACGCTTTGAGAGACAGTCGATGGCACGTATCACGTGCTCGCTGAGGCCTAATTGTCTTAATTCATCCAGGGTGACATCACTGTCTTCGACAACATCGTGCAGAACGCTGACAACCTGCTCATCCAATGTCTCGAATTTCAACATCAAGCGCAGCGGATGCAGAATGTAAGGCTTGCCAGACTTATCCAGCTGCCCAGCATGAACACGACAGGCCAGCGCAATGACGGTGTCGAGAATACTCATTGACGTGTAAATCCTTTTTCATATTGCTCACGAGTGATTTCCCGGCCCGAGCACAACGCTTCCCGATACAGACGATGGTCAGGAGCAACCGGCTCAGTACGCTCTTGTGCGCCATAGAACTTGACGTATATTTTTTCTCTCGATGATCCCAGCGATACATGACTTCTTCGAAGTTGTAGTCGATGAACACATCCCGGGTCAAAAGCGCTTCAAAATCAATTGCCACTGCTCCCCCTTATCGCGTCGTAATAGGCTTTGCTCTTATTGGCAATGGCTTTTGCTTCGGCACTGTTTGGGTCCAGCACTCGCCACGCCTCATAGTACTTGTGGCCCAGCCCATCTTCGACGTTGGCTTTCGCCGCTACCGCATTGTAGGTGCCATCACCCAACAACCTACCGAGCGCGTCAGCACTCCTTTCCATAGATCCTTTCAGAAGTGTGGGTAGACGATGTTGAAACGTCAGATCGCCGTGCCTCGGTTCGTTCCCGGCTGAATCAGCAACAGCTCGTCCAACTCGCGCTTGCGACAACGCATGACGAACGGTAGAGCAGCGTTCGGGTCACGCTTGAACAGTTCAAAAGTTGCCCGATCAATTTCATAATATTCCTCGTAATCGACCATACCGTTGCTGACCGGTATGGATACGTAAAAACGACCCGACTCCTTTTCGATTCCAACGGAAAACATGTGCTCCCGACTTACAAAAACATCCTGAAATTTCATGATCACCTCTAAAATCCTAATGGCGTCCAACTGAAGTCAGTGGGCGCAATACTGCCTGCGTCAATGACTGCCTCACTGCTGCCCGTAGGCAGTTTACCGCCAGGAATCCATAACTCATTCGCCCCGGCCTCATTCCCGGAGGGAATCCGTAGATTCAAGTCTTTCGGGGCGGGGATATCGATGCGAACCAGAGTGCTGTTATCCAGCGTGTTTTTCGGTAATCCAAGCGCCTGCTCCAACGCTCTCGGGTCACCCTTGGCGTTGGCCAGCAATTGATCCGCCTCGTGCTTGGGCATAATGAAGGAGGTGCCATCACGCTGAGCAATTCCGTACTTGTCGAGGTTGGACTTTGTCATGAAGCGCGAGGCGCCTTTATCGAACTGGGCTAGATGTTCGCTTACGTACTTAGGTGAGAGGTAGGTATCGGCATTTGGTCGGCTTCCCTTCGGCATTGCCAGGATATCAGCCTCAGTCACGCCAAGTTTGTACTTAGGCGTCGCCAACCTTGCCATCTTCGGACTCAGCCCTAGCATCGCCATACCTGCCACGCCTTGGAGCAGATCTCGATAGCCCGGCCCAAGCCGGTCACCCAATTCACCCAGTAGGGTCATGCCGCCTAAAACCAGGCCGCCGATCACGACAAACTCGACAAGTACCGCAAGACCCACCATGGCGGCCATTACCAGTGCAGCGCCGGCTGCCAGCAGCCCCATAAGCTCCAGCCCGGAATGCATCCAACCTTCGATATCAAGAACAAACGCAACCGAAACTGTCGGCCCACCGATAAACGTATTGGGGCTGCCACTCTTGATATGTGCACCGCAGACCATTTTGCTATGCAAGCGGGCCGCCGGCTTGCCGTTGATAAAGACCGTGGCACTGCCTTCGGCGATCAATACCGGAAACGGCCACATTGGGTGACTCATCGGAAAACCGGTACAGGACGAGGCGATGTCCTCTCCCGCTCGCATCGCATTGAGGCCATTGATATAGACATTGAAACTGCCCTTCAACAACTTCCCCGTGGTAGGTTCGGGTAGGTTGAAAAGCGTATTTAGACCTTTGACGATTTGGAACATCGACAAACCGCCCGCAGCGACCGAGCCTGCCATGATCGCCACCGCCACTCCACCTGTGGCAACGGTGGCAGCGATGACTGCAGCTCCAATCAATGCGCCCGCCACAGCGCCGGCGATCATCGACATGACCCCAAAACCGTGGGCTATTTCATCACCCAAGCGTGCTGCTGCTTGCGCATCCATTGCGTCTATCTGCCGTATTGGTTAAACCGCTGCCGTGTATGAATCAGGTGCCTGACACAAGGGGTTTGAGGCTGCTCATGGCAATTTTCCAGGCAGTCTCGTGATGAGCCAGATCACTCGGCGTGGTCGTCAATGTGGTGATCAGCACGGCCGGTTTTCGTTCGATAAACATCTGGCGCAACATCAGTTCGCGCCCTTCACGCTTCCAGGTGTAATCCAGCAATGTGGCGGCATGTTCATGCAGCACCGTGTCCCATCGTTGGACCAACTTGAACTCAGGCAATTGCTGCTCTGCGCTCTTCACTTGCTTGTCGATGTAATCCGCGAAGATCGCGTCGCCTTGGGAGGCATCACGACTGATGACAAAACTGGCTTCCTTGGCGCCGCCAACGGCCGGCAGCTTGAAGATATTGATACTCTGGTCCTGCCAGGCATCAGGGATGTCGAGGTCCGCTTCTTGAATTCTGTAGAGGGTCACAGTGATCGCTTTCCATGGATGTGAGTGACTCGGGAAAGCGCAAATACTCGGGTAATGCGCCACAACAATCAAGCCGAGGGAGATTCCCTAGTCCCGTCCCACCAAAAATGGGCACCCAACCCAGTCGGCATGCCCATTTTTCCTACCGTCCCGCAGCCCTTCGAGACCGCACCGCTATTAAAATTTTACGGACAGGGCGGACTTGCCTAAACAAATCCGCCACTCTCCACTCTTGAATCAAGAGTTTATCAAGACTACGTTACATCCGATTCTACAAGCGTTATCAATCTTTTAATCATTCTGTTCATGTGCTTGTGGCGCAGTTCAATCGCATCCATACGAGACTTGTCAGTCGGTGCATCCGACGACTTCGGCGCTTCATACGGTTTATAAACAAGGTCGTATCGTGTACCCAGGTCTTGCAACTGGGCTTCTATGCCATCCATGGTTTTTTCTTGATTGGTCAAGCGCCCGGCTGTGTCTTTTGGTGCCTCCGATTTTTTACTAACCGCATTAGCCTCAGATCCTTCGTTAATGGAAAGGATCTGGTTGACCATCAACTCTGTTTTTATTTCACTGTCTTCGAGGCGCGCGTCTATTTTTTGCTTTTCTGTTGCAGCCGGGTCTACGGTCGTGGTCGTGCCGTCCGCGTTCTTTTTTGCCGCGCCTGGCATCGCAGCTTGCGCTTCGATTCTATCGATGATGGCTTTGGAAGCCATATGTTCCCCCACACTCAACGGGATATTCACCAGTGAATTTACCCCCCCACTGATAAGTGAGTTGCGCGCGCTGGACGCCAGTTCAGAAGAGAGCGGCGGGAACCCATTTTTATCGTGTAGATCGTTAATATTTTGCGTGGTCTTTAAAGAATCCTTAATACCAGGTGACGCGGCTTTGGGGTTTGGCAGAGGATGGGAGCCTCTTTGTTTATTTGACCGAGGATTGGAGCCCCCTGATCCATTTGCCTGAGGATTCGGACCTCCTTGCCCATTTGGCAGAGGATTCGAACCTGGATTCGAACCTGGATTCGAACCTGGATTCGATCCTGGATTCGATCCTGGATTCGAACCTGGATTCGATCCACTTCCGGAACCTCCATGTCCACTTGACCCTCCCCCCCTGCGTCCTCCGCCAGCCTTAGTAGCGCCACTTAACTCAGAAGCACCTATTTTCTCATTACTCGCCGTGGGATATTCAATACCCCCTCCGTTACCCGCATTCGAACCATATACAATCTTCGAGGAGTCAGCCGTTTGCTGCCCATTACCCGACGTCAACGGAACTGAGTTTCCTGGCACAGTTGGCTGAGGTGATGGAGTATTTGGAGGAATATAAGTTAGATCAGTGAGTTTCATTGAGACACCTCTTTAAAATAGTCTTGAGCGCGTCCCTGCAATCTCGACTAATAGGTGGCGCCTCGTACCCATTAAGTTCCAATGCGTAAGTAATCGTCCTTTACAAACAATAAAAAACTCTGCCCCGCTAATACTAATAACTGTATAAGCCGTGAGCCCCCTCCTTGCGCCTCGATTGCTTTTCCACGCGCACAAAAAATGGGCACCCGACCCAGTCGGCGTGCCCACTTTTTCTACCTCCCCGCCCCCTTCGAGACGATACCGCTATTACGGGTTGACGCTGTCTTTGAGCGACTTGCCCGGCTTGAACGCAACGGTATTGCTGGCCTTGATTTTCACAGGCTCACCGGTTTGCGGGTTTTTGCCGGTGCGGGCGCCGCGGTGGCGTTGCAGGAAGGTGCCGAAGCCAACCAGGGTGACGCTGTCCTTGCGGTGCAGGGCGCCGGTGATTTCTTCGAGAACGGCGTTGAGGACGCGATTCGCCTGTTCTTTGGTGAGGTCCGCTTTTTCAGCGATGGCGGCTGCGAGTTCTGGTTTACGCATAAGTGAAGCCTCTTTGACGGTTTTTTGTTGTTATGTCCGTGCTGCTCTCTAATGGAGCAGCGCCCAAGGCGCCGCAGGCTCTACTCTGCGGCAGACGGGAGTGAGGATGGCATGCCCTCGGACGCCGCGCCAGTCTCGTGGCGACCTTTCTAGGGTGAAAAATAGGGTTATTCCGACAGAACGACCGGTATTTACGCCAGCAGCGGCGGAAGTTCTTTGTTCAACGCCAGTTTTTCCATCACGGCGCTGCCGGTCAGCGCGTAGCCCAGCAGGCGGCCGCTGGCATCGCGGCACAGGGCCTTGATGTCGGCGCCCTGCCCTTCGACGCTCCACACGCCTTCGGTGCCCCGTGGCGGTGGCGAAACCACCAGCGGGCAGACCGGGGTTTTCACGGTGACCGGCATCGGCCCGTAGCTGACGGCCGTGGCGTTGCCCGCCAGCGTCTGGGCCAAGGCGCGGGCGCAGCTCATCAGCGGCATGACGTACAGCAGGTTCAGGCCATCGACCTCGGCGCAGTCGCCCAGGGCATAGATGTTGGCGTGGGAGGTCTTGAGGTGGCGGTCGACCACGATCCCACGGTTGACCTGCAAGCCGGCAGCCGCGGCCAGGTCGACACGCGGGCGCAGGCCGATGGCCGAGACCACCAGGTCGCACTGGATCACTTCACCGTCCGACAGGTGCGCTTCCAGACCTTCGGCGCTGCGTTGCAGGCGGTTGAGCACCGGGCCCAGGTGGAAGCGCGCCCCAAGGCCTTCCAGCCCGGCTTGTACCGCTGCGGCCGCCGCTGGGTGCAGCAGGGTCGGCATGACTTGCTCGCACGGTGCCACCAGGTCGATTTCGTAGCCGCCGAGGATCAGGTCGTTGGCGAATTCGCAGCCGATCAGGCCGGCGCCAAGCAGCAGCACGCGGCGTTTACCGACGGCTGCCGCGCGAAAGCGGGCGTAGTCTTCAAGATCGTTGATCGGGAAAATCAGCTCCGCGGCGTCGCCTTCGACCGGCACGCGCACGGTTTCCGCGCCCCAGGCCAGGACCAGGTCGCGGTAAGTCACCGCTTCTTCGCCGATCCACAAGCGCTTGTGGCCCGGGTCAATACCGGTGATACGGGTATGAGTGCGTACCTCGGCCTTGAGTTGCTCGGCCATGGCGCCGGGTTCAGCCATGCTCAGGCCATCGGCTTCCTTGTTCTTGGCAAAGCCGGTGGAGAGCATGGGCTTGGAGTAGGAGCGCCCATCATCCGCGGTGATCAGCAACAACGGGGTATCGCTGTCGAGCTTGCGAAACTCGCGGGCCACGTTGTAACCGGCGAGCCCTGTGCCGATGATCACGACAGGTGCGTTCATTCCTTTCTCCTTGTAGTACGTTTCTTAAATTCGCGATTACGCGATTTCAATCATTTCGAAATCCACTTTGCCCACGCCGCAGTCCGGGCACAGCCAGTCTTCCGGAACGTCCTGCCACAGGGTACCCGGAGCGATTCCGTCGTCCGGCCAGCCTTCTTTCTCGTCATAGATCAGGCCGCAGACTATGCATTGCCACTTCTTCATTTACTTGCTTCCTCAGGGTCCAGGCAGGTTGGCCGACGGTCGATAGATCCCGCGTTGCCGTGCGGCTCAGCGCGTTTTGTACTGATCGGGGCCTGCAGATGCAAGTACGATCGACACAAGGCACCGGTTCAGCCCGGCAAAAGAGCCGGACGCCATGGTAAGCTCGCGGCCTCTTTTGCTGCCAATATTGACGCACCGTGCCGCACTCAATCGCCCTTCCCGATGCTTGCCAATGGCTGACCCAGAGCCTTCTGAGCCCCCTGCCCGCGCCGTTGACCCTTGACTGGCTGTTCGACGAGGGCTCGCTGACGCGGCGCCTGACGGGGCTGTCCAGCGACAGTTTCAGCGTGACGCCGCTGTGCGAAGGCTGGCAGCCGTTGCGCGACGATGAGTGCGCGGCACTGGACCTGCCCCAGGCCAGCATCGGTTGGGTGCGCGAGGTGTATTTGCGCGGGCATGGCCAGCCGTGGGTGTTTGCCCGCAGCGTGGCGTCGCGCAGTGCGTTGCAAGGCGACGGGTTGCATATGGACGAGCTGGGGAGCCGCTCCCTGGGCGAGCTGCTGTTCTGCGACCGCGCCTTCACGCGCCGGGCGATCGAGGTCTGCCATTACCCACGCCCATGGCTGCCCACAGCCGATCAGCTCGACGGGCTGTGGGCGCGCCGCTCGCGGTTCGATCGCGGGGCGCTGAGCGTGCTGGTCGCCGAAATTTTCCTGCCGAGCCTGTGGCACGCGGTGCATGACCACCCGGAGAACCGCTGATGTATCAACGCCTGCTCAAATCCTTGAACCGTCTGAACCCCAGGGCCTGGGATTTCATTCAGTTGACGCGCATGGACAAACCCATCGGCATCTATCTGCTGCTGTGGCCGACGCTGTGGGCGCTGTGGATCGCCGGCAAGGGCTCGCCGTCCTTGATCAATATCCTGATTTTCGTGCTCGGCGTGGTGCTCACTCGCGCCGGCGGCTGCGTGATCAACGACTGGGCCGACCGCAAGGTCGACGGCCACGTGAAGCGCACCGAGCAACGCCCACTGGTCAGCGGCAAGATCAGCTCGAAAGAGGCGCTGGTGTTTTTCGCGCTGCTGATGGGCATCAGCTTCCTGCTGGTGCTGCTGACCAACGCGACGACCATCCTGCTGTCCCTCGGCGGCCTGGCGCTGGCGGCGAGCTATCCGTTCATGAAGCGCTACACCTATTACCCGCAAGTGGTGCTGGGCGCGGCGTTTTCCTGGGGCATGCCGATGGCGTTCACCGCCGAAACCGGCAACCTGCCTGCCGCCGCGTGGCTGCTGTACATCGCTAATGTGCTGTGGACGGTGGGCTACGACACCTATTACGCCATGACCGACCGCGACGACGATTTGAAGATCGGCGTGAAGTCTACCGCCATCCTGTTTGGCGACGCCGACCGGGCGATCATTCTGACCCTGCAAGGCCTGGCGCTGGCGTGCCTGTTGCTGGCCGGCGCGCGGTTCGAGCTGGGCGGCTGGTTCCACCTGGGGTTGCTGGCGGCGGCGGGCTGTTTTGCCTGGGAATTCTGGTACACCCGGGACAGGGACCGGATGAAGTGCTTCAAGGCGTTTTTGCACAACCACTGGGCCGGGTTGGCGATCTTTGTCGGGATTGTCGCGGATTACGGCTTTCGATGAGGGGCCAGGCCCCTCATCGCGAGGGCCCAACTAAGGCTTGGCGACTTTCCAGGCCCCGTCCATCTTGCCTTCACCGGTCATGTCGCCGGCCTTCTTGTCCATGACGAAGGTGTAGAGCGGCTTGCCGCTGTAGGCCCACTGACTCTTCTGGTCGTCACGGGTGATCACGGTCCACTTGCCCATGGGCTTGTCGGTGGACGCCGCCATCAATGGCGGCCAGTTGGCGGCGCACTTATCGTTGCACAGGGATTTGCCATCGGCGTCCTTGGCAAAGGTGTAGAGCGTCATGCCGTTGTGATCGACCAGTATCCCGTCTTTGGTCGTCGCGGGGTCCGCCGCGAATGCCAGGGTCGGCAGCGTCAACGCCGCCGTGACCAGCAAGGCCTTCCAAGAAAAAGTACTGTAAGTCATCGGAACCTTCCTTTTGTGGTTGTCAGGATTCGGACCCAAAGCGTAGTCCACGCAGGCGGGAATTGCGCGAGCAGCTAAATTACTGTCACACGACTGCAATAATTCCGTTATCTAATGCGGCGCAAGACAGTTAAATGACAAGAGGACTTTAGGCATGGTTGGCAGGAGCATTCTGATCGTCGACGACGAAGCGCCCATTCGCGAGATGATCGCCGTCGCGTTGGAAATGGCCGGCTATGACTGCCTGGAGGCGGAGAACTCGCAGCAGGCCCATGCCATTATCGTCGACCGCAAACCGGACCTGATCCTGCTCGACTGGATGCTGCCCGGCACCTCCGGCATCGAACTGGCGCGGCGCCTCAAGCGTGACGAGCTGACCGGCGATATCCCGATCATCATGCTCACGGCCAAGGGCGAAGAAGACAACAAGATCCAGGGCCTGGAAGTCGGCGCCGATGACTACATCACCAAGCCGTTTTCCCCACGGGAACTGGTCGCACGCCTGAAAGCCGTACTGCGCCGCGCCGGCCCGACCGATGGCGAAGCACCGATCGAAGTCGGCGGCCTGTTGCTGGACCCGATCAGCCACCGCGTGACCATCGACGGCAAGCCCGCCGAGATGGGCCCGACCGAATACCGTCTGCTGCAGTTCTTCATGACCCACCAGGAACGCGCCTACACCCGCGGCCAGTTGCTGGACCAAGTGTGGGGCGGCAATGTGTACGTGGAAGAGCGCACCGTGGACGTGCATATCCGTCGCCTGCGCAAAGCCCTGGGCGATGCCTACGAGAATCTGGTACAAACCGTGCGCGGCACCGGCTATCGGTTTTCCACCAAGGGCTGAGCCAGCCGGTTTCTGAACGCAAGAGCCTGACTTAACAGCTGACAAGGACGCATGTTCAAGTGAACCAAAACTGGCATGGCACGCTGATCCGCCACCTGCTGCTGTTGATCACCGGCTGCTTGCTGGTAGGCCTGATCAGCGGCCAATACGGCTGGAGCCTGGCCGTCGGCATTGGTCTGTACCTGGGCTGGACCCTCAAGCAATTGCTGCGCCTGCATGAATGGCTGCGCCAACACAAACCCGATGAAGCACCACCCGACGGCTACGGCCTGTGGGGCGAGGTGTTCGACAGCATCTACCACCTGCAACGCCGCGACCAACGGGTACGCGGGCGCCTGCAAGCGGTGATCGACCGGGTGCAGGAGTCCACCGCCGCGCTGAAAGACGCAGTGATCATGCTCGACAGCGACGGCAACCTCGAATGGTGGAACCGCGCCGCCGAGACCCTGCTGGGCCTCAAGACGCCCCAGGACAGCGGCCAACCGGTGACCAACCTGGTCCGCCACCCGCGCTTCAAGGAATACTTCGAGCAGGAAAACTACGAAGAAGCCCTGGAAATTCCCTCGCCCACCAACGACCGCGTACGCATCCAGCTGTACCTGACGCGCTACGGCAACAACGAACACTTGATGCTGGTGCGCGACGTAACCCGCATCCACCAGCTGGAACAGATGCGCAAGGACTTCGTTGCCAACGTCTCCCACGAGCTGCGCACCCCGTTGACGGTGATCTGCGGCTACCTGGAGACGCTGCTGGACAACGTCGACGAGATCAACCCGCGCTGGAGCCGCGCCCTGCAGCAGATGCAGCAGCAAGGCTCGCGCATGCAAACCCTGCTCAATGACCTGCTGTTGCTGGCCAAGCTGGAGGCGACCGATTACCCGTCGGATAACCACCCGGTGGCGGTGCAAAGCCTGTTGCAGACCATCAAGAACGACGCCCAGGCCCTCTCCGGCCAACGCGGGCAACAGATCACCCTGGAAGCCGACCCGTCGGTACTGCTCAAAGGCAGCGAAGGCGAATTGCGCAGCGCGTTTTCCAACCTGGTGTTCAACGCCGTGAAGTACACCCCGGACAAGGGCAATATCCGCATCCGCTGGTGGGCCGACGCCCAGGGCGCGCACCTGAGTGTGCAAGACTCCGGCATCGGCATCGACGCCAAGCACCTGCCGCGCCTGACCGAGCGCTTCTACCGCGTCGACTCCAGCCGCAACTCCAACACCGGCGGCACCGGGCTGGGCCTGGCGATCGTCAAGCACGTGCTGCTGCGCCACCGCGCACGCCTGGAAATCAGCAGTGTGCTCGGCCACGGCAGCACCTTTACCTGCCATTTTTCGCCGCCCCAGGTAACCCGTTCGCGGATGGTCGTGAATGATGAATAACCCGGACACAATACAACACTAAATGTGCGAGCAAGCCCCCTCCCACATTTGGAATTGCATTGTTGCGACGCAGGTATTCCTGGCTCCATCAGGCAGCAACCACTAGGCAAGCGCTGCGCCAGCCGCTACATTGGCCGACTTGTGTCCGCCTTTCAGGCGCTCCTGTCACCCCTATTGAACATACGGAACCCGCAAAACCCCATCATGGACCCTTCCCCAAGTATCACCCTCGCCACACTCTTCGCCGATTTCGGCATGATTCTTTTTGCACTGATCCTGGTACTGCTCAACGCGTTCTTCGTTGCGGCGGAGTTTGCCATGGTCAAACTGCGCTCCACGCGGGTCGAGGCCATCGCCCACACCAACGGTTGGCGCGGGCAGATCCTGCGCACCGTCCACCGCCAGCTCGACGCCTACCTGTCGGCCTGCCAGTTGGGTATCACCCTCGCCTCCCTGGGCCTGGGCTGGGTCGGCGAGCCGGCGTTTGCGCATATCCTCGAGCCGCTGCTGGGCGCCGCTGGCGTCGAGTCGCCGGAAGTGATCAAAGGCGTGTCGTTCTTTTCCGCCTTCTTCCTGATTTCCTACCTGCACATCGTGGTCGGTGAACTGGCGCCCAAGTCCTGGGCCATTCGCAAGCCGGAACTGCTGTCGCTGTGGACGGCCGTGCCGCTGTACCTGTTCTACTGGGCCATGTACCCGGCAATCTACCTGCTCAACGCCAGCGCCAATGCCATCCTGCGGATCGCCGGGCAAGGCGAACCCGGCCCGCACCATGAGCACCAGTACAGCCGCGAAGAACTCAAGCTGATCCTGCACTCCAGCCGTGGGCAGGACCCCAGCGACCAAGGCATGCGCGTCTTGGCCTCGGCCGTGGAAATGGGCGAACTGGAAGTGGTCGACTGGGCCAACTCGCGGGAAGACCTGGTGACCCTGGACTTCAACGCTCCGCTCAAGGAAATCCTCGCGCTGTTCCGCCGCCACAAATTCAGCCGTTACCCGGTGTATGACGCGCAGCGCAACGAGTTTGTGGGCCTGCTGCACATCAAGGACCTGCTGCTGGAACTGGCGAACCTGGACCATCTCCCCGAGTCGTTCAACCTGGCCGAACTGACCCGCCCGCTGGAGCGCGTGTCGCGGCACATGCCGCTGTCGCAGTTGCTGGAGCAGTTCCGCAAAGGCGGCGCGCACTTCGCCCTGGTGGAAGAAGCCGACGGCAAGGTCATCGGCTACCTGACCATGGAAGACGTGCTCGAAGTGCTGGTGGGCGATATCCAGGACGAACACCGCAAGGCCGAGCGCGGCATCCTCGCCTACCAGCCAGGCAAACTGCTGGTACGCGGCGATACGCCGCTGTTCAAGGTGGAACGCCTGCTTGGCGTCGACCTCGACCACATCGAAGCGGAAACCCTGGCCGGGCTGGTCTACGACACCCTCAAGCGGGTGCCGGAAGAGGAAGAAGTCCTCGAAGTTGAAGGCCTGCGGATCATCATCAAGAAGATGAAAGGGCCGAAAATCGTGTTGGCCAAGGTCCTGCTGCTGGACTGACCGTCAATTGCCCAAGGCAAAATTGGGCAATACCCCCACGGGCTGGTTGAACTCATACGGGATCGATACCAGCCCCGCCTCGGTCCGCTGCTGCACCACAAAGTGCAGGTGCGGCCCGCTGCTGTTGCCGGTGTTGCCCGACAACCCCAGCGCACTGCCCACCGCCACCCGCTGCCCCGGCCTGACGCTGACCGAACCTTGCTTGAGGTGCAGGTACACGCCCTGGGTGCCGTCATCGTGCAGCACCCGCACGAAATTCCCTGAAGCATCGTTGCCGCGCCCGGCCTGGTCATTCTCGATCTTCACCACCCTGCCGCTGCGCGCCGCAATGATCGGCGTGCCTTCGGGCATGGCAATGTCCATGGCGTAGCGGCTTTTGGCGTCGGTATGACTAAAGCTGCCGTTGGGGCCTTGGCTCAGGCGAAACGGCCCGCCGCGCCAGGGCAAGGGGTAGCGGCAGGCCTGCTGGGGATAACCGGGCCTTGGCCGGTCGAGCACCGGCCGTTGCACGCGCACGGCCTCCCGCTCCCGGATCACAAACGCCTGGGCGCCGGGGGTTTGCCGGTCGCTGAAAAACACCTCGCCATTGGCGTCGGTGGATTTGTAGAGGGTCATGGCCGGGGTCGAGGTAGCAACCGTGGCCAATACGCAGAGCAGCAGTAGGCGAATGAGCATGACGCGAACCTGCCGGGGGGACTGAATGGCAGGCTAGCAAGGCTTGATGACAAGACCGTGTGAGATTTACCCGATACTGAAAACAACGAACTTCACATGTAGGAGCGGGCTTGCTCGCGATTGCGGTAGTTCAGCCAACGAAGATGTTGAATGAAAGACCATCGGGAGCACGCCCCCTTCCACAGGGGACAGGTGGCGTTCTGTGAATCAGGCACCCGGCACAAAATGCTTCTGCGCCGTACCCCGCGCGATCAGCCGCGAGATGTAGTCCAGTTTCTGTGCATCCTGGTCGATAAAGCGGAAGGTCAGTTGCAGCCAGTCGCTGTCGGGCTTGGGCTCGAAGGCGACGACGGCGTGCAGGTAGCCGTTGAGGCGTGCGACTTCGGCGTTGTCGCCTTGCTCAAGGTCGAGCACCGCGCTTTCCAGTACCTGAGGCAGGACCTCACTGCGACGGACCACCAGCAGCGCTTCCTTGATGCTCAGGCCCTTGATCACGCATTGCTGGGTGCCGCTGGACAGCCGCAACTGACCCTGCCCGCGACCACTGGCGGGCGCAGCGGCGGCAGCCGCCTTCACGGGCGGGCTGTTGAGCAGGCCTTTGCTCGGTGCAGCCGCCGCGATAGGAGCGACCTTGACCGCTTCGGGCTTGCCACCGGTCAGGGCGCTCAGGGAGTCGTTGCCGAACGCTGAGTTCATCTTGGTCGGTGCGCTGGCGACCAGGGCGTCGAGGCGCCCGACCTTGTGCAGGGCGTGCTTGACCTTGGTCAACAGCTGTTCGTTGGTGAACGGTTTGCTGACGTAGCCGGAAACCCCGGCCTGGATCGCCTGCACCACGTTCTCCTTGTCGCCGCGGCTGGTCACCATCACGAACGGCATGGCTTTGAGCTGCGGTTGCTCACGGCACCAGGTCAACAGCTCCAGGCCGGACATCTCGGGCATTTCCCAGTCGCACAACACCAGATCGAAGGTTTCGCGCATCAGGATGGCCTGGGCCTTTTTGCCGTTCACCGCATCTTCAATCTTGATCCCGGGGAAGTAATTGCGCAGGCACTTCTTCACCAGGTCGCGAATAAACGAGGCGTCATCCACCACCAATACACTGACTTTACTCATCGACCCTTTATCCTATAAAAACGCGGCACGCAGAACGCCTGACTGGTGGCATTTTGCCAAAACTCTGTAGTCGTGTTGGGACTTTCTTTCACCCCACGCACAAAAAAATCAGCGCCCACAAACGAAAACGCCCGACCAAAGGCCGGGCGTTAATATCTCGGGCAACCTTACTTATCGTCAGATTCGCCCGGAACATTAGGGATTTGATCGGTAGATCCTTCAACTTCGGCTTTCATGCGCTTGAGGCCCATGTGCCGCACGTCGGTGCCACGCACCAGATAGATCACCAACTCCGAGATATTGCGCGCGTGGTCGCCGATCCGCTCCAGCGAACGCAGCACCCAGATAATGCTCAAGACCCGTGTGATAGAGCGGGGGTCTTCCATCATGTAGGTGGCCAGCTCGCGCAGGGCGGTCTTGTACTCACGGTCGATGATCTTGTCGTACTGGGCCACCGACAACGCCAGTTCGGCGTCGAAACGGGCAAACGCGTCCAGGGCATCGCGCACCATGTTGCGCACCTGGTCACCGATATGCCGCACTTCCACATAACCGCGCGGCGCTTCACCTTCTTCGCACAGTTGGATGGCGCGGCGGGCGATCTTGGTGGATTCATCGCCGATACGCTCAAGGTCGATCACCGACTTGGAAATACTGATGATCAAGCGCAGGTCGGAAGCCGCCGGCTGGCGACGAGCGAGAATGCGCAGGCATTCTTCGTCGATATTGCGTTCCATCTGGTTGATCTGGTCATCGATCTCGCGCACTTGCTGGGCCAGGCCCGAGTCGGCCTCGATCAGCGCGGTGACCGCATCGTTGACTTGCTTCTCCACCAGCCCGCCCATCGCCAGGAGGTGGCTGCGCACTTCCTCAAGCTCGGCGTTGAACTGCGCGGAGATGTGGTGGGTAAGGCCTTCTTTGCTAATCATGTTGGCGTCCTTGGAGCGTCCGGAAAGGTGCGGAGAACCGCAGCGTCAATGCAATCTGAACCACAGCTTCCTAGCCGTAGCGACCGGTGATGTAGTCTTCGGTCTGTTTCTTCGCCGGATTGGTGAACAGGGTATCGGTATCGCCGAACTCCACCAGCTTGCCCATGTACATGAACGCGGTGTAGTCGGAAACCCGCGCCGCCTGTTGCATGTTGTGAGTCACGATGACGATGGTGAACTTGGACTTGAGCTCGTAGATCAGTTCTTCGACTTTCAACGTCGAGATCGGGTCGAGTGCCGAGCAAGGTTCGTCGAGCAGCAGCACTTCCGGTTCCACGGCGATGGTACGCGCGATCACCAGGCGTTGTTGCTGGCCGCCGGACAGGCCGAGTGCGGAGTCGTGCAGGCGGTCCTTGACCTCGTCCCACAGCGCCGCGCCTTTAAGCGCCCATTCGACCGCTTCATCGAGGATGCGCTTCTTGTTGATGCCCTGGATGCGCAAGCCGTAGACCACGTTTTCGTAGATGGTCTTGGGGAACGGGTTGGGCTTCTGGAACACCATGCCCACCCGGCGACGCAGCTCGGCCACGTCTTCACCCTTGCGGTAGATGTTGCTGCCGTAGAGGTTGATCGCACCGTCCACGCGGCAACCGTCGACCAGGTCGTTCATGCGGTTGAAGGTGCGCAGCAGCGTGGACTTGCCGCAGCCCGACGGGCCGATGAAGGCGGTCACGCGCTGCTTGGGGATGTTCATGCTGACGTCGAACAGCGCCTGTTTGTCGCCGTAGTACAGGCTCAGGCCCGGCACTTCGATGGCCACGGTTTCCTGGGCCAGGCTCAGGCTCTGCTTGTCACGACCCAGGGCAGACATGTTGATGCCATGGGAATGGGTTTCTTGTTGCATGGGATGCTCCCTGTGCTACCAATTCGTGTTGTTGAACCGCCGGGGACGGTTTACTCAAATTCTGCGTATATCGTGGTCTAGTGTGGGAGGGGGCTTGCCCCCGATAGCAGTGTGTCAGCCAGCATATGTGTTTCTGATACGCCGCTATCGGGGGCAAGCCCCCTCCCACATTGAGTCCGCGTTTACTTCAATTAACTGTCCAACGCCTTGTACTTCTCGCGCAGGTGGTTACGGATCCACACCGCCGACAAGTTGAGCGTGGCGATCACCAGCACCAGCAACAGCGCGGTGGCATATACCAGCGGCCTTGCGGCCTCGACGTTGGGGCTCTGGAAGCCGACGTCATAAATATGGAAGCCCAGGTGCATGATCTTCTGGTCAAGGTGCAAGTAAGGGTAGTTGCCGTCCAGCGGCAGCGACGGGGCCAGCTTGACCACGCCCACCAGCATCAGCGGCGCTACTTCACCGGCGGCACGCGCCACGGCGAGGATCATGCCGGTCATCATCGCCGGGCTGGCCATCGGCAGCACGATCTTCCACAGCGTTTCCGCCTTGGTCGCGCCGAGTGCCAGCGAGCCTTCGCGCACAGTGCGAGGAATCCGCGCCAGGCCTTCTTCGGTAGCCACGATCACCACCGGCACCGCCAGCAGCGCCAGGGTCAGCGACGCCCACAACAGGCCCGGCGTACCGAAGGTCGGGGCCGGCAGGGCTTCGGCGAAGAACAGGCGGTCAACCGAGCCACCCAATACATACACGAAGAAGCCCAGGCCGAACACGCCGTAAACGATGGCCGGTACGCCCGCCAGGTTGTTCACGGCGATGCGGATGATCCGCGTCAGGGCGTTCTGCTTGGCGTATTCACGCAGGTACACCGCCGCCAGCACGCCGAATGGGGTCACGATCATCGCCATGATCAGAGTCATCATCACGGTGCCGAAGATCGCCGGGAAGATCCCGCCTTCGGTGTTGGCTTCCCGTGGGTCGTCGCTGAGGAACTCCCAGACCTTGCTGAAGTAGAAGCCGATCTTGGTCATCGTGCCCATGGCGTTCGGCTGATAGGCGTGGACCACTTTGCCGATGCCGATTTCGACTTCCTTGCCGTTCGCATCGCGGGCAGTCAAGGCGTCGCGGTTGAATTGGGCGTGCAGGTCGGCCAGGCGCGCTTCGATGTCCTGGTAACGGGCATTCAGTTCGGCGCGGCCCGAGTCCATGTCGGCCTGGGCGGCGGCGTCGAGCTTGCCTTCCAGTTCCAGCTTGCGACCGTGCAGACGGATACGTTCAAGACCGGCGTTGATCGCGCCGATGTCGGACTTCTCAAGGGTCTTGAGCTGGGCCGCCAGCTTGTTCACGCGGTCGACCCGAGCCTGCAGCTCCGGCCACGCAGCCTGGCCTTCGGCGATGACCTTGCCATCCTGCTTGACGTTGACCAGGGTGCCGTAGAAGTTGCCCCACTCACGGCGCTCGATGGTCATCAATTCCAGCGGCTTGGTCTGGTTCTTCAGCCATTCGCCGACGATCCATGTGAAGTCGTTGCCATTCAGATCGCGGTTACCGACTTTGATCAGCTCGCGGGTCATGAATTCCGGGCCCACGTCGGGCACGGGCAGGCCAGCGCTTTTCAGGCGCTCGCGCGGCACTTCTTCTTTCTGTACCACTTCGCCGATGACGATATGGTTGGCCTGGCCCGGGACATCGTAGTTGGCCTGGATCAGGTCAGCCGGCCAGAAGTGGCCCAAACCACGCACCGCAATCACAGCCAGCAAACCAAGGGTCATGATGACCGCGATGGACACCGCGCCACCGCTGATCCAGACGCCGGGGGCGCCGCTCTTGAACCATCCATTCAGGGAGTTCTGTTTCACAGACTTCTACCTTTCTTAAAGCGACGAGTATTTCTTGCGCAGACGCTGACGAATCAGCTCGGCGAGGGTGTTCATGATGAAGGTGAACAACAGCAGCACCAGCGCCGAGAGGAACAGCACGCGGTAGTGACTGCCGCCCACTTCCGACTCGGGCATTTCCACCGCGACGTTGGCCGCCAGGGTGCGCAGGCCTTCGAACAGGTTCATCTCCATCACCGGAGTGTTACCGGTGGCCATAAGCACGATCATGGTCTCGCCCACGGCGCGGCCCATGCCGATCATCAGCGCCGAGAAAATCCCCGGGCTGGCGGTCAGGATGACCACGCGGGTCATGGTCTGCCACGGCGTGGCGCCCAGGGCCAAAGAGCCCAGGGTCAGGCCGCGCGGCACGCTGAACACGGCGTCTTCGGCGATGGAGTAGATGTTCGGGATCACCGCGAACCCCATCGCCAGGCCGACGACCAGGGCGTTGCGCTGGTCATAGGTGATGCCCAGGTCATGGGAGATCCACATCCGCATGTCGCCGCCGAAGAACCAGGTTTCCAGGTACGGGCTCATGTACAGCGAGAGCCAGCCCACAAACAGGATCACCGGGATCAGGATCGCGCTTTCCCAGCCATCGGGAACCCGCAGGCGAATGGACTCAGGCAGGCGGCTGAAGATAAAACCGGCCACCAGGATGCCAATCGGCACCAGCATCAGCAGGCTGAAAATCCCCGGTAGATGCCCTTCGACATACGGCGCGAGGAACAGGCCGGCGAAGAAGCCGAGGATCACCGTCGGCATCGCTTCCATCAGCTCGATCACCGGCTTGACCTTGCGGCGCAGGCCCGGCGCCATGAAGTACGCAGTGTAGATCGCTGCGGCAACGGCCAGCGGCGCGGCCAGCAACATGGCGTAGAACGCGGCCTTCAGCGTACCGAAGGTCAGCGGCGCGAGGCTCATCTTGGGTTCGAAATCGGTGTTGGCGGCGGTCGATTGCCAGACGTATTTAGGCTCGTCGTAGTTTTCGTACCAGACCTTGCTCCACAGCGCGCTCCACGACACTTCCGGGTGCGGGTTGTCCAGCAGCAACGGTTGCAGCTTGCCGTCGGCTTCGACGATCACACGGTTGGCCCGTGGCGACAGGCCGAACACGCCCGGGCCATCGACCACCGGGTCCACCAGCAGGGTGCGGTGGGCGGTGCTGTGGAACACGCCGAACTTGCCGGAAGCGTCGAGGGCGGTGAAGCCTTTGCGACGTTCTTCGGCGGTGATTTCAACAATGGGCGCAGTGCCCATCTCGAAGGTGCGGATCTGCTTCAGGCGCTGTTCGCCATCCGGGTCACGGGCCATGAACCACTGGGCCAGGCCGCCCTTGGAGTTACCGACGATCAGCGAGATACCGCCCACCAGTTGGGTGCTGGCGGTGATTTCGGCGTCGCCGTCTTCCAGCAGTTTATAGCGACCGTTGAGGCTCTTGTCGCGCAGGCTGAACACATCCGCCAGGGCACGGCCGTTGATCACGTACAGCCATTGCTGGCGTGGGTCGATGAAGATCGCCTTCACCGGCTCGGTCATCTGCGGCAGCTCGATACGCTTCTGCTCGCTGGTGACTTCGCCGGTCATCATGTTTTCTTCACGGCTCAGGGACAGCACGTTCAAGTGCGAACCGGCCGAACCGGCCACCACCAGCGAGGTGTCGGTGACGTTCAGCGCGACGTGTTCCAGCGGGCGACCGGCGTCATCCAGCACAATCGGCGTTTCGCCGTAAGGGTATTCGATGGCCGGGCTGATGGTCTTCTTGCCGTCCGGGTAGGACACCTTGTAGGTGTGACGGAACACCAGGGACTGGCCATTGGACAAACCGAGGATCACCAGCGGGCTGCCCGGCTGGTCTTTACCAATCGACACGACGCTGACGCCGGCCGCCAGCGGCAGGTCGATGCGCTTGAGTTCGGCGCCGGTGCTCACGTCGAAGAACAGCGCCTGGCCTTTGTCGGAAACCCGCATGGCGACTTGGTTCTGTTCTTCCAGCGAGATCATCAACGGCTTGCCCGCGTCTTGTATCCACGCCGGTGTCAGCGCGGCTTCCTTGGTCAACGAGGCGCCCTGGAACAAGGGCGCGACCACGTAGGCCAGGAAGAAGAAGATCAGGGTGATAGCGCCGAGGACGGCGAGGCCGCCGATCAACACGTACCAACGGGTCAGGCGATCCTTGAGCGCGCGAATGCGGCGCTTGCGTTGCAACTCAGGCGTATTGAAGTCAATACGCTTGGGGGGAGAAGTCGTCGTCATAGTGGAATTGGCCAGATCATTCATGCGCACACCCTAGCGGTCCTGTATGACAGAAAGATGACAATGCAGTGACGCAAGAAATCCGCCGCATGGCAGAGCCGGCAGCGGACTAAAAATTAGGAGTTTCTGTAGGAGCGAGCTTGCTCGCGAAGAGCGTTAACGATAACGCGCCGCTTCTGAATAAACGCGGTGCTCTATCATCTTTCGCGAGCAAGCCCGCTCCTACAGAACGGCCGGTTTTACCCGGCCCAGCAACTTAGTTGCCTTCTTTCAGACCCAGGTCAGCCAGTGCCTTGGCGGCAACTTTGGCTGGCAGTGGGATGTAGCCGTCCTTGACCACAACTTCCTGGCCCTGCTTGGACAGAACCAGCTTCACGAACTCGGCTTCCAGCGGCGCCAGCGGCTTGTTCGGGGCTTTGTTGACGTAAACGTAGAGGAAACGCGACAGCGGGTATTTGCCGTTCAGGGCGTTTTCTTCGCTGTCTTCGATGAAGTCAGTGCTGCCTTTCTTGGCCAGGGCCACGGTCTTCACGCTGGCGGTCTTGTAGCCGATGCCCGAGTAACCGATGCCGTTCAGCGAGGAGCTGATCGACTGCACGACCGAAGCCGAGCCTGGTTGTTCGTTCACGTTAGGCTTGTAGTCGCCTTTGCACAGGGCTTCTTCTTTGAAGTAGCCGTAGGTGCCGGATACCGAGTTACGACCGAACAGTTGCACTGGCTTGTTGGCCAGGTCGCCGGTCACACCCAGGTCGCCCCAGGTTTTGACGTCGGCTTTGGCACCGCACAGGCGAGTCGAGGAGAAGATCGCGTCGACTTGTTCCATGGTCAGGTGCTTGATCGGGTTGTCCTTGTGTACGAACACGGCCAGGGCATCCACGGCAACCGGGATAGCAGTTGGCTTGTAGCCGTACTTCTGCTCGAAGGCCGCCAGTTCGGTGTCCTTCATCTTGCGGCTCATCGGGCCCAGGTTGGAGGTGCCTTCAGTCAGCGCAGGTGGCGCAGTGGCAGAACCAGCAGCTTGAATCTGGATGTTGACGTTCGGGTATTCCTTTTTGTAACCCTCGGCCCACAGGGTCATCAGGTTAGCCAGGGTATCGGAACCGACGCTGGACAAGTTGCCCGACACACCAGTGGTCTTCGTGTAAGCCGGAATAGCCGGGTCAACACCAGCGGCCACCGCGTGGGCAGTCGCAACGCCAGCAGCGACAAAAGTCATTGCCGCCATCAAACGCTTCAGTTTCATGCCTTACTCCTAGCAGATAGGGATAGTTGGATCGGGGCCAAGTATTGATAGGCCGTGTGAACACTCTATGTCTGGAATATGACAATTAGATGAAAGGCCAGTATTGGAAAGGAACCAGGCTAGGCGCGAGAAATATGCGGAACAACTGGAGTGTGCGGGGCGGCAACGCTCATGTTGCTTGAATTTAGAAACACTTTGTAATCGTTGCTTCATCAACGCTGCCTGCAGCCTGACCAGCGAACGGCGAGTCCCAGGTTGACAAAACAAAACCAAAGCATAGTCTTGTCAACCTAAGGAGATCGCACATGATCAATGACCGGATTCGCCGCGCAAGGCTATTGCGTGGCATGTCGCTGGAAGCACTGGCGCTCAGTCTCGGCGATATAACCAAGCAAGGCCTGAGCAAATATGAAAAAGGGTTGAGTACCCCGAACTCGCGGCGCCTTCTACAATTGGCAAAGGCGCTGGAGGTGAGCCCTGAGTATTTTTTCCGCCCCCAAGCACTGCCACTCGCGCCGCTGGAGTTCCGCAAACTGGCGAAAATGCCCAAATACCGCCAAGTACAGGTTGAGGAACAGATCCGCGAGCATCTAGAGCGGTACATCGCCCTTGAAGAGTGCTTCGATCCGTTGGATATCCAGACTGCCAAAACTCCCGCACAAATGCTGTCGGTGTCCTCAATTGACGACGCTGAACGAGCCGCAGATCAGCTCCGCAAATATTGGGGCATCGGTGAAGATCCTATCGCCCATCTGACTGAGCAATTGGAAGAGCATGGCATCAAGGTAGTAATGCTGGCGGGGCCCGATGATTTCGATGGTGCCTGCGCAGCCACTAATGAGGGCGAACATGTACTGATCGCATTGAATGCCCAGCGGCCAGGTGAGCGTATCCGCTTCACCGCAGCCCATGAATTGGGGCACTGGGTAATGAAACTGCCCGACGATATGCCCGAGCGAGATAAAGAAAACTGCTGTCACCGCTTTGCGGGGGCTTTTCTATATCCAGCTAAAAGCGTCACCGGCGATTTTGGGAGCCATCAACGTTCACGCGTCCACCCCCGTGAACTCTTGATAGCCAAACGCCAATATGGGCTCTCAATGCATGCAGCACTCCGTCGATTGAAGGACCTCAATCTACTGGGGGAAGGTGGTTACAAATCCCTAGCCATCCAATTCAGTAGCAACGGTTGGCGCAAGGCGGAACCCGAACCGCTACCTTGCAAGCCGCCCCAGCGTTTCGAATCACTGGTGTTCTGGGGATTGGCGGAGGGCCTTATCACCAAATCAAGAGCGGCAGAGTTACTGCGGCGCCCAATAAAGGCTCTAGACCCCAATTTTTTGGGCTCACTGGAGAGTGCATGAGCCTGATCTATATCAGCGACACCAATATCTGGATTGACTTCAGAAATGCGGGATTGCTGGAGCATATGTTCAGGCTGCCATTCACTCTGTGCTGTACCGATTTCGTGATGCACGAACTTGAGGACTTCCCCCACGATGAACTGCTCGCTCGGGGGCTGGTTGTCGAGGCATTTGACGAAGGCGGTGTGCAGAAGCTCTTAACGCTTAAAGTCGAACACAACAACAGTTCCTTGGCTGACGTTTCCTGCTACTTGCTCGCACAAGCAACCGGAAGACCGCTACTCACTGGAGATGGAAAGCTCCGTCGCCAGGCCATTCGGGACGGACTGCAAGTGCATGGTGCGCTTTGGTTACTCGACCTAATGGTCGAATATCAGGTCATCAATAATGCCGTTGCAGCAACGGCACTGGAAAATATGCTGACCGGGGGCGCGCGCTTACCCGTATCAGAATGCCAAACCAGACTCTCGACTTGGCGCGTGACATAGAAAGTCAGCATGGACATTGGATAACCAATGAAACGACACCCCATCATGACTAAAGCTATCTACCGCCCGCGCTTCCACAGATACCCACCCACCCCCATCCCCATCACGCACAGGACGGCAACGTAGTAGGCCGGGCCCATCGGGCTTTCTTTCATCAGCAGCGACACCGCCAACGGCGTCAGCCCGCCAAACACGGCGTAGGCCACGTTGTAGGAGAACGACAACCCGCTGAAGCGCACCACCGGTGGGAAGGCTTTCACCATCACGTAGGGCACCACGCCGATGGTGCCGACAAACAGGCCGGTCAGGGCGTACAGCGGGAACAGCCAGTCAGGGTGGTCCAGCAGGCTGTGATACAGCGTCCAGGAGGTCGCCAGCAACAGTGCGCAACCGACCACCAGTATGCGGCCGGCACCGAAGCGGTCGGCCAGGGCGCCGGAGGCAATGCAGCCCAGGCTCAGGGTCACGATGGCCAGGCTGTTGGCTTGCAGCGCAACGGTCGGGCTGAAGTGGTAGAGGGTCTGCAGCACGGTCGGGGTCATCAGGATGACGACTACCACGCCGGCCGACAGCAGCCAGGTCAGTAGCATCGACAGCACGATGGCGCCACGGTGGTCGCGCAGTACCGCGCGCAGCGGCAGTTCGGCGGCCAGAGCCTTGCGTTGCTGCATCTCGGCGAAGATCGGCGTTTCATGCAGCCAGCGGCGCAAGTACACCGACAGCAGGCCGAACACACCGCCGAGCAGGAACGGGATACGCCAGGCGTAATCGGAGACCTGCTCCGGGCTGTAGAGCGTGTTGATGGCGGTGGCCACCAGCGAACCCAACAGGATGCCGGCGGTGAGGCCGCTGGTCAGGGTGCCGCAGGCGTAGCCGATGTGGCGTGGCGGCACGTGTTCGGAGACGAACACCCAGGCGCCCGGGACTTCGCCGCCGATCGCCGCGCCCTGGATCACGCGCATCAACAGCAACAGGATCGGCGCCCACAGGCCGATCTGCGCGTAGGTCGGCAGCAGGCCCATGATCAGGGTCGGCACGGCCATCATGAAGATGCTCAGGGTGAACATTTTCTTGCGCCCCAGCAGGTCACCGAAGTGCGCCATGATGATGCCGCCCAGGGGCCGCGCCAGGTAACCGGCGGCGAAGATGCCGAAGGTCTGCATCATGCGCAGCCACTCGGGCATGTCGGCGGGGAAGAACAGTTTTCCGACCACGGTGGCGAAAAACACGAAGATGATGAAGTCGTAGAACTCCAGCGCCCCGCCCAAGGCAGACAGCGACAGGGTTTTGTAGTCGTTGCGGGTCAGCGGGCGCGACGGTTGCGCACTGCTTGCGGGCACGGAGGACATGGCAAGGCTTCTCTTATAGTAATCAGCGTAATAAAGACGGCACGCCCTGGACTTGCGGCGGTCTGGCAAGATAGCAAATCGCCGGAAAAAGCACAGCGTCGAACGGTTGATAGCGCAGCGCGGTGAACTATTCACGGCGTAGGGAGTCGGTCAACCAGGGCAGGAGAACAGTTGCCGGAAAAAGCTCCGTTACAGCGTCTATTTACCGACCAAATGAGCGCCGAGAGGTCGTCGCGACGCCAGCGTCTCGATATACTCGGCCCTTGCAAGCGCCAGACCCGCAGTCTTGAGGGGCTGCTGTGCCAAAACGCCGTTGGGTGCCATCCAGCCGGTTTGGCAGAGTTTCCCTTTAGTACGCCTTACGAGAAACACAGCTCGCGTCGTGCGTTGGTGCTGAAATGTTTTTCTACAAGACGGCTATCCATTTGAAACACCCATGAAGCGTCACGGCTCAGAGGCACCCTCGGCATGATCGAACTCGAACAAGAAGATCCCATCCCACAAGGCGATCTCGCCCTGCAAATCACCGCACTTCCGCGTGAAACCAACGGTTTCGGCGATATCTTCGGCGGCTGGCTGGTCTCGCAGATGGACCTGGCCGGTACGGCCATGGCCAGCAAGGTCGCAGGCGGGCGTGTCGCCACCGTGGCCATTGATCGCATGGCGTTCCTGGTGCCGGTGGCCGTGGGCGCGCAATTGTCCTTCTATACCCAGGCCCTGGAAATCGGCCGCAGCTCGATCCAGATGATGGTCGAAGTGTGGAGCGACGACCCGCTGTCCAGCGAATGGCGCAAGGTCACCGAGGCGGTGTTCGTGTTCGTCGCCATCGATGGCAGCGGCCGCACCCGTTCGGTACCGTCGCGAGCGCGTTAAACCTCGCCGGGTTTTGACGGTCAATTGCCCCATTGCCTGCTATTAAGAGTGCTTTGTTATGCCGACGCCCCACGTTGAATCCGTGAAAATCGACGAGCTGGACTGCTGGCGCATCCGCCACAACGGCGCCGAGCTGATGGTGGCCCAACAGGGCGCGCACCTCTTCAGTTACCAACGCGCAGGCGAACAGCCGCTGATCTGGCCGAACAAGGCAGCCGTCTTCAAGGCCGGCAAAGGCATCCGCACCGGCGTACCGGTGTGCTGGCCGTGGTTCGGCGTGTTCGATCGCAACCCGCACAGCGTGCAGGCCATGCGCCAGAGCGACCAGCCCGCGGGCGCCCACGGTTTCGTGCGTACTGCACTCTGGGAATTGGCCGCCACCGAACTCGAAGGCGACACCCTGCGCGTCGACCTGGTGCTCCCCGTGCCCGCGGGCGGCTTCCCCGGCTGGCCGCATCAGGTCGACCTGAAGCTGAGCCTGCGCCTGGACGATCACCTGCACATCGGCCTGACCAGTCATAACCGTGGCACCGACACCGTGACCCTCAGCCAGGCGTTGCACACCTACTTCGCCGTGAGCGATGTGCGCAACGTGCAGGTCGAGGGCCTGGACGGGCTTGCGTATATCGATACCGCCGACGGCTGGGCCACCCGGCAACAGGCTGGGCCGCTGCACTTCGGCGCCGAGACCGACCGCATCTACCTCGACACCCCCGCGCAGTTGCACATCGTCGATAACGACTGGCAGCGGCGCGTCCGGCTCAGCAGCGAAGGCTCCCACTCGACCGTGATCTGGAACCCCTGGACCGAACGTGCCAAAGCCTTCGACGACATGGCCGACGACGGCTGGCAGGGCATGCTGTGCATCGAGACGGCGAATGTGCTGGATGACGTGGTGGCGCTGGCGCCGGGCGAAAGCCACACCTTGGGCGTGAGCATCACCAGTAGCGCTTTGTAAACCCAATCAAAATGTGGGAGCAAGCTCCCTCCCACATTGGTCGGTGTTGTGGTTTAGAGATCCGACTCCTTCACCACCCGCACCTTGCCCGCATCCAGCGCATACGCCGCATCGGCCAGGTCGTTATTGACCGTCTCCACCTTCAACGTACCCGTGACCCACAGCGGCGTGTAGATATCATCCAGCTTCAACCCCTTGGGGTAACGCACCAGCACCAATTGGTTCGGCGGCGGTGGCGGCACGTGGATGCACGCGCCTGGGTACGGCACCAGGAAAAACAGGGTGCTGCGGCCCTTGGCGTCGGTTTCCAAAGGCACCGGGTAACCGCCGATGCGGATGTTCTTGCCGTTCATGGCGGCCACGGTCTTGGTGGAATACATCACCGCCGGCAACCCTTTGCTCTGCTTCAAGCCACCTTTGTCGGTGAAGGTGCCCTGGGCTTCGGGGGAGTTGTGGTCGATTTCCGGCATTTGTTCGAGGGCTTTCTGGTCCGACAGCGGCATCAGGTCGAGCCAGTCGGTTTCCGGCAGTTCGCCAGCATGAGCCAGGCCTGGGCCCAGCAGGAGAAACATCAAGAGGAGACGGCGCATGGAGGAGCTCGACAAGGTAAACAGTGCCGGCATTCTAGCCCTCTGCGCCTGCGCAGCGCAGAGGACTTTGTCGCTCGATTAGTTCTTTTTGATCAGGCCGTAGATCACCAGCAGCACAATGGCACCCACCAATGCGCCGATGAAACCCGCGCCCTGGCCTGCCTGGTAGATACCCAGTGCCTGACCGCCGTAGGTGGCGGCAAGGGAGCCGGCGATACCCAGCAGGATGGTCATGATCCAGCCCATGCTGTCGTCGCCGGGCTTGAGGAAACGCGCCAGCAGGCCGACGATCAGGCCGATAAAGATGGTTCCGATGATACCCATGGCATTTCCCTCTGATTGAATGTGAGTCATGAAAAAGCCTAGCCAGGCTTTATCATCCTGCAATCAGAGAGACGGCGGCCGCCAATGGTTCCCGCCGCTCCCGGGATTATTGCTCGGCGATCAACGCTTCGACCTTGAGGATCTGCGCTTGCAGCGTCGCGCGGTCCTGGCAACGCAGGTTGGCGTGGCCGACCTTGCGCCCGGTCTTGAAAGCCTTGCCGTAGTGATGCAGGTGGCAGTCGTCGATGGCGATGACTTTTTCAACTGGCGGGACCACGCCGATGAAGTTGAGCATGGCGCTCTCGCCCACCTTGGCTGTGGAGCCCAGCGGCAAGCCCGCCACCGCGCGCAGGTGGTTCTCGAACTGGCTGCACTCGGCGCCTTCGGTGGTCCAGTGCCCGGAGTTGTGCACGCGCGGGGCGATTTCGTTGGCCTTCAGGCCACCGTCGACTTCAAAGAACTCGAACGCCATCACGCCGACATATTCCAGCTGCTTGAGCACACGGCTGGAATAGTCTTCGGCCAGGGCCTGCAACGGATGGTCGGTGCTGGCCACGGACAGTTTGAGAATGCCGTTGTCGTGGGTGTTGTGGACCAACGGGTAGAAGCGGGTCTCGCCATCGCGGGCACGCACGGCGATCAGCGAAACTTCGCCGGTGAACGGCACGAAGCCTTCCAACAGGCAGGCCACGCTGCCCAGTTCGGCGAAGGTGCCGACCACATCGGCGGCGGTGCGCAGGACTTTCTGGCCCTTGCCGTCGTAACCCAGGGTGCGGGTTTTCAGCACGGCCGGCAGGCCGATGCTGGCGACGGCCGCGTCCAGGTCCGCCTGGGACTGGATATCGGCGAAGGCCGGGGTCGGAATGCCCAGGTCCTTGAACATGCTCTTCTCGAACCAGCGGTCACGGGCGATGCGCAAGGCTTCGGCGCTCGGGTAGACCGGCACGAACTGCGAGAGGAAGGCCACGGTTTCGGCCGGGACGCTTTCGAACTCGAAGGTCACCAGGTCGACTTCTTCGGCCAGTTGGCGCAGGTGGTCCGGGTCGCTGTAGTCAGCGCGCAGGTGTTCACCCAACGCGGCCGCACAGGCATCCGGCGCCGGGTCCAGGAAAGCGAAGTTCATCCCCAGCGGCGTTCCCGCCAGGGCCAGCATGCGACCCAGTTGGCCGCCACCGATTACACCGATTTTCATCGTCAACAACCTCAGGCGATACGTGGGTCTGGATTGTCCAGCACGCTGTCTGTCTGCTCAGCACGGAATTTTTTCAGCATCGCGTGGAACTGCGGGTGCTTGGCGCCCAGGATGCTGGCGGACAGCAAGGCGGCGTTGATTGCGCCGGCCTTGCCGATCGCCAGGGTCGCCACCGGGATACCGGCCGGCATCTGCACGATGGACAACAGCGAATCCACGCCCGAGAGCATCGACGACTGCACCGGCACGCCGAGTACCGGCAGGTGGGTCTTGGCCGCACACATGCCTGGCAGGTGCGCTGCACCGCCGGCACCGGCGATGATCACCTCGATGCCACGGGATTCTGCTTCATCGGCATACTGGAACAGCAAATCCGGGGTGCGGTGGGCAGAGACCACTTTCACTTCATACGGAATGCCGAGTTTTTCCAGCATATCGGCGGTGTGGCTAAGGGTGGACCAATCGGACTTGGAGCCCATGATCACGCCAACCAATGCACTCATCGTCGTGCCTCTTCTCTCTGGGCGCCCGCAGGCGCGTCAAAAAACAACAAGCCACGCGGGAAATCCGGCGTGGCTTGGTGTACGAAATTTGGCCGGTTGGACCGGCCGAAGGCCGCGCAGTATACCGTAATAACGCAGATAAACAGCCCCTGGAATGACCATCTGTCTAGCGGCGCAAACCGGCGGTTTTATTGACTTAAGAGTCAGCGAAAACCCCACAAAACCCCTTCCACAGTTAAGCGGTGCTGGACTCACGTATTCTGCGCGGCACCACCTTCCAGCTTGCGCCACAACAACCGCACGTTTGCCTTACGCACCAAGGCACAGCGGTACAAACGAATCTCCAATGGCACATGCCACTGCGGACCGCCGCAGACCACCAGCTCACCCCGGGCCAACTCGGCACGCACGCTCAGTTGCGGCACCCAGGCGATGCCCAGGCCTTCCAGGGCCATGCTTTTGAGGCTGTCGGCCATCGCGGTTTCGTAAACCGTGGTGAAGCGCAGGGCACGTTGGCGCAACAGCAGGTTCACCGAACGCCCCAGAAATGCCCCGGCGCTGTAGGCCAGCAGCGGCACACTGCCTTCACCTTCCAGGTCGAACAGTGGCTTGCCCTCGGCATCGGCGGCGCACACCGGGAGCATTTCGGTATTGCCCAGGTGCAGTGACGGGAAGATCTCCGGGTCCATCTGCATTGCCGCGTCGGGGTCGTAGAACGCCAGCATCAAATCGCAGCCGCCTTCGCGCAGGGCATGCACGGCATCACCGACGTTGGTGGCGACCAGCCGGGTGGCAATGTTCAGACCTTCGTTGCGCAACTGCGCGATCCAGCGCGGGAAGAAGCCCAGCGCCAGGGAGTGGGCCGCCGCCACCTGCATGACTTCGCCCTGCCCGCCTTCCAGATGGTGCAAATGGCGCAGTACTTCACCGAGCTGCTCGACCACCGTGCGCGCGGTCACCAGGAATAACTGCCCCGCCGCCGTCAATTCCACCGGCGTGCGCGAGCGGTTGACCAGGGTCAGGCCCAGCGCGGCTTCGAGGCTGCGGATACGTCGACTGAACGCCGGCTGGGTGACAAAGCGCCGCTCAGCAGCCTGGGAAAAGCTGCGCGTCGCCGCCAGGGCGCTGAAGTCTTCCAGCCATTTGCTCTCAAGGTTCATCAGTTCCTCCCACGGGTATGCACCATTTTGGCACACACGCCCGCCATGATAGCCGGGTCACACGCCTATTATGCCGTTTGTGCATAGGCCAGTGTTTAACAGCATTGGCCCAAAAACTTCCACAAGCCTAGCATTCACAGCGTTCCGGCCAGTTCCGGGTCCATATCGAGATGATTTCCGTCATGTCCTCCGCTGCATCATTCCGCACAGAAAAAGACCTGCTTGGCGTACTCGAAGTACCTGCTCAAGCGTATTACGGCATCCAGACCCTGCGAGCGGTGAATAACTTCCGCCTCTCGGGCGTTCCGATTTCGCATTACCCGAAATTGGTGGTCGGCCTGGCAATGGTCAAGCAAGCCGCCGCTGACGCCAACCGCGAGTTGGGCCAGCTCAGCGAAGCCAAGCACGCTGCGATCAGCGAAGCCTGTGCCCGCCTGATCCGCGGCGACTTCCACGAAGAGTTCGTGGTGGACATGATTCAAGGCGGCGCCGGCACTTCAACCAACATGAATGCCAACGAAGTCATCGCCAACATCGCGTTGGAGGCCATGGGCCACAACAAGGGCGAGTACCAGTACCTGCACCCGAACAACGACGTGAACATGGCGCAGTCGACCAACGACGCCTACCCGACCGCAATCCGCCTGGGTCTGCTGTTGGGCCATGACGCGCTGCTGGCCAGCCTCGACAGCCTGATCCAGGCGTTCGCCGCTAAAGGTGTCGAGTTCAACCATGTACTGAAAATGGGCCGTACCCAGTTGCAAGACGCCGTGCCGATGACCCTCGGCCAGGAATTCCGCGCCTTTGCCACCACCCTCAACGAAGACCTGGCCCGCCTGAAAACCCTGGCGCCGGAGCTGTTGACCGAAGTGAACCTGGGCGGCACCGCCATCGGCACCGGCATCAACGCCGACCCGCGCTACCAGGCCCTGGCCGTACAACGCCTGGCCACCATCAGCGGCCAGCCACTGGTGCCGGCGGCGGACTTGATCGAAGCCACCTCCGACATGGGCGCCTTCGTATTGTTCTCCGGCATGCTCAAGCGTACCGCGGTGAAGCTGTCGAAGATCTGCAACGACCTGCGCCTGCTGTCCAGCGGCCCACGTACCGGCATCAACGAGATCAACCTGCCGGCCCGCCAGCCTGGCAGCTCGATCATGCCCGGCAAGGTCAACCCGGTGATCCCGGAAGCCGTCAACCAAGTGGCCTTCCAAGTGATCGGCAACGACCTGGCCCTGACCATGGCAGCCGAAGGCGGCCAACTGCAGTTGAACGTGATGGAACCGCTGATCGCCTTCAAGATCTTCGACTCGATCCGCCTGCTGCAACGGGCCATGGACATGCTGCGCGAGCACTGCATCGTCGGCATCACCGCCAACGAAGCCCGCTGCCGTGAGCTGGTGGAGCACTCCATCGGCCTGGTCACCGCGCTGAACCCGTACATCGGCTATGAAAACGCCACCCGCATCGCGCGTATCGCCCTCGAAAGCGGCCGCGGCGTGCTGGAGCTGGTGCGCGAAGAAGGCTTGCTCGACGACGCCATGCTCGACGACATCCTGCGCCCCGAAAACATGATTGCTCCACGTTTGGTCCCGCTGAAGGCCTAAGCGTTTGTTGCACCGCTCACCAGGTTGAGGGACTAGACACCTCTCACCTTTTGAGGGCCTGAAGGCTCGTTCTTCAGGCCCTTTTTTTGTCTCAAGGTTGTGAAATGACGCCCATAAAAACTCCAATATCGCCCCTGCCCGCCACGCCCTGGCTGAAACCTTTAATCAGCCCAGGCAGACGGATCACGTTCGCCTAGGTATAGTGCCGCCCCTCTTCGCGCCAGCGGCCATCGGTAACGAGGCCCGGACACACGCGAAAACGCATGAATAACAACACCCGCAAAAGGATCCGGTCGAACCGTCGCGCACTGCCTGGTGCCAAGTGACAGCGTCGAACCGTCCTGCGTTTGCCATTAGAAAAATCAGCGAGGAACACTCCATGCTCGAAGTCATCAACGACTTCCTCTCAGGGAAAGTACTGATCGTGCTCATTGTCGGGCTCGGCGGTTATTTCACGATCCGCTCGCGTTTCGTTCAGTTGCGTCACTTTTTCCACATGTTTTCGGTGTTTCGCGACAGCCTGAAAAACAGCTCCGACCAGCTCAGTTCGTTCCAGGCGCTGATGCTCAGCCTGGCCGGCCGCGTCGGTGCCGGTAACATCGCCGGTGTCGGCATTGCCGTGACCCTGGGCGGCCCCGGTGCCGTGTTCTGGATGTGGGTCACCGCGTTGGTGGGCATGTCCTCGAGCTTTATCGAGTGCTCCCTGGGCCAGTTGTACAAGCGCACCGACGCCGAAGGCACCTTCCGCGGCGGCCCGGCTTATTACATCCAGCACGGCCTGCACAAGCGCTGGCTGGGCATGGTGATGGCGTTCCTGCTGCTGGTGACTTTCGGTTTTGCCTTCAACGGCCTGCAAGCCCATGCCGTGACGCATTCGCTGAACAACGCCTTCGGCCTCGACACCACCTACACCGGCCTGGCCCTGGCGGCATTGCTGGGCCTGGTGTTCATCGGCGGGATCAAGCGGATCGCCTCGATCGCCGACCTGCTGGTGCCGGTCAAGACCCTGGTCTACATCGCAGTGACCCTCTACGTGATCGTGCTGCAATTCGACCATGTGCCGGCCATGCTCGCGACCATCGTCAAGAGCGCGTTCGGCCTCGACCAGGCCTTCGGCGGCCTGGTGGGCAGTGCGATCATCATGGGTGTGAAGCGCGGCGTATTCGCCAACGAAGCCGGTTTGGGCAGTGCGCCTAACGTGGCGGCGGTCGCGTCGGTGGAACATCCGATCGCCCAAGGCGTGGTGCAAGCGTTCAGCGTGTTCCTCGATACTTTCGTGATCTGCACCTGCACCGCCTTGCTGATCCTGCTCTCCGGTTTCTACACCCCAGGCTTTGAAGGCGACGGCATTGCCCTGACCCAGAACTCCCTGGCGGCCGTGGTCGGCGACTGGGGCCGGATGTTCATCTCGGTGGCCCTGGCGTTGTTCGTGTTCACCTCGATCATGTACAACTACTACCTCGGCGAGAGCAACCTGCGCTTCCTGGTCGGCAACAACCGCAAGGTGCTGATGGGCTACCGCGCGTTGGTGCTGGTGCTGATTTTCTGGGGTTCGATCGAGAACCTGAGCACCGTGTTCGCCTTCGCCGACATCACCATGACGATGCTCGCGTTCGTCAACCTGTTCGCCCTGGCGTTCCTGTTCAAGATCGCCATGCGTATCCTGAATGACTACGACAACCAGCGTGCAGCGGGGATCAAGACCCCGGTGTTCGACTCCAGCCAGTTCCCCGACCTGGACCTGGACCGCAAGGCCTGGCCGGCCAACCCGGTGAAACCGGAGCCTGCCGCTAAAGCGCCTGCTGAATCGATCGCACTGTCGCAACGCTAAGCGCAGATGACACGCCGCCTGGCCTTGGGCATGCTCTGGGCTTGGCGGCGTTTTTCGTTCAGGAGATTTTCGATGCAAGCAGCTAACAACGTCATGGTGCTCTACACCGGCGGCACCATCGGCATGCAAGCCAGTGCCAACGGCCTGACCCCCGCATCCGGTTTCGAAGCCCGCATGCGCGAACAACTCGCCAACCAGCCAGTGCCTACATGGCGCTTCCGGGAAATGTCGCCGCTAATCGACAGCGCCAACATGACCCCGGCCTACTGGCAGCGCCTGCGCACTGCCGTGGTCGAAGCCGTGGACGACGGTTGCGACGCGGTGCTGATCCTGCACGGCACCGACACCTTGGCCTACAGCGCAGCCGCCATGAGCTTCCAACTGTTGGGCCTGCCGGCGCCGGTGCTGTTCACCGGCTCCATGCTCCCGGCCGGCGTACCCGACAGCGATGCCTGGGAAAACGTCAGCGGTGCGCTGCTGGCCCTGGGCCAAGGCCTGGCGCCGGGTGTGCAGTTGTACTTCCACGGCACGCTGATGGCGCCGACACGCTGCGCGAAAGTCCGCAGCTTCGGGCGTCACCCGTTCGCCGCGTTGCAACGCCAGGGCGGCGTGGCCCGCGCCGCGTCGATTCCTGCAGCGCTGGACTACCGTCAGCCCAAGGCCCTGGCCAATGTCGGCGTGCTGCCGTTGGTGCCGGGTATCGGCGCGCCCCAACTGGACGGTTTGATCGGCAGCGGCCTGCAGGCGTTGATCCTGGAATGCTTCGGCAGCGGTACCGGGCCCAGCGATAACCCCGAGTTCCTCGCCAGCCTCCAGCGCGCTCAGGCGCAAGGCGTGGTCGTGGTCGCGATCACCCAATGCCATGAGGGCGGCGTGGAACTGGACGTGTACGAAGCCGGCAGCCGTTTGCGTGCAGTGGGCGTGCTGTCCGGTGGTGGCATGACCCGTGAAGCGGCGTTCGGCAAACTCAACGCGCTGCTCGGCGCCGGGCTCGACACCCAGACCATCCGGCGCCTGGTGGAACTCGATCTGTGCGGTGAACTGGCCTGAATCGTACAGCCGAACCCGCGTAAAAACCCTCGGCCAACTATATAGTTAGCCTCCTCCCTGCCTTGCCGCTTTCTAGCATGCCGAAGCTGTTCTTCCGGCAGCGTCCATGAAATGGCAAGGCAGGAACCCATGAGCCAACAAACCTCCACCCTTCGTTACAACCCCTCCGATACGCTGGTCACCCAACTCTGCGTCGGCCCCGCCTTCCGGGAAGCCGCCAGCACGCTGTTACGCCGCTCGTTGCAAGAACTCTACCCGGACCTGGGCATCGACCCGGACATCGCCATGGTCGGCACGCCGACATGGGGCATTGTCGACGATGAAATCGTCGCCGGCCCCACCGCGCACCAAACCCTCACTGACATCCTCACCAATCAGGCCATCTCAGGTGAACCCGCGCTCTACATCGAAGGCGCGCACTACCTTATCCAGCCGAAAAACCAGCAACCCACCGCCCACCTGCCGGTACGCATCACGCAGATCGCCACCCTGATCAACCTGCTGGCGCCAGTGATGCTCACCGCCTACCAGGAACAACAAGTGGCGTTCTGGAACTCCAGCAACGGCACCTCCGGCCCCCACTGGCAAGCCTTGTCCAGCACGCTGCGCTCGGTGTGGAACGTGACCCGCGTCGACGGCTGGGACGAGCAGGACTGCGCCATGGCCCGCACGCTGTACGCTGCGCCTGAACTGACACGCCGCCAGAGCGACGATGCATTCGCCTGCCGCGCCTACCTGGTGGACGTCGATCAGATCGACGGCGCGACCGTCACCCACCTGGGCCTGCTGTCGATTGCCGTACTGATCGGCAACCACGACGGCGAGACGCTTATCCTCACGTACTCCCTGTTCAACGGCTACGAGAAATTCGCCACGCTGGAGCAACTGGGCCAGAGCTTGCCCGGCTACGTAGGTCGCCATGCACCCACTGACATCCAATGGCGACTGTTCGAACCCACCGGGCATTTTTTCGATCACCAGGCTTGCACGCTGATTGCCCAACAGCTTGCGTTCATCGGGCAGCTCGACACTCAGCAACTGCGGCGCACCGCCCCCAGCGAATCCTCACTCAACCTGCCACCGGCCACCCAAGAGCTGGTCGGCGAAAAGCAATCCGACCTCAAACCCTACCTCGACGCACTCCCGTCCTGGCTGACGTCCGCCTCCACCACCGACCTGAGTCTCTACGCACGCTACCTGAAAGACCTCGCCGCGCTGCACAGCCTCAACGCGGGCAAGTCCTACGACGATGACATCCCGCACATCCAGACCTACGCGCTCGACAGACTGCACGCCGAAATGCTCAAGGACCACACCGACGCGGCGAACCTGCGCCTGGAGAACATCGAGATTCAGGTACGCAGCCCGATTGTGTGGGGCAGTTTCACCCTGCCGGGCAAGGTCGATACCACCACCTTCAGCCTGGCTGACCTGGCCCTGCAAAACCTGATCGGCCTGCCCCTCGGCGACAAAAGCGTGCGCTTGCGCAACAGCAGCACCGTGCCGGCGTGGCTGACCGTGGCATACATCGAAACGCTGATCCGCAAGGTGGACGTCGGCCAACACTACCCGGCCCTGGCCAAAAGCAAGTTGCTCGACAACCCGCTCGAATCCAGCCGCCGACGCGCCCTGTACAGCAGCCATTTGCGCATCCAACTGCCGCTGCAAGCCTTGCAATACAAGATGAGCCGACACGCCGGGATCGACGAACTGGGGTATCGCTACGTCGCTGCCGTGCTGGCGCCAGAGGCAGCGGACCGTCAGGTCGACGGGCAAGCCATCGTTCTTCGTCCCCTGGCCTTCCTGCCGAAAAACCGCAGCGCCGACACGCAAGACGTGGTGAGCAACATGTTTGTGATTGGCCCCCAGGACGCGAACGCCGGGCCCTGCCTGTTGTATCGCCCGATGGCGGAATTACAACTGCTGCAATATCCGTCACCGGCCGACCTGCTGTATGCGATCCGCCAATCACGCCACCTGCGCGACTCGGTCCTGGCCTGGCTGCCGGACAATGTGCGCGACGACTACGCACGCTACGCATTCCCTGGCGAACTGCCGTCGCCCTGGGCAGTCGTGACGCTGCTGGTGGACCCGGTCAAACTCGTGATGATGAGCGGGCCCATGGACCTGGGCATGCAAGCGCTCAGCGGCGAGCTGCCCGACGAACTGTTCAAGGCCAATGCCAACGCGCTGATCACGCTGGCCGACCGTCAGTCGGCGTCGAATGCCGAAAGTCGCTGGGCCTCGCTCAAGCAGGCGGGCTGGCTGATATTCAACGCAGCCCTGCCGTTCCTGGGCCGCACCGTGAACACCGCCGCCTGGATCTGGCAGATCCTGGATCAGGTGCAAGCGGTCGTCGACGCGCAACAGCAGAAGGACAAACCGGCCGAATGGTCCGCCCTGGCCGGGCTGTTGCTCAACCTGGGCATGGTGTTGACCCTGCACATCGCCAGCCGCGAAGCGCCGTCAGCCCCCGCCTTGAGCAAGGACGAGCCGGCACCGAAACCTGCCGCCAGGCCCGAGGTGATCGCCAAGCCCGTGACAGTCAAACAATTGGCCAACCTTTCGGCAGTTGAGCTGCCAGGCAATCACCCGCATGCACTGCACACCCTGGCCGCGATCAACCGCAGCCCCAGCGACCTGAGCAGCCTGCTGGACAGTTTCAAGGTCGAAAAGCCGAAGGTGCGCAACAAGGCCTCATCGCGCATCGGCCCCCATCGCCACCTCTACCCGCTGCTCGATAAATGGTACGCACAGGTCGGCGAACGCTGGTTCGAAGTGACGGTGGATGAGAATGACGAAGTGCAGATCACCGATCCCCAACAACCCGCGCGCAACGGTCCCTTTCTGATCGGCAATCTCAAGGGCGAGTGGTTCATCGACACCCGGCTGCGCCTGCGTGGCGGCGGTTCAAGAAGCCGGGAGCGCAAAGCCCGGGCGCAAGCCGAACGCCAGGCCAGCCAACTGCGCAGGCAGATCACCGCCTTCGAGCAACAGAAAAAGACCGCCCAGGACACCCTGGAAAAGACTTATCAGGCACTGGTCGACGCACCGCCCACCTCGGCCCAGGCCGCGCAAAGGGCTTACCTCGATCAACTGGAGGCCCAACGCACAGACTACGAGACCGCCCTGAAAAACCTGAAAGAATTGAATGTACTTGCCCCAACGCCGGACTACCTGCACAGCGCCGTGGGGTATCTCAAGGCTCAGTTGAGCCTGAGCTGGGCCGGGCTCAACGAAGTGCTCAAGGCCTTTACGCCCAAACTCCGTACAATCCTCGACCACATCGCGAAGCAGGCCGCCGATGCCCGCGTGCGCAACATCCCCGACGCACTGCAAATGAACGCAATACTGCACGGCATGATCGAGCGCCTGGACTACTTCGAAACGCGGTTCAACGAACTGCGTGACCTGCCCGGCGAAGGCCTGCGCCTGATCAAGAACACCAAAAGCCTGCTGCCTGCCTACAGCAGCGGCGACCTCAAGGCGTTGCAAGTCACCTTGGCCCGCAACCTGTGCCTGCGCGAAACCACCACCCTCAGCGCACCACTGGCATGGGCCGCCATCGACCATATTGTCGACGCCTGCGACATCGCCATCCAGGCCCTGCGCGACACCCTGCGCGAGCGCAGTGACAAGCGCATCGACGAACAGATCGAGACCCTGAGCAGCCTGATCGAACAGTTCACGGTGCTGGGCGAGCGCCTGCAGGACTTTCCCACGGAATTCCCCAGCGTCTCCCTGACGGAACCGTTGACCCGCCTGCGCGACCAACTCGGCGAGTACACCAAACGCGCCAGCACCCATCTTGCGCAAATGGCCGACCGACGCACCGCGCTGAGAGCCACCCCCAGCCCGCCGCCCGTCCCGCCACACCCGCAGAAAAAATTCATCCGCACCCGTTACCACGGCATGGTCGTCGGTGAGCCGCAATTGTCCGCCACAGGCCTGGACACCGGGCTGGTGGATGTTCGCTCGCCCCTGTCCAACACCGTGGTGGCCACGTTTCACGAGAAACCGGACGGCTTTTGGGTGCAACGGGCCAGGAGCGAACAAACGGTGAACACGCCCATCGACCTGCAAACCAGCGTGGACGCCGGCCAGAACCTGCTCGACGGCCTACCGGACTTCAAACAACGGATCACCGGCCTGGCCAGCCAAGCCCAACGCACGCCCATCGGCATCGAATACTTGTACCATCAACACGCCCAGCGTCTGGAGCAAGCCACGCGCAGTATCGAGCAAGCCCTGAGCCAGAAGAACCTCGCGCAAGGCGACGTGGCCCTGGCCAGCACCGTCAAAAAGACCCTCAGCGACGCCACCACAGCCCTCTATCAACAATCCGTAGACAATGTGCTGAGGATGACCCAACAGCACCCGCCGACACCCTCCGGCGTGCAATGGTTGAAGGCCCGCAACGCGATAAGCATCAAAAAAACCATCAGCCGCCGACGCATCAAATCCACCCGGCCGGATTACCTGGACGAATACACCATCACCGACCGCAGCACTCATAAGGTGCTGTGGTATGCACACTTCCACTACTCGACCGACTGGACCACGCCCAGGGCGTTTATCAACGCGCGCCTCAAGACACCGCAGGAACACAGCCTGGGCGCGGCAGCCGACACCACCAAAGACCTGAGCAGCGCACAACGCGTGGCATTCCACCGCAGCGAGATCAACGAGAGTCAGGCCAGTACGCTGTTTTTCAACCTGGCCTGACACACGGCCGACGGCACACAACTTGCTCTTTCACCGTACCTGACACGTTGGAGCCGTCGATGCTGCACGCTCATCTCACCACCCTCAACGCGGTGTCGCTGGTGCTCGACACCTTCAAGGCCCAAGGGCTGCCCAGCGAGGCCTTGCTCGCGGGCAGCGGCATCTGTGCGGCGGACTTGAGCCGCGCCGACACGCGTATTACCACCAATCAGGAAATGCGCGTATGCGCCAATGCCGTGGCCCTGCGCCGGGATGTCGGCCTGGTGCTGGGCCGCCAGATGCATGTATCGGCCTACGGCATGCTCGGTTACGCGCTGCTGACGAGTGCCACCTTCGGTGACGCTTTGCGCCTGGCGCTGCGCTATCCGGCGCTGCTGGGAACACTTTTCAAGCTGAGCCTGGAGGCGGACGGCGAGCGCATCTGGTTTACCGCCGCTGACTATCGCGAAACCCCGGCCATGCAGATGTTCAACGTCGAACTGTGCCTGGCCTCGCTGAAGGTGATCTGCGACGACCTGCTCGGCCAGCCGCTGGCGCTGCTTGGCGCACGCTTTGAATACAGCGCGCCGGATTATCGCGCGCGCTACAGCGAGTGTTTCGCCTGCCCGCTGCAGTTCGACGCCGGCACCAACGCCTTCGCCTTCGACAAGCGCTGGCTGGACCAGCCCCTGCCCCTGGCCGACGCCGTGACCCACCAGGCCATGGCCGAGCGGTGCCGCAAACAGAACCTGGAGTTCACCGGCCGCCAGGCGTGGCTGGGCAGAATCCGCCAGTTGCTCACCAGCCAACTCGGCGCCGCGCCGGGGATCGAAGGCCTGGCCGCACAGATGAACTGCTCGCCGCGCACCCTGCGCCGCCACTTGCACGACCTGGGGTGCAGTTATCAGGAACTGCTCGACGAACTGCGCTTCGAACGCGCCAAACAATGGCTGGCGGCGGATGAACTGCCGATCTACCGCATCGCCGAGCAACTGGGTTTCAGCGAAACCGCCAGCTTCCGGCATGCCTTTGTGCGCTGGAGCGGCGTGGCGCCGAGCCAATTTCGTGCATGACGCCCCATTGATGGGCGAATTGCGGACACACAATTTGGCCCGATTTATCCCCTTTTGGCCGCTCCTGCCGTTCTCATAAAGCGCCCCGCCCGCAAGACTGCAGGCACCGATACCGCCTGCGGAGAACAACAAAATGCTGACGATCTACTCGGACGATCACCACCTGCACCACGGCCGCTGTGAACTGATGGACGGGCAACTGATGCCCTGCTTCGAAATGCCCTCGCGCGCCGACCACGTACTGCAACGGGTCAAAGCCCGTGGGCTGGGCCCGGTCCTTGCCCCGCAGGACTTTGGCCTCGCGCCGCTGCAACGTGTCCATAGTCGCGACTACCTGGACTTCTTCAAAGGTGCCTGGCAACGCTGGACCGCATTCGGCGAGGACGGCGACCTGTTGCCCTACACCTGGCCCGCGCGCACCTTGCGCCGCGTGCTGCCCACCAGCCTGCACGGCCAGCTCGGTTACTACAGCTTCGACGGCGGCGCACCGATTACCGCCGGCACCTGGCAAGCGGCCTACAGCGCCGCCCAGGTCGCGTTGACCGCACAGCAAGCGATCCAGCGCGGCGCCCACTGCGCGTTCGCGCTGTGTCGCCCGCCGGGGCACCACGCCGCCAGCGACTTGATGGGCGGTTATTGCTACCTCAACAACGCCGCCATCGCCGCCCAGGCGTTTCTCGACCAGGGCCACCGCAAGGTGGCGATCCTCGACGTGGACTACCACCACGGCAATGGCACTCAATCGATCTTCTACGCACGCAACGACGTGCTCTTTACCTCGATCCATGGGCATCCGGAGGCGGAGTTCCCGTTTTTCCTGGGCTACGCCGATGAGCTGGGAGAAGGCGCCGGGGAAGGCTTCAACTTCAACTACCCGTTGCCGGCCGGTTCCGGGTGGGCGCGCTGGAGCGCGGCGCTTGACGAGGCGTGCAGGGAGATCGAGCGCTATGACGCCGACATCATCGTCGTGTCGCTGGGTGTGGACACGTTCAAGGACGACCCGATCTCGCAGTTCAAGCTCGACAGCCCGGACTACCTGGCCATGGGCGCACGCATCGCGCGCCTGGGCAAACCCACGCTGTTTGTGATGGAAGGCGGCTACGCCGTGGCAGAAATCGGCATCAACGCCGTCAACGTTCTAGAAGGTTTTGAGGGGTCCATCCAATGAACATGCTCAAGTCGCTCGTCCTCTGCGCCGCCGTTCTCGGTGGCGCGGCCCATGCCGAAGAGAAAACCCTGCGGGTCTACAACTGGTTCGACTACATCACGCCCAAGGCGCTGGAAGACTTCAAGGCGCAGAACCCCGACGTCAAACTGGTGTACGACATCTTCGACACCAACGAAGCCCTGGAAGCCAAGCTGCTCACCGGCAACTCCGGGTATGACGTGGTGGTGCCGTCCAACGTGTTCCTCGCCAAGCAGATCGAAGCCGGAGTATTCCAGCCCCTGGACCGCAGCCGACTGCCGAACTGGAACCACCTCGATCCCAAGCTGATGAAGCTGCTCGAGGCCAACGACCCCGGCAACAAGTTCGCCGTGCCCTACATGTACGGCACCATCCTGATCGGCTTCAACCCCGACAAGGTCAAGGCCGCGCTGGGTGCCGATGCGCCGGTGGACAGCTGGGACCTGATCTTCAAGGAAGAAAACATCAGCAAGCTCAAGCAGTGTGGCGTCGCGCTGCTCGATTCGCCGTCCGAGATCCTGCCGCTGGCCCTGCAGCACCTGGGCCTGGACCCCAACAGCAGCAACCCCAAGGACTATGAAAAAGCCGAAGCGCTGCTGATGAAAGTCCGCCCGTACATCACCTACTTCCACTCCTCCAAGTACATGGCCGATATCGCCAACGGTGACATCTGCGTGGCCGTCGGTTATTCCGGCAGCTTCTCCCAGGCCGCCAACCGCGCCAAGGAAGCCAAGAACGGCGTGATCGTGGACATGCGCCTGCCCAAGGAAGGCGCGCCGATCTGGTTCGACATGCTCGCCCTGCCCAAAGGCGCGAAAAACCCGCAGGACGCCTACACCTTCATCAACTACCTGCTGCAACCGCAGGTGATCGCGCCGATCAGCGACTTCGTCGGTTACCCCAACCCGAACAAAGACGCGACGGAACTGGTTGACCCAGCGATCCGCCACAACCCCAACCTGTACCCCACCGAGGCGGCGATGGCCACGCTGTATACCCTCAAACCCCTGGGCCGCGACGCCGAGCGCGCCCGGACGCGGGCGTGGACCAAGATCAAGTCGGGGACATAGGGGCGGCCCGCTATCTAACTACCACCTCCGGACGGGCACGCGCCCTAACGTGGTCGAGGTCCTGGGTTGCCGTCGGCAACCCGCCTCACCTCGCCCGTCAGGAGCCCGCCCTTGCCCTCATCGCCTCCCAGTGCCAACGACCTGTTGACTCAACTGACCACCGGCCCCTCCTTGCGCGAAGTCGCGGCCGTCACCCTGCGCTCGAGCTTGCGCGAGCTGTACCCGGATCTCGACATCGACCCCGATCTGACCCTTCTGGTGACGCCGCACTGGCAGATCACCGCCGAGGCGATCCTGCCCGGAGCCCCGCGATTTCAAACACTGACTGGCGCGTTGTGCCGCAGCGCAACATCCGGCGCACCTGTCACCTGGCTCGACAGCGAGCACTACCTGATCTATCAATCCGCCACCGGGCCGAACGTGCATCTGCCGGTCAAGGTGGACTCCGTCGGCCGCCTGATCAATGAGCTGGCACCGTTGCTGTGCGTCGCGTACCAAGAGCAGCAACTCACGTTCTGGAATGCCAGCAACCACCCGAACGGCCCACGCTGGCGCACCTTTGCCAACGCCTTGCGCGCGATCTGGAATGTCGACAGCGTGGAGGGTTGGGACGAGGATGAATGCAACGTCGCCAGGGCGGTTTTTCACACGCCGGATTACGCCCAGCGCTTGCCCCAGGACAAATACGCGACCAAGGCTTATCTGATCGACGTCGACCTGGAATACGCCACACAGGTCAAACACCTCAACCTGTCGGCATTGGCGGTACTGGTCGGGCGCCTCGGCGAGCGCGACATCATCCTCAGCTATTCGATCGCCGACGGTTACGCCGCCTTCAAGAGCCTGCAAGCGCTTGGCGACGCCCTGAGCATTCAAGTGGCCACTCCACAGGCGACCAAGCTCCACTGGCGACTCTTCCAACCCTCAGGGGACTTTTTCGAGCAGCAGGCCTGTGCGTTTATTTCCCTGCAGATTCAGGCAATCGGCGCAATCGCGTTCAACAGCGGTGAGCTGATCCCGACCATGGCGCACGACAAGCCAGGCAGCGAAATCGCCCCCCGCGCCCCGCTGAATCAAGACAGAATCGGCTGGGTACATCGTGCCTTGCCCGACTGGATACTCACCGCGTCCTCGTCGGATCAGGCCACCTACGGGCGCTACATGATGGACCTCGCGGCCCTGCACCTGCGGCACGCGGGTAAAGCCTTTGATGACGGGATCAAGCACATCGGCGATTTTGCCCTGGATGCGATCCACACACTGATGGTCAAGGACCACCCCGGCGTGGCCCGCACGACGCTGGACAGCGTGCGGATCAGCGTCACCAGCGTGCAAGCCTGGGGCACCCTGATCGTGCCGGGAAACACCCAGACCCAAACCTTTACCCTCGCCGAGTTGGCCCTGGAAAACCTGATAGCCCTGCCCTTGGGCAACAAAACCGTCGGTTATGAAAACGGCAGCGCGGTGCCCGCCTGGATGACGGCGGCCTACCTGGAGCACTTGATTACCCAGGCGAACGTCGGCATGCACTACCCGGCCCTGGTCAAACGCACGCTGCTTGACGACGCTGCCGAGTCCCTGCGAAGGCAACGTCTCTACACCGCTCAATTACGCCTGCAACTGCCGCTACTGGCGTTGCAGTACAAAGTACGAGGTGTCCACGACCTGAGCGAACAGGGCTATCGCTATGTCTGCGCGGCGATGCATCCAGACAGCGCAGCCCGTGTGGTCGACGGCGCGGCGGTGGTCATCCGCCGCTTGTCCCTGCTCCCCAAACGCCGTCTGGGCTCGGCCGTCGACGTCGTCGGCAACATGTTCGTCATTGGCCCTCAAGACCCGAAAAAAGGTCCTTGCCTGCTCTATCGCCCGCTGTCCAACCAACCGTTGATGCAGTTCCCGTCACCGACCAACCTGCTGTACGCGATCAAACAAGACACGCCATTGCGCCAATCGGTCCTGGCCTGGCTGCCCGATAAGGTGCGAACGGCTTACGCGCAATTTGTGTTTCCCGGCAGCCTGCCCTCGCCGTGGGTATTTACCAGTGTGCTGAACGACCCGCTGAATGCACTGGTGATGACCGGCCCCGTCGAACTGGGGCGGGAAGTGCTGCCAAACGACGACTTCGCCACACTGTTCCGAGCCAACGCCGACGCGCTGGTCACCCTGGCCGACCGCCAATCGGTGTCCAATGCCGAGGCGCGCTGGGAGAGTTTCAAGCACGCCGGGTGGCTGATGTTCAATGCCGTGCTGCCGTTCATGGGCCGCGCCGTGGGCGCCGCGACCTGGATCTGGCAATTGATGGACGACCTGCAACAGATGGTCGACGCCAATGAGGTCGGTGACCATTCCGCCGGGCTCTCGGCGCTGGTGGATATCTTGCTGACGCTCGGCATGGTGTTAACGACGCATGTCGCCACGGCGCATCGGCCCGAGTCGTCCATCGGGAAGCCCGCCAAGCCGCGCGCATTGCCGCCGCCGGAGGTCAAGGTAGAGGTCGTCCAAAAGCCGGATATCGCGACGGCAGAGCTGCCCGTCGACCACGAACACACCCTGCACATCAGTGGCGCCCTGAACCGCAGCGCGCAGAACCTGGGCACGTTCCTCGACAGTTTTGCGCAGGCCAAGCCCGATCAATTGGGTACGCAACAGACCGTGGAAGGCCCCCATCAGCATCTCTATGCCAAAGCCTCACACTGGTATGCCCCGGTGGGTACACGATGGTTTGAAGTGATGGTCGACGAAAACAACACCGTGTTGATCATCGATCCGCGCCAACCAGGCCGGCGCGGCCCGCCGCTGATCGCCAATCGCCTGGGGCAATGGTTCGTCGACACGCGCTTGCGCCTACGCGCAGGCGGCCTGCGCAGCCGGCGCAAAAAAGGCGAAGCCCTCAGGCCGCCGAAAATCACCGATTTACGCCGTCAACTGGCAACCTTCGACAGCGAGCAGGCCCAGCGCCAGCACGGTCTTGAAGCCTTGCAAGGCACCATCGACCGCACGGCGGGTGACGCCAAAGCCGCGGCCAGAACCACCTTTCTCGAACAGGTGGATACGCGTCTCAAAGAATTCGACGTACCGATTTCCCAGCTCAAATCCCTGAATATTCTCGACACGGTGCCCAACTATCAGGACGCCATGGTCGGCTACCTGGAACATCAGCTGTTTCTGGCGCGCTCCGCCATCAGCGAACAACAGATCCCGTTTCGCGAACGACTGGAAGCCATACAGGGCCACCTCGACATCGAGGGCGTTGAAGAAGAAGCCTTGCCCACCGTTCACTACCGCAACATGTATACCGCGACACACGCCATGGCGGAGCGCCTGGGCTACCTTCAGGCACGCTTCAAGGAGGCTCGTGCCCTGGGTGCGCGCGGGGTCAGGCTGATCCAGCAGCATGAGCCGCACCTGCCCGCTTATGCCCTTGATGATCTCAAGGCGTTCAAGATTACCCTGGGCCACTTCCTGTGCGTGGCCGAAGGCGCTTCGGCCACACGCGCCGACGCCAGGGAAGCCTTGCGCCGTATCGTCGATGTGGCGGAGCTGGCGGTCCAAAGTTTCAGAGAGGCCGCACAACCGCGCAACATGGTGCCGCCGGAGCAGTTGATCGAAACCCTGGACAGCCTGATGGATCAGTTTTCCAGGGTTGACCAGAACCTGGTGGATCTGCCGGCCGAGTTTCCCAATGACCTCAACAAGCCCGACCTGGAAAACCTGCGCAAGCAAGTGGACGAGTTCGCTCGGCTCGCAGAGAAACAACTGACAACCCTGCTTCGCGAACGCAGAGCCATGGAGCCCACCGCCGGCCCATCGCGCACCGTCCCCAGGGCGAAGAAAAAATACATCAAGACGCGCTTCAAGGGGATGGTGGTCGGCGAAGAGCGTGAAAGCCCCGACGAAGACGGCAAGACGCTGGTCGACGTAAAGGAACCCCTGACCGGCAAAGTGATTGCAACCTTCCATGAGAAGGAGCCGGGGGTTTGGGTCGAACGCGAGCTGACGCCCAAGCCCGCTTCCCGCAGCCAGGCGCGTAACCTGGCAAACAGCATCAGCGACGGTCAGGCGCTGGTCGATGGGGTCGAAGCCTTTATCGCCAACAAGGAAGCCTGGGCGAAGGAAACCCGGCAACTGCCGGTGGAAATCGAAGAGCGCTTCCACCAGCACGCCAAAAAACTGCAACGGGCCAACCAGGATATCGAAGAGGCGTTGACCTCCAGCAACCAGACCGAAAGCGCCTCGCCGTCAGCTGCGTTGACTAACCGCCGCCTTGATGAGGCGATCACCCAACTTTACCGGGAAGGCAAACGGATCAAGCTCGAGGTGCTCAAGCGCCGCCCACCGGAGGCGGCGCACGTCGAATTGCTGTTGCGCGAGGGCGCCGTCACGGTAGACCCGCCTGTCGGCGCCCGCACCCGACTCAGGGGGCGCGACAAGGGTTTCCTGCAGGAGTATGCGGTGGTGGACGTCAACACGAACCGTCCGTTGTGGTACGCACACTTTCACTACCCCACCCTCACCGGGCCGGAGGAAGCCTACACCGCCGCCCACCTGAAAAACCGCCAACAGCGCCTGATGGGCGGCCGGTTCGAACCCTTGAGCGACATCGCCGTGTACCGCAGTGAAATCGGTCTGCATCTGGCCCGCTCGCTGTTCCTGAAAGCCAAGCCTCAGCCCTCAGCCTGACCGGTCCAGGCCTGGCGCAACCGCGCGAGCGCCTGGCGGATCGCCGCCTCGGGCACTGCGGCAAAGCCCAGCACCAGGCCGGCGCGTTGATCGTCCGGTGGCCCGGCCTGCGCCAGCCAATAGCTGCTCAGGCCATTGACCTCCACGCCCACCGCGCGGGCCTGCGCCACCAGTTGTTGTTCGCGGGCGAGGCTGTCCACCCGCACAGTGAGGTGCAGGCCCGCCGCACTGTTCGGCAGGCTGCCGACCCCCGGCAGCTCGTCCGGCCAGCCGTTCAACAGGACGTTGCGCCGACTGAGCGCAGCGCGACGCATGCGCCGGATATGCCGCTGAAAGTGCCCCGCCGCCATGAACTCCGCCATCACCGCCTGGGTGCTGACCTCCGAGTGCCGCACGTCCACGGCGCGGCGCTGGGCGAATGCGTCGACCAGCGTCGGCGGCAACACCAGGTAACCCAAGCGCAGCGCCGGGAACGCGACTTTGCCGAACGTCCCCACATACAACACCCGCCCGCTGCGATCCAGGGCCGCCAGCGGGGCCAGCGGCGCGCCGCTGTAACGGTACTCGCCGTCGTAGTCATCCTCGACGACCCAGCCACCGCTGCGTTCGGCCCAGGCCAGCAACTCCAGGCGCCGGGCCAGGCTCATGACCACGCCCAATGGGTACTGATGGGACGGCGTGACATAGGCCAGGCGGCAGTTGTCGAGGCCGTTCAATACGCTGCAGTCGATCCCCTCGCTGTCCACCGCCACACCTTGCAGCTGCGCACCGGCCAGGGCGAAGGCATGACCGGCGGCGCGGTAGCCGGGATTTTCAATCGCCACGCCATCACCTGGGCTCACCAGCAACTGTGCACAAAGGCTGATTGCCTGCTGCGCGCCACTGGTGATCACAATTTGCTCAGCCGTACACTGCATGCCCCGCGAGCTGCGCAGGTAGGCGGCGATCAGGCCGCGCAAGCGCTCGTCCCCGGCCGGGTTGCCATAGCACAGTTGATCGAGGTCCGGCTTGCGCCAAAAAGCCGCATTCAGCTTGGCCCAGACGTCAAAAGGGAACAGGTCAAAGGCCGGAACCCCCACCCGAAATGCCCGTGGAGGCCCCGTGGGCGGCAAGGGCAAATGGTTGTTTTCGAGGCGCTCCAGCGCCGCGCTGTGGATAACTTTTTCGCTCGAAATATCGGCGTTTTTCAGCTCGATTGTGGATAAGGCTGGGGATAAGCCTGTTGAAAACCCTGTGGACAGTTTTGTGGATAGTTTTTTTGAATTGGGCAGTTGGGCGACATACGTCCCGTCGCCGACCCGGCTTTGCGTAAAGCCCTCGGCATACAGCTGATCGTAGGCACGTACCACGCTGTTGCGCGAAATCGACAACGCCGCCGCCAAGTCGCGCGTGGCGGGCAAACGCGTGCCGCCGGCCAGTCGCCCGTCCAGCACGCGTTGGCGCAGGGCTTCGTACAGCTGGCGGGTCAGCCCCTGACGACGATCCAGCTCGATTCCCGCAGGGTTGAACGACAACGGCGGCGCAAGGGACGACATTGGGCAGGCTCCGGAATTGGACCCATGAAATGGGTCATAGATGGCTCTTACAACGAACCATTAGCCTGCCTAGGATGCAGGCATTCGCCAAGGAATACTTTTATGTACACACCACGCGCCTTTGCCCTCGACGATTTGCCCGAACTGCAGCAACTGATCCAGCACACGCGCCTGGCGCAGGTGGTGACCGTGGGTGAACACGGCCTGCTGGCCAGCCACCTGCCACTGCTGCTCAACCCCAACGAAGGCCCGAATGGTACGCTCTACGGCCACATGGCCAAGGCCAACCCACAGTGGCACGACCTGCAGAACGGCGGCGAAGCGCTGGTGATCTTTGCCGGGGCCGACGCCTATGTCAGCCCGGCGTTTTACCCGAGCAAGGCCGAGCACGGCAAAGTGGTGCCCACCTGGAATTACCTGGCCGTGCATGCCTACGGCACGGCCGACGTGTTTACCGACGCCGAGCGCCTGCTCGGCGTGGTCAGCGCCCTCACCGACCGCCACGAAGGCCGCCGCGCCCAGCCCTGGAAGGTCAGCGACGCCCCGGCCGACTACATTGAAGGCATGCTCAAGGCCATCGTCGGTTTCGCCGTGCCCATCGAACGTCTGATCGGCAAACGCAAACTCAGCCAGAACCGCAGTGCCGCCGACATCCAGGGCGTGCGCGAGGGGCTGGCCGCCAGCCTCGACGTGCGCGACCAGACCCTCGCCCGTTTCATTCCCCAAGGAGCCCCAGAATGAGCCCGATCGACATCCGCTCCGTCACCGCCGCCGACCACGCCGCCTGGCTCGCGCTGTGGCACGCGTACTTGCAGTTCTACAACACCGAACTGCCAGACGCCGTCAGCCAGAGCACCTGGCAACGCCTGATCGACGCCCGTGAGCCGACCCATTCCGCGCTCGCCTGGCAGGACGGCAAAGCGGTGGGCATGGTCAACTTCATCTACCATCGCTCCAACTGGAGCATTGAAAACTCCTGCTACCTGCAAGACCTGCTGGTGGCGCCGGCCCAGCGCGGCGGCGGCGTGGGCCGCAAATTGATCGAACACGTCTATGCCACGGCCAAAGCCGACGGCTGCTGCAAGGTCCATTGGCTGACCCACGAGACCAATGCCACCGCGATCCAACTGTACGAACGCATCGCCGAACGCCCTGGCTTCATCCAATTTCGCAAAGGTCTTTAAGGAGCGCAGCATGTCCACCTCTCTCGCCGACTGGCAAGGTGCCCCGGCGCCCACGGTCCAACTGCTCGAAGGGCGTTTCATCCGCCTGGAAAAACTCGACCCGGCGCGCCACGCCGACGGTCTGTGGCAAGCCCTCGAAGGCCCCGGCGCCGACCCCAAGCTGTGGGACTATTTGCCGTATGGCCCGTTCAGCGACCGCACCGCGTTCGATGCCTGGCTGAATAACCATGCCCAGCACAACGAGCCGTATTTCTTCAGCGTGATCGACCGCGCCAGCGGCGATGTGCAGGGCATCCTCAGCCTGATGTCCATCGTCCCGGCCCACGGGCGCATCGAAATCGGCCACGTCACCTTCGGCGCGCCGATGCAGCGCTCGCCGAAAAGCACCGAGGCCGTGTATCTGTTGGCCAAGCATGCTTTCGAACTGGGCTACCGCCGCCTGGAATGGAAATGCAATAACGGCAATGCCCGCTCCAAATACGCCGCCGAGCGCCTGGGGTTCAGTTTTGAAGGGGTGTTCCGCCAGCACATGGTGGTCAAGGGGCAGAACCGGGACACGGCGTGGTATTCGATTCTGGACTCGGAATGGCCGCCGATCGGGGCAGGGTTTGAGCACTGGCTGTCGGAAGCCAATCAGGCAGGTTCAGGCCAATTGAAAAGCCTGGCGGAGTGCCGCGCCTAAATCCCACAGACAGCGCAGCACCAGAATATGAGAGCGGGCTTGCCCGCGAGGCGGTGGGTCAGTCGAGATTGATTTTCGACTGGTCTACCGCTATCGCGGCGTAGGTATCTACACATCCGATGACGCTTAAAACCCCGGTCGTATCGCGAGCTGTTGCCTTGCTGTTGCTTTGCTGTTGCTCTGCTTTTGCTCTGCTTTTGCTCTGCTTTTGCTCTGTTTTTGATTTTGATCTTAGGCGCCCCGTTAACCACGCTGGCCGAACGCAGGCTTGAATCCGTGGGCAACCCGGCAGGACGCCGGGTTAGCCGTCCTGGGCCAGGGATGGCCCATGACGGCGGCCCACGGATTCAAGCCTGCGTTCGGGCATGCCGAGCCTAAGCGAGGCACCGAGTGGTGGGGCAAGAGCGTTTTGCTTACTTTTGCGCTTTTCAAAAGTGAGCCGCCGTAAGGGCGGAACCCATAGCGGCCGTCACCTGAATAATGGATATGTACTCATTCCAACCCGAGCGAAGGGTCGGCCCACAGGCCGCCACGGGAGCAAGCCCCCTCCCACACTCGATCCTCAGTGCAATCCGCACTGGGTGTCAGTCGGCAAGCTGCTCGGCCAACACCGCAATATGCTCCGGTCCGATCCCGCAGCAACCGCCCAAATGGCTGGCGCCGCGCTTCTGCCAATCGGCAGCCCATTGCAGGTAGCCCGGCGGGTCGAGGTCGTCGCGCAACGGGTCGAGGCCGTCGTTGGCCGTGGCCTCCTTGGGCTGTGGCGGGAAGGCGTTGGCATAGGCGCCGATCTGGATCGCCACCCCCAGGCGCTCGAAGGTCTGGCGGGCCGCATCAATCGCCGCGCCGATCACCTCCGGCTGGCTGCAGTTGAACAACAACACCTGCACGCCCAGTTGCGCAGCCGCTTCGGCCGCCTCGGCCACCGGCTCGCCGGAACGCAGGCGCGGCACCTCGTCGGTGTCCTCGTCCTTCAAGGTAAACGACAGCCAGAACGGTTTGCCGTCCGCCGGCAGACCGGCATGAATGGCCCGCGCCTCGATGATCGAACTCTGGGTTTCCGCCAGCCACAGGTCGACATAAGGCGCCAGGCCGGTCACCAGGGGCGTCAGCAGTTCGCTGACCCGGTCGGCCTCGAACAGGTCGGGCCGATACGAGCCGAACAGCGGCGGCAGGGAGCCGGCCACGCGCACTGCTTGGCCGGACGTCACCACCGCGCGTCGCGCCAATTCACCGGCCAACGCCGCCAGGGCCTGGCCCTCGGCGGCAAACCGCGCTTCGCCGATATGAAACGGTACGACGGCGTAGCTGTTGCTGGTGATCACGTCGGCACCGCTCTGGATGTAAGCCGCGTGTACCGCTTCCACCGCCTGCGGCGCTTCGCTCAACGCCAGCGCCGACCACTCCGGCTGTCGGAACGGCGCGCCGCGACGTTGCAGTTCGCGGCCCATGCCACCATCGAGAATTACTGTGCGTACTGCGGCCATATGCTTTTTACTCATAAGCTTATGAAAATAACTCACTATGAGAGTCGCTCTTATAACTATTTAATACGGTAAATTCGCTTCATAACAACTTCTTTTTATTCGGGTGCCTCTCTTGAAACTCAAACCGCTACTGGCCCTGGGCCTGACCATGCTGGCTGCCTCCACCCAAGCCTTCGGCGGTGCAACCCTGGACCGGGTTGAGCAAAACCACGAATTGGTCGGCGTGCTGATGGAAAGCTATCCGCCTTTCTCGTTCCTCAACGAGCAGAACCAGCTCGACGGTTTCGACGTCGACGTGGCCAAGGCCGTCGCGCAAAAACTCGGGGTCAAACTGCGCCTGGAAACCCCGTCCTGGGACGTGATCGCCGCCGGCCGCTGGAGCGGGCGCTACGACATCTGCATCTGCTCGATGACCCCAAGCAAGGCCCGCGCTGAAGTGTTCGACTTCCCCGTGGAGTACTACGCTTCGCCCGCGGTGATCGTGGTCAATGCCAAGGATGAGCGCATCCACGGCGCCAAGGACCTGAGCGGCAAGAAAGTCGGCCTCACCAGCGCCTCCAGCTATGAGAGCTACCTGAACAAAAACCTGGTGATCGAAGGCGCCGAAGACACCCAACTGCAGTACCCGTTCGAGAACGTGCAGATTGCCCCCTACGACACCGACAACGTGGCCTTCCAGGACCTGGGCCTGGGCGCCGGCGTGCGCCTGGATGCGATCCTCACCAACCTGGTCACCGCCCAACCGCGCCTGAGCCAGGACAAGCGCTTCAAGCTGGCCGGCGAAGCGCTGTACGCCGAGCCCAACTCGGTGGCCATCGAAAAAGGCGACCCGCAGTGGGACAGCAAAGTGCGTGAAGTCTTCGCGCAGTTGAAGCAGGACGGCACCTTGAGCAAGCTGTCGCAAAAATGGATCGGCGCCGACATCAGCCAATGACCGCGTTCCCCACCCCACCCAAACCACCGGTCAGCGCGTCGCGGCTACAACGATTCTTCGGTTTTCGCACGCGCCTGTACCTGACCTGGGCCGCGCTGTTCTGCCTGTTCGCCAGCTTCTTCCTGAGCTTTGACCTGAAGTTCTCGATCATCCTCGACAAGCTGCCCAATCTGGTCGGCGTGCATCTGGCGCCCAACGGGTTTCTGCAAGGCGCGGCGCTGACGGTGTTCCTGTGCCTGTGCTCGATCGTGGCGTCATCGATACTGGGCTTTATCACCGCCCTGGGGCGCCTGTCGAAAAGCGCGGTGGCCTTTGGCGTCGCGAGTTTCTATGCCTCATTCTTCCGTGGCACACCGCTGCTGATCCAGATCCTGCTGATCTACCTGGGCCTGCCGCAACTGGGCCTGGTGCCGGGGGCCATCGTCGCCGGGATCATCGCGCTGTCGCTGAACTACGGCGCCTACCTGAGCGAAATCTTCCGCGCCGGCATCCTCGGCGTGCCCCACGGCCAACGGGAAGCCGCCCTGGCCCTGGGCATGCGCGACAGTGCGATCTTCTGGCACGTCACCCTGCCCCAGGCCATGCGTACCATCGTCCCGCCCGCCACCAACCAGTTCATCTCGATGCTCAAGGACTCCTCCCTGATCTCGGTGATGGGCGTGTGGGAAGTGATGTTCCTCGCGCAATCCTACGGCCGCTCCAGCTATCGCTACATCGAAATGCTCACCACGGCGGCGATCATCTACTGGGTGATGTCCCTCGGCCTGGAACTGATCCAGGCGCGCATGGAGCGGCATTACGGCAAGGGGTATGTGCGACGGGGGTGAGGACTCAGTCATCCCACTCGCGACGCACCTTGACCACGCCCATCTGTAAGCCAAAGGGGCGGAACACGGCGTTCAGCGATTTCAGGGTTTGATTGCCCTCGCCGTGTTCGATATGCACCAGGGTACGCACAGAAATTTTGCACATCTTGGCGAACTGGCTTTGGTGCAGGCCCGTGACTTCGGTGCGCAGGCGGCGCACGGCTTCGCCAATTGCAAGGGAACCATCAGCCAGCCCCTGTTCGACACGTTCGATTAACAGGGCGCGGGCATCCAGGGTAATGGTCATTTCAGCCCCCATTGCTTCAGACGCATGTCCAGTTTCCCCAACGGGACGCTGGGGTGGTTCAAGGTGACCGCTGGCAAACCGCCTGCAGCCAAGATGTCCGGCAGAGCTCGCAAGTGTTCGGCGTCTTGTCGCAGCCGCTCAAAACTTTGCTCAGGGTCAATAATCTCGACCAGTGCATCGCAGACCCCTCGCCAATTGATATCACCTGCCCTGCAACGTCCATCAAAACCCTTTTCAGGCTCCGAGAACTCCAACCGCATAGCGTCACGCCAATGACCAGCGGTGAAAATCTGCAGTATCAAAGAGTAGGTCGTTTCCATCTGCATTTAAGTGCACCTGGCAAGCAATGTTCGGGACGCGTACTGCAATATAGTGCATTTCCCGCTCAGCAGACGACCAGATTTACGCATTAAAATGCATTTGTATCGCCAGAATTATTCTAAAAATGCATTTTAATGCAAATGAGATGGCCATTTATCCTGTCGCGGACAAAGCCCGATGCGTTTTTAATCGCACCGCACTACAGACAACTCCCGCAAACCAGGGGTCGATAGCCTGACAGTTATCGCCCCGCCATCTCGCTAAATTTCCGGCCTCATTCATCAGAGGTTGGGATCACATGCCCTTTACACCCCCACGATTTGCACTTGTCATGGCGCTTGCGATCAGCGCCGCCAGCCTTCAACACGCCCAGGCGCGGGGCGATATCGAATACCGGCCGTACCATTTCCAACCCTATGAGGCGCTTGATAATGAGTGGGCAGACGCAGCGTCTGAAAAAGCCGAACCCATCGACGGTTACCTCACTCAGCGCGCCACCACGCACAATGGCCTGCAGCTCGCCAAGGCCCTGGAACCTGCGCTGGTTCAGTTGCTGGAGTCCGGCGAACTGACCTCCGAACAGATCAAAGCCCTGGAAAAATTCGCCGACGCGCTGGACAAGCAGCCCGGTGGCATCGGCGCAGCCCTTGAGCAATTGGCCGCCAGCCAGAACGCCAACCTCGCCGCCGCGACCCAGAACACCACGCAGCAACTGAGCAGCCAACTGCTGTCGATCCTGCGCACCCTGCCCGCCGACGACGCTGGCCACTTCTGGGTGCAAAGCCTGGGCAACGACGGCACGCTCGACAAAAAAGGCGGCAGCGCCGGTCTGAAACATGGCACCCAAGGCCTGTTGCTGGGGGCCGACTGGGCGCTGGACCACGCCTGGCGTGTCGGCGTGATGGGCGCCAAATCCAGCAGCCACCTCGACGCCGCGCGTTTTTCCGCCGACCTCGACAGCTGGCACCTGGGCAGCTATGCCGTGCGGCAGGACGGCCCGTTGGCCCTGCGCCTGGGAGCGATCTACAGCAGCCATGACGGACAGAACAAGCGCAGCGTCAAGTTGCTCGATTACACCGAGCAGCTCAGGGCCAATTACAACGCCAACAGCCAAACCGTCTTCTCCGAAATGGGCTACCAATTGGGCACTGCGGATTTGAGCGTGGAACCCTTCGCCGGCCTCGGTTACCAGCGCTATCACCGCGACGGTTTCAAGGAGCGGGGTGGCCTGACCGCGCTGAACGTCGGCTCGCAAAACCAACAGAACCTGAGCAGCACCTTCGGTCTTCGCCTGGCGTCGCTATATCGGTTCGATAACCAGATGAGCCTGGCCCCCCACCTCAGCGCCAGTTGGAAACACCTGTACGGCGACGTCGACAGCCGGGTCAGCCAATCCTTTCGCGCTGCGCCGGGGCTGATTGACAGCTTCACTGTCCAGGGCACGTCGCTGGACCGCGACAGCCTGAACGTCCGAGCCGGCCTGGACCTCGCACTCTCGCCGCAACACACCGTGGGCCTGACCTACGCCAGCGAAACAGGCAACCATAGCCGCAACCAGGGCCTGATGGGCCAATGGCAAATGCGGTTCTGAGCCCACGCTGCGCGCCGGCCAAATTACAGGCGAAAAAAAAGGTTCTTCACGGATTGCCGGGAAAGACGCTCTTGATCTTCATGAAAAAGAATTCGCTGTCCCGGTAACCGTACGCCATTCGTTTGATGACCTTTATTCGATTGTTTATTCCTTCCAACTGACCGGTGTGCATTGGCCAGCGTACCCGGCTCACGATGCCCCGCCAGTAGCCTTTTAGTCGCTTTGCGAACTGGATCAGTGCGGGTATTTCGCTTTCTTGAGCATGACGCAGCCACTGCTTCCAGGCTGATCTCCAGTCCCAGGCATCGCTCGGCGCCCAGAGCATTTTGAGCTCGGCCTTCATCAAGTAGACCGTCATTAACGATTGGTTAGCGGCCAGCAGATCCTGTAAATGAACCTGCTGTTCCGGCTTTTTCAGGTTCTCCGGGTTACGCAATAGCAACCATCGCGCTTGCTTTATGATCTTTCGAGCGGGCTTGTCATGGCGCAATCGGTTCGCCTCGTCAACGCGAACACGATCAATCACTTCTCGGCCATATTTGGCGACCACATGGAAAAGGTCATAAATCACCCGTGCTTTTGGGCAGTGTTGGCGAACCTCCAGGTCATAAGCCGTGTTCATGTCCATCGCTACCGCTTCAATTCGGGCGCACCCTTCTGGCCCCAGCTCTTCGAAAAACGGTCTGACTGCCGCTCGGCTACGGCCTTCGCCGATCCAAAGCACTCGCCGAGTATCAGCGTCCAACACCACGCTGGCGTAGCGATGACCTTTGAATAACGCGAACTCGTCCATTATCAAGCGCCGTGGTTGGGCCTTGGGTAAGGCACTCAACGCCGCTTGCAGAGCGCGCCGCTCCAGCAACCGAACGGTGTCCCAGTGCAGCCCGAACATTTGCGCAACATGCAGTGTAGGAAGGCGTTCGCAGGCTTGAATAACGGCCTCTGCCAGCCGGCGCGTCATGCGGGCATAGCGATCCAGCCAACTGACGACCTCCATGCGCTTGCCACAATCACGGCAACTAACACGCCTGAGCTGCACGTTGAGGCGGACTGCACGACCGAGAATCGGCAAGTCACGCACGACTCGATCGCAGTACTCATGAGTTGTTGAACAGAGCTTTTGGCAGCCACCACAGGTGGGAAATCGCGTGGCCTGGGGGATCAGATCGATTTGAAGGGCATCGCCGTCAGGTTTGATCGCAACGACAGAAAAGCCCTCCCAAAAAGGAAGGAAAGTATTAATATTGCGCATAAGAACGCCGGTTTTTTAGATGTGTTTGCTCGCACGAACATCATCCATCAAATCGGCGTTCTTGTTTCTGTGTTTCCCGGGATTCCGTGAAGAACCAAAAAAAAGGGGAGCACCTGCTCCCCCGAGGATTAAACGGTAGTGTCGAAGGCTGGATCAGCCTTCGATTTCAATCAGGATTTCGCCAGGGTTCACCCGGTCGCCCTTGGCTACATGAACGGCGGTCACCTTGCCAGCAATCGCGGCCTGCACTTCGGTTTCCATCTTCATCGCTTCGGTGATCAGCACCGCCTGGCCGGCCTTGACGACGTCGCCTGGCTTGACCAGCACGTCGACGATATTGCCCGGCATCGTGGTGCTCACATGGCCTGGCTCGGTGGCTTGCTTGCGCTTGCTGCCGCCACCGCCGACGAACTCGTTGAGCGCTTCGAACACCACTTCTTCGGGCATGCCGTCGATGGACAGGTAGAAGTGACGCTTGCCTTCAGCTTTCACGCCAACACCGGTGATGTCGACGCGGTAGCTTTCGCCGTGGACGTCGATGACGAACTCGGTCGGTACGCCTTCGCCACCCGCACGGGCCACGCCGCCGGCTTCCGGGATCGGCAGCAACACTTCCGGAGTCAGGGTGCCGGCGTCGCGTTCTTCGAGGAACTTGCGGCCAATGTCCGGGAACATGGCGTAGGTCAGCACGTCTTCTTCAGATTTGGCCAACGCACCGATTTCGCCGCGCAGCTTGTTCATTTCCGGCTTGAGCAGGTCGGCCGGGCGCACGTCGATCACGTCTTCGCTGCCGATGGCCTGGCGACGCAGTTGCCCGTTCACCGTGCCCGGCGCTTTGCCGTAGCCGCCTTGCAGGTAGAGCTTCACTTCGTTGGTGATGGTCTTGTAGCGCTCGCCGGCCAGCACGTTGAAGAACGCCTGGGTGCCGACGATCTGCGAGGTCGGGGTGACCAGCGGCGGGAAGCCCAAGTCTTCACGCACCCGCGGAATTTCAGCCAGCACTTCGCCCATGCGGTTGAGTGCGCCCTGCTCTTTGAGCTGGTTGGCCAGGTTGGAAATCATCCCGCCCGGCACTTGGTTGACTTGCACGCGCGTGTCGACCGCGGTGAATTCGCTTTCGAACTGGTGATACTTCTTACGCACGGCGTAGAAGTACAGGCCGATTTCCTGCAGCAGTTCCAGGTCGAGGCCGGTGTCGAATTCGCTGCCTTTAAGGGCGGCGACCATCGACTCGGTGCCCGGGTGGCTGGTGCCCCAGGCGAAGCTGGAGATCGCGGTATCGATGTGCTCGGCACCGTTTTCGATGGCCTTGAGTTGGCACATCGCAGCCAAACCCGCCGTGTCATGCGAGTGGATGAACACCGGCAGGCTCTGCTCGGCTTTCAGTGCCTTGACCAGCTCGCCGGTGGCGTATGGCGTGAGCAGGCCGGCCATGTCCTTGATCGCCACCGAGTCGCAGCCCATGGACTCCATTTGCTTGGCCTGGGCCACAAACGCGTCGATGGTGTGTACCGGACTGGTGGTGTAGGCGATGGTGCCCTGGGCGTGTTTGCCGGCGGCCTTGACCGCTTCGATGGCCACGCGCAGGTTACGCACGTCGTTCATCGCGTCGAAGATGCGGAACACGTCGATACCGTTGACGGCGGCCTTGGCGACGAAGGCTTTGACCACGTCGTCGCTGTAGTGGCGATAGCCCAACAGGTTCTGGCCGCGCAGCAGCATTTGCAGGCGGGTGTTAGGCAACGCAGCGCGCAATTTGCGCAGACGCTCCCACGGGTCTTCTTTCAAAAAGCGCACGCAGGCGTCGAAGGTCGCGCCGCCCCAGACTTCCAGGGACCAGTAGCCGACTTTGTCGAGCTTGTCGCAGATCGGCAGCATGTCGTCGGTACGCATGCGGGTGGCCAGCAACGATTGGTGAGCGTCGCGCAGGATGGTGTCGGTGACAAAGATCTTCTTGCTCATTGTTATATTCCTCACAGGCCTGCGTGGGCGGCGATGGCGGCGGCGATGGCCAGGGCCAGCTCTTCGGGTTTGCGCTTGATCGAGTAGTTGGTCAGCTCAGGGTGGCTTTCCACAAAACTGGTGTTGAACTGGCCGCTGCGGAATTCCGGGTTGCGCAGGATTTCCTGGTAGTAGGCGGCGGTGGTCTTCACGCCTTGCAGGCGCATGTCATCCAGGGCACGCAGGCCGCGGTCCATGGCTTCTTCCCAGGTCAACGCCCACACCACCAGTTTCAGGCACATGGAATCGTAGAACGGCGGGATGGTGTAGCCGGTGTAGATCGCCGTGTCGGTACGCACGCCGGGGCCGCCGGGCGCGTAATAGCGGGTGATCTTGCCGAAGCTGGGCAGGAAGTTGTTCTTCGGGTCTTCGGCGTTGATCCGGAACTGCAACGCAAAACCACGGTGCTGGATGTCTTCCTGCTTCACCGAGAGCGGCAGGCCCGAGGCGATGCGGATCTGCTCGCGAACGATGTCGATCCCGGTGATTTCTTCGGTGATCGTGTGTTCCACCTGCACCCGGGTGTTCATCTCCATGAAGTACACCTCGCCCTCGGCGAGCAGGAACTCCACGGTGCCGGCGTTTTCGTAACCCACGGCCTTGGCTGCGCGCACCGACAGGTCGCCGATGTAGGCGCGCTGTTCAGGGGTCAGTTGCGGGCTCGGGGCGATTTCGATGAGCTTCTGGTTGCGGCGCTGGATCGAGCAATCGCGCTCGAACAGATGCACCACGTTGCCAAAGCTGTCACCGAGGATCTGCGCTTCGATGTGCTTGGGGTTGACGATGCATTTTTCCAGGAACACTTCCGCCGAACCGAAGGCCTTGGTCGCTTCGGAGATCACGCGGGGGAAGGCTTGTTCGAGTTCTTCACGGCTGTTGCAACGACGAATGCCGCGACCGCCGCCACCGGAGGTGGCCTTGAGCATCACCGGGTAACCGATGCGGTCGCCTTCGGTGAGGGCTTCGGCGATGTCGGCGACGTTGCCTTCGGTGCCGGGGGTGACCGGTACGCCGGCCTTGATCATGCTGCGGCGCGCTTCGGTCTTGTCGCCCATGCGGCGGATCACTTCCGCGGATGGGCCGATGAATTTAATCCCACGTTCGGCACAAATGTCCGCCAGTTCCGCGTTTTCCGAGAGGAAACCGTAACCGGGATGCAACGCATCGCAACCGGTTTCCACGGCCAGGTTCACCAGCTTGCGCGGGTTCAGGTAACCGGCCAGGGGTTCGGCGCCGATGCTGTGGGCCTCGTCGGCACGTTTGACGTGCAACGCGTGGCGGTCGGCGTCGGAATAGACCGCGACCGAGCGAATGCCCATCTCGGCGCAGGCACGCACGATTCGCACGGCAATTTCACCACGGTTGGCGATCAGGATCTTTTTTATCACTTGGAAATTCCCTTGAGCCGATTGCTGCGTTCTTCGACCCGCTAGACTCGGGTCGGCGCGTGACTAAATGTTTCAAGCCAGTCGCGAGGCACACACTAAGCCTGCTGAGGGATTAACAAAAATCAATAATTATTGGGTCATGCATAAGTAAAGACTTATAGTTGGCGGACCGGACGCCGCCAAGAGGCTTTAAAAAATGCGTAAGTCATTGATGAGGCTGACATTACGTCAACTGCAGATCTTCAATGAGGTGTGTGATTTGCGCTCCTACAGCCGGGCGGCCGAGGAAATGTCCCTCACCCAGCCGGCCGTCAGCCTGCAAATTCGTCAGCTGGAAGAGCTGATCGGCCAGCCGTTGTTCGACTATGTCGGTAAGAAACTTTACATGACCGAGGCGGCCGAAGCGCTGCAACGGGCCAGTCGCGATATTTTCGGACGCCTGGAAAACCTCGATATGCAGCTGTCGGATATGCAGGGCTCGCTGCAAGGCCAACTGAAACTGGCGGTGGAGTCCAGTGCCAAGTACTTCGTGCCACACCTGTTTGCCGCGTTCAAGCGCCAGCATCCGGAGGTGCAATTGCATCTGACGGTGGTCAACCGCGCCCAGGTGATCCGTCGACTGTCGGACAACCGTGATGACTTGGTGATCATGTCCATGGTGCCCCAGGACATGGGCCTCGAATTCCTGCCGTTCCTCAACAACCCGATTGTCGCCGTGGCGCTGCCCGACCACCCCTTGAGCCAGCAAGGAGCGCTGCGCCTGCGCGACCTGGAGCCTTACACGCTGTTACTGCGCGAACCGGGTTCCGGCACGCGGCAGGCTTGCGAGGAGTACTTCAAGGAAAAACGCGTTCACTTCAGCCAGACGGTGGAAGTCGCCTCGGCCGAGGCGCAGCGTGAATGCGTGTTGGCCGGGTTGGGCGTGGCCTTGTTGACACGCCACGCCCTGAACCTGGAACTGGCCACCGGCGGGCTCAAGGAGCTGCCGGTGGAAGAACTGCCGCTGTACCGCAGTTGGTGCCTGGTGCAGGCCAAGGCCAAGCGCCTGTCACCGGTGGCCCATGCGTTCCTGGGCTTTATCCGCAGCGAGCGGGTGCAAATCAGCGCGCTGGCTGAGCGCTTCGCTGGGCAGCCGCGGGTGCCTGCCAGTGCAGTTCCGGGTAGTCCGTGATGCTTTGCAGCAATTGGCGTTGATCACAGCGGTCTTCGATTGCGCGACGGAACGCCATGCGGCGCTGGTCTTCCTGCTGACGACGGGTCTTGACGGAGCTGTTGCTATCTTCGTAGGGCCGGGCCATTTGGAGTCTCCCAATGCGAGTGCGGGGAGTTCAGGATGGGCGCGAGGGATGACGGTTTGGCGGCGCGGGGATGACAGGACGATGAATCTTCTGGACAGGTGAGACATGCACATATGAGAGGGGGCTTGCTCCCGATGGCAGAGTGTCAGTCGATGCATATGCGACTGAACCACCGCTATCGGGAGCAAGCCCCCTCCCACATTTGGATCGCTGTATCGCGCTCAGTCGTCGAGGGCTTTGACGGACTTGGGCGACAGACGAAGGCTGCGCAGGCTGCGCTTGACGCTCTTGAGGTGGTTGACCAGGCTCGGCCCGCGCGCCATGGCCACGCCCATCGCCAGCACGTCGATCACCACCAGGTGGGCGATGCGCGAGGTCAACGGGGTGTAGATTTCGGTGTCTTCGTGGACATCGATCGCCAGGTTGACCGTGGACAGTTCCGCCAACGGCGTCTGGCTCGGGCACAGGGTGATCAGCGTGGCGCCGCTTTCACGCACCAGGTTGGCGGTGATCAGCAAGTCCTTGGAGCGGCCGGACTGGGAAATACAGATGGCCACGTCGGTCGGCTTCAACGTCACGGCCGACATCGCCTGCATGTGCGGGTCGCTGTAGGCCGCCGCCGTAAGCAGCAGTCGGAAGAATTTGTGCTGGGCATCGGCCGCCACCGCACCCGACGCGCCAAACCCGTAGAACTCGACACGCTGGGCCTGGGACATCGCCGTCACGGCCTTTTGCAGCGCCACCGGGTCGAGCTTCTCGCGCACTTCCATCAGGGTGTGCAGCGTGGTGTCGAAGATCTTGAGGCTGTAGTCGGCGACGGAATCGTCTTCGTGAATCGCAAACTGCCCGAAGCTCGCGCCGGCGGCCAGGCTTTGGGCCAGCTTGAGTTTCAGGTCCTGGAAGCCGGAACAACCGATGGCACGGCAGAAGCGCACGATGGTCGGCTCACTGATGCCCACGCTGTGGGCCAGGTCGGCCATGGAACTGTGCATTACGGCCGCAGGGTCAAGCAGCACGTGGTCGGCAACCTTGAGTTCCGATTTGCGTAACAGGTGGCGCGACTGGGCGATATGTTGCAACAGGTTCAAAGGACAGGACTCTTGTTATTGGCAGACGCCAGGGATGTAGCAAGCTTGTAGTTATACTACAAGAATTGCCGTTTTGCCCGTCCGATGCATCACTAAATCGCCCTGCTGCCCTTTGAATCTAAGGGCAGCCAAGTTGTAGCCACAATGGCTGAAGGCACGTCTCTAGGAAAAATCCGCATTCTTCCGTAACAAATCTGCCAGCCCTTCGGCCTTCATCGGCCGGCTGATCAAGTAGCCCTGCACCTCATCGCAACGCTCCCGGCGCAGGAAATCCAGCTGCTGCTGATCTTCCACGCCTTCGGCCACCACCTTGAGCGCCAAACCGTGGGCCATGGCGATGATCGCACGGGTAATGGCCGCGTCTTCCCGCCCCTGGCCGAGGCCGCGGATGAAGGTCTGGTCGATCTTCACGTAGTCCACGGGAATGCGCTTGAGGTAACTGAGGGACGAATAGCCGGTGCCAAAATCGTCGATGGCCAACTTCACCCCCAGGTCGCGCAGTTGCTGGAAGGTGGCGATGATGTGCTCGACACTGTCGAGCAGTTGGCTTTCGGTCAGCTCCAGCTCCAGGTATTGCGGGTCCAGGCCGGTTTCTTCCAGCACCTGGCGCACCAGGCTGACCAGCTTGCCTTGACGCAGTTGATGCACCGACAGGTTCACCGACACGCGTATCGGTGCCAGCCCCTGACGCTGCCACTCACAAGCCTGCCAGCAGGCCTGGCGCAGGACGAATTCGCCCAACGGTACGATCAGGCCGGTTTCTTCGGCCAGGCCGATGAAGTCGCTTGGCGGCACCGTGCCCCACTGCGGATGCTCCCAACGAATCAACGCCTCGGCGGCGTTCAGTTTGCCGCTGGCCAGGCACAATTTCGGTTGGTAGAACACCGACAGCTGGCGCTCGTCGATGGCCTTGCGCAGCTGGTTTTCCAGCTGCAAACGCTCCAGGGTGCTGGCTTGCAGACTGTCGGTGTAGAACTGGAAATTATTCCCGCCCAGGTGTTTGGCGTGTTGCATGGCCATGTTCGCCTGGCTGACCAACGCCGAAATTTCCCGCGCATTATCCGGAAGCAGGCTGACGCCCATCGAGGCGCTGACCACCAACTCATGCCCTTCCACCGTCACCGGCACGCGCAACTTGGCCAGCAGGCGCGTGGCCACCCGCGCCAGGCTTGAGAGGTTGCCGTAGGCATCGAAAAGCACGGCGAACTCATCTCCGGACAAACGCGCGATGGTGTCGGCCTCGGGCAGGGCATTGATCAAACGTCGCGCCATTTTTTGCAGCAATTGGTCGGCGACGTCATGGCCCAGGCTGTCGTTGAGCAACTTGAAACGGTCCAGGTTGATATGCAGCAACGCCAGGCTGCGCCCGCCCTGGCGCACCCGCTGATGCGCTTCGCGCAGCCGCTCGCGAAACAACGAGCGGTTGGCCAGGCCGGTCAATTCGTCATAGTGCGTGAGGTAGCGCATGCGCTCCTCGGATTCGCGCCGCGCCGAGAGATCGGCGAAGAAGCCTACGATATGGCTGACGTTTCCTCGAATATCGCGCACCACGTTCAGTTGCAGCCACTGCGGGTACAGTTCGCCGTTCTTGCGCGTTTCCACCAGCTCGCCCTGCCAGGTACCGTGACTGAGCAGCGCCTGGCGGATCAGCGGAAAGTGCCGCCGAGCGTCGCGGCTGCACGGCAACTCCACCACATTGCGCCCGAGCATGTCGTCGATATCAAAGCCGGTGACGCGACTGAAGGCCTGGTTGACGGCGAGCAGCGCGTAGTCCGGGTCGAGGATCACAATGCCTTCGCTGGCCGCTTCGAATACGGTCGAGGCCAGGCGTTGCTGTTCCTCCAGCGCCTTGCTTGCGCTGATGTCGCGGCGCGTGCCGAGCATGCGCGTCACGCGACCGCTGGGCGCACGCTCCACGGCGCGGCCGCGGTCTTCGATCCACACCCAGTGGCCATCGCCATGGCGCACCCGGTATTCCACCAGATAGTCCTCGCTGCGGCCCTTGAGATGCTCCACCAGGGCACGCTTGAGCAGCGGCAAGTCGTCGGGGTGCAGGCGCGGCTTGAGGTGGCTGAGCATCGCCGTGACGAACTCGGGCTCCAGGCCGAACAGTTCCTTGAGCTGGGTGTGGTGGACCTCGTCGGTTTGCAGATTCCAGTCCCACAGGCCCAGTTCGCTGGCTTGCAGGGCCATCGCCAGGCGCGCTTCGCTTTTATTCAGGGCCAGGCTGGCGGCGTCCAGCTCCTGGCTGCGTTGCGCCACGCGGTCCTGCAGGCCGATTTGCGCTTCGCGCAGTTCCTGCTCGACCTGGCGGCGTTGCTCGACTTCGCGCACCAGCTCCTGATTCAACTGTTCACTGCGCTGCTGTGCCTGTTGCAGATGCTCGATCAGCGCCTGGTTCTGAAAGCGCCGCAACAGCCCGTGCTGGATCAGGCGGTTGACCTGCCACGCCACCACACTCAAGGACGCCAGCAGGATCAGGCCGAGTACACCCCAACCCTGTTGCTGCGCGGCGCCGTTCCAGAAGAGATAGACAATGGCCGGCACCAGGCACGGCAGCGCGAATGACAGGAACGCCGGCAGGCTCACCGCATAGGCGACGCTGGCGGACAACGTCGCCGCACCGATCAGGCCGAACACCCAGGCTTGCTGCGTAAAGCTGTCTGCCGGCACCAGGGCGATGGCGGCGATGGCCAGGGTCAGGCCGCTGACCGCCGAGCCGAGCATGAACATGCGCCGCCAGATCGGTTGGGCCTGGCGGCTGGGCATCGCCGAGTCAAAGGCGGCCACCTGGATCACGCGCAGCGCGACCAGCGCCAGCAGCCAGACCAGCCAGATGCTGTCGAGCAGGTAATGTTTGGGGTTCCAGATCAACCAGGCGCAGACCAGGCCGTTGACCAGCATCAATAAGGTCGGCAGCAGCGAACCCTGGTAGAGCAGGCGCGTGCGTTCGACCGCCATCTCGGTAGCGTAGTGTTTTCGGATAACCTGCGCGGGCGCCGCCATGGGGCTAAACAGGTCGGTGCTGAGGGTCATAGGCAGTGTTCTTATAATGGTGAGCCCGAAACGTCGACGGAGCATACACAAGCAAGCGCTCGGGCCAAACTGCTGCGCGTCATAAAAACCAGCGTGGCGTGCCGCGCAAATCTCGGGGCCAGACGGCTTGAGCGAGACGCGCCGCGGCCTGTGGCCCATGACCAACCAGTCATCAGCCCCGCCGGAACGCGTGCTCGCCCCGGCACGCGCCGCAGGTTTTCCGTCGGCCATCCGCCAATGGGATTTGCCCCACTCCCCCGCGGGCCATAGAATGCGCCGATGCGCGATGATCTCTCCCTTTTGCTGAATTCCCTCAACGATGCCCAACGCCAGGCCGTAGCGGCCCCCGTTGGCCGTCAGTTGGTCCTGGCCGGTGCTGGCTCCGGTAAAACCCGAGTGCTGGTACACCGTATCGCCTGGTTGATCCAGGTCGAGAACGCGTCCCCGCATTCGATCCTGTCGGTGACCTTCACCAACAAGGCCGCTGCCGAGATGCGTCACCGCATCGAGCAGTTGATGGGCATCAGCCCGGCCGGCATGTGGGTGGGCACCTTCCACGGCCTGGCGCACCGCCTGCTGCGGGCGCATTGGCAGGAGGCGGGCCTGGCCCAGACCTTCCAGATCCTCGACAGCGATGACCAGCAACGCCTGGTCAAGCGCGTGATCCGCGAGCTGGGCCTCGACGAACAGCGTTGGCCGGCGCGCCAGGCCCAATGGTTCATCAACGGCCAGAAAGACGAAGGCCTGCGCCCGCAACATATCCAGGCCAGCGGCGATTTGTTCCTGGCCACCATGCGCAGCATTTATGAAGCCTACGAGGCGGCCTGCGTGCGCGCCGGCGTGATCGACTTCTCCGAGCTGCTGCTGCGCGCCCTCGACCTGTGGCGCGATAACCCCGGCCTGCTGGCCCATTACCAGAAACGCTTCCGGCACATCCTGGTCGACGAGTTCCAGGACACCAACGCCGTGCAGTACGCCTGGTTGCGCCTGCTGGCCAAGGGCGGCGACAGCCTGATGGTGGTGGGCGACGACGACCAGTCGATCTACGGCTGGCGCGGCGCGAAAATCGAGAACATCTACCAGTATTCCGAAGACTTCCCGGACGCGGTCACCATCCGCCTGGAGCAGAACTACCGCTCCACCGCCGGGATCCTCAAGGCCGCCAACGCCTTGATCGCCAATAACACCGGGCGCCTGGGCAAAGAGCTGTGGACCGACGGCGGCGAAGGCGAAGCGATCAACCTGTACGCGGCGTTCAACGAGCACGACGAAGCGCGCTACGTGGTGGAAACCATCGAAAGCGCATTGAAAACCGGCCTGGCGCGCAGCGACATCGCGATTCTGTACCGCTCCAACGCCCAATCGCGGGTGCTGGAAGAAGCCTTGCTGCGCGAGCGCATCCCGTACCGTATTTACGGCGGCCAGCGCTTCTTCGAGCGCGCCGAAATCAAGAACGCCATGGCCTACTTGCGCTTGCTGGAAGGTCGCGGCAACGACGCGGCGCTGGAGCGGGTGATCAATATCCCGGCCCGCGGCATCGGCGAAAAAACCGTTGAAGCGATTCGCGACCATGCGCGCCACGCCGATGTGTCGATGTGGGAAGCCATGCGCTTGCTGATCGCCAATAAAGGCCTGACCGGCCGTGCTGCCGGGGCGTTGGGTGTGTTTGTCGAGCTGATCGAGAACCTGGCGGCCAAGTGCGCGGACATGCCCCTGCATTTGATGACCCAGACCGTGATCGAGCAGTCCGGGCTGATTGCCTATCACGAAGCGGAAAAAGGCGAGAAAGGCCAGGCCCGGGTGGAAAACCTTGAGGAACTGGTCAGCGCCGCCCGCGCGTTTGAAAACACCGAGGCCGATGAAGAACTGACCCCGCTCGCCGCGTTCCTCGGCCATGCGTCGCTGGAAGCCGGTGATACCCAGGCCGATGAGCATGAAGACAGCATCCAGCTGATGACCTTGCACAGCGCCAAGGGCCTGGAATTCCCGTATGTGTTCCTGGTGGGCATGGAAGAAGGCCTGTTCCCCCACAAGATGAGCCTGGAAGAGCCCGGCCGCCTTGAGGAAGAACGCCGCCTGGCCTATGTGGGCATTACCCGGGCGATGCAGAACCTGGTGATGACCTACGCCGAGACCCGTCGCTTGTATGGCAGCGAGACCTACAACAAGGTGTCGCGCTTCGTGCGTGAAGTGCCGAAGGGGCTGATCCAGGAAGTGCGCCTGTCCAACAGCGTCAGTCGCCCGTTCGGCGGCGGCCAGCAGCAGAACTCCAGCAGCCTGTTTGCCGGCTCCGAAATTCCGGAAACCCCGTTCAGCCTTGGCCAGCAGGTCAAGCATGCGATCTTCGGCGAAGGGGTGATCCTCAACTTCGAAGGCGCCGGCGCCCAGGCACGGGTGCAGGTGAACTTCGCCGAGGGCAGCAAGTGGCTGATGATGGGTTACGCGAAGCTCGAAGCGGTCTGACACGCTGACCCCTTCCCCCTGTAGGAGCGAGCTTGCTCGCGAAAAACCCTCAGACAACGCGTCTCATCCAGGATGCCCGCGTTATCGTTGGCGATCTTCGCGAGCAAGCTCGCTCCTACAGACAGAAGGACGGTTCAGCATGAAGGTTTCGCGTCCACCCTTGTTTTTGATGCGTGCGGGCCAATATCTGTAACTAGTCCTACAGACCCTTCGGATTCTGTCTTACGCAAAAGCCCGAAACATTATGTCGCTAGCCACTGTCACGACACCTGTGCAACATGGCGCGCGTGCAATCCACAAATGGGAATTCCCTTTATGAAACGTTTTCTTAGCATCGCCATGGCGCTGTGCATTGGCCTGACGATGAGCCTCGATGCCAACGCCAAACGCTTCGGTGGCGGCAAAAGCATAGGCTCGGCACCAACTCACCAGACCAGCCAAATGGCTCCGTCCGCCGGCGTCGGCGGTGCAGCCGCCACTGCCGGCGCGGCCGGTGCCGCTGGCGCAGCCGCCAAGGCCGGCGGTGCTTCGCGCTGGTTGGGCCCTCTGGCCGGTATCGCCGCCGGTGGCCTGCTCGCATCCATGTTCATGGGCGGCGGCTTCCAGGGCATGCAGATCTTCGACATCCTGATCATGGCGGTCATCGCCTTCCTGATCTTCCGCTTCATCGCCGCCCGTCGTCGCAAGCAGCAGGAGCACATGGCTCCAGCCGGCGCGCCGATGCAGCGTGAAGTGTTCGAGCAGAAGCCAGCCATGGGTTCGATCTTCGGTGGTTCGGCCGCGCCTGCTGCTGCCCGCCCGGTGATCAATGCGCCAGCCTGGTTCAACGAAGAGCGTTTCGTCGAAGCGGCCCGCAGCCACTTCCAGTCCCTGCAGCAGCACTGGGACGCCAACGAAATGGATAAAATCTCCGAGTTCGTGACCCCGCAACTGCTCGAGTTCCTCAAGCGCGAACGCGCCGATCTGGGCGACGGCTTCCAGTCGACCTACATCGACGACCTGCGCGTGCAGCTCGAAGGTGTGGACGATCGCGCCGACAAGACCATCGCCACCCTGACGTTCAGCGGTGTGTCGAAGACCTCGCGTTTCGACCAGGGCGAAGTGTTCAGCGAAAGCTGGAACATGGAACGCGCCCAAGGCGACAACCAGCCTTGGCTGGTCGCCGGTATCCGCCAGAACGGCTGATAGCCACACGCTGAACAAGCCGTAAGCAAAACCCCGGACATGTTCCGGGGTTTTCTATTTCACGGTTGCACTTATAGCGAGCTACTGTATAAAACGCCCCTGTAAACCGCGCCATCTAGCAAGAGGATCCCGGCCGTGGAAGAAGTCATCGAACAATTGCGTGAAGCCAACGAACCGGTTCCGGTTCCTCTGGAACTGCCTGATGAAGACCAACTGGTGGAAATCGAGGAACAGCTGTTCATCGACATCCCGTTTGTCTTCCGCGAATTCCTGCTAACTGTCAGCGACGTGGTGTACGGCAGCCTGGAACCGGTGACCGTCACCGACCCGCAGTCCCACACCTACCTGCCGGATGTGGCGGCCAACGCCTGGGATGCCGGTGTTGACCGCAGCATGATCCCGATCTGCCAGGACGGCGACGACTACTACTGCGTCGAAGAAGACGGCACCGTGGTGCTGTGGTGCGGCGAAGAAGAACTCGTCACCGAAGAAACCTGGGAGTCGGTGTGGCACTGGGCACGGGACGTCTGGCTGGAAAGCTGACACCTGCGGCCTGCTCGCGCGGGGCGGCCCAGCCTCCTCAGTGTTCCGGCGTATCCTTGTGGTTATCCAGAGTCTCCAGCAAAGCGACCTGCATCCGCGTATGCACGCGGATGAACCACCGCCAGAGCACGGCCGCCACCGCCGCCGCGACCACGGCGATCAGCACCAGCAACTTGTTGGTCGGCAGAATACTCGCCGACAACGCCGCCAATAGCAGGAAGATCACCAGCAGCGACAAAATCGGGATCACCTCGGCGATCACCCGACGCACGCGCTGGGTATGCCGCCCGGCCATTTCCGGCTTGACGCTCATCTCTGCCAGCAGCATCGACAGCGCCTTGAGCTTGCGGTACGCCGCAATCAGGAACGGCAGCGACAACAGCAACGCCGCGCCCCAGATCAACGCCTTCTGCCAGCTTGGATCACTGATCCAGCCCTCCAGATACCCGCCGATTCGCAGCGCGAAATAACTGCCGGTAAAGAAGATCGCCACCACCAGCGCCAGGTTCACCCCCACTTGCAGCACGATTTTGCGGATCATCGACGCCAGCAGCGCCCCCTCGCCGTGGGGCTGAATGCTGCGCAGCCATTCGCCATAGAGGCCAAATACCCGGCTCATGCGCTTGGGCATCACGGCAGCAATCTTCAGCGACAATGGGTCGGCGCCGCGAATCAGGTATGGGGTGAGCAATGTGGTGATCGCCGACACCGCGACCGCCACCGGGTAGAGGAAGTCGCTGGTCACCTGCAAGGTCATGCCGAGCGCCGCGATGATGAAGGAAAACTCACCAATTTGTGACAGTCCCATCCCAACGCGCAACGACGTGCGGCCGTCATTGCCGGCGATAAATGCGCCCATGCCGCAGGACAACATCTTACCCAGCACCACGGCCACGCTGATCACGGCAATCGGCCAGGCATATTGCAGCAGGATCTGCGGGTCGATCATCAAGCCAATGGCGACAAAGAAGATTGCGCTGAACATGTCGCGAACCGGCTCGATCAGGCGCTCGATCTTAATCAACTGGCGGGATTCGGCCATGATCGCGCCGATCAGGAACGCCCCCAGCACCATGCTGTATTCCAGCTTGACCACCAGCAGGCAAAAACCGAAGCACAGGCCCAGCACGGTGATCAGCAGCATTTCATTGCTGTCGAACCTGGCCACGTAGGCCAGCAAGCGCGGCACCAGCAAAATCCCGATGACCAGCGCGACGATCATGAACAGCGAGAGCTTGCCGACCGTGGAAAACACTTCACCGGAGCTGACCGTGCCACTGACGGCGATGCTCGACAGCAAGGCGATGATGCCGATGCCGAGGATGTCCTCGACGATCAGCACGCCAAAAATCAGTTGGGCGAAGCGCTGGTCTTTCATCTTCAGGTCGTTGAGCGCCTTGACGATGATGGTGGTCGAGGAAATCGCCAGGATCGCGCCGAGGAACAGCGAGTCCATGGTGTTCCAGTCGAACCAGCGGCCGATCTCGTAGCCGATCCAGATCATCAGCACGATTTCCAGGAAGGCCGCGATAAACGCTGTGGCTCCCACCTTGAACAGCTTGCGCAGGCTGAACTCCAGGCCCAGGCAGAACATCAGGAAGATCACCCCCAGTTCGGCGAGGGTCTTGATGGTGTCTTCATCGTGGATCAGGCCGAACGGCGGCGTGTGGGGGCCGATGATGAACCCGGCGACGATGTAACCGAGCACCACCGGCTGCTTGAGGCGATGAAACAGGATAGTCACGACCCCAGCCACCAACATGATCACGGCCAGATCCTGGATAAAGCTGATGGCGTGCATGGCGAGGGGCTCCTTGAGGGTACTGGCGCTTTTCCCACGTCCACCGCGCCTTTGAAACTTCGTAAAGAGCGGAAGGAAAAGTCTGCCTTGATCGTAAGAAATGCCCTTAGAAAGGCTTTTGAAGGTTAACACCGCGACTTCCGCCGAAAAGCCGGTGCAATATATGGAAACAGATCGCTGCAGGCGTGACGGCAAGCCGCCTACCGGCGTCCCGTAAGAGATGGCGCTGCAATGACTCGAGCATCCACAGAGGTGCCTCCCCACCAATGCCTAACCCGTGAGTGTGCTATGGAACCCGGAAACGCCCAGCTGTCGATGACGGTACTGATGACCCCTGATATGGCCAACTTCTCAGGCAATGTCCATGGCGGCACCCTGCTCAAGTACCTCGACGAAGTGGCCTACGCCTGCGCGAGCCGTTATGCCGGGCGTTATGTCGTGACCTTGTCGGTGGACCAAGTGATTTTTCGTGAACCGATCCACGTCGGCGAGTTGGTGACCTTCCTCGCATCGGTCAACTACACCGGCCACACCTCGATGGAGGTGGGCATCAAGGTGGTGACCGAAAACATCCGCGAGCGCTCTGTGCGCCATACCAACAGTTGCTTCTTCACCATGGTCGCCGTGGACGACCAGCGCAAACCCGCCGCCGTGCCGCAACTGCAACCGCACAACAGCGAAGACCGCCGCCGGTTTGCGCAGGCGCAGCAACGCCGGCAGATCCGCCAGGAGCTGGAAAAGCGCTACCAGGAAATCAAAGCCGACGCGCTGTAAGCACCAGGCTGTATACCCAAGCAAAATGTGGGAGGGGCTTGCTCCCTCCCACATTGGGTGTTGTGTCGTTACAGGCCGATCGGCGTGGCCTCGAAACGCACGCGGGGATGGGCGATGCGATCCTGGGCACGCACCAGCTCCAGTTCATAACTGGCGCAGGCCTGGGTTTCCAGCAGCACTTCATGCACCGCCGCCGCGGTGAACTCGAAAGCGGCCACCAGGCTGTCGCCCAACAATACCCGCGCCAGGAACAACCCTGAGGTCAGGTCGCCCACGCCCACCGGCTGGCGGGGAAACGCCAGCAGCGGCCGACGCAGGTGCCAGCTGCCTTCGGCTGTCACCAGCAGCATCTCAAAGCCTTCCGGCAATTTGCCGGGGTAATCCAGGTGCTTGACCAGCACGGCCTTGGGCCCGCGTGCCAGCAGGGCTTTGGCCATGCCCAGGCAGTCGAACAGCGATTGCGGCTTGCGCCCGGAAAAGCTGTCCAGTTCCAGCTGGTTGGGGCACAGGAAGTCGGCCATGGCAGCGGCTTCGTCCAACAGAAAATCACTGACTTCCTGCGGCACGATGCAGCCCTTTTCCGGGTGGCCCATCACCGGGTCGCACAGGTACAGGGCCTTGGGGTTGATCGCCTTGATCCGCGCCACGCCGGTGAGGATCGCCCGGCCCTGGGCCGCGCTGCCCAGGTAGCCGGAGAGTATGGCGTCGCAGTTGCCCAATTCACCGATGGCCGCAATACCCTCCACCAGCGCTGGAATCTGCTGCGGCGCTAACACTTCGCCCGTCCACTGGCCATACTGGGTGTGGTTGGAGAATTGCACCGTGTTGAGCGGCCACACGTTCACCCCGACCCGCTGCATGGGGAACACGGCGGCGCTGTTTCCGGCGTGGCCAAAGACCACATGAGACTGGATCGCAAGCAGATGAGGTGTGCGTTTCATGCAGGGGATTTCCGTAAAACCATTGAAATTCTGGTCGCGCAGTATGCGACCAAACACAGCCTGTACGACAGGCCGACGACACAGTTAAGCTGCTCTCACTTCGTTGGAGTTTTTTTCGCATGCTGACCCTGGGAAACATCTTCGTGTTGATGCTGCTGGCGACCGGCGCCGCCTGGGTATGGCACAACCACGGCCTGCGCGAGCGCGCGTTGGAGCGGGTCAAGCAGCATTGCGCCAAGCTCGATATCGAGTTGCTCGACGGTGCCGTGGCCCTGAAACGCATCGGTTTTGTGAAGGATGCCAAAGGACGGCGACGCCTGGCGCGCATCTACAATTTCGAATTCACCGTGACCGGCGAAACCCGCCACCCCGGGACCATCACCCAGTTCGGCGCCCACAGCGCGCAGATCGAACTGGCGCCCTACCCGTTCGAAATCAAGACGCCGCTACCCAGCGCCGACGTGATCGAACTCAGCCAGTGGCGCCAGGACCACGCCAAGCACCGTCAATGACGGCAGGCGGCCAGCGCCTGCTGTAGCGCGGCCACGTCCTGTGGCGCGCTGAAAATCAGTTCGATACGCGAATCACGCCGCCATTCGCTGGGTTGCCAGACGAGTGGGCTGTTATCCACAGCGTTGCCGGAGATCCAGCCGTCGGTGCTGTGGATAACCAGTTTGGCACGGCGCCAATCCAAGCGTGTCAGCCATTGCGCCAGGCGCTGGTGATCGAATGACTGGCTCGGATGCCAGCGCCAACCGATGCTCCAGCCGCCCTCCTGGGCCTGGCTCAAGCAGATCGGCAACGCAGGATCGCTCCACACCGCCGGCATTTGCGCCACGCCCTTGGGCGCCACAAAGTTATCCACAGCCGCTGCAGCCTGTGCGTTCAGGCCTGGCAAAAGCTGCAGTGGCAATTGCGCCTGACGCGTCCAGTAAAACGGAACCTCGGCTAACTGCCGTTCGATCGCCTCGCGCTGTGCGGCGTCCAACGTCTCATCCTTGTTCAGGACCAACAGGCCGGCGCTGGCGAGTGCTTCGCGCTGCGCCTCCGGCAACGGTTTGCCCGCCGCCAGGGCTTGCGCATCCAGCACCAGCACGCAAGGCTGAACCGCAAGCACATCCTGCCATGGCGCCTCGCGCAATTGCTTGAGCACCTGCACCGGGTGCCCGAGCCCCGAAGGCTCGATAAACAGGCGGTCCGGCTTGGCCTTACGCAGCAAGCGGCCCAGTCCGACCTGGAACGGCGCACCATTCACACAGCACAAGCAACCGCCCGCCACTTCGCCCAGGGCAATGCCGTCGTCGGCCTGGGTCAGCAAGGCCGCATCCAGACCGATCTGCCCGAATTCGTTGATCAACACCGCCCAGCGCTCGTTGGCCGGGCGTTGGGCGAGCAGGTGTTTGATCAGGCTGGTCTTGCCGGCGCCCAGGGGCCCGGCAATCACATGAGTAGGAATGTTCTGCAGCATAGAGGGCATCATTCAAGCCGTGTAGAGCGTTTGATCCTACGCGGTTATGCCAGCCAATCCAGCGTCAGAATTAACCGTCGCTCATCGGCTTTAAGCTGCGGCGAGCGGTGAATCAGGCCGTGAGCTTCGTTGCCATGCCACTTCGTCCCTTTGAGCAATGCCACTTCGCCGCAGCGAATCTGCTCGATACGCTCGCTGGGCTCGGCATCCGCCTGGCCCAACTGGCGGCGGTCCATCACGCCTTCGCGCAACCATTGGCTGCCGATGCCGGCATAGGTGGTGATCAGCCGCACGGGCACATGGTCGACGTGAAAGCGCGGGCACATGGCTTTGTCCAACAAGCGCAAACGCACGCCGATCCGACGGGCGCCGAGCAGGCAGGCAAACGCGCCGATCAGCCACGACACATCGGCGATAAACCCTTCGTAACCCTCAAGATCGCGGCAACAGGCGGCTAATCCCTGCACGTTCGGCACCGCGTCGTCGCTGGCCAACTCGATGACCAGCGACTCGGCCAACGGCTCGTCGAGCGCCACCAGCAAGGCGCCGAACTCGGCGATGTGCAACGGCAATTGGCGCTGCCACAGCGCCAGGTTGACGCCGTCTTCGAGAATCTCGGACAGCGCCAGCGGGGTGTCGCCGCAGGTCTGGCGGATCACCGGGCGCAGGGGGATGAGCGGTGCCAGCATCAGGCGGCCGCCTCTTCATACCAAGGGCCAAAAGGATCGGCCAGCAAGCGCCATGCGTCGACGCCCAGGGCCATTTCTTCATCAGTCAGCAGGCAGGCGTCCAGTTCGGCACGCATCTGCGCGAAGTCGATGTTCTGCCCGATGAACACCAGTTCCTGACGGCAATCGCCAGTGCTTGCTTGCCAGTGGCCCATGATCGCGGCGACGCTTTCTTCGTCCTGCGGCCACTGGCTTTTCGGCACAAAACGCCACCAACGTCCGGCAAAACCATGGCGCATCAGGCCGCCGGCCTGGGACCAACTGCCGGCGTCCTGCGGCTTGCTGGCCAGCCAGAAAAAGCCCTTGGAACGCAGGAGTTTGCCGTTCACCCAAGGGCGGTCGATAAACTCGAAAAAGCGCTGCGGATGGAACGGACGGCGCGCACGGTAAGCCGTGGAGGCGATGCCGTACTCTTCGGTTTCCGGCACATGCTCGCCGCGCAGTTCCTGCAGCCAGCCGGGGGCCTGGGCGGCGCGTTCGAAGTCGAAGCGGCCGGTGTTGAGGATTTTGTTCAGCGGCACTTCGCCCATGACCATCGGAATGATCTCAGCCTGGGCGTTCAGGCGTTCGAGGATGGCCATCAGTTCCTCACGCTCGTGGCGGCCGATCAGGTCGATTTTGCTGATCAGGATGACGTCGGCAAATTCGATCTGCTCGATCAACAGGTCGGTGATCGAGCGTTCGTCTTCTTCGCCAAGGGTTTCGCCCCGCGACGCGAGGCTTTCGGCGGCCTGGTAGTCGAGCAGGAAGTTCATGCCGTCGACCACGGTGACCATGGTGTCCAGGCGCGCGATATCGGCCAGGCTCTGCTCGTTTTCATCGCGAAAGGTGAAGGTTTCGGCCACGGGCAACGGCTCGGAGATGCCGGTGGATTCGATCAACAGGTAATCGAAGCGACCGTCCCTGGCGAGTTTTCCGACCTCTTCGAGCAGGTCTTCACGCAAGGTGCAGCAGATGCAGCCGTTGCTCATCTCTACCAGTTTTTCTTCGGCGCGGTTGAGGGTGACGTCGCGCTGCACCTCGCCGCCGTCGATGTTGATTTCGCTCATGTCGTTGACGATCACCGCCACCCGCAGGTTGTCGCGGTTGCGCAGGACATAGTTGAGCAGCGTACTTTTACCGGCGCCGAGAAAGCCGGACAACACGGTAACGGGGAGACGATTGGGCATCAGGTCATTCTCATCAGGCCGCCCGTTCAAGCCGGGCTGTACTTAATGTTATATTATAACAACACAAATAAGCCAATCCCCCGCTTGCTCATCATGACCAACGGAGCAATGCTGGCGCCTGTCTACGTCGAGAAAGCCTATGAAATATCTACTGTGCAGCCTGCTGTTGCTTATCACGACCCAGGCCTGCGCCCAGGTGCCGCGCCTGTCGGCCAATTGCACGCGCAGCGCCAACCTGCTGGCCTGCGTCGATCCGCTGGGCAATGCCTACAGCGTGGCGACGGTTGGCAGCACCACGTATCTGCGCGGTTTCGAGGCGATCGGCAGGCGCTATTGGGCGCAAACCAACAGCCGCTACGGGCAACTGACGTTCTTCACCGGCTTGGCCTCGGACGGTGAAGCGTGGGTCGGCTACACGCGGCGTGTGGGCTGGACCACGATCAACCGGTTTTCCAGCTCCGGTGGCGCCAGCGCCACGTTCACCTGCAGCCGTGTGACCGGCTGTTAGGCCTGGTTGTGTTTCTGTTCCTGGACCCAAGCCATGTAGCTGTTCACCGGCGGGTTCTTCTGGAAATAGCGCTGCAGGCCGAGGAACAAACCCTCCGCCACCGCCTGTTGATGCCGCGCCGTGACCAGCCGCGCACTGTCCCGCGCATTGGAGATAAACCCGGTCTCCACCAGGATCGACGGGACATCCGGTGACTTGAGCACCGCGAATCCGGCCTGTTCCACACGCTTTTGATGCAACGAGGTGATGCCTTCCAGGCTGCCCAGGATCGAGCTGCCCAGTTGCAGGCTGGAGGCGATGGTGGCGTTCATCGACATGTCGAGAATCACCCCGGCCAGCATCGGGTCCTTGTCCTTGAGGTTCAGCAGACTGGTGGCGCCCAGCAGGTCGTCGCCGTTTTCCCGTTGCGCCATGAACCGCGCCGTGGCCGAGGTGGCACCGCCTTCGGACAAGGCATACACCGAAGCCCCCGACGCGCTGATCCGTGGTGCCGCATCCGCATGCACCGAGATAAACATGTCGGCGTTGTGTTTGTGGGCGATCTCCACGCGCTTGCGCAGCGGCACGAAGAAGTCATCGTTGCGCACCAGCTTCACATCGAACCCTTTCTCGCGCTTCAAGCGTTTGGCCAGCAATTGCGCAATGGACAGCACCACGTCTTTTTCGCGCTGGCCCTTGGAACCAATGGCGCCGGGGTCCTTGCCGCCGTGGCCGGGGTCGACCACCACGATGATGTCGCGCTTGGGGTGCGCCCTGTCGACCAGCGGCCGAGGTGCGGCCGCTATCGGGTGAGGCACCTGGGTGGCGCTGGTGAGATCAAGCACCAGGCGGTGCCCTTGCCCATCCTGGGGCGGCAACAAAAAGCTGGTGAGCTGCATCGGCGTGGCGAGGTCCAGCACGATGCGCGTATCCGCCTTGCCGAAGTGCCCGGAGCGAATCGAGGTGATCCCGCTGTTCTTCAAGACCAACTGAGAGAAGTCGCCACTGAGCCCGGCGCCGCTCAGGTCGATGATCAGGCGTTCCGGCGCGGTCAGGGAAAAAGTCTTGTAGTTCACCGGGCCACTGAGGTCGAACACCAGCCGCAGCTTGTCGTCCGAGCGCCACAGGCGGGCGTTGCGAATCTGCGTGGCCGACGCGGTGAAGGGCAAGGTGAACAGCGGGCTGACCAGGAGCAGGTTGAGGAGCTGACGTCTGTGCATGACAAATACCGCAAATAAAGGAGCGTCCTTACTCGACATGACTGAAAAAAGGCCGGAGCAGAAAATTCATCGTCGACTCAATCGTTATAATATAACATGTCTTTTTTATCGCCAACGATGGACCTGCTCATGAATGCGCTGACTCTGCCGGATATCGCCGCGCAGGCTTCACGCCAAGCCTTGCCGCTCGACTGGGTGGGCATGTGCGGCATCGCCTTGCCTATTTTGATCGACGACCAACGCCTCGCCGCCACGGCCGATGCCGGCGTCAGCCTGGACGACGGTGCCGCCCGTGGCATTCATATGTCGCGCCTGTACCTGGCGCTGGAGATGCTCGACCAGCAGCCACTGACTCCGGCACTTCTGCGTAAGGTACTGCAGCGTTTTCTCGACAGTCATGAAGGTTTATCTAATAACGCCTACCTGCGTATCCACACCGATCTGCTGCTCAAGCGCCCGGCATTGGTCAGCCCACTGGCTGGCTGGAAGGGCTACCCGGTGAGTATCGAAGCGCGCGTGGAAAACCAGATGTTCCACGTGGAACTAAACATTGAGGTGACTTATTCCTCAACCTGCCCGTGCTCGGCGGCCCTCGCCAGGCAGTTGATTCAGCAGCAATTTCTCGAAGATTTCGGCAACACGCCGTTGCAGCATGCCGATGTGCTGACCTGGCTCGGCAGCGCCAACGGCATCGTCGCCACGCCCCACAGCCAGCGCAGCAGCGCGCAACTGCGCGTCCAGTTGCGCGGCGAGCAGCTGGCGCTGACCGAGTTGATCAATACCGCCGAAGCCGCCCTCGGCACCGCCGTGCAAACCGCGGTGAAACGTGCGGACGAACAAGCCTTCGCCCTGGCCAACGGGCAGAACCTGATGTTCTGCGAAGACGCCGCCCGCCGCCTGAACCTCGCCTTGAAACGCTCGGATGCCGTCCAAGCCTTCCACCTCAAAGTGATCCACGCCGAAAGCCTGCACGCGCACGATGCCGTGGCTGAAAGCCGTTGGACGAGACACTCAGCATGATCACCTGCACCGCTTTGCGCTGGGGTGCCCCCGGCCAACCCCTGACACCCGCCGTGGACTTCACCCTGGAAACCGGCAGCCTTACCGGCGTGATCGGCCCCAACGGCTGCGGTAAAAGCAGCCTGCTCAAAGTCATCGCCGGCCTGCAAAAGCCACTGGCGGGCAAAATCCGCGTGGATGTGCCGCGTCGCGGCGGCGTGTCCTTCCTGCCCCAGCAACAACACCTCGATCGGCAGTTCCCCATCAGCTTGCAAGAGCTGGTCGCCGCCGGTTTCTGGGGCACCCGACTCACCCCGCAACAACGCAGCGAACGCCTGCACGCCGTATTGGAAGACTGGTGCCTCAGCGGCCTGGAACAGCGCCCGTTGATGGCCTTGTCCGGCGGCGAACTGCAACGCGCCCTGCTCGCCCGCATGAGCCTGGCCGAAGCGCCGGTGTTGCTGCTCGACGAACCCCACGCCGCCCTCGACGAAGACGGCCAGGCCCTGTGCTGGAAACATATCCACGCCTGGCATGACGAGGGCCGCACGGTGGTCGTGGTCTGTCATGACTTGGCCTCCGTGCGTCAACACACCCAGCAAGTGGTGCAGATCAAAAGCACGGGCTGCCGGTTCGGGCCGAGCAAAGAACTGATCCGCCCGCAACCGCACATGCAGGTGGCCTGATGCACTTCACCGCCCACCTGTGGATGCCGTTTCTCGACTTCGTGTTCATGCGCCGCGCCTTGATCGGCGGCCTGGTGCTCGCTTGCAGCACCGCGCCGCTGGGGGTGTTCCTGATCCTGCGGCGCATGAGCCTGATCGGTGACGCCGTCGCCCACGGCATCCTGCCCGGTGCCGCCCTGGGTTTCTGGTTCGCCGGCCTGAGCCTGCCCGCGCTGACCATCGGCGGCCTCGGCGCCGGCCTGAGCATGGCGGGGTTGGCCGCGTGGATCACCCGTCGCACCGGCCTGCGCGAAGACGCCAGCCTGGCCGCCATCTACCCCATCTCCCTCGCTGCCGGTGTGCTGATCCTCGGCCTTGCCGGCAAGCGCCTGGACCTGCTGCACCTGCTGTTCGGCTCGGCCCTGGCCGTCGACGAAACCACCTTGACCGGCATGCTCTGGGTCTCTGGTTTCAGCCTGGTCGCCATGGTGCTGATCTACAAACCGCTGTTGCTGGACACCCTCGACCCGCTGTTCCTGCAAACCGTCAGCCGCCTCGGCCCATTGGCCCACGGGCTGTTTTTGACCCTGGTGGTGCTGAACCTGGTGATCGGTTTCCAGGCCATCGGCGCGCTGATGGTGGTGGGTTTGATGATGTTGCCGGCCATCGCGTCCCGCTTCTGGAGCCGGCGCTTGCCGGTGCTGATTGCGGTATCGGCAGTGCTGGGATGCCTGTCGGTGTGGCTTGGCTTGTTGCTGTCGTTCTACTACTCACTGCCCAGCGGCCCGGCGATTGTGCTGGTGGCTGGCGGTGGGTACCTGCTGTCCGTGATCTTCGGTCCGGTGCATGGCTTGCTGCGCCGCCCGCCCTTGCTGTCATCCCAATGAGGTGTATCCCGATGCGTGCTCTACTCGTGTTGTTCAGTCTGCTACTGCCGTTGTCCATGGCCCAGGCCGCCGACAAACTCCAGGTGGTGACCAGCTTCAGTATTCTCGATGACATTACCCACCAGATCGGTGGCGAACACATCCAGATCAGCAACATGGTCGGCCCCGACGCCGACGCTCATACCTACGAGCCGACCCCGGACGATGCCAAGGCGCTGCTCAAGGCCAAGCTGATCATCAAAAATGGCCTTGGCTTCGAGCCGTGGCTGGACCGCCTGGTGACCAGCACCGAAACCCGCGCCACCGTGGTTACCGCCAGTAAAGGCGTGATCTCCCACACCATGGAAGAAGACGGCGAAACCATCCCGGACCCGCACGCCTGGCATAACCTGGCCAACGCCGAAATCTATGTGAACAACATCACCAAGGCGCTGGTGGCCGCCGACCCGGCCAACCAGGCCGACTACCTGCGCAACAGCCAGGCGTACCTGAAAGACATCTACCGTTTGCTCGCCGAGGCCAAGGCCAAGTTCGGCGCACTGCCAGCGGGCAACCGCCGCATCGTCACCTCCCATGACGCGTTCGGCTACCTGGGCCAGGCCTATGGCATCCAGTTCCTCGCGCCTCAGGGTTTGTCCACCGAGCGTGAGCCTTCCGCCGCCGAAGTCGCCGCGCTGATCACTCAGATCCGCAAGGACAAGGTCAAAGCCGTGTTCATTGAAAACATCAAGGACTCGCGCCTGCTCAAACAGATCGCCAGCGAAAGCGGCGCGCAGATCGGCGGCACGCTGTATTCCGACGCCCTCGCCGCAGAAGGCCCGGCCAGCACCTTTCTCGGGTTGTTCGAATACAACCTCAACACCCTGTGCGCCGCGTTGGGCAAACCATGATCCGCAAGAACCCATCCGGTGATCTGCCGGTGATTGCCGAATCGGCCTACGTCGATAAAACCGCGATCATCTGCGGCAAGGTCATCATCGGTGAGAACGTATTTGTCGGCCCCTACGCCGTGATCCGCGCGGACGAGGTCGACGCCAGCGGCGACATGGACCCGATCACCATCGGCGCCAACTCCAATATCCAGGACGGCGTGGTGATCCACTCCAAATCCGGCGCGGCGGTGACCATCGGCGAGTTCACTTCCATCGCCCACCGCTCCATCGTCCACGGCCCCTGCAGCGTCGGCGACCGCGTGTTCATCGGCTTCAACAGCGTGTTGTTCAACTGCGCCGTCGGTGACGGCTGCGTGGTGCGCCACAACTCGGTGGTCGACGGCCGCGACTTGCCCGCCGCGTTCTACGTGCCTTCGACCACCCGCATCGGACCCAACACCGACCTGTCGCAATTCCCGCCGGTGAGCGTCAGCGCGTCGGAATTTTCCGAGGACGTAGCGCGTACCAACGTCGATCTGGTGCAGGGTTACAAAGCCCTGCAAAACGAGTTCTGAACCATGAGCCGCCTGTTGATCCGCAACGCCCGACTGGTGAATGAAGGCCAGGTATTCGACGCCGACATGCTGGTCGCCCACGGCCGTATCGAGAAGATCGCCAGCAGCATCACGGGGCACACGGCGCCTGTGGAAATCGACGCCCACGGTCAATGGCTGCTGCCGGGGATGATCGATGACCAGGTTCACTTTCGCGAACCCGGCGCGCCGGACAAAGGCGGTTTCTACAGCGAATCCCGCGCAGCGGTGGCCGGCGGCATCACCAGTTTCATGGACATGCCCAACACCCGGCCGGCCACCCTCACCCTGGAAGCGCTGGCCGACAAAAAACGCCGCGCCGTCCAGCACTCGGTGGCCAACTACGGTTTTCACTTCGGCGTCAGCAACGACAACCTCGATACCGTCGCCGCGCTCGACCCGCGGCAAGTGGCCGGGGTCAAAGTGTTCATGGGCGCGTCCACCGGCAACATGCTGGTGGACGATCCACGGATTCTGGAGCGCCTGTTCGCCGATGTGCCGACGATCCTGCTGGCCCACTGCGAACACACGCCAAGTATCCAGGCCAACGAACAGCGCTTGCGCGAGCGTTTCGGCGACAACATCCCTGCCGCCGCCCACCCGCTGATCCGCGATGCCGAAGCCTGTTATCGCTCGTCTTCACTGGCGGTGGAACTGGCCAAGCGCCACGGCACGCGCCTGCATGTGTTGCACCTGAGCAGCGCCCGCGAGTTGGCGTTGTTCGAAGACCAGCCGCTGGCGCAGAAACGCATCACCGCCGAGGTCTGCGTCCATCACCTGTTGTTCGACGACCGCGACTATCACCGCCTGGGCCACCAGATCAAATGCAACCCGGCGATCAAGACCCGCGCCGACCGCGACGCCTTGCGCCTGGCCCTGCTCGGTGAGCGGCTGGATGTGATCGGCACCGACCATGCGCCGCATACCTGGGCGCAAAAGCAGTTGGCGTATGGTGAGGCGCCGTCGGGTTTGCCCCTGGTGCAACATGCGTTGCCGGCGTTACTGGAGTTGGTGGCCGATGGGCTGCTGCCGCTGACCACCCTGGTGGCGAAAACCAGTCATCGCGTTGCCGACCTGTTCGCGATCCCGGACCGTGGCTACCTGCGCGAAGGCTATTGGGCCGATCTGGTGCTGATCAAACCCGAACCCGAAGGCAAGCCGGTCCGCAGCCAGCCGATCCTGGCCCGCTGCGGCTGGACACCGTTCGCCGAGCACCGCTTTCGCCACAGCGTCAGCACCACTCTGGTGTCGGGCCAGTTGGCCTGGCACAACGGCCAGGTGGTCGACAGCTGCCAGGGCCTGCCCCTGCACTTTCAGCGTTAAGCGCGCGGTTTGACGCTGCCGCAGTTTTCCCCCAGCCACTGGGCGTGACTGTCCAGGCTGCCCTTCTGCTGAATGCCGGTGGCATTGAAGGTGCCGTTGACCGTGGTGGTGAATTCCTTCTGGCTCTGGAAGGTGGCCACGCCGGTGCCCTGGGCTTTCGGGCAGCTGAAACGGAATTTCCACTGGTTGCCGCTCTTGTCGGTCACTTGCTGTTTGCAGCCCGACTGCGGATCGGTCAGCGGGATCGCGTCGGAGGCGACCTGGGCGGGGGTGAGGCACACCTGCACGCCTTTACCGGCCATAGTGATGCCTTGTTTCTCCAGCATGGCGCGCTGTTCGGGGGTCATTTGTTGCTTGAGCTGACCGAGGATCAATGACAAATCCGGCAGGTCCTGGTTATCCACTTTCATGTTGCTCGTGGTCAATTCCCACAAACCAGGCGCCAGCATCTGCGCCTGGGCCGCCACGGGCAGCGACAAACCAATAACCATGGCCAAACCTAGCAGACGAGCATTCATCGGGTAACTCCTGGATAATTGTGGGCATTAGACGCCACAAAAGCGCCAGTGTTGCACGGCAAATAAAATAGCGACATTCCTGACCGAACATGGTCTGTTAGGCACTGGATTGCCTGGAGTACCATCGTCCATGGATTTTTTTGGCCCGCACCTGCTCGCCTACTTCATCGCCACGCTGCATTTTCTCGGGACGCTCGCCGCGATCCATGCAGTGCTGACCGTCAGGACCGCCCAAGGCTCGATTGCCTGGGCGTTGTCGCTGATGTTCATACCCTACCTCACGCTGATCCCGTACCTGATCTTCGGCCGCAGCACCTTCGATGCGTACATCCAGGCGCGGCGCCAGGCCAACCAGGAAATGCACACTGCGATCAACGAGCTGAACTGGCGCCCGTGGGTCGAGGAAGCCCTGGCCGCCCGCAACTCCAGCGCCTACGCCTCCCTGCGAGCGATGCCGAAGCTGGGCCGCATGCCGTGCCTGGCGAATAATGAAGTGCGTTTGCTGATCAATGGTGACGCCACCTTCAGTGCGATCTTCGAGGCGATTCGCCGCGCCAAAACCGCCGTGCTGTTCCAGTTCTTCATCATTCATGACGACGAGCTCGGTCGGCAGTTGCATGCCTTGCTGAAGGAAAAAGCCGCCCAAGGCGTCGCCGTCTACGTGCTCTACGACCGCATCGGCAGCCACGCCCTGCCCTCTCACTATGCACAAACGCTGCGCGACGCCGGGGTGCAGGTCAAGGCGTTCGCCACCCGCAGCGGCTGGCTCAATCGCTTCCAGGTCAACTTCCGCAACCACCGCAAGATCGTGGTGGTGGATGGCATCACCGGGTTTGTCGGCGGGCATAACGTCGGCGATGAGTACTTGGGCAAAAAGCCGCCGCTGGCGCCGTGGCGCGATACCCATGTGCAGGTCACCGGCCCGGTGGTGGCGTGCCTGCAGGAATCGTTTGCCGAAGACTGGTTCTGGGCGGCGCGGGAACTGCCGCCGCTGATCCTGCCGGACACCTACCCCGAAAACGGCGTGCTCTGCCAATTGCTCGCCAGCGGCCCGGCCGACCCTTATGAAACCTGCTCGCTGTTTTTTGTCGAAGCGATCCACGCCGCGACCGAGCGGGTGTGGATCACCAGCCCGTATTTCATCCCGGATGAAGCGGTGTTTGCCGCCCTGCGCCTGGCGGTGCTGCGCGGGGTCGACGTGCGCCTGCTGCTGCCGTCGCGGCCCGACCACCGCATCGTGTATGCGGCCTCCAGCCTTTACGCGATCGAAGCGGTGCGCGCCGGAGTGCGGGTGTTCCGCTATACGCCGGGGTTTCTGCACCAGAAAGTGGTGTTGGTCGACAGCGAAATCAGCGCCATCGGCAGTGCGAACATGGACAACCGTTCGTTCCGCCTGAATTTCGAGGTGATGTTGCTGACCGTCGATGAAGCCTTCGCCCAGCAAGTGGAACACATGCTGCTCGATGACTTCGCCCTGGCCCATGAAGTCAGCCAGGAAGAAAGCCGCGAAACCCGCCGCCTGCAACAACTGGGCATGCGGGTCGCGCGGCTTATCTCACCGATTCTCTAACAGACACTGCTGTAAAAATGTGGGAGGGGGCTTGCCCCCGATAGCGGTGAATCAGTGCCCAATCCGCTAGCTGACACACCGCCATCGGGGGCAAGCCCCCTCCCACATTTGGATCTGCGGGGCTGTGGGAAAATGCTTCAGCGGTAGATATCTTCCCGCATCCACGGCAGTTCATGGCTGCCATCGGCGAAGGGTTTTACCGCCAGTATGCAGATCGCACGGCGTGTTTCACCGCTTCACCAACAGACGCCGCGGTAAAAAGTGGGAGGGGGCTTGCCCCTCCCACATTTGGATCTGCAGGGCTGTGGGAAAATGCTTCAGCGGTAGATATCTTCCCGCGTCCACGGCAGTTCATGGCTGCCATCGGCGAAGGGTTTTACCGCCAGTATGCGGATCGCACGGCGTGTTTCACCGCTGCACCAACAGACGCTGCGGTAAAAATGTGGGAGGGGGCTTGCCCCCGATAGCGGTGAATCAGTGCCCAATCCGCTAGCTGACACACCGCAATCGGGGGCAAGCCCCCTCCCACATTTGCATCCGCGGGGCTGTGGGAAAATGCTTCAGCGGTAGATATCTTCCCGCGTCCACGGCAGTTCGTGGCTGCCATCGGCGAAGGGTTTTACCGCCAGTATGCGGATCGCACGGCGTGTTTCACCGCTTCACCAACAGACGCTGCGGTAAAAATGTGGGAGGGGGCTTGCCCCCGATGGCGGTGAATCAGTGCCCAATCCGCTAGCTGACACACCGCAATCGGGGGCAAGCCCCCTCCCACATTTGCATCTGTGGGGCTGTGGGAAAATGCTTCAGCGGTAGATATCTTCCCGCGTCCACGGCAGTTCATGGCTGCCATCGGCGTGGGGTTTTACCGCCAGGATCTGGTGCAGGTTGATCCAGCCCCGCGCAAACGCGTAGGCGCAACCGGCCAGGTACAACCGCCAGATGCGCAACGCCTGCGCCGGCACCATCTTCGCCGCCGCTTCCAGGTTGTCTTCCAGGCGTTCGCTCCAGTGGTCCAGGGTGCGTGCGTAGTGCAGGCGCAGGCTTTCCACGTCGACCACTTCAAGCCCGGCTTCGCTGAGTTCGGCGGTCATCATCGCCAGGTGCGGCAGTTCGCCGTTGGGGAAAACGTAGCGCTCGATGAAATCCCCGGCGCCGCGGCCCACGGGGCGTCCGTCGGTGTGCTTGGCGGTGATGCCATGGTTCATCACCAGCCCGCCTTCGCGCACCGCGCCAAACAGGGTTTTGCAGTATTGCGCCAGGTTGGCGTGGCCGACGTGTTCGAACATGCCCACGCTCACCACTTTGTCGAAACGACCGTCCTGGGGCAGATCACGGTAATCGAGCAGTTGCAGGTCCACCTGATCGTCCAGGCCCTCGGCTTTCACGCGTGCCTTGGCCAGGGCCAGTTGCTCCTTGCTCAGGGTGATGCCGAACACCTTTACCCCGAACTCCCGCGCCGCATACCGCGCCAGCCCGCCCCAACCACAGCCGACATCAAGCAAATACTCCCCCGGCTGCAAGCGCAACTTGCGGCACAGGTGGCGGAATTTGTCTTGTTGGGCCTGATCGATGGATTCGCTGCCGGTTTCGAAATAACCGCAGGAATACGCCATGTCCTGGTCGAGCCACAGCTGGTAGAACTCGTTGGACAGGTCGTAATGGTAGGAAATCGCTGCTGCGTCAGTGGCCTTGTCGTGGAACGAGCGCACCGGACGATTGCCCCCATCGTCATCGACCAGGGCGTGACTCAACTCGTCACACACCCGGATCACCTCGGAGATGGAGCCTTCCAGCTCCAGTTTGCCCTCGACGAAGGCTTCGCCCAATGAATCGAGCGTGGGATGGGAAAGCTTGGACACAATCGTGGGGTCCTTCACCACGATGGTCACACTGGGCTCAGGGCCCAAGTTGAATTCATGGCCGTCCCAGAGTCGAAGACGCAGCGGTAGCTGAAGATTCTGTAAGGCCGGTGGAAGTTGCGCGAGCATGAGTAGTCCCCCCTTGTTTCAGACGTCTGGAAAGAGGGTAGACCATCCGACGACCGGGTAGGAAGCTATCGATCTGATAACCTGCGCTTATGGAATCCGGCGTTCGAGCAAACCGTCCTGAACCCACTGTTTCAGCCATGAGACTGCTTGCAGGGGCGCACCCTCTCCATGACTGACCGCCAAGCGTTCGCACAGTTCTGAAAAACACCAGCCGGTGCTCACCATGCCCGCCAGGGCGCAGGTTTGCGCGGGTTCCAGGCTGCGGTAGCGGCATATCTGCTGATCGCGCCACACCAGGCAGATCTGCGGCGCGTCCAGAGGCTGGCCGGCGTGCAAGGCCGATTTAGCCTTGGCGGCACGCCAGGTTTCGACGGTATTGAAGCGGCAGAATATCTGCTGAACGGTCGGCGCCAGGTTGACCTGCAAGCCCGGCCAGTCGGGCGGCGGCAGTCGCGCCATGTCGTCCAGGGTCAGCGGCGTGCCCGGCGGCGCATCGAACGCCAGGGTAAACGCCCACTCCAGCCGTGCCAGCTCGGCCAACGGCGCGCTTTGTTCAGCCACCAGGTGCTCCTGGATAAACCCCGCAAACCGCTCGCCCAGCCAGCGCAGGCTGTAATGGGCGGACGGATAGCGACGCACGTAGGCCTCAGTCAGCGAGGCGAATTCGTCATCGCCCAGCCAATACCAGAGGGCACCGAAGTCCTGCCGTAATACGTCCTGCAAGCGCGACAGGTAGGCGTTGTGATAAATCGCCAGGCCGGTTTCCACATCCAGCGTAGGACCACCCAGCAAGGTGGCGGCAAAGCCAGTACCGGCCACGGGCGTTTCGGCTAATAAATGCTCTTCGAAGGCCCGTTGCCAATCCGTCAGGCGCATAGCGTTCTCCTGAGCAAGGCGCTCGCCCCCAGCGACCGGGCCTTGTCCAACTCGCTGAGCAAGTCTTCGAACGGCGGGAAATGGTCGTCGCGCTCGAGCAACGTCGAGACCGGGCCCAGGTGCTCCAGGGTCTGTTGATACAGCGCCCACACCGGATCACACACCGGGTGGTCATGGGTATCGACCACGTAATCGCCGTAGTCCATATGCCCCGCCAGATGCAGCTGGCGGATGCTCTGCGGCGGCAGGTTGTGAATGAACGTCCAGGCATCGAAGCCATGATTGCGCGAGCTGACGTACACATTGTTGACGTCCAGCAGCAACTGGCACCCGGTCAAGTGGGTCAGGGCGTTGAGGAATTCCCACTCGGTGAATTCATCCGCCTTGGCGCGCACATAGCTGGAGACGTTTTCCAGCACCAGCGGACGCTGCAACACATCCTGTACCTGAAGCACGCGACTGGCCACGTGATACAAACTTTCTTCGGTGTACGGCAGGGGCAGCAAGTCATGCAATTGATGCGCGCTGCCGCGGCTCCAGCACAGGTGATCGGAGATCCACGCCGGTTGGATGCGCGCGGCGAGTTGCTGGAGTTGCTTGAGGTAATCGGTATCGAGCGGATGGGGCCCGCCGATGGACAGGGACACGCCGTGCATCACCAACGGGTAGCGCTCGGCGATTGCGTCCAGGTAGTACAAGGCTTTACCGCCCTGCACCAGGTAATTCTCGGAGATCACTTCGAACCAATCCACGGCCGGCGATTGTTCAAGGATCTGCTGGTAGTACTCACTGCGTAGACCCAGGCCGTAACCCAGGCTCGGAAGGGATGTAGACATCAGGCACTCCTGGGCAAAAGTGTCCGCAGCGGTGACGGCGACCGCTGCGGGGTACGCGGGGCCGATTACGCGCCGACTTTGCCACCGGCCGCGTCGCACGCAGCCTTGGTCATGGCCTTGAAGCCATGGCCCTTGCAGACCGCCTGGCCCTTGCAGGCGTTTTCAGCGGTCTTGCAGTCATTCATGCCTTTGCAGGAGGTTACGCCGTAGCAATGAACCGGAGCGTCGGCGGCCTGGACCTGGGTGGTGACACCGGCAAACAAGGCGGCGGCAGCGAAAGCCAGGGCAGCACCGGAAACGGCGTTTTTGATGGTCATGGGGTCATCCTCATAAATCGTGGTTAGGTCGGCCGAGCGGAATGCTCAGTCGCGACATAGCACTAGAGTGAGGTGCCCCCTTGCCGTTACAGCACCTTCGAAAAAAACCTGGGATTTATTCCTCCAGCTTCGACAGCGGCTCCTGAAACCGCAGCAACCGCCCGGCATTGCCCAGCACCAGCAAGGTGCTGAGGTTGTGCAACACCGCCGCGATCATTGCGCCCGCGGCGCCCAACCAGCCAAACGCAGCGAACACCACGATCGCCAGCGTCCAGCCCAGGCCGATGATCACGTTGACCTGCAACGTCTGCCGGCACCGTCGGCTCAAGCGCACACAGGTGCCCAGGCGGCGCAAGTCGCTGCCAATCAACACCACATCCGCCGAGGCCAGCGCAATGTCCGCACCGCCCGCGCCCATGGCCACGCCGACCACGCCGGCCTTGAGCGCCAGGGAGTCGTTGATGCCGTCGCCCACCACCATCGGCCGGAAACCGCTGCTGATTTCGCCCAACACGCGGTTGAGCTTGTCTTCCGGCAACGCCTGGGCTTCGACATCGCTGATGCCCACGTCGAGGGCCAGGCTGTCGGCCACGCTTTGGCGGTCGCCGGTCAGCAGCAGTTGCCGCCCCAGGCCCAGGTCGCGCAGCTCTTGCAGGGCCTGGCGAGCTTCCGGTTTGACGCTGTCGGCCAGCAACAGCCAGGCGAGGAACGCACCGTTCAACGCCAGCCCGGCAATCGGGCCATCATGGTCGGGGACGCGGGTAGTGACGATGCCCAACTGCTCGAACAACTCCGGCCGGCCCAAGGCCGCTTCGCCCTGCGCGGTCTGGGCCACCACGCCGAGGCCTTGGCGTTCGCGGATGTCGGTGAGCACCAACAGCTGTTCCTGGCTCGCCAACCCGGCCAACGCGCGGCTGACCGGGTGGCTGCTGGCCGAACCGAGGCTGGCCGCCAGGTTCAACAACCCTTGGCGGTCCGGCGCGGTGGTTTGGATGGACTGCAGGCGCAGAGTGCCAAAGGTCAGGGTGCCGGTCTTGTCGACCACCAGCGAGGTCAGGTCCGCCAACTCTTCGAGGAACGCCGAGCTGCGGATCAGAATCCCATGCCGCGCCGCCACGGCAATCCCGGCAATCGCCGTGGCCGGGGCCGACAGCACCAGGGCGCACGGGCACGCCGCGACCAGCACCGCGAGCATCGCCTGGGCGTCATTGGTGACAAACCAGGTCACCGCCGCCAGCAACAGCACCAACACCATATAGCTGCCGGCGTAACGCTCCAGCAGCCGCGTGATCGGCGGCTTGGAGCGCTCGGCGTTCTGCATCAGGGCGATGACCTTGCCCAGGGTCGACTCGTTGCCGGTACGCGTCACTTCCAGGCGCAACAACCCGTCGAGGTTGATCGCACCGCCGAACACTTGCACGCCGACACTGGCTTCCAGCGGCACCGACTCGCCGGTGATCGGCGCCGTGTCGAGGCTGGCCTGGCCGGACAGCACCACGCCATCGGCGGGCACGCGGTCGCCGGCGCGCACTTCGACGATGTCGCCGCTGTTCAGCGTGCCGTTGTCGACTTCGCGGATGCTGCCGTCCGCCTGCACCAGGCGTGCGTGGCTGCGGGTCAGTTTGCCGAGGGCGTGGATCGCTTCCTGGGAGCCGATCACGCTGCGCTCCTCCAGCACATGCCCGAAGATCATGATGATCGGCAGCAACGCGGCGGTCAGCAGATCGCCCGTGGCCCACGCGCCGAGCATCGCCAGGGCGATGAGTTGGTCGGTGATGCCATGCAGGCTGGGAAAACGCAGGCTGTACCAGGCCGAGCGCATCACCGGCACGGCCACCAGCAGCGAGGCCACGCCGAGCAGCAACTGGCTGACGCCGCTCTGGTCCGGCGCCAGCCAGCGCCACACCAGGCCCAGCACGAGCAAGCCCAGAGCGAGCATGGCCAGGGTCAATTGCCGGGCGGCGCTGCGCTGCTCGGCGGATGTCAGCATGGGTGCGCTCATTGTTCGGCTCCCTGAATGATCAAGCGGGAGTCGTCTTTGGGATCGACCGTGGTCACGGAACCGGCCTGGCCGAGAATCTTCGGCAAGCGCTCACGGTACAGGCGCAACAGCAAGCCGGGGTCTTTGACCTGGGCCAGGCTGGCGACGGTGGCGGTTTGCGCCTGCGCGTTGGCCAGGCGTTCGCTGGCCTGGGCGTGGGCGACTTGCACCAGGCGGTCAGCCTGTTGGTTGGCGGTCTGGGTGAGCTTTTCCGCGTCGGTGCGCGCATTCGCCACCGCTTTGTCGGCTTGCTGGCTGGCAGTGAGCACCGCATTGAAGGCATTCACCGCCGGGCTCGGCAGGCTCGATTGCACATCGACGCGGGTGACTTCGATGCCCACTCCCAAGCCGCTGGCGGTCAACTCCGCCAGGCGCTTGTTGATGCCTTGCACCAGGTCGCCGCGCAGCCGTTCACGGCGCTCGGCGGCGCCGTTGTCGCTGCTGATCAATTCGGGGCGCGCCACCAGGATGGTGTCCAGATCCCGCGCCGCCGTCAGGGCCACGGCGCTGCGCGTCACCAGGCGATCCAGCGCCGGCAGCACGTGCTCGCCCTGCAGCACAAACGCATAAGGTTCGGTGACTTTGTAGAACACCCGCACATCCAGCTGCACCACGCCGGCATCGCCGGTCAGCAGGTAGCCGGACCCGGCCAGGGCATCGCTCAACGGCGTGGCGAAGCTGGCCACGCGATCGGCCTGCACCGCGGCATCGGAACGCAGCAGGTTGCCGACCCGCCGCTCGATCACCCGGTCTGCCGCCGGCAACAGCACGACTTGCTCGAACGGCTGCGGCCACGCCAGCAACAGCCCAGCATTCTGAACCCGATCGAGTGCGCCGAAGTGCAGCACCACGGCGCGATTCTGCGGGTCGATCTGCCGCACATTGGAAAACGCCCAGGCCAGGGCGGCCAACACCGTCACCGCGTACAGCGCCATGAACGTCAGGCGCCCGGCCTGAATCCACGGGCTGTCCGGGCTGTCACGCTCGATCATGGCTGGACGTCCTTCGGCCCGTCCACCAGCGCGCGGAACGGCGCGGCATCGGTGCGCAGGATGATCTTGGTGCCCGGGGTGACCACGGTGCCCAGGGTATCCAGGGAACGCAGCAGGTTGTACAACTGGGGATTGCCGGCGTAGGCGCGACCATAGATCTGCGCCGCTTCGACCCGCGATTGCGCTTCGATGTCGGCGGCTTTCACCGTGGCATCGGCCTGCACGATGCGCGCATCGCGCTCGGCGGCGGAACGGATCTGCGCCGCCTCACGCTTGCCCACGGAGGTGCGTTCGGTGGCGATGGTTTCGCGCTCGGCGCGCATGCGGTCGACGGTGGCGGTGAGCGTCACCGACGGCAAGGTCAGCCGCTCGATGCCCACCTGCGCCACACGCACGCCATAGGTGGTGAGCAATTGTTGATCGATCTGCTGGCGCAACTGCGCTTCGAAATCGCTGATGCGTACCTGGCTGGCGTCGGTATTGATCAGGCTGGACAGGTCGAAGCTGGCCGCCGTGGTTTCCAGCGCCGAACCGACAAACGTCCGAATCTGCCGCGCCGCTTCATCCGGCTGGTTCTGCACCGCGCGCATGAAGCGCTGCACATTGTCGGCATCGCCCTGCACCTGCCACGCCACATAAGCCTGCACGATGATGCGCAGGCCATCGCGGGTACCGACATCCTGCAAACCGCTGGAGGTGGTGCGCAGGCGCAGGTCCACCGGAATCGCCGCTTCGAACGGCGCCGGCCAACGCCAGCCCAGGCCCGGTTCCAGCAGCACCCGCGACGGGTTGCCGAAACGGGTAATCACCGTGGCTTCACCGGAGCGCACCTGCACCAGGCTGGCGGCCGCTACTGCGAACAACACCAGCAACACAGCCCAGGCCATGCGCCGCCAAGGGAATGGGCCGGCGGGCTGTTCGTCACCATGGTGGTGGTGATGGTGGCCGTGGTGGTGGTGACCATGATCGTGAGAATGAGCGCTCAACAGACAGACTCCTTATTGAACGGCTTTACGCGGCACCGAAGGATCGGCCGGCAAGGTAAAAGAACGCAGATCGATCGTCGGCGCACTGTCGGCGCCCAGGCGATGATCCAGAATCAACAGCTTGGCGTGAGCCAGGCCCTGGGTCAGCTGGCCGAGGTACTGCTCCAGCACGAAGGCTTTGCCCGCGCTGGCGTAGGCTTTTTGTTCGGCGGCAAAACGCAGGTCCGCCGCCCGGGCCCCGGCATTGACCTCGTGCGCGGTGGCCTGGGCCTGGTCGCGGACGGTGCTGGCTTGCAGCAGGGCCTGGTTGGTTTGTTCGCTGGCGGCGCCGCGTTCGCGGGAGATCAGCGCCTGGGCGCCGATCTGCGCCGCTTGCACGCCGTGGTAGGCGTTGGCGGCACCGGACGGCGGGTGGATGGCTTCGACCACCGTGGCGAGAATCTCCACGCCGCTGTCGAGTGTATGCAGGTCCGCTTGCACGGCGCGGCCGATCTCGTCGGCCAGGCCGGTGCGTTGTTCGCCGAGCAATTCGTCGAGGGTCCGCGAGGCAAAGTCATGCACGAGGATGCGGCTGGCAGTGCTGCGGATCAGGGTCGGCACATCCGCGCTGTTATAGGTGGCGGCCAGTGCAGCCTGGTCGGTCAGGCCGATACGGTAGACGAAGCGCACATCCATATTGACGATCTGGAAGCTCTGCTTGTCGCCACGGCTGCTGGCGATCACCTGGGACTTGTCGTTCACATGGCTGGCGTCCCACAACCGGTTGGCGATCAGCGGCGCCGGGCCTTCGGCCGCCGCGAGTTCCGGGCTGGCGGCTTCGCTGACGCTGGTCGCCAGCTCATGCACCACGCCGTTTTCCACGTTCAGCACGCGGCCCAGCGGCCACGGCAACCCGGCATGCAAGCCAGGGCCGAAGACTTGCACCGGTTTGCCAAAGCGCTCATAAATCCCACGGCCTTGCAGGGGCACTTCATGCACCCCCGTCAGCGCCCAGCCGACGGCCAGCACCACCAGCAGCACCGGCAGGAATGCCCGACGCATGTAGGTAAACGCCCAGATCTGGCGCAGGTCGATGCCGAAGCGATTGTGCAATTCGTGCTGCAAGGCCTGCAGCGGTTGCGGCGGCCAGCGCAGCAGCCCGGCGATAAAACTCTGCGCCATCAGGCGTGGTTCGAGACGCGGTTGGCGCGGGCTGAACAGTGACAGCGCGGCCCGTAACAGAAACTCCAGCGCGACCAGCGCCGGCAACAGCCCGACCAGCGTCGCCAGGCGCAACGGCCACACCGACCCGGCACTGGCAAACAGCAGGCAAATCGCGCTGATCACCAGGCACGCAATCGCCACCCGGCTCAGTTGCGCCAACTGCGCGGCTTCCGGCCATTGCGCGGCGGTTTCCTGGGCCAGGCGCCGCTCGAACACCAGCAGGCCAAAGGCCAATGCCAAGGCCAGCGCAGCGCCGATACTTGCGCCTTGGCCGACCGCTGCCGCGGGCAAGCCCAGGTTCCAGAACTCGACAATGCTGACCAGCGCGAACAACGACCAACCGCCGAGCCACAACACCGGCGCGCCGATCTGGGCCAGCAACCCTCTGCCGAAACGCCCTACCAGGCGCGCCTGCCAGCCAGCGGGTTCACTCTCTGCTTCGAGTAACTCAGGTGCCGACGCTTCCAGCGCCTGGGCACGCCAATCGGCCACCCACCACGCCGACTGCAACCCGGCCACCAGCACCAGCAACGCAGACGCGCAATTGATCAACACCACCGGCCAGATCGACAACGGGGCGAACAGCGCGACGAACAACGCCAGCACCCAGCCGCTGATAGCCACCGCAGTCAGGCTGATACCGGCCTGCCTCAATCGACGGGCATGGAACAGCCCTTGCTGAAAACGCGGCAGTCCTTCAACCGAAGCGCCGTCAGCTTCTAGATCCACTTGCATCCACTCATGCCCGTTCACACATAATTCGTTACGATATAACACATGGCGTGAAATTTTTGTTCGTTAAACACCGTATTCACCTGCAACACAGACCCACTGTGGGAGCGGGCTTGCTCCCGATGGCGGAGGGTCAGGTAATACATGGGTTGGCGGGGCCGCCGCCATCGCGGGCAAGCCCCCTCCCACATTTGGTCTGCATCGCGCTCCGGAACGTGACTACCCCCCATAAACACGTGCCATCACTGGTGCAGGCCACGATTAGTCGGCACACTTCAGGCCAGTTTTTCGCGGGCTTACGGACAAGGAAACGTCACTCCCATGATTTCGATCTATCAGCTCAAACCGCGTTTTCAAAACCTGCTGCGCCCCCTCGTGCAGCGCCTCTACGACAACGGCACCACCGCCAACCAGATCACTGTGCTGGCCGGGGTCATCTCCCTGCTGGTCGGCCTGCTGATCGCCGGCTTCGCCCAACACCTCTGGCTGTTCGCGCTGATCCCGCTGTGGATGATCCTGCGCATGGCCCTCAATGCCATCGACGGCATGCTCGCCCGCGAATTCGGCCAGCAGTCGCGCCTGGGCGCCTACCTCAATGAACTGTGCGACGTGATCGCCGACAGCGCGCTGATCCTGCCCTTTGCGTTGATCCCCGGCGTCAGCCTGACGCCGGTGCTGCTGGTGACCTTGCTGGCAGTGTTCAGCGAATACGCCGGGGTGCTCGGGCCGATGGTGGGCGCGTCGCGGCGCTACGACGGGCCGATGGGCAAGAGTGATCGGGCCTTCGTCCTCGGCGTGCTGGCCAGCGGCGTGGCGCTGGGCTGGCTCGGTGCCGGCTGGGTCGACACGGTGATGTGGCTGGTCGCCGCCCTGCTCGCCTACACCGTGGTCAACCGAGTGCGCCAGGGCCTCAAAGAAGAACAACACATTTCCCCTTCTGCATAAGGATTTTGCGATGCGCGAACAGCGAGAACACACCTTCAGTACCCATGATGGCGTCGAGCTTTTCTACCGGCACTGGCCCGCCACCGCCCCGGCAGGCGGCGAGCCGCGCAAGGCGATCCTGCTGTTCCATCGCGGCCATGAGCATTCGGGGCGCATTGCCCATCTGGTCGATGAACTGAACCTGCCCCATTTCGACTTCTTCGCCTGGGACGCCCGTGGCCACGGCCAATCCCCCGGCGAGCGCGGCGACAGCCCCAGCTTCGCCACCAGCGCCCGCGACGTGCAGACGTTCTGCGAACATATCGGCGCCACTTACGGCGTCGAGGCGGAAAATCTTGCAGTCATCGCCCAAAGCGTCGGCGCGGTGATCGCAGCCACCTGGGTCCACGACTACGCACCGAAAATCCGCGCCCTGGTGCTCGCCTCCCCGGCGTTCAAAGTCAAACTGTATGTGCCCTTCGCCCGGCCGGGCCTGGCGCTGATGCGCAGGTTTCGCGGCAACTTTTTCGTCAACAGTTACGTCAAGGCCAAGTTCCTCAGCCACGACCCGGAGCGCGTCGCGTCCTACGACAGCGACCCGCTGATCACCAAGGCGATTTCGGTGAATGTACTGCTCGGGCTGTACGAAGCGGCCGACCGGGTTGTCGCCGATGCCCAGGCGATCCAGGTGCCGACCCAACTGCTGATCTCCGGCTCTGACTTCGTGGTCCACCGCAAACCCCAACAACAGTTCTTCGACCGCCTTGGCAGCCTGAAAAAAGAGCTGCATATCCTCCCCGGCTTCTTCCACGACACCCTCGGCGAGCGCGACCGTGCGGTGGCCGTGAGCAGCGCCCGGCGTTTTATTCTGCAGAACTTCACGCACTCGCTGGACCGCGCCTCGCTGCTCGATGCCGACAAACTGGGCGCCACCTGTGCCGAATCCGAAGCCCTCGCCGCGCCGCTGCCGCGCAATTCCCTGCGCGACCTGTACTGGCGCCTGACCCGCGCCAGCATGGGCCTGGGCAAGAACCTGTCGGACGGCGTCAAGCTGGGCTTCGACACCGGTTTCGACTCCGGTAGCACCTTGGACTACGTGTACCGCAACACGCCCACCGGCAAAGGCGCGCTGGGGCGGATGATCGACACCCATTACCTCAACTCCATCGGCTGGCGCGGCATTCGCCAGCGCAAGCTGAACGTCGAAGAGCTGCTGCGCCTGGCCATGGCCACGCTGCGCACCGATGATCGCGAAGTGCGTATCGTCGATATCGCCGCCGGCCACGGTCGCTACATTCTCGAAGCCTTGCAGGGCGTTTCGCCGCTGCCGGAATCGATCCTGCTGCGTGACTACAGCGACATCAACGTGCGCGACGGTGGTGCGTTGATCCGCGAGAAAGGCCTGGGCGAGATTGCGCAGTTCATCAAAGCCGATGCGTTCGACCGTGCGGAGCTGGCAGCGCTGGCGCCCAAGCCGACGCTGGCGGTGGTCTCCGGGTTATATGAACTGTTTGCCGACAACGCCATGGTCGGCGGTTCGCTGGCGGGCCTGGCCGAAGCCGTGGAGCCCGGCGGTTATCTGGTCTACACCGGCCAGCCATGGCACCCGCAGTTGGAACTGATCGCCCGCGCATTGACCAGCCATCGCCAGGGCCAGGCCTGGGTGATGCGCCGGCGCAGTCAGGCGGAAATGGATCAACTGGTGCAAGCCGCCGGTTTCCGCAAGATCACCCAGCGGGTGGATGAGTGGGGCATCTTTACCGTATCCCTGGCACAGAAGATCTGAACATGCGCGAACCCGGCCTGTTAAAGCCCGCGTTCCTGTGGCTGTTGCTGTTGGCCCCGCTGTTTTTCAGCACCTACGGCTTTGCCACATGGATCACCAGCCAGCGCAGCGACGTCGGCACACTGGTGTTCGATTGGGAAACCCACATGCCGTTCTGGGCCTGGACCATCGTGCCCTACTGGACCATCGACCTGCTCTACGGTTTCTCCCTGCTGCTGCCCAACAGCCGCCATGAACTGAAGCAACATGCGCTGCGCCTGCTGAGTGCGCAGCTCATCGCCGTGAGTTGCTTCCTGATCTGGCCACTGCGCTTCACCTTCGAACGGCCGGAGCTGGATGGCGTGTTCGGCTGGCTGTTTGCCGTGCTGGCCGGTTTCGACAAACCGTTCAACCAGGCGCCGTCGCTGCATATCGCGCTGCTGGTGATCCTGTGGATCATGTACCAACGCCACACCCAGGGCGCCTGGCGCTGGCTGGTGCATGGCTGGTTCGGGTTGATCGGGGTTTCAGTGCTGACCACTTATCAACACCACTTTATCGACTTACCCACAGGTGCCCTGGCGGGTTGGCTGTGCGTGTGGCTGTGGCCGCTGGAACATCCGAGCCCGCTGCTGAATGCGCGGCTGACCCGTGATTCCACGCACTGGCGCCTGGGGTTGCGCTACGGCCTGGGCGCGCTGGGGCTGTTCATCCTCGCGCTGACTTACGGCGGGTGGTGGCTATGGCTGCTGTGGCCGGCGCTGTCCCTGGGGCTGATCATGGCGAATTACGTCGTCCTCGGCGCGCCAGGTTTCCAGAAGCGTGCCGACGGTCGACTGACCCCTGCGGCGCGCTGGCTGTATGCGCCATATCTGGCAGCGGCGTGGCTCAATTCACGGCTGTGGACGCGCACGCATCCACAGCCCGACCTGATTATGGATAACGTCTCGCTCGGTCGGCTTCCTACCGTGCGCGAGCAAGGTTCATTCAAGGCCATCGTCGATCTGTGCGCGGAATTGCCGATTAATCCACAGGGCCGTGCCTATCAATGCGTCCCCGTCCTCGACCTGATCGCGCCGACCCCCGCCGAATGCCTGCAAGCCGCGCAAGCCATCGAACGCCTGCGCGCCAGCGGCCCGGTGTTGGTGTGCTGCGCCCTTGGCTATTCGCGCAGCGCCACCGCTGTGGCGGCCTGGCTGCTGCACAGCGGGCGCGCCGCCACGGTGGATCAGGCACTGGCTATTATTCGTACAGCGCGGACCCAGGTGGTCCTGCATCCCGCTCATCGCCATGCTTTGGAGGCCTTGCCCCATGCCTGCTGATATGGAACTCCAGGTCGTCGCCAGCCTGCTGCGCCGCGGCCGCTCACTGGATCAGTTATCCACAGGCCTGACGCTGCTGGGCGTATTGTTCGGCCTGGCGCAACTGCTGATGGCCAGCATCGCGCCGATCTGCCTGCTGCTCAGCCTGTGGATGATTATCCTCGGCCTGCTGCAGAAGTATTGGGCGCTGCGCGTGGCCTTCGATGCCGACCTGTTCGCCCTGCTCGCCCGTAACACCGAACGCACCCCGGACCTCGACCAGGCCCTGCAAACCCTCGGCCTGCAGTCGCCCAAACGCGCCGGCCGACCCTGGACCGAACGCCGTCGCGGCGCCCTCAAACTGCTGCGCAAGCAAGCCTGGCTGCTGGGCGCGCAAGTGCTGTTGACCCTGGGCATGATTCTCGCCAGCCCTTGGCTACCTTTCGCCGGATAAGGAATTCCCATGTTCGAACCCGTGGTCGCCACCCTGATTACCTCGATGGCCCGCACCGTCACCGGCGCCCGCAGCCTGTGGCTGGGCTGCGCGCCGGTGCCGGTGCAACGCATCTACTTCGCCAACCACAGCAGCCACGGCGACTTCGTGTTGCTGTGGGCATCGCTGCCGCAGAACCTGCGCAAATTCACGCGCCCGGTGGCCGGCAGCGACTACTGGAACAAAAGTGCGCTGCGCCGCTACATCATCCACCGCGTGTTCAACGGCGTGTTGATCGACCGCGAGCGCAAAGACCCTGTGGATAACCCCTTGCAGCCCATGCTCGCCGCATTGGAAGGCGGCGACTCGCTGATCATCTTTCCCGAAGGCACGCGCAATCTGGAAGACGGCTTGCTGCCGTTTAAAAGCGGCCTGTATCACCTGGCAAAAAGTTACCCACAGGCCGAATTGATCCCCGTGTGGATTGCCAACCTCAACCGCGTCATGCCCAAGGGCCGCGTCCTGCCGCTGCCTCTGCTGTGTACCACCAGCTTCGGCGCGCCACTGCAATTGGAAGAAGGCGAAGACAAAGCCGCCTTCCTTGCCCGCACCCGCGATGCCCTGCTCGCCCTCGCCCCGGAGCATTCCTGAGATGGATAGCCAAACCCTGATGCTGTTCGGCGGAATCGGCGCGATCCTGGTACTCGCCTCGCTGATCGGCCTGATCCTCAAGCTGCGCACCCGTGGCACGCCGAATGCGGTGATCGACAACCTCAACGCCCGCATCAACGCCTGGTGGGTGATGGTGGTGATGATCGGCATCGCCTTCTGGCTCGGCACCGGCGCGGTGATCGTGCTGTTCTATGCCGTGTCGTTCTATGCCCTGCGTGAATTCCTCACCCTCACCCCGACCCGGCGCAGCGACTACCCGGCGCTGGTGGCCGCGTTCTACCTGGCGCTGCCGCTGCAATACCTGCTGATCTATGCCGACTGGTACGGGCTGTTCTCGATCTTCATCCCGGTGTACGTGTTCCTGCTGCTGCCGATCCTCGCCTCCCTCGGCGGCGACAGCACACACTTCCTGGAGCGCGCCTCGAAGGTGCAATGGGGCTTGATGATCGCAGTGTTCTGCGTGTCCTTCGTGCCCGCCCTGCTCACCCTCGACATCCCCGGCTATGAAGGCCGCAACCTGCTGCTGATCGCCTACCTGGTGATCGTGGTGCAACTGTCGGACGTGTTGCAGTACGTGTGCGGCAAGCTGTTCGGCAAACACAAGATCGCGCCCAACCTGTCGCCGTCGAAAACCGTCGAAGGCTTTGTCGGCGGCATCCTGCTCTCCTCGCTGATCGGCGCGGCGCTGTGGTGGACCACGCCGTTCAACCCGTGGCAGTCGTTCCTGATTGCGCTGCTGATCAACTTGCTGGGGTTTGCCGGCGGCATTGTGATGTCGGCGATCAAACGCGACCGTGGCGTGAAGGACTGGGGGCATATGATCGAGGGGCACGGCGGAATGCTCGATCGGCTGGATTCGGTGTGCTTTGCGGCGCCGATTTTCTTCCACCTCGTGCGCTACTGGTGGACCTGACCGACACCGCCCTCAAGCCCGACGAAGATCAACATGTGAGGGCGGGTTTGCTCCCGCACGCTCGGCATTGAGGTGACGTATCGACCTCATTTTTTGTCGCAAAGACGCGTGTAAGATACGCCGTATGTTGGCGCTGATGCCGAGTTGACCCAGTTGCCGAGATTTCACTGACCTAGTCTGACTCCTCGTGAATCATTGTCTGTGCTGGATTGTTGCAGCTTTAGAGATGGGACAGTCTTGCGTCGGCAATTGGGTCAATCCGGGGTCAGCATCAACATATTCAGTACACAAAGTTTTTGAACACACCTTCGGCACGAATAATAGTAAAGCGTATGTCGATGAACTCGGCTCAATTTACCCTGATTGATCTGTGTCTCGGCTACACATTACTGGAAGACCTCAACCTCAATGTTTCACTACAGAACATGACGGACCGTTAGAACCCGGTTCGTCATGCCCTTCGCGTGATGGCACACCTGCCGATCACGCGAGCATCGGGGTTACATCGTCTGCACAATGATCTGGCTTTTCAGGTCATTGACCATGCCTTCAATCGTCGGCTTCATCGCCGCGAACTCCTCGGGCGTGCACAACACGTTCGGCTTGGAGAATGCATAGTGTCGCGTGATCAGGACCGTATTGGCTTTCTTCACATAGGTTGAGCGGTAGTCGAAGCCGTTTTGTTTCATCGTGACCGCCTTGGGGAGTGCCAGAATTTTCACGTTGCCGGGAAACTCCAGTCGCGCCTCCTCAGAGATTTCACCCGACATACAGGTAGAGGTTTGCGTGCGCTCGTTTTCGGCAATGAACGAAAACACGTTCTGGGCGATGCCGCCGGCCAGGCTGGAGAGGGTACGAACTCCGGTAGGGCCGGGTAGACTCACCAGATTTTTGGTATGGCCGTTCATCGTCGACGTGAAGGTATTGGCGTTGCCTTCCAGTGAATCGTTTTCGATTACACCACTGCCGGATTGCCCGTACATACTCAAAATCTGTTGCACCAACTGATCACGGTCGGCTGGCTGCATGGCCTTGAATATGAAGCGACTGAATTCCGCCCCCCAACCTTGCGCAGCGGATGCATGGGTAAAATCGGCAGCGCCTTTGCCGTCGATCTTGAAAGACAGCGTTGTGTTCACGTTGCTTTGCTGATGGTATGGGGTATGGCCGCGTTCACCGCTCTGGGTCTGCAGCACCGGCTTGCCCAATTCCTGAATGGGCAAATAACCCGCCGCGATAGGCGTGGCAGTCGAGTCCAGATATAGGTCGAGGCTGGGCACGTAGGTAATCACGTGGTTGAGCAGGCCCAGAGTCGGCACCTTCGGCAGTACGTAGGCATTACCGAGGTTGATCAGCGCGGGCGAGCTTTCGATGGCGGCCGCGTTGAGCAAGGCTTCTAGCAAGACGACATGGTCTTTGCAGTCGCCGTAGCGATTATCCAGCACCGCCTGTGCGGCATGCGGCACTACGCCGCCCGCTCCAACGTAAACGGCCACGTAACGGATATTTTTGCGCACCCAATCGCTCAACGCCAGGGCTTTGGCGCGCGGGGTATCGAGGTTGGCAGTGAGCTCACTTGCCAGTTGCGTGATGGCTGGAGTCACGTCTACCTTTGCCCTAGCGGCGTAGGCTTGAGCAAATTGTTTGTAGTCGGTGAAGGTGGAAACGGCTAGCAATTGTCCGTAATCGGTGTAAGCCACGGAGCCTTCTTCCACGCGTTTTTTTTCACTAGCTTGCAAGTCCCAACGGTAGACGGTCCGTCCGTTAGCGGTGGTGGGGACGGATGCTTTGAACCCCCGGAAGTCGGCGTACAACTTCATCTCGGCGGGCATGTCGTAGGTGAAACTCACCTGCTCGTTGCGATAGAAGTCCGGTGAAAACAGGTCTTCGAACTGCCCAGGGAACAACGGCGTGTTGCGATAACGCTGATAGTGCATAACTATGCGATCACCCACCTGCAGCTCGGGGAATATCACCACCTTGACCCGTGAGTCTTGGAACATTGGCGCTTCAGTGGAGGCCTGCTCCTGCTGCTCCTTGATCCGGTCTGCGGCTACGACGACTTTGCGTCCATCCGGTTTCAAGGTGTAGGCGTCAACGATATCCAAGGTTTCCAGCGTGCGGTTGTAGCTTACTGAGTGCTGGGCGTTGGTTTTGATCGCGCGCTCTTCTTTGATCAACGAAACCAGCTCGACATCCAGTACGAAACTGCCGTCGGCATTCACTGCGTACGACCGGATGTTTTTTTCGTGAATCAGAGAAAGGTCGGTGTAATCGGCGCGGGCCTGCGTCATGAACAGCAGGCCGATGATCACAACCAGTGCACCGTACAGGCGCGTCGAGGGGTGCATAAAGCTTTGCATAGAGATCCTTCTGAGCGATGAGGCGCGCCGTCTTCAAGGCGGTACGCGCTTCTGGTTAAACCGCTAAATGCGAAGCGTTATTATATAGAACCGATAATGAGCTAGCTGATTTTTTGTTGTGAATTGCCCCGGGTTTCGTAGACACCTCTTTGCCTTAAACTGAGGCCAATTAGGAGGTGCCATGAGCAACCCACGTTATCCCGAAGAATTCAAAATCCAAGCGGTCAATCAAGTGACCGAAAAGAAGCTGCCTGTCGCTGATGTGGCGGCGCGTCTTGGCGTGTCGACGCATAGCTGTTGGCGCCAGCGCCGAATTGACCCAGTTGCCGAGATATCACTGACCCGGGCAGACTCCTTGCGAACCACTACTTTTACTGGATTTGTGTTGACTTGAGGGTGGGTTAATCCCACGTCAGCACGTGGGTCAATTCAGCGTTGGAGTTAACACTCAGCCCGCTGCAACAGTACACGGATGAAAGTTTGCGTGAGCGCTAACCGCCACGCCCAGGACTTATAAAGAAAAGGAATACGACCGTGAATGAAGGCGTAATCGTTCAAGGCTGGACTGTTTTCAAGGCATTTATCGCGCTCGCCTATTGTACGTTCGCGTGTGCCGGCTCGATGTCGACGGTCATGCCAATCAAGGTGGCATTGGCGGATCAGTCGGCAACCTCAACGTTCTTCGTCGAGCGCCGTTCTGGCTATACCTTCGCCCTGCTGTTTGTTTGGAAATCGGACTATCCGGGCATTAAACAGCAACGTGATCTCTGGCAAGGACGGTATCAGCGCAAAGGGATTTCCCTGCCGATTCATTTACGTATCCTCAAGGACGGTCAAGTTTTCTCCGATGAGACCATCACCACCGCAGGCGTTGATGCCGGCGAAACGATTGAATTGAGCGGGCAGCCGCGATCAGTCGGTGTTAGGACGATCAAAAACTACGAGTTGGCACCGGGACGTTACACCGTCGAAATAAGCACGGTTGCGTCAGTCGATGCCTTTAGTGAAGAGGAATGTTACGTACAGTTTGCAACCTACAACCCGAAGATTTGATCACGCCTCTATAAACTAATGAAGGGATTCAAAGTGGCTAAAGAATATACCGTCACCTACAAGGTCGCGGTGGAAACCTTTACCTTCACCAAATACGGAACCGTGGAAGGCGAAGTTATCAGTGTCTCCAACGACGCGATCGAAGACGAAAAGCGTGGGCCGATTTATAGCACCCGGGTTCGCCTGCTCAAGAACTTCATCAGCGTGCACAATAAAAAAGTAGCGCTATCCCCGGGAATGTCCGTCACGGTCGAGGTAAAGACCGATCGCCGTAAAGTTATCGATTACTTCCTCAGTCCGCTGCAGCAATACACAGATGAAAGTTTACGTGAGCGATAAAGTCGGCGGAGGAACGCTATGACCGGTGTTAAAGCCTTCTTGTACGGTATGTACGACGTGGTGGTTTTTCCATGTTGGATCGTGCTTTTTATGTGTTTGATCAGGATGAAAAAGCGGTATGCAGCACCTCTGTTCGTCTGGGGGTGCAGCCTTCCGGTCACGCTGTATTGCTACGTTGTTTACATCCTGGATGGAGGGCGGCCCTGGGTTCATTGGGCGGTAGTGGCTATCGATGTTCTTGCGTTTTCTCAATTGGGTTGGATAGGAGCGCTATTGATGACAGGCGGCTACTTGGCCAATAACGAGCGCTTTAAAAAGGCGGCGCTTTGGACTTGCGTTGTTTCCGTCGTCTCCCATGGCCTATTTCTAGTCGTCGGGCTGGTATGGCATGTGCTGTCGGAATAGACGGTAGGCGCTCAGGTGGTTGATCTTTCTATTCGTTGAGGTGTGATGTGCAAAGGACGAAAAAACTGTACCTGTTCATGATGCTCGTCCTGCTGGCGGCCGTGCTTTCGGGTTATGGCCTCTGGCTATTTTCTGAGTCGCAGAAAGTGCGTTGGGTTGTGGAACTCGTCGGCGGTGCAGAAAACCTGAGCGCTGCTGAAACCACTTTATCTGAAGGTGACGCGCTTTACATAAAGTCGCTGCATCTGTCGCCCGACGAGCAGATGTACGACCGCGTCCGCGCGTTAACTCTGTGTCAGGACATGAACGACGCGTGCCTGACCACCAGTTTGACCGTCGCCAATTTCCTGCTGATCAATACCACGGATGTACGGGCCGCGAGGAACATCGTCGAGGGATATGCGCGTTACAACATTCTGCAAGCGCAGCCGTGCCCTGCGAAGTATGAGACGTCCCAGGTCATCAAGCAGACCCAGTACCTAGCGACGTTACCCACGGTAGAGGCAAGGCGTTTGGCCGAGCAAGAATTGGAAAAGATTGAAGCTTTAGGCGGGCTGACCTTCTCGTTAAGAACTTCTGAATGTCGCCGCTATTTTGCAGCCCATCCGTCTATGGCCAGAGGTTATCTGGCGCATGTGGCGCTGCTGGTCAAAGCCGCTCAGGGCACTACTTCAGCGGCCTGGTTATATCTTTTATCCCGTCCGGGCGTTTACGCGATCATTAAGTAACCAATGCTTTGTTCGTAAGGGTACGACAAAGTCACCTACCCGATCCCAGCGATACCTGCCAGAGCTATGCAAGCTGACTCCAGCAGACGCTTACTCATGAGCTGTCAGGTTCACATATCGGTAGACCGGCTGTGTAACATCGCAAGTTCGGCAGAACAGGGAGTTGATATGGAAAACCCAGACAAACGAATCGTTATTGTCGGTGCAGGAATCGTAGGCGCGTCTCTGGCTTACCACTTGGCAGGTAAAAACGCCAAAGTCACCTTGATCGAGGCTGAATATATAGCCTCCGGCGTGACTGGGAGCTCGTTTGCATGGATCAATTCTTCACACCCCGAACCAGACCCCATTGCGCAACTGCGCGGTGCTGCAATCGGAGAATACCGCCGGCTCGAGGCGCAACTGCCTGATCTTAAGATTCGCTGGACGGGTGCCTTATCCTATAGCGCCAGGTCAAATGAAATGCCGGCTTCAGGTCACCTGAAGTCGGCACATCTCGTGTCCAGATCGCAGATTCTAGACCTTGAGCCAAATCTCAAAAGTCCCCCTCAGTATGCGTTGTATGCGACAGCAGAAGGCGCGCTGGACGCAGTGGCAGCAACCTTTGCGTTGGTCGCAGGAGCCCAGGAAAATGGGGCGGAAATTCTCACCCACACGCGCGTTCTCGGCTTTACAACCCAGGGCAAAAAAGTCACGGGGATTGAAACCGCGATGGGCATCATCAATGCCGATATTGTCGTACTGGCGGCGGGTACAGGCATCACGAAGCTGACAGATATGCTTGGAGTGTCCCTTCCTATAGAGGCCTCACCCGCCATTTTCATCCGTTACAAGTCACAACCCAACCTCGTACACACCTTGATTTCAAGCCCTGAAATGGAAGTCAGGCAAAGTTCGGACGGTGCGTTGCTGGCGGCCGAGGATTACGTGGATGACTCATTGCAAAACCAGCCAGCAGCGGTAGCACTACGAACGGCTAGAGCGATCCAGAACGAACTGCACGGGGCTGTTTCCATTGATCCGGAAATGGCCTGCGTCGGCCTCAGACCAATGCCTGAGGATGGCGTCCCCATCATCGGTTATCTGTCAAAAATCGGCGGCGTATACGTTTGCGCCATGCACCCTGGAGTTACTCTGGCGGCAGTAGTAGGTCGTCTTGTCAGCGAGGAAATTATCGAGCACAAGGCCTCCTCTGCCCTTGCCCCCTGTCGGCCCGATCGATTCTTCCAAGAGTAGGTGGCCTGATCGCGGATCGGCGCTCTTATTCTTCAAGTATCAGCCTAGTGCGGCAGCAACATGAGTCGAACAATATTGAATCTGCTCCAACTCAAGAGACCGATATGATCCGACCAGCCAAGGCAAACGATGACCCCGAGATCAGAGAGTGTGCCGAACAGGCCTATGCTCGTTATGTTCCAGTGATCGGGCGAAAACCCGCTCCGATGGTCGCAGATTTCAACCCCATGGCGTTCAAAGCCCAGGTCGCCCAGAAAGCGCAATGCGGCAAGGTGTGATTGCCGGACGCTTACCGCCGATAAGCGGAAAGCCCAAAAATAGTGGTTGCGCGGCCATTTTCGGTTAATATTTTCTGAGTGTTTGGCTCACATTTTAAGAAAATCTTGGCACGGTTAAGAAAATCTAGCCAACGACAGGGGAAAGAATGGGAAATCTAGTGGGTTACGCCCATTTGATCAATCCGTGTTCATCGTAGCCTGTGCATCGCCTAGACAGCGCCCCCCACAGCCGCTCCATAGCACGCTGAGAGCATGGCCACCCCGAGAAAATGGCTTCCCACAGAATAGGCAGTACAAGAGAAGATTGACGTTATGCCGAGCACATACCGTTACCTTAGGATGAAGACGCCGCCAGTATGAATAACCTATATCGTGGATGTCTTGCTTCACACATATTGGGCAATAGGATCGGCTAACTTTAAGACTATCGAAACAATAGTTTGCAGTGACGAACTCTGATTCTGAATATGCAAAGCTACTATCAGATTTTAATACGCTGCGAAAAGGATAATCGGTGTGCAGATGCACTAACTTATTGAACCCATAGCAGCCATACCAGCCAAAAATTTCAGCGATGGAAATTACTTGTGAATTATCCCATGAGTAATAGCGGAAGTTCGGTGATCTAAAAATGTCTAAATCAGGATTGCGTAATTGCAGGAATAGGTTTCGCTCCACGTACGAACGAAGCGACTCATCAGGTTGGATTCGCAACAGCATGAAACGTCCGGCTCAAGGTCTTAGAAGACTGGGAAGCAGCCAAAGGCTTGGGACATCGCAGGAGGCGGTAGATGGGTCCTACCGCCTTCTGCGACAGTTTTAATTCTCTAAAACCACCAGGCCTCCAGGCGCCAGCCGTATTACTCCACCGTCACCGACTTCGCCAGGTTGCGCGGCTGGTCAACGTCGGTGCCCTTGAGCACGGCGACGTAGTACGACAGCAATTGCAGCGGGATGGTGTAGAGGATCGGCGACAGGGTGTCGTGGATGTGCGGCATGTTGATGACGTGGGTGCCTTCGCCATTGACCATGCCGGCTTTCTCGTCGGCGAAGACGATCAGTTGGCCGCCGCGGGCGCGCACTTCCTGCAGGTTGGACTTGAGCTTCTCCAGCAGTTCGTTGTTCGGCGCAACGGTGACCACCGGCATGTCGTCATCCACCAGGGCCAATGGGCCGTGTTTCAGTTCGCCGGCCGGGTAGGCTTCGGCGTGGATGTACGAAATTTCCTTGAGCTTCAGGGAGCCTTCCATCGCCACCGGGTATTGCGCGCCACGGCCGAGGAACAGGGTGTGGTTCTTGTCGGCGAACAGCTCGGCGACTTTTTCTACGGTGCTGTCCATCGCCAGCGCTTCGCCGAGGCGGGTCGGCAGGCGGCGCAGTTCTTCCACCAGGGTGGCTTCGACGCCGGGGGCCAGGGTGCCGCGTACTTGGCCCAGGGACAGGGTCAGCAGCAGCAGGCCGACCAGTTGGGTGGTGAAGGCTTTGGTGGAGGCCACGCCGATTTCGCGACCGGCCTGGGTCAGCAGGGTCAGGTCGGACTCACGCACCAGGGAGCTGATGCTGACGTTGCAGATCGCCAGGCTGGCGAGGAAGCCCAGCTCTTTGGCGTTACGCAGGGCGGCCAGGGTGTCGGCGGTTTCGCCGGACTGCGAGATGGTCACGAACAGGCTGTCGGGCTGCACCACCACCTTGCGGTAGCGGAATTCGCTGGCGACTTCGACCTGGCACGGGATGCCGGCCAGTTCTTCCAGCCAGTAACGCGCAACCATCCCGGCGTGGTAGCTGGTGCCGCAGGCCACGATCTGGACATTGCGCACCTTGGCGAACAGCGCGGCGGCTTGCGGGCCGAAGGCGTTGACCAGCACTTGCTTGTCGCCAAGTCGACCTTCCAGGGTGCGTTGCACCACGGCCGGTTGCTCGTGGATTTCCTTGAGCATGAAGTGGCGGAACGCGCCCTTGTCGGCCGCTTCGGCGCCGTCGCGGTATTGCACGGCTTCGCGCTCGACGGAATTGCCGTTTACGTCCCAGATCGCCACGCTGTCACGGCGGATGTCGGCAATATCGCCTTCTTCCAGGTACATGAAGCGGTCGGTGACCTGGCGCAGGGCCAGTTGGTCGGAGGCGAGGAAGTTTTCCCCCAGGCCCAGGCCGATCACCAGCGGGCTGCCACTGCGCGCGGCAACCACGCGGTCGGGTTGGCTCGCGCAGATCACGGCCAGGCCGTAGGCGCCGTGCAGTTCCTTGACCGTGGCCTTGAGGGCGGCGGTCAGGTCGCTGTGGTCCTTGAGCTTGTGGTCGAGCAGGTGGGCGATGACTTCGGTGTCGGTGTCCGAGGTGAACACGTAACCCAGGCTCTTCAACTGTTCACGCAGCACTTCGTGGTTTTCGATGATGCCGTTGTGTACCACGGCCACGTCGCCGGAGAAGTGCGGGTGGGCGTTACGTTCGCACGGCGCACCGTGGGTGGCCCAACGGGTGTGGGCGATGCCCAGGCGACCGACCAGCGGTTCGCCGGCCAGGGCCTGGTCCAACTCGCTGACCTTGCCCGGACGACGCAGGCGCTCCAGCTTGCCGGCGTTGGTGAAGACCGCCACACCGGCGCTGTCATAGCCGCGGTATTCCAGGCGTTTGAGGCCTTCGATCAGGATGGGGGTGATGTTACGTTCAGCGACTGCGCCAACAATGCCACACATGGTGTTTCTCCTAGATGATTGCCGCGCATATCAGCGTAATGCCGCGGGCTTGGATCTGGTCGCGGGCCTCATGCGGCAGGCGATCATCGGTGATCAGGGTATGGACGCTGCTCCAGGGCAGTTCCAGGTTGGGAATCTTGCGGCCGATCTTGTCGGATTCGACCATCACCACCACTTCACGGGCGACCTCGGCCATCACGCGGCTCAGGCCCAGCAGTTCGTTGAACGTGGTGGTGCCGCGCTGCAGATCGATGCCGTCGGCGCCGATGAACAGTTGATCAAAGTCGTAGGAACGCAGCACCTGCTCGGCAACCTGGCCCTGGAACGAATCCGAATGCGGGTCCCAGGTGCCGCCGGTCATCAGCAGCACCGGCTCGTGTTCCAGTTCGCTCAAGGCGCGGGCCACATGCAGGGAGTTGGTCATCACCACCAGGCCGGGCTGGTGGCCCAGTTCGGGGATCATGGCGGCGGTGGTGCTGCCGCTGTCGATGATGATGCGTGCGTGTTCGCGCAGGCGCATCACGGCGGCACGCGCGATGGCGCGCTTGTAGACCGAGATCGGCTGGGCAGGGTCGCCGACGAGTTCCTGGGGCATGGTGATCGCGCCACCGTAACGGCGTAGCAGCAGGCCGTTGCTTTCGAGGGCGGCCAGGTCCTTGCGGATGGTGACTTCCGAGGTTTCGAAACGCTTGGCCAATTCATCCACGCTGACTTCGCCCAGTTGATTGAGCAAGGTCAGGATGTTGTGGCGTCGTTGGGGTGTATTTCGTTTCGACATGATGAATTTATGTTTCGTTTCGAAAGATAACGAAGGCAATAAAAACCTATTGGCGAAAGATCGTCAAGCAGCATGCCGCAAATTTTTGAAACTGGCGAAGGGCTAATGTGGGAGGGGGCTTGCCCCCGATAGCAGTGCGTCAGTCATTAAGTGCTTTGACTGGACCGTCGCCATCGGGGGCAAGCCCCCTCCCACATTGGCTATTTGTTGCTGATAAGACTGTGGATAACTCAGCTCTTTTTGATTTTGACCGGGCGTTTCCAACCGTCGATGTTGCGCTGACGGGCGCGGGCTACGGCAAGCTGGGACTTATCCACATCCTGATTGATGGTTGAACCCGCTGCGGTGTTTGAGCCATCACCGATGGTTACAGGTGCAACCAGCGAGTTATTGGAGCCGATGAATACGTCTTCACCAATCGTCGTCTGATACTTGTTGGCACCATCGTAATTGCAGGTGATGGTGCCGGCGCCGACGTTGGTCCGCGCGCCGATCACCGCATCGCCCAGGTACGTCAGGTGGCCGGCCTTGGCGCCTTCGCCCAGATGGGCGTTTTTCAGTTCGACAAAGTTACCCACATGGGCCTTGGCTTCCAACACGCTGCCGGGACGCAGGCGCGCAAACGGGCCGGCATCGCTGCCCTCGCCCATCACCGCACCGTCGAGATGGCTGTTGGCCTTGATCACCACGCCCTTGCGCAAGGTGCTGTCCTTGATCACGCAGTTCGGCCCGATCACCACGTCGTCTTCGATGATCACACGACCTTCAAGAATCACGTTGATGTCGATCAGCACATCCCGGCCCACGGTGACTTCACCGCGCACATCGAAGCGCGCCGGGTCGCGCAGGGTCACGCCCTGGGCCATCAGGCGGCGGCCTTCGCGCAGTTGGTAGTGACGCTCCAGTTCGGCGAGTTGCTTGCGGTCGTTGGCGCCCTGCACTTCCATCGGGTCGTGGGGCTGTTCGGTGGCGACCAGCAAGCCATCGTTGACGGCCATTTCGATCACGTCGGTCAGGTAGTACTCGCCCTGGGCGTTGTTGTTGGACAAACGGCTCATCCAGTCCGCCAGGCGATTGGCCGGCACTGCGAGAATCCCGGTGTTGCCTTCGGTGATGGCGCGTTGGGCGTCGCTGGCGTCCTTGTGCTCGACGATGGCAGCGACCTTGCCGTCGGCGTTGCGCACGATGCGGCCGTAGCCGGTAGGGTCATCCAGTTCGACGGTGAGCAGGCCCATCTGGCCGGGCACGACGTGCTTGAGCAGGCGCTGCAGGGTTTCCACTTCGATCAGGGGCACGTCGCCGTAGAGGATCAGCACCGTGTCGGCTTTGATGAACGGCACGGCTTGGGCGGTAGCGTGGCCAGTGCCCAGTTGCTTGTCTTGCAATACGAAATTCAGGTCATCCGCGGCCAGGCGTTCACGCACCACATCGGCACCGTGGCCGATGACGACGTGGATGCGTTGCGGGGCCAGTTGCCGGACGCTGTGGATAACATGGCCAAGCATGGAGTTACCGGCCACCGGGTGCAGCACTTTGGGCAAGGCCGACCGCATGCGGGTGCCCTGGCCAGCGGCGAGAATGACGATTTCTAGAGACATGAATGGCTACCAATCCTGGGCGGTCCGGCTTCAGACCAGAGAAGTGTTTTGCAAAAAAAGAAAAAGGGTAGCCGAGGCTACCCTTTTTAATCAATCACGCATGAGGCGTAACGGCTTAGCCGCCAAACTTCTTGCGGATCTGCTGGACGGTACGCAGCTGAGCTGCGGCCTCGGCCAGACGAGCGGCAGCAGAACCGTAGTCGAAATCTGCGCCTTTTTCGTTCAGGGCCTTCTCGGCGGCCTTGACGGCTGCCTGAGCGGAGGCTTCATCCAGGTCAGCAGCACGTTGCACGGTGTCGGCAAGTACCTTGACCATGTTCGGCTGAACCTCGAGGTAACCACCAGAGATGTAAAACACCTCCCGGTCCCCGCCTTGCTTGGTCAGAGTGATCGGACCTGGCTTCAAACTGGTGATCAATGGCGCGTGGCCCATGGCAATACCCAGGTCACCGAGTTCGCCGTGTGCAATCACCATTTCTACCAGACCGGAGAAGATTTGCCCTTCCGCGCTGACGATATCGCAATGGACTGTCATAGCCATCTGATTGCCTCAACCTGATGAGCGCCCGTTGCCGGGCGCCGGGATTACAGTTTCTTGGCTTTCTCGATCGCTTCTTCGATGCCGCCGACCATGTAGAACGCTTGTTCTGGCAGGTGGTCGTAGTCACCGTTGAGGATGCCTTTGAAGCCAGCAATGGTGTCTTTCAGGGAAACGTATTTACCCGAGGCACCGGTGAAGACTTCAGCCACGAAGAACGGCTGCGACAAGAAACGCTGGATCTTACGAGCGCGGGATACCAACTGCTTGTCGGTTTCCGACAGCTCGTCCATACCCAGGATCGCAATGATGTCCTTCAGTTCTTTGTAACGCTGCAGCACGTACTGAACGCCGCGAGCGGTGTCGTAGTGCTCCTGGCCGATCACGTTCGGGTCCAGCTGGCGCGAAGTCGAGTCGAGTGGATCGACCGCTGGGTAGATACCCAGGGAAGCGATGTCACGGGACAGAACGACGGTGGCGTCCAAGTGGGCGAAGGTGGTCGCTGGCGACGGGTCGGTCAAGTCATCCGCAGGTACGTATACCGCTTGGATCGAAGTGATCGAACCTTCCTTGGTCGAAGTGATACGTTCTTGCAGAACGCCCATCTCTTCAGCCAGGGTCGGCTGGTAACCTACTGCCGAAGGCATACGGCCCAGCAGTGCGGATACTTCAGTACCGGCCAGGGTGTAACGATAGATGTTGTCGACGAACAGCAGAACGTCGTTACCTTCGTCACGGAACTTCTCGGCCATGGTCAGGCCGGTCAGTGCTACGCGCAGACGGTTTCCCGGCGGCTCGTTCATCTGACCGTAAACCAGTGCCACTTTGTCCAGAACGTTGGAGTCCTTCATCTCGTGGTAGAAGTCGTTACCCTCACGAGTACGCTCACCCACACCGGCGAACACGGAATAACCGCTGTGCTCGATGGCGATGTTACGGATCAGTTCCATCATGTTTACGGTCTTGCCTACACCGGCACCACCGAACAGACCGACTTTACCGCCCTTGGCGAACGGGCAAACCAGGTCGATAACCTTGATGCCGGTTTCCAGCAGGTCGTTGCCGCCAGCTTGTTCCGCGAACGAAGGTGCTGGACGGTGAATGCCCCAGCGCTCTTCGGTGTCGATCGGGCCAGCTTCGTCAATCGGGTTACCCAGAACGTCCATGATCCGGCCCAGGGTCGCTTTACCGACCGGTACGGAGATGGCAGCGCCAGTGTCCAGAACACCCAGACCGCGCTTCAAGCCCTCGGTGGAACCCATTGCAATGGTACGAACCACGCCGTCGCCCAGCTGCTGCTGAACTTCCAGAGTGGTGCCTGCATCGCTTTGTACTTTCAAAGCGTTGTAGATGCTCGGTACGCTGTCGCGTGGAAATTCCACGTCGATAACGGCGCCGATGATTTGAACGATACGTCCGCTACTCATAGCTGGATCCTCTGAATATTTGAACCGTTAAACCGCGGCAGCGCCGCCGACGATTTCCGAGATCTCTTGGGTGATCGCAGCCTGACGCGCCTTGTTGTAGATCAGCTGCAAATCGCTGATCAGATCACCGGCGTTATCGGTAGCGTTTTTCATCGCGATCATCCGCGCCGCTTGTTCAGCTGCGTTGTTCTCGACCACCGCCTGGTACACCTGCGACTCCACGTAGCGCACCATCAAGCCGTCAAGCAGCTCTTTGGCGTCTGGTTCGTAGAGGTAGTCCCAGTGGTGCTTGAGTTCCTGATCCGGAGTCGCCACCAGTGGAATCAATTGCTCCACGGTAGGCTGCTGGGTCATGGTGTTGATGAACTTGTTGGATACCACGGACAGGCGGTCAATCCGGCCTTCCAGGTACGCATCCAGCATCACCTTCACACTGCCGATCAAATCATTGATCGACGGCTCTTCACCCAGGTGGCTGATAGCTGCAACGACGTTACCGCCGAAGTTGCGGAAAAAGGCCGCACCCTTGCTACCAACTACACACAGATCAATCTCGACGCCGTTTTCGCGGTTTACCGCCATGTCCTTGACCAGGGCCTTGAACAGGTTGGTATTCAAACCACCGCACAAACCACGGTCACTGCTCACTACCACATAACCCACACGCTTAACTTCGCGGTCGATCATGAACGGGTGGCGGTATTCCGGGTTGGCGTTGGCCAGATGCCCAATTACCTGGCGGATACGCTCCGCATAAGGACGGCTAGCCGACATACGCATTTGTGCCTTGCGCATTTTGCTGACCGCCACTTTTTCCATGGCGCTGGTAATTTTTTGCGTGCTTTTGATGCTCGCAATCTTACTGCGAATCTCTTTTGCGCCTGCCATGTAACACCTATCAGGTTAGCAAGCGGGAGCCTTGCGGCTCCCGCTGCGGCTTACCAGGTTTGGGTGGCCTTGAACTTCTCGATACCGGCTTTCATGCCAGCGTCGATATCGTCATTGAAGTCACCCTTCACGTTGATCTTCGCCATCAATTCGGCGTGATCGCGGTTGAAGTAAGCAATCAGCGCTTGTTCAAAGCTGCCGACCTTGGCGATTTCAACGTCGGTCAGGAACCCACGCTCAGCGGCATACAGCGACAACGCCATGTCAGCGATCGACATCGGGGCGTATTGCTTCTGCTTCATCAGCTCGGTAACGCGCTGACCATGCTCAAGTTGCTTACGGGTCGCTTCGTCCAGGTCAGAAGCGAACTGGGCGAATGCCGCCAGTTCACGGTACTGAGCCAAAGCGGTACGGATACCACCGGAGAGCTTCTTGATGATCTTGGTCTGAGCGGCACCACCCACACGGGATACCGAAACACCGGCGTTCACTGCAGGGCGGATGCCCGAGTTGAACATGGCCGATTCCAGGAAGATCTGACCGTCGGTGATGGAAATCACGTTGGTCGGAACGAACGCGGAAACGTCGCCAGCCTGGGTTTCGATGATCGGCAGTGCGGTCAGGGAACCGGTTTTGCCGGTCACTGCGCCGTTGGTGAACTTCTCTACGTATTCTTCCGAAACGCGGGATGCGCGCTCCAGCAGACGGGAGTGGAGATAGAACACGTCGCCTGGGTAGGCTTCACGGCCTGGTGGACGGCGCAGCAGCAGGGAAATCTGGCGGTAAGCCACTGCTTGCTTGGACAGATCGTCATAAACGATCAGCGCGTCTTCACCGCGGTCACGGAAGAATTCACCCATGGTGCAACCGGAGTACGGTGCCAGGAATTGCAGCGCAGGAGATTCCGAAGCACTGGCAGCCACGATGATCGTGTTGGCCAGGGCGCCGTTTTCTTCCAGCTTGCGAACCACGTTGGCGATGGTCGATTGTTTCTGACCGATGGCTACGTAGACGCAGAAAATGCCGCTGTTCTTCTGGTTGATGATCGCGTCGATCGCCAGAGCGGTTTTACCGATCTGACGGTCACCGATGATCAGCTCACGCTGGCCACGGCCGACTGGGATCATGGCATCGACAGCCTTGTAGCCAGTCTGTACAGGCTGGTCTACCGACTTACGCCAGATCACGCCTGGAGCAACTTTCTCGACCGCATCGGTCTCGGTGTTGTTCAGCGGACCTTTGCCGTCAACTGGGTTACCCAGTGCGTCGACTACGCGACCCAGCAGTTCCTTACCAACCGGAACCTCCAGGATGCGGCCGGTGCACTTGGCGCTCATGCCTTCAGCCAGACTGGTGTACGCGCCCAATACAACGGCACCTACGGAGTCTTGCTCCAAGTTGAGGGCCATACCGTAGACGCCGCCCGGAAACTCGATCATCTCGCCGTACATGACGTCGGCCAGACCGTGAATCCGCACGATGCCGTCAGATACGCTGACGACAGTGCCTTCGTTACGGGCTTGGGAGGTCACATCGAGCTTGTCGATGCGGCCCTTGATAATTTCACTTATTTCGGAAGGATTGAGTTGCTGCATTGCTCTGCTGCCCCTTCAAACTCAAGATTTCAATGCTTCGGCAAGGCTCGCGAGTTTGCCGCGAACCGAGCCATCGATAACCAGGTCGCCGGCGCGAATGACAATGCCCCCAATGAGGGATTTGTCTTCCGCAACTTGCAGGCGCACTTCCCGGTCGAGTCGTGCACTGAGAACCTTGGCGAGTTTGTCTTGCTGTTCTTGGTTCAATGCAAAAGCACTGGTCACTTCAACGTCTACCGACTTCTCTTGCTCGGCCTTGAACAGGTCGAACAGAGCGGCAATCTCCGGCAGAAGCGGGAGACGGTCGTTTTCGGCAACGACGTGAATGAAGTTCTGCACTTTCACATCGAACTTGTCGCCGCACACGTCAATAAACGTGGCGGCCTTGTCTGCGCTCGTCAGGCGCGGGGCCTTGAGCACGCGCTGCATGGTGTCGTCTTGCGACACTGCTGCAGCCAGGCCGAGCATGGCTGACCAAGAGGCCAGCTGCTGGTGGGCCTGGGCGTGCTCGAAGGCTGCCTTAGCGTAAGGTCGGGCCAACGTGGTCAGTTCTGCCATGATCGCCCTCGCTTAAATTTCAGCAGCCAGTTTATTAACCAGCTCCGCGTGCGCGTTTTGATCGATTGTGGCACCGAGGATCTTCTCGGCACCGCCGACCGCCAGCGCACCCAGTTGGGCACGCAGCGCGTCTTTGACGCCGTTCAGTTCCTGTTCGATCTCGGCATGAGCCGAAGCCTTCACACGATCAGCTTCGACGCGGGCTTTTTCAACAGCCTCTTCGACGATCTGGTTGCCGCGCTTCTTGGCTTGCTCAATGATTTCAGCTGCCTGTGCTTTAGCATCGCGCAGTTGATGACCCACTTTCTCTTGGGCCAACTCCAGGTCGCGAGCTGCACGGCTGGCAGCGTCCAAACCATCCGCGATCTTCTTCTGACGTTCGTGCAAAGCCGCGATGACCGGAGGCCACACGAACTTCATGCAAAACACTACAAAAATGAAGAACGCAACGGATTGGCCAATCAGGGTTGCATTAATGTTCACGCCAACACCTCGCTCATTCGTTGTCCATCACCCCAATCAACTCGAAAATTCGAGTGATTAGCCAGCGAGTTGACCAACGAAGGGGTTCGCGAAGGTGAAGAACAGAGCGATACCAACGCCGATCATGGTCACGGCGTCGAGCAGGCCGGCGACGATGAACATTTTAACTTGCAGCATTGGAACCATTTCTGGCTGACGCGCTGCGCCTTCCAGGAATTTGCCGCCAAGCAGGCCGAAACCAATGGCAGTACCCAGGGCGCCCAGGCCGATCAACAGTGCAACAGCGATAGCGGTTAGACCAACTACAGTTTCCATCTTTCCTCCCGACTTTTACGTCGTATGGTTTAGGTTTTTTAGATTTTAAAGCGGTAAAACAAATCGTTTCATAGCCCTTTCAGGCCACCTTCCCGTTTTACCGGGAAGGACATCAGACTAGTCGAGACTGGCCTTAATGGTTCTCTTCGTGCGCCATCGACAGGTAGACGATGGTCAGCATCATGAAGATAAACGCCTGCAGGGTGATGATCAGGATGTGGAACACAGCCCACGCCCACTGCAGAACAACGCCCAGGCCGCTAAGCCAGAGCAGACCGCTGCCGAACATCACAGCGATCAGAATGAACACCAGCTCGCCGGCATACATGTTGCCGAACAGTCGCAAGGCCAGGGAGATCGGCTTGGCGACCAGGGTCACGAATTCCAGCAGGAAGTTCACCGGGATCAGCAGGGCTTGAACGAAGATGTTCTTGCTGCCGAACGGGTGCAGGGTCAGTTCGCCGATGAAGCCGCCGATGCCCTTGACCTTGATGCTGTAGAAAATGATCAACGCGAACACCGACAGGGCCATGCCCAGGGTGGCGTTAGGGTCAGTGGTGGACACCGCACGGAATGGAATGTGGTGATCGCCAGTGATCAGGATGGCCAGCTGAGGAATCCAGTCGACCGGAATCAGGTCGACGGCGTTCATCAGGAACACCCAGACGAAGATGGTCAGTGCCAGCGGTGCAATCACCGGGCTACGGCCATGGAAGCTGTCTTTCACGCTGCCATCGACGAATTCGACCAATACTTCAACGAAGTTCTGCAGGGCACCCGGTTGACCGGAAGTCGCCTTCTTTGCCGCCATGCGGAAAATCAGGACGAAAATCAGACCCAATGCGACCGACCAGCCCAGAGTATCCAGGTGGAAAGCCCAGAAGCCCATTTCTTTGGCTTCTGCTGCGGTGTGGGCGAAGCCCCAGCCGCCGTTGGGAAGCTGACCGAAGGTCAGGTTCTGCAAGTGGTGCTGGATATAGCCCGAAGCGGTTGTTTCTGCCATGGTTGCCTCAAACGCCCTAAGGTTTCGAAAGTCTTGTTTTCATTAGCAGGGGAGCGAACCAGCTGACCAGTTGGGTCAACACGAAGACGCTGAATACAGCCAGCGGCGCCAATGGCTTCACACCTGCAAAGGTCAGTGCAAACAGCACTGCCGTCAAAATCAATTTCCCCGCCTCGCCGGCATAAAAAGACCGGACGATGGCCTGGGCTGCTCGGGCGCCGGAAAACCGAAAGGCCCTGTGAGCAAAATACATATTGGGCAGCAAGGCTATCAGGCCTCCGCAGAGTCCCGAGTATCCCGCTACGACTCCATGCCAATACCAAAGCGCCAGTGCGGCGATCAGCAAAATGACAAATTGCGCCAATAGAACCGGGAAAACGGCCAAGCGATGGAACGACGACGTGTTTGGCGTGCGGGTTTCCACCACTCTTGCTCCTCAATGGTCGGCTGCCGGAAATCAATAACTTGGCATAATTTGTGCCGACAAAATGCGCGCAGAGTATAGGGGCGGTTCTGCCCCTATTCAACTGTCAGGTAGTGATTTCCGATCACACGCTACATAAGCAATTGTTTCAGCGGATGTGGGCAAGAACACCCTGAAGCTCATCTAGCGAGTTATAGCCGATGACCAGTTGGCCTTTACCCTTCTTGCCATGCCGAATTTGCACCGCAGAGCCCAGGCGCTCGGCCAGGCGCTGTTCGAGACGCGCGATATCCGGATCAGTTTTGACCGCTTCGACCGGTGCAGGTTTACCACTGAGCCACTGTCGAACCAGGGCCTCGGTCTGACGAACGGTTAGGCCTCGTGCGACAACGTGTCGCGCCCCTTCAACCTGTTGATTTTCCGGTAAACCGAGCAAAGCACGCGCATGCCCCATTTCGAGGTCGCCATGGGAAAGCATCGTCTTGATGACTTCCGGCAGTGCGATCAGGCGCAGCAGGTTGGACACGGTCACGCGGGATTTACCCACGGCATCGGCCACTTGTTGCTGGGTCAACTGGAATTCCTGCTGCAAACGCTGCAAAGCGATCGCTTCTTCGATCGGATTGAGGTCTTCGCGCTGGATGTTCTCGATCAACGCCATGGCGATGGCGGTTTCATCCGGCACATCGCGCACCATCGCCGGGATGGTTTCCTTGCCGGCCTGTTGGCTCGCGCGCCAGCGGCGTTCGCCGGCGATGATTTCAAAGCGGCCGGCGCCAATCGGGCGGACCACGATCGGCTGCATCACGCCCTGGGCCTTGATCGAGTTGGCCAGTTCTTCCAGCGCCTGCGGGTCCATGTCCCGGCGCGGCTGGTATTTGCCGCGCTGGATCAGGTCCAGCGGCAAGTGCTGCAGCTCGCGCTCGTCGGCCTGTACCGCTTGTTCTTCAAGGGTCGTGACAGTCGGACCACTCAGCAGTGCATCCAGTCCACGTCCGAGACCTCGTTTCTTGACGGCCATGGGGTTTCCTTAAGTTGGCTGGGCTGCAGCGGTACGGGAGTTGCGGCGTTGACGACGAACCATCTCGCCGGCCAATGCCAGGTAGGCAATGGCGCCACGCGAGGACTTGTCATACGCCAGCGCGGGCATGCCATAGCTTGGCGCTTCGGCCAGGCGGATGTTGCGTGGGATCACGGTGTCGTACAGCTGATCGCCGAAGTGTTCCTTGAGCTGCGCCGACACATCGTTCATCAGGCTCAGGCGCGGATCGAACATGGTCCGCAGCAGGCCTTCGATCTGCAGGTTCGGGTTGAGCAGTTCGGCGATGCGCTTGATGTTATCCACAAGGTCGCTCAAGCCTTCCAGTGCGTAGTACTCGCACTGCATGGGGATAATCACGCCATCGGCGGCCACCAGCGCATTGAGCGTCAGCATCGACAGCGACGGCGGGCAGTCGATCAAGATGTAATCGTAATTCTCGCGGATCGGCGCCAAGGCGCTGCGCAGACGGCTTTCTTTCATCTGCATTTCCAGCAGCACCACTTCCGCCGCCGTCAGGTCGCGGTTGGCCGGCAGCAGTTGATAACCGCCGTGTTCGGAATAGTGCATGGCCTGGGCCAGGTCGCACTCGCCGATCAGCAAGTCGTAGACCGAGTTTTCCAGGCCGTGTTTATCCACACCGCTACCCATGGTGGCGTTGCCCTGTGGATCGAGATCGATCAACAGCACCCGGCGCTTGGTCGCGACCAGGGATGCTGCGAGGTTGATGCAGGTGGTGGTTTTACCCACGCCACCTTTCTGGTTCGCTATCGCGAATACCTTAGCCATTCTTGCTTGTGTTCCCAATCATGCCGTGCGGCGCAGTATCAGCAGATGGCGTTGGCCTTGGCAACCGGGTACGGCCAAGGCGTGTTCGCTATCGAGGTGGAAGTCTGCCGGCAATGCTAACAGCTCGTCGCTTGGATGAACGCCCTTCATTGCCAGCCAACGTGTGTCGCGGTCGCCTAAGTGGCGGGTCCAGTTGCTGAAATTCTCCATGCTGCTGAAAGCCCGGGAAACAATTCCGTTGAAAGGCTGCGGCGGCGTGAAGGCTTCGACGCGACTGTGGATAACTTGCAGGTTGTCCAGCTTCAGTTCGAGTTTGACCTGGGACAGGAAGCGGGTCTTCTTGCCGTTACTGTCCAGGCAGGTCACTTGCGACTCGGGAAACAGGATAGCGAGCGGAATGCCGGGCATCCCGCCGCCGCTGCCGACGTCGAGCCAGCGGCCGTTTTCGATGAACGGCATCACGCTCAGGCTGTCGAGCAAGTGGCGCGAGACCATTTCGTCGGGGTCGCGCACCGCCGTCAGGTTGTAAGCCTTGTTCCATTTGATCAACAGGGCCAGGTAGCCGAGCAACAACTCGTGCTGGGCGGGGCTCAGGTCGACACCCAACTGGCGTGCTCCTGTGGATAACTCTTCGGCGTGTTGCGAGGTGACCAACGAACTCAAGCGCTTTGCTCCAACTGACGGCCCGCGCCGCGTTTTTTCAAATGAATCATCAACAGCGAAATGGCTGCCGGGGTGACACCGGGGATCCGTGAAGCCTGGCCCAGGGTTTCCGGGCGAGTTATCCCCAGCTTGCTTTGGATTTCTTTCGACAGCCCGGAAATCCCGGTGTAATCGATATCCACAGGCAGCTTGGTGTCTTCACTGGCGCGCAGGCGAGCGATCTCGTCCTGCTGGCGATCGATATAACCGGCGTACTTGGTTTTGATCTCGACCTGTTCGGCGACCTGCGGATCGTCTGCGCCGCCGCCGGTCACTTCAATCAGACCAGCGTAGTCGATTTCCGGACGGGACAGCAGGTTCAGCAGGTTGTACTCGTGGGTCAGCGGCGTGCCGAATTTTTCGGCGATCGCGTCGCCCTGCTCGGTACCCGGGCGAACCCAGGTGCTTTTCAGGCGCTGCTCTTCCAGGTCGATACTTTCGCGTTTCTTGCAGAAAGCCGCCCAACGCGCGTCATCCACCAGGCCCAACTCGCGGCCTTTTTCGGTCAGGCGCAGGTCGGCGTTGTCTTCGCGCAGGATCAGACGGTACTCCGCCCGCGAAGTGAACATCCGGTACGGTTCCTGGGTACCCAGGGTGATCAGGTCGTCGACCAACACGCCGATATACGCTTCATCGCGACGCGGGCACCAGCTGTCTTTGCCCTGCGCGCGCAACGCGGCGTTGGCCCCGGCCAGCAAACCTTGGGCGCCGGCTTCTTCGTAACCGGTGGTGCCATTGATTTGCCCGGCGAAGAACAGACCGCCGATCACTTTGGTTTCCAGGCTGTATTTCAGGTCACGCGGGTCGAAGTAGTCGTACTCGATGGCGTAGCCGGGACGCACGATGTGCGCGTTTTCCATGCCGCGAATCGATTGCACGATCTGGATTTGCACGTCGAACGGCAGGGAAGTGGAAATCCCGTTCGGGTACAGCTCGTGAGTGGTCAAGCCTTCGGGCTCGATGAAGACCTGGTGGCTTTCCTTGTCGGCAAAGCGGTGGATCTTGTCTTCGATCGACGGGCAGTAACGCGGGCCGATGCCTTCGATCACCCCGGAATACATCGGCGAACGGTCGAGGTTCGCGGCAATGATTTCGTGGGTACGCGCATTGGTGTGGGTAATCCAGCAGCTCACCTGTTTCGGGTGCTGCTCTTTCGAACCCATGAACGACATCACCGGAATCGGCGTATCGCCGGCCTGCTCGGTCATCACCGAGAAATCCACCGAACGCCCATCGATCCGCGGCGGCGTACCGGTTTTCAGGCGACCGACCCGCAGGGGCAGTTCGCGCAGGCGTTGTGCCAGAGCAATCGACGGCGGATCGCCGGCGCGGCCACCGGAATAGTTCTGCATGCCGATGTGGATAAGTCCACCGAGGAACGTGCCGGTGGTCAACACCACGGATTCAGCGAAGAAACGCAGGCCCATCTGGGTGACAACACCGCGGACCTGGTCTTGTTCGACGATCAGGTCATCGGCTGCCTGTTGAAATATCCACAGGTTCGCCTGGTTTTCCAGGGTTTCGCGTACCGCCGCCTTGTACAGAATGCGGTCGGCTTGTGCCCGGGTCGCACGCACGGCTGGGCCTTTGCGGCTGTTCAGCACACGAAATTGAATACCCCCTTTGTCGGTGGCCATGGCCATCGCGCCGCCAAGGGCGTCGATTTCCTTGACCAGATGGCTTTTGCCGATGCCGCCAATGGCAGGGTTGCAACTCATGGCACCAAGGGTTTCCACGTTGTGCGTCAGCAACAGGGTTTTTGCACCCATGCGTGCTGAGGCCAGTGCTGCCTCGGTACCGGCATGACCGCCGCCGATGACGATCACTTCAAAACGGGAAGGGAAATCCACCACGCACCTCGTGCCTGCTTATGTAGGTAATTAGGAATTGATTGATTGAGCTGGTTTTAGAGCTTTGGCGGCCAGTATAGGGACTTAGCCCTTCCTAAAGAACCCTTTGCACAAAATTTAACCAGCTGTGGATGAATCACAGACAATAGAAATTAAAAGAGAGAAAGATATTAAATCTTTGTTTTTATGTTTATTTATACTGAGCCTACTTTCTGTGGATAGATTGCTACAGCCCTTTATTTACGTAATGTACAGAGATTCAAAAGTCTGTGGTCATGTGTCCATGAGCGGCGTGGATAAGTGCTTTAAGCCTGTGGATTAAACAGACTGTTATCCACAGAGGGGTTTTCGCTCAGGTTTCAAGCCCTGTTATCAACCGGGCACAGCCGCGGTTATTCACAGGGCTTAATCCACAGAAATTGCTGCGCCAACGCAAATCGCGCCCACGGCGAGGCCACCAATGGCTGGGTCAGGAGTGCAAAAAGAGAGGAAATCGGCTGAAACAAGAGAAACAGACAGGCACGAATGGCCTGTCTGTGGACAACGAAGGTCTATTTACCGATACAGAAGCTGGAAAAGATCCGCCCCAGCAGGTCATCCGAGCTGAATGCCCCGGTGATCTCGCCCAATAGCTGCTGCGCCTGGCGTAAATCCTCAGCCAGCAGCTCACCGGCGCCTGCCAAGGTCAGCTGCGCCCGACCATGCTCCAAGGCCGCGCTGGCATGGCGCAGCGCCTCCAGGTGCCTGCGACGGGCGCTGAAGCTGCTTTCCGACGTCTGCTCATAGCCCATGCAGGCTTTGAGGTGTTCGCGCAGCAACTCCAGGCCATCCCCGGCCGGCTTGGCACTCAGGCTGATCGTGACGTGGCCATCCTCGCTGGTTTCCATGGCAATGGCTTCGCCGGTCAGGTCAGCCTTGTTGCGGATCAAGGTGACTTTGGCCGGGTCGGGCCGTTGCTCGAGGAATTCCGGCCATAGGGCGAAAGGGTCCACCGCCTCGGGCGCGGTGGCGTCTACCACCAGCAGCACGCGGTCGGCTTCGCCGATGGCCTTGAGGGCGCGTTCCACGCCGATCTTTTCCACCTGGTCGTCGGTGTCACGCAGCCCGGCCGTATCGACGACGTGCAGCGGCATGCCGTCGATGTGGATATGTTCGCGCAGGATATCCCGGGTGGTGCCGGCAATCTCGGTGACGATCGCTGCTTCACGGCCCGCCAGGGCATTGAGCAGGCTGGATTTGCCCGCATTGGGGCGCCCGGCAATCACCACGGTCATGCCGTCGCGCAACAACGCGCCCTGCCCGGCTTCGCGCAGTACTGTGGATAACTCGTCGCGGGCTTTATCCAGCATCGCCAACACATGGCCATCGGCGAGGAAGTCGATTTCTTCTTCCGGAAAATCAATCGCCGCCTCCACATAGATGCGCAGGCTGATCAGTTGCTCGGTCAAGTTATGCACGCGCAGGGAAAACGCGCCCTGCAGTGAGCGCAAGGCGTTGCGCGCCGCCTGTGCAGAACTGGCCTCGATCAAATCGGCAATGGCTTCGGCCTGGGCCAGGTCGAGTTTGTCGTTGAGGAATGCACGCTCGCTGAATTCTCCCGGCCGGGCCAGGCGACAGCCCAGTTGCAGGCAGCGCTGCAGCAGCATATCCAGCACGACGGGGCCGCCGTGGCCCTGCAATTCAAGGACATCTTCACCGGTAAAGGAATTCGGCCCCGGGAAATAGAGGGCCAGACCTTCGTCCAGCACCTGGTTATCCGCATCCAGAAACGCGCCGTAATGGGCGTAGCGCGGTTTCAACTCACGACCGCTGATGGCCTTGGCGGCCATGCCGGCGAGCGGCCCGGAAATTCGAACGATACCGACACCGCCGCGACCTTGGGCGGTAGCGACAGCAGCGATGGTTTCACGAGGAGCGCTCATCAGCAGGTTCCAGAACAAAAGTGACGGAAAGCAAAACGCCCCACTAGGGGGCGTCTTGAGTGGTTATCCACAGAGTAAGTTACGCCGCGGCTTTTTTGGTAGCCGCTTCGATCTTACGTGTGATGTACCACTGTTGAGAGATCGACAACACGTTGTTGACCACCCAGTACAGCACCAGACCAGCCGGGAACCACAGGAAGAAGAAGGTGAAGATGATTGGCATCATTTTCATTACCTTGGCCTGCATCGGATCCGGCGGAGTCGGGTTCAGGCGCTGCTGGATGAACATGGTCGCGCCCATGATGATCGGCAGGATAAAGAACGGGTCTTTGATCGACAGGTCAGTTATCCACAGCATGAACGGTGCCTGGCGCATTTCCACGCTTTCCAGGAGTACCCAGTACAGCGACAGGAATACCGGCATCTGCACCAGAATCGGCAAGCATCCACCCAGCGGGTTGATCTTCTCTTTCTTGTACAGCTCCATCATGGCCTGCGACATTTTCTGCCGATCGTCGCCATGTTGTTCTTTCAGCGCGGCCAGTTTCGGGGCCACGGCACGCATGCGCGCCATCGACTTGTAGCTGGCGGCCGACAGTGGGAAGAAGATCCCCTTGATCAGCATCGTCAGGAAGATGATCGAGAAGCCCCAGTTGCCGACGATGCTGTGGATATGTTGCAGCAGCCAGAAGATCGGCTGGGCAATGAACCACAGGATGCCGTAATCCACAGTCAGTTCCAGACCTGGGGATAACTCTTTGAGCACTGCCTGGCTTTTCGGGCCGGCGTACAGGGTCGCGCTGGTTTCAGCCTTGGCGCCTGGGGCAACGGTCAACGCCGGGCCAGTAAAGCCGATGATGTAGTTGCCCTGGCTGTCCTTGCGGGTCTGAACCAGGTTGGCTTCACCCTTGTTCGGGATCCACGCGGTCACGAAGTAGTGTTGCAACCAGGCAACCCAACCACCCTGCACGGTTTCTTTCAGCGCGCCCTTGTCGATATCTTTCATCGACACTTTTTTGTACGGCTCGTTACTTGTCCACAGGGCGGCGCCCAGGTAAGTCGCGGTGCCGGTGGCAGTGCTGGAAGAAGGATCGGAGCTGCCATCACGCTTGAGCTGGGCAAACAGGTTGCCGCTCCACGGTTTGTCGCTTTCGTTGTCGATCAGGTAAGTGACCTTCAAGTCGTACAAACCGCGGGTGAAGCTGAAGCGTTTGATGTAATTGACGCCGTCGAGGCTGAATTTCAGGTCGACGTTCAACTGGTTCTGGCCGTCAGCCAGTTGATAAGTCTTCTGTTCGGTCGAATAAACCGGACGACCGGTAGCACGCGCATCCGGACCGTTGGTGCCGGTCAGGCCGCTTTGTGCCAGATAAACGCGTTCGCCGCCGTTATCGAACAGCTGGAACGGAACATCCGGATGGTCTTGGCGACGTGGATACAGCGGCAGTTTCAGCTGCGCGATATCACCACCTTGTGGATCGATAGCCAGGTCGAGCACATCCGTTTTCACATGGATGAGGTCTTTATTGGTGACAACTGGCGTTTCTACAGGGGCGCTTGTCTCGCCATTCGCGCTGGGAACATCGGCACTCGCGGACGCATTGTTACCCAGCGGGGTGTCCGGAATAGCCGGCGCAGCCTGATTGGCAGCAACATTCTGAGTCGGCAGGGCAGCTTGGCCGTAGTCCTGGTTCCACTTAAGAACCATGACGTAGGACACGATTGCCAGGGCGACGATCAGGATCGTGCGTTTAATATCCATGATTACTCGGCCATCGAAGAAGAACGGGAGGTAGGGATAGGTGGAACCGGGTCATAACCACCGGGATTCCACGGATGACAGCGACCTAAACGACGAAAGGTCAGCCAGCCACCGCGCAGAAGACCATGATTTTCTATGGCCTCTAACGCGTAGCAGGAACAACTGGGGTAGAAACGACAGTGGTTGGCCATCAGAGGACTAATGGCATAGCGGTAAAACTGGATCGGAACGAGTGCCAGTTTACGCATCAAGGCTGTCTACCCCTACAGTTTCGGTGCTGACTGCTGGTGCTGGTTTGTTGGTACGCGCCAGACGTTTCCAGAGCTTGCCGAAATGCTGAATCAATTCGGGGTTTTCTACGTCCCCCAAGCCTTTGCGCGCGACGATAACAATATCCCAACCAACCAGAGTGTCCTGGTGGAGGCGAAACGATTCGCGCATCAGACGCTTGAGGCGATTGCGCTCAACGGAGAGCTTTACGCTCTTCTTGCCGATCACCAACCCGAGACGGGGGTGATCCAGATCGTTGTTACGCGCAAGGAGCAGGAGATTTTTCCCCGGAACCTTGCCGGTGGGGGAGTCAAAGACTGCCTTGAAGTGCCGGGGGGTAAGCAGACGCTTTTCCCGACTGAAGTCCTGACTCACCACCAGTACCGGATTATCAAACTGCCAGACGCGCACGACCTTTGGCGCGGCGACGCGACAGGACAGCACGGCCGTTCTTGGTAGCCATGCGAGCACGGAAGCCGTGGGTACGGGCGCGTTTGATGGTGCTTGGTTGGAAAGTACGTTTCATGGCGTTGTTACCTGGTTCGTCCACAACGGGCCGGAATGGCCCCCGTTTTAAGAGACCGGCGATTCTAGAGAAAGCAAGCCTCTAGGTCAATTTCCAACCAGCTTTTCCTTCAATTAGATCTTTACAGGCAATCCGCCCTTTTTTGTCCAGCGAGCTTCCAAGGGCAATGCCATAGATATAAAAATAAAGAAGGAAGTTATTTAAAGCTTTTCTGTAAAGCTTATAAAAGCTAGGCAGGCATTCCTCTGTGGATAACTACCTTTAGGCCTTATTCCACGTGATGTACAGAGAATGACAACACGGGGGAGAAACGGTGCTCTGCCTGTGCTGCGCTGTCGGATAAGCTGTGGGTGGAATGGGTTGTTATCCACAGGCCAGTTACCCACAGACTTTCGACCCCACTTGTGCAACGAGCTCAGGGGCGCTTATCCACAGAGCTTATGCACAGACCATTGGTCGCCTTTATTCACGTTAAGGCGTTGATTTTGGCTGGCCTGTGCGCAACCTACATGTGGATAAGTGGGCGGCCGACCGCTACAATGGCGGCTGTTTTTGCCTCACCGGCTTTCAACTTAGGGGATATCCGTGTCAGTGGAACTTTGGCAGCAGTGCGTAGAGCTTTTGCGCGATGAGCTGCCTGCCCAGCAATTCAACACCTGGATCCGTCCGCTACAGGTCGAAGCCGAAGGCGACGAGTTGCGCGTCTACGCACCCAACCGTTTTGTTCTCGACTGGGTCAACGAGAAGTACCTGAGCCGCGTTCTCGAATTGCTCGATGAACATGGCAACGGCCTCGCGCCCGTGCTCTCCTTATTAATAGGCAGCAAACGTAGCTCCGCGCCTCGCGCTGCGCCGAATGCGCCATTGGCGGCTGCCGCGTCGCAAGCCCAGGCGGTGACGGCTCCGGTCAACCACGCGCCGGCTCCCGCGCCGACGCCTTCGAAATCGTCGGCCCAGAAAAACGCGCCGGCCAATGAAGAGCCGTCCCGCGACAGCTTCGATCCGATGGCGGGTGCCAGTTCCCAGCAAGCACCGGTTCGCGCCGAGCAGCGCACCGTGCAGGTCGAAGGCGCGCTCAAGCACACCAGCTACCTGAACCGCACCTTTACCTTTGAGAACTTCGTCGAGGGTAAATCCAACCAGCTGGCCCGCGCGGCCGCCTGGCAAGTCGCCGACAACCCCAAGCACGGTTACAACCCGCTGTTCCTTTATGGTGGCGTTGGCCTGGGTAAGACGCACTTGATGCACGCGGTGGGTAACCATCTATTAAAGAAGAACCCGAATGCCAAGGTCGTGTACCTGCACTCGGAGCGCTTCGTGGCTGACATGGTCAAGGCCCTGCAGCTCAACGCTATCAACGAGTTCAAGCGGTTCTACCGTTCCGTGGATGCCTTGCTGATCGATGACATTCAATTCTTCGCGCGCAAGGAACGTTCCCAGGAAGAGTTTTTCCACACCTTCAACGCCCTGCTCGAAGGCGGCCAGCAGGTCATCTTGACCAGCGACCGCTACCCGAAGGAAATCGAAGGCCTGGAAGAACGCTTGAAGTCGCGCTTCGGCTGGGGCCTGACCGTGGCGGTCGAGCCACCGGAGCTGGAAACCCGCGTGGCGATCCTGATGAAAAAGGCCGATCAGGCCAAAGTCGATCTGCCCCACGACGCCGCGTTCTTCATCGCCCAACGCATTCGCTCCAACGTGCGTGAGCTGGAAGGCGCGCTCAAGCGGGTCATCGCGCACTCGCACTTCATGGGCCGCGACATCACCATCGAGCTGATTCGCGAATCCCTGAAAGACCTGCTGGCTCTGCAGGACAAACTGGTAAGTGTGGATAACATCCAACGCACCGTGGCCGAGTACTACAAGATCAAGATTTCCGATCTGCTGTCCAAGCGCCGTTCGCGCTCGGTGGCACGTCCGCGTCAGGTGGCCATGGCACTCTCCAAAGAGTTGACCAACCACAGCCTGCCGGAAATCGGCGATGTCTTCGGTGGTCGCGACCACACCACGGTCTTGCACGCATGCCGCAAGATCAACGAGCTTAAGGAATCCGACGCGGATATTCGCGAGGACTACAAGAACCTGCTGCGTACACTGACTACTTGATGACACCAGCGCAGCTTATTAAGGCAAGGGACTAGACCATGCACTTCACCATTCAACGCGAAGCCCTGTTGAAACCCCTGCAACTGGTCGCAGGCGTCGTCGAGCGCCGACAGACCTTGCCGGTGCTTTCCAACGTATTGCTGGTTGTCGAGGGCCAGCAATTGTCCTTGACCGGCACCGACCTGGAAGTCGAACTGGTGGGTCGCGTTCAGCTGGAAGAGCCCGCTGAACCTGGCGAGATCACCGTGCCCGCGCGCAAGCTGATGGATATCTGCAAAAGCTTGCCCAACGACGCGCTGATCGACATCAAGGTCGATGAGCAGAAGCTGGTGGTCAAGGCCGGCCGCAGTCGCTTCACCTTGTCGACGTTGCCGGCCAATGACTTCCCGACTGTGGAAGAAGGCCCGGGTTCGCTGACCTGCAGCCTGGAGCAAAGCAAACTGCGTCGTTTGATCGAGCGCACTAGCTTCGCCATGGCCCAGCAGGACGTGCGCTATTACCTCAACGGTATGTTGCTGGAAGTGTCGGAAGGCATTATTCGCGCCGTGGCCACCGACGGTCACCGCCTGGCCATGTGTTCGATGAAGGCCGATATCGGTCAGCCGGACCGTCATCAGGTGATCGTGCCGCGCAAAGGTATCCTTGAACTGGCGCGTCTGCTCACCGAGCCGGACGGTATTGTCAGCATCGTCCTGGGCCAGCATCACATCCGCGCCACCACCGGCGAGTTCACCTTCACCTCCAAGCTGGTTGACGGCAAGTTCCCGGATTACGAGCGTGTACTGCCCAAGGGTGGCGACAAGCTGGTGGTCGGTGATCGTCAGGCCCTGCGTGAGGCGTTCAGCCGTACTGCGATTCTGTCCAACGAAAAGTACCGGGGTATTCGCCTGCAATTGGCCAACGGCCAACTGAAGATCCAGGCCAACAACCCGGAACAGGAAGAAGCGGAAGAAGAAGTGGGCGTCGACTACAACGGCGGTTCGCTGGAAATCGGCTTCAACGTGAGCTACTTGCTCGACGTGCTGGGTGTGATGACCACCGAACAGGTTCGCCTGATTCTGTCCGACTCCAACAGCAGTGCGCTGGTGCAAGAATCCGACAACGATGACTCGGCTTACGTTGTTATGCCGATGCGTCTGTAATCATGCTCAGCAGAAGCTAGATGTCCCTCAGTCGCGTCTCGGTCACCGCGGTGCGCAATCTGCACCCGGTGACCTTCTCCCCCTCCCCCCGCATAAATATCCTCCATGGCGCCAACGGCAGTGGCAAAACCAGCGTGCTGGAAGCCATCCATTTGTTGGGGCTTGCCCGGTCTTTCCGCAGTGCCCGCCTGTTGCCGGTGATTCAGTACGAACAACTGGCGTGTACGGTGTTTGGCCAGGTCGAGTTGGCTGAAGGCGGCCATAGCAGCCTGGGGATATCCCGTGATCGCGGGGGCGAGTTTCAGATCCGCATCGACGGGCAAAATGCTCGCAGCGCGGCGCAGTTGGCGGAAATCCTGCCGCTGCAACTGATCAACCCCGACAGTTTCCGTTTGCTCGAAGGCGCGCCGAAAATCCGCCGGCAGTTCCTCGATTGGGGAGTGTTCCACGTGGAACCGCGCTTCATGGCCACTTGGCAGCGCCTGCAGAAGGCCTTGCGGCAGCGGAACTCATGGCTGCGGCATGGTACACTTGACGCCGCGTCGCAAGCAGCCTGGGACCGGGAACTGTGCCTGGCCAGCGACGAAATAGATGAATACCGCCGCGCCTATATCAAAGCCTTGAAACCAGTCTTTGAGCAGACCTTGAGTGAGCTGTTGGACCTCGAAGGGCTGACGCTGAGCTACTACCGCGGTTGGGACAAAGAGCGTGAACTGAGTGCAGTGCTCGCCACGTCCTTGCAGCGGGATCAGCAAATCGGCCACACCCAGGCCGGCCCCCAGCGCGCTGATTTGCGTCTTAGGTTAGGCGCACATAATGCCGCGGATATCTTGTCCCGCGGCCAGCAGAAGCTGGTGGTATGTGCATTGCGTATCGCCCAAGGGCATTTGGTTAGCCAGGCCCGGCGCGGTCAATGTATTTATCTGGTGGATGATTTGCCGTCAGAACTCGACGAGCAACACCGCCGAGCGTTATGCCGCTTGTTGGAAGACTTACGCTGCCAGGTGTTTATCACCTGTGTAGACCACGAATTATTGAGGGAAGGCTGGCAGACGGAAACGCCAGTCGCTTTGTTCCACGTGGAACAAGGCCGTATCACCCAGACCCACGACCATCGGGAGTGAAGGCATGAGCGAAGAAAACACGTACGACTCGACCAGCATTAAAGTGCTGAAAGGTTTGGATGCCGTACGCAAACGTCCCGGTATGTACATTGGCGACACCGATGATGGTAGCGGTCTGCACCACATGGTGTTCGAGGTGGTCGACAACTCCATCGACGAAGCTCTCGCCGGTCACTGCGACGACATCAGCATTATCATTCACCCGGATGAGTCCATCACCGTGCGCGACAACGGTCGTGGCATTCCGGTAGACGTGCATAAAGAAGAAGGCGTTTCGGCGGCAGAGGTCATCATGACCGTGCTCCACGCTGGCGGTAAGTTCGACGACAACTCGTACAAAGTATCCGGTGGTTTGCACGGCGTAGGTGTTTCCGTAGTAAACGCCCTCTCCGAACTGCTGGTGCTGACCGTGCGTCGCAGCGGCAAGATTTGGGAGCAGACCTACGTTCACGGTGTTCCGCAGGAACCGATGAAGGTTGTTGGCGAAAGCGAAACTACCGGTACCCAGATTCACTTCCGTCCTTCTGACGAAACCTTCAAGAACATCCACTTCAGCTGGGACATCCTGGCCAAGCGGATTCGTGAACTGTCCTTCCTCAACTCCGGTGTCGGCATCGTCCTCAAGGATGAGCGCAGCGGCAAGGAAGAGCTGTTCAAGTACGAAGGCGGCCTGCGTGCGTTCGTTGAATACCTGAACACCAACAAGACTCCGGTCAACCAGGTGTTCCACTTCAACGTCCAGCGTGAAGACGGCATCGGCGTGGAAATCGCCCTGCAGTGGAACGACAGCTTCAACGAGAACCTGTTGTGCTTCACCAACAACATTCCGCAGCGCGACGGCGGTACTCACCTGGTGGGTTTCCGTTCCGCACTGACGCGTAACCTGAACACCTACATCGAAGCCGAAGGCCTGGCCAAGAAGCACAAAGTTGCCACCACCGGTGACGATGCGCGTGAAGGTCTGACTGCGATTATTTCGGTGAAAGTACCGGACCCTAAGTTCAGCTCCCAGACCAAAGACAAGCTGGTGTCTTCCGAAGTGAAGACCGCCGTGGAACAGGAGATGGGCAAGTACTTCTCCGACTTCCTGCTGGAAAACCCGAACGAAGCCAAGCTGGTTGTCGGCAAGATGATCGACGCAGCGCGTGCCCGTGAAGCCGCGCGTAAAGCCCGTGAGATGACCCGCCGCAAAGGCGCGCTGGACATCGCCGGCCTGCCGGGCAAACTGGCTGACTGCCAGGAGAAGGACCCTGCCCTCTCCGAGCTGTACCTGGTGGAAGGTGACTCTGCTGGCGGTTCCGCCAAGCAGGGCCGTAACCGTCGCACCCAGGCCATCCTGCCGTTGAAGGGTAAGATCCTCAACGTCGAGAAAGCACGCTTCGACAAGATGATTTCCTCCCAGGAAGTCGGCACCTTGATCACGGCATTGGGCTGCGGTATCGGCCGCGACGAGTACAACATCGACAAGCTGCGCTATCACAACATCATCATCATGACCGATGCTGACGTCGACGGTTCGCACATCCGTACCCTGCTGCTGACCTTCTTCTTCCGTCAGTTGCCGGAGCTGATCGAGCGCGGCTACATCTACATCGCCCAGCCGCCGTTGTACAAAGTCAAAAAGGGCAAGCAAGAGCAATACATCAAAGACGACGACGCCATGGAAGAGTACATGACGCAGTCGGCCCTGGAAGACGCCAGCCTGCACTTGAACGAAGAAGCACCGGGCATTTCCGGTGAGGCGCTGGAGCGTCTGGTCAACGACTTCCGCATGGTCATGAAGACGCTCAAGCGTCTGTCGCGCCTGTACCCTCAGGAGCTGACCGAGCACTTCATCTACTTGCCGGCCGTTAGCCTGGAGCAGTTGGGCGATCACGCAGCGATGCAGGATTGGCTGGCCCAGTACGAAGTGCGTCTGCGCACCGTCGAGAAATCCGGCCTGGTGTACAAAGCCAGCCTGCGCGAAGACCGTGAACGTAACGTGTGGCTGCCCGAGGTCGAATTGATCTCCCACGGCCTGTCCAACTACGTCACCTTCAACCGCGACTTCTTCGGCAGCAACGACTACAAAACCGTGGTCACCCTGGGCGCACAACTGAGCACCCTGCTGGACGATGGCGCTTATATCCAACGTGGCGAACGCAAGAAGCAGGTCAGGGAATTCAAGGAAGCCCTTGACTGGCTGATGGCCGAAAGCACCAAGCGTCACACCATCCAGCGCTACAAAGGTCTGGGCGAGATGAACCCGGATCAACTGTGGGAAACCACCATGGACCCCGCTCAGCGCCGTATGCTGCGCGTGACCATCGAAGACGCCATCGGCGCAGATCAGATCTTCAACACCCTGATGGGTGATGCGGTCGAGCCTCGCCGTGACTTCATCGAGAGCAATGCTTTGGCGGTGTCTAACCTGGATTTCTGATCGGGTGTAGGAACTTACAAAAGCAGCTGAACTTCACACTATGCGCGCTACAAAAAAGGCCAACCCCTGCGGGTTGGCCTTTTTTTGCCCGTATGTCCAGGAACGCGCGAGAGCTCTGCCAATTGGATTCACAACGAGAGTTGCCGTAGTAGCGTAAAGGCCTGCTTCATTTGGTCTTCACTGACGACGAACGCACGTAGCTGCCCTGCCATGTCCAGACCTTTGGCTATCAGCCCCTGTGCCTCAAGGCTGATCTGCCATTGCAAGTCCTTGCGGCTGGTTTCTCCGGCCAGGTGCAGCGGCATTTCCGGAGTCTTGACCTTCACCAGCATCGCCGGGAACTTAACTTCCTCATTCCCACCCAGCACATTACGCGCCAGGGTCATGGCGCTTACCTGAATAGGTTGCAGAAACGGCAGTAGCTTGCCCTGGATTTGCGCGCAATCGCCAACGGCGAATATGCGTGGGTCAGAGGTACACATGCGTTCATCAACTTCAATGCCACGGTCCACTCGTAAGCCAGCCTGTGTGGCTAACGTCGTATCGGGTTTCAACCCAATTGAGGCAACGATCACATCGGCGCTGATGTGTCGGCCGTTGGACAACGTCGCCAACAGGCCATCGTTTCTCTTTTCAATGGATACCAACGCCTGGTTAAACAGCATTTCCACACCCATCTGGCATAACCGGTGCTGCAGGCGGCTGCTCACCTCAACAGGAAGCAACGATGCGAGCAGGCTGCAGGACTTGTCCATCAGCACCACCTGCTTTCCGGCACGATTGATGTCCATGGCCAGTTCACTGCCAATCAAGCCGGCCCCGAGGATCAGTACGCGCTGTGCAGCCCGCAGTGCATGTTGTGCATGACGGTATTCCTGCTGACTGTTCAGAGTCACCATCCACTCCCGCCCGGGAATCGGCGGAACCATGGCTTGCGCCCCCGTGGCGAGAATCAGTTGGTCGTAGCTGAATGCCTCATTACCGGCGCTAACACGCTGGTTTTCGCGATCAATCGCAGTGAGCTGGCAGCACGAGTTCAGGGTCAACCGATACATCTCGGCAAACTCTGCCGCAGGCTGGCGAGTCATGTCGTCGGCAGTCTGATTGAGACTGACGACGTGACTCAGGTCGGGCTTGTTGTACTCATCGCAACTGTCTGCAGCGATCAATCGAATGGGCACCGCTGCATCGAGCCGGCGCAAGTTCTTGACCACCTGACGAGCCGCGAAGCCGGAGCCCACAATGACGATTTCCCGGTTCATGTCGCCTCCGAAGGCAGCTCATCGAATACCGATTTACCCATTGAACATTCAGGGCACAGGAAGTAATCAGGCACATCACACCAAGCAGTACCGGCCTGCACATCCTGCATCGGCTCGCCGATCGCGGGGTCGTAAATCCATTGGCAAACACTGCAGCGCTTGCGCAGGCTGTTGTCCGCGATGGGGTCTGCCTGGGCAGTTGCGGTGGCTGCAGCGGGTGCGACATGTGCAGCCGTCGATGGATGCAGCGCCCATTGCCGAGCGATTTCGCGGCCATGAGCCCGGCAAACCTCAAGCGCGTCACCGTCCGGCCGCCACTTGGCTTTGAGCGCCAATGTGGTTTCAAAACCAGCGTCCATCAAGCGTGTCTGGATACGGTCTACCGCCCCGCCATTCCAGCCGTAACTGCCAAACGCCGAAGCCTTTTTGTCACGAAAACGCAGCCCGGTTATTTCCTCCAGCAGTGCGGCGACTTTCGGCATCATCACGTTGTTCATGGTGGACGAGCCCACCAAAACGCCTTTTGAGCGGAACACGTTGGTCAGAATCTCATTCTTGTCGTGGCGCGCGACGTTGAAAATCTTCACCGCCACACCTGGATCGACTTCGTGAATACCCTGTGCGATGGCATCGGCCATCATGCGGGTGTTGTTCGACATGGTGTCGTAGAACAGGGTGATGCGATCCTCCTGATAGTCCGCCGCCCATTCCAGATAGCGGTGCACGATCTGCGTCGGATTATCCCGCCACACCACGCCATGAGCGGTGGCAATCATATCGACCGGCAGGTTGAAACCGAGGATCTCGGTAATCTTGGCAATGACCAGGCGACTGAATGGGGTGAGGATATTGGCGTAGTAGCGTTGGCACTGTTCGAACAGTTCGTTTTGATCCACTTCATCATTAAACAGGTGTTCGTCGCAGTAATGCTGGCCAAAGGCGTCGTTACTGAACAGAACGGCATCGCCGGTCATGTACGTCATCATGCTGTCCGGCCAATGCAGCATCGGGGTTTCCACGAAAACCAGCTGTTTGCCATTGCCGACATCCAGGGTGTCGCCGGTATGGACGACGTGGAAATTCCACTCGGGATGATGGTGATGACCATTGATCGAGTCCACGCCATTGGCGGTGCAATAGATCGGCGTATTCGGGATCAGCGACATCAACTCTGTCAGCGCTCCTGCATGGTCCTCTTCCGCATGGTTGATGACGATACAGTCCAGCGTGTTCAGGTCGATTTCCATCGCCAGGTTCTGTATGAATTCCCGACTGAACCTGTGATCAACCGTATCAATCAGTACGGTCTTTTCTTCACGGATCAGGTAGCTGTTATAGCTGCTACCTTTGTGGCATTTGTATTCTGTGCCATGAAAGTCCCGCACTTCCCAATCGCGCTGACCGACCCAATGGATGTTGTTTTTGACGTGAATTGACATGACCTACCTCGGTATAGAAATGATGTTCTACACCGAAGATGGCAACCTTCGTGCCACATAATAATTCATTGATTTTAAAGGAAAAATAAAACAGTGATTGTCAATATGACATTGCCCGACTATTGTCTTTATGACTAATTCATTGTCAAAGTGACAAACCATGAGTCTCTCCGTTGAATCCCTGGCACGCATCGCTATTGAGCTGCAAAGCGGCATTTCCCATCAGGACCGCTTTCAACGTCTGATCAATACCCTGCGCCAATTGCTCGGTTGCGACGCCTCTGCTTTGTTACGTTATGAACAGCGACTGTTCCGTCCGCTGGCGATCGATGGCCTGGCACCGGATGTTCTGGGGCGCCGCTTCAGCCTTGATGCCCATCCGCGTCTGGAAGCCATCGCTCGCGCCGGTGACGTGGTGCGCTTTCCGGCAGAGAGTCATTTGCCTGATCCCTATGACGGCCTGATCCCGAGCCGGCAGGACCTCAAAGTGCATGCCTGCATCGGGTTACCGTTGTTCGCGGACCAGACGCTGATTGGTGCGCTGACGATCGATGGCATGGACCCGGCACAGTTTGATCACTTCAGCGACGAAGAGCTGCGACTGGTGGGCGCCCTCGCTTCTGCTGCCTTGACCAATGCGTTGCTGGTCGAGCAACTGGAAAGTCAGACCATTACGCCTCTCTCCATCAGTCATGTCCCGGCGGGCAAACCCGGCACCGAAATGGTCGGGCTCAGCGAGGTCATGCAACAGTTGAAACGAGAGATCGAAATGGTGGCAGGTTCCGACCTGAACGTTTTGATCACTGGAGAAACCGGGGTCGGCAAGGAACTGGTCGCCAAGGCGATACATGAAGGTTCATCACGCGCCAGTCACCCTGTGGTCTATCTAAACTGCGCTGCGCTGCCGGAGTCAGTGGCTGAGAGTGAGTTGTTCGGCCATGTCAAAGGTGCCTTCACCGGGGCGATCCATCATCGCACCGGCAAGTTCGAAATGGCCGATAACGGCACACTGTTCCTCGACGAAATCGGTGAACTGTCGCTGAGCCTGCAAGCAAAACTGCTGCGGGTATTGCAATACGGCGACCTGCAACGGGTCGGTGACGATACCGTCTTGCGGGTCAACGTAAGGGTGCTTGCCGCGACCAATCGTGACCTGAAGCAGGAGGTGCTGAACAATCGCTTCCGGGTCGACCTGTTCCACCGTTTAAGCGTGTTCCCTGTGCATGTGCCACCACTGCGTGAGCGTGGGCAGGACATCACATTGCTAGCGGGTTTTTTCTGCGAGCAGAGCCGGGTACGCATGGGATTGCAACGGGTGGCGTTGGCTGCCGGTTGCCTGTCGTTGCTCAAGCAGTACTCGTGGCCAGGAAACGTTCGCGAACTGGAGCATGCTGTTTATCGAGCGACAATCCTTGCTCGTGCGACCCAGCAAAGTGAAGAGCTGCTGCTGGAAGCACAACATTTCAATCAAGTCCCCGAACAGCTGGCGATACTGCCTGTTGCTGTGGATGTTCCTTCCAGCAGCGTTGGCCAATGCCTACGGGACGCGACGGATAGCTTCCAGCGTCAGCTGATTGAAAGCACGCTGAAAAATTGCGCAGATAACTGGTCTGCCTGTGCGCGAATGCTCGATATGGATGTGGCCAACCTGCACCGACTGGCGAAACGGCTCGGTTTGAAATAACACTCGCGGCCGATCAGGGCTCAATGCAGGTCATTCATGCTGACCCACATGTCGCCCTCGCCGCCAAGCGGTCCAGCATAAAACGCTATCGGATCTCGGGGGGAAGGCCGGCGCCCAACGGTTGGGACGGCGGTTTCTGAATCTGCAGATGTAGAGAAGAAAACCCGCCGGCAGGGAAAAACGCGTTCACTGGTTCTTTATCCGGCGCCAGCGTAATCCGGCTGGTGCGTCCAAGCAGTTCTTCCATCACGATCCGTAGCTCCAGTCTGGCAAGCGGCGCACCGGGGCAGACATGAATGCCGGCGCCATAGAGCAGGTTCAGCTCGGGATCGCGATCGAGGCGCAATTCATCGGGATCTCCAAAGACCGCTTCGTCCCGATTGGCGGACGCCCAGTTGAGGGCAATACGCGAACCCTTCGCCAGCGTGCGCCCACCCAGCGTGACCTCTTTCGTAGTCACCCGACGGTTCATGATCAGTGGTGCATGAATACGCAGTATTTCATCAATGGCGACAGGTAACAGCGCGGGTTGTTCGCGCAATCGCTGCTGCCACCCGAAGTTGGTCGCCAGATAGTGCGCCAGAATGCCGACCGAGGCGGAAATGGTTCCGAGTTCGCCGACCGTCCAGTTACGTAGAATGCTGACGATCTCGTCGTCCGTCAGGGGCCTTCCCAAGGACTGGTCGCGTAGCAAGAGGGTCGTGATGTCATGCGACGCAGCAGCGCCAGCGGTACGGCGCACGTCCAGCAGATCCTTGATGTAACCGTCAAACTCAAGGGCCACGGCACTCAGGGCCGCCTCGTCTCTGGACAGCGTGGCCGAGTGATTCTTCAGCGTCCACAGGCGCAGCGGTTCATGAAAATCCGCCGGCCAACCCAGCCAGGCACACTGGATCTGCAACGCAAAGATCTGGGCAAATTCGCCGATCAGTTCTGCACGGCCTTCATCCGGTAATGCCTGCACCAGACGAACCGCTATGTCACGGCACGTCGGCGCAAAGGCATCCATATGCTCCGGGCTGAAATAACGCTCGATGAGGTTCCGGTACGCCGTATGTTCGGGCGGATCCATTCCGTTGGGGACCGCGGGGAAACGCGAGACGGCATTGCTGAAGGTTTCATGATCGTTAAGTACGCGCAGCACATCCGCATGCCTGAATAACGACGTATAGCCATATTGACTGTGTGCGACCGGGCAACGGTGGCGCATGTCGTCATAGGCTGTCGTCTGATCCTTTAATACGGCTTCAGACCTGGGATCCCAATCCGGTAGCGATTTCTTGTCCATCGTTTACTCCATAAACCCGTCCCGCTGAGAACCCGGAAACAAGGAAGCAAGGTTTGTCGGCCTACTTGTACTCGGTCGGGACATGTAGGAAATACCCGCTAGACTGAAACCATGCACGACGTCCCTACGTCGGCATCACTTGGGTGAAGTCTGTACGGGCCTATAGGGAAGATCGGGCTATTAGCTAGCCAGGGGGTTGTGATGAGTAAGCTTCAGCAGTGGGTAAACTCGCAGGGCAGCACTGCGCTGTGGGTGGTGTTCTGGCTCTATGGGGTAGTGCTCAGCAATGTACTGTTTGGCCTGATTCTGGTCGCCTTCAACAAAGTTGCACCCTCCCTGTTTGGTCTAATGCTGCTGGGTTTTGTGGCCTACACCGCGTGCATGCTCAATGCGGTATGGCGCAATGCGGATAATGTCAGTGACCCCCTCTACGGTCAGATCGCTCGTTTCCTCACGGTGGCCTGGTCGATCAACGCGGTATTGGTTTCGGGCTTTCTCTTCCTGGGCCATCTGAATGCCGTTGCCCTCCCCCTGCCGCTGCCTTTTTGATTCCAGATAACCAGGGCGCTCAATGTGGGGTTTGAACGTTAGAGCCCAGGTCATTGCGCCGTTGCGATTATCGCGCCAATTGATTGTCTGCATAGTTGATCAATATCAATTCCATTATTTCTGTCGATCGCCATCACCGTTTCAACGCTATCTCAAGTGCAATAACTCGATCTTCGCTCGTGACGCATAGCGGCTCTGTAGAACGTTGAGCGCTGTTCAACCCCTCCCTTCAAGAAATTGCCTCAACCGGCGATAGGAAGTCATATTGACTATTTCTTTGTCATTATGACCTTTTTCGAGTTAGGTCATAATGACAGTGTTGTTATTTAACTAGTTGATATTAAACAATAAAATTGTTGGCCCGGTTTGTGTATTAGGTAATGAACTTAACGCAAACCCCAAAGGGACAATCTCATGACTCGTACCATCGCGCTCAGTTTCACCCTGTGTACACTGCTGTCTCCGCTATGCCAGGCAGACCAGATAATCCGTGTAGTCCCCGACACAACCGCCGGCAAGGGGGTCGGCGTTTTGACCGGAATGATGGTTGGCGCGGTAGGTGGCCCGATTGGAGCATTAGTCGGCGCAGCTGGCGGTTTTTTTGCCGGCAGCGCGGTGCAAGGAGGCATTGGCAAGTCTGAAACCGCTTATGAAGTGAAAAACGCGCAAGGCGAGATTAGTACGGTGCGCTCACCCAATGGGCGTTTTGAAGTCGGGCAACAGGTCACGCGTAAAGGTGTGCGACTGGTGGCATCTGAGGAGTAAGAGGCTCCCGTCTGCGTCTTCCCAAGCATTCCAGGCCCTCCGTGGAGTTGCACACATAGATGGTTCGGCTAATCCTCACCGATTAGCTGAACATCACGAAAAGAACCCGCCAAATCGCGGGCTTTTTTTGCATTCGATCCGGGTTTTTATTACGTGACCTTCCCCACTCCAATCTGCCTGATTGGGGTGTTTTTCTGGATTATTCATCCAGTCATCCACGGTTTATCGCCGCGTTGAAGCGGCCTAATCTCAATTCTCCAACGATTCGTGAAGGAGATTCCCCATGGCAGACCATTCCATTAAAGGCAAAGTCGTTCTCATCGCGGGTGGCGCGAAGAACCTTGGCGGTCTCATCGCCCGTGATATGGCCGCACAGGGTGCCAAGGCTGTTGCGATCCATTACAACAGCGCCGCGTCCAAGGTTGATGCCGATGCCACGGTTGCCGCCGTTCAGGCCAGCGGCGCACAGGCCGTCGCGCTGCAGGGGGATCTGACGACGGCCGGCGCCATCGAGAAGTTGTTCGCCGATACCATCGCCGCGGTCGGCAAACCCGACATCGCCATCAACACCGTTGGCAAGGTGCTCAAAAAGCCGATGGCCGAGGTGAGTGAAGCCGAATACGACGAGATGAGCGCGGTCAACTCCAAGACCGCTTTCTTCTTCCTCAAGGAGGCGGGCAAGCACCTCAACGACCATGGCAAGATCTGCACGATAGTGACGTCGCTGCTGGGCGCCTTCACGCCGTTCTATGCCGCTTATGCCGGCACCAAGGCGCCGGTCGAACACTACACCCGAGCGGCCTCCAAGGAGTTGGGCGCCCGCGGCATTTCGGTGACAGCGGTCGGTCCGGGGCCGATGGATACGCCGTTCTTCTACCCGGCCGAAGGCGCCGACGCGGTGGCCTATCACAAGACCGCCGCCGCGCTCTCGGCGTTCAGCAAAACAGGCCTGACCGACATCGAGGACGTGGTGCCTTTCATTCGCCATCTGGTCAGTGACGGCTGGTGGATCACCGGCCAGACCATTCTCATCAATGGCGGGTACACCACCAAGTAAAACCATTATCCGCAGTGGGATCTTCGTCGCCATCCGCTGCTGGGGCGCCGTACAATCGACGCAGAGCAGGCGCCCCTGGGCAGGCTGACGTCGGGACCATCGGCAGGGCAGATCATGGACAGATTCGACCAGTACCGCGTATTCGCCAAAGTGGCCGAGATGGGCAGCTTCATCAAAGCTGCCAACGCGCTGGAGATGCCACGAGCGTCGGTGTCTGCGGCCATCCAGCAGTTAGAGGCTCAACTGGGCGTGCGCCTGCTGCATCGCACGACGCGGCAGGTACGGCTGACACCCGATGGGGAGCAATTGCTCAGCCGTGTGCGCCCGGTGTTGTGCAACGTCGAAGACATCGACCAGTTATTCCAGGCCAGCCAGCGGCAAGTTTCCGGCCGGCTGATCATCGATGTGCCCAGCCGCATTGCCCGCCGCGTCATTGCGCCAGCGCTGCCCGGCCTGTTGCGTTGTCACCCCCTGCTTCAATTGATTTTGGGTTCGACCGACCGGGCCATCGATCTGGTGCAGGAAGGTGTGGACTGCGCGGTGCGCGTTGGCGCGCTGCATGACAGCAGTCTTGTGGTGCGGCCGCTGGGTCAGATTGCCTTGATCAATTGTGCGAGCCCGGCCTATCTGCTTGAGCATGGAGAGCCTCAGCAGCCTGCGCAGCTACTCGACGGACATTGGACCATCGGCTATGCGTCGCCGAAGTCGGGCAAGGAACTGCCTTGGGAATACCTGTCCGGCGACGGCAGCGTGCAGCGGTTCGACGTGCCGAGCCGGGTGATCGTGAACAATGCCGAAAGCTATATCGCTTGCTGCCTTGCAGGGTTGGGGTTGATCCAGATCCCGCGCTTTGACGTCCAACACCTGCTGGACTCACGACAACTGGTGGAGGTCATGTCGAGTTACTGTGCCGCTTCGATGCCGGTATCCCTGCTCTACCCGCACCGCCGGCAGCGTTCGCAGCGACTGGATGTGTTCCACGAGTGGTTCGAGGCATTGATGCGGCCGTATTTGGATAGCCGCCACGTCCCTCTGCATCAATAAAGCCAAATGCTCCACGTGGAACATCGGCATTTTTAACCCGCTGAGGCGGCCGCCACACTCTCCAACCGGTAGCCGTATCCATAGATCGTCAACAACTGCCAACCCCGATCCGCGGTTAACCCCAGCTTGTTCCGCAGCCGATAGATATGTGTGTCCAGCGGCCGCGACGAGACCATTTCTTCATGGCTCCAGAACCGCTCATACAGATACTCGCGAGACAACGGCCGCGCCAGGTTGGCGAACAGGCAGCTGGCCAGGCGGTATTCACGTTCGGTCAGGTTGATCGGTTTGCCCGCGCGGGTGACGGTCAGTTCGGCGTCGTCAAAGGTCAGGTCGTTGAAACTTTGCACTTCAGACGTTGCCGACTTTTGCAGACCGTGGCGGCGCAGGACGGCGTTGACCCGGGCTTTGAGTTCATTCGGGCGAAAGGGTTTACTGACGTAATCGTCGGCGCCGCTGTTCAGGGCGGTGACGATATCGCTCTCGGCATCGCGGCTGGTGAGCATGATCACCGCCGGAGGCGATTCCATGTGTTCACGGGTCCAGCGCAGCAAGGCGATGCCGCTGATGTCGGGCAGCTGCCAGTCGAGGATCAGCAGGTCGAAGGTTTCCCGGCGCAGTTGGCGCAGCAGGTCCTCACCGCGTTCGAAGCAATGCACAGACCAAGGCTGTTCCAGGTTGCTGGGGATCTGTCGCAGTGTCTGTTCCACCCGCTGCAATTCAGCGGGTTCGTCATCCAGTATTGCGACACGCATGGGTGGGTCCTTTCTACTTGGAAATATTTCAGCTGTCGGCCGGTCGAAGAGCGGGCGTCCTTGCTGCGCAGATGCCAGTCATTGAATCTGAAGAATTGTGCTCAGATTCAACGACCCTTTGGATCTCTCGGTACGCTGATATCAAAGGGCCGTTAACGCTTTGAAAAACCATGCGACTCAGGGGGAAAGATACCGACTCCCGCGCGTAAGGAAAAGGATCAGTGCCGCTGGCATTGCATAGCCGTGCGGGTAGCTGATACTGCGCCCCGATGTACGGTATGTTTCAACGAACGCACTCAGGAAAAACCCCGGGGCGATCAAAATGAGCTTCACTGGGTTCAGCACCATACCGCGCACCACCTGGAGGGAGAAACCGGGTCTATGACATCTTCAACTGTCCATTTTCAGCAGCGGTGCGGGTTCCTGGCGGTCGCCCTGTGATGCTGTGGCGCAAGGCCGAAAAACGCCAGCCCACCCAGGCGCAGTTGTTGTTCCATGGTCTGTTTCGGGAGTGGCTGTGGATTGGCCTGGTGTTGCTGCCCTTTACTGCATATTTGTCCTTAAGTGCGGGCCTGGCCTTCAATAACCCGCTGTATGACGACCTGCGCCGCCTGACCCCTCTGCCGGTCGATCCACGCATTTTGCTGGTGACCATCGATGACCAGAGCCTGAAAAAGCTCGGCCAATGGCCATGGCCGCGCAGCCTGCATGCCGACGTCATCAACCGTCTGAGCGCTGCCCAACCCGCGGGTATCTTGTTCGATGTGATCTTCAGTGAGCCGCGCAACGCCGCGGATGACCTGCGCCTGGCCAATGCCGTGTGCAACGCCGGGAATGTTTTGCTTCCCCTGGAACGTGATGGCGGCGCGAGCCAGCCGGGCGAACAACTGTTGCCGCTGCTCAATTGCGCCAAGGGGCTGGGCCATATCAACGTCGAAGCAGACAGCGACGGTGCCGTCCGCAGCCTGTATCTGCGTGAAGGCCCGCCTGGGAACACCCTGCCGCAGTTGGCATGGCTGGCGTATACGTTGAGCGGGCAAACCGCGCAAATGCCGGGACGCAGCGAACAACCCAACAGTCAGCGCTGGCATCGGGAATATAGAGTTCGCGTCCCGTCCACGTCTGAGCCGCATGGGTTTCCCAGTGTGTCCTACGCCAGCGTATTGCACGGCGAAGTGCCGGCCGAATTGCTGCGCGACCGCCTGATCCTGGTGGGCGCCAGCGCCTATGGGCTGGGGGACCGTTTTGTGACGCCGCTCTCCTCCACTCCGGATACCACCGCCGGTGTGGAAATCCAGGCCAATGTGCTCAACGGCTTGCTGCAGGAGCGCAGCATCGTCGACCTCCCCGGCTGGCTCGCGGCACTGATCGCCACGGCCTGGGTGGCGTTGTTGCTCGGCCTTTTGCTGTACCGCCCACGCTACGCGCTGTGGATGACCTTGGGTTGCATGGCCGGCGCGTTGCTCGGCGCGTGGGCGCTGTTACGCCTTGGCCATTGGTGGTCGCCCGCGGCCTGCCTGATCGGTATGTTGCTTAGCTACCTGATCTGGAACTGGCGCCGCCTGAGCGTGATCCTTGCCTACTTTGGCTGGGAACTGGCGCGCCTGGACAATGAACCCAAGGTGCTGCCCGAACGCCGCCGAGCGCCCGCGAACAAAGGCGATGTGTTGCAAGGGCGCATCTTTGCCCTGGAGCAGGCCGTCAGCCGCACCCGTGACACCCGACGCTTTATGGCCGATGGCCTTGAGTGCCTGCCGGTGGCGACCCTGATCACCGACCCGCGGGGCAACATCCTGTTGGCCAACCGCATTGCCCGTGAAGTATTCGGCAATGATCTGGTCAACCAAAACCTGCTCGAACAGCTCGCCGACCTGGGTTATCCACCCCTGCATAACGGCGTGCGCCCCGCCCTGTCCGCCCTGGAAATCGTCGAGTTCCGGGACATCCACCAACGCAGCCTGCGCATGGAAATCGCACCCTTGCTGCCCGCCGAAGGCGACGTCGCCCTCGGCTGGCTGCTCAGCCTGACCGACTTGAGCAAGGAGCGCGAAGCCCAGCAACACCGCGAAACCATGCTGCGCTTCCTGTCCCACGACCTGCGCGCGCCGCACTCGGCGATCCTCGCATTGCTGGATGTGCATAACGCGGAGTCGCCGGTGTTTGCCCAGATCGAGCAGCAGGTTCGACGCGCCTTGAGCCTCACCGAATCATTCGTACAACTGGCGAAAGCCGAGGCTGACGGCTACCACTTCCAGCCAAGCCTGTTTGCCATGCTGGTGATGGATGCGTTAGATCAGGTGGCGGTGATTGCGCAGCTCAAGGGCATCCAGTTGATCCACGACTTGGATGAAGCGGATGAAGGCATGGTGTCGGCCGATCAATCCCTGCTCACCCGCGCGTTGTTCAACGTGCTGGAGAACGCGATCAAATACTCGCCGGCCGGCACCACCGTGAGGTTGAGCCACGGCAGCGCGCAAGGTTGGCTGGAGTGTCGCATCAGCGACCAGGGCCCGGGCATTGCGGCAAAGGACTTGCCGGAACTGTTCAGCCAGTACCGCCGCTTCGATTCCGCCCAGGGCAGCGAGGGCCTTGGGTTGGGCCTGACCATGGTCAAGGCCGTTGTGGAGCGGCACGGTGGCCGTATCTGTTGCGAAAGCGTGGTGGGCAAGGGCACCACATTCACCCTGCAGCTGCCCCAGTTGGAAGACTGACAACACGTGCTTTTGCGCTGTGTATAAAAAACCGGTCTCAGGACCGGTTTTTTTATCCAAAAAAAACTTATGCACGTTTTTAGTATTTTTATGAGTTCAGGAAATATCTAATAAAATCATCTTGTTATGAAGAGAAAATGCCATTTTGCCAACAAACCGTACACAGGTTATCCACAGATGCTCAGGCCACCGGCGTGTCCACCGCCACCGGCTCCGGCGGCAGCGAACCCATGGCGCGTTGCTGGGCTTCATTCCAGGCGGCGGCGCGGTCATTCAGTGCGGCAATTGCACGCGGCCCTTCACCTTCGGCGTACATCGGTTCCCCGATCACCACGGTGATGGTGCCTGCACGTTTTGCCCAACCGGTTTTTGGCCAGTACTTGCCGGCATTATGTGCAATCGGCAACACAGGCAGGTGGGCGTTGACGGCCAATGCCGTGCCGCCACGTGAGAACTTGCCGACGGTGCCGTAGGGCACACGCGTACCTTCCGGAAAGATCAGCACCCAGACGCCGTCCTTGAGCAGCTCGTCGCCCTTTTTGGCCACGTGTTTGAGCGCCGCCTTGGGGTTGTCGCGGTCGATGGCGATCGGGCGCAGCATCGCCATCGCCCAGCCGAAGAACGGCACATACAGCAGCTCGCGCTTGAGCACTTGGCTCAGGGGCGAGAAGTACGCCGAGAGGAAGAACGTCTCCCACGTGCTCTGGTGGTTCGACAGAATCACGCAGGGCTGATCCGGGACGTTTTCCGCGCCCTTGACCTCGAAGCGGATGTTCAGGAACACCTTGGTCAGCCACAGCGCGCAGCGGCACCAATAGACGTTGATGAAGCGATAGCGCGCCTTGAACGGCAGAAAAGGCGCGATAAAAAAGCTCAGGGTGCACCAGAGAAACGAACTGGTGCCCAACAGCAGGTAAAAGAAGAAGGTTCTGATGGCCTGCAAAATCGACATGGCGGCATTTACCGTTGCGGGACACAGCCCGCCTGTTGAAGGCGCACTCCCGAACAGTCCTTGGTCAGGCAGTCGAGGGCGGCTAGTTGTTGATAAGTTCTGCGGCAACCGCCGCCAGATCGTCAAAAATCAAGGTGCCTACCGGCAGGTTTTTCGCCTGGGTCTTTTCGCCTTTCCCGGTCTTTACCAAAACTGGCTGAGAGTCGACGGCTTTGGCCGCCTCCAGGTCACCGAGGCTGTCCCCGACGAACCATAGCCCAGCCAGGGGCACGTTGTAATGTTCTGAAATGGTTTTCAACATGCCAGGCTTGGGTTTGCGGCAATCGCAGCCCTCATCCGGCCCGTGGGGGCAGTACACCACCAGCCCCACCTCACCGCCCTGCTCCGCCACCAACGTGCGCAAGCGCGCGTGCATGGCGTCCAGGGTAGCGATGTCGTAGTAGCCGCGGGCGATGCCGGACTGGTTGGTGGCGACGGCCACCGTCCAGCCGGCCTTGCTCAACTGCGCGATGGCCTCGATCGCGCCGGGCAGTGGGATCCATTCCTCCACCGACTTGATGTAAGCGTCGGAGTCGTAATTGATCACCCCGTCCCGATCGAGAATCAGCAGTTTCAACATGATCAGCCCAATACGGAAATGTCAGCGATGTTGATGAACAGACCGCGCAAACGCGCCAGCATGGCGTAGCGGTTTTTCCGCACGCCGGCATCTTCGGCATTGATCATCACCGCTTCGAAGAACGCATCCACCGGCTCGCGCAAGGTGGCCAGGCGCGCCAGTGCTTCGGCGTAGTTGCGTTCGGCGATCAACGGTTTCACCGCATTTTCCGCCTTGGCGATGGCCGAGTTCAGCGAGAACTCCTTGGCATCGGCGAACAGGCCTGGGTCGACATCGGCATTGCCGAGGTTGTCGGCCTTGCTCAACAGGTTCGACACGCGCTTGTTCACGGCAGCCAGGGCGTCGGCTTCCGGCAGTTTGCGGAAGGCCTGCACGGCTTGCACGCGTTGGTCGAAGTCCAGCGCCGAACCCGGTTGCAGGGCACGTACCGACAGGTACACCGAAACGTCCACGCCTTCGTCTTCGTAACGCGCACGCAGGCGGTCGAACACGAACTCCAGCACTTGCTCGGCCAGGCCGGTTTGCTTGACCTTGCCGCCGAACTGGCCGACTGCGAACACCACTGCCTGGGTCAGGTCGAGGTCGAGCTTCTTGTCGATCAGGATCCGCAGCACGCCCAGGGCCGCACGGCGCAGGGCATACGGGTCTTTACTGCCGGTAGGCAGCATGCCGATGCCGAAGATCCCGACGAGGGTATCCAGCTTGTCGGCAATGGCCACGGCCGCACCGGTCAGGGTGGTCGGCAATTCGGCGCCAGCACCGCGCGGCATGTACTGCTCGTTCAGGGCCAGGGCGACATCGTCCGGCTCGCCGTCGTTGAGGGCGTAGTAGTAACCGGCAACGCCTTGCATTTCCGGGAACTCGCCGACCATCTCGGTGGCCAGGTCGCACTTGGACAGCAGGCCTGCGCGCGCAGCCCAGGCAGCGTCACCGCCAATGCGTGGGGCAATGTAGGCGGCCAGTTTGGAAACGCGCACAGCCTTGTCGTAGACGCTGCCGAGTTTTTCCTGGAACACCACGTTTTGCAGGCGCAGGTTGAAGTCTTCGAGCTTCTGCTTCTTGTCTTGCTTGAAGAAGAACTCGGCGTCGGTCAGGCGCGGGCGCACGACTTTTTCGTTACCGGCGATGATCTGCTGCGGGTCCTTGCTTTCGATGTTGGCCACGGTGATGAAGCGCGGCAGCAACTTACCGTCCACGTCCAGCAGGCAGAAGTACTTCTGGTTGTCCTGCATCGTGGTGATCAGCGCTTCTTGCGGCACATCGAGGAAGCGTTCTTCGAACGAGCACACCAGCGGCACTGGCCATTCAACCAGGGCGGTCACTTCGTCCAGCAGGCTTGGCGGCACGATGGCGGTGCCTTCCTGCAGGCGGGCCAGCTCTTCGGTGCGCTTGCTGATCAGCTCGCGACGCTCGTTGGCGTCGGCCAGCACATAGGCGGCGCGCAGGTCGTTGAGGTAGTTGGCCGGCGCGGTGATACGCACGCTTTGCGGGTGGTGGAAGCGGTGACCACGGGAATCGCGGCCGGCTTTCTGGGCAAGGATGGTGCAATCGATGACCTGGTCACCGAGCAGCATCACCAGCCACTGGGTCGGACGCACGAACTCTTCCTTGCGCGCCCCCCAGCGCATGCGCTTGGGGATCGGCAGGTCGTTCAGGGAGTCTTCGACGATGGTCGGCAACAGGCTGGCGGTCGGCTTGCCTTTGATGACCTGGCTGAAACGCAGTTTCGGGCCGCTCTGGTCGATCTCGCTCAGCTCGACGCCACATTTCTTGGCAAAACCCAGCGCTGCTTGGGTCGGGTTGCCTTCGGCGTCGAAGGCGGCCTGGCGTGGCGGGCCGTCGAGGTTGATGCTGCGGTCCGGCTGCTGGGTTTCCAGCGCGGTCAGCAACACCGCCAGGCGACGCGGCGCGGCGTAGACTTTTTTCGCCTCGAACTTCAGGCCCGCGCTTTGCAGGCCTTTTTCGATACCGGCCAGGAACGCATCGGCCAGGGTGTTCAGTGCCTTGGGTGGCAGCTCTTCGGTGCCCAGTTCAACCAGAAAATCTTGAGCACTCATTGTGCAGCCTCCAGCTTAGCCAACACTTCATCACGCAGGTCCGGGGTTGCCATCGGGAAGCCCAGCTTGGCGCGAGCCAGCAGGTAGGCTTGGGCGACGGAACGCGCCAGGGTGCGAACACGCAGAATATATTGCTGGCGCGCGGTCACCGAGATGGCGCGGCGGGCGTCCAGCAGGTTGAAGGTATGGGACGCCTTCAACACCATTTCATAGCTCGGCAACGGCAGCGGCTGGTCCAGTTCGATCAGGCGCTTGGCTTCGCTTTCATAGAAGTCGAACAGTTCGAACAGCTTCTCGACGTTGGCGTGTTCGAAGTTATAGGTCGACTGTTCCACTTCGTTCTGGTGGAACACATCGCCGTAGGTCACTTTGCCGAACGGGCCGTCTGCCCACACCAGGTCGTAGACCGAATCCACGCCTTGCAGGTACATGGCCAGGCGCTCGAGACCGTAGGTGATCTCGCCGGTCACCGGGTAGCACTCGATGCCGCCCGCTTGCTGGAAGTAGGTGAACTGCGTGACTTCCATGCCGTTCAGCCAGACTTCCCAGCCCAGGCCCCAGGCGCCCAGGGTCGGCGATTCCCAGTTGTCTTCGACGAAACGGATGTCGTGGACCAACGGGTCGAGGCCGACATGTTTCAGCGAGCCGAGGTACAGCTCCTGGAAGTTGTCCGGGTTCGGCTTCAATACCACCTGGAACTGGTAGTAATGCTGCAGACGGTTCGGGTTTTCGCCGTAGCGGCCGTCAGTCGGGCGCCGACTGGGCTGCACATAAGCGGCGTTCCAGGTTTCCGGGCCGATGGCCCGCAGGAATGTAGCGGTGTGGAAAGTGCCGGCGCCTACTTCCATATCGTAGGGCTGAAGTACCACACAACCTTGCTCGGCCCAGTACTGCTGGAGGGCGAGGATCAAGTCTTGGAAGGTACGCACGGCTGGCGTAGGCTGGCTCACGAAATTCACCTGTTACTTGGGCTGCGATTTAAAGAGCGGGAGTATACCCGATTCGGCCGCGCCACCATCCCCTGGAGCCTTATGCCACGCTGCTTTTGGTGTTCTGAAGATCCGCTGTACATGGCTTATCACGATCAGGAGTGGGGAACGCCGCTGCGCGATGCGCAGGGTTTGTTCGAGTTACTTTTGCTCGAAGGGTTCCAGGCGGGCCTGTCCTGGATCACCGTTTTACGCAAACGCGAGCATTATCGAAAGGTCTTGTTCGGTTTTGATGCACAGCGCCTGGCGCGGCTGAGCGATGCCGAGATCGAAGCGTTGATGCTCGACCCAGGCATCGTGCGCAATCGTCTGAAGCTCAACGCCACCCGCCGCAACGCCGCGGCCTGGTTGGCGCTGGAGGACCCGGTGGGGCTGCTGTGGTCGTTTGTCGGCGGCGTGCCCAAGGTCAATCACTTCAAGGACCGCAGCGAAGTCCCGGCGATTACCGCCGAAGCCGAGGCCATGAGCCGCGCGCTGAAAAAAGCCGGCTTCACCTTCGTCGGGCCGACCATTTGCTACGCGTTCATGCAGGCCTCGGGCATGGTCATGGACCACACCCAGGACTGCGACCGTTACGCGGACTTGGCCAACGCCGGTTAGAATGCGTGCTTTGCGCACCACACACGATCAGGAGTGACCTGTGGAAAAGTTTAAAGGCGCCTTGCTGGTAGGCGCTCTCCGGTTGTTTGCCCTGCTGCCCTGGCGCGCCGTGCAAGCCGTAGGTTCGGCGATTGGCTGGATCATGTGGAAAACCCCCAACCGCTCCCGCGACACGGTGCGGATCAACCTCTCGAAATGCTTCCCGGACATGGACCCGGCCGAGCGCGAGCGCCTGGTGGGCCGCAGCCTGATGGACATCGGCAAGTCCCTGACCGAAAGCGCCTGCGCCTGGATCTGGCCGGCTCAGCGCTCCATCGACCTGGTGCGCGAAGTCGAAGGCCTGGAAGTCCTCCACGAAGCCCTGGCCTCGGGCAAAGGCGTGGTCGGTATCACCAGCCACCTGGGCAACTGGGAGGTGTTGAACCACTTCTATTGCAGCCAGTGCAAACCGATCATTTTCTACCGCCCGCCGAAGCTCAAGGCGGTGGATGACCTGCTGCGCAAGCAACGCGTGCAACTGGGTAACCGCGTGGCGGCGTCCACCAAGGAAGGCATCCTCAGTGTCATCAAGGAAGTGCGCAAGGGCGGCCAGGTGGGCATTCCGGCCGACCCGGAGCCGGCCGAATCGGCGGGGATCTTCGTGCCGTTCTTCGCCACCCAGGCGCTGACCAGCAAGTTCGTGCCGAACATGCTCGCGGGCCACAAGGCGGTCGGTGTATTCCTGCATGCCCTGCGCCTGCCGGACGGTTCAGGCTACAAAGTGATCCTGGAAGCAGCGCCGGAAGACATGTACAGCACCGACACCGCCACCTCCTGCGCGGCGATGAGCAAGGTGGTGGAGCGTTATGTCGGCGCCTACCCGAGCCAGTACATGTGGAGCATGAAGCGCTTCAAGAAACGCCCGCCGGGTGAGGCGCGGTGGTACTGACTCAAAGGCAACCCAAAACAATGTGGGAGGGGGCTTGCCCCCGATAGCAGTGTGTCAGCCAATGCATATTTGACTGAACCTCCGCTATCGGGGGCAAGCCCCCTCCCACATTTGAGTTCCGCTCAAGCCTTGCGGTCGAGTTTTTTCAGGAACACCGTCATTTCTTTCTCGGCCTGCTTGTCGCCATGGGCCTGGGCCGCTTCAATGCCCTTCCCCCAGGCCAGTCGCGCGGCGGCCTGATCGCCCAGCCCGACGTGGGCCTTACCCAGCAACTTCCACGCCGCCGAATACTTCGGATCAAACTCGACACACTTGTGCAGATGCTCGGCGGCCTTGGCGTTGTCCTTCAGGTCCAGATAACCCTTGCCCAGCCCAAAGCGCAGCAGGGCGTTATCGACACCCTTGGCCAGCATTTTCTCCAGGGATTCGAGCATGTCGGTGTACTCCGTTTGATCAGAAAAAGCTCAACCCCACGTGGAACAGCTTCTCCACATCGCGGATATGTTTTTTATCCACCAGGAACAGGATCACATGGTCACCGGTGGCAATTACCGTGTCGTCGTGGGCAATGATCACTTCTTCATCGCGAATGATCGCACCGATGGTGGTACCCGGCGGCAAGCCGATGTCGCGGATGGCCTTGCCGATCACCTTGCTCGACTTCGAGTCGCCATGGGCGATCGCCTCAATGGCTTCCGCCGCGCCGCGGCGCAGGGAGTGGACGCTGACGATATCGCCACGGCGCACGTGGGTGAGCAAGGTGCCGATAGTCGCCAACTGCGGGCTGATGGCGATGTCGATATCGCCGCCCTGAATCAGGTCGACATACGCCGGGTTATTGATGATGGTCATCACCTTCTTCGCCCCCAGCCGCTTGGCCAGCAGCGATGACATGATGTTGGCTTCGTCATCGTTGGTCAGGGCCAGGAAGATATCGGCGTCGGCGATGTTTTCTTCCATCAACAGGTCGCGGTCCGAAGCGCTGCCTTGCAGGACTACGGTGCTGTCGAGGGTGTCGGACAAATGCCGGCAGCGCGCCGGGCTCATCTCGATGATCTTCACTTGGTAGCGGCTTTCGATGGCCTCGGCCAAGCGTTCGCCGATCTGCCCGCCACCGGCGATGACGATGCGTTTATACGTCTCATCGAGACGGCGCATTTCGCTCATCACGGCACGAATATTCGCTTTGGCGGCGATGAAGAAGACTTCGTCGTCGGCCTCGATCACCGTGTCGCCCTGGGGCAGGATCGGCCGGTCACGCCGGAAAATCGCCGCGACGCGGGTTTCTACATTCGGCATGTGTTCGCGCAGTTGGCGCAGTTGCTGGCCGACCAACGGCCCGCCGTAATAGGCCTTCACGGCGACCAGTTGCGCTTTGCCGTCGGCGAAGTCGATCACCTGCAACGCGCCGGGAATCTCGATCAGGCGCTTGATGTAGTGGGTGACCACCTGCTCCGGGCTGATCAGCACGTCCACCGGGATCGCGTCGTTGTCGAACAGGCCGGCGCGGGTCAGGTACGCGGCTTCACGCACCCGGGCGATCTTGGTCGGGGTGTGGAACAGCGTGTGGGCGACCTGGCACGCGACCATATTGGTCTCGTCGCTGTTGGTCACGGCCACCAGCATATCGGCATCGTCGGCACCCGCCTGACGCAGCACCGTAGGAAACGACGCACGACCCTGCACGGTACGAATGTCCAGGCGGTCGCCGAGGTTGCGCAGGCGCTCGGCATCGGTGTCGACCACGGTGATGTCGTTGGCTTCGCTGGCCAAATGCTCGGCCAGCGTGCCACCGACCTGCCCTGCCCCGAGGATGATGATTTTCATCCGGTTACTCCCTTTGAACCGTTCAGCCGCGTGCGGCGGCGATCTTGATCAGTTTGGCGTAGTAGAAGCCATCGTGTCCGCCTTCCTGTGCCAGCAATTGGCGCCCGTGGGGCTGCTTGATGCCGGCTGCCGTGGCGAGGTCCAGCTCGCGCGCGCCGCTGGTACGGGCGAGGAAGGCTTCGATGACCTCGGTGTTCTCGGTGGGCAAGGTGGAACAGGTGGCGTAGAGCAGGATGCCGCCGACTTCCAGGGTCGGCCACAACGCGTCGAGCAGTTCGCCTTGCAGCACGGCCAGGGCGGCGATGTCGTCGGGTTGGCGGGTCAGCTTGATGTCCGGATGGCGACGGATCACGCCGGTGGCGGAGCACGGCGCGTCGAGCAGGATGCGCTGGAACGGCTTGCCGTCCCACCAGGTGGCGGTGTCGCGGCCATCGGCGGCGATCAGCTCGGCGCTCAGGCCCAGGCGTGCGAGGTTTTCCCGCACGCGCACCAGGCGCTTGGCTTCCAGATCGACGGCGACGACGCCGGCGAGGTCTTTTTCGACCTCCAGGATGTGACACGTCTTACCGCCGGGGGCGCAGCAGGCGTCCAGCACGCGCTGGCCTGGGGCCAGGTCGAGCAGGTCGGCCGCCAGTTGCGCGGCTTCGTCCTGCACGCTGATCCAGCCCTCGGCGAAGCCCGGCAGGCTGCGCACGTCGGTGGCGGCTTCGAGCACGATGCCATCGGTGCTGTACACGCACGGCGCGGCCGCGATGCCCGCGTCGGTCAGCAATTGCAGATAAGCATCGCGGCGGTGATGGCGACGGTTGACCCGCAGGATCATCGGCGGGTGTGCATTGTTGGCCGCGCAGATGGCTTCCCATTGCTCGGGCCAGAAGGCTTTCAGGGATTTTTGCAGCCAGCGCGGGTGAGCGGTACGCACCACCGGGTCATGTTCCAGCTCGGCCAGCAGCGCTTCGCTTTCGCGCTGGGCGCGGCGCAGCACGGCGTTGAGCAGGGCTTTGGCCCAGGGTTTTTTCAGCTTTTCGGCGCAGCCGACGGTTTCACCGATGGCGGCGTGGGCCGGCACGCGGGTGTAGAGCAATTGATAGAGGCCTACCAGCAGCAGCGCTTCTACATCGGCATCGGCCGCCTTGAACGGCTTTTGCAGCAGCTTGGCTGCCAGCGCCGACAGCCGTGGCTGCCAGCGCGCGGTGCCGAAGGCGAGGTCCTGGGTGAAGCCGCGATCACGGTCTTCGACCTTATCCAACTGGGTCGGCAGCGAACTGTTCAGCGAAGCCTTGCCGTTGAGCACGGCGGCCAGGGCCTTGGCGGCGGCCAGACGCGGGTTCATTGGGCGGCCACCCCGAGAAGCGTGCCTACGGCAAATTTCTCACGACGGCTGTTGAACAAATCGCTGAAATTCAGCGCCTTGCCACCGGGCAATTGCAGACGCGTCAGACACAGCGCCTGTTCACCGCAGGCGACCAGCAGGCCGTCCTTGCTGGCACCGATGATTTCACCAGGGCGCCCTTGCCGTCGGCCAGGGTGGCAGCCAAAACCTTCAAGGCTTCGCCGTTGAGGGTGCTGTGGCAGATCGGCCACGGGTTGAACGCGCGCACCAGGCGCTCCAGTTCCACGGCCGGGCGGCTCCAGTCGAGGCGCGCTTCGTCCTTGTTCAGTTTGTGCGCGTAGGTCGCCAGGCTGTCGTCCTGCACCTCGCCTTCGAGGGTGCCGGCAGCGAGCCCGGCAATCGCCTGGATCACAGCCGGCGGGCCCATCTCGGCCAAGCGATCGTGCAGGCTGCCGCCGGTGTCTTCGGCGGTGATCGGGGTGCTGACTTTCAACAGCATCGGGCCGGTATCCAGGCCCGCTTCCATACGCATCACGGTCACGCCGCTTTCGCTGTCGCCCGCTTCCACGGCGCGTTGGATCGGCGCCGCACCGCGCCAGCGTGGCAGCAGCGAGGCATGGCTGTTGATGCAACCCAGGCGCGGGATGTCCAGGACGACTTGGGGCAGGATCAAGCCATAGGCCACCACCACCAGCAGGTCCGGTTTCAGCGCTGCCAACTCGGCCTGGGCCTCGGCGTTGCGCAGGGTCGGCGGTTGCAGCACGGGAATGTGGTGCTCCAGCGCCAGTTGCTTGACCGGGCTCGGCATCAGTTTTTGCCCGCGACCGGCCGGGCGATCCGGCTGGGTGTACACCGCGACGATGTCATAAGGGCTGGCGAGCAGGGCCTTGAGGTGTTCGGCGGCAAATTCGGGTGTGCCGGCAAAAACAATGCGCAGTGGCTCGGTCATGGGCGTTCTCGGTTAAAAGCAGTCACAAAAGAAAAAGGCTTGCCGCAGCAAGCCTTTGGAAGAAGGGCATCAAGCTTGCTGGCGGTGCTTTTTTTCCAGCTTCTTCTTGATCCGGTCACGTTTGAGCGTGGACAGGTAATCGACAAACAGCTTGCCGTTGAGGTGGTCGCATTCGTGCTGGATACACACCGCCAGCAGGCCTTCGGCAACCTGCTCGAAGGGCTTGCCGTCGCGGTCCAGGGCCCTGATCTTCACGCGCACCGGGCGCTCGACGTTCTCGTAGAACTCCGGCACCGACAGGCAGCCTTCCTGGTATTCGCCCATTTCGTCGGTCAGCGCTTCGAACTCGGGGTTGATGAACACCCGTGGTTCGCTGCGATCTTCGGACAGGTCCATCACCACGACACGCTGATGCACGTTGACCTGGGTCGCGGCGAGGCCGATGCCCGGGGCTTCATACATTGTTTCAAACATGTCATCGACCAACTGACGAACCTTATCGTCCACTACGGCCACCGGTTTGGCGATCGTGCGCAGGCGCGAGTCGGGGAATTCGAGGATGTTCAAAATAGCCATAAGCGTAATTGCTGCACATGTGAGGTAAAGGCAAATCGGCGTAGGGATGGACCCGCACGGCCGGTGTGGAACGCTCGGAAGCCGCGAAGGCTATGGCGTTTCACGCGAACGTACATAATAAAGGAGATTCACCCCATGAGGAAATCGCTACTCGTCTTGCTGCTCTGGGCGCCGTTCGCCCAGGCCCTGCTTCCATCGCCCGGCCCGCGCCTGGATCAACCGACGCAACAGGCCATCCAGCGATTTTTGTTACACAATCGCATCCTCGATTCGCCCCTCGATCTCGATAACGCGCCCTACGTTGTCGCGGCAGAGGCCGGGCGCGTGCTGGGGGCCAATGGCGAGCGTGTGCATGCCCGCGGCGTCCTGGACCCGGCTCAGCCAAGTTATGGGATTTTCCGCCGAGGCAAGGTCTACACCGACCCCCACACCCAGGAGCTACTGGGTATCCACGCCGACGACATCGGCACCGCGCACTGGGTGATGGCCGGCGACCTGACCACCCTTGCCGTACAACGGGTCACCCAGGAAGTGCGCCCCGGCGACCGCTTGCTGCGTGCCGAACCGCCGGTTGCGCTGGCCAGCCTGGAAGGCCCGCAGGCCGCGCCGTTTATCGAAGGGCGCATCATCGACGTGCCCAAGGGCGTGACGCAGATCGGCGTGCTGGATGCCGTGACCCTGAATAAAGGCCGCCGCGACGGCCTGGTCGACGGCCAACGGCTGAATGTGATCAAGACCGGCGCCACGGTACGCGACGCTCTCAGCGGCGCTCCGGTGAAGCTGGCCGATGAGTACGGCGGCATGCTGCTGGTGTTTCGCACCTACGAAAAACTCAGTTACGGCCTGGTCCTCAATGCCTCGCGGCCACTGGCGGTGATGGACCGTTTCGAGACGGCCCGTCAAACGCAATAAATAGGCTGCTAAATAAGTTACCAACAGAGTTATCCACAGCTTGTTCCGGTCAAGGATGATCAGATGTATCCGATAAACAGCAGTGAAATTTCCCCGGCAGAACTGGAAGCCCGGCTACGCTTGCACAGGCTGCCGGAACTGGGCCCGAAGCGTTTTCGCCGGTTGATCGACGCGTTCGGCTGCGCCTCGAAAGCGCTCAGCGCGCCGGCCAGCGCTTGGCGTTCGCTCGGCTTGCCCGCCGTCAGCGCCGAGGCCCGGCGCAGCCATGAAGTCCGCGAGGGCGCGAGTGCCGCATTGGCCTGGCTGGCGCGTCCGGCCCAGCATTTGCTGATGTGGGACCAGCGTGAGTACCCCGCACTGCTGGCCCAGATCGATGACGCACCGCCGTTGTTATTCGTCGCCGGCGACCCTGCGATCCTGGAAAAACCCCAGTTGGCCATAGTCGGCAGCCGCCGCGCATCGCGCCCCGGCATGGACACCGCCGCCGCCTTTTCCCGCAGCCTGGCGAGTGCCGGTTTCGTCATCACCAGCGGCCTGGCCCTGGGCATTGACGGCGCGGCGCATCAAGCGGCCCTGGAGGTCGGCGGGCAGACCATCGGCGTACTCGGCACCGGCCTGGAAAAGTTTTATCCACAGCGCCACCGACGCCTCGCGGCCGCGATGATTGCCCAGGGCAGCGCGGTGGTTTCCGAGTTTCCGCTGGACGCCGCGCCCCAGGCCGGCAATTTCCCCCGGCGCAACCGCATCATCAGTGGTCTGTCGCTGGGCGTGCTGGTGGTGGAAGCCGGCATCGCCAGCGGTTCGCTGATCACCGCGCGGCTCGCCGCCGAGCAAGGGCGCGAGGTGTATGCGATTCCCGGCTCGATCCATCATCCTGCGGCCAAGGGTTGTCATCAGCTGATCCGCGACGGCGCGGTGTTGGTGGAAACCATCGAGCACATTCTTGAAGGCTTGCGCGGCTGGCAGGCGCTGCCGTGTCCGGTGCCGGTGCCGGTGCCGGCGACTCATCCACTGGTCGCACTGCTGCATGCGGCGCCCCACACCAGCGAAGCCCTGGCGATTGCCAGCGGGCGGCCGTTGTCCCAGGTGCTGGCGAGCCTCACTGAATTGGAGCTGGAAGGCCAGGTGATCTGCGAAAGCGGGCGTTGGCTCGCGCGCTGCTAGGTTTTGCAGGGAAGATCGGTAAACTGCGCAGAGCTTTAGTCCGGAGAGTGAGTAATGGTCAACAGGTGGCGTGTGCTGGAAGCCGCACGAGAAATTCGCGCAGGCGCGGTGATTGCCTATCCGACCGAGGCGGTCTGGGGCCTGGGCTGTGACCCGTGGAACGAAGCGGCGGTGGACCGGTTGCTGGCGATCAAGAACCGCTCGGTGGATAAGGGCCTGATCCTGGTCGCGGATACTATCCGCCAGTTCGATTTTCTCTTCGAAGACTTCCCGCAGGATTGGATCGACCGCATGGCCAGTACCTGGCCGGGGCCGAACACCTGGCTGGTGCCTCATCAGGACCTGTTGCCGGAATGGGTCACGGGGGAGCACGACACCGTGGCGCTACGGGTCAGCGATCATCCGCTGGTGCGCGACTTGTGCTCATTGGTCGGGCCATTGATTTCCACCTCGGCCAACCCCCAGGGCCGCCCGGCCGCCCGCACGCGGATTCGCGTCGAGCAGTACTTCCGTGGCCAGGTCGATCTGGTGTTGGGTGGCGCCCTCGGTGGGCGCAAGAACCCGAGCCTGATTCGCGATCTGGTGACGGGTGAGGTTGTGCGGCCGTCCTGAGACCGTGGCGTGGCTATCGCGGGCAAGCCCGGCTCCCACATTCGATCGGTGTCCGTCATGACAACACGGTCAAATGTAGGCGCCGGGCTTGCCCGCGATGGCGCCCTTAGCCACGCCAGAAACCCCAAGCCTTACGGCAACAGAATGGTCGACCCGGTCGTGCGCCGCGCCGACAGTTCCGTCTGCGCCTTGGCCGCTTCCGCCAGCGAGAAGCGCTGGTTGATATCGATGCGTACCTTGCCGCTCTGGATCATCGAGAACAGATCATCGGCCATGGCCTGCAAGTCCTTGGGGTTGCTGGCGTAGGTCGCCAGGGTCGGCCGGGTGACATACAGCGAGCCCTTGGCCGCCAGAATCCCCAGGTTCACCCCGTCCACCGCGCCTGAGGCGTTACCGAAACTCACCACCAACCCCCGGGGCGCCGCGCAGTCCAGCGAGGTCAGCCAGGTGTCCTTGCCGACGCCGTCGTACACCACTGGGCATTTCTTGCCGTCGGTCAATTCCAGCACGCGCTGTGCGACGTTTTCCTTGCTGTAGTCGATGGTTGCCCAGGCGCCGTGGGATTTGGCCACGGCGGCTTTTTCCGGCGAACTGACCGTGCCGATCAGCTTCACGCCCAGGGCCTTGGCCCACTGGCAGGCCAGGGAGCCCACGCCACCGGCTGCGGCGTGGAACAGGATGGTTTCGCCGCCCTTCAACTCATAGGTCTGGCGCAGCAGGTATTGCACGGTCAGGCCCTTGAGCATCGCGCCGGCGGCTTGTTCGAAGCTGATGTCGTCCGGCAGGTGAACCAGGTTGGCTGCGGGCAACACGTGCAGTTCGCTGTAGGCACCCAATGGCCCACTGCCGTAGGCCACGCGGTCGCCGACCTTGAATTGGCTGACCTCGCTGCCCACGGCGTCGACCACACCGGCACCTTCGGCGCCCAGGCCCGACGGCAAGGCCGGCGGCGCGTATAAGCCACTGCGGAAGTAGGTGTCGATGAAGTTCAGGCCAATGGCCGCGTTGCGCACGCGAACTTGCTGTGGGCCAGGTTCTGCTGGCGTGTAGTCCACGTACTCAAGCACCTCAGGGCCACCATGGACGCTGAACTGGATACGTTTGGCCATCTGCACTTCTCCTGGGTTCGAATTCGGGTAGCCCCCTATCGGACTCCTAAGCTTGATCTTCGTCAACTGCGACGGAGTTGAGTGCGGTGGTATCCTGTGCGCCCATTTGCCGCCGACGCCCAATGGCCTCGCGTAGCTTTGCCCGATTCAAGGTGATGCCATGACTACCCGCACCGAGGCTGTTAAAGCCTATCTGCTTGATCTGCAAGACCGTATTTGCAGCGCCCTGGAAACCTTCGAGACGGACACTCGCTTTATCGAAGACGCCTGGACCCGGCCAGCCGGTGGCGGCGGTCGCACCCGTGTGATTGAAAACGGTACGGTGATCGAAAAAGGCGGCGTCAACTTTTCCCACGTGTTTGGCAGCGGCCTGCCGCCGTCCGCCAGCGCGCATCGCCCCGAGCTGGCCGGGCGTGGGTTTGAAGCGCTGGGGGTGTCGCTGGTGATTCACCCGCACAACCCGCATGTACCGACTTCCCACGCCAACGTGCGCTTTTTCATCGCTGAAAAAGAAGGTGAAGAGCCGGTGTGGTGGTTCGGCGGCGGCTTCGACCTCACGCCCTATTACGCCAACGAAGAAGACTGCATCCACTGGCACCGCGTGGCCGAACAGGCCTGTGCGCCGTTTGGCGCCGACGTTTATGCGCGCTACAAGGCCTGGTGCGACACCTACTTCTACATCAAGCATCGCAACGAACCGCGCGGCATCGGCGGGCTGTTCTTCGATGACTTGAACGAGTGGGACTTCGACACCTGCTTCGCCTTCATCCGTGCCATCGGCGATGCGTACATCGACGCCTACCTGCCGATCGTGCAGCGCCGCAAGGCCCAGGCCTATACCGAACAGCAGCGCGAATTCCAGGAATTCCGCCGTGGTCGCTACGTTGAATTCAACCTGGTCTACGACCGTGGCACCTTGTTCGGCCTGCAGTCGGGCGGGCGTACCGAGTCGATCCTGATGTCGCTGCCGCCCCAGGTGCGCTGGAGCTACGACTGGAAAGCCGAGGCCGGCAGCGAAGAAGCGCGCCTCACCGACTACTTCCTGCAAGACCGCGACTGGCTCGGCGTGGCTGCGCCCAAGGCGGCGGTCTGATGGACCGTTATGTGGTGTTCGGCAACCCCATCGGCCACAGCAAGTCGCCGTTGATCCACCGCATGTTCGCCGAGCAGACCGGCGAGCAACTGGACTACAGCGCTCTGCTTGCGCCGCTCGAGGATTTCATCGGGTTTGCCCGTGAGTTTTTTCAACAAGGCCGTGGCGCCAACGTCACGGTGCCGTTCAAGGAAGACGCCTACCGCCTGGCCGACACCCTCACCGCACGCGCCGAGCGCGCCGGGGCGGTGAACACCCTGAGCAAGCTGGCCGATGGCAGCCTGCTGGGCGATAACACCGACGGCGCCGGCCTGGTGCGCGACCTGACGGTGAATGCCGGGCTGCACCTGCAAGGGCAACGCATCCTGTTGCTCGGCGCTGGCGGCGCAGTGCGCGGGGCGTTGGAGCCGTTGCTGGCCGAGCGGCCGGCGTCGCTGATCATCGCCAACCGCACCGTGGAAAAAGCCGAAATGCTCGCCGAGTTGTTCGACGATTTGGGCCCGGTGTCTGCCAGTGGTTTCGACTGGCTGTGTGAGCCGGTGGACGTGATCATCAATGCCACTTCCGCCAGCCTGTCAGGCGATGTACCGCCGATTGCGGGCAGCTTGATCGCGCCGGGCAAAACGTTTTGCTACGACATGATGTATGCCAAGGAACCGACCGCATTCTGCCGCTGGGCCACGGAACACGGCGCGGCGGTGGCGATGGATGGCCTCGGCATGCTGGTGGAGCAGGCGGCGGAAGCGTTCTTCCTCTGGCGCGGCGTGCGTCCGGATTCGGCGCCGGTGTTGGCCGAACTGCGCCGCCAATTGGCTTGAGGCAACTCGAAAGGTGGGAGGAGCAAGCCCCCTCCCACCTGTTTGACCGCATTCAGTCTTCGAAATGGATGGGGCAGTTGTCGGCGCCTTCCAGCTTTTTCAACTCCTCGACGACCTGCGGCCTGGCCCGGCGCAAGGTCAGGCTACGGCCCATCGCCCTTAATCGCCGCGCTTCCTGGTGCAGCATCTCCACCCCGGAATAGTCGATAAAGTTGATCTGCTGCGCTTCGATCACCACCCGCTCACTCTGCAGGCTTTGCAGGCGAACCTGCAGGTAATGGCTGGCGCCGAAAAAGATCGAGCCACCGACCCGCAACACCTCTTCCTCGCCGTCGCGCCATTGCTGAACCCGCGGCTGCGAGGTGCGCTTGAGGTAGAAAAACAGCGAGGCCAGCACTCCGGCGTAAATCGCGGTTTGCAGCTCCAGCAGCAACGTGGCGATGCAGGTCAGGCTCATCACCACAAACTCGGCGCGACTGACCCGGAACAACGCGCGAATGCCCCGATGATCCACCAGGCCCCAACTGATCAGCAGGATGCTCGCGGCCATGCTCGGGATCGGTATATGTGCGATCAGCGCTGCACCAAACAGTGCGAACAACGCCACCCACAGGGCGGAAAACACCCCCGCCAGCGGCGAGCAGGCGCCTGCTTCATAGCTGAGGCCGGAGCGCGTAAAGGAACCGGCCGACAGGTAGCCGGAGAAAAATCCGCCGACGATATTGGACAAACCCTGCGCTCGAACTTCCTGGTTGGCGTCGAGCAATTGCTGCGAGCGCGCCGCCAGCGAGCGCGCGATCGACAGGCTGGTCACCAGCCCGAGCATGCCCACCGCCACGGCGCTGGGCAGCAGGCGCAAGAGCATGTCCAGGTCCAGCGGCAACGGGCTGAATGGCGGCAGCTTGCCGATAAACGCACTGACCAGCGCCACCTGCCCGAATATCGCCGGCCACAGCCAGGCGGCCAGGCTGCCCAGCGCCAGCGTGATCAACAGCGTCGGCCAGCGCGGCAGCAGGTACTTGAGCAGCGCGCCCGCCAGCAAGGTGCCGAGCCCCAGGGCGAGTGAGGCGTGGTCCCACTCGCCGCTGTGCTCGATCAGTGCCATCAGACTGTTGATCGCCGTTGCCTGGCTCGGCATATCCAGGCCCAACAGGTTGGGCAGTTGGCCGAGGGCAATCACCACGGCGGCGCCGAGGGTGAACCCCAGCACCACCGAATGGGAGATGAAATTCACCAGCGCGCCGAAGCGCAGCAGGCCGAGCAACCACTGGAACACTCCGGCGAGGAAGGTCAGCAGCAGGATCAAGGTGATGTAGTCCTGTGAACCCGGCACGGCCAGGGGGCTGACGCTGGCGTAGAGCACGATGGAAATCGCCGCCGTGGGGCCGCAGATCAGGTGCCAGGACGAACCCCAGAGGCACGCGATCAGCACCGGGATGATCGCGGCGTACAGGCCGTATTCCGGTGGGAGACCGGCGATGAGCGCGTAGGCAATCGACTGCGGCAAGGCCAGCACTGCGCCGCTGAGGCCGACGATCGCGTCCCGGCCGACGCTGGCGCGGGTTTGGCGCGGCAGCCAACTGAGGAAGGGGAAGAGTGTGTGGCGGTTGGGCCGGGGCATCGCAAACTCGGATTGAAAGGTTTGGCTCAGGGTATCAGTACACACCGGCTTTTTGTGGGAGGGGGCTTGCCCCCGATAGCGGACTGACAGTCAATGATGTAGTGACTGATCCGCCGCTATCGGGAGCAAGCTCCCTCCCACATTTGGATAGTGGTGGGCTTTAGAGCTTGGCTTTTACGGCCGCCAATGCATCCTGGCCATCCACGGTTTTCACGCCGTCGAGCCACTGCTCGAGTACCGCCGGGTTGGCCTGGATCCACGCCTTCGCCGCATCCGCGTTGCTGACCTTGTTGTTGACCACCGCGGCCATGATGCTGTTCTCCATCGCCTGGGTGAAACTCAGGTTGGTCAGCAGTTTTCCTACGTTCGGGCAGGCTTGTGCATAACCCTTGCGCGTCAGGGTATACACGCTGCCGGTGTCGCCGAAGTACTTCTCGCCGCCCTTGAGGTAGTGCATTTTCAACTGCACGTTCATCGGGTGCGGGGTCCAGCCGAGGAAGGTGATGAAGCGCTGTTTCTTCACCGCCCGTGAGACTTCGGCGAGCATCGCCTGTTCGCTGGACTCGATCAGCTTCCATTGGCCCAGGTCGAAGTCGTTCTTCTTGATGATCTCCTGCAGCGAGAGGTTCGCTGGCGCGCCGGAGCCGATGCCGTAGATCTTCTTGTCGAACTTGTCGGCGAATGAGTTGAGGTCGGCAAAGTCATGCACCCCGGCGTCCCACACATAGTCCGGCACAGCCAGGGTGAATTCGGTGCCGTCGAGGTTTTTCGCCAACTGCACCACATCGCCGTTGGCCACGAATTTGTCGTAGAAACCTTGCTGCGCCGGCATCCAGTTACCCAGGAACACATCCACCTGGCCGTCCTTGAGCCCGCCGAAGGTGATCGGCACCGCCAGGGTGTCGACCTTGGGCTTGTAACCCATGCCCGTCAGCAGAAAACCGGCGACGGCATTGGTGGCGGCAATATCACTCCAGCCAGGATCGGCCATCCTCACCGTCTCACAACCGGCGTCCGCGTACACGGTGGCGCTGCTCAACGCCGCCATGCCCATTACGCCCAGCACCACAGTCAATTTTTGCATGGCCTTCCCTCTGTTTTATTGGTTTTGGCAGGGTTGTGGATAACGTGCCTTGCGCTCCAGGTCGTCGAGGTCGATATGGTTGCGCATGTATTGCTGACTGGCGTCCACCAGCGGCTGGTGATCCCAGCTCTTCAGCTTGCCCTGGGTCAGCGCCTGGTAGACCAGGCGGCGACGGCGTTGACTGGCGAGCACCTGCTGGTGGATCGCCGGGATGTCCCATTTGGCCCGCGCCTCAAGCAGAAAGGCGGCAAACAGCGCCCGATGCTGCGGCGATTGGCTGAGTTCTTCCTGTTCGCGCGGGTCGTTGTGTATGTCGAACAGTAGGCAGGGGTCGTCTTCGCTGTAGATGAATTTGTAGGCGCCACGGCGAATCATCATCAGCGGGCTGAGGGTGCCTTCGGCCATGTATTCGCCGAATACTTCGTCGTGCCCGCCCTGCCCTTGCAGGTGCGGGACCAGCGAGCGGCCGTCCATGGGCAAGAGCGGTTCGAGTTCGCCGCCGGCCAGTTCCACCAGGGTCGGCAACAGGTCGGCGGTGGAGACCGCCTGGGTCACACGGCCCGCCGCGAACTGCCCCGGCGCGCTGATCAGCAGCGGCACGCGGGCGGCCATTTCGAACCAGTGCATTTTGTACCAGAGGCCGCGCTCGCCGAGCATGTCGCCATGGTCGCCGGAGAAAATGATCAGGGTGTCGTCGGCCAGGCCGGTGTCTTCCAGGGTCTGCAGCAGCTTGCCGACATTGCTGTCGATGTAACTGCAGGCACCGAAGTAGGCGCGGCGCGCATCGCGGATCTTCTCCAGCGGCAGCGGCTTGTCCCACAGGTCGTAGACCTTGAGCAGGCGCTGGGAGTGCGGGTCGAGATCGCCCTGGGCCGGGGTTGTGGGCAACGGGATGTCGCTGTCGTCGTACAGATCCCAGAACGGTTTGGGAATGGTGTATGGGTCGTGGGGATGGGTCATCGACACGGTGAGGCAGAACGGCTGGTCGCCGCCCTCGCGAATGTGGTCGAACAGGTACTGCTGGGCCTTGAACACCACCTCTTCGTCGAAATCCAGTTGGTTGGTCCGCACGCACGGCCCGGCTTGCAGCACCGAGGACATGTTGTGGTACCAGGTGGGGCGCACGTCCGGCTCATCCCAGTTCACCGCCCAGCCATAGTCGGCGGGGTAGATGTCGCTGGTCAGGCGCTCTTCGTAACCGTGCAACTGGTCTGGCCCGCAGAAATGCATCTTGCCCGACAGCGCGGTGCGGTAGCCGAGCCGACGCAGGTAGTGGGCATACGTCGGCACATCGGCGGGGAAATCCGCCGCGTTGTCGTAGGCGCCGATCTTGCTCGGCAACTGGCCGCTGACCAGGGTAAAGCGCGACGGCGCACACAGCGGGCTGTTGCAGTAGGCGGCGTCGAACACCACACCTTGTGCGGCGAGGCGACTGAGGTTCGGCAACTTGATCGGGGAAGGTCCGTAGAACGGCAGCATCGGCGCGGCCATTTGATCGGCCATGATGAAAAGAATGTTCTTGCGCTTCATGGGTCTTCGGCATTCCATAGGCGGTGTTTATGCGAATGAGCATGCAGCCCATGGAAAATGGGGTAAAGCCCATGAAAGGCAATGTCTAGGATAAGTACAGCTTATGTATAAAGCCTTCGGCGACGTATCCCTCGATCTGCTCCGGGCGTTCGAAGCGGCGGCGCGCCACCGCAGTTTTACCGCTGCGGCGATGGAGCTGGGCACCACCCAACCGGCCATCAGCCAGCAGATCAAGCGCCTCGAAGAGCAATTGGCGATCCGCCTGTTTGATCGCATCTACCGTGGCATCGAGCTGACCGACGCCGGCGCGCTGCTGTTCGAACATGTCCAGGGCGGTTTGCAGACCATCAACCAGGGCCTGAGCGCGATCACCCAGCAGGACCAGCACGAAGTGCTGCAAGTGGCCACCGACTTCGCCTTCGCCGCCTACTGGCTGATGCCGCGCCTGCATCGCTTCCATGCGGCCAACCCCCAGGTCGACGTCAGCCTGGTGACCAGCGAGCGCAATCACGCCACGTTGCGCAGCGATATCGACGTGGCGGTGCTGTTTGGCGACGGCCGTTTCAAGCAGGGCGACAGCCTGTGGCTGTTCAATGAGGAAGTGTTCCCGGTGTGCAGCCCGCAATGGCTCAAGGACCAGGCCACGCCGCTGACCGTGCAGACCTTGCCCGACTGCCCCTTGCTGCACCTGCGCCAGGAACACACCAGCCAGTGGTTCGACTGGAGCGGCGTGTTCCGCGAACTGGGCATTACCAGCACGCCGACCCCCGGCCAACTGCGCTTCGATAACTACACCCTGTTGATCCAGGCCGCGATTGCCGGCCAGGGCGTGGCCATCGGCTGGCGCCACTTGGTGGACAACCTGCTGGAACAGAAGTGGCTGTGCCGGCCGATCAGCGACACGGTGATCTCACGCTTCGGCTACTACGTGGTGCAGCCGCAGCGCAAACGGCGGGGGCAGTTGGTCGAGCGGTTCGTCGACTGGCTGGTGGCGGAGCAGGCGCGCAGCGCACAGTCGCTGACCGGGTTGGCCCTGCCGTCGATTGCGGTCTAGGGGGCGATGACCTGAAGGACCACACCGAGTACGCGATCTGGATGGGTGCGATGCGCGAACTGAATCTGTCGGTTTTTTAACCTCTCTTATCAGATAAAGCCTGGCCGGTCCCGCAGTAAAAAGCGGAGTGGTTGTAGGATTTATCTCGATTCGTTCCAATATATGGGATTGATATTTATATATTGAGATATCGCCGAGCATAGGTTTATATTCGCCCATCTGCTTTTTTCAGCACCCACTCATTTCAGGTGAAGCGATGCCGGCGCAATTGATCGCGCTCGATTGGGGAACCAGTTCCCTTCGTGCTTATAAACTCGGCCCCGCAGGCGTGGTGCTGGAACAACGTGCGTTGGCGTCGGGGATCATGCACCTGCCCAGCCAGCCCCGGGAGATTGCCGGCGTTTGCTGCAGCGATGGCTTCGAGTTGGCGTTCGACGCGGCCTGTGGCGATTGGCTCGACGCGCAACCGGGCTTGCCGGTGATCGCCTGCGGCATGGTCGGCAGCGCTCAGGGCTGGAGCGAAGCGGCCTACCGCAACACCCCGGTCGACGTCGCCAGCCTCGGCCAAGCATTGCACCGCGTGCGCAGTGTGCGCGGCGTCGATGTGCATATCGTGCCCGGCGTGATCGAGCAGGTCGGCTTGCCCAACGTGATGCGCGGCGAAGAAACCCAGGTACTCGGCGTGCTGCAAGGCCTCGGCGCCGAGGTCTTGATCGGCCTGCCCGGCAGTCATTCCAAATGGGTCGAGGTGGTCGATGGCTGTATCACCCATTTCGACACCTTCATGACCGGCGAGCTGTTCGCGGTGCTGAGCAAGCACAGCCTGCTCGGGCGCACCCAACAACCCGCCGAACACTTCCAGGCGGCGGCTTTCGACCGCGGCGTGCGCGTGGCGCTGTCGGCAGACGCCCAGCGCGGCGTGCTGTCGACGCTGTTCAGCGCACGCACCCTGGGCTTGACCGGCGAACTCGCTCCGGACCAGCAGCCCGACTACCTCTCCGGCCTGTTGATCGGCCATGAACTCGCCGGCTTGCCCGGTGCCGCCAAACATAAGCCGATCATCCTGGTCGGCGCCGCACCGCTCTGTACACGTTACCAGCGTGCCCTCGGCCTCTGCGGCTTCGCCCACGTCAGCCTGGCGCAAGAGGCCAGCGAACGCGGCCTCTGGCAGTTGGCCCAGGCCGCCGGGCTCATTCAACCAGCAATGGAGGCCTGACATGCTCAAGCAAGCACTCACGCAAAACGGTTTGATCGCGATCCTGCGCGGCGTGCGCCCGGACGAAGCCGAGGCGATTGGCCAGGTGCTGTACCGCGCCGGTTTTCGCGTGATCGAAGTCCCGCTCAATTCGCCGGACCCTTACACCAGCATCCGCACCCTGCGTGACAGCCTGCCCGCCGATTGCCTGATCGGCGCCGGCACGGTGTTGACGCCGGCGCAGGTCGAGCAGGTCAAGGCCGCCGGTGGTCAGGTGATCGTGATGCCCCACAGCGACGCCAAGGTCTTGCGTGCCGCGAAAGCCGCCGGCCTGTACCTGTCGCCAGGTGTGGCCACCCCGACCGAGGCGTTCGCCGCGCTGGCCGAAGGCGCCGACGTATTGAAACTGTTCCCCGCCGAGCAAATGGGCCCGGCGGTGATCAAGGCGTGGCTGGCCGTGTTGCCGGCGGGCACGCTGTTGCTGCCGGTCGGCGGCGTGAGCCCGGCCAACATGCAGGTGTATTTCGACGCCGGCGCCAGGGGCTTCGGCCTGGGGTCCGGATTGTTCAAGCCGGGCATGTCCGTGGCCGAGGTGGCGAGCAGTGCCCAGGCGTATGTCGCGGCCTGGAATGCCCTGAACTGATCGCAAGCTTGGCGCCTTGGGCGCTGCATCGACAAGAGAGATAAGAAGATGAAAATCACCAAACTGACTACCTTCATCGTCCCACCGCGCTGGTGCTTCCTCAAAGTGGAGACCGACCAGGGCGTCACCGGCTGGGGCGAACCCGTGGTCGAAGGCCGCGCCCACACGGTGGCGGCTGCGGTCGAGGAACTGTCCGACTACCTGATCGGCAAAGACCCACGCAATATCGAAGACATCTGGACCGTGCTCTATCGCGGCGGTTTCTATCGCGGCGGCGCCGTGCACATGAGCGCGCTGGCCGGCATCGACCAGGCGCTGTGGGACATCAAGGGCAAGGCCCTGGGCGTGTCGGTCAGCGACCTGCTGGGCGGCCAGGTACGTGACAAGATTCGCGTGTATTCGTGGATCGGCGGCGATCGCCCCGCCGACACCGCCCGCGCCGCCAAAGAGGCCGTGGCCCGTGGCTTCACTGCGGTGAAAATGAACGGCACGGAAGAATTGCAGTTCGTCGACAGCTTCGAAAAAGTCGACCTGGCGCTGGCCAACGTCGCCGCCGTGCGCGATGCCGTCGGCCCCAACGTGGGCATCGGCGTCGACTTCCATGGCCGCGTACACAAGCCCATGGCCAAGGTGCTGATGAAAGAGCTGGACCCGTACAAACTGATGTTCATCGAAGAGCCGGTACTCAGCGAAAACTACGAAGCGCTGAAGGAACTCGCACCGCTGACCAGCACCCCGATTGCCCTGGGCGAGCGTCTGTTCTCGCGCTGGGACTTCAAACGCGTGCTCAGCGAAGGCTACGTCGACATCATCCAGCCGGACGCTTCCCACGCTGGCGGTATCACCGAAACCCGCAAGATCGCCAACATGGCCGAAGCCTACGACGTGGCCCTGGCGCTGCACTGCCCGCTGGGCCCGATCGCGCTGGCCGCCTGCCTGCAGCTGGACGCGGTCTGCTACAACGCGTTTATCCAGGAGCAAAGCCTGGGCATTCACTACAACGAGAGCAACGACCTGCTCGACTACGTGCGCGACCCGGGCGTGTTCGACTATGACCAGGGCTTCGTGAAGATCCCCAACGGGCCGGGCCTGGGCATCGAGATCAACGAGGAATACGTGATCGAACGCGCGGCCATCGGCCATCGCTGGCGCAACCCGATCTGGCGCCATGCCGACGGCAGTTTTGCCGAGTGGTGATGTCTGCCTGAAAAAATGTGGCAAAAAATGTGGGAGGGGGCTTGCCCCCGATAGCTGAGTGTCAGTCGACATCTTCGGCGGCTGGTTCACCGCTATCGGGGGCAAGCCCCCTCCCACATTTGAGCTGGTTTGGTCAGTAAGTCCGTCCTCAATAAACATAAGAAGAGACAACCCCATGCACCCTGAATCCCTCACCGGGCAGGCTTCTTTAGTCACGCCTAGCAGAAAGCGCTACTTCATCATGGTGCTGCTGTTTATCACCGTGGTGATCAACTACCTCGACCGCAGCAACCTGTCGATCGCGGCCCCGGCCCTGACCAGTGACCTGGGCATCGACCCGGTGCATGTCGGGCTGATTTTCTCGGCGTTCGGCTGGACCTACGCCGCCATGCAAATCCCCGGCGGCTGGCTGGTCGACCGGGTGCCGCCGCGCATCCTCTACACCGTGGCCCTGCTGCTGTGGTCCATCGCCACTGTGATGCTCGGCTTTGCGGCCAGCTTCATCGCGCTGTTTGTCCTGCGTATGGCGGTGGGCGCCCTGGAAGCGCCGGCCTATCCGATCAACAGCCGCGTGGTTACCACGTGGTTCCCCGAGCGTGAGCGCGCCACGGCGATTGGCTTCTACACCTCCGGGCAGTTCGTCGGGCTGGCGTTTCTCACCCCGGTGCTGGCCTGGTTACAGCACCACTACGGCTGGCACATGGTGTTTGTCACCACCGGCGGCGTCGGCATTCTCTGGGCGCTGATCTGGTACGCGGTGTACCGCGAGCCGAAGGACTTCAAAGGCGCCAACGCCGCTGAAATCGAACTGATCCGTGCCGGCGGCGGGCTGGTGGACATGCAGGCGCAAACCACCAAGGCACCGTTCAGTTGGGTCGACCTGGGCATCGTGCTGAGCAAGCGCAAACTCTGGGGCATCTACCTGGGGCAGTTCTGCCTGAACTCCACGCTGTGGTTCTTCCTGACATGGTTCCCGACCTATCTGGTGAAATATCGCGGGATGGACTTCATCAAATCCGGCCTGCTCGCTTCCCTGCCCTTCCTCGCGGCGTTTGTCGGCGTGCTGTGCTCCGGGATTTTTTCCGACTGGTTGATTCGCCGTGGCGCGTCGGTGGGCTTTGCGCGCAAGTTGCCGATCATTGGCGGGCTGTTGATTTCCACTGCGATCATTGGCGCCAACTACGTGGATTCGACGGCCTGGGTGATTGCGTTCCTGGCGGTGGCGTTCTTCGGCAATGGCCTGGCGTCGATCACCTGGTCGTTGGTGTCGACCTTGGCACCCGCTCGCTTGCTCGGCTTGACCGGTGGCGTGTTCAACTTCATCGGCAACCTGGCGGCGATTGCCACGCCGATCGTGATTGGCTTCCTGGCCAGCGGCGATTCGTTCGCACCGGCAATCACCTATATCGCAGTGCTGGCGTTGCTCGGGGCGCTTTCCTACATCTTGTTGGTGGGCAAGGTCGAACGGATCGAGTTGTAAAAAAACGGGCGACCTTGGGGTCGCCCGTTTTTTTTGCGGCTTACGGCACCGACATTTCGTTGCGGAATATATTCAGCGGGTCCCAGCGCTGCTTGGTACGCCGCAGGCGGCTTTCGATGATCAGGTCGGGGAAGAAAACCGTGTACCACTGAGGGTTCTTGGCGTTCGCCGGGTTGCCGCCGAGGTGCGTCATGTCGAGGTCGGGGTAATTGATGTAGCAGCCCTCGAACTCCGCGTTGAGCGGCACGCCTTGATCGTTGGCGAAGGCGTTGAAAAACAGCCCCTGAATCCAATCGGCATGTGCCTGGTCGGTGGCGGCGCTGGCATCGCGCCAATAACACTGCGGTTGCCACTTGAGGAAAGAGCCGCGCTGGGCCGCGGATGATTCGCGCCGAACCGCCGGATCTGGCTGGTTGATGCGCCCGCCGAACGACTGGATCTGTATGAGGCTTTGAGTCAACACGTTCGCCGGGTCGGGCCAGGTCAGAGTGGTCCAGATCGCGGATAACACCTGCGGCGTGAAAACGCCTTTCTGATAGGCCGACTTATAGCGCCCGCGCTGGTTGTCGCCGGAGCCGTTGAGGGTTTGCTGGCACGGCAGCCAGTCGAGGCGACGCACGACGGCCCGCGCCGTGCTCAAGGAGTTGATGACACGCCCGGTGGGGTTGCTTCGCGGCAGGTGGATCACGTGAAACGGTGTCACCGATTCGCTGGCGGCAATGCCGATGGCGTCCAGCATCGTCGTGACAAAATCGTTGAAGGGCGCCTGATCGTTCAACTCGCCGTCTTTGTCCACGTAGTGAATGCCCAGCGTGACGTTGCCGGTGTGCTGGTGGCGCATTTCCAGCTTGGTCGCCAGGCCCCAGGTGTCCGGGTCGGCCTGATGTTGGGCGAACCAGGCTTGATAGGCCACCAGCAATCGGTCGAGCGCCGGTTTGGTCAGCATCGCCCAGTCCCATTCCAGTACCAGCCAAAGCACCTCCTTGGGGGCGTCCGGCAGGTCCTTGAAGTAATAACTGGTGATGATCCCGAACTGCCCGCCGCCGGCACCGCAGCACGCGGCAAACAGGTCCAGTTCGTCCGGGTCGGTGCTCTCCCGGCAGACATGACGCGCTGTCAGGCCGTTGCCCTGGGCGTTGGGCACCAGAATATCGACACCGGACAGCCAGTCGCACACCAGGCCGTGTTTGCGCGAGAGCAGGCCGTAGCCGCCACCGCAGATGTGCCCGCCCAGGCCCACCGAATAACACGAACCCCCGGGCAGGGTCTTGTTGGCCAACGTGTACAGTGCGACGTAGGCGTCCCAGTTCTGCCCGCCGGCTTCCAGGCGAAAGCGGTAGCGATAGGGCAAGGTCGGAATCAACTGGGAGTGCAGTTGGCCGTCGGCGTCGTAGTCCAGTTGCTTCATTTGCCCGATATCCAGAATCGCCAATACCTCATTGGGGTTGTCGGGCATCTTGTTGGCGACGAAACCTTCGTAACAGTGGCCGCCGCTGCGCACGGTAATCCGGCCATTGGCAACGGCCAGGGCCTGCGCCGCAGCGTCGATGATGTCCTGGGGGCTGTAACAGAGGTAAATCAGGTTGGCGCCGTTGGGCGAGGATTGGCCCTGCACGTTGCCCAACGGCCAGCGCAGGTTGAAGCCTTTTTGCAAGGTGGCGTGACGGCGGTCCGATTCGGTGATGAGATCAAATGCCATGATGTACTCCATAGAGCCAAGAATGACTTCTGATGCGGCTAACTTAACGACCGGGAGCGCAAGAAATACCGGGGCTTGCTGAGGTGGTTAGACGGCAATAGGCATGAAGTGCGTTAAGGGGGAACGAACGGTTCGCCCCTTAAGCCTAGCGGAAGAAATCGCGGAACCGTGGCGTCAGTTCAACACGCCTTCCAGAATCTCATAGACGATACCGGTGCCCACTGCGATCAGCACCACGTCCGGGCCCGAACGGCGCCATTCGTAACCCTCGTAGTACGGCAGGCGTGCCAGGGCACACATACAAAAAAAGGGATTGCGAACACGGTTCGAAATCCCTTGGTCTTGTTGTTTAGGCCACGGTGTTGCCGGTTGATTCCTGTGTATCAGGAACTTTACCTACCGCATACGAGGCGCTTACTTACGTGCGTTACGGACACCTTCCGACAGCGCCGCGCACAGGCTCAGCACGCCGTCGATGGCTTGCTGGTCGTTGCTGGCGTTGGCGATGTGATCGATCAGCGCCGAACCCACCACCACACCATCGGCCAAGCGCGCGATGGCGGCCGCTTGTTCCGGCGTGCGGATACCGAAACCGATGCTGATCGGCAGGTCGGTATGGCGACGCAGGCGGGCCACGGCTTCTTCGACGTGTTCCAGGGTGGCGGCACCGGCACCGGTCACACCGGCTACCGACACGTAGTACACAAAGCCCGAGCTGCCGTTGAGCACGGTCGGCAGGCGCACGTCGTCGGTGGTCGGCGTGGTCAGGCGGATAAAGTCGATGCCTGCCGCCTGGGCCGGGTCGCACAGCTCGCCGTTATGTTCGGGCGGCAGGTCGACCACGATCAGGCCGTCGACCCCGGCTTGCTTGGCGTCGGCAATAAAGGCCGGCACGCCGTATTTGTGGATCGGGTTGAAGTAACCCATCAGCACCAGCGGGGTGTCGCTGTTGTCCTTGCGGAACTCGCGCACCATCCGCAGGGTTTTCGCCAGGTTCTGCTTGGCGCTCAGCGCGCGGATGTTGGCCAGTTGAATAGCCGGGCCGTCGGCCATCGGGTCGGTGAAGGGCATGCCCAGCTCGATCACGTCGGCACCGGCGGCGGGCAAGCCCTTGAGGATCGCCAGCGAGGTGTCATAACCGGGGTCGCCGGCGGTGACGAAGGTCACCAGAGCGGCGCGGTTTTGTTGCTTGAGTTGCGCAAAGCGGGTTTGCAGGCGGCTCATTTAGTGTTTCTCCTGCTGGGACTGTTCCATGTGGTGCATCACGGTCTGCATGTCTTTGTCGCCACGGCCGGACAGGTTGACCACCATCAGGTGTTCCTTCGGCAGGGTCGGTGCGCGTTTGAACACTTCGGCCAGGGCGTGGGCGCTTTCCAGTGCAGGAATAATCCCTTCCAGGCGGCAGCATTTGTGAAAGGCGTCGAGCGCTTCGTGGTCGGTCACCGAGGTGTACTGGACGCGGCCGATATCGTGCAACCAGGCGTGCTCAGGGCCGATGCCGGGGTAGTCGAGGCCGGCGGAAATCGAGTGGGCGTCGATGATCTGGCCATCGTCGTCCTGCAGCAGGAAGGTGCGGTTGCCGTGCAGTACGCCCGGTACGCCGCCGTTGAGGCTGGCGGCGTGCTTGCCGGTTTCGATGCCAAAGCCCGCGGCTTCCACGCCGATGATCTCGACGCTGCTGTCATCCAGGAACGGGTGGAACAGGCCCATGGCGTTGGACCCTCCGCCGATGCACGCCACCAGGCTGTCCGGCAGGCGGCCTTCCTGGGCTTGCAGCTGGGTGCGGGTTTCCTTGCCGATCACGGACTGGAAGTCGCGCACCATCGCAGGATAAGGGTGCGGGCCGGCAACGGTGCCGATCAGGTAGAACGTGTCGTCGACGTTGGTCACCCAGTCGCGCAGGGCTTCGTTCATCGCGTCTTTGAGGGTGCCGGTGCCGGCGACCACCGGGATCACTTCAGCGCCCAGCAGCTTCATGCGAAATACGTTGGCCTGTTGGCGCTCGATGTCGGTGGTGCCCATGTAGATCACGCATTGCAGGCCGAAACGCGCGGCCACGGTGGCGGTGGCCACACCGTGCATGCCGGCGCCGGTCTCGGCGATGATGCGTTTCTTGCCCATGCGCCGCGCCAGCAGGATCTGGCCGATGCAGTTGTTGATCTTGTGCGCGCCAGTGTGGTTCAGCTCTTCGCGCTTGAGGTAAATCTTGGCGCCGCCGCAGAACTCCGTCAGGCGCTCAGCGAAATACAGCGGGCTTGGTCGACCGACGTAGTCGCGCTGGAAGTAGGCTAATTCCTCGTTGAACGCAGGATCAATCTTGGCCGCTTCGTACTCGCGGGCCAGGTCGAGGATCAACGGCATCAGGGTTTCGGCGACGTAGCGGCCGCCGAATGCGCCGAACAGGCCGTTGGCGTCAGGGCCGTTGCGTAGATCGGTCTGGGACTGAGTCATGGGACGCTCCAGGAAAAGAATTCGGGTGGGAAGCAATGACGCTCACTCTACCCCTGACGCTCAGGGCTGAAAACCGATAAGATCGCTACAACCTGTCAGGAAAACTCACAGATGAGCCGAGACCTCCCGCCCCTTAACGCCCTGCGCGCCTTCGAAGCCACGGCCCGCCTCAACAGCGTGAGCCAGGCGGCTGAGCAGTTGCACGTCACCCATGGCGCCGTGAGCCGCCAACTTAAAGTGCTGGAAGAACATTTGGGGGTCAGCCTGTTCGTCAAGGAAGGGCGCGGCCTCAAACTCACAGATGCCGGCGTGCGTCTGCGCGATGCGAGTGCCGAGGCGTTCGAGCGGTTAAGGGAGGTGTGCGCGCAAATTACCCAAAGCAGCGCCGATGCACCGTTCGTCCTCGGCTGTTCGGGCAGTTTGCTGGCGCGCTGGTTCATTCCGCGCCTGGGCCGCTTGAATGCCGACCTGCCCGATCTGCGCTTGCACCTGTCGGCGGGTGAAGGTGATCTGGACCCGCGCCGCCCCGGCCTGGATGCCCTGCTGTTGTTCGCCGAACCGCCGTGGCCGGCGGATATGCAGGTGTACGAGCTGGCCAGCGAACGCATCGGCCCGGTCATGAGCCCGCGTTTCGCCGGTTACGAACGCCTGCGCGACGCCCCGGCCACGGCGCTGTGCGGCGAAGCGCTGTTGCACACCACGTCTCGCCCGCAGGCCTGGCCCAGCTGGGCGCAGCAACACGGGATCGAACCCGGTGCGTTAAAACTCGGCCAGGGGTTTGAGCATTTGTATTACTTGCTGGAAGCGGCGGTTGCGGGGCTGGGTGTGGCGATCGCGCCGGAGCCGCTGGTGGCGGAGGACGTGCGCGCCGGTCGCCTGGTGGCGCCGTGGGGTTTCACGCAAACCCCGGCGCACCTGGCGTTGTGGCTACCCAAGCGCGCCGCGGACGGGCGCGCTCGGCAATTGGCGCAATGGCTCAAGGCTGAGCTGTCGCGCCAGCCGGTATAGCCGGCAGATCAGTTACCGCGTTTGCACAAAAGGTAAGCCGCCAGCAGGCCCAGCGCGCCAACGGCAACGCCGGCGGTAGTCCATGGGTGTTCTTGTGCGTAGTCCCGGGTCGCCACGCCGGTTTCGCGGATTTTGACTTTGCTTTCTTCGTAGGCGTCGCTGATCAGGTGGCGAGAATGCTTGAGCGCGTTCTCGGCATTGCTTTTCAGGGCCTTCAGAGTCTTGAGCGACTCATCGGATGCGTCGTCCTTGAGGCTCTCAAGAGACTTGAGCAGGCTCGAAATCTCGGCTTCCATGCTTTCCAGCGACGCTTTGCGTAAAGAGGTGTTGGCCATGTGGACTCTCCTGAAGTGATTGGGTGGCGTGTGTAGATACCGACTACGGCCGTCTCAGAAAGTGCAGTAAATCTGAACTTTCGAGTAGGAACGGTCGCCAGAAGCAGTATGAGCTTTGACTGCTAGGCTTTATTGACGACCCTCAGGAGAAACGCCATGTCTGATCATCACACTTACAAAAAAGTCGAATTGGTGGGTTCGTCCACCACCAGCATCGAAGAGGCGATCAACAACGCCCTGGCTGAAGCCAGCAAGAGCATCAAGCATTTGGAGTGGTTCGAGGTGACCGAAACCCGTGGCCATATCAAGGACGGCAAGGCTGCGCACTTCCAGGTTACGTTGAAGGTGGGGTTCCGAATTGCCAGTAGTTGAGCGAAACCGTTGAACTTGCCGGCTGGCCGATTGCCATAACCTGCGCTACAACCAATGGGGGCCGATGCGACCAGCGTCGGCCACGCTCGTTTCGATCAGCGCAAGGGAAGTGACGGATGAAAAAGTTCTTGTTAGCAGTAGGTTTGTTGAGCATGGCGGGCACCGTGCTGGCGGCGGGCAAGCCGTGTGAAGAGCTGAAAAGCGAAATTGCCGGGAAAATCGACGCCAAGGGTGCTTCGGGTTATTCGTTGGAAGTGGTGGCTAAAGGCGCTGCGGCTGACGGCAAGGTGGTTGGCACCTGCGAAGGCGGCACCAAGGAAATCGTCTACAAGCGCGGTTAATCGTGCGTTGCAGACATAAAAAACCGACGCGCGTGCGTCGGTTTTTTTTCGCCTGCCAGATTTAGCCCTTCATCAACTGCGCGAGCAGCTCGTAGGAATGAATCCGGTCGGCGTGTTCGTACAGGTCGCAGGTAAAGATCAGCTCGTCGGCGCCGGTCTGTTCGACCAGTACTTCCAGTTTGGCGCGGATCTTCGCCGGGCTGCCGACCATCGCCAGGCCGAGGAAGCTGCCCACCGCGTCTTTTTCATGGGGTAGCCACAGGCCGTCCATGCTTTCCACCGGCGGACGCTGCACCAGGCTCTGCCCGCGCATCAGCGCCAGGATGCGTTGGTAGACGGAAGTGGCCAGGTAATCGGCCTGTTCGTCGGTATCCGCCGCGACCAACGGAAGGCCGAGCATTACGTAAGGCTTGTCCAGAACGGCCGAAGGCTTGAAGTGATTGCGGTACACGCGAATCGCCTCATGCATCAAGCGCGGTGCGAAATGCGAGGCAAAGGCGTAGGGCAAGCCGCGCTCCCCCGCCAACTGTGCGCTGAACAGGCTGGACCCGAGCAGCCACACCGGGACGTTGGTGCCGGTGCCGGGAACCGCGATCACCCGCTGGTCGGGCGTGCGCGGGCCGAGGTAGGCCATCAATTCGGCCACGTCTTCGGGGAAGTCGTCGGCGCTGCCGGAGCGCTCACGGCGCAGGGCGCGGGCGGTCATCTGGTCGGAACCGGGCGCACGGCCCAGGCCCAGGTCGATCCGGCCGGGGTACAGGCTTTCCAGGGTGCCGAATTGTTCGGCGATCACCAGCGGTGCATGGTTGGGCAGCATCACGCCGCCGGAGCCGACGCGGATGGTCGAGGTGCCGCCGGCCAGGTAACCGAGCAATACCGAGGTGGCCGAGCTGGCGATGCCGTCCATATTGTGGTGTTCCGCCACCCAGAAGCGGTTGTAGCCAAACTTTTCCACATGCTGGGCCAGGTCCAGGGAATTGCGCAACGACTGCGCGGCGCTGCCGTTGGCCCGCACGGGCACCAGGTCGAGGGTCGAGAACTTCACGTCGGACAGCGATTTCATAAGCCTGCTTCTCCAATAAGGGCGCAGGTTTCTTAGACGAACCAAAACCTGCCGCTTCATGTGCATGTTCTATGCAATGAGGGCATATACCCGAGATTCAATAGGTCGTGCGAAATTTCCTACTTTGTTGCTAGGTTTCTCTTACAAGTGAACTTTGCCAAAGCATCTATCCTCAGAACCCTTACTGACGCAAAACCATCGTTTGAGGAGACTGCTATGAGTATCGTTAAAAAAGCATCCGCGCATTGGGAAGGTGATCTGAAGACAGGCCTGGGTTCCATCTCCACGGAAACCGGCGTGCTGCGCGAAGCGCCCTACGGCTTCAAGGCCCGTTTCGAGGGCGGCAAGGGCACCAACCCTGAAGAGTTGATCGGTGCGGCCCACGCTGGCTGTTTCTCCATGGCGTTTTCCATGATTCTCGGCGACGCCGGGCTCAAGGCTGACAGCATCGACACCCAGGCCGAAGTGACCCTGGACCAGGTCGACGGTGGTTTTGCGATCACCGCTGTACACCTGATCTTCAACGCCAAGATTCCCGGCGCGAGCCAGGCGCAGTTCGATGAGCTGAGCAAAAAGGCCAAGGAAGGGTGCCCAGTGTCCAAGGTGCTGAACGCGAAAATCAGCCTGGACGCCACCCTCGTCGACTGACACAGCCTTAGGTGAGAGGGGGCTTGCTCCCTCCCACATTCAGTTGTGCGTTAAATCAGAACTCGTGTTTCCCCGATGTGGTCCTATAGCCTATGCAGCCATAGGCGCACATTCGTGCGCGTGCATTCAGGGAGCTTCACACATGAAACGTTTTGTCTTGGCGATCATCTGCGGTGTATTGGCCACATCGGCTGTGGCCGCGCCCAAAGACTGCGAAGAACTCAGGAAAGAGATCGAAGTGAAGATCCAGGCCAAGGCGATTCCGTCCTACACCCTGGAAATCGTCAGCAAGGAAGAAGCCGACAAGCACGATGTCGCCATGGTCGTAGGCACGTGTGAGAACGGTACCAAGGCAATCATCTACCAGAAGAACAATGACTGATCAGATGCAGTTCACGCTGCGCTCCTGCGCCAATAACTGACGCGCGGCGTTGTACAGCCGGATATTCGGTGTGTAGGACAACGAGCGCCCCTCCAGGCGATAACGCTGGCCTGCCTCGAAGTGGTCGTACTGCAAGGTCATGAAACAGGTCCGGTCCTGGGTCTGCGACAACCCGCCAAAGCTGCCGCCGGTCGGCACTTCGAAATCAAACCGCACCATCAACTCGTGACTGCCCGGCGGGACCTGGAAGAAGCGCCCGTCGTTGAGGTTTTTCCCATCCAGACGTTGGGCCATCACCAGCTTGGCCCCCGGTGTCGGGGTGGCGAAATCGACCCAGGCCTGTTGCGCGTCCATCGGCGGGATGGGTGGTAAAGCACAGGCGCTGAGCAACAGGGCGGCGATGGGAAGCACTAGCTGGCGCATGGCGGGCACTCAACACAAGGAGAGCCTTGAGTATAAACGCGCTACGCCATGGAAAAACGCCGGGCAGTCACGATAGGCTGGCGAGCCAATTACCCAGGAGCAGTCGCGGCATGATCAGGCGTTTTCTTCCAGGGTTGTGGTGGGTGCTGCTCAGCGGTTGTTCCAGCGTCGATTACTACGGCCAATTGGCCAGCGGCCAGTGGCAGTTGCTGCAGGCTCGGGAGCCGGTGGCCAAGGTGATTGCCGACCCGGCGCGGCCGCAACAGTTACGTGAGCACTTGGTGCAATCGCAAAAGGCGCGCACGTTCGCCAGCGAGCAGTTGCACCTGCCTGACAATCAGAGTTACCGGTTGTACGCCGATATTGGCCGGCCTTATGTGGTCTGGAATGTTTTTGCCACGCAGGAATTTTCCTTGTCGGCGCAAAATCACTGCTTTCCCATCGCTGGCTGTGTCGCCTATCGCGGTTATTACAGCCAGGGCGCGGCGCGGGGTGAGGCGGCGTTGCTCAAGCAACAAGGCATGGACGTGTCGATTGGCGGCGTCGAGGCCTATTCCACCTTGGGTTGGTTCAATGACCCGATCATGAGTTCGATGCTGGGCTGGGGCGACGAGCGCCTGGCCACGTTGATTTTTCACGAGCTGGCGCACCAACGCTTTTACGTGAAGGACGACACCGAGTTCAACGAGTCCTTTGCCACCTTCGTCGAGCAGGAAGGCACGCGCCAATGGCGCGCCGCCCGGGGCCTGGCGCCGATCGGCAGCGCGGCGCTGCAGCAGCGTGACCAATTTACCCAGTTGGTCCTCGATACTCGCAAACGTCTGGAAACACTCTACGCCCAGCCCTTGGCGGCCGATGCGATGCGGCGGGCCAAGGCGGCTGAATTCGAGCGTTTGCGCAGCGACTACCGGCGGGTGCGGGACAGTCAGTGGGGCGGCGACACGCGTTATGACGCCTGGATGAACCTGCCGATGAACAATGCGCGGCTTTTACCGTTCGGGCTGTATGACCAGTGGGTGCCGGCGTTTGCGGCGTTGTTCCGGCAGGAAGGTGGGGATTGGCTGAAGTTCTATGCGGCAGTGGAGCGGATGGGCCAACTGCCGGTGGCGCAGCGTAAGGCGGCGTTGAGGCAGTTGGAAGGTGTTGGCCGGTAGGGCCTCATCGGGAGCAAGCCCCTCCCACATTTGGCCTGCGTACACGGATCAAAATGTGGGAGGGAGCTTGCTCCCGATAGCGCCCTCAAGGCCGCTGCAAAAACGCCTGATGCATCTGCGCCAACGTCTCGAAATGCCAGGTCGGCGCTTCGGCACTCAGCTCTTCGAAACTGCCGAACCCATACCCGACCGCCGCCGAATCCAGCCCATTGCTGCGCGCCCCGATCAAGTCATGCTTGCGGTCGCCGATCATCAAGGTGGTGGCCGGGTCCAGGCGTTCTTCGCGCATCAAGTGGGCGATCAGCTCGACCTTGTTGGTGCGCGTGCCGTCCAGTTCGCTGCCGTAGATCACCTTGAAGTGCTTGGCAAAATCGAAATGACGGGCGATCTCGCGGGCAAATTCCCACGGCTTGGAGGTGGCCACGTACAGCTGGCGCCCTTGGCTGTTGAGGGCTTCGAGCAGCGGCATCACCCCGTCGAACACGCGGTTTTCATACAAACCGGTGACTTTGAAGCGTTCACGGTAGAAATTCACCGCTTCCCAGGCCTTGGCTTCGTCGAAGTCGTAGAACTGCATGAAGGCTTGCAGCAACGGCGGGCCGATGAAATGTTCCAGTTGGGTGATGTCCGGCTCGTCGATACCGAGTTTGCCCAGGGCGTACTGGATCGAACGGGTAATGCCCTCGCGCGGGTCGGTCAGGGTGCCGTCCAGGTCGAACAGTACGGTTTGATGGTGCAGAGTCATTGATCGAATCCCTCGGCCAGGTGCAGGTCCTTGAGCTTCACGTAGTTCGCTGCGCTGTAGGTGAAAAACGCGCGTTCCTTGTCAGTCAGTTCGCGGATCTGTTTAACCGGGCTGCCGACGTACAAGAAGCCGCTTTCAAGTCTCTTGCCCGGCGGCACCAGGCTGCCGGCACCGATGATTACGTCGTCTTCGACCACGGCGCCGTCCATCACGATGCTGCCCATGCCGATCAGGATGCGATTGCCGACGGTGCAGCCGTGCAGCATGACTTTGTGGGCGATGGTCACGTCGTCGCCGATCAGCAGCGCAAAACCATCGGGATTGAACGGCCCGGCGTGGGTAATGTGCAGCACGCAGCCGTCCTGCACGCTGGTGCGCGCGCCGATGCGGATGCGGTGCATGTCGCCGCGGATCACCGTCAGCGGCCAAACCGAGCTGTCGTCGCCGATTTCGACATCGCCGATCACCACCGCCGAAATATCGACAAAAGCCCCGGCGCCCAGGGTTGGCGTGTGGTTCTGATAGGTGCGAAGGGTCACGATAGCCTCTCTCTCTTCTGCTGATAGCTGCGGTGGACGTTGATTGTAATTAAGATGGCCCCATCTTTGTTCTTACATGTTTCTTCAGCCAAGGTGCCAACCGTGAGCGCGAACAACCCTCTTCTGCAGCCCTACGACCTGCCGCCGTTCTCGGCGATCCGTGCCGAGCACGTTCAGCCGGCCATCGAACAGATCCTCGCCGACAACCGGCTTGCCATCGAAGGCATCCTGCAAAGCCAGGGGAAAAATCCGACGTGGGCCGGCCTGGTCCTCGCCATGGATGAGCTGAATGATCGCCTGGGTGCCGCCTGGAGCCCGGTCAGCCACCTCAATGCCGTGTGCAACAGCGCCGAACTGCGCGAAGCCTACGAGGCATGCCTGCCGGCGTTGAGCGCCTATTCCACCGAGATGGGCCAGAACCGCGAACTGTTCCAGGCCTTCGAAGCCCTGGCCAGCAGCCCGGAAGCCGGCGGTTTCTACGTGGCGCAAAAAACCATCCTGGAACACTCGCTGCGCGATTTCCGCCTGTCGGGTATCGACCTGCCGCCCGAACAGCAAAAACGCTACGCCGAAGTGCAAAGCAAGCTCTCCGAATTGGGCAGCAAGTTCTCCAACCAGTTGCTGGACGCGACCCAGGCCTGGACCAAACACGTCACCGATGAAGCCACCCTCGCCGGCCTGACCGACTCGGCCAAGGCGCAAATGGCCGCCGCAGCCCAGGCCAAAGGCCTCGACGGTTGGCTGATCACCCTGGAATTCCCCAGCTACTACGCGGTGATGACCTACGCCCAGGACCGCGCCCTGCGCGAAGAAATCTACGCAGCCTATTGCACCCGAGCGTCGGACCAAGGCCCGAATGCCGGTCAGAACGATAACGGCCCGGTCATGGAACAGATCCTCGACCTGCGTCAGGAACTCGCCCAACTGCTGGGCTATGCGTCCTTCTCGGAATTGAGCCTGGCCACGAAAATGGCCGACTCCAGCGACCAGGTGCTGAGCTTCCTGCGCGACCTGGCCAAGCGCAGCAAGCCGTTTGCCGCCCAGGACCTGCAACAGCTCAAAGCCTACGCCGCCGAACAAGGCTGCGCCGACCTGCAAAGCTGGGACAGCGGTTTCTACGGTGAAAAACTGCGTGAGCAGCGCTACAGCGTGTCCCAGGAAGCCCTGCGCGCCTACTTCCCGATCGACAAGGTGCTTGGCGGCCTGTTCGCCATCGTGCAGCGCCTGTATGGCATCGAGATCGCCGAGCAGAAGGGCTTCGACACCTGGCACCCAGACGTGCGCCTGTTCGAAATCAAAGAAAACGGCCAGCACGTCGGCCGCTTCTTCTTCGACCTGTACGCCCGCGCCAACAAGCGTGGCGGCGCCTGGATGGACGGCGCTCGCGACCGTCGCCGCACCATCGACGGCGTGCTGCAAAGCCCGGTGGCCAACCTGGTGTGCAACTTCACCCCGGCCGACAGCGGCAAGCCTGCCCTGCTGACCCACGACGAAGTGACGACGCTGTTCCACGAATTCGGCCACGGCCTGCATCACCTGCTGACCCGTGTCGAGCATGCCGGCGTGTCCGGCATCAACGGCGTGGCCTGGGATGCGGTGGAATTGCCGAGCCAGTTCATGGAGAACTGGTGCTGGGAGCCGGAAGGCCTGGCACTGATCTCCGGCCATTATGAAACCGGCGAGCCGCTGCCCCAGGACCTGCTGGAAAAAATGCTCGCGGCGAAGAACTTCCAGTCCGGCCTGATGATGGTGCGCCAGTTGGAGTTCTCGCTGTTCGACTTTGAATTGCATGCCACCCATGGCGATGGTCGCAGTGTGGCGCAGGTACTTGAAAGCGTGCGCGACGAGGTGTCGGTGATGCGTCCGCCGGCCTATAACCGCTTCCCCAACAGCTTTGCGCATGTCTTTGCCGGTGGTTACGCTGCGGGTTACTACAGCTACAAGTGGGCTGAAGTGCTGTCGGCCGATGCGTTCTCCAAGTTCGAAGAAGACGGCGTGCTCAACGCCGAAACCGGACGTGCTTTCCGCGAGGCGATCCTGGCCCGTGGCGGTTCCCAGGCGCCGATGGTGTTGTTTGTCGATTTCCGCGGGCGTGCGCCGTCGATTGACGCACTCTTGCGCCACAGTGGCCTGAGTGAGGACGCAGCAGCATGAGTGAAGTACCTGTGAGTACCAAAAAGCAATTTATCGCCGGGGCCGTCTGCCCGGCGTGCAGCGAGCCGGACAAGTTGAAGATGTGGACCGAGGACAACGTGCCGCATCGCGAGTGCGTGGCCTGCGGCTATACCGACACACTGAATGATCAGGGCTTGTCGGTGCCCAAGGAATTGGGCACGCGGGTCAACACCTCGGCGCTCAAAGCGCCGGACCCGACGGTGCAGTCGGTGCAATTTTTTCCTAATCCCAAGCTGAAGAAAGACTGAGACCCTGTCAGGGGGTTGTCAGCGTCAGCGTGCTTTTCAGAGGTTCGACATGGCTGTTGCCGGCCGTGTTGAACCAGCTTTTCACCGAGCACAGGGCAAACGCGCTGGTGCTGCAATCGCCATTGGCCAAGGCTGTGCGCAACTTGTCGATATCGGCCTTCATCATGTAGCGAACGCCGTCCTTGAAGCCCTTGCTGCTGCCGAAGCCGCCCAGGGTCATTTCGTTCAACGCCTCTTCCTTGCTCCACCCCTGAACCACCACGCGATACATCGCCGCCATCAGGCCGGTGCGGTCTGAGCCATGCTTGCAGTGCATCAATACTGCACCGTTGGCTTCGGAGTCGCGGATCGCCCTCAGTGCGGCCAGCACGTCAGCGTCATCGACATGATTTGTGCGATAAATCAGCTGGATCTGTCGGATATCAGAATTTTTTAGCCAGCTGTCGTCGGACTCCGGCAGAAAGTTGATCACCGTGCCGACCTTGAGCTTTTCCAGCAGGGGCACGGCATTGCTGTCCGGCAGCGCGCTGCGGTAGAGGGTGGGCGTCATCTGGTGCAGGTTGTATTGATTGCCGACCGGCTGCGCCCATTCGGGGGAGCGAAGGGATGTGCTGTCGTCCGCCCAGGTGTGAGCGCTGGTGAACAGTGCCAGGAACGCAAGGCCGAGGGCCGGTAGCCATTGATGATTGAACATGGGCGACGTAACCGATAGGGGGTTGGCGGGTGATGCCAAGAGTCGGCCAGGCGCGGTCAATGGGGTGTGAGGGGCGCGTCAAAGAAATGTGAATCACCGTCGATGGTGCAGTTTTGACGCTGAATCGATTCTCTTTATACTTAGCCTGCTATCATTTGTAACTATTGATTGCCGCTACGTTCTATCTGCTTGGATCGGTGGGGTCCACCTTGCTGCTGCCAAACCACAAGCTGCTCCTAGAAGCGGCTGATAAACCCGTGACCACATGATGAGGTACACCCATGTCTGATCAAGATCAAGACAACCCCCGGCGTGACTTTTTGCGCAAATCCTTGACCTTGATCCCGGTGGTCACGGTTGCCAGCACCGGCCTTGGCGGTTCGATGCTGATGGCCGCGCCCGCACCGGCCCAAGCCAGCCCCGCTCCGCCGCCGGTCAGCGACAAGGCGTATGAGCCGAGCTATTTCAGCGCCGAAGAATGGGCATTCATCAACGCCGCCGTGGCGCGCCTGATCCCCGCCGATGCCCAAGGCCCTGGCGCCCTGGAAGCCGGTGCGGCGGAATACATCGACCGCCAGATGAACACGCCCTACGCCAGTGGCGCGCTGTGGTTCATGCAAGGTCCGTTCAACGCCGACGCCGCGCCGGAAATGGGCTGGCAGAGCAAGTTGGTACCCAAGGTCATCTATCGCCTGGGCATTGCCGCGACGGATGCCTGGTCGAAAGCGTTCAACGGCAAGGCTTTTGCTGCGCAAGACAGCGCTACCCAGGATGACATGCTGCGCCGCCTGGAGGCTGGCGGTAGTGAGGTGAGTGCCCATTTCGACGCGGTGCCGCCGAAGATGTTCTTCAATTTGCTGCTGCAAAACACCAAGGAAGGCTTCTTCTGCGATCCGATCCACGGCGGCAATAAAGGCCTGGTCGGCTGGACCATGATCGGCTTCCCCGGCGCCCGCGCCGACTTCATGGATTGGGTGGAGCGCAACGAGCAATACCCCTTCCCGGCGGTTTCCATTCGCGGCGAGAGGGCATAAACGTGGCGACCATCATGAAAAAAGTGGATGCGGTGATTGTCGGCTTCGGCTGGACTGGCGCGATCATGGCCAAGGAACTGACGGAAGCGGGCCTCAACGTGGTAGCGCTAGAGCGCGGCCCGATGCAGGACACTTACCCGGACGGCAACTATCCCCAGGTCATCGACGAATTGACCTACAGCGTGCGTAAAAAACTATTCCAGGACATCTCCAAGGAGACGGTGACGATTCGCCATAGCGTGAATGACGTCGCCCTGCCCAACCGTCAGCTCGGCGCCTTTTTGCCGGGCAACGGCGTTGGCGGTGCGGGCCTGCACTGGTCGGGTGTGCATTTTCGCGTCGACCCTATCGAGTTGCGCATGCGCAGCCACTACGAAGAGCGCTACGGCAAACATTTCATTCCCAAGGACATGACTATCCAGGACTTCGGCGTCAGCTATGAAGAGCTGGAGCCGTTTTTCGACTACGCCGAAAAAGTCTTCGGCACCTCCGGCCAGGCCTGGACCGTCAACGGTCAGTTGGTCGGCGAAGGCCGTGGCGGCAACCCGTATGCGCCGGATCGTTCCAACCCGTTCCCGTTGGAGGCGCAGAAGAACACGGTGTCGGCGCAGCTGTTTCAGAAAGCAGCCACGGCAGTCGGTTACAAACCCTACAACCTGCCATCAGCCAATACCTCGGGGCCATACACCAACCCCTACGGCGCGCAGATGGGCCCGTGCAACTTCTGCGGTTTTTGCAGTGGCTACGTGTGCTACATGTACTCCAAGGCGTCGCCGAACGTGAACATTCTGCCAGCGTTGCGCCAGGTGCCGAACTTCGAGCTGCGGCCGAATTCCCACGTACTCAAGGTCAACCTCGACAGCACCAAGAGCAAGGCGACCGGCGTGACCTATATCGACGCCCAGGGGCGGGAATGCGAGCAGCCGGCCGATTTGGTGATTCTCGGCGCGTTCCAGTTCCATAACGTGCGCTTGATGCTGCTGTCGGGGATCGGCAAGCCCTACGACCCGATCAGCGGCGAAGGCGTGGTAGGCAAGAACTTCGCCTACCAGAACATGGCGACCATCAAGGCCTTCTTCGACAAGGACACCCACACCAACAACTTTATTGGTGCTGGCGGCAATGGCGTGGCTATCGATGACTTCAACGCCGACAACTTCGACCACGGGCCCCATGGCTTCCTCGGGGGCTCGCCGATGTGGGTCAACCAGGCCGGCAGTCGGCCGATCGCCGGCACCTCCAACCCACCCGGTACTCCGGCGTGGGGCAGCGCCTGGAAGCGTGCCACCGCTGATTACTACACCCATCAGGTGTCGATGGATGCCCACGGCGCGCATCAATCCTACCGCGGTAACTACCTCGATCTGGACCCGGTGTACCACGATGCCTACGGCCTGCCGCTGCTGCGCATGACCTTCGACTGGCAGGAAAACGACATCAAGATGAACCGCTTCATGGTCGAGAAAATGGGCAAGATCGCCGAAGCGATGAACCCCAAGGCCATTGCCGTGCTGGGCAAGAAGGTCGGTGAGCATTTCAATACCGCGTCCTATCAGACCACCCACCTCAACGGCGGCGCGATCATGGGCACCGACCCGAAAACCAGTGCGTTGAACCGCTACCTGCAGTGCTGGGATGTACACAACGTGTTTGTCCCCGGCGCGTCCGCTTTCCCACAAGGTCTAGGTTACAACCCTACCGGCCTGGTGGCGGCGTTGACCTACTGGTCGGCGCGAGCGATTCGCGAGCAGTACCTGAAAAATCCCGGCCCACTGGTTCAGGCATAAGGAACGATGACCATGAAAGCACGTGTTATCGCCTCCTTCGCGGCGTCCCTGGCGTTGCTCGGCAACTGCTCGGTGAGCGCCGCCGACACCGACCTGATCAAGCAAGGCGAATACCTGGCCCGCGCCGGCGACTGCGTCGCCTGCCACACTGCCAAGGGCGGCAAGCCGTTCGCCGGCGGCCTGCCGATGGAGACCCCCATCGGCGTGATCTATTCCACCAACATCACCCCGGACAAGACCGGCCTGGGCGCCTACAGCTTCGCGGACTTCGACAAGGCCGTGCGCCATGGCGTCGCCAAGAGCGGCAGTACGCTTTACCCAGCGATGCCCTATCCGTCTTACGCCCGCGTCAGTGAAAGCGACATGCAGGCGCTGTATGCGTACTTCATGAAGGGCGTGGAACCGGTCGCCCAGGAAAACCGGGCCAGTGACATTCCCTGGCCCTTGAGCATGCGTTGGCCGTTGGCGGCGTGGCGCTGGATGTTTGCCCCGCCCGTGGCGGATACCCCGGAAGTGGCGGGCGCCGATCCGCTGATCAGCCGTGGCGCTTACTTGGTCGAGGGCCTCGGCCACTGTGGCGCGTGCCATACGCCGCGGGCGCTGACCATGCAGGAAAAAGCCTTGAGTGCGGCCGACGGCAGCGCTTTTTTGTCCGGCAGTGCGCCGCTGGAAGGTTGGATCGCGAAAAGCCTGCGTGGCGACCACAAAGACGGCCTCGGCAGTTGGAGCGAAGAGCAACTGGTGCAATTCCTCAAGACCGGCCGCAGTGATCGCAGCGCGGTGTTCGGCGGCATGAGCGATGTGGTCGTCCACAGCATGCAGTACATGTCCCAGGACGACCTGACCGCGATCGCCCGCTACCTCAAGAGCCTGCCGGCGGTGGACCCTCAAAACCCGCCGCACCAGTACGACAAGCAGGTGGCCGAAGCGCTGTGGAACGGCGATGACAGCCGGCCGGGCGCGTCGGTTTATATCGACAACTGCGCCGCCTGCCATCGCACCGACGGTCATGGCTACACGCGGGTGTTCCCGGCGCTGGCGGGCAACCCGGTGGTGCAGACGGCGGATGCCACGTCGCTGATCAACATCGTGTTGAACGGCGGCACATTGCCGGCCACCCACACTGCGCCGTCCACCTTCACCATGCCGGCGTTTGCCTGGCGCCTGTCGGACCAGGAAGTGGCGGATGTCGTCAGCTTCGTGCGCGGTAGTTGGGGTAACAAAGGTGCTGCGGTGAAGGCCAGTGACGTGGCCGACCTGCGCAAGAATGACATGCACACGACGTCAGGCGACGACCTGGGGCAAGTCACGCAACCGCACTGACCGCCAAACGGCACTGGTCATCCAGCTAGCGCCCCTATACTGTATATAAAAACAGTATAGGGGCGTTTTCATGTCTGCACCTCTGCCGCCCCGTGGCCGGGGCACGGCGACCAACCTGCACAATCGTTTCGCGCCCACCGTCAGCGTGGTCGAGGACGACGGCTGGTACCAGGAGGTGCCGCCGACCCAGGGCACCGAAGTGCGTATCGAAACGGCCAAGACCATCATCACGCGCAACAACTCGCCGGACTTGCCGTTCGATCGCTCGATCAATCCTTATCGCGGGTGTGAGCATGGCTGCATCTACTGCTATGCGCGGCCCAGCCATGCCTATTGGGACCTGTCGCCGGGGCTGGATTTCGAAACCAAACTGATCGCCAAGACCAACGCCGCCGATGTGCTCGAACAGCAGCTGTCCAAGCCCGGCTACGTGTGTGCGCCGATCAACCTGGGTTCCAACACCGATCCGTACCAGCCGATCGAGCGCGAGTACAAGATCACCCGGCAAACCCTCGAAGTGCTGCTGCGCTATCGGCACCCGGTGACCATCATCACCAAGGGCTCGCTGATCCTGCGCGATCTCGACCTGCTCACCGAACTGGCGCGCCAGCGGCTGGTGGCGGTGATGATCAGCCTCACCAGCCTCGACGACGAACTCAAGCGCATCCTGGAGCCGCGCACGGCGGCGCCCAAGGCGCGGTTGCGGGCGATCCGGGTGATGCGCGAGGCTGGTATCCCGGTGGGGGTGCTGTGTTCGCCGATGATCCCGATGATCAACGACAGCGAGCTGGAGAGCCTGCTCACCGAAGCCCATGCAGCCGGTGCGCAAAGTGCGGCGTATATGATGCTGCGCCTGCCGCTGGAGGTGGCGCCGCTGTTCGAGGAGTGGCTCGCGGCGCATTACCCGCAGCGCGCGGCCCATGTGATGAGCCTGGTACGCCAGGTGCGGGGTGGGGGCGTGTATGACAGTCGCTTCGGCGTGCGTATGCGCGGAGAGGGGCCGTTTGCCGATCTGCTGGCGCAGCGCTTCAGCAAGGCAATCAAGCGCCTTGGGCTCGACCGTCGGGAAGGCTTCAATCTGGATTGCACGGCGTTCTGCCCACCGGGCAGGCAGATGGCGTTGTTGTAGACTATTGGGCAAATACGCACTGTGATCGTAGAGGTGGTCGCGTTTTGACATCACTGAAACCCGCGATCTAGAGCGGTTGATTCAGTTTGAGTTAAGTTTCGACGGCTACTTTGTTCAGCGAGTGACTGACGAGTTGGCACCCGGCTTTGCGGCGTTCTAAAACTATTCCATCGGCCCGGCGTCGAATTGACCTGAACCCTCCCCTGCATTAATCAAGAGGATGAATCATGAGTGACAAGGATAAACAGCCGTTGGCTGCGTCGGCTTCAGCCGCTCAAGTGGCGGAGTCCGCCGATGCAGCGCTAAAGCACATCGTTGACGGCTTTTTGCATTTCCATCACGACGTCTTCCCTCAGCAAGAAGAACTCTTCAAGAAACTCGCCACGGCCCAGAACCCTCGGGCGATGTTCATCACCTGCGCCGACTCGCGCATCGTGCCCGAGCTGATTACCCAGAGCTCGCCCGGCGACCTGTTCGTGACCCGTAACGTCGGCAACGTGGTGCCCCCCTACGGGCAGATGAACGGCGGCGTTTCCACGGCCATCGAATATGCGGTCCTTGCCCTGGGCGTGCAGCACATCATCGTGTGCGGGCACTCCGACTGCGGCGCGATGCGCGCGGTGCTCAACCCTGCGAGCCTGGAGAAGATGCCGACAGTCAAGGCCTGGCTGCGGCACGCCGAAGTCGCCAAGACCATGGTTCACGACAACTGCGACTGCGCCAATGAAGGCGAGAGCATGAAGATGCTGACCGAAGAAAACGTCATCGCCCAGTTGCAGCATTTGCGCACCCACCCGTCCGTGGCTTCGCGCATGGCCAATGGTCATTTGTTTATCCATGGCTGGATCTACAACATCGAGACCAGTGAAATCCGCGCCTACGATGCGGAAAAGGCGGCGTTTCGACCGCTGAACGGCACCGAACCAATCCCCTCCGCGACGCCTAAAGCGCGCTTCTAACACACTTCCCTGCCGGGTAGAGCGGTGGCTGCCATGGATGCAGCCAGGCTTTGCCGCGCCCGGCGAATGCCTCGGGAGAGTCATCATGCGTGCTGCTCAATTAAAAGCTGTGTTGCCTCGGGAGCTGCTGGCCTCCGTGGTAGTGTTTCTGGTCGCCCTGCCCTTGTGCATGGGGATCGCGATCGCTTCCGGCATGCCGCCGGCCAAGGGCCTGATCACCGGCATCATCGGGGGCCTGGTGGTGGGCTGGATGGCGGGGTCGCCGTTGCAAGTCAGCGGGCCGGCGGCGGGGTTGGCGGTGTTGGTGTTCGAACTGGTGCGCCAGCACGGCATGCCGATGCTCGGGCCGATCCTGCTGCTGGCCGGCTTGCTGCAACTGCTGGCCGGGCGTTTGCGCCTGGGCTGCTGGTTCCGTGTCACGGCGCCGGCGGTGGTCTACGGCATGTTGGCGGGAATCGGCGTGCTGATTGTGCTGTCGCAGGTCCATGTGATGCTCGACGGTGCGCCCCAGCCATCAGGGCTGGATAACCTGGCGGGCTTCCCGGCCGCGTTGGCAGCGGCGGTGCCTACCCTGGGCGGCGGCCTTGGCTGGCAGGCCGGTTTGCTGGGGCTGTCGACCATGTTGGTGATGTACCTGTGGGATAAGTTCCGCCCGCAACCGCTGCGGTTTGTGCCGGGCGCCTTGTTGGGTGTGGGCCTGGCAACGCTGGCCAGCCTGGTACTGGCGTTGCAGGTCAAGCGCGTGGAGGTGCCGGAAAACCTCGCCGACGCCATCGATTGGCTGCGTCCCAGCGACTTGCTGAACCTGGCCGATCCCCAATTGTTGATCGCCGCGTTCGCCGTGGCGTTTATCGCCAGTGCCGAAACCCTGCTTTCGGCCGCCGCAGTCGACCGCATGCACAGTGGTCAGCGTTCTGACTTCGATAAGGAATTGTCCGCGCAAGGCGTAGGCAACATGCTCTGCGGCCTGGTCGGCGCCTTGCCGATGACGGGTGTGATCGTGCGCAGCTCGGCCAACGTGCAGGCCGGCGCCACCACGCGCTTGTCGGCGATGTTCCATGGCGTGTGGCTGCTGGGGTTCGTGCTGTTGCTGTCGAGCGTGCTGCAAAGCATTCCGGTGGCGAGCCTGGCGGGCGTGCTGGTGTACACCGGGATCAAGTTGGTGGACGTCAAGGCGTTCCGCGCGTTGGGCCGCTACGGGCGGATGCCGATGTTTACCTACGCGGCCACGGCGCTGGCGATCGTCTTTACCGACCTGCTGACCGGCGTGCTGGTGGGCTTCGGGCTGACGTTGCTGAAACTGGCGTTCAAGGCTTCGCGCCTGAAAATCAGCCTGATCGACTTGCCCGGCCACGGTGAAATGGAATTGCGTTTGAGCGGCGCGGCGACTTTTCTGAAAGTGCCGGCATTAACCCGTGTGCTGTCGACGGTGCCGGCGGGAAACACCCTGCATGTACCGCTGAACAACCTCAGTTACATCGACCATTCTTGCCTGGAGTTGCTGGAGGAGTGGGGCCGGGCCAATGCGGCCAAGGGCGCAAAGCTGGTAATCGAGGCGCGGGGGTTGAAGCGTCGCTTGGAAGGTCGGGTGCGGACCACGACGGGGATCGGTTCGGCGCCGTTTACCAACTGACGGAACCGGATCAAAAATGCAGGAGGGGGCGTGCCCCCTCCCGCATGTGTTTAGCGTCAGGTCGAAGATTCAGGCCTGCTGATCCAGTTCCAACTCAATGCCCAACTTGCGCGACAGGCACGGCCAGCGCTTCCACGCTGCTTCCGTTGCCAGGCTTTTGAGCTGCTCGCGGTAGGCCTCGACCGATTCCAGCGCAAAGCTGTCTTCGCTGAGCATTTCATCTACCGCATGGTGTACGGCTTCGTCCAACTGGTTGGCAAAGGTTTCACCGATCAGTTGATGGGCAATCAGATTGGCCACGGTGGTGTCCGCTGGAATCAACGGTTGGCCGAAATGCTTGATATACAGGTCATTGACCTCTTCGACCAGGCGATGGGCCAGGTAGGCCTCGTCCAGCAGGCCGTCGAGACCGATATGGCCCGCCAGAATCGCGGGCGGTTGCAGGAAAAACTGCTCGGCAATCTTCAGTACCGGCTTGACCTGGCTTTCGATACCGGCCTCGCGGGCTACGTCGTTGGCGGCGTCCAGCAGGTCTGGGACGAGGTCGACGTAGGCAGTGACAAAGCGTGTCATGACGAGGTTACGATCACCCTCCGCCAGGGTAATGGCCGAATGCAGGTGCGGTAATTGTTTCTCGAGTTGCTGGGCCAGTTGGCCGGTGCTGGCTTCGTGTTGATGGGCACGGGAAATCTGCTCGCGCAATGCGGCGGTGTTCATGAAAGCTCCAGTGAAGCAGGCGTAGGAAAAGGGAAAGGACAAGGTAGTTCGTTTATACAAGCGTCTAAGACGCATTTGTCATAATTATTTCATGGTTATGCGCCGCTGTTATATCGAATTGCCATCGTTCGTCGGATAAACGATTCCGCCCCCCGGTCGTATGGGCCCCGTCCGTCTGTTTCAGCTCATTTGCCCCTGCACATTGCGGGGTGGCAGGTGCTGTCTATACTCGGTTTTGTACGCGATTAGCTGATGACGCCAGACTGCATAAGCAGGTGAGGCTAAGCGGTTGTAAGCAGTATGGAAGCCGCTCCCTTCGACGCAGGTGCACACCGGCGGGATAACAAGAACGATAAGGGGAACCCGCAATGACGCGACATCCACATGTTTGGATGGGCCTCCTGTTGTGGTCAGTATTCGGTCAGGCGCATGCCGCCTGGACAACGAATATGGCACCAGGGGCGACAGAAGTCAGTCACGCCGTGTTCGACCTGCACATGACCATTTTCTGGATCTGTGTAGTGATCGGCATTGTCGTATTTGGCGCGATGTTCTGGTCGATGATCCTTCACCGCCGGTCTACGGGCCAGGTGGCCGCCAAGTTCCACGAAAGCACCACCGTGGAAATCCTCTGGACCGTAGTGCCCTTGCTGATCCTGGTGGCGATGGCCATTCCGGCGACCAAGACCCTGATCAACATCTACGACAGCACGGAATCGGACATCGATATCCAGATCACCGGCTATCAGTGGAAGTGGCATTACAAATACCTCGGCCAGGATGTGGAGTTCTTCAGCAACCTGGCCACTCCCGCCGAGCAGATCCACAACAAGGCCACCAAGGGCGAACATTACCTGCTGGAAGTCGACCAGCCGCTGGTGCTGCCGGTGGGCGCCAAGGTGCGTTTTCTGGTGACCGCCGCGGACGTGATCCACTCCTGGTGGGTGCCGGCCTTTGCGGTCAAGCGCGATGCCATCCCCGGTTTCATCAACGAGGCCTGGACCCGTATCGAGAAGCCCGGCATCTACCGGGGCCAGTGCGCCGAGCTGTGCGGCAAGGACCACGGCTTCATGCCCATCGTGGTCGAGGTCAAGTCCAAGGCCGACTACGACACCTGGCTCGGCGAGCGCAAGGCCGAGGCCGCCCAGCTCAAGGAGCTGACCTCCAAGGAGTGGACGCTGGACGAACTGGTCGCCCGTGGCGACAAGGTCTACCACACCAGCTGTGTGGCCTGTCACCAGGCCGAAGGCCAGGGCCTGCCGCCGATGTTCCCGGCGCTCAAGGGCTCGCCGATCGCCACCGGAAGCAAGGAAGACCACCTGCACCGCGTCTACTTCGGCAAGCCCGGCACCGCCATGGCCGCCTTCGGCAAGCAACTCTCGGAAGTGGATATCGCCGCGGTGGTGACCTACGAGCGCAACGCCTGGGGCAACAACAAAGGCGACATGGTCACGCCCAAAGACGTGCTGGCTCTGAAACAGGCGGAAAGCAAATGACTCACTTCATTGCGAATGCGCTGAACCGCCCCGCCCACTCGTTTGCAGGAGAACGGCTATGAGCGCTGTGATCGATGACCATGGCCACGCCAGTGACCATGCCCACGGCCCCGCCAAGGGTTTGATGCGCTGGGTGCTGACCACCAACCACAAAGACATCGGCACGATGTACCTGTGGTTCGCCTTCACCATGTTCCTGCTCGGCGGCTCGTTCGCCATGGTGATCCGCGCCGAGCTGTTCCAGCCCGGCCTGCAGATCGTCGAGCCGGCGTTCTTCAACCAGATGACCACCATGCACGGCTTGATCATGGTGTTCGGCGCGGTGATGCCGGCGTTCGTCGGCCTGGCCAACTGGATGATCCCGCTGATGATCGGCGCGCCGGACATGGCCCTGCCGCGCATGAACAACTTCAGCTTCTGGCTGCTGCCGGCGGCGTTCCTGCTGCTGGTCTCGACCCTGTTCACCCCGGGCGGCGGGCCGAATTTCGGCTGGACCTTCTACGCCCCGCTCTCCACCACCTACGCCCCGGAAAGCGTGACGTTCTTCATCTTCGCCATCCACCTGATGGGCATCAGTTCGATCATGGGCGCGATCAACGTGGTCGCCACCATTCTCAACCTGCGCGCGCCGGGCATGACCCTGATGAAAATGCCGCTGTTCGTGTGGACCTGGCTGATCACCGCCTTCCTGCTGATCGCGGTAATGCCGGTGCTGGCCGGCTGCGTGACGATGATGCTGATGGACATCCACTTCGGCACCAGCTTCTTCAGTGCCGCCGGCGGTGGTGATCCGGTGTTGTTCCAGCATGTGTTCTGGTTCTTCGGCCATCCCGAGGTGTACATCATGATCCTGCCGGCCTTCGGCGCCGTCAGCTCGATCATCCCGACCTTTTCGCGCAAACCGCTGTTTGGCTACACCTCGATGGTCTACGCCACGGCGAGTATCGCGTTCCTGTCGTTCATCGTGTGGGCGCACCACATGTTCGTGGTCGGCATTCCGCTGGTGGGCGAGTTGTTCTTCATGTACGCCACCCTGCTGATCGCCGTCCCGACCGGGGTGAAGGTGTTCAACTGGGTCAGCACCATGTGGCAAGGCTCGCTGACGTTCGAGACGCCGATGCTGTTTGCGGTGGCGTTCGTGATCCTGTTCACCATCGGCGGTTTCTCCGGCTTGATGCTGGCCATCGCGCCGGCAGACTTTCAGTACCACGACACCTACTTCGTGGTGGCGCACTTTCATTACGTACTGGTGCCTGGCGCAATCTTCGGCATCTTCGCCTCGGCTTACTACTGGCTGCCGAAATGGACCGGCCACATGTACGACGAAACCCTGGGCAAGCTGCACTTCTGGCTGTCTTTCGTGGGCATGAACATGGCGTTCTTCCCGATGCACTTCGTCGGGTTGGCCGGCATGCCGCGTCGGGTGCCGGACTACAACCTGCAGTTCGCCGACTTCAACATGGTCTCGTCCATCGGCGCGTTCATGTTCGGTGCCACGCAGATCTTCTTCCTGTTTATCGTGATCAAGTGCATCCGCGGCGGCCCGCCCGCGCCGGCCAAGCCGTGGGACGGCGCTGAAGGCCTGGAGTGGAGCGTGCCCTCGCCCGCGCCGTACCACACCTTCACCACGCCACCGGAGGTCAAATGAACCGGCTTCCACAAATCCCCTCCCACACTGTCGGGTGATCGCCATGGCTGACTCCGTGCCACTCAAGCGCCTGGTCACCCGCCTGTTGATCCTGGTGCTGGCGATGTTCGCTTTCGGCTTTGCCCTGGTGCCGATCTACGACGTGATGTGCAAGGCGTTCGGCATCAACGGCAAGACGGCCGGGCAGTATGAGGGCGAGCAGATCGTCGATCCGTCGCGCCAGGTGCGGGTGCAGTTCCTGTCCACCAATGCCATCGACATGGTCTGGGAGTTCCATTCCAAGGCCGACGAGATCGTGGTCAACCCCGGCGCGGTCAACGAGATGCTCTTTGTGGCCTACAACCCCAGCGATAAGCCGATGACTGCCCAGGCGATCCCGAGCATTTCCCCGGCTGAAGCGGCGATGTACTTCCACAAGACCGAGTGTTTTTGCTTCACCCAGCAAGTGCTGCAACCCGGTGAGCGCATCGAAATGCCGGTGCGCTTCATTGTCGATCGCGACATGCCCAAGGATGTGAAGCATTTGACCCTGGCGTACACGCTGTTTGATATCACCGCGCGCCAACCGCCCGTGGCTGTCCATAGCGGCGGCTAGCTACTGTTTGCCCGCTCAATCAGGAGAGCGAATACATGTCGACTCATGATACGTACTACGTACCAGCGCAAAGCAAATGGCCGATAATTGCCACGGTTGGCCTGCTGATCACCGTGTATGGCCTGGGCGTGTGGTTCAACGACCTGAAGGCTGCGCGCCCGGAATCCCACGGGCCGTGGATCTTTTTCGTCGGTGGCTTGTTGCTGGCCTACATGCTGTTCGGCTGGTTCGGCGCGGTGATCAAGGAAAGCCGTGCCGGGTTGTACAGCGCGCAGATGGACCGCTCGTTCCGCTGGGGCATGACCTGGTTCATCTTTTCCGAAGTGATGTTCTTTATCGCGTTCTTCGGTGCGCTGTTTTATGTGCGGCATATGTCGGCGCCGTGGTTGGCGGGCGAAGGCTCCAAAGGCATCGCGCATATGCTGTGGCCGAATTTCGAGTTTGTCTGGCCGCTGCTCAACAACCCCGATCCCACGCTGTTTCCCGCGCCCGAAGGCACCATCAGCCCGTGGGGCCTGCCGTTGGTCAACACCATCCTGCTGGTGAGTTCCAGCGTGACCATCACCATCGCCCACCATGCGCTGCGCAAAGGCCATCGCGGTGCGCTGAAGCTCTGGCTGGCGATCACGGTGCTGCTGGGCCTGGGGTTTCTTGGGTTCCAGGCCGAGGAATACATCCACGCCTACAAAGAGCTGGGCCTGACGTTGGGCTCCGGCGTGTACGGCGCGACCTTCTTCATGCTCACCGGTTTTCACGGGGCCCACGTGACCATCGGCACGATTATTTTGTTCGTGATGCTGATGCGTATCTTGCGCGGGCACTTCAATGCCGAGCACCAGTTCGGTTTCGAGGCGGCCAATTGGTATTGGCACTTTGTGGATGTGGTCTGGATTGGCCTGTTTTTCTTCGTGTATGTGCTGTGAGGCGCGCTACCAAGGCGCATGTGACACCAACTGGCCGCTGAAAAAGCCCCAGGCGATCAACGCCACGGTGATCACGGCCAGCACGACACGCACGGTCAAGGCGGTGACGAGGCGGTTGGAGTGGCCCTCGTCCTTGACCAGAAAGAACAAGCCGCTGAACAGGCTCGCGACGGTCGCGATGAGCATCAGGGCAATGGCGGCTTTGAGCATGGTCTGGCTCCAGGGCTTATAGGGGAGGGGCGATGAAATCCAGTATAGCCAGTGCCATCCAGCGCTTTCGCCCCGGTATCGCGCCGACGTTGGTGGTGCTCGTGTTGCTGCCGCTGATGGTGGGCCTGGGGTTCTGGCAACTGTCGCGCGGCCATGAAAAACAGCTGATGGTGGACAGCTACGCCGAGCGCCGCGCCGCTGAGCCGGTGGGCAGTGCGCAACTCGATAGCATGGCTGATCCGGCCTTCCGTCGCGTGCATCTGCGCGGTCAATTCGACGGCGAGCACAGTGTGTTGCTCGACAACCGCATGCGTAATGGCAAGGCCGGCGTCGAGCTGCTGCAACCGTTTCACGACCAGGCCAGCGGCCTGTGGCTGCTGCTCAATCGCGGCTGGTTGCCCTGGCCGGATCGGCGCGCGCCGCCCGTCTTCAGCACGCCGGAACAGCCGGTGAATCTTGACGCCTGGGTGTATGTCGCACCCGGCGAAACCTTCCAGCTGCATGCCGACCCGGCGACCGCGCACTGGCCGCGCCTGCTCACCGCGCTGCATCCTGCCACGTTGTGGGCCGAACTGGGGCGCAGCGGTTTTGCCTACGAACTGCGCGCCGAAGCCGGCCCCGGCACCTACGACACCACCTGGCCCATCGTTGCCATGGGCCCGGAAAAACACCTGGCCTATGCGGTGCAATGGTTCGCCATGACGTTGGCGCTGCTGAGCCTTTACCTCTACCTCGGATGGCACAACGCAAAGGAGAAGCACCATGGGAGCGGCCATGAATCCACTCAACATGTCTGATGCGCCAGCGACGCCCGACCGGCGCAAAGGCCGCTGGCAGCTGATCCTGATCCTGCTGATGGTGATCGGCCCGATGGCGCTCGCCACCTTTATGTACAAACTGCAGTTCTGGGTGCCGGACAGTCGCAGTTACCACGGCGAACTGATCGGCAACGGCCAGACCCGCGCCGATATCGGCGTGCAGGCGGACGAACAGCGCTGGCAGTTGCTCGTCACGGCGCCCAGCGCCTGCGCCGCCGAGTGTCGGCAACTGGTGTACCTGGCGCGGCAGCTGCAGATCGGCCTTGGTCGCGATGCGTCCCGGGCCAGTCATGCCCTGGCCAGTGCGCAGCCGGTCGGCGCCGATTACGAGGCCAGGCTCAGGGCCGAATACCCGCAATTGCAACGCTACCCGCTGGACTTGACGACCTTCGGCAAAGCCGCCGCCGCGCCGGGCGAGGCGCAACTGTGGATCGTCGATCCCCACGGCAACCTGGTGCTGCGCTACGACACGACGGTCAAGGGCAAGGACTTGCTAAACGACCTGCGCCACCTGCTGAAACTGTCGAACATCGGATAAGGGCATCGTCATGGCCAAACCTGGATTTCGCCTCGCGCTGTTTGCCACCTTGCTGGCGCTGATTGTCGTATTGCTCGGCGCCTATACGCGCCTGACCCACGCCGGCCTGGGTTGTCCGGATTGGCCAGGCTGCTACGGTTTTATCAGCGTGCCGCAAAGCGACGCCCAGTTGGCCCATGCCGAGTTGCATTTCCCGGACACGCCGGTGGAGGCCGACAAAGGCTGGAGCGAGATGGTCCATCGTTACTTTGCCGGCACCCTGGGCCTGCTGATCGTGCTGCTGGCGGCGCGCTCGTGGCGGCATCGGCGCGACCCCGGCCAGCCGGTGAAGTTGCCGCTGTTCCTGTTGGTGGTGGTGTTCGCCCAGGCGGCGTTCGGCATGTGGACGGTGACGCTCAAGCTCTGGCCGCAAGTGGTGACCGGGCATCTGTTGGGCGGCTTTGCGACCTTGAGCCTGTTGTTTCTGCTGACCCTGCGCCTGTCCGGCGTGCTGCCCGCGCTGATCGTGCCCAAGCGCCTGCAATATTGGGCCACCGCCGGCCTGGTGCTGGTGATCGGCCAGATCGCACTAGGCGGCTGGGTGAGTTCCAACTACGCGGCGGTGGCCTGTATCGATTTGCCCACCTGCCATGGCCAGTGGTGGCCGGCGGCGGACTTTGCCAATGGCTTCCACCTGACCCAGCACATCGGCCCCAATTACCTCGGCGGCCAGCTCGACAGCGACGCGCGCACGGCCATTCACCTGACCCACCGCATCGGCGCGCTGCTGGTCACCCTGGTATTGCTGGGCCTGGCCTGGCAGCTGCGCGCGGTGGGCATGACCCGGCTCGCGGGCCTGCTGCTGATCGCCCTGGCGGCACAGATCGGCCTGGGCCTGAGCAACGTGTATTTCCACCTGCCGCTGCCGGTGGCGGTCGGTCACAACGCCGGTGGCGCAGCCTTGTTGCTGACCCTGGTACTGGTCAATTACCACGCCCGTACCAGCCTGGTCCGGGTGCGCCGCCAGATGCCGTTCGGCTGGCGCTTCAGCCCGCGTAAACACGTATCGGGCCTTATCACCCTCAAAGGAGAGATGCCATGGCGACCTTGATCGGCGCGCGTCACGGCCAGGCGATCTGGCGTGACTACCTGGAGCTGACCAAGCCGAAAGTGGTGGTGCTGATGCTCATCACCTCGCTGGTGGGCATGTTCCTCGCCACCCGCGCCGGGGTGCCGTGGGCGGTGCTGATCTTCGGCAATCTGGGGATCGCCCTGTGTGCCGGTGGCGCGGCGGTGGTCAACCACGTCGTCGATCGGCGCATCGATACGCTGATGGCGCGCACGCAAAAGCGCCCGATCGCGCAGGGGCGTGTGTCGCCCGGGGCGGCGCTGGCCTTTGCTTTGTTTCTGGCTGTTGCCGGGTTGGCGCTGCTGCTGGCGTTCACCAACCCGCTGGCGGCCTGGCTGACGCTGGCTTCGTTGCTCGGTTATGCGGTGATCTACACCGGCTTTCTCAAGCGCGCGACGCCGCAGAACATCGTCATCGGTGGCCTGGCCGGCGCGGCACCGCCGCTGTTGGGCTGGGTTGCGGTCACCGGGCATGTCAGCGCCGAGCCGCTGCTGCTGGTGCTGATCATCTTCGCCTGGACCCCGCCGCACTTCTGGGCCCTGGCCATTCACCGCAAGGAGGAATACGCCAAGGCCGATATTCCGATGCTGCCGGTCACCCATGGCGAGCACTACACCAAGGTGCATATCCTGCTCTACACCTGCGTCCTGCTGGCGGTGAGCCTGATGCCCTACGTCATCCATATGAGCGGCCTGCTGTACCTCGGATCTGCGCTGGTGTTGGGCGCACGCTTTCTGCAATGGGCCTGGGTGCTGTACCGTGGCGCTCAGCCGCACGCGGCGATCAACACGTTCAAGTACTCTATCTGGTACCTGTTCCTCCTGTTTATCGCCCTGCTCGTAGACCACTACTTATTGTTGAACCTATGACCCGAACTCAAAAAACTGTCTTCATTCTGGTGGCCATTGTCGCGTTGATCATGGGCCTGACCGTCAACAAGGTGCTCTCGGGCAAGGGCCAGGGCGACCCGACCGCCTTGATCGATGCCGGCATCATCCTGCTGCCGCAAAGCCGCCAATTGCCGCCGGTGACCATGACCAACCAGGACGGCCAGCCGGTACTGGTCAACGAGTTGAAGGGCAAGTGGAGCCTGCTGTTCTTCGGCTACACCTTCTGCCCGGACATCTGCCCCACCACCCTCGCCCAACTGCGCCAGATCAAGAGCGAGTTGCCCAAAGAAGCTGTGGATAAGTTGCAGGTGATCCTGGTCAGCGTCGACCCGAACCGCGACACGCCGACTCAGCTCAAGCAATACCTGGGCTATTTCGACCCGCAATTCGAAGGCCTGACCGGCGCGAATGTGGACGATGTGCAGAAGGTGTCGAACGCGGTGAGCATCCCGTTCATTCCGGCGGACACGACCAAGCCGAACTACACGGTCGACCACAGCGGCAACCTCGCGCTGATCGGCCCGGATGGCACCCAGCGTGGGTTCATTCGTGCGCCGCTGAACAACCAGAAGCTGGTGGCGCAGTTGCCAGGGCTGTTGCAGCGCAAATAACAGGCAACACAAAACACAGGTGGGAGGGGGCTTGCTCCCGATGGCGGTGGGTCAGTCAACGTATGCATCGACTGAACTGCCGCTATCGGGGGCAAGCCCCCTCCCACATTGTTTGATCTGCGGTGTGTTGGGGAGCGAGTCGGATCAGAACGCTGGCTTGATCGCGCCTTTGTACTTCTCTTCGATGAACTTCTTCACTTCAGGCGTGTGCAGGGCTGCGACCAGCTTCTTCACGGCGTCCGAGTCTTTGTTGTCTTCGCGGGTCACCAGGATGTTCACGTAAGGCGAGTCGCTGCCTTCGATGACCAGGGCGTCCTTGGACGGGTCCAGTTTGGCTTCCAGCGCGTAGTTGGTGTTGATCAGCGCCAGGTCGACCTGGGTCAGCACGCGCGGCAACGTGGCGGCTTCCAGTTCGCGGAACTTGAGTTTTTTCGGGTTGGCGGTGATGTCCTTGATGGTCGACAGGATGTTGGTCGGGTCCTTCAGGGTGATCAGGTTGTGCTTGGCCAGCAGCAACAGCGCGCGGCCGCCGTTGGTGGCGTCGTTCGGGATCACGACGTTGGCGCCGTCAGGCAGGTCGGCCAGGGTCTTGTACTTGCTGGAGTAAGCGCCCAGAGGCTCGAGGTGGACCGCGCCGACGCTCACCAGGTGCGTGCCCTTGGCTTTGTTGAACTCATCCAGGTACGGCTGGTGCTGGAAGAAGTTGGCGTCCAGGCGCTTTTCGGCCACTTGTACGTTGGGCTGCACGTAGTCGGTGAAGACTTTGACCTGCAAGTCCACGCCCTCTTTGGCGAGTGCCGGCTTCACGAATTCGAGGATTTCCGCGTGGGGCACCGGCGAGGCGGCAACCGTGATGGTCTCGGCGTGGGCCGAAAACGCGGCGACGGCAGCGAAAGCAACCAGTAGTTTTTTCATCCAGCAAGCTCCTTGTTCGGGCATTTATCGGCGTGTAGCCGGCAATAGCCGTTATTTTCGAGAAAAATGCACCACCAGCTTGTCGCCGACGGTTTGCAGAATTTGCACCAGGATCAACAACAGCACCACCGTGACGACCATCACATCAGTCTGGAAGCGCTGGTAGCCGAAACGGATGGCCAGGTCGCCCAGGCCGCCGGCACCGACGACGCCGGCCATGGCGGTGTAGGACACCAGTGTAATCGCCGTCACCGTAATCGCCGCGAAAATGCCGGGGCGGGCCTCAGGCAATAAAGCATGGGTGATGATCTGGCGCGTGCTGGCGCCCATGGACTGGGTGGCTTCGATGATGCCGCGGTCTACTTCACGCAGCGCGGTTTCCACCAGGCGCGCAAAGAACGGCGTTGCGCCCACGACCAGCGGCGGAATCGCACCGGCCACACCCAGCGAAGTGCCGGTGATCAGCACGGTGAACGGGATCATCACGATCAACAGGATGATGAACGGCAGCGAGCGCAGGATGTTCACGCTCAGCGACAGCAACGCGTACAGGCCTTTTTGCTCGAACAACTGGCGCGGGCTGCACAGAAACAGCAGCACGCCCAAGGGCAAGCCGAGCAGCACGGTGAAGAACAGCGAACCGAACAGCATGGTCATGGTGTCGCCGGTGGCGAGCCAGATTTCGGACCAGTCGATATTGGCGAAGAAACTCATCAGGACTTCCATTAGCGCAGCACCTCCATGTGGACGTCGGCGGCGGTGAAGCGGGCAAAGGCCGCTTCCATGTCACCGCCGGTGATGGCGAGGGTCAGTTGCCCGTAGGGGATGTCTTTGATGCGGTCGATGCGCCCGGCGAGGATGCTGTAGTCCACACCCGTTTCGCGGGCGATGTTACCCAGCAGCGGTGCGTAGGTCGCTTCGCCCTGGAACGTCAGGCGCACGATGCGGCCCGGTACATGGGCGAAATCATCGCGCTGCTCGCTTTCGTCGACCTGATCGGCTTCCTGGACAAAGCGCTTGGTGGTCGGGTGCTTGGGGTGCAGGAACACGTCGGCCACCGAGCCTTGCTCGACGATCACGCCGGCATCCATCACGGCCACCTGGTCGCATACGCGGCGGATCACGTCCATTTCGTGGGTGATCAGTACGATGGTGAGCTTCAACTCGCGGTTGATCTCGGCCAGCAGTTGCAACACCGAGGCGGTGGTCTGCGGGTCAAGGGCGCTGGTGGCTTCGTCGCACAGCAGGATTTTCGGCTTGGTCGCCAGGGCGCGGGCAATGCCGACGCGCTGCTTCTGGCCGCCGGACAGTTGCGCCGGGAACTTCTTGGCGTGGTCCGACAGGCCGACGCGCGCCAGCAGTTCGGCGACGCGCTGGTCGATGGCCTTGCGCGACAATTCGCCCGCCAGTGTCAGCGGCAGCGCCACGTTGTCGGCGACGGTCTTGGAGGCCAGCAGGTTGAAGTGCTGGAAAATCATCCCGACCTGCTGACGGAAACGGCGCAGGCCGTTGGCATCCAGGGCCGTGACTTCTTCGCCATCGACGTTGATCTGGCCGCCGCTGGGTTGCTCGAGGCGATTGATCAGGCGCAACAAGGTACTTTTTCCCGCACCGGAGTGGCCAATCAGACCAAACACCTGGCCGTTCTCGACGCGCAGGTTGGTGGGGTGAAGCGCGGGGATTTCCTTACCGGCGACGCGGTAGGTTTTATGGACGTTATGAAACTCGATCACGTAGCGAACCTTGTGGGGCGCATGGAAAAGGGATCAGCGGTTAGCCGGGCGCGCATTTTAGCCTGTCCGTATAGCGGTTCTTAGCATTTATTTCGCATTCAACCAGCGATTTGGCAATAACGCGATCAAAGGTCATAAAAAAGGAACGGTGCAAATTCGTGTCAGTCACTACTTCAGCAACTCGATTTCCCGGGTGCCGTGCCTGGGGTTTTGCTCAAACGAGCCGGGGACCGCTCTGGCCACTTTGAATAAGGAGTTTTGTCTGATGAGTACCAACAAGCCAGCCATCCCGCCGAAGAGTGAACTGGCGGGCACCGATACCCTGGACCGTGGCAACACCAACGCCAAGCTGCAGGCCCTGGAGGCATTCCGTAGCGACGCGACCGGCCAGGCACTGCGTACCAACCAAGGCGTGAAGATTTCCGATAACCAGAACACCTTGAAAGTCGGTGCCCGCGGCCCCTCGCTGCTGGAAGACTTCATCATGCGTGAAAAAATCACGCATTTTGACCATGAACGTATCCCGGAGCGCATCGTGCATGCGCGCGGTACGGGCGCGCATGGCTATTTTCAGACCTATGAGAACCATTCGGCGCTGAGCAAGGCCGGTTTCCTGCGTAACCCCGAGCATAAAACCCCGGTATTCGTGCGTTTTTCCACCGTGCAGGGCCCACGTGGTTCGGGCGATACGGTGCGCGACGTGCGCGGTTTTGCCGTGAAGTTCTTCACCGAGGAAGGCAACTTCGACCTGGTGGGCAACAACATGCCGGTATTTTTCATTCAGGATGCGATCAAGTTTCCTGACTTTGTGCATGCGGTAAAGCCTGAGCCGCACAATGAAATGCCTACCGGTGGCTCGGCTCACGATACGTTCTGGGATTTTGTCTCGCTGCAGCCGGAATCGGCGCACATGGTGATCTGGGCCATGTCTGACCGGGCTATTCCGAAAAGCCTGCGTGCCATGCAGGGGTTCGGTATTCACACCTTTCGCTTGATCAATACCGAAGGTAAATCGAGCTTCGTGAAATTCCACTGGCATCCAACAGTCGGCACCTGCTCCCTGGTGTGGGACGAAGCGCAAAAGCTTGCCGGTAAAGATACCGATTACCACCGTCGCGACCTGCGGGAAGCGATTGAGGGCGGTGACTACCCTGAGTGGGAGTTGGGTGTACAGATCGTTGCGCAAGAAGACGAGCATAAGTTCGACTTCGACCTGCTCGATCCGACCAAGATCATCCCCGAAGAGTTGGTGCCGATTACGCCGCTGGGCAAGATGGTGCTTAACCGCAACCCCGACAACTTCTTTGCCGAAGTCGAGCAAGTCGCCTTTTGCCCTGGCCATATCGTGCCGGGTATCGACTTCACCAACGACCCGCTACTGCAAGGCCGCCTGTTTTCCTACACGGATACCCAGATCAGCCGACTCGGTGGGCCGAACTTTCATGAGCTGCCGATCAATCGGCCTGTAGTGCCTTTCCATAATGGTCAGCGGGATGCCCAGCATCGCACTGTGATCGATAAGGGCCGGGCTGCGTATGAGCCGAATTCGATCGATGGCGGTTGGCCGAAAGAAACGCCGCCCGCGGCTCAGGAGGGTGGTTTCGAAACCTATTACGAGCGCGTCGATGCCAACAAGGTGCGCGAGCGCAGTGAGTCGTTTGGCGATCACTTCTCCCAGGCCACGCTGTTTTTTAACAGCATGAGCCACCATGAGAAAGAGCACATCATTGCGGCCTACAGTTTTGAGTTGGGCAAGGTGGAGCGCGAGGTTATCCGTGCCCGTCAGGTCAATGAGATTCTGGCCAACATCGACCTGGAACTGGCCAGGCGCGTTGCACAGAACCTGGGCCTGCCCGCACCGACCAAAGGCACGGTGCCGCCGCGCAAGGCGTCGGTGAAAGCGTCGCCGGCGTTGAGCCAGGTGAACCTGCTGTCGGGCGATATCAAAACGCGCAAAGTGGCGATTCTGGCGGCCGATGGTGTCGACGGCGCGGCAATTGCCGCATTGAAGAAAGCGCTGCAAGCCGAAGGCGCACATGCCAAGTTGCTCGGGCCGACCTCGGCGCCGGTCACCACGGCCGATGGCAAGCATCTGGCGGTGGATGCGTCGATGGCAGGCCTGCCCTCGATTGCGTTTGATGCGGTGTTCGTGCCCGGCGGTAAGGCGTCGATCAAGGCGTTGAGTGGGGACGGCGTGGCGTTGCACTACCTGCTGGAGGCCTACAAGCACCTGAAGGCGATTGCCGTGGCCAGTGACGCGAAGCCCTTGCTCGACCTGCTCAAGCTCGAGGCGGATGCGGGGTTGATCGTGGGGGCGGATGCCAAGGCGTTCAAGGCGTTCTTTAAAGCGATTGCCCAGCATCGGGTCTGGGATCGTGAGCCGAAGGCCAAGGCGGTTCCGGCTTAAGTCATCTGTTGTTGGTTAGATCGCCATCGGGGGCAAGCCCCCTCCCACACGTTGAATGTATTCACCGTTCAAAATGTGGGAGGGGCGGTGCGACGATTCGACTTGCCCCCGATGGCTTTATTCCGCCTTGCGCGGAATCAGCACAACCTGCGCCGGAATAGTCTTCAGGATCTGCCGGTGAATCGTCAGGTCGTAGCCCGAATCAATGCGCTTGACCCGTTTGCTCAGCAAGGTCGCCAGCCACGGGTAATCCTGGGTGCGCGGTGCCTGGATGGTCACATCGCACTGGTAATTCACCACGTCGGTGGCGATGGCATCCAGCTGATGGCGCAGCTCTTCGATGTCTGTGAGGTTCAGCGCCACGGTGGTGCTCTGCGCGGCCGGGTCGATGACCTTGGCGGCGGGCTTGGTTTCGGCGGCCTTGAGGGCGGCCTCGGCTTTGTCCAGCTCGGCTTTGCGTGCATGGGTGATGGCGCTGTTGACGCCACCGGTCAGCGCCGGAGCCTTGGGCATCAATGCGCGGGCGCGGCTGAGGGCGGTAGCGGCGGCGTTGACGTCACCTTTTTGCAACACGATCTGACTGCGTTGCAGGTAGGCTTCGGCCAGTTGACGCTGGTAAGCCTCGAGCGCCGGATCGTTGGGCGACTGGGCTTGCAGCGCGGCCAGTTGGTCTTCGGCGGTGGCCAGCTCGCTGCTGGCCAGGTTTTGCTCCAGTTGCGCGATGGCGACAGCGCGTGCGTCCGGGGCCTCGGGGCGGCGGGCGGGGTACTTTGACAAGCGCCCAGCAGCAGGGAAAATGCGGCAAGGAGCAGATAACGGGAGGTGAACGGCTTCATTCCTGCGACTCTCTATTTGCGCAAAAAGCGAGCAAGTCTACACCCCTCGACGGGGCAGGACAAAACTCAGCAGAAACAGGGCGGCCGCCGTGACCACAATCGACGGCCCTGCCGGCGTGTCCTTGAACCAGGACAGCGCCAGGCCCCCACACACTGCCAGCATCCCCAGTACGCTGGCGCCGATCGCCATCTGTTCCGGCGAGCGGGCGTGGCGCTGGGCGGCGGCTGCGGGAATGATCAGCAGTGACGTGATCAACAATACGCCGACAATCTTCATCGCGACAGCGATCACCACGGCGATCAACAACATCAAGGTCATGCGCAGCGCGGGCACGGGCAAGCCTTCCACCGTGGCCAGTTCTTCATGCACGGTGATTGCCAGCAGCGGGCGCCACAGCGTCACCAGCAGCACCAGCACGGCTGCGCTGCCGCCGAGAATCCACGCAAGGTCCGTGGGGCTGATCGCCAGCAGGTCGCCGAACAGGTAAGCCATCAGGTCGATGCGTACTTCATGCATGAAGCTCAGCACCACCAGGCCCAGGGACAGGGTGCTGGGCGCCAGGATGCCCAGCAACGTGTCGGAGGCCAGCGGCTGGCGCTGTTGCAGGGTCACCAGCAGCACCGCCAGCAGCAGGCAGCCGACGGTCACGGCGATGGCCGGGCTCACATCCAGCAGAAAGCCCAGGGCCACGCCCAGCAATGCGGCGTGGGACAAGGTGTCGCCGAAATAGGCCATGCGCCGCCAGACCACGAACGAGCCCAGCGGGCCCGCCACCAGCGCCAGAGCCAAGCCTGCCAGCAGGGCGTAGAGCAGAAAATCAGCCATGCTTGCAGCTATCTCCATGAACGTGAGTGTGGGGTGTGGCGGGATCGTCGACCACGGCGCCATGCAGGTCATGGGCGTGGTCGTGATGGTGGTGATAAATCGCCAGGCTCTGCGCGTTCTTGCCGAACAGCTCGACGAACGCCGGATCGCCGCTGACTTGCTCCGGATGGCCGGAGCAGCACACGTGGCGGTTGAGGCACACCACTTGGTCGGTGGTGCTCATCACCAGGTGCAGGTCGTGGGAGACCATCAGCACGCCGCAGCCAAGGCGGTCGCGCAGGCGGGTGATTAAGCTGTACAACTCGGCCTGGCCGGCGACGTCGACGCCCTGCACCGGTTCGTCGAGCACCAGCAGCTCCGGCTCGCGCAACAGGGCGCGGGCCAGTAACACGCGCTGCATTTCACCGCCGGAGATGCTTTGCACCGGGCTGTCGATGACCTGTTCGGCACCGACCTCCTTGAGCGCGGCTTGCGCGCGGGCGCGGTCCACGCCCGGCACCAGGCGCAGGAAGCGCAGCACCGACAAGGGCAGCGTCGGGTCCACGAAGAGTTTTTGCGGCATATAACCGACACGCAGCTTGGGCTTGCGCCACACACTGCCGGTGTCGGGCTTGAGCAGGCCGAGTACGGCGCGCACCAGGGTGGTCTTGCCGGCGCCATTGGGGCCGATCAGCGTGACGATCTGCCCCGGTTCGACGCTCAGCGCGATGTTATCCAGCACGTTTTGCCCAGCGAACGTGACCCCGACCTGCTCCAGGCGGATTAACGCGTTGCTCATCAAGCCCCCTGGCAACCGGCGCAGAGCCCGACGACTTCGACGGTTTGCCCTTCCACCTTGAAGCCGACGTCGGCGGCGCTCTGGATGATGGCGTCGCTGATGCTGCTTTGCTCAAGCTCAATGGCGGCGTGGCACTTGCGACAGATCAGGAACTGACCCTGGTGCGCGTGTTCCGGGTGGTTGCAGCCGACGAAGGCGTTGAGTGACGCGATGCGGTGTACCAGGCCGTTGTCCAGCAGGAAATCCAGCGCGCGGTACACCGTGGGCGGCGCGGCGCGGCGACCGTCCTGCTCGCTGAGCACGCCGAGGATGTCGTAGGCGCCCAGCGGCTTGTGGCTCTGCCAGACCAGTTCCAGCACGCGCCGACGCAGGGCGGTCAGGCGCAGACCCTGCCGTGCGCAGAGGGTGTCGGCCTCCGACAGCGCGGTGTGCACGCAGTGAGAGTGGTCGTGGGGACGGCTGGCAAGCGGTGTTATAGGCATGAGCGGCGACAGATATTTGATAGAGACGTTATTATGTTACCCGTTCCTACGCCATTGAGTGGTCATCGTGTCCCGACTTTTTCCCGTTTTTGTCGTATTTGTCGCCAGTTTGCTCACCGCGGGTGCCGCTCAGGCGGAGGTCAAGGTGCTGACCAGCATCAAGCCGCTGCAGTTGATTGCCGCGGCTGTGCAGGACGGCGTGGCGGTTCCCGAGGTGTTGTTGCCGCCGGGGGCCTCGCCGCATAACTATGCGTTGCGCCCATCCGACGTGCGGCGCGTGCAGTCGGTGGACTTGCTGTATTGGATCGGCCCGGACATGGAAGGCTTCCTGCCCCGCGTCCTCAAGGGGCGCAGCCTGCCGACGGTGGCCGTGCAGGATCTTCCGGGCATGAAACTCCGTCGTTTCGCCGAAGATAGCCATTCCCACGCCGACGATGCCGACGAACATGACCACGATCATCGCCCAGGCACTTTGGACGCACATCTGTGGTTGTCGACGCTCAACGCCCGGGTGATTGCCGCACGCATGGGCGCCGACCTCAGCGCCGCGGACCCGGCCAATGCCGAGCGCTACCAGCTCAACGTGAAGGCGTTCGTGAGCCGACTGGATGCGTTGGACGCGCGCTTGAAAGCGCGGATGGCCGGCATCCACGACAAGCCTTACTTTGTGTTCCACGAAGCCTTTGATTATTTCGAAGAGGCCTACGGCCTCAAGCACGCCGGTGTGTTCAGCGTGGCCGCCGAAGTGCAGCCCGGTGCCCAGCATGTGGCGGCGATGCGTACACGTTTGCAGGAAGTCGGCAAGACCTGCGTGTTCAGTGAGCCGCCGCTGCGTCCGCGCCTGGCGGAAACGCTGGTGGCCGGTTTGCCGGTGAAATTGGCGGAGCTGGATGCGTTGGGCGGGTACACCCCGGCTTCCGCTCAAGGTTACGAACAGGTGCTGGACAAGCTGGGCAATGACTTGGCGGGCTGCCTGGAGTCGCTCTGAAAGCCCAGGCATAACGTCTGTAGGAGGGAGCAAGAAGCTCCCTCCCGCATTTTAGAGCGCGAACGGCAGCTGGATCGCGACCTGCTGGCGCTGCGCCAGCCGATGCTCGAACTCCGCCGGGTCATGAATCAACACATCCTGCCCGGCAAACGACTCCGCCGCGATCAGGCGTGACAACCAGAACCGCACGCACGCCACGCGCAACATCGTCGGCCACAACTCGGCTTCTTTCGCGGTAAACGGGCGCAACCCCGCATAAGCCCCGAGCAGTGCGCGGGCGCGCTGGCCGTCGAGTACGCCGTCGGCGTCCGAGCACCAGTCATTCAGGGCGATCGCCACGTCGTACAGCATCGGGCCCGAGCAGGCGTTGTAAAAGTCGATCAAGCCCGTCAGGTGCGTGCCTTCGAACATCGCGTTGTCGCGAAACAGATCCGCATGAATATTCGCGCGCGGCAGGGCGAGGATCTGCGCCTTGTGGGCCTCGATCTCATCCAGTGCGTCGCGCAGCAGGCGTTGCGGCGCTGCGTCCAGGTGCGAAATCAACTGCGCGCCTTCGCTGAGCATCCAGTCCAGCCCGCGATCGGTCTTGCGCTCCAGTACCTTGTCGCCCTGGGTCGCCAGGTGCAGATGGCCAAGCAGGTCGCCGACCTGGGCGCAGTGCTGGGCATTGGCGTCCTTGATGTGCTTGCCGGCCAGGCGCGGTTGCAGCAGCGCCGGTTTGCCGGCCAATTCGCGCAGGGCCACGCCGTCGGTGGTGCGCAGGGCGTAAGGCACCGGCAAGTCGGCGTCGTGGAGCACGTCGAGCAGTTCGATGAAGAACGGCATTTCCTGCACCGGGCCGCGCTCGACCAGGGTCAGGACGAACTCACCCTGTTCCAGGCTGATGAAGAAATTGGTGTTTTCGCTACCCGCGGCGATCCCCTGGAAATCAAGCAGGCGGCCGAGCCCGTAAGGGGCAAGAAAGGTTTCCAGCTCGGTCCGAGCCAGGGGGGTGAACACAGACATGGTTAAAACTGCCAGTACGGGCGCCGCGGTGTGCGGCGCCAATTGAAGTTAAGAAATCATTTCCATTCGAAGATCTTCCATGACGGGATCAGCATATCCGGTTGGTCAGAGCGGATGAAATTCGCATCGGTTCCGTCCGCGCGCACCAGGAAATACGGTGGGAAGCCTTTCTTCGTTATCTTGATTGCATACAGGAAACCGTTTTGACGGTACTCCTGAATGGTTCTGTCGCCCTCTGTGCGAATGGTAACTTCCGGATCACCCGAAGGCGCACTGTCGGCCGCCATGGCAACCATCGGAGCGAATGCAAACAAGCCGGTCAACAGCAGGCGATTGAATGAGCGCATGATAACCTTGTCCCTTTGTTGTCTGTGGTCCGGCTATTCTAGCGCCTGACCCGCCGAAAAGGTTGATCCTGCTCATGAGCCAAGCCCCCCTCGTCCTGGTGGACGGTTCTTCATATCTGTACCGCGCCTTCCACGCGCTGCCACCGCTGACCACTTCCAAAGGCCTGCCGACCGGTGCGGTCAAGGGCGTGTTGAACATGCTCAAGAGCCTGCGCAAGCAGTACCCGGACAGCCCGTTCGCGGTCGTGTTCGACGCCAAGGGTGGGACCTTTCGCGACGAAATGTACGCCGAATACAAGGCCAACCGCCCAAGCATGCCCGACGACATGCGCCTGCAGATCGAGCCCCTGCACCAGAGCGTGATCGCCCTGGGTTTCCCGCTGTTGTGCGTCGAAGGCGTCGAAGCCGATGACGTGATCGGCACCCTGGCCCGCAGCAGCGCAGCCGCGGACCGCCCGGTGGTGATCTCGACCGGCGACAAAGACATGGCGCAGTTGGTGGACGGGCACATTACCCTGGTCAACACCATGACCGGTAGCGCCATGGATGTGGAGGGCGTAAAGGAGAAATTTGGCGTCGCTCCGGAGCAGATTATCGACTATCTGGCGTTGATGGGCGATTCGTCCGACAACATTCCTGGCGTTCCGGGCATTGGTCCGAAGACCGCTTCCGGCTTGCTGGTGGGCGTCAATGGCGGCCTGAAAGAGCTGTATGAAAATCTGGATATTGTGCCGAGCCTGCCTATCCGTGGGGCCAAGACCCTGCCGGCCAAGCTGCAAGAGCATAAGGACATGGCCTTCCTTTCCTATCAGCTGGCGACGATCAAGATCGACGTGCCGCTGGACGTGGGCCTGGATGATCTGCACCTGATCGAGCCGGATCGCGAAAAACTCCTGGAGCTGTACACCCTCCTGGAGTTCAAAAGCTGGTTCGAGGAAGTGCAGCGCGACGCCAAGCGCACCGGCTTGGAGGTGGCGGCTCCGGTCGCCGAGAATGCGCCGGTCGTCAACACCGAGCTCAAGTACGAGACCATCCTCGATCAGGCGCGTTTCGATGTGTGGCTGAAGAAGCTCGGCGAGGCCAAGCTGTTCGCCTTCGATACCGAGACCACCGGCATCGATGCACAGCAAGCGCAGCTGGTTGGGTTGTCGTTCGCGGTGCAGCCCTACGAAGCGGCCTACATCCCGCTGACCCATTCCTACATGGGCGTGCCGGAGCAGCTGGACCGCGACACGGTGCTGCGCGCGCTCAAGCCGATCCTCGAAGACCCGAGCAAGCTCAAGGTGGGCCAGCACGCCAAGTTCGATATGAATATCCTCGCCAACTGTGCCATCGGTGGCGATCAGAATTGTGGCATCACGGTGCAGGGCATTGCCTACGACACCATGCTCGAATCCTACGTCCTCGACTCCACCGCCACGCGGCATGACATGGACAGCCTGGCTCAGAAATACCTGGGGCACACCACGGTTAGCTTCCAGGATATTGCGGGTAAAGGCGCCAAACAGCTGACCTTTGACCAGATCTCCCTCGAACAGGCCGGCCCTTACGCGGCTGAAGATGCCGACGTCACCCTGCGTCTGCACCAGACCTTGTTCGAAAAACTCCAGGCGATCCCCAGCCTGGTCAGCGTGCTGACCGATATCGAGATGCCGCTGGTGCCGGTACTGGCGCGTATCGAGCGCCAGGGCGCGCTGGTGGATGCCAAGTTGCTCGGCGTGCAGAGTGTTGAGCTCGGCGAGAAGATGGTCGAGCTGGAGCGTGAGGCATTTGCCATCGCCGGTGAGGAATTCAACCTCGGCTCGCCCAAGCAATTGGGCGCGATCCTGTACGAAAAACTCGGCCACCCGGTTCTCAGCAAGACCGCCAAGGGCCAGGCGTCGACCGCCGAAGCGGTGCTTGCCGAACTGGCCGAGCAGGATTTCCCGCTGCCCAAGGTGCTGATGCAGTACCGCTCCATGAGCAAGCTGAAAAGCACCTACACCGACCGCTTGCCTGAGCAGATCAACCCGCGCACCGGGCGCATCCATACCTCGTACCACCAGGCGGTGGCGGCCACCGGGCGTTTGTCGTCGAGTGATCCGAACCTGCAGAACATTCCGATCCGCACCGCTGAAGGCCGGCGGATTCGTCAGGCGTTCGTCGCGCCAAAAGGCTACAAGCTGCTGGCGGCGGACTACTCGCAGATCGAGCTGCGGATCATGGCGCACCTGGCCAAGGACGAAGGCTTGCTGCACGCCTTCCGCAATGACCTGGACGTACACAAGGCCACCGCCGCCGAAGTATTTGGCGTGGAGCTGGGCGCGGTCACCACCGACCAGCGTCGCAGCGCCAAGGCGATCAACTTCGGCCTGATCTACGGCATGAGCGCGTTTGGCCTGGCCAAGCAGATCGGTGTCGATCGTAAACAGTCCCAGGCCTATATCGACCGTTATTTCGCCCGCTACCCGGGCGTGCTGGCCTATATGGAGCGCACCCGCGCCCAGGCGGCCGAGCAGGGTTATGTCGAGACGATCTTCGGTCGCCGCCTGTACCTGCCGGACATCAACGCGAAGAACCCGGCGCTGCGCAAAGGCGCCGAGCGCACGGCGATCAACGCGCCGATGCAGGGCACGGCGGCGGATATCATCAAGAAAGCCATGGTGGCGGTGGATAACTGGCTGACCGCGTCGGGCCTGGATGCCAAAGTCATCCTGCAGGTACACGATGAGCTGGTGCTGGAGGTTCGCGAGGATCTGGTCGATCAAGTGCGTGAAGAGATCCGCCAGCACATGAGCCACGCGGCGACGCTGGATGTGCCGCTGCTGGTGGAAGTGGGCGTGGGTGATAACTGGGACGAAGCGCACTGATAGCGCGGTTCTGCCACCGCCGAGGGTGGTGGCAGAACGCTTTAGACCCGAAAATGCCGTCGCTTATTGCAAATAGTTTTTTGTACGTGCCGGAACTTAACTCATGAAATGCCACTCAGAGTTACTGAATGGGCGGTGAAGCCCTTCAATGCTCCTATGTTGTGTTAAGTGTTGGCAGATATCTGGACCCCGCCCTAGCGGTCCGGAGCTTGAACCCCGAACTTCCCCTCCCCATACGAAGTCCGGGGTTTTTTTTGCCTGCGCAAAAGTCACTCCGCGGTTTCTGCGCCCTTGTCGGCCAATTCCATCCAGTCGGCCAGCACGGTGTAGGCTTCTTCCAGGCCCAGGCGCTTTGGCGCCGAGAACAGCTGGATGGTGATGGTGTCACCCCAACCTTTGCGGATTTCCGCCTGCACCTTCAACAGCGTGTTCTTGGCGGCGCCATAGGTCAGTTTGTCGGCTTTGGTCAGCAGGATATGCATCGGCATGCCGCTGGCGACTGCCCAGTCGAGCATCAGCAGGTCGAAGTCGGTCATTGGATGACGGATGTCCATCATCAGGATCAAACCCTTCAAACTCTCCCGGCCACCCAGGTAAGCCTCGAGGTGACGCTGCCAGTGCAGCTTCAGCGGGATAGGTACTTTTGCATAACCGTAGCCCGGAAGGTCGACCAGACGCCGATCATCGTCTAGCTTGAAGAAGTTGAGCAACTGCGTGCGGCCCGGGGTTTTCGAGGTGCGCGCCAGGCTGGCATGGGTCAAGGTGTTCAGGGCGCTGGATTTGCCCGCGTTGGAACGGCCGGCAAAGGCGACTTCAAAGCCCTCGTCATCGGGGCATTGGTCCACTTTGGCGGCGCTGAGCATGAACGTGGACTGTTGGCACAGGCCGAGGATGGGGTTCTTGAGTTGCATGAGATTTCCGATGTGGGCGGTGCCGAAAAAGGGTGCGGCAAGCGGTGTCGTTTCCGTTTCAGTAGCGCCAGTATATAATGCCGCAGATTTTGTGTGTGCTTTGTCCCAGCGAAGGATGAAGTTCACGGGAGCGATAGACCTTTATTGCGCATTAGAACGCAAAACGCTCCCAAACCCTGAAAAGGTCGATGTATGACCAGATGGTTGCTTGCTGTCGGTGTCTTGATGCCGCTTTACGGCGCTCAGGCTACACAGGAACCGGAAGCGGTGTACAACCGAGTTTGCGTGGCTTGCCATGCCGGCCAACTGCCGAACGCCCCGAAGCGGGGTGACCAGGCAGCCTGGGCGCCCAGACTGGCGCAAGGCATGGACACGCTGGTGCAACACGTGACCCAGGGTTTCAAGGCAATGCCGCCGCGTGGTTTGTGCATGGACTGCAGTACCGAGGATTACCAGGCCATCATTGAGTGGATGGTGAGTAAACCCGGTTAGATAACTCTTAAACCCTTAGCCGTAGTTGGATTAGCTGATGAACAAACTGATCGTGAGTCTGCTGTTGACCTTGGGCATCACCGGTGTTGCCCATGCTGCAGGCGACGCTGCTGCGGGTCAGGCGAAAGCCGCCGTGTGTGGTGCTTGCCATGGACCGGATGGTAATAGCCCGGCGCCGAACTTCCCTAAACTGGCCGGCCAGGGTGAGCGTTACCTGACCAAGCAGATGCACGACATCAAGGACGGCAAGCGCACGGTCCTGGAAATGACCGGCTTGCTGACCAACCTCAGCGATCAGGACCTGGCCGATATCGCGGCCTATTTTTCCAGCCAGAAAGGCAGTGTGGGAGCTGCTGATCCGAAGCAAGTGGCCCGTGGCGAAGAACTGTTCCGTGGCGGCAACCTCGACAAAGGCATGCCTTCCTGCATCGGTTGCCACTCGCCTAACGGCGTGGGCAACGCCGCTGCGGGCTTCCCGCATGTGGGTGGCCAGCATGCGCAGTACGTCGCCAAGCAACTGACGGACTTCCGTGAAGGCAATCGCACCAACGACGGCGATACCAAAATCATGCAGAGCATTGCCGCCAAGCTGAGCAACAAGGACATCGAAGCGGTTTCCCAATACATTCAGGGGCTGCACTGATCGAGGGCTGCGTTAACGCTCGATTAATCCGTTGATGCAAGCATAAAAAGGGTGGCCTAGGCCGCCCTTTTTTGTGGCCGGTGCCGTTACACTAACGAACTCATGCCCGCGCAGACCTGTCACAACAAAGGTCGCGTGAGGCGACTTTATTTGTCCAGGAGTAAAGCATGCGTAATCTGATCCTCAGCGCCGCTCTCGTCACCGCCAGCCTCTTCGGCATGACCGCACAAGCCGCCGACGTGCCGCTTGAAGCCGGTAAAACCTACGTGGAATTGGCCAACCCTGTGCCGGTTTCGGTGCCGGGCAAGATCGAAGTGGTGGAGCTGTTCTGGTACGGCTGCCCGCATTGCTACGCCTTCGAGCCAACCATCAACCCATGGGTTGAGAAGCTGCCCAAGGACGTGAACTTCAAACGCATCCCTGCCATGTTCGGCGGCCCATGGGATGCCCACGGCCAACTGTTCCTGACCCTGGAAGCCATGGGTGTCGAGCACAAGGTTCACAACGCTGTCTTCGAGGCGATCCAGAAACAAGGCAAGCGCCTGACCAAGCCTGAGGACATGGCTGACTTCGTCGCGACCCAAGGTGTCGACAAGGACAAGTTCCTGGCCACCTTCAATTCCTTCGCCATCAAGGGCCAGATCGAAACCGCCAAGAAACTCGCCGTGGCTTATGGCGTGCAAGGCGTTCCGACCATGATCGTCAACGGCAAGTACCGTTTCGACCTGGGCACCACCGGCGGTCCTGAAGCGACCCTCAATGTGGCCGACCAGTTGATCGCCAAAGAACGCGCCGCCAAGTAAGGGGCCTGCCATGCGTCGCTGGGGTACCGAACGCGTTGTCGGTCTGCATGACCCGCAGGTCAACGAAGCTCACCTGGAATCCACGGGCCTGCCGGCGGACAGCCGCCTGCGGCTGCTCAGCTTCAATATCCAGGTGGGTATCAGTACCGAGAAGTACCGGCACTACCTCACCCGTGGCTGGCAGCACTTGCTGCCCCACAACGGGCGGGCCGGCAACCTGCAGAAGATCGGCGACCTGTTGGGCGACTTCGACCTGGTCGCCCTGCAGGAAGCCGACGGCGGCAGCATTCGCTCCGGCTACATCAACCAGGTGGAACACCTGGCCCAGTTGGGTGCATTTCCCTACTGGTATCAGCAACTCAATCGCAACCTCGGGCGTCTGGCGCAGCACAGCAACGGCGTGCTCAGCCGCCTGAAGCCATCGGCCATCGAAGATCACCCATTGCCGGGCCCCAAGGGTCGTGGCGCGATCCTCGTGCGTTTTGGCGAAGGTTCGGAAGCCCTGGTGGTGGTGATGATGCACCTGGCGCTCGGGGGGCGGACCCGCAACCTGCAGTTGGCCTACGTGCGTGAGTTGATTGGCGGCTACAAGCATCAGGTGTTGATGGGGGACATGAACACCCATGCCACCGACCTGCTGCAGAATTCCCCGTTGCGTGACCTTGGGTTGCTGGCGCCGCAAGTCGAAGCCACGTTCCCCAGCTGGCGCCCGCAACGCTGTCTTGACCACATCCTGCTCAGTCCGACCCTCACGCTTGAAAGTGTGCAGGTGCTGGCGCAGCCCATCTCCGATCACCTGCCGGTCGCGGTAGAGATTCGTCTGCCGGGTTCGCTCACGGTGGATGCATTGCCCGCGTTGAGCCCCGGCCCTCGCGGACCCCTTGCATGAGCGACGAAGCCCAGCGCTGGAAAGAGAAATACCTTAAAAGCATCGATCAACAAGACAAACTCGAACGCCGCTGGGCCGCCCGCCTCGACCTGCTGCGCCGAGGCTTGGTGCGCAGTACGTTGGCCGCTGAAGGCACCGACCGTGCGGTCGATCAATGCATGAAGGAAATGCGCGACGTGGTGCGCAGCGACGACATGGATGCCGCCCTCGCCGCATTGCTGCCGCGCCTGGAAAAAGCCGTACTGGATTCGGAGCAGCGTCGCGAAACCCGGATTGACCAGATGAGCAGCGCGCTCACGGCCCTGGTTGCGCAGTTGCAGAAACTGCCGCTGCCCCGCGAGGTGGCCCGCCCGTTGAAAACCTTCGCCAAGCAGCTGGATAGCCGCGTGGGCCAGGCGCGCGAGATCCCGCTGTTGCTCAGTGAGTTGAGCAACCTGCAAGGGCAGGCGTTGAATAACCTGGAACCGGACGGCGAAACCCCACGCCCCGGTCCCGGCCTGCTGCAACGTCTGTTTGGCGCCAAGGAAGTTGTGAGTGAGGCGCCGACCGGCGACCCCGCGCCGCCGCCTTCTGCGCCTTCTGCGCCCGCCGCCGCCAGGCCGGTGCCCGAACCCGTCGCCGAGGCGGCACCGCCACCCCAGTCCGACGAGTTGGCCCAGGCCCTGCGGGCGTTCGCGCCGTTGCCGCAAGGCTCGGCCCCGCCGCCGCCGGAACCGCCGGAACCGGTGGCAGCGGCCAAGGCGGCCACGGCGGCCGAGGTCGTGAGCCCGGTCGTCGCCCCCGAAGCCGCGCCCCAGCCCACGCCGATCGCCCGGCCCGTCGAAGTGGCGACACCCGCGGCGCTTCCAGCAGCGGCGCCAGAACCTGGCGCCGAAAGCGCACTCGCCGCGCTTATCGAACCACCGCCGGTTCAGGTCGATGCACCGCAACAAACCGTCATCGGCAGCCTGTCACTGCCGCCGGTGCTGGACGCGCCGGACCCGGACGAGCTGCTGGCGGACGCAATCTACGCCCTGCCCGATTCGCCGGAGCCGTCCTACAGCTCCGTGGCCAAACACATTGAAGACACCTTGCTTGGCCTGCTGGAAGACCTGTCCCTGCCCGAGCGCCACCGGCCCCAGGCCGAAGCCATGCGCGAGCGCCTGGCCCATGGTTTGAACTGGTACGAACTGCTGCCGATCCTCGATGACCTGGCCACGCTGATGCTGGCGATCACCGACAGCGGCCAGCATGAGTTCGAGGCCTACCTCAAGCAGCTCAACGAACGCCTCGAAGCGTTCCAGGGCCATCTGCAGACGGCCAGCGAAGGCTATGCCGACAGTCGCTCGGCCGCCCGTGAGCTGGACACGCAAATCCGCGAACAGGTCGACGGCCTGCAAAGCAGTGTGCAGGGCGCCGCCGACCTGGACAGCCTCAAGCAGGTATTGGAAAGCCACCTTGAAGGCCTGCTCGGCACCATGGACCAGCACCAGCAGCAGCGTGACCTGCGCGAGCAGGAAGTGGCGGAGCGCTTGAAAGGGCTCGCCGAACGCGTCGCCAATATGGAGCAGGAGGCCCAGGGTTATCGCGATCACCTCGAAGTACAGCGCCAGAAAGCGCTGGTCGATCCGCTTACCGGCTTGCCCAACCGTGCCGCGTGGAGCGAGCGCCTGGACCATGAGGTCAACCTCTGGCATCAGCGCGGCAACAGCCTGTCGCTGGCGATGCTGGACCTCGATCACTTCAAGCGTATCAACGACGGTTACGGGCACCTGGCCGGGGACAAAGTGCTGAAAATCATCGCCAGTGTGCTGCGCAAGCGCCTGCGCCCCGGCGACTTCATTGCGCGCTTCGGCGGCGAAGAGTTTGTGTTGCTGATGCCCGACTCACCCCTGGCGAATGCCCTCGCCGCCGGCGAAGCGCTGCGCGCGGCGATTGAAGTCTGCCCGTTCCACTTCAAGGGCGAGCCGGTGACGATCACGGTGTCGATGGGCGTGGCGCAGTTCCAGCCCGGCGAGCGCAGCGACCTGGCGCTCAAGCGCGCCGACGAGGCGTTGTACCGGGCCAAGGCAGCGGGACGTAACCGGGTGCAGGCGGCCTAAAAGATGTTCCATTTTGTAATTTGACGTTCGGGCCACAAACGGTACGTTACACTGTTGCATTATCGTCTTCAGCGTAACGTTATCCGCCATGAAATCCGTGTACTTCGCCTTTGTGTTCCTCCTGCTCAGCGGCTGCGCCAGCGGCCCGCGCCTGGATACCAGCCACCCTTCGGTCAACCATGACAACCGCGTGCAGTTCGTGGTCGTCCATTACACCTCGACCAACCTCGAACGCTCTCTGGCGCTGCTGACCCATGGTCAGGTCAGCAGCCATTACCTGATCGGCGACGACGCTTCGGGCACCATCTACAAGCTGGTGGATGAAAGCCAGCGCGCCTGGCATGCCGGGGAAAGCGAGTGGATGGGCCGCACCTGGCTGAACTCCAGCTCCATCGGGATCGAGATCGTCAACCCGGGGTTCCGCGACACGCCGACGGGCCGCGTGTGGTACCCGTATTCCGAAGCGCAGGTGAAATCCCTGGAGGTGTTGCTCAAGGACATCAGCACGCGCAACGGCATTGATCCCCGAAATATCATCGGTCACAGCGATATCGCGCCGCTGCGCAAGCTGGACCCGGGGCCGTTGTTCCCATGGAAGCGCCTGGCCGAGAAAGGCTTGGGCGTCTGGCCCGACGCGCAGGCAGTGGCACGCTTCCAGGCGCAGTACGCCACGGACCTGCCGAGCATCACTTGGTTCCAGGAAGCGTTGGCGCACCTGGGCTACCAGACGCCGCAGACCGGTGAGCTGGACGTCGCCACGCGCCATGTGCTCGCCGCGTTCCAGATGCACTTCCGCCCTGCGCTGTTCGATGGCACGCCGGATGCCGAGAGTGCCGCGATCCTGCGTGCCCTCGACCGGCGTTAATTGCTACAGCGGCAACGCCATGTAGAACTGCGTGCCCTGCCCCGGCCGCGAATACACGCCCATGCGGCCGCCGTGCAGTTGCACGATCTCCTTGCACAGCGCCAGCCCCAGGCCGGCGCCGCCTTTCTTGCGGCCCACCTGCACGAAGGGTTCGAAGATGCGCCCTTGTTGACCATAGGCGATACCTTCGCCGTTGTCCTCGACGCTGATGATCACCCGCTCGCCATGGCGTCGTGCCTGCAGACGGATCTGCCCGCCCTCGGCGGTATGGCGCAGGGCGTTGCCCAACAGGTTGTCGAGCACGCGTTCCAGTTGCGCCTGGTCGGCATACAGCCGAGGCAGGTCGGGCTGGGCTTCTACCAGCAGTTCGATGTGTTGTGCATTCGCCGGCTCGGCAAAGCGCGCCCGTGCATGCTCCAGCAGGTCGGTGACATCGCACGGGGCCAGGGTGAGTTTTTGCATGCCGTTCTGGTAGCGCGAAAAGTTGAGCAGGTCATTGATCAACTGCATCAGGCGCTGCATTTCTTCATTGACCGTATCCAGCAGGTCCGCTTCACGGGACTCCGCGGGAAACTTCGCGCGTTCGCGGAACAAGCCGAAGGCCATGTGCATGCCGGTCACCGGCGTGCGCAATTCGTGGGAGGCGCGCAACACGAACTCGCTGCGTACCCGTTCAAAGGCGCGCTGTTCGGTGACGTCATGCAGCACCATCACGGCACCGAGGATATGCCCCTGGGTGTGGCTCACCGGCGTCAGGCTGTAGGTCAGCAGGCGCAGTTCGCCCTCGACTTCCACTTCCAGGTCGTCCGGCGCGCGCTCCAGGCTGCCGCCGCGCAACACCAGTTGCAGCTGATCGTCCATTTCCGGGCGACCCAGCGCCTCGCCCAGGCCCTGGCCGAGACGTTCCTCGTCCCAGCCCAACTGGCGCTGTGCCACTGGGTTGAGGTGTTCCAGGCGGCCTTGCCGGTCAATCATCAACAGGCCATCGTCGATACTGTCGAGTACCGCCTGCAGGCGCTGCTGGCCGGCGAGCAACTCATCGATATTGGTTGCCTGATGCTGGCGCAAGGCTTCGGCCATGATGCCGAAGCGTCGGGTCAGTTGGTTCATTTCCGCTGCCGAAGAAATGGGCAGGGTCACTTCGAAATCGCCTTGCCCGATCTTGTCGGCGGCCTTGGCCAGTGCTTCGATCGGCCCGCCAAACCGTCGGGCGATGCCATGGGCGGTAACAAAACCGATGATCAACACCGCGAGGCCAACTAACCCCAGCAGCCCGGCGATCAACAAGGCGCGCTCGCGGGATTTATGTTCGCTGGCGCTGATGTTTTCCAAGGCCTGCTTGTGCTCGGCGATCAGGCCGTTGCGCAGGACATTGAAGGTTTCGGTGATTTTCTCTTTGCTGCCGGGCGGTGGGGACGCTTGTTGAGACTCGTCAAAAGCCGCCAGGAAGCGCTGATAGTCGGCCCGGGCCCGGCTGAAACCGCTGCTGTGCCCGTCGCGCTGTTCATGCGCAATGCCTTGGTCGAGCAGCTCGAAGTAACGCTGTTCGGACGCTTGCAGCGCCTCGGGATTGGGGCGCTGTTCGAGCATCATCATCAACTGATCGCCCAGGCTCTGGCGCAGTTTGAGTCCCAGGTCGAGGGTGATGAAGTTGCTGCGGATCGACGACTCCTGGGTCTTGGCCATCTGCATCACGCTGACCAGGCCCAGGATCAACCCCAGCAGGGCGACGGTGATCAGCGCTGAGATACTCAGGAATAACCGAGTGCGCAATGTCATCGCTAACTTCATAGGGTGCCGCTCACAGGTTGTACTGTTTGCGTTTGCGGTACAGCGTCGACGCGTCGATGCCCAGGGTGCGGGCCGCCTGATCCAGGGTGTCGCTGGTGGCAAGTACCGCGCCGATATGCGCTTTTTCCAGCTCGTCCAGGCTCAACGCTGCACCGATACGGGGGGCATTGTTGGTCGGCTGTTCGGCCATCCCGAGGTGGCTGATTTCGACTTTTTCCTGCGGGCAGATAATGCTCGCGCGCTCCACCACGTTGCGCAGCTCGCGGATATTGCCCGGCCAGCGGTAGTTGAGCAGCGCTTCGCGTGCCTCATCGCTGAAGCCCCGCGCCGGTCGCGCGTATTCCTTGACGAAGCGGGCGAGGAAGCGGTCGGCCAAGGCCAGGATGTCTTCGCTGCGTTCGCGCAACGGCGGCAGGTGCAAGGTGATGACGTTGAGGCGGTACAGCAAGTCTTCGCGGAAGCGGCCGTCGCGCACCATGTCTTCGAGATTCAGGTTGGTGGCCGCGAGGATGCGTACATCGGCGCGCCGGGTGACCGGGTCGCCCACGCGCTCGTATTCCTTGTCCTGGATAAAACGCAGCAACTTGGGTTGCAGAGTGAGGGGAAAATCGCCGATCTCGTCGAGAAACAGCGTGCCGCCATCCGCCTGGTTGACCCGGCCCAAGGTGCTTTCGCTGGCGCCGGTAAAGGCACCGCGGCTATGGCCGAACAGTTCGCTTTCCATCAGCTCCGCCGTCAGCGACGGGCAGTTGATGGTGACGCAGGATTTCTTCGAGCGCTTGCTCCAGCCATGAATGGCCCGCGCCAGCTCGCCTTTACCGGTGCCGGACTCGCCGAGGATGAGGATGTTGGCGTCAGTCCCGGCCACTTGGCGCGCAGTTTCCAGCACCGCCATCATCGCCGGGCTGTGGGAGTCGAGACCGTCTTTCGGTTGGCGCACTTCGCCTTCCAGTGCTTCCAGGCGCGCGGAGAGCTGGCGCACTTCCAGCTGTTTGGCGGTGGCCAGGCGCAGTTGGTCGGGGCTGCACGGTTTGACCAGATAATCAGCCGCGCCGGCCTGGATGGCATCCACGGCGGTGTCGACGGCGGAATGCGCGGTCACAATCACCACGCGCATCCACGGCGCCTGGATACGCATCTGCGCCAACACATCCAGGCCGTTGTCCTCGCCCAGGCGCAGGTCGAGGAAGCACAGGTCGAACACCTGGCGTTGCATCAAGGCATCGGCCTGGGCGGCGCTGTTGGCGGTGGCTACGGTGTAGCCCTCATCTTCCAGGCAATAACGGAAGGTACGAAGGATTGCGGATTCGTCGTCCACCAAAAGAATGCGGCCTTGAAGTTCCTTGGCTGATTCCATCTGTCCCGCGCTCCTTAATATGAATGATGGTGTTTAGTCCCGGAATAATCGGGCAAGTTGCATGGTTCATTCTGATCGATAAAGCGCAACGTCGTGCAGCTATCTGCCTGCATTCCTACAAAGCCTGCGCCCAATGGCGTTTTCATGCCTTCTTGCCACTTCGGCAACGCGCGATGGGTTTTCTATCCGTCGATCCGACCGCTGGCGATCGTGCATTTCGCACGGCGCCCAGGCGGCCATCGTGCAGGATGCTGGGCTTTGCTCCGGTCGCATATATCTAACTGATTGATTTAGTTGAATATTATTTTGTAAAAAAACTGGCATGCGCTCTGCAATAGCTCTCCTAACGAATAATCAAAATGCGGGAGAAAGCAGCATGACTCGCCCAAGCCTCAGCTCACTGCATGTATCGCCACTGCGCTTGCAACAAGGCCTGTTCGCCAGCCTGGCCTTGATGGTCACGTTGATTGGCGGCCAGCAGCTGCAGCATTGGCAGCAGAGTCAGCAGCAAACCCCGCATTTCGAACGTCCGGCGATGACCCAGACCCACTTTCGTTCCATTGATAGCCGTTCCGTTGGCAGCGTTTCTGCCGATGTAACCGTTCCCCAACTGCGGATGGTTGACCAGGCGTCTGCCCTGAATGAACTGCCATCCCAGGAACGTTGGGTGTTCTAGGCAATAAAAGGTCGCTTGAGTTGAGCGATTGCACGGCAGTACCGCTGTCACCCCCTATAAAAGCGTAAGGAGAATCACCATGTTGAGTTGGGCAATCACATTTCTGATCATCGCCATTGTGGCTGCAGTCCTGGGCTTCGGTGGTATCGCGGGCACCGCCACGGGTATCGCCAAGATCCTGTTTGTGGTCTTCCTGGTGATGTTCATCGCTTCGTTCTTCTTTGGTCGTCGCGGCCGAGGCTGAATATGACCCGTTTGTCCCTCAAAACCATGGCTGCCGTCCTGCTCCTGGGCGGCAGCGGCTTGGCGATGGCCGCTCACGACGGCCAGAGCCGCGCCAACGAATTGCTCGGCGCGGACCCGCAGTACCGTGAAACCTGGCAAAGCGTGGTGAAGAAAGAAGAGCGCCTGCCGGAATGGGTCATGAACCTGTCCGGCGCCGCCGAGCAAATGAATGCCGTCGAAGAAGGTGGCGACAAGTACTTGGTCGGGCCGCTCTGCGAAACCGCAGACACCTGCCGAAACAAGCGCCTGATCGTCGCCTTCAGTTACGACAAGGAAGATGCCTACGCCATGTTGGTGGAAGTCCCGGCCGGCCTGCCGGCGGACAAATCCCCGACCCGGCACGCCGATTACCGGTTTATCGGTAAGCCGGACGCAGGCATGCAAAAGCTGCTGATGGAGCAGCTTAAGAAAGATCCGAATTGGTACTAGGTTCCGTCTGATGCATTTGTCGTCTACGGGACCGGCGTCCATAGAAAGAAGCCTGTGCGCTTCTTTCTGTTTGCATCGCTCGCCAAGGGTGATGCATGACCAGGGGGCCGGGTTGCTCTGATCCTTCGCGATCGGCGCGACCTACGGGGACAGGGAGTGCCTGCGCAAGGGCCGGGTCAGGTGAAAAGCTGCGCCGCAAGTCCACACGCTCTCGAGCTTGCTGGACTTGCGGCGCGCTTATGACGTTCATCCCCGCCTCTTATGCCGCTCATAGCCGAGAGTCTTCTTTTCGCCCGAGCCCAATCATTACTGGGTATGTCGGGGCGACCATCTATCGAGAAAATTTTGCCCGCGCCATAGGACATTTCAGTCAATGTACCGCTGAAAGCACGGGCATTTTTGCCAACGCTCCCAGGTTGTCCTGAATCTCTGAGCGAGCCTGATTTGACCGGTTCACGGCATATTCACCGGGCAAAATGTCGCATTTGAACTGACCGTTCGGACAGTTATTCTTAAAAAAAGCCATGCCGATTCGGCATAGGGTAGGCGTTTACGGCATTAGACGTCGCCTCCTTGCATGGGAATAGTTGCGCCTTTTTTCGCCTGCCAGTAAGCCATTTCGGCCATGCGGCGGTGACCTTCTACGGAGGCAGATGCACACACTTTTTCGCTTCCGGGCGTTGCAGCTGGCGCATTTGCCTTAAGTTCACTTGAAGTAAGGGTAATGACATGAAGAAGGCAAAGCTAAGCCTCGCCTGGCAGATCCTCATCGGTTTGGTGCTGGGTATCGCAATCGGTGCCGTGCTCAACCATTTCAGTGCTGAAAAGGCCTGGTGGATCAGTAATGTGCTGCAGCCAGCGGGCGATATCTTTATCCGCCTGATCAAGATGATCGTGATCCCGATTGTGATTTCTTCGCTGATCGTCGGCATTGCCGGTGTCGGTGACGCGAAAAAGCTCGGGCGCATCGGTGTCAAAACCATCCTTTACTTCGAAATCGTCACCACCATCGCCATCGTGGTCGGCCTGTTGCTGGCCAACGTGTTCCACCCCGGTGCGGGCATCGACATGAGTACGCTGGGTACCGTGGACATCTCCAAGTACCAGGCGACTGCGGCGGAAGTGCAGCATGAGCATGCGTTCGTCCAGACCATCCTCAACCTGATCCCGTCGAACATCTTTGCCGCCGTCGCGCGTGGCGAGATGCTGCCGATCATCTTCTTCTCCGTGCTGTTCGGCCTGGGCCTGTCGAGCCTCAAGCCTGAGCTGCGCGAACCGTTGGTGACGATGTTCCAGGGCGTGTCCGAGAGCATGTTCAAAGTCACCCACATGATCATGAAGTACGCGCCTATCGGTGTGTTCGCGCTGATCGCGGTGACCGTCGCCAACTTCGGCTTCGCTTCCCTGCTGCCACTGGCCAAGCTGGTGATTCTGGTTTACGTCGCCATCCTGTTCTTCGCCTTTGTGGTCCTGGGCCTGATCGCACGCCTGTTCGGCTTCTCGGTGATCAAGCTGATGCGTATCTTCAAGGATGAGCTGGTGCTGGCCTACTCCACCGCCAGTTCGGAAACCGTGCTGCCGCGTGTGATCGAGAAGATGGAAGCCTACGGCGCGCCGAAGGCGATCTGCAGCTTCGTGGTGCCGACCGGTTATTCGTTCAACCTCGATGGTTCGACCCTGTACCAGAGCATCGCGGCGATCTTTATCGCGCAGCTGTATGGCATTGATTTGTCGGTCGGCCAGCAACTGATGCTGGTGTTGACGCTGATGGTCACCTCCAAGGGCATCGCCGGTGTGCCGGGTGTGTCCTTCGTGGTGTTGCTGGCGACGCTGGGCAGCGTGGGCATTCCGTTGGAAGGCCTGGCGTTCATTGCCGGTGTCGACCGCGTCATGGACATGGCGCGTACCGCGCTCAACGTGATCGGCAACGCCCTGGCGGTACTGGTCATCTCTCGTTGGGAAGGCATGTACGACGATGCCAAGGGCGAGCGCTACTGGAACTCCCTGCCGCACTGGCGCACCAAGCAAGTGCTGCCGGTCGGCGAGACCAGCCGCGGCTGAGGCCAGCCTGATGCGAACAAACCCCGGGAAATCCGGGGTTTGTCGTTTCTGCCAGCCCCGCTATCATTCGCCCCATCTTTCGGGGGATTCAACTGATGCTCAATGGCCTGTGGCTTGGCTTCTTTGTCGTGGCAATGGTGTCAGCACTGGCGCAATGGCTGGTGGGCGGTAACGCCGGGATTTTTGCGGCGATGGTGGAAAGCATTTTCGCCATGGCCAAATTGTCGGTGGAGGTCATGGTGTTGCTGTTCGGCACCCTGACGTTATGGCTGGGTTTTTTGCGCATCGCCGAAAAAGCCGGGATCGTCAATTGGTTGGCCAAGGCCCTGGGCCCCCTGTTCCGCCGGCTGATGCCGGAAGTGCCGGCCGGCCACCCGGCCATCGGCTTGATCACCCTTAACTTCGCCGCCAACGGCCTGGGCCTGGACAACGCCGCCACGCCCATCGGCCTGAAAGCCATGAAGGCGTTGCAGGAACTCAACCCGATCCCCAATACCGCGAGTAACGCGCAGATTCTGTTCCTGGTGCTCAACGCGTCCTCGCTGACGCTGTTGCCGGTGACCATCTTCATGTACCGCGCCCAGCAAGGCGCGGCCGACCCGACGCTGGTGTTCCTGCCGATCCTGCTGGCCACCAGCGCGTCGACCCTGACGGGCTTGCTCTCGGTGGCGGTGATGCAGCGCCTGCGGCTGTGGGACCCGGTGGTGCTGGCCTATTTGATCCCGGGCGCACTGTTGCTGGGCGGCTTCATGGCATTGCTGGCGACCTTGTCCGCCACGGCGCTGGCCGGGCTGTCGTCGATCCTCGGCAACCTGACGCTGTTTGGCCTGATCATGCTGTTCCTGCTGGTCGGCGCGTTGCGCAAGGTGAAGGTGTACGAGGCGTTTGTCGACGGGGCCAAAGAGGGCTTCGACGTCGCCAAGAACCTGCTGCCATACCTGGTGGCGATGCTTTGCGCGGTGGGCGTGTTGCGTGCGTCCGGCGCGCTGGACTTTGGCCTGGAAGGCATTCGTCATGTGGTGGCCTGGACTGGCCTGGACACGCGCTTCGTCGACGCGCTGCCGACCGCGATGGTCAAGCCGTTCTCCGGCAGTGCCGCACGGGCGATGTTGATCGAGACCATGCAGACCCAGGGCGTCGACAGCTTCCCGGCGTTGGTGGCGGCGACGCTTCAGGGCAGTACCGAGACCACCTTCTATGTGTTGGCGGTGTATTTCGGCTCGGTGGGCATCCAGCGGGCAAGGCATGCGGTGGGTTGTGCATTGCTGGCGGAGTTTGCCGGTGTGGTGGCGGCGATTGCGGTGTGCTACTGGTTTTTCGGTTAAGGCTTGGATAGCTATCGGGAGCAAGCTCCCTCCCACATTCAACCGTATTCATCCTGACGAAACGCGGTCAACTGTGGGAGGGAGCTTGCTCCCGATAAGGCCCTCAGCGCTTCGGTGCAGTGTTGCCCTGCGCCACCACCCAATCCACCACCTGCTTGTTCAACTGATCCCCCGCCAGCCCAAACCCGGCCACCACCGCCGGCACTTTGTTGTCGCTGACCGGCTGGCGCACTTCAAACCGGCGGCTGGCAATGATCCGCTGATCGCTGCCGCGCACCAGCCGCGCATCCAGGCGGATCACCACTTCCACCGCGTTGCCGCGGTATTCGCTCTGGAACGCCTGCAATTGCCCGCCCAACTCGTAGTCGGCCTGCAGGTTGGTCTCGTCGCTGCTCAGCAGTGTCACCCGGCCATCGCGCTGGAAGCCATCCATGAAGCGGTTACGCAGCAGTACCGGCGCCGGGTCGCTCCAGCGTGAGTTGGCGTAGCTGCTGATCAGATCACCCTGGGGCACCACGGCAATGCGCGGGCTGTCGAGGAACTCGCTGGTCTGCGGCTTGGTCACGCGCAGCGACCAGGCTACCGGCGCCGCTTGGGTGGTCGCCGGGGCCGAGGCCAGGCGATAGACGTCGGACGGATCGGGCTTGGGCAGGATCGAGCACGCGCTGACCAGCGCCAGGGCCACGGGGGCGATCAGTTGGTAAGCACGCTTCATGGCGTGAACTCCTTGTTCTTGTCGCTGCCCAGCAGGTAACCGCTGGGGTTGGCTTCCAGGCGGCGGGAGATGGCGCGCAGCGAACCGAGGGTTTCGCGCAGTTCGCGCACGGCCGGCGCCAGTTCGTTGAGGCCCTGCATGCCGCTGTTCACCGAGTCCTTGTTATCGGTCAGCAAGGTATTGATGGTCGCGGTGCTTTGCTCAAGGGATTTCATCGCTTGTTCGGCGCTGCCGAAGACCTGCTTGCCTTGATCGTTGAGCAGGCCGTTGGCATTGCGCATCAGCGCAGTGGTCTGCTCCAGGGCGGCACCGGCCTGCTTGCTGACCTGCATCAGTTGCTGCATCACCACCTTGATATCACCGCGCTGCTCGGCAATCGCGCCGGTGGTTTGTTCCAGGTGGTCCAGGGTGTTGCTGATGCGCTCGACATTCTGCGCGGAGAACATTTCGTTGGCGTTGTGCAGCAGCAGGTTGATGCTGGTCATCAGGTCGTTGCTGTTGGTCAGCAACCGCGCGATTGGCGATGGCGAGGCAATGATCTCCGGCAGGTTGCCGTCCTTGCCCTTGAGTTTCGGGCTTTGCGGTGTGCCACCGCTGAGCTGGATGATCGATGTGCCGGTGATGCCGGTCAGCGCCAGTTTGGCCTGGGTGTCTTCCTTGATCGGCGTCTGCCCGGAGAGGCGGATGCGCGCGAGCACGCGGCGCGGGTCTTTGGGGTCCAGGCGCAGGCTGATGACATCGCCCACCTTGATCCCGCTGTACTGCACCGAGCTGCCCTGGGACAGGCCGCTGACCGCCTCGTTGAAAATCACTTCGTAATCCTGGAACGCGGTGTCGACGCTGGACTTGGCCAGCCACAGGCCGAACAGCATCGCGCCGACCACCACAATCACGCTGAACAGACCGATCATCACATGATGGGCTCGGGTTTCCATGTCATACCTCGTTGAGCGGTTGAGCGGCATCCAATGCCGCGCGGCCCCGGGGGCCGTGGAAATATTCGTGAATCCAGGCGTCGTCGGTTTCCGAGACGACATCGATGGCATCGGCCACCAGCACTTTCTTCTGCGCCAGCACCGCCACGCGGTCGGTGATGGTGTACAGCGTGTCCAGGTCATGGGTGACCAGGAACACACTCAGGCCCAGCGCATCGCGCAGGGTCAGGATCAGTTGGTCGAATTGCGCGGCGCCGATCGGGTCGAGCCCGGCGGTGGGTTCGTCGAGGAACAGGATGTCCGGGTCCAGCGCCAGGGCGCGGGCCAGGGCTGCACGCTTGATCATGCCGCCGGACAGCGACGCCGGGTATTTGTCGGCCGCCGACAACGGCAACCCGGCCAGGGCCAGTTTGACCGCAGCCAGGTGCTCGGCGTCGGCGCGGCTCAGGCCGGCGTGTTCGATCAGCGGCAGCGCGACGTTCTCGGTCACCGTCAGCGAGGAAAACAGCGCGCCCTTCTGGAACAGTACGCCAAAGCGTCGTTCCACCAGGGAGCGCTCATGCTCCGGCAGGTTCGACAAGTCCTTGCCGAATACCCGTACCTCGCCTGCGCTGGGCCGGCGCAGGCCGACGATGCTGCGCAACAGCACCGACTTGCCGCTGCCGGAACCGCCGACCACGGCGAGGATTTCGCCCTTGTACAGATCCAGGTCGAGGTTTTCATGCACGCTCTGGCTGCCAAAGCGATTGCACAGCCCACGGACTTCGATCACCGCCTCGCTGGGCGCTCGGGGTCGGCGACTCACCAGCTCATCTCCATGAAGAACAGCGCGGCGACCGCATCCAGCACGATCACCACAAAAATCGATTGCACCACGCTGGAGGTGGTATGGGCGCCGACCGACTCGGCGCTGCCGCTGACCTTGAAGCCTTCCAGGCAACCGATGGCGGCGATCAGGAAGGCGAAGAACGGCGCTTTCACCATGCCCACCAGGAAATGCTTCACGCCAATGTCCGACTGCAGCAGCGAGAGGAACATCGCCGGCGAAATATCCAGGGTCAGCGCACACACCACCCCGCCGCCGACAATCCCCGAGAGCATCGCCAGGAACGTCAGCATCGGCAGCGACACCAGCAGTGCCAGTACCCGGGGCAATACCAGCAACTCCATCGGGTCCAGGCCCAGGGTGCGGATCGCGTCGATTTCTTCGTTGGCCTTCATCGAGCCGATCTGTGCGGTAAAGGCACTGGCGGTGCGGCCGGCGATCAGGATCGCGGTGAGCAAGACGCCGAATTCCCGTAGGAAGGAGAACGCCACCAGGTCCACGGTGAAAATCGTCGCGCCAAAGCTCTTGAGTACCGTGGCGCCAAGGAATGCCACCACGGCGCCCACCAGAAACGTCAGCAAGGCGACGATGGGCGCGGCGTCGAGGCCGGTCTGTTCGATATGCGCAACCATCGGCGTCACGCGCCAGCGCTTGGGCCGGAAAATGCTGCGGGCGAAGGTTTCCAGGATCAGGCCGATAAAGCCCAGCAGTTGCTTGCTGTCCAGCCACACTGTGTCCACCGCGGCACCGATGCGCGCCAGCAACTGGATGCCGGCGGATTCTTCCGGCGCTTTTTCCGGTACGCAAAAATCGTTCAGGGAGCGGTAGACAGTCTTGAGCAGCGCGCGGTCGGCGGCGGACAGGCTGCAATCGGTCTGCTCGGCGGATTGCTCGATGCGGTCCGGGCCCAGCAGCTCCACCAGCAGTGAGGCGCCGGCTGTGTCGAGGGCACCGAGGCCATTGAGGTCGATGCGGGCGCCGGCGTCGTATTGGCCGTCGAGTTTGTCCGACAGTTTCTTCAGGTTTGTGTAGTGGGCAAGCGTCCAGTCCCCCGTAATCCTGAGTAACGGGGGGGCGGTGGACGTATCGAGGTGGGCTGTGCCGGCCGAGGTACGAGTGGTCATAAGCTCCGAGCTTGTCTGGCTATCCACAATGCCTACGTAATAACACGATACAGCTTACTTTGGGTTGTCCGTTTGTGCTGTGTCAGTCACTTTGAAGCGCAGCACACCGATCACCTGCCCGTCCTCGGTCAGCACCCGGACTTGCCAGCGCCCCACGGAGTCGGCCGGGAAGTTCTGCTTGTGGGTCCAGGCGCGGTAGCCTTCCTTGCGCCCGCCGTGGATATCCAGGGCGATGCGGTCGACTTCCTGGCCGTTGAATTTCCACACATGGTAGATCCGCTCATCCAGCCCGCGCGGGGCATTGATCGCGGTATAGGCATACAGCCCGCCGCTGCGCAGTTGGTCGGCGCTGACCTCTTTGAGATCGTCGCCGGGTGTGCGGTCTTGCAACTGGGTGCTGATCGCCACTTCGGTCATCCACAAGGTGGCCGGTGGAACCCAACTGCGTAGGAACCATCCGGCGCAGCCAATCGCGGCCGTGACCCCGAGCAACATCGCCCAGCCTTTGACGCTGCGCAGCGGCAGGCTTACGGCCAGGCTCGGGATCGACAGGACCATGGCCACGCCGAGGGCCAGCTTGTAACTCTCGGCGGTGGTCAGGTGCAGGATGATCGGCAGCGCGGTGAGCAGCGCGGCGAACAGGGTCAAGGTGTGCAAGGCGAGGAACAGCGAGCGTTTGGGCGCCAGCCACTTGTAGTACAGCGGGTCGGTGATCGACACCAGCGCCGCCGCGCCGAGCAGCCCGGTGAAGATCGATTGGCCGCTGTTCCAGGTGGTGGTGATGAAAAAGAACGGCAGCACGAAAAACAGACTTTCCTGGTGGATCATCTGGGTGGCGTAGCGCAGCAGCGGTTCGGGGATCTCGCGCTTGAAGAGTTTGGTGAACAGCTGGGTAAAGCTGTTTTCCAGCATCAGCCACAGCCAGCTCACCAGCATGATCACCGCGATCCAGCTGGCCATGCCCTGCTGGCGGTCCACCAGGATGAAGCTGCTCACCCCCGAGATGAAACCGCCGAGTGCAATCACCCCTGGGTAGCGCTTCATCAGTTCGAGGATGCGCTGGATGTAGTGGTTCAGGTTCGGCATTCGGCGGTCACAGTCTTTGTAGGAAAAATCCCAGACAGAATAACGTCTTAGCCCTGGGTGCGGTGCCTCATTACGCGATCCGTTTGCGATAACTGCGCACGCCGATCACTCCAATCGCGATCAGCCCGAGCACACCGGCGCCGATCCAGTTCAGCATGTCGTAGCTCAGCAGCGGTTTCTCGATGCGCCAGTAGCCCGGCTGCTTGAAGAGTTGGCGCATGGCCTGGTTGGTCTGCGCCAGGCTCACGGCCTTGATGCGTTTGACCGGGTCGCTGAAGTGGCCGTTGTCGTAGTCGCCCGAGGCGCTCCAGTAATAGTCGGCCAGCGCGCTGTTGCCCTGCACGGCCCAGGCCTGGCGCGCGATGGCGGCGTTTTGCAGGCGGGCGAATGCCGCCGGGTCGAGGCCGTCCTTGAGCAGTTGGGCCGTGAGGTCTTGCAACACCTGTTCGGCTTCGGCGAGGTTTTCCCGTTCGAGGTCGGCATTCAGGCTGAGGAAACCGACGCCGCCGAGCACTTCGCGTTCGCTCCACGGGCCGTAGGACAAACCGTGCTTGAGGCGCAGTTGGCGATACAGCGCCCAGTCGAGGTAGTCCTTGAGCAGGTTGTAGGTTTCGTCATGCTGGTCGTCGAGTACCGGCTCGGGGAACAACCAGTGCAGTTTGGCGCCGTTGCCGACCCAGCCATGGATCAGGTCGCGGCGGTTGGCGGCGGCGTGCTGGATTTCCGGCAGGGCCAGATGCTCGGTGGGCTCGACCGGGACAAGTTGGCCATAAGTGCGTTCCAGATAGGCCGGCAGCAGTTTGTCGAGGTCGCCGACGATGATCAGCGTCATGTTGTTGGGGGCGTACCAGTTTTTGCGCAGTTGCTCCAACTGGTCGCGGGTCAACTGGCCGGCCTCGGCGCGTTCGGCACACTTGAGGCCCAGTTCGACCGCCAATTGGTTGCTGGCGGTGTGGCCCAGGTCCTGGCGGTCCAGCAGGCGTTGCAGGTGCGAGTAATGGCCGCCGTCTTCGCGCTCGACCACCTGCTTGGCGGCATTGATATGGGCGTCGGTCAGTTCGGTGCGGGTGAGGATCGCCCGCAGCAGGTCCAGGACCTTACGCTGGTTTTGCGCGGGCGCCTCGATCACGAAGGTGGTGTCGGCGTTGCTGGTGTAGGCGTTCCACTCGCCGCCCAGGGCTTGCATGCGTTCTTCGAGGTCGCCTTCGCCGCCGCCGTCGATACCGCTGAACAACAAGTGTTCGAGCAGGTGCGGCAGTTCCTTGTCTTCGCAGCGGAAGTCATCCAGGCCCACGCCGACCACCAGGCGAATCGCCACATGCCCGCGTTCGGTGCCCGGTTTGAGCAGCAGCTGCAGGCCGTTGGGCAAGGTGTAACCCTCGACGTGCAGGCGGTCAAAGGCAAAGGCATGTGCAGAGCCCATGAGCAGGCAGGCGAGTAACAGGCGACGCATAACTGGCTTCCTGGCGAGTGAGGTCAGTGTTAACTGACTTCAGCGGCCGTCTTACGTTCAGGGCGAATGTGTGATGTCGGCAATATCTTCGGCGGACAGCGCGCCGGTGTCGGACGTTTCCAAGACTACATAAGCACTGCTGCAAAACAATGAGTTCAAGCGTTTCATGTCGGCAATCAGTTCCAAATGCAGGGAACTGGTCTCCAGGCTCTGTACGATCTTGCGTTGCAGGCGGCTGACGTGGGCATGGGCCAGGCGCCGCTCCTGGGCGCGGAAGCGGCGTTTCTCGCGCAGCAATTGGCGTGCGCTTTCCGGGTCGGCACTGAGGAATACCGACAGGCCCAGGCGCAGGTTGGCAATCAGTTGGCTGTGCAGGCCGGTGAGTTCTTCCAGGCCCACTTCGGAGAACTGGCGACGTTGGGACGTTTTCTGCTGCTGGACTTTGCGCAGCATGCGTTCGATCAGGTCGCCGGCCAGTTTCAGGTTGATCGACAGCTCGATGATCTCGGCCCAGCGGCGGTTGTCCTGTTCGCTGAGGTCTTCGCGGGGCATTTGCGCCAGGTAGAGTTTGATCGCGCTGTAGAGCGCCTCGACGTCGTCGCTGAGGCTGCGCATTTCCTGGGTGATGGCCGTCTGTTTGCCGCGCAGCACTTCGAGCATCGCGGTGAGCATGTTGTCGATCAGGTCGCCCAGGCGCAGGGTTTCCCGCACCGCGTTGGCCAGCGCCAGGCTTGGCGTGGTCAGGGCGGCGAGGTCCAGGTGGCGCGGCGTGGCCTTGCCGTTGGCCTCTTCCCGTTCGGGCAGCAACCACGCGCAGACCCGGGCCATCGGGCCGATGCTCGGTAGCAGGATCAGGCAGCGACTGACGTTGTAGAGCAGGTGGAAGCTGATGACCATGCCTTGGGCGCTGTAATCCAGGCCGTCCATCCACAACACGAGCGGGTCGAGCACCGGGATGATCAGCAACAGGCCGATCAATTTGTACAACAGGCTGCCCAGGGCCACCTGGCGTCCGGCGGCGTTCTGCATGTTGGTGCTGAGGAAGGCGAGCACGCCGCTGCCGATGTTGGCGCCGATCACCAGGCCGATGGCCACGTGCAAGCCGATCAGTCCGGCGCCGGCCAGGGTGGCGGTCAGCAGTACGGCGGCGAGGCTGGAGTAGGAAATCATCGCGAACAACGCGCCGACCAGCGCATCGAGCAGGATGTCGCCGGTCAGTGAGGCGAACAGCACCTTCACGCCCTGCGCGTGGGTAATCGGCCCGGCGGCTTCGACGATCAATTGCAGGGCGAGGATGATCAGCCCGAGGCCGATCCCGACCCGACCCAATTGCCCGGCCCGTGTCTGCTTGCGCGAGAGGAAGAAGATCACCCCGAGAAAGATCAGCAGCGGCGACAGCCAGGACAGGTCCAGGGTGAGCACCCGGGCCATCAGCGCCGTCCCGACGTCGGCGCCGAGCATGGTCGCCAGGGCAGGCATCAGCCCCATCAGGCCCTGGCCGACAAACGATGTGACCAGCATGGCGGTGGCGTTGCTGCTCTGCACCATGGCCGTCACCAGGATACCGGCGACGAACGCCAGCCAGCGCTTGGACATGTTTTGCCCGATGACGTGGCGCAGGTTGGAACCGTAGACCCGCAGGATGCCGGTACGGACGATATGCGTGCCCCAGATCAGCAGGGTCACGGCGGAAAGCAGATTGAGCAAGGTCAGCATGCTCGGCCCCCCGTGTGGGTGGGCTCCAACAGGAGCCAATGAGAATTGCCGCGTGCCGTTCTACGTCTTGTACTTAAGCTGTAGTTGGCGAAAGGGCTGTGCGCCAGCATCGCATAGCTAAAGTCGGGTTTGAAACAAAACTGTCATGAAGTCAGTTTTGTACAGATGAAAAAATGGGGCGCGAACGCCCCATTTCAGCAGCCGATCAAGATTATTGACCCGGAATGTCCTTGCGCAGTTTCACAGGGTCCTGCTGTTTCTTCTTTTTCGCGATGGCGGTACGCATCTTGATGTTCACCGCTTCCACCGCCAGCGAGAACGCCATGGCGAAGTAGACGTAGCCTTTAGGCACATGCACGTCGAAGGATTCGGCGATCAGCACGGTACCCACCACTACCAGGAACGACAGCGCCAGCATCTTCAGCGACGGGTGCTTGTCGATGAAGTCACTGATGGTGCCGGCCGCTGCCATCATCACCAGCACCGCGACCACGATCGCCGCGATCATCACCGGCACATGGGACACCATGCCGACGGCAGTGATCACCGAGTCCAGGGAGAACACGATGTCGATGATCGCGATCTGGATGATGGTGTAGATGAACTTGCCACCGGCGCCTTTGGGCTCTTCGTGGGTTTCGTCTTCACCTTCCAGGGCGTGGTACATCTCCTGGGAGCTTTTCCACAGCAGGAACAAACCACCGAAGAACAGGATCAGGTCGCGCCCGGAAATGCCCTGGCCGAAGACCACGAACAGGTCGTCGGTCAGGCGCATGACCCAAGTGATGGACAGCAGCAACAGGATTCGCGTGACCATGGCCAGGGCCAGGCCGAAGATCCGGGTACGCGCCTGCATATGCTTGGGCATGCGGCTGACCAGGATCGAAATCATGATGATGTTATCGATGCCCAGAACGATCTCGAGGGCCGTCAGGGTGAAGAAGGCAATCCAGATTTCCGGATTGGTCAGCCATTCCATGTGTATTCCTTTAAGCGAGTGTTAAACCGCGCCAGCTGCAGCGCCGCGCGGTGAGTCGGTACGATTATAGAGTGCTGAACAGCGGAAAAATCCCCATCAGCAACGCCGCGAACATTATGCACAGGCACACCAGCACTGCCCACTTCAGGGTGAAGCGCTGGTGATCGCCGAATTCGATACCGGCCAGGGCCACCAGCAGGTAAGTCGATGGCACCAACGGGCTGAGCAAGTGTACGGGTTGGCCGACGATGGAGGCACGGGCCATTTCCACGGCGGTGATGCCATAGTGACTGGCGGCTTCGGCCAGCACCGGCAGTACGCCATAGTAGAACGCATCGTTGGACATGAAGAAGGTGAACGGCATGCTCACCAGCGCGGTGATCACCGCCAGGTAAGGGCCCAGGGCTTCTGGAATGACCGCCAGCAGGCTCTTGGACATGGCGTCGACCATGCCGGTGCCCGACAGGATGCCGGTGAAAATCCCTGCAGCGAAGATCAACCCCACCACGGCCAGTACGCTGCCGGCATGGGCGGCGACGCGGTCTTTCTGCTGTTGCAGGCACGGGTAGTTGACGATCATTGCGATACTGAACGCCACCATGAACAGCACCGGCAGTGGCAACAGGCCGGCGATCAACGTACACATCAGCGCCAGGGTCAGCACGCCGTTGAACCAGATCAGCTTTGGACGGCGGGCATCCGGGTATTGCGACACGCTGATTTCGCTGTGGTCGATCTCGTCGCCCTGCAGGTGCAGTTCACCCAGGCGCGCACGTTCGCGCTTGCCGTACATGTAAGCGATCACCAGGATCGCGACCACGCCGGCGGCCATGGCCGGGATCATCGGGACGAAGATGTCTGACGGGTCCACGTGCAGCGCACTCGCGGCGCGAGCGGTCGGGCCGCCCCAGGGCGTCATGTTCATCACGCCACCGGCGAGGATGATCAGGCCGGCCATGATCCGTGGGCTCATGCCGATGCGCTGGTACAGCGGCAGCATCGCGGCCACGCAGATCATGTAGGTGGTGGCGCCGTCACCGTCGAGGGACACCACCAAGGCCAGCACGGCGGTGCCGACCGAGACTTTCAGCGGGTCGCCCTTGACCATCTTGAGGATCTTGCGCACGGCCGGGTCGAACAGGCCGGAGTCGATCATCAGGGCAAAGTAGAGGATGGCGAACATCAGCATCACGCCGGTCGGCGCGAGCTTGGTGATGCCTTCGAGCATCATCGGGCCGATCTTCGGCGCAAAACCGCCGAACAGCGCGAACAGAATCGGCACGATGATCAGGGCGATCAGCGCGGACAGGCGCTTGGTCATGATCAGGAACATGAACGTGATGACCATGGCAAAGCCAAGGAAAGTCAGCATAGGAATACTCCAGGCGTAGCGCGGCTAAGGAATGGCGAACCGGGTGGGGTCAGCGCAGAACGAGAGGCACGAGGCTTACGGGTGGAGTGGGGGCGAACAGGCGGGAACGGGCGGACATCGGGAATCACCATTGTTGTTGTTAACAGCCGGTCTGTTGCCGGCAGTGGGGGCGATCCTAGACGCGTAAGCTTTCAGCCAGCTTTCGTTGATCAAACAGGTGAGGTGGAAATGACACACGGTCTCCAGGCCTGCGCAGATCAACATGTGGGAGGGGGCTTGCTCCCACATTCAGCTGGTGTATGCGCAAATTTTCAGGGCAGTTCGAGGCCGCCCGCTGCTTTGTGCAGTTTGCGCAGATGTTCGCCAATCTGCTTGAGGTTGGCTTCGCACGCGGCAATCTCGGCGGCGCGGGACGGGTCCAGCAGCGCCCTCACCTCTTTATCCAGTTCGCCGGTCAGGGATTGCAGCTGTTTCTGGCGCTCGGCACTTTCCGATTCCAGCCGCTTGGACTCCGAAGGTTGCGGCAAGCCGTAGCCACCGCTGCCCAGCAGTTCTGCCGGGCGGCTGAGGAAGCCGCTGTTGGCGAGGATTTGTTGCAAGGTGGCGTTGGCTTTCTCCATGCCGCCGTTCTTCAGCTCGCGGGCGCCGAGGTAGCGTTGTTTGACTTCGTCCTGGGCCAGCATCAATTGTTTGCGAAAGCTTGCCTGTTCCAGCAGCAGTAATGCGGCGCTGGTGCGCAGGTCGGCCTGCTCGAACCAGTGGCGGCGCTCTTGCGCGCTCAGGGACAGCCAGTCTTCGACCTGGGTCTGCTGGATCGGCAGGCGCTTGCGCAGCACATCGAACATCGCTTGGTAGCGCTCGCGGAACGAGTCGAAGTGATAGCCCAGGCGCAGCGCCTCGCGCTTGTCGTTCAACACGCTGGTATCGGCCAGGCCGCGCGCCTGCAGGACCTCCAGCAGCCCGTTGGGCGTGATGTTGTCCAGACCGGTCAGTTTCGGGTTGGCGCTGCCGCTGCGTAACAGTTTCAGGCCTTCGACCGCGCAGTTGTTGGACAGGAAGAAGTAGTTGCCGTCGTAGCTCCAGTGCATTTCGGCCGCGTGTTCGACGGTGTCCTCGATCTCCCGGCGCGTCAGCTTCAGCGGCACCGAGGCGAGGCCGCGCAATTCGGTCTTGGTGTACTCGTCGATGACCTGGGCCAGCGGCAACACGAACAGCCGTGACGGGTACTTGCCCACCAGGCCATCCCAGCTCGACAGTTGTACGTCACCGACAAAGGCGCGGTAGGACAACACCAGATGCTGATCCAGATCCAGCCGACAGTCCGGGCCGCGAGGGCGCCCCGGCGCGCAGATCACCAGGCGCAACATGCTGTGGCCCCAGCGACTGACGAGGTTCTGGTTGGCTTCGGCGAGTAGGTAATCGATTTCGTAGACCCGTTCCGGGTCGACATGGCCCAGGGGCGTCTTGGCGAAATCGTTGCCGGCGTTGAGGAAGGCGTAGGTCTTGGCGCAGGTGTCTTGCGCGGGCGGCGCCCAGCCAAAGTGTTCCTTGTAATAGCGGAACAGCGCGGGGCGGCGGCAGGCGTAGCTCGGGTCGAGGAGGAAATATTCCATGTTGACCGCGACGAACTCTAGTGGGCTGCTGGTTTCGTAGAGGTCCGGGCTGCGCGCGACCTGGCGGTTGTGCTGCTCGCGCTCACCGCGGCGGCCGACGTATTGCGGCCAGCCGGCGAGGTCGAGCAGGCGCGGGTCGTCACTGAGGGTGAAGCGGCGGTCGTTCTGGCCACGGCATTGATCGGGCAGGCCGACCAGGCCGGTGATGCTGTTCTGGCGGCTGCAGCGGCGGATCAACGCGCGCTCGTCGCTGGGCCACAGGCGCGCACGGTCGTAGATGTGGGTCAGTTCATGCAGCACGGTGGCGAGCATTTCCCGGCGCACGGTGCCGTGGGGGCGGTTGGTCTTGCGGGTGGCGGCGCTGCCGTCGGTCAGGCTGGCGAGCAGGTTGCGGTTGAGGTCCAGCTCGGACACCAGGGAGGCCTGGCCGTAAGCGTTGGCGGGCATCTTGTCGGTCCAGCCGACATCGATGCGCCGGTCCAACTGTTCGATGAAGCGCGGCGGCAGTGAGCGCAGCGCTTCATCGAGCAACGCCTGGCTGGCCTGCTGTTCGGCTGGGCTCAAACCTTCGGTAATGAGCCGCAGTTGCAGGCTTGCCTGGGCTGCGCCGGCACACAACAGCACAGCCCCGGCCAGGAGCCAGGCGATGAGACGCCTCACAGCGCGAGAATGGCTTCGGCGAGGGTCTGGTCGCTGGCATCACGGGCTTCCGGCACGCGGGTGCGCAGGGTGTCGAAGGCGGCTTCGAGTTGTGCGCCACGGATCTCGCCGTTGCTGGCGACGAAGCTGGCGGCGTCATCGTGGGCTTCGCGCACGATTTTGGAGTCGCGGATGGAGGTGGTGGTGTCCGAGGTAAAATCAATGGTGCGCGCGGAGGCGCGGACGATGATGTTACTGGTGGCCTTCAAGGTCTGCGCGTGGGCGACATCGGTCAACAACAGCAGGCCGAGAGCGGCGGCGATCAGCGGGCTACGCATGGAATGACTCCGAAATACAAAGATGATTATTGGACGAGAATTGCTTGCGCCAGTTCAAGGTCGCTGGCGTTAAGTTTTGGTTGGCTGCGGCGCAGACGATCCAGCGCTGATTCCAGCCGAGCCCCCCGCCATCGGCCGTCAGTGGCAATGAATGCGGCAGCGTCATCCTGGGCGGCCAGCACCCACTTTCGGTCAAACGGCGCGGAGGTCACTTTGCTGGTGGCATAAGCGCTCACCACAGTGCTCTGGGTGGACAGATCAAAGGCCGAAGCCAATGGCGACCAGCCAGCAGCAAACATCACGGGAACCAGCAATAGGCGGTATGAAAAAGCCATGGGACTCGACAACTGAAAGCGAGCGCCAAGGCTAGCGCAATGCCCGGGCGAGAGCCAGCGTCGAGGCATCCGGGAGCGGCTGGCGCGCCCTTGTTCCGACGGGTTTTCAGATGGCCAGAATGGCCTGGGCCAGTTGTGCGTCTGTCGCAGCGCCCAGTTGCGGCGCTTGCTGGCGGATCTGCGCCAGGGCGCTTTCCAGTTTGACCCCACGAATGGCGCCTTGGCTGGCGACGAAGCTGGCGGCGTCGTCACGGGCGGCGCGCACGACCTTGTTGTCACGCAGGGAGGAGGTGGCATCGGAGCTGGCATCGGAGGTGGCTTTCAATGCGCCGACGATCGAGTCGGTCGTCACGATGAGGCTGGACGCATGGGCGTTGGCGGCGAGGGCCAACAGGGCGGCGGCACTCAGCAGGCGAAGACGGGACATGGGGTTACTCCTGTAGATGAACAAATAAGGTCGCGCGCAGCGGCCACTGTGAAACGGATGTGGATGCCATTGAGCATCAGACGCCCGTTCTACACGGTTCGCCACGTGGTGACCGGATATTAAGCCGCGGCCTGTCCATTCGAAAAGCGCCTTGACTGTCTAGTCACGCCAGAACGGCTTGGACAGCTCGACATGGCGCTCGCCGGGGCTGATACCCGCGTCGGACAGCTCTCGCGGGTCGAGCTGGGCCAGTTGGTGTCGTTCTCGGGCCTGTTGCCGCCACCTGGCGAGCGTGGCGACGGTGCGGCGTAACAACGTGGTGCGCGGGGTTGGTGGGTGCATGGGGAGCGCCTTACAGGGTCTTTTTTTTGGAAGACCATGTTGAGCGGATCGTTTCGACCGATACAGATACACCGGCGTTCAATTGTACTGCTAGATTGTTATAATAATCGAACTGTACTGGTTGGTTTGCAAGCTATCTGTTCGGGGCCGAAAACACCCGGGCCCAGACACAACAAAGCCCGCCTCCGGTGACCCGGGGCGGGCTTTGTTTAACGAATCAGGTTGCTGGCTGTGGACCCGGTGGGTCAGGGCCAGCGGGCGCTCATTAGCGCCAGAACGGCTTGCTCAGCTCTTCGTAGCGTTGTGCTTCGCTGATACCGGCGTCAGCCAGCAGACGCGAATCCAGACGAGCCAGTTGATGGCGGCTGGAGATGCGGCGCTGCCACAGCATCAGGTTGGCGATAACGCGCAGAGGCAGGGAAGCCTGGGTGCTTACAGCTTTTTCTTCGAAGAACAGATCGGAACTGAGTGTACGTTCCATGATGACATCCTTCCGCTTGTGGCGGGATTAGGTAGTGGTTTAACTGATGCCAATGATCCTCCTCCCGCGCAAGACTCTCTAGATACAGTTCACCTGTATTGTGAGGGGCCAGTTAACTGTTTATAGCGGCTGTACTGTACGGAAATGGGGCAACTGTACCTGTCCGCACTGAAACAGTGCAAAAATGGCATTTTAGAAGAGATGTGTGGGATATTTCGGTAGGAAAAGACCGGTACAGCAGTACAGTTTTTTCCAGAAAGGGGGGTGATGCAACCGAGCTGATGAAACTGTGTGCATCAGCTCGGTTGTGTATCGATCAATCCTTGAGCATGTGCCCGGTTTCTTCCAGGTTAATGTGCCAGCTCAGGGCTTCGCGCAGGACGTGTGGGGTGTGGCCACCAATCGCGCAAGCGGCGTTGAAGTATTTGTTCAACGCATCGCGATAGTCCGGATGCACGCAGTTGTCGATGATCACCCGTGCGCGCTCCCGTGGCGCCAGGCCACGCAAGTCGGCGAGGCCCACTTCGGTCACCAGGATGTCGACGTCATGCTCGGTGTGGTCGACGTGGCTGACCATCGGCACCACGCTGGAAATCGCCCCGGCCTTGGCAATCGACTTGGTCACGAAGATTGCCAGGTGCGCGTTACGCGCGAAGTCGCCCGAGCCGCCGATCCCGTTCATCATCCGCGTCCCGCACACGTGCGTGGAGTTGACGTTGCCGTAGATGTCGAACTCCAGCGCGGTGTTGATCGCGATGATGCCCAGGCGACGAACCACTTCAGGGTGGTTGGAAATTTCTTGCGGGCGCAGCACCAGTTTGTCCTTGTAGTGCTCCAGGTTGCCGAACACGTTGCTGTTGCGCCGCTCCGACAAGGTGATCGAACTGCCGGAGGCGAAGCTCAGCTTGCCGGCGTCAATCAGGTCGAACGTCGAGTCCTGCAGCACTTCCGAATACATGGTCAGGTCTTCGAACGGCGAATCGATCAAGCCACACATCACGGCGTTGGCGATGTTGCCGATCCCGGCCTGCAGCGGGCCGAGCTTGTTGGTCATGCGGCCGGCGTCCACTTCCTGCTTGAGGAAGTTGATCAGGTGGCTGGCGATGCCTTGGGTGTCGGCGTCCGGCGGCGTCACTGTGGAAGGCGAGTCAGCCTTGTTGGTGATCACGATGGCGACGATCTTCTCCGGCGGAATCGGGATCGCGGTGCTGCCAATGCGGTCGTCGACTTTTACCAGCGGGATCGGCGTGCGCGTCGGCCGATAGGTCGGGATGTAGATGTCGTGCAGGCCTTCCAGGTTCGGGTTGTGCGCCATGTTGATCTCGACGATCACTTGCTTGGCGAAAATCGCGAAACTGGCCGAGTTGCCCACGGAAGTGGTTGGCACGATATGGCCTTGTTCGGTGATCGCAACGGCTTCGATCACGGCAATGTCAGGCAGCTTGAGCTGGTTGTTGCGCAGTTGTTCGACGGTTTCCGACAAATGCTGGTCGATGAACATCACCTCGCCGGCATTGATCGCCTTGCGCAGGGTGCTGTCGACCTGGAACGGCATGCGTCGCGACAGCACGCCGGCTTCGGTCAGTTGCTTGTCGAGATCGTTGCCCAGGCTGGCGCCGGTCATCAGGGTGATTTTCAGCGGCGACGTCTTGGCACGTTCGGCCAGAGCTTGAGGGACGGCTTTGGCTTCACCCGCACGGGTAAAGCCGCTCATCCCGACGGTCATGCCGTCCTCGATCAGTGCGGCGGCATCAGCCGCGCTCATGACCTTGTTCAACAGCGAAGGCAAGCGGATACGATCACGGTACATGGATTGTTATCTCGAGATACGGAGGCAAGGTGCGCAGTTTAGTGATTTCAAAAGTTTTCGGCCCGCTACCATGGTCGAATGCCGGGCAGTGATTTAGGGCCTTTGGTCGGTTTTCATGCTGCAATAAAAAACCCTAGCCTACTGCAGGCCAGGGTTTCGGGTATTGCGCTGGCGCAGTGTTACTCGACAGCCTTGACCATGTCTTCGATAACCTTCTTGGCGTCGCCGAAGACCATCATGGTTTTGTCCAGGTAGAACAGCTCGTTGTCCAGGCCGGCATAGCCGCTGGCCATCGAGCGCTTGTTGACGATGATGGTCTTGGCCTTGAACGCTTCGAGGATCGGCATGCCGGCAATCGGCGAGTTCGGATCGTTCTTGGCGGCCGGGTTGACCACGTCGTTCGCGCCGAGCACCAGTACTACGTCAGCCTGGCCGAATTCGGAGTTGATGTCTTCCATCTCGAACACCTGGTCGTAAGGCACTTCGGCCTCGGCCAGCAATACGTTCATGTGTCCGGGCATGCGGCCGGCCACCGGGTGGATCGCGTACTTCACGGTCACGCCACGGTGGGTCAGCTTCTCGGTCAGTTCCTTCAGCGCATGCTGTGCCCGTGCCACTGCCAGGCCATAGCCCGGCACGATGATCACGGTATCGGCGTTGGTCAGCAGGAACGTGGCGTCATCGGCCGAGCCGGACTTCACCGGGCGCGCTTCTTTCGAGCCGGCCGCCGCACCGGCATCCGGCGCATTGCCGAAACCGCCGAGCAGCACGTTGAAGAAGGAGCGGTTCATCGCCTTGCACATGATGTAGGACAGGATCGCACCGCTGGAGCCCACCAGCGAGCCGGCGATGATCAGCATCGAGTTGTTCAGCGAGAAGCCGATCCCTGCCGCAGCCCAGCCGGAGTAGCTGTTGAGCATCGACACCACTACCGGCATGTCGGCGCCGCCGATTGGGATGATGATCAGCACGCCCAGCACGAACGCCAGGGCCAGCATCAGCGCGAAGGCAGAGAGGTTGCCGGTGAACATGAAGGTCAGGCCGAGCCCCAATGTAGTCAGGCCGAGCACCAGGTTCAGTTTGTGCTGGCCGCCGAACTGTACCGGTGCGCCTTGGAACAGGCGGAACTTGTACTTGCCCGACAGCTTGCCGAAGGCGATCACCGAACCGGAGAAGGTGATGGCGCCGATGGCGGCACCGAGGAACAGTTCCAGGCGGTTACCGGCCGGGATCGCATCGCCCAGGTGTTTGACGATGCCCAGGGATTGCGGTTCGACCACGGCGGCAATGGCGATAAACACCGCGGCCAGGCCGATCATGCTGTGCATGAAGGCGACCAGTTCCGGCATCTTGGTCATTTCCACGCGCTTGGCCATGATCGAGCCGGCGGTGCCGCCGATCAGCAGGCCCACGATCACGTAGCCGATGCCGGCAGTGGCAAGCTCAGCGCCCAGCTTATAGATGAGGCCCACGGTGGTGAGCACCGCCAGCGCCATGCCGAGCATGCCGAACAGGTTGCCGCGCCGCGAAGTGGTCGGATGCGACAGGCCTTTGAGGGCCTGGATGAAACAGATCGACGCGATCAGATAGAGCGTCGTGACAAGATTCATGCTCATTACTTCGGCGCCTCTTCTTTTACTTTCGGGGCTTTCTTCTTGAACATCTCAAGCATCCTGCGAGTCACCAGGAAGCCGCCGAACACGTTGACGGCCGCCAGGGCCACAGCCAGCGTGCCCATGGTCTTGCCCAGCGGAGTCACGGTCAGCGCAGCGGCCAGCATGGCGCCGACGATCACGATCGCCGAGATTGCGTTGGTCACCGCCATCAACGGCGTGTGCAGTGCGGGGGTAACGTTCCAGACCACGTGGTAACCGACATAAATCGCCAGCACGAAGATGATCAGGTTGTAGATACCGGGGGAGATAAGCTCTTCCATCGTCTGAATCCCTGCTTAGGCGTTTTTGCGGATGACTTGGCCGTCGCGGCACATCAGGCACGCGGCGACGATGTCGTCTTCGAGATTGATTTCAAACTGCCCTTCCTTGTTGAAGACCAGCTTCAGGAAGTCCAGCAGGTTGCGCGCATACAGGGCCGATGCGTCGGCGGCGACGGCACCCGCCAGGTTGGTCGGGCCGCAAATGATCACGCCGTTTTCCACCACCACCTGGTCGGCGACGGTCAGCGGGCAGTTGCCGCCCTGGGCTGCGGCAAGGTCGATCACCACTGAGCCCGGCTTCATCTGGGCAACCGTGTCGGCGCTGAGCAGGGTCGGAGCCTTGCGGCCCGGGATCAGGGCGGTGGTGATGACGATGTCGGCCTGCTTGGCGCGTTCGTGGACCGCCAGGGCCTGGCGTTGCATCCAGCTGGTCGGCATCGGCCGTGCGTAACCGCCGACGCCGACGGCGCATTCACGCTCTTCGTCGGTCTCATAAGGCACGTCGACGAACTTGGCGCCGAGGGATTCGATCTGCTCCTTCACGGCCGGGCGCACGTCAGACGCTTCGATCACTGCACCCAGGCGTTTCGCCGTGGCGATGGCCTGCAGCCCCGCGACGCCAGCGCCGAGGATCAACACGCGCGCGGCTTTTACCGTACCGGCGGCAGTCATCAGCATCGGCATGAAGCGTGGGTAATGATGGGCGGCGAGCAACACGGCCTTGTAACCGGCGATGTTGGCCTGGGACGACAGCACGTCCAGGCTCTGGGCCCGCGAAGTACGCGGCGCGGCTTCGAGCGCGAAGGCCGTGATGCCCTGCTCGGCCAGCTTGGCGATGGTTTCGTTGCTGAACGGATTGAGCATGCCCACCAGCACGGTGCCGCTTTTGATCAGCGTCAGTTCGCTGTCGCTGGGGGCTACCACTTTGAGGATCAGCTCCGCGCCAAATGCATCGCTGGCGCTGCCAATGGTTGCACCTGCCGTTTCATAGGCACTGTCGACGATGCTGGCTTTAATGCCCGCCCCGCTTTGTACAGTGACCTTATGGCCCTGGCCGATCAGCTTCTTGATGGTTTCCGGGGTGGCAGCCACCCGCGTTTCACCGGTCTGGGTTTCGAGAGGAACACCAATGTGCACGTGAAATCTCCTGCATGATCTTTTTGCTTTTGATCTTATTGTAAAAAGGCCAGCGCACCGTGAGTGGCGCATCTGGGGCGGCCGATCAGCACGATCCCGCTGAAATGACAGCGGGGCGCGGCATTTTGCAGGCGAACTTTACGACCTTACAAGGGATTATGACGGGTGACGAAAAATTAACTACAAGTCACCCTGTGACTGATTGTCGCAACGCTTTGAGAAAAAACCTTTAAATACAAGTGGTTAATGGTTTGTTTTGGTTTTTCGGTAGTTTTGCAATCGCCGTTGTGAATAGCCGGGCATTGGTCGGTAATAGTCGCTACAAGCCATGAGAATCATGGCTTGTAGCCTCATTCTCGCCGAACAGGTACAGTTTGCTTAAATGCGACATATATATATATCTGTAGGATATTATTTTAGCTGACTACATGGTCAATAAATGGCACTTCGTCTTTAGATTACAGGGCTGTAGCGCTGGGACTGGTCGATCAGCCAGTCCCTGAAGGCGTGCAGGGATGCCGATTCGACTTTCCTGTCAGGAATCATCAAGTAATACGCCTTCGAACTGCTCAGTGCTTCAGGGCTCGCGATCACCAGTTGGTGCTCGTTCAGTTCGCGCTGGATGAGGAACGGTGGAATCAGCGCAATGCCCATGTCATGCATGGCGGCCTGGGACAACATCGAGAATAGCTCGTAGCGGGGGCCTGTCATGTCGCGAGGTATGTTCAGTTGTTGCGCGTTGAACCACTGGCGCCAGGCATAGGGCCGCGTGGTCTGCTGCAGCAGCGGCAGTTCTGCGATTTCCTGGGGGCTGAAGTGTGTGCGGCTGCCGAGTAAGCGCGGGCTGCACACCGGGACCGGGTTTTCTCCCATCAGCCGGTGGGATTCGGTACCGGACCAGTCGGCATCGCCGAAATAGATCGCGGCGTCGAATTCGGTGTCGGCAAACAGGAAGGGGCGCGTGCGGTTGGTGAGGTTGACCGTGACTTCCGGGTGCTGGCGCTGAAAGTCCTTGAGACGAGGGATCAGCCATTGGGTGCCAAAGGTCGGCACCACCGCCAGCTCGATGACGTTCGCGCCCTGCTGTCCCATGACGGACAAGGTGTCGCGTTCCACCGCGTCCAATTGCGTGGCGACCCGACGGCTATACGACAGGCCTGCTTCCGTCAGCTTGACCCCACGCCGCGAGCGTCGAAACAGCTCGACACTTAAAAACTCCTCGAGGCTGGCGATCTGTCGGCAAATGGCGCCCTGAGTGATGGAAAGCTCCTGCGCCGCCTTGGTAAAGCTCTCGTGGCGGGCTGCAGCTTCAAAGCTGACAAGGGCGGTGGTGCTGGGGATTTTTCTGCGCATGTACCTTGTTCTCACTTATAAGGCGCGTTTGCGCCCTTCTCGGCCGTTACGGAGTGAGAAATTAGCACAAGCCTATGCAAAAACCTCGTTTGCCCTCTGCGCTTGCCGAGCCTAGTCTGCATCCACGACTTCTGATTTCTTTGCGAGGACTTATTCATGGCTGGCAAGGCAAGCTTCAACTGGATCGATCCACTGCTGCTGGATCAACAGCTCACCGAAGAAGAGCGCATGGTGCGCGACAGTGCTGAGCAATTCGCCCAGGACAAGTTGGCGCCAAGGGTGCTCGAAGCCTTCCGCCATGAAAAGACCGACCCTGCGATCTTCCGTGAGATGGGCGAAACCGGCCTGTTGGGCGCGATGATTCCCGAGCAGTACGGCGGCAGTGGCCTGAATTACGTCAGCTACGGGTTGATTGCGCGTGAGGTCGAGCGAGTCGACTCCGGCTATCGCTCGATGATGAGTGTGCAGTCGTCGCTGGTCATGGTGCCGATCAATGAGTTCGGCACCGAAGCGCAAAAACAGAAATACCTGCCGAAGCTGGCGTCGGGTGAATGGATCGGTTGCTTCGGTCTGACCGAGCCTAACCACGGTTCCGACCCGGGCGCGATGATTACCCGGGCACGCAAGGTGGATGGCGGCTACAGCCTGACCGGCGCCAAGATGTGGATCACCAACAGCCCGATCGCCGATGTGTTCGTGGTGTGGGCCAAGGACGATGCCGGCGATATCCGCGGTTTTGTCCTGGAGAAAGGCTGGAAAGGTCTGAGCGCTCCGGCGATTCACGGCAAGGTCGGCCTGCGGGCTTCCATTACCGGCGAGATCGTCATGGACAACGTGTTCGTGCCCGACGAGAACATCTTCCCGGATGTGCGTGGTTTGAAAGGCCCCTTCACCTGCCTTAACTCCGCTCGTTACGGGATCTCCTGGGGCGCGCTGGGTGCTGCCGAGTTCTGCTGGCACACTGCTCGCCAGTACACCCTTGATCGTCATCAGTTCGGTCGGCCATTGGCGGCGACCCAGCTTATCCAGAAGAAGCTCGCGGACATGCAGACCGAGATCACTCTGGCCTTGCAAGGCTGCCTGCGCCTGGGGCGGATGAAGGATGAAGGCACTGCGGCGGTGGAAATTACTTCGATCATGAAGCGCAATTCCTGCGGCAAGTCGCTGGATATCGCACGCATGGCGCGGGATATGCTGGGCGGTAACGGTATCTCCGACGAGTTCGGGGTGGCGCGTCACCTGGTCAACCTGGAAGTGGTGAACACCTATGAAGGTACCCACGATGTACACGCCTTGATTCTGGGGCGCGCGCAAACCGGTCTTCAGGCGTTCTATTAATAGGAGCACGGGCATGGGCGCGCTTTCGCATCTGCGGGTACTGGATTTGTCGCGAGTACTGGCGGGCCCTTGGGCCGGGCAGATCCTCGCGGACCTTGGGGCCGAAGTGATCAAGGTCGAGCGGCCGGGCAATGGTGACGACACGCGTGCCTGGGGGCCTCCCTTCCTCAAGGACGCGTATGGCGAGAACACCAGTGAAGCGGCGTATTACTTGTCGGCCAACCGCAACAAAGAGTCGGTGACCATCGACTTCACGCAGCCGGAGGGGCAGAAGCTGGTGCGTGACCTGGCGGCCAAGTCCGACATCCTGATCGAGAACTTCAAGGTGGGCGGCCTGGCGGCGTATGGGTTGGACTATGCCTCGCTGAAGGCGGTCAACCCGGCGTTGATCTATTGCTCGATCACGGGGTTTGGCCAGACGGGGCCTTATGCGGCGCGTGCGGGCTACGACTTCATGATCCAGGGGCTGGGCGGACTCATGAGCCTGACGGGGCGGCCGGAGGGTGATGAGGGGGCGGGCCCGGTGAAAGTGGGGGTGGCGTTGACTGACATCCTTACGGGGCTCTATTCGACGGTGGCGATCCTGGCGGCGCTGGCTCATCGCGAGCGTGACGGCGGCGGGCAACATATTGATATGGCGCTGCTGGACGTGCAGGTGGCTTGTCTGGCCAACCAGGCGATGAACTACCTGACGACAGGCGTGCCGCCAAAGCGCTTGGGCAATGCACATCCGAATATCGTGCCTTATCAGGATTTTCCCACGGCCGATGGCGACTTCATCTTGACGGTGGGGAATGACGGGCAGTTCCGTAAGTTTGCGCAGGTGGCAGGTCAACCGCAGTGGGCGGATGATCCGCGTTTCGCGACCAACAAGGTGCGGGTGGCCAATCGCGCGGAACTGATTCCCTTGATTCGCCAGGCGACGGTGTTCAAGACGACGGCTGAATGGGTGTCGCAACTGGAGCGAGTCGGCGTGCCGTGCGGGCCGATCAATGATCTGGCGCAGGTATTCGCGGATGCCCAGGTCAAGGCGCGCGGGCTGGCGATTGAGTTGCCTCATGCACTGGCGGGGATGGTGCCTCAGGTTGCCAGTCCCATACGGCTATCCAAGACGCCTGTGGAATACCGCAGCGCGCCTCCTTTATTGGGTGAGCATACGGTCAGGGTGTTGCAGGAAGTGCTGGGGTTGATGCCGGCGAATGTGGCTGCTTTAAAAGAAGCTGGGGTTATCTGAGTCCTCTCTTCTATATAGAGCGTCATTAAGGGCTCTATATAGAAGAAAGTTGGTTGTTTTTTAGCCAATCCTAACTATTGGATAGATAAGCGAAATTAAAGGTTGACGGCAAATCCTGGACGTCTATAATTCGCCCCACTTCCGGCGCAGTCGAAACGGAAAACTCCTTGGTAAACAAAGAGTTACGCAAGATTCGACAGCGACCTGCTTCAGTTCATCGAGGCCTGGAAGGAGTTGGTAGAGCAGGGTTGTTTGGCTCTATTAACGTTTCGATCTTCTCGGTCGAAAGCGGAGAAAAAGAGGTGTTGACAGCAGCGTGTAACGCTGTAGAATTCGCCTCCCGCTAACGAGAGATCGGAAGCGCAAGTGGTTGAAGTTACAAAGGAAACTTTGAAAACTTCTGAAAATAATCACTTGACAGCAAATGAGGCTGCTGTAGAATGCGCGCCTCGGTTGAGACGAAAGATCTTAACCAACCGCTCTTTAACAACTGAATCAAGCAATTCGTGTGGGTGCTTGTGGAGTCAGACTGATAGTCAACAAGATTATCAGCATCGCAAGTTACTCCGCGAGAAATCAAAGATGTAACCAACGATTGCTGAGCCAAGTTTAGGGTTTCTTAAAAACCCAAAGATGTTTGAACTGAAGAGTTTGATCATGGCTCAGATTGAACGCTGGCGGCAGGCCTAACACATGCAAGTCGAGCGGTAGAGAGAAGCTTGCTTCTCTTGAGAGCGGCGGACGGGTGAGTAATGCCTAGGAATCTGCCTGGTAGTGGGGGATAACGTTCGGAAACGGACGCTAATACCGCATACGTCCTACGGGAGAAAGCAGGGGACCTTCGGGCCTTGCGCTATCAGATGAGCCTAGGTCGGATTAGCTAGTTGGTGAGGTAATGGCTCACCAAGGCGACGATCCGTAACTGGTCTGAGAGGATGATCAGTCACACTGGAACTGAGACACGGTCCAGACTCCTACGGGAGGCAGCAGTGGGGAATATTGGACAATGGGCGAAAGCCTGATCCAGCCATGCCGCGTGTGTGAAGAAGGTCTTCGGATTGTAAAGCACTTTAAGTTGGGAGGAAGGGCAGTTACCTAATACGTGATTGTTTTGACGTTACCGACAGAATAAGCACCGGCTAACTCTGTGCCAGCAGCCGCGGTAATACAGAGGGTGCAAGCGTTAATCGGAATTACTGGGCGTAAAGCGCGCGTAGGTGGTTAGTTAAGTTGGATGTGAAATCCCCGGGCTCAACCTGGGAACTGCATTCAAAACTGACTGACTAGAGTATGGTAGAGGGTGGTGGAATTTCCTGTGTAGCGGTGAAATGCGTAGATATAGGAAGGAACACCAGTGGCGAAGGCGACCACCTGGACTGATACTGACACTGAGGTGCGAAAGC
>NZ_CP026880.1:4595000-5207500 GCF_002949975.1 Pseudomonas sp. LH1G9 | reverse complement strand
TTGCTGGAGGTATCAGAAGTGCGAATGCTGACATGAGTAACGATAATGGGTGTGAAAAACACCCACGCCGAAAGACCAAGGTTTCCTGCGCAACGTTAATCGACGCAGGGTTAGTCGGTCCCTAAGGCGAGGCTGAAAAGCGTAGTCGATGGAAAACAGGTTAATATTCCTGTACTTCTGGTTATTGCGATGGAGGGACGGAGAAGGCTAGGCCAGCTTGGCGTTGGTTGTCCAAGTTTAAGGTGGTAGGCTGGAATCTTAGGTAAATCCGGGATTCTAAGGCCGAGAGCTGATGACGAGTCATCTTTTAGATGACGAAGTGGTTGATGCCATGCTTCCAAGAAAAGCTTCTAAGCTTCAGGTAACCAGGAACCGTACCCCAAACCGACACAGGTGGTTGGGTAGAGAATACCAAGGCGCTTGAGAGAACTCGGGTGAAGGAACTAGGCAAAATGGCACCGTAACTTCGGGAGAAGGTGCGCCGGTGAGGGTGAAGGACTTGCTCCGTAAGCTCATGCCGGTCGAAGATACCAGGCCGCTGCGACTGTTTATTAAAAACACAGCACTCTGCAAACACGAAAGTGGACGTATAGGGTGTGACGCCTGCCCGGTGCCGGAAGGTTAATTGATGGGGTTAGCTAACGCGAAGCTCTTGATCGAAGCCCCGGTAAACGGCGGCCGTAACTATAACGGTCCTAAGGTAGCGAAATTCCTTGTCGGGTAAGTTCCGACCTGCACGAATGGCGTAACGATGGCGGCGCTGTCTCCACCCGAGACTCAGTGAAATTGAAATCGCTGTGAAGATGCAGTGTATCCGCGGCTAGACGGAAAGACCCCGTGAACCTTTACTATAGCTTTGCACTGGACTTTGAATTTGCTTGTGTAGGATAGGTGGGAGGCTTTGAAGCGTGGACGCCAGTTCGCGTGGAGCCAACCTTGAAATACCACCCTGGCAACTTTGAGGTTCTAACTCAGGTCCGTTATCCGGATCGAGGACAGTGTATGGTGGGTAGTTTGACTGGGGCGGTCTCCTCCTAAAGAGTAACGGAGGAGTACGAAGGTGCGCTCAGACCGGTCGGAAATCGGTCGTAGAGTATAAAGGCAAAAGCGCGCTTGACTGCGAGACAGACACGTCGAGCAGGTACGAAAGTAGGTCTTAGTGATCCGGTGGTTCTGTATGGAAGGGCCATCGCTCAACGGATAAAAGGTACTCCGGGGATAACAGGCTGATACCGCCCAAGAGTTCATATCGACGGCGGTGTTTGGCACCTCGATGTCGGCTCATCACATCCTGGGGCTGAAGCCGGTCCCAAGGGTATGGCTGTTCGCCATTTAAAGTGGTACGCGAGCTGGGTTTAGAACGTCGTGAGACAGTTCGGTCCCTATCTGCCGTGGACGTTTGAGATTTGAGAGGGGCTGCTCCTAGTACGAGAGGACCGGAGTGGACGAACCTCTGGTGTTCCGGTTGTCACGCCAGTGGCATTGCCGGGTAGCTATGTTCGGAATAGATAACCGCTGAAAGCATCTAAGCGGGAAACTAGCCTCAAGATGAGATCTCACTGGGACCTTGAGTCCCCTGAAGGGCCGTCGAAGACTACGACGTTGATAGGTTGGGTGTGTAAGCGCTGTGAGGCGTTGAGCTAACCAATACTAATTGCCCGTGAGGCTTGACCATATAACACCCAAGCAATTTGCGAACTCGGAAGAGACCAGATTGCGGTGTGTGAAGACGAAACGAACCGAAAGTTCGACTCTTACAAAACACCGAAAACTATCACATACCCAATTTGCTGAAGCGAGGCCAGCTGGCCACGACTCAGTACCCGAATTTCTTGACGACCATAGAGCATTGGAACCACCTGATCCCATCCCGAACTCAGCAGTGAAACGATGCATCGCCGATGGTAGTGTGGGGTTTCCCCATGTGAGAGTAGGTCATCGTCAAGATTAAATTCCAGAACCCCTGTTTGCTTATGCAGACAGGGGTTTTGTTTTAGTAGAAGTCCACGAATTTCACTGGAGCGTTGCCAAGGCAACGGTCTGGTACACAGAATTTCTTGACGACCATAGAGCATTGGAACCACCTGATCCCATCCCGAACTCAGCAGTGAAACGATGCATCGCCGATGGTAGTGTGGGGTTTCCCCATGTGAGAGTAGGTCATCGTCAAGATTAAATTCCGAAACCCCTGTCTGCTTGAGCAGACAGGGGTTTTGTCGTTTAAGAGGTCTGCTTTGGTCGCATATCTGCTCAGCTGACTCCCTGCATCTGATCGATGCTCATCCGTCCTGGAAAACTGCAAGACTTTGCAGTTTCGGACGCCTTGCTTGTACCGCCGGTCTGTTTCCCACTCAAAAAGAGGATCTTTCTGACAAAACCTTAAGATTCCACTTCATTTGGCCGAAAGCCTGACGAGCCATGCGTGCACCGATTTGGAGCAGATCAAGCGTCTGCCCAGGCGTTACATGGAATGTTCCACCCAGCACGCTCCCCCCCTTTGGCAAAAGAAGTCGATGAAATGAATCTAAAGTTCAGTCATAAAATTCTGTTGGCCGCGTCAGGCGTCGTGGTCTTGGCCTTCGCGTTATTCACGTTGTACAACGATTACTTACAGCGCAGCACCATCAAACAGAACCTGGAGTCGTCCATCCAGCAATCCGGAGAACTCACCGCCAGCAGTGTGCAGAACTGGCTCAGTGGCCGCGTGTTGATACTCGAAAACCTGGCACAAAACATGGCTCACCAGGGCAGTGCTGCAGATCTTCCAGGCTTGGTTGATCAGCCCGCACTCACCTCGAACTTCCAGTTCACTTACGTCGGCCAAACCAACGGCGTGTTCACCCAACGCCCCGACGCAAAAATGCCCGATGGCTATGACCCGCGCCAGCGTCCTTGGTACAAGCAAGCCGTGGCGGCTGACAAACCGATGCTGACCCCGCCTTACATGGCAGCCGTGGGTGGGCAGATCGTGACCATCGCCATGCCGGTGAAAAAGAACGGCGAGTTGCTGGGCGTGGTCGGTGGTGACCTGAGCCTGCAAACGCTGGTGAAGATCATCAACTCGGTAGACTTCGGCGGCATCGGCCATGCGTTCCTGGTCAGCGGCGACGGTCAGGTCATCGTCAGCCCCGATCAGGGCCAGGTGATGAAGAACCTCAAGGACATCTACCCAGGCACCAGCGTCCGCATCGAGAAGCTTAACCAGGATGTTGTCCTCAACGGTCAGGATCGCATTCTGTCCTTCACCCCTATCGCCGGCTTGCCAGGTGCGGACTGGTACATCGGCTTGTCGATTGATAAAGACAAAGCCTACGCACCCCTGGGTAAATTCCGCACCTCCGCGCTGATTGCCATGCTGATTGCCGTGGTGGCGATTGCGGTGCTCTTGAGCTTGCTGATCCAAGTACTGCTGCGGCCGCTGACCACCATGGGCGTTGCCATGCAGGACATCGCCCAGGGTGAGGGTGACCTGACCCGCCGCCTCGACGTGACCAGCAAAGATGAGTTTGGCGAGGTAGGCAGTGCCTTCAACCAGTTCGTCGAGCGTATCCACGCCTCGATTTCAGAGGTGTCCTCGGCAACGCGCCAGGTGCATGACTTGTCCCAGCGCGTAATGGCGTCGTCCAACGCCTCGATCGTCGGTTCTGACGAGCAGAGCGCGCGCACCAACAGCGTAGCGGCGGCAATCAACGAACTGGGCGCCGCTACCCAGGAAATCGCGCGTAACGCCGCTGACGCTTCCCAGCACGCCAGTGGTGCCAGCGAGCAGGCTGACGATGGGCGCAAAGTGGTGGAGAAAACCATCCTGGCGATGTCGGAACTGTCGCAAAAGATCAGCCTGTCCTGCACCCAGATCGAAACCTTGAACGCCAGCACCGATAACATCGGCCACATTCTCGATGTGATCAAAGGCATCTCCCAGCAGACCAACCTGCTCGCGCTCAACGCCGCGATCGAGGCCGCCCGTGCCGGGGAAGCGGGTCGCGGGTTTGCCGTGGTCGCCGATGAAGTGCGCAACCTGGCTCACCGTACCCAGGAGTCGGCGGAGGAAATCCACAAAATGATTACTTCGCTGCAAGTGGGTTCGCGTGAAGCGGTGACCACCATGAACGCGAGCCAGACCTCCAGCGAAGAGAGCGTCGAAGTCGCCAACCAGGCCGGTGAGCGCCTGATCAGCGTGACGCAGCGGATTGTTGAAATCGACGGCATGAACCAGTCGGTCGCCGCCGCCACCGAGGAGCAGACCGCGGTGGTGGAAACCCTCAATGTCGACATCAACCAGATCAACCTGCTGAACCAGCAAGGCGTGGTCAACCTCAATGAAACATTGAAGGACTGTGACGCGTTGTCTCAACAGGCCAGCCGCTTGAAACAACTGGTCGACAGTTTCAAGATCTGACCTCAACGGCATAGGAGCGAGGCCTCTCGCTCCTACTGCTTAGCCGAGCATTTGTCGGACATTTTCCAGGGCGCCGTCGGCGAAGTTCTGCATAAAGTGTTCGAACCCTTCCTGCGCGGTGTCGACCGGTTCGCCGATGAGCGTCCAGGTCGCTCTGGAGCATCCGAAGCCAAGTGGCTCCACACGCATTGCCGCCCACAAGCGGGCCACGCCCAAGGTGTTGTAGACCGTGGTCCAGGTCATGAACATGGCCTCTTCGTCACGGCTGTTGAGCTGCTCCACCGCACAATGGCCATCGTGGAAATACTTCGTGCGTAAAGCGCCTACGCCGGTGCCGGTCATTTCGATGTGCGACAAGGCGGGAATGAACGCATCAAAGCCTGCAAAGTCCCCCACCAAGCCCCACAGCCTGGCGGCCTCGCAGGTGACTACGACAGAGGCCACCACTGGTGTGCCCCGGGGGTTGCGGATCAATGTATCGGGTTGCAACGGTTTCATGAGGTTGTCCTGAGGCGGTTCAGAGAAAGCCGATGGCCTTGAGGTAGTCGCAGCCTTTGCCTAACAGCGCGGGGCTTTTCTCGGGGTACGGCTTACCCATTTCTTCCACGCCCCGGCGTGCGTTGTCGTGACGGATCATCGACGTATCGCCGATGTCTTCACCCAACCCGTCCAGGTAAAAACCCAGCACGCCAAACAGCGCATTTTCGCGGCCCACCGTTCGCAGTTGCCGTTGCCACTGCGTGACACTGACCCGCTCGAATGTGTAGCCGGCGTCGCTGAATGCATCGAGGTACTGCTCCCAGCTCAGGGGTTGTGGGTTATGCAGGTTGTACACGCTGCGCCCGGTTGCGAAATGAGCGCAGTGGAACGCGATGAAGCGTGCAAAAAAGTCCACCGGCATCAGGTCGAAGTTCACCGCTAAGCGCGGAACCAGGCCCAACTGCAGCGAGCCCTTGAGCATCAGCATCAGGCGATTTTTCTGTGGTTGGCAAACACCGCTTTGGCTGTTGAAACTGATATTGCCCGGACGATAGATATTCACCCAGGCACCTTGCTCCAGCGCGCGCGCCGATAGCCGCTCGGCCACCCATTTGGACAGGTTGTAACCATTCTTGATGTAGATCGGCGGTGTCGCCGCAGCAGGCGACTCGAGGACCTGTCCCGCGGCGTCGATGGCGCTGCATGCCGAGAGTGTCGAGATGAAGTTGAAGACCTTTTTGCTGTGGGTTTCACACAGGCGCACGCATTCGAGTACCGGGTCGACGTTGTCTTTCACCAGCGACGCGTAGTCCATCACATGGTTGACCCGCGCCGCGTTATGCACCAGCACGCCAAAGTCCCTGGCGAGGCGCTCGTACACCTCGGCGGCCAGGCCCAGGCCAGGCTGGCTGACATCGGCGGCGTACACCTGCACCCGGCTCAGGTCCAGATGTTCCAGGCGGTACTCCTGCAACGCCTGGGTGAACCGTACCGTTGCCGGCTGGTTCGGCAGTTCCCGCACCAGGCATGCCACTTCGGTCGCACCGCCGGCCAGCAAGGCTTCGACAATGTGGACCCCGATAAAACTGTTGGCCCCCGTCACGATCACTTTGCGACGATCACCGGCGCGGTCCTCGGGCAGCACCTCAAAAGCCGGTTCCCGCTGCGCGTCTTGAACCGCCTGGCCGACGGGTGCGGCAGCGCGCGGGCCGTCCTCCAGCAGCGCCGCGAGCGTGCGAATGGTCGGCATTTCAAAAAAGCTGTTCAGGGGCAGGCTGCGACCAAATTGTTCGCGAACCCGCAGCAGCAGGCTCGATAGCAAAATGGAGTGGCCGCCGACGTTAAAGAAGCTGTCATCGATGGACAACGTGCCCGTAGGAAGCTGCAACAACTCATGCCACAGCCCCAACAGCTCAACCTGCAGCGGCGTTTGCGCGGCCTTTGCGGTGTGATTCGAAGGGCGCTGCACCGGCAGTTGCAACAAGGCCTGGCGATCGACTTTACCGTTGCTCGCGTAAGGCAGGCCGGCGAGTTCGATCCACCGCTCGGGTTGCATGTAATCAGGCAGCCACTGCCGTGCATGCTGCTTGAGGTCGTCCATCGTGGCACCCGGTTCCGGCTGGGCGACCACACCGCGAATCCTGCGATCATCGTCGATCACCACGGCCACCTGGCGGAACAGGCGGCTGGCACGCAGGCACTGTTCGATCTCCTGGGGTTCGACTCGAAACCCCCGAATCTTCACTTGCTCGTCCCGACGCCCGCCCAGCTCGATGCCGTCGCCGGTCCACTTTGCGTAATCACCGCTGCGGTAGGCGCACACGGGTTGTCCTCCCGGCAGTACCAGTTCGACAAAAGGGTCGTCGCGCAGTTGTGTTGCGTTCAAGTACCCCAGGCTCACGCCCGGCCCGACGATGTACAGCTCGCCCATCACCTGTTCGTCCACCGGCTGCAAATGCTCATCGAGTATCAGCACCTGGCTGTTGGCGATGGGACGGCCGGCGTTGCGATTGCTGTCCCCGGGCCGCAACGTGCGATGGGTGACCAGCACCGTGGCTTCGGTGGGGCCATAGAGGTTGTGCAACTGGCATTGGCCGGCCAGTCGTTCGATCACATAGGGTTCGCAGGCATCGCCGCCGGTCAGCAGGTGCGTCAGGCCCAGCGGTTGGTCCAGCGGCAGGATGCTCAGCAGCGCCGGTGGCAGGAAGGCATGGGTGATCTGCTGCTGGCGGATCAGTTCTACCAACTGCTGCGGGTCGCGTCGTTGCGCCTCGCTTGGAACAATCAACTCGGCGCCGGCAATCAGGCTGGGGAAGATATCCATCAGCGAGGCGTCGAAGCTCAACGAAGCGAACTGCAGTACCCGGCTCTGCTCGTCCAGCCCCATGCAACCGCCGAACCAGGCGGTGAAATGGGCCAGGTTGCTCTGGCTCAGCAACACGCCTTTGGGGCGGCCGGTAGTGCCCGAGGTGAAGAGCACCATGAACGGTGCATCCGGGGAGGGGCGATGCTGCAGCAACGGTGACGTGTCGTGCTGATCGAGCGCACTGACATCCAATGAAACGAAGTACTCGCGCAGTGGGTGGCCGCCATCATCCAGCAACAGCCTGGCTCCCGCGCTGTCCAGCATGGCCTGTTGGCGTTGCGCCGGATGATCCGGTGCCAGCGGCAGGTAAACCGCGCCGCAGCCCAGCACCGCAAGAATGCTGGCATACAACGCCGTTGTTTTTTCCAGGCACACCCCGACCACCGGTGGTACCTCGAGGCCTTCCAGCAGTGGGCCGAGGCGTTGCTGGATCGCCCGTGCTTGAGCGTGCAATTGCCGGTAGGTCAGCACACGGCCGGCAATGTTCAGCGCCGGTCGTGCGGCGAAGGTGAGCAGGCTGGCCTGCAGTCGTTCGATCATCGGCACCTGCGCTGCCTGCAGCAATTGCACATCGGCGGTGTGATTGAACCGATGCACGAACGCCAGTGCCTCCAGCTTTTGCAAGCTGTGTTCGGGCCAGGCATTGGTGCCGGCCGCGGCGGGGCAATACTCCGGGTCGCGGGCGAAGCCGCTGACCAGCACGGCGACCCATTCCACCAGCGCGCTTGTCGCTTGCAGGCGCAGTCGCTGGCCATTGCCGCTGGGCGCGTCGGCAAGGTCCAGCACGGCCAGCAAGCGTTGGCCGGCGGCATAAGCGCGTAACTGCAGCCGCGGCAACCCATGCTCCGTCAGCGGGCCGACGCCCAGGCGCAGGCTGATGCGTGGAGCGGCGGCCAGGTGCGCGGGCAGTGACTCGCTACCGTCCTCGATCACCAGGTCGGCAGCGTCATGCCCCGACAGATGACCATACTGTTCCAGCTCCAGCCTCACCGCATCCAGGGCACGGCTGATACCCAACCATCCAATTGTCAGGCGCCTCATGCCGCTCTCCCGGCCACCGGCAGATAGTCGGCCAATGCCAGGGCCACGCTCGGTGTCTGCAGCAAACCGCTGTGTTGCAGAAAGCCCATGATGTTGCCGATCAGCGGGTGGTGGCGGGTGATGGGGAACTCCAGTGCCGCCATGTCGGCCCGCAGCGCATGGCGAACATCAGCGCTGACGTCCAACTGATCGATCAGTTGCAGGTCGAAGGATTTTTGCAGCTCGTTAGTCAGGTAATGCGCCAGAAAGATGGGCAAGACCGGCGCAATGCTGTCGCGGTCAGCCGGGCTTGCCGCCTGCCAATAGAGGCGCACCAGACGCGTCCAGAACTGCCCATGGCGCCCTTCGTCGAACAGGTGATCGGCCATCAAGCCACGGATGGAGGCCTTGACGCTGTCATCCCTGGAAAACGCCGCCACGTCATGGGTCACGGTGTTTTCGGCAATGGCCACGGCAATCAATTCCACTGCATCGCGCAGGTGCGCCGGGGCTTGCGCCTGCGCCGCCGGCAGGGCGCGGCTCAGTTCGATCTGCCCGGGCAGATCCAGCGGTGATATACCGGTCATCTTCACGGTCTGTTGCAGGAAGTCCAGCGCGACCAGGGCGTGATAGTCCTCGTCCACCACGACGGTCATTGCGTCATAGCGACACACAAGGGGGAAGGGCAGGGCGAAACGGTTCTTGGCGATGTTACGCGCGGTCCTGTCGACGATCTCGGTTTCGAAAATCACCACGTCATTGATGAATTTGTAGAAGCTTTGCAACAGCACGAAGTCGCGCCACTGCGGGCAATGTTCAAGGAAGGTCGCGCTGAGCACCAGGGGCTGGCGGCACTGCGGATAGATCAGTTTGTCGTCGTTTTCCAGCAGGCGGCGAGGGCGTGTGCGGATGGTGGCGCGGCGTTCCCAGTCTTCGGCGATGGAGCGGTAGGCGCTGATGTTCATGGGCGCACCTGTTGCAGCAAGGTGTGTACGTCGTCCCAGAGCTTGATGCGGTTTTCCACGGCGTTGACCGCGGTTTCAGCCGCCTGTTGCTGGCGCTCGGGTGCGTTGTCGGTAAGGCCCTGGAGCATCCTCTGCGCCCCTGGCTCATGGTCTTGGGTGTCCAGTTCGATGTGGCGGTTGAGGTACTCGCCCAAGGTTGGCGCCTGGCTTCTGATGATCTCACTGCCCTGCAACAGCCGTTCGAACATGCTCGGGATAATGCTTTCGCGGCCGTGCAGGAAGGCGGCGGCCACACAATGGGTGGGCGCATTCAACGCGATGTGCAACGTGCTGGCGACGAAGCGGGCCACGCCGGGCAGCACATCGACCTGGCCCAGGGCGGCATTGGCCTCGACGCCCCGACGTTGCAGCGTGATGAACGTATCGATAGCGTGGGTACTGGCGCCCACTTCGAGCATGGCTTCGCGGTACAGCTCGAAGTGGCTGCAATGACCGCGCCGGGGGTGTTCGTCCGACTCCTCGCCCAGCACGATTTCGTTGATCAGGCGGGCGGCTTGCGGGTCGGTCGGCGGGAGCCAGGGTAATTGCGTACAGGTCAGGTCCCGTTGCAGGCGTTTGGTGAGGCTCATGAAGTCCCAAACGGCAAATACATGGTTTTCCATAAAGATTTGTAACTTGCCGAGTGAAGTTATTTCTTCAAATAACGGATGGCTGCATAACTGCAGTTTTTTTTGTTTAAGTAAACCTTGATACATAGTTGATGCCTATAAGTTGTTGCGACTGCTCTGAAAACAGTGCTGGGCTTTTGCAGCCCAAAAGCGGACAGATAACGTTTAGCCAAGCAGCGCGCGCAGCGCTGCCCAAACAAGGGTTCGTGCAGGCTGTTGAGGTGCTTGGTTTATTGAAGAAAGATAATAAGCCGATTAAACGTTTGGGCGAGCTTATAAATGTATTAGATGTTTTTTCGAAAAGATTCCGATTGTGGGTAAGTTATATTATTAAGCGTGGGAAGTTTCTCGAACATTAGCAGGCATTACGCAGTCGAATAGTTTTAACCAGGGCGTCTTGATGCGGGTTCTGCCAACAGCGAAGGCCGCCCGGCAATGCTTGATCGGTGAAGCAGGCTGGGAAAGGTCAGTTGCCGGTCGCCTCAAGGCCCTTGAGGTAAGTGCTGATGACCTCCATGCCTCGCATCAAGTGATTGCGCAACGTCAGGATACTTTCGTCGACCTTCTTCTGCGCCACCAGGCTCAACAGTTCGCGGTGATCTTCCTGGGACGTCTCGCCGAGCCCCATCGCTTCAAGGTTGAAACGCAGGAAGCGCTCCTCTTCATTCAAACCGTGTTCGACTAGCGTGAGTAGCCGCCGGTTGGGGGCCTTGCCATACAGCGCCATGTGGAACAGGCGGTTGAGCCGGCCGATCTCGGTATAGTCTTTCTCTTGTTCCAGCGCCGTGATGAAGGCATCGGCCTGGGCAATGTCGTCTGCGCTGAGCAACGGAATCGACAAGCGCAGCGCTTCGGACTCCAGCAGCATGCGCAGGGCGTAGGTCTCGGCCGAATTGTCTTCGATCAGCGGTGCAACCACCGCCCCCTTGTGCGTCACGACGTGCAGCAACGACTGGGCTTCCAGCTGCCGAAGGGCTTCACGCACGGGCATGCGACTGACGCCGAACAGGCTGGCCAGCTCCTGCTGGCGCATGGCGGTACCACAAGGCAATCGGCCATCGAGGATGGCGTTGCGCAAGGTTTCTTCGATTACGGAACGAGCAAGATGGGCGGGAATAGGCCCGCTGACCTTGATACTGCTCAAAGGGCTCGGCTTTTGCGTCACGGCTACGCTAGCCTCCTCATAGAATGGCAATGGCTTATTGGATCCAATGCACACTAGAGATTGCCTACAGGCTTGTCAAACGAGCAAGGTTTTCGGCTTGTAAGCGGCTAAACACGCCACTCTGGGTGCCCACATCGAGCTTTTGCGGTGTCTTACACGGAGGTGTCGGATTGCCCTGCATTGAACACTTCACCGCCATCGTTTGTTCCATTCCCGCCGCCCAACGCAGGGTTTCGTCGGTGCATTCCTGTCTATGCATATTCTCTAACGGTATTTAAAATACAGTTCTTATATCTATAAAGTCACTCTCCTGTCCAATCGGGAGTGAATTCATGTCAGCCACCTCCACTGTTCCAGCAGCGATCCCTAACGCCCAAACCTTCGAGATTCGTCCACTCCCCGGCAGCGTGGGGGCCGAGATCATCGGCCTGGATTTGTCCCGCCCGGTCAATGACGAGGATTTCGCCCGCATTCACCGCGCGCACCTGGATCACCATGTGGTGGTCTTTCGCGACCAGCGCATCACCCCCGACCAGCAGATCGCCTTCAGCCGCCGCTTTGGCGTGCTGCAGATCCATGTGCTCAAGCAGTTCCTGCTGGCCAACCACCCGGAAATCCTGATCGTCTCCAACATCATCGAAAACGGCCAAGCCATCGGCCTGGGCGATGCGGGCAAGTTCTGGCATTCGGACCTTTCCTATAAAGAACTGCCCAGCCTGGGCTCGATGCTGCATGCCCGGGAACTGCCAGCCGAAGGCGGCGACACCCTGTTTGCCGACATGCACAAGGCCTGGGACCACTTGCCCGAGCACCTGCGCAACGCCGTACACGGCCGCAGCGCTGCGCATTCCTACACCGCGCGTTACAGCGAAACCAAATTCGAAGGCAACTGGCGCCCGACACTGAGCCCCGAGCAGCTCGCCCAGGTCGCCGAAGTGGTCCACCCGATTGTGCGGACCCACCCGGAAAACGGCCGCAAGGCGCTGTTCGTCAGTGAAGGTTTTACCACCCGCATCGTCGGCCTGCCGGAAGACGAAAGCCGCGACCTGCTGGCCCAGCTCTACGCCCACAGCGTGCTGCCGGACAATATCTACCGCCACCACTGGCAGCCCCACGACTTGGTGTTCTGGGACAACCGCTCGCTGATCCACCTGGCTACCGGTTGCCCGAGCCATCTGCGCCGCAAGCTGTACCGCACCACCATCCAGGGCGACGCGCCTTTCTGATTCGGAGCATGACCATGTCCAGAAACATTCCATTTGCGCGGCTGGCCGCCACGTTCGGCCTGGGTATCAGCCTGTTGGCCGGCAGCCTCGTCGCCCCGACGGTGGCGCAGGCTGAAGGTGAGATTCGCATCGCCGAGCAGTTCGGCATCGTCTACCTGTTGCTCAACGTGGTGCGCGACCAGCACCTCATCGAAAAATACGGTAAGCAGGAAGGCCTCGATATCCAGGTCGACTGGACCCAACTCTCCGGCGGCGCGGCCGTGAATGATGCGTTGCTCTCCGGTTCCATCGACATTGCCGGTGCCGGCGTCGGGCCGCTGCTGACCATCTGGGACCGTACCCGCGGCAAGCAGAACGTCAAGGCCGTCGCCTCCCTCGGTAACTTTCCCTACTACTTGGTGAGCAACAATCCCAAGGTCAAGACCATCGCCGATTTCACCGATAACGACCGCATCGCGGTACCGGCGGTGGGTGTGTCGGTGCAGTCGCGCTTCCTGCAATACGCAGCTGCCAAGCAGTGGGGCGACAAGCAATTCAATCGCCTCGATCAGTACACCGTCGCCGTCCCGCACCCCGACGCCACGGCGGCGCTGATCGCCGGCGGTACCGAGCTGACCGGGCACTTTTCCAACCCGCCGTTCCAGGACCAGGCCCTGGCGAACCCCAATGTGCATGTGGTGCTCAACACTTATGACCTGCTGGGCCCGAACTCGCCGACGGTGTTGTTCGCCACTGAAAAATTCCGTAACGACAACCCGAAAACCTACAAGGCATTCGTCGATGCGCTGACCGAAGCCGCGCAGTTCGCCCAGCACGACAAAGGCGCCGCCGCCGACACTTACATCCGCGTGACCAAGGCCAAGATCGACCGTGCCGAGCTGCTGAAAATCATCGACAACCCGCAATTCGAGTTCAGTGTCACGCCGAAAAACACTTACCCGCTGGCGGAGTTCCTCTACCGCGTCGGCGCAATCAAGAACAAGCCGGAATCGTGGAAGGACTACTTCTTCCAGGACGCCAAGCCCCTGCAAGGAAGCTGAGATGAACGCGCCTCTGCAAGGCCACACGGCCAGCAACCTGCCCACCGCCGCCGCGCTGCTGGCGGTGGATAACGTCAGCCTCGAATACCGCACCCCCGAGCGCGTGGTGCGGGCCACGCACCAAGTCAGTTTCGACATCGACCCGGCCGACCGCTACGTGTTGCTCGGCCCGTCGGGTTGCGGCAAATCCACCTTGCTCAAGTCCATCGCCGGGTTTATCCAGCCTTGCGAAGGGGAGATCCGCCTGCTGGGGCAGAAGGTCGAACAGCCCGGTCCAGACCGCATCGTGGTGTTCCAGGAGTTCGACCAGTTGCCGCCGTGGAAAACCGTCAAACAAAACGTCATGTTCCCGCTGCTGGCGTCGAACACCCTCAAGCGGCGGGACGCCGAAGAACGCGCGCTGCACTACCTCGACAAAGTCGGCCTTAGTGCCTTTGCCGACGCCTATCCGCACACCCTCTCCGGCGGCATGAAAGCCCGCGTGGCCATCGCCCGCGCCCTGGCGATGCAGCCGAAAATCCTGTTGATGGACGAACCCTTCGCCGCCCTCGATGCGCTGACCCGACGCAAGATGCAGGAAGAGTTGCTGCGGCTCTGGGAAGAGGTGCGTTTCACCTTGCTGTTCGTCACCCACTCCATCGAAGAGGCGCTGGTGGTGGGCAATCGCATCCTGTTGCTGTCGCCCCATCCCGGGCGCGTGCGCGCGGAAATCCACAGCCATCAATACGATCTGCACAGCCTTGGCGGTGCGCAATTCCAGGCCTCGGCGCGAAGGATTCATCGCCTGCTGTTCGATGAAGCCCCCGAAGCCGAACGTGAGTTGGGCTTCGCCGATATCCGCATCGCTTACTGAAGGGCCCCACCCATGCGCCAGGAATATGAAGTCACCCTCGAACCGCTGCTCAGCGTCCCCGTGGAACGCGAGCTGCCCCTGCGCCAACGCGTGTGGCAACAAGGCTGGTTGCGCAAAGGGTTGATCCTGATCGTGCTCGCGATCCTCTGGGAAGCGGTTGCGCGCTACCAGAACAATGACCTATTGCTGCCGAGTTTCTTGCAGACGTTTCACGCGCTCTACGACGGGCTTCTGAGTGGCGAGCTGCTGAGCAAAGTCAGCATTTCGTTGGTGGTGCTGATCAAGGGTTACCTGATCGGCATTGTGCTGGCATTTGCCCTGACCACACTGGCGGTCTCGACCCAACTGGGCCGCGACCTGCTCAGCACCCTGACCTCGATGTTCAACCCGCTGCCGGCGATTGCGCTGTTGCCGCTGGCACTCTTGTGGTTTGGCCTGGGCCAGAACAGCCTGATTTTCGTGCTGGTGCATTCGGTGTTGTGGGCGTTGGCGCTCAACACCTATTCGGGGTTTCTCGGCGTGTCCGAAACCCTGCGCATGGCCGGTCGCAACTACGGGTTGAAGGGCATGCGCTTCGTGCTGTTCATCCTGATCCCGGCGGCACTGCCGTCGATCCTCGCCGGCCTGAAAATCGGCTGGGCATTCGCCTGGCGCACGCTGATTGCCGCCGAGCTGGTGTTCGGCGCCACCAGCGGCAAAGGCGGCCTGGGCTGGTACATCTTCCAGAACCGCAATGAGCTGTACACCGATAAGGTTTTTGCCGGGCTGGCGATGGTGATCCTGATCGGCTTGTTGGTGGAAAATTTGGTGTTCGATACCTTCGAGCGATTGACCGTCAAGCGGTGGGGGATGCAGCGCTGAGGCCGGCTTGATCAATGTGTGAGCAGGCTTGCTCCCACTGGGGACGTTTCCCCGTCAAGCGCCTTCAAGGATTGCGCAAAAACACCACATACCCGCGAAACCACTCACTCCCCTTCAAATACCCCGGCGCCGTCCATTCCCCGCCCTGGATCAAGCCGATCTTGAACGGCAGCCCCAGCCGATTCATCCGTGGCAGATACGCGGCGTAATCCGGGATGCTCTGGCGCCCCTGATACGTCTGCACCACCACCTCATCCACCACGCCGTTGAGCCGGGCGATGGCGGTTGGGTCGGCGTTGCTGCTCCAGTCCATCAGGCCGGTGATGCTCAGGCGCAGGTCGGCGGGCAGGCGCTGGCGCAGGTCGCGCAGGAAGTCGGCGTATTCGTGCAGGTACTGGGTGCGGGCGTCGAAGTCGATCTGGATGCCGATCACCGGGTTGCCGGCGTCGCGCCAGCGTTGTACCTGGCCGAGCAGTTGGGTGTAGACGCGGTCCGGCCAGCGCAGGGTGTGGGCGCGGTAGACCAGCCAGATGTCGCCCTGGGTGATGCGCGGCACGCTTATGCCCTGGGCGATCAATTGCACGCCGCGTTGGGGCGCGCGGCGGGTGGCGTTGATCTGGCCCTGGAGGATGTACAGGGTTTTTGCCTGCTTGAGCACCGGCTGCGGCGTGACCCCGCTCCACAGCCAGAAGGCGTCATAGTCGCGGGCGTCGACCGCGCCGAAAGCCGGGCTTGCCAGCAACAGCAAGCCGAGCCACAGCGGTTTCACCAGTAGTACTGCAGGGATTTGCCCCACTGTGTGTCGGCAAAGCCCGTCTTGAGTTGACGGAACCAGGCCTTGCGCACGGCCGGTGCGACGTCTTCGCCGCCGCAGCTGTTATAACCGGCGGGCGCGTAGCAGTTGATGGCGCGGAACAGCGCGTAGGCCTTGTCGGTTTTCGGCGCCTTGGGGTTGCCGATCACCTGTTGGTAGCCGTCGAGCCGCGAGAAGGTGTCACCCTTGAAGTCCGATGGCGTACTGCCCAGGCTGCCGGCGGCGCGTGCCTGTTCAAGGGGCATGCCGTCGAGGTTGTTGCGCAGGATGAACTCGCCGAAGCAGTTCAGGCCGTGGGGATTTTTTGCGTCGTTCTGCAAGGTCGCGGCGGTTTGCGCAATGCTCGGGCAGGCGTAGCCGGATTCAGCTTTTTCGCCGTTCCACTGGAACAGTTTCAACGTCTGGCTGGCGCTGTAGACATAACCCAGGCTGGTGCCCAGCTTGTCGTCCGGGGCCGACGCCGGCAGTTGCTTGAGGTCGTCGTCGAAGGTGGCGAACTGGCCGCGCAGCAGGTCTTTATAGAGCAGCACGAATTGGGCGGTCTGGCGCTCCAGCGGGTCGTGGGCCTGGGCGATCTGTTGGCGCAGCAAGTCCGGCCCGGCGATGTGGCGCAGCAGGATGTAGCGCACCTGTTTGGCGCTGATCGGCGAATCGGCGGCGAACACCTTGGCCAACTGGCCGCTGCGTTCGTAATTCATCGCCAGTGCCAGCTCCAACTGGTCGCGTTGCAGCGGTTGTTTGGCCAGCGGCAGCAGTTGCAGCCACAGGGTTTCGGCGGCTTTCCAGTCTTGCTTGGCTTCCAGGGCCAGGCCGCGCAGGGTCTGTTGGCTGAAGGCGAAGTAATCCGGGTTCGACGGCACGTCCTGAGGCAGGTGTTTCAGCGCGTTGTCGGGTTGATGCTCGACGTACAGGGCATACGCCGCTTGCAGGTAGTCGAACAGCGCCGGCGTGTCGGCAAACACGGCTTTTTGCTGATCGAGGTCGGCGCGGCTGAGGGCCGGCGGCGTGTGAGCGCGCATCCGCATCAGGTCGCTGACGAGCAGGATCATCGGGTTCTGGACTGCCTTGCCGTTGACCATCAGCAGCTTGACGTCGGCTTCGGCCACCAGCTCATCCACGGACACATTGCGCTGGGCGTCGGTGGCCTGGGTCAGTTGCCAGGCATAGGCCTCGGCGAGCTTGGCTTGATCGTCCGCCAACCAATACACCCGGCGCAGCAGGCCACGGGCGGAGGCGACGTAATCACCCTGTGGATAAGTCTTCAGGTAACCGAGGAAGCCTTCTTCGGCGTCGCTCAGGGCGGACTTATCCACATGCTCGAGTTGCGGCATGCCGTATTCGTCGAAGGCGTTGGCCTGCGCCTGGTTCAGTGATGTCCGCGCGGTCATGTACAGCGCGGTTTCCTTCAGCCAGGGCACATTGCTGGTGCTGGCGCCGGCGAAACCGCGCTCGGCGTCGCTGAAACGGCCGCTATAGAAGTCGGCGGCGGCCTGCAGATAAGTGCGGAACAATTGGCCTTCGCTGGATTGGATCTGCTGTGCATCCAGCACTTGGCCTTCCCAAGAACAGGCCGTGAGCAATTGCAAACGCGCCTTCACCAGTAGCTCGCGTTCGGCTGCCGGCATGTCGGCCTTGAGCACCTGGCGGATAAACGCGGTGGCGCTGTCATCGTCGTTGCTGCGGCAGCGGCTGCCTTCGCCATTCAGGAAGTCAGCCCCCGCGGCTTTGTATTCGTCGCGCTTGATGCCCAAAGGCTGGAGCAGGGTGTCGAGTTCGGCGCTGGGCGAGGTGTGCGATGTGTTATCCGCTTCGGCCGGCGCGGCGGCGATTGGCACCAGGCGGTACACCGGGAACGGCACCGGACCGAAGCCTTGGGACAGGTCGTCCTCGCTCAAGGCGTTCGGTGCCAGGGGCGCGGCTTTTTTGTCGGCCAGCAACAGGCGCAGGTTGGTTCGGCTGTCATTGCCGGGGCTCAGGAACGGCAGGTTGTTGCAGGTGTCCAGGCTGTCCCGCGAGACCCTCCAGTCGGGGTAGCACGAGTCGTCGGAGCTGGCGAGTGCCGGCAGGGAGAGACCGGCGAGCAGGGCCAGTGCCAGGGGTGACAGAAAACCAATGTGCATGACGTGTCCTTGATCCTGAGTCCTTGGAGGTCGGCAATCATAACGTGATCCGGCGAAGGCTTCGGCAAAGGCCTACAAAAAATGCTGATTTGTCTGACTGGGGGTAGTGGCAATTTAACTCCGCTGCCCTAGACTGCGCACATCGTCAGGGAGGTCGAGTGTATGAAGCAGTTATGTAGATCGGTACTGGGATTTTCCTGCTTGGTGGGCCTGGCGCCGATGGTCATGGCGGACGATCCGCTGTTGGACCACGCGCCCGCAGCGGCCGTCAGCGCCGACAGCGAAGCCCGTGGTGTATTGCGCGCCCGTGACCAGGCGATGCTTGCCAGTGAATTGTCGGGGCGGATTGTCGAACTGCCGTTCAGCGAGGGCGAGTCGTTCAAGAAAGGCGACACCCTGGCGCGTTTCGATTGCTCGGCCTACCAGGCCCAGCTCAATGCCGCCTCGGCCGCCAGCCGTGGCGCCGGCGAAGAACTGGCCCACAACAAACAACTGGCGGCGCTGAATTCGGTCGGCCGGTTCGAAGTGGCCCGCGCCGAAGCCAAACTCACCGAAACCCAGGCCCAGTCCCAGGTCTATCAGGTGCAGGTCAAGCGCTGCAGCGTGCTGGCGCCGTATGACGGCCAGGTGGTGCAGCGCAAAGTCCAACGTTATGAAAGCGTCTCGGCCGGCGCACCGCTGCTGGAAATCGTCGACAACCGCAGCCTGGAGATCCACCTGCTGGTGCCGTCGCGCTGGATGGGCAAACTCAAGCCCGGGCAGACGTTCAGCTTCACCCCCGACGAAACCGGCCAGGCATTCAACGCCACCGTCAAACGCCTTGGCGCGCGCATCGACGAAGGCAGCCAGACCCTGTTGCTGGTCGCGACCTTGCCCAATGCCAGTGGGTTGATGGCCGGCATGAGCGGCACCGCGCACTTTGCACAACTGCAATGAACGCACCGATGACGGGCAATGCCGAGCGGGTATTCGCGCAGTTTCTCGAGTTGGAACGCCAGACCCGCGCCGCCCACAGCACTGAGCAATTGGCCTACAGCCTGGTCAACGATGGGCAACCGCTGTTCGGCTATCGCCATGCGGCGCTGTTGATCGCCGGCAAGGTGCGGGCGGTGACGGCGGTGAGCAGCGTCGACCCGAACGCGCCGTTCGTGGCCTTCGTCGAGCAGGCCGTGGCCCAATTGCACAAACACGGGCTGGGCCAGACCGCCCGGGAAGTGCCGGCCGCGCAATTGAGCGCGCAACTGCAGGCCGACTGGCAGAGCCTGTCCGCCGGCCATGTGTTCTGGTTGCCCTTGATCGACCCGCAAGGCCGCGTGTTCGGCGGTGTGTGGCTGGCGCGGGATACGCCCTGGAACCCGGCCGAGCAAGTGCTGCTGGCGCAGTTGGGCGATACCTACAGCCACGCTTGGCGTGCGCTGCAACCGCGCCAGCCGTGGCGCCTGCGCCTGACCCGCAAACGCCAGGTGCTGGTGGTGGTCGCGTTGCTGCTGATGCTGCTGATTCCGGTGCGCCAATCGGTACTGGCGCCCGCCGAAGTGGTGCCGTTGGCCGGCCAGGTGGTAGCGGCGCCGCTGGACGGGGTGATCGCCGAGTTCCTGGTCAAGCCCAACCAGACGGTGAAAACCGGCGACCTGCTGCTGCGCTTCGAAAGCACCACCCTCACGGCCCAGGCCGATGTGGCCGCGCGTGCCCTGGGCGTGGCCGAAGCGGAGCTCAAGGCCAATTCCCAGCGCGCCTTTGCCGATGCCGAATCGAGTTCGCGTATCGACCTGCTCGCGGCCCGGGTCGAGCAAAAACGCGCCGAGCGCGACTACGCCCGCGAACTGCTCAAGCGCAGCGAAGTACGCGCCGAGCGTGACGGTATCGCGGTGTTTGCCGACGCCGAACGCTGGACCGGCAAACCGGTGCAGACCGGCGAGCGTCTGCTGCAGATTGCCGACCCCGGCCAGGCAGAGTTGCGCATCGAACTGGCGGTGGGCGATGCCATCGCATTGGCGCCCGACGCCCAGGTTGCGCTGTTCCTCGACAGCGACCCGTTGCAGCGCCACCTCGCCACCTTGCAACGCGCCGCCTACGAGGCGCAGCCCACACCCGGCGGGCAACTCGCCTATCGCCTCGATGCGCGCTTCGATGAGGCACCGCCACGCATCGGCCTGCGCGGCACGGCGAAGCTCTTCGGTGAGCGCGCGCCCCTGGCCCTGTACCTGTTGCGTCGGCCATTGGCCGGCTTGCGCCAGAGCGTTGGCCTCTGATGAACCTGCCCCCGCTGCGCGAAGACCTGCAACTGTCCAGCGCCGGCGCGGCCCTGGACGGCTCGCCGCGCTGGACCCTGGCCGACCCGGTGCGCGGGCGTTACTTCAAGCTCGGCGCCACCGCCATTCGGCTGCTGCGCCACTGGTCCCTGGGCGACCCGCAACACGTCCTGCGAGCCGCCAACCGTGAGCCGGGCCTGCCCCTGGGCGCCAGCGAAGTGGATGAGCTGCTGAGCTTCCTGCGCGCCCATGACCTGATCGCCGCGCTGGACCCGCAGCAACGTGCCAGTTACGCCTACAAGGCCGCCGCCCGTAAGCAAAGCCTGTGGCAAATCCTGCTGCATCAATATTTGTTCTTCCGCATCCCGCTGTGGCGCCCGGACGCGTTCCTCAACCGCGCCTGGCCGTGGCTGGCGCGCTTCGGGCCGGGGCTGTTGCGCTACGGCTTGCCGCTGACCCTGGGCCTGGGCGTGTTTCTGGTGGCGCGGGACTGGCAGCGTTTTCTGGCGACGTTCCCGCACCTGTTCAGCCTCGGCGGTGCCCTGGCGTTTGGCGTGGCGCTGTTCTTCGCCAAGCTGTGCCATGAATTCGGCCATGCCTTTATGGCCAAGCGCGCCGGGTGCCGCGTGCAAAGCATGGGCGTGGCGTTCATGGTGTTGCTGCCGATGTTCTACACCGATGTAAGTGATGCCTGGCGGGTCAATGATCGGCGCGCGCGATTGCTGATTGGCGCCGGTGGGGTGATGGCTGAGTTGTTGCTGGCCTGCGTGGCCTTGCTGGCCTGGTCGCTGCTGCCGGACGGCGCGGCGCGCACGGCGGCGTTCATGCTGGCCAGTGCGACGTGGCTGACCACCCTGGCGATCAACCTCAACCCGTTCATGCGCTTCGATGGTTATTTTTTGATCAGCGACCTGTGGGGCGTCGACAACCTGCAAGGTCGCGCCTTCGCCCTTTGTCGCTGGCGCCTGCGCGAGTGGTTGTTCGGCTACGGCGAACCGGCGCCGGAACCCTGGGCGCCGACCATGCAACGGCGCCTGCTGTGGTGGGGTTACCTGGCCTGGTTGTGGCGGGCGGCGCTGTTCCTGGGGATTGCCCTGGCGGTGTATCACCTGTTCTTCAAGCTGCTGGGGATCTTCCTGATGCTGGTGGAACTGGTGTGGTTCATCGGCCTGCCGATCTTCAAGGAGTGGCGCGAATGGTGGAGTCGCCGCAGCCAGGCCCATGCGCCGCGGGTGCTGCTCAGCGGCCTGGGCCTGCTGTTGTTCGTGCTGGCCCTGGTGGTGCCGTGGCGCAGTGCCGTGGAGTTGCCGAGCATGCTCGAGGCCGGGCGCGCCAGTGCCTTGCACGCGCCGGTGGCGGCGCGGGTGAAACAGTTGCGGGTGGTGGATGGGCAGGTCGTGACCCAGGGCCAGGTGCTGATCGAATTGGAATCGCCGGATTTGGATGCGCGGCAAAGCATCGTGCGCCGCGAAGTGGAGATCCTGCAGTTGCAGATGCGTCGCCAGGCCGGACGCAGTGAAACCGCGGCCGACGCCGGGATCAACGATCAGCGCCTGTCCCAGGCCCTGGCCGAATACCGCGGGCTTGCCGCCCAGCGCGAACGCCTGCTGTTACGTGCGCCCCATGCCGGCACCGTGCGCGACGTGCTGCCGCAGTTGAGCGTGGGCCGCTGGCTGTCGCCTAAAGACGCGCTGGCGCGAGTGGTCGAGGAGGGCGCGCGCCTGCGCGGGTATCTGGCGGAAGCCGAGCTGTGGCGGGTGACGCCGGGGGCGAGCGGGCGGTTTATCGCCGATGACCCGATGCGCGCCGCCATCCCGGTGGTGCTGACCGATATCGATGCCAACGGCGTGGCCTATCTGGACCAGGAAGCCCTGACCTCCGACCACCACGGGCCGATTGCCGTGCGCCGCGACGAAAACCAGCGCCCGGCGCCGGTGCAGGCGCAGTACGGCGTGCGGTTGCGCAGTGCGCAACCGATCGCCACCCCCCATCAACCGCTGCGCGGCGTGGTGGTGTTGCAAGGGCGCAGCGAGTCGGTGCTGGGCGTGGCCTGGCGTCGAGTGGCGGCTTTGGGTGTACGGGAAAGCGGATTCTGACAGGAGTGCAAAGGCATGTTGAACAAGGACGGCGCTTTGGCGCAGGGCCTGGTGGTGCGCCCGTCACGGCCCACCGACGGGCCATTTCTGCAAAGCCTCTACCGCTCGGCGCGTGCCGATTTGCAGTGGATCGACGGTGAGCAGGGGCTGGTCGAGGCGGTGATCGCGCAACAGTTTCAAGTGCAGGAAAACGGCATGGGCGAGCATTTTCCCGGGGCCTTGCATTATGTGATCGAAAAACTCGACACGCCCATTGGCGCCCTGAGTGCCGATTTCGGCCCGAATGAAATCCGTGTGCTGTACCTGGCGTTTATCCCCGCTGCCCGAGGCCAGGGTTTTGGCCGCGCGGTACTGCACGGCGTGCAACGGGCCGCGCAGCAGGTGTGTTGTCCGGTGGCCACGGTGGTGTGGGCGAGCAACCCCCATGCGCGCCAGCATTACTTGGCGCTGGGGTTTCGGTTGGAGGAAGAGACGCCCGCCGCGCAGCGGCTGGTGTGGTACCCGTCTCAGTTGAACACGATGCAGAAATAACCGCGTGCGTTGTCGCGGCCCATGGCGGGTTCGCGGGACACAAACACCTGCTCCAGGCAGGTCTGCGCCAGCGGCAAACGGCAGAGGCCGTCGACGAAATCCGTCGGCTCCAGGCTGTCGAGCAACACGCTGAAGGCCGTGCGCGGGCTGCCCGGTACGCTGGCTTTGGGCGCATCAGTCACCTGTTGGATCTGGATCGGCAGCGCCGACCCGTCCGGCAGGTACAACACACTCGTGCGCGCAAGCAGAGGGCGAAAGTGCTCGGGGGTGACCAGGTTCAACATACATCAGCTCCGTGTCAGAGAGGCCGAGGCCCAAGTGCCTCGGCCCGGGTGCGGGTCAGTCGCGTGACGGGAAGACCCCGTTCAGGGCAATGCTGAAGTTGATCACCAGGAACGGGTTCATCGTGTCCATGGGCAACCCTTGGCCGGCCAAGGCCAGCGTGCCGGTCAAGCTCGTGCTGACGCCTTTGAGCGGTACCGGGCTGGCGCCCTGCTGGTCGGAAAAGATCGAGGCACTGCCCGGCCCGCCCCCGGAGGCGCCGATAAACGCATTGGCGGCGGTCGGCGCTGTAAGCGGGTTGCTGGCGGTGTCGGCCAGTTGCACCGCCGCGCTGACCGCCAGCGCCGCCGTGCTATGGGTGTGCGTGGGTAGGTTGGCCTGGGTGGCCATCACGCTTTCGACGCCGTCGACGTCGCCGATTAACCGCTGCGACAGGCCCGGGCCATTGCCTTGGCCGATGGGCAGGCGACCTTGCAGGTCAGGCAGCTTGAAGGTTTGCGTGCCGTCCCCGCCATATGTCGTGCCGATCAGCGCGTACAGCGCCTGGTATTGGCTGATGGGCAGGAGCTGGCCGGCGCAGAAGGCCCAGTTTCTTGGGGCGAAATTAAAGGCAAAAGGTTGGATAGTGCCGATGAATACTTCCATGAATCGTTCATCCTTGTGTGAGCTGTTCAAGGGGATATAAAGCCAGTCGATCTGGCTTCATCGCAGAGCGTAGACGCAGGTTTTGAGCGCTGCCTGCCGGTTGCGAAACAACGGGCGAATCCGGGGCTTTTGTCCTAGAGTGGCGCTTGTTTGCGCATGCGCAGGTTTGGCCCTGGAAATGGGCAGTGGCGGGGGAATCGGGGTGCGACGGTCTGTGGTAGAGCAAGACGACAACGTTGGGGTGATTTCTGCTGTCAATCGCCTCGCAAAGGCCCGTGAAGGTGGCGATTGGTTGCGCCAGTTATGGTGGGTGCCGATTCTGGCGCTGGCGCTGGCGGTGCGTTTTTATGGCCTGACGGCCGCGGCGATCTGGGGCGATGAAGGCTCGAGCCTGTTGCTCAGCCAATATGCGGCGACCGACCTGTGGTTTCACGCCGCCCACGATGTGCATCCGCCGTTGTATTTCTTCTTGCTGCGCGGCTGGATCGAGCTGTTCGGCGACGGCATCTGGTCGATTCGCAGCATGAGTGCGATTCCCGGTGTGGTCGTGGTGGGCCTGGGCATCTGCCTTGCGCGGCAGTTGTCCACCCTTCGTGCCGCCGTGCTGGCGGGTGTGCTGCTGGCGCTGTTTCCCAGCGCGGTGCGCTACAGCCAGGAAGTGCGTATGTACTCGCTGCTCGGCGTGTGGCTGCTGGGCGCGACGCTGGCGTTGGTGTATTGGGTGCGCCAACCCGAGCGCACGCGCTACCTGCTGGGGTATGGGCTGCTGATGGCCGCCGGTTTCTATACCCATTACTTCACCGCGTTGTGTGTGTTGGTGCATTGGGCCTGGCTGGGCCTGTTGAGTGCGTCCCAGCCCCCCGGCCGGCGCTTGATCACGCGTCCGGCCTGGTGGGTGGCCAACGTCGCGATCGTGCTGGTGTACCTGCCATGGCTGCCGAACCTGGTGGGCCTGGTGCAGCATGTCGAGCAGCTCAAGGTCGGCGGCGACATCGGCTGGGAAGAGCCGATCAACCAGTTCTCCGTGCCGTCGATGATCTGGCAGTTCATGTTGCAGGACGAAGGTCTTGGCTTATCGCCTGTGCTGTTCTGGTCATTCCCGCTGCTGCTGGTGGCCGTGGTCGGCGTCTGCGCCTGGCGCGATCAGACGCGCTACCGGCCGGCCGGTCTGTTGGCGCTGTTTTTCTTGCTGCCGTTGCTGCTGGTGTACGGGGTGTCGTTTATCTCGTCGGTGTTTATCGAGCGTTACCTCACCGTCTACGCCCTGGCCTTGCCGATCATCCTGGCGCTGGCCATCGACCGCCTGCCCGGACGTCTTTCATGGCTGGGCGCGGCATTGTTCGTGCTGTGCGTCGGTGTGGAACTGCTGGGGGTGAAGAACAATGCCACCGTGGATGTGGATGATCAGTTCAACGTGCCGGTGGAGTTCGTCAATCGCAACTACCAGGAAGGTGACCGCATCGTCCTCAGCGACATGCTGTGGTACCTCAGCTACGTGTATTACGACCGGACCGACGCCCAATTGCAGCTTTACACCCCGCCCAAACCGGATGGCACGCCGACGCGGCCGAACGCCTATGGCTTCGGCACGCTGGTGGATCAGGACGGCGGGCGTATTTACCTCGACCGTTTGTCGGCATTACCGGCCGATACCCAGCGTGTCTGGCTGATCAGCAGCAACGAAGCACCGGACGATTTTGCGCCGCTACCGGACGGATGGCGTGAAAAAATGCAGCAGGACGGGGGCGGTGCCAGGGCGCGATTATTCGTGCTATGCCTCGGCCCAGAGCCTTCGCAGCCAGAGGCCTGCCGCTAATATCCATTTGGAATGAAAGGAATATCAAAACAGTGGCATTTGACCACTAGTGAACTCTTTAATCATCAGTTACGATTCGGATACAAATGGATTTTTGTCCTACAAAAGTGGTGAAGGGATGCAGTATCACTTTATCTCCGGTTTGCCCCGCTCCGGTTCGACGCTGCTGTCTGCGATCCTCTTGCAGAACCCGCGCTTCCACGCTGGCATGAGCAGCCCCGTGGGCACTCTGTTCAACGGCGTGCTGGGGCAATGCAGTGCTGGCAGCGAGTTCGGCTCGGTCATCGATGCCAATACCCGGCGCCGCTTGCTGCGCGGGTTGTTCGATGCCTATTACGCCGACCGCGCCCCTGTGCCGGTGGTGTTCGACACCAATCGCCAATGGTGCGCCCGCATGCCGGCGCTGCACGACCTGTTCCCCCAGGCCAAGGTCATTGCCTGCGTGCGTAACGTGGCGTGGATCATGGACAGCCTCGAGCGTGTGTACCGCGCCAACCCCTTCGAAAACACCAAGCTGTTCAACGACGACGTCGAGCGCAACACCGTCTACAGCCGTGTCGAAACCCTTGGCCAGCGCAATCGCCTGGTGGGGTACGCCTGGTCGGCGCTCAAAGAGGCGTACTACGGTGAACACGCCGACTCGATGCTGGTGGTCGACTACGACTTGCTCTCCCAGGCCCCCGAGCGGGTCATGCGGCTGGTCTACGAATTTATCGGCGAGCCCTGGTTCGAGCACGATTTCGAGCACCTGAGCTACGACGCGCCGGACTTCGACGACGCCCTCGGCGTGAGCGGTTTGCATCGGGTCAAGCCGAAGGTGGAACTGCAGCCCCGGCGGACCATCCTGCCGCCCGATCTCTTCGAGCAGTTCGCGCATATGTCTTTTTGGCGTGATGGCACTTCCAGCGCCGCCAATGTGATCCGTACCAAAGCCGATGCCGCGATCAGTTGATTGCGGTTTTTTTCATTGCGGGAATCAGCATTCGACCGACGGGTGAGCAGCATGTGGTGGAACAACCTTAAGGCACGGCCAGCAACAACCAATGCCAGCACCCTGGCGACGCCGATGATTATGTCCCTGGAACCGCGCATGCTGTTCGACGGCGCAGTGGCCGCCACCGTGGCCGATGCGGCCCAGGCCGACAGCCACGCCACCGCAGATGCTGCGGCCAAGGCGCCGACGACCACCGAACACGCCGCCACCGGCAGCGAAAGCCACGCGCAGTCCGACGCGCCCGCCACCCCCGCACCGGTTGCCGTGCCGGGACAGAGCGTGGTGTTTGTCGATGCCCGCGTGAAGGATTCCGCCGAGCTGCTCAACGGCGTTGCCCCCGGCACCCAAGTGGTGCAACTGGACGCGAGCAAGGACGGCCTGCAGCAGATCGCCGATTACCTGGGCAGCCATCAGGGCGTCAGCTCGGTGCAGATCATCGCCCACGGCAATGCCGGTGATCTGTGGCTGGGCAGTACCTATTTGTCCGCCGACAACGTCGCGGCCCGCAGCGAAGTGCTGGCGCAGATCGGCCAGGACATGAACGTGGGCGGCGATATCCTGATCTACGCTTGCAACACCGCCGCCAGCGACAAGGGCATCAACTTTGTCGACTCGCTGGCGCAACTGACCGGGCGCGATGTTGCCGCGTCCACCAACCGCACCGGCCTGGGCGGCGACTGGACCCTGGAAATCGCCACCGGCTCCATCGAAAGTCATACGGCGTTGTCGTACCAGGCGATGTCGGCGTATCAGTACGGCCTGGCAAACATCACGGTGACCAGCGCCGCAGACAGCGGTGCCGGCACACTGCGCCAGGCCCTGACCGATGTGGGTGTCGGCGAGACCGTCACCTTCAGCACCCCGGGCATGACGGTCAATCTGGACACGCAGTTGGTCATCGCTAAAAACCTGACCATCGATGGCGACCTGAACAACGATGGTGTTGCCGATGTGACCATCAGCGGGCAGTACAAGACCCAGGTGCTCAAGGTTAACAGCGGTGTCACCGCGACCTTGGACGGCTTGGTTATCACCCAGGGTCTAGCGGCTGGCAACGGCGGCAATGGCAGCGCCAATAGCAGCGGTGCCACCGCAGCCAATTTGTTGGGGGCGGGGATAAGTAACTTCGGTGTCCTGACCCTGAATAATGTCAGCGTGACAGCGAACGCGGCCTCAGGCGGCGGCGGTGGTGGTGGCGCGGGCGTTGGTAATGCCAGCGGTGGCGGTGGTGGTGGCGGCGCGTTGGGCGGCGGCATCGGCGGGACTGGCGGCAACTCCGGGGCCAACCTGTACGCCGGTATCGCAGGTTCAACCAACCTTGGGGGGGCAGGCGGGGGCGCCTACACCATGGGCGGTCGCGGCGGTTCGAGCGTCGGTGGCGCCGGCTCGACCGGTGTCGGGGGTTATACCAACGGCTCCGCTGGCGGCACAGCGACCTCTGGCGGCTTGTCGATCGGCGGCGGTGGGGGTGGTTCCGGCTGGAACGGTGCCGGTGGCAAGGGCGGCGGAGCGGCTGGCGGTATCTACAACGCCAGCGGCGCCACCCTGACCATCGTCGGCACCAGCTCGATTACCGGTAACATCGGTGCCGGCGGCGGCGGCGGTGGCGGTTCGGCGGCCGGCAGCGGCACTACTCTGAATGGCGGTGACGGTGGCCTGGGTGTCGGTGCCATCTGGAACAAAGGCACGGTATTGATCACGGCGGCCAACTTCGCGGCGCTGGGCGGTTCGGCCAATACCGGTGCCAGTGGTAACGGTGGCTTGGCCACCAACGCCTCGGCGGGCAGCAAACCCACAGCAGTCAACGGTCTGTTCAACGATATCGGCGGAACGGCGAACACCGCTTACAGTCCGGCCCCGGTCGCGACCATCGTGGTCAGCAACACCGCGCAGCACATCGGCAGCACTTCGCAGGTGACCATTACCTTCAACCAGGCCGTGACCGGCTTTACCAGCGCCGATCTGACGATCAGCAACGGTACCCTGGGCACCCTGACTACCAGCGACAACATCACCTACACCGCGACCTTTACGCCGAGCGCGAGCGTGACCAGCGCCACCAACCAGATTGTCCTCGACAATACCGGCGTCACCGCCACGTCGACGGGGACACCGGGGACCGGCACCACTTCGTCCAACACCTTCAGCATCGATACCGTGCGCCCAACCGCGACCGTTACGGTCGTTGCGCCGACGTTGAGCACCACGGTCAACTCGACGGTGAACATTACCTTCAGCGAAGCGGTGAGCGGTTTCAGCCTTACTGACATGTCGGCGTCCAACGGCACCCTGAGCAACCTGACCACCAGTGACAATATCCACTGGACCGCGACCCTGACACCAAGCGCCAGCAACAGCAGCAGCGGCAATGTCGTTACCCTGGACAACACCCTCTATACCGATACCGCGACCAACGCCGGTACCGGCACGACCACGTCCAACACCTATGCGATCGACACGGTGCTGCCGACCTTGACCATTGTGGTGTCCGATACCGCACTGAGTATCAGCGGTAACACGTCCCTGGTGACCATCACCTTCAGCGAGGCGGTCACCGGGCTCACCGTCGGCGCCTTCACGGTCGCCGACGGCATCCTGAGCAACTTGGGCAGCAACGACGGTGGTCTCACGTGGACCGCAACCCTGACTGCGACCCCTGGGGCCTCCCATACCGGCAATGTCATCACCCTGAACAACACCGCGGTCAGTGATGGCGCGGGCAACGCCGGCAGTGGCACCACCAATTCCAACACCTATGCGGTCGACACCGCGCGGCCGAACGCGACTGTCGTGTTCGCCAACACCAACCTGGGCATCGGCCAGACCTCGCTGGTGACCATCACCTTCAGCGAAGCCGTGACCGGGTTCACCAACGCCGACCTGATAGTGTCCAATGGCACCCTGAGCGCGGTCAGCAGCAACGACGGTGGTACCACCTGGACCGCCACCTTTACCCCGACGGCGAGTATCGTCAGCGCGAGCAACCACATCACCCTGGACAACACCGGGGTCCAGGACGTGGCGGGCAACGCCGGCAGTGGCACTACCACGTCGAACAACGTGGCCATCGACGGCGTGCGTCCAACCGCGACCCTGGTGGTTGCGAGCAACTCCCTGAGCATTGGCCAGACCTCGCTGGTGACCATTACCTTCTCGGAAGCCGTGGTCGGTTTCTCCAATGTCGACCTGACGGTGTCCAATGGCACCCTGAGTGCGGTGAGCAGCAACGACGGTGGCATCACCTGGACCGCGACCTTCACGCCGAGTGCGAACCTCACCGACACCGCCAACGTCATCACCCTGGACAATACCGGCTATAGCGACACCAGCGGCAACACCGGCACCGGCACCACCGACTCCAACAACTACGTCATCGACACCGTGCGCCCCACCGCGACCATCGTGGTCGCCGACCCGGCGCTGACCGCTGGCGAAACGTCGCTGGTGACGATCACCTTCAGCGAAGCCGTGACCGGCTTCACCCTCGCCGACCTGACGGCAAGCCACGGCAGCCTGAGCAGCCTGAGCAGCGCCGACGGCGGCATCACCTGGACCGCGACCTTCACCCCAGGGACGAACACCAACAGCGCGAGCAACGTGATCGCCCTGGCCAACACCGGCATTGCCGACCTGGCCGGCAACGCAGGCGCGGGCACCACCAACTCGGCGAATTACACCGTCGATACGGTGTTGCCTTCGGCGACCATCGTGGTGGCCAACCCGACGCTGAAAATCGGTGACTCCTCCCAAGTGATGATTACGTTCAACGAGGCCGTGACCGGTTTCAGCAATGCCGACCTGACGATCACCAATGGCACCTTGAGCGCGGTCAGCAGCAGCGACGGCGGCATTACCTGGGGCGCGACGTTCACCCCGAGCAGCGCGATCAGCGACGCCACCAACCTGATCACCCTGGACAACAGCGGCGTCCAGGCGGCGGTGTCGGGTAATGTCGGCGTCGGTACCAGCAATTCCAATAACTACGCCATCGACACCCAACGTCCGACCGCGACGGTGGTGGTGAACAACGACCACCTGGGGATCGGCGGCTCGTCGCTGGTGACCATCACTTTCAGCGAAGCTGTGACCGGGTTCAGCCTGGCCGATCTGACCACCGACAATGGCACCCTGAGCAGCCTGAGCACCAGCGACAACATCACCTATACCGCGACGTTGACGCCTGTGGCAGGCGTCACCCAGAACAACAATCACATTGTCCTGGATAACACCGGTGTGACCGATGGCGTCGGTAACGTCGGGTCTGGCACCACGTCGTCCAACGCCTATATGATCGACAGCCAGCGGCCAACGGCGACCATCGTGATGGCCGATCCTGTATTGAGTGCCGGCGAAACCTCCTTGGTCACGGTCACGTTCTCGGAAGCCGTCAGCGGTTTTGACAACAGCGACCTGAGCGTCCCCAACGGCACCCTCTCGACCGTCAGCAGCGCGGATGGCGGCGTGACCTGGACGGCGACTTTCACACCGACCGGCAACGTCCGCGACACCACCAACCTGATCAGCCTGAACAACGCCGGCTACACCGACCTGGCCGGCAACGCCGGCAGCGGTGTCACCAACTCGGGTAACTTCACCATCGACACGGTGCAGCCGAGCGCAACCATCGTCGTCGCCGACAATGCCCTGAACATCGGCGACACCTCGCTGGTCACCATTACCTTCTCCGAAGCGGTCAGCGGTTTTACCAACGCCGACCTGACGATCGCCAACGGCACGCTGACCTCCGTCAGCAGCAACGACGGCGGCGTGACCTGGACGGCGACTTTCACGCCGAGCAGCGCGATCAGCGACACCAGCAACGTGATCACCCTGGACAACAGCGGTGTGCAAAACGGCTCCGGCAACAGCGGCAGCGGCACCACCGATTCGAACAACTACGCCGTCGACACCGTGCGCCCAACGGCCACCATCGTAGTCGCGAATCCGGCCCTCGGCGTGGGTGGCAGCTCAGCGGTGGTGATCACCTTCTCGGAGGCGGTGACCGGGTTCAGCAACGCCGATCTGACGGTCAACAACGGCACCTTGAGCGCCGTGAGCAGCGCGGACGGCGGCGTGACCTGGACCGCGACGTTCACCCCGACGTCCGGCGTCACCGACACCAGCAACGTGATCACCCTGGACAACACCGGCATCGCCGACCTGGCGGGCAACAGCGGCAGCGGCACCACCGACTCCAACAACTACGCCATCGACAGCCAGCGGCCGACGGCGACCATCGTGATGGCCGACCCTGTGTTGAGTGCCGGCGAAACTTCCTTGGTCACGGTCACGTTCTCGGAAGCCGTCAGCGGTTTTGACAACAGTGACCTGAACGTCGCCCATGGCACCCTGAGCGCGGTCAGCAGCAGCGACGGCGGCATCACCTGGACGGCTCTCTTCACACCGGCGGCGGGTATCCGCGCCGCCAGCAACGTGATCACCCTGGCCAATACCGGCATTGCCGACCTGACCGGCAACGCCGGTACGGGAACGACCGACTCGGCCAACTACAGCATCGACACCGTGCTGCCGACGGCGACCATCGTAGTCGGCGACACCGCCCTCAAGGCCGGCGAGACCGCCCCGGTGACCATCACCTTCTCCGAGGCTGTCAGCGGTTTCACCCTGGCCGACCTGAGCGTGGCCAACGGCGTGCTGAGCAACCTGGCCTCCAGCGACGGCGGCGTGTCCTGGACCGCGACCCTGACGCCGACGGCCGACGTGACCGACACCAGCAACCTGATCAGCCTGGACAACAGCGGCGTACAGACCGCCGCCGGCAACGCGGGCAGCGGCAGCACCGATTCGAACAACTATGCGATCGACACCCAGCGCCCGACCGCGACCATTTCGGTGGCCAACGGCACCCTGGGCATCGGCCAGACCACCACCGTCACCATCGGCTTCAGCGAGGCCGTCAGCGGTTTCGATCTGTCTGACCTGAGCGTGGCCAACGGCGTGCTGTCCAACCTGGCGAGCAACGATGGCGGCAAAACCTGGACCGCCACCCTGACCCCGACGGCGGCGATTACCGATGCGACCAACGTGATCGTGCTGGACGCCGGCCAGGTCAACGATGCTGCCGGTAACGCCGGCAGCGGCATTGCGATCTCGAACAACTTCGTGATCGATGGCGAACGCCCGACGGCGACCATCACCATTGCCAACCCGAACCTGACCGTCGGCCAGACCACCACCGTCACGTTTACCTTCAGTGAAAAAGTCAGCGGCTTCGCGCTGGATGACCTCAGCGTGGCCAACGGCACCTTGTCCAACCTGGCCAGCAACGACGGCGGCAAAACCTGGACCGCGACCCTCACACCGACGGCCAACCTCAACGACCCGAGCAACTTCATCACCCTCGACACCGGCCTGGTGAATGACATGACGGGCAACGCCGGCAGCGGTTATGCCAATTCCAACAACTACGCGATCAACACCATTGCCCTGACCGGCGACCCGCTGTTCCGCGTCACCGAGCCGGCAGCGCCACCCGGCGCGCCGGATGTGCCGCTGCAACCGATCGTGTTTGGCCGGCCCGCGGGCGACCTGGGTTCACCCATTGGCTTCCCGCCGTTGTTCGAACAGCGCGAGATGGGCGCGGGCTTGCCGCCTATCGGTAGCATCTTCATTCGCAACGGTGCCTTGGCGCCCAGCTTCATTGCCCAGGTGTTCAACAGCGACAGTGGCGCGAACGGCGGCGCGCAGGGCTTCCTCGGTTTTGGCGGCGGCGATGGTGGGGTGTTTGGTTCAAGCACCTTGTCGGGGTTGTTCAATCGCGAGAGCGGCGGCGGGGACAGTGGCCTCAAGGCGTTCGACAGCCGAGCGATCCAGGGCGGCGGTGACGCGGCCCAAGGCCTGCGGGGCGTGTTCGGCGCCCCGACCCTGGGCCAGCAATTGCAGCAGATCAAAGACGTGGAACAGCGTCAGGTGATTGACCTGGCGAAGGCATTGCAACAGGTCGGCATCAGCGAAATGCAGGCCTGACACACTTAAATCAAGGCGCAGTAACAGGGGCAGTCCAAGGATGAATACAGTTCATAAGTTGTTCGGCGCCAGCGTGCTGGCGCTGGCGATCGGCGGTTGTGCGGTCACCAGCGAGCCGATTGAGCGCAGTGTCAGTGAGCAGCGAGCCCGCAGCGACCTGCACGGTATGTACAAGGATCAGGAGCCATTGAACGGCCCGTTGACACTGCACCAGGCCATGGCCCGGGCGGTTAAATACAACCTCGAAGGGCGCTTGAAGATCATGGAGGAGGCGCTGGCCAAGCGCCAACTCGACCTCGCTAGTTTCGACATGCTGCCGCGCATGGCGTTGTCCGCCGGTTACGCCGGGCGCAACAACACCAACGCCTCCAGCAGCCAGAGTGTTCTCACCGGCACCCAGTCCCTGGAACCGTCGACATCCCAGGACCGCGACCGTCGCGTGGCCGACCTGACCATGGTGTGGAACGTCCTCGACTTTGGCGTCAGCTACATCAGTGCCAAACAGCAAGGCGACCAACGCCTGATCGTCCAGGAGCGGCGCCGCAAGGTGATCAACACCATCGTCCAGGACGTGCGCTCGGCCTATTGGCGGGCGGTCGCGGCCGAACGCCTGCTGACCCAGATCGACAGCCTGATGGCGCGGGTCGACCAGGCCCAGAGCAACAGCCAAAGCATGAGCGAGCAGCGTATCGGCGACCCGATCCAGGCCCTGGGCTACCAGCGCTCGCTGATCGAAGCCACGCGCCAATTGCAGGAACAGCGCCGCGCGCTCTCCCTCGCCAAGACCGAACTGTCGACCCTGATCAACCTGCCCATGGGCACCGACCTCAAGCTGGCCACGCCGGACGACTACGCCGTGCCGCAGCTCAAGGTCAACTTCGCCAGCCTGGAACAGGAAGCCCTGGCCAACCGCCCTGAACTGCGCGAGCAGGACTACCAGACCCGCATCAGCGCCGCCGAAACCCGCAAGGCCATGCTGCGCCTGCTGCCGGGCCTGGAATTCTCGGCCGGTGGGCATTACGACAGCAACTCGTTCCTGGTGGACAACCGCTGGGCCGACTACGGCGCCAAGGTCACCTGGAACCTGTTCAACGTGCTCTCCGCCCCGGCGGCCATCGACGTCGCCAAGGCCGGCGAAGAAGTCGCCACCGCACGGCGCCAGGCCATGTCCATCGCGGTGCTGGCGCAACTCTACGTCGCCAACGCGAACTTCCAGGACGCCGTGCGCCAGTTCAAGACCAACGAACAGCTGGCCGACATCGACGGGCAGATCCTCACCCAACTGCGCAACCGTCACCAAGCCGCAGGCCTGGGCGAACTGGACCTGATCCAGGGCGAACTCAATACCCTGCAAGCCGACCTGCGCCGCGACCTGGCCTACGCCGACCTGCGCAACGCCTACGGCCAGATCTTCGCCAGCGCCGGGCTCGACCCGTTGCCGGAGCAGGTCGATTCCGACCGCGTGCAGTCCATCGCCACCGCGCTGGCCGGCCGCGAATCGGCATGGGCCGCCGGCAACATCGCCGCCCCGGTGCCCCGTGCCGCCGTCAAGTAACCTAGTGGCACCGACCGCGAGCATCACGCGTGCCCAGCGTGAGGCTCGCAACGGTCATCGCGGCGTGGCGATCCTGCTGACCGGCCTGCCGGCGTCGGGTAAGTCGACCCTGGCCCAAGGGCTGCAGGCGGCGTTGTTCGAACAAGGCCGACACAGCATCGTGCTCGACGGCGATGCCTTGCGCGGCGGCTTGAACAAAGACCTGGGGTTTGCCGACGGCGACCGCCTGGAAAACATCCGCCGCGCCGCCGAACTGGCGGCGTTGCTGGTGGACAACGGGCAAATCGTGATCCTGGCGCTGATCGCGCCGTTGGTCGAATTACGCGCGGTACTCGCCGAACGCCTGGGCGCGGATTATCGGGAAGTGTGGTGCAACGCCGCACTGGACATCTGCGAACGCCGCGACCCCAAAGGCCACTACGCCCGCGCCCGACGCGGCGAACTGCCGGGGTTCACCGGCATCGGCTCACCCTACGAACCACCGCCGCAAGCCGCCCTGGTCCTGGAGACCGGCCAGCTATCCGTGCAGCAATGCGTCGCACAACTGCAGGTATGGTTGCAAACCCTGTAGCGCAAGCTCGCGCCTGCCGTGGGTGAGGGCTAGACTCGGATAAACCCATCTATCCGGAGCTCATCATGCAATCGCCTGAACACAGCTTGCCCTCCCTGTTCAAACAACTCGGCCTGGCCGACGACCCCGCTGGCATCGAGCAATTCGTCACCGCGCACTCACCGCTCAAGGCGGACCTGGAACTGGCCGATGCGTTTTTCTGGACGGATAGCCAGAAAGCGTTTTTGCGTGAGGAAATTCTGGAGGATGCGGATTGGGCTGAAGTGGTGGATGAGTTGAACCTGATGTTGCGGCGTAATTGAGAGGTGTAAAAAAATCTTTGATGAAATGCCGTAATGTAAAAAAATTGGTGTGCGGTAAAAAAACTGGGCTGTAAGCGGCCCAGTTAATTTTTTCTGGAAAGCTTCGCACCATGGCAATCGACCTGCGCGCTGGGGCGGGTGATACACGAGGTTGGGAATGATGGTGGGCAGAGTGAGGAACCCTTATCAACGGGGCTGACTCCTTCTTCTGGACACAACATGAAACGACTGATCCCCCGCGCTGAAATTGAACAATATGACCTCACAAAAATCGATAGTCCCTATTTTGCCGACAGCAAAGTAAGGGAGTTTTTCCGTGCGCCTTATGCGTTGCAGGGACTGAGTGAACTTCTTGGTGAATGCAATATTTCCCCTGTTTGTTGTTCTGGGGAAAAAAGATCAAAGGACGCAGGAAAATGAAGCGTAAGCATGTTTTTTGGTTTTGGGGAGCCATGGATGCCCTTTATCTGATTCGCTATGCAGTGGCCAGCGCAATACAGGCAAGGATTCCTTTTTTAAGCGATTTTGAAAGTGCGTTATGGGTGCTGCGTGATCATAGCGTTGTGCAGTTATACATGTTCGGCTTTGCCATGCTGCTGCAAGTTTCCATCGTGATTTCGTGCCTGCTGTTCTTTCTTGGACGTGAACAGGTGAGATGGGTTACTTACCTTCAAACACCCTTGCGATTGGCTTTTATTGTGCCTTCTGTTTCGCTGTTGCTAGTGGGTGCTCAGCTTGTTCCTAACTACAACGTGGTGTTAATGGCTGCGTTAGTTGTTGTATCCGAGGCAGTGAAAGTCTGGAGCGTCTGGCGGTGGAGCAAAAGGTGCTGATATTTTCCGGCAGAGCCACTTAGGAGACTGAGCGGTCAATAAGCCGGTTGCACAGCAATCCTGAAGCCGACACCGATCCAAATGTGGGAGGGGGCTTGCCCCCGATAGCGGCAGATCAGTCAACCGTGTATTGCCTTCACTCCGCTATCGGGGGCAAGCCCCCTCCCACATGGGTCATGCGGCGTTGCGGCTATTGTTGAAGATCCAACCCTCACACTGAAAGTCGCTTTACTTACCCACGCCACGCCTGAATGGCAGGCCGCACAGATATCCTGAAGCGACACCGATCCAAATGTGGGAGGGGGCTTGCCCCCGATAGCGGCAGATCAGTCAACCATGTATTGCCTGAACCTCCGCTATCGGGGGCAAGCCCCCTCCCACAGGGTTCATGCGGCGTTGCGGCTATTGTTGAAGATCCAACCCTCACACTGAAAGTTGCTTTACTTACCCACGCGCCGCCCGAATGGCAGGCCGCACAGCAATCCTGAAGCCGACACCGATCCAAATGTGGGAGGGGGCTTGCCCCCGATAGCGGCAGATCAGTCAATCGTGTATTGCCTTCACTCCGCTATCGGGGGCAAGCCCCCTCCCACATGGGTCATGCGGCGTTGCGGCTATTGTTGAAGATCCAACCCTCACACTGAAAGTCGCTTTACTTACCCACGCCACGCCTGAATGGCAGGCCGCACAGCTATCCTGAGGCGACACCGATCCAAATGTTGGAAGGGGCAAGCCCCCTCCCACATGGGTCATGCGGCGTTGCGGCTATTGTTGAAGATCCAACCCTCACACTGAAAGTCGCTTTACTTACCCACGCCACGCCTGAATGGCAGGCCGCACAGCAATCCTGAAGCCGACGCCGATCCAAATGTGGGAGGGGGCTTGCCCCCGATAGCGGCAGATCAGTCAACCGTGTATTGCCTTCACTCCGCTATCGGGGGCAAGCCCCCTCCCACATGGATCATGCGGCGCTGCGGCTATCGCTGAAAATCCAACCCTCACGCCAAACCCGCTTTACTTACCCACGCCACGCATCCGCTAAATTTGTTTCAAAACTTGACGCATCTAGCGCCATCCACCATATTGATAGTTAGCAAACTAACTGTATGTGAACGATCCAGTGCCCAAGACCCTCGAACAACTCCAGATGAACCTCAGCAGCAGCATGGTGGTGGGCGCCCGTAATTGGCGCAAAATCTGCCAGAACACGCTGGTGAGCTACGGTATTTCCGAAGCCTGCGCCGTGCCGTTGCTGATGATCGGCCGCCTGGGCGACGGGGTGCATCAAGTCAAAGTGGCCCAGGCTTCGGGGATGGAAAGCCCGTCGCTGGTGCGCCTGCTCGACCAACTGTGCAGCGGCGGCTATGTGTGCCGCAGCGAAGACACCCACGACCGCCGCGCCAAGGCCTTGAGCCTCACCGCGCGGGGCCGTGAGCTGGTACAGGCGGTGGAGGCGCAATTGGTGCGCCTGCGCCGCGACGTGCTGGCCGATATTGCGCCTGCGGACATGGAGGTTGCGCTGCGCGTGTTGCGCGCCTTTGAAGTCGCGCATCAATACCCTGTGGTTGCAGCATCTTGAGAGGATTTTTTACCGGCATGCCGCCGGCCAGGGACTGGTTCTACGGGGTACGCACGTTCGCGGCGTCGATGATCGCGTTGTACATCGCCATGCTCATGCAAATGCCGCGTCCGTACTGGGCGATGGCCACGGTGTACATCGTCTCCAGCCCGTTTGTCGGGCCGACCAGTTCCAAGGCGCTGTACCGTGCAATCGGCACCTTCATGGGCGCGGCGGCGGCGGTGGTGTTCGTGCCGATGTTTGTGCAATCGCCCTACCTGCTGGTGGTGGTGATTGCATTGTGGACGGGCACCCTGCTGTTTCTCTCCATGCACCTGCGCACCGCGAACAACTACGCCTTGATGCTGGCCGGCTACACCTTGCCGCTGATCGCCTTGCCGGTGGTGGATAACCCGCTGACGGTGTGGGACGTGGCTGAAGCGCGCACCGAGGAAATCTTTCTTGGCATCGCGGTGGCGGCGGTGGTCGGCGCAATGTTCTGGCCGCGGCGCCTGATGCCGGTGTTCGATGGCTCGGTGGCCAAGTGGTTCAGCGACGCCCAGGTCTACAGCCAGCGCTTTATGAGCCGCAACGTGGCGCGCGACGAAGTCAGCGCCTTGCGCGGCGGCATGGTCGCCACCTTCAACACGTTGGAATTGATGATCGGCCAGTTGCCCCACGAAGGCGCCCGGCCGCAGACGGTACGCAACACCAAGGAACTGCGCGGGCGGATGATCCACCTGCTGCCGGTGGTGGATGCGCTCGACGATGCGCTATACGCCATCGAACACCGTGCGCCGGAGTTTCTCGAAACGCTCGCGCCGCTGTTGGAGGCCACGGATCAGTGGCTGCAAAGCACCACCGAGTCGGCCCCGTTGGAACGCTGGCGCACCCTGCGTGAGCAACTCGACGCGCTGCAACCGGCAGGCGAAGCGCTGGACGACCGCCACACGCTGCTGTTCTCCAACGCGCTGTATCGCCTGGGTGAGTGGATCGACCTGTGGCAAGACTGCCGCAGCCTGCAGGCCGCGATCCAATGCGAGAGCCAGGACACCTGGCGCGCTGTTTACCGCCACTGGCGCCTGGGCCGCCTGACGCCTTTTCTCGACCGTGGCCTGATGTTCTACTCGGCGTTTTCCACCGTCACCGCGATCATCGTCGCCTCGGTGCTGTGGATTCTGCTGGGCTGGACCGACGGCGGCAGCGCCGTGATCCTGGCAGCCGTCGCCTGTAGCTTCTTTGCGTCGATGGACGACCCGGCGCCGCAGATCTACCGGTTCTTTTTCTGGACCGCCATGTCGGTGCTGTTCGCCAGCCTGTATCTGTTCCTGGTGCTGCCCAACCTGCACGATTTCCCCATGCTGGTGCTGGCGTTCGCGGTGCCGTTTATCTGCATCGGCACACTCACGGTCCAACCGCGTTTCTACCTGGGCATGCTGCTGACGTTGGTGAACACCTCGTCGTTCATCAGCATCCAGGGCGCCTATGACGCCGACTTCCTCAACTTCGCCAACGTCAACCTGGCCGGGCCCGTGGGCCTGCTGTTTGCCTTTGTGTGGACGCTGATCGCGCGGCCCTTCGGTGCCGAGTTGGCCGCCAAGCGCCTGACCCGGTTCACCTGGCACGACATCGTCGGCCTGACCGAACCGGCGAACCTGGCCGAACAACGGTACCTGGCCGCGCAAATGCTCGACCGCTTGATGCAGCACCTGCCGCGCCTGGCCATCATCGGCCATGACACCGGCGTCGCCCTGCGCGATTTGCGCGTGGCGCTGAACCTGCTCGACCTGCTGGCCTACTCGCCACGGATCTACGGCGTACCGCGGGTGTTGCTCGGCCAAGTGGTAGAAGGCGTCGGCGCTTACTACAAGGCCTGCCTCAAGGCGGGCCGACGCTTGCCCTCGCCGAGCGGCCTGCTGATGACCCTCGACCGCACGCGCCGCGCCCTCAACGGCCAAGGCCTGCAAGACGAAGACGACACCCGCCTGCATCTGTTGCATGCCCTGGTGGGTCTGCGCCTGGCGCTGTTGCCCGGCGTGGAATTGATTGGCGGCACCGAGACCGAGGCGCCGCTGCCTGATGGAGCGCCTTTATGATCGGTGATCTGGATGTCAGCGGGGTGTTCCTGCCCACGCTGCTGGTGCTGATGGGCATTGCGTACCTGTTGTTTCTGCTGGTGCATGGGTTGTTGACCCGTCTGCACTTTTATCGCCTGGTCTGGCACCGGGCATTGTTCAACGTGGGGCTCTACGCGCTGTTGCTGGGCGCGGTGGACTCACTCAGTCGATACCTGATGACATGAAAAAACCTTTTTTGACCATCGGCCGTGTCGTCCTGACGTTGTTGATCGTGAGCTTCGCGGTCGTCGTCGTATGGCGCATGGTCATGTACTACATGTTTGCGCCCTGGACCCGTGACGGCCACATCCGTGCCGATATCGTGCAGATCGCCCCGGACGTGTCCGGGCTGATCCAGCGCGTCGACGTGCGCGACAACCAACTGGTGAGCAAAGGCCAGGTGCTGTTCGCCGTCGACCAGGACCGCTTCAAGCTGGCCCTGCGCCAGGCCCAGGCCGCCGTGGCCGACCGCCAGGAAACCCTGGCCCAGGCCCAGCGCGAGTACAAGCGTAACCGTGGCCTGGGCAACCTGGTGCCGAGCGAGCAACTGGAAGAAAGCCAGTCCCGCGTCGCCCGTGCCCAGTCGGCCCTGGCCGAAGCGCAAGTGACGGTGGACTCGGCGCAACTCAACCTCGACCGTTCGGTGATCCGCAGCCCGGTGGACGGCTACGTCAACGACCGTGCGCCGCGCACGCAGGAGTTCGTCACCGCCGGGCGCCCGGTGCTGTCGGTGGTGGACAGCAACTCCTTCCATATCGACGGCTACTTCGAAGAGACCAAGCTCGACGGCATCCACGTCGGCATGGGCGTCGATATCCGTGTGATTGGCGACGGCGCCCGCCTGCACGGCCATGTGCAGAGCATCGTCGCCGGTATCGAGGACCGTGACCGCAGCAGCGGCGCCAACCTGCTGCCCAACGTCAACCCGGCGTTCAGCTGGGTGCGCCTGGCCCAGCGGATTCCGGTGCGTATCGCGTTTGACGAGGTGCCGGCGGACTTTCGCATGATCGCCGGGCGCACCGCGACGGTGTCGATCATCGGCGACAAGCCCAAGGACGGAGCCCAGCCATGAAGCAGATTTTGGCAACCGCGGCGCTGGGTGTGCTGTTGTCAGCCTGCCAGGTGGTCGGCCCGGATTATCGACTGCCGGACAAGGCCGCCATGAACCGTGGCGACCTGCAAGGGCAACTGGCGGGCGAGGGCGCCAACGTGGTCTCGGCGCCGGTGCCGGCGGACTGGTGGAAGCTGTACAACGACCCGCGCCTGGATGAACTGGTGCGCCAGGCCATGGCTTCCAACACCGACCTGCGCGTCGCCGCCGCCAACTTGCAGCGGGCGCGCTATCAGGTGCAGGAGGCTGAATCCGTCGGCGGCTGGAGTGCCGGCGCCAAGGCCGAAGCCCAGCGCCTGCAAGAGTCCGGCGAAGCGTTTTTACTCTCGGAAAAAGTCCCGGTGGGCAACATCGGCAGCGTGGGGATCACCACCTCGTATCAATTCGATCTGTTCGGCACCTTGCAGCGCGGCATCGAAAGTGCCCAGGCCAGCGCCGACGCAACCCAGGCTGCGGCCGATATTGCGCGGATCACCCTGGTCGCCGATGTGGTGCGTTCGTACACGCAAGTCTGCGCGGCCAACGAAGAGCTGGCGATCGCCAACGAATCCCTCGACCTGCAAGCCCAGAGCACGACGTTGACCCAGCGCCTGCGCGACGCCGGGCGCGGCGATGAAACCCAGGTCACCCGCTCGCAGACCCAGTACAAATCCTTGCGCGCCGACATGCCGCGCTACGAAGCTGCGCGCCAGGCCGGGCTGTTCCGCCTGTCGATGCTGCTGGCCAAGCCGGTGGCGCAACTGCCGGCGGGCACCGGTACGTGCGCCGAACTCCCGCACATCGCCCAACTGCTGCCGGTGGGCGATGGCGCGACGCTGCTCAAGCGTCGCCCCGATGTGCGCCAGGCGGAACGCCAACTGGCCGCGGCCACGGCGCGCATCGGCGTGGCCACGGGCGCGCTGTACCCGGACATCAGTATCGGCGCCTCGGTCAGCACGGTCGGGTTGCTCGAAAATCTCGGCACACCGGCCACCAACCGCTGGGGCTTTGGCCCGATGATCAGTTGGACCGTGCCGACCAACGGCGCCCGCGCGCGCATCCACGAAGCCGAAGCGGCGACCCAGGGCGCCCTCGCGCACTTCGACGGGGTGGTGCTCAACGCCATCCGCGAAACCCAGACCGGCCTGGCGCAGTACACCGCGCAGTTACAGCGCCGCGATGCGCTGGCCGAAGCCGACGCATCGGCCAAGGAAGCCGCAGACCAGACCCACCGCTTCTTCCAGGCCGGCCGCGCATCGTTCCTCGCCGACCTGCAAGCCACGCGCACCTACACCGATGTGCGCGCGCAACTGGCGGCGGCCAACACCCAGGTTGCCATGAGCCAGATCGATCTGTTCCTGGCCCTGGGCGGCGGCTGGGAAAGCGGACGAACGCAAGCCTCACAGCCCGGCAAACCCTGAGCAGCTAGCTATGCTTTGACAAGCGGGCCGCCATGCTTTTTGACCGGCAGGGGGCCCGCCTGACACAGCTCGCGTTTGCTCATGGGGATTCCAATAATGAAAAACCCTTATGCTCCCGCTTTCTGGTGCGTGTGCTTCGCACTGGTGTTGTTATCGGCGGCCTACTTCTACGGCGTCATGCTCGCTCACCGAATCGACACGGCCATGGTGTTTCTCGACAGCGCCTGCCTGGTGATCGGTACCTTGTCCATCGGCGTCGTCGCCTGGGCGTCCTACCAAAACCAAAAGGTGAAGAAAAAACTCCTCGAACAAGGCAAGACCCGCGTCGCGATCTGGGACACCAAGGTCGCCCTGCGCCGGGTCGAAACCGTGTTCGACCGCTATTTCTGGGGCAGCTATTGGCAGCCCGGGCGCACCTTCCAGGAAGTCATGGGCGACCTGACCGGCACGCCCCTGGAAAAAAGCCTCGAGACCCTGAAAAAACAATGCGTGCTGCTGGATCGGCAGGTCGCCGACGGTAGGCATTGGCTGAATAATGCGCGGGAATTGTCCGATGTGGCCACGCAGATGGCCCGCGAACGCTACCAACTGGACTTCTGCGACCCCAAGGTCGATACCCCCGGTAATGCCGTGATACACCGTGAATTCGAGGTGTTGGTGTACACCTGGACCGCCCGGTTGAAGAGTTTCGACCACCAGTTGGACGAGATCGAAACGGAATATTCCTGAACTTGCGTGGAACTGATCCCTCTGAAAGTCTGGGCCGTTCGCGGCCGCCAGTGCTAATCTTCCCCCCGTTTTTCGGCGGGCTTGAGCCAACCTCACTCGAGGTTCAAGGAAGACAGCCCACTTCTCACAGGATTTGATCAGGTCACCTCATGAATAAGCCAGCAGTCGTTCTTTTGGGTTTTGTTGTCGCCGTTGGCGTCGTCAGTGCAGGCGGCGCCTGGTACACCGGTAAGCAACTGGAACCGGTGCTGCAAACCGCGATCCAGAACGCCAACAAGGAACTGAAGACCTCCATGGCCGGCGTCGACGGCACGATGGCCCTTGAGCTGGTGTCCCTGGAGCGTGGCGTGTTCAGCAGCACCGCCCATTACCGCCTGAAAGCACAAGGTGCGGTCTTCGGCGAAGACAACCCGAACCCTGAATTGCTGTTCGTCGACCATATCGAACACGGCCCGCTGCCGTTGTCGCGCCTGGTCACGCTGAAATGGCTGCCGGTCATGGCCACCAGTCACTATGCGCTGGAAAAGAACGCCACCACCGAGAAGTGGTTTGCCGCCGCCCAAGACGTGTCGCCGCTCAAGGGCGTGGCCAACATCGGCTACAGCCTCTCGGTCAACGGCAACGTCGAATTGCTGCCCCTGGCGTTCAAGGACGACAAGTCGTCGGTGAGCTTCTCCGGTGCCAACCTGAACTTCGACAGCAGCGCCGAAGGCAAGAAGGTCAAGGCCGACGGTTACATGAACAGCCTCAAGGTCGCCGTCGTCGACGCCAATGGCTCGCCGTTCGAAGCCGAACTGGCCGGGCTGACAGTAGCCAGCAACCTGGAAAAATCCACGTTCGGTTTCTACACCGGGCAGAACACCGTGGAACTGACCGACACCAAGCTCACCATGGGCCCGCAGAGGGCCGTGCTGACCCTCAAGGGCTTCGAGCAGAAAGACACCAGCGACACCAAGGACAACAACCTGGCCGGGCGCGTCGATTACAAGATCGACGAGATCGGTTACCAGGGCAAACCCGTGGGTTCGGCCGCCATGGCCCTGAGCATGAAGAACGTCGACGTGCCGTCGATGCTGGTGCTGACCAAGCTCTATCAGGACAAGATGGCACCCGTGCAGGCCGCCGCTGCCGCCGGTGAACCGGTACCCGAGCTGCAACTGAGCGACGCCGAGCAGGCCCTGGCCGATACCAACGTCAACCAACTGCTGGCCGCCAAGCCGCAAGTGGCGGTGGAAAACCTGTCGCTGAAAACCACCGGTGGCGAAAGCAAATTCAGCCTGGTCGTGGACCTGGCCAAGCCAAGCAGCATGGAACTGCCGCCGCTGGAGCTGGGCAAGCAGATCATCGCGTTGCTCGATGCCAACCTGAGCCTGTCCAAGCCGATGATCGCCGACGTTGCCGCCCTGCAAGCGCAGCTCGGTGGTGTGACCGACCCTGAAGCCATCGAACAGCAATCCCAGATGGCCAGCGAGATGATCAGCGGCATGGCCGTCGGTACGCAACTGGCGACCCTGGTTGGCAGCGACGTGGTGTCCAAGCTGCACTACGCCAACAACGAAGTGACGTTCAACGGCCAGAAGATGACGGTTGAACAATTCCTCTCCTTCGTCATGTCCAAAGTCGGTGCGATGGGCGGCGCGCAGTAATAATTGCTGCACCGTTAAAAAAAATCTGCGGGGGCGGAGTTGCGGGTGATACGGGTCAAATAGTCGCCATGGCGATTGGCTGATACCCCGTTATCTCCGGCAAGTCCGCCCCCGTATTCATTTTTTAGTGTGTCGGGCAATTCTGAACAATTGTTCTGAATTGGACTTTTTCCTATTTTCTTGAGGGATAGTTCCCACAGGAAAGCTAGGCCGGGTCCCGAGACGCCGGCACCCTGCAGCAAATTGCTCAGGACCACCTATCGTTACAGCTTTCCGTGTGTAAGGAAGCTCGCGATATGTTGCCAAACCCTCCACTCAGTGCATCAGGCCGGTTGCGACTGCTCATCGGGGTCGCCTTGTGCAGTCAGTTGCTGATGCCCACCTTCGCCGTGGCCGACCCGGCCTATGACGCCCTGATCATCCAGGCGCGCAACGGCAACTTCACCCCCGCGCTGACCCAACTGCGCCAGTTGCCTGCCGAACGGCAGACAGCGGGCCAGGTCAGCGACCATCTGGTGATCGCCGGGTGGGCCGGCCAGGACGCCGAAGTGCTGAAGGTGTATGAGGCCCAGGGCAAGAATCGCAACCTGAACACCCAGGCGCTCGCCACGGTGGCACGCACTTATCGCAACCAACAGCAGTGGGCCAAGGCCGAGGCGGTGTATCGCCAGGCATTGCTGCGTGAACCGAACAATACCGACCTGCAACTCGGCCTGGCGTTGACCCAGGCCGACGGCGGCCAAGCCAGCGAGGCGGTGCAGCGCACCCGCGCAATGGTCGCGGCCAAGCCCGACGACCCCAACCGGCGCATGGCCCTGGGCTACGCGCTGACCCGCGCCGGCTTGAATTACGACGCCCTGTTTGAGTTCGACCAAGCGTTTATCCGCGCCGGCGACAAGCCTGAAGTCGCCCGTGAATACATCGTCGCCCTGCAAAAGGCCCGCCTGCCGGAGCCGGCCTTGCGTCTGGCGACCCAGCGCCCGGGCCTGCTCGACCCCGTCACCCAGCGCCGCCTCGAAGGCGACCTGGCCGCCGAGCGGGTACGCATGGCCGAGTTCGCCGCGCGCACCGAGAAAGAACGCTACGTGATCGCCGACCGCGCCCTGCAGGACTACGACAAACTGCTCACCCGCTGGACCCCCGATGCCAGCGCCCATGACGACGTGGTGCGCTGGCGCATCGACCGCCTGGGCGCACTCAAGGCCCGGGCGCGCACCGCCGAGGTGATTCGCGAGTACGAAACCCTCACGGCCGAAGGCGTGCAATTGCCGACCTACGCAGTGCGCTGGGTGGCGGCGTCCTACCTCGACCAGCGCCAGCCGGAAAAGGCCGAGCCGCTGTATCGCCAGGCACTGAGCGCCACCGACGCCGAGCCCGATGACCGGGTCGAAGACAGCACGGCCTTGTTCTACGCCCTGCAGGAAAGCGACAAAGGTGTCGAAGCCCGCAAGGTCGCCACTACCCTCGCCGACAACCAGAAACCGCGGGTCGAACTCAAGGGTCTGCCCATCGGCAACCCCAACGATGCGTGGATGGATGCCCAGCAACTGTCGGCGCAGTCCGGCGTGTACGGGGGCGATCTGCCGGGCAGCGAAGCCGGCCTGGAAGCCCTGGTGGCACGGGCTCCGGGCAACGTCGGCCTGCGCCTGGCCCAGGCGGACATGTACCGCGCCCGCGACCTGCCACGGCGCGCCGAAGCGACCCTCAAGGAAACCGAAGCCCAGGTGCCGCGCGACATCAGCCTGGAAGTGTCCCAGGCGTACACCGCCATGGATCTGCAGGAGTGGCGCCAACTCGACGTGCTCGCCGATGACGTCATCGCCCGCAACCCCGACAGCCGCCAGGTGCAGCGTCTCCAGCGCCTGCGCAACGTCCACGACATGGCCGAAGTGCGCGTCGAGGCCTACACCGGCAAAAGCTATGGCGGCGGTAATAACGGCGACGTGGGCGCGGTCACCGGCAGCCGTGACTGGGGCATTGAAAGCGTGATCTACACGCCGCCCATCGATGAAGACTGGCGCCTGTTCGCCGGCGCCGGCTACGCCACCGCCGACTTTTCCGAAGGCACCGGCCAGCACCGTTGGCAGCGCGTGGGCGTGGAGCGGCGGACCCGCGACATGACCCTGGAAGCCGAGGTGTCCAACCATTCCTACGGCTTTGGCTCCAAACAAGGCGCGCGCGTGTCGATCGCCCGCGACATCAACGATAACTGGCAATACGGCGGCAGCCTCGATTACCTCTCGGCCACCACACCGTTGCGTGCGCTGAATGCCGACATCACGGCCAACGGCGGCAGCGGCTTCATCCGCTGGCGCGCCAATGAAAGCCGTGAGTGGAAGCTGTCCCTCAGCCCGTCGCACTTCAGCGACGGCAACGACCGCATCGAAACCTTGCTCACCGGCCGCGAGGGCATCTACAGCTCGCCGGGCGTGCAAGTGGACCTGGGCCTGGAAGTCAGCGCCAGCCACAACAGCAAGGCCGACACGGTGTACTTCAACCCGAAGTCGGACTTCGGCGCGTTGCCCACTGTCACCGTCAACCACGTGCTCTATCACCGCTACGAGACCCAGTGGAGTCAGCAGTTCCAAGTCGGAGCGGGTACGTATAGCCAGAAGGATTATTCCACCGGCGGTGTCGGCTTGATCGGTTACGGCCAACGCTTTCGCTGGAACGACGTTCTCGAAGCCGGCGCCAACCTGAGCCTGATCAGCCGACCCTATGACGGTGATCGCGAACGCGATCTGCGCCTGCTCGTCGACCTCACTTACCGTTTCTAGAAGAGCCTGACCATGACTGTCCTCAGCCGTTGCTTACTGGTCCTGGGTGTATTGCTGGCCAGTGCCTGCGCCCAGCAGCCCGCCCCTTTCACTCCACCCGCCGAGCGGCCGACCCCGGCCAACGAAGTGCCGTGGCCGAAAAACCATTTCCTGGGCATTGCCTATCACGACGTCGAGGATCGCGACCCCGACCAGGCGGTGGTGGCAGTGCGTACCGAACGTTTGATCGAGCAGTTGGCCTGGCTGCGGGAGAACGGTTACCAGGCGGTCAGTGTCGACCAGGTCCTCGCGGCCCGCCGTGGCGGTCCGGCGCTGCCGCCAAAAGCCGTGATGCTCAGCTTCGATGATGGCTATTCGAGCTTCTATACCCGCGTGATGCCGATACTGCGGGCCTATCACTGGCCGGCCCTGCTTGCGCCGGTTGGCACCTGGATCGACACGCCGATGAACCAACCGGTGGACTTTGCCGGCTCACCGCGCCCGCGGGGTGAGTTCCTGACCTGGGCGCAGATCCGCGAAGTGTCTCGCTCGGGTCTGGTGGAAATCGCCGCGCACACCGATGCCAGTCACAAAGGGATATTGGCCAACCCCCAGGGCAACCTGGAGCCGGCAGCGACCTCCCTGCGCTTCGATCCGGCCACCGGCCGCTATGAAACCCAGGCGCAGTTCGAGGCGCGGATGCGCGCGGATGTCGTGGCGATCTCCAACAAGATCCGCAGCGTCACCGGCAAGGCGCCTCGGGTGTGGGTATGGCCCTACGGCGCAGCCAAGGGCACCTCGCTGGCGATCGTCGGCGAGCAGGGCTATGAGATGGCCCTGACCCTGGAAGACGGCCTCGACAGCTCGTCCAACCTGATGAACAGCCCGCGCTTCCTGGTGGCGTCCGACCCGGACGGCGAACATTTCGCCAACAGCATCGTCGCGGTGCAAACCCAGGCACCGCTGCGGGTGCTGCATGTGGACCTGGACAACGTCTACGACCCGGACCCGGCCCAACAAGCGCGCAACCTCGACCAACTGGTGCAGCGCGTGGTGGACATGGGCGCGGGCACCGTGTTCCTGCAAGCCTTCGCCGACCCCAAGGGTGATGGCCTGGTGCATCAACTGTACTTCCCCAACCGCCACTTGCCGGTGCGTGCCGACCTGTTCAACCGTGTCGCCTGGCAGTTGCACACCCGTGCCCATGCCAGCGTGTATGCCTGGATGCCGGTGCTCAGTTTCGCCCTCGACCCCAAGCTGCCGCGCGTGACCCGCTGGGACCCGGAGACCGGCAAGGTCGGTCTCGACCCGGATCAATACCAGCGCCTGTCGCCGTTCGACCCGCAGGTGCGCAAGATCATTGGCGAGATCTATGAGGACCTGGCCCGCAACAATGCCATCGACGGCGTGCTGTACCACGACGATGCGCTGCTGTCCGACTTCGAAGACGCCAGCCCCGCCGCGCTCAAGGTCTATGCCGCCAACGGCCTGCCCGCCAGCATCGCGGCCCTGCGCGCCGACCCGGCGGTGATGCAGCGTTGGACGCGCTTCAAGAGTCGTTACCTGATCGACTTCACCCAGGAGCTGACCGCCAAGGTCCGCGCCATCGGTGGTCCGCAGGTGCAGACCGCGCGCAATATCTTCGCCGAGCCGATGCTCAACCCGCAGAGCGAAGCGTGGTTCGCGCAGAACCTCGACGACTTCCTCCAGACCTATGACTGGACCGCGCCGATGGCCATGCCGCTGATGGAAGGCGAGACGCTCAAGAATTCCAATGCCTGGCTGGAAAAACTGGTCGCCACGGTCAAGGCGCGCCCTGGCGCACTGGAACGCACCGTATTCGAACTGCAAGCCAAAGACTGGCGCACCAAGGCCGCGCCGGACCTGAGCGGTGCGCAATTGGCCGAATGGATGGGCGTACTCAAACGCCAGGGGGTCACGAGTTTTGGCTACTACCCCGACAACTTCCTGGAAAATTCCCCGGACTTGAAAACCGTGCGTCCGGCCCTTTCCAACCAATGGAACCCTTGACCATGTTCGATAGAATCCTGGCTTTATTCGTACTGGCGTTGGTATTGGGCGTGCCCCTGGGCTTGATCTTCCTGATCACCGGGCAATTCCTGATGGACTTCGTGTTCTTCTACCCGCTGTTCATGTCGGCGCTGTGGATCGCCGGCGGCCTGTACTTCTGGCTGCACTGGGAGCGCCACTGGCCGTGGGAGGAAGACACGCCGGCGCCGACCCTGGCCGGCAACCCGCTGATCTCGATCATCATCCCTTGCTACAACGAAGGCGATAACGCCGCCGAGACCATTCATGCGGCGCTGGGCCAGGTGTACCCGAACATTGAAGTGATCGCCGTCAACGATGGCTCCAAGGACAACACGGCAGCGGTGCTCGATGCCTTGGCCTTGGAGCATCCGCGCCTGCGGGTGCTGCACCTGGCGCAGAACCAGGGCAAGGCCGTGGCCTTGCGCATGGGCGCTGTGGCGGCGCGCAGCGAGTACCTGGTGTGCATCGACGGCGATGCGCTGCTCGACAAAAACGCGGCGGCCTACCTGGTGGCGCCGATGCTCGACAACCCGCGCCTGGGCGCCGTGACCGGCAACCCACGCATCCGCACGCGCTCGACCTTGATCGGCCGCGTGCAGGTCGGCGAGTTCTCCTCGATCATCGGCTTGATCAAGCGCACCCAGCGTGTGTTCGGGCGGATCTTCACGGTGTCCGGTGTGGTGGTGGCGTTCCGTAAAAAGGCGCTCGACCGCGTCGACTACTGGAGCACCGACATGATCACCGAAGACATCGATGTCAGTTGGAAGCTGCAACTCGATCACTGGAGCATCTTCTACGAGCCGCGCGGCCTGTGCTGGATTCTCATGCCCGAAACCGTCGGTGGCCTGTGGAAACAGCGCCTGCGCTGGGCCCAGGGTGGCGCCGAAGTGCTGTTCAAGAACATCCGTGGCATCTGGCAATGGCGGCATCGCTACCTGTGGCCGCTGCTGTTCGAATACTGCCTGTCCACCGGCTGGGCCTTCACCTTCCTGTTGTCGGTGATCTTCTGGGGGGTGGGCAAATTCATGGTCTTGCCCCAAGCGATTGCGGTGGACTCCCTGGTGCCGCCGGCCTTTACCGGGCTGGTGCTGGCGATGGTGTGCCTGGTGCAGTTTGCCGTGAGCATCCTGATCGACCGGCGCTACGAAAAAGACCTGTGGAAAACCCTGTTCTGGACCGTGTGGTACCCGATGGTGTTCTGGCTGATCAGCTTGTTCACCACGCTGGTCAGTTTTCCCAAGGTGTTGTTCAAACAGCATCAGAAGCGCGCACGCTGGGTCAGCCCGGATCGCGGTATCAAACCTGCCAATGAGGACGTGTGATCATGAAACTGGTCCGAACTCGTCAACACCCGGTGATGTGGGGCATCGATGTGCTCTTGACCCTGCTGGCCTGGGGCGGGCTGATTTGGCTGCTGATGCGCGGCATTACGTCGATGCTTGACAGCCATGGCGGCCCGCGCCTGGAAGCGCCGATTTTCGCGGCGCTCAACACCCTGCAGATCTACCTGTGGATCGCCCTGTTCAACGCTGTGATCCTGATCAGCTGGGCGCGTTACCAGCAACGCAAGGGACGCAAGTTCGCCCAGCGCCGCGCCGAGGTCAACAGGCTCAGCGACAAGCACCTCAGTGAAAGTTTTAAGCTGGAGGAGGGGGCCCTGGAGCAACTGCGCAGGCCGGGTGTGCTGGTCATCCACAACGATGAGCATGGCGGCGTCGAGGACGTGAAATCCCATGTCTCCCGCGACGTGGAACGCCCGCCGCTGACCCTGGTGCCCGGCCAGGAAAAAGGCAAGGACATCGGCTGAAGGCCAAACCACGCCGCTCTTTGTGGTCGCTGTGGAGCCCCGGCGAGGCTCTACAGCGCCTCCAGCGGTTCTGCGGCATCAGGCTTGCCGCTCGTCGCCAATCGGTTTGCCCTGCAATCTCGATAAATGAGCCCTGGTTCACAAAACTCCTGCGAACTTTTCCGTCTTTCCCGGTACTAACCTAACTCGGCAATAACTTGATGGCCAAGTAGTGGCAATTAATAAGTTATTCGCTGAATCAACATCAAAATAGTTGCCGCTTGTCGGAATAATACTTCCGATGAGCGCTTGCTTATCTATTTTGATTATTTTTATGGTTATAAATCAGTGTGTTGCAGAACTATCTAGAGCTTGCGTGCAACTAATCCAGTCCCTTGGGTCAGCCGAAGTTCGATGTTAGTTTGCCGCGCCTTGATTTTCGACGGATCGAACATGTCTTTGTTATTGCCACGGACTCGGTATCTTCTGTGTACTTTGCTGCTCGCCTGGTTAAGCCTGAACAGCGCCACGGCCGCCCCCACGCCGGGCGATCAGGACCTGATCCGCGACCGCCAGAACCGCCTGCTCGACGAGCAGCGCCGGCGCCTCGACGAGCTCAAGGATCTGCCCGGCAAAGAAGCCAAGCCCCAGGCCCCGGCCACGCCCGCCGACAGCCGTTGCTTCCCGATCCGGGACATCACGCTCAAAGGCGCCGACAGCCTGCCCGCCACCGACCGCGAGCGCCTGCTCAAACCCTATGTCGGCCAGTGCCTGGGCGTGTCGCAGCTCAATGAACTGCTCAAGGTCATCACCGATTACTACATCGACAAAGGCCGGGTCACCAGTCGCGCCTACTTGCCGCAACAAGACCTTTCCAGCGGTCACCTCCAGGTGCTGGTGGTCGAAGGCAAACTCGAAGGACTCAAAGGCGCCCAAGGCAGCAGCGTGACCGATCGCGAGCTGGCCATGGCCTTTCCCGGCAAGGTCGGCGAGGCGCTCAACCTGCGCGAAGTCGAGCAACTGGTGGACCAGCTCAACCGCCTGCCCTCCAAGCAGGCGCAAATGGAACTGACCCCCGGCACCCAGGTAGGCGGCAGTGACGTCGTGGTCAAGAACATCCCGCAAAAGCCCTGGCGCGCCAGCCTGTCGCGCAACAACGACGGGCAGAAAAGCACCGGCGAACAGCAATGGGGCGCCGGCCTGGAGTGGGACAGCCCGCTCGGCCTGGCCGACCAACTGGTGCTGCGCGGCGGCCACGATGCCGTCAGCGACCACCAGAAAACCTCGAAAAACAGCATGCTCTACTACAACGTGCCGTGGGGCTGGTGGAACTTCAGTTACACCTACAACGAGAGCGACTACCGCACCTTTGGCGTGACCAACGACTACAAATTCAAGCAGAACGGCGACAACCAGAATCACCAGTTGCGCGCCGAGCGGGTGGTCCATCGTGACGATGTGAGCAAGACATCGCTGAACGTCGGCGTGGCGCACCTGCGCACCAACAACTACATCCTCGATACCCGTACCGCCTCGAGCAGCAACCGCCTCAGCGAATTGCAACTGGGCTTCAACCACGGGCGCCGCATCGGCAGCGGGTTCGTCAACGTTGACCTGGGCATGCAGAACGGCATCGGCTTGCTCGATGCCCAGGCCCAGGACGAGCGCGATGACGCAGGCAATCGGCAGCCCAACGCGCGCTATCGCAAATACACCGCCACCGCTAGCTTCCTGCAGCCGTTCACGCTGTGGGGCGAGTCGTTCAGTTTTTCCAGCCTGGCCACCGGCCAACGCAGTGAAGACATCCTGTTCAGCCCGCAGCGCATCAGCCTCGGCGGCTCGGCCTCGGTGCGCGGCTTCAAAGACCAGCAACTGAGCGGCGACAGCGGCGGCTACTGGCGCAACGACGTGCGCTGGGCGCGCCCGGTGACGCTCGATTGGCTGCGCCCGGCCTTTGCCGAATACGGCGCCAGCGTCGGCTACGACCAAGGTGTGATCAGCCACGGTCGCTACAACGACGACGTACACGGTCGGGTCTCGAGCAACTCCCTGGAGCTGTTCGCCCGGGGCAAACACGTCAGCACCAGCGTGACGTTTGCCCATTCTTTGGAACGCCCGGCAGTGATGAGCGAGCGCGAAGCGCCGATCTACTTCCGCATGGATTTCTTCCTGTAATTCAACGCCCCGTTACATCGAGAATTTGAAAATGGATGTTCGCCAATTTGCCTTCCTGGCCCGCCAACCTTCTGCCGCCCTGAAGCCGCGCGACGCGTTCTTCGGCCTGCCCAAGCGCGGGCTGGCATTGATCCTCGCCAACGCGCTGTTCTGGCAGCCGCTGCTGGCCCAGGCCGAGGGCATCGTGGTCAGCGCGCCCGGCACCACCGTCGGCGCCGCGGGCAATGGCGTGCCGGTGGTGAACATCGCCACACCGAACGGCAGTGGCCTGTCGCACAACCAGTTCAAGGACTACAACGTCGGCCCCAACGGCGTGATCCTCAACAACGCCAGCGGCGCGGTGACCAACACCCAGCTGGGCGGCTACATCGTCGGCAACCCCAACCTCAAGGGCGGCGCGGCCAGCGTCATCCTCAACGAAGTCAACGGCGGCAACCCCAGCCAGTTGCGCGGCTACACCGAAGTAGCGGGTCAGTCGGCCAAGGTCATCGTCGCCAACCCCTACGGCATCAGTTGCAACGGCTGCGGCTTCATCAACACCCCCAACGCCACCCTGACCACCGGCAAACCCGTCATCGACACCGTCGGCCGCCTGGACCACTACCAAGTCGACGGCGGCGCCGTGACCATTGACGGCCAGGGCCTGAACGCGAGCAACGTCGACCGCTTCGAAATCATCACCCGCTCGGCCAAGATCAATGCGCAGATCAATGCGCGCCAGCTCACCGTGATTGCCGGGCGCAATGACGTCGACGCGCAAAGCCTGAAAACCACCGCGCGCGCCGACGATGGCAGCGCCAAGCCTGAGCTGGCAATCGACTCCAGCGCCTTGGGCGGCATGTACGCCGGCGCGATCAAACTGGTCGGCACCGAAGCCGGCGTGGGTGTGAAGCTCGACGGTACGTTGGCGGCCAGTGGTGGGGATATTCAGTTGGATGCCAATGGGCGTTTGAGCATGGCGCAGGCAGCGGCCACCGGTAACGTCACGGTCAACGCGCAGAATATCGACCTCACCGATAAGGTCTACGCCACCGGCAACGTGCAAGTGACCAGCGCCCAGGCGTTGGTCAACCAGAAGAGTGTGGCGGCCGGTCAGCGTATCGAAATCAATGCGACGACAGTGACCAACCCCGGCATCATCGAAGCTGGCGTCGCCCCCGACAACAGCCGCAATGCCACCGGCGACCTGGTGGTCAACGCGCAAACTGTCAACACCACCGGCAACCTGCTGGCCAGCCGCACATTAGCGATCACTGCCGCGCAAACGCTGACCAATCAGGACGGCGTCATTCAGGGTAAAACCGTCAGCATCGATGCGGCCAAGTTGGTCAACCAGGGCGAAGTGGCACGGGTGTATGGCGTAAAAAGCCTGGCGATCAATGCGCCGGCCATCGTCAACCTGGGCGGTTTGCTCCGCTTCGGTGAAGGCCAGGCGGCGACCCTCGACAGCGCGTCCCTGGACAACCGTCAGGGCCGTATCGAAATGGCCGGTGGCAGCCTGGTGCTGAGCAGTGCCGCACTGAACAACAGCGAAGGCAAGATCATTGCTAGCGACTTGACGGTCAACGCGGGCCGCGTCAATAACCAGAGCGGCCTGCTCGTCGCCAACACCGTGACAGTGACAGCCGACACGCTCGACAACAGCAACGGCACACTGGCCAGCCAACTCGGCAACCTGAAGCTGACCGTTAAAGCCCTGACCAACCGTGGCGGCACACTGTTCGGCAAAGAATTGTTAACCTTCGACGGTGCCACCCTCGATAACAGCGCCAATGGCCAGATCAGCGGCAACCGACTGGACCTGACGGCTCGCGACACGCTCACCAACCGTGACGGCCTGATCGAAGCCAGCCAGGGTCTGACCCTCGGCGGCGGCAATCTCGACAATAGCGCAGGCGGGCAAGTACGCAGCCTGGCTGGCACCAGCAGCAGCCTCGACTTCAGCGGGCAGGTGAGCAACCAAAAGGGCATTCTTGAGTTTGGTAGCCAGGCCTTCAGCCTCGACGCCGGGCACTTGAACAACCAAGCCGGTCAATTGCAGCACGCCGGCAGCGGCCTGTTCCGCGTCAAAACCGCCAGCCTCAGCGGCAGCCAAGGCGACATCAATGGCCTGGGCACCGCCGACTGGTCCTTCGGTACTGTCGATGGCCTCGGGCGTGTGCAACTCAATGAACGCCTCACTTACACAAGCACCCAGAACCTGACCCTCAAAGCCGGCGACCGCATGGCCAGCGCAAAAGGCCTGGTGCTTGACGTGGCCAGCCTCGACAACGGCGGCGAACTGCTCAGCGACGGCGACCTGAGCATCACCCTCAGCGGCGACATGACCAACAGCGGCCGCGTGTCGGCCCTGCAAAAACTCAGCGTGCAGGCCAATAGCCTCAGCCAGAACGGTGGGCGCCTGGCGGGCAACACCACCCAACTGAACCTGCGCGGCACCCTCGACAACCTCGGCTACCTCACCGCACGTCAGCAACTGGATATCGCCGCGCTGCAAATCAACAACCGTGGCACCCTCGGTGCACAGGGTGCAGTGAACCTCAGCGCCGTCAACGGCATCACCAATGGAGCGGATTCGCTGCTATTCAGCGGTGCCGACCTGACCTTGCGCGGCAACGGCTTCAGCAACGTTTATGGCGACGTTTACACCCAGGGCAACCTGACGTTTGCCGCGCGTGATGGTGGTCAGGCGGCAGTGTTCAGCAACCTGTCGGGCACGGTTGAAGCCGAGGGCAACATCGGCATCAACGCCGCATTGGTAGAAAACGCCAAGGCCGTGTTCGAGCTGGGACGGACCGTGACCACCGGGAGTGTGTACTGGCAATGTGGCCAGCACTGCGACGGGGACTACTCGTACAAGCGCGGCGAGATACGCATCAACCAGACCTTCCTCGAATCCGCGCTCAAGGACTCGGCGCCCGCGCGCCTGGTCGCCGGCAAAGACATGCTGATCCAGGGCGACAACGTCCAGAACCGTTACAGCCTGCTGGCCGCCAACGGCAACCTCGGCATCGTCGCGAATAACCTGCTCAACCAAGGCGCGGGCACCCGCACTGGGCAGAACAGCATCGTTATCGGCACTCCGCGAAGAATTGACAAACATTACTGGGACCACGTTGAGTACGTCGAAGTCCCCGCGTTCAGCGCCGCCGTTGCTGCCGGTCACTTCGACCTGGCGACGTTTGAAGCGCTCAAGGCGCGCTCCAGTGACTGGCGTTTTGCCGAGGCAAGTAACGTCACTACCTGGACCGTAAAAGATGCGCTTGTCTACAACGCCACCCTGCAAGCCGGTGGCACCGTCGACCTGTCCAAAGTCGTCAACACCGTGCAAAACGGCACGCTGCTGGAAAACCAGAAAGCGCAACTGACCGGCACCCTCGACAACGACCAGACTGGCATCCCCGTCGGCGGCATTAACATCAGCCTCAGCCAGCAGGCCAGTGCCCCTGGCTCGGCGTTCACCCCAGTCGACCCGACCACCTCGCCGTATTTCAAACTGCCCAAGGGCGAGTACGGCCTGTTCGTCAAAAACGCCGACCCTACCAGCCACTACCTGATCGAAACCAACCCCCAGTTTGCCAGCCTCTCGGGCTTCTTCAGCTCCGACTACATGCTCGACAAACTCGGCTTCAGCGCCGACACCGCCTGGCGCCGTCTCGGGGATGGCCAATACGAAACCCGCCTGATCCGCGACGCCGTGCTCGCGCAAACCGGCCAACGCTTCCTCACCAGTGCCTTGAGCAGCGACGCGGACCAATTCCGCTACCTGATGGACAACGCGCTGGCCAGCAAAGACGCCCTGCGCCTGAGCCTCGGTGTGACCCTCACTAGCCAGCAAGTCGGCGCACTGACCCACGACATCGTGTGGATGGAAAATCGCGTGATCGACGGCCAGACCGTCCTCGTGCCGGTGCTCTACCTGGCCCAGGCCGACTCGCGCAACGTACGCGGCAACAGCCTGATCCAGGGCCGCGACCTCAACCTGTTCACTGGCGGCGACCTGATCAACGTCGGCACCCTGCGCGCCAGCAACAACCTCTCCGCCGCCGCCGGCGGCAGTCTCTACAACGGCGGCCTGATCGAAGCGGGCAACAACCTGACCTTGCTGGCCCAGGACAGCATCCGCAACGCCATGGCCGGTGAAATTCGCGGTACCCAAGTCAACCTCGCCGCCCTCAAAGGCGACATCACCAACGACACCACCGCGATTCAAGTGCGCGATGGCGCGGGCATGCGTACCCTCACCGACAACGGCACTAGCACCATCAGCGCCCGCGACAACCTGGTGATGGAGGCCGGTCGTGACCTCATCAATCGCGGTGCGCTTGCAGGCGGCAACGACGTCACCCTCACCGCTGGCCGCGACCTCAGCCTGCTGCCCGTCAGCGATACCCGCGTGAAGCACGAATTCAGCGACGGCGGGCACAAATCCAGCATCACCACCGACGTCAAAAACCTCGCCGCCAGCGTTACGGCGGGGGGCAATCTGAATATGAAGGCTGGGCAGGATGTAAACATCATCGGTAGCACGGCCACCGCTGGCAAAGACATCAATGTCGACGTCGGGCGCGATTTCAACGTGGCGTCGGTCAGCGATGTGCACAGTGTTGAAGGTAAGGAAAAACACGGCAAAAAACGCATCAAGACGATGGATGAGCAGACTACCCAAGTGGCCAGTGTGTTGACCGCGGGTGGGGATTTCAGAAGTCAGGCCGGGCGCGATACGACGCTGGTGGCGAGCAAGATCAGTGCGGGGAATGAAGCGTATTTGTACAGCGGGGAGCGGATGAATCTGCTGGCGGCTGAGAACAGTACGCATACCTTGTATGACATGAAGGAGAAGGGAAGCTGGGGCGCTAAAAAGGCGCAGATGGACGAAGTAACCCGCACGACTCAAGTAGGCACCGAGATCAAGGCGGGCGGAAACCTCACTCTGAAAAGTGGTGGCGACCAGTTGTACCAAGTCGCCAAGCTCAACAGCGGCAAGGACATCATTCTCGATAGCAGCGGTGCGATCGTCTTTGAAGGAGTCAAGGACCTGCACGATGAGAGCCACACCAAGAGTAAAAGCGACCTCTCCTGGTTCAGCGCCAAAGGTAAAGGCAATACCGATGAAACCCTGCGTCAGAGCGAGCTGGTTGCTCAAGGGCAGCTTGTTATCAAGGCCGCCGAAGGCATTCGCATCGATGTCAAACAGGTTGATCAGCAGACCGTAAGCCAGACCGTTGATGCGATGGTAAAGGCTGATCCCAATCTGGCTTGGCTGAAGCAAGCTGAGGCACGTGGCGACATTGATTGGCGCCAGGTGAAGGAGATTCACGAGAGCTTCAAGTACGACAACTCGGGGCTGGGTGCCGGTGCCAAGATTGCGATTGCGATCATGATGGCGGCGATCATGGGCCCGGCTGGTTTTGGTCTAGGTGGCTGGCAACTGGCGGTCGCTACGAGCTTCTCTACTACGGGTGTTACCAGCACCATTAACAACAAAGGCAACCTCGGCAGGGCTTTGAAGGAAACCGTTAGTACCGACAGTCTTAAAAGCGCGGCGGTTGCTGGTTTTACGGCGGGTGCTCTGGAGTATGCCGACACTAATTGGTTCGCTGGTGCCGACAAAGCAGGTGCAAGTACTAGCACCGTCCAAGGTGTTAACCCGAGTGCGGGCTCAACCTTGGCGGTTACTAACTCCTCCAAAGACATTTTCACCTGGACGTCAGCGGGTGATATCGCCCTGCGCACTGGAGGTCGGGCGGTAATCTCTAGCGGGATTTCTACGGCCATCCAGGGCGGAAGTTTCGGCGACAATTTCAATGCTGCCTTGCTGGGAGAGGCTGGCAACGTTGCGATGGCTACCGGTTTTAATTGGGTGGGTGACTACGTCACCTTCCCGAATGGAAGTCCTCAAAAGATCATTGCTCATGCATTGATGGGCGGATTGCTGGCGGAAGCGACCGGCAGTGATTTCAAAACCGGGGCTGCGGCGGCTGGGTTGAATGAAGCGCTCATCAATCAATTAACTTGGGCCGCCCAAGGCAATAAAGACATCACTTTGATGCTTTCACAACTGACTGGGTTGTTAGCAGCGGCGGCGGTTGATGGTGATTTAGAGAAAGGCTCTCAGATTGCTCAGAAGGCGACGACGTTTAACTACCTTTACCACAAAGAAGTCGAGGAGATGCTTCGGGAGGTTGACAGCAAAAGTACGGAACAAGAGAAAAGGGCGGTTAGGGAGCGGTATGCGGCCCTTGATCAGCAGAGAAATGACGAATTGGATGCGCTCTGCGCGCGCGATCCGCAACGCTGCAGGGGTATTGCTATCTCGTTGGCGAACGATGATCAGAAACTCGTCGATCTGGTAGGTAAGCTTAGGTCCCAGGGGCAGGGTGGTGCTGCTTCTGCTGTAGGTTTTGTGATAGGGAGCAACCTAGACGCTTCCAGCAAAATTGCTGCAGATATCAGCTCTGCTGGCGGTGGGGTGTTGGTTAAGCTCGGGGCGGAGGCTATCAAGGCTGGAGTTGGAGTAACATTACCCTCGCGCTCTGGAGCAGGGAAAGGGAAGGGTAGTCAGGGTGAAGCTGCGGGTCCTGATGTACCGCAGGGTGCAAAAGCGACAGGTGCCTCGCTGGACAACGTAGCCAGTAGCATCCATGCTGGCCAGCAAGGCAAGCATGTTCTGGGGCATAACAATTTTCTTCCCGGACGCAGCTATCTTAATGAGGGTGTCGATCCTCAAAAACTGTTGAATGGTGCTCATGCGGGAGAGTTTCCTGTCGTAGGTTATGGTTCAAGAGGGCAGCCAATAGTTGATTTTGGAAAAAATATTGGTGTTGATGGCACATCAGGCTTGACGACAAGATACGGAACAATACATTCAGGTAAAAGCGGAGCGCATATTGTTCCGACAAATCCTGCTACTGTCGGAGCGAAACCATGAATACTTTTCCTGATTGGTTGGTCTTATGTGTTTGGCGTGCTCTGATTGGTGAAATATATCCTGCAATAAGGGCGATTGCTATTTCACTGTCAGACGATGGAACATTACTTGTTCGTTACTATCTTGACAGGTCGCCTACAGACTTTGACTGGGAAAGTTTAGAGGTTGTTGCCACAAATATTTCAGCTTCAATTGGTCAAGAAAAAATTTCTCACATAGATTTAGATTGTAAGTTCGTGCTTGGTTCAATAGGGAGTCTTGAGTGTCTCGACGGCTTCATCTACTGTCGCAGAGAATATGATTTGTAGGTGCAAAAGCAACATCGATTGAGTTTTTGCCGAAAGCTACGCGGAATAGTGCAGGACAGATAGAGGCGAACATTACTCAGAGCAGCGCCATAAAGACCCTTGAGTCTAATGGTTATAGAAAGACAATTTCTCAGGATGGCTCAGTTACTGTGTTAACTAATGGAGAGAAGACCTATCGATTCTATCCATCTTCAACGTCCACAGGGCAACCTTCCGCGTCGTTGACTATAGAAGGGGTGAAAAAACCAACTGCGAAAATCAGGTTTTCAGGAGAGTAGTCATGGCTGTTTTGAGAGTTGAAGATAAAGATTTGAATTCTTTTCTTGATAGGCTGTCAGGTGTCATGAATTTTAATAAAGACTTGCCGATGAATGTTTTTGTAGGTGGTGGATTTCTGTTTTGGTTTTTTGAGAGACCATTGCTCTGCTTTTTTGAAATTTTTTCGGGATTGGTATCGAATAGCGTTTCCAGCTTTAAGTCAGATGTATTTATAAAGTTTTCAGGAAGTGAGCGATTAGGTAACTCTTGTTTTTCCTTGGATGGAAGCGATTTAGAGAAAGATGTTCGTTGGTTGAGTAAAAAGTTTGAAAGTTTTTTTGATGGAACGGTTGGTTATCCAATAGTTCTATGCGATAGCGCGTGCAAATGGGTTGCCTTTGAAAGCGCATATGAGGAATTTGGCGTTGTTGCTGTGAAGGAATCAGAGATTCAAGAGGGTTTTTACGAGTATTTAAACTCAAATTTGATCTCGATGGATGAGTTGGCTGAGCTGGCATCCGGTTGCACCGCGGAAGGTATAATCGCAAAGGCTCTGATTTCTTCCTATTCTAGCTAGTCGGTGCAAAAGCAACTGGCGGTGCTGCAGAAAAGGTAGATGATGTTGTAGCTCCATCGTCTAAACCTGAATGGTTGCAACGGCTTGATGCGGGTGATGAGTTTAATAAGGTACAGTCTAAAAACTACCCGAATAACGAAGTTTATATTCAGCGACCTGACGGGAATGGCTATTATCGTGTTGATTCGTATAATCCCATAAAAGGCGAAATCGTCTCTCGTAAATTGACACAGCTTTCTGAGGTTTCAGAGGCGACAGCAAAGAGCTACATAAGTGAGGCCATTACGAAATACCCTTCTGGTGCGACCATTGCGAAAGTTCCATCTAGTGGGTCTTTGGGTGGTCAAAAATTGCAAGGTACTGTTATTCTGGAGGTTCCTCCACAGAATGGAGTGATTCCAAAAGCCATCTTGGACTCTGCCAATAAAGCAGGGGTTTTAATTAGAGATACTAATGGGAAGGTGTATTGATGGAGCTGCCTATTTATTATTGTAAGACTTGGTTTCGGATGAAGAAGTTTGCGATAGAGCCTATGGATGAATCTCTGGCACATTCTAGGCATCTCTCGGGTGAGTCATATACGGCTCTCATTGGCTCGGACTCTGCGCCATCTTGCTTTGTTGAGTTCTCCATAGATAAAGGAATGGTTGGTGTCGGATTTTTAGATAAAAAATGTCGTGAGTACCTGACCTACCAATTTCAAGTAACAGATTCGGATAACTTATTTTTGACTATGGCGACTCATCGTGAGTTTGAAGGGGATGGAGACGAGGTCATAGGTGGGGAGTCCTATATTTTCAATGAGGAAGGCGGCCTTGTTATTAGGCGAGAAAAATTTAATCCTCATGAGGTTGAAGAGGCCAGATCAAGTTTCGAGCCGTCTCGAAATTATGAAAAACTTCCCAAGTTTGGTTGTTACTCTAATTTAACAAAAGCTGACAGATGAAAAAGACAGGTGAGTTCCATTATAAATTTTAAGGGGTCTGAGTTGATATGGCACCGGCCTTGCGCCGGTGTTTTTGCACCCTGACGACCTACGGTCTAGCTGCTCAATACGCCCTTTTTGAGCATGATTTTTCGCCCCTTAACAGGAGCAAAATCTCAATACACATCACGCACCTCTCGCGAGGTGGGTATTTTCTATATGTATCAATTAGTTATCCGGTTTCTGTCTGCTGGGTGCTGTTATACATTTGTAATACAAAACGAGTGTTTCACCCAGCAAGCACTGACGTGAGTTGGGGAAATAGGGGTCATGGGAAATAGGGGTCAGACCACGTTTTGCATTTATGGAGTTTTTGTGACTATTGTTCAGTCCTTTAAAAAGAGAGTTCTCCGAGGAGTGGTATGTCGTCCGAAGGCTGTTTTTTCTTAGTCTTATAATGGTGGTCTGACCCCTATTTCTCTAATTGGTTCGCTGGTGCCGACAAAGCAGGTGCAAGTACTAGCACCGTCCAAGGTGTTAACCCGAGTGCGGGCTCAACCTTGGCGGTTACTAACTCCTCCAAAGATATTTTCACCTGGACGTCAGCGGGTGATATCGCCCTGCGCACTGGAGGTCGGGCGGTAATCTCTAGCGGGATTTCTACGGCCATCCAGGGCGGAAGTTTCGGCGACAATTTCAATGCTGCCTTGCTGGGAGAGGCTGGCAACGTTGCGATGGCTACCGGTTTTAATTGGGTGGGTGACTACGTCACGTTCCCGAATGGAAGCCCTCAAAAGATCATTGCTCATGCATTGATGGGCGGATTGCTGGCGGAAGCGACCGGCAGTGATTTCAAAACCGGGGCTGCGGCGGCTGGGTTGAATGAAGCGCTCATCAATCAATTAACTTGGGCCGCCCAAGGCAATAAAGACATCACTTTGATGCTTTCACAACTGACTGGGTTGTTAGCAGCGGCAGCGGTTGATGGTGATTTAGAGAAAGGCTCTCAGATTGCTCAGAAGGCGACGACGTTTAACTACCTTTACCACAAAGAAGTCGAGGAGATGCTTCGGGAGGTTGACAGCAAAAGTACGGAACAAGAGAAAAGGGCGGTTAGGGAGCGGTATGCGGCCCTTGATCAGCAGAGAAATGACGAATTGGATGCGCTCTGCGCGCGCGATCCGCAACGCTGCAGGGGTATTGCTATCTCGTTGGCGAACGATGATCAGAAACTCGTCGATCTGGTAGGTAAGCTTAGGTCCCAGGGGCAGGGTGGTGCTGCTTCTGCTGTAGGTTTTGTGATAGGGAGCAACCTAGACGCTTCCAGCAAAATTGCTGCAGATATCAGCTCTGCTGGCGGTGGGGTGTTGGTTAAGCTCGGGGCGGAGGCTATCAAGGCTGGAGTTGGAGTAACATTACCCTCGCGCTCTGGAGCAGGGAAAGGGAAGGGTAGTCAGGGTGAAGCTGCGGGTCCTGATGTACCGCAGGGTGCAAAAGCGACAGTTCAGGGACCTTTGGTTTCTAAAGGGTCCGATGTAACGCCAGAGATCATTCAAAAAGCATTACAAGGTGATCCTGCTATTAGCGGTCAAAATTTTGTTTCATTACCTGCGGTTCAGAGATACGTTGATCGTCTTCTTAAGGGTGATGTCGCTCCTCCAATTAAAATGGATGGAAATATAATTGTTGATGGGAATCATCGTTATATCGCTGCGAAAATATTAGGGCGAAGTCCAGAGGTGGCTCCAGGAACATTGTCACCGAGCAAAGCTGGACAAACCAAACCTGTATCAGATGTAAAAATTGATCCGGTAGATTGGGGGAATAGATGATAACTATTTACTTTGAGACAGGTGAGACTATGGACTTGCCTTTGGATAGTCTAGCTAATTCTATATTTAGTGGGTTGGAGCTTCATCGTGCAATTTTTGATAATTTTGATGTTTCTGGAGCAAATTTTACAAATTCGAATTTGAGAAATGCATCTTTTAATCACTCTATATTGAATGGGGCGGTAATGCATGGTGCCGCTCTTATGAATGCGACACTGGTTGGCGTACAGATGAAACGGGCGGATCTTTCAAGTGTTATAGCAGTTGGGGCTGACTTTACCGAGGCCGATCTTTCATCGTCTGGTCTGAAAAATGCGGATGTTTTTGGCGCTAGTTTCGTAAGAGCTAATTTATGCGATGTTAATTTTGACGTTAAAAGAATAGAAAACGCTTCTTTTTCTGGTGCTATATATAATGAAGGGACAGTTTGGCCTGAAGGTTTTGATCCTATAATGTTTGGTGCGACCAAAATTTAATTTTAGTCTCTCTATTCGGGGGAAATAGGGGTCAGACCACGTTTTGCATTTATGGAGTTTTTGTGACTATTGTTCAGTCCTTTAAAAAGAGAGTTATCCGAGGAGTGGTATGTCGTCCGAAGGCTGTTTTTTCTTAGTCTTATAATGGTGGTCTGACCCCTATTTCTCTTCAACATCAATCTGAACTTGCAACACCTGGACAATTACAACGTTGGCTTTCATCGCCTAGTAACCGAGCGAAGCCAAACAGATAGCCTCGCCCCTGCTCATCCACTTTCACCGATCTTTTTTGATCTAAGACCTTTTATCAATCAAGTATTGAACCTGGTTTTAACTTCTCCACCACGCGCATAAGTCATCACAAACGAACTCCAATTTTCACCACGTCTGGTGGCGCACTCCCTCAACTCCTTCACCAAACGATAGAGGATTGCGCCATTGTAATCCGTTTCCGCATCCGTCACCCGAACCCCTTTGTTCTCGACAGTAAGAACAGTTTCTATATAACCCGCACCTACTGTTACCTCATAAAAAAAGAGTCGTAGCCATCCACGATACCTGCATCTAGCAGCTCAAAAATCTGTTTCACTAACTGTACGTCTTGAGTAACCACTATATAACCTCCGGAATCTTATGAGCCTCATTTTCAAAGAAAACTTTTTCGGTCTTTCCATTTATCGTATAGGTCAACTCCATGTTATCAGGACGCGGGAAATAGGGGTCAGACCACATTTTGCATTTAAGGAGTTTTCGTGACTATTGTTCAGTCCTTTAAAAAGAGAGTTATCCGAGGAGTGGTATGTCGTCCGAAGGCTGTTTTTTCTTAGTCTTATAATGGTGGTCTGACCCCTATTTCTCTTTAATGGTGGGGCCTAGAGTTGATTATCTGCACAAACCGGGGCGGCACCAAGGCCGCCCGATTTTATTCAGGTTGGATCGGCATTGAGCCTGCGGCTGATCACATCCAACAAATCACACCCATCGCGCAGCGGAATCGCCAGTAGATGGGCAAAGTCTTGCAGCACCACGGCATCGCTGCTGAGCTGTTCGCGAAAGGCTAGGTTTTCCAGCAGTTGGGTGACGGCTCGAATCCGGTACACGGCGGCGTCGTGGAGGACGTCGAGGGGTGCCTGAGTGTCGATGAGCAGGGCGGGGACGGTGCTATCGTGACCGGTTAGGGGCATGTATCGATTCATTTGAAGTCTCGTTTAGAGGGTATGAGATCTACCACCTAATCGTCGCCAAACGAATTAGGTGGCAGCTGTACGCAGGTTGGCGAACCGGAAACGAGTAACCGGCAGACCCGAAGGTCTCCCACGCACAGCCGCCATAACAGCGACTCTGCGGGTGCAAAATGCCTGCAAAAAAACGCAGAACGCTTTTGCACTCGTTTACGGATCGCCAAATCCGATCGCCCGGTTGGGCGACGGCCGGACTATAAGCCCCCTGCCCAAAACCACGCAAGGTATAGCACCCCGCCACTCCCTCAAGCCCCGCAGCCCTCAAAACGCCCCCACCCGGTCAGGTTGCATGGATTGCAGCGTTTTCAAATGACATGAGTGGATGGGGTAATGCTCAAGGCGCGTTACGCGTTCCAAGCCAGAACGCCGCCGGGCCAAGGGCAAACACTGTACCTGTGGCGAGGGAACAAGCTCCCGCGCCACAGGTCGCTTTTCGAGCGTTGTGTTTTTTCACTGAGCAGCGTGAGGGCTTGGCCTGCCCTCACAGCGACTTTTGACCTCAGAACAACTTGCGCTGCACCGCCTCATCCAGCGTGCTGCGCGTCAACGCCTCCACCACTTTCCGCGTGTCCGCCTGGAACGGGATGCCCACGATCAGCACCAGGTGCATCCAGGTGCGTACCGACTCACTCTTTTTCACGCGCCCGAGTTCTTTGCCGTCTTTGTCCTTGAACACGGTTTCCAGGGTGAAGGTGTTCTTCGCCGTGGACGGGATGATGAAGAACGTCACACCAGTGATGATCGCCGAGGCCATGTTGAACTGTTCGTTGTTGTACAGGGTGGCGTCGGCGTAGATGTCCGAGTCGACCTTGTCGGTGCTCACCCGCGAGAAGCGGTTGGACTGGCGAAACGAATCCGCCACGGCCTTTTCCCACAACGCCGCCGGAGCGCCGGCTGCAGTGTTGCCCGGGCCGCTGTTGACCTGGCGGAGCGCCGTGGTACGCACGAACGCCGTGGGTTTTTGCGCCGGTGCGTTGGCGGTCGGCGGCCAGGTTTGCACGGGCGGCAGTTCGTGTTGCGAGTAAGACACGCAACCTGTCAGCAAGATGGCCGCGAGGACCAGGCTGTGTTTGATCAATCCTTTCATGTGTCGCTCCTTGAAATTACGGTTTGGCCAGCTTCGCGGTAGCGGTGTCGAGCAGTTGCGCGACCAGTTCGTTCAGTTGCTTGGCGCCCATGGTTGGGGCCCAGTATTCGCGACCGTAGAGGCCGACGTTGCGCTCGAACTTGACCTCGTGTTTGGCGCTCGCCAGTTCCTTGCCATCGCGATCGACGATCACCAGGTCGCCGGCCACGTCAAAGGTGTCGACGTAGATTGGGCCGTTGACCCAGATCCAGACCGTCAGCGTCAGCAAGGCGCCGGGGACATAGCCCGGGTGTATGCCACGGTGGCCCTTGAGGGAGGTCATGTTGAACTTGAGCGACACGTCCTGCTCGCCCAGGCGCACGGGGTATTCGGTGACCTGCTTGAAGTAGCCCGCAGTACTCACGTACTGATTGAGCTGGGCGGTCAGCGAGCGGCTGATCGCGGTCTTGTTGGCGTCGTTGATGTCGGCGGCGCTCACCGTCACATCGGCGACTTGTGCGCTGCGCGGGCTGGCGATGGCGGCGGGGTGGAGCGGGGCGCCAATGGGGCCGGTGACGGTGTAGGACACACAACCGGTCATCGACAGAGCGGCGATCAGGGTCGCTGCCCGGAAGAGGGTTTTCAATACTCAATTTCCCTATTAATGAATGAGCCAGGCCAGTGTCTCGACCGATAGCCCAAAAACTTGAGGAATGTGCGTCATCGCACGCCCTCCGAAGAAACACCTTGAGAACCCCTCTCAACCCCGTAAAATGCTGCAGCCGTTGCGACCCGACATGTTCAGGGATGAAGTCAGTTACGCGCGTGTTCTTGCCTTTGCGCAGGCCAGCCTGCCTCCCTCCCTGAAACTGCCGCCCTTGGCCCGACGCCTTCGACCTCGAAGGGGTGGGTATCGCCTCGTGCCCGGTTTCTCGCTACACCGAGCGCTGCTGATTTCCTCACTTTAGGAGCAACATGTGAAAACACTGTCCCAAATCCTGCTGTCCGGCGTTGCCGTCGCAGCGCTGCTGACCGTGGCCGGTTGCGCCACGGAGAGCAACCGCGCGATGCCGGTGGAACAAGTCGCCAGCGCCCACGTTGCCTATTCCGGCGTGCGCGTGCCGATTGCCGTGGGCAAGTTCGATAACCGCTCCAGCTACATGCGCGGCATCTTCTCCGACGGCGTCGACCGTCTCGGCGGCCAGGCCAAGACCATCCTGATCACCCACCTGCAGCAGACCAACCGCTTCAGCGTGCTGGACCGCGACAACATGGGCGAAATTTCCCAGGAAGCCGCGATCAAAGGCACCGTGCAGAAGCTCAAAGGCGCTGATTACGTGGTGACCGGCGATGTGACCGAGTTCGGCCGCAAAGAAACCGGCGACCGCCAGTTGTTCGGCATCCTCGGCCGTGGCAAGACGCAAGTGGCCTACGCCAAAGTCGCGTTGAATATCGTCAACATCAGCACTTCCGAAGTGGTGTATTCCACCCAGGGTGCCGGTGAGTACGCGCTGTCCAACCGTGAAGTGATCGGCTTCGGCGGCACCGCCAGCTACGACTCCACCCTCAATGGCAAGGTGCTCGACCTGGCCATGCGTGAAGCGATCAACCGCCTAGTCGACGGCATCAACGCCGGCGCCTGGAACCCGCGCAACTGATTGGCAACCCTCAAGGAGTAGTACACGGATGAGCAAGGCAGTGAAGTTGGCGCTGATGCTGACAGCAATCGCGACGGTCGCCGGGTGCCAGACGGCGCCTCAACCCCTGTATCAATGGGAAAGCTACCAGCCGCAGGTTTACGAGTACTTCAAGGGCGAGCCCAAGGAAGCGCAGGTCGAGGCCCTGGAGCGCGATCTGCAGAAGATCAACGCCAGTGGCCGCAAAGCACCGCCGGGTTACCACGCCCACCTGGGCATGCTGTACCTGAGCATGGGCAAGGATGACCAGATGGTGCAGGAGTTCCGCACCGAGAAGGCGCTGTTCCCCGAATCCGCTGCGTACATGGACTTTCTGCTGAAAAACGCCAAGACTGGAGTCGCCACCAAATGAGCCTATTGAAACTCACCGGCGCCTTGCTGGCCCTGGCCTTGCTCGGCGGTTGCGCGGCACCGAAGACGATTGATTACACGGCATACAAACAGGCGCGGCCGAAGTCGATCCTGGTGCTGCCGCCGATCAATGAATCGCCGGAAGTGCAGGCGTCCTACAGCATGGTTTCGCAGGTGACCTACCCGCTGGCCGAAGCCGGCTACTACGTGTTGCCGATTGCCCTGGTGGACGAAACCTTCCGCCAGAACGGCCTGACCACCGCCAACGATATCCAGGGCGTGCCGCCGGCCAAGCTGCATGACATCTTCGGTGCGGATGCAGCGCTGTACATCACCATCAGCGAGTACGGCACCCAGTACATGCTGATCTCCAGCAACACCGCGGTGACCGCCTCGGCCAAACTGGTGGACCTGCGCACCGGCACCACCCTGTGGACCGGCTCGGCGCGGGCGTCCAGTGAGGAAGGCAACAATAACAACGGCGGCGGCCTGGTGGGCATGTTGATCACAGCGGCGGTCAAGCAGGTGATCAACAGCTCCACCGACGCCGCGCATCCGATCGCGGGCATCACCAGTGCGCGCCTGCTCTCGGCAGGGCAGCGCACCGGGCTGCTGTACGGTCCGCGCAACCCGAAATACGGTACGGACTGATCTCAGCGAAGGTCAAAGGTGGGAGGGGGCAAGCCCCCTCCCACACTGATCGAGGTGTTATCTAAACCAGGATTCAGGCGGGGCAGCGCGCCGGGCTGAGTTAACCGTCTCGATTCTGGCACCACCGAAGATCAAAGGTGGGAGGGAGCTTGCTCCCGATGGCGGTGGGTCAGTCGCCCGATGCAGTGGCTGACAGTTGGCAATCGGGGGCAAGCCCCCTCCCACACTGATTGAGGTGTTATCTAAACCAGGATTCAGGCGGGGCAGCGCGCCGGGCTGAGTTAACCGTCTCGATTCTGGCACCACCGAAGATCAAATGTGGGAGGGAGCTTGCTCCCGATGGCGGTGGGTCAGTCACCCGATGCAGTGGCTGACGCTTGGTCATCGGGGGCAAGCCCCCTCCCACACTGATTGAGGTGTTATCTAAACCAGGATTCAGGCGGGGCAGCGCGCCGGGCTGAGTTAACCGTCTCGATTCTGGCACCACCGAAGATCAAAGGTGGGAGGGAGCTTGCTCCCGATGGCGGTGGGTCAGTCACCCGATGCAGTGGCTGACAGTTGGCAATCGGGGGCAAGCCCCCTCCCACACTGATTGAGGTGTTATCTAGTCCAGGGTTTAACCCGAACACCCCACACCTTGCGTCTGACCTTGTGAACGGATCATTCATTCACGAGGTTCAGTCCATGTCCCATCCTCTGCTTTTCCTGCGTCCTGCTGCCCAGGGCTTTGCGGTTACCTTGCTGGTGGCGCTGGCCGGTTGTGGGCTGTCTTCGCCGCCTGATTTAGCCAAACCGACTGAGCCCGTCGCCGAGCTGCACAGCGCGCCGGTCCAGGGCGCGTTGGTCAAGCGCCAGGCGATGCCTGCACCGATGCGGATGCAGGAATCGGCAACCCTGGATTACCAAAGCGAACCCCGCGAGCAATACGCCAACCTGCCGGACAACCCGGTGCATCGGGTCGCCGAAACGCCGGTCTCGACCTTCAGCATCGACGTCGACACCGGCAGCTACGCCAACGTGAGACGTTTCCTCAACCAAGGCCGTCTACCGCCCGAGGGTGCTGTGCGACTGGAGGAAATGCTCAACTACTTCCCCTATCACTACGCCTTGCCCACCGACGGTTCGCCGTTTGGCGTGACCACCGAACTGGCGGCCACCCCGTGGAACCCGCGCACCCAACTGCTGCGCATCGGCATCAAGGCCTCCGACCGCGCCGTAGCGCAGCTGGCGCCGGCCAACCTGGTGTTTCTGGTCGATGTGTCCGGCTCCATGGACCGCCGCGAAGGCTTGCCGCTGGTGAAAAGCACCCTGAAATTGCTGGTGGATCAATTGCGCGAGCAAGACCGCGTGTCGCTGGTGGTCTACGCCGGCGAGTCGCGCGTGGTACTCCCTCCGACCTCCGGGCGCGACAAAGTGAAGCTGCGCAACGCCATCGACCAACTCAGCGCGGGCGGCGCCACCGCCGGTGCTTCAGGCATCGAACTGGCCTACCAGATGGCCCGCGAAGGCTTTATCGAGCAGGGCATCAACCGCATCCTGCTGGCCACCGATGGCGACTTCAATGTCGGCGTCAGCGATTTCGACAGCCTCAAGCACATGGCCGCGGAACAACGCAAAAGCGGTGTGTCGCTGACCACCCTCGGCTTCGGTGTGGATAACTACAACGAACACCTGATGGAGCAGCTGGCCGACGCGGGCGACGGCAACTACGCCTACATCGACACCCTGCGCGAAGCGCGCAAGGTGCTGGTGGACCAACTCAGCTCGACCCTGGCGGTGGTGGCGCGGGATGTGAAGGTGCAGGTGGAATTCAACCCGGCCCAGGTCAGCGAATACCGCTTGCTGGGTTATGAAAACCGCGCGTTGAAGCGTGAGGACTTCAACAACGACAAGGTCGACGCGGGAGAGATCGGCGCCGGGCACACGCTGACCGCGCTGTACGAAATTGTACCGAAGGGCCAGCAGGGCTGGCTGGAGCCGCTGCGCTATGCCGCCGCGCCTGCGGTGTTGGGCGCTTCCGATGAGTTGGCCATGTTGCGCGTGCGCTACAAGCCCGCGGCCGGTGGCGCGAGCCGCTTGATCGAGCGGCCGGTGAGCAACGCCTCGGCCAAGGCCAGCGACGACCTGCGCTTCTGCGCCGCCGTGGCCGCCTTCGCCCAGCAACTCAAGGGCGATGGCCGCTACACTGGCAGCATGAGTTTGCAGGACACCGCCGCACTCGCCCGCTCTGCCCGGGGCGATGACCCGTTCGGCTTGCGCAATGAATTCGTGCAACTGGTGGAAGTGGCGCAAAGCCTCAAACCTTGATCGTGAACACAACGACCAGAAAGGAGTTCGCCACCGACATGCCCGCTCCAGATGATTCACCCAGCGACGAATCGCTGCTGGCCCGCTACCGAAGTGGTGACGGCGCCGCGTTCGAAGCCTTATACGCGCGGCACCGCCAAGGTCTCTACCGCTTCCTGGTGTCCCTGAGCAACAAGGCCGAACTGGCCGAGGAAATTTATCAGGAGACCTGGCTCAGCCTGATCCGCAGCGCCACTCAGCCACAAGGCCGGGCGAGTTTTCGTACCTGGCTGTTCCAGATCGCCCGCAACCGCCTGATCGACTATTGGCGCAAGCACGGCATCCACAACCCGTTGCACGACAGTTACGATGAACAACTGCACGCCCAGCCCGACGCCAGCGCCGGCCCCGAGCAGCATCTGAGCCTGAGCCGCGACCAGGCGCGTCTCGACGCCGCGTTGCAAGACTTGCCCGAAGACCAGCGCGAAGTCTTCCTGCTGCGCCTGCATGGCGACCTCGACGTGCCGCAGATCGCCGCCCTCACCGGCGCCCCGCTGGAAACCGTGAAAAGCCGCCTGCGTTACGCCCAGCAGAAACTGCGCCGCCTGCTGGCCGAGGAGATACCCGCATGACCGACTCCCGATACACCCCCGACCCCGACGACCTGCTCATCCAGCACGTGCGTCAACACAGCCGCGGCGAGCCACCGGCGTCCCTCGATGCCTTCATTCTCGCCACCGCCCGCCGCGAAACCCCAGCGCCGCAACCCAGCCGCTGGCAACGCTGGCTGCACGCCTGCCAACGCCCGCGCTGGCAGATGGCGTTCGCCACCGTCGCAGGGTTAGCGCTGATGATCGGCGTGGTCATGCGCTCGCCCGTGCCTCAACCCGACATCTCCCCGGCGACGTTCTCCGCGCTCCACCCAGAAAGCGCCCGCCCGGCCCCCGCGCCGATGGCCCGGATGGCCGTCGCGCCCAGAGCCGAAAGCGCGCCGGTCCAAGCCGAAATTGCCGGGGCGTTGTCGGATCAATCGCCGGCCAGGCTCAGCAAGCGCGCACCGGTTGCACTGCCTTCATTGGAAGAGGGCTTGCAGGAAATCGTCAACCTGCGGGCGGCCGGGGACAGCCAAGCGGCGGATGAGAAGCTGCTGGCGTTGCACGCGCGCTTTCCCCAGGAGGACTTGCCGGCGCGCCTGGAGGTGTTGCGCAAGCGCTGAACGCGGGGCGGGCGGTGAGACGCAACGTCTCGCCGTCTCATCGCCACCGGGTGCGGCCTGACATGGCGTGTCTCATTCCAACGCGATCGCGGCCGCCCCTGGGGTTCCAGCGGACCGCTCTAAGCAAGGCCTGTTCAGGTGCTTTTGCGGATCTGGCACCGGCCTTGCTCTGGCTCTGGTAACCAGCCCGACTGGTGACCCAATAATAAAAACAGGTGCCCGATGTCCTGCCCAACTCCCTTTCCCGGTTCTGCCCGTGGCGGCGTCATGAGTCGCATGCCGCAACAGCTCAATCGACTGGTTCTGGACCTTGTGCTACCGCGCTGATGCCCCTCCTGGCGGACTCTTGCGGGGCGCCAGGGCCAATCGTTCCAAGGAGATTTCGCTATGACCCTTTCGATCAATCCGCAACGCAGCATGCGCGCCGCTGTCTGGCACGGCCGTCACGATATCCGCGTCGAAGACGTCCCGCTGCCCATTTCGCCGCCGGCCGGTTGGGTGCAGATCCGCGTGCAGTGGTGCGGAATCTGCGGGTCCGATTTGCATGAGTACGTGGCCGGGCCGGTGTTCATACCGGTCGACGCCCCGCACCCGCTGACCGGGATAAAGGGGCAGTGCATCCTCGGGCATGAGTTTTGTGGCGAGATCGTCGAACTCGGCGCCGGCGTACAGGGCTTCAGCGTCGGCGAGCCGGTGGCGGCCGATGCGTGCCAGCATTGCGGCACGTGCTACTACTGCACCCACGGGATGTACAACATCTGCGAGAACCTGGCCTTCACCGGGCTGATGAACAATGGTGCCTTCGCCGAACTGGTCAACGTGCCCGCCAACCTGCTGTATAAATTGCCGGCGAATTTTCCCGCTGAGGCCGGGGCACTGATCGAGCCGCTGGCGGTGGGCATGCACGCAGTGAAAAAAGCCGGAAGCCTGCTCGGGCAAAACGTAGTGGTGGTCGGTGCTGGCACCATCGGCCTGTGTACCATCATGTGCGCCAAGGCGGCCGGTGCGGCGCAGGTGATCGCGCTGGAAATGTCCGGCGCCCGCAAGACCAAGGCCCGGGAAGTGGGCGCGACCCATGTGCTCGATCCGAATGAATGCGATGCCCTGGCCGAAGTCCGCCGCCTCACGGGCGGGCTCGGCGCGGATGTCAGCTTCGAATGCATCGGCAACAAACACACGGCCAAGCTCGCAATCGACCTGATCCGCAAGGCCGGCAAGTGCGTCCTGGTGGGGATCTTCGAGGAACCCAGCGAGTTCAACTTTTTCGAGTTGGTGGCGACGGAAAAACAGGTAATGGGCGCGCTGGCCTACAACGGCGAGTTCGCTGACGTGATCGCGTTTATCGCCGATGGACGGCTGGACATTACGCCGCTGGTGACGGGGCGTATCCAGTTGGAACAGATCGTGGGGCAGGGCTTTGAGGAGTTGGTTAAAAACAAGGAGCACAATGTGAAGATTATTGTGTCGCCTGCTCGGGTTTGAAGTGAGCGATGATTCTGCCACTTTGTTGTAGATGGCAAAGGGTGGCAGGGTGCTGATGGGATCTATCGACTGCCTTTCCCGTCGCCCGGCTGAGGACTGGCAAAAGCAAAGCACACGAAAAGGCCCCGCACTTGGCTCAAGTGTGGGGCCTTTTGATTTACTATTCGCACGCCGCCCGTTCCGGCGGCGCTCAGCCCAACGGCTACACTCCGAATTTAAAATGGAAGGATCCTCACGTCATGTCCGATAAGTTGTTCCGCACACTCGCCTTGTCCAGCCTGTTCGTACTCGCCAGCTGCACCACGGCAACGCCAACCGTATCGACGCCTGTCACCTCCAAGGCCATCGAAGCCTTCGTCGACATCTGCCTGAAGACTGCGCCCTCATTCGCAGGCTCGGCTGAAGCGGCCAAGCGGTTCGGCATCAACGACCTCCAGGACATGGGCTTCATGCGCCTCGGCTTCACCACAGACAAAAAACTCGGCGTGCAACTTTCTGAAAAGGAATGCGTCGTCACCACTCCGAATCAATCGGACGACAGCCTCACCCGCCAACTGCTGAGTGCCGCGCAGACTTACTCGCAAACGCCGGTAGCCGATCGTGTGCCATCGAAGGTGCGTATCCAGGACAACAACTTTATTCTTCAGCATGACCGCAAAGGCGGTGAAACGTATGTGCTATTGCGGAACAAGTAATTAGCACTTTTACCCTGCGCACGAAAAAAGCCCGCTTTGCGGGTTTTTTTATGTCGGGAATTTAACGAAAACGCCGTTATTAGACGCCACCTTCCGCTTGGGAATCGCTAGTGAAGAGACCTACCTTTTTCGGCTCGATGGGCTCACTGAATCGCCCTGGATTCTCTAGACACCTTTCGAGCTCCAGTTATAGGAATCTCAAAGCCTACAAATGGGCATATACGGCGGGAAGTTACAGGGGTAGACAGGGATGGATAGCCAGAAACAAGAAAGCCCGCACAAGGCGGGCTTCTTGGGATGTTTCGTAGACTGTCTGAGACAGCCAGAAACTAGTATGTGGTGCCCCGGCGTCGTTTGAACTGGGCGGTAAGATGCCCGGTTTATAAGGGTTCTTGTGGTGGTGTCTCGGTTAGGCATACACAGGGGCATACACGTCCCCCCGTGCTGGGTGTGCATCTGGCATGAAAGACGTCTGTATGCCCAGGTCTAGCACTGATACCGGTCCTTGATCATCCTATCGAAATAAGTACCTTTCGAGCCGGCCCCCATTAGGCCCTGATGGATGTTAGGTGGGACGCGGCAGTAGTCGTAAGTACGCCCTTGCTTGAACGTGATTTTCATCCTGCCTGTAGCTGGGTCATAGCCGACAGCTGTGATCGCCGTCGAGTTGACACGAACCATATCCATAGCGCTTTCCCTACCCCTGATTGATAACGTTCTCTGTTCTGATACTAGTCGGTGTTTCGTTCGGCGGTGCCATTGCGTCCGTGCAAAAGGCGGGCGGTGCTGAAAAGCTGCTGGGGACCCTGAGGTTTTTCTTTCAGTACGGGGCATGAAACCCGCGGGATCGAGTTAGTGGGAGGCATTGCAAGTTACTGAAATTTCAATCGTTGAAATTGAAAGGATCTTGAAGAAAAAGGGCCATCGTTACAGCTTCGGTAAAGGTGGCTGTATCTGTTGCTGATAGTGAACACCTGCATAGCGTCAACCACGGTAATGGGTGTCAACCACGTCAACCTGTCAACCAACTAAAAAAATCCAGCCGCTAACACGAACGCGCGGGTTCTATGCCCCGTGTCTATCCGAAATGGCCAGGGTCCCCAGCGGCTTTACGATTCATAGGGCAAATGCACTGGTGAACAGCAGTTCACCTGGTTCACCTGTTCACTAAGCTGGGCACCTTTCCGCTGACACGATCACGCGGGTTTCCTACCCCGTACCTTCAAGAATGCTTCAGGGTCCCCCTATCGAACCAAGGCCAAGACCAACCTCGCTTCGCTGGAGGAGCAATACTGATGGGGCTTGGGGGATACCCTAATAAAAGGGTGTTACTGATGTTACGCGTGTTACGACTGTCTATAAGCATATGATTTAAATAGCTTTTATGGCGTTACACGGTTGTAGCTGGTTTGCAGATGTGCGTGTTACATGCCAAATAGGTGTTACATCAACGACGGCCGTGAGAGGAGTGGATTGCGATGGTTAAGGCAAATGTCATGGAATAGAGGCCATTGGTTATAAGGTCCCCCCTACTGGCCTGACGCAATCGTGCACAGCGTCGGCTGTACGAAGAGGTATCTATGCACTTGGATATCGCTGGCTGAGACTGGAGGACTGCGGCCCAATATGGTAGTAGTGGCAAATCGATACTCTTAGATTGATTTGTGCCATGATCCGGGAAAACAAGGCTTAACCGGCGTAAGGCTTCGCGCAGGGGTTGCTTACATTAGGTATGTCGCGACGTGGAAGTCAGCCAGTAGTGCTTTGCCTTACCACTTAAGGTATTTGCCCTAGCACTGGATCGGAGTAAGAGCCGTGAATCGTTTGAGGTAAAAACGGATGTTTACTGTATTGGAAGTAGGGCAGCAGCTACCTCAGCACGGCACGAACTGCGCCTATCTGGTCGTCGACAATTGGGATGACTGGTTCAAATTTAGAACGATGTTCACGCTGTTCGTGTTTGATATGCGATCGACTAGACACAGGGTGGGGTCCGTCAAAATAGGTCAGGCGGGCTTGCTGCCCAGCTCTGGGGGGGGCAGATGCTCCGGCTGGCAGTCGGACCCCGGGGCTTCCTGGCGCCTTTGTTCAACTGGATGAGCATCAGTTCTTTTCTCTGGGACAGGATGAAGACTACTACTCAGCCCTTCGAGCTTTACCCAATGGGCAGGGCATTACAATCTTAAGGTCGCTGTGCGACTGCGCCTTTAATCTTGAAATCCTGGATCGGCACCTGCCCGAACTGGTCATGTCTGAGTCGATCTTGCGATCCATCCATGAGGCCAACGTTCGAAACCGTTTGAATCGACTTGCTAATGGAAACCCGGAGCTGACTCGGTTTGAATTCCAGTACACCTTTCCGCCTGCACCTGCGGAGCCGGACGGCTTACCTCCATTGCCACCCGCTGTAATGCAATTTCAGGTTATTCCGGATGTTGTACCTCCGACGAACCTGCACGTCCTGGTGGGACGTAATGGCGTTGGCAAGACGCGATGCATCCAAAGCATCATCAATACGCTTTTAGACCGTGATACCTCAGGTGCACCCAAGGGGATGTTGCATCGGCTGGGTGAGAACCACGATCAGTGGACCTTCTCTGGCTTGGTCTCGGTATCTTTCAGCGCCTTCGACTCATTCGAGCTGCCAGCGATTGGGCAACAGCGTACGCCAGCGACTTTCGTAGGACTGAGGACTCAGAAAAAGGACGATCAAGGGAATGTATTCGACGTGTTGAAGAGCGCTGTTGATCTAGCTGAGGACTTCGTTACAAGCCTTGAGCGCTGTCAGACTGAACCCCGTCGCACGCGCTGGCTCACCGCAGTCGCAACATTGTCTACGGATCCGCTCTTTGGCGAAACGGGGGTTGAACAACTGATCGAAGGCGGCTTTGAGTGGACGGAGAGAGCAATGCGCTTTTTCGGAAAGCTAAGCTCTGGCCACGCAATTGTGCTACTCACGACTACGCGCCTTGTTGAGCTGGTAGATGAGAAAACCCTCGTAGTTTTAGACGAGCCTGAGGGGCACCTGCATCCGCCGTTGCTGGCCGCATTTATACGCACCGTCGCTGATCTTTTGGTCTCGAGGAATGGCGTCGCTCTGTTATCGACTCACTCACCTGTGGTCTTGCAGGAAGTCCCGCGAAGCTGCGTTTGGATGCTGCGCAGGACTCGCACGCAATCTGCGGTTGAGAGGCCTTCTATTGAAACATTTGGGGAGAGCGCAGGGGTCCTAACTCGAGAGGTGTTCGGCCTGGAGGTCACCAACTCTGGCTTCCATAAGCTCGTCGCCAATATTGCTCGAAGGCCCGGTATAACCTATGCAGGTGTTGATCATCACTTTCGAGGGCAACTAGGGGTTGAGGCCCAGGCATTGGCCAGGAGTTTGGTCGCGGGTCGGGGCAACGGATGAAAAGACTCCGACCTCCAGTCATGCGGGCCTCTGATACGGTCCAGGCTTGTGTTGCTGGTATCACCATCCCGGAGCGCGCACTAGCTCTCACGGAGGCCTTACCGACGATTCAGAGTTGCGAAGCCGAGTATCTGGAGCTTGGGCCTGCCGGCCAGCTTTACCGAATACTCCCAAGCCCAGGTGTGACCTCTGCGATTGATGCTGCACTCATGGGCGTCATTTACAAGAACCATTTTGCACGCCAGGGCTCGCCATCACGGGCACTCTATGACCGTATCAAGATGGCTCCCGAATTCGGCCTCTGCCCGATGTGCGGGCAGCGAATCGTTGCGACAGTTGACCACTATCTTCCCCAGTCCCGTTTTCCCACGCTGAATCTTACGCCTGCCAACCTAATTCCTGCCTGCTCGGACTGCAATAAGCGCAAGCTGGCCAGCGTTCCCTCAAGGGCAGAGGATCAGACCCTGCACCCATACTTCGATGACCTTGGCAATGAGCGCTGGCTGATTGCGGATATTCAACCCTCTATGCCTCCCACTGTGTCATTCGGTATTCGCGCGGCCGGAACTTGGGGTGAGGTGCTCACAGCGCGAGTCAGAAATCACTTCGATGTGATGGGCCTAGCCGACCTTTTCGTCGCCCAGGCCGCGAGTGAGCTGGCAGACATGTCTTATGGGCTCGAACAAATCGGTGCCACAGCTGGGCCGTTAGGGATTCGTCAGCACTTGGAGATTCAGTTCTGGTCATGCCAAGCGCGGGACGCAAACTCTTGGAAAACCGCGTTGTACGAAGGGCTCCGAAACTCGGATTGGTTCTGTGAAGAAGGGTATGGGCTGATACGCAACCGCCATCCCTCAAATGAAGCCCCTATGGCGCATATCCTCCTGTAATCAAGGCAAGTTGCGGGAGCTGGAGCGCTCTAGAGCGTATATCTTGAGCAAGCAGGTTCGCATGTACACTTTAACGAGAGTCTCTTATGGGTCGAGCTTGGCTGGTTACGACATGGCGCCATTGGCAGGAAAAAGCCAATCATGAACGGCTGCTTTCGGTCAGAAGTGGACGCTCAGGAAGGCCTGGAAGCTTTTCGAAGATTTGGAGCTACTCAAACCAGATAAAGTTGAGATTAATACGCCCTGGCGACCATCACCAACCCAGTACAGCTAGTCGAGCGACCGCGTATACAGTAGAATCCAGAAAATTTCACTATTATCTAATATAAATGAAAATGGCCAACGCAGAATATAAAGAAGAAATTGCAAGGCGGCCATTAGAGCCCCTAATAAGATGGGCGGGAAGTAAGAAAAAATTAATTCCCCTGCTCAAAGCGAATATACCAAAAACGTTCAATAAGTATATTGAACCATTTTGTGGTTCGGCATGCCTCTATTTCAGCCTTCGCCCCGCTAAAGCCGTTCTTAGCGACATTAATAAAGAACTAATAATAAGCTACAAAACGGTAAAAAAAGACTCAAAAAAGATCACTGAAAGACTTCTAGGTGTTGAAAAGTGCAAAATTGAGTATCTCAGGCTACGAGAGTTAGATCCGAGTACTCTTGATGAGGTCGAAAGATCTTATCGATTTATTTATTTAAATAGATTTTGCTTTAACGGCGTATATCGAACGAACAGGGAGGGGAAATTTAATGTCCCCATGGGAACCAAAACAGGAAATCTTCCAACCCCTGCAAAAATCTCAAATTGCGCAAATGCCCTAAAGGGCGCCAGTCTTATTTATGGCGATTTCAAGAAAACCTTAAAGTATGTTGAGCAAGGCGACTTTGTATATATTGACCCTCCATACACAAAGGAGGGCGCAAAAAATAGAGGGGAATATGGCCATGGGTCTTTTGACTACCAAGATATACCAACACTTATAACTTATCTGGAAAAAATTGATGAAAAAGGCGCTTTCTTTCTTTTGTCGTACAGCTGTGATAGCGCTCTATTAGATTTGCTGCCAAGCAGATGGAATAAGCTCGAGCTTAGTGTAAACAGGCATGTTGCTGGATTTAAGCAGCACCGCAGCATAGCGAAAGAAGTATTAGTTGCAAACTACGAGCTTGCATCGCTATGACCAAGATAACTATAGCCGTTCTAAGCGATCTTCATCCTACAGTATCTTCTGATCAGAAAAAATCACATCTGCATATAGATACTGAAGAAAATGAAGCATTTCATCCAGTCAGTGGTATTAGAAAACTAGCAGAAAGTTATTCGCTCAAAGTAGATGTCGTTGTATGTCCTGGAGATTTTGGGAATAGATCTGATCAGGCGAGCATAAAATATGGCTGGCAAAGCATACATAAGATCAAGGAGTACTTGTGCGCAAGCGCCGTCATTACCTCGCCGGGGAATCATGATCATGATTCAAGAGGGACACAAGTAGATTTCGACCCAAAATATTTCCTGCAAAGCCTTGAGCCAGGTTTTCCATTCTCTGAACATGATAAGAACACACACTTCTGGGCATGGCACTGGGCTGAGTCGAAACTTGATAAGTGTAGATTTATTGTGTTGAACACTAGTGCATACCATGGCATAAAAGAGGAATTTGGCCATGGAAGAGTAGCTCCGCGAACTGTTGAAATGATAGCGGAATATGTTAGTCACAACAAAAACCCAATAAACGTATTGGTATGCCATCACCACCCCGTTAGAAATGAAGATATTCAGGGTGATTATGAGTCAATGGTCAACGGGGAGCTATTATTAAGCAAGCTAGATAGCTCGAACTCCGGACCTTGGCTAATTATACATGGCCACAAACACTTCCCCAAAATATTCTATGCACAGGGGACTTCCGATTCGCCAGTAATATTCTCGGCTGCTAGTTTCTCAGCTTACTTGCATCAAGAAATATCAGCCCGGGTTGGAAATCAATTCCATATTATTGAAATTGATGTTGAGAAGACTAATGACGAAGGCCATTGCCACGGGACATTCAAAACTTGGGACTGGTCGAACGGCATAGGCTGGATACCGGCACCTGATGAAAAGGGCTTGCCACATCAAGGTGGTTTTGGCCATCGGGCGTCTTCCACGAAGATCGCTACTGAGCTTGCAAAGCTCCTCACTAGCCAAAAACTTGCCCAGCAAGATGACATTTATAACCATTATCAAGATTTGATATACGTCACCCCACTTGACCTCCAGAAAGTTAAAGAAAAGCTTAGAGTAAGCCATAATATAACCATAGAAATAACAAAGGGAAAGATCACTTCGATGGGGATTTCTGCAGATGACTGAGTCAATTACTAACCAAGCACCATCTGCCTTCGACTCCTTTAACGCCAGGAACCTACGACCTGAACAGGTAGCAAAGACATTTGTTCCGTCTGAGTACTATAAGAAAATTTCCAAAAAACGCCACAGCGTGGTTTTGGGACCCCGCGGAAGTGGCAAAACTACACTATTTAAAATGTTAGAATGTCGAGCTCAAGACATATGGATTGAGAGCAAGAAAAATCTAACAGACATCGATTTTTGTGCTGTTTTTATACCCACCGACCGCCTTTGGAATGAGCAGGTTGAAACTCTGACTGGTCTCGGCTTCACAAGCGAACATTCTGAGATATTTACCTCTTCTCTTTTTTGTGCTCAGGTTCTTCATAGGTTAGCCGAGTGCATAAAGTACAGATGCCGAGAATCTTCCTCCACTAACTGGAAGATTGAAATAAGTAACAATGAAGAGTATGAGCTTGTAAAAGAGATCTCGAGAGGCTGGCGTGTTAAGCCATCGACGTACACGTTTAATTCTCTCATTTCAGAACTTGCTTCCAGAAAATGTGAAATTCCGGCCTTTATTGCAAAGGAGCGCATTTTGGGAGAAGAAGGTAGAGTATCAAGAATTGCTGATCAAGAATTTTTCTTCTTAGATTTCTTGAGGGCTACTGAGACCTTTATTGATATAGTAAACAGCTTTGCCAAGCAGGATAACCAAACTTGGGCCTTATTATTTGACGAGCTTGAAATTGCACCGGCATCGATAGTTAAACGACTGATGGAGTCAATGCGTGGCGGTGGAGATAAGATCTTATTAAAACTATCTCTAGCTCCGTATAACCCAAATTTCGACATTGAAAGTAATATTTTCTCTGCCACAGACGGGAACGACTTCGATCTCATCCCGCTTTGGAGTGCAAAAAAAACCAGCGAAGCTAGAAAGTTTTGTATAGACCTGCTTGATTCCATGCTCACCGAGAAAGGGATAGTCAATACCACAGCTGAGCAAATATTCGGGAAATCTGAGCTTGATGGCTACGATGAAATACTCGATGGAATTGCTCGAGAGCAAGATGATGAGGCGTCTATAAATTATCTACTGGAAAATAATATTAGAGCCTCTGACCTAGTGCAGCTTAAAGGTATAAAAAGAGCTCAGCATTTACGGAAGGCGATCCCTATACTTCGCGCTCGCTATGAATTCCTGAGGGAAGGGACTGATGGCCAGCGTAGTCGAAAGTCCATTCCCACAATGTATTCCGGTGCGAACGCTCTTTTTGATATGGTCGAAGCTAATCCACGGTGGTTTATTGGGGTATTTGAACCTCTTATTGCAGAATACATTGCCAACAAGAAAAGTGTTCCACGCAAAAGGCAAGTAATCGAGATTGAGAAAGCTGCTGCGAAGTTTCTTTCGCTTTTGAAAACCATTCCCTGTCCAATTAAGTCCTCCTCTATTTCCGCCGTAGGGGTCGATAAAGCAATTGATACCATTGGTAACTATTTTAAATCTGAGGTCCTGGGTGAAAAGTTAATCATAGAGCCTGCAGGTTCTTTTGTTGTAGATAGCGATCTCTCACCCGAACTCAAGAAGAGCCTGGGTGCAGCTCTCAATGCGGGAGCAATAGTGCTAGCCAGCACACTTACCGAGGCCACATTCCTAAGAAGCTTGGACAATCAGAGATTCCGTATTTGCTACTTGTTGGCTCCAAAATACAGAATTCCGCTACAACTCATGAAAGATGTAAAGCTCAAACGAATCCTCTCGCTAAGCGAGACATCCCAGCAAGCAGATTTGGTATTTGGCTGATCATGACTATACTCATATCTAATTTGAAAAGTGTTGAAAATATCGCCTATGATCTATTCATAAGCTCATATGGGTATGAGTCCAGATGCACTGCCGTTGTCAAAAAGTTCAAAATAACAGCCTCTAAAAAGGTCGCCCTTGGATTCAACTTTGGACATGTGCTCGCTCATGTTAAATCTAGTGCTTTCTACAAAGACGCTCAATGGGAACTGACCGAGCTTAGCGATGATAGGTTTGACGCTCATATCGAGCATCTTCTTGCTGAGTCCAACCCTACTAAGATTCTCATTGATATTTCATCTTTTTCAAGGCTTAGAATTGCCAAGTTGGTTTGGGCGATATACGGCTTTTCCAAGAAAAACTCAAGCCAGTTGGAAGTTGATGTCGCCTATTCAGTGGCGAAGTACACTGCTCCTTCTTCGGATTTCCCGCCAATAACAAATGTGGGGCCGATAACTTTATCCCTGGCGGGGTGGCCTAGCGATCCAAGCAAGCCCATTTCTTGTCTGATTGGACTTGGTTATGATGAAGGGCGCGCGATTGGTGCTGCAGAGTATTTAGAAGCGGCCCAGCTTTGGTTGTTTAGGCCGGTCGGTTTTGATAAACGTTTTCTTGCATCTCTCAACAAAGCAAATCAAACCCTCATAGAAAAAACCGGGGCCAGCCGAGTAATAGATTACCGGCTGGATGATCCAGTTAGTACATATATGCAGATTCATTCATTGCTATGGGGGCTTAAAAGCGAGACTCGCCCACTTATGCTTCCCTTCGGGCCGAAAATATTTACTGCTATAACTTGCGCTGCCGCTATAAACTTCTTTCCCGATATTTCGGTCTGGCGAGTGAGTTCCGGCGAACTTGAAAGCCCTGTTGATAGGGTTGCATCTGGTGAAACCGCTTTGGCACGATTTTCTTGCCAACCACCTCAATCTAAATCTTGAGTGGAATCAATGTATTCGACTTTTCTGGGTGAGGGGTGAATCGCCCCGAATTCGCAGGCGCTCAATGCCCGCTTCTGGCCGAGAACTGTCATACGCCCACGGCCCTATAGATTAATATCCGAAAGGATCCGAACCCTTGCTTGTAAGGGTAGTGTCCAACGAAGCGGAAGCTGCATGGGCTTCCGCATCTTTATCACCCTCCCTTTCTCTTGAGTTGAAGGTCAATGAAGTCAAGCTCTGCCTTGATTGCATCAATTGTGAGCGTCTCAACTTTAGTGTCAGTGTTTGCCCTTGCGTTGAGCTTTTTCACGCCCGCCATGCCGGCAATTATTCCGTTCAAATGCAGCTTTCGGGCCTTTAGGTAATCAGGCATCTGTGCGCTGTTCTGTGGTGCTTTGTTCATAGTTAGACCGATGGTAGGCCCGAAGCTGCCGGCCTCGCCGGTTGCTTCGGGGAAGGTTTAGGCTAGGCCGCCAATAGGTCAAGCAGACTGTGTTGCTTTGAGCGATCCACGAGTTCTTGCCAGGTCCAGCTTCCGAAGTTTTCGCCCTGTTCAGGGATGTCTAGCTTCATGAGTGCAACTGGGTCTCGATTAATCAGGTCGCGTGCAGCCCACAGCTTGCCGCCGGTCTCCAGCAGTGCTTTCGCTGCCTCATTCCATTGTTCTTCTAACACTGTGTTTGCCAGGTGAGCCGCTTTGTTCTCGATCTTGGCGCGTTCCTTTTGTGCCTCCGTGATGTGCAGATCAATCGTCACGAGTTCCTGCTCCAGCGCCGTGATGAGCAACTGTTGGCGGCGGTGATGCTCAACCGCCGCCGTAAGGTTTTTTGCTGCCTTTTGAGCTTCGGCGTTTGCCGCTTTCTCGCCTTCCACATCGCCCCAGGCGACAGCCTGCGCATAAGCGGTGGCTGCGTCCGTTTCAGCTTGTCGAGCCTTTGCCATGTCTTCCTGATCGCTCTGGCGAACTTGCTGCAACCTGGTCTCGATGCTGCTGCGCTTTTCGTTAAGCTCCATCTCGTCGGCTTTCCAGTTCGCAATGCCGCTGAGGTAACCCGCAGCCAAGCTCTCACGGTTCGCCAGAGCCTCGAGGCGATCGATTTTTTGATTCAGGCGATAGACCTCATGATCTCGTGAGTCGATGCGTCTTTTGTGATCGTTGATTTCATTTTGCACTGCCCGTTGACGGCCTTGCTGGATAATCTCCGGGCTTTCCAGCGCTTCTTCGAACGGCGCCAGGTCGCGCTGAATGCTCTCCATTTCGAGGGTCAGTGTGTCGCGGCGGTCTTTCAGTTCTTGGATAGTGTTCATCTGTATTGTCTCTGGGTACTGCGGTTGATAGGGATGGTTGTCCAACGGCTGGCGAGGCCGGTAATGAGCCGGCGCTACCTCGATCAGCAGGCATGCCGTCAGGCGGCCTTGGCCTCGCCTTCATCCGTTCCTGGAACCGTCTTCACCACATAGCAGCGTTGAGGCCCTAATCCGGGCAGGCGGATCAAGCTGTACGCCTTGCCGTCACTTCCCGGCTCAAGCACGCCCCGTTGCAGCAACTCCTTGTTCACCGCGCTGATGTTCATGCCCTTAAAAATCTCGGCCCTCCAGGCTTCAGGCAGCACGTAGTAGGTGTTGGTGGTGTGCAGGGCATCGCCCATGCCGTGTTCCAGGGTCTTGCGAAAGCCCAACCGATCAATCGTGCGTGGGCCGTGTTCATCGATCTTGGCGGCGGCAGATTCCCAACGGGTGAAGCGGCTTTCTCCAAAGCGCTCGATGACCTGGCGCAGCCGCGCCACAATCGCATCCCCCTCAAAGTTACCGGCGCCGCCACGTTCGGCCAGCCACGCATGCAGGCAAACCCGTGCAGCAGTCGTGGCCGTACCATCAGGCCAACCGGTGACGCCGAAGGCTGTGGCCAACTCTCCGGCCGCTGCTGCGAGGCCAAAGCGAAGGGCTGCACGCTGGGCCTGTCCACTGGCCGAGGCGGGCAGGTTTTGGGTGATGAACTGTTCTACCGTGCGGCGAACGATCACCGACCACCTGAGCATTTCTCCAGGCGCACACAGTGCGTGCAGGAAGGCGGTGAGGGGTGTGCCGTAGTATTTTGCTACACGGGCCTTGAGCGCATCAGAGAGGGCAGCAGCATCCTCAAAACCGTTCAGCACATCGAACATGCCGAGACCTTTGCTCGCATCCGCAGGCACGGCGAGCATGCGCACCTCCATACCGGCTTTCAGCTCCTTGTTTGCATCCGCCATGTGCTGCGCCAACGTCTTCTCGCCGGTCGAGAGAAACAGCAAGCGCCACTCCTGCACCTGTCGGCCCGCTTGTCCTCGATCATTCGCCCGGGCTTTGCCGGTGCCATTGCCGAGCATGTACACCGTTTCCCCAATGATTCTTGGGTCACACATGCCGATTTCATCCAGCACCAGGAGACCGTCTGAGTGGGCTGCGGCGATGGACTCCAGGGCGTTATCCGTCGATCGCCATGAGCGCACCAGACGCGGCCCGCCATAGACCGAGGCGGCGACTTGCAAGTGTGTGGTCTTGCCCCCGGAGCTGTCGCCGTAGAGGTGGAAGCCGCCCGACTCATGCCCAAGCAGGTTCAGCAGAGGCCCCGCGAAGGCCACAGAGACGACAAACGCCAAGCGGTGATTACCAACGCACAGCGCGCCGATTTGCTGCTGCCATTGCTCCAGAGAACCCGCCTCGCTGATCGGCGGCAACTGCGCACCAGCCTCGTAAAAATGCAGGTGTTCTGCGTGCGAGCCGATCTGTTGTTCGGGCAATAGGAACGCATTGTCGTGCCAGCCCAAGCGCGTCACCAATCGTGCGCGCTGGGCGCTATCGAAGCCGCCAAGGTAACTCTGCAGGTCATTGCGTGCGTTGCGCCCTGATCGGCTTCCGGCTAGGCGCAAGCCCATGTCTACCAGGGGGCCGAGTACATCCTTGCCGAAGTCGCCGGTCATGGTTCTGGCCGGAATGTTCCAGCGCTTTTTGGCACCGTCCGGGTCGTCGAACTCGACCAACAACCCCCAGTTGTGGCCCTTGTCGTCGCGAGTGCGGGCGATGATTTCGAGAGGCGAACATACAGGACGCGCCTCGCCATCATCGCCGGAATAAAACACCCCTTCAGGCGTCAGCCGAAAGCCGCCCGGCAACAGATCATTTTTCGATTTCGCAGGGCGTTTGGCGGGTGCCTTGGTCTTTGGTTCTTGAGGCTCGGTGGGCTCAGTAACACTGCCGAAAAACTCGCCGTTGCGCACCAGCTCGGCGACGTGGCCTGTGGTCCAACCTTTGGCTAACGCATCCGCTGCATCATCGCCATCCGCCCATTTGCCACCCTTGATAAATGTCGGCTTGCCACCTTTGCTGCTGGGCTTGAGCTTGAACACGTCGAGCGAGATTCGTTGTACTGAAGCGGCGCCCAGCTCAATCAGCTTGAGCTCGATGGCTTCCATGCAGGTCTTGCCGCTGGCGTCGTTATCCGGCCACAGCACCACAGCGCGTCCTTTGAGTGACGTCAGGTCGGCCTTGTGCCAAGAGTTGGAGCCGTTCGGCCAGCAGGTGGCGACGTAGTCTGGCATCAGTTCAGCAGCGGCATCAGCGGCCTTTTCGCCTTCACACAACACCACGGGTGCATCGGCGCGCTGTGCCAGCTCATCCAGGCGCAGCAATGGTCGAGGTTCTGGCAACCCTTGCCAGCGCCATTGCGTGGTTTGCCCATTGGAACGCTTGCACCAGGTCAACGGCGCAAAGACTTTTCGCGGCTTGCCGTCTTCATCGGGGCCCAGGTCGAAACGATACAGCGCCATGACCGGCCGGCCCTGATCATCCCGATAGATCCACACCTTGGACGGAGCACCATGTTGCCGGTGTTTGGCTGGGCACTTGTTCATGGCCTCGGTCGGGATCGGCTGAATTGCGATCCACTCCGGCGTTGCGCTCTTGGCCGGTGCGCTTTTGGTGATCGCAGAGTCTGCGGAAACACTCAGCAGATCCGCCAGCTTTTTGCAGGCCTCAACATCGGTGCCGCCATTGATGTAACGCACCAGGTCGATCAGGTCGCCGCCCTTATCGCCAGTGGCAAAATCCGCCCAGGTGCCTTTGCTCAAATTGACCTTGAGTGAGCCCGCACGTTTGTCCGTGCGTGTGGGATTCGGTGCGGTGTATTCCTTGCCGCCATCAACACGTTTGCCGTTCGGCAGCCAGTGAGTAAGGACGCGGTCGATGTTCTTCAGGGCAGCGCTTTTTACGTCAGCAAAGCTGGGGCGTTTTGAGGTGTTGCCGGTGCGCTGAGTCATAGTGTGGTCCTCGACTCAAGCAACGCCTCGTTCACGTCGTCGATCAGCGCCTTAGCCATCTCGCCGAGGTAGAACGCAGGCCAACTAAAACGCTCGCCCGCATCGCTGATGGCGGCGTCGAGGATCAGTTGATTGGCGTGGTGCAGAATCTGGGAGACGGCTTCAAGTGCGTCCTCCAGCGGGATACCGGCATTTACCCGAAAAAGGTTTTGGCCGTTACCGTTGGCAGGGGAAAACTCGGAGCGTCCACGCGTGCTGGAGTGGGTCACAGCGCACCGCCTTTCTGGCCCATCGGCACAGAGGAGGCATCACCGTACATGGCGAGTGTTTTGATCAAGCCCAAGGTGCCGCGCACGTCCCAAATAACGGACGACAGCACGTGGTTGGAAAGTAGGGGTTTATCGCCGTCTAAGTGATCTTCCAGCAGCATGAGAACTGAATTGGCACGGTCGAGGGCACAGGTGATGGCGTCGATAGGCAAGCCAGCTTCGGCGTCCTGGCTGACGCAGAGTAGATCTTCGGGGAGTGCAAAGCCTGGGAGCATGCTCATTGGGCACCCCCTGCGGCTTCCAGGGCGCGAGCCTTGGACATATGGGCGTTGTAACGGGAGAGGCGTGTAGCGAGGCTGGAGTTGGCATGTAAAGCGGCGAGAGCCATTGCTCGATGAGCAGCGGCGCGAATTTTGGACGGATTGAGGGCGTGTTTCATCTGTGTAGCTCCTTGATTTGAGGAGCTGCCACGTTCGTTACCAAGCGAATGGGTGGCAGCTGTGCGCAGGTTGGTAAACCGGGAATCAAGGAACCCGGCAGGCACGAATGCCTCCCACGCACAGCCGCCATAACACGTAACTGCGGGCACAAAAAAAGCGCCTGCAATCGTAATGGGGGCGCTGTTGCGCCTTGATTTCGTCGGGTTACCAAGCCCGTTCGCTGAATTTGCAGCGACTACCAGAGAGTAACGTCCGTTTTTTGAAAGCGCAACCGTGCGGATCACTTGCGGATTTTTTCGGTGGGGAATAAATTGCTCAGGCATGCAGATTTACCTCAACGCCTCCGGTTGCCGCCGGAGGCGTTTTCGTTTCAGGCATTGGCTTCCCAGCGCAGGGAGAGCAGTGGGAGGAAGTCGCCGTCGAGGCAAGATCGTGCATCTTCGTAAGCGTCGATTTGTTGCCCTTCATCCACGATCACTGCACGCGGGGCTTCGCTGGGTACTGAAAGTGCACACCAAGTGCCGTCGGCCCATTGCATGACTACAACTACTCGATTCAGGCGTTTTTGTTGCGTTCTGTGAAGCTCAAAACGTTGCATCCACCGCGACGAGAAACCGACTTTTCTGAGTACAGAGAAGGGCTGCAAAATGGCCTTATTAGCGACACGGTTCGTCATGCCGCCACCCGGTCGCGGGCCGCGATACGCGCACGCGTCCAATTCAAAATTTCGGCTAATACCCAAGCGACCGGAGCCCCACGTGCATTGCTGTCGGTGAGCTTCACGGCTTGCGGAAAGCCGCTCTCTGGCTGGCTCATAAGTTTGTAAACCGTTGCGCGGCCGATACCTGTCAGGGCCATGACTTGAGTGATGCGTATCAGCGTGGCGGCCGGATCGAACTGTCCCATTTCCGTATGAGGCGCGATGATCGGCATGTATGCGGATCCGCTAGGGGCTTTTTGGTGACTTTCTCGTGGAGCGGAGGGAGCAAGCCCCACGACTTTTGCAGATTGCTTTGGGGCGCTCATCAGGTCCTGTCTCCAGCGTTTTTTGCAGGTGAGCACACTCGGCTTTCAAGCCACGCGACCACGTCTTGGGAGCGATAACGAACCCGAGACCCGGTTTTGACGTAGGGAAGTGAGTTGCTGCGAGAACTTCGCCAGGCGGCGAGCGTTCGGCTGGATAGACCTAGGGCGGTAGCGACTTGGTCGGTAGTCAGTAAATCGACGGGATTAAGAGAGGTGGCAGAAGGTTCTAAAGTGTCGTGGCGCGTCATAGGGGAGTTTCCTGTCGTAGTTTGTACAGGCCCCAGCTATGTAAACGATTTTCTATTTTTTTAAAGTTATATTTTTACGTTTTTCGACGCATTTTTCTCGATTAACCCAAACAAAATTGGCAAGATCGCTGCAAAGTTTTTGACTTTATGGAATTTGTCCCACTTGTCCTACTGGTTTTTCATACAGTAAAAAATCGAAAATAGAAGATTGCGAGCTGTCTGTATCAGACGAACGGTAGTTCCCCGAGCCCCTTCTGGTAGTCCGATGACAGCGGCGCCTCCTCAGTGTGTGGCGACCAATAAGGGATGGCCGCCAGAGGTTTCGGGCGCCTTAGGCGTAACACGCTTTTGACGCGTAACACGTGGTGTACGAACGTCTTCGAATACGTGTTACACGATTATTATTTAATAAAATCAATTAGTTGGTCGATTACGTAACTCGCGTAACACCAGTAACACCGATTTTTGATGGGTGTGGGGTTGGCGTGTTCAACCCGCCTTTCCAAACTGTCCCTGAATAATGTTGCCATCTACTAGCTCATCCAGATGATCTGCGTACCACTGCATCATCACTCTGCGCTGAGGCAGGTAAACCGCCTTGTTGTACACCCCTGCAATTCCTTCCTTTGCGTGAGAGAGCTGGGCCTCAATGTGATTCTCATCGAAACCCTGCTCATTGAGTATGGTGCTCGCGATGTGACGAAAGCCGTGGCCTGTTTGCCGACCGGCATATCCCAGTCGGCGGAGCGCCATTAGAAAGACGGTGTTACTACGGGGGATTGTCCTGTCTTTCCTGCCTGGAAATAGGAGAGGGTACGCACCTGTCAGTGTTCGTAACTCAGTGAGCGCTTCGATTGCCTGCCGAGAGAGAGGCACCACATGTTCGCGACGACGTTTCATTCGCTCGGCTGGGATCGTCCATAGCTTTTTGGAGAGATCGATTTCTGACCAGCGTGCTTCTCGGATCTCGCTCGGGCGCGATGCTAATAAGGAAAGCAAGCGAAGCCCTATACGAACGTCCTTTGCGTGAGGGTAGGAGTTGATCGCTCGAAGTAGCGCAGGCAGTTCTTCAATCGAAACGTGTGCATAGTTTTCAGCGCTACGTGATTGCAGGAATTTGCTGAGACCTTCAAGGGGGTTGTGGACGGCTCGTCCTGTTACGCGGGCCAGGTCATAGATCTCTTTGCAAAAGGCACGAACTCGGCCCATTTGTTCAATGATCCCCTTCTGCTCCATGCCGCGTAGAAACTCCATCCATTCCAGGGGCAATATTTCTGTGTACACGCGTTTGCCGAAGACGGGGAACACGTGAAGCTCAAGTGCGCCAAGTACTCGTCGAGACGTACCTGATTCCCAGCTTGTGCGTCTGGCCTCAAACCACTCGCGGCCTAAAGCTTCAAAGGTGTTGTTGGCAGCTACCTGGTCTGCAACTTTGCGAACTTGCTTGCTCACCAAAGGATTTTTGCCGGTCGACGCGTCTTCCCGCAGTTGAGCTGCTTTCTGTCTCGCCAATGAGCCACTGATTTCCGGGTAGCCGCCGAGACCCAGCCAAGACCATTTTCCATCTGGCTTTTTGTAACGCAGCTCCCATGATTTCTGCCCGTTAGGTTTCACCCGGAAGTACAGGCCATTCCCGTCCTGCTCCCGATACGTCGTGTGCTCAGGCTCCAGGCCCGCAAGAGTGGTGTCTGCTAAGGGGCGGCGTTTGATTTCAGTGCGCTTCACTTCCTGTATGCCTCCAGTTATAGGAATCTCAAAGCATACACGTGGGCATACACGGCGGGAAGTTATAGGGGTAGACAGGGACGGATAGCCAGAAACAAGAAAGCCCGCACAGGGCGGGCTTCTTGGGGTGTTTCGTAGACTGTCTGAGACAGCCAGAAACTGGTATGTGGTGCACCCGGCGGGATTCGAACCCACGACCCCTGCCTTCGGAGGGCAGTACTCTATCCAGCTGAGCTACGGATGCTTGTGCGGGCGACATCATACCCATGTCGACCTTGGGCGTCCATGCTGGTTTTTGGCTGCTGGCGGGTGGGAATTGTCTGTGTTGGGGCCTTGCGTCGGGCGCTGTGGCTCGGTGGTGGGGCGCGGGGCTTGAGGTCGTTGATCTGATAAATCCGGCAAATAAGCGGTTTTCGTTCTTTTTTTCGAACATCCTATTGCCCTGTACCCCCTTTGATCCTAGGATTCGTTTGAGATTTCAAACGCTCTGTCTCCCGTGCGCTCTCCACTTGCTTGCACGCAGGGGCTGATTTCCCTGACGGCAGCCCCCAAAGGCGCCTTTCAACAACTCTAATTCGCTCCGCGCGCGCGCGGTGCTGTTAAGGAAAGCCGACATGCAGCTTAAAGATGCCCAGTTGTTCCGCCAGCAAGCCTTTATCGATGGGGCTTGGGTCGATGCGGACAACGGTCAGACCATCAAGGTCAACAACCCCGCCACGGGCGAGATTCTCGGCACTGTGCCGAAGATGGGCGCCGCTGAAACCCGCCGCGCCATCGAAGCGGCGGACAAAGCGCTGCCGGCCTGGCGTGCGCTGACCGCCAAGGAGCGCGCCAACAAGCTGCGCCGCTGGTTCGAGCTGATCATCGAGAACCAGGAAGACTTGGCGCGCCTGATGACCCTGGAACAGGGCAAGCCGCTGGCCGAAGCCAAGGGCGAAATTGTCTACGCCGCCTCCTTTATCGAGTGGTTCGCCGAAGAAGCCAAGCGCATCTACGGTGATGTGATTCCCGGCCACCAGCCGGACAAGCGTCTGATCGTGATCAAGCAACCGATCGGCGTGACCGCTGCGATCACGCCGTGGAACTTCCCCGCCGCGATGATCACGCGTAAAGCCGGCCCGGCCTTGGCCGCCGGTTGCACCATGGTGCTCAAGCCTGCCTCGCAAACGCCGTTCTCGGCGTTCGCCCTGGCTGAACTGGCGCAGCGTGCCGGCATTCCGAAAGGCGTGTTCAGCGTGGTCTCCGGCAGCGCCGGCGATATCGGCAGCGAGCTGACCAGCAACCCGATCGTGCGTAAATTGTCCTTCACCGGCTCGACTGAAATCGGTCGCCAGTTGATGGCCGAATGCGCCAAGGACATCAAGAAAGTGTCCCTGGAACTGGGCGGCAACGCGCCGTTCATCGTGTTTGACGACGCTGACCTGGATAAGGCCGTCGAAGGCGCGATCATCTCCAAGTACCGCAACAACGGCCAGACCTGCGTCTGCGCCAACCGTCTGTACGTTCAAGACGCGGTGTACGACGCGTTCGCGGAAAAACTCAAAGTGGCGGTGGCCAAGCTCAAGATCGGCAACGGTCTGGAAGACGGCACCACCACCGGCCCGCTGATCGACGGCAAAGCCGTGGCCAAGGTCCAGGAACACATTGCGGACGCGCTGGCCAAAGGCGCCACGTTGCTGGCGGGCGGCAAGGTCATGGAAGGTAACTTCTTCGAGCCGACCATCCTGACCAACGTGCCGAAAGATGCCGCTGTGGCGAAGGAAGAAACCTTCGGCCCACTGGCGCCGCTGTTCCGTTTCAAGGACGAAGCCGAAGTGATCGCGATGTCCAACGACACCGAGTTCGGCCTCGCGTCCTACTTCTATGCGCGTGACCTGAGCCGTGTGTTCCGTGTGGCCGAAGCCCTGGAATACGGCATGGTCGGCGTCAACACCGGGTTGATCTCCAACGAAGTGGCGCCGTTCGGCGGTATCAAGGCTTCGGGCCTGGGCCGTGAAGGTTCCAAGTACGGGATCGAGGATTACCTGGAAATCAAATACCTCTGCCTGGGCATCTAAGCCCGGCAAGGCATTGCTGCAAACGCAAAGGGCACGAGAGCGCTGACCCTTTGCGTGTTTTACACCGTTATTCGTAGTGGCCGGGAACGCTGTGTCAGTCGATCATCGCATGCTGCCGTAGTTGCCCCCCGCCACGTATTCCTTGAACAACGCCACCCGATGAGTGGCGAATGAGGACTTTATGAGCAAGACCAACGCTTCCCTGATGAAACGCCGCGAAGCCGCTGTACCACGCGGTGTTGGCCAGATTCACCCGATCTTCGCCGAGTCCGCGAAGAACGCCACCGTGACCGACGTTGAAGGTCGCGAGTTCATCGACTTCGCCGGCGGTATCGCCGTGCTGAACACCGGCCACGTACACCCGAAAATCATCGCGGCCGTGACCGAGCAACTGAACAAGCTGACCCACACCTGCTTCCAGGTACTGGCCTACGAGCCTTACGTGGAACTGTGCGAAAAAATCAACGCCAAGGTCCCAGGTGATTTCGCCAAGAAAACCCTGCTGGTCACCACCGGTTCCGAAGCGGTTGAGAACGCCGTGAAAATCGCCCGCGCTGCCACTGGCCGTGCCGGCATCATCGCGTTCACCGGCGCGTACCACGGTCGCACCATGATGACCCTGGGCCTCACCGGTAAAGTCGTGCCTTACTCGGCCGGCATGGGCCTGATGCCAGGCGGCATCTTCCGCGCGCTGTACCCGAACGAACTGCATGGCGTGAGCGTCGACGACTCCATCGCCAGCATCGAACGCATCTTCAAGAACGATGCCGAGCCGCGTGATATCGCTGCCATCATCATCGAGCCGGTGCAGGGCGAAGGCGGTTTCTACGTCGCGCCTAAACCTTTCATGAAGCGCCTGCGCGAACTGTGCGACAAGCACGGCATCCTGCTGATCGCCGACGAAGTGCAAACCGGTGCCGGCCGTACCGGTACGTTCTTCGCCATGGAACAGATGGGCGTGACTGCCGACCTGACCACCTTCGCCAAATCCATCGCCGGCGGTTTCCCGTTGGCCGGTGTGTGCGGCAAGGCCGAATACATGGACGCCATCGCGCCAGGCGGCCTCGGCGGCACCTACGCCGGTAGCCCGATCGCTTGCGCCGCGGCCCTGGCCGTGCTGGAAGTGTTCGAAGAAGAGCACCTGCTGGATCGCTGCAAAGCCGTCGGCGAGCGTCTGGTCTCCGGCCTCAAGGCCATCCAGGCCAAGTACCCGGTGATCGGCGATGTGCGTGCCCTGGGCGCGATGATCGCGATCGAGCTGTTCGAAGGTGGCGACACCCACAAGCCAAACGCTGCTGCCGTTGCCGCCGTAGTGGCCAAGGCGCGTGAGAAAGGCTTGATCCTGCTGTCCTGCGGCCCTTACGGCAACGTGTTGCGCATCCTGGTGCCGCTGACCGCGCCGGACGAGCAACTGGACAAAGGCTTGGCAATCATCGAAGAGTGCTTCTCCGAGCTGTAAGCCCGGGCTGAACCGATCGATAGAAAAAACCCGCTTCGGCGGGTTTTTTTTTACCTGATGCAGCACATTCAGTGGTTGTTCATTGTACGTAGGCCGCCGCATTGTCTAAGGTGCAGGCATTGCAGATGGAGCGTGCAGGATGAGTGCTGTGGATTTACCCGCTGTACCCCGGGTGTTGATTGCTGAGGCAGACCCTTGGTCGCGGGACCTGCTCAAGCAGGTGTTGTTGAATGTGCGTTGCGACGCACGGCTGGATATGTGTGGCGATGGCCGGCAAGCGGCTACGCTGCTGCGCGACAAAGCCTACGACCTGATCGTGGCGGATTGGGAACTGCCGGGCATCGATGGCCTGAGCCTGTTGCGCAATGTGCGTCAGCAGCGTCGCTCGCCCGCGTTGCCGTTCATCCTCTTGAGCAGTCGCAATGACAGCGCCAGCGTGCGTGAGGCCTTGCCCTTGGCGCCCACGGCGTATCTGACCAAACCGCTGAACATGGACGGCCTGACCCAGCGCCTGCAAGACCTGCTGCTCAACGAAGGCGAAAGCGTGTACTGCGAAGTGCCGCGACTGGCGCCGGGCATGACCTTGCCGGTGTTCCTCGAGCGCCGCCGCGACGCCTGCGATGGCGCGCCGCTGTGGGTCGATGTGAAGGCCGCCGTGCAAGACAGCCTCGGGCCGGAGGGCCTGGACCTCAAGTGCCTGGAAGACCGCGTGTGTATGGACCCGCAGATCACCGCCGTGCTGATCGCCGCCGCCAACAGCGCCGGCCATCACGGCACGCCGGTGCAGACCCTGTCGGCGGCGTTGCACAAGCTGCAGGCCGGGCAAAGCATGAACCTGATACTCGGCCTGGCGCTCAAGCACAACGTGGTATTGGGTGATCCAGGCCTGGTGGCGTATGCCGAGCGTCACTGGCAGTTGTCCCAGGACACCGCCGACTACGCACGCCGTCTGGCGCGCATGCTGGAGCTGGACCACGAGCGCTGTTACAGCGCGGGCATCCTGCATCGGCTCGGCGACCTGGCGTTGTTGCGCTGCCTGGAAGACTGGCGCCAGGGTGGCGGGGCGCTGGATGACGCAGCGATTGGCGAGTCGCTGCACGCTTTGGGTGCCGCCTACGGTTCGGCGTTGCGCACGCGTTGGCGCTTGCCGCTGGAACTGCGCCAGTTGATCGCGGCGATCTACTCCCTGGAAGGCGGGGTGTATTCGCGGGAGGCGCTGGTGATGAACCTGGCGGCGCAGATGGCGCGGTTGACCGAGCATGAAGGGCTGGAAGCGCTGGTCAGGAGCAAGACCGCGCGCTTGCTGAAAGTGGGGCTGTCGGAGCTGATGAGGTTGCGCAAGGCCTAAAGGGCTATGAAATTCACATGTGGGAGGGGGCAAGTCCCCTTCCACTGTGATCTGTGTTGATTCTCTAGCCAGCAACCACGCGGTTTTTGCCCAGGCGCTTGGCCTCGTACATGGCGCCATCCGCGCGGGCGAACAGGCTGTCCAGGGTCGAGTCTTGCTCGTTGAGGCTGGCCAGGCCCTGGCTGACCGTCACGGTGAACGCGTGGCCTTCATAGCTGAAGCTCAACGCCTGGATTTCCTTGCCAAGCCGCTCAGCGACCTGCTGCGCCATCTCCGGCGCGCAACCGGGCAGCACGGCGGCGAACTCTTCGCCGCCAATGCGCCCGAACAGGTCGCCACGGCGCAGTACGCCACGACCGCTCTCGGCAATGCGCCGCAACACCTGATCGCCCTCCAAGTGGCCGTAGGTGTCGTTGACGTCCTTGAAGTCATCGATGTCCAGCAGCAGGAATGCCAGCGGCGCAGCCTGGGCGCGGGCGCTGTCGAAGGCCTGGTTGGCGCATTCGAAAAAGTGTCGGCGGTTGCTGCTCTGGGTCAGCACGTCGGTGGTGGCCAGGCGGTGCAGTTCCAGCTCCAACTGTTTCTTGTCGGTGATGTCCTCGGCCATGCCGACCACGATCAACGGTTCGCCCGGTTCGGCCTGCTGGTTGATGTAGCACTTGTCGCTGAGCCAGCGAATCTGCCCGCCGGCCGTGATGATGCGGTACTCGCGGTCTTCCACGGCGCCTTGTTCGAGTACGCGGGCCAGGCTGTGTTCGGCGTAGTCGAGGTCTTCGGGGTGAATGCTGTTGCGCCATTCCCGGTGGTCGGCCAGCAGCATGCCGGCGGAACGGCCAAACACCCGCTCATACGCCGGGCTCACATACAGCACGCGCCGCGACGCCCAGTCGATGGCCCATAGCACCGCATTCACGCTGACCAGCAGGGAACTGAGTAATTGCTCACGTTCACTCAGCCGCTCGACCTCGCCCTGGGCGTGCATCAACGCCAGCAAGGTTGCTGCGGCTGCGGGGCGTGGGGGTTCAGCGGTGGGGGGAGCGGGCAGGTGCGTTTTTTCTTGGACCATCGGCACAACTCTCTCTGGGCGCGCCGCAGGGTTCAGCAGCGGTCACAACAAGGGGCCACCATGATGGCGAAGTGTTGTTTGAGAGGGGCGAATTGCGTCTAAGTTCCGTCATTGGGGGCGATTGTGACGGATTTATGGGTGTCTGGAGAATGGCGTCAAAAAAGCGATCAAAGGGGAAGGCAAGCCTTCCCCTCCGCGTGTTCACACCGTTGCAGGGCGCAACGAGTAGGTCTTCAATTGGTGGGCAAAATCGCGCAGGGACTGGATGCCGCTGGCCTCGGCCTCATGCACCCACTCCTTGATCGCGGCCAGCATATCGTGGCCGTTGGAGCTGGTCTTGAGCCAGATCTGCTGCAGGGCCAGACGCTTTTCGTAGATCACTTTCAGGGCCTGGCTGTGTTCCAGCATGCTCTGGATACGCAGGTGGTGGCGGTCATCCAGCAGGCTGGTTTCCCGCGACAGCAGGCGCTTGGCACGGTGGAACTGGTGGCGCACCGAGTGATCGACCTTCTCCAGTTCCTGCTTGACCAGCGGGCCGATCACCAGCTTGCGGTACTGGGCCATGATCTGGAAACGGTTGTTGAGGATCGCCATGGCGGTGTCCATGTCCAGGTGGCCCTTGCCTTCGACACGGTGGGCAATCGGCGCGACGCGCTGCACCTTGGCCAGGCGCAGCAAGCTGAACAGCTTGATCCACGCCCAGCCGAGGTCGAACTCCCATTTCTTCACCGACAGTTTGGCGGAGTTGGGGTAGGTGTGGTGGTTGTTGTGCAGCTCTTCGCCGCCCACGATGATGCCCCACGGCACCAGGTTGGTCGCCGCGTCCCGGCATTCGAAGTTGCGATAGCCCACGGCGTGGCCGAGGCCGTTGATCACACCGGCGGCCCAGAATGGAATCCACATCATCTGGATCGCCCAGATGGTGATGCCGATGGTGCCGAACAGCAGAAGGTCGATCACACCCATGATTGCCACACCCAAGAGCGGGTAGGGCGTGTAGAGTTTGCGTTCGATCCAGTCGTCCGGGCAGTTCTTGCCGTAGATGCGCAGGGTCTCGGGGTTTTCCGCTTCGGCGCGATAGAGCTCGGCACCTTTGCGCAATACGGTAGACAGGCCTTTAATGACGGGGCTGTGCGGGTCGTCGACGGTTTCGCATTTGGCGTGATGCTTACGGTGGATGGCGGTCCACTCGCGGGTGTTCTGCGCCGTGGTCAGCCACAGCCAGAAGCGGAAGAAGTGTTTCAGGCCGGCATTGAGCTCCAGGGAGCGATGGGCTGAATAGCGGTGCAGATAGACGGTGACCCCAATAATGGTCACGTGGGTCATCAACAGGGTGACTGCCACCAGTTGCCAGGCTGACAGGTCAAGAAAACCGTTGTACCACATAGGCTGTATGGCCCTCAGATAAAGAAAAAAACAGCTCACGCATTATCACTAAGCTCACAGAGAAAACCAGCCGACCTTTCAGATAGGAGTGACGGGATGTTTCTTATTCTATAATCCGTAACCTTTGTAGGGCGAATCTAGCTTTTTAGTAAGGATTACTGGCCATATGTTGTTCTCATACCGAGGTGCCCGGCGCGCGGGGTTGGTATATCTGCTGGTTTCGCTGCTGTGGGTTGTGCTTACTCACCGGGTATTGATCAAGTTCCTTGATGACCCGGTTGAGTTAGATCAGTGGCTGCAGCTGCGCGGCTATGTGTGGGTGGCCCTCAGCGCCCTGGTGATTTACCTGATTTGCGCGCGCTTTGCGCGCGTCAACGAATTGCAGCAACCGCTCAAAGAGAGTCGTGAGCGCCTGCGCCAGGCCGCTGCCGTGTTCGATTGCACCCGTGAAGGGGTGCTGGTCACCGATGCCAAGGGGCAGATCGTCCATGTGAACCGGGCCTTTATGGCGATCACCGGCTATCGGCGCGAAGATGTCATGGGCGAGCAACCCAGCTTGTTCAAGTCAGGCCGCCATTCGTCGAGTTTTTACCAGCAGATGTTCCTGGCCCTGGAGCAAACCGGCGAGTGGAGCGGGGAAATCTGGAACCGGCGCAAAAGCGGCGAGATTTATCCACAGTGGCAAACCATCCGGGTGATTCACGACGACCTCGGCCATGTCAGCCATTACGTCGCGGTGTTTTCCGATATCAGCGCCATCAAGGATTCCGAGCACGAACTGGCGCACCTCGCGCACCACGACCCGCTGACCGACCTGCCCAACCGCCTGCTGTTCACCGACCGCGCCGAACAGGCCCTGGCTTCGGCGCAAGTGCATAAACGCGGTTGTGCGTTGCTGCTGCTCGACCTGGACCACTTCAAGATCATCAACGACAGCCTGGGCCATAACGTCGGCGACCAGTTGCTCAAATTGGTCGGTGAACGCCTGAGAAGCCAGTTCGGCACCGGCGTGACGCTGGCGCGGCTGGGCGGGGACGAATTCGCGGTGTTGGCGGAAAACTGTCCACAGGTGGTGCAGGCCGCCGCGCTCGCGCAACGCATGCTCGATGCGATGAAACTCCCGTTCAATTTCGACGGCCACCAATTGTTTATCAGTGCGAGCGTTGGCATCAGTCTGTTTCCCAGCGACGCGCTGAGTGCCCAGCAGTTGTTGCGTAACGCCGATTCCGCGTTGTTCAAGGCCAAGAGCGTCGGCCGTGAAGGCTACGCGTTGTACACCGAAGAGTTGACTGCCCACGCGCAGAACCGCGTGGAAATTGCCGGCGAACTGCGCCGCGCCCTCGACCAGCAGGAGCTGCGTGTCTACTACCAGCCGGTTCACGACCTGCACACCAGCCGCCTGATCGGCGTCGAAGCCCTGGTGCGCTGGCAACACCCGGAGCGTGGCCTGGTGCCGCCGGTCGAGTTCATCCCCATCGCCGAACGCACCGGGTTGATTGCCGATATCGACGCCTGGGTCATGCACGAGGCTTGCGCCCAGATGTGCCAGTGGCTGGAGGACGGCGTGCCGTTGAGGTTTATCGCGATCAACGTGTCCAGTCGCTTGTTTGCGCGACGCGAGTTGTATGAGCAAGTCGCCAAGGTGCTGCACGACACTGGCCTGGACCCGGCTTACCTGGAGCTGGAAGTCACCGAAAGCGCGGTGATGGAAGACCCCGAAGTGGCCCTGGAACAACTGCACCGCCTGCGCGAGCTGGGCCTGCGCCTGGCCATTGACGACTTTGGCACCGGCTATTCGTCGCTGCTGCGCCTCAAGCGCCTGCCGGTGCAGAAGCTCAAGATCGACCAGGGCTTTGTCGCCGGGGTGCCGTGGGATGAAGACGACGCCGCCATCGTGCGCGTGGTGATCGCCCTGGCGAAAAGCATGGGCATGCAGGTACACGCCGAGGGGATCGAACAGGTGGAGCAGGCGCGGTTCCTGCTGGAGCAAAACTGCGACATGGGCCAGGGCTATTGGTTTGGCCGCCCGATGCCGGCGTGTGAGATCGATTGGGACCGAGCCCCCGCCATCCCGAGTTGAAATGCAGTCAAGTGTGGGAGGGAGCAAGCCCCTCCCACAATTGGATATTCGCCAGGCTCGATTTTGGCACTTGGCCACAAAACGCCGTCGTAACCCCACGTCCGGCCAGAAAATTCTTTCTGGTTATATAAACATTCTTAAATAGTATTTTTAAGAATATCCGCGCTTATCTACTATCGCCCTCACGCCGCAAGCAGTGCCGCCACTGCGCGGCACTCTTCATTTCAGGAGCGAGACCATGAGCGCATCTCTACGTAGCGTCGACGGCCAGGACGAAGCAGCCATTTTGCGTGAGATCCAGAGCGCGTTGCGCGATCTGCGCTTTGGCGCGGTGGAAATCACTGTACACAACGCTCAAGTAGTACAGATCGAACGCAAAGAAAAATTCCGCCTGCAGAACCCGGGTAACAAACCGGCCTGAGCAAGAGCGGCGATAGACCCATCACTATAAGAAATGCCCCTGTAGGCGCGAGCTGGCTCGCGAAAAGCTTGAAGGCAACGCGTTGCACCTGATGTGCAGCGTTATCGTTGACGTTTTTCGCGAGCAAGCTCGCTCCTACAGTCGTCAGCCAACACCCCGGAATTTCAGGAGCTTTCTATGTCGTCGATTCGCCGTTACGCCCTGGCTGCCTTGGCCAGCGCCGTGTTTGCCGGGTCTGCCGTTGCCAAGGACTACGAGTTGCTCAACGTCTCGTATGACCCGACCCGTGAGCTGTACCAGGACTACAACGCTGAGTTCACCAGCTACTGGAAACAGTCCCACCCCGGCGACAGCGTCAAGATCCAGCAATCCCACGGCGGCTCGGGCAAACAGGGCCGTGCGGTGATCGACGGCCTGCGTGCCGACGTCGTGACCCTGGCCCTGGCCGGTGATATCGACGAAATCGCCAAGTTGGGCAAGACCCTGCCGGAAAACTGGCAGACCCGCCTGCCGGATGCGAGCACCCCGTACACCTCGACCATCGTGTTCCTGGTGCGCAAGGGCAACCCCAAAGGCATCAAGGACTGGGGCGACCTGATCAAGAAAGACGTGTCGGTCATCACCCCGAACCCGAAAACCTCCGGCGGTGCGCGCTGGAACTTCCTCGCCGCCTGGGCCTATGGCCTGAAAGCCGGTGGCAGCGAAGCCAAGGCGCAGGAATACGTCAAAGAGCTGTTCAAGCACGTACCGGTCCTCGACACCGGGGCGCGCGGTTCGACCATCACCTTCGTCAACAACGGTCAGGGTGACGTGTTGCTGGCCTGGGAAAACGAGGCGTTCCTGGCATTGAAAGAAAACGGCGGCGCCGACAAGTTCGACATCGTCGTACCGTCCCTGTCGATCCTCGCCGAGCCGCCTGTGGCCGTGGTCGACAAGAACGCCGAGAAAAAGGGCAACACCGAGATCGCTACCGAGTACCTCAAGCACCTGTACAGCCCGGCTGGCCAGGAGATTGCGGCGAAGAACTTCTACCGCCCACGCGATGAGAAAATCGCCGCCAAATACGCCCAGCAGTTCCCGAAGCTGGATTTGGTGACTATCGACAAAGACTTCGGCGGCTGGAAAACTGCGCAGCCGAAATTCTTTAACGACGGTGGCGTGTTCGACCAGATCTACTCGGCGCAATAAAAACACCGCCCTCTGTAGGAGCGAGCTTGCTCGCGAAGAAGGTCCAGGCACCGCATGCACCCAGAATGTGCGCGTTATCGTTGACGTTTTTCGCGGGCAAGCCCGCTCCTACAGAGCACGCATTCACCTGCGGGTTTTGTGTGTCAGACCTGCTAACCAAGGACTTTTATGTCGCGTCGTATTTCCCCCGTCATACCCGGCTTCGGGCTGACGCTGGGCTACACCGTGGTGTACCTCAGCCTGATCGTACTCATCCCCCTCGCGGCGATGTTTGTACACGCCGCTCAACTTACCTGGGATCAGTTCTGGAACATCATCACCGCACCGCGTGTGCTGGCGGCATTGAAGTTGAGCTTCAGCACCGCGCTGTACGCCGCGCTGATCAATGGCCTGATCGGCACGCTGCTGGCCTGGGTGCTGGTGCGCTACACCTTCCCCGGGCGCAAGATCATCGATGCGATGATCGACCTGCCGTTCGCCCTGCCCACGGCCGTCGCCGGTATCGCGCTGACCGCGCTGTACACACCGACCGGCCTGGTCGGCCAGTTCGCTGCCGACCTGGGCTTCAAGATCGCCTACAGCCCCTTGGGCATCACCCTGGCGCTGACCTTCGTCACGTTGCCGTTCGTGGTCCGCACGGTGCAGCCGGTCCTCGCCGATATCCCCGGGAAATCGAAGAAGCCGCCGCCTGCCTGGGCGCCAAGCCGTTGCAGGTGTTCCGCTACATCCTCGTGCCCGCGTTGCTGCCTGCCTGGCTGACCGGCTTCGCCCTGGCGTTTGCCCGTGGCGTCGGTGAGTACGGTTCGGTGGTCTTCATCGCCGGCAACATGCCGATGAAGACCGAGATCCTGCCGCTGCTGATCATGGTCAAGCTCGACCAGTACGACTACCACGGCGCCACCTCCATCGGTGTGCTGATGCTGGTGGTTTCCTTCGTGTTGCTGCTGCTGATCAATTTGCTGCAGCGGCGCATCGAACACCCATAAGGAGGCGCGGAACATGTCCCAATCGTCTATCTCCGCCGCGTCCTCGGCCAACGCTGCCCGGCGTGGCAGTGCGTTGTCGCGGCGCATCCTGATCAGCCTGGGCTGGCTGGTGTTCTTCCTGTTCCTGGTGCTGCCGCTGTTTATCGTGGTGTCCCAGGGCTTGAAGAATGGCCTCGGCGCGTTCTTCACCGCGATCCTCGAGCCCGATGCGCTGTCGGCGCTCAAGCTCACGGTGGTCGCCGTGCTGATCTCGGTGCCGCTCAACGTGGTGTTCGGCGTCAGCGCCGCATGGTGCGTGAGCAAGTACTCGTTCCGTGGCAAGAGCATCCTGGTGACGCTGATCGACCTGCCGTTCTCGGTGTCGCCGGTGATCGCGGGCCTGGTCTATGTGCTGATGTTCGGCGCCCAGGGCTTCTTTGGCCCGTGGCTGCAGGCGCATGACATCCAGATCGTGTTCGCCTTGCCGGGCATCGTGCTGGCGACCATCTTCGTCACCGTGCCGTTCGTGGCCCGGGAGCTGATCCCGCTGATGCAGGAACAAGGCACCCAGGAAGAAGAAGCCGCGCGGCTGCTTGGCGCCAATGGCTGGCAGATGTTCTGGCATGTCACCGTGCCGAATATCAAATGGGGCCTGATCTACGGCGTGGTGCTGTGTACCGCGCGGGCGATGGGTGAGTTCGGCGCGGTGTCGGTGGTGTCCGGCCACATTCGCGGCGTGACCAACACCTTGCCGCTGCACGTCGAGATTCTCTACAACGAATACAACCACGTCGCCGCGTTTGCGGTGGCGAGTCTGTTGCTGATCCTGGCGCTCTTCATCCTGCTGCTCAAGCAGTGGAGCGAGAACCGTATCAACCGCCTGCGCGCAGCTGCGGCTGAGGAATAATCCATGTCCATCGAAGTCCGTAATGTCAGCAAGAACTTCAACGCCTTCAAGGCCCTGAACAGCATCAACCTGGACATCCAGAGTGGCGAGCTGGTGGCGTTGCTGGGGCCCTCCGGCTGCGGCAAGACCACCTTGCTGCGCATCATCGCCGGTCTCGAAACCCCGGATACCGGCAGCATCGTGTTCCACGGTGAAGACGTCTCCGGCCACGACGTGCGTGATCGCAACGTCGGGTTTGTGTTCCAGCACTACGCGCTGTTCCGCCACATGACCGTGTTCGATAACGTCGCGTTCGGTCTGCGCATGAAGCCAAAAAACCAGCGCCCGAACGAAAGCCAGATCGCGGTCAAAGTCCACGAACTGTTGAGCATGGTGCAACTGGACTGGCTGTCCGACCGCTACCCGGAACAACTCTCCGGTGGCCAACGCCAGCGCATCGCCCTGGCCCGCGCCCTGGCGGTGGAGCCCAAAGTGCTGCTGCTCGACGAACCCTTCGGCGCCCTCGACGCTAAGGTGCGCAAAGAGCTGCGCCGCTGGCTGGCGCGCTTGCACGAAGACATCAACCTGACCTCGGTGTTCGTGACCCACGACCAGGAAGAGGCGATGGAAGTCGCCGACCGTATCGTGGTGATGAACAAGGGCGTGATCGAGCAGATCGGCTCACCGGGCGATGTCTACGAAAACCCAGCCAGCGATTTCGTCTACCACTTCCTCGGCGACTCCAACCGCCTGCACCTGGGGGGCGACCAACACGTGCTGTTCCGCCCCCACGAAGTGTCGCTGTCGCGCCATGAACTGGAAGACCACCATGCCGCCGAAGTGCGCGATATCCGGCCGCTGGGGGCGACCACGCGGGTGACCTTGAAAGTCGAAGGCCAGAGCGAACTGATCGAAGCCGAAGTGGTGAAAGACCACGACAGCCTGATCGGCCTGGCACGAGGCGAGACCTTGTTCTTCAAACCCAAGGTCTGGCAAAAAGCCTGAACACACTGCAATAACAAATGTGGGAGGGGGCTTGCCCCCGATAGCAGTGGATCAGTCACTGAAGATATTGACTGACCCACCGCTATCGGGGGCAAGCCCCCTCCCACATTCAAACTTCTCTCGGCTTTAGATCGCGGCGAGCGACTGGCCCGGAGCGGCGTTCAATCTGCTCTTTGAGCTCATGCCGCAACCCCAGCAAAAACGCCAACTCCGCCACCACAAACAACGGCCCGACGATCAGCCCCGACACATCATCCACAAACGCCGGCTTCTTGCCTTCGTAGTAATGCCCGACAAACTGAATCACCCAACCCACCACGAACATACCGATACCGCCGCTCAGCCAGACCGGCGTGCTTTGCGCCGCCAGTACATGCCCGGCCCACACCGACAAGCCCATCAACACGCTCATCAGCACGCCCAGCGCGAGTTCCAGGCGCAGGTAGAACCACGCCGCAAGCAGCGCGACGATCAGTGCCGGCGACAGCCAGAGCCCGGCCACCGGCCACTCCGGGCGTGAAAGCAACGCGGCGACGGCGACCACGATCAGCGGGATGCCGATAAAGTGGCTGGCGATATTGCGCGGGTCGCGGTGGTAGGCGGCGTATTGACTGAGGTGGTCGACGAGGCTTTTCATTGTTATTCCTCCTGTAGGATGTTTGATCATGCCCTGTCAGCCTTCGCCTAACTGTCAGCTGGGCGACAATCTTCGGAGTTCTCATGAACGCAGAGCAATGGCGACCCCGGCTGGCTGCCGGGCACTGGTTCAGCCACTTGCCCGGCGCTTTTCAGCATAGTCTGCTGGCCCACGCGCGGCTGCGGCTGCTGACGGCGGGGCAATACCTGTTCAAGCGTGGTGACCCGCCCTGCGGCTTGTATGCGGTGCTCGACGGCAGTTTGCGGATCAGCGCGGTGAACGAGCAGGGCAAGGAAGCGCTGCTCAGCCTGGTGGAGTCGCCCTACTGGTTCGGTGAAATCTGCCTGTTCGACGGCCTGCCGCGCACCCACGACGCCTGTGCGGTGGGGCCGTGCAGGCTGTTGCAGGTGCCCCAGCAGGCATTGCTCGACATTCTCGATGAAACCCCGCAGTACTGGCGCGACTTGGCCTTGCTGATGAGCCAAAAGTTGCGCCTGAGTTTCATCGGCCTCGAACAGCTCAGCCTGATGCCCGCCTCGGTGCGGCTGGCCCATCGTTTGTTGATGATCATTGAAGGGTACGGCGACATCGAGCCCTCAAAACGCCGCCTGCAGTTACCCCAGGAAGACCTGGCGGCGATGTTGAGCCTGTCGCGCCAGACCACCAACGCCTTGCTCAAGGATCTGCAAGCCCAGGGCATCGTGCGCCTGGGCTATGGCGAGATCGAAATCCTCGATGCACAGCGCCTGCGTGAGGCGGCGCACACCTGAGGGTGTTAGCCTGCAGGTCTGATCAATCGAGGTGTGTTATGCGCGTGCTGTTAGTGGAACATGAATCCGAAGAAGCACAGCGGATGGCCCAGGGTTTGAACGAGGCCGGTTATTCCGTGGAAGTCGCGGCCAACGGCATGGCCGCCCAGCGGCTTGTCGAGGGCAACGAGTACGACCTGGTGATTCTGGACGTGATGCTGCCCGGGCAGAATGCCTGGAAGTTGCAGCAGGCGATTCGGCACAAAGGCGAGACGCCGGTATTGTTTCTGACCAGCCCGGGTGGGATCGAAGACCGTCTGCGCGACTTGGAATTGCATGAGGATGATTATTTACTCAAGCCGTTTGAAGACAAGGCGCTGGTCATGCGCGTGAAAAAACTACTGCGTCGCGATCGCGGGCGCTGATAGATGTGTGGCCTGGGCTCTCGCGATCGCGGGCAAGCCCGGCTGTTAAATGTGGGAGGGGGCTTGCCCCCGATGACGGTGGATCAATTGATGAATGCGCTAGTTGATACACCGCCCCTCCCATAGTTTGATTTTTTAGTTATTAATAAATAGCTTCTTATTCCTTAACGAATATAAACCCCGTCCCTATACTGTCCAGCAACGTTAAACGCTGCAGGAGGGCACACCCATGCACAGCGAATCGATTCGTTACCTGATCGTGCCGGGCTGGCAAGGATCGCCAGAAGATCATTGGCAAACGCATTGGCAGAACAGCCTGCCCAACAGCGCCCGGGTGGAGCAGGCCGATTGGCTGACGCCGCGTCGCGAAGACTGGGTGGCCGCGCTGGCCGAGGCGATCGCCGCCGACAGCACGCCAGTGATTCTGATCGCCCATAGCCTGGGCTGCATCACCGTGGCCCACTGGGCTGCCACTGCACCGCTGCAGTTTTTGCGGCAGGTGCGCGGGGCGTTGCTGGTGGCGCCGGCGGATGTCGAACGCCCGGCCTGTGCCCCCGCGCTGCGTAACTTCGCGCCGATTCCACGCGACCTGCTGCCGTTTCCCAGCCAGGTGGTCAGCTCCGACAACGACAGTGCCGTCAGCGCCCCCAGGGCCATGGAGCTGGCGCGCGACTGGGGTGCTGAAGCCGGCATTTTGTCCGGCGCGGGGCATATCAATGTGAAGTCCGGCCACCAGCGCTGGGAGCAGGGTTTCGCGTATCTCTATCGCCTGCAAAGCCGCCTGGAGCATCACGCCCGGCGCACGGCCTGAACCTTTTTCAACGCCCCGTCCCTGAGCGGATTGGGGGCGGGAGCCTGCCATGAGTCTGCATGAAACCTTCGGTCAGCCGCTGCTGACCTTCCCCGACGCCGAAAAAAGCCCGCTGAGCATCCGCGCCAAGGCACTGGTGTTCGTCGACCCGCGTTCGCGGCAACTGCGCGAAGCGCTGGAACACCTCGCGCCCCGCGCCGTGCCGGTGTTGATCCGTGGCGAGACCGGCAGCGGCAAGGAGTTGCTGGCGCGGCATATCCATCGGGGCAGCGACCGCGCCGGGCTGTTTGTCTCGGTCAATTGCGGCGCGATCAGCCCGACCTATGCCGATGCCGAGCTGTTCGGCTACGCGGCCGGCGCCCACAGTGGCGCGGCGAGCAGCCGGGCCGGCTGGTTCGGCTCGGCCAACGGCGGCACCTTGTACCTGGATGAGATCGGCGACTTGCCGTTGCCGATCCAGGTCAAATTGCTCGCCGCCCTGGAAAACCACGAAGTCACCCGCGTCGGCGCGCAGCAACCAAGCCCGGTGGACGTGCGCCTGGTGGCGGCGACCAGCATCGACCTGGCCCAGGCCGTGGCCGCAGGCAAGTTCAATGAGCGCCTGTTCCACTACCTCAGCGAAGGCCGGTTGGACCTGCCGGCCTTGCGCGAGCGGGTCGGCGATATCCTGTCCCTGGCCGAATACTTTCTTGGCATCTACAGCCAGCGCCTGGACCTGCCGGTGCCGCTGATCAGCGACGCGGCCCAGCGCGTGCTGGAACACCACAGCTGGCCGGGCAATACCCGCGAGCTGGAGAACGTCATCCACTTTGCCTTGCTGGTCAGCAGCGGTGACGAAATCTTGCCGGAGCATTTGAACCTGCCGACCGCCGGTTCGCCGCTGGAGCAGGTGCAGCGGATATTCGAAAGCGCCAATGCGGCCGAACGGGAAACCTTGCGCAAATTCCTACATGAGCAAAATGGAATATCAACCTGAATAAAAGGTATTGTTCGGGAATAAAAAATCTAGGTATTGTCACTCTCACGCCGCGATAGCACTTCGCTGGCACTCCACACCAATACGGTCGTCAGAGACGCCCCGGAATGTCGATAAGGACACTCATGAAAAAGGTTCTGTTGTTTACCGCACTGGCGGCTGCCCTGACTGCGGGCTTCGCCCAGGCCAACGAAAAGCTGATAGTGGCCGCTACCCCGGTCCCGCACGCCGAGATCCTCGAGCTGGTCAAGCCGACCCTCGCCAAAGAAGGCGTGGATCTGGAAATCAAAGTCTTCACCGACTACGTACAGCCCAACGTGCAGGTGGCCGAGAAGCGTCTGGACGCCAACTACTTCCAGACCCTGCCGTACCTGGAAAACTTCAACAAAGGTAAGGGCACCAACCTGGTCACCGTAGTGGGCGTACACGTTGAACCCTTCGGCGGTTACTCGAAGAAAATCAAAAACATTTCTGAGCTCAAAGATGGCGCCACCGTGGCCATTCCGAACGAAGGCTCCAACAGCGGCCGTGCCCTGTTGCTGCTGCAGAAGGCCGGTGTGATCACCCTGAAAGACCCGACCAATGCGCTGGCGACGCCAAAAGACATTGCCAGCAACCCGAAAAACCTGAAGTTCAAAGAGCTGGAATCAGCCCTGTTGCCACGTGTGCTGGACCAGGTTGACCTGGACATGATCAACACCAACTACGCCCTGGAAGCTGGCCTCAACCCGGCCAGGGACGCGTTGATCATCGAAGACGCCAAATCGCCGTATGTGAACTTCCTGGTGGCGCGCCCGGACAACAAGGACAGCGCTGCTATCCAGAAACTGGCCAAGGCCCTGACCAGCCCGGAAGTCAAAGCGTTCATCGAGAAGAAGTACAACGGCGCAGTCGTGCCGGCGTTCTGATCGAGCGGTAAAACCTTTCAAGGTTTAAACGCCGACGGCTTGCACAGCGTCGGCGTTTTTTTATGGTTGGAATTTGGAATGCGCTCAAAATTGTGGGAGGGGGCTTGCCCCCGATAGCAGTGGTTCAGTCAATGCATCGGTGACTGTCATACCGCTATCGGGGGCAAGCCCCCTCCCACATTTGATTTTTATCTCACAGTGGATTTTCAGCGTTTCACCGCACTCGGGCGTTGATCGCCCTGCGCAATGCCACCAACCATTTCACCAGCTCCTGCGGATCAATCGGTTTCGCTTCGTTCATTGTTCATTCCCTCGAATCACAGACCCCACAACCATAGCCGTCATTGGCCAACCCCGCGAATCCGGCGGTTATCCTGTTGGGCGATATCAATGTGATATTTCGGTATCAAAAATGGACGGTTTATGCCAATAAAGGCCGGGCTACCCGGCGTCTTGAGCGTGGGCATTCGTTTGGCTTCGGAACCATTGGCGTTGGGCGCCATCCATGCACATGGAACCCTGCTAAAAGGTCGTAGTCGCCTACACTCCGGCAAGTTGGCATCACGTAAAGGAGCCTGCATGGGCGGTCACCCTTCGACAGTTATTTTCGCACTTGGCCTGTTGGCGCTGCTGAGCGGCTGCGGCCAGGAAAAAGCCGAGCCCAAGCAGCATGCGCGGGTGTTCGTGCAGACCGTGCAGCCGACTGACTACGCAGTGGCCGTCACGCTGACCGGCGATATCCAGGCGCGGGTGCAAACCGATCTGTCCTTTCGCGTGGGGGGCAAGATCATTCAGCGCATGGTCGATGTGGGCGACCATGTCAGCGCCAAGCAAGTGCTGGCCAAGCTCGACCCCAAGGACTTGCAGAGCAGTGTCGACTCCGCCCAGGCCCAGGTCGTGGCCGAGCAGGCGCGGGTCAAGCAGACCGCCGCCGCGTTCGTGCGCCAGGAAAAACTCCTGCCCAAGGGCTACACCAGCCGCAGCGAATACGACACCGCCCAGGCCGCGTTGCGCAGCAGCCAAAGCGCCCTGGCCGCCGCCCAGGCGCAACTGGCCAATGCCCGCGAGCAACTGGGCTACACCGCGCTGTTCGCCGAGGCCCCCGGAGTGATTACTGCGCGCCAGGCTGAAGTGGGCCAGGTGGTGCAGGCCACCGTGCCGATCTTCAGCCTGGCCCGCGAGGGCGAGCGCGACGCGGTATTCGATGTGTACGAGTCGTTGCTGGTGGAGCCGCCGGCCGATGCGCCGATCACGGTGAGCCTGTTGGATAACCCCAATATCAAGGTCCAGGGCCACGTCCGCGAAGTTACCCCGGCCGTCGCTGCCAATACCGGCACGGTGCAAGTCAAAATCGCTCTGGAGGCCCTGCCCGCGGGCATGCATCTGGGCTCGGTGGTCAGCGCTACCGCCAACGGTCCGGCCAAGCCCAGCATCGAGCTGCCATGGTCGGCGCTGACCAAAGACCTCAGCGACCCCGCCGTGTGGCTGGTGGATGGCGACGGCCTGGCGCAGCTGCGCAAGGTCAGTGTGGCGCGTTACCTCACCGGCAAGGTGATCATCAGTGACGGTCTGCAGGGCGGTGAAAAAGTCGTGGTGGCCGGCGGGCAATTGCTGCACCCCGGCATGCGCGTCGAAATCGCCCAGCCGCCCGACTCGGCCCAGGCCCAAGGAGTGCAACCATGATGCGCCTGACCGGCCTGCTCGCCGCCAGCCTGTTGCTGCTGGCCTGCTCCAAGAACGACCCGCCACCCGAGCCCGTGCGCCCGGTGTTGTCCATGGAAGTGAAAGCCGAAGACCAGGAAACCCTCGGCCGTTTCGCCGGCACCATCCAGGCGCGCTACGAAAGCAACCTGGGGTTCCGCGTGCCCGGGCGCATCGCCCACCGCACCGTGGATGTCGGCGCTGAGGTGGAGAAGGGCGCGGTACTCGCCGTACTCGACCCCACCGATCAGCAGAACCAACTGCGCGCGGTCCAAGGCGACCTCGCCCGCGTGCAGGCGCAGTTCATCAACGCCCAGGCCAGCGCCCGTCGCCAGCAGGCGTTGTTCAACCGTGGCGTCGGCGCCCAGGCCCAGTTGGACGTGGCCCAGACCGACCTGAAAACCACCCAGGCCAGCCTCGACCAGGCGCAGGCCTCGGTCAACCAGGCCAAGGACCAGCTCAACTACGCCCGATTGCGTACCGACCATGGCGGCATCGTTACCGCCTGGAACGCCGAGGCCGGCCAGGTGGTCAGCGCGGGCCAGCAAGTGGTGACCCTGGCGCGCCCGGACATCAAGGAGGCAGTGATCGACCTGCCCGCCGGCCTCGCCGAGCGCCTGCCGCCCGATGTGGTGTTCCTTGTCGCCGGGCAACTCGACCCCAGCGTGAACACCACTGCCACCGTGCGCGAAATCGAGCCCCAGGCCCAGAGCGCCACGCGCACCCGTCGCGCGCGCCTGACCCTGGCCGACACGCCGGCGGCCTTTCTGCTGGGTACGGCGATCAGCGTGACCTTGAGCTCGGCCATCCCACCGCGCATCGAACTGCCGTTGAGCGCCTTGCAGCAAATCGACGGCAAAACGCGGATCTGGCTGCTGGACACCCAAAGCCGGACCGTGCAGCCGCGTGAAGTCACGGTGCTCAGTCGTGACGCCGACAGCGTTGTGCTCAGCGGCGGGGTCAAGCCCGGTGAGCGCATCATCGTCGCCGGTGTGAACAGCCTGCAACCGGGGCAAACAGTCAAGATCGACGAGGACAGCCCGCGATGAAAGGGAGCTTCAACTTATCCGAATGGGCCCTCAAGCATCAGTCCTTCATCTGGTACCTGATGTTCGTCGCGCTGCTGATGGGCGTGTTTTCCTACAAGAACCTGGGCCGCGAGGAAGACCCTTCGTTCACCATCAAAACCATGGTGATCCAGACCCGCTGGCCGGGCGCGACCCAGGAAGAAACGCTCAAACAGGTGACCGACCGCATCGAGAAAAAACTCGAAGAACTCGACGCCCTCGACTACGTGGACAGTTACACCCGGCCCGGTGAGTCCACGGTGTTTGTGTACCTCAAGGACACCACCAGCGCCAAGGCGATCCCCGAGATCTGGTACCAGGTGCGCAAGAAGATCGACGATATTCGCGGCAGCTTCCCCCAGGGCTTGCAGGGGCCGTCGTTCAACGATGAGTTCGGTGACGTGTTCGGCTCGGTGTACGCCTTTACCAGCGACGGCCTGTCGATGCGCCAGCTGCGCGACTACGTGGAGCAGGCGCGCGCCGAGATCCGTGCGGTGCCGGGCCTGGGCAAGGTCGAGCTGATCGGCCAGCAGGACGAAGTGATTTACCTGAATTTCTCCACGCGCAAACTCGCGGCCCTGGGGATCGACCAGCGCCAGGTGGTGCAGAGCCTGCAGGCGCAGAACGCAGTGACCCCGGCCGGGGTGATCGAAGCCGGGCCGGAGCGCATTTCCGTGCGGACGTCCGGGCAGTTCGCCTCGGAAAAAGACCTGGCCAACGTCAACCTGCGTCTCAACGACCGCTTCTATCGCCTGGCGGACGTCGCCGACATCAGCCGTGGCTACGTTGACCCGGCGACGCCAATGTTCCGTTTCAACGGCAAGCCGGCGATCGGTTTGGCGATCGCGATGCAGAAGGGCGGCAATATCCAGTCGTTCGGCGAGGCCCTGCACACGCGCATGGACGAACTGACCGCCGACCTGCCGGTGGGCGTCGGCGTCTACAAGGTCTCCGACCAGGCGGAAGTGGTGCAAGAGGCCGTCGGCGGCTTCACCAGCGCGCTGTTCGAAGCGGTGGTGATCGTGCTGGTGGTGAGCTTTATCAGCCTCGGCTTGCGTGCCGGGCTGGTGGTGGCGTGCTCGATCCCGCTGGTGCTGGCGTTGGTGTTCGTGTTCATGGAATACAGCGGCATCACCATGCAGCGCGTGTCCCTGGGGGCGCTGATCATCGCGCTCGGCTTGCTGGTGGACGACGCGATGATCACCGTGGAGATGATGATCACGCGCCTGGAAAAAGGCGAAACCAAGGCGCAGGCGGCGACCTACGCCTACACCTCCACCGCGTTCCCGATGCTCACCGGCACCTTGGTGACCGTGGCCGGGTTTGTGCCGATCGGCCTCAACGCCAGTTCGGCGGGCGAGTACACCTTCACCCTGTTCGCGGTGATTGCCGTGGCGATGTTGGTGTCGTGGGTGGTGGCGGTGCTGTTTGCGCCGGTGATCGGCGTGCATATCCTCAGCGCCAACGTGAAACCCCACAGTGCCGAACCGGGGCGCATCGGCCGCGCTTTCAATGGCGGCATGCTGTGGGCGATGCGCAACCGCTGGTGGGCCATCGGCATCACCGTGGCGCTGTTCGCGGCGTCGGTGTTTTCCATGCAGTTTGTGCAGAACCAGTTCTTCCCGTCGTCGGACCGCCCGGAGATCCTCGTCGACCTCAACCTGCCGCAAAACGCCTCGATCAACGAAACCCGCAAAGCCGTCGACCGCCTCGAAGCGATCATCAAGGACGACCCGGATATCGAGCGCTGGAGCACTTACATCGGCCAGGGCGCGATCCGTTTCTACCTGCCTCTCGACCAACAACTGGAAAACCCCTACTACGCGCAGTTGGTAATCGTCAGCAAGGGCCTGAAGGCGCGCGGCGAGTTGATCGCGCGCCTGCAAAAACGCCTGCGTGAGGATTTCGTCGGCGTCGGCAGCTTTGTGCAGCCGCTTGAGATGGGCCCGCCGGTGGGGCGGCCGATCCAGTACCGCGTTTCCGGCAAAGACACCGACCAGGTGCGCAAGCACGCCATCGAACTGGCGACCTTGCTGGACAAGAACCGCCACCTGGGCGAGATCATTTACGACTGGAACGAACCGGGCAAAGTCCTGCGCATCGAGATTGCCCAGGACAAGGCGCGGCAGTTGGGCTTGTCTTCCGAAGACGTGGCGCAGTTGATGAACAGCGTGGTCAGCGGCGCGTCGGTGACTCAGGTGCATGACGATATCTACCTGATCGACGTGGTCGGCCGCGCCGAAGATGCCGAGCGCGGCACGCCGGAAACCTTGCAGAACCTGCAGATCGTCACGCCCAACGGCGTCTCGATTCCGCTGCTGGCCTTCGCCACCGTGCGTTATGAGCTGGAGCAGCCGCTGGTGTGGCGCCGCGACCGCAAGCCGACGATCACCCTCAAGGTGGCGGTGCGCGACGCGATGCAGCCGACCGATCTGGTCAAGCAGCTCAAGCCTGAGATCGATGCGTTCAACGCCGGCCTGCCGGTGGGCTACAAGGTCGCCACCGGCGGCACCGTGGAAGAAAGCAGCAAGGCCCAGGGCCCGATTGCCAGCGTGGTGCCGTTGATGCTGTTTTTGATGGCGACCTTCCTGATGATCCAGCTGCACAGCGTACAGAAGATGTTCCTGGTGGCCAGCGTCGCGCCGCTGGGGCTGATCGGCGTGGTGCTGGCGCTGGTCCCCACCGGCACGCCCATGGGCTTCGTGGCGATCCTTGGCATTTTGGCGCTGATCGGCATCATCATCCGCAACTCGGTGATCCTGGTGACGCAAATCGAGGAATATGAACTGGCCGGCTACACGCCGTGGGATGCGGTGGTGCAAGCCACCGAACACCGGCGCCGGCCGATCCTGCTGACGGCGGCTGCGGCGAGCCTGGGCATGATCCCGATTGCGCGGGAAGTGTTCTGGGGGCCGATGGCCTACGCGATGATCGGCGGGATCATCATTGCCACGCTGCTGACGCTGTTGTTCCTGCCGGCGCTGTATGTGGCCTGGTACAAGATTCGCGAACCGAAGCCGGAACATCAGGAAGAGCGCGGTTAAAAATGTGGGAGGCGGCTTGCTCCCGATAGCGGTGCTTCAGTTGGCGCAACTTTGACTGACCCAGCGCTATCGGGAGCAAGCCCCCTCCCACATTTGGAATGTATTGTCAGGCGGTTATTCAGGTTTTGCGCCAGACGCTGGCCAACCAGGGCTGCTGCTCGCGGGGTAGTCCGGCTGGGCGATAGTAGTGCTCCAGTTCCACAAAACCGGCGGCGGTCAGCAACGATTGCCACGCTTCCAAGTCGTGATAAGACCCATATCGCGGCCCATTCCAGCCTTCGCGGTTGTCACCGCGTGGATTGGAACTGAACAACACCCCGCCCGGTTTCAGCGCGCCATGCAGCTGCTTGAGCACACGCGGCAGTTCCTGCTTGGGAATGTGAAACAGCACCGCATTGGCAAAGATCCCGTCGAAGCGTGCGTTGGGTAGGTCCAGCTTCAAGAAGTCCTGCTGCAGCACCTCGCAGCCGCTGTCTTCGCGCGCCATCTGCGCAAAGCGCTCGGAGCCGTCGAGGCCCACGGCGATGTGGCCCATGCGCGTAAAGGTCTGCAAATCCCGCCCCGGCCCGCAGCCGAAGTCCAGCACGGTAAACGGCGCCGCGCCCTGGATATGCCGCAGCAGCGCGTCGATGTTCTGGCTCACATCGTGATCGCGGGTGCCTTCACGGAAGTCCTCGGCCACGCTGTTGTAGTGGTCGAGGGTGGTGGCGGTGATCTGGTTGAGGTCGTCGGGGGCGAGTTTCATGGGGGATGCTTCGAGGGCCAAATGCTGACTATATCCCATGTCCAGTCGACTGCGCCTGAAGGCGCTTATTGAGCCCCCCGCCGACAATCCCCGGCAGCGCTTCGGGCAACAGATTGCGCTTGAATTAATCAGTGAGATTTACGAAGCGGAGTGGCCCAAAGGATCGATAAAGAATCTCCCTCGAAGCGGAAAGCTGGATGAGTGTGAGCCTGCCGCGGGGAGAATTGTTAACGGTAGTTGTCGAATTTTGCCCGTGAAGCGGAGTTGCCGCTGCATCGCCAAGCGTGACGGCGGCCAGCGCCAACACCAGCGTCGCGCACCTGGCGCAGGTGGTTGTGGTTATAGTGGACATGGTATTCGCTCCTTGATTCGTCGCAGACGGTGTCGAGCCGATTAAACCTGCATAAGCCCCCTCCAACAACTGTCGACCTTGACAGGTCCAAACGAGTGCTCAGCGCGTGTTCAGCCCCCGCGCTTTGTGAATTAATCACAGTGATGAGTAAGGGTGAGGGTGGAAGTCCACTCACACTACATGTCAGTCAGTGTCTATTTGTATTGGAGCTTCTGTGTAAACACATTATTACTCCAGTTAAAGATCGCTCCTTTGTTGAACGTGAAGGAGTTGTTAACGGTAGTTGTTGAATATTGCCCGTGAAGCGGAATTGCCGCTGCATCGCCAAGCGTGACGGCGGCCAGTGCCAACACCAGCGTGGCGAACCTGGCGCAGGTGGTTACAGTGGACATGGCATTCGCTCCCTGATCCGTCGCAGACAGTGTCGGGCCAATTAAACCCGCGAAAACCCCCTCCAACAACTGTCAACCTTGACAGGTACAAACGAGTGCTCAGCGCTTGTTCAGCCCCCGCGCCAAGCGGTCTCCGCCCAGCTGAATCACCGCCACCAGCAGCACCAACAGCACAATCACCGTGAGCATGATCTGCGTATCAAAGCGCTGATAACCATAGCGGTAGGCAATATCCCCCAACCCACCTGCACCAATCGCCCCAGCCATGGCCGAGGAGTTGATCATGGTCACCAGGGTGATGGTGAACCCGCCGACGATCCCCGGTAGCGCTTCGGGCAACAGTACGTGCCAGATGATGTGCCAGCGCCGGCAGCCCATGGCTTGTGCGGCTTCGATCAAGCCGTGGTCGACTTCGCGCAGGCTCACTTCGGCGATGCGCGCAAAGAACGGCGTCGCGGCGATGGTCAGCGGCACTACCGCCGCCCACACGCCGTAGGTGGTGCCGACGATCAGCCGGGTGAAGGGGATCAGCGCCACCATCAGGATCAGAAACGGAATCGAGCGGAACAGATTGACGAACGCCCCCAGCACCCGGTTCAGCGCCGGAGCCTGGTAGATGCCGCCCTTGTCGCTGGTGACCAGGAACACCGCCAGCGGAATCCCCACCAGCAACGCGATCAGCGACGACACGCCGACCATCAACAGCGTGTCGATGGCGCCCTGCACTAAACGATCAAACCACATAACCCAGCACCTCCACCTGTTGTGCCCAATGCCCGGCGCGGCTGCGCAGTGTGTCGGGGTCATGGGGCGAGCCATTCACCGCCAGCAGCAATTGCCCCAGGGCATGCCCCTGAATCCGTTCCACGCCGCCTTGCAGCAAGCGCACGCGCCCGCCGAGGGCGCCGAACAGCGCGGCCAGGTCGGGTTCATCGGTGGCGCTGCCGGTGAACTGCAAGCGCAGTACCAGCGCGGCGTCAGCCGAGGCCGGCGTGGGTTGCAGGCGGCTTTGCAGTTCTTCCGACAGGCCGTGTTGCAGCGGCGCCAGCAGGGTTCGGCTGACCTCGTGCCGCGGGTTGCCGAATACTTCCCACACAGGGCCTTGCTCGACGATGCGCCCGTGTTCGAGCACCACCACGCGGTCGCAGATCTCGCGAATCACCGCCATCTCATGGGTGATCAACACGATGGTCAGGCCCAGCCGTTGGTTGATCTCGCGCAGCAGGCCGAGGATCGATTGGGTGGTCTCCGGGTCGAGGGCCGAGGTGGCCTCGTCGCACAGCAGAATCTCTGGGTCGTGGACCAGCGAACGGGCGATGCCCACGCGCTGTTTCTGCCCGCCGGAGAGTTGCGCCGGGTAGGCCTTGTGCTTGTCCTTCAGGCCCACCAGCTCCAGCAGTTCACGCACTTTCTGCTCGCGCTGCAACTTGGGGACGCCGGCGACTTTGAGCGGCAACTCGACGTTCTGCCACACGGTCTTGGCCGACATCAGGTTGAAGTGCTGGAAGATCATGCCGATGCGCCGCCGCAGCGCCACCAGGCGGTCTTCGTCGAACGCGCCGATGTCGACCTGATCGATCAGCACGCGCCCGCTGCTGGGTTGTTCCAGGCGGTTGATGGTGCGGATCAGCGACGACTTGCCGGCGCCGCTGCGGCCGATGATGCCGAACACTTCGCCGCGCTGGATCGCCAGGTCGATGCCTTGCAGCGCGTGTACCGTGCCGTCATAGGTTTTGCCCAGGTTGATAAAACGCACATGGGCGCGGTTGAGGTGCGGATGCAGTTCAGTCTGCTCTGCGTTCCTGGGTGGTGTGCCCAGGTCGCGCAGTTGGATGTTGGCGGCCGTCATGTTCAACCTTCCCAGCCGACTTGGTAGAGCTTGCCGAGGGATTTATCCAGGGCGGCGCGCACCACCGGCGAGTGCTGGTAGAGGTCGACGAACTTGATCACCCGCGGGTCGGTTTTGGCTTTCGGCTGGATCACGAACTGGATCACGTATTCCGGGTGGTCGAGGCCGTCGAACAGCAGCGCCGACTCGGCATCGAAGGTCTTGGACAGGCGGATATACGCCGGATAGCCCTGCACCAGATCCGCATCGTCATAGGCGCGCACCAACTGCACGGCCTCGACTTGCAGGATCTTGAGCTGCTTCGGGTTGGCGATGATGTCTTCTTCGGTGGCCTTGTAACCCACGCCCGGCTTGAGCGTGATCAGCCCCGCCTTGGCCAGCAGTTGCAGGCCGCGCCCGCTGTTGATCGGGTCGTTGGCAATCGCCACGCTGGCGCCTTGGGGCAGCTCGTTGAAGCTTTTGTATTTTTTCGAATACAGCCCGACGTTATTGATGATGCCCGGCGCATACGGCACCAGATCAAACCCGGCGGCGGCCTTGGCGTTTTCCAGGAAGGGGATGTGCTGGAAGTAGTTCACGTCGATATCGCCGGCGGCCAGGCTGACGTTGGGCGCGATCCAGTCGGTGAACTCCACCAGCTCGACGTTCAAGCCTTGCTTGCCGGCCTCGGCCACGGCGGCTTCCAGGGGAATCGCGAAGGCCGCGGTGGTGCCGACTTTCAGCGGCGCGTCGGCGGCGAATACTGCCGAGCTGAATAAACCGAGGGCCAGGGCCAGTGCTTTGACTGGGTGAGAGAGCAGGGTCTTTTTCATAATCGAGTTCCAGTCATAAGTGATGGGTGCAAACAATAGAGATCCCATGTGGGAGGGGGCTTGCCCCCGATTGCGGTGGTTCAGCAAACGATGCAGGTGACTGAACCATCGCTATCGGGGGCAAGCCCCCTCCCACATTTTTCGATCAGTGGCGGTAGGTGGCGCCGGTGTGTTGTTCGGGCAGGCGGGCGCTGGCGTGGAAGACTTTTTCCCGCAGCGTTCCGGTGTCGTAAGCGGTCTTGTACGACCCGCGCTTCTGCAACTCCGGCACCACCAGGTCGATGAAGTCCACATAGCTTTCCGGGGTGACGATGCGCGTGAGGTTGAAGCCATCCAGGCCGGTTTCAGCGACCCAGGATTCCAGCTCGTCCGCCACTTGCTCGGGCGAGCCGACCACGGTGATGTAGCGCCCGCCGAGGGCGTGCTGCTCGAGTAATTTGCGGCGGGTCCAATCGTTGTTCTGCAGGTGCTGGGTGGCGGACTGGATCGCGTTGCTCTTCACGTACTGGATCGGTTCGTCGAGGGCGTACTGGGAAAAATCGATCGCCGTGGACGCCGAGAAATGCGCCACGCCGGCTTCCGCGCTGGCATAGCTCAGGTACTCGGCGTGCTTGGCCCAGGCCAGTTCCTCAGTGGCGCCAACGATCACGTTGAGGCCCATGAACACCTTGATGTCGTGCGGGTTGCGCCCGGCCGCCACGGCGCTGGCGCGCACCTTGTCCACCTGGAGCCGGGTGCTGGCCTTGTCCCGCCCGCTGATGAACACGCACTCGGCATGCCGCCCGGCGAACACCAGGCCACGCGCCGAAGTGCCAGCCTGGAACAGCAGCGGTGTGCGTTGCGGCGACGGTTCGCACAGGTGATAACCCTCCACCTGGTAGAACTCACCGTGGTGCTCGACTTTGTGCACCTTGCCCGGCTGCGCATACACCCGCGCCTGCGGATCGTTGAGCACGGCGTCGTCTTCCCAGCTGCCTTCCCAGAGTTTGTACAGCACCTGCAGATACTCATCGGCCTGGTCGTAGCGTCGGTCATGTTCGACCTGTTCGGTCAGGCCCATGGCCTTGGCGGCGCTGTCGAGGTAGCCGGTGACGATGTTCCAGCCGACCCGACCACGGCTCAGGTGGTCGAGGGTGGACATGCGCCGGGCGAACAGATACGGCGGCTCGTAGGTCAGGTTGGCGGTCAGGCCGAAACCGAGGTGTTGGGTCACGGCGGCCATGGCCGAGAGCAGCAGCAACGGGTCGTTGACCGGCAGTTGGATCGACTCTTTGAGCGGCACGTCGATGACGTCCTGGTACACGTCGTAGACGCCGACGATATCGGCGATGAACAACCCGTCGAACAGCCCGCGCTCCAGGGTTCGCGCCAGGTCGGTCCAATACTCGAGGGTTTTGTACTGGGTGGACGTGTCCCGCGGGTGCGTCCACAAGCCGTGATTGATATGCCCGATGCAGTTCATGTTGAAGGCATTGAGCAGGATTTTTTTCTTCGCCATTCAGATGGTCCCCCGCAGTGGCGGTTTTTCATCGTTGAGGTAGTAATTACCCACCGCGTGGTACTTCCAGCGCACCGGGTCGTGCAGGGTATGCACGCGGGCGTTGCGCCAGTGGCGATCGAGGCCGTGCTCGGCCAGGGTCGCCTGGCTGCCGGCCAGTTCGAACAGGGTGCTGCCGGCCGCCAGGGAAATTTCGGTACTCAGGGCGCGTGCTTCGGCGACCGCGATCGAGGCGGCGGCCACGGTCTCGGCGTGGCTGTCGGCCTGGGCGCGGTCGAGAAACTCGCCCGCGCGCTCCAGCAAGGCTTCGGCGGCGTGCAGGCGAATGCTCAAGTGGCCGAAGCTCTTCAGCGTCAGCGGGTCTTCGCTGGCCTTGTCGCTGCCGGAGTCGATCCACGGGCGGGTCTTGGTGCGTACAAAGTGCAGCGCGTCCTCGAAGGCGGCGCGGGCGATGCCGGTGTCGATGGCGGCGTGGAGGATCTGCGCCAGCGGGCCGACGGTGGTCGGGCGTTCGAAGGCACTCTGGAACGGGAGCACGTCGTGCGCCGCGACCCGCACGTTGTCGAACACCACCGAACCGCTGCCGGTGGTGCGCTGGCCGAAGCCGCTCCAGTCGTCGATCACCGTCAGGCCCGTGCTGTCGCGGGGCACGAAGGCCAGGTGCTGGATGCCGTTCTCGTCCACCACGGAGGTCGGGATGCGTTGCGCGTAGATCGCGCCGGTGGCGTAGAACTTGCGGCCATTGATCCGAAAGCCGTCGCCGTCGCCGTCGCGGGTGAGGCGGGTCACGCGGTCGTGGGCGGTCTTGGTGCCCAGTTCCGCCAGGGCGTTGCCGAAGCGCTGGCCGGCCAGCACCTCGGCGTACAGGCGTTGTTGCTGCGCGGGGCTGCCGTTCACGCGCAGCACTTCGAGGGCGTAGAAATGGTTTTGCGGGATCTGGCCCAGCGAGGCGTCGGCCTGGGCGATCAGCGCGATGACCTTGGTCAGGGTGACGTTGGACACGCCAGCGCCGCCATAGGCTTTCGGCACGCTGATGCCCCACAGGCCGGAGCGCGAAAATACGTCCAGTTCGGGCAGCGGCAGGCGGCGCTCGCGGTCGCGCTGGGCGCTGTCGCGGCGCAGGTCTTCAGCCAGGTCGCTGGCGACAATCAGGGCTTGTTCGTCGCTGGTGATGAGCGCGACGTGGGTAGATAAAGTCATCGGTGTTCTCCAGAAGCGCGTGGAAAAAGTGTTCTGGGCGGTTAGATCCAGGAGTGACGAGCCGGCAATGTGCCGTTCAGGCGATAAGCGCCCACCGCGTGATACTTCCAGCGCACCGGGTCGTGCAGGGTGTGGACCCGGGCATTGCGCCAGTGGCGGTCGAGGTTGAATTCGGCGAGGGTGGCGCGGCTGCCGGCCAGTTCGAAGAGTTTTTCGCTGGCCAGCAGCGACACTTCGGTGGTCAACACCTTGGCCTCGGCCACGGCAATCGAGGCGCGTGCGGCGGACTGCGCGGTGATCGGCGCGGCGCTGACCTGGTCCAGCACCTGGCCGGCCTTGCGCAGGAGGGCTTCGGCGGCGTGCAGTTCGATCTTCAATTTGCCGATGTCGGCGATCACATACAGGTCATCGCTGGCGCGTTCGACCTTGGCGTCGATCCATGGGCGTGAGCGCTCGCGGACGAACGCAATGGCGTCATCCAGCGCGCCACGGGCAATGCCGGCATCGATGGCTGCCTGGATCAATTGCGAGACCGCGCCCTGGATATTCGGGCTTTGGCCGAGGCGCCAGTTTTCGACCACCAGCTCTGCGTCCACCGGCACCCGGTCGAGCAGCACGGTGCCACTGGCGGTGGTGCGTTGGCCGAAGCCGGACCAATCGTCGACGATGCGCAGCCCTTGCGTGCCACGGCGCACAAACGCCATGACCTGCCTGCCGTCATCGTTCAGCGCCTTCACCGCGACCCAATGGGCGAACAGGGCGCCGGTGGAGTAGAACTTCTGGCCGCTGATCACATAACCGTCGCCTTCGGCGCTGATCCGCGCCTTGAGCTCCAGGGTGTTTTTGGTGCCGCGCTCCGGGCCGCCGTTACCGATGCGCCAGCCGTCGAGCACGCTCTGGAACAGCTGTTTTTTCTGGCGCTCGGTGGCCGCGCCCTGCAGCAGGTGCAGGATGCCGAAATGGTTCTGCGGGATCTGCCCGAGGGCCGGGTCGGCCGCGCTGATGATCGCGAAGACTTCGGCCAGGGTGGTGAACGACACCTGCGGGCCGCCGTACTCGCGGGGAATGGAAATACTGCCCAGACCACTGCGGGTGAATTGTTCGATCTGCGCCCAGGGCAGCTTGCGCTGCTGGTCGCGCTTGGCGGCCTGTACGCGCGCGGCCTGGGCCAACTCATGGGCCGCGCTCAGCGCTTGGGCATCGTTGCGCAGTACAACGGCCGGCAACAGCAGGGGGGCGACGTCCAGATCACTCTGGGGGGGTGTTAGAGCCAAGTTAGACATCAGCGCCGCTCCTTGGCTGCACGTAATGCCCTGGCGTTCTGCACCGGGGTAATGCTGACCATACCGACCTCGCATTCAATGAAATGGAAACAAAACAATCAGGAATGTCCGGTGGTCCGGTTTATATACCCTAAACGTGTTAAATATTTAAATAAACTAACTTTTAGAAATATACATAGAAGGGCCGTTACCCACGCTTCAGGGGCGACGCGGTTGATAGATCTGCGCGGCGCTGGAAGGGCGCTTCGGCGTCGCCGGCACATAGGCGGCGATGCGCAGTGTGCGGGCCGGCGCCCAGCGTGAGTTATTGCCCACCCGATCGAGAATGCAGTACGTGACGTCCAGCCGGCTGTCGTCGCCGGCTTCGATGATGATCGCCGACGGCACCCACACCTGCACCGCGATGCCGACGGCTCGGGCCTGGATTTTCGGCAGGTCCAGGCGCGCATCGCCCCAGCGCAGGGTGATGGCGTCGCCGCGGGTCATGTTCAGGTAGGGTTCGATGGTCAGCGGAATACCGCGCCGCACCTGGCTGCTGTTGACGCCGTAGCGACGAATCATGTCGGGCAGGCCCACAGGGGCGAGGTTCTGGTTTTCGTCGCTGTACAGCGCGCTCGGTTGGCCGCCCGGGTAGTTGGTCTTGACCTGCACCGTGGTCACCGCTGAGCGTGCGGGGCCGTGGCCGATCTGCATGACCTGGTAGTGAACCCGCGCGTGGCCGTCCTGCACAAAGCTTTCCGGCACCCGCAGTTGGGTGGCGGTGCCGACCTTGCACGCGGTGACACGCCGCGAGTCGGCAAAGCAGTTGTTCCAGAACAGCTCGATCAGGTCACCCTCATCCATGCCGGGGTAGGGCGCGATGTCGACTTGCAGCTGTGTGGCGGCCAGGGCGTTGATGCCGTTGCCAAGTGCCTGGGGCAGGGTCGGGGCAGTGAGCAGGGCCGGGGTTGCGGTGCGCGTCATAGTAATCTCCTTGATGCAGCCAGCAGCAATCGTTCCGGACCCTTGGCGCGGGAACGCGACGGGGGCCGAAAGGAACGATTCAGTGAAAAGCCGGGATAGGATCCAATCCTCTGGGCGCTAGATAAGAGCGTTGGCCGGAGGGCGTCAATGGCGGCAAAAGGCTAAACGGCGGGTTTGGGACGATTCAGAACGGTCTGACTGGGCGCGGGAATTTCGGGGGTGGCGCAGGGGCTGTTTTACCCAGGCAGGCCGGGCGTGTGCGGGAGCGGGCTCCCCCACACGCGTTGTGCTGCCGGTGGGCGCGCGTCAATGCGCGAGAAACTTGCTCAGGAACTGTTTCGTGCGTTCTTCCCTGGGGTTGGCGAACAACGCCTTGGCCTCGCCTTGCTCCACGATCACCCCTTTGTCGAAGAAGATCACCCGGTTGGCGACATCCCGGGCAAAGCTCATTTCGTGGGTGACGATCACCATGGTGCGGTTTTCTTCGGCCAGGCTGCGAATGGTCGCCAGCACTTCGCCCACCAGTTCCGGGTCGAGGGCCGAGGTGGGTTCGTCGAACAGGATCACCTCCGGCTCCATGGCCAACGCCCGGGCAATCGCCACGCGCTGTTGCTGGCCGCCGGAGAGGCGCCGAGGGTAGGCGTCTTCCTTGCCGGCCAGGCCGACCCGCGCCAACAGCGTGCGGCCCAGGGCGGTCGCGGCCTCACGGGGCATCTTCTTGACCACGGTCGGGCCTTCGATGACGTTTTCCAGCGCGGTGCGGTGCGGGAACAGGTTGAAGTTCTGGAACACAAAACCCACGTGCTGGCGCAGGCGCCGCACCAGGCCCTGTTGCTGGTTGAGCGGCTTGCTGCTGTCGATCTCGATGTCACCGACCTTGATGCGACCGCTGGTGGGGGTTTCGAGGAAGTTCAGGCAGCGCAGGAACGTGGTCTTGCCGGAGCCGCTGGGGCCGATGATGGCGACGACTTCGCCTTCCTTGACCTCCAGGTCGATGCCGTTGAGCACCACCTGGCCGTTGAATTGTTTGGTCAGTTTTTCAACCACGATCATGCTTCAAGACTCCAGGTCATGCCGGTTGACCCGGTCTTCCAGACGATTTTGAAAATGCGCCAGGATGCTTGCCAGGACCCAGTAGATCAGGGCGGCGGACAGATACATGGTGAAGATTTCGAAGGTGCGCGCCGACACCAGTTGCGCCTGGCGGAACAGCTCGGGCACCTGGATGGTGGCTGCCAGCGCGGTGTCCTTGACCAGCGAAATAAAGCTGTTGCCCAGCGGCGGCAACGCGGTACGCATCGCTTGCGGCAGGATGGCCCGACGCAGGGTCTGCGCGCGGGTCATGCCGATACTGGCCGCGGCTTCCCACTGGCCGCGCTCGATGGACGCGATGGCGGCACGCAGGATTTCACAGGCGTAGGCGGCCATGTTCAGCGAGAAGCCGATCATGGCGGCCGGGATCGGGTCCAGCTCGATGCCCACTTGCGGCAAGCCGTAGTAGATCAGGAACAGTTGCACCAGCAGGGGCGTGCCGCGAAAGAACGACACGTAGACGCGAGCGACGCCGCGCAGCAGCATGAAGCGCGACAGGCGCATCAAGGCCAGGCCGAAGCCCAGCAGCAAGCCGAAAAACATCCCGCCGAGGCTGAGGATTACCGTGAAATACGCGCCCTTGAGCAGAAAGGGCGCGGAGTCCAGCGCGAGTTGGAAACCTGCTTCCATTATTGAGTGACGTCAGCGTTGAAGTACTTCTCGGACAGCTTCTTCAAGGTGCCGTCGGCGCGCAGTTTGTCGAGCGCCTTGTTCACGGCCTCGAGCAATTCCGGCTCGCCTTTGCGCAGGGCAATACCGGCTTCCTGGCGGGAGAAGGCGTCGCCGGCGGCGGCAGTGTCCTTGGCTTTCTTGGCGTATTCGAGTGCGGCGAGGCGGTCGATCAGAATCGCGTCGATGCGGCCGATGCGCAGGTCCTGGAACTTGGTAGGGTCATCGTTGTAGGTCTTGATGATGGCTTTGGGCTGATTGTCCTTGAGCCATTGTTCGTAGTTGGTGCCCAGGCCCACGCCGACTTTCTTGCCGGCCAGGTCGTCGGCGGTCTTGATGGTGTCGACGTTTTTGGCCAGGGTCAGGGCCTGGATACCGGAGACGGTATAAGGCTTGGAAAAGTCGTACTTCTTCTTGCGCTCTTCAGAGATGGTCACTTGGTTGACGACCGCATCCAGGCGCTTGGATTCCAGGGCGGCGAGGATGCCGTCCCATGGCGTGGCCTGCAGTTTGACCTTGACGCCCAGCTCCTTGGCCAGCGCCTCCGACAGCTCGACCTCGAAACCGCTGAGCTTGCCGCTTTCGTCGACAAAGCTGAACGGTGGGTAAGTGCCTTCGAGACCGATCTTGATCTCACCGGCTTTCTTGATGTTGCCCAACTGTTCGCCGGCCACGGCCTGGCCCAACCAACCAGCGCCGAGGGCCAGGCCCAGAGTGCCGACCAGCAATGTGCGACGGAATACAGAAATAGTCATGAAGAGCCCCTGTGTTGTTATGTTGAGCGAAGCAGGTGACGCGGTAGACGTATCCTGCCTTAAAGCGCGTAGCGCGTCTTCGCCTACGGCGCGATGATAAAGCCGGTTTTTAAGACTTGAAAATAATATAAATCTAAATTGATATTCTATTTTTGAACATGCACTCAATCCAATTGTGGGAGGGGGCTTGCCCCCGATAGGGCCGTGTCAGCTTATGCATGTATCACTGACCCACCGCTATCGGGGGCAAGCCCCCTCCCACATGTTGATCCCTGTTTATTCAGTTAAATACGGCGTTGTAAGCAAACAACGCCGGCGCCCCACCGGTATGCAGGAAAATGATCGGGCCATCCTCAAAGCGCTGACGCCCGATACCGTCCAGCAAGCCGGCCATGGCCTTGCCAGTGTAGACCGGGTCGAGCAGCAAGCCTTCCTGGCTCGCCAATAGCTTGACCGCTGAAAGGGTGCCGGCGTTCGGTTCACCATAACGCGGGCCGAAGTATTCGTCCCACAGGATCACCTTGAAGGCCTCGGGGATGTCCACACCGAGCAACGCGGCGGTGCGCTCGGCCAGGCCCTGCACTTTCGGGCACTGCGCTTCTTCAGTGCGCGATACGGTGATGCCGATCACTGGCAACTGCGGCAGCACTTCGCTCAACGCCAGGGCCAGGCCGCTGTGGGTGCCCGCACTGCCCGAGGCCAAGACCACGGCGGCGAATTCCAGACCGCTGTCTTCGATCTGCGCGGCCAGTTCCAGCCCGGCCCGCACATAACCCAGGGCGCCGAGCGCGTTGGAACCGCCGATGGGCACCAGGTACGGCTTCTTGCCGTTGCTGCGCAGGCGATCGGCGAGGGCGTTGAGCTGGTCGTCGGCGTTGTCGAGGTTCTCTACCAACTCGACCTTGGCGTCGAACAGGTCCAGCAGCAGACGGTTGCCGTTGCCGAGGTAGTTGGGGTCTTCGGTGCCGGTGGGGTTTTCCAGCAGGGCGACGCAGCCCAGGCCCAGCTTGGCGGCCAGCGCGGCGGTCTGGCGCACGTGGTTGGACTGGATGGCCCCGGCGGTCACCAGGGTATCGGCGCCCTGGGCGATGGCATCGGCCGCCAGGTATTCGAGTTTGCGCAGCTTGTTGCCGCCCATGGCCAGCGGTGTGGTGTCGTCGCGCTTGACGTAGATGTCCCTGCCCAGCCAGGTCGACAGCCGCTCGAGTTTTTCCAGGGCAGTGGCGCCGCCCAGCAGTTCCAGGCGGTTAAAACGGTCGAGCTGTTGTTTGATCATGGCTACGCACGGTTGCTAAGTGATGGGGCGACTATAGGCAGGCACTTTTCATCGGGCAACCGCCAATCGTTTATGCTTGATGGTTCTTAGCATCGCACCATTGGTTCTTAAGAGCGGCCGGGGTGCCTATCGTAAAGTGATGGCCATTTTGTCAGGAGTGAATACCGTGAGTGAGCGTTCCAGTCATTGGCAATTACCCACCATTGTCAGCCAACTGCGCAGCGCGCGGGACCAGTGGCGAGCGCGCAATGGCCGCATGAGTGGCGAGCACGGCGGTCGCGAGCTGCCTTCGCGCGAGGCCGTGGCGCAGATCCTCGAAGCGCTGTGCGGCGCGCTGTTTCCGATGCGCCTGGGGCCGGTGGACCTGCGTGAGGAAAGTGAAGATTTCTACGTCGGCCACACCCTCGACGTCGCCTTGAATGCCTTGCTCGGCCAAGCGCGCCTGGAACTGCGCTACGCCGCGCGCCAGAGCGGCCAGGATGACTGCGAGGTCGACGCCCGCGCCATCCGCCTGATCCAGGATTTCGCCCTGGCCTTGCCGTCCCTGCGCAGCCTGTTGGACACCGATGTGCTGGCCGCCTACCACGGCGACCCGGCTGCGCGCAGCGTGGATGAAGTGCTGTTGTGCTATCCGGGGATACTGGCGGTGATTCACCATCGCCTGGCCCACCATCTGTACCGCGCCGGCCTGCCGTTGTTGGCGCGCATCAGCGCGGAGATCGCCCACTCGGCCACCGGCATCGACATACACCCCGGCGCGCAGATCGGCCCGAGTTTCTTTATCGATCACGGCACGGGTGTGGTGATTGGCGAAACCGCGATCATCGGCGAGCGCGTGCGTATCTACCAGGCGGTGACGTTGGGCGCCAAGCGCTTCCCGGCGGATGAGGACGGGCAGTTGCAGAAAGGCCATCCACGCCATCCGATTGTCGAGGACGACGTGGTGATCTATGCCGGGGCGACGATCCTCGGGCGGATCACCATCGGCAAGGGCTCGACCATTGGCGGCAACGTGTGGCTGACCCGTAGCGTACCGGTGGGGGCGAACATCACGCAGGCGAATCTGCAGCATGACGACGGCACCCAAAAGTAGCGCACGCCCTTAAACATCACACACAAACCTGTGGGAGGGAGCTTGCTCCCGATAGCGGTGGGCCGCTCAATGCATGTGCTGGCTGACCCACCGCAATCGGGGGCAAGCCCCCTCCCACAGGGTGACTGCGTTTCAAATGTGAACCGTGTTTGAGCCTGCAACCGCTGGATGATTTGCCTCGTTCAATCACCTACCCCTCAGCCTTGCGGCCTATCGATCACACAAAACCCTGTGGGAGGGAGCTTGCTCCCGATAGCGGTGGGCCGCTCAATGAATGTGCTGGCTGACCTACCGCAATCGGGGGCAAGCCCCCTCCCACAGGGTGACTGCGTTTCAAATGTGAACCGTGTTTGAGTCGGCAACCGCTGGATGATTTGCCTCGTTCAATCACCTACCCCTCAGTCTTGCGGCCTATCGATCACACAAAACCCTGTGGGAGGGAGCTTGCTCCCGATAGCGGTGGGCCGCTCAATGCCTGTGCTGGCTGACCCACCGCAATCGGGGGCAAGCCCCCTCCCACAGGTTGACTGCGTTTCAAATGTGAACCGTATTTGAGCCTGCAACCGCTGGATGATTTGCCTCGTTCAATCACCTACCCCTCAGCCTTGCGGCCTATCGATCACACAAAACCCTGTGGGAGGGAGCTTGCTCCCGATAGCGGTGGGCCGCTCAATGCATGTGCTGGCTGACCCACCGCAATCGGGGGCAAGCCCCCTCCCACAGGGTGACTGCGTTTCAAATGTGAACCGTATTTGAGCCTGCAACCGCTGGATGATTTGCCTCGTTCAATCACCTACCCCTCAGCCTTGCGGCCTATCGATCACACAAAACCCTGTGGGAGGGAGCTTGCTCCCGATAGCGGTGGGCCGCTCAATGCCTGTGCTGGCTGACCCACCGCAATCGGGGGCAAGCCCCCTCCCACAGGTTGACTGCGTTTCAAATGTGAACCGTATTTGAGCCTGCAACCGCTGGATGATTTGCCTCGTTCAATCACCTACCCCTCAGCCTTGCGGCCTATCGATCACACAAAACCCTGTGGGAGGGAGCTTGCTCCCGATAGCGGTGGGCCGCTCAATGCCTGTGCTGGCTGACCCACCGCAATCGGGGGCAAGCCCCCTCCCACAGGTTGACTGCGTTTCAAATGTGAACCGTATTTGAGCCTGCAACCGCTGGATGATTTGCCTCGTTCAATCACCTACCCCTCAGCCTTGCGGCCTATCGATCACACAAAACCCTGTGGGAGGGAGCTTGCTCCCGATAGCGGTGGGCCGCTCAATGCATGTGCTGGCTGACCCACCGCAATCGGGGGCAAGCCCCCTCCCACAGGTTGACTGTATTTCAAATGTGAGCGGTATTTCAGTCGGCAACCGCTGAACGATTTGCCTCGCCCAGGCGTCATACCAGTCCTTGAGCTAGTGTAGGAATCACCTACCACTCAGCCCTGCGATTAGTCCAAAACCGCCTATCCATGTTTAACTTGAACGTTCGTTCAAGTTAAATCGGTGGTTCGCTGCCCGCTCACAACAGGAGGCTTACCTTTGCTGAGTCCGTTATTCACAGCCACATCTCACACCTCAGGGGTGCATCGTTCATGAGTGCATCGACCACCCCACCCAGCGGTCTGGTGCGTATGAATGCGCCCGTGTTCTATTTCGCCGCAAGCTTCATCCTGCTGTTCGGCATCACCGTCATCGCCATCCCGCAACAGGCCGGTGCCTGGCTGCTGGCGGCGCAAAACTGGGCGGCCAATACGGTCGGCTGGTACTACATGCTCGCGATGACTCTGTATCTGGTCTTCGTGGTGGTCACCGCGCTATCGGGCTACGGCAAGATAAAACTCGGTGCCGACCACGACGAGCCCGAGTTCAGTTACCTGTCCTGGGCCGGCATGCTGTTCGCCGCAGGGATCAGCATCACGCTGTTTTTCTTTTGCGTCTCCGAGCCGCTCACGCACCTGGTGCAACCGCCCCAGGGCGCGGCGATGAACGCCGATGCCGCGCGCCAGGCCATGCAGATCCTGTTTCTGCACTGGGGCCTGCATGGCTGGGGCGTGTTCGCCTTTGTCGGCATGGCCCTCGCGTACTTCGCCTACCGGCATAACCTGCCGCTGGCGTTGCGTTCGGCGCTGTACCCGCTGATCGGCAAGCGCATCAACGGCCCGATCGGCTATGCGGTGGACGGCTTCGGCATCATCGCCACGGTGTTCGGCCTCGGTGCCGACATGGGCTTCGGTGTGCTGCACCTCAACGCCGGGTTGGATTACCTGTTTGGCATTGCCCACACCCAGTGGATCCAGGTCGGCCTGATCACCCTGATGATGGGGGCGGCGATCCTGGTGGCGGTGGCCGGCGTAGACAAGGGCGTGCGCGTGATGTCCGACATCAACATGCTGCTGGCCTGTGCGCTGCTGCTGTTCGTGTTGTTCGCCGGGCCCACCCAGCACTTGCTCAACACCCTGATCCAGAACATCGGCGACTACCTCGGCGCACTGCCGACCAAGAGTTTCGACGTCTACGCCTACGACAAGCCGAGCGACTGGCTGGGTGGCTGGACCGTGTTCTACTGGGCCTGGTGGATTGCCTGGTCGCCGTTCGTGGGCCTGTTTATCGCGCGTATTTCCCGTGGCCGCACCATCCGCGAATTCGTGTTTGGCGTGCTGCTGATCCCGCTGGGTTTCACCCTGGCGTGGATGTCGATCTTCGGCAACAGCGCCATCGACCAGGTGCTCAATCACGGGATGACGGCGCTCGGCCAGTCGGCCATCGATGACCCGTCGATGAGCCTCTACCTGCTGCTGGAAACCTACCCGTGGAGCAAGACGGTGATCGCGGTCACGGTGTTTATCAGCTTCGTGTTCTTCGTCACCTCCGCCGACTCCGGCACCGTGGTGCTGTCCACGCTGTCATCCAAAGGCGGCAACGCCGATGAGGACGGGCCGAAGTGGCTGCGGGTGTTCTGGGGCGCGATGACCGCGCTGGTGACCAGTGCCTTGCTGTTTGCCGGCAGCATCGACTCGCTGAAATCGGCGGTGGTGCTGACCTCGTTGCCGTTCTCGTTGATCCTGCTGCTGATGATGTGGGGGCTGCACAAAGCCTTCTACCTCGAATCGCAGAAGCAGATCGCCCAACTGCATTCGTTGGCCCCGGTGTCCGCGGCGCGCAAGGGCCGTGGCGGTTGGCGCCAGCGTTTGAGCCAGGCGGTGCATTTCCCGTCGCGCGATGAGGTGTACCGCTTCCTTGAGTCGACGGTACGCCCGGCGATTGAAGAAGTGACCGCCGTGTTCGTCGAGAAGGGCCTGAATGTGGTGACCCAGCCTGACCCGTCCAACGACAGCGTCAGCCTGGAAATCGGCCATGGCGAAGAGCACCCGTTCGTTTATCAGGTACAAATGCGCGGTTACTTCACACCGTCGTTTGCCCGTGGCGGCATGGGTTCCAAGGAGCTCAACAACCGTCGCTACTACCGGGCCGAAGTCCACTTGAGCGAGGGCAGCCAGGACTACGATCTGGTGGGCTATACCAAGGAGCAGGTCATCAACGATATTCTCGACCAGTACGAGCGCCACCTGCAGTTCCTGCACTTGGTGCGTTGATGTTTCAGGCCCTGCTCCCGCGTGGGCAGGGCGCGCTTCACCCCCACGCAAGGCCTCTATTACGGGGCTTTCTTAAACTTAATTTCATGTGCCCCCGCCGCGTTTTGACGCGCAACTGTCATCTAGCCACTGCGTAATTGTGTGAAGCGTTTGACGCTTTCATTTCAGAACAGTGACGGAGACCGGTAACAATGAAGACGTTATTAAGCCCCATGGTCGGTGTCGCCATGGCGAGCTTTATGTTGTCCGCCCATGCCGATTTTATCGATGACAGCCACGCCGATGTGACCCTGCTCAACCGCTATCTCAACCAGCAGGGGCGTGACGTGGTCGGCAGCAACGCCAAGGCCCACAGCGTTCGCGATTGGGGCCAGGGTTTCGAGTTCAACTTCAAGTCCGGCTACACCGAAGGCCCCGTGGGTTTCGGCCTCGACTTGCAGGCGTTCTACGGTTTGAAACTGGACTCCGGCGGCGACCTCAATGACAAGAATCACCAGGGCCGCTACCCCGGCAGCATGTTCCCGCTGGACGACGGTAAATCCGCTGACCAGTTCGGCGTGCTGAGCCCGACGTTCAAAATGCGCTTCGCCAAGGATGAACTGCGGGTCGGTACGCTGTATGGCAACAACCCGGTGCTGGCCAACACCGACGGCCGCCTGTACCAGCAGACCAACACCGGTGTGCAACTGGTCTCCAAGGACCTCAGCGACTTCACCTTCACCGGTGGCGATATCTTCAAGACCAAGATCCGCAATGAAACCGGCGACCAGGGCATGATCACCGCGGGCGGCACCAAGGAAAGCGACCGCTTCCTCTTCGGCGGTGCCGACTACACCGGCTTGCCGGGCACCACCGTCAGCCTGTGGTATTCCAACCTTGAGGATTACTACCAACAGTTCTTCCTCGGTGCCAAGCGCCATGACGCGTTGTCGGTCGGTGCAATCGACACCGATGTGCGTATGTTCCGCAGCCTGGGGGTGGGCGGTAACGCCGATGGCGACAAGGATTATGCCGCGGCGGGGGTCTATGGCGATGGCGTGAACAAGGGCCGCATCAACCAGTCCACCGTCAGCCTGTTGGAAAGCTACAGCCTGGAAGGTCATACCGTCGGCCTCGGCATCCAGAAAAACAGCGGCAGCAGCGACTTCCCCTACCTGGATTCCGGCCTTAACAGCGGCGACAGCCGCCAGGGCCCCGGCTCGGGTGCCGACACCCCGGCGCTGACCAACATGCAGTTGAACAAATTCCAGCACGCCGGCGAACGCACCTGGCTGGCGCAATACAAATATGACTTCGGCAAACTGGGCCTCAACGGCCTGACGTTCTCCGCCGCCTATGCCCACGGCGATGACATCCGCACCGCACAGGGCACTACCAGCGAATGGGAACGCAACGTTGCCGTGGCCTACCAAGTGCCGACCGGCACCCTCAAGGGCCTGGGCGTGACCTGGAAAAACGCCCACGCCAGCCCAGACATTACCGGTGCCACCGTGCAGGATGAAAACCGCTTTTATGTCAGCTATGTCGTTCCACTTTGGTAGGAGTTTGCTGTAAAACGGAAAGGCAACGTTAAGCGATTCAGCTGCTTAAAAGGCCTGGGAATAGGCTTATTCCCAGGCCTTATTTGCCCCCGTCCAAGAGAGGATTCGATGACTTATATCGCTGCCGAAAACCGCTACGAATCTATTCCGTATCGCCGCGTCGGCCGCAGTGGCTTGGTGCTGCCGGCACTGTCCCTGGGGCTGTGGCACAACTTTGGCGACAGCACCCCGATCGACACCCAGCGCGCCCTGCTGCGCACCGCGTTCGACCTGGGGATCAACCACTTCGACCTGGCCAACAACTACGGCCCGCCCTATGGCAGCGCCGAGATCAACTTCGGGCGTTTGCTGCGCGAAGACTTCAAGCATTACCGCGACGAATTGATCATCTCCAGCAAGGCCGGTTGGGACATGTGGCCCGGCCCTTATGGCCAGGGCGGCGGTTCGCGCAAATACATCCTGGCGAGCCTGGACCAGAGCCTGCAGCGCCTGGGCGTCGACTATGTGGATATTTTCTACTCGCACCGCTTCGACGCCGACACCCCCCTGGAAGAAACCGCCAGCGCCCTCGCCACCGCCGTGCAGCAAGGCAAGGCGTTGTACATCGGTATTTCTTCCTACTCCGGGGTGAAAACCCGCGAAATCGCCGCCTTGCTCAACGAGTGGAAAGTCCCGCTGCTGATCCATCAGCCGGCCTACAACCTGCTCAACCGCTGGGTGGAAAAAGACCTGCTCGACACCACCGAAGCCCTCGGCGCCGGGGTGATCGCGTTCACGCCGTTGGCCCAGGGGCTGCTGACCGACAAGTACCTCAATGGCGTGCCGGCCGATGCACGGGTCAATCGCCCCGGCGGCGGTTCGTTGCAGGCCAAGCACTTGTCCGAAGCCAACCTCGCTCACGTGCGCGCGCTGAATGAAATCGCCAAGCGCCGTGGCCAAAGCCTGGCCCAACTGGCTCTGGCCTGGACCCTGCGTGACCCACGGGTAACCAGTGCGCTGATCGGCGCGAGCCGGCCGGAGCAGATCATTGAAAACGTCGGGGCGCTGAAGAACTTGAGCTTTACCGCCGAAGAACTGGCGGAGATCGATCGGTTCGCGTTGGAAGGCGGGATCAACTTGTGGGAAAAGCCATCGACGGCTGAATAATCCGGCACGACCCGGTCAATGTGGGAGGGGGCTTGCCCCCGATGGCGGTGGGTCAGTCAGTACATGCATTGACTGATACAGCGCAATCGGGGGCAAGCCCCCTCCCACATTTTGTCTTCAGTGTGGCGACTGTCGTGTTCGGCTCAGAACGGCACATCGCCAAGAATCGTCGCCCGATGCATCACCCGCCGCTGCGGCCGGTAGTCGTCCACCGCGTAATGCTGGGTGACGCGGTTATCCCAGAAGGCCACGTCATTCTCCTGCCAGCGCCAGCGAATCGTGAACTCCGGGCGTGTCGCGTGGGCGAACAGCAGCTTCAAGATCGCCTCGCTTTCCGCCGCTTCCAGCTCGTTGATTCTGGTGGTGAAGCCCTCGCTGACAAACAGCGACTTGCGCCCACTCACCGGGTGGGTGCGTACCACCGGGTGCGACAGCGGCGGGTTCTTCTTGCGGGTTTCTTCCCAGCGCGCCAGGTCTTCGGCAGTGTTGCCAAAGCGCTCCAGCGGGAAGGACTTGGTGAAATCGTGCGTGGCGGTGAGCCCGTCGAGCAGCCTCTTCAGCGGCTCGGATAGGGCCGCATACGCAGCAATCCCGCTGGCCCACAGCGTGTCGCCGCCAAACGCCGGCAGTTGCTTGGCACTCAGCACCGCGCCGAGGGCCGGGGTGGGCAGGAAGGTCACGTCGGTGTGCCAGACGGCGTTGTCGCGCACGTCGGTGACGGCGGTGTCGAGGATCAGCACTTCAGGCTGTTCCGGCACGTTGGGGTAGATCGGATGAATGTGCAGATCGCCGAAGTTCGCCGCGAAGCGTGCTTGTTGCTGCGGGGTGAGCGGCTGGTCGCGGAAAAACACCACCGAATGAGTGAGCAACGCCTGTTCGATGGCGTCGCGCTGTTCGGGGCTCAGCGGTTGAGTGATATCGACGCCACTGATCTGCGCGCCGAGGGCGGTGCTTAATGGGGTAACGGTCAGGCTGCTCATTGGGTTCTCATCACTCAGTGTGCCTGGCCATGCCACGGCACCCATTTACGCTGCAGGGCCCGCAGGCCCATTTCCATGGCGAAGGCGATCAGTGCGATCACCAGAATCCCCAGCACCACGACATCGGTGACCAGGAACTGCGCCGCCGACTGCACCATGAAGCCCAGGCCGCTGGTGGCGGCGATCAGCTCGGCGGCGACCAAGGTCGACCAGCCAACTCCCAGCCCGATACGCACGCCGGTGAGGATGTCGGGCAGCGCGCTCGGCAGGATCACGTGGCGAATCAGCTGGGCGCGCGTGGCCCCCAGCGACTGCGCGGCACGCAGCTTGGCCGGGTCGACGGTACGCACGCCGGTCGCGGTCGCGATGGCAATCGGGGCAAAGATCGCCAGGTAGATCAGCAGCACTTTGGACAGCTCGCCGATGCCGCACCAGATCACGATCAGCGGCAGGTAGGCCAGGGGTGGAATCGGCCGGTAAAACTCGATCAACGGGTCGAGAATGCCCCGTGCGATACGGTTCGAGCCGATGGCAATCCCCACCGGGACCGCGGTCAGCACCGCAAAGCCCAGGCCCAGGCCGATACGTTCGAGGCTCGCGCCGAGGTGCTGCCACAAGGTGGAATCCATATAGCCCGTGGTCGCCAGCAACCAGCCTTTTTGCAGCACGGCGGACGGTGGCGGCAGGAACAATGGTTCGATCAGGCCGCTGGCGGTCACCGCCCACCAGATCACCAGCAAAGCAACCAGCGTCAACAGGCTGATCCAACGCGTACTCAGGCTGCGCCGCAGCGGGATAACGGTGCGTGCCACCGGCTTGGCGACCGTGGCGGGAAGTTCGTAGCTGCTCATGCGGACACCTGCCGTTGGGAGAACACTTTGCCCAGCACGTGTTCGCGGGTTTCGATAAAGCGCGGGTCGGATTTGATCGCTCGCGCCGACTCGCCGGCCGCATAACGTTGACCGAAATCCAGGTGCAGGCGCTCGACGATCTGACCGGGGTTGGGCGCCAGCAGGATCAGATCGGTGGCAAGGAACACCGCTTCTTCGATGTCATGGGTAATCAGGAACACCGGCTTGGCCGTGCGCCGCCAGACTTGCAGCAGCAGCTCCTGCATCTGTTCGCGGGTGAATGCATCGAGGGCGCCGAAGGGTTCGTCCATCAGCAGTACACGCGGGTCTGCCGCCAGGGCGCGGGCCAGGCCGACGCGTTGCTTCTGGCCGCCGGACAGTTGCCAGATGCGCCGGCTGTCGAAACCGGCCAGGTCCACCAGCGCGAGCATTTCCCGGGCGCGCACTTCGCGTTGCGCCTTGCTCACGCCGGCCAGCTCCAGGCCGAAGCCGACATTGGCCAGCACGTCCTGCCAGGGCAGCAGAGCATCGTCCTGGAACACCACGCCGCGTTCGGCGCTCGGGCCTTTGACTGGCACGCCATCGAGGCTGATGCGCCCGGCAGAGGGCTCGACAAAACCGGCAATCAGGTTCAACAGCGAAGTCTTGCCACTGCCGGACGGGCCGAGGGCCACCAGCAATTGCCGGGGCCCAAGTTCGAGTGAAATATCAGACAGTACCGGTTCTGTGGCGCCTGGGTACCGTGCGCTGATGCGCTCCAGTTGTAGCAAGGCCATCGCGATGAACTCCTGATCAGTGGGTGATGAACTTGGCGCTGATGTAAGGGGCGTAGTCCGGCAGCACCGCCTCGACCTTGCCTTGTTCCTTGAGGAATGCCGCGGTATCGGTCACCGCCTTGATGGTCGGCGCGCCCAGCAGCGTCACCTGCTCAGCGGCCAGCGGGTAGACGTTGCCTTGCAGCAGCGCGGGGATGTCGCTGGCCTTGGCCCCGGAGAGTTTCACCAGCTTGTCGACGTTGCTTTTGTCGGCGAGCCAGGCTTGTGGGTCTTTGCGGTACGCGGCGTAGGCATCCAGGGTGACTTTGGCGAAAGCGCTGACGATTTCCGGGTGCTTCTCGGCGAAGTCCTTACGCACGATCCACGCGTCGAAGGTCGGCGCGCCGAACGTGGCCAGCTCGCCGGAAGTGATCAGCACCTTGCCGTTTCCTTGGCCACGCCCAGGGCCGGGTCCCATACGTAGGTGGCGTCGATATCGCCGCGCTTCCAGGCGGCGATGATGGCCGGCGGCGCGAGGTTGAGGATGGTCACTTTCGCCGGGTCGATGTTCCAGTGCTTCAGCGCGGCCAGCAGGCTGTAGTGGCCGGTGGATACGAAGGGCACGGCGACTTTTTTGCCGATCAGGTCCTGCGGGCCGTTGATCCCCGAACCGTTGCGCGCCACCAGGGCTTCGGCACCGCCGATCTGGGTGGCGACGAGGAAGGTCTGCACCGGCACTTTACGGGTGATGGCGGCGGTCAGCGGGCTGGAACCGAGGTAGCCGATCTGCACATCGCCGGACGCGATGGCGGCGATGATGTCGGAACCGTTGTCGAATTTGCGCCAGTCGATCTTGGCGTTCGTGGCTTTTTCATACGCGCTGTCGGCCTGGGCGACTTTCGCCGGGTCCACGGTGGTCTGGTAGGCGATGGTCACATCCGCCGCCTGGGCGAACAGGCTGGCACCTGCCAGGGACAATGCCGCCAAGAGGCGGAGAGGGGAATGCAGTTTCAAGGGGAAGCTCCTCAATCAGGCGGCCGAGTGTCGGCGTGTGAGGAGACTAAATGATCTAAGAATACGAAAATAAATAACTTTTTCGAATTAGCTTATGAGGAGAAGGGTGGGCGGGATTCTTCATCCCAGTGAAGGCAAATGTGGGAGGGAGCTTGCTCCCGATAGCGGTGGTTCAGTCACTGATCAGTTAACTGAGGACCGCTATCGGGGGCAAGCCCCCTCCCACATGAAGCTCATTTCCCTGGGGGAGTGAGTTCGGTTTTTAGTTGCTGATGGCCAGGATGCTAGCCTGGTACGAGCCGACGAACACATCGAAATCGCCCACTTCGTTCTGCTCCAGCTCCGCCTGTTGCGCCAGCGACTTGCGTGCCAGTTCTTCAAAGTGCGCCTGCTCTTCGGCGGGCAACGGTTCGCTGCGGAAATACTCGGCATGCACCTCGCTCTGGTGCAGGGAGAACTGGGCGAAACTTTCCTTGCGCTCGGCCATCGCGGCCAGCACCTGGGCCGATGGCGTCAGGGACGGGTCGTTGACCTTGGCCAACTGGGCGTCCAGTGCCTGGCGGTGTTCCTCGATGCCGTGGCTCTGATCGAGCAGGGCCGCCAGCGGCGCGATCTGCTCCAGCAGTTCGGTGGCCCATTCCTTCATGTCCACCGCCTGGCCCTTGCGCTGCAGTTGCAGGCCCGGACGCCGGCCTTCCTTGACCACGCTGAGGAAGTTCGAGGTGGCGTTGCCGCACTCGTTGTCGGCGAACAGCGGGCTGTCGTTCATCGCGCAATACAGCAGGAACGCATCGAGGAAGCGCGACTCCTGCAGGTCGATGCCCATCGGCAGGAACGGGTTGATGTCCAGGCAGCGCACTTCGATGTACTGGATGCCACGGGCCATCAGCGCCTGGATCGGCCGCTCGCCGGTGTAGGTCACGCGCTTGGGGCGGATGTTGGAGTAGTACTCGTTTTCGATCTGCAGGATGTTGGTGTTGAGCTGCACCCACTCTCCATCCTTGTGGGTGCCGACTTCGACATAAGGCGCGTAGGGCGTTGCCACCGCTTCGCGCAGGCTGTCGGTGTAGCTGGCCAAATCGTTGTAGCACGGCGTCAGGCCGGCCTGGGCGTTGCTCTGGTAACCCAGGTCGCTCATGCGCAGGCTGGTGGCATACGGCAGGTACAAGGTGTCGGCATCCAGCACGTCCAACTGGTGCGAACGGCCGCGCAGGAAGCCTGCGTCCAGCGCTGGCGAGGCACCGAACAGGTACATCAGCAGCCAGCTGTTGCGGCGGAAGTTACGGATCAGCGCGATATAGGCGTCGGACTGATAGTCGCGGTCGGTGCCGACGAAGCCTTCGCTTTCCTTGAGCAGCGGCCACAATTTTTCCGGCAGGGAAAAGTTGTAGTGGATGCCGGCAATGCACTGCATGGTCTTGCCGTAACGCAGGGCCAGGCCCTTGCGATACACGTACTTGAGCTGTCCGATATTGGAGGTGCCGTAGTAGGCAATCGGAATGTCTTCCTCGGCCGGCAACGGGCACGGCATCGAGGGGCTCCACAGGTATTCGCTGCCGAGCTTGCTGTAGGCAAAGCGATGGATCTTGTCCAGGCTGCTCAGGGTATCGGCCGGGTTGGGCAGGGCTGGGGTGATGAACTCCAGCAACGATTCCGAGTAGTCGGTGGTGATCTGTTCGTGGGTCAGCGCGGCGCCCAGGGCTTCGGGATGCGGCGTCTGCGCCAGGCGACCTTCATTGGTGACACGCAGGCATTCGCGCTCGATGCCGTGCAAGCAATGCTCCAGCAGGGAGAGGTGTTCGCGCTTGCCGAGCAGGGCCAGGCGGCGGTTGAGAAGTTCGCTCAAGTTGGATTCCTTCACGCGTCAGTCGCCCCAATATGGGGGTGGGCAGGACGGTCTACAAGGGTGAAGTTAAAACTGGCGTGATCGCCTGGTTTTGAGTCGATTTGACCCGCTTTGAAAAAGCCTACATCACTCCATGAATTGGGCTGTAGCGCAGCAAGAAAATTCCGACGCTGTTATCGCAGCGCCGAAATTAACTCAAATCGAGGGCGGGGAGCTATAGGACAGCGAAGGTGCCCTGCGCTTTTGCGACAAGTCTTTCACCCTGGTACACGTCGGCTTCGACCACCAACGTGCGCCGCCCGGGGTGAATCACCCGCGCGGTACACAGCACCTCGCCGTTTTCCACCGCGCGGATGTAGTTGATTTTGCATTCGATGGTCGCGCTCTGCTGGTCGAACCCGTGGGCGCTGGAACAGGCCAGCCCCATGGTGATGTCGACCAGGCTGAAAATCGCCCCGCCATGCAGCTTGCCTGCGCGGTTGCGCAGTTGCGGCTCCAGGCTCAGGGCCACCTCGGCAACGCCCTGCTCCAGGCGTTGCAGGCGGCAGCCGATCAGTTCGCTGAACGCGCTTTGGGTCAAGCCGGCCGGAATCTCCATCAGCGTTTCTTCAACTGTTTGGCGTTGGCGAACAGCGAGGCCATGGCGTTGTTGCTCGGCGCTGCAGTCGCGGTTTCCTTGCGCGGCGCGTTGTTTTGCGACTGGCGCGGCGCCGAGCCTGGGCGGGCGCCACGGGCACCGTCGATTTTCTCGCCGGGGGTGTCGCTCATACGCATCGACAGGCCGACGCGCTTGCGCGGGATGTCGACTTCCATGACCTTGACCTTGACCACGTCACCGGCCTTCACCGCTTCGCGCGGGTCTTTGATGAACTTCTCCGAAAGCGCGGAGATATGCACCAAACCGTCCTGATGCACGCCGATGTCCACAAAGGCACCGAAGTTGGTCACGTTGGTCACCACGCCTTCGAGGATCATGCCCAGTTGCAGGTCCTTGAGGTCTTCGACGCCGTCCTGGAACTCGGCGGTCTTGAACTCGGGACGCGGGTCGCGCCCGGGTTTTTCCAGCTCTTGCAGGATGTCGGTGATGGTCGGCACGCCGAAGGTCTCGTCGGTATACTTCTTCGGGTCCAGGCGCTTGAGGAACGCAGCGTCGCCGATCAGCGAGCGGATGTCGCGGTCGGTCTCGGCGGCGATGCGTTGCACCAGCGGGTAGGCTTCCGGGTGGACCGCCGAGGCGTCCAGCGGGTTGTCGCCGTTCATCACACGCAGGAAGCCGGCGGCCTGTTCGAAGGTTTTTTCACCCAGGCGTGCGACTTTTTTCAGCGCGGCGCGGGTCTTGAACGCACCGTTTTCGTCGCGGTGGGTCACGATGTTCTGCGCCAGGGTCGCGTTGAGGCCGGAGATCCGCGCCAGCAGCGCGACGGAGGCGGTGTTCACGTCCACGCCCACGGCGTTCACGCAGTCTTCCACCACCGCATCCAGGCCGCGTGCCAGTTTCAGCTGCGACACATCGTGCTGGTATTGGCCGACGCCGATGGATTTCGGGTCGATTTTCACCAGTTCGGCCAGCGGGTCTTGCAGGCGACGGGCGATGGACACCGCGCCACGGATCGACACGTCGAGGTCCGGGAATTCCTTGGAAGCCAGTTCCGACGCCGAGTACACCGAAGCGCCCGCCTCGGAGACCATGACCTTGGTCATCTTCATGGCTGGGTATTTTTTGATCAGTTCGGCGGCCAGTTTGTCGGTTTCACGGCTGGCGGTGCCGTTGCCGATGGCGATCAGGTCCACCGCGTGCTTGGCGCACAGGGCGGCGAGGATCGCGAGGGTCTGGTCCCACTTGTTGTGGGGCACGTGCGGATACACGGTGGCGTGGTCCAGCAGCTTGCCGGTCGAGTCGACCACGGCGACCTTGCAGCCGGTGCGCAGGCCTGGGTCGAGGCCCAGGGTGGCACGCGGGCCGGCCGGTGCGGCCAGCAGCAGGTCGTGCAGGTTGTGGGCGAAGACGTTGATCGCTTCGGTTTCGGCGCCGTCGCGCAACTCGCCGAGCAGGTCGGTTTCCAGGTGGGTGTAGAGCTTGACCTTCCAGGTCCAGCGCACGACTTCACTGAGCCACTTGTCCGCAGGACGGTTCTGATTCTGGATGCCGAATTGTTGACCGATCATGCCTTCGCACGGGTGCATGGTGCCCGGCAGTTCGTCGCCGACTTTCAGCGCGGAGCTGAGAATACCTTCGTTGCGGCCGCGGAAAATCGCCAGGGCGCGGTGGGACGGCATGCTCTTGAGCGGTTCGTCGTGTTCGAAGTAGTCGCGGAACTTGGCGCCTTCTTCCTCTTTGCCGGCGATCACGCGGGCGCTGAGGATGGCTTCCTGCTTCAGGTAGGTGCGCAGCTTTTCCAGCAGGCTGGCGTCTTCGGCGAAGCGTTCCATCAGGATGTATTTGGCGCCTTCGAGGGCAGCCTTGACGTCGGCGACGCCTTTTTCAGCGTTGATGAAGCGCACGGCTTCGGTATCCGGGTTCAGCGATGGGTCGTTGAACAGGCCGTCGGCCAGGTCGCCGAGGCCGGCTTCCAGGGCGATCTGGCCCTTGGTGCGGCGCTTCTGTTTGTACGGCAGGTAGAGGTCTTCGAGACGGGTCTTGGTATCGGCGAGTTTGATGTCGCGTTCCAATTGCGGGGTCAGCTTGCCCTGTTCCGCGATGCTGGCGAGGATGCTGATGCGCCGTTCGTCGAGTTCTCGCAGGTAGCGCAGGCGCTCTTCCAGGTGCCGCAGTTGAATGTCGTCGAGGCTGCCGGTCACTTCTTTTCGGTAACGGGCGATGAAGGGCACCGTGGAGCCCTCATCCAGTAGAGCGACGGCCGCTTCGACCTGTTGGGGGCGTACGCCGAGTTCCTCGGCGATGCGGCTGTTGATGCTGTCCATAAAACCACCTGAAATTCTTAAAAGCAGCTCGCAAGCCCGGAAAACAGGGCCCGACGAGGCTGGTTGAGCGGCCCGACTGGCGCCGCTGCCTGGGTCAAGAGGCTGCCTATTGACCCTCGAAATCGTAAAAATCACGACAAGCGGGTGAAAAAAAGCCCGGCAGTAAACGGTAACGATCTGACGTTGCCCTGCACGAAGGCGCCGCATTATAACCAGCGTTCTGTCCTTGGGGGGACTGCGCCACAGGTTGTAGGGCGTGGGTTCGCTGGCAGTAGAGGAAAAATCTGCTAACAATGCACACGGTGCGTATAACGGCAGCTAGGCCATAATGCGCGCCGAGATAAGAGGAGCATCCAATGAGCAGCACTGCACAAACTGCTGAAGGCGAAAAAATTCTCATCGTTGATGACGATCCGGGGCTGAGCAGCCTGCTGGAGCGTTTTTTCAACTCCAAGGGTTATCGTGCCCGCGCGGTGCCAAACACCGAGCAGATGGACCGCCTGTTGGGGCGGGAAGTGTTCAACCTGGTCGTGCTCGACCTGATGCTACCCGGCGAAGACGGCCTCACCGCCTGCAAACGCCTGCGCGGCGCGAACAACCAGATTCCGATCATCATGCTCACCGCCAAGGGCGATGAGCTGAGCCGCATCAAGGGCCTCGAACTGGGCGCTGATGACTACCTGGCCAAACCGTTCAACCCGGACGAGCTGATGGCGCGGGTCAAGGCCGTATTGCGTCGCCAGGCGGCGCCGGTGCCGGGCGCACCGGGCAGTGAAGACGAAAGCGTCACCTTCGGCGATTACGAACTGTCATTGGCCACCCGTGAGCTCAAGCGTGGCGATGAAGTCCACATGCTCACCACCGGCGAGTTCGCCGTGCTCAAGGCGCTGGTGATGAACGCGCGCCAGCCGCTGACCCGCGACAAACTGATGAACCTGGCCCGTGGTCGGGAATGGGACGCTCTGGAGCGCTCCATCGACGTGCAGATCTCCCGTCTGCGCCGAATGATCGAGCCGGACCCGTCCAAGCCGCGTTATATCCAGACGGTGTGGGGCGTGGGGTATGTGTTTGTGCCGGATGGCACTGCAACCAAGTGACCGATGATTTGCAGGGGCGGGCATCCTGGCGTTTGGCTCCATGAGGGGCGACGGGATGTCCGGCGTCTGCAATTCTGCGAGCGCCGCTCGTTCCTGCAAGGTGTCTAGCTGTCTCCTATGAAAACCCCGCTGTGGTTCCCGCAAAGTTTCTTCTCCCGCACCCTTTGGCTGGTGCTCATCGTCGTTCTGTTTTCCAAGGCACTCACGCTGGTTTATCTGTTGATGAACGAAGACGTGCTGGTGGATCGGCAATACAGCCACGGTGTCGCCCTGACCTTGCGCGCCTATTGGGCGGCCGACCCCGAGAACCGCGAGAAAATCGCCAAGGCGGCCACACTGGTGCGCGTGGCGGGTGCAGGTGTGCCGGAAGGCGAGCAGCATTGGCCCTACAGTGAGATTTACCAGCGCCAGATGCAGGCGGAATTGGGCGACGACACCGAAGTACGGCTGCGTATGCATGTGTCGCCCGCGCTGTGGGTGCGCGCGCCGAGCCTGGGGGAAGATTGGCTGAAGGTGCCGCTGTATCCGCACCCTTTGCGAGGGCAGAAGATCTGGAATGTACTGGGCTGGTTCCTGGCTATCGGCTTGCTTTCGACGGCGTCTGCGTGGATTTTCGTGCGCCAGCTCAATCAACCGCTTAAGCGCCTGGTGTTCGCCGCCCGCCAGCTGGGACAGGGGCGCAGTGTGCGCCTGCCGGTCAGCGACACGCCCAGCGAGATGACCGAGGTCTACAGCGCGTTCAACCAGATGGCCGAGGACGTCGAACAGGCCGGGCGCGAGCGCGAGCTGATGCTTGCGGGCGTGTCCCATGACTTGCGCACGCCATTGACGCGTTTGCGGCTGTCCCTGGAGCTGATGGGCAACCATACCGATCTCACGGACGACATGGTGCGTGATATCGAGGACATGGACGCGATTCTCGACCAGTTCCTGGCCTTTATCCGCGATGGTCGCGACGAGGTGGTGGAAGTCGTCGACCTGACGGACCTGGTGCGCGAGGTGGTAGCGCCCTACAACCAGAATGGCGAGCAGGTGCGGATGCGCCTGGAGCCGATCCAGCCGTTTGCGTTGCGTCGGGTCTCGATGAAGCGCCTGCTGAACAACCTGATCGGCAACGCCTTGCACCACGCCGGTTCGGATGTGGAAGTGGCGGCGTATGTCTCCGGTGACAGTGCTGCGCCCTATGTGGTGCTGAGCGTGATGGATCGCGGGGCCGGTATCGACCCGGCCGAGCTGGAAGGCATCTTCAACCCCTTCACCCGTGGCGACCGTGCTCGGGGTGGCAAGGGCACCGGTTTGGGGCTGGCGATTGTGCGGCGGATTGCCTCGATGCATGGCGGCAATGTTGAGCTGCGCAACCGCGAGGGCGGCGGGCTGGAAGCGCGGGTGCGCTTGCCGTTGGGTTTGATGTTGCCCCGAGACGCGGTGTAGCTGCAGCGGCAAGCTGCACGTTTAGAGCTGCAAGAGAAAAACAAACGGCTTCTGCCCGTCTCTTGCAGCCTGAAGCTTCAAGCTGAAGACTGCTCCTCTAGCCCTTGCCCTTGGTCCGGGTCATGTTCGGCCCGCCACTCTTTTCCAGATGCTGAATGATGATCCCCGCCACATCCTTGCCGGTGGTGGTCTCGATGCCTTCCAGGCCAGGTGATGAATTGACTTCCATCACCAGCGGGCCATGGTTGGAACGCAGGATGTCCACACCCGCCACGCTCAACCCCATGACCTTGGCCGCCCGTAGCGCGGTCATGCGCTCTTCGGGGGTGATCTTGATCAGGCTGGCGCTGCCGCCACGGTGCAGGTTGGAGCGGAATTCCCCAGGCTTGGCCTGGCGTTTCATCGCGGCAATCACCTTGTCGCCGACCACGAAGCAGCGGATATCCGCACCGCCGGCTTCCTTGATGTATTCCTGCACCATGATGTTCTGCTTGAGGCCCATGAATGCCTCGATCACCGACTCCGCCGCCGTGGCGGTTTCGCACAGCACCACGCCGATGCCCTGGGTGCCTTCCAGCACCTTGATCACCAGCGGCGCGCCGTTGACCATTTCGATCAGGTCGGGAATGTCGTCGGGGGAGTGGGCAAAGCCGGTGACCGGCAGGCCGATGCCCCGGCGCGACAGCAATTGCAGCGAGCGCAGCTTGTCCCGCGAGCGCGCGATCGCGACGGATTCATTCAGCGGGGAGACGCCCATCATTTCAAACTGGCGCAACACCGCGCAGCCATAAAAGGTCACCGAGGCGCCGATACGCGGGATCACCGCATCAAAGCCTTCCAGTGGTTTGCCGCGGTAATGGATCTGCGGCTTATGGCTGGCAATGTTCATATAGGCACGCAACGTGTCGATCACCACCATTTCGTGGCCACGTTCGGTGCCGGCCTCGACCAGGCGGCGGGTGGAATACAGACGCGGGTTTCGCGACAGCACAGCAATCTTCATGCAGCACCTGGGGCAGAAATAGTGGAGACCGGGAACACCGGCTTGTCTTGAACGTATTTGACGCCGGGATTGACCACCAACTGGCCGTCAATCAGCGCCTTGGAACCGAGGAGCAGGCGGTAGCGCATGGCCTTGCGGCAGGCGAGGGTGAACTCCACCCGCCATACCCGGTCGCCCAGCGCCAGGGTGGTGCTGATCACATAGCGCACCTGCGCATGACCATTGGAGCTCTTGATGGTTTTCATCGCCACCAGCGGCGCTTCGCAGCGGCGGTGACGCAACTGCACAACGCTGCCCAGGTGTGCGGTAAAGCGCACCCATTTCTCACCGTCGCGCTCAAAGGGTTCGATATCGGTGGCGTGCAGGCTCGAAGTGCTGGCACCGGTGTCGATCTTCGCGCGCAGGCCTGCCACTCCCAAGTCGGGAAGTGCCACCCACTCACGCAGACCGACAACGGTCAAATGGTCAAATGTCTTCAATATGGGGAACCGGTCAATTCGCCCAGGCTTGAGGGGAAACCTCGGCCAGCGCGTTGAATGCGGGCTTGGCGAACCAGTAGCCCTGCATCAGAAATATTCCACAGTCGGACAGGAAGTCGCGCTCACCGGCACTTTCAATGCCTTCAGCGATGACAGTAACGCCCAACTGCTCACAGATTGTGACAATCCCCTGGACGATGACCTGGCGGACACGATCCTGGTCGACATCGCGAATCAGCGCCATGTCGAGTTTGATCAAGTCAGGTTGGAAATCGGCCAGCAGGTTCAGCCCCGAATAGCCCGCGCCGAAATCGTCGATGGCAGTTTTGAAGCCGAATTCGCGGTATTCACGCAGAATATTCGTCAAATGGCGATGGTTATCTATGTGTTCGCTTTCCAGTGTCTCGAAAATCAGCTGGTCAAGCGGAAAATTGTGCGTGCGGGCGGCCTCCAGGGTGCTGCGAATGCACAGCTCGGGTCGATACACCGCGTTGGGCATGAAATTGATGGAAAGACAGGTTTGCATCCCCAGGGCGGCGGCGCCGGCGATTGCCTGAGTACGGCAACGCTGGTCGAAACGGTAGCGGTTGCTATCGTTGACCTGGGCCAGCACCGACAACGCCCCTTCGCCCTGTGAACCCCGCACCAAGGCTTCGTGGGCAAAAACCGAATGGTCGCGAAGGTCTACGATCGGTTGGTAGGCGAATGCAAAATCAAAACCCAAGGGCTCGCTTTGCTGGCAGCCCACGCAATGCTGGTTGGACGAGGTGAGTGAAGTCGGGAAGTCGGTCACAGGGTATCCTCGCGAAAACAGGGGGCTACCTGGCGTATCTTAGGTGAGCCTTGGGGTTTATGCGTCGAAGGGTTTCAACAGTAAAGTTGCGACATTTTTCAGAACGAGGAATTCAAGTGGCTCAGAAGCAGGCAGAGGAAGAAAAAATCCGTTTGGACAAATGGCTGTGGGCGGCGCGTTTCTATAAGACCCGTGCCTTGGCCAAGGCCGCTATCGAGAGTGGCAAGGTGCATCATCGCGGCGAACGCTGCAAGCCGGGCAAAGAGCCGCGCGTGGGTGATGAGTTGCAGATTCGCATAGGGTTTGACGAAAAAACTGTCGTGGTCCAGGCGCTTTCCAGCGTGCGCCGTGGCGCGCCCGAAGCGCAGGCGCTGTATGCCGAGACCGAAGCCAGCGTCGCCAAGCGCGAAAACGCAGCGGCGATGCGTAAGGCCGGCGCCACAGGCATGACCACCGATGGCAAGCCGAGCAAGAAGCAGCGCCGCGACCTGTTCAAGTTTCGCGGCAGCGGTAATGACGATTGATCGCGCACATCGTCAGCGCAAAGCAGATTGATAGATGTGGGAGCGTCAGCAGGATGCGCGCATGACGCTCAATCGCCCGATCACCGGCAGCTTGGCGAGTAACCCGAACACTGGCGCGGTCAGCCGTAGCAACACCTGCGACACCTTTGCCGCAAACGGTGTGTAATAGCCCCATCCCAATGCCAGCAGTGCCAGCAACACTCCGCCGATATAATCGTCCTGCGCCCAATGTGCGCCCGCCACCAGCCGCGGCATCATGAACAACAACGCCAGGCCCCAGATCACCAGCACCTGGCCCAGCCGCTGGGCGAATACCGTCATGAACATTCCCCAGATCAGCAGCACCGAAGCGTGATCCCCAGGGAAACTCTGGCTCGAACGGTCTTTCAACTCCCAGGTTTTCTCCAGCCCCGGGAAATAGTCGCTCATCTGAATCGCGCCGCTGAGCACCATCGAAGGGCTGCTGTGTTGCCAACCCATCTGCGCCGCGAGTTTGGAAAACAGCATGCGGATAAACAGCAACAGCAGCAGAATCCCGAAGAAGCCAAGAAACGCCTGGCGCACCTGCGCCGCCTTGAACACCCAATCGCCGCGAATCAACAGCGTCAGCAGAATCACGCCGACCACCGCATCAAACGGCCGCAGGCTGGCCGCGGCCCACACATGCAGCCAGGTCGGATTGCTCGCCAGGGGGCATTGAACAGGTGAAACAGCCACTCGTCGAAAAACACGCATAGCATCTGGCCTGCGGGCCACAGCCAAAAACACAGCAGCCCGAATGCGAGTAGATTGCAAAAAGCCCATCGCCGGAGGTTCCACTTGGCTTGGAACAAACCCGGATTGTTCATAAACTGTCCCTCTTTGCTCTATATAAGCTCTCTGTTTTCCGGAGAAAGTCGCACTAAAATGGTGCGAAAGCGTTCAATCTTATAAATATTGTAATAATTTTGTCATCAATTCAGATACCCAGACCTATGACTGATTTACCGGATACCGACTTCACCCAACGCTTCATCTTCGACGAGAACGACGCCCGCGGCGAACTGGTCTCGTTGGAGCGCAGCTATGCCGAAGTCCTCGCCAAGCACCCCTATCCGGAGCCGGTCGCGCAACTGCTCGGTGAATTGATGGCGGCGGCGGCGCTGTTGGTCGGCACCATGAAATTCGACGGGTTGCTGATCCTGCAGGCGCGGTCCGAAGGTCCGGTCCCGTTGCTGATGATCGAGTGCTCCAGCGAGCGTGAGATCCGTGGCCTGGCCCGGTATGAGGCTGACCTGATCGCCCCGGACGCGACCCTGGCCGACCTGATGCCCAACGGCGTGCTGGCGCTCACCGTCGACCCGACCGACGGCCAGCGTTACCAGGGCATCGTCGACCTCGACGGCGAAAACCTGTCGGACTGCTTCACCAACTATTTCGTTATGTCCCAGCAGATCGGCACGCGCTTCTGGCTCAACGCCGACGGCAAGCGCGCCCGTGGCCTGTTGCTGCAACAGCTGCCCGCCGACCGCATCAAGGACGACGACGAACGCGCCGAAAGCTGGCGCAACCTCACCGCCCTGGCTGGCACCCTGACCGCTGAAGAATTGCTGGCCCTGGACAACGAAACCATCCTGCATCGCCTGTACCACGAAGAGACTGTGCGCCTGTTCGACGCGCAGGGCTTGCGCTTCCATTGCAGTTGCTCTCGCGAGCGTTCGGCGAACGCGCTGGTCAGTCTCGGCCTGGAAGATGCGCAAAATCTGGTGGTGGAACACGGTGGTCAGATCGAAATCGACTGCCAGTTCTGCAACCAGCGCTACCTGTTCGACGCCGCCGATATCGCCCAATTGTTCGCCGGCGCCGGTATCGGTACCCCCTCAGATACCCGCCACTAAAACGTTTAAGCACAGGTAAATCACCTGACAAATGCCGGATTAGCGCTGTTCTGACGGGAGGGCCCTACTTTTTTTGGGCTTTTCTGGCATAATCCGGCCCACTTTTTTCGCGGTAGTAGTGCGCAACTTTCTACTACAAAACGTTTGGAGCACTCGGCCACAGGCCGACGGGGAACCTCATGACGCAAGCCAATAACGCCGTATACACCGATCTGAGTGTTGACGATCTGGTCAAAGAAGCCCTGCAGCGCGGTGAAGGCGTGCTTGCCGATACTGGCGCACTGGTCGTAGAAACCGGTCACCGTACCGGCCGTTCGCCAGTCGACCGTTTCATCGTTGAAGAGCCTTCGACCCAGGACGCCATTGCCTGGGGCCCGATCAACCGCAAGTTCCCGGCCGACAAGTTCGATGCCTTGTGGGCTCGCGTCGAGGCGTTCAACAACGCGCAAGAACATTTTGTTTCCCACGTGCATGTAGGGGCCTCCGAAGACCACTACCTGGCCGTGAAGATGACCACCCAGACTGCCTGGCATAACCTGTTCGGTCGTTGCCTGTTCATCAACCCGGCCCAGTACAACCCGGCCGGCCGTGACGAGTGGCAAGTGCTCAACGTGGCCAACTTCGAGTGCGTGCCTGAGCGTGACGGCACCAACTCCGACGGTTGCGTGATTCTCAACTTCGCCCAGAAAAAAGTGCTGATCGCCGGCATGCTTTACGCTGGTGAAATGAAGAAAGCCATGTTCTCGGTGCAGAACTTCCTGCTGCCGGCCGCCGACGTACTGCCGATGCACTGCGCCGCCAACATTGGCGAAGCAGGCGACGTGACCCTGTTCTTCGGCCTGTCCGGCACCGGCAAGACCACCCTGTCCGCCGACGAAAGCCGTTACCTGATCGGTGACGACGAACACGGCTGGGGCAAGGGCGTGGTGTTCAACATCGAAGGCGGTTGCTATGCCAAGTGCATCGACCTGTCGGAGAAGAACGAGCCGGTTATCTGGAAAGCCATCAAGCACGGCGCGGTGCTGGAAAACGTCGTCATCGACGAGGCCAAGCATGCCGACTACAGCGATGTCAGCCTGACCCAGAACAGCCGTGCCGCCTACCCGCTCGAGCACGTGGCCAAGCGTTCCGAGAAGAACCTCGGCGGCGAGCCAAACGCTGTGATCTTCCTGACCTGCGACCTGACCGGCGTACTGCCGCCTGTGTCGATCCTCAGCGAAGAACAAGCGGCCTACCACTTCCTGTCCGGCTACACCGCACTGGTGGGCTCGACTGAAATGGGTTCGGGCAGCGGCATCAAGTCGACCTTCTCGACTTGCTTCGGTGCGCCATTCTTCCCACGCCCGGCCGGCGAATACGCCGAGCTGCTGATCAAGCGCATCCGCGGCTTCGGCTCCAAGGTCTACCTGGTCAACACCGGCTGGACCGGCGGCGGCTACGGCGTCGGCCAACGCTTCAACATCCCGACCACCCGCGGCGTGATCGCAGCGATCCAGAGCGGCGCGTTGATCGGCGTTGAAACGCAACACCTCGACACCATCAACCTGGACGTGCCATTGGCTGTACCGGGTGTTGAGACCGGCCTGTTGAACCCACGTAACACCTGGGCTGACAAGGCTGCCTACGACGAAGCGGCGAAGGCGCTGGCGGGTCTGTTCATCGAGAACTTCAAGAAGTTTGACGTGAGCGATGCGATCAAGGCAGCGGGTCCGAAGTTGTAAGATTCGGTCGTTGTGAAAAAGCCGCCCCTTGTGGGCGGCTTTTTTGTGCGCGAACGGTCAGTTGGCGCCTGCCGCTGTTTTGTCGGTTAGCTCAAGTTTTCCAGCGTCTGCGTGTCCCAGCTGTGGGTTTTGATCGCCAGGTAAAGCATGCCGATAGTCAGCGGCACCTTTTCGCCACGCCCCTTGGCCCGCCGCTTGAGGAACACATCAAACACCGGTGGGTTGAAGTAACGATAAGTGTCGTAGTCGCCCAGATCGAGGGCGAATTCCTGTTCCAGCGCTTCCATGAGTTGCTTGGCTTCGCTGCCGTCGCAGCCCAGGTCGAAGTTGAGTGAGGTCTGCAGGCGAATGGTCTTGTGTTTGGGCAGGCCGATTTCTTCGTGCAGCAGTTGCAGGAGTTGCTGCATGACCGGGTCTTCGGGGAAGTTGGGGGCGAGGTTCATGGTGGGAGCACGCAGGAGTGGGTGAGGGGGACGGTCGCGTTTGAGGCGAAATTTGTTTCGGGTGATGAAGAGTGCCAAGCCTATCAAGAACAGGGCTAGAGGAAGGAGTTGAATGCTAAGGATGATGGCGACGTAGGGTAGCCAGAACAAAAGGACTAACCCAGTTACGACGAAGGTAACGGCGAAACGCTTTCTTAGCGTGCAGTCGGTGATTTTGTAGTAAAGCGATAAATAGAAGGCAAGAAATAGCGCCGTCTGTAGGTAAAGCCATTGATTATGGTTCATTTGAATACACGTGCATTGAGATGCTTGAGCGCTGAGGGTCTATGCCACCGCTCGCCTGAGCATCGAGGCCGATGATGATGTCTGCGCTATGCAAGTTGCAGGGTTTGCGAGATATCAAATCGCTGAGCGCTTGCTTGCCGTTAGGCTTTACGGTGGAGCGAATCACGGAGAGCGTGACGCCGTAATGACCGATGTATTGAGTCCTTTCTAAATTCACGGGCTTTTGCCGAAATAGTTGAGAGGACGCTATTTTCGGTCAGCCGCAGGTCACTTCTATAGAGGGCCAAGCGGGTGTTTGAAGCGGTTTAGGAAGAGGATTACGCTGTATTTGACGGTTTCTTACAGATGCTTCCGGCATTTTTTATTTCGCCGGGACTTGCCGGGTAAAACCAATCAATTGTGGGCGTTGCGCTTGCCCGTCGTCCGAGGCGAAGGCTGATCTTGGCGTAGTACCAAGTGCTCGATAAAACCACATCACATTCTGTAGAAAAATTCTGCCAGCGCTCTGAATTCAGCGTATGTTTCACCGCGAAATCTTACAGGGCGATTCCGCCTACTACTTAAAGGGAGTTAAGCATGGGTTTGCTTCGTGTCGCTTCGGCGATGTCATTGTGTGCAGTGGCTTTTTCGATCCAGGCCGAGCAGTTGCCGATCGAGGTGCTCAGTGCGGTGGTCAAGGACCAGAAAATCGCCGACGCCGAAGTCCTGCTGCAACGTAACGGCGCACAGAACGTAGTGGGCCGCACCAACGCCCAAGGCCAGGTGACCCTCACCAGCGAAGCGGCCGATGATGCCAGCAACCTGTTGATCATCAAGAAGCCCGGCTATTCCAACCTGGTAGTGAAGTGCCCCTGTGCCGGCATGACCTACGCCATCAGCCCGGTGATGGAAAACCTCGACGGCCTGCGTGTGGTGCTGACCTGGGGCAAGACCCCGCGCGACCTCGACTCGCATATGATTTTCCCCGGCAATAACATCTTCTTCCGTAACAAAAAGGGCACCGACGCTGAGTTGGATGTGGACGACACCGACAGCTATGGCCCGGAAACCATTACCCTGCAGAAGAAGCACTACGGCGAAAGCTACGTGTATGCCGTGCATGACTACTCCAACAGTGGTTATCCAAACTCGAACGAGTTGTCCAACAGTGAGGCCAAGGTGTTTGTGTACATGGGACAATCCCTGGTACGCACCTACTACGTGCCGCAGAACCGCGCTGGCAACCTGTGGACCGTGTTCCGCATGACCGGTAGTGGCGACTTCCAGGACATCAACACGTTCACCGGTGTGAGAGTCGGTGCCGAAGACGTACTCAATGAGGTCAAGCCGCTGCTGGACGACAGCGTGGCTGTCACCGCAGTGGCTGTCAGCTCGTCGGTACAAGCGGATGCGAAGAAGCTGAACCTGAAGGGCGAAGCAGCCTACCAGGCAGGTAACCTGGACCAGGCCATCGACCTGTTCCGTCAGGCCATCGACCTGGACAATAGCTTCGGCAAAGCCTACGGCAACCTGGGCCTGGCGTATCAGAAGGCCGGCAACACCGCCGAGTCGATCTGGGCCAACCGCAAGGCCATCGCCCTGGCGAACGGTGCCACTGCCGCGACCGTGCGTGCCGGCGCCTACTACAACATTGCGCGGATCTACGAAGCGGCGGGGCAGTTCGCGGATGCGTTGCGTCACTACCAGTTGGCCAAGGAACAGAAGGCCAATCCGGTGTATGACACGGCGATCGAGCGTGTGCAGAACCGCTGATTTAGCTGTAGGGCCGTTCTAAGGTGTGGGAAGGAGGTTGCTCCCGATGGCGGTAATTCAGTCGGTTAATTTCTGACTGATACACTGCCATCGGGAGCAATCCCCTTCCCACATTTGGTTTGTGATGTTCCTACTTACACAGTCGAACTTGTCACATTTGGCCCAAGGCCATTGCCCCATCCTGTGTATCATCCTGTCTCTTTTTTCCTTGCGACCTATCTCGATTCGCTGAGCGTCCCAGGCTATGTTTTTGAGCCACCTTCAGCGGTCAATGGAGTGACAGCTTATGCACGACACCCTCCAGCAGGTCTTTGGTTATCCACAATTTCGTTTGGGCCAGGAAGCCGCAGTCAGCGCCGTGCTGGCCGGTCGTTCGGCGGCAGCGATTTTTCCGACCGGGTCGGGCAAGTCCCTGTGTTACCAGCTGTCGGCGGTGTTGCTACCGCACCTGACGCTGGTGGTATCGCCGTTGCTGGCGCTGATGCAGGACCAGTTGGGTTTCCTGCAACGCCATGGCATCTCGGCCGGCAGTATCGATTCGGCGCAAAGCCGCGATGAGGCCAATGAGGTGATGGCGCGCGCGCGCTCGGGCGAGTTGAAAATCCTGATGATTTCCGTGGAGCGCTTGAAGAACGAGCGCTTTCGCAACTTCCTGCAGAGCGTGCCCATTTCATTGCTGGTGGTGGATGAGGCGCACTGTATTTCCGAGTGGGGCCACAACTTCCGTCCGGATTATTTGAAGCTGCCGGACTACCAGCATCAGTTCAATATCCCACAAGCGCTGCTGCTGACGGCTACAGCGACGCCCAAGGTGATTGCCGACATGCAGGCCAAGTTCGCCATTGCGCCTGACGACGTGATCACCACGGGCTTCTACCGGCCGAACCTCAACCTGTTGGTAGAGCCGGTGAGCGGCGCGGACAAGCGTCGGCGGCTGGTGCAATGGATGAACGAGCGGCCCGGCCAGCCGAGCATCGTCTACGTTACCTTGCAGAAAACCGCCGAGCAGATCGCCGAGCACCTGAATCGCCATGGCATCCAGGCCGAGGCGTATCACGCCGGCTTGCCCCACGATAAACGCGAGGGCATCCAGCAGCGTTTCATGGGTGGGCGCTCCAATTGCATCGTCGCCACCATCGCGTTTGGCATGGGCATCGACAAGAGCGATATCCGCAACGTGGTGCATTTCGACCTGCCCAAATCCATCGAAAACTACAGCCAGGAAATCGGCCGCGCCGGGCGTGATGGGCAACCCTCGGATTGCCTGGTGCTCGCCAACCGCGACAGCCTCAATGTGCTGGAAAACTTCGTGTACGGCGACACGCCCGAGCAGGAGGGCATTCGCCGTGTGCTGGACGAGTTGCAGGCCGCGCGAGGGGACGGGCAGTGGGAGTTTCTGCTGCGCTCGCTGTCGGACCACAGCAACATCCGCGAGCTGCCCCTCAAGACGCTGCTGGTGCAGTTGGAACTCAAAGGCGTGATTGCGCCGCGCTACGCGTTTTACGCCGAATACCGGTTCAAGTACCTGATCGAGCCTGAGGCCTTGTTGGCGCGGTTTTCCGGGGAGCGGCAGGCGTTTGTCGCAGCGATCGTCCAGGTGTGCAAACGGGCCAAGACCTGGGCGACGGTGGATTTCGACACGCTTTATCAACAGCACCAGGCCGAGCGCAATCGCGTGGTGAAAGCACTGGATTACTTCCAGGAGCAGGGCCTGATCGAGCTGGAAAGCAAGCAGATGACGGAGGTCTACAGCCTGCTGAATACCGATTTCGATCCGCAGGTGTTGAGCGCCGAGTTATACACAGGCTTCAAGCAACACGAGGTCACGGAAGTGGCGCGGATTCACGCCATGCTCGACCTGTTCGCCACCGAACACTGCCTGGGCCAGCGCCTGGCCCGCTATTTCGGTGATGAACATGCACCGCAGCGCTGCGGGCATTGTTCGGTGTGCCACGGCCATGTCGCGCATTTGCCGGCGCCGCCGAGCCTGGCGCCGCTTGTGGATAAAAACTTCATGGGGCTGTGCGGTGATTTTATCCACAGGCATCATGAGTACTGCGGCCAACTGCCCGGCGCCGAACGGCTGACGCGGTTCCTGGGCGGTATCAGCGTGCCGCTGTTCACCAAATTGAAGGCACGCGGCATCCCTGGTTTTGCTGCGCTGGAGGACTACCCCTACGCCGAGGTACGCGAGTGGGCCGAAATCCATTTGAATAACCTGTAAACCCACTTTGACGAGACGCGCCGATGCCTGACTCCATGCCCCAACGCGCCGATTACCGGCACTTCCAGCCGATCATTACGCGCTGGCACGACAATGATGTGTATGGTCATGTGAACAACGTGACCTACTACAGCTTCTTCGACACCGCGGTGAATACCTACCTGATCGAACACGGTGGCTTGGATATTCATGACGGCGAGGTGGTGGGGTTTGTGGTGAGTTCGGCGTGTGATTACTTTGCTTCCGTCGCCTTTCCCGAGCGCATCGAAATAGGCCTGCGGGTCGGCAAGTTGGGCAACAGCTCGGTGCAGTATGAGTTGGCGGTGTTCAAGGCAGGCGAAGAGGACGCCTGTGCGGCAGGGCGCTTCGTGCATGTGTTCGTGGATCGGGGGACGAACCAGCCGGTGACGATTCCGGAGCGGTTGCGCGAGGCGTTGCAGCGCTTGCTGGCCTGACTGTGGGAGGGGGCTTGCCCCCGATAGCGGTGTATCAGCCAGCACATGGGTGACTGAAACTCGGCTATCGGGAGCAAGCTCCCTCCCACAGTGTTTCTTCAGTGTTCTTTAGATCTGATCAATCACGGTAGTGATGCTTGTTCTTGCGATGGCCATAGGCATGGCCACGGCCAGGGTGACCATCCCGGTAGTAGCGACGGTCGTCACGGCCACGGTAACGACGGTCGTCGTCATCGCTCTTGTTGCCCATGTAGTTGCCCAGCGCGCCGCCCGCGCCGCCGCCAGCGGCTGCGCCGATCAGGCTGCCGGTGGTGCCGCCCATGCTGCGGCCTACCACGTTGCCGCCCGCTGCGCCCAGGGCGCCGCCAATGGCTGCTTCGCCGCGGCTGCGCTTGTCAGCGCCGACCGCACTGCCGCCCGCGCCGCCCAGGGCTGCGCCGATGGCTGAACCGGTATTACCGCCGACCTGCTGGCCGACAACCGAACCGAGTACCCCGCCCAATGCGCCGCCTACACCGGCTTCGGTGGTGCCACCGGCCATGGCTGCGCCACTGACCAGGCCAAGGGACAACAAGAGAATCGAGGAGAACTTCATAGAGAGACCTCAAGAGGATGACGGCGCGATCCTGAGGCTGTGTCGACATTGTGACAATAGAAATCCGACCAGTAACACGACTTGTACACAATTCTCTAACTTACTGTTTTAGCTAGGGAACTTAAGTGATTTCGGCGGGTCTTTAGTTACTTCGGAACGGCCGCTTTTATGCAAAAGCGGCCTTTTTTGTGCCCGGGATTTACGCCGAGCGCGCCATGATCAGGCCATTGTCGCTCGCCGCTTCCAGGCGGATAGCCACAAATTTCGACGTCGGCGTATGGCTGCCATCCCCGGTGCTTTCCAAGGGCACCAGCGGGTTCACTTCCGGGTAGTAAGCCGCTGCCTGCCCCGCCGGAATATCGAACGCGAGCAAGGTGAAGCCTTTTACGCGGCGCTCACGGCCGTCTTCCCACAGCGACACGATGTCGGCCTTTTGCCCCGGCTTGAAGCCCAGGCGGATGATGTCGGCTTCGTTGACGAACAACACGTCGCGTTGACCTTTGACCCCGCGATAGCGGTCGTCCAGGCCATAAATGGTGGTGTTGTACTGATCGTGGGAGCGCATCGACTGCATGATCAGGTCCGGCACGTGCCCGGTGGCGTGGGTGCGTTCGTGGATCAGGTCCTTGGGCAGAACGTTCGGGCGGAAGTTGGCGCGGCCCGAAGGCGTGTTCCAGCGACGTGCCCCGGCGGCGTTGCCCAGGTAGAAACCGCCCGGGTTTTTGATCCGCTCGTTGAAGTCCTTGAAGCCTGGGATGGTGTCGGCGATCAGCTCGCGAATACGTCCGTAGTCGGCCACCAGCCAGTTCCAGTCCACCGGTTGGCTGCCCAGGGTGGCGGCGGCGATGCCGGCGAGAATGGCCGGCTCGGATTTCATCAGGCTCGACAGCGGTTGCAGCTGGCCGTTGGAGCCGTGGACCATGCTGAACGAGTCTTCCACCGTCACCGCCTGCGGGCCTTCGGCCTGGATGTCGATGTCGGTGCGGCCCAGGCACGGCAGGATCAGCGCGTCTTTGCCGTGCATCAGGTGGCTGCGGTTGAGCTTGGTGCTGATCTGCACGGTCAGGTCGCAATTGCGCAGGGCTTCGAAGGTGCGCGGGCTGTCCGGGGTGGCTTGGGCGAAGTTGCCGCCCAGGCCGATAAATACTTTGGCGCGGCCTTCCAGCATGGCGTGGATCGCCTCGACCACGTTGTGCCCGTTGGTGCGCGGCACCTGGAACTGGAAGCGCCGCTCCAGGGCGTCGAGGAACGCCACCGGCGGCCGTTCGTTGATGCCCATGGTGCGGTCGCCCTGCACGTTACTGTGGCCGCGCACCGGGCACAGGCCGGCGCCCGGGCGGCCGATATTGCCGCGCAGCAGCATCAGGTTGGCGATTTCCTGGATGGTCGGCACCGAGTGACGATGCTGGGTGATGCCCATCGCCCAACACATGATCACGTTCTTGCCTTTGGCGTACATGCGCGCCGCTTGCTCGATTTCCACCAGGGGCAGGCCGGACTGCGCGACGATTTCTTCCCAGGAGGTGTCATCGATCTGGCCGAGGTAATCGAGCACGTGGGTGGTGTGTTCGTTGAGGAAGTCGTGGTCGAACACCGCTGCCTTGCCTTCGGCCTGGGCCTGGCGCTCCCACAACAGCAGGAACTTGGCCATGCCGCGCAGGATGGCCATGTCGCCCCCCAGCGCCGGGCGGAAGTATGCGGTGTTGGTCGGCTTGTCGCCGTTGGTGAGCATTTCCAGCGGGTGTTGCGGGTGCTGGAAGCGTTCCAGGCCGCGCTCTTTCAGCGGGTTGATGCACACCACTTGAGCGCCGCGCTTCACCGCTTCGCGCAGCGGTTCGAGCATGCGCGGGTGGTTGGTGCCGGGGTTCTGGCCCCAGACGAAAATCGCGTCGGCGTGTTCGAAGTCGTCAAAGGTCACGGTGCCTTTGCCGACACCGACACTTTGCGCCAGGGCCACGCCACTGGCTTCGTGGCACATGTTCGAGCAATCCGGGAAGTTGTTGGTGCCGTAGGCGCGCACGAACAACTGGTACAGGTACGCCGCTTCGTTGCTGGCGCGGCCCGAGGTGTAGAACTCGGCCATGTCCGGGCTCGGCAGGGCGTTGAGGTGCTGGCCGATCAGCTCGAACGCCGCCTCCCAACTGATGGGCTGGTAACGGTCGGTCTGTGCGTCGTAGCGCATCGGCTCGGTCAGGCGACCCTGGTATTCCAGCCAATAGTCACTTTGCTCCAGCAACGCGGTGACGCTGTGCTTGGCGAAGAACGCGGCATCGACGCGGCGTTTGGTGGCTTCCCAGTTGACTGCCTTGGCACCGTTTTCGCAGAACTTGACCATGCCGCTTTCCGGCGAGTCGCCCCAGGCGCAGCCCGGGCAGTCGAAGCCGCCGTTTTGGTTGGTCTTGAGCATCATGCGCAGGTTTTTCAGCGCGTTGTCGCTGGTCAGCCATGCCTGCGCCACGCTGATCAGCGCGCCCCAGCCGCCTGCCGCACCCTTGTAAGGCTTGTAGCGCGGGGTTGGGGTTTGGTCGGCTTGGTGGTGATTGCTCATGGCTGTTTCTCCATCGCAGGGCTGTAGACCCGCGGCGCACTTTTCTGCGGCAGGTGGATGAGATTGAGGTTGTGCCGGCGTGCCCATTGCAGGGCCAGGCCGGTGGGCGACGACAGGCTGACCAGGGTCTGGATGCCCGCGCGCAGGACTTTCTGGATCAACTCAAGGCTGCAACGGCTGGTGACAATGGCCAGGCCGCCTTCGCTTGGAATCCGTTGGCGGATCAGCGCGCCGATCAATTTATCGAGGGCGTTGTGTCGGCCGATGTCTTCGCGGCCCAGCAGCAGTTCGCCCTGGTTGTTCATGAACACCGCCGCATGCACCGCGCCGCTGTGCTGGCCCAGAGGCTGGAACGCGCTGATGCGCTGGCGCAGGCCGTCGAGCCACTCCGCCGGCGGCAGGGGCGCGCCGGGCAGTACCTCAAGGTCCGGCAGGGCGTGTTCCAGCGCTTCCACGCCGCACAACCCGCAACCGCTGGTACCGGCCAGTTGGCGGCGCTGCTGCTTGAGGTTCCAGAACGCGCGACTGGAAATCTGCACCTGAGCGTACTGGGCAGAGCCCGTGCCGCTGAGTTTCAGGTCATAAATGTCGCTAACGTCGGCGATAATGCCGCTGCCGATACTGAAGCCTACAATGAAGTCTTCGAGGTCCGTCGGCGTCACCAGCATCACGGCCTGGCTGATGTCGTTATAGGCAATCGCCAACGCCACTTCTTCCGCCAACGCGGTGCTGGCGACTTCCGTGTGTTCGAGCGTGCAAAACTGGTAGCTCTGGCTGGCGGCGGGCGCGGGCGTTTGAACAGCGGGCGCCGCGCAGACTGGGCGCTTGGCGTTCATGAGGCAGTACCGACGGCGGATGGGTCAGTGTTTAGACTAGGCGCGACAAAGCGTCGCGTCTAATTGCCAGTACTGATCTACCGATAGATGACGTCGATCAAGACTCGGTTTGCGATTTCTGAAACAGCGCGAAACACGCTTCCGCCAACGCAGAGCGCGGGGCGCTGCGGCGCATGATCAGCCCCAGGCGCGCCAGGGTGTGGGCGTCTTCGATCGGTTGCAGGCGCAGATGCTCGGTCAGCGCATCCAGGCCACCGTCCAAGGGCATCACCGCACAGCACAGCCCGCCGTGAACCGCTTGTAACAACTGATGGACCGCGTCTGTCTGCAACAACGGTTGCGGGTGCAGGCCCCGGCTATGGAAGTTGTGATCGATGGACTGCCGGAAGTGCATGCCGCTGGTGAGCATGCCCAGCGGCAGTTCGATCAGGGCTTCCCAGCTCAGGGGCTTTTCGCCGAAGCTGAAATAGCGTTGGTCGTACAGCAGGCCCATGCGGGTTTCGCCGAGGGCCAGGGAGTCGAAGCGCTCGTTGTCCAGGCGGTCGAGGTAGGACACGCCGAGGTCCAGGCGATTGCTCGCCAATTGTTCGAGGATCTGTTCAGAGCTGAGGGCCGACAGCTCAAAGCGCAGGCTTGGGTGTTCTGTGTGCAGTTGCTGCATCAGCGCCAACGGATCGAAACTCGACAGCGGCACTACGCCCAGGCGCAACGTCCCCACCAGGTTGCCGCGACAGGCTGCGGCTTCGGCCAGCAGGCCGTCATACGCCGCCAGCACCGTGCGCGCCCAGGCCAGCACGCGCTCACCCGGGGCGGTGAAACCTTCGAAGCGCTGGCCACGGTTGACCAGTGGCAGATCAAGTTCTTCTTCGAGGCTGCGCAGGCGCATCGACAGGGTCGGCTGGGTGATATGGCAACGCGCGGCCGCCTGGCCGAAGTGGCGCGTCTCGTCGAGGGCGATGAGGAATTTCAGTTGCTTGATGTCCATCTTCGCTCCAGGGCTTATTCCAATGGCGGGGGGATTCTAGCGTGTTTGGGTCTTTAGGCGGCTGGGAACCCAGATCTGTTGGGCTGGTCTAGTCTTTGGCATCTGGAACTCAAACCCAAGGAGAGAGCAGCATGAGTATTTTGAGCTTTGTTAAGGAAGCCGGCGAAAAGTTGATCGACCTGTTGACGCCGGGTAATGCGAACGCCAGCGAGCAGTTGAAAGAGCATGTGGCCAAGGTCGGTCTGGGTAATCCGAACGTACAGACCACGGTTGACGGCGACAAGGTGACCGTGACCGGCGAAGTCGCCAGCCAGGAAGAGAAAGAGAAGATCCTGCTGGCGCTGGGCAATATTGCCGGGGTCGCGAGTGTGGATGACCAGATCAAGGTCACCGACCCCGCACCGATTGTGGCGGCGCGTTTTGTCGTGGTGAAAAAGGGCGACACCCTCAGCGCGATTTCCCTGGCGGTGTACGGCAACGCCAATCTGTACAACAAGATCTTTGAGGCCAACAAGCCGATGTTGTCGCATCCGGACAAGATCTACCCGGGGCAGACGCTGCGTATTCCCGAGTAGTACACGCGGTAAACCTGTGTGGGGGCTTGCTCCCACATGGGTTCAGAGTCCGACAATGAGATCCCGGTAGTCCTCGACTGCCGCAAATTCCCCGGTGTCCTTTGGCCCTTTTTTGCTGTCCGGCTCTTTCACCGCCAGCAAATGCCCCACGCCGAAGTCCCTGGCGCTGCGCAGGATCGGCAAGGTGTCGTCGATGAACAGGCTGCGCGCCGGGTCGAAGTCGATATCGGCCTGCAGGGCGTCCCAGAACTGTGGGTTTTCCTTGGCGAAACCGTAGTCGTGGGAACTGATCATCCGCTCGAAATACGGCGCCAGCTCGATGCGTTCCATCTTCAATGACAGTGAATCACGGTGCGCGTTGGTGATCAGGATCACGCGCTTGCCGGCCTGTCGGATCGCCGCCAGAAACGTATCGGCATCCGCACGCAGGGCGATCAGGTGGGCGGTTTCCTGCTTGAGTTCGCGCACCGGGATTTTCAGCTCGGCACTCCAGAAATCCAGGCAATACCATTGCAACTGGCCGGCGTTACGCTCGAACAGAGGCTGCAACTCCATCTCGGCCATGGCACGGCTCACCCCGTGCAACTCGGCGTAGCGTTGGGGCAGGTGCTCCATCCAGAAGTGGTTGTCGTAATGCAGGTCGAGCAGGGTGCCGTCCATGTCCAGCAGGACGGTGTCGATGGCGTGCCAGGGCAAAGAGGGCATGGGGCGTTCTCACGTAAGTAAAGATATCCGACACAGACAATCGGAAAAGCCACGGTATAGTAACCCGATCACCCCAAGGAGCCGCTTATGCGCCAGAAACCCACCGTCCTCTCCCGCGAAATAGTCGCCAGTAGCCGTTTGTTCCGCGTGGAAGCAGTGCAATTGCGCTTTTCCAACGGCGTAGAACGGACCTACGAACGCCTGGTGGGGCGCGGTGCCGGCTACGGCGCGGTGATGATCGTGGCGATGATCGACGCCGAGCATGCGTTGCTGGTGGAGGAATACTGCGGCGGGACCGACGAATACGAGCTTTCGCTGCCCAAGGGTTTGATCGAGCCGGGCGAGGATGTGCTGGCGGCGGCGGACCGTGAACTCAAGGAAGAGGCCGGCTATGGCGCGCGCCAGTTGGAGCACCTCACCGAGCTTTCGCTGTCGCCTGGCTACATGAGCCAGAAAATCCAGGTGGTACTGGCCACCGATCTGTATGAAGAACGCCTGGAAGGCGATGAACCCGAGCCGATGCGTGTAGACCGGGTCAACCTGCGCGAGCTGGCGCAACTGGCGCAAAACGAGCAGTTCAGCGAAGGCCGCGCCCTGGCCGCGCTGTACCTGGTACGAGACCTGTTGACCCAGCGTGGAGTGTTCAGCGCATGAGCGAATTGTTTCTAGGCCACCCATTCATTGCCCCGGTGATCGAGCTGGCGCGCCAGGCCGGTGAAGTCATCATGCCGTTCTGGCGCGCCAATGTGGCCGTGACGTCCAAGTCCGATAATTCACCCGTGACGGCGGCGGACCTTGCCGCCCATCATCTGATTCTCGCCGGCCTTACCGCGCTGGACCCGAGCATCCCGGTGCTTTCTGAAGAAGACGCCGATATCGACCAGAGCGTGCGTGCCGGCTGGCAGCGCTGGTGGTTGGTGGACCCGTTGGATGGCACCAAGGAATTCATTTCCGGCAGCGATGAGTTCACTGTCAACATCGCGTTGATCGAACAGGGCCGCGTGGTGTTTGGCGTGGTGTCGATGCCCACCAGCGGCCGTTGCTACTTTGGCGGCGCGGGCCTGGGGGCGTGGCGCTCCGATGTGAACGAAGCGCCCAGGCCGATCCAGGTGCGCCTGGCCCCGGCCGCCGGCGAGGCGTTTACCGTGGTTGCCAGCCGCCGACACAGCAGCCCTGAGCAGGAGCGTTTGCTCCAGGGCTTGAGCGAAGGCTTGGGTGAGTTGAAGCTGGCGAATATCGGCAGCTCGTTGAAGTTTTGCCTGTTGGCCGAAGGCAGTGCCGATTGCTACCCGCGCCTGGCGCCGACCTCCCAGTGGGATACCGCCGCAGCCCAGGGCGTGCTCGAAGGTGCGGGCGGCGAAGTGCTGGAGTTGAGCGGCGAGCCGTTCAGCTATCCGGCGCGGGAATCGTTGCTGAACCCGTTCTTCCTGGCGCTGCCGGCCAAAGCCGCGTGGCGCGAACGCCTGCTCACCCTGGCCCGCGCTTAAGGCCTCCGCAGATCAACATGTGGGAGGGGCGGTGCGACGATTTGACTTGCTCCCACTTTGTTTTGTGGCGCGGCGGCTAGCGGTGCAGGACGTACTGGCCGCTGAAAACCACTGCGCGCTCGTCACTGCCGTCATTCACAATCCACGTTTCCAGGGTCAACCGCGCGCGGCCATAGCGCTTGTACGTCGCCACAAAGCGCTTCCACACTTTCTCCTCCGGCGCCTGGCAGATCACGGTCGCGTCTCGTGTGACCGGCAGCGGGTAACTGATCTGCCCTTCCTGGATCACGATATGCCCGTCTTCGAGAATGCCTTCTTCGCGCAACTGCAAGTGCAGCCAACCCCAACCCGCCAAGACCGCGCCGCAATAGAGGCTGCCGCCGAACATGGTGCTCTTGTGGTTGATATTGGCTTGCAGGGGCAAGTGCAGTTGCAATTGGCCGTGTTGCCAGTCGAGCACCTTGAGGCCCATTTCCCGGGTGAGGGGGATGTCGTGGTGGAGGATAGATTCCAGGTAACGGCTGTCGCGGCTCATGGCGGCCTCTTGGTGGGTAGGGTGGGTCATTCGTCGTCGCTGCTGTGGCTGGCGCTGTCGGCAAAGTTGAGGCCGTGCTTGCGCAGTTTGTCATGCAGGGTCTTGCGCGGTACGCCGAGGGCTTCGGCGAGGCTGCGCAGGGAACTGTGGGGGCGGCTCAGTTCGGCGGCGATCAGGCTTTTTTCGAACTGTTCGACTTGTTCGCTCAGGCCGCCGGGGGTGGAGGTCAGCAGGCCGGCGGAGAGATTGTCCGGGGTGTTGTCCAGCGCCAACTCCAGGCCCAGGGCGAAGCGCTCGGCGGCGTTCTGCAATTCCCGCACATTGCCCGGCCAACTGTGGCGCAGCAGCAGCGCGCGCTGGCCCGGCTGCAATTCGTGCAGCGGCAGGCCATGGCGGCTGCTGGCTTCGTCGGCAAAGTGCTGGAACAGCATCAACGCATCTTCACCGCGCTCACGCAGCGGTGGAATGCGCAACGGCGCGACGTTGAGGCGGTAATACAAGTCGGCGCGGAAGCGGCCCTGGTCGGCGGACTGGCGCAGGTCTTCCTTGGTGGCGGCGATGATGCGGATATCCAGCGGGATCAGTTGATTGCCGCCCAGGCGCTCGACCACGCGCTCCTGCAGCAGGCGCAGCAGCTTGACCTGCACGTCCAGGCTCATGCTTTCGATTTCGTCGAGGAACAATGTGCCGCCGTTGGCGAATTCGAATTTGCCGATGCGGCGTTTTTGCGCGCCGGTAAAGGCGCCCGGCTCGTGGCCGAACAGCTCGCTTTCGACCACCGACTCGGCGAGCGCGCCGGCGTTGATCGCCACGAAAGGCCCGCTACGCCGACTCGACAAGTCGTGCAGTGCGCGGGCGACCACCTCTTTGCCGGCGCCGGTTTCGCCGAGGATCAGTACATCGGCCTTGGTTGCCGCCAGCGCGCCGATCTGCTCGCGCAGGCGCAGCATTTGCGGGGAATGCCCGACCAGGCGCGTGCTCAATTGCTGGCGATCGCTGAGGGCCAGGCGCAGGCTGCGGTTATCCAGCACCAGCCGGCGCAGGGCCAGGGCGCGGCGCACGCGGTCGAGCAGGGCGTCGCTGGCGAACGGCTTTTCGAGGAAGTCATACGCACCGGCACGCATGGCCTGCACCGCCAGCGGTACATCGCCGTGGCCGGTGATCAGCAGCACCGGCAGCTCCGGGTCCTGGCCGTGCAGCTCGGCCAGCAGCTCCAGGCCGTCCATGCCAGGCATGCGGATATCGCTGACCACCACGCCCGGCCAATCCCGCGACAGCTGTGCGGTGAGGCCGGTGGCTTCGCCCAGGGGCAGGACTTTCAGCCCGGCCAGGTCCAGGGTCTGGCACAGGGCCTGACGCAAGTGTGGATCGTCGTCGATCAACACCACCTGAATCTGGTTATCGATACTCATACACTGCGGTCCTCGGACGGTTGCAGACTGACGCCCGGCGAGCCGGCACGCAATTTCAAGGTTAACAGCGCGCCGCCTTGCTTGTGGTTGGCAAACAGCAGTTCGCCACCAAAGGCACGCATCAAGGTGTCACAGATCGCCAGGCCCAGCCCGAGGCCCTGGGTGCGGGTCTTGGTGGTATAGAACGGCTCGCTGGCGCGTCCCAGGGCTTCCATGCAAAACCCCGGGCCGTTGTCGCGAATGTACAGGTTGACGCCCTGCTCGGTGGTTTCGGCACTCAGCCAGAGTTTGCGCGGCGGGCCTTTTTCGGTGAGGGCGTCGAGGGCATTGGCCAGCAGGTTGCCCAGCACCTGGCGTAGACGGGTTTCACCGGCCTCGACCCACAAGGTCGCCTCGGGCAAATCGCGGATCAGCTCGACTTCCATCGCGCGCCGCCGTTTGGCCAGCAACGCCAGCGCGTCGTCCAGCGCCGGTTGCAGGGCGACGCTTTCCGGCGCATGCCGATCGCGGCGGGCGAACGCGCGCAAGTGGGCGATGATCGAGGCCATGCGGCCGGTCAGTTCGCTGATCAGTTTGAGATTGCCGCGCGCGTCGTCGGTTCGCTCATGGTCGAGCAGGATTTCGGCGTTTTCCGCGTAGCTGCGAATCGCCGCCAGGGGCTGATTGAGCTCGTGGCTGATGCTCGCCGACATGGTGCCCAGCGCCGACAGTTTGCCCGCCTGCACCAGGTCGTCCTGGGCGCGCACCAGTTCCTGCTGCGCATGTTCACGCTCCAGCACTTCCTGTTTCAGGCGCCGGTTGAGCCCTTCCAGGTCGCTGGTACGCTCGGCCACGCGCATTTCCAGTTCGCGTCGGGCCTTGGCTTCGAAGGCGATGCGGTCCAGGTAGTGCCGACGGCGCTGCATCATCAGGCCCAGCAGCAACATCAGCACCAACAGCGTGGCGCCGCCCACCGCGACCACGGTGCGTACCGGGCGGTTGATCAACGATTGTGGCGCGAGGATCGCCACGTTCCAGCCGGTTTCGGCGATGGCCGTGGATTGGCGCAGCCAGGCCGTCGGGCTCAAGGCCAGCGGTTGCGGATCGCGGGTCGGGTAGGGCTGGATCGCGATGATCGCCTGGTGCTCTTCGTCCGTCAGTGGCCGGGTGGCGCGGAACCGCCATTGCGGGCGCGAGGTCAGGATCACGACGCCGTTGTGGTCGGTGACCAGCAGTTGCTCGGGGGTGTTGCCCCACAGGCTTTCGGTGTGGTCCAGGTCGACCTTGACCACCAGCACACCGATGACTTTCTCGCCGTCGCGCACCGCGGCGGCGAAGAAGTAGCCGCGTTTGGCCGAGGTGGTGCCCAAGCCGAAGAATCGGCCCAGGCGTCCGGCCATGGCTTCGCTGAAATACGGGCGGAACGAGAAATTGCGCCCGACGAAGCTGTCTTGCTTGTCCCAGTTGGACGCAGCGAGGGTCTTGCCGGTGGTGTCCATCAGGTACATCACTTCGACCCCGGCCTGGGCGGCGACGTCCTTGAGCAACAGGTTGGCGTTGGCCAGGTTGGTACTGACCTGCGGTGCCGCCAGCGCGGTGCGCAGGGCTGGCAAGTCGCCGAGGATCTGCGGCAGCACTTCATAGCGGTGCAGGGTGCCCAGCAGGTTGGCGACGTACAGGTCGAGGGTCTGGCGGTTCTGCCCGGCCAGTTCGCTGCGGTAGTAGCGCTCGGCCAGGTGCTCCAGCGGCCACAGCAGCGGCGCCAGGCACAGCGCCAACAGGGCGAGGCTGCGCCAGCGGGGTCTTCGCGGGAGGGGTGGGGTCATGGGAGTCATGCGCCTGAGGGTACAGGCGCATTATGCCTAGTGCTGCTGTGCAAGACACTCGCGCAATGCGTCTTGCCACTGTGGCCCGTGGGCCTATGCGATCCCCTTCATCATGCAAGCAGATCCTTCATGTCGGTATTGCCCAATCGTTCGCCCTGATAACTGCCGTCCTGGACTCTGCGGCACCATTCCAGGTTATCGAGGTACCACTGCACGGTTTTGCGCAGCCCGGTTTCAAAGGTTTCTTGCGGCACCCAGCCCAACTCGCGTTCGATCTTGCTGGCATCGATGGCGTAGCGCTGGTCGTGGCCGGGGCGGTCCTTGACGAAGGTGATCAGGTCGGCAAAGTGCGCGACACCGGCCGGGTGTTGCGGTGCCAGCTCTTCCAGCAGGGCGCAGATGCTGCGTACCACGTCGATATTCTTCTGCTCGTTGTGGCCGCCGATGTTGTAGGTCTCGCCGACCACGCCTTCGGTCACCACCTTGAGCAACGCACGGGCGTGGTCTTCGACGAACAGCCAGTCGCGGACCTGCAAGCCGTCGCCATAGACTGGCAACGGCTTGCCAGCGAGGGCGTTGAGGATCACCAGGGGGATCAGCTTCTCGGGGAAATGAAACGGCCCGTAGTTGTTCGAGCAGTTGGTCAGCAATACCGGCAGGCCATACGTGCGCTGCCAGGCGCGAACCAGGTGGTCGGACGCAGCCTTGCTGGCCGAGTAGGGCGAGCTGGGGGCGTAGGGCGTGGTTTCAGTGAACAGATCGTCCACGCCGTGCAGGTCGCCGTACACCTCGTCGGTGGAGATGTGGTGGAAGCGGAACGCGCTCCTGGCCGGCTCTGCGAGCGTTTGCCAATACGCGCGGGCGGCTTCCAGCAGGCTGTAGGTGCCGACAATGTTGGTCTGGATAAAATCCGACGGGCCGTCGATGGAACGGTCCACGTGGGACTCGGCCGCCAGGTGCATGATCGCCTGGGGCTCGAAGCGCGCGAGCACGGCGCTGACGGTGGCCTGGTCGACGATATCGGCCTGGACGAACTCATAGCGGCTGTTGGACGCGATGCTGGTCAGCGACTCCAGGTTGCCGGCGTAGGTCAGTTTGTCCAGGTTGAGCACTTCGTGCTCGGTGTGTTGAATCAGGTGGCGGATCAGGGCAGAGCCGATGAAACCAGCGCCGCCAGTGACAAGAATGCGCATGTTCGGAGGGCCTTTTCCTTGGACGGACGTTAAGCGGATGGAGCATAGCTTGAGTTGTGCGGCAGGGTCGCGCAAGCACGGTATGCGAAGGGGTTGCCTAACCCCCCTCAATAATGGCGATATAAGCGCCTGACAAAAAAACCGAGGTCGCCCCATGTTGCTCGCTACGTTGATCCATCGCGCCAGCCTACCCTGCCCGCAAGTGGGGCCCGACCAGGCGATTCGGTTACTTGAGCAGCATTACGGCCTCACTGGCACCTTACGGTCCCTGGGCAGCCAACAAGACCTCAACTACAGCGTCGACACCAACCATGGCCGCTTTGTTCTGAAAATCTGCCTGGGCGACTACGCCGCCGTCGAATTGCACGCCCAGCATGCCGCGCTCCACGCCTTGCAGGCGCAGGACGGGTTGCGCGTCCCCCGAGTCATCAAGGCCCTGACCGGTGAGGACCTGCTGACCGTGACCGTCGACGGGCAAACCCTGCACCTGCGGCTGTTGGATTACATCGACGGCCAGCCCTTGACCCACCTGCCTCACGTGGGCCGCGAGGTCATCGCAGGCTTCGGTGACTTGTGCGGGCGGATGAGCCAGGCGCTGGCCGATTTTGCGCATCCGGGCCTGGAGCGGACCCTGCAATGGGACCCGCGCCACGCGCAGGAACTGATCAGCCACCTGCTGGCGACCCTGCCAGACCTGCCCCACCGCGCGGCATTGGAGCAAGTCGCCGAGCAGGTCGGTGAGCGCATTCGGCCCCTGGCGGATCACTTGCCGTGGCAAGCGGTACACATGGACATTACCGATGACAATGTGGTCTGGCAGCGCGATGCCCTGCGTCATTGGCAGATCCAGGGGGTGATCGATTTCGGCGATCTGGTACACACCTGGCGCATCGCCGACCTGTCGGTGACCTGCGCCGCCTTGCTGCACCATGCCCAGGGCGATCCCTTTGCCATTTTGCCGGCAATCCAGGCCTGTCATGCCGTTACGCCGTTGCAGCGCGAAGAACTGCAGGCGCTATGGCCGCTGATCGTCGCCCGTGCGGCGGTGCTGGTGCTCAGCAGCGAACAGCAGCAACGCCTGGACCCCGATAACGACTACCTGTTGAAAAACGCCGAGCATGAGTGGGAAATTTTCCAGGTTGCAACGTCGGTGCCGTTTGAATTGATGGAGGCGGCGATCCTGCTCTGTGTCGGGCAGACGCTGCCACCGATCGCCAGCGAGGGGTTCGCGCCGCTCTTGCCGGGGCTGGTGGGACGCGAGTTCGCGCTGATCGACCTGGGAGTGCTCAGCCCACACTTCGAAGCGGGCAATTGGGAGCAGCCGGGGATTGACCGGCGCTTACTGGACGAGGCTGCGGCGGTTCACGGGTTGGCCGCCAGTCGCTACGGCCAATACCGTTTGTCGCGCACCTGCCCGGACAGCGCCACCGAGCCGCAGACGTTCCCGCTGCATGTCGAGTTGCACCTGCCCCACGGTACAGCGGTGGAGGCGCCCTTCGCTGGGGTGCTGCGTGTCGGTGCCGATGGCTTGCTGTGCGTGCAGGATGGTCCGTTGAGCCTGCGCTTGTGGGGCGTAAGCACCTCGTTGAGCGCGGGAGCGGCGGTGGTGGAAGGGCAAATACTGGGCGAGGTCCATGCCCCCCTGACCGTGCAATGGTGCCGCGCTGACGTTGAGCCACCGCTGTTCTGCACGCCGAGCCGGGCGTCGGCGTGGCAAGCGCTATGCCCGTCACCCTCGGCGCTGCTGGGGCTGGCCTGCGATGCCGAACCCGAGCTCGACCCCCAAGCCCTGCTGGCGCGACGCGACGCCAGCTTCGCGCGCTCGCAGAAGCACTATTACGTCGATCCGCCGCGCATCGAACGAGGCTGGCGCAACCATCTGATCGACATGCAGGGGCGCTCCTATCTGGACATGCTCAACAACGTCGCCGTGCTCGGCCATGGTCACCCCCGCATGGCAGCGGTGGCAGCGCGGCAGTGGTCGCTGCTCAACACCAACTCGCGCTTTCACTATGCGGCGATTGCCGAATTCTCCGAGCGCTTGCTGGCGCTGGCGCCGGACGGCATGGACCGGGTCTTCCTGGTCAATAGCGGCACCGAGGCCAATGACCTGGCCATCCGCCTGGCCTGGGCCTACAGCGGCGGGCGCGACATGCTCAGTGTGCTGGAGGCCTACCACGGTTGGTCGGTGGCGGCGGATGCGGTGTCCACGTCGATTGCCGATAACCCCAAGGCCTTGAGCAGTCGTCCGGACTGGGTTCACCCGGTGACCGCGCCCAATACCTATCGCGGCGAGTTCCACGGGCAGGACAGCGCGCCGGATTACGTGCGAAGTGTGGAACACAACTTGGCGAAAATCGCCGCGAGCCAGCGCCAACTGGCCGGCTTCATCTGTGAGCCGGTGTATGGTAATGCCGGGGGCATCTCCCTGCCGCCGGGCTATTTGCAGCAGGTGTATGCGTTGGTGCGCGCCCAAGGTGGCGTGTGCATCGCCGATGAGGTTCAGGTGGGTTATGGCCGCATGGGGCATTTCTTCTGGGGCTTTGAAGAGCAGGGCGTGGTGCCCGATATCATTACCATGGCTAAGGGCATGGGCAACGGTCAGCCGTTGGGGGCGGTGATCACCCGTCGCGAGATTGCCGAGGCGCTGGAGGCCGAGGGGTATTTCTTCTCGTCTTCGGGGGGCAGCCCGGTCAGTTGCCGGATCGGCATGGCGGTGCTGGATGTGATGGAGGAAGAAAAGCTCTGGGAAAACGCCCAAGTGGTCGGCGCGCATTTCAAGGCGCGGCTGGAAGCCCTGATCGATCGTCACCCGTTGGTCGGCGCGGTTCATGGGTCCGGCTTCTATCTGGGCCTGGAGCTGGTGCGCGACCGGCATACCCTGGAACCTGCCACCGAAGAGACCACACTGCTGTGCGACCGCTTGCGTGAGCTGGGGATTTTCATGCAGCCGACCGGTGATTACCTGAACATTCTCAAGATCAAGCCGCCGATGGTCACCTCCAGACGCAGTGTGGATTTCTTTGTCGACATGCTGTCGAAGGTGCTGGATGAACAGCTATAAATAATCGATTGTTATCGGTTAAATGCTGTCATATTTATCGGCTATATTGTTTTGATGCTTTTAAGGCCGATTTTTATCGGTTATAAAGTCGGCCTTCACCCTTTCGGAGCCCTGATCGCCATGACCACCCTGCACAGCACACCTCGCGCCGATGGCTTTCATATGCCTGCCGAATGGGCGCCACAGACCCAGGCCTGGATGATCTGGCCCGAGCGCCCGGACAACTGGCGCCTGGGTGGCAAGCCGGCGCAGGCCGCGCACGTGGCGGTGGCCAAGGCTATCGCGCGTTTTGAGCCGGTCACCGTGGCGGTTTCCGCCGGCCAGTACGAAAACGCCCGTGCCCGCCTCGACGTGCCCAATATCCGTGTGGTGGAAATGTCCAGCGACGACGCCTGGGTGCGCGACACCGGCCCGACTTTCGTGATCGACAACCGTGGCGAAGTGCGCGGCGTAAACTGGGATTTCAACGCCTGGGGCGGTTTTGACGGCGGCCTGTATGCGCCGTGGAACCGTGACGCGCAGGTCGGCGGCAAGATCCTCGAGATCGAGCGTGCGCCGCGCTACCGCACCGAAGGGTTTGTGCTGGAAGGCGGCTCGATTCATGTCGACGGCGAAGGCACCCTGATCACCACCGAAGAATGCCTGCTCAACCGCAATCGCAACCCGCATCTCGACCGTGCAGCCATCGAGGCGGTGCTGAGCGCCAACCTGGCTGTGGATAAGATCATCTGGTTGCCAGACGGCCTGTTCAACGACGAAACCGACGGCCATGTGGATAACTTCTGCTGCTATGTACGCCCGGGCGAAGTGCTGCTGGCCTGGACCGACGACCCGCAAGACCCGAACTACTCACGCTGCCATGCCGCCATGGACGTGCTGCAAAGCAGCACCGATGCCCGGGGCCGCTCGTTCACAGTGCATAAAATGCCGATTCCGGGGCCGCTTTATGCCACCGAAGCAGAGTGCGCGGGTGTGGACCCGATGGACGGCAGCCAGGAGCGCAACCCTTCCGTGCGTCTGGCCGGTTCCTACGTCAACTTCCTGATCGTCAACGGCGGCATCATCGCGCCGAGCTTCGACGACCCGCTGGACAACCAGGCCCGTGAAATCCTGCAGAACCTGTTCCCGCAGCACGAAGTGGTGATGGTGCCGGGCCGCGAACTGTTACTGGGTGGGGGCAATATCCATTGCCTGACCCAACAACAGCCTGCCCCGCAGAAAAATTGAGTGCGGTTGTAACAACGTCGGAGCGACGACCGAGCGCCACTCGGTTCTAGCGTTCACAGCAAGCCCGCGGCCCCGTAAGGCCGTGGGCTTTTTTGTGTCCAACTGCCTATAAATACTGCACATTGGCATAGCTCTTGTATTGGTATTGTCACAGTGGCCCACGGTGATGACTGCGCAGTTCTGTCATAAACCTTGAGTAAGTTAGCCGCTCATGCAGTAGGAGAGAGCGCTGAAATGAATGTCGATATCAACTTGATGCACACGCGCACGTTCCACCCCGTGCGAGTCAACAGTGACGAAATCCATGCGCTGGCGCTCTGGTTGAAGGCACATGGCTCACGGCAGGTCAGGCAGCCGCCCGATTTATTCAGTGTGATGAGTGAGCGCTACCCGGCAGGCTTGTTCAGCGACGAAGAAATGCACGCATTGTGCGAATTGATGAATAACTGAGAACTCGCCGATCAACCATCGGCGAGGGAACATGTTCGCTATTGCGGTGTGCCCTTCACTGAATAAGTGATTGAGCTATACCTGTCGCGAGCAGGCTCTCATTTAAAGTCGGTTCAGTCTCAGAAACGGCAGGTTCCCCTCACCATGATGTGACGACAGATCTTCGGGCTGAATCTGCGTCACATGGTTCGCTTAAGCGCATAAGACCTTACTTGAGAATAATGACAATTATTTGCATTTGGGCGCATGCCTGTTCCCACGCGTTCGACTTATAAAATATGTTAGTGAGTCCGTATTTTTTCTGTATGGATAAGACTTCCAGGCGATGGCCAAAGCGCTGTAGGCCGTGGCTTAGAATTTTTTTGCCTAAATACAGACGATTCGCGAAATTGACACATAGTTCAACGCGAGACTAGCATTGCGTCTAACGCCTGTGGCTAACAGCCATGACTTAACCAATAAGAAAAGGCCCGCGGCAGTTCAGTCGTCCGCGGGCTTTGTTTTTTTCGGAAAAAGTCGACACCAAAACAGCAATATGGAGCCTGGTGTCATAGCGCGTACTCAACCAGAAATAAGGAATATAAGAAATGTTGAAACAACGGATGAGTCTGATCGCTCTGGGGATTTTGAGCGCATCGACAGCCATGGCAAACGACCAGGAGCAATCCAAGGGTTTCGTTGAAGACAGCCACCTGAACATCGCCGCACGTAACGCTTACATCAGCCGTGACTACAAGAACGGCAAGCAAGACAAGGCCGAATGGGGCCAAGGCTTCATCGGCAAGTTCGAGTCCGGTTTCACCCAAGGCACCGTCGGTGTGGGTGTGGACGTGATTGGCCAATACGCCATTCGCCTGGACGGCGGTAAAGGCCGCAGCGGCGCGGGCGGTATCGACTTCTTCAAGCAAGGCGACAGCGGCTCGGCTGCCAACGACCTGGCCAAAGGCGGCGCGGCGGTGAAGTTCCGCCTGTCCAACACTGTGCTCAAGTACGGCGACCAGTTCCCGAACGTGCCCGTGCTGGCTTACGACAACTCTCGTCTGTTGTCGGAAACCTACACCGGTACCTCGATCGTTTCCAAAGAGATCGAAGGTCTGCAACTGGACGCGGGTCACTTCACCAAGGAAGCGCGTAAGAGCGCTGAAGGTACCGACAGCGGCCGTCTGAAAAGCATCGATTACATCGGTGGTAGCTACAAATTCACCGAAAGCCTGTCGGCAGCGCTGTACGCCTCCGACATGCAGGACGTGCTGAAGAAGCAATACGTCAACGTCAACTACGTACTGGCCCTGCCGGAAAAGCAGTCGCTGACGTTTGACTTCAACGGCTACAAGACCAAGCTGGATCGCAGCTTCGCCCTGGAAAACCAAGGTGATGCAGACGCGCGCGACAACAAAATCTGGAGCCTGGGCGCCACGTGGGCTGTTGGTCCGCACAGCTTCACCGTCGCTCACCAGCGCAGCACCGGCGACACCGGCTACCTGTACGGCGGCTACCGCAACGATGGCGGCATCGGCGACGGCGGCAACACCATCCTGCTGGCCAACTCCTACTGGTCCGACTTCAACGGCAAGGACGAGCGTTCGTGGCAAGCGGCCTACGGCATCGACTTCGCTACCTTCGGTGTACCTGGCTTGACCTACAACGTGGCTTACGTGCGCGGTACCAACATCGACGACGGCAGTGGCCGTGGCGATGGCACCGAGCGTGAAATCTTTAACCAGTTCAAGTACATCGTCCAGAGCGGCCCGGTCAAAGACCTGAGCCTGCGTGCTCGTGCCTCGTGGTTGCGCGTTTCCAACAACGCTGACAAGTACAACGTAGGCGGTAACGAATTCCGCCTGTTCGCCGACTACCCGATCAACGTTTTCTAATTGATCCGGCGTCGCGCCTGATTGCAGGCGATAAAAAACCCCGACTGGTTCGGGGTTTTTTTATGTCGCGGGTTCAGTCCTGCCGGTTTTGCAGAATCTTGCGGGCGAGGGATGCGTTGACGTAGTCGGTCATCAGCGTCAGGCCTTCAAAGGGTTCGATCCTCTTGTTGTCGATGCACAGCTGCGCCATCTGCAACAGCACCTCGCCATCGCCACCACCTGGCTTACCAGCACGTAGGGCAACAACCGGCTGCCCAGGGAAAATACCTGCAGCAACTGTTCTCGCGACTGTTGCGCGCGCCGCCCCGCCCATTGCGTACCGGCCAGCGCGGCCACGCCGATCAGCACGTTGACATAGGCTTGGGCTTGTTCGGGAACCCGCGCGCCCTCGGTGGCGCGCTGCAATTGCCATGTTCCAACGCCGGCCAGCAGCAAGGGAAAAATGATCAGCAGGAAAAGCAGTTTTATGGCGTTCATGGGAGTCCGTTCGCAACGCAGAAAGCGAACGTTTATACCGAAGAACAGGTGGGGTGGGCGAGAGGAGCGGTCTTCCCGGGCGTTAGGAAAAAGCGCCGCGGGAAGGAGGAGGGCTCTGTAGGCTAAATCGTCAGCCTCAGGCTTTGGCTGGCGCCAGTTTCTTGCAGTTTGCCTTGCGGGTCGGGTATTGCTCGCACTTGCGCAGCACGGTTTGCACCTGCTGCGCGTTCTGCAGTTGCTGGTTGGCCAGCAACTTCTCGGTGATGAACAGCTCTTCCGAGCCCAGGTTGCGTTCGGCCTTATCGATCATCGCCAGTGCCGATTGCCCGTCGCCGCGCTTGAGGTGGTAGCTGATCATCAGGTCATAGGTCGACGGGCCGGCCAGGCTCCAGTCCTTGATGGCCTGCAACTCTTTCAAGGCTTCGCCGCTGTTGCCCTGGGCCAGGCGCACGGTATACGCCGTGCGCCGGATGCTTGGCTGGTCCTTGACCGGCGAGGCCAGGGCTTTGCGGATAAACCCGTCGGCCGCAGGCAGCTTGTTTTTCTCCAGGGCGTCGTTGGCGAAGTAGGCGTCCTTGTAGCCCTGCATGGCCTTGGCCACTTGTGGCGTACTTTTGATCTTCGCCCAGCTCTCGGGGTTGATGCGCGCGCGGCGCTCCTGGCGGTACTCGCGCTGCAGGTACTGGCGCAACTCGGTGTCGCGATCCATCGCCGACATGTGGGAGCGATTGAAATACTGGGTGGTCGCGGAAATGCTGGTGGTCAGCCCATCTTTGACCAGCACGTCCAGCTCCTGGGTGAAGCGGTTGAGATTGAACTGCTGCAGCGAATCCTGCATGGCGTTCTTGCGCGCGGTCAGGAAGCCGCTGAGCAACGGTTTCTGTTTGCCCTGGAAGTCGTTGAGGCGCTCCAGGCTATGGGTGGCGGCACGGGGCGCGTAACCGGCGCGGATCATCAAGTCGGTGCCGAGCAGGTCGGCCTGGTCTTCCTGGGTGCGGCCCCACGCGGTGCTCCACACATGGTCGGAAAACGTGTTGGCCAACGTGGTGTAGAGCACGGTGTTGCCGATGGTTTTCTGGGTGCCGGCGGGGTCTTTGCTGAACAGCTTCATCGTGCCGGAACTGCGGTCCACGCCGGTATCGGCGGCCATGGTGGCCAAGGCCACGGTGGAGGCCACTGTGGTGAACATCTCTTTCTGCTGCTGGAAGGCCGCCATGCGGTCATGGTGATGCAGCAGAACGTGGCTCATTTCGTGGCCGAGCATTGCAGCGATTTCATCTTCGCTGCCGACGTTGTCCAGCATGCCCAGCGGCACGAACACATTGCCGTAAGGGTCCGCCGAGGGCCCGAAGCTGTAGCTGTCGGTGATTTTCACCTGCAAGGCCGGCAACTCCCCCGGCCAACCTTTGGACAGGCGCGTGACAATCCCCTGCAGATACACCTGCAGCATCGGGATATCCACCAGGTTCTGCTGGCGTGCTTCGGCCGCCGGTACGGCGCGCCCGTCATAGCTCAAGCGCTGCTGGCTCTGGCGTTGCGGGTCGAGCTTGTAGTACTGGCGCACGTCGGTGTTATCCACGTAGTGGCCCTGGACCCTGGATTGGGTCGACGGACCCACCAGGTTCAGGAACGCCTGGTCGGCGCCCTTCAACGTCGCGCAACCACTGAGTACCGTGCTGGCCAGTAAGCTGGCTGCCAATAGAGATCCCTTCACCGCACCGCTCCTTTTATTGATTGCAGCCCGCACCAAAACCGATGGTGGAGTTGTTGCGGCTGTCTTTGGTCTGGCTCTTGGTCAGGCCCTGGCAGGGCAGGTCGACCACATTGAGTGGCGGTTCGATGCGCAGGTCCATGGTGTCCAGCCAGACCTTCTGACCCGCCAGCTCAACCTGCACCAGATCCAGCGCCTTGTTGTACTGCAACACGGGGACGGGTTGGGTCGGCGCGTCTTTTTTCGGCAGCTCGCGCTGTTGTTTACCTTGTTCATCCAGCACCGCCACCGGGTCGGCCAGAAACGCCTTGATGCTGTGGGTTTCCGCCCAGGCACCCTGGGTGAAGAGTGCAACGAGCACGACGATCAGACTTCTGTTCATCCTTGGATTCCTTGAGTCAAATGACAAAGCGACGCGCTCAACGATCGCGATCGAAGAAGGCTTCGATACGTTCGCTGAACAGCACCAACGACAGCAAAACAATGCCCAACACGTTCACCGGCGTGATGTGGCTGACGCTCAGCAGCACACTCACCGAGACGAGCACCGACATCACCAGCAGCCATGACGGGCACGGCGAAGAAAAAAACCAGATTTCCTGGCGCCGCCACCGGCTCCAGGTGCGCTGACCCGCCAGCCGCCGCGCGTGCAGCGCCTTGAGCACGGCTATCAACGCCAGCAGGCCCAGTTCGAGCAGGTCCAGCCAATTAAAGGGCAGGCCAGGGAAGTTGGCAGGCTCATGGTCATAGTCCATGCCCGCATTGATCAGGTTGTCGAGGGCCATGGCATGCAGATAAACGCCAGGTAGCTGGCCGTGTACCGGCGACTCCACCAGATCACCCGTCGAGGTGATATTGGCCCCGACCAGGACCAGACGGTCGCGCAGCAACTCGGCGACCAGGGCTTGGTCGTCCGGGTCGCTGACTTCCAGGTCGCTGGCCGCCAACGTCAGCGTATAAGGGCAGCGTGCCTGCTCCGAGTCATCGAGTTTCCAGAACACCGCCTGAAGCAACTGCGCCAGGCCATCCAGCAAAAAATGCCGCGCCGGTGCGCAGTGGCGCACGTCGGCGATCCGCGCCTGTTCCGGTGCCAGCTTCAGCCCCCATTGCACCGCGATCGGTTGCCGGCGTGCGGCGGTTTGGGCGTCCACCGGCGGCGATGGGCAGGCCTGTGTCCCACAGAATGCGCGGTACAGCGCCAGGGCCGGTGTTTCCATCAGGCCTATGGGCGTATTCACCGCCAGCGGGTACTTGTCATCGACTCCATCCCATGCCACCAGGCCCGGGCGGCTGACCTCGACAAACGGTGCCAGCGTATTGGCCTGGCCTGCCTCACCCCGCGCCACCCCGGTATTGGCCAGCCACAACGGAATGCCCTGGCGTTGATAGCGCTCGAACACATTCGCCAATAACTGACTGCCCCGTGCCGGGTCGCCGAAAGAGTGGTCATGGCTGTAGAGCAAGTCGACAAACACCGCCTTGGGTTTGAACGCCAGCAAGCGCTTGAACAACTTGCTCTGCTCGCCATAGGGCATCGGCCAGGAGGTGGCGTTGCGCATCAGGTACGCGTCATCGATCAACACCACCGCCACCCGCTGCTGCCCTTCATGGGCGTAGTGGCTGGCGAACATCCGGTTGAGCCACTGCGCCGACGCCTTGTCGCTGGAACTGGCCAGGCCGAAAGGATCGAGGATCGCCAGCAGCACGATGAGGGCCGCCAGCCAATAGCGGCGGTATTTGAACAGCGGGGGGGGCGACAACATCCATGTCTCGATAAAAGGCAGCAGCAAGACAGGGTTTTTAACGTGGTGGGGAGGGGGTGTCAATTGGAAAGGTGGCGAAATGCCATATTCTGTGTGTGAATTGCCGGCGCAACCTGAAACATCGTGAGCAGGCACAAACAAAAAGGCTCATCTTTCGGCGACCCTTTCCCGTTACTGCTCAAGCATCAAGCTACGCCAAATGATTATCGGCGCTTCCACAGGTACGACTTGCGGTTGCAACGGCGCCTGTGTGTGCGGTGGCGGTTCCTCTGGTTCAGGCGCTGGGGGCTGATACCTGGCGGCGTGCGCGTTATCGACTGACATATTGTTGGAGTGCGCTTATTGGAGAGTGATGATGACTTTGCCTTTTGATCTGCCCTGCTCGACGTAGCGCAACGCCTCTGCCGTCGATTCAAAAGGGAAGGAACGATCGATGACCGGTTTGATGACGCCAGCTTCGATAAGCGAGCTGATTTTTTGCAGTTGTACGCCGCTGGCCCGCATAAACAGAAATGCATAGTTCACCCCGTGCTTGCGGGCTTTTCTACGAATACCGTTGCTCAGCAGGCGCATGACTTGTCGCAGCATCCAGGACAAGCCTTGCGCTTGGGCAAAGGCTGCCGTCGGTGGCCCGGAGAGGGAGATGAGCTGTCCACCGGGTTTGAGAACCTCGACCGATTTCATCAGCACATCCTTGCCCTGGCTGTTCAATACCACGTCGAAATCGTGTAATTCGCTCGCAAAGTCGTGCTTCTTGTAGTCGATGACCACATCCGCCCCGAGCGCCTTCACCCATTCGACATTCGCCGTACTGGTGGTGGTCGCAACAAAAGCGCCGAGGTGTTTGGCGAGCTGGATGGCAAACGTGCCGACACCGCCGGAGCCGGCATGAATCAACACCTTCTGGCCTTTTTTCAGCTGGGCGGTCTCAACCAGCGCCTGCCAGGCCGTCAAGGCGGCCAAGGGGACGGACGCCGCTTCGGCCATGTCCAGGTTCGAGGGTTTCAGCGCGAGCGCGTTTTCGTTCACGGCGATCAGTTCGGCAAACGTGCCAATGCGATCCTCGGGAGGGCGTGCATAGACTTCGTCTCCCGGGTTGAACCGCGTCACCGCCGAACCTGTGCGAACGACCACCCCCGCCAGGTCGTTGCCCAAGACCAATGGAAATGTATAAGGCAGGATCAGTTTGAATTCGCCGGTTCTGATCTTCGAGTCCAACGGGTTCACGCTCGTTGCATGTACCTGGATCAGAACGTCATGCACACCGACCGCAGGGTCGGGCACTTCGCCAAGCAGTCCGTTCTGCTTGCCGTAGCGGTCGATAAAAAATGCCTTCATGTTGCAACGCTCTTGTCGGTGGAATGAGAACGGGGCGCGGCCCCGGCAACGTTGATGCGATGAGACGTTCAGGCGTCGAGGAACGCCAAGGCCTTGCTCACGAAATCGCCTGGGTGCTGGAAAATGCTGCCATGCCCGGCGTCCGGGTAAATGACCAGTTGCGCGGCAGGGATTCGCTTTGCCAGCTCAAGCGAGTTGACCGTGGGCACCATGATGTCGTTGTCGCCGTTGGCGATCAGCGTCGGCATCTGCAAGCGCCCGAGGTCTTGCGGCGCCTGCCTGCCCCACGCAGTAATGGCTTTTAATTGCCGAAAAAACGCACGGGGTGTCGGGCCTTTGTCCCGGTCTTGCTGGCGCTCTTTCAGCCGTTGCAAATACTCGGACGCGGCGCGTTGTCCGTTGGCCGTGCCGGTAAAGAACAGGTAGAACTTGGGATCGCGTAGCGTCAGCAGCCCCTTGAGCATCAACGGCCAGGTCACCGAGCCGACGTTGTCGATGCCTGTGCCGCCGGCCGGTCCGGTTCCGGTGAGGATCAGCCGGCGCACGCGTTCGGGGGCTTTCAGGGCGATGTCTTGAGCGACGAAGCCGCCGAGTGAAAAGCCGAGCAGGTCCACCTTGTCCAAACCCAACGCACGGATAAAACCGATGCCATCGTCAGCCATTTCACCGACGGTCAACGGCGCGACGCCCCCCGAGCCACCGATACCACGGTAATCGGTGGTGATGACACGCCGGTTTTTCGCCAGACCGTCAATGATCCTGGGGTCAAAGTTATCCAGCACTGCCCCCCAATGGTTGAACATGACCAGCGGCACCTGCGTTCTGGGGCCCAGATCGCGGTAGGCAAAAGGTATCCCGCCCACCAGAACCGACTGGTTCGCCGCGTGGATAAATGACGACGGTGAACCGGGATGATTGCTGCTAGCCAAAAAAGTCATGTTTAATCCGTGCGATTGCGGAGCGGGCCGACCTGCTCGACAGGGTTCAGACTTCAGTCAAATAGCGCGGCGCCACGACGGACTGTCTGATCTGCGACAAAAGACCCTGACGTGCAGTTTGCAGGGCATCCCAGCGCTCGCCTTCTTGCAGCGGCGGAATGGTCACCGGTTCGCGGCGATCGAAGCCGACCAGTGCGGCATCGACCAGGTCAGCCACTTCCATGACTTCGCTCAAGGTGTTGATGTCGATACCGGCGCGATCCCAGATCTCCGTGCGGGTGGCCGCGGGCAATACGGCCTGCACATAAACGCCCTGAGGTGAAAGCTCCAGGCTCAGGCCTTGGGAAAGGAACAGCACAAACGCCTTGGTCGCCCCATAGACCGACATACCAAACTCAGGCGCCAGGCCCACCACCGAACCGATGTTGATGATCGCGCCTGCACCGGCTTTGGCCAGGCGTGGCGCGATGGCGCTGGCGAGTCGCACCAGCGCAGTGGTGTTGAGGGCCACCAGTTGCGCCACGCTGTCGGTGCTTTGCTCGATGAAGCTGCCGGACTGCGCGGCACCGGCATTGTTGACGAGGATGCCGATGCGAGCGTCATCCCGCAGGCGCGCTTCGACGGTGTGCAGGTCGCTGAGTTGAGTCAGGTCGGCCGTAAGCACTTCAACGGCGACGTTGTGTTCGCCACGCAACTTTGCGGCGAGCGTTTCCAGGCGCGCGTGGTCGCGGGCAACCAACACCAGATCATGCCCGCGTTGGGCAAAACGCTCGGCGTAAACCGCGCCGATGCCAGTGGAAGCGCCAGTGATGAGAACAGTAGGGTAAGTCGTCATGATGTCAGCTCTTTATCGGGAACATGGATTGATGCACGAATAAAACCGGGCTCGATCAGCCAGTGCTCAGTTCGCGCGGGTGCTGGATTCGGCAAGCGTTGGGTAGTCGATGTATCCCGCCGCGCCGCCGCCGTAGAGCGTGGAGGGGTCGAAGGCGGACAGTGGCGCAGCGGTCTTGAGCCGCTCCACCAGATCGGGGTTGGCGATAAACGGGCGACCAAAGGCGATCAGGTCGGCCCTGTCATGCGCAAGGCGCGCCGAGGCCAGGTTCAGGTCATAGCCGTTGTTGGCGATGTAAGTGTTCTTGAAGCGCTGGCGCAAGGCGTCGAAATCAAAGGGCGCCACATCGCGTGGCCCACCGGTTGCGCCTTCGACGACGTGCAGATAAACGATGTCCAGGGCATTGAGTTGATCGACGATGTAATCGAACTGAGCCTGCGGATCAGTGCTCGATACCCCATTGGCCGGCGAGACCGGCGAAAGGCGAATCCCCGTGCGATCAGCACCGATCTCGGCGGCCACCGCGGCTGTCACTTCCAGCAGCAGGCGCGCACGGTTTGCGATCGAGCCGCCGTAGGCATCGGTGCGCAGGTTGGCGCCGTCCTTGATGAACTGATCCAGCAAATAGCCGTTTGCGCCATGGATTTCCACGCCGTCGAAGCCCGCCGCAATGGCGTTTGCCGCCGCTTGGCGGAAATCGTTGACGATGCCTGGGAGTTCGTCAATTTCCAGCGCGCGCGGCTCGGAAACGTCCTCGAAGCGATTGTTGACGAACACCTTGGTCGCGGCACGCAGCGCGGAAGGGCCTACCGGCGCCGCGCCGTGCGGTTGCAGATCCACGTGGGAAACACGGCCCACATGCCACAGCTGCAGGAAAATCCTCCCGCCCTTGGCGTGTACAGCATCGGTCACCTTGCGCCATCCCTCTATCTGAGCCGCTGTGTAAATACCAGGCGTGTCCTGATAGCCCTGCCCCTGCTGGGAGATCTGCGAGGCTTCGGAAATCAGCAAACCCGCACTGGCCCGCTGGCTGTAATAGGCCGCAGCAAATTCACTCGGGACAAAACCCTTTCCGGCGCGATTGCGCGTCAGTGGTGCGAGAACCACGCGGTTCGACAGCGTCAGAGCGCCCAGTGTGTAGGGGGTGAACAGGTTCAAGTCGCTCATGGGTGTGTGTTCCGTGCCCGTTGGTAAATGGTCATCTTGCTTGCGATTAGGATGATGATCGAAATCTAAACTGTCAACGGTTTTGATTATGGTCGACATCTATGTATCATCAGCCGATGAATTTCAGCGGTAGAGAGGTATCGAACATGCGAGTGTCCAAGGCTCAGGCCCAGGCAAATCGGGAGCACATCGTCGAAACGGCGTCAGTCGTGTTTCGCGAGCGCGGCTTTGACGGAGTCGGCGTGGCCGACCTGATGGCCGCCGCCGGTTTCACCCATGGCGGTTTCTACAAACATTTCGGCTCAAAGGCCGACCTAATGGCCGAAGCCTCGGCCAACAGCCTTGCGCACTCACTGGCCAACGCCGAAGCATTGAGCGTGAAGGACTTCATCGATCTGTACGTCTCCAGAGACCATCGCGACAGACGCGCCACGGGTTGCACCATGGCAGCGCTGTGCGGTGACGCTGCGCGTCAATCGGGCGACTTGAAATCGGCATTCGCTGAAGGCATCGAGCACATGCTGCAAACGCTCGGCGAAAAATACCCGACCGGCCCGGATGCGGCGCCGGGTGAGGCAAGGGAGAAAATGATCGACCTGCTGGCACGCGCGGTCGGTGCGATCACGCTATCGCGCGCCTGCCCTGACGACTCGGCGCTGGCGGATGAGATTTTGGCGGTGTGTCATGGGCAGATGATCGAGTCGTTGTCGGAGTAGTTGGGGGGTTGATGGTTGTGGGTGGCGGGGGAGGAGCATGATTTTTCTGTGTTGGGGGGCAGGACTTGTTCGCTCACTACTCTCCCCTCAGTAAACGCCCGTTCACCGCTGAAACAACAAAGCCCTCGCATTTCTGCGGGGGCTTTGTTTTGTATGGTGCGGCACCAGGAGTCGAATTAGAATGTAAATATTTGATAACAATTAGTTTTACGAACGATTTTTTAGACTCCTATCCCTAAAACTATCCTTAAGGTCAAGAACAGCTGCTCCATAAATACGACATTTAAATCCGCAATTTGATGCTGAATGCTGTGCCCCTTAAATCTCTCACTTCTTCGCACCTAGAAATATGGATAGCCCATCCTAATGGATTGATAAAAATACTCAAAAAAAACCAGCCATAATATGATACCTCAACACTAGATTAAATAGTTATTTTAACCATAGAAACTAACTTGTAACACTATTCTTCCCGAAAATGAAAAATATAGTCACATTTAGTCTTCACGTTAACTTGTATTTTTTTGGATGTGTCTCATATGAAATATGACATCAATGCACTGCTAGAAAAATATAGAGCCTGTGCCAATGATATGACCGAAGAATTCCGTCAGTTCTTTAGAGCATTCGATTATCAAAATAACGATTACAAAAAAATAAAAATCACAAAAATTGAATCTCTTCAATCTCTTGATAGTGTTCTAAGTGGGGCTGGATTCTATCTTATCGCTTCAACCATGCCCACGCCAAATAATGGTTGCCGGCTACAAATCGGCTCTTCACGGGTTATATATAGAGGCCACAGTTCGAACGTCAGAGAGAGACTAGAAAGTCATTTGTTTTATGGCTCATACACTACAAAAAATGCAGGACGAAAATTTACTGTTTGCATGAAGTTAAACGGGAAGAATGTCAATCTTGACGAGTGCTCCAAAATTGATGACGATTGGTACGTTGTTACCCACAGCATGCCCAAGAGTATGAAATTGATTCGTGAGGCCGCAGAGGCTGCATTCGATGCTGAGTTCGGAAAACCTGTGTGCAGCACCAAGTGATTTCAAGCGTCTCTGAAAAATCTCAGATATCTCAATGCGCCAAAGGAACGCTTTACACACCTTAATTGAGCTATCTGAAAGAGTCGAAATTGCTTCCGGCTCACGCCTGATAAATTTTTCGAGAAAGCCGCCTATATAGAGTTGAAGTGGTGCTCGAGTACGCTAGCACACAGACGTGACTAGTGGCATATTGATATGCCAAACTGTTTGCACATCAGTCGTAGTGATAAACAGAGAAAATACTGAAAGGATTGCAGCTATGAAGTGGAACCTCAACGTTGTAAGCCAGGAAACGGTACCTAGTCGTGATTATGATTTAATCATCTATCCAGTGAAAATTAACTGGAATGACTTCACCTACAACTACAGAACAAAAATATACATAAAACATCCCGCAAGGCTTTTTCACTTCGATTTATTTGTCGTGCCTTTAGCTGATGGAAAAATTATAGAAACAATCTCGGCAGCAATAAAGAAGGGTTTTAATAATGCCTTCACGCTATTTTTTAAATGCTCTTCATATAGGGACCTCGCGCATCAATTAACGGAGAGTGAATATATTTCACTCCTTGAAACCATTAATGATATTTCATCCGCCAAGTATATTAAGCAAGGCTCCGTACCTGAGTTAGAGCACGTTATCGATTCAGAAAACTTCAGGTTGGGTGTATTACGTTCTGCGCACACCTTCGATGCCTTCTTGCACGGCTTTAAAAATTCTTTTCATCAGGATCCTATAGATGATGCTCGGGTAGATTTTGAAATCTCTACTACACTTCCTGGCTGCTTTACAGCGTTGCATCTACCAATTTCACATAAAAATCATCAGCATTTTCAAGATAGAGTTCATTGTCTAATCGGGGTAAATGGCGTAGGTAAAACCCAGCTACTGCGAGGAATAATTATAGGCGCCGCGAATAATTTTTATAATAAAAATCAGTGGTTACCAAAAACTATATTTCGTGACAAAGATGGGCAGATGTTGATTGACGAAGAATCAAACATAAAATTCAGATATAACTTCTCCGCTTTTAACCGAGTGGTCGCATACACTTCCGACTCAGAATCAGCGCTCCCCGCCTCTTCCGAGATTGGGGGGTTCGATTACAGTTTTTTCAATATGAACGATTCCTCCACCGGTTTCTCGTATGACAAACACCTCTCTTATTTACTTGCCTCACTTTATAGATCCGATGCAGACCCTCTCTTGAACAAATGGGCGATTTTTGAAAGCGCTGTATTAGACATAGCACCAGCTTCAGATCTGATGATACCGGTAAGAAGCAGTTTCACAGATAATATTTTTATACTCGACAAAAACAATAACAAATGGGTGCTTGTAAAAAACTTAAGCGGTGAGCAACGAATACTTGATATCTTTGGAATGATAGATCCTAGCCGAGATCTTTGCTTTCTATCAAGAATAAATAATCAACCCATAAAACTGAGCAGTGGGCAGCGGAGTTTTTTTAGATTTATTCTCCATTTTTTAACGCACGCAGGCATGGGCACATTACTACTCATAGATGAGCCAGAGACCCATCTCCACCCAAATTTAATAAGCGAGTATATGATGCTTCTATATGGCATCCTCGAAAAAACCAAATCAATTGCTATAATTGCAACGCACTCAACTTACGTTGTTCGGGAAGCTCCCACCCATTGCGTCCACATTCTTAAGAAAAGTGATGGTCGTACTTTTTTAGAAAGTGTGTATATGAATACTTTGGGCGCAAATGTATCCTCTCTTTCCATGGCGGTATTCGGAGATAATACCGTTTCGAATTATCATAGAAAAATTAGTCAAGAAATAGCCAATACTAGCCTGCCTCTAAACTCAATAATAGAGCAATACAAAGACATATTCAGCCTAGACATGTTAATCGAAATTCGTGCGCGCATTGAAAGTCGTGACGTTCTGGGTGACATATGAATAGTTTTGGCTATGTTGTACGAGACGACCTTCTGGCTCTAAAAAAAATCACAACTGGTTACGTCTGTTTAAATGGATCATACGATGCTATATCAGATGCATACGATCAATATAAAGCTCTGAAAGGTTCTACATCGATAGTCCCACTCGGCCTAAATGCGGGCCAAGTTGAAACATTAAAATTAGCATATCAAAATCGACCAGCAAAATTCAAACTTGACTGGATTAACGAAGTGCTAAATCACACATTGCTTGCCTGTCCAATGTGCGGAGGATCTGGTGGGCGAACACTCGAGCACTACCTGCCGAAAACTCCTTACCCCGAGTTTGCAGTATTCAGCTACAACTTATTTCCATCATGCGGCAGCTGTAATTCAAAGCGTGGATCAAAGAACAAGCACTTAGCGTTTCCAGCACTGCTCCACCCTTACTTTGATGAAAAAACGCTGAATTCAATAGAGCTTATAACAAATTTTACTATAAGAAATGGAGTTCCTGGCTTCGAGCTAAAATTCAATTCGTCGCATTTTGACGCAGCTACTAGGCATCGTATCGAATATCACTTAGAAGTATCCTTGGATAATTTGGATTTTAGAAACTACTCCGGGGGCTACCTAAATAAGGCACTCCATCGAGTGCAGGATTACAACAATTACAATGGTTATATTTTCGCAATAAAAAAAGATCTTGAACTTTGCGAAAGAAGCGGTTCAAGAAATTCATGGGAGGCAGCTTTTATGCGCGGACTATTAGCGCTATCTATTTTTGATTTCAATAAATTGCTAGGTGCAAATTATATTTAGCACAATTCACTTAAATATAAAGAGGACCCTGGTGACTGGCAGGCTCGTTGATTCAAGATTGCTGCGAGCTAGCCTAGGCCTAAGAACGAATAAGGATCGCTCAAGGTAATGTTAAGGTAACCGTCTGCCCAGCACTCTCTCCTGACAGTTGCCAGCGGGCTCTCCTAGCATACTGGTCGAAGGACCCATTATTAGACTTTGCAGGAGGTTGTTTTTGACAATAATTGCAATGTATAGGTCTTTGGACAAACGCTTTAAGGCCTTGGAATTTTTGCGGCAGCTGAAATTTTCACCGAGAAGCCACGCTGTGATAAACTGTCATATGCTCGCACAAGGTTAACTTTGCTGAAGAAAGGTAGATTGTTTTTTACAGCCGCAGCGTCGTCCCCCAAAATCAAAAATACCACTTGGTAATCTGAGCTTCGAAAATTGTCCAGTGGAACGATTTCACGCACGTCATTACCAAATGTATTCAATACTTTTCTTGCTGCTTTTCTGAAGTCTCGATCACCGAGTAAGATTTCTGCTGCGACGCTCCCTTGAGCGAATAGATGGCTTAATCCGGCAGATCCGCCTTTACGATGCTTGACATGAATAAATTGCTTATCCGCTGTAAGAAGATCGCATAATTCGATAGAGCTGGTGGATCTGTTGCTTTTAACTAATCGTTTATCTAATAAGTGATATCCGTGGAGTAAGGATGCTCTGGTGTTGTAGTCACCTTCAGACTCTATTTTTGTTTCGTTATTTTCTTCCCATACATGGACACCAGGGAATTGAAGCTCAGAAATGACAATCTTGGCTAAACTAGAATTGGTTCTTCCAATGAATGAGTTGTCGATCTCGTACCATGTCCCTCCAAATATTAAGTTTGTTTTGTTTTCAGTAACAATTTCGAAGTAAATGCATTTATATATAGAGTGAGAGAACTCGTTTTCGTAGATGTCGAAAACATACAGATTGTCCCTCTTTACTGTGTCAATTGTTACTTTGCTATTGTCGATGGTGTTCAGATAATTATCAGAAGATATTATTGGTACTCGATCATTTTTGGCGCGAGTAAAACTAAATCCAATAATTGAGTCCCATTTTTCTATTTCGGGTAGGGTGATGACTAGTCTGGGGTCTCGGTTTTTTATAGCGTCAAGCAGTAGCTGGTCCAATCGATCTATATCGGATTTCTCTTTGATTTTTCGAACATTATCTACCCAGAGAAATTCTGTTTTATAGTCATCTTTAAGGTAATGAGATTTTAGGGTTTCGATTAGGCTCGATAAATCACAGATCTCCATTTCAACGCCAAAAGAAAACATTGCATCGCCACCAGAGATATTTTTGAACTCTATACCCGGTTTAGGTGTTCCGGTCACAGCTCTTAATATATCGCGGGAAATATCGATGCCAAATACACTGATTTCTGAGTCGCGTGCAGCCTGTGATCTTTTTTGAACAGGTTGGTCGTCTAATGTATGAATGTCAACGCTTCGTAAACTTTCATGATTCAGTGTGTTTAACGCAGTTTTTAGTCCAAAATCTTGTACGAAATATGAAAAGTCTAATAAATGTCGTCCATAGCCAAAGGTTATTGCAAATACATCTTCGCCTGTTCTAATCAATAAAACAGCAGAGCTCGACTTGTTGCCGATTTGTGCAACATCAGTTCCAGTTAGTGTGTCAACTAACTCGCTCCAATGTGGTCTTTTTTCAGTTGTGCGCTTCACATACAAAATGCCTTCAATTTCGAAGGCCGGATTAAGCTCATAGGACGCTACATCCCTATCCGCCGCGAGCAAGTCGGAGAAACCATTCGTTACGGTGCCTGGCTTCATCATGAAGACGTTCAAGTGGCGATATTTTTTTTCAGGCATCATCCGGTCCGTGGTCGTATTTGTATGGTGAAGTACGAGTGCGATGCTGGATATATTGCTACTTTTGAATCAGCTTAGCAACTCTTTCGGAACGCTTTGATTTTTCGGGTGAGCGCGTGTTCAGATGAGTGAGACGTACACGGCTGCTAGTTAGATGTTATAGATGTTTGTTTAATTTAATCCAAACTTCGCATGCCAAATAAATATCATGGACTACTGTTGGGTATCAGGCGCGATTGAAACCTATACTTTAATCAGTTACTGATATTTGGCTAGAGGTCGAATATCCACGACTTAGCTAACCGCAGAGTGAGCAAACGTATCGTCAGCAGATAGTAATAGCGTGTATACACAGTATGCCGATTCAGATGCTGATGTAAAAACCATTGTAGGTGCTTTTGTCGCCACCTCCATGGGTTTTCTCGGTGCCAGCGATCAGAAATTGCGGCTTGAATGACCTTAGCTTGGCGTATGTGGCGTTGTCGTGTGGCATGCGCGCCGGTCAGGATACCGCTAAGAAATAGCTCCATATCGAATGGTTTATTCATGTTCGCCCTCCAATGTACGCCTATATCACATCGATACGGCCGTGCCCGAGCTCGTAACTGATTTTCTCTCGGGCCTGCTGATCGAGGTGCCGGTCGAGCTGGAAGCAATTGCCGCCATTGATGGGCGCGTAATGATGGGTGATTTGCTTATAGCGTTCGCACGCATAGGCCGCCCGTAATTCATGAAAGCCTTTGAGGTTGTGCGTATGGAGGATGTCCCGTGCGGGGCGAACGATTATTTGTTGGAAATCGAGGTAGCGTTCGTCCGGTGCAAGCAGGTTGTGGCTACCGTCGGGCAAGACTTGATGGGCGAATGCCAGGGCTTCGCGGATGTGATCGTTCATTATGATCCAGCGAGGTGCCAGCGCACCTGAGCGACCACCTTTGGTGCCTTCCTGAATGTTGATCTTGCCGTAGTACTCGGCTTCACGTTTTAGACGCGGTAGGTCGGCCAAAATCGCCTCCCGTAAGCGCATTCCTGTTGCTCGGGTCAACTGCACGATGGCGGCGGCGCGCGGCTGCTGGTGTGCGCAAAGCACGTCTACGATCCGCTTCAGGTGTTCGCGGTCTTGGCCTTGCGGAACTGAACGACGAACACTGGTACGCCGCATTCCTAGCGCCTTGCTCGGACTCTGCACCTTCACATACTGATCACCGCGAAGCGCTGCAAGGGTACGATTCACACTGGACAATTGGTTTTGCGCAGTAGCGATGGCGAGTTCACCCTGTTCAACTTGGTGACGCAGATGCCCGGCGTAGTCCAGCAACGTCTGCCGATCAATCTGCCGCGCATCGTTAAACCCGGGCCCATCCTCCGAGCGACACCAGCGTACAAACGCCAGCCACCGATCGCTGTGCGCCTTAACCGTCCCGTAATGCCCGCCGCCAAATAGATCTTTCAGCGCCTGCGGCCCGGCATAACTCAGTTGTCGCCCATAGCCAAAATTGCGTCCATCTCGCCTGCCCACCAATGCCATGATCGAACACCTCTTGAAGCCAAAACTTTTAAAACCTTCCCCACGTCATCCCGCCACGAATGTTGAGTGTTATCAGGGATCAAGGCCCCTGCGACCTGTGAGGGTTGTCCACTAACGCGGGACTGGCGGCTCTTTACGACCGGGAGCTTGGGCATCTCATGATCTGGCCTCCTGAACACTTCCGAGGAAGTGGGCGGGTGGTGGCTGCATCGGCTGACGAATCCAACGCCGCGAGATCCTGAGTCAGGTAAAAGCAGTGATGCGATGACCGGGGCATGCCTGACTGTCAGTCAGGTGCAGTCCATTCCCTGGGCTGCGGCACCATCATCTGCGTCGCTGTTGCTGGTGACTTCGGTGTTTGTCACGCCGATTGTCACGAGGGGAAATGCCGCAATGCCTTGTACGAGTTGGGCTGCAGCAGCGGTAGGAGCGCCCGTCTCTTTCCGGAAGAAAGAGACGGGCGCAGGTTGGCGCAATGAATGGCCAAGCGGATAGGTTGCTGCAGGGCAGCTATGAAAGGGGGTGAGTTGCCGCAGTGGGCACACTGGTAAAAGTAGGCATCCATCACATCGATGTGACCGTGCGAGCCGCCGGACGCTAATCGCACTTTGGGAGAACCACCACCGTGTGGCGTAGCCTTAAAGGTTCTGGCTACCTGGGTTGCTGTCAACGACAGCGCTTTGCCCGATCTTTTCTACGCCTGTGGATAATTCGGGTCAAGGCTCGAATTTTCGGGAGTTTTGCGGCTGTGGATGAAATTATCCACCGGTGGAAATCAGTGGTTTTCCACAGACAGTTACGTGGGCTTTAGATTTTTTAAGTGAGGTCCATCCAAGCAGGGCGGCTTTGCAGCCCTGTTTGGATGGACCCGCGTGGACAAGCGGACCACTGATATATGTAGACCGAGTACTTACTCGGTTGCGCCACGTTTTGCTTTTAGGCGAGTGACGTTCGCTCCGGTCTGGTTCGCGAATTCGTGTGGAGTGACATGCTCCTGCCGGTTGGCCTCCAGGTACCGGCTCCACCAGTTCATGATCAGCCTGCGCTCCTCGATGAACTCGGCCTTGTGGATGTAAGCGGCGCGGACGTTGTTGCGCTCTTTGTGGCTCATCTGCCGTTCAATGGCTGTCTCCGACCACAATCCTGACTCGATCAGTGCGCTGCAGGCCATCGAACGAAACCCATGCCCGCAGATATCGGTTTTGGTGTCATATCCCATCGTCCGAAGCGCGTTGTTCACGGTATTTTCGGACATGGGCTTCCAGGGTTTGGCATCCCCTGCGAAGACCAATGCGAATTTGCCTGTGAGTGCATGGATTTTTTCGAGTAGCGCCACTGCTTGCGGTGATAAGGGTACTAAATGGATATCCCCTGCCATCTTCGTACCCCTTGTGGAAAAGGGTACTCCCTCCAACGCGGGTCGAGTGTCCGGTATCTCCCAGGTGCCGCGCTTGAGGTCGAACTCGCTCCAGCGTGCGAAACGCAGCTCGCTGGATCGTACAAACACATGCAGCGACAGCATCACCGTCAGACGGGTAAGTGCCCGGCCTTTATAGGTGTCGATCCGCTCCTGCAGTTCCGGCAGTCTCGATAAGGGTAGAGCGGGGCGATGTACCACCCGCGGGGCTTTGATCGAGCCTTCGAGATCGTAAGCAGGGTTTATGGTGATAAGCCGGAGGCGTTTTGCCTCGCGCATGATGCTCTGCAGGTAGTTTTGTACCCTTAAAGCAACGTCGATCGTTCCGCGCTTCTTGATCGCTTCCAAGGGCTGCATGAGGTCATGGGTGTCGAGGTCGACAATGGCGCGAGTGCCGATCAGCGGGAACACGTGGGTTTTGAGGCGGCTCATCACAGTCTTGGAGTGGCCTGGTGCCCACTTGGCCGACATTTCCGTGTGCCAGTCCAGGGCAACGCTTTCAAAGGTTCTGCCTTTGATCACGGCTTCCGCCTTGGCTTGGTGCTTGGTCTCTATGGGATCAATGCCATCCGCCAGCATTCGCTTGACGTCCAAGCGCTTGCGGCGAGCATCGGCGAGGCCAATGACGGGGTAGTTGCCGAACGAGGTCAGTCCTTCGCGTCCGTCAGGTTTGACGTAACGGAGCCGCCAGCCTTTGCGGCCATTGGGTTGGACTAGGAGATAGAGGCCATCGCCGTCGAAAAGCTTGTAGGCGCGGTCTGTAGGTTTTGCCAAGCGGCAAGCTGCGTCGGAGAGCGGAGCTGTGGTGCGCGACATAAGGGTACTCCCTTTTATCGAAGTGACCTGTATCCCAAACTCTACCCTTAAAACGGTTGGAATCCACCAGTTTCTGACGGAAACCGATGGAACGCCAAAACGAAAAAACCCGCCAAAAGGCGGGTTTTTCGGGGGTTCCAGAGATTTTGAAAGCCTTCTCTGGAACCTTGTATGGTGCCGGCACCAGGAGTCGAACCCGGGACCTACTGATTACAAGTCAGTTGCTCTACCAACTGAGCTATACCGGCGTGTTAGGGCGACGATTATAGCGATTGAAAAAGTTCTGTAAACCCCTGAAATCTGACTATTTTTGCGAAAACCCAAGTTTTCGTCCTTCGCCCTGCATTTACCCGCTTCTCCCGCAGCCAAATGCCCCGATCAGCGCTCGTGCATGGCCTCTGCGCGGGATTTGATGATTGGCTTGAGCAGGTAGCTCAAGATGCTCTTCTTGCCGGTGATGATGTCCACAGAGGCCACCATGCCGGGGATGATCAGCAGGGGTTTGTCGTCGGTGCCGAGGTGGCTGCGGTCGGTGCGCAGTTTGATGACGTAGAAGGTGTTTTTCTTCTCTTCATCCATCACGGTGTCGGCGCCGATCTGTTCGAGTTTGCCTTTGAGGCCGCCGTAGATGGTGTAGTCGTAGGCGGTGAATTTGATCATTGCTTCCTGGCCGGGGTGGAGGAAGGCGATGTCTTGCGGGCGGATCTTGGCTTCTACCAGCAAGGTGTCGTCCAGCGGTACGACTTCGGCGATGTCGCTGCCGGGCTGGATCACGCCGCCCACGGTGTTGACCAGCATTTGCTTGACGATACCGCGCACGGGGGAGGTGACCATGGTGCGGCTGACGCGGTCTTCCAGGCCTTTGGAGGTGGCTTGGGCCTTGCTCAGGTTGGTGCGCGCTTCGTTCAGTTGAGCCAACGCTTCGCTGCGGAATTTGCCGCGGGTCTCGTCGATTTTGCGTTGCACTTCGTTGATGGCGGCCTGGGCGCGGGGGATGGCCAGGGTGGTGCCGTCGAGCATGCCGCGGGTTTCCACTTCGGAGCGTTTGAGGCGCAGCACTTCTACCGGCGAGACCGCGCCCTGTTGTACCAGCGGTTCGGACATGCCGATCTCCTGGCGCAGCAGGTTCAGGCTGTTGCGGTATTGGTCCTGCTTGGAGGCGAATTCACGCAGTTCCTGCTGGCGTTGCAGCAGTTGTTGTTGCAGCCCGCCGATTTCGTCCGACAGTTGCTGGCGTCGGCTCAGGTACAGCGACTCTTCGTTCGACGCCTGGTTGGGCACGGCTTTGCGCGCGTCTTCGGTAATGTTCAGCGGGCGATTTTCGACTTCGGCGCTGAGACGCTCCACGCGCAGTTCCATGGCCACGCGGTCGGCTTCGGTTTCGTCGACGTTGGAGGCAAAGCGTGTGTCGTCCAGGCGTACCAGCGGCGCACCGGCGTCGACGATTTGGCCTTCATGCACGTAGATCTGGGCGACGATGCCGCCTTCCAGGTTCTGGATTTTCTGGATGCGCGAGGAGGGGATCGCCTTGCCTTCGCCTTTGGTCACTTCATCGATGATCGCAAAGTGCGCCCACAGTATCAGGAACACGAAGAAGCCGATCACGCCCCAAATGGTCAGGCGCACGATGCGCGGGGCGTCGTCGACCAGGGCTTTTTCGACTTCGGGCAAGGGCTGGTCTTCGAGCGAGTCGGTGCCTCTGAAATAGCCGAAGATGACGTCTTTCAAACGGCGTGGGCCGGATTTAAGCAACACTGATCTGCCCCTTTTTCAGCGCTTCCATGACGGCCGCTTTTGGACCGTCCGCGAGTATCTGGCCACGGTCGATCACCAGCAGGCGATCCACCAGGCTCAATAGCGAGGCGCGGTGGGTGACCAGAATCACCGTCTTGTTTTCGATCACCGACTGCAAGCGCTGTTTCAGGCGCTCTTCGCCGGTGTTGTCCATGGCGCTGGTCGGTTCGTCCAGCAGCAGGATCGGTGGGTTCAATAGCAGCGCACGGGCGAGGGCGACGTTTTGTCGCTGGCCGCCGGAGAGGTTTTGCCCGCGTTCGCCCACTTGCAGTTCGTAACCTTGCGGATGCAGCCTGGCAAATTCATGCACGCCGGCCAGTTCTGCGGCTTGCAGCACCATTTCGTCGTCCACGTAGCGCGCACCCGAGACGAGGTTGTCGCGCAAGGTGCCGGCCAGCAGTTGGATGTCCTGGGCCACGTAGCCTATGTTGTGGCGCAATTCGCTGACATCGATCTGGCGAATGTCCACGCCATCGACCAGCAACGAGCCCGAATCCGGCTGGTAAAGACCGACCAACAGTTTGGCCAGCGAGCTTTTGCCCGAGCCGCTGCGCCCGATGATGCCGATCTTCTCGCCCGCCCGCACATTCAGGTTGATGCCGCGCAGCGCCAGGTTTTGTTGGTTCGGGTAGGTGAAGTCGACTTCGCGGAACGTCATCGCGCCTTGCAGCGCCTTGCGGCTGAGCGGGCGTTCGTCGTAGTTGCGTTCTTGCGGCAACTCCATCATCTGGTCGACCGAGACCATCGTCACCTTGGCTTGCTGGTAACGCGTCAGCAGCCCCGACAGTTGCGCCAACGGGCCCAGTGCGCGGCCGCTGAGCATGTAGCAGGCAACGAGGCCGCCCATGCTGAGGGCGCCATCAATGATCTGGTACACGCCGAAAATGATCATCGCCACGCCGGCCACTTGCTGGATCAGCAAGGTGATGTTCATGGCCAGGCCGGACAACACCTTGACCCGCAGTTCCAGGCGGCTGAGGGTGCCAATGGTCTGTTCCCATTGATACTGGCGCTCGCTTTCTGCGTTATTGACCTTGACCGCATCGAGCCCGGCGAGGGTTTCGATCAGGCTCGACTGACGCTCGGCGCCCAGGGCCATGGTGCGCTCCAGTGTCGCAGTCAGCGGTTTCTGGAGCATGTGGCCGATACCCAGGGCCAGCGGGAAGGCGATGATCGGAATCCACACCAGGTGGCCGCCGAGCATGGCGATCACCACCAGGATGATCAGGGTGAAGGGCAGGTCGATCAGGCTCGCGAGGGTCAGCGAGGTGAGGAAGTCGCGCATCCCCTGGAATTCATGGATGTTCTGCGCAAAGCTGCCGACCCGCGCCGGGCGCACTTTCATGGCCATGCCCACGATGCGCTCGAACAGCGTCGCGGAGATGATCAGGTCGGTTTTTTTGCCCGCCAGGTCCAGGCATAAACTGCGCAGGCTCTTGAGCAGCAGATCGAACAGGTACGCGCCGCAGATACCGATGGCCAGCACCCACAAGGTGGCGGTGGCCTGGTTGGGGACCACGCGGTCATACACGTTCATCACAAACAACGGTGCGGCCAGGGCGATCAGGTTGATCACCAGGCTCGCGGCGATTGCGTCGGCGTAGAGCCAGCGCGAGCGCTTGAGGGTGTCTCGGAACCACGAGCGTGCGCGCGGGATCAGCGTGCCGCTGGTGATGTCAAATTTATGCTGCGGTTGGGCGAAAAATACCCGACCGCTGTAATCCTGACTCAAGGTTTCACGGCTGACCTGTACTTCGCCGCCGTCGCTTTCGCTGAGCAGCAGTCGCGCCGTGTCGCCTTCCCAGCCCAACAGCACCGCGCTGCGCCCTTCCTTGAGCAGCAGCATGGCGGGCAGTGCGATGGATGGAATCTGTTCCAGCTTGCGCTGCAGCAACCGCCCCTGCAACCCCGCCCGAGCGGCTGCACGCGGCAGCAACTCGGCGCTCAGGCGCTGGGCCGCGAGTGGCAGCCCAGTGGTCAGCATTGCGCGGCTGGCGGGTTTGTAATGCAGTGAGCAGAGTGTCAACAACCCGTCCAGCAAGGGGTCGTCATGCTGACTGCGCGGGTCATGGTTGAGTTGCGCCACACCTATTTCAGAATCCAAGCTGACTCTCTCTTACTGCAGTTGAGTGGTCCAACGCCGTCAAGAATCAGTTCATCCCTGGCAGGTTTACCGACGGTTTAATATCGTTCTGCACAACCGATGCCATCGGCGCTACCACGCCCTGACTTCTCAGCAGTTGGCCCATGTCGGCCTTGATTCGATACTGCGTGTAGATCTGCAGGTTTTTGATCTGCGCCAGACGCTGCTGAGCGGTGAACAGTTCATTCTCGCTGTCGAGCAAGTCGAGCAGTGTACGCTCACCGAGGCTGAACTGCTGTTGATACGAGGTACGTACTCGCGTGCTGCGGTCCACGTATTCCTGCGCGATCGGCACCTGCTGGGTGGCGTTGTTGTAGGCGTTCCACGCCAGGCCCAGCTCTTCGTTCAGCTGACGCAGGGCGTTGTTGCGGATGTCCAGCGCCTGGGAGGCCTGGGAGGCCTTGGACTGCAGGTTGGCCTTGTCGGTGCCGCCGTTGAACAGGTTGAACTGCATGTTCAGCATGGCGGAATAGCTGTTGTCATGGCCTGGGTCGCCGGCGATGTTGTCATTGGCCGAACGTTGCAGCACCGCATCGAAGCGCGGGTAGAAGGTCGACTTGGCGGATTCGTACTGCTTTTCAGCGGCGGTGATATCCGATTCGGCAGAGCGCAATACCGGGCTGTCGGCAATCATCTGGCGGCGTGCTTCATCCAGGCTGGCTGGCAGCAAGGTCACGATGCCCGCTGGCTTTTCCAGTTGGTCAGGCTCTTGGCCGACAACGCTCATGTAGTTGGTATTGGCGTCAGCCAGGTTGGTCTGTTCGGTGATCAGGTTGTTTCGAGCCTGAGCCAGACGGGCTTCGGCCTGGTCCATGTCCGCCATTCTTCCGACGCCACGGCTGGTGCGCAATTTGATCTGGTCAAAAATGCGTTCGTGGCTTTTCAGGTTCTCTTCTGCCAGTTGCACCATCTCGCGACGGGTCAAGACATCCAGATAAACCTGGGCGACCGTCAGGGCGGTGCGCTCGGTCGTGTTGAGCAGCGCATAACCGCGGGAATTGGCGGTGGCTTGTTGGCGGCCTACTTCATTTTGGGTGCCAAAACCCTGGAACAGGTTTTGCTGCAGACGAATGGTCGATTCGCCGCGGTTCATGGTTTTCCAATCGTGGCTGTTGCTGGCCGCGCGGGTGGTGGTGTTGTCCGAGCGTTCACGGCCATAACCGCCCAGCAAGTCGACTTTAGGCAAGTAGCCGCCTTTGGCTGCGTCGACTTGGTAGTCAGCAGCAATGCGCGCATTGACACCCGCTTGGATCTCCGGATGGACTTCCACCGCTTTCTGCATCGCCTCTGTCAGGGTTTGAGCCTGTACGAAACTGGCGGCTAGAGCAAAAGGCAAAGCTTTGAATAAGTGCAAACGCATTGTGATTCTTCCCTGGGGATTGGTTGCCTGGAAAACCGCAACAAACTTGAAATAGTGCATTGGATTGGCAACCGAAATCACTGCTTGTCATGAGTGCTGGACGGTGCAAACAGAAAGTCGCGATGCCGTGTAAATATCAATGTGACATTACCGGGCGGATTGTTTAGGATGGCGCCAAATAGGTCAATACCTTGACGGAAAAGTAATTCGTCGAGCGAAACACCAAATTATTGACGCCAAATTTTTTACATGGGTTTAACGTACTCCAGCTATCGAATCGGCACTAGAGAGAAAGGCCGGTCTCCATGATGGATGCCCCCTGAACGGTAATACACGGAGAGTCTTTTATGAGCAGCGTTGCGGTCGTCAAAAGCATTGTCGGTCAAGTGTTTGCGGTATCCCCGGAAGGGATTCGTCGCCTGCTGGTAGAAGGGGATCGTTTGTTTGCAGGGGAGCAGGTGGAAACCGGTCCTGCCGGCTCCGTGTCGTTGGAGCTTGCCGATGGCCGCACCCTTGACCTGGGGCGCGACACGCAATGGAGCGCGAACACGCCTGACTCAGTGACCGACCTGAGTGCCGCCACTGCCCAGGAAGCACCCTCTGTTGCCGAACTGCAGCAAGCCATCGCTGCCGGTGCCGACCCGACCCAAGACCTTGAAGCCACTGCTGCCGGCCCGACTGCCGCTGGTGCGGACGGCGCCGTGGGCGGTGGCCACAGCTTTGTCGTGCTGGAGGCCACCGCAGGCACGGTTGACCCTACTATCGGTTATCCAACGAACGGCTTGAATGCCGCTGATGCCGCGACCGGCCTGTTCACTGCCGCTGCCGATAACAGCCTCGATCCGCGCAGCGTCACCATCACCTTGACCGCCACGCCGAGCATCACCGAAGCCGGCGGCGTCGTGGTTTACACCGTGTTTGTCACCCAGGCGCCGACCAGTGACCTGACCGTCACCTTGTCCAACGGCTTGTCTGTCGTGGTCCCCGCCGGCCAGACCGCGGGCGCGCTGAACGTCACGTTCGCGGGCAATGACACGCCTTACCTGGATGCTTCGTCGATCTCCGCCACCATCACCGGCACGTCCGGCGGCGGCAACCTGATCATCACCACCGACCCGGCGCCGGCGGTTACGCAGATCAATGACACCATCGACACCACCACCGTCACGCTGAGCGCGAACGCGTCGGTCGATGAGGGCGGCAAGATCGTCTATACCGCGACCGTGAACAACGCCGCGCAGACCGACGTCACCATCACGCTGTCCAACAACACCACCATCACCATCGAAGCCGGTAAAACCACGGGCACCGTCAGCGTCGATACGCCGGCAAACCTGGCCGACGGCAAAGACCTGAGCGTCAGCGCCACCATTACCGGTGCAAGCGGCGGTAACTACGAAAACCTGGCGATCAACCCGGAAGCCGCCACTACCACCGTGATCGCTGTCGACAACCCGAGCGTGCTGGTCGCAGACACCAACACGGTTGCCGAGGAGCAGGTTGCCACTGGCAACGTGCTGAGCAATGACAGCGACATCGACAACGTGCTGACCGTCGCGACGTTCACCGTTGGCGGCACCACGTATAACGCAGGCCAAACCGCCATTGTCGAAGGTGTCGGTACCGTCACCATCGGTGCGGATGGCGCGTATGCGTTTACCCCGGTCAAGGATTACAACGGTGAAGTGCCGCAAATCGGCTACACCACCAATACCGGTTCGAGCAGCACGCTGGACGTGACGGTGACGCCGGTTAACGACGCGCCGGTGGCAGTGGTGGTCGCAGCGAACGGAACTGAAGATCCGGCCCAGGGCATTGCGGTCAAACTGAGTGCGACCGATGGGGATGGCTTGGCGAACGTGAAATCGTTCACTGTCGGCACGCCAACCAATGGCACGTTCTACACTGACGCGGCCATGACCAAACCGGTGACTGGCTCGATCGACGCGGTCAACGGCGAAGCCACGATTTACTTCAAGCCGAACGAAAACTTCAACGGCACCGCGAATTTCACCTATACCGCCACCGACAGCGGCAACGCTGACGGCAGCAACCCGCTGACCTCTGCCCCGGCTAACGGCACTGTCACTGTGACGGCGGTCAACGATGCACCGGAAGCGATCGCGACCACTGCAACCGGGACTGAAGATCCAAGCGTAGGCATTGCGGTCAAGCTGAGCGCGACCGATGGGGATGGCCTGGCGAACGTGAAATCGTTCACCGTCGGCGAGTCGGCCAACGGCACGTTCTACACCGACGCAGCCATGACCAAGCCGGTGACTGGCGCGATTGACGCGGTCAATGGCGAAGCCACCGTGTACTTCAAGCCGAACGAGAACTTCAACGGCACCGCGAACTTCACCTATACCGCGACCGACAGCGGCAACGCGGATGGCAGCAACCCGCTGACCTCTGCGCCGGCTAACGGCACTGTCACTGTGACGGCGGTCAACGACGCGCCTGAGGCTGTGGCGACCACTGCGACCGGTTCTGAAGATTCGGTCCAGGGTATTGAAGTCAAGCTTTCGGCCACCGACGTAGACGGCGTGGACAACGTGAAATCGTTCACTGTCGGCACGCCAACCAATGGCACGTTCTACACCGATGCTGCCATGACCAAACCGGTGACTGGCTCGATCGACGCGGTCAACGGCGAAGCGACTGTTTACTTCAAGCCAAACGAAAACTTCAACGGCACCGCGAATTTCACTTATACCGCGACCGACAGCGGCAACGCTGATGGCAGCAATCCGCTGACCTCGACTCCAGCCAACGGCACCATCACTGTCACTGCGGTGAACGACGCGCCGGTGGCTGTGGCGACCACTGCGACCGGTTCTGAAGATCCGGCCCAGGGCATCGAAGTCAAGCTTTCGGCCACTGATATCGATGGCGTGGAGAACGTGAAATCGTTCACCGTCGGCACGCCTACCAACGGCACGTTCTACACCGACGCGGCCATGACCAAGCCGGTTACCGGCTCGATCGACGCGGTCAACGGCGAAGCCACGGTTTACTTCAAACCGAACGAAAACTTCAACGGCACCGCGAATTTCACCTACACCGCGACCGACAGTGGCAATGCTGACGGCAGCAACCCGCTGACTTCTACTCCGGCCAACGGCACCATCACCGTGACTCCGGTCAACGATGCACCAGAAGCTGTCGCCACTACCGCGACCGGTTCTGAAGATCCGGCCCAGGGCATCGAAGTCAAGCTTTCGGCCACTGATATCGATGGCGTGGAGAACGTGAAATCGTTCACCGTCGGCACGCCAACCAATGGCACGTTCTATACCGACGCGGCCATGACCAAGCCGGTGACCGGCTCGATCGACGCGGTCAACGGCGAAGCCACGGTTTACTTCAAGCCGAACGAAAACTTCAACGGCACCGCAAACTTCACCTACACCGCGACCGACAGCGGCAATGCTGATGGCACCAACCCGCTGACTTCTACTCCGGCCAACGGCACTATCACCGTGACTCCGGTCAACGACGCGCCGGTCGCAGCACCGACCACCGCAACGGGTTCCGAAGATCCGGTTCAAGGCATCGAAGTCAAACTGAGCGCCACTGACGTAGATGGCGTGGCAGACGTGAAATCGTTCACCGTCGGCACGCCAACCAACGGCACGTTCTACACCGACGCTGCCATGACCAAGCCGGTAACCGGCTCGATTGACGCAGTCAACGGCGAAGCGACCGTTTACTTCAAGCCAAACGAAAACTTCAACGGCACCGCCAACTTCACCTACACCGCCACCGACGGTGGCATTGCTGACGGCGGCAGCCCGCTGACCTCGGCTCCGGCCAACGGCACTATCACCGTGACCCCGGTCAACGATGCGCCGGTCGCCGCACCGACCACCGCAACGGGTTCTGAAGATCCGGTTCAAGGCATCGAAGTCAAACTGAGCGCCACTGACGTAGACGGCGTGACAGACGTGAAATCCTTCACCGTCGGCACGCCAACCAACGGCACCTTCTACACCGACGCTGCCATGACCAAGCCGGTAACCGGCTCGATTGACGCAGTCAACGGCGAAGCCACCGTTTACTTCAAGCCAAACGCGAACTTCAACGGCACCGCGAACTTCACCTACACCGCCACCGACGGCGGTATCGCTGACGGCGGCAGCCCGCTGACCTCAGCGCCTGCTAACGGCACCATCACCGTGACTGCGGTGAACGACGCGCCAGTAGCGGCACCGACCACCGCAACGGGTTCCGAAGATCCGGTTCAAGGCATCGAAGTCAAACTGAGCGCGACCGACGTAGACGGCGTGACAGACGTGAAATCCTTCACCGTCGGCACACCAACCAACGGCACGTTCTACACCGATGCCGCCATGACCAAGCCAGTGACTGGCTCGATTGATGCCGTCAACGGCGAAGCCACGGTGTACTTCAAGCCGAACGCGAACTTCAACGGCACCGCGAACTTCACTTACACCGCGACCGACGGTGGCATTGCCGACGGCGGCAGCCCGCTGACCTCAGCACCTGCCAACGGCACCATCACCGTAACTCCGGTCAACGACGCGCCTGTGGCTGCGGCCACTACCGCGACCGGTGCTGAAGATCCAAGCGTAGGTATCGCGGTCAAACTGAGCGCGACCGACGTAGACGGCGTGGCAGACGTGAAATCCTTCACCGTCGGCACCCCAACCAACGGCACCTTCTACACCGACGCGGCCATGACCAAGCCGGTAACCGGCTCGATCGACGCGGTCAACGGCGAAGCCACCGTTTACTTCAAGCCAAACGAAAACTTCAACGGCACCGCGAACTTCACCTACACCGCCACCGACGGCGGCATTGCTGGCGGCGGCAGCCCGCTGACCTCTGCGCCTGCTAACGGCACCATCACCGTGACCCCGGTCAACGATGCGCCAGTGGCTGTGACCACTACCGCGACCGGTGCTGAAGACCCAAGCGTAGGTATCGCGGTCAAACTGAGCGCGACCGACGTAGACGGCGTGACAGACGTGAAATCCTTCACCGTCGGCACGCCAACCAACGGCACGTTCTACACCGACGCGGCGATGACCAAGCCAGTGACTGGCTCGATTGAAGCCGTCAACGGCGAAGCCACCGTTTACTTCAAGCCGAACGCGAACTTCAACGGCACCGCGAACTTCACCTACACCGCCACCGACGGCGGCATTGCTGGCGGCGGCAGCCCGCTGACCTCGGCTCCAGCCAACGGCACCATCACCGTGACTCCGGTCAACGATGCACCGGTCGCCGAACCGACCACAGCAACGGGTTCCGAAGATCCGGTTCAAGGCATCGAAGTCAAACTGAGCGCGACCGACGTAGACGGCGTGGCAGACGTGAAATCCTTCACCGTCGGCACCCCAACCAACGGCACCTTCTACACCGACGCGGCCATGACCAAGCCGGTAACCGGCTCGATCGACGCGGTCAACGGCGAAGCCACCGTTTACTTCAAGCCAAACGAAAACTTCAACGGCACCGCGAACTTCACCTACACCGCCACCGACGGCGGCATTGCTGGCGGCGGCAGCCCGCTGACCTCGGCTCCAGCCAACGGCACCATCACCGTGACTGCGGTGAACGACGCTCCGGTACTGGGCAACGCCTCGACCAACGCATTCGGCGACACCTATATTGAAGGCAAGCCTGGCGGCTACGTGGCGGCGAACCTGACCGTCAGCGACGTCGACAACGGCACCCTGCAAAGCGCCAAAGTCACACTCGTCAACCACCTGGCAGACGATGTGCTGATCGCAGATGTCAGCAACACCAAAATTGCAGTCAGCTACGACAAGGCCACTGGCATCTTGACCTTGTCCGGTGAGGCCACCACGGCTGAGTACCAGGAAGTCCTGCGTTCGGTACACTTCGCCAGCGAAAGCGAGAACCCGGACCCGGCCAATCGCACCCTGACCATCACCGTCAACGACGGCCAGCTGGATTCGGCGCCTGTCACCTCCGTGGTGTACGTGGTTCCGGTGAACGATCCGCCTGAGGTCAAGTTCGACAGCACCACATTCACTGAGCAAAAAGACGCAGTCGCGCTGGTCGAAAACCTGACCATCAAAGACGTCGACAACACCACCTTCAGCAAAGTCGTGGTCACCGTCGACCACCTGGCTGCAGGTGATTTGCTCAGCAATACCGATGTGCTCAAGGCCCTGGCCGTTGCCGGGATCACCATCACCCAGAGCGGCAGCGCCGCCGACGGGAAAATCGTCTACACCCTCACCAGCGACTCGAAGGCCGGCAGCAGCGCCGCCGACTTCGTCAAACTGGTTGAAGCCATCACCTTCCAGAGCCCGGGCAATAACCCTGTCGGTACCGATCGTACCGTCACCATCGATGTGACTGACAACGGTGGCGGCAACCTGGATCGCGAACCGCCGGAAACCGGCAGCGCCACCGGCAAGGTCACTATCGACCTGTTCAACGACGCCCCGACTGCATCGGCCGACAACACCACCGCCGATGAAGACCATACCGCCAAGATCGTGCTGGACGGCAAGGATGTGGACGGTACCGTCTCCAGCTTTGTCATCACCACCTTGCCGGAAAATGGCAAGCTGTACAGCGATGCCACGCTGCAAACCGAACTCAAAGTCGGCGACTCGGTGCCGGCGGGTGCCGACGGCAAGGCCGCGGTTTACTTCGCCCCGACCGGCGACTGGAGCGGCAAAACCGAGGTGACGTTCACTGCGGTCGACAACGGCGGTAAATCGAGCGCCGTAACGACGGCCGACATCACGATCGCGCCGGTTACCGACACTCCGCACCTGGGCCTGCTCGGCGGCGGCCCTGTGACCTCGATCAACTTCGACAGCGCCAACCTCAATGGTTCGTGGGGCATCGTCGGGGTAAATGACGCCAACAACGCGCCTGTCAATGGCACCCCGAGCACTCCGTGGCTCACGGGGAATGCCGGCGGCCAAGTCGAAATCGGCCAAAGCAGCAACTACGGCGTAGAGACCCCAGGCAACAGCCAGGTCATCGAGCTTGAGAAAAACGCCGGCGACGACTCCAGCCTGTACACCATCATCAAGGCAGAAGCCGGCACGGCGTACACCATCTCGGTCGACTACTCGCCGCGTGCGGGCGCCGAGAACAATTCGGTGATCGACGTATTCTGGGGCGGCGTCAAAGTCGGCACCCTGGATACCACCACCGTCGGCATGAAGACTTACACCTTCGTCGTGCCGGTCACCGCTGACGGCGATGCCAAACTCGAGTTCAAAGCCCCGGCCGGGGATGCAAACAACTCGTTGGGCGGTGTGCTGGACAACATCAACGTCACCCAGGTGCTGAACACCGGCCTGGAAGACCATGCGATCAAGCTGTCGACCATCGACGCATACGCCACCGACAAGGATGGCTCCGAGACGCTCAAGCTGGAAGTCGGTGGCATACCGCTCAACGCGACCATCTCCGATGGCACGCCGGGCCACACCTTCACCGCGACGGCTGGCAATCAAAGCGTCGACATCAGCAACTGGAACAAGGCCACCCTGGTCTTCACCCCGGCGGAAAACGCCAACGGCCTGGTGAACCTCACCGTCACCGCCACCGCGCAGGACGGCACGGCTGATCCGAAGTCCGAGTCGATCACCCTGCCGATCAACGTGATTGCCGTTAACGATGCGCCAGAAGCTATCGCGACTACCGCGACCGGTTCCGAAGATCCGGTTCAAGGTATCGAAGTCAAACTTTCGGCTACTGATATCGATGGCGTGGAGAACGTGAAATCGTTCGCGATTGGTACGTCGACCAGCGGTACGTTCTATACCGATGCGGCGATGACCAAACCAGTGACCGGCTCGATCGATGCCATCAACGGCGAAGCCACGGTTTACTTCAAGCCAAATGCGAACTTCAACGGCACGGCGAACTTCACCTATACCGCCACCGACAGTGGCAATGCTGACGGCAGCAACCCGCTGACCTCGGCGCCTGCCAATGGCACCATCACTGTGACTGCGGTGAACGATGCGCCGGTTGCCGCACCGACCACTGCAACGGGTTCCGAAGATCCGGTCCAGGGTATCGAAGTTAAGCTTTCGGCCACTGACGTAGACGGCGTGGCGGACGTGAAATCGTTCACCGTCGGTACGCCTACCAATGGCACGTTCTACACCGATGCGGCTATGACCAAGCCGGTGACTGGCTCGATTGATGCCGTCAACGGCGAAGCCACGGTGTACTTCAAGCCGAACGCGAACTTCAACGGCACGGCGAACTTCACCTACACCGCCACCGACGGCGGCATTGCTGACGGCGGTAGCCCGCTGACGTCGGCGCCTGCCAATGGCACTATCACCGTGACTGCGGTGAACGACGCGCCGGTTGCCGCACCGACCACCGCAACGGGTTCCGAAGATCCGGTCCAGGGTATCGAAGTTAAGCTTTCGGCCACTGACGTAGATGGCGTGGCGGACGTGAAATCGTTCACCGTCGGTACGCCTACCAATGGCACGTTCTACACCGATGCGGCGATGACCAAGCCAGTGACTGGCTCGATTGATGCCGTCAACGGCGAAGCCACGGTGTACTTCAAGCCGAACGCGAACTTCAACGGCACGGCGAACTTCACTTACACCGCCACCGACGGCGGTATTGCCGACGGCGGCAGCCCGCTGACCTCAGCGCCTGCCAACGGCACCATCACCGTGACTGCGGTGAACGACGCGCCGGTTGCCGCACCGACCACCGCAACGGGTTCCGAAGATCCGGTTCAAGGCATCGAAGTCAAACTGAGCGCCACTGACGTAGACGGCGTGGCGGACGTGAAATCCTTCACCGTCGGCACGCCAACCAACGGCACTTTCTACACCGACGCCGCCATGACCAAGCCGGTAACCGGCTCGATCGACGCGGTCAACGGCGAAGCCACCGTTTACTTCAAGCCAAACGAAAACTTCAACGGCACGGCGAACTTCACCTACACCGCGACCGACGGCGGTATCGCTGACGGCGGCAGCCCGCTGACCTCAGCGCCTGCCAACGGCACCATCACCGTGACTGCGGTGAACGACGCGCCGGTCGCAGCACCGACCACTGCAACGGGTTCTGAAGATCCGGTTCAAGGCATCGAAGTCAAACTGAGCGCCACTGACGTAGACGGCGTGGCGGACGTGAAATCGTTCACCGTCGGCACGCCTACCAACGGCACTTTCTACACCGACGCCGCCATGACCAAGCCAGTGACTGGCTCGATTGATGCCGTCAACGGCGAAGCCACCGTTTACTTCAAGCCAAACGAAAACTTCAACGGCACGGCGAACTTCACCTACACCGCGACCGACGGCGGTATCGCTGACGGCGGCAGCCCGCTGACCTCAGCGCCTGCCAACGGCACCATCACCGTGACTGCGGTGAACGACGCGCCGGTCGCAGCACCGACCACTGCAACGGGTTCTGAAGATCCGGTTCAAGGCATCGAAGTCAAACTGAGCGCCACTGACGTAGACGGCGTGGCGGACGTGAAATCGTTCACCGTCGGCACGCCTACCAACGGCACGTTCTACACCGATGCGGCCATGACCAAGCCAGTGACTGGCTCGATTGATGCCGTCAACGGCGAAGCCACGGTGTACTTCAAGCCAAACGCGAACTTCAACGGCACCGCGAACTTCACCTACACCGCCACCGACGGCGGTATTGCTGACGGCGGCAACCCGCTGACCTCGGCACCTGCCAACGGCACCATCACCGTGACTCCGGTCAACGACGCGCCTGTGGCTGTGGCCACTACTGCGACCGGTGCTGAAGATCCAAGCGTAGGTATCGCGGTCAAACTGAGCGCCACCGACGTAGACGGCGTGGCAGACGTGAAATCCTTCACCGTCGGCACCCCAACCAACGGCACCTTCTACACCGACGCGGCGATGACTAAACCGGTGACCGGTTCCATTGACGCGGTCAACGGCGAAGCGACCGTTTACTTCAAGCCGAACGCGAACTTCAACGGCACCGCGAACTTCACTTACACCGCCACCGACGGCGGTATCGCTGACGGCGGCAGCCCGCTGACCTCTGCGCCTGCTAACGGCACCATCACCGTGACCCCGGTCAACGATGCGCCAGTGGCTGTGACCACTACCGCGACCGGTGCTGAAGACCCAAGCGTAGGTATCGCGGTCAAACTGAGCGCGACCGACGTAGACGGTGTGGCAGACGTGAAATCCTTCACCGTCGGCACGCCAACCAACGGCACCTTCTACACCGACGCGGCGATGACCAAACCGGTGACCGGCGCTATTGATGCGGTCAACGGCGAAGCGACTGTTTACTTCAAGCCAAACGAAAACTTCAACGGCACCGCGAACTTCACCTACACCGCCACCGACGGCGGTATCGCCGACGGCGGCAGCCCGCTGACCTCAGCTCCAGCCAACGGCACCATCACCGTAACTCCGGTCAACGATGCGCCGACTGCGAGCAATGGCTACGTCGAAAGCAACGAAGACACCCCAGTCGAGCTGAAATGGTCGACGTTCGGGGTCAACGATGTGGATTCCACGGACCTGAAAGTCGTCTTCACCAGCCTGCCCAACGGTGCCATCGAGTACAAAGTCGACGGTGTCTGGGTCAAGCTCAGCGCGGCTGATCTGAAAACCGATACGTCGCCGGGCAAGGCCTTCAGCCAGGCCGACTTCGACAATCACAATGTGCGTTACAGCCCAGCGGCCAACGAGTCGGGCGATAACAGCTTCGGCAACGCCGGCGTCGGTAACAAGCAGGGTGATTACACCGAGCTGAAGTTCCAGGCGACCGACGGCCAGCTCAACAGCGATACGAAAACCATCACCGTGGATATCCACCCAGTGACGGACGTTCCTGTCGTGACCGTCGGCGCATTCGGTGACGTGCCAACCGGCTTGACCATTCAAACCTGGACCGGCGGCAACCTGCCGGGTGCATTGGGTACGAACGGCAATGGGGTTGTTCAGTCCAGCGATTTGATCCGGGTCATCAACGCCCAAACGCCTGACAGCGCAGCCTCCACGGGTGTGACCGCCAACGTGAGCAACGCTAATGTGGTGGAACTCACCGCGACCAAAGTCTCCGGCCTGATTTACCTGGAAGCCGGCAAGAGCTACAGCTTCACCGGCAGCGCCGATGACAGCCTGGCGGTTACCGTCGGCGGCAAGTTGGTGTCGACCGAGACCTGGAGCCAGGGCACCGGGATCAACGCAACCCCCTTTACGCCGACAGAGTCGGGTTATTACACCCTCGACATCTATCACTACAACCAGGCCGGCCCGGGCAACTACGACGTCAATGTCTCGATCAACAACGGCCCGTCGATGGCGTTGGGCAGCAGCGGCGTGCAGACCTATACCAGCCTGGAAGCGTTGAAAGCCGCCGGGGCGGTGTTTGACGATGCTCATGTGGTCAACGGAGAAGGTTATTACACCGGCTACGTTTATAACCACGGCCTGGAAGACACTGCGATCAAGATCAGCCCGATCACGACCACGTTTGTCGACAATGACCAGTCGGAATCGCACAAGGTAGAAATCAGCGGCCTGCCTGAAGGCGCTGTCATCACCGACGGCGCCACGGGCCACAGCTATACCTCGACGGGTGCGACCACCCAGTACGATGTCAGCAATTGGAACCTGGCTACCCTGACCGTCACTCCAGCCAAGGATGCGACTGCCAATTTCGATCTGACTGTGACGGCAACGGCCAAAGAGTTGAGCACGCAGGTTGAAGAAGTCACGACTGGCAAGGTGAGCGTGGTGATCACTGCGGTCAACGACGCGCCGGTGGCTGTGGCCACCACTGCGACGGGTGCTGAAGACCCAAGCGTAGGTATCGCGGTCAAACTGAGCGCGACCGACGTAGACGGCTTGGCGAACGTGAAATCGTTCACCGTCGGCACGTCGACCAACGGCACCTTCTACACCGACGCGGCCATGACCAAACCTGTGACCGGCGCGATTACCGCGGTCAACGGCGAAGCCACCGTGTACTTCAAGCCGAACGCGAACTTCAACGGCACGGCGAACTTCACCTACACCGCGACCGACGGCGGCAACGCTGACGGCAGCAACGTACTGACCTCGCCAGCCGCCAACGGCAGTATCACCGTGACTCCGGTCAACGATGCGCCGGTTGCAGCGGCAACCACTGCGACCGGTGCTGAAGATCCAAGCGTAGGTATCGCGGTCAAGCTGAGCGCGACCGACGTCGATGGCCTGACCAACGTCAAGTCGTTCACCGTCGGCACGCCAACCAATGGCACCTTCTACACCGACGCGGCCATGACCAAAGCGGTGACCGGCGCGATTACCGCGGTCAACGGCGAAGCCACGGTTTACTTCAAGCCGAACGCGAACTTCAACGGCACGGCGAACTTCACCTACACCGCGACCGACGGCGGCAATGCTGACGGCAGCAACGTACTGACCTCGCCAGCAGCCAACGGCAGCATCACCGTGACCCCGGTCAACGATGCGCCAGTGGCTGCGGCAACCACCGCGACCGGTGCTGAAGATCCAAGCGTAGGCATCGCGGTCAAGCTGTCCGCCACCGACGTCGATGGCCTGACCAACGTCAAGTCGTTCACCGTCGGCACGCCAACCAATGGCACCTTCTACACCGACGCGGCGATGACCAAAGCGGTGACCGGCGCCATTAACGCTGTCAACGGCGAAGCCACGGTTTACTTCAAACCGAACGCGAACTTCAACGGCACGGCGAACTTCACCTACACCGCCACCGACAGCGGCAACGCTAACGGCAGCAACGTACTGACCTCGCCAGCAGCCAACGGCACCATCACCGTGACCCCGGTCAACGATGCGCCGGTTGCAGCGGCAACCACCGCGACCGGTGCTGAAGATCCAAGCGTAGGCATCGCGGTCAAGCTGTCCGCCACCGACGTCGATGGCCTGACCAACGTCAAGTCGTTCACCGTCGGCACGCCAACCAATGGCACCTTCTACACCGACGCGGCGATGACCAAAGCGGTGACCGGTGCGATTACCGCGGTCAACGGCGAAGCCACCGTGTACTTCAAGCCGAACACGAACTTCAACGGCACGGCGAATTTCACCTACACCGCCACCGACAGCGGCAACGCTGACGGCAGCAACGTACTGACCTCGCCAGCAGCCAACGGCAGCATCACCGTGACCCCGGTCAACGATGCGCCGGTTGCAGCGGCAACCGCCGCGACCGGAGCTGAAGATCCAAGCGTGGGTATTGCGGTCAAGCTGAGCGCGACCGACGTAGACGGCCTGGCGAACGTGAAATCGTTCACCGTTGGCACGCCAACCAATGGCACCTTCTACACCGACGCAGCGATGACCAAACCGGTGACCGGCGCGATTACTGCGGTCAACGGCGAAGCCACGGTTTACTTCAAACCGAACGCGAACTTCAACGGCACGGCGAACTTCACCTACACCGCCGCCGACAGCGGCAACGCTAACGGCAGCAATCCGCTGACCTCGGCCCCGGCCAACGGCACTATCACCGTGACCTCGGTCAACGACGCACCGACCCTGGACCTGAGCACCACAGACGGTTCCGTCCTCACCAGCTACAGCACGGCCTACTCGGAGCGCAGTACGGGTGGGATAGCGATCACCGGCAACGTAGCCATCGGTGACGTCGACAGCAGCCAGATGCAAAGCGCGACCATCACCTTGAAAAACGCCAGCGCGGGCGACCAGCTCAGCTCGAGCCTGGTGACCGTGGGCGGTACTTACAACGGCGTCACCCTGACCAGCGTCGGCACCGACGTCAGTGGCAAAATCGTCCTGACCCTGTCGGGCGCGGCTGACACGGCCACCTACAAGTCGTTGCTCGAGTCGTTCCAGTACTCCAGCACCAGCAAGTATCCGACCACGGGTGATCGCACTGTCGAGATCGCCGTGAAGGACAACGCAGGCGCTGACAGCCTGAGTTCGTCGGTGGCCACCAGCACCATTACCGTTACGCCACAGACTTATGTGGTGACGGAAGGCGGCGGCACCGCCGATGTCGTCGACCTGAGCAGTACCTCGGCCAACAACATGGTGGTCGGTGACAAAGGCGGCATCGTCAATGCCGGCAGCAACTACAACATTGCCTTTATCGTCGATACCTCGGGCAGTATCGGCAGCAGTGCGATGAAGTCGATCAAGGCGCAGCTTGCGAGCGTGTTCGATACCTTGATCAGCAATGCCGGTAAAAGCGACTCGGGTGTTGTGAAGGTACTGCTGGTCGACTTCGATACGCGGGTTGAAGCGCAGGTCTCGGTCAACCTCGCCGACAAGGACGCCGCTAAAGCGGCCTTGCAGGCTGTGTTGACTCAGATGACGTCAAAATCGAGCGACATGACCAACTATCAGGATGCGTTCAACGCCGCCACCAACTGGTTCAAAGGCGACGAAGCCACGAGCAATGTGGGTGCAAAAAACCTGACGTACTTCATTACCGACGGTGAGCCGAACGTATACACCAGTGTTGATGGCAACCCTTACCTGGGCTGGACCGGTTGGAATGGCTCGGATGTTTACTTTGATAGCGTCGTCAACAACTCCAACTACGTTTTGGGTCAGAGCACCCCGGTCACCGCGACAATCAACGGCAGGACGCAGGTGATTGTCGATGGCGACGGCAACGTCTATTCCTACTATAACGGCTATAGAAACTACGAAGGCACCGTGGTGGCCAACAGCAGCGGCGGCTTTGACGTGGCGTCGGTCTACAACGATTCCAGCAACGCCATGAGCAACGCCAAGTCGGCCTATTCCGATCTGGTCAACGCGGTTCCAGGCAAGGTTGTCGTCGAGGCCATCGGTCTGGGCTCGAACATTGATACCGCTGTGCTCAAGCAGTTTGATACCGATCATAACGTCTCCACGATCGACACCGCGAAGCTGGCGGATGCCATCACCGGCCACGCGGCCGATACCGGCGCCGACACCCTCACCGGTGGTTCGGGCAACGACATTCTGTTCGGCGATCTGATCAGCTACAACAACCTTGAAGGCAGTGCTGCACTCAAGGCGTTCGCGGCCGACAAACTGGCCACGACCGTCGATCACATCGATGACCGTACCTTGCACCAGTTCATCACCGAGCACGTCGCTGACGTGGGTGCATTGGCCAGCGCGTCGAACATCTACGGCACCAACGACGGCGCTGACAAGCTGATCGGCAACGCCGGCGACGACATTCTGTTCGGCCAAGGCGGTAACGACGTGCTCAACGGCGGGGCGGGTAACGACATCCTGGTGGGCGGCAAGGGCAATGACACCCTCACCGGCGGCGCGGGGGCGGATACCTTCGTGTGGCTCAAAGGGGATACCAACACCGGGACTGGCGTCGATACCATCACCGACTTCAAGCACAGCGAAGGCGATAAGTTGGACCTGTCTGATTTGCTGCAAGGCAATAACGACACCAACCTGACCAACTACCTGAAGTTGAGCACCGACTCGGCGGGCAACTCGACGCTGAGTGTCAGCAGCAGCGGTTCGTTCACGGCGCAGGGTGGCGGTACGGCCGATGTTACGATCAAGGTCGATGGCGCCAGCTGGGGCAGTGGCAGTGCCGCGATCAACAGCCTGATCGCCGGTGGTGATCTGACCGTCAAGCATCACGACTGATCACCCTGGAGCGCCAATCTTTCGGGATTGGCGCTCCGTGGGCACCAGCTTCGGGAAAATGTGTGTAATCTCTGTAGGAGCCAGGTGCGGCGCCTGCAGGGATTTTTTATTGGGAGAACGCTGATGTTCTACGTGCAACGCGATCAATACAACGCTTTGGTTCGCGTCGAGGCGCAGGCCTTCGCCGAATCCACCGGGACTCTACCGGCGGATCATCAGGACATTCAGGCGTGGTTTGCCACGGATGTGATCGACAACAGCCTCAAGCAGCTCCAACAGAGCGACTCCGAGATGATTCGGGTGCTCGATGACTTGATCCAGGTGCTGACCGCCAAGGGCGTGATCCGCATCACTGACCTGCCGCCCGCCGCGCAGGTCAAGGTGATGGAGCGTACCCAGGCACGGACGGCGCTGGGCGGTTTGAGTGAGCTGATCAATGACGATGAAAGCGGTTTGATCTGAGGCGCACGCACCTCTTTCACGGCATGAGCGTCAAGCCGGCATGATTACTCGGCGCTCCACGTCCACGGCGCGGGTTCACCGACCAGTTGGCCTTGCACCCCTTCGATGCCCATCTCGCGAATCACGCGCAACTCACCTTCGGTTTCCACGCGTTCTGCAATCAACGGCAGATCGATGCTGTGGGCGGCACGCTGGATCGCCTCGATAAAAAAGCGCTTGTGGCTTTCCTGATCAATGGTCCGGATGTAGCTGCCGTCGATTTTGAGGTACGCCAGGCCCAGGTTCGCCAGGTTGCCGATCATGCTGAAACGCCCGCCGAAACGTTGCAGGCCGAGGCTGTATCCGAGGCTGCGCAGGCGCCGGGTGAGACGCTCCAGCTGGGCTTGCTCGGGCACTTGCTCTTCGCCGATCTCCAGCGTCAGGCGCGTACCGAGTGTCGGGTGTTGCGCCAATCGCTCGAACATCCGCTCCAGGGCTTGTGGGTCATTCAAGGTCGCCGCCGAGAGGTTCAACGCCACCGATTGGTTGTGCTGTGCCAGGTGTTTGATCACCAGGTCGAGCATCAATTGGTCAAGGCGCGCGGTCCAGCCGAAGCGCTCCAGCCAGGGCAGGAAGTGCCCCGCCGCAATGGTCTGGTCCTGGTTGTCGAGCAGGCGCGACAGTACCTTGTAGTGCAGCACCTGACGGGTATCGCTGCTACTGACCACCGGCTGGAAAAACAAGCGGAAGCGCCCCTGATTCAGGGCCTCGTCGAGCAGGGTGTGCCAGCTATGCGGATCGTCGCTGACGGTGTCCCGGGTCTGGCGCTCCAGGCATACCCAGGTTTGGCCGCTACTGGCTTCAGCCTGGGCCAGGGCCTGATCGGCCAGCTTCAACAGGTCGGCCGAGGCATCGCCGGGGTTGTAGGGCGCGAGGCCGATGTAGGCCACGCTCTGCATGTCTGTGGCGCCCGTTTCGTACAGGCTCTGCAGGGTGGTTTCCAGCGCCTGGGCCAATTGCACCGCTTCGTGACGCACCAGGCCTGGGGCAAGCACCGCGAACTCGCCGCCGCGGCTGCGGGTGATCAGGTTGTGGGTTTCCGGGTACTTGGCGCAGGTCCGCACCAGTTGCTGGCTGACGGCTTGCAGCAGTTGGTCGGTGCGTTGCCCGCCCAGGCGCTGGTTGAGACCGGCGAGGTCGTTGACCCGCAAGATCAGCAGGTAGCCTGAACTGGCTTCTTCCAGGTTGCTGACCCGCGAGTTGAGCTGCATCTCGAAATAGCGCCGGTTGGCCAGCCCGGTCAGGCTGTCCTGGTAGGACTCCACGCGCAGCTTCTCGCTGCGCTCGGTCTGTTCATTGAACAACGCCTTGAGCTTCTCGACCATCTGGTTCATGGCCTGCACCACGCGCCGCAGTTCGGGGGTGCGGGGCAGGTCGGGCAAACTGATGAATTCGCGCCGCGCGATGGCGTGGGACTGCTCGACCATATAGTCCAGCGGCTTCAACTGACGGCGCAGCAACAGCGCGCCGAGCACCGCACTCGCGGCGCCGCAGAGCAGCAACCAGCCCAGGCTGCCCAATGCGCTCTGCCACAGTTTGGCCAGGGCGAACATCGGGTGGCTGATCACCTCGACCCGTGCCGCCTGCTGCCAGCCTCGGCTGACGATGGCATCGCCGCCGGCTGGCGCGAGGCCGATCATTTTCACGAACCAGGCCGGTACGCCGCTGGCATCAGGTTCGGCGGCACGCTCCACCAGCACCTGGTTATTGCTCAGGTCCACCACGCGGATGCTCGCGTAGTAGCCACTGTCAAAAATCGAACTGACCATCAGCTCAGTCATCGCCGGGTCATCGATGTTCGGCGTCAGCGACAGCGCCAGTGCGGTGGCCGCATCCTGGGCGTGGGAACGCAACTGGTTGACGTACTGCGCACGCGAGCTTTCCAGGCTGACGATGAAGCTACCGCTGAAGGCAACCACTAGAAACACACAGATAGCGATCAGCAATTGTTTGAACAGTGACATCGTAGCTCCTGTTAATTATCCGAACTGGCCGGAAAACCTTCGGCGGTCATTTTTTTCAAGACATCCTGCCAGCGTGACAGGCGCTTGCTATCACCGACTTTTTTGTTGCCCGCCGCGCCGGTCAGCCACAACCCTTCGCCGTTGAAAGCGTAGACGGGCAGCAGGTCCGGACGTTGGCTGGCCGGCAGAATGGGGTCCATCAGGCTGTCGAGTACCAACGGCATGGCTTCCGGGCTTGCATAATAGGTCAGTACCATATGCGCGCGATTCTGGCGCAAGGCCTTGACGTAGGTTATGCGCAGCTTCTCGGCCGGCACGCCCAAGTGACGCAGGCTGAAGTATTTGGCGATGGCATAGTCTTCACAATCACCGGCACCTTTCCACAGGGATTGAATGGGCGTCGCCCAATAATCGATCTCGTGCCACAGGTCGATATCTTCTTCGTAGTGCAACTGGCGGTTAAAGAACAAGTTGACCACGTTGAGTTGTTCGGTCTCGCTGACCTGCTTTTGCGCCGTGAGCAGGTGTTGCCAGGCATCGATACGCTGGCGCCCGGCGCCCAGGGGCCCGTAAAGCGCCTCGGCGCGGCGGCTGATCTGGCTGAAATCCCAATCGGCGAGCAGATTGCCCAGCAGGCCGCCACCCAGCAACAGCGTGATGGCCAGACCGTACAGGAACCGAGGGAAGTTAAAGCGTATCGCCACTGCGAATACCCGAGCTTGCAGCATTGAAGGTGCGGCAATGGTGCGGTGATACCGGGTAAAAAACAATGGCACGATGAAATCACTTTGTAGCAATTTATCCTGAATAAGTGCCGGTAAATTGGCTATTTTCCGCTCGTCTGAAAGGGTGGCGGCAATTCCATCAAAATAATGACACCTCATAACGCCTGTCACAGAATGTCGCAACCAAAGCGCCGACAAAAAGACTTGCGGTCAGCCTTATCTTGCCGACCTTTCACGTCTTTAATGGCACTGTGAAGGAGTTATGGCCATGAGCCGTACCGATGATCTGTTTGCCCCGTCCGGCAAGAGCCTGACCCGGGAGCCCAAGGCACGGAACGCTCGGCTGCACTTTTTCGGCACCCTTCCATTCGATGATGGCACCCGCGCTAACCAGAAAGACGGCTCGCGCTTTTGCGCCAATGCGCCAGCGGCCTATGAACAACCTCATCATTATGACTTGAGCACACCGCGCCCAACCGTGGTGGCGCTGGTCTCGGTCAATGGCGGCGTTGGCCGCAGCACCCTGGCCACGGCGTTGAGCAGCGGCTTGCAGCGCTTGGGGGAGTCGGTGGTGGCGCTGGATCTGGACCCTCAAAACGCATTGCGCCAGCATTTCGGCGTGGCCCCGGAGCTCCTGGGCGTCGGCCGCGCCAGCCTGCTCAATACGCGCTGGGAGACGCTCCTGCAAACAGGGTTTGCCGGCTGCCGCGTGATCCCCTTCGGGCACACCGATATCAAGCAGAAGGACAACCTGCAACGTTGGCTCACGCGCGAACCGGAGTGGTTGGCGCAGCACCTGTCGACCCTGGGGTTGAGCGAGCGCCCGCTCATGCTCATCGACACCCCCGCCGGTAATAACGTCTATCTGCATCAAGCGTTGAGCGTGGCCGATAGCGTATTGGTCGTGGTCCAGCCGAATGCCGCATGCCTCGGCACCCTTGACCAGTTGGACGCGGTGCTGGCGCCTTATCTTGAGCGTGAACGCCCGCCACATTGCCACTATGTGATCAATCAACTGGAAGAAAACTCGGCGTTCAGCCGGGACATGGTCAATGCCTTCAAACTGCGCCTGGGCGACAATCCGTTGGACGTGGTGCATCGCGATCCATCGATCAGCGAAGCCCTGGCCTTTGCCACGGACCCGCTGGATAACTTGGCGGCGAGCGCCGCCTGCGACGATCTCAAGAGGCTGTGCCGGTTGTTGATCGGACGGAAAAAAGCCCGCTAAATCACGCTTTATGCGCTGAACGCGAAATGCTTATGCACAATCGGCAGGTCGCCGATGGCATCGAGTGGGGTCTGGGTGGAGCCATTCTCAATATGGCGCAACCGCCTGTTTTGCGTGCGTTTTATTCGCTGCACAAAAAATGATCAGCATGGCATTTGGCCTGTAGCGCAGATGGTTACAGCTTCTGTAAGGATTTCATCAACAGAGTTATCCACAGGGCGCGCGTAGGAAAAAATGCGCTTTAATCGCGCTCAGCCAGCACCATAAGGTTGCGTGGGGTCAGGGTGGTTTCGCAGAAACTGCCTACCGCCACGGTGTAGCCCTGTTCCCGCAGAAACAGAGCCCGATCCAGCACCAGCCACAGCTCCAGCGGGCGGCGGAACAACCCTCGCAGCAGTTCCAGGTTTCTGACCTCCGCCAAGCGCCGCCAGCCGTGTGCCTCCAGCGCTGTCCAATCCTGCTCGCCTGTGGATAAACCTTTGAGGCCGGCCAACTCGCGGCAATAGTCGGCGAAGGGTTTATCCAGCCAACTGGCGGGCAGGGACGGCGTGGGCAGGTACGTGTCGCAATGGCGCAATTGGCGCTGCAAGTGATCGAAACCCAGGCGCCTGGCCATGGACGTATCCCGTTGCCGGCGCACCCGCTTGCCGGCAGTGACGGTTTCACTGAGGGGCAGCCCCAGGTCATCCACCGATAAGCGCAACGCCGAAGCGCGGCCGACGCTCGACAGTGGCTGATAGCGGTCGGTGCGGATGCGGTTGTAGCAGCAGGGTGCCAGCGCCAGTTGCTTGCAGCCGGCAGTGCTGGCCAGTTGCAGCAGACGCACGTGCAGGTCGCCGCAGGCGTGCAGGGCGACGGGTGTGTGTTCGGCGCTGACTGTCACGTCGGCCAGTACGTCTTGCAGGTGATGGGTGACGGGCAGTTGGTGGTGGTCGCTCAAGGCCTGCCCGGCGGCGATCAGGGCCGGATCGTATTCCAGGCAGGTCACTTGCTGCCCGCTGTGCAGCAGGCGGCGGCCGAGGTGGCCTTTGCCGGCGCACCAGTCCAGCCAGTGCCGCGGTGGTTGCGCGAACCCCAGGGCGGCGCCGAAGGCTTCGATCTGTTGCCACTTGCGGCCGGGCACATCGACGTTCAGGCGCTGGCGGGCGGGTGCCAGGGGCCGCGTCGGTAACTTATCCACAGCACTGAGGCGCTGCGCCTGCGCGGCCAGCTGTGGAAAAGGCGCCGGGGCGGGCAGCTCATGGGGCCGGTTGTGGCTGCTTTCCGCGTCGGCCAGCGAGCGCCAGCGCAGCCACTGGGCGAGCGCGGGATGTTGGGATTCCCAGGGTAACTGGCGATGCGTGAAGGGCCGTGGTCGCCACAGCCCCTGGTGTTCGCTGAGGAACGCATCCAGCGCCTGGAAGTGCGCTTCAACGTCCCTGGCAAGCATCGACCCGCAGCCAGCGTTCCAGCAGTTTGAAACCGCGCACCAGCACATAGGCCATCAGCAGGTAGAACATCCCGGCGGCGAAGAAGATCTCCACTGGCAGGTACGTGCGCGCAATGATGGTGCGCGCCATGCCAGTCAGTTCGAGCAGCGTCACGGTGCTGGCCAGGGCGCTGGCCTTGAGCATCAGGATCACTTCGTTGCTGTACGCCGGCAGGCCGATGCGCGAGGCGCGCGGCAGGATGATGTAGAACAGCGTCTTCGGCCTGGACATGCCCAGGGCCCGCGCCGCTTCGATTTCACCCGGCGGGATGGCCTGGATCGCACCGCGCAGGATTTCGGCGATATAGGCGGCGGTGTGCAGGGTCATGGTGGCGGTGGCGCACCAGAACGGATCGCGCAGGTACGGCCACATGAAGCTGTTACGCACCGCATCGAACTGCGCCAGGCCGTAGTAGACCAGGAACAGTTGCACCAGCAACGGCGTGCCGCGAAAGAAGAAAATGTAGCAATAGGGCAGGGTCCGCACGTACCAGCGGCGCGAAGAGCGGGCGATGCCCAGCGGGATCGCCAGCAGCAGGCCGGCAATCACCGCAATGGCCACCAGCTCGAGGGTGAGGGTCGCGCCCTGGGCCAGTTTGGGCAGCCACTTGATGATCACGGCCCAGTTCAGGCCCAGGTCGAAATGGGACAGCCAGCTGTAGTCGCCGTTCATTGGGTGCTCCTTGCAAAGCCGCGACTGGCGCGTTTTTCCAGGAAGTGCATGCCAGTCATGGCCAGCACGGTGAGGCCCAGGTACATGAACGCCGCCACCATGAAGAAGGTGAACGGCTGCTTGGTCACGGTCACGCCGATCTGCGCATGGCGCATGATTTCTTCGAGGCCGATCACCGATACCAGCGCGGTGTCTTTCATCAGGATCATGAACAGGTTGCCCAGGCCCGGCAGGGCGATGCGCCACATCTGCGGCATGATCAAGCGGGTGAAGATGCGAAACTTCGACAGGCCCAATGCCACACCGGCTTCACGGTGGCCCTTGGGAATGGCGAGGATCGCGCCACGGAACACTTCCGTGGCGTAGGCGCCAAAGCACAGGCCCAGGGCGATGACCCCGGCGGCGAAGGCGCTGAGGGAAAGGTCGGGGTTACCGAAAAACTCCCCGAGGGCACGCATCAGGTTGACCGTGCCGAAATAAATCAGCAACACCCACAACAGCTCGGGAATACCGCGAACGAGGGTCGAGTAAGCCCCGCCCAGCCACTGCAGCGGCTTGTATGGGGACGTCTTGGCCAAAGCGCCGGCCAGGCCAAGTACCAGCCCCAGGCACAGGGCCGTGAGCGCCAGCTTGACGGTCATCAGCGCGCCGGCGGCGAGCGCCGGGCCGAATCCGTAGAGATCGAAATTCATGGTGTTTTCATATCGCGGCAGGCAAAGCTGAAAGCCGACGCGCCCCTGGGAGCGCGTCGGGCATACCGTTCAGATCATTCGATGCTGAAAGGGAAGTACTTGTCGTTGATCTTCTTGTAGGTGCCGTCGGCCTTGATCTCTGCCAGGGCTTTGTTCAGGCGTTCGCGCAGCGGGTCGCCTTTGCGCACGGCGATACCGATCTTGTCGCTCTCGACCACCGGGTCGCCCTTGAATTCGTAGGCAGAACCGTCTTTGCTCTTGAGCCATTCGTACTGCACGTACTTGTCGGCGAGGATGCCGTCCAGGCGGCCGGACGTCAGGTCGAGGTAGGCGTTTTCCTGGGTGTCGTAGAGCTTGCTGGTGGTGTCTGGCAGCTTGTCTTCCAGGTAGGTGCCGGCCAACGTCGCGCGTTGTGCGCCGATGATCTTGCCTTTCAGGTAGGCCGCGTCGGTCTTGAAGTCTGCCGTGGCTTTAGGTGCGATGAACTGCAGCTTGTTGGAGTAGTACGGGTCGGTGAAGTCGACGGCCTGCTTGCGCTCGTCGGTGATCGACAGCGAGGACACCAGGAAGTCGAATTTCTTCGCGTTCAGCGCCGGGATGATGCCGTCCCAGTCCGATACATACACTTCGCACTTCTCGACTTTCATCTTGGCGCACAGGGCGTCGCCGATGTCTTTGTCGAAGCCGACGACGTTGCCGCTGGCATCTTTATTGTTGAACGGCGGGTAGGCCGCTTCGATCCCCATTTTCAGGGTTTCTGCCATGGCCGAGGCGCTGAACGCCATCGAAACGGCCGCGGCCAGAAGGAATTTTTTATAGTTCTGCATGCATGTTGCTCCGTTAGCGGTTGCTGGACATGAATTGTTTGCAGCGCGCCGAAAGCGGGTTTTCAAACACCTGCTGTGGCGATCCTTGCTCTTCGACCAGGCCTTGGTGCAAGAACACCACTTCACTGGACACCTGGCGGGCGAAGCCCATTTCATGGGTGACCAGCAGCATGGTGCGGCCTTCTTCGGCCAGCGCGCGGATCACATTAAGTACTTCCTGGACCATTTCCGGGTCAAGGGCCGAGGTGGGTTCGTCGAACAGGATGACTTTCGGCTGCATCGCCAGGGTACGCGCGATGGCCGCCCGCTGCTGCTGGCCGCCGGACAATTGCGCGGGGTAGGCGTGACGCTTGTCGCCGATGCCGACCTTGGCCAGCAGGGCTTCGGCCACTTCGATGGCTTCGGCCTTGCTCTGGCCGAGCACACGGCGTGGGGCCTCGATGATGTTGTCGAGGATGCTCATGTGCGGCCACAGGTTAAAGTTTTGAAACACAAACCCGATTTCGCTGCGCAGGCGGTTGATCTGCTTGCCGTCGGCGGCTATCAGCTCGCCGTTCTTCGCGGCCTTGAGCTTGAGCTCTTCGCCAGCCACCAGGATCTGGCCCTGGTGCGGGTTTTCCAGCAGGTTGATGCAGCGCAGGAATGTGGACTTGCCGGAACCGGAGGAACCCAGGATCGAGATCACATCGCCGTCGCGAGCGGTCAGCGAGATACCTTTGAGTACCTCCAGCTCACCATAGCGTTTATGCAAGTTGCGGATTTCAAGCGCGGGCGCGGCCAGAGCCATGTGCGGTCCTCATTGTGTTCGTTGCGTTCCTGCTGTTGGGTCGCCTTCCTGGCGAGGCGCCAACCTAGCATAGCGTCCGGATGGCAGCCAACAGCGCGGCGGATGCTTAACAGGTGGCCTGCGGCAAGGTGTCGCATCGACACAGCGGCGTGTCGCGCCATCAACAACCGAACAGCCGTTTGAACCTGAAAAACCCGCAGGCTTCGCGTGAAAAAGGGCGCGATGGTGCCAGCTTTGGGCGGGTGTTGGAAGGGTTAACCGGGCAAACGGTGATCATCGGCCCTTTTATGGGGCGTCAGGTACTTTTTGTGTGTATTTGTGGTGCGCGCGTTCGGGTAAAAGTGAGTCGCTCGGTAACGCTGTAGCGGAATGCCAGCATTCTCAATGACTTGCGAGGGCTGCTGGATCGTCCTACAGCCCGCGTCAATCGGGGTTTTGTAACATTTTGGCGCAAATATTGCGTAAAAAATAAAGAACGCCCTGTTTGTTTCTTTTCACGTAAAAGGCACGCGCCGGGCGGACCGTTTTCGCAATTCCTCGTTTAAAGGTGTGTCAATGAGTAGTACGCATAGCTCCAATGACCTCGAACAGGGGCTCAAACCGCGTCACGTCACCATGTTGTCGATTGCCGGCGTCATCGGTGCCGGTTTGTTTGTCGGCTCCGGCCACGCGATCGCCGCCGCCGGCCCTGCGGTACTGCTGGCGTATGCCGCCGCCGGTGCGCTGGTGGTCTTGGTGATGCGGATGTTGGCCGAAATGGCCGTGGCGTCGCCGGACACCGGTTCGTTCTCTACCTACGCCGATCGGGCGATCGGTCACTGGGCCGGTTTCACCATCGGCTGGCTGTACTGGTGGTTCTGGGTGCTGGTGATTCCATTGGAAGCCAACGCCGCCGCGACCATCCTCCATGCCTGGTTCCCCGGCGTGGCCATCTGGGCGTTTACCCTGATCATCACCTTGCTGCTGACGGCGACCAACCTGTTCAGCGTGAAGCACTACGGTGAGTTCGAGTTCTGGTTCGCGCTGATCAAAGTCGTCGCGATCGTGGGCTTTGTGATCCTCGGCCTGCTGGCGATCTTCGGCTTCCTGCCGACCAGCCAGGTCAGCGGTGTCTCGCACCTGTTCGACACCCAGGGCTTCATGCCGAACGGCATGGGCGCGGTGCTGGCGGCCATCCTGACCACCATGTTCTCGTTCATGGGCACCGAGATTGTCACCATCGCGGCCGCCGAGTCGAAGGACCCGGGCCAGCAGATCACCAAGGCCACCAACTCGGTGATCTGGCGGATTGGTTTGTTCTACCTGCTGTCGATCTTCATCGTGGTGTCCCTGGTGCCTTGGAACGATCCGACCCTGGCTGCCGTAGGTTCCTACCAGACAGTGCTGGAAAGCATGGGCATCCCGAATGCCAAGCTGATCGTTGACCTGGTGGTCTTGGTTGCCGTGACCAGCTGCCTCAACTCGGCGCTGTACACCGCCTCGCGCATGCTGTTTTCCCTGGGCCGTCGTGGTGATGCACCCGCCGTGTCCAAGCGCACCAACAAAAGCGGCACGCCTTACTGGGCGGTGATGCTGTCCACCGGCGCAGCGTTCCTGGCGGTCTTCGCCAACTACGTGGCACCGGCGGCGGTGTTCGAATTCCTGCTCGCCAGTTCCGGCGCCATTGCGTTGCTGGTGTACCTGGTGATTGCGGTGTCGCAACTGCGCATGCGTCAGAAGCGTACTGCGGCGGGCGAGACGCTCGCGTTCAAAATGTGGTTGTTCCCAGGCCTGACCTACGCGGTGATGGTGTTCATCGTCGGTACGCTGGGGATCATGCTGTTCCAGGAAGCCCATCGGGTCGAGATCATCGCGACCGGGGTCTTGAGCTTGCTGGTGGTGGCGGCGGGGCTGCTCGTTTCGAGCCGTCGCAAGGCCCAGAGCGTAGGCGCTGCAGTACTGAATTGATGTGATGGAGTGCGGTGCTTGATTGCGCCGCAGTTCAAATGTGGGAGGGGGCTTGCCCCCGATAGCGGTGTATCAGTCAATTAGATGTCGACTGGCACACCGCAATCGGGGGCAAGCCCCCTCCCACATTGCGTTTTGCGTCAGTCTTGGGAAATCACCAGCGCCTGGGATGCGGCGACGTAATCCGCCTGGAACTGCGGCGACTCGACCCACGCCAGGGCTGCCGCTTCATCCTCGGTGTCGGTAGCCCACTGCCGATATTCGATCAGTGCCGCCAGGATAAAGTCGGTGGCCTCTTCTTCGCCTTCCTGCTCCAGCACCAATGCCAACAGCGGGTGCGCCAGGAATGCCGCGCACAGCGCTTGCTGGCTGATTTCGCCGGCAGTACGCATCTCGACAAACAATTCAGTCAAATCCACCGACTCAAGATCGATGCGGCTGTCATCGCCGGCAAATGCATCCGGCTTGCTCGCGACGGTGCGTTGGGTACGGTTTTGCTTGGCCTTGGCCTTTGCCCGGTGGGCACGTTTTTGCTGCTTGTTCGGCGAGGCCATGGGCTCACGTCCTTGGTTCAGGATCTGGGTGGGTATTGAAGCGCAGGTTGAGGGAAATCCCAAGAGGTTCTAGACGCGCGCCGTTATGCGACGGCCCGGTGTGCCGGGTGTTAGCGCGCCGTGTTTCAGCCATGCCAGCGCAATCGGCCACAGCCGATCCTCATACTCGCTGCGAAAGAACGCGAAATGTCCGACCTGTGTTTCTCCGATATCGTCAGGGGCGATGCGCAGGTGAGTGCGTTCGCTGCTGGCGAAGTAGCTCAGCAAGCGCTCGATGGCCGGCACGGTGCCGAAGGGATCGTCGGTGATGCTGATCGCCAGCACCTGCGCCGTTACCCGGGCAAACGGCAGTTCACCCAAGGCGCGCCCGCTGGGCCGTGTTTCATAGCTCGGCGTCGGCGTGCCCCAGTCCCGCACCACGCCGGCCGGCGTATCCTCCAGCCAGCCCAGGCGCTTGCCCGGGAAGTAGCCGAACAGCGCCGTCACCAGTGGCATCACCACGTGCCACTTGCCAACCATGCGCCAGCGCCCGCTCGCTGCGTAATCGCGCCAGTAGGCGAATTGCGCGCCCACCGTCACCAGGCGCCGGATCACTGCGCCGGACGCCCCCAGCCCCGCTGCGCAGCCGCCGAAGCTGTGACCGACCACGTCGATCGGCTGCCCCGGGAACTCGCGCTGCGCCCGCTGCAATATCGCCTCGAAATCCAGGCGGCCCCAATCCGACCATGAGGCCTTGAAGCCTCGCAGCGAGCCACGGCGGGACTCGCCGATGCCGCGATAGTCGTAGGTGATGACATCGAAGCCGTTGGCGAACAGGTAGTCGGCGAAGCGTGAATAGTGGCGACAGCGCACGGAGGTGGCGGCGTTGATGATGACGACCGGGCGTGTAGGGTCGCTTCGGATATGGCGCCAGGTGAAGCCGCCAAGCGGGTAGCCGTCTGCGGCGGGTGCTCTGAAGGAAGTGTTTTGGCTGGGTTGAGTTGCAGGCGTTAGCGAAGAGGCATCATTCAAATTCATCGTTTTGGGCCTGTGCCGATTTTTTATTTTTGGTAATGGTTGGCCAGTTTGCCAGCACTTGTACTTCGTTCCGCTGACTCACTAATCTCTGGCGCTCACAACGCCTACAACGCCCGCGCACAGTGGCTTGTTCCGAAAAAACCACGCATCTGAGAGAAACGACAGCCAACCATGGACAGATTAGACTGGCAGGCATCCATTACGGAGGTCTCTATGAGCATTCCACGTTCTCCCATCGTTTCGGAGTTTGAAACAGAAGAGCAAGCTGCCAGCTACGACCGTTGCCATACGGATTCAAGCACGGTCGCTTGTCTGGTACTCGGGAAATGGTTGTTCATCCAAACTACTGGTGGTCTATCGGGTGACGGAGCACGTTGAGATAGTGATGGTGTTACACACTCGCCAGGAATATCCCAGGGATGTGATCGGGCCACACCACTCGACCTCACGCCAGTAGATGCTTAGGCTTGCGCCTTTGCAATCAGCGAGAGCGTCCTGATGACCCGCGACACCCTCGAACACCACCAGATTCCCATCTACTTCGCCACCGTCCTCCTGGCCGCCGCTTTCGGTCTGCTCGCGCCGTCATTGGCGCATGGCCTCGGCGTGCTGGTCACGCCGGCCATCGCGGTGCTGATGTATGCGATGTTCCTGCAAATCCCGTTTCTGCAGCTGCGCCAAGGCGTGGGCAACCAGCGGTTCCTGGCGGCGTTGCTGCTGGCCAATTTCGTTCTCGTGCCCGTGCTGGTGTGGCTACTGACGCGTGGCCTGGTGGAGCGCCCGGCGTTGCTGGTGGGGGCGTTGCTGGTGTTGCTGACGCCGTGTATCGACTACGTGGTGGTGTTTACCCATATCGGCAAGGGCGATTCGCGCTTGATGCTGGCCGCGACGCCGCTGCTGTTGTTGCTGCAGTTGGTGTTGTTGCCGGTGTACCTGGGGTTGATGTTGGGCGCGCAGTCCGCGGTGGTGGTGGAGGTGCGGCCGTTTGTCGAGGCGTTCCTGTTATTGATCGTGGTGCCGATGGTGCTGGCGGTGATCACCACCTCGCTGGCGCGGCGATCCTCGGTCGTCAACGCCTGGAACGATGCCTGGGCCTGGTTGCCGGTGCCGGCGATGGCCGCGGTGCTGTTTGTGGTGATCGGCTCGCAAATCACCGCGGTGGTGCGCGATATCAGCCTGTTGCTGCCGGTGATTCCGGTCTACGTTGGCTTCGTGCTGTTGGCGCCATTGATGGGGATGTTCGCCGCGCGCCTGTTCGCGCTGCCGGCGGTGACGGCGCGCGCGGTGACGTTCAGCGCGGCGACGCGTAACTCGCTGGTGGTGTTGCCCCTCGCGCTGGCGTTGCCCGAAGGCGTGCGCGGGTTGGCTGCGACGGCGGTGATCCTGCAAACCCTGGTCGAGTTGATTGGCGAGCTGATCTACGTTCGCCTGATCCCGACGCTGGTGTGGCGCGCAGATCGGCCGGGCACATGAATGTTCAGGGTTGTTCAGGCGCTATTTGGGATGTGTTGGGCACCATAAGCCGCCGCTCACTACCTGGCAGGACAACCGATGGATCAGCGCAACTCTTTTCGCCTGGAGTCTCTGGGCATTTTTCTGATTGCTTTGTTGTTATTTACGTTGGGGATCTGGGACCAGCAGCCTCAGGGATTTGACGGACGCTGGGCGTTGTTCATGCAGGAAATGTTTCGCCATGGGGCGAGTCTTTTCCCCACCACCTACGGCCAGCCCTACGCGGATTATCCCGGTACGGCGACGTTCTTCAGTTTTGTATTCGCCCGGCTGTTCGGTGCGCCCAACCACCTGGCGAACGTCCTGCCCACTGCGCTGGCCTCTGCCGGAGTGGTGGCGCTGATCTATCGCTTGCTGGCGCCTTCCAGTCGCGCCTGGGCGCTGTTGACGGTGCTGCTGACCTTGCTCACCACCCAGTTGCTCGAAAAGTCGCGCTCGGTGTGCCTGGATCAGATGGTGGCGCTGTTGTGCGTAGGCAGCTTCTACCTGCTGCACAGTGGCGAACGCCTTGGCTCGAGGCTGCGGCAACTGGCGGTGTTCCCGCTGTTTATCCTGGGCTTTGCGATTCGCGGGCCATTGGGCTTGATCGAAGTCTGTGGGGTGGCCTGCGTGTATTGGGCGTTGGGTCGTCCGGGGGAGCGGGTCAGGCAAGTGCTGATCCACGGCGTTATCGGGTTGCTGCTGTTGGCGTGTTGCTGGTGGCTGCTGATGCAGTTGGCGCGGATCAGTGGGGGCCAGGCCTTTGCCGATGAAGTGTTCAAGATGCAGGTTGGCGGGCGTCTCGATGAAATCGGCGAACCGTTCTATTTCTACTTCCAGCTGAGTCTGTACCGTTACTTCCCGGTGGTCCCCATGGCGTTGGCGAGCATGGTTGCGTTGCGTCATCGCTGGCCGGAACGCTGGGGCAATGACGACGTGCAACTGGTCGTGCGGCTCGGCGCCTGCGGCTTGATGATTCTGCTCGGGCTGTCGGTGCCGCACTTCAAGCGCGCTTATTACATCCTGCCCATGGTGCCGATGTTTGCCGCTGTCGCTGCCTATGGGCTGCTCCACGCACAGAACTGGTTCGTCGGGGTGCGTCGCTGTTACACATGGCTTGTCGCGGCGCTGCCGGCGTTGTGCGTGGTTGTAGTCTTCGTGTGTCGGCATGGGTGGCAGAAGCACGGTTACTGGCCGGACGTTTCGTTGCCGTTGCTGATCGGCGTGCTGGTGATCCTGCAGGGGGCGGTATTGATCGCCTGGCGTCGCGCCGGGCGTTTGGTGTGGCTCAGCGCGATCGCACTGGCGGCGCAGTGGTTGTTGCTGGTGACCGTGGTAGAGCCGGCCAAGGACCTGCAGTTCGACACCCGGCAATTTGTCAGTCAGGTGGAAGCGCTTCGCGCACAAGAGCCGGGACCGTTGGTGTTTGTCGGCCTTGCGCGGGACACCTGGGCCGTGCGCTACATGATGAACCTGGATCACGACGAGCAACCGCTGTTCATCGGGCGTAACCAGCTCGATCAGTTGGACTCGCTGCCACGGCCGTCCTGGGTGATCGTGGCGCGCAAGGAAACCGAGCAGTTGAAGGGCACACCGGTGGAACACCTGGCGCCGATGTTCAATGGGCGACTGAACGACAATCCGTTGTTGGTGTTCTTGCTCAAGTAGGCGGCGCGAGGCGGGTATTGCGTACTGGGGTGGTGGTGAGCCACCCCGGTTCGGGATGGGTAAATCGAAGGCAACAAAAAACCCGCACTAGGCGGGTTTTTTGGGTGTTTCAGATGATCGTTGCACCACCTGAAACTTAATAGTGGTGCCCAGAGACGGAATCGAACCGCCGACACGGGGATTTTCAATCCCCTGCTCTACCGACTGAGCTATCTGGGCAACGGGGCGCATTAAACGGGTTTTTCAGGGGGGCGTCAAGCAAGTTTTCAAAAAATATTTAATTATTACCGTCGCTTACGTGCCGACCCCGGTTTTTGCTCAATTATTGAGCAGGCGGCACGTAGCCTTCGGCCTTGGCGTAATCCTCGCCGGAAAAGAACTTGTCCATCTCGCCTTGCAGGTATTTGCGGTCTTCGGCGTTCATCATGTTCAGGCGTTTTTCGTTGATCAGCAGGGTCTGGTGTTTCTGCCAGTCGGCCCAGGCCTTGGCGGAGACGTGATCGAAAATGTCCTGGCCCTTGGCACCCGGGAACGGGGCGCGCTCCAGGGCGGGCAGTTCTTCGTGGTACTTGCGGCAGATGATGGTGCGGGTCATGACGAAACTCCTGCGTTCAATACGTCGGCCGCGCGCTTCAGCAGTTTTTTCACCGGGGCGGCAAGGCCCAGGCGCGGCGGGGTGGCGAGGTTATACCAGAGCCAGTCGGCCTCGGCCACGTGATGGGCGGATTCCTCGACCTGGACCAGCCAGGGTTCGATGGCCAGCTGGAAGTGGCTGAAGGTATGGATCAGCCCCGGCAGTTCCTGTTGTTTGCCCAGCTCCAGCGCGTGCTGGTGGGCGAGGTGTTCGAGGTCTTGCAGGTCGTCCAGCTCCGGCAGGCTCCACAAACCGCCCCACAGGCCCGTGGACGGGCGACGGTAAAGCAGGATCGCGCCGTCGCCATTGGCCAGCATGGGCATCAGCGTGCGCTTCTGGGGGATGCTCTTGCGCGGCTTGGGGATCGGGTAGCGCGTCTCCAGGCCGAGCATGTGGGCTTCGCAGCCTTTTTCCAGCGGGCATAACAGGCAACTGGGCTTGCTGCGGGTACACAGGGTGGCGCCCATGTCCATCATTGCCTGGGTGTAGGCGTTGACGCGATCATGGGGCGTGAAACGCTCTGCGGTGGCCCAGAGCTGTTTGGCCACTTTGGGTTCGCCGGGGTAGCCCTCCTGCGCGGTAAAGCGTGCCAGCACGCGTTTGACGTTGCCATCGAGGATCGGCGCGCGCAGGCCCATGCTCAGGCTGGCGATCGCGCCGGCGGTGGACAGGCCGATGCCGGGCAGTTCGGTGAGCTTTTCCACGTCGCGGGGAAACTCGCCGCCGTGCTCGGCCACGACAATCTTCGCGGTCTTCTGCAGGTTGCGCGCCCGGGTGTAATAGCCGAGGCCGGTCCACAGGTGCAGCACCTCGTCTTCCGGCGCGGCCGCCAGGGCTTCGACCGTTGGCAGGGAGGCCATGAAACGGTCGAAGTAATTGAGCACGGTGCTGACCTGGGTCTGTTGCAGCATGATCTCCGAAACCCACACCCGGTAGGGCGTGATGCCCTGTTGCCAGGGCAGGTCATGGCGACCGTGGCGGTCGTACCAGTTCAGTACCGCCTCGGAAAACTGCTCGTTTCTCATCGTTTGAACAGGCCTTTCAACGCGTCTTTCAACTGCGGGTTAACTTTGTCGAGCTTCTCTTCCAGCTTCTCGTTGAGGCGGTTGCCAGCGGCCTTGATGGCGACCTGGCCGAGGCCGTCCTTGTCCAGGCGGCACGCCTTGGCGCCCAGCTCCAGCGGGCCACGGCAGCGCAGCGGCACTTCGATGCCCTGGAAGTTGGCGCCTACCTCGCAGGCGGGGTCCGGCACTTCGCGTTGATCGCCCTCGACGATGATGCCGACGCGATAATCCATGCCCAGCACGCGCAGGTCGATGTCGCCGTTGCCGTTGACCGTAAGGCCGGGGATACGCACCTTCAGGTCGGGGTTGTTGGCCACGCCGTTGCGCAACGTCAGGTTGCCCCTGAGTTCCTGGAACGGGGTGTCCTTGGCCCGTGGCTCGCTGCTCAAGGTCTTGCGGTTGAGCAGGGCGATGCCGGTACACAGTTGCTGTTCAAGGTTGGCGTTGAGCAGCACGCCGTTGTTGATCACGAAGCTGGCGTTGCCGTTGAGGCTGTCGATCAGTGCCTTTTGGCTGTTGCCGCGGCCGCTGAGGTTGCTGTCGAGGGTGATCTGGCCCTTGACCGGCGGCGTCTGCCCCTGGGCTTGCAGGATGCGCTCGACCGGCACTTGCTTGATCTGGCTTTGCAGGGCCAGCACTGGAATGTCCTGGCGCACATCGAGGCTGCCATTGGCCTGGAAGCTGCCGTTGTAGAGGCCGCCGCTCAGGCTGTCGAGCTTGAGCTGGCCGTCGAGGCCGCTGGCCTTGAGCATGGCGTTCTGGATCGGCAGCTTGCTCAGGGTCAGTTGGCCGAAGGCCAGGTCGGCCTCCACGTCCAGCGTGCGCAGGCGGGTCAGCGGCAGCAGCTTGTCGGTGCTCCAGGCGCCTTTGGTCGGGGCGTCCGGCAGCGGTGTGGTGCCACCGGCGGCCATGGCGCCGGCTTCGCTGTTCTGCACTTCGGCCTGGCGTGCGGCGGTTGCCCCCTTGGCGGACTCGGACTTGGCCGGCAGGTAATTGTCGGCGTTGAAGGTGTCGCCCTTGAGTTGCACGCGCAGCGATTGCTTGGCGAAATCGTCCACGGCAACGCGGCCGGTGAAGGTGCTGCCGTCGAGTTTCAGGTTGAGGTCTTCCAGGGCCAGGCGGGTCGGCGTGCCTTGGAGGCGGCTGACCAGCTCGACTTTGCTCAGGCTGCCCTCGGCCATCGGTGGCAGCGGGTTGCCGATGCTGTCGAGGAACTTGGCCAGGTCGAACTGGGCGATCGACAGGGCACCGCTGAGCTGCGGGGTCTTGTCCAGGTCATTGACCTTCAGTTCGCCGAGGGCGCGCAACTGGTTGGCCGAGAGTTTCAGGTTGGTCCACTCGGCAATGTTGGCCGCCAGGTCCACCAGCAGTTGGCCCTGGGTGGAGAAGGTCACGGTTTTGCCTTGCAGCGGCTCGCCGGTGGCTTCGCCGCTGAACCGCATGTCTTCGAACTGATAACGCTTGAGCGCCCGCTGAATGCGCAGGTTGCCGTTGAGTTCGGTCTTGACGCGCATGACCGGCTGGTTGCTGCCGAGGAACGCGGTGAGCTTCAGCGGAATGCTCGCCCCTTCGTGGATGGCGCCTGCACTCAGCTGGATGCTTTCGGCGCTGAACTGCTTGCCGGTCTCTTCATCGTTGTATTCGATGCGGGCGTTGTTGATGGTCAGGCTGTCGATGTCCAGGCGGATGGGCTGCGGCGGTTTCTCTGCCTTCACCTCGGTCACCGGTGCCGTCGCTTGCACGGGGGTTGGCGTAGCGGTGGGCGCCTCGGGGGCGTTCTTGCCGATGTCTTCCCAGTTGCCGTGGCCTTGCTTGTCGCGGTTGAGGCGCAGGTTCAGGCCTTCGACGCGCACATCGCTCATCTGCACTTCGCGGCGCAGCAGCGGCAACACGCGTACCGACAGGCCGAGCATCTGCAGATCGGCGAACGGCTGGGTCGGGTTGGTCAGGGTCGCGACGCTGGCTTCGTGCAGTTCCAGGCCCAGCCAGGGGAACAGGCTCCAGCCGATGTCGCCATTGAGCGTCAGCTCGATGTGGGCCTTGTCGCGGGCAATCTGGCGAATCTCGTCTTTGTAGTCGTTGGGATCGAAGAGATGGGTCAGGGCAAAGCCGAGAGCCACAATGATCAGCAACAGCCCGAGAAGTACCAGACCCAGGATTTTGCCGAACGCTTTCATGGGCGAGTCCTTGTATGTCGATTTCAAAATTTAGCCGCAGAGTATAGCGCCCGATGGCCTGCGTCAGTTCACGGATCGTTACATTGTATCTAGCGCAGGGGGCGGTATTTTGGCGTCAAAAAACACAAAAAATCCGCGAAAGGTAGTGGCATTTTGGTTTTTCTGTCATCCACTGATGCTAATCTCTGCGCGTTCGTCCGCCTTCTGCGACGTAACGTCGCGCTTTAAATGGAGCTTTATTCAACAAAACGGTCACGCCCTGCGTGCAAGGCCGAAGGAGAGCGCGCCTGACGAACACATACTAATAACTGGGGGAAACACCAATGAGCACTAGCACTGCGGCGGGTATTGCTGCCGCGCAGCCTGCGTTCCTGTCCAAGGAGCGCATCATCGCCAAGCCCGGGTTCAACCGCTGGCTGGTTCCACCGGCCGCTCTGGCCATCCACCTGTGTATCGGCATGGCCTACGGCTTCTCGGTGTTCTGGCTGCCGCTGTCCAAGGCGCTGGGGATCAGCGCGCCGGTGGCCTGTGCGCCGGATATGAGCTTTATCGCTCAGGTCTTCTCGTCTCAGTGCGACTGGCCGATCTCCATGCTGGGCTGGATCTACACCCTGTTCTTCATCTTCCTGGGCTGCTCGGCGGCGATCTGGGGCGGCTGGCTGGAACATGCCGGGCCACGCAAGGCGGGCGTCGTCTCGGCGCTGTGCTGGTGTGGCGGCCTGCTGATTTCGGCGCTGGGGATTTATACCCACCAGATCTGGCTGATGTGGATCGGCTCCGGGGTCATTGGCGGTATCGGCCTGGGCCTGGGTTATATCTCGCCCGTGTCGACCCTGATCAAGTGGTTCCCGGACAAGCGCGGCATGGCCACCGGCATGGCGATCATGGGCTTCGGCGGCGGCGCGATGGTGGGGGCTCCCCTGGCGGCTGCGCTGATGGGGCACTTCGCTTCGCCGACCAGCGTCGGCGTGTGGCAGAGCTTTCTGGTGATGGCGGCGATTTACTTCGTGTTCATGATCGGTGGCGCGCTGTCCTACCGTGTTCCGCCGACCGGCTGGAAGCCTGAGGGCTGGACCGCGCCGGTGAAAAAAGCCAGCAATGCGATGATCACCCATCGTCACGTTCACGTGAACGTCGCCTGGAAAACCCCGCAATTCCGTCTGGTATGGCTGGTGCTGTGCCTGAACGTATCGGCCGGTATCGGCATCCTCGGCATGGCTTCGCCGCTGCTGCAGGAAGTGTTTGGCGGCAAATTGCTGGGTGTGGATGTGCCGTTCGGCCAACTGAATGCCGGGCAACTGGCCTCGATCGCGGCGATCGCGGCGGGCTTTACCGGGCTGTTGAGCCTGTTCAACATTGGTGGCCGGTTCTTCTGGGCGTCGTTCTCCGACTACCTGGGCCGTAAAAACACCTACTTCGTGTTCTTCGCCCTGGGCTTTGCCCTGTATGCGCTGATCCCGAACCTCGGGCACCTGGGCAACGTGGCGCTGTTCGTGGCGGCGTTCTGCATCATCCTGTCGATGTACGGCGGCGGTTTTGCGACGGTTCCGGCTTACCTGGCCGACCTGTTCGGCACCCAGATGGTCGGCGCGATCCATGGTCGCCTGCTGACTGCCTGGGCTGCGGCGGGCGTGCTGGGCCCGGTGTTGGTGAACTACCTGCGTGAATATCAGTTGAGCATCGGCGTCGAACGCGCCGCCGCCTACGACATCACCTTGTACATCCTCGCCGGCCTGCTGGTGCTGGGTTTCATCTGTAACCTGCTGGTGCGCCCGGTGGCCGACAAGTACTTCATGAGCGACGCCGAACTGGCCGCCGAACAGGCGCTGGGCCATGACAAGGGTGCCGATTCGAGCACCGTGCTGGAGTGGAAAGCCTCCGCCGGCAGCAAGCCGCTGGCTGTCGCGGCCTGGTTGGTGGTGGGTATTCCGTTGGCGTGGGGTGTGTGGGTGACCCTGCAGAAGACGGCGGTACTGTTCCACTAAGTTGACTGCAGGCGGGCGCACCATCCTGGAGCGCCCGCTTGTATGCACATGTCTAGCGTCGACCTTCCTCGCTTCAACTCGTCAGTCTTATCCCCTTCGATGTTTCTGTTTAGCGCCCGCGCCCCTATAATGGCTGCCTTTTTCGCCCAATGATTTTGCGGAGCTGGTGATGGCCGAACGTAAGGCGTCCGTCGAGCGCGACACTCTGGAAACCCAGATCAAAGCCTCGATCAACCTGGATGGCACCGGAAAGGCCCGATTTGATATCGGTGTACCTTTTCTTGAGCACATGCTGGACCAGATCGCCCGTCATGGGCTGATCGACCTGGATATCGTCAGCAAGGGCGACCTGCATATCGACGACCACCACACGGTGGAGGATGTCGGTATCACCCTCGGCCAGGCTTTCGCCAAGGCCATCGGCGACAAAAAAGGCATCCGTCGCTACGGCCACGCCTATGTCCCGCTGGATGAGGCGCTGTCGCGTGTGGTCATCGACTTCTCCGGCCGCCCCGGCCTGCAGATGCACGTGCCCTACACCCGCGCCACCGTGGGCGGCTTCGACGTCGACCTGTTCCAGGAATTCTTCCAGGGTTTCGTCAACCACGCCCTCGTCAGCCTGCACATCGACAACCTGCGCGGCACCAACACCCACCACCAGATCGAAACCGTGTTCAAGGCCTTCGGTCGCGCGCTGCGCATGGCGGTGGAGCTGGATGAGCGCATGGCCGGGCAAATGCCATCGACCAAGGGCGTCCTGTAATGCAGACGGTCGCGGTTATCGATTACGGCATGGGCAACCTGCACTCGGTGGCCAAGGCCCTCGAGCACGTAGGGGCTGGCAAGGTGCTGATCACCAGCGATGCCACGGTGATTCGCGAGGCTGACCGCGTGGTGTTCCCGGGCGTTGGCGCGATTCGCGATTGCATGGCCGAAATCCGTCGCCTGGGCTTCGACAGCCTGGTGCGCGAGGTCAGTCAGGACCGGCCGTTCCTCGGCATTTGCGTGGGCATGCAAGCCTTGCTCGAGCGCAGTGAAGAGAACGACGGCGTCGACTGCATCGGCCTGTTTCCAGGCGAAGTGAAGTTCTTCGGCAAGGACCTGCATGAAGACGGCGAGCACCTGAAAGTCCCGCACATGGGCTGGAACGAAGTGCGGCGCACCGTGGATCACCCGCTGTGGCATGAGATCCCGGACATGGCGCGCTTTTACTTCGTCCACAGCTACTACATCGCCGCCGGTAACCCGCGCCAGGTGGTGGGTGGTGGGCACTACGGCGTCGACTTCGCCGCCGCGCTGGCCGAAGGTTCGCGTTTTGCGGTGCAGTTCCACCCGGAGAAGAGCCATACCCATGGCCTGCAATTGCTGCAGAACTTCGCTGCGTGGGACGGTCGCTGGTAGATGGCCAAGAAACCGAAGCTGCCGATCCTGAACCTCACGCCCGAACAGGAACGTGAGGCTACCAACAAGATCAAGCGCTTCATGGAGGACCGTTTCGAGCTCAAGCTGGGCTCGTTCGAGGTTGCCGAGATCCTTGAGTTGTTCACCATTGAAGTTGCGCCGCACTATTACAACAGGGCGATTTTCGATACGCAGACGCTCCTTAGGGAACGGTTCGAAAGCATCGAAAGCGACCTGTGGTCGCTTGAGAAACCCTGATTTCCCAAGCATTGCTGAATATCGAATAAGGTTTGCCAGATGCTGATTATCCCCGCTATCGATCTCAAGGACGGCGCTTGCGTGCGTCTGCGCCAGGGCCGCATGGAAGATTCCACGGTGTTTTCCGACGACCCGGTGAGCATGGCTGCCAAATGGGTGGACGGTGGTTGCCGTCGCCTGCATCTGGTGGACCTGAACGGCGCCTTCGAAGGCCAGCCGGTCAATGGCGAAGTGGTGACTGCGATCGCTAAGCGCTACCCGAACCTGCCGATCCAGATCGGCGGCGGTATCCGCTCTCTGGAAACCATCGAACACTACGTCAAGGCCGGCGTAAGCTACGTGATCATCGGCACCAAGGCCGTGAAAGACCCGGCCTTCGTCGCCGATGCCTGCCGCGCGTTCCCGGGCAAGGTGATCGTCGGCCTGGACGCCAAGGACGGTTTCGTCGCCACCGACGGCTGGGCGGAAATCAGCACGGTGCAGGTGATCGACCTGGCCAAGCAGTTCGAAGCCGACGGCGTGTCCGCCATCGTTTATACCGACATCGCCAAAGACGGCATGATGCAGGGCTGCAACGTACCGTTCACCGCTGCGCTGGCGGCGGCGACCAGGATCCCGGTGATCGCGTCCGGTGGCATCCACAACCTGGGTGACATCAAGTCGCTGCTGGATGCCCGGGCCCCTGGAATCATCGGCGCGATCACCGGCCGCGCAATCTACGAAGGCACCCTGGACGTCGCCGAAGCCCAGGCTTACTGCGATGCCTACAACGGCTGAGGACTGACCATGGCGCTGGCCAAACGCATCATCCCTTGCCTGGACGTCGACAACGGTCGCGTGGTCAAGGGCGTCAAGTTCGAGAACATCCGTGACGCCGGCGACCCGGTGGAAATCGCCCGTCGCTACGATGAGCAAGGTGCCGACGAGATTACCTTTCTCGACATCACCGCCAGCGTCGACGGCCGTGACACCACGCTGCATACCGTCGAGCGCATGGCCAGCCAGGTGTTCATCCCGCTGACCGTGGGCGGTGGCGTTCGCACCGTGCAAGACATCCGCAACCTGCTCAATGCCGGCGCGGACAAGGTCTCGATCAACACCGCCGCAGTGTTCAACCCGGAGTTCGTCGGCGAAGCCGCACAGCACTTCGGCTCGCAGTGCATCGTGGTGGCCATCGACGCCAAGAAAGTCTCCGGCCCCGGCGAACCGCCGCGCTGGGAGATCTTCACCCACGGAGGGCGCAAGCCGACCGGCCTGGACGCGGTGGAGTGGGCGATGAAGATGGAAGGCCTGGGCGCCGGTGAAATCCTGCTGACCAGCATGGATCAGGACGGCATGAAAAACGGCTTCGACCTCGGCGTGACCCGTGCCATCAGCGATGCGCTGGGCATTCCGGTGATCGCGTCCGGCGGCGTCGGCAACCTGCAGCACCTGGCCGACGGCGTGATCGAAGGCCACGCCAGCGCCGTGTTGGCGGCGAGTATTTTCCACTTCGGCGAATACACCGTCCCCGAGGCCAAGGCTTACATGGCCGCGCGCGGTATCGTGGTGCGCTAAACGCTGCTGGACACCATGGCAAGTGCGCGGCACTCTCTGCGCTTGCCATGGATTCCGGTAACTTTCATGTTCAAAGACCTGTTGCTCGCGCTCGCCAGTACCTCCGTGCTCATGATCGGAGTGGCCCAAGCCGAAGAATCGTCTGACGCCTCCCTGGTGTTGCTGACGGAAAACTTCCCGCCCTACAACATGGCGAAAAACGGCAAGAACTTCGCCAAGGACGAGAATATCGAAGGCATCGCCGTGGACATCATGCGCGAAACCTTCAAGCGTGCTGGCATTTCCTACAGCCTCACTCTGCGCTTTCCTTGGGAGCGGATCTACAAACTCGCCCTGGAAAACCCCGGCTACGGTGTGTTCGTGATGGCCCGCCTGCCGGAGCGCGAAGCGCTGTTCAAATGGGTCGGCCCTATCGGCCCGGATGACTGGGTGATGCTGGCCAAGGCCGACAGCAAGATTCGGCTCGACGAGCTGGCGCAGGCGCGGCGCTACAAGATCGGCGCGTACAAGGGCGACGCGATTGCCGAGACCCTGGAGAAGCAGGGCCTCAAGCCAGTGCTGGTGCTGCGTGACCAGGACAACGCGCAAAAGCTGCTGGATGACCAGATCGACCTGTGGGCCACCGGCGACCCGGCCGGCCGCTACCTGGCGCGCCAGGTCGGTGTGACCGGGCTCAAGACCATCCTTCGCTTCAACAGTGCCCAGTTGTACCTGGCGCTGAACAAGGATGTGCCGGACGAAACGGTGGCCAAGCTGCAGGCAGCGTTGGATCAGTTGCGCGAGGAAGGCCTGCTCGACCAGATGATGGCGCGCTATTTGTAGCGATAGGTGCCGTTCTTGCCGTGCCCTGCCATCGCCTGATTACTGCGCACGCTGATCATCAGTTTGATATCAATCCAGTCCACGCCCTGGGCCTTGAGCTTGGGCAGCTCGCGTTCGAGCACTGCTAGAGTTTGTGGATACGGATGGCCGATCATCACCGCTGAGCCCTGTTTGTGGGCCAGTTTGATGGCGCTCTGCAATTGCGTGGTGATCGCGGCTTCGGTGCGTTCGTCGTCGAGGAACACATCCCGCGAGACGCTGGCCAGGCCGATCTTCTGCGCTTCGGCGGCGCCGACGGTCTGCGCGCTGGTGCGGCTGTCGACAAAGAACTTGTGGCGCCGTTGCAGCTCGCCCATCAGCCAGGCCATGGCTTCGGGCTGGGCGGTCATGCGGCTGCCCATGTGGTTGTTGATGCCGGCGGTGTAGGGCACGGCCTTGAAAGCGGCGTCCAGGCGCTTGCCGAGCTCCTCGATAGGCAACTCGGGGTGCCAGGCGAACGGGCCGGTGGCCGGGTCCATGGGCATGTGCAGGATCACGATCTTGCCGGCCTTGTGCGCTTCGCGGGCGAATTCGGCGGCGTGGGGCGTGTCGGGCATGATCGCCGTGGTCACCGGGCCGGGCAGGGCCAGCACACGGCGATCCCGGGGCAGGTTTTGCCCCAGGTCGTCGATGATCAGGGTCAGGTAGGCTTTGTGCGGTTCGCTGGCCGGGGTCGCGTGGGCGACCCCGGCCAGGCTGCACAGTGCAGCGATGATCAGGGCAACGCGCATATCAACGGCTGCGCGTGATGCTCAAGCCCTTGAGCAGGCTCAACGCCTGGGCCAGTTGGTAGTCATCGTCCTGCGGCATCGGCTTGGCCTTGGCGCTGCTGCCGGTCGGCTGGTCGGCGCCGCCGTTGCCATTGCCGAGGTGGCCTTGCAGGTCGGCTTCCTTGTAGTACTCGCTGTCGACCTCGTTGGTGATCTTGGCCTTGCGCACTTCGATGTCCGGCACGATGCCCTGGGCCTGGATCGAGCGGCCGTTTGGCGTGTAGTACAGCGCGGTGGTGATTTTCAGGGCGCGCTCGTTGTTCAGCGGCAACACGGTTTGCACCGAGCCTTTGCCGAAACTGGTGGTGCCCATCAGCACACCGCGCTTCTGGTCTTGCAGGGCGCCGGCGACGATCTCCGAGGCCGAGGCGCTGCCGCCGTTGATCAGCACGGCCAGCGGCACGTTTTCGCTGAGGTCGTTGCCGGTGGCCGAGAAGCGCAGTTCGGAGTTGGCGATACGGCCCTTGGTGTAGACGATCAGGCCTTTGGTGATGAAGTGGTCGACCACTTCCACCGCCGACTGCAGCACGCCACCGGGGTTGTTGCGCAGGTCGAGCACGATGCCGTTGAGCTTCTTGCCGTTGTCTTTACGCAGCTTGGCCAGGGCCTTGGCCACTTCGTCGCCGGTCTTGACCTGGAACTGGGTGATGCGGATGTAGCCGTAGCCCGACTCCAGCAACTGGCTCTTCACGCTCTTGACCGTGATGGTCGCGCGGGCCAGGGTCACGTCGAACGGCGCGCCGCCGTCGCGCACCAGGGTCAGGGTGATTTTCTGGCCGATCTTGCCGCGCATCTTGTCGACGGCTTCGGTCATGGTCTGGCCACGGGTCGGCTGGCCGTTGATCTTGACGATCAGGTCACCGGCCTGGATGCCGGCCTTGGACGCCGGGGTGTCGTCGATCGGCGAGACCACTTTGATCTGGCCGTCTTCGGCGCCGACTTCAATGCCCAGGCCACCGAACTCACCGCTGGTGCTTTCCTGCAGCTCGGCGAAATCTTCCGGGCCGAGGTAGGCGGAGTGCGGGTCGAGGTTGCTGAGCATGCCCTTGATGGCATTTTCCAGCAGGGTCTTGTCGTCCACGGGTTCGACATAGGCTGCCTTGATCCGGTCCATGACCTCGGCAAAGGTGCGCAACTCCTCCAGCGGCAACGGCGCCTTGGTGGTCGCGGCCATGCCGGCGGATGCAGCCGGTTCGGCCTGGTCGGCGAAAGCCAGAGGCGCGCCGATCACCAGGGCGATCGTCAGGGCCAGCGAAGTGAGGCGGGACAAATACAGCATGTCGAACGAACTCCTAATGTAGATGCGACCCTATCCTTGGGTGCGGCACCATTGTGCAGGATCGCTCGGGCGGCCCTGCTGACGAATAGCGAAGTACAGCGCCGGGGTGTCCTGGCCGCCACTGTTACCGACAGTGGAGATGGATTCCCCGGCTTTTACCACATCACCTGCCGACTTGAGTAAAGTCTGATTGTGGCCATAAAGACTCAAATAGCCATTACCGTGGTCGAGAATCACCAATAAACCGGCGCCCCGCAGCCAATCGGCAAACACCACGCGACCGCCGTGGACGGCGTGGACCTGGCTGCCGGCGGCCGCGCTGATCATCACCCCGTCCCACTTGGCGCGGGTGTCATCGCCGCGGGTTTCCCCAAAGCGTGCCAGCAGTCGACCATCAACCGGCCACGGAAGTTTGCCGCGCGCGGAAGCAAAAGGCCCGCCGAAGGATTCGCCCGCGCTGGAAACCAGCGGCCCGGGCGCTGCGTGCGCCGGTTTACGTGGGGCCGGAGCGTCGGTAGTGGCTGCCAGTTCGGCCTCACGCTGGCGCTTTTTTTCCGCTTCCTGCTGGGCGATCAGCGCTTTCTGTCGCGCTTCTTCGGCCTCGCGTGCCTGGCGGGCCAGGGTTTCTTCGATGGTTTTCAATACTTTGGCCAGGTCGGCCTGGTCCTGCTCGCGGGCTTGCAGCTTGGCGTCGCGGGCCTTTACGTCGTCATTGAGCTTGGCCAGGGCCAGTTGGCGCTCCTTGCGCACCTTGTCGAGCTGGTCGCGCTGGCTGTCGAGGCTGCTTTTCTGGTCGAGCAGTTGCGATTGCTGGTCGGCGATTTCCTGTTCGACGTTGGCCAGTTGGCGCAGGGTCTCGTTGAAGCCCTTCAATTGGGCAAGGCGTGCCTTGCTCAGGTAATCATAGTAGGTCAGGGTGCGCGCGAACTTTTCCGGGTTCTGCTGGTTGAGCAGCAGCTTGAGGTACTCCTGGCGGCCACTCTGGTAGGCGGCGCGGGCCTGGATCGCGATCAGGCGTTGTTGTTCAACGCGGGCGCTCTGGAGTTTTTTTTTCTCAGCGTCGAGTCGCTCCAGTTCCGACTCGCTCTTCTTTAATTCTTTTTGTAGCTCCTGGACCTGCTTCTCCAGCTTGCCCATCTCGGTTTCCGTGCCGCGCAGGTCTTTCTGCACCCCGGATTTTTCTTCCTGGAGCTTGCCGAGCAGTTTTTTCAGCTCGGTGATGTCCTGACGCGTAGCGTCCAACTGTTGTTGGGTTTGCGCGCGCTCATCGGCAAATGCCGGTTGGAGCAGGCAGACGAGAGCGAGGGTAATCAAGGCGCGAAGCATAGAGGCGGGCGACACCAGGGAAAGGGACGGCCTAGTATGCCCGGCAAGCGCTGCAAAAAAAACGCCCAATTCGGGCTTCTGGGCAAGATAGGTGCCGAGCGGCAGTGGTATGGCGAAAAGACATCTACCCAACACCGCGAGTCTAGTGTGGGAGGGGGCTTGCCCCCGATAGCAGTGGGTCAGCCAACACCTATTCAGCTGACACGCCGCAATCGGGGGCAAGCCCCCTCCCACATGTGGTTTAGATCAGACCAGGATCGAAGTGCCGGTCATCTCTTTGGGCTTCTCCAGCCCCATCAACATCAGCATGGTCGGCGCCACATCGGCCAGCACGCCGCCTTTGCGCACTTTCAGATCACGCTTGCCGACGTAGATGAACGGCACCGGCTCGGTGGTGTGGGCGGTGTGGGCCTGGCCGGTGGACTCGTCGGACATTTGCTCGCAGTTGCCATGGTCGGCGGTGATCAGCGCTTCGCCGCCGACTTTTTCCAGGGCGTCGACGATGCGGCCCACGCACAGGTCCAGGCATTCCACGGCCTTGATCGCGGCGGCCAGGTTGCCGCTGTGGCCGACCATGTCGCCGTTGGCGTAGTTGACCACGATCACGTCATAACGCTGGTGTTCGATGGCGTCGACGATCTTGTCGGTGACTTGCGGTGCGCTCATTTCCGGTTGCAGGTCGTAGGTCGCGACTTTCGGCGACGGGATCAGGATGCGCTCTTCGCCCGGGAACGGTTCTTCGCGGCCGCCGGAGAAGAAGAAGGTCACGTGGGCGTACTTCTCGGTTTCGGCGATGCGCAGTTGGGTCTTGCCGTTTTTCGCCAGGTAGTCGCCCAGCACGTTTTCCAGGCTGCCGGGGGCAAAAGCCGACGGGGCCGGGATGTTGGCGGCGTATTGGGTGAGCATCACGAACTCGATTTTCGGCTGGCGCGCGCGTTCGAAGTCCTTGAAACCCGGGTCGACGAACACATGGCTCAGCTCGCGGGCACGGTCGGCGCGGAAGTTCATGAACACCACGGCGTCGCCGTCTTCCACTTTCACCGGCTCGCCGATGGTGGTGGCCTTGACGAACTCATCGCTCTCGCCGCGCGCGTAGGCGGCTTCCAGGCCTTCCTGGGCGGTGGCGGCGTTGAATTCGGCCTGGCCGTCGACGATCAGGTTGTAGGCCTGGGACACGCGGTCCCAGCGGTTGTCGCGGTCCATCGCGAAATAGCGACCGACCAGGCTGGCGATGCGGCCCTTGCCGAGGGCGGCGAAGGTGGCGTCCAGCAGTTCGATCGACGATTGCGCGCTTTTCGGCGGCGTATCGCGGCCGTCGAGGAAGGCGTGCAGGTAGATCTTGTCGGCGCCGCGCTTGAAGGCCAGTTCGGCCATGGCCACGAGGTGGTCCTGGTGGCTGTGTACGCCGCCGTCGGACAGCAGGCCCATGAAATGCACGGCCTTGCCGGCGGCGACGGCTTTATCGACGGCCGCGCAGATGGTCGGGTTCTCGAAGAACTCGCCGTCGCGGATCGCTTTGGTCACGCGGGTGAAGTCCTGATAGACCACTCGTCCGGCGCCGAGGTTCATGTGGCCGACTTCCGAGTTGCCCATTTGGCCGTCCGGCAGGCCCACATCCATGCCCGAACCGGAGATCAGCCCGTTGGGCAAAGTGGCGGTCAGACGGTCCAGCACCGGCTTGTTGGCCGAGTACACGGCGTTGTCGTGGTGGCTTTCACTGTGTCCGAAGCCATCGAGAATTATCAGGACCAAAGGTTTAGGCGTCGTAGTCATAGATCCTCTCGCGGCGGTAATTGATGAAGGGGATTGAAAAGGGAGTGGCAGTTTAAAGCGAAGTTCCGACCACGTCACCGCTTTACGGGGGTTGGCCCCCCCTGACGGCTGTGTATACTTACCGCCATTTTAACGCCCTGGAACCTCCTTGATGGTTGATCACCTGATTGCATTTGCCACTGCCCACTACCTGCTCGCGGGTGCCTTCGTCATCCTGCTGGCGCTGCTGATCGCTCATGAAATGAGCCGCGGTGGCCGCAGCCTGAGCACGTCGGAGCTGACCGCGCTGGTCAACAAGGATGAGGCCGTTGTCGTGGATATCCGTCCGGCCAAGGATTTTGCCGCCGGTCATATCGTTGGCGCCCTGAACATTCCCCAGGACAAGCTGATCGCGCGCCTGGCCGAGCTGGAAAAGCACAAGGCCAAGACCATCATCCTGGTCGACGCTCAAGGCCAGCATTCCGGCACCCACGCCCGCGAAATGCTCAAGACCGGCTTTACCGCCGCCAAACTGTCTGGTGGTATCAGCAGCTGGCGCGCCGACAACCTGCCACTGGTGAAGTGATATGAGCCAGGTTGTCGTGTATTCCAGCGATTGGTGCCCTTACTGCATGCGGGCCAAGGCCTTGCTGGAGAAGAAGGGGGTTGCCTTCGAAGAGATCAAGGTCGACGGCAAACCCCAGGTGCGCGCCGAAATGGCCCAGAAGGCGGGACGCACGTCCGTGCCGCAGATCTGGATCGGCGCCAAGCACATCGGTGGATGCGATGACCTGTTTGCCCTTGAGCGCGCCGGTAAACTGGACGCGCTGCTTCACGTCTGACTCCTAAACCCTAAAAGACCCAAGATCAAGAAGGATCTGCGATGACTGACCAACAGAACACCGAAGCAGCAGAAGTCCAAGGCCCACAGTTTTCGCTGCAGCGCATCTATGTGCGTGACCTGTCGTTCGAAGCGCCGAAAAGCCCGGCCATCTTCCGTCAGGAGTGGACCCCAAGCGTCGGGCTGGACCTGAACACCCGTCAAAAAGCCTTGGAAGGCGACTTCCACGAAGTCGTGCTGACCCTCTCGGTCACCGTCAAGAACGGCGAAGAAGTGGCCTTCATCGCTGAAGTGCAACAGGCCGGTATCTTCCTGATCCAGGGCCTGGACGAAGCGTCCATGAGCCACACCCTGGGCGCGTTCTGCCCGAACATCCTGTTCCCGTATGCCCGCGAGACCCTGGACAGCCTGGTCACCCGTGGCTCGTTCCCGGCGCTGATGCTGGCTCCGGTGAACTTCGATGCCCTGTACGCGCAAGAGCTGCAGCGCATGCAACAGGAAGGTTCGTCGACGGTTCAATAAGTCGATGCGCTAAAAATGTGGGAGGGGGCTTGCCCCCGATTGCGGTGTGTCAGCTGAATAGGTGTTGGCTGACCCACTGCTATCGGGGGCAAGCCCCCTCCCACATTTGTTATGTGTGTTACTTGAAGCCGAGTTGGCGCCAGCCTTCGTAGACGGCGACGGCGACGGTGTTCGATAAGTTCAGGCTGCGGCAACCTTCGCGCATCGGCAAACGCAGGCGATGGCCGTCGGGCAGGGCGTCGAGCACCTCGGCCGGCAGGCCACGGCTTTCCGGGCCGAACAGGAAGGCGTCGCCGTCGGCGAAGCTGGCGTCATGGAACGGCCGCGAGCCCTTGGTGGTAAACGCGAACAGCCGAGGGTGGCCGAGGCTTTCCAGGCAGCTGGCGAGGTCGGCGTGGCGTTGCAGGGTGGCATACTCGTGGTAGTCCAGCCCGGCGCGGCGCAGGCGCTTGTCGTCCATGTCGAAGCCCAGCGGCTCGATCAAATGCAGGTGGCAGCCACTGTTGGCGCACAGCCTGATAACGTTGCCGGTATTCGGCGGAATTTCTGGTTGAAAAAGGATGACGTGAAACATGCACGGCTCCGAAGGCAAAGATGCGCTGCATTCTACCCTCGAAGAAGACCCCAGGCCGAAGCTATTGCCAAGGGTTTTGGGCTCTTTGGCGATTGTCGGCCTGATGGTGGGCCTGATGATCGGGCGCCTGACCGCCCCGGACCCGGTCGAATTGCTGCAGGTGACGCCAGCAGCCGACGGTGTGGTGGTGTGGTTCAACAGCGAACCCAAGCTGCATGGCGAGCATATCGACGGCACCGTGGCGCTGTTGTTCGACGCGCAGGGCAAGGCCGCCAGCGGGCAGCTCAAGGTCAATGACAAGGATGTGAACTGGCGCGTGCGCAAGACCGATGGCGGCCTGTTGCTCAACCTGGTGGCGGCGCGGCCGTTGCGTGGGGAATGGTCGGGAGAGGAAGCTGAAGGCCGCTGGCGGCTGGAGATCCATCTCCAAGAGCAATAAAAGAGGGAGTTCCCGGCCTGCCTGTACCAGGGCTCCCAAAACGGGATGAAGCCATCCGGCTTCGTGTTAAAGAGGGAATCCCCGGCCTGCCTGTACCGAGGTTCCCGAAAGCGGTGTGGAGCGCGACGCGGTTCGCATCAAGCACCCCGGGTGTAAAGAGGGGATTCTCGGCCTGCCTGTACCAAGGTCCCCGAAACTGGGTTGTATCAGGGTTATTGCAGGGCGCGTGCCACACTGGCCAAGTTGCTCGAAAAAAACGCTCCAGACAGCGAAAAGCCCCGGAATACGGGGCTTTGGCGTTTTCGGTTGTCTGATTTCAGGCGGCGGTGCGAAGGTTTGAGGTGTTGGCGCCGTGCCCGATGCCGGTTCATGGTGCATTGAAGCGGTGCATGGTCGCCAAACCTTGTGCAGATCCAAATGTGGGAGGGGGCTTGCCCCCGATTGCGGTGGATCAGTCATGTAGATGCCGACTGACATGCCGCTATCGGGGGCAAGCCCCCTCCCACATTGGATCTTCAGTGGGGCTGAGATTCAGCCCTCGTCCCCGTCGTCATCATCCGCGCCATCGACCTTCATCCCCAGTTCCTTGATCTTGCGCGTCAGGGTATTGCGGCCCCAACCCAGCAGCACGGCGGCATCGCGACGGCGGCCGGCGGTGTGCTTGAGGGCGGTTTCGATCATGATCCGTTCGAAGGCCGGCACGGCGCTGTCCAGCAGGTTCGACTGGCCGCGTGCCAGGGCCTGGTCGGCCCATTGGCGCAGCGCCTGTTCCCAGTTGGTCACGGGGGCCGAATCCTGCGGCAGGCTGAGCAGCTCCGGCGGCAGGTCGCTGATATGCACTTCGCGCCCGGACGCCATGACCGTGATCCAGCGGCAGGTGTTCTCCAGCTGGCGCACGTTGCCGGGCCACGGCAGGTTCTTCAGGTATTCCTCGGTCTCGCTTTTCAGCAGCTTCGGCTCGACGGCCAGCTCCTGGGCGGCGCGGCTGAGGAAGTGGCGCGCGAGGGTCGGGATGTCTTCGCGACGGTCCGACATGCGCGGGATGTGGATGCGGATCACGTTGAGGCGGTGGAACAAGTCCTCACGGAACTTGCCCGCATGCACCAGGGTTTCCAGGTTCTGGTGAGTCGCGGCGATGATACGCACGTCAACCTTGACCGGCGTATGCCCGCCCACACGGTAGAACTCGCCGTCCGCCAGCACGCGCAGCAAGCGGGTCTGGGTATCGGCCGGCATGTCGCCGATTTCATCGAGGAACAGCGTGCCGCCGTCCGCCTGTTCAAACCGCCCGCGCCGCAGGTTGGCCGCGCCGGTGAAGGCGCCTTTCTCGTGGCCGAACAGTTCGGACTCCATCAAGTCCTTCGGAATCGCCGCCATGTTCAGCGCAATGAACGGCGACGCCGCCCGCGGGCTGTGGCGGTGCAGGGCGTGGGCCACCAGTTCTTTACCGGTGCCCGACTCGCCGTTGATCAGCACGGTGATGTTGGAGTGGCTCAAGCGCCCGATGGCGCGAAACACTTCCTGCATCGCCGGCGCTTCACCGATGATTTCCGGGGTGCGGGTCAGGGCGGGCGGGGCTTCCTGGTTCTGCTGTTCCTGGGCGTGCTGGTTGGCGCGCTTGACCAGCGCCACCGCTTCGTCCACGTCGAACGGCTTGGGCAGGTACTCAAAGGCGCCGCCCTGGTAGGACGCGACAGCGCTGTCCAGGTCCGAGTGCGCGGTCATGATGATCACCGGCAGGCGCGGGTGCTGCTCGCGAATCCGCGCCAGCAGGTCCAGGCCGCTGGCACCGGGCATGCGGATGTCGGAGATGATCACGTCGGGCTGCTGGCGCGCCAGGCGGCTCATCACCCCGTCAGCGCTGTCGAAGCTCTGGGTGGTCATGCCTTCCTGTTGCAGGGCTTTCTCGAGGACCCAGCGGATAGAACGGTCGTCATCGACGATCCAGACAGTTTCACTACGGCTCATGTCGATGGGGCTCCTTGTTCCAGAGGCAGAAAGATCGAGAACGTGGTGTGGCCAGGATGGCTCTCACATTCGATCAGACCCTGGTGCTGGCTGATGATGTTCTGGGTAATGGCCAGGCCCAGCCCGGTACCGTCCGGGCGGCCGCTGACCATGGGGAAGAAAATGGTTTCCTGCAGTTCTGCTGGAATGCCCGGGCCGTTGTCGGTGATTTCGACTTTGGTCACCAGACGATGGCGCACGTGGCCGATGGTGAACTGGCGCAAGGCGCGGGTGCGCAGGCTGATGCGGCCCAGGCGCAGCTCGTTCTGGCTGCTGATGGCCTGCATGGCGTTGCGCACGATGTTGAGCACCGCCTGGATCATCTGCTCGCGGTCGATCAACACGTCGGGAATGCTCGGGTCATAGTCGCGCACCAAGGTAATGCAGCCTTGGCTTTCGGCCTCGACCAACTGGCAGACACGCTCCAGCACCTCATGCACGTTGGTCATCGCCAGCGACGGCAGCTTGTTGGAGCCGAGCATGCGGTCCACCAGATTACGCAGGCGGTCGGCCTCTTCGATGATGACGTTGGTGTAGTCCTTGAGGTGCTCGTCCGGCAGCTCACGAGCCAGCAACTGCGCCGCGCCGCGAATCCCGCCCAACGGGTTCTTGATCTCGTGGGCCAGGCCGCGCACCAGCATCTTGCTGGTTTCCTGCTTGGACAACTGCGCTTCTTCCTTGGTGATGCGCAGCAGGCGGTCACGCGGGTGGACTTCGAGCAGCAGCAGGGTGCTGCCGTTGCTCAGGATCGGGGTCACGGCGTAGTCGACGGTCAGGGTCTGGCCGGTCAGGGCGGTGAGCATCGCTTCGCGCTTGGTGAACGGATGTGCCTGCTCCACCGCCTGGCGCAACGAGCTCAAGGCTTCGGCCGACTCGGTGAACAACTCGCTGATGAACTGCCCATGGCTGCGCTGCCCGCTGATGGCCAGGAGCATCTCCGCCGCCGGGTTCATGTACTCAAGGCGCAGGTCGTCATTGAGCAGGATGGTCGCGGTGGTCAGGTTGTCGAGTAACAAACGGTGCAGTGCATCGCTGATGGTCATCAGGACCTCTTTTGGAGCAAGGCGCGGGCTTGAGGCACACGCTGATACAAGGAAAATGCAAAAACCAAACCAAGGCTCCGAAAAGAAGCGTTTAAGCCCTGAAATAAGGGTTTAAGGCTCGAAACTGTTGCGTTCTGCCAGCTTCATCGGGTAGTTTCGAACCAAAATGGGCTGGGTCGGTGGGAAGGGTGCAGGCTATCGCACCAATATAGTGCGATTTTGTGACGATTGTTCTGGAGGCGCGAATTCACACAAATCAAATGTGGGAGGGGGATTGCCTCCTCCCGCATTTTTGGATCGGGTTTACCGTTTTAGTTTTTGTAGATACACAGCTCGGCGGTCGCGCGGATCATCGCCAACTGCTGCATCGGCTCATTGAGCGGCTCATGCACGGCTTCGGCCAGCCATTGCGGGCACTGTGGGTCGGTGCGCTGCGGGCTGAAGTCGGCCAATTGCTGCAGCAGGCGTTTTTGCAGTTGGTCCAGTTGCGGGCGAATCTGCTTGACCAGGTCCGGGCGCGGATCGTCGGGGGCCTTGCCCTGGAACTGCCAGTCAGAAAGATGGGCGTACTGCACCAGTTTGTTCGCTTCGATCTGTGCCGAGAAGAACTGCCCGGCGGCGACAGGGTCCAGCTTATAGCTCGGGGCCTGGGCGACGACGCTGGCGATCACCTCTTGCTCGCGTTTCTTGTCTTCTACGGGCTTGTGGCTGTCCCACTTGCTCAGGGCGACCTGGTCGGCGATCGCCAGGCGCTCGGCGATGCTGTTGAGTAAAGGTTCGAGGCTGGGCGGCGCAGCGCTCGCACTGGCACTGACGAATAACAGAGCGAACACAAGTCGACGTTTCAATGCTGATCTCCTTGTGAGAGGGGGCTTGCCCCCGATAACAGAGTGTCAGTCAGCACCGGTATCAACTGATCCACGGCTATCGGGAGCAAGCTCCCTCCCACCTTTTTGATTGGGTTTGCAGGTGCGGAGCTGTGTAATCCCCGGGCAAAAAAAGACCTCCCGAAGGAGGTCTTTTTCGATCACGCCACGTTAAGCGACGCTACCGGATCAGCAGCTGTAGTACAGCTCGTATTCCAGTGGGTGTACGAAGGTGCGGACTTTGATTTCTTCTTCGCTTTTCAGCTCGATGTAGGCATCGATGAAGTCGTCGCTGAATACGCCGCCTTTGGTCAGGAACGCACGGCCCTTGTCCAGCTCTTCCAGGGCTTCTTTCAGGCTGCCGCACACTTGTGGGATCTCTTTGGCCTCTTCAGGCGGCAGGTCGTACAAGTTTTTGTCGGCGGCGTCGCCTGGGTGGATCTTGTTCTGGATGCCGTCCAGGCCAGCCATCAGCAGTGCAGCGAAGCCCAGGTACGGGTTGGCTGCCGGGTCCGGGAAGCGGGCTTCGATACGGCGAGCGCGCGGGCTGGACACGTAAGGAATACGGATCGATGCGGAGCGGTTACGAGCCGAGTAGGCCAGCATTACCGGTGCTTCGAAACCTGGGACCAGACGCTTGTAGGAGTTGGTCGACGGGTTGGTGAAGCCGTTCAGGGCCTTACCGTGCTTGATGATACCGCCGATGAAGTACAGGGCAGTGTCGGACAGGCCGGCATAACCTTCGCCAGCGAAGGTGTTCTTGCCATCTTTAGCGATGGACAGGTGAACGTGCATACCCGAACCGTTATCGCCGTACAGAGGCTTAGGCATGAAGGTTGCGGTACGGCCGTAGGCATCAGCCACGTTGTGTACGCAGTACTTCAGGGTCTGGACTTCGTCAGCCTTGGCAACCAGGGTGTTGAACTTCACACCGATTTCGTTCTGGCCGGCAGTCGCCACTTCGTGGTGGTGTACTTCGATGACCAGGCCCATTTCTTCCATGGCGTTGCACATGGAGGTACGGATTTCGTGGTCGTGGTCGAATGGCGGAACTGGGAAGTAGCCACCTTTGATACCTGGACGGTGGCCTTTGTTGCCGCCTTCTACGTCCTGGTCGGACATCCACGAACCTTGTTCGGAGAAAATCTTGAACATGGAGCCGGAGATGTCGGACTTGAACTTGACCGAATCAAAGATGAAGAATTCTGGCTCTGGGCCTACGAATACGGTGTCGCCGATACCGGTCGACTTCAGGTATTCCTCGGCACGCTTGGCGATCGCACGTGGGTCGCGGTCGTAGCCTTGCATGGTCGAAGGCTCGATCACGTCGCAGACGATGATCAGGGTTGGGTCTTCGGTGAACGGGTCCAGCACGGCAGTGCTGTCGTCCGGCATCAGGATCATGTCGGAAGCTTCGATGCCTTTCCAACCGGCAATGGAGGAACCGTCGAACATTTTGCCTTCTTCGAAGAACGCGTCATCCAGCGCGTCGCGAGCCGGCATGGTCACGTGGTGCTGAGTGCCTTTTGTGTCCGTGAAGCGCAGATCAATCCACTTAACGTCATGATCTTTGATGAGTTGAACCGACTTCGACATGGTGTCCTCCGGGGTGGCTTCGGGCTGGGTAGTGGAGTTAGCCCTTAGAATGTGGGTGATGCCGGCGCGGATAGTCCGCCATGGCAACCTGCCTCACAAGAGAGCAAATTGCATGCCAGTGCGCCAACATGGCCTTTTTGCGTCAAAATGGCCCCTATAACAGTGCAAACCGCCGAAATGGAATAAATAACGCACTGCAATGTGGCGCGCATTTGCGTAAATGACCTTTTTTGGTGCGTTGCACCGTTGATGCATATTAACTGGTTAAACCTTGAGCGATTTCCGCTATAATCCGCGCCCCCCTTTTTCGGCAGGCCCTGCGCGCGCTGTTTCCATGAAATTAATCGTTAAAGTCTTCCCCGAGATCACCATCAAAAGCCGACCGGTACGGATGCGTTTCATCCGTCAGTTGGCCAAGAACATCCGTGCCGTGCTCCGCGATCTGGACCCGGCTGTGGTGGTGAACGGTGTGTGGGACAATCTCGAGCTGGAAACCCGTGTCACCGACGCCAAGGCCTTGAAGGATATGACCGAGCGCCTGAGCTGCATGCCGGGCATCGCGCATTTCCTGCAGGTCGACGAGTACCCGCTGGGCGACTTCGACGACATCACCGAAAAGTGCAAACAGCACTTCGGCAGCGAGCTTGAAGGCAAGATTTTTTCGGTGCGCTGCAAGCGTGCCGGCAAGCACCCGTTCAGCTCCATGGATGTGGAAAAATACGTCGGCAGCAAGCTGCGTCGCGAGTGCGGCGCTGCCGGAATTTCCCTCAAGGCGCCGCAAATTGAAGTGCGGATGGAAATTCGCGACCAACGGTTGTTTGTGATCCACAGCCAGCACAATAGCATTGGTGGCTACCCGTTGGGCGCCCTGGAACAGACCCTGGTCTTGATGTCCGGCGGTTTCGATTCCACAGTGGCGGCCTACCAGATCATGCGCCGCGGCCTGATGAGCCACTTCTGCTTCTTCAACCTGGGCGGGCGTGCCCACGAATTGGGCGTGATGGAAGTCGCGCACTATATCTGGAAGAAGTACGGCAGCTCCCAACGCGTGCTGTTTGTCAGCGTGCCGTTCGAGGAAGTACTGGGCGAAATTCTCGGCAAAGTCGATAACAGTCATATGGGCGTAGTATTGAAGCGTATGATGTTGCGCGCAGCGTCCCGAATTGCCGATCAACTGCAGATCGACGCGCTGGTGACCGGCGAAGCGATTTCCCAGGTATCCAGCCAGACGCTGCCGAACCTGTCGCTCATCGATTGCGTGACCGAGAAGCTGGTGCTGCGCCCGCTGATCGCCAGCCATAAGCAGGACATCATCGACCTGGCGGAACAGATCGGCACTGCCGACTTCGCCAAGCACATGCCCGAATATTGCGGGGTCATCTCGGTGAACCCCAAGACCCACGCCAAGCGCAACCGCGTGGAGTATGAAGAACAACAGTTTGATATGGCGGTTCTGGAGCGTGCGCTCGAGAACGCCAAACTGGTCCCGATCGATCGTGTCATCGACGAGTTGGGCCAGGATGTGCAGATCGAAGAAGTCAGCGAAGCCCTGGCCGGTCAGATCATCATCGACATCCGTCACCCGGATGCCGCTGAAGACGAGCCGCTGGAAATCGCTGGCATCGACGTACAAACGCTGCCGTTCTATGCATTGAACGCGCGTTTCAAGGAACTGGATAACAGCCGTCAGTACCTGCTGTATTGCGACAAAGGCGTGATGAGTCGCCTGCATGCCCACCATTTGCTCAGTGAGGGGCATGCCAATGTGCGCGTTTATCGACCGAGCTAAGAGCCCGGGGCTGTTTGCCTGTGGCCTGCGTCACCGGCCCCCCGACTCTGCCGTCAAGCTGTAACGGCAAGGCCTGACTCTACTGTTAATCGCTGCCACGACCTGTCAGCACACCGAATCCTCTGATCGAGATACACAAGTGATCGAAAATCTACGTAACATCGCCATCATTGCTCACGTTGACCATGGTAAAACCACCCTGGTAGACAAACTCTTGCGTCAATCCGGCACCCTGGAGCGCAACGAGCTCAACGACGAGCGCGTGATGGACTCCAACGACCAGGAAAAAGAGCGCGGTATTACCATCCTGGCTAAAAACACCGCTATCAACTGGAACGGCTACCACATCAACATCGTGGATACCCCGGGCCACGCCGACTTCGGCGGCGAAGTAGAACGCGTAATGTCGATGGTCGACTCCGTTCTGCTGCTGGTTGACGCTCAAGACGGCCCTATGCCGCAAACCCGTTTCGTGACCAAGAAGGCGTTCGAAGCCGGCCTGCGTCCGATCGTGTGCATCAACAAGGTTGACCGTCCAGGCGCGCGTCCGGATTGGGTTCTGGACCAGATCTTCGATCTGTTCGACAACCTGGGTGCTACCGAAGAACAACTGGACTTCCAGGTTATCTACGCTTCGGCCCTGAACGGTATCGCCGGTCTGGATCACACCGCCATGGCGGAAGACATGACCCCGCTGTACCAGGCCATCGTTGACCACGTTCCACCACCGAAGGTTGACCGTGACGGTCCGTTCCAGATGCAAATCTCGGCACTGGACTACAACAGCTTCCTGGGTGTTATCGGCGTTGGCCGTATCGCTCGTGGTAGCGTCAAGCCGAACACTCCGGTTGTCGCTATCGGCGCCGACGGCAAGAAACGCAACGGTCGTATCCTGAAGCTGATGGGTCACCACGGCCTGCACCGCATCGACGTTGAAGAAGCGTTCGCCGGCGACATCGTGTGCGTTAGCGGTATGGACTCGCTGTTCATCTCCGACACCCTGTGCCAGCCGGACACTGTCGAGGCGATGAAGCCTCTGACCGTCGACGAGCCAACCGTTTCCATGACCTTCCAGGTAAACGACTCGCCTTTCTGCGGTAAAGAAGGCAAGTTCGTGACCTCCCGTAACATCAAGGAACGTCTGGACAAAGAGCTGCTCTACAACGTGGCATTGCGCGTTGAAGAAGGCGACTCGGCTGACAAGTTCAAGGTTTCCGGCCGTGGTGAGCTGCACCTCTCGGTACTGATCGAAACCATGCGTCGCGAAGGCTTCGAAATGGGCGTTGGTCGTCCTGAAGTGATCATCCGTACTGTTGACGGCGTGAAGCAGGAACCGTTCGAAAACGTCACCATCGACACCCCTGAAGAATCCCAGGGCAAGGTCATGGAAGAGATGGGCCTGCGTAAGGGCGACCTGACCAACATGGTGCCGGATGGCAAAGGCCGTGTGCGTCTGGAATACAACATCCCTGCGCGTGGTCTGATCGGTTTCCGTAACCAGTTCCTGACCCTGACCAACGGTGCTGGCATCCTGACCTCGATCTTCGATCGCTACGACACCATGAAGTCCGGCGACATGTCCGGCCGTCAGAACGGTGTTCTGGTTTCGGTTGAAACCGGCAAGGCGCTGACCTACTCCCTGGAAACCCTCCAGGCGCGTGGCAAGCTGTTCGTTGAACACGGTCAAGAGATCTACAACGGTCAGATCGTTGGTCTGAACAGCCGTGACAACGACATGGGCGTCAACCCAACCAAAGGCAAGAAGCTCGACAACATGCGTGCTTCGGGTAAAGACGAAACCATCGCTCTGGTTCCACCTGTTCGCTTCACCCTGGAACAGGCCCTGGAATTCATCCAGGACGACGAGCTGTGCGAAGTCACGCCTAAGTCGATCCGCCTGCGTAAGAAGATCCTGGACGAAGGCGAGCGTACCCGCGCTGCCAAGAAAGCCAAGAACTGAGTTAACTCAGGCTGAATGAAAAACGCCCCCGGTCGAAAGGCCGGGGGCGTTTTTTTATGTCTGCAGGTTTTGTGCTGAAGGTGCCGGCCCTATCGGGGGCAAGCCCCCTCCCACATTTTGAAGGCGTTCACAAATCAAAACTGTGGGAGGGGGCTTGCCCCCGATAGGGCCCTTGAGAACCCTGCAAAACATGGATCAGAACTTATCGAGAGTCTTGAAATTGGTCTCGCGCACCACTTCTTTGGGCTTGTACGCGCAATACCCCGGCCGCGGGCCGATTTTCGGGTGGTTGCGGCAGGTATCCGGGCGCTTGTCATAAATAGTGCAGAAGCGCGTCTTACGATCCAGGTACAGGCAGTCGTTGTTGCTCATGCGCTGCAGGGTGAAGATCTCGGATTTGCTGTTGTAGCGCTCGACGATGCCTTCCTTCTGCAAACGCTTGGCGATGTTCTTCGGCGGGTCGCCACGCTCGAATTCATCGACGATGCCAATGCGGATCAAGTCTTTGATCTTCACTTCGACCGGCAGCGTGCAGCAGCTGGACACGCAGCCTCCGCACATGTGGGCGGAATATTTCTGCCAGGTCTCGAGACGGTCGAGTTCCGCAGCGGCGATCAGTTGAGGCTTCATCAGGGTTCCAAGGTGGGGCGGTATCCGGGCGCGCGATCATACCGGGATTGATGGTTTTTTGAACAATATTTTCGGGTTTTCAGCTCGAAGGCGGCTCGAACAGTGATCGGGCACGACCCCTGCATTAAATTCATGCAAAGGTGAATGAGTTAAAAAACTGCCGAACCAGCGCGTCGACCGCCGGTCAGACCGACTAGGCTCTAGCAACTCCTTCAATCTCGCCCGAGGTCACACCGATGTCTCAGGAACCGCTTGCACGAGAAGCAGAGGTAGCCGCATTTCGCGATGCTGTCTTGACCAAACTCACCTACGCGGTGGGCAAAGACCCGGATCACGCCTTCGACCATGACTGGTTCGAAGCCATTGCCCTGGCCGCCCGCGACCAGATGGTCGATCACTGGATGAACCATACGCGGCAAATCTACCGCAAAGGCCAGAAGCGGGTGTATTACCTCTCGCTGGAATTCCTCATCGGCCGCCTGCTCTTCGACAGCCTGAGCAACCTCGGCCTGCTGGAGATCGCTCGCGAAGCGCTCACCGAGTTGGGTGTCGACCTGGAACGCATCCGCCTGCTGGAGCCCGACGCAGCGCTCGGCAACGGCGGTCTGGGGCGCCTGGCGGCGTGCTTTATGGAAAGCATGTCGACCCTGGGCATTGCCGGCCATGGTTATGGCATTCGCTATGAGCACGGGCTGTTCCGCCAGGCGATTGTCGATGGCTGGCAGCAGGAACAGACCGAGCGCTGGCTGGATTTCGGCAACCCGTGGGAGTTCGAACGGGCTGAAGTGATCTACCCGATCGGCTTCGGCGGCAGCGTCGAAACCCTCGCCGATGCCGGCGGCAAGCTGATTCAGGTGTGGTCGCCCAGCGAAACCGTGCGGGCCGTGGCCTACGACACTCCGGTGGTCGGCTGGCGCGGCGCCAGCGTCAACACCCTGCGGCTGTGGCGTGCGCGTGCCGTGGAAGACCTGCACCTGGAGCGCTTCAACGCCGGCGACCACTTGGGCGCCGTCGCCGAAGTGGCCCGCGCCGAAAGCATCTCCCGAGTGCTTTACCCGGCCGACAGCACCGAAGCGGGGCAGGAACTGCGCCTGCGCCAGGAATACTTCTTCGTCTCGGCCTCGCTGCAAGACCTGCTGCGCCGCCACAAGAACATGCACGGCTCGGTGCTGAGCCTGGGCGAACATGCCGCCATTCAGCTCAACGACACGCACCCGTCCATCGCGGTCGCCGAGTTGATGCGGCAACTGGTGGACCTGCACGATATTCCCTGGGACGCGGCGTGGGACGTCACCGTCGAAACCCTGTCGTACACCAACCACACACTGCTGCCCGAAGCCCTGGAAACCTGGCCGGTCGGCCTGATGGAGCGCATGCTGCCCCGGCACATGCAGATCATCTACCTGATCAACGCGCAGCACATCGACTCGCTGCGCGCCAAGGGCATCCACGATTTCGACGTGCTGCGCGCCGTGTCGCTGATCGAAGAAGACAACGGTCGCCGCGTGCGGATGGGCAACCTGGCGTTCCTCGGCTCCCATAGCGTCAACGGCGTATCCGGCCTGCACACCCAACTGATGCGCAGCACGGTGTTCTCCGAACTGCACAAGCTGTACCCGGAGCGCATCAACAACAAAACCAACGGCATCACCTTCCGCCGCTGGCTGTACCAGGCCAACCCCCAACTCACCGGCATGCTCGTCGACGCGCTGGGTGCGGACATCCTCGACAAGCCCGAACAGCGCCTGATCGAACTCGAACCGTTTGCCGAGAAGCAGGCCTTCCGCAAGGCCTTTGCCGAACAACGCCTGCACAGCAAGCGCGCGCTGGCCGAGATCATCCATGAGCGTCTGGGTATTGCGGTCAACCCGGCGGCGATGTTCGACGTGCAGGTCAAGCGCATCCACGAGTACAAGCGCCAGTTGCTCAACCTGCTGCACACCGTGGCGCTGTACCAGGCGATCCGTGCCGAGCCCGAGACCGACTGGGTGCCGCGAGTGAAGATCTTCGCCGGCAAGGCGGCGGCGAGCTATCACCAGGCCAAGCTGATCATCAAGCTGACCAACGACATCGCCCGTACCGTCAACAACGACCCCACCGTGCGCGGCTTGCTCAAGGTGGTGTTCCTGCCCAACTACAACGTCAGCCTGGCGGAAAGCATCATCCCGGCGGCGGACTTGTCGGAGCAGATTTCCACCGCCGGCTTTGAAGCATCGGGCACCAGCAACATGAAGTTCGGCCTTAACGGCGCGCTGTCCATCGGCACCATGGACGGCGCCAACGTCGAGATGCACGAGCGCGTGGGCGGCGAGCACATGTTTATCTTCGGCCTCAGCGCCCAGCAGGTGGAGGCCCGCAAGCACGCCGGTGAATTCCACGCCGGGCCGGACATCGCCGCGTCCCATCGTTTGAGCGATGTGTTGCAAGCGATTCGCGGCGGGGTGTTCTCGCCGGACGATCCGGGCCGTTATGTGGGCTTGATCGATGGGCTGATCGAGTACGACCGCTTCCTGGTGTGTGCCGACTTCGATGCCTACTGGGAGGCGCAGACCCGGGTCGACGCGCATTGGCATGATTCCAAGGAATGGTGGCGTTCGGCGGTGCTCAATACCGCGCGGATGGGCTGGTTCTCTTCGGACCGCACCATCCGCGAATACGCCACCGAGATCTGGAAAGCGCTCGACTAAACACCCCAAAACCAAAATGTGGGAGGGGGCTTGCCCCCGATAGCGGACTGTCAGTTTGCAGATATGTGACTGGCACACCGCTATCGGGGGCAAGCCCTCTCCCACATAGGTCCTGCGTCGATATACTAGGTCCCGGTTTGCTTAGGGAATATCGACCATGCAATGGATTTTCATGCTGATTGGGCTGGCGCTCGGCTGGACGCTCGATGAGTCGTTCGGCGACGCGGGCATCGGCGCGCTGCTGGGGTTGGGCATTGGCCAGGCGATTCGCCTGTCGATGCTGGCTTCGCGCACGGATGAACAAGGCCGTCAGTTGGAGACCGCGCAGAAAGCGCTCTCCGCGCTGGAGCAACGCCTGGCGCAACTGGAAAAACCTGCGCCTGAACCCGCGCCGCTCGCACACAGTGTGTTGGTCGAATCCCCCGTCGCCGAATCCGCCCCGCCGGCCAAGGCCCCCGAGCTTATCTGGGAATTGCCCGCTGAACTGGCGCCAACACCCGTCGCCATCGTTGCCGAACCGAGTCAGCCATTACCGGCGGATGTCTGGAAACCTGCCGAGAAACCGCCTGCGCCTGAACCGGTTATTCCCCGTGGCCCCAACCTGATCGAACGTGCCATCGGCGGCGCGCGCAATTGGCTGTTCGGCGGCAATACCGTGTTGCGCGTCGGCGTGGTGCTGCTGTTCCTCGGCCTGGCCTTTTTGCTGCGTTATGCCACCGAAGGCATGGTGGTGCCGATCGAACTGCGTTATGCCGGGGTTGCCGCCGCCGCTTTGGGCCTGCTGGGCCTGGGCTGGTGGTTGCGGCTGCGCAACAGTAATTACGGCTTGATGCTGCAAGGCACCGGGATTGCGGTGCTGTACCTGACGGTGTTTGCCGCAATGCGCCTGCACCCGTTGATCGACCCGGGCGCGGCGCTGGGCCTGCTGGTGGCGGTCACGCTGTTTTCGGCGATTCTGGCGATCACCCAGGATGCGTTGGGCCTGGCCTGCGCAGCGGCGCTGGGCGGGTTTGCCGCGCCGATCCTGACCTCCACCGGCGCCGGTAACCATGTGGCGCTGTTCAGCTACTTCGCCCTGCTCAATGCCGGCATCCTCGCCATCGCCTGGTTCAAGGCCTGGCGCCTGCTCAACCTGATCGGCTTTGTCGGCACCTTCGGCATCGGCTTCGCCTGGGGCCTGCGTTCGTATGCGCCGCAGCTGCTGTGGAGCACCGAGCCGTTCCTGATCGTGTTTTTCCTGATGTACCTGGCCATCGGCCTGCTGTTCACCCGGCGCAAATTGCTGGAGATGAACGACGCGCCGGAGGACGACAGCCGGGGCGCGCTGCTGCGCTGGTCGGTGGCCAAGGGCGATTATGTCGACGGCAGCCTGCTGTTCGGTCCGCCACTGGTGGGCTTCGGCTTGCAGTTCGCACTGGTCCAACACCTGGAGTTTGCCGCTGCGTTCAGCGCCCTGGGCCTGGGCATCATCTACATGGGCCTGGCCCGACTGCTCAGTGGCGGGCGTGCCTTGCTGCTGGCGGAAACCTGTCTGGCCCTGGGCGTGATCTTCGCCAGCCTGGCGATTCCCCTGGGCCTCGACGCGCGCTGGACCGCAGCGGCCTGGGCCGTGGAAGGCGCCGGGATCTTCTGGCTCGGCCTGCGCCAGCAACGGCCGTTGGCGCGGGCGTTCGGCCTGTTGTTGCAACTGGGTTCGGCGCTGGCGTTCCTCAGTGAACTGCGCGTCGGCGCACACACAATGCTGGACGGTGCGCCATTGGGCGCGCTGTTGCTGGGTGCCGCGTTGCTGTTCAGCTTCGCGCAGTTGCGCAACGCCTCCACCGAACAGGCGGCGGCTTGGGAGCGCAGGGGCTTGCCGGTGTTGGCCAGCCTCGGGCTGACCTTCGTGTACCTGCTCGCACCGCTGTTGTTGCTGACCCAGGGCACCGCCATCAGTTGGGCGCTCGCCGGCCTGGCGACGCTGTATGTGGGCCTGCGCATCGGTTCACGGACCTTCCTGTTCACCGCGTTCGCCGTGCAACTGCTGGGTGGCGCGTTGTTCCTGTTGCGCCTGCAAGGCGGTGATGGCGCGGCGGTATTCAGCGCGGGTTGGGGCGGTTTGCTGACGGCCTCGCTGATCGGGCTGGCGCTGATCGGCGGCATGCTGCTGGCGGCCCGTGACGACATGGTGCGCAGCGACGCGCGCCTGTTGCGCGGGTTGTCGGTGGTGTTGCTGGCCGGCCTGGTGTTGATCAACCTGGCCGTGCTGTTTGTGCTGCCTTGGGAAAGCGCCAGCGGGGTGTGGGCGGCGAGCGGTCTGCTGATCATCTGGTTGAGCCTGTACCTGCAACAGCGCGTCAGTTTTGTGTTCGGTTTGCTGCTGCAACTGATCGGCGGCGCGTCGTTCCTGCTGGCGGTGCCGGAACTGCTCGGGCCGTTGACCAATGAAGGTTTGCGTCTATTGGCGCACAGCGGTTTCTGGACGCCAATGGTGTTGGGCCTGGCCGCTCTGGTCGGCGCCTGGCGCTTGCAGCGCGAACCTCATGCGCCGGTGTTTGCCGTGCTGAAACTGCAACGCCTGTCTGACCTGTTGCTGGTATGGGGCGCGGCCTGGTGGGCGCTGGCGCTGATCGGCGAAGTGCTGCGGTTTATCCCGCAAGAGTTGCAGGGCGCGTTCCTGCTGGGTATCGCCGCAGCGAGCGTGGCGCTCTGGACGTTGCTCGCGGCGCGCCTGCGCTGGGCCTCGCTGGCGATGCTCTGCACCTTGCTGATGCCGGCGGCGGCAGCGGTGTTGCTGGTGTCTGCCCATAGCTACTATCACCCGGCGGCGCAGTTCGGCTGGCTGGCCTGGCTGGCGGTGTTCGCGGTGCATTTCATCTCATTGCGGCGCTTGGCGGCGGTGGCTCCGGCCAAAGTACTGAGCGTTGCCCATGTGTTGGGTTGCTGGATGTTGATCGGCGTCCTGGCGCTGGAGCTGCGCTACGGCCTGTTGTTGCTGTCGAGCGAATACAACGCCTGGCGCTGGCTGGGCTGGGCGATCCTGCCGAGCCTCTACCTGGTGCTGGCGGCTGCGCCGCGCAGTTGGCCATGGCCGGTGTCGGCCTATGCCAAGGAGTACCGAGTGCTGGCGGCGCTACCGTTGGCGGTGCTGATGCTCGGCTGGTTCTGGCTGGCCAATACGTTCAGCGACGGTACGGCCAAGCCGTTGCCCTATGTGCCGCTGATCAACCCACTGGACCTGGGCCTGCTGTTTGCCCTGCTTGGCGTGTATCTGTGGTCGCGCAGTGTGGCGCCGCAGCGCGGGCCGCGTGCCGAATGGATCGCCCAAGGGGTGGCGGGGGCTTCGCTGTTTGCGTTCTTCACGGCGCTGGTGATGCGTACCGCCCACCATTGGGGCGGCGTGCCGTTTCACCTGGACGCGTTGCTGGAGTCGATGCTGGTGCAAGCCGGTTTGTCGATCATCTGGACCCTGATCGCCCTCGGCCTGATGATCGGCGGTCACCTGCGCCATCGTCGCGAGGTTTGGCTGATCGGCGCGGCGTTGATTGCCGTGGTGGTGGCCAAGTTGTTTTTTGTCGAGCTGAGCAACCGTGGCGGCCTGGCGCGGATCGTGTCGTTCATTGGCGTGGGCGGGTTGTTGCTGGTGGTGGGTTACTTCGCACCGCTGCCGCCCAAGCGCGCCGAACCTGTGTTGGAAACTGAAGGAGCATCCTCTTGATCGGTAAGTTGAGCGTGGCGGTAGTGGGCGTGTGTGCGACATTGTCGGTATGGGCCCAGGAAACGCCCGCCGACTTCTCCGCCCAGGTGCCGCTGAGTGTCAGCGGCAACGGCCCGTGGTATCGCCTCGAATTGCCGCTGGCCGTGCAACTGAGCGCGCGCCAGGCCGACCTCAGCGACCTGCGCGTATTCAATGCCGCCGGTGAGCCCCAGGCCTACGCGCTGTCGCGCCAATCCGCGCAACACACCGAGAACCGTAACGTTGCCGATGTGAAGTGGTTCCCGCTGTACGCCGCCGACACGCGCGAAACCTTGCCAGCGGTGGTGATGAAGTCCAGCGCCGAAGGCACCTTGCTGGAGGTGCGCCCCTCCACGGCAACCACGACCGGCCAGCAGGTGCTGCGCGGCTGGGTGCTCGACGCCAGTGCGATCAAGGCGCCGTTGCAGCAACTGAGCCTCGACTGGAGCCACGAGCAAGAAGGCTTCCAGCGATTCAGCATCGAAGCCAGCGATGACTTGCAGCACTGGACGCCCTGGGGCGACGGGCAAGTGGCGCGTTTGTCGTTTGCCGACGAGCGCGTCGAGCAGCACGACGTCAGCCTGCCGGGGCAAACGGCGCGTTACCTGCGTCTGTTGTGGCAGGGCCAGGCGGCGCCGCTGTTGACCTCGGCCAAATTGGTCAGCGCCACCCGCAGCAGCCTGCCGACGCCATGGGTGTGGTCGCAGCCGCTCTCCGGCACGCGGCTGCAGGCGGGGGAATACACCTGGCAGTTGCCGGCGGGGCTGAACGTCGAGCGCCTGCGCGTGGAATTGACACAACCCAATACGCTGGCGCCCGTGACCTTGTCGGGGCGACGCGACAGCAAGCAAGCCTGGCAGCCGCTGAGCAATGGTTTGCTGTACCGCCTGACCCAGAACGGCCGGGACGTGGTGCAGGATCAATTGCAGTTGCCGGGCCAGGCGGTCGCCGAACTCAAGTTGCAGGTGGATGAGCGCGGCGGCGGCCTGGGCACCGCCGCGCCGACCCTGCGGGTTGCCGTGCGCGCCACTCAGTTGGTGTTCCTGGCGCGGGGCGAGCCGCCGTTCACCCTGGCGCTGGGGAATGCCTCGGCCAAGGCGGCGAACCTGCCGCTGTCGACCCTGATCCCCGACTACAGCGCCGAGCGCCTCAACACCTTGGGGCAGGCCACGGTGGCGGGGGACGTCAGGGTCACGTCGCCAGCGCTCGTGGCCGCTGTCGACACCGAACCGAACTGGAAAAAACTCGGACTCTGGGCCGTATTGCTGCTCGGTGTGGCGGCGCTGGGGGCCATGGCTTACAGTTTGCTGCGCAAGCCTGCGGCAGCACGTTAAATAACGTCCATGAACTCTATTGGGTTTAAATCCTCTGATAGGAGGAAATACGCCCCGACTCGCGTTAAACTGCGCGGGTTTTTAGCCCCCCATACATCGGAGCCTTCCATGTCCCGCGTTACCCTGAGTCGCTATTTGATCGAGCAGACCCGCAGTAACAACACGCCTGCCGATCTGCGCTTCCTTATCGAAGTGGTGGCGCGTGCTTGCAAGGAAATCAGCCACGCCGTGTCCAAAGGCGCGCTGGGTGGCGTCCTCGGCAGCATGGGCACTGAAAACGTCCAAGGCGAAGTGCAGAAGAAACTCGACGTGATCTCCAACGAGATCCTGCTCGAAGCCAACGAATGGGGCGGTCACCTGGCCGGCATGGCGTCCGAAGAAATGGACAATGCCTACCAGATCCCGGGCAAATACCCGAAAGGCGCCTACCTGCTGGTGTTCGACCCACTGGACGGCTCGTCCAACATCGACATCAACGCCCCGGTCGGCACCATCTTCTCGGTGCTGCGTTGCCCGAACGAACACCTGAGCCAGAACGAAGCCCTGAACGAAAAGGCCTTCCTGCAGCCGGGCACCCAGCAGGTTGCCGCCGGTTATGCGATCTACGGCCCGCAGACCATGCTGGTGCTGACCCTGGGCGACGGCGTCAAAGGCTTCACCCTGGACCGCGAAATGGGCAGCTTCGTGCTGACCCACGAAGACATCGTGATTCCTGCTGCTACCCAGGAATTTGCAATCAACATGTCCAACCAGCGCCACTGGGAAGAACCGGTCAAGCGCTACGTCAGCGAGTTGATGGAAGGCGAAGAAGGCCCGTTGAAGAAAAACTTCAACATGCGCTGGGTCGCGGCGATGGTGGCTGACGTACACCGCATCCTGACCCGCGGTGGCGTGTTCATGTACCCGCGTGACAGCCGCGAGCCGTCCAAGCCGGGCAAGCTGCGCCTGATGTACGAAGCCAACCCGATGTCGTTCCTGGTTGAACAGGCGGGCGGTGTGTCCACCGACGGCCACCAGCGCATCCTCGACATCCAGCCCGAAGGCCTGCACCAGCGCGTGGCGGTGTTCCTGGGTTCGAAGGAAGAAGTCGAGCGCGTGACCGGCTATCACCAGAAGTAAGTGCGGCGAGGGAGCAAGCTCCCTCGGCACGTTCAAGACGTGAAGTCTTGAACGATGAGAAGCCCCGAAACGTTTCAGCGTTTTCGGGGCTTTTTTGTTTTCGTTCGTCGGGAACCAGACACCTGTTTTCCCTTCTAAGCTTCTGGCAGACCCCCAACCTGCCTCGTCCCTCCAGGAGTTATTCCATGTCGTTACGCCGTCTCGCTTTGCTGGCCTTTTGCGTGCTGTTGGCCGCTTGCAGCAGGGTCAATCAGGAAAATTACGCGAAGCTGTCGGCTGGCATGGCCAAGGCCGAAGTGGAGTCGTTGCTGGGTAAGCCGACCGATTGTTCCGGCGCGCTGGGTATGTCCAGCTGCACCTGGGGCGATAAAAACAGCTTTATCAGCGTTCAATATGCCGGTGACAAAGTTCTGATGTTTTCCGGGCAAGGCCTGAAGTAAACCGGGGCGAAAGCCTGCGGGAGAAGAAGAATGATGCGTTTTGTTGTGTTCCTTTGCGCCAGCCTGTTTTTGGCGGGCTGCGCCAGCCATTCTGGCGATGATCTGCAACCCAAGACTGCGGGTAACGTCAACCTCAAGCGTTACCAGGGCACCTGGTATGAATTGGCGCGATTGCCGATGTACTTCCAGCGCAACTGCGCGCAGTCCGAGGCCCGCTACACCTTGTTGCCGGATGGCGATATGTCGGTGTTCAACCGCTGCCTGACCAGCGACTGGAAGTGGGAAGAAGCCAAGGGCACCGCTACGCCGCAAGTGCCGGGCAAGACCGACAAGCTCAGGGTGGAATTCAATAACTGGTTTACCGCGCTGTTGCCGGGCGTCGCCAAGGGCGACTACTGGGTGTTGTATGTCAGCGATGATTACAAGACTGCCCTCGTCGGCAGCCCAAGCCGGCGCTATATGTGGATCTTGTCGCGCACGCCGACGGTCAGCGCCGACACCCGTGAAGACCTGCTGAGCAGGGCACGGCAGCAGGGTTATGACACCACACGTTTGATCTGGCGCACGTCGGACAAGCAGATGGCGAAGACCTCGCAATAACTCTGGATCAGCACAAATCCAATTGTGGGAGGGGGCAAGTCGAATCGTCGCACCGCCCCTCCCACATTTGTTATGGGTTGCCTGTTAACCGAGTAACTCTCTCAACACCTGGGTAAACGCCCGGCTGCTCTCTTCTTCAGCGGCATGCCGCCCGTCGCGCACCACCCACTTGCCGTTGACCAGCACATCGCGCACCTGGCGATCGCCACCGGCGAACAGCCAGCGATTGAGAATCCCGTCTTCGGTCGCCGTCGCCAGGTACGGATCGTTTCCGTCCAGCACCAGCCAATCGGCGCGCTTGCCCACTTCCAGCCGCCCAATCGGTTGCCCCAGCGCCTGGGCGCCGCCGTCCAGTGCGGCATCGAACAGCGTGCGGCCGACCATCGGTTGGTCGTGGCGATACAGGCGATTGCGCCGCTGATCGCGCAGGCGTTGGCCGTATTCCAGCCAGCGCAGTTCTTCCACCACGCTCAGCGACACATGGCTGTCGGAACCAATACCCAGGCGCCCGCCTTGAGCGAGGAAATCCACCGCCGGAAAAATCCCGTCGCCCAGGTTGGCTTCGGTGGTCAGGCACAAACCGGCAATCGCGCGGCTGTTGGCCATGCGCGTCACTTCCTCGGGGTCGGCATGGGTGGCGTGTACCAGGCACCAGCGCTCATCGACGTCGACGTTGTCATACAGCCATTGCAGCGGGCGTTTGCCGCTCCAGGCCAGGCAGTCGTCGACTTCTTTCTGTTGCTCGGCGATGTGGATATGCACCGGGCAGGCCTTGTCGCTGGCAGCCAGCACGTCTGTGATCTGTTGCGGCGTGACGGCGCGCAGGGAGTGGAAGCACAAGCCCAGTTGCTGCGCCGGCTGTGCGGCGAGGATCGGTTTCAGGCGCGCCTGCAGCTCCAGATAATGTTCGCCGCTGTTGATAAACCGCCGCTGGCCTTCATTGGGTGCCTGGCCGCCAAACCCGGAGTGGCTGTAGAGCACCGGCAGCAATGTCAGGCCGATCCCGCTGCTGGCGGCCGCCTGGCTGATCTGCCGCGACAGTTCCGCGCGGTCGGCATATGGCTGGCCGCTGACGTCGTGGTGGACGTAATGAAATTCCGCGACCGAGGTGTAACCGGCCTTGAGCATCTCGATATACAACTGGCGCGCGATGATCTGCAGTTGCTCCGGATTGATCTTGCCGACCATGCGGTACATCAGCTCGCGCCAGGTCCAGAAACTATCGTTCGGGTTGCCGGCCACTTCGGCCAGGCCCGCCATGGCGCGCTGGAATGCATGGGAGTGCAGGTTCGGCATGCCCGCCAACACCGGGCCCCTGAGCCGTTCGGCACCGTCTGCGCTGGCATTGGCCGCGACGTGAGTCAGCAGGCCATCAACGCCGACTTTAAGGCGTACATCGTTGGCCCATCCATCAGGCAGCAGTGCGCGTTCGGCAAAGAAAACGGACATGTTCAGGGCACCCCGGTCGTGTGTTTATTTGTATATACATATACAGACGTTTGCCTGCTCGGTAAACTCCGGCAATCTATGCATCTTTTTCCCCTGCAAGGATTCCCCGTGCCGACTCCGCCCGCCAAGTCTTCACTGGCTGCCCACCTGGACGAAAGTCCGGCGCCCTTGTATGCCCGCGTCAAACAAATGATCAGCCAGCAGATCCTCAGCGGCAACTGGCCGCCCCATTACCGCGTGCCGTCGGAGAGTGAACTGGTCAGCCAGCTGGGTTTCAGCCGCATGACCATCAACCGCGCCCTGCGTGAACTCACCGCCGAAGGGCTGCTGGTACGCATGCAAGGCGTCGGCACGTTCGTCGCCGAGCCCAAGAGCCAGTCGGCGCTGTTTGAAGTGCATAACATTGCCGATGAGATCGCCGCCCGCGGCCATCGGCATACCTGCCAGGTCATCACCCTGGGCGAAGAGGCGGCCGGTTCCGAGCGCGCCGTCGCCCTGGAAATGCGTGAAGGCGGGCGGGTATTCCACTCGCTGATCGTTCACTTTGAAAACGATATCCCGGTGCAAATCGAAGACCGCTTCGTCAACGCCCTGGTCGCGCCGGAATACCTGCAGCAGGATTTCACCCAGCAAACCCCCTACGCCTATTTGAACCAGGTCGCACCGTTGACCGAGGGCGAGCATGTGGTCGAAGCGATCCTCGCCGATGCCGCCGAGTGCAAGTTGCTGCAGATCGAACCGAGCGAGCCGTGCCTGTTGATTCGTCGACGCACCTGGTCCGGTCGCCAGCCGGTGACCGCCGCGCGCTTGATCCACCCCGGTTCCCGCCACAGCCTGGAAGGACGCTTCAGTAAATGAGTGCAGTGACCGTCTGGCGCGCCGCCAATTACGTGCGTATGCCGTGGAAAAACGGCGGCGGCAGCACCGAAGAAATCAGCCGCGATGGCGGCCATGGCCTGGAGGGCTTTGGCTGGCGCCTGTCGATTGCCGATATCGGCGAGTCGGGCGGGTTTTCCTCCTTCACCGGCTATCAACGCGTGATCACGGTGATCAACGGTGCGGGCATGGTCCTGACCGTGGACGGCGAGGAGCAGCGGGGGTTGTTGCCGCTGCAAGCGTTCGCGTTCAAGGGCGACAGCCAGGTGTCGTGTCGCCTGATCAGTGGGCCGATCCGCGATTTCAACCTGATCTATTCACCCCAGCGTTACCATGCGCGGTTGCAGTGGGTCGATGGGGTGCAGCGCTTTTTCAGCACCGCGCAGACGGTGCTGGTGTTCAGCGTGGCCGATGAGGTGACGGTGCTCGGCCAGGTGTTGGGTCATCACGACTGCCTGCAGCTGGACGGTAACGCTGGTTTGCTGGATATCTCCGTCACAGGCCGCTGCTGCATCATCGAATTGACCGCCCGCGGTTAAAAAATGTGGGAGGGGGCTTGCCCCCGATTGCGGTGGGTCAGCTACAGATAAGCTGACTGGTCCACCGCTATCGGGGGCAAGCCCCCTCCCACATTTGTTTCTCCACTGTTCTTGCGATCTGTTTCCGGCCTTCCGCACCACTTTGTTACCGAACGCCCCAGCGTGGCGCAAACTCACAGCGTTGCCGTCAAACCTCCCCCGCTGCAAACCGCCCTCGTAAGAAATTCCATCACGCCTCGAAGCCTTAATTTCCAAGGCTCCCACGCGTTCGCCAAAAAAATCCCCACGACTCACTCATTAAGTTGGCCGTTCGATTGCATATGCTTGTATGTACAAGTAAAGGTGTGTGCGTAAGAGTCGACTTCGCACGCATCCAGTTCGCGCATCGATCGCTGAGGAGTTCTGGTTGTGACCGATTTTTCTAACGCTAAGCCTACAAAATACCGAGACGTCGAAATCCGCGCCGCGCGCGGTAACACGCTCACCGCCAAAAGCTGGCTGACCGAAGCGCCGCTGCGCATGCTGATGAACAACCTTGACCCGCAAGTGGCCGAAAACCCGAAAGAGCTGGTGGTGTACGGCGGCATCGGCCGTGCGGCGCGTAACTGGGAGTGCTATGACCAGATTGTCGAGAGCCTCACCAACCTGAACGATGACGAAACCCTGCTGGTGCAGTCAGGCAAACCGGTCGGTGTGTTCAAGACCCACCGCAATGCCCCGCGTGTGCTGATCGCCAACTCCAACCTGGTGCCGCACTGGGCCAGTTGGGAACACTTCAACGAACTGGATGCCAAGGGCCTAGCCATGTACGGCCAGATGACCGCCGGCAGCTGGATCTACATCGGCAGCCAAGGCATCGTCCAGGGCACCTACGAAACCTTCGTCGAGGCCGGTCGCCAGCATTACGACAGCAACCTCAAAGGCCGTTGGGTACTGACCGCCGGCCTCGGCGGCATGGGCGGCGCGCAGCCGCTGGCCGCGACCCTGGCCGGCGCATGCTCGCTGAACATTGAATGCCAGCAGGTCAGCATCGATTTCCGCCTGAACAGCCGTTATGTCGACGAACAGGCCAGCGACCTCGACGACGCCCTGGCGCGCATCGCCAAGTACACCCAGGAAGGCAAAGCGATCTCCATCGCCCTGCTGGGCAACGCCGCCGAAATCCTGCCGGAACTGGTCAAGCGCGGCGTGCGCCCGGACATGGTCACCGACCAGACCAGCGCCCACGACCCTCTCAACGGCTACCTGCCGGCCGGCTGGACCTGGGACGAATACCGCGCCCGCGCCAAGACCGAACCGGCGGTCGTGATCAAGGCCGCCAAGCAGTCGATGGCCGTTCACGTCAAAGCGATGTTGGACTTTCAGAAACAAGGCATCCCGACCTTCGACTACGGCAACAACATCCGTCAGATGGCGCAAGAAGAGGGCGTGGAAAACGCGTTCGACTTCCCAGGCTTCGTACCGGCCTACATCCGCCCGCTGTTCTGCCGTGGCATCGGCCCGTTCCGCTGGGCTGCGCTGTCGGGCGACCCGCAAGACATCTACAAGACCGACGCCAAAGTCAAAGAGCTGATCCCCGACGACGCGCACCTGCACAACTGGCTGGACATGGCCCGCGAACGCATCAGCTTCCAGGGCCTGCCGGCGCGTATCTGCTGGGTCGGCCTGGGCCAACGCGCCAAGCTGGGCCTGGCGTTCAACGAAATGGTGCGCAGCGGCGAGCTGTCCGCGCCGGTGGTGATCGGCCGCGACCACCTCGACTCCGGCTCGGTGGCCAGCCCCAACCGCGAAACCGAATCGATGCAGGACGGCTCCGACGCCGTGTCCGACTGGCCGCTGCTCAACGCCTTGCTCAACACCGCCAGCGGCGCGACCTGGGTCTCGCTGCACCACGGCGGCGGTGTGGGCATGGGCTTCTCGCAGCACTCGGGGATGGTGATCGTCTGCGACGGCACCGACGAAGCGGCCGAGCGGATTGCCCGCGTGCTGCACAACGACCCGGCCACCGGGGTGATGCGTCATGCCGATGCGGGTTACCAGATCGCGATCGATTGCGCCAAAGAGCAGGGCTTGAACCTGCCGATGATCAAGTAACGACTGGCTCGGTTTCTGTGGGAGCTGGCTTGCCTGCGATTGCATCACCGCGGTCTACCCGAAAGACCGCGTCGCCCGCATCGCAGGCAAGCCAGCTCCCACAGAAGAGCAATCAGTACCCAAAACAATCCATCAGAGGTTGAACACACATGGCTGCAAATGACGCGCGTGCAAGCACCACCCCGTTGATCGAAAGGCGTTCGATCGACTACATCCCGGAAGCGGAAAGACACGGACGTCTGTTTAGCCAGTTCACCCTATGGATGGGCGCCAACCTGCAAATCACTGCGATTGTCACCGGGGCACTGGCCGTGGTGCTGGGCGGTGATGTGTTCTGGTCGTTGATCGGCCTGTTGATCGGCCAACTGCTCGGCGGCAGCGTCATGGCGTTGCACGCGGCGCAAGGGCCCAAGCTTGGCCTGCCGCAGATGATCTCCAGCCGGGTGCAGTTCGGGGTTTATGGCGCGGCCATCCCGATCGTGCTGGTGTGTTTGATGTACCTGGGTTTCACCGCCACCGGCACCGTGCTTTCCGGTCAGGCGCTGGGCCAGTTGTTCGGCGTCAGCGACAGCGTCGGTATCCTTGTCTTTGCCAGTGTCATCGTGCTGGTCACGGTGCTCGGCTACCGCGTGATCCACTTCATCGGCCGGGTTACCAGCGTCATTGGTGTGATTGCCTTTGTCTACCTGTTCAGCCGTCTGATGAGCCAGGCCGACATTGGCGCGCTGCTGCAAATCCGTCACTTCAGTTGGAGCAGCTTCCTGCTCGCGGTGTCGCTCGCAGCCTCCTGGCAAATCGCCTTCGGCCCTTACGTAGCGGACTATTCGCGCTACCTGCCGAGCCAGACGTCCTCGCTGAAAACCTTCCTGGCCGCCGGCGCGGGGTCGGTGATCGGCGCACAGGTGGCGATGGTCCTCGGCGTGTTTGCCGCCGCCCTGTCCAACGGACAATTCGCCGGTCATGAAGTGGCCTACATCGTCGGTTTGGGCGGTACGGGGGCCACCGCCGCGCTGCTGTATTTCAGCATCGCGTTCGGCAAGGTCACCATCTCCACGCTGAACTCCTACGGCAGCTTCATGTGCATTGCCACCATCATCAGCGGCTTCCGGGGGCGCCTGCAGGTCACGCGCTTGCAGCGTCTGGTTTTTGTGCTGGCCATCGTCGGTACGGCGACTCTGATCGCGTTGCTCGGCCAGCACTCGTTCCTCGGTGCGTTCAAGTCTTTCATCCTGTTCCTGCTGGCGTTCTTTACGCCCTGGAGCGCGATCAACCTGGTGGACTACTACTGCATCACTCGCGAGCGTTATGACGTGACGGCGCTGGCCGATCCGGACGGGCGTTATGGGCGTTGGAACCTGCTCGGTATCAGCGTCTATGTGTTCGGTGTGCTGGTGCAATTGCCGTTCATCTCCACCAAGTTCTACACCGGTCCGCTGGTGGCCGCCCTGGGTGATGTGGATATTTCCTGGATCATCGGTCTGATAATTCCCGCAGCTCTGTATTACGTGTGTGCGAAAAAATGGCACAGCGCCGTGCCCGATCAACTGATTCTGCCGGTCGAGCAGGACAGCGTTGTACCTGCCCCAGCCAGCGGCGCCAGTCGCTCTGCGGCGCGGGCCTGATTGGACGTGGACCGGGCAGGATGCCTCTTGACTGCCGTAAGCCAACTCATGATTAGGAGCGTCACACAATGAAATCGAACAAGACCCTGCTGACCACATTGCTGTCCATGGGCTTGCTGGCAAGCGCCGGTGCCCAGGCGGCCGGTTGGTGCGAGTCCGGTAAGCCGGTGAAATTCGCCGGCCTGAACTGGGAAAGCGGCATGTTGCTCACTGACATCCTGCAAACCGTTCTGGAAAAGGGCTACGACTGCAAGACCGACAGCCTGCCGGGCAATTCGATCACCATGGAAAACGCCCTGAGCAGCAATGATATTCAAGTGTTTGCCGAAGAGTGGGTCGGCCGCAGCGAGGTGTGGAACAAGGCCGAGAAGGCCGGCAAGGTCGTCGGTGTCGGCGCGCCGATTGTCGGTGCGATCGAAGGCTGGTATGTGCCGCGTTACGTGATCGAAGGCGATGCCAAGCGCAAGCTGGAAGCCAAGGCGCCGGGCCTGAAAAACATCGCCGACCTGGCCAAGTACGCCGCGGTGTTCAAGGACCAGGAAGAGCCGTCCAAAGGCCGCTTCTATAATTGCCCGGCCGGCTGGACCTGCGAGTTGGACAACAGCGCGATGCTCAAGAGCTACGGCCTGGAGAGCAGCTACACCAACTTCCGTCCTGGCACCGGCCCGGCGCTGGATGCGGCGGTGCTGTCGAGCTACAAGCGCGGCGAGCCGATCCTGTTCTACTACTGGTCGCCAACGCCGCTGATGGGCCAGGTCGACCTGGTCAAGCTGGAAGAAAAACCCGGCGTGGATAAGAGCGTGAGCATCAAGGTCGGCCTGTCCAAGACCTTCCACGAACAGGCACCGGAACTGGTGGCCGTGCTGGAAAAGGTCAACCTGCCGATCGACCTGCTGAACCAGAACCTGGGGCGCATGGCCAAGGAGCGAATCGAGTCGCCGAAACTGGCGAAACTATTCCTCAAGGAACACCCTGAAATCTGGCACGCCTGGGTGAGCGAAGACGCCGCCAAGAAAATCGACGCGGCCTTGTAGGTCATGCGCGCCCGACTACCCTGAGGGGCAGCCGGGCGCCTGGCCACAACCCACTGGATCGAGAGCACGCTATGTTTCCTGAAAGTTTTACGTTTTCCATTGCCAACTGGGTCAACGGTTGGGTGGATTCGCTGGTGACCAACTACGGCGATGTGTTCCGGCACATCTCCGACACCCTGCTATGGGCCATCGTCAACCTCGAGGGCCTGCTGCGCGCCGCGCCCTGGTGGCTGATGCTGGCCATCGTCGGCGCCGTGGCCTGGCACGCCACGCGCAAGGTGGTGACCACCGCGGTGATCGTCGGCCTGTTGTTCCTGGTGGGCGCGGTCGGCCTGTGGGACAAACTGATGCAGACCCTGGCCCTGATGCTGGTCGCTACGCTGATCTCGGTGCTGATCGGCATTCCGCTGGGCATCCTGTCGGCGCGCAGCAATCGCTTGCGTTCGGTGTTGATGCCGCTGCTCGACATCATGCAAACCATGCCCAGCTTCGTGTACCTGATCCCGGTGCTGATGCTGTTCGGCCTGGGCAAGGTGCCGGCGATTTTCGCCACGGTGATCTACGCCGCGCCGCCGCTGATCCGCCTGACCGACCTGGGGATTCGCCAGGTCGACGGCGAAGTCATGGAAGCCATCAACGCCTTCGGCGCCAACCGCTGGCAACAGCTGTTCGGCGTGCAACTGCCGCTGGCGCTGCCGAGCATCATGGCCGGCATCAACCAGACCACCATGATGGCGTTGTCGATGGTGGTGATCGCCTCGATGATCGGCGCCCGCGGCCTGGGCGAAGATGTCCTTGTCGGCATCCAGACCCTCAACGTCGGCCGCGGCCTTGAAGCCGGGCTGGCCATCGTGATTCTCGCCGTGGTCATCGACCGCATCACCCAGGCCTATGGTCGTCCACGGCATGAGGCGAGCAAATGACTACTGTCAGCAAAATCGAAGTGAAAAACGTCTTCAAGATCTTCGGCAACCGCGCCAAGGACGCGCTGGCGCTGATCGGCCAGGGCAAGACCAAGGATCAGGTGCTGGCCGAGACCGGTTGCGTGGTCGGCGTCAACGACCTGTCCCTGAGCATCGGCACCGGCGAGATCTTTGTGATCATGGGCCTGTCGGGTTCGGGGAAATCGACCCTGGTGCGCCACTTCAATCGCCTGATCGACCCCACCAGCGGCGCGATCCTGGTGGACGGCGAAGACATCCTGCAACTGGACATGCAAGCCCTGCGCGAATTCCGTCGACACAAGATCAGCATGGTGTTCCAGAGCTTCGGCCTGCTGCCCCACAAGAACGTGCTCGACAACGTCGCCTACGGCCTGAAAGTGCGCGGCGAAACCAAGCAGGTCTGCACCGAGCGCGCGCTGCACTGGATCGAAACCGTGGGCCTCAAAGGCTACGAAAACAAATACCCGCACCAGCTCTCCGGCGGCATGCGCCAGCGGGTCGGCCTGGCCCGCGCCCTCGCGGCGGACACCGACATCATCCTGATGGACGAAGCCTTCAGCGCCCTTGACCCGCTGATCCGCGCCGAGATGCAGGACCAGTTGCTCGAACTGCAAAAGACCCTGCACAAGACCATCGTGTTCATCACCCACGACCTCGACGAGGCGGTGCGTATCGGCAACCGCATTGCGATCCTCAAGGACGGCAAGCTGATCCAGGTCGGCACGCCGCGGGAGATTTTGCATTCGCCGGCGGATGAGTATGTGGATCGGTTCGTTCAGCGGCGGGCGGCGGTGGTCTGATCCGGATTATGGGGTGGGGCTGCTGGCCTCATCGGGAGCAAGCTCCCTCCCACAGGGGGATGCATTCCAAAGGTGGGAGAGGGCTTGCTCCCGATAGGGCCAGTAACGCTGCACAAGAACTCAAGAAGGTATGAAGATGTCCCAGGCAGCAAAAATCATCATCGCCGACACCCCCCTGCGCTGGCAGGACGTGGTCGCCGTGGCCCGCTTCGGTGCGGTGCTCGAACTCTCGGGCCAGGCCTGGGCGCGCATCGACAATGCCCAGGCCATTGTGCAACGCATCGTCGCCAGCGGTGAGCGCGCCTACGGCGTGAACACCGGCCTGGGCGCGTTGTGCAATGTGCCGCTGGAGGGCGCGCAACTGAGCCAACTGTCGCGCAACACGCTGTTGAGCCACGCCTGTGGCGTCGGCCCGGTGCTCAGCGACGAACAGACCCGCGCGATCATCTGCGCGGCGATCATCAACTACAGCCACGGCAAATCCGGCCTGCATCCGCAGGTGGTGCATGCGCTGCTGGCGCTGCTCAACCACGGCATCACGCCGCAAGTGCCGTCCCAGGGTTCGGTGGGTTACCTGACCCATATGGCCCATGTCGGCGTGGCGTTGCTGGGAATTGGCGACGTGAGCTACCACGGCCGGATCGTCCCGGCGCAACAGGCCCTGAGCGCAGAAGGCTTGCAGCCGGTGGTGCTCGGTGCCAAGGACGGCCTGTGCCTGGTCAACGGCACGCCGTGCATGACCGGCCTAAGCTGCCTGGCCCTGGCCGACGCTCATCAACTGTTGCAATGGGCCGACGTGATCGGCGCCATGAGTTTCGAGGCCCAGCGCGGCCAGATCGATGCCTTCGACGCTGAAATCATCGCCCTCAAACCGCACCCCGGCATGCAGCAGGTCGGTATCAACCTGCGTGCGTTGCTCGACGGCAGTGAAGTGATCGCCAGCAGCCAGGGCATCCGCACCCAGGACGCGCTGAGCATCCGCTCGATCCCGCAGATCCACGGCGCGGCGCGCGACCAGGTGGAACACGCGACCCGCCAGATCGAGACCGAACTCAACAGCGCCACCGACAACCCGCTGCTGCTCGGCACGCCACACAGCTACCGCGTGGTGTCCCAGGCCAACCCGCACGGGCAGTCCGTGGCGCTGGCCGCTGATATGCTGGCGATTGCCATGGCCGAGATCGGCTCGGTCGCCGAACGTCGCCTGGACCGCCTGATCAACCCCCACGTCAGCGGCTTGCCGGCGTTTTTGGTGAGCGACCCGGGGGTCAACTCCGGGATGATGATCGTGCAGTACGTCGCCGCTTCCCTGTGCGCGCAGAACCGCCAGTTGGCGCAGCCGGCGGTGCTCGACAATTTCGTCACCTCGGGCCTGCAGGAAGATCACCTGAGCATGGGCACCAACGCCGCGCTCAAGCTGCACCAACTGTTGGCCAACGTTACCCAGATCCTCGCTATCGAGTACCTGCTGGCAGCCCAGGCCTTCGAGTTTCTCAAGGACCAGCGTTTCGGCGCGGGCACCGACCGCGCCTGGCGCTTGTTGCGTGAACAGGTCGCGCCTTACGCGCAAGACCGCTGGCTGGCGCCAGACATCGCGACCGCCGCCGCGTTGCTCAAACACAGCACTTTGCTGCAGCAGACTTTTCCCGAATTGCACTGAACAATAATTTCCAAGGAGCATGAATGTGACTGCGCTAACTCTGATTCCGGGCCAACTGAGCCTTGCCCAACTGCGGGCCATCTACCAGCAGCCGGTAACGATCAATCTGGATGACAGCGCCACTGCGCAGATCGACGCCAGTGTGGCCTGCGTGGAGCAGATTCTCGCCGAGAACCGCACCGCCTACGGCATCAACACCGGTTTCGGCCTGCTGGCCTCGACCCGCATCGCCAGCGAAGACCTGGAAAACCTCCAGCGTTCCCTGGTGCTGTCCCACGCCGCCGGCGTCGGTGAGCCGATCAGCGATGCGCTGGTGCGGCTGGTCATGGTGCTCAAGGTCAACAGCCTGAGCCGTGGGTTTTCCGGGATTCGCCGCCAGGTGATCGACGCGCTGATCGCGCTGATCAACGCCGAGGTGTACCCGCACATCCCGCTCAAAGGCTCGGTCGGTGCCTCCGGTGACTTGGCGCCCTTGGCCCATATGTCCCTGGTGCTGCTCGGCGAAGGCAAGGCGCGCTACCAAGGCGAATGGCTGGAGGCGACTGCTGCGCTGAAAATCGCCGGTCTCACCCCGCTGACCCTGGCCGCCAAGGAAGGCCTGGCGCTGCTCAACGGCACCCAGGTGTCCACGGCGTATGCGCTGCGGGGCTTGTTCGAGGGCGAGGATCTGTTCGCCGGTGCCCTGGCGTGCGGCAGCCTCACTGTGGAAGCGGTGTTGGGTTCGCGCTCGCCGTTCGATGCGCGCATTCACGCCGCGCGCGGCCAGCGTGGGCAGATCGATTCGGCGGCGGCTTACCGCGACCTGCTGGGCGAAAGCAGCCAGGTGTCGCAGTCGCACCAGAACTGCGACAAGGTGCAAGACCCTTATTCCCTGCGCTGCCAGCCACAAGTCATGGGCGCCTGCCTGACCCAGTTCCGCCAGGCCGCCGAGGTGCTGGTGATCGAGGCCAACGCGGTGTCGGATAACCCGCTGGTATTCGCCGCCGAAGGCGACGTGATCTCCGGCGGCAACTTCCACGCCGAACCGGTGGCCATGGCCGCCGACAACATGGCGCTGGCCATCGCTGAAATCGGCTCGCTGAGCGAGCGGCGTATTTCGTTGATGATGGACAAGCACATGTCGCAACTGCCGCCGTTCCTGGTGGGCAATGGCGGGGTGAACTCCGGTTTCATGATTGCCCAGGTGACCGCTGCGGCACTCGCCAGCGAAAACAAGGCACTCGCCCATCCCCACAGCGTCGACAGCCTGCCGACCTCGGCCAACCAGGAAGACCATGTGTCGATGGCTCCGGCTGCGGGCAAGCGCTTGTGGGAAATGGCTGAAAACGTTCGCGGCATCCTGGCCGTGGAATGGCTGGCGGCGTGCCAGGGCCTGGACCTGCGCGAAGGCCTGAAGACCTCGCCGAAGCTGGAAAAAGCGCGCGCCACCCTGCGCGGCAAAGTGGCGTTCTACGACAAAGACCGCTTCTTCGCCCCGGACATCATCGCCGCCACTGAACTGCTCGCCAGCCGCTGCCTGAATGAACTGGTGCCGGCCAAGTTGCTGCCGAGCCTTTGAAAAACCCTCCGCCCCTGTAGGAGCGAGCTTGCTCGCGAAGAACCCCCAGGCGCCGCGAGCTATCAAGTAGCACGCGTTATCGTTGAGGTTTTTCGCGAGCAAGCTCGCTCCTACAGGCAACAGCGACCACCTTGGGAGGCATTGATGAAAGTCCTTTGGCAACACTGCCACATCGCAACCATGGCCCACGGCAATTACTCGATCATCGAGGATGCCGCCCTGGTCACTGCCGGTTCGCTGATCGAGTGGATCGGCCCGCGCAGCGAAGTGCCGGCTGCGGATTACGCCCAGGTGCATGACCTGCACGGCGCGTGGGTCACCCCCGGGCTGATCGACTGTCACACCCACACGGTGTTCGGCGGTAACCGCAGTGGTGAATTCGAGCAACGCCTTCAAGGCGTCAGCTACGCCGACATCGCCGCCCAGGGCGGCGGTATTGCCAGCACCGTGCGCGCCACCCGCGCCGCCAGCGAGGATGAACTGTTCGAAAGCGCCCACAAGCGCCTGCGCAGTTTGCTGCGCGACGGCGTGACCACGGTGGAGATCAAATCCGGCTACGGCCTCGACCTGGTCAGCGAGCGCAAGTTGCTGCGGGTGATTCGGCGCCTCGGCGACGCGCTGCCGGTCAGCGTGCGCGCCACCTGCCTGGCCGCCCATGCGTTGCCGCCGGAGTACAAGGACCGCGCCGACGCCTACATCGATCACATCTGCAGCGAAATGCTCCCGGCCCTGGCCGCGGAAGGGCTGGTGGACGCGGTGGATGCGTTTTGCGAATACCTGGCGTTCTCGCCGGCGCAGGTGGAGCGTGTGTTCAAGGTCGCGCGGCAACTCGGCCTGCCGGTGAAGCTGCACGCCGAGCAACTGTCGTCGCTGCACGGTTCCAGCCTGGCCGCGCGTTACCAGGCGCTGTCGGCGGATCACCTGGAGTTCATGACCGAAGACGACGCCATCGCCATGGCCGCTGCCGGCACCGTCGCGGTGCTGCTGCCGGGCGCGTTCTACTTCCTGCGCGAAACCCAACTGCCGCCGATGGAGGCCCTGCGCAAGCACGGCGTGAAGATAGCCATCGCCAGCGACCTCAACCCCGGTACTTCACCGGCCTTGTCGGTGCGCCTGATGCTGAACATGGCCTGCACCCTGTTCCGCATGACCCCGGAAGAAGCCCTGGCCGGCGCCACCCAACATGCCGCCACCGCGCTGGGCATAGGCGATACCCATGGCTCGCTGGAAGTGGGCAAGGTCGCCGACTTTGTCGCCTGGCAGATCGATCGTCCCGCCGACCTGGCCTACTGGCTGGGCGGCGAGCTTGAAAAACGCGTCGTGCGCCACGGCGTCGATGTCACTGTTTAAGGAGTCGCACTGTGGATAACGTTCTGAACTTCAAACAAGGCCGCGTGCCGCTGCTGATCAGCATGCCCCACGCCGGCCTGCGCCTGACGCCTGCCGTGCAGGCCGGGCTGATCCCCGAGGCGCAAAGCCTGCCGGACACCGATTGGCATATCCCCACGCTGTATGACTTTGCCGAAGAACTCGGCGCCAGCACCCTGGCGGCGGAGTACTCGCGGTTTGTCATCGACCTGAACCGGCCCTCCGACGACACGCCGCTGTACGCCGGCGCCACCACTGGTTTGTACCCGTCGATCCTGTTCGATGGTGTGCCATTGTTCCGCGAAGGCCTGGCGCCATCCAGGGAGGAGCGCGCCACCTACCTCGAGCAGATCTGGATGCCGTATCACCGCACCCTGCAAGACGAACTGGCGCGGCTCAAGGCTGAATTCGGCTACGCACTGTTGTTCGACGCACATTCGATCCGCTCGGTGATCCCGCACCTGTTCGACGGCAAACTGCCGGACTTCAACCTCGGCACCTTCAACAACGCCGCCTGCGATCCTGGGCTGGCCAGCCAACTGGAAGCCATCTGCGCCGCGCATCCGCAGTACACCCATGTGCTCAACGGACGCTTCAAGGGCGGGCATATCACCCGGCATTACGGCAACCCGGCGCAGAACATTCATGCCGTGCAGTTGGAGTTGTGCCAGAGCACGTACATGGAAGAGTTCGAGCCGTTCCGTTATCGCGAGGATCTGGCGGGGCCGACGCGGGGGGTGTTGAAGCAGTTGTTGGAGGGTTTCCTGGTGTGGGGGCAGAAGCGTTACTGCTGAAGCAGGTGGTCAGTTGGGCATTCGCCCACGATCTCCTGCAACCGTCATTGAGATGACTAAGGTGCGAGTGCTCATCAAATATGCAGAGTTCAACAATATGCCTATGTATATTTTGACGGCGTTTCCAATCCTTTGAGGCAGTCAATGGCTTACGGGTATCTAGAGAGCTTCATGTATGGTGAGGTGGCAGAGGGCGTAGGCGCATGGTTTGTCGACGCTGAATCAAACGTCGCGCCTACGGCGCTTTCGGATATTGTGAGGGGGTATGTTGATAACCGATCACGCTTCGCATCTTTTATGCTCAAAAGAGATATCGGACGCTACCTGAAAGCAAACCTCACCGCTACGGGCCTGAAAAACGCCGCTCCGTTTGACTATGAGCTTTGTTTTTCCGAGCAATATTTTGGCTGTAGTAATCAGCAGTTTTTGCAGCAGGTCTCTCAGTTACTTGATGTAAATCTCAAGCGCACTAAGTGGCGAAACGTAAAACGTTTTTTGAAATGGCGCTGAGATGCCATGTTGATGGTCTTGCTGCTTCTAAGGTCAGACTTCGCCCGCTGCGCGAAGACGGCTTTTTATATGACACACACCTGCAAGCGGCGGGCGTGAACGCTGTGCCGTACCCTGCAAAGGCCTGATCCATCGGCTGCCTGCCTGCGGGCGCAGAGCGAGGTGGAGGAGGGCGACCGGCTCTACAACGGCCTATTGGCTTACCTGGGTAGCGAACTGCTGACACAGGTCTAAGTGCTCAAGGACATGCTCATTGCACAATTCGGGTTTATAGTGCCAGACGGCAGAATAAAAGACGTCCCCCCAGGGATGAACCCGACCCCCTACGGAGCGCGCAATGCAGACTTGGTACCCGCAGATCAAACCCTACGCCCGGCACGATCTGGCCGTCGATGACACCCACACCCTGTATGTCGATGAAAGTGGCTCCCCCGAAGGCTTGCCCGTCGTATTCATCCATGGTGGCCCTGGTTCCGGTTGCGACGCCAACAGCCGCTGCTATTTCGATCCGAACCTGTACCACATCGTCACCTTTGACCAGCGGGGCTGCGGGCGTTCCTCTCCCCGCGCCAGCCTGGAAAACAACACCACCTGGGACCTGGTCGCCGACCTCGAGCGCATTCGCGAGCACCTGGGCATCGACAAATGGGTGTTGTTCGGCGGCTCCTGGGGTTCGACCCTGGCGCTGGCCTACGCGCAAACCCATCCCGAGCGCGTGCATGGCCTGATCGTGCGTGGGATTTTCCTGGCCCGGCCCCAGGACATCCGCTGGTTTTACCAGGAAGGCGCCAGCCGCCTGTTCCCGGATTACTGGCAGGATTACCTCGCACCGATCCCCCAGGACGAGCGCCACGACCTGCTCACCGCATACCACAAGCGCCTGACCGGCAACGACCAGATTGCCCAGATGCACGCCGCCAAGGCCTGGTCCACCTGGGAAGGGCGCATGTTGGGCCTGTGCCCGAACCCGCAGTTGATCGAGCGTTTCGCCGAGCCCCAGCGCGCGCTGTCGATTGCCCGCATCGAGTGCCACTACTTCACCAATAATTCCTTCCTGGAACCCGACCAACTGATTCGCGACATGCACAAGATCGCCCATCTGCCTGGCGTAATCATCCACGGCCGCTACGATATGATCTGTCCGCTGGATAACGCTTGGGAGCTGCATCAGGCCTGGCCGAACAGTGAACTGCAGGTGATCCGCGAGGCGGGCCATGCGGCGTCCGAGCCGGGCATCACCGATGCCTTGGTGCGCGCGACCGGCGAGATGGCGCGTCGTCTGCTGGACTTGCCGCCTGAAGAAGCATGAAGGGCCTGTTGCAACGGGTGCGCGGCGCCCGGGTCGAGGTCGCGGGCGAAATCGTGGGGGCGGTCGACCAGGGTTTGCTGGTGCTGGTGGCCGTCGAACCGGGGGATACTGTCGAGAGCGCCGACAAACTGCTGCACAAGCTGCTTAACTATCGGGTGTTCAGCGACGACGATGGCAAGATGAACTTGTCGCTCAAGGATATCGACGGCGGTTTGCTGCTGGTGTCGCAGTTCACCCTGGCGGCGGATACCAAAAGCGGGCTGCGGCCAAGTTTCTCTACCGCCGCGCCGCCGGCCCTGGGGGCGGCACTTTTTGCGCACTTGCTGTTACAAGCGCAACAATTGCATGGCAAGGTGGCGTCAGGGCGTTTTGGTGCGGATATGCAGGTTCATTTGGTCAATGATGGCCCTGTGACCTTCCTCTTACAGACATGAATGTATTAAAAACGACGTTAATGCCTAAAAACGCAGGGTTTCGCTACAAATACTTCGTTGTCCCTGATGCGTTGTCTCGCGGGCTACTAGATAATCGCGCGCTACGGGGATCAGCGTTGATTGGTCCATTTTTGACTTAGGTAGAGACTTGTCCGACAGCCTCAGGGGAATCATTTTGCCCCAGGGGAGTCGGAACAATGCTCGCCAACCTGGCATATAGATAGCTGGCCGTTGGTTTTTTGATCTGTTTTCGGCGAGGGTTGCTCGTGATTGTTAGTCCCTGTAATGCACCAAAATTGTCTGCCAAACGGTTACGAAACGCACTGGTGACGGGCTCCGCCCTGTTTTGCCTGTTCGGCGCGGGTCAACTGTGGGCATTCAGTCTGGATGATGTGTCGGCCAAGGCAAAAGAGCTGGCCGGGCAGAAATACGAAGCTCCGCGCAGCAATCTGCCGAACGAATTCCGCGAAATGAAGTTCGCTGACTACCAGAAGATTCGTTTCCGCAACGAAAAAGCCGAGTGGGCCGATCAGAACACCCCGTTCAAGCTGTCCTTCTATCACCAGGGTATGCATTTCGATACACCGGTGAAGATCAACGAAGTCACCGCCGACAGCGTCCAGGAAATCAAATACGACCCGACGCGCTTCGATTTCGGCGACGTCAAATTTGATCCCAAGGCCACTGAGCAGCTGGGTTATGCCGGTTTCCGCGTGCTGTTCCCGATCAACAAGGGCGACAAGCAAGACGAAATCATGACCATGCTCGGCGCCAGCTATTTCCGCGTCGTGGGCAAGGACCAAGTGTATGGCCTGTCCGCCCGTGGCATGGCGATCGATACCGCGCTGCCGTCCGGCGAAGAATTCCCGCGTTTCACCGAGTTCTGGATCGAGCGTCCGAAGCCGGGTGACAAGCATCTGGTGATCTTCGCCCTGCTGGATTCGCCGCGCGCCACCGGCGCCTATCGCCTGATCCTGCGCCCTGGCACCGACACCGTGGTCGACGTCAAGTCCCAGATGTTCCTGCGCGACAAGGTCAGCAAGCTGGGCGTTGCCCCGTTGACCTCGATGTTCCTGTTCGGCGCGAACCAGCCGTCCAAGGTCCTCAACTACCGTCGCGAGTTGCATGATTCCAGCGGCCTGTCGATCCACGCCGGCAATGGCGAGTGGATCTGGCGCCCGCTGAACAACCCTAAACACCTGTCGGTCAGCAACTTCACCGTGGAAAACCCACGTGGTTTCGGCCTGCTGCAACGCGGTCGCAACTTCAGCCACTACGAAGACCTGGACGACAACTACGACAAGCGCCCGAGCGCCTGGATCGAGCCTGAAGGCGACTGGGGCAAGGGTTCCGTCGACCTGGTAGAGATCCCGACCGCCGACGAAACCAACGACAACATCGTTGCCTTCTGGAGCCCGGAAAAACTGCCGGAAGTCGGCCAGCCGCTGGATGTTGCCTACCGTCTGCACTGGACCCTGGACGACGCCGCCTTCCATTCGCCGGACAGCGCCTGGGTCAAGCAGACCCTGCGTTCCACCGGCGACGTGAAACAGTCCAACCTGATCCGTCAGCCGGATGGCAGCGTCGCGTACCTGGTGGACTTCGAAGGCCCGGCCCTGAAGAAACTGCTGCCGGACGCCCCGGTGCGCAGCCAGGTGAGCGTGGGTGATAACGCCGAGCTGGTGGAAAACAGCGTGCGTTACAACGAGCACACCAAAGGCTGGCGCCTGACCCTGCGCATGAAGATCAAGGACCCAAGCAAGCCGACCGAAATGCGTGCGGCCCTGGTCCAGGACATCGTGCAGCCTGAGCCCGAGAAGGTCTCGACCCAAGTGCTCAAGGCTGACAAGGTTTTGGCCAAGCAGCACGAGAAACAAGCCAAGAAAGACGCCAAAGACAAGGAAGCCAAGCAGCCAGAAGCTGCCCCAGCCACACCGGAGCCGATCAAGACCGAGCAAGTCCTGACCGAAACCTGGAGCTATCAGTTGCCTGCCGATGAGTAATTCTCAAGTCCAGCCAGAGACTCTGTCCGAGTACCTGGCGCATCTGCCGATGACCGCAGAGCAGCGCGCCGAACTGGCGGGCTGCACATCCTTCAGCGAACTGCACGAACGTTTGTCGTCCAAGGCGTTCGATGCGCCGGTCGACGCCGCCCAGGCGTCGGTTGGCCGCCGGTTGACCCTCAGCACGGCCGAAGAGCTGGAGGACGCCGAAATGCTGGCGCTCGACGCCAGCGGCCGCGTGTGCCTCAAGGCGACGCCGCCGATTCGTCGGACCAAGGTGGTACCGGAGCCGTGGCGCACCAATATCCTGGTGCGCGGCTGGCGCCGGCTGACCGGCCGCACCAACCCGCCGAAGCCGCCGAAAGACGAGCGCGTGTTGCCGGCGGCGCGCTGGCGCACGGTCGGTTCGATCCGTCGCTACATCCTGCTGGTGCTGATGCTCGGCCAGACCATCGTGGCCGGCTGGTACATGAAAGGCATCATGCCGTACCAGGGCTGGTCGCTGGTCGACTTCGACGAGATCCGCAACCAGACCCTGCTGCAGACCGCGACCCAAGTGCTGCCATACGCCCTGCAAACCAGCATCCTGATCATGTTCGGGATCTTGTTCTGCTGGGTGTCGGCCGGTTTCTGGACCGCGTTGATGGGCTTCCTCGAGCTGCTGACCGGCCACGATAAGTACCGGATCTCCGGTAAAAGTGCCGGCCACGAGCCGATTCCGAAGAATGCGCGCACCGCGCTGGTGATGCCGATCTGCAACGAAGACGTGCCCCGCGTATTCGCTGGCCTGCGCGCGACGTTCGAGTCGGTCGCGGCGACCGGTGACCTGGACCGCTTCGACTTCTTCGTGCTCAGCGACAGTAACGACGCCGACATCTGCATCGCCGAACAGCAAGCCTGGCTCGACGTGTGCCGCGAAGCCGGTGGCTTCGGCAAGATCTTCTATCGCCGCCGTCGCCGTCGCGTCAAACGCAAGAGCGGCAACCTCGACGACTTCTGCCGTCGCTGGGGCGGTGACTACAAGTACATGGTCGTTCTCGACGCCGACAGCGTGATGAGCGGCGAATGCCTGACCAGCCTGGTGCGCCTGATGGAAGCCACGCCGGATGCCGGGATCATCCAGACCGCGCCACGGGCGTCGGGCATGGACACCCTGTATGCGCGCATGCAGCAGTTCGCCACCCGCGTGTACGGCCCGCTGTTTACTGCCGGCCTGCACTTCTGGCAGCTGGGTGAATCCCACTATTGGGGTCACAACGCAATCATCCGCATGAAGCCGTTTATCGAGCACTGCGCCCTCGCGCCGTTGCCGGGTAAAGGCGCGTTCGCCGGTGCGATCCTCTCCCACGACTTCGTCGAAGCCGCGCTGATGCGCCGTGCCGGCTGGGGCGTGTGGATTGCCTACGACCTGCCGGGCAGCTACGAAGAACTGCCGCCGAACCTGCTGGATGAACTCAAGCGCGACCGTCGCTGGTGCCACGGCAACCTGATGAACTTCCGCCTGTTCCTGGTCAAGGGCATGCACCCGGTCCACCGTGCGGTGTTCCTCACCGGCGTGATGTCCTACCTGTCGGCCCCGTTGTGGTTCTTCTTCCTGGTGCTGTCGACGGCGTTGCTGGCGGTGAACACCTTGATGGAGCCGCAGTACTTCATGGCGCCGCGCCAGTTGTACCCGCTGTGGCCGCAATGGCATCCGGACAAGGCGGTGGCGCTGTTCTCCACTACTATCGTGCTGCTGTTCCTGCCCAAGTTGCTGAGCGTCATCCTGATCTGGGCCAAGGGCGCGAAAGAGTTCGGTGGCAAGTTCAAGGTGACAATGTCGATGCTGCTGGAGATGCTGTTCTCCATGCTGCTGGCGCCGGTGCGGATGATCTTCCACACCCGCTTCGTCCTCGCCGCGTTCCTCGGCTGGGCCGCGACCTGGAATTCGCCGCAGCGTGACGACGACTCCACCCCCTGGGGTGAAGCGGTCAAGCGCCACGGTCCGCAAACCTTGCTCGGCTTCCTCTGGGCGCTGCTGGTGGTGTGGTTGAACCCGAGCTTCCTGTGGTGGCTGGTCCCGATCGTCGGTTCGTTGATGCTGTCGATCCCGGTGTCGGTGATTTCCAGCCGGGTCAAGCTGGGCCTCAAGTCCCGTGACGAGAGCCTGTTCCTGATCCCTGAGGAATACAATCCGCCGCAGGCGCTGCTGTCGACCGAGAAGTACACCCACGAAAACCGCTGGCACGCCCTCAATGACGGGTTCGTGCGTTCGGTGGTCGACCCGCAGCAGAACGCCCTGGCCTGCGCCCTGGCGACCTCGCGTCACCGTGAGGCGGAGCCGATCGAGTACCTGCGTGGCGAGCGCGTGCGCTATGCGTTGAAAGTCGGCCCGGCCGGCCTCAACAACGCCGAACGCCTGGCCCTGCTCAGTGACCCGGTGGCCCTGGCCCGCCTGCACGAGCAGGTCTGGAGCGAAGGGCATGCCGAGTGGCTGGGCGCCTGGCGTCAGTCCTTCAAGTCCGACCCGCACGCGCCATTGCTGCCGTTGCAACCGTTGTCGTCCCAGGCTCAACCGGCCTGATTCAGACGCCCCCGAGGGTTCTCCTCGGGGGCGCTTGAAGCGCTGGTCCTACAGCGTTTCCCGTCTCTTCCTTTGTGCTCTAACTCCTTGTTATTTCGAAACAAAAGTCCCTGGTTCGAGGCGTATTGCCGTGCCTGTGTCTGAGTTAGCATCGCCCCCCGAAATTTGACTCGAGCACAGGGGGATTCATGATCAAAAGGTATTGTTCGGCATTGCTGATGGGCGCTGTCGCATTGATTCACGGTGCTCTGGTGCAGGCCGGCGCGCTGGACGACGCCGTTCGGCGTGGCGTGCTGAAGGTCGGCACCACGCCCACTTACGTGCCGTTCGAGATGACCGATAAACAGGGGCGTATCGTCGGTTTTGAAGTCGACTTGCTGCATGCGATGAGCCGCGCCCTGGGGGTCGAGCTTGAACTGGTGGCGGTGCCGTACACCGAGTTGCTGTCGGGGCTGATGGCGAGGAAGTTCGATCTGATCGGCAGCGGCATGACCGTCACGCAGGAGCGCAACCTCAAGCTGAATTTCAGCGACTCGTTTATCGTGGTCGGCCAAACGGTGCTGCTGCACCCGCGCCTGGCCGGCAAGGTCGCCAGCATTGAAGACCTGGACGAGGCCGGCTACCGCATCGCCACCACCGAAGGCACTACCGCGCAGGCGGCGGCGCAGCGGTTTCTGGGGGCGGCTCGGCTCAGCAGTTTCGCCACGCCGGAGGAAGGGGTGCGCCAGGTGGTGAGCGGGGTGGCCGATGCGTTTATTCATGATGCGCCTTACAACCTGATCGCCATGACCCGGCCGGAAAACCAGGCATTGCTGGCGCTAGAGCAACCCTTCACCTACGAGCCCCTGGCGTTCGGCCTGAAAAAAGGCGATTACGACAGCCTGAACTGGATCAACCATTTCCTCAACCAAGTGGCCCAGGACGGCACCTACGATCGGCTGTACGACAAGTGGTTCAAGGACACCGACTGGATGGCCGAGGTCGACTGAAAGTCATACCTACTTACACATCAATCAATTGCCCTCGCCCGACAATGAAGTGTCTACGTCTGCGCTTTGCCGCAGTGCTGTAGGGCTATTCCGACATACCTCGACAACTATTACCGGTGAAACCTTTGTACCGGGCAGCGAGTGGGTTAGGATCGCACCCCGAAATGGTGCAGCCCTTTTTGCGCGCCGACTTCATAAGAATCGTTCAGGGGACTTGATGATGAAAAAGTATCTTTCGATGCTGCTGCTCGGCGTCACCGCGCTGGTCGCGGCCAATGTGGCTCAGGCCGGGGCCATCGATGATGCGGTCAAGCGCGGCACGCTGAAAGTCGGCATGGACCCGACCTACATGCCATTCGAAATGACCGACAAGCGTGGTGAAATCATCGGCTTCGAAGTCGACCTCCTCAAGGCCATGGCCAAGTCCATGGGCGTCAAGCTGGAGCTGGTGTCCACCGGCTACGACGGCATCATCCCGGCCTTCCTCACCGGCAAGTTCGATATGATCGGCAGCGGCATGACCCTGACCCAGGAACGCAACCTGCGCCTGAACTTCAGCGAACCGTTCATCGTGGTTGGCCAGACCCTGCTGATTCGCAAGGACCTGGAAGGCACCATCAAGTCCTACAAAGACCTGAACGACGAGAAATACCGCCTGACCTCCAAGCTCGGCACCACCGGCGAGATGGTCGCCAAGAAGCTGATCTCCAAGGCCAAGTACCACGGCTACGACAACGAACAGGAAGGCGTGCTGGACGTGGTCAACGGCAAGGCCGATGCCTTTGTGTATGACGCACCGTACAACGTGGTCGCCGAGAAGAAAGTCGGTAATGGCAAGCTGGTGTTCCTCGAAGAACCCTTCACCTTTGAACCGCTGGCCTTCGGTCTGAAGAAAGGCGATTACGACAGCATCAACTTCATCAACAACTTCCTGCACCAGATCAAGAACGACGGCACCTACGATCGCATCCATGACAAGTGGTTCAAGAGCTCCGAGTGGCTCAAGGACATGGAATAACGCCGGCTCCTATGGCTCCTGCTTTCTGTAGGAGCGAGCTTGCTCGCGAAGGCCGTCAACGATAACGCGGGCTTACTGAATAAACGCGGTGTCTTTGAGTTTTTCGCGAGCAAGCTCGCTCCTACAAAATGCCTTGACTGAATGGCATTAGGGCAAGCCCGCCCGCCACAAAGGCGGGGCTTACCCGACCCTTTTGGATGTTGAGTAATGAAACAGAAAAAAGCCCAATGGCCCTGGCACCTGCTGACCGTGGTCGTGCTGGTCGGCCTGGCGGGCGCCTTGTACTACGCCACGTCGCTGATGTCCTACGAATGGCGCTGGAACCGCGTACCGCAATATTTCGCCTATCAGGCCGAAACATCGCAGCGCGCGGCGGATATCTCCACCGTTGTCGAACTGGTGCGCAAAGGCGATGTGGCCGAAGTCACCCTGCGCAACGACGCGGGCACGGAGCAAAAGCTCAGCGTGGCCGACAACAGCCTGAAAGTGGCGCGCGGCGATGACGTGGCGGAAGGCGATGTAGTGGGCGTGACCCGGCAGTGGGCGCTGGGCCCGTTGATGTGGGGCTTGTGGACCACCTTGTGGCTGTCCTTCGTGTCCGGCGTGCTGGGCTTGGCGATTGGCCTGGCGACGGGCCTGTGCCGGCTGTCCAGCAACCCGACCTTGCGCGATCTGTCGACGATCTACGTCGAACTGGTGCGCGGCACGCCGCTGTTGGTGCAGATATTCATCTTCTATTTCTTTATCGGCACGGTGCTCAACCTGTCCCGGGAGTTTGCCGGGATCGCCGCGCTGTCGCTGTTCACCGGGGCCTATGTGGCGGAAATCGTCCGCGCCGGTGTGCAGTCGATCACCCGTGGCCAGAACGAAGCCGCGCGCTCGTTGGGCTTGAGTGCCAGCCAGTCGATGCGCCATGTGGTGCTGCCGCAGGCGTTCAAGCGCGTGCTGCCGCCCCTGGCCGGGCAGTTTATCAGCCTGGTGAAAGACACTTCGCTGGTGTCGGTGATCGCGATCACCGAGCTGCTCAAGAGCGGCCGCGAAGTCATCACCACTTCGTTTTCGCCGTTTGAAATCCTGTTCTGCGTGGCAGGCCTGTACCTGTTGATCAACCTGCCGCTGTCGAAAATGGCCAGCCGGCTTGAGCGGAGGCTCGCGCAAAGTGATTGAAGTCCGCGATCTGGTAAAAGTCTTCGACACCCGTGGCCATGTGGTGCGCGCGGTGGACCACGTCACCACCCAGGTCGCCAAGGGCGAAGTGCTGGTGGTGATCGGCCCGTCCGGCTCCGGCAAGTCGACCTTCCTGCGCTGCCTCAACGGCCTGGAAGAGTTCGATTCGGGGTCGGTGAGCATCGACGGCCTGCAACTGGCCGATCCGAAAACCGACGTGAACGCCTATCGCCGCGAAGTCGGCATGGTGTTCCAGCACTTCAACCTGTTCCCCCACATGACCGTGCTGGAGAACCTGTGCCTGGCGCAGAAAGTCGTGCGCAAGCGCGGCAAAAAAGAGCGTGAAGCCAAGGCCCTGGCGTTGCTGGAAAAGGTCGGCATCGCGCAAAAGGCCAACGAGTTTCCCTCGCGTCTGTCCGGTGGCCAGCAGCAGCGGGTGGCGATAGCTCGCGCGCTGGCGATGGAGCCCAAGGTGATGCTGTTCGACGAGCCCACCTCGGCCCTCGACCCGGAAATGGTCGGCGAAGTGCTCGACGTCATGAAAACCCTGGCCCTGGAAGGCATGACCATGGTCTGCGTCACTCACGAAATGGGCTTCGCCCGTGAAGTGGCGGACCGGGTGTTGTTCTTCGATCACGGCAAGCTGCTCGAAGACGCGTCCCCGGCCGAGTTCTTCGACGCGCCGAAAGACCCGCGGGCCCAGGCCTTCCTGCGCCAGGTGCTGTGAGCCTCAGAGCCTGAACTTGCCGACCAGTGTCTGCAAATCCAGGCTCAACTGGCTTAACTGAGCGCTCGCCACCGCCGTTTCTTCACTGGCGGTGGCGGTTTGCTCGGACACATCGCGCACCTTCAACACACTGCGATTGATCTCCTCGGCCACCGCGCTTTGTTCCTCGGCGGCGGCGGCAATCTGCGGGTTCATTTCCTGGATGACCGACACCGTGCGCGCAATGGCCGCCAGGGCGTCGCCGGCGTCGCGGGTCAGGCTGACGCTGTTGTCCGTCAGGCTGCGACTGCTGTCCATGATGTCCGCCACCTGCTGGGTGCCGGTATGCAGACGCAAGATCAGTCCTTCAATTTCCTCGGCCGATTCCTGCGTGCGCAGGGCCAGGCTGCGCACTTCATCGGCGACCACCGCGAAACCTTCCCCGGCACTGCCCGCGCGCGCCGCTTCGATGGCGGCGTTCAAGGCCAGCAGGTTGGTCTGCTGGGAGACTGACTTGATCACGTCGAGCACGCTGCCGATCTGTTGGCTCTCCTGCTGCAACGCCAGCATCGCCCGGCTGGACAGTGCCATTTCACTGGCCAGGTGGCCGATCTGCTCCACCGCCTGCGCAACCACTTTGTCGCCGAGGTGGGTCTGTTGGTCGGCTTCGCTCGCCGCGATCGACGCTTGCTCGGCATGCCGGGCGACCTCCTGGGCGGTGGCGAGCATTTCATTCATGGCCGTGGCCACCTGGTCGGTTTCGTCCTTTTGATTGTTGACCCCGGCGCGGGTTTGCTCAGTGACGGTGGATAGCTGCGTAGCCGCGCTGGCGATTTGCCGGGCGCTGTCGCCGATGCCGCTGATCAGGCCACGCAGGTTGCGGATCATCTGCGCCATGCTCTGCTGCAACTGGCCCAGTTCATCGCGGCGCTCCACGGCGGGGTTTTCGCTTAAGTCGCCCGCGGCAATGCGGTTGGCGACGGCCAAGGCCTCGCGCAGCGGCACGGCGATTTGCCGGGCGATCCACCAGGCCGCCAAGGCCCCCAGCAGCAGGGCGGCAAGGGTGACGCTGATCAGCAGGGTTCGGGTGTGCTGCGCTTCCCGGTCGCGTTTGAACGCCTGGCCCTGGCTGACCAGATCGCTTTGCGCCAGCAACTGATTGAGTTGTTGTTCAAAGCGGTTTTGCACGGTCTCGGTGTCGAGTTGTGCCTGCTTGAGCGTGGTCAGCAGCGCACGGTATTGCGCGAGGTCGGTTTTGAGCAGGGTGGCGTCCACGGGCAGGCTGGTGACGGCGACTTGAGCGACGTCCAGGGCGTCGAGGGCCTTGCCCACCGCTTCGGCATAGGCCTGCAACGACTCGGCGGCCCAGGCGGGGCTGCGCGCGCGATCTTCGGCCTGTTCCATGGCCTGGCGCAGATCTTCGATGGCGTCGAGCGCCTGCTGGTCTTGCTGGTCAGGCAGTTCGCTGGACAGTTGCGCGAGGGTGTCGCTGGCTTGCAGGGCGGCTTTTTGCAGCGGCGGCTGGGCGTTTTCCCGCTGTTCGATCAACGGCGGTAATTCCACCAGCACCGCTTTGAAGGCGGCTACCAGGCGTTCGGCTTCCTCGAGACGCTGCAGGTCGATCGGGTCTTTCATGTGTTTTGACAGGTAGTCGAGGTGCTGGTCGATTTTTTCGATCTGCCGCGTCATTTTGCCCAGGCTGGCCGTGTCGGTGAGCGTTCGGTACACGATGCGGTCGGCGCGCATGGCCTCCGCGTCGGCGGCCAGTTGGCCCAGCACCGTCAGGTTGCTGGAGCGGAACAGTGCGGCATTCAAGGCCTGCCAGCCTGACATGGCGATGATGAAACTGAGGACCAGCACCTGGCCAAAACCCAGGGCGAGTTTGAGTCGGACGCTGGCGTTGACCAGCAAGCGGGTCAGCCGAGGAAACATGATGAACCTCCAAATCTGAAAAAGCGCTGCGCAACAAGGCAAACGCTAAAACGATTTGGGGTGAGGGCGGGCTGATAAGCGTGTAGGAAATTTCACAAGATGCTGAAGTGCGGCGACCCGGATGGGTCGCCGCCCAGCCCGGTCAGATGCGGAAACGTCCGACCAGGGTTTGCAGGTAGATGCCCAGGCGCGCCAGTTCGGCGCTGGAGGCGGCGGTCTCTTCACTGGCCGAGGACGTCTGTTCCGACACATCGCGCACGTTCAGCACGCTGCGGTTGATCTCTTCGGCCACGGCGCTTTGTTGCTCGGCGGCAGTGGCGATCTGCGAGTTCATCGCCTGGATCGTCGATACGGTACGGGTGATGTTCGCCAGGGCGCTGCCGGCGCGGCGCGTCAATTCGACGCTGCTGTCGGTCAGCCCACGGCTGTTGTCCATGATGGTCGCCACTTGCTGGGTGCCCGTTTGCAAGCCGACGATCAGCTCTTCGATCTCTTCCGTGGATTTTTGCGTGCGCTGGGCCAGGCTGCGCACTTCATCGGCCACCACCGCGAAGCCGCGCCCGGCTTCACCGGCACGCGCTGCTTCAATCGCGGCGTTCAGCGCCAGCAGGTTGGTTTGCTGGGCCACCGACTTGATCACGTCGAGCACGCTGCCGATCTTGTCGCTTTCGCGCTTGAGATGGCCCATGGCCTCGGTGGAGTTGCCGACTTCGGTGGCCAGGCGTTCGATCTGGGCGATGGCTTCACCGACCACCTTGTCGCCTTCGCGGGCCTGCTGGTCCGCTGCCACGGCGGCTTCGGACGCTTCCTCGGCGTTGCGCGCAACTTCCTGCACGGTCGCGGCCATTTCATTCATGGCCGTGGCGACTTGGTCGGTCTCGATTTTCTGATTGTTGACCCCGGCGCTGGTCTGCTCGGTGACCGACGACAATTGCTCGGCGGCGCTGGCGATCTGGGTGACGCCGTCGCTGATGCCGCCGATCAATTCGCGCAGGCCTACAGTCATGCTTTGCATGGCCCGTTGCAGTTGGCCCAGTTCGTCCTGGCGCGTGGACGTCAGGTCGTGGCTCAGGTCGCCGGAGGCAACGCGCTCGGCCACCTTGAGGGTCTGATTCAGCGGGATGACGATCTGACGCGTGATCGCCCAGGCGGCCACCAGGCCAAAGATCAATGCCAGCACGGTGGCCAGCAGGAGCAGGTACTTGGCCTGGGCGGCATCGGTGTCGCGCACAGCGGTCTGGGAAATCGTCAGTTTATCGCTGCGGTTCAGCAGGACATCGCCTTGCGCGCTCATGGTTTTGAGTGCGACGGCGGTGGCCACCTGGGAATCGCGGAACTGGCTGACGGCGGCGCGATAGGCTTGCAGCGAGACACTGGCCTGCTGCAGGTTGGCCTGGTATTGCTCCTGCAATGAGCCTTGCAGTTCAGTGATCTTCTTCAGCGCGTTGTCGATGGCGTCGAGCGCGGGTTGCTCAGCCTCGACCTTGCCGCTGTAGGTGTAACCGCGGACCTGGAAGCGCGCTTGCTGGATCAGCTTGCTCAGGTCGACCACGCTATTGAACTGGGTGACGCTGTCGCTTTGCAGCAGGGATTTCTCGACTTCAGTCACCTTGAGCACCGCATTGTCGGCGGTATTGCCCAGCTTGCTGCGCGCATCTTCGCGGCTTGCGCCGGCTTGCGCCATATCGCTGAATGCGCGCTTGTATTGCTCCACGGCGGCCAATTGCTCATCGATCAGGGCGATGTCGGCAGGTTGTTCGATCAGCGTGCGGGCGGTCTTCATGCCGCTGTCCAGGCGGTTCAGCAGCTCGCTGACGGCCGCCGTGCCTTGTTCGCCACGGCGCATTTCATAGTCCAGGCGGGCGATACGCAGGTCTTTGGTCAAGACATTGAGGCTGGAGATATACCCCAGTTTGTCGCCGCGGCTGGCCACATCGCCCAGGCCGGTCCAGCCGGTGAAGGTGATCAACAAGGTGAGGAGCAACACCAGGCCAAAGCCTACGCCCAGTTTGTGGTTGACGCTGACATTCCCCAGCTTTTCGGCTAACCAACGATGCATGCTGCGAACTCCCGTGGAACAAGGCTTGGACTTATTCGACGGTTATCGGCAGCGCAGCAAGAATCTGTAGGAATTGGTTGGCTAGAACAGCCGGGCGAGCAGGGCGGTGACGGCGGTTTCCACGCGCAGGATGCGCGCGCCCAGTTGCACCGGTTGCAAGCCGGCCTTGCTCAGCAGGTCTACCTCATAGGGAATCCAGCCGCCTTCCGGGCCGATGGCCAGGGTTACCGGCTCGTCCAGACCGCGCGGGCACGGCGGGTAATCGCCGGGATGGCCGATCAGGCCGAGGGTGCCTGCGGTCATGGCGGGCAGGCGGTCTTCGACGAAGGGCTTGAAGCGTTTTTCGATGACGATTTCCGGCAGCACTGTGTCGCGCGCCTGTTCCAGGCCGAGGATCAATTGCTCGCGAATCGCCTCGGGCTCCAGGAAGGGGGTTTGCCAGAAGCTCTTTTCCACGCGGTAGCTGTTGACCAGCACGACCTTCGGCACGCCCATGGCGGCGACGGTCTGCAGCACCCGGCGCAGCATTTTCGGGCGTGGCAGGGCCAGCAGCAGGGTCAGCGGCAGTTTGGCCGGCGGCGGCAGGTCGAAGGCCACTTGCAGCTCGGCTTCGTGGGCTTCCAGGCGCAGCACTTGGGCATTGCCCATCAGCCCGCCGATACGCCCGACCCGCAGGTTGTCGCCCGCCGTCGCGCGGTGGACGTCCTGCATATGCACCAGGCGCCGGTCACGCAGGACCACCCGGTCGGCCGCGATAAAGTCGGCCTCTTCAAGCAGCAACAGGTTCACGGCTGGGTCGCTGGCGGCTGGTCGTTGTCGTCGGCGGCTTGGTCGTCGGGGTGTTCGCCACGCTTGGTGATCAGGCTGCTGAACAGGATGCCGATCTCGAACAGCATCCACATCGGCACGGCCAGCAGGGTCTGGGAGAAGATGTCCGGCGGGGTCAGGATCATGCCGACCACGAAGCAGCCGATGACCACGTAGGGACGGATCTTCTTCAGGTACTGCACGTTGACCACGCCGATCCACACCAGCAACACCACGGCCACCGGAATTTCGAAGGCCACGCCGAAGGCGAAGAACAGCGTCATCACGAAGTCGAGGTAGCTGGTGATGTCGGTCATCATCTCCACGCCGGCCGGGGTGGCGGCGGCGAAGAATTTGAAGATCAGCGGGAACACCAGGAAGTAAGCGAACGCCATGCCGGTGTAGAACAGCAGGATGCTCGACACCAGCAACGGCACCGCGATGCGCTTCTCATGCTTGTACAGGCCGGGGGCGATGAACCCCCAGATCTGGTGCAGGATCACCGGGATCGCCAGGAACAGCGAGACCATCATCGTCAGCTTCAACGGCGTCAGGAACGGCGACGACACGTCGGTGGCGATCATCGTCGCGCCGGCCGGCAGGTAATGGCGCAGTGGCGTGGAGACGAAGGTGTAGATCTGCTGGGTAAAGGCGAACAGCCCGGCAAAGATCACGAAGATCGCCGCCACGCAACGCAGCAGGCGGGTACGCAGCTCGGTGAGGTGTGAGACCAGTGGCATGTGCTGGTCGTTTTCCGGTTTATCAGCGCTCATGGGGCTCGCGGCGGCAATGTAGGGTCATGGGGAGCGGGCGGCGCGGTTGGCGTCGGCGCTGGCTCGGTTGGAGCGGTCGGGGTAGCGGGCGCTGCTTCAACAACGGGCGTGGGCGCAATGCTGTGTTCGGCCACCGGTGTCACTGGCTTTGCCTGCTCCTGCACCGGCGTCAGAATATTGCGCGCCTCCTGCTCCAACGACAGGATGTGTTCGTTGTGCAGTTGGCGGCGGATTTCGTCGGCGCCGATTTCCCGTTCAACTTCCTGTTTGATGGCGTTGAAACTGCGTTTCAGACGCCCGATCCACAAACCGGCCGTGCGCGCGGCGCCGGGCAGGCGTTCCGGCCCGAGTACCAGCAAGGCCACGAGGCCGACGAGCAGCAGTTCAGAGAAGCTGATACCAAACATTAGTCAGTGCTCACGAGTCTTTGCGGATCGGCTCTTCGACTTTTTCAGCCTGCACGTCGAAGGTGCGACGCTCGGTGATCGGCTGGGTCGCCTGCGGGTGGACCGGTTGGGCCGGCGGCACCGGGTTGGCGGCGGGTTCGGCGGGTTTTTCGTCGTCGTTCATGGCCTTGCGAAAGCCCTTGATCGACTCGCCCACGTCGGTGCCGAGGTTTTTCAGTTTCTTGGTGCCAAATACCAGAACGACCACCACCAAGATGACGATCCAATGTTTCCAGTCAAAAATGCCCATGCTGCAATTCCTCTGTAAAAGTTATTCAGGCGGACGGGCGCGAGGCCTTTTCGGCATGCCCGGACAAGCCGAAGCGACGGTCCAGTTCATCCAGCACGGCCTGCGGATGCTGCCCCAGTTGGGCGAGCATGACCAGGCTGTGGAACCATAGGTCGGCGGTTTCGTAGATCACATCGCTGCAGTCGCCGCTGATCTCGGCATCCTTGGCGGCGATGATGGTCTCGACGGATTCTTCGCCGAGTTTTTCCAGGATCTTGTTCAGGCCCTTGTGGTACAGGCTGGCGACGTAGGAGCTTTCGGCATCCGCGCCTTTGCGCTCTTCCAGCACCTGGGCCACACGGTTCAGGGTATCGCTCATGTTCAGTGTCCTGCCGAATAAATGGCGTGCGGGTCTTTGAGTACCGGCTCCACAACCTTCCACTCGCCGTTCTCGAACACGCGATAGAAGCAACTGTGGCGGCCGGTGTGGCAGGCGATGCCGCCGATCTGCTCGACCTTGAGGATCACCACGTCGGCGTCGCAGTCCAGGCGTATCTCGTGCAGGGTTTGCACGTGCCCGGACTCTTCGCCCTTGCGCCACAGTTTGCCACGCGAACGTGACCAGTAAATGGCGCGCTGCTCAGCGGCGGTGAGGCTCAGGGCCTCGCGGTTCATCCAGGCCATCATCAGCACGCGCCCGGTCTTGTAGTCCTGGGCAATGGCCGGCACCAGGCCGTCACTGTCCCACTTGATCTCATCCAGCCAGTCTTTCATCTTCGACTCCGGCAATTTGCGACAGTGTATAACCGGATTGGCTACCGACGCACGATCAGATAAACACCCACGGCGACTATGATGCCGGCCGGCCAGTGGCCCAGTTGATTCAGCGGCCCGCCGATAGCCAGCATCACCCCGCCGACCAGATGCGCGGCGCCCAGCAGGCGCAGGAACCAGTCGTCCTTGCGCGTGTGCCACGGCGGCGTCGGGTCTTTGGCGTGGGGCTGGGACATGCGTTCCAGCAGGTCGCGGGTCATGTTGGCCAGGTGCGGCAGTTGCTCCACCTGGCTCTGCAGGTTGCCCAGCAGGGTTTTCGGGCTGACCCGCTCGCGCATCCAGCGTTCGAGGAACGGCTGGGCGGTGTTCCACAGGTCGAGGTCGGGGTACAGCTGGCGGCCCAGGCCTTCAATGTTCAGCAGGGTTTTCTGCAGCAGCACCAACTGCGGCTGCACTTCCATATTGAAGCGCCGCGCGGTCTGGAACAGGCGCATCAGCACCTGGCCGAAGGAAATGTCTTTCAGCGGTTTTTCGAAGATCGGCTCGCACACGGTGCGGATCGCCGCTTCGAATTCGTTGAGCTTGGTTTCCGCCGGCACCCAACCCGAATCGATGTGCAACTGCGCCACGCGGCGGTAGTCGCGCTTGAAGAAGGCGAACAGGTTGCGCGCCAGGTAGTCCTGGTCTTCCGGGGTCAGGCTGCCGACGATGCCGCAGTCGATCGCAATGTACTGCGGGCTCCACGGGTTGAGGGTGCTGACGAAGATATTGCCGGGGTGCATGTCGGCATGGAAGAAACTGTCGCGGAACACCTGGGTGAAGAAGATCTCCACGCCGCGCTCGGCGAGCATCTTCATGTTGGTGCGCTGGTCGGCCAGGGTCGCGAGGTCGGTGACCTGCACGCCGTAGATGCGCTCCATCACCAACACTTTCGGGCGGCACCAGTCCCAATACACTTGCGGCACATACAGCAGCGGTGAGCCTTCAAAGTTGCGCTTGAGCTGGCTGGCGTTGGCCGCTTCGCGCAGCAGGTCGAGTTCGTCGTAGATGGTTTTTTCGTAGTCGGCGACCACGTCCACCGGGTGCAACAGGCGCGCGTCGGCGGAGAAGCGTTCGGCGGCGCGGGCGAGAATGAACAGCCACGCCAGGTCTTGGCCGATGATCGGCTTGAGGCCCGGGCGAATCACCTTCACCACCACTTCTTCGCCGGTCTTGAGCTGCGCCGCATGCACTTGCGCCACCGAGGCCGAGGCCAGGGGCTCGACGTCGAAACGGCTGAACACGTCGCTGATCTTCCGGCCCAACTGCTCTTCGATCAGCTTCATCGACTGCTGCGAATCGAACGGCGGCACGCGGTCCTGCAGCAGCATCAGTTCGTCGGCGATGTCTTCGGGCAGCAGGTCGCGACGGGTCGAGAGGATCTGCCCGAACTTGATAAAGATCGGCCCCAGATCCTGCAAGGCCAGGCGCAGGCGCGCGCCACGGCTCAGGTCCAGCGGCTTGCGCGGGAACCAGCGCCACGGCAACACATAGCGCACGGCAAGCAGGAACCACGGCAACGGCAGGGCGAACAGCAGGTCATCAAGGCGGTAGCGGATTACGACGCGCTGGATACGGAACAAACGGCGGACGGCGAGCAGCTTCATGCGTTATCGCTTGGATCAAGGGAACGGCTCAGGCGCTCGAAGCGGGCCTCAAGGCGTTCCAGGTCGATTTTGGCCTTGTCGAGTTCACGAAAGCGCGCTTGCGCTTCCCGTTGTCCGACCAGGGTGCGCGATTCTTCGCTCAGGTATTCGGCGAGGTTCTGGTTGAGGCTGGCGAACCCCTGCTGGTACCAGCGCGTGCGACTGCGCAGGTGGCCGCTGATCAACTGGGTGGGCACGGGGCCGATCCAGCGCGACAGTTCGTATTCCCAGTCCAGTTCCAGGTCCTGCAGCACGGCGGCCAGGTCCATCAGCACCGCGCTGTCGCCTTCCAGCGCCACTTCGGGGCCGTGGAGGATGGCGGTCTTGTTGCGGCTCAGCGCCAGGTGCAACAGGCTCGAGGCCGGCGCACGCAGGGTGCAGTCGGCCTCGGCGGCCCAATGGGTCGCGAGCAACAGGCCTTCGTCGCTGGGCAGGATAAACAGCTGCAAGGCGGGGTTCGTGCAGTCGACGGCGATGATCTTGCCGTTCAAGTGCGCCAGCCGCGCCAAGGCGGTGCTGTCCAGGCGCAGCACGCGGTTGACGCCGTGTTCGACGCTGGCGAGCAGGCCTTGGAACAGCATCAGGGCTTGATGCCGCGGTGCAGGGCGACGATGCCCGAGGTCATGTTGTGGTAGGTCACGCGGTCGAAACCGGCGTCCACCATCATCGACTTCAGGGTTTCCTGGTCGGGGTGCATGCGGATCGATTCGGCCAGGTAGCGATAGCTCTCGGCGTCGTTGGTGATCAGCTTGCCCATCAACGGCATGAAGGCGAACGAGTAGGTGTCGTAGACCTTGGACATCAGCGCGTTGGTCGGCTTGGAGAACTCCAGCACCAACAGCCGGCCACCGGGCTTGAGCACGCGCAGCATCGAGCGGATCGCGTCTTCCTTGTGGGTCACGTTGCGCAGGCCGAAGGCGATGGTCACGCAGTCGAAATGGTTGTCGGGGAACGGCAGCTTTTCCGCATCGGCCTGGACGAATTCGATATTGCCGGCCACGCCTTTGTCGAGCAGGCGATCGCGGCCGACCTTGAGCATCGAGCCGTTGATATCCGCCAGCACCACCTGGCCGGTCGGGCCGACCAGCTTGGAGAACTTGGCCGCCAGGTCGCCCGTGCCGCCAGCGATGTCCAGCACACGGTTGCCGGTACGCACGCCCGACAATTCGATGGTGAAGCGCTTCCACAGGCGGTGCATGCCGCCGGACAGCACGTCGTTCATCAGGTCGTACTTGGCCGCAACGGAGTGGAACACTTCAGCGACTTTCTGCGCTTTCTGGCTTTCCGGGACGTTCTTGAAGCCGAAGTGAGTGGTGGGTTCGGCATCGCTGCCTTTGCGCTGATCAGTCATATCGCTGTCACCAAAAGAGAATGCGGGACATGATAATCCCCAAGGCCTGCTTTGTCTTGGCAAGGCTGAAGGTAAGATAGGTGCTCACCGAGACCTTTTGCCGCATGGCAGGTGTTCAAGTCGTTATAAAGAGGAGTCGTTGCAATGGCCCGTATCACTGTTGAACGTGCACACACCCTGGGTAAAGAAGGCGCACGGGCGAAGGCCGAGAAGCTGGCACAGAAACTCCAGGATCAATATGGCCTGGAGCCTTCGTGGTCTGGCGATACGTTGAACCTCAAGCGTTCGGGGGTTAAAGGCACGGTGCAGGTTGCCGCTGATCTGTTGCGTATCGATGTGGAACTGGGCCTGCTGATGTCGGCCATGAGTGGCACCATCAAGACTGAAATCGAGAAAGCCCTGGATAAAGCCTTGGCCTGATCCGACTGTTGTTAGGGTGCCGATTCTAATTTTTCTGCCTACTTTGTGCCCAAGCCCTCAACTTCTGCGGGCCGTTCCTCCACCCTTTTTGCGTGAGGTGTTCCATGGCCAAAGTTACCCTGAAGAAAAAAATCGACGCCCCGAGCCACGCCCTGGACGAGGTTAAAACCTATGCCCGCAAGATCTGGCTGGCAGGCCTGGGCGCCTATGCCAGGGTCGGAAACGAGGGTGGCGCGTACTTCAAAGAGCTGGTAAAGACCGGGCAACATGTTGAAAGTAAAGGTAAAAAAGTTGCGGTTGAACAACTTGATGCTGCCAACAGTCAGATTGACCAAGTAAAGAGTAATCTCTCCAGCGTCAAAGGCCGGGTTGAAGTTCAACTGGATAAAGTTGAAAAAGCTTTTGACACTCGTGTTGCAAGTGCCTTGAATCGAATCGGCATTGCGTCTAAACATGACGTGGAGACACTCTCTGCTAAGCTCGAAGAGCTGACGGCATTGCTCGAACGTGTCGCGCGTAAACACTAAGGAGACATCGGGATGGCTGTTAAAAAGACTACTCAGAAAGAAGGCAGCTCGTGGGTCGGGAAAGTTGAAGAATATTCCCGCAAGATCTGGCTGGCTGGTTTAGGCGTTTACTCGAAGATCGACAGTGACGGCAGCAAACTCTTCGAGACGTTGGTTAAAGACGGCGAGAAGGCCGAGAAGTTGACCAAAAGCACCGTGGGTAAAAAAGTCGATGCGGCCAAGGCCAGCGCCGGTTCCGCCAAGTCGAGCATTTCCGAGACTTGGAACAAGTTGGAAGAAACTTTCGACAAGCGCCTTAACAGTGCGATTTCGCGACTGGGCGTACCCAGCCGTGCTGAAGTGAAAGCACTGCACAGCAAGGTCGAGACCCTGACCAAACAAATCGAAAAACTCACCGGTGCCAAAGTCGCCCCGGTGAAGGCTGCTGCGTCCAAGCCTGCCGCTAAAACCGCTGCCGCCAAACCGGCTGCGAAAACGGCCGCCAAGCCACTGGTCAAAGCCGCCGCCAAGCCGGCTGCCAAACCTGCGGCCAAAGCGCCAGCCAAAGCCGTGGCTAAACCTGCGGCCAAGCCAGCGGCGAAAGTTGCAGCGGCCAAACCTGCGGCCAAACCTGCCGCTAAACCAGTGGCCGCTAAAGCCGCTGCCAAGCCTGCTGCCAAACCCGCCGCTAAAGCGGTCGCCGCCAAACCTGCAGCGGCCAAACCTGCCGCCGCGAAGAAGCCGGTCGCCGCGAAAAAGCCCGCAGCAGCGAAGCCGGCCGTGGCCGCCAAGCCTGCGCCTGCGGCACTCGCCGCTTCCAGCGCCAACTCGGCAGCCGCGCCGACCGCTGCGCCTGCACCGACTGCCGCATCGGTAACCCCGACGCCATCCAGTCAGTCCTGATCTTTTCGGGGCACCTGAAAAAACGCCCGGCCTGTGAAGGTCGGGCGTTTTTATGATCGGTCAGTCCATTCGATTGCCGCACGGTTCTCGCGCAGTGCCTGTAAGGCACACGTTTAACCCGGATCGTCCATATAGCGCAGCGCCAGGCGCTCCGTGGTTTCCCGCGCCGCTGGCAACAGGTGCGGCGCGACCAGCATCATGATCTGGTAGACCACCACCTGCACCTCGCCTTCACGGTCGAGAATGCGTTGGTAGTCCAGGGAAAACAGCAGGGTCATGGTGATCTGCTCCACCAACTGGCCCAGCGCCTGGGTGCTGCTGACCAACTGCCCCGCCGCCTGCAGCCGTGCGAGTAATGACGCCAGGGTGCGCTTGAGCGCCGTGAGCAGGTGGCGAATGCCCCTTGCCAGTTTCGGCAGGCGTCCCGCCAGGTTCGACAGGTCCTGGAACAGGAACCGGTAATGGGCCATGCGCTCGACGATCAGGTGCAGGAACAGCCAGTAATCCTGGGCCTCCAGTTGCGCGCCCGGCGGTGGGTCGAGCAGGGGCGCCAGCTCACTCTGGAAACGCTCGAACAGCCCGAGCACCAGCGGTTCCTTGCCATGGAAGTGGTAGTAGAGATTGCCGGGGCTGATCCCCATTTCATTGGCCACCTCCATGGTCGACACGTTCGGTTCGCCCTTGTGGTTGAACAACAGCAGGGCACATTCAAGGATACGGTCGCGGGTTTTCATCCGGTCTTCTTAAATAGGATCGTTGAGCTCAGCGGACCCGCACGTATGTGCCTGGCGCTGCTTCCATCGGTGGGTAATTCTGGTTGCCCAGGGCGGTGAGGGTTTCGCGTTGTACGCCCGAGCGCGCTTGAATCCACGCCAGCCACTCGGGCCACCAGCTGCCTTCGACGTGGCTGGCGTCGTAGTACCAGGCGCGTGGGTCGCTGCTCAGCTTGAGGTTCTCGACGTAGTTGGCCTTGGGGTTGCCCGGCGGGTTGAGGATGCTCTGGATATGCCCGCTGTTGGACAGCACGAAGCGCCGCTCGCCGCCCAGCAACTGCGTGGAGCGGTACACCGCGTCCCATGGCGTGATGTGGTCGTTGATCCCGGCCACGCTGAAGCTGTCCACCGTGACCTTCTGCAAGTCGATGGGCGTGCCGCACACTTCCAGGCCACCGGGATGGCTCAGCGGGTTGTGTTTGAAGAAGTCCAGCAGGTCGCCATGCAGGGCGGCGGGTAGGCGCGTGTTGTCGTTGTTCCAGTACAGGATGTCGAAGGCCGGCGGTTCCTTGCCCAGCAGGTAGTTATTGATCCAGTAGTTCCAGATCAGGTCGTTGGGGCGCATCCAGGCAAATACCTTGGCCATGTCGCGACCGTCCAGCACGCCTTGCTGGTAGGAGCGGCGCTTGGCGGCTTCCAGGGTTTGCTCGTCGGCGAACAGGGTGGCGGGGCTGTCGATCTGGCTGTCGAGCAGGCTCACCAGATAGCTGGCGCTGGCGACGCGGCGCAACTGGCGCTTGGCTTGCAGGTGGCCTTGCAGCGCGGCGATGGTCAGGCCGCCGGCACAGGCGCCCATCAGGTTGACCTCGCGGGCGCCGGTGATTGCGCGGCAGACGTTGAGTGCTTCCTCCAGCGCGGCCACGTAGGTGGACAGGCCCCATTCGCGGTGGCGCACATCCGGGTTGCGCCAGCTGACGATGAAGGTCTGCAGGCTGTTTTTCAGGGCGTACTGCACGAAGCTGTTGGCCGGGCTCAGGTCGAAGATGTAGTACTTGTTGATTTGCGGCGGCACGATCAACAGGGGCTTGGCGTACTGCTTTTCGCTCATGGGCTTGTACTGGATCAGCTCCAGCAGTTCATTGCGAAACACCACCGAGCCTGGCGTGGTGGCGACGGTCTTGCCCACTTCAAAGGCGTGCTTGCTGACCTGGCGCGGCAGGCCGTTGTTGTGCAGCATGTCTTCGAACAGGTTGCTCACGCCGCGCACCACGCTGTTACCGCCGGAGTTGAGCAGTTCCTTGATGGCCAACGGGTTGAGCAAGGTGTTGGAGGGCGATACCGCATCGTTGATCAGGGTGAACGCGAAGTGCGCGCGGGCGCGGTCATCGGCGCTCAGGGTGCTGTCATCGATCCAGCTGCGGGTTTGCTTCTGCCAGCTCAGGTACGCCTGCAGGCTGCGTCGGTACAGCGGGTTGAGGGCCCAGGTCGGGTCGATGAAGCGGCTGTCGTGGGGGTTGGGTTCATGCACGGTTTCGCCCAGCAGCACGCGCCCCAATTGACCGCCCAGGGCCAGGGCATGACGAGCGGTATGCACCGGGTTGCGCAAGCCGTGGGCGGCGACGCTGCGCAGGGTCGACAGCAAGTCCCGGCCGCGCAGGCCGGTGATCGCATTTTGCGCATTGATGAACACGGCAGGGGTGGGCGCCGGGTTCGTCACGGGTCGTTCTCGCATGAGCCAACACTCCTTCGTCAAGTCATCAACAGGCACGCCAATTCAGAACCATAGTCGGTTCTCGGCAAGTTGCGCGGCGGTGTGGTCCTTACACCGCCGGACGGGGATGAATCACCGCGCGCAGGCGCTCCTCCTCGAGAAATTTCATGATGATCGGCGCCACGGCTTCGGCGCGAGTGATCAGGAACAGGTGGCCATCATCGATGATGTGCAGTTGTGCGTTGGGAATGCGCCAGGCGAGCATCCGCATGTTGATCAGCGGGATCAGCGGGTCGTCGTCCCCGGCCAGCACCAGGGTCGGCTGACGGATCTTGTGCAGCCAGTGGATGCTGGTCCAGCCCAGCCCGGCGAACAGTTGCCAGTAGTAACCCAGCTTGCCGGCCGAGCGCACTTTGCTCGCGTGTTCGGCGGCCAGGTTCGAATCGCGGCGGAACGAACCGCCATAAATCATCGGTGCAATACGCACCACGTGAGACGGCTGGATATAGCGCCGCGGGCTCGCCATCAGCCACAGCACTTTCGGCTTGCCCGGCACCATCACCGCACCGGCGGCGGTCGCGGCGAGAATCAGCTTCTTGCAGCGCTCCGGGTAGTCGTAGGCAAACTGCTGCGCCAACGCGCCGCCCCAGGACACGCCCACCGCATTCACCTGGCCGTAGTCCAGGTAATCGAGCATCCGCGCGGTGAGCTTGGCCAGGCCGGGAAAGCGATACGGCCGCTTGGGTGTCGACGAGCCGCCCACGCCCGGCACATCGAAGGCGATCACTTCCAGGTCCGGGTCCAGGGCCTGGACGAACGGAAACACCAGCTCGAGGTTGGCGCCGATGCCGTTGAAGATCAGCAGTGGCGTCAAGTGCGACTTGCCCGGGCGTACCGCCGTGCGGATGGTCTGGCCATCCAGGTCGATGGTGCGGAAGATGAACGGTTGCGGCATGCTCAAGCCCTGTGAAGTATTGCAGTCCGAGTGAGGTCAGTGTGGGACGGGGCTTGCTCCCGATGACGTTCGGTCAGTCAATGGATCTGGTGACTGATACACCGCTATCGGAAGCAAGCTCCCTCCCACATTTGATCTCATTTCAATCCCGAAAAAGTGTGCTCTAGCGTTCATGCACATAGGTACCCGGTGCCGCTTCGGCTGCGGCGTAGGTTTTATTGCCTAATGTCGTCGGTGCCTTCTTCAACTTGCCCGCCCGCTCCGCCTGCCACGCCTGCCAATGCAACCACCACGAGTCGGTGTGCTTGGTCGCATTTTCCTGCCATTCCAGCGGCTTGCCCGCCAGGCCGTCGCTGGTCTGGTAGCGCGCCTTGGGGTTGCCCGGCGGGTTGAGGATGCTCTGGATATGCCCGCTGCTCGACAGCACAAACTCCACCTTGCCGCCAAACAGCTGCGCCGACTTGTAGCAGGACTGCCACGGCGTGATGTGGTCGTTGGTGCCGGCCAATGAGTAGATATCGGCTGTGACCTGCTTGAGGTCGATCGGCGTGCCGCACACTTCCAGGGCATTGGCGCGCACCAGCGGGTTGTTCTTGAACAGTTCGATCAGGTCGCCGTGGAATGCCGCCGGCAAGCGCGTGGTGTCGTTGTTCCAGAACAGGATGTCGAACACCGGCGGCTCGTTGCCCAGCAGGTAGTTGTTGACCCAGTAGTTCCAGATCAGGTCGTTGGGGCGCATCCAGGCAAACACCTTGGCCATGTCGCGGCCTTCCAGCACGCCGGCCTGGTAGGAGTGGCGCTTGGCCGCTTCCAGCGTCTGCTCGTCGACGAACAGCGCCACCTGGGTGTCCAGGGTGGTGTCCAGCACGCTCACCAGCAGGGTCAGGGCGTTGACCTTCTTCTCCCCCAGCGCCGCGTAGTGGCCGAGCAGGGCGGTGCAGGTGATGCCGCCGGAGCAGGCGCCGAGCATGTTGATGTCTTGACTGCCGGTAATCACGGTGACCACATCGACCGCTTCCTTGAGCGCCTCGATATAGGTCGACAGGCCCCACTCGCGCTGGGCCTTGGTCGGGTTGCGCCAGCTGACGATAAACGTCTGCTGGCCGTTGCGCAGGCAGAAGCGCGCCAGGCTCTTATCCGGGCTCAGGTCGAAGACATAGAATTTGTTGATCTGCGGCGGCACCACCAGCAGCGGGCGTTCGTGGACCTGTTCGGTGATCGGCTTGTACTGGATCAGCTCCAGCACGTCATTGCGAAACACCACCGAACCTTCGCTGGTGCCCAGGGACTTGCCGACCTCAAACGCGCCCATGTTGACCTGGCTCGGCATGCCGCCGTTGTGAACCATGTCCTTGGCCAGGTGGGACAGGCCGTCGAGCAGGCTTTTGCCGCCGGTTTCAAAGAAGCGCTTGACCGCCGCCGGGTTGGCCGCCGTGTTGGAGGGGGCCATGGCTTCGGTCATCAGGTTGATCACGAAGTGACCGCGGCTGATGTCCTGTTCCGACAGGTTGCTGTCACCGATCCAGTCGTGCAGTTCCTTGCGCCACGCCAGGTAGGTTTGCAGGTAACGCTTGTAGAGTGGGTTCTGGCTCCAGGCCGGGTCGTGAAAGCGACGGTCATCGCTTTCGGGCACCAGCGCGGACTTGCCGAACATCACATTTTTCAATTCGACGCCAAAGTGGGCAACATGCTTGACGCTGTGCAACGGTTGTCTGATGGCTTGGCTCAGCACCATCTTCGCCGAGGCCAATAAGTCCTTTTTACGTAACGCGATGATCGGGTTCAGCCCCAAGGTGTTTTCCGAGGCCTGGCGTTTCAAGTCATCGTTATTCTTGTTACTCATCTACGACGCTCCATTGTCCGAAAGACGAGTACCGGGTACCGCTGCGCACCACGTTTCGATACACAACACAAGCCAGGTACTGCGACTCGGGTGACCGTTGATACCGCATCGTCAAATGCAGGGAACTTGCCAGTTCCATTGGTTACCCGAGTTTAATTTTTTTCGCAAGCGGGCCAATCGTTGGCCACAGGAGTGGGCATTCAAGCAGATGGAATTAGAAAATGCCCTCTAAAGCGCAAGAAGCCTGGACTAGAGCATCAGCCGCACGACTGACTGATCCGGGTCGCGGGTTTTTCCGGCTGCTTTGAGTTCGGCGAGGTAATCGGCCCACAGCGCGTCCTGACGCACGGCCAGTTGGTAGAGGTAGTCCCAGGTGAACAATCCGCTGTCGTGTCCGTCGTCGAAGATCAATTTCAGTGCGTATTGACCGGCCGGTTCGATCTTGCTCAAGCGCACGTTGAGCTTGCCGAATTGCAGGATCGGTTTGCCGTGGCCCTGGACTTCGGCGGAAGGCGAATGTACCCGCAGGAATTCGGCGGGCAACTGGTAGGCCTCGTCGGGCCCGTAGGTGAGGCCGAGGGTGTTGGAGGTTTTGTGCAGGTTTACAGCAGTAGGAAATTTCGACATTGATGAGATCCTGAATAAACCGGCTTCAAAATGTGGGAGGGGGCTTGCTCCCGATGGCGGTGTGTCAGTCAGCATACATCTGTCTGACCGACCGCTATCGGGGGCAAGCCCCCTCCCACATTGAAGCAAAGCAGTGCTGTGTGAGGCTTACAGGATATAGCGAGACAGATCTTCGTTCTGCGCCAATTCGCCCAAGTGGCTGTTGACGTAGGCGGCGTCGATCTGGATGGCTTCGCCATTCTGCGCACCGGCCAGGTCGCCGGCGCTGAACGACACTTCCTCGAGCAGGCGCTCCAGCAAGGTGTGCAGGCGACGGGCGCCGATGTTCTCGGTCTTCTCGTTGACCTGCCAGGCGATTTCCGCCAGGCGCTTGATGCCGTCCGGCAGGAACTCGATGGCGAGGCCTTCGGTTTTCAGCAGCTCGCGGTATTGCTCGGTGAGCGAGGCATGCGGCTCGCTGAGGATGCGTTCGAAGTCGCCCGGGGTCAGCGCCTTGAGCTCCACGCGAATCGGCAGGCGGCCTTGCAGCTCCGGCACCAGGTCGCTTGGCTTGCTCAGGTGGAACGCACCGGAGGCGATAAACAGGATGTGGTCGGTCTTGACCATGCCCAGCTTGGTGTTGACGGTGCAGCCTTCGATCAGCGGCAGCAGGTCGCGCTGTACGCCCTCGCGGGACACGTCGACGCCACCGGAGTTACCGCGCTTGGCCACCTTGTCGATCTCATCGATAAACACGATGCCATGCTGCTCGACTGCTTCCAGAGCCTTGGCCTTGAGTTCTTCCTCGTTCACCAGGCGCCCGGCTTCTTCGTCGCGCACCAGTTTCAGCGCTTCCTTGACCTTGAGCTTGCGGCTTTTCTTCTTGCCCTTGCCCATGTTGGCGAACAGGTTCTGCAACTGGCTGGTCATTTCTTCCATGCCGGGCGGCGCGGAGATGTCGACGCCGGACATTTCGGCGACTTCGATCTCGATTTCCTTGTCGTCCAGCTGGCCTTCACGCAGGCGTTTGCGGAACAGCTGGCGGGTGTTGGAGTCCGAGGCTGGCGCGGCTTCTTCGTTGAAACCCATGCGCGCCGGTGGCAGCAGGGCGTCGAGGATACGTTCTTCGGCGGCGTCTTCGGCGCGGTGGCTGACCTTGGTCATTTCCTGTTCGCGCAGCAGCTTCAAGGCAGCGTCGGCCAGGTCACGAATGATCGACTCGACGTCGCGGCCCACGTAGCCGACTTCGGTGAACTTGGTCGCTTCGACCTTGATGAACGGGGCATTGGCCAACTTGGCCAGGCGCCGGGCGATTTCGGTTTTACCGACGCCGGTCGGGCCGATCATCAGGATGTTCTTGGGCGTTACTTCAACGCGCAGTTCTTCCGGCAGTTGCATCCGGCGCCAGCGGTTACGCAGCGCGATGGCAACGGCGCGCTTGGCATCGTCCTGGCCGATGATATGGCGATTGAGTTCATGGACGATTTCGCGGGGAGTCATGGACATAATGTTTGGCGGTCCTCAAGCGGGAATAAGCCTACGGCTTACTCGGCGAGGTCCTGCTCCTCAATGGTGAAGTTGTGGTTGGTGAACACGCAGATATCGCCAGCGATACCCAGGGCGGTTTCGACGATTTCGCGGGCCGACAGGTCGGTTTTCTTCAACAGTGCGCTGGCTGCCGCTTGGGCATAGCCACCGCCGGAGCCCATGGCGATCAGGCCGTGTTCAGGCTCAACCACATCGCCGTTACCGGTGATGATCAGCGACGCGTCTTTGTTGGCGACGGCCAGCATGGCTTCGAGGCGGCTGAGGGAGCGGTCGGTGCGCCATTCTTTGGCGAGTTCGACGGCGGCGCGAACCAGGTGGCCCTGGTGTTTTTCCAACTGGCCTTCGAAACGCTCGAACAGGGTGAAGGCGTCTGCGGTGGCGCCGGCAAAGCCTGCGAGCACCTGGCCGTGGTACAGGCGACGCACTTTCTTCGCGTTGCCTTTCATCACGGTATTGCCAAGGGAAACCTGGCCGTCGCCGCCCATGACGACTTTGCCGTGGCGACGTACTGAAACGATGGTGGTCAAGGGGAGAGTCTCCACGCAGCGGGGCGAAAATGCCCTGGTGGGAACTGATATGGGGGTAGCGGGGATGATTTCAACCTTGGGAGGTTGGTACGGACGAATGGTGTCTATTGGTCTGACACCCTCTCGAGAACCGCCCAAAACCAATGTGGGAGGGGGCTTGCCCCCGATCGCGGTGTATCAGTCGCCGAAAATATTGACTGATCTATCGCTATCGGGGGCAAGTCGAATCGTCGCACCGCCCCTCCCACATTTTGATTGGTGTTGGCTTTAGGTCAGCGGCTCTGGCGCTGTTGTAACAACAGGTTGCTAAAGCCCGCGCCGGCCAATTGTTTCTGCGCCACGGTCAGTTGCTCGCGGTTGCTGAACGGGCCCACCAACACGCGATACCACGTCGCCTCCTTCACCGTGCCGGACTCCACCGTGACCGCCTGGCCCAGCAGGATGATCTGTGCACGCACGCGATCGGCGTCCGCCTGTTTCGGGAACGAGCCCGCCTGCAGGAAGAACTTGGTCACCGGCGCGGCCTTGGTGGTCGCAACCGGCGGCGGTGGCGGCGGGGTGATCCCGGCCAGCGCGGCCTGGGCCCGTGCCGTGTCGATTTTGGCCGCTTCCGCCGGGGTGACCGGCGTGGTCGGTACTTGCGGCGTCGGCAGGGTTTTCTCCGGCACGGCGTCGGGCGGCACGATCACTTCCGATTCCGGCAGCAGGGTGTAGAAGTCGTACTTGGGCTTCACCGGCGCGGTCGGGCTTGGCGCGGTCTTGTTGGCCTCGGCCATTTTCGTGGCTTTTTGCTGCTCCTGTTTGACCCGTTTGACGTCATCGCCCTGGCCGGGGTCCAGCTTCATCAGAAATACGATAAACGCGCCGACCGTGAGGCCGATGGCCATCCACAACCAGCCCGGAATGGGCTTCTTCGCCGGTGCCTGGTAGCGGCTGGCGCCGCGCTTGGGTGCAGGTTTTTTCTTGGCAGCCAACTTACATACGCTCCAGAGTTTCCAGGCCCAACAGTTCCAGGCCTTGCTTGAGGGTCCGTCCAGCCAGTGCGGCGAGGCGCAGGCGACTCTGCTTATGGGCTTCGTCGTCGGCGGTGAGGATCGGGCAGTTCTCGTAGAAGCTGGAGAACAGCCCGGCGACTTCGTACAGGTAGGTGCAGAGGATGTGCGGCGTGCCTTTCTCACCGACGCTGTTCAGCACTTCGCCGAACTGCGCCAGCTTGGCGCCCAGTTCCTGTTCCTGGGGCGCTTGCAATACGATCTGCCCTTGCACTTCGCTGAAGTCCTTGCCCAGCTTGCGGAACACCCCGGCCACGCGGGTGTAGGCGTACAGCAGGTACGGCGCGGTGTTGCCTTCGAAGTTGAGCATCAGCTCGAAGTTGAAGCTGTAGTCGCTGGTGCGGTGCTTGGACAGGTCGGCGTATTTCACCGCGCCAATGCCCACCACGCGGGCAATGTTGCGCAGGTCGGCGTCCGCCAGCTCTGGGTTCTTTTCCTTCACCAGGTTGTAGGCACGTTCCTGGGCTTCGTTCAGCAGGTCGATCAGTTTTACGGTGCCGCCGTCGCGGGTCTTGAACGGGCGGCCGTCGGCGCCGTTCATGGTGCCGAAGCCCATGTGTTCCATGTGCATCGGGTGCGTGACGAAACCGGCGCGGCGCGCCACTTCGAACACCTGCTGGAAGTGCAGGGCCTGGCGCTGGTCGACGAAATACAACGCGCGATCCGCCTTGAGCACGCCGCTGCGGTAGCGCACGGCGGCCAGGTCGGTGGTGGCGTAGAGGTAGCCGCCATCGGCCTTGACGATGATCACCGGCAGCGGCTCGCCCTCGGCGGTCTTGAATTCTTCGAGGAACACGCACTGCGCGCCGTTGCTTTCCACCAGCAGGCCTTTGGCCTTGAGGTCGTTGACCACGTTGATCAGGTCGTCGTTGTAGGCGCTTTCGCCCATGACGTCGGCCATGGTCAACTTGACGTTGAGCAGTTCGTAGATGTGCTGGCAGTGGGCCAGCGAGATATCGCGGAAACGCGACCACAGCTCCAGGCATTCCTTGTCGCCGGCTTGCAGCTTGACCACCAGGCCGCGGGCGCGGTCGGCGAACGCTTCGGATTCGTCGAAACGCTTCTTCGCGGCGCGGTAGAAGTTTTCCAGGTCCGACAGCTCGTTGCTGGTGATCGGGTTTTCCTGCAGGTAGGCCATCAGCATGCCGAACTGGGTGCCCCAGTCACCGACGTGGTTCTGACGGATCACGGTGTCGCCGAGAAACTCCAGCACCCGCGCCACGCCGTCGCCGATGATGGTCGAGCGCAGGTGGCCGACGTGCATCTCTTTGGCCAGGTTGGGCGCCGACAGGTCGATGGCCACGCGCTCGGCAGGGCCGGCCTTGCGCACGCCGATTTTGGCATCGGCCAGCGCCGCGTCCAGGCGCGAAGCCAGGGCCTCGGTGTTCTGGAAGACATTGATAAAGCCCGGGCCGGCGATTTCGGCCTTGCTCACCTGCGGGTCGGCCGGCAGCGCGGCGATGATTTTCTCCGCCAGGTCGCGCGGCTTCATGCCGGCCGGCTTGGCCAGCATCATCGCGATGTTGCTGGCGAAGTCACCGTGGGTCTTGTCGCGGGTGTTTTCCACCTGGATCGCCGGCGTCAGGCCTTCAGGCAACACACCTTCGTTGACGAGTTGGGTGAGGGCTTGTTGGATCAGCTGGCGAATGGTGTCTTTCATGGTGTTCTCTTTCGACCGCAAGCGGTGGCGCGCGATGCGCAGGTGGAAAAACTGGGCATTATCCGTGGCGAGGGCGGGCTTGCCAACCGTTCCAGACCTGCGGGGCTTTTTAAGGGCATCCTGCCCACTTGTAGGAGCGAGCTTGCTCGCGAAAATCGTCAACGATAACGCGGATATTCGGGTTTACGCGGCGCTCTCGGGGTTTTCGCGAGCAAGCTCGCTCCTACAGGGCTAGTACAAATCGACCGGGTCCACATCCAACGACCATCGCACCTGGCGACCGCTGGGCATTTGCTCCAGCGCAAGTAACCAGCTACTTAACAGCCGATGCAGCGGTGCGCGGGACGTTGCCTGCAAGAGTAGCTGAGCGCGGTAGCGTCCGGCGCGGCGTTCCATGGGCGCGGGCACCGGGCCGAGCAATTCGATGCCGCTCAGGCCCAACTCGCCGAGCAGGCGCTCGGCGGCGCTGCAGGCTTCATCGAGAAAACCTTCCGCCTGCCCCGGCTTGTGCGCCTCGGCGCGCAGCAGCGCGAGGTGGGCAAAAGGCGGCAGGCCGGCGGCGCGGCGTTCGCTCAAGGCCTGCTCGGCAAACGCGAAATAACCTTGTTCGGTCAGTTGGATCAGCAGCGGATGGTCGGCCAGGTGGGTCTGGATGATCACCTTGCCCGGCTCCTCGGCGCGCCCGGCACGGCCGGCGACCTGCACGATCAACTGCGCCATGCGCTCGCTGGCGCGGAAGTCGCCGGAGAACAAGCCGCCGTCGGCATCCAGGATCGACACCAGGGTCACCCGTGGGAAGTGATGCCCCTTGGCCAGCATCTGCGTGCCTACCAGGATGCACGGCTGGCCCTTCTGGATGGTGGCGAACAGCTGGTTCATCGCGTCCTTGCGCGAGGTGCTGTCGCGATCGACCCGCAGTACCGGGTAGTCCGGGAACAGAATGCCCAGGCGTTCTTCGGCGCGTTCGGTGCCCGCGCCGACCGGTCGCAGGTCGACTTTGCCGCATTGCGGGCAATGGCGCGGTACTCGTTCCACATGGCCGCAGTGATGGCAGCGCAACTCGCCATGGCGCTGGTGTACGGTCATGCGCGCATCGCAGCGTTCGCATTCGGACATCCAGCCGCAGTCATGGCACAGCAAGGTCGGCGCGAAGCCGCGACGGTTGAGAAACACCAGGACTTGCTGGCCGGCGGCGAGGGTCTGGCCGATGGCTTGTTGCATCGGCCCGGAAATACCGCTGTCCAATGGCCGGCTTTTTACATCCAGGCGTAGGAAGCGCGGTTGCTTGGCGCCGCCTGCGCGCTCATTCAGGCGCAGCAGGCCATAGCGGCCGGTGTAGGCGTTATGCAGGCTTTCCAGGGACGGCGTGGCCGAACCCAGCACGATCGGAATGTCTTCCTGACGCGCCCGCACCAGGGCCAGGTCGCGGGCGTGGTAGCGCAGGCCTTCCTGCTGTTTGTACGAACCGTCGTGTTCTTCGTCGATGATGATCAGCCCGGGGTTTTTCATCGGGGTGAACAGCGCCGAGCGGGTGCCGATAATAATGTCGGCCTCGCCGTCCCGCGCCGCCAGCCACGACTCCAGGCGCTCACGGTCGTTGACCGCCGAATGCACCAGGGCGATGCGTGCGTTGAAACGCTGCTCGAAACGCGCCAGGGTTTGCGGGCCGAGGTTGATCTCGGGGATCAGCACCAGCGCCTGTTTGCCCGCTTGCAGGGTTTCGCGGATCAACTGCAGATAGACTTCGGTCTTGCCGCTGCCGGTCACGCCGGCCAGCAGGAACGCGTGAAAGCAGTCAAAACCTGCGCGAATGGCTTCATAGGCCGCACGTTGCTCGGGGTTCAGCGGCAATTCCGGTTGGGCCAGCCAGTGTTCATGGCGCGGGTCCGGGGCGTGCTTGCGGATCTCGACCTGCACCAGGCCTTTGGCGAGCAGCAGGTCGAGGCTGTCTTTGCTCAGCATCAGCTTGCTCAAGAGCTGATGGGCCACGCCATGGGGATGCTGCGCCAGTGTCGCCAGGGCGTCACGCTGACGCGGGGCGCGGGCGATGCGCGGGTCGTCGAGACGGGCGCCGGGCACCGTCGACCAGAAGCGTTCCTGGCGCGCTTCGGCCAGTTCGCCCTGGCGCAGCAGCACCGGCAGCGCCCAGCTCAAGGTGTCGCCCAGGCTGTGCTGGTAATACTGGGCGGTCCACAGGCACAGCTTGAACAACGCCGGCGGCAGCGGCGGCGTGGTGTCGAGGATGGCCACGGCCGGCTTGAGCTTTTCCGCCGGCACTTCACTGTGATCGGCCACCTCCACCAGGATGCCGATCATTTCCCTGCGCCCGAACGGCACCCGCACCCGCATGCCTGGCTGCAACTGCGCCCGCAGCACGCCGGCCGGGGCCCGGTAGTCGAACAGGCGGCGCAGGGGCGAGGGCAGGGCTAGGCGCAAAATGGCGTCGGGCACGCAGGGGTTCTCTATAAAGGAGGGTGATGACGAAGGGCGGGAGCCTAGCAGACGAGGGATGCGTTGGGTATGCCGCGGTTTTCGGATGAAAGGGGCTTTGGTGTGCTGAATCGATGCAGAGCGGCGCTTGCGCGTTTAAAAAGGTCTGGTAGAATCCGCGGCCTAATTACGTGCGGTATTCGACAATGGTGTCGAGTGGCGGCACGCTAGCCTGAGGAAGTCACCATGAAAGCCGGTATCCATCCAGCGTACGAAACCATCGAAGTCACCTGCAGCTGCGGCAACAAGTTCGAAACCCGTTCGAACCTGTGCAAGCCACTGGGCACTGACGTATGCAACGAGTGCCACCCGTTCTACACCGGTAAGCAGAAAACTCTGGACACTGGCGGCCGTGTACAGCGCTTCGCAGATCGCTTTGGTGCTTTCGGCAAGAAGCCTGCTACTCCAGCAGAGTAAGGCTCAAAGGCCCTATGGGCTTTTGCCAGCTGTTGAAAAAGGCGTCCCTTGCGGGCGCCTTTTTTGTGCCCGCGATTTGGCTGGCGGCAGCCCAGGCCGGCCTCGGTCATCAGGCTTTGCTCGGCTAAGCAGGCACTCCAGCGCAGTTGCAGTGGTTGAAATCGACACTCGAGGAAAAATTGTAGACATTTTTCAAGTCGATTGTGAACAGTTGAGCCCTTGTGTCCCGTGGCTCTTGGCCGAAAGTCGTAGTGTACGGCGCTTGACACCGGTGACTGCCCAGTCTTGTAGGGGCTTTACGACACGAGTATCCTCGGCGGTCCGTCGACCAACAGTAAAAGCGGAATGCCGATATGTCTGATTTGAAAACTGCCGCTCTCGAATATCATGCCCTTCCTCGTCCAGGAAAGCTGAGTGTAGAGCTCACCAAAGCCACTGCCACCGCTCGCGACCTGTCGCTGGCCTACAGCCCTGGCGTTGCCGAGCCCGTCCGTGAAATCGCCCGTGACCCTGAGTTGGCGTACAAATACACCGGCAAAGGCAACCTGGTTGCAGTGATTTCCGATGGCACCGCGATTCTTGGCCTGGGTAACCTCGGCCCATTGGCTTCCAAGCCAGTCATGGAAGGTAAAGGCGTGCTGTTCAAGCGCTTTGCCGGCATCGATGTGTTCGACATCGAAGTCGATTCCGAGAGCCCGCAGGCTTTCATCGACACCGTCAAGCGCATTTCCATCACCTTCGGTGGCATCAACCTGGAAGACATCAAGGCACCTGAGTGCTTCGAGATCGAAAAGGCTCTGATCGAACAGTGCGACATTCCGGTATTCCACGATGACCAGCACGGCACCGCGATCGTTACCGCGGCCGGCATGATCAACGCCCTGGAAATCGCTGGCAAAACCCTGGCTGACGCCAAGATCGTCTGCCTGGGCGCTGGCGCTGCGGCCATCTCGTGCATGAAGCTGATCGTCAGCATGGGCGCCAAGCTGGAAAACATCTACATGGTCGACAGCAAGGGCGTGATCCAGTCCGAGCGTACCGACCTGAACCAGTACAAGGCGATGTTTGCGCATCCGTCCTCCAAGCGCACCCTGGCTGAGGCCCTCGACGGTGCCGACGTATTCGTCGGCCTGTCCGGTCCGAACCTGCTGAGCGCTGAAGGCCTGAAGGCCATGGCAGCCAACCCGATCGTGTTCGCCTGCTCCAACCCGGACCCAGAAATCGCGCCGGAACTGGCACACGCCACCCGCGACGACGTGATCATGGCGACCGGCCGTTCGGACTACCCGAACCAGGTCAACAACGTGCTGGGCTTCCCGTTCATCTTCCGCGGTGCCCTGGACGTTCGTGCCAAGCGCATCAACGAAGAAATGAAAGTGGCGGCCGCCAACGCCCTGCGTGAACTGGCCAAGCTGCCGGTGCCTCAGGACGTGTGCGATGCCTACGGTGGCGCCAAGCTGGAATTCGGTCGTGAGTACATCATTCCGAAACCAATGGACAAGCGCCTGATCACCGTGATCTCCGACGCCGTGGCCAAAGCTGCGATCGAGACCGGTGTGGCCACCCTGCCGTATCCGAAAAACTACCCGCTGCAAAGCGTGGATGATGTGTTCAACGGCTAAGCCGTTGTAGCGCACCAACCAAAAGCCCCGGCTCTTGCGAGTCGGGGCTTTTTGCTGTCTGGCTATAAACCCAAGGCCTGCGCAGAACCAAATGTGGGAGGGGGCTTGCCCCCGATGGCGGACTGTCAGTCAATGAACCTGGTGCCTGACACACCGCCATCGGGAGCAAGCTCCCTCCCACAGGGTTGACCGCATTGGTTTAGAACAGATCGATCGGTGCCGCCTCATCCGCCGGCAGCGGGCTGCCCGGCGCCACGCCATTGCCCAGCTCGTTGATCGACGGCGGAGTGTCCTCGCTCTTGAACAGCTCGAAGTACGCATTCGGCGTGCTCGGCGATGCTGCGCGGCCACTGACCGGGTCGATCCGCAGGCTGAGGATGCCTTCCGGTTCCGGCTGGGTATGCAGCGGCTTGTCCTTCAAGGCGGCGCCCATGTAGCTCATCCAGATCGGCAGCGCGACGGTACCGCCGAACTCGCGGCGGCCGAGGCTTTCCGGCTGGTCGTAGCCGGTCCATACGGTGGTCACGTAGTCGGCGTTGTAGCCGGAGAACCAGGCGTCCTTGGATTCGTTGGTGGTACCGGTCTTGCCCGCGATGTCCGCGCGGCCCAGGGCCAGTGCACGGCGGCCGGTGCCTTTCTTGATCACGTCTTCCAGGATGCTGTTGAGGATGTAGGTGGTGCGGCCATCCACCACGCGTTCGGCCACTGCCGGCGCCTGCGGTTCAGGCGCGGCGCTCGGGTTCGCCGCCGGCGTGACGCCTGGGGTCGGCTCGATGGTGATACCGCCGTTGCTCGGTGCGGCCAGGCCATCGCTGGCGGCCACGCCGTTGACCACATCACCCGGCACCCGTGGCGGGTTGGCGGTGAACAGGGTGTCGCCATTGCGGCTTTCGATCTTGTCGATCAGGTACGGCGTGATCTTGTAGCCGCCGTTGGCAAACGTGCTCCAGCCGGTGGCGATTTCCATCGGCGTGAGAGTCGCCGTCCCCAGGGCCAGGGACAGGTTCGGCGGCAGGTCCGCCTTGTTGAAGCCAAAGCGGGTGATGTAGTCGATGGTCTTGCCCACGCCCATCGCCTGCAGCAAGCGGATCGACACCAGGTTACGCGACTTGTACAGCGCCTCGCGGATGCGGATCGGGCCGAGGAAGGTGTTGGTGTCGTTCTTCGGACGCCAGACCTTGTCCAGGTACTCGTCGACAAACACGATCGGTGCATCGTTGACCAGGCTGGCGGCGGTGTAGCCGTTGTCCAGGGCGGCACTGTAGACGAACGGCTTGAAGCTCGAACCCGGCTGGCGCTTGGCCTGGGTGGCACGGTTGTAGTTGCTCTGCTCGAACGCGAAGCCGCCGACCAGGGCACGGATCGCGCCGTTCTGCGGGTCGAGGGAGACCAGAGCGCCTTGGGCGACCGGCACCTGGCTGAATTTCAGGCTGTCGTCCTTCTGGCGTTGCACGCGGATCAAATCACCCACCTGCGCCACGTCCGACGGCTGCTTGGGCATCGGCCCCATGCTGTTGGTGTTCAGGAATGGGCGCGCCCATTTCATGCTGTCCCACGCCACATGCGCTTCGCCGGTGCGGGTCAGTACCTGCACGCCGTCCTTCTTCACCTGGGTGACGATGGCCGGTTCCAGGCCGCTGATCGTGCGCTGTTTGCCGAGTTCGGTGGTCCAGGCGCTCAGGGTCTTGCCCGGCAGGCGCGATTCGGGGCCGCGGTAGCCATGGCGCTGGTCGTAGGTGATCAGGCCTTCATGCACCGCGTTGTTGGCGATTTCCTGCAAGTCGCTCGGAACGGTCGTGGTCACACGGAAGCCTTCGGTGTAGGCCTCGCTGCCATAACGGCCGACCATCTCAGCCCGTGCCATCTCCGCGATATAAGGGGCGTTCACTTCCGGGGTCGGTACGTGGTAGCTGGCGTTCAGCGGCTCGGCCACTGCGCTTTCATAGGCGCTCTGGCTGATTTTGCCCAGCTTGTACATGCGCCCCAGAATCCAGTCGCGCCGCTCTTTGCTGCGTGCCGGGTTGGCCAGCGGGTTGAAGCGCGAGGGCGCCTTGGGCAGGCCGGCAATCATGGCCATCTGCGCCAGGCTGGCGTCGCGAATCGACTTGCCGTAGTAGACCTGGGACGCGGCTTCGATGCCGTAGGCGCGGTTGCCCAGGTAGATTTTATTGACGTACAGCTCAAGGATCTCGTCCTTGGTCAGCTGCCGCTCGATCTGCAGTGCCAGCAGGATCTCGGTGGCTTTGCGTGAAAAGCTGCGTTCGCTGGTGAGGAAGAAGTTCTTCGCCACCTGCATGGTGATCGTGCTGCCGCCGGATTGAATGTGTCCGCTTTTTACCAATTGCGTGGCGGCCCGCACCAGGCTGCTGGGGTCGACGCCATAGTGGTTGGCGAAATTATCGTCCTCGGCCGACAGCAGGGCGTTGATGAAGTTGGGTGGTATATCCGCGAAACGAATCGGGGTACGGCGCATTTCGCCGAACTCTGCGATCAGTTTTTCATCGCTGCTATAGACCCGCAAAGGAATCTGCAACTGAATGCTTCTCAGGGCCTCTACGGAGGGCAATCCCGGACTAAGGTAGAGGTAGGCGCCGCTGAGGACGAGCAGCAGCCCGCAAACGATGGCGACAATGGAGTACCCGAAAAACTTCAGCAGACGAATCAAGGCTTTTGGATTTCCAGAGAAAAGAATGGGTTAGGCGCCGGGGCATGCATGGCAAACGATGAATCGACCCTGGCTGCAGATAAAAAGCGGGAAAAAACGCTGGGCATTAAAGCATTTTCGGCTTGGGGCGTCATTCGCGCCTCGCAAACAAGGCGACCGAATGCACGCTGCCACGCGCCAATCAGGCGGTATGACAGGGAAAGTTTTAGGGAGTTTTATGGAAAAGGGATTTTTCAGGCGAAAAGTCGATACCGTCCTGGGTGTCGACATCCAGGACACCGGCATCCGGTTGATCGAACTCGGCCACTCGCCCGCCGGTTACAGCGTGCAAAGCTACGCCACACAGGCGCTACCGCCCCAGGCGGTAGTCGACAGCAGCGTGCTCGACCTCGACGGCGTGGGGCAGACGTTGTCCCAGGCATTGGCCCGCTCGCGCACCTCGGCCCGCCAAGCGGCCGTGGCTGTGGCGGGAGCTTCGGTGATTACCCGGGTGATCGAGTTGGACGCGGGGCTCAGTGAGGAAGAAATGACCTGGATGATCCAGATGGAGGCCGACCAGTACATCCCTTATCCGCTGGATGAGATGGCCCTGGATTTCCAGGTTCGCGGGCCGTCGGCCCAGAACCTGGCGCGGGTTGATGTATTGCTCGCGGCGTGCCATAAGGCCCAGGTAGAGGCTCGGGTCGCGGTTTTGACCCTGGCTGGGCTGGTGCCGAAGGTGGTGGATGTGGAAGCATTTGCATTCGCACGCGCTTGCAGTCAGGATTTCGCCAGCTTCACGCCGGGCCATCGAGTCGATGGCGCACAATGGGCCGCGGATGCCCGCGGGATGGGAATTGCTTGCGGGTTGGCCCTGAGGAGTTTCGCTTGAAGACACTAATCAACCTTTTGCCCTGGCGCCAGGCGCTGGCGGAACGGCGGCGCAAATTCTTTCTGGGGTTGCTGCTGGCGTTTGCCTGCGTGGCGTTCGCAACCGTGTGGTTGGCCGATCAGGTGATCGACCGGGCGATCGATCGACAAGTGACGCGCAATAGCCACCTGGACAAGGACGCCGCCGTCCTCGACTCGCGCATCAAGACCATCGATGACCTGCAGGAACAAAGCCAGCAATTGGCGGAGCGCATGAAGGTCGTGCAGGACTTGAGCGAAGCCCGCTCGGCCGGTGCCCAGCTCTTGGATCAGTTGGCCCGCGCGGTGCCAGACGGCGTGCATTTGCACGAGGTCGTGGCGAAGGGCGATACGGTCAGCATCCGTGGCAGCGCCGATTCCAGCCAGGACATCGCCCAACTGATGCGCCGCCTGCAAGCCTCCGAAGGCGCCCATGCCACTCGGCTGCAACATGTGCGGATGGAAGATGGCCAGGGCAGCAACGAGTTTCAATTGATGGTGCGCCAGGGAGAGTCCGCCGAGGCTCAACCGTGAGCCTGCCCAGGCTCGACTTTTCCGCTCTCACCCACAACGCTGCGAAATGGCCCTTGCCCGCCAAGGTCGTGCTCGGCTGCGCGCTCGCCGGCCTGGTGCTGTGGGTGGGCGATGGGACGTACCTGAGCCCCTCGCGGCAACGGTTGCAGGCGGTCGAGGCGCAGGGCGTCGTCTTGCAGCGACAGGTGGCCCAGAAGGCTGGCCTTGCCGCCAGCCTGGAGGCGCGCAGCCAGCAGCTTCAGGCGATGCAGGCGCGTTTTGCCGGGCTGATGCAGCAGTTGCCCGGTGCGTTCGGGGTACCCGCATTGCTCGAAGATATCGCCCGGCTGGGGGCGGTCAATGGGGTGCTCGTCGACGCTATCGTGGTGTTGGATGAGCAGCCCCGGCCACTCTATATTGAGCAGCCGTTACGCCTGGGCGTCACCGGGGCTTATCACGACCTGGCGATGTTTGTGAGCGCTTTGGGCGGCTTACCGCGCATCGTCACGGTGCATGATGTGGCGCTTCGGGCTGATGGGGCAGGGTTGCGCCTGGAGTTGGTGGCCAAGACCTATCGCAATCCGTCGTCGGGCGGTCAGTCGACCCCGGCCGTCGAGCCGGGGCCGCGCTTTGTCTATGACGCGCTGGCCTTGCGTGATCCGTTCCAGCCGCGCGCCTTGCAGGTCGGTCACGTACCCGGCCGGCCCGCGCTCGCACCGGACCTCGGGCGTGCCCGCGGTGCCCTGGAAGGCATCGCCGTCGACCAGTTCGAAATGGTCGGCACGCTGTCCCGAGGCGCGCAGACCTTCGCTCTGCTGCGTGCCGCTGCCAGCGTCCACAGGCTGGCGGTCGGCGATTACCTGGGGCCGGACCACGGTCGGGTCACGGCTATTGATGAGGGCCATGTGGAATTGCTCGAATTGTTTCCCGATGAACAGGGCGCGTGGCTGGAACGCCCGCGGACCCTCGTGCTGAACGTCAACTCATAACGGAATCAAACAATGAAAAGGACTTTCTCGTCCTTCGGTGTGGCGCTATGGATAGCGTTCACGGCACCGATGGCTGCTGCTGTGCCCAATCGTGTGGATCTGATCCAGCTGCCGCCTCCCGGCGGTGCGGCATCAGGTACCTATACCGGCGACAAGCTGAACCTCAATTTCCAGAACATCGAGCTGCGCGCCGTGTTGCAGCAGATTGCCGATGTGGCGGGCCTGAATCTGGTCGCCAGCGACGATGTGCAAGGTTCGATCACCCTGCGGCTCAAGGACGTGCCTTGGGACCAGGCGCTGGACCTGGTGTTGCAAAGCAAGGGGCTGGACCAGCGGATAAAGGCCGGGGTGCTGTTGGTGGCGCCCGCCGACGAGTTGGCCGCGCGCGAGCTGCTGACGCTGGAGTCGCGCAAGCAGATGGCTGAACTGGCGCCATTGCGGCGCGAACTGTTGCAGGTCAATTACGCCAAGGCTGCGGACCTGGCCAAGTTGTTCCAATCGGTGACCGGCCTGGAAGGCGCCACCGACGAACGCGGCTCGGTGGCGGTGGATGACCGCACCAACAACATCATCGCCTACCAGACCGGCGAACGCCTGGAAGAGCTGCGACGCATCGTGGCGCAGCTGGATATTCCGGTGCGCCAGGTGATGATCGAGGCGCGGATTGTTGAGGCCAATGTCGACTACGACAAAAGCCTGGGCGTGCGCTGGGGAGGGCGGATCAATCGCGGCAACTGGGGCGCCGGCGGTGTCGAGAAACCTCCGGAGCCAGGCACCGAGCCTGTGGAAAACCCGTCCGGCTCGCCCTTTGTCGACTTGGGGGCGCTCACCAACACTTCTGGCCTGGGTGTCGCGTTTATCACCGACAACCTGCTGCTGGACCTGGAACTGACCGCGATGGAAAAAACCGGCAACGGCGAGATTGTCTCGCAGCCCAAGGTGGTCACGTCCGACAAGGAGCCCGCGCGCATCCTCAAGGGCACCGAGATTCCCTACCAGGAGTCCAGCTCCAGCGGCGCCACCTCGGTGTCGTTCAAGGAGGCTTCGCTGTCCCTGGAAGTCACCCCGCAAATCACCCCCGACGACCGCGTGATCATGGAGGTCAAAGTCACCAAGGATGAGCCGGATTACCTGAACAAGCTCAACGACGTACCGCCGATCAAGAAAAACGAGGTCAACGCCAAGGTGCTGGTCAGGGACGGCGAGACCATCGTCATCGGCGGAGTTTTCTCCAATACCCAAAGCAAAGTGCTAGATAAAGTGCCATTTTTGGGCGATGTGCCGTATCTTGGCCGCCTTTTCCGGCGCGATGTGCTGGCAGAAAAAAAATCCGAGCTGCTGGTATTCCTGACTCCGCGTATTATGAATAACCAGGCGATTGCTGTGAGTCGTTGATTCTGTGCGAAATTTGATTCTTGTAGGACCGATGGGGGCTGGAAAAAGCACCATCGGCCGTTTGCTGGCCAAAGAGCTGCGCCTGCCATTCAAAGACTCCGATAAGGAAATTGAAGTGCGCTCGGGTGCCAATATCCCGTGGATCTTCGATAAGGAAGGCGAACTGGGCTTTCGTGACCGTGAGCAGGCGATGATTGCCGAGCTGTGCGCTTGCGATGGCGTGGTCCTGGCGACCGGCGGCGGTGCCGTGATGCGCGAGGAGAACCGCCGGGCATTGCATGCCGGTGGTCGGGTGGTCTATCTGCATGCGTCGGTCGAGCAGCAGGTGGGGCGCACCGCGCGTGATCGCAATCGCCCACTGCTGCGCACCGCCGACCCGGCGAAGACCCTGCGGGATCTGCTGGCGCTGCGCGATCCGCTGTATCGGGAAATCGCCGATCTGGTGGTGGAAACCGATGAGCGGCCACCTCGGATGGTGGTGCTCGACATTCTCGAGCGCCTGCAACGGCTGCCACCCCGTTAAAGCCAGGCCCGAAATGCGCTATTCTCGGCGGCGCGTCATCACCCTGCGGGGTGTGGCGTAGAGCCATCAGGCGACGTCGGATCACGACGTTGCCGGTCGTTAATACATCTTCAACGCGGGGACACATGCAGACACTTAAGGTCGATCTAGGCGAGCGCAGCTACCCGATCCATATTGGCGAAGGTCTGCTCGACCAGCCCGAGTTGCTCGCACCGCATATTGCCGGGCGGCAAGTGGCGATCATCTCCAACGAAACGGTCGCGCCGCTGTATCTTGAGCGTCTGAGCCGCAGCCTGGCGGCGTACTCGGTTATCTCCGTGGTGCTGCCCGACGGCGAAGCCCACAAGAACTGGGAAACCCTGCAACTGATCTTCGATGGCCTGCTGACCGCACGCCATGACCGGCGCACCACCGTGGTCGCCCTCGGTGGCGGCGTGATTGGTGACATGGCCGGTTTTGCGGCCGCCTGTTACCAGCGCGGCGTGGATTTCATCCAGGTGCCGACCACCTTGCTGTCCCAGGTCGATTCGTCGGTGGGCGGCAAGACCGGCATCAACCATCCGCTGGGCAAAAACATGGTGGGCGCGTTCTACCAGCCCCAGGCTGTGCTGATCGACACCGCGACCCTCAACACCTTGCCCCCGCGCGAGCTGTCGGCGGGCCTGGCGGAAGTCATCAAGTACGGGCTGATCTGCGACGAGCCGTTCCTGACCTGGCTGGAAGAACATGTCGACGCCCTGCGCGCGCTGGACCAGGTGGCGCTGACCGAAGCGATCTCCCGTTCCTGTGCGGCCAAGGCGCTGGTGGTGAATGCCGACGAACGGGAGTCCGGTGTACGGGCCACCTTGAACCTGGGCCACACCTTCGGCCATGCGATCGAAACGCACATGGGCTATGGTGTGTGGTTGCATGGGGAAGCCGTAGCGGCTGGCACAGTGATGGCATTGGAGATGTCGCAACGCCTGGGCTGGATCAGCGCCCAGGAGCGGGATCGGGGCATCCGCCTGTTCCAGCGCGCCGGGTTGCCGGTGATCCCGCCCGAGGAAATGAGCGAGGCGGATTTCCTCGAACATATGGCGATAGACAAGAAAGTGATCGACGGTCGACTGCGACTGGTGCTGCTGCGCCGCATGGGCGAAGCGGTGGTGACCGACGATTATCCGAAAGAGATTCTACAGGCCACGCTGGGAGCGGATTACCGCGCCCTGGCCCAGCTTAAAGGTTAATAAGAGCCCGATGACTAGTTTGCATGCCGACGAGGCGTTCCTCGGCCATTACCAGTTAAGCCACGACCCCTTCGCTCCACGGGTGCCTGGTTTCAAATTCTTCCCTGCGCAGCGCAAGTCGGTGCTCGGGCAGTTGCATCACCTCGCGCGCTACAGCCAGCTGTTGCTGGTCGTCACCGGCCCGCTGGGCAGCGGCAAGACCCTGCTGCGCCAGGCGCTGGTCGCCAGCACTAACAAGCAATCGGTGCAAAGCGTAGTGGTGTCGGCGCGTGGCGCCGGCGATGCTGCGGGCGTGCTGCGTCAGGTGGCCCAGGCCCTGGACGTTGCCAGCGCTGAGCCGAATGCGATTCTCAAGCAAGTGGTGCAACTGGGCCTGACCGGCCAGGAAGTCTACCTGCTGGTGGACGACGCCGAGCAGCTTGACGAGTCGGCCCTCGAAGCGCTGCTGGCGCTGGCAGCGGGTACGCCGGAAGGTCGTCCGCATGTGTTCCTGTTCGGTGAATCGTCCCTGATCGCCGCTCTGGAGCAGATCAGCGGCGAGCAGGAGCTGTTCCACGTCATCGAATTGCAGCCGTATGAAGAGGAAGAAACCCGTGAATACCTGGCACAACGCCTCGAAGGCGCCGGGCAGGGCATCGAACTTTTCTCCGCTCAGCAGATCTCTGATATTCATGAAAGCTCCGACGGCTGGCCTGGCACCATCAACCAGGTTGCCCGCGATGCGATGATTGAAGCCATGATTGCCAGCCGCTCTGCGGTCAAGCGTCCAAAGATGGGGTTCACTATGCCTAAAAAGCACGTATTGGCTATTTCCGCCGTTGTCGTGGTCGCTGTCGCCGCCGCCTGGTTGATCCCGGGTCGCAGCAAGGCACCGACGCCTGCCGGCGCGCCAACCGAACAGGCGCAGTTACCACTGGGTAAACCCACGCCGAATGTCGAGTTCGCCAACTCCGGCCAACCGACCAACCTGCCGATGGTCGGTCAGCCTGTCATGCGCGGCCCGCTCGCCGAAGCGGCCGGCGGTATCTCCGAAGGCGACGACGGCGTGCCAGTGGAAGGCTCCAGCAGCACACCGCCGACCGTGACCACCACCGCGCCGCCAGTGGGCGTGCCTGCCGGTCAACCGGCGGCAAAACCAACGCCTGTGCCTGTACCTGCGCCTACGGTCGCGACCGCCAAACCGGCGCCCGTCGCCAAGCCGGTCGCGCCAGCGCCTGTCGCCAAGCCAGCTCCGGCCGCCAAACCGGCGGAAAAACCGGTGACTGTCGCCAAGGCCGGCGCCACCGGCAGCAGCTGGTACACCAGCCAGCCCAGCGGTAACTTCGTGGTGCAGATCCTCGGCACCAGCTCTGAAGCCAATGCTCAAGCCTTCGTCAAAGAGCAGGGCGGCGAGTACCGTTATTTCAAGAAGGTGCTCAACGGCAAGCCGCTTTACGTGATCACTTACGGCAGCTTCTCCAGCCGTGCCGCCGCCGATACCGCTATCAAAGCCTTGCCAGCGAAGGTTCAGGCTGGTAAACCTTGGCCTCGCACTGTTGCCAGCGTTCAACAAGAACTGGCAGCAACTCGCTGAAGATTCGGCGGCCTTACCCAGGCCGCCCTCCCGGCACCTCAAAAAAAACCGCAAGTGCGTGCAGCCCTCAAGGCCGCGCGCATTGTGGTGTCTGCGTCACAGTGGCTTTTGAGTCGTAGCGGTCAAAATTAAAAAAGTTTTGACTAGCACAGCATATCGCTTTAAACCTTTCATAAATGCGACATAGATTTGCGACATCTCGTCGCTAAATTTGTGAGCGTCTGTGTCGGTGTGTACAATGACCTCCCTTTTGCCCCTGCAAAGCCGGCGAACGTTCGGCGTGGAAGGTAACTGGTTGAATTGAAAAGAAATTTGCCTCGATATAAGAGGCAGCCTGGTGAGAAAGTGTCTATGAAAGCAGGTCTGTACCAACCCGATGAATTCAAGGATAACTGCGGTTTCGGCCTGATTGCCCATATGCAGGGCGAACCCAGTCATACCCTTTTGCAAACGGCCATCGAGGCCCTGACCTGCATGACCCACCGCGGTGGGATCAACGCCGACGGCAAGACCGGTGACGGTTGTGGCTTGCTCATTCAAAAGCCCGACCTGTTCCTGCGCGCCATCGCCAAACAGCATTTCGCGGTCGAGCTGCCCAAGCAGTACGCCGTGGGCATGGTGTTTTTCAACCAGGACCCGGTCAAAGCCGAAGCCGCTCGCGAGAACATGAACCGCGAAATTCTCGCGGCTGGCCTGCAACTCGTCGGCTGGCGCAAAGTGCCGATCGACACCAGTGTGCTCGGCCGCCTGGCCCTGGAGCGCCTGCCGCAGATCGAACAAGTGTTCATCGCGGGCGACGGCCTGAGCGACCAGGACATGGCGATCAAGCTGTTCACCTCGCGTCGTCGCTCGTCCGTGTCGAATGCCGCCGACACCGACCACTACATCTGCAGCTTTTCGCACAAGACCATCATTTATAAAGGCCTGATGATGCCGGCGGACTTGACCGCCTTCTATCCGGACTTGAGCGATGAGCGCCTGCAAACCGCGATCTGCGTGTTCCACCAGCGCTTCTCCACCAACACCCTGCCGAAATGGCCGCTGGCCCAGCCATTCCGCTTCCTCGCCCACAACGGCGAGATCAACACCATCACCGGCAACCGCAACTGGGCCGTGGCCCGTCGCACCAAGTTCGCCAACGATTTGATGGACCTGGAAGAGCTCGGCCCGCTGGTCAACCGCGTCGGCTCCGACTCCTCCAGCATGGACAACATGCTCGAACTGATGGTCACCGGCGGCATCGACCTGTTCCGTGGCGTGCGGATGATCATTCCGCCTGCGTGGCAGAACGTCGAGACCATGGACCCCGATCTGCGGGCGTTCTATGAGTACAACTCGATGCACATGGAACCGTGGGACGGCCCGGCCGGCGTGGTCATGACCGACGGCCGCTACGCGGTGTGCCTGCTCGACCGTAACGGTCTGCGCCCGGCGCGTTGGGTCACCACCACCAACGGTTTCATCACCCTCGCGTCGGAAATCGGCGTGTGGAACTACCAGCCGGAAGATGTGATCGCCAAAGGCCGCGTCGGTCCTGGCCAGATCCTCGCCGTGGACACCGAAACCGGGCAGATCCTCGACACCGATGCGATCGACAACCGCTTGAAGTCCCGTCACCCGTACAAGCAATGGCTGCGCAAGAATGCCCTGCGCATCCAGGCGACCATGGAAGACAACGACCACGGTTCGGCGTTCTACGACATCGACCAGCTCAAGCAGTACATGAAGATGTATCAGGTCACGTTCGAAGAGCGCGACCAGGTGCTGCGTCCGCTCGGCGAGCAAGGCTACGAGGCGGTCGGCTCGATGGGCGACGACACGCCGATGGCCGTGCTGTCCCAGCGCGTTCGCACGCCATACGACTATTTCCGCCAGCAGTTCGCCCAGGTGACCAACCCACCGATCGACCCGCTGCGTGAAGCCATCGTGATGTCCCTGGAAGTGTGTCTCGGCGCCGAGCGCAACATCTTCCAGGAATCGCCTGAGCACGCCTCCCGCGTGATCCTCAGCTCGCCGGTCATTTCCCCGGCCAAGTGGCGTTCGCTGATGACCCTGGAGCGTCCGGGCTTCGACCGCCAGATCATCGACCTGAACTACGACGAGAGCCTCGGCCTTGAAGCCGCGGTGCGCAATGTCGCGGACCAGGCCGAAGAAGCCGTGCGCGCCGGGCGTACCCAGATCGTGCTGACCGACCGTCACATCGCACCGGGCAAGCTGCCGATCCACGCCTCCCTGGCCACCGGCGCGGTCCATCACCGCCTGACCGAAAAAGGCCTGCGCTGCGACTCCAACATCCTCGTGGAAACTGCCACCGCCCGCGACCCGCACCACTTCGCGGTGCTGATCGGTTTCGGCGCTTCGGCGGTGTACCCGTTCCTCGCCTACGAAGTGCTCGGTGACCTGATCCGTACCGGTGAAGTGCTGGGCGACCTCTACGAGGTGTTCAAGAACTACCGTAAAGGCATCACCAAGGGCCTGCTGAAGATCCTGTCGAAGATGGGCATCTCCACCGTCACTTCCTACCGTGGCGCGCAGTTGTTCGAGGCCATTGGCCTGTCGGAAGAAGTCTGCGAGCTGAGCTTCCGTGGCGTACCGAGCCGCATCAAGGGTGCGCGTTTCGTCGACATCGAAGCCGAGCAGAAAGCCCTGGCGGCCGAAGCCTGGAGTGCGCGCAAGCCGATCCAGCAAGGCGGCCTGCTCAAGTTCGTACACGGTGGCGAGTATCACGCCTACAACCCGGACGTGGTCAGCACCCTGCAAGCCGCCGTGCAGCAGGGCGACTACGCCAAGTTCAAGGAATACACCGCGCTGGTGGATAACCGCCCGGTGTCGATGATCCGCGACCTGTTCAAGGTGAAAACCCTGGATACGCCGCTGGCCCTCAGCGAAATCGAACCGCTCGAGTCGGTCCTCAAGCGCTTCGACTCCGCCGGTATTTCCCTGGGCGCCTTGTCGCCCGAGGCGCACGAAGCCCTGGCCGAAGCCATGAACCGCCTGGGTGCGCGTTCCAACTCCGGCGAAGGCGGCGAAGACCCGGCGCGCTATGGCACCATCAAGAGCTCGAAAATCAAGCAAGTGGCGACTGGCCGTTTCGGTGTAACCCCGGAATACCTGGTCAACGCCGAAGTGCTGCAGATCAAAGTCGCCCAGGGCGCCAAGCCCGGTGAAGGCGGCCAGCTGCCAGGCGGCAAGGTCAACGGTCTGATCGCCAAGCTGCGTTATGCGGTGCCGGGCGTGACCCTGATTTCGCCGCCGCCGCACCACGACATCTACTCGATCGAAGACTTGTCGCAGCTGATTTTCGACCTCAAACAAGTCAACCCGCAGGCCCTGGTCTCGGTGAAACTGGTCGCCGAAGCCGGCGTGGGCACCATCGCCGCCGGTGTGGCCAAGGCTTATGCCGACCTGATCACCATCTCCGGCTACGACGGCGGCACCGGCGCTTCGCCGCTGACCTCGATCAAGTACGCCGGGGCACCGTGGGAGCTGGGCCTGGCCGAGACGCACCAGACCCTGCGCGGCAACGACCTGCGCGGCAAAGTCCGGGTGCAAACCGACGGCGGCCTGAAAACCGGCCTCGACGTGATCAAGGCCGCGATCCTCGGCGCCGAAAGCTTCGGCTTCGGCACCGCGCCGATGATCGCCCTGGGCTGCAAATACCTGCGCATCTGCCACCTGAACAACTGCGCCACCGGCGTCGCCACTCAGAACGAGAAGCTGCGCAAGGATCACTACATCGGCACCGTCGACATGGTGGTGAATTTCTTCACCTACGTCGCCGAAGAAACCCGTGAGTGGCTGGCCAAGCTGGGCGTGCGCTCCCTCGAAGAGCTGATCGGCCGCACCGATCTGCTGGACATCCTCGAAGGCCAGACCGCCAAGCAACAACACCTGGACCTGACGCCGCTGTTGGGCAGCGATCACATCCCGGCCGACAAGCCGCAATTCTGCCAGGTGGACCGCAACCCACCGTTCGACAAGGGCCTGCTGGCCGAGAAGATGGTCGAGATGGCCGCTTCGTCGATCAACGACGCCAGCGGCGGCGAATTCAGCCTGGACATTTGCAACTGCGACCGTTCCATCGGCGCACGCATCTCCGGCGAAATCGCGCGCAAGCACGGCAACCAGGGCATGGCCAAGGCGCCGATCACCTTCCGCTTCACGGGCACCGCGGGCCAGAGCTTCGGCGTATGGAACGCCGGTGGCCTGCACATGTACCTGGAAGGTGACGCCAACGACTACGTGGGCAAGGGCATGACCGGCGGCAAGCTGGTGATCGTTCCGCCTAAAGGCAGCGTCTACAAGACCCAGGACAGTGCCATCATCGGCAACACCTGCTTGTACGGCGCCACCGGCGGCAAGCTGTTCGCCGCGGGGACCGCTGGTGAGCGTTTCGCCGTGCGTAACTCCGGTGCCCACACCGTGGTGGAAGGCACTGGCGATCACTGCTGCGAGTACATGACCGGGGGCTTTGTCGCGGTACTGGGCAAGACCGGTTACAACTTCGGTTCGGGCATGACCGGCGGTTTCGCCTACGTGCTCGACCAGGACAACACCTTCGTCGACCGGGTCAACCACGAGTTGGTCGAGATCCAGCGGATCAGCGGCGAAGCGATGGAATCCCACCGTAACCACTTGCAGCACGTGCTGGACGAGTACGTCGAGGAAACCGGCAGCGAATGGGGTCGTAACCTCGCCGAGAACCTTGATGATTTCCTGCGTCGTTTCTGGCTGGTCAAGCCCAAGGCTGCCAACCTGAAATCGTTGCTTTCCAGCATCCGTGCCAACCCGCAGTGATATGCGCCTGAAGAGTTTGATGAGGTTTTAACATGGCTGAACGTCTGAATAACGACTTCCAGTTCATCGATGTCGGGCGCAAAGATCCGAAGAAGAAACTGTTGCGTCAACGCAAGAAAGAGTTCGTGGAAATCTACGAACCCTTCAAACCCCAGCAGTCGGCCGACCAGGCCCACCGCTGCCTGGGGTGCGGTAACCCGTATTGCGAATGGAAGTGTCCGGTACACAACTTCATTCCCAACTGGCTGAAACTGGTGGCCGAGGGCAACATCCTCGCCGCCGCCGAGCTGTCGCACCAGACCAACACCCTGCCGGAAGTCTGCGGCCGGGTGTGCCCGCAGGACCGTCTGTGCGAGGGTGCCTGCACCCTCAACGACGGTTTTGGCGCGGTGACCATCGGTTCGGTGGAGAAGTACATCACTGACACCGCCTTCGCCATGGGCTGGCGCCCGGACATGTCCAAGGTCAAGCCGAACGGCAAGCGCGTCGCGATCATCGGCGCGGGCCCGGCGGGCCTGGGCTGTGCCGACGTGCTGGTGCGTGGCGGCGTGACCCCGGTGGTGTTCGACAAGAACCCGGAAATCGGCGGCCTGCTGACCTTCGGCATCCCCGAGTTCAAGCTGGAAAAAACCGTGCTGAGCAATCGTCGTGAAGTGTTCACTGGCATGGGCATCGAGTTCCGCCTGAACACCGAAGTCGGCAAAGACGTGACCATGGAACAACTGCTCGCCGAATACGATGCGGTGTTCATGGGCATGGGCACCTACACCTACATGAAGGGCGGCTTTGCCGGCGAGGACCTGCCGGGCGTGTACGACGCGCTCGACTTCCTGATCGCCAACGTCAACCGCAACCTGGGCTTTGAAAAGTCGCCGGAAGACTTCATCGACATGAAAGGCAAGAAGGTCGTGGTGCTGGGCGGTGGCGACACCGCGATGGACTGCAACCGCACCTCGATCCGCCAGGGCGCCAAGTCGGTGACCTGTGCGTATCGTCGTGACGAAGCGAACATGCCAGGCTCGCGCAAAGAGGTGAAGAACGCCAAGGAAGAAGGCGTGAAATTCCTCTACAACCGCCAGCCGATCGCGATTGTCGGTGAAGACCGCGTCGAAGGCGTGAAGGTGGTCGAGACCCGTCTCGGCGAACCGGACGCCCGTGGCCGTCGCAGCCCCGAGCCGATCCCGGGTTCCGAAGAGATCATCCCGGCCGACGCCGTGGTCATCGCCTTCGGCTTCCGCCCAAGCCCGGCGCCGTGGTTCGAGCAGTTCCAGATCCAGACCGACAGCCAGGGCCGCGTCGTCGCCCCGGAACAAGGCCAGTACAAGCACCAGACCAGCAACCCGAAGATCTTCGCTGGTGGCGACATGGTGCGCGGCTCTGACCTGGTAGTGACGGCGATCTTCGAAGGCCGCAACGCCGCCGAAGGTATCCTGGACTACCTGCAGGTCTGACCCATTTCATCTTTGAAATGTGGCCAAAATGTGGGAGGGGGCTTGCCCCCGATAGCGGTAGTCCAGTTAAAGATACTGAGACTGACACACTGCAATCGGGGGCAAGCCCCCTCCCACATTTGGTTTTGATGTGCCCAAGAGATTGTCGTAAATCAACCCGATAGATAAAAGGCACGGCTCATCCCGTGCCTTTTGCGTCGCGCTCTGAGAAAATGCCCGTACTTTTTTTGCGGATGCCGACATGACTGCCCTCAAGAACGACCGTTTCCTTCGTGCCCTGCTCAAGCAGCCCGTAGACGTCACCCCTGTGTGGATGATGCGTCAAGCCGGTCGCTACCTGCCGGAATACCGCGCCAGCCGCGCCCAGGCCGGCGATTTCATGAGCCTGTGCATGAACCCGGAGTTCGCCTGCGAAGTCACCCTGCAGCCGTTGGACCGCTACCCGGAGCTGGATGCGGCCATCCTCTTCTCCGATATCCTCACCATTCCTGACGCCATGGGCCAAGGCCTGTACTTCGAGACCGGCGAAGGCCCGCGTTTCAAGAAAGTCATCAGCACCCTGGCCGACATCGAAGCGCTGCCGATCCCGGACCCGCACAAAGACCTCGGTTACGTGATGGACGCCGTCAGCACCATCCGCCGCGAGCTCAATGGCCGCGTGCCGCTGATCGGCTTCTCCGGCAGCCCCTGGACCCTGGCCACCTACATGGTCGAAGGCGGCTCGTCGAAAGACTTCCGCAAGACCAAGGCCATGCTCTACGACAACCCGCAGGCCATGCACCTGCTGCTGGACAAGCTGGCGCAGTCGGTCACCTCGTACCTCAACGGCCAGATCATGGCCGGCGCGCAAGCGGTGCAGATCTTCGACACCTGGGGCGGCAACCTGTCGGCGGCGGCGTACCAGGAGTTCTCCCTGGCCTACATGCGCAAGATCGTCAGCGGCCTGATCCGCGAACACGAAGGCCGTAAAGTGCCGGTGATCCTGTTCACCAAGGGCGGCGGCCTGTGGCTGGAAAGCATCGCCGATGCCGGCGCGGATGCCCTGGGCCTGGACTGGACCTGCGACATCGGCGACGCCCGCCGTCGCGTCGGCAACCAGGTTGCGCTGCAAGGCAACATGGACCCGACCGTGCTGTACGCCAAGCCAGAAGCCATCTGCACCGAAGTCGGGCGCATCCTGGCCAGCTACGGCAAGGGCAGCGGGCATGTGTTCAACCTGGGTCACGGCATTACGCCGGAAGTGAACCCGGAACATGCCGGCGCGTTCTTGCGCGCGGTGCATGAGTTGTCGGCGCAGTATCACGAGTAACCAGCGTCCCCGCCTGAATCGAGCCCCCGTCTGCCCGGCAGGCGGGGGCTCGTTGCGCTTCAGCTCTTGTTAAGTCCTGCCTTGGTAGTCTGTGGTCTTTAGGACTTCTCCTACGGCTGCCGTTGTCCGCCCAAGAAAAAATCCTGCCCAACTTTTCCACTCGCCAGTGATTGGCGTCCGTTGTCAGGTGATCGCTGGATGAATACCGCTGACTATTCAACGTGCCAGAAACTGCTGCATTGGGTTTCGGCCGTCATCATCGTGTGGGCGCTATTGTCAGGTTCTGTCGTGGCGATATTCGCCGTGCCGGCCTCGGTCAAAGCGTGGGTGTTTTTTTTCAATGTGTCATTGACCACCCTGTACATCCCGGTGTTTGTCGTGCGGGTTTATTGCTCCTTTACCCACGGCCTGGATTTTTCCGTCAGGCGTTCACCACGGGAATACCTGGCGCTATGGGTGCATAAGACCATGTATGTGGTGTTGGCAATGGTGCTGGCAACAGGGGTACTGATGATGGATCGCCCGATCAACCTCTTTAACCTGGTCTCCTTCGCACCGTTTCACAGTGACCCGGCCAGCATCGTCTGGTACTCCCGCGTGCATGTGCTGTCCTGCGTGGCCTTGTTGCTGATGCTGGTGATGCACATCGGTGCCGTGGTTATGCACGAGCGCCGGGGCAAGCGGGTGATGGTGCGGATGTCGTTCTAGGGCGCTGCGCCTCAAGCCGAGGCCAGCGGCGGCAACTTCGCCAACTTCAACGCCACCAGCAACGCGCCGAGCAACAGCGCGACGATAAACCCGCCAATCCCGTTCCACCCGGCCAAATGCCAGAAGAACCCCCCCGTGGTGCCGGCGACGCTTGACCCCGCGTAGTAGCAGAACAGGTACAGCGACGACGCTTGCCCCTTGGCTTTCACCGCGCGACGGCCGATCCAGCTGCTGGCCACCGAGTGCGCGCCGAAGAAGCCGAAGGTGAACACCAGCATGCCGGGTATCACCAGCCACAACGGAGTGAACAGGGTCAGGCCGATGCCGCCAAGCATCGACACGATGGTGGCCCACAGCACACGGCGGCGGCCGAGGCGGTCGGCCAGCGCGCCGATTTTCGCCGAGCTGTAGATGCCCGAGAGGTACACCAGCGACAACAGGCCGACCACGGCCTGGCTCAGGTCATACGGGTCGGCCAGCAGGCGATAGCCGATGTAGTTGAACATCGTCACAAACGCGCCCATCAGCAGGAAGGCTTCGAGGAACAACCACGGCAGGCCCGCGTCCTTGAAGTGCATGACGAAGCCGTCCACCAGGCTGCGCGGCTTGAGGCTGCTGGCGCGGAAGTTGCGCGATTCGGGGAGGATTTTCCAGAACACCGTCGCGGCGATCAGGGCCAGGGCGCCGATGATCAGCACGGCGGTGTGCCAGCTGACGAAGTCGATCAATACGCCGATGATCAGGCGCCCGCTCATGCCGCCGATGGCGTTACCGCCGATGTACAGGCCCATGGCCAGGCCGATGTGCTGCGGGTGGATCTCTTCGCTCAGGTAGGTCATCGCCACGGCGGCCAGGCCACTCAGCGACAGCCCCAGCAGCGCGCGCATCAGCAGAATCCCTTCCCAGCTCGGCATCAGGCCGCTGGCGATGGTGGACAGGGCGGCACAGAACAACGCGGCGACCATCACCGGCTTGCGCCCCAGGGTGTCGGAAATCGGCCCGGTGATCAGCAGGCCCAGGGCGAGCATCGCCGTGGACACCGACAGCACCAGGCTGCTTTGCGCCGCGTTGATGGAAAATTCGTGGGACAACGCCGGCATCATCGGCTGCACGCAATACAGCAGGGCAAACGTCGCGAAGCCGCCGCAGAACAGCGCCAGCACGGTCCGCATGAACATCGGTGTGCCTTTTTCGATGTACGTGTCAGTGAGCGGCTCCACCCTCTTATCCAGGGCAATCGGCGGGACTTCTTGAGCGAATGGAGCGACAGCAGATTTCACGGGGACCTCGGGGAGGAAAAGCCTGCCAGGACCGGCAATGCAAAAAAGAATATAGCTGCCTAATGATTCTTTCCAATATATTGTTCGACCTGTTTGATAGCTTTAACGACCTAATGAGGCTGCTATGGAATTACGTCACCTGCGGTACTTCATCGCCGTCGCCGAAGAGCTGCATTTTGGCCGGGCCGCGCAGGTGCTGGGCATCTCGCAACCGCCTCTGAGCCAGCAGATCCAGGCGCTGGAGCACGAGGTGGGCGCGCGTTTGTTCGAGCGGACCAACCGTCGGGTCGAACTGAGCGAAGCCGGGCGCTTGTTCCTGCACGAGGCGCGACTGGTGCTGGCGCAAGTCGATAAGGCCGCGGATGTGGCACGCCGGGCGCAGTTGGGTGAGCTGGGCGAACTGAAGATCGGCTTCACGTCGTCGGCGCCGTTCAATTCGAGCATCCCCCAGGCGATCTTTGCGTTTCGCCAGGCGTTCCCGGCGGTCCACCTGAGTTTGCAGGAAATGAGCAGCACCGAGGTGGCCGAGTCGCTGGTGGATGAGTCGATCCAGGTCGGCTTGATGCGGCCGCTGCCGTTGCCAGACTCGCTGAGTGTGGTGGAGTTGATGCGCGAACCTCTGGTGGCGGTGCTCAACGCCGATCATCCCTTGGTGCAAGGCAGCGAGCGGGGCTTGCACCTGGCGCAGTTGGCCGAGGAGCCGTTCGTGTTTTTCCCGCGCAGCTACGGCAGCGGCCTCTACGCGCAACTGCTCAACCTGGCCCGCGACGCCGGCTTCAGCCCGCGCTTTGCCCAGGAAGCCGGGGAGGCGATGACGATCATCGGGTTGGTCGCGGCGGGGTTGGGCGTGTCGGTGCTGCCGGCGTCCTACCAGCGCATCCGCATCGATGGCGTGGTCTATCGCACCCTGCTCGACCAGGAGGCGGTGACGGCGGTATGGCTGGTGCAGCGCAAGGGCGCGCAAACGCCGATGGCGCAGGCGTTCGTGGAGTTGTTGACGCGTAAGGCGGCGGTTCGCAGCGCGCTTGGGGGGCGGTGAGTTCAGCTGTGTTTTGCCAGCGCTTGCAGAGCCAGGCAGGACGCGGCGATGACAAGCTCACCGGTTTGTGAAGAGGGCGCCGAACGGCGCCCTTTGTCGTTTCCGGGGTTACTGCATCCCCGCTGAACGCAACCCCGCCATGATGTCCCGATCCAGCATGCTCACCCAACGGTTGTAGTTGCGATGGATCTTGCCGTCCTTGTAGCCCAGGTCGCGGCTGTCGCGGTAGGTGATCGCGTAGCTGTTGCGGGTGTAGCGGATGTCGATGGTGGCGTAGAACTGATTGCGCACGGTGATCTCGGCCTGCACCAGTTGCGGGCTCAGGCGTTGCACGGTCCATTCGCGTTTTTGCAGGGCGGTGACGATCACCTGTTTGACTTGTTCTTCGCTGACCTGGGCACCCGCCGGCAAGTCGTGCTGGGTGTTGAGCACCGGTTTGCTGGTGCAACCGGCGCCGGTCAGCAGGGCCAGGGTGATCAGGGTGGCGCGTAGCAAGGAAGACATTCCGTTTTCTCCAATCGATGTAAAAAGTCAGGACCAGCGGCGGAAGATCAACGAGGTGTTGACGCCGCCGAAGGCAAAGTTGTTGTTCATCACGTAGTCGTGGTGCATCTCGCGAAACTCACCTTGCAGGTAATCCAGCTCGCCGCACTGCGGGTCGACGGAATCCAGGTTGAAGGTGTGTACGTACTGGTCGCGGTTCATCATCTCGATGCTGAACCACGACTCCAGCGCCCCGCACGCGCCCAGGGTGTGGCCGAGGAAGCTCTTCTGCGAACTGATGGGCATGCGGCTGCCGAACAGGCTGTTGGTGGCCAGGGTTTCGGCGATGTCGCCCTGGTCGGTGGCGGTGCCATGGCCGTTCACGTAGCCGATGACCGAGGGCTCAAGCCCGGCGTCTTCCAGGGCCAGCTCCATGGCGCGGCGCATGGTTTTCTGTTCCGGGCGCGTGGTGTGCTGGCCGTCGGCGTTGCTGCCGAAACCGACAATTTCGGCGTGGATATGCGCGCCACGGGCCAGGGCGTGTTCCAGTTCTTCGAGTACCAGCATGCCGCCGCCTTCGCCGATCACCAGGCCGTCGCGGCCGCTGTCGTAGGGGCGCGGGCTGGTCTGTGGCGCATCGTTCTTCAGACTGGTGGCGTAGAGTGCGTCAAACACCATGGCTTCGGTGGGGCACAGCTCTTCGGCGCCGCCGGCAAGCATCAGCGGCAGGCGTCCGAACTTGATCGCCTCATAGGCATAGCCGATGCCCTGGCTGCCGCTGGTGCAAGCGCTGGACGTGGGAATCAAGCGCCCGGTGAGGCCAAAGAAGATGCTGATATTCGCCGCCGTAGTGTGGGGCATCATGCGGACATAGGAGTTGGCGTTCAGCCCCTCGGCCACCGAGTTGAGCAGCATGTTGCCGAACGCCTTGATCTCGTCGGTGCTGCCGGTGGACGAGCCGCAGGCCACGCCCATGCGCCCGTCCTTGATCGACTCGTCACCGAGCAAGCCGGCGTCTTTCAGCGCCTGCTCCGCCGCCCACACCGCCAGGCGCGATACGCGGCCCATGCTGCGCAGTTGCTTGCGGGTCCAGTGCGCGGGCACGACGAAGTCGTCGATCGGCCCGGCCAGGCGCGTGTTCAATTCGCTGAAACGGTCCCACTCGTCCATGCGCCGGATGCCGCTGCGGTTGGCGCGAAAGTTGGCGGCGATGGTGTTCCAGTCGCTGCCCAGGGAGGTGATGCCGGCCATGCCGGTTACGACCACGCGCTTCATCAACACAGACCTCCGTTCACGGCCAAGACCTGGCGGGTGATATAGCTGGCTTCGGCCGACATCAGGAAATTCACCGCGCCGGCCACTTCTTCCGGCGTGCCCATGCGCTGCGCCGGGATCATTTTCATCAGTTCTTCGACCGGCACGTTTTCATCGAGCATCGCGGTGTCGATCAAGCCCGGTGCGACGCAGTTGACGGTGATCTTGCGCTTGCCCAGCTCGATGGCCAGGGCCTTGGCCGCGCCGATCAGGCCGGCCTTGGAGGCGCTGTAGTTGACCTGGCCGCGATTGCCGATCAGCCCGGACACCGAGGTGATGCACACGATACGCCCGGCCGCGCGACGACGGATCATCGGCATCATCACCGGGTGCAGCACGTTGTAGAAACCGTCGAGGTTGGTACGCATCACCACGTCCCAGTCGTCTTCCGACAAGGCCGGGAACGCGCCGTCGCGGGTCAGGCCGGCGTTGAGCACCACACCGTAATACGCGCCGTGTCGTTCCACGTCGGCTTCGAGGATTGCCTTGCACTCGGCCCGCTCGGAGACGTCGAATTGCAGCACCCGCGCCTTGCGGCCCAGGGCTTCGATCTCGACCTGCACCGCGTCGGCCTCTGCTCGACCGCTGCGGCAATGCAACACGATGTCGTGCCCGGCCTGCGCCAGGCGCAGGGCAATGGCGCGGCCGATGCCACGGCTGGAGCCGGTGACCAGTACGGATTCAGTCATGGCGTTTCGTCCTTCGATTCATCTAAATAGGTGGCCGCCTGGGGCGGTCGAAATACGTTCAAGCGGGCGCTGGCGTGGATACCGTCGCCGGTCAGGTGGCATTCGAACACACCCATGCCGTTGTCGTCTTCCAGGGAGCGCAGGCCGTGGATGGTCAACTCGGCACCGGCCGGGAAGTGCTCCACGTTGCACTCGAACTTACGCGTGCCCAACAGGAAGCCCAGCTCCACCGCCTGGCCGTTCTGGCGCGCGCGGCAACCGGCATAGGCGGCAACGCTTTGCGCCATCAGCTCGATGCCGACCCAGGCCGGCAGGCTGCCGTCGGGGCGGTTGAACAAGCCACCGGGCTTGACGGTGAGGCGGGTGTGAATCTGCTCTTCGTCGAACGACAGCACCTGGTCGATCAGGATCATGTCGCCCGCGTGGGGCAGCAGTGCGGCGAGTGGCCAATCGATCATGGGGCCTCTGCGATAATCAGGCTGACATTATTGCCGCCGAAGGCAAACGAGTTGCTCATCAGGCAGCGTTTTTTCAAGGTGTCACCTCGGCGTGCCCACTGCAAGGCGGGCAGCGCCGGGTCGGCCTGGCCGTCCCATACGTGGGGCGGCAGCCGGCCGTGGGCCAGGCTCAGCCAGCAGAACGCTGCTTCCAGTGCGCCGGCCGCGCCCAGGGTGTGGCCGCTCATCGGTTTGGTCGATGAACAGGCCACGCCGTCGGGGAACAGGTTGGCGACGGCCAGGCTTTCCATGGCGTCGTTGTGTTGGGTGGCGGTGCCGTGCAGGTTCAGGTAGCCGATCTGCTCCGGCTTCAAGCGTGCGCTGGCCAGGGCCTTGCGCATCGCCAGCAACGCGCCTTTGCCAGTGGGCTCCGGCGCGGAAATATGGTGTGCATCGCAACTCGCGCCACTGCCCAGCAGCGCGATGGGGGCGGGCTCGCGAGTCATCAAAAACAACACCGCCGCTTCGCCGATGTTGATGCCGTTGCGGTTCACCGAAAACGGGTTGCAACGCTCGCTCGAGACCGCTTCCAGCGCGGTAAAGCCGTTAAGCGTCAGCTTGCACAGGCTGTCGACGCCGCCGCAGATCACCGCATCGCACAGGCCCAGCTCCAGCAGGCGCCGGGCACTCATCAACGCGCGGGCACTGGAGGTGCAGGCGGTGGAAATCACATAGGCCGGGCCGCTCAGTTGCAGCCAGTCGGCGAGGAAGTTCGCCGGGGCGCTGAGTTCCTGTTGCTGGTAGTCGTAGTCGTCGGGGAACCGATGATCGCTCAGGTAACGGGCGATGCCGCGACTGGCTTCGTCGATGCCCGAGGTGCTGGTGCCGAGCACAATGCCGACCCGCGCCGCGCCGTAGCGTTGGATCGCCTGGCGGATCTCGCTGTCGATCTGCAACGCGGCTTCGAGCAGCAACTGGTTATTGCGGCTGCTTTGCTGGCCCAGCTCGGGCGGGATGGTCGCCAGTGCGCCCGGTACGCCGGCAACCGGCAACACCCGCTCCGGCACCCAACCGCTTTCGGCGCGCATGCCGGAGCAGTCGCCGGCAAACAGGCTGCGGCTGACGTCGGCCTGGCCGCGCCCGAGAGCGCAGATCACGCCGAGGGCATTCAGATACGCGGTCATCGCGCCATTCCCAGCGGGGTGATGCGATAGCTCAGCGGTTGCCCGTGCATGTTCACGCTGAACACCTCGGATGACTGATAGACGATTTGCCAATGGCCGGGCAGGGTGCGTGTCAGGTCCATCGCTTGGGCGTTCGGGTACAGCGCGCGGAGGTCATCCGCCGAAGTCAGTGCAAACAGCAACGCGGCGAACAGCTCGCGCGCCTGGGGATTGGGCGGCAGCAACCCGTCGGCCTGCCACTGGCCGTCGATCAGCTTCTGCCGGGCCTGGGGGATGCCCAGCGGGTCCATCATCGACCAGCGGATCGCGTTGCCTTCGTGCTGGATCACCAGCAACCAGTCCTGGCTCTGGCCGTCCGCCAGGCGCTGCACATGCAGTTGCATTGGTAGGGCCAGGGCCGGGTTTTTTGCCGGCAAGGGCGGTTGGCTGGCGCAGGCGCTCAGCAGCAACAGGCAGCCGATCAGCAGCGCACGCATCATGGCGCCGCGCTCGCCAGGGGTTTGCGTGCCACGCAGTTGACCAGGGTTTCTTCGCGCAGGCCCACCGGCGGAGCCTTGCGCAGGCCCCAGCGTTCCAGCAGGCCGAAATCGCTGGCCCGGCTCCACCACAGGTATGGGTAGGAGACGTTCTGCGCGCCGAATTCAAAGCCCTGCTCGTGCAGCATCTGCAGGTACTCTTCGGCGCTTTTCTGCACCTGCATGGGGTGGCGGAACAGCCAGCGAATCACCCAGGTGTCGATATAGGCTTCGGTGGACTCGGCAAACAGCAGATAGCCGCCGGGCTTGAGCACCCGGTAGAACTCTTTCAATGCACGGTGCTGCTCAACCAGATGATGGAAGGTCTGGTGGCAGAACAGGATATCGACGCTGGCGTCGGCGACGTCGAGGGTGGCGCAGTCGCTGCCGATCAGCTCGACGTCCAGCCCTTGGTGCGCGGCTTCCGCCTTGCTCAGCTCAAGGCTGTGCGGGTCGGCGTCCAGCCCGATCAGGCGGGACGGCGCAAACACTTGCTGCAACAGCTTGAAGGATTTGCCCTGGCCGCAGCCGGCGTCCAGCAGTACCGGCGCCACCGGCAGCGGTTCGCTGAACAGGCTGCGCAGGTCGTTGATCGCCACGCGCAACACATGGTGCTGCCAGGTGTGGCTGCGCAGGAACCAGAAGCCGAACTTGGTTTCTTCGACGTAGTTCTTACTCAAGTACTGACTGCTCACACGGCATCCCCTGCACAAATTTCCGACAACATCCGCAACCGCCGCTTGGGCTCGCTGACAAACGGGTTGCGCTCGTCCCAGGCGTAGCCGGCGAGGATCGAACTGATCATCCGGCGAATCTCCGGCGAGCTGCCGGCGTGAAAAATAACATCCTGGAACGTCCCGGCGTACCAGCCTTCGACGTAGCAGCGGAAGGTGTCGACGCCGCGCTTCAACGGCTCGGCAAACTCGCGCTGCCAGTCCACGGTTTCGCCGTTGAGCTGACGATGCAGCACACCCGCGGCCATGCTCGCCGAACGCATGGCGATGGTCACGCCCGAGGAAAACACTGGGTCGAGGAATTCTGCCGCGTTGCCCAGCAGCGCAAAGCCCGGGCCGTGCAAGGTTTTGACGTTGGCCGAGTAGCCGCCGATGGTGCGCGCGGGGGTGTCCCATACGGCGTTCTGCAGCACGCTGCTGAGGCTTGGGGTTTCGTCGATGAACCCGCGCAGGCACGCATCCAGGTCGTTGTCGCGGCCGGCAAAATGTTCCTTGGCCGCCACTACGCCCACGGAGCAGCGGCCGTTGCTGAACGGGATGGTCCAGAACCAGATGTCGCGCTGGGTCGGGTGGGTCGTCACGAGGATCTTGGTGCGGTCGAAGCCTGGGTGTTCGATGCGGTCCTCGACATGGCTGAACACCGCCTGGCGCAACGGGAAATCCGACGGCGCTTCCAGGTCCAGCAGGCGCGGCAGGACGCGACCGTAGCCGCTGGCGTCGAGCACGAACTTGGCTTTGATGTGGTACTCGCTGCCGTTCTCCCGGCGCACATGCAGGTAGTGGGTTTCACCGCTGAAATCCACGCCGACGATGGTTTCGCCGTAACGGATGTCGACGCCTTGCAGCGCCGCCTGATCGGCCAGCAACTTGTCGAACTCGCCGCGCTGCACCTGGAAGGTGGTCGGTTTGCCGTGGCTGAACGTATCGCCGAAATCAAACGCACTGTAGCGCTCGCCCCAGGCGAATGCGGCACCGGTTTTCACCTGGAAACCCGCCGCCTGCACGGCGTCGAGCATGCCGGCCTCTTCGATAAAGTCGATGCAGTGCGACAGCAGGCTTTCACCGATCGAAAAGCGTGGGAAATGCTGGCGCTCGATAATCAATACATCATGCCCTTTACGCTTTAACAGCGCGGCAGCGATGGCACCGGACGGGCCGGCACCGATCACCACCACCTGGCGACGTTCCATTTCAACTATGGGCACGAGGGCTCCTTGCCGCTTTGGCGATAATCACATTCATGAGGCGTGCTTCTGTCGGCCGGCCCAGGGCGCCAGCATAAAGCTGAAGGCCAGGCCCAGGCTGACCGACAGGCCGAAATTACTCACCGCGGGTGTACTCGACAGCGCCAGCAGGCCGAACGACAACCAGGTCGTCAGTGCCGCCAGCAGTGTTCCTAATAAGCTGACCGCAGGCCCGCCGATCTGTTCACGCATCAGGATCGCGTAGTCGACGCTGATGGCGGTGACCAGCAGCAGGCCGAACAGGCTGAACAGCGTCAGCGGCTGGCCCAGCCAACCGAGGCTGGCCAGGCTGCACAGCGCGGCCAGCAACGGCAGGGCGACGATGCGCAGCGCGCCGCCAAAGCCGAAGGGCACGATCAACAACAGCACGATCAGCCCGCACGACATCAACTTCAATTCAGCCGCGCTGATCTGCGTGGCGGCGAACACCCGGTTCAACTCCCCCAGGCGATCCACCAGTTGCACCCCCGGCAAATCCACGGCCTGCACCTGCAGCAGCGCCGGGTCGCTCAAGCCTTGCAGGCTGATCATGGCTGCCACACTGCCGTCGACCGGGCCCAGCCACAGCGTGCGCCAGGGTTCGGCCAGTGGCCCGAGCAGTGCAGCGTCGATGTCTTGGGTAGGCAGCGCTTGCAGTTGAGCGACTTCGGCTTGCAGCGCGCCGACGGGCACGCCGAGGTCGAGCAGCGGTTGCCAGTGCGCGGGAAGTGCATTCAGCGCCTCGCGCAGCTGTTGTTGCTCGGCGGGCAGGTTGACCAGCTGGTTCAGTGCCAGATAACCCTGGAGTTTGTCCATATTCACCAGCTGTTCCAGGCGCTGGCCCAGGGCGGCCTGGCGTTCCAGCAACTGCTGCTGATTGTCGGCGCGCACCAGGAAGAACTGGCTGGTGGGTTGGAACCCGGTGATCCGCGCCACGGCCTGGGCTTCCTGCAGCAATTGCGGCGGGGCGCCGATCCACTGGCGCAGATCGTTTTTACTGTTCAACTGCCACAAGCCGCCGGCGCAAAACAGCAGCACCCACACCAGCAGCACCGCGCTCGGCACGCGCTTGATCAACCCGGAACGCATCAGCCACAGGCGCTCGGCGATGTGCAACGGCCATTGCGCCGGGCGCAGGTCGACACCCTGGAGCAGCGCCGGCAACAGGCACACGGCCGACAGGTACGCACCGACCAGGCCGGCAGCGGAGAATACGGCGATCTGGGTCAGCGCCGGGAACGGCGTCCAGGCCAGCGCCAGGTAACCGATGCAACTGGTCGCCAGGCTCAGGCTCAGGCCCGGCAGGGTCAGGCGCAACGCCGGCCAACTGCGCCACGGCTGCAGGCTCCAGCTTTTCGACAAATAGTGCAGCGGGTAGTCCACTGCCACGCCGATCAGGCTGGAGCCGAGCACCAGCGTCATCACATGCATATGCCCGAACAGCGCCACACAGGCCACCGCGCCGAACAGCATGCCCACCAGCACCGGCACGAAGGCCAGCAGCACGCGCCAGCGGCGGAACGCCAGGAGCAACAGCAGCAGAATGCCGAGGGTGGCGCCGCCGCCGACCCAGGTGATTTCGCGGCTGGCTTGCTGTTGCCCGCTGGCAGCGTAGAGCAAACCGCTGGCCGCGAGCAGTTGCGCGCCGTGCTCGGTGGCTTGGGCGCGACTGGCCTGGAGCAGGTCCGCGACCTGCAGCGGCAGTTTCATATCGAAGGCATTGCCGGTGGTGCGCGCACGCAACAGCACCCAACTCTTGCCGTCGGCATCGGCGATCAATGCGCCGCTGCCGATATCCAATTGCACCGCGCCGCTCTGCGGCTGGCTGTTCTGAATGCGTCCGGTCAGGCCCAGCCAGTCGTCCTGGCTCGGCACCAGGCTGAACCCGGTGAACGGGTCGAACAGCGCTTGCACGCGCTGCTGGATGAAGGCGTCGGGGTGGTCGATCAGTTGCTCGCGGTCCTTGGCCGCGAGCATCGACAAACGCCCGCGCAACAATTGCGCGCGCAGTGCCGGCAGGTCGGCTTGCAGGCTCCATTGGACCTTTTCAAACAGGCCGCTGGCTTGCCAGCGCGCGCCCAGTTGCTCGGCCACGTTGACCGCTTGCTGGCGGTCGGCGTGCCCCACGAGGACCAGGATTTCGCGGTTCAACGGTTCCTGCATGCGCTGTTCGGCTTGCAGTTCGAGGGCGTCCGGCGTGTTGCCCGGCACCAGTTCCATGAGGTTGGCCGACAACGGCGCGCCATCGCGCCATTGCCAGCCGGCCAGGGCCAGCACGGCCACCAGCAGGGTCAGGAACAGGCGCGGCAATAAACGCTCACTGGGCAAAGTCGTGTTGCTCCGCATCGCTCAGGGGAAGGTCGGCGCTGCTGTCCTGCATGCGCAGCACGGTGCTGTCGCCCTGGGTTTCCAGCAGTTCGATGCTGTGGACCAGCGTGCCGCCGTCGATATTGATCTGCTTGAACACTTGCTTGAGCAGCAGCGAGCGCGGGGTCAGCGTCAACTGCCACTGCTCGGCTTCGCCCTGCAGTTGCAGGTCGAAGTCACGCTGCAAGCCGCTGCTGTCGCCCTGCAGCACGGCGAGGAACAGGCGGTTCTGCTCGGCCCCGGCGCTCTTGTTCGGCAGCGTCTGCCAGCCGTTGGCGTCACGCCGCGCAATGCCTTGGGTACTGATGCGGTAATCCTGTTGCAGCGGGGTTTTGAGCAGCCACAGCAGGCCGTGGTCTTTGGCCAGGACGAAGGTGCCTTTGCTGACCAAGGGCTGCGGCAGGGCGCGCAGGTGTTTTTCCTGGATGAAGCTGCCGTGGATTACGCTGGGTTTGGCCAACTGATCGCTCAGTTGCTGTAAGTCGAACCCATGGGCCGCCGCCGAAAAACCAAACAACGCGAACACTGTAGGAGCGAGCTTGCTCGCGAAAAACCTGAGGGCGCCGCGGGGTGTCAGGTGGCCAGCGTTATCGTTGACGATCTTCGCGAGCAAGCTCGCTCCTACAGGGGTCAGCATTTCAGGGCCCTTTCGATCGCGTCGATGAAGACGGTAGGGGACGCCAGTTGCATCTCGCGGCTGGCGATTTGTACCGCTACTTGTACCGTGCAGGCACGGGTCAAACGCTCGCCGCTGGTACGGTCGGTGATCAGGTAGTTGACCTTCAAACGGTTCTCCCACTCCACCAGGCTGGCGCGCACGTTGAGCGTCTGGCCGAAGGTGGCGCCGCGCACATAGCGCAGTTGCATGTCGATCACCGGCCAGGCGTAGCCCGACTCGAGCATCGCTGTGTAGTTATGGCCGATCTTGTCGAGCAGGGCGCAGCGGGCGATTTCCAGGTACTTCACGTAGTGCCCGTGCCAGACCACGTTCATGGTGTCGATGTCGAAAAACGGCACGAGGATTTCAGTGTCGCAATGCAACACGCCCGGGCTACGCATGCAGCCTCCAGTGTTGCTCGGCGATGCGTTGCAGGCACAGGCGCAGCTCGCCTTCGAGGGCGCGGTCTTCGATCACCGGCGGGAAGTCCTTGGCCAGCTCGCTGTGCATCGCTGCCAACGCCGGCGGCAATGGGCGCGCCTCGGCGGCCTGGGCGCGCAGCCACACGCCCTGGTTGGCGGCGAGCAGGGTGGCGGCGGCGACCTGTTCGGTCAGCTCCAGCACACGGATCGCATCGCGGGCGGCGATGGTGCCCATGCTCACTTTGTCCTGGTTGTGGCACTCGGTGGAGCGTGAAAACACGCTGGCCGGCATGGTGTTCTTCAGCGCTTCGGCGGTCCAGGCGCTGGTGCCGATCTGCACTGCCTTGAAGCCGTGGTTGATCATTGCGCGGTCGGCCGGGGCGCCGGACAGGTTGCTCGGCAGGCCGTGGCTGTAACGCACGTCCACCAGCAGGGCGAGCTGGCGGTCGAGCAGGTCGGCGACGTTGGCCACCAGGGTCTTGAGGCTGTCCATGGCGAAGGCGATGTGCCCGCCGTAGAAGTGCCCGCCGTGCAGCACGCGCTCTGCTTCGGCGTCGATGATCGGGTTGTCGTTGGCGCTGTTGAGTTCGATCTCGATGAACGAGCGCAGCCAGTTCAGGCTGTCGGCCAGCACGCCGAGAACATGGGGCGCGCAACGCAGCGAGTAGCGGTCCTGCAAACGGTGCAGCGGCGCAGTCGGCGCATCGATGGCGAGGTCCTGGCGCAACCACGCGGCGACTTGCATCTGCCCAGGGTGCGGTTTGGCGGCGAACAAGCGCTCGTCGAAGTGTTCCGGGTTGCCTTGCAGCGCCACCACGTTCAGCGCGGTGATGCGCGTGGCCAATTGCAGCAGGTAATCGGCGCGGGCGAAGGCCAGGCAGGCGAGGCCGGTCATCACGGCGGTGCCGTTCATCAGTGCGAGGGCTTCCTTGGGCCGCAGGACCAGCGGCTCCCAGCCCAGTTCGCGGTGGACGTCGATGGCCTGGCGGCGTTCGCCGCGGAACAGCACGTCGCGTTCGCCGGAGAGCGTCGCGGCCACGTAGGACAGCGGCGTCAGGTCGCCGCTGGCGCCCACCGAGCCTTCTTCCGGGATCAGCGGCAGCACGTCGTGTTCGAGGAACGCGTGCAGGCGTTCGAGCAGTTCCACGCGCACCCCGGACACGCCGTGGCACAGCGACTGCAAACGCGCCGCGAGCACAGCGCGGGTGGCTTGCGCGTCGAGCAACTTGCCCAGGCCGCAACCGTGGAAGGTGTACAGGTGCCGCGGCAGGGCTTCGACGTGCTGCAACGGCACCGCCACCACGCACGAGTCGCCATAGCCGGTGGTCACGCCGTAGATCACGCCTTCCTTGTCCAGCAGCGAGTCGAGGAACTGCGCGCCCTTGGCGATGCGCTGGCGATACGCGGCATCATCCTGCAAGTGCGTGGGCGCCTGACGATTGGCCAGGGCCAATACGTCTTCAATGCGCAAAGCGCGTTCGCCAAACGTTACCGGCTCAAGATGCGTCGTCATCGGTCTTCCAGAAAGGGTAAAAGTTGAACCATTGTTGGGGCGCTTCCAGGCAGAACTGGCCCAGGCGTGCGGCGTAGCGTGCGGTCCACAGGGCGATGACCTGCTCGCGGGTGCTGCGTTTCCATTCGATCAGTTGGGCAAACGGTTCGATGCTCAGGCGATAGCGGCCCTGGTGCTTGAGGCACATCAGCAGGTTGACCGGGCATTTCAGCAGCCCGGCCAGCAGCCACGGGCCCTGGGGGAAGGCGGCGTCATGGCCGAGGAAGTCCACGCGCACCGTGCGCCCGCCGTGCAGTGGCACGCGGTCGCCGGCAATCGCCAGCCATTCGCCGTCATCCAGGCGCTGGCTGAGCAGCAGCATGGTGGCCGGGTCCAGCTCGCTGACCTGGATCAGGCGCAAATGGGTCGCGCCGGCTTCGCCCAGCAGGCGGTTGAAGCGTTCGGCGTGCTTGGTGTGGACCAGCACGTTCATGGTGACTTTTTCGCCGATCTCCGCGAGCGCGCGGCACACTTCGAGGTTGCCCAGGTGCGCGCCCACCAGCATCTGCCCGCGCTCGCCGCGCAGTTGCCCACGCAATTGCGCCGGGTCGTGGATTTCGATCTGCTCGATGCGCAGCTTGCCGTTCCATACGTCGAGCTTGTCCAGCAGCGCATCGGCAAATGCCATGAACTGGCCGAAGACTTTGCGCAGGGTCGGGCGCAGCTCATCGCGGCCGCTCCATTGCGCCAGGCGCTGCTGGTATTGCCAGGTGCTCTGGCGCGCGGTACGGCCGAACAGGAAGAAGTACAGCACGATGCCGTACAGCAGCGGGCTCAACAGCCGGCGCCCGAGCAGCCTGGCGGCGACTGCGGTGAGTTTCATCAGCCAGAAACTGCCACGCTCTTCGCGGTCGGCCCAGTGTTTGCTGCTGTCGCTCATGCCTGCCACCGTCGCCACAGAATCATCGGTGCGCGCACCAACATGCCGAAGAACAGCCGGGTGTGCATGGCCGAGATACGCACGTTGTCGCGGAACAGGCGGAAGTGCGACAGGCCGTCGGCGGGGTAATGCACCTTCGTCGGCAGCCAGCGCATCGGCTGGTTGCGCCAGGCCAGGCGCACCAGGATGTCCGAGTCGAAATCCATGTGGGTGCCGATGTAGGCCGAGTCCATCAGCGCCAGGGTCGGCCCCAGCGGGTACACGCGAAAGCCGCACATCGAATCGCGAATCTGCAGCGACAGGGTGTTGATCCACACCCACACGTGGGTCAGGTAGCGTGCGTACAGGCGGCCCTTGGGCACGCTGTCGTCGTATTCGGGGTAGCCGCAGATCACCGCCGTGGGGTGTCGGCGCGAGGTGTCGATGAAGCTCTCGACTTCGCGCAGGTCATGTTGGCCGTCGGCGTCCACTTGCAGGGCATGGGTGAAGCCCAGGCGCGCCGCTTCGCGAAAGCCGGCCATCACCGCGCTGCCCTTGCCTTGGTTATTCGGCAGGGTGAGCAGGCTGACGTTGTCGAGGGTCGCCAATTGCGCCAGCACCGCCGCGCACGCCGGGCTGCTGCCATCGTCCACCAACAGGCATGGCAGGCCGCTGTCGAGCAGGCTGTGGACCACGGCCGGCACGGCGGTTTCATGGTTGTAGACCGGGATCAGGGCGCAGGGGTTATGCATGCGCAGGCTCCAGTTGAATCCGGCCACTGGAGCAGGCTGCGACGCCGTTGCGGTAGGCGAAATACAGCTTGCTGCGTTGCGGGTCGAAGCGCAGGTGCAGTTCGACGTGGTCGCCGGGGCGCACCAGTTGCTGGAACTTGAGCACTTCCATGCCGGCAAAGGTCGCTGGCAGGTCGAGCAGTTGCTGGCCGAGGGTGAACGCCCACTCGACCTGCACCACGCCCGGCAGCACCGGCGTCACCGGGAAGTGGCCGCTGAAGTAGGCCAGGTCCGGCGGGATGCTCAGTTGCAAGGTCCATTCGCCATCGGCTTCGACTTGCTCCAGCACCTCAGGGGCTTTCGGCCGGGGCGCCAGCAGCAGCGCTTCGATCTCGGCCTGGGGCAGCTTGCCTTGGCTGTTCAGCGGCAACTGTCGCAGTAAACGCCAGCGACGCGGCAAGGCCAGGGCTTCGCAGTGTTGGCTCAAGTGTTGGCGCAGGGTTTGCGTGACGGTACGCCGGCCCTGGTTGCGCAGGGCATGCAGGCCGTCGGTGCTCAGCACCACGAGGGCGCCGAGGCTGGCGCGGTTTTCCTGGACCACGCCCAGGCGCGTTTCGGCGACCCAGGGGTGCGCCATCAGGGCCTGTTCGAGCATGGGCAGGGAGATACGTTTTTCTTCCAGTTTGACGATGCGATCCAGGCGCCCGAGCAGCTCGAAGCGGCCGTCGGCATGCAGGCGGGCGGCGTCGGCGGTCTGTTCGATATGCCCGGCGGGCAGGTACGGCGAGGCAATACGCAGGGCACCGTCGGCGTCCTGGCTCAGTTCTACCCCGGCGAACGGCTGCCACGGCTGCGCGCCTTGGCGCCAGGCAATGCCGCCGGTTTCCGAGCTGCCGAGGATTTCCGTCGGCCATTGTTGCAAGCGTTCGTACAGGCTGGCGGCCGCGTCGAGGGGCAGGGCGCCGCCGGAGGAGAACACCCGCGACACTCGGCTCAGGGCCGGCCAGTCGAGGTTGTCGCCCATCCGCTTGAGCAGCGCCGGGCTGGCGACCCAGGCGAACCGTGGGTGCTCGCGGCTGGCGCGCTGCAAATCCTCCGGGAAGGCCAGTTGGCGGCGCACGAAGCTGCGGCCGGCGCACAACGGCCACAGCACGCGGAATAACAAGCCGTAGATGTGTTGGGTGGCGACGCTGCCGATGATGCAGGCGTCGTTGAGGTCCGCGCCCCACAGCGTTTCCAGGGCCTGCACCTCGTTGGCCAGCTGGCGCAGGGTCTTGTCGATGCGCTTGGGTTCGCCGCTGGAGCCGGAGGTACACAGGCTCAATTGGCACGCATCCAGGTCGAGGGCGGCCGGGCTCAACGGCGCCTGATACAACGCCTCCAGGTCTGCGGCGTCGGTCAGCCAGGTGTCGACGGCGTCGGCCCAGCGTTGGCGAGTCTGCGGTTGCAGGTCGGCGGGCAGCAACACGCCGACCCCGGCGCGCCAGGCCCCCAGCAGGGCGATCGCCAGCAGGCCGGCGTCTTCCAGATGCACCGCCACGCGCTGGATACCGCGCGCGTGCAGGCCTGCCGCCAGGCGCAGGGATTGCTCCCACAGCTGGGCGTGATTCATCGCAGGCTCGGTGGTGACCAAGCGCTGTTCCAACGGCTCAAGCAGCAGGTGCTCAAGTTTCAACCCATTCATACGCGGCCTCGAACCCTTTGTCGTACCAGCCATTCCACGGCAAACAACAGCCCCATCAGCCCGTAGGCGATCAGGCCGTTGTACAACGTCCACCAGCTCAGCGGCGCCCACAGGGTGAGGGCGGCGGCCAGCAGGCCATTACACAGAAAAAACACGCTCCACACCACGGTGACCTGGCGCGTATACACAATGGCTTTCGGCGGCAGTTGCGGGTCGGTCATGCGTGCCAGGCGCTCGACCATCGGCGGGCCGTATTTCAGGCTCAAGCCGAACAGCGCCAACATGAACGCGCTGACCAGGCTCGGGTACCAGCGCAGCAGGTGCGGGTTGTCGAACCAGGCCAGGGCCAAGCAGAACAGGATGATCGCCACCGCCATCCAGCGGCTGCCGGGGCGCCGCGCACCCGTGAGCGCGCGCAGCAACCACAGGCTGCCGAGCAGCAGGCCGAATTGCCACGGTGCAAAGTGCTCGGTGCCGTAATACACCGCGAAAGGGTACAGCAACCCCGCCAGCAACAGGCCAAGGCCGATCAGCCGGCTCATGCGGCCGGTTGGACCAGACGGTACACCGCCTCAACCACGTCGTTCACGGTACGCACAGCCTTGAACTCTTCGGCGGCGATTTTTTTGCCGGTCTGGCGTTTGATGTGGTCGATCAGGTCCACGGCGTCGATGCTGTCGATTTCCAGGTCCTGGTACAGGTTGGCTTCGAGGGTGATGCGTTCAGGTTCCAGTTCAAACAGTTCCACCAAGGCAGCGCGCAGGGTGTTGAAAATATCGTCACGAGTTTGCATGGTACGGTCTCAAGCTGCCTGTTTGGCCGTGACGAACGCCGCAAGGCTGGCCACGTTGGTGAAGTGATTGCGGGTGTCCTTGGCGTCGGCATCGATCTTGATGCCGTACTTTTTCTGGATCGCCAGGCCCAGTTCCAGGGCGTCGACTGAGTCCAGGCCGAGGCCTTCGCCAAACAGGGTTTGGTCGCTGTTGATGTCGTCGACGCTGATGTCTTCCAGGCCCAGGGCCTCGATGATCAGCGTCTTTATGTCGTGCTCAAGGCTGTTTGAGTTGCTCATCTTCGGCGAGCTCCTTAATAAAATAGTGATGCAGGTAATCGTTGAGCTTGCGTGAGGCCTGGGGCGCGGGGCCGAGTGCGGCGAACGCTTGTGGTTCTATATCGGCACCCACCCGTAAACTGAAGTGAAAGCGGCGTTTGGGAATGCGATACCAGGGTTCGGCCTTGGTCAGGGTGGTGGGGCTGACCTTGATTACCACGGGGGTGATGATTGTCGCACCACGCAACGCAATCGCGGCGCCGCCGCGATGAAAGGCAGGCGCCGCGCCGGGTGTGGTGCGGGTGCCTTCTGGAAAGATGATCAGGGTCTGACCTTCGCGCAGCGCATCGGCGGCGGCGTCGAGCATGTCCGCGCTGCCGTCATTGCTGATGTAGCCGGCATCGCGCACCGGCCCACGGGTGAACGGGTTTTGAAACAGGCTCTGCTTGACCACGCAGTTGGTCTGGCGCATCAGGCCGATCAGGAACACCACGTCGATCAGTGACGGGTGGTTGGCGACGATCATCTGGCCGGGGCGCCCGAGTTTGTCGGCACCGTCGACGCTGAACGTGAGAATGCCCAGGCGCTGCATCCACCGAATGAACAACCAGAACAGGCGACTGATGGTATGCCGCGCGCGCCGTTGGTGCTGGCTGGCAGTCCCCGGCAGGCAATTGAGCAACGGAAACACCAGTAAGCGCAGGCACAGCCCGCCGACGCCAAACAGCGCGAAGCTGGCGGCGGTGGCGAACAGGCGCCAGTAGTAGGCGTCCCGTGGCTTGTCGTTCAGGGCTTGCGTTGCCAGTTCCATACGCGGTTCTTCCAGGCGTGTTGGCAGGCGCCCTGTTCGGTCAACAGGGTGCGTAGCAGGTTCAGGGCATGAGGCCACTGGGTGTGAGTGTGTTGGACAGTGCCGGTGTGCAGTTCCAGTTGCCACTCGTCGCCCGGCGTCAGTAACAGGCCGAGGGCGTAGGGGAAGGGCACGTCGTGGATCCAGTTGGCGTAGGCCTCGGGTGGCTGTTCCTCGCTGATCACCAGCAATACCGCCGGGGCGCCTTCATTGAGCAGGGCCGCTGCTTCGAGCATGCCGTGTTCCAGGCCATCGCCGGCGGCGGCGAGGGCGGTCATTTCGCTGGTTTCATTGCGCAGGATCGACCACAGGCCAATCACCGCGTTATGCACCGACAGGCTGAACTGGGTCGGCGACAGCGGCTGGTCGTTGGCCAGGTCGCTGAGGATGTCGAGGGTGCGCGGGGTTTCGCCGTGGCGGGAAACGAACACCAGCGGCAGGTCTTGCAGGCCCTCGGCCAGCGGCCAGCCCACGCTGAAAGCCATGCGCGCCAGACGGCTCAGGCGGCGGCGCTGCATGGCCGGTAAAAACGAGACGTCGGGGGAGGCTTCGCTGGCGGGTAGCAACACTGGCGCCTGGCACCAGGCGCGCCAGTCGTCCGCACTTTCGAGGCCCGGAGCCCAGGCGCGCCATTGGCTGATATTGAAATTGATCACTGAGAAGATATCCCGCCCCTGCGGGCTTCCATGCGCGGCCACTGGCCCCGAATACCGGGACAGGGAGCAGCAGCCGAGTGGCGCGCATTATCCCGGTGCTGTGGGGTTCTAGCAAACTTTGGTAAATATTTGTTCACGGCCGATTACAATTTGCTGGGGGAAGATTTACAGATTGTCCTTCACTGAGAACCGAGCTGGATTGTCGGACTGTTCCTTTTCATTTGTACGTTAGATGCTAGCCCGGACCATTAATGCAGCAGTGCATGGATGAACGAGGTAGCTAACCGGCGCTTTTGCCCTCTACACTCGGGCATTCATTGGTACACGGAGGTTTTTCCATGCGGCGCGTGGTGTTCAATCAAAAAGGCGGGGTTGGCAAGTCCAGCATCGCCTGCAACCTGGCGGCGGTCAGCGCCAGTGAAGGTTATCGAACCCTGTTGGTGGACCTCGATGCACAAGCCAACTCTACTCAGTACCTCACCGGGCTGACCGGCGACGATATACCGATGGGTATTGCCGAGTTCTTCAAGCAAACCCTGTCTTCCGGGCCGTTCGCCAAGAAAAACCGGGTGGATATCTACGAAACGCCCTTCGACAACCTGCACGTGATCACCGCCACCGCTGAGCTGGCGGATTTGCAGCCCAAGCTCGAAGCCAAGCACAAGATCAACAAGCTGCGAAAGCTGCTGGATGAACTGAGCGAAGACTACGACCGGATTTACCTGGATACCCCGCCAGCGTTGAATTTTTATGCGGTTTCGGCGCTGATTGCTGCTGATCGTGTGTTGATCCCCTTCGATTGCGACAGTTTCTCGCGCCAGGCGCTGTATGGCCTGCTGGCGGAAATCGAAGAATTGAAGGAAGACCACAACGAAGGCCTGGAAGTCGAAGGCATCGTGGTCAACCAGTTCCAGGCGCGGGCGAGCTTGCCGCAGCAGATGCTCGATGAGTTGATTGCCGAAGGCTTGCCGGTGCTGCCGGTGTACCTGGCGAGTTCGGTACGCATGCGTGAGTCGCACCAGCAGAACAAGCCGCTGATCCACCTGGACCCACGGCACAAGCTGACGCAGCAGTTTGTGGAGTTGCATAACCTGCTGGAAAACGCCTGACCTAAAGCACCACACAAAACCGATGTGGGAAGGGACTTGCTCCCGATGACGGTGGGTCAGGCGCAACATAAGCTGATTGATACACCGTCATCGGGAGCGAGCTCCCTCCCACACTAGACCCCTTGGCTGCGCAACCAGCTCATCAACTGCGGCAACGGAAACGCCCCACTCTGACGCGCCACTTCGCGGCCGTTCTTGAACAGAATCAAACTGGGAATCGAGCGAATCCCCAACTGCGCCGACAACTGCTGATTGGCCTCGCTGTCGAGCTTGGCCAGCCGGCACTTGCCTTCCAGCTGCGCGGCGGCCTGCTCGAAGATGGGCGCGAACGACTTGCACGGCCCGCACCAATCGGCCCACACATCCACCAGCAACGGCAGGTCGCCCTTGATCTGGCTGGTGTAGTCGCCCTGTTTCAGTTCAAAAGGTTTGTTCAGCAGCACCGGCTGCTTGCAGCGCCCGCACTTCGGCGCATCGCCCAGGCGTTCGCCGGGGATGCGATTGAGGCCGTTGCAGTGCGGGCAGGGAATGACGAGAGGGTTGGGCATGGTGGCGCTCCTTTGAGACTGGCCAATAGATCCTATTTGGAGTCAGGTCTGGGGTTTATCAAGGCGTGGGAGCGGTGACTCATCCGTTCACAGTTTCTGCCATGTCGATGTGAAGCCGCTTATCTAGGCTGTTGGAGCGCGTTCTGTTTCCCGCCATCTGTCTGTTTGCGGTTATAGCAAATTGCGATAGTTTGAGTTCGGGTTTAACCTTCATAGCAAGATGCGATAAGGATGTTGCATGCGAGTGATTAGTGAGAAAAGGATCTGGGAAGCAAAGGAAAAGTGGCCGCGCTCAGCGAGTGCTTTGGATGAGTGGTACCGACGGATAAAGCGCAATAGCCCAGGAGATTTCGCGTCAATGAAAGGCATTTTTCCTGCGACGGATAAAGTCGGGCAGTTCCATGTGTTCGACATCGGTGGCAATAAACTGAGGTTAATTGCTTTCGTGCGGTACCCAGCACAACGAATTTACATCAAGCATCTGCTGGATCACCGCGAATACGAACAAGACAAGTGGAAGGAGACAATCAGATGAGCGCACTCATTCAGCTCGCCGCTGAACATTGGCAATTTGTTTCACCATTACTGCGCAAGCCAAAAAACGAGGCGGATTACGATGCATTGGTTGCTGCCCTCGACGAGTTGCTGGATTTGGTCGGGGAGGACGAATCAAATCCGCTTATGAGTTTGGTGGATATTCTCAGTGACTGGATCGAAGCCTACGATCACGAGCATCGTCCGATGCCCATCGTCAGTGGTGTTGACGTGTTGCGCGCGATGATGCGCGAACACGGCTTGAATCAAAGTGATCTGCCAGGCTTAGGCACACAGTCAGTCGTTTCCGAGATTCTGAGCGGTAAGCGTAAGCTCAATCTGCGACAGATTAAATGGTTGGCCGAACGCTTTGGGGTTTCCGTGGAGACGTTCATCTAGCCGACTCTACGAAGAACAACTGATCTCCAAATGCTTGCCCCAATCCGGCGGCCGCTGCGCGTACTGCTCCATCCCGGCCTGCTCCTCGAACGGTTTGCGCAACACCTCGTGCAGCCGCCGCACTTCGCTGTAATCCCCCGACTCGGCGGCGCTGATGGCGTTCTGTGCGAGGTAGTTGCGCAGGATGTACAGCGGGTTGACCGCATGCATCCGTGCTCGGCGCTGTTCTTCGCTGTACTCGCCATCGCGCGCCACGCGGGCCTTGTACGCGTCTGCCCAGGCATCGAAGCCGTTCCTGTCGACAAACTCGTCACGCAACCGCGCCACTGCGAGCGCCGCCGGTTCATCGCCCAGGCGGCGGAAGAACAGCGTGTAGTCCACGCCGCTGTTCTGCATCAATTGCAGCAGGCGCTCCAGCAGTTTCTGGTCATCGTCTTCGGCGCTGGTCAGCCCCAGGCGGCGGCGCATCAGGTCCAGGTAGTGCGCCTGGTACAGCGGCAGGTACAGGCCGAGGGTTTCCTTCAAGGCGTCGACGCTGATAAACGGTGTGAGCGCCTGCGCCAGCGCGCTGAGGTTCCACTGCCCGATCGGCACCTGATTGCTGAAGGAGTAGCGCCCTTCATGATCGGAATGGTTGCAGACGAAGTGCGCGTCAAAATCGTCGAGAAACGCAAACGGCCCGAAATCGAAGGTGATGCCGAGGATCGACATGTTGTCGGTGTTCATCACCCCATGGCAGAAGCCATAGGCCTGCCATTTGGCGATCAGTGCGGCGTTGCGTTCGACGACTTCGCGGAACATTGCCAGGTACGGTTCGGGCTGTTCCCGGCACTCGGGGAAGTGCAGCTTCAACACGTGTTCGGCCAGTGCCGCCTGCTGCTCGGGCTTCTGGGTGTAGTAGAAGTATTCGAAATGGCCGAAGCGGACATGGCTACGGGCCAGGCGCAACACCATCGCCCCGCGTTCCTGCTTCTCGCGCCAAACCGGCGTGCTTGAGCCGATCACACACAGCGCCCGGCTGCTAGGGATGTTCAATGCGTGCAGGGCTTCTGATGCCAGAAACTCCCGAATCGAAGAGCGCAGCACGGCGCGACCATCGCCCATCCGCGAGTACGGCGTCTGCCCGGCGCCCTTGAGGTGCAAGTCCCAGTGTTCGCCGGCGCGGTTATACACCTCGCCGAGCAGCAAGCCACGGCCATCGCCCAACTGCGGGTTGTAGGAGCCGAACTGATGCCCGGAATACACCATCGCCCGCGGTTCGGCTTCGGCCCACAGCTTGTGGCCGCCGAACAGTTCGGCGAACACTGGCGTTTCGGCCACGGCCGGGTCGAGGTCGAGCAGGGCCATGGCGGCGTCGCTCGCCACGACCAGGCGCGGTTCGTCGAGGGGCTCGGGCAGGACGTGGGTTGAGAACGCGTCGCCCAGGCGTGCGAAGCGATTGTCGAAGGTCAGTTCGTCGAGGGCTTTCACCGGCCATCTCCAGCAGAATGTCCGAGCATTCTGCTGGGGATAGGCGTTTTAGTCGAGCTTGGAGGGTGGCGGCTCGGGGGCGTCCACCACTTTGCCCGGCGGCGGTTCCGGTGCGTCGTGCGTCTCGGCCGGGTTGGCGATGGTGCGTTTTTCGTCTTCTACCGGCACCAGCTTGTACTCCTGGCCGTGCAGATTCTTCAGGTAAACCTCCATCTGCCGGAACGAGATGTTGATGTGGTTGTTCTTGAACTCGCGGTTGATAAAACGGTTCACCTCGTCGATCACCGGGTTGCGGTCACCGAGGTCGCGCACGTGCATGCGCAGTTCGTGGTCGAGGGTGCTTTCGCCGAAGTTGAGGAAGTACACGTGGGGTTCGGGTTCTTTCAGCACCCGCGGGTTTTCGCGCGCGGCCTGGAGCAACAGGGCTTTCACCAGATCGAGGTCGGAGCCGTAGTCCACGCCGAGCTTGAGGGTGACCCGGGTGATGGTGTCGGTCAGCGACCAGTTGATCAGTTGCCCGGTGATGAACGTCTTGTTCGGGACAATGATGTCCTTGCGGTCGAAGTCGGTGATGGTGGTGGCGCGGATGCGGATCTTGCTCACCGTGCCCGACAGGTTGCCGATGGTGATGGTGTCGCCGATCCGCACCGGGCGCTCGAACAGGATCATGATGCCGGAGATAAAGTTGGCGAAGATCTCCTGCATGCCGAAGCCCAGGCCCACCGACAGCGCCGCCACCAGCCATTGCAACTTGTCCCAGCTCACGCCGAGGGTCGATAGGGTCGCCACAAACCCCACGCCGGCAATCACGTAGGACAGCAACGTGGTGGTGGCGTAGGCGCTGCCCTGGGCCAGGTCCAGCTTGGACAGCACCAGCACTTCCAGCAAGCCGGGCAGGTTGCGCGCCAGGGCGAAGGTGATGCCGATGATGATCAGCGCGCCGAGCATGTCGCCGATGCTGATCGGCACCATGCTGATATTGGCCCCGGTGCCGCTGGTGTATTCGTAGAGGGTGACGTTGTCGAGGTAGGAGAACACCGAGATCAGGTCCGACCACACCCAGTACAGCGCCGCGATGAAGCCGCCGAGCAGGGCCAGGCGGATCAGGCGCATGGATTGTTCGTTGACCTGTTCGATGTCCAGGGTCGGCTCTTCGATCACCGCTTCGCCTTCGCCGGCTTCCTTGGCGGCCTGGCGTTTTGCCAATGCCCGCGAATAGGCCAGGCGCCGGGCGGCGACGCCCAGGCCGCGGGCGAATGTGGCTTCGATCACCAGCCAGAACATCAACAGGTACAGGGTGTTGATCAACCGGTCGCTGAGCTTCAGCGCGGTGTAGTAATAGCCGAAGCACACGGCGATAAACAGTGCGATGGGCAGCGCGGTAAACAACAGACCCGCGGTTTTGCGGAACAGTGAGGCTTTCTCGTGGGTCGTGCTGTGCAACAGCAGGCGACCCAGCAGCCAGGCCATCAGCGCATAGCAGGTCAGCACCACGCCGATACCCAGCACGTCGTCGGCCAGGGCTGCCGGCTGGTGCTCGGCAATGGCCACCACGGCCACCAGCGCCAGCACCACCAGCCCGAGCTTGCGTACCCAACCTTGCAGGAATGCGACCTGCGGTCGTTCCCAGCGGAAGTGCAATTCGGCGACGCCGCCTGGCGCGAGGATTCGGTAGGCGGTGTAGAACACCAACCACGCCTGGGCGATCTGCAACAGCGCGGCACCCAGGTTGGCGTTTTGCCCGCGGGCGTCGATCTGCAACGCATAACCGCATAACGCCAGGCCCAAGGCCACGGGCATGGCCAGCAGGATATTCACCAGGATCGCCTGGGGCGTGTGCCATTGGCTGTCACGCTTGAAGTGGCCGATGTCCATGTGAACCTTTTTCAGCCGCGCGTACAAGGCATTGCGCCGCCACAACAGTGCGCCGATCAACAGCAGCAACGGCAAGAACAGCAGCGGGCGCTGGGTCAGGCCGTCGTACAGTTCGCTGACGCTGGAGGCCCAGGGCAGGGAGGTGACTTGCTTGCTCAGGTGATCCGGGACGGTTTCCAGCCACTCGGTGTCCAGCGGCTTGTTGCTGGGAATCCAGAACATCTGCTCATCGAGGGTCGCACGCAGGGTGGTGGCGGTGCTCAGCAGTTGTTTCTGGTTCAGTTGCAGGGTGATCGATTCATTGAGCAGCGCGCTCAGCTCGCGGCTCAGGCGCTCGAGCAGGTCGCTGCGGGTGATCGCCAGTTCCAGCAGAGTGCGCCGCAATTGCGGGGTGACCTCATCCGGCGGCTGGTTGGCCAGCAGGTTATCCACATAGGTGCTGGGCGAGCTGATCAGTTCGCGCTGCTGGTTGACCTCGAACTGGTACAGGCGAATGTTGGCGATGTCGTCGGCGAGGTTGCGGTCGACCGTGAGGCGCGGCAAGGCCTGTTTCTGTTTGTACAGAATCTTCGACAGCAGCAGGCTGCCCTTGAGCACGTTGATCTGTTCGTCCAGCGCCGAGTCGCTCTGGGTCACGGTGTCCAGTTGCTGCTTGGTCTGCAGGTTCTTCTGGGTCAGGTCGTTGAGGCGGTCGGTGCTTTTGAGCAGGTAGTCGGACAGCTTCAGGTTGGCCGCGCTTTCCGTGGCCAACAGGCTGCTGCTGCCGGCTTTCTGCGCTTCGATGGACTGTTGGGTCACCGTCTGCTGGGACTGGGCCAGGCGTTTCTGGTTGATCAGGGTTTGCAGGTCCTGGATCTCTTGTTCCAAGCGCGCGGTTTTTTCCACCACCAGGTCATGCTGGCTGTTGCCCAGGTCTTGCAGTTGGCTGTTGCCGGCCAGTTCCTGGCGGCGCAGTGGGATCAGTGCATTCAGTGACGCCAGTTCGGCGTTCAACTGGTTGCGCTGGTCGGCGCTGAGGGTTTTGCCATTGTCCTTGCCGGTCTTGAGGGTCGCGTTGATCTGCTGGATGCGTGTCTGGCTGCTGCTGATTTCGGTCTGCGCGCGTTCGGGGCGGGTCTGGGCGGCGATGGTCAGGCTGTTGGCGTCGGCCAGGTCTTTTTGCAGGTCGCCTTGCTGGGTGGTGCGCTGCACCAGCAGTTGTTCCAGTTGCGGCACCGGCAACGTGGCGTAGCGCTGGGCCACCGGGACGACTTTGGTGGCCTTGAGCCGGGTCAGTTCGCGCTGGTTTTCGCTGGTCTGGCGTGGGGCGTCTTGCAACTGGCGCTTGAGATCGGCCAGGCGCTGCTCGTAATCCTGCTTGTTGCCCAGGTGGGTCAGCGTCTGCTGCAGGATCGCCTGCAGCGCCTTCATGTCGGCGTCGGGCAGCTTGCGGTCGGGCAGCTTGTCCAGGGTTTGCTGGATAGCGTCGGCGCTGGGCGGGTCGGCGGCGTATACGCTGCCGACACAAAGGGTCAGGCCCAGCAGGGCAGTGGCGAGAAAAGTGCGCAGGGTTGGCATAGAGACCGGTCGAGCAAGGTGAAGAATCGGGGCAGTATTGCCCCGCAGTTTAGAGGAAGAGTCCGGGGCCCGGGCGACTTCCTTCGGGGAATCTGACGCCGACTTTGCCAATCTTGTTCCCGTCCATGACTGCGACGGTCCAGATCGTGTTGTTCCACTCCACCTGGTCGCCGACCACCGGCGCGCCGCCGACTTTCTGGGTGATGAAGTGGCTCAATGGCATGTCCGGGTCGATGCCTTCGAGCTGCAGGCCGTACAGCGCCGAGACCGCGCCCAGCTGGGCGTCGCCTTCGAGGACGAAGTCGCCGAAGAAGCGCAAATCCAAACCGCGTTGCGGCGCCTGGCTGAACAGTTTGCCCAGGGCCGGCAGGTTGTGTTCGTGACCGATCACGCAGAGCAGATCGTCGGCTTCCAGCACCGTACTACCCGACGGATGGAGCAGTTGCTGGCCACGGAACAGCGCCGCGATACGCGTGCCTTCGGGCATTTTCAGCTCGCGCAGGGCTGCGCCGATGCACCATTTTTCCGCACCCAGGCGGTAGACGAACAGTTCCCATTCACTGGTGACGTGAACTTCCAGGGCTGCGCGGGAAATCGGTGCCGGCTCCGGTGGCACGGTCACTTTCAGCAGCTTGGCCACCCACGGCAGGCTGGTGCCTTGCACCAGCAGCGAGACCAGCACGATAAAGAACGCCAGGTTGAAGTACAGCTGTGCATGGGGCAGGCCGGCCATCAGCGGGAACACCGCAAGAATGATCGGCACCGCGCCGCGCAGGCCGACCCAGGCGATAAAGGCTTTTTCGCGGCCGTGGAACGCCTTGAACGGCAGCAGGCCGACCATCACCGACAGCGGCCGCGCAAACAGGATCATCCACAGCGCCAGGCCCAGGGCGGGCAGCGCAATCGGCAGCAGGTCGTGGGGCGTGACCAGCAGGCCGAGTACCAGGAACATGCCGATCTGGGCGAGCCAGGCCATGCCGTCGAGCATATGCAAAATGCCATGACGGCTGCGCACCGGGCGGTTGCCGATCACCAGCCCGCACAGGTACACGGCGAGGAAGCCGCTGCCGTGCAGGGCGTTGGTCAGGGCGAAGACGAACAGGCCGCCGGCGATCACCAGGATCGGGTACAGGCCGTTGGCCAGGTTGATGCGGTTGACCATCTGCAGCATCAGCCAGCCGCCGCCGAGGCCGATGAGGCCGCCGATGCCGAACTCGCGCACCAGGTGCAACAGCAGGTTCCAGTGCAGGCCGGTCTGGCCGCTGGCGAGCATGTCGATCAGGGTGACGGTGAGGAACACCGCCATCGGGTCGTTGCTGCCGGATTCGATTTCCAGGCTGGCGGAGACCCGTTCGTTGAGCCCCTTGCCGCCGAGCAGCGAGAACACCGCGGCGGCGTCGGTGGAGCCGACAATCGCGCCGATCAGCAAGCCTTGAATGATGTTGAGGTCAAACAGCCAGGCCGCGGCCATGCCAGTGAGGCCGGTGGTAATCAACACCCCCACAGTGGCCAGCGACAACGCCGGCCAGAGTGCCACGCGAAAACTCGCCACCCGGGTGCGCAAGCCGCCGTCGAGCAGGATCACGGCCAGGGCGAGGTTGCCCACCAGGTAGGCGGTCGGGTAGTTATCGAAGATGATGCCGCCGCCGTCGACGCCGGCGACCATGCCCACGGCCAGGATGATCACCAGGATCGGAATGCCCAGGCGGGACGAAAGAGAGCTCACCAGAATGCTCGCACTCACCAGCAACGCGCCGATCAAGAACAGGCTGTTGATGGTGGTCGCATTCAAAGGCAGTACTCCATGGGCAAAATAAGACGGACGCATTCTGACCATGCAGTCTGCGTGCCAGCGATTCTAACCTGTTGAATTGCCGCGCTGTCAAAAAGGTTTTAGCGACGGGCGCCGATCTAAATGTGGGAGGGGGCTTGCCCCCGATAGCTGAGTGTCAGCCAGCACATCTGATTCTGATACACCGAAATCGGGGGCAAGCCCCCTCCCACATTCTTAGAGGCGAAACCGCCCGACCATCCCGTTCAAGTCCACCGCCAGGCGCGACAACTCGCTGCTCGCGGCACTGGTCTGGCCGGCGCCGGTTGCCGATTGCACCGACAGATCACGAATGTTCACCAGGTTGCGGTCCACTTCCCGTGCCACCTGCGCTTGTTCCTCCGCCGCGCTGGCGATCACCAGGTTGCGTTCATTGATCTCGACAATCGCCGTGTTGATCGTATCCAGCGACATCCCCGCGCCTTTGGCGATGTTCAGCGTCGATTCCGCGCGCTCGGTGCTGTTGCGCATCGAATCCACGGCATGCTCGGTGCCGGCCTGGATACTGCCGATCATCCGTTCGATCTCGCTGGTCGACTGCTGGGTGCGATGGGCCAGCGCACGCACTTCGTCGGCCACTACGGCAAAGCCACGGCCGGCTTCCCCGGCACGCGCCGCTTCAATCGCCGCGTTCAGGGCCAGCAGGTTGGTCTGGTCGGCGAGGCCGCGAATCACGTCGAGCACCTTGCCGATGTCGCGCGACTCATTGGCCAGGTCGCCGATCAGCGTCGCGGTGGCTTGTACGTCGCCGCTCATGCGCTCGATGGCGCTGACGGTTTCCTGCACCAGGTCGCGGCCGTCACCGGCGGAGGTGGTGGCGTTGCGCGAGGCCTCGGAGGTGCTCACCGCATTGCGCGCGACTTCCTCGACGGCGCTGGTCATCTCGTTGACCGCGGTGGCGGCCTGTTCGATTTCGTTGTTTTGTTGGGTCAGGCCACGGGCGCTTTCGTCGGTCACGGCGTTGAGCTCTTCGGCGGCAGAAGCCAACTGAGTGGCCGAGCCGGCGATGCGTTGCAGGGTGTCGCGCAGCTTGTCCTGCATCTTGGCCATGGCGGCTAGCAGGCGGCCGGCTTCGTCGTCGCCATCGACCTTGATCGGGCGTGTCAGGTTGCCTTCGGCGATTTCTTCAGCCGCGTCCAGGGCCTGGGCGATCGGCAGGGTGATGCTGCGGGTCAGCAGCCAGGCGAACAACAGGGTCAGCGTCGTGGCGATGACCAGCAGCCCAACCACCAGGTCGAAGGCCAGGTTGTATTGGTCTTTGGCCTGCTGATTGGTGGCCAGGGCCATCTTGTTATTGATGTCCGCCAGGCGCGCCAGCACGGCGTTGATCTGCTCGGCGTTGCTCAGCAACTCGCTGTTGAGCAACTCGCGCAGCTCGTCGACCTGATTGGCCCGCGACATGCTCTTCATGCGCTCTTCGATCTGATGGTACTGGGCTAGCAGGCGCACGTATTCGTCGTAGGCCGCGCGTTCTTCGCTGCTGTCGATGAGTTTTTCGTAGATGCCCTGGGCGGTCCGAATCTGCTGGTTGCGCTGTTCGATGGTTTCCAGGGTTTTTTGCTGCGCGTCCGGCCTGCGGTTGGTCAGCAAGCGGTATGACAGCACCCGCAGGCGCAATGTCAGCTGGGTGAACTCATCGAGGGCGCGAATACTCGGGACGCTGGACAGCGTGATGTCTTCTGCCGCCGCGCGGATTTTGCTCATTTGGTTCAGGGCGAACACACCGAGAAACAACATGAGTGCGCCAATCATCGCGAAGCCTAGGAACGCGCGCGGCGCGATATTCATATTACGAAGAGACATGCGGGAGTCCTGGGGAGAAGCGCGATCCATGCGGCTATGAGACAGGGTGAGTATTACCTATCGGCAGTACGACTAAAGTCTATAGTGGCGTGTGTTTTTATCGCATCGGACGAGGGGCCGGGCCGATTCAGGAACCAGATGGGGGAAATGCAGTCACTAAGGCTCGAAAGTGCGGCCCGGCCCTTAACAATCGGGCTGCGCGCCGGGGATAACCCTGGCATCCGAGGTGAATTTTCTTTATCGTCACCGCCCTTTTAAAAAGCCCAGGAAATCAAAATGTTAGAAGCATCCCTCAGCCAACTGGAACAACTGGTCAGCGACCTGGTACAGCAGAATCAAGACCTGTTGGGCACCAATGAATCCCTCAAGGCGCAATTGGCCCGCGCCAAGGATGAGAATGACAGCCTGCAATTGAACCTGATGGAACAGGAAGAAAAGAACGGCGCCACCGCTGCGCGTATCCAGGCGTTGGTTGAGCGTGTGAGCGCAGGGCCTGTCAGCGCATGAACGAAGGGATAAAGGTCGTTTCGATTCTCGGAGAGGATTACTCGATCAAGGCTCCGGCCGGGGAAGATCAAACCCTGATGCACGCCGTGACCCTGCTCAAGGCCTCCCTGGCCACCACCAAGAAAAAGTACCCGACCCTGATCGGTGACAAGCTATTGGTACTGGCCGCGCTGAACCTGTGCGCCGAGCAGATCGAAATGCAACAGCGTCACCAGCAGGAACTCGACCGTTACCAAGAGCAAGTCAGCGCCACGGTCGAGGTGATTTCCAAGGCTATCGGACAGCCTTAGAACCACTCATCCTGCATGCCGAGGCACGTATCGTCGCGGGCCTCCAGTATTGCCAGTTCATGATGGCAGCCCGGTACTTCCCAGGTCAGGAAGTAGCGGGCCGCCTGGAGCTTGCCTTTATAGAACGCGGTGTCCGCCGCATTGCCCTTGGCCAGGCCTTCTTCGGCGCGAATCGCCTGCTCCAGCCAGCGCCAGCCAATCACTGTGTGCCCGAACACCTTCAGGTACAGCGCCGAATTCGCCAGGCTGCTGTTGACCTTGCCTTGGGCGAGATCCGTCAGCAGGCCGATCGTCACGCTTTGCAGGCGTGCCACCAACTGTTCCAGCGGTTCTCTCATGGCCTTCAGCGATGGATATTGCTGCGCCCGTGCGCCTGTTTCGGCGATCAACCGAATCAGTTGCTTCAGGCCTGCGCCGCCGTTCTGCGCGAGCTTGCGCCCCAGCAGGTCCAGGGACTGGATACCGTGGGTGCCTTCATGGATCGGGTTGAGGCGGTTGTCGCGGTAATACTGTTCCACCGGGTATTCGCGGGTGTAGCCGTGGCCGCCGAGGATCTGGATCGCCAGCTCGTTGGCCTTGAGGCAGAACTCCGAGGGCCAGGATTTGACGATCGGCGTCAGCAGGTCGAGCAGTTCGTGAGCGCGCTTGCGCTCGACGTCGGTTGCCAGGGTGGTGGTGTCGTCGAACAGGCGCGCGGCAAACAGGCCGAGGTCGAAGGCGCCTTCGACGTAGGCTTTCTGGGTCAGCAACATGCGCTTGATATCGGCGTGCTGGATGATCGACACCGGCGCGGTACTCGGGTCTTTGCTGTCCGGCAGGCGGCCTTGCGGGCGTTCGCGGGCGTATTCCAGGGAATACAGGTAGCCGGCGTAACCGAGCATCACCGCGCCCATGCCGACGCCGATGCGCGCTTCGTTCATCATCTGGAACATGCAGCTCAGGCCCTGATGCGGTTTGCCCACCAGATAGCCGACACAGTGCCCGTTATCGCCGAAATTCAGCGCCGTGGACGTGGTGCCGCGCCAACCCATCTTGTGAAACAGCCCGGCCAGCAGCACATCGTTGCGCTCACCCAGGCTGCCATCGTCGTTGACCAGGAATTTGGGCACGATAAACAGCGAAATGCCCTTCACCCCGGCCGGCGCGTCCGGCAGTTTGGCCAGCACCATATGCACGATGTTTTCCGACAGCGGGTGGTCGCCGCCGGAGATAAAGATCTTGTTGCCCTTGAGCCGATAGCTGCCATCCGGTGCAGGCTCTGCGCGGGTACGAATGTCCGACAGCGACGAGCCGGCATGCGGCTCGGTCAGGGCCATGGTGCCGAAGAAGCGCCCCTCGATCATCGGCTGCAGGAAGCGTTGCTTCTGCTCCTCGGTGCCGAAACTTTCGATCAGGTTGGCGGCGCCCATGGTCAGGAACGGGTAGGACGTTGACGCCGCGTTGGCCGCCTGGAAGTGCGCGAAGCAGGCTTGGGACAGCAATGTCGGCAACTGCATGCCGCCGGCTTCGAAACTGCGCGCGGCATTGAGGAAGCCGGCTTCGAGGAAGGCGTCCACGGCCGGTTTGACTTCCGGGATCAGGATGGCCTTGCCGTCCTCGTAGCGCGGTTCGTTTTCGTCGTTTTTGCGGTTATGCGGTGCGAAGTACTTTTCGGCAATGGTGCGGGCGGTACTGATGGCCGCGTCGAAGGTTTCGCGATTATGTTCGGCAAACCGCTCGCGCTGGGTCAGGCCCTCGGCATCGAGGACTTCGTACAGCTCGAAAGCCAGATTGCGGGAACTGAGGAGCGTCTCGGACATGGCGGCTTACCTGTGTGGGAAGGAGCCTGAGTCTAAGTGCGCGAATAGAGGCTGGATAGCAAGATTGATCTGGGTGATGGAGGGGCAGAACGCGGACGAGGAATTGAAATACAGCCAAATGTGGGAGGGGCAAGCCCCTCCCACATGTTTACCGCGTTTCGGCAGTTAGCCGATGGTCATCAGGCTGGCGTTACCGCCCGCCGCTGCGGTGTTGACGCTCAGCGCACGCTCGATCACCAGACGCTCCAGGGCAATTGCTGTCTCGCCTTGGGACAAACCATGTACCCCGACAATCGCCCCGCCACGCTGGGCCACTTGCTGGCAAACCGCGCGCAGTTGATCGGAATCGCCGTGGTGCAGGACAGCGTCGAACAGCACATCGTCCTTGGTCCAGTCGGCCACGCGCTTGATCTTCGCCTGAATCTCTTTCGGCAGGCGTGGGAACAAGGCTTTGGTCAGCTCGGTTTCCGGCCATACCGCCGAACCGCCGACGGCTAATACCGCCGCCAGTTGGGTCAGCAGGTCACCTTCTACTTCTGCCAGGCACAGTACGTGCTCGCGGGGCAGGATGGCGTAGCTGTTGCGCTCGCCGGTCGGGCCGGCCAACAGGCGGGTGATACCGCTTTGCGATTGCGTGGCGAACCGGCTGCACAGGGCGCTCAGGTCGCTGAGCGTGTGGCTGTCGGCCCAGGCTTTCAAGGCGGTCAGCGGTTGGCTCATGGCGTCGCGTAGGCGCACGTCCGGTGCGGACAATGCATCGCCGCGAACGAAGGACTGCTCGATCGCATCGGTAGGACGCGTCGACAGCAGGCGGTACAGGTACAGCGGACCACCGGCTTTCGGGCCGGTGCCCGACAAACCTTCGCCGCCAAACGGCTGCACGCCGACCACCGCCCCGACAATGTTGCGGTTGACGTAGACGTTGCCGGCATGAACGTTGTCGATCACCTTGGCGATGGTCTCGTCGATGCGCGTGTGTACGCCCAGGGTCAGGCCGTAGCCGGAAGCGTTGATCTGGCCGATCAACTGGTCGATCTCCTTGCGCTTGTAGCGCACCACGTGCAGCACCGGGCCGAAGATCTCCCGTTGCAGCTCGTCGAAGCTTTCCAGTTCGATCAGGGTGGGCATCACGAAGGTGCCGCGCTTGATCTCTTCGCCGTCGGCGATCGCCACTTGGTACACCGCACGGCCTTTGTCGCGCATGGCCTGGATGTGTTTCTCGATGCCAGCCTTGGCTTCGGCGTCGATCACCGGGCCGATATCCACCGACAGGCGCTCCGGGTTGCCCAAACGGCATTCAGCCATGGCGCCCTTGAGCATTTCGATGACGCGGTCTGCAGAATCTTCCTGCAGGCACAGTACACGCAGGGCCGAGCAACGCTGGCCGGCGCTGTCGAAGGCCGACGACACCACGTCGATGACCACTTGTTCGGTCAGGGCCGAGGAGTCGACGATCATCGCGTTCTGGCCACCGGTTTCGGCGATCAGCGGGATCGGTCGGCCCTGGGCATCCAGGCGCCCGGCGACATTGCGTTGCAGCAGGCGCGCGACTTCGGTGGAACCGGTGAACATCACGCCTTTGACGCGATCATCGCCGACCAGGCGCGCACCAACGGTTTCGCCCTGGCCCGGCAGCAGTTGCAGCACGCCTTCCGGAATACCGGCTTCGAGCAGGATACGTACCGCTTGTGCGGCCACCAGCGGGGTTTGCTCGGCAGGCTTGGCCAATACCGGGTTACCGGCGGCCAGTGCGGCGGCGACTTGCCCACTGAAAATCGCCAGCGGGAAGTTCCACGGGCTGATGCAGACCACCGGGCCCAATGGGCGGTGGGCGTCGTTGGTGAAATCGTGACGCGCCTGCACCGCGTAGTAACGCAGGAAGTCCACGGCTTCGCGCACTTCGGCGATGGCGTTGGCGAAGGTCTTGCCGGCTTCGCGGGCCAGCAGGCCCATCAGCGGCTGGATCTCGCCTTCCATCAGGTCGGCGGCGCGTTCAAGGATCGCGGCGCGCTCGGCGGGCGGAGTCGCCTGCCAGATCGGGCCGGCGTTGATGGCGCACTGGATCGCGTTGTCGACGTCATCGACGGTCGCTTCCTGTACGTGGCCGACCACATCACGCAGGTCGGACGGGTTCAGCACCGGCGTCGCAGCTTCATTACTGGCGGCGCAACCCAACATCGGCGCGGCTTTCCAGTGATTGTGCGCGGTGGCCAGCAGGGCGCAGGACAGCGACGCCAAACGGTGTTCGTTGGCCAGGTCGATACCGGCCGAGTTGGCGCGGTCGCTGCCGTACAGATCGCGTGGCAATGGAATACGCGGGTGCGGCAGGCCGAAGCCGCCTTCCAGCGTCGCCATTTGCTCGATGCTAGCCACTGGATCGGCCACCAGCTCCTGGATCGAGATGGACTGGTCGGCGATACGGTTGACGAACGAGGTGTTGGCGCCGTTTTCCAACAGGCGACGTACCAGGTAGGCCAGCAGGGTTTCGTGGGTGCCGACCGGGGCGTACACGCGGCACGGACGGTTCAGCTTGCCCTCGGCCACTTTGCCGACGACCTGTTCGTAGAGCGGTTCGCCCATGCCGTGCAGGCACTGGAACTCGTACTGGCCGGGGTAATAGTTCTGACCGGCGATATGGTAGATAGCCGACAGGGTGTGGGCGTTATGCGTGGCGAACTGCGGGTAGATGACTTCCGGCACCGACAGCAGTTTGCGTGCGCAGGCGATGTAGGACACGTCGGTGTACACCTTGCGGGTATAGACCGGGTAGCCTTCCAGGCCTTCGACTTGGGCGCGCTTGATTTCGCTGTCCCAGTACGCGCCTTTTACCAGGCGGATCATCAGGCGGTGGCGGCTGCGGCGCGCCAGGTCGATGACGTAGTCGATCACATACGGGCAGCGCTTCTGGTAGGCCTGGATCACGAAACCGATGCCGTTCCAGCCGCTCAGTTGCGGCTCGAAGCACAGGCGTTCGAGCAGATCCAGGGACAGTTCCAGGCGGTCGGCTTCTTCGGCATCGATGTTCAGGCCGATGTCGTATTGCTTGGCCAGCAGGGTCAGGGACAGCAAGCGCGGGTACAGCTCGTCCATCACCCGTTCGTACTGGGCACGGCTGTAACGTGGGTGCAGGGCCGACAGCTTGATGGAAATGCCCGGGCCTTCATAAATCCCGCGGCCGTTCGAGGCTTTGCCGATGGAATGAATGGCTTGTTCGTAAGAGGCGAGGTACTTCTGCGCATCGTGTTCGGTGAGTGCGGCCTCACCGAGCATGTCGTAGGAATAGCGGAAACCCTTGGCTTCGAACTTGCTCGCATTGGCCAGGGCTTCGGCGATGGTTTCGCCGGTGACGAACTGCTCGCCCATCAGGCGCATGGCCATGTCGACGCCCTTGCGGATCATCGGCTCGCCGCTCTTGCCGATGATGCGGCTCAGGGATGAGGTCAGGCCCGCTTCGTTGTGGGTGGCGACCAGTTTGCCGGTCAGCAACAGGCCCCAGGTAGCCGCGTTGACGAACAGCGACGGGCTGTTGCCCAGGTGCGGTTGCCAGTTGCCGGTGCTGATCTTGTCGCGGATCAGTGCGTCGCGGGTGCCTTTGTCGGGGATGCGCAGCAGCGCTTCGGCCAGGCACATCAGTGCCACGCCTTCCTGGGATGACAGGGAGAATTCCTGCAGCAAACCCTGGACGATGCCGGCACGGCCGCCGGCGCTCTTCTGATTGCGCAGTTTTTCTGCAATCGACGCGGCCAGCTTATTCGTGGCTTCGGCCATCTGGGCCGGCAGGCGAGCCTGTTCGATCAGCATCGGCACCACTTCCGGCTCCGGGCGGCGGTAAGCGGCGGTGATCGAGGCGCGCAGTACGGATTGCGGCAGGATGCTCTCGGCGAACTCGAGGAAGCACTGATGGGCGTGGTCGGCCTGGACCTCGCCGGCGTCGTCGGCCTCCTTGCTGCTCAAGCCATTGAGCTCGGTCAGGGTTGCACCACCCTCGAGTTTCTCCAGGTAATTGAAAATCGCCTGCTTGATCAGCCAGTGCGGCGTGCGATCAATGGAGGTCGCGGCCGCCTTCAGGCGCTCGCGGGTCGGGTCGTCGAGTTTGACCCCAAGGGTGGTTGTAGCCATTTTCTTATCCTCATGGGTGCCACTACCGAGTGGCATCAGTTGGCGGCAAGATTAGCTTCGGTCTGGAAGAGGTGCAACCGGGTGCAACCCTTTTTATGCATGAAATTTTCGAGGTTCAATCGGAAAAAATCCCGGCCTCGACCGATTCTGCTTCTAGTTGGTGCATTTGCTTCTGAGTTCGGCTGTTCTTGCTCCGAAAAGGAGCAAAAACGGGGTGTTTTGAGCAAAATACATCAAGGTGCAACTTATTCGCGAGAAACTGGTTGCACCTTATTTGCTTTGTTGAATAGCATTCGCAGCCAAGGTGCAACCACCCGCATGGTGTGGTTCATCGGCTGACGGCTTTCCTGGGGAAACGTCAGTCATAAATGCGCGTGATGCAGCTACGTTTACTCACTGGATCAGTGGGTGGCCGTCTGACAGACCGCCGCTACATAAAAACAAAGCCAGGGCGTCACTTCTATGAGCGTTAGTAATCCAACCCTGATCACGTTCGTGATCTACATCGCAGCAATGGTGCTGATCGGCTTCATGGCCTATCGCTCCACCAACAACCTTTCCGATTACATCCTGGGCGGTCGCAGCCTCGGTAGCGTGGTGACTGCCTTGTCAGCCGGTGCTTCCGACATGAGCGGCTGGTTGTTGATGGGCCTGCCGGGCGCGATCTACATGTCCGGCCTGTCGGAAAGCTGGATCGCCGTCGGCCTGATCGTCGGTGCGTACCTCAACTGGCTGTTCGTGGCCGGTCGCCTGCGCGTGCAGACCGAGCACAACGGTGACGCCCTGACGCTGCCGGATTACTTTTCCAGCCGTTTCGAAGATAAAAGCGGCCTGCTGCGGATCATCTCCGCAGTAGTGATCCTGGTGTTCTTCACCATCTATTGCGCTTCCGGCATCGTGGCCGGTGCCCGTCTGTTCGAAAGCACCTTCGGCATGTCCTACGAGACTGCGCTGTGGGCCGGCGCGGCGGCGACGATTGCCTACACCTTCGTCGGTGGTTTCCTGGCTGTGAGCTGGACTGACACCGTACAAGCCACCCTGATGATCTTCGCGCTGATCCTGACGCCGATCATCGTGTTGCTGGCCACCGGCGGTATCGATACCACGTTCCTGGCGATCGAAGCGAAGAACCCCGACAACTTCAACATGCTGAAAAACACCAGCTTCATCGGCATCATCTCGCTGATGGGCTGGGGCCTGGGTTACTTCGGCCAGCCGCACATCCTCGCGCGCTTCATGGCGGCGGATTCGGTGAAGTCGATCGCCAAGGCGCGTCGCATCTCCATGACCTGGATGATCCTGTGCCTGGGCGGCACCGTGGCCGTGGGCTTCTTCGGCATCGCCTACTTCTCGGCGCACCCGGAAGTGGCCGGCCCCGTGACCGAGAACCACGAGCGCGTGTTTATCGAGCTGGCCAAGCTGCTGTTCAACCCATGGATTGCTGGCGTTCTGCTGTCGGCGATTCTGGCGGCGGTCATGAGCACCTTGAGCTGCCAATTGCTGGTGTGCTCCAGCGCCCTGACCGAGGACTTCTACAAGACCTTCCTGCGCAAGAACGCTTCCCAGGTTGAGCTGGTGTGGGTCGGTCGCGCCATGGTGCTGCTGGTGGCGTTGATCGCCATCGGCCTGGCCGCCAACCCGAATAACCGCGTATTGGGCCTGGTGAGCTACGCCTGGGCCGGCTTCGGCGCCGCGTTCGGCCCTGTGGTGCTGATCTCGGTGATCTGGAAGCAGATGACCCGTAACGGCGCACTGGCTGGCATTCTGGTCGGCGCGATCACCGTGATCGTGTGGAAGCATTTCGAATTGCTGGGCCTGTACGAAATCATCCCAGGCTTCATCTTCGCCAGCCTGGCGATCTACATCGTCAGCAAGCTGGGCGCGCCGACTGCGGGTATGGTTGAGCGCTTTGATGCTGCGGAGAAAGACTACAACCTCAACAAATAAAACCTCGGGCGTTATGCGCCTGATGTGTTGAAGAAAACGGCTCGCTATCTTTTGGATAGCGGGCCGTTTTTTTCCTCAACTGGTCAGTCAAAGTAAATGACGATCAGACCTATCAATCCGGCTGCGCCAATAAGCGCCGTGCCATGAAGCATGAGCTTTGTGCTGCGCGGAAAGGCTTGTACCTGCGGGAGGTCAATGACTCCCCGTCTTGCATTTAGCCTGGGTAGTGCGACGGCCACATACACTGCGCAAAGCCTCATCATCCTTTCGCGCGGTGAGTTTCCCCAGTAGCTGCTGTGGAAGGCGACTAGGCGGCACTTGTTCAAGAGCGCTTCCATGGGTTCAAGTTTTCGGTAACACAAGAAGAGCCCGATGATGGTGGTGGTGATGACTGCGGATGCAGAGCTGATGGCAATCAAGGAAGTAGCAGGGAGGTTCAAGAAGTCATCAATACTCATACAAAAGCTCTCCTACCTTCTCGCCGCCTTCCCCACCTAAGTACCCACCGGCCGCACCTCCGGCTCCCCCGGCGAATAGCATGCAAGCTAAGGATACCGGACCAGTGGTGGGGGCCAATATGGCAAAGCATAGGAGTGATCCGGCAGCGCCGCCCACCACGCCGCCTGACACACCTAACGTCAGTTTCCCAAGTTCCACATATTTTGCTCTTCTGCATTGTTCTTCCCTCCCGGTAGAACACGCCTCCTTGATCTCCAACGCCGTCGCAGTCGTACTCAACGCAATGCCCAGCGGCGTGCCCTTTTTCAGCAGTTTTGCTGTCTTCGAAACTCGCGCAATCGTTTCGCTGTACCTCTTTATCTCTCCGCTGTGCAAATAGCTCTTGGTCGAGATTCCCAGCATTTTTTTTGATCGAACCTTCATTGCGTAGCCCTGTGCCATAACGCGCAAAACTACGCATTTGCGCGTCCAGTTTGACAAACAGGGTTTGGCGTCGAGCGAGGAACTCATCTCGCGCAGCACCGCCTCCCCGGCGCAGGAATTGTTTGTGCAGTGCATCAATTTCTTCGAGGGTCTTTGCAATGTTTTGCAAGTGTCGACTCCAGGCATCACCCGCAGTGCCTATCCCCAGCGAAGCGTAGCCCAGCAACTTTTTCAGCAAGTTATAGTTGTGCAGTGCAAAAGCATCCCCGCCTTCGGCCATCACGCTATGCCGAATATCCCAGGCGGCTCGCATCAAGTGTGACTCTTGCGGGGTGCAGATCGCAGTGGTTTCGTCACCGATGATCACTAACTGCCCTGGCAGTACGACAACATTGCGAATGTGGGTATTGAGGGTGTCGAACTTGGCTTCGGCGTATGGGCTCAAGCGCAAACTTGCCTTGAGCTCCACCGAGGTTTGTTGGCGGTCATTGATGAAGGCATAGGGCTGAGGCATTAGCGACTCCCCAACCATGGTGATCGGTTCGAAGGGCGGTCATTGCTTGCCATGGAAACAGTCCTTTTTGAATGAGCATGGCTGCGCAATTTAAAGAGCGGTTCGAGCGGTGTCGTGGTTTTGGCGGGGGATTTTTCGGTGGTTTTTTGCTTTTGGGAAAAGGGCTACTGAGTTGAGCCAGGTTTCCGACAGAGGCGTGAATTTTCACTGCCTTTACGCCGACGACCTTGCGGCACAAGGTCGCCTGCTTCACGCGCCATGCAGATGTTAGCCATGGCGCGCGGGTCGCTTATCTGGCCTCAGGCGTGCGTTGCAGCCAGCGCCTGTTGCAGATCCTCGATCAAATCTTCAATCGCCTCGATCCCCACCGACAGGCGAATCATCTCCGGCTTCACGCCGGCCTTGGCCTGTTCCTGCTCGTTCATCTGGCGATGGGTGGTGGACGCCGGGTGGCAGGCCAGGGATTTGGCGTCGCCGATGTTCACCAGGCGTTTGAAGATTTGCAGGGCGTCGTAGAAGCGTACACCGGCTTCGTAACCGCCCTTCAGACCAAACGACAGGATCGCCGACGGTTTGCCCTGCATGTATTTCTGCGCGAGTGCGTGGTGCGGATGATCGGGCAGCCCGGCGTAGCTGACCCATTCGACTTCGGCGTGATCTTGCAGGAACTGCGCGACCTTCAAGGCATTCTCGGTGTGGCGTTCCATGCGCAGGGCCAGGGTTTCCAGGCCTTGCAGCAGCAGGAAGGCGTTCATCGGCGCCAGCGCTGCGCCGGTGTTGCGCAGCGGTACGGTGCGGGCGCGTGCGATGAAGGCGGCGGAGCCGAATTTTTCGGTGTAGACCACGCCGTGGTAAGCCGGTTCGGGCTGGTTGAGGCCGGGGAATTTTTCCGCGTATTTCGCCCACGGGAACGTGCCGCTGTCGACAATCACACCGCCCAGGGAGTTGCCATGGCCGCCGACGTATTTGGTCACCGAATGCACCACGATATCGGCACCGAACTGGATCGGTTTGCACAGGATCGGCGTGGCCACGGTGTTGTCCACCATCAGCGGTACGCCACGGGCGTGGGCCACGTCGGCGAGGGCTTGCAGGTCGATGATGTTGCCCGCCGGGTTGCCGATGCTCTCGCAGTAGACCAGTTTGGTGTTGTCGTCGATCAGTTCGGCGATGGCGGCGGCGGAATCGTCGCGGGCGAAGCGCACATCGACGCCAAAGCTCGGCAGCAGGTGGGCGAACAGGGTGTAGGTGCCGCCATAGAGCTGCGGCGTGGTGACGATGTTGTCACCGGCGCGGGTCAGGGTCTGGATCGCATAGTGGATCGCTGCGCTGCCGGCGGACACGGCCAGCGCGGCGATACCGCCTTCGAGCGCGGCCATGCGTTGCTCCAGCACATCGTTGGTCGGGTTCATGATCCGCGTGTAGATATTGCCGGGTACGTCCAGGTTGAACAGGTCGGCGCCGTGCTGGGCGTTATCGAATTCGAAGGCGACGTTCTGGTAGATCGGCACCGCGACGGCCTTGGTGGTCGGGTCGGACTTGAAGCCGTGGTGCAGGGCGATGGTGGCGTCTTTCATGGTTATTGTTGACCTCCTTGGTTTTTAAGGGCGCCCCCGGGCAGGGTGGGAGCTGGCTTGGCTGCGATGGCATCATCGCGGAGTGCAGGTAATACCGCGTCGCTTGTGTCGCGGGCAAGCCCGCACATGCTGTAAGGATTAGATTGTTTTCACAAGGACGCCTGTCTTTGCGGCATAAGCACCGCCCGGCATGCGGCCCTGCACCTTTGCCCGTGTAGCAGGTAAACTTCGCCCCCTGCGCAGGAGCAACCATGAATTATCGTCACGCCTTTCACGCCGGCAACCACGCCGATGTCTTCAAACACCTGACCTTGACCCGCCTCATCGCCTTGATGTCGCGCAAGGAGCAGCCGTTCGCCTACCTCGATACCCATGCCGGGATCGGTCTGTACGACCTGCAGGGCGATCAGGCCAACCGCACCGGTGAATACCTGGAAGGCATCGCCCGTCTGTGGGGCAAGAGCGATCTGCCGCCATTGACCGCCGACTACATGCGCGTGCTGCACGAGATGAACCCGGATGGCCAGTTGCGCTACTACCCCGGTTCGCCGGAACTGGCACGCCGCCTGACCCGCCCCCAGGACCGCGTGCTGCTCAATGAAAAGCACCCGGAAGACGGCGTGCTGCTCAAGGACAACATGAAGGGCGATCGTCGGGTCAAGGTTCACCTGGGCGAAGGCTGGCATGTGCCACGCGCGTTGCTGCCGGTGCCGGAAAAGCGTGCGCTGATGCTGATCGACCCGCCGTTTGAACAGCTCGACGAAATGCAGCGCTGCGCGGCGTCGCTCAAAGAGGCGGTTGGCCGCATGCGCCAGACGGTCGCGGCGATCTGGTACCCGGTGAAGGACCAGCGCATGTTGCGCCGTTTCTACCAGGACCTGGCCGGCACCGGTGCGCCGAAGCTGCTGCGCGTCGAATTGCTGGTGCATCCGTTGGGCACGCCCAACACCCTGACCGGCTCGGGCCTGGCGATTGCCAACCCGCCGTGGGGCTTGGAAGAGGAGTTGCGTGAGCTGCTGCCGTGGCTGTCCAAGCAACTGGGCCAGACCCAGGGCGGGTGGCAGATGGATTGGCTGATTGCCGAGTAACCGAGTCTGGCGCAACACCAATGTGGGAGGGGGCTTGCCCCCGATAACGGTGTGTCAGTCCATACATCTGTACCTGATACATTGCTATCGGGGGCAAGTCGAACCGTCGCACCGCCCCTCCCACATTTTTTAGATCGGGCAGGTCACGCCTGTACCGCCGATCCCGCAATAGCCCTGCGGATTCTTCGCCAGGTACTGCTGGTGATACGCCTCGGCAAAGTACACCGTCGGGGCTTCGTCGATTTCCGTGGTGATGGGGCCCAGGCCAGCTTTGGTCAGCTCTTGCTGATACGCCTGCGCACTGGCCTGCGCCGCCGCCAATTGCTCCGGCGTGGTGGCGTAGATCACTGAACGGTACTGGCTGCCGATGTCGTTGCCCTGGCGCATGCCCTGGGTCGGGTTGTGCAGCTCCCAGAACATCTTCAGCAAGTCTTCGTATTTCACCTTGGCCTGGTCATACACCACCAGCACCACTTCGCTATGGCCGGTCAGGCCCGAGCAGACTTCTTCGTAGGTCGGGTTCGGCGTGTAGCCGCCGGCATAACCGACCACGGTGCTGACCACGCCATCGCGCTGCCAGAATTTGCGTTCTGCGCCCCAGAAGCAGCCCAGGCCGAAGATCGCGAAGCCGACGTCGTCGAGGAACGGGCCGAGCAGCGGGTTGCCGTTGACGAAGTGCGTCTCCGGCAGCGTCATCGGGGTTTCGCGGCCAGGCAAAGCTTGTTCTGCAGTAGGAAGCACGTTTTTGTTCACCAGAATTTCCGAGCGCAAGACCATGATCAGTCCTCTCGTCAGGTTGAGTTAACAGTAAAGAATCAGACAGCCAGTGTGCCCGAGTGTTACAGCGCTGTCAGGCGATTGGCCCGCGAGGGTAGCGTTTAAGCTTCTCGAGCAGCTCTGAACCGGGGATGGGCCGGTCGAACAGATAGCCTTGGCCGACGTCGCAACGGTGCCGACGCAGGAACGCCAACTGCTCGGCGGTCTCGATGCCTTCGGCCACGACCTTGAGCTTGAGGTTGTGGGCCATGGCGATCACGGCGGAGGTGATTTCCATGTCGTCCTGGTTGTCCGGGATTTCGTGGATAAAGCTGCGATCGATCTTGATGATGTCGATCGGGAATTTTTTCAAGTAGCTCAGCGACGAGTAACCGGTGCCGAAGTCGTCCATGGCCAGGGTCAGGCCCAGGCTTTTCAACTGGTCCAGTTGCAGACGGGTGTCCTCGGTGGCCTCCAGCAGCAGGCCTTCGGTCAACTCAAGTTCGAGCAGGTTGGCCGGCAGTTCTTCTTCCTTGAGGATCGAGGCAATCGAGGCCACCAGGTCCGGGTCGGAGAACTGTTTGGGCGACAGGTTGATCGCCACCTGCAGGTTGCCCAGGCCGGCGGCGCTCAGTTGCTTGCTCATGCGGCAGGCCTGGCGGGCGATCCATTTGCCGATGGGGATGATCAGGCCGGTTTCTTCGGCCACGCTGATGAACTGGTCGGGGCGGATCATGCCCTTTTCCGGGTGGTTCCAGCGCAGCAGCGCCTCCATGCCCAGCAAGCGGCCACTGCGCAGGCACAGCTTGGGCTGGTAGAACACGTCCAGCTCGTTCTGGGTCAGGGCGCGGCGCAGGTTGTTTTCCACGAACAGTTTGTAGCTGGCCTCGGCGTTCAACGCTTCGGTAAACACTTGTACCTGGTGTTTGCCGTTGGCTTTGGCCTTGTGCAGGGCCAAGCCGGCGTTGCGCATCAGGGTTTGCGGGTCGCGGCCATGCAGCGGCGCGCAGGCCAGGCCCACGGAGCCGGTGACGCTGATCAATTGGTTGTCGACGAACATCGGCTTGTCGAGGGTCGCCAGCAGTTGGCTGGCAACGAGCTGGCCGCTCTCCAGGTCGGTGTCGTCGAGCAATACCGCAAATTCGTTACTGGCAAAGCGCGCCAGGCTGCCGCCGGCGCTGAGGCTGTTGCGCAGGCGCCGGGCCAGGCTGATCAGCAGCTTGTCGCCGGTCTGGTGGCCGAGGCTGTCGTTGATCCGCTTGAAGTTGTCGATGTCCACCAGCAACAGGCAGATCGGGCTGTCGCTGTCGCGGGCAAAGCGTTCGTCGAGGTTGCGGATAAACGCCGGACGGTTGCCCAGGTTGGTCAGGTTGTCGGTGTAGGCCAGGCGCTCGATGCGCTGTTGGGCCAGCTTGGTCTGGGTGATGTCTTCGTAGATGCCGATATAGTGGGTCAGCTCGCGATTGTCGCCATAGACCTTGGAGATCGACAGCTGGCCCCAATAGGGTTCCAGGTTCTTGCGTCGGCTCTTGAACTCGCCCTGCCAGCTGTTGCTCTTGGCCAGGCTCGACGGCGCGTCGAACAGTAATTCGCTGAGGTTTTCCAGCGCGGGCAATTGCGCCAGGCGATGGCCGTGGACCTCTTCGGTACTGTACTGGGTGATCGCGGTGAAACTGGGGTTGACGTACTCCACCACGCCATCGCAATTGACCAGCAGGAAGGCGTTGGCGCTTTGTTCCACCGCGCGCTGAAACAGGTGCAGGGCGCTGGTGGCGGTACGACGGTTGTGATTGTTGATCACTTGCGCGAACTGATCCGCCAGCTCGCCGGCAAAGGCGATCTCGTCGGACTGCCAGGCGCGCGTGCAGCCGTTTTGTTCCAGGCACAACACGCCAACGACCTGGCCATCGACACGGATACTCGCGTCGAGCATCGCATGCACGTCGTTGGCCTGCAGCGATTCGGCCATTTCGCGGGTGCGTGGGTCGCGCATGACGTTGGTAGCATCGATCGCCCGGCTGGTCTGCAGGGCTTCGAGGTAGTCCGGAAAGCCACTGGCATCAATCGGTTCGGGCAAGTGGTGGCGCTGATCGGCGCGCTGGTACGCCGAAATCGGTACCAGGCGCTGGCCTTCGAGGTTCCAGATGCTGGCGCAATCGATCTGGTAGATATCGCAGGCGCTGCGGGTGATCAGCTCGGCGGCTTCCTGCAGCGAATTATTCGTGGTGTAGCGCTGGCGTGCGAGCAGCAGGATCAGCTCTTGCTGGGCGCGTACCCGTTCCAGGTGCAGCAACTGTTCCTGTTGCGCGCGCTGGTTGAGTTCCAGGGCGATCTGCAGGCGGCTGTTCTGGTTTTCCAGGTCTGCTGTCGGCGCCGTCGACGGGATCTCGCTGAACAGGCCGTCGACCACCATCAGGTAGCCCCGCAGCAGGTGGCGATTGTGTTGTTTGTAGGCTTCGCCCAGTTCCAGCAGGCTTAGAGGGCCGTCGTTGGTGTGCAGGGTGTAGCGCACCAGGTAATGAGGGCTTTCGGCCAGTTGCTGCTGGATGGCATCGTGCAGTTGATAGCGCGCCTGCGGCTCCATCAGGCTGGCGTAGGGCGAGCCGATCAAAGCGCACAGTTCAACCGCCGGCAGGCCGAATTGGCGCTCGCAATTGGGGTCGAGGTAGAGCAGGGCCCAGCTTGCCTCATTCAGCCGCTCGAAACGCAGCATACCGAGGCGCGAAGGCACCGGTAATTGCGTCACTACCTCGGCCGCCGTCCGGGCGACATCGGGTTGGCTTTTCATGGGGAAGCTCACTTGAAAAAATGCACTCGGCGCCGGGCTCACGCCCTCTTTACTGTTGCCTGCAGCAAGGTTGCATCATGCAGCCCAGGCTGACAAGAGAGGATGAAGGCTAAGTGCTATAAGGGTTATATCGGCTGCGCGGTCGATTTCTGCAATCGGGGTGATAGGAGGTGTACAACCCTGTTTTTACTGTCCAAGAAACGCGCAAAAAAAGCCCCGCCAAGTGGCGGGGTTGAGGTACGAGCGTGGCGCTCGGAAATCGATGCAATCGGGCCTCCCTCGTGCAAGGGAGGCCCGTCGCGGCTTACAGCAAGATGGTGCGGATGTCGTTCAGCAGTTGGCTCAGGCGCTGGGTGAAGCGTGCCGCCGCGGCGCCGTTGATCACGCGGTGATCGTAGGACAGCGACAGTGGCAGCATCAGCTTCGGCTGGAAGGCTTTACCGTCCCAGACCGGCTGGATGGTCGCCTTGGAAACGCCCAGGATCGCCACTTCCGGCGCATTGACGATTGGCGTGAAGCCAGTGCCGCCAATGTGGCCGAGGCTGGAGATGGTGAAGCATGCGCCCTGCATGTCGTCCGCGGTGAGCTTCTTGTCGCGGGCCTTGGCAGCCAGCGCAGCGGCTTCGGCAGCCAGTTGCAGCAGGCTCTTCTGGTCGACGTTCTTGATGACCGGTACCAGCAGGCCATCCGGGGTGTCGACGGCAAAGCCGATGTGAACGTACTTCTTGCGAATGATCGCCTTGCCGCTTGGCGCCAGCGAACTGTTGAAGTCCGGCAGCTCCTTGAGCAGGTGCGCGCAGGCCTTGAGCAACAGTGGCAGCACGGTCAGTTTCACGCCGGCCTTCTCGGCCACGGCTTTCTGCGCAACGCGGAAAGCTTCCAGGTCGGTGATGTCGGCCTGGTCGAACTGGGTCACGTGCGGGATGTTCAGCCAGCTGCGGTGCAGGCTCGACGCGCCGATTTGCATCAGGCGGGTCATCTGCACTTCTTCGGTTTCGCCGAAGCGGCTGAAGTCCACGACCGGGATCGGCGGAATGCCAGCACCACCGGTAGCATTGCCGGCAGCCGGCGCTTCCTTGGCTTTCTGCATCATGGATTTGACGTAAACCTGCACGTCTTCCTTGAGCACGCGACCATGCGGGCCGGTGGCCGTGACGGCGTTCAGCTCGACGCCGAACTCGCGGGCCAGTTGGCGCACGGCAGGGCCGGCGTGAACCTTGGCACCGCTTCGTGCCGGTGCCGCCGCCGGGGCCGGTGCGGCCTCGGCTTTTGCGGCAGGCGCTGGAGCTGGAGCCGCGGCGACCGGTGCGGCTTCAGCCTTGGCAGCCGGCGCAGCGGCCGGTGCCGGGGCAGCAGCCGACGCAGCGCCTTGGACTTTCAGCTTGAGGATGAAGTCGCCAGTGCCGACTTCGTCTTCCAGCTTGACCGCGATGCTTTCCACCACGCCGGCAGCCGGCGAAGGGATTTCCATGGAGGCCTTGTCGGACTCCAGGGTGATCAGCGACTGGTCGGCTTCGACGGTGTCGCCGACCTTGACCAGCAGTTCGATGATCTTGGCCTTGCCCGACGAGCCGATGTCCGGGACATGAATGTCCTGGATGGTGGCTGCGGCCGGTGCGGCAGCCGGGGCCGCAGGGGCCTCGGCAGCGGCAGCAGGCTTTTCAGCCGGCGCCGGTGCAGCCGCGGCAGCTGGAGCAGGGGCCGCAGCTGGAGCAGGGGCCGCAGCGGCGGCGCCCTCGATTTCCAGCTCCAGCAGTTCGTCGCCTTCTTTCAGGCGATCGCCCAGCTTCACTTTCAGGCTCTTGACCACGCCGGCCTTGGGAGCAGGGATTTCCATGCTCGCCTTGTCCGATTCCAGGGTCAGGATGCTCTGGTCGGCTTCGACGGTGTCGCCGACCTTCACAAACAGCTCGATTACTTCACCTTCACCGCTGCCGATGTCAGGTACGCGAATGAGTTCGCTCACAAAAAGTCTCCTCAGCAGTCCAGTGGGTTGCGTTTTTCCGGGTTGATCCCGAACTTGACGATGGCGTCAGCCACCACCTTGGGTTCGATCTCACCGCGGTCAGCCAAGGCTTCCAGGGCTGCCAACACCACGAAGTGACGGTCGACTTCGAAGAAGTGACGCAGCTTCTTGCGGCTGTCACTGCGGCCGAAACCGTCGGTGCCCAGGACTTTGAATTCCTTGGACGGGACCCACTGGCGAATTTGTTCCGCAAACAGCTTCATGTAGTCGGTGGATGCGATGACCGGACCTTTACGGCCAGTCAGGCATTCTTCGACGTAGCTCACTTCAGGCTTCTGACCTGGGTGCAGGCGGTTGTTGCGTTCTACGGCCAGGCCGTCGCGACGCAGTTCGTTGAAGCTGGTCACGCTCCACACGTCGGCGCCGACGTTGAATTCGTCACGCAGGATCTTCGCCGCTTCACGCACTTCGCGCAGGATGGTGCCGGAGCCCATCAGTTGCACGTGATGCGCTGCTTCCTTGGTGTCTTCTTCGAGCAGGTACATGCCCTTGATGATGCCTTCCTCGACACCGGCCGGCATGGCAGGTTGCTGGTAGGACTCGTTCATCACGGTGATGTAGTAGAAAACGTCCTGCTGCTCCTGGGTCATCTTCTTCATGCCGTCCTGGATGATCACCGCCAGCTCATAGCCGTAGGTTGGATCAAAGGTGCGGCAGTTCGGAATGGTGGCCGCCAGGATGTGGCTGTGACCATCTTCGTGTTGCAGGCCTTCGCCGTTCAGCGTGGTGCGGCCGGCGGTGCCGCCGATCAGGAAGCCACGGGTACGGCTGTCGCCTGCTGCCCAGGCCAGGTCGCCGATACGCTGGAAGCCGAACATCGAGTAGAAGATGTAGAACGGCAGCATCGGCTGGTTGTGGCAGGAGTACGACGTACCGGCCGCGATGAAGGAGCTCATGGCGCCCGCTTCGTTGATGCCTTCTTCGAGGATCTGGCCCTTCTTGTCTTCCTTGTAGAACATCACCTGGTCTTTATCGACTGGCTCGTAGAGCTGGCCGACGGAGGAGTAGATGCCCAACTGACGGAACATGCCTTCCATACCGAAGGTACGGGCTTCGTCCGGGATGATCGGCACGATGCGCGAACCGACTTCCTTATCCTTGACCAGCTGCGCGAGGATCCGCACGAAGGCCATGGTGGTGGAGATTTCACGGTCGCCCGAGCCGTCGAGGATGGCCTTGAGGGTATCCAGTGCCGGTGTTGGGATGTTGACGCTCTTGGCACGGCGCTGTGGCACGAAACCGCCCAGCGCGGCACGACGCTCGCTCAGGTAGCGGGCTTCGGCGCTGTTCGGCTCTGGCTTGAAGAACGGCAGGTTTTCCAGCTCTTCGTCCTTGACCGGGATGTCGAAGCGGTCGCGGAACAACTTCAGGCTGCCGACGTCGACTTTCTTGGTGTTGTGCGCAGTGTTCTTCGCTTCGCCGGCACCGGTGCCATAACCCTTGATGGTCTTGGCCAGGATGACGGTCGGTTGTTCTTTGTGGTTGACCGCTTCGTGGTACGCCGCGTAGACCTTGTACGGGTCGTGGCCGCCACGGTTGAGTTTCCAGATCTCGTCGTCGGACAGGTCGGCAACCATCGCCTTGAGTTCAGGCGTGTTGAAGAAGTGTTCACGCACGAACGCGCCGTCTTTGGCCTTGTAGTTCTGGTACTCGCCGTCGATGACTTCGTCCATGCGACGTTGCAGGATACCGTCGACGTCCTTGGCCAGCAGTGGGTCCCAGAAACGGCCCCAGATGACTTTGGTCACGTTCCACTGAGCACCGCGGAACACGCCTTCGAGTTCCTGGATGATCTTGCCGTTGCCGCGAACCGGGCCGTCGAGGCGCTGCAGGTTGCAGTTGATGACGAAGATCAGGTTGTCCAGCTTCTCGCGGCCGGCCAGGGAGATGGCACCCAGGGATTCCGGCTCGTCGCACTCGCCGTCGCCCAGGAAGCACCAGACTTTCTGCTTGCCTTCGGGGATGAAACCACGGGCTTCCAGGTACTTCATGAAGCGCGCCTGGTAGATCGCCTGGATCGGGCCCAGCCCCATGGAAACGGTCGGGAACTGCCAGAAATCAGGCATCAGCCAAGGGTGCGGGTAGGACGACAGGCCCTGACCGTCGACTTCCTGGCGGAAGTTGTTCATCTGTTCTTCGCTGATGCGACCTTCCATGAACGCACGGGCGTAGACGCCTGGCGAGGTGTGGCCCTGGAAGTAGATCAGATCGCCGCCGTGTTCGTCGGTCGGGGCCTGGAAGAAGTAGTTGAAGCCGATGTCATAGAGCGTTGCGCTGGAAGCGAAGCTGGAGATGTGACCGCCCAGGTCAGAATCTTTCAAGTTCGTACGCATTACCATCGCCATGGCGTTCCAACGTACCAGCGAGCGAATGCGGCGTTCCATGAACAGGTCGCCAGGCATGCGTGCTTCGTGGGTAACAGGGATGGTATTGCGATATGGCGTGGTGATGGCGTAGGGCAGTTGCGAGCCGCTGCGGGTCGCGAGTTCGCCCATACGGGTCATCAGATAGTGAGCACGGTCTTCGCCTTCTTTGTCGAGAACCGATTCCAGGGCGTCCAGCCATTCCTGGGTTTCGACGGGATCGAGGTCTTGCATGGCTTGCTCCAGGGCGGAAAGGCTACCAGAATCGGTTGCCTGAAGTTTGCGACTGGCCTTGTGGGCAGACGACATAAATTCTTGGATGGCCGGAGGTTGCTCCGGCGTCCTGTAGTTTTACTACAAATCGTCGGCCATTTCAGCCTTTCGAATGTATATACGAGTAGTAAAACTACACAAGACTGAGCGGATTGCTCGGTCCGTTAGGTGAGCATAATCGTTATTGTTGATCTTTTGCGAAGAAGAAAAGGTAGAAATTTAATGTTACCTGCCAAAATTTATGAATTTTCAGCTATTTCTAACTTTTGTTCGACAGTCATTCATCGCGCCTGCCTCCTGCGTTCACCGCACCAAGCTCTTTACGCGCCGTTCAAGGATAGACCATGAGCCTTCCAACGCTGGCCGAGCTGCCGGCCGTTCTCTTGCCGTTCGCCATTCGGGCCGAACAGTCATTCCGTGACGCAGTGGCCGCGCTGGACGACGATCATGGCCTTTCTGAATGGACGCCGCAACGCTGGGCCGATTTCGCGCGGGTGTGCGCGGCCAGTGATTTCGTGATTGAACAGAGTGTTCGTGACCCGTTGATGTTGCTCGAACTGGTCGCCTGGGGCGAGTTGGACCGTGGCTTTGCGCCGGGCGAGCTGTGCGGGCAGATCGCCGGTGCCGTGCAACAGGCTGAAACAGAAGATGAGTTGGGCCGCGTGCTGCGCCGCCAGCGTACCCGCCAGCAAGTCCGCATCATCTGGCGCGACCTGACCCGCCAGGCGGATCTGGTGCAAACCTGTCGCGACCTCTCCGACATGGCCGACGCCAGCATCGACCAGGCCTACCAGTGGCTGTACCAGCGCCATTGCGCGCAGTTCGGCACGCCGACCGGGCGCCGCAGCGGTGAGCCGCAGCAGATGGTGATCCTCGGCATGGGCAAGCTCGGCGCGGTGGAGCTGAACCTGTCATCCGACATCGACTTGATCTTCGCCTACCCCGAAGGCGGCGAGACGGTGGGGGTGAAGCGCGCCCTGGATAACCAGGAGTTCTTCATTCGCCTGGGGCAAAAACTGATCAAGGCCCTCGACCCGATGACCGTCGACGGTTTTGTCTTCCGTGTCGACATGCGCCTGCGGCCTTACGGTTCGGCGGGCGCGCTGGTGCTCAGCTTCAATGCGTTGGAACAGTATTACCAGGACCAGGGCCGCGACTGGGAGCGCTACGCCATGATCAAGGCGCGCGTGGTGGCCGGCGATCAGGTGGCCGGTGCGCAACTGCTCGACATGCTGCGACCGTTTGTCTACCGCCGCTATTTGGACTTCTCCGCCATCGAAGCGCTGCGCACCATGAAGCAGTTGATCCAGCAGGAAGTGCGGCGCAAGGGCATGGCCGACAACATCAAGCTCGGTTCGGGCGGCATCCGCGAAGTGGAATTTATCGCCCAGGCGTTCCAACTGATCCATGGCGGGCGCGACCTCAGCCTGCAGCAACGGCCGTTGCTCAAGGTGCTGGGCACCCTGGAAGGCCAGGGCTACCTGCCGCCGGCGGTGATCGCCGAGTTGCGCGATGGCTACGAATTCCTGCGTTACACCGAGCATGCGATCCAGGCGATTGCCGACCGCCAGACCCAGATGTTGCCGGACAGCCCCGAAGACCAGGCGCGCATTGCCTTTATGCTTGGCTTCGCCGATTGGGCCGCGTTCCATGAGCGCCTGATGCACTGGCGTGGGCGGGTGGACTGGCACTTCCGCCAGGTGATCGCTGATCCGGATGAAGAAGACGGCGAAGAAAGCGAATTGGTCGTCGGTGGGGAATGGTTGCCACTGTGGGAAGAGTCCCAGGACGAAGACGCGGCCTGCCGCCAACTGGCCGAAGGTGGCTTCACTGACGCGCCCAAAGCGCTCAAAGCCTTGGCCGGCCTGCGCGGCAGCCCGCAATTGCGCGCTATGCAGCGCCTCGGTCGCGAGCGTCTGGATGCGTTTATCCCGCGTCTGCTGGCGCAGGCCGTCGAGCACGCCAACCCGGACCTAGTGCTGGAGCGCGTCTTGCCGCTGGTGGAAGCCGTCGCCCGGCGGTCCGCCTACCTGGTGTTGCTCACGGAAAACCCCGACGCCCTGCGGCGCCTGTTGACCTTGTGCGCCGCCAGCCCGTGGATCGCCGAACAGATCACCCGCTTCCCACTGTTGCTCGACGAATTGCTCAACGAAGGCCGCTTGTTCAAGCCGCCGTTGGCGCCGGAACTCGCCGCCGAACTGCGCGAACGGCTCACGCGTATCCCCGAAGACGACCTTGAGCAGCAAATGGAAGCGCTGCGGCACTTCAAGCTGGCTCACCGCTTGCGGGTGGCCGCCTCGGAAATCGCCGGCAGCCTGCCGCTGATGAAAGTCAGCGACTACCTGACCTGGCTCGCCGAAGCCATCCTCGAACAAGTGCTGGCCCTGGCCTGGCGCCAGACCGTCGCCCGCCACGGCGCGCCGCAACGGTTGGACGGCAGCGTGTGCGATCCTGGGTTCATCATTGTCGGTTATGGGAAAGTCGGCGGCATCGAATTGGGGCATGGTTCGGACTTGGACCTGGTGTTTATCCATGACGGCGACCCGCAGGCCGAAACCGATGGCGCCAAGCCGATCGACGGCGCGCAGTTCTTCACGCGCCTGGGCCAGCGGATCATTCACTTGCTGACCACGCAGACCAACTCGGGGCAATTGTATGAAGTGGACATGCGCCTGCGGCCGTCGGGCGCATCCGGTTTGCTGGTGAGTTCCCTCGGCGCCTTTGCGCGCTATCAGGAAAACGAAGCCTGGACCTGGGAACATCAGGCGCTGATCCGCGCGCGGGTGTTGGTGGGCAGCCAGGACGTGGGCCGCGCCTTCGAACAGGTGCGGGCCAAGGTGTTGGGCCGTGAACGCGACTTGACGAAGCTGCGCCAGGAGGTCAGCGAGATGCGCGCCAAGATGCGCGATAACCTCGGGACCCGGGCCACGGCGGCCGGTACCGGCGCGAATGCCTTCGAACCGACGGTGGCGTTCGACCTCAAGCAGGACGCCGGAGGTATCGTCGATATTGAATTTATGGTGCAATACGCCGCTTTGGCATGGTCTGCGCAACATCCATCGTTGCTGCGCTACACCGACAATATCCGCATTCTGGAGGGTCTGGAGCAGGTCGGGCTGATGCCCGCCGCCGATGCCCATTTACTGCGCGAGGTATATAAGGCCTACCGTTCCGCGGCGCACCGCCAGGCTTTGCAGAACGAAGCCGGTACGGTGGCCGGGGATCAGTTCGCCGACGAACGGCGCCAGGTGATGCGAATCTGGCAGGCGCTGGGGTTAAGCTGACACTCGATTAAATGAGCGACGCCAATCTAATGTGGAAACCGGCTTCATGTGGGAGCAGGCTTGCTCGTGATGCAGGCGCTGCGGTCTGTCTAGCGGACCGCGGTGATGCTATCGCGAGCGAGCCCGCTGCCACACAAAGTGCGATCTACAGTAATCATCGAGGCGGGGAGGCGTAAGCCTCCCCGCATCGTTTGTGGAAACTACATGAATATTCTGATCGTTGGGCCCAGTTGGGTCGGTGACATGGTGATGGCGCAGACACTGTTCCAGTGCCTCAAACAACGTCATCCCGACTGCCAAATCGACGTGCTCGCCCCTGAGTGGAGCCGGCCGATCCTTGAGCGCATGCCGCAAGTGCGCCAGGCCTTGAGCTTCCCGCTCGGCCATGGCGCCCTCGAACTGGCGACCCGCCGTCGCATCGGCAAATCCCTGGCCGGGCAGTACGACCAGGCGATCTTGCTGCCCAACTCGATGAAATCGGCGCTGGTGCCGTTTTTCGCCGGCATTCCCAAGCGCACCGGCTGGCGTGGCGAGTTTCGCTACGGTCTGCTCAACGACGTGCGCAAGCTCGACAAGGCGCGCTACCCGCTGATGATCGAACGCTTCATGGCCCTGGCCTACGCGCCGGGTGCCGAGTTGCCGACGCCGTATCCGCGCCCGAGCCTGCAGATCGACCCGATCACCCGCGACGCGGCCCTGGCCAAGTTCGACCTGGCCCTCGACCGTCCGGTGCTCGCGCTGTGCCCCGGTGCCGAGTTTGGCGAGTCCAAGCGCTGGCCGTCGGAGCATTACGCCAAAGTCGCGGAGACGAAGATCCGCGAAGGCTGGCAGGTGTGGCTGTTCGGCTCGAAGAACGACCATGCGGTGGGTGAAGACATCCGCCAGCGCCTGATCCCCGGCCTGCGCGAAGAAGCGGTGAACCTCAGTGGCGACACCTCGCTGGCCGAGGCCATCGACTTGCTGTCCTGCGCGGATGCGGTGGTGTCCAACGACTCCGGGCTGATGCACGTCGCGGCGGCGCTGAACCGCCCGCTGGTCGCGGTGTACGGCTCGACCTCCCCAGGGTTTACCCCGCCGTTGGCCGACAAGGTCGAAGTGGTGCGCCTGGGCCTGGAATGCAGCCCGTGTTTTGACCGCACCTGCCGTTTCGGCCACTACAACTGCCTGCGCCAGTTGTTGCCGCAACCGGTCAACGAAGCCTTGCAGCGGTTGCAGGGCTCTGTGGTCGAGGTTCACTGAGTTGCGGGTACTGGTAATCAAGACCTCATCCCTGGGCGACGTGATCCATGCGTTGCCGGCACTGACCGATGCGGCGCGGGCGATCCCGGGCATTCGATTCGACTGGGTGGTGGAAGAAGGCTTTGCCGAGATCCCCACCTGGCACCCGGCGGTGGACAAGGTGATCCCGGTGGCGATTCGCCGCTGGCGCAAGAACCTCTGGCAAACCTTCAAAAGTGGCGAATGGCGGCGCTTCAAGCAGCGTATCCAGTCAACCAAATACGACCTGGTGATCGACGCCCAGGGCCTGCTCAAAAGCGCCTGGCTGACCCGCTACGTGCGCGCCCCGGTGGCCGGGTTTGACAAAAACTCGGCGCGTGAACCGATCGCGGCGCGCTTTTATTCGCGGCGCCTGGCCGTGGCCCGTGGGCAGCACGCGGTGGAGCGCCTGCGCCAGCTGTTCGCCGTGGCCCTCGGTTATGACTTGCCCAAGGCGCTGGGCGACTACGGCCTGAGCGTCGACAAGCTGCTCGGCCTGCCGCCGAAAAAGCCGTTTGTGTTGTTGCTGCACGGCACCACCTGGGACACCAAGCACTGGCCCGAAGCCTACTGGCGCGAGCTGGCCGAGCGCATGGGCCGCCTGGGCGTGGACGTGAAGTTGCCATGGGGCAATGCCGCCGAAAAGGCCCGCGCCGAACGCCTGGCCCAGGGCCTGGACAACGCCGAGGTGCTGCCCAAACTGAACCTGGCCGGGGTCGCCCGCGTGCTCGCCGGCGCCCGCGCCTGCGTTGCGGTGGACACCGGCCTCGGGCACCTGGCCGCAGCCCTGGACGTGCCGACCATTTCGCTGTTCGGCCCCACCAACCCCGGCCTGACCGGCGCCTACGGCAAGAGCCAGATTCACCTGGCCAGCGACTTCCCGTGTGCGCCCTGCCTGCTGAAACAGTGTACCTATCAACCCACGGCCGACGATCTGCGTCGGTTCGACATCAAGCGCGAATCGCCCCTGTGCTTCACGCGGCTGAACCCCGAGCGTGTGGCGAGCCGGCTGAGCACGTTGTTACTGGCCGAGGAGATGCACTGATGCAACTGGCGTTTGTTCTGTACAAGTATTTCCCGTTCGGTGGCTTGCAGCGCGACTTCATGCGTATCGCCCTGGAGTGCCAGCAGCGCGGTCATCAGATCCGTGTCTACACCCTGATCTGGGAAGGCGATGTACCGCCCGGTTTCGAAGTGCTGGTGGCGCCGGTCAAGGCGCTGTTCAACCATCGCCGCAACGAAAAACTCTACGCCTGGATTCAGGCCGACCTGGTCAAGCGCCCGGTGGACCGCGTGGTCGGGTTCAATAAAATGCCCGGGCTGGACCTGTACTTCGCCGCCGATGGCGTGTTTGAAGACAAGGCACAAACCCTGCGCAACCCGATGTACCGCTGGTTCGGCCGCTACAAACACTTTGCCGAGTACGAGCGCGCCGTCTTCGAACAGAGCGCCAAGACCCAGATCATGGTGCTCTCGGCCCATCAGCAGGAATTGTTCACGCGCTACTACGGCACCCAGGCGCAGCGCTTTCATTTGCTGCCGCCGGGCATCGCCCGTGACCGGCGCGCGCCGCCGAATGCCGCGCAGATCCGCGCACAGTTTCGCGATGAGTTCGGCCTGGCCGAGGACGATTTGCTGTTGGTGCAGATCGGTTCCGGCTTCAAGACCAAGGGCGTCGACCGCAGCCTCAAGGCCGTGGCCGCATTGCCGTCGGCGCTGAAGAAACGTACCCGGCTGTTTGTAATCGGCCAGGACGACCCCAAAGTATTCCAATTACAGAGCGCCGCACTGGGCCTGGGCGAGCAAGTGCATTTCTTCAAGGGGCGCAGCGATATTCCGCGCTTTCTGCTGGGGGCCGACCTGTTGATCCACCCGGCCTACAACGAAGCGGCCGGCATGGTGCTGATCGAGGCGGTTGTCGCCGGCCTGCCGGTGCTGGTGAGCAAGGTCTGCGGTTATGCCTTCTACATCGACAAGGCCGGTAATGGCCGGGTGTTGGACGAGCCGTTCGAACAGGCGCAACTCAATCAATACCTGGTCGATATGCTCGACGATCCACAAGCGCGCGCGACCATGAGTCGCAATGGTCTGGCCTTCGCCGAGACGGCCGACCTCTATAGCATGCCGCAGTACGCTGCGGACCTGATCCTGGCGGAGCCGAACCGATGAAGTTGATGCTTGCCGAACCGTTCAAGACCCTTTGGGCCGGACGCGATGCGTTCGCCGAAGTCGAGAAGCTGGACGGCCTGGTGTACCGCGAACTCGATGCCCGTCGTACCTTGCGTACAGAGGTCGAGGGCCGCGGTTATTTCGTGAAGATTCACCGTGGTATCGGCTGGGCCGAAATCCTCAAGAACCTGATCACCGCGAAGTTGCCGGTATTGGGCGCCGGCCAGGAATGGCGGGCGATCCAGCGCTTGCAGCAAGTCGGCGTGCCGACCATGACCGCCGTGGCTTATGGCGAAAAGGGCAGCAACCCGGCCGACCAGCATTCGTTTATCGTCACCGAAGAGCTGGCGCCCACCGTCAGCCTCGAAGACCTGAGCATGGACTGGCTCAAGCAACCGCCATCGCCAATCATCAAGCATGCGCTGATCGCCGAAGTGGCGCGCATGACCGGCATGATGCACCGCGCCGGGGTCAACCATCGCGACTGCTATATCTGCCATTTCCTGCTGCACACGGACAAGCCGCTGGTGGCCGACGATTTCAAGTTGTCGGTGATCGATCTGCACCGTGCGCAGGTCCGCTCGAAGATCCCGCTGCGCTGGCGCAACAAGGACCTGGCGGCGCTGTATTTTTCGGCGCTGGATATCGGCCTGACCCGGCGCGACAAGCTGCGTTTTCTCAAGGGCTACTTCCAACAGCCGTTGCGCCGGATTCTCGCCGAAGAGGCCACGCTGCTGCAGTGGCTGGAGCACAAGGCGGCCAAGCTCTACGCGCGCAAACAACGTTACGGGGATGCGCTCTGATGGCGGGTTGGAACCTGGAACCCGCTTACGCCGGCCTCGCGGATGATTTTGGAAGCCTTGAAGCGGTGTTCGCCCTGCAAGGCGAGCGGCTGACCCGCGACCCGCTGTCGGAAGTGATCCGGGTGGCGCGCGGCGGGGTCAATTATTACGTCAAGCGCTACGTCGGTGCCGGCAAGGGCCTGCGCCGCTACCTGGGCAAGCCGCGGGTGAAGTCCGAGTGGCAGAACCTCAAGCGTTTCGCCAAGTGGGGCATTCCCACCGCCGACGTGGTCGCCTGGGGCCTGGAACGCAATGGCCTGGCCTACGCCCGCGGCGCGCTGATCACCCGTGAGTTGCCCAAGACCGAAGACTTGTCGGTGCTGGCCGAGCGCAACGACGTGCGCCTCAAAGACCCCAAATGGGTCGATGCGGTCAGCCGCCAGCTCGCCGAATACACGCGTACCATGCACGATCATCACTTCACCCATAACGACTTGAAGTGGCGCAACCTGCTGATCGACGACCAGCACACCCTGTACCTGATCGATTGCCCCAACGGCGATTTCTGGCGCGGGTTCTGGCTCAAATACCGCATCACCAAAGACCTGGCCTGCCTGGACAAGGTGGCCAAGTATCACCTGTCGGCCACCCAGCGCCTGCGCTTCTACCTGCAATACCGCCAGCGCGCGCACCTGAGTGCGTCGGACAAACAGCGAATTCGCCATGTGGTGAAGTTTTTCGAGGGACGCGAATGAGTGATTTCCTGGCGGCCGAAGACCGCGCTCTGCTGGAGCGCAACGGTCTGGCCAGTTTCGATGCCCTGTGGGCCAAGCAACTGGACGCGGTGGACGAGCCGAACACCAGCCATGGCGGCTGGAGCAGCGTGTTCCGCCTGGAGCTCGACGGCCACGGTTACTACCTCAAGCGCCAGAGCAACTACCTCACGCGCAGCTTGCACCGACCGTTTGGCGAACCGAGTTTTTCCCGCGAGTTTCGTAACATCAGCCGTTATCGCGCGCTGGGTATCCCGGCCTTGCAGGCGGCGTTCTACGGAGAGCGCAAAGTCGCTGGCGAGCACCGCGCGATGCTGTTGACCCGTGCCCTGGACGGCTGGAATGACCTGGACTCGTTGCTCGAACAGTGGCCGCAACTGAGCGACCCCCAGCACCGTGCGATCCTGTTGGCCTGCGGCCAATTGGCGCGCCGTCTGCACGGCGTGGGACAGGTCCACGGGTGTTTTTACCCCAAGCATATTTTCCTGCAGGCCACCGGCGACGGTTATGCCGCGCAGTTGATCGACCTGGAGAAAACCCGCCCGTTGCTGTTTGGCTGGCGTGACCGGGTCAAGGACTTGGAGCCGCTGTTGCGCCGTGCGCCGCAGTGGTCGGATGCGCAAACGCGTCACCTGCTGGCGGCGTATCTGGAACAACCTGAAGACAGCCCGCTGGTCGCCACCTGGCAGCAGCGCCTGACCGCTCGCCGCAGCCACAAGGAGCACCGTTGATGCGTTTATCCGCGCTGAAGCAGGCCGGCCGCAGCCCAAGCCTGCCGCTGACCATCGAACTGGCGGACGCCGCAGGCCCTGGTCAATTGCAATTGCTCAGCCTGTTGCGCGTGTTGCCGGGCCAGCGCTATGTGGGCGCCGGTGTCTGGCGCGGTCGCGCGGTGTTGGCCAAGTTGTTGGTGGGCAGCAAGGCGGCGCGGCATTTTCAGCGTGAGCTCAACGGCGTGCGCCTGCTGGCCGAGCAAGGCCTGACCACGCCGCTGCTGCTGGCCGACGGTTTGCAGGAAGGCGAGGGCGGTTGGCTGCTGTTTGAGTTTATCGACGGTGCCGAAAGCCTGGCCGATGCCTGGCAAGCGGTCGAAGGCCTGCCGCCGTTGGCCGATGAGCAGACCGCTGTGCTCGCCGAAGCGCTGGACGCGATCGCCCGCATGCACGCCAAGGGCCTGTGGCAGGAAGACTTGCACCTGGACAACCTGCTGCGCCAGGGCGGCAAGCTGTACCTGATCGATGGTGCCGGGATCTGCGTGGAACAGGCGGGCCAGCCGCTGTCGCGCAACCGGGTGCTGGAAAACCTCGGGGTGTTTTTCGCCCAGTTGCCGAAAAACCTCGCGCCGTTTACCGAAGAGTTGCTGGTGTATTACCTGCTGAGCAACGGCGAGCATGCGTTACCGCTCGAAGCCCTGGAGAAGCAGGTGCGCAAGGTCAGCGCCTGGCGCCTGAAGGACTTCCTCGACAAGGTCGGCCGCGAATGCACGCTGTTCAGCGTGGTGCGCGGCGCGTTTGGCTTGCGGGCGATTCGTCGCGAGGAGGAGCGCGCGATGCTGCCGGTGCTGGAGCAGGCCGATGCCTTGCTCGACCAGGGGCATTTGTACAAGACCGGCGGTGCGGCCAGCGTGGCCAAGGTCGAAGTGGCTGGCCGGCCGCTGGTGATCAAACGCTACAACATCAAGGGTTTCGCCCATTGGCTCAAGCGTTTCTGGCGCCCGAGCCGCGCCTGGCATTCCTGGCGCGAAGGCAATCGCCTGGCGTTCCTCGGCATTGCCACACCCAAGCCGCTGGCCGTGCTGGAAAAGCGCTTTTTCTGGCTGCGCAGCCGCGCTTACCTGGTCACTGAATACCTGCCGGGGCCGGACATCATCGAGCGCTTCGCACCGTATGTGGAGCAGGGCGACGCGCCTGAAAACGAACTGCTGGCGCTGGACCACCTGTTCGCCGAGCTGATACGCGAGCGCATCAGCCATGGCGATTTCAAGGGCCATAACCTGTTCTGGCACGAAGGCCGTTGGGCCTTGATCGACCTGGATGCGATGCGCCAGCACCGCTCCGATGCCAGCTTCGCCGCGGCGTTTGCCAAGGATCGCGCACGCTTCATGCGTAATTGGCCGCAAGGCAGTGCGCTGTATCAGGTCATTGATCAGCGTTTGCCGAAGGAAGTCGGCGGCGCCGGCTGACGGTCGAGCGGGTTTTTCAGGGAGGACGCGGTCAAGTGTGGGGGCGGGCTTGCAGGGGCCTGTCCCCCAGCAGCCAGTTGGCCTGCACGAACTGCTCGAATCTGGCAATTATGTATCATTTTATACAATGCCCGGTTGCGAGGCTGTCTTGATACGGGTTGCGGGCTTTAAGTAAGTTAGAAGTTGAAACGGATTCGGCGGATAGCGCGAAGTGTGCTGGTTTATATCAGACTTGTCCTAGAGCAATTTATTGGGGCAAGGTATTTGTTTGATCGTATTGTAGTTCTTGTTTTAAACGGATACATGTGTGGCGCATGTTGCGGGTTGAGCATTCTTTTATCGTTCTATAAATTTGTTCTACAACCGGTGAGGTTGTTCAATTATTTATAGGAGGTTTTTATGTCGTCTATCAATGCTAACTCAAACGTGGCTGCTGATTATCAGAGGTACGAAAATAATAACTTTAATGAGAAGGGGCAAAACAATTCGCTGGATCAGGCAGCCGGGGAAGATGCTGAGTATTTGGATGCGCAAAATCAGCCGATTGATCATGAGATTCAATCCGACGGTAACGGTGGTTTCTATCAGCCAGGTACGGGCAGGGGGCAACCGGGTAATGGTGAACCAGGGTTAGGAAGCATCAACGTTGGAGCGGGGCATCAAATTGACTTTGATGGTGCGGAGCCTCCGCGGTCGCTGCACTATTAAGGCGCCCGTGGGCGTGTAAGGTCGAAAAGAATGCTGCTGCATGAGTATGCGCAGCATTCATGTTGTCTCGTTGTTATTGCGTTTTTTGGGTAATGGGTTTTATGCCGTTCATCATGTTGATAGTTGCAGGTTTTGTTTAAAGGAGGGGGTGGTTTGAACGTTAATCAAACGTATTGATTTGCCCGTCAGTGCTCTTTGCCCTAGTGTGTTCGCCGCGCGAAGCAACTAATCCTGTATTGTCTTATCGGAGCTTTCTCACATGACGTATCGGTGTGTCGGTGTAGGCTATCTTCGCTGGCGATGTTAGTGTGGTCGACCCTCTATGCTGAACGGTGTCGTTCATGATCCGTATGTACTCTGTGTTGCTTGCTGCTCTCCTGGCAATCTCCGGTTGCGGGACCATCAACACCGTCTTTCGCCCGGACGCTGTCGCCAGCCAGAACCTCAAGGAGTCGCGCAGCTACTGCGAAAACATCCCGCGCATCTACAGTGGGGTGATCTACGGGTTTTGTACGCTCAATGCTGAGCCCGCCCCTGAAAAAAGCCTGAATGACCGAGCCCTGTCGGACCACGAGAACAACGCTTTCCCGATCATCGCCATCGAGTTCATCGGCTCTGGCGTGCTGGACACCCTGGTCCTGCCCTACACGATCTACCGTCAGAACAAGGACGGCAGCATCGAGATCTTCCGCTGAACCTCCTCGACGCTCGCCGCTAACAGCTTCCTCCTGCTTTTGAGCTATAATCCCGCCCTTTAGCTGTTTCTCGCCCAGGCGAGAGGCACACTTTTTTCAGGCGTAACGCGCCTGCATGCAGACTAAAAGAGGCTAGACCCCTGTGGCATTGACGATTCTTGGCCTGTCCGGCGCCCTTAGCCATGATCCTTCCGCAGCCCTGTATATCGACGGCAAGCTGATCGCGGCCGCCGAAGAAGAACGCTTCGTGCGCGACAAGCATGCAAAGCACCGCATGCCCTACGAATCGGCGAAATTCTGCCTGGAACAAGCCGGCATCAAGCCCTCCGACGTTGATGTGGTCGCGATCCCGTTCGCCCCGATCAGCCTGTTCGGCGAAGCGCGCTGGCACTATGCCAAGCGTTACTGGTACGCCCCGGACCGCGCTCTCGATGCGATCCTGATGGGCAACCGGCGCTACAAGCGCTACCGCAACAAGATCGTCTGGTGCCTGGAACAGCTGGGCTTCGATCCGAAGAAAATCAAGATCGAGCCGGTTGAACACCACTTGGCCCACGCCTCCAGTGCCTACCACTGCTCCGGCTTCAAGGAGAAAACCGCGATCCTGGGGATCGACGGCAAGGGTGAGTACGCCACCACGTTCTTCGGCTACGGCGAAAACGGCAAGATCCACAAGATCAAGGAATTCTACGATCCGGACTCCCTCGGCGGCCTGTACGGCGCGGTCACCGAGTTCCTCGGTTTCGAGATGCTCGACGGCGAGTTCAAGGTCATGGGCATGGCGCCTTATGGCGATGCCAGCAAGTACGATTTCTCGCGCCTGGCCTCCTTTGAAAACGGCGAGCTGGTGATCAACACCGACTACGCCAACGTCATCGGCCTGCGTCGTTATAAAGAGAAGGGCAAGGGTTTCTACTTCTCGCCCAAACTGATCGAGTGGCTGGGGCCCAAGCGCGAAGGCGACATCGCCGACGAGCCGTACATCCACTACGCGGCCAGCATGCAGGCGCTGTTCGAGAAGCTGTCCCTGCAGATGATCGACTACTACCTGGGCGACATCCTCAAGGAAACCGGCAAGCTGGCCTTCGCCGGCGGCTGTGCGCTGAACGTCAAACTGAACCAGAAGATCATTGCCCGTGACGACGTGAAAGAGCTGTTCGTGCAACCGGCGTCCGGCGATGCTGGCACCGCCGTGGGCGCCGCCGCTTACGTGTCCAACGCCCGTGGTGTGCCGGTGGAGAAGATGGAACACGTCTACCTCGGCCCGTCCTACAGCAACGAAGACGTGATCGCCGCTTGCGCCAAGCACCCGAGCAAGCCGGACTGGCGCAAGATCGACAGCATGCCTAAGCGCATTGCCAAGATCATGGTCGACGGCAACCCGGTGGCCTGGTTCCAGGGGCGCATGGAGTTTGGCCCGCGTGCCTTGGGCGGTCGTTCGATCATTGGCTGCCCGAGCGCTACCGGCGTGGCGGACCGCATCAACCATCAGATCAAGTTCCGCGAGCGCTGGAGGCCTTTCTGCCCGTCGATGCTCGACACCGTGGCCCCGCTGATGATCAAGGTCGATCACCCGGCGCCGTTCATGACCTTCACCTTTGAAGTGTCGGAAGAGTGGAAAACCCGCGTGCCGGAAGTGGTCCATGAGGACGGCACGTCCCGCGCCCAGGTGCTCAAGCGCGAATACAACCCGCGCTACTACGACATGATGAAAGAACTCGAAGTGCTGACCGGCAACGGCGTGTCCCTGAACACTTCGCTCAACCGTCGTGGCGAAGCGATGATCTGCTCGCCGACCGATGCGCTGAACATGTTCTTCGGTTCCGACCTGCAGTACCTGATCATGGAAGACATCCTGGTGGTCAAGGACGGCGTGGACCCTTATGACGCTGTGGTTTAAATGCTGAATCGCTTCCAGGGTTGGCGTGAACGCGGCTGGGTACCTGTCGAGGCCGAGGTCTACGCCCAGGCCTGGCAGCGGTTTGGCGGCAGCGTGGCGACGCATCCGCTGATCGTCGAACGGTTGGCGGACCTGGCGCAGATTCCGGTGCGCTACCTGGGCTGGGAGCAGGATGGCGAACTCAAGGGTGCGATTGCCACCTGGGGGCGCGACCTGGCCTTGTCCAAGGACGTGCTCAAGCGGCGCGGCAAGAAAGGCGTGTTCGATCTGGGCAATGCCGAAATCATCCTGCCGATCGCCGCCGACGCGCAGTTGCCGGTGCGCCACCGTGGGCGCTACCTGTCGGCATTGAACGAGGGGCGCGTCAGCACCCTCAAGCCCCAGGCCGAGCAGTTGGCCATGGCGCGCACCCCGGAAGACCTGTCGAAGAAGTTTCGCTACAACCAGCGCCGCGAATTGCGGTTGCTCGAAGAAGCCGGCGGCGTGGTGCGGGCGGTGAGTGAGTTTTCCAGCAGCGAGCTGGCGGCGATCTACTGCGACCTGTTCCAGCGCCGCTGGGGCTTCCCGGCCACCGGCGCCGAGCATCTGGCGCAGGTGCTGGGCTTGCTCAAGGAGTTCCTGGTGGGCTCGGTACTGTTTCTCAACGATGCGCCGATTGCCGTGCAACTGGTGTATCGCGTCGAGGCGCCCGAGTGGGTCAGCATCGAATACGTCAACGGCGGTGTCGACCCTCAGACCCGTGAGTTCAGCCCCGGCAGCGTGTTGAGTTTCCTCAATACGCAAAGCGCCTGGGAACAGGCGCGGGCCGTGGATAAACCGCTGCGCTTTTCCTTCGGGCGCGCCGACCGTGAATACAAGGAGCGCTGGTGCAACCCGGTGCCGGTGTTCAGCCTATGAGCCGCAAGCAGCAACTGCTCAAGCGTCATCGGCGCACCAAGCGCATCGCGCTGCTGATTGGCTTGCTGGTGCTGATCGCGGCCGGTGTGCTCGTGGCCTGGTGGCTGCCGTTGATTCTGGCGGTGGTGCTGTGGGCGGCCCATGAAGCCTGGTTTGCCGATCATCTGTTCTATTCGCCCAACGAGGATTATGCCTACGCATTCCCTCACGGCAGTGAAGTGCCAGGCCTGCGCCTGGACGCGGGGCGGCTGTTGCTGGACGCGCCGCTGGCGGCGGACGACACCCTGATCGTCGGCATCGAGCTGCAGAGCTCGTGGCTCGGGCGTTTCATCGACCCGGCGGTGGAACTGCTGGGCCTGCAAACGCCGGACCGGCAAGTGTTCGAGCGTGGCGTCGGCGGGCGCCGTTACCTCAACCTGAGCGGCGCCGCCGACGCATTGGCCGCTGGCAAACTGCGGGTGCGCGGGCGTTTTTGCCGGATCAACGGCCAGCCGACGCTGTGGCGTTTCCGCCAGCCGGATTATCGCCAGCAACGTGTGATGGTGATTGCGCCCCATGCCGACGACGCCGAACTGGCGGCCTTCAGCCTGTACAGCCAGGCGGCCGAAAGTTGGATCGTCACGTTGACCGCCGGTGAAATCGAAGCCGAGCATTATCAACAGATGGGCCTGCCCAAGGCGCAAGCGGCGCAACTCAAAGGGCGCCTGCGGGCCTGGGACAGCATTGCCGTGCCGCGCTGGGCCGGCGTTCCCGAAGCACAGTGCGTGCAATTGGGCTACTTCTGCATGCAGTTGGCGGCCATGCAGGCCGCGCCGGACCAGGCTCAAGCCTCCCGCGAGGCGCAATTGAGCGATACGCGGCTGTTTCGTCGGTTCAATGCCTTTGCGCTGCCCGGCGACGTGGACGGCGCGCCGACCTGGCACAACCTGATCGCCGACCTGCGCGCGCTGCTGCTCAAGGCGCGACCGCAGGTGATCGTGCTGCCGACGCCGTTGCTCGACCCGCACGCCGACCATATCTGCGCTCACGCGGCGATACTGGAAGCCCTGGAGGGCCTGGCGTGGCAGCCCGACACATTGCTCGGCTACGCCAATCACTTGCATGATAACGACCGCTGGCCCATGGGCGACTCGGGCGCCGGCGTGGCCCTGCCGCCGCGTTTCGACACCGCGGACGAACTGGTCCCCTGCAGTTTCACGCTCGCCTTGAGCCTGCAGCAGGACAAGGCCATGGCCATGGGCATGATGCACGACCTGCAACCGCGCGCGCCGTTCAAGCGCCGTGTGCGTCGCTGGTTGCAACAGGTGCTGGCCGGGCGTAGCCCATCGCCATACGGAGAGAACGAATTCTTCCGCAAGGCTGTGCGTCGGCATGAATTGCTGTGGGTCCTGAAACAGGACTGAGACCTTATTTACGGCAGACCACATCCGTTTGCCGCACCATTTTTTGCCGGGCTGCGCGCCCGCAGCCAGATCGCTGCATGGAGAGTTATGAAGCCTCGTTTCAAGGTTTTGCAGTTACAGCCGGACTACAACGTCAAGACCAATGACTTCGCCGACCTGGGTGAGCAGATCGTCAAATCGTTGCCGGTTGAACGCTTCGAGGTGACATCGGGGTATCTCAGTGGCCGCCCGTTACCGGGCCAGCCGCTGAGCGTGGCCGAGCACTCCCACTATTTCGAACTGCCGGAGAAGTCCCTCAAGGGCATCCGCTTTGGCGCCATGTGGCAGATCTACAAGTATTGCCGCGAGCAGAAGTTCGATGTGGTCATCTGCAACCGCTTCAAGTCGGTGAACATGATGCTGTCCCTCAACCGCTGGTTGAAGATCCCGCTGTGCATCGGCATCTCCCATGGTTTCGGCGAGTACGCCCGTGGCTACCGCCGGCGTCAGACCCAGCGCTGGGTGAGCCCGGCGTGGCGCTTCGTCGGCGTGTCGGAGGCGGTGCAGGAGTACCTGGTGGCGCTCAATTGCGGGTTCACCCGTGAAAACACCACCTATGTCACCAACGCCATCGACATCCCGCAGGCAGAAGCCTTGCAGTTGCCGCGCGATGAAGCGCGCAAGGCCCTGGGCCTGCCGCTGGACGCGCGGATGATCGGCGCCCTGGGCCGCCTGGTGCCGATCAAGGGCCACACGCATCTGCTGCAGGCGTTTGCCACGCTCAAGGACAAATACCCGCAGGCACAGGTGGGGATCATCGGTTCCGGCCGCGCCGAAGCCGACCTGCGTGCCGACATCGAGCGCCTCGGCCTGACCGGTCGCGCGCACCTGTTGGGTTTCCGTGAAGACGGCATGAAGTACGTGCGCGGTTTCGATATCTGGACCATGCCGTCGCTGTTCGAAGGCCTGGGCCTGGCGCTACTGGAAGGCATGAGCGGGCATTTGCCGGTGATCGCCTCCAACGGCCCGGCGATGCTGCCGCTGGTGCAGGGCGCGGGCGGGCTGTCTCACGATCCGGGCAACGTCGAGCAACTGGCCGCGGCGCTGGATACCTACCTGGCACTGAGCGATGAGCAATTGCGTGCCAAGGGCGAGGAGGTGTTCCGTTACCTGGTAGCCAACCACACCCTGGACGAGTTCAAGCACAAGTACCTGACCCTGATTGAAACCGGTTTGCGTGAAGTAGGTAGAGCATGAATCAGCCACAACCCCTGGTCTCGGTGATCATCGCGTCCTACAACCATGGCCCGTACATCGAGCAGAGCATCCTCAGCGTGCTGGGGCAGACCTACGCGAACATCGAACTGTTGGTGGTCGACGATGGCTCCAAGGACGACAGTGTCGAGCGTATCCGGCGCTTGCAGGCCGAGCATGGCTTTGATTTCCAGGTCCAGCAGAACCAGGGGCTGACCAATACGCTCAACGGCGCGATCGCCCGGGCCAAAGGCACGCTGATCGCGCCGTTCGGTTCCGACGACATCATGTTGCCCGAGCGCATTGCGGCCCAGGTCGCCTATATGGAAGGCAAGCCCAAGGTCGGCATCTGCGCGGGCAACATCGAGTTGATCGATGGCGATGGCCAGCCCTATCCCGACAAGAAGCAGCACCGGGACCTGCCGTTTCGCAGCCTGGACTTCGATGACCTGTTCCTGGACCGCAAGCCGTTCCCGCCGGCACCGACCCTGTTGATCCGCCGCGAAGCGCTGGAGCAGGTGGGGGGCTTCGATCCGCTGATTCCGCTGGAAGACTTGCTGATCGAATTGAAGATCACCCACGCCGGCTACACCATCGACGTGTTGAACATGGTCATGGCGCGCTATCGCCAGCACGCCACCAACACGTACAAGAACCATCGCTACATGATTCAGAACATCCTCAAGACTTATGGATTGTTCAGCGAACACCCGTCGTATGACGCGGTGCGCTACAACTTCCTCAACTCGATGTTCCTCAAGACCGCCGACCGTGACCGGCCGCTGGCGCGGGAGATCCTCAAGCAGATCCCGTTGAAGTTCTGGGGGCGCAAGACCCTGCGCGGGCTGGTGCGGTTGTACCTGGCGCCCCTCAGAAGCTGAGGCGGCGGTGGCAGTGAAAAAGGCGACTATCAGCAGTGATAGTCGCCTTTTTTATCAGGCGGCCGGGCTAGCCAGGCCCTGGACCTGCTCGCGGATTTTTGCCGTGGCTTTTGGGCTGGCGATGCTGGCGTAACCCTTGGCCAGTTGCTCGAAGTGCGCTTCGAACAGCCAGTTGCGGTCCTGCGGGTAACGTTGCATATGGCGCAGGTTGCGTTGGCGCAAGGCATTGCGCAGGGCCGACGGGAAGATGCGCAGGTCGGCGATATCGATCAGCGCGAACTCGCCGTCATCCATCAGCAGCACGTTGCCCAGGTGCAGCGAGCGGAAGTACACACCACGCTCATGCAATTGGGCCATGAATCGACCGAAGCGCTCGATCAGCGATTCGCGCAGGCTGCTGTCCAGGCTTTGCAGGGCCTGGCGCAGGGTCAGGCCGGGCAGTGGCGAGTAGGTGACGGCACTGCTGGCGTCGCGCAGGCTGTACACGCCGAGGATCTGCGGGGTGGGAATGCCCAGGCTGCGCAATTGTTCGGCGTTGTTGGCAAACCGCTCGGAATAAGGGTTGAAGCTGCCCGAGGTGTACCAGCGGCGTGCGCGGAAGACCTTGAGGAAACTGCCGTCTTCCAGGCGCAGGACTTTCGGCCCCAGGCCGTCGGCTTCAATCACATGGGCGTTGTGGCACAGTTGATCGAAGGCCTCGGTCTTGAGGGTTTGCACCGGCATGCGCAGCAGGCTGTGGCGGCGCTGGGCGATGCTCAGGCCGGCGATGATCGCCAAAGGAATCCACAGCAGGAACCAGTGTTCCTTGGGCCGCGACAGGATGCCGCCGCCCTCGGTCAGGCCGGCGCCGATGCCGTAGGCCAGCAGGGAGGAGGCGAGGATGAACAGCGGTTGCGCCCGCTCTTTGAGGCTTTTGTACAGGCCCCAGCCGAGCATGAAGATCCACGGGATAAAGCCGATGATGCCGACGTAATACAGCACGCCCAGGGCAAAGCTATGGGGTTCGCGCAGTTGGTAGCCGTTGGCCAGGGTCAGGTACAGCTCGGAGTCGTAGCTGTGGCCGATCCACGGGTGTTCGGCGATGCGCTGCAGCGTCATGCTCCACAGTTCGAAGCGGAACGAACTGCCACGGTTGGTGATCAGTTCAGGGTAGAACAGCAAGAGCGCCGCGGCGCTCAGGACCAGGCCCGCGATCATCATGGCCGAGCGGCGGTTGCGGCTGACAAAACTCATCCACAGGAGGGCCAGGGTCAGGGCCACCAACGGTGTGCGGGAACCGGTGGCCAGGACCGCGGCGGTCATGATGGCCAGGGCCGGTATGCTGAACCACAACACCGGTAAGCGCTGGCTGGTCATGCAGACATACAACCAGTAGACGCTGAAAAAACCGAACACGTGGGAACTGAGCAGCGGGTTGTCGAGGGCGCCGCGGCCGCCGATCATGCGTATTTCAAGGCCCGGCTCAAACCCCTTGGCGAAGGCCACCAGGTTACACAGGGTCGCCACCAGTGCGATCACTGCCGCACTGAAGAACACGGGCTTGAACAGGTCGTTGCGGTAATGCAGCAACAGCCCGCAGCCGCCAAACAACATGAACGTGTGCAGCGGTCGCTTGAACAGGTCGGTGTCGGGATGAAACTCCGGGCTCCAGAACAGGCTGGTCAGGGCCCAGGCGGAGAAGACCAGGAATGCGATGGCCAGCGGCTCACGCAGCAATTCCATGAATTCCCTGGGGCGCAGGCACAATAGCAACAAGGTCGGCGCGCTGAACAGGGCGTAGTAGAACCTGTGCAGCACGTTGCGATTGGTGACGAAGAACAGCGAACTCAGCAGAAGCAACAAGCCAATGGGCAAAATCCATAGGACCAGGAAGTCGAAGACGCGATTTGAACCATAGGTAAGACGCTTGCACTGCATACGGTAAAAGCCATTTCAGAAATAGAAAGCCGACCATCTTAGAGTGGTGGCTATATAATGTCGCCGGTTGGATTTCGCCGGCCCGCGGGTCATGTGGGGTGCAAGTACAACAGAGAAGCTGTGCTAAAGTCAGCCTCCTTTTTTAAAACGCCGCGTGATATGACCGACTCCAGTCCGAGCGCAAGCCCTTCGAGCTTGAAAATATACTTCCGCCTGCTCAGTTACGTCAGGCCCTATGCGGGTTTGTTCGCGCTGAGTATTGTCGGATTTCTGATTTTCGCGTCGACCCAGCCGATGCTGGGGTACATCCTCAAGTACTTTGTCGATGGCCTTTCGAACCCGCAAGCCGTGTTGTTCCCCAGCGTGCCGTTCCTGCGCGACCTGCAGTTGCTGCAGGCCGTGCCGCTGCTGATCATCCTGATCGCCGCCTGGCAGGGCCTGGGTTCGTTCCTCGGTAACTACCTGCTGGCCAAGGTTTCCCTGGGCCTGGTCCACGACCTGCGGGTGCAACTGTTCAACAACCTGCTGACACTGCCCAACCGCTACTTCGACAATCACAACTCCGGGCACCTGATTTCCCGCATCACCTTCAACGTGACCATGGTCACGGGGGCGGCGACCGATGCGATCAAGGTGGTGATTCGCGAAGGCATGACCGTGATCTTCCTGTTCGCTTCGCTGCTGTTCATGAACTGGCGCCTGACGCTGGTGATGATCGCCATCCTGCCGTTGATTGCGGTGATGGTCAGCACGGCCAGCAAGAAATTCCGCAAACAGAGCAAGAAGATCCAGGTGGCCATGGGCGACGTGACCCACGTGGCGTCTGAAACCATCCAGGGGTACCGCGTCGTGCGCAGCTTCGGCGGCGAGGTCTACGAGGAAAAACGCTTCCTCAAGGCCAGCCAGAGCAACACCAACAAGCAACTGCGCATGACCCGCACCGGGGCGATCTACACCCCGGCGCTGCAACTGGTGATTTACACCGCCATGGCCGTGCTGATGTTCCTGGTGCTTTACCTGCGCGGCGACGCATCGGCCGGCGACATGGTGGCCTACATCACTTTGGCCGGTCTGCTGCCCAAGCCGATCCGTCAGTTGTCGGAAGTCAGCTCGACCATCCAGAAGGGTGTGGCGGGCGCCGAGAGCATTTTCGAACAGCTGGACGAAGAGGCTGAAGTCGACAACGGCACGATCGAGCGCGACAAGGTCAGCGGCCATCTGGAAGTGCGTCACCTCAACTTCACCTATCCCGGCACCGAACGCCCTGTACTCAAGGACATCAGCTTTACCGCCGAGCCTGGGCAGATGATCGCCCTGGTGGGGCGCTCGGGCAGCGGCAAGTCGACCCTGGCCAGCCTGATCCCGCGTTTCTACCACCATGCAAGCGGTGAAATCCTGCTCGATGGCGTCGAGATCGAAGACTACAAACTGCTCAACCTGCGCAAGCACATCGCCCAGGTGACCCAGCACGTGACCCTGTTCAGCGACACGGTGACCAACAACATCGCCTACGGCGACCTGGCCGGCGCACCACGGGCCGACGTCGAAGCCGCCGCGATGGATGCCAACGCCAAAGACTTCATCGACCAGTTGCCTAAAGGCTTCGACACCCAGGTCGGCGAAAACGGCGTGCTGCTGTCCGGCGGTCAACGCCAGCGCCTGGCAATTGCCCGCGCCCTGCTCAAGAATGCGCCGCTGCTGATTCTCGACGAGGCCACCTCGGCCCTCGACACCGAGTCCGAGCGTCACATTCAGGCGGCGCTGGACAAGGTCATGCAAGGCCGCACGACCCTGGTGATCGCGCACCGCCTGTCCACCATCGAGAAGGCCGACCTGATCCTGGTGATGGACGACGGGCGTATTGTCGAGCGCGGCACCCACGGTCAATTGCTTGCACAGAACGGCTACTACGCCCGCCTGCATGCCATGGGCCTGGATGCCCCGGTGTCGGCGGATATCACCTGATACCCTTGGTGGGGCGGGCAATCCGCCTCACCAACGTTCCTGCAACATCTTCTGTCACACCCCCACAAGCCTTCTGTAACCCTGTGCTAATATCGCGCCCCTGTTCATTTTGTATGTGGGTTGCTCCATGAAGTTGTCCATGCCGCGATTCGATCAAGCCCCTGTCTTGGTGGTCGGCGATGTCATGCTCGACCGTTACTGGCATGGCGGAACCTCACGGATTTCCCCTGAGGCGCCGGTACCGGTAGTCAAGGTCGAGCAAATCGAAGACCGTCCAGGCGGCGCTGCCAACGTTGCCCTCAATATTGCCGCCCTCGGCGCCCCGGCCTCCCTGGTGGGCGTGACCGGCGACGACGAAGCCGCCGACAGCCTGGCCAACAGCCTGCGCGGTGCCGGCGTGCGCGCGCTGTTCCAGCGCATCGCCCATCAGCCGACCATCGTCAAGCTCCGGGTCATGAGCCGTCACCAGCAATTGCTGCGCATCGATTTCGAAGAGCCCTTCGCCACCGACGCCCTGGCCCTCAGCGCGCAGGTCGATGAGTTGCTCGAAGGCATCAAGGTGCTGGTGTTGTCCGACTACGGCAAAGGCGCGCTGAAGAACCACCAGATGCTGATCCAGGCCGCCAAGGCCCGCAATATTCCGGTGCTGGCCGATCCCAAGGGCAAGGACTTCTCGATTTATCGCGGCGCCAGCCTGATCACGCCGAACCTCAGCGAGTTCGAAGCCATCGTCGGCGGTTGCGCCGATGAGCACGAACTGGTGAGCAAGGGCGCGACGCTGATGGCCGAACTGGACCTGGGCGCCTTGCTGGTGACCCGTGGCGAGCACGGCATGACCTTGCTGCGCCCGGGCTATGCGGCGATGCACCTGCCGGCGCGTGCGCGTGAAGTGTTCGACGTCACCGGCGCCGGCGACACCGTGATTTCCACCCTGGCCGCCTCCATCGCGGCCGGCGAGGAATTGCCCCACGCCGTGGCCCTGGCCAACCTGGCGGCGGGCATCGTGGTCGGCAAGCTCGGCACCGCCGCGATCAGCGCGCCCGAACTGCGCCGTGCGATCCAGCGTTCCGAAGGCTCCGAGCGTGGGGTGTTGAGTCTCGAGCAATTGCTGCTGGCGATTGACGACGCGCGCGCCCACAACGAAAGCATTGTGTTCACCAATGGCTGTTTCGACATCCTGCATGCCGGTCATGTGACGTACCTGGAACAGGCGCGCGCCCAAGGCGATCGCCTGATCGTCGCGGTCAATGACGATGCGTCGGTCAGCCGCCTGAAAGGTCCGGGCCGCCCGATCAACAGTGTCGACCGACGCATGGCGGTCCTGGCCGGCCTGGGTGCGGTGGACTGGGTGATCAGCTTCCCCGAAGCCACCCCGGAAAACCTGCTGGCCCAGGTCAAGCCCGATGTGCTGGTCAAGGGCGGCGACTATTCCGTCGACCAGGTGGTCGGCGCCGACATCGTCAGCGCCTACGGCGGCAAGGTCAAAGTGCTGGGGTTGGTTGAGAACAGCTCGACGACCGCGATCGTGGAAAAAATCCGCAATCACGAATAAGGCCCGCGGCCGTAGGCGCGGGCCTGCTCGCGCCTACGGTCTGGCCTTCTTTGGCACGATCTTGCGCAACATCTGCCGCGCCTTGCCGGTCAGGCGCTTGAGCTTCGACTCTTTCTCCGGGACGGCCAGGCCTTGCTGCCTGAGCCAATCCTTCCAACGAATCCGCTCGTCGCGCACCACCCAGCCGTCCTGTTGGGCGAAGCTCTCCGCCAGGTACAAACCCCGCGTGCTCGCCGGGTACAGCTGATCTTTCTTGACGGTATACAGTTCGGCGAGCGGCTGCCCGTCCTTCAAGGGCATCAGGTACAGGTCCGGGCGCTGGCGGTCCAGGCGCGCGACCAGTTGATCGCCTTCGAGTCGCTCATCCACATGGAACAGGCTCAAGGATTTGGCTTCCTTGGGCACCTCCAGGCGCAAGTCATAAATCAATTGCAGCGAGGCCGTAGGCAAGTGGACGTAGGCCCGTGGGCGCTCGATCAGTTGCGTGGTCGCGCAGCGCACCGGGCGGGCCGCGCCGGACAAGGGGCTCAAGCGAAACGGCAAGGCTTCGCGGTAGTGCAGCGCGGCAGAGTAGGGCGCCGGCAGCCAGGTGTCGTTGAAGCGCCCGCTGAGCCAGCCTTCGGGCGTCTCCAGCAGGCACTCTTCGGCGATTTCCTGGATGGCGGTGTGCAGCGGCAGGTTCAGCTCATGGGCGGGGACATAGCCGGAAATCAGCTTGAGCACCACGTCGCCACGGTCCTGGCGGCGTTGGCGCACCAGCACCCAGTAATCCTTGTTTTGCCAATGCAGGGTCAAACGCACCGACACGCCGAGGTTGGCCAGCTCGAGGGCGAAACGCTCCGGGTCTGTCACTTCTACCGGCTTGCGCCGTTGCAGGGTCTGGGCAAAGTTGAGCGGCATGCCGACGCTCTGGTAGCTCAGGCCTTCGGGGGTGGCTTCGACATGCAGTGGCAGAGTCTTGAAGTTGCTGGGGTTTTTTCTTATGAGCGTTCGCGACATGTCGGCTCCTTCTTACGTCGGGGCGGCCGCGTCGGCGGCATCAGAGTTGACGAATGACCTGGGCAGCGGTCGCCACGTTGTGAGCCAGGTGCAGCGGATTAATGGTCCCGACAATAGCACTGGCGACACCCGTTTGCGCAAACAACAACATGAAACTGGCACGTATGGGGTCCATTCCCGGTTCCAGGCAGACGTGGCCGCTGGCGAGGGCTTTTTTCACCAGGATGCCTTTGCCATGGGCGGCTGCATAATCAATGACGGCTTTCTCGGCCTGTTCGTTCAGATTGTAGGTGACCATTGCGCAATCGCCCTGTTCCAGAGCCTTCACGCCGCCTTCGACGGTTTTGCCGGAGAAGCCGAAACCGCGGATTTTGCCCTCTCGTTTCAAGTCCGCGAGGGTCTGGTACACCTCGCAGTCGTTGAGAATGTGCAGGTCGTTGCCGTCGGAATGCACCAGCACCAGGTCGATAAAGTCGGTTTCCAGTCGTTTCAGGCTGCGTTCGATCGACATCCGGGTATGGGCCGCGCTGAAATCGTGACGGGACACGCCGTTGTCGAATTCTTCGCCGACCTTGCTGACAATCACCCACTCGTTGCGCTGACCCCGCAACAGCGGCCCCAGGCGTTCTTCGCTGCGGCCATAGGCCGGCGCGGTATCGATCAGGTTGATGCCCAATTGACGGGCCTGGCGCAGCAGCAGGCGCGCTTCGTCGTCATCGGGAATCTGGAAGCCGCTGGGGTATTTCACCCCTTGGTCGCGACCGAGCTTGACGGTGCCCAGGCCCAGCGGCGACACCAGCAGGCCGGTACTGCCCAGCGGGCGGTGCAGGTCGTGCAGGGTGGGCAGGCTCATGGCAACAGTTGCTCCCAGGCCGGTTGGCCGATGGCGGGTTTGGGCAGCTCGGGCAGCGGGCTGGCGGGGCCGGGTTGGATGCCATCGCGTTCGAGGGCGTGGAGCACCCGGTCGGCGAAGTCCGGCGCCAGGGCCAGCTTGGTCGGCCAGCCCACGAGCAGGCGGCCCTGTTCGGCGAGGAAGGCGTTGTCGGGGCGAGTCAGGCCCGATTGCAGCGGCTCGGCACGTTCGACGCGCAGGGTGGCCCATTCGGTGTGGCTCATGTCGATCCACGGCAGCAGAAGCGCCAACTCGTGCTGCGCGGTGGCGATCTGTTCCTGTGGCGTGCGTGCTACGCCGTCGGCCTCGGCGATGTCGCCGCCCATGTACCACACCCAGTTGCCATCGGCGGCCGGGTGCGTGGTCACGGTGAGGCGCGGTTTGGTGCCGCCGCCCAGGCAGTGGGCGTACAGCGGTTTCAGGCCTGGGCCTTTGGCGATGATCATGTGCAGCGCACGCTTTTGCATGGCCGGCTCGCTCAGGCCCAGAGCGGCGAGCAGATCGGCAGTGCCGCCGCCGGCGCTCAAGACGATGCGCTGGGCGCGGATCTCGCGGCCGTCGACTTTCAGACCGACCAGTGCGTCGTTTTCCCGCAGCGGTTCGATGTGTTGTCCGGCGAGCAAACCATCGCCGGCCAACTGCGCCAGGCGTCCGATCAGGCTCGGCACGTCGACCACCAATTCCGACAGGCGATAGACCTTGCCCTTGAAGCGGCGGTCCTGCAGGGCTGGCGGCAGGGCGTCGCCCTTGACCTGATCGACGCGGCCGCGCACGGCCTTGCTGGCGAAGAAGCTGGTGAGGTTGCCGGCGAGCGTGCCGGGGGACCACAGGTAATGGGCTTCGGAGAGCAGGCGCACGCCAGTCAGGTCCAGTTCGCCGTGACCGGCCAGGGCCTCACGCCAGCGCCGCGGCATATCGGCAATCGCTTCGGAGGCGCCGGTGAGCGCACCGTGCAGCGCGTATTTCGCACCGCCGTGAATGATGCCTTGGGACTTCACGCTTTGCCCGCCTCCCAGGGTGGCGTTTTCCACCACCACCGTGGAAAACCCCTGGCGGCGCAGGCGCGCATTCAGCCAGAGGCCGGCAACTCCGGCGCCGACAATCAGAACGTCGGTGGAAATAACGGATGGCATGGGCAACCTCAGTGTTCAAATCAAGGTGCCAAGTATACAGACTCAACGAATGGATCTTTGCGCGGGATCAATATTGACGCGTGAGGTCAGTGCCCCGCCGTTTTCGAGAACAGTTGAATCACCACCACGCCCAACACAATCAAGCCCATCCCCAGCATTGCCGGCAGATCGAGCTTCTGCCCATAGATGAACAGCGCCGCGACGCTGACCATCACGATGCCCATCCCTGCCCACACGGCATACGCCACGCCGACCGGCACTGTACGCACCACCAGGGTCAGCATCCAGAACGCCACGCCGTAGCCGACGATCACCAGCAGCAGTGGGATCGGTGTGCTCCAGCCCTTGATGGCTTTCATGGAAACGGTGGCGATGACTTCCGAGCAGATGGCGATGGCCAGGTAGTAGTAGGCAGGGGTCATGGTGCGGTCCTCGGTGTGTAGCGCGCTGGATAAGGTCGGCATTCTAGAGGCTCGTCAGATGGGGTAAAGTCATTACCTATCCGAATTGAAGATGGGTTGTGCCATGAATGTGCAGTGGAACCTGGAACAGATGCGCCTGTTCGTCAGTGTCGCCGAGCAGCGTTCTTTTTCGGCGGTGGCGCGTCAGCAGCGCAAGGCTCAGTCGGCGGTCAGCAACGGGATTGCCTTGCTGGAAGCGGACCTGGGCGTCAGCCTGTTCGAACGAAGCAGCGGCCGCCAGCCGCGCTTGACCGAAGCCGGCACGGTGCTGCTCGAAGAGGCTCGGGAAGTGCTGCGCCAGTGCGAACGCCTCAATGGCCGCGCACTGTCGTTGGTGCGCGGCGAAGAAGCCTGCCTGCGCCTGGCCCAGGATGAAGCGATGCTGTACCAGCCGGTCCTCGACAGTCTCGACGCCCTGGCCGGCCAGTTTCCCAACCTTGAGGTGCAGCTTTCCAGCGCTGCCCAGGGCGATGTCGCACGCAAACTGGTGGAGCGCAGGGCCGACCTGGGCATGTTGTTCTATCACGATCAAATCCCCGAAGCGCTGGAGCGGCGGGTCGTCGGCAGTGTGGAAATGGTCACGGTGTGCGGGCGTCGCCATCCGCTGGCGGCGCAGCAAACTGTGGACTGCCAGGGGTTGGCGCAGTATCGCCAGTTGCTGATGTCGACCCAGACCAGCGTCTACCCCGGCAGCGAGGCCGCCAGCCCGCAGGTGTGGCGCGCCGACAGCTTCTACGTGCTGGCCGAATGGCTTATCCGTGGCCTGGGTTGGGCCTGGTTGCCCCGGCATGTGGTGCAATACCCCGCGTACCAGAACCAAATGGTCGAACTCGACAGCGAATGGACCCCGCCGGCGCTTGTGGTCGAGCTGGTGTGGCGCCGCGATGAACCCCTGGGCCCTGCCGCGCGCTTTCTCGCCGAGCGTTTTGCCGAGTGCTTGCAGGCGATCGATTGAAAAAGTCGATAAACTCCGCCGCCATGAATAGAACTCTCTACAGCTGTCTGTTTTACCTGGCGCTGCCGTTGGTGGCTTTACGTCTATGGCTGCGCGCGCGCAAGGCGCCGGCCTACGCCAAGCGCGTGGGCGAGCGCTTTTCCTACGGCTTGCCGCGGATGCAACCCGGCGGGATCTGGGTGCATGCGGTGTCGGTGGGCGAAAGCATCGCCGCCGCGCCGATGATCCGTGGCTTGCTGGAGCGTTATCCGCAGTTGCCGATGACGGTCACCTGCATGACGCCCACCGGCTCCGAGCGTATCCAGGCATTGTTCGCCGATGAACCGCGCGTCCAGCATTGCTACTTGCCCTATGACTTGCCCTGCGCGGCCAAGCGTTTTCTCGACCGTGTCCAGCCCAAACTGGCCGTGATCATGGAGACCGAGCTGTGGCCCAACCACATCCACGCCTGCGCCCAGCGCGGGATTCCGGTGGCGCTGGCCAATGCACGCTTGTCGGCGCGTTCGGCCAAGGGCTACGCACGTTTTGCCAGACTGACGGCGCCGATGCTGGCAGAAATGAGTCTGATCGCCGTGCAGACCGAGACTGAGGCCGAGCGTTTCCGCAGCCTGGGTGCGCGTGCGGACACGGTGCAAGTGACCGGCTCGATCAAGTTCGACCTGACCATCGACCCGCAACTGCTGGCGCGCGCGGCCGCGTTGCGCGAACAGTGGGGCGCCGGCGAGCGTCCGGTGTGGATCGCCGCCAGTACCCACGAAGGCGAAGATGAGGTGGTGCTGGCGGCCCATCGTCAACTGCTCGCCAGCTATCCCAGTGCGCTGCTGATTCTGGTGCCGCGCCATCAGGAACGCTTCGGCCCGATGTTTGAGCTGTGCCAGCGACAAGGGTTCGCCACGGTGCGTCGCTCCAGCGGCGAGCCGGTCACCGCGCACACCGCCGTGTTGCTCGGCGACACCATGGGCGAGTTGCTGTTTTTGTATGCCTTGGCCGACAGCGCGTTGGTGGGTGGCAGCCTGGTCGCGACCGGCGGGCACAACCCGCTGGAACCGGCGGCGTTGGGCAAGCCGGTGATCATGGGGCCGCACCGGTTCAACTTCCTCGAAATCAGCGCAATGCTGCGTGACGCCGGGGCGTTGCGTGAGGTGGATGATGCCGAAGGTTTGGCCGAGGCCGTGCGGCAGCTGTTCGAGCTACCGCAGGATGCCCAGCGGATGGCGCAGGCGGGGCTTAAGGTGATGCAGGCCAACCAGGGTGCTTTGAAGCGATTGTTGGATGGCCTTGATCGCCTGATAACTCACTGACGCAATGCCGATCCAAATGTGGGAGGGAGCAAGCCCCTTCCCACATTGGTTCTGTGGTGCGATCAATAACCCGGGCGGGCCTTGAGCTGCTCGGCGGCGGCCTTGGCCAGGTCCGGCGGCAGGAAGTCGCGGTCCGGGTTGTAGTCGGCCTTGAGATAGCGCGTCAGGTCTTGCAGGTCCCCAGGGTTCAACGTGCCGGCTGCCTGCTTCAAGCGCAGGTTGTCGAGGATGTAGTCGTAGCGGCTGTTGTTGTAGTTGCGCACCGACGCATAGAGCTGGCGCTGGGCGTCGAGCACGTCGACGATATTGCGCGTACCCACCTGATAACCGATTTCCGTGGCTTCCACCGCGCTCTGGTTGGAGATGATCGACTGGCGGCGTGCCTGCACCTGCTCCACGTCGGTGTTGACCGCGCGATGCAGGTTGCGTGTGTTTTCCACCACCTGGCGGCGCAGGCTTTCGCGTTGCTGCTCGGTCTGGCCCAGGCGCGAGTACGATTCGCGCACTTGCGAGCTGGTCAGGCCACCGCTGTACAGCGGGATATTCAGGCGCAGGCCAATGGTGCGTTGCGAGACATCGCCGCCATAAGGCGTGCCGAAGGCATTCGGGTTACTGAAGCCGAGCGCGTCGTTATCGCCCTTTTCATACTGCGCCACGGCGTCCAGGGTCGGCGCATGCCCGGCCTTGCGCTGCTTGAGGGTTTCCTCGGCGGCGGTGACGGCGTAGTTGCTGGCGAGCAGGTTCAGGTTCTGGCGGCCGGCGGTTTCGACCCAGGCCTTGGCGTCGTTCGGCAGCGGCGGCAGCACCGGCAGTGTATGCACAATGCCCTGGATCGAATTGTATTGACGGTTGGTCAGCGCGATCAGTGCTTCGAACGCGTCGTCCACCTGGCGTTGCGCGACGATCCGGTTGGCCCGCGCGGTGTCGTAGCTGGCCTGGGATTGCAGCACGTCGGTCTTGTCCGACAGGCCCACGTCGAAGCGCTCGTTGGACTGGTCCAGTTGACGCTTGAAGGCGCTTTCTTCGGCCTTGGTGGAGGCCAGGTTGTCCTGGGCGCGCAGCACGGCGAAGTAGTTCTCGGCGCTTTGCAGGATCAGGTTCTGCTCGGTGGCTGAAAGTTGCAGCGCAGCCTGTTCGTTGACGGCTTCGGCGGCTTGCAGCTGGAACCAGCGGTCGGCGCGGAACAGCGGCTGGCTCAAGGTCGCACGCCAGGAATGCGCGTCGCGGTTGGCGGTGGCGGCCGGGGTGTCGATCTGGGTGCGCGAATTGTTGATATCGGCACCGGCCGACAGGTTGGGCAGCAAGCCGGCGCGGGCCTGGGGCACCACTTCTTTCTGCGCACCGTACTGGGCGCGGGCGGCGGCCAGGTCGGCGTTGTTGTCCACCGCTTCCTGGTAGACGCTGACCAGGTCGGTTCGGGCGGACAAGGGCGCTTCAGCTGCCCAGACCATTCCGTTGGTCGCACAAGACACGGCGAGAGCCAGTGAGAGTTTGCGCAGCATGAATTGATCCCTAGGTTTAATATTACGATGATAATTTAACGCCCAAGGCTACGGTTGGCCATTCCTGGCGTCAAGCGTCGGGGCAGTCACCGAGTGTAGTGGTGGTTACACGGCGCAACAATCCTGCAATTGCGCCATTCATCACGCTGAATGCTCCGTTATTGGCAATTTGCCCTCACCCTGTCTAGACTGGCCGGGTTCTTGTCGGGGTGCCTTGTTGGAAGGCTGAGATCGGTAAATACCGGATCCCGTTGAACCTGATCAGGTTAACGCCTGCGTAGGGAACAAGATTTCTCGTCACCCGGCGAGTCCTCTTGTGCTTTGTCCGGGATGTTGTTCGACCTTCGAACAACCCTCGAGTACCCAGCACAGCACTGCTTCCAGTGCGTCCATCCGCCACAGGTTCGCTCCGACAAAAATCCACCGCCTGGATAGTTGGAGAGCCCGTGATGAGTACAACACCAAAAAATACCGTGCATTTGAGTGAATCGGCCAAGGTCGACTCCGGCTCCGTGCAACCGTTTACCCGCTCGCAGAAAATCTACGTGCAAGGCACTCGTCCGGACATCCGCGTGCCGATGCGTGAAATCAGCCTCGACGTCACCCCCACCGATTTCGGCGGTGAGATCAACGCCCCCGTGGTGGTCTACGACACCTCCGGCCCCTACACCGACCCCAACGTCATCATCGATGTGCGCAAGGGCCTGGGCGATGTGCGCTCGCCGTGGATCGAGTCGCGTGGCGACACCGAACGCCTGTCGGGCCTGAGCTCGCACTTCGGCCAGCAACGCCTGACCGATGCCGAACTGACTGCGCTGCGCTTCGCCCATGTGAAGAACCCGCGTCGCGCCAAGGCCGGTGCCAACGTCACGCAGATGCACTATGCGCGCAAAGGCATCATCACCGCCGAGATGGAATACGTCGCCATCCGCGAAAACATGAAGCTCGAAGAAGCCCGCGCCAGCGGCCTGCTCGACCAGCAACACGCCGGCTACAGCTTCGGCGCCAGCGTGCCGAAGATCATCACCCCGGAATTCGTGCGCGAAGAAATCGCCCGCGGCCGCGCGATCATCCCGGCCAACATCAACCACACCGAACTGGAACCGATGATCATCGGCCGTAACTTCCTGGTGAAGATCAACGGCAACATCGGCAACAGCGCCCTGGGTTCGTCCATCGAAGAAGAAGTGGCGAAACTGACCTGGGGCATTCGCTGGGGCTCGGACACGGTGATGGACCTGTCCACCGGCAAGCACATCCACGAAACCCGCGAGTGGATCATCCGCAACTCGCCGGTGCCGATCGGCACGGTGCCGATCTACCAGGCCCTGGAGAAAGTCGGCGGCGCCGCTGAAGACCTGACCTGGGAGCTGTTTCGCGACACCCTGATCGAACAGGCCGAGCAGGGCGTCGACTACTTCACCATCCACGCCGGCGTGCTGCTGCGCTACGTGCCGCTGACCGCCAAGCGCGTTACCGGCATCGTCTCCCGCGGCGGCTCGATCATGGCCAAGTGGTGCCTGGCGCACCACAAAGAGAACTTCACCTACACGCATTTCGACGAAATCTGCGAAATCATGAAGGCCTATGACGTCAGCTTCTCCTTAGGCGACGGTCTGCGCCCGGGTTCGATCGCCGACGCCAACGATGCCGCGCAATTCGGCGAGCTGGAAACCCTCGGCGAGCTGACCAAGATCGCCTGGAAGCACGACGTGCAAACCATGATCGAAGGCCCCGGCCACGTGCCGATGCAGCTGATCAAGGAGAACATGGACAAGCAGCTCGAATGCTGCGACGAGGCGCCGTTCTACACCCTCGGCCCGCTGACCACCGACATCGCGCCGGGCTACGACCACATCACCTCCGGCATCGGTGCGGCGATGATCGGTTGGTTCGGTTGCGCCATGCTCTGCTACGTCACGCCCAAGGAACACCTGGGCCTGCCGAACAAGGATGACGTGAAGACCGGGATCATCACTTACAAGATCGCCGCCCATGCAGCCGATCTCGCGAAAGGTCATCCGGGCGCGCAGATCCGCGATAACGCACTGAGCAAGGCACGCTTCGAGTTCCGTTGGGAAGACCAGTTCAACCTCGGCCTCGACCCGGACACCGCGCGTTCGTATCACGACGAAACCCTGCCGAAGGACTCGGCCAAGGTCGCGCATTTCTGCTCGATGTGCGGGCCGAAGTTCTGCTCGATGAAAATCACCCAGGAAGTGCGTGAGTACGCGGCCAACCAGCGCATCGATGCGGTGGATGTGGAGGTGGCCAAGGGCTTGGCCGAGCAGGCGGAGCGGTTCAAGCAGGAAGGCAGCCAGCTCTACAAGAAGGTCTGACCCGAGGTTGTAGGCGCTTTCAAGGGCCTTATCGGGGGCAAGCCCCCTCCCACATTTTGAATTGTGAACACATTCAAGTGTGGGAGGGGGCTTGCCCCCGATAACAATCTTTCAAACAACAAATGCCCCTCAGAGATTCCATCCTTGAGCATTCAATCCAGCACCTATTCCCCCGACATCGCAGTGCCGACCGACAAGCGCGTATTCGGCGCCCGCGATCTGTTTTCCCTGTGGTTCTCCCTCGGCATCGGCCTGATGGTCCTGCAAACCGGCGCGCTGCTCGCGCCCGGCCTGGGCCTGGCCGGTGGGTTGCTGGCGATTTTCCTCGGCACCCTGGTCGGCGTGCTGCTGCTCGCCGCTGTCGGCGTGATCGGCAGCGACACTGGGCTGTCCGCCATGGCCGCGCTCAAGCTCAGCCTCGGCGCCAAAGGCGCGAGCCTGCCGGCATTGTTGAACCTGCTGCAACTGATCGGTTGGGGCGCGTTTGAAATCATCGTCATGCGCGATGCCGCCAGCCTGTTGGGCGCACGGGCCTTCAGCGACGCCAGCCTGTTGGCCAGCCCGATGCTGTGGACCCTGTTTTTCGGTGGCCTGGCGACCTTGCTGGCGGTCAGTGGCCCGCTGACGTTCGTGCGCCAGATCCTGCGTAAATGGGGCATCTGGCTGCTGCTCGCGGCCTGCCTGTGGCTGACCTGGAACCTGTTCGCCAAAGCCGATCTCGCCACGCTATGGGCCCAGGCCGGTGACGGTTCGATGCCCTTCGCGGTGGGGTTTGACATCGCCATTGCCATGCCGCTGTCGTGGCTGCCGCTGATCGCCGATTATTCGCGCTTCGGCAAACGTGCGAAAAGCGTGTTCGGCGGCACGGCGCTGGGCTTTTTTATCGGCAATTTCTGGCTGATGAGCCTGGGCGTGGCCTACACCCTGGCGTTTGCGCCGAGCGGTGAAGTCAACGCGCTGTTGCTGGCGCTGGCCGGCGCGGGGCTGGGGATTCCGTTGTTGCTGATCCTGTTGGATGAGTCGGAAAACGCCTTTGCCGATATTCACTCGGCGGCCGTCTCCAGCGGGATTCTGTTGCGCCTGAAGGTCGAGCACCTGGCCTTGGCCATCGGTGTGCTCTGCACGTTGATCGCCTGCTTTGCTCCGTTGGCGCAGTACCAGAACTTTCTGCTGTTGATCGGTTCGGTATTCGCGCCGCTGTTTGGCGTGGTGCTGGTCGATCATTTCATCCTGCGCCGCCGCGGCCAGGGCGCGCTTGCCACGCTACGCTGGACGGCGCTGCTGGCCTGGCTGGGCGGCATCGGCACCTACCACTTGCTGGCCAACCTGTATCCGGATATCGGCGCGACCCTGCCGGCACTGGCGCTGGCAGGGCTGTTGCAGTTCATCCTCGGGCGCGCCTTCAGCGGCGCGCGGGCACCAGCTCAGGCTTGATGATGCCTTCCAGGCGCGAGTAAGGAATCTGCAACTCGATGTGGCCCAGGGCATACGGCGCGATCGTGGTGGTGGGGTACTTGAGGGTCACGCTGCCGGAGGTCAGCGCCACGTTCGGGGTTTTCTGGAACGGGTAGCGCTTGACGAACTCCGGCTCCAGGCTCAGGCGGGTGCTGATCAGCCAGCTGTTGTGCGCCACCTGGGCGGCCTTCCAGAACGCTTCTTCCTTGCCGGGCAGCAGCATGTCGCTCAGCGACAGGGCTTTTTGCTGCGGGCGCGAATAGTTGATGAAGGCGCGGCCCGGTTCGCCGTGGGTGGCGCCCTGGTCCAGGTAGCTGGACAGCTCGATGATCACCAAGCCGTCATGCTGCTCGCGTACCTTGGCCTGCAAGTACATGCTGTTGCGTGGCGCGGCGGTGCTCAGGAACTGCTCGCGGTACGTCGCCAGGCTCGACGGCAACGGGTCGCTCGACCGGGTGCGGGTCATTTCCAGCAGGCGTTGTTCGATCAGTGCGTCGAGCTTGGGCTCCTTGGCAAAATGCACGGTGTCGATATTCACCAGCGGGCAATCGGCGTTGGCGCAGTCCGGCTTGCTTTGCTCGCTGGCGTCGCGGGTGGCTTCCAGCGGGGTGCTGTAGTTCGGTTGGAACAGGCTCTGGCAGGCGCCGAGCGTCAAGGCGATACACGCCACGGAGGCGATTTTTAAAAGTGACATGTAGGGTCTTCGTCCGTCGATAAGAGCGAAATTCGTGGAGCTTCGACTACCGGCACGGCAGTCAGTTCGCCACTAAGCTCATTAGAGTGAGTTTGACGCCCGCCGTCTATCCCGGCAACCGTAAAGGGGCTGCGCCAACGGGCAGGAGCGCGTTAGGATGGCGCCAATTGCACGGGCATAACGAGGAAGGATATGACGGACATCGCGAAATCGACGCCGAGCACGATCGAGATTGTTCAGCGCGACAATGCCTATCAGGGGTTCTACAAGCTCGATCGCGTGCAACTGCGCCACGAAAAATTCGACGGCGGCATGAGCCGAGTGATCAACCGCGAGGTCTTCGTGCGGCATGACGCCGTGTGCGTGCTGCCCTACGACCCGCAGCGCGATGAAGTGGTGCTGATCGAGCAGTTTCGCGTCGGCGCCATGGGCCGCGCCGCCAACCCGTGGCTGGTGGAAATGGTCGCCGGCCTGATCGACAAGGACGAACAACCGGAGGAGGTTGCACACCGCGAAGCCGAGGAGGAAGCTGGACTGACATTCTCCGCACTGTGGCCGATCACCCAATATTTCCCTTCGCCCGGCGGCAGTACCGAATTCGTCCACTTGTACCTGGGCCGTTGCGACAGTTCGGGCGCCGGTGGCGTCCATGGACTGGAAGAAGAGGCAGAAGATATCCGCGTCAGCACCTGGGCTTTCGAAGATGCCTTGCAAGCGGTGCGTGATGGTCGGATATCCAATGCGCCCAGCATTATTGCCTTGCAATGGCTAGCGCTCAATCGCGCGGAAGTGAGGGGGTTATGGCAGTAAAGGCACGGGAACGATACCGGGTTGACCTGATCGGGCTGCAAGCCGCCTGCGAGGCCAACTATGCGCGGCTGATGCGCCTGCTGCCGGACATGCGCCACACGCCCGAGGCACGGCGCATCGCCGTGACCCATGGCGACCAGATGCTCGGCGTGCTGACCCTGGAAGTCATCGTCAATTGCCCGTACACCACCACCCTGCGCGTGCGCCAGGAGCACAGCCTGCCATGGCTGCCGGTGCCGCAACTGGAAGTGCAGGTGTACCACGATGCGCGAATGGCCGAAGTCATCAGCGCCGAACATGCGCGACGCTTTCGCAGCATCTATCCTTACCCCAATGTGTTCATGCACCAGCCCGATGAGAAAGCACAGCTCAATGTGTTCCTCGGTGAATGGTTGAGTCACTGCCTGGCCCTGGGCCACGAGTTCGAAGTCGTGCGGTAGATGTGAACTGCATCTGCTTCCCTGGGTTTCCTCTTTGTGTCCTGCCCCAGCATAATCGCGCCATACGTCCATTCCTGTGATTGCCTTGGGAGAGCACCTTGCCCCGCGTACCCACCGTGACCCCCGATGCACCGGCAGTGCTGGTGCAACTGTCCGACAGCCATCTGTTTGCCGAGGCCGACGCCACGCTGGTGGGCATGAACACCCGTGAGAGCTTGCAACGGGTGATCGGCCTGGTGCGCGAGCAGCAGCCCCGGATCGACTTGCTGCTGGCCACGGGGGACTTGTCCCAGGACGGTACGCTGGCGTCCTATCAGCACTTCAGGGAGATGACCGCGCCCTTTGGCGTGCCGGCGCGCTGGATTCCCGGCAACCACGATGAGCCGCAGATCATGGCCCACGCCGCCCTGCACAGCGACCTGCTGGAACCGGTGGTCGACGTCGGCAATTGGCGCATTACCCTGCTCGACTCCGCCGTGCCCGGTTCGGTGCCGGGTTATCTGCAGGACAGCCAGCTGCAACTGCTGGCCCAAGCCTTGAGCGAAGCGCCGCACCGCCATCATCTGGTGTGTTTCCACCATCATCCGGTGCCCATCGGCTGTGCGTGGATGGAACCCATCGGCCTGCGCAACCCCGAGGCACTGTTTGCCGTGCTGGACCGTTTCCCTCAGGTCCGGGCCTTGCTCTGGGGGCATGTACACCAGGAGATCGACCGCGAGCGCAACGGCGTGCGCCTGCTGGCGTCGCCGTCCACCTGCATCCAGTTCACGCCGGGCAGCGAGGACTTCAACGTCAGCACCGAGGCGCCGGGCTATCGCTGGCTGCGTCTGCATGCCGACGGGCGGTTGGAGACCGGGGTGGAACGGGTCAAAGGCTTTGCCTTTACCGTGGATTACGCCAGCAACGGCTACTGAAGGTGGGAGGGGAAGACAGGGGACTCACCACTCCGATCCCTGTAAACTGCGCCTTTTTTGGCGCAAGCACGGAGAGCCCGGCATGTCCGCTTCGATCCTGTATATCCACGGTTTCAACAGCGCGCCTGCGTCGAACAAGGCCAGCCAGTTGATCCGCGTGATGGACACCCTCGGCCTGGCCGACCAACTGCGCGTGCCGGCCCTGCATCACCACCCTCGCCAGGCGATTCCTCAATTGGAGGCGGCCATCGCAGAACTGGGGCGGCCGCTGCTGGTCGGCAGCTCGCTCGGCGGCTACTATGCAACCTGTCTTGCCGAGCGCCATGGCCTCAAGGCGCTGCTGGTCAACCCGGCGGTCAGCCCCCATCGGATGTTCGACGGTTACCTGGGCACCCAGAAGAATCTCTATACCGATGAAACCTGGGAACTGACCCACGATCACGTCACGGCGCTGGCCGAGCTGGAAGTCCCGGCGCCCCAGGATGCCGCGCGTTATCAGGTGTGGTTGCAGACCGGGGACGAAACCCTGGATTATCGCCTCGCCCAGCAGTATTACCGGGCCTGTGCCTTGCGCATCCAGGCCGGTGGCGACCACGGTTACCAGGGGTTTGCCCGGCAGTTGCCGGCGTTGTTGAGCTTTGCCGGCATTGGCGCGGATCAGTATCAATCCTTCGATTTCTCGGCACTGTAATTGCCTTGGAAACCGCAGGTCACTTTTTAATCGAACGACTCACGACGAGACCCCATGGCCACTCCCAGCGCTAGCTCTTATAACGCCGACGCCATCGAAGTCCTCTCGGGCCTCGACCCGGTGCGCAAACGCCCCGGCATGTACACCGACACCAGTCGGCCGAACCACCTTGCCCAGGAAGTCATCGACAACAGCGTCGACGAAGCCTTGGCCGGGCACGCCAAGTCGGTGCATGTCATTCTCCACGCTGACCACTCCCTGGAAGTGTCCGACGACGGTCGCGGCATGCCGGTGGACATTCACCCGGAAGAGGGGGTGTCGGGCGTCGAGTTGATCCTCACCAAGCTGCACGCCGGCGGCAAGTTCTCCAACAAGAACTACCAGTTCTCCGGCGGCTTGCACGGTGTCGGTATTTCCGTGGTCAACGCCCTGTCGACGTTGGTGCGGGTGCGGGTCAAGCGCGACGGCAACGAATACGAGATGACCTTCGCCGATGGCTACAAAGCCACCGACCTGCAGGTGATCGGCACCGTTGGCAAGCGCAACACCGGCACCAGCGTGTACTTCGCCCCGGACCCGAAATACTTCGATTCGCCGAAATTCTCCGTCAGCCGCCTCAAGCATGTGCTCAAGGCCAAGGCCGTGTTGTGCCCGGGCCTGCTGGTCACCTTTGAAGACAAAGGCAGCGGCGAAAAGGTCGAGTGGCACTACGAAGACGGCCTGCGCTCCTACCTGGAAGACGCCGTCAGCGATTTCGAACGCCTGCCCAACGAGCCGTTCTGCGGTAGCCTGGCCGGGAACAAAGAAGCCGTCGACTGGGCGCTGCTGTGGCTGCCCGAAGGCGGCGACAGCGTGCAGGAAAGCTACGTCAACCTGATCCCCACCGCCCAGGGCGGCACCCACGTCAACGGCTTGCGCCAGGGCCTGCTCGACGCCATGCGCGAGTTCTGCGAATACCGCAGCCTGCTGCCGCGCGGCGTGAAGCTGGCGCCGGAAGACGTGTGGGAGCGCATCGCGTTCGTGCTGTCGATGAAAATGCAGGAGCCGCAATTCTCCGGACAGACCAAAGAGCGTTTGTCGTCCCGCGAGGCGGCGGCGTTTGTCTCCGGTGTGGTCAAGGATGCGTTCAGCCTGTGGCTCAACGAGCACCCGGAATTGGGCCTGGCCCTGGCGGAACTGGCGATCAACAACGCCGGCCGTCGCCTCAAGGCCAGCAAGAAGGTCGAGCGTAAACGCATCACGGCGGGCCCGGCACTGCCGGGCAAGCTGGCCGATTGCGCCGGGCAGGACCCGATGCGCTCCGAGCTGTTCCTGGTGGAAGGTGACTCCGCCGGCGGTTCCGCCAAGCAAGCGCGGGACAAGGAATTCCAGGCGATCCTGCCGTTGCGCGGCAAGATCCTCAACACCTGGGAAGTCGACGGCAGCGAAGTCCTGGCCAGCCAGGAAGTGCACAATATTGCCGTGGCCATCGGCGTCGACCCCGGCGCGGCGGACATGAGCCAGTTGCGCTACGGCAAGATCTGCATCCTCGCCGACGCCGACTCCGACGGTCTGCACATCGCCACCTTGCTGTGCGCGCTGTTCGTGCAGCACTTCCGCCCGTTGGTGGACGCCGGTCACGTCTACGTCGCGATGCCGCCGCTGTACCGTATCGACCTGGGCAAGGAGATTTTCTACGCCCTCGACGAAGGCGAGCGCGATGGCATCCTCGACCGCCTGATCGCCGAGAAGAAACGCGGCAAGCCGCAGGTCACGCGATTCAAAGGCCTGGGTGAGATGAACCCGCCGCAACTGCGCGAAACCACTATGGACCCGAACACGCGGCGCCTGGTGCAGTTGACCCTGGACGATTTCGCCGCCACGTCGGAAATGATGGACATGCTGCTGGCGAAGAAACGCGCGCCGGACCGCAAGTCCTGGCTGGAGTCCAAGGGCAACCTCGCCGAGGTCCTGGGCTGATGCGTACAGGTTTCGCCCTGGCGATCCTGATGTTGAGCGGGTTGGCGGCCACCCAGGCGGTCGCCGCGCCCGTGGCTGAGCTCAAGCTGGTGTCCGAACATCCGGTGGACGGCATGCGCGGCGGTAACCTGTCGAGCCTGGCTTTGTGTGGCAACGCGTTGTGGGCGGTTTCCGACCGCGACGACGACCAGATCTACCGCCTGGATATCAGCGCGCCGACCTGGCAGGCCGAAACGGTGAAGCTCGACGTGCCGCCCGTGCCTGACTCCGGCCTGCCCTGGGGGCTGCGTTCGCGCACCAAGGCGGCGTCGCTGATTCGCGGCGGAGACCTGGATTTTGAAGGCATCAGTTGCGATGCCGCGGGTAACCGCTACGTGGTCAGCGAAGCCCATGCGGCGGTGCTGAAAGTGCCGGCGAGCGGTGCGCCCGAGTGGTTGAAGATCGCCCCCGGCATGGTGCGTGAAGCCCGCGCCAGCGGCATGTTGCTGCATTTCAATGCGTTGTTCGAAGGCCTCGCGGTGAACCCCGAGGGCAATCAGATCTGGCTGGCGGCGGAGCGTGAGCGGCGCGGGCTGATTTCCATCAAGCGCCAGCAAAGCGTGTGGGATTGCGCGGGGGCGTGCGTGCTGTTGAGCGAGGCCGGCCAGGAAGTGCAGCCGGCGCAGTTCCCCAACGCCAAGGCGGTGTCCAAGGACTTTTCCGACCTGGCGCTGTTCAACGGTAAGTTGTTTACCCTGGAGCGCAATGCGTTCCAGATTTGTCGGCGCGATGCGGTCACGGCCAAGGTCGAGCTGTGCTGGTCGTTCGCCGACGAGACCCTGACGCCCGAACGGCGCTACGCCCAGCCTTATGGCCTGGCCGAAGCCCTGGTGCTGGATGCAGACGGTGCCTGGTTGGGCATCGATAGTAATTTCGGCGCCCGCGCCGATGGCGAAAAACGCCCGGTGGTCTATCGTTTCGCCGCCCCCGCCGGTGGCTGGAGCGCCCAGCCATGAGCCACCCCTGTTTTGAATTGACCCGGCGCCGCGGCATTTCCGCTGCGCCTTACCAAACAATGATGAGGCCCGCATGAGTGACATCCTCGCAGACAGCTTAGACGGCGTAGAACGCCGGTCGCTGGCTGACTTCACCGAAAATGCCTACCTCAACTACTCCATGTACGTGATCATGGACCGTGCCTTGCCGCATATCGGCGACGGCCTGAAGCCCGTACAACGGCGCATCATCTACGCCATGAGTGAGTTGGGCCTGGACGCTGATTCCAAGCACAAGAAGTCGGCGCGTACCGTCGGTGACGTGCTCGGTAAGTTCCACCCCCACGGCGACTCGGCCTGCTATGAAGCCATGGTGCTGATGGCCCAGCCGTTCAGCTACCGCTACACGCTGGTGGATGGCCAGGGGAACTGGGGGGCGCCGGATGATCCCAAGTCTTTCGCGGCCATGCGTTACACCGAGGCGCGCCTGTCGCGTTATTCGGAAGTGCTGCTCAGCGAACTGGGCCAGGGCACCGCGAACTGGGGCCCGAACTTCGACGGCACCCTCGACGAGCCCCTGGTGTTGCCGGCACGTTTGCCGAACATCCTGCTCAATGGCACCACCGGTATTGCCGTCGGCATGGCTACCGACGTACCGCCGCACAACCTGCGGGAAGTCGCCACGGCCTGCGTGCGCTTGCTCGATGAACCCAAAGCCACGGTCGAGCAGCTCTGCGAGCACATCCAGGGCCCGGATTACCCGACCGAAGCGGAAATCATCACGCCGCGTGCCGACCTGCTGAAAATGTACGAAACCGGCAAGGGCTCGGTGCGTATGCGCGCCGTGTACCACGTCGAAGACGGCGACATCATCGTCACCGCGTTGCCGCATCAGGTGTCCGGCGCCAAGGTGCTGGAACAGATCGCCGCGCTGATGCAGGCCAAACCGTCGAAATTGCCGCAGGTCGCTGACCTGCGCGACGAGTCCGACCACGAAAACCCGTGCCGCATCGTGATTATTCCGACCAACAGCCGGGTCGACCATGAAGTGCTGATGCAGCATCTGTTCGCCAGCACGGACTTGGAGTCCAGCTACCGGGTCAACATCAACATCATCGGCCTGGACGGCAAGCCGCAGCTGAAGAACCTGCGCAATCTGCTGGTGGAGTGGCTGGAGTTCCGCGTCCAGACCGTGCGTCGTCGCCTGCAGTTCCGCCTGGACAAGGTCGAGCGCCGCCTGCACCTGTTGGACGGCTTGCTGATTGCCTACCTCAACCTGGATGAAGTGATCCACATCATCCGTACCGCCGAGCACCCGAAAGCCGAGCTGATCGCGCGTTTCGAGCTGAGCGAGATCCAGGCCGACTACATCCTCGACACCCGCTTGCGTCAGTTGGCGCGACTGGAAGAAATGAAGCTGCGCGACGAACAGGACGCGTTGCTCAAGGAGCAAGCCAAGCTGCAAGCCCTGCTGGGCAGCGAAACCAAGCTCAAGAAGCTGGTGCGCAGCGAGCTGATCAAAGACGCCGAGACCTATGGCGACGACCGCCGTTCGCCGATCGTTGAGCGCGCCGAAGCGAAAGCGCTGACAGAAACCGAGCTGCTGCCAAACGAGAAAATTACTGTCGTTCTGTCGGAAAAGGGTTGGGTCCGTTCCGCCAAGGGGCATGATATCGATGCGACCGGCTTGTCGTACAAGGCCGGCGACGGCTTCAAGACCGCCGCCGCCGGGCGGTCCAACCAGTTTGCGGTGTTTATCGACTCCACCGGGCGCAGTTACTCGGTGCCGGCCCACACCTTGCCGTCTGCGCGCGGGCAGGGCGAGCCGTTGACCGGGCGCCTGACGCCGCCACCGGGGGCGAGTTTCGAATGCGTGCTGCTGCCGGACGACGACTCGCTGTATGTGATCGCCTCCGACGCGGGTTACGGCTTTGTGGTCAAGGGTGAAGACCTGCAGGCCAAGAACAAAGCCGGTAAAGCACTGTTGAGCCTGCCGAATAACGCCAAGGTGATCCTGCCGCGGCCGGTGGACGATCGCGAGGGTAATTGGCTGGCGTCGGTGACCACAGAAGGGCGTTTGCTGGTGTTCAAGATCAGCGACTTGCCGCAGTTGGGCAAAGGCAAAGGCAACAAGATCATTGGTATTCCCGGCGAGCGGGTGGCCAGTCGCGAAGAGTACGTGACAGACATCGCAGTGATCCCGGAAGGTTCTACCCTGGTGCTCCAGGCCGGCAAGCGCACGTTGTCGCTGCGCCCTGACGACCTTGAGCACTACAAGGGCGAGCGTGGCCGACGCGGTAATAAACTGCCTCGTGGCTTCCAGCGCGTGGATGCTTTACTGGTGGAAACGCCGGTTTAGCGCGGATTAGAGCTCTTGATCTACGATTTAACGCGTAGATCGACGCTTTCGCGCTGGAGTCATGGCGCATATTCACGGATGATATGGCCTTTCCAGCGCCGGCGTGGCCGAGCGTGTTTAGGTTATTTTTAGTATTACATTGTGGTTTGCCTTGTGGCAGCCGCCTGGATGGGATGATGACTGCTCCACGCCTTCCTTTTATTTTTATGCTCGCTGGCCTTCTGGGGTTGGCGGGTTGCAGCACGCACCAGCCGGTGTCGCTGTACCAGCTGGACAGCGGAAGTCCCGCTCAGCCAGCTCAATCCGCCGGCATGGCCGTCTTGCTCGGCCCGGTCGTCGTCGCTGACTACCTGCAACGCGAAACATTGCTGCAACGTCAGAACGACGGCAGCCTGCAAGGTTCCACCGATGGTCGTTGGGCGGGCAGTTTGTCGTCCGACATCAATCAGCTGATGTTGCGCCAGGTGGCGGGTCAGTTGGACAGTCAGCGTGTGGTCCTGGCGCCCGCGCCCGCCGGTTTTTCCCCGGATGTGCAGGTGTTGCTGACCATTACCCGACTCGACTCCGGCACCTCGCAACCGGCGATCCTCGATGCGCAATGGCGCTTGATCGACCGCCGCGGCCAGGTGCGTGATAGCCGCATCGTGCATCTGCAGGAAGAGCATGCCGGCACCACGGCGTCCCAGGTCCAGGCCCAGGGCGTGCTGTTGCAGCATCTGGCGCAGCAGTTGTCGGTGGCCCTCAAGCCATTGGCCAACCAGCCACCAGTCGCCGAGGCGCCGCGCAAGCAAGCGCCGGTACAGGCCAAGCCGGCGGCTCCGGGGAAACCGAAAATGCCGATGGCTACGCCGATCCGCACGGATATGGAAGTGTTCAGGTTCTGATCTGAATGGCTCCAACCCAAAAGGCCCGCTTATTCAGCGGGCCTTTTTGTTTGTGCGCGTTTTACTTGAGGCTTGTGGCGTCCAAATGTGGGAGGGGGCTTGCCCCCGATAGCGATGTGTCAGTTGCCGCCGTTTTGACTGACACGCCGTCATCGGGGGCAAGCCCCCTCCCACATTGGTTCAATGGTGTCCCTAGGGCTTGACGCGGGACTCGTGCATTCGCGCCAATTGCCGCTCCAGCATCGATGGATACGGCTCCATCAAGCGCTCTACGCAACTGGCGCCCTCGGGGCTGGCAATCGGACGGATGCGCGCGCGTTGGCGGATCAGCGTGTCTTCGCTGATCTTGCGCTCCACCAGCAGCAGGTTGCGGCTGTGTTGGGACAGGGCCAAGGCGTCCTGGGCGATTTCGGTCAGCAGCAGGTCGATCTGGCTCATGCCGAACAGGTCGTCGCCAACGGTCAGGCCCAGTTGCAGTTGCAGCGTGATGCCGCTGTCGGCCACTTCGATCTGCAACTCATGACCCAGGGCGCGCAGCAGTTCGCCGCAGCAGATGGCGTTGGTCAGGTAGTCTTCGCCGCTGTCTTCGCTGTGGAACAGCATCAGTGTGCTGCCATCGTTCAGGGTGTGCAGCTCGCTCTGGTAGAGCGAGGCGGCCTGGTCGAGGCAGTCGCGGTAGCGTTCCAGCAATTCCGTCAGGCGGGCGCGGGGCAGGCGGCGCAGTTGGTCCTGGGCGCCCAGTTGCACGGCCAGGACCGCACTGTGTTGGGGTTCGGCGTTCTTTGTCGGCACGGGCTTCGGCGCGATAGCCGGGCTGCTGGCCGAGGTGTCGCGCAGGTCGGCGAACGGGTCTTCGTCGTCCAGCTCGTCTTCTTCGGCCTTGATTACATGGCGTGGCGCAGGCTTCAGGCCCGCGACCGGCGCGCTTTCGTCAAAGCCCGGGTCACGCAGGTTGCGCACTTCAAAGGCAGGTTCGTCGTAATCGCTGTCGTCGAACTCGGGCTCGGGTTCAACCTCGTGTACCGCCGGTTCCGGGGCGAAGCTGGCGTGAAGCTGGCGCGCAAGGTCGCCGATCTCGTCCTGACGATCGGTGGCCGGGGTGTGCTCGTCGATATCCCGCAGCCAGATGCGCAGTTGCATCAACGGCGTGGAGATATGCCGCCCCAGACGCAGGCTCAAGGCCAGGGCCAGCGCCAGCAGGATCGCGCTGAGGATGCCCATGCTTTGCAGGCTGATGGTCATCGGCTGCTGGAATTGCTGCATGTCCAGGCTGATGCGCAATTGGCCGGCTTTCACATCCTGAAACGTGATATTGCTCTGGTACAGGCCTTCGGCTTCACCCAGCAGGCCGTTTTTCGGGCGTTGCCCGGCTTCGGCCATGATCCGGTTGTCCACGCTGTAGATGGCGGCATGGGCCACCAGCGGGTTCTTGGTCAGGTTGTTGAGCAGCACGTTGAGGCTGAGGATGTCGTTGGACACCAGCAGCTCGGTCGCCGAGGTGGCGGTCTGGGTGGTCAAGCTCTCGCCCAGGGCATCGGCTTGTTCGTGCATGGCCTGTTTGAACTGCAAACCCATCACGCAGGCGTAGATCACCAGGGCCAGGGCGACCAGGATCACGTTATGGCTGGCGATGCGTAATGCGATCGGTACACGGCGGTGGCGCAGTGCCCGGAAGATCAGCAGGAAGAAGTTGTCGGTTTTTACTGGCGTGGGCCGGTTCACTTGAGCTCGGCTCTTTAGTCCGTGAAGTTGACGCGCAGTATAGCGACAGGCCCAAGACCGGCAAAGCGCTGGCTGTGCCCGATGGTCACTGAAAGTGGGTAGAATGCGGTTTTTTTCCAGCCTGGGGGTGCGCTTTGCGCGAAATTGTCCTGATTAACATCACGGGGGAAGACCGGCCAGGTCTGACCGCCGCCATTACCGGGGTTCTGGCCCAGGGTGGTGTGAACATTCTCGACATCGGCCAGGCGGTGATCCACGACACCCTGTCCTTCGGGATTCTGGTGGAAATCCCCAGCACCGAGCAGGCGTCGTCTGTCCTCAAGGACATCCTGTTTACCGCGTACAAGCTGGATCAGCAGGTGCGTTTCACCCCGGTGTCCGAAGAGGATTACCGGCATTGGGTGTCCGGCCAGGGCAAAAAGCGCCATATCGTGACCTTGCTGACCCGCAAGGTGACGGCCGAGCAGTTGCAGCGCGTCAGCTCGATCACCGCGCAATATGGCTTGAATATCGACCATATCGACCGTCTGTCGGGCCGCATGCCATTGGACACGCCAGATGACCAGGGCAAGGGTTGCATCGAGTTTTCCGTGCGCGGCGAACCGGCCGATCCCCAAGCCTTGCGTGCCGACTTCCTGAGCGTGGCGCAGGAGCTGAATGTCGATATCGCCTTCCAGGAAGATTCGCTGTTCCGCCGCAACCGCCGCCTGGCGGTGTTCGACATGGACTCCACGCTGATCGAAGCCGAAGTCATCGACGAACTGGCCAAGGCTGCCGGTGTGGGTGAGCAAGTCTCCGCGATCACCGAGCGCGCCATGGCCGGCGAGCTGGATTTCCGCGCCAGCTTCAAGGAGCGCCTGGCGTTGCTCAAGGGCCTGGATGTCAGCGTGCTGGATTCGATCGGCGCCTCCCTGCGCCTGACCGAAGGCGCCGAAACCCTGTTCGCCGAACTCAAGCGCCTGGGCTACAAGACTGCGATCCTGTCCGGCGGCTTCAGCTACTTCGCCAAGCAATTGCAGGCCAAGCTGGGCATCGACTATGTGTTCGCCAACGAGCTGGAAGTGGTGGATGGCAAGGTGACCGGCGTGGCCGTGGAGCCGATCGTCGACGCGCAGCGCAAGGCCGACTTGCTGCGGGAATTGGCTCACAAGGAAGGTTTGCGTCTGGAACAGACCATTGCGGTCGGCGACGGTGCGAATGACTTGCCGATGCTGGCGATTGCCGGGTTGGGCGTGGCGTTCCGCGCCAAGCCGCTGGTCAAGCAATCGGCCAAGCAGGCGATTTCGACCCTTGGGTTGGACGGAGTGCTGTATCTGTTGGGCTTTCGCGACCGCGACGGGCAGCTCTAACTGAAGCAATGCGCTTAAAAATGTGGGAGGGGGCTTGCCCCCGATGGCGGTGGCTCAGCTACAAATAAGTGACTGACCCACCGCTATCGGGGGCAAGCCCCCTCCCACATTGGATCTTTGCAGGTTTCGGATCAGGCTTTCGGTAACGCGATGCCCTGGCCCATCTGCACCGGCGAACCCGCCGCCAGTGTTTCTGCCCACTTCACCTGATCCGGCCCGAACAGCACGATTGCGGTCGAACCCAGCTTGAAGCGACCCAGCTCTGCGCCTTTCTCCAGGTGAATCGGCGCACGCGCGGCTTCGTCGTAGCGGAAGGTTTTCAGCTCGCGCTTGGGCGGCGTGACCAGGCCGGCCCACACGGTTTCGATCGACGCCACAATCATCGCGCCCACCAACACCACGGCCATCGGGCCGCGTTCGGTGTCGAACAGGCAGACAACCCGCTCGTTACGCGCAAACAGCTCCGGCACGTTTTCGGCGGTGGTCTGGTTGACCGAGAAAATCCGCCCTGGCACGTAGACCATCTCGCGCAAGGTGCCCGCCAGTGGCATATGCACCCGGTGGTAGTCTTTCGGCGACAGGTAAATGGTGGCGAAATCGCCGCCCATGAACGGCGTAGCCATGGCCGCATCGCCGCCCAGCAATTCCAGCACGCTGAAACTGTGGCCCTTGGCCTGGAACACGCGACCATGCTCGATCGGGCCGAGCTGGCTGACTGCGCCATCGGCCGGGCTCAGCACGGCGCCCGGGGTTTGATCGAGTGGGCGCGCGCCGTCTTTCAGGGCGCGGGTGAAGAACGCGTTGAAGTGTTCGTAGGCGCTCAGGTCTTCAACCAGGGCCTGGGACATGTCCACTTGATAGCGCTTGGCGAACCAGGCGGTGAACGCGTTCTTGAACCAGCGCACGCGGCACTCGGCAATGCAGCCGGCCAGGCGCGACAGCAAGTGGTGCGGCAGCAAGTACTGGCTGAGGATGAACAACTGCTTTTTCATTAACTGTCCTTAAACCTTAAATCTCGACGGGGGTGTCGGGGTGGTTGCCCCATTCGCCCCAGGAACCGGCATAACCTTTGACTCGCGGATAACCGAGCGCCTTGGCCACCAGGTAGGTGAAGCCAGAGCGGTGGTGAGTCTGGCAGTGGGTGATGATTTCTTTGTCGCGGGTCAGCCCGAGGTTTTCGAGGATCTGCGGCATGTCGCGGCGGATGCGCAGGTTGCGCGCCTTGTCCATGCCGGCAGTCCACTCGAAGTTCACGGCACCGGGGATGTGACCGCCCTTGGCTGCCAGGACCTTTTCGCCGGAATATTCCAGCGGGCCGCGTGCGTCCCAGATGCCCAGGTCGGCGGCGCCGAGACGGCTTTGCAGGTATTCGCGGGTCGCGGTGGGGCCGTCATGCAGGGTGAGGCTGACAGGCCCGCCAGCCGGGGCCGGCACCTCGGTGGACAGCGGGAGCTGGTCTGCCAGCCACGCCAGCAGGCCGCCGTCGAGGTAGTGGTATTTCGTGTGGCCGATCACGTCGAGCAGCCAGATGAAACGTCCGGCCCAGCCACCGCCTTCGTCGTCGTAGACCACGTAGGTCGCGTCCGGGGTGTGGCCCAGCTCGCCGAACAGTTTTTCCAGGTCTGCCTTGTTCGGCAGCAGGCCGGGGGCTGGCGGCTGGCCCAGTTGGGTGCGCTTGGGGTCAACGAAATGCGCGCCGGGGATATGCCCTTCGGCGTAGCGGGCGGCGCTGGTGAGGTCCACCAGAATCAGTTGGTCGGCATCAAGGCGGCCAAGCAGGTCGCTGGGTTCGATCACCAGCGGCAAGCCAGAGAAGTCAGGCATGTGAGGTCTCCTGGGCACAAATGTTGGCGATAAAAGAGGGCGATTGTAGCGCAAGCATCAGCCGGTGCGGTTGGTAAAGCTGTGCAGGGCTTTCTCGATGCATTGAGCGGTTTTGCCAAAGGCCTGCACGGTGGTTTCCGAGAACGGCCCGCCGCCCTGGTCGGCGATCATCAGCATGACCACCCGGCCGTTGCAGCTCAGTGAGCGCAACAGCAGGTGTTCACCGTTGAACAGGCGACGCAGGATCGGCGGCAACAGGGCGGCAAATTGCGCGTGATTGTCGGGCGTGAGGCGCACCTGGGCGGATTTTTCCAGCATGCGTTGCAACAGCGTGCTGTTGACCACGTCCAGGCTCAAGTTCGCGGCGTCCTTCGGCAGGCCGGCGGCCTGGTGGACGCGCAGGGTGCTCAGGGCGCGATCGGCCATGAACAGCAAGACGCGCTGCATGCCGCTGGCCTCCAGGGCTTCCTTGGCGCAGGTGGTCAGGTGCATGGCGTTGGCGAAGCGGCTTGGCTCCACCAGCAGTTCGGTGCAACGGCTGCGCCAGACGGCCAGGGCCTCGGCGGTCGGCGGCGGTGCGGGCAGCAGGCCGTGATGGATTTTCTGTACATTCCACGGCCAGATCAGCGACAGCGCCGGGTGCCAGAGGTCGGGCATCAGGGTTGCACGAGCGCTGATCACCGCTTGCTGGTGAACCTGTTGCTGCACCTCGCTCAACGGCTGTTGCAGGTACAGCGCGGTGAGGTATTGCCAGCGCTCGGTATGCGGGCAGGTCCAGGATTCCTGGGCCGACATCGCCAGGCCGTTGGCCAGCAACACCGTATTGGCCGGCTGGTTCAGCCAGCGCCGCAAACTGGGTTCGGCATCCAGCAGTTGTTGCTGGCGCAGTGGGTCGTCTTCCCGGGCGATGCGCAATGCCTTGACCAGCAAGCGTTGCTCGGTCAGCAGCAGGTGATAGCCCTGGGATACCCAGATCGGCAGGTGCCAGGTTTCGGTCAGGCCAAGGCACAGGTCGAGCAGGCGCACGCCGAACAATTCCTGTTCGACCTGACGCGCCGATTGGCCTTTGTGGATTACCCGCAGTTCCCATTCGTCCAGGAGCTTGGGGTAGGCCACAGCCATCGGCCACAACGGCGCCAGGAACAGCAGGCTGCCCCAATGAATGTCTTGCCACAACCGCGCCAGGCGGCTGGCGAACAAGCCGCTGGCTTGCTGCGACGCGTGGCGGCTGACCAGCACCAGTTGGCGAAAGGCGACGGGGATTTCATTCATCGGCACCGACGGCAGCCGTTCCAGCAGGTCCTCGGCGCGTTTGAGGCCGAGACGGTTAAGCGCCACCTCAAGGTTTTCTGCCGGTTCCGCCATGCTGCCATGGGTGTGGCTGTTGGCCTCGCGCATTACGCTGAGTACCAGCGACGGGCTGTTCTGCATCAGCTCGGCAATATCTCGCAAAGAACTGCGGCTATCGCGGATGGCTTTGCACACGCGCTCGTGGCTGGCCTGGGGAACGGGCAACCGGACTTCGTCCAGGCACTTGATCCAAGCGGCGAGAGAGATGGGTCTTACAGATGGGGCTGTCTTTTCATTGGCCATGATTGGGGCGCGATCATCACTTACTTCAACACGCCCTGAACGGGCCGAACTGGCTTTTCGCCTTGACGGCCTATAGTCTGGCGCAGTTTTGCCGATAAGTAGAACAAGAGTTTTTCAGTTACCCCAAATATGTCCATGAACCCGACGGCGCAAGTACAAAACCCCTATGGCTAAAATAATCGGCATCATCGTCGTCTTTGCAAGTGTGCTCGGTGGCTATGTCCTGTCTCACGGCAAGATTGCAGCGTTGATCCAGCCCTTCGAAGTGATGATTATTGGCGGCGCGGCATTCGGCGCATTCTTGCAGGCCAACCCCGGCTACATGACCATGCATGTGATCAAGAAGTCGCTGGGCATGTTCAGTTCGCGCTTCTCCCACACCTTCTACATGGAAGTGCTGGGCCTGGTTTATGAGATCCTCAACAAGAGTCGCCGTGAAGGCATGATGGCCATCGAAGCGGACATCGAAGACGCTGCAGCGAGCCCGATTTTCGCCAAGTACCCGGCAGTGCTCAAAGACGAGCGCATGACCGCCTACATCTGCGATTACCTGCGCATCATGTCCTCCGGCAACATGGCCCCCCATGAGCTGGAAGGCCTGTTCGACATGGAACTGTTCAGCCTCAAGGAAGAGCTGGAGCACCCGTCCCACGCCGTCACCGGTATTGCCGACGGCATGCCCGGCTTCGGTATCGTTGCGGCGGTACTCGGTATCGTGGTGACCATGGCCTCCCTCGGCGAGGGCGACCAGGCGGCCATCGGCATGCACGTAGGTGCGGCGCTGGTGGGTACGTTCTTCGGTATTCTCGCGGCCTACGGTTTCTTCGGTCCGCTCGCCACCTCCCTGGCCCACGATGCCAAGGAAGAAGTCAATCTGTATGAAGCGATCAAGGCCAGCCTGGTGGCTTCGGCCTCCGGCATGCCGCCTTCGCTGGCGGTGGAATTCGGTCGCAAGGTGCTGTACCCGAAACATCGCCCGAGCTTTGCCGAGTTGGAACAAGCGGTTCGCGGTCGCTAAGCCATGGAAAACAACCAGCCGATAATCATCAAGCGCGTCAAGCGCTTCGCTGCGGGGCACCATGGTGGCGCCTGGAAAATCGCCTTCGCCGACTTTGCAACGGCGATGATGGCGTTCTTCCTGGTGCTGTGGCTGATGTCCACCGCGACCCCCGAGCAGAAGATCGCCATCGCCGGTTACTTCAAGGACCCGATTGGCTTCTCGGAAAGCGGTACGCCCTTCGTGATCGACCTGGGCGGTTCGCCGCAGTTGGCGCCGGAGCGCACCATCAACCCTGAGGTCAAGACCGAGGCGCCGCAGGAAAAAATTCCGATCGAGCGCGACACCGTCGAGAGCCTGGCCGAACAGGTCGAGCAGGAACGCCTCGAATTGTTGCTGAAGGAATTGCAGACCAAGGTCGAAGAAAACCCGCAGTTGCTGAAATTCAAGGATCAGATTTCCTTCGAAATCACGCCGGATGGCTTGCGCATCCAGATCACCGACGCCGCCAACCGGCCGATGTTCGACTCTGGCAGTGCGCGGTTGAAGCCGTACTTTGAAGACATCCTGCTGGCCATGGCCGACACCATCAAGGCGGTGCCGAACAAGATCAGCATCAGCGGTCACACCGATGCCAAGCCGTATTCGGGGCAGGGCGACTTCGGCAACTGGGAGCTTTCGGCCAACCGCGCCAACGCCGCCCGACGTGCGCTGGTGGCCGGCAGCTACCCGGACTCGCAGGTGGCGCGGGTGGTGGGTTTCGCTTCGTCGCAGCTGTTTGATTCGAAGGACCCGTTCAACCCGATCAACCGCCGGATCGATATCGTCGTGCTGACCAAAAAGGCCCAGCGCGCGATTGAAGGTGATCAGCCGCCACCGCCACAGCCCCCAGATACGGGCACGCAGGGCGCAGCACCGGCCGACCCGAACGCGATCCCGCCGGGGCAGGAACCGTTGCCGGCGCATGAGCTGCGGCAGAAGCTGAACCTGTTCGAGGGTGGCGGGATGAAAGACCCTACGGTGCCGGGTACGGGATCGTAAGCTGTATACGACAAGGCCGCGATAAACGCGGCCTTGTCGTATGTGCTGTTTAGTAACTGCTCTCGGGCAAACTCGCAATAATCGACCGATAGCTGTTCATCCGTTGCTGCTGCACGCGGCCATCTTCCAACGCCTTGAGCAGGGCACAACCGGGTTCGCGGTCGTGTTTGCAGTCGCGGAAGCGGCAGGTGCCGATCAGGTCGTTGAACTCGATGAAACCGGCTTCCACGTCGCTGCGGCTGACATGGCCGAGGCCGAATTCACGAATGCCCGGGGAGTCGATCAGCTCACCGCCGCCGGGGAAGTGGAACAACCGCGCGGTGGTGGTGGTGTGGGTGCCCTGGCCGGACAGCTCCGACAGCGGGCCGACACGGGTGTCGACTTCCGGCAGCAGGCTGTTGACCAGCGAGGACTTGCCCACGCCAGACTGGCCGACGAACACGCTGATGCGCCCGTCCAACTGGTGTTGCAGTTGTTCCATGCCATTGCCGTGATGAGCCGACACTTCCAGCACCGGGTAACCCAGGGTGCGGTAGACCGCCAGCAACGCGTTGAGCGCCGGGGCGTTCTGTTCGTCGATCAGGTCGAACTTGTTCAGCAACAACAGCGGGCGAATGCCGGCATGCTCGGCGGCGACCAGGTAACGGTCGATCAGGTTGGCATGAGGCTCGGGCAGCGGTGCGAAGACGATGACGATCATGTCGACGTTGGCCGCCACCGGCTTCAACTGGCCGCGGCTGTCGGGACGGCGCAGTTCGGTGGTGCGGGGCAGTTGCGCGACGATCACGCCGATGCCTTGGTTGCCGGCACGCCACACCACTCGGTCGCCGGTCACCAGCGCCGGCAGGTTGGCGCGCAGGTGGCAGCGGAAGACCTGGCCGGCGAGTTCGCCTTCGAGCGCCTCGACCTCGACCTGCACACCAAAGTGCGCGATCACCAGGCCCGTTTGTTCGGGGCCCAGGTCGCCGCCCTCGAGCGCTTCCACGGCGGAGGATTCACGTTTGGCGGCGCGTGCGGCGCGTTCGCCCTGAATCTTTTCGATGCGCCAGTTTTGGCGACGGTTGAGCTGGCGTTTGGCCATTGGTGTTCCGTGTCGATAATGCAAAGGTTGGGTGAAACGGTCGCGAGTCTAGCACGGCCCCGCCTGCTAAACTGCGCAGCTACGCCAAGGTGCCAAGAGAATCAAGCCATGCAAAACCCACAGAATCTGATTTGGATCGATCTGGAAATGACCGGTCTGAACCCCGACACCGACGTCATCATCGAGATGGCGACCATTGTCACCGACAGCAACCTCAACACCTTGGCCGAAGGTCCGGTGATCGCCATCCACCACAGCGACGCCGTCCTCGCCACCATGGACGAGTGGAACACCCGCACCCACGGCAACTCCGGCCTGACCCAGCGCGTGCGCGACAGCCGTGTCAGCATGGCCGAAGCCGAAGCCGAAACCATCGCCTTCCTGGAAAAGTGGGTGCCCAAGGGCAAGTCGCCGATCTGCGGTAACAGCATCTGCCAGGACCGCCGCTTTCTTTATAACCACATGAAGGCGCTGGAAAGCTACTTCCACTACCGCAACCTGGATGTGTCCACGCTCAAGGAGCTGGCCGCGCGCTGGGCGCCGGAAGTCAAAGACAGCTTCCATAAAGGCAGCACTCATTTGGCGCTGGATGACATTCGTGAGTCGATCGCCGAGTTGCAGCACTACCGCAAGCACTTCATCAAGGCCTGATGCTTGGGGGCGCCTCGGTCTTTCGCCAAGCGCCCTCTTTTGGTGCCGTCAGCAAATGATTAGACTGCGCGCCTCTTTGTAAGGATCGCCATCATGCTGCTGATGCTCTACCTCGTCGCCATCACCGCCGAAGCTATGACTGGCGCTTTGTCTGCCGGTCGGCGCGGCATGGATTGGTTTGGCGTGGTGTTGATCGCCTGCGTGACGGCGTTGGGTGGCGGTTCGGTGCGCGATGTGCTGCTCGGGCATTACCCGCTGACCTGGGTCAAACACCCGGAATACCTGGTGCTGACCTCCGTCGCCGCGCTGGTGACGATCTTTATCGCGCCGCTGATGCGCCGCCTGCGCTCGCTGTTTCTGGCGCTGGATGCCGTGGGGTTGGTCGCCTTTACCCTGATCGGCTGCATGACCGCCCTGGAAATGGGCCACGGTATGTTGGTGGCGTCGGTCAGCGGCGTGATCACCGGGGTGTTCGGTGGGATCCTGCGGGATATTTTCTGCAACGACATCCCGCTGATCTTTCGCCGTGAGCTGTACGCCAGCGTGTCATTCCTCGCCGCTTGGTTCTACTTGCTGTGCCTTTACCTGCAATTGCCGGGCGAGCAGGCGATTATGCTCACCCTGTTCAGCGGCTTTCTCCTGCGCCTGCTGGCGATCCGTTTTCACTGGGAAATGCCCAAGTTCATCTACAACGACGACGTTCACTGACGCTCGGCATGCTGCTTCAGCGCCCATTCCACATGTTCGCGCACCAGCTCCGACGGATAGTTCCGGCGCGCCTTCAAGGCTTCCAGCACCGGAATGCTCGATGGCGCATTGCCCAGGCCTACCGCCAGGTTGCGCAGCCAGCGCTCGTAACCTGCGCGGCGTAGGGGCGAGCCTTCGGTGCTGCTGAGGAATTTTTCCTCGTCCCACATGAACAGTTCGGCCAATTGCGCGTTATCCAGGTTGTGTCGTGGCTTGAAATCGCTTTCGGCGGTGGTGCGGGCGAAACGATTCCATGGGCAAACGATCTGACAGTCATCGCAACCGAAAACCCGGTTGCCGATCAGCGGGCGCAAGTCTTCGGGGATCGCGCTCTTGAGTTCGATGGTCAAATAGGAAATGCAGCGCCGCGCGTCCAGCACGTAGGGCCCGACGAACGCGTTGGTCGGGCAGATATCCAGACAGGCGGTACAGCGGCCGCAGTGCTCGGTGACGTGGGGCGGATCGACCGGCAGCGGCAAGTCGACAAACAGCTCGCTGAGGAAGAAGTAGCTGCCGGCCTTGCGATTGAGGACCAGGGTGTTTTTGCCGATCCAGCCCAGCCCGGCTTTCTCGGCGATGGCTTTTTCCAGCACTGGCGCGCTGTCGACAAAGGCGCGAAAGCCGAAGGGGCCGATTTGTGCCTGGATGCGTTCGGCCAGTTGCTGCACGCGCTTGCGGATCAGTTTGTGGTAGTCGCGGCCCAGGGCGTAACGGGATATGTAGGCTTTTTCCGGTTGGGCCAGCCGTTGCGCCATGTGCGTGTCGCCGGGCAGGTAATCCATGCGCAGTGAGACTACGCGCAAGGTGCCCGGCACCAATTCATCGGGGTGCGAGCGTTTGCTGCCGTGGGCGCCCATGTATTCCATCTCGCCGTGGTAGCCCGCGTCGAGCCAGCGTTGCAGGTGCTGTTCATGCTCGGCCAGGTCCAGGCCGCTGATGCCGACTTGTTGGAAACCCAGCTCGCGGCCCCAGTCTTTGATCGATTGGGCGAGCGCGGGCAGATCGGAAGTAATAGCAGGCATGAGACACGGGAAACCACAGGTTAGATGAGTATAATTCTGCCAGACATCGGAGCTTGAAGACGCATGCCGCAGACAAAACACGCAATAACCGACGTTCAGCCCCTGTTGCCCGGCAATTTGCCGCAACTGGCTGCGCGTTCCCCGGACGCCCATAAAGGCCGCTTCGGTCACCTGCTGGTCATCGGCGGCGACCGAGGCTTTGGCGGCGCTGCGTTGCTCAGTGCCGAAAGTGCGCTGCGCAGCGGGGCGGGCATGGTGTCCCTGGCGACTCGCCTTGAACACGTGCCCGCCGCGCTGGCGCGCCTGCCGGAAGTCATGAGCGTCGGCGTGAGTTCGGCCAACCAATTGATGGGTTTGCTCGAAAAGATCTCGGTTATCGTCATTGGTCCGGGCCTGGGCCATGCCGCCTGGGGCAAGAGCCTGCTGTCCGTCGCCGCCAACGCCAAGCAGCCGCAAGTCTGGGACGCCGATGCCTTGAACCAGTTGGCGACCGGCAGCGTCAGTCTTCCCGCCAACTGCGTGATCACCCCGCATCCTGGCGAAGCGGCGCGCTTGATGGGTATTTCGACAGCCGAGGTTCAGGCGGATCGTCTTAAGGTGGCGCGCGCGTTGAGCCAGAAATTCAATGCAGTGGCTATTCTCAAGGGGGCGGGCAGTCTGATCGCCAGCCCGGACGGTCGCGTCGCGCGATGTGACCAAGGCCATCCGGCCATGGCGACCGCGGGGCTCGGCGACGTATTGGCCGGCCTGGTGGGCGCATTACTGGCACAGGGCATGCCCGCTTATGAAGCCGGCTGCCTGGCCGTGTGGCTGCACGCCACGGCGGGAGCCCTGCAGGGCACCTTTGGCCGCGGCCTGGCGGCCAGTGACCTGATACCTGCCATTCGTCAATTGCTGGAGGAACAGTCGCCGTGCCTGAAGTAAACCTTTTCCTGGCGGATGAAGCGGCAATGGTCGCCTTCGGTCATCGGATTGCCCAGGTGACAGGCGGCGCGGGGCTGATCTTTCTCGAGGGCGACCTGGGGGCGGGCAAGACCACGCTGTCGCGGGGCATCATTCGCGGGTTGGGCCATGCTGGGGCGGTGAAAAGTCCGACCTTTACGCTGGTCGAGCCTTATGAGATCGGGGCGACAAGGGCCTTCCACTTTGATCTCTATCGTCTGGTGGACCCCGAAGAGCTGGAGTACATGGGGATTCGGGATTATTTCGAGGATGACGCGCTGTGCCTGATCGAGTGGCCAGATAAAGGCACAGGCTTTTTGCCAAAGCCGGACCTGACCATTACCATTACGCCGCATGAGCACGGACGTCGGCTGAAGTTGTTGCCCCAGGGTGCGCGCGGTGAGTCGTGGTGCGCTGCTCTGGCATTGGAATTCAAATAATTGGTGGGGTTAGGTATGCGCTTTCGCGCGTTGGTTGCTGTCGTAGGGGTGTTGCTTGCGGCAATGACTGTCAATGCTCTGGCTGCTTCACAGGTGAAGAGTGTTCGCCTGTGGCGAGCGCCGGATAACACGCGACTGGTGTTCGACCTGTCTGGCCCGGTCCAGCACAGCGTCTTTACCCTGACGGCGCCTGATCGCCTGGTGATCGACATCAACGGTGCGACCCTGGCCGCGCCGCTGAAAATCTCCACTGCCAACACGCCGATTACCAGCATGCGTTCGGCCCAGCGCACGCCGAGCGATCTGCGCGTGGTCATCGACCTGAAAAAGGCCGTGACCCCGAAAAGTTTCTCCCTGGCGCCCAACGCCCAATACGGCAACCGCCTGGTAGTCGACCTGTTCGACAACGCCGCCGATGCCGCACCGCCGCCCGCGCCGACGCCGAGCGTGGCGACCGTACCGGCCGTGCCGGTCAACCCGTCGCAACCGCAGGTCAAGTTGCCACCGCCGCCGCCGGCGCCAGCGGGTAAACGCGACATCATCGTGGTGATCGACGCCGGTCACGGTGGTGAAGACCCGGGCGCTTCCGGCTCGCGTGGCCAGCATGAAAAAGACGTGGTGTTGGCCATCGCCCGTGAATTGCAGCGCCAGGTCAACGGCATGAAAGGTTATCGCGCCGAGCTGACCCGTACCGGCGACTACTTCATCCCGCTGCGCGGTCGCACCGAAATTGCGCGCAAGAAGGGTGCCGACCTGTTCGTCTCGATCCATGCCGACGCCGCGCCGTCGGCTGCCGCCTTCGGCGCCTCGGTGTTTGCCCTGTCGGATCGCGGCGCCACGTCCGAGACGGCCCGCTGGCTGGCTGACAGTGAAAACCGTTCCGACTTGATTGGCGGGGCCGGCAACGTGTCCCTCGACGACAAGGACAAGATGCTCGCCGGTGTACTGCTCGACCTGTCGATGACCGCCTCGCTGACCTCCAGCTTGAACGTCGGGCAGAAAGTCCTGAGCAACATCGGTCGCGTGACATCGCTGCACAAACAGCGCGTGGAGCAGGCCGGGTTCATGGTGTTGAAATCGCCGGACATCCCGTCGATCCTGGTGGAGACCGGGTTCATTTCCAACGCCAACGAAGCCTCGAAACTGGCCAGCGCCAGCCATCAGCAGGCATTGGCACGTTCCATCAGCTCCGGCGTGCGCCAGTTCTTCCAGCAGAACCCGCCACCGGGCTCGTATGTCGCCTGGCTGCGCGACTCCGGGAAAATCGCCCAGGGCCCACGTGACCATCGTGTACAGCCTGGCGATACCCTCGCCATGTTGGCGGTGCGCTTCCAAGTGTCGTCTGCGACGTTGCGCAGCGCCAACCACCTGAAAACCGATGAGCTGAAAGTCGGCCAGGTGTTGACCATCCCCGGCACTGAATTGGCGGCACAGTAATGAGCGAATCGATCCTCAACAGCGGCTCGCGCATCGAACTGCTCAGCCCGCGCCTTGCCAACCAGATTGCGGCGGGCGAGGTGGTCGAGCGGCCGGCGTCGGTGATCAAGGAGTTGCTGGAAAACAGCATCGACTCCGGCGCCAAGCGCATCGATGTCGATGTGGAGCAAGGCGGCGTCAAGCTGCTGCGGGTGCGTGACGACGGCAGCGGCATCTCCTCCGATGACCTGCCGCTGGCCCTGGCGCGGCACGCCACCAGCAAGATTCGCGACCTGGAAGACCTGGAGCGGGTGATGAGCCTGGGCTTTCGCGGTGAGGCCCTGGCCTCGATCAGTTCCGTGGCGCGCCTGACGCTGACCTCCCGCACGCGCAGCGCCGACCAGGCCTGGCAAGTGGAAACCGAAGGCCGCGACATGGCGCCTCGGGTCCAGCCGGCTGCGCATCCGGTGGGCACTTCGGTGGAAGTGCGCGACCTGTTCTTCAACACCCCGGCGCGGCGCAAATTCCTCAAGGCCGAGAAAACCGAATTCGATCACCTGCAGGAAGTCATCAAGCGCCTGGCCCTGGCGCGCTTCGACGTGGCATTCCACCTGCGCCACAACGGCAAGACCATCCTCAGCCTGCACGAAGCCAACGACGACGCCGCGCGCGCTCGGCGGGTGGCGGCGGTGTGCGGCGCGGGGTTCCTGGAGCAGGCGCTGCCGATTGAAATCGAACGTAATGGCCTGCGCCTGTGGGGTTGGGTGGGGTTGCCGACGTTCTCCCGCAGCCAGGCGGACTTGCAGTATTTCTTTGTGAACGGCCGGGCGGTGCGCGACAAGCTGGTGGCCCACGCGGTGCGCCAGGCGTATCGCGACGTGCTGTTCAATGGGCGGCACCCGACGTTTGTGCTGTTTTTCGAGGTCGACCCATCGGTGGTCGACGTCAACGTACACCCGACCAAGCATGAAGTGCGCTTCCGTGACGGGCGCATGGTGCATGACTTCCTCTACGGCACCTTGCACCGCGCGCTGGGCGATGTGCGCCCGGATGACCAACTGTCCGCGCCGATCGTGACGGCGGTGGTTCGTCCGAGCGGCCCGCAAGCCGGCGAGTTCGGCCCGCAGGGCGAAATGAGCCTGGCGGGCAACCTGCTGCAGTCGCCGCAACCCCAGCCGAGCTACACGGCGCCGGGTTCGGGGTCGGGGGCGGGCTATCAGTATCAATACACCCCGCGTCCGCAATCGGCGGTGCCGGCGGCCGAGGCCCAGGCGGCCTATCGTGAATTCTTTGCGCCGCTGCCGGGCGCCGAGCCGAGCGCGGTCGCGTTGCCCGAAGGTGGCGGGGATATTCCGCCACTGGGTTATGCATTGGCGCAGCTCAAGGGTATCTACATCCTCGCGGAAAACGCCCACGGCCTGGTGCTGGTGGACATGCACGCGGCCCACGAACGGATCATGTACGAGCGCCTGAAAATCGCCATGGCCAGCGAAGGCCTGAGCGGCCAACCGCTGTTGGTGCCGGAATCCCTGGCGGTCAGCCAGCGCGAAGCCGATTGTGCCGAAGAGCACGCCAGCGTGTTCCAGAAACTCGGTTTTGAACTGCAGCGCCTGGGCCCGGAAACGCTGGCGATCCGCCAGATTCCCGCGCTGCTCAAGCAAGCCGAGGCCAACCGGTTGGTGGCCGACGTCTTGGCGGACCTGATGGAGTACGGCACCAGTGATCGTATCCAGGCGCACATCAACGAGCTGCTCGGCACCATGGCCTGCCACGGCGCGATCCGCGCCAATCGCCGCCTGGCTTTGCCGGAAATGAACGGCCTGCTGCGCGACATGGAAAACACCGAGCGCAGCGGACAATGCAACCATGGCCGACCGACCTGGACCCAAATGGGCCTGGACGATCTGGACAAACTGTTCTTGCGCGGCCGCTGATGAGTGCCTTGCCCCCCGCGATCTTCCTGATGGGCCCCACGGCCGCCGGCAAGACCGACCTGGCCATCGAGCTGAGCAAAGTGCTGCCCTGCGAACTGATCAGCGTCGACTCGGCCCTGGTTTATCGCGGCATGGACATCGGCACGGCCAAGCCTTCGAAGGAGTTGCTGGCGCAATATCCGCACCGCTTGATCGACATCATCGACCCCGCGATGAGCTATTCGGCGGCGGATTTTCGCAGCGATGCCCTGGCGGCCATGGCCGATATCACTGCGCGTGGCAACATCCCGCTGCTGGTGGGCGGCACGATGCTCTACTACAAGGCTTTGCAGGAAGGCCTGGCGGATATGCCGCCGGCCGACGCCCAGGTGCGCACCGAGCTTGAAGAAGAAGCGGCGCGCCTTGGCTGGCAAGCCCTGCACGAGCAACTGGCGGCGGTCGATCCGGTGTCAGCCGCGCGCATCCACCCCAACGATCCGCAGCGCCTCAGTCGAGCTCTGGAAGTCTGGCGGGTAAGTGGTCAGACCATGACCGAGCATCGGCAGCGACAATCTGCGCAAAGTGCTGACGCAGGCGCATCGGGGCGCTCACAATTGCCCTATACTGTGGCGAATCTGGCGATTGCTCCGGCAAATCGCCAGGTGCTGCATGAACGAATTGCACAAAGATTCACAATTATGTTGGAACAGGGGTTCGTGGAGGAGGTCGTAGCACTGCGTTCAAGAGGTGACCTGCATCCGGGGTTGCCTTCGATACGTGCTGTAGGCTATCGCCAAGTCTGGGATCATCTGGATGGCAAGCTGACGTCAGCCGAAATGCAGGAGCGCGGCATCATTGCCACGCGCCAATTGGCGAAGCGCCAGTTCACCTGGCTGCGCAGCTGGAGCGATTTGCATTGGCTGGACAGCCTGGACAGCGACAATCTGTCACGCGCCTTGAAATACTTGGGAACGGTCTCCATATTGAGCTGAGTCCTTGCAATTGCCGTCTATCCTTGGGGGTGTGACGGCCATAAGCTATTTATTTTCCGATTTTTTATTATTGATCCTTAAAGGAGTGCGGCACATGTCAAAAGGGCATTCGCTACAAGACCCTTACTTGAATACTTTACGTAAAGAGAAAGTGGGGGTTTCCATCTACCTGGTCAACGGTATCAAACTGCAAGGTACGATCGAATCGTTCGACCAGTTCGTTATCCTGCTGAAAAACACCGTCAGCCAAATGGTTTACAAGCACGCTATCTCGACAGTCGTTCCCGTCCGTCCAATCCGTCTGCCTAGCGCGACTGATGGCGAACAGGGTGACGCTGAGCCAGGTAACGCCTGATAGGAGTCTCCTTTGTTCTTTGAGCGCCACGGTGGTGGTGAGCGAGTGATCCTCGTTCACTTGGATGGACAGGACCCTGAGGCGCGCGAAGATCCGCAGGAGTTTCAGGAGTTGGCTAATTCGGCCGGCGCCGAGACCGTTGCGTTTTTTAACGTGCCGCGTCATCGGCCAACCGCCAAATACCTGATTGGCAGCGGCAAGGTCGAGGAACTGCGCGACCTGGTCCATGCCGAACAGGCCGATCTGGTGATCTTCAATCACATCCTCACGCCCAGTCAGGAACGTAACCTCGAACGTGTTTTCGAGTGTCGCGTGATCGACCGTACCGGCCTGATTCTCGATATTTTCGCCCAACGCGCGCGTACCCATGAGGGCAAGCTCCAGGTTGAACTGGCCCAGCTTGACCACATGAGCACCCGGCTGGTGCGCGGCTGGACTCACCTTGAGCGTCAGGGTGGCGGTATCGGCATGCGTGGCCCGGGCGAGACCCAGCTGGAAACCGACCGGCGACTGTTGCGGGTTCGCCTGCGTCAGATCAAGGGCCGGCTGGAAAAAGTCCGCAGCCAGCGCGAACAATCGCGACGTGGCCGCAGCCGTGCGGATATCCCGACCGTTTCCCTGGTGGGTTACACCAACGCCGGCAAGTCCACGCTGTTCAACAACTTGACCAAGTCGGACGTGTACGCGGCCGACCAACTGTTCGCGACCCTCGACCCGACCCTTCGCCGCCTGGAACTGGCCGACCTGGGGCCGATCGTGCTGGCCGACACCGTGGGCTTCATTCGGCACTTGCCGCACAAGCTGGTCGAGGCGTTTCGGTCTACGCTCGAAGAGTCGAGCAACTCCGACCTGCTGTTGCACGTGATCGATGCGGCTGAGCCGGATCGCATGTTGCAGATTGAACAGGTGATGGTGGTGCTGGGCGAGATTGGTGCCCAGGACTTGCCCATCCTCGAGGTCTATAACAAACTCGATTTGCTTGAAGGCGTTGAGCCACAAATTCAGCGCGACGAGGACGGCAAGCCCCAGCGGGTCTGGCTGTCGGCGCGTGATGGCCGGGGCCTGGACTTGCTCGAGCAAGCGATTGCCGAGTTGCTCGGCAACGATTTGTTCGTCGGCACCTTGCGCTTGCCTCAGCGTTTTGCTCGACTGCGTGCACAGTTTTTCGAGCTGGGCGCGGTACAGAAAGAAGAACACGATGAAGATGGCGTCAGCTTGCTGGCCGTTCGATTGCCGCGCTCGGAGCTGAATCGGCTGGTCAGTCGCGAAGGCGTTGTACCGACAGAGTTCATCGAGCAACACACTTTGCAATAAAAGCCTGAGAAAGCGGTTGTGCCGCAGTAGCAGGCATTCTGTAGCATTGGTCGGCGCGCCGTGGGTGCGTCTTTGCTTTATCAGATGGAGAGCGCTATGGCTTGGAATGAGCCGGGTGGCAACTCGAATAATCAGGATCCTTGGGGTGGTAAGCGCCGCAATAATGGCGACCGCAAGGGGCCGCCGGATCTCGACGAGGCCTTCCGAAAGCTGCAGGAAAGCCTGAATGGGTTGTTCGGTGGTGGAAAAAAACGCGGTGGTGACGATGGCGGTCGCACAAGCAAGGGCGGCGGCTATGGCCTGCTGGGCCTTGGGCTTGTCGTGCTCGCGGCCGTGTGGCTGTACAGCGCGGTCTACGTGGTGGATGAGCAGGAGCAAGCCGTGGTGCTGCGCTTCGGCAAATACTACGAGACTGTCGGCCCGGGCCTGAACATCTACTTCCCGCCGATCGACAAGAAGTACATGGAGAACGTCACGCGTGAGCGTGCCTACACCAAGCAGGGCCAGATGCTGACCGAAGACGAGAACATCGTCGAAGTGCCGCTGACCGTGCAGTACAAGATCAGCAACCTGCAGGACTTCGTGCTGAACGTCGATCAACCTGAGATCAGTCTGCAACAGGCGACTGAGAGCGCCCTGCGCCACGTGGTGGGTTCCACCGCGATGGATCAGGTGCTCACCGAGGGTCGTGAATTGATGGCCAGCGAGATCAAGGAGCGCCTGCAACGGTTCCTCGACACCTATCGCACTGGTATCACCGTCACCCAGGTCAACATACAGAGCGCAGCGGCACCGCGCGAAGTGCAGGAAGCCTTCGATGACGTGATCCGCGCCCGTGAAGACGAGCAGCGTTCGCGCAACCAGGCTGAAACCTACGCCAACGGCGTCGTGCCGGAAGCCCGTGGTCAGGCCCAGCGCATCCTTGAAGATGCCAACGGTTACCGCGATGAAGTGGTCTCCCGCGCCAAGGGTGAGGCGGATCGCTTTACCAAGCTGGTCGCCGAGTACCGCAAGGCACCGGAAGTCACGCGTGAGCGTCTGTACCTGGACACCATGCAGGAAGTCTTCAGCAATACCAGCAAGGTTCTCGTGACCGGCGGCAAGGGTGGGCAGAACAACCTGCTGTACCTGCCCTTGGACAAGATGATCGAAGGTGGACGTAGTGGCGCCAGCGCACCGGCCACCGGTTCGAATGCCGCTGCCAACGAAGCGAGCGCCCGTGCGGCCGCTGACTTGCTGCAACAGCAAACACGTACCAGGGAGAGTCGTTGATGAGCAATAAATCGCTGACCGCCCTGATTGTGGGCGTCGTCGTGGTCATCGCTGCCTGGAACTGCTTCTACATCGTCGCTCAGACCGAGCGTGCGGTGCTGCTGCAATTCGGTCGCGTGGTCCAGGCAGACGTCCAGCCGGGCCTGCATGTGAAAGTCCCCTACGTCAACCAGGTGCGCAAGTTCGACGCGCGCCTGATGACCCTGGATGCACCGACACAGCGTTTCCTGACCCTGGAAAAGAAAGCCGTGATGGTTGACGCCTACGCCAAGTGGCGCGTCAAGGATGCCGAGCGCTTCTACACCGCGACCTCCGGCCTCAAGCAGATTGCCGACGAGCGCTTGTCGCGTCGTCTGGAATCGGGCCTGCGTGACCAGTTCGGTAAACGCACCCTGCACGAGGTGGTGTCCGGTGAGCGTGATGCGCTGATGGCGGATATCACCCGTTCGTTGAATACGATGGCGGAAAAAGAGCTGGGGATCGAAGTTGTCGATGTCCGGGTCAAGGCCATCGATCTGCCGAAGGAAGTGAACCGCAGCGTGTTCGAGCGCATGAGCACCGAGCGTGAGCGTGAAGCGCGTGAGCACCGCGCCAAAGGTAACGAACTGGCCGAGGGTATCCGTGCGGATGCCGACCGTCAGCGTCGCGTACTGCTGGCCGAGGCCTATCGCGAGTCTGAAGAGGCGCGTGGTGACGGTGATGCGCAAGCCGCGTCGATCTACGCCAAAGCCTACGGCCAGGACCAGGAGTTCTACGCGTTCTACCGTAGCCTGCGTGCCTACCGTGAAAGCTTTGCGAACAAAACCGACGTCATGGTGCTGGACCCGAGCAGCGACTTCTTCCGCTACCTGGAAAAGTCCAAGTAACTCATTGTTCACTCCCGTCGGGCGGCTAAAACGCCTGGCGGGGTGATCCTTTGAGAAAACGGGTGTATGATGCGGCAGCCGGGAAATTCCCGGCTTTTTTGCGTCTGCATGTTTGATTCGGCAGGCGCGACAGATTTTTCGAGGAAAGTGCCCGACGAGGCCGTTTGCAGGCCGTTCGTCACGTCGCTCTTGCGCGTGGTTTATGCCGGGGGCAGGCATTTTCTGCTTCACTCAAGGCTCGGCCGAGGGCTGGCCGCCCGGATCATAGGGGAATGGCGTAATGGCAACGGTAGACCGCTGGCTGCTGCCAGATGGCATCGAAGAAGTACTGCCACCAGAAGCTGCGCGCATTGAAGTAGCGCGTCGCCAGGTGTTGGATCTGTTCCAGAGCTGGGGTTACGAGTTTGTCGTGACCCCGCATATCGAGTACCTGGAATCCCTGCTGACCGGCGCGGGCCAGGACCTCGATCTGCGCACGTTCAAGGTCATTGACCCGCAATCGGGCCGGCAAATGGGGTTCCGTGCCGACATCACGCCGCAAGTGGCGCGCATTGATGCACACACCCTGCGTCGCGAAGGCCCGAGCCGCCTGTGCTATGCCGGCAGCGTGCTGCATGCAAAGCCGCGGGCGTTGTCGTCGTCGCGCAGCCCGATCCAGTTGGGCGCCGAGTTGTATGGCGATGCCAGCCCGAGCAGCGACGTGGAAGTCATCAGCCTGATGCTGGCCATGCTGCAACTGGCTGACGTGCCGGATGTCCACATGGATCTGGGCCACGTCGGTATCTACCGTGGCCTGGCGCGTGCGGCCGGTTTGTCCGGTGAAGTGGAGCAACAGCTGTTCGATGCCCTGCAGCGCAAGGCAATCGATGAAGTCGTCGCCTTGACCGAAGGCGTGCCGGCCGAACTGGCTGACATGCTGCGTGCGCTGGTGAACCTGTGCGGCGGCCGCGAAGTCCTGGACGCTGCCCGTGAGCGCCTGGCCAATGCGCCGGCGCCAGTATTGGCGGCACTGGATGACGTGCTGGCGATTGCCGCGCAGTTGTCGGCGCGGTTCCCGCAACTGCCGCTGTATTTCGACCTGGGCGAGTTGCGCGGTTACCACTACCACACCGGTGTGGTGTTCGCTGTGTTTGTGCCGGGTGTTGGCCAGGCCATCGCTCAGGGCGGTCGTTATGACGATATCGGCGCCGACTTCGGTCGTGCGCGTCCGGCCACCGGCTTTTCCACCGATTTGAAAACCCTGGTGACCCTGGGGCGTGCTGAGGTCGAGCTGCCGTCTGGTGGCATCTGGATGCCCGACAGTACGGACGCAGCACTCTGGCAGCAGGTTTGTCAGTTGCGCGGTGAGGGTCAGCGTGTCGTCCAGGCGTTGCCTGGGCAGCCATTGGCTGCCGCCCGTGAAGCGGACTGCGACCGGCAATTGATTCTGCAGAACGGGCTTTGGCAAGTATCGCCACTGGCTTCTTGAGTTTTCCTGCCGGCCATCGCCGGCACCAAGTTTGCGCGAATGAGGACAAGTGTTATGGGTAAGAATGTCGTAGTCCTGGGCACCCAATGGGGTGATGAGGGCAAAGGCAAGATCGTTGATCTGCTGACCGAACATGCTGCCGCCGTAGTGCGCTACCAAGGTGGCCACAACGCTGGCCACACCCTGGTCATCGATGGCGAAAAAACCGTCTTGCACCTGATCCCGTCGGGCGTCCTGCGCGAAGGCGTGCAGTGCCTGATCGGCAACGGCGTGGTGGTTGCACCCGACGCCCTGATGCGGGAAATCACCAAGCTGGAAGAGAAAGGCGTACCGGTGCGCGAGCGCCTGCGTATCAGCCCGGCCTGCCCGCTGATCCTGTCCTTCCACGTCGCGCTGGACCAGGCTCGTGAAAAGGCCCGTGGCGAGCTGAAGATCGGTACTACCGGTCGCGGTATCGGCCCAGCCTACGAAGACAAGGTTGCGCGTCGTGGCCTGCGTGTTGGCGACCTGCTCAACATGCCGCGCTTTGAAGACAAACTGCGTGAGTTGGTGGATTACCACAACTTCATGCTGGTGGGTTACTACAAAGAGCCAGCCATCGAATTCGACAAGACCCTGGCCGAATGCAAGGAATACGCTGAGCTGCTCAAGCCGCTGATGCTGGACGTGACGGCCGAGCTGCACGACCTGCGTCGCGCTGGCAAAGACATCATGTTCGAGGGCGCCCAAGGTTCGTTGCTGGACATCGACCACGGTACCTACCCCTACGTGACCAGCTCTAACACCACCGCTGGCGGCGTCGCTACCGGTTCGGGTGTTGGCCCGATGTTCCTGGACTACATCCTGGGCATCACCAAGGCTTACACCACGCGGGTCGGTTCGGGTCCATTCCCGACTGAACTGTTCGACGAAGTGGGCGCGCACCTGGCTAAACAAGGTCACGAGTTTGGCGCGACTACTGGCCGTGCTCGTCGTTGTGGCTGGTTCGATGCCGTTATCCTGCGTCGCGCTATCGATGTGAACAGCATCTCGGGTATCTGCCTGACCAAGCTGGACGTACTCGACGGTCTGGAAACCATCAACATCTGTGTCGGCTACAAAGATGCAGAAGGTAAGGTCGTTGCCCCGACTGACGCTGACAGCTACGTAGGTCTGCAGCCGGTGTACGAAGAAGTACCGGGCTGGGTCGAATCGACCGTGGGTGCCAAGACCCTGGAAGAGCTGCCCGCCAACGCTCGTGCTTACATCAAGCGCGTTGAAGAGCTGATCGGCGCACCGATCGACATTATTTCGACGGGCCCGGACCGCAACGAGACCATCGTTCTGCGTCACCCGTTCGCTTAATAAGCTGTTGATGTAAAACGCAAAGGGCTCCTCAGGGAGCCCTTTTTCGTTTAAGTTCGCCAAACGGCACGACCCTTGCTGTATTTCCTTCTTTCGCGGTGCTATCAAATTAATGGCACCCGTGGTGGAGGGATTCCCGATGTCTGCCGTTCTCTCATTGTTACAAAGTCGTCTGTTGCGGCCGGTGTTCGTTACCCTAGGTATCGCTCTTTTGGTGCAAGTGCTGGTGGCGGTCGCTCTTACTCGGAGCACAGTCACGGCGCTGGAAGCTGATTTGGGCAATCGCCTGGGGGTCGACAGTCAGAAACTGTCCGGCGAATTGGCCCAGGCCGGCAAGGAAGTCACATCCAGCCTGGACAGCTTGTCCAGCAGTACCCGTCAGCGTCTGACCGCTGGGCTTTCTGCGCGCCTGCAGGAAGAGCAGAAGCAACTGCGTGCGACCCTGGAAAAAGACCTGCAAGACTCCGCTAACGACATGGCGCAACTGCTGGCCTCCGTGGCGCCTCGCGCCATGTGGGACAACGATGTGCCGACGCTGTCGGAGTTCGCCCGGCGGGCCCAGCGCAATCCCAACGTGTTGTTCGTGGTTTACGACGACGCCGCCGGTGAGCATCTGACCCGCTATCTGAACCGGGAAAACCCGATCAACCAGGCGCTGCTGGAAAAGGGCAAGGGCGACCGCGCCCTGGATAAAGTGCTGGACGCCGCCAAGGCGGACTCTTCCGTGTACTACGTCGAAGCGTCCATCAGCCCCAACGGTGTCGAGATCGGCAAGGTTCGCATGGGGGTCTCGACCGCGTCGGTGGAAGCCAACCTGCAGGCGCTGGATAAGCGCTTTGCGACACTGATCGCCAGCGGCGATCAGTTGGTGGGCGATAGCCTCAAAGGTGCGGCGGCCGATAGCGCGGCCGCCATGGGCGCGAGGTTGCAGTCGGCGCAGGCGACCGCCACCCAGATGACCGCCAACACCACCAATGCCGTGCAGGACGCGGCGGGCACCTTGCGCTGGCGCATCGGTATGGGGCTCGCGGCGGTCGGCTTCGGTGTGCTGCTGTTGATCGCGGTGGTGCTCGGGCGGCGGGTGGTCAATCGCCTGAAACTGTTGATCGCGGCCATGGATGATCTGGCGGCGGGCGAGGGCGACCTGACCAAGCGTGTGCAGATCAACAGCAAAGATGAGATCGGCGACATGGCGTCGGCGGTCAATCGCTTTGTGGATAAGTTGCAGCCCATCGTGCGCGAGGCCGGCGATGTGGCGCAGCGTACCGGTGTGGAAATCGGCGCGATGACCTTGCGCAATGCCGGCGCCGATGCGGCTGCCGGTTTGCAGCGCGACGAAGTGGCCGAGAGCCTGCGCGCGCTGTCGCAGATGGCGGATGAGGCGCAGGCCGAAAGCCATGCGATGCAGGCCGCGCTGCAGCAGGTGGTGGATATACGCCAGGCCACGGATGAAAACTCACGCACTTCGGCTGAAGTCGGCAGCTTGATCGAAGCGCTGGCGGGCCAGGTGCAGGCCGGTTCCAAGGTCATCGAGCGCCTCGCCGCGCAAAGCGAGCAGATCGAAGTGGTATTGACGGTGATCCATGGCATCGCCGAGCAGACCAACCTGCTGGCGCTCAACGCGGCCATCGAAGCGGCGCGTGCCGGTGAGACCGGGCGTGGCTTTGCGGTGGTGGCGGACGAGGTGCGTGCGCTGGCGAGTAAAACCCAAAGCTCCACCGGCGATATCCAGGCACATATCGTGGCGTTGCAGCAGGGCGCGCGCGAGGCCGTCGAAACCATTGGCAAGGCCGGGCGCCAGGCCAACGAAGGCTTGCTGGTGCTGCGCGACAGTGTGCGCTTGCAGCAGACGGTGCAGGCCTCGGTGGAGCAGGTGCATGCGGCGATTGGCCTGGCCACTCGTGCGGCCGAGCATCAGGCCCAGGGCGCGCATGCAGTGCGTGGGCGGGTCGAGGTGATCCATGCCCAGGCCGAGCGTGCCGCACAGGCTGTGGTGGAAACCACGGCCAGCGGCAAGGTGCTGGATGGCTTGGCGGCGCAGTTGAAGGCGAGCCTGGGGCAGTTCCGGGCTTAGTGTGGTCTGTGCCGTCGCTATCGGGAGCAAGCTCCCTCCCACATTCGACTGCATTCCAAAGCTGGAACCCAGTCAACTGTGGGAGGGGGCTTGCCCCCGATAGCTGTTTCAGCGACTCAGATACATCCGCGTCGTGAGCAAATAAACCGGCAACCCCGACACCAGAATCAACAACGCCGCATACGGCGCCGCCGCCGCGAATTCGATATTCGAGGTGTGCGCCCACACCGCCGTCGCCAGGGTATTCAGCCCGGTCGGGCTGAGCAGTAATGTCGCGGTCAATTCCTTCATCGCATCGAGAAACACCAGCGCGAATGCCGCCCCCAAAGCCGGGAAAATAATCGGCAGGGTCACTCGGCAAAAGGCACTGAACGACGACGCACCCAACGTGCGTGCAGCCTCTTCCAACTGCGGTGCCGCCTTGTTCAAGGCTGTCCGGATCGGCGCCTGGGCCAGCGGCAGAAACAGCAGCGCATAGGCAATCAACAGCAGTGCCGACGTCTGGTACAGCGCCGGCACGTAGTGCAAGGCGAAGTACACCAGCGTCAGCGCAATCACCAGGCCGGGCAGGGCGTGCAGCAAGTACGGCAGGCGCTCGGCCCAGAGCGCCAGCGGGCCTTTGTAGCGCACCACCAGCAACCCCACCGGCACCGCGAGTGCCAGGCACAGTGCCGCGCCGCCCAGCGACAGCGCCAGGGAGGACAGCAGCGCCTCACCAATCTCGGCCACCGGGAACGCGGCCGACGAGCCCACCGCCAGCCAATAGCCGAGCATCCCCAGCGGAATGCCGCTGCCGATGATCGCCAACGCCAGGCAATACAGCTGCCCCAATGGCGCCCACTTGCCCAGTCGGATCTGTTCCGCATGCCGCGCCGCGCCCTGGCCGATCCGCACATGTCGGCCCTTGCCGCGCACGCGCAGTTCCAGCCACAGCAGTGTCAGGCACATTGCCAGCAACACCGCCGACAGCATCGCTGCATTGGCGTTGCTGAATTCCAGTTCGAATTGCTGATAGATCGCTGTAGTAAAGGTCTGCAGGCCGATGATCGACAGCGCACCGAATTCCACCAGCATATGCAGCGCGATCAACAATGCGCCGGCCAACAGCGACGGCCACAGCAAGGGCAGGGTGATGCGCCGGAACACGCCCCAGCGATTCAGCCCCAGGGTGCGCGCGGACTCTTCGAGGGAGGGGTCGAGATTGCGCAGGGTCGCCGCCACCGGCAGAAACACCAGCGGGTATTTCGACAGGGTCATCACCAGGATCGCCCCGCCGAGCCCTTCGAAGTTAGCGCTCAGCGACACCCAGGTGAAGCCGCTGACAAACGCCGGCACCGCAAACGGCAGGCACAGGATCACGCCCCAGAGACGGCGCCCCGGCAGGTTGCTGCGCTCCAGCAGCCAGGCGAGGGATAGGCCGATCACGCCGCACGCCAGCGTCACCCCGACCATCAGCGCCAGGGTGTTGCGCAGCAGCCCGAACACATACGGGCGCCACAGCAGATGCACGGCCTCCGCCCAGCCGGCTTGCCAGGCCTTGAGCCCGACATACGCCAGCGGCAACAGGCTCAAGCCCACCAGGAACAGCACAGGCAGCAACAGCCAGATCGACGGGCGCTTGCGTCGCGGGCTGTAGCCCCCGTGCAGGGCGGGAGCGCGGAGCGATGGGTTCATCAGTTCAGGCCAACGTCACGTTCCAGGTCCAGGGCTTCTTGCGCGTTACCCAGGTCGGCGGGGGTGACTTTCGGCGGTTGCAGCTCGCTGAACGGCTTCAGGCCGCGACTGGACTCCATGCCCTTGCGCAGCGGGTATTCGGCCGAGGTGTTGGTGATTACGCGCTGGCCTTCTTCGCTGACCATGAACGCCAGCAGTTGCTGGGCTTCTTGCGGGTGCTTGCTGGATTTTAGTGCGGCAGCGGAAGACACGGTGATCAGGCCGCCGGCATCGCCGTTGGTGAAGTAGTGCAGTTGCGAGTCCAGGTTGGTTTTTTCCTTCTTCAGGGCAAACCAGTAGTAGTTGTTCACCAGCACGCTGGCGATTTCGCCGTTTTCCACGGCTTTGAGGGCGACCATATTGTTGCTGTACACCTTGCCGAAGGCGCGCAGGCCGGTCAGCCATTCTTCGGCGGCTTCGCGACCGTGCAGCTTGATGATCGCCACGGCTTGCTCCTGGAACGCGCCGCTGGTGGGCACGAAGCCGACCTTGCCTTGCCATTCGGGGCGGGCGAAATCCAGTACCGACTTGGGCAGGTCTTTCTCGGCAATCAGTTTCGGGTTGAAGGCCACGACGCGGGTGCGCGCGGTCACGCCCATCCAGTCACCCTGGCTGCCGATGTAATCCTTGGGCAATACCTCGAGGGTGCCGGCGTCGATTTTCGCCAGCAGGCCTTGCTCGCCGAGTTTGTTCAACGGCGGCGATTCTTCGGTGTAGATCACATCGGCCGGGGAGCGCGCGCCTTCTTCGACGACCTGGCTGGCCAGCTGGTTGCTGCTGCCTTTGCGCACGTTGACGTGAATGCCGGTCTTGGCTTCGAAGGCTTTGGCGAGTTCATCGCCGACTTCTTTGTGTTGGCCGTTGTACAGGGTCAGGGCAACCTTGTCGGCGCAATAGGCTGTGGGCGAGAGCAGGGTCAGGCTGAGCAGAGTGAGGCTAAGGCCACGCAGAAGGGATGTCTTGAGATGGGTGCCACGGATCATCATCCGGAAGTTTCCTCGCTTGAGTGCAACAAATCGTTGCAAGGATAAACGATAAAGCTTCTCAAGTGCGGATGAAGGAGAAATCCATGGGGCGGTTTTCATACCCCAGAAACGAAAAAACCCGCTTTCGCGGGTTTGATCTGAATTTGGTGCCCAGGAGAAGACTCGAACTTCCACGACCTTGCGATCACCAGCACCTGAAGCTGGCGTGTCTACCAATTTCACCACCTGGGCATTATCAAGCAACGTTGCCGCTGTTGATGGAGCGAACTATACGGAGCGCTTTTTGATCTGTAAACCCCTGATTCGAAAATATAAATCAGTTTTTCGTTAAGAATCAAAGGACTGTAACGCAAAAACCCGCTTTCGCGGGTTTCTGGATAACTCAAGGCTGACCTCGAGTTTTGAATTGGTGCCCAGAAGAAGACTCGAACTTCCACGACCTTGCGGTCACCAGCACCTGAAGCTGGCGTGTCTACCAATTTCACCATCTGGGCAGTATCTTCAACGTTGCCGTCGTCGATGGCGCGCACTATACGGAGTGGCTTTTGAACTGTAAACCCCTGCCATGAAAAAAGCCTGGAAAATTTCGCCAATGGTCGTACAAGGTGCGTGTTGGCGGTCACAAAGTGCTTTAAAACGCTTGTTGACGCCTGAAATTTCCCGTTTCAATACGCGTATGCCAAACTAACCCGCATATAGACAAGGTGAAAACTCTCTAATGGCCGATTGGCAGTCCCTCGATCCCGAGGCCGCTCGTGAAGCGGAAAAATATGAAAACCCTATTCCTAGCCGCGAACTGATCCTGGCGCATCTCGCCGATCGTGGTTCGCCTGCTAGCCGCGAGCAGTTGGTTGAAGAATTCGGTCTGACCACCGAAGACCAGCTCGAAGCCCTGCGCCGCCGTCTGCGTGCCATGGAGCGCGATGCTCAGTTGATCTACACCCGCCGTGGCACCTATGCGCCCGTGGACAAGCTCGACCTGATCCTGGGTCGCATTGCCGGCCACCGTGACGGCTTCGGCTTCCTGATCCCGGATGACGGCAGCGACGACCTGTTCATGAGCCCGGCGCAAATGCGCCTGGTGTTCGATGGCGACCGTGCGCTGGCGCGCGTGTCGGGCCTGGACCGTCGCGGCCGCCGTGAAGGCGTGATCGTCGAAGTGGTGTCCCGTGCCCATGAGTCCATCGTTGGGCGTTACTTCGAAGAAGGCGGCATCGGCTTCGTCATTCCGGACAACCCGAAGGTCCAGCAGGAAGTGCTGGTGACCCCGGGCCGCAATGGCGCGGCCAAGGTCGGTCAGTTCGTGGAGGTGAAAATCACCCACTGGCCGACCCCGCGCTTCCAGCCTCAGGGCGATATCATCGAAGTGGTCGGCAACTACATGGCGCCGGGCATGGAAATCGACGTCGCGCTGCGCACCTACGATATTCCTCACGTCTGGCCCGAAGCCGTGCTCAAGGAAGCCGCCAAGCTCAAGCCGGAAGTCGAAGAGAAGGACAAAGAAAAGCGCATCGACCTGCGCCATCTGCCGTTCGTCACCATCGACGGCGAAGACGCCCGCGACTTCGACGATGCGGTGTATTGCGAAGCCAAGCCTGGCAAGTTGCGCCTGTTCTCCGGCGGCTGGAAGTTGTACGTGGCGATTGCCGACGTCTCCAGCTACGTGAAGATCGGTTCGGCGCTGGATAACGAAGCCCAGGTGCGCGGCAACTCCGTGTATTTCCCTGAGCGCGTGATCCCGATGCTGCCTGAGCAGCTGTCCAACGGCCTGTGCTCGCTGAACCCGAAAGTCGACCGTTTGGCCATGGTGTGCGAGATGACCCTCTCGAAAACCGGCGAAATGACCGACTACCAGTTCTACGAAGCGGTGATCCACTCTCAGGCGCGCCTGACCTACAACAAGGTCAGCACCATCCTGGAAACGCCGAAGACCAGCGAAGCCAAGGCCCTGCGTACCGAATACGCCGGTGTGGTGCCGCATCTCAAGCAGCTGTATGCGCTGTACAAGGTGCTGCTGGGCGCACGTCATGTGCGTGGCGCGATCGATTTTGAAACCCAGGAAACCCGGATCATCTTCGGTTCCGAGCGCAAGATCGCCGAGATCACCCCGACCACCCGCAACGACGCGCACAAGCTGATCGAGGAATGCATGCTGGCGGCCAACGTGGCCACCGCTGAATTCCTGAAGAAGCACGAAATTCCTGCGCTGTACCGGGTACACGACGGCCCGCCGCCGGAGCGTCTGGAAAAACTGCGCGCCTTCCTCGGCGAGCTCGGCCTGTCCCTGCATAAAGGCAAGGACGGCCCGTCGCCGAAGGATTACCAGGCACTGCTGGCCAGCATCAAGGACCGTCCGGATTTCCACCTGATCCAGACCGTGATGCTGCGTTCGCTGAGCCAGGCGGTGTACAGCGCCGACAATCAGGGCCACTTCGGCCTGAATTACGAGGCGTACACCCACTTCACCTCGCCGATCCGTCGTTACCCGGACTTGCTCACGCACCGTGCGATCCGCAGCGTGATCCACTCCAAGCAGGACACCCCGCACGTCAAGCGCGCCGGTGCCATGACCATTCCGAAGGCGCGGATCTATCCTTACGACGAAGCGGCCCTGGAGCAGCTCGGCGAGCAGTGCTCCATGAGCGAGCGCCGTGCCGACGAAGCCACCCGCGACGTCGTGAACTGGCTCAAGTGCGAGTTCATGAAGGACCGCGTGGGCGAGTCGTTCCCTGGCGTGATCACGGCCGTGACCGGCTTTGGTCTGTTTGTCGAACTGACCGATATCTACGTCGAGGGCCTGGTGCATGTCACCGCCTTGCCGGGTGACTACTACCACTTCGATCCTGTGCATCACCGCCTGGCGGGCGAGCGTACCGGTCGCAGTTTCCGCCTGGGCGACACGGTCGAAGTGCGCGTCATGCGCGTCGACCTGGACGAACGCAAGATCGACTTCGAGATGGCCGAAAAAACCATCGCCGCGCCGATCGGCCGTAAAAAACGTGGCAGCGAAACCGCCGCGCCGGCCACCCAAGGCAAGGGCGCTCCTGCGAAGGCAGCGGTTGCCGAGCCTGCGCCGGCCAAGGCCGGTCGTCGTCCGGCGGCCAAGGACAAGGTTCCCGAGGCCTACCGCCCAAGCGACGCAGCGGCGAAAAACGCCGAACTGCGCAGAAGCCGTGAGTTGAAGCAGCAGTTGCTCAACGAAGCCAAAAGCGGTGGTAAAGCGGCGTCTGGGGGAAAGCCCCACACGGCGGAAAAGCCGTCGAGCAAGCCCAGTAAACACCGTAAAGGCCCGCCAAAAGCGGGTTCGGCTCCCGCGAAAAGCGGCGGGTCGCGTAAACCTAAGGCCAAGTCATGAGTCTGGAAAAAATCTACGGCGTCCACGCCGTAGAAGCGCTGCTGCGTCATCACCCTAAACGCGTCAAACAGGTTTGGCTGGCGGAAGGTCGCAGCGAGCCGCGCGTGCAGGCGCTGGTCGAGTTGGCCAACGAAAACCGTGTGGCGATCGGCCAGGCCGAGCGTCGCGAAATGGACGTGTGGGTTGAAGGCGTCCACCAAGGCGTCGTCGCGGATGTCAGCCCGAGCCAGGTGTGGGGCGAGGCGATGCTCGACGAGCTGCTCGACCGCACCGAAGGCGCACCGCTGTTGCTGGTGCTGGACGGCGTGACCGACCCGCATAACCTCGGCGCCTGCCTGCGTTCTGCGGATGCTGCCGGTGCGCTGGCGGTGATCGTGCCCAAGGACAAGTCGGCCACGTTGACGCCGGTTGTGCGTAAAGTCGCGTGCGGCGCGGCGGAAGTGATTCCGTTGGTGGCCGTGACCAACCTCGCGCGCACCCTGGAGAAACTCCAGCAGCGCGGCCTGTGGGTCGTGGGTACGGCGGGGGAGGCCGAGGTCAGCATTTATGACCAGGACCTCACCGGCCCGACCATCCTGATCATGGGCGCCGAAGGCAAGGGCATGCGTCGCCTGACTCGCGAGCATTGCGATTACCTGGTTCATCTGCCGATGGCTGGCAGCGTCAGCAGTCTCAACGTATCGGTCGCTACCGGCGTGTGCCTGTTCGAAGCCCAGCGCCAGCGCGGTGCGAAGGGCAAGACCAAGAAGTAATGTCGGGCCTGGCATAGATGCAAAATGTGGGAGGGGGCTTGCTCCCGATTGCGGTAGATCAGTTACCTATAATGTGACTGCCTCACCGCAATCGGGAGCAAGCCCTCTCCCACTTTTGTTTTGTGGTGCCTGGAAGATTGTTCAAATAATCACCAATCACCTTGCGCCCTTCCTCCCCCTTCTCTACAATTGCGCCCCTTGCCTTCCTGGCAGGCACCGATGTGCCTCCCTGCGGCAAGATCCATAAGTGTCATTCACTCCTTGTCTGACCGTTTTTGAGCGGCAGGCTACAACCCGTAAGGAGCATTCATGCGTCATTACGAAATCATCTTTTTGGTCCACCCGGATCAAAGCGAGCAAGTCGGCGGCATGGTAGAGCGTTACACCAAGCTGATCGAAGAAGACGGCGGCAAAATCCACCGTCTGGAAGATTGGGGCCGTCGTCAACTGGCCTACGCAATCAACAATGTTCACAAGGCTCACTACGTGATGCTGAACGTTGAATGCACTGGCAAGGCCCTGGCCGAGCTGGAAGACAACTTCCGCTACAACGATGCTGTGATCCGTAACCTGGTCATCCGTCGCGAAGAAGCCGTTACCGGCCAATCCGAGATGCTCAAGGCTGAAGAAAACCGCAGTGAGCGCCGTGAGCGTCGCGACCGTCCTGAGCACGAAGGCGCTGAAAGCGCTGATAGTGATGACAGCGACAACAGCGATAACGCTGACGAGTAATCCACGGACCTTTTAAGGAGCCTATCAAATGGCACGTTTCTTCCGTCGTCGTAAATTCTGCCGCTTCACCGCTGAAGACGTGAAAGAGATCGATTACAAAGATCTCAACACTCTGAAAGCCTACGTATCCGAGACCGGCAAAATCGTTCCAAGCCGTATCACCGGTACCAAAGCACGTTATCAGCGTCAGCTGGCCACCGCTATCAAGCGCGCCCGCTTCCTGGCCCTGCTGGCCTACACCGACAGCCACGGCCGCTGAGACCGGGCAGTCGACAAGTAGTAAGGGATTGAATGCATGCGCGCCTTAGCTGAGTTCATCATGCGCGGTCGCGTGCAGGCCACTCTGGTAGTGGCTGGATGTGCAGCATTGCCGTTGTTGTATTGGTTGGGTGCTGCCGCGGGATGCCTTGTGCTTCTGCGGCGCGGTTTGCAGGATGCCGTTGGCGTCCTGGCCCTGGGGTTGCTGGCCGCCTTGATCTGGTGGCTGCAATTGGGCGAACCCAAAGTGCTTATGGTGCTGCTGGGGTCGTCGAGCCTTGCGTTGGTTTTACGCGCAAGTGAGTCCTGGGTCCGCACGCTGCTGGTCAGCGTGGCATTGGGGTTGGTGTTTTCAGTGTTGCTCGGCGCGGCTTTCCACCCGCAAATCGAGGCGCTGGCGCAAGAGATCGTCAAGGTCCTGCCGCTGGCTCTCGGGGAGCTCTACCAGCAATTGTCGGTAGACGAGCGAGCGCGCCTTGCGGCGCTGATAGCACCGGCCCTGATCGGCCTGATGGCGGTGGTGTTGCAGATTGTCAGTGTGCTGAGCCTGATGCTTGGGCGTTACTGGCAGGCGTTGTTGTACAACCCGGGTGGTTTTGGTCGCGAGTTTCGCCGTATCAGAATCCCCGCAGGCCCGGCGATGTTGCTGCTGGCATGCATGGTGGTCGGACCGAACTTCGGTCCAGAGGCGGCCTTGTTATTGCTGTTTTGCAGCGTACCGCTGGTGTTCTCCGGGCTGGCCCTGATTCACGGGCTGGTGGCGCAGAAGCGCCTGGCCAGGTTCTGGCTGGTGGGGTTGTACGTCACGCTGATGCTGTTCATGCAGCTGATCTATCCGTTACTCGTGGTTTTGGCCATTGTCGACGGCCTGATTGATTTTCGCGGTCGTCTGGCGCCGAAAGACGCCGATAACGCGAACGGTGAAGGTTAAAAGTTAGAGGATTTTCACATGCAACTGATCCTTCTGGAAAAAGTCGCCAACCTGGGCAACCTGGGCGACAAAGTGAACGTTAAGGCCGGCTACGGTCGTAACTACCTGCTGCCATACGGCAAAGCCACCGCTGCAACCGCTGCCAACCTGGCTGCGTTTGAAGAGCGTCGTGCTGAGCTGGAAAAAGCAGCAGCAGACAAAAAAGCTTCGGCCGAAACTCGCGCTGCCCAACTGGCTGAGCTGGAAGTGACTATCACTGCCACCGCCGGTGACGAAGGCAAGCTGTTCGGTTCGATCGGCACCCACGACATCGCTGACGCACTGACCGCCTCTGGCGTTGAAGTTGCGAAAAGCGAAGTTCGTCTGCCGAACGGCACCATCCGCAACGTAGGTGAATTCGACGTAGCCGTGCACCTGCACGCTGAAGTTGAAGCCACTGTACGCGTTGTCGTGGTAGCAGCTTAAGTCGCACCTAACTGACTGGCACCTCGCGTGCCAGGCGGTTAACATCGGGCACGATCCTGTTTACAGGTCGTGCCTTTTGTTTTTTACACACCCCCTAATTCCAAGTGGCCATGAACGATATTTCAGCTCCTGAGCAATACGATCTGCAAACCGCTGCCCTGAAGGTGCCGCCGCATTCCATCGAGGCCGAACAGGCCGTGCTCGGTGGCTTGATGCTGGACAACAACGCCTGGGAACGCGTGCTGGATCAAGTCTCGGACGGTGATTTCTATCGTCATGACCATCGCCTGATCTTCCGCGCCATCGCCAAGCTGGCCGACCAGAACTCACCGATCGACGTGGTGACCCTGGCCGAGCAGCTGGACAAGGAAGGCCAGACCTCCCAGGTCGGCGGCCTGGGCTACCTCGGTGAGCTGGCCAAAAACACGCCGTCCGTCGCCAACATCAAGGCGTATGCCCAGATCGTTCGCGAGCGCGCCACCTTGCGCCAGTTGATCGGCATCAGCACCGAAATCGCCGACAGCGCCTTCAACCCCGAAGGTCGCAGCGCCGCCGAGATCCTTGACGAGGCCGAGCGCCAGATCTTCCAGATCGCCGAAGCCCGGCCGAAAACCGGCGGCCCGGTCAGCGTCAACGACCTGCTGACCAAGGCCATCGACCGCATCGATACGTTGTTCAACACCGACAACGCCATCACCGGCATCTCCACCGGCTACACTGACCTCGACGAGAAGACCAGCGGCCTGCAGCCGTCCGACCTGATCATCGTCGCCGGCCGTCCATCCATGGGTAAAACCACCTTTGCGATGAACCTGGTGGAAAACGCCGTGTTGCGCAGTGACAAGACCGTGCTGGTGTACTCCCTGGAGATGCCAGGCGAATCGCTGATCATGCGGATGCTCTCGTCCCTGGGCCGTATCGACCAGACCAAAGTGCGCGCCGGTCGCCTGGAAGACGACGATTGGCCGCGCCTGACCTCGGCGGTCAACCTGCTCAACGACCGCAAGCTGTTCATCGATGACACCGCCGGCATCAGCCCGTCGGAGATGCGCGCGCGTACCCGTCGCCTGGTGCGTGAACATGGCGATATCGCCCTGATCATGATCGACTACCTGCAACTGATGCAGATCCCGGGTTCCAGCGGCGACAACCGGACCAACGAGATTTCCGAGATCTCCCGGTCCTTGAAAGCCCTGGCCAAGGAATTCAACTGCCCGGTGGTGGCGCTGTCGCAGCTCAACCGTTCCCTGGAACAACGCCCCAACAAGCGCCCGGTGAACTCCGACTTGCGTGAATCCGGAGCGATCGAGCAGGATGCCGACGTGATCATGTTCGTCTACCGCGACGAGGTGTATCACCCGGAGACCGAGCACAAAGGCATTGCCGAAATCATCATCGGCAAGCAGCGGAACGGCCCGATCGGCTTTATCCGCCTGGCGTTCATCGGCAAATACACGCGTTTCGAGAACCTTGCGCCGGGCAGTTACAACTTCGACGACGACGAATAATCCTTCTGTTCAATTCCTACTGTTATCGTCGGAATTGGTCAAAATTTGTGCTATATTCCGCGCCCGCGATTTTTCATCTCAACACCGGTCACCGTCATGCAAACAGCCAAGCCGTTATTTGACTATCCCAAGTACTGGGCCGAATGTTTCGGTCCTGCGCCATTCCTGCCGATGAGCAGGGAGGAGATGGATCAGCTTGGCTGGGATTCCTGCGACATCATCATCGTCACCGGTGATGCCTACGTTGACCATCCGTCGTTCGGCATGGCGATCATCGGCCGGCTGCTGGAGTCCCAGGGCTTCCGCGTCGGGATCATTGCCCAGCCGAACTGGCAGTCCAAAGACGACTTCATGAAGCTCGGCGAGCCGAACCTGTTCTTCGGCGTCGCGGCCGGCAACATGGACTCGATGATCAACCGCTACACCGCTGACAAGAAAATCCGCTCCGACGACGCCTACACCCCTGGCGGCATGGCCGGCAAACGCCCGGACCGCGCGAGCCTGGTGTACAGCCAGCGGTGCAAGGAAGCCTACAAGAACGTGCCGATCGTGCTCGGTGGCATCGAAGCGTCCCTGCGCCGCATCGCCCACTACGACTACTGGCAGGACCGGGTGCGCAACTCGATCCTGATCGACGCCACCGCCGACATCTTGCTGTACGGCAACGCCGAGCGGGCCATCGTCGAAGTGGCCCAGCGCCTGTCGTGGGGCCACAAGATCGAAGACATCACCGATGTGCGCGGCACCGCGTTCATTCGCCGTGATACGCCCGAAGGCTGGTATGAGGTGGACTCCACCCGTATCGACCGTCCGGGCAAGGTCGACAAGATCATCAACCCATACGTGAATACCCAGGACACCCAGGCCTGCGCCATCGAGCAGGAAAAGGGGCCGGTTGAAGATCCGCAGGAAGCCAAGGTCGTGCAGATCCTGGCCAGCCCGCGCATGACCCGTGAGAAGACCGTGATCCGCCTGCCATCGGTGGAAAAAGTCCGTGGTGACGCGGTGCTTTATGCCCACGCCAACCGCGTGTTGCACCTGGAAACCAACCCAGGCAACGCCCGTGCCCTGGTGCAGAAACACGGCGAAGTGGACGTGTGGTTCAACCCGCCGCCCATTCCGATGACCACCGAAGAAATGGACTACGTGTTTGGCATGCCTTACGCACGTGTCCCGCACCCTGCGTATGGCAAGGAAAAAATCCCGGCCTACGACATGATCCGTTTCTCGGTGAACATCATGCGTGGCTGCTTCGGCGGCTGTACCTTCTGCTCGATCACCGAGCACGAAGGCCGGATCATCCAGAACCGTTCCGAAGAGTCGATCATTCGCGAGATCGAAGAAATCCGCGACAAGGTTCCGGGCTTCACCGGCGTGATTTCCGACCTCGGCGGCCCGACCGCGAACATGTACCGCATCGCCTGCAAGAGCCCGGAAATCGAATCCGCGTGCCGCAAGCCGTCGTGCGTGTTCCCTGGCATCTGCCCGAACCTGAACACCGACCACTCGTCGCTGATCCAGTTGTATCGCAGCGCCCGTGCGTTGCCGGGTGTGAAGAAGATCCTGATCGCCTCCGGCCTGCGCTACGACCTGGCCGTTGAGTCTCCGGAGTATGTGAAGGAACTGGTCACCCACCACGTCGGTGGTTACCTGAAGATCGCCCCGGAACACACCGAGGAAGGTCCGCTCAACCAGATGATGAAACCGGGCATCGGCAGCTATGACAAGTTCAAGCGCATGTTCGAGAAGTACACCAAGGAAGCGGGCAAGGAGCAGTACCTGATCCCGTACTTCATCGCCGCCCACCCCGGCACCACCGATGAAGACATGATGAACCTGGCCCTGTGGCTCAAGGGCAACGGTTTCCGCGCCGACCAGGTGCAGGCGTTCTACCCGTCGCCGATGGCCACCGCCACCGCGATGTACCACTCGGGCAAGAACCCGCTGCGCAAGGTCACCTACAAGAGCGACGCGGTGACCATCGTCAAGAGCGAAGAACAGCGCCGTCTGCACAAGGCGTTCCTGCGCTACCACGACCCGAAAGGCTGGCCGATGCTGCGCGAAGCACTGACCCGCATGGGCCGCGCCGACCTGATCGGGCCGGGCAAGGATCAACTGATCCCGTTGCACCAACCGGCCACCGACAGCTACCAGAGCGCGCGTCGCAAGAACTCGACGCCGGCCGGCAGCCATAAGGTCGCCAAGGAAACCACCACCAGGATCCTCACCCAGCACACCGGCCTGCCGCCCCGTGGCAGCGACGGCAGCAACCCGTGGGACAAGCGCGAGCAAGCCAAGGCCGCGGCCATGGCGCGCAACAAGCAGGCCGCCAAGGAACGCGCGGATGCGGCCAAGGGCAAGGGCGGCAAGCCAGCCCGCAAGCCGGTGGTACCGCGTTGATCGTTGCCTGAATATGCCAAACGCCAGCCTCGTGCTGGCGTTTTGCTTTCTAGCCGGTGGGGAGTCTGTTTGTTAAGGTGGCGGCCATTAAATCGCTATCGGGAGCAAGCCGAATCGTCGCACCGGCCCTCCCACATTTTGAATGTATTCACACTTCAAATGTGGGAGGGGGCTTGCCCCCGATGGCGTCAGTCCAGTCCCCAACTTTTCAAGGAAGAACACCCCCATGAGCAACCCCCTGCTCAACATCGGCATGGACTCCAACCGCTCGCAGTTCATGGCGCGCCAGCGCATCGAGAGTGAAGTCGACCTGCCTCGGCTGTTTGCCATCATCGACGCCGACCCCGGCATCGTCGGCGCGGGCGTGGTGTATATCGACGCCGACTTCAACGTCGTGACCCTGCGCGAGTTCAAGCCGATCTGCAGCATTCGACCCAAGCGCATCATTGTGCGCGAGGCGCAGAAATACATCGCCCCGGCGCAGTTCGCCGACCAAGTGCTGAACAACCCGCGCGAGTCGCGACTGGTGAGTGAAGCCTTCAACACCACGTTGTCCTGCGGCGGCGCGGTCATTGGCTGGCTGGTGGTGTTGAGCGGCACCATCGCTATCCCGTTCACCGCCGGCGCCAGCACGGTCGTGACGGCCATCGGCTATACCGCCGCCTCGGCCAGCACCGTGTCGTGCCTGGTTGGTGGGTTCCGCACGCGCAACGAAATCGTCAACCCGTCGATGAATGATTACCTGGATAACGAAGAGTGGTACCAGACGGCGACCAAAGTCCTCGACGGTGCCGCCTTGGTTGGCGTGGGCGCCTCGGCGCTGACGACAGTCAAGCTGGTCAACGTCACTCGTGCGGCCACGGGTAAAAGCCTGCGTCAGGTGCTCAAAGGCCTGAACGGGCAGGAGCGGGAGAAACTCACCAAAGAGCTGCTGAAAGTGGCCGACCCGCAAATGTCGAACAAGATGCGCAAGCTGCTGCAACTGAGCGGCGAGTTGCCCAAACGCTTTACGCCGACCCAGCTCAAGCACGCCACCTATGTCCAATTGGGCGATGCCTTCAGTGCGGGGCTGAGCGTCTGGGGCTTGAAGCGTTCGGATAACTACAAACAGGCCAAGACCTTCGCGATTGGCTTGTACGAAGAGGCCGAGTGATGAGTGGTGTTCCTTCGCTTAAACCGTTTTTGCTGGAGCATTTTCCCGCATTCATCGGCGTGATTCTCGCTGGTTGCCTCGGCGGTTCGGCGGCGATTTCCCTGGCGGCCAGCACCTATTTTTCCGACGTGCCCATGGCAACCAATGCCACTGTGTCGTGGTTCGTGGTGATAGCCGCCGCGCTGTTCGTGGCCAACAGCAACTTCCTGGTGGTGCGCGGCCGAGCCTGGGCCGTGTGGGCGATGGTGGCGTTTTTTGCGGTGTGCCTGTTGGTCGTGCTGCCGACACTGCTCTATCGGCCGCACTGGTTTATCTACAGTGAAAGCCTGTTCTGGCCATTGCTGGGGTTGTTGCTGATCAACAGCAAGGGCTATCGGTCGATGGTCAAGAAGTTGGTTGAAGTGCGGCGGTTGCGGGAGGCGGCCAAGGCGGGGCTGTAGCCTCTGCACATGGTTTCAGATTTTGACGTTCTGGCGAATGTTCCAGCCGTATTTGACGGCGCCGCCGTCCTTGCCGCCGTCGGATTTCTGCGGCTGGTAGCTGACTTCGACCGTGGCGAAGTTCAGGGCTATCACCTCAGTCAGCACATCGCTGCTGGTCACCGCGTCGGTTTGGTAAGACGTGACCATCACTTCCTTCAGCGTGATCACCAGATACTCCACGGCATTGCTGCCACCGGCCTTGCGCACCACCAACCGTGCCTCCGGGTAATGCTTGCCGGTGGAGCAGGCCATCATCAGGTTGGGTGAAGACTTGTCCATGACCTTGGAGACAGACAGGTTTTCAATATTGACCTTGCCGGCACCGCCGCCGCTGCCGGTATGCATCGAACCGGTCTGGGACATGCCCCAGCCCCATCGGCTGATCTCGATTTCGTCGCGATGGGCCTGGTCTTTGGACTCGCCCTTGATGTCCCCCAGCTTCAAAAACATATCAGTTGCCATTGTCACTCCCTGTTTTGGTGTGCGCCGGTAGTGGCGCGGGGCGTACTTTTTCTTATTCGGGATATGGCTTACAAGGGGCGGCATCACGATCAGGAAGTGCCTGTCCGGATAAAGCGAAGCTTCTGACATTTTTCGGGGATAGGCAGTCTTTACCCTCTGCGCTCTTGTGAACCTCAGGAGTAAAGGGATGACTTCCAGCGTATTCAGAGACAGTTTCCTCAGTCCCAATTACATGACGCGGCAGCGGCTGGAAAGCAGTATTGATCTGCGCAAGTTATTTGCGGCGATTGATGCTGATCCGGCCATCGTCGGTGCCGGCGTGGTGTACATCGACGCGCAGCTACGGATGGTTGTACTGCGTGAATTTCAGCCGATTTGCAGTATCGCGCCGAAGAATGTGATTTTGCGCGAGGCGCCCAGCTATGTCGGGCGGGTGGAGTTCGCTCGGCAACTGGCGAATGAGCCGCGAGAGTCGCAGGTGGCGTTTGAGGCGGTGAATACAGCTTTGGCGTGTACTTCTGCGGTGATCAGTTGGATCAGTGGTACTGAGTGGATCGGCGCTCAGTCCGTTCAGCTTTGGGGTTACTGGGGTGGTAGCTGCGATAAGCTTTACATCAGCAACAGCCAGTTCAATTCAGTGCTTAGTTGGCGGCCAGAGGACTCGCAACGAAATTATTGACCCGGCTCTTAACGATGCTCTGGATAGCGAGCCATGGTATCAGGCTGTGACGATTGGTTTGGACGCTGTTTCGCTACTGGGCGCTAGTGTCTCGGCACTGGCAACTATACGACTGGTTAATGCGACAAGAAAATCTACCGGAAAAACTTTGCCGCGGGTGTTGAAAGGACTGAGTCGTCAAGAGCGAGCAAAGTTGACCCAGGAGTTGTTGAGTATTCGGCACCCGGAAATGACCCGGAAAATGATCAGGTTGAAGCAACTCGCTGGAAAAATGCCAAAGCGTTTTACGCCCGCAGAAGTAAAACAGGGCACTGTTTTGCAGATTCAAGACGCTCTAGGTGCTGCCTTAGGGGTTGCTAGCAGTTCGATGTCTGGGAATATTCGCACTGTCGCGGTCGGAATTTATGAGGAGATGACCGAGTGATATTGCTGCTGCCCCTTCGCCCTTTTCTCAAGCGTTATTTACCCGTGTTTCTCGGGGGGATTTTTTCAAGCATTTTTGCTGGATCTTCCGTAGTGGTGGTAGTGCAAAATTACTATCTCAAAGCCATTTCTTTAGCTATTTCGGCACAAGTAGCGTGGTGGGCATGTGTCGTTCTGGCATGCGCCTTGAGTCTTAGCAACATTATGATTGTCCGTGGGCGACGAGACTGGGTGTGGGTCATGGTTGTCTATTTTGGAGCCTGCCTGGTTACCGCTCTTCCGGCCATTCGTTATTCCCCTCATCTGTTCATCTATGCCGAAAGTTTGTTTTGGCCATTGCTTGGTCTGCTGATTCTCAACAGCAAGCGTCATCGTGAGATGCGTGGGAAGCTTGTTGAACTTCGTTTTAGGCGAAAACGGATACAGAAAATTGCTGACAGGCTACAAAAAAGGTGATTTTGCTTTGATTAATTGGGAGCGTTGCCTCATTCCCGACAACTTACTGTTCTGGAACATCCGGATCGTCGCGGTTGGGCTGTATGAGGATATATCAGAGTGAGACTTCTCGGACGGAAACCTCTCATACCGGTGCGCCCTTTTCTTTTGCGCTACTTTCCCGTGTTTATCGGCGTAATTTTAGCGGGCATCTTCGGCAGTTCTTCTGTTGTTGTGCTGGTGGAAAACTATTATTTTCCATCGTTATCGAACGCGGCTGCTAAAAGTGCCGGCGTGCTCTTGGTCTGGTTTATCACCCACTGCAATTTCATGATCGCCTACGGGCGACCTAAGTGGGTCTGGGGAATGTATGGCCTTTTCATCGCCTGCCTGTTGGTCGCTGTGCCAGGTTTTCATTTTTCACCGAACCCATTCATTTACGCGGAATGCTTCTTTTGGCCGGTACTCGGCCTGCTGCTGCTTCGCAGCAAACGCCACCGGGAACTGCGTGCCAAATGCGTAGAACTTCGCCATATGCGCGGGAAGGTAAGGGTGGCCATTGAAAAGCGGCGCAAACACGAGCGCGCAATAATCAGAATAAAGAAATCGAGGTAATTCCCCACCCAGCCTCCACCAAACCGATACCGCCCCACCCACTCCCCGCCACATATATGTGCAGCTCTTGCACCATTGCACCAACGTTGGCGCCGTTTTGGTGCTGTACTGCACCGGGTCTTACGATAAAGCGCAATGACTGCCGCTCTGGCATAAGTCTTGCGCGCGTTGTGTCCATGCCCTGGCTTGCAGGAGGCCGCCGTGTCGATTCATGTCGCGTTGCACCACGTTACGCATTACCGCTACGACCGCGCTGTCGAACTCGGCCCACAGATCGTGCGTTTGCGCCCGGCGGCCCATAGCCGCACGCGGATTTTGTCCTACGCACTGAAAGTGCTGCCCGAGCAGCACTTCATCAATTGGCAGCAGGACCCTCAGGGTAATTACCTGGCGCGCCTGGTGTTCCCGGAAAAGACTGACGAACTGCGTATCGAAGTCGACCTGGTCGCCGAGATGGCGGTGTTCAACCCGTTCGATTTTTTCCTTGAACCCTACGCGGAAAAAATCCCGTTTTGCTACGCCGCCGACGAGCAGCGCGAGCTGGCGCCGTACCTGGAAACCTTGCCGCTGACGCCGAGGTTCGCCGCTTATCTGGCGGGTATCGACCGCACGCCGCTGCCGGCCGTGGATTTCCTGGTGGGCCTCAACCAACGCCTGGCCGCCGATATCGGTTACCTGATCCGCATGGAACCCGGCGTGCAGACCCCGGAATTCACCCTGGAAAATGCCTCCGGCTCGTGCCGCGATTCGGCTTGGCTGCTGGTGCAATTGCTGCGCAACCTGGGGCTGGCGGCGCGGTTTGTGTCAGGCTATCTGATCCAGCTCACCGCCGACGTCAAAGCCCTCGATGGCCCCTCCGGCACCGAGGTGGACTTCACCGACCTGCACGCCTGGTGCGAAGTGTATTTGCCCGGCGCCGGCTGGATCGGCCTGGATGCCACCTCCGGGTTGTTCGCCGGTGAAGGCCATATTCCGTTGGCCTGTAGTCCCGATCCATCGTCTGCCGCGCCGATCAGTGGCCTGGTGGAGCCGTGCGAGTGCGAATTCACCCACGAGATGTCGGTAGAGCGCATCTGGGAAGCGCCACGGGTAACCAAGCCCTACACCGAAGAACAGTGGTTGGCGATCCAGGCCCTGGGGCGGCAGATCGATGGCGACCTGCTGGCGGACGACGTGCGCCTGACCATGGGCGGCGAACCGACCTTCGTCTCCATCGACGACCCCGACGGCGCCGAGTGGAACACCGCTGCCCTGGGGCCGGACAAGCGTCGCCTGTCGGCCGAGCTGTTCCAGCGCATGCGCAAGCACTACGCGCCCAAGGGCCTGGTGCATTTCGGCCAGGGCAAGTGGTACCCCGGCGAGCAACTGCCGCGCTGGTCGCTCAACTGTTACTGGCGCCGCGATGGCGAGCCGATTTGGCACAACAGCGCGCTGATCGCCGATGAGCAACAGGACTACGGCGCCGACGGCGTGCTGGCCGGGCGTTTCCTGGGCAGTGTTGCCGAGCGCCTGAAGTTGCCGGCGCGCTTTGTGTTTCCGGCCTTTGAAGACAACTTCTACTACCTGTGGCGCGAAGGCGCGCTGCCGCAAAACGTCACCGCCCTCGACCCGCGCCTGAGCGATGAACTGGAACGCGAGCGTCTGCGCAAAGTGTTCAGCCAGGGCCTGGACAAGGTCATCGGCCAAGTGCTGCCGCTGGCGCGCACCGCTGCCAATGACCGCTGGCAGAGTGGGCGCTGGTACCTGCGCGACAATCACTGCCGACTGGTGCCGGGGGATTCGCCGCTGGGTTATCGCCTGCCGCTGGCCTCGCAGCCCTGGGTGACGGCGGCAGAGTACCCGTTTGTCCACCCGACCGACCCCAACCAGGACTTGCCCGAGCTGCCGAGCACGGCGCAATTGCAACGCCATGGCGAAGCGGCGCCGAGCGCCGAGCGCCTGCCGAAGATCGACGAGTCCGCCGACTGGCTGACCCGCACCGCGCTGTGCGCCGAAGCGCGCGAAGGCCGCCTGTATCTGTTCATGCCGCCGCTGGAGCGCGTCGAGGACTACCTGGAGCTGGTGGCCGCCATCGAAGCCACCGCCGAAGAACTGCACTGCCCGGTGCTGCTGGAGGGCTACGAGCCGCCGGCGGATTACCGTCTGAGTAACTTCCGGGTCACGCCCGACCCGGGTGTGATCGAGGTCAACGTGCAGCCGTCCGCCACCTGGGACGAGCTGGTAGAACGCACCGAATTCCTCTACGAAGAGGCGCGACAAACCCGCCTGACCACCGAGAAGTTCATGATCGACGGGCGCCACACCGGTACCGGCGGCGGTAACCACTTCGTGCTGGGCGGCGCGACACCCAAGGACTCACCGTTCCTGCGGCGTCCCGATCTGCTGCGCAGTTTGATCAGCTACTGGCACAACCATCCGTCATTGTCCTACCTGTTTTCCGGCTTGTTCATCGGCCCGACGTCCCAGGCGCCCCGGGTCGATGAAGCGCGTAACGATGCGCTGTATGAGCTGGAAATCGCCTTCGCGCAAATGCCCGCGTCAGGCGAAGAGTGCCCGCCGTGGTTGGTCGACCGCCTGCTGCGCAATCTGCTGATCGACGTGACGGGCAACACCCACCGCGCCGAATTTTGCATCGACAAGCTCTACTCGCCCGATGGCGCCACCGGGCGCCTGGGCTTGCTGGAGTTGCGCGCCTTTGAAATGCCACCCCATGCGCGCATGAGCCTGACCCAGCAACTGCTGCTGCGCGCGCTGGTGGCGCGCTTCTGGCGCGAACCCTATGCGCCCCCGAAACTGGCGCGCTGGGGCACTGAGCTGCATGACCGTTTCCTGTTGCCGCACTTCATCGAGCAGGATTTTGCCGACGTGATCGTCGAACTCAACGCCGCCGGCTACCCGTTGCGCGCCGAATGGTTTGCCGCGCACCTGGAATTCCGCTTTCCCAAAGTCGGCGACTACGCCGTCAGCGGTATCGAGCTCGAACTGCGCCAGGCCCTGGAACCCTGGCATGTGCTGGGCGAGGAGGGCGCGGTGGGCGGCACGGTGCGTTATGTGGATTCGTCCCTGGAGCGCCTGCAGGTGAAGTTGAGCGGGCTGCCACCGCAACGCTATTTGCTCACCTGCAATGGCATCCCGGTGCCGCTGCAAGCGACCGGGCGCATCGGCGAGTTCGTCGCCGGCGTGCGGTATCGCGCCTGGCAACCGGCCAACTGCCTGCAGCCGACCATCGCGGTCCATGCGCCGTTGGTGTTCGACCTGCTGGACACCTGGATGCAGCGCTCCCTGGGCGGTTGCCAGTATCATGTGGCGCATCCAGGCGGGCGTAACTACGACAGTCTGCCGGTGAATGCCAATGAAGCCGAGAGCCGGCGCATGGCGCGATTTTTCCGCCTGGGGCATACCCCGGGCAAGCTCCCTGTACCGACCGTCGTGATCAATGACGAATTGCCGATGACTTTGGATTTGCGACGTTTCCCCAATAAAAATGACTGAATGCAAGCCAAAATGTGGGAGGGAGCTTGCTCCCGATTGCGGTAAATCAGCCGATACATGAGTTGACTGACCCACCGCAATCGGGAGCAAGCCCCCTCCCACAAAGGATTTGCAGTGTTTGTTAGGTTAATCTGAGCCCCCTTGCCCCTGCCGAGCGTTCCATGTCCGACTTGCTCGACCGTTACCCGCTGACCGCGGGCACTTATCACGAACTGCTGGACGACAGTGGCGCGGTACGTGCCCATTGGCGGCGCCTGCTCGACCATCTGCAACGCAGCACCCCCGCGCAACTGGCCCAGCGCCAGGCGTTGCTGACCCGGCAGATCCAGGAAAACGGCGTGACCTACAACGTCTACGCCGACCCCAAGGGCGCTGATCGCCCGTGGGAACTGGACCTGCTGCCCCATGTGCTGGCGGCCGATGAATGGCAGCACCTGTCGGCCGGCATCGCCCAGCGTGCGCGGCTGCTCAACGCGGTACTGGCGGACCTCTACGGCCCGCAACGCTTGATCAAGGAAGGCCTGCTGCCGGCCGAACTGGTGTTCGGGCATAACAATTTTCTGTGGCCGTGCCAGGGCATCCAGCCGCCCGACGGTACGTTCCTGCACCTGTACGCCGTCGATCTGGCGCGCACCCCGGATGGTCGCTGGTGGGTCACTGCCGACCGCACCCAGGCCCCTTCGGGCGCCGGTTATGCGCTGGAAAACCGCACCATCGTGTCCCGCGCCTTTCCGGATCTGTACCGCGACCTGCAGGTGCAGCACCTCACCGGTTTCTTTCGCACCCTGCAGGAAACCCTGGCGCGCCAGGCGCCCAGCGATAGTCAGCCGCCGTTGATCGTGCTGCTCACGCCTGGGCGTTTCAACGAAAGCTATTTCGAACACCTGTACCTCGCCCGTCAGCTCGGCTACCCGCTGGTGGAAGGCGGCGACCTCACGGTGCGCGACAGCACGGTGTTCCTGAAAACCCTCAGTGGCCTGCGTCGGGTACACGCGATCATGCGCCGCCTCGACGACGACTTCTGCGACCCCCTCGAACTGCGCACCGACTCGGCCCTCGGCGTGCCCGGCCTGCTCGACGCCGCGCGCCAAGGCAACGTGCTGGTGGCCAATGCCCTGGGCAGCGGTGTACTGGAATCCCCCGGCCTGCTGGGCTTTCTGCCGAAGATCAACGAATTTTTGTTTGGCGAAGAACTGCTCCTGCCGTCCATTGCGACGTGGTGGTGCGGCGAAGCGCCGGTGCTTGCCGAAGCCCTGGAGAAACTGCCCGAGCTGCTGATCAAGCCGGCATTTCCGTCACAGAGCTTCAACCCGGTCTTCGGCCGTGACTTGAACGACGCACAACGCGAGGCCCTGGCCGAGCGCATGCGCGCGCGGCCTTACGCGTATGTCGCCCAGGAGCTGGCGCAGCTGTCCCAGGCGCCGGTGTGGCACACCGTCGAAGACCACCTGCAACACCGCGCCATCGGCATGCGCGTCTACGCCGTGGCCAGCGCCGACGGTTACCGGGTATTGCCCGGCGGCCTGACCCGCGTGGCTGCCGAGGCCGATGCCGAGGTGGTGTCGATGCAACGCGGCGGCGCGAGCAAGGACACCTGGGTGCTCGGCGAACGCGCCGCCGGCGGCGAGCAGTGGCGCGCGCAGCGGCCGATAGGCGCCCATGACCTGGTGCGCCGCGACCCTTATCTGCCGTCGCGGGTGGTGGAAAACCTGTTTTGGTTTGGCCGTTATTGTGAACGCTGCGATAACAGCGCGCGTTGGCTGCGCATCGTGTTGGCGCGCTATGTCGACGGCGACGATCCGCTGGCGTTGCAAGCGGCGGTCGAACTGGGCGAAAACCTGCGCCTGTTGCCGGAGGAGGGCGAGTTGCCCGAACGCCTGCTCGCGGCCTTGCTTGGCGACGACTGGCCGTCGAGCCTGCGCGCCAACCTGCAGCGCTTGCAGTGGGCGGCGTCCCAGGTGCGCGGCAAGTTGTCCCGAGAGAATTGGCAGGCCCTGGTGGAGCTGCAACGCGAAGCCCTGGAGCTGGAAAGCGAAAGCCCCGACTTCGGCGAGTTGCTGGACTTCCTCAACCGCCTGGTGATGTCCCTCGCGGCGTTGTCCGGGTTTGCCCTGGACGACATGACCCGCGACGAAGGCTGGCGCTTTCTGATGATGGGCCGGCGCATCGAGCGCCTGCAGTTTCTCAGCAGCAGCCTCGCGGCGTTCCTGCGCGGCGTGGCGGTGTTCGATCAGGCTGGGCTGGAATGGTTGCTGGAACTGGGCAACAGCAGCATCACCTACCGTTCGCGCTACCTGGCGGTGCCGCAACTGATTCCGGTGCTCGACCTGTTGCTGCTGGATGAGCAGAACCCCCACGCCGTGTTGTTTCAGTTGAAGCTGGTGAGCCGCACCTTGCGTCGTCTCAACGATGATTTCGCGGTGCCCCGGGAAACCGGCCTGGCGCCGTTGGTCGAGCGCCTCGCGCGGTTCGACCTGGGTTGCCTGGAGAACCCGCTGTTTGGCGAGGCCAGCGTGCGTGCCGCGCTGGACGGCCTGGCCGACCTGCTGCAAGCGGTCGCCGATGAGAGTGGGCAAGTGTCGGATCGCCTGGCCTTGCGCCATTTTGCCCATGTGGATGATGTCAGCCAACAAACGGTGTCGGTGTGATGAGCGCGCGCTATCAGATTTTTCACGATACCCATTACCACTACGACAGCCCGGTGTCCCTGGCCCAGCAGTTGGCGCATCTGTGGCCACGGCCATGTGCCTGGCAGCGCTGTACCTCGCAGCAACTGGATATCAGCCCGTTGCCGTCCTCGCGCCGCGATGAGCTGGACGTGTTCGGCAACCCGATCACCCGCCTGGCGTTCGAGCGGCCCCATGATGAGTTGTTGGTGAATGCCGCGCTGACTGTGGAAGTGCTGGCGCGGCCGCTGCTGGATTTCCAACAGTCGCCGGCCTGGGACCAGACTCGCGACAGCCTGACCTACAGCAGCCAGCCGCTGTCATCGGCGTTGATCGAAGCCTGTCGCTTTCGCTTCGAATCGCCCTACGTGCATCTGAAGAAAACCTTCGTCGAGTTCTCCGAAAGCTGTTTCCCGCCCGGGCGTCCGCTGTTGCTGGGCGCTCAGGCCCTGATGGAAAAAATCTTCGGCGAATTCACCTTCGATGCCGAAGCCACCCAGGTCGCCACGCCGCTGGTGGAGGTGCTGGAGCGCCGTCGCGGGGTGTGCCAGGACTTCGCTCACCTGATGCTCGCCTGCCTGCGCTCACGGGGCCTGGCGGCGCGCTATATCAGCGGCTACCTGCTGACCCAGCCGCCGCCCGGCCAGCCACGGCTGATCGGCGCCGATGCGTCCCATGCGTGGATTTCGGTGTACTGCCCGATGTCGGGCTGGGTGGATTTTGATCCGACCAACAATGTGCAGCCGGCACTGGAACACATCACCCTGGCCTGGGGCCGGGATTTCTCCGATGTTTCGCCGTTGCGTGGGGTGATTCTGGGGGGAGGCAGCCATGACCCGGAAGTGCGGGTGACGGTGATGCCGCTCTTGTAGGAGCGAGCTTGCTCGCGAAAAAACCGAGGGCGCCGCGTTGAACCAGGCACCCCGCGTTATCGTTAACGCACTTCGCAAGCACGCTCGCTCCTACAGTGATGCTTACTCGGCCGGGTCTTTCGGTGTCTCGGTGTCGTCGGTTGCCACTTCGCCTTCCGCATCCGGGTTCAGTGCGCCGGTCTCTTCGTCTGCAGCGGCTTTCTTGCGTTGCAGCTTTTCCTCTTTCTTCTGTTCCTTGGCCAAGTCTCTTTGACGTTTGGCGAAGGAGTAATTAGGTTTGGCCATGGGCGATCCTCTAGGGTCGAAGGTGAGGGTGGGCGGCGCGCAGCTGCCTTGGGTCGCTATGGTAGCAGCTTAGCGGCGCGCTTGGCCTTCACTTACCGCAGGCGTATGCGGCCAACAGACCGCTGAACAGATGATTGAGGTGCATGGTCCGGACTCCAGTGGGTGATGGACCGATCATAGGCGGGGCGTGACACTTTGGCTGGTTGATTGTATCGATAAGTCTGATAGCCTAAAGTTGTATACAATTTGTTGATTCAGGTCATAAGACTTTCTGCCTGTCTCGGGCACCCTTGTCGCACTATGCGTTGTTTAAACCCTGCCTTGGAGAATCACATGTTTGCCAAACTCGTTGCTGTTTCCCTGCTGACTCTGGCAAGTGGCCAGTTGCTTGCTGCAGAGTGCAAGGTCACCGTCGACTCTACCGACCAGATGTCCTACAACACCAAGGAAATCGTGATCGACAAGAGCTGCAAGACTTTCACCGTCGAGTTGACTCACTCCGGCAGCTTGCCGAAAAACGTCATGGGCCATAACTGGGTGCTGACCAGCGCAGCCGACATGCAACCGGTCGCGACCGATGGGATGGCTGCCGGCCTCGACAAGAACTACCTGAAAGACGGCGACGAGCGCATCATCGCCCACACCAAAGTCATTGGCGCTGGCGAGAAAGACGCGGTGACCTTCGATGTGTCCAAGCTGAAAGCGGGCACTGACTATGCGTTCTTCTGCTCGTTCCCAGGCCACATCTCGATGATGAAAGGCACTGTGGTCGTCAAGTAAGACCGCATTATCGTTCATCGGGGGCAAGCCCCCTCCCACATTCGACCGCATTCTCATATGGGAACTCGGTCAACTGTGGGAGGGGGCTTGCCCCCGATGGCTACCTCACAATCAATACAAAACTATTGGGTTCACCTCACGGCGCAAACGGCATGACCCGCTTGTGCTCGGTCTTGCGATACGTCTCGCAAATGATCCTGAACGCTTCTTCCCGCACCGGCTCGCCGTGCAGGAACGCATCGATCTCGGCATAGGTCACGCCATGTGACGCCTCGTCCGGCTTGCCCGGCGAGAGGTCTTCCAGGTCGGCGGTCGGGATTTTCTCCACCAGCGACTCCGGCGCACCGAAGTGCCGCGCAATCGATCGCACCTGGTTCTTCACCAGCCCGCTCAACGGTGCCAGATCGCAGGCGCCATCACCGAATTTGGTGAAAAAGCCCATTACCGCTTCCGCCGCATGGTCGGTGCCGATCACCAGGCCGCTGGCCGCGCCGGCGATGGTGTACTGCGCGACCATCCGCATGCGCGCCTTGGTGTTGCCCAGCACGAAATCGCGGGACACCGCCGCCTTGCCTTCAAATGCCGCCACTTCATTGGCCAGGGATTTCACCGCTGGGCCGATGTTTACGGTGTGGCGCTCATCCGGCTCGATAAAGTCCACCGCGGCCTGGGCGTCGATTTCATCGAACTGGGTTTCGTAGGGCAGGCGCACCGCGATAAAACGATAGGCCTCGTCGCCGGTGCTGGAGCGCAGCTCCTGCATGGCGCGCTGGGCGAGCAGGCCTGCGGTCAGGGAGTCGACGCCACCGCTGATGCCCAACACCAATGTCTTGAGCCCTGAATTGCGCAGGCAGTCCTGGATAAAGGTCACGCGCCGGGCGATTTCGGCCTCAAGGGCGGCCTGGTCTTTGAACGGCGCTTGAACCTTGAGCTGCTGCGCAATCTCACGCTGTACGGCTTGCATGATTCACTCCTTGCTGGAAAGGGCAGGTACTTTGAAAACGTGTCGCAAATAGGCGACGAAATTCGGGTCCGTGCAGTGGGTCTTGCCCGCTTCATCGGAGATCTTCGCGACGGGCTGGCCATTGCAGGCCGTCATTTTAAGCACAATGCTCATCGGTTCCACACCTGGAATATCGCAGGTCAGGTTGGTGCCGATGCCAAAGCTCACATTGATCCGACCGCGCAGCGCCCGGAATATCTCCAGGGCCTTGGGCAGCGACAGGCTGTCGGAGAACACCAGGGTCTTGCTCATCGGCTCGATGCCCAGCTTGTGATAGTGGGCGATGGCTTTTTCCGCCCACAGCACCGGGTCACCGGAATCGTGGCGCAGGCCGTCGAACAGCTTGGCGAAGTACAAGTCGAAGTCGCTGAGGAAGGCGTCGGTGGTGATGCAATCGGTCAGGGCGATACCCAGCAGGCCGCGGTATTCGCGGACCCAGCAGTCGAGGGCGGCGATCTGGCTGTCGATCAGACGCGGGCCGAGTTGCTGGTGGGCCATGATCCATTCATGGGCCATGGTGCCCAGCGGTTTCATATCGAACTCGCGAGCCAGGTGGACGTTGCTGGTGCCGACAAACCGGCCGGGGAAGTCGTGCTTGAGCACGCTCACCACTTCTTCCTGCACGCGGTAGGAGAAGCGTCGGCGAGTGCCGAAGTCCGCCACCTGCAGCTCGGCGAGCTCGTCGCTGCTGGCGTTTGCAATCAGCCAGTCGAACTTGCGGTACAACTGCTCGCGGGCCTGTTCGAGGACCACGGTCTGGTAGCGGTAGCGGTTGCGCACTTCGCTGATGATGGCGAGCATCGGCACTTCAAACAGGATCACATGCAGCCACGGCCCACGCAGGCGGATAAACAGCTCGCCGTTTTCGATGCCGGTGTGGACATAGCGCAGGTTGAAGCGGAACAAGCCGAGAAAGCGCAAAAAATCCGGCTTCATGAAGCTGATGCGCTCCAGGAAACTCAGTTGGTCCGCGCTCAGGCTCAACTCGGCGAGGCGCTCGAACTGGTAACGGATCTCCGCCAGGTATGGGCGCAGGTCTTCACTGTTGCGGCAACGAAACTCCCATTCAACTTCCACATTGGGGTAGTTGTGCAGCACCGCCTGCATCATGGTCAGCTTGTAGAAGTCGGTGTCGAGCAGGTTCTGCACGATGCGATCGGCAAACACACTCTCGCTCATAACGGGAATCTCCAGACAGGACGGCGATGGGCGCCGGCCTTTACGCACAAGAAAGGAAGGGGGCTAGTGGCGCATAGACCTGTGGGGTTTTGCCAGTGATTTTTTCAGTGAGGCCACTGGCCCTATCGGGGGCAAGCCCCCTCCCACAGGTTGGAATGCGTTTCAAATGTGGGAGGGGGCTTGCCCCCGATAGCGGTTGTGCAGACGACACAGGTTCACACTTGCTCCATCATCCACTTCACAAACTCCCGCACCTTGGGCACCTCCGCCGAATGTTCGGGGTACGCCAGGTAATACGCATCCTGGCTCGGCATTGCATGCTGCCAAGGGATCACCAGCTTGCCGTCGGCCAATTCCTCCTCCACCAGAAAGCGCGGTAGCAACGCCACGCCACAGCCCACCTGCGCCGCCCGAATGCACATATAGAACGTGTCGAAACGCGGCCCGTGATAGCTGTGTTCGGTGTGAAACCCCTGGTCGGCGAACCAGTCATGCCAGCCCTGGGGGCGCGAGGCGTTTTGCAGCAGCACCAGGTTGCTCAGTTGCGTGGGGTCGGTGAAGGCTTGTGCGGGCAGGCTTTCCGGGGCGCACACCGGGATCAGTTCTTCACTGAACAGTTTCAGGCTCTCGGTGCCGGGGCGTGAGCCCTGGCCGAAGTAGAACGCCATGTCGGCCTTGCCTTGCAGCAGTTCGTCCGGTTCCTGTTCGTTGCACAGGTCCAGGTGGATTTGCGGATGACGCAAGCGCCAGCCCTTGAGGCGCGGCACCAGCCAGCGCGCGCCGAAGGTGTAGGGCGTAGACACGCGTAATACTTCGGTCTCGCCACCGTAGGAACGCAGGTAATGGGTGGACATCTCCACCTGGGTGAGGATTTTGCGCACTTCCACCAAATACAAATCGCCCGCCGGGGTCATCTGCAAGCGTCGGCGTACCCGGCGGAACAGCAGGTGCTGCAGCAGTTCTTCCAGTTGCGCGACCTGTTTGCTCACCGCGCTTTGCGTGAGGTTCAGCTCCTCAGCGGCGCGGGTGAAGCTCAGGTGGCGGGTGGCGGCTTCGAAACACTGCAGGGCAGTGATCGAGGGCAAATGTCTTTTGTTCAGCACGGCATGCCTCTTTTTATGCTTTGCATGAATAAACGGAATGATATCTCGCCTAATCGTCGTTTGTTGGCAAGTCTTGGGCCAGCTACAAATAAGCCCTGGATTGCCGTGCGGGCCGCGGCGCAATTTTTTCTGTATAGATTGAAGGAGTCACCCATGGTTGCCGCATTGCTTGATCGTCTCGGGGTAAACCCGGCGCTGTACCAAGCGGGGAAACAACCCGTGCATTCGCCGATCGATGGCAGCCGTATCGGCAGTGTGAACTGGGAAGGCGCCGCCGAGGTGGAGCAACAGGTCAGTCGCGCCGAGCATGCATTCGAGGCCTGGCGCAAGGTGCCGGCACCGCGTCGCGGCGAGTTGGTGCGCCAGTTCGGCGACGTGTTGCGCGAGTACAAGGCCGACCTGGGCGAGCTGGTCTCCTGGGAAGCCGGCAAGATCACTCAGGAAGGCCTGGGCGAAGTGCAGGAAATGATCGACATCTGCGACTTCGCCGTCGGCCTGTCGCGCCAGTTGTATGGCTTGACCATCGCCTCCGAGCGCCCCGGCCACCACATGCGTGAAACCTGGCACCCGCTGGGCGTGGTCGGTGTGATCAGCGCGTTCAACTTCCCGGTGGCCGTGTGGGCGTGGAACACCACCCTGGCCCTGGTGTGCGGCAACGCCGTGATCTGGAAGCCGTCGGAAAAGACCCCGCTCACCGCCCTGGCCTGCCAGGCGCTGTTCGAGCGCGTGCTGAAAAAATTCAACGATGCGCCGCAATACCTGAGCCAGGTGATCATCGGTGGCCGCGATGCCGGTGCCGCGTTGGTGGATGACCCGCGTGTCGCACTGATCAGCGCCACCGGCAGTACGCGCATGGGCCGTGAAGTGGCGCCGAAAGTCGCCGCGCGCTTTGCCCGCAGCATCCTCGAGCTGGGCGGCAACAACGCGATGATCCTCGGCCCAAGCGCCGACCTGGACATGGCGGTGCGCGCCATCCTGTTCAGCGCCGTCGGCACCGCCGGGCAGCGTTGCACCACGCTGCGCCGGCTGATCGCCCATGAGTCGGTCAAGGAAGAAATCGTCACGCGCCTCAAGGCCGCCTATTCCAAGGTACGCATCGGCCACCCGCTGGAAGGCAACCTGATCGGCCCGCTGATCGACAAGCACGGCTTCGACGCGATGCAGGATGCGCTGGAGCAGGCCCTGAGCGAAGGCGGCAAGGTGTTCGGCGGCAAGCGCCAACTGGAAGACAAATTCCCGAATGCCTACTACGTGTCGCCGGCGATTGTGGAAATGCCGGAGCAAAGCGACGTGGTCTGCACTGAGACCTTTGCACCGATCCTGTACGTGGTCGGCTACAGCGACTTCGCCGAAGCCCTGCGCCTGAACAACGCCGTGCCGCAAGGCCTGTCGTCATGCATCTTCACCACCGATGTGCGCGAAGCCGAGCAGTTCATGTCGGCGGTGGGCAGCGACTGCGGCATTGCCAACGTCAACATCGGCCCGAGCGGCGCGGAAATCGGCGGCGCGTTTGGCGGTGAGAAAGAGACGGGCGGCGGGCGTGAGTCGGGCTCGGATGCGTGGCGCGGGTACATGCGTCGCCAGACCAATACCGTGAACTACTCGCTGGAACTGCCGCTGGCCCAGGGCATTACCTTCGACTGATTACCTTAAGTCGAAGTGCGGTCAAAATGTGGGAGGGGGCAAGCCCCCTCCCACAGTTGAGCTATATGCAGTTCGGAATAGATGTTTGTTAGGTCTCATCGGAGTCTGGCAATGGCACTACGCGAAACATGTTTGTGGGAACAACTCACCCCTGGCCGGCCGGATCGCGCTGCGCTCAAGGGCGAAGTGAAGGTGGATGTGTGCGTGATCGGCGCCGGGATTACCGGTTTGTCGGCGGCCATTCACTTGCTGGAACAAGGCAAGACTGTCGCCGTGCTGGAAGCCCATCGCACCGGCCATGGCGGCTCGGGACGCAATGTCGGGCTGGTCAACGCCGGCTTGTGGATTCCGCCGGACGAGATCGAAGCCGGTTTCGGCGCGGCGGTGGGCAGCCAGCTCAATCGCATGCTGGGCGCGGCGCCGTCGCTGGTGTTCAGCCTGGTCGACAAATACAACATCGATTGCCAATTGCGCCGCGAGGGCACTTTGCACATGGCGCACAACGCCCGGGGCGAAGCGGATTTGCGCAGTCGTGAAGAACAATGGAAGCGCCGCGGCGCGCCGGTCGAACTGCTCACCGGTTCGGCCTGCGAGCAAGCCACCGGCACTCGAAAGATCTCCGCCGCACTGCTGGATAGACGTGCCGGCACCTTGAACCCGATGGCCTACACCAGCGGCCTGGCCAATGCGGCCGTGGGGTTGGGCGGGCAGCTTTTTGATCATTCCCCGGTTGCGCGTCTGGAACGCCAAGGTGCGGACTGGTCGGTGCAGACCGCGAACGGTGCGGTGCAGGCTGCACAAGTGGTGATCGCCTCGAATGCCTACACCGAAGGCGAATGGACCGAACTGCGGCGCAATTTCTTCCCTGGCTATTACTACCAGGTCGCCTCCGCACCGCTGACCGACGACGCGGCCCAGCAAATTCTTCCCGGTGGCCAGGGTTCGTGGGACACGCGCCAGGTGCTCAGCAGCATCCGCCGCGACGCCGATGGCCGCCTGTTGCTCGGCAGCCTGGGCAATGGCAACCAGAAACCGGCGTGGTTTCTCAAGGCGTGGGCCGATCGGGTGCAGCAGCACTACTTCCCGTACCTCAAATCGGTGCAGTGGGAATGCACCTGGACCGGCTGCATCGCGTTCACCCCGGACCACTTGATGCGCTTGTTCGAACCCGCGCCCGGCCTGGTGGCCGTGACCGGCTACAACGGCCGCGGCGTGACCACCGGCAGCGTGGTCGGCAAGGCCTTTGCCGACTACTTGTGTCACCAGAATCCCCAGGCCCTGCCGATTCCGTTTGCGCCGATGCAACCGCTGGCCGGGGTGGGCCTGCGCAGTTGCCTGTATGAAGCCGGATTCTCGCTGTATCACGCCGGCCAATGCTTGCGGATCGTGATCTGATCAGCGAAATAGCCTTCAGAAGCCGGCACGTTCTTCGCCGACGACTAATCTGTATTGGTGCAAGTTGTAGCAATCACGCACTGTAAATGTGCAGTTCCGTTACGTGCATTGTTACAGCTGTAGGAAGTGTCGTTTGGCGGTCTGGTTGCAGGTGCGACCCATGGAGGTTGTACTTTTTTGATCCATGGGTTGCACCTATTGAAGTTAGAGGGTTGCACGTCCCGACGAGCGGAGCCGAAACACCTGCAATAACAATGACACCGTGTCTTTTTGAAGAATAAAAACGTAATGGCACGCGGCTTGCTCTGGGCTTTCAGTGAAAGTTTTAGTTGAAGGTTTGCAGTGAATACTTAGTGCCAATAAACAAAAACCTCGGAGCACCACTCATGTCCCAGACGTTTTACAAGAAAGGTTTTCTGGCCCTCGCCGTTGCAGCGGCGCTGGGTGTTTCTACGTTTGTTCAAGCTGATGTGAAGATTGGCGTAGCGGGGCCGATGACGGGCGCCAACGCCGCTTTCGGTGAGCAGTACATGAAGGGCGCCCAGGCGGCAGCCGATGTCATCAACAAGGCTGGCGGCATCAACGGTGAGCAGATCAAGCTGGTCGCCGGCGACGATGCCTGTGAACCCAAGCAGGCCGTGGCCGTGGCCAACCGCCTGGCCGACCAGGACAAAGTGATCGGCGTGGTCGGGCACTTCTGCTCGTCCAACACCATCCCGGCGTCCGAGGTCTACGACGAAGCCGGCATCATCGCCATCACCCCAGGCTCGACCAACCCGCAGGTCACCGAACGCGGCCTGGGCGCCATGTTCCGTATGTGCGGGCGTGACGACCAGCAAGGCATCGTGGCCGGCGACTACATCGTCGACGTGCTCAAGGGCAAGAAAGTCGCGGTCATCAACGACAAGGACACCTACGGCAAGGGCCTGGCCGACGCCACCGCTGCCCAGTTGACCAAGCGCGGCGTGAAACCGGTGCTGGAAGAAGGCCTGACCCGGGGCGAGAAAGATTTCAGCGCCCTGGTCACCAAAATCCGCTCCCTGGGCGCCGACGTCGTGTACTTCGGCGGCCTGCACCCGGAAGCCGGTCCGCTGGTTCGCCAGATTCGTGAAGCAGGCCTCAAGGACGTGAAATTCATGTCCGACGACGGCATCGTGACCGACGAACTGGTCGCGACCGCTGGCGGTGCGCAGTACGTGGACGGCGTGTACATGACCTTCGGCGCTGACCCGCGCCTGCTGCCGGACAGCAAGGCAGTGGTTGAAGAGTTCCGTAAAAATGGCACCGAGCCAGAAGGCTACACCCTGTATGCCTACGCGTCGGTCCAGGCCCTGGCCGCCGGCTTCAACGGTGCCAAGTCCAACAAGGGTGAAGACGCCGCCAAGTGGCTCAAGGCTCACCCGGTAAAAACCGTGATGGGTGAAAAAGCCTGGGATGCCAAGGGCGACCTGAAAGTCTCCGACTACGTGGTTTACCAGTGGGACAAAGACGGCAAATACCACCAGCTGGAAAAGCAGAAGTAAGGCTGAGTGCCACAGACCTAATGTGGGAGGGGGCTTGCCCCCGATGACGGTGTACAGCCACCCGATGTATAGCTGACCCTCCGCAATCGGGGGCAAGCCCCCTCCCACAGGGGGACTGGGTTGTTATTGAGATCTGTTTTTTCCTCCAGAAGCGCCGCACACCTACCGGTGTGCAGGTGCTCACCGCGTGAGATTGCGTTATGGATGGTATTTTCCTGCAGCAACTGGTCAACGGTCTGACCCTCGGGTCGGTCTATGGCCTGATCGCCATCGGCTACACAATGGTCTATGGCATCATTGGCATGATCAACTTCGCCCATGGCGAGGTTTATATGATTTCCGCTTACCTCGCGGCGATCAGTCTGGCACTGCTGGCTTATTTCGGCATCGAATCCTTCCCGCTGCTCATTCTCGGCACCCTGATCTTCACCGTGGTGGTCACCGGCGTTTACGGTTGGGTCATCGAACGGGTCGCCTACAAACCGCTGCGCAACTCCACCCGACTGGCACCGCTGATCAGCGCCATCGGTATCTCCCTGATCCTGCAGAACTACGCACAGATCGCCCAGGGCGCCAAGCAACAAGGCATTCCGACCCTGCTGGCCGGCGCCTGGCGCGTCGATATCGGCAGCGGTTTCGTCCAGTTGACGTACACCAAGGTCTTCATCCTGGTCGCTGCCTTCGCCGGCATGGCCTTGCTGACCTACATCATCAAGTACACCAAGCTCGGCCGCATGTGCCGCGCTACCCAGCAAGACCGCAAGATGGCCTCGATCCTCGGCATCAACACCGACCGCGTGATTTCCTACGTGTTTGTCATCGGTGCCGCCATGGCGGCCCTGGCCGGCGTGTTGATCACCCTCAACTACGGCACGTTCGACTTCTACGCCGGCTTCATCATCGGCATCAAGGCCTTCACCGCGGCGGTACTCGGCGGCATCGGTTCCCTGCCTGGGGCGATGCTGGGCGGGATCATCCTCGGTATTTCGGAGTCGCTGTTCTCGGGGTTGATCAACTCTGACTACAAAGACGTGTTCAGTTTCTCCCTGCTGGTGGTGATTCTGATTTTCCGTCCCCAGGGCCTGCTTGGTCGCCCACTCGTGGCTAAGGTATAAACATGTCTGCTGCCAAATCGATTGATATCAAAAAAAGTGTGGTCGATACGATCCTCGCCGGGCTGATTGCGTTGATCGTGTTCGGTCCGATCGTCGGCGTGGTGCTCGACGGCTACAGCTTCAACCTGCAACCTGCGCGCGTGGCGATCCTGGTCGCCATCGTGATGGCCGGCCGCTTTGCCCTCAGCCTGTTCCTGCAAACGCCCAAGGGCGTGAAGATTCTGCAGGGCTTCGAGAGCAGCGGTTCGGGCGTCCACGTGCTGGCGCCGGACTACAAGTCGCGGCTGCGCTGGATCATCCCGGCGCTGATCGTGATCGCCATCGTGTTCCCGATCTTCGCCAACAAGTACTTGCTCACCGTGGTGATCCTCGGGTTGATCTACGTACTGCTCGGCCTGGGCCTGAACATCGTGGTCGGCCTGGCCGGCTTGCTCGACCTGGGTTACGTGGCGTTCTACGCCATCGGCGCCTACGGCCTCGCGCTGGGGTATCAATACCTCGGCCTGGGTTTCTGGACGGTGCTGCCGCTGGCGGCCATCGCGGCGGCGCTGGCGGGGTGCATACTCGGCTTCCCGGTGTTGCGCATGCACGGCGACTACCTGGCGATCGTGACCCTGGGGTTTGGTGAAATCATCCGCCTGGTGCTGAACAACTGGCTGTCGTTCACCGGCGGGCCAAACGGCATGCCGGTGCCTTCGCCGACCTTCCTCGGCCTGGAATTCGGGCGCAAAGCGAAGGACGGCGGGATTCCGTTCCATGAGTTCTTCGGCCTCGATTACAACCCCAACATCAAGTTCATGTTCATCTACATCGTGCTGTTCCTGGTGGTGCTGGCCGTGCTGTACATCAAGCATCGCCTGACCCGCATGCCGGTCGGCCGCGCCTGGGAAGCCTTGCGCGAAGATGAAATCGCCTGCCGCTCCATGGGCCTGAACCACGTGCTGGTCAAGCTCTCGGCGTTCACCATCGGCGCCTCCACGGCCGGTCTGGCCGGGGTGTTCTTCGCCAGTTACCAGGGCTTCGTCAACCCGTCGTCGTTCACCTTCTTCGAGTCGGCGCTGATCCTGGCCATCGTGGTGTTGGGCGGCATGGGCTCGACGGTGGGCGTGGTGATCGCGGCGTTCGTGTTGACCGTCGCGCCGGAACTGCTGCGCAGCTTCTCTGAGTACCGCGTGCTGCTGTTTGGCGTGTTGATGGTGGTGATGATGATCTGGCGGCCACGCGGCCTGATCCGGATCAGCCGTACCGGTGTGACCCCACGTAAAGGAGTGGCGCCATGAGCAAGGAAGTCATCCTGTCCGTGGAACATCTGATGATGCACTTCGGTGGCATCAAGGCCTTGAGCGACGTGAGCCTCAAGGTCGAACGCAACTCGATCTTCGCCCTGATCGGCCCCAACGGCGCCGGCAAGACCACGGTGTTCAACTGCCTCACCGGCTTCTACAAAGCCAGTGGCGGCAAGATCGAACTCAACGTGCGCGGCCAGCAGACCAACGTGATCCAACTGCTCGGCGAGCGTTTCGAGGCCATCGACTTCGTGTCGCCGAAAAGCTTCTTCAGCCGCGTGTACTACAAGATGTTCGGCGGCACCCACCTGGTGAACCGCGCCGGCCTGGCGCGGACCTTCCAGAACATTCGCCTGTTCAAGGAAATGTCGGTGCTGGAAAACCTGCTGGTCGCCCAGCACATGTGGGTCAACCGCAACCTGCTCGCGGGCATCCTCAACACCAAGGGCTACCGCAAGGCTGAAAGCGACGCCCTCGACCACGCCTTCTACTGGCTGGAAGTGGTCGACCTGGTGGACTGCGCCAACCGCCTGGCCGGCGAGCTTTCCTACGGCCAACAGCGCCGCCTGGAAATCGCCCGCGCCATGTGTACCCGGCCGCAGATCATCTGCCTCGACGAACCGGCTGCGGGCCTCAACCCCCAGGAAACCGAAGCCCTCAGCGCGATGATTCGCCTGCTGCGCGACGAACACGACCTCACAGTGGTGCTGATCGAACACGACATGGGCATGGTGATGAGTATTTCCGACCACATCGTGGTGCTGGACCACGGCAACGTGATCGCCGAGGGCGGGCCGGATGCGATCCGCAACGACCCGAAAGTGATCGCGGCCTACCTGGGCGCGGATGAAGAGGAGCTTGTATGAACGGGCCTATCCTCGAAATGAAGGACCTGGACGTGTTCTACGGCCCGATCCAGGCGCTGAAGAAAGTCTCGCTGCACATCAACGAAGGCGAAACGGTCAGCCTGATCGGCTCCAACGGCGCGGGTAAATCCACGCTGCTGATGTCGATCTTCGGCCAGCCACGGGCGGAGTCGGGGCAGATCCTCTACAACGGCATCGACATCACCCACAAGTCGTCCCACTACATCGCGTCCAACGGCATTGCGCAGTCGCCGGAAGGGCGGCGGGTGTTCCCCGACATGACCGTCGAGGAAAACCTGCTGATGGGCACCATCCCCATCGGTGACAAGTTCGCCCAGGAAGATATGCAGCGCATGTTCGAGCTGTTTCCACGGCTCAAAGAGCGGCGTAACCAACGGGCGATGACCATGTCCGGTGGCGAGCAGCAAATGCTCGCCATCGCTCGCGCATTGATGAGCCGGCCCAAGTTGTTGCTGCTCGACGAACCGAGCCTCGGCCTGGCGCCGATTGTGGTGAAGCAGATCTTTTCCACCCTGCGCGAACTGGCGGCCACCGGGATGACCATCTTCCTGGTGGAGCAGAACGCCAACCATGCGCTGCGTCTGTCAGACCGGGCGTATGTGATGGTCAACGGCGAGATTCGCCTGACAGGCACCGGCAAGGAGCTGCTGGTGAACGAGGAAGTGCGCAACGCCTACCTCGGTGGCCACTGACCTAGACAACGACGCATAAACCTTGTGGGAGGGGGCTTGCCCGATGGCGGTGTATCAGTCAGAACACCTGATACTGACCCACTGCCATCGGGGGCAAGCCCCCTCCCACATTTGTTTTTGTGGTGTTCACAAGTGCGATCCCAAATTGTGGAAAACAAATCCGGCCACCTCCCAAAGCGCGACATATAGCCGCCGCAAATCGCTGTTTTGTCACAGTTTTGACTTGTCCCCATCCGCTGTGGAACCGGCTGTGGGTAACGTGGGAGTAGCTGGCTGAAAGCCTTTGATTCCGTGGCCTGCAGCGTGATGGTTGTTTTTTGATCAGTGGCTTTTTGGCGACCTGCCGAGGGGTTTGTCAACCTGTTTAAAGACACAGGTATATGACCGGATTATGTCTGTCCAGGCTGTGGATAAGTCTGTGGTTAAACTCTGGAAAGACGTCCGCAGAGGCCGGAATGACTGGCCTGGAGCCATCGTTCGGTTTTTCCTCTCGTGCATGGGCCTACATACAGCCTCGTCCAGGTCAAGCAAAAAACTTTGCAAAACCGCCTGAAAGCCTTGTACACAGCGGCTCTGGGCTTTTTGCATTTGCCCCCAAAGACTGTGGGCGCAATTGTGGATAACCTGCGCGCATATGGCTGCAGGCCACGGTGTGTAAGGCTTTGCGTGGTTTGGTTGAAAACTGATCAGGCGCGCATGGCGTGATGTGCGTAGCGGTTGCCGCGACGACGGCGTAAGGGCATTCTGCTGGCTAATTTTTCCCGATGTCTGCAAGGAGAACACCATGTCCAACACGCTGTTTATTACTGGCGCAACTTCAGGTTTTGGCGAAGCCTGCGCCCGTCGGTTTGCCGAAGCTGGCTGGAAACTGGTGCTCACCGGTCGTCGTGCCGAGCGTCTGAACGCGCTGGTCGAAGAGCTTTCCAAGCAGACCGAAGTACACGGCCTGGTGGTGGACGTGCGTGACCGCCAAGGCATGGAAGCGGCGATTGCCGGCCTGCCGCCCGCGTTCGCCAAGCTGCGCGGACTGATCAACAACGCCGGCCTGGCCGTGGGCACCGATCCCGCGCCCAAGTGCAACCTCGACGACTGGGAAACCATGGTCGACACCAACATCAAGGGCCTGCTGACCACCACCCACCTGCTGTTGCCGCGCCTGATCGCCTATGGCCGCGGTGCCGGGATCATCAACCTGGGCTCCATCGCCGGCAGCTACCCGTACCCGGGGAGCCACGTGTATGGCGGCTCCAAAGCGTTCGTGAAGCAATTCTCGCTGAACCTGCGCTGCGACCTGCAAGGCACTGGCGTGCGTGTGACCAACATCGAGCCAGGGCTGTGTGAAAGCGAGTTCTCCCTGGTGCGTTTCGGCGGCGACCAGGCGCGTTACGACGCCACCTACGCCGGCGCCGAGCCGATCCAGCCGCAGGACATCGCCGACACCATCTTCTGGGTGCTGAACACCCCGGCGCACGTCAACATCAACCGCCTTGAGCTGATGCCGGTGAGCCAGAGCTGGGCCGGGTTTGCGATTGAGCGTGGGGCCAAGTAAGGGGTTAGACCGAGTTGCCTGCATCGGGGGCAAGCCCCCTCCCACACTGAATTGGGTTCACACATCAAGATCTGTGAACCACCTTCAAAGGTGGGAGGGGGCTTGCCCCCGATGAGTCCCTGAAGGTCAGCCGAGAACCTTGACCAACCCCTGATAACAGGTCGCCAGGTGATACGGCGTGGTCGACGGCATATCCCGTCGGCTCACGCTGCCCTGGGCATCCAGGCATTCATTCCAGCCCTTGGCATGCAGGAAGTGCTGCTGCAACGCGAGCAACTGGCGCTGCAGCACGGCTTCGCTGCCCGGCCGCAAGGTCAGTGCGCGCAGGTATTCCGCCTGGGCCCAGATGCGTTGGGTGCCGTCGCGCACGCTGCCGTCCAGGGCGAGCATGCCGCTGACCGCGCCGGTCCGGTTATCCACACCCGTTTGCTCGGCATAGGCAAAGGCCTGCGTCAGCGAAGCATGCAGCGGCGTGCCGCGCAGCACGTCGGAAGACTCAAGCAAGAAGAACCACTCGAACTGGTGCCCCGGCTCAAACCAGTTATCCACAGCGCCCAGCGGTTTTTCCATCATCACGCCGTGCTGGCGCTCGATGAAACGCTGGTGCATGGCCGTCGCCAAGGCCAGCAATGCGGTTTGCACCGCGGCGTCTTCACGCACCGCCAGGGTGGCGAGGAAGCCTTCCGCCAGGTGCATCAGCGGGTTTTGCAATGGGCCGGACTTGAGGGACGACCAATTACGCTCCAGCACCGCCTCGTACAGGCCATCGCCGCTGGCGAAACGTTGGGCGACCACTTCCAGCGCCGCATTCAACACCGACTCCACCAGCGGTTCGCGCACCTTGGCCCAGTAATGGGCGCAGGCGAAAATGATGAACGCGTGGGTGTACAGATCCTTGCGCTTGTCCAGCGGCTGGCCGGCGGGGTCGATGCTGTAGAACCAGCCGCCGTGCTCGGCGTCGTGGAAATGCCGTTGCAGCGAGCGGAACAACACGGCGGCGCGTTCTTCGGCAAAGGCTGCGCCGGGTTCGCCGATCAGGCTGGCGAACAGGTACAACTGCCGGGCACAGGCCATGGCGCGGTAGCGTTGCGGCGGCAACGGCCGGTGGTCGGCGTCCAGCGCCTCGTAGGGCAGCGCCAGCTCGGCGTTCCAGCCCGGGCCCTGCCAGAGCGGCACGATCAGGTCATGGAAGTGCGTGAGCACGGCATTCAAGGAAGGCTGAAGGGCGGAGCTTGGAGCGATGGGCATCGGCTGGCGTCGTCACGGCAGAGGTGTAGGCGCGCATGGTAGCAGGCTTGGGAACGGTGGTGTCTGCGCCACCGCTATCGGGGGCAAGCCCCCTCCCACATTCGACCGAGTTCCAACTTTGGAATGCAAGCGAATGTGGGAGGGGCGGTGCGACGATTCGACTTGCCCCCGATGAGGCGCTTAATCGCGCCGCAAATCAGCCAGCCAGCAACCAAACCCCGGTCGCCGCCGAAGCCGCCCCGGCAACCCGCACCAACGGCGCCGCCGCAGTCGGCAGCCAGCGCACCACGGCATAACCGGCGGCGTGCAACACAGCGGTGGCGCCGACAAATCCGGCGGCATACGCCCAAGGGCTGGACATGTCCGGCAGCTCCAAGCCATGGGCCACGCCGTGGAACAGCGCGAACAAGGCCGTCGCCCCCAGCGCCATGAACAACGGCGGGCGCACCGCCAGCGCCACCGCCAGGCCCAGGGCCAGCACCGACGCGGCAATCCCGCTTTCCAGCGCCGGCAACGCCAGGCCTTCAAAGCCCAACAGGCCGCCGAGCAACAGGGTGGCCACGAAGGTGCAGGGCAGCGCCCAACGCGCCGCGCCTTTTTGCTGGGCGGCCCACAAGCCGACCGCCAGCATGGCCAGCAAATGGTCGAGACCGCCCAATGGATGGCTGATACCCGCCACCAGGCCGTTGTCGCCGTGACCCGGGTGGGCGAAGGCCAAGGCGGGTGCGAGCAGCAGGGCGGCGGCAGCGAAGATTTTTTTCAGGCGCATGGACAGGTTCCTTATGGGGTGATCAGGCCGCAGTCAGCAGGCCCTGGCGTTCGATGAAGGCGACGATCTCATCCAGGCCGACGCCGGTTTTCTGGTTGCTGAACACAAAGGGTTTACCGTTGCGCATGCGTTGGGTGTCGCTGTTCATCAGTTCCAGCGAGGCGCCGACCAAGGGCGCCAGGTCGATCTTGTTGATCACCAGCAGGTCGGATTTGCAGATGCCGGGGCCGCCCTTGCGCGGCAGTTTATCGCCGGCGGACACATCGATCACATAGATGGTCAGGTCCGACAGTTCCGGGCTGAACGTCGCCGACAGGTTATCGCCGCCCGACTCCACCAGGATCAGGTCCAGGCCGGGAAAGCGCCGGTTGAGTTGGTCCACCGCTTCCAGGTTGATCGAGGCGTCTTCACGGATCGCCGTGTGCGGGCAGCCGCCGGTTTCCACACCGATGATGCGCTCGGGCGCCAGGGCCTGGTTGCGCACCAGGAAGTCGGCATCTTCGCGGGTATAGATGTCGTTGGTGACCACCGCCAGGTTGTAGCGATCACGCAAGGCCAGGCACAGGGCCAGGGTCAGGGCGGTCTTGCCGGAGCCCACCGGGCCGCCGATGCCGACACGCAGAGGTTGTGTGTTCATGTGCTTCTCCTAGGAACGGAACAGGCGGCTGTACTGGCGCTCGTGGGCCATGCACGCCAGGGACAGGCCGAACGCGGCGCTGCCGAAATGGTTGGGGTCGATGTGGCTGGCGTCCTGCTGGGCGTGTTGCAGCAGGGGCAGCAGTTCACTGGTCAGGCGTTGGGCGGCCTGCTGGCCGAGCGGCAGGGTTTTCATCAGCACGGCCAGCTGGTTTTCCAGCCAGCTCCACAGCCAGGCGGCGAGGGCGTCGTCGGGGCTGATGCGCCAGGCGCGTGCGGCCAGGGCCCAGCCCAGCGCCAGATGCGGCTCGGCGTGTTGTGCGAGAAAGCCACGGGCCGCGTCGTCCAGTTCCGGCAGGCCGTTGAGCAGTTGCTGCAGGGAGTACCCCATCTGCCGGCTCTCCTGATACAGCTCGCGGGTCTCGCGACTGGCGCGGTGTTCCTCGCACAGTTGCGCCAGCTGCGACCAATCGCCGGCCACGGCGGCGCGGCAATGCGCGAGCAACAGCGGCGCTTCGAAGCGGGCGAGGTTGAGCAGCAACTGGTCGCTGATCCAGCGGCGGGCGCCGGCCGCGTCTTTGACGCGGCCATTCTCCACGGCCATTTCCAGGCCCTGGGAATAGCTGTAGCCGCCAATCGGCAATTGCGGACTGGCCAGACGCAGCAGCGCCCAGGCTGGGTTCATAAACGCACGCCGAACTGATGCAGCTTCGGCGGGTAGTTGAAATCTTCATCGCCATGGCGTGAATGGTGGTGGCCGCCGCCGTAGGCCCCGTGTTCCGGCTGGAATGGCGCTTCGAGGGTTTCGGTCCGCGCGCCCAGCTGTTCAAGCATGGCCTTGAGCACGTAATCATCCAGCAGGCGCAGCCAGCCGTCGCCTACTTGCAAGGCCACGTGGCGATTGCCCAGATGATACGCGGCGCGGGTCAGTTCAAATGCATTGCGGCAGGTGACGTGCAGCAGTTGTTCAGGGCGCGCGCAGACGCGTACTACACGTCCGTCTTCAGCCTGTAGGAACTCGCCATCGTGCAGCGGCGGCTGGCCACGCTCCAGGAACAGGCCGACGTCTTCGCCGTCGGCACTGAAACAGCGCAGGCGGCTTTTGCTGCGTGCTTCGAAGTTCAGCAGCAACTCGGCGGCCCAGAGGGCTTGCGGGGCGATTCGGCGGTGGATCACCAGCATCAGAAGGCTTCCAGCTATGAGCGATAAGAGAGTTAGAGCAAGGGGCTTGCCAATCCCGCGCAGGAGTAGGAATTCCCTGAAGGCGAGCGCAGCGATGCCACCGAATAGGGCGTCAGTCACCGCCTTTATGCTTCAAATTGGTGCGCGTCTGGAGGTGTAGCACTGGATGGGGGCGTTGTGTGTGGATGTGGTGTGCGGTTTTGCGTGAAATTTCTCTCATCTAATTCGCACTGGTGTTTTTTCAGATTTCTCCTACGCAGTATCCGGATTCCGCGTTCAAAAAGTTACGCGCTGTTTCTTTAGGATTTGCGCCGTCTTAACACCACGGCGATTCATCAATGTTCAAGTCACTTTTCTTTTTAATCCTTTTCAGTCTTTCCTGTGTCATCTCATCGGCCTCGGCCAACCTGAAACCCCAATCGACATTCGGCTCTTCGCTGCCTGGTGTTCCAACGTCTTCGGTGGCGAATGTGGTCGACCGCGCCCATGCCCTGCTGGGCACCCCGTACAAATGGGGGGGCACCTCGGCCGAGCAAGGGTTTGATTGCAGTAGTTTCCTGGTCTATCTGTTCAAGACCGAAGCCAACATTCACATCCCGCGCACGACGGCGGCGATGCACCGTTCAACGGCTGCGACCGTCAAGCGCAACGAGCTCAAACCGGGGGACGCGGTGTTTTTCAAAGGCAATGGGCGCGGTCAGGTCAGCCATGTGGGGCTGTATATCGGCGAAGGGAAATTCATTCATTCGCCGCGGGCCGGCAAGAATGTGCGGATCGATTCGCTGAGCAACAACTACTGGAACAAGAACTACACCGGCGCCAAGCGTTTCCACACGGCGGGTTGACGGCTTACTCGGTGCTGCCGAGGCCCTGCCAGTGCTTGAGGCCAATGAAGATGAAGCGCAACTGCTGGGTGATTTTCGCCTGGGGCGTGAGGTGGGCGGGCAGCGCGTGGGCGGGCGGGTCGATGATGTCGGGCAGGGTGGCGAACACACTTTTGACGATCAGGTCGGCCATCACGTGCAGGCCGTCGGCGTCCAGGTGCTGGAGCTTGGGCATCAGGGTCAGGTCGGCGGCCAGGTCACTGGTGATGTCTTCGCGCAGGGCGCCGATGGCTTGGCGCACAGCCAGGCAGCCACCGTACTGTTCGCGGGCCAGGAACAGGAATTGCGAGCGATTGGCCGCGACCACATCGAGGAAGATCCGCACGGACGCATCGATAATGCCGCCCATCATGAATTCGTTGTGGCGCACCAGGCGGATCGTGGCACGGAAGGTCTGGCCGACTTCGCTGACCAGCACCAGGCCCAGTTGGTCCATGTCGGCAAAGTGACGATAGAACCCGGTGGGCACGATCCCGGCTGTCTTGGCCACCTCCCGCAAGCTCAGGCTGCCGAACCCGCGGCCACACTCCATCAGATGGCGGGCAGCGTCCATCAGGGCGAGGCGGGTCTGTTGCTTCTGTTCGGCACGGGGCAGCATGGCGGGCGGGCTTTGTCGGCAAGTACAGCGACGCACTCTAGCAAAACCGCTTCATAGACGTCGAACTTGGCAGGGCATTGCGGCGTGGATGCGTGACACGTTGTGCAGAAAGTCAAAAGCCCGATCCAGGGATCGGGCTTTTTTCCGGGCCACCACAGGCTTAGCTCTGAGCTTGATGCAGGTCTTGCAGACGGTCGGCACCGCCTTCAGCAACACCTTCTGTATAGGCACGTTTGTTGGCGTGTTCAGCACCACCTTCAACCAGGCCTTTTTCTTCCAGGCGGTTGTGGCCGTTTTCGGTCACGCCTTCGGTGTAAGCGCGTTTGTTGGCTTGTTCCGAACCATTTTCAGCAACGGCGCCTTTGGCGTAGTCACGGTTCTCTTGTTCTTGCGACCCGCTACGGGCGAGGGTTTGGCTGAATTGAACGGCATCGGCTTTGACTTGTGGGATCGCTTGTTCAGCGGCCGGCAGGGCAAAGGCACTGGATGCCAGGACGGACAGCAGCACGGTAGCGAGTACTTGGCGTTTCATGATCGGTTGCTCCTTGGGAGGGCGATTAAGTGGGTACGTGGCTAATGCTACTCTCGATAAGTCGATATAAAAGTTCATAAACCCAATGGTAATAATCAACGGAATTGATTGTTCCCATGGGAGGCTCTAAGTCGAGCCTCTCAAGCCCGCGGTTTTGCACCGTGCTGGGTATTTTCGACACGTGCCGGGGTAACAATGGTGCGCTGGCGTGGGATAAATCTGTCGAAGTGGTCAGAAAAATGGGTTTTTTCCGGCAAAACGTTGATTGGGTTAAACCCCGGGAGGGTTTGCCAGTCCTAGCTGTATAAGCTGTCTCAAGGGCTGTGACTCAGCCAGTCGTATTCAGGAGCTCTGTGCAATGACGCGCACTCGTAAAATCGTCGCTTGGTGCTGCGCCAGCATCGTTCTATCAATCGCCGTGGTGGTGTTGTTTTTGCTGTTCTTCGACTGGAACCGCATCAAACCGCCGCTCAATGCCAAGGTTTCCGAAGAACTGCATCGCCCGTTCGCCATCAATGGCAACCTGGCGGTGGTGTGGCGCCGTGAACTGGACGAGGGCGGCTGGCGCGCCTGGGTGCCCTGGCCCCATGTCATTGCCGAAGACCTGAGCCTGGGCAACCCCGACTGGTCGAAAACCCCGCAGATGGTCACGCTCAAGCGTGTGGAGCTGCGTATCTCGCCATTGGCCTTGCTGGTGCAACGCGTGGTGATCCCGCGTATCGACCTCGTCGAACCGAGCGCCGAGTTGCAGCGCCTGGCCGATGGGCGCGCCAACTGGGTGTTCACATTCGATCCCAAGGACCCTAACGCCGAACCCTCCGCCTGGGTGGTGGACATCGGTGCCATCGGCTTCGACAAGGGCCACGTGACCCTCGACGACCAGACCCTCAAAACCCAACTGGACGTGATCATCGACCCGCTGGGCAAACCCATTCCGTTTAGCGAAATCGTCGGCGATGCGGATGCCAAAAAGCTCTTGGAAAAAGGCGCGGCCCCCCAGGACTATGCGTTCGGCCTCAAGGTCAAAGGTCGCTACCACGGGCAGACACTCGACGGCAGCGGCAAGATCGGCGGCCTGCTCGCCTTGCAGGACGCGGCCAAGCCGTTTCCGCTGCAAGCCCAGGTGAACGTCGCCGACACCCGCATCGCCGTGGCCGGCACCCTGACCGACCCGCTCAACCTCGGTGCCCTGGACCTGCGCCTGAAACTCACCGGCGCCAGCCTGGGCAACCTGTACCCGCTGACCGGCGTCACCCTGCCGGACTCGCCGGCCTATTCCACCGATGGGCGCCTGATCGCGCAACTGCATCAAGCCAGCGGCGCGACGTTCCGCTACGACAACTTCAACGGCAAGATCGGCGACAGCGACATCCACGGCAACCTGGCCTACGTCGCCAGCCAGCCGCGGCCCAAACTCAGCGGCACGCTGGTGTCCAACCAACTGCTGATGGCTGACCTTGCGCCCTTGATCGGTGCCGACTCCAACGCCAAGCAAAAAGCCCGTGGCGGGATGAGCAAGCAACCGGCGACCAAAGTGCTGCCGGTGGAAGCGTTCCGCACCGAGCGCTGGCGTGACATGGATGCCGACGTGGAATTCACCGGCAAACGCATCGTCCACAGCACCGACTTGCCCTTCACCGACCTCTATACGCACTTGGTGCTGACGGATGGCGAACTTAGCCTGCAACCCCTGCGGTTCGGCGTGGCCGGCGGCAAGCTCGATGCACAGATCCGCCTGAACGGGCGCATCACGCCGATGGAAGGCCGCGCCAAATTGACCGCGCGCAACTTCAAGCTCAAACAGTTGTTCCCGACCTTCGAGCCGATGAAAACCAGCTTTGGCGAACTCAACGGTGATGCTGATATTGCCGGGCGCGGCAACTCGGTGGCGGCGTTGCTGGGCTCGGCCAACGGTGACCTGAAGATGCTGATCAACGACGGCGCCATCAGCCGGGGCCTGATGGAAATCGTCGGGCTCAACGTAGGCAACTACGTCGTCGGGCGCCTGTTTGGCGACAAGGAAGTGAAGATCAACTGCGCGGCGGCCGACTTCGGCATCAAGACCGGGCTCGCGACCACGCGCTTGTTTGTGTTCGATACCGAGAACGCCATCGTCTATATCGATGGCACGGCGAATATGGCCTCGGAGCAGCTCGACCTGACCATCACCCCGGAGTCGAAAGGCTTCCGCCTGTTCTCGCTGCGCTCACCGCTGTATGTGAACGGTCCGTTCATCAAGCCGAATGCCGGCGTGAAAGCCATCCCCCTGGCACTGCGTGGCGCCGGCATGGTCGCGCTGGGCGTGATCGCCGGCCCGGCTGCCGGGTTGCTGGCACTGGTCGCGCCGAGCGGCGACGTGCCCAATCAGTGCGCGCCGTTGTTGCAGCAGATGAAGGAAGGCAAGGCGCCGAAGACCGTGAAAGGTTGATTCGGCGCAGTCGTAAGAAAGGGCGCCTCTAGAGGGGCGCCTTTTGATGGCGGAGCTGTAAGTGTGCTCCTGGTCTTGCGTAGTTCATTTCTGAAACAGCAAATCCGCCCCTGATTCCCCTTATACCTCCTGCGGCGCCTTCTTATAGTCGGCGGTCATAGTCACTTGGAGGTGGACGCGATGCAGGGACCCTACGTTTTTATCAATGATCGACCGCAGCTTTATCCACTGCTCAAACTAAGCCTGTCACTCAGTCCTCATGCGCAAACGAAGTTCGACACCCTTAACCAACATATCCGCAACACCGTGGTATTACCTGGGCAACTGGTAATCATCGGGGACAGCCGAACAGCCTCTTGCACGGCTGAAGAAGCACGGCTGATGCTCTCCGCACGAAACGTGAAACATGACTTGATGGCGCACTCTGCCGCTGATCAGTCTTTGATTAAGAATTACGATCTGTTACAGACCATCATGGCCCATACCTCGATTGGCATCGGGGCTGCCAGCAGTGCCTGGAGTAAGCACCTTGCGGCAATCGAGAAGACCCTCATGGAAATCGACGATTTACATAAGCAGTACCTGAGGAAGGGCACCATGGGGGCAAGGGATGAGTTTCTGGTTAAGCGCAGAGCGCTGTTTGCAAAACTGGAGATTCAACTTTCTGGTATGGCACGTCTTGGCACGGGCTTGAAGAATGAAGGTTCGATCAAAAAAATGTTGGGCATTTCCACTAAAAGCTATTGGCATCACGGGGAAATTCGCAAATATGAAGAGACCGTCAAGCGTATCGCCAAGGCTTCGCAGATGTTGAAGAAAGGCACTTATATTGGTATCGCGCTGGATGTCGGAGTGACTGCGCTGGAGATAACGGAGGCGTGCTCCATCGGGCGGGAGCGGGAATGTACGCGGGCGAAGTTTGTGGAGGGAGGGAAGCTGGTGTTAGGCGTCGGTGGCGCCGCTTACGGAGGGTACGCAGGCATGGGGTTCGGAGTTGCTGTATGTGCAGCGGTCTTTGCCGTACCTACTGCGGGAGCGAGTGCGCTAGGCTGCGCCATAGTTGGCGGGGCCGTTGGCGGCTTAGCCGTGGGCGCTTTAGGTAGCCACACCGGTGAGCAAATAGGCTCCCTCCTTTACAAAGTTTCAGGGAGTGGGCAATGACGCCAGAGTCCATCGGTATAGTGTCTGGTGTGTTGATGCTGCTGAGTTTTCCATTAAATTTTTATGTCATTTATACAAGACTTGAAGAGGCCGAAGATTATCTAAAGTTCAGCACATTCGTAGTAACGTTCAAATATAGGTTTGGCGTCGGTCCGCTGGGTGGGAAGTTGAAACGTCTCTTCGCGATTGCCCTCGTCATCCTTATGCCGAGGATTTTTCAATGGCGATACCTCGTGCTCGTTGAGGATGTGAAACGTATTCCAAGAAGTCTCAAACTATGGATAGTCGTTCCCTACCTGCTCACACTGTCGTCCGTGGCGGGGATGGCCCTGTCATGGTTTCTGACGAACTGACGGTCAAAAGGGGAAGCTGGCTAACCCGCTTCCCCTTTTCGGCGCAGTCATTTACAGACTTTCGAGAATATCCGCCATGTCATCCGCATGCTCTTCTTCCTGAGCCAGGATTTCTTCGAACAGGCGGCGGGTGGTCGGGTCTTTGTCACCGATGTACTGGATGATTCCACGGTAGCTGTCGACCGCAATCCGCTCGGCGACGAGGTCTTCGTAGACCATTTCCTTCAAATTGTTGCCGGCCACATATTGCGCATGGGCGTTCTTCGACAGCAGGTCCGGGTTGAATTCCGGCTCACCGCCCAACTGCACGATACGTTCGGCGAGTTTGTCGGCGTGTTCGGCTTCCTGGGTCGCATGTTCGAGGAATTCTGCAGCGGCGATCTGCGCCTTCACGCCGCTGGCCATGAAGTAGTGACGCTTGTAGCGCAGCACGCAGACCAGTTCGGTGGCCAGCGAGGCATTGAGCAGGCGAATAATCTCTTCGCGGTCGGCGTCGTAGCCTTCGGTCACGGCGCCGTTTTCGACGTTCTGGCGGGCGCGTTGGCGCAGGGTCGCAACGTCAGTCAGGTTTGCTGCAGTCATCTCAACCTCCTGGGGCTAATCCGGTTTTACGCCACGCTCTGTCGGCGTGATCGCTCCAAGTTGTGAGTCGTGGGCGGGGCAAAAAGTTTTATTGGATTTGCCGGCAGATGTCATCAGCCCGTCGCCGGATTGGGTTAGCCTGCGCTCATCCTTTCTTGATCAAGGACGTTCGCTTCATGTCGCAGTCGTTAGCCACGCGTTACCCCTTGGTGCTGGTGCCGGGCATGCTGGGGTTTGTGCGCTTGGGATTGTTTCCCTACTGGTACGGCATCGTCCCGGCGTTGCGGGCCGGCGGGGCACAGGTGTTTGCGGTGCAGGTGGCGCCGCTCGATTCCAGCGAGGTGCGGGGCGAGCAGTTGCTCGCGCAGGTCGAGCGGATTCGCCGCGAAACCGGTGCCGACAAGGTCAACCTGATCGGCCACAGCCAGGGCTCGCTCACTGCGCGCTATGCCGCCGCCAAATGTCCGCAGTGGATCGCCTCGGTGACGTCGGTGGCCGGGCCCAATCACGGTTCGGAGCTGGCGGATTATTTCCACACCCATTACCCCCGGGGCAGCGTCAAAGGCCGGATGGTCAGCGCGCTGTTTCATCTGGTCGCCGCCGTCATGAGCCTGCTGGAGACCGGCTACCGAGGCCCGCGCTTCAAGGCCGACCTGCACGCCTCGCACCAGTCGCTGACCAGCGCCGGTGTGGCGGTGTTCAATCGTGAGTATCCCCAGGGATTGCCGCCGACATGGGGTGGGCAGGGCGCCGCAGAGGTCAATGGTGTGCGCTATTACTCGTGGTCCGGCACCTTGCAGCCGGGTAAGACCGATCGCGGGCGCAACCTGCTCGATGGCACGAATCGCAGTTGCCGCTTGTTTGCCCGCAGCTTCGTGCGCGAGAAAGGCCACTGCGATGGCATGGTCGGGCGCTACAGCTCACACCTGGGCACGGTGATCGGCGATGACTACGCCCTCGACCATTTCGATATCGTCAACCAGTCGCTGGGGCTGGTGGGCAAAGGCGCGGAGCCGATCCGCTTGTTCGTCGAGCATGCGCAGAGGCTCAAGGCGGCTGGGGTGTAGGAGATGCACCGCGTTATCGTTCATCGGGGGCAAGCCCCCTCCCACAGTTGACCGAGGCGCCAGGGCGAACGCGGTCCAATGTGGGAGGGGGCTTGCCCCCGATAGCGATAGCTCAGGCAACGCCCGGTTTACGCCCGACCGGCGTAGTCCAGCGCTCCGACAAAATCACCCCGCCCAACGTCAGCAGCCCGCCCACCAAGTGATACAGCGCCAACGCTTCCTTCAACACCAGCGCCGCGATCAGCGCGGTAATCAGCGGCAGCAGGTTGAAAAACAACGTGGTGCGGCTCGGTCCCAGGGTTTTCACCGAGTGCATCCAGGCCAATGGTGCGAGCATCGAGGCCAACAGGCAGGCGTACAGCACCAACGGAATATTTGCCCAGCCCAACCCGGCTTTTGCCGAGTACAGAAACAGCGGAAACAGCACCACCACGGCCACCAGCACCTGCAGATACAGCAACACCGACGGCGGCAGGCGCAGCTGCCATTTTTTCAGCAAGGTGCTGTAGACCGCGTAGGCCAGGGTGGCGACCAGCATCATCGCGTCGCCCAGGTTGACCCCGTGTTGCAGCAGCGTGCCCAGGCTGCCGGACGACACCACCACCGCCACGCCAGCGAACGACAGCACCGCGCCGCTCAGCGCGCCGAAGGTCAGGCGTTGGCCGAGGCTGATGATCGCCGCCGTCAACGCCATCAATGGCATCAGCGACAGGATGATGCCCATGTTGGTGGCGCTGGTCAGCGACGCGGCGTAATAGGCCAGGCTTTGATACACCGCCATGCCCAGCACGCCGAGGATAAAAATCTTGCCCAGGTTCGGGCGGATGATCGACCACTGGGCAATCACCGGCTTGAGCATGAACGGGGTAAACAGCAGCGCCGCGAGCAACCAGCGGTAGAAGCCGATTTCAGCGGGGAAGATCGAACCCACGGCCAGTTTGTTGACCACGGTGTTGCCGGCCCAGATGAAAATGGCCAGCAGGGGATATGCGTATTGCATTGAAAACAACCCACGGTGTTGGTGAGACGGGAGTATGGCGCAGTACCGCCGGGCGAACATCCGTAGTCGGTGAAGATGTTACAAGGTTTGGCTACACTCCTCGGTAGGCCGCGCCCTCCGGCGCGGTAACAGGGAGAAAACTCCATGAAGATGCTGCGAATTCCGTTGTTGATGATGGGCCTGCTGCTGTGTTCCCAAGGCTTTGCCGCTACCGCCCAGCAAAATAAAATGACCACCTGCAATGCCGAGGCCACCACCAAGACGCTCAAAGGCGACGAGCGCAAAGCGTTCATGAAAACCTGCCTATCGGCGCCCGCCGCCAATGATGCGAAGACGCTGACCCCGCAGCAGCAGAAGATGAAAGATTGCAATGCGTCGGCGAAAACCAAGGCGCTGACCGGCGATGCGCGCAAGACGTTCATGAGCACCTGTCTCAAAGGCTGATCACGAGTTCGCGCTCGCCGAAGATCAAATGTGGGCGGCTGGCTGGGCCCCTCGGTCTACCTGAAGGGCCAGCCCGCTCCCACGCTTGATCGCATTGACTACCGATCCACTCGCTTGATTCCCCCAAGGCTGGCAGACTGCCCATCCTTTAACGCCGTTCGTTTTGAGGCTGTATGCCAACGTTTTCTCAGCGTCACGTGTTATTGCTGGCCAGTTACATCATTATTTTCGGCGGGTTACTGCTGGTTCTGCCGTTGAAGTTGCTGCCCAGCCTGCTGGCCGGGCTGTTGGTATTTGAACTGGTCAACATGCTTACCCCTCAACTGCAACGGCTGATCGAAGGTCGGCGTGCGCGCTGGCTGGCCGTGGCCTTGCTCGGCACCCTGATCGTCAGCGTATTGACCCTGATCTTTGCCGGCGCCATCAGCTTCCTGCTCCACGAAGCGGAAAACCCCGGGGCCTCCCTCGACAAATTCATGGGCGTGGTCGACCGCGCGCGCGGCCAACTGCCGCCGTTCCTCGACGCTTACCTGCCCGCCAGCGCCGCCGAATTCCGGGTGGCCATCGGCGACTGGACCAGCAAACACCTCAGCGATCTGCAACTGGTGGGCAAAGATGCCGCCCACATGTTCGTCACCCTGCTGATCGGCATGGTGCTCGGCGCGATCATGGCGCTGCAGCGCATCCCCGACTTGACCAAGCGCAAACCCCTGGCTGCCGTGCTGTTCGATCGTCTGCACCTGTTGGTCCAGGCGTTTCGCAACATCGTCTTCGCGCAAATCAAGATCGCCGCCCTCAACACCGTGTTTACCGCCGTGTTCCTCGCCGTGGTGCTGCCGCTGTGCGGGATTCACCTGCCGCTGACCAAGACCCTGATCGTGCTGACCTTCCTGCTCGGCCTGCTGCCGGTGATCGGCAACCTGATGTCCAACACCCTGATCACCATCGTCGCGCTGTCGCTGTCGATCTGGGTCGCGGTGGCGGCGCTGGGGTATTTGATCGTGATCCACAAGGTCGAGTACTTCCTCAACGCGCGCATCGTCGGCGGGCAGATCAGTGCCAAGTCGTGGGAATTGTTGTTGGCGATGCTGGTATTCGAAGCCGCGTTCGGCCTGCCGGGGGTGGTGGCGGGGCCGATTTACTATGCGTACCTGAAGAGTGAGCTGAAGCTCGGCGGGATGGTCTGAGGAGGGAGCACACTGCTCTGCTGTAGGAGCGAGCTTGCTCGCGAAGGACGCCAACGATAATGCGGGCTGTCTGACGGCGCGCGGTGCTCTTGGGTTTTTCGCGAGCGAGCTCGCTCCTACAGGGGGGCGGTGCGACGGTATCAGCTGCCGTAGCGCTTGCTGGCCTCGATCGCCAACCCGCTGCCGATACTGCCGAAGATATTCCCTTCCACATGCCGCGCATTCGGCAGCATCGCCGAGATGCTGTGGCGCAGCGCCGGAATGCCGCTGGAACCGCCGGTAAAGAACACCGTGTCCACCTGCGCCACATCCACCGACGCGTCGCTGAGCAATTGGGTGACGCTGTTGCGCACGCGCTCCAGCAGCCCGTCGATGGCCGATTCGAACAACGTGCGGCTCAGGTCCACGCTCAAGCCCGGCTCAACCCGGTCGAGCAGTACATGGCGGCTGTCTTCGTGGGTCAGCTGGATCTTGGTTTCTTCGACTTCCATCGCCAACCAGTGCCCGGCCCGCTGTTCGATCAGCTTGAACAGGCGGTCGATGCCGCCGGTGTCTTCGATGTCGTAGCGCATGCTGCCCAGGGCCAACTGGGATTTTTGCGAGTACACCGAGTTGATGGTGTGCCAGGTGGCCAGGTTCATGTGATGGCTGGTGGGCATGTACGCGCCGCTTTTCATGCGGCTGCCGTAGCCGAACAGCGGCATCATGCCGGCCAGCGAGAGTTGTTTGTCGAAGTCGGTACCGCCGATGTGTACGCCGCCGGTGGCAAGGATGTCGTCGTGGCGGTTGTCGTTGTGGCGACGGTCCGGCGACAGGCGCACCAGCGAGAAGTCCGAGGTACCGCCGCCGATGTCGACAATCAGCACCAGCTCTTCTTTTTCGATGGTGGACTCGTAGTCGAAGGCCGCGGCGATCGGTTCGTACTGGAACGAGATGTCCTTGAAGCCGATCTTGCGCGCCACGTCGACCAAGGTGTTCTCGGCTTCCTGGTCGGCCATCGGGTCGTCATCGACGAAAAACACCGGGCGGCCCAGTACCACTTCTTCGAACTCGCGGCCGGCGGTGGCTTCGGCGCGGCTCTTGAGTTGGCCGATAAACAGCGCGAGCAAGTCGGTGAACGGCATCGCGGTGCCCAGCACGCTGGTGTCGTGCTTGATCAGCTTGGAACCCAGCAGGCTCTTGAGCGAGCGCATCAGCCGGCCTTCGTAGTTCTCCAGGTATTCGTGCAGCGCCAGGCGACCGTAGACCGGGCGGCGCTCCTCGAAGTTGAAGAACACCACCGACGGCAAGGTGATTTTGTCGTCCTCCAGCGCGATAAGCGTTTCCATGCCGGGGCGAATCCAGCCGACGGTGGAGTTGGACGTGCCGAAGTCGATGCCGCAGGCACGGGCTGGGGATGGGTTTTTCATGTCTATCGGGTTCCGGTTGAAAAACGGCCGCGCAGTGTATGCCACCCGCGTGCAGATGCGTAGGCCGACGATCTGTTAAATAGCCGGCGGCGCGCCTTGAAAGAGCGGGGTTTGCCCCCAACTTGTCCAGCATACGGTCGGCGGCTGCAAGGTTATTCGTGCGGTGCCGATAAACTACTTAGACGCATCCATCGGCTTGGGATTGAGTTCAGTCAATCCAAACGCTGCAAACCGGCGCATGCTGTGCCCTTGGCTGTGCGATATCGATGACGGAGGGTGACCCCCCAGATGGACTTTAAAGACTATTACAAGATCCTTGGCGTGGAGCCGACAGCGGACGACAAGGCAATCAAGGCCGCCTATCGCAAGCTGGCGCGCAAATATCACCCGGACGTGAGCAAGGAAAAAGACGCCGAAGCCAAGTTCAAGGACGCGTCCGAAGCCTATGAAGCGCTGAAAAGTGCCGACAAGCGTGCCGAGTACGACGAGCTGCGCAAATACGGCCAGCACGGCCAGCCGTTCCAGGGCCCACCGGGCTGGCAGAGCCGTGGCGGCTATGGCGGCGGCCAGGACACGGGCGACTTCTCGGACTTCTTCAGTTCGATCTTCGGCGGGCGCGGCGATGCGTTCGGTGGCGGTCAGCGCCGCAGTACCGGGCGCAAGGGCCAGGATGTGGAGATGCAACTGTCGGTGTTTCTTGAGGAGACGCTGTCGACCGAGTCCAAGCAGATCAGCTTCCAGGTGCCGCAATACGACGCCTCGGGCCGGCATGTCAGCAACACCACCAAGAGCCTGAACGTGAAGATCCCTGCCGGGGTGACCGACGGCGAGCGCATCCGCCTCAAGGGTCAGGGCGCGCCGGGCGTTGGTGGCGGGGCCAATGGTGATCTGTACCTGATCGTCAAGTTCGCGCCGCACCCCAAGTTCGAGGTCGAAGGCGAAAACCTGGTGATCACCGTACCGGTGGCACCGTGGGAGCTGGCGTTGGGCACCGAAGTCGCGGTGCCGACCCTGACCGGCAAGATCAACCTCAAGGTCCCGGCCGGCAGCCAGAACGGCCAGCGCATGCGCGCCAAGGGCCATGGCCTGCTGAACAAGAGTGGCCAGCGCGGTTACCTGTTCATCCAGCTCAAAGTGGTGATGCCCAAAGAAGCCACCGCGGAGGTGCTCGGGTTGTGGAAGGCGCTGGCCGACAGCGCCGCCTTCGATCCGCGCAAAGGCTGGAACGCCTGACCCACCCGGGCGACTGTCTTGCAGAGTTCGGCCCAGGCCCGTGGGGGCCATGAATAAGCTGCTCATTTTTACAATGAGGCGCTATTCATGGCCCACGCTCAAGCCCCACTCCCTCCCGGCGATAGGGCGCCGCGCCAGCGTGGCGTAGGGCGCGTCAGAACAGAAAGTAGCGCTGCGCCATCGGCAGCACATCCGCCGGCTCACACCACAGCAACACGCCGTCGGCCTTGACCTGATACGTCTGCGGGTCCACCTCGATGTGCGGCAGGTAGTCGTTGTGGATCAGGTCGGTTTTCTGCACGTCGCGGCAGCCTTTGACCACCGCAATCTGCTTCTTCAGGCCCAAGGTTTGCGGCAAGCCGGCGTCCGCGGCGGCCTGGCTGATAAAGGTCAGGCTGGTGGCGTGCAGGGCGCTGCCGAAGCTGGCGAACATCGGCCGGTAGTGGACCGGCTGCGGCGTGGGAATCGAGGCGTTGGCATCGCCCATCAGGCTTGAGGCAATCGCGCCGCCCTTGAGGATCAGCGTCGGCTTGATGCCGAAGAACGCCGGCCGCCACAGCACCAGATCAGCCCATTTGCCGACTTCGATGGAGCCGACGATATGGCTGATGCCGTGGGTGATCGCCGGGTTGATGGTGTACTTGGCGATGTAGCGCTTGGCCCGGAAGTTGTCGTTGCCAGGGCCGTCGCCGGGCAGGGCGCCGCGCTGTTTTTTCATCTTGTCGGCGGTTTGCCAGGTGCGCGTGATCACTTCGCCGACGCGGCCCATGGCCTGGCTGTCGGAGCTGATCATCGAGAACGCGCCGAGGTCGTGCAGGATGTCTTCGGCGGCGATGGTCTCGCGGCGGATGCGGCTTTCGGCGAAGGCCACGTCTTCGGCGATGCTCGGGTCGAGGTGATGGCAGACCATCAACATGTCCAGGTGCTCGTCGATGGTGTTGCGCGTGAACGGCCGGGTCGGGTTGGTCGAGCTGGGCAGCACGTTGGGGAAGCCGCAGGCCTTGATGATGTCCGGTGCATGGCCGCCGCCGGCGCCTTCGGTGTGGTAGGTGTGGATGGTGCGGCCCTTGAGCGCGGCCAGCGTTGTTTCGACGAAGCCGGACTCGTTGAGGGTGTCGCTGTGAATCGCCACCTGCACATCGTATTGGTCGGCGACGTTCAGGCAGTTGTCGATACTCGCGGGCGTGGTGCCCCAGTCTTCATGCAGCTTCAAACCGATGGCGCCGGCCTTGACCTGTTCGATCAACGGCTCCGGCAGGCTGGCGTTGCCCTTGCCGGTGAAACCGATGTTCATCGGGAACGAGTCGCTGGCCTGCAGCATGCGCGCCAGGTGCCACGGGCCGGAGGTGCAGGTGGTCGCGTTGGTGCCGGTGGCCGGGCCGGTGCCGCCGCCGATCAGGGTGGTGACGCCGCTGGTCAGCGCTTCTTCGATCTGCTGCGGGCAGATGAAATGCACGTGGCTGTCGATGCCGCCGGCGGTGAGGATCATGCCTTCACCGGCGATCACTTCGGTGCTGGCGCCGATGGCCATGGTCACGCCGGGCTGGATATCCGGGTTGCCGGCCTTGCCGATGGCGTGGATGCGACCGTTCTTGAGGCCGACGTCGGCCTTGACGATGCCCCAGTGGTCGATGATCAGCGCGTTGGTGATCAACGTGTCGACCACTTCATGGGCGAGCAATTGGCTCTGGCCCTGGCCATCGCGGATGACCTTGCCGCCGCCGAATTTGACCTCTTCGCCATAGACGGTGAAGTCCTGCTCCACTTCGACGAACAACTCGGTGTCGGCCAGGCGGACCTTGTCGCCGACGGTGGGGCCGTACATGTCGGCGTAGGCTTGGCGGCTGATTTTCATGTGTGGTTGCCCTGAAAAATTTATGTTGAATGTGAGTCAGCTATCGGGGGCAAGCCCCCTCCCACATGGGAATGCATTCCAACTGTGGGAGGGGGCTTGCCCCCGATGAGGCCCTAAAGATCGCCCATGATCCGCCCGGCAAACCCAAACACCCGCCGCCCACCGCCGAAGTCGACCAACTCGACCTCACGGCTCTGCCCCGGCTCAAACCGCACCGCGGTGCCCGCCGGGATATTCAGGCGCATGCCGCGGCTCAATGCACGGTCGAAGGTCAGCGCGTCATTGGTCTCGAAAAAGTGATAGTGCGAGCCCACCTGGATCGGCCGGTCGCCGCTGTTGGCCACGCTCAGGCTGACGGTGCGGCGGCCGACGTTGAGTTCGATGTCGCCAGGCTGGATCTGAAATTCACCAGGAATCATGCAGGTTGCCCCAGGGTCTTGTAGTAGATGGCGGTCGGGCTGTAGCGCCCGTCCGGGCTTTGGCAGTAATCGGGCAGTTCACCGACCTTGGTGTAGCGCAGCGCCTGGTAGAAGGCTTCGGCCTCGGAGCCGGCTTCGGTGTCCAGGTACAGCAGGCCGCGCTTGTGTTGGCGCGCGGCGAGTTCCAGGGCGTGCATCAACTGGTGGCCCAGGCCGTGGCGGCGGGCGCTGCTGTGGACCAGCAGTTTTTGCACTTCGGCGCGGTTCAGACCGTTGGCTTTCTGGCACAGCGCCAGTTGCACGCTGGCGATCACGCGCTCGTCGCGCACCACCACCCACAGCAACAGGCTGGCGTCTTCGATGCTCGCTTGCACGCCGTGCAAATACGCGCGGGCCTGGGCCTCATCGAAGTCGGCCATGAAGCCGATCGACGCGCCGTGCCTGACCGCATCCAGCAACAGCTCGATCAAGCCCTGGCGATAGTGGGCAAAACTTTCAGCATTGACTCGACGCAGTTGCGCGGCGTTCATCGATCTCACTCCTGGGGCGGTTCGGCGCCCGGATTCAAGGTCAGTTGCATAAAGGTCAGGTCGAGCCAGCGGCCGAATTTGATGCCCACTTGCGGCATCTGCCCGGTGGTGCTGAAACCCAGGCGTTCGTGCAGGCGGAGCGAGGCCTGGTTGCCGCTTTCAATGGCGGCGACCATCACGTGTTTACCGCCGGCGCGCGCGCGTTCGATCAGGGCTTGCATCAGGCGCGGGCCGAGGCCTTTGCCGCGTTGATCGTTGCGCACGTAGACCGAGTGCTCGACGCTGTAGCGATAGCCTTCGAAGGGGCGCCAGTCGCCGAACGAGGCGTAGCCCGTCACTTCGTCGTTGTCGACGGCGACCAGAATCGGGTAGCGCTGCGCCTGGCGCGCAGTGAACCAGGCCTGGCGGTTCGCCAGGTCCACCAGTTGCTCGTTCCAGATCGCCGTGGTGTTCAGCACCGCGTCGTTGTAGATGTCGCGGATCGCTGGCAGGTCTTGCTCGGTTGCATCACGAATCATGGCTGGGCCTCACGCGATGGGTTGGTGGACGGTCACCAGTTTGGTGCCATCGGGGAAGGTGGCTTCCACCTGGATATCCGGGATCATCTCCGGGATGCCTTCCATCACCTGGTCGCGGCTGAGCAGGGTGGTGCCAAAGTGCATCAGGTCGGCCACGGTACGGCCGTCGCGGGCGCCTTCCATCAGCGCGGCGGAGATGTAGGCGATGGTTTCCGGGTAGTTGAGCTTCACGCCGCGCGCCAGGCGCCGTTCGGCGACGAGGCCTGCGGTGAAGATCAGCAGTTTGTCTTTTTCCCGTGGGGTCAGGTCCATGGTTCAAGGTCCTTCATAAAATGCATTCTTAAATACAATGGAGATCAAGTGTGGGAGGGGGCTTGCCCCCGATAGCAGAGTGTCAGGCAATGCATCTGTAACTGACCCACCGCCATCGGGGGCAAGCCCCCTCCCACATTTTGATCTTCATGTGCTCCAGATTCGCGGTGCCACGGCCTCTCGGCCCAGCACCGCTGGGCGCAACAGCCGCCATAAATCAATCAACCAGCCCCGCGCCAGCAGCGCCTCGCTGGCCAGGCAGCGGGCGACCAGCAAGCCGGGCAGTTGGGTCAGGTCGCCGCGCACGGCGTGGGGCAGGGCGCGGCAGTGTTCGAGTAATTCAGGCTCGATATCACCGGTCAGCAACAGGGTGGCGAATACCGGTTGTCCGTCCAGGCCGATCGGTGAGTCGAGCAAGCCATCGTCGCCCACAATGCGCTGGCGTTCGTGCCAGAGCAACTGGCCGTCGCGGCGGATATCCAGGTGCGATTGAAAGTGCCCGAGGTCGAAGCGCTCGCCGCTGGCCGGGCGGCCCAGGGCGACCACGTCCCAGTACAACAGCCGCGCATCGCCGTGCAGCGCGATGCGTGTGCTGAGTTCGGCCTGGGCGGCGCTGAACACGATGGTTTCCTGAGGCAGCCATTCCAGGGTGGCGCCGGCCTCGACGCTCAGCTCCAGTTGCTGAAACGCCGGGCCGCTGGCGCGGTACCACTTGGCCGCGCCAGGGCTGGTCAATTGCGCCCAGGCGCTCGCGGCGACGTGGGCGCGGATGTCCAGGCGGTCGCCGCCGGCAATGCCACCGGGCGGATGCACGATGATGTGCTGGCACACCTCGGGACCTTCGGCGTACAGGTGTTTCTGCACGCGCAGCGGGCCGAGGTGGCGGCGCATCACCGGGCGCGTGGTGGCGCCGAAACGCGCATAGCCGAGTTCCAGCTCGGCGTGCCAGCTGGGGGTGAACAGGGCAGTGGAAACGGGCAGGTTCATGGCGTGTGCTTATCGTTAGGACGCTACAGATTAGATGGTTACGAGACCGCGCACACCGTCGCGTTCCATATTTTCGCCACGGCCTTGCTGGACGATTTCTCCGCGTGACATCACCAGGTATTGGTCGGCCAGTTCGGCGGCAAAGTCGTAGAACTGCTCCACCAACAGGATCGCCATGTCGCCACGGGCCGCAAGCTTCTTGATCACCGCCGCGATTTCCTTGATCACCGACGGCTGGATACCTTCGGTCGGCTCATCGAGAATCAACAGGCGCGGCCGGCTGGCCAGGGCGCGGCCGATCGCCAGTTGCTGTTGCTGGCCGCCGGACAAATCGCCCCCGCGGCGGTGCTTCATTTGCAGCAGCACCGGGAACAGTTCGTAGATAAACCCCGGCACTTCCCTGGCCTCGGCGCCGGGAAAGCGCGACAGGCCCATCAGCAGGTTTTCTTCCACCGTCAGCCGCCCGAAAATCTCGCGGCCCTGGGGCACGTAGGCGATCCCGGCGTGAACGCGCTGGTGTGGCTTGAAACCGGTGATGGCCTTGCCTTCCCAGTTCACCGCGCCCTCTTTGGCGGGCAACAGGCCCATCAGGCACTTGAGCAGGGTGGTCTTGCCCACGCCGTTACGGCCGAGCAGGCAGGTGACTTCGCCGACCTGCACCTCGAATGAAAGCCCGCGCAGGATGTGGCTACCGCCATAGTATTGGTGCAACTTGTCGACTTGCAGCATTCTCAAAACCTCCTCAATTCCCTGTAGGAGCGAGCTTGCTCGCGAAAAACCTGAGGGCGCCGCGTGCATTCAGGCTGCCCGCGTTATCGTTAACGATTTTCGCGAGCAAGCTCGCTCCTACAGAAAAGCGAACTCAGCGCCCGAGGTATACCTCGATCACGCGCTCGTTTTCCTGCACCTGTTCCAGCGACCCTTCAGCCAGCACGCTGCCCTGGTGCAACACGGTCACATGGTCGGCAATCGAACCGACAAACCCCATGTCGTGCTCCACCACCATCAGCGAGTGCTTGCCCGCCAGGCGCTTGAACAGTTCGGCGGTGAATTCGGTTTCGGCGTCGGTCATGCCCGCCACCGGTTCGTCGAGCAGCAACAGTTGCGGGTCTTGCATCAGCAGCATGCCGATTTCCAGGAACTGTTTCTGGCCGTGGGACAGCAGGCCAGCCGGGCGATGCACCGAGGCGGTGAGGCGGATGGTGTCGAGCACTTCATCGATGCGGTCCTTCTGTTCCCCGCTCAGGCGTGCGCGCAGGCTGGCCCACACCGACTTGTCGGTCTTCTGCGCCAGCTCCAGGTTTTCGAACACGCTCAAGGCTTCGAACACCGTGGGCTTCTGGAACTTGCGGCCGATGCCGGCCTGGGCGATCTGCACTTCGCTCATCGCGGTCAGGTCGAGGGTTTCACCGAACCAGGCGTTGCCGTGGCTGGGCCGGGTCTTGCCGGTGATCACGTCCATCAGCGTGGTTTTGCCGGCGCCGTTGGGGCCGATGATGCAGCGCAGTTCGCCGACGCCGATGTAGAGGTTCAAGGCGTTGAGTGCCTTGAAACCGTCGAAGCTGACGCTGATGTCTTCCAGGGTCAGGATCGTGCCGTGGCGCGTATTGAGGCCCGTGCCGGCGGCCTGGCCGATGCCGATCGCATCGCGGCCGTTGCCGGTGTCGAGAATAGGTTCGAGCATAAATTCCGCCGTCGCAGTCACTCTCATTGTTCACCCTGTTTCTTCAACAGGCCGATCACACCCTTGGGCAAATACAGGGTGACGATGATGAACAACGCCCCCAGGAAGAACAGCCAGTACTCCGGGAACGCCACGGTGAACCAGCTCTTCATGCCGTTGACCACCCCGGCGCCGAGCAGCGGCCCGATCAAGGTGCCGCGCCCACCCAGGGCCACCCACACAGCGGCTTCGATGGAATTGGTTGGCGACATTTCGCTGGGGTTGATGATGCCCACCTGCGGCACGTACAACGCCCCCGCCAAGCCGCACAGCACCGCGCTCAATACCCACACGAACAGCTTGAAACCGCGCGGGTCGTAGCCGCAGAACATCAGGCGGTTCTCGGCATCGCGCAAGGCGGTCAACACCCGGCCGAACTTGCTGCGGGCCAGGCGCCAGCCGATGTACAGGCTGCTCACCAGCAACAGCACGGTGGCGGCAAACAACACCGCGCGCGTGCCCGGTTCGGTGATGCCGAAGCCGAGGATGCTGCGGAAGTTGGTGAAGCCGTTATTGCCGCCGAACCCGGTCTCGTTGCGAAAGAACAACAGCATCCCGGCGAAGGTCAGCGCCTGGGTCATGATCGAGAAATACACGCCCTTGATCCGCGAGCGGAAGGCGAAGAAGCCGAACACCAGCGCCAGCAACCCCGGCGCCAGCACCACCAGGCACAGCGCCCAGAGGAAGTGCTCGGTGCCGACCCAGTACCAGGGCAATTCGGTCCACGACAAAAAGGTCATGAACGCCGGCAACTCGTCGCCGGAGGCCTGGCGCATCAGGTACATGCCCATGGCATAACCGCCGAGGGCGAAGAACAGGCCGTGGCCGAGGGACAGCATCCCGGCGTAACCCCACACCAGGTCGAGCGCGAGGGCGACGATGGCGTAGCAGAGGATCTTGCCCACCAGCGTCAGGGTGTAGGCCGAGACATGCAGCGCGTTGTCCGCTGGCAGCAGCGACAGCAACGGCAGCGCCAGCAGCACGCCGAGGATCAGCGCGCCGACGGCAATCGTCAGCTTGGGGCCGGCCTTTTGCGTGGCCGTGAGCATCAATGGCTGGTTCATCAGTCGATCACCCGTCCTTTCAGTGCGAAGAGGCCTTGCGGGCGTTTCTGGATAAACAGAATGATCAGCGCAAGGATCAGGATCTTGCCGAGCACGGCGCCGATCTGTGGTTCGAGGATCTTGTTGGCGATCCCCAGGCCGAACGCGGCCATCACGCTACCGGCCAATTGGCCGACACCGCCGAGCACGACGACCAGGAAGGAATCGATGATGTAGCTCTGGCCCAGGTCGGGGCCGACGTTGCCGATCTGGCTCAGCGCCACACCGCCGAGCCCGGCGATGCCGGAGCCCAGGCCAAAGGCGAGCATGTCCACGCGCCCGGTGGGCACGCCGCAGCAGGCGGCCATGTTGCGGTTCTGGGTGACGGCGCGCACGTTGAGGCCCAGGCGCGTCTTGTTGAGCAGCAGCCACGTCAACACCACCACGCACAGGGCGAAGGCGATGATCACGATGCGGTTGTACGGCAGCACCAGGTTGGGCAGCACTTGAATGCCGCCGGACAACCAGGCGGGGTTGGCCACTTCGACGTTCTGCGCGCCGAACACCAGGCGCACCAGTTGGATCAGCATCAGGCTGATGCCCCAGGTGGCGAGCAGGGTTTCCAGGGGGCGGCCGTACAGGTGACGAATCACCGTGCGCTCCAGGGCCATGCCAATGGCGGCGGTGACGAAAAACGCCACCGGCAGTGCGATCAGCGGGTAGAACTCGATGGCGTGCGGCACGTAGCGCTGCATCAGCAACTGCACCACATAGGTGGAATAAGCACCGAGCATCAGCATCTCGCCGTGGGCCATGTTGATCACGCCCAGCAGGCCGAACGTGATCGCCAGGCCCAGGGCCGCGAGCAGCAGGATCGAACCGAGGGACATGCCGCTGAAGGCCTGGCCGAGCAGCTCGCCCAGCATCAGTTTGCGCTTGACCTGGGCCAGGCTGGTCTCGGCGGCGGTATGCACGGCGGCGTCGGTTTCCACGCCGGGGGCGAGCAGGGTTTCCAGGCGTGTGCGCGCCAGCGGGTCGCCGGTGCTGCCGAGCAGACGCACGGCGGCCAAACGCACCAGCGGGTCGCTGTCCACCAGTTGCAGGTTGGCCAGGGCCAGGCTGAGGGCGCTGTGTACCTCCTCGACGGTTTCGGCGGCGACACGCTGGTCGAGGAACTTGAGCTGCGCCGGTTGCGCGGTTTTTTGCAGGGTCTGCGCGGCGGCCAGGCGTACCTTGGGGTCGGCGGCGAGCAGTTGCAGGCTGGCCTGTACGTTGTCGATCAGACCGCGCAGGCGGTTGTTCAGGCGCACGGTCTTGGTTTCACCGTTGACCGTCAGTTGGCCTTGTTGCAGCGCGTCCACCAGCTCGATGCGCGCCGGGTCGGGCTGGGCGGCCCAGTCCTGCAGCAGTTTGGCTTGTTGCGTCGGGTTGGCGGCGAGGAAGTCTTCGGCGTCGCCGGCGTGTGCGGCAACAGGCAGCAACAGCAAGGCCGTGAGGATCAAGCGGTAGAGGGCAGTGGGCATAACAAAATGTCCTGATCGTGCGCGCATCGGCTTTATGTGGGAGGGAGCTTGCTCCCGATAGCGGTGGGTCAGGCAATGCATGTGCTGACTGATCCACCGCTATCGGGGGCAAGCCCCCTCCCACAGGGGGCCGTGGCGGGGCTTAGTTACTTTTCACGGCGTAATCAGGTTTTTTGTCATTGCCAGGAATGTACGGGCTCCATGGCTGTGCGCGGATCGGTTCCTGGGTCTGCCACACCACCGAGAACTGCCCGTCGGCCTGGATCTCACCGATCATCACCGGCTTGTGCAGGTGGTGGTTGGTCTTGTCCATGGTCAGGGTGAAACCCGACGGCGCCGCGAAGGTCTGGCCGGCGAGGGCTTCACGCACTTTGTCGACGTCGGTGGACTTGGCCTTCTCCGCCGCCTGCGCCCACATATGAATGCCCACGTAGGTGGCTTCCATCGGGTCGTTGGTCACGGCTTTGTCCGCGCCCGGCAGGTTGTGTTTCTTGGCGTAGGCTTTCCAGTCGGCGACGAATTTGGTGTTCACCGGGTTCTCTACCGACTGGAAGTAGTTCCAGGCGGCGAGGTTGCCCACCAGCGGCTTGGTGTCGATGCCGCGCAGTTCTTCTTCGCCCACCGAGAACGCCACCACCGGTACGTCGGTGGCTTTGAGGCCCTGGTTGGCCAGCTCTTTGTAGAACGGCACGTTGGAGTCGCCGTTCACGGTGGAGATCACCGCGGTCTTGCCGCCCGCCGAGAATTTCTTGATGTTGGCGACGATGGTCTGGTAATCGGCGTGGCCGAACGGGGTGTAGACCTCTTCGATGTCTTTATCCGCGACGCCTTTGGAATGCAGGAACGCGCGCAGGATCTTGTTGGTGGTGCGCGGGTACACGTAGTCGGTGCCCAGCAGGAAGAAGCGCTTGGCGCTGCCGCCTTCTTCGCTCATCAGGTATTCCACCGCCGGGATCGCCTGCTGGTTCGGCGCTGCACCGGTATAGAACACGTTCGGCGACATCTCTTCGCCTTCGTATTGCACCGGGTAGAACAGCAGGCCGTTGAGTTCTTCGAACACCGGCAACACCGATTTGCGCGACACCGAGGTCCAGCAGCCGAATACCACGGCGACCTTGTCCTGGGTCAGCAACTGCCGGCTTTTTTCCGCGAACAGCGGCCAGTTCGACGCCGGGTCTACCACCACCGGTTCCAGCATCTTGCCGTTCACACCGCCCTTGGCGTTGATCTCGTCGATGGTCATCAACGCCATGTCTTTGAGCGAGGTTTCGGAGATGGCCATGGTGCCGGACAACGAATGCAGGATGCCGACCTTGATGGTCTCGGCGGCCTGCACGGTCCAGGTCATGCCCATGGCGACAATCGATGCCGATAGGGTGAAAGCCTTGAGCAAACTACGACGCTTCATGGTGCGATCTCCGGGGATTTGATTTTTTTAGTGGCAGAGTTGGAAGCTGAAGAGTGCATAGCAAGGCCTGTGCCTAAGGCCCGAAACCTCCACTTAAATCGTCACGCAGGGTGTCGCGGGCAAGCCCGGTGCACCGCTTTGGCTCGCGGTCGCAGGGTCGTGCAGGCGGGAGCCCCGAAAGAGGGCATGAATATGCGGTGCCACGCTGCTGTCCGGGTCTTCCGGGATTCGCGCTTTGCATTCAATACACGGGAGAGCCGCCACATCGATACGCGCTTTGACAAGCTCGCGAAATGCGATGCAGTAATGGCCTCACTGGCGTGTGCGATTGGGTGTTTGTGACAGTACTTTTCGTACAGGGCCTAAATAAGTCATACCTATCTACCGTCTCTGAACGAGCGGTGTACTCCATCTTTGAAGGGGTGCGTCACGGCGATTATTTGCCAGGACGCACGCTTTCTTCGATGAGGTGAAACATGAATGACTTTACGGAACTGCCGCAACAAACCCCTGGACATATACCGGTCCTTCCGGCGCTCAGCCCGTTGTTTATGTCGGCCGACGATGCCGCCCGTTGGGCTTATGAGCGGATCGACTACTCGGTGGCCGACAAGGAATACGGGGGTGCCATTCTTAAACAAGGCAACCGCTACTTCGCCACGACGCCAATCGCTGACCAGCAGTTGACCTTCGATCATCGGATCTTGCTGGCCACGGATGCCGACGACAACTTCATCGCGCCCAACGGCTACAGTTGCGAGGCGCTTTACCATTCTCACCCGCCGAACCTGGAGCAGGTGAAAGCGAGAAACCCCGGGATTAGCGATGATCATGCTTCGATGATGATCAGTTTTTTTTCGCCTGCGGACCTGAGTTTTATCATTGAGCATCGCAGCTCGGTCCGCGCTCATTATTTGTGCGGCCCCGAGGGCTCGCTGCTTAAGTACACAACCTCGGGTTCGGCGGCGGAGGTCCTGCTGAGAAAGCGCCTTCTCGGCGAGGAGCCGTTCCCGGCTTCTGCGGATCGGGAGTCATTGATCTGGATGACCGCCGATGCCGGCGACCTGCGGGTAGTGGTGCCCAACCGCCAATGGGGAGGCGTGCGTGGGCAGATGAAGCGGGGTTGGAGAGTCAATGCCGCCGTGACGCAAGTGACCCAGGAGCAACCATTTTTCACCCAGGTATTCGCACAGCCTGAATTGGCCGTGATGGCGGCCCTAGCCCTGTCGGCGTCGGCGGCTGGCGAGTATGCCTTCGGCTTTGTACTGAAACACACCCAAAGCGAAAGTTACATCGCGACCTACCCCGAGCTCGCGCCCAGGGCATTGTTCTCGGCCACCGGGCTCTTCCCCGAGCAAGCCTCCGGCAAACTGAAGCTGCCCTCCAACTTTCGGCTCGAAGCCCTCTACTACCGCTCTAAAGCCGCGCCAACGGACATCCCCGAAAACGAGTCCTGGTTGTATGCCACATTCCCGACCCCTGCGGAGCTGGTGGCGGCCATCGTGCAGTCAGAAGCGACCCGGGACATACAGAACAAAAGCCGAGGCTTGCGCCTTTACATCGAAACCTCGGATGACGCACTGCTTGAACTCAAGGTGCCAGCGCCCAGTGATGCCGGCGCGCTGGTCAACACCGGCAACGATGGCGTGCTCGGTGACAATGGCGCCCAGGCCGCGCTGAAGGCCGGCAGCCTCAGCCCGCGTGACTATGTGCGCCGGGTGATTGCCGCGACGTCGGTGTCAGTGGTCCAGGCCGGCTTGCTCTGGCGTGTCGTCGGCCCGCTGGACAACCGTTCGACGGTGTTGAGCGGTTTCTATCCGGCGGTATTGAGCCCGCCCTTTATTTCTGCCCACGACGCAGCGGTGTATGCCCACGAGCAGATCGGCCCAAGGCGCGAGCGAACCTACGGCGGCTATGTACTCAAGGACAAAGAAGGCCGCTTCTTTATCACCCAGCCCCTGGCCAGCGACGCCAACCCGTTTGCCCTCAGGCTGTTTTTTCCGACGGAGCTACCCGGTCCGTTGATCCCTCCCGAGGCTTACGCGATTCACGGCCGCTACGGCTCCCACCCGGCGCTGTCGATGGTCGACCCCGGCTGGGTCAAGCAGCGCAACTGGACGCGCGAAGACGCCCTCATCAACCTGCAGATTTTTGGCACCGCCCAAATCTACGATGTGATCCAGTCGGGGCGCCCGGCGTATATGTCGGCTGCCGAGGACTGCCTGCTGGCGTACACCCCGAGCGGCTCCACGCATGAGGCATTGGTGTCTGCCGGCGCTGCGCCGCAACCGGCCGGCAGCGTGCTGCAAAAACGGTTGGACAGCGGTCTGTTCAAACCCTCGCTGTGGGTCACCCGGTTGGCTGAGGCGGGTGACTTGCGGGTGATCCAAGGCAATGTGTTATGGGGCCCGCGTTCGCCGATCTACAAAGACTGGACGCCCTCTTTCGAGTACGCGCCCAGAACCGGCGCTCCCGACTATGTGACCTATGGCGCGCTGTTCGGCACGGCAGACGAAGCCGCCCGCGATCTGCATGCGCGGGTCCATGGGCGCAACCTGCCGGAGCAGGCGTACTTTGCGTTTATCCTCAAGCACCGGGACAAGGCGTTGTACCTGGCCACCGAGGTGGTGGGCGTCAATGAACGGGTCAAGCTGTTCAATCTCAACAGCGTGTTTGCACCGACAGAAGACAATGACTATCGGTTTCCCGCTGGGTTTTCGCTCTGCGGGCTGTTTCGTTCGCAGCAATGGCAACCGACCGGGCTGTCGCCATCCAGTGCCTGGCTGACCCGCTATTTTGTGATGCCGATGGTGTTGTACGAGGCGCTGTACCAGAGCCAGCGCAGAGGGGTGAAGTACAACGGCGGTAGAAACCTGCCGGTGTACTTTTCAACGCAGGAGGGGGCCCTGTTGAGATTCGTCGCGCTGCCATTTCGCGTGGGCGGCGGCGGGCCGGTGGAAAGTGCCTTTGAACAGGCCGCCAGCGCATTGGCCTCCGGTGAAAAGACGACGCAGACCTTTGTCAGGGAGTGGGCCAACAGCGGCGAGCTCTACGTGGTGCGTACCAGCCAATGCTGGGACCAGCAAGGGCGGGTGTCGCGCACCTGGACGGGTTACGAACACCTGACCCGCCGTCGCGTGGGGCCCGCGTTTGCCAACCCGGACGATGCGGCACGGTATGCCGCGGGCATTGTCGGTGAGGGCCGGCGCCGCACCTATGGCGGCGTCCTGCTCAGGCTGCCCGATGGTGTGTTCGTCGCGACTGATCCGCTGGTGGTGCCGCGCCAGGGCTTTGCGCTGAACTGGATTTATCCCGATCCGGCGATCGCGCAAGGGCTGTACCCGCCGGGAAGTATCATCGTCGCGCGTTACCGCTCGGTGCTCAAGCAAGAGACACAGATACTGTTTTCGGCCACGCAAAAGGCGGTCTACCAGAGCATGTTGCCCACGAGCGTGCTGTCGAACCTGCTGTTCCGTGAAGTCCACATCAAGCGCGAATATGTGTTTGGCCCCGAGGGGGGCATCCTGCGTTATCAACTGACGGGGTCGGCGGAGGAGGAGGCGCTCAAGCTGACGTTGGCGCCGTTGAACCTGGTCAGGGGGGATGTGGCCGACAATGAAGTCGAACGGCAACTGCGCAGCGGAACGCTGCTCCCGGTCGACTTCGTCACGCAGGTGGCGAAGGCCGGCGATCTGCGGGTGGTCAACGGCAACCGCCTGTGGGGCCACCCGCGACGGTTGAGCGGGCCGTTCGTGCCGGACTTGGCCGAGGTCGCGGCGCTGGCGATCAAGCAGGTGTTTGCCGATGCGCCGTGCGGTCCGCTCTTTACCCAGGCTTACGACGCCGTGCGTCATGTGCAGCGAGTGTCGTCGCCCCAGGCACAGGTGCAGTTCGGTTATGTACTCAAGGATGCGCGGAAAAACCTGTACATGACGACCTTGCCGCTGGTGCGCGCCGATTACACGCGTTTCGAACAGGTCTTCGTCGATGGCCTGTTGCCCCAGGGGTATACGCTGGATGGCTTGTATCTGTGCGCCTCCACCGTGGCGATTGCGCCGGCGAGCGATGACATGGCGCTGAGTTTCTTCTCGCCCCAGGTACTGGCCGGCGCGGTCAATTTTCTCAGCAACCTGGCCGGCAACGGTGCCCTGCCGCTCTACCTGCTGTGCGCCGACGGCGCGCTGCTGAGGTATTCCTTGCGAAAGCACGAGGGGCAAGCGCTGAGCAGCGAGGCCCGAACGCTCGGACCGCAGTTGCTCGAAGGCGCCTCCAGCGTCGCCGACTACGTGCGCGGGCTCGCGACCAAGGGCGACTTGTATGTGCGTGTCAGGAGCACGGTGTGGGGCAAGGAACAAAGCGTCACCGCGCAGTGGCAACCCAAGGCCGCGCCCTGGCCCGCCCAGGACAACCCACACTTCCTGTCCTTTTGCGGGCCGCTGTTCGGTCATGCCGACGACGCTGCGCGCTGGGCCGAAAAACAGCTGGGCGGCTTCAAGGGCCGCGAATACCTCGGCGCCGTGCTGGCGCCGCCAAAGGCGCGGGGGCTCGTGGCGCTTGAGCCGGTGGAGGATCACCGTGCGTGGTTGGTGGACACGATTTCACAGCTGTTCTGGTTCGGTCATCTCGGCTTTGATATCACCCCCGATCACCCGCTGTTCTTCTACACCATCAAAGCGCTCCAGGCGTTTTACAAAGTCATCCCTTTGGGCCTGAATCTATCGGCGCTGGATCAGCGGTTGCTGGACAATTTTGCCGACAAAAATGATCTGCGCCTGTACCTGGACATCATCCGCAGTAACCGTCCGGTCGCCGAGAGTGTCTACCTGGCGTGTCGCGGCGGTGCGCTCCTGAAGTATGTGCCGGGTTTCACGGCGGACGAGACGCGACTGCTGAGTGTCGACTCGTCGCCTTCGCCCAGCGTGCTGGTCAGCGGCTTGCGCGCGGCCGGCACGTTGAGTGTGTTGGAAACCGATACCTTCTGGACGCGACCGGGGGCGCTGGGGGCGGAATGGCAGGTCAAGGACGTACTCGCCGAGCCGGACCCGCAAGCCGTGCTGTACGGCCGGGACAAAGACGAACTCTGACAACGGCGCGGCGCTGACCAAGCCGGCCGCCGTGGATCGCCCGGTCCCCGGCGGCACTTGACCGGCACCCGGGCGTCAAACCCGCGAAGGCTGCGCAAACAGCCGCGACAGCAGCAGACGATCGAGCGCCCACACGACGATCAACGACGCGCCCACCAACGGGAAGGCGATCGCCAGCCCGAGCATGATCACCATCGCGGTTTTCCACTTCGGCAGGTCATGACGCAACGGCGGCACTCCGAGGCCGCCCACCGGCCGCCGTTTCCACCAGATCACCACGCCGCTGACGGCACTGAGCAGGATCATCAGGCAGATCAGCAGCACGATCAGTTGATTCACCCAGCCGAACATCTTGCCCTCGTGCAACATCACGCCGGTCTCGGTCGCCCGCGCCACGCCGTTGTAGTGTTCCCAGCGCACATCGGCGAGGACCTTGCCGGTGTACTGGTCCACATGCAGGGTGGCGTCATTGCGCGGGTCGTTGGCGAATACCGAAACAGTGAATACGCCCTCGGCGGTGGTGGGCGGGGTGATGCTGTAGCCGGGCTCGACCTTGCGCGAGGTGGCCAGGTCGACCACCTGTTGCAGGTTGATGGTGGGCGCGGCGGGGGCGGCATGCATCGCGCCGTGGTTCATGTGTTCGGCATGGTCGCCGGACACCGGCATCGGTGTGTTTTCCATGGCCCAGGGCACGGTCTGTTGCGTCGCGGTGTTGAGCACGCGGGCCTGTTGATCGGAGGTCGGCACGTTGTTCCACATCGCCGCCGGGAAGCGGTTCCACAGGTCGGCGTATTGCTTGCCCCAGAAGCCGGTCCAGGCCATGCCGCTGAGCAGCATCACCAGCAACAACGCCGCGCCCCAGAAACCGGTGACGACATGCAAGTCGCGCCAGAACACACGGCCACGGGTGTTGAAGCGCGGCCACAGCACCCCGGACGATGACTTGCCGCGCGGCCACCACAAGTACATGCCTGAGATCACCAGCATCACGCCCCAACCGGCAGCGAGCTCGACCAGGCGGTCACCCACGGTGCCGATCATCAACTCGCCGTGCAGGGCGCGGGCGATGGCTTGCAGGTTGTTTTTCGCGTCCTGCGTGCCGAGCACGGTGCCGCGATACGGGTCGACGAACACCGTCATTTCGCGGCTGCCGTCGTGCATGACGAACTGTGCGCTGCTGGTGGCGTCGGCCGGTGGCAGGTATTTGCTGAGCCGGCCCTGGGGGTAGGCGGCCTTGGCGCGTTGCAGTTGCTCGTCGGCGCTCAGCGCGCGTTCGGCGGCGGGGACGGTGAGCAGGTGGCCGTACATCAGCGGGTCGAGCTGGGGCTTGAACAGGTAGATGATGCCGGTCAGGGCCAGCAGCACCATGAAGGGGGCGACAAACAGCCCGGCGTAGAAATGCCAACGCCAGGCCAGGTTGTAGAAGGAGATTTTTTGTGTGCTCATCAGGGGGGCTCCGCAAGGTTTTGTTTTTTGGGGGCAGTTACACCGCCATCGGGGGCAAGCCCCCTCCCACATTTGAAGTGCATTCCAACTGTGGGAGGGGGCTTGCCCCCGATGCTTTTAGAAGCTCATGTCGACCTTGGTCCAGAGCGTGCGCCCCGGCTCCTTGATGGCCTGCGGATCGTTGGCCGGGTAGCCGAACCCGGCGTTGCCGGCCAGGTTCAAATGCTCGGCGTAGGCTTTGCCGAACAGGTTGTCGACGCCGGTACTGACCTTGAAGTTTTTATTGATGCGGTACGCCGCGTTCAGCGAGAACACGCCAAAGCCGCCGCTCTTGTCGTAGTCCTTGCCGACCACGTTGCCTTTGTTCTGGTCGATGCGGTTTTGCGCGGCGACCACTCGCCACAGGGCGCCGGCGCTCCAGTCGTCCTCGCTGTAGGTCAGGCCCAGGCGCGCATCCAGCGGCGGCATTTGCGGCAGGGGCTTGCCGTCGCTGCTGTTCTTGCCCCAGGCGTAGGCGAGGGTGGCGTCGGCCTTCCAGTTTTGGGTCAGCTTGTACGCCGCGCCCAGTTCGCCGCCCATGATCCGTGCGTCGACGTTGCGCGCCTGGGACGTGGTGCCCATCATTCCGGTCCGGTAGTCGAACAGGATGAAGTCGCGTACCTGGCCGACGTAACCCGAGGCCCAGGCTTCGAGGTCGGCAGTCTTGTATTGCGCGCCGAAGTCGAGCTGGGTGGTTTTTTCCGGTTTCACGCCATCGAACGCGTTGACCGAACCGGCCGCGCCGGTGTTGGGGGAAAACAGTTCCCAGTAATCCGGGAAGCGTTCGGCGTGGCCCAGCCCTGCGTAGAGCGTGGTCGGGGTGTCTGCCAGGTCGTGCTCGTAGCGCATGAAGCCCGAGGGCAGGGTGTCGGCGCGGGTGTCGTCGGCGGTCGGGTTGGCGCGTGCCGACATGCCTGAGCCGATGGTCTGGCGGAAGTCCCGGGCCGAGGCGCGGTCCAGGCGCGCGCCGGTGATCAGGCGGTCGCGGTCGGCGGCGTACCAGGTCAGTTCGCCGAATACGCCGTAGTTATGGAAGTTGGCGTCTTTGTTGCGCGGCAAATCCTTGTAGGTGTCGACGCCCATGCTGCTGCGCTGGCGGTGTTCGTTGGTCTGCGCATCCAGACCGCCGATCAGTTGCAGGTCGGCCCAGCGCCAGGTCGCCTTGATCCGCGCGCCGAGGGTGCGGCGGTCGACGTTGGAGGCCATGGGGCCTGCCATCATCCCGGTGCCCGACGGGACGCGCAGGCTGTAGTTGTCCATGACGTGGTCGGCGTAGTTGTAGTAGACCTGGGCCTCGACCTTGTCCAGCACCTCACCGATATTGGATTTTTCGAAGCGCAGCCCCAGGCTTTCGCGCAGGAACTGCGAGCCGTCCATGCCGCGCCCGGCGTAGCGCGCCTCGCCATCGCCGCGGCCGGCGGTGAGTTCGAGCAGGGTGTCGGCGTCGGGGGTGAAACCGACCGCGACGTCACCGTTCCACTTGTCGTAGCGCGAGGCGACGGTGTCGTTGTTGCCGTCCTTGTAGTCGTCGGCGTGTGCCTGGTTGCCGATCACCCGCACGTAACCCAGGGGCCCGCCGGCAGCGGCGTCGATGACTTTGTCGAAGCGCCCGTTGGAGCCGGCCAGCACGCTGGCGTTGAGCCGCGTGCCCAGTTCGCCGAAATGCTCGGGCTCGCGCTCGAACAGGATGGTGCCGGCCGACGCGCCCGGGCCCCAGAGCACGGTTTGCGGGCCTTTGATCACGGTGAGTGTGTCGTAGGTTTCCGGGGAAATGTACGAGGTGGGCGCGTCCATCCGGCCCGGGCAGGCGCCGAGCATCATGCTGCCGTTGGTGAGGATGTTCAGGCGCGAGCCGAACATGCCGCGCAGCACCGGGTCGCCGTTGGTGCCGCCGTTGCGCACCAGGGCGAAGCCGGGGATAGTCTTGAGATAGTCGCCGCCGTCGCTGGCGGGCACTGGCTGGCGTGGGTCTTTCGGGTTGGTGACCACGGTCAGCGGCGAGCTGGGGGCGATCGCGGTGATCACGGTGGGGCTCAGTTCGTGCTCGGCGTGCTCATCGGCATGGGCCTGTGGCATCAAGAGCGCGCCGCACAGAACGGCGAACACGGGAGTGCTTCCCAAACGGGTGTCAGCAGAAAACCTGGACATGAAAAATTCCATCTATCAATCGTAAACAACACGGCCAGCAGCCTGTGGCTGTCTGTCTAACGTCGGCCGGGGTGAAGTAACGGTGTCAAGTGCTTACGCGGCGATGGGTGGGGCACGGCTGCGCGCGCCGGGGAAAATGCTCTGCCGGGCATGGCCCAGGCGCGGTGAGGGGGTGAGGGCGTTGGCCGGCGATGGGGCGCCGAGGGTGAGGTAGGACACGCTGCCGGGCAGTGCCGGGCAACTGAAGAGCAGGCTGCAATAGCCGCACTTTTCCCAGAGGACGTGGTGTTCGTCGGGGGCTTGTTTTTGAGGTGGACGGTGTTGCGGTTCGCCGTGGCACTCGGGCATGTCCATGGACATGCTCATGGACATACCGGCGTGCTGATTCATCGGCATCGCTTGGGAAATCAGCGGACCGATAAAGATCATCAGCATGGCGAACAGGCTGATCCAACTGCCGCGCTTAAGGCTCACGGGCCTGCGGCGCGGCGCGGACAACCTGGCGCGAGGGGCGCCCATCGAGTGTTGGCCTACTCGCCGTGTTTATGCTCGTGGGGCGCCATCGGCGGGACTTTCTGCACGGACACTTGCACCTCGACGTCCCCGGCTTTTTCGAAGGTCAGGGTCAGAGGGAAGTGCTTGCCGTCGGCCAGTACGCTGCGGTCTTTGAGGCCCAGCAACATCACGTGATAGGCCATGGGCGCGAAGGTCAAGTCACCCTTGGCCGGCACGGCAACGCTGGGCACTTGTTGCATCTTCATCAATGCGCCTTGCATCACATGCTCATGCAGTTCGGCTTTGTCCGCCACCGGCGTCTTGGCGCTGAGCAGGCGGTCCGGGGTTTCGCCGGTATTGTGAACCACAAAGTAGGCCGCGACGGTCGGCGCGTTGGGGGGCAATTCCTGGGACCAGGGATCGCTGACCAGCAGGTCGCCGGCCTTGAAGTCGTCGGCATTGGCAGCACTGAACACCGGCAGCAGCAATGCGGCCAGAAGCAGGGAAGATTTGAGCATGGCAGTTCTCCAGAACGGTTCTAAACGCAGTTCACTTGCGAAGACCATCAGACCGTTGGAGAGGCGCGCGGGTTAAGGCTCGGCCATTGCTGGCGCGGCGTCGGGGACTGCAATGACGGTGGCGGCAGGCTCTGCGCCGCCTCGAACCGCGTGACATACAACTGCGGCACATGCCCCGGCAACGCCACCAACGGCGCCGAGCCCGAGCAACACCAGCAATGCTGCATGGCGGAGTGATCGTCCTGCGCCGGTGCCGGAATGTCCAACTTGCCCAGGGCAACGGTTTTCAGGCTGGCGCCATTGGACGAACAGAAACTGCCCCACAACAGTTGCTGCGCGGGGTCCTTGGACTGCTGCATCGCCCCGGCCAGCGGCATGGCAAAGGCGTTGAACAGCACTGCAAAGCAGGCGATCCAGACGATTGCAAAGCGTTGACGGGCCATGGCGGACAATCCGTAGGGTTAAACGATCAGGCGGGTATTTAGCCTGATCGGGGGGGATAAGTAAAAAGTGGCGGTGTGGTTTGGTGTCGCAGTGTGTCAGAGCGCGGTGGCGTGAAGTTTGAGCCCCAGTGCTCTCATGACCTTCATGATAGTCGCGAACTCGGGATTGCCAGTGCTGGAGAGGGCTTTGTACAAACTTTCTCGCCCCAGGCCGGCGTCGCGAGCGACTTGGGTCATGCCTTGGGCGCGAGCGATATCGTTCAGCGCTGTGCGAATCAACAGACCGTCGCCAGCATCTTCTTCAAAGCAAGCATCCAGATAGGCGGCCATCTCAAAAGGAGTCTTGAGATATTTTGCGGCATCGAAACGGGTAAAGGATTCGCTCATAAGTCACTCCTTGCGGCCAAGATTTTTTGCCATGTGTATTGCACGCTGGATGTCTCGGCTTTGTGTTGATTTGTCGCCGCCCATCAGCAGCAGATAAACCACCTTGTCTCGGCGAGTGAAGTAAACCCGATACCCGGGGCCTTGGTGGATTCGCATTTCGCAAACGCCCTCTCCTACAGCCTCACAGTCGCCGAAGTTTCCTGCTTGCGCCATGCGCAGCCTTGTCACAATGCGTACTTTTGCGAGCGGATCGCGCATTGCTTCGAGCCATTTGACAAACTCAATGGATTCTTCGAACTCAATCATCGCAAATCGTATTCCTTGGGATACAGGATGGCAAGTTGCGACGCGCTGCAACTGCAGTGCATCCCCATCGCGGAAGCGGGTGCAAAACCGCGAGAGGGGAGGTTAGGGCGGGAGCTTTTGGCTGAACTAGCCGGCTGGTTCGGAGTTGGTCGTAAGGTGAATCGTCTTTCTGCTGGGTAAACCAAACAGTGGGTGTTTTGGCTAGGTCTTCGTACAAACAGAAACGTGCGACACCTTGTTTGAGGTTGCTGGTCGCAAACGTGATCTCTAGTCTGCGGACATCGATGCAAACTCAGCGATCATGCGACTGCTACGCCGTTGAACGGGAGCAAGTTCCCACATTGGCGAGGTGTCGTTTAGCGAGACGATATTGCCTGTAGCACCGCAGCCACGGCTGTAAATTCTCGATCCGCCGTAGCCAACACCGGCCGCCTCAACACCAACACCGGCACCCCTCGCTCGCGCGCCACTTCCAGCTTCGGTTCGGTGGCGGTGCTGCCACTGTTCTTGCTGATCAGCACATCGATCTTTTGTCGTTCGAACAACGCACGCTCGTTTTCGATCAGAAACGGCCCACGCGCGCCGATGACTTCGCAGCGTTCATTGCCCGGATACACCTCCAACGCGCGCAGCGTCCAGAATTGCTCCTGCGGGATCTCATCAAGATGCTGCAACGGCTCGCGGCCCAAGGTGAACAGCGGGCGTTTGAAGGGTTTCAGGGCCTCGATCAGCTCGGCCCAGTCAGCGACTTCGCGCCAGTCATCCCCCGCTTGCGGTCGCCACGCCGGGCGGCGCAGGGCCCAACACGGCACACCGCACAACCGTGCTGCCTGGGCGGCGTTGTGGCTGATCTGTGCCGCATACGGGTGGGTGGCGTCGAGGATCAGGCCGATGTGTTCGTCGCGCACGAACTGCGCCAACCCTTCAACCCCGCCGTAGCCACCGACACGCACCTGGCAGGTGAGGTCGGTCGGCACGCGGCCCACACCGGCCAGACTGTAGATATGTTCGGGGCCGAGGGTGCGGGCGATGGCGAGGGCTTCGGTGACGCCGCCCAGTAGCAGGATCGGTTTCATAGGGGCTTGATCACGTCCAGCAGGGTGATCGGCAGCGCCTGGCGCCAGGTGTCGAATTCACCGAGCGGCTGGGCCTGGGCCACGTGGAGGCGGGTCAGTTCGCCGCCGTGTCGGGCGCGCCAGGCCATCAGGGTCATTTCGCTTTGCAGGGTCACGGCGTTGGCGACCAGGCGGCCACCGGGGCGCAGGTGCTGCCAGCAGGTCTCGAGCACGCCGTCGCGGGTGACGCCGCCACCGATGAAGATCGCGTCGGGCGTTTCCAGGCCGCCGAGGGCCGCAGGCGCGGTGCCGCGCACCAGTTGCAGGCCGGGCACGCCGAGGGCGTCGCGATTATGTTCGATCAGGCCTTGGCGGCCGGCATCGGCTTCAATCGCCAAGGCGCGGCAGCTCGGGTGGGCGCGCATCCACTCGATGCCGATGGAGCCGCTGCCCGCGCCCACGTCCCAGAGCAATTCGCCGGGCAGTGGCGCCAGGCGGGCCAGGGTCATGGCGCGCACGTCGCGTTTGGTCAGTTGGCCGTCGTGTTTGAACGCCACATCCGGCAGGCCGGCGAGGCGCGACAGGCGCGGGGCATCGGCGTCGGCCAGGCAGTCGATGGCGACCAGGTTCAGATCGGCGACCGCGGCGTGCGGCCAAGCGTGGGCCACGCCATCGACACGTCGCTCAGCCGCGCCGCCCAGATGTTCAAAGACGCTGAGACGGCTCGGCCCAAAGCCGGATTCAACCAACAGCGCGGCAATCGCGGCAGGGCTCTGCCCGTCATTGCTCAACACCAACAAGCGCACGCCGCTGGCCAGATGTGCATTCAACGCCGTCAAGGGCCGGGCCACCACCGATAACGTCATCACGTCCTGCAACGCCCAGCCCAGGCGCGCCGCCGCCAGCGACACAGAGGAGGGCGCCGGCAAAATCAGCATCTCTTCAGCCGGCACCTGCCGCGCCAGGCTGGCGCCGACGCCGTAGAACATCGGGTCGCCGCTGGCCAGCACGCACACCGGTTCACCGCGTCGCGCCAATAACGGCGCCAGGGAAAACGGGCTCGGCCACAACTGGCGTTCGCCGCGCACGCACACTGGCAACAGGTCCAATTGACGCTGGCCACCGATGATCCGTGCGGCACGCAATACGGCGTGCCGGGCGTTTCTGCCGAGCCCTTTGAAGCCGTCTTCACCGATGCCTATTACCGTCAGCCAGGGCGACATATGAATTCCTTGAACGACATCCGACGGGCAGGCTTTTCATGCCGTCGGACAAAGCAGGCATAATACCGCGCCTTGACCCGCGAACCGGTAGCCCCGTGAACCCAATCCCTGCTCTGAACACCTTGCGCCCCTCGGCTTGCCCGGGGTTGCTGCGTATCGTCCAGGCGTTGGACGGCGGCATTTGCCGGATCAAACTGGCCGGCGGCGCGATCAGCGCCGCACAAGCCCATTCCGTGGCGGACGCGGCCCAGGCCTATGCGGGCGGGGTGATCGAGGCGACCAACCGCGCCAACCTGCAGATCCGCGGGATCGGTGCCGAGCAGCAGGCCTTGATCGCGATGCTCCTTGCCGCAGGCCTCGGCCCCAGCACCGCCGCCGGTGACGACGTGCGCAACCTGATGCTCAGCCCCAGCGCCGGTATCGACCCGCAGATGCTGTTCGATACGCGCCCGCTGGCCGACCAGATCCTCGCCACCCTGCAAAACCACACGCGCTTCCACGAACTGTCGGCCAAGTTCGCGGTGCAACTGGATGGCGGTGAAGCCCTGGCGATGCTCGAACATCACCATGACCTGTGGCTGTCGGCCTTTGAGCAGGGCGGCGAAACACTGCTCGCGTTCGGCCTGGCCGGCTGCCCGGGGTTGGATGCGCCGTTGGCGGCCGTGCGCTTGGAGCAGGGGCATGCCTTGGTGGTGGCGGTGTTGGAACGGTTTCTGGACCTGGCCACGCCGGCGCAAACACGCATGCGTCATCTGCCTGTGGATAACTTCCTGGTCGGGCTGGACCTGCCGTTATTGCCGGTCGATGGCTTCAAGCGCCCGGCCAGCGGGGCGTGGCTGCACCTGGGAAGTTATCCACAGCATCAGCACGGTCGGGTCTACGTGACCGCCGTGACGCCGCTGGGTCGACTCGACGCCTCCATGCTCAAGGGCGCAGCGCAACTCGCCGATGAGTATGGCGACGGCACGCTGCGCTTTACCCCCTGGCAAGGCCTGCTGCTGCCCAACGCCAAATGCCAGGATGCCGCCGCGATCACCGCGCGCCTGGAACGGCTGGGCTTCCTCTGCTCGGCCGACCAGCCGCTGGCGCAGTTGATCGCCTGCACCGGCTCCAGCGGCTGCGGCAAAGGCCTGGCCGATACCAAGGCCGACGCGATGCAACTGGCCGCGCTGCGCCCCGGCCACGCGGTACATCTGTCTGGCTGCGCGCGTTCCTGCGCCGCCGCGCACATCGCGCCGGTGACCTTGCTGGCGGTCAGCCCCGGCCATTACGACGTCTATTTTCGCGAAGCAGCCCAGCCCGGTTTCGGCCGGCTGCACGCGCGCACTCTTTCCATTGAAGCGGCGGGCGCCCTGCTGCGCGCTCACCCACGGAGCAACACCGATGATTGATTACATCCGCGACGGTCAGGAGATCTATCGCAACTCCTTCGCCATTATTCGCGCGGAAGCCAGGTTGGAGCGCATCCCGGCCGACCTGGAAAAACTCGCGGTGCGCGTGATTCATGCCTGCGGCATGGTCGAGGCGATCGACGGCCTGCAGTTCTCCGCAGGCGCGGGCAGGGCAGGGCGCGAGGCGCTGGCCGCCGGTGCGCCGATTCTGTGCGATGCGCGGATGGTGTCCGAAGGCGTGACCCGTGCGCGGCTGCCGGCCAACAACGAAGTGATCTGTACCCTGCGCGACGAACGCGTGCCGGCGTTGGCGCAGAAGCTGGGCAACACCCGCTCCGCCGCCGCCCTGGAACTGTGGCGCCCGCACCTGGCCGGCAGTGTGGTGGTGATCGGCAATGCGCCGACCGCCTTGTTCTACCTGCTGGAAATGCTCGACGCCGGCGCGCCGAAACCGGCGTTGATCCTTGGCTTCCCGGTGGGCTTCGTCGGCGCCGCCGAATCCAAGGCGATGCTGGCCGCCGACAGCCGTGGCGTGCCGTTCGTGATCATGCAGGGCCGCCTGGGCGGCAGTGCGATGGCGGCCGCGGCGGTCAATGCCCTGGCCACGGAGGTCGAATAATGCCGGCACGTGGACGTTTGATCGGCCTGGGCGTCGGCCCCGGCGACCCGGAACTGATCACCCTCAAGGCCCTGCGCCTGCTGCGCGAATCGCCGGTGGTGGCGTACTTCGTGGCCAAGGGCAAAAAGGGCAACGCCTTCGGCATCATCGAAGACCACCTGGTGGCGCAGCAAACCCTGATGCCGCTGGTGTACCCGGTGACCACCGAAGCGTTGCCGGCGCCGCTGTCCTATGAACAGGTGATCAGCGATTTCTACGACAGCGCCAGCCAGGACGTCGCCGCGCACCTGGACGCCGGCCGCGATGTGGCGGTGATCTGTGAAGGCGACCCGTTCTTCTACGGCTCCTACATGTACCTGCATGACCGCCTGGCCGAGCGCTACGAAGCGCAGGTCATTCCCGGCGTGTGTTCGATGCTCGGTGGCGCCTCGGTGCTCGGCGCGCCGCTGGTGTATCGCAACCAGAGCCTGTCGGTGCTGTCGGGGGTGCTGCCCCATGAAGACCTCAAGCGCCGCCTGGCGGATGCCGACGCGGCGGTGATCATGAAGCTGGGGCGCAACTTCCCCAAGGTGCGCCAGGTGCTCGAAGAACTCGGCCTGGCCGAGCGTGCGCTGTATGTGGAGCGCGCGACCATGGCCAACCAGAAAATCGTCCCGCTGGATCAAGTCGAGCCGATGTCCTCGCCGTATTTCTCGCTGATCATCGTGCCCGGTGAACGGTGGCAAGGTTGATGCGCCCGGCGATTGTCATCCTCGGGCAGGGCAGCCTGGCCACGGCGCGCAGGATTGCGCAGGTGTATCCGGGTGCGGTGATCCACGGCCTGCTGGGCCGGGTCGACGGCGCGGACCAGAGCTACCGCGAATTCGGCGCGACCCTGCGCCAGCTCTATCAGCAAGGCACGCCGCTGATCGCGCTGTGCGCCGCCGGTATCGTGATCCGCACCCTGGCGCCGCTGCTGCTGGAAAAAGGCGAAGAGCCCGCCGTACTGGCCGTGGCCGAAGACGGCAGCGCGGTGGTGCCGTTGCTCGGTGGCCTGGGCGGGGTGAATGACATGGCGCGGGAGGTTGCCGCGGCGTTGGGTGTGGCCGCCGCGATCACCACCAGTGGCGAGCTGCGTTTCGGCACGTGCCTGCTCAACCCGCCGGCCGGTTATCAACTGGCGGACCTGGAACTGGGCAAGCGCTTCGTCAGCGACCTGCTTGCCGGCGAAAGCGTGCGTATCGAAGGCGCGGCGCCGTGGCTTGACCAGGCCAACCTGGCGCAGGACCGACAGGCGCGCCTGGCGATCCACGTAGGCAGCGCCGAGCGCGTACCGGCGGCCAACGAGTTGCTGATTTATCCACAGAGCGTGTGCGTCACCTGCAAGCCCGGCGCGCAATTGGCGCAGCGTGTGCGTGGCGCGTTGCATGCCTCGGGGATTGCCCTGCAGTCACTGGCCTGCCTGTTGGCCAGCGATACCCAGATGGCCGAACCGTCGTTGCACGAAGCGGCGTTGGAATTAGGCGTGCCGCTGCGTTTCGCCGAGGTGGAGCAAGCGGCGGACATCGTTGTTTCGGTCGCCGAACAGCCCTTGGACGTGTCCCAGGTCGGTCGCCCGCGTGGCCGTCTTGCGGTGATCGGCCTTGGCCCTGGCGCCGCCGACCTGATGGTGCCGGCGGTGAAGGCCGAACTGGCGCGCTGTACCGATGTGCTGGGGTACGAAACCTACGTCCGCATGGCCGGGCCGTTCCGCGACGATCAGGTGCAGCACTGCACCGACAACCGTGAAGAAATGCAGCGCGCCCGCCACGCTTTCGCGCTGGCCGCTCAAGGCCGGTCGGTGGTGGTGGTGTCGTCCGGCGACCCTGGTGTGTTCGCCATGGCGGCGGCGGTGATCGAGGCGCTGCATGAGTCCGACGACCCGGCCTGGCACCAGGTCGAGCTGGAAATCCTGCCGGGCGTTTCCGCGTCCCTGGCCACCGCGGCCCAGGCCGGCGCGCCGTTGGGGCACGACTTCTGCGTGATGTCGCTGTCGGACAACCTCAAGCCCTGGTCGATCATCGAGCAGCGCCTGGACCTCGCGTCCCAGGCCGACCTGGCCCTGGCGTTCTACAACCCGATCTCGCGTGCGCGGCCGTGGCAACTGGGGCGTGCCCTGGAGATTGTCGCGCAACACCGCAACGCCGCAACGCCGGTGGTGCTGGGCCGCGATATCGGGCGGCCGGGCCAGACCCTGCGCGTGACCACGCTGGGGCAACTGACCCCGGAACAGGTGGACATGCGGACCATGGTGCTGATCGGCTCGTCCACCACCTGCGCGTTCCCGCGCGCCGGCGGCGGTGAGTGGGTGTACACGCCGCGCTGGTATGGCGAAAAACCGGCCTCCTGAAAAGCACCGCGCGAGCGCCGGAAAGCTCCGAATGACGCTGGGTGAACACCTGCCGTGATTCGGGGCTTTTTCTTTTTTTATCGATGAAATCCGGAACTGCCCGCGGGGCGCCCAACGAATGCTGGGCTGCGCTGTGCGAGCGCTGCCGGCAAGGGATGTTTGTCGTGTGGAAAGCCCGTCGGCGCCTGGACTAGTGTGGACACACGCCCCATGTGGGGTGCTTGTGGAGAACTGAAAATGGAGCGACATCACAGAAGGATCAACAGCACCAAGCGGCGCAAATTGATTGCCGCCTATAAGCTGCCCGGCGCGCCGGGGACGCACGCGGCTTTACCGCTGGATACCGAGGACGGCTGCAACGCGGCGGTGGTCAACAATGGCGTGATCTCGTTCGCCGACGGCCTGAGTGGCCTGAACCGCGAATACATCCGCAAAAGCTATCTGTTGGCCAGCAGCTACGTCAGCGATGTCTTGAGGATCAGTCGCGGCACGGAGGGCTGGTACGACGAATTTATCAAGGTGATGATCAGCCTGGGCTGGCTGCCGGTGCGCAGCCGGTTCGAGCGGGTCTCAAGCGCCGGCAAGGGGCTGACGGTGCAACTGGCGGCGCTGAATATCATCGCCACCCTGCTGGCCTCGACCTCACTGGCCGGGCCTCTGCTGACGGCGCTGCCGAAACTGGCCGCCGATGCGCTGGAAACATTGAAACAGATGCCGGCGTCATTCGAGCTGTTCAAGCGCAATAGCAGCGTGCATCAGGGCGGCGATTTTGGCTTGGCGTCCTGCGCCGAAACCGACGGCGAAGTCATGATGGTGCTGGTGACCTACAGCTCCCATGGCGTCAGCAAGCACGTGGGGCTGCCTTTTCTTGAGTGGGACAGTTCCTCGTTCGAGGCCTTCAGCGGGCAAACCTGCCTGGTGCTGAATACCTCGGTGGTCAACGAAAAAACCATCCAGTTGATGCGTGAGAGTGCGGGCGACAAGGTGCAACTGGCGATCGCCAAATACCGGATCTAAGGCACCATGTAGCCGCGCACCCCGGTAAAGATGATTTGTGCGGCCAAGGCGCACACGAACAAGCCCATCAAGCGACTGACAATCTGCAAGCCCTGGTCACCGAGAATCCGTTCGATACGGTTGGACAAATACAGCACCACGCCCACCGTGAAGCTGGCCAGGGCGATGCTGAGGATGGCGGCGATTTTGTCGTCCCAATGGGGCTGGCTGACGCCCATCACCAGCAGCGCCCCGATGGTGCCGGGGCCGACGGTGAGCGGAATGGTCAGCGGCACGATGGTCACGTCCTGCTGCACGTTATCGGTCTGCACCGCTGACTTGCCCTGCGCCATGCCCAGGGCCGAGATGAACAGCACGCTGCCGGCGCCGATGCGGAAAGCGTCCACGGTGATGCCGAACACGCTGAAAATCACCCGGCCGAACAGGTAGAGCAAGACGCTCGACACCAGCGTCGCCAACGCCACTTTCCAGGCCAGGCGTCGCCGTTCCTTGCTCGAATAGCCGCGGGTCAGGCTGATAAAACAGGACAACACGAAGAACGGGCTGTAGAGCACCAGCATCTTCAGGTAAACGCTGAATAACACGTGGAGCATGGGGGTGGCTCGCGACAGAAGGAGATTGGCGGAGTCTATCAGGCGACAGAGATCAAATGTGGGAGGGAGCTTGCTCCCGATGGCGGTGTGACCGTCAGCTTATTTGTAACTGTTCCAGCGCTATCGGGGGCAAGCTTGTCATCGCTGTCTTTCAGTCGATGCATAGGTGACTGGTCCACCGCTATCGGGGGCAAGCCCCCTCCCACATAGGATCTGTGGTGTTCATCCATTGTGTGGCAGACGCAGGCTCAGTGTGGGAGGGGGCTTGCCCCCGATGGCGGTGTGACAGTCAGCTTATTTGTAACTGTTCCAGCGCTATCGGGAGCGAGCTTGCCATCGCTGTCTTTCAGTCGATGCATAGGTGACTGGTCCGCCGCCATCGGGGGCAAGCCCCTCCCACATAGGATCTGTGGTGTTTATCCATTGTGGGGCAGACGCAGGCTCAGTGTGGGAGGGGGCTTGCCCCCGATAGCGGTGTGACAGTCAGCTTATTTGTAACTGTTCCAGCGCTATCGGGAGCAAGCTTGCCATCGCTGTCTTTCAGTCGATGCATAGGTGACTGGTCCACCGCCATCGGGGGCAAGCCCCTCCCACATAGGATCTGTGGTGTTCATCCATTGTGTGGCAGACGCAGGCTCAGTGTGGGAGGGGGCTTGCCCCCGATGGCGGTGTGACAGTCAGCTTATTTGTAACCGTTCCAGCGCTATTGGGAGCGAGCTTGCCATCGCCGTCTTTCAGTCGATGCATAGGTGACTGGTCCGCCGCCATCGGGGGCAAGCCCCCTCCCACATAGGATCTGTGGTGTTCATCCATTGTGTGGCAGACGCAGGCTCAGTGTGGGAGGGGGCTTGCTCCCGATGGCGGTGTGACCGTCAGCTTATTTGTAACTGTTCCAGCGCTATCGGGAGCGAGCTTGCCATCGCCGGCTTTCAGTCGATGCATAGGTGACTGGTCCGCCGCCATCGGGGGCAAGCCCCCTCCCACATAGGATCTGTGGTGTTCATCCATTGTGTGGCAGACGTAGGCTCAGTGTGGGAGGGGGCTTGCCCCCGATGGCGGTGTGACAGTCAGCTTATTTGTAACTGTTCCAGCGCTATCGGGAGCGAGCTTGCCATCGCTGTCTTTCAGTCGATGCATAGGTGACTGGTCCACCGCCATCGGGGGCAAGCCCCCTCCCACATAGGATCTGTGGTGTTCATCCATTGTGTGGCAGACGCAGGCTCAGTGTGGGAGGGAGCTTGCTCCCGATAGCGGTGTGACAGTCAGCTTATTTGTAACTGTTCCAGCGCTATCGGGAGCGAGCTTGCCATCGCTGTCTTTCAGTCGATGCATAGGTGACTGGTCCACCGCCATCGGGGGCAAGCCCCCTCCCACATAGGATCTGTGGTGTTCATCCATTGTGTGGCAGACGCAGGCTCAGTGTGGGAGGGGGCTTGCCCCCGATGGCGGTGTGACAGTCAGCTTATTTGTAACTGCTCCAGCGCTATCGGGAGCGAGCTTGCCGTCGCCGGCTTTCAGTCGATGCATCGGTGACTGGTCCACCGCCATCGGGGGCAAGCCCCCTCCCACACTCGATCGCATTTGACGTTAAGAGGGCGCATGCTCCGGCCGTGGCTGACGCTGCGCCACCCAGTACTCCACCAGCTCGCGCAATTGTGACAATTCCACCGGCTTGGCCATGTGCCCGTCCATCCCGGCCTGGCGTGCGCGCTCTTTGTGTTCCGAGAGGATGTGTGCGGTGAGCGCCACCACCGGCGTGCGAATGCGCTGGTGGCTGACTTCCCAGGCCCGCAACTGTTGGGTCGCGGAGAAGCCATCGAGGATCGGCATTTCACAGTCCATCAACACCAGGTCATAGCGCTGGGCCTTCATCGCCTGCAGGGCTTCTTCGCCGTTGCTCGCGGTGTCCGGGTTGAGGTTGAGCTTGCCGAGCATGCCGCGGATGACTTTGGTGGAGATGCTGTTGTCTTCGGCCACCAGGATGCGGAAGTCGCTGGGCACGATGATGGCCGCCGGCGCGTTGAGGGGCGCGCGTGGCTGCCCGCCGCCTTTGCTGCGCTGGGTCAGTTCGTCGGCCAGGGTGGTCTTGAGGGTGTAGCCGGCCACCGGCTTGGCGAGGATGCGCTTGATCCCGCAATTGCGCGCGATGATCTTGCTCGGCGCGTTACTGATGCCGGTGAGCATGATCAGCAGGATGTCGTGGTTGAGGCTCGGGTCTTCCTTGATCTTGGCTGCCAGTTGCATGCCGGTCATGCCGGGCATGTTCTGGTCCAGCAGCACCACGTCGAAGTAATCACGCAGGTGCGCCTTGGTGCGCAACAACGCCAGGGCTTCCTTGCCCGACGGCACCGCGCTGACATTCAGGCCCCAGGCGGTGCATTGCTGCACCAGCACTTTGCGGCAGGTGTCGTTGTCGTCCACCACCAATACCCGCGCACCCTTGAGCGGGCCGTCGAGGTCGGAGGTCGGGTGTTCCAGGCGTTCCGGGTCCAGCGGCAGGGTCAGCCACAGGGTGCTGCCTTGTTGTGCGCCGCTCTTGATGCCGAATTCGCCGTTCATCAACAGGATCAACTGGCGCGCGATGACCAGGCCCAGGTGGCCGCTCAAACGGGTGGCCGAGAGGAAGTTCTTGCTGTGCAGTTCGCTGTGCAGCAACGCATCGCGTTCGGCGGCTTCCATCGGCAGGCCGCTGTCCTGCACGGCAATGCGCAGGCGCGGCTTGGGGCTGCGCTCGTCGAGGGCGACGACGATCAACACTTCGCCTTCATCGGTTTTCTGCAGGGCGTTTTCCAGCAGGCTCAACATCGCCTGGCGCAGGCGCGTCGGGTCGCCGCTGATCACCCGCGGCACCTGGGGCTGGATAAAGCTGATCAGCTCGACGTTCTGTTGCTCGGCCTTGGCGCGGAAGATGTTCAGGCAGTCGTCGATCAGCGCATTGAGGTCGAACTGCACATCGTCCAATTCGATCTGCCCGGATTCCAGCTTGGAGATATCGAGGATTTCGTTGATCAGTGTGAGCAGTTCGTTACCGGCGCTGTGGATCGTCTGCACATAGTCGCGCTGTTTGACCGACAACGGCGTGCCCAGCAGCAGTTCGGTCATGCCCAGCACGCCGTTCATGGGGGTACGGATTTCGTGGCTGATCTTCGCCAGGAACTCAGCCTTGGCGGCGATTTCGGCGTTGCTGGCCGCCAGCTCGCGGCTGAGGCTGAAGCGTGCTTCGACGATGGCGCGCTGGCGTTCGCCGAGGGCCAGGCTCATCAGCAGGCCACTGAGGCAGATAAAGCTGAGCAGGGTAATGATCAAGCCTTGCGGCGCCAGCAGCGTAAGGCCAAGCAAGGCGGGCAGGATGATCAGTGTGCCGATGTTGAACACCACCATCCCCGCCACGAACAACCGCGCTGGCCGGTAGCCTTTTTGCCAGTGATAGGCCGAGACAAACAACATGCTCAGGCCGGCCAGGGCCACCAGGACGTAAGTGATGATGTTCAGCGGCAACGTGTTGACGAACAACAGCAGCAGGCCGCACAGCACGATCAACAGAATGTCGGCCATCAACAGTTTGTTCAGCGGGTGCGGGCCCAGCGGCATGAAAAAGCGATAGGCAAACATCAGCCCGCACGGTGCGGTCAGCAGCAGGGCGAGGTAGGCGCCCGGCGTCTGGATCGCGTGCCAGTTCTGCAGCCATGGCCCCAGCAGGTTGAGCAGCAACGCCAGGCTGAGCAGCAGCAGCACTTCGCAGGCCGCCAGCCACAGGCTGCTGCGTGAGCGGTGGTAGGCGAAGCGGGAGAGGTTGTGCAGGATCAGCATCAGCAGGCAGCCGAACAGCAGGCCGTAGATCAGCGTCTGGCTTTGGTCGGCGGCGGCGAGTACGGCCGGCTCCAGGGTGATATAGGGGCGCAGTTCGTGTTCCGAGACCAGGCGCAGGTACACCTCAAGGGGCTTCGGGCTCTGGGGCATCGGCAGCATGAAGTCGCTGCTGGGCAGCGGGCGCTCGGCCTGGGGCTGGCGCGTGCCGGTGGTTTGCTGTTCCACCAGGGTGTCGCCATCCAGCACATACAGACTCAGGAGGGAAACGTCCGGGGCAAACACCCGCAGCACTTGCTCGTGCTGGCCGGGTTGCAGCTTGAAGCGTACCCACAACGCACCGTCCGGCTCGGCAGCAGTGATCCGGTCCAGTTCGATGGGGCTGAATTGATTGGTGTAGCGGGGCGAACGGATATCGCTCAGTTGCAGGTCGGCCTGTTCATCAAGCAATACTGCCCAGCCACTGCCTTGCGCAGCGGCCTGGGCCGGGAGCAAACAGAGCAGTGTCAGCAGACTGACAGTGAAACCTATGGCGATCCTGAGCCAGCGCACGGCGAAATCCCTTCGTAGGTTGAAGCACGGGTTAACTATGCGCGGGGTCATACGAGTACGGCAAGGGCCAGAGGCCCTTACCTAACCGAACGGATAGCGACTTAATGAGTCTCGCCACGTTCACGGGCAATCGCGCGATAGCCGATATCTTTGCGGTAGAAGCAGCCGTTCCAGCTGATTTTTGCCGCCAGTTTGTAAGCCTGTTGCTGTGCAGCGTCGACACTGGCGCCCATCGCGGTGGCACATAGCACACGGCCACCTGCGGTCACCACCTTGCCGTCCTGCAGCGCAGTGCCCGCATGGAACACTTTGCCTTCCAGCGTCGCCGCCGCGTCCAGGCCTTCAATCACATCGCCCTTGGCGTAGTCGGCCGGGTAACCGCCGGCTGCCAGCACAATGCCGACGCTCGGGCGTGGGTCCCACTGGGCTTCAACCTTGTCCAGGGCCTGGGCCAGCGCGGCTTCCACCAGCAGCACCAGGCTCGATTGCAGGCGCAGCATCACCGGTTGGGTTTCCGGGTCGCCGAAGCGGCAGTTGAACTCGATGACCTTCGGGTTACCGGCCTTGTCGATCATCAGACCGGCGTAGAGGAAACCGGTGTAGACGTTGCCTTCATCGGCCATGCCGCGCACGGTCGGCCAGATCACCAGGTCCATCACACGCTGATGCACTTCGCTGGTTACGACCGGGGCCGGGGAGTAAGCCCCCATGCCGCCGGTGTTCGGGCCGCTGTCGCCGTCGCCGACGCGCTTGTGGTCCTGGCTGGTGGCCATCGGCAGGACGTTCTTGCCGTCGACCATCACGATGAAGCTGGCTTCTTCGCCGTCGAGGAATTCTTCGATGACCACGCGCGAACCGGCTTCACCGAAGGCGTTGCCGGCGAGCATGTCGCGCACGGCGTCTTCGGCTTCCTGCAGGGTCATGGCGACGATCACGCCTTTGCCCGCGGCCAGGCCGTCGGCCTTGATCACGATCGGCGCGCCTTTTTCACGCAGGTAAGCCAGGGCTGGCTCGATCTCGGTGAAGTTCTGGTAGTCGGCGGTCGGGATCTTGTGGCGCGCCAGGAAATCCTTGGTGAATGCCTTGGAACCTTCCAGCTGGGCCGCGCCGGCGGTCGGGCCGAAGCAGTCCAGGCCCCGGCTGCGGAACAGGTCGACGACACCGGCAACCAGCGGCACTTCCGGACCGACGATGGTCAGGGAAACGTTTTTCTCGGCGAAATCCGCCAGTTGTTCCAGGGCCAGCACGTCGATGGCGACGTTTTCGCACTTGGCTTCAATGGCGGTGCCGGCGTTGCCGGGGGCTACGAATACTTTCTGGACGCGTGGGTCCTGGGCAACTTTCCAGGCCAGGGCGTGTTCACGGCCACCGCTGCCAATAATCAAAACATTCATTTCAAAAACCTCTGAGAAACGCTGTGCTTCCCTGTAGGAGCGAGCTTGCTCGCGAAGGTCGTCAACGATAACGAGGGAAACCTGACACCTCGTGGCGTTTTTGAGTTTTTCGCGAGCAAGCTCGCTCCTACAGTCGGGAAGCGGTGCTGTTTAGTGACGGAAGTGGCGCATGCCGGTGAAGACCATGGCGATGCCGGCTTCGTCAGCCGCAGCAATCACTTCGGCATCACGCATCGAGCCGCCTGGCTGGATCACTGCGGTGACGCCGGCCTTGGCCGCGTTGTCCAGGCCGTCGCGGAACGGGAAGAACGCGTCGGACGCCATCACCGAGCCCGCTACCTGCAAACCGGCGTGTTCAGCCTTGATCGCGGCGATGCGCGCCGAGTTCACACGGCTCATCTGGCCGGCGCCGACACCGATGGTCTGGCGGTTCTTAGCGTAGACGATGGCGTTGGACTTGACGTACTTGGCCACTTTCCAGGCGAAGATCAGGTCGTTGATTTCCTGCTCGGTCGGTGCGCGCTTGGTCACCACTTTCAGGTCGGCGCTGCTGATCATGCCGATGTCGCGGCTTTGCACCAGCAGGCCGCCGTTGACGCGCTTGTAGTCCCAGGCAGGGGCACGTTCGGCCGACCATTCGCCGCAGGCCAGCAGGCGCACGTTGGCTTTGGCGGCCACGATGGCGCGGGCTTCCTCGCTGACGGACGGGGCGATGATCACTTCGACGAACTGACGCTCGACGATGGCCTTGGCGGTCGCGGCGTCGAGTTCGCGGTTGAAAGCGATGATGCCGCCGAAGGCCGATTCGGTGTCGGTGGCGTAGGCCAGTTCGTAAGCCTGGCGGATGCCGCCTTCAGCGTCCGGGCTCACGGCCACGCCGCACGGGTTGGCGTGCTTGACGATCACGCAGGCCGGCTTGACGAAGCTCTTCACGCATTCCAGCGCGGCGTCGGTGTCCGCCACGTTGTTGTAGGACAGTTCTTTGCCTTGCAGCTGGGTCGCGGTGGCGATGCCCACTTCGGCCGGCTTGGCTTCCACGTAGAACGCCGCGCTCTGGTGCGGGTTCTCGCCGTAGCGCATTTCCTGGGCCTTGATGAACTGGCTGTTGAAGGTCCGCGGGAACTGGCTGCGACCTTCTGTGCTGAGGGTCTCGGCGGCCTGGTTCACGGTGCCCATGTAGTTGGCGATCATGCCGTCGTAGGCGGCGGTGTGTTCGAACGCCTTGAGCATCAGGTCGAAACGCTGGGCGTAGGTCAGGCCACCGGCTTTGAGGTTTTCAAGCACCTGGGCGTAGTCGCTGGCGTTGACCACGATGGCCACGTCTTTGTGGTTCTTGGCGGCCGAGCGAACCATGGTCGGGCCGCCGATATCGATGTTTTCGATGGCGGTCGGCAGGTCGCAGCCCGGCTTGTTGATGGTGGCTTCGAACGGGTAGAGGTTGACGGCCACCAGATCGATCGGCTTGATGCCGTGCTCGTTCATGATGGCATCGTCGATACCGCGACGGCCGAGGATGCCACCATGGATTTTCGGGTGCAAGGTCTTGACCCGACCGTCCATCATCTCTGCGAAACCGGTGTAGTCCGCGACTTCTACTGCGGCCACGCCGTTGTCTCGCAGCAGTTTGAAGGTCCCGCCCGTGGAGAGGATTTCCACGCCCAGGGCTTCCAGCCCCCGGGCAAATTCGAGAACCCCGGTCTTGTCGGAGACACTGATCAAGGCGCGGCGGATCGGCAGGCGGGTAGTCTGGTCGGTCATTTCAATTTCCATCAAAAGCAAAGGAGTCAGCAAAAAAGGCGACCGGTTTTACGCGGGCGCCTTTCTGGTCGGATTGAATGCTTACAGCAAATCGTATTGTTTGAGCTTTTTGCGCAAGGTGCCACGGTTGAGGCCCAGCAGCTCACTGGCTTTGGTCTGGTTGCCCTTGACGTAGTTCATCACGCTTTCGAGCAAGGGCGCCTCGACTTCGGAGAGCACGAGGTTGTACACGTCCGTGACGGAAGCGCCCTCAAGGTGGGCGAAATAATTGTGCAGCGCCTTCTCGACACTCCCGCGAAGGGTCTGGCCTTCTTCGCTCGGCGTGTTGAGGTGCTGTTTCAAATTGACGTTGTCGCTCACGGGTGTTGTTCCACTCACTAAAGTCTCGGTCATCATCGTCATGCGGCCACCCCCTCTCCGTCCCCTGTCACCAGGCTCTTGTCACGTTCGCTGAAGAACTCACGAACGTTGGCGCACTGTGCTTCCGTATCATCCAAACGATTGAAGTGGGCGCGAAACTCCCTGGCGCCCGGCAGGGTTGCGAGATACCAGCCGACATGCTTGCGAGCAATGCGTACTCCCATCACGTCTCCGTAGAAGGCGTGCAGGGCGGCCAGATGCTCTAGCAGAATACGTTCCACCTCGATCAACCCCGGTGCCGGCAACAGCTCGCCGGTACGCAGAAAGTGTTCGACTTCACGAAAAATCCATGGCCGCCCCTGGGCGGCCCGGCCAATCAACAGGCCATCGGCACCGGTCGCATGCAGCACGCGCCGGGCTTTCTCGGCTGAGTCGATATCGCCATTGGCAAATACCGGCATCGACACGGCCTGCTTGATCGCGGCAATGGTGTCGTACTCGGCTTCGCCGGTGTAAAGATCGGCGCGGGTGCGGCCATGCACCGCCAGCGCTGAAATACCCGCCTGTTCGGCGATCTTCGCCACCGTCAGGCCATTCTTGTTGTCCCGGTCCCAGCCGGTACGAATCTTCAGGGTGACCGGTACATCCACTGCGGCGACAACGGCCTGCAGGATCTCGGCGACCAACTGCTCATCCTTCAACAGCGCGGAACCGGCGGCCTTGTTACAGACCTTCTTGGCCGGACAGCCCATGTTGATGTCAATGATCTGCGCGCCCAGCTCCACGTTGGCCCGGGCCGCCTCCGCCAGCATCTGTGCGTCGCCACCGGCGATCTGTACCGAGCGGGGCTCGGGATCACCTTCGTGGATCATGCGCAGCCGCGATTTGCGGGTGTTCCACAAGCTCATGTCGCTGGTGACCATTTCCGAGACTACTAGACCCGCGCCCAAACGCTTGCACAGCTGACGAAAGGGCTGGTCGGTGACCCCCGCCATTGGCGCGAGAATCAAACCATTGTGCAATGTGTATGGGCCGATGCGTACCGCCGACATAGGACTTCCCTGTTGTGGGGCCGGATCATTAGAGTTCGAAAAAGGGTTGGCATGATACCCGCTCTCGATGACTGGATAAAGGCTGAATTGGATAAAATCTGAACAGTTATTTCTTTATCGCCACCGGTTTGGTTGCCGGCGGTCCAGTCAATAATCCGTCGTCAAACCTCGATGACCGCGCCGATTCACTCGGGCGAATGAAAGCTCAGGCTGTAATTCACCGCTTTGTTGCCGGGGTCGAGGATGTCCAGGGAGATATGGATCGGCGTCTGCGACGGCATTTCACTGACCCCGGCCAGCTCACCGCTCAGGTATTCGGCGGGCTTGAAGCGCCGGCTGGCGATCAGGTTGCCGTTCAGGTCGGCAAAGCGCAGTTCCAGCAACGGGAACGGCTGGGAGAACGTCGCGCGGTTATAGATGATTGCATCCACCACCAGCGCGCCGGCGAATTCAGGATGGCTGCGCACCACCAGGTTGCTGCTCTTGATGTGCGCGATATCGACCCGTGATGGCACCGTGCAGCCCAATGTCGGGCACAGTTGCTGGAACCACGGGCGATAGGCGTCCTGGCGCGCCAGGTCGTCGAACTGGTAGGCAATGTACTGGCCAGCGAGGCCTGCGGCGGCGATCAGCACCAGCAACAGCCAGAGCAGGCGACGGCCCCAGCTCGACGGGCGTTTGCCGGCGTACAAGTGCAGCGGGTCATCTTCGAGGTCCTGCAGCAGCTCGTCGTGGGCGCTGGCGGCGCTGCGCGAACGCTTGCGGCCTTGGGGGCGCTCGTCGGGTTCCGGCGCGTCCACGTCGTCGCTGACCGCGCTCACGGGTGGGTCGAGTTCGTCGTCTTCATCGGCAGGCGTGGAGCGCAGCGGCGGTTCATCGTCGATGTCGTCGGTGGCGAGGGACATCGACGGTTCGGTGCGCTGTTTAGTCGCAGGGGCATTTGCCGGTTCAGGTTCGTCTTCGGGCGCTTTGGCGCGTTCTTCAGGCGGTTCGCTGAAGAGGCTGGCGGCCCATTTTTCTTCCTCGGCCTTGATCGTGTCGCGGCTGGCGCTGAGGGCATCTTCCTTTTTGCGTCGGTCGGCGCTGCCTTGCCGGCGTTCCGCGCCCAGCGGCTGGGTGTGTTGAATCTCGCGGCGTTCCAGCTTGGCCAGTTCTTTGTCCAGGTCCAGGTTGTCCAGGTCCAGCTCTTGCGCGGTCCACTGTTTCTGGCTGATCGCCCGCGGCGCCTCGGCGGCGTGCTCCGCTGCGGCCGGCTGTTCAGGCTTCGGCGCTTGCGCGTGGGCGCGCTGCTCCAGCAACTGGCGCGCGGCGTTGAACACTTGCAGGCACGAGCCGCAGCGCACCACGCCGCGCGCCACGTTCAACTGAGCGTGGCTGACGCGAAAGCGCGTTTGGCAATGGGGACACTGGGTGACGAAACTGTCGGTCATGCGGCCATCCGATTCAGGCAAGCGCTCATTCTAGCGCCGACGCCCGCTGATGCGTACCCAGCCATCACGATTGGCGATCGGGTCGAGCTCGAAATCCTGGGCGTAGGCTGCAGCCACGTCTTCACCCTGTTCGGCGAGGATGCCCGACAGCGCCAGGCGGCCACCCGGCTTGACCAGGCTCGACAGCTGCGGCGCCAGGGCCACCAGCGGGCCGGCGAGGATATTGGCGACCAGCACATCGGCCTGCACCTGGGGCAATTGCTCCGGCAGGTACAGTGGGAATTTGCCTTCAGCAATGTGGTTGCGCCCGGCGTTATCGCGGGAGGCTTCCAGGGCCTGTACGTCGATATCGGTGCCGACGGCTTCCTTGGCGCCCAACAACAGGGCGGCAATCGCCAGAATCCCCGAGCCGCAGCCGAAGTCCAACACGTGGCAATCGTTCAGGTCCTGGCCGTCCAGCCATTCCAGGCACAGCGCGGTGGTCGGGTGCGTGCCGGTGCCGAACGCCAGGCCCGGGTCCAGCAGCAGGTTCACCGCGTCCGGCTCGGGGGCGGCGTGCCAGCTCGGCACGATCCACAGGCGCTGGCCGAAACGCATCGGCTGGAAGTTGTCCATCCAGCTGCGTTCCCAGTCCTGGTCTTCGATAATTTCGCTGTGGTGCTCGGGCAGCGGGCCGCCGGTGAGCAGTTCCATATGGGCCAGGACGCTGGCGGCATCGGTGCCGTCTTCGAACAGGGCCAGCAAGTGGGTGTGGGACCACAGCGGGGTGGTGTTGAGTTCCGGCTCGAAGATCGGCTGGTCTTCGGCGTCCATGAAGGTCACCGAGACGGCGCCCACTTCAAGGAAGGCGTCTTCGTAGGTTTCGGCTTGTTCTGGGCTGATGGCGAGACGGACTTGCAGCCAAGGCATGGCGGGCACCTTTGAAAAAAATGAGTGTGCAGCGGGGAGGGGCTGCGAAAGCGCGCAAGTTTACGCGAGCGTGGAGAAGAAGACGACTGTACTGACAGTACGCCGACCAAATGTGGGAGGGGGCTTGCCCCCGATAGCGGTGGGTCAGTCACCTAATCTATGGCTGAGCTGCCGCCATCGGGGGCAAGCCCCCTCCCACATTTGGACTGTGTACATCTTCAAAATGGAGGGGGCACAAACAACAAAGCCGCCCGAAGGCGGCCTGGTTGGGTGGAGCACTTACTGGTTGGCCAGCTTGTGTTCCAGGTAATGAATGTTCACACCACCTTCGCAGAAGCCTTCATCGCGGACCAGATCCCGATGCAGCGGGATGTTGGTCTTGATGCCGTCGACCACGATTTCGTCCAGGGCGTTACGCATGCGGGCCATGGCCTCATCGCGGGTGGCGCCCCAGGTGATCAGCTTGCCGATCAACGAGTCGTAGTTGGACGGAACCTTGTAGCCGCTGTACAGGTGCGAATCGACGCGAACGCCGTTGCCGCCTGGCGCATGGAAATGCTTGACCAGGCCTGGACTCGGGATAAAGGTTTTCGGGTCTTCGGCGTTGATCCGGCACTCCAGGGAGTGGCCGTGGATCTTCACGTCGTCCTGGGTGAAGGACAGCTCGTTACCGGCGGCGATGCTCAGCATCTCCTTGACGATATCGATACCGGTGACCATCTCCGAAACCGGGTGTTCTACCTGCACGCGAGTGTTCATCTCGATGAAGTAGAAACGGCCGTTCTCGTAGAGGAACTCGAAAGTGCCGGCGCCACGGTAGTTGATGTCGATGCACGCCTTGACGCAACGCGCCAGGACTTCCGCACGGGCTTTCTCGTCGAGGCCCGGTGCCGGTGCTTCTTCCAATACCTTCTGGTGACGACGTTGCAGCGAGCAATCGCGGTCGCCCAGGTGGATGGCGTGGCCCTGGCCGTCGGACAGCACCTGCACTTCCACGTGACGTGGGTTGGTCAGGTACTTCTCCAGGTAGACCATCGGGTTGCCGAACCAGGCAGCCGCTTCGGAGCGCGTCTGCTTGGCCGCTTCGATCAGGTCTTCTTCCTTGTGTACCACGCGCATGCCGCGACCACCGCCGCCGCCTGCGGCCTTGATGATCACCGGGTAACCGACTTCGCGACCGATGCGCAGCGCAGTGGTCTCGTCCTCGGGCAGCGGGCCGTCGGAGCCTGGAACGGTCGGCACGCCGGCCGCGATCATGGCGTCCTTGGCCGAAACCTTGTCACCCATCAGGCGAATGGTCTCGGCTTTCGGGCCGATGAAGGCAAACCCGGATTTTTCCACCTGTTCGGCGAAATCGGCGTTTTCCGCGAGGAAGCCGTAGCCCGGGTGGATGCCATCAGCGCCGGTCACTTCCGCAGCGGCGATGATGTTCGAGACTTTCAGGTACGAGTTCGCAGCCAGTGGCGGGCCGATGCAGATGCTTTCGTCCGCCAGTTTCACGTGCATCAGTTCGGTATCGGCCGTCGAGTAAACAGCGACGGTCTTGATGCCCTCTTCCTTACAGGCGCGCAGGATACGCAGCGCGATCTCGCCGCGGTTGGCGATCAGGACTTTTTGCAGTTTCTTCGCAGGTTTCAACATCGAAGGCGCTCCGCGGTTCAAACGATGGTGAACAGCGGCTGGTCGTACTCAACCGGCTGACCGTTTTCTACCAGAATGGATTCGATGACACCGGCTTTTTCGGCCGTGATGTGGTTCATCATTTTCATCGCTTCCACGATGCAGATGGTGTCGCCTTCTTTCACGGTTTTGCCGACTTCAACGAAGGCTGGCGAACCCGGTGCCGGGGTGCGGTAGAACGTACCGACCATTGGCGACTTGGCCACGAAGCCGTTCAGCTTGGGCGCAGCAGGCTCGGCGGCGGCGACAGGCGCAGCGGCGACCGGAGCGGCAGCGGCAGGTGCCGGTGCTTGCATCTGCGGCGCGTAGAATTGCTGGGCCGGGGTCTTGCTGTGGCGGCTGATGCGTACAGACTCTTCGCCTTCCTTGATTTCCAGCTCGTCGATGCCGGATTCTTCCAGCAGTTCGATCAGTTTCTTAACTTTACGGATATCCATGAATCGTCAACTCCCAAGGGTCGGTCAGGGGCGCTTGGCCGGTTGTTCAAGTTGTTCCAGGGCGGCCTCCAGGGCCAGTCGATAACCGCTGGCGCCAAGGCCGCAGATCACACCTACCGCTACGTCGGAGAAGTAGGAGTGATGGCGGAAAGGTTCGCGTTTGTACACGTTCGACAAATGCACTTCGATGAATGGGATGCTCACCGCCAGCAGCGCGTCACGTAATGCAACACTTGTGTGCGTAAAAGCGGCGGGATTGATCAGAATAAAGTCCACGCCTTCGCCGCGCGCGGCATGGATGCGATCAATCAATTCGTACTCGGCATTGCTTTGCAGGTACAGCAAATGGTGGCCGGCTTCACGGGCCCGTCGCTCCAGATCGAGGTTGATCTGTTCCAGGGTCACTGCCCCGTAGACGCCCGGTTCGCGGGTGCCGAGCAGGTTCAGGTTGGGTCCGTGAAGAACCAGTAAGGTCGCCATCGGCTGTTCCTTGTTATTGATGTGGGTACGGCAGAACCCGGCGACTATGCCGCAAAGCGTTTATGACTGTCCAGTTCTATGCAGTAGGCAGCACGATTAGCGAGGATTGCGCGAAATTTGTGACTGCGGCCCAAGATCCGGTCATTGGTAATACCGTCTTGAAACCTGTGGCGATCAAATGTGGGAGGGGGCTTGCCCCCGATAGCGGTGGATCAGTTACAGATATTGAGACTGGCACACCGCTATCGGGGGCAAGCCCCCTCCCACATTGGTTCTTCGCGTGGCGCTAGGTCGGGTCAGACGCGGAAGGCTTGCACGGCGGTGTTGAGTTGGCCGCCCAGCACCAACAGGTGTTCACCCTGGCTGCGGCCCTGGCCGATGCGCAGCAGGTTGTCCTCACCCAACTGATGAATCCGTTCGCTGTTATCGCGAATCTCACTCACCGCACCGCTCTGCTGCGCGGTCACATCGGCGATACGCACGGAGGTGTCGGAAATGGTCTGGATCGCCCCGACGATTTCATCCAGCGCGCCGTCGGCCGCTTGTGCTTGCTGGGCGGTGGCTTCGGCGTGTTCGACCTGCGCGCGCATGCCTTCCACCGACTGGCGGGCGGCGGTTTGCAGGCCGGCGATGAGGCCCTGGATTTCGGCGGTGGCGCCAGCGGTGCGCTGGGCCAGGGAGCGCACTTCGTCGGCGACCACGGCAAACCCCCGCCCGGCGTCTCCGGCGCGGGCGGCTTCAATGGCGGCATTGAGCGCCAGCAGGTTGGTCTGGTCGGCGATCGAGCGAATCACCGTCAACACGCCGCCGATGGTCGCGGACTCTTCGGCGAGTTTCTCGATCATCTGCGCGTTTTGCTGCACTTCGCCCACCAGCGCATGCAGCCCGGTCAGGCTCAGGCCGATCACCCGCTGGCCGTGCTTCACCGCCTGGCCCGCGCTGCGGCTGGCGCCGGCGGCCTGGCTGGCGTCCCCGGCGACTTGTTGAATGGTCGCTTCCAATTCGCCCAACGAATCGCGGATCTGCGCGGTGTCCCCGGCCTGCCGTTCGGCGCCATCATGCAGGCCGCTGCTCAGCTCGGCCAGGGCGCGGCTGCTGCCGGCGACTTCCTCGGCATTGCCGCGAATGGTGCCCACCAGGTCCACCAGGTAGGCGCGCAAGCGGTTGAGGGAGGCTTCGATGTCGCGCAGTTCGCGGTTGGTCTTGCCCAAGGCAATCGGTTGGCTGAAGTCGCCTTCGCCCCAGGTCGACAGGGCCGGTGCCAGGTTGGTCAACACCCGTGCCAGGCGCCGTTGCAGAGTATCGATCAGCAGGGCGATCAGCAGGATCAGGCCGATCATCACCCCTTGCATCAGGCGCACTTCGCCCTGGATCACGGCGTGCTGCGCACGCACGACCGGCTCCAGGCCGGCGATGGCCTGTTGCACGGCGGCGATTTTCAGTTGGGTGCCGGCGGCGAGGTCGGCGCGCCGCTGGATCTGCTCGCGGGTACGCTTGAGTTCGGCCGGGTAGCGGGTCAGCAGGCTGTTGAGTTCGCGCTTGAGGTCGACGCCGGTGTCTTGTGTTTCGGTTTTTTCGCTGTTTTCCAGGCCCATCAGCGCCGAAAAGTCATCGGTGTTCGAACCGGCGTTGGCCTTGACCCCAAGTAAGGGCAGTTGCTCCAGCAGGTCGGCCTGGCCGCGGATATTGCTGACTTCGCGCTCCACATCGTCCGCCAGTTCGGCGCGCCCGCTGCTCACCAACTTGTCGCGGGCCAGGGACAGCTTGCCCAGGTGCTGGGACGCCGCCAGCAGCGGCGGCAGGTAGCGCGCTGCGGCGGGCGAATCGACGCCGATGGCGTACTGGCTCAGTTGCTCGAGGTTCGCGCCCAGTTCGCGCTCGGCCTGCAACAGCAGCGCTTGCGGGTCGCCGGCCAGTTTGCCGGCGGCGAGCAGGTCAGTTTTGCTGAAGGTGTCCAGCTCCTTCAGGCTGGGGCGCAGGCTTTGTGCGAGGTCGGCGGGCAATTCGTCCAGGTGCTGCAGCAGGCTTTCCAGGCTCTGGCTGGCGCTGCTCAAGCGCAGGGCGTCGCCGCTGGCGAGGTAGTCGTCGATGTTGCGTGCGGCCTGGTTCTGGAAGGTCTGCGACAACCCCAGGTAGCGTTCCATCAGCAAATAAGGCCGTTCCAGCGCGCGTTGCGACCACCAGAGCGTCGCCCCGAGTGCCAGGCACACGGCCACCAGAAGGAGGGTATTGAGATTGGTCAGCAGCTTCAGGCGCATGCGTGGTTTCAACCGACAGCAAAAGTTAAGTGCCTGAAGTTATTGCGTTTCTATTACAAAGTTATGACGGAGTCGCTGGATTCTGGTGAAAAGATGGCACTTTGACTTGATGTGTGCGCGGCTTGGACCCGATTGCGTCCGGCATCCTTGGCGCGGTACAGCGCCTCGTCGGCTTGGGCGGCCATCATCAGGCTGTCGGAATCGTCGCACAACTCCACCAGCCCGGCGCTGAAAGTACACCACAAGTCATGCGGCTGTGCCGGGTAGTGAATTTCGGCAAAGCGCCCACGGATTTCATCCAGCACCTTGCAGGCCGATTCCAGGTCGGTATCGGGCATCACAATCGCAAACTCTTCACCGCCGTAGCGGCCGATGTAGTCGGTCTTGCGCAAGCGCTGTTTGAGGAACAGCGCCAGGCTCTTGATCACGCGGTCGCCCATGGGGTGGCCGTGGCTGTCGTTGACGCGCTTGAAGTGGTCGATGTCGAGCATGGCAAAGCTCAACGGCTTATTCTCGCGACGAGCGCGGAAGGTGCAGTCTTCGAGCAATTGCAGGATATGGGTGTGGTTGTACAGGCCGGTCAGGCTGTCGCGCACCATCCGCGCCTTGAGGTTGCGCGCACGGGCCGCGCGGTTGCGCACGGTGGTGATCAGGTGGCGCGGCTTGATCGGCTTGGTGAGGAAGTCGTCGCCGCCTTCGCTCATGGCGTCCAGCTGTTTATCCAGGTCGTCTTCGGCCGACAGGTAGATGATCGGCACGCTGACGTACCGGTCGTTATGACGAATCACCTTGGCCAGTTCGGTGCCGGTGCAGGCGGGCATGTACATGTCGAGGATGATCAGGTCGGGCTGGAAATCCGCCAGCTCGGCCATGGCCTGGATCGGCTCGATCAGCGTGCGGGTGATGATACCGGCGCTGTTGAGCAGGCGCTCGGTGTGCAGCGCCTGGGCCCGTGAGTCGTCGATGATCAGCACTTTATAGGGGTCGTATTGGGCGACGCAGGTCAGCACTTCGATCTTTTCCAGCAGGCTCGAGGCTTCCAGCGTGCCGGTCAGGAACTCCTCGCCGCCGGCGCGCACGGCGGCGAGGCGGGTCGGGGTGTCGGTTTCATGCAGGCTGAAAAACAGCAACGGCAGCTTTTGTTCCAGGCCTTGCTGGGCCTCGGCGGCCAGTTGGAGGCCGAGGCCCGGGCCGCAGAAATCCACGTCCATCACAATCGCCGACGGCAGGCGCTCGGCCATCGCCACGCGATACGCCGCCACGTCGTCCAGGGACTGGGCGCTCAGGCCAAAGAACTCCAGCTGCTTGGCCAGACGCTCGGCGCGATCATGATCGGCCAGCATCACGTAGATCGGCTTGCGCATCGGCGGCAGGAAGGTTTGCTCAAGCTGATCGCCCTGGCGCAGGCCGGTGCGGGACAGGCGTTGCATCAAGCGGTTGATTTCGGTGATCAGTTGACTGCTCAGGCGGCCGCGATTGGCGTCCACCGCTTTGAGCGACTCACCGATGTGCTGCGCCAGTTGGCCGTGTTCGGGCTGTTCGAAGCGTTCGGCGAAGCGCAGCAGGCGCAGGTTGGCTTCGCTGAGTTCGGAGAAGTCGGCGTCGGACCATTCGCTGCGTTGCAGGCGCTGCCAGATCTCAAGAATTTGACGTGCCTGATGAATTACCCGCTGGGCAAAGTGCTGCTTGAGACGCTCACGGCTGGGGTCTTCTGGCTCGGTCATATCCTGACTACTAGTGAAGGTGCGTGCTGAGGTCGACTGGTGGCTCTATGCTAGCACCTCTTTTCGGTTACATGAGTGTCATACGTCAATTAACTGCGAGTCCCTGGCATTCATTTAGTGACTAATTGGTCGTGCAGCGGAAAAAGCGCGCATCCTTTATAGTCGAATGCCCCCTGGGCGTCCGTTGGATCATAGTTGTAGGGCGAAAAGCCCGCATTGACGGGCACGATGGGGTAGGGTTGCTGTCGGAGTGTTTGAACGCACGCCGTCGATTGAAGTGCATGAACTCAAGTGATTGAAAGGATATCGCCATGCTGGACTGGAAAAACCGTGCAGGCAGTGCCAAAGGCCCCGCCCCTGAACCCAAGTCGGCCAACCGCAGCTATTTGCGTAGCGTGCTGATGAGCCGAGCGGTGCTTAGCGTACTCGGCTTGTATCTGTTGGTCACCGGTGCTTTGGGTTGGTACTGGAGCGAAGAGCCGGCGCTGTTCCCGGTCCAGCAGAACGCCCAGCTTGCCGCTGAAAAGGAAGGCAAGCAGATGGTGTTGGGTTACACCACCGTGGAAACCCTCAAGACCGTGGCCGGCACCTTGCTCAACAAGCCCGGTGGCTATATTTCCAACGACCGTTTCCCGCCGGGCCTGTGGATGGACAACATGCCGAGCTGGGAATACGGCGTACTGGTGCAGGTGCGTGACTTGACCCGCGCCTTGCGTAAGGATTTCGCCCGTTCCCAGTCGCAGTCGGCGGAAGACGCCGACCTGGCGAAGGCCGAGCCGCGTTTCAACTTCGACAACAAGAGCTGGGTGCTGCCTTCCAGCGAGTCGGAGTACCAGGAAGGCATCAACTCCCTGAATCGCTATGAAGTGCGCCTGTCCGACCCGAACCAGCGCGGCGCCTTGTTCTATGCGCGTGCCGACAACCTCAACAACTGGCTGGGCGATGTCGCCACACGCCTGGGTTCGTTGTCGCAACGTCTGTCGGCCAGTGTCGGCCGGGTCAAGCTGAACACCTCACTGAAAACCGAAGCGCTGGCGCCGGGTGAAGTGCCGCAGCTCGATGAAGAAGTGGTGGAAACCCCATGGCTGCAGATCGACAACGTGTTCTACGAAGCCCGCGGCCAGGCCTGGGCTTTGTCCCACCTGTTGCGCGCCATCGAAGTCGACTTTGCCGACGTGCTGGCCAAGAAGAATGCGACGGTCAGCGTGCGCCAGATCATTCGTGAGCTGGAGGCTTCGCAAGAGCCGGTCTGGAGCCCGATGATCCTCAACGGCAGCGGCTTTGGCATATTGGCCAACCACTCGCTGGTGATGGCCAACTACATTTCCCGGGCCAACGCGGCCGTGATCGACTTGCGTCAGTTGCTTAACCAAGGGTGATGATGGACGTGACTCAAAAGGAGGCCGCGCACCGCGCAGCCTCTGATGCGGAACTGATCTGCTGGGTCGACGAGCACGACAACCCGCTCGGCGCCCTGGTGCGATCCGACCTGCGCCAGCGCGGCCTGATCGGCCGTTGCACCTTTATTTTCCTGTTCAACTCGGCAGGTGAACTGTGCGTACATCGACGCACCCTGAGCAAAGCCCTGTACCCCGGTTTCTGGGACACGGCGGCAGGCGGGATGGTGGCGGACGGCGAGAGTTATGCCGAGTCGGCCGCCCGCGAGCTTGAAGAAGAGCTCGGCGTGGGCGGGGTGGAGTTGGTCGAGCATGACCATTTCTACTTCGAGGACGGTGACAGCCGACTTTGGTGCAGATCCTACTCCGCCGTGTGGGACGGTGCGCTGTGCCTGCAGCCTGAAGAAGTCATGGAAGCGCGCTTTTTACCCCTTGAAGTTGTCCTGCAGGAAGCGCAACAAAAGCCCTACTGCCCGGACGCGCAAGAGGGCTTGCGGCGCTATCTGGCCTCACGTCGCTAAAGTTGTATAAATTGGCGCGATTTGGCTCTTAGCAAGTGAGCTTTTTGTGGTTACACTGCGCGACTTTTCACCCGAACCACCCTTGTTCCACCCCCTGATTCCTGTAGGAGCGAGCTCGCTCGCGAAAACCTCAAGCGCGCCGCGGGCATCCTGAATGCCCGCGTCATCGTTGGCGATCTTCGCGAGCTCGCTCCGGCAGGAATCGGGGGCAATGACATGGGGGGTTCGGTAGCGCTGCCCCTGCCTGAGTGGGGCTTCGCGGTCGGCAACCGCCTGAGCGTTTGCCGATCAGTCTTTGTCCTCACAAGAGGATTGCCGGTGGCCAAAAAAGCCGCATCCTTCGCCGCCCTCGGTGGCCTGGTATTTTCCACCGACGCAGGTCGACACTGCCCGGACTGTCGTCAGCCCGTGGACGCCTGTACCTGCAAACAAACCCTGATCCCCGAAGGCGACGGCATTGCCCGCGTGCGACGCGAGAGCAAAGGCCGTGGCGGCAAGACGGTGACCACCATCACCGGCGTACCGCTGGCCGAAGATGCGCTGAAGGAACTCGCCACCACGCTGAAAAAGCGCTGTGGCACCGGTGGCGCGTTGAAAGACGGGGTCATCGAGATCCAGGGCGATCACGTCGAGTTGCTGTTGGCCGAGCTGATCAAGCTCGGGTACAAGGCCAAGAAGTCCGGCGGCTGAAAGCCTCTTCCCAACCAGTGTCTAAACTCTGTCCTGCGAGTGGGGTCTGACCTTACTCACAGGCAAATCGTCATTTTCATTCTTTAGACTGCGCCAGCCTCCAACGAGGGGCGGCGCCTTCGACTTCATTTATAGGGGACTTCAATGTCCGTACGACGCACACGCAAAGACGATGGCAGCCAATGGACAGTTGCGGACAGCCGCAGTGTTTACGGGATTCGTCATTGGGGGGCCGGGTATTTCGCGATCAATGATGCCGGTCGCGTTGAAGTTCGTCCGAACGGCCCGAAAAGCACGCCTGTCGACCTGTACGAGCAAGTCGACGAGCTGCGCAAAAGCGGCTTGTCCTTGCCGCTGCTGGTGCGTTTTCCCGACATCCTGCAAGACCGCGTGCGCCAGTTGACCGGTGCGTTCGATTCGAACATCGAGCGTCTGGAATACCAGAGCAAATACACCGCGCTGTACCCGATCAAGGTGAACCAGCAGGAGGCGGTGATCGAAAACATCATCGCCACCCAGGACGTGTCCATTGGCCTGGAAGCCGGCTCCAAGCCGGAACTGCTGGCCGTGCTGGCCCTGGCGCCGAAAGGCGGGACCATCGTCTGCAACGGTTACAAGGACCGCGAATTCATCCGCCTGGCGCTGATGGGCCAGAAGCTGGGTCACAACGTGTTCATCGTGATCGAGAAAGAGTCCGAAGTTGAGCTGGTGATCGAAGAAGCCGCCAACCTCAAGGTCAAGCCACAGGTCGGCCTGCGCGTGCGCTTGTCGTCCCTGGCGTCGAGCAAGTGGGCTGACACTGGCGGTGAGAAATCCAAGTTCGGGTTGTCGGCGGCGCAACTGCTGTCGGTGGTCGAGCGCTTCCGCGCCGCCAGCCTGGACCAGGGCATCCGCCTGTTGCACTTCCACATGGGCTCGCAGATCGCCAACCTGGCCGACTACCAGCACGGGTTCAAGGAAGCCATTCGTTACTACGGCGAATTGCGCAACCTCGGCCTGCCGGTGGACCACATCGACGTCGGCGGCGGCCTGGGCGTGGACTACGACGGTACTCACTCGCGCAACGCCAGCTCGATCAACTACGACATGGACGACTACGCCGGTGTCGTCGTGGGCATGCTCAAGGAGTTCTGCGACGCGCAGAGCCTGCCGCACCCGAACATCTTCTCCGAGAGCGGCCGTTCCCTGACCGCCCACCACGCCATGCTGGTGGTGCAAGTCACCGACGTCGAGAAGCACAACGACGAAATGCCGCAGATCGAGAACAAGGACAGCCTGCCGGAAACCGTGCAATGGCTGGTGGACCTGCTCGGCCCGACTGACATCGAGATGGTCACCGAAACCTACTGGCGCGCCACTCACTACATGAGCGACGTGGCCACCCAGTACGCCGACGGCAAACTGACCCTGGCGGAAAAAGCCCTGGCTGAACAGTGCTACTTCGCCGTGTGCCGCCGCCTGCATAACTCGCTGAAAGCGCGCCAGCGTTCGCACCGCCAGGTGCTCGACGAACTCAACGACAAGCTGGCGGATAAATACATCTGCAACTTCTCGGTGTTCCAGAGCCTGCCGGACACCTGGGCCATCGGCCAGGTATTGCCGATCCTGCCGCTGCACCGCCTCGACGAAGAGCCGATGCGCCGCGCGGTATTGCAGGACTTGACCTGCGACTCCGACGGCAAGATCAAGCAATACGTCGACGAGCAGAGCATCGAGACCAGCCTGCCGGTACACGCGCTGAAAGAGGGCGAAGACTACCTGCTGGGTATCTTCCTGGTCGGCGCCTACCAGGAAATCCTCGGTGACATGCACAACCTGTTCGGTGACACCGACTCGGTGAACATCTATCAGCGTGAAGACGGTTCGGTGTACAGCGCCGGGATCGAGACCCACGACACCATTGAAGACATGCTGCGTTATGTGCACTTGTCGCCGGAGGAGTTGATGACGCATTACCGTGACAAGTGCGCCAGCGCGAAGATCAGTGCCAGCGAGCGCACGCAGTTTCTGGATGCGTTGCGCTTGGGCCTGACGCGTTCGTCCTACCTGTCCTCCTAAGCACCCATCCTTGTAGGAGCGAGCTTGCTCGCGAAGATCGTCAACGATGACATGGGCTGTCTGGATGCCCGTGTTGTCTGAACGTTTTTCGCGAGCAAGCTCGCTCCTACATTGACGGTGACAGTGACGGTGACGGTGACAGTGACAGTGAGGGGTGCTTATCCCAGCCACTGATTCTGTCGGTTCAAACGCCAGGCAATCGTCCAAAGCGTAAGACTGCGCAGGGCCATGAACAGCAGGAAGCTGATCCACAGGCCGTGGTTGCCGTAGCCCTGCAACAGCCAGGCGAATGGCAGCAGGATCAGCACCGTCAGCAGCATGCCATTGCGCATTTCCCGCGCGCGCGTGGCGCCGATGAACAGCCCGTCCAGCAGATAACTCCACACCGCAATCAACGGCAGAACCGCCAGGTATGGCAGGTAGATGTCGGCGGTTTCGCGCACGCTGGGAATGTCGGTCTGCATGGCGATAAACAGGTGGCCGGCGAAGGTGAAGAGCAGGGCGAAACCGACGCTGGCGATCAGCGACCAACCGCAGGCGACCACCAATGAACGGCGCAACGCCTGACGGTCGTGCGCGCCAATGGCATGGCCGCACAGGGCTTCGACCGCATGGGCCAGGCCGTCCAGGGCGTGGGCGGTCAGCAGCAGGCCGTTGAGCAACAGCGCGTTGGCGGCCACGGTGGCGTCGCCCAGGCGTGCGCCTTGCACCGTGATCATGAAAAACACCGACTGCAACGCCAGGCTGCGGATAAAGATGTCGCGGTTCACCGCCAGCAGCGGGCGCCAGCTGTGCCAGCGTTGCAAGGCGGCCCAGGCGATATGCCCGGGGTAGGCGCGCAGGGCTTTTTGCGTGAGGGCCAGGCCGAGCAGGGCACCGGTCCATTCGGCGATCACCGAGGCGCGTGCGGAGCCGACGACGCCCCAGTCCAGGCCGAGGACGAACCACAGGTTGAGGGCGATGTTGACCAGGTTGGTGGTCAGCAGGATCGCCAGCGGTGCGCGGGCGTTTTGCGTGCCGAGGAACCAGCCGACCAAGGCATAGCTGGCCAACGCGGCGGGCAGGCCGAACAGGCGGGTGTGGAAGAACTCGCGGGTCAGTTGATTGAGTTCGGCGGAGGGCTGCATCCATTCCAGGGCCAGGTGGCTCAGCGGGATGCCCACTGTACCGAGCAACATCGCCAGGCCCAGCGCCAACAGCAAACCTTGCAGCAGGATTTGCCGCAGCGCCGCGCCATCGTTGCGCCCGGCGGCCTGGGCGGCGAAACCGGTGGATCCCATGCGCAGAAAACCCATGGCCCAGGCCAGGAAGGTATACAGGCTGGCCCCGACAGCCACGGCGCCCAGTTGGTGGGCGTGGGGCAGGTGGCCGATGACCATGCTGTCGACCAGGGCCACCAGCGGTACCGAGATGTTCGACAGGATCATTGGCGCGGCCAGGGCCCAGACGCGGCGGTGGGTTGGGCGGTGGCGCCAGTCGGTCAGTAAGGTGGACATGCAGGCTCCTTGGGGGAGCGGCATTGTAACTGTCCCCCCAGCACGCCGCAGAACCAATGTGGAATGGGGGGCTAAATGTGGGAGGGGGGCTAAATGTGGGAGGGGGCCAAATGTGGGAGGGGGCCAAATGTGGGAGGGGGCTTGCCCCCGATTGCAGTGGATCAGCTACAAATAAGCTGACTGACTCACCGCCATCGGGGGCAAGCCCCCTCCCACATTTAGCTCTCATTCCACATTTGGCCTCATTCCACATTTAGTCCCCCATTCCACATTTTGATCTTCAGTGATTTTGATTTTTTGTGATTTTGATCTTTTGTGTTTGTGGGATTTGGCTTGGATCGCGTGACGCGAAGAACCAAACTGCCCTCCGTCGGTCAATGTGACCAGTGCCACATCGGCTTGGCCGGCGCTGATATATAGTTCATCCCTCGGTTCCCTCTGACGACGAGTGCCCCATGCTTAACAAAGGACTGTTCCTGGCTTGTGCGCTGGCCCTGCTGAGCGCCTGCGATTCTTCCGATAAACCGACTGCGCCGAGCGCGCCGGCAGCTGCGAGCAGTGTGGCGCCGAAGCCGGCCAAGGCGGTGGTGGATGTGGCGGCGCTGAAGCAGCGCTATGCCGGGCGCGAGTTGAGTGTGGTGGACCTGTCCGAGGTGCAGTTGGACGGCGCCAGCACCCTGTCGGTGAGTTTTTCCGTGCCGTTGGACCCGGAGCAGAAGTTCGCCGACAAGCTGCATCTGGTGGACAGCAAGTCGGGCAAGGTCGACGGCGCCTGGGAGCTGTCGGATAACCTGATGGAGTTGCGCCTGCGCCACCTGGAGCCGCAGCGCAAGTTGGTGCTGACGGTCGACCCCGGCGTGCGCGCCGTGAACAACAACCTGTTGCCCGCCGAGTACGTCGCCCGCCTGGAAACCCGTGACCTGCAAGCCACCGTCGGCTTCGCCAGCCGTGGCACGCTGTTACCCACGCGCCTGGCCGAGGGGTTGCCGGTGATTGCGCTGAATGTCGACAAGATCGATGTCGAATTCTTCCGGATCAAGCCCGAATCCCTGCCATCGTTCCTCGCCCAGTGGGGGCGCAATACCAGCCTGCAAAGCTATGAGTCCCGCGAGCTGCTGCCGCTGGCCGATCTGGTCTACGGCGGCCGCTTCGACCTGAACCCGGCGCGCAATACCCGCGAAACCTTGTTGCTGCCGATCGCCGGCCTCAAGCAATTGCAGCAGCCGGGCGTATACCTGGCGGTGATGCGGGCGTCGGGCACCTACAACTATTCGCAACCGGCCACGCTGTTCACCTTGAGTGATATCGGCCTGTCGGTTCACCGCTACGCCAATCGCCTGGATGTGTTTACCCAGGCGTTGGACGGTGGCAAGGCGCTGGATGGCGTCGACCTCGAAGTGCTCGATGCCGAGGGCCGGGTGGTGGGGCAGGGCAAGACCGAGCAGGGCGGTCACGCCGAATTGCCGTTGCCGAAAAAGGCCCAGGTGCTGCTGGCCAAGCAGGGCGAACAAACCAGCCTGTTGCGCCTGGACAGCGCCGCGCTCGATCTGGCGGAGTTCGATATCGGCGGCCAACCGTCGCACCCGCTGCAGTTCTTTGTGTTCGGCCCACGCGATCTGTATCGCCCTGGCGAAACCGTGCTGCTTAACGCCTTGCTGCGCGACAAGGACGGCAACGCGGTCAAGCCGCAGCCAGTGAGCGTCGAAGTGCGCCGCCCGGATGAGCAGGTCAGCCGCAAATTCGTCTGGGACGCCGACGCCTCTGGCCTCTATCAATATCAACTGCAATTGGCCGGTGAAGCGCCGACCGGGCGCTGGCAGCTGGTGTTCGACCTGGGCGACGGCAAGCCGCAGTTGTACGAGTTCCTCGTCGAAGACTTCCTGCCCGAGCGCCTGGCGCTCGAACTCAAGGGCAGCGACACGGCATTGAGCCCGGCGGATAACCCGGTCATCCAGGTCAATGGCCGCTACCTGTATGGCGCGCCGGCGTCGGGCAACCGGGTCAGCGGGCAGGTGTATGTGCGTCCGCTGCGCGAGGCGGTGAAATCGCTGCCGGGTTACCAGTTCGGCTCCGTCACCGAAGAAGAGCTGAGCCAGGATTTCGAACTGGATGAAAGCGTGCTCGACGCCAAGGGCCAGGAAGCCCTGACCCTGGAAAGCAAATGGGCCGACGCCAAGTCGCCGCTGCAACTGATCGTGCAAGCCAGCCTGCATGAGTCGGGCGGGCGGCCGATCACCCGGCGCCTGGTGCAGCCGATCTGGCCGGCCGAGCAGTTGCCGGGCCTGCGCGGGCTGTTTGACGGCAAGGAAACCAACGGCGACGGCCCGGCGGAATTCGAGGTGCTGCTGGCCAACCAGGACGGGCAGAAACTCGCCGCGAAAAACCTCAAGGTCCGCCTGGTGCGCGAGCGCCGTGACTACTACTGGAATTACTCGGACAGCGACGGCTGGAGCTACCACTACAACGAGAAATTCCTCAACCTCGACGAACAGAGCCTGGACATCAAGGCCGGCGACACCGCCAAAGTCAGCTTCCAGGTGGAGTGGGGCCCGTACCGCGTCGAGGTCGAAGACCCGCAAACCGGGCTGGTCAGCAGCCTGCGCTTCTGGGCCGGCTACCAGGCCCAGGACAACACCGAAGGCGGCGCCGTGCGCCCCGATCAGGTCAAGCTGGCGCTGGACAAACCCGCCTATGGCGATGGCGATACGGCCAATGTCACGGTGACGCCGCCGGCGGCCGGTAAAGGCTATCTGCTGGTCGAGTCCGCCGAGGGGCCGCTGTGGTGGCAGGCGATCGACGTGCCGGCCGAGGGCAAAAGCTTCGCCGTGAAACTCGACCCGAAATGGGCGCGCCATGACCTCTACGTCAGCGCCCTGGTGATCCGCCCCGGCGAGCGCAAAGCCAACATCACCCCCAAACGGGCGGTGGGCCTGCTGCACCTGCCGCTGGATCGCACCCAGCGCAAACTGGGGCTGACCCTCACCGCGCCGGAAAAAATGCGCCCCAAACAAGCGCTGACGGTGAAAGTTACCGCGAAAAATGCCGACGGCAGCGTGCCCAAACAGGTGCATGTGCTGGTGGCGGCAGTCGACGTAGGCATCCTCAATATCACCGAATACCCGACGCCCGATCCGTACTCCAGCCTGTTCGGCCGCAAGTCGTATGGCGTGGACCAGTTCGACATCTATGGCCAACTGATCGAAGCCGGCCAGGGCCGCCTGGCGAGCCTGGCCTTCGGCGGTGACGCCGCATTGGCCAAGGGCGGCAAACGCCCGGACACCAGCGTGACCATCGTCGCCCTGCAAAGCGCACCGGTGACGTTGAACGCGCAGGGCGAGGGTGAAGTCAGCGTCAATATCCCCGACTTCAACGGCGAGTTGCGCCTGATGGCCCAGGCCTGGAGCGATGACCGCTACGGCATGGCTGAAGCCAAAACCGTGATCGCCGCACCGCTGATTGCCGAACTGTCGGCGCCGCGCTTCCTCGCGGGCGGCGACCAGACCAGCTTGGCGCTGGACCTGTCCAACCTGTCGGGCAAGGCGCAAAAGCTCGACGTGCAACTGAGTGCCGAAGGGCAACTGGAACTGGTCGACAGCGCCGCGCAATCGCTTGAACTGAAACAGGGCCAGCGCACCACGCTGCGCATCCCGGTGAAAGCCTGGGGCGGTCTGGGGCAGGGCAAGCTCAAGGTCACGGTGAATGGCCTGGACCTGCCCGGTGAAAACCTGCCGCCGTTCAGCCGCGAATGGACCTTGGGCGTGCGCCCGGCCTATCCGGCCTTGCTCAAGCACTATCGTGCGGTGCTCAAGGAGCAGCCGTGGAGCTTGCCGGCGGGGGCGCTCGATCAATTCGACAGCGCAGGGCGCGAGGCGTTGTTGAGCCTGTCGAGCCGGCCGCCGTTGAACCTCGGCGCGCAAATCAGTGCGCTCAAGGCGTACCCCTACGGTTGCCTGGAGCAGACCGCCAGCGGCCTGTACCCGTCGCTGTATGCCGACGATGCCTTGCTCAAGCGCCTGGGCATCAAGGGTGAGCCGGACACCGAGCGCAAACGCAAGATCGAGCTGGGCATCGAACGCCTGCTGGGCATGCAGCGCTACAACGGCAGCTTTGGCTTGTGGGGCGCCGATGGCGAAGAGGAATACTGGCTGACTGCCTATGTCACCGACTTCCTGCTGCGCGCCCGCGACCAGGGCTTCGCCGTGCCGCCGCAAGCCTTGAAGAAAGCCAGTGAGCGTCTGCTGCGGTATGTGCAGGAGCGCAACCTGATCGAAGTCGATTACAGCGATAACGCCGAGCACACCCGTTTCGCCGTGCAGGCCTACGCCGGCCTGGTACTGGCGCGCAGTCAGCAGGCGCCGTTGGGCGCGTTGCGCAGTCTGTTCGAGCGGCGCAGCGATGCGCGCTCCGGGTTGCCGCTGGTGCAACTGGCCATCGCCTTGCAGAAGATGGGCGACCAGCCGCGTGCCGATCAAGCCTTGCTCGCAGGGCTGGCGGCGCAGCGCAATGCCAAGGAGTGGTTGGCCGACTACGGCAGCCCGCTGCGCGACCAGGCGATGATCCTGGCGTTGCTCGAAGAAAACGACCTGGCCAAGGGCAAGCGTGAAGAGCGCTTGTTCACCTTGTCGGATCAATTGGCGGCCAGCCCGTACCTGTCGACCCAGGAACGCAACTCGCTGTTCCTGGCCGGGCGCCTCGGGTTCGCCGAGCCCGAGTCGAATTGGCAGGTGTCGCTCACCGGCAGCGGCGGCGTGCGCGAATTGAATAATCAACAGTCGACACTGGCGTTGACGGGCGCGCTGCTGTCCAGCGACTTGAGCCTGCGCAATCAGGGCGAGACGCCGGTGTACCAGCAGTTGACGATCTCGGGTTATCCACAAGTGCCACCGGCCGCCGGCGGCGACAACCTGAGCATCCGCCGCGAATACCTGGGCATGAACGGCCAGCCGCTGAACCTGCGTAGCCTCAACAGCGGCGACCTGGTGCTGGTGCATCTGGCGGTCAGCGCCAAGCAGCGTGTACCGGATGCCCTGGTGGTGGACCTGCTGCCGGCAGGCCTGGAGCTGGAAAACCAGAACCTCGCGCAAAGCGCCGCAAGCCTGGAAAACGCCAGCAGCCAGGTGAAGGAATGGCGTGAGTCGATGCAGAACGCCTCGCTCAAGCATCAGGAGTTTCGTGATGACCGCTACGTGGCGGCGATGAACCTGGATGGCTATGGCACCACGCACCTGTTGTATCTGGCGCGGGCGGTGACGCCGGGGACGTATCGGGTGCCGCCGCCGCAGGTGGAGTCGATGTATCGGCCGAACTGGCAGGCGGTGGGTGAGACACCGGTGGATCTGGTGATCAAGGGGCGTTGAAAGCTCGATGTGGAATGGGGACTAAATGTGCAGTGGAGACTAAATCTGGGAATGGGGCTAAATGTGGAATGAGGGCTAAATGTGGGAGGGGGCTTGCCCCCGATGGCGGTGGGTCAGTTACCTGATGCATTGACTGAAATACAGCTATCGGGGGCAAGCCCCCTCCTACAGGGATTGGTGGGGTTTTTTTGGGGTTAGTGGACTACCCAGCTGAGTAGCCACAGGCCGAGCATCAGCCAGATGATGCCCATGATGATCGATGCGCGCATGAAGGCGCGTACCGCCGAGTACAGCAGCATCAGGCCGAGGATCAGGGTAATGATGCTGATGATGGAAGTGTCCATGCCCAAGGTACGCGACAGGCCATCGATAAAGTTGCCACCGGCGTGGGTCAAGGCACCGAAGATGCCGCTGAGGCCGTCGACGATAAAACGGATGACGGAACCGAGCGCCTGGCCCAACCATTCGAAGAAGCTTTCTACCTGCATGTGTGTGTCCTGATGAGAAGGTGGGCGTGTCTGTGCCTTTGGTTGTTATTGCGACAGGCTAGTTCCCTACAAGCATAGAGGTTTGCCCGTTTGAGTTTGCGTTTAGTTGCTCGCTGGACCCTCGCGAGCCTGCTCCTGATGATTGCCCTGCTGTGGTTGGCCGACCGCATCTGGCCCCTGCCGCTGCCCAAGGACGACCTGGCGCGGGTGGTGCTGGCCGAGGATGGCACGCCGTTGTGGCGGTTTGCCGATGCCAATGGCGTGTGGCGTTACCCGGTGCAAACCGCTGAGGTGTCGCCGTATTACCTCGATGCGTTGCTCACCTACGAGGACCGTTGGTTCTACCAGCACCCCGGCGTAAACCCGTTCGCGCTGGCGCGGGCGACGTGGCAGAACCTGACCGGTGCGCGGGTGGTGTCGGGCGGTAGCACCTTGTCGATGCAGGTCGCCCGTTTGCTCGATCCCCACTCGCGCACGTTCCACGGCAAGCTGCGCCAGCTGTGGCGCACCGCGCAGTTGGAATGGCACTTGTCCAAGGCCGAGATTCTCAACCTGTACCTGAACCGCGCGCCGTTTGGCGGCACCTTGCAAGGCGTGGCGGCGGCCAGTTGGGCGTATCTGGGCAAGTCGCCGGCGCAACTGACCCACGCCGAAGCCGCCTTGCTCGCGGTGTTGCCCCAGGCGCCGAGCCGCCTGCGCCCCGACCGCCACCCCCAGCGCGCCCAGGAAGCGCGGGACAAGGTGCTGCGCCGCCTCGGCGAGTTCCAGGTATGGCCGTCATCGGCAGTGGCCGAAGCGCTGGAAGAACCGTTGCTGCTCGCGCCGCGCCTGGAGCCCAGCTTGGCGCCGTTGCTCGCCCGTCGCCTGAACCGCCCCGACAGCCCGCCGCTGATCCGCACCACCCTGGACGCCACCCTGCAACGCCGTCTCGAAGACCTGCTGCTGGGCTGGCGCGCGCGTTTGCCGGAATACACCTCGGCGGCGATCCTGGTGGTGGAGGAAGACAGCATGGCCGTGCGCGCCTACCTCGGCTCGGTGGACATCAATGATGCCAAGCGCTTCGGCCATGTGGACATGATCAGCGCCCTGCGTTCGCCGGGCTCGACCCTCAAGCCCTTCCTGTATGGCATGGCCCTGGACGACGGGCTGATTCACTCCGAATCGCTGTTGCAGGATGTGCCCAGGCGCTATGGCGATTACCGGCCGGGCAACTTTTCCATGGGCTTTACCGGCGCGGTGCCGGCGAGCACGGCGTTGTCCAGTTCGCTCAACCTGCCGGCGGTGCAGTTGCTGGAAGCCTACGGGCCGAAGCGCTTCGCCGCGCAGATGCGTATCGGCGGGGTGCCGCTGGCGCTGCCGGCGTTGGCCGAGCCGAACCTGGCGCTGATCCTGGGCGGCGCGGGCAGTCGCCTGGAAGATCTGGTGAGCGGCTACAGCGCTTTCGCTCGCGACGGCAGGAGCGCCACGATTCGATTACAGCCGGACGATACGCTTAAAGAACGGCCTTTACTGTCGCCAGGGTCCGCCTGGATTGTGCGGCGTATCCTCAGCGGCCAGGCGCGGCCCGACCGCGACCCGCGTGCCGAACTGGTGCAGCGCCCGGTGCTGGCCTGGAAAACCGGCACCAGCTACGGGTTCCGCGATGCCTGGGCGATCGGCGTGGGGCCGCGCTATTTGATCGGCGTGTGGATCGGCCGCCCCGACGGCACGCCAGTGCCGGGGCAGTTCGGCTTGGCCTCGGCCGCGCCCTTGATGTTGCAGGTACACGATGTGTTGACCAACCGCGACAGCCAGCGTGGCATCAGCGCGCCGGTCAAACCGGTGCCGGCGAACGTCGGCGTGGCGGCGATCTGCTGGCCGCTGGGCCAGCCCATGAGCCGCAGCGATCCGAATTGCCGGCGCCAGCGTTTCGCCTGGACGCTGGACAACACCACACCGCCGACCTTGCTGGCACTGGATCAACCGTTGGGTGTGGGCTTGATGGAAAGCGTCTGGGTCAACCCCAAGGGTTTGAGGGTGGACGCCCATTGCCCGGGCGCGCAGTTGAAGAACATTGCCCTGTGGCCCGCGCCGTTGGAACCCTGGCTACCGCGGGCCGAACGCCGCGACGCCCGCTTGCCGGCCGCGGACCCCGATTGCCCACCGCCGGCCCTGGCGGCGTCCTCGCCATTGTCGATTGTCGGCGTGCGCGAAGGCGATCAACTGCGCCTGCCCGCTGCCAGCCAACAGGCGCTGCGCCTGAAGATCTCGGCGCTGGGCGGCAGTGGTCGGCGCTGGTGGTTCCTCAACGGTGCGCCGTTGGGCGACAGCGCCAACCAGGACAGCATCAACGCCAGTTTCGAGCAATTGGGCCGCTACCAGCTCAGCGTTCTCGACGAGGCCGGCCAAACCGCCCGAATCGAATTCAGCGTCGTCGACTAGACCCCATCACCGCCAAACCAACCCCCACATTCCGATGTGTGAATCCATTCAAATGTGGGAGCAGGCTTGCCTGCGATAGCGCCCTAAAGTCCATCCCCCCGGATTCACTTGCCTTCATCCCTGATCCCCCCGAAGCTATACCCCTTCAGGAGCCCCTCATGAACCTCGAACACCTCACCGAACGCCTGCATCGCATCCGCGATACCAACGACTGGAAACAATTCCACAGCCCGAAAAACCTGGCCATGGCCGCCAGCGTGGAAATGGCCGAGTTGGTGGAAATCTTCCAATGGCTCACCGAAGACCAGTCGCGCCAGTTGCCCGCCGACACACTCGCCCATGCCGGCCAGGAAGTCGGCGATATCGTGCTGTACCTGCTGTTGCTGTGCAGCGAGTTGGGCCTGGACATGAACGAGGTGGTGCGCGCCAAGCTGGCCGACAGCGAACGGCGGTTTATCCATGAGTGATCGTCACTTCGACCAACTGGCCACGCGTTTTGCCGAGAAGATCTACGGCGGCGCCAAGGGCGCGATTCGCCTGGCGGTGTTGCAGGCCGACCTCACCGAAGCCCTGCCGCAACGGCCGTTGCGTGTGCTGGATATCGGCGCGGGCCTGGGGCACATGTCGCTGTGGCTGGCCGAGCGCGGGCATCAGGTGACCCTGGCCGAACCCGCCGAGCCGATGCTGAGCGGTGCGCGCCAACGCTTCGCCGAGGCGGGGCAGAGCGCGACCTTCATCCATGCGCCCTGGCAAGACCTGCTCGGCCAACTCACCGAGCCCTACGATGTGGTGCTGTGCCACGCCGTCCTCGAATGGCTGGCCGAACCCCATGCGATCCTGCCCGTGCTGCACCAGTTGACGGTGCCTGGCGGCTGGCTGTCCCTGGCGTTCTACAATCGCGATGCGCTGATTTACCGCAACCTGCTCAAAGGCCACTTCCGCAAAATGCGCAAGAACGACATGGCCGGCGAAAAACAGAGCCTGACCCCGCAGCAGCCGCTCGACCCGCGAGAGCTGGCGGCGCAACTCGAGGGGCTTTGGCAGGTCGAAAGCCAGAGCGGCGTGCGGGTGTTCCACGATTATATGCCGGTGGAATTCCAGGCCCGCGTGGCATTGCAGGATGTGCTGGAGATGGAGCTCGCCCATCGTCGTCACCCAAGCTTTGCCGGACTTGGGCGTTATTTGCACTGGATCTGCCGTCCGGTTTAAGCGGCCCAGTCAGTGGAGGTCGAAATGCGTCGTTTCGGGTTAATCCTGTTGTTCCTTGGGCTGGGCGCCTGCTCCAGCCCCAATCCCTACGTGGCCACCTCGGCGCCGATGCCGCCGGCTCCGGCCCAGGCGGCCAGGACCTTTGATGCCAGCGCCTACCCCGCGCCGGTGCGTGACTACGGCGCCTACCGCATTTGGGCCTGGCGCAACGGCCAGTTGCCAGCGGGCACGGCTTGGGCGGACTCGGCGCAGATTGCCGAAGCGGTCAGCGGCGCCCTCGACCAGCGAGGCTTGCGCCCCCTGCACGACAACCGCGCGCCCGACCTGCTGGTGAGCGCCGACGTGCATCTGGAGAAGCGCCTCAAGCAGGTCCAGGATGACTACGGCTATGGGTACGGTGGCTACAATCGTTATGGCAATGGCTACGGCATGTACAACGCGGCGCCGATCGTGCGTACCTATGAAGTTCAGGTCGTGGTGGTGCGGGTCAATCTGTTCGATGCACGCAGCGGTCAGCCGGTGTGGAGCGCCAGCGCCGAAACCGGCAGTCAGGGCAGCCTCAGTGAGCGAGCCGATGCGTTGCGCAAGGCTGTGCAAAAGGCAATGACGGCGTATCCTCCCAGTTAACAGCTATTCTCATTTAATGCCCGGGTCGCTCGTTGGAGAACCACCATGTTTGGACGTATCGCAACGCTCGCTTTGGTCGTGCTGCTGGGCGGTTGCCAGACCAGCCAGGTCAACCACGATTTTGATGCCAGCCGGGACTTCGGCGCCTACCGCAGCTGGGCCTGGAAAGACCCGGCGCTGCAATACCGTCCCGATGATCCGCGGATCAAGAGCGACCTCACCGAACAACGTATCCGCCAGGCTGTCGGCGAACAACTCGACCAACGCGGCCTGCGCCCTGCGGCGGCGGGCACCCGGGCGGACCTGAATGCGCAGGCCTACCTGATCGTCGAAGACCGCCAGCAACAAGTCAGCACCAACTACGGCGGCGCCTGGGGCGGGCCGTGGAATGGCTACTGGGGCGCGCCGATGTACAACGAAACGCGCAACATCACCTACAAGGTGGCGACCATCCAGATCGACCTGCTCGACGGCAAGGACGGCAAACTCGTCTGGCGCGGCAGCGACGAGCAGATCATGGCCAGCTCGCCCGAGCCGCAGGATCGCAGCAACGCCATTCGCAAGACGATCGCGCGAATCCTTTCCAGCTACCCGCCGCGCTGACACGCTGTTGCCCCGAGAGAGATGAGCGGCCGGTTTCAGCCAATCGGTTGCCACCGGCCGACCATGTGCTCAATCTCCCCCGAGCCTTTCAACCACAACTGGCCACTGGGACCGGCGACGCTGGCGTGCAGGATGATCTCGCTGGGCAGACGCACCGGTTTCTTGAATTCGACCTCTATTTCGATATTCGCCGCGGGCAGGTGCTCGCCGAGGGCAGCGAGGGTGCGCGCCTTGTTCCACAGGCCGTGGGCGATGGCTTGGGGGAAACCGAATAGTCTGGCGGTCAGGGCGCTCAAGTGGATCGGGTTGTAGTCGCCGGACACCCGGGCGTAACGACGGCCGATATCGGCCGGGGCTTTCCAGCGGGTCAGTTCGCTGACCTGGGTGGGCGTGGGCAAGGCGTCGTCCGCCGCTGCGCCGTCGAGCTTCACGCCACGGCAGAGCATGCGGCTCTGCGCTTCCCACAACAGGCCGAGGGCATCTTCGGCGGTGGTCACCAGCTCAAACGTCGCGCCCTTGGCGTGGGGTTTGAGATGGTGTGCGTGGACGGCGATGGTCAGCTCACTCACCGCCCCCAAGGGCCGATACACCCGGATGCGATTGCGCAGGTGGACCAGCCCCAACAACGGGAACGGAAACGATGGCGCCGTCAGCAGTTTTAACTGCAGGCCGAACGCCAGCACCTGCGGATACGTCGCCGGCAGCATCGGGCTGTCGGCAAAGCCACACACCTGCCGATACGCCGCCACCTGCTCGGGGTTGACGCTCACGCGGCAGCGAAACCCCTGCTCGGGCAAGTGGCTGCCGGTGATCCTGCGCTTGAGCGCCGCGCGCCAGTACAACGGCATAAGCTGCGGCGGGTGGTCCAGGGTGGTCCAGTCCATGCTTACGCTCCCAGTATACTTTGCCCACACACCCGCAGCGCCTGGCCGCTGACCGCGCCGGAACCCGGCTGACCGAGCCAGGCGACCGCTTCGGCGACGTCCTGCGGCAAGCCGCCCTGGCCCAGGGAACTCATGCGGCGCCCGGCCTCACGCAGGGCGAAGGGGATATGCGCGGTCATCTGGGTTTCGATAAAACCGGGAGCCACGGCGTTGATGCTGATCCCCCGCGCTTTCAACAGCGGCGCCCAGGCCTGGGCCAAGCCGATCAGCCCGGCCTTGCTCGCGGCATAGTTGGTTTGCCCGCGGTTGCCGGCGATCCCGCTGATGGAGGCCAGCAGCACCACGCGTGCGTTGTCGTGCAGGGTGCCGCTGTCGAGCAGGGCCTTGGTCAGCACTTGCGGTGCATTGAGGTTGACCGCCAGCACGGCGTCCCAGTATTCCGGGGTCATGTTGGCGAGGGTTTTGTCGCGGGTGATGCCGGCGTTATGGACGAGGATGTCGAGGCCGTCCGGCAGTTGTTCGATCAACTGGCGGGCGGCGTCTTCGGCACAGATGTCCAGCACGATGCTGCGCCCTCCCAGGCGCGCCGCCAGGGCTTCGAGGTCAGCCTTGGCCTGGGGCACGTCCAGCAGAATCACCTCGGCGCCATCGCGGGCGAGGGTTTCGGCGATGGCGGCGCCAATGCCGCGCGCCGCGCCGGTGACCAGCGCCTTGCGCGCGGCAAGCGGGCGGGTCCAGTCTTCGACGGGGGTGGCGCAGGCTTCCAGGCGAATCACCTGGCCCGAGATGTAGGCACTTTTGGGCGACAGGAAAAACCGCAACGCCCCTTCCAGTTGGTCCTCGGCACCTTGGCCGACCGACAGCAATTGCAATACGCCGCCGTTGCGCAGTTCTTTGGCCAGGGAGCGGCTGAACCCTTCGAGGGCGCGCTGGGCGCTGGCGGCGAACGGGTCGCTGAGACTTTCCGGCGCGCGGCCGAGGATCACCAGGTGCGCGCTGTGATCGAGGTTTTTCAGCAGGGGCTGAAAGAACTCGCGCAATTGCTTGAGCTGGTCGGTGTGTTGCAAGTCGCTGGCGTCGAACACCAGCGCCTTGAGCTTGGGGCCATGCCCGGGAATCCAGGCCGGTGCTTCCAGCGGCCCGGCGCCGTAGCTATAAATGGCCTCGGTGAGTTTGTGCGCAAACGCCAGCACCTTGGCCGCCAGTGCCCCGCCGCCGAGCAGCAGCGCGCCGTCGACCGGGCGCAGACGCCCGGCTTGCCAGCGCTCCAGGCGTACCGGTGACGGCAGGCCAATGGCGGCGACCAGGCGATGGCCGAGGCTTGAGTTGGCGAAGTCGATATAACGGTCAGACATGGAACGCTCTCCAAAGGCTGGGGTTCAAAGGGTTGACCACCTCGCGGCGGCAGTCGTTCGATTGAGCCTAGGCTAGTCTGAACGACTTACCCCACAACCGACAGGGAGCTTTCCATGACTCAATTGCGCCGTGTAGCGATCATTGGCGGTAATCGCATTCCTTTCGCCCGCTCCAATGGCCCGTATGCCACGGCGAGCAACCAGGCGATGCTGACTGCCACCCTGGAGGGCCTGATCGAGCGCTACAACCTGCACGGCCTGCGCCTGGGCGAGGTGGTCGCCGGCGCGGTGCTCAAGCACTCGCGCGACTTCAACCTGACCCGCGAATGCGTGCTGGGTTCGCGCCTGTCGCCGCAAACCCCGGCCTATGACATTCAGCAGGCCTGCGGCACCGGGCTGGAGGCGGCGTTGCTGGTGGCCAACAAGATTGCCCTGGGCCAGATCGAGTGCGGGATTGCCGGTGGAGTGGACACCACGTCCGACGCACCGATCGGGGTGAACGAAGGGCTGCGCAAGATTCTGCTGCAGGCCAACCGCAGCCAATCCTTGGCGGACAAACTAAAACTTTTGTTACAACTCCGTCCCCATCACCTCAAACCCGAGCTGCCGCGCAATGGCGAACCCCGCACCGGTTTATCCATGGGCCAGCACTGTGAGCTGATGGCGCAGACCTGGCAGATTCCGCGCGCCGAGCAAGACCAGCTCGCCCTGGAGAGCCACCAGAAAATGGCCGCGGCCTACGCCGAAGGCTGGCACAACGATTTGCTCACCCCGTTTCTGGGCCTGACCCGCGACCACAACCTGCGCCCCGACCTGACCCTGGAAAAACTCGCCGGCCTCAAGCCCGCCTTCGAGCGCAGCGCCAAAGGCACGCTCACCGCTGGCAACTCCACGCCGCTGACGGACGGCGCCTCCCTGGTGTTGCTCGGCAGCGAAGCCTGGGCCAGGGAGCGCGGCTTGCCGATCCTGGCTTACCTGCGCGACGGCGAAGCGGCGGCGGTGGATTTCGTCAACGGCGCCGAAGGCCTGTTGATGGCGCCGGTGTACGCCGTGCCGCGTTTGCTGGCGAGGAATGGCCTGACACTGCAGGACTTCGATTACTACGAGATCCACGAAGCATTCGCTGCCCAAGTGTTGTGTACGCTCAAGGCCTGGGAAGATGCGGACTACTGCAAGACCCACCTGGGGCTGGACGCGCCGCTGGGTTCGATCGACCGCAGCCGCCTCAACGTCAAGGGCAGTTCCCTGGCCGCCGGGCATCCGTTTGCTGCGACGGGCGGGCGTATCGTCGCCAACCTGGCCAAGCTGTTGGACGTCGCGGGCAAGGGGCGCGGGCTGATTTCAATCTGTGCCGCCGGAGGGCAGGGCGTGACAGCGATCATTGAACGCTGAATTGCGTGGAAAACTGGCATATTGGATGCATTCTTCGGTGGTCAAAGCTCGGTAGCCCCTCCCCGAGGCGAGCCGATTGCCGTATAACGAGTGCCATACGCGTGTTTGGTAATAAAGGACCCACAATAAAAGCTGATGAAGACTCCTAAACGCATTGAACCCCTGATCGAAGACGGTCTGGTCGACGAAGTGCTGCGCCCACTCATGAGTGGTAAAGAAGCAGCTGTTTATGTGGTGCGCTGCGGCAACGAATTGCGTTGCGCCAAGGTTTACAAGGAGGCGAACAAACGAAGTTTTCGTCAAGCGTCCGAATACCAGGAAGGCCGAAAGGTCCGTAACAGCCGGCAGGCCCGGGCGATGGCCAAGGGTTCCAAATTCGGTAAGAAAGAAACCGAAGATGCCTGGCAGAACGCCGAAGTCGCGGCGTTGTTCCGCCTGGCCGGCGCGGGCGTTCGCGTGCCCAAGCCGTATGACTTCCTTGAAGGCGTGCTGTTGATGGAGCTGGTGGCCGACGAGTACGGCGATGCGGCGCCGCGCCTGAACGACGTGGTGCTGGAGCCGGACCAGGCGCGCGAGTACCACGCGTTCCTGATCTCCCAGATCGTGCTGATGTTGTGTACCGGCCTGGTGCATGGTGACCTGTCCGAGTTCAACGTACTGCTCACGCCGACCGGCCCGGTGATCATCGACCTGCCCCAGGCGGTGGATGCGGCGGGCAACAACCACGCGTTCAACATGCTGGAGCGGGATGTGGGCAACATGGCTTCCTACTTCGGGCGCTTTGCCCCGGAGCTGAAGAAGACCAAGTACGCCAAGGAAATGTGGGCGCTGTACGAAGCCGGCACCTTGCACCCGGCCAGCATCTTGACCGGCGAGTTCGACGAACCGGAAGAACTGGCCGACGTGGGCGGCGTGATCCGCGAGATCGAAGCGGCGCGACTGGACGAAGAGCGGCGCCAGGCGGCTCGCGCGGCGGATGATGCGCCACCGAGCAAAACGCCTGACGAACCACCGCCACCGCCTTGGATGCAGTGACCCCCAAGCTGTTGTCGATATAAACAGTGTGGAAGTGATCTTCAAACAATTGGAGATCTAAAAAGTGTAGAAGTGATCTTCAGGTAATTGGAGATCTAAAAAGTGTGGAAGTGATCTTCAGGTAATTGGAGATCTAAATGTGGGAGGGGGCTTGCCCCCGATAGCTCCGTGTCAGTCGATACGTATATTGACTGATCCACCGCTATCGGGGGCAAGCCCCCTCCCACATTGGTTTTGTGTACACCCCTTACCCCCTTCAGACGCAACAACCACCCGACGTGTGGAAGTGATCTTCAGGCAATTGAAGATCTAAAAATATGGGAATGATCTTCAGGTAATTGGAGATCTAAAAATATGGGAATGATCTTCAGGCAATTGAAGATCTAAAAATGTTGGAATGATCTTCAGGTAATTGGAGATCTAAATGTGGGAGGGGGCTTGCCCCCGATGGCGCCATGTCAGTCGATACTTATATTGACTGATCCACTGCTATCGGGGGCAAGCCCCCTCCCACATTGGTTTCGTGTACACCCCTTACCGCCTCCCCTTTCAAGCGCAGCAACCTCCCGACGTGTGGAAGTGATCTTCAGGCAATTGAAGATCTAAAAATGTTGGAATGATCTTCAGGCAATAGAAGATCTAAAAATGTGGGAGGGGGCTTGCCCCCGATAGCGCCATGTCAGTCGATACGTGTATTGACTGGTCCACCGCTATCGGGGGCAAGCCCCCTCCCACATTGGTTTTGTGTACACCCCTTACCCCTTCAGGCGCAGCAACCACCCGACGCCAATTCCTTGAGAATCGGACAGTCCGGCCGATGATCGCCGTGGCAGTGTTCCACCAGGTCCTGCAACGTATCGCGCAACTGCCCCAGCTCCAGAATCTTTTGGTTCAGCTCCTCGATATGCTGGCGCGCCAGGGCCTTCACATCGGCGCTGGCCCGTTGCCGGTCCTGCCACAACGTCAGCAGCTTGCCGACTTCTTCCAATGAAAACCCCAGGTCCCGCGAGCGTTTGATGAACGCCAGGGTGTGCAAGTCGTCGGCACCGTACACGCGATAGCCGCTCTCGGTGCGATGGGCGGCTTTGAGCAGGCCGATGGATTCGTAGTAGCGAATCATCTTGGCGCTCAAACCGCTTGAACGCGCCGCCTGGCCGATGTTCATGCTCATGGATGTGGGTCCTCCAGATCCTTGGGTTTCCAGGTTTTCAACAACAGCGCATTGCTCACCACGCTGACGCTGGACAAGGCCATCGCCGCGCCGGCCAACACCGGGTTGAGCAGGCCGAATGCCGCCAGGGGAATACCGATCAAGTTATACACAAAGGCCCAGAACAGGTTCTGGCGGATCTTTGCGTAGGTCTTGCGGCTGATCTCCAGCGCGGCCGGCACCAGGCGTGGATCACCGCGCATCAGGGTGATGCCGGCAGCGTGCATGGCCACGTCGGTGCCGCCGCCCATGGCGATGCCGATGTCGGCGGCGGCCAGGGCCGGGGCGTCGTTGATGCCGTCGCCGACCATCGCCACCACGCCGGTTTTTTTCAGTTCGGCGACGGTGGCGGCTTTGTCGGCCGGGAGCACTTCGGCGTGGACATCGTCGATGCCCAGCGCCTGGGCGACTACCCGCGCACTGCCGCGATTATCACCGGTGAGCAAATGGCTGCTGATGTGCCGCGCCTTGAGTTGGGCCACGGCTTCCAGCGCGCCGGGCTTGAGAGTGTCGCCGAAAGCGAACAGCCCGAGTACCCGCGGTTGCGCGCCTTGCTCGATCAGCCAGGACAAGGTGCGGCCTTCGGCTTCCCAGGCCTTGGCCGAAGCGTTCAGTGCGCCCGCGTCCAGCCCGTTGTCTTCCAGCAGACGGCGGTTGCCCAGGGCCAGCGGCCGACCGTCGAGGGTGCCGGCAATGCCGCGCCCGGTCAGGGACTGGCTGGCGCTCACATCGGCCACGTTCAGCCACTGTTCGCGGCAGGCATCCAGCACCGCCTTGGCCAGCGGGTGTTCGCTGCCGCGTTGCAAGGCGCCGGCCTGTTGCAGCAGCAGCGGTTCGTTGCCGTCGACTGCCGCCAAGTGAGCGATCTTCGGCGTGCCGGAAGTGAGCGTGCCGGTTTTGTCGAATACCACCGCGCTGACGGCGTGGGCGCGCTCCAGCGCTTCGGCATCCTTGATCAGGATACCGTGACGCGCCGCTACGCCAGTGCCGGCCATGATCGCGGTCGGTGTGGCCAGGCCCAGGGCGCACGGGCAGGCGATCACCAGCACGGCGACCGCATTGATGATCGCAGTCTCCAGCGAAGCGCCGTACAGCCACCAGCCGAGCAGCGTGAGCAACGCCAGCACCAGCACCGTCGGCACGAACACCTGGCTGACTTTATCCACCAGTTTCTGGATTGGTGCCTTGGCCGCCTGGGCGTCTTCCACCAGGCGGATGATGCGCGCCAGCACGCTTTCCGCGCCGAGGGCCACGGTGCGGACCAGCAAGCGCCCTTCGCCGTTGATCGCGCCACCGGTGACCTTGTCACCCGGTTGTTTCGGCACTGGCAGGCTTTCGCCGCTGATCAGCGCTTCGTCGGCATGGCTTTGGCCGTCCACCACTTCCCCGTCCACCGGGAAGCGCTCGCCGGGTTTGACCAGCACGTGGTCGCCGAGCTTGAGCGCGTTGATCGCGACGTCTTCTTCGCGGCCGTCAATCACCCGAATCGCGCGCTCCGGGCGCAAGGCTTCCAGGGCCCGGATGGCGCTGGCGGTCTGGCGTTTGGCGCGGCTTTCCAGGTATTTGCCGAGCAGCACCAGAGCGATCACCACCGCCGAGGCTTCGAAATACAGGTGCGGCATGCTGCCGGCGGGCGCGGTGAGCCATTCGTACAGGCTCAGACCGTAACCGGCGCTGGTGCCGATCGCGACCAGCAGGTCCATATTGCCGGCGCCGGCGCGCACGGCTTTCCACGCGGCGATGTAAAAGCGCGCACCGAAGATGAACTGCACCGGCGTGGCCAGGGCGAACTGGACCCAGGCCGGCAGCATCCAGTGCAGGCCGAAGGGCTGTGCCAGCATCGGCAGCACCAGCGGCAACGCGAGCACAATCGCCAGCAGCAGCGCCCAACGCTCGTGGTGCAGGCGCTGGGCTTGATCGGCATCGGTCTTGGTTTCGCTTTGGGGCAGCGACGCGCTGTAGCCGGCCTTGTCGACGGCGGCGATCAGCACGGCGGGGTCCATCTGGCCGAGCACCTCGATATGGGCGCGCTCGTTGGCCAGGTTCACGCTGACACGTTGCACCCCCGGCACCTTGCCCAGCGCGCGCTCGACACGCCCGGCGCAGCTGGCGCAGGTCATGCCGCCGATGGGCAGGTCAAACGTGGTGGTTCCATTCATGGGGCAGTCCTCCTGAAGAAGTTGCCCCTAGGATCAACCTTGACCTGTGGGGAAGGTCAAGCGTCTTTAGTATCCCAATGTCGCAGGTTTGAGGTACATGCCTTCCGGGCCTTGTGCGATGCGTAATTTGCGCACGTCACCGACCTTCAGCGTGATGTTCTGCGCGGCTGGCGCCAGCAGGCCCGGTAGGCAACCCGGCGCTTGGCCCGGCAGCAGCTTCAGGCGCAGCGACACATTGCCGGCCGGCAGGTTGAACGCGGTGGACTGTTCCTGGAACAGGCGCCCGGCCAACTGGTCCTGGATGTACAGGCCGATCTCGCAGTTGGTCGGTACTTCCAGGCGTTCGCGGGAAATGATCAGCACCGCATAGTCTTCGGCGGCGCTGGCCATGGGCGCAGCGGCAGACAAACTCATCAGGCCGACAAGGCCAAAAAACGACCAGCGCATGGCGAATGCTCCGTGGTTCACATCAAAGATGGGTGAAGCTTGGCCGACTGCGTCACTGAATACCAGCCCGGCGGCTATTTTTGCCGCTTGACCTTGCCATCGTGGCAAGGTCGATACTGCGTCCACCCTCATTAAAGGAGTCATGTCATGCAAGTATTCAACGTTGAAGGAATGACCTGCGGCCATTGCGTCCGGGCAGTGACCCAGGCGGTGCAGAATCAGGACCCGGCAGCCGAAGTGAAAGTCGACCTGGCGGCCAAGCAAGTCAGCGTGCAAAGCCAGTTGAGCCGCGACGTGATCGCCGGCTTGATCCGTGAAGAAGGCTACAGCGTCGCCTGATTTAATAGTTAGCGAGCTATCGTAATGTTCAACGCACCCAAGCGCGGCTAGACTGTCGGGCTGCCGACATACTTGGGTGCCTGATGAACCTGCGCATACTCCTGATTTTGGGCGCCTTGAGCGCCTTCGCGCCGCTGGCGATCGACTTTTACCTGCCGGGTTTCCCGGCGATGGCGACGGCGTTCGCCACCGATGAAAAACATATCCAGCTGACCTTGGCGGTGTATTTCGGCGGCCTGGCCATCGGCCAATTGATCTACGGCCCGCTGGCGGACCGCTTTGGTCGTCGTGTGCCGCTGCTCAGCGGGGTCACGTTGTTTACGCTGGCCTCCTTCGCCTGCGCCTATGCGCCGTCTTTGGAATGGCTGATCGGCGCACGTTTCGTGCAGGCCCTCGGCGGTTGCGCGGGCATGGTGATTTCCCGCGCGGTGGTCAGCGACAAGTGTGATGTAGTGACCTCGGCCAAGGTGTATTCGCAACTGATGCTGGTGACCGGCCTGGCGCCGATCCTTGCGCCATTGGCGGGCGGGCTGATGGTCGGGGTGTGGGGCTGGCAGTCGATCTTCCTGGCCCTGACGGTGTTCAGCGTGATGGCCGCGATCGCAGTGGCGGTCGGTTTGCCGGAAACCTTTCCGGCCCATCAGCCTCGGCAACCGTTGTCCGGGTCGCTGCGCCGCTATATCGACCTGTTGTCGGACCGGGTCTACCTCGGTTACGCCCTGACCGGGGGCATTTCGATTGCCGGGATGTTTGCCTACATCGCCGGTTCGCCCTTCGTATTCATCAAACTCTATGGCGTGCCCGCCGAGCATTTCGGCTGGGTATTCGGCTCCAACGCCGCCGGCTTTATTCTGATGGCCCAAGTCAATGCGCGCTTGCTCGCCAAGCGCGGGCCGGCGTTCTTGCTGTCGCGCACGGTGTGGCTCTACATGCTGGCGGCGTTGGCGCTGCTCGGCGTCGCGGCCTTGCGCACCGATGCGTTGTGGCCGTTGCTGCTGCCGCTGTTTATCTGCATCGCCAGCCTGGGCTGCATTTTGCCCAACACCTCGGCCTGCGCCATGAGCGGGCAGGGCGCGCGAGCCGGTAGCGCCTCGGCAATGCTCGGTTGCATTCAGTTCGGCGTGGCGGCGGGGGCGGCTTCGTTGGTGGGCGTGTTGCACGACGGCACGGCGATGCCGATGGCGATGGTCATCAGCTTGTGCGGGGTCTTGGCGGTGACGATTGCACTGTCGACCCAGCGCCTGCAACGGGCACGTGCCCTACAGGCGCAGGTCTGAAAGACGTCAGCCAGCGGCGGCGGAGCGTTGCTGGTCGAGTGGGAAACGGTGGGGCGCCTGGATGCGCGCTTGCAGGGTCTCGGCGAAGGCGCGGGCTTCGGCCTCACTGCGGAAGGTGATGGCTTCGCCGTCGAGACGGACCTGCCATTTATTGCCCGGGGATTTTGCTAACGCTTTTATCAGGATCTTCATTGCTGACTTCCTCACGTAAAAGAATCGTGGCAAAGGCCGCCAATATAAACCCGAATACGTTCACAATGATGACAAAGGTCAATTCCCTGACTAGTGGTGTCGTCCATCACTTACACGAATGACGGACGACACTGACAGACCTCTTTTAGAACCCTTCCAGCACGATCTTACCCTTGGCCTTGCCGCTTTCGAGCAGCGCGTGGGCGCGGCGTAGGTTCTCGGCGTTGATCACGCCGAAGTGCTCGCCCACGGTAGTTTTCAGGGTGCCGGCATCGATCAGCTCGGCGACGCGATTGAGCAGGTTGTGTTGCTCGATCATGTCCGGCGTCTCGAACATCGAGCGGGTGTACATGAACTCCCAATGCAGCGACAGGCTCTTGCGCTTGAGTTTGCTCACGTCCAGGGCCTTCGGATCGTCGATCAGCGCCAGCTTGCCTTGGGGCTGCAGGGCTTCGACCAGTTGATCCAAATGGTGGTCGGTCTGGGTCAGGCTGGCGACGTGGGTCACCTGGGCCACACCCGCGTGTTTCAGGGCGTCGCTCAGCGGCTGGCTATGGTCGATCACCAGGTCGGCGCCAAGGGCCTTGGCCCAGGCCTGGGTTTCCGGGCGCGACGCGGTGCCGATGACCTTCAGTGCGGTGAGCTGGCTGGCCAATTGGGTCAGGATCGACCCCACGCCGCCGGCAGCGCCGACGATCAGCAGGCTCTGGCCTTCGTCCTTTTTACCCTCGCGCACTTGCAGGCGTTCGAACAACAGTTCCCAGGCGGTGATGGCGGTCAGCGGCAAGGCGGCCGCGTCGGCAAAACCCAGGCTCTTGGGCATATGGCCGACGATGCGCTCGTCTACGGTGTGCAGTTCGCTGTTGCCGCCCGGGCGTACCAGGGAGCCGGCGTAGAACACGTTGTCACCGGCCTTGAACAGCGTCACTTCACTGCCGACGGCCTTGACCACACCGGCCACGTCCCAGCCGAGCACCTTGGCGGCGCCGTTTTCCGGGGCGACGTTCTGGCGGACCTTGGTGTCCACCGGGTTGACCGAGATGGCTTTGACTTCCACCAGCAGGTCGCGCGGGCCGGCGACCGGTTCCGGCAGCTCGATGTCTTGCAGGGATTTCGGATCGTTGATCGGCAGTGAGGCGTAGTAGGCAATGGCTTTCATGGGGGCTCCAGAAGTAGGGAGTTGACTGTAGGAGCGAGCTTGCTCGCGAAAAACTCACAGGGGCCGCGCTGAATCAAAAGCGCGGCGTCATCGTTTACGATTTTCGCGAGCAAGCTCGCTCCTACAAAAAAGGGCGGTGATCAGGCAAGAAATTTCAGGCGCTTGAGTTCGAAGTGCGCGAGTACGTCGGCGGCCTTGGCGCGGAAACTCTGGATGTGTGCGCTCTGGTCGTGGTCGGCCAGGGCCGCGTCGTCGCGCCAGCGTTCGAGCATGTAGAACGTCTCGGGATGTTGCAGGTCCTGGTGCAGGTCGTACTGTTCGCAACCGGCTTCCTGGCGGGTCGGTTCCAGCAGGCCGCGCAGCAGCGACTCGAGGGTGTGTTGTTGGCCAGGTTTGGCGATCAGCGTGGCGATGACGTTAAAGGCAGCGGACATATTCGACTCCTGACACGGGCTGTATGGGATGGGCAGATGATTGGCTATTTCCGATGCAGATAAAAGCGGCTAAAACAGCAGTCTGTTTCAACAATATTTTGATAATGGGTGGAATTGGATGCTGCGCTTTGATGATTTGCAGTTGTTCGTGCGCGCAGCGGACCTGGGCAGTCTGTCGGCCGCGGCGCGGGTCATGGACCTGTCGCCGGCGGTGGCCAGCGCGGCGTTGAAGCGTATCGAACAGCAACTGGGCACGCGCTTGCTGGCGCGCTCCACTCGCAGCCTGCGCCTCACCGCTGAAGGGGACGGCTTTCTCGGATATGCGCGTGCCGCACTGAGCTCGCTGGACGAAGGGCGGCGGTTATTGGCCAGTGGCCAGGACCATGTCAGCGGTGTGCTGCAACTGTCGGCACCCTCGGATTTTGGTCGCAACCAGCTGTTGCCCTGGCTCGACGAGTTCCAGCGTGACTATCCGCAACTGACGGTGCGCCTGTTGCTGGGCGACCGCATTGCCGACCTGTTCCGCCAGCCGGTGGATATCGCCCTGCGCTATGGCGAACCGGAGGATTCCAGCCTGGTCGCGCTGCCCGTCGCGCCGGATAACGTGCGCGTGCTGTGCGCGGCCCCCAGTTATCTCGAGCGCCACGGCGAACCGCGGCATCTGGAGCAACTGGCCCAGCACAATTGCCTGCTGTATATGCTCGGCACTCGCGTGCATGACCACTGGACGTTTCATGACGGCAAACGCGAAGTCAGCCTGACTGTCGGCGGCGACCGCTTCAGTGACGATGCTGACGTGGTACGGCGATGGGCTGTCGCCGGGGTGGGCATCGCCTACAAGTCCTGGTTGGATGTGAGCAGCGACGTCCGCGCCGGACGCTTGCGCGTGATTCTGCCTGAGCTGCGCGGCGAGCGGACGCCGCTCAACCTGTTATGCGCGCATCGCGCGCAGTTGAGTAAGCCCATCAAACTGCTGCGGGAAATGCTCGTGTCCCGTTGTGCGACATTGACCGCGCAGTGGTCGGAACAATTCACCAGTGCGTAATAGCCTCCACTAAAGCCGGAAATTTCACTCAGATCCTGTCCCTATCCGCGCTGTCAGACGCCGGGGAACTGGCTGCTTGCGCACCTATACTTTGGCGCCAACCACAGCAGAGAAATGATTTAACAAGGAGTGAACACATGGAACAGGCACCTTGCATCAGTCAGATTGCCAGCTTGCTCGCCGAGCCAAAACGCACCGCCATGCTCTGGGCCTTGATGGACGGCTCGGCCAAGTCTTCCCAGGAACTGGCGACGCTCACGGGGTTGTCGCCGGCCTCGGCGAATGCCCATCTGGCGCGGCTTACCGGCGGCGGTTTGCTGCGTGTCGAAGCGCGTCGCGGCAAGCGGTTGTTTCGTGTGGCGGCGGCGGATGTCAGCACCGCCATCGATGCCTTGGCCAGCACCACCATGGCCAGTGCGGCGCGCAGCTCACCGCAGGCTTCACCGCTGACCCTGGCGGCGCCGGCCCCGCTGCGCCATGCGCGGTTATGCCATGGGCACCTCGGCGGCGAACTGGCGGCGCAACTGTATCAGCGGATGATCGCGGCCGGCTGGATCGAGCGCCACGAGCTCCGCACCCAAGTCACGGTCAAAGGCGCGCAGCACCTGGCTGGCCTGGGCATTTTCACCCAGGCGCTGGCCTTGCCGCTGGTGTGCGACTGTTTCGATTGGAGCCAGCAGCAACCGCACCTGGGCGGCGCGCTGGGAGCCGGGCTATTGCAACTGTTTTTGCAGTCGAACTGGATCCGTGCGGTCAACGAGTCCCGCGCCTTGCTCGTCAGCGACACCGGGTTGGCGGAAATCACCCGGTTGGCCGTGCCCGACGCGCTCTGACCCGGATGACGTCGTTCAGAGTTGCGATCAGGTCGCACCCAGCAATAACCCGGAAAAACCATGGCCCACACTCCCAGAGGGGATTATTCACACAGGGGATGGGGCATGGGTACGCACGGCTATAGCGCGGCAGAACGGCTGGAACGGTTGCCCATCAGCGGTTACCACCGAGTCATTTTTATCATCATCGCCCTGGCGTTTTTCTTCGACTCCATGGATCTGGCGATGATGACTTTCCTGCTCGGCTCGATCAAAGCCGAGTTCGGCCTGAGCACGGCCCAGGCTGGCTTGCTGGCCAGTTCGAGTTTTTTCGGCATGGTGGTGGGCGCGTCGTTGTCCGGGATGCTCGCCGATCGCTTCGGGCGCAAGCCGGTGTTCCAGTGGAGCATCGTGTTGTGGGGGATCGCCAGCTACTTATGTTCCACGGCGCAGACGGTGGAGACGCTGACGTTGTTTCGCATCCTGCTCGGCATTGGCATGGGCATGGAGTTTCCGATCGCGCAGTCGATGCTCTCGGAGCTGATTCCGGCCAAGGGGCGCGGGCGCTATATCGCGTTGATGGATGGCTTCTGGCCGTTGGGTTTTGTGGCGGCGGGGGTGCTGTCGTACTTTTTGCTGCCGCTGATCGGCTGGCGCGACATCTTCCTGGTGCTGGCGGTGCCGGCGGTGTTTGTGTTGGCGATCCGGTTTTTTATCCCGGAGTCGCCGCGCTGGCTGGAGCAGGCCGGGCGGCATGCGGCGGCGGATAAGGTGTTGCTGGGGATCGAGGCGAAAGTGCGCGACTCCCTGGGCCGCGCCGAGTTGCCGCAACCGATTCGCCTGCCGCGGGTGGAGAGTGTGCCGGGCAACTTCTTCTCGGCGTTCCAGCAATTATGGTCGGCGCAGTATCGCCAGCGCACGATGATGATCTGGAGTGTGTGGTTCTTCGCCTTGCTCGGCTTTTATGGGCTCACTTCCTGGTTGAGTGCCTTGCTGCAGCAGTCGGGGTTTGCGGTGACCCAGTCGGTGTATTACACGGTGATCATTTCCCTGGGCGGGATTCCCGGGTTCCTGATGGCGGCCTGGCTGGTAGAGCGTTGGGGGCGCAAGCCGGTGTGCGTGGTGACCTTGCTCGGCGGCGGGGTGATGGCGTTTCTGTATGGGCAAAGCGCGGTGTTTGGCGGCAATATCGGCCTGCTGATCGCCTCGGGGTTGTTGATGCAGTTCTTTCTGTTTGGCATGTGGGCGGTGCTGTACACCTACACGCCGGAGTTGTACCCCACCTCGGCGCGGGCGACGGGGGCCGGGTTCGCTTCGGCGATCGGGCGGGTCGGGTCGTTGCTCGGGCCGTTGGTGACCGGGCTGGTGTTCCCGATTACCGGGCAGGGCGGGGTGTTTGCCCTGGGCGCATTGTGCTTTGCGGTGGCGGCGCTGGTGGTGTGGGTGTTTGGGATGGAGACGAAGGGCAAGACCCTGGAAGAGTTGAGCGAGATTTAACCGGCAATCCACAACGAATGTGGGAGCGCGCTGGCTCCCACATTGTCAGTCGCGGTTTACGCCGTCAGGGCTTCACCAGCCGCGCATCCAGGCTGTTTTGCGCCAGGCGTTTGGCCTGGTCCTGGGTCATGCCCAGGGCGGTGTACAGCGCATGGAAGTTCTCGGTGACGTAGCCGCCGAAGTACGCCGGGTCGTCCGAGTTCACCGTCACCTTCACCCCACGCTCGAGCATGTCGAGGATGTTGTGCTGGGCCATGTCGTCGAACACGCGCAGCTTGGTGTTGGACAGCGGGCACACGGTCAGCGGGATCTGTTCGTCGATGATCCGTTGCATCAGGCGCTCGTCTTCGATGGCGCGCACGCCATGGTCGATACGCTGGACTTTCAGCAGGTCGAGGGCTTCCCAGATGTACTCGGGCGGGCCTTCTTCGCCGGCGTGGGCCACGGTGAAGAAGCCTTCGTTGCGGGCACGGTCGAACACGCGCTGGAACTTGCTCGGCGGGTGGCCCATTTCCGAACTGTCCAGGCCCACGGCCACGAACGCATCGCGGAACGGCAGCGCCTGGTCGAGGGTTTTCTCGGCTTCGGCTTCGCTCAAGTGGCGCAGGAAGCTGAGGATCAAGCCGCTGGTGATGCCCAGTTGCTGCTCGCCATCTTTGAGCGCGGCGGCGATGCCGTTGAGCACCACTTCGAACGGCACGCCACGGTCGGTGTGGGTTTGCGGGTCGAAGAAGGGTTCGGTGTGGATCACGTTCTGCGCTTTGCAGCGCAGCAGGTAGGCCCAGGTCAGGTCGTAGAAATCCTGGGAGGTGCGCAATACATCGGCGCCCTGGTAATACAGGTCGAGAAACTCTTGCAGGTTGTTGAAGGCGTAGGCCTTGCGCAGGGTGTCGACGTCGTTCCATGGCAGCGCAATCTTGTTGCGCTCGGCCAGGGCGAACAGCAGCTCAGGCTCCAGCGAGCCTTCCAGGTGCAGGTGCAGTTCAGCCTTGGGCAGGGCGTTGAGCCAATCGTACATGTCTAAAATCTCATCGGGTGCAATGGCGGCATTCTACAGGCCATGACTGAAATAATCGGCAAAACCTGACCAAGAGGAGAGTATTGGATCTATTCGCGCAGGGGCGCTGCGAACTAAGATGTAACGAAACGTTAGCGATGTACTGCAGTCTGTACCCCGTCAATGACTGATTTGCCGCACAAAAGGCCCGCAATGCTCACCTCTCTCAAGCAAGAAAAATTCATGCTGCTGGCGCTGATCGCCGCCGTCGCCGCGTACCCGCTGGAGCACTGGATGCTCCATAACGGGCAAATGGTCGCGCTGCTGGCCGGCCTGGCGCTGATTGGCTTTATCGTGGTGGCGTCGATGCGCGTCGCTCACCATGCCGAGCAGTTGGCGGAAAAGGTCGGCGACCCCTACGGCACCATGATCCTGACCCTGGCCGCCGTGCTGGTGGAAGTGGTGATCCTGGCGATCATGATGAGCAACGAACCGTCGCCGACCCTGGTGCGCGACACCATCTACTCGGCGGTGATGCTCGATATCAACGGCATCCTCGGCCTGGCCGCGCTGATGGGGGGCATCAAGCACGGCGAACAGTCCTACAATGACGATTCGGCGCGCACCTACAGCGTGATGATCCTCACCGCCATGGGCGTGTCGATGGTGGTGCCGGAATTCATCCCCGAAGAGGACTGGAAAATTTACTCGGCCTTCACCATCGGCGCGATGGTGGTGCTCTACACCCTGTTCCTGCGCATGCAGGTGGGCCCGCACAGTTATTTCTTCAGCTACAGCTACCCGGAAAAACGCCGCAAGACGTTGCCGGAAGAACAGGCGCCGCCGGTGAACCTGGCATATGCCATCGGTACGCTGGTGTTCGGGGTGGTTGTGATTGGCGCGCTGGCCGAGGTGATGTCCAAGACCCTCGACCTGGGCCTGGAAGGCACGGGCGCTCCGCCGGTGATGACGGCGATTGTGGTCGCGGCCATCTCGGCGGCACCGGAGATTCTGACCGCCTTGCGCGCCGCCCTGGCCAACCGCATGCAGTCGGTGGTGAACATTGCACTGGGCGCATCGTTGTCGACGGTGATCCTGACGGTGCCGGTGATGGAAGCGATGGCGCTCTACTCCGGCCAGCCGTTCCAGATGGCGATGACGCCGGTGCAAAGCGTGATGGTGTTGATCACGCTGATCGTCAGTGCGATCAACCTCAACGATGGCGAAACCAACGCCATCGAAGGGATGACCCACTTTGTGTTGTTTGCGACCTTTATCATGTTGTCGCTGTTAGGGGTGTAGGCGTGAGCTTGCTCGCGAACAATCTGAGAGCGCCGTGTGAATCAGAACACCTGCGTTAGCGTTGACGTTTTTCGCGAGCGAGCTCGCTCCTACAAAGGGTTGATCAGGTTACGGGAGGCCTGGCTGTGATCGGCAATCAAGCCTTTGAGGTCGAGGCCCTCGACCTGGCCGTCGATCACCCGCCATTGCCCGCCGATCATCACCCGGTCGGCCCGGTCGGCGCCGCACAACAGCAACGCCGAAATCGGATCGTGACTGCCGGAGAAGCGCAGTTCGTCCAGCTTGAACAGCGCCAGATCGGCCTGCTTTCCTACGGCTAGTTCACCGATATCCGAACGACCGAGCAACTGCGCCGAGCCTTTGGTCGCCCAGCCCAGCACGCCTTGCGGGGTGATTTTTTCCGCGCCATAACGCAGGCGCTGGATGTACAGCGCCTGACGGGCTTCGAGGATCATGTTCGACGCATCGTTGGAGGCCGAACCGTCCACGCCCAGGCCGATCGGGGCACCGGCGGCGAGCAGGTCCAGGGTCGGGCAGATGCCGGAGGCCAGGCGCATGTTCGAGCTTGGGCAATGGCAGATCCCGGTGCCGGCGGCGCCCAGGCGGGCGATTTCATCCGGGTTGAAGTGAATGCCGTGGGCCAGCCAGGTGCGGGGGCCGAGCCAACCGACGCTGTCGAGGTAGTCCACGGTGCGCAGGCCGAAGCGTTGCAGGCAGAAATCTTCCTCGTCGAGGGTTTCCGCCAGGTGCGTGTGCAGGCGCACATCGAGGCTCGCGGCCAGTTCGGCGCTGGCTTGCATGATTTGCGGGGTGACGGAAAACGGCGAGCAGGGCGCCAGGGCGATCTGGATCTGCGCGCCGTCGCCGCGTTCGTGGTACTGGCGGATCAGGCGCTGGCTATCGTCCAGAATCACCGCGCCCTGTTGCACGGTTTGCTGCGGCGGCAAGCCACCGTCGGCTTCGCCCAGGCTCATGGAGCCGCGAGTGAGCATGGCGCGCATGCCCAGTTCGCGCACCACGTCGACTTGCACGTCGATGGCATGTTCCAGGCCGTCCGGGAACAGGTAGTGGTGGTCTGCCGCCGTGGTGCAGCCTGAGAGCAGCAATTCCGCCAGCGCGACTTTGCTGGCCAGGGCGAGTTTTTCCGGAGTCAGCCGCGCCCACACCGGGTACAGGGTCTTCAGCCACGGGAACAACGGCTGATTGACCACCGGCGCCCAGGCGCGAGTCAGGGTCTGGTAGAAGTGATGATGGGTATTGATCAGCCCCGGCAAGACCACATGTTCGCGGGCGTCGAACACCTGTGTACAGGGCTGTGCAGGCGCTTGCCCGATGCCCAGCAGTTCGCTGATCACGCCGTCTTGCAGCACCAGGCCGCCACGGGCATCGAGGCCATTGGCAGTGAAAATCGCGAGGGGGTTTTTTAACCAGATACGGGTCGCAGGCATGGGCCGGCTCCTCTGAATGATGGGTTCAGGTTTGCCAGCTCAGTGTTGCCCTGTCTGCTGATCCAGGGTCGCCGGTGAAGGCGAGGTGGCTAGATTACGTGTAGTTCTAGATCGGGTCTACCGGTAGGAACGCGCTGCTTTCGAGAAGCGTGTTCCCACCTTTGATGGCGGCTTACCAGGGAATGGTATGGCCCCGGTAGTCTACGAAGTGGTGGCCGCCTTTGCCGGTGTAGGCATTCACCTGATCGAGCAGGCCGCGCACGCTGGTCTCGACGTCGATGTGTGCGTTTTCGCCGCCCATGTCGGTCTTCACCCAACCCGGATGCAGGGAAAGCACGGTCATTTTTTGCTCGCCGAGTTGGGTGATGAAGCTGTTGGTCATCGAGTTTAGGGCGGCCTTGCTTGCCTTGTAGAGCGCCAGCTCGGAACCGTCGGGGATGGTCACGCTGCCCAGGACTGAACTCATGAACGCCAGCACGCCGGAATCTTTGCGGATCTGCCCGACAAAGCGCTGGGCCAGGTTGATCGGCGCCACGGCGTTGGTGAAGAACAACTGGCCGACTTCCGCCAGGGTGGCGTGGCCAGGTTCCTGGTTCGCCGGGCCCTTGACGCCGGCGTTGACGAACAGCAGGTCGAATGTGCGTTCCTTGAGGCGCTGGCTCAGGGCGATCACAGCTTGCTGATCGTCCATGTCGAGTTTCTCGATCTGTACCGGGCCCACGGCTTTCAGGGCGTCGGCCTTGTTCGGGTCACGCACGGTGGCGGTCACGTCCCAGCCATCCTTGAGCAATTGCTTGACCAGGCCAAGGCCCAGCCCGCGTGAGGCGCCGATGATCAGTGCGGTTTTTGGCGTAGACATGCAGAGCTTCCTTTGACGTCGCGGTTCAGGGCGTTCAGCGAACAACATTAGCAGTTTCAACGTTGCAGCAGGATACGCCCCCGGCTCAGGTCGGCAAGCTGGTTTTGCAGGGTGTCGATGTGTGCTTCGCCCAGGGCCAGTTGCAGCTCCACGCCGTTGGCGGTGAAGTGTTCCTCCAGCACCAGCCCGCCGAGTTCGGCGACCCGCAACTTGACCAGGTTCAGTTCGGAAAACCCGCAGTCGCAGCTCAACGGCACGCGGCTGATCAGCTCGATGCGCTCGGCGGTTTGCAGGCATTTGTTCGCGCCGCCGCCATACGCCCGCGCCAGCCCGCCGGTGCCCAGTTGGATGCCGCCGTACCAGCGAATCACCAGCACCACCACCTGATCGAAGCCCTGGGCCTCGATGGCGGCGAGGATCGGTCGCCCGGCGGTGCCGCCAGGTTCGCCGTCGTCGTTGCTGCGGTACTGGTCGGCGAGTTTCCAGGCCCAGCAATTGTGCGTGGCGTTCAGGTCGCTGTGCTGCTCGATGAACGCTTGGGCTTCTTGCGCGCTGGTGATCGGTGCGGCCAGGGTGATGAAGCGGCTTTTGCGAATTTCTTCGCGGAATTCGCAAAGGCCGGTGAGGGTGAAAGGCATAGGCGGTGTCGTCTAGAGGGCGGGCTTGATGCCACAGCCTTTGAGAATGATGTGGATCAGGTTGGTGCCGGCGTCTTCCATATCTTGTTTGGTCAACTTGGTGCGCCCGGTGACGCGGCAGATCTGGCTGGCGAAGTCGGCATAGTGCTGGGTGCTGCCCCACAGCAGGAAGATCAGGTGGACGGGGTCGATGGGGTCCATCTTGCCGGCATCGATCCAGGCCTGGAACACGGCCGCCCGGCCGCTGAACCAGGCGCGGTAGTCCTGGCCGAAGTATTCGGTAAGGCATTCGCCGCCGCTGATGATCTCCATGGCGAAGATCCGCGAGGCCTGGGGCTGTCGTCGGGAAAACTCCATCTTGGTGCGGATGTAGCGGGTGAGGGCCACGGCCGGGTCGTCCTCGGCGGTCAGCGCGTTGAAGGTGCTGTCCCACAGTTCGAGGATATTGCTGAGCACCGCGACGTACAGGCCCATCTTGTTGGTGAAGTAGTAGTGCAAGTTGGCCTTCGGCAACCCGGCGCTGGCAGCGATGGTGTTCATGCTGGTGCCCTTGTAGCCGTGACGCGCGAACTCGTCTTCGGCCGCTTGAAGAATCGCTTGCTCGTTCTTTTGCCGAATGCGGCTGGCGGGCTTCCCGGCGTGGGTGCTGTGGGCAGGAACTTCGAGGCTCATGGAGGTTTCCGTGCTGATCGATAGAGACGATGTATGCACAGATAACCCACCCTCAAGCCTCAGACAAGTCCTGATGCAATAAAACCCTCAAAGCGGTTCCAGCGTATCGCCATGTGGCGCGCTGTTTGCTGCGGGGCTCGCTTTGGCTTCCGGCAGTAACAGGCACAATGCGATGGCGGTCAGCCCGCCGCTGGTGATGGCCGAGTCAAACAGGTTTTGCACCAGCGTCGGCATCAAGTGCAGCAGGTTCGGTTGGGCGGCAATGCCCAGGCCGACACCGAACGAGGTGGCGATGATCAGCATGCTGCGTCGGTCCAGCGGCGCCTGGGCGAGAATACGCACGCCGGCCGCCGCCACGCTGCCGAACATCACCAGGGTCGCGCCGCCCAATACCGGTTTGGGGATTTGCTGCAGCACCGCGCCGATCGATGGAAACAAGCCGAGGCAAAACAGCACCACGCCGATGTACAGGCCGACATAGCGGCTGGCCACGCCGGTGAGTTGGATCACGCCATTGTTCTGGGCGAACGTGGTGTTGGGGAACGCGCTGAAGGTGGCGGCGATCATGCAGCTTACCCCGTCGCCGAGTACGCCGCCCTTGAGCCGGTTTATATAAGACGGGCCGCTGATGGGCTGGCGGGCGATCATGCAGTTGGCGGTGAGGTCACCCACGGTTTCGATGCTGCTGATCAGATAAATCAGCGCGATGGGTAGGAAGGCGCTCCAGTCGAAGTTGAAACCATAACGAAACGGCATCGGCAGGCTGATCAACGGCAGGTCGGGCAGGGCCTGGGGCACCAGTTTGCCGCTGAACCAGGCCGCGAGGCTGCCGAGGGCCAGGCCGATGATGATCGCCGAGAGGCGTACCCAGGGTGTGTTCGAGCGGTTGAGCAGGATGATCGTCAACACCACGAACAGGCCCAGTGCCAGGTTGATGGGCGCGCCGAAATCGGCGGCATTGAACCCGCCGCCGAGGTCGGTGATACCCACTTTGATCAGGCTGATGCCGATCAGGGTAATCACGATACCGGTGACCAGCGGCGTGATCACCCGGCGCAGTTGCCCGATAAAACGGCTCAGCACGATTTGTACGGCGGCACCGAAAAAGCACACGCCGAAGATCATCGCCAGGATGTCTTCCGGGCTGCCGCCGCGTTGCTTGACCAGGAAGCCCGCCGACAGCACGGCGCCGAGAAACGCAAAGCTGGTGCCCTGCAGGCAGATCATGCCGGCGCCGATGCCAAACGGCCTACGCGCCTGGATGAAGGTGCCGACACCGGACACCATCAGCGCCATGCTGATCAGGTACGGCAGGTGAGCCGCCAGGCCCAGGGTCGAGCCGATGATCAGCGGCGGCGTGATGATGCCGACGAAGGCGGCCAATACATGTTGCAGGGCGGCCAGTAGGGCGGGCAGGGGTTTTGGGCGGTCGTTGAGGCCGTAGATCAGGTCGCTGGGGCTGGACGTTTCTGGTGGCATGGCGGGCAAACTCGAGTCGGACGGTTCTAGGTCCTTGTGCTCTTGCAAAAAGCTGTCCACTTGCTCAGCTTTTTGTGCGAGGCCCGAATTAGCGGGTTGCCGCCAGGCTGTCGAGGAAACTTTCCAGCACCAAATGAGGGCGCCGCCCCTTGCGCGTGACCGATGCCAGGCTTAAATCGTAAAAACGTGTAGCCGGTTTCAGCGCGCGTAGTCGGCCTTGTTGTACCCACAGGCTGGCGTAGTGATCGGGCAGGTAGCCGATGTAGCGGCCGGTGAGGATCAGGAACGCCATGCCTTCGCGGTCCGAAGCGCTGGCGGTGCAGTTGAGGGCCTGGTAGTGGGCCTGGATCTCGGCGGGCAGGCGGAAGGTGGGGGCGATCGCATCCTGGTCGTCGATGCGTCCATCCTCCAACTGCTTGTCGTCGGCATAGAACAGCGGGTGGCCGACGGCGCAGTAGAGCAGCGAGCGTTCGCTGTACAGCGCCTGGTATTCCAGGCCGGACAGCGCGCTGGCCTGGGGCACCACGCCGACATGCAGGCGGCCGTCGAGCACGCCTTGTTCCACTTCATTGGGGGCAATCATGCGGATCTGGATCTGCACGTCCGGGCCGCGTTCCTTCAATTGCGCCAGGGCATGGGTGATACGCATGTGGGGCAGGGTGACGAGGTTGTCGGTGAGGCCGATGATCAGTTCGCCGCGCAAATGCTGGTGCAGGCCGTTGACCTCGGTGCGAAAGCTTTCCAGGGCACTCAAGAGTTGCAGTGCCGATTGATAGACCTCGCGGCCTTCCTCGGTCAGCGAGAATCCGGCACGCCCGCGCTGGCACAGGCGCAATCCCAGGCGTTGCTCCAGATCGCTCATTTGCTGGCTGATGGCCGAGCGGCCGATGCCGAGCACGGTCTCCGCCGCCGAGAAGCCGCCACACTCCACCACACTGCGAAAGATGCGCAGCAGGCGAATATCGAAGTCGCTGACTTGGGCCAGGGGGTCGGGGCGACGGATGCTCATAGTTTAGTCGGAGCCTGACTGAAGGTTAGAAGAGTTGGATTTCACAGACTTTATCCCCGTGGCAATTTAGCTGCAAGAACGCTTTTCAATCCCGGCGCTGCTTTTTGCCTTGCGAGGTTTTGCTGATGAACATGTCCGAAAACGCCCCTTCGTCCCTGGCCAGCCAACTGAAGTTGGACGCTCACTGGATGCCTTACACCGCCAACCGTAACTTCCAGCGTGACCCGCGCCTGATCGTGGCCGCCGAAGGCAGCTGGTTGACCGATGACAAGGGCCGCAAAGTCTACGATTCGTTGTCGGGGCTGTGGACCTGCGGCGCCGGGCACACCCGCAAGGAAATCCAGGAAGCGGTCGCCAAGCAACTGGGCACGCTGGACTACTCGCCGGGCTTCCAATACGGTCATCCGCTGTCGTTTCAACTGGCGGAAAAAATCACCGACCTGACCCCGGGCAACCTCAACCATGTGTTCTTCACCGACTCCGGTTCCGAGTGCGCCGATACGGCGGTGAAGATGGTGCGTGCGTACTGGCGCCTAAAAGGCCAGTCTACCAAGACCAAGATGATCGGCCGCGCCCGTGGTTATCACGGGGTGAACATCGCTGGCACCAGCCTGGGTGGCGTCAACGGCAACCGTAAGATGTTTGGTCAGGCGATGATGGATGTTGACCATCTGCCTCACACCTTGCTGGCGAGCAATGCATTCTCGCGCGGCATGCCGGAGCAGGGCGGTATTGCCCTGGCCGATGAACTGCTCAAGTTGATCGAGTTGCACGACGCATCGAACATTGCCGCGGTATTTGTCGAGCCGATGGCCGGCTCCGCTGGCGTGCTGGTGCCGCCACAGGGTTACCTCAAGCGTCTGCGTGAAATCTGCGACCAGCACAACATCCTGTTGGTGTTCGACGAAGTGATCACCGGTTTCGGCCGTACCGGCTCGATGTTCGGCGCCGACAGCTTCGGCGTGACTCCGGACCTGATGTGCATCGCCAAGCAAGTCACCAACGGCGCGATCCCGATGGGCGCGGTGATTGCCAGCAGCGAGATCTATCAGACCTTCATGAACCAGGCGACGCCGGAATACGCGGTGGAATTCCCCCACGGCTACACCTACTCGGCACACCCGGTGGCCTGCGCGGCTGGCCTGGCGGCATTGGACCTGCTGCAGAAGGAAAACCTGGTGCAGAGCGTCGCCGAAGTCGCTCCGCACTTTGAGAATGCGCTGCATGGTTTGAAGGGCAGCAAGAACGTGATCGATATCCGCAACTACGGTCTGGCCGGCGCGATCCAGATTGCCCCGCGTGACGGTGATGCCATCGTGCGTCCGTTCGAGGCTGGCATGGCCTTGTGGAAAGCCGGTTTCTACGTGCGTTTTGGCGGCGACACCCTGCAGTTCGGGCCAACCTTCAACAGCAAGCCGCAGGACCTGGATCGCCTGTTCGATGCCGTCGGCGAAGTGCTGAACAAGATCGACTGATTTCTCCTTCTATATAGAACAACTTTTCAGGAGCCCTGCATGAGCCTTATCCAGCATTTGATCGACGGCCAGTTGGTCAGCGAATCCGGTCGCACCGCCGATGTGTACAACCCGTCCACCGGCCAGGTGATTCACCAGGTGCCGCTGGCCAGTCGCGAAACCATCCAGCGCGCGATCGACTCGGCCAAGGCCGCATTCCCGGCCTGGCGTAATACGCCGGCGGCCAGGCGTGCCCAGGTGATGTACCGTTTCAAACAGTTGCTGGAGCAGAACGAAGCGCGCATCTCGCAGTTGATCAGCGAGGAGCACGGCAAGACCCTGGAAGACGCGGCGGGGGAATTGAAGCGTGGCATCGAGAACGTGGAGTACGCGTGCTCGGCGCCGGAAATTCTCAAGGGCGAGTACAGCCGCAATGTGGGGCCGAACATCGATGCCTGGTCGGATTTCCAGCCGTTGGGCGTAGTGGCCGGGATTACCCCGTTCAACTTCCCGGCGATGGTGCCGTTGTGGATGTACCCGCTGGCGATCGTCTGCGGCAACTGCTTTATCCTCAAACCGTCGGAGCGTGATCCGAGTTCGACGCTGCTGATCGCGCAATTGCTGCAGGAGGCCGGCCTGCCTAAGGGCGTGCTGAGCGTGGTGCATGGCGACAAGGGCGCGGTGGATGCGCTGATCGAGGCGCCGGAGGTCAAGGCCTTGAGCTTTGTGGGCTCGACGCCGATTGCCGAGTACATCTACGCCGAAGCGACCAAGCGCGGCAAACGCGTGCAAGCGCTGGGCGGCGCGAAGAACCATGCGGTGCTGATGCCGGATGCCGATCTGGATAATGCGGTCAGTGCCTTGATGGGCGCGGCCTACGGTTCCTGCGGCGAGCGTTGCATGGCGATCTCGGTGGCGGTGTGTGTGGGTGACCAGGTGGCGGATGCATTGATCGCCAAGTTGGTGCCGCAGGTCAAGGCGCTGAAGATTGGCGCGGGCACCTCGTGCGGCCTGGATATGGGGCCGCTGGTCACCGGCCAGGCGCGGGATAAGGTCAGCGGTTATATAGAAGACGGTGTGGCCGCGGGCGCTGAGCTGGTGGTCGATGGTCGTGGCTTGAGCGTTGCCGGGCATGAGCAGGGGTTCTTCCTCGGCGGCAGTTTGTTTGACCGCGTGACGCCGCAGATGCGTATCTATAAAGAAGAGATCTTCGGGCCGGTGTTGTGCGTGGTGCGGGTCAATAGCCTGGAAGCGGCGATGCAACTGATCAACGATCACGAGTATGGCAACGGCACGTGCATCTTCACCCGTGACGGTGAAGCGGCGCGTCTGTTCTGTGACGAGATTGAAGTGGGCATGGTCGGCGTGAACGTTCCACTGCCGGTGCCGGTGGCCTACCACAGCTTTGGCGGCTGGAAGCGCTCGCTGTTTGGCGACTTGCATGCTTACGGGCCGGATGGCGTGCGTTTCTATACCCGGCGCAAGGCCATTACCCAGCGCTGGCCGCAACGGGCCAGTCATGAAGCGTCACAGTTTGCCTTCCCTAGCTTGTAAGACGCGTTGAAAGCCGGCCCCAAGGGGCCGGCTTTCGCGTTTTTGCGGCCTTTTTGACCGATATGACAGAATTGTGAAGAAAGGTGTTGACGGCAAATCCTGGACGTCTATAATTCGCCCCACTTCCGGCGCAGTCGAAACGGAAAACTCCTTGGTAAACAAAGAGTTACGCAAGATTCGACAGCGACCTGCTTCAGTTCATCGAAGCCTGGAAGGAGTTGGTAGGGCAGGGTTGTTTGGCTCTATTAACGTTTCGATCTTCTCGGTCGAAAGCGGAGAAAAAGAGGTGTTGACAGCAGCGTGTAACGCTGTAGAATTCGCCTCCCGCTAACGAGAGATCGGAAGCGCAAGTGGTTGAGGTTACAAAGGAAACTTTGAAAACTTCTGAAAATAATCACTTGACAGCAAATGAGGCTGCTGTAGAATGCGCGCCTCGGTTGAGACGAAAGATCTTAACCAACCGCTCTTTAACAACTGAATCAAGCAATTCGTGTGGGTGCTTGTGGAGTCAGACTGATAGTCAACAAGATTATCAGCATCACAAGTTACTCCGCGAGAAATCAAAGATGTAACCAACGATTGCTGAGCCAAGTTTAGGGTTTCTTAAAAACCCAAAGATGTTTGAACTGAAGAGTTTGATCATGGCTCAGATTGAACGCTGGCGGCAGGCCTAACACATGCAAGTCGAGCGGTAGAGAGAAGCTTGCTTCTCTTGAGAGCGGCGGACGGGTGAGTAATGCCTAGGAATCTGCCTGGTAGTGGGGGATAACGTTCGGAAACGGACGCTAATACCGCATACGTCCTACGGGAGAAAGCAGGGGACCTTCGGGCCTTGCGCTATCAGATGAGCCTAGGTCGGATTAGCTAGTTGGTGAGGTAATGGCTCACCAAGGCGACGATCCGTAACTGGTCTGAGAGGATGATCAGTCACACTGGAACTGAGACACGGTCCAGACTCCTACGGGAGGCAGCAGTGGGGAATATTGGACAATGGGCGAAAGCCTGATCCAGCCATGCCGCGTGTGTGAAGAAGGTCTTCGGATTGTAAAGCACTTTAAGTTGGGAGGAAGGGCAGTTACCTAATACGTGATTGTTTTGACGTTACCGACAGAATAAGCACCGGCTAACTCTGTGCCAGCAGCCGCGGTAATACAGAGGGTGCAAGCGTTAATCGGAATTACTGGGCGTAAAGCGCGCGTAGGTGGTTAGTTAAGTTGGATGTGAAATCCCCGGGCTCAACCTGGGAACTGCATTCAAAACTGACTGACTAGAGTATGGTAGAGGGTGGTGGAATTTCCTGTGTAGCGGTGAAATGCGTAGATATAGGAA
>NZ_CP026880.1:850000-4592500 GCF_002949975.1 Pseudomonas sp. LH1G9 | reverse complement strand
ACGTAAGTGATGCGGTAGAGGAGCGTTCTGTAAGCCTGTGAAGGTGAGTTGAGAAGCTTGCTGGAGGTATCAGAAGTGCGAATGCTGACATGAGTAACGATAATGGGTGTGAAAAACACCCACGCCGAAAGACCAAGGTTTCCTGCGCAACGTTAATCGACGCAGGGTTAGTCGGTCCCTAAGGCGAGGCTGAAAAGCGTAGTCGATGGAAAACAGGTTAATATTCCTGTACTTCTGGTTATTGCGATGGAGGGACGGAGAAGGCTAGGCCAGCTTGGCGTTGGTTGTCCAAGTTTAAGGTGGTAGGCTGGAATCTTAGGTAAATCCGGGATTCTAAGGCCGAGAGCTGATGACGAGTCATCTTTTAGATGACGAAGTGGTTGATGCCATGCTTCCAAGAAAAGCTTCTAAGCTTCAGGTAACCAGGAACCGTACCCCAAACCGACACAGGTGGTTGGGTAGAGAATACCAAGGCGCTTGAGAGAACTCGGGTGAAGGAACTAGGCAAAATGGCACCGTAACTTCGGGAGAAGGTGCGCCGGTGAGGGTGAAGGACTTGCTCCGTAAGCTCATGCCGGTCGAAGATACCAGGCCGCTGCGACTGTTTATTAAAAACACAGCACTCTGCAAACACGAAAGTGGACGTATAGGGTGTGACGCCTGCCCGGTGCCGGAAGGTTAATTGATGGGGTTAGCTAACGCGAAGCTCTTGATCGAAGCCCCGGTAAACGGCGGCCGTAACTATAACGGTCCTAAGGTAGCGAAATTCCTTGTCGGGTAAGTTCCGACCTGCACGAATGGCGTAACGATGGCGGCGCTGTCTCCACCCGAGACTCAGTGAAATTGAAATCGCTGTGAAGATGCAGTGTATCCGCGGCTAGACGGAAAGACCCCGTGAACCTTTACTATAGCTTTGCACTGGACTTTGAATTTGCTTGTGTAGGATAGGTGGGAGGCTTTGAAGCGTGGACGCCAGTTCGCGTGGAGCCAACCTTGAAATACCACCCTGGCAACTTTGAGGTTCTAACTCAGGTCCGTTATCCGGATCGAGGACAGTGTATGGTGGGTAGTTTGACTGGGGCGGTCTCCTCCTAAAGAGTAACGGAGGAGTACGAAGGTGCGCTCAGACCGGTCGGAAATCGGTCGTAGAGTATAAAGGCAAAAGCGCGCTTGACTGCGAGACAGACACGTCGAGCAGGTACGAAAGTAGGTCTTAGTGATCCGGTGGTTCTGTATGGAAGGGCCATCGCTCAACGGATAAAAGGTACTCCGGGGATAACAGGCTGATACCGCCCAAGAGTTCATATCGACGGCGGTGTTTGGCACCTCGATGTCGGCTCATCACATCCTGGGGCTGAAGCCGGTCCCAAGGGTATGGCTGTTCGCCATTTAAAGTGGTACGCGAGCTGGGTTTAGAACGTCGTGAGACAGTTCGGTCCCTATCTGCCGTGGACGTTTGAGATTTGAGAGGGGCTGCTCCTAGTACGAGAGGACCGGAGTGGACGAACCTCTGGTGTTCCGGTTGTCACGCCAGTGGCATTGCCGGGTAGCTATGTTCGGAATAGATAACCGCTGAAAGCATCTAAGCGGGAAACTAGCCTCAAGATGAGATCTCACTGGGACCTTGAGTCCCCTGAAGGGCCGTCGAAGACTACGACGTTGATAGGTTGGGTGTGTAAGCGCTGTGAGGCGTTGAGCTAACCAATACTAATTGCCCGTGAGGCTTGACCATATAACACCCAAGCAATTTGCGAACTCGAAAGAGCATCAGATTGCGGTGTGTGAAGACGAAACGAACCGAAAGTTCGACTCTTACAAAACACCGAAAACTATCACATACCCAATTTGCTGAAGCGAGGCCAGCTGGCCACGACTCAGTACCCGAATTTCTTGACGACCATAGAGCATTGGAACCACCTGATCCCATCCCGAACTCAGCAGTGAAACGATGCATCGCCGATGGTAGTGTGGGGTTTCCCCATGTGAGAGTAGGTCATCGTCAAGATTAAATTCCAGAACCCCTGTTTGCTCACGCAGACAGGGGTTTTGTTTTGGGCGGTTGGAAAGGGTCAAGTGGCTCGCCCCCCTCGGTACTCGACAAAATTGCGCAGTTATTTCTGAACCAGACCACTAGAATAGGTACCTAACCTTTTTTTAGCGTCCGAGCCCTATCTATGCCCGATCCGGTTGATGCCCCCAAGGTGTCGGATTTACCCCTGGACGACCTGGTGGCATGCCATGAGTGCGATTTATTGATGCGCAAACCTGTGCTCGCCCTCGGCGAAAAAGCCCAGTGCCCGCGCTGCGGTTACGAGCTATACGCGCATCGCCACAATGTCGTCGAACGAAGCCTCGCCTTAGTCTTGGCGGCGCTATTGCTGTACATCCCCGCGAACTTTTTGCCCATCATGCAGCTCAATCTACTCGGGCAGTCCTCGGAGGACACCGTGTGGACCGGCGTCGTCGGCCTGTTCGACACCGGCATGCGCGGCGTCGCCGCCGTCGTGTTCCTGTGCAGCATGGGTATTCCCCTGCTCAAGTTGCTCTGCCAATTGGCGGTGTTGCTCAGCATCCGCTGGAACATCGGTCGCAGTTACGGGCTGTTGCTCTACCGCATTTACCATCACCTGAGAGATTGGGGGATGTTGGAGGTGTACCTGATGGGCGTCCTGGTGGCGATCGTAAAGCTCGCCGACATGGCCTCCATCACGATTGGCCTGGGTCTGGTCTGCTTCGTCAGCCTATTAATGGTTCAGGTTCTGCTTGAGGTGGTGATGTCGCCCCACCAGATCTGGCAAGCACTGTCAGGAGAGGATGATCATGCGGGCGATTGATGCAGGCATTCTGATTTGTACCGAATGCCACGAATTGAACAAGCAAGAACCGGACACCGACGAGCAAACCTGCACCCGTTGCGGTGCGCTGGTCCATGCCCGTCGCCCCAACAGCCTGACGCGCACCTGGGCCTTGCTGATCACCGCTGCGATTCTCTATATCCCGGCCAACCTGTTACCGATTATGACCATCAATTCCCTCGGCCAGGGCGATCCCAGTACCATCATGTCCGGCGTGATCCAACTGGTGCAGCACGGCATGTTCCCCATCGCCGCCGTGGTGTTCATCGCCAGCATCCTGGTGCCGACGTTCAAGCTCGTAGGTATTGGTCTGCTACTGTTCTCGGTGCAGCGTCACCAACCGCTGTCCGCGCAACAACGGATTATCATGTACCGCTTTATCGAATTCATCGGCCGCTGGTCCATGCTGGATATCTTCGTGATCGCCATCCTGGTGGCGGTTGTAAACTTTGGACGGCTTGCCAGTGTCGAGGCCAACCTCGGCGCGGCGGCGTTCGCCAGTGTGGTGATCCTGACGATGCTTGCCGCAGTAACTTTTGATCCCCGACTGATTTGGGATAACACGGAGTCGGACGACGACCATGAGTGATTTGCCTAAAGCTAAAACCCGCCCGGCCTCCAACTGGTCGGCTATTTGGGTACTGCCCCTGATCGCTCTGATCATCGGCGGTTGGTTGGGCTGGCGTGCCTATTCTCAGCAAGGCATCGAGATCCAGGTACGCTTCGAAAGCGGCGAAGGCATCCAGGTCAACAAGACCGAAGTCGTCTACAAAGGCATGCCCGTGGGCAAGGTCAAGACCCTGGCCCTGGACGACGAAGGCAACAATCGCGGGGTGATTGCCACCATCGAGATGAACAAGGACGTCGAGCAATACCTCAAGACCAACACGCGCTTCTGGCTGGTCAAACCCAGCGTCAGCCTCGCCGGCATCACCGGCCTGGAGACCCTCGTGTCGGGGAATTACATCGCCGCCAGCCCCGGCGACGGTGAGCCCACGCGCAAATTCAAGGCGCTGTCCGAAGAACCGCCCTTGTCCGACGCCAAGCCAGGCCTGCACCTGACCATCAAGGCCGACCGCCTTGGCTCGCTCAACCGCGGCAGCCCAGTGTTCTACAAGCAGATCCAGGTCGGCCAGGTCAAAAGCTACCTGTTGTCCGAGGACCAGAGCACCGTCGAGATCAAGGTCTACATCGAACCGACCTACGCCAGCCTGGTGCGCAAACACACGCGTTTCTGGAACGCCAGCGGCATCAGCATCGACGCCAACCTCTCCGGCGTGAAGGTGCGCAGCGAATCGCTCTCCAGCATCGTCGCCGGCGGTATCGCCTTCGCCACCCCGGAGAATCGCAAGGACAGCCCGCCAACCGACCCGAGCCTGCCCTTTCGCCTGTATGAAGACTTCGACGCCGCCGCCGCCGGCATCAAGGTCAAGGTCAAACTCACCGACTTCGAAGGCCTGCAGGCCGGGCGCACCCCAGTGATGTACAAAGGCATCCAGGTCGGCAGCCTGAAAACCCTGAAGATCGACCCGGACCTGTCCAGCGCCAACGCCGAACTGACCCTCGACCCATTGGCCGAAGACTACCTGGTACAGGACACCCAGTTCTGGGTGGTCAAGCCGTCGATTTCCCTGGCCGGTATCACTGGGCTCGAGGCGTTGGTCAAAGGTAACTACATCGCGATTCGTCCCGGTGACAAAGGCACTCCACCTCAACGGGAATACGTGGCTCGGGCCAAGGCGCCGCCCTTGGACCTGCGTTCCCCAGGCCTGCACATGGTGCTGTTCACCGACAGCCTCGGCTCACTGGATGTCGGCAGCCCGATCCTCTACAAGCAGGTCAAGGTCGGCTCGGTGCAGAGCTACCAGTTCTCGCGCAAAAACAAGCAACTGGTGATCGGCGTCCATATCGAGAAGGAGTACGCCAACCTGGTCAATGGTTCGACGCGTTTCTGGAACGCCAGCGGCGTGACACTGACCGGCGGCCTCACCGGCGGTATCCAGGTGAAAAGCGAATCCCTGGCCAGCCTGATGTCCGGCGGTATCGCCTTTGAAACGCCGGAACCGAACGTGCCGCTGAAAAAACGTATCCCACGTTTCCGCCTGTTCGCCGATCGTGAAACGGCCAATCAGAGTGGCACCCTGGTGACTATCAAAGTCGACCGCGCCGACGGCCTGCGCCCCGGCACCCCGGTGCGTTTCAAAGGCCTGGACGTCGGTAAGATCGAGAGCGTCGACCTCAGCGCCGATCTGCAATCGGTGCTGCTCGGTGCGCGCATCACCCAGGTCGTGGATCGCATCGCACGCGTCGGCAGCCAGTTCTGGGTGGTCAAGCCGGAATTGGGCCTGATGAAAACCTCGAACCTGGAAACCCTGGTCACCGGCCAATACATCGAAGTGCTGCCCGCGCTGAAAAACGCCGGGCCACAGAAGAGCTTCGTCGCGTTGGACCAGCCACCCGAAGCCGTCCATCAGGAGGCTGGCCTGAGCCTGGTACTGAGTGCCGCACGCCGTGGTTCGCTCAAAGAAGGCGTGCCCGTCACTTACCGCGAAGTCACTGTGGGCAAAGTCACCGGCTACGAATTGGGCCAGACCGCCGACCGCGTGCTGATCCACATCCTGATCGAGCCCAAGTACGCGGCGTTGGTGCGCAGCGGCAGCCGCTTCTGGAACAGCAGCGGCTTCGGTCTCGACTTCGGCCTGTTCAAAGGCGCGACGGTACGCACCGAATCCCTGGAAACCCTGGTTGCCGGCGGCATCGCCTTCGCCACGCCCGATGGCGAACGCATGGGCAGCGCCGCGCGGCCGCAGCAAACCTTCCCGCTGTTCGACAAGTTTGAGGATGAGTGGCTGACCTGGGCGCCTAAGATTCCGCTGGGCAAGTAGGCCGAGGCGCGGCTATCGCGGGCAAGCCCCCTCCCACAGATGAGCGCATTCCTACAGGATAAACGCGGTCACTTGTGGGAGGGGGCTTGCCCGCGATGAGGCCCTCAAAAACACCACCAAACCCCAACCCACAAAAAAGGCCGCGATCCATAAGATCGCGGCCTTTTGGCATTTCACCGCCGAACGTCAGACCTCATCCAACTCCGGCTCATCCGCCTGCACCGTCACCGTTGCCTTCACCGCATCATGGCGCCGGATGTACTTCCAGTCCGCCTCATCGATGTAGATCCCGTTCGGCCCGCTGCCGCCTTCCAGGTCGATCGCCACCTGGGCCGACACCTGCGGCTTCACGCTCGCCAGGATCGGCACGAAGCCCAGTTGCAGGCTGGTTTCCAGCAGCGCCGCCTGGTTCTTCTCATCGATGTCGGCCGCTTCGTCGAGGTAGTACGGCAAGCGCACGCGCCCGGCCTGGTCGCGGTCCATCAAGTGCAGCAACAAATACATGTTGGTCAGCGCCTTGATGGTCATGGTGGTGCCGTTGGACGCCGCGCCATCGATGTCAGTGTGAATCACCGGCTGGCCATGCACCTTGGTGATCTCGAACGCCAGTTCGAACAAGTCCTTGAGGCCCAACTGGTTGTGGTTGGCCGCCACCAGGCGGGCCAGGTATTCCTTGGCCTCTTCGTTCTTGTTGTCCTGCTCGGCGCTCTGGCTCAAGTCGAACACCGACAGGGTTTCGCCTTCTTCGTACTGACCGGCGCTGTGGATGATCTGGTCGATATGCTTGAGCGCTTCCTTGTTCGGTGCCAGCACGATGCGGAAACTCTGCAGGTTCGACACCTGGCGCTTGTTGATCTCGCGGTTGAACAAGGCCAGTTGGTGTTCCAGGCTGTCGTAGTCGCTGCGGATATTGCGCAAGGTCCGTGCGATATCGGTGACCGCCGCGCGCCGTGCCTTGCCCAGGGTCAGGGCTTCGTCGGTACGGTGAGCATAGGCGTTGATCAGCAGTTGCAGGCGCCGCTCCACGTCATCCTCGCTGTCGAACTTGGCCACGCCCTTGAGGCGAACCTGGGCGTACAGCGCTTCGATCTGGCCATCAGCGCGCAGCAAGCCTTGCCAACTGTCCTGATAGTCATTGAGCAGCGGCAGCAGGTTGTCCATGGAATCGTCGACCGGGTCCATGAACGGCGTGCCGAACGGCAAGTCCGCCGGCAGCAACTGGCGACGGCGCAAAGCGTCATCCAGGGTGCGTTGCTTGGCTTCCATATCGCCGATCTGGCGACCGACCAGTTGCAGCTTGGCCGACAGTTGCTGGACACGTTCGGTGAACGCGTCGCTGGAGCGCTTCAATTCATCCTGGGCGGCTTCCATCTGCGCCAGCTGTTCCAGCTTCTCGCCTTCTTCGGCGCTCAGGGTTTGCGCACGGCGGAAATCTTCCAGGGCCTTTTGCGCATCCAGCACTTGCTGGTACAGCGCTTCGGTCTGGGTTTTGCTCGCGGCGCGGTCAGAGGCCACCGCCTGCTGCGTCTTGAGTTGCTTGAGTTCTTTTTCCAGACGCTCTTTCTGGTCGCGCAACGCCGCACGATCCGCCAAGGCCTGCAAGGCGGGCGGCTCGATGTGGGAGATGTCGATCGACAGCCCCGGCACTTCAAAGCGCTCGCCCTTGAAACCATCGAGGATCAGCTCCAGGGATTTGACCCACTGGCCGTCCTCATCCAGCGTGATGCCATGCTCACCCAGCGGCAGGCTGAACAGCGAACTGTTGAACAGACGCATCAGACGCTCGACATCCTGCTGTGAGAATTCTTCGCGCAGCTTGGCGTAGCTGTTGTTGTCTGCGTGATCGAGCTGTTGCTTGACCGACTTCAGGCGTTTTTCCAGCTCGCGCAGGCGCTCGTCCAAGTCCTCGGCGCTGAACTGCCGTGACTGCGCCAGGGCGCCGGCGAGTTCATCGTGGGCATCCTTGGCTGCCAGCAGTTGCTGTTCCAGCACCCTGACATCATCGACCAGCGCAAAGCGATGCTTGAGCACCGACAGCTCGCCCAGCCAACGCTGGATACCGCTGATTTCGCGCTCCAGGCGCATCAGCTCCTGGGTGCCGCCACGTTGGTCGTGCTGCAGCGCGTCCTGCTCGTTGCGGTAGTGCTCGGCCTGGATGGTCAGCTCTTCCTTGCGCGCACTGGCGTAGTCCGACCAGGTGCCCAGCAGCGAGTCCAACAGCGGCGACAGGCGATGCAATTTGCCGCGCAGGATGTCGCGTTGTTTCACGCCATTGGCCAGGGCCTCGACCAGCGGGCCGGCGGCGACCAGGGAGTTGTAGTCCTGCTCCATGCGTCGCACGTCGCGGAAGGCTTCTTCACACGCGGCGATGTAATCGACACTGCCGGAGCGCAGGCTGTGCTCAAACGCATCGAGGAACAATTGCTTGAGCTTGGCTGCGGTGATTTCGCGCATGTGCAGCAGGTTGATAAACAGCGCGCGGAAGGTCTTCAGGCTCTGTTCGCTGGTGGAACGCAGCGGGATCAGCGTCAGGTCCAGTGGGATCGACGTGTGGCCGCCGACCAGCAAACGGCGTAGTTCATCGGGCTTGAGTTCGTAGGCTTTCAGGCCCTCGCGCTCCAGGTTGGTGAACAGCTCTTTCTGGCGCAGGCAGGTGTCGTTTTTCTGGTAGTGGGCCAGGTCGAGCTTACCGGCGTAGGCAAAGAACTGGTGACCGAAACCACCGCCCGGGCCGCGCCCGACCACGCCGATCACATGCGGGCCGTGGGGCAGAGAGACTTCCACGAGGATGTAGCTGGTGTCGGTGGCGAAGTAGAAGCGCCGCGATTGTTCCAGGGTGTACTTGCCGAAACTCATGTCCGACATGCGCGCCAGGATCGGGAACTGCAAGGCGTTGATCGATGCGGATTTACCCAGGTTGTTCGCGCCGTACACCGACAGTGGCTCTTCGAGCGGGAACAAACCGAGGCTGTAGCCGGCGGTATTCAATAGGGCGAAGCGGCGGATGCCGTAGCGTTCCTTGCTCATGCGTCGGTCTCCTGTTCTTCGGCAATGGCGCGGGCCAGGGCGTCTTCTTCGCTTTCGTCGGCAAAGTCGCTCAAGTCCAGCGGGTCATCGGTCTTCAGCAGTTTTTCATCGCTGTCTTCGTCGATGATCACCGGCGTCGGCAATGGCAGCACGCTGTGGATGCTGGCCGCGAGGTCGCGGTCCTGTTGCACCGACAGGCACACATCGAGGAAGCGATGCATCGGCGGCAGGAAGCGATAGATGCCGTTTTCTTCGCTGGCAAAACCCAGTTGGGTCATGCGGCGCATGATTTTCTCTTCGAGCTCTTCCTGGGTTTGCACTTCGGCCTGGATAAACAGGTCGCGGTATTTTTCCAGCAGCGACGGCAGTTCATCGCGGCCGAGGCTGCCGCCGTCGAGCACGGCAATCGGGTCGCGGCCCTGGTCGGCCAGGTGCTCGACGATGATAAAGGTGAACAGCGCCAGGCGCTGCGCGGTCTTGTTCACCTGCGCGCTGGCGATGGCCGAATCCGGCACGAAGTAATAGAAACCACGGGTATCGCACACCAGTTCAAAGCCCAGGGCCTTGAACAGCGTGCGGTACTGGTCCTGGAAATTCGACAGTTGTGCGTACAGCTCCGGGTCGCGGCGGCTGACGTGGTAACCCTTGAACAGCTCGCGAAAGATCGGCGCCAGCTGGGACAGTTCGGATAGATCAAGATGCATAAGGGGTGCTCGCAGAATTCTCGGCGGCGTCGGGCGTGGCCGGGAGCAGGGCGAATGAGCGCAGGCTGACCTGATGCTCGTGTGTGTGGTAATCGCGGCGTTCCAGGCGCTCGCGCTTGAAGCGTTTTTCGCGGGACAGGCGCGAGAACCAGTAGAGCAATTCGTCGGTGGCGCCGTCCGGCTCCTGTTCCAGCAGCCAGGTCATCAGGTCCGGCATCGGCAGTGCGTCTTCGCAGCGTTCGAGCATTTCCTTGACCGTGCGCGGTGCGCGCTGGGCTTCGCCTTTATGAGACTTGTGCGCCTTGGGGAAGCGCGCCGGTTTCGGCTCGAAGTTCGCCAGGGCGTACACGTAGGCCTCGACCTGACTCGCACTGCCGAGGAAGGTGCTTTGCGGCCGGGTGAACATCGGCATCGCGGCCTGCGGCACCGCGTCCAGGCCTTTACGGCGAATGGCCGACAGCGCCAGCGCGGCGCCACGGGTCACGGCGTTGTGCCGACGCGCTTCTTCACGCAGCGGCAGCAGCAGCTCGCGGGCGTGACGCAGGGTCAACTGGGCGCTGGTCTGCATTTCGAGGATGCGCGCGTGGGTGCGCAACAGCATGTCGTCGTCGACCAGATGGCCGAGGCGCTGCTGCTCGGTGAGCAGGCGCAGCAGCACGTTTTCGACCTTGCGCACGCCTTGTTCGAAGGCGCCGTCGGCGTTCACCAGTTGGATCATCGGTTCGACGTATTCGTCCCAGGTCGCCAGCACTTCGGCGTAGCGCTGACGCAACGGGATCTGCCGGTCGCTGGTCTTGGCGCGGTCGGCCACGGCGGCGAGGGCTTGTTCGTCGTTGGCGAGTTTTTTCAGCACGTCGCGCACGCGCATGTCGAGCAGGCGCAGTTGCCGGGCCAGGTCGTGGCCGTCACGGATGTCGAAGGCGTCCTGGATATAACCGGCCAGGCGCTCGAGGTGGCGCAGGTAGGCTTCGATTTCCAGGCACAGGCCAAGCCGGTGCTCCTTGCGAAGATAGGCGAGGAAGTCGTGGATCTGCGCATTGAGCTCGAAACGGTTCGGGCTCTTGGCGACAGGCACCAGGATATCCAGGCGAATCCACACGTCCAGCAGGCTGGTGATGTCCTGGGGCGTGCTGTCCAGTTGTTGGGCGGCCAGTTGTGCGCGCAGCTCGCCGAGGCTCAGGGTGCCTTGGTCGAAGTGTTCGCACAGTGGCTCAAGTAAGGCCCAGTGTTCGGCGAGGGCGCGCAGGACGCGCTTGGGTTCGATCATGGGAATGGCCGGCTGGTTGGCGATTAAAAGTCGCGATTGTACTGCATCAGGCGCGGGATTTATCCACAGCCGGTCAGTGCGCAGTGGGCGATTGTTACCGAACAGCGGTAGAATCCCCGCTCTTTACTTATCCACAAGTGGCCGAGCTGTGCTTATCGAGTCCCGACGTCGCGCTTACTTGACCGCCATGCAGGTGGTCAACTGGCTGCCCCGCACCGAACTGCCGTTTGCCGCCCCGTCGCGGCCCGAGCTGCTGCAGGCGCTCGAGCCCGATGACGGATTGGAAATGTCGGGCGAGGAGGCGGCTGCGCCCGTGGCGGTGGTCAAGCCTGAGCCGCCGACGCGGCCGGTGGTCGAACGCGCCAAGGTCGAGGTGCCACGCCCGTCGCCGATGGCCAAGCCGGCGGTGGCTGAAGAGGCGGCCCCGGTGGTCAAGGCGCCTGTTGTCCCACCGCCGCGGTTTGCCCTGCAATTGCTGCGGGCCGGGCGTTGCCTGTTGCTGGTCGAGCTGCCTACCGGCGAGCGCTTCCAGACCCGCGACCCGGCCTACATGCTGCTCAAGGACATGCTGCGCGCTGCCGGCCTGCCCGACAGCCCGCAAATCGTCGGCGACCCGGTGCGCTGGCCATTGCTGGTGCGCGGCACCATGGACCAGGGCCCGGACGCCGCGCGGGATTTTGTGCAAGGTTTTGTGTCGGCACGCCTGGAAGACGAACCCTGCGTGTGCCTGTGGCTGATCGGCCTGCCCGCCGTGCGGTTTGCAGGCGAAGCCGATGCCGAAGTCTGGTACCGCGAACTGCAGGTCGAAGGCCTGGGCTCGGTATGGGCCCTGCCGGGCCTGGAATTATTAATGGAAGAGCCACAGCGTAAGGCTGATGTCTGGCAAGCCATGCGCCGGCTGATGGCGCGCTGGAAAACAATCGATGAGTGAGGCTTTATCCTTCCGCCCGATGACCGAGGCCGACCTCGACGCCGTGCTGAAAATCGAATATGCGGCATACAGCCACCCCTGGACCCGCGGGATCTTTCTCGACGGGCTGGGCAAGTATCAGATCTGGCTGATGTTCGAAGGTGAGCAGCAAGTGGGCCACGGGGTGGTGCAGATCATCCTCGATGAAGCGCATTTGCTGAACATCACCGTCAAACCGGAAAACCAGGGCCGCGGCCTCGGCCTGGCGCTGCTCGAGCACCTGATGTCCCGCGCCTATGCCGCCAGCGCACGGGAATGTTTCCTCGAAGTGCGTGACAGCAATGCCGGCGCGTTCCGGCTGTATGAACGCTATGGCTTCAATGAAATCGGCCGTCGGCGCGATTACTACCCAGCCGTCGGCGGTCGCGAAGATGCGGTCGTGATGGCCTGCACCCTGGTCGACTGAACACGCAACCCATGTGGGAGGGGGCTTGCCCCCGATGGCAGTGTGTCAGTCAACACATGTATTGTTGACAGTGTGCTATCGGGGGCAAGCCCCCTCCCACATTTGGATCTACGGTGTGTCAGCGGTTGCCGTTGACAGGCTCGCGCTCGGCCAGTTCGGCTTCGTCCAAGCCATTGCCGCCGCCAATTTCATCCTCGTCGACGATGCTCAGGTCCCAATCGGCCTGTTCGCCTTCGCCTTCTTCCTGTGCATCCCGTGCGCCGTCCTCGCGGATCAGGTTCTCCGGGCTCATCTCGTCATCGGTCGTCTCGGCCTCGCCCACCCGTTTGTCGCGCATCCGGTGTTTGCGCTCGACAAGCGGCAGTTCATCGCCGATTTGCGCCGTCGGCTCTTGATCGTCAAAGTCCAGCTCGCGCACCGAGCCCATGCGATCCTCATTGTCATCAATCGGTTCCGGCTGTGTAGCGCCGTATGGACGTCGTGATTCAGTCATGGCCAATCCTCATACTGTGGGGCTTATAGTGTGTGGACAGGCCTGGCGCGCCAAGATTCAAGTCATCGCCTGCCGTCTATCTTTATTCCGGGCGTGACCCGGACGGGCGGTCGTCTGTCAAAGCTGCGCATCATTCCTGAGGCTTTCCCTGATGAACGAACTACAAGAGCTGCTTGATAACAACGAACGCTGGGCGGATGCGATCAAACAGGAAGATCCCGAATTCTTCGCCAAGCTGGCCCGCCAGCAAGCACCGGAATACCTGTGGATCGGCTGTTCCGACGCCCGCGTACCGGCCAACGAAATCGTCGGCATGCTGCCGGGTGATCTGTTCGTACACCGTAATGTGGCCAACGTGGTGCTGCACACCGACCTCAACTGCCTGTCGGTGATTCAGTACGCCGTCGATGTGCTCAAGGTCAAACATATCCTGGTCACCGGCCACTATGGCTGCGGCGGTGTGCGGGCGTCGATGCAGGACCGTCAGTTCGGCCTGATCGACGGCTGGCTGCGCACTATTCGCGACCTCTACTACGAAAACCGCGATCTGCTGGCCAAGTTGCCGACTGAGGAAGAGCGCGTCGACCGCCTCTGCGAATTGAACGTGGTTCAGCAGGTGGCCAACGTCGGTCATACCAGCATTGTGCAAAACGCCTGGCACCGGGGGCAGAGCCTGTCGATCCACGGTTGCATCTACGGCATCAAGGATGGCCGCTGGAAGAGCTTGAACACCACCATCACTGGTTTTGAGCAGTTGCCGCCGCAGTATCGCTTGCGCCCGCTGGGTGAAGCCTAAGGGCGCTTGCGCTCGCGCCACAGGGTCATGAACGTCTGCCCTTCGGCGTTCAGCGGCTCCTGGCTGCCGGTGATCCAGCCCCGGCAGTTCAGCTCGCCGCATTGGCACGCGAACTGCCGGAACAGCGCGTCCTCGGTGCTGGCGTAATCCAGGGTCAACAGGGCGCCGGCCGCGATGGGCTGCACGGTCCAGAGCTCCAGGTAGGTGGTGTCCAAAAATACATTCGGGTTGCAGGAGTGGCGCAGCAGGCCGCAGAACCAACAGTCGTACAAGTGGATGCGCGGCGACAGTTGCAAGGTGTGCGGGCGTCGCTCGTTCACCGCGTAGCCGGAGACCTTGGCAATGCGTATGCGACTCTCAAAGGCGATGCGCGCCTTGACCCTGGCCCCGGCGCCGTCCCTGGCGTGGCTGACCTGAAAGTGTTTGGACGAAGGGTAGCCCTGCCCGACGAACAGTGTCTTGAACGGGTAAAGGCAGTCATTCATAGGGTTTACAGCCTTATCCATGGCGCGAGTTTTCATAACTCTCCTGGGTTGGGCTGCATCGACTTGCGGGTGATGTCTGACTGGCAGTCTTGCAGCGGAAGGGCCCGGATCAAGACTCGCTGAACATAACGCCGATTTCTACTGTCAACTTTGACAGTAGAAATCGGCGTTTTTTTGCGCTTTTACAGCGCCGGGGCGCTGATCGTCGGGGTGGGCGCGGCGTCTTTCAGCTGTTTGAGCTGGGCTTTGATCGCGGACGTGGCGCATTTGGCGTTGGCCTGTTCCGGGGTCAGGTTGCGCACCGAGGTGTAGAACAATTCGCAGGTCTGTTCTTTACGCGTGACCTGCCAGGTGTTCATGCACGCCTTGAGCAGCACATTCGCATCGCTCGCCGGTTTCTGGCCCATTCCGGCTTGCCAGCAGGCGGCGCTCAAATCCTGGCCCATCACTTTCAAACCGGCCTCGTCGGCCTTCTGCTCGTTACCGTCATACGTGTCGGGGCTTGCCGCATACCAGATGTAACTGGGGTGGTTGGCGCCCAGGACCGAGACGGTTTTGCCGGGGATCGGGCTGATCTGCGCCAGGCCCAGCACACCCACGGTTTGCCCGTATTGTTGCTTGATCCAACTGCGCACCGGTGCGCCGAACGCGACCATCGGCAACGCACCTTTGGGCGGCAGGCTCAGTTCCTTGACCATGCGTGTCTGGTAGTCGGTGAAGTAGCTGTAGACGTTTTCCAGGTCTTTACCGGCGTTGGACGGCGCGGCGATCGGGGCGATGTCGATGATGGTCTGGTAGGCCGGGGTTTCGCTGGCCGGAATGCCATTGTCGACGAGCAGGGCGGCCCAGCGGTCGGTGGTGGCCGATTCCAGGTAATCCTGGGCCTGGGTCAGTGAGTAATCTGGCGGAAAGTGCAGCAGTTCGATGCTTTTGCGGTTTTCCAGGGCCATGCCCAGCGGCAGGAACAAGTACCAGTTGTAGGCCCACTTGCCATCGCTGTTAAGCCGGCTCGCGCCCTGATAGGCCAGGTCGGCGGTAGCGAGCAAGCTCGTCAGCGGCTGGCCATAGTTGTCGGGCACGCCGCTGAAGGTCGCCGCGACCTGGCCGTCATGCTTTCTGACGCTGACCTTGGCACGGCTGTAACCGTCGCGCTGCAGGCTCTGGTTGAGGTAGTGCTCGACGGTCTGCTCCAGCGTCCACGGCCGGAAGCAGATCACGTTGCAGTTATTGGGGTAAGCGAACAACTGGGTAACCCGTTGCGTGCTGCCCAGCGGTACTTCGATGTCGGCCTGTACGACCGCACTCGCGATCAGTGCGGCCAAGGTGAAGGACAACCTGGTCGGTTTAAACATAGATGATTCCTTGTCAGCGAGAGCCCGTCTGCGCGGGGTGAAAGCCCACCTCCACACAGTAGCGGCTGACCAGGAAAACCGCGTGCAAAATCGCCGGGCGTGTCGCTATTGGATAAGCCGTCCTACACCTCGAACTGCAACGCATTGCTCAAGTCGCCCATCGGTTTCTGGCCGCGGGCGATCATGGCGTCGTCGCGCCGCTTGAGCCCGTCCAGTGTCTCCAACTGGAAGACGCGGGTGATCAGGCGCAGGATCGACGCGGTGTCGTACACCGTATGGTCCACCGTGCCTTTGCGCGCGAACGGCGACACCACCAGGGTCGGAACCCGTGTGCCAGGGCCCCAGCGGTCGCCCTTGGGCGGTGCCACGTGGTCCCACCAGCCGCCGTTTTCATCGACGGTCACCACCACCACCATGTTTTTCCACTGCGGGCTTTCCTGCAGCACCTTCAGGGCGCGGGTGATATGGCGGTCGCCCGAGGCCACGTCGGCATAACCGGCGTGCATGTTGAGGTTGCCCTGGGGTTTGTAGAAGGTCACGGCGGGCAGCTTGCCCGCCTGCGCGTCGGCAAAGAACTTGTTGGTGCTCGACTCATCGCCCAGGCCCGCGTCGCGCAGGCGCTTGTCACGCTCCGCGCGGTTTTCCGGGCCCTGTTGCTTGAAGTAGTTGAACGGCTGGTGGTGATACTGGAAGTTGGGGATCTTCGGAATGCCGCCCGAGTCCTTGAACTGTTCCAGCGTCGCTTGCCAGGCCCCGGCGTACCAGGCCCAGTCGATGTTCTTTTTCGACAGCTTGTCGCCGATGTGTTCGTGGGTTTGCGGCACCAGCACGTTGGGCAGGTCGGGCTTGGCGTAGTCCGGGTTTTGCGGGTCGCGAATCCAGGTCGGCCAGTAGGGCGGGGCCAGGGTGTTCACGGCGTAACCGTCCGGGGTCAGCGCGCTCGGGCCGAACTGCGGCGGGCCGCTCATGGCGCTGGCCGGGGATTTGTCCAGGGGCTTGAGGCGTGGGTCGGTGGGATCGTCGCTTTGCAGCGTGGCGATCTGCGCCTTGGCCACCGACTGCGCGGCGTTTGGATAAACCGGCGCGGTCGCGCTGATCAGGTATTGGTGGTTGAGGAACGAGCCGCCAAATGCGCCCTGGAAGAAGTTATCGCAGAGCACAAACTCCTTGGCCACGTCCCACAGGCGCAGGGAATAACGGCTCTGGGCGTAATGCCCCATCACCAGGCCGCCGGAATCGGCCCAGGCGACGAAATTGTCGTTCTTGCCGCCGTTGATCTGCATCTGGTTCTGGTAGAACACGTGCCACAAATCCCGGGTGACCAGGCTCAAGGGCAGGTCTTCGGCGTTCGGGCCCTTGAGGGCGAACGGGGCGTTGGGCAGGTTTTCCTGGAATTGCACTTCGCTGGGGTAGGTCACCCCGTCGACGCTTTGCGAGCCGACTTGCAACACACCACCCCACACCGGGGGAAGGCTGGTCAATACGCTGGCGTCGCGGTCGCGCTGCTGATAGTCGGCGGGAGACAACGCCGACAGCGGTTTCTCCAGACCGGGGAAATCGGCAAACAGGTTGTTGAAGCTGCGGTTTTCGGCGTAGATCACCACGACGGTTTTCACTTGGTCGTGTAATGCCTTATCCAACTCTTGCGGCGTGAGCGGCCGAGGCAGCGGTTTGCCCGGCGCGTCGCCGGGATTGCCGCAGGCACTCAAGGTCGCGCCCACCCCCAGCACCGCTGCGCCGCCGAGGAAGCGCCGCCGGCTGGTGTCTACCGGCGGTTGATCGATGGAATCGGGGGCCGGGCGGTCTTCGTGCTCGTCACTCATTGCGGGAGTCCTTGCTGGCGGTTTGTTGCAAGATATTTCGCCAGGACGGTAGCAGTGGAATGTGACGCAGGGAAGACAGCTTGAAGTTACACGCTTTAAGCGGAAAGCCTGGAGCTACAAACCTCAAGCTTGCCGCTGCGTTTAAGGCATCACCGGCGGCAAATACTTCAACGTCGTCCCCAACGCCCACAACAGAAACAACACCAACGGCGCGTGTACCAGCAACTGCACGAACGAAAACCCGATCAGATCCCGCGCCTTCAGCCCCAACACGCCCAGCAACGGCAGCATATAAAACGGGTTGATCAAATTCGGCAGCGCCTCGGCCGCGTTGTAGATCTGCACGGCCCAGCCCAGGTGGTATTGCAGGTCAGTGGCCACTTGCATCACGTAGGGCGCTTCGATGATCCACTTGCCGCCGCCCGACGGGATGAAGAAACCCAGCACCGCCGAGTACACGCCCATCAACAGGGCATAGGTGTCGTGGGAGGCGATGGAGGTGAAGAAGGTCGAGATATGGTGAGCCAGGGTCTGGCCGTCGCCGCCCTTGACCACCGTCATCAGCGCGGCAATCGAGCCGTACAGCGGGAACTGGATCAGCACGCCGGTGGTGGTTGGCACCGCGCGGGCGACCGCGTCCAGAAAGCTGCGCGGGCGCCAGTGCAGCAACGCGCCGACCATGATGAACAGGAAGTTATAGGTGTTCAGCCCGGAAATCGCGCTGATCGCCGGTTTGGTCGAAAACTCGTGGAACAACCAACCCGCCGCCAGCACCGCCAGCAGGATCGTCAGCACCGGGCTGTGTTCCAGCCATTCGCCCGGGCGTGTCGGGGCCTGCGGCGTGGGCAGGTTGAAGGCCGGGTCGACCCCGCAGGCCTTGGCGTCACGGGCGCTGTTCGGGCCGGGCGCGGTGGCGTAGGCGATGATCAGCGAGACCACGATCAGCGCCAGCAGCAGTACGCCGGATTGCCACAGGAAGATGGTGTCGGTGAACGGGATCACCCCGGTGATCGACAGGATCGACGGCGGCAGACTGGCCGGGTTGGCCTGCAACTGCGCGGCGGACGACGACAGCCCCAACGCCCATACCGCGCCGAGCCCCAGGTAGGCCGCGGCACCGGCAGCGCGGTAGTCCATGCGCAAGTCCGTGCGCCGCGCCAATGCGCGCACCAGCAAACCGCCGAACACCAGGGACAGGCCCCAGTTGAGCAACGAGGCAACCATGGAAATCAACGCCACCCAAGCCACGGCCGAGCGGCCGTTCTTCGGGATGCGCGCCAGGCGGTCGATCAGTTTCACCGCCGGTGGCGAACTGGCGACCACGTAACCGCCGATCACCACGAAGGCCATCTGCATGGTGAACGGGATCAGGCTCCAGAACCCATCGCCAAACGCCTTGGCGGCTTCGGTCGGCGCGGCGCCCATGCCCAGGGTCGCCACGGCGACAATGATCACGGCGAGGGCGGCAAACACCCAGGAGTCGGGAAACCAGCGTTCGGCGAAATTGGAGCAGCGCAGGGCAAATCGGGCATAGCGGCTTTCTTCGATAGCATCGGCCACGAGTCGTTCCTCTTGTAATTGTTATGGTTTTGGCAGTTTTACGGCATGTTCCGCTACGGCCATTGATATGGGAATGCAGTTATCTTCATCGATCATTGAGGAAAACAAATATATCCGCCGCGATTGCCATCATCCGGCGCAGCTCATAACCTGCACGCCATTTTGTTTGTCTGCCGAGCCTCAACATGACTGCCACCTCGCTTGCCCAGGCGCAGCGTTTTTCCCGCTCCGACTACAAAACCCTGGGCCTGGCCGCCCTCGGCGGCGCCCTGGAAATCTACGACTTCATCATTTTCGTGTTTTTCGCGCTGACCCTCAGCCAACTGTTCTTCCCGCCGGAAATGCCCGAGTGGCTGCGCCTGCTGCAAAGTTTCGGGATCTTCGTCACCGGCTACCTCGCGCGCCCGCTGGGCGGCATCCTGATGGCGCACTTCGCCGATCACCTGGGGCGCAAGCGCGTGTTCAGCCTGAGCATCCTGATGATGGCCTTGCCCTGCCTGCTGATCGGGATCATGCCGACCTACGCGCAAATCGGCTATTTCGCACCGCTGATCCTGCTGGTGCTGCGCGTGCTGCAAGGTGCGGCGGTGGGCGGTGAAGTGCCCAGCGCCTGGACCTTTGTCGCTGAGCACGCGCCGCCCCATCACCGCGGTTACGCCTTGGGCTTTTTGCAAGCCGGCCTGACCTTCGGCTACCTGCTCGGCGCACTGACCGCCACGCTGCTGGCGCAAATCTTCACCCCGGCGGAGATCCTCGACTACGCCTGGCGCTTCCCCTTCCTGCTCGGCGGCGTTTTCGGCGTGATCGGCGTGTGGCTGCGCCGCTGGCTCAACGAAACCCCGGTATTCCTCGACATGCAGGCGCGCCGCCAAGCCGCCGCCGAACTGCCGCTGCGCACCGTATTGCGCGACCATCGCCGCGTGTTGCTGCCGGCGATGATCCTCACCTGCGTGCTCACCTCCGCCGTGGTGGTGCTGGTGGTCATCACCCCGACCATGATGCAGAAAACCTTCGGCATGACGCCCAGCCACACCTTCGCCCTGAGCGCGCTGGGCATTGTGTTCCTGAACATCGGTTGCGTACTCGCCGGCCTGCTGGTGGACCGCATCGGCGCCTGGCGCGCGGTGCTGGTCTACAGCCTGTTGCTGCCACTGGGGATCGCGGTGTTATACGCCAGCCTGATCGCCGGTGGCGTCTGGCTCGGCGCGGCATATGCCGTGGCAGGCTTGAGCTGCGGCGTGGTCGGCGCAGTGCCGTCGGTGATGGTCGGACTGTTCCCAGCGCCGGTGCGGGTGTCAGGCATTTCCTTCACCTACAACATTGCCTACGCGCTGTGGGCGAGCACCACGCCCTTGATGCTGATCGCACTGATGCCGACCAGCCCGTGGATTTGCGTGGGTTATTGCGTGGTGATGGGCGCGGTGGGGGTGGTGAGCGTGGTGCTGTTCAGCAAGCGCCATACGTTGGCGGCCTGAGGAAGTGCCGACCCCATCCGAATCTTCTGCTAGGGCGCTATGATTCATCCAACCACACCCCACGAGGATGTTTCATGAGCGCAGGACACAACCACGCCCAGGTACGCGCCGGCCACGAACGGCAGTTGTGGATGGCCCTCGGGCTGACCAGCAGTTTCATGATTGCCGAGGTGATCGGTGCCTTTATCACCGGCAGCCTGGCGCTGTTGTCCGATGCCGCGCACATGATGACCGACGCCCTGGCCATGGCGATTTCCCTGGTGGCGATCCAGATCGCCAAGCGCCCCGCCGACCGCAAGCGCACGTTCGGCTATGCCCGCTTTGAAATCCTGGCGGCGGCGTTCAATGCCTTGCTGCTGTTTGCGGTGGCGTTCTACATCCTTTATGAGGCCTATCAACGCCTGCAGGCACCCGCCGAAATCCAGTCGACCGGCATGCTGGTGATCGCCGTGCTGGGGCTGCTTGTCAACCTGATCTCCATGCGCCTGCTCAGCGCCGGCAGCGGCGAAAGCCTGAATGTCAAAGGCGCGTACCTGGAGGTCTGGAGCGACATGCTCGGCTCTATCGGCGTGATCATCGCGGCCGTCGTGATCATGTTGACCGGCTGGGCTTGGGTCGACTCCGTGGTGGCGGCGGCGATTGGTTTCTGGGTGTTGCCGCGCACCTGGGTGCTGCTCAAGGACAGCATGAATGTGCTGCTGCAAGGCGTGCCCGACGGCGTCGATATCGACAGCGTGGAGCAGGCCATGCGTGGCGTGCCCGGCGTGAAGGACGTACACGACCTGCATATCTGGGCGCTCACCAGTGGCAAGAACGTGCTGAGCAGCCATCTGGTGGCGGATGCGATGCCGGGCACCGAACAGCAGGTCCTCGCTCAAGTGACGCAATTGCTGCATGAACAATTCGATATTTCCCACGTCACGCTGCAGGTCGAGGGCGAGGGTTTTCATCGTGACGGGCCCGAAGACGCCCATGCTTGAGCCTTGCTAACGGATTTGTAATGTTCGCCCCACCGCCCTGATAAGTACCGAAAGTTACAGTGCCCCGGCTTGGATTTATCCGCCATTTCATGGGCCTGGAACTCTCGTTATGCCAACTCGTGCAAGAACTCTACTGTGCTCGATCATCGTGTTGCTGGCGACAGCACAAGGGGTCGGCGCTCAAACCCTGACCCTCGACGCCGCCCTGCAAACCGCCTTCGCCAACAACCCCGACCTGGCCGCCGCGCAATGGGAGATCGACATCGCCAGCGGCGGCCGCCAGCAGGCGGGGCTGATCCCCAACCCGGTGGCCTCGTGGGATGCCGAAGACACCCGCCGCGACACCCGCACCACCACGCTCAAGTTAAGCCAGACCCTGGAACTGGGCGGCAAGCGCGGCGCGCGCATCGAGCTGGCCACGCGCGGCCAGGACGTCGCGGCGCTGACCCTCGAACAGCGCCGCAACGGCTTGCGCGCCGAGGTGATCGACAGTTATTACGGCGCCCTTCGCGCCCAGGAGCGCCTCGACCTGGCGCAACGCTCCCTGGCGTTGGCCGAGCGCGGCCTGGTGATCGCCAACGGCCGCGTCAACGCCGGTAAATCGTCGCCAGTGGAAGCCACCCGCGCCCAGGTGCAGTTGTCGGAAATCCGCCTGGAACTCAACCGCGCCCAGATGGGTGTCAGCGATGCCTATCGCCGCCTGGCTGCCAGCACCGGCAGCGCCGCGCCCGACTTCGCCGCTGTCGCCACGCCAAGCAGCGTCCCGGCGACGTTGCCGCCCGCCGCGCAACTGCTGGCGCGTCTTGAGCAGACCGCCGAGCTGCGCCTGGCCGAACTGCAAATCCTGCAGAACGAAGCCAGCGTGGGCCTGGAAAAAGCCCAGCGCATCCCCGACCTCGATGTGTCGATTGGCAGCCAGTACGACGCCAGCGTGCGCGAGCGCGTGAACCTGGTGGGCGTGTCGATGCCGATCCCGTTGTTCAACCGCAACCAGGGCAACGTGCTCGCCGCCACCCGCCGCGCCGACCAGGCCCGTGACCTGCGCAACGCCGCCGAACTGCGCCTGCGCACCGAAACCCGCCAGGCCCTGGACCTGTGGCAAACCGCGAACACCGAAGTGCGCGCATTCAACCAGCAGATCCTGCCCGCCGCGCAGAGCGCGGTGGACAGCGCCACCCGTGGCTTCGAAATGGGCAAGTTCAACTTCCTCGACGTCCTCGACGCCCAGCGCACCTTGATCGCTGCCCGCACCCAATACCTCACGGCGACCGCCCAGGCCACCGACGCCTGGGTACGCATCGAACGGATCTACGGCGACCTCGCCCGTTTCTGATTTTTTTTGGAGTCCTCTATGCAGACTAAACATGGCGTGGCGCTAGCCCTTGTCCTGGGCCTGATGCTGTCCGGCCTGGCAAACGCCGAGGAAGAAGAAGGCACACTCGAACTCACCGAGCAGCAGATCGAGGCCGCCGGTATTCAACTGGCCCAGGCCCAGCCGCGGCCGATCAGCACGGTGCTGTCGTTGCCGGGTGAAGTGCGCTTCGATGAAGACCGCACGTCGCACATCGTGCCGCGTGCGGCGGGGGTGGTGGAGGCAGTGAAGGTCAACCTCGGCCAGACGGTCAAGCAAGGCGAGTTGCTGGCGGTGATCGCCAGCCAGCAGATTTCCGATCAGCGCAGTGAGCTGGCCGCCAGCCAGCGTCGCCTCGAACTGGCGCGCACCACCTTCCAGCGCGAGCGCCAACTGTGGCAGGACAAGATCTCCGCCGAGCAGGATTACCTGCTGGCGCGCCAGGCCTTGCAGGAAGCCGAAATCGCCCTGAACAACGCCCGCCAGAAGATGACCGCCCTCAGCGGCAGCGCCGTGCCGGCCGGCGGTAATCGCTATGAATTGCGCGCACCGTTCGCCGGCGTGGTGGTGGAGAAACACCTGGGCGTCGGCGAGGTGGTCAGCGAGACCAGCAACGCCTTCACCTTGTCGGACCTGTCGCAGGTGTGGGTCACGTTCGGCGTCTTTCCCAAGGACTTGAACAAGGTCCGCGTCGGCAAGCCGGTGAAAGTCAGCTCCACCGAAATGGGCACCGAAGTACTCGGTACCGTGGCCTATGTGGGCAACTTGCTGGGCGAGCAGACGCGCACCGCCACCGTGCGCGTGACCGTGCCCAACCCCGATGACGCCTGGCGCCCGGGGTTGTTCGTCGCCGTACAGATCGCCACCGACACCTACCAGGCCAAGGTCACCGTGCCCGAGGCCGCGATCCAGACCGTCGAGGACAAGCCATCGGTGTTCGTTCGCACGGCGGACGGGTTCGTCACCCGCCATCTGGAACTGGGCGTCAGCGAAAACGGCTACGTCGAAGTGCGCCGGGGCCTCGACGCCGGGGCACAGGTGGCCACGGTCGGCAGCTTCATCCTCAAGTCCGAACTGGGCAAAGGCTCGGCCGAACACGCCCATTGATCCTGCGAGTGATTTCCCATGTTTGAGCGCCTTATCCAATTCGCCATCGAGCAGCGCATCATCGTGCTGTTGGCGGTGCTGTTGATGGCCGGTGTCGGTGTCGCCAGCTATCAGAAACTGCCCATCGACGCGGTGCCCGACATCACCAATGTGCAGGTGCAGATCAACTCGGCGGCGCCCGGTTTTTCGCCGCTGGAAACCGAACAGCGCATCACCTTTCCCATTGAAACCGCGATGGCCGGGTTGCCGGGGTTGCAGCAGACCCGTTCGCTGTCGCGCTCTGGTTTGTCCCAGGTCACGGTGATCTTCAAGGACGGCACCGACCTGTTCTTTGCCCGCCAATTGGTCAATGAACGCCTGCAAGTCGCCCGTGAACAATTGCCCGTCGGCATCGAAACGGCGATGGGGCCGATTTCCACCGGTCTTGGGGAAATTTTCCTATGGACCGTGGAAGCCGAAGAGGGCGCGCGCAAGGACGACGGCACGCCCTACACACCGACCGACCTGCGCGTGATCCAGGACTGGATCATCAAGCCGCAACTGCGCAACGTGCCCGGCGTGGCCGAGATCAACACCATCGGTGGTTTTGCCAAGGAATACCAGATCGCCCCCGACCCCAAGCGCCTGGCGGCCTATAACCTGACCTTGAGCGATCTGGTCACCGCCCTGGAACGCAACAACGCCAACGTCGGTGCCGGCTACATCGAGCGCAGCGGCGAGCAATTGCTGATCCGCGCACCGGGGCAAGTGGCGTCGATCGACGATATCGCCAACATCGTCATCACCACCTCGGACGGCACGCCGATCCGCGTGCGCAATGTGGCCCAGGTCGAGATCGGCCGTGAGCTGCGTACCGGCGCCGCCACCGAAAACGGCCGTGAAGTGGTGCTGGGCACGGTGTTCATGTTGATCGGCGAAAACAGCCGCACCGTGTCCCAGGCCGTGGCTGCGCGACTCGAACAGATCAACCGCTCGCTGCCCGAGGGCGTGGTCGCCGTGACCGTCTACGACCGCACCAACCTTGTCGAAAAAGCCATCGCCACCGTGAAGAAAAACCTCTTCGAAGGCGCGTTGCTGGTGGTCGCGGTGTTGTTCCTGTTCCTCGGCAACATCCGCGCGGCGCTGATCACCGCGATGGTGATCCCGCTGGCGATGCTGTTCACCTTTACCGGCATGTTCACCAACAAAGTCAGCGCCAACCTGATGAGCCTCGGCGCGCTGGACTTCGGCATCATCGTCGACGGCGCGGTAGTGATCGTCGAGAACGCGATCCGTCGCCTGGCCCATGCGCAACAGCGACACGGCCGCCTGTTGACCCGCAGCGAGCGCCTGCACGAAGTGTTCGCGGCGGCCAAGGAGGCGCGGCGCGCGCTGATCTTCGGGCAACTGATCATCATGGTGGTGTACCTGCCGATCTTCGCCCTCACCGGCGTGGCCGGGAAAATGTTCCACCCCATGGCCTTCACCGTGGTGATCGCCCTGTTCGGCGCGATGATCCTCTCGGTGACCTTTGTGCCGGCGGCGATTGCGCTGTTTGTCACCGGCAAGGTCAAGGAAGAAGAAAACCTGGTGATGCGCAGTGCGCGCCGGGTCTATGCGCCGGTGCTCGATGGGGTGATGGCGCGGCGCCCGCTGGTGTTCGGTTTGGCGCTGTTGACCATCGTCGCCTCGGGGCTGGTGGCCAGCCGCATGGGCAGCGAATTCATCCCCAGCCTCAGTGAAGGCGACTTCGCCCAGCAAGCCCTGCGCGTGCCCGGCACCAGCCTGACGCAGTCGGTGCAGATGCAACAGCAGTTGGAAAAAACCTTGATGGCCCAGGTGCCGGAAATCGAACGGGTCTTCGCCCGCACCGGCACCGCGGAGATCGCCTCCGACCCGATGCCACCGAACATTTCCGACAGCTACGTGATGCTCAAGCCCAAGGATCAGTGGCCTGATCCGCAGAAATCCCGTGAGACGCTGATCGCCGATATCCAGCGCGCCAGTGCGATTGTGCCGGGCAGTGCGTATGAACTGTCGCAACCGATCCAACTGCGCTTCAACGAGCTGATTTCCGGGGTGCGCAGCGACGTGGCGGTGAAGGTATTCGGCGACGACATGGCGGTGCTCAACGCTACCGCCGGGGAAATTGCCGAGACCTTGCAAGGCCTGAACGGCGCCTCGGAAGTGAAGGTCGAGCAGACCTCCGGCCTGCCGGTACTGACCATCAATATCGACCGCGACAAGGCCGCGCGGTTTGGCCTGAACGTCGGCGATGTGCAGGACACGATTGCCGTCGCAGTCGGTGGGCGCCAGGCCGGAACGTTGTACGAAGGTGACCGACGTTTCGACATGGTCGTGCGTTTGTCCGACGCATTGCGCACCGATATCGACGGCTTGTCGCGGCTGCTGATCCCGGTGCCGGCGCTGGCCGGTAACGCCTCCGGGCAACTGGGCTTTATCGCCTTGTCCCAGGTCGCCAGCCTCGACCTGGTGCTGGGCCCGAACCAGATCAGCCGCGAGAACGGCAAGCGCCTGGTGATTGTCAGCGCCAACGTGCGGGGGCGTGATATCGGCTCGTTTGTCCAAGAGGCCGAAGCTGCCATCGGCGCCCAGGTCAAAGTGCCGGTTGGCTACTGGACTACCTGGGGCGGGCAGTTCGAACAGTTGAAGGAGGCCTCCGACCGCCTGCGCATCGTGGTGCCGGTGGCGCTGCTGCTGGTGTTCGGGCTGTTGTTCATGATGTTCAACAACCTCAAGGACGGGCTGTTGGTGTTCACCGGGATTCCGTTCGCCTTGACCGGTGGGATCATGGCGCTGTGGCTGCGCGATATTCCGTTGTCGATCTCGGCCGGGGTGGGCTTTATCGCCTTGTCCGGCGTGGCGGTGCTCAACGGCCTGGTGATGATCGCGTTTATCCGCAACCTGCGCGAGGAAGGGCGCTCGCTGTCGATGGCCATCAACGAGGGCGCGCTGACCCGGCTGCGCCCGGTGTTGATGACGGCGCTGGTGGCGTCCCTCGGGTTTATCCCCATGGCCCTGGCCACCGGCACCGGCGCCGAGGTGCAGCGGCCGCTGGCGACGGTGGTGATCGGCGGGATCATTTCCTCTACGTTGCTGACCTTGCTGGTGCTGCCGGCGTTGTATCACTGGGCGCATCGCAAGGACGAGGAAACACCAGGCTGAAGCGCGTAAAACGCCCCGGCTGGCTGCTGACATCGGCGTGGCCCTGATGCAGGTGCATGATCGACTGCACGATGGCCAGCCCCAGGCCGGTGCCGCCCTCGGCGCGGGTACGGCTGCTGTCGGCGCGGTAGAAGCGTTCGAACAAGTGCGGCAGGTGGTGCGCTTCGATGCCGCGCCCGGGGTTGCCGACCGACAGCGATACACGCTGGCCGTAGGTTTCCACCAGCAACAACACGGTGGACGCGGCTGGCGTGTGGCGGATGGCATTGGACAGCAAGTTGGAGATGGCCCGCTGGATCATCAGGCGATCGCCCATCACCCAGGCGTCGCCGCGCAGGTTCAGGGTCACCTGCTTGTCCTCGGCGCTCAAGGCAAACAGCTCCATCACCCGCTGCGCTTCGTCACCCAACGACACCTGGGCAAACCCGGCCCGCGCCGCTGGATGGCTGACCTGGGCCAGAAACAGCATGTCGGAGACGATGCGCGACAGGCGTTCCATTTCCTCGACGCAGGATTCCAGGCCCGCTTGGTATTCCTGCGAAGGCCGCTCGCGGGACAACGTCACCTGCGCCTTGCCCATCAGGTTGGTCAACGGCGCGCGCAGTTCGTGGGCCAGGTCATCGGAGAACTGCGACAGTTGCCGCACACCGTCGTCCAGGCGGTGCAGCATGAAGTTGATGCCCTGGGCCAACTCGCCCAGCTCCTTGGGCAGGTTGTCCAGCGCCAGGCGATGGGTCAGGTCCTGGGTGCTGACCTGCGCCGCCACACGGCTGAACTGCTGCAACGGCGCCAGCCCGCGCTGCACCAGCCACCAGGCGCCCATGCCGATCAGGGTCAGCAGCAGCGGCAGGGCGATCACCGTGGAGCGCAGGTAGGCACTGAGCAACGCTTCATCGTCGGAGCGGTCCAGCGACAGCAGCACGCGCACGTTCTCGCCATTGCGCAGCGCCACCATGCGCGAGGCGCTGAGGATGCGGTTGCCATGCCCGTCCACCCAGTTCAGGTAGGCCAGGGTCTTGCCGGCCGGTACGTCGAGCAACAACGGCTGCTGGGGTTTTGCGCCCACGCTGAGGAGCACCGGCGTATTGGCCTGGGTGCTCATGATGGTCAGGTAGATATTGTCGTGGCCCATCACCAGGTCCAGCAGCGAGTGGGGGCGGCTGCTGATGTCGCGGGGGGCGAGGCTCTGGCTCAGGCTGTGTTCCAACTGCTCCAGCTTGTTTTCCAGGCCCTTGCGCGCGAGTTTGTCCAGCTCGTGGGTCAAGGCCAGGTAAGCCAGGGTCGCCAGCAGCACGACCAGTCCGGCGCCCATCAGGCTGACCGTCAGGCCCAGGCGCATCGACAGGCTGCTGGTCCTCATTGACGCGCCTCCAGCACGTAACCGACGCCGCGAATGGTGTGGATCAGCTTGACCTCGCTCTGGTCGTCGACCTTGCCGCGCAGGCGGCTGATGGAGACTTCGACGACGTTGGTGTCGCAGTCGAAGTTCATGTCCCACACCAGCGAGATGATTTGCGTGCGGGTCATCACCTCGCCGGCCTGGCGCATCAATACGTGCAGCAGGGCGAACTCCTTGGTGGTCAGGTCGATGCGTCGTGTGCCGCGGTAGGCGCGGTGGCGGCGTGGGTCCAGCTCCAGGTCGGCGACGCGCAACACGTCCGGCAACGGAATGTGCTCGCTGCGCCGCAACAGCGTGCGCACGCGAGCCAGCAGTTCGGGGAATTCGAAGGGTTTGACCAGGTAATCATCGGCGCCCATGTCCAGGCCCTTGATCTTGTCGGTCAGCCGGCCGCGGGCGGTCAGCATCATCACCCGCTGGTTGCCGTCGCGGCGCAGGTGTTCCAGCACTTCCCAACCGTCGGTGTTGGGCAGGTTCACATCGAGGATCACCAGTTCATAGGTGTGTTGCCGGGCCAGGTGCAGGCCGTCGACGCCACTGGCGGCGCAATCGACGACATAGCCGCTTTCGGTCAGGCCCTGCTGCAAGTAATCGGCGGTTTTCTGCTCGTCCTCAACCACAAGGATACGCATGGGGATTTACCTTCAAAGGAAACGGAGAGGGGGCATGGCCTCATAGAGGCGCTGAATTTGGCTGTAGGAAAACTCTGAGCCGTGAAGTCGCTATAGGGTCAAGCCACGTCAGGTAGCTGCGACGATTCGCCGCTGTGCGAGTAAAAAAAAACGCCCCAAACGGGGCGTAAAAAGTTCATCTCCGTTCCAAAGGAGCCACACAAAAGCTGCAGAGATGAATAGTGCTCGATGCGCAGTATAAAAACTGCAACTTAACGCGAAGGTGAGGCCGATATTACAGTTCTGACAGATTTGAACCTGTGAAGAGATGTACTTCATCGGCAAGTTAATGTAAGCGTTGCTTAGAGCACCGCCAGTGGATATTCGATAATGACCCTTACTTCTTCCAGGTCCGACTCAAATGCACTTGAGCGCACGCTCGCCTGGCGCAGGCGCAGGGATAAGTCCTTCAGCGTGCCGGCCTGCACCACGTACTTGGCTTCGATATCGCGTTCCCAGCGGCGCTGATCCGTGAGCGGATTACCGGCGGCATCGCGGCGCATATACACCGCGTTGGCGTTGCTGTAGTCGGCACCGCTGCCTTTGGCGTAGCGGGTCATGAACGTCAGGCCGGGAATGCCGAAGGCCTGCATGTCCAGGTCGTAGCGCACCATCCATGAGCGTTCCTTGGGCGAGTTGAAGTCGCTGTACTGGATCGAGTTGTTGAGGAAGATCGAGTCCGACTGGCGCAGGTAATCGAAGTCGTCGTCGCCATTGTTGCGCTGGTGCGACACGGCAACGCTGTGGGCGCCGACTTTCACCCCGAGCCGGGCGCTCCAGATGTTGTTGTCGAATGTTCCCAGGCGCTTTTTGCCCTCGTCCACGGCCTTGTAGTAATTGACGTCGCCGAACAGCGAGACGTCGTTGGTGAGTGGGTAACTGGCGGTGCTGCCGACGTAGTATTGGTCCCATGCGTCTTTCAGGCGGCTGCTGTACAGGCTGAAACCGAGGTGCTTGTTGAGTTGATAGTCTCCGCCGAAATAGCCGATCCAGGGCGAGTCGACCGGGCCCGCATAAAACGTCGCGAAGCCTTTGTTCATGCCGCTTTCATTGGGCTGGCTCATGCCGCTCAGGCGTCCGCCCTGCAGGCTCAGGCCGGTGAGGCTGGTGTTTTGCACGGTGACGCCACGGAAACTTTCCGGCAATACACGGGAGTCGCCGTAGGCCACCACCGGCGTCAGCGGGAACACGTCGCCGGCCTTGATCACTGTGTCCAGCACGCGCAATTTCGCGGCGCCGCCGACCTTGCTGTAGCTGTCTTCGGGGCGGTTGTCGCGGTCCACCGGCAACATGCCGAACGAGCCCTTGCCGCCGCTGCGGCCGGTGCCCGAATCGAGTTTCACGCCGACCATGGCAAACGCATCCAGGCCAAAGCCCACGGTGCCCTGGGTGAAGCCGGATTCGAACTTGCCGATCAACCCCTGCGCCCAGGCTTCTGAATAGCCGTTGCCGGTCGGGCTGGATTGGCCTTTGCGATCATCGCGGTTGAAGTAAAAATTACGTGCCAGCACGTTCAGGCGGCTGCCTTCGATAAAACCGTCGGGCTGGTCTTCCACGGCCAGCGCTGCCAGGGGCAAGGCGGCGATGAGTGAGAGGGGGAGGGTGTAATAACGGATATGCATGTTTCGCTCCTCGGTATTGGCAGTGATCAGCTTCTTATGGAGGCGGGCGTTCTTATTGATTTGGCCCGGGCTGATAGTTGCAAACCGTGGATAACGGCTGTGTTGCGCGAACATTACAATTCTGGAACCTTAGTGCCACCTAACAAATACGTAATCTTCTGGTGAACATCGCGTCAGGGTTGTTTAGTTAGTCTCGACACTGAACTTTCAGTCGAGGAATGAACAATGAACTTTTATAAAACCAGCCTGGGTATATTGACGGCCATCCTGTCCTTCGGTGCATTGGCCGAAGGCGGCGGCGATCGCACGTTTGCGCTGATGATGGAGCGCAATGAACAAGCCATGACCGAGTACGCGGCCAGAGAGGGCAAAGCGGCCCCGGTGGTGCAGACCTATCGCTATGGCATGACCCTGGACATCGCCAAGGTGGTCAACGTGACACCACCGATCCGCTCATGCAGCCCCGTGCCCTCGCGCATGACCTACGAAGACACCAGCGGCAAGCTCAATACCCTGGAATATCAAGTGATGGGTATCTGCCGGAACAATGGCAGCTGACCGCTGTAAAAAAGAGTGACGCCGGGCATTGACGCGCTCTTCAGAAAACGCCGGCCACACCGATGAAGGCCGGGTGGAATGGTCGAATGCCAACTTCCTGCAGGAGCTGGCTTACTCGATGTCGCAACTGCAGGCGCGCGGCGAACACGTTGTCGGTGCGGTGCGCCTGATGAGCGACGGCCGCCAGCAAGCCGAGCAGGGCCTGGCCCTGGCAGCCGAAGCCGGCACGGTGATCGTGGAAATCCAGGACGGCGCGCAAAAGGTCGTCAGTGCAGTCGGGCAGTTCGCCAACCAGCTCTCGAACTGACCCGTAGGGCTTGTGCTTGAGGTATCGTAGGTTTTTTCACGATTGAAGAGCCGATCCTCCATGAGCCCCGACCACTGCCGCGCCGTTCCGCTGTCCAAGGCCTACCGCTTGCTCAACCACGGCCCGACCGTGCTGGTCAGCGCCGCGCATGACGGTCAGCGCAATATCATGGCTGCCGCCTGGGCCATGCCGTTGGATTTCGAACCGCCGAAAGTCGCCGTCGTGCTGGACAAGGCCACCTGGACCCGGCAACTGCTGGAACGCGCCGGCACCTTCGTGCTGCAGGTGCCCTGCGCGGCCCAGGCCGATCTCGTACAGACGGTGGGCACTACCAGCGGCGCGGAACTCGACAAATTCGCCGCCTATGGCCTGCGCACCTTCAACGGTGAACACACTGAGGCGCCTTTGCTCGAAGGCTGCGTCGCCTGGTTGGAATGCCGCCTGTTGCCCGAACCGCACACCCAGCAGACCTACGACCTGTTCCTCGGCGAAGTGGTCGCGGCGTATGCCGACGAGCGCGTGTTCAGCGAAGGGCACTGGCACTTTGAAGGCTTTGATCAACTGCGCACCTTGCACCATGTGGCGGGCGGGCATTTCCTCACGATCGGCCAGCCGATTGACGGGCAGCAGCTGACGCCCGCCGGTTGAGCGTGTTCAGCGCCCGAGCATCTTCACCCAGCGCGCCGGCGGCATGCCGTAGGTGCTGTGAAATTGCCGGGTCATGTGGCTCTGGTCGGTGAAGCCGGCGATCATCGCTGCGTCCACCAGCGTTTTGCCCTGGGCCAGCAGGCTGCGTACCAGATCCAGCCGGCGCATGGTCAGGTAGCGGTAAGGGCTGGTGCCGAACAACAAACGAAAATCCCGCGACAAGGCCCAGCGGTCGCGGCCGGCGTGTTCGGCCATTTCATCCAGGGTGATGCTGCGGCCCAGGGCGCTGTGGATAAATTCCCGGGCGCGTTCGGCGGCGACGTAATCGAAGGTCTTGCGGGTGGTGATCGCTCCCGAGGCGTTGTTCAAGGCTTGGGCCAGGTCGAACAGGGCGTCCTGCTCCTGCAGCCGGTCGATCGGGCAGTCCAGGCGTTGCAGCAACACTTCGCTGGCGCGAAACAGCCACGGGTCGGTGGACACCCCGCCGGGGATAAACGGCAACGGCTTGCCGCCGAGGATCTGTTGGACCAGCGCCGGCTCCACATAGATCATGCGGTACTTGAAGCCTTCCTCGCTGCCGGCGCGGCCGTCATGGGTCTCGTCGGGATGAATCACCATGGTGGTGCCGGGCAGGCCATGGGTCATGCCGCCGCGATAATGAAAACTCTGCACGCCGAACAAGGTGCGACCGATGGCATAGGTGTCATGGCGATGCAGGTCGAACGCGATGCCGGCGAAGTACGCCTCGATACGGTCCAGGCCACTGGCATGCGGCGCGCGGTGGACCCAGTCGAGGGTGGGGGTGGGTTTACCCATGGTGACTTGTCACAAGAAGAGGTGGAAACACGTTAACCGAGTCTGAGGCCCTTGTCTGCCGGGGTCTTGTACGATTGTGCAGGGGGGCAGACGAGGCCTATGATCGCTGTTCGTGCCCTGTGCTGATGGAGTTGCCCGCCATGGATTTGCTCAACCCCGCCTACGTGACGCCCCTGATCTCGCTGGCCCTGCTGTGGACGGTGGCGGTGGTCACGCCCGGGCCCAATTTCTTCAACACCGCGCAACTGGCCGCCAGCTGTTCGCGCCGCCATGGCGTGGTGGCCTCGGCGGGTGTCGCGACTGGGACGATCCTGTGGGGGCTGGCCGGTGGGCTGGGCATAAAGTCGCTGTTTACCGCCGCCCCCATGCTGTACCTGGCGTTCAAGATCATCGGTGGCTGCTACCTGATCTACCTGGGGTTGAAGCTGTTCAAACGCTCGGCGCCGGCGATGGGGCAGAGCCGCTTGCCGGGCGGGGCTCGGCGCTCGTTGTTTTCCGCCTGGCGCCTGGGGTTGCTGGGCAATCTGTCCAATCCCAAGGCCGCGCTGTTCGTCGCCACCATCTTCGCGTCCACCATGCCGCCGTCGCCATCGCCGATGCTGTTGACCCTGGCGGTGATCATCATGGCCACCTTGTCGTTCAGCTGGTATTCCAGCGTGGCCCTGGTGTTTTCCAGTGCGCGCATGGCCGACCTCTACAGCCGCTCGCGTAAGTGGCTCGACCGTTTTGCCGGGAGTTGCTACATGCTGTTCGGTGTACATCTGGTAGCGAATCGCTGACCGCTCATGGTAAGAAGCCTTACTTTCAACAGTGAGGTCGGGTCATGAGCAAGGTGCGCGTAGGGATTATTTTTGGTGGCCGTTCGGCCGAGCACGAAGTCTCGCTGCAATCGGCGCGCAATATTGTCGATGCCCTCGACCGCTCGCGCTTCGAGCCGGTGCTGATCGGCATCGACAAGGCCGGTCACTGGCACCTTAACGACACCTCGAACTTCCTGATCAACCAGGAAAACCCGGCGCTGATCGCCCTCAACCAGTCCAACCGCGAACTGGCGGTGGTGCCGGGCAAGGCCAGCCAGCAAGTGGTGGAAACCGCCGGCAGCGGCCTGCTCGCGCACATCGATGTGATCTTCCCCATCGTCCACGGCACCCTCGGCGAGGACGGTTGCCTGCAAGGCCTGCTGCGCATGGCCGACCTGCCTTTCGTCGGCTCCGACGTGCTCGGTTCGGCGGTGTGCATGGACAAAGACATCAGCAAACGCCTGCTGCGTGACGCCGGCATTGCCGTCACGCCGTTTATCACCCTCAACCGCAACAACGCGGCGCGCACGTCGTTCGACATGGCGGTGGGCAAGCTCGGCCTGCCGATGTTCGTCAAACCCGCTAACCAAGGCTCTTCGGTGGGCGTGAGCAAAGTGAACGACGAGGCCGAATACCACGCCGCCGTCGAACTGGCCCTGGGCTTTGACGAGAAAGTGCTGGTGGAGTCCGCCGTCCACGGCCGCGAAATCGAATGCGCCGTGCTGGGCAACGAACATCCCATCGCCAGCGGTTGCGGCGAGATCGTGGTGAGCAGCGGCTTCTATTCCTACGACAGCAAGTACATCGACGACCAGGCGGCCCAAGTGGTGGTGCCGGCCGATATCAGCGTGCAAGCCAGCGAGCGGATTCGCCGCCTGGCCGTCGAAGCGTTCGAGGTGTTGGGGTGCGCAGGGCTGGCGCGGGTCGATGTGTTCCTCACCGAGGACGGCGAAGTGCTGATCAACGAAATCAACTCGTTGCCGGGTTTTACCCGGATCAGCATGTACCCCAAGCTGTGGCAGGCGGCGGGGATGAGCTACAGCGAGTTGGTCAGCCGCTTGATTGAACTGGCGTTGGAGCGGCATGCGGGGCGCAAGGGGTTGAAGATCAGCCGATAGTCATCGCCCTGCGCGTCAGTAACGCCATCAGGCGTTACTGAGGACTTCCCGGAAAACGTCCGGTCTTATAGCCGCAATATGCAGCAGCGAACGTGCTGCGCCGGAGGGGGAGCGACGCCCTTGTTCCCACTCTTGAAGGGTTCTTATCGACACCCCCAACAGCTCGGAAAATTTGGCTTGCGACAACCCAGTCTTACTTCTTGCGTCCGCGGCTTGAGTGATTTCAACCTGGTGGACTGCGCCGTAAAGCCCCGCTTTGACATCCTGAATGGCTGCCAGTAATTCTTCGCCGATAGTGCGCTTGGCGTCACGTTCCTTCAGCTGTTTCTCAGTGAGTGGCATGGTTCATGTCCTTCGCGATTTTGTACAGGATATGCGCTGGAATAGGCTCGGTAGCGCCCTTGCCGTAAATCGGCAGGGCTACTACTGCTCCACACGACAATTGTGTGGTGTAGATGATCCGCACTGATCCACTTTTACCTCGGCCTTCCAGGCTCCAGCGTACTTTGCGGCAGCCACCCGAGCCGGGAATAGCGGTTCCGGCGTCTGACGTAGCTTCTGGCAAGAAAGGGCGGGCCAGAAAATCGCAGTAGTGGAGCCGCTGTTCAAGGGCGTTTTTATCGCAAAAAATGACATGGCACTTTGCGTTTTGTCTCAGGGAGCATAGGTATCCACACAACTTTGGCGTGGTCCTGAACCTGTGGTGAGGGAGCTTGCTCCCGTGACGGCTCGGGAGCCGACGACTATCTAACTGATGCCCCGCGACCTAAATGTGGGAGGGGTGGTGCGACGATTCGACTTGCCCCCGATGGCGGCCTGACAGCCGACCAAGATGTTGGATCAGACTGAGTACATATCCGTTGCTGCGGTAACGGCGGCTATTGGTTCCGCTCTTACAGCGGCTCACTTTTGGAAAGGCCCAAAAGTAAGCAAAAGGCCTTCGCCCCACCACTCGGCACCTCGCCTAGGCTCGGTGTGCCCGTAATCCGACATTGATTTGGGGGGCCGCCGCCACGCGCCATCCATGGCGCGGGGCGGCTAAACCGGCATCCCTGCCGGTTTACCCCCCAAATCAATATCGAATTCCGGCCAGCGTGGTTTAACGGGGCGCCTGAGATCAAAAGCAAAATCAAGAGCGGCTCGCTTCGCATCGTGGTTACCGTTGGCTGCTACAAAGTTGTGTAGATACCTATGCTCGGGGAGAGGACATTCAAAAAAGGGCTGTAGGCCTTTGTTAATCAGCTTGTACGAGCAATCCACGAATACAACAACGTCTTCGCCTCTTGCGGTTGATGCGTGCGTCGGCGGTAGCTGGCAAACGTCGGTGATGTGCAATAGGTACACACCTCACTCACTTCAATCTGCTCGCGCCGAATGCCCGCCGCTTGCAGCAGCATCAGCCCATACCCGCTCAAGTCAAACCATGCGCTGCCCGCTTGTCTCGCCTGGGGCGGTGCAATTTCCGGCGTCAGCAGCGGTGCCGGTTGCTCAGCGCTCCATGGCGCCTGGCGGTGTGGCCACAGGTGCCCTTGGTCCGACTGGAACTCGGCAATAAACGCCGCGCTCACCTCATAACAACAGGGTTTGATCGACGGCCCGATTGCCACCTGCAATTGATCGACAGCCACTCCTTCAGCGGCAAAGCGCTGCACGGCGCTGGCGATGATCCCGCGTTGCAGGCCCTTCCAGCCACCATGCACAGCGGCCACCCAGTCACCGTTGTTCGAGGCGAACAGAATGGGCAGGCAGTCGGCGGTGATCACCGCGATCGGGTGGTGATGGCGCGTCAACACGCCATCGGCTTCGACCGTATTGGCCACCCGATCTGCCTGCCATTCCATCACCGACGCACTGTGTATCTGCTTGCAGATGAATACCTCTTCCGGCCGCTGCGGGTCATTGATCGAACAAAAACCGTGGTCGACACCAGGAACGGAACCGAGATTGTTTGCCTTGCGCACTGTGCTGTTCTCCGTGCATTAACGATCAATCGCCCAACGCTTCCCCCTCCCGCCGAGGGTCGGCACCGCCGCTCAGCAGCACCTTGCCCTGCGCATCCCGCGTGCGAACGATGGCCTGGACGCCACTGGTCATCTCGATCTCGCTCAGCGCATGGCCCTTGTCCCTGAGCGCCTGTTTCAACGCCGGGCTGAACAGGCCGGTTTCCAGTTCGGTAGCGCCATTGCGGCTACCGAAGTTGGGCAGGCTGATCGCGGCTTGCGGGTCGAGTTGCCAGTCGAGCATCGCCACCAGGGACTTGCTCACGTATTCGATGATCTGCGAGCCGCCCGGCGAACCCAGGGTGGCCAGCAACTCACCGCTGTGGCGGTCGAACACCAGGGTCGGCGCCATGGCCGAGCGCGGGCGTTTGCCGGGTTGCACGCGGTTGGCCACCGGCTGGCCGTTTTCTTCGGGAATGAACGAGAAGTCGGTCATCTGGTTGTTGAGCACAAAGCCCTGGACCATCAGGTGCGAGCCAAATGCGGATTCCACCGTGGTGGTCATCGACACGGCGCCACCCTGGTCATCCACCGCCACCACTTGTGAGGTGGAGATGCGCAGCGGCGAGCGGTCCGGGGCATACGCCACTTGAATGCCCGCCGGTTGGCCCGGCTGCGCGATGCCCAGGCTGCGTTCACCGATCAGCGCGGCGCGTCGGGCCAGGTAATCCGGGGCGACCAGGCCGGCGACCGGCACCGGCACAAAGTCGGCATCGGCCACATACAGGGCGCGGTCGGCAAAGGCCAGGCGCCCGGCCTCGGCGATCAGGTGAACCGCCTCGGGCGTGGGCTCAAGGCCGGCGGGGGAGGCGCTCTTGAGCGGTGTCATGGGCGCGATGGCCAGGCGTGGGTCGCGGGCTTGCAGGGCCTGCAACGTGCCGAGGATCTGCGCGATGGCAATCCCGCCCGACGACGGCGGCGGCATGCCACAGATTTTCCAGCGCTTGTAATCGGTACACAGCGGCGCGCGTTCCTTGGCCGCGTAGCCTGCAAGGTCGGCCTCGGACAGGCTGCCCGCGTTGCGGTGGCCCTGCACCTTGCGCGCAATCTCATCGGCGATCGGGCCTTGGTACAGCGCGTCCGGGCCTTCCTCGGCGATGCGCTTGAACACGGCGGCTAGCGCCGGGTTTTTCAATAGGGTGCCGGTGGCTTTGGGCGTGCCATCGGCGTTCAGAAAGTAGGCAGCCATCTCCGGCGACTGTGGGATAAAACGGTCAGCGGCTATCAGGCTGTGCAAGCGCGGCGAAATGGCGAAGCCGTGTTCCGACAGCCGGATCGCCGGCTCGAACAACCGGGCCCAGGGCAGATGCCCGGTCTTTTTGTGCGCCAGCTCCAGCGCTCGTAATACCCCCGGCGTGCCCACCGAACGCCCGCCGATCTGCGCTGCGGTAAACGCCATCGGCTGCCCGTCGGGCTTGAGGAACAAGCGCTCGGTCGCCCCGGCCGGTGCGGTTTCCCGGCCGTCATACGCCTGCACGCGGTTCCCGTCCCACAGCATGATGAACGCGCCGCCGCCAATCCCCGACGACTGCGGCTCCACCAGCGTCAACACCGCCTGCATGGCAATCGCCGCGTCGATCGCCGAACCGCCCTGGCGCAACATCTCGCGCCCGGCTTCGGCCGCCAGCGGGTTGGCCGCCGCCGCCATATGCTGCGCGGCGTGGCGCGGGCTGAGGTCGGTGCGATAGCCCGAGCCCAACTCCGGCGCTGCTGGCGGTTCGTTGACCGGGGAGTGGCAGGCCACCAGGGCCAGGGCTGCGGCAATGACCGTCAGGTGACGGCGGGCAATCGAAAACACGCGCTGAACTCCGTTCATTTTGCGAATGATCTGTCGTTCTTGGGGAGTGCGTTTTACAGGTAGATCGAGCCCTGCATATACAGCACAGCCTTGCCGGAAATAATCACCCGGTCGCCCTTGAGGGCACAGCGCAACTGGCCCTTGCGCGTGCCGCCCTGCTCGGCGCTCAGGCTTGTCTTGCCCAGGCGCTCGGCCCAGAACGGCGCCAGCGAGGTGTGCGCCGAACCGGTGACAGGGTCTTCATTGACCCCCACATTCGGGCCGAACCAACGGGAAATGAAATCGAACCGCGCACTCTTGGCCGTCACCGCAATCCCGCGTTTGGGCAGGCCCTTGAGCCGGGCGAAATCCGGGGTGAGCGCGGCGACCTGGGCTTCGTCGTCGAGCAACACGATGTAGTCATCGGTGCCGAACACCTCGGCGCGTTCAATCCCCAGCGCGCTCAACATTCCGGCAGGCGGCTCGCACGCCTGTGGCGCTTTCGCCGGGAAATCCATCGCCAGTTCATCGCCCTCGCGGGTTACCCGGAGCTCGCCGCTGCGCGTTGCAAACCGCAGCACGTCAGGCGCATCCGCCAACGCATTGATCAACACCCACGCCGCTGCAAGCGTGGCATGGCCGCACAGGTCGACTTCGACGGTCGGGGTGAACCAGCGCAACTCATAAAAATCGTCACGCGGTACGAAGTAGGCGGTTTCGGACAGGTTGTTTTCGGCGGCGATGTTTTGCAGTTGCGCGTCGCTCAGCCACTCGGTCAGCGGGCACACCGCAGCGGGGTTGCCGCCGAAAGGGTGTTGGCTGAAGGCGTCGACTTGGTAGATGTCCAGTTTCACCGTGGTGTACTCCATGTGCGAGGGGGAGGCTGGACACTAACAGTGGGCTGCGGGGAGCGTCAAAATACAGATGGGCTGTTTTTTTGCGCGCATGCAGGATGCCGCGAGGGAGGCGGCAGGGCTTTTTCGATGTTGCGGAAAAAAATGCCCCGGCAGGCTGGGGCATTTTCAGCTCGCGGTGTTACATGCTCCGAGGTTATTTCTCCGCGCGGTTTTGCTGGCCGCCTGCCCCGCCCCGACCAGGACGGCCAGCAGGGTCAGCTGGTAAAACGCACGTCGGCACCGGTGTCGTCCTGTTGGGCGTACAGGTCGATCCAGCCGGCGAACAGGCTGCCGGTGCTGTAGTACTTGGTGCCGTTGGCGACCGATTGCTCGCCCTGGCGGCTGATGCGGGTAATCACCTGGCCGATCTTCACGTCACCGACTTCGGTCCAGGTATTACCGACCAGTTCCCCGGCCACAAACCGCTCGAACCAGGCATTCTGTGGGCTGAATGCCTGGGCGTTGAGGCGGTGTTCGGGTCAGATACGGAAACTGCCCACCAGATGCTTCAAGCGTGCCGCCTGCTGTTCCAGGTCGGCGCAGGCGCGCAGGGTCGACTGCAGGTTTTCCACGCCTTCCTGATTGAGCGTGTTGATTTCGGTGATGTCCATGTTGATCGACTCCACCACCGAGGTCTGCTCCTCGGTGGCGGTGGCGACTGACTGGTTCATCCCATCGATCTCGCCGATGCGCTGGGTCACGCTGTTCAAGCGTTCGCCGACCTGGTTGGCGATCTCTACGCTGTCGAGGCTGTGGCGCTGGCTTTCGCCCATGGTGTTGACCGAATCCCGGGCGCCGACTTGCAGCTCCTCGATCATCGTTTGCACCTGTTGCGCCGACTCCTGGGTGCGGTGCGCCAGGTTGCGCACTTCATCGGCCACCACGGCAAACCCACGCCCGGCGTCACCCGCCCGGGCGGCTTCGATGGCCGCGTTGAGCGCCAGCAGGTTGGTTTGCTGGGAGATGCTGGTGATTACTTCGAGAATCTGCCCGATATTCACCGTTTTGCTGTTCAGCGACTCGATATTCGTACTCGACGCGCTGAGCATTTCCGACAGCTGATTCATTGCACCGATGTTGCGTTCCACCACTTGCTGACCCTGCTCGGCCATCCCGCGCGCGTCGCTGGCCTGGTGCGAGGCCTCAGCCGCATTACGGGCTATTTCCTGAGCCGCGGCCCCCAGTTCGTTGATGGCGGCGGCCACACTGTTGGTTCGGCTAGCCTGTTCGTCGGAGTTGAGCATGGATGAGTTGGAGGCGCTGACCACGCGCATTGCCACTTCGTTGACGTGCTCGGTCGCCGACGAGACCTCTCGGATCGAGGTGTGGATACGTTCGACAAAACGGTTGAACGCATTGCCCAGCATGCCGAACTCGTCATGCGTGTGGATGACCAGGCGTTTGGTGAGGTCACCTTCGCCTTGGGCAATGTCCTCCATTGCGCGGGTCATCGCGTGCAGCGGTTGGAGCAATACGCGGATCAGCAGGCTCAGCAGGACGATGATGATGACCACCGCAACGATGGTGGCAATCACCGCCGAATAGCGGAACTTACTCAGCGTCGCGTAAGCCTTGTCTTTATCGATAGACAGGCCGATGTACCAGTTGGCCGAAGGGAGACCTTTGATCGGTGCGAAGGTCAGCAAGCGGGCTTGCCCGTTGACCTGGACCTCGGTCAGCTCGCCGGAAAGTTTCGGGGTGTGTGTAGGGTACAAATCCGAAAGCGACTTCATGACCAGCGCTTTGTCCGGATGGACCAGGATCTTGCCCTGATCGTTGACCAGGAACGCATACCCCATGCCGCCAAAGTTCAACGAGTTGATGATTTCCACCAGGCCATCCAGCGCCAGATCGCCGCCGACCACACCGATGTTGCTGGAAACCTTGCTGATGACACCAATGACCATCTTGTTGGTGGCCATATCGATATAAGGCTCAGTCAGCATGGCGCCGCTGGCGTTCATACCGTCCTTGTACCAAGCCCGGGAGCGCGGGTCATAGCCATCGGGCATCTTGGTGTCCGGACGAATACTGAAGCTGCCGTCGACCTTGCCTAGGTAGTCGGTGAGAAAACTTGAGGTCAGGACGCTTTCATCCATCAGCGTCTCGGCATTGGCAGGCTCCCTGGCAATGTTCTGCGCCAGGTTCGTCACCAGATTGATCCGCCCCTCCAGCAGGTTGCGAATATTGGTGGAGGTCGACTCACCCATTTCAGCCAAATAGTTTTCCAGGCTGGTGCGGGTGGCATTGCGCTGTAGATAGTCGTTGTACAGCGTGAACAGGGTGAAGGCGAGCATCACTATCAGCGACACGGCCAAAAGAATTTTATGACTGAAACGAAGGCTTTTATTCATGGCGTATTGAGTTCGCTAGGTCTTTTGCAGGGACTGTGGAAGCGTATCGGCTGGAGCCTGGTAAACCTTGAGATGCGAAGAGCCTGTTTACTGCGACGGAGGAAGGTAAAGGAGGCAAGGAGCGACCGCCAGAAACAACGAAGCCCGCAGGAGGCGGGCTTCTTGAGGGGCGTCATAGACTGCTGCACAGCGGCGGACGATTTCCGCTCATTCGGTCTTTAATCGATGCTCAGGGTCTTTCCAGCGGCTCAGGTATGAAGCCTTGCTCCCTGAGGGACTTGATTACACCTCGAATGAGATAGTTGTTGGAAAAACCGATCGTGTACTGCCTCGCGCCGGCGTTCAGCGGTAGAAGCATCCCTTGGTCCACCAGCTTTTTGATCAGGTAAGTCCGTTGATTGCTCGACTGCTGCGGGAGTACGGCTGCTACATCTGCCGATTTTACGACCTTCAGTTTTATTGCGGCCAACAGCACCGCTTCCTCTACCTCCGTGATCCATTTTCGTTCCCGTGCGAAGGCCACGGCAGGCACGAGTATGCATTTGGTCAGGTATGCGTAGTCTGTGAGGCGATCGACTTTCTCCAGCTCCTCACGAACCCCTTCCAGCACGTAGGTACACCACGCCTCCAGTCCGTCCTTTGTTCCTTTGTCGGCGGTGGCAAGCATTGCGTAATAGCGCTCACGATCGTTGCAGAATACCGCCGTAGGATTCAGGACACGGCCGCCGGCGTTGACGTTGAAACCATACTTGATCAGGAGTGCGTAGGTTAGCAGCCTGACCACGCGGCCATTGCCATTGCCGAATGGATGTATCCATCCAAATCTATGGTGAGCGAGCGCAACCTTCATGAGGTCGTATTTCGGGGGTGCTTCGTGATTCACGAATGCGACAAGTTCCTGCATATACGCTTGAACGTGGATGAAGTCAGGAGGCTGGTGATCAGACTGAGATATTCTGACCCCTCCACTGCGATAGGCTCCGGGCGTTTTGTCGCCCTCACGCACCAGATCGTCGACGGTCATCGCGTGCAGCTCTCGAATCATCTGCTCGGTCAGCGCTGCGCCGGGCGCCATGATCCGCTCAATGTAGTCCATCGCCTTTTCAATATTGGCCACCTCGCGCAACGGGTCCGTGTCCTGGGCCTTACCTTCGACCTTGCTGTCTATATAGTCCGCCAGCGTCGTGTGGTTGCCTTCTATGCGGGCAGAACCGAGGCTTTCCAGTGCATGGAAAAGCGATTTGAGTTGGTAGAACACCTGCGGCGGCGTATCACCTTCAAGCCTTAGGCGACGCAGATGCTCCAGTTCGCTCAGTACATCGACAAGGTCCGAGTCAAAGGATGGATTGAGAAGCTCAAGGTCGTGATGGATAAATGTAGGCATATGGAAAGATATCTCAAACCGGCCGAAAGGTTATCTTGAAAAAAATCAGGGAAGCTACCGTAATTAAGGGTGTTTGCTTGGAGTGCGCTAAACATTATCTTGAATTCAGGCTTAAGCTAACTCAAAAATGAGCAATGATTAAGTGAGAAATCTCGATGGTTAGCGGAGGGCATGGCGAGGATGTGCTTTCGGCAGGTCTGAATGATGGGGCCTTTGAGCGTCATGAATCGCCGCCAGGCCTTCAAGGTCAGCAACAAGGGCTGACCTTGGTATTGCAGGTGCTGGAAACTGCTACGGAAATAGCCGTTAGTTTGACGATGGCGGGAAGTCGATATCGGTAGCGGCGATGTTGTTCAAATAGTTGGTCAGGGTTAACAGCGTGATCTGTGCCACCACCTCCACGATCTTGCTATCGGTAAGACCGGCGTTGTGCGCTGCGGTGATCTGGGCATAACTCAATTGTCCGCGGCTTTCGGTGATTTGATGCGCCAGAGCCGCGACCGCGCTGAGTGTGCCCATGCGTGCTTTGCCAACGGCCTCCTCGCTCAAGCCAGCCTTGGCCCCAAAGAATGCATGTGCGGCCACGCAGTAGTCGCAACCGTTGACCTCTGACGCAGCGAGGGCAACGACCTCACGCTCAACGGCACTCAGTGAGGTTTTACCCAAGGCCTGAGCGAGGCTCTGGTAACCACTCAATGCGGCCGGGGAGTGAGCCAGGGTTTTAAATACGTTGGGAATAAACCCAAGACCTTTTTGGATACCTTCAAGAGCAGCGCGCGAGCCAGCAGGGGCTTGGTCCAGCGAGAGAGCAGCGATACGAGTCATGGTAATTCTCCAGTAGATTGATTAGCCGGCTTGTCGATCAAGCCTGGTGTCAATATTAGGGAGGCAGACTTTCCTTTCGGATTCAGATCGTCGAACTTATGCAACAGATCGTCTAAATTTGAGCGAGCCATGGACCGATTATCGACACTGCTTAAACACTTCAATCTGCACGCGTCCACGTTTCACCAGGGTGGTTTTTGCGGAACAACCAACCTCTATGGGCAGGGTAGTTTCGGACACGCACATTTACTGCGTTCGGGACGCCTGGCCCTAAGGGACAAGCGCGGCCAGCTCATTGAGTTGACGGAACCCAGCCTGATTCTGGCGGTGCGCCCGCAGGAGCATCAGTTGCTGGCGATCGAAGCAGATGAAGCGGAGTTGGTCTGTGCAACCTTGCAATTTGATGGCGGGGCGAACAATCCCCTGACTCTGGCTTTACCGGATTTCATCATCAAGCCACTTCGTGAATTGCAGGGGCTGAGTGGCACCCTCGACTGGCTATTTGAAGAAGCCTTCGGCGACGAGTGTGGCCGTGATGTCATCCTCAACCGTCTGTTCGAGCTGATGGTGATTCAGCTGCTTCGCCACCTCATCGCCAGTCGTAGCATTGCGTCAGGGATGATGGCCGGATTGGCTAATGCTCAGCTGTCCCGCGCGCTTGTAGGCATCCACAACGAACCACAGCGCAATTGGTCCGTGGCGGAGTTGGCGGATCGCTCAGGTATGTCACGCGCCAGCTTTGCTGCGCACTTTCGCGAGACGGTGGGTAGTACCCCTGCAGATTATCTGGCGAACTGGCGAATCAGCTTGACGCAGAAGCGCCTGCGTGAAGGGCGCCCCATCGCGTTGATTGCCGATGAGGTTGGCTATGAAAGTCCGTCTGCGTTAGCCCGTACTTTTCGGCGCAAAGTTGGTGCAAGCCCGAAGGAATGGCTCCAGCACACCAGGGGATGACGTCTAACCGATTGGTGGCGCAATCGCAGGAATGATCACGGTCCTGGGCTCAGTGTGGAAACCCTCACAGGTGTGCCCGGAGAAAATCGATGAACGCCATCGTCCGCGCTGAATGTCGCCGCTCACGACTGAACACGGCACTTACAGGCAGCGCGGTGTTCTGATAATCGTTGAGCACGCTACGAACGTTGCCTTGTTCGACGTCAGCTGCGAACAGCCATTCTGGAGAAAGAGAAATGCCCAGGCCGCAGAGGACCATTTCACGGATGGCATCGCTGCTGTTGCTGGTGACGTTGCCTTTGATAGCCACATCGAACTCTCCTGCACCGTGCTTGAAGTGCCAGGTGTCATAGTGCTCCAGCAACGTGAAACCGATGCAGTTGTGGCCTGTCAGGTCATCGGGCTCGCGTGGCAGACCGTGTAGATCCAGATAGGCGGGCGCGGCATAGACCCGCCGCGTGCTGGTACCCAGAGACATTGCCACCAATCCCTCGCTCTTGACCGTCCCGATCCGGATCGCAAGGTCGATGTTTTCCTTGAGCAGGTCTTCATTGTAATCGCTCAGCCGCAGGTCAATCCGGACCTCGGGATAGCGCTGCAGAAAAGGCCCTACCAGCGGCGCTATGCATAACCTCCCGTAACTGACCGGTGCCGTTACTCTCAGGGGGCCTGCGATCTGCTCCTGGCCGCAGGCAAAGCTAAGCGTGGCGGTTTCGAGGTGGCCGAGAATTTCTTGGCAGTGGCTGTAGAAGCGTTGCCCTTGGTCGGTCAGGGCCAGGTGCCGGGTGCTGCGGGCGAACAATGGCCCGCCCAGATACTGCTCCAGCGCGCGGACCTGCTTGCTCACTGCCGGCTGCCCCATGTTCAGCTCTCGAGCTACCGCAGAAAACGACCCGCGCTCCACGACGCGTACAAAGATGTGCATGTTGTCGAACAGGTCCATCGGCAATTTGGCCTCTTTGTGGAATAAGTCATATGCAAATTCAGTTTCTTATCGGAACAATGAAAGCGCGGCAACCTGTAAGCGTCCATTCAATCATAGGGTTTGCGTCATGAATCACACCATGCTTGCCGCTATCGCCGAATCTGCCCAGGTCCCTCTGACCGTCCGCCACATCGCTCGCCCTGTTCCAGGTAAAGGGCAGGTCCTGATCAGGGTTCACGCCGCGGGGGTCAATCCTCTCGATACCAAGATCGCGATCGGCGCAGGCGCCCACGCCCGTCAGGCGCTGCCGGCAGTACTCGGCCTGGATCTCGCCGGAACGGTCATCGAACTGGGCGAGGCGGTTGAAGGCTTCACCCCTGGCCAGGAAGTCTTCGGTATGGCCGGCGGGATCGGCGGCGCCCAGGGCACTATGGCCGAGTACATTGCTGTGGATGCACGTCTGATCGCGTTAAAGCCGCACAGACTCGACATGCGTGAGGCGGCCGCATTGCCTTTGGTATTCATTACTGCGTGGGAAGGGTTGGTGGATCGCGCCAATGTCCGTGCAGGTCAACGTGTGCTGATTCATGGCGGTGCAGGCGGGGTCGGCCAAGTGGCTGTGCAACTGGCAAAGGCTCGCGGTGCCGAAGTCTATGCCACCGGTTCGGCGGCGAGTCTCGACTTCATTCGCTCACTGGGTGCAAGGGCTATTGACTACCGTGCGCAGAGCGTAGATGACTATGTCGAGCAGCATACGGCGGGGGAAGGTTTCGACATCGTCTACGACACGGTGGGAGGCAGCACCCTGGATGCGGCGTTCAAGGCAGTGAAGCCTTATACCGGGCACGTACTGAGCTGCCTGGGTTGGGGGCAGCACAGCCTCGCGCCGCTGTCGTTTAAAAGCGCAACCTACTCGGGCGTATTTACTCTGACGCCGTTGCTCACAGGCAAGGGGCGCGAAAACCACGGGGCTATCCTGCGCGAGGCCGCCGCGCTGGCAAATGCCGGGCAACTGACGATCCGGATAGATCAGCAGCCATTTGGACTGAATGAAGTCAACGAAGCGTTTCGCCAGGTCGCGGAAGGCCGCGGCAAGGGCAAGACGGTAATCCATTTGGTGAGCGAATAGTCCCCAACGACTTCAACGGTGTGCAGCCCTCCGTGAATGGTTCATACCGCATTACGCACTCACATTTTCCGGTCTTAAAAATGCCTTTATTTTGTCATGTTCCTGCAATGAACTCATGCGAGTTTGGTCGCCGGAAAATAGGACGCAACCGAGTGTTTCAGTGCGCTAATACGCTGTTTTAAATATGGAAAATTGATTTTAATGTCGATGTTTTGTCAGAGCATGGATAAGTCTGAGAGTGGTGGGGGCGGGTGCAAAATCCCATCCAATGTATTGACGAAGATTCTGTCGCAAACAGCCGCGGCCACGCTGCGCATTTCCATCGACGAAGAACCGTGTCAATTGGCGTATGAGCGGTTTCTGGAGGGGATCGCCCAAGCGCTGAAGCGGCCTTCGACTGTCTCGACAACTCACGCTGTGGCCCACGTGTCATGAAGGTGGTGACCTCAGGCTCGGCCTACCTGGACATCGACGCGTATGCCTGTTGCATTGCGTACGCCGAGCTGTTGAATCTGCAGGGCGTTGATGCTCGGGCCGTCAGTAGCGCCCCGCTCAATGCCAGCATCTCCAAGACCGTGCTCGGATGGCAATCCTCTCTGGACGATTATCTGCCGAGGGCGGGTGATGAGTTCGTGTTGGTGGATGTCTCCGACTACCAACATTTCGACCCGGCGGTGGTGCTTGAACAGGTGGTGGAGGTCATTGACCATCACCCAGGCTTTGAAAACTATTGGGCGCAGAAGCTCGGATCTGCGGCGGACATCCTGCCGATCGGCGCAGCGGCGACTCTGATTTTTCAGCGTTGGGAGTCGGCAGAGCTGTTGCCGCTGATCAGCAAAAAAAGTGCGGTGTTGCTGGCCACGGCGATTCTGGACAACACTCTGAATTTCACCGGGCAGTTGACCACCCAATCGGATATTCGGGCTTATGAAGCCCTCGCACAGCGGGCGAAACTGGAAGCGGACTGGCCTGAGCGGTATTTCGCCGAGTGCCAAGCCACTATCGAGTCAGACCTGATTGGCGCATTGGCGGTGGATATGAAGCGGCTGAAAGCCGATAGCAACCTGCCGCAGGTTTTTGCGCAGATGGCGGTGTGGGATGCCAGTTCGCTGATCCGAACGCATCGTTCAACGATCGGTCACTGGTTGGCGGCGCAGGGTGGCGACTGGCTGTTGAACGTCATCAGCATCCGCGAGTGCAGAAGCTACTTTCTGGCTGAGCCCTTGGTCAGTCAACAAAAGTTGAGCCAATTGCTGTCGATCGAATGGCATGCCGGAATGGCTGTGCTTGAGCGCGCGCTGCTACGTAAGGAACTGTTGAAGTTGGGGTTGGAGCGCATCTCGGTTATGAGTAAACCCCCTCTGGTTTTGTAGCCACGTCGAAGGGCTGTTTCTGGCTGTTTTCTACCTGCCGTAACTGCTTGAATCCACCGCCAAAAGACGTCATTCAAAGGTGTTTGGGAACTAGGGGCTATTAGGGGAAGGGGACGGAAGGAGCCACGCTCCTTCCGCGGGTTCAGCTAATCAGTTCGTACCAATGTAGGGGTCCCATTGGATGAAACGTGTCGATGGCCGAAGCCCTCCAGAGGTCACCTTGACCTGGATCTGGTAGGTGGTCTGAGACGATGCGTTGCGAGCCAGGCCCACCCAATAGTTACCCGCGGCACCGACTTGCATCGGGTAGCCATCGCTGCCGAACACACTGCCCTGGGAAATTTGGAAGCCGGTGATGGACACCGTGTCGCCAGCGTTCGGATCGATCGGAACCACCTCGAAGCCGAGGTAGTCCCCGATGTTGCAGTGGGTGCGCAGTTCCAGCGTTCCTTCGCCGCTGCTGTCATTGCTCAGACGATTGTCGAACATGTACACACCGGTGGAAATGTTCCCGCCACCAGTGCCGAGTACATATGCGGTATCGATGGCAATGGTGATTGCGGTTTGCGGATTGGCGATGCCGGCTAGCACCTGCGAATCAGCCGTCCACACCTGGGCAGTACTTTTTTGGCCACTCATTGTCGTGCTCCTTCCTTAGGCAGAGACAGTCACGCTGGGGTTGAGCTTCACGGTGATACCGGAGCCGCCCGCCACCTGTACGTTGAGGGATACCGGGTAGGACGCGGTACCTGCGTTCTGCACGGTGCCGGTGTACGCGCTCGCGTTATCCGAAGCGGTTTGCGGCTGGCCACTGAAGCCCCAGGCGCTCGAGTTACCGAAGGCGGCAATGGAGACCTGCGAGGTCGACTTGGGATTGATCAGGAACACTTGCCAGCAGACATTGCTGCCTTTGGACGCAGCAGTATTCAGGTTGGCGGTGCCTTCGTGGGTGGTGCCAGCAGAGATACGGTTATCGACCAGATAGACCCCAGCGGTGGAGCCATTGGTCACTGCATTGTCGTCGACCCAGATTTGCACCTGGACGTCACAACTGGTGGTAGGAATTGCCATGAGAGAACTCCTTGTAAGGTTTCGACGCAAGCGTCGGGCGTGCCCTATGTCGACCCCACACGCTTACCTGCAGGCGTGGTGCCGAACCACCTTGAGCCTTGTGGTCGCGAGGACCTTGGCAAAGCATCTCGGTCAGGCGAGTGGGAGGATAGACAAAGCAAATAAAGGCAACTTGCCATTACGCTATTGGCAGTAGAGCCATTCGAAATAACTGCCGCGACAGCAGCCGCAAATCGCCTTGGGACGGCTTGGCGAAACCGCGGAATACAAGGTTCTCGAGATTGCAGGCATGGCAACCTCAATGCCGAAACGGCTGGCGATGACCTTGCGCCCGCTCCTCGGCAGGTCAGTGCATGGCTGTCTAGGTTCTGGGTTAGTCACTGGGGATTGATGGCTAACTTCTGTCGGTCGCGACAGGTAGAAATCGGCCGATTGTGTTGAAAAAGACGGTTTTCCCAAAACACTCGAATATTGATGGATGAAACACCTCTGTTGCACGCTGCTACGCGAAATTCGAGTCCTGAACCTTCTGCCAAAAGTTCAGATTTCAATCTCAGGCGCGTACCTTTCTGGCGTGGAATTCGAAGCCGTCTTTTTCAACAGAATCGGTCGAAAGCGGTCACTTGCAAGCGTTCGCTTCTGGCCCAGAGTGTGTAAAAACGCTTCGCCAAAATTGAAGTGTCCGCATCTACGTTAAATCTAAAATTTATCGGCACGTCTGCAGATGTGGATTTCGCGTAGAAACGCGATTTTTAGTCCGGTTTTGAGCACCTGACGCGCTCAAAACCGTTTTTACACAGCCTCGGCCGTTAGCGACCACTGCTCTTGCTAGCCATCCTTATCCTCCCACACGCGGAGGACTTGCCATGAACACCATCGCTACCTGCAGCCGTAAACCCTGGAACAAAGGAAAATTGGTAGGACAGAAAACCCCGCTCCGACTCAGAGATATCTGGGCCATCCGAGTAAGACTTCAAATTGCAGAAAGAACCCGGGATCTGGCTCTCGTCGATCTGGCTATCGACAGCAAGCTTCGAGCCTGCGACTTAACCAAGCTCCGTGTGCGCGACGTTACACATGGCGAGCACGTGTCATCACGAGCCATGGTGATGCAGCAGAAAACGCAGCGGCCAGTGCAGTTTGAGATCACTGAGCAAACACTGTCTGCTCTCGCGGCCTGGATACATCAAGCCCAACTCCGCAACGAGGACTGCCTTTTTCCGAGCCGGTTGCATGCCTCCGACCATCTATCCACTCGTCAATACGCTCGTATCGTCAAAGGCTGGGTAAAAGCCGTAGGCCTTGATCCAGCCATGTATGGCACTCACACAATGAGACGTACGAAGGCATCACTGATCTATCGCAGGATGAAGAACCTGCGGGCGGTTCAACTGTTGCTCGGCCATACGAAGCAGGAGAGCACCGCTCGATATCTAGGGATTGAGGTTGATGACGCTCTGGAGATGGCGGAACAGACCGAGGTTTGACCATGCATAGCGACGGTCGAAGCCAAGCCGTCGCTAACCGGCCATGTGCGGACGCGGCGGACGCAACGGTTTCCGCCCCGTAGAGGAGCCAAATCCAACCGCACTGCCACCACTAGGCGGACGCTATTAGTCGCTGCGCTGACCAACAGCTAACCCAGGCAGTGTGTCGCGCATGATGTACATCAATCTTATTGCAGCAATTACGAGTACGTTGCAGATAACAGTAATCGACGTTAAGCGATGTACCAGCTCCTGTGGAGCGTCGGCGATGGTTGCTCATCGTGCGAAACCATCTATTTGTCGTATGGATTGGGAGCGTGCTCGATGGACCGTGAACTTGTACTTGCGATGGCTGTGCTCGGCTTAGGTTCGATCACGCCAGCCAGCGCGGCTCCTATCAGCGCCACGCTGAAGAAGGCCGACACGCGCGAATTTCCTGGCCTGCCTATCGGCACTTTCGTCGCACTTCCTCAGGTCGTGCTTTCAGCGACCCGCGACGACAACATCTACGCCCAGCGTACCGATGAAACCGAAGACACCATCTTCACCCTGTCACCGTCGCTGCTACTGCAATCGGACTGGGAACGGCACGAACTGAGCGTGGATCTCGGCGCCGACCTCGACCGCTATCAGGACGCCGATTCCGAAGACGTGGAGGACTTCTGGTTGGGCCTCGACGGTACCCGCGAGTTGACCGAGCAAACGCAAGTATTCGGGGGCGTACGCCACACCCGCGATCATGAGGATCGCTATGTCCCCGGCGCTGCCTGGCCGGAGTTGCAACGCGAGCCCACCCGCTACGAGCACGATGAAGCATACCCGGGGGGTGCCAGCGAGATCGGCCGCCTGCGTCCTACGACAGCGACGACTACTACAACGCTCGCACCCTCGCCGGCGGTCGCATCGACAATGCTGATCGCAAGCACAACCTGAGTTCGCTAGCTGCGGTAAGGGACCGAAGTACATGGGCGACCAGCCCAGCGATGAGGAATCATCGCACCACCCCGACGACGAAGAGCACGAGCGTTGATGCGTCGCCGGTAATATTCAGACGAGGAGATACCCATGAAAAGCATCAAATTCGCCATCGGCCTTTCAATGGCCCTACTATCCGGTGCAGCGTTGGCGCAGTCCTCCGACGTCCAGGGCGCGGCCGGTAACAGCGAGCAGGTCTTCGGCTCGCAGATCATGACCCAGCAAGAACGCCTGGAATACCGCAACCGCATGCGCCAAGCCACCACTCAACAGGAGCGCGAGCAGATTCGCGTCCAGCACCATGAACAGATGCGTGAGCGAGCCAAAGAACGGGGTGTGACGTTGCCGGAAGATCCACCCGCGCGCGGCATGGGCGGCGGCATGGGCGGCGGCGCAGGCGGTGGTATGGGTGGCGGCATGGGTAAAGGGGGAAGCTGAATCGACTTACGAAGTTGGGCGCGCTGAGCCACTTACGGGCGCTTTATTACGGGCGGTCCGTGGGTTCTAGTTTCACCGCGCTACGCCCGTGCTCGCAAAGCGACGCCCAATTCGCAGCTTGAAGTAAAGGCAGTACTGGTCGAACGCAGCGCCTTTCAGCGTCTGCTTCTGGCCGAGGCTGTGTAAAAACGTTTTTGAGCGCGGCAGGTACTCAAAACCGGACTGAAAGTCGCGCTTCTACGCGAAATCCACATCTGCTGACGTGCCGATAAATTTCAGATTTAACGTAGATGCGGACACTTCAATTTTGGCGAAGCGTTTTTACACACTCTGGGTCGAAAGTGGCCACGACGCGTCAGGCCTGCGATGTCGGAATCAGCCCCGCTTCCCGGTAGCTGAGGATAAGATCGTCGAATAGGCCAATATCGAGCCGAGTCCGGGCAATCAATTGAGCGCCGGCAACGGAGGTGTAAATGGCGCGGGCACGTCGTTCACAACTTTCTGCGCTGCCCATTCCTGCGTCAGCCAGCACCTGTGTCAACCACATCACATTGATGTCTGCAAACGCCTTGACCTCGCGCCTGACCTCCTCGGGCAAATCTTCGTATTCCGCTGCCATGAAGCTGGACAGACAAAGCCTGTTGCCGTCTTCCAGCGATGTTCGAAAGATCGACGGGTAGATTTCCAGGCAACGAATCGGATCGGGGTTCGACTCGCGAATCGCTTGCAAAACGCTGGCGGTGTCTTGCCAGTAGCGTGCAGCAACTGCAACGCCAAGGTCGGCCTTGCTCGAGAAGTGGTAATAGATACTCGCGTTTTTGATCCCCACCGCGGCACCGATACTTCGAAAATTTATGCCGTTGTATCCATGCCTCTGCGCCGCCGTTTTCGCAGCCGCCAAGATGGCTTCCCGCGCGTTTTCGCTCACGTTTGTGTCCTCAGGTCATCCAATGAGGTGAATTCTACTCGCTGCCTCGAATACCTGCCAACTGGAAGGTAGGGGTTGACGGCGCAAAAACAAGCGCCCAATCTTTACCTACCAACTGACAGGTAGATAGGTGAATACCATGAACTCTTCAGAACCGCAGTTAGACGTATCCATGCTCCCTATGATGAAAATCCACGACTGGTTCGATGGCCCCTACCCCGCTCGCGTGCGCATCGCATTGGCAGAAAAAGGCATGCTTTCCCGAATCGAATTTGTATCGGTCAACCTATGGAAAGGCGAACACAAGAAACCTGAGTTTCTGGCCATCAATTACTCCGGAACGCTTCCCGTGCTGGAGTTGAACGACGGTACGCTCATTGCCGAATGCACGGCCATTACTCAGTACCTGGACGTGCTGGATGGTAGCCCCATCCTTACCGGGCAAACGCCTGTAGAGAAAGGCCTCATCCACATGATGACCAAGCGTGCTGAAATCGAGTTTCTCGATGCGGTCAGCGTGTACTTCCATCACGCTACCCCGGGCCTTGGGCCGCAGGTCGAGCTTTCTCAAAACGCCGAATGGGGCGGTCGCATGCGCGACAAGGCGGTCAGGGGCATGCACTATTTCGATAGCCTTCTCAAACATCAGTCTTTCATTGCCGGTGACACGTTTTCGATGGCCGATATTGCGGTTCTGGGAGGCATGATTTTCGCCTCGCTGGTCAAACTCCACGTGCCTGATGAATGTGAAGCGTTGCGGGAATGGCATGCCAGGATGCAAGAAAGGCCGAGCGTGCAGGAATGGCGAGCGATGGTTGAGCATGGCGCGCCGCAAAGTTGAGGGGGCGCGCGCACCTGCCATCCCTGACCCGGGTGGCGGATGCAGTTCAGCAGGAACTGGTAAGCCGCTTTGGCTACCATTTTGAATGGTTGGGTGACTGGCAGCGATCGACCCAGAGTTGACTGTCGACAAGAGCCCGAATCAGCTCAAGCAAATAGCAATTTTTGATTGCTATGTATTCCTTGCAGGACTACGCCACATAAAATTAATGAATTTTTATTATCGCTGTGTCTGGCGTAGCTTGATTTCAGGACATGGAGAACCGTCTTGAAATCATCCCCTCTCAACTCAGCTGAAAAATTTGATACCTCACGAGCCAATGAGTACGGACGACAGAGCCGTATTGCGCTAGCTGGATATGACGCCTGCCAAGACTTGGCTGCGTGCATGCTGGCGGCGAGCCTGGGCAATACACGTTCGGCAAAAATACTGGTCGTTGGCGCTGGCGGTACGGCGCAGGAGATTATTGCGATGGCCACGCTTGAACCGAGTTGGTGCTTCATGGCCGTTGACCCATCCGAGCCGATGCTGGAGGCAGCGAAGCAGCAGTTAGAGGCAAACAACTTGCTTGAAAGAACGGCCATGCATCTTGGGCAAGTTGAAGACCTGGCAGCAGACGAGTCATACGACGCAGCGACCTTGATCGGTGTGCTCCATCATCTCGAGGGAGATGAAACCAAGCGACAAATTTTACGATCCATTCGGGCTCATCTAAAACCGGGTGCGCCGCTGATTGTCGCGGGGAATCAATACGCTTATGCCAGCCAGCCGTTACTGCTTGCGGCATGGGGGCAGCGGTGGCGGCAGCATGGGGCCAGCGCGGATGAAGTGAAGGTCAAGCTTGGGAAAATCCTTCAAGGCGCTGATCCTCCACATTCCGAGGCGGCAGTTCAAAAACTCTTGCATGACGCCGGGTTTGGAGACGCTACCCGTTTCTTCAGCAGCCTTTTCTGGGGGGCGTGGTTGACGTGCAAAGTGGTCTGAACATGGCCGCGCATGACTGCTTCTGGCCGATTGTGTTGAACAAGTTGATCATCCAAAACTGCGTGACCATTGACCATTGACCATCGAGAACGCCATTTTTGCACGCTGCTGCGTGAAATCCGCGTCTGGAAACCTCTGCCAAAACTAAAGATTTCAATCTCGGACGCGTACTTTTCTGCCGTGGAAACCATGGCCGACTTTTTCAACGGAATCGGCCGATGTCTTCCAGTGAGCATGGGGTGTATCAGTATTCTTATGAGTTACCGGCGCAGCGCTGTGACCGCAGCCGTCACACCCTGCGCAGCGAGGACAAGATCTGCTGCTCGTTCGGCGATGACGACGCACGGCGCCATCGTGTTGCCAACGGTAATTCGCGGCATGATCGAGGCATCAGCAATGCGCAGTTTATCGATGCCATACACGCGCAGTTGATGGTCGACCACCGACATCGTATCTCGGCCCATTTTTGCGGTGCAGGATTGGTGCCAGTAAGTCACGGCAGAGTTGCGGATGAACTGCTCCATAGCGCGATGTTCTTTGGGCCCGGGCACAACTTCGCGTTTGACCAGCCCGTTGAAGGCTTCGCTGTTACCGAGCGCCCTGCACAGGTCGATCGACGCATACGCCGCGGTCATATCCTCGGGCGCGCTCAGCGAGTTCGGCTCAATGAGTGGGACATCCAGTGGCCCGGCACCCGACAGGCGCAAGCGTCCTCGACTGGCAGGCCTGGCCAGCCCAGCGAACATTGTCCAGCCATGTTGTGGCGGCTCAATCGCGACCTCAGGCGGAGAGGGTACCGCAAACGCCAGTTGACACTGCAACAGGTCCGGGACATCCAGGCGAGTGTCGCTTTTCCAGTACAAGGTGGTTTCGCACCCGCCGCTACTGACTGCCTGGGGTTGCAGGTACTCCCACGTACAGCCAAAGGCGAGATGGTCCTGAAGATTCTGGCCCACGCCGGGAAGGTGATGGGTCGGTGCGATGCCGTGGTTTCGCAGTTCATCTTCCGGGCCGATTCCCGATTGCATGAGCACCTTGGGTGTCTGCACCGCGCCCATGGACAGGATGACCTCGGCTGCGGCATAGAAGCACTGCCGTTCGCCGGCGATCACCACTTCGACACCGATAACCCGTGTACCGATAAGCAATAGGCGGGTCACCAATGCCCCTGTCAGCACCGTCAAGTTCGGATAGTGCAACCGTGGCCGGATGTAGGAGTCGTAAACAGATTCGCGCTTGCCCTGGTTAATGCGCAGGTCGGTAATAGCGATCCCGCCCGGGCCTTCCATCATCTCGCCATTGGGACTGTCGAATCGGGGGATACCCAGACGGCTGGCCGCCTCCAACGTTGCCCACGCGAGGGGCTGAGGCGTGGCCGGCTGTTCGACATGCACGGGGCCACCCGAACCACGCCGAGTGGCATCAGGGCTGCCTTGCCAGTTCTCGATCCTGCGGTAGTAATTGAGTACCGAATCGTAGCCCCAGGCCGGGTCGCCGGACTCGGCAGCGAAATGGTCCCAATCGGAGCGGTGCCCGCGCGACCAGACCATCACATTGATGCTGGAGCCGCCGCCGAGTCCCTTACCCATGCTCAGGGATAGCCGTCGACCATTGAGGTGTGGATTGGGTTGCCCCTCGAATGCCCAGTCGCGCTTTGAACCGAGGTTCATCGGCCATTGCGCCGGTTCGGCAACCTCAGGGCCCGAGTACTCCTCGCCAGCTTCAATCAGCAAGACGCGTGCGCTTTGCTGGTCGGCGAGACGAGCTGCGACCACGCAGCCCGACGTACCTGCACCGCACACAATGAAGTCATAGTGTTGATCACGCAGATGATTCATGCACACGCTCCGTATCGATGCAGCGATTGAGTTTGCGGTTATCAGTGGCGTCATTTCCCGGCGATCATTTCTCGCCAACGCTGTGCACTGCCTTGAGAATCACTGCGGCGACCTCGGCCGGCTGTGACTGCTGGGGAACATGGCTGGTATGCACCTCGGCGAGGGTGGCACCGATACGCTTGGCGGCAGAGCGCTGGACGTCGGGGTGGATCATCCGGTCTTCTGTGGCTAGCAGATACCAGGACGGTTTGGCCTTCCAGGACGACACGGTCGTTTTATCGTCGAAGGCCGATGCCTTGATGGGACCTTGCGTGGCGGTCATGACGGCGGTCTGCGCTGCAGGGAGATCCTGGGCGAAGTCCTTGGCCATGCCTTCCGGCGTCAAATAGAGAAAACCGTTGCCGTCTGCCTTGATCTGACTGATGCCAGGGGGCGTGGGCGCGCCTTTACCTTGTTCGCCGCTGGTTTGCCCGGCCTCCGGCGCGAAGGCGGCGACATACACCAGCGCGCTGACCTTCGGGTCGCTACCGGCCTCGGTAATCACGGTGCCGCCCCAAGAGTGCCCGACTAGAACCACCTTGCCCTGCTGGTTGCTCAACACGCGGTGCGTAGCGGCAACATCGTCGGCAAGTGAGGTGAGCGGGTTCTGCACAACCGTAACGGCCACCCCTTGGGCTTGGAGCAGTGGCACCACTTTGGCCCAATCGGAGCCGTCGGCGAACGCGCCGTGTACGATCACCACGGAGGGCGTTGTATCCTGCGCATGACTGGCGCTTGCGATGAAGGTGCCGGCTAGGGCAAAGGCGACGGTAGCGATTTTCGATTTGAATGTTTTCATTGGATGAGCTCCTGTTCGGGAGTTCAAATTCTGCTGACTAGCCTGCGGTGTGGGCATCGGTCAATTATCCGACCCTGGGACATTTCTCATGGATAGTGTGTTGCAACTGGACATCTCCCTGGGCGGGGCGCTGGCGACGATCGCCCAGATCGGTGACCTCAGCATGGGACAACCACTCGGTCATTCCCGGCGTGTTGCCGCACTGGCGCGGATGCTGGCGCGGGCCCGGCACGGCGACGGTGAGCATCTGAGGGTAGCGGAACAGGTTGCCTTGCTGCGCTGGTCCGGTTGCACCGCCAATGCCGAAGGCTTTGCGGATCTGCTGGGCGACGACGTCGATGGCCGCCGCGCGATGCTCGATTTGACGCTGGGCAATGAGCAAATGAACGCGGTGCATCAGGCAACCCCGCTTGCCGTCGTGCACTGTGAGGTGTCGGGAGCAATCGCCAAAACCCTCCAGCTCGGTGCCGCCGTCGAGGCAGGCTTGTGTCGCGTGTTCGAAACCTACGACGGCACTGGCCGGCCGCTGGGCCTGACCCATGAGCACATTCCGGAAGTCGCCTATCAGGTAGTACTTGCAGGTGATCTGGATATTCTCAGTCGTGCACACGGCCTGGACGCGGCGCTACGCTGGATCAGAGAGCAGTCGGATCGGCGCTATCCCGCGTCGCTAGTATCGTTGCTTCTGGGGAACGCAAAGGACTGGCTGGCGGATTTGGAAACGCTTTCGAAAACGGTTGACCACGCGCATGAGCAGCGTTGTGTCTCACTGACGCTGGTGGGAGACATCATCGACTTGAAGCTCCCGTGGTTGGCAGGGCATTCGCGGCAGGTAGCGCATGTCGCCGTGGAAGCTGCACGCCTGTGGGGGCTGCGGGAGCCCACTTTGACAGAAATTGGCAAGTCCGCGCTCATCTACGGTCTCGGCCGGGCAGCCGTTTCGAACCACCTTTGGAATACCGCAGGGACGCTGCCATACGGCGCTGCGGAGCGGGTGCGCCTTGTCCCTTACTGGACACAACAGGCGCTTAGACCTATCACTGAACTGGCCGTGCCCGCAGAGATTGCATCCCATGCTTATGAACGGCTCAACGGCAGTGGCTATTTTCGAGGCGTGGCGGGTGATGCACTGTGTGCCGAGCATCGCCTGTTCGCCACATCGGTCGCCTGGGTCGCGCTAAGGGAAGCCAGGCCATGGCGATCGGCCCACGGCGAAGCGGATGCAGCCAGGTTACTCAAACAGGATGCTGGCAGTGGCTTGTTCGACAACGATATTTGCGAAGCAGTAATTGCCGCCGCAGGTGGTGAGCGTCGGATGCGTCAACCGAAGGCTTCGATACTCACGACTCGCGAGTGCCGCATCCTGCTGGAGATCAGCCGTGGCGCCAGCAACAAGCAGGTGGCGCGGCTGCTGGACATCAGTCCGAGCACGGTTCGCACGCACATGGAAAGCATCTTTCGCAAACTGGAATGCTCGACCCGGGCAGCCGCTACCTTGAAGGGACTGACACTGGGATTGATTGCCTGAGCCTGGTCCAGGTTAAGCCTGGATCATGCGAGCCCGCCCTGGACGGCTTGACTGGCGCGTGCCAGGTCGATGAATGCCTTGGCAGCCGCGCAGGGGTTGCGGCGGTTCGGGTAGTACAGGCACAGCTTGTCTCTGGGCGGTGTCCAGTCTTCCAGAGTCCGCACGAACTGTCCGGCACGGATTTCGTCGTGAACGTCCTGCTCCATGAAAAAGCCGAGCCCCATGCCCTCCTGCACCGCAAGCTTGACCACGCTGGATTCATCCAGCGTAAGCGGCCCGCTCACATCGAGACGAATCACTTCTGCGTCCCGCTCGAAATGCCACGGGAAAATCGCCCCATTCGGAAGTCGAACGCGGATGCATGGATGCTGGAGCAGCTCGGATGGCGTTCGCGGTTTGCCGTGTTTTTCGAAGTACGCCGGCGAACCGACCACAGCGTACCGTTGCGGCTGGCCGAGAGGGATCACAATCATGTCATTCGGAACGAGGTTTGCTGAGCGCACGCCGAAATCGAAGCCGTCAGCAACGATATCCACCAGACGGCCTTCGGTCACGAGGTCGATGTGTACTTTCGGATGATGCTGCAGGAATTTCATCACCAGTGGCAGGAGCGCCGATCGGGCAGCGCTGGCGAACGCATTGATACGCAGCGTGCCCGAGGGTCCGGCGTTATGTGATCGCACTGCATCGAGTGCAGCACGCAAATCCTGCAAGGCTGGCCCCACCTGCTCCAGAAATATCCTGCCCGCTTCGGTGATGGCCACGCTACGGGTAGTGCGATTGAACAGCCGCGATTCGAGGCGGGCTTCCAGTTGGGCAATGGTGTTGCTCAACGCGGTGGTGGAGACGCCGAGATCGATAGCGGCTTGCCGAAACGACCCCCTGCGTGCGACCGCTATAACAGCGTCCAGCTCACTGAGGCCTAAACGATCTTGTGACATTTATTGTCCTGAATTTCGGGATTGGTCATAAAGGTTTGTCCCAGTTGAGCAAACTATCCGTCAGGCAGCAAGATCGCTCCAGGAAATCCATCCAGGAGATCAGCAAATGAGCTTTCAACGTATCAGCGTTGGTGAGACGTACTTTGACATCGGCAGTAGAGGCGGTCTGGTTGCTGCTGAATGCTCGCCACCTCAAGCATGTGATGCATGGCTGAGGCTGGCCGCACACGGCGAGCACCAGGTTCAACCGCCTGGTGGGCTATTACTCACCGGGCGAGAGTGTCGCATCCTCAGGGAGATCAGCGCTGGCGCCAACAACAAGCAAGTGGCGAGGTTGCTGGAAATAAGCCCGAGCACCGTTCGCACGCACGTGGAAAGCATCTTCCGGAAGCTGGAATGCTCGACTCGAGCGGCCGCCACCTTCAAGGCCGCGAAACGGGGGTTGATCTCCTGATGCTCGGCCCGGGTGGATGCCTCATTGCATCAGGCTCACGAACAACAATGCACAAGATCGCTTCATACAGCCAGATTCTGGAGAACGAAAACATGACACCTCAGCTTCCCGACATCGTGCAGACGTACTTTTCGGTCAGCAATGGTGGCGATGCAGCGCAACTTGCGAGCTGCTTCCACTCTGACGCCACGGTTTGCGATGAGAGAAAAACATACGAAGGAACAGCTGCCATCGAAGCCTGGCAACTGGAGGCACGCAGAGCTTTCATCTATCAGGTCCAACCACTGCAAGCCCTGCAAGGGCAGGGCAGACTGACTGTCATTGCGCACCTTGTTGGGAATTTCCCCGGTAGCCCGGTTCAACTGAGTTACGTCTTCACGCTGGAGGGCGGTCGAATCCGTTCCCTGGAGATCACGCCATGCTGAATCTAGGTTTGACAGGCAAGCGGGTCCTGGTCACCGGTGGCACCAAAGGCATCGGCAAGGCTGTCGTCGAGTTGTTACTGGCCGAGGGCTCGAAGGTCATTACCTCGGCCCGGCAGGTGGACGTTGAAATGCCGGGCGCTCTTCTGATTGCGGCTGATCTTTCGACCCGGGAAGGTTGTGACGTGCTGATCGCCGCGATCCAACAGCGGCTGGGGGGCGTGGACATAATGATCCATGTCCTGGGTGGTTCGTCGGCACCCGGCGGCGGTTTTGCTGCGCTGGACGAGGAACAGTGGCAACGAGAGCTCAGCCTGAATCTGTTGCCGGCGGTGCGCCTCGACCGCGCCTTGCTCCCGGGTATGCTGGAGCGCAAGGAGGGGGTCGTCATCCACGTCACCTCCATCCAGAGTCGGCTGCCACTGCCGGAAGCTACAACAGCTTACGCGGCGGCCAAGGCCGCACTTTCGACGTACAGCAAAAGTTTATCGAAAGAGGTTTCGCCCAGAGGCATCCGCGTGGTTCGGGTTTCGCCGGGCTGGGTTGAAACCGAAGCGTCGGTCGCATTAGCCGAGCGACTCGCGCAGGAGGCAGGTACTGACTATCAAGGTGGTAAAGAGATCATCATGAAAGCACTTGGAGGTATCCCGCTCGGCCGCCCGTCGACGCCTTCCGAAGTTGCTGACCTGATCGGTTTCCTGGCTTCGCCGCGAGCAGCATCTATCACGGGAAGTGAGTTTGTGATCGACGGCGGAACGGTACCAACGGTTTAGCCGTCGGTTTGCAGGAAGGCGCAAAATACTGCCACAGCGGCCTCTCGTAAACACTGACACCACGGTCGTCACACCGCCCATTTTGCTCAACGTCAGAAGTTCTCAAGACTGACTTTGAGGCCCGCACGTCCGGCCAGCTCAATGGTTTCTTCCACCCGATCAGCGTCAACAACAAAACCATCGTAATTGTCACTTCCGGAGTCCAAGTGAAGATAACGCTTACCAGACCGAACCAACCATTGGTCGAATTCATCAAGCACCTCTGGCATTGATGAAGCGCTGTTTCGCACGTAGACGTAGGGCTCTTTCAAGCCGTTGGCGCTAACCAGATAGGGAGCCTGATACTCAAACACATCATAACTTTTCCAATCCAGACTCATTAGAACGAGGTGTTCAAGTTTTTGCCCCTTTGAATCATCCAACAATCCATCTGTGAGGGCACTGCATGCGTTATCTCCCATCGCGTATCTACGCATGACGCGCCTGACAAGTCTGGCGCCTTCTTTTTCCGGAACCACAGCCAGCAGCGCTCGGGCAAAAGTCTCGAGTGCCTTTTTCTGTGCGGGATCGGGTGGGCCGGGCCGTAGTTCTTTCATGATCGCTGAAGCGCTGAGGTTAGTTTCCTCGGGTGGAGGCATGGTAAAGCGCCCACCAAACAACCGATCCAAAATGCCCATACCACTCCTTGGAATATCTTGGGGAAAGCGACTTTTCTTTTACCGGCGACAGTCGCTGTTTGTTTTAAGAGTTGTCTTGCAGTTGAGCCTATGTCTCCAGGTGGGGTTTGTCGATAGACCGCCTTTTTGACTGCTGAACTGGACCTGATCCGACCGTCCGCTTCTGGCCGATTTTTGCCGTTTGTGACGGGCAGCCATCGGCCCAGAGTGTGTAAAAACGCTTCGTCAAAATTGAAGTGTGCGCGTCTACGTTAAATCTGAAATTTATCGGCACGTCAGCAGATGTGGATTTCGCGTAGAAGCGCGACTTTCAGTCCGGTTTTGAGTACCTGCCGCGCTCAAAAACGTTTTTACACAGCCTCGGCCAGAAGCAGCCGCTCAATGGTGTTTATCAAAACAGTGGGATGAATCTCCTGACGTCTCGGTTTAGGGCATAGAAGCGTCTACGAAATTCTGAGCGATTCAAAAAACTAAGACCTGATCTCGTAGTTATCGAGTTTTCGGTTGTGACTGTTAGATCAAATTCAGTTGAGCATTGCCTTGACCTGCTAAGACTTTGGTCACACAGAGCATCCAATCCTTCCAAATTGTCGGATCGGCAGTCTCGCCATCGGCAAGATAACTCATACTGCCCAACATTGAGCCCAACTCATCCGACTTCGTTCGCTGATAGATATCCACAAGAAATTCATACATTGCAAGATATGCGAGTTCAGGCGTTAAGTTTTCGGTGATCATTGCTATTTTCCTCTAGACACTCCAGTAGCTGGATTGAAGCTTGAGCGCGTTTAAAGTAGTGCCTCGCCCGCCACGGTTTCGAGCTATTACGATACTTACGACAACGCATGAGTGACCTTCGCAGCCATCTTTTCAGCACTGTTCATCCCGTCAAACCGTAAGACCGTAGCCGTTTGCTCTGTTATCCACGACTCGTGCCACGCTCGGTTGCGTCCTGAAAATTTCGGATTGTCATGCACACGAAGCACCAAAAATGTAAAACCGCAATTTTTCCTCCATGAATACAAGTCGGTTTCGAGGTCAGAACGATATCCCATACCCGCCTGAGTCTCACTTTTTTCTGGGCTGTAAATGACCGCTTCTGGCCGATGGCTGCCCGTTACGAAGGGCAGTAGTCGGCCAAAAGCAGCCTGTGGACACCCTAATGGCGAAACAGTAGCTTATGTTGCTAGCGGGCGAGAAATACTCAACAGCGGATCATCCCGCCCATGCCGCGTTTCACTTTGGACGATGTCGAGAAATGGGACCGAAAACTGAAGAGTTGATCTCCATTCTTGATCAGCTTGCAATCGTGCTCGAAAGCTATGGAGACACCCACTGGAGCTTTTGGATGCGTAAGGCAAGGGCACTATTGCTGGATTCTGATTACTCTGGGATTGAGTATCTACTGTCAGCCTATGGCGGAATGGGCTCATTAAATGATCTCATTCTTGGTCAAAGCTATGTCGATGGCGTCCTTTCTTGGAATCCAGGTCATGTCGAGCTAAACGAAAAATTCATTGAATTGCGGAACAACGCCGAACAGCTCGCCAACGCAATAAAACGCTCTCAAACTTGATCAGGCACCTAAACAACGCCCCCGCAGCCACGTTTGTGCATTCCCTTCGCGTCAAACCTTAGACGGCAATAGATGAACCCAACTCTCGACACGGCAGCCAATGGACATCTGACACTCAGTTTCAACGAGTTGTCAGACGCTTGTTGGCTATCGCTAGCTGAAAACCTGATCAAACGCCGAGGGTTCAAACGATTGGGTTCACCTGTCATATGCGTTGATGAAAAAATTCACCAGAATTTCCAATGTGCTGAGTTCAGCCTCGCAGCTGGCTGGGACAATTGGTCTGGGCATTATTTGCTATCCGACTCAGTGGCGGGCGATGTTTTTCTGCAAAAGCTATTCGACCAGCTCAGCTCCTGACAGGCGACTCAAGTCATTCGCTCCGTTTACTGGGAATGCATGCCTGGGCGTTCGGGAACGTCTGCAATGGGTGGGTTGTAGCCGGTCGCGAAAGACCGGAACCGGCCAAGAGGAGCCATTCGTGAGAATCCGCTCTCGACCCTAAGCGGGTAAATCGCTAGAACGGATGTTCGAATCGATTCGCTGAATTTCCGCCTCGCTCATTACTCGCCAATCATTTGGCAAAATACCGTACTCGAACTCAGCGCTTTCCAGGGCCTCATCCAATCCAAGTATCAAGTGGTCGCCTTCAATCTGGAGTTTTCCGTAGTCCTCAAAACGTATTAGCAGATACACCGGGTCATCGTCTTTTACCTCCAGGCCGAAAAGCACGATAGCGGTAACGTCAGGCCGGAAATCACTGACTGTCCTTACATAAGCGAACAGATGGCTTGTGGGCTGAGGCATGGCGTCGGCTGCATTTAATTGATGATGGGTTACGGCATTCTATATTACCGCTTCTGGCCGATTCTCGCCTGTGATGGTGGGCAGAAATCGGCCAAGGGCTGCCTTTCACCTGTCCACAGAAAGACACTCAATGTACCCTGCTGAAGAGACAACATTGAAAAGGACACAGACTTAAAAACTACTTACCTATCTGGAACGTACTCTTGCCTTTCAACTAATTTTAGCGCACCCAACATATCTCCCAAGAAGTGAGTTAGCTCCTCTTTAGATTCACAAACTGTTAGAGAAGCTATTTCCGAATCACAAAGGCGTTCTTTGATAATGCGCATGCAATCTGCATAAACCATTAGTTCCCCTTCAGACAGGCGCAAATCAAACAACGTTACACTGGCAATACACTCTTTTTTCAGAATATCCATTACTCACCATTTAACAGAGTCAGAAAATTTAGATTGAAATGCCTTAAGCCCGCCTGAATCGCCCCTGATTTCCTGGAGGCATCCGACTGGCTCCTTTTGGCCGATTGCTGCCCGTCACGAACGGCAGAAATCGGCCCAGAGTGTGTAAAAACGCTTCACCAAAATTGAAGTGTGCGCGTCTACGTTAAATCTGAAATTTATCGGCACGTCAGCAGATATGGATTTCGCGTAGAAACGCGATTTTCAGTCCGGTTTTGAGTAGAGGTCGCGCTCAAAACTGTTTTTACACAGCCTCGGCCAAAAGCAGCCGTTTGGAATAGACTGCTTCCGACCAATTTGGACTTAGTACGCCAATTTGCGCTGCTAGGTCCGCAGCCAATAGTAGAGTTCGTACTTCGACTTCATGTGTTGAGGATGCTGGTTGTCGGAGTCGGGATCTGGAATGGCGACTCGGCGAGTCCAGAGTGGGAACTACTCACCATCCCGCATATCGCTATCGCTAACCATTCGCACATTCTTCAACATGGTTCGCTCGCAGGCACCGAATTGGACGAAATTGACCTGCGCCTCGGCCAAGCTACATCTATTCGGTCCATCCACCTGGTGAGGGTAATAGAGTTGGAACACGTCATCCTCCCAGAAGCAAATTGGGCAAATGTCGTATGACCCTGGGTGTTCCTCGAAGACTGCATATCCGCAGCATGGGCAGGTAAACATCAGTTTTCACTTATGGGCGGCAGTCTATTCTTGGTCGATTTTAGCCAAATGCTGAACGGTTGCAATGGGTCGGTGGCTGCCCTTCATGACAGGCCGCAACCGGCCAGGAGCAGACATTCGAGACAGGCTAGCTATGGGCCATTTTCGGAGTTTGTTGATGGGGCTGGGGGGCTCCCTTGTCTCATTCTCCAAGGTCCCTCTCTAGGAGCCCTCATACGCCAGTCGTCGCTTCGGCGTAGCTAGGCTGGCTGATAACGCCCTTTTTTCAGCGCAAAAGGGCCAGCGTGAAAGTGGCTGCACAAACAGCAGCCATCCTATACCAGGCCCGGTCGGCTTATTGCCCGGCCTGGCTGACAGGGGTAACGCTGCGGGTGTGATAATCGCCCGACGAGTCCTGGATGCAGTAATTCGGGGACATCGGTTTTTCCTCGCCGGCTTTCAACTCAACCACCTCATTGCGGCACGTTGTCTGGAATGTTTGCGACTGGAATGCCTGCCGGACTTCATAGTCGGCGCCTGCGCGTGGCACGAAACTGACGGGTGCTGATGAGCAACTGGACCCGGACGTGACGAACGCCACAAACACGATCAGCGGCTGCCCGGCCGGGACCACACGTTCATCGAAGTACCTGCGCGTCTCATCGATCTTCGCGCTGACCGGGGAGGCCGGCATGCCGATGACATTGTTCTGGTAGTCGGAAGGCCACATGCCGAAGATATCCGTGCTCTGACCGCTGGGCACGATACGCGAAGGATTCCATCCTTGCGGCCGCTCGCGGGCGGCCAGCGCTTTTCTGTAAGTGTCGTTGAAATACTGCTCGCAACTTTGGCCGGATACGAAACCTGCGTATGCCCCTTGCCCGCTGATCAGGCGGATGCGCGCCGTACTGGCGGGGTCGTACTTGGCCATCTCGGCCGGGTTCTGGACATCGGTTTTCTTGAAGGTGCAGCCGCCGACAGCCAACGGCACGATGAGCAACAGCCCCAGGCGTGCGATGACAGTGCCCAAGCCGGTATGAATTGATGAGCGCTTGCTGGCGTCCTGCTTCATTATTTTCTCCCTGTTAGTGGCGCAACCTTGGTGATGGCGGGGTTTGGGCAGGCGTTTGCTTTCAAAGTTCGCGGGTTCGCATTGGATTGGATTGGGGCAAAGAAAGTATGGCGGCGGCCTTCTCTCTCCCCCGAAGTGTCGCGCGTACAGTCTACCCTGTTATGCTGATTCAGCAATCCGGCGTGTAGATAAGATGCTATACGGCATTAAGTGACAGGAATGTCGGCTAATTGATAGTTAGGGAAAACTGAGTATGCGTCGCTTAATAGCCAATGGGTTTGTGTTTTTCAGCATTGCGATACTCTGTTCCGGCTGCACATCTTATTCGTCCCAGCCGACAATCAACGAACCCGCTGAACCCGAAACACAAGAAATCATCTCCAGCTTCAGTTACGCAATAAACTCCCCATGGAAAGACAGTCGCTTCGGCAAGGACGCATACGCAGCGACACTCAAAGTTATTCCCGATGCACAGGATACGGGCTCCAGCCTTGCCGCCCCGACCCTACCGGCATTAGAAATAAAGATCTCGGAGTTCTCATCTGGCGGCGCTTGCGGACAAGATTACTTGACGGGCCTGAGTCTGGGTTTGATCCCCAGTTGGTGTACGCGGACAAACCTTTTCAAGTTTGATTTTATATTGAATAAGGATCAGCGCTTTTGCAGGCAGAAAACCTACTCGATAAACGCCACGTCGTTTTCACATCTCACGATGATTCCGTTTGCACTATTCAATACGGACAATCAGCCCTTGACGCTCTATCAGGCGGCGCTTAAAGATTTTCTTCGGATAGGTCAATGTGCGACGCGTTGAGATGCATGTTAACAGGCTTTGTTTTGCGGCTACGAGGGGCTCACTCCAGGCGTTGGGACGTTCGAAATTTATCTCTGGTGAGCGGCAGCTTTTGGCCGATATTTGCCCGTGGCGTCAAGCCAAAGTCGTCGCTTTACCCATGAGTCAGCCAAAAACCTAGCAGTCCAGAATAGAAGCGCACCGTACTTTCGGGCCAATCCCGTGCCGCATGCTACGGTCATACTTCTACAGGATGGGTGTCAGCCTGTTACCGGCACCCTGCCGGCCTCTTGGTAAGGTCAGGTGCGATGAAATTTCCTCGGACCCGTTGGGTTCATAGGCGTTTGCCGGTAACTGGTTATACTCACATGCTGCGGCCATCGTTGATGTGCGATCAAACTAAGTAGCGGAGCTTCTGTGAACGAATACGATTTTTCGCGGCTAAATGACAAAGAATTCGAAGTTTTTTGTACTGATTTGCTCAGCGCACGCGAAGGCGTCCGCTTCGAACGGTTCAAGCCTGGACGCGACTCTGGGGTGGATGGCCGCTATTTCAAATCTGACGGTAACGAGTGGGTTCTTCAATGCAAGCATTGGGTCGCTACGCCTCTGGAAAAGCTGGTTAAGAACATTGAAGATACGGAATATTTGAAAATTAAGAAGCTATCTCCCGCCCGATATATTTTAGTGTTATCGCATCCACTATCTCGGAACGATAAGACTATATTGATGCAAAAATTAGCGCCATTTGTGTTGACGCCAGATGATATTTTAGGTCGGGAAGATTTGAATGATCTGTTGGCTAAGTATCCTGATGTGGAGCGGAGGCATTACAAGCTCTGGATCAGCAGTTCAAATGTGTTGCGCTATCTTCTGAGTAAGCCAATACATGACAGGAGTGATTTTGCATTTAATGAGATAGTGGAGGACGCCAAGCTATACGTTCCTACTGCCAATCATGCGGACGCCATAGACAAGTTAGAATCTATGAATGTGGTAATCATCACCGGACCGGCTGGAATCGGTAAAACCACGCTTGCGGGGCAGTTAATCTTACATTATGTGTCGCAAGATTTCACGCTTGCTGTAGTGGCGGATGATATTAAGGAAGCAGAGGGTGTCTACGATCAAGAGGCTAGACAAATATTCTATTTCGATGACTTCTTGGGGCGTAACTATCTCGAAGCTCTTTCAGGACACGAGGGTGGGCAGATAGTTAATTTTATTAAGCGCATTGTTAAAGACCCTAATAAGCGTTTTGTCTTAACGTCAAGGACTACGATTCTGAATCAGGGCAAGATACTTAACGATGTATTTGAAAATCAAAACATTGCGAGAAATGAATTCGAAGTCACACTTTCATCTATGAAAGTCATGGATAAGGCTCGGATCCTTTATAACCATATCTGGCACTCAGAGCTAGAGGGCGATTATGTAGATGAACTTTATGCGCAGAAACGGTATCGCGATTTAATCGATCATCCTAACTTCAACCCTAGATTAATTCGTTTTATTACCGATGTCCAACGCTTAGAAGGCGTAGCCCCAAAGCTATACTGGTCTCACGCTATTAATTTGTTAAACAATCCCTCTCAGGTATGGGATAACCCATACCAAGCACAGTTAGACGACTGTGGGCGTGCAATGGTCTTACTCGTGACTATGAATGGTCGTCAAATTTCTGAGGTAGACCTTGCTGAAGCGTTTGCGAGATACCTTGGTGCTCCGGGGCTGGGAAGTCTGACAGGGAAGAAGGATTTTTTGTTAAATCTTCGTCACCTTTCGGGTTCTATGCTGACCCGATTTATAGTGGGTGACACGCAGCCATTCATTCGTCTCTTCAATCCATCGCTTGGTGATTTCGTACTAAATCGCTACGCGACCAACAAGCCGGCGCTGCGAATTTGTTTCAGCAGCCTGCAAACTCTATCTTCTTTGAATACACTCAAGGATATGGTAGCTAACAAAATCATTCCTGCGAGCACTGCTGTCGATGTGGCTGATTATATATTTAGATGTATATGTGAATTAAGATTCTTGAGTTGTGAGTCCGAATTCGTTGCGCGACTATGCATGATGAGGGCTGAGTTAGGTTTGGTTTTCAGTACTTCAGATCAAAGCTTTTTGGATGCGATAGAATTCATTATTTCTTCTGATTGCGCCGGGTTATTTTTATCTTCTGCTAATGTAGTGTTATGGGCTCTCGAAAATGAGTGCGTAGGTATGGGCCCCGTTGAAAGATTTTTAGAGACTGCATGCTCCAGCAATCCCTCCTATGATGAACTATTAGTGCTAGGTGAAATAATTTCTCATTTTGGTGCTTCTGAATATGAAGCACTCACTGTGACTTACGATGAGGCAGTCACCACTTACTTGATTGAGTCTGTCGAGGATGAGTTTCCAGAGTCAGCTGTATTCAACGATTGCAGCTCGGAGTCTCAGGCGCGCAGGAATTTTAGAGAGCTGATGGAGGAGCAAGCTGGTCAGCTGGGTGCAACTGATTTGTCCGCAGTGGTAGACAGTGTCGAAGAATCAATCAATGTTGAAAAACATTATGACACTTACTTTTACGGGGGAGAGCCTGAGCCTGACTATGAGTACCGTCGAGACCAACGCATGATCTGGCCCGGCCCGTTACGCGATGAAGTCGACCCTGTCGACGATTTATTCTCGCGGGACTAAGATTTACAGTTTTTCTTCGACATTAGGTATCACCCATCAGCTTTCTTTAAGTTGCATAACTCCTGAGTTATGCAACGACTCATTCGGGCCTGATAGCAAAGGCATTGCGATGCCGCGTGAGTCTGTCGCAGGTACTCAATTACCTGCGACATGACGTGTGACAAATGTGGCATTGAGACGGAGTGATGTACCGATACCGGTCACGACTGACAGAAAATGGCCGACTTCTGCCTGTCACGAAGGGCTGAAGTCGGCCAGAAGCAGTTGCTCATGAGCCTAGAAATATATAAAAATGCTAACCTCGCATGGGCGAAGTAGCCTCAAAAGGTCATAAAAAACTCGGGGAATCGAAATGGAGGAAACGTTTTTCGGTGCTCAATTTAATGCTTTACAGAAAGGAATCGTGATGAAGTATTCCGCCATTTTTTTGTGGATTCCCGTTATAACACTTGCAGTCACATTGCCGGCCGCGGCCGTAGAACCCTCCCAGCGTCTTCAGCGCGCCTCAGGTTTGTGGAAGGTAACACCGTCCACCTCGCCGTTTTCCTGGGAGATTTGCGTCGATCAGCCAAAGGACAGGCTGATCGACGACGACTTATGGTCCGACTTCGAACAGGAATGCAAGATCGAATCGGAAAGCGGCAAAGGCGACGGCTACAATTTTAAATCAAGCTGCCCAGACGCGAAGCTGGCAGGCTCGTTCAGCGGCGATCTTGCGAAATCGTACGTACTGACGGCCGATACTTCGTTTGACTTAAACGGGAAAATCAAAACGCAGCACACCGTCATCAATGGCATCTTTCAAGGCGCATGCCCTGCGGACATGGAACCGGGGGTCAAAAAAATGCGCGGCGGTATGAAGATGAAGAGCCTGTACATTAACCGATAAGCGGTTAAAGGTTGTACATCGCATCAGCAAATTGACTGTTGCCGTCAGCATGAGAATGACCCATTTAGTAAAAAGTTGGTGATCCAAGCTCAGATAACTTGCTGGTAGCTGGCATGCATTTAGGAGCGCTCGGCTTTGCTCATATCAAGCGCTCAGGGAGCACCTACGCCATTGCTTACGAAAGGTGAGTCAAGTACGGGCAGCAAACTGTCTTTCGATAGTTTTCTTCGCGAATGAAAACTTGCCAGGAACGCTAAAGGGGGCACATTTTTCTGAACGACTCTGACGTCCGCTTCTGGCCGAGTCCCGCCTGTCCTGACCGGCAGTTGTGCGTCGATTCTGCCACCGTAATGTAAGCGTCCAGTCAAGTCATCTACCGATCCAGCTATCAGCACGAGGATGACTGCTTGCCGCCCATGCCGTAAGGTTCGCTACCAAAATCGCCACAGCCTTCCAGTGGTGGTAATACAGCAAGGAGAGCGAACAATGAACATCTTCAAATCATCAGTTCAAAACGTAGCTGCGGCCATAGGCCTCATCGCAGCAGTGACAGTCGGTGGATGCGTGATGATCCCTTACGACACGCCGGAATCAAAAGCCCAAATCCAGCGCGATCTGAAAATTGCACCATCGGATATTCAAGCCGTGTCGGAAACGAACTGGTGCTTGTTCCCATATGGAAGCGAAGGCAGCTGCAGAGCCACTCAAGGCTTGGGAGTGTTGACCAGCAAAGGCCTGATCCTCAGCCTCTACAACAACCACACCTACACTGAAACCGCACGCATCCTCCCAGAACAAGTGCAGTGCGTGAAGACAGTTGGTGGTCGCACTGGAGTCGAACCGTTCGTTGTATTCACCAAAGACCGAGCGATCATGCTCGCCGTCATTACGCCGGGTGGGCAAATGAATGCACCTGTGAAAGTCAGTTTCTTTGATTATCTGACGAAGCCAGGGCAGCACGTCTTCACTGGGACGGATGGCGGATATGTGCGCAAGTCGGGTCGACAGCAAACCGTAGGCGGAATGGTGTCAGGCACTGCCGTCCCGTGGCATACAACACTCGACGTAACCGAGGTTTTTAACCCTTGCCCGCAGGTTACAGATTAACGAGGAGTGGTGCGTTCCCTCGCAAGCGGTGCGCGCATGTCGAAGCCCGTAGGGTGAAGGATGAATGCCCGAAGGGCCGAGACGCCCCGGCGGCTCGGCTCGCGACAGCCGCCCTTGAAGAGGCACACCTTGAAACAGTCAGTACAGGGCTTTTAGCATCCGCTCAAGCGTTTGATGTCCCCAAGTCGACAGCAGCGCTACCCATTGACAATAATTGGTGCGGGAACCAGATCCGACCCTGGGCGTTGGGTCGCAAGAACTGGCTCTTTACAGGGTCGCTACGAGCGTTGCTGGGCTCGTTGAAGCATCCGCTGATCTTGGTCGATTGGTCTCGAATTGATGCCCCTGGTTGCGCTTTTTTGTTGAGAGCCGCAATCCCGCTGGCAGGTCGTTCGTTTCCTATTTATGAGCGTGTTCATGAGCGGGAAGGTTGCCCCAGGTATCAAAGTCGCCTGATTAAAACGCTGGCTGAATTGCTGCCTGATGGCTGTATCCCAATCTTGGTAACTGATGCAGGCTTCCGGCGGCCATGGATGAAGGCAGTAGTCGCGCAAGGTTGGTATTACGTGGCGCGCATACGTAACCGTGAGCTTTATCGTCGCGAAGAAAGTGAGTGGTTACCCGTGAAGAATTTGTATGCTCTGGCCACCTCATCGCCCAAGTCGCTGGGTCGAGTTGAGATGACCCGCAGCGCGCCTCACTTCATTGATTTGTACTGCGTTCGCCACTCTGCCAAGGGCCGTAAACATCAACGAGTCACTGGATCAATCGCCAAAAGCAAGTTCAGCCGGCAGTCCGCCAGTCGTGAGCGAGAGCCGTGGTTGCTGGCAAGCAATCTGAAGCAAAGCGAGTGGAATTCAGCAAAAATCGTGGCAATTTATAAGCCGGCGTATGCAGATCGAAGAAGGCTTCCGAGATGTGAAAAGTGAGCACTTGGGGCTGGGTTTGAATCTGCATCGAAGCAGGTGCCCAAAGCGAATAGAGGTGCTGCTGTTGATTGCTGCACTCGCCAACTATCTCCTCTTTTTAACCGGGCTTCAGGCGCGAGAACGTGATTTGGAACGACGCTATCAAAGCAACAGCCTCAAGGTGAAACGTGTACTTTCATTGTGGCGGCTAGGCATGGAATATTGGCGCAGTTGTACAGATTTTGGTGGGCGAGAAGGCTTGGAAGTGTTGGAGAAAGCCCTGCGTGATGAGGTGCGCCATCAGGCGCAGAGCCTGGAGTAGATTTGTGCGGATCCCTCAGGGACGGATCTGTTTTCTAAACGTCGGCGTCTGGCCGATGCTGTTGAAAAAGTAGCGCCCCTATCTGGCCTGCGGTGCTGCGGTTGTAGCAGACGCTGACCATACTGGAGCCCTGAACCCGCGTAGCCTTGATCGACATCTGTACAAGGCCCGCAACCTGGTGGTGCGCTTTTTCCTGAAGTTGAAGCAGTTCCGCCGGATAGCGACACGACACGATCGGCAGGCAAGGAATTACCCGTCGATGTTATCTCTTGTTTCTCCTGTCATATGGCTGGCCTGAATGAGCCCCCGCAGCACGATCCGATTTTTCATAAAATCCGAAACTGGTCGCTCATTGGCCTGCCCCCAACGACTAAACCTTGCCTTTCCACGGTACCAGCTTGCGTTCCAGCCAGCGCATGCCCAGGTCGAACAGCAGTGCCATGGCTCCAATTACCAGAATGCCCATGATCACCACGTCGGTGGCCATGAACTTGGAAGCTGTCAGCACCATAAATCCCAAGCCGGCGGTGGCGGCAACCATTTCAGCGGCAACCAGAGTGGTCCATCCAAAGCCGATGGCGATGCGCATTCCCGTTAACACTTCAGGCAGTGCCGCCGGCATAATCACATGCTTGAGTACCTGAGCGCGGCTCGCCCCCATGGAATACGCGGCGTGAATCTGTTCGATGGCCACAGACTTCACACCGGCCCGCGCACTCAGCGCCAGCGGAGCGAACATGGCGAGATAGATCAGTAAAATTTTCGAGCCTTCGCCGATGCCCATCCAGATCACCACCAATGGCAGATAAGCCAGCGGCGGCAGTGGACGATAAAACTCAACCAGCGGATCGAAGATGCCGCGAGCCACGCGATTGACGCCCATCAGGATGCCGACCGGAATGGCGGTCAGCACCGCCAGCACAAACGCACCAAACACCCGCAAGGCGCTCCAGCCAATGTGCGTGAGCAAAGTGGCATCGGCAAAACCTTCCTGGAATACATCCACCAATTGCGCCCACACCGCCTGTGGCGAAGGTAAAAACAACGGTTTGATCCAGCCTCCGTTGGTGGCGACGTACCATGTGCCGAACACCACGCAGAGGGTCGCTAGGCTCAATGTCAGGCTCGAGCCGTTACCAGGCGCGCCGTATTGCTCGCCAGGCCGGGCAGGTGCCGCGCGACGCAGCTCGCTCCAGGTGTGCATGACTGCGCGGCGTTGTTTTTCGTCGAACAGGCTCATGCGGCCACCTCATCACCATGAATTATGCTCAGGATCTGCTCGCGCAGCGCAATGAAGTCAGGGCTGGACTTGACTGATCGAGCATCGCGACAGGCGAGAAATCGCTTGCCGAAGTCCACCGGGAATTCGTGGGTGATACGGCCGGGACGCGGCGACATAATGATCAGGCGGGTCGCCATGAACAGAGCTTCCTCGACATCGTGCGTGATGAAAAACATCATTTTTTGCGTGCTGTGCCAGATGTCGAGAATCAACTCCTGTAAGCGCTCGCGCGTCAGCGCGTCGAGTGCGCCCAGCGGCTCGTCAAGCAGCAACATTTGTGGATCGTTGGTCAGCGCACGAGCGATTCCGACCCGTTGTTGCATGCCTCCTGACAGCTGATAGATCGCGTGTCCGCTAAAATCTGCCAGCCCGGTCAGCTCAAGAAAATACATGGCCCGCTGTTCCCGTTCGGTCTTGGACATGCCACGCAACTTCAGGCCAAAGGCGACGTTGTCGAGTACGTTGAGCCATGGAAGCAACGCATGTTTCTGGAACACCACCCCACGCTCGGCGCCGGGGCCGCAGACCTGATCGCGCAACTCTGCACCTCTGCCGAATTTTTCTGGCACTTGCCCTTGAAAGTCGCCCAGCGTGATCAGGCCGCTGCTGGGCTGGATGAACCCCGCCATCAAATTCAGCAGCGTGGTTTTGCCACAGCCTGATGCGCCTAGCGCAACGACAAAGTCGCCGGCGGCAATGTCTAGGTTAACGCCGGCCAGGGCGCTGACCTGTTGGCCTTTCTGCTGCCCAGGATAGAGCACCGAGACATCGTGGATCTTGAGGCTCAGGGTCATGATGGTTCCTCATATCGGGTTCGGCATCGGGCGATCACTGACTGATCGGCCCGTGCAGGTTTTGCTCCGGATTACTCGGCGGCTTGAACGAAGTCGGGAGTGATGGCGACGCTGTAGTCCGGCAGTACGGCCGACACTTTTTTCTGCGCCTTGAGGAACTCCGCCGTTGCTGCCAGCGCCTTGGCTGCTCCGCCGTCTTTGCCGTTGCCCAGCCACTTGTTGCTGGCCTGTTCGGACGCCAGCGGAAACTGATACAGCGCCAGCACCGGCGGAACTTCGTCTGGCTTGGCGCCAGACTGTTTGGCGATATTGATCACTTGCGGCGAGCTGGCGGTCCAGGTGTCCGGCGCCTTTACGTAATCGCCAGTGCTGGACTGCAGCACTTTGGTGAACGAGGTCATACCGTCCTTGTTTTTGGCCGCGAATTTTTTGTCGACAACAATGCCGTCGAAGGTGGCTTTGCCCCAGTTGGTCAGATCGCCAGAGGTCAGTAATACGTGACCACTTTGTTTCAAGCGACCCAGCGCCGGGTCCCAGATGAAGGCTGCGTCGATGTCGCCACGCTCCCACGCCGCCGGAATGTCCGAGGGTTGCAGGTTGATGACCTTGACCTTACCGGTTAGGCCGAACTGCTCAAGGGCAAACAAGGCATGAAAATGCGTCGTGGACACGAAGGGTACCGCCAAGGTTTTACCCGCCAGGTCCTGCGGCGCGACGATGCCACTGCCATTACGCACTACCAGCGCTTCAGCGCTGGCGATGTTGTCGAGAATCCAGAACAACTGCGCATCGACGCCACGGCTGACCGCTGCGGCGATCGGGCTGCTGCCGGCCACGCCGATCTGCACGTCACCTGAGGCCATCGCCAGCATCACATCGCCGCCGCTATCGAAGTTGCGCCACTGGATATCCCAGCCGGTGGCTTTCTCGAATTCTTTCTCGGCTATAGCGTTTTTCCACGGCGCAAACATGCTCTGCACGCCGATGGTCACAGTTTGGGCATGAGCGGTGGCAGCGAGGCCGATAGTCAGCGGCAACAGGAGTGAGTGGCGAATCCATTTATGCAGAGGTTTAAGCATGGTGGAACTCCAGAATGGGACGACAGGTTTGAAGTCCATGCGATCTTAGTGCCGGCTCGAAACTTGCTTTAGATCCAGTTGCTACAGCCTTTAGTGCCAGCGGGTTTCAGCCCGTCATGGGATAAGGCCTATAGCATTTTCGGTGCGTCATAAGGGGGCGTCGAGGCGGGAGTCCGGACCATGTTGGAGCGTTATTTACATCCGTTCGAAGCGGGGCGGGGCTTGCAGGAACAATTGCGCGAGCGGCTTCTCAACGCGATCCTTGACGGCGCGATGCCGCCCAGCGAGGCAATGCCGTCATCGCGCAAGCTCAGCGAACTTCTGAAGATATCTCGCAACACCGTGGTTCTCGTTTACGAGCACTTGGTGCAGGACGGTTACCTGATCCCATCCGACCGGCGGGGTTACTTTATCAACGAGAAATTCCTGCATCAGCAACTGAACGTCAGTCTGCGTGCTTCCAGTCAAAAACTCTTCGACCGGCCGGATCATGCGCCGGACTGGGGGCGCCGAATGCAAACCGAATCGGCGCAGATGCGCGCGATCATCAAACCACGCAATTGGCGTGAGTACCGTTACCCTTTTATCTATGGGCAGGTTGAAGCCGATGAGCAAACTGCGGTGCGCTGGCGTGACTGCGCGCGCATCGCGGCCATGGGGGCGCACATGCGTTGCTGGGTCGACGATCAGGTGACGCTGGATGATCCGCTGCTAGTGGAACAGATCATCGCGCGTGTGTTGCCCAAACGCGGAATAAAAGCCGGACCGGAAGAGATTCTGGTGACCATTGGCACACAAAATTCGCTGTACATGCTCGCGCAGTTGCTGGGGCGACCGGGGCTGATCATGGGCCTGGAAGATCCGGGCTACGTCGACGCTCGCAATATTTTCGGCTTGAGTGGTTGTGACTTAAGGCCCTTGCGCATCGACGGCCAAGGTCTGGTGGTGGACAAGCAACTCGATGGCTGTGACATGTTGTTTTGCACGCCCAGCCATCAATCGCCCACGGGCGTGACAATGCCGGTGTATCGCCGTATGGAATTGCTGGCCAGCGCCCGAGAGCGGGATTTCCTGGTGATCGAAGACGATTACGAAAGCGAGCAGAACTACTTGGGAAGCAACCATCCGGCGTTGAAGAGTTTCGATGACAGCGGTCGTGTGATCTACCTTGGTAGCCTGACCAAAAACCTGCTGCCTGGGCTGCGTCTGGGATTTATTGCGGCAGATCCCGAACTGATTCATGAGTTGCGGGCGTTGCGGCGTTATATCTATCGTCATCCCCCCTCCAACAATCAGCGCACGCTGGCGCTGTTTCTGTCGATGGGGCACTACGACGCCCATGCTCGCCGCCAGCGTGACCGATTGGCCCGTAAATGGCGGTTGATCAGCCGTGCATTGGCCAAGCATTTACCGGATTGCCACACCAGCGGAATGGCCGGTGGCTCGTCTCTATGGGTGACCGGCACACCGGAACTGGATGCATGGAGGTTGCAACGATTGGTGGCCAAGCGTGGTGTATTGATCGAACCGGGAGATATTCATTTTCTGGGCAGTGAGCGCCCGCAATACCATTTCAGGCTAGGGTTTGGGGCGATCGCAGAGGAGCTGATCGAGCCGGGGATTGTTGCCCTGGGAGAGGCTTGGCGAGAGATGCAAGGCCAGTTGCAGGCTGAGCCTGCCACGAGTATGTAGATGCCGCCGAAAGGCTGCGATTGTCCGTCAAACGGATCGCCGCCTTTGGCCGTTACGCAGAGTTGAGTGCTCGATCAGGCGTTATAGATTTTCCTGACCCAGCGTGGTCTTGAGGATATCGATCATGGCATCCACATGCTGGCGCTCAGCTACCAATGCCGGGGCGAAAATGATCGCGTCCCCGGTGGTTTTTACGTGCAGACCTGCTTCATACAAGGCTCGCTGCACACGGTTTCCTTTCGCTCCCGGTGTTTCTCCCGGCGTCAGTTGAATACCGCTGAGCAAGCCGTAACCACGGAGGTCGCTGACCTGCGGCAGACCGCGCAACCCACTCACACACTCAAGGAAGTATGGCGACAGCTTCTCGCCCTTGGCGAACAGGTCTTCATCGCGGTAGATGTCCAGCGAAGCCAGCGCTGCCGCACACGCCACGGGATGTCCCGAGTAAGTGTAACCGTGGAAAAATTCTGGCCCAGCGCCTTTGCTGGCGCCGACGACGGTGTCGAAGATTGCCTGATCCACCGCCACCGCCCCCATTGGAACCGCCCCGTTGGTCAGCGCCTTGGCCATAGTGATGATATCGGGCTTCACGTTGAAGCTCTGCGCGGCGAACGCCTTACCCGTTCGACCGATTCCCGTAATGACCTCGTCGAACACCAGCAGAATGCCATGCGTGTCGCAGATGTCCCGCAGACGCTTCAGGTAACCGGCGGGTGGCACGTAAACGCCAATGGAGCCGGCAATCGGCTCGACGAAACAGGCCGCGATGCTGTCGGCTCCGTGGGTGGCGATGATCCGTTCCAGATCGCTGGCCAGGTCAGTGTCGCTGTTCGGCTCGCCCAGTTGAAAACGCTGTTCTTGCTGCCAGGTGTGGCGCATGTGGCTGACGTGAGGCAGTCCGCCTGCCGCGAAGGTCTGCCGGTTACGCATCATTCCGGACAGCGCCACGCCACCAAAGTTGACGCCGTGATACGCCCACTCACGCGACACAAAACGTGTGCGCTGCCCCTCTCCGCGAGCGCGATGATAGGCCAGGGCAATCTTCATCGCGCTGTCCACTGACTCGGAACCGGAGTTGGTGAAGAACAGCTTGTTCAGACCCTCAGGCAGCAATTCGCTCAGTCGCTCGGCCAGTTCGAACGAAAGCGGCGAACCGCGCTGAAAATGAGGGGTGAAGTCCAGGGTCATCAATTGCCTCGACACGGCCTCGGCGATTTCCGAACGTCCGTGGCCCGCAGCGCTGCAAAACAGGCCTGAACTGCCGTCCAGCAGTTCGCGTCCGTCAGCGGTCCAGTAGCTCAGTCCCTTAGCCCGAACAAACAGCTGTGGAGCACGCTGAAACTCACGATTGTCGGTGAAAGGCATCCATTGATGATCAAGGTTCGTTGTCATGGGTTCATTCCTGAAGGTGGACACGGTAAAGGTCGATGGTCATCAGCCTAGCCATGCACCTCTTCGAGCCTTAGAGCCAGATGGGGGATTCTATGGAGCCAGGTTTTGCCCAACGTTCTGGCTCCATAAAAATAGCTGTCTGGATCTAAAGTGAGTCCCGGCGCTTGAATAGAGTGGCACCCTACTATTAGGGAGGCCGACAGTGAGTCCTGAACTGAGTTTTGTCCTGAGCGCCCTGTGTGTACTGGTTGCGGCGATTATTCGCGGCCTGACCGGATTCGGCTTTGCCGCCATCGCGGTCGTTGGTCTGGCAATGCTCGGCCCTCTGAATCAGGCTGTACCGCTGGTGCTGTGTCTAGAAGTCTTGTCGAGCCTGATGCTCTTGCGCGGGGCCTTGCCACAAACCGATTACCCACAACTCAAGCGCCTGTTGATGGCCGCCGCTTGCGGTGTGCCCTGCGGCATCTGGTTGCTGACTGGGATGAACAGCGACGGGTTGACCATCGGCGTCTATTTGCTCATCGGGCTACTGGCGTTGCTCGGACTGGTGCGGGTCACGCTGCCGATGGGCAAAGGGCAAGTGGGCGGCTGGGTGGTTGGCGCCAGTAGCGGCGCCTTGATCGCGGCATTTTCTATCGGCGGCCCGCTGGTTGTTGCCTGGCTCAGTCATGTTGGGCTGAAGGCCCTGGCATTGCGTGCCACCCTGATTCTGTTCTTTTTTGTCGTGGACCTGGTGGCGATTTCGGGGCTGGGACTGGCCGGAGCGATCCCGAATCAGACATTGACTCATGCTCTGTACCTGGTGCCTGCCTTGCTGGTGGGGTTGTGGATCGGTCAACAGTTGTTCATCTACATACGTGCCGAAACGGCGGCGCGTTTTACTCAATGGCTGTTGCTGGCGCTGGCAGGCTTCGGCTTGCTCGGTCATGCATGGTCCTGAATCGAAGGAAGTCCTGATGACCCCGACACTCTTTATCACTGGTGCCACGTCCGGTTTCGGCGAAGCGTGTGCTCGACGATTTGCCGCAGCAGGCTGGTCGCTGATTCTGACCGGTCGCCGCGAGGAGCGTCTGCACTCATTGGCGGATGAACTCTCGGCGCAGACTGACGTGTTGCCGCTGGTGGTGGATGTGCGTGACCGACTGGCCATGCAAGAAGCCATTCTTAGTCTCCCCCCCAGGTTCAGCACGCTTCGCGGACTGATCAACAACGCTGGATTGGCGCTCGGCACCTCGCCAGCGCAGGACTGTAACCTGGACGATTGGGACACCATGGTCGATACCAACATAAAAGGCCTGATGTACACGACCCGTCTGCTGCTACCACGGTTGATTGCCCATGGCGCGGGTGCCAGCATTGTCAATCTGGGTTCAATCGCCGGCAACTGGCCGTATCCCGGCAGCCACGTATACGGCGCCAGCAAGGCGTTTGTCCGTCAGTTCTCGCTCAGCTTGCGTTGCGATCTGCAAGGCACCGGCGTCCGCGTGACCAACCTCGAGCCGGGTCTATGCGAGAGCGAATTCTCTCTGGTGCGCTTCTCGGGCGATCAGTCGAAATACGATGCGGTTTATGCGGGAGCCAATCCGATCCAGCCAACGGATATCGCAGAGACGATCTTCTGGGTCTTCAACCAGCCTGCCCACATCAACATCAATAGCCTGGAATTGATGCCTATCACCCAATCTTGGAACAACTTTGCGATCACACGGGGCTCAGCCAATGGTGTGTAAATATGGATCAACGAAGCCAAGTGCGGCGGTTATCGGATTCTTGCCTTCTGCTGCATCCGATCTTCATTCGGCAGTCTTTTGCCGGGCAAGGGCGCCGCTGACTTCTGGATAACCGCCAAACCCGAGCCACGACCATTTGCCGTCGGGCTTCTTACAGCGCAACTCCCACGATTTCTGCCCGTTAGGCTTTATTCTGAAACACAGGTCTGAGCTGTCTAACCCACGGTATGCCCTTGCTTCAGGAGCCAGGTTGGCCAGTGTGGTATCGGAGAGGGGAGCATATACGATGTGAAGGATGCGGGCAGATCAGGATGCCCACCAATTGGATGTCTAACACATTTGGGTTGTATGCCCGTGGTTGGCTTAAGACGCCGTTAGCTTATCTCGCCCCATCTCGTGAGATGCGAAGATCATTCGGATGGCCAGCATTGCGCCTGTTAACACTGCAGTCATACCTAGGGCTTCATACAGCGTTGGTAAACGTTGTTCAAAAAGCAATCCGAATAGGGTCGCGAAAAGGGATTCGAGAGCAATTAGTTGCCCCGAAAGCACCATGGGTAAATACCGAGACGCTTTGTTCCACGCCCATGCCCCCAATACGGACGACAAAATTGCAATTAGAAATGCCCACACATAAAGGCCTCCAGCATTGGCAAAGTTAGCGCCCTGAGAGGGCATTTCAAAAAGGTTAAACGCATACCCCAAGGGCATTACCAGAAGCATACCCAGCGCGCTCCCGACCATCATGAGACCGGTCCACGCGCTGGTGGAATGTGCTGGGATTTTGCTCAGGCCTTTTTGGTTCAGCACACTGAACGCCAACCAAAACGCCACGGCACAAACAGAAAAAAGCACCCCGAACACGGCGGTGCCTTGCGAGGCGAGCGGGGTGTCATTAGCCATAACATTGATGAGCAGCAGGCCGAACACCAGCATGGATAAAGGCAATGCCAGTTTTCGCCACGCCAATATCTTGTTTTGCGCATTTCCAAGCAGAGCCAGCATCACTGGCACCACCGCAATGAATGCTGGCGTCAGGACGGGGCCGCTGATCTTAACACCGCATGCAATGCAGACGCTGTACCCTAGATAGCCTATGGCTCCCAGCGTCAGCGCCACCGTCCGCATAGGAAGTGTCAACTCTCGAACACTGGTGCGGTCGACGAACATCCAAACGACACCGATTACTCCAACGATCATGAATTTAACTGCCAGAAAGTCAAATATGCTGTAGTTCCCTGTGACATACGGAACGATAAAATTCGACCCCCAGCATAATGTTGCAAATACCGCAAAAAATACGCCGAGGGCAAAAGGATGAGCTGATGTGTTCATAGGCGACTCCAAGGCTGGTAATCGCAAGTTTGAACGTTTCCGGATGTATGCTACAAACGAGTTCTCAGCCCTCAATGCATAATCCATGGTTATGAATTTACTCGGTAAGTCACTTCCTCCTCTCGCTAGTTTGTTGCCTTTTGAAGCGGCTGCCCGTCTGGAAAGTTTTTCACGAGCAGCTGACGAACTTCATATCACTCAAGCAGCGGTAAGCCGTCAGATTCGTGGGCTGGAAGAGGATCTTGGTGTAGCACTCTTCGACAGGCGCAATCGTGCGGTCTTTTTAACGCCAGAAGGACGGCAGCTTGGGCTTGTCGTGAATGCCGCGTTAAACCAAATAAGTTCTGTCGCTGAGAGCTTGCGAGGCGCGGCCCGCAGGCATCAGGTCGTATTGCTCTCCCAGCTTTGTGAAGCGTTTTACTGGCTAATGCCGCGCCTTTCTCGCTTCCACCAACGCCATCCGGATATCGAAATTCAAGTCGTTACCACTACCCAACCGTTGACGGAGTTCGGTGGTCATTTTGACGTTGCTCTCCACTGATAGAGTGGCTCAGGATTGAACTGTTAGAGGCGATAGATTAGACGCACGAGTTCCCTGATCGAAACGCGACCGATTCGACTACCGGTTGCCACCTATGCGGTAGCAACTCGGAAATTTCACTCGCCCGCTGCGTCGGCAGGCGCGTGAGGACGTCCTTCAAATGAGCATACGGATTGCTGATCAACGCGAGGATTACTGGAAGAATCGAGTTCAGCCATTCTGGCAGCATATCTGGCCGAAAAACCGAGAGTTCGCAACCAGTGGAATAGCCGAGTCTTTGGTTAGATTAAGTATTGCTGCGGGCCCTGAGTTTTCGAGTGCGTTTTTGGCTGTACAGGATTGGTTGCTCCCGATAGAACATCCGCACTACGTAGTGCATCAATTGCATGAGTCAGGGTTATGCAACAGCTTTCCTATGGATGCCTTGCGACTTCTAAACGCAATCATTGATGATCAGCCGTGGGCTCCCCCGTGAGTTGCAGCAATGTCTCAATGCGATAGCGCAGACAAGCCCTTTGCTGACTCATGAAACCCAGTATCAGCGGCTTACCGAGTACTCTCGCAGACGGGGAAGGTCATTCAGTAAAGGCGGCTAAACGGCCTTTCTAAAAAGGTCGTTGAAGTTTGCTTTAGCAAGGAAAAAAATAATCTGAGCATCTTCGATTTTTGAGTTGGGCATTAGTTGGAAAGGGCGTAGTGACCTTCTACGGTGGGTACTAGAGTGGATATTGTTCGATCTCAGTCTAGTCCGCGGTATGCCCCAGCCTCAGGTTCCAGGCTGGAAAGTGTCGTGTCAGCGAGAGGGCGTCGCTTGATATCGGCGCGTTTCATCCTTGTATGCCTTCAGTTCAATTATTTATGAAGCATTCACGTGGGCATACACGGTGGGAGGCGAACAGCCAGAAACAAGAAAGCCCGCACGAGGCGGGCTTCTTGAGGTGATTCATAGACTGCTGTAGACATCTATGGATCGTACACTGAGTGTCGATTTCAACACGCAGAAATCTGACATTCAAATCGCTGGCGGTGGGTCATTCATGGGGTTTGTTTCGCAAACTGGCGTTGGCGATCAGATAGGGGAATGAGCCTCTGAGCCTCGTGACACATCCCGCAATATTCTGTTGCTCAGCCTAGCGGCGAGCTAGCCGATAGGTATCCGTAGGTAAACGCAATCTGCTGCTTGGAGCATGTATGTTCGACTGGATCAGCAATATCCGTATAGGTACGAAACTCGGTTTTGGCTTCGGCCTAGTGTTGGCGCTAACTTCTCTGCTCGCTCTCACTGGCTGGATAGCAATCAATAGTCTTGATGAGCGGGGCCTCAAGATTGAGAGTATTGCTCGCGTCGCCGAGATGACCAAGGACTTGCGCGTTCATCGTTTGCAGATAGAGCTCAACCGCAAGGGAGATGGCGCCCAGTTGATCCTTCAGACGCTTGAGAAGCTAACTGTGCATTTGAACACTGCGCGTACTCATCTGACCTCTCCCAGCGATTTTGCGCTGATTGACCAGCAGATAGCCGCAGTTAATGCGTACCGCGATGCCCAGCCTGCTTTAAGCCAAGCGGGAGCCGACCTGACTCCAGTGTTTGCCCGAATGAGTGAGCAAGGTGAAATCTTGCTCAATACTGCGCAGCAGTTGATAGCGTCGCAATCCGCCAAGCGCGAGGCCGATTCTTCTTTTGCTAAAACCCTGCTTGCGAGTATCGCTGCGCTGGCGTTGCTGCTCGGCGCCGTCGCGGCCTGGATTATTACCCGGCAAATCGTTACACCGTTGCAGCATGTCCTCAAGGACGTCGATCGTATTGCCTCAGGCGATTTGAGTCAGGATCTGGAGGTCAACCGTCGCGATGAGTTGGGGCAATTGCAGAGAAGCCTGCAAAAGATGACCACCAGCTTGCGCGAACTGATTGGCGGTATCGGCGCTAGTGTCATTCAGATCGCTAGTGCTGCCGAAGAGTTGTCAGCCGTCACTGAGCAGACCAGTGCGGGTGTGAATAGCCAGAAAGTCGAAACCGATCAAGTTGCTACTGCCATGAACGAAATGACTTCCACCGTGCAAGAGGTAGCGCGTAATGCTGAAGAAGCGTCTGACGCCGCGGCCGCCGCAGATCGGCAAGCTCAAGAGGGAGACAAAGTTGTTGGTGAGGCCGTGGCTCAAATCGAACGCCTGTCTATCGAAGTCGGCAACTCCACCGTGGCTATGAGTAATCTCAGAGAGGAAAGCGACAAAATCGGCGGCGTGCTCGATGTTATTAAAGCGGTTGCACAACAAACCAACCTACTCGCTCTCAATGCCGCCATTGAGGCAGCGCGAGCGGGTGAAGCTGGACGAGGTTTTGCGGTAGTTGCCGATGAAGTTCGTAGCCTGGCGCAGCGTACCCAGCAATCCACCGAAGAAATTGAAAAACTAATCTCCAGCTTGCAAAGCGGCACTCTAGAGGTATCCGCCGTTCTGGAGAGCAGTCGTATATTGACTGATAGCAGTGTTGAGTTAACTCGTCGTGCCGGAGCATCTCTGGAAAATATCACCCGCACGGTGTCTACAATCCAGTTGATGAATCAACAGATTGCCTCAGCTGCTGAACAGCAAAGCGCAGTGGCTGAAGAGATCAACCGTAGCGTGCTGAACGTGCGTGATATCTCTGAACAAACCGCTGGCGCTAGTGATGAGACAGCCGCCTCAAGTATCGAGTTGGCACGCTTAGGTCATGAACTTGACGATTTGGTTAAGCGCTTTCGATTATAGGGCTGATCTAAAGCGCTCCCCAATCAGCGAGCCAGCATAGGAATAGATTGAAGCTTCGCGAGCATTGCATTGCGGGGGGGATTACATGTAGCGCTTCACCGCTTGGTGTAGCGCTTTACATAAAACATCCGTGATGTTTGTTTAGCCAACGGCCAGGTTGCCAGTCAAAACACCTGATTTTGGTGGAAACCACAGTGGAGACCATCGCCTGGCTACCATAACTTTTGATAACAGGCTGGCGGCATGGTTCGCACCAGGTTCACATAAGAGGGTGCGAACCAGAAGTGCGAACCTCAGTGCGAACCTGCTGCCAGTACGCACCCGAATGCGTACCAACCGTGCGTACTGATCTGCGTACTTGCTGTGCGCAATTTGCGCAATTTGCGCAGTACTGCGCAGTCCGGTGGCGAGCCGTCGCTGGCGCTGGGGAGCCTACATGCCGGCCCGGGCATCACGCGGCCCAGTGCGTGAATATGCTGCGTGAAGGGTGCGTTAAACCTTGGCGGGGGAGGGCTTCGCGCAAAGGCCAAGTGCGCGATGGGCGTGCGCGAAGCACTGCGCGAAAACACGCAGATATGCGGCATTCGTCCCCTCTCGATGTGAGGTATGGGGCTTTCATGCGCCAGCAGTTTCCACTGCGCGACGGGATGGTGACGATCCGATTGTTGTTGACGCTCCAGAAGGCACACCGTAAATTATTAGGAACGATCATTCCAATTAGATGGATTGCCATGCGTACCAAGGAATTTGAACCAGACGAAATCGCCGATGCTGCCATGCGCGTTTTTTGGGCGCGTGGCTATGCCGCGACCTCGGTGCAGGATCTGGTCGAAGGCACGGGGCTGTCGCGCAGCAGTCTCTACAGCACGTTCGAGAGCAAGCAGGGGCTCTATCAGCAGGCGTTGCGCCGCTACCAAGCCATAACTACGGCCAATGTGGAGCTGATGGCCAGCCCCGGCTCGACAAAAGATGTGATCCGGCAGCTTCTGATGCGCATTGTGGAGGACGAACTGGGCGATCCGCAGCGGCGCGGCTGCCTGGTTGCCAATGCGACGCTGGAGCTGGCAGGCCATGACGAGTCGGTGGCCGAACTGGTGGCCGACAACTTCCAGCGCCTGCAGAAAGCGTTGGAGAAGCTGATCGTCCGGGGACAGCAATCAGGCGAGGTTGCTGTCGAGAAGAATCCGCGCGCGCTGGCCCGTTTCTTCGTCAGCACCATGCAGGGCATGCGGGTACTGAGTAAAGGCAGTCCCGCGCGGCAGCGTCGCCAGTGTCTGCTGGATGTGATCGACGTAGCGCTCGATACGCTATAACCACCCGCCCGCCGTCCTTGCGCATCGAGGTGCGCAAGGATGTTGGGTTTTTTTTGGTCTAAATTGGAATGATCATTCCATTTAGAGAGTTTTCATCCACTATCAAAAGGAGTTCACGTGAGCACTGACCCAAAAACCACCATCGCTTTCCTCCGTACCGGCCTGATCGGCGCTCCCGTCGCGCGCAATCTGCGTAAGCGGGGGGGGCCGTGCATGCCTGGAACCGCACCGCGGCCCAGGCCGGTCTTTGGCGCTTCGAGCGTGAACTGGAAGCTGAGCGCGGTGCAAAGGACATGGCGGCGCCCTATCTCGCCTGACATACATAAGGACGAACACCGTATGAACATCCGAAATCACAAGACACCCGCGTCGGTACCTGAAGCAATCGTTGGAGGGCTACCTGTCTGGAAGCTACTGGCGTTCACGATGGCGGGTTTCCTTGCCATCATGACCGAGACCATGCCGGCCGGCCTGTTGCCACAGATCAGCCAAGGCCTGGGCGTCTCCGAAGCCTTGGCGGGCCAATTGGTGACCCTCTATGCGCTGGGGTCAGTACTGGCCGCAATCCCGATCATCGCCGCCACACGCAGTTGGAACCGTAGGCCGTTGCTACTGCTGGCCATCGGCGGTCTGCTGATCTTCAATTCCGTCACGGCCTTGTCCGCCCACTATGGGCTAATTTTGGTAGCGCGCTTCGTCGCTGGTATGGCGGCCGGCGTGATATGGGGGCTGCTGGCCGGCTATGCGCGGCGGATGGTTCCCCACCGCCAGCAGGGACGCGCACTGGCAGTTGCGGGCGTTGGTCAGCCCATTGCCTTGGCCATCGGCGTGCCGTTGGGAACGTGGTTGGGCACCTTGTTCGATTGGCGAGGTGTGTTCTGGATCATGTCGGCGCTGTCACTGCTGCTGTTTGTCTGGGTGCGTCTGGCGGTGCCGGACTTTGCAGGACAATCCGCCAGACAACGCGTGCCGATTCGACGCATCTTCCTGATGCCCGGCATCCGCCCGATACTGCTAGCGCTGTTTGTTTGGATATTGGCGCACAACATTCTCTACACCTACATCGCTCCCTTCCTGGCCTCGGTGGGGCTGGGGCATCGGGTGGACGCCGTGCTGCTGTTGTTTGGCGCAGCCTCCATTATGGGAATCTGGATCACCGGTGTGCTGGTGGACCGATGGCTACGCGCACTGACCCTGCTGAGTCTGGCCGTGTTCACCGTAGCGGCGCTGACGTTGGGTTTCTCGGGCGGCTCGGCACTGGTCGTGCTACTGGGCGTTGCGACATGGGGGCTGACCTTTGGCGGCGCACCAACATTGCTGCAGACCGCGCTGGCTGATACGGCGGGCGATGGGGCCGATGTGGCGCAATCCATGTTGGTGACAGCCTTCAACCTAGCAGTGGCCGGCGGCGGTGCGGTGGGCGGTGTCCTGCTGGAGCGTCTCGGGCCTGCCTCTTTCCCTTGGGCATTGGTGGTGTTGGCGCTGCTGGGCTTGTCGGTGGTCTGGTCGGCTGGGGCACATGGCTTCCGGCCAGGCCATCGCATCGCTGCTTCTTGATCGAGGACATCCCATGGAAAGGACCTCGATGAACACCTAGCGCGACTTAGCGCTGATGTAGGCCTTCCATGGGGTTGTTTCGCAAATTGGGCATCCTGGTGGTTGTGACTAGCCCCAAGTGGTCACTGATGTTGGTCACCGCGCCTGGTCACCACCCTGGTATCCGGCGTAGATCAACGCCAAACCGTGGATACCAGAGTGGCTACCGCCCGATCTGGTCAGCGCCAGCGACTTAACAAAACTTAACCTTTTTTAGGTCGAACACCTGTCATCGAGCGCATCGTACTAACGGCTATCTGGACAGTGATGGCTTTGAGTCTATATCTGTCTAGAAGTCAGTGGGAAGCACCCAGTCAGGCTCGCTTGCCGAAGTCGCCTTGGACAACAACGCCACCGGCGAGGCCGTCGAGGTAGTTCGCATACCATTGCATCATCTTCGTGCGCTGCGGCAGATACTGGGCCTTGTTGTAGACGCCGGAAACGCCAGGCTTTTTGTGTGAAAGCTGGGCCTCGACGTGGTTTTCGTCGAACCCGTTCTCGTTGAGCACTGTCGACGCGATATGCCGGAAGCCGTGACCGGTTTGCCGGCCTTCATATCCCATACGGCGCAGCGCCATCAGAAACACGGTGTCACTGCGTGGTTTGGTGTGGTCGCTGCGGCCAGGGAATAGAAGGGGATAGCTGCCGGTGTACTGGCGTAGTTCCTCCAGCGCCTCGATCGCTTGCGACGAAAGCGGCACCAGGTGCTCAAGTCCTTTCTTGCGGCCTTTGCGCTCGACGGGGATCGTCCAAACCTTCTTGGCAAAGTCGAACTCAGACCACTGAGCTTCGCGTAGCTCGCTTGGACGCACGGCGAACAGGCTCAGCAGCCGCAGGCCGAGGCGCACGTCGTGGGCGTGTGGATAGGCTGCGATGGCTCGGATCAGGCCGGGAAGTTCATCGGGTGAGACGTGGGCGTAGTTCTCGGCCTTGCCGGACTGGAGATATTTTTGCAGCCCCTCGAGCGGGTTATGGGTGGCCCGGCCGGTTACCCTGGCCAAGTCGTAGGCGTCTCGGCAGTACGAGCGCACTCGGCTCATTTGCTCAAGGATTCCCTGCCGCTCCATGCCGCGCAGAAACTCCATCCACTCAAGCGGAGTGATATCGGCATAGGGGCGCTTGCCGAACACCGGGAATACGTGACGTTCCAAGGCGCCGATGATTCGCTTGGCGGTGCCAGCGTCCCAGTTGGTGGGACGTGAGGCGTACCACTCTCGCGCCAGTGGCTCGAATGTCTCGCTGGCGATATCCCTTTCTACTTTCTTGCGGACTTGCTTGGTAACGATCGGGTTTTTGCCGTCGGCGCCGTCGGTGCGTAACTCGGCAGCTTTCTGCCTGGCGACTGATCTGCTCACCTCGGGGTAACCGCCAAGCCCAAGCCATGACTATTTGCCGTCAGGCTAGCTGCCAGGGCTTTTGGCCATCAGGCTTCACGCGGAAATAAAGGCCGCTCCCGTCCAGCTCGCGATACTCGTTGGCATCAGGCTCCAGGCCGGCCAATGCGGTGTCGGAAAGGGGGGGCGTTCTATCTCGGAGCGCTTCATTTGGGCTCGTATCCCCTCGGTTCAATTATTTGTCGAGGAAGCACAGAGGATACACGGAGGACGGTATAGGGGGGATACAAGGAGAGACAGCCAGAAACAAGAAAGCCCGCACGAGGCGGGCTTCTTGAGGTGATTCATAGACTGCTGTAGACGTCTATGGATCGGTACTTGGTGGCTACACAGGGACTTGAACCCCGGACCCCAGCATTATGAATGCTATGCTCTAACCAACTGAGCTATGTAGCCAAGTGGCGCGCATTATTCGCGGAGAACGACAAAGCGTCAAGCGTTTTTATTGAATTTTTATCTACGCTTTCAATTGTTTAACGAAAAGCCCTGGCTGGGCCGACGGGTGGCAGGGGGATTTGCAGGTCTTTATGGCACGCCCCGGTCTCCCACATTTGATCGGCGTTGGCTGTCAGGACGTGCGGGGCATGCAGTCGATGGAGCGGTCGACCACGGTCTTGGCCATTTCCAGCAGGTGCCACACGGCGTGGATCTTGGCGCGGTCGTGGAGGGGCAGGTGGTCGCCGCAGTCCAGCACGGTGGCCGAGGCGCTGTGGATCAGGTGGGCGATGTAGAGCTGGGCGTCTTCGAAGCTGAGGTGTTCGTTGACGGCGAGGCAGTCGACCGGGGGATCGGGGAGTGCTTTGGTCATGGTGTAGCTCCTATTGAACCAGAGAGCGACCCCCCACGCTGCTAAACGAGGGGTGGTAGCTGTACGCGGGTTAGCAGACCGGTCAATAGGAAAACCAGCGCACCCGAAGGCGCCCCACGCACAGCCACCATAAGCGGTGACATGAACCATGCGTCTATTGAAACGGGCTGCTAAACCCGATCACTGATTCCAGTGACGGATCGAAGACTAGCCAGCGGTTTCCACAGGCACAAGGCGCCGGGGATTGTCTAGGAAACATCCTTCAAATTAAAGCGATCCACCCTGCTGGCCTTTTACAAAGCGTGACCGCTACAGTCGTTAGCTCCCTAACGGGATAGCCTTGCCATGGGCAAAAGTGGCACATTGTCGCACCTGCACCTGTGCATTCCCCCGCTGTACGGAACCCTCTTATGGCTCTTAGCAATTCCCCCGCCGCCGGGCAGACCAGCCCGCTGGTCATGCGGATCATCGGCGCGGTGGCGCTGGCGCATTTGATCAATGACTTGATCCAGTCGGTGCTGCCCTCGATCTACCCGATGCTCAAGGCCAGCTATGGCCTGACGTTCACCCAGGTCGGGCTGATTACCCTGACGTTCCAGCTCACCGCGTCGCTGTTGCAGCCGTGGGTGGGTTTTTACACCGACCGTCATCCCCAGCCGTTTCTGTTGCCGTGCGGGATGGTCTGCACCCTGGTGGGGATTGTGATGATGTCCCAGGTCGGCAGCTTCCCGCTGATTTTGCTGGCGGCGGCGTTGATCGGGATCGGTTCGTCGACCTTTCACCCCGAGGCGTCCCGCGTGGCGCGGCTGGCGTCGGGCGGGCGCTATGGCCTGGCGCAGTCGACGTTCCAGGTCGGCGGCAACGCGGGCTCGGCGTTCGGCCCGTTGCTGGCGGCGGCGATCATCATTCCGTTCGGCCAGGGCAATGTGGCCTGGTTCGGCCTGTTCGCGGTTTTTGCGTTGGTGCTGCTGTATGCGATCAGCCGCTGGTATCGCACGCACTTGAACCTGTTCAAGCTCAAGGCCGGTCAGGCGGCGACGCATGGCTTGTCGAAACGGCGCGTGATGGCGGCGCTGGTGGTGCTCGGGCTGCTGGTGTTTTCCAAGTATTTCTACATGGCGAGCATCACCAGTTACTTCACGTTTTACCTGATCGAGAAGTTCGACCTGTCGGTGGCCAGCTCGCAGTTGCACCTGTTTCTGTTCCTCGGCGCGGTGGCGGCGGGTACGTTCTTTGGCGGGCCGATTGGCGACCGCATCGGGCGCAAGGCGGTGATCTGGTTTTCGATCCTCGGCGCGGCGCCGTTCACGTTGTTGATGCCCCATGTGGACCTGTTCTGGACCAGCGTGCTCAGCGTGATCATCGGCTTTGTACTGGCCTCGGCGTTCTCGGCGATTGTGGTGTACGCGCAGGAGTTGGTGCCGGGCAATGTGGGGATGATCGCCGGGGTGTTCTTCGGGCTGATGTTCGGGTTTGGCGGGATCGGGGCGGCGCTGCTGGGGCACCTGGCGGACAGTCACGGCATCGAGTACGTGTACCGCTTATGCGCGTTCTTGCCGTTGTTCGGGCTGCTGGCGATCTTGCTGCCGCGCACGAAAAAGGTCTGATACGGTTGGGCAGATATCCCTCTCGCCCAACGGTTGCCAGCTAGGGCTGGACTACGGTTGCAACGGGTTGCGGGTGGCGCGCTTGAGGTGTTCGCGGGCCCGGGACAGGCGTGAACGCACGGTGCCGATGGGGATGTCCAGGGCGTCGGCGGTGTCCTGATAGCTGCCATCGGTTTCCAGCGAGGCGTACAGGGTTTTACGCATCTCGGTGGGCAGGTCCTTGATGGCGACCAGGGTTTTTTCCAGGCGGCGGTTGACCTCGAACTCCCAATCCAGGTTCTGGCTGTCTTCCTGGCCGTGCCACAGCGCTTCATCGAATTCGCAATGCACCGGTTTGGCGTACATGCGCCGGAAGTGGTTGCGGATCAGGTTCTGCGCAATGCCGCACATCCACGTGCTAAGGGTTGCCTGGCCGCTGAAACGCTCCCTGCTGCGCCAGGCCTCCAGGTACGTCAACTGCAGAATATCGTCCGCATCTTCCGGGTTGAGTACGCGCTTGTGGATGAAGCGCCGGAGTTTTTTTTGCTGGTCGTCCGTCAGGTGGAGCATGAATTGAGGCGAGTCGCCAACAAAGTGAGCTAAAGCACCAATAGGGATATCCATGATTTTTTCCTCAGGGTGGGCGCGATCGAAATGGTTTCGATGGGAACCCCTTTAGCACCGGCTGTGCCAAACAGAAAAAAATCGCAACTGGTTGATTTATATAAATAAATATTTTTTGTTCTGAGGGTTTTGTGCGGTTTCTTGCAAAAGCCCAGGCGGGTTTGTGCCGGTAATTTCAAAACACCGCAGAGGGGAAATTTGTTGGAACCGTAAAGCCAGCGTTTGCCACATAGGGACACAATCTCTTTGTCCTGGCCTGCCCCATGAAAGTCGAATCGATCAACGATGTGCAACCGCTCCAACGCGTGGACCCACCCCGCGTCAGCCCTGAAAAAACAGCGGCCGCAGCGACGGGCTTCGATGAGGTTGCGCAGGTTTTCAATCAGGAAGTTGCGCTCAACAATCAAGCATTGAACCGGCGCTCGATGGGCCTGGCGGTGCCTGCCGTCGAGCAGCTCGTGCGGCTCTATGATCAGCTTGGCCATCCGGCCCAGGAGACCATCGCGTCCATGGCGCGCCGGGTGCGTTCGCAACTGGCGCACAACGTCAGCGCGGACAAGTGGCTGGCGCTGACCGGCGGCGACCCGGCGCGGGCGTTCGTGGTGCTCAAGTATGTGGCCGCGCAAGCCGAAGCCCGCGCCGCCGACGTGGCCTTGGCGCAAGAGGCGATCGATCGGTTGCAGGTGCGCTACAGGGGCGAGATCCAGGCCGGCCTGAACATTGCCGCCGTGCTGGAGCAGGCCGCCGGCGACCCGCAAGAGCGTCAGGCCGTGCGTGGGCTGTACTACGCCAGTGTGGTCACGCGCCAATCCCTGACCTCGATGATGCAATCGTTGTTGGGGCTGTTCGGCGGGGACCGCTTCGCAGACGGCCTCAACGTGATGCGCCGGGCCCTGGCCGATGACATCGCCGCCCACTCGCCTTCGGTGCCCACGGCGCAGTTGCGCACGCTGCTGTTGGGGTTGCAAAGCTGCGCTCAGTTGGGCGGGGCGTTAGCCAATTGCCAGGCATTGCTGCAGCGCCTGAGCACCGATCAGGACTCGGTAAGTCTGTTGCAGCGCCTGTTGGGGTATACCGCCACGGGTGTCGATTCGGGCGAGGTATTGCGCCTGGCCGAAGACCTCGGTGGCGAGCTGGCGAGCGGCCAACTGGTGTCCCTCAACGCCCTGTACCCGGTGATCCAGCGCCTGCCGCAGACCTTGTGGCGTGACAGCCGGGGGCGCCAGGAGGCGCTGCACAAATTCTTGTTGGTGATGGACGAGTTCGCGCGCGTGGAGCGGGGCAGCCCCCGCATTGCCGGCGAGTCGAGGGGGAACGCATGACGGTGCTGGCGACCATCAACGCTGCGTTGCTCAAGGTGGCGCGGCGTGCCGAAGTCTTGGGCGCGGTGGTGGTCATGGCCATTGTGTTCATCTTCATCGTGCCGTTGCCGACCTGGCTGGTGGATATTCTGATCGCGCTGAATATCTGTATTTCCTGCCTGTTGATCGTGCTGGCGCTGTACCTGCCCGGGCCGTTGGCGTTCTCTTCCTTTCCCTCGATTCTGCTGCTGACCACCATGTTTCGCCTGGCGCTGTCGATTGCCACCACGCGCTTGATCCTGTTGGAGCAGGACGCGGGCGATATCGTGGAAGCGTTCGGCAACTTTGTGGTGGGCGGCAACCTGGCGGTGGGGCTGGTGATTTTCATGATCCTCACGCTCGTCAACTTTCTGGTGATTACCAAGGGCTCGGAGCGGGTGGCCGAAGTGGCGGCGCGCTTCAGCCTCGACGCGATGCCGGGCAAGCAGATGTCCATCGACAGCGATCTGCGCGCCGGCTTGATCGACGGCGGCCAGGCCCGCGACAAGCGTGAACAACTGGGCCGCGAGAGTCAGTTGTTCGGCGCAATGGACGGCGCCATGAAGTTCGTCAAGGGCGATGCGATTGCCGGGCTGGTCATCGTGGTGATCAACCTGTTGGGCGGGTTTTCCACCGGCATGTTCCAGCACGGCATGAGCGCCGGCGATTCGATGGCGCTGTATTCGGTGCTGACCATCGGTGACGGCCTGATTGCGCAGATCCCCGCGCTGCTGATCTCCCTGACCGCCGGCATGATCATCACCCGTGCGGCGCCGGATGGGCGCAAGGGTGCCAATAACATGGGCGCGGAAATTGCCCGGCAGATGACCAGCGAGCCCAAGAGCTGGATGATCGCGTCGGTGGGCATGCTGGCTTTCGCCGCCTTGCCTGGCATGCCGACCGTGGTGTTCATCCTCATTTCGCTGATGACCGGCGCCCTCGGTTATTACCTGATGCGCCAACGCCAACGCGAGGAACAGCCCGAAGCCGAAGCCACCGAGGCGGTGCGCCCCGAGGACAACGGCGACGAGGATTTGCGCGGGTTCGATCCGTCGCGGCCGTACCTGTTGCAGTTCTCCCCGGTTCTGCAAGGCTCGCCCGAGGTCACGGAACTGATCCACGGGATCCGTCAGGCGCGTAACGCGATGGTGGCCCATATCGGTCTGACGCTGCCGCCGTTCGAGGTCGAACTCGATGCCTCGCTGGCCGACGATGAGATGCGTTTTTGCGTTCACGAAGTGCCGATGATCAAGGCGTCGGTGGTCACGCTCGTGGCGGTGGAGCGCAAGGCGCTGGCGTCCGAGCCGGCCCACGCGGTGCCGGGGTTGCCCGAGCGCGACGAGCAGGACTGGCTCTGGCTGCCGCCCGACGATCCGCTGCTGGATGACCCGCAGTTGGAACGCTTCAGCGCCACCAGCCTGATCATCGACCGCATGAAGCAGGCCATGATGCTCAGCGGCCCTCAGTTTCTCGGGATTCAGGAGAGCAAGGCGATCCTCGGCTGGCTTGAGCACAACCAGCCGGAGCTGGTGCAGGAGCTGCAGCGGATCATGCCGCTGTCGCGCTTCTCGGCGGTGCTGCAGCGCCTCGCGGGCGAAGGCGTGCCGTTGCGTGCCGTGCGCCTGATCGTCGAGTCGCTGATCGAGTACGGCCAGCATGAACGTGAGCCGGACGCCTTGGCGGACTATGCGCGCATCGCCCTTAAATCGCAGATTTTCCACCAGTACAGCGAGGCGGACGGTCTGCATGCCTGGCTGTTGTCGCCGCAGACCGAAAACGTGCTGCGCGAGGCACTGCGCCAGACCCAGACCGGGGTGTTCTTCGCCCTCGATAACGACAGCAGCGCTTCGCTGATCAACCTGCTTAACCAAGCGTTTGCCGTGCGGCCCAAAAGCAAGCGCGTGATGTTGGTCGCCCAGGATCTGCGCAGCCCCTTGCGGACCTTGCTGCTGGAAGAGTTCAGCCATGTGCCGGTGCTGTCGTTTGCTGAGCTGGGAAGTGCATCGAAGGTCAAGGTGCTGGGGCGCTTTGACCTGGGCCAGGACGAACTGATGCGAGGAGCGGCAGCATGAGTGCAACGTACATACCCACGCCAGGGAGGGCTTGCTGATGTTTGAACTGCGCGTGTTGGAGGGTTTGAATCAGGGCGCTGCGCTGCCGTTGTTTGGCGAGCAGTGGAGCCTGGGGTGTCACACGGACGCCGACCTGCTGCTGACCGATGCCGGGGTGGTCGAGCATCATGCGCGGCTGCGGTTGATCGACGGGTTCTGGTCGGTGCAGGCGGAAGCCGGGCTGTTGCAAAGCAGCACCGGGCAGGCGCTGGCACAGATCGCCGACCTGGCGCTCAATACGCCTTTTTCGCTGGGCAGCATTCGCCTGTGCGTCGCCTTGGCCGACCAGCCTTGGCCCCGGGCGGCGGTCGCGCAGGTCACGCCAGCCGCCGAGCCACGCCAGGAGGCGCCGCCCGCGCTGGTGCTGTCGTCCATCCCGCCGTTTCAGCAGAAGCGCCTGATCAGCCTGGTGCTGGTGTGTGCGGTGATTATCGTGGCGGTCGGCATGGCGTCCACCGGCGAGCATGAGGCCCAGGCGTCGTTGATGCCCGTCGAGCCGCAAAAGCCCAACCTCGGTTCACCGCTCGAGGTGCGTCAGCAGTTGCTCAAGATGCTCGGCGAGCGCGAGCTGGACCATCGCGTCGGCTTGCAGGTGATCAATGGGCAGATCGCCCTCAATGGCGATGTGTCCCAGGAAGAGGTCGAACTCGTGGCGCGCATGCTCAGCCGCTTTGCTGAACAGTTCGATACCGCCGTGCCGGTGATCAGTCGTGTGCGGGTACGTGACAACATCCTGCCGTTCAAGATCTTGCAGATCGTCGGCGGGCCGAGCGGTCATGTGGTGTTGGAACACGGCGACCGTTTGTTCGTCGGCGATGAAGTGGACGGCCTGCGGCTGGTGCTGATCGACAACAGCAAGGTGGTGTTCGACGGCGCACAACGCTATGAGGTGCGCTGGTGAGCGGCACGGTGCAGGAGCGTCTCGACGCGTGGCAATTGATTCAGTCCCAGGGCCTGGCCCGTTTCGCGCCGGTGTCGATGCGCGGGCGTATCCAGCGTGTCAACGGCATGCTGTTGCAGTGCCGGCTGCCCCAGGCGCGTATCGGTGATCTGTGCCAGGTCGAAAAAAAGCCTGGCGATTACATGCTGGCCGAAATCATCGGGTTCGATCAGCAGGATGCGGTGCTCAGTGCCCTGGGCAATCTGGAGGGGGTGCGTGTCGGCGCCGCGGTGGAGCGCCTGGGGGTGCCGCACCGGGTGCGGGTCAGCGACGAGCTGTTGGGCCAGGTGCTGGATGGTTTTGGTCGGCCGATTGCCGGCGAGGGCCCCAGTGCGTTCGTCGAGGCCGATACGCCCGACGCGACCACGGTGTTGTGCGAGGCGCCATTGCCCACGGAGCGCCCGCGCATCAGTCGTGCGTTGGCCACCGGCGTGCGCTCGATCGATGGCTTGATGACGTTGGGCGAGGGCCAGCGCGTCGGGCTGTTCGCCGGCGCCGGTTGCGGCAAAACCACGTTGTTGGCCGAGATCGCCCGTAACGTGGAATGCGATGTGATTGTGTTCGGCCTGATCGGTGAACGGGGCCGCGAATTGCGCGAGTTCCTCGATCACGAACTGGATGACCAGTTGCGTGCCAAGGCCGTGCTGGTGTGCGCCACGTCCGACCGCTCCAGCATGGAGCGCGCGCGTGCCGCGTTCACGGCGACGGCGCTGGCCGAAGGTTTCCGGCGCAAGGGCAAGCGGGTGTTGTTGCTGATCGACTCGTTGACCCGTTTCGCCAGGGCCCAGCGTGAAATCGGCCTGGCCGCCGGCGAACCGTTGGGCCGCGGTGGTTTGCCGCCGTCGGTGTACAGCTTGTTGCCGCGCTTGGTGGAGCGCGCCGGGTTGACGCGCGAAGGCGTGATCACCGCGATCTACACCGTGCTGATCGAGCAGGACTCGATGAGCGATCCGGTGGCCGATGAAGTTCGTTCGCTGCTCGACGGCCATATCGTGCTGTCTCGCAAGCTGGCCGAGCGGGGCCACTACCCGGCTGTGGATGTGCTGGCCAGCCTTTCGCGAATTTTGAGCAACGTTGCCGAGCCTGGGCACATCCAGTCGGGCACGGCGTTGCGCCGCCTGTTGTCGGCTTACCAGCAGATCGAGTTGATGCTCAAGTTGGGCGAGTACCAGCCCGGCAACGATGCGCTGACCGATCTGGCCGTGGACAGCCGCCAGGCGGTGGATGACTTCCTGCGCCAGGACCTGCGTGAACCCTCGCCCATCGCCTCGACCCTGGATCACCTGATGGAGCTGACTGCCTATGTCCCTTTCTGACGTATTGCCGAGTGACATCGACACCTTGCGGCGCTTGCGTCGATACCGCGCAGACCGCGCCGAGCGGGCGCTGCGCGAGGCCAAGCGGGCGCACCAAACGCTGGTCGCGCATATCCAGCAGGCCCAGGAGACGCTGGAGCAAACGCGCCAGGAAGAGGCCCGGCAATGCGCGCAACTGTTGAATGAACACCAGGGCCAGGTGGTGACCTTCAAGGCACTGAAAACCTGGAGCGCCAAGGAGCAGCACTTGTCGGCCGGCACCCGCCGCGAAGAAAGCCAGTTGAAGACCCTGCAAGGGCAACGCGAAGAGCAGGCGGTGCAGGTCGGCAGTGCGCAAAAGCACGTGACCTTGTGTCTGCGTCAGGTGGAAAAAATCCAAGAACTCTCCCATTTACTCGCGCAGGAACCGCTATGAACCACGTTTCAGTCAACCCGTCTGAGCGCCAGTACCCGCTTGAGTTCTGGGGCGACCGTGTGCCGGCAATCGATGCGCTGGCGCCTTGGGAGCAACGGCTGTTTGCCCAGTTGTTGAATGATGACAGCGACGACGCGAGCCAATGGCAGTTCCTGGCCGGAATCAAGGCTTCGGGGGAAACCGCCAGGGTCGATGCGTTGAGCGAGCAATTGGTTTCGCGGATGGACGGCGTGTCGCAGTGGCCGCTGACGGCGGTCTTGTATTTGCCGCACCTGGGGCGGATCGACAGCAGCATCGGCCGAGAGCAGGGCGCCTGGAGGGTTGAGTTGCGCGCCGAGCGAGAGGGCACGACGCGCTGGCTCAGCGGGGTACGGCAACAGTTCGAGCAAAGGCTCGCCGCGAGCCTGGCACGGCCGGTCAGCGTGCATTTGGCACATACGGCGCTGGCATGATGATGCCCTCCCTGGCGTTACCCACGGTCAAGGGCGATGTGGCGGCGGCCCGGCGACGGTTGGGGCGCGGATTGCGCATGTCGTACCAGGTTGGCGAGCTGCGCGGAGAGTTGCGGCTGGAGCCCGGGGCGGCCCCCATGGGCGTCCAGCCGCTCTGTTTCGAAACAGCCTGCGGCGTATTGGGGTTCAGTGAACCGGGGCCGCAATTCAGCTTGCTGGGCGAATGCCCGGTGACGTTGGCGCAGGCGGGCAACGATCCGGACTCCTGGTTCTGGGCCCTGTTTCAACATCATTTGAGTGCCCAGGTGCGGGCGCTGTTGGGGCATCTGCGGCTATTGCCCTCTGCCCGGCCGTTGAACTTCGGTTGCCGGTTGTGCGTGACGCTCGGCGCTTCCCACGTGGTGGGCTATCTGTGGCTGTCGACCGAGAGCTTTCTGGCGTTGTGCGAGGCCGGGCCGTGGCGCCGCATGGCCAGCCCGATGCCGACGCGTTTTCAGTTGGCGCTGCCCGTGACGATCGGGCGCCTGCGCGTGCCCCTCAGCCAATTGCGCGGCCTGCGCGCCGGCGATGTGCTGATGTTCGAGCAGGTGTATTTCCAAGCCCATGGCAACGGCCATGTGCAGGTCGGCAGGCAGCGCCTGTGCGTGTTTATTGATGATGAATCCGGGCCTGTCTGCCTGACCCTTACTTCGATCGAGGAAGCGCCTTTGGAAGAGGATTTCGCAACACCGCCCTATGCAGGGCATGAAGACGACACGCCGGTGGTGGATGTCTTCGGGCATGAACCGTTCGACGAACTGAGCATGGCGCTCAATGTGCGATGCGGCACGCTCAACCTGACCCTCGGCGAGCTGCGCAACCTGGCGCCCGGCGCGGTGCTGGGCATTTCCGGGTATGCGCCGGGCATGGCCGGGTTGTATTACGGCGACCGCCCGCTGGGCGTGGGGCAATTGGTGGAGGTGGACGGTCGCCTGGGGTTGCAGATGTCTCGTGTGATTTTTTCCCGATGAGTTTTCAAGGCGTAGACCCGATTGTCCTGGCCGTGTTCGTGGGTGCCTTGTCGTTGATGCCCATGCTGTTGATCGTCTGCACCGCGTTCTTGAAGATCGTGATTGTGCTGATGATCACCCGCAACGCGATCGGTGTGCAGCAGGTGCCGCCCAGCATGGCCATCAACGGCATCGCATTGGCGGCGACGCTGTTCATCATGGCGCCGGTGGGCTATGAGATCGCGGAGGTCGTCAAGGTATCGCCCCTGGACTTGAGCAACGTGAGCACGCTGCAACAGACCGGGCTTGAGGCGGTGCAGCCGTTGCGGACGTTCATGGTGCGTAACAGTGACCCGGACATCCTCACCCACCTGCTGGAAAACACCGCGCGCATGTGGCCGCCGGCCATGGCGCAGGAGGTCCAGCGCGAAGATCTGATCCTGCTGATCCCGGCGTATGTGTTGTCGCAGTTGCAGGCGGGGTTCGAGATCGGCTTCTTGATCTACATCCCCTTTATCGTGATCGACCTGATTGTCTCCAACCTGCTGCTGGCGCTGGGGATGCAAATGGTCTCGCCCATGACCATTTCCCTGCCGCTCAAATTACTGCTGTTTGTGATGGTGTCCGGCTGGTCGCGGCTGCTGGACAGCCTGTTCCTTTCCTATCTCTGAGCTGCCTATGGAACCGATCGTACTGTTCAAACAGGGCATGCTGCTGGTGGTGGTGCTGACGGCGCCGCCGCTGATTGTCGCGGTGATCGTGGGCGTCCTGACGTCACTGATCCAGGCGCTGATGCAGATACAAGACCAGACGCTGCCTTTTGGCGTCAAGCTGGTCGCCGTTGGCGTCACGTTGGTGGTGACCGGGCGTTGGATTGGCCTGGAGTTGGTCCAGTTGATCAACCTGACGTTCGACATGATCGCCCGTTCGGCCTTGAATTGAGGCGTGCCCATGCTGCTCTATCTTGATTTACTGCCAAGCCTGCTGATTGGCATGGCACGCATCTACCCCTGCGCTTTTCTGGTCGCGGCGTTCTGTTTCCAGCACATTCGCGGCATGCCCAGGCACGCCGTGGTGATGGTCATGGCGTTGATGCCCGCGCCGGGTATTCATGCGGCGCTGATGGGGCAGGAACTCTCCGCGATGATGTTGGGCGCGCTGGTGCTCAAAGAGGCGATCCTGGGCGTTTTGCTGGGGGTGTTGCTGTCGATGCCGTTCTGGATGTTCGAGTCGGTCGGGGCGCTGCTGGACAACCAGCGCGGGGCTTTGGCCGGCGGTCAACTCAACCCGTCGCTGGGCCCCGACGCCACGCCGATCGGGCATTTGTTCAAGCAACTGGCGATTTTTTTATTGATGGCCAGCCTGGGCCTGGGCGCACTGACCCAGGTGATCTGGGACAGCTACCTGATCTGGCCGCCGACCGTGTGGTTTCCGTTGCCGGCGGCCAATGGCCTCAGTGTGTTTGTCGAGTTGGTCGGCGACACCTTCACTCACATGATGCTGTACGCCGCGCCCTTTATCGCCGTACTGCTGTTGCTCGAGTTCGGCGTGGCACTGTTGGGGATCTACAGCCCGCAACTGCAGGTGAGTACGCTGGCCCCGCCGATCAAATGCCTGGCCGGCATCGGTATTCTGCTGCTGTATTTCGCCCTGCTGCAGGACTTGATCGTCGGGCGCATGGCGCTGCTGAGTGACCTCAAGCATTCCCTGGGCCTGCTGTTCAAGGGGCCTTTTACATGAGTGACTCAGGGGAAAAGAAACACCCCGCCAGTGCCAAGAAACTGCGTGACCAGCGCAAGAAAGGCCAAGTCGCGCAGAGCCAGGACGTGGGTAAGTTGTTGGTGCTGACGGCCTTGAGCGAGATCGCCTTGTTCACGGCCGACACCAGCATGCAGCGCTTCCAGCAGATGATCGCACTGCCGCTGGCGCGCATAGGGCAACCCTTTGCGCGCGCCCTGGAAGAAGTGCTGACGGAGGCGCTGGTGTTGTTTTTCTCCTTCGGCCTGCTGATGGTCGGGGTCGCGATCGGGGTGAAACTGATCAGCAGCTGGATGCAGTTCGGCTTGCTGTTCGCCCCCGAATCCCTGAAGTTGGACTTCAACCGGTTGAACCCGCTCACCCAGCTCAAGCAGATGTTCTCCGCCCAATCCCTCATGAACTTGTTGATGGGCATCGGCAAGTCATTGCTCCTGGGCTTGATACTGTACGTGGTGATTGGCCCGTCGCTGGGCGCCCTGATTAACCTTGCCAACAGCGATCTGCAAAGCTACATCCTCGCGCTGATCACACTCTTCCGGCACTTGTTGCATGCGTGTCTGGGGGTGCTGCTGGTGCTGGCGCTTATTGACCTGACGTTGCAGAAGTACTTTTTTGCCAAGCGCATGCGTATGACTCAGGTCGAGGTGGTCAAAGAGTACAAAGACATGGAGGGCGATCCCCACGTCAAGGGCCAGCGGCGCTCGTTGGCTTATCAGTTGGCCCAGGAAGAACCCAAGGTCAAGCTGCCCAAGCTGGAGGAGTCGGACATGCTGGTGGTCAACCCGACGCACTTTGCCGTCGCGTTGTATTACCGCCCCGGCCAAACGCCGCTGCCGAAACTGGTGGCCAAGGGCACGGACGCGAATGCGCGTAAGCTGATTGATCGAGCCAAGGCGGCGGATGTCCCGGTGATTCAATGCGTATGGTTGGCCCGCACGCTGTACGAGGCAAAACTGGGGGCGGGCATTCCGCGTGAGACCTTGCACGCGGTGGCGTTGATCTACCGTACCTTGCGCGACCTCGACGATGAGGCCAAGCGTGAAACCCTCGAGTTGCCGGAGCTGGAGCAGCGCTGATCAGCGGTTGGCGAAACCATCCAAGGCGTCGAGGTCGGCCAGCGACAGCATTCGGCTGAGGACTTGATCCACGGCCTGAAGCTCGGCGGGCAGGGCGTGCCAGATCACCAGTGCGCTCTGGGCATCGAGGTAGATATAGCAGCCATCAAATACCACTGCCTGATCGAAGCGGCGCTCCAGCACGCGTTGCAGTTGCCCGGCTTGCAAGGCCGCCTGGCTGATGTGCAATGCCAACCCCGGGCGGGCGTTGGCGTGCCGTGTGTGCAGGGCGATGCCCAGGCACAACGGCAGGTGAGCGGCATCGCCGCTCACCAGGCTATCGAAGAATGCCTGCCGATGCCGCTCATCGTCCGGCACCCTCCCGGCGTTCATCGTTCCAGCGACACCGTTTGATAGTCCGAACGCTCCCCGGCCGGGCCGGGTTCGACGCGCATGTGCGGCGGCCACCAGATCACCAGCTTATCGCTGGTCGATTGTGGGCGTGAGCAGGAGTCCCCTTTGCAGGTCGGGGTGCAACCGCTGATGAACAACGCGGTAATCATCAGAGTGGCGCACAACAGTCTTGGCTTCATGGCGTGGTCTTCCGGGTTGGCGTGAGCAGGGACGGGCGCGGCACACTCAGGTGTTCATCCTTCACCACCGGGCGCATGGCGATGAACACTTCGGCTTCTTCGCCCGGCTTGAGCCAGGCGCGTGGCCAGACGGTGACCGCCAGGGTCTCGGAGTTGCTGCATTCTTTTTCATCGATGCGGACATTGCGCTTGTACTGATTGCGCAGCACCACCACTGCCACGTTGAACTGCGGGCCGGCATACCACTGGCTGCGCTCGGTATTGAGCGCCAACAGCTCGCGAGGGGTACACAACGTGTTCAACGCCAGCGGCATCGGTGCGGCCTTGAAGGCTTTGGGCACTTGCCCGCTGACCAGATGCGCCAGGATGCTGGTGATGTCGCTGCGGTTGATCACCGGCTGATGTGGGGCCAAGCGCGGTGCCAGGGGGTTGAGGGCGGCCTGCAACTCGCTCTGGTCGGCCTGCGGCAAGTAACGTGATGGGTCGGACTGATCGCCGATCACGCGCGGGGTGAGAATGAACAAACGTTCGCGCCGGTTGTTCTGGCGTTCCGTCGAAGAGAACAGCGCTTTGCCCAGCAACGGAATGTCCCCCAGCAAGGGGATCTTGTTTTGCTTGTCCGCGCTGTTCGTTACGTGGAAACCGCCCACCACCAGGGAGCGTTTTTCCGCCATGACGGCCTGGGTGCTGACCTTGCCTCGACGCACATCGGGGCCGATGCGTTCGGGGTTGGACTCGTCGAAGTTACCGTCTTCGATATCCACCGCCAGATGGATCTGATGGCCACCGCGGCTGGTGATGACGCGAGGCACGACCTGGAAACTGGTGCCGACGGTGATCGGCAGGATGGTCGCGTTCTCGTTGCCGGCCGTCAGGTACTGGGTGCGGTTGAAGTCGATCACCGCCGGTTGGTTTTCCAGGGTGAGCACCGATGGGTTGGAGACCATGGTTGCCAGCCCGCGCGCTTCCAGGGCGCGCACGTCGGCGTAAAAGCGGTCGCGGTTTTCGATCGACAATTGTGATGAGGTGCCGGGCGCCATGTTGACCGCGCCGCGGAAGCGACTGTTTTGAAAGCCCCAGTTGACGCCGAACTCACGTAATTGGGTGCGTTCGATGTCGAGGATGATGGCGTCGATTTCCACCAGTTTGCGCGCCACGTCGAGCTGACTGATCAGCTCGCGGTACATCCCCTGACGCTCCGGCAGGTCATAGATCAGAATCGCGTTGTTGCGCACATCGGCCTCGACGCGGATTCGGCTGGGGTTGACCGGTGCCCGCGACGTCAGCGCTATGCCGGCGTCCACCGGCCCGGTTGGCGCGGGTGTGCCGAGCATCTGCCCCAGCAGCGGGTTGCTCAGGCGCGGGAACGCTGGCGTCAGGGGCGCGGGCTGGGACTGCGCGGGGGAGCGCTGAGTCATGCCGGCGAGCATCGCGGGATTGCGTGGGTCGAGCAGCCCGCGCAGCATGGTGGCCACGCCGGGGATGGTGATTCTTTCGTTGCGGTATTCCATTTGGCGGTCCGCGGCGTTGGCGAACTTGAGCGGATAGCTCAACACGCTCTGCTTTTCGTCCGGTGAACGGCGCTGGCTGCTGAACTGCTTGATCTGTCCGATATAGCGCCGGGGGCCGGAGACCAGGACGACACCGTCCTCCGGCAATTCGCCCCAGCCGAAACGACTGTCGAGCAGGCCGATATCGGTCAGCGCCTGCTTGAGGTCGGCAATGGTTTCGGACGACACCTCCAGGCGTGCGGACTCTTGCTGATCGAGGGTGCTGATGTGCAGGGTGTTGTTGTAGAGATACCATTGGAAGCGGTGTTCAACACCCAGCCTGTCGAGCAGCGACTGCGGGGTATTGGCGCGTATCTTGCCGTTGACGTTGCCCTCCAGCAGGCCCTCGATCTGGAGTTGGGTGCCAAATGTCTGGGCAAAATCTTCCAGGACTTCACGTAACGGCTTGTGCTGGGCTTCATAGGCGTATGCCGTGTTCTTCCATTCGGCGGGGATGGCGGCGAGGGCACCTGGCGCCGGGGCCAGCAAGCAGGTCAGGGCGATCAGGCACCGCCAATCGGCGCGTCTGGATGAAGTTTCGGGCGGGTCAATGCGCAAGCTGTCGCGCTTGTGGATCTTGTTATGCATAGAAGCTTCTCTGATTAGTACAGCAACGAACGTAGGGAGGTGGGGTTGCGTCGAGGTGCCGGTCTGTGGAGGCGCGCGACGGTGGCGCGCCAGGTATCGCGTTGGTTGAGCAGGGACTCGAGGCAGAGCTGCAGCTGCTGTTCATCGTGCTTGTCATGCAGGCAATGCATCAGCCAGAGCGCGCCACTGGCCGGCGCCTGGGCGAGAGCGCCTGGAAAGTGTTCCAGGCTGACCTCGCCCAGGCGCAGCCAGCTCAGCAGCAATGATTTGTCCGGGCGAAGTGGCGTCAACTGGACACTGAGCAACAGGCTGTTCGAACAATGACGCAGGATAATTTCGTCATTGTTTTCGAATAACCTCAATTCTCCGGAGCCGCGTTTCAAACACTCGGCCAGCAGCGCGTTCAAGTTACTGACCGCTGTCCAGGCCTGACTTCAGGAGCATATGTTTGACGCGGGCATGCTCATTGAAGACGTATTCGGAAGTTCGATGCTTGGCGACAAGATCGAAAAAAAAGGCAAGGTCTTCTTCAGACCCGGAATTGGTTTCTGCGGCGAGGTTGAGGTCACGTTTAACCTCCCTTGCGTCGTTTAAAAGCCGATTGCTGTAACCGTCGTAATAGTTCATGGATTCACTCCGTTGGGATGTTCTCCTTTTTGGTTTGTATTTCGAATTGGTTCCATGTGCGGCAATTTTTATTTCATGAAGTGTGTTTAAAACCCGTTGTCTGAAGGGCTGTCATCGGGCTTCATGAAAATATTGATCAAGGACGTCCAGTCAATCCGGAAGTCCCCTTCTTCGGTGGTCAATATGAGCGATTGCAGTTTGATCGTATCGTCGGCGCGCAGCGTCCAGTGCGTGCTGCCGCGGTTGGTCAGGCATGCCCGCACCGCCTCCAATTCGAGCGGGTGGCAAACCAGTGTTGCCTTCACCGCTGGCACATGGCTCGCCAGTAATTGCTTGATCAGGGCGGCCATGCGTTGGGGGGCGGGGGTGTCTTCAAGCAGCAGGTGAATAGCCTGGTTGGCGATCGAGGTGGCGTATTGTTCAAGGCTGTCGCACAGGGCCTGACGCTCGATTTCCCAGCGTTTGAGTTGTGCATTGGCACGTTGCCATACTTCAACGCTGACTTTTTCCAGCAGCGCTTCACGTTGGGCGTGTGCCGTCTTCAGCAACTGCCTGGCCTCGGCTTTTGCCTGGTCCACCACATTGCTGGCCTGGGTATAGCTCGCCAGTGTTTCGCAAGAGATCAGGCTCCCCGGCAAGGGCGGCGCGCCCCCGGGCGAGCTGATTTTATATCGGCATAACATCGTTAATCTCCGTGCCCCTCTGAGGCGGCAGCGCTACTGTTCCTGTTCATCGCGCCAATGCGCCACGCCACCGCATGCCAAAGGGTATCGAGGCGGCTATGGGAGTCGCCGAGCGACAGGGCTTTTTCGTCCAGATCCAAAATGCGCCGGCGCGCAAAACGCAACCGGATGCGCTGCCAGGTGGCCGGCGTGACCCAGGCGCGGAGCAATTGCAGCGGGTCATTATCGGGTTGCACCATATCCAGGGGCAGGGCCTTGGCCAGCCTGTTGCACCACTGTCGATGGTTGTCATCGAGTGCGGTGGCATAGGCGGGACGGCAGATGCCGTCAATCAGGGCGAGCCCCAGGTCGAGTTGATCCGTGGGGGCGAGTGCCAGTTGCAGGAGTGCGGGGTCGGGCATTGGCGGCAGGCAAGGGGCAACGCCATAAGGCGTGCCCGTGACGACCTGCCGGCTGCGGTGCAGCTCATTCAGCGCGGCGTGTTGAACGGGGGCTTTCCAGTCTTCGTGGGCACACAACCAGGGCGCGGACCACCATTGGGCCCATGAGAGATTACTCATTGCGGGCCTGGACAGGCGCATCCGGGGATGGGCCGTCTGACAGCGCGTCTGCGGCTCTTTGTGTGCGTTTATGCCAGAACATGCCCGCCGCGATCATCAGCGCCAGGGCGATCAGCCCGAATGTCACACTGGCCCGCCAAAAACCGATGTCATCTCCCGGAACCAGGAACGGCCCGAAGTAAGCCAACCGTTGCTGCTCTAAGTAAGCGGTTGCCGGCACGAAGACGACCGTCAGTTTTTGCGGGTTTTCCACCGCGGCGGTCATCCCCGGAATACTGCTTGCAACCATCCTGCGCACCCGGGCCCTGATATTGTCGGGGTCGAGTCGCGGGTCATGCTTGATGAACACCGAGGCGGAGGCGGGTTGTACCGGTTCTCCCGGAGCGACGCGCTCGGGCAGCACCACGTGTACGCGAGCCACGATGACGCCATCGATGTTCGACAGCGTGGTCTCCAGCTCCTGGGACAGGGCATAGATGTAGCGTGCTCGTTCTTCAAGCGGGGTGGAAATAACCCCCTCTTTGCGAAAGGTGTCGCCCAGCGTCGCGCGCGCGACCCGCGGGAGGCCGGCGGCCTCCAGCGTTCGCACAGCGCGGCCGATATCAGTTGAGTTGACCACCACCACAACGCCATCTTTCGCGGGAACCTTGGTGGCGCGGATATGTTTGTCCGCCAGTTCCGCAACGACCTCATTGGCCTCTTGTTCGGTTAACTGACGATGAAGTTCGACACGGTCACTGCAGGCATTGAGCAAGAATGAGAGCGACAGGATTACTAGGATAAGCCGCGGGCGAGTCATGTTGGCCTACTGGAGGTTGCTGATTTTATCGATGCACTGCGCGGTTTTACCGACGCTCTTCGACAACATGTGCGTCAGCAGGAGTGCGTCGGAAAGTTGCCCCGGATATTTTCGCGCCTCTTCCAGTTTGTTCTTGCTGCTTAATGCACGCAGGCTTTTGGTCATACGCTCAGTCATGGAATTGAGCTTGCCTGCGGCTTCGGAAAGCATATTCGGTGGCAGCGCATGATCGACCGCGGTATTCGCAATTGGGGAAGGCATGAGCGTTGAGTTGAAAAAGCTGACATCGGTGGCCGAGTGGGAGGCCTCCTGTATGCCCGAGGTGCCAGGGAGTTGATTGATTTCAGTCGTGCGGATGCTGCCTATCATCATGTTGCCCTGTCAGATAAGGGTTAGAAGATGAGCGTGTATATGACAACGCTCGTGGCGATGTGGCCTTCCCGGCATCGACTGTCGAGAAGGCCAGCAAGCGTTCAGCTATTACAGGCGGAGCATGTCAGCGGCTGCTTTAATACCGTTGGTATTAGCGTTCTCTGCTGCTTTATATGCGTTTTTTACACCATCTTTGCGCTTCTTTGATTCTACAGCCTCCATCCCAGCATCTGCTTCATCAGCAGACATATTGTTGGCGTCACCGCCACCATAGGAGGCGCCAGAATACGAGCCAATCGAACCGATAGTCATGTTGTTTTCTCCGTGCTTAACGTTAGTTTCACTGGAGTCAGCGATACATCAAAAGACGCTGTTGCACACCTGTATCGCTGTTCCATGACTTATGTGGCTAAACGGATTCATGCGTTCCATATGTTGCGGGAAGGTATGTTTCAAAAGATGTTATTGCGTTAACAGGGGGCGGCACCCTGTTTCAGTTAAGTGATATTCCCAAATGCTTTATTCGGTGGTACAGCGTTCGCTTGGCGACGCCTAAAGCGATTGCCACACTGTCCACACAGTGGTCGTGTTGACGAAGCGATTCTTCAATCAGCGATTTCTCCATCTGTTGCAATCGTGTCTTCAGGTTCAATTCAAGTTCATGTCGGTTGATCACCGCGGTGGATAACGGCGGCAGGCCCAACACGAAGCGCTTGGCCGTCGAGCGCAGTTCGCGCACGTTACCCTTCCACGGGTGGCACAGCAGTTGTTGCAATAACTGCTTGCTGGGGGGCGATGGCGCGGCGAGCCGGAAGTGATCGGCCTCTTGCTCAATCATGTCCAGGAACAAGGGAATGATCCGCTCTCGCCGATCCCGTAAGGCTGGTAGGTGGATATTGACCACATTCAGACGGAAGTAGAGGTCGCGTCGGAAAGTGCCTTGCTCGACCATTTCGTGCAAGGCGTGCTGGGCCGAGGCGATCACACGCATGTCTACCGGGATAAATCGTGTAGACCCCAGGCGTTCGACCCCGCGCGATTCCAGTACACGTAACAGCTTGGCTTGCAGCGACAGCGGCATGCTGTCGATTTCGTCGAGGTATAGGGTGCCCAGATGGGCGGCTTCGACAAACCCCGCGCGAGATTGCATGGCGCCCGTGTAGGCGCCGCTGTTGACGCCGAACAGTTGGCTTTCGGCCAGGGTTTCCGGGATGGCGGCACAATTAACTGCTACGAAGTTTCCTTTGCGACGAGACAGCTGATGGATGCGTTGCGCCAACGTATCTTTACCTGTGCCGGTTTCTCCCAAGAGGAGAATATCGATATCGAGAACGGCCGTATTGTTCACGGTCGTTTCGATGGCCGGGCAATCGCTAAAGGTCATGTCCGTTATAAGAACGTTTTCGCAGAGCGTCGACATCGTGTTGTGCTCCGATACTGTTGCCACTTCAGGGAGGGCAATTAACCTATGGGCCGGCACGCAGTTAAACAGGAAAGCTTAGTGTTGTCATGATGCGCAGCCGGCGTTAAGAGTGGCACCGGGTATAGGGAGGGCAAGTGCTCTGAAGTTGCAAGTGCTAGTTGAGATGGTTATCCGTGGTCGGCGTAAGATTATTCTTAGAGTGGTGAAGAATAGTTGGGAAGTTTTAATGCTTCGCAGATATGTTGCGGTGTGTGTTCTAAAGTCCTCTTATTTATAATGTATGGCAATGTTTCGCTCTCATGAGTCTTTCACCCACAAAAAAGCCGATGCAGGGCATCGGCTTCTTTATATCGCGACGTCTGCCGCGATCAATGTTTACACGTTGAAACGGAAGTGCATCACATCGCCGTCCTTGACGATATATTCCTTACCTTCCAGGCGCCATTTACCGGCTTCCTTGGCACCGGCTTCACCCTTGTACTGGATGAAGTCGTTGTAGGCGATCACTTCGGCGCGGATAAAGCCTTTTTCGAAGTCGGTGTGGATCACGCCGGCGGCCTGTGGCGCGGTGGCGCCGACCTTGACGGTCCAGGCGCGGACTTCTTCGACACCGGCGGTGAAGTAGGTCTGCAGGTTGAGCATTTCGTAACCGGCGCGGATCACGCGATTCAGGCCAGGCTCTTCCAGGCCCAGGGCCTCGAGGAACATGTCTTTTTCTTCGCCGTCATCGAGCTCGGCGATTTCCGCTTCGATCTTGTTGCACACCGGAACCACGATCGCGCCTTCTTCGTCGGCGATGGCCTTGACCACGTCGAGCAGCGGGTTGTTCTCGAAGCCGTCTTCGGCGACGTTGGCGATGTACATCACCGGCTTGGTGGTCAGCAGGTGGAAGCCCTTGACCGCGGCCTTCTCGTCAGCGCCCATGGTCTTCATCAGGCTGCGTGCCGGCTTGCCCAGGGTGAAGTGGGCGATCAGCTGCTCCAGCAGGCCTTTCTGGACCACGGCGTCCTTGTCGCCACCCTTGGCGTTACGCGCGACTTTCTGCAGTTGCTTCTCGCAGCTGTCGAGGTCGGCGAAGATCAGTTCCAGGTCGATGATCTCGATGTCGCGTTTCGGGTCGACGCTGTTGGAGACGTGAATCACGTTCTCGTCTTCAAAGCAGCGGACCACGTGGGCGATGGCATCGGTTTCGCGGATGTTGGCCAGGAACTTGTTGCCCAGGCCTTCACCTTTCGACGCACCGGCCACCAGGCCGGCGATGTCGACGAATTCCATGGTGGTCGGCAGGATGCGCTTGGGGTTGACGATCACCGCCAGGGCGTCCAGGCGTGGGTCCGGCATCGGCACGATACCGCTGTTGGGTTCGATGGTGCAGAAGGGGAAGTTCTCCGCCGCAATACCGGACTTGGTCAGCGCGTTGAACAGGGTGGATTTGCCGACGTTGGGCAGGCCGACGATGCCGCAATTGAATCCCATGGTGTTTCCCCTCGGAAAAGAGTCAGGCCTTCTGGCTGTGCAGGTTTTTCATCGCGCGGTTCCATTCCCCGGCGAGGATATCCGGCAGCACGCCGAGGGCAAAGTCGATGCAGGCATCGAGTTTTTCCTGTTCGGCGCGTGGCGCACGACCCAGGACGAAATTTGAAACCATACTGGCAACGCCTGGGTGGCCAATGCCGAGCCGCAGACGGTAAAAGGTATTCTGATTGCCCAGCTGCGCGATGATGTCGCGCAGGCCATTGTGCCCGCCATGCCCGCCGCCTTGCTTGAGCTTGGCAACGCCGGGAGGCAGGTCCAGTTCGTCATGGGCCACCAGGATTTCTTCGGGTTTGATCCGGAAGAACCCCGCAAGCGCCGCGACAGCCTGGCCGCTGCGGTTCATGTAGGTGGTGGGAATCAACAGACGAACATCCTGACCCTGATGCGAAAAGCGTCCGGTCAGGCCGAAATACTTGCGATCGGCCACCAGGTTTACACCTTGGGCGTGGGCGATGCGCTCAACAAAAAGGGCCCCCGCGTTATGCCGGGTCTGTTCGTATTCTGCGCCTGGATTTCCCAGGCCAACGATCAGTTTAATGGCAGTCACGACAGGGGCCCTTCCTTTGGAGTTGTGGATAACAATGCCGACCTGAGTGCGGCGAAAGTGGACGACAAGGGATCATTTACTCAAGAGTAAACGTCGCGTTATCGCCCGCTTTCTCGCTACGTTTCGGTCCGCGATGTTTCCTCAAGCTCCGGCAATACAGAGTGAATTACTCTGCAGCGCCTTCTTCAGCTTCTGGAGCAACGCGTGGAGCGTGAACGTTGGCAACCGCTTTGTCATCACCGTGAACCAGTGCGACAAACTCAACGCCTTTAGGGGCTTTGAGGTCGGACAGGTGCAGGATTTCGCCGATTTCCAGAGCCGACAGGTCGACTTCGATGAACTCAGGCAGGTCTTTCGGCAGGCAGGTCACTTCGATCTCGGCAACAACGTGCGAAACTTCGCCGCCTTTTTTGATCGGAGCTTCTTCACCAACAAAGTGTACCGGCACAACGGCGGTCAGTTTCTGGCCGGCAACGACGCGAACGAAGTCAGCGTGCAGCACGTGGCCTTTAGCTGGGTGACGTTGCAGGGCCTTGATGATGACGTTCTGCTTGGTGCCGCCGACGTTCAGCGAAATGATGTGGCTGTAGGCCGCATCGTTTTCCAGCAGTTTGGCAACTTCTTTGGCCAGCATGCTGATGGATTCAGGGGCTTTGTCGCCACCGTAAACTACAGCTGGAACCAGGCTTGCGAGACGACGCAGGCGGCGGCTCGCACCTTTCCCCAGGTCGGAACGCACTTCAGCATTCAGAATAAATTCGTTCATGTTGTATCTCCAAAATAACCACATTCGCCCCAGCGTTTGCGACCAGCGCTAAAGGCGATATGGGCAAAAAAGCCCCGCCCCGACAATATGCCGGGGCGGGGCGCTTTTCGTCAGTGAGGTGATCCGAAGGTTTGACCCTTAACGGAACATCGCGCTGATCGATTCTTCGTTGCTGATGCGGCGAACCGCTTCGGCAACCACCGGTGCGATATCCAGTTGGCGGATACGCGGACAGGCTTGAGCTGCAGCGGACAACGGGATGGTGTTGGTCACCACCAGTTCGTCCAGCATTGAGTTCTCGATGTTCTCGATCGCTCGGCCCGACAGCACAGGGTGTGTGCAGTAGGCGAAGACTTTTGCCGCACCGTGCTCTTTCAAGGCTTTCGCCGCGTGGCACAGGGTGCCGGCGGTGTCGACCATGTCATCAACCAGAATACAGGTACGCCCTTCGACATCACCGATGATATGCATCACTTCAGAGTGATTGGCTTTCTCGCGGCGTTTGTCGATGATCCCGAGATCAACGCCCAGGGATTTGGCGACAGCCCGTGCACGCACGACGCCACCAATGTCCGGGGACACGATCATCAGGTTTTCAAAGCGCTGGTCTTCGATGTCATCCACCAATACGGGGGAGCCGTAGATGTTATCTACCGGAATATCGAAGAACCCCTGGATTTGGTCAGCGTGCAGGTCAACCGTGAGAACACGGTCGATGCCTACCACGGTGAGCATGTCAGCCACGACTTTCGCGCTGATAGCTACACGTGCGGAACGCGGACGGCGATCCTGACGGGCATAACCAAAGTAAGGGATTACAGCTGTGATTCGAGTCGCTGAGGAGCGGCGGAAGGCATCAGCCATCACGACGAGTTCCATCAGGTTATCGTTGGTCGGAGCGCAGGTCGGCTGGATAATGAAGACGTCTTTACCGCGGACGTTTTCATTGATCTCGGCGGTAATTTCGCCGTCGGAGAATTTACCGACAGAGATGTCACCGAGAGGGATATGCAGCTGACGAACAACACGTCGAGCCAGATCGGGGTTGGCGTTCCCCGTAAAGACCATCATCTTGGACACGCGCAGTACCTAGAGGCTGAGGGTAACCTGGATGAGTAAAGGAAAATGGCAGGGGCGGCTGGATTCGAACCAACGCATGGCAGGATCAAAACCTGCTGCCTTACCGCTTGGCGACGCCCCTGTATCTGTTGCAACGAGTACCCAGTACTCGGTTCCTTTTAGAGCAGACTTTGCAGCTTGCGATGCAACATCGAAACGTTGCTTCCTTTCGCTACAAACCCTGTAAGGGTCTCTGTAAGAAGGGCCGAGACTTTATCAGCTTCAGCTTTGTTTGGGAAGCCCCCAAACACACAACTTCCAGTGCCGGTTAATTTTGCTTCGGTAAATTTACCTAACAAATTCAAAGCGTTACGTACTTCTGGATAACGCCTTGCTACAACCGGTAAGCAGTCATTTCGACTGTTTCCCTTGGGAACGGGGCGCACTTTAATGGGAGGAGAGTTACGTGTCAACAGTGGATCTGAAAAAATTTCTGCTGTACTTACAGATACTTGCGGGACAAGCACGACATACCAAGGCTCTTCGGGGTTTTCCGGGGTGAGTTTTTCTCCCACGCCCTCGGCAAAAGCCGCGTGCCCACGCACGAAAACCGGGACGTCGGCGCCCAGTGTCAGGCCCAGCGTGGCCAGGCGATCGAGGTCCCAGCCGAGCTTCCACAAGTGGTTCAGGCCCAGCAGTGTGGTCGCGGCATTCGAGCTGCCGCCACCGATGCCGCCGCCCATGGGCAGGATTTTATCGATCCAGATGTCGATGCCCAGGGCGCAACCGGATTGCGCCTGAAGTTTTTTCGCGGCCTTCACGATCAGGTTGCTGTCGTGGGGCACCCCTTCGAATTCGGTGTGCAGTCGGATCACGCCATCGTCGCGCACGGCGAATGTCAGTTCATCGCCGTAGTCGAGAAATTGAAACAGCGTCTGCAACTCGTGGTAGCCGTCTTCGCGGCGCCCCAGGATGTGCAGCATCAGATTGAGTTTGGCCGGGGAGGGCAGGGTCAGTTTCTCTACGGTCACGTTATTGCCCCAGCTTGCGTGGTTGCCAGTCCTTGATCACCAGCGTGATATCAAGGTCGGTGCCGTGCAGTTTGATCCGCTCGGGCAGCCAATAACCGCTCTGTTGCACGTAGCTCAGGTATTCGACCTGCCAGCCGTCCTGCTCCAGGGAGGCCAGGCGGCTGTCGCCATTGAGGCTCAGGCGGCTTTTGCTGTCGGGGGCGGGCAAGCCGCGTACCCACCAGACCAGGTGCGACACCGGCAGTTTCCAGCCGATCTGCTCTTCCAGCAGCGCCTCCGGGGAGACGGCTTCGTAGCGACCCTGGTTGGCCACTTCGAGGCTGACTTGCCCCGGTCGGCCGGTCAGGCGGGCGGCGCCGCGCCCCAATGGGCCGGACAGGCGGATATCGTAGTAGTCCTGGCGTTGCAGCCAGAACAAGGTGCCGCTGCCGGAATCTTTCGGCGCGCGTACCCCGACTTTTCCTTCGATCTGCCAGCCATCGATGCTGCTGAGCTGGGCCTTGTGCTGTTTCCATTGCGCCGGGTTGCCCTGGCCCTCAACGGATTCGCGGGCACCGAAGCCCGCGCAACCGGCGAGCAAGGCGATGAAGCTGAAAACGATAAAGTGGCGCAAGAACATAAACTTAAAGGGTCTCGGAACCGGTCAGGCGCTTGATGGTGCCGCGCAGGATGGGGCTTTCGGGTTGTTCCTTGAGGAACTTCTCCCAGATTTGCCGGGCTTCGCGCTGTTTGCCATTGGCCCAGAGCACTTCGCCCAGGTGGGCGGCGACTTCCTGGTCGGGGAAGCGCTCCAGCGCCTGGCGCAGCAGGCGCTCAGCCTCGTCCAGGTTGCCCAGGCGGTAGTTCACCCAGCCCAGGCTGTCGAGTACGGCCGGGTCTTCCGGGTTGAGCTTGTGGGCCTGTTCGATCAGCACCTTGGCTTCGGCGTAACGCGTGGTGCGGTCGGACAGGGTGTAGCCCAGGGCATTGAGCGCCATGGCGTTGTCCGGGTCGCGCTTGATGATCAGGCGCAGGTCTTTTTCCATCTGCGCCAGGTCATTGCGTTTTTCCGCCTGCATCGCACGGGTGTAGAGCAGGTTCAGGTCGTCAGGGTATTGCAGCAAGGCTTGTTGCAAGACTTTCCAGGCGCGCTCGGCCTGATTGTTGGCCGACAAGGTTTCGGCCTGGATCAGGTACAGCTGGATCGCGTAGTCCGGTTCCGCCTCGCGCGCCGCGACCAGACGTTTTTCCGCCTCGTCGGTGCGCCCGTTGCTCATCAGGATGTCGGCCTGGCGCAACTGGGCGGGCAGGTAGTCGTTGCCGGGGCCGACCTTGGCGTATTCGAGCAGGGCGGCCTGGGGGGCGTTGTTTTCTTCGGCGATGCGGCCGAGGTTCAGGTGCGCCGAGTCCACATGGCTTTCGCGCTCGATCAACTCTTCCAGATAGCCCTTGGCCTCGTCCCAGGCCTTGGCTTCCAGGCACACCAGCGCCAGGGAGTAGCGTAATTCGTCATCGTCCGGGTATTGCTGGACCAGGTTGGCGAACTGCACTTTGGCGTCCTCCATGCGGTCCTGCTCCACCAGCGTGCGCGCGTAAGTCAGGCGCAGGCGTTTGTCGTCCGGGTACTTCTTGATGCTTTTTTCCAGCAGCGGAATCGCTTCCTTGCCGCGATTGAGGTTCTGCAACAGGCGTGCGCGCAGCAGGATCGGCGCGATCTCGCCTTCTTCCGGCGGGTTCTGTTCCAGCAGCTTCAGCGCGGCTTCGGCTTCGTCGTCCTGTTGCAGCAGCAAGGCCTTGCCGAACACGAGCTGGCTGTTCTTCGGGTGTTTTTGCAGCAGGCGGTCGAAACTCTTCATCAGCCCGTTGCGCGTGTCCTGGTCGGTATCGGCCGCCGACAGCGCAAGAAAGTCGAAATGCGTGTCGCCCTTGCCCTGCAGGACTTTCTCCATATAGGTCATGGAGTCGTCGTAGCGCCCCGAGCGCGCCAGTTGAATGGCTGCCGCCCGTTGTGCTTCCAGGTCGTGCGGCGCGTTTTTCGCCCAGATCAGCGAGGTGTCCAGCGCAGCCTGGTCGGCCCCCAGGTACTCGGCGATGCGAAACGCCCGCTCCGAGATGCCCGGATCTTGCGTATTGATGGCCTGGGTCACGTAATTATCCAGCGCAATATCGAAACGATTGCGCTGGCCGGCCAGTTCTGCAGTCAGCAGGCTGTACACCGTATCTTCAGTGAACGAGGAGTAAACCTTGGGCTTTTCAGGGGCTGGGGTGCTCTCTTCCACCGGCGGTGTACCGTCGGTCGACACGGGGGCCATGGCCTGGCAGCCGTTGAGGAAGACAAAAGCGAGGAGCAACGCGGAGGATCTATTCATATAGGAAGAGGACGACTAACCTGCGGTCGGATCATCATGACACAAGCCTTCGGCCAAACATAACCGAGTCTCAGTGGATGCCTTTATAGGCACAACATATAGGGACAATAGACGACGGTGGTTGTTCTGAATCTATCGAAGTAGGACAATTGTCGGCTTCCCGACATCATCAGCGATATTGAATGGCCTTCCTCGCACTCGGTATTAACCACAAGACTGCCTCCGTAGACGTGCGCGAGCGCGTGGCGTTTACGCCTGAGCAGTTGGTTGAGGCCTTGCAGCAGCTCTGCCGACTCACCGACAGCCGCGAAGCTGCGATCCTTTCCACCTGCAATCGCAGCGAGCTTTATATAGAGCAGGAGCATCTTTCAGCGGATGTCGTGCTGCGCTGGCTGGCCGATTACCACCATTTGGACTTCAATGACCTGCGCGCGAGCGCTTATGTGCATGAGGACGATGCGGCAGTTCGTCACATGATGCGTGTGGCGTCCGGTCTCGATTCGCTGGTCTTGGGCGAGCCGCAGATCCTCGGCCAGATGAAATCCGCCTACGCCGTGGCGCGTGAGGCTGGCACCGTGGGGCCGCTGCTGGGGCGCCTGTTCCAGGCCACGTTCAATTCCGCCAAGCAGGTACGCACCGACACCGCCATCGGGGAAAACCCGGTGTCCGTGGCGTTTGCCGCCGTCAGCCTGGCCAAACAGATTTTCAGCGACTTGCAGCGCAGCCAGGCCTTGCTGATCGGTGCCGGCGAGACCATCACCCTGGTCGCCCGTCACCTGCACGACCTCGGCGTGAAGCGTATCGTGGTGGCCAACCGCACCCTGGAGCGTGCCAGCATCCTCGCCGAACAGTTCGGCGCCCACGCCGTGCTGCTGGCCGATATCCCGGCCGAGTTGGTGCGCAGCGACATCGTCATCAGTTCCACCGCCAGCCAGTTGCCGATCCTGGGTAAAGGCGCGGTAGAAAGCGCGCTGAAGCTGCGCAAGCACAAGCCGATCTTCATGGTGGATATTGCCGTTCCCCGGGATATCGAGCCTGAAGTCGGCGAGTTGGACGACGTTTACCTGTATAGCGTCGACGATCTGCACGAAGTGGTCGCCGAAAACCTCAAGAGCCGTCAGGGCGCAGCCCAGGCCGCCGAGGAAATGGTCAGCGTCGGCGCCGAAGACTTCATGGTGCGCCTGCGCGAACTGGCGGCGGTGGACGTGCTCAAGGCGTATCGTCAGCAGGGCGAACGCCTGCGCGATGAGGAGTTGAGCAAGGCCCAGCGCTTATTGGCCAATGGCGGCAACGCCGAAGACGTGCTGATGCAACTGGCCCGCGGCTTGACCAACAAGTTGCTGCACGCTCCCAGCGTACAACTGAAAAAACTCACTGCCGAAGGCCGCCTCGATGCGCTGGCCATGGCGCAGGAACTCTTTGCCCTCGGTGAGGGCGCGTCAGATAGCTCTTCGGATAAAAAACCGTAATGAAAGCGTCACTGCTCAACAAACTGGACGTGCTCCAGGACCGTTTCGAAGAACTGACCGCGTTGCTCGGCGACGGCGAGGTCATCTCCGATCAGGCCAAGTTCCGCGCTTATTCCAAGGAATACGCCGAAGTTGAGCCCATTGTGCTCACCTATCAGAACCTGTTGAAAGTACAGGCCGACCTGGAGGGCGCCCAGGCCCTGCTCAAGGACAGCGACCCGGACATGCGTGAAATGGCCGTGGAAGAAGTCCGTGAAGCCAAAGACAAACTGGCCGAGCTCGAAGGCGACCTGCAACGCATGCTACTGCCCAAGGACCCCAACGACGGGCGCAACGTCTTCCTCGAAATCCGCGCCGGCACCGGCGGCGACGAGGCGGCGATTTTCTCCGGCGACCTGTTCCGCATGTACTCGCGTTATGCCGAGCGGCGTGGCTGGCGCGTCGAGATCCTGTCCGAGAACGAAGGGGAACACGGCGGTTATAAAGAAGTCATCGCCCGCGTCGAAGGCGACAACGTGTACGGCAAGCTGAAATTCGAGTCCGGCGCGCACCGCGTGCAACGGGTGCCGGCCACCGAATCCCAAGGCCGTATCCACACCTCGGCGTGTACCGTGGCGGTGTTGCCCGAGCCGGACGAGCAGGAAGCCATCGAGATCAACCCGGCGGATCTGCGCGTCGACACCTACCGTTCATCCGGTGCCGGTGGTCAGCACATCAACAAGACCGACTCGGCGATCCGCATCACGCACTTGCCGTCGGGCATCGTGGTTGAATGCCAGGAAGAGCGTTCGCAGCACAAGAACCGGGCGCGGGCCATGTCCTGGCTGTCGGCCAAGCTGAATGACCAGCAGACCAGCGCCGCCGCCAACGCGATTGCCAGTGAACGCAAACTGCTGGTGGGCTCGGGCGACCGTTCCGAGCGCATCCGCACCTACAACTTTGCCCAGGGCCGGGTCACCGACCACCGGGTCAACCTCACGCTCTACTCCCTGGACGAGATTCTCGCCGGTGGCATCGACGCGGTGATCGAGCCGTTGCTCGTCGAATACCAGGCCGACCAATTGGCGGCGATAGGTGAATAAATGACCATCATCGCCAGCCTGCTGCGCGCCGCCGACCTGCCCGACTCGCCCACCGCACGCCTGGACGTGGAGCTGTTGCTCGCGGCTGCCCTGGGCAAGTCCCGCAGCTACCTGCACACCTGGCCGGAAAAAATCGTCAGCAGCGAAGCCGCGCTGACCTTCGCCGATTACCTGCAACGCCGCCGCGCCGGTGAGCCGGTGGCCTACATCCTCGGCCAGCAAGGTTTCTGGAAGCTGGACCTGGAAGTCGCGCCCCACACGCTGATCCCGCGCCCGGACACCGAACTGCTGGTCGAGGCGGCCCTGGAATTGTTGCCCGCCACGCCGGCCAAGGTGCTCGACCTCGGCACCGGCAGCGGCGCCATCGCCCTGGCCCTGGCCAGCGAGCGCCCGGCCTGGCACGTCACCGCCGTCGACCGCGTGCTCGAAGCCGTGGCCCTGGCCGAACGCAATCGCCAGCGCCTGAACCTGCACAATGCCACTGTGCTCAACAGTCATTGGTTCAGCGCGTTGCAAGGCCACACCTACGACCTGATCATCAGCAACCCGCCCTACATCGCCGCCAACGATCCGCACCTGGCGGCCGGCGACGTGCGCTTTGAGCCGGCCAGCGCGCTGGTGGCGGGCCATGATGGGTTGGACGACCTGCGGCTGATCATCGCCGAGGCGCCGGCCCACCTCAATGCGGGCGGTTGGTTGTTGCTGGAGCACGGTTACGACCAGGCCGCGGCGGTGCGTGACCTGCTGCTGAGCCAGGGCTTTGAAGGCGTCCACAGCCGCATCGACCTCGGCGGCCACGAACGCATCAGCCTGGGGCGCCGGCCATGCTGAGCGACCAGGAGCTGTTGCGCTATAGCCGACAGATTCTGTTGAAACAGGTCGACATCGACGGCCAATTGCGCCTGAAAAACGGTCGCGCCTTGATCGTCGGCCTCGGCGGCCTGGGCGCGCCCGTGGCGCTGTACCTGGCGGCCGCCGGGGTCGGCGAGTTGCATCTGGCGGATTTCGACACCGTCGACCTGACCAACCTGCAACGCCAGATTATCCATGACACGGACAGTGTCGGGCTGAGCAAGGTCGATTCGGCCATCCGCCGTCTGACCGCGCTCAACCCCGAGGTCAAACTGCTCACCCATCGCACTGCGCTGGATGCCGACTCCCTGGCCGCGGCAGTGGCGGCGGTAGATGTGGTGCTCGATTGCAGCGACAACTTTTCCACCCGCGAAGCGGTCAACGCCGCCTGCGTGGCCGCCGGCAAGCCGTTGGTCAGCGGCGCGGCGATCCGCCTGGACGGGCAGCTGTCGGTATTCGACCCGCGGCGCGCCGACAGCCCGTGCTACCACTGTTTATACGGGCACGGCAGCGACACCGAACTGACCTGCAGCGAAGCCGGCGTGGTCGGCCCGCTGGTCGGTCTGGTCGGCAGCCTGCAGGCCCTGGAAGCATTGAAGTTGCTCGCCGGTTTCGGTGAGCCTCTGGTCGGACGCTTGTTGCTGATCGATGCCTTGACCACGCGCTTCCGTGAGTTGCGCGTCAAGCGCGATCCCGGTTGCAGTGTGTGTGGGACGCAGCATGGTTAAGGATGCACCGATCGGTGTGTTCGACTCCGGTATCGGCGGGTTGACGGTGCTCGAGGAAATCCAGCAACTGTTGCCCCATGAGTCGCTGCTGTACGTCGCCGATTGCGGGTACATCCCCTACGGTGAGAAAACGCCGGCCTTTATTTGCGAACGTTTACACCGGGTTGCAGAGTTTTTCCGCGAGCGCGGCGCCAAAGCCTTGGTGATTGCCTGCAACACGGCGACCGTCGCTGCCGTGGCTGACTTGCGCAAGAGCTACCCCGACTGGCCGCTGGTGGGGATGGAACCCGCCGTCAAACCCGCTACCGCTGCGACCCGCAGTGGCGTGGTCGGCGTACTCGCCACCACCGGCACCCTGCAGAGCGCCAAGTTCGCCGCGTTGCTCGACCGTTTCGCCACCGATGTACGGGTGATCACCCGGCCGTGCCCAGGCCTGGTGGAACTGATTGAAACCGGCGACCTGGGCAGCCCGGCCCTGCGCCAGTTGTTGCAAAGCTATGTCGAACCGTTGCTCAGCGCCGGCTGCGACACCATCATCCTCGGTTGCACCCACTACCCCTTCCTCAAGCCGCTCCTGGCGCAGATGCTGCCCCCCGGCATCAGCCTGATCGACACCGGCGCTGCCGTGGCCCGCCAGCTCAAGCGCCTGCTCGGCGAACGCGATCTGCTGGCCGCCGGCACTCCAGGCCCTGCCCAGTTCTGGACCAGCGGCGATGTGTGTCATCTAAGAAATATCCTACCGACACTATGGAAACATCCCGGAGTTGTGAGAAGCTTCGGCTCGTGAAAATTTCGTCAAAATTCGCCGTTAGACGCTGAATTTCTGGCAGTAAGTCGGCTTCTATAAGCGAGATTTCCCTGTGTAAAAACCTATAACTTCGTTCGGAAAGGATGTTTCTTATGAAGCGCTTGTTCTGTTTGGCCGCGATTGCGGCCGTTGTGGTGGGACACTCTTTTTCGGCGCAAGCCGCCGGCCTTGAGTTTGGCCTGGGGACCACCGGTGATTCGACGCTCACCTATCGATTGGGGCTGACGTCGGATTGGGATAAGAGCTGGATGCAGAGCGACGTCGGTCGCCTGACTGGCTATTGGAGTGGTGCATACACCTATTGGGAAGGTGATCACCGTGCAGGCGCGAGCAGCCTGTCGTTCTCCCCGGTATTTGTGTATGAGTTCGCCGGGGAATCGGTAAAACCTTACATCGAGGCCGGGATCGGGGTGGCGGCATTCTCCCGCACGCGGTTGGAAGACAACAACCTCGGCCAGGCCTTCCAGTTCGAAGACCGCCTGGGCTTCGGTTTGCGCTTTAACGGCGGGCATGAAGTGGGCATTCGTGCCATGCACTACTCCAACGCCGGGCTCAGCGACCATAACGACGGCATCGAAAACTACTCGTTGCACTACACGATGCCGCTGTAACTTCAGAACCCTGCAAAACCCTGTGGGAGGGGGCAAGCCCCCTCCCACATTGAGATATTCATCGGCCTGAGATCCGCGGTAAGCGGTCGCGAATCCCTTCGCGTTCGGTGGCATCGAAAACTACTCGTTACCCTGCAAAACCCTGTGGGAGGGGGCTTGCCCCCGATAGCGCAGTGTCAGTCGCAGAATTTGCCAACTGACCCACTGCTATCGGGGGCAAGCCCCCTCCCACATTGAGATATTCATCGGTCTGAGATCAGCGGTAAGCGGTCGCGAATCCCTTCGCGTTCGGCGGCATCAAAAACTACTCTTTGCACTACACGATGCCGCTGTAACTTCAGAACCCTGCAAAGCCCCCTCCCACATTGAGATATTTGTCGGGCTGAGATCAGCGGTAAGCGGTCGCGAATCCCTTCGCGTTCGGAGGCATCGAAAACTACTCGTTGCACTACACGATGCCGCTGTAACTTCAGAACCCTGCAAAACCCTGTGGGAGGGGGCTTGCCCCCGATAGCGCAGTGTCAGTCGCAGAATTTGCCAACTGACCCACTGCTATCGGGGGCAAGCCCCCTCCCACGTTGAGATATTTGTCGGTCTGAGATCAGCGGTAAGCGGTCGCGAATCCCTTCGCGTTCGGTGGCATCGAAAACTACTCGTTGCCCTGCAAAACCCTGTGGGAGGGGGCTTGCCCCCGATAGCGCAGTGTCAGTCGCAGAATTTGCCAACTGACCCACTGCTATCGGGGGCAAGCCCCCTCCCACATTGAGATATTCGTCGGCCTGAGATCAGCGGTAAGCGGTCGCAATCCCTTCGCGTTCGGCGGCATCGAAAACTATTCGTTACCCTGCAAAACCCTGTGGGAGGGGGCTTGCCCCCGATAGCGCAGTGTCAGCCGCAGAATTTGCCAACTGACCCACTGCTATCGGGGGCAAGCCCCCTCCCACATTGAGATATTCGTCGGTCTGAGATCAGCGGTAAGCGGTCGCAATCCCTTCGCGTTCGGTCAGGCATTCCGGCGCGCCCATCTCGAATTCCCGGCAGATCAGCGGCCGACGCGTATAAATCGTACACATCATCGTGTCCCGGTCCAGCGCCGCGCACCAGCCGTCGTCCAGGCGCAGCATGACTTCGCCGCCCCAATCGTCGGTGTCGATAAAGCGCTCGGGCACGCCCGTGTCGGTGATCAGCATGACTTCCAGCTGGCAGCAGCAGGCCGCGCACGTCGAGCAGGTGACGGCGGGGGTGGTGATTTGGGTGTGGGGGATGTTGGTCATAGGCACGCAGTGTAAGGCAAGCGGGTGACACAGGTGTGAAAGGGCTGACAGACGTTAGCGTACCCGGCGCATTGGTTAAGCACTGAAACGCCCAAGCAACGGCGGGTTGATGGCTGCCGGCTTGGCCAGCAGCAACTGCGCGGTGCCGATGGTGCGCTCCATAAAGCCGCCTTCGCAGTAGCACAGGTAAAACTCCCACAACCGCAGGAAGTATTCGTCGTAGCCCAATTCCATGAGGCGGCCGTGGGCGCGGCGAAAGTTCTCATGCCACAGGCGCAGGGTTCGCGCGTAATGCAGGCCGAAATCTTCCATGTGCAGCAGGTTCATGTCGGTGTCGCGGCTGATGATCTGCAGCATGTTCTGCACACAGGGCAAGGCGCCGCCGGGGAAGATATAGCGCTGGATGAAGTCGACGCTGTTCTTGGCCTGTTCAAAGCGTTGCTCACGGATGGTGATGGCTTGCAGCAGCATCAGCCCATCGCTCTTGAGCAGGCGCGCGCACTGTTTGAAGTAGGTCGGCAGGAAGCGATGGCCCACCGCTTCGATCATTTCGATGGACACCAGCTTGTCGTATTGGCCGCTCAGGTCGCGGTAGTCCTGCAACAGCAGCGTCACCTGGTCTTGCAGCCCCATGGCGGCGATGCGTTGCTGGGTGTAGACAAACTGTTCCCTGGACAAGGTCGTGGTGGTGACTTTGCAGCCATAGTGCCGCGCCGCGTACAACGCCATGCTGCCCCAGCCGGTGCCGATCTCCAGCAGATGGTCGGTGGGTTTAAGCGCGAGTTTCTGGCAGATGCGTTCCGGCTTGTTCAGTTGCGCCTGTTCCAGGGTGTCTTCGGCGCTCAGGAACTGCGCCGCCGAATACATCATGGTCGGGTCGAGGAATTCTTCGAACAGGTCGTTGCCCAGGTCATAGTGGGCGGCGATGTTCTTCTGCGAACCCTTGCGCGTATTGCGGTTGAGCCAATGCAAGCCTTGGGTGAACGGCCGCGCCAGCTTGGCCAGGCCGCCCTCCAGCGCGTCGAGCACTTCCAGGTTGCTGACCATCACACGCACCACGGCGGTCAGGTCCGGGCTGCTCCAATAACCATGGATAAACGCTTCGCCCGCACCGATCGAGCCGTTGGCCGCCACCAGGCCCCACACCGCCGAATCGAGGATCTGGATCTCGCCCAGCAGATGCGCTTCGCGGGCGCCGAACACTTGGCGTTCGCCGTCTTCGATCAGCACCAGTTGGCCGTGGCGCAATTGACTGAGTTGCCGCAGCACGGCTTTGCGCAGCAGTGCGGTGGTCACGCCGTTGACGTTCAGGCGGTTGGCCTTGACCGATAAGCTAGGGGATTTCATGGCGGCGATCCTTGGTGTACCCGACGGCGGTGCGAGAGGCGCCATCGGCGGCCTGATGGGGAAAAATTGGTGTGCGTTTGAGCAACAGGCGCAGGGCTTGCCAATAAATCGCCAGGCAGGTCTTGGCGGTCATCCACGGAAAGCGCCACAGATAGCGGTGCAGGCTGGCGCGGCTGAGGGCTTCGCGCTGCAGGCTCAAGGTGGCGTCGAAGACTTTCCGATCGCCCTGCCAGTCGGCCATGTGGACCCCAAGCGTGGCGGCGGGCGGGCTGAAGCTCATGCGGTATTCCAGGTCGGGCGGCAGGAACGGCGATACATGAAACGCCTTGGCCACGGCGAAGTGCTGATGCTCGTCGGCGCCCAGCGCCAGGGCCGGCAGCACGTAGTGATAGCGCTCGCGCCATGGGGTGTTGGTCACTTCACACAGGATCGCGGCCAATTGTCCGTCGGCCTCGAAGCAGTAGAAGAAACTCACCGGGTTAAACGCCAGGCCCCAACTGCGGGCCTGAGTCAGTAGGCAGATAGCGCCCTGGGGTGTGCGCCCCAGCGCCTTGCCGACGTGCTGGCGCACGGCATCGCTCAGGCTCATGCCGTGACGGGTGAATTCACGCAGGTAATCCTGCTGGCGAAAGCCGAAGGCGGCCAGGCGACCTGCGCCGGCCAGGGGCGACAGCCCGAGCACTGCGTCCTGTTCGCTCAAGTCCAGGTACAGCAAGCCGATGCGGTAGCGAAAGGCGTGGGCCTTGGGCGCAAACCGGCGATGGGCGATCCAGCCGCTGTACAAGGCGCTGTTCACAGGGCTTCTCCAAACGCCTGGGCCACGCGCAAGGCGCTGATCACGCCGTCTTCATGGAAGCCGTTGGCCCAATAGGCGCCGCAATAATACGTATGCTGCGCACCGCTCAACTCTTCCCAACGCGCTTGCGCAGCCACGGCCGCCAGGCTGTATTGCGGGTGGGCATAGGTGTAGCGGGCGAGGATCTTCAGCGGGTTGATCATCGATGTCTGGTTGAGGCTGACGCAAAAGGTCGTGGCGCTGTCGATGCCTTGCAGGATGTTCATGTCATAGGTCACCGCCGCCTGGCTCTGCGCATTGCCGCTGAGCCGGTAATTCCAGCTGGCCCAGGCCAGTTTGCGGTCTGGCAGCAGGCGCGTGTCGGTGTGCAGCACCACGTCGTTGTCGGCGTAGGGCAGGGCGCCGAGGATCTGCTGCTCGGCACTGCTCGGCTCGCCCAGCAGGGCCAGCGCCTGGTCGCTGTGGCAGGCGAACACCACTTTGTCGAAGGTTTCGGTGCCCGCGGCGCTGTGGATCGTCACGCCCTGTGCATCGCGCTCGACCCGATGCACGGGGCAATCGAGGCGAATCCGTTCACGAAAGCCGCGGGTCAGCGGTTCGATGTAGCGGCTTGAGCCGCCCTCGATCACGCACCATTGCGGGCGGTTGCTCACCGACAGCAAGCCGTGGTTCTTGAAGAAGCGCACAAAGAACTGCAAGGGGAAACCGAGCATGTCCGCCAGGGACATCGACCAGATCGCAGCGCCCATCGGCACGATGTAATGCCGGATGAATCGCGGGCCGTAGCCGCCGGCGTCGAGGTAGTCACCCAGGGTCATGTCGGCACTGATGCGTTGCGCTTGCAGGTCCGCCGGCGCCTCGCGGTTGAAGCGCAGAATATCGCGCAACATGCCCCAGAACCCCGGCGACAACAGATTGCGCCGCTGCGCAAACAGGCTGTTGAGGTTATTGCCGTTGTACTCGAACCCGCTGCGGCGGTCGCACACCGAAAAGCTCATCTCGGTGGGTTTGAACTTCACGCCGACCTGACCCAGCAGGCGGATGAAGTTGGGGTAGGTCCAGTCGTTGAATACGATAAAACCGGTGTCCACCGCATAGCTTTTACCCTCGACGGTGACGTTGACCGTGTGGGTATGCCCGCCGATGCGATCGCCCGCTTCGAACAGGGTGATGTCGTGGCGACGGCTGAGCAGGTAGGCGCTGGTCAGCCCGGCAATGCCGCTGCCGATAATCGCGATCTTCACAGGTCGTCCTTTTTCGGTGGCGGGCTGCGCAGCATGCGTTTGCCGATGATCAGTTGCGCGCGATTCGGCAGTTTCGACAACGGCCACAGGGTGGCGATGAACATCGCCGGGAAGGCGATTTCCAGTGGGCGTTTGTCCAACTTGGTGAAGATATGCCGGGCCGCCTTGTCGGCAGACCAGGCCAGGGGCATCGGGAAGTCATTGCGCTCGGTCAGCGGGGTGTCGACAAAGCCCGGGCTGATCACGGTGACGTCGATGTTTTCCGGCGACAGGCTGATGCGCAGGGATTCGAACAGGTAGCGCAAACCGGCCTTGGACGCGCCATAGGCTTCGGCGCGCGGCATCGGCAGGTAGGTCACGGCGCTGGCCACGCCCACCAGGTGCGGTGCGCGCCCGGCGCGCAACAGTGGCAGTGCGGCTTCGATGCAATAACTGCTGGCGAGCAGGTTGGTGCGTACCACGTGTTCGACGATCGACGCGTCGAATTGCTTGGCATCGACATATTCACAGGTGCCGGCATTGAGGATCACGGTGTCCAGCGACCCCCAGACCTGGGCGATGTGTTCGCCGATTTCGCGCACGGTCTGGCTGTTGGTCAAGTCGCCCGCCACGACCAGCACTTGGCCGGGAAAGCGTTGGGCGAGCGCTTGCAGCGGGCCTTTGGAGCGCGAGCTGAGAGCGACGTGGGCGCCGCTGTTGAGCAGCTCCACGGCGAGGGAGGCGCCGATGCCACTGCTGGCGCCGGTCAGCCAATAACGACGGGGCGGTGTGAGGTTCATCCGACTCTCCTTTTCAGCCAACTGATCACACGGCCGAACACCGGCAAGTGTTCGTAAAGCATTGCGCCGGCATCGAAATAATCCCGATGGCGGTACACCTTGTCGCGCCACATCAGGTGCGAGCAGCCTTCCACTCGGATCACCTTGCCCTTGGCCAGGCGCGGGTGGCAAAAGCTCATTTTCCAGCGCAGGTAACCTTCGCCTTCGGCCACCTGGTCGAAGCCGTGGAAGTCGAAGCGCAACTGGCTGACATTACCGTACAACTGCGCGAAATAGTGGTGCAGCGGCGTGAGCCCGTGGACCTCGTGCAGCGGGTCGGTGAAGACGATGTCCTTGCTGTACAGGCTGTCGAGCAGGTGCAGGTTGTGCTTGTCCAGAGTGGCGAAGGCCTGGGCAAAGCGGCGCAGGAAGTCACTCATGTTCGGCTCCGACGGCCTGGCGCGACGGCAGGCTGCGGAATGCCGCCAATGCACGTTCGCGGGAGTGTTTCAGGTCGACGATCGAGCGCGGGTAGTCGGCCGCGCCGAACAGGCCGCCGGCGGCCTGCGGGTTGTGTACGTCGTTTTTATTCAGCGTCGCCAGTTGCGGCAGCCAGTGCTTGATGAATACGCCGTCGCGGTCGAATTTCTGCGACTGGCTCAGCGGGCTGAAAATCCGGAAATACGGCGCCGAATCGGTGCCGGTGGAGGCGCTCCACTGCCAGCCGCCATTGTTGGCTGCCAGGTCGCCGTCGATCAGGTGGCGCATGAAAAAGCGCTCGCCTTCGCGCCAGTCGATCAGCAGGTTCTTGGTCAGGAACATCGCCACCACCATGCGCAGGCGGTTGTGCATCCAGCCGGTTTCCAGCAGTTGGCGCATGGCCGCGTCGATGATCGGCAAACCGGTGCGCGCCTGCTGCCAGGCGGCGAGGTCGTTGGGCGCATCGCGCCAGGCCACCGCCTCGGTTTCGGGGCGGAAGGCGCGGTGGCGGGACACCCGCGGGTAGCCCACCAGGATGTGCTTGTAGAACTCACGCCAGAGCAGTTCGTTGACCCAGGTGATCGTGCCGATATCGCCGCTTTCGAACTCGCCCTGGTTGCGCTGCAGTGCGGCATGCAGGCACTGGCGCGGCGAAACCACGCCCGCTGCGAGGTACGCCGACAGCTGGCTGGTGCCGGGCTTGGCCGGGAAGTCGCGCTCATCCTTGTAATAGCTGATCTGCTGCGCGGCGAATGCGTCGAGGCGGCGGCGCGCTTCGTCTTCACCGGCGGGCCAGAGGGCGCGCAACGTTTCGCTCGGCGTTTCGAAACCGTCGACCTGTTGCGGTACCGGGTCGCTGGTCTGCGCGAGGGCCGCTTGGGTCTTGGGCGTGGCCACCCGCCGCGGCAGGGCGCTGTGCAGGCGGGCGTAGCACACCTTGCGGAACTGGCTGAACACCTGGAAGTAGGTGCCGGTCTTGGTCAGCACGCTGCCGGGCTGGAAAAACAATTGGTCCAGGTAACGGTGGAAGCTCACGCCGTCGGCTTCCAGGGCCTTGGCCACCGCCGCATCGCGACGGCTTTCGTGGATGCCGTATTCCTCGTTGACGTGGACCGACTCGACCGATAGCTCACGGCACAGCTGGCCGAGTACGGCGGGCGCCTGGTCCCAGGTCGCGGCGCGGCGGATCAGCAAGGGAATATTCAGCGCGCCGAGGGCCTGGCTCAAGTGCTGCAGGTTGCGCAGCCAGAAGTCGACTTTGCACGGCGCATCATCGTGGGCCAGCCATTGCTGCGGGGTGATCAGGTACACGGCCGCCACCGGGCCGCGCTGGCTCGCGGCGGTCAGGGCGGTGTTGTCATGCAGGCGCAGGTCGGTGCGCAGCCAGATCAAGTGCATTTAAACAAGTCCATGCTGGATCAGTATCTGGTGAGCCGCCAATGGGTCTTCGGCGACGAACAATTCAGGGGTGTCGCCAGCTAATGCCGTCAGCTCGGCCTGGTGGATGCATACCGTTGGTCCGACGATCAACTTTGGGCAAGCGATGCCGCCCAGAAGTTTTGCGAGTGCCGACAAATGGAGCGCCTGGCTGGAATACAGCAGCACCGCCCGCGGTTGCAGGTGTTCCACGGCCAGCGCCAGTTCACCGGTCGGCAGCGGCCAGTCGAAGACTTCCACCGGGCAGTCGGCGCTGCTGGCCAGCCAGGCGCTGAGCCACAGGTGCGGTGCCAGGGGCAGGTCGGAATGATTCACCAGCAGCAGCGGTGCGCCGTGCAACTGGCGATTGTTGTGATAGATCCGCGCGCCGAACTTGCTGCGCAACCAGGACAGGAAGAACACCCGTTCCATCTGCGCGCCGAATTGGCCCTGCCAGCGTTGCTCCAGTTCGCGGAGCAGCGGCAGCAGCAGTTGTTCGCACAGGGTGCGCGGCGGGTAGAGCGCCATGGCCTGGTTGAAGGCATCGTCGACCCGGCGTTCGGCCAGCTCGCTGATGGCCTGCACCAGGGTCTGGCGCAGGGTGTGCCATTCGTTTTCGACGGCGTCGGGAGCGACGTGCGCGGAGTCGATCAGGTTTTTCACCTGGCTGACCGGCACGCCGCGATTGAGCCAGGTGAGGATGGTGTGGATGCGTTGCACATGGTCGTGGCTGAACAGCCGGTGGCCCTTGGGCGTGCGCTGCGGCACGATCAGGCCATAGCGGCGTTCCCAGGCGCGCAGGGTCACGGCGTTGACGCCGGTCTGGCGCGCCACTTCGCGAATCGGCAGCCAGCCGTCCTCGAGGGCTTGGGCGATATCTTCGCCGGGTTCGTCTTGCAAGGCTGCGGTCATGAGGTTTTTCATGGTTCAGATCGCATTGCGCAGGCTGAGATTTTCCGGGTGTGGCTGCAAGTAAGCCTGCTGCGCGATGTAGCGGTCCGGGTGGAGGCGAAAGTGGTGCTTGAGCAAGGTCAGCGGTACCACCAGCGGCACGATGCCTTGGCGGTATTGGCCGATCACGGTTTGCATTTCCTGTTTGTCGTCGGCGCTGATGGCCTGCTTGAGGTAACCGCTGATGTGTTGCAGCACATTGGTGTGGGTGCCGCGGGTGGCGCACTTTTTCAGGCCGCTCATCAGCGCGCTGAAATAGCCGCTGCCTAATGCGTCGAGGTCCTCGCCCTTGGCCATGCCGCCGAGCAGGTTGCCGAGGCTTTTGTAATGCGCCGGGCTGTGGGCCATCAGCAGGTATTTGTAGCGCGCGTGAAAGGCCAGCAGGCGATGGCGGCTCAGGCCTTCGCCGAGCAATTGTTGCCAGCTGGCGTAGACGAAGACGCGGGTCAGGAAGTTTTCCCGCAGCACCGGGTCATTCAGGCGGCCGTCTTCTTCCACGGGCAGGTTGGGGTGGCGCGCGCAAAAGGCTTGGGCGTAGATGCCACGCCCGCCGCCGTCCACCGGTGCGCCGTTTTCACGGTAGACCTTGACCCGTTCCAGGCCGCAGGACGGCGATTTCTGCATGAAGATATAGCCGCACAGGTCGCTGTGCTCGGCGGCCATTTTTTCGCCGTATTCACCCAGCGGCGCGGTGACGTTCAGCTCGCGATGCACGCTGCCCACGGCTTGAGGGGACGCGGCATCACCCACCAGGCGAATGGTCTCCCGGGGAATGCCCAGGCCGATCGCCACTTCCGGGCACAACGGCACAAAGTCGAAGTATGCAGCGAGCACCTCGCTGCAGAGTTGCGATTGCTTGTGGCCGCCGTTGAAACGGACGTTCTCGCCCAGCAGGCAGGCGCTGATACCAATCTTCGGCTTGAAGGACGGGGTGCTGGACATGGGCAAACCTCTGCAAGATTCCTGTACAAGCGTAAAAGCATGTACAGCTAAATCTCATCATAGGTTTGATGCTGTACAAGTCAAATGGTTTGTACAAGTATTTGCGCGAGGGCTATTTCCAGCCGATTCGCCAGTCCTCGGCGCTTTGCAGGGTTTGCCAGGGCAGGCGTTCACCGCGCCGGGTCATGACGGCTTGCAGCTCGATGTCGAGCACGTTGCCTTCTTCATCACAAAACAATTCGGTGACCAGGAAGTGTTTTTCCTTGTTGCGCGGGTGTGCTGCTGTCCACTTCGACAGCAGCAATTTAGCGGGGTTTATGCGGTTCATTACAGGTGCTCGATCAAGCGTCGCGCGGCTTCCTGGCCACTGAGCCAGGCGCCTTCCACGCGGCCCGACAGGCACCAGTCGCCACAGACGTACAAGCCCAGGTCGGCGTCGGCCAGCACGCCGAATTCATGGGCGCTGGACGGTCGTGCGTAGAGCCAGCGGTGCGCCAGGCTGAACGAGGGCGCGGGCATGGCGCTGTGCAGCAGTTCGGCGAAGGCGCCGTGCAGGTGTTCGATCACCGCTTCTTTGGGCAGGTCCAGATGTTCTTTGCTCCAGGCGCTGGTGGCGTGCAGCACCCAGGTGTCGAGGACGGTGTCGCGCCCCGGTTTGCTGCGGTTGCGGGCCAGCCAGTCGAGGGCGCTGTCTTGCACGAAGCAGCCTTCCATCGGGGTTTCCAGCGGCTTGTCGAAGGCCAGGGCAATGGCCCAGGTCGGGTCCATCTTCACGCCGGCGGCGGCACTTGCCAGCTTCGGTGCGGCGGCCAGCAGGGCGGTCGCTTGCGGGGCGGGCGTGGCGATGATGACGTGGCTGAACGGACCATGGTTGCCGCCGTCGGCGTCCAGCAGGTTCCAGTGCCGTTTGCCTTGGAACACTTCGGTGATACGGCAACTGAACTGCACCGGCAGGTCGTCGAGCAGGGCGCGGGTGATGGCGCTCATGCGCGGCGTGCCGACCCAGCGGATCTGTTCATCGGGGGAGGGCGTGAGTTCGCCGGACTTGAAGTTATACAGCTGCGGCTTCCATTGCTCGGCCCAGCCATTGCTTTGCCAGCGCTGCACTTCGTTGACGAAGCGGCGGTCGCGGGCGGTGAAGTACTGCGCGCCCATGTCCAGTGCGCCGGCGTCGCTGCGCTTGCTGGACATGCGGCCACCACTGCCGCGGCTTTTATCGAAGAGTTGTACAACATGCCCGGCGTCTCGTAACGCTCGGGCGGCGGAGAGACCGGCGATGCCGGTGCCGATGATCGCGATGGGGACAGTCATGGGAGGCCTCGTTTTACCGTTGGGTACAGACTACGCCGACACCAATAGCTGTACAATATTGTTTTTTGGTATAAGTTTTGGCGTACCTGATCGTTTGGAGTGACCTATGGTTAAAGCTGAGGCTTAAATCAATGTCACGCCCGATTGCAAATGATCCCTGCTTATAAAATAGACCAGTGATCGGTGGCGAACGTTACATGAGGAAGATCCCATGCATATTTTGCTGACCGGCGGTACCGGCCTGATCGGCCGTCAACTCTGCCAACATTGGCTGGCGCAAGGGCATCGCCTGACGGTGTGGAGCCGTCGCCCTGAACAGGTCGCCCGGTTATGTGGCGATGCGGTGCGCGGTGTCGCCAGCCTGCAAGAGGTTATCGGCCCGGTGGACGCGGTCATTAATCTGGCCGGCGCGCCGATCGCCGATCGCCCCTGGACGCATAAACGCAAGGCGCTGCTGTGGAGCAGCCGCATCAGTCTGACCGAAACCCTGCTGGTGTGGCTGGAAGGCCTGGCGGAGAAACCGGCGGTGTTGATTTCCGGTTCTGCCGTGGGCTGGTACGGCGACGGCGGCGAGCGCGAACTGACCGAAGCCAGCGGCCCGGTGCAGGACGATTTCCCCAGCCAGTTGTGCGTCGCCTGGGAAGAAACCGCCCAGCGCGCCGAAGCCCTGGGCATTCGCGTGGTGCTGGTGCGTACCGGGCTGGTGCTGGCGGCGGAGGGCGGCTTTTTGTCGCGGCTGTTGCTGCCGTTCAAGCTGGCACTGGGCGGGCCGATTGGGAATGGCCGGCAGTGGATGCCGTGGGTGCATATCCACGATCAAATCGCGCTGATAGATTTTCTTCTGCACCAGCACGACGCCCGCGGTCCCTATAATGCCTGCGCGCCGCACCCGGTGCGTAACCGCGAGTTTGCCAAGACGTTGGGCCAGGTGCTGCACCGCCCGGCGTTCATGCCCATGCCGGCCTTTGTGTTGAAGGTGGGGTTGGGCGAGTTGTCCGGTTTGTTGCTGGGCGGCCAGAAAGCTTTGCCCGAACGCCTGTTGGCGGCCGGTTTCACTTTCCAGTTCACTGAGTTGAAGGCGGCCTTGGACGACTTGTCCAGCCGCCTCTAGAGATAGGATGTTGCATGACGGATCACGCGTTGTTACTGGTCAACCTGGGGTCACCGGCGTCTACTTCGGTGGCCGATGTGCGCAGCTACCTCAATCAGTTCCTGATGGACCCTTACGTGATCGACCTGCCGTGGCCGGTGCGGCGCTTGCTGGTGTCGCTGATCCTGATCAAGCGTCCCGAGCAGTCGGCCCATGCCTATGCCTCGATCTGGTGGGAGGAAGGCTCGCCGCTGGTGGTGCTCAGCCAGCGCCTGCAGCAGAAAATGACTGCGCAGTGGACCCAGGGTCCGGTGGAGCTGGCGATGCGTTATGGCGAGCCGTCCCTTGAAACGACCCTGACGCGCCTGGCCGCCCAGGGCGTTCAGAAAATCACCCTGGCGCCGTTGTACCCGCAGTTCGCCGACAGCACCGTGACCACGGTGATTGAAGAAGCCCAGCGGGTGGTGCGCGACAAGAAGCTCAAGGTGCAGTTCTCGATCCTGCAACCGTTCTACGATCAGCCGGAGTACCTTGATGCGCTGGCGGCGAGCGTGCGGCCTTACGTGGCGCAGGAGTACGACCACCTGCTCCTGAGTTTCCACGGCCTGCCCGAGCGTCATCTGACCAAGCTCGACCCTACCGGCGCGCATTGCTTCAAGGATGCCGATTGCTGCCGCAACGCTTCGCCGCAGGTGCTTGCCACGTGTTACCGCGCACAGTGCTTCAGCGTCGCCCGCAATTTTGCCGAACGCATGGGGCTGCCGGACGGTAAATGGTCGGTGGCATTCCAGTCGCGCCTGGGCCGGGCGAAGTGGATCGAACCCTACACCGAGGCACGCCTGGAAGCGTTGGCCCAGCAAGGCGTGAAAAAGCTGCTGGTGATGTGCCCGGCGTTCGTGGCCGACTGCATCGAGACGCTGGAAGAGATCGGCGACCGTGGCCGGGAGCAATTCCGCGCAGCGGGCGGCGAGGAGTTGGTGCTGGTGCCGTGCTTGAATGACAGCGAGCAGTGGGCGGTGGCGCTTAACACCCTGTGCGAGCGGGCCCCCGTGGCACTGTAATGTGGGAGGGGGCAAGCCCCCTCCCACAGGTTTGACCGTGTTACAGGTTGAGGGTCAGGCTGACCGTGAAGTTGCGCGGTTCACCGGGGCTGACCCAGTAATTGCTGTAGGCGCGTTCGTAGTACTTTTCATCAAACAGGTTGTTAAGGTTCAAACCCACGGTGACGTTGTCGGTGGCTTTGTAATGCGCCAGCAGGTCCACGGTGTGATAAGCGGGCAGTTCGAAACTGCCGCCGGCTTCACCGGAGCGATCACCGACATAGGTGAACGCCGCGCCCACGTCTGAACCGCGCAACGTGCCGTCCTGGAATTCATACACGCCCAACAGGCTGCCGCTGCGCTTGGCCACGCCGAGAATGCGGCTGCCGGTGGGGATGGCTTTATCGCCCTTGGTCACTTCGGCATCAATGTAGGCGAACGCGCCGATCACGCGCACCGCCTCGCTCAGTTGCCCGCTCAGTTGCAGGTCAAACCCTTGGCTGCGTGCCTTGCCCATGGCGCGTTGGGTGTCGGTGGCCGGGTCCACGGTCAGCACGTTTTCCTTCTCGATGTGGAACGCGGCGAGGGTGGCGCTGAGGCGCTCGTCGAACAGCTCGCTCTTGATCCCCACTTCATACCCCACGCCCTCTTCAGGCTTGAAGGATTGGCCGCCAGCGTCCAGGCCGTTGTTCGGCTTGAATGAGGTCGAGGCGTTGGCGAACACCCCGACTTCAGGTGTGAGCTGGTAGAGCAGGCCGGCGCGCTGGGTCAGGGCATCGTGGGTCTGGCGGCTCTTGGCGTGATGACGGGTGAAGTCGTCGGTGTGTTGCTCGAAGTGCTCGAAGCGCGCGCCGAGCATGCCGCGCAGGCGTTCGGTGAAGACGATCTGGTCTTGCAGGTTCAGTGCCTGGCTTTTTACCTGTTCGGAGAAGTCAGTGCCGGAGCGCTCGCCATTGGGTTTGGGCTGGCCGTAGACCGGGTTGTAGATGTCGATCGCGTAGGGGCTGCCGGCGATGGCGGTCACGCGTTCCTTCTTGTGGTAATCCTCGTACTCGGTGCCGATCAGCAGCTCATGTTGCCAACGACCGATGTCGAACAGACCGCGCAGTTCCAGTTGGGTGATGCTGTCGTGCCAACCCATGGAGCGTTCGCGGTAGCGGCGGTTGACGGTGTGGCCGTCGCTGTTCAGCGCGCGGTTTTCCGAAGCGTCGCCCCACAGGCTGCCTTGTTTGTAATGGCTGGCCAGGCGCAGGGCCCACGTGTCGTTGAGGTGATGTTCGAGGGTGGCCTGGAGGCGGTTGTTGTGGTTGTTGATGTCGCCGTCGTTGGGCTCGCCGAGGAAGGTGGAGCGCGACATGCCGCGCGGCGCGACGATGCCGCGGTCGAAGGTGGAGCGGTGGCGCACGAATTCGCTTTCCACCAGCAGGTGCGTGTCGGGGGCCAGTTGCCAACTGAAGGACGGCGCGACGAACACCCGCTTGGCGTCTACGTGATCGCGGAAACTATGGTTGTCTTCCACCGCCAGGTTGACCCGCGTCAGCAGCTGCCCTTCGCTGTCGAGCGGGGTGTTCACGTCCAGCGCGGTGCGATAGCGGTCCCAACTGCCGGCGCTGGTTTGCAGGGTGGTGAACGCGTCGGGCTGGGGTTTCTTGGTGACGATATTCACCGTGCCGCCGGGATCGCCGCGCCCGTACAGGCTGGCGGCGGGGCCTTTGAGCACTTCGATGCGTTCGAGATTGGCGGCGTCCGGCGTGCTCGGGTAACCGCGGTTGGCGCTGAAGCCGTCCTGGTAGAACTCCGACGTAGTGAAGCCGCGCACGCTGTATTCATAGAGGGTGAGGCCGCCGAAGTTGTTCTGCTTGGAGACGCCGCCGGCAAATTCCAGGGCGCGTTCCACGTCGGTGCTGCCCAGGTCGTTGAGCACGTTGGCGGGAATCACGCTGATGGATTGCGGGATGTCGCGCAGCGCGGTGTCGGTCTTGGTTGCGCTGGCGGAGCGGGTGGCGCGATAGCCGTTGACCAGGCCGGTGGCGGATTCGTAGGCGTCGGTGGTGACGCTGATGGCGTCCAGTTCAATGCGGGTGTCTTCGGCGCAGGCGGGGTCCAGCAGCAAACCCAAGGCCAGGCCGGCCAAGGGGGAAAACGTGCGAGGCGACATGATAGAGCGTTCCAATAGCGATATTGAAACAATATAACATGTCATTATGTCGGCGATTCGGTTCTGAAATATGTGCTTACAGGTGCCCGCGAACGGGCACCCGGAGGGCGCAGGTTATTCCTCTTCCGTCACCGGCGCGGGCGGTGGGCGCAGGCCGATTTCCGCCGTCAGGTTGAGCTCTTTACCGTTGCGCATCACCTGGATCGTGACCTTGTCGGTCGGCTTGATCCGCGCCACTTGGTTCATCGACTTGCGGCCATCACCGGCCGGTTCGCCGTCGATGCTGAGGATCACATCGCCCAGTTGCAGGCCGGCCTTTTGCGCCGGGCCATCGCGGAAGATCCCGGCGACCACGATGCCCGGGCGCCCGGTCAGGCCAAACGACTCGGCCAGTTCCTTGCTCAGCGGCTGCACTTCGATCCCCAGCCAGCCACGGATCACCTGGCCGTGCTCGATGATCGACTTCATCACTTCCATCGCCAGCTTGACCGGGATCGCGAAACCGATGCCCTGGGAGCCGCCGGACTTGGAGAAAATCGCCGTGTTGATGCCGGTCAGGTTGCCGTTGGCATCCACCAGCGCGCCGCCGGAGTTGCCCGGGTTGATCGCGGCGTCGGTCTGGATGAAGTCTTCGTAGCTGTTGAGGCCCAACTGGTTACGCCCGGTGGCGCTGATGATGCCCATGGTGACCGTCTGGCCGACGCCGAACGGGTTGCCGATGGCCAGCGCGACATCGCCGACCCGCAGCCCTTCGGAGCGGCCGATGGTGATCGCGGGCAGGTTTTTCAGGTCGATCTTCAGCACCGCGAGGTCGGTTTCCGGGTCGCTGCCGACCACGCGGGCCAGGGTTTCGCGGCCGTCGCGCAGGGCTACCACAATCTGGTCGGCACCGGTGGTCACGTGGTTGTTGGTGAGGATGTAGCCTTCCGGGCTCATGATCACCCCGGACCCCAAGCTGGATTCCATGCGTCGCTGCTTGGGGCTGTTGTCGCCGAAATAGCGGCGGAACTGCGGGTCTTCGAACAGCGGGTGCGCCGGCTTGTTGACGACCTTGGTGGTGTACAGGTTGACCACCGCAGGGGCGGCGATGACCACGGCGTCGGCGTAGGTCACCGGGCCTTGCACCATCGTATTGGTTTGCGGGGCCTGTTGCAGGTTCACATCAAGGCTCGGTAAGCCCACCCACTGGGGGTAACGCTGAATAATCATCATCGCGATCAGCACGCCAGCCAACAATGGCCATCCAAAAAAACGCAGTGCCTTGAGCATCAAGTAAGTCCTGACAGGTTGCAGGGGGCGGGGGAGCGCCCATAATGTCGCGCATTATACGAGGCTGCGAGCGCCTCGGAACGGGATATTTAGGAGTCTTTTATGGCCGTTGCTTTGAGCACCCTCGTCGAGGAAGCGGACCGCTACCTTGGCAGCGCAAAAATTGCCGATTACTGCCCCAACGGCCTGCAGGTCGAGGGGCGCCCGCAGGTGATGCGTATCGTCAGCGGCGTCACCGCCAGCCAGGCATTGCTGGACGCCGCCGTCGAGGCCCAGGCCGACCTGGTGCTGGTCCACCACGGTTATTTCTGGAAGGGCGAGAACCCGTGCATCACCGGCATGAAGCAGCGCCGCCTGAAGACCCTGCTCAAGCACGACATCAGCCTGCTGGCCTACCACCTGCCGCTGGACTTGCACGCCGAGGTCGGCAACAACGTACAGCTTGCTCGGCAGTTGGACGTCACCGTCGAAGGCCCGCTGGACCCGGCCGACCTCAAGATCGTCGGGCTGGTCGGCTCCCTCGCCGAGCCGCTGTCGCCGCGTGACTTCGCCCACCGCGTGCAGAGCGTGTTGGGGCGCGAGCCGCTGCTGATCGAAGGCAGCGAGATGATCCGCCGCGTCGGCTGGTGTACCGGCGGTGGCCAGGGTTACATCGATCAGGCGATTGCGGCCGGCGTCGACCTGTACCTGAGCGGCGAAGCCTCCGAACAGACCTTCCACAGCGCCCGCGAAAACGACATCAGCTTTATCGCCGCCGGCCATCACGCCACCGAGCGTTACGGTGTGCAGGCGTTGGGCGATTACCTGGCGCGGCGTTTCGCCCTGGAGCATTTGTTCATCGATTGTCCCAACCCGATCTAACGCACACCACCCTCCCACATTTGGGAGGGTTCGGCCGCCCATCGCCGCCAAACCTCGGGGCATATCCATATACCGTTTCGATCTAGTCGGCGCCCTGAATAGAAGCAGGTGCTGTGCTAGCATGCCTCGCTCGAACACGGCCCGCTGGCCGTCCATAAGATCGTTTTTCCGTGAGTAGCCATGGTCGACAAACTGACGCATCTGAAACAGCTGGAGGCGGAAAGCATCCACATCATCCGCGAGGTCGCCGCCGAGTTCGACAACCCGGTGATGCTCTACTCGATCGGTAAAGACTCCGCCGTGATGCTGCACCTGGCACGCAAGGCCTTCTTCCCGGGCAAGCTGCCGTTCCCGGTGATGCACGTCGACACCCAGTGGAAATTCCAGGAGATGTACACGTTCCGCGACCGCATGGTTGAAGAACTGGGCCTGGACCTGATCACCCACGTCAACCCGGACGGTGTGGCGCAGGGCATCAACCCGTTCACCCACGGCAGCGCCAAGCACACCGACATCATGAAGACCGAAGGCCTCAAGCAGGCCCTGGACAAGTATGGTTTCGACGCAGCCTTCGGCGGTGCCCGTCGCGATGAAGAGAAATCCCGTGCCAAAGAGCGCGTGTACTCGTTCCGCGACAGCAAGCACCGCTGGGACCCGAAAAACCAGCGCCCGGAGCTGTGGAACGTCTATAACGGCAACGTCAACAAGGGCGAGTCGATCCGTGTGTTCCCGCTGTCCAACTGGACCGAACTGGACATCTGGCAGTACATCTACCTGGAAGGCATCCCGATCGTGCCGCTGTACTTCGCCGCCGAGCGCGATGTGATCGAGAAAAACGGCACGTTGATCATGATCGACGACGACCGCATCCTCGAGCACTTGTCCGACGAAGACAAAGCCCGCATCGTCAAAAAGAAAGTCCGTTTCCGTACCCTTGGCTGCTACCCGTTGACGGGCGCGGTGGAGTCCGAAGCGGAGACGCTGACGGACATCATTCAGGAAATGCTCCTGACGCGAACTTCCGAGCGCCAGGGCCGGGTCATCGACCACGATGGTGCCGGCTCGATGGAAGATAAAAAACGTCAAGGCTATTTCTAAGGGGTTGTCATGTCGCATCAATCTGATTTGATCAGCGAGGACATCCTCGCCTACCTGGGCCAGCACGAGCGCAAGGAAATGTTGCGCTTCCTGACCTGCGGCAACGTCGACGACGGCAAGAGCACCCTGATCGGGCGCCTGCTGCACGACTCCAAGATGATCTACGAAGATCACCTGGAAGCCATCACCCGCGATTCGAAGAAGGTCGGCACCACCGGTGACGACATCGACCTGGCTCTGCTGGTCGACGGCCTGCAGGCCGAGCGCGAGCAGGGCATCACCATCGATGTCGCCTACCGCTACTTCTCCACCGCCAAGCGTAAATTCATCATTGCCGACACCCCCGGCCATGAGCAGTACACCCGCAACATGGCCACCGGTGCGTCCACCTGTGACCTGGCGATCATCCTGGTCGACGCGCGCTACGGCGTGCAGACCCAGACCCGTCGCCACAGCTTCATTGCCTCGTTGCTGGGCATCAAGCACATCGTCGTCGCCATCAACAAGATGGACCTCAACGGTTTCGACGAAGGCGTATTCGAGCAGATCAAGGCCGACTACCTGAAGTTCGCCGACGGTATCGCCTTCAAGCCGAGCACCATGGCGTTCGTGCCGATGTCGGCGCTCAAGGGCGACAACGTGGTGAACAAGAGCGAGCGTTCGCCGTGGTACACCGGCCAGTCGCTGATGGAGATCCTCGAGACCGTCGAGATCGCCAACGACCGCAACTACACCGACCTGCGTTTCCCGGTGCAGTACGTCAACCGTCCGAACCTGAACTTCCGCGGTTTCGCCGGCACCCTGGCCAGCGGCATCGTCCACAAGGGCGACGAAGTCGTGGTGCTGCCGTCGGGCAAGAGCAGCCGCGTCAAATCCATCGTCACCTTCGACGGTGAACTGGAACACGCCGGTCCCGGCCAGGCCGTGACCCTGACCATGGAAGACGAGATCGACATCTCCCGTGGCGACCTGCTGGTGCATGCCGACAACGTGCCGCAAGTGACCGACGCCTTCGACGCCATGCTGGTGTGGATGGCCGAAGAGCCGATGCTGCCGGGCAAGAAATACGACATCAAGCGCGCCACCAGCTACGTGCCGGGTTCCATCACCAGCATCGTGCATCGCGTGGACGTGAACACCCTGGCCGAAGGCCCGGCGAGTTCGCTGCAGTTGAACGAAATCGGCCGGGTCAAGGTCAGCCTCGACGCCGCCATCGCCCTGGACGGTTACGCGAGCAACCGCACCACCGGCGCGTTCATCGTCATCGACCGCTTGACCAATGGCACCGTGGCCGCGGGCATGATCATCGCGCCGCCGGTCAGCCACGGCAGCGTTGCGCAGCACGGCAAGTTGGCCCATGTGGCCACCGAAGAGCGCGCCCAGCGCTTCGGCCAGCAGCCGGCCACCGTGTTGTTCAGCGGCTTGTCGGGCGCCGGCAAAAGCACCCTGGCCTATGCGGTTGAACGCAAGTTGTTCGACATGGGCCGCGCGGTGTTTGTACTGGATGGCCAGAACCTGCGCCACGACCTGAACAAAGGCTTGCCGCAGGATCGCGTCGGGCGTACCGAGAACTGGCGTCGTGCGGCTCACGTCGCGCGCCAGTTCAACGAAGCCGGCCTGCTGACCCTGGCCGCGTTCGTTGCGCCGGATGCCGAAGGGCGTGAACAGGCCAAGGCACTGATCGGTGCCGACCGCTTGCTGACGGTCTACGTGCAGGCTTCGCCGCTGGTGTGCGCCGAGCGCGATCCACAAGGCTTGTACGCGGCCGGTGGGGATAACATCCCTGGCGAGTCCTTCCCCTACGACGTGCCGTTGAATGCCGATCTGGTGATCGACACCCAGGCCCTGTCGCTGGAAGACAGCGTCAAGCAAGTGCTGGAGCTGTTGCGTCAGCGCGGCGCGATCTAAACCTCGCCGCTACAAAAAAGCCCGCCACCGAGTGATCGGTGGCGGGCTTTTTCACATCCTCAAGATCGGGCTCGGTCAAATGTGGGAGGGGGCTTGCCCCCGATTGCAGAGTGTCAGTCAGAGCATCGGGTGACTGAACCACCGCTATCGGGGGCAAGCCCCCCTCCCACCTTTTGATCAGTGGCGGCCTGGGTAGTCGGTGTGCAACTGTTCCAGCAGCGCATCCTTGTCTTCCCACAACCGGTTGATCCAGGCCTGGAACGCCAGCCGATACTCACTATCCTGCTCATAATTCTTGCCAATGAACTCGGCCGGAATCTGCACTTCTTCGAACTGCACCACCACGTCTTGCACATTCCCACACAACAAGTCCCAGTAGCCTGGGCGCCCGGCGGGGTAGTGGATGGTCACATTGACCAACGACTTGAGCTGCTCACCCATGGCATCCAGCACAAACGCGATACCGCCAGCCTTGGGCTTGAGCAGGTAGCGAAACGGCGACTTCTGCTGCGCATGCTTGCCGACGGTAAACCGCGTGCCTTCGGCAAAGTTGAAAATGCCCACAGGGTTGGCGCGAAACTTCGCGCAGGTCTTGCGGGTGGTTTCCAGGTCCTTGCCTTTCTTCTCCGGGTGTTTTTCCAGGTAGGCCTTGGAGTAGCGCTTCATGAACGGAAAGCCCAACGCCCACCAGGCCAGGCCAATCACCGGCACCCAGATCAGTTCCTGCTTGAGAAAGAACTTCAGCGGGCGAATCCGGCGATTGAGCACGTATTGCAGGACCATGATGTCGACCCAGCTCTGGTGGTTGCTGGTCACCAGATAAGAGTGCTGGTAGTCCAGCCCTTCCAGGCCTTTGAGGTGCCAGCGGGTGCGCCGCACCAGGTTCATCCACGCCTTGTTGTTGCTGATCCAGGCTTCATGGGTGTGGTTCATCAGCCATTCGCTGAAACGTTTGGCGAACGGCAGGGCCTTGAACAGCGCGACGATGAACAGGAACGAACACAGCAGGATCGTGTTCAGCGCCAGCAGCAACGACGCGATTACCCCGCGCACGGCGGCAGGTAGAAAATCCAGCATTTAGATATCCATAGGTCGGTTGGCGGCTTGAATCGCGGTCAGGGCGATGGTGTACACAATGTCGTCGACCTGGGCGCCGCGCGGCAGGTCGTTCACCGGTTTGCGCAGGCCCTGGAGCATCGGCCCGAGGCTGACGCAATCGGCGCTGCGTTGTACCGCCTTGTGGGTGGTATTGCCGGTGTTCAGGTCGGGGAACACGAAGACCGTGGCCTTGCCCGCCACCAGGCTGTTGGGCGCCAGTTGCCGGGCGACGGTTTCGTTGGCGGCGGCATCGTATTGCAACGGGCCGTCGATCAGCAGCGAACTTTGCTGTTCATGGGCGAGCAGGGTGGCTTCGCGGACTTTTTCCACCTCTTCGCCGCTGGCCGACTCACCGCTGGAATAGCTGATCATCGCCACCCGCGGGGTGATACCGAACGCGGCCGCCGAGTCGGCGCTCTGCAGGGCGATTTCCGCCAGTTCGACGGCGCTCGGGTGCGGGTTCATCACACAGTCGCCGTACACCAGCACCTGTTCGGGGAACAGCATGAAGAACACCGACGACACCAGGGTGCAGCCCGGCGCGGTCTTGATCAGTTGCAGGGCCGGGCGGATGGTGTTCGCGGTGGAGTGGATAACGCCGGAGACCAGGCCGTCGACTTCATCCAGGGCGAGCATCATGGTCGCGATCACCACGGTGTCTTCGAGCTGCTGTTCGGCCATCGGCGCGTTGAGGCTTTTGCTTTTGCGCAACGCGACCATCGGTTCGACATAACGCTCGCGGATCAGGTCCGGGTCGAGAATCTCCAGGCCTTCGGGCAATTCGATGCCCTGGGCGCGGGCGACCGCTTCGACGTCCGCCGGCTTGGCCAGCAACACGCAGCGGGCAATGCCACGGGCCTGGCAGATCGCGGCGGCTTGCACGGTCAACGGCTCGCTGCCTTCGGGCAGGACAATGCGCTTGTTGGCGGCCTGGGCGCGTTGGATCAACTGGTAGCGGAACACTGCCGGCGACAGGCGCATCTCCCGTGGCGTGCCGCAGCGTTGGTGCAGCCAGCGCGCATCGAGGTGGCTGGCGACGAAATCGGTGATGATCTCGGCCCGCTCGCGGTCATCGATGGGAATTTCCTTGTTCAGGTTGTTGAGCAGGTTCGCTGTCTCGTAGGAACCGGTACTCACCGACAGCACCGGCAGCCCGGCCTGAAAGGCGCCTCGGCAGAGGTCCATGATGCGCGGGTCGGGCAGGGTGTCGCTGGTCAGCAGCAGGCCGGCCAGGGGCACGCCGTTGATCGCCGCCAGGCTGACGGCGAGGATGATGTCGTCGCGGTCACCCGGTGTCACCACCAGCACGCCCGGCTTGAGCAGTTCCACGGTGTTGCGCATGGTGCGGGCGCAGATGATGATCTTGGTCATGCGCCGGGTTTCGTAATCCCCGGCGTTGAGGATCTGCGCGCTCATCAGGTCGGCGACGTCACGGGTGCGCGGCGCGTTGAGTTCGGGCTGGAAAGGAATGCAGCCGAGCAGGCGGAAATCCCCGCTGCGCAGCAACGGCGAATGCTCCTTGAGGCGCGCCGAGAAGGCCTCCATGCTTTCATCGGTGCGTACCTTGTTGAGGATCACGCCGAGCACTTTCGGGTCCTTCGGGCCGCCGAACAGTTGGGCCTGCAGCTCCACGCGGCCGGAGAGTTCGGTGAGCACTTCGTTTTCCGGCGCCGAGACCAGGATCACTTCCGCATCCAGGCTCTTGGCCAGGTGCAGGTTGACCCGCGCCGCATAGCTGGCGCTGCGGGTCGGCACCATGCCTTCGACGATCAGCACGTCCTTGCCCACGGCGGCCTGCTGATACAGGGTGATGATTTCTTCGAGCAACTCGTCGAGCTGGCCGTCGCCGAGCATCCGCTCGACATGGGCCAGGCCCAGGGGCTGCGGCGGTTTGAGGCCGTGGGTGCGCGCCACCAGCTCGGTGGAGCGTTCGGGGCCGGTGTCGCCGGGGTGCGGCTGGGCAATCGGTTTGAAGAAGCCGACTTTCAATCCGGCACGTTCAAGGGTGCGGACCAGCCCAAGGCTGATAGAGGTCAGACCCACACCAAAATCGGTGGGCGCGATAAAAAAAGTCTGCATGCGAATTCTCTGGAGGTGCATGGCTTCGGTGGCGCTCTATGGTTGAGTGCCTACCGGGAATCAGGCGCCAAGGTTATCGTTATTCGCGCTCCTGCGCACACCAGCCGCAGGCAAAGGGCTGGCCTATTTTTTCCAGGCGGCGTGCGGGGTCGAGCACCCAGGCGCGCGATTGCCAGGGCGGCTGGTGGCGCAGGTGCTGGGTGTGGCCGCAGGACAGCTCGGCAACCCAGTGCCGGTCGTCGTCCTGGTGGAATCCGATGATGACGACGGCCGTTGATTGGTCCCGTCCGTCCGGGTTCTGTTCGCTTTCGGGCAAATCCTTGTTTAGACTTGTCCGTTCTTCATTCTTATGCAAAAGGTCTCGCCCCATGACGATCGCCGCTAACAAGGCTGTCTCCATCGACTATACCCTGACCAACGACGCTGGTGAGGTCATCGACAGCTCAGCCGGCGGCGCGCCGCTGGTCTACCTGCAAGGCGCAGGCAACATTATCCCGGGCCTGGAAAACGCCCTGGTCGGCAAGAGCGTCGGTGATGAACTGACCGTTGTCGTAGAGCCTGAAAATGCTTACGGCGAATACTCCGCCGAACTGGTCAGCACCCTGAGCCGCAGCATGTTCGAAGGTGTCGACGAACTGGAAGTGGGCATGCAGTTCCACGCTTCCGCGCCGGACGGCCAAATGCAGATCGTCACCATCCGTGATCTGGACGGCGACGACGTCACTGTCGACGGTAACCACCCTCTGGCAGGCCAGCGCCTGAACTTCCAAGTGAAGATCGTTGCCATCCGCGACGCTTCCCAGGAAGAAGTCGCTCACGGCCACGTCCACGGTGAAGGCGGTCATCACCATTGATCGATGTTTTGATCAGGTGGTAGCAAAAACGCCCCGACTGGTTCGGGGCGTTTTTTTGTGCGTGCAATAAAGATGTATGGCGCCCAAACAAAAATGCCCCGGACCTTTCGGTACGGGGCATTTCTTAACTGTTACGCAGGTAAACCTGCGTGGCAGTTTATCGCTTAGGCTGCAGCAGCAAGGTTCAGAGCCTTGATGTGGCCGTTCAGGCGACCTTTATGGCGAGCAGCTTTGTTCTTGTGGATGATGCCTTTATCGGCCATACGGTCGATAACTGGCACAGCCAGAACGTAAGCAGCTTGAGCTTTTTCAGCGTCTTTTGCGTCAATGGCCTTAACTACATTCTTGATGTAGGTACGAACCATGGAACGCAGGCTGGCGTTGTGGCTGCGACGCTTCTCAGCCTGTTTTGCACGTTTTTTGGCGGAAGGTGTGTTGGCCACCGTCGAGCTCCTCGAAAGACTTTTTAGGAAATAGCAAACAAAATAGGCCGCGAATCATGCCGATGAGTTGATGGGTTGTCAAGGGCGGTTGATGCGAACTGCTGAGTGGTCGATCTGAAGAGGCGGGTGATTTATTTCCGGCGCTTGACCTGTAAACTCGCGAGCTTTGGCGCTGTGCTGTTGCAGGCGCGCAGTATCGCATAAGTAGGCGCGTAGTTCGCCTGCTCTTTATCTATAGGCGCAAACTCTTTCAATGAATCTGCTCAAATCGTTGGCTGCCGTCAGCTCAATCACGATGATTTCCCGGGTATTGGGGTTTGTGCGTGACACCTTGTTGGCACGCATTTTCGGCGCCAGCATGGCCACGGATGCGTTCTTCATTGCCTTTAAACTGCCCAACCTGTTGCGGCGGATCTTCGCCGAGGGCGCGTTTTCCCAGGCGTTCGTGCCGATTCTGGCGGAATACAAGACGCAGCAGGGCGAGGAGGCGACCCGCACATTCATCGCCTATGTCTCGGGCTTGCTGACCCTGGTGTTGATGCTGGTGACTGTGGCCGGCATGCTCGCCGCGCCGTGGGTGATCTGGGCCACGGCGCCTGGTTTTGCCAATACGCCGGAAAGATTCGCACTGACCACTGATCTGCTGCGGGTGACTTTCCCCTACATATTGCTGATTTCCCTGTCATCCCTGGCTGGCGCCATCCTCAATACCTGGAACCGTTTCTCGGTGCCGGCGTTCGTGCCGACCCTGCTTAACGTCAGCATGATTATTTTCGCGCTGTTCCTCACTCCCTACTTCGATCCGCCGGTCATGGCCCTGGGCTGGGCCGTCCTGGCCGGCGGCCTGGCGCAATTGCTCTACCAACTGCCGCACCTGAAAAAGATCGGCATGCTCGTGTTGCCGCGCCTGAACCTCAAGGACACCGGCGTCTGGCGTGTGATGCGCAATATGCTGCCGGCGATCCTCGGGGTGTCGGTCAGCCAGATTTCGCTGATCATCAACACGGCGTTCGCCTCATTGCTGGTGTCCGGTTCGGTGTCGTGGATGTACTACGCCGATCGCTTGATGGAGCTGCCGTCCGGCGTCCTCGGCGTGGCCCTGGGCACGATTCTGCTGCCGACGCTGGCGCGTACTTACGCGAGCAAGGACCGCCATGAATACTCGCGCATTCTCGATTGGGGCCTGCGCCTGTGCTTCGTGCTGGTGTTGCCGTGCTCCCTGGCCCTGGGAATCCTCGCCGAGCCGCTGACGGTGTCGTTGTTCCAGTACGGGCAATTCGGCGCACACGATGCCTTGATGACTCAGCGCGCGCTGATCGCTTACTCGGTCGGTCTGCTTGGGATTATCGTGATCAAAGTGCTGGCGCCGGGGTTCTACGCCCAGCAAAACATCCGCACGCCGGTGAAGATCGCGATCTTCACGCTGGTCGTCACGCAACTGCTCAACCTGGTGTTCATCGGCCCGCTGGCGCATGCCGGCCTGGCCCTGGCCATCAGCGCTGGTGCTTGTATCAATGCCGGCCTGCTGTTTTACCAGCTGCGCAAACAGCAGATGTTCCAGCCGCAGCCTGGCTGGGGCATGTTTGCCCTCAAGCTGCTGGTGGCGGTGGCGATGATGTCGGCGGTATTGCTGGGCCTGATGCACTTCATGCCGGCCTGGGATCAAGGCCATATGCTCGAGCGTTTCTTGCGCCTGGGCGTGCTGGTGGTGGCGGGCGTGGTGGTGTACTTCGGGATGTTGCTGCTGCAAGGTTTCCGCCTGCGGGATTTCAATCGCAAGGCGCTGGGTTAGCGAGTTTGCCGCGATAAAACCGGTGTTTTATCGATTCCATCCATTTTGCCCTGCGCTGTTGCCTGTGATCCGGGGCCGGGTGTGGTTATAATCGACCACTTTATGAGCAAGAAGCGCGTTATGCAGCTGGTTCGAGGTCTCCACAACCTGCGCCCCCAGCATCGGGGCTGCGTCGCCACTATTGGCAACTTTGACGGTGTACACCGTGGCCACCAGGCTATCCTGGCCCGGCTGCGCGAGCGCGCGGTCGAGTTGGGCGTGCCCAGCTGCGTGGTGATTTTTGAGCCACAGCCGCGGGAATTCTTTACCCCGGAAACGGCGCCAGCGCGCCTGGCCCGCTTGCGCGACAAGCTGCAACTGTTGGCCGAGGAGGGCGTGGACCGTGTGCTGTGCCTGGCCTTCAACCAGCGTTTGCGCAGCCTCAGCGCCGCCGAGTTCGTCGACCGTATCCTGGTGGATGGCTTGGGCGTACAGCACCTGGAGGTCGGCGACGACTTCCGTTTCGGCTGTGATCGGGTCGGCGATTTCGATTTTCTGCAGCACGCCGGCGTAACCCAGGGTTTTACCGTCGAAGCCGCGCAAACCGTCGAACTGGACGGCCTGCGCGTGAGCAGTACCCAGGTGCGTAATGCGCTGGCCGCTGCCGACTTCGCCTTGGCCGAGCGTTTGCTCGGTCGCCCGTTCCGCATTGCCGGGCGGGTATTGCACGGCCAGAAGCTGGCGCGCCAACTGGGCACGCCAACCGCCAACGTGCAGCTCAAGCGCCGTCGTGTGCCGCTGACCGGGGTTTACCTGGTGAGCGTCGACATCGACGGCCAATCGTGGCCGGGAGTCGCCAATATAGGCGTCAGGCCCACGGTTGCAGGTGATGGCAAGGCCCACCTGGAAGTTCACCTTTTGGATTTTGCCGGTGATCTGTATGACCGGCGTTTGACGGTGGTTTTCCACCAAAAGCTGCGTGAAGAGCAGCGTTTCGCCTCCCTCGAGGCGTTGAAAACGGCGATCAATGCGGATGTCGCCGCCGCCCGTGCCCTAGCCGCACCTAGCGCCCATCGCTAACCGAAGAGCCTTAAATGACCGACTATAAAGCCACGCTAAACCTTCCGGACACCGCCTTCCCAATGAAGGCCGGCCTGCCACAGCGCGAACCGCAGATCCTGCAGCGCTGGGACAGTATTGGCCTGTACGGAAAGTTGCGCGAAATTGGCAAGGATCGTCCGAAATTCGTCCTGCACGACGGCCCTCCTTATGCCAACGGCACGATTCACATCGGTCATGCGCTGAACAAGATTCTCAAGGACATGATCGTCCGCTCGAAGACCCTGTCGGGCTTCGACGCGCCGTATGTCCCGGGTTGGGATTGCCATGGCCTGCCGATCGAACACAAAGTCGAAGTGACCCACGGCAAGAACCTGGGCGCCGATAAAACCCGCGAACTGTGCCGTGCCTACGCCACCGAGCAGATCGAAGGGCAGAAGTCCGAGTTCATCCGCTTGGGTGTCCTGGGCGACTGGGCCAATCCCTACAAGACCATGGACTTCAAGAACGAGGCCGGTGAAATCCGCGCCTTGGCCGAAATCGTCAAGGGCGGTTTCGTGTTCAAGGGCCTCAAGCCCGTGAACTGGTGCTTCGACTGCGGTTCGGCCCTGGCTGAAGCGGAAGTCGAGTACGAAGACAAGAAGTCCTCGACCATCGACGTGGCCTTCCCGATTGCCGACGACGCCAAGCTGGCCGCGGCCTTTGGCCTGGCAAGCCTGGCCAAGCCAGCCGCCATCGTGATCTGGACCACCACCCCGTGGACCATCCCCGCCAACCAGGCGCTGAACGTCCACCCGGAATTCACCTACGCCCTGGTGGATGTCGGTGATCGCCTGCTGGTGCTGGCCGAAGAGATGGTCGAAGCCTGCCTGGCGCGTTACGCGCTGGAAGGTTCGGTGATCGCCACCACCACCGGTTCCGCGCTGGAACTGATCAACTTCCGTCACCCGTTCTACGACCGCCTGTCGCCGGTGTACCTGGCTGACTACGTTGAACTGGGCGCCGGCACCGGCATCGTTCACTCCGCGCCTGCTTACGGCGTAGACGACTTCGTGACCTGCAAGGCCTACGGCATGGTCAACGACGACATCTTGAACCCGGTGCAGAGCAACGGTGTTTATGCGCCGTCCCTGGAATTCTTCGGTGGCCAGTTCATCTTCAAGGCCAACCAGCCGATCATCGACAGGCTGTCGGAAGTCGGCGCGCTGCTGCACACCGAGACCATCAAGCACAGCTACATGCACTGCTGGCGCCACAAGACCCCGCTGATCTACCGCGCCACCGCGCAGTGGTTCATCGGCATGGATAAAGAACCGACCAGCGGCGAAACCCTGCGTAACCGCGCGATCAAAGCCATCGAAGACACCAAGTTCGTCCCGGCCTGGGGCCAGGCGCGCCTGCACTCGATGATCGCCAACCGTCCGGACTGGTGCATCTCCCGCCAGCGCAACTGGGGCGTGCCGATCCCGTTCTTCCTCAACAAGGAAAGCGGCGAGCTGCACCCGCGTACCGTCGAGCTGATGGAAGTCGTGGCCCAGCGCGTTGAGCAGGAAGGCATCGAAGCCTGGTTCAAGCTGGACGCCGCCGAGCTGTTGGGCGACGAAGCGCCGCTGTACGACAAGATCAGCGACACCCTCGACGTGTGGTTCGACTCCGGCACCACCCATTGGCACGTGCTGCGCGGTTCGCACCCGATGGGGCATGCGGCCGGCCCGCGCGCCGACCTGTACCTGGAAGGTTCGGACCAGCACCGCGGCTGGTTCCACTCGTCGCTTTTGACCGGTTGCGCCATCGACGACCACGCACCGTACCGCGAACTGCTGACCCACGGTTTCACCGTCGACGAAAACGGCCGCAAGATGTCCAAGTCCCTGGGCAACGTGATCGCGCCGCAAAAGGTCAACGACACCCTGGGCGCCGACATCATGCGTCTGTGGGTGGCCTCGACCGATTATTCGGGCGAGATGGCCGTGTCGGAGCAGATCCTGCAGCGTAGCGCCGATGCCTACCGCCGTATCCGCAATACCGCACGCTTCATGCTGTCGAACCTGACCGGTTTCAACCCGGCCACCGACATCCTGCCGGCCGAGGACATGCTCGCCCTGGACCGTTGGGCCGTGGACCGTACCCTGTTGCTGCAGCGCGAGTTGCAAGAGCACTACGGCGAATACCGCTTCTGGAACGTCTACTCGAAGATCCACAACTTCTGCGTGCAGGAGCTGGGCGGTTTCTACCTCGACATCATCAAGGACCGCCAGTACACCACCGGCGTCAACAGCAAGGCGCGCCGCTCGGCGCAGACCGCGCTGTACCACATCTCCGAAGCGCTGGTGCGCTGGATCGCACCGATCCTGGCCTTCACCGCCGACGAACTGTGGGAATACCTGCCGGGCGAGCGCAACGAATCGGTGATGCTCAACACTTGGTACGAAGGCCTGACCGAACTGCCGGCCGACTTCGAACTGGGCCGCGAGTACTGGGACGGCGTGATGGCGGTGAAAGTGGCCGTGAACAAGGAGCTGGAAGTGCAGCGCGCGGCCAAGGCCGTCGGTGGCAACCTGCAAGCCGAAGTCACTCTGTTTGCCGAGGAAGGCCTGAGCGCCGACCTGGCCAAGCTGAGCAACGAACTGCGCTTCGTGCTGATCACCTCCACCGCGAGCCTGGCGCCATTCGCCCAGGCCCCGGCGGACGCCGTGGCCACCGAAGTGCCTGGCCTGAAGCTCAAAGTCGTCAAGTCGGCCTTCCCCAAGTGCGCCCGTTGCTGGCACTGCCGTGAAGATGTCGGCGTGAACCCTGAGCATCCGGAAATCTGCGGTCGTTGCGTCGACAACATCAGCGGTGCCGGCGAGGTTCGTCACTATGCCTAACGCCAGTCGTTTCGGACGTCTTGGCTGGCTCGTATTGAGCGTGCTGGTCCTGGTCATCGACCAGGTCAGCAAGGCTCACTTCGAGGGCTCCCTGGAGATGTTCCAGCAGATCGTGGTGATCCCGGATTACTTCAGCTGGACGCTGGCCTATAACACCGGCGCGGCGTTCAGCTTCCTGGCCGATGGCGGCGGCTGGCAGCGCTGGTTGTTCGCCCTGATCGCCGTGGTGGTCAGTGCGGTGCTGGTGGTCTGGCTCAAGCGCCTGGGGCGCGATGACACCTGGCTGGCCATCGCCTTGGCGCTGGTGCTGGGTGGCGCGCTGGGCAACCTGTACGACCGCATCGCCCTGGGCCATGTGATCGACTTCATTCTGGTGCATTGGCAGAACCGCTGGTACTTCCCCGCGTTCAATTTTGCCGACAGCGCCATCACCGTCGGTGCAATCATGCTGGCACTCGATATGTTCAAAAGTAAGAAAACCGGAGAGACCGTTCATGACTGATCAGGTATTGGCTGAACAACGCATCGGCCAGAACACGGAAGTCACCTTGCATTTCGCATTGCGCCTGGAGAATGGCGACACGGTCGACAGCACGTTCGACAAATCCCCGGCGACCTTCAAGGTGGGCGATGGCAACCTGCTGCCGGGTTTTGAAGCGGCCTTGTTCGGCTTCAAGGCCGGCGACAAGCGCACCCTGCAGATCCTGCCGGAAAACGCCTTTGGCCAGCCCAACCCGCAAAACGTACAGATCATCCCGCGTTCGCAGTTCCAGGACATGGAGCTGTCGGAAGGCCTGCTGGTGATCTTCAACGATGCGGCGAATACCGAGCTGCCGGGTGTGGTCAAAGCCTTCGATGACGCGCAAGTGACCATCGACTTCAACCATCCGTTGGCCGGTAAAACCTTGACGTTTGACGTAGAAATCTTCGACGTTAAAGCGCTCTAACTGACAGAACCGGCTCCTGCGGGCGCTGGCTTGTGTGGGAGCTGGCTTGCCTGCGATGGCATCACCTCGGTGTACCTGATACACCGAGTCGACCGCATCGCAGGCAAGCCAGCTCCCACAAAGACACGAGGCACAGCATGCAAATCAAACTCGCCAACCCCCGTGGCTTCTGCGCCGGCGTGGACCGCGCGATCGAAATCGTCAACCGTGCCCTGGAAGTCTTCGGACCGCCGATTTATGTGCGCCATGAAGTCGTCCACAACAAATTCGTAGTCGAAGACTTGCGCGCTCGCGGCGCCATCTTTGTCGAAGAACTCGACCAGGTGCCGGACGACGTTATCGTTATCTTCAGCGCCCACGGCGTATCCCAGGCGGTGCGGACCGAAGCGGCAGGCCGCGGCCTGAAAGTGTTCGATGCTACCTGCCCATTGGTTACCAAGGTGCATATCGAAGTCGCGCGCTACAGCCGCGATGGCCGTGAATGCATCCTGATCGGCCACGCCGGCCACCCGGAAGTCGAAGGCACCATGGGCCAGTACGATGGCAGCAACGGTGGCGCGATCTACCTGGTGGAAGACGAAAAAGACGTTGCCAACCTGCAGGTACGCAACCCTGAGCGTTTGGCCTTCGTCACCCAGACCACGTTGTCGATGGACGACACCAGCCGAGTGATCGATGCCCTGCGCACACGCTTCCCGGCAATTGGCGGCCCACGCAAGGACGACATCTGCTACGCCACGCAAAACCGCCAGGACGCAGTCAAGCAACTGGCCGATGAATGTGATGTGGTGCTGGTTGTCGGCAGCCCTAACAGCTCCAACTCCAACCGCCTGCGTGAACTGGCTGAACGCATGGCCACGCCGGCGTACCTGATCGACGGCGCCGAGGACATGCAGCGCAGCTGGTTCGACGGCGTCGAGCGCATCGGTATCACTGCGGGCGCCTCGGCACCGGAAGTGCTGGTGCGCGGTGTGATCCAGCAGTTGCAGGCCTGGGGCGCTACCGGTGCCGATGAGTTGGCCGGTCGTGAGGAGAACATCACTTTCTCCATGCCCAAGGAGCTGCGGGTGCGTTCGCTGCTCTGAGTCCCAGGATGTTGAGCGAGCCCCGGCATAATGCCTGCTCGGTTTTATCCCGGCGCAGGCTGATGCGTCCGCTGGGGGCCAGCACCACTTGAAACAGGCTTTGTGCCTGATCCGTGGCGCATACATGCACGGTGCCGGCACGAAAGCCCCCGCCGGAAAAGACCGGCTCGCCCAGCCCGCTGAAGCGTACCTGGCTCCTGACCGGGCCATTGCCCACGATCGGTACGCGCCCATTGTCCTGGTGCTCCAGCAGTACGGGGTTATCGTCGTCCAGATGGCCGCGCCCGTTCAGGTCCACGATCACCCGCCAGCCCCGGCTCCAATCGTCGTCCAAGGCATGAATGACTACCGCCCGGTTGCGTGCGATGGCTTCGCTGCGCGCATAGCGCAGGCCGCCAACCAGAGACTGGGCCGCACTGTGTCGCTGCTGGGACTCCAGCAACCCCTTGAAACTGGGGACCGCCAGCTGCGCGAGGATGCCGCTCAGGATCAGCCCGAGCAGTAGTTCGATCAGGGTGAAGCCTCGTTGTGTCATGTGCGGTCCCTCCGTGGACGCGATGAATATTCAGGTGGCATGCCTAGGTATAGCGCTCCGGTCGTGGCGTTGAATGCTGGCCTTTATGTCCAAAGTATTTCCCTTTGTTCCGGGAGCGGCACAGGCCGAAAACCGCCGCTAGTCTTGGGCCGCACAGCAGGTTTTTCCTGCTTTTTCCGGCCTCTGACAGGGATGACGACGGTAATGCTTGCTTGCTCGACTGCTTTGTTTCGACCGGTGACTTCCCGCCACCAAACCGGCATGACCCTGATCGAGGTGGTGGTGGCGGTGCTGATTCTGGTGATCGGCCTGCTGGGCGCTGCGGTGGTCCAGCTCAATGCGCTCAAGTACACCGACAGTACGCGGATGACCAGCCAGGCCAGCTTCATCGCCTACGACATGCTGGACCGCATTCGCGCCAATGCTGGCGCCGACTATTCGTGGGTGCGAACCGAGCGCGCGCCACTGTTCACGTCGACGGGCAGCGTGCGCGACCTCGACCTGCACGATTTCGAGGCCAATATCATCGGTTTCGCCGGCGACAGCGGCAGTGGCTCGGTGCTCGTTCGTGCCGATGAGGTGACCGTGAGCATCAGTTGGGATGATGCCAGGGGGGCAAAAAAAGCCGGGGCGAGGGAAACGCTCACACTCACCAGCCGCATCGCCGATGAATCGCAGGTGTCGCAATGAATCGGCGGGTGCGGGGTTTCAGTGTGTTGGAGCTGCTGCTGGCGTTGACGCTCGGGTTGGTGCTGAGCCTTGGGTTCAGCCAAATCGCCATCAGCGCTCGAACCACCGATGCCAGCCAGCAGGCCGCCATGCTGCTGCAGGATGATGCGCGGTTTGCGCTCGGCAAGCTGATTCAGGACATTCGCCTGGCGGGCATGTTCGGTTGCCTGGCTACGGCATCGATCGAAGGTGCGCCGTTGGCTTTCGATCGACCAATCAGCTGGAGTGCCACGGGTGACGCAAGGTCGCTGACGCTGGTCAGCGCTGAGGTCGGCGAGGACGGCGGCACGCCGGATTGGACCGTATTGTCCGACTGCTCCGGCTCTGCCCACGCTTATGCCGGTACGCCACCACCCGCCGTGCCGGGGCAGATACGCTTTGCGATACGCCAGCTCACCTACACCTTCGAGGCTGGCCAGCTGAAAGTCAGTACCCCGTCAGCCCCGGCCAGGGCGGTGCTGGTGGACAACGTGCAGGCGTTCGAGATCAGTTTCGGCGTCGCAGCCAAGCCTGACTCGACGCCGGTGGTGGGTTATGACCCCGGCCCGGCCGACAATTCGCTGATACGCAGTGTACGCATCCGTTTGACGCTGCAAGACCCGGACGGGTTGGTGAAGGCGCAAACCTGGAGCGTGGTTGCAGCGCTGCGCAACCGGCTGGGGTAGGGCGACCATGGCAGGGTTTCGTATTGTTGAGCGACGGCAGGCGGGCATGGTGCTGCTGATCAGCCTGGTGTTCCTGTTGCTGTTATCGCTGATCGCGTTGTCTTCGATGCAGGGTGCGGTGTCCCAGCAGAAGGTCGTTGGCAGTGTCTGGCATCGCAACCAGTCGCTACAAAGTGCCGAAAGTGGCCTGAGGCTGGGGGAGGCGGCCGTGCGGCGGGCAGGCGCCGCGTGGCCTGTGTGCGCGTCGATCATCACCTGTGCGCCGCCGCGCGAGTCGTCTTCGGTGATAGCTCCCGGAACCGATCCCGTTTCGAGGGTGAACTGGGCCGCCATGGACGGCGGTCTTTACGCGGTTCAAGCACTCGGGCCTGTCGTGGGGCTGGCTCATTTGCCTGCGCAGATGCCGGCAATGCTCTATCGGGTTACGGCGGTGGGGCTCCGTGGCCAAACGCGCACGGTGCTGGAGGCCATGTATGCGCGGGTGGATGAGGGAGGGCGCTCGCGGTTTCAGCGAGTGATGTGGCGACAACTTTACTGAGGAGCGGCGCAATGGGCATGGATAGCCAGGGTTTTACGTTGATTGAATTACTGACTGCCGTGGCGATCGTCGCGGTGCTGGCCGGTGTCGTTTATCCGGCGTATGTCGGCCATGTGAACAAGGCCTATCGCGCGGAAATTGTCGTGCTGTTGACCGAGCAAGCTCAGTCTCTGGAGCGGTATTACACGAGCAATGGCAGTTTTATTGATGCAAGCGGCGTCAGCGTCGGCAATGATCGCTATAGAATCACGGCTGCGCTGAACCCTCAGGATTTCAGCCTGCTGGCCACACCAGGCGTCGACTCTGTCATGGCAGGCGACGCTTGCGGGGCATTCAGCCTGACCAGTAGCGGTGCGCGGACCAACCCCGGAGCGGCCCCAGGCATGTCACGCAAGACATGCTGGGGGCAGTGATGGGTGTACTCCATGAGTGGGCGCCGAGTGCGCTTTTCCCTTTTTATCGGCTGGATCAAATGATGGCTAAGCAACAGCGAGTGGTGGTGGTCGGTGGCGGAGTAATCGGCTTGTTGACGGCGTTCAACCTGGCGACCCAGGGCCTGGCAGTCGTACTGCTGGAACGCTCGGGGCTCGGGCAGGAGTCCTCGTGGGCAGGCGGCGGCATTGTCTCGCCACTGTACCCGTGGCGCTACAGCCCGGCAGTCACGGCTTTGGCTCATTGGTCCCAGGACTTTTATCCACAACTGGCCGAGCGCTTGTTTGCCGATACCGGCGTTGACCCGGAGGTCCACACCACCGGCCTCTACTGGCTGGACCTGGAGGATGAAGCCGACGCATTGGCCTGGGCCGCGCGCGAAGGACGACCATTGAGCAAGGTGGATGTGTCGGTCGCCCATGATGCGGTTCCGGTGTTGGGCGGTGGTTACTCCCAGGCGATCTACATGGCGAATGTGGCGAATGTGCGCAACCCGCGCCTGATCAAATCGCTCAAGGCGGCGCTGCTGGCGCTGCCAGGCGTGACGATTCATGAACAGTGCGAAGTTGACGGGTTTGTGTTGGACGGCGACAACGTCGTCGGCGTGAATACGCCTGCCGGGCCGGTGCTTGGTGATCAGGTCGTGCTTGCGGCGGGGGCCTGGAGTGGGCAGTTGCTGGACAAGCTGGGCCTGTCGCTGCCGGTTGAGCCGGTCAAAGGCCAGATGATTCTGTACAAATGCGCCTCGGACTTTCTGTCGAGCATGGTCCTGGCCAACGGGCGTTATGCGATCCCGCGGCGTGACGGGCACATTCTGATTGGCAGTACCCTGGAACATGAAGGGTTCGACAAGACGCCGACCGGATCGGCGCTGGAGAGCCTGAAGGCTTCGGCCGTGGAGTTGATTCCCGCCCTGGCGGATGCCGAGGTGGTGGGCCATTGGGCGGGCCTGCGGCCAGGCTCGCCGGAAGGTATTCCCTACATCGGTCCGGTCCCCGGTTTCAACGGGCTGTGGCTCAATTGCGGGCATTACCGCAACGGCCTCGTGCTGGCGCCGGCATCGTGCCAGTTATTCGCCGATTTGTTGCTGGGGCACACGCCGATCATCGACCCGGCGCCCTACGCGCCCGCAGGTCGGATCAACGTTGGATAGCTTTCGGCCCTTGCTCCAGATGCGCCTGGGTGCAATACCATTCTTGCCGTGAGCTTAGTGCTCGGTCCTGCGGCAGATGTACGCCGCAGTGAGCGCAGCGCACCATTGGCGTTGCGTCGGGTTCGCCGGAGCGTTGTTGTTTGACGGCCGGGTTTTTGAATTTGCGCCAGAACCATACCGCGGCAGCAATGACGGCAATCCAGAACAGTAGACGAACCATGATGGGCAGTTTCTCGACAAGGAATGCGCCAGTTTAGCCAAGGACGTGGCAGGCGCACAGCGCAATAATGCTTGCGCATAAAAAAGGGAGCCTCGAGGGCTCCCTTTTTACGTTGCGTCGGATGATCAGTCGAACACACCGAAGGTCATGTAGCTGAACCACGAGCGGTCTTGGTTGTTGCCCAGGGCTTGCGGCGCTTGTTCTTCGATCACATCGCCATTTTCATCATGGGGCTTGAGGTCCGCAGGGATGGCTTCCTTGGCGTCCTGGAACTGTTTCATCACGTCCTGGTTGGCGCGGGTTTCACCCGGCGGCAGCGGTGGACGCGACTCGATCAGGCCCAGGGTGTACTTGCTCAGCCACGAACGGTTGTCCGCTTCGGCAACCTGAGGCACGAACTGGCCGTCTTTCAGGCTTGGGTGATCCGGGTAGTTGAGCTTCAGGGTTTCCAGGCTGGTGGCCGCCAGGGCGTCCAGGTGCAGGCGCTGGTAGGCCTCGGTCATCACCGCCAGGCCGTCACCCACGGAAGGGGTTTCCTGGAAGTTTTCCACGACATAGCGACCACGGTTGGCGGCTGCCACGTAAGCCTGACGGGTCAGGTAGTAGTGGGCCACGTGGATTTCGTAGGAGGCCAGCAGGTTGCGCAGGTAGATCATGCGCTGCTTGGCGTCCGGCGCGTAGCGGCTGTTGGGATAGCGGCTGGTCAGCTGGGCGAACTCGTTGTAGGAGTCGCGGGCAGCGCCCGGGTCACGCTTGGTCATGTCCAGCGGCAGGAAGCGCGCCAGCAGGCCAACGTCCTGGTCGAACGAGGTCAGGCCCTTGAGGTAGTAGGCGTAGTCGACGTTCGGGTGTTGCGGGTGCAGGCGGATAAAACGCTCGGCGGCGGACTTGGCGGCTTCCGGCTCGGCGTTCTTGTAGTTGGCGTAGATCAGCTCGAGCTGGGCCTGGTCGGCGTAGCGCCCGAACGGATAGCGCGACTCCAGGGCCTTCAGCTTGGCTGTGGCACTGGTGTAGCTATTATTGTCCAAGTCTTTTTGAGCTTGTTGATACAGCTCGACTTCGCTCAGGTTTTCGTCGACGACTTCCTTTGTTGACGAGCAAGCAGCAGTCATGGCGAGGATGGCGATCAGCAGCAGGTGTTTCACTTGCATGGCGGCTTGCGTCCCTATGACGGCCGCTGTCTTGGGCGGGGCCGTCCTGTTATGATGAGCGCCCCGTTGAAAGCATCGGGGCAAAAGACGCCGTATTTAACCACAAGCGCGCAGCCGAAACCAAAGGCTGTGCCACGCCTAGTCTGAGCATGTCCGATAAAATTGAACTTCGCGCAGAGGTGCCGTCCGAATTGGGCGGCCAACGCCTCGATCAAGTCGCCGCACAATTATTCGCTGAGCACTCGCGCTCGCGCCTTTCCGCCTGGATCAAAGACGGCCGCCTGACTGTGGATGGAGCGGTTATCCGCCCGCGAGACATAGTCCATGGCGGTGCGATTCTTGAGCTGACTGCCGAGCAGGAAGCCCAGGGAGAATGGATCGCCCAGGACATCGAGCTGGACATCGTCTATGAAGACGACGACATCCTGGTCATCAACAAACCCGCAGGCCTGGTGGTTCACCCGGCGGCCGGGCACGCTGATGGCACCTTGCTCAATGCTCTGTTGCACCATGTGCCGGACATCATCAATGTCCCGCGCTGCGGCATCGTACACCGCCTGGACAAGGACACGACCGGCTTGATGGTGGTGGCCAAGACCATTCAGGCCCAGACGCAGCTGGTTACACAGTTGCAGAGCCGCAGCGTCAGCCGGATCTACGAGTGCATCGTGATCGGCGTCGTGGTGGCGGGTGGCAAGATCAATGCGCCTATCGGTCGTCACGGCCAGCAGCGCCAGCGTATGGCGGTGATGGAAGGCGGCAAGCAGGCCGTCAGCCACTACCGTGTGCTGGAGCGTTTCCGGTCCCACACCCATGTGCGGGTCAAGCTGGAAACCGGCCGTACCCACCAGATTCGCGTACACATGGCGCACATCAACTTCCCGTTGGTCGGAGATCCGGCCTACGGCGGTCGCTTCCGTATTCCGCCGGCGGCCAGTGCCACCATGGTTGAATCGCTGAAGTCCTTCCCGCGTCAGGCGCTGCATGCGCGGTTCCTGGAGCTGGATCATCCGACGAGCGGTAAGCGGATGAGCTGGGAATCGCCTCTGCCGGACGATCTGGTCTGGTTGCTGTCGCTGCTCAGGCAGGATCGCGAGGCATTTATCGGATGAGTGACTGGCTGATTCCTGACTGGCCCGCGCCGGCTCAGGTCAAGGCCTGCGTCACCACCCGTGCGGGCGGCGTCAGCCTGGCGCCGTTCGACAGCCTCAACCTGGGCGATCACGTCGAGGACAGCCCCGAGGCTGTGCTTGAAAATCGCCGTCGCCTCACCGAAGTCTTTCATGTCCGGCCGGCCTGGCTCCGCCAGGTCCACGGCGTGAACGTGGTCGAGGCCGACCCCGAGCGCATTGCCGAAGCCGACGGCAGTTGGACCAGCACGCCGGGCATCGCCTGCACCTCCATGACCGCCGATTGCCTGCCTGCGTTGTTCTGCAACCGCGCCGGCACACGCGTCGCCGCCGCTCACGCGGGTTGGCGTGGCTTGGCCGCGGGCGTGCTGGAGGCCACCGCCGAAAGCCTGCAAGCCGAGCCTGCCGACATATTGGTCTGGCTGGGCCCGGCCATTGGCCCGCAAGCCTTCGAAGTCGGCCCGGAAGTGCGGGAAGCGTTCGTGCAGCAACTGCCGGGCACCGCCCAGGCCTTTGTGCCCAGCCTCAACCCTGGCAAGTTCATGGCCGACATCTACCAACTGGCCCGTTTGCGCCTGGCTGCCCGCGGTATCACTGCCGTTTACGGTGGCGGGTTCTGCACCGTGAACGATCCGCGCTTCTTTTCTTTCCGCCGCAGTCCACGCACGGGTCGGTTCGCCTCCCTTATTTGGCTGGAGCGCTAGACTCTTCTGATCTACGTCAACTGTCCGACGCTTGAATCTCCCAGAATCGACCACATCTATAGGGCTATCTGGCAGGTTTCTTCATTCAGGATGTGTTTGTAGCTCCGGCCTGCTCAAAAGGAAGGTGACTAATGCGTATTGATCGTTTAACCAGTAAATTGCAATTGGCCTTATCCGACTCCCAATCCCTGGCGGTCGGCCTCGACCACCCGGCCATTGAGCCCGCGCACTTGATGCAGGCGCTCCTGGAACAGCAAGGTGGTTCTATCAAGCCCTTGCTGATGCAGGTGGGCTTCGACGTCAACAGCCTGCGCAAGGAGTTGAGCAAAGAGCTCGACCAACTGCCGAAAATCCAGAATCCTACGGGCGACGTGAATATGTCCCAGGACCTGGCGCGCCTGCTCAATCAAGCGGACCGCCTGGCTCAGCAGAAGGGCGACCAGTTCATCTCCAGCGAGCTGGTGCTGCTCGCCGCCATGGACGAAAACAGCAAGCTCGGCAAATTGTTGCTGGGCCAGGGCGTCAGCAAAAAAGCCCTGGAAAACGCCATCAACAACCTGCGTGGCGGCGAAGCGGTGAACGACCCCAACCACGAGGAGTCGCGCCAGGCCCTGGATAAATACACTGTCGACCTGACCAAGCGCGCCGAAGAAGGCAAGCTGGACCCGGTGATCGGCCGTGACGACGAGATTCGTCGCACCATCCAGGTCCTGCAGCGCCGTACCAAGAACAACCCGGTGCTGATCGGTGAGCCTGGCGTGGGTAAAACCGCGATTGCCGAGGGCCTGGCCCAGCGCATCATCAACGGTGAAGTGCCGGACGGCCTCAAGGGCAAGCGCCTGCTGTCCCTGGACATGGGGTCGCTGATCGCCGGCGCGAAATTCCGCGGCGAGTTCGAAGAGCGTCTCAAATCCCTGCTTAACGAGCTGTCGAAGCAGGAAGGGCAGATCATTCTGTTTATCGACGAGCTGCACACCATGGTCGGCGCCGGTAAAGGCGAAGGCTCGATGGACGCCGGCAACATGCTCAAGCCTGCCTTGGCGCGGGGCGAGTTGCACTGCGTGGGTGCCACCACGCTCAACGAATACCGCCAGTACATCGAGAAGGATGCGGCCCTTGAGCGGCGTTTCCAGAAAGTGCTGGTGGAAGAACCGAGCGAAGAAGACACCATCGCGATCCTGCGGGGCCTGAAAGAACGCTATGAGGTCCACCACAAGGTAGCGATCACTGACGGCGCGATCATTGCGGCGGCGAAATTGAGCCATCGCTATATCACCGACCGGCAGTTGCCCGACAAGGCCATCGACCTGATCGACGAAGCGGCCAGCCGTATCCGCATGGAGATCGACTCCAAGCCGGAAGTGCTCGACCGTCTGGATCGGCGCCTGATTCAACTGAAAGTCGAATCCCAGGCACTGAAAAAAGAAGAGGACGAAGCGGCGAAAAAACGCCTGGAAAAACTCCAGGAAGAAATCCTCCGCCTGGAACGCGAGTACTCGGACCTCGAGGAAATCTGGAACGCGGAAAAAGCTGAAGTACAGGGTTCGGCACAGATCCAGCAAAAGATCGAGCAGTCGCGCCAGGAGCTGGAAACCGCACGCCGTAAGGGCGACCTGAACCGCATGGCCGAGTTGCAGTACGGGGTGATCCCGGACCTGGAACGCAGCCTGCAGATGGTCGACCAGCATGGTCACAGCGAGAACCAATTGCTGCGCAGCAAGGTGACCGAGGAAGAAATTGCCGAAGTTGTCTCGAAGTGGACCGGTATCCCCGTGTCGAAAATGCTCGAAGGCGAACGCGACAAGCTGATGAAGATGGAAAGCCTGTTGCACCAGCGCGTCATCGGCCAGGAAGAGGCGGTGGTGGCGGTGTCCAACGCGGTACGGCGTTCCCGTGCCGGGTTGTCCGACCCGAATCGCCCAAGTGGCTCGTTCATGTTCCTCGGCCCGACCGGTGTGGGTAAGACCGAGTTGTGCAAGGCCTTGGCCGAGTTCCTCTTCGACACCGAAGAAGCCATGGTGCGGATCGATATGTCCGAGTTCATGGAGAAACATTCCGTGGCTCGCCTGATCGGGGCGCCACCGGGCTACGTAGGCTACGAGGAAGGCGGTTACCTGACCGAAGCGGTACGGCGCAAGCCCTACTCGGTGATCCTGCTGGATGAGGTCGAGAAGGCCCACCCGGACGTGTTCAACATCTTGCTGCAGGTGCTGGAAGATGGCCGGCTGACGGACAGCCACGGGCGTACTGTGGATTTCCGCAACACGGTGATCGTGATGACCTCCAACCTGGGGTCGGTGCAGATCCAGGAACTGGTGGGCGATCGTGAAGCCCAGCGCGCAGCTGTGATGGATGCGCTGACCACGCACTTCCGTCCGGAATTCATCAACCGGGTCGATGAAGTGGTGATCTTCGAGCCTTTGGCGCGGGATCAGATCGCGGGCATCACCGAGATCCAGTTGGGCCGCCTGCGCAGCCGTCTGGCTGAGCGCGAGCTGGCGCTGGAGCTGAGCCCCGAGGCGTTGGACAAGCTGATCGCGGTCGGTTACGACCCGGTGTATGGCGCACGGCCGTTGAAGCGTGCGATCCAGCGCTGGATCGAAAACCCGCTGGCCCAGTTGATTCTGTCGGGCAGCTTTATGCCGGGCACCAGCGTCAAGGCCACGGTGGAAAACGACGAAATCGTCTTCCACTGAGTCCAGTCAGTAGGGCTATAAAGTGAAGGCCTCGCATTGCGAGGCCTTTTTTTTCGATAGGGCGTTGAACTGTAAGGCAAAGGCTTGTAAAGTGCGCCCCGCAGCAACGTCAGCCCACGGGTTTCTTCTCCCCAAGAAGAAATCAGAAAGAAGCGCAAATCATTGTCTTAAAAGCAATTTAAAGGGTTGACAGGGGTTTTTAAGATTGTAGAATAGCGCGCCTCAGAGACGCGAACGTAGCGATACGGACGCATCGAAGAGAAGGTTACACCGCAGTAAAAGTTGTACATTTGAAATGTGTAGTTCCGTGATAGCTCAGTCGGTAGAGCAAATGACTGTTAATCATTGGGTCCCAGGTTCGAGTCCTGGTCACGGAGCCAATTTCAAAACCGGGGTATAGCGCAGTCCGGTAGCGCGCCTGCTTTGGGAGCAGGATGTCAGGAGTTCGAATCCCCTTACCCCGACCATTTTTGGGTCGTTAGCTCAGTTGGTAGAGCAGTTGGCTTTTAACCAATTGGTCGTAGGTTCGAATCCCACACGACCCACCATTTTTGAAACCAGTTAACGCTGGAATCAGATCTTAAGATCAGAGGCCAAAAGCCCTGATCGAAGAAGGCGGCTGAGAGGTCGCCTTTGTTTTACCGGGGTATAGCGCAGTCCGGTAGCGCGCCTGCTTTGGGAGCAGGATGTCAGGAGTTCGAATCCCCTTACCCCGACCATATTAAAAATCCTCGTATCGAAAGATACGGGGATTTTTTTTGCCTGAAATTATCCCAAATCCAACACAACACCAATGTGGGAGGGAGCAAGCCCCCTCCCACATTGATCGCGTGTTTAGTGAAGTTTGAGACGTGGCTCAGTTCCGCGCCCAATCCGGCTGCCCAGCATCAGCATCGCCGTGCGGAAGACGCCATACAGCGCCATCTGGTGCATGCGGTACAGCGACACATAGAACATCCGCGCCAACCAGCCTTCCAACATCACACTGCCTGTGAGGTTGCCCATCAGGTTACCCACCGCCGAGAAGCGCGACAGCGAGATCAGCGAGCCGTAGTCGGTGTACTTGTACGATGGCAGGTCCTTGCCTTCGATCCGCAGCTTCAACGATTTGGCCAGCAATGAAGCCTGCTGGTGCGCGGCCTGGGCGCGTGGCGGTACGTTGCGGTCGGTGCCGGGTTGTGGGCAGGCGGCGCAGTCACCGAAGGCGAAGATGTTTTCGTCGCGGGTGGTTTGCAGTGTCGGCAGCACCTGCAGTTGATTGATGCGGTTGGTTTCCAGGCCGTCGATGTCCTTGAGGAAGGCGGGCGCACGGATGCCGGCGGCCCACACTTTCAGGCTGGCCGGAATCACTTGGCCGCTGCTGGTGATCAGCGCGTCGGCCGTCACTTCGCTGACCGCCGAGTTGGTCAGCACCGTCACGCCGAGCTTCTCCAGGGTTTTATGCACCGGCCCGCCGATCCGCTCTGGCAGGGCAGGCAGGACCCGTGGGCCGGCTTCGATCAGGGTGATGTGCATGTTTTCCGGTTTGATCCGGTCCAGGCCGTAGGCTGCCAGTTCATGGGCGGCGTTATGCAGTTCGGCGGCCAGTTCAACCCCGGTGGCGCCAGCGCCGACGATGGCCACGCTGATCTTTTCCACCACGTCGGTTTGCCCGGCATGGGCGCGCAGGTAGTGGTTGAGCAACTGCTGATGGAAGCGCTCCGCCTGTTTGCGCGTGTCGAGGAACAGGCAGTGTTGCGCCGCGCCTTCGGTGCCGAAGTCGTTGGTGGTACTGCCGACCGCGATCACCAGGCTGTCGTAGCCCAGCACGCGCGCAGGCACCAGTTCGCGGCCTTCTTCGTCGAGGGTCGCGGCCAGTTGAATTTTCTTCTGTTCACGGTCGAGCCCGCTCATGCGCCCCAGCTGGAACTCGAAGTGGTTCCATTTGGCCTGGGCGACATAATTGAGTTCGTCTTCCGAAGAGTTCAGCGAGCCGGCGGCCACTTCGTGCAGCAGCGGTTTCCAGATATGGGTCAGGTTGGTGTCCACCAGCGTGATGCTGGCGGTGCCGCGCTTGCCCAGAGTCTTACCCAGGCGGGTAGCCAACTCCAGGCCGCCGGCGCCGCCGCCGACGATAATAATACGATGGGTCATGGGGGTATCTCGCAAGGCTAAAAGAAATCGGAGCGGTTACCCCCGCGAGCGCCAGGCAGCTCATAGCGTCAGGTAACTCAAAAGGCGGCTCAGCAGGCCGAGCCCGATCACCACCACCAGCACCACACCAAGGAGCAGCCACGGCCGGAAAGGCTTGCGCTCGACTCGGTTCTGGGAGAGTTGCAGGTACTCTTCGACATGCTGTTGGTCGTCGGGGTTCAGGCGGCTGGTCATATAAGGCCTCGTCAGGTAGACGTTGCAAAAGGGCGCCACGTTACAGTCAGGGGGTTGGCGGTATCGCCATAAGCGTAGCCTGTGCTCGCGTCACAGGCTGATGCCCACGTCGAACACGATGCTGCGCCCCAGATTGTTGCGCAAGAAATCCGGCGCGTCCGGGTGGGCGAACAGTACCCGGGCAAACGTCGGCCCCACCAGCGACAGCGAGCGCCAGCCCTGGCGCAAGTATTCGGTGGGCGGCGGGAAATGACTGTTGAGGTCCAGCACCTCGCGCTTGAGGCTGGCGAAGGCGACGATATCCAGCTCGCCCAGGTCCATCCCGCGTTCTTTGTAGTTGTGCGCTTTTTTGCGCAGGGTCGGCGCCAGGCGCAGCAGGAATTCATGGGCCGGAATCCGCCGCGGCTTGGCTTCGCGCCTGACCAGCTGGCTGAGGGAAAACGCACTGCGTCGACGCAGCAATTCGTCGCGCCATTCATCGTTCAGACGGCGTCCTTCGTCCAGCACGAAAAACACTTCGAAACTGGCGTCACGAAACAGCACGTCCGGCGGTTCTTGCCCGGCGGCATGAAACTCTTCGGCGCGGTACGGCACGTTCAAGCCTTGCAGCAGGCGCTGGCAGACCCAACGCTCACGCTCCCATTTACGGGCATTGGACAGGAACGCATTGGCTTGTTCGGCTGCCACGGTGAGCAGGCGCAAATAATCTGAGTCATCCATGCGTGCAGCTTAGCGCCCAAATGATGACCTCAGGAAGTCCCGACGCGAAAGCCCGGTGTAAACTGTCGACTCGGTTTTCTCTCAAGCATGAGGTGTGCAGTGAAGTTTTTCGCCGTGCTGTTGTTGAGCCTGTTGCCCGTGTGGGCCCAGGCGGTTGAAGTGGGTGAGCGCGTGGCGCCCTGGACTCTGCTGGATCAGTTCGATCAGGCCTACACTCTGGATGACCAGGCACAGGTCCTGTTGGTGGCCCGCAGCATGGATGCCGCCAAGCTAGTGAACGCCGCCCTGCAAGGCCAGCCCAAAGACTATCTCGAAGCGCGGCATGGGGTGTTTGTCGCGGATATCCAGCGCATGCCTCGGCTGGTCGCCAAGCTGTTCGCGGTGCCGGCCATGCAGTCCTACAACTACCGGGTCATGCTGGACCGGGACGCACGCATCGCTCCGCGTTATCCCGCGCCTGTGGATAAGGTGCTGTGGCTGCAATTGGATAATGGCAAGCTGACAGCGCGCCACGAGTACGGCTCTGCGGCTGAACTGCGCGAGGCCCTGGAGCAGGTGAAACCGTGATCAGTGCCGCGGTGCTGGCGCCGGGAACCCTCGGCATCGGCTGGCTGTTGTACGCGCCGGTGCTGTTGTGGGCGATCTTGCGTTCGCCGTGGGTCGAGCTGTTTGCTGACCGGCGGCGCCAGCATTTGCTGTTCGGTACGGTGTTCGCGTTATTCATGTTGTGGTTGGTGAGGCGCGATTTCGATACTGGTGTCTCCTACCACTTTATCGGCATGACGGCCGTGACCCTGCTGCTCGACTGGCCGCTGGCAATCGTCGGCGGTTTCGCCGCGCAGTTGGGCTTGCTGTTGCTGGGTCGCCAGGACCTGGCCGCCGTGGGCATCAACGGCCTGCTGCTGATCGTGCTGCCGGTGCTGGTCACTGAAACCTGCGCGGTGCTTGTCGAGCGGGCACAACCGCGTAACCCGTTCGTCTATATCTTCTGTTCCGGCTTTTTCGCCGCTGCATTGTCGGCCTTGCTCTGCCTGTTGGCCGGGCTGGGGTTGCTGTGGTTCGACGGGCGTTTCGCGATGCCGGAATGGCTGGAGGATTTTATCGGTTACCTGTGGCTGATCATCTTCCCCGAGGCCTTCATCAACGGCATGGTCATCAGCGCCCTGGTGGTGTTTTGCCCGGAATGGCTGGAGACATTCAACCGCACGCGCTACCTCTCGGCGCCCTGGAAAGACGACAATTCGCAGACTTGACTCAGATCAAATCGCGCCCAGCGTGGCGGGCCCATGCTTTGCGAAACTTTTCCTGAGCAAGATGGGAGCACGGATCATGAGTGTGTATGAATGGGCACGTCAGGAGTTGCGCAGAAGCCAGGACGCGGCACAAGAAATCGGCTTTGATCCAGGCTTGACCTTGCGCGCGATGCTCAGCGCGGTGGTGCAGCAGAGCAAGGGCGTGCGCAGTTTCGAAGACCTGGCCGACGAGTTGCAATACCTGGCAGAGAACCTCGACGACCAGCAGGAATATGCCTTTATGCGGCCTTAATGGCGCGGTGGCAGGTCTTCGGAAAACAGCTCGTCTTCGGCGTCCGGCGCCACGGGGATCTTATGTTCCTCAGCGGCCCAGGCACCCAGGTCGATGAGCTTGCAACGGTCCGAGCAGAACGGCCGGTTGAGGTTGGTCGCTTTCCATTCCACGGGTGCGCCGCAGGTTGGGCATTCGACGGTCAAGGGTTGGCTCATGATCGGCCTCCACGCAAAGTAAGGTAAAAGTGGTGCAGTCGTTCGACCTCGCTGTGCAACCAGGCGAGGTCGCGGTCATTGACCAGCACGTCATCGGCATGGCTCAGGCGGTCTTCGCGGCTGGACTGGGCCTTGAGTATCGCCTGCACCTGTTGTTCGCTGATGCCGTCGCGCTGCAGGGTACGCTGAATCTGCAGGGATTGCGGCACGTCGATCACCAGGATGCGTTGGGTCATGCTGTGCTGGCCGGATTCGATCAGCAGCGGCGACACCAGGATCGCGTAAGGCGAGCGCGCACGCGCCAGGTGGTTGCGAATCTCTTCGCCAATCAACGGGTGCAGCAAGGCTTCCAGCCAGCGGCGTTCTTGCGGCACTTCAAAGATTAACTTGCGCAATGCGGCGCGGTCCAACTGGCCGTCGGGCTGCAGCACGCCGGCACCGAAGTGTTCGACAATGCTGGCGAGCGCCGGCCGGCCGGGTTCGACCACCCAGCGCGCGGCGTGATCGGCGTCTACCAGGTCTACGCCGAGGTCGCTGAAGTGCTGGGCCGCGGCGCTCTTGCCGCTGCCGATGCCGCCCGTAAGGCCAAGAATCCAGGGTGTTGCAACAGGAGTGGTCATTTGAAACCGACAGACTGCAAATAGAAGTCGGTTATTTGACCACCCCAGAGCACGGCAATCCAGCCGGCAATTGCCAGATAGGGACCAAACGGCATCGGCGTGGCCGCCTGGATCTTGCTCCGACGCAGCAGGATCAGCCCGCCGCACACGCCCACCAGCGATGACATCAGCAGCGTCATCGGCAGGATTTGCCAGCCACCCCAGGCGCCGAGCAGCGCCAACAACTTGAAGTCGCCGTAGCCCATGCCGTCCTTGCCGGTGGCCAGCTTGAACAGCCAGAACACCGTCCACAGGCTCATGTAGCCGATCACCGCACCCCACAGTGCATCGGGCAGGGGCACCAGCAGCTCGACGCTGTTAAGCATCAGCCCCAGCCACAACAGCGGCAGGACCAGCACGTCGGGCAGCAGTTGGTGGTCGACGTCGATCAGGCTCATCGCCAACAAGCCCCAGCTCAACAGCATCACTGCGCCCGCTTGCCAGCCAAAGCCAAAATGCCAGGCCACCACGGCCGAGATCAACCCGCACGCCAGTTCGGTCAAGGGATAACGCGTACTGATCGCTTCGCGGCAATGGGCACAGCGGCCCCGGAGCATCAGGTAGCTGAGCAGCGGGATGTTTTCCCACGGCCGAATCGGCTGATTGCAGTGTGGGCAGCAGGAATTGGGCTGCATCAGGTTGTATCTCGGCCCGACGGGGTCGCCGGGCAAACCGAGCACTTCATGGGCCTGTGCGCGCCATTCCCGTTCAAGCATTTTCGGCAGGCGCCACACCAGCACGTTGAGGAAACTGCCCACGATCAAGCCCAGCACCATTGCCATGGCGACAAAGGCCCACGGCTGCTGGCTCAACAGCAGGCTCAAAATGCCGTACCGAGTTGGAAGACCGGCAGGTACAGGGCGATTACCAAAGCGCCGACAATCCCGCCGAGCACCACCATGATCAGCGGTTCCATCAGGCTGGTGAGCTGGTCGACCAGCGTGTCGACGTCCGACTCATAGTGGCTCGCGACTTTTTCCAGCATGTGCTCCAGGGTGCCGGATTCTTCACCAATCGCCGTCATCTGGATCGCCATGCCAGGGAACAGACCGCTGGTAGCCATGGCCCGATTCAACGGCATGCCTGTGGATACATCGTGACGCATATGTTCGATAGCCTGTTTGAATAGCTGGTTGCCGGCAGCGGCGGCCACTGAATCCAGGGCCTGCACCAACGGCACTCCGGCCGCGAACGTAGTTGAAAGCGTGCGTGCGTAGCGGGCGACCGCCGACTTTTTCAGCAGTGTGCCCGCCAGGGGCGCTTTCAACAAACCGGCATCCAGCCAATGACGAAAACCCGGCGATACGCGATAGGCCCGGCGCAACCCCAGACCTCCCGCGCCCAGGCTGAGCGCCAGCATCCACCAGGCTTGTTGCAGGAACTCGGACAAGGCAATCACGTACAGAGTAAAACCAGGCAACTCGCTGTCCACGCTGGCGAACAGGTTCTGGAATTGCGGCACCACATGGATCAGCAAGAGACTGCTGACAAGGCTGGCGACCACGATGACCGCGATGGGGTAGGTCATGGCCTTCTTGATCCGGGCCTTGAGCCGTTCGCTCTTTTCCAGGTGATCCGCCACCCGTTCCAGAAGGGTTTCCAGGGCACCGGCCTGCTCACCCGCCGCCACCAGGTTGCAGTACAGGTCATCGAAGTAGCGCGGCTGTTTGCGCAGGGCCGACGCCAGGGTATTTCCGGCGCCGATCTCCTGTTTCAGGCCTTTTACCAGCCTGTACATGTGGCGGTTGTCGAAGCCTTCGCTGATCACGTCGAAGGCTTGCAGCAAGGCAATGCCGGCCTTCAGCAGTGTCGCCAGTTGGCGAGTGAACAGGGCAATGTCCGCCGGTTTGATCGGCGCAGCGAGGCTTGGCAGGCCGGCGGATTGTTTGCGCACGCGGCCAGGGCAAATCCCTTGCTGGCGCAGTTGTGCCTTGACCCGCGCGAGGTCGTGGCTGACGGTTTGCCCGGACACCCTGCGTCCCTGGCGGTTGATGCCTTCCCAAGCGTATGTCGTGGCAGCGTTGGTCATGTCTCTGTTCCGCACACAGGTCGTCGAATCTTTATAGCGTAGCCAGGTGACGGATTCGGATTGCTCGGCGTTCAACGATAAAATGTCAGATTGTGCGTCTTGGACGCGATTGGCCGCTCGCGGGTGAGTACACTGGCGCGGCTGCACGATACGGGGCGCAGGACGCGCCTTGTCATGGGTTCTGTTCTGGAGAGGAATGTGATGCGTCAGAAAGGTTTTACTTTGATCGAGTTATTGATCGTCGTGGCAATCATCGGCATTTTGGCCACCATTGGCTTGCCCATGTACACCACGCATCAGGCCAAGGCCAAGTTCACGGCCGGGCTGGCTGAAATCACCGCGTTGAAAGCCGGCTACGAGGATGTATTCAACCAAGGCACAGTGCCAACCGTGGCATTGATCGGTGGCACTAGCCCGACCGCCAATTGCAAGATCGATGTGGCAGGGGATGTCGCCACCGGCGCCGGTTCCATCAGTTGCGAAATACTCGACGCCCCGGCACCGGTACTGGGCAAGACCATTACCCTGACGCGCAGCGCCACCGCCGGCTGGAAATGCGCCACGACGGCAGAGGCCAAGTACGCCGCCAAAGGGTGTGGCGCCGACGGAGCATGACTGCCAAACCCTGCGCACGGACGTAAAGGTGGCCGATGTCGTTATCCCCGCAGCAGCGCGACAAGACGTTCCTGGTGATTGCAGCGTGCTTGCTCGCGCTGGGTATCTGCGCACCGTTCAGCGGGCATGACTGGCAGCGCGCAATGCAGGTGGCCCTGGGCCTGGGCGCGGTGGTGTATGGGCTGACGGTCGTTCCCGTCGAGCGTCTGGTGGACCGGCCGACGGCCCTGGGCCTGGTGCTGATCGTTGGGCTGGGCCTGGTGTCATCGGCACTGGCCCATCAGCCGCTCTGGGCCTTCACCGAGGTCGCGCTGTTCATCAGTTGTGGGGCGATCGCCGTCGCGGTTGCCCTGCTGCGCCGACATGCAGGTGAGCCGTTGGACCGCGTGCTGATCCTGATGGTGGTGCTGTTGTGCCTGATCAAGTCAATCCAATATCTGTATGCCGGCGCGCTCGCCTTCGCCAGTGGCGCGCGGGTTCTTGATCCGGACGCGTTGCTGTCCGGGTTTTCCAACAAGCGCTTCTACGGTCAATTCCAGACCTTCACCCTGCCGTTGCTGGCGCTGCCCTTGCTGATGCCCAAGGTCTCCCGCTCCGTGCGCGGCGCGGTGTTTGCGTTGCTGTGTGTGTGGTGGTTGATCGCTATCAGCGGCGGCACCCGCGGCACCTGGCTCGGCATGGCGGTGGCCGGGGTGGCATTGGCGCTGCTCGGGCCGTGGGGGCGACGCTGGTTGGCCTGGCAATTGGCTGCGGTGTGCGGCGGTTTGTTGCTGTATACGGCGTTGTTCACGCTGTTGACGGGTGCGCTGGGTGTCGAGGTCGGCAGTGGCGTCAGCGATCGCCTCACCACTTCGCTGTCGGGGCGTGGCCCGATCTGGTGGCAGGCCTGGCACATGATCGTCGAGCGTCCGTGGCTGGGGTTCGGGCCGATGCATTTCGCGGATATCGCCAACCCGATCGCCGCGCACCCGCACCAGGCAATCCTGCAATGGGCCAGCGAGTGGGGCGTTCCCTCGGCCTTGTGCGTGGCTGCCTTGGCGTGGCGCGGTGGCTGGGCCACCCTCCGCGTGTTGCGGGCGCGGGCTTGTTCTACAGCGCGCGTGGACTTGCTGCGCGGGTGCCTGTTCGCGGCATTGCTGGGCGCGCTTACGCAAGCGATGGTCGACGGCGTCATCGTGATGCCCAACTCGCAGGTCTGGTTGGCGCTGGTGGTGGGCTGGTTGATGGCGCTGCACGTGTGGCGCGCCGCTCCTGGCGCGTCGCTGCCGTGGGCCTGGGCAGGGTGGCGGGTGGCGGCGGTGCTGTCCGTTGGCCTGCTGGTGTGGGTCGTGATGCGTGATGCCCCGCACATCGAGCAAGCCCAGCAAGACTATCTTGAAGGTGGCAACCAACACCTGCAGCCGCGCTTCTGGGCCCAAGGGGTGATTGCCCTGCGACGTCAGTGAGTTGCCGGACGCCCGATGCGGTGCTAGCTTTAGCCCACCGCCCGTGTAGCTCAGCCGGTAGAGCAGCGCACTCGTAACGCGAAGGTCGCAGGTTCGATTCCTGTCTCGGGCACCAAAGCAACACCGTTTTCAGATGATCCCAGAATGGTTCTGAAGGCCAGGCGAGTCGGCATTCGTGCCCGCTCTTTTGTATCTGCGCAACCTTGATGACCCAGATGCATCCCCATTCCTCGATCTAAGAGAACAACATGACCACGACTGAAATGACCCAGGAAGTTCGGCACCAAGCAGCCCTCGACAAATACCTCGGGGAATCGCCGCAGCTTAAAGAAGAGATCAAGGACCTGAGCGCTGACGATCAGCGCGACCAGATCCAGTGGGCATTTGAGGACGAGGCTGAGAGCCAGGGCCTCCAGCCATGGGAGCTGAGCCTCAAGTACACCTCGTCAGCGGACGAGTTCGAAGCCGCACGGCTGGCCTTGCACCAAGAGGCGGCTGAAGTGCTCGGTGTCGAATGGGAAGAGTATTGCGAGATGAATAACCTGGTGGTCTGAACCGCTGTTGCAGGAGCCGGCAACCCGGCTCCTGCAACGGGCTTCAGATACTGAGGCGCATCGACAGGTCCACCGCTTTCACATCCTTGGTCATCGCGCCGATGGAGATGTAGTCCACCCCGGTTTCAGCGATGGGCAGCAGGGTTTTTTCGTTGATCCCGCCGCTGGCTTCCAGCTTGGCTTTGCCGCCGTTCAGGCGCACGGCTTCACGCATGTCGTCCAGGCTCAGTTCGTCGAGCATGATGATATCGGCGCCCGCCGCCAATGCTTCGCGCAATTCGTCCAGGCTTTCCACTTCGACTTCCACCGGTTTGCCCGGGGCGATCTTGTGCGCGGCCGAAATCGCCTGGGCGATACCGCCACAGGCGGCGATATGGTTTTCCTTGATCAGGAACGCGTCATACAAACCGATGCGATGGTTGTGGCAACCGCCACAGGTCACGGCGTATTTCTGCGCCAGACGCAGGCCCGGCAGCGTCTTGCGCGTGTCGAGCAACTTGACCTGGGTGCTCGCGACGCTATCCGCCAGGTACTGGGCGCGTGTGGCCACGCCGGAGAGCATCTGCAGGAAATTCAGCGCGCTACGTTCGCCGCTGAGCAGCGAACGTGCCGGGCCTTCGAGGTGGAACAGTGCCTGGTTGGGGCTGACGCGTTCACCGTCGGCCACCAGCCAATGCACCGCGACCCGCGGGTCCAGTTGGCGGAACACCGCGTCCACCCAGGCCGTGCCAGCGATAACGGCCGCATCGCGGGTGATGATCGTGGCCTTGGCCAGCCGTTCGGCCGGGATCAATTGCGCGGTGATGTCGCCGCTGCCGATGTCTTCGCGCAGTGCACGGCGCACGTTGGCTTCGATTTCGGCGGTGAGGTCGGCAAGACGGAGATTCGGCATAACAGGCTCCACAAACAAAGTGCGCCGATTATAGGGGCTGTGCGCGTTTGAACCCAGTGGCGTGCTCATTTACAGCGTTATGACAGAGTTCGCTGGCGCAACGACCCCCATTTGCAAGATAATCTCGCGCCTTGCAATTGGCGTCATAGCTTTGACGTCCTGGTGGTAACCGGATATTCGCAGTGCCCCACTGGGCCTGCCCCGACTTTGCCCTACCCACACCGCCGTTTCAGGAGGCCTGGATGCACAACGACGGAAAGGTGGTGCCGATCAATAAGGCACAGACCACGCCATCGCCGCTCGCGCGCCTACCGGTGGTGTTGCTGCAGGTTCGCGACAAGGCTGCGCAGCAACTGCAGCAAGGTTTGCAGGAGCTGTTCGATAACGCCGACGACACCCTGTTCGAAATGGCCGACAAGGCCCTTAACAACGTCGACCACCATATTTTCTTTGAAGCCATGCGCGACCTGCGTCTCAAGCGCAAGAATTTCGAGCGCGTGTTCATGGGGCAACTGTTCGAGGCCTTCGCCAACCTGGGCGGGGCAGGGCGCGGTGAACGGCAGTTGGTGCCGGTGGTGTCCTACGACAAGGTGCCCGGCATCCTCAGGGAGGACCTGGAAAAAGCCCTGGCGCTGGAGGCAATGCTCGGGCGGGTGCAGCATCGCGACGGCCTCGCCCTGGGGCAACTGACCACTCGCCTGGGCGCCTTGCTCGGCAGGTCCATGGATGACTGCGAGAACCCCCTGGGGCCGGCGCTGCTGTGCGAGTTTTTCCTACGCGCGGGGCGCAGCCTGGGCGTGGAAATTCGCGTCAAGCTGGTCATGCTCAAGCTCTTTGAAAAGTACGTGCTCAGCGACGCCGACCACCTGTACGGTGAGGCCAATCAGTTGCTGGTCGCCACCGGCGTGCTGCCTGAACTCAAGGCGGTGCCGGCCCGTCGTTCCGGCGGGCGCGTACCGTGCAAGCACACGCGTGAAGCCCGGTTGCCAAGCGCCGACCAGCCAGTCGACGAAAATGGCGAGCACGCCTTTTCTACCTTGCGAGCGCTGCTGGGCGCCGTGCGCGGCAGTGTCACGCCGACCCTGGAAGCCAGCGCCGAGCCCCAGCCCATTGCCACTCGCGACCTGCTGCGGCTGTTGTCCCATTTGCAGCAATACGTGCCGGAGCCGGATGTCGAGGACGACTTCGACCTGCGCAACCAGTTGAAGCAACTGCTGACCCGAGTCAGCGTCAAGAGCGGCAAATCCCGGGTCGTGGAAGAGGCCGACGAAGACGTGATCAACCTGGTCGCGCTGTTGTTCGAGTTCATCCTCAATGACCACGCCGTCCCGGACGCCTTCAAAGCCTTGATCGCCCGGTTGCAGATCCCGATGCTCAAACTGGCGGTGCTGGACAAGAGCCTTTTCAGCCGCGCCGGCCATCCGGCGCGGCGGCTGCTCAACGAAATCGCCGGTGCCGCCATTGGTTGGAGCCCGGCTGAGGGCAACCCGCGTGACAGCCTGTACCTGCGCATCGAGCAGGTGGTGCAGCGGTTGCTGAATGATTTTGCCGAAGACCCGGCGATTTTTTCCGAACTGCTGTCGGAGTTCTGCGCGTTTACCGCTGACGAGCGCCGGCACAGTGCATTGCTCGAACAGCACACCCGCGATACCGAGGAAGCGCGCCTGCGTAACGAGGCGGCCCGACAGCGCGTGGCCGACGTGCTGAACCGGCGTTTGCTGGGCAAGGTCCTGCCGCGCTCGGTGGTGCAGTTTGTGCAACAGGCCTGGAGCCAGGTGCTGTTGCTGGCCAGCCTCAAGCACGGTGAGCAATCTGTGCAGTGGCAGGCGGGGCTGCGCACCCTGGACGAGTTGATCTGGAGCGTTAGCCTGCACGACGACACCGAGGCCGGGCGGCATCTGCTGGAGCAGTTGCCGGCGTTGCTCAAGGCCTTGCGCGACGGGGTGAGCGGCGCGGGGTTCGACCCTTTCAGCACCCGTGAGTTCTTTGTTCGGCTGCAGGCCCTGCATGTTCAGGCGTTCGAGGGCGGCGAGAGGTTGATCGAGGTGCAGGAGCCCTTCGTGTTCGACCCAGGCCTGCCCGATGCCGCGCAGGACCTGGCCGCGGATGATCCCGACCTGCTCAAGGTGCGCCAATTGCGCGTTGGCGTTTGGCTGGAGTTCCTGGAACCCGAGAAAACCGCTCTGCGCGGCAAACTGAACGCGATCATGGCACCGGCCGATCGCTATGTTTTCGTCAACCGCGCCGGGCTCAAGGTGCTCGAGCGCAGCGCCGGCCAACTGGCCCTGGCGTTCAAGCGTGGTGCGTTGCGTATCCTGGACGAAGCCCTGCTGTTCGAGCGTGCGCTGGCGACGGTGGCGGGTAACTTGCGTCAACTCAATCGCGGCAAGTGATCGCAACCATAGGGCTGAACGCGGCATACTGGTCAGACTTAGTCACGTTCAAGGAACCTGTATGCAGTTGGACCCCGCCAGCGGTTGGTGCCAGGGTGTTCGTCATTGCCCTTCGCCCAACTTCAACGAGCGCCCCGCAGGTGAAGTCTCGCTGTTGGTGGTGCATAACATCAGCCTGCCGCCGGCGCAGTTCGCCACCGGCAAGGTGCAGGAATTTTTCCAGAATCGCTTGGATGTCACGGAACATCCTTACTTTGCAGGGATTGCCGACCTACGCGTGTCAGCGCATTTTCTGATTGAACGCGACGGAGGGGTGACGCAGTTTGTGTCCTGCCTCGACCGCGCCTGGCATGCCGGGGTTTCCAGCTTCGAGGGGCGCGAAACGTGCAATGACTTTTCCCTGGGGATCGAGCTGGAAGGCACGGATGACCTGCCCTTTACCGATGCCCAATATGCGTCACTGATCGACCTGACACGTCAGTTGCTGGCGACTTACCCGGGCATCACCCGTCAGCGCATTTGTGGTCACAGCGATATCGCCCCGGGGCGCAAGACCGATCCCGGGCCCGCTTTTGATTGGATGCGCTTTCGCAGCGCCCTGCAGGATGGAGGACACGCACAATGAGTTTCCTGATGTTGGTGCTGGCGGTCTGGATCGAGAAATTCTCGGCCTTGCGCCAAAAGTTGCAGCGCGACGGCAGATGGCTGCGCGAACTGGCCAGATTGGAATCGAGCCCGCGCCTGGGCGAACAGCCCTGGTTGATTCTGGCGCTGCTGGTGTTGCTGCCGGTGGCCGTGCTGGCGTTGTTGCTGCTGGTGCTGGAACCGGTGGCCTACGGCCTGTTGGCGCTGCCGGTGCATTTGCTGGTGCTGATCTATAGCCTGGGGCGCGGTGACCTGCTGGCCGGGCTTGGCCCGTTCCGCGATGCCTGGCGGCGCGGCGACCTGCAGGCCGCCGAGCATGTGGCCGAGCGTGACCTGAAGGTCGCTGCCGACAGTGGCGAGCAGTTGCTGGAGGGTGTCCAGGGGTATCTCTTGTGGCAGGCCTATCAGAGCTTCTTTGCGGTGATCTTCTGGTATTTCCTGTTGGGCCCGGTCGCAGCCCTGGCCTATCGCCTGCTGGCGCTGGCCAGCGAACACAGTCAGAACCCTCTGGTGGCCGAGCGTGCCGCGCAACTGCGGCATGCCTTTGACTGGTTGCCGGTGCGCTTGCTGGCGGCGAGCTTCGCCTTGGTGGGCAACTTTGTCGCGGTCAGCCGAGTGATGCTCCACGAGCTGTTGAGCTGGGACATCAGTGCCGCGCAACTGATGGACAAAGTCGGCCTGGTGGCCGCCGAAATCCCGCCGCCGGTGGTGGGGGCCGACGGCATCAACAGCCTGGATCGCCTGTGGGAACTGCTGCTGCGCGCGGCGGTGCTGTGGTATGCCGGTTTCGCCATCTGGACCGTGTTGCCCTAGCGGTCACGCTCAATCCCTGTGGGAGCAAGCCTGCTCCCACAGCGCGTTAACTTTACGTTACAAAACTCCCTTACGATTTGAGCTATACAAGTAGAGCGCCAAATAGTGGCTATCTGCCGCCGCCCTGCGCCTCAAATAAAAATAATAGGAAGGGAGTTCACCTGTGAAGAGCTTGCTCTATCCCGCCGTCGCGCTGATGAACCGCCTGAGCTTCGGCATGAAGTTCAGTTTGATCAGCGTGTTGTTCCTGTTGCCGATGCTGGCGACCAACTATTTCCTGGTGCGCGATTCCTGGCGTGAATTCCAGGGCACCCGCATCGAACTGCAAAGCCTGGATTTGCTCGGCAGCAGCCTGGCCTTGCGCCGTGACCTGGAAACCCTCAACAACCAGGTGCAGATCAACGCGACCCTCGGCCAATCCGGCAAGGCGGGCGATCTGGAGGGCGCGATCAACACCCTGGAGCAGAGTGTGCTGGCGCGCCTGCAAGGCCTGAGCGCGATGGCCACCGACCCCGAGCAAGTCGCCGTATTCGACGCCAAGCGCGACGAGCTGGTTGGCGCCTTCAAGGCCCAGCAACAGGAGTCATCGCTACAGAGCAAAAGTGCGCTGATCGGCAAACTGCTGAACAAGGCGCAGATGCTCAGCCAGATCATCGCCAGCCAATCCGGCTTGAGCCGCGACCCCCAGAGTGATCTGCGCCAGCTCAGCGAACTGATCACCGGCGTCACGCCGCAAGTCACCCAGACGTTGGGCGAAGGGCGGGCAATGGGCGCGTACTCCCTCGGCCAGGGTTTTCTCAACTCCTCCTCCAGCACGCGCTTCGACGAGCTGTTGCAGCAGTTGGAAAAACTCCAGGCCGAATACGGCTTGAAGCTGCAGGACGCCCTGGGCTCCAGCAAAGCCGCCCACACAGCGCTCGACAGCCTGGCCAAGGCCAGCAACGCGAGCCTCAAGCAAGGCAGTGAACTGTTTGAAGAGCAGGTGGTGATGGCCGAAACCCTCGACGCACCGTGGCAGGGCTTCTACGACGACGTGAGTCAACTGATGGCCCAGACCTACCAACTCAATGAGGCCACCCTGGGTTTCCTCGGACAACAGTTGGAGCAACGGCTGACGCAAAACCGCACGCACATGGTCGTACTGGTGTCGGCCCTGGCGGCGGTGTTTTTGCTGATCTTTTATCTGTACGCCGGTTTCTATGCCTCGACGCGCACCACGTTGCGGCGCTTGGGGGCGATGATGGACAAGGTGGCGGCGGGCGATATGACCGTCACGTTTGTCGCCCGCAGCCGCGACGAGTTGGGCGACCTGGGCCAAGTGTTCAATGGCACCGTGGCCAAGATCCACGACCTGATTGAGCGCGTCGGGCACACCGTCAGCCAGGTTGAGTTGCAGGCCGGCCAGGTCGAGGCGGTCTCGGCCCGCAGTAACCAGGCGGTCTCCGGGCAGCGCAGCCAGATCGAACAGGTGGCGACGGCCATGAACCAGATGTCCTCCACCGCCCAGGAAGTGGCACGCAGCGCGGCGGCGGCGGTGAGCAGCGCCCATAGCGTCAACGATGAAACCGTCAGCGGCCGTGGCCTGGTGCAGTCCCAGCAAGGCAGCATTGCGCGGTTGGCATCGGAGATCGATGAGTCGGTCCGCGTGATCAATCAACTGGCCACCGACAGCCAATCCATCAGCAGCGTGCTGGAAGTGATCAAGAGCATCGCCGAGCAAACCAACCTGCTGGCGCTCAACGCCGCGATCGAAGCGGCCCGCGCCGGGGAGCAGGGCCGCGGCTTTGCGGTGGTGGCTGATGAAGTGCGGACCCTGGCCCGGCGCACCCAGCACTCCACTGAAGAGATCGAGCAGATGATCAGCCGATTGCACAGCGGTGTCGGCGCGGCGGTCAAGGCCATGGGCACCAGCCATGCCATGGCTGAAGGCACCGTGGGCCAGTCGGAAAAGGTCCAGCAGGCCCTGGAAAATATTCTCGGCGCCGTCGGCATGATCGTGGATCAGAACCAGCAGATTGCCGCCGCCGTCGAGCAGCAAACCGCGGTCGCCCACGACATCGACCGCAACATCGTCGAAATCAACCGCGCCGGAGAGCATGCGGCCGACGGTGCGTACCAGACCGAAGCGGCCAGCCGGCAGTTGTCGCAGCAGGTGATCGAGCTGAAGCAACTGATCGGCGCATTTCGGGTGTAGGGCCTGTTAGTAGGATTTGTCCTTTGTGGTTGTGGTGTTTGTCTTAATTTTGCGGCGTATCTTTTCTGGCGGCGTGAATAGGTGAAAATTTGTTTCACCTGGTCACAGTCCCAAAGAGGCACGGCGATGATTGCTGCATTCGGTATCAGAGGGCGCTGTGCCCGATGCGACATGACGTTTGAACTCAAGCCTTGGCAGTTGAACGCGATTGCCATCGACGAGCCGTTCGAGTGCGTGTATTGCCAGTCGGGCCTGCAGTTGCGGGGTCGCAAACAGCAGCGTCAATTTCGTGCGCTGGACCAGTGGGCGCTGGTTCGCCCGAGCATGATCATCCTGACCTGCGTGACCTTGCTGGTCGCACTGGTGGCGGAGTGGGTGGGGTTGCTCAGTGTGATCGAGCAGCTCAACCTTTCACTGGTGACGGTGCTGATCCACTGCCTGGTGTTGCGTTTTGCCCGCCATCGGCAACGCATGACCCTGGACCTGCAGGCCGTCAGCCCGCTACCAATTGAACAACTCGCACGCGTTGCGTGTGCTCGCCTGCGCCAGCGATAACGGGCTCAGGCCCATACGCTCGGCCAACGCGGCGCAGATCTCGGGCAGGTGTTCCGGGCTGTTGCGCTGGCCGGGGTGCATGGCGGGGGCCATGTCCGGTGCATCGGTTTCCAGTACCACGGCTTCCAGGGGCAGTTGCGCGAGTACTTTGTGCATGCGCAGCGCCTGTGGCCAGGTGGCCGCGCCGCCCAGGCCCAGTTTGAACCCCAGCTTGATGTACTCGCGCGCCTCTTCGCGGCTGCCGGCAAAGGCGTGGATGATGCCGCCCCGTGGCAGGCGGATGCGCTTGAGGGTGGCGATCACGGCGGCATGGCTGCGGCGCACATGCAGCAGGGCCGGCAGTTGGAAATCCACGGCCATCTTGAGTTGGGCTTCGAACAGGTGTTGCTGGCGTTCGCGATCGAGGTGTTCGAGGAAGTAATCCAGGCCGATCTCACCCACCGCGCACAATTGCCGATGGCCCCGCAGGCGGGTCAGCCAGTCGCCCAGGGCCGTCAGGTCGGCGGGGCGATGCTCGTCGAGGTACACCGGGTGCAGGCCGAAGGCTGCGAACAAACCTTCATCGTCTTGCACCAGATCCCACAGTCGTTGCCAATTTTGCTGATACACCCCCAACACCACCATGCGCTGTACGCCGAGTTGGCGGCTGTGCGCGAGGACTTGCCGGCGATCGCTGTCGAAGTCCGGGAAGTCCAGGTGGGTGTGGGTGTCGATCAGCTCCACGCTCAAACCTCGTGAATGCGCTGCTTGAAGGTGCGGCCGATGGCGTTTACGCCGGGTTGATACTGTTGTTCTTCAATTGCAGCCAGGGCCAGGCGCAGCGCGGTGTCGGCGATCAGTTGATGTTGCTGGGCCATGGCATTCACCGGCAGCGGCAGGAAATCCAGCAGTTGGGTATCACCGAAGGTGCCCAGGCGCAGCGGCCGCGTCTTGAGCGGGAAGTCATGCAGTGCGTCGAACACGCCTTGCAGCAGCACGTAGGACGTGGTCACCAGCGCGTCAGGCAAATGCCCCAGGCGCTGCAGTAATTGCTCCATCAGTTGCCGGCCGCAGTCGCGGCTGAACGCCTCGCCGTGTTCGACGATCACTTCACCGCCGAACCCCTGCAGCGCTTCACGGAAACCGGCGGCGCGCGCCTGGCTGATACTCAGCTCGGGCCGCGCGCCGATCAGCGCGATCTGCTTGGGCAACGGTTGCAGCAGGCTGCTGGTCAGTTGCTGGCAGGCCTGGCGGTCGTCGCTGACCACCGAGCAGAACTGCGCGGGGTCCATCTCCCGGTCGATGGCGATGACCGGCAAACCCTTGGCTTGCAGCTCGCGATAACTGTCGTCGCTGGCCGGCAAGCAGCTGGCAACGAACAGCGCGTCGCAACGTCGGGCGCGGAACAGTTGCAGCAACTGGCGCTCGCTGTCGGCGTCATCGTCGGAGCTGGCGATCAGCAATTGATAGCCTCGCGCGCGCGCGCCCTGTTCCAACAACTTGGCAATTCGTGCGTAACTGGGGTTTTCCAGGTCTGGCAGGATGAAACCCAAGGTGCGCGTATGCCGGCTGCGCAGTCCCGCAGCCTGGGGGTTGGGCGTGAAACCATGGGCTTGGACCACCGCACGCACGCGCTCGACGGTTGCGCTGCTGATGCGTTGTTGTTCGGCTTTGCCATTGATGACATAGCTGGCGGTGGTCACGGACACACCGGCGAGACGGGCGATATCACTGAGTTTCAAACCGGGATTTCCTTGTTTTCTGGAGCTTGCCCCGACATTTTGTCCAATCGTAACCGATTACTGCAGACGACCAATGTCTCAGCTCAAGTGCCGAGTGGGTCTTCAAGGATGCGCAATTAACGCGTAATCTGCCACGAATTCTAGATTAAACGTTTCAGCAGGCGTATTTTTGCGATGTTCGCTACTGAGTGGCTACTGCCAACCGACTGCTCAGTCAGTTTGTTCATGAACGACTTTAGACTGATTTATTCAAAACAATACCTAGTGCGCCCGACGCACTAACTAGGAGAACGGCATGCTTGAGCTCACCATAGAGCAGATTTCCATGGGCCAGACGGCTGTGGATAAATCTGCTGCCTTGCACCTGCTCGCTGACAAACTGGTGGCCGACGGCCTGGTCGCCGAGGGTTATCTCAGCGGCTTGCAAGCCCGTGAAGCCCAAGGTTCGACCTTTCTCGGTCAAGGCATCGCGATCCCTCACGGCACCCCCGAAACCCGCGATCAGGTATTTTCCACCGGCGTGCGCCTGCTGCAGTTCCCCGAAGGGGTGGACTGGGGCGATGGCCAGATCGTCTACCTGGCCATCGGCATTGCCGCCAAATCCGATGAACACCTGCGCCTGCTGCAATTGCTGACCCGCGCCCTCGGGGAAACCGACCTGGGCCAGGCACTGCGCCGCGCCGCTTCCGCCGAGGCCCTGCTGAAACTGTTGCAGGGCGCGCCGCAGGAACTGGCATTGGACGCGCAAATGATCGGGCTCGGTGTGTCCGCCGATGATTTTGAAGAGCTGGTGTGGCGTGGCGCCCGCCTGCTGCGCCAGGCCGATTGTGTGAGCAATGGCTTTGCCGCCGTGTTGCAGCAGGTCGATGCGCTGCCCCTGGGCGATGGCCTGTGGTGGCTGCACAGCGAGCAGACCGTCAAGCGCCCGGGGCTGGCGTTTGTCACTCCGGACAAACCCATGCGTTACCTCGGCCAGCCCCTCAATGGTCTGTTCTGCCTGGCCAGCCTCGGCGAGGCGCACCAGACCTTGCTCGAACGCCTGTGTGCGCTGTTGATTGAAGGGCGTGGCCAGGAACTGGGCCGCGCCACCAGCAGCCGTGCGGTGCTTGAAGTATTGGGCGGCGAGCTGCCACCCGACTGGCCCAGCGCACGCATCGCCCTGGCCAATGCCCATGGCCTGCACGCGCGGCCGGCGAAGATCCTCGCGCAACTGGCGAAAAGTTTTGACGGCGATATTCGTGTACGCATCGTCGATGGTGCGGTGGGCGCCGTGTCGGTGAAAAGCCTGAGCAAGCTGCTCAGCCTCGGCGCCCGGCGTGGCCAGGTGCTGGAGTTTGTCGCAGAGCCGACGATTGCCGACGATGCGCTGCCCGCCTTGCTGGCCGCGGTACAAGAAGGGCTTGGCGAAGAGGTCGAGCCGCTGCCTGTCGCGAGTGTGCAAGCCGCCGCCGTGGTGCTTGAACCGACGCTCAGCGCGCCCCTGGCTGGCAGCCAGATCCAGGCCATCGCCGCCGCACCGGGCATCGCCATCGGCCCGGCGCATATCCAGGTGCTGCAACCGTTCGACTATCCGTTGCGTGGCGAGTCCTCGGCCATCGAGCGCCAGCGCCTGCACGCCTCACTGGCCGATGTGCGCGGCGATATCCAGGGCCTGATCGAACGCAGCCAGGCCAAGGCGATCCGCGAGATTTTCATCACCCACCAGGAAATGCTCGACGACCCGGAACTGACCGACGACGTCGACACCCGCCTCAAGCAGGGTGAAAGCGCCGAAGCCGCCTGGATGAGCGTGATCGAAGCCGCCGCCAAGCAGCAGGAATCGTTGCAGGACGCCTTGCTCGCCGAGCGCGCCGCCGACCTGCGCGACATCGGTCGCCGTGTGCTGGCGCAGTTGTGCGGTGTCGAAACCGTCCAGGAACCGAACGAACCCTACATCCTGGTGATGGACGAAGTCGGCCCGTCGGATGTGGCGCGCCTCGACCCGGCCCGCGTCGCCGGCATTCTCACCGCCCGTGGCGGCGCCACCGCCCACAGCGCCATCGTCGCCCGCGCCCTGGGCATCCCCGCCTTGGTGGGCGCCGGCCCGGCCGTGTTGCTGCTGGCCGCCGGTACGCCGTTGCTGCTCGACGGTCAGCGCGGCCGCCTGCATGTCGACGCCGACGCCGCGACCCTGCAACGCGCCAGCGTCGAACGCGACACCCGTGAACAACGCCTGCAAGCCGCCTCGGCGCAGCGCCATCAGCCGGCCCTGACCCGGGATGGGCACGCCGTGGAAGTGTTCGCCAACATCGGCGAAAGCGCCGGCGTGGCGAGCGCGGTGGAGCAGGGCGCCGAAGGCATTGGCCTGCTGCGCACCGAACTGATTTTCATGGCCCACCCCCAAGCGCCGGACGAAGCCACCCAGGAAGCTGAATACCGCCGCGTGCTCGATGGCCTCGGCGGTCGCCCGTTGGTGGTCCGCACCCTGGATGTGGGCGGCGACAAACCGCTGCCGTATTGGCCGATCGCCGAGGAAGAAAACCCCTTCCTCGGCGTGCGCGGCATTCGCCTTACGCTGCAACGCCCGCAGATCATGGAAGCGCAATTGCGCGCACTGCTGCGCTCGGCGGATAACCGGCCGCTGCGCATCATGTTCCCCATGGTCGGCAGCGTCGATGAGTGGCGCGCTGCGCGGGACATGACCGAGCGCCTGCGCCTGGAAATCCCGGTGGCCGACCTGCAACTGGGGATCATGATCGAAGTGCCGTCCGCCGCGTTGCTCGCGCCGGTGCTGGCCAAGGAAGTCGACTTCTTCAGCGTCGGCACCAACGACCTGACCCAGTACACCCTGGCCATCGACCGTGGCCACCCGACGCTGTCGGCCCAGGCCGATGGCCTGCACCCCGCCGTGTTGCAACTGATCGACATCACCGTGCGCGCCGCCCATGCCCATGGCAAATGGGTTGGCGTGTGCGGTGAGCTGGCCGCCGACCCGCTGGCGGTGCCGGTGCTGATCGGTCTCGGCGTGGATGAGTTGAGCGTGTCGGCCCGCAGCATTCCCGAGGTGAAGGCGCGGGTGCGAGAATTCAGTCTGAGCGAGGCCCAGGGCCTGGCGCAACAAGCACTCGCGGTGGGTTCGCCCGCTGAAGTGCGAGCCCTTGTGGAGGCCGTGTAGATGGCAAGGATTTTGACCCTGACGCTGAACCCGGCGTTGGACCTCACGGTACGCCTGGCGCGCCTGGAACCCGGTGAAGTCAATCGCAGCGAGACGATGCTGACCCACGCGGCCGGCAAGGGCGTGAACGTCGCCCAGGTGCTGGCCGACCTCGGTCATCAGGTTACCGTCGGTGGTTTTCTCGGCGCGGACAACCCCCAGGCCTTTGACGCGCTGATCGCGCGCCGTGGGTTTGCCGATGCGTTCATCCGCGTGCCCGGCGAGACCCGCAGCAATATCAAGATCGCCGAACAGGATGGCCGCGTCACCGACATCAATGCGCCGGGGCCGCTGGTCAGCGAGCAGGCGCAGCAGGCGTTGCTCAACCAACTCACGCTGATCGCCCCGGGGCACGATGCGGTGGTGGTCGCCGGCAGCTTGCCGTGCGGTGTCAGCCCGCAGTGGTTCCAGGGCTTATTGGTGCTGCTGAAAGACCTCGGCTTGAAAGTCGCCCTGGACACCAGCGGCGCTGCCCTGCGCGCCGGGTTGCAGGCCGGCCCGTGGTTGATCAAGCCCAATACCGAAGAACTTGCCGAAGCGCTGGACTGCCCGACCGACTCCGTCGACCAACAGGCCCAGGCCGCCGCGCGTTTGCATGCCAGCGGCATCGAGCATGTGGTGATTTCCCACGGTGCCGACGGCGTCAACTGGTTCAGCCCCGGCACGGCGCTGCATGCCACGCCGCCGAAAGTCAGCGTCGCGAGTACGGTCGGCGCGGGCGATTCGCTGCTGGCCGGGATGCTCCACGGTTTGCTCGGTTTCGATCTGCCCGAGACCACCTTGCGCCGCGCCACGGCGATTGCCGCGATGGCCGTCACGCAGATCGGGTTTGGCATCAGCGATGATGCGCAATTGGCGCGTCTCGAAAGCGGCGTCCATGTGCGCCCGCTGACAGAACAATAAGAGGGTTTGTGATGAATTTAGCCATTGTTACCGCCTGCCCGAACGGCATGGTCACCAGTGTGCTGTGCGCCCGTTTGCTCGACGCCGCCGCGCAGCGCCAGGGCTGGAGCACCAGCGTCGAAGTGGTAGACGTGCAGCGCCCGGAACGCCAGTTGTCCCAGGCCACGCTCGATGCCGCCGAGTGGGTGTTGCTGGTCAGCAGCACGCCGCTGGATATGCAGCGGTTTGTCGGCAAGCGCGTGTATCAGAGCACCCCGGCCCAGGCCTTACAGGACGTCGAGGCGGTGTTGCGGCGCGGCGCCGAAGAGGCTCAGGTGTATGTCGCCAGCGAAGCCCCGGTGGCAACGAAACAGGCCCCGCGGATTGTCGCGATCACCGCCTGCCCGACCGGCGTGGCCCACACCTTCATGGCCGCCGAAGCATTGCAGCAGACCGCCAAGCGCCTGGGCTATGACTTGCAGGTGGAAACCCAGGGTTCGGTCGGCGCGCGCACGCCGTTGAGCCCGCAAGCGATTGCCGAGGCGGATGTGGTGCTGCTGGCGGCGGATATCGAAGTCGCCACCGAGCGCTTCGCCGGCAAGAAGATCTACCGCTGCGGCACCGGCATCGCCCTCAAACAAGCCGAAGCGACCCTCAACAAGGCCCTGGCCGAAGGCACCGTGGAAAGCGCGGCGAGCGGGGCGGTGGCCAAGTCGGAAAAAACCGGGGTCTACAAACACCTGCTGACCGGCGTGTCGTTCATGTTGCCGATGGTGGTGGCGGGCGGTCTGTTGATCGCCTTGTCGTTCGTGTTCGGCATCCATGCCTTTGAAGAAAAAGGCACCCTGGCGGCGGCGCTAAAAACCGTCGGCGACCAGGCCTTCATGCTCATGGTGCCGCTGCTCGCGGGCTATATCGCCTATTCGATTGCCGACCGCCCCGGCCTGGCCCCCGGCATGATCGGCGGCTTGCTGGCCGGGACGTTGGGCGCGGGCTTTATCGGCGGGATTATTGCCGGTTTCCTTGCCGGTTACTGCGTCAAGCTGATCACCGGCGCGGTGCGCCTGCCGCAAAGCCTGGAGCCGCTCAAGCCGATCCTGATCATCCCGTTGCTGGCGAGCCTGTTCACAGGCCTGGCGATGATCTATCTGGTAGGCCCGCCGGTGGCGCGGCTGCTCACCGGGCTGACCGACTTCCTCAGCACGATGGGCACCACCAATGCCGTGCTGCTCGGCATCCTGCTCGGCGGCATGATGTGCGTTGACCTGGGCGGGCCGATCAACAAGGCCGCGTATGCGTTCTCTGTCGGCTTGCTGGCGGCGTCCAGCGGTGCGCCGATGGCGGCGACCATGGCGGCCGGCATGGTGCCGCCGATCGGCATGGGCATCGCGACCTTCCTGGCCCGGCGCAAGTTTGCCCAGACCGAACGCGAGGCCGGCAAGGCCGCGATGATTCTGGGCCTGTGCTTTATCTCCGAAGGCGCGATCCCGTTTGCTGCCAAGGACCCGCTGCGGGTGATCCCGGCCAGCATCGCCGGCGGCGCGTTGACCGGCGCGCTGTCGATGTACTTCGGCTGCAAACTGGCGGCGCCCCATGGCGGCCTGTTTGTGCTGGTGATCCCGAATGCGATGAACCATGCGCTGCTGTACTTGCTGGCGATTGCCGCCGGTAGCGTGTTGACGGGGTTGGTGTACGCGCTGATCAAACGCCCGGAAGCGGTGGAACTGGCGGTCACACCCGCCCAAGCCTGACGCTGTGGAAAATGTGGGAGGGGGCTTGCCCCCGATGGCGATGTGTCAGTCACCCATGAATGGACTGACCCACCGCCATCGGGGGCAAGCCCCCTCCCACATTAGGATCTGCAAGGCTTTGAAGGCGGTGTCATATCGGCTTCATCCCCCTATGTTCTAGTTGCCCTTTTGATACTCAAGAGGGCATCTGCATGAGCCATTTCGATCTCGGCCGTCGCCGCGTGATGCAAGCCGTCGGCGCGGGCCTGTTGCTGCCGGGGCTGGCGCCGGCGGTGATTGCGTCGGTGAAGGACCGGCCGCAACTCACCGATGGCGTGCAGTCCGGCGACCTGCTCGGCGACCGTGCGATGATCTGGAGCCGCAGCGACCGCCCGGCGCGGATGGTGGTGGAATGGGACACCCGCAGTGTGTTCAGCAACCCACGTCGATTCGTCTCGCCGCTGGCCGACAACCGCAGCGACTTTACCGCCCGCGTCGAACTCACCGGCCTGCCCGCCGACCAGGCGATTTTCTACCGCGTGCAGTTCGAAGACGCCCAGACCGGCGTCGCCAGCGAGCCCTGGTTCGGCCACCTGCGCAGCGTGCCGCAACAGCGTCGCGATATTCGTTTTGTGTGGAGCGGCGATACCGTCGGCCAAGGCTTCGGCATCAACCCGGACATCGGCGGCATGCGGATCTACGAAGCCATGCGCCTGCGCCTGCCGGACTTTTTTATCCACAGCGGCGACACCATCTACGCCGACGGCCCGGTGCCGGCGCAACTGACCACCGAAGGCGGGCGCATCTGGCGCAACATCACCACCGAGGCCAAGAGCAAAGTCGCTGAAACCCTCGATGAGTATCGCGGCAATTACCGCTACAACCTGCTGGATGAAAACGTGCGGCGCTTTAACGCCGAAGTGCCGCAGATCTGGCAGTGGGACGACCACGAAGTGGTGAACAACTGGTCGCCGAGCAAGCAGCTCGATGAGCGTTACCAGACCAAGGATATCAACACCCTGGTCGGCCATGCGCGTCAGGCCTGGCTGGAATATTCACCCATGCGTCGGCAAAGCGCCGACGGCGGCGGGCGGATTTATCGCAAGCTCAGTTACGGCCCGCTGCTGGATGTGTTCGTGCTCGACATGCGCAGCTATCGCGGGCCCAACGATGACAACCTGGGCGGCGCCAAACCCTTCCTCGGCCGAGAGCAACTGGACTGGCTCAAGCGCGAACTCAAGGCGTCCCAGGCCCAATGGAAGGTGATCGCCGCCGACATGCCGATCGGCCTCGGCGTGCCCGACGGCGAAGTCAGCCCGGGCGTACCGCGCTGGGAAGCGATCGCCAACAACGACCCCGGCCCGGCGCAAGGGCGCGAGTTGGAAATCGCCGAGCTGCTCGGGTTTCTGCGCGCGCAGCAGGTGCGCAACCATGTGTGGTTGACGGCGGATGTGCATTACTGCGCGGCGCATCACTACCACCCGGATCGGGCGGCGTTCCAGGACTTCGAGCCGTTCTGGGAGTTTGTCGCGGGGCCGTTGAATGCGGGGAGCTTCGGGCCCAATCCGCTGGATAAAACCTTTGGTCCGCAGGTGGTGTTCGAGAAAGCACCGCCGGCGCAGAACACCTCGCCGTTTGCCGGGTTCCAGTTTTTCGGCGAAGTGCAGATCGATGGGCAGACGGCGGAGTTGACGGTGATGCTGCGTGATCTGGATGGGGTTTCAGTGTTCGAGCAAAAGCTGCAACCGGTCTGATTGAGGGTGCAGTCAAAAACTGATTGGAGTGCAGTCAAAAACTGACTTGGAATACAGTCAAAAACTGACTTGGAATACAGTCAAAAACTGACTTGGAATACAGTCAAAAACTGACTTGGAATACAGTCAAAAACTGACTTGGAATACAGTCAAAAACTGACTTGGAATACAGTCAAAAACTGACTTGGAATACAGTCAAAAACTGTGGGAGGGGGCTTGCCCCCGATAGCGGTGTGTCAGTAACCCATGAGTTGACTGATCCACCGCCATCGGGGGCAAGCCCCCTCCCACATAGGTTCTTCAGTGGTTAGAGGATCTCAGTAGACATCGCGGCGATAGCGGCCCTGTTCGATCAAGCGCTCCACCGCCTCACTGCCCAGTACCTCATGCAGCACCCGATCCACCCCCGCGGCCATCCCCTGCAAACTGCCGCACACATAAATCGCCGCGCCGTCCGCCAGCCATCGACGCAACACGTCCGCCGATTCGCGCAGGCGATCCTGCACGTAGATCTTTTCCTCCTGGTCGCGGGAAAACGCCAGGTCCAGCAGCGCCAGGTCACCGCTGGCCAGCCAGCCTTGCAGTTCGTCCTGGCACAGGTAGTCGTGGGCGATGGTGCGTTCGCCGAACAACAGCCAGTTGCGCTGCTGGCCGTCGGCAATGCGTGCCTTGAGCAAGCTGCGCAAACCGGCGAGGCCAGTGCCGTTGCCCAGCAGGATCAACGGCGCAGGCGCGTCCGGCAGGTGGAAACCACTGTTGCGGCGCAGGCGCAGGCTGATGCTCGAGCCGAGGGCCGCGTGTTCGGTCAGCCAGCCCGAGCCAAGGCCGAGTGTGCCGTCCGGATGACGTTCCTGGCGCACGATCAACTCCAGCACGCCGTCGCTGGGAATCGAGGCGATGGAGTATTCGCGCATGCCCAGGGGCGCCAGCGCGTTCACCAGCGCCTGGGCATGCAGGCCCACCAGATGGGCGCGGTTGTCCGGCAGTTGGCGGGTGGCCAGAGCCTGGTCGAGGGTGTGCGCCAGGCCGTCGATCAGTACGCTCTCGCTGCCGGCCAGGCCCAGGCCCCCGAGGAACTGCGCGATGGCTCGGCTGCCGTTGCGCGGCAGGATTTCCACCAGGTCGCCGGCCGTCCAGCGTTGCCCTGACGGCACGCTCAGCTCCAGCAGGTACACAGCCGAACCGACACTGCCAGGGTTGAGCAAGGTGCGTTGGTTCAAGCTGCAGTTTTCATACTGTGCGCTCGGCCACGCCGCTGTCGGTGCGTGCCCGGTGAGTTGCCCCAGCTGTTGTTGCCAGTGCTGCAGGGCATGGGTGTCGCCGCTGTCGACTTCCACGGGGGCGAACAACGGGGTGCCGCCCTGGTTGGTCAGCCAGAAGTGCAGGCGCCGCGCAAAGCCGCAGAAGTGCTGGTACTGGCGATCGCCGAGGGCCAGTACTGAGTAGTTCAAGCCCTTGAGGGACAGGTCCTGCCCGAGCACGCTGCGCTCGAAGCCACGGGCGCTGTCGGGGGCTTCGCCGTCGCCGAAGGTGCTGACCACGAACAGCGCATTTTCTGATTGGCGCAGTTGGTCCTGGCTGACGCTGCCCAGTGGCTGCACGTTCACTGGCAAGCCCGCGGCCTGCAGTTGCCCGGCGGTCTGCCAGGCCAGTTGTTCGGCAAAACCGCTCTGGCTGGCGAAGCCGATCAGCCAGGCCGGCGCATGGCTGTGATTGGCGCTGAGGCGCTCGCGGGCATCGCGTACCTGGCGTTTTTTACGGCGACGGTCGAGGTACAGCAGCCAGCCGGTGATGAAGAACAACGGCATGCACAGCGCGCTGATGGTGAGGATGATCCGCCCCACCAGGCCGAAGTAACTGCCGGTGTGCAGCGCGTAGAGGCTGGTCAGCAATTGAGCCTTGAGGCTCTTGCTGGCGTAGCGCTCGTGGGATTTCACCGCGCCGGTGGCCGGGTCCAGGTTGATCTGGTTCAGCGCGCGGTCGTGGGGCGAGTTTTTCAGCAGGTAAAACACCGTGGCCGGCTGCCCGGCGACTGCCGGCATGCGGATGTTGTAGGCACTCAAGTCGGGGCCGGCGCTGCTGTAGATGCTGCTCCAGATCGCCGCGTAGTTGGCTTCCGGCGTCGGACCCGCGGGCGGTGGGCCGCGTTTGCGCATCCGTTCGTTCTGCGGGGCGTCCGACAGCAGCTTGTTCAGGCCCTGGTTGTACCATTCGTAGGACCACGACAGGCCGGTCAGCGCCGCCAACAGATAGAACAACAGGCACCAGGTGCCGAACACCGAGTGCAAGTCCCAATTGAAGCTGCGACCTTTTTTGCGCCAGTCCAGGGTCAGCCACACGCGCCAGTTCGCCACCTGGCGCGGCCAGCGCAGGTACAGGCCGGACAGGCAGAAGAACAGCAGGATCAGCGTGCAGGCCCCGGTGATTTGCCGGCCGGTGTCGCCCATGGCCAGGAAGCGGTGCAGTTGCAGGAGAAACCCGAACACGTCCTGGCCGACGGCGTCGCCCATGTAGTCGCCGGTGTAGGGGTCGAAGTAACGCATCTGGCCGCGCCGTTCACCCGGCGGCGGGGTGAAGAACACGCGTGCGGCGGTGCCGCTGTCGGTTTCCACCCACAGCATCGACACGCGCTTGCCTTCGCTGGCTTCGAGCTTGCGCACCAGCTCGGCGGGCGGCAGTACCCCGGCGTCGCGTTTTGCCACGCTCAGCACGCTGGGGTTGAGCGCGCGCAGTATTTCATCCTGGAACGACACCGCCGCCCCGGTGATCCCCATCAAGGCCAGCACCAGCCCGGCAGTGATGCCGAAGAACCAGTGCAACTGGAACAGGGTTTTCTTCAACACGTCGGACCGCCTCGCTCATCTGGATATCTGTAGCACGGCGCGCATTATGCCGTGGGTTGTCGAGAAACTTTGTTGTTTAACACGCAAAAGCCCCACGCATCGATGCGTGGGGCTGTTGGCTGCGGGTTGACCGTTTAGAAGTGAAAGCTGGTGGTCAACAGTGCGGTGCGCCCGGCTGCCTGGTTGGCGAAGTGGGTCGAGAAGGCCTTGTCGTAGTAGGTTTTGTCGGTCAGGTTCTGCACGTTCAGTTGCAGATCGACGTTCTTGGTCAGCTTGTAGCTGGCCATGGCGTCGTAGCGCGTGTAGGACGGTACATACACGGTGTTGCCGGCATCGCCGTAGACCTCGTCGACATAGAACGCACCGCCGCCGATGGTCAGCTTCGACGTGATGTCGTAGGTGGTCCACAGGCTGAAGGTGTTCTTCGGCGTATTGGGCATTTGGTTGCCCTCGCTGGAGCCGGCGCTGAGCACCCCGTTGCGCCCGTTGCGTCCGGATTTGACCAGCTCGCTGTCGAGGTAGCTGTAGCCGGCGAACACTTGCCATTGATCCGTGAGTTTGCCGCTGGCCGAGAGTTCGAGGCCATCGACGCGGGATTCACCGGCGTTCTCGTAGGTCAGGGCATCCACCAGAATGCGCGTGTTCTTCTTCTCGGTGCGGAACACGGCAGCCGTCAGCGAAAGGCGGTCGTGGAACAGATCCCACTTGGTGCCCAGCTCGTAGTTGACGGTTTCTTCCGGTTGCAGGTCGCTGGTGGCGGCGCCGGCGGACAGTGGGTTGCCGTCGGAGCCTTCACCGACCAGACCACCGGCCGGCGTGGCCGAGGTGGCGTAGGACGCATAGATGCTGGCGTTCTCCACCGGCTTCCAGACCAGGCCGGCCTGCCAGTTGAAGAACTGGCTGTCGTCTTTGATCTTGGTGCGCCCGGCGGTGGCGTTGGTGTTGGCCTCGGTGTCGAAGGTGTCGTAGCGCAGGCCGACGTTCAGCAGCCATTTCGGGTCCAGTTCGATGGTGTCGAACACGTAGGCGCCGCGGCTGGTGGCTTTGGTGTTGGTGCCGTTGTAGTTGCGCGCGATGCTGCCGGTCCAGGCGTCGTCCGGGTTCGGGTTGCTCAGCGAGGTGCATTGGCCGCCCAGGCTGCCTTTGGCCACGGTGCAGACCGGGTTGGCGTTGGGGCTGATGGTGTAGCTGCTGACACGGGTTTCTTCGCCGGTGAACTCGAGTCCGGTGGAGTAGGTGTGCTTGAAACCCAGCGCGTGGAAGTTGCCGAACAGATCGGTCTGGTTGGTGGTGGTCTCGGTGGTCGACACGCGGCTGTTGGCGCGGCGCCACACAGTACCGAACTTGTTGACGTTGAGTTTGCTGTCGTCCGGTTGCGTGAGGATATAGTCCTGGCCGGTGTTGCCATGGCGCAGGGTGTTTTTCAGCGTCATGTTGTCGTTCAGGTCGTGTTCGACGGAGACCGTGCTGATATCGGCGCGGGTCTTGCGGAAGTCGCGACTCTTCAGGCCGTAGAAGTTATTGCTGTCGCCGCCGTCGTTGGGTTTGTCGTGTACGTGGGCGGTGGCGGTCGCGGAGCCGTAACCGTAGGGGATCCCCGAATCCGGCAGGTCGTCGCTTTCCATGTGGTAGTAGCTGACGTTGACGCGGGTCGGCGTGCCCAGGCCAAAGGTCAGCGACGGCGCCACGCCCCAACGGTCGTAATTCACCGCGTCGCGGCCGGCGACGTTTTGTTCGTGGCTCATCAGGTTCAGGCGGAACGCGGCGCTGTCGTCGAGGAATTGGCGGTTGACGTCGAGCACGTAGCGGCGGGTCTGGTCGGAGCCGTAGGTGAAGCCGCCGTTGGTGAAGTCGCGCGCCTGGGGCGTCTTGCTCACCAGGTTGAGGCTGCCGCCGGCCGAGCCACGCCCGCCGAACGAAGAGTTCGGGCCTTTGCTGACTTCGATCGATTCGATGTCGAAGATCTCACGGCTCTGGCCGCCGGTATCGCGCACGCCGTCCAGGTAGGTGTCGCCCTGGGCGTCAAAACCGCGGATGAACGGGCGGTCGCCCTGGGGGTTGCCGCCTTCACCGGCGCCGAAGGTAATGCCGGGCACGGTGCGCAAGGCATCCTGCAACGAGGTGGCGGCGGTGTCCTTGAGCACTTGCTGTGGCACCACGGTGACCGAGCGCGGCGTGTCCACCAGCGGCGCAGTGTACTTTTGCGAAGAGGCTTTTTCGACCTGATAGGAGGTGGCGTCCTGTGCTTCCCCGGTGATGCTGGTGGCGCCCAGGGAGATGCTGTTGCGCTGGCCTTTCTGTTCGGTGTCGTCGGCCGCTTGCGCCAGATGGGCGACAGAGCTGGCGCCGAGTGCAACGCCGATGGCCGAAGCCAGCAGGCGTGGTGAACTGGCAGGTGTTTTTATGCAAGTGCGCGACATGACGTGTCCTTTCCCCAAGGATGTGAGGCCGCGGAATATAGGCTGAACAAGACTTTGTATCAATTGCGACTTATTGCTATTCGTAGCTAATTTACATTCTTTACACTTTTTCCTTACGGTTTTTACGATCTCGTTCGTCTTCGGGTTTTACAGAGAGGATAAGAATCAATACCATTAACGTCTTTCCGCTCTCAGGTAGTGCTCATGTTGCTGCATATTCCCGGCCTGTTCTCTCGTGAGGAAGTGCAGCGCATTCGCCAAGCCCTGGAAACCGCCGACTGGGCCGACGGTAGAATCACCGCCGGGCACCAGTCCGCCAAGGCCAAGCACAACCTGCAATTGCCCGAAGGCCACCCGCTGGCCAAGGAAATCGGTACGGCGATGCTGGAGCGGTTGTGGCAAAACCCGCTGTTTATGTCGGCGGCGTTACCGCACAAAGTCTTCCCGCCGCTGCTCAACTGCTACACGGCCGGGGGCAGTTTCGACTTTCATATCGACAATGCCGTGCGCCAGCCCAAGGGCAGCCAGGAGCGGGTGCGTACCGATCTGTCGTCGACGCTGTTCTTCAGCGACCCGGAGGACTATGACGGCGGCGAACTGGAGATCCAGGACACCTTCGGCGTGCAACGGGTCAAGCTGCCCGCCGGCGATATGGTGCTGTACCCCGGCTCCAGCCTGCATAAAGTCAACGCCGTGACCCGTGGTGCGCGCTACGCCTCGTTTTTCTGGACCCAAAGCCTGGTGCGCGAAGACAGCCAGCGCACCCTGCTGTTCGAGATGGACGGTGCGATCCAGCAACTGACCGCGGCGGTCCCGGACCACCCGGCGTTGATCCAGCTCACCGGCACTTACCACAACCTGTTGCGTCGCTGGGTCGAGGTCTGAGCATGGGCTTTTTATTGCGCCGTGAAGAAGTGCTCAACGTCGAGCAGTTGCAGCGCATGCTCGACGACTCGCCAGTGCGCGCGGCCCAGGCGATCCTGATCGCGGCCAGGGAGGGCGTGGCGGATGCCCAGGCCTTGCTCGGGCAGATCCTGCTGGAAGGGCGCGGCATCGAGCGCGATGAAGCGCTGGCACTGCGCTGGTTCCAGATCGCGGCGCAGGGCGGGCACCTGATGGCGCGCAACATGCTGGGGCGTTGCCGCGAGCATGGCTGGGGCTGCGTCGCCGACGAAGCGGCGGCGGCGCGGGACTATCGGCTGGCGGCCGAAGCCGGGTTGGACTGGGGGCAATACAACTACGCCAACCTGCTGGCCACCGGTCGCGGTGTCGCCGAGGACCAGGCGCACGCGCTGAGGTGTTATCGCCAGGCGGCGGAGCAGGGCCACGCCAAGTCGATGAACCTGTTGGGGCGCTATCTGGAAGAGGGCCGGTTTTGCCCGAGGGATCCGGACGCTGCCGTGGCGTGGTATCGACGCTCAGCCGAAGCCGGGGATTTCCGTGGGCAGTTCAGTTACGCGGCGGTGCTGGCCGACAGCGGCCAGATCGAGGCGGCGCTGGTGTGGTTGCGCAAGGCCTTGGCCGGCGGCAATCTGAAGTTTTTGCGGGTGGCGCACAAGGCGCTGGCGCAGGCGAATGATCCGCGGATTCGGGCGATGGCCGATGCCTATGAGCAACATGCCATGACCTGTTTCTGAGCGATAAAAAAACCCATGACAGGTCATGGGTTTTTTGTTCGTCGCCGTCTTACACGTAATACGACTTCAACGGTGGAAAGCCATTGAACTCAACCGCGCTGTAGCTGGTGGTGTACGCACCGGTCGACAACCAGTACAACCGATCACCGATCGCCAGGTTCAACGGCAGGCCGTACTTGTAGTTTTCGTACATGATGTCGGCGCTGTCGCAGGTAGGACCGGCGATCACCACTTCTTCCATCTCGCCTTTCTTCTCGGTCCAGATCGGGAACTTGATGGCTTCGTCCATGGTTTCGATCAGGCCGGAGAACTTGCCCACGTCCGTGTACACCCAACGCTCGACGGCGGTGCGCGATTTACGTGCCACCAGCACCACTTCGCTGACCAGGATGCCGGCGTTGGCGATCAACGAACGGCCCGGTTCCAGGATGATTTCCGGCAGGTCGTCGCCGAAGTCTTCCTTGAGGAAGCGGATGATTTCTTCGGCATAGGTTTCCAGGCTGTTGGTGCGGGTGATGTAGTTGGCCGGGAAGCCGCCGCCCATGTTGATCAGCTTGAGGTGGATGCCGTCTTCTTCCTTCAGGCGCTCGAAGATCACTTTGACCTTGGCGATCGCCGCGTCCCACACGCTGATGTCGCGCTGTTGCGAGCCGACGTGGAACGAGAGGCCATACGGCACCAGGCCCAGGTCGCGGGCGAGGATCAGCAGGTCCATGGCCATGTCGGTCTGGCAGCCGAATTTGCGCGACAGAGGCCAGTCAGCCGTGGTCGAGCCTTCGGTGAGGATACGCACATAGATTTTCGAGCCCGGCGCGGCCTTGGCGATGTTGCGCAGGTCGGCTTCGGAGTCGGTGGAGAACAGGCGCACGCCCTTCTCGTAGAAGTAGCGGATGTCCTTGGATTTCTTGATGGTGTTGCCGTAGCTGATACGGTCGGGGCTGACGCCGCGGGCCATGACCTTGTCCAGCTCGTAGATCGAGGCGATGTCGAAGCTCGACCCCTTGTCTTTCAACAGGTCGATGATCTCGACGGCCGGGTTGGCCTTGACTGCGTAATAGATTTTGGCGAATTCGAAACCGGCGCGCAGGTCATCGTAGGCCTGGCTGATCATCGCGGTGTCGATCACCACGAACGGGGTTTCTTGCTTGTCGGCGAACGCCTTCATTTTGTCAAAAGTGGCGCGCGCGAAATAATCTTCGACGTTGATCGACATGCTGGGAACTCCTAAGGGCAAACTAAATTGATCAATGGGTGCAAATGAACGTCCTCCGTATCCCCACTTTGGTTCGCCTACTTCCCAAGGCATGTCGCCGAAAGCAAAAAGGCCATGGGATAAGCTTCCCTTGGCCTTGCTGTCTCGTCGTCAGTACTTGAGCCGGATGGATCGTTTCCAGCATGGACGTTCGGCGCGAACTTTAGGGCGTGAGGGGCTTGAGATCAACTAAAAATGTCGCGTTTTTGCACGCGTTCGTCGCGGGACCGGGTGCAGCTACTTATGTAACCGACCGGTGTGACGGATTGATGTTCCCCGCAGGCGGATAATCAGGGGGATTTCCCTGACACACCACGGACCAAATGTGGGAGGGGGCTTGCCCCCGATGGCAGTGTGTCAGTCATGAATATATTGACTGATACACCGCCATCGGGGGCAAGCCCCCTCCCACAGTTTTAAGCGTGTTGTATCAGGTCAGGCCAGGGCGGTTTCGGCAGGCGAAACGATACTGGTCTTGCCCCCGCGCGACTTGCCGGAGCTCAGGTACTCGGCAATCGATTCCTGGGTCACTTCGCCCAAAAACACCCGCTCGGCGTCCATCACCGGCAACCATGAACGGTTGAACTCGTACATGCGCGACAACAGGATGCGCAAGTGCTCGTCATACGCGGCCGTGGCGTTGAATTCGCGCAGGTATTGACCGCAAGTGCCGGTCTGACGGTGCAGGTCGCGACGGCGCACATAGCCCAGCGCCTTGTTGTCGGCGCAGGTGACCACCACATAGCGGCGGTCGAGTTCGTCCATCAGCTCCAGGGCATCGGCCACCGGGGTTTCCGGGCTGACCGACGGGGCGTTGTCTGCCGCGTCTTCGGCTTTTACCAGCAGCAGACGCTTGAGGGTGCTGTCCTGGCCGACGAAGTTGCTGACGAACTCATCCGCCGGGTGCGCCAGCAGGGTGTCCGGGTGGTCGATCTGCAGCAGTTTGCCGGCGCGGAAGATGGCGATCTTGTCACCCAGCTTGATGGCTTCGTCGATGTCGTGGCTGACCATGATCACGGTCTTGTTCAGCGCGCGCTGCATCTCGAAGAACTCGTTCTGGATCATCTCGCGGTTGATCGGGTCGACCGCGCCGAACGGCTCATCCATCAGCAGCAACGGTGCATCCGCGGCCAGCGCCCGGATCACGCCGATGCGCTGTTGCTGGCCACCGGACAGCTCACGCGGGTAGCGGTGCAGGTACTGCTTGGGCTCGAGCTTGATCATGCTCATCAACTCGCGGGCGCGGTCGTGGCATTTCTGCTTGTCCCAGCCCAGCAACTTGGGCACGACCACGATGTTTTCCTCGATGGTCATGTTCGGGAACAGGCCGATCTGCTGGATCACGTAGCCGATGTTGCGACGCAGGGTCACTTCGTCGAGGTCGGTGGTGTCTTCGCCGTTGATCAGGATCTTGCCCGAGGTGGGCTTGATCAGGCGGTTGATCATTTTCAGCGTGGTGCTCTTGCCGCAGCCCGAGGGGCCGAGGAATACGCAAATCTCGCCTTCGTTGACGGTCAGGCTTACGTCGTTCACGGCGGAGACAGTCTTGCCGTTGCTTTGGAAAGTCTTGGTCAGGTGTTGAAGTTCGATCATTTGAGCAGTCCTTTTGGAGTCAGCGAGCGTTGCAGCCATTGCAGAAGCAGGTCGGCGAAGATGGCCAGGAGACTGACCAGCACGGCGCCGACGATCAGCATCGACATGTCGCTGCGGCTGATGGAAGCCAGAATAAGTACACCCAGGCCGCCGGCGCCGATGGTGGCGGCGATGGTCATCACGCCGATGTTCATCACCACGGCGGTGCGTACACCGGCGAGGATCACCGGTACGGCGATGGGCAGTTCGACCATGCGCAGGCGCTGGCCGAAGGTCATGCCGATGCCTTTGGCGGCTTCGCGGATGCCCGGCTCCACGCCGGTCAGGGCCAGGTAGGTGTTACGCATGATCGGCAGCAGGGAGTAGAGGAACACGGCGGTGATCGCCGGCATTGGCCCCAGGCCCTGGCCGAATTTGGAGTAGAACGGCAGCAGCAGGCCAAACAGGGCGATGGACGGCACGGTCAGCAGCACGGTGGCGCTGGCTTGCAGCGGGCCGGCCAGGCTCGGGAAGCGGGTCATCAGCACGCCGAGGGGTACGCCGACGACAATCGCGAGGATCACGGCAATGCCGACCAGGGTGATGTGCTGCCAGGTCAGGTGCAGGACTTGGGCCCAATCAAGATGGGAAAAGGCGTTTAAAAATTCCATGTCTTCTCCTCTTAGTTGAGTGGATGCTGGCGCAGGAAGTCGGCGGCGACGGCGGATGGGCTTTCATGGTCGACGTCGACCCGCGCGTTCAGCTCGCGCATGGTTGTATCGTCAAACAGTGCGGCCAGTGGCTTCAGATCGGCGGCCAGTTGCGGATGAGCGTCCAGGTACACCTGACGCACCACCGGCGCGGCGGTGTAGTCCGGGAAGTAGTGCTTGTCGTCTTCGAGCAGCTTCAATTTGAAGGCATTCAGGCGACCGTCGGTGGTGTAGACCAGGCCGGCAAACACCTGGCCGTTACGCAACGCGGTGTAGACCAGCCCGGCGTCCATCTGCCGGGTGTTTTTGCGGGTCAGGTTCATGTCGTAGAGCTTGACCATGCCGCCCATGCCGTCGGAACGGTTGGCGAACTCGGTGTCCAGGGCCACCAGGCGCGTGGCCTTGGTTTTTTCCGCGAGGGCTTGGGTCAGATCGCTGATCGTGTTGATCTGCGGGAATTCCTGGGCCACGTTCTCAGGCAATGCCAGCGCGTAGGTGTTGCTGAATTTCGATGGCGAAAGCCAGACCAGGCCTTTTTTCGCGTCGAGTTCTTTCACCCGAGCGTAGGACTGTTCGCTGTCGAGCTTCTCGTCCACATGGTTGTAGGCCACCAGCGACACGCCGGTGTATTCCCAGATCAGGTCCAGTTGCCCGCTTTCCTGGGCACTGCGCGCCAGGTTGCTGCCCAGGCCGCCGGTCACGCGGGTGTCGTAACCCTTGGTGCGCAGGTACTGGGAAGTGATTTCGGCGAGCAGGGTCTGTTCAGTGAACACCCGTGCGCCGATGCGGATGACCGGTTTTTCAGCGGCTTGCGCAACCCCTGCAAACAGCAGGACGCAGCTCAATATCAATGTCAGTTTTTTCATGTGAATTCCTTTGCCGAGCCTTAAGACGCACGCACTCCGCGTTCCAGCCAGAGGCGGCTGCCCATGGTCACCAGACCGTCGAGCAGCAGGGCCAACAGCGCGGTACACGCGGCGCCGAGCAGCAATTGCGGCTGATTGTTCAGGGCGATGCCGGGGAAGATCAGGCTGCCCAGGCTGTTGGCGCCGATCAGGAACGCCAGCGGCGCGGTGCCGACGTTGATCGCCAGGGCCACGCGCACGCCGCCGATGATGATCGGCACGGCGTTCGGCAATTCGACGCGAAACAGCACCTGGCGCGGGGTCATGCCGATGCCGGTGGCGGCTTCTTTCAGCGAGCCCTGGACGTTTTTCAGACCTTCGTAGGTGTTGCGCACGATGGGCAGCAATGAAGCGAGGAACAGCGCGAAGATCGCCGGGCCGCTGCCGATGCCGAGGACGCCGAGGGCGATGGCCAGTACGGCCAGGGGAGGGACGGTGTTGCCGATGTTGAAGATCTGCATGAAGCGTTCGGCGCGCCCGACCATGTTCGGGCGGCTGAGCAGGATACCGGCGGGGAGGCCCACAATCAGGGCGGCCAGCATGGAGACTAGGACGAGAATCAGGTGAGCTTGCAGGTAAAACAACAAATCGTCGCGGTACAGTTCGATGGTGTTGATGCCGATCCAGTGGATCAGCAGGGCCAGGAGAGCGACGACAACCGCTCCTCCTATCAGCCCTTTGCCATAGCGAATAGCCACAGGCGGACTCCTTTTTTCTTCTGTCGGCGAACACATTCCTGCGTGGCATGCCACTGCTGGCTGCCGTTGAATGTGGTCGCGAAAAGCAGCTCGCCCATGCCGGCAAAAGCGGCATGAGGTCAAGCCATGAGCGCAGCCTCGTCAGGCTAACTTGCTGATTTTTCAGCCCCTGTTTCGAGTGCGGTTGCAGGGGAGTGGACGTCTCTACCTTTTAAAAGGTTCCATACTTGGCAGTATTTAGCCACCCCCAACCGGGTGAACGGTGGTCCGGCACCCTGGGTTTGCGCTATACTCGCCGCCCTTTTTTGACTCACCTGCCAGGCGATTTCCCATGACCCACCAGGCCGCCGAAGTCGCGAAACGCCGCACTTTCGCCATTATTTCCCACCCCGATGCCGGTAAAACCACCATCACCGAGAAGCTCTTGCTGATGGGCAAGGCGATCGCAGTGGCCGGCACGGTGAAATCCCGCAAATCCGACCGCCATGCCACCTCCGACTGGATGGAAATGGAAAAACAACGGGGTATTTCCATTACCACGTCGGTCATGCAGTTCCCGTATCGCGATCACATGATCAACCTGCTCGACACCCCGGGCCACGAAGACTTCTCCGAAGACACCTACCGCACCCTGACCGCGGTGGACTCGGCCTTGATGGTCCTCGACGGCGGTAAGGGCGTCGAGCCACGCACGATTGCGTTGATGGACGTCTGCCGCCTGCGCGACACGCCGATCGTCAGCTTTATCAACAAACTCGACCGCGACATCCGCGATCCGATCGAGCTGCTCGACGAAATCGAAGCGGTGCTGAAGATCAAGGCGGCGCCGATCACCTGGCCGATCGGTTGCTACCGCGACTTCAAGGGCGTGTACCACCTGGCCGACGACTACATCATTGTCTACACCGCCGGCCACGGTCACGAACGCACCGATGTGAAAATCATCGAGAAGCTCGACTCCGACGAAGCCCGCGCCCACTTGGGCGATGAGTACGACCGCTTCGTCGACCAGCTGGAACTGGTGCAGGGCGCCTGCCACGAGTTCAACCAGCAGGAATTCCTCGACGGCCAACTGACCCCGGTGTTCTTCGGTACCGCATTGGGCAACTTCGGTGTCGACCACGTGCTCGACGCCGTGGTGGACTGGGCCCCGCGCCCGCTGGCCCGGGTCGCCAACGAGCGTACCGTGGAGCCGGTGGAAGAGAAATTCTCGGGCTTCGTGTTCAAGATCCAGGCGAACATGGACCCCAAACACCGCGACCGTATCGCCTTTATGCGAATCTGCTCCGGCAGATACGAAAAAGGCATGAAAATGCGCCACGTTCGCACCGGCAAGGACGTGCGAATCGGCGATGCCCTGACGTTCTTCTCCTCCGAGCGTGAACAGCTCGAAGAAGCCTACGCCGGCGACATCATCGGCCTGCACAACCACGGCACCATCCAGATCGGCGACACCTTCACCGAAGGCGAAACGCTGGGCTTCACCGGCATCCCGCACTTCGCCCCGGAACTGTTCCGCCGCGTGCGTCTGCGCGACCCGCTGAAATCCAAGCAACTGCGCCAAGGCTTGCAGCAACTGGCGGAAGAGGGCGCGACCCAGGTGTTCTTCCCCGAGCGCAGCAACGACATCATCCTCGGCGCCGTCGGTGTGCTGCAGTTCGATGTGGTCGCCAGTCGCCTGAAAGAGGAATACAAGGTCGAATGCTCCTACGAGCCGATCACTGTGTACTCCGCGCGCTGGATCGAGTGCAGCGATAAGAAGAAGTTGGAAGAGTTCTCCAACAAAGCCGTGGAAAACCTCGCGGTCGACGGCGGCGGTCACCTGACCTACCTGGCGCCGACCCGGGTCAACCTGGCGCTGATGGAAGAGCGTTGGCCGGATGTGAAATTCCGTGCGACCCGCGAGCACCATTAAGCTCTGAGCGGTGAACAAGAGGGCGAAGCTGTCATGGCTTCGCCCTTTTTCATGGGCGCTGCAAAACCAAAGGTAGGAGGGGCGGTGCGACGGTTCGACTTGCTCTCCCACATTTTTTGATCTCCACCCGATGTGGGGATTGGCGAGAACCCGGCATCGGGACTAGCTTCAACGCTGGCGGCGCTAAACCGCGGTCGTGCGGGATTCACCTACTGACTGGAGGGGATCAACCATGAGTATTGTTCAACGAGTCGTGCTGTTACTGAAGGTGCTGGTGCTGTTGTCATTGGGAATGTCGACGGCCTGGGCACATAACCCGGTGCAGAGCGGGGCGGCGGTGTCTGCGCTGCAGAGTGGGCAGGCCAAGGGCCTGCAACTGGCCAAGTCTGAAGCGGAGCCCGGCGATGAGGACCAGGGCGGCAGCAAGGGCGATGACGACTCCACCACCGACGAGCCGGGCGATGACAACCCGGATGATGAAGGCGATAGCCAGACGTAGACCCGGCAAAAAAAGCCCCTCCCGCCAGGCTGATGCGCAACCTGACGGGAAGGGCTGTAGAACGCTGTGTCACCGCGCCCCCCACAGGGCAGCGCGACGCTCGTTTCAGGCGACGAACTGCTCCGCATAGTGGCAAGCCACCTGGCGGTTATCCAACGCCCGCAACTGCGGCTCCTCGCTGCTGCACCGCGCGGTCGCATACGGGCAGCGCTTGTGGAAAGCGCAGCCGGACGGCGGGTTCAGCGGGTTGGGCAGTTCGCCGACGATTTTGATCTTCGGCTTGTTCGGGTCCGGGTGGATGGTCGGTGTGGCCGACAGCAGCGCCTGGGTGTACGGGTGCAGGGGGCGCGCGTAGATGTCGCCCTTGGGGCCGACTTCCACCGGGCGCCCGAGGTACATCACCATCACGTCGTCGGCAACGTGTTGCACCACCGCGAGGTTGTGGGAAATGAACACGTAGGCGGTGTTGAATTCCTGCTGCAGGTCCATGAACAGGTTGAGCACCTGGGCCTGGATCGACACGTCCAGCGCCGAGGTCGGCTCATCCGCCACCAGCACTTTGGGTTGCAGCATCATCGCCCGGGCCAGGGCGATCCGTTGGCGCTGGCCGCCGGAGAACATATGCGGGTAGCGCTGATAGTGCTCAGGGCGCAGGCCCACCTGCTTCATCATCGCCTGGACCTTTTCGCGGCGTTCGGCGGCGGACAGGTGGGTGTTGATCAGCAGCGGTTCAGCCAGTTGATCGCCGACTTTCTGCCGCGGGTTCAACGAGGCATACGGGCTTTGGAACACCATCTGCACGTCTTTGCGCAATTGCTTGCGCTGCGCCTTGTCGGCGCCGGCGACTTCCTGGCCGGCGATTTTCAACGAGCCCGAGGATGGCTCTTCAATCAGCGTCAGCGCACGGGCCAGGGTGGATTTGCCGCAGCCCGACTCGCCCACCACGGCGAGGGTCTTGCCGGCTTCCAGTTCGAAGGACACGCCATTGAGGGCGCGCACGGTGGCGTGGCCCTTGAACAGGCCTCGGGACACTTCGTAGTGACGGGTCAGGTCGCGGGCGGTAAGAACGACGGCCATTACGCCACCTCCTGGTTCAAGGGGTAGAAGCAGCGCGCGAGGCTGTTCGATTTAGGGTCCAGGCCCGGGCGGGTCTGGCGGCAGCTGTCTTGCACGTAGGGGCAACGCGGCGACAACAGGCAGCCTTGCGGGCGGTCATAACGGCCGGGCACGATGCCGGGCAGCGTGGCCAGGCGCGCGGCACCGAGGCTGTGTTCCGGAATCGCCTTGAGCAGTGCTTCGCTGTAGGGATGCGCCGGAATGTCGAACAGTTGCGGCACCTGGCCGACTTCCACGGCTTGGCCGGCATACATCACACACACGCGCTGGGCGGTTTCCGCGACGACCGCGAGGTCGTGGGTGATCAGCACCAGGCCCATGTTCTGCTCTTTCTGCAGGGCCAGCAGCAGGTCCATGATCTGGGCCTGGATGGTCACGTCCAAGGCGGTGGTCGGTTCGTCGGCGATCAGCAGCTTCGGCTCGCCGGCAATCGCCATGGCGATGGCCACGCGTTGGCTCATACCGCCGGACAGTTGGTGCGGGTAGGCATCCATCCGGCTGGCGGCGCCGGGGATCTCGACTTTTTCCAGCAGTTCGATGGCACGCTTGCGTGCTTGCTTGCTGGACATCTTCAGGTGCAGGCGCAGCACTTCTTCGATCTGGAAACCCACGGTGTAACTGGGGTTCAGCGCGGTCATCGGGTCCTGGAACACCATCGCCAGGTCTTTGCCGACGATCTGCCGACGCTGGCGGTTGCTCAGCTTGAGCATGTCCTTGCCGTCGAAGTTCAGGGCGTCGGCGGTGACGATGCCGGGGTGTTCGATCAGGCCCATCAGCGCCATCATGGTCACGGATTTACCCGAGCCCGACTCGCCCACGATCGCCAGGACTTCGCCTTTGTCGACGCTGATGTCGAGGCCATCGACCACCGGCACGGCGGTCTTGTCGCCGAAGCGCACGTTGAGATTCTTGATTTCTAACAGTGACATGGGAATCTCCTCAGGCGGCGTTCTTGAGTTTCGGGTCCAGCGCGTCGCGCAGGCCGTCGCCCATCAGGTTGATTGCCAGCACGCTGAGCAAAATGGTCAGACCCGGCAGGCTCACGACCCACCAGGCGCGTTCGATGTAGTCACGGGCCGAAGCCAGCATGGTGCCCCACTCCGGCGTTGGCGGTTGCACGCCCAGGCCGAGGAAGCCCAGCGCGGCGGCATCGAGGATCGCCGAAGAGAAACTCAAGGTCGCCTGCACGATCAGCGGCGCCATGCAGTTGGGCAGCACGGTGATGAACATCAGGCGCGGCAGGCCGGCACCGGCGAGGCGGGCGGCGGTCACGTAGTCGCGGTTGAGTTCGCCCATCACCGCAGCGCGGGTCAGACGCACGTAGGACGGCAGCGAGACGATGGCGATGGCGATCACGGTGTTGATCAGGCCAGGGCCGAGGATCGCGACAATGGCGACGGCCAGCAGCAGTGATGGCAGGGCCAGCATGATGTCCATCAGGCGCATGATGGTTGGGCCGAGCAGGCGCGGGAAGAACCCGGCGAACAGCCCGAGCAGGATGCCCGGAATCAGCGACATCACCACCGACGACAAGCCGATCAGCAGCGACAGGCGCGAGCCTTGGATCAAGCGCGAGAGCAAGTCACGGCCGAGTTCGTCGGTGCCGAGCAGGAACTGGATCTGCCCGCCTTCCAGCCACGACGGCGGGGTCAGCAGGAAGTCGCGGTATTGCTCGCTGGGGTTATGCGGCGCCACCCACGGGGCGAACAGCGCGCAGAACACGATCAGCAACATGAACAGCAGGCCGGCAACCGCGCCTTTGTTCTTGGAGAAGGCTTGCCAGAATTCTTTGTACGGCGACGGGTACAGCAGGCTCTGATCGACTGCTGACACTGGAGTAGGTGTGGTCATGGTCATGATCTCAGCGCTGGTGACGGATGCGTGGGTTGGCGAAGCCGTAGAGGACATCCACCACGAAGTTCACCAGGATCACCAGGCAGGCGATCAGCAGGATGCCGTTTTGCACCACCGGGTAGTCCCGTGCGCCAATGGCTTCGATCAGCCATTTGCCGATGCCGGGCCACGAGAAGATGGTTTCGGTCAATACCGCACCGGCCAGCAGGGTGCCGACTTGCAGGCCGACCACGGTGAGCACCGGGATCAGCGCGTTCCGCAGGCCATGGATGAACACCACGCGCGCCGGCGACAGGCCTTTGGCCTTGGCGGTGCGGATGTAGTCTTCGCGCAACACTTCGAGCATCGACGAACGGGTCATCCGCGCAATCACCGCCAGCGGGATGGTGCCGAGCACGATGGCCGGCAGGATCAGGTGGTGCAGGGCGTCCCAGAACGCATCAGGCTCGTTGGCCAGCAGGGTGTCGATCAGCATGAAGCCGGTGCGTGGCTCGATGTCGTAGAGCAGGTCGATACGCCCGGAAACCGGGGTCCAGCCCAGGCTCACCGAGAAGAACATGATCAGGATCAGGCCCCACCAGAAGATCGGCATCGAATAGCCCGCGAGGGAGATGCCCATCACCCCGTGGTCGAACAGCGATCCTCGCTTCAAGGCCGCGATCACCCCCGCCAACAGCCCCAGGATACCGGCGAACAACAGGGCGGCCATGGACAGCTCCAGGGTCGCCGGGAAGAGCGCGGTGAACTCGGTCCACACGCTGGTGCGCGTGCGCAGGGATTCGCCAAGGTCGCCTTGGGCCAGCTTGCCGATGTAGTCCAGGTACTGCGCATACAACGGCTTGTTAAGGCCAAGGCGTTCCATTGCCTGTGCGTGCATCTCGGGGTCGACCCGGCGTTCGCCCATCATGACTTCTACGGGGTCGCCTGGAATCATGCGGATCAACGCAAACGTCAGCAACGTGATGCCGAAGAAGGTGGGGATCAATAACCCCAATCGGCGGGCAATAAAACTAAACATCTTGTGGTGTACCTCAATCAGCCGGTTAGGCAGGTCCGGCACCGTCAACGTCGACGGTGCCGAGCGTTTTTTCTTATTTACTTCACCTGGGTGGTGGCGAAGTTATTGGTCGTCAGTGGGCTTTGGGTATAACCCTCGACGTTTTTGCGCATGGCGGTGAACATTTTCGGATAAGCCATGGGGATCCACGGTTGATCCTTGTCAAAGACGTCCAGTGCTTGTTCATAGAGTGCAGCGCGCTGGGTGGGTTCAGCGATGGCGCGCGCCTTGTCGATCAGGTCCTGAAATTCTTTATTACACCAACGGGCGTAGTTTTCGCCGTTCTTGGCCGCATCGCAACTCAGGTTCGGGGTGAGGAAGTTGTCCGGGTCACCGTTATCGCCGGCCCAGCCTGCAGAGACCATGTCGTGCTCGCCCGCTTTGGCGCGTTTGAGCATCTCGCCCCACTCCATCACCTTGATGTTGACCTTCAGGCCGATCTGGGCCAGGTCCGCTTGCATGCGCTGGGCGCCGAGCATCGGGTTGGGGTTGGTCGGGCCGCCGCCGTTACGGGTGAACAGGGTGAACTCGGTGCCTTCCGGCACGCCGGCTTCCTTGAGCAGGGCGCGGGCCTTGTCGAGGTCGCGTGGCGGGTTTTTCAACGTGTTGTTGAAACCCAGCAACGTCGGCGGATACGGACCGGTGCCGACAACTGCGTTGCCTTTGCCGTACAGGGCCTCAGTGTAGCCGGCCTTGTCGAACGCGATGTTGATCGCGTGACGCACCCGCGCGTCGCTCATGTATTTGTGGGTGGTGTTCAAGGCAGTGTAGCTGGTGGTCATGGCCGCCAGTTCATCGACTTTCAGGTTCGGGTCTTTCTTGATGCTCGGGATGTCGTCGGGCTTCGGATACAGCGCGATCTGGCATTCGTTGGCCTTGAGCTTCTGCAGGCGCACGTTGTTGTCGGTGGTGATCGCCAGGATCAGCGGGTCGGCCGGCGGCTTGCCGCGGAAGTAGTCCGGGTTGGCCTTGAAACGCACCTGGGCGTCCTTGGCGTAGCGGGTGAAGATGAACGGGCCGGTGCCGACCGGCTTGGCGTTGAGGTCATCGGTCTTGCCGGACTTGAGCAACTGGTCGGCGTATTCGGCCGAGTGGATCGACGAAAACGCCATGGCCAGGTCGGCCAGGAACGGTGCTTCCGGACGGGTCAGGGTGAAGACCACGGTGTGATCGTCGGTCTTCTCGACGCTCTTGAGCAGTTCCTTGAAGCCCATGCTTTCGAAGTACGGGTAGCCCACGTTGGACTTGGTGTGCCACGGGTGTTTCGGGTCCAGCTGGCGCTGGAAGCTCCAAAGCACGTCGTCGGCGTTCAGGTTGCGCGTGGGTTTGAAATAGTCGGTGGTGTGGAACTTGATGTCGTCACGCAGGTGGAAGGTGTAGGTCAGGCCATCGGCGCTGATTTCCGGCAGGGCCTTGGCCAGCGCCGGGATCACTTCGGTGGTGCCGGGCTTGAAGTCCACCAGACGGTTGAACAGGGTTTCGGCGGCGGCGTCGGCGGTGACGGCCGTGGTGTACAGGACCGGATCGAAACCTTCCGGGCTGGCTTCGGTGCAGACCACCAGCGGTTTGGCCGAAATGCCGACCGCCACGCTCAACAGCGCAGCGGCAATGGCAGCTTGTAACGGGAGCATGTTCATTCGGAGCCCTCTGCAATCGATGGAACCAGACGAGCATAGAGGGCGGGCTCGTCCTGAGCCCGCCGTCTACCTGGCGCTGATTAAAGGATGTTGAACGGGATGATGGTGACCAAACGGAACTCTTTGATGCTGCCGTCGGACTGGAACTCACTGCCACGGTGCTCAACGTAGGTCGCACGAATGCCCGTGGCTTTGAGTGGGCCGCTCTGGATTGCGTAAGAGGCGCCTACACCGTATTCCTGGTGTTTTTCGCCGTCTTGGCTCTGGATGCCGTCATAGGCGAACTTGGCCCGACCACCGTTGCCGGTGTAGTGGGTGCCGTCGATGCCCCAGCCGCGCGCTGAGTAAGCGTTGAACTTCAGGCCTGGCACGCCGTATTCGGCCATGTTGATGGCGTAGGCGATCTGGAAGGACTTCTCGTTCGGGCCGTTGAAGTCCGAGGTCAGGGAGTTGGCCAGGTAGATGCCGTTGGTTTCGTGCAGGTAGTCGAAGTACTCGTTACCGTTCACTGCCTGGTACGCGAAGGTCAGACTGTGCGCCTGGTGGGTCAGGCCGAGCGACAGCGAGTAGGTGTCGTTGTCGATTTCGCCCATCAACTTTTTGCCTTCGTCGACGGTCTTGTAGTAGTTCAGGCCGGTGGTCAGGCCCAATACCGAGCTGTCGCCCAGTTCATGGGTCGCGCCGAAGTAGTACTGGTTCCAGAAGTCTTTGACGTTGGCGGCGAAGATGCTGGTTTTCAGGCTTTTCAGCGGCTGGTAGTTCAGGCCCAGGGTCGACACCTTGTCGGTTTCAGCGCCGTTGCCGTATTCACTGCGGAATTTCGACAGGCTCTGTTCGGTACGTGGCGAAACGCGGTCGAACACGCCGCCCTGGAACGACAGGTTGCTGAACTCTTCGCTGTTGAAACTCACCCCTTCGAAGCTCGAAGGCAGCGCACGGTTGCCGATGGTATCGACGATGCCGCTGCTGAAGTTCTGGCGACCGGCGGTCAGGGTGGTGTTGGAGACGCGGAACTGCACGTTGGCCAGGCCCAGTTTGCTCCACTGGTCGACTGCATCGCCGTTGGAGTCGGCCAGGGTACGGTTGGAGCCGCCCTTGATGTCACGCTTGCTGCGGTCCAGGACCAGTGCGTTGTAGACCGCCAATTCGGTCTTGACGCCCACGGTACCCTGGGTGAAACCCGAGCTGGCGTTGAGGATGGTGCCCTGTACCCAGTTGGTACGATTGCGGTCGGTGCGGGTTTCGCCGTGCTTCTTGTACTCGAAGGTGCCCCCACGGTACTTGCTTTCATGGGAGTACCAGTTACGCGTGGTGCCGCCCAGGCTGAAGTCCTCGATAAAACCCTTGGCTTCGCTTTGAGCGCTGGTGCCGGCCAGTGTGGTGGGAACGAAGTCCTGGCTCTGGGTTTCCGCGTAAGCGGTCGCCGTGATGCTGCTGATGGCCAGGGCCAGAAGCGCTTTGCTGCTCAGTTTCATGGGTGAAGCTCCTTTGGTTCTCTTTTTTTATGCCGGTCTTTTAGGCGAACCGGCTATTGGTGTGTAACTCGTTCAAGCATTTGCAAACGTTTGCTGTAGGAAATTTCCCAACAGAAGGCTGCAAGTTTGCCGGAGAGTGTTATCCACTCCCCGCAATCCGGTTATTTTCTTATGGGGTGATACTGACGCCCGAGAACACGTTGCGGCCGAAGGGGCTCACTTGGAAACCTTCGACTTTGGCGCTTAACGGCTGGTTGACCGTCGAGTGGGCGACTGGTGTGATCGGCACCTGCGCTTTGAGCAGTTGCTGTGCCTGTTTGTACAGAACAGTCCGTTGTTCGCGGTCGGTGACGACCTTGGCTTGCTTGATCAGCTTGTCGTATGCCGGGTCGCACCACATGGAGTAGTTGTTCCCGCCGATGGCGTCGCAGCTGTAGAGGGTGCCCAACCAGTTGTCCGGGTCGCCGTTGTCGCCGGTCCAGCCGATCAGGCTGATATCGTGCTCACCGTTCTTGGTGCGCTTGATGTACTCGCCCCACTCGTAGCTGACGATCTTGACCTTGAGGCCGATCTTGGCCCAGTCGTTCTGCAGCATCTCGGCCATCAGCTTGGCGTTGGGGTTGTACGGCCGTTGTACCGGCATCGCCCACAGGGTGATCTCGGTGCCTTCCTTCACGCCGGCGGCCTTGAGCAGTTCCTTGGCTTTTTCCGGGTTGTAGGCGGCGTCTTTAATGCTGTCGTCGTAAGACCACTGCGTCGGTGGCATGGCGTTGACCGCCAGTTGCCCCGCGCCCTGGTACACGGCGTTGAGGATGCTCTGCTTGTTCACCGCCATGTCCAGCGCCTGGCGCACTTCGAGCTGGTCGAACGGTTTGTGGCGCACGTTGTAGGCGATGTAGCCGAGGTTGAAACCTGGCTTGGTCAGCAGTTGCAGCTTGGGGTCGGCCTTGAGAGCGTCGACATCCGCCGGACGCGGATGCAGGGTGATCTGGCATTCGCCGGCCTTGAGCTTTTGCACCCGCACCGACGCGTCGGTGTTGATGGCGAAGATCAACTGGTCGAGCTTGACCCGGCTCGGGTCCCAGTACTGTTTGTTGCCGGCGTAACGGATCTGCGAGTCTTTCTGGTAGCGCTGGAAGACGAACGGGCCAGTGCCGATCGGCTTCTGGTTGATGTCGCTGGGCTTGCCCTGCTTGAGCAACTGTTCGGCGTATTCGGCCGACAGAATGGAGGCAAAGCTCATGGCGATATTTTGCACGAACGCCGCGTCTACCGTGTTCAGTGTCATCACCACGGTGTGCGGGTCGGTTTTCTCGACCTTGGCGATGTTCTTGTTCAGGCTCATCCCGTTGAAGTATGGAAACTCGGTGGGGTAGGCCTTGCGAAACGGATGGTCGGGGTCAAGCATGCGGTTGAAAGTGAACAACACGTCGTCGGCGTTGAAGTCTCGCGTGGGCTTGAACTCTTTATTGCTGTGGAATTTCACCCCTTCGCGCAGGTGGAAGGTGTAGGTCAGGCCATCTGGCGAAATATTCCACTTGGTTGCCAGCCCCGGTACGACGCTGGTCGCGCCCTTTTCAAACTCAACCAGGCGGTTGTACAGCGGCTCGGCCGCATCGTTGTCGGTGGCGGTGGTGTACTGCGCGGTGTCAAAGCCCGCCGGGCTGCCTTCAGAGCAAAACACCAGGCTCTTTTTTTCGGCGGCGTGGCCCATCGTGGCCACAGCCAGCAGGCTGGTACCAAAAATTGCGGATAGAACGGTGGTATGGCGCATGACGATCCCGATCCTTGTTTGTAGTTGTCATCAGCGAGCAATCCCCCCGGCATACGGCCAGGGGGACATCACTGATTCCACGCACAGCAAGTGCCCATCAGATTGGAGCCTCTGCTGTCCTACGACGTTAGGGGTCGAGGACTTCGCAGTAAATGCGCAAAATCTGACTGACCTTGTAGGCAACGGAGCCGCGAATCGAAGTTCATTGCCGTAGGACGGCAGCGAGCGCGAATGTGGTCTGTTTCCTACTGGCCTGGCGGATGCAATAACGGCGACGTTGTGAAACGTCGCCGCGATTGGTCCTTACTTGCCGCTGACGCTCACGCCGTAGAAGGAGTTCAGGCCAAACGGGCTGATCTTGAAGTCCTGTACGGTGTTGCGCATGGGTTGATACACCGTCGAGTGCGCGATAGGTGTCATCGGGACTGCATCTTTGAGGATATGTTGCGCCTGCTTATACAGCTCGGTGCGTTTGGCCACATCCGAAGTGGCCTTGGCTTCTTTCACGATGCCGTCGAATTTCTTGTCGCACCATTTGGAGAAGTTGTTACCGGCCAGCGAATCGCAGCCGAACAGTACGTTCAGCCAGTTGTCCGGGTCCCCATTGTCGCCGCTCCAGCCAATGATCATGGCCTGGTTCTCGCCGCCTTTGGAACGCTTGATGTACTCGCCCCATTCGTAGCTGACGATGTTGACCTTCAGGCCGATCTGTTTCCAGTCGTTCTGCAGCATCTCGGCCATCAGCTTGGCGTTCGGGTTGTACGGACGCTGGACCGGCATGGCCCACAGGGTGATCTCGGTGCCGTCCTTGATCCCGGCTTCCTTGAGCAGTTCCTTGGCTTTGGCCACGTCGTGCGGGGCATCTTTGATGGTGGTGTCGTAGGACCACTGGGTCGGCGGCATGGCGTTGACCGCCAATTGGCCCGCGCCCTGGTACACGGAGTCGATGATCTGCTGCTTGTTCACCGCCATGTCCAGCGCCTGGCGCACGCGCAGGTCGGACAGCGGGTTAGGCGCGGTCTGGCCCTTGAGCACCGGCATGACGTTGTAGGCGATGTAGCCCAGGTTGAAACCGGCCTGGTGCGGCAGTTTCAAGTCCTTGTCGTCGCCCAGTGCCTTGAGGTCGGCCGGACGGGGGAACAGGGTGATCTGGCATTCGTTTTTCTTGAGCTTCTGGATACGCACCGACGGGTCGGTGGTGATGGCGAAGATCAGGTTGTCGATCTTCACGTCTTCAGGTTTCCAGTAGTCCTTGTTGCCGGTGTAACGAATGTTCGAGTCTTTCTGGTAGCTCTTGAACACGAACGGGCCGGTGCCGACAGGTTTCTGGTTGATGTCCTGCGGCGTGCCGTTTTTCAGCAGTTGCGCGGCGTATTCGGCCGACTGGATCGACGCGAAGCTCATCGCCAGGTTCTGGATGAAGGCGGCGTCCACGGTGCCAAGGGTGAACTTGACGGTGTGGGCATCGACTTTCTCGATGTTCTTGATGTTGGTGTCCATCCCCATGTCCGTGAAGTACGGGAACTCGGTGGGGTAGGCCTTACGGAACGGATCGTCTTTGTTGATCATCCGGTTGAAGGTGAACAGTACGTCGTCGGCCGAGAACTCGCGAGTGGGCTTGAAGTACGGGGTGGTGTGGAACTTGACGCCTTCGCGCAGGTGGAAGGTGTACGTCAGGCCATCCGGGGACACGTCCCAGCTGGTGGCCAGGCCAGGAACGACGGCGGTGCCGCCACGTTCGAACTGGCTCAGACGGTTGAACATGGTTTCGGCCGAAGCATCGAAGTCTGTTCCGGTGGTGTACTGGCCTGGATCAAAACCGGCCGGGCTCCCTTCGGAGCAGAACACCAGGTTAGTCGCCGCTTGGGCGAAAGGCGCTGCGGCCATAAGGCCAGCGCTAACAAGTAACGGAATGACTGCGTGTTTAAGCATGTTGGCCTCATGATTTGTTGTCATTTTTGGTAGTGAGGGCGACCTCGTGAGTCGGCCTGCGGATACTTATGCAGGGGCCATACCCATTGCAAGATGCTGAACGGTTGCAAGGATGAAAGAGTGGTACGAACGTACAGGAATGTCGCAAATATGAAAGTTTCGACATAAATGCGTACATTTGGAGGGCTTTTTCGGTGCCGCACGAGCACCAAAAAGGCCCAACCGAGGCGTGTTATGCACTCGATTGGGGCGTTGCTGTTACTTATCGAGACTCACACCGTAGAACGGCGTCAGGCCAAAGGGGCTGATTTTGAAGTCCCGCACTTCCTTGCGAAGTGGCTGGAAAACCGTCGAGTTCGCAATAGGCGTTATAGGTACTTGTTCTTTAAGGATTTTTTGTGCCTGCTGATACCACTTGATACGCTGCTCGCGGTCGCTGCTGACCTTGGCCTGTTGCACCAGCTTGTCGTAGGCCGGGTTACACCATTTGGCGTAGTTGCTGCCCTTCACCGCGGCACAGCTGTAGAGCACGCCGAGCCAGTTATCCGGGTCGCCGTTGTCGCCGGTCCAGCCGTAAATCATCGCATCGTGCTCGCCATTCTTGGCGCGCTTGATGTATTCGCCCCACTCATAGCTGACGATGTTGGCCTTGATGCCGATGTTGGCCCAATCCTGTTGGATCATTTGTGCCGACATTCGCGCATTCGGATTGGACGCGCGTTGTACGGTCATCGCCCACAAGTTGATGGTCGTACCGGGTGCAACCCCTGCTTCTTTTAGTAGCGCCCGCGCTTTGGCCGGGTCGAACGGGGCATCCTTGATCGTCGGGTCATAAGACCACTGCGCCGGAGGCAAGGCGTTCTGCGCCAGTTGCCCGGCGCTCTGGTACACGGCCTTGATGATCGCCGGTTTATCGATGGCCATGTCCAGGGCCTGGCGCACCTTGAGTTGATCCAGCGGCGGATGCGTCACGTTGTAGGCCAGAAAACCCAGGTTGAACCCTGCTTGCTGCAACACGCGCAGGTTGGGGTCTTGTTTCATCACCTCGATGTCGGCAGGGCGCGGGTAACCGCTGACCTGGCATTCGCCGGCCTTGAGTTTCTGCAGGCGCGACGCGGCGTCTGGGGTGATCGCGAACACCAGGTTGTCGAGCTTCACATCCTCGGGTTTCCAATACTGTTTATTGGCGACGTAGCGAATCTGCGAGTCCTTTTGGTAACGCTTGAACACGAAAGGCCCGGTGCCCACCGGTTTTTGGTTGATGTCTGCGGCGTTGCCGGTCTTCAGCAGTTGCGCGGCGTACTCGGCCGATTGCACCGAGGCGAAACTCATCGCCAGGTTCTGTACGAACGAGGCATCGACGTTGTTCAGGCTGAAGCGCACGGTGTGCTCGTCCAGTTTGTCGACGCTTTTGATCGTGGTGTTCAAACCCATGTCGGTGAAATACGGCGACTCGGACGGGTAGGCCTTGCGAAACGGACTGTCGGCATCCAGCAGGCGGTTGAAGGTGAACAACACGTCATCGGCGTTGAAGTCGCGGGTGGGCGTGAAGAAATCGGTGGTGTGGAACTTGACGCCGTCACGCAGATGGAAGGTGTACGTCAGGCCGTCGTTGGAGACCTCCCAACGGGTCGCCAGGCCGGGTTCGACCTCGGTGCCGCCGCGCTTGAACTGGGTCAGGCGGTTGAACACGGTTTCGGCGGAGGCATCGAAATCGGTGCCGCTGGTGTACTGGCTGGGGTCGAAGCCGGCGGGGCTGGCTTCGGAGCAGTAGACCAGGGTGCTGGCCGCCTGGGCCATGGGCATAAAGGCCAGCAGGCCGGCAGCGAGGAGCAGCGGTTTGAAGATGGTTCTTTCCATGGAGACCCCTGAAGTGGCAGGCATATAAAGCTGCGCGCACGAAAAAACGGCGGTCACCGAGGTTACCGCCGTTACGTGTTATCAGAAAGTCGCCGGTGTTATTTCACCTCGACGATACTCGAGGCGGTCAGGGTGAAGGGGGCCTTTTTATTGATGGCGTAAGGATTTGCGTCTGGGTCCAGTTCGTTGGATTCAGCAATCTCGAAGGTGCGTTGTGCGCTGACCTCCATATTGGGAATTTCAGCCGCATCTTTATCCAGATCGAGTAATGTCATTTTCGCGTCAAATTGAACCTTGGCCGTATTTGTTTCTGGATCGTAGGTGATGATGTAATGGGTGTCCTTGCCTTTGAAGCCGACATGCTCTTGCAGTTGGTTCATTTTTAACTCGACCGATGTGGGAGCGACACTGCCCTGATGAGCCACTTCAGATATGCGCGAGCGTAAGAGCGGGTCGGGGATGGCCTCTTCGAACTGCTTGAGTCGCTGGCGCAGCGTTTCACCATCCGCGCTGCCTGAGGCATCCAGCTCCACGGTCGTATAACCGTCTGGTTGTTTTATCCTTACGCTGTAATGGTCGCGGTTCAAGTCCTTCAGGAAGTTTGGCGAGTAGGGCGTTGTACTGTACTCATTAGGCTGCGACTTTTCGCTGGAATAAACTTCGAAGTTGTCTTCGTCGACGGTCCAGGAAATATTGAGTTTACGTTTAAGTACGTCCCCTTCTTTATAATTGCTGACGGATTGTTGGTAGGTGGTGTCGTTGTTGTAGTTAAAGACTTCGTCAAACTTATCGGCACCACTTGTCTTGGGATCGCCCAACGCTTCGAATCCATCCGAAAGTTTTGGCGGTATCTTGGCAGCCTCTGTGGGAGGGGACGAAGGGGCGCGATTCCAAGGCCAGCCACCTTGGCCTCTGGCGGTGGACCACTGTCCGTCACCGTTGGCATATACGGTCAATACAGGCTTCCTGGTATTGGGGTCAATGATCTGGACATAGTTATCACTGAGTTTGAAATCACTTCTGATCTCATACACTTTTTGCAAACCCGTATCGTCGGCATAGCGGATGAACCAGCGTTTTTCGTCGGTGGCCTGATAAATGCCTTTGGTGTTGGGCACTGCGTTCTCAATGAGTTTCTCGCCATTGGGCAGCGCATATTTGCTGATGTCCCCCGACTGGCTGGGGCGCAACCGGTTGATTGGCGGAATTCCATTCTGAGCGTCGTCGCTCGGCGGTAATTGTGGGTGACCCGCATCGCCTTTGTTTTTCCAGACGCCCGCCTCATCAGGCTTGGCAATAATGCCGCTATTGGCCAGCTTGGACGGATCTTCTGGGTGCTGAACACGCAGTATGTAATGCGCCCCATCCCCGGCGTCCGGCGTATTGCTGGCGAAGTATTTTCTCCCGTTAAACTCCACCTCTTGCATACCCGGAAAGGAGGCTGACGGAGGCGGCGCTGGATTTACGTTTACTTCAGGCGCGCCTCCCATTGAAACGGGAGCTTGATTTGCGGTAGATGGAAGTTCGGGGGCCCGCACCAACTCAAAATCGCTTGTCGCTGCGTTGTATCGCCAGTTGTAATTCAGGCCGATAGCCGCGGTGCCGGTATTTTCGCCCAGCCCGGCTTCTATCCCGATCGGTGTAAGTTCATGTGCAAGTTGCAGGCTGGATATAACCGCCGCGGCATTGCCGCCAACGCGATCCTGCGCCGTCATGCCATAGATGCCGTCATGTATGCCGAAGGCAATAATACCTACGTTGCCCAGGACGGGAACGTAGCCGAAGGTATTGCCCCAAAAATCTTTCGCACCCTTCCAACCTTGTTGTGAGGAGCCAAATACTTGGGTTTGGTCACTCCATACCGCATTCTTGGCATTTAAGTCTTGGTAGCTGGTAGCAATGCTGTCATTGAGGTTGCCATATTTCAAATGATAGTCGCTACCTCGTGATCGCGTGTAATTAAATACCTCGCGAACTGGTATGGCTTGATCCTTGACGAGGTTTTGATAACCTGGGTAGTTGGCGTGATTACCCTCAATCAAGTTATCGAGTACTTCCCCCGCCTTGGGCCAATGTGCATCTATGCCGCCTTGTCTGTCGCGGGCATTGAAACTTTTTTGCAAGTTGTCACGATTGCTTTTAGCCCAGTTGGCGAAATCATCATCGCCTTTTATTTCGTGGGCGGCACCGTTCTTCAAGTCGACCATCACACCCTTGTTGGGTCTGTGCTCATAATTACCGTCGTAGGGCGTGTAAGGAATAAATGCATACCCCGCCATTGGGTAGCCGTAAATGTTGGGGACGATGACTTGTCCATTTTGCTCAAGCGTGCGCTTGATGGCGGTTTGAGCTTCGGGGCTTAACAGTTTAAAACTTTCACTGTCGTTGGACAGGCTCTGCAAGGTTCCCTTCAATACATAGGCGTCCGCTTTTCCGGAGCGTTTTGCCAGGGTGCCGGAAGCGTCCCGCATCGAGCTGGCTATTTCATTTTCCCAATGATCTTGGAGTGTCTGGCCGACGGATTCCAGATTATTGATTTTACCCCGGTCGCTTGACGCGATTTCCATTTCTTGGAAGTTGATCGGGCCGCCACGTTGGACTTTATCGTGCGCAAGAGAGCCCGCAGCAATTTCCCACGCAAAGTAAGTGCGCTTTTGAGTGTTGGTCAATGTCTCGGGTTTCCCCTTGCCTGTATAAGAGCTGAACGTCACCGTGAACTTTTCGTGCGGGTCGTAGCCGGCGGATAATAAACCACCACTAAAGTATCCTGCGGGTTCCATAAACTGGCGCGCGCGCTGGAATTTGATATTTCTTTCACCTTCGCTACCGTTTTCTATTTGGCCAATCTGCGTATTTACGCGATTGGCATAGCCGTCGATACGCTGTTCTCGTTGCGTAAGTGTGTAGTTCGCGTTGGGGGCGGAAACGGTGGTTGACCCATAAATGGTGGTCGTGCGGGCCTCAAGTTCCGGATCAGGGGAAGAGGTTGCAATCGGTTTTTGTTCAACCCCTGTCTTTTTTGACTCTGGCTCACTCTCCTCTCCCGACCATTTTTTTTGTGGAGCGGATGAGTCATTAATCGACCTGGCGTGACGACTTTGTACGGAGAGTGGGGGGATTAACGAGGGTGGCTGGAGGAACGGATTGATATTCATGATCGGCTCGATGTAGGCGTGAAGTTCATAAACACTGTTCGTTTTTCGAAACGCATATGCCCGAATTAAGCCCGGATTAATCGGCGGGCGGGAAATTAAGTCAGACGTGAAATTGACCTCTGTTATGGGCTGTTGCGTAACTTCTTAATCTAGGTTGGGAGAATGATGAAAATAGGTGGTTATATAAGACTGAACAGTTCCACGTCATTGCATGGGGCTCGTGCTAGACGTCTGTATTAAAGAAAGGCTTGCAGTATTCTGAAAAAATCCTACGTTAAAGTGATTCGAACCATCATCACGTCCCTTGCTTTGAGCCGGTTGGCTGCGGTTGTGTCTGCTTCAGGTCACGCCTGCCTCGGCTCCATTCCCATGGCTGATCGACCGTCCAAAAAAAACGGCGCAAGCCCTTCGGGGCCGCGCCGTTTTCGTGTGCTTCAAAAGGCTTATTGCAGGACTTCGATCACCCCATCGGCACTCATGCTTACCTGACTGGTACCGGCTTCCACTTCCGGCGTCGGCGCCGAATCCATCATGGCGGCTTTCATCATCATCCCGCCGCGTGCGTAAGGTTGTGGATAACCATTGGTGTTGAAGTTCAGGTTGACGATCTTATAACCCTTGCCGCCCAACGCATCGGTGGCCAGTTGGGCGCGAGCCTTGAATGCGCTGACCGCGTCCTTGAGCAGGGCGTCTTCGCTGGACCTGCGCGTGGTGTCAGCGATGGCGAATTCCATGTTTTGCATTTTCAGGGTGTTGAGCAACTCGCCGGTGAGCTTGGACAGCGCCGGGAAGTCTGCGCTCTCCAGGCGCAGTTCGGCGCGTTCACGCCAACCGGTGATCTTCTGGTTCTTATTGTCGTAGATCGGGTAGCTGTTGCGGCTGCCCTGACGCAGGGTCACGGCCTTGACTTCGCGGGCCTGGCCCAGGGCCTGGTTCATGGTGGTGGTGATGTCGGCGGCGAGCTTGGCGGGGTCGGCGTTCTGGGATTCGGTATAGAGCGTCACGATCATCTTGTCGCGGGCCACTTCCTGGCTGACTTCGGCGCGCAGGGCGATCTGGTTGTAATGCAACTCATCGGCGGCGACGGCCGGGAGGCTGGCCAGGGTGCTGGCGCTGAGGGTGAGAGCGGCTGCGTTGCGAATGAAACGGGACATGGAAGCTCCTTGGATTGTTCGTATCGGTATGACTGTAGACGGTGGTGCCGGGTTCTTCGGGTTTACACATTCACTACAAGTTGTCGCAGTGCCGACGAACGGTCATTCAGCGCGCCTGCGTCAAAGAGCCACACGCGCCGTGTCTGCCGGTCGGCTTCGTTTATACTCCTGCCGATCCGCCTGCAGCGCTCACCGGGAGAGCTCATGCTCGCCGCCGTAAAACTGACTTCCGCCACCCGCCAGAACCTCTGGCGCCTGACGTTCATTCGCACCTTGGTATTGGCCGCGCAGGCCGGTTCCGTCGGGCTTGCCTATTGGTTCGACCTGCTGCCGCTGCCGTGGCTGCAACTGAGCGTGACCCTGGGTTTTTCCACCGTGTTGTGTGCGTTTACCGCCATCCGGTTGCGCACCACCTGGCCGGTGACCGAGCTGGAATACGCCCTGCAGTTGGCCTGCGACCTGTTTATCCACAGTGTGTTGCTGTATTTCTCCGGTGGTTCCACCAATCCGTTCGTTTCGTATTACCTGGTGCCTTTGACCATAGCGGCCGTGACCTTGCCGTGGCGCTACTCGGTGATACTCTCCGGCATTGCCCTGACCCTGTACACCTTGCTGCTGGCGCAGTTCTACCCGCTGCAGACGTTCCCCATCGCCCGGGAAAACCTGCAGATCTACGGGATGTGGCTGAGCTTCGCGCTGTCCGCCGCAGTCATCACCTTTTTTGCTGCGCGCATGGCCGAAGAACTGCGCCGCCAGGAAGAACTGCGCGCCATCCGCCGCGAAGAAGGCCTGCGCGACCAGCAACTGCTGGCCGTCGCGACCCAGGCCGCCGGTGCGGCCCATGAGTTGGGCACGCCCCTGGCGACCATGAGCGTGCTGCTCAACGAAATGACCCAGGACCATCACGATCCGGCGCTGCAAGAAGACCTCGGCGTGCTGCGCGAACAGGTCAAGCAGTGCAAGCAAACCTTGCAGCAACTGGTGCGCGCCGCCGAAGCCAACCGCCGCCTGGCGGTGGAGATGCAGGACGTGACCCAGTGGCTCGACGAAGCCCTGAACCGCTGGCACCTGATGCGCCCCGAAGCCAGTTACCGTTTTCACCTGCTGGGGCAGGGCAGCGTGCCGCGCATGGCGCCGCCGCCGGACCTGACCCAGGCCCTGCTCAACCTGTTGAACAATGCCGCCGATGCCTGCCCCGAAGGCCTGGAAGTGCAGCTGGACTGGGACACGGAAAACCTCACCATCAGCATTCGTGACCACGGCGCAGGCGTGCCGCTGGCTATTGCCGAGCAGATCGGCAAACCTTTCTTTACCACCAAGGGCAAAGGCTTCGGCCTCGGCCTGTTTTTGAGCAAGGCCAGCGTGACCCGCGCGGGCGGCTCAGTGAAGCTCTATAGTCATGAGGAAGGCGGCACGCTCACCGAGCTGCGCCTGCCCCGTGTCGCACGAGGAGATATCGATGAGTGATGAGATCCAAGTCGAAGGCGAAGAACTGCCGCACCTGTTGCTGGTAGATGATGACGCTACCTTTACCCGCGTCATGGCGCGTGCCATGAGCCGTCGCGGTTTCCGCGTCAGCACCGCGGGCTCCGCGGAAGAGGGCCTGAGCATCGCCCAGGCCGACCTGCCGGACTACGCCGCGCTCGACCTGAAAATGGACGGCGACTCCGGCCTGGTGCTGCTGCCCAAGCTGCTCGAACTCGATCCGGAAATGCGCGTGGTGATCCTCACCGGTTATTCCAGCATTGCCACCGCTGTCGAAGCCATCAAGCGTGGCGCCTGCAACTATCTGTGCAAACCGGCGGACGCCGACGACGTGCTGGCCGCCTTGCTCTCCGAGCATGCCGACCTCGACACCCTGGTGCCGGAAAACCCGATGTCGGTGGACCGCCTGCAGTGGGAACACATCCAGCGCGTGCTGACCGAGCATGAAGGCAATATCTCGGCCACCGCCCGCGCGCTGGGCATGCACCGGCGTACCCTGCAACGCAAGCTGCAGAAGCGCCCGGTACGGCGCTGAACCCTAGGAACAGAACGCGGGATATCGTGCTGTGCTTGAGCCTCGAACACTTGAGTTTTCAGCATTTTATCCTGTGTTGCGGGTCGGTATGGAAGGCTGAGTATTTTTGGCCTGGCGACCTTCAATACATATCGCACACGTTTTCCATGTTCACTCGGTTGAGAAAGAGTGCTCATGGCTGTTTGGGCGGGAAATACACGGGTTTATATTCAACTGTAGAATCTTCATATTTTGGGGGCTCTCCCGGCGGAGCGCTATTGATGGTGGTCGGTTGGCCGTCGTTTTTATTTATTTTTGTAACGCTATAGTCATTATGGTCGGCTTGTAGTTTCGCTTCAGCTATGCGCTCAGCCTCTTGACGCGTAATTTTTGGATTTGACGCCATGATTTGAGTGACGTACTTGTCTCGATAGTTTTTCAGTGTGGTTGAGCCAAAATTTGTGAACACCCCTCCCTCAAAAGCCTTGACGGGCTTATTGATCTCTTTTTGAAATTTTGCAGCGAACGAGCTTCCACGCCCTTCGCCTGAATGACAAACTATAAGCCGTACAGAGTCATATGTTTCTGGATCTATACCTTTGCTTTTCAATAAGGCTATTAGTTTTTTTGGTGAGTAACCTTTTCCGTCGATCACAACTTTTGAGTCTTCGCCAAAGAACGTACCGGGCCGATATGGTTTAGAACCATGTGCAACAATGTTGAGTCGTCTTCCGGCTTTGTAAGTGTCCTCAAAGGTATGGACTTCATTGCCAACAATTTTCAGATTCTTCATCGGGCCGCCCATTTTGACTTCGACAGTCGGAGCGTCCCCTTCCGCTTCGATTTCAGCAGGCGGCTCATGTTCAGGGTTCAGTTCGTTCGGTTTGGGTTCCTCGCCAGGTTTGATTTCGCTAGCGGCGGCTTCCTCCCCCGATTTGCCAGTCTTCGCGATATGTGGGAGCACGGCGATCGCGGCGTTGAAAAAACCGAATATGATGCGTTGGTTGCCAGTCGGTTTGCCATGTACTTTGTCGTCAATGCCAATCCCTGCCTCGGTTATCCCGCTGGCCAGATAGAATGCATCCAATGTCAGTGCCACTTCAGGCATTACAAAAGCCAGCGGAGTCAGGAATAGTGCAGCTTTTGCAGCCTTTTCCAGGCCGGAAATAATATTATTCTTGATGACGTCCCTGTCACTGGTGATATCCACCGCGGCATCCGAATAAGAGCGATCTTTCTGGCGTGTCGTGATTTCATCGAAAGGCGAGTGACTGGGTTCTGCCTTAATGAAGTCTTGTGGGTCCCAGAAGCCGCTGAAAGCCCGATGATCATAGGAAAGTAATCCCCCCGGAGTTTCGCGTTTTTCAGGCCAGGTACCGAGCCCGGCCAGCGTCTCGTCTATGCCTGCTTGTGCATAGCCGTTAGGTTTGTCTTTGAGCGGGAAGTGCCCGGCCATCGCTTCGCGTTTGACGGGGTCCGCCATTTGCTCGGCGAACCATGCTTTCATTTCGGTCTGGCCGTTGAAGGTGTGAATGGGGGAAGAGTTTCCCGGTATGTGCAACAGCGTGAGCGGTGGGAGTTTTTTACCGTTGGCATCAAACCTGACCTTTTTGTCCGTGATGTACATAAGGTCGGTAGACTGAAAGTTCCCGACTTTCAGCATCCCAACTTCAATGTCGGGATCCTTTGGTGGATTCTTTTGTAAGTCTTCAAGCTTGATGTCCGGCCACGACGCCTGGTTGCCTGCTAACCCGGAAGCTCGCATGACCAGATCACGGCCTTCCTTACTGAGGCTTTGTTCTTGATGCTGGCTCATGGCGGCTTTGACAAGCGACGATTTGGCCAGCAATGGATACTTCTTCTCGTGGTTGCTCCAGAACTCATTCAGGAATTGATCGTAGGGCTTTTGATAGTCCGCCTTCCAGATCAGTTTTTTGAACTCATCGGGCGTGATTGCGCTCTGGTTTCCTCCGTTGTAAACCGGAGCAGGTTCTTCCGAGGACTCTATGTAAATACCTTGGTAGGTATGGGTGATGTCCGCCTTTTCAGTGTAAGGGTTGAAGCGACTGCCGAAGTTGAAGACGCCAGGGGTATGTGTCTCCAATTCGGGTTTAACGATGACCTCAGGGCCTCCGGCGTAGAAAGGTACTTGGTAACCTGCACCCGTTGGCGTGTCCTGTGCATTGGTAATGAGCGCCTCGGTCAATGAGATTCGCTTGATGATTTTCGCGGGGTAAGGTTTTTCCCCGGTGGTGTTGTAGTCATACGTAATCAGGTAGGTGTTGTCGGGATCTATATTCCATTTTTCTTTTTCGGCTGGGGTCGCTGCCTGTGCCGCCATCTCGGCAAATTTTTTTTTCAGAAAAATAGAGGCTTCTTCTTTAACTGTTTTGAAGGCGCCGGAAATCTCCTGTGTAACCGGGTCGACGTTGATGTTGGAATCAGAGTTGACGGGCTCAGGGGCTTTCTCACCCACCCCGATGCCTTTGTTTGGATCAGGATTTACATTGACTTCGACGTATCCGCCCTTTGAAGAATTGGTGTTTGGTACGACTTCCTGCACCACTTCTTGATTGTTAGGTGGGGAGGAATCTATTGAACGTCTATGGCGCGGATGTGCGCTTGCTTCTTGATTACCGTTGCGGTCGGAAGGTAATGCAGGCTCAGTTGGCAGGTGGAGGAGATTAATGGGAGGGAGAGCAATCTGCATAAGAGCGTCCAGTAATTCAATGTGGTATCAATAGTCACCTATGTGGTTTTGTGTCGCGGGAAGGTTCCTGTTTTGGGTGGGTGTTTTTACTCTATGAGGTAGGCCCTGACTCTTTCGATTGACTCTTCAAGCTGCAAAGCGTCCGGTATGGCGCTGAACGAAGTCTGAACAATCTGCTTCAAGCTGGACGGAACCCTGAACTGATCGTCTATGATCGGTTCAAACGCCTGTTACATTTTCTTACAGAGCCTGAACGATGAATCAGAACGCTGAGTATTCCGCGGTCAACGACGCGGTGCGTGGGCACTTTTTTCGCCGAACCTGGGCGATGATCACGCCCTATTGGCGCAGTGAAGAAAAGGGCACGGCGTGGTTGCTGTTGTTGGCGGTGATTGGTTTGTCGCTGTTCAGCGTCGCGATCTCCGTGTGGATCAACCACTGGTACAAGGATTTCTACAACGCCCTGGAACATAAGGACACGGCGGCCTTCTGGCAACTGATCGGCTATTTCGGCGGCATCGCTGCGGTGGCCATCCTCGGTGCGGTTTATCGCTTGTACCTGACCCAGATGCTGACCATCCGCTGGCGGGCCTGGTTGACCGAAAAACACTTCGCACGCTGGCTCAGCGACAAAAACTACTACCAGCTGGAGCAGGGCGGTTATACCGATAACCCGGACCAGCGGATCTCCGAAGACCTCAATAACTTCACCTCCAGCAGCTTGAGCCTCGGCCTGGGCCTGCTGCGCAATGTGGTCAGCCTGGTGTCGTTTTCGATCATCCTGTGGGGTGTGTCGGGCAGCATCGAAGTGTTCGGTATCACCATTCCCGGCTACATGTTCTGGTGTGCATTGCTCTATGCCGCCGTGGGCAGTTGGCTGACGCACCTGATCGGGCGTCGCTTGATCGGGCTGAACAATCAACAGCAACGCTTCGAGGCGGATTTGCGCTTCTCGATGGTCCGGGTCCGCGAGAACGCCGAGAGCATCGCCTTGTACAACGGCGAGCCCAACGAAAATCGCCGTTTGAGCCAACGCTTCGGCCGGGTCTGGCATAACTTCTGGGACATCATGAAAGTGTCCAAGCGCCTGACTTTCTTCACCGCCGGCTACAGCCAGATCGCAATCATCTTCCCGTTCATCGTCGCCGCGCCGCGCTACTTCGCCGGCAAGATCGAGCTGGGCGAGCTGATGCAAATCAACTCGGCGTTCGGCAACGTCCAGGAGAACTTCAGCTGGTTTATCGACGCGTACACGGAGCTGGCCAGCTGGCGCGCCACCAGTGATCGTCTGCTGAGTTTCCAGCAGGCCATGAGCGATAACGAGCAGCGCCCCGCAGCCATCGACGTGCGCCCGGAAGGCGAGCGCCTGGTGGTAGAGAAGCTCGGCATGGACCTGGCCGATGGCCGCCACTTGCTCGCCGGCGCCGACATGGTCGTCGAGCCGGGCCAGCGCCTGATGCTCAGCGGGCGTTCCGGCAGCGGTAAAAGTACGTTGCTGCGTGCCATGGGCCAGCTGTGGCCGGCGGGCCATGGCAGCATCCGCCTGCCAGCGGCGCGTTACCTGTTCCTGCCGCAGAAGCCGTATCTGCCGATTGGCACGTTGAAGGCCGCGTTGAGTTATCCACAGGACGACGGCGTGTACATGGACGAACGTTATGCACAGGTCCTGGAAACCTGCCGCTTGCCGCATCTGGTCGCGCGGCTGGACGAAGCCAACCACTGGCAGCGCATGCTCTCGCCCGGCGAGCAGCAGCGCCTGGCCTTTGCCCGTGCGTTGTTGTTCGCACCGCAGTGGCTGTACATGGACGAAGCGACATCGGCCATGGATGAAGAGGATGAGGCGACGTTGTACCAGGCGTTGATCGATGAGCTGCCGGGGCTGAGCATCGTCAGCGTCGGCCATCGCAGCAGCCTCAAGCGCTTCCATGGGCGGCATGTGCGGATCGAAAGCGGCCACCTGCAAGAACAACCCGTGTCCTGAGGGCCGGACTCGGTCAGTGTGGGAGGGCGCTTGCTCCCGATAGCAGTGTGTCAGTCAGCCCATATATCAACTGATCCGCCGCTATCGGGAGCAAGCTCCCTCCCACAATGGCATCCCCGCTGGTCTGGAGATTGAGGCTCAACAAAAAGCCCGGCTGATCATCGATCAGCCGGGCTTTTTTACAGCGCCTGAAAAGACTTACTTCTTCAAGCCGTAATGCTCATCCAGCATGCCAGGGGCGTTCGGCGTTTTTGGCGCGTAGTCCCGTGGCGGCTCCTGGTTTTCCCGTGGCGGGGTCAGGCGTTCCCGTGGAGTTTGCGGTGCATCGGAATGCAGCGCGGCCAGCAGGCGCTGACGGGTGATGTCGTCGAGCGCCAGGCGGTTGGCGCCGTCGGCGAGGTGATCCTGTACTTCCTGGTAGCTCTGGGTGAGCTTCTTGACCAGGGTCGCGGTGCTGTTGAAGTGGGTAACAACCTCGTTCTGATAACTGTCAAAACGTTCCTGAATGTCATCCAACTGACGCTGCGTGCGGTTAGGCGCGGCATTCGGCAGCAAGCGAGCAACCAGGAATCCAATGGCGACACCGGCAACCAGGGCAAGAGTCGGCAACAACCAAACTAAGAGCGAGTGTTCCACGAGTCCTTCCTCTATAAACGGCTTTGCTTTACGTTAACGGCTCGGACCTGCGCTGTATACCGCGATTAAGCTCGCAATGATGCCATGCACAGACTTTTAGCTAGACGAGTCGACCCTTTGATAGGTCACGGAGTTCATTCCTTGCTCATGCGTGAAACCCCTGTTTTGATCGATGGCCCGGTAGGCCAATTGGAAGCCCTGTACCTGGATCAGCCCGCGCCACGTGGCCTGGCGCTGATCTGCCACCCTAACCCGGTGCAGGGTGGGACCATGCTCAATAAAGTTGTTTCGACCCTGCAACGCACCGCCCGCGATGCCGGTTTGATCACCTTGCGATTCAATTACCGTGGCGTCGGTGCCAGCGCCGGCACCCATGACATGGCCAGCGGTGAAGTGGACGATGCCGAAGCGGCCGCCACCTGGTTGCGCAAGAAACACCCCGACCTGCCGATCACCTTGTTCGGTTTTTCGTTTGGTGGCTATGTCGCCGCCAGCCTCGGCGGTCGTCTGGAAGCCAAGGGCGAAAAGCTCGCGCACCTGTTCATGGTCGCCGCCGCGGTGATGCGCCTGGGCGATGCCGACCTGCTGCCGCAGAACTGCCCGCTGACCCTGATCCAGCCGGAAACCGACGAAGTGGTCGACCCGCAATGCGTCTACGACTGGTCCGCCGCCCTGAAACGCCCCCATGAGCTGCTGAAAGTGGCAGAATGCGGACACTTTTTTCATGGCAAGCTCACCGATCTCAAGGATCTGGTGCTGCCGCGCCTCTCGAATTGATAGCAGTCTGATAAGCGATTACCCATGACGACTCGTACCCGTATCCTCACCGGCATCACCACCACCGGCACGCCACACCTGGGCAACTACGCCGGTGCGATCCGCCCGGCGATCCTTGCCAGTCAGGACGCCAATGCCGACTCCTTCTACTTCCTGGCCGACTACCACGCCCTGATCAAATGCGATGACCCGCAGCGCATCCAGCGCTCGCGTATGGAAATCGCCGCGACCTGGCTGGCCGGTGGCCTGGATGTGAACCGGGTGACGTTCTATCGCCAGTCCGACATTCCCGAAATCCCCGAGCTGACCTGGCTGCTGACCTGCGTCGCCGCCAAAGGCCTGCTCAACCGCGCCCACGCCTACAAGGCGTCGGTGGACAAGAACGTGGAAAACGGCGAAGACCCGGATGCGGGCATCACCATGGGCCTGTACAGCTACCCGGTGCTGATGGCGGCGGACATTTTGATGTTCAACGCGCACAAGGTGCCGGTGGGCCGCGACCAGATCCAGCACGTGGAAATGGCCCGCGACATCGGTCAGCGCTTCAACCACCTGTTCGGCAACGGTAAAGAGTTCTTCACCCTGCCCGAGGCGGTGATCGAAGAAAGCGTCGCCACCTTGCCGGGCCTGGACGGTCGCAAGATGTCGAAGAGCTACGACAACACCATCCCGTTGTTCACCAGCGCCAAGGACATGAAAGACGCGATCTCGCGGATCGTCACCGACTCCCGCGCGCCCGGCGAAGCCAAGGACCCGGACAATTCGCACCTGTTCACCCTGTACCAGGCGTTTGCCAGCAAGGCCCAGGAACAGGAATTCCGCGCCGAGTTGCTGCAAGGCCTGGGCTGGGGCGAGGCGAAGAACCGTCTGTTCCAACTGCTGGACGGGCAACTGGGTGAAGCCCGTGAGCGTTACCACCAATTGATGTCGCGCCCGGCGGACATGGAAGACCTGCTGCTGATCGGCGCCAAAAAAGCCCGCGCCGTGGCCGCGCCGTTCCTCGCCGAGCTGCGCGAGGCCGTTGGCCTGCGTTCGTTCGTCAACCAGGCCGCGGCGCCGGTCAGCACCAAGAAAAAGGCCGCGAAAGCCGCGCGCTTCGTGAGTTTCCGCGAAGACGACGGCAGCTTCCGCTTCCGCCTGTTGGCGGCTGATGGCGAGCAACTGCTGTTGTCGCGCAACTTTGCCGACGGTAAAACAGCTGGTGCGGTGACCAAGCAATTGCAAAGCGGCGCCGCGCTGGACGTGCGCCCTGAAGCCCTGAGCTTCAGCGTATGGCTGGACGACGCTGCGGTTGCCGACAGCGCGCCATTCGCCGACACCGCGTCGCGCGATGCCGCCATCGAAGCCCTGCGCGTTGCGCTGACCCCCCTCGAGGATTAACCCGACCAAGGGTTGATTGCCATTATCCGGGGCCGTCGTTACAGTGACGGCCCGTTTTTGTTGCCTTGCTAACGAAATTATGACGCCCCTAGAACGATATCAAGCTGATCTGAAACGCCCTGAATTCTTCCATGACGCGGCCCAGGAAACGGCGGTGCGTCATTTGCAGCGTCTGTACGAAGACCTGGTCGCGGCTTCGCAGAGTAAGCCAGGGATGCTCGGCAAGCTGTTTGGCAAGAAAGACCGCACGCCGGTCAAGGGCCTGTACTTCTGGGGCGGCGTGGGTCGCGGCAAGACCTACCTGGTGGACACGTTCTTCGAAGCGCTGCCGTTCAAGGAAAAGGTCCGCACGCACTTCCACCGCTTCATGAAGCGCGTCCATGAAGAGATGAAAACCCTGCCGGGCGAGAAAAACCCGTTGACCATCATCGCCAAGCGGTTCTCCGCAGAGGCGCGGGTGATCTGCTTCGATGAGTTCTTCGTCTCCGACATCACCGACGCCATGATCCTTGGCACCCTGATGGAAGAGCTGTTCAAGAACGGCGTGACCCTGGTCGCTACCTCGAACATCGTGCCCGATGGCCTGTACAAGGACGGCCTGCAACGCGCGCGCTTCCTGCCGGCCATTGCGCTGATCAAGCAGAACACCGAGATCGTCAACGTCGACAGCGGCGTCGATTACCGCCTGCGGCACCTGGAGCAAGCGGAGTTGTTCCACTTCCCGCTCAACGACGCGGCGCAAGATAGCCTGCGCAAAAGCTTCCGCGCCCTCACGCCGGAATGCACCCATGCGGTGGAAAACGACAAGTTGATCATCGAAAACCGCCAAATCATCGCGCTGCGTACCTGCGATGACGTGGCCTGGTTCGACTTTCGCGAACTGTGCGACGGCCCGCGCAGCCAGAACGACTACATCGAACTGGGCAAGATCTTCCACGCCGTGATCCTCAGTGGCGTGGAGCAGATGAGCGTCAGCACCGACGACATCGCGCGCCGCTTTATCAACATGGTCGACGAGTTCTACGACCGCAACGTCAAGTTGATCATCTCGGCGGAAGTCGAGCTCAAGGACCTCTACACCGGCGGTCGCTTGAACTTCGAATTCCAGCGCACCCTGAGCCGCCTGCTGGAGATGCAGTCCCACGAGTTCCTGTCGCGGGCGCACAAACCCTAAGCACGACGCAGTAAAAAGTGTGGGAGGGGGCTTGCTCCCGATAGCGGTGTATCAGTGCCAGATGTACTGACTGATACACCGCTATCGGGAGCAAGCCCCCTCCCACATTTTGTCTCTGTACAGCCCTGATTACGCGGCTTGCTGGAATTGCTGGCGGTACTGGTTCGGTGACAGCTCGGTGTGCTGCCTGAACAGCCGCGCAAAGAAACTCGCATCGTCGTAGCCCACCTCATAACTGATGGTCTTGATGCTCTTGCGGCTGCCCGAGAGCAGCCCTTTCGCCGTCTCGATGCGCAAGCGTTGCAGGTAATGCAGCGGCTTGTCGCCGGTGGCGGTCTGGAAGCGGCGCATGAAGTTGCGGATGCTCATGCCGTGCTCCCGGGCCACGTCCTCGAAGCGGAACTTGTCGGCGAAATGCTCTTCGAGCCAGTGCTGGATCTGCAGGATGATCACATCCTGGTGCAGCTTCTGCCCGCCGAAACCGATCCGTCCCGGCGAATAGTTGCGCTGCACTTCGTAAAGAATATCGCGGGCCACGGCCTGGGCGATGTTGGCGCCGCAGAAGCGTTCGATCAGATAGATATAGAGGTCGCAGGCCGAGGTGGTGCCGCCGGCGCAGTACAGGTTGTCGGCGTCGGTCAGGTGCTTGTCCTGGTTGAGCTGGACCTTGGGGAAGCGCTCGCTGAAGGCAGTGAAGAAACGCCAGTAGGTGGTCGCCTCCTTGCCATCGAGCAGCCCGGCTTCGGCCAGCCAGAACACCCCGGTCGCTTCGCCGCAGAGCACCGCGCCGCGGGCGTGCTGTTCTCGCAGCCACGGCAGCACTTGCGGGTAACGCGTACTCAGGGCATCGAAGTCATCCCAGAAGGCCGGCAGCACGATGATGTCGGCGTCTTCCAGGCCGCCGTCCACCGGCATGATCACATCACTGAAGCTGCGCACCGATTGCCCGTCGGGGCTGACCAGGCGCGTTTCGAACGCGGGAGTCAGGCCCAGGCCTTGTTGTTTGCCGTAACGCAGGCTGGCGAGGTGGAAGAAATCCTTGGCTTGCATGAGGGTGGAAGCGAACACCCGATCAATGGCCAAAATGCTGACGCGCCGCAAGGGCGTGGAGATTTGGTTAGACATAATTTCATTTATTCTTATAGGGGAAAGTGGTCACCAGACGGCTGGATCGTCTTATTTTTTGTCGCATGTGTCCAGTGTCCTGTGACGCCTTCGCGGCATAGGCTCTGTGGTTCGTCTTTGTCCGACAATCCACGCAGGTGACCTCATGATCCCCAGAACGTTGTTCAGCCCGGAACACGAACTCTTCCGCCAGAGCGTGCGTACCTTCCTTGAAAAAGACGCTGCGCCGTTCCATGCGCAATGGGAGAAGCAGGGCTATATCGACCGTGCGCTGTGGAACAAGGCCGGCGAGGCGGGGATGTTGTGTTCCCATCTGCCGGAGGAGTACGGCGGCCTGGGCGCGGACTTTCTCTACAGCGCGGTGGTGATCGAAGAGATCAGCCGCCTGGGCCTGACCGGCATCGGCTTCTCCCTGCATTCGGACATTGTCGCGCCGTACATCCTGCATTACGGCAGTGAAGCGCTGAAGCACCAATACCTGCCCCAATTGATCTCCGGCGAGAAGGTCACGGCCATCGCCATGACCGAGCCGGGCGCCGGGTCCGACCTGCAAGGGGTCAAGACCACGGCGGTGCTGGACGGTGATGAGTATGTGATCAACGGCTCCAAGACCTTCATCACCAACGGTTTTCTCGCCGATCTGGTGATCGTGGTCGCCAAGACCGACCCCAAGGCCGGCGCCAAGGGCACCAGCCTGTTCCTGGTGGAGGCCGCTACGCCGGGCTTCGACAAGGGCAAGCGCCTGGAGAAGGTCGGCATGAAGGCCCAGGACACTTCGGAGCTGTTCTTCCAGGATGTCCGTGTGCCCAAGGAAAACCTGCTGGGCCAGGCGGGCATGGGCTTCGCCTACTTGATGCAGGAGCTGCCGCAGGAGCGCTTGACCGTGGCGATTGGCGCGCTGGCGTCAGCCGAAGCGGCGCTGCAATGGACCCTCGACTACACCCGTGAGCGCAAGGCCTTCGGCAAGGCGATTGCCGACTTCCAGAACACCCGCTTCAAATTGGCGGAGATGGCCACCGAGATCCAGATCGGCCGCGTGTTCGTCGATGAATGCCTGGCGTTGCACCTGGAGGGCAAGCTCGACGTGCCCACCGCCGCGATGGCCAAGTACTGGGCCACGGACCTGCAATGCAAGGTGCTCGACGAGTGTGTGCAATTGCACGGCGGCTACGGCTTCATGTGGGAATACCCGATCGCCCGCGCCTGGGCGGATGCGCGGGTGCAGCGGATTTATGCGGGGACCAATGAGATCATGAAGGAGATTATTGCGCGGGCGCTTTGATTTCGATGGTGTGGCTGAGGGCCTCATCGGGGGCAAGCCCCCTCCCACGTTTTACTGGGTTCACACGGCTAAGTGTGGGAGGGAGCTTGCCCCCGATAGCGGTCTAGAGATCAATCAAGGTGCTGGATTAGGATGATCCTTCTGAATCGCCTCAATCCCCTCCAGCACCTCTTTCGACAGTTTCAGGTCAGCGCTGGCAAGGTTGCTGTCCAGTTGCTCCAGGCTCGTCGCACCAATGATGTTGCTGGTCACGAACGGCTGTTGCGTGACGAACGCCAACGCCATCTGCGCCGGGTCCAGGCCGTGTTCGCGGGCCAGGGCCACATAGCGGCTGCACGCTGCTTCCGACTGCGGGTTGAAATAGCGGCTGAAGCGGCTGTATTCGGTCAGGCGGGCTTTTGCCGGGCGCGCACCGCCTTCGTATTTGCCGCTGAGCATGCCGAATGCCAGGGGCGAATAAGCCAGCAGACCGCACTGTTCGCGAATGGCGATTTCCGCCAGGCCCACTTCAAAGCTGCGGTTGAGCAGGTTGTAGGGGTTCTGGATCGACACCGCGCGGGTCCAGCCGCGGGCTTCGGCCAGGGCGAGGAACTTCATGGTGCCCCACGGCGTTTCGTTGGACAGACCGATGTGGCGGATCTTGCCGGCCTTCACCTGCGCGTCCAGCGCTTCGAGGGTTTCCTCCAGCGGCGTCAGGTCGTCTTCGTCCTTGTGCTTGTAGCCCAGTTGGCCGAAGAAGTTGGTGCTGCGCTCCGGCCAGTGCAACTGGTAGAGGTCGATCCAGTCGGTCTGCAGGCGCTTGAGGCTCGCATCCAGGGCTTCGACGATGTGCTGGCGGTTGTGGCGCAGGTGGCCGCCGCGGATATAGTCGATGGTGTTGCCGGGGCCGGCGATCTTGCTGGCGAGAATCCAGTCGGCGCGGTCGCCGCGGCTTTTGAAGTAATTCCCGATGTAGCGCTCGGTGGTGGCATAGGTGTCGGCCTTGGGCGGCACCGGGTACATTTCCGCCGTGTCGAGGAAGTTGATCCCCGCGGCCTTGGCCCGTTCGATCTGCGCGAAGGCCTCTGCCTCGCTGTTCTGCTCGCCCCAGGTCATGGTGCCCAAGGCTATCGCGCTTACGTGCAGATCGGTACGGCCCAGCTGTCGATAATCCATCGGGTGCTCCTTCGGGGAAAACAATCATAAAAGCAGGTTGAATTTTTTTTCGCAATCTGCATAATTGCCCACCTCTTTCTGCAGTGGAAGTGATGCGCCGCCTGCCGAAGAATCTTGCCGTTGAACGGACGCGCCGACCCGAGCCCCCGATAGCGTCTGTATCCGGCTGCCTTTGACTTGTCAAAGTACGCACTATTCAGTAAGATCCGCCGTCTAATTTACAGGGCGGCCCCTGAGGCTATTAAAGAATGACAACTTTTACTGCAAAACCGGAAACAGTTCAGCGCGACTGGTTTGTCGTCGACGCCGCTGGTCAGACTCTGGGTCGTCTGGCCACTGAAGTCGCCAGCCGTCTGCGTGGCAAGCACAAGCCTGAATACACCCCTCACGTTGACACCGGTGACTACATCGTGATCATCAACGCTGAGCAGGTACGTGTTACCGGCAACAAAGCGCAAGACAAAATGTACTACCGTCACTCCGGTTTCCCAGGCGGCATCAAGTCTTCCAATTTCGAAGGTCTGATCGCCAAGAAGCCTGAGGCCCCGATTGAAATCGCGGTTAAAGGCATGCTGCCGAAGGGCCCACTGGGTCGCGATATGTTTCGCAAGCTGAAAGTCTATGCGGGCGCTGCTCACCCTCATGCTGCTCAGCAGCCCCAAGAACTGAAGTTTTAACGGAATAGTTCATTATGTCGGCGACTCAAAATTACGGCACTGGCCGTCGCAAAACCGCAACCGCACGCGTTTTCCTGCGTCCGGGCACTGGTAACATCTCGATCAACAACCGCACTCTGGACAACTTCTTCGGCCGCGAAACTGCCCGCATGGTAGTTCGTCAGCCGCTGGAATTGACCGAGACTGTTGAAAAGTTCGACATCTACGTCACCGTTATCGGTGGCGGTGTAAGTGGTCAAGCTGGCGCAATCCGCCACGGTATCACTCGCGCTCTGATGCAGTACGACGAAACCCTGCGTGGCGCTCTGCGCAAAGCTGGCTTCGTGACTCGTGATGCTCGTGAAGTTGAACGTAAGAAAGTCGGTCTGCGTAAAGCGCGTAAGCGTCCGCAGTACTCGAAGCGTTAATTCGCTTTACGTTGCACAAAAACGCCCAGCCTCCTTACGGAGCTGGGCGTTTTTTATTGCCTGCTATTTATGCATAAATTTCGGCGTGACAACTTGCCACAGCCGTAGACCCCCTATACTACAAGGCTTGGAGCTGGAGCTCCGGGTAATTCCCTTGTCAGGGGTGGGGCTTTTCATTACCATTCGGCAAAATTTTTATAAGTTCAGATTTAATACTTAGTAGACGCCTGATTTAACAGGCCAAAAAGCTGATGGGAGAGGACTGAATGAGCAATGACGGCGTGAATGCAGGCCGGCGTCGCTTCTTGGTAGCAGCCACATCCGTGGTGGGTGCTGCAGGAGCGGTGGGGGCTGCGGTCCCGTTCGTGGGGTCATGGTTTCCCAGTGCCAAGGCGAAAGCCGCAGGTGCACCGGTGAAGGTGAATATCAGCAAGATCGAGCCAGGCCAGCAGATGATTGCTGAGTGGCGCGGTCAGCCGGTCTTCATTGTTCGTCGAACGGAGGAAATCCTGGGAAATCTGAAAAAGATCGAAGGCCAGTTGTCTGACCCCAAATCTGAGTTTTCCGACCAACCCGCCTACGCCAAAAACGAAGCACGTTCGATCAAGCCAGAGATTCTGCTGCTGGTCGGGCTGTGTACCCACCTGGGATGCTCACCTACTTTCCGCCCTGAAGTGGCGCCGGTCGACCTGGGCAAAGATTGGGTCGGCGGCTATTTCTGCCCCTGCCACGGTTCGCACTACGACCTGGCCGGACGCGTCTACAAGTCGCAACCTGCTCCACTGAACCTACCCGTGCCTCCGCATAACTACGAATCTAACGACATCATTGTCATTGGCCTCGACAAGGAGAACGCGTGATGAGTAAGTTCATGGATTGGGTGGATGCGCGCTTCCCCGCCACCAAAATGTGGGAAGACCATCTCAGCAAGTATTACGCGCCAAAAAACTTCAACTTCTTCTACTTCTTCGGCTCCCTGGCACTGCTGGTGCTGGTCAACCAGATCGTCACCGGCGTCTGGCTGACCATGAGCTACACCCCGTCGGCGGAGGAGGCATTCGCTTCCGTCGAATACATCATGCGTGACGTCGAGTACGGCTCGATCCTGCGCCTGTTGCACTCCACCGGCGCCTCGGCGTTCTTCATCGTGGTCTACCTGCATATGTTCCGTGGTTTGCTCTACGGTTCGTACCAGAAGCCTCGTGAGCTGGTGTGGGTGTTCGGCATGCTGATCTACCTGGCGCTGATGGCTGAAGCCTTCATGGGCTACCTGCTGCCGTGGGGCCAGATGTCGTACTGGGGCGCCCAGGTGATCATCTCGCTGTTCGGCGCGATCCCGGTGATCGGCAACGACCTGACGCAGTGGATCCGTGGTGACTACCTGATCTCGGGCATCACCCTGAACCGCTTCTTCGCCTTGCACGTAGTGGCCTTGCCGATCGTGATTCTCGGCCTGGTGGTGCTGCACATCCTGGCGCTGCACGAAGTGGGTTCCAACAACCCCGACGGTGTGGACATCAAGAAGCACAAGGACGAGAACGGCATCCCGCTGGATGGCATCCCGTTCCACCCGTACTACACCGTGAAAGACATTGTCGGTGTCGTCGTGTTCCTGTTCGTGTTCTGCTCGATCGTGTTCTTTTTCCCGGAGATGGGTGGTTATTTCCTGGAAAAACCTAACTTCGAACAGGCCAACGCCTTCAAGACACCTGTGCATATTGCCCCGGTCTGGTACTTCACGCCGTTCTACGCGATCTTGCGGGCGATCCCCGACAAGCTCATGGGCGTAATCGCCATGGGTGCGGCCATCGCGGTGCTGTTCGTGCTGCCTTGGCTCGACCGAAGCCCGGTCAAGTCCATGCGCTACAAGGGCTGGCTGAGCAAGATCTGGCTGTGGGTGTTCTGCATTGCGTTCGTGATCCTGGGTGTGCTGGGCGTCCTGGCGCCAACCCCTGAGCGCACGTTGCTGTCGCAGGTCTGCACCTTCCTGTACTTCGCCTACTTCATTCTGATGCCGTTCTATACCCGGCTAGAGAAGACCAAACCGGTTCCGGAAAGGGTGACTGGCTGATGAAAAAATTATTCGTTGCATTGATGCTTGCGGCGCTGCCGCTACTGTCCTTCGCTTCCGAGCAAGGCCCTGAGTTGGAAAAAGTCGCTATCGACGTGTCTGACAAAGCGGCCATGCAGGACGGCGCACGCACGTTCGCCAACTATTGCATGGGTTGCCACAGCGCCAAGTTCCAGCGTTACGAGCGTGTTGCCGATGACCTGGGCATCCCGCACGAGGTGATGCTCGACAAGCTGGTGTTCACCGGCGCCAAGATTGGCGACCACATGAATATCGGCATGCAGCCAGCGGACGCCAAGAACTGGTTCGGCGCTGCGCCGCCCGACCTGACTTTGGTGGCGCGGGTTCGCGGCACCGATTGGCTCTACGGCTACCTGAAATCCTTCTACGAAGACCCTGCGCGTCCATGGGGCGTGAACAACGTGGTGTTCCCGAACGTCGGTATGCCTAACGTTCTGGTCGGCCTGCAGGGTCGCCAAGTGATAGGATGCAAGCAGGTTCAGGTAGTCGAGGGCGGCAAGAAGCAATTTGACCCGTTGACCGGCACGCCGCTGACACATGAAGCGTGCGATCAACTGACCATCGTGCCCAAGTCCGGCGCGCTGAACGAAGAGCAGTTCGACGAGAAGGTCAAGAATCTCGTGACCTTCCTGGCCTACTCGGCCAACCCGGTCAAACTGCAGCACCAGCGCATTGGTACGTATGTCTTGCTGTACCTGGCTTTCTTCTTCGTATTCGCTTATCTGCTCAAGCGCGAATACTGGAAGGATGTGCATTGATCCAACCGTAAGCAATTGCTGTTAATCTTGCGCGCCCAGCGGCATCTCTAACCCGTAGCGACCTGGTCATCAGGTACTACTGAGATGCTCTCTGGGCGCGCTCGTTTTTGAGCTTTCGATAATTTCAACAAGCGAGGAGGACCGCCATGGGCGTGACCAATCGGTTGGCCTGTTACTCCGACCCCGCCGACCACTATTCCCACCGAGTACGCATCGTGCTCGCAGAGAAGGGTGTCAGCGCCGAGATCATCAGTGTGGAGGTGGGTCGTCACCCGCCGAAGCTGATCGAAGTGAACCCTTACGGCAGCTTGCCCACCCTGGTCGATCGTGACCTGGCGTTGTGGGAGTCAACCGTGGTGATGGAATATCTGGATGAGCGTTACCCGCATCCGCCTTTGCTGCCGGTGTACCCGGTGGCGCGTGCCAACAGCCGCCTGCTGATCCATCGGATTCAGCGCGACTGGTGCGGGCTGGTGGATTTGATTCTGGATTCGCGCAGCAAAGAGGCGGCCCGTGTCGTGGCGCGCAAGGAATTGCGCGAGAGCCTGACGGGCGTTTCGCCATTGTTCGCCGACAAGCCTTTTTTCCTCAGTGAGGAACAAAGCCTGGTGGATTGCTGCCTATTACCCATACTCTGGCGCTTGCCGATTATGGGCATTGAACTGCCGCGGCCGGCCAAGCCGCTGCTTGATTACATGGAGCGCCAGTTTGCGCGTGAGGCTTTCCAGGCGAGTCTGTCTGGTGTCGAACGCGATATGCGCTAAGGCTTAAGGAGCCGTTGATGAACTCCAGTCGACCCTACCTGGTTCGCGCGCTCTATGAGTGGATTGTGGACAACGATTGCACCCCGCACATGCTGGTCAATTCTGAGTTTCCTGCGGTTCAGGTTCCGCAGGGTTTTGCCAGCGACGGGCAGATTGTGCTGAACGTATCGCCCAGCGCAGTGCGCCACCTGCACATGGACAACGAGGCAGTCAGCTTCGAAGGGCGTTTCGGCGGTGTGCCGCATACGCTGTACGTGCCGATTGGCGCCATCCTCGGGATCTACGCCCGGGAAAATGGCCAAGGCATGGTGTTCGATCTGGAGTCGCCTTTCGAGGATGACGAAGCGATCGACGGGGAAGATGGCGATGATGTGCCGCCACCGGATACCGAGCCACCGCGTCCAAGCGGCCGGCCGAGTCTGAAAGTGGTGAAGTAAGCGGCTTTTGCCTTCGGGCGCGGCTGAAAAATGCCTCGGCGGTTGCCGGGGCATTTTTTTGCCTGGCCGTTGTAGATGAAAGTCATGCCTGGAGCGGTGATCGTACAACCGCCATGGGCTATGATGCCTGTTCAGTTCACCAAGAAAGATGACCCAACATGGAAAACACCAACACCGCCCCTCGTCTTCCCCGCAAGCGCCGCAGCCTTGCCCAGGAATTGGTCACGGTGTTGTCCGAGCAGATCCGCGACGGCCAACTCAAGCGTGGCGACAAACTGCCTACCGAATTGGCGATCATGGACGCCCATGGCGTCAGCCGCACGGTGGTGCGTGAAGCCATCTCGCGCTTGCAGGCGGCGGGGCAAGTGGAAACCCGCCACGGTATCGGCACTTTTGTCTTGGATACGCCAAGCCCCAGCGGTTTCCGCATTGACCCGGCCACCATCGTGACCCTGCGCGATGTGCTGGCGATCCTGGAACTGCGTATCAGCCTGGAAGTGGAATCCGCGGGCCTGGCCGCGCTGCGCCGCAGCGACGAACAACTGGCCGGCATGCGTGCCGCCCTCGACGCCTTGAATGAAAGCGCCGCCCATGCTGGCGATGCGGTGGCGTCGGACTTCCAGTTCCACCTGCAGATTGCCCTGTCCACCGGCAACCGCTACTTCACCGACATCATGACGCACCTGGGCACCAGCATCATTCCGCGTACCCGCCTGAACTCGGCACGCCTGGCCCAGGATGACCAGCAGCACTACATGAAACGCTTGAGCCGCGAGCACGAAGAAATCTACGAAGCGATCGCGCGCCAGGATTCGGATGCGGCGCGGGCGGCGATGCGCTTGCATTTGACCAACAGTCGCGAGCGGCTGCGCCATGCTCACGAAGAAGCAGAGGCGCAGCGGGGTTAAGGGTAGGTCACGACCTCAAGTGCCACATCAGTGATGGGCTCGTTAAGATCGAACGGGACGGTGAGGAATCGTTTAACTACCTCGTATTGGGTAGCGGCACCTTCAAATTCGAGAATATCTCCTTTGTAAATCACGCCATCAAAGGTGATCTGCTTTTTTTTGCCGTCCGGCATATTGAGCTCGTATTTCATGGTCTTCACACGCCAGTGTTGGAGGGTGGAGTGTTGCTTTATCTGCATGCGCAAACGGCCGTGAATACCGGTCCAGATACGTCCCCAGGGCAGGTCTGGTGCCTGCGACGAGAGCGATGCGGTGCGGATAAGCGCTGTGTCACTGCGAGACCGTTATCATCAACGGCTTAGAATAGAACCTTCCCGATTCGCTGTTTATCGCGTATCGCACCTGCACCGTTTGGTTGACGAATGTCTTCAAGTCATCGGCAGCGATATCGAGCTTGAGATTCGACTCCTTCACGTAATCTTCCTTGTTGGGGTCGTACTGTCCGGCGTTCTTTTCCTGCCCTTCGGCTTCCGGGGACTCGGGGTCCGGTCCTACGATGATAGATACTTGGGCGCTTGCGGAAACCTCATTGGGCTCGGGGATGGAAAACTCTATGCGTGCGCCGCTTGCCAGGCTCACTTGAACCGGGCAAGAAGCGTCGCCGACAAGGCTCGGGGCTTCGATGGTCATGATTGAGTGCTCCTTTGCACAGAAGCCAGAGAGCCTGGCTCCTATGCGGGGTTATCGCCCTCGTTGAAAATCGGCGTAACTGTTAGAAATCACAGTCACGACAAACGGTACGGCTCAAGCCGGCGTATTGGGTGTGTAGTCCTTCAGCAGCAAGTACGTACTCCACCCCCACCAATCAGCAGTCCAGTGTTTGTCGTTCAGGTCATTCACGTCCTTGCGTCGCAGCACCTTGTCGCCTTCCATCTTGAACAGCGGCGAAAAGTTATTCGCCGGGTTCTGTGCTGCATTCAGGTCCGGCACATACAGCGGCGCCTTGAAGGTGGCCGGGGAGGGCGCAACACCGCTGATAAACGCGTCGAAGACCTCATCGGCCGACGCCTGCACGGCGCGTTTGACCTGCGCCCGGTTGGCCGCGTCGCCGGCGTCGAAATAGCGTTTATCGCCGTAGGCATGCCATTCGTCACCGACTGCATTGCGCACCTTGAGCCCGAACTTGCTGTCTTCATCGTGCATGAAGCGGCTGATCAGCGAGCCCAGCTCCCCAGGCGTCACCACGGCGGCCAGCTGTTTGCGCGGCACGCGCAGGTGGCCGGCGGAAAACAGATCGGTCAAGAAGTGATCGGCAAAACTGTTCATCGCGTAGGCCAGCTCCAGCGCCTGGTCGGTGCCGCTTTGATGGGCGATGACGGCTTGTTGCAGCGCCGCCGTATGCCCGGCCAGGTAAGCCGACAATGCCCATTCGCCAAAGTGGTCGGCGTTGTCCGCCGCCAGCTTCAAGTAGCGGCCCAGGGGGAACAGTGCCGAGACCGCGCTGCCGCCGCCGGTGATGCGGTTCCACTCTTCAGACAACGTATCTCCGAGCACGGCGTAGGCGTCGTGGGCGGATTTGCCGTCCTTGATCGCCTGGTTGACCGCGTTGATCTCCTTTTGCATCACCGCCAGGATCTTGTGTGCTTCCTCCCGTGACGCCGGCAGTCCTGCCAGTGAGTTGAATGCGGCGTTAAAGCGTTGCACGTGTTCGGCAGGCGAGGCGCCATCACTGATGGGTTGGCCGGGGATGCCATAAAAGTCACCGCCCAGGGCGATCACTTGCCCGTAAGTCAGCGCCAGGCCGTTGGGCAGGTGCAGCTCGACGAGTCGGGCGGCAATCGCCGGGGCGTCTTTGGCGAAGCGCAACAGTGTGTCGTCGCCGATGGCAGTGTGTTCACCGCCTTCGAAACGCAGGGAGGGTAGGTTTTTTGCGGGTGCTGCGGGTGCTGCGAGTTCAAGACCGGACATGTTAGCTCCTTGCTATGTCGTAGGAATCTTCCTTTATTGCTGTATGTATATACAGCTGTTCGAGCATAGAGGAAAAAACTCCTACGTCAATGCGCTCTCTCTCAACAGGCGGTTCGATGAATTGCAGTTGACGAAATATTTTATAGTTGTACGATGACGTATGACATAAGCAAAACCAACAACAACCTTTCGCCAGAAAGTCTTTGCCCAGGGTGTTCGAATAATGAATCCACAAGAACTGAAGTCCATCCTCTCTCACGGTCTGCTGTCTTTTCCCGTGACCGATTTCAACGCCCAGGGTGATTTTCACCAGGCCGGCTATATCAAACGTCTGGAGTGGCTGGCTCCCTACGGCGCCACTGCGCTGTTCGCCGCCGGCGGCACCGGTGAGTTTTTCTCCCTCGCGGCCAGCGAATATTCTCAGGTTGTGAAGACCGCGGTGGATACCTGCGCCACCAGCGTGCCGATCCTCGCCGGTGTCGGCGGTTCGACCCGCCAGGCCATCGAATACGCTCAGGAAGCCGAGCGCCTCGGTGCCAAAGGCTTGCTGCTGCTCCCGCACTATTTGACCGAAGCCAGCCAGGACGGGGTTGCCGCCCACGTGGAAGCGGTGTGCAAGTCGGTCAAGATCGGCGTGGTGGTATACAACCGCAACGTCTGCCGCCTGACTGCGCCTTTGCTGGAGCGCCTGGCCGAACGTTGCCCGAACCTGATCGGCTACAAGGACGGCCTGGGTGACATTGAATTGATGGTGTCGATCCGCCGTCGTCTGGGCGACCGTTTCAGCTACCTGGGCGGCCTGCCGACTGCAGAGGTTTACGCCGCTGCCTACAAGGCCCTGGGCGTGCCGGTGTATTCCTCGGCGGTGTTCAACTTCATCCCGAAAACCGCGATGGATTTCTATCACGCCATCGCCCGCGACGATCACGCCACCGTCGGCAAGATCATTGATGACTTCTTCCTGCCGTACCTGGACATCCGTAACCGCAAGGCCGGCTACGCGGTGAGCATCGTCAAGGCGGGCGCCAAAATCGTCGGCTATGACGCCGGCCCGGTTCGCACGCCACTGACCGATCTGCTGCCGGAAGAATACGAAGCCCTGGCCGCGCTGATCGACCAGCAAGGCCCGCAATAACTTATCTATAAGGCCGCTGAGCAATCAGCGGCCTTTTGCGTCAGGAGAAGATTCGTGTCCCAAGCCAAACGTTTTGAAAACTACATCAACGGCCAATGGGTGGCTGGCGCTGATTATTGCGTCAACCTCAACCCGTCGGAGTTGTCCGATGTCATTGGCGAATATGCCAAGGCGGATGTCGTCCAGGTCAACGCTGCCATCGATGCCGCCCGCGCTGCGTTCCCGGCCTGGTCGACGTCCGGTATCCAGGCTCGCCACGACGCACTCGATAAAGTCGGCAGCGAAATCCTCGCCCGGCGCGAAGAGCTCGGCACGTTGCTGGCTCGGGAAGAGGGCAAGACCCTGCCTGAAGCCATTGGCGAAGTGACCCGCGCCGGTAATATCTTCAAGTTCTTCGCCGGCGAGTGCCTGCGCCTGTCCGGCGACTACGTGCCGTCGGTGCGACCGGGCGTCAATGTCGAAGTCACCCGCGAAGCCCTCGGCGTGGTCGGCCTGATCACCCCGTGGAACTTCCCGATTGCCATCCCCGCGTGGAAAATCGCTCCGGCCCTGGCCTACGGCAACTGCGTGGTGATCAAGCCGGCGGAGCTGGTGCCGGGCTGTGCCTGGGCCCTGGCAGAAATCATCTCCCGCGCCGGTTTCCCCGCCGGTGTGTTCAACCTGGTGATGGGCAGCGGGCGGGTAGTGGGCGATGTGTTGGTCAACAGCCCGAAAGTCGACGGCATCAGCTTCACCGGTTCGGTCGGCGTCGGGCGTCAGATCGCGGTCAGCTGTGTCTCGCGCCAGGCCAAGGTGCAGTTGGAAATGGGCGGCAAGAACCCGCAGATCGTTCTCGATGACGCCGACCTCAAGCAAGCCGTCGAGCTGTCGGTACAGAGCGCGTTCTATTCCACCGGCCAGCGTTGCACCGCCTCCAGCCGCTTGATCGTCACCGCCGGTATTCACGATCAGTTCGTCGCGGCCATGGCCGAGCGCATGAAGTCGATCAAGGTCGGCCACGCGTTGAAAAGCGGCACCGACATCGGCCCGGTCGTCTCCCAGGCCCAGTTGGACCAGGACTTGAAATACATCGACATCGGCCAGAGCGAAGGTGCGCGGCTGGTGAGCGGTGGCGGCCTGGTGACCTGCGACACCGAAGGCTACTACCTGGCGCCGACGCTGTTCGCCGACAGCGAGGCGACCATGCGGATCAGCCGCGAAGAGATCTTCGGCCCGGTGGCCAACGTGGTGCGCGTGGCGAACTACGAGGCGGCGCTGGCCATGGCCAACGACACCGAGTTCGGTTTGTCGGCGGGCATCGCCACCACCTCGCTGAAATACGCCAACCACTTCAAGCGCCACTCCCAGGCCGGGATGGTGATGGTCAACCTGCCGACTGCCGGCGTGGATTATCACGTTCCGTTCGGTGGCCGTAAAGGTTCATCCTACGGTTCGCGTGAGCAAGGTCGCTATGCGCAAGAGTTCTACACCGTGGTGAAAACCAGCTACATCGGTTCGTAACACTGTAGGAGCGAGCTTGCTCGCGAAAAATTTCAACGAATACGCAGACATTCAGGGGGCACGCGGTGCCTTTGAGTTTTTCGCGAGCAAGCTCGCTCCTACAGGGGCGGCGTCCAGCAACACATAAATATCACCCGCAAAAAAAATAATTAGTGGGAGTACTTCTACATGCAAGCGACCAAGCCGACCCATGTCCGCTATTTGATCCTGCTCATGCTGTTTCTGGTGACCACGATCAACTACGCCGACCGGGCCACCATCGCAATTGCGGGTTCCAGCCTGCAAAAAGACCTCGGCATCGACGCGGTCACCCTCGGTTACATCTTCTCTGCATTCGGTTGGGCCTACGTGGCCGGGCAAATCCCCGGCGGCTGGCTGCTCGATCGGTTCGGCTCGAAAAAAGTCTATGCCCTGAGCATCTTCACCTGGTCACTGTTCACCATATTGCAAGGCTATGTCGGTGAGTTCGGTGTCTCCACGGCAGTCGTGGCGCTGTTCATGCTGCGCTTTATGGTGGGCCTGGCCGAAGCGCCGTCCTTCCCGGGTAACGCGCGCATCGTGGCCGCCTGGTTCCCCACCGCCGAACGCGGCACGGCCTCGGCGATCTTCAACTCGGCGCAGTACTTCGCCACGGTGCTGTTCGCGCCGCTGATGGGCTGGATCGTCTACAGCTTCGGCTGGCAGCATGTGTTTATCGTGATGGGCGTGATCGGCGTCCTGTTCTCGCTGGTCTGGCTGAAAGTTATCCACAGCCCGCGCCAGCATCCGCTGATCAACGAAGCCGAGTTCAATCACATCGCGGCTAACGGTGCGATGGTCGATATGGACCAGGACAAGGGCAAGGGTAAGAAAACCGACGGTCCGAAGTGGGATTACATCCGCCAGTTGCTGACCAACCGCATGATGCTCGGCGTGTACCTGGGCCAGTACTGCATCAACGGCATCACCTACTTCTTCCTGACCTGGTTCCCGGTGTACCTGGTGCAGGACCGCGGCATGACCATTCTCAAGGCCGGGTTCATTGCCTCATTGCCGGCGATCTGCGGGTTTATCGGCGGTGTGTTGGGCGGGGTGATCTCCGACTACCTGCTGCGCAAAGGCCATTCCCTGACCTTCGCCCGCAAGGCGCCGATCATTGGCGGCCTGCTGATCTCCAGCAGCATCGTGGCCTGCAACTACGTGGATATCGAGTGGATGGTGGTGGGTTTCATGGCCTTGGCCTTCTTCGGCAAAGGCGTTGGCGCACTGGGTTGGGCGGTGGTGTCCGACACCTCGCCGAAACAGATCGCCGGGCTCAGTGGCGGCCTGTTCAACACCTTCGGTAACCTGGCGTCGATCACCACGCCGATTGTCATCGGTTACATCATCAGCACCACCGGTTCGTTCAAATGGGCCCTGGTGTTTGTCGGCGCGAACGCGCTGGTGGCCGTGTTCAGTTACCTGGTGATTGTCGGCCCGATCAAACGCGTGGTGCTCAAAGAGCCGCCAAGCCAAGGGCCTGAGTTGACCAACCTTACCCAAGCGCATTCCTGAAGGGGCCGTGTGATGCAGTTGATTGAACATGCCGACTCGCCGCGCTCGATTCGTTTGCACGAGCGCGACAACGTGGTGATCGTGGTCAATGACCAGGGTGTACCGGCCGGGACCGAGTTCCCGGACGGCCTGGTGACCGTGGATTTCATTCCGCAAAGCCACAAAGTGACCCTCGAAGATATCCCCGAAGGCGGTCGGATCATTCGCTACGGCCAAACCATCGGTTACGCCCTGGCGCCGATTCCACGCGGCAGTTGGGTGCAGGAAGATCAACTGCGCATGCCCACCGCGCCGCCGCTGGACAGCTTGCCGCTGTCCACCGAGGTGCCAGCGGCCCAGGCGCCGCTGGAAGGCTTTACCTTCGAGGGCTATCGCAATGCGGACGGCACCGTGGGCACGCGCAATATCCTCGGCATCACCACCACCGTGCAGTGCGTCACCGGTGTGCTGGACCATGCGGTCAAGCGCATCAAGGACGAGTTGCTGCCCAAGTACCCGCATGTCGATGACGTGGTGGCGCTGACCCACAGCTACGGCTGCGGGGTGGCGATCACCGCGACGGATGCGTATATCCCGATCCGCACCGTGCGCAACCTGGCGCGCAACCCGAACCTGGGTGGCGAAGCCCTGGTGATCAGCCTGGGCTGCGAGAAATTGCAGGCCGGGCAGGTGATGCACGACAACGACAGCTCCGTCGACCTGAGCGAGCCGTGGCTGTATCGCCTGCAGGATTCCAGCCACGGGTTTAACGAGATGATCGAGCAGATCATGGCCCTGGCCGAGGTGCGCCTGAAGAAGCTCGACCAGCGCCGCCGGGAAACCGTGCCGGCGTCCGAGCTGATCCTGGGCATGCAGTGCGGCGGCAGTGATGCGTTTTCCGGCATCACCGCCAACCCGGCGCTGGGGTTCGCTTCGGACTTGTTGCTGCGAGCGGGGGCGACGGTGATGTTTTCCGAAGTCACGGAGGTGCGTGATGCCATCTACCTGCTGACTTCTCGTGCGCAAACCAAGGAAATCGCCGAGGAACTGGTACGGGAAATGGACTGGTACGACCGTTATCTGGCCAAGGGCGAGGCGGATCGCAGCGCCAATACCACGCCGGGGAACAAGAAGGGCGGGTTGTCGAACATTGTCGAGAAGTCCCTGGGCTCCATCGTCAAGTCCGGCAGCAGCGCGATCAACGGCGTGCTCGGCCCGGGTGAACGCTTCAAGGGCAAAGGCTTGATCTTTTGCGCCACGCCGGCCAGCGACTTCGTGTGCGGCACCTTGCAACTGGCGGCGGGGATGAACTTGCATGTGTTCACCACCGGGCGCGGCACGCCTTACGGGCTGGCGATGGCGCCGGTGGTGAAGGTCTCGACCCGCACGGAGCTGGCGCAGCGCTGGCCGGACCTGATCGATATCGACGCCGGGCGCATCGCCACCGGGCGTGCGAGCATTGAGGAGTTGGGGTGGGAGTTGTTCCACTTCTACCTGGATGTAGCCAGCGGCAGGAAGCAAACGTGGGCGGAGCAGCACAAGCTGCATAACGACATTACGTTGTTCAACCCGGCGCCGATTACTTGAGACCGAGTCGCCGTTATCGGGGGCAAGTCGAGTCGTCGCACCGCCCCTCCCACACTGAGTCTGCGTCAGACACACAACGGCGACCCAATGTGGGAGGGGCGGTGCGACGACTCGACTTGCCCCCGATAGCGGTCTATCAGGCGCCATTGGGCCGTATGGCTTATCATTAGCCCCCTAACGACGCCCACCAAGGTTCTCCCCGGCATGCTGGTTATCTTCCTCACCACCCTCACCATCACCGCGCCGGTGTTTGCCATGTTGTTCCTCGGTGTGCTGCTCAAGCGCATCAACTGGATCAACGACAGCTTTATCCACACGGCATCGTCCCTGGTGTTCAACGTCACCATGCCGGCGCTGCTGTTTCTCGGCATCCTGCATGCCGACCTGCATTCGGCGCTCAAGCCGGGTTTGCTGATCTACTTCGCCGTCGCCACGCTGTTGAGCTTTGCCCTGGCCTGGGGCTGGGCGATTTTGCGCTGCAAGCGTGAAGACCGGGGCATCTACGCCCAGGGTGCGTTTCGCGGCAACAACGGGGTGATCGGCCTGGCGCTGGCGGCCAGTATGTACGGTGATTACGGCATCTCCCTCGGCGCGATCCTCGCGGCGCTGGTGATCCTGTTCTACAACACGCTGTCGACCATTGTGCTGGCGGTGTACAGCCCGGTGATCAAGTCCGACCCGTGGAGCATCTGCAAAAGTGTGCTGGCCAACCCGCTGATCGTCAGCGTGATTGCGGCCGCGCCGTTCGCCTATTTCCAGATCGGCTTGCCGGGCTGGCTGGAAAAATCCGCGCAGTACCTGGCCGACATGACGTTGCCGTTGGCGCTGATCTGCATCGGCGGCACCTTGTCGCTGGCGGCGTTGCGCAAGAGCGGCAACATGGCGCTGAGTGCGAGCTTGATGAAGATGGTCTGGCTGCCGGTGGTCGCCACCCTGGGGGCGTGGTTGCTCGGGTTTCGCGGGCCGGAACTGGGGATTCTGTTCCTGTACTTCGGCGCACCGACTGCAGCCGCGAGCTTCGTGATGGCCAGGGCGGCGCAGGGGAATCATGAGCTGGCGGCGGCGATTATCGTGATCACCACCTTGATGGCGGCGGTGACCACGAATATCGGGATTTTTGTGTTGCAGGCGGGCGGGTGGATCTGAGCTGTGCCGGTGATAGCTACCTGACCATCACTGCTTGTCCGCCTGATACGCCTCAATCACTTCCTGCGCCGCGCGAAACGCCTCGATCGCCGCCGGCACACCGGCATACACCGCGCAATGCAGCAGCGCTTCGCGGATCTCTTCGACGGTGCAGCCATTGTTCAGTGCGCCGCGTACATGGCCTTTGAGTTCCTGCGGGCACTTGAGCGCGGTGAGGGCGGCGAGGGTGATCAAGCTGCGCGTCTTCAGCGGCAAGCCTTCGCGGTTCCACACGCTGCCCCAGGCATGTTCGTTGACGAAGTCCTGCAGCGGCTGGGTGAATTCGGTGGCGTTGCCCAGGGCGCGGTCGACGAACGCATCGCCCATCACCTGACGACGCATTTCAACTCCGGGCTTTTTCTGATCGGTCATTGCGATTCCCTCTTGTGTTGGCGGCGCCAGGCTCGCAGCGTGCTGAACAACAGGAAAGCCACCAGCACTGGCAGGACGTAATACAGCATCAGTTGTTCAAGTTTGTTGGCCAGGCGCATGCCGGTGGTGAATGCCATCACATGCAGCCCATACGCCAGGTACAAGCCCAGCAGCACCAGGCCTTCGGCACGGGTCACGCGGTAGCCGGTATAAAACACCGGCAGGCACAACACCACCACGCCGAGCATCACCGGCAGGTCGAAATCCAGGGCATTGGGCGACACCGACAGCGGCGAGGGCGCGAGCAGCGCGGTCAGCCCCAGTACGCCCAGCAGGTTGAACAGGTTGCTGCCGATCACGTTACCCACGGCGATATCCCGCTGGCCGCGCAGGGCCGCGATCAGCGAGGTGGCCAGGCACGGCAGTGAAGTGCCGACGCCGATCAGCGTCAAGCCGATGATGCGTTCCGACAGGCCCAGGTCGCTCGCCACATCCACCGCCGCACCCAGCAACAAATGCCCGGCCAGCACCAGCACCAGCAAGCCGCCGAACATCAGCAATACGCTGCTCAACCAGGGCGCCTTGGCCACCGTGTCCAGCGTGCGCGGGCGCCGTGAGTGGCGGGTCTGGTAGTGCAGCACGCCGAGGTAGGCCAGCAGGGCCGCGAGCAGCAGCGAACCGTCGAGTGGTGTCAGTTCTTCATTGGCCGCCAGGGTAAACACCAGCAGGCCGGCGAGGATCATCACCGGGATATCCAGGCGCACCAGTTGCCGCGAGACCCGCAGCGGAATGATCAGCGCCGACAGGCCCAGGGTGACGAGGATGTTGAAAATGCTGCTGCCGATCACGCTGCCCACGGCAATGTCGGTATTGCCGGCGAGGGTGGCTTGCAGGCTGACCGTCATCTGCGGCGCACTGCTGCCGAAGGCGACGATCGTCAGGCCGATGATCAGCGGGCGGACCTTGAGGCTGGCAGCCAGGCGCACCGCGGCGCGCACCAGGATTTCGGCGCCAACGATCAGCAGCAGCAGGCCGCTGATCAATTCGATCAGGCTCCAGGGCGAGAGGGCGGTTAATCCGAAAATGGCCAGGGCTCCGTCGTCAATTGCTCAGGGCTTGCACACGAACCCGTGCGGTGCCGCTGCTCAGCATGCCCAGTTGCGCGGCGGCCTGGCGCGACAGATCGATCAGCCGCCCACGGGTGTGCGGGCCGCGATCGTTGATGCGTACCACCACGGATTTGTCGGTATTGAGATTGGTCACCTTGACCTGCGTGCCGAAAGGCAGGCGCCGATGGGCGGCGGTCAGGGCGTTCTGGTTGAAAGGTTCACCGCTGGCGGTTTTTTTGCCATGGTGCTTGGCGCCATAGTAAGACGCGGTGCCGGTTTCGTCGTAGCCGTTGGGGTCGATGAGGCTGCTGGCGCAACCGGCCAGTAGTGAGAACATGGCTAAAAGGCCAAGTAAGCGCTTCATTCAAGGTATCCCCTTATCAAATGTGGGAGGGGGCTTGCTCCCGATAGTGGTGTGTCAGTCATTGATGTCTTGACTGAATCACCGCTATCGGGAGCAAGCCCCCTCCCACAGGAGGTCCGAGTCGAGCATGAAATCTCACTCGGCCCTTTCATCGCGATCAGCCTTCGAGCTTGCTTTTCAGCAGTTCGTTCACCTGTTGCGGGTTGGCCTTGCCCTTGGAGGCTTTCATGGCCTGGCCGACAAAGAAGCCGAACATCTTGCCGCGCTTGGCTTCGTCTGCCGCGCGGTACTGTTCGACCTGCTCCGCGTTGGCCGCGAGCATTTCATCGAGCACCGCCGAGATGGCGCCGCTGTCGGTGACTTGCTTGAGGCCGCGCTTCTCGATGATCTCGTCGCTGCTGCCCTCACCGCTGGCCATGGCTTCGAACACGGTCTTGGCGATTTTGCCGGAGATGGTGTTGTCTTTGATGCGCAGCAGCATGCCGCCCAACTGCTCGGCCGAGACCGGTGCTTCGTCGATTTCCAGGCCCTGTTTGTTCAGCAGGCTGCCCAATTCCACCATCACCCAGTTGGCCGCCAGCTTGGCGTCCCCGGCGATGCTCACGACTTTTTCAAAGTAGTCGGCTTGCTCACGGCTCGACGCCAGGACGCTGGCGTCGTAGACCGACAGGCCGAACTGCGCCTGGAAGCGCTCGCGTTTCTGCGGCGGCAATTCCGGCAGGGTGGCGCGCACGTCATTGAGGAACGAGTCCTCGATGACCACCGGCAACAGGTCCGGATCGGGGAAGTAACGGTAGTCGTTGGCTTCCTCTTTGCTGCGCATGGCGCGGGTTTCGTCTTTGTTCGGGTCGTACAGGCGGGTTTGCTGGATCACCTTGCCGCCGTCTTCGATCAGTTCGATCTGGCGACGCACTTCGGTGTTGATCGCCTTCTCGATGAAACGGAACGAGTTGACGTTCTTGATCTCGCAGCGGGTGCCGTACTCGACCTGGCCCTTTGGCCGGACCGACACGTTGCAGTCGCAGCGCAGCGAGCCTTCGGCCATGTTGCCGTCGCAGATGCCCAGGTAGCGCACCAGCGCGTGGATCGTCTTGACGTAGGCCACGGCTTCCTTGGCGCTGCGCATGTCTGGCTCGGACACGATCTCCAGCAACGGCGTGCCGGCGCGGTTCAGGTCGATGCCGGTGGCACCGTTGAACTCTTCATGCAGGCTCTTGCCGGCGTCTTCTTCCAGGTGCGCGCGGGTTACGCCGACACGCTTGATGGTGCCGTCTTCCAGCGGGATATCCAGGTAGCCTTTGCCGACAATCGGCAACTCCATCTGGCTGATCTGATAGCCCTTGGGCAGGTCCGGGTAGAAGTAGTTCTTGCGCGCGAACACGCTGTGCTGGCCGATCTCGGCGTCAATCGCCAGGCCGAACATCACCGCCATGCGTACCGCTTCCTGGTTCAGCACCGGCAACACACCGGGCATGCCCAGGTCTACCAGGCTCGCCTGGGTGTTGGGTTCTGCGCCGAACGTGGTGGCGCTACCGGAGAAAATCTTCGATTGGGTGGCGAGCTGGGTATGAATCTCCAGCCCGATCACGACTTCCCATTGCATAGTGTTCTCCTCAGAAGCCGGTAGGGGTGCGAGTGTGCCAGTCGGTGTTCAACTGGTACTGGTGCGCCACATTGAGCAGGCGGCCTTCCTGGAAATACGGGGCAAGCAATTGCACGCCGACCGGCAGGCCATCGACGAAACCGGCGGGCATGGACAAGCCCGGCAAGCCCGCGAGGTTGGCGGTGATGGTGTACAGGTCTTCCAGGTACTCGGCGATCGGGTCGCCGGTCTTGGCGCCGATCTTCCAGGCCGGGTTCGGCGTGGTTGGGCCGAGGATCACGTCGACTTCTTCGAACGCCGCCATGAAGTCGTTCTTGATCAGGCGACGGATTTTTTGCGCCTTGAGGTAGTACGCGTCGTAGTAACCGGCCGACAGGGCGTAGGCACCAACCATGATCCGACGCTGCACTTCGGCACCGAAGCCTTCGCCACGGGAACGTTTGTACAGGTCGTTGAGGTCTTTCGGGTTTTCGCAGCGGTAACCGAAACGCACGCCGTCGAACCGCGACAGGTTGGAAGACGCTTCGGCCGGCGCGATCACGTAGTACGCCGGAATAGCGTGCTGGTTGTTCGGCAGGCTGATTGGCTTGATCACGGCGCCGAGCTTTTCTAGCTCCTTGACGCTGTTGTGGACCAGTTCGGCGATACGCGGGTCGAGGCCGGCGCTGAAATATTCGTTCGGTACGCCGATGCGCAGGCCTTTGAGCGAGGTATTGAGGCTGGCGCTGTAGTCCGGCACCGGCTCGTCGACGCTGGTGGAGTCCTGTGCGTCGAAGCCTGCCATACCTTGTAACAATATTGCGCAGTCTTCGGCAGTGCGTGCCAGGGTACCGCCCTGATCAAGGCTGGAGGCATAGGCGATCATGCCCCAGCGGGACACGCGACCGTAGGTCGGCTTCAGCCCGGTGAGGTTGGTGAACGCGGCGGGCTGGCGGATCGAGCCGCCGGTGTCGGTGGCCGTGGCCGCCGGCAGGAAGCGCGCGGCAACCGCCGCCGCCGAACCACCGGACGAGCCGCCTGGCACGCAGTCCAGGTCCCACGGGTTTTTCACCGCGCCGTAGTAGCTCGACTCGTTGGCCGAGCCCATGGCGAATTCGTCCATGTTGGTCTTGCCCAGGGTCACGGCCCCGGCGGCGGCCAGCTTGGACACCACGGTGGCGTCGTAGGGCGCCTTGAAGTTGTCGAGCATCTTCGAGCCGCAGCTGGTGCGAATGCCCTGGGTGCAGAACAAGTCCTTGTGGGCGATCGGTGCGCCCAGCAGCGCGCCGTTCTCACCGTTGGCGCGACGTGCGTCGGCGGCCTTGGCCTGGCTCAAGGCCAGCTCCTCGGTGATGCTGATGAAGCTGTTGACCTTGGGGTCGAGCTCGGCGATACGCGCCAGCAAGGTCTTGGTCAGCTCTTCGGAAGAAAACTTTTTGTCGGCGAGACCGCGGGCGATCTCGGCCAGAGTCATGTGATGCATGAAAGGCTCTTTCCCTTTAGTCGATGACTTTCGGAACCAGATACAGGCCGTTTTCGACCGCTGGCGCGATGGACTGGTAGGCCTCGCGATGATTGACTTCGGTCACGACGTCTGCACGCAGGCGCTGGGTGGCTTCCAGCGGGTGAGCCAGGGGCTCGATGCCGTCGGTATTCACGGCCTGCATTTGGTCAACCAGCCCGAGAATGCTGTTCAGGGCTGCGGTGGTCTGTGGAAGATCGGCATCATTCAGGCCAAGCGAGGCCAGATGTGCGATTTTTTCCACGTCGGAGCGTTCAAGCGCCATGGGATTCTCCAGTGGAAAACAGAACGGAGGGCGTCCGTGTGTTAGATTGTCGGAACACTACCGCATTTCTACGGTCATATGGCCGCGATTGTGGGGGTTGGTGCGTAGAAAGTCGGCCAATTTAGCACATTGGCGCCTTGCCCAAAATCCCTGTCGTTGTTAGAGTTTGCCGCACTTTTTTACCCACGCGTTGCCTAGGGTCCTTTCCCCATGTTCAAGAAACTGCGTGGCATGTTTTCCAGCGATCTTTCCATTGACCTGGGCACTGCCAACACCCTTATTTACGTGCGCGAGCGCGGTATCGTCCTGAATGAGCCATCGGTTGTGGCTATTCGGACCCATGGTAATCAGAAAAGTGTCGTTGCCGTCGGCACCGAGGCCAAGCGCATGCTCGGCCGAACACCAGGCAATATCGCGGCCATTCGTCCGATGAAAGACGGCGTGATCGCCGACTTCAGTGTCTGCGAGAAGATGTTGCAGTACTTCATCAACAAGGTTCACGAAAACAGTTTTCTGCAGCCCAGCCCTCGTGTGCTGATCTGCGTACCGTGCAAGTCCACCCAGGTGGAGCGTCGTGCCATCCGTGAATCGGCCCTTGGTGCCGGTGCCCGTGAAGTGTTCCTGATCGAAGAGCCGATGGCTGCTGCGATCGGTGCCGGCCTGCCGGTTGAAGAAGCGCGCGGTTCGATGGTGGTGGATATCGGTGGTGGTACCACTGAAATCGCCCTGATTTCCCTGAACGGTGTGGTGTATGCCGAATCCGTCCGTGTGGGCGGCGACCGCTTCGACGAAGCGATCATCACTTATGTGCGTCGCAACTACGGCAGCCTGATCGGCGAATCCACTGCCGAGCGTATCAAGCAGGAAATCGGCACCGCTTATCCGGGTGGCGAAGTGCGCGAAGTCGATGTGCGCGGTCGCAACCTGGCCGAAGGCGTGCCACGTGCCTTCACCCTGAACTCCAATGAAGTGCTCGAGGCTTTGCAAGAGTCCCTGGCCACCATCGTTCAGGCGGTGAAGAGCGCGCTGGAGCAATCGCCGCCGGAGCTGGCTTCCGATATCGCCGAGCGTGGCCTGGTACTGACCGGTGGTGGCGCCTTGCTGCGCGACCTCGATAAGTTGCTGGCCCAGGAAACCGGCCTGCCGGTGATCGTCGCCGAAGACCCGCTGACCTGCGTCGCCCGTGGCGGTGGCCGTGCACTGGAAATGATGGATAAACACACCATGGACCTGCTCTCCAGCGAATAAGTGATTGCTGGTAAGCCCATGTTTCGCCCGCAGGCAGCACTTTGCAGTGCTGCCTGTTGGCGTTTATCTTCTTCAATCTGCATCCAGGCCGGTTAGATGCCGTATGAATAGAGAGAACATTTGCCTGGGAGGAGCGGCCTATTAAACCGCTTTTCGCCAAAGGCCCCTCATTGGGCGTGCGCTTATTGGTGCTGGTCGTGCTTTCGGTCGCGCTGATGGTGGTCGATGCTCGCTTTGCACTGCTCAAGCCTGTGCGTAGCCAGATGTCGCTGGTGTTGATGCAGACTTACTGGATCACCGACCTGCCGCAACGTCTCTACCAGGGCGTGGCCAGCCAATTCGGCAGCCGCACCGAGCTGGTCGCCGAGAACGAAAAACTCAAGACTGAAAACCTGCTGCTGCAGGGGCGCATGCAAAAGCTGGCGGCCCTCACCGAGCAGAACGTTCGGCTGCGCGAGTTGCTCAACTCCTCCGCTCTGGTCAACGAGAAGGTCGAAGTCGCCGAGTTGATCGGCATGGACCCCAACCCCTTTACCCATCGCATCATCATCAACAAGGGTGAGCGCGACGGAGTGGTCCTCGGCCAGCCGGTACTCGATGCCCGTGGCCTGATGGGGCAGGTGGTCGAGTTGATGCCCTACACATCGCGGGTATTGCTGCTGACAGACACCACCCACAGCATTCCGGTGCAGGTCAACCGCAACGGCCTGCGCGCGATTGCCAGCGGTACGGGTAACCCGGAGCGGCTGGAACTGCGTCATGTGGCCGACACCGCGGATATCAAGGAAGGCGACCTGCTGGTCAGTTCCGGCCTGGGTCAGCGCTTCCCGGCGGGTTATCCGGTGGCGACGGTCAAGGAAGTGATCCACGACTCCGGCCAGCCTTTCGCGATTGTCCGCGCCGTGCCGACGGCCGCGCTGAACCGCAGCCGCTACCTGTTGCTGGTCTTCAGCGACAACCGCACCCCGGAAGAGCGCGCCAACGACGCCGCTCAGGCCCAGGAAGCGGAAGACAAACGCAACGGCACCGCGCCGATCATCCCGGCGACCGTACCCAAACCCGCGTCAGCCACACCGCCTGCAACAGCGCCGGCGGTGACTGCGCCCGTGGCCACGCCAGCCAAGCCGGCCGCTCACAGCGCTCGCCCGGTGAAACCGGCGGCGACCAAACCGCCGGCCGCCGCGCCTGCGCCCGCGACGCCCGCCGCCCGGGCAACCACGCGGCAGAGGGAGGAATAATGGCCGGTACTCATTCGCACAATGGCTGGATCGTCTGGCTGACCTTTGCTCTCGGCTTGCTGCTCAGTGTTTCGCCGCTGCCGCAGTTCATGGAAATCCTGCGTCCGCTCTGGCTGGCCCTGCTGCTGGCATTCTGGTCGCTGAACCTGCCGCACCAAGTGGGCATGGTCACGGCAATGTTTCTGGGCTTGGCGGAAGATGTGCTCTATGGCACCTTGCTGGGGCAGAACGCGTTGATCCTGACCTTGATCACCTTCCTGGTGCTTTCATTGCAGCAGCGCCTTCGCATGTTCCCGATGTGGCAACAGTGCCTGGTGATCCTGGTGATCTTCGGCCTGGCGCAGTTGGTGCAGCTGTGGCTCAGTGCCTTGACCGGCAACCGACAGCCGACCTTGGCACTGGTGTTGCCGGCCCTGGTCAGCGCGTTGCTGTGGCCGTGGGTCAGTTTCGGTCTGCGCGGGTTATGTCGTCGCTATAAAATCAATTGAATGGATTGCGAGGCTCTGCCTGGTTATCGAACCCCACAGGGAGAGTCTGCAATGAATTCGCTTTATCTGGCCTCGGGCTCCCCAAGGCGGCGTGAACTGCTGACCCAGATCGGTGTGCCGTTCACCGTGGTCAGCGCCGCGATTGATGAAACGCCTCTTACTAACGAATCTCCTGTTTCCTACGTCGAGCGTCTGGCGCGCGCCAAGGCCGCGGCGGGTTTCGCTGCACTCGGGGAAACCTCCGGGGCCTGTGTGCTGGGCGCCGACACGGCGGTGATCGTCGACGGCCAGATCCTTGGCAAACCGCTGGATCAGGCCGACGGCCTGGCCATGTTGCTGGCGCTGGCAGGGCGTGAACATGAAGTGCTGACGGCCGTTGCTCTCACGGACGGTCAGCGCTGTGACATCCGATGTGTAAGCAGTCGCGTACTTTTTCGTGGGATTTCTGTCGAGGAGGCTACAAGCTACTGGCACAGTGGCGAACCTCAGGACAAGGCCGGGGGTTATGCTATCCAGGGGCTGGGCTCGGTGTTCGTGGCCGGGCTCAATGGCAGTTATTCCGCCGTGGTCGGCTTGCCGGTGTGCGAAACCGCGCAGTTGCTTGGCCAATTCGGCATACCCTGTTGGCAAAACCTTACCGCGCGCTGAACGCCGTACACCAGCGCCCAGCCTTAAGCGATCGGCCACTATTGTGAAAACGCCTGAACGAGACCCAGCCATGAGTGAAGAGATTCTGATCAATATCACGCCGATGGAATCGCGCGTGGCGGTGGTAGAGAACGGTGTTCTGCAGGAAGTTCACGTCGAGCGCACCCAGAAGCGCGGGATCGTCGGCAACATCTATAAAGGCAAGGTCGTGCGCGTATTGCCCGGCATGCAGGCCGCCTTCGTCGATATCGGCCTGGACCGCGCCGCGTTTATCCATGCCTCGGAAATTTCCCTGCGTGAAGGCCCGGCGGTGGAAAGCATCAGCGCCCTGGTGCATGAAGGGCAGAGCCTGGTGGTGCAAGTCACCAAGGACCCCATTGGCTCCAAAGGTGCGCGGCTGACCACGCAACTGTCGATTCCTTCGCGCTACCTGGTGTACATGCCGCGCACTGCCCATGTCGGCATTTCCCTGAAGATTGAAGACGAAGCCGAGCGCGAGCGTCTGAAAAAAGTGGTCAGCGACTGCGTTGCCGCCGAGGGCATCAAGGAAGCGGGTGGGTTTATCCTGCGCACCGCCGCCGAAGGCGCCGGTGCCGATGAAATCCTCATGGATATCCGCTATCTGCGGCGCCTGTGGGACCAGATCGGCGCACAGATCAAGACCGTCGGCGCCCCCAGCGTGATCTATGAAGACCTGGGCCTGGCCCTGCGCACCTTGCGTGACCTGGTCAGCCCCAAGATCGAGAAAATTCGCATCGACTCGCGGGAAACCTTCCAGCGCACCACGCAATTTGTTGCCGAACTGATGCCGGAAATTGCTGACCGCCTGGAGCATTACCCTGGCGAGCGGCCGATCTTTGACCTGTATGGCGTCGAAGACGAAATCCAGAAAGCCCTCGAACGCAAAGTGCCGCTCAAGTCCGGTGGCTACCTGGTGGTGGACCCGGCCGAAGCCATGACCACCATCGACGTCAACACCGGTGCGTTCGTGGGGCACCGCAACCTTGAAGAGACCATCTTCAAGACCAACCTCGAAGCGGCCACTGCGATTGCCCGCCAATTGCGCCTGCGCAACCTGGGCGGGATCATCATCATCGACTTCATCGACATGGAAGATGAAGAACACCAGCGTCAGGTGCTGCGCACCCTCGAGAAGCAGCTGGAACGTGATCACGCCAAGACCAACATCATCGGCATCACCGAGCTGGGCCTGGTGCAGATGACCCGCAAGCGCACCCGCGAAAGTCTCGAGCAAGTGCTGTGCGAGCCGTGCAGCAGTTGCCAGGGGCGCGGTAAATTGAAGACCCCTGAAACGGTTTGCTACGAGATTTTCCGGGAAATCCTACGAGAGGCACGAGCCTACCAGGCTGAAGGTTATAGAGTGCTTGCCAACCAGAAAGTGGTCGACCGCTTGCTGGATGAAGAGTCCGGTAACGTGGCTGAACTGGAAGGTTTTATCGGGCGCACCATTCGTTTTCAGGTCGAAACCATGTACTCCCAGGAACAATACGACGTGGTGCTGCTCTGATTTTCATTCATTGGCTTTCCCTGAACCCGACAGACCTGGATCTGCGGTCCGACTACTGCCTGAGGGTCGCTTGACATGGAGCGTCTGACACGCTTTTTTGCCGCTTTGACCCGCTGGGGCCTGGGCCTGTGCGCCCTGCTGCTGGTATTGGCGGCGCTGTACGTGAGCCTGGGGCGTGAATTGACCCCGCTGGTCGCCGAATACCGCGCAGAAATCGAAGCCAAGGCCCAGGCCGCGGTGGATATGCCGCTGCAGATCGGTCGCCTTGAAGGCCGCTGGAGCGGTTTCGCCCCTGTGTTGCTGGCCCATGACGTGATGGTGGGCGAGGGCAGCAATGCCTTGCGCCTGGACCAGGTGCAGGTGGTGCCGGACATCTGGGCCAGCCTGATGGCGCGCGACGTGCGTATTGCCCACCTGGAAGTCAGCGGCCTGCAACTGAGCGCCAGGGAAGACAAGGATGGCCACTGGGCGCTGCAAGGCCTGCCGGTGCAGGACGACCAGCCGCTGGACCCGGAACAGTTGCTCAAGCGCATGCAGAGCGTCCAGCGCGTGTCGTTGCTGGATAGCCAGGTCACGTTGCAGCCGTTCGACCAGGCGCCGCTGACCTTCACGTATGTGGGCCTGAGCTTGCAAACGGGCGCGACCCGCCAACGCCTGGACGCCCGCCTGACCCTGCCGGATGGCCAACCCCTGGCCCTGAGCCTGCGCACGCAGATCCGCGCCAGTGCCTGGAAAGACGCTGAGGTCCAGGCCTACCTGAGCCTGCCCCAGAGCGATTGGGCCAAATGGGTCCCGGCCAGGTTGACCCAGCAGTGGAAACTCACGCAGTTCAAGGCTGGCGGTGAATTCTGGCTGACCTGGGCCAAAGGCACCGTGCAAAGCGCGGTGGTGCGCCTCAACTCGCCGCAAGTGAAGGGCAGCTACGCCGACCGCAAGCCGGTCCACATTGAAAACCTCGCCCTGACCGCCTACCTGCAACGCAGTGAGAGCGGCCTCAAGGTGCTGTTCGATTCGTTGGCGATGAACATCGGCGATAGCCGTTGGGAATCGCGTCTGCAATTGCAGCAACGCCTGGCCACCGACAAGGCGCAGGAAGTCTGGAACCTGCAGGCCGATCGCCTCGACCTGACCCCGATCACCCCGTTGCTCAATGCCTTGGCGCCGTTGCCGGAAGGCTTCGCCAAGACGATCGAACACCTCAAGGCCACCGGTCTGCTGCGCAATGTGCTGGTGGATTTTCGTCCGCAGGACACGACCGATCAGAAAGTCAGCTTTGCCGCCAACCTCGAGCGGGTGGGCTTCGACGCCTACTTCGGCGCTCCTGCCGCACGTAACGTTTCCGGCAGCATCAGCGGCGACCTGGGGCAGGGCGAGCTGCGCATGGACAGCAAGGACTTTTCCCTGCACCTCGACCCGATCTTCGCCAAGCCCTGGCAGTACATCCAGGCCAATGCGCGCCTGACCTGGAAGCTCGATCAGCAAGGTTTCACCCTGATCGCGCCGTATATCAAGGTGCTGGGCGAGGAAGGCAAGGTCGCCGCCGACTTCCTGATTCGCCTGCATTTCGACAATAGCCAGGAAGACTACATGGACCTGCGGGTCGGCATGGTCGATGGCGATGGACGTTTCACGCCTAAATACCTGCCGGCGGTGCTGAGCCCGGCGCTGGATGAATGGCTGCGTACCGCGATTCTCAAAGGCGCGGTCGATGAAGGCTTCTTTCAGTACCAAGGCTCGCTGAATCACGGTGCGTTGCCGGCTTCGCGCAATATCAGCCTGTTTTTCAAGGTGCATGACGCTGAGTTGGCGTTCCAGCCGGGTTGGCCCCATGTGAGCAAGGTCAACGGCGAAGTGTTTGTCGAGGAGAGCGGTGTCCGCATCCTGGCCAGCAAGGGCCAACTGCTCGATACCGGCGTCAAGGACATCTACGTCAATATCCCCCACGCGCCCGCGGGCAAGGACAGCCACTTACTGCTCACCGGTGAGTTTGCCGGCGGCCTGGGTGATGGCCTGAAAATCCTCCAGGAAGCGCCGATAGGCACCGCTTCGACCTTTGCCGGTTGGAAAGGCGAGGGCGATCTACAGGGCAAGCTGGACCTGGATATCCCGCTGGCCAAGGGCACCGAACCGAAGATCGTGGTGGATTTCCAGACCGACAAGGCGCGCCTGCAATTGGCTGAGCCGCCTCTGGACCTGAGCCAGCTCAAGGGGGATTTCCGCTTCGACAGCGCCAAGGGCCTGAGTGGGCAGAACATCACGGCGCAAGCCTTCGATCGGCCGATCACCGCGCAGATCTTCGCGGATGGCAAGCCGGGCAGTATCAGCACCCGCGTTACCGCCAAAGGCCAGGTCACGGTCAAGCGTCTGACGGACTGGTTGAAAATCAGCCAGCCGCTGCCGGTGTCCGGTGATATTCCGTACCAGTTGCAGCTCAATCTGGACGGTGCCGACAGCCAGTTGAGGGTCAGCTCCAACCTCAAAGGCGTGGCAGTGGACCTGCCGGCGCCGTTCGGCATGGCGGCCAGCCAGGGCCGTGACAGCGTGTTCCGCATGACCTTGCAGGGCGCCGAGCGCCGCTACTGGTTCGATTACGGCGACCTGGCGAACTTCACCTTTGCTGCGCCGCCGGATAAATTCAGCGACGGCCGCGGCGAGTTGTTTCTCGGCGATGGCGATGCGCTGCTGCCCGGTGGCAAGGGCCTGCGCATTCGCGGTGTGCTGTCGGAACTGGATATCGATCCGTGGAAGAAACTCATCGATCACTACGCGGGCAACGACCCGGGAGGCAGCGCGAAACAGCTGTTGAGCGGCGCCGACTTCAAGGTGGGCAAGTTGACTGGTTTTGGGCAGCAGTTCGACCAGGTCAACCTCCAGCTTGACCGTAAACCCTCGGCATGGGGCCTGCAGTTCGACAGCCAGCAGGCCAAGGGCACGGTCAACCTGTCGGACGCCAAGGGCGCACCCATCGCGGTCAACCTGCAGTACGTGAAACTGCCGGCGGTGGACCCGACGGTACAGGCGGATGAAAATGCGCCGGACCCATTGGCCGACATCGATCCCAAGGATATTCCAGCGCTGGACATCAGCATTGATCAACTGTTCCAGGGGCCGGACCTGATCGGCGCGTGGTCGCTGAAGATCCGACCGACCGCCAAGGGCCTGGCCTTCAACAACCTGGACCTGGGCCTCAAGGGCATGCTGCTCAAGGGCGCTGGTGGTTGGGAAGGCGCGCCGGGCGACAGCAGCAGTTGGTACAAAGGGCGCCTGGATGGCAAGAACATCGCCGATGTCCTCAAGGGCTGGGGCTTTGCGCCTACCGTGACCAGTGAAGATTTCCACCTGGACGTGGACGGTCGTTGGCCGGGCTCCCCCGCCTGGGTCGGGCCCAAGCGTTTTTCCGGCAGCCTGGATGCAACATTCCGCAAAGGCCAGTTCGTTGAAGTGGAAGGTGGCGCCCAGGCGCTGCGGGTGTTCGGCCTGCTTAACTTCAATTCCATCGGCCGTCGGTTGCGCCTGGACTTCTCCGACCTGCTCGGCAAAGGCTTGAGTTATGACCGGGTCAAAGGCTTGCTCGCGGCCAGCAACGGGGTGTTTGTGACCCGCGAGCCGATCACCCTGACGGGGCCGTCGAGCAACCTGGAGCTTAATGGCACCCTGGACTTGGTGGCTGATCGCGTGGATGCCAAGCTGCTGGTGACATTGCCGGTGACCAACAACCTGCCGATCGCCGCGCTGATTGTCGGCGCGCCGGCCATTGGTGGCGCGCTGTTCCTGATCGACAAGCTGATCGGCGACCGGGTTTCGCGGTTTGCCAGCGTGCAGTACAAAGTCGAAGGACCATGGAAAGACCCGAAAATCAGCTTCGACAAGCCATTTGAAAAACCAAACTGAGAGCCTGTGGAGTAGCATGGCTGCATGCCATTTATGGAGTGTCGGCCCATGTCCTTTGCGGTAATTCAAATGGTCAGCCAGAGCGATGTGCTGGCCAACCTGGCCCAGGCCCGGCGCCTGCTGGAGCAAGCGGCGGCAAAGGGTGCGCGGCTGGCGGTGCTGCCGGAAAACTTCGCCGCCATGGGCCGCCGCGATGTGGCTGACATCGGCCGCGCCGAGGCGTTGGGTGAAGGACCGATCCTGCCATGGTTGAAACAGACCGCCCGCGACCTCACCTTATGGATAGTGGCTGGCACTTTGCCGCTGCCGCCCAAGGATCAACCGAACGCCAAGGCCAACGCCTGCTCGTTGCTGATCGATGAGCATGGCGAGATCGTCGCCCGCTACGACAAGCTGCATTTGTTCGATGTCGACGTGGCGGACGCGCGCGGTCGCTATCGTGAATCCGATGACTATGCTTTCGGGAGCAACGTTGTGGTGGCGGATACGCCGGTCGGCCGCTTGGGCCTGACGGTGTGTTACGACCTGCGCTTCCCGGAGTTGTACGGCGAGTTGCGCGCGGCGGGGGCTGAACTGATTACCGCGCCCTCGGCCTTCACCGCGGTCACCGGTGCCGCCCATTGGGATGTGCTGATTCGCGCGCGGGCCATCGAGACCCAGTGTTATCTGCTGGCGGCCGCCCAGGGCGGGGTGCATCCGGGGCCACGGGAGACTTATGGCCACGCGGCGATTGTCGACCCCTGGGGGCGCGTACTGACGCAACAGGATCAAGGCGAAGCGGTGTTGCTGGCCGAACGCGACAGCAGTGAACAGGCGTCGATACGGGCGCGCATGCCGGTGGTCAACCACCGGCGCTTTTTCTCGCAGGGCGCGCAGCGGCCTGCTTCAGAACGATGAATTTAAGGCCAAACCTATGAGCGAGTTGTTGTCCTCAGTCAGCGAACACCTCCTGGCACCCGGTGGCGTGACCATCGAAAGCCTGCAAACCGTGCTGGGCGATCTGGCCGGGCCGGGCATCGACGCGGCCGACCTGTATTTCCAGGGGCAGATTTCCGAGTCGTGGGCTTTGGAAGACGGGATCGTCAAGGAAGGCAGTTTCAACCTCGACCAGGGTGTCGGCGTGCGCGCGCAATCCGGTGAGAAAACCGGTTTCGCCTACAGCAACGCGATTACCCTGGAAGCCTTGGGCCTGGCCGCCCGGGCTGCCCGTTCGATTTCCCGCGCCGGCCAGAACGGTACGGTGCAGGCATTCAGCACCCAGGATGTGGCCCAGTTGTACGCGCCGGATAACCCCCTGGAAGTGATCAGCCGCGCAGAAAAAGTCGATCTGCTCAAGCGTATCGATGCCGCGACCCGCGCCCTCGACCCGCGTATCCAGCAAGTCACGGTGAGCATGGCCGGGGTGTGGGAACGCATCCTGGTGGCGTCCACCGACGGCGGCCTGGCGGCGGATGTGCGGCCGCTGGTGCGTTTCAACGTCAGCGTGATCGTCGAACAGAACGGCCGCCGCGAGCGCGGTGGGCACGGCGGCGGCGGGCGTACCGACTACCGTTATTTCCTCGCCGAGGACCGCGCCATGGGCTATGCCCGTGAAGCGCTGCGCCAGGCGCTGGTCAACCTGGAAGCCATCCCCGCACCGGCCGGCACCTTGCCGGTGGTATTGGGCTCGGGCTGGTCTGGCGTACTGCTCCACGAAGCCGTGGGCCATGGCCTGGAAGGCGACTTCAACCGCAAGGGCAGTTCGGCCTACAGCGGGCGCATGGGCGAGATGGTCGCCTCCAAGCTGTGTACCATTGTCGATGACGGCACCCTGGCCGGTCGCCGTGGCTCGTTGAACATCGATGACGAAGGCACGCCGACCGAATGCACCACGCTGATCGAAAACGGCGTGCTCAAGGGTTACATGCAAGACAAGCTCAACGCCCGCCTGATGGGCGTGGCGCGTACCGGTAACGGCCGTCGCGAATCCTACGCGCACCTGCCGATGCCGCGGATGACCAACACTTACATGCTCGCTGGCGAAAGTGACCCGGCGGAAATCATCGCCTCGGTCAAACGCGGGATCTACTGCGCCAACCTCGGCGGCGGCCAGGTGGACATCACCAGCGGCAAGTTCGTGTTCTCCACCAGCGAGGCGTACCTGATCGAAGACGGCAAGATTACCGTGCCGGTCAAAGGCGCGACGTTGATTGGCAACGGGCCGGAAGCGATGAGCAAGGTGTCGATGGTCGGTAACGACCTGGCACTGGACAGCGGCGTGGGTACGTGCGGCAAGGATGGGCAGTCGGTGCCGGTGGGCGTGGGTCAGCCAACCTTGAAAATTGACGCGATCACCGTGGGTGGCACGGGGTCGTAAGAGCGGGAGCTTCGGGTGGCGAAGACCGCCACCCGGGGAAGAGGATCAACGCAGGCCGCGTTGAGTCTCGTCCAGCTCACGGATGTACTTGAAGATTTTACGGCTGGTGGCCGGCGCCTTGTTTTGCGCCAGTTCGTGCTGGGCCTGACGGATCAGGGAGCGCAGTTGCTGGCGGTCCGCGTCCGGGTAGTCCAGTACGAATTTCTCCAGCACCGCGTCATCGCCCGAGATCAGGCGGTCACGCCAACGTTCCAGGTTGTGGAAGCGTTCGTTGTACTGGCGAGTGGAGGCATCGAGTTGATCGAGCAGGGTCAGAATCGCGTCAGTGTCCTGATCGCGCATCAGCTTGCCGATAAACATGATGTGCCGTTTACGCGCGATATTCGCGGTGTGCTTGGGTGCATCCGCCAGAGCCCGGCGCATTTCGTCGGTCAGAGGCAGTTTTGCAATCAAGTCCGGCTTGAGCGTTGTAAGGCGCTCGCCGAGGTCAACCAGAGCATGCAGCTCGCGTTTGACCTGGGTTTTGCTTTTCTCCCCATCGAGGGAGTCGTCGTAAGAATCAACCATGGTGGCAGTCCGCAAAGAAACGCCGCCATGATAACCAGTCGGGGGCCGCTTGTCCGGCCCGGTCGCTCGATGGCCTTAACCGAAAGCAGAATTTGAGTGGAGAAAACCATGAGTGCAGCCCAAAGCGTCGGTCCGCAAGCGTTACCGGCACTGCAGGAACAAGTCGAGCAGATCCTTGCCGAGGCCAAGCGCCAGGGGGCCAGTGCCTGCGAGGTGGCTGTGTCCCTGGAGCAGGGGCTGTCGACGTCGGTACGTCAGCGGGAAGTCGAAACCGTCGAATTCAACCGCGACCAGGGGTTTGGCATCACCTTGTACGTCGGCCAGCGCAAAGGCTCGGCCAGCACCTCGGCGAGTGGGCCGGAAGCGATTCGCGAGACGGTGGCCGCCGCATTGGCGATTGCCAAGCACACGTCCGAGGATGAAAGCTCGGGCCTGGCCGACAAGGCGTTGATGGCCAAGGATCTGCAGGATTTCGACCTGTTCCATGCCTGGGACATCACCCCGGAACAAGCCATCGAACAAGCGCTGACCTGCGAAGCGGCGGCGTTCGATGCCGACCCTCGGATCAAGAATGCCGACGGCACCACCTTGAGCACCCACCAGGGCTGCCGCGTGTACGGCAACAGCCATGGTTTTATCGGCGGTTATGCGTCGACGCGTCACAGCCTGAGTTGCGTGATGATCGCCGAAGCCAACGGCCAGATGCAGCGCGATTACTGGTACGACGTGAACCGTCAGGGCGAGTTGCTGGCCGACCCGGTCAGCATTGGCCGGCGTGCCGCGCAACGTGCCGCGAGCCGCCTGGGCGCCCGCCCGGTGCCGACCTGTGAAGTGCCGGTGCTGTTTTCGGCGGAACTGGCCGGCGGTCTGTTCGGCAGTTTCCTGGGGGCGATTTCCGGCGGCAACCTGTACCGCAAATCGTCGTTCCTCGAAGGTGCGATTGGCCAGAAGCTGTTTCCGCAGTGGCTGACCATCGACGAGCGTCCACACCTGATGCGGGCCATGGGCAGTTCGTCGTTCGACGGCGATGGCCTGGCGACCTATGCCAAGCCGTTCGTCGAAAACGGTGAGTTGGTCTCCTACGTGCTGGGCACGTATGCCGGGCGCAAACTGGGCCTGCCGAGCACCGCGAACGCTGGTGGCGTGCATAACCTGTTCGTGACCCACGGCGAGGAAGACCAGGCGGCGCTGTTGCGACGCATGGGGCGTGGCCTGCTGGTGACTGAATTGATGGGCCAGGGCTTGAACATGGTCACCGGTGATTATTCCCGTGGCGCGGCGGGTTTCTGGGTAGAAAACGGTGAGATTCAGTTTGCTGTCCAGGAAGTGACCATCGCCGGCAATATGCGCGACATGTTCAAGCAGATCGTTGCCGTGGGTAACGACCTGGAGCTGCGCAGCAATATCCGTACAGGTTCGGTCCTGATCGAGCGGATGACGGTCGCCGGTAGTTAATCCTTCCGACGCTTCACCAAAAGGCGCGCCATCTGCAGGATGGCGCGCCTTTTTTTGTGGCTGCATTCCAGGTTGATTGGCTTGTCACTCTTGTGTTGATTATCAATATCATTTAATAATAAATATCATTATCGAATGAGTGCGGATCATGAATGCTGTCCTGCATGAGGACCCCTACCTGGAAAGCTGGCGTTGGATGAGTCGTCAGATTCGCTGCTGCCTCGATCCCAATGAACCGCGCCTGATCGAACATTACCTCAATGAAGGTCGATACCTCGCCTGTTGTACCGCGACTCATCCGTGGACGATCGCTGAAACGGCTTTCCGCCTGCTGATCGACACCGCCACGGACATTGCCTTGCCGTGGCATTGGCGATCCCAGTGCCTGGACCAGGCCTGGCGCCCGCTGCACGACCTGGAAACACTCTCCCATTGTGCCTGCCGCCTCAAGCGCTGGCAGGCCTTTGCCTGGCAATTGGCGACGTGCGAATTGCTGCCTTCGATTTCCGTTTCTGACTGGGTGCAAGGATCTTCCGATGAGTAATAACCGTATCGAACGCGACAGTATGGGTGAACTGCAAGTCCCTGCCGAGGCCTTGTACGGCGCGCAAACCCAGCGCGCGGTGAACAACTTTCCGATCAGCCACCAGCGCATGCCGGCGCCGTTCATTCGTGCGCTGATCCTGGCCAAAGTGGCAGCGGCCAAGGTCAACGTCGATCTCAAGCAGATCAGCGAAGGGCAGGGCAAGGCCATTGTCGATGCTGCCCTGGGCTTGCTGGACGGTGACTTCATGCCGCACTTTCCGGTGGATATCTTTCAGACCGGTTCCGGCACCAGTTCCAATATGAACGCCAACGAAGTGATCGCGACCCTGGCCAGCCGTTTGCTCGGTGAGGCGGTCAACCCCAACGATCACGTGAACTGCGGCCAAAGCAGCAACGACATCATCCCGACCACCATCCACGTCAGTGCGGCGTTGGTGCTGCATGAGCAAACGCTGCCTGCGTTGCTGCATCTGGTGCAGGTCATCGAACGGAAGGCCGAAGAGGTCCACCCCTTCATCAAGACCGGTCGCACGCACCTGATGGACGCCATGCCCGTGCGTATGAGCCAGGTGCTCAATGGCTGGGCGCAGCAGCTCAAGGCCAATATTGCGCACCTGCAGGACCTGTTGCCCAGCCTGCAAGCCCTGGCCCAGGGCGGCACGGCTGTCGGTACCGGGATCAACGCGCATCCGGAGTTTGCGCTGCGTTTCAGCCAGCAGCTGAGCAGCCTGACCGGTGTGCAATTCACCCCGGGCAAGAACCTCTTCGCGTTGATCGGCTCCCAGGACACCGCCGTCGCCGTCTCCGGCCAGTTGAAAGCGATCGCTGTGTCATTGATGAAAATCGCCAACGACTTGCGCTGGATGAATTCCGGGCCCCTGGCTGGCTTGGGCGAAATCGAACTGGAAGGGTTACAGCCCGGTTCTTCGATCATGCCGGGCAAGGTCAACCCAGTGATTCCGGAAGCGACCGCCATGGTCGCCGCACAAGTCATCGGCAATGACACGGTGATCACCATTGCCGGGCAATCCGGCAACTTCGAGCTGAATGTGATGCTGCCGATCATCGCCCAGAACCTGCTCGGCAGCCTCGAACTGCTGGCCAATTCCAGCCGCCTGCTGGCGGACAAGGCCATTGCCAGTTTCAAGGTCAACGAGGCCAAGCTCAAGGAAGCGTTGTCGCGCAATCCGATCCTGGTGACCGCACTCAACCCGATCATTGGTTACCAAAAGGCCGCTGAAATCGCCAAGCAAGCCTATCAGCAAGGTCGCCCGGTGATTGATGTCGCCCTCGAGCACACCGACTTGCCGCGCAGCCAACTGGAAGTCCTGCTAGACCCGGAAAAGCTCACCGCCGGCGGTGTGTAATCACCGACCCTGCTTTGGAGGCTGACCATGGAGCATTGGAAACGCACGATCGAACGGGCCAATCGCTGCTTTATGCAGGGCGAGTTGGTCGACGCTCGCGAAGCCTATTTACAAGCCCTGGCCCTGGCTCAAGTGTTGTTCGAGCGCTGGGCAAACGCCGACGAAGCAGTGGCGGCTTGCGTCATTTCCCATCACAACCTGGCGGACCTGCACCTGCGCCTGAACCAGCCGGAAGAAAGCGCGGAATACCTCTGTGCCATCCACCAACGGCTGTTACAGGCGCTGCAGGACCAGCGCCTCAGCCCGCAACTGCGCGACGCGGCGTTGCGCCAGAGCAGCAAGACCTACGTCGAACTGTTGAATTTCATCAGCGATCACGGCGAATACCCCCGTACCCATCGCTTGCTGGGCGGTACCGCGGCGCAACCGACCCCTCCTCAATACGGAGCACACTGATATGTCCTACACCTTGCCTGCCTTGCCTTACGCCTACGATGCCCTGGAACCGCATATCGATGCGCAAACCATGCAAATTCACTACACCAAGCACCACCAGACTTACATCAACAACCTCAATGCCGCCGTGGAGGGCACCGAGTTTGCGGGCTGGCCGGTAGAGAAGCTGGTGTCGAGCGTCCAGCAACTGCCCGAGCAACTGCGCACCGCGGTGATCAATCAGGGCGGTGGGCATGCCAACCACTCGTTGTTCTGGGCGGTGATGTCGCCCAAAGGCGGCGGCAAACCCGATGGCGCGCTGGGCCAGGCGATCAATGAGCAACTGGGCGGTTTCGACAGCTTCAAGGAGGCCTTCACCAAGGCCGCATTGACCCGCTTCGGCAGCGGCTGGGCCTGGTTGAGCGTGACCCCGCAGAAGACCCTGGTGGTGGAGAGCAGCGGCAATCAGGACAGCCCGCTGATGAGCGGCAACACACCGATCCTCGGCCTGGATGTGTGGGAGCACGCCTACTACCTGCTGTACCAGAACCGGCGTCCTGAATACATCAATGCCTTCTACAGTGTCATCAACTGGCCGGAAGTCGCCGCCCGCTACCAGGCCGCCCTGGCCTGATATCACGCCGTATAACACGACCTAAGGCCGACCATGGGTACTGAAACACTGGCGATCAGCAGCGTGCGAATGTTTCGTTACGCATTTGGCTCGCTGCTGCTATTGGCAGGTATTGCATTGCTGGTGACTCAAGGATTCGCCTGGCTGGACCTGGAGCCGCGCATCCTGCGGGCCCTGCAAGGTGGGGCGATCTGTGCGCTCGGCACCGCGTTGGGCGCCGTACCGGTGTTGGTTATCCGGCGCATGCCGGCGGCAGTGAGCGATACCTTGCTGGGCTTTGGTGCCGGCGTGATGCTCGCGGCCACGGCGTTTTCGTTGGTCGTGCCGGGTATTGCCGCCGCTGAAGGCCTGGGGTTCAGCCCTTGGGGCGCGAGTGGCTTGATCAGCATTGGCATCATGCTGGGAGCGTTCGGCTTGTACCTGGTCGATCGCAAGGTCTCCGGGGCCAGCCCGGAAATGCTGGTCGGTACGTCGGAGCATCCGGTGATCCCGCCACGCATCTGGCTGTTCGTGTTTGCCATCATCGCGCACAACATCCCGGAGGGTATGGCAGTTGGCGTGTCGGCGGGCGGCGGCATGCCGGATGCCGACAGCCTGGCCATGGGCATCGCTTTGCAGGATGTGCCCGAAGGCCTGGTGATTGCGTTGGTGCTGGCCGGGGCAGGGATGTCGCGGTTCAAGGCGTTCCTGATCGGTGCGGCTTCGGGCTTGGTCGAGCCGATATTCGCAGTGCTTTGTGCCTGGTTGGTGAGTCTGGCGCAGGTGCTGCTGCCGTTAGGCTTGGCGTTGGCTGCTGGCGCGATGCTGCTGGTGGTCACTCACGAGGTGATCCCCGAATCGCGGCGCAATGGCCATGAAAAGCTCGCCAGCCTGGGACTGTGCATCGGGTTTTGCTTGATGATGGTGATGGATACTGCATTGGGCTGAAGCTGTTGCGGCTTCAGCCTCTGTCTCGTCGGGTGGGTTTATTCACCCTCATCAAAGAAGTTATTGATCAGCTTGGTCAAGGCGTCCATCGCTTCCTGCTCTTGCTCGCCTTCGGTCTTCAAATGAATCTTGGTGCCCTTGCCGGCGGCGAGCATCATCATCGCCATGATGCTCTTGCCGTCGACCATGGTTTCCGGAGTGCGTCCAGCGCGAACCTGGCAGGGGAACTGCCCGGCAATGCCGACGAACTTGGCTGAGGCGCGGGCGTGCAGGCCCAGCTTGTTGATGATTTCAATTTCCAGAACGGGCATCGCGGGGGTGTTCCTTTCAGCTAAGGTCGCGGTGGCGAACCTGGACGTTCTTGAGGGTTTGTTGCAGCATCTGGCCCAGGCGTTCGGTCAGGTAGACGGAACGGTGGTGGCCGCCGGTGCAGCCGATGGCAATGGTGACATAGGCCCGGTTGCTGGCGGCAAAGCGCGGTAGCCATTTGAGCAGGTAGCTGGAGATGTCCTGGAACATCTCCTCGACATCCGGTTGCGCGGCCAGGTAGTCCGCCACCGGCTGATCCAGCCCCGACTGGTCCCGCAACTCCGGCTTCCAGTAAGGATTGGGCAGGCAGCGCACATCGAATACCAGATCGGCGTCCACCGGCATGCCGCGCTTGAAGCCAAACGACTCGACCAGAAAGGCCGTGCCGGGCTCGGGCTGGTTCAGCAGGCGGAGCTTGATGGCATCGCGCAGTTGGTACAGGTTGAGGCTGGTGGTGTTGATCTTGAGGTCGGCGAGGTCAATGATCGGCCCCAACAGCTTGGTCTCGTCCTCGATGGCTTCGGCCAGCGAACGATGCGGGCTGCTGAGGGGGTGGCGTCGACGGGTCTCGGAGAAGCGTTTGAGCAGGGTTTCTTCGTCTGCGTCCAGGTACAGCACATCACAGTGAATGTGCTTGGCGCGCACTTCCTCAAGCAGTGCCGGGAACCGCGAGAGGTGGCTGGGCAGGTTGCGGGCGTCGATCGACACGGCGACCAGTGGCTGTGCCAGTTCGGTGTGGATCAGCGCGCGCTCCGCCAACTCCGGCAGCAGGCCGGCGGGCAGGTTGTCGATGCAATAGAAGCCGTTGTCCTCAAGAACATTGAGGGCGGTGCTTTTACCTGAGCCGGAGCGGCCACTGACGATGATCAAACGCATGATTACTGCTCGTCTTGTTCAGCCAGGACAACCTGATACAACGCCTCATTGCTGCTGGCACTGCGCAGTTTGTCGCGTACTTCCTTGCGGTCAAGCATGCTGGCGATCTGCCGGAGCAGTTCCAGGTGTGCATCGGTGGCGGCTTGCGGGACCAGCAACACGAACAGCAGGTCGACCGGGGCACCGTCGATGGCGTCGAAATCGATGGGAGCGTCCAGGTGCAGCAGGGCGCTGACAGGTGTCTCGCAGCCTTTGAGGCGGCAGTGAGGAATGGCGATGCCGTTACCAAAACCGGTCGAGCCGAGTTTTTCACGGGCAATCAGAGCCTCGTAGACATCTTGCATCTCCAGCTCAGGCACTTGTTTGCTGATCAGGTTGGCAATCTGTTCGAGGGCTTTCTTCTTGCTGCCCCCCGGCGCGTTCACAAGGGAGCGGCCGGGAGTCAGGATGGTTTCAAGTCGGATCATGGGTGGGGAGTGTTAGCGGCCGGTGCCCTGTAGGAGGCTCTGCTGCTTTTCCTTATGCTTTTTGATTTGGCGATCCAGCTTGTCGGTCAGGTCGTCAATGGCGGCATACATATCAGAATGCTCAGCATTGGCGACGACTTCTCCGCCGGGTATACGCAAGGTGGCTTCGATTTTCTGCTTCAGCTTTTCGACAGTCATAATGACTTGCACGTTGGTGATCTTGTCGAAATGCCCCTCAATTCGTTTGAGTTTTTCGCCGATATAGGTGCGCAGCGCGTCGGTCACTTCCAGTTGGTGTCCACTGATATTGACTTGCATACAGCTTCTCCTTCGTTGCCAGTGCATAAAGCGGCAGGCAGAGATGCCTGCCACTGGAACGCTGTGGCCTGCCCGTCACATCAAACGCTTACGCTCGCTGGAAGGCGCGATCCCAAGGGACTCGCGGTACTTGGCGACGGTTCGACGGGCGACCTGAATGCCTTGTGCCTCCAGTAAACCAGCGATCTTGCTGTCACTCAACGGCTTTTTCTGATTTTCCGCGGCAACCAGTTTTTTGATGATTGCGCGGATCGCCGTGGACGAGCATTCGCCGCCTTCGGAGGTGCTGACATGGCTGGAGAAAAAGTATTTCAGCTCATATATACCCCGTGGGGTATGCATGAATTTTTGCGTCGTTACCCGGGAAATCGTCGATTCGTGCATGCCCACCGCTTCTGCGATGTCGTGCAGGACCAGCGGTTTCATCGCTTCGTCGCCGTACTCAAGGAAGCCGCGCTGGTGCTCGACGATTTGCGTGGCCACTTTCATCAGGGTTTCGTTGCGGCTTTGCAGACTCTTGATGAACCAGCGCGCTTCCTGCAGTTGGTTGCGCATGAAGGTGTTGTCGGCACTGGTGTCGGCGCGACGGACGAAACCGGCATATTGCGGGTTGACCCGCAGGCGCGGCACCGATTCCTGGTTCAGTTCCACCAGCCAGCGTTCGTTGTCTTTGCGCACGATCACATCGGGGACGACGTATTCGGCTTCGCTGGACTCGATCTGCGAGCCCGGACGCGGGTTGAGGCTCTGCACCAGCTCGATGATGTGGCGCAGGTCGTCTTCCTTGAGCTTCATGCGGCGCATCAGCTGGCTGTAGTCGCGGCTGCCCAGCAGGTCGATGTAGTCGGTGACCAGGCGTTGGGCTTCAACGAGCCAAGGGGTCTTGGCGGGCAGCTGGCGCAATTGCAGCAGCAGGCACTCGCTGAGGTTGCGCGCGCCAATGCCGGCGGGCTCGAACTGCTGGATGCGGTGCAGGACGGCTTCGATCTCGTCCAGTTCGATGTCCAGTTCCGGGTCGAAGGCTTCAAGAATCTCTTCGAGGGTCTCGTCCAGATAGCCCTGGTTGTTGATGCAGTCGATCAGGGTCACAGCGATCAGGCGATCGGTGTCGGACATCGGCGCCAGGTTCAATTGCCACAGCAAGTGGCTCTGCAGGCTCTCGCCGGCGGAGGTGCGGGTGGTGAAGTCCCACTCGTCGTCATCATTGCTGGGCAGGCTGCTGGCGCTGGTCTGGTAGACGTCTTCCCAGGCGGTGTCCACGGGAAGTTCGTTGGGAATGCGTTCGTTCCATTCGCCTTCCTCCAGGTTGTCCACCGTAGGGGCGGTTTCCTGGTAAGAGGGTTCCTGCACGTCGGAATTGGGTTTTTGCTCGATGTTGTCGGCCAGCGGGTCTGCATTATCGAAGTCGTCGCCTTCTTCCTGGCGTTCGAGCATCGGATTGGACTCCAGGGCTTCCTGGATTTCCTGTTGCAGGTCCAGTGTCGACAATTGGAGCAGGCGGATGGCCTGTTGCAGCTGCGGTGTCATCGTCAGCTGCTGGCCCATTCTCAGGACTAGCGATGGTTTCATGGCAGGGGCTTAACACCTTATTCGCCGGCGCAATGCGCCATCCACGACAGGGCGCGTGAGCGCCAAACATAAGCAAATTATATGCCTGATATTGGAGGCTTTGCCTAGAGCGCGGTAACAATAAAAATCCGGAGGTTTTCATTGACTCCCGCGCACCTTGGCGAACGGCCTGCCACCGCCTTTTTTTCCAGGCAGGCCTACAGGCGGAACTCGTGGCCCAGATACACTTCCTTGACCAGTTCGTTGGCCAGGATCGTGGCCGAATCGCCTTCGGCAATCAGTTGCCCATCGTTGACGATATACGCGGTTTCGCAGATATCGAGGGTCTCGCGGACGTTGTGGTCGGTGATCAGTACACCGATGCCCTTGGCCTTGAGGTGATGGATGATCTGCTTGATGTCGCCGACCGAGATCGGGTCGACACCGGCAAACGGTTCGTCCAGCAGGATGAACTTCGGTGCAGTGGCCAGGGCGCGGGCAATCTCCACGCGGCGGCGTTCACCGCCGGACAAACTCATGCCGAGGTTGTCGCGAATGTGGTTGATGTGGAATTCCTGCAGCAGGCTTTCCAGCTCCTTGCGGCGGCCGTCGCGGTCGAGTTCCTTGCGGGTCTCGAGGATCGCCATGATGTTATCGGCAACCGACAGTTTGCGGAAGATCGACGCTTCCTGGGGAAGATAGCCGATACCGGCGCGCGCACGGCCGTGCATCGGCTGGTGGCTGACGTCGAGGTCGTCGATCAGGATGCGACCTTGGTCCGCCTGGACCAGGCCGACGATCATATAGAAACAGGTGGTCTTGCCGGCACCGTTGGGGCCAAGCAGGCCGACGATCTGGCCGCTGTCGATCGACAAGCTGACGTCGCGCACGACCTGACGGCCTTTATAGGCCTTGGCCAGATGCTGGGCTTTCAGGGTTGCCATTACTCGGCCTTCTTCTTCGGCTGGATAACCATGTCGATACGTGGACGCGGTGCAGTCACCTTGGTGCCGTTGGCGCGACCGGCGTTGGCAACCTGCTTCACGGTGTCATAGGTGATTTTTTCACCTTCCGTGGAGTTGCCGTCGGGGCTGAGTACCTTGGCCTGGTCGATCAGCACGATGCGATTTTGCTGGGCGTGATACTGGATGGTTTTACCGTAGCCCTTCATCGGGGCGGTGTCGGTGGCAGACTGCTTCTGTTCGAAGTAGGCCAGGTTGCCCACCGAGGTCACGACGTCAATGTCGCCAGCAGGGGTGCGAGTCAGCGTCACCGTGTTGCCGGTGATCTTCATCGAACCCTGGGTAATGATCACACCGCCGGTGTAGGTTGCGACGCCTTGCTTGTCATCGAGCTGTGCATCGTCGGCCGAAATGTGGATCGGTTGCTGGCTATCGTTCGGCAGAGCCCAGGCGCTCACGCTTCCCAGTGCTGCGCCCAGACTGAGCAAAATAGGGAGGGTTTTAACGAGCCTCATACTGTCCTCTTACGTTCGATAGCAGGTGTATCCTGCTTTCTTTCAAATACGCTTTCATTCCCTTGCCAGTCGATACACCGCCAGCGCCGTCGATTCTAACGTCTTGCTCGGTCTGCGCATATTGCTTCTGTGGGAATACGGTCATGCGACTGCTGGTGATGATGGTGTCGCGGTTCTGTGCGTCGGTCCGTGCGACGCGCACCGAGTCGATCAGTTCCACTTCGGTGCCGTCCGGGTTGACTTCGCCACGCTTGCTGGTGACGTGCCAAGGGAATTCGGTGCCGCGATACAGATTCAAATCGGGGTTGGTCAGCAGGGTGACTTCGGACGCTTTCAGGTGCTCGACCTTGTCCGAGGTCATTTCATACTGCACCTTGCCATCGGGCAGGAACTGCACGCTGTAGGCATTGGTGGCGTAATAGTCGATAGCGCCTTGGTCAACCTGCGCCACAGGCTGGTCGAGAAAGCGCTCCGGGCTGATATTCCAGTAGCCAACCGCCAGGAATAGCGCGGCGATGACCCCGAATAGCAGGAAGTTGCGAATCTTTTTGCTCAGCATAAAACGCTCTATAGGTAGGCGGCGTGGGCCGCTTCAAGGCTGCCCTGGGCACGCAGGATCAACTCGCAGAACTCGCGGGCGGCGCCTTCGCCGCCACGGGCCGTGGTGATGCCGTGGGCATGCTCGCGAACAAATGCCGCCGCATTGGCGACAGCCATGCCCAGGCCCACCCGGCGGATCACCGGCAGGTCGGGCAGGTCGTCGCCCAGATAGGCAACCTGCTCATAGCTTAGGTTGAGTTGGCCAAGAAGCTCGTCCAGGACGACTAGTTTATCCTCCCTGCCCTGATACAGGTGAGGAATCCCCAGGTTTTGTGCGCGGCGTTCCACAACCGGGGTTTTCCGACCGCTGATAATCGCGGTTTGCACGCCCGCCGCCATGAGCATCTTGATGCCCTGGCCGTCGAGGGTGTTGAACGACTTGAATTCGCTGCCGTCCTCGAGGAAGTACAGGCGGCCATCGGTCAGCACGCCGTCAACGTCGAAAATCGCCAATTTGATGTGCTTGCCGCGTTGCAACAGGTCGCTGGTCATTTACATCACTCCCGCACGCAGCAAGTCGTGCATGTTCAGGGCGCCAATCGGGCGGTCATTGCCATCGACCACCACCAGCGCGCCGATCTTATGGTCTTCCATGATCTTCAGGGCTTCGGCCGCCAGCATTTCTGCGCGTGCGGTCTTGCCGTGGGGAGTCATCACCGCATCGATGGTGGCGGTGTGGATATCGATAGTGCGGTCCAGGGTGCGGCGCAGGTCACCGTCGGTGAATACGCCGGCCAGGCGCCCGTCGGCTTCCAGGATCACGGTCATGCCCAGGCCCTTGCGGGTCATCTCCATGAGTGCGTCCTTCAGCAGAGTGCCGCGCTGTACGTGGGGCAGTTCATCGCCGGAATGCATGACGTTTTCCACTTTCAGCAGCAGGCGTCGGCCCAGTGCGCCGCCCGGATGGGAAAACGCGAAGTCTTCCGCCGTAAACCCACGTGCTTCCAGCAGCGCCACGGCCAGGGCATCGCCCATGACCAGCGCGGCGGTGGTGGAGGAGGTTGGCGCCAGGTTCAGCGGGCAGGCCTCAGCGGTCACATGAACATTCAGGTTCACTTCGGCGGCCTTGGCCAGCGTCGACTCCGGGTTGCCGGTGATGCTGATCATCTGGATGCCCAGGCGCTTGATCAGCGGCAGCAAGGTCACGATTTCGTTGGTGGTGCCGGAGTTGGACAGTGCGAGGATGATGTCATCCTTGGTGATCATGCCCATGTCGCCGTGGCTGGCTTCGGCCGGGTGGACGAAAAACGCCGTGGTCCCGGTGCTTGCCAGGGTGGCGGCGATCTTGTTGCCGACATGACCGGACTTGCCCATGCCGACCACGACAACGCGGCCTTTGCTGGCCAGAATCATCTCGCAGGCGCGTACGAAATCCACGTCGATATGGGCCAGCAAGCCTTCTACGGCTTCAAGCTCGAGGCGGATGGTGCGTTGTGCGGATTGGATAAGATCGCTGGATTGGCTCATGTCTGAAATCGTATAGCCTGACGAAAAGTCGACGATTATAACGATAATGATCAATTCCCTCACGCAAGTTCGTCAGTCTTTAGTCGTCAGGCGCTTCAGATTCATTCCTCGGTAACATAGCCAGCAACGGTTTTTCCCTGTCTCCAATCTGAACAAGCGCTGTTCCGGCCTTGGGGGCGCTGTACCAGCAGTGATATAGTTCGCCGCCAGTTCGGTCCACCCAGCCCATGTGGCTAACTATATGTTGGGCAACCGTTGCAAACGTTTGTCACAAGCGTGGTGTCTGAGTGAGAGGCTGCATCCCAAGGAGTTTAGATGAGTGCCGATAACGCCTACGCGGTCGAGCTGAAGGGCCTTACCTTCAAGCGCGGGACGCGCAGCATCTTCAATAACGTCGATATTCGCATTCCCCGCGGCAAGGTCACCGGCATTATGGGGCCTTCCGGTTGCGGCAAGACCACCCTGTTGCGTCTGATGGGCATGCAATTGCGCCCCAGTGCCGGCGAAGTGTGGGTCAACGGCCAGAACCTGCCGACATTGTCGCGCAGCGATCTGTTCGATGCGCGCAAGCACATGGGGGTGCTGTTCCAAAGCGGTGCATTGTTCACCGACCTCGATGTGTTCGAGAACGTAGCGTTTCCGCTGCGGGTGCATACCCAGCTGTCCGACGAGATGATTCGTGACATTGTGTTGCTGAAGCTGCAGGCCGTGGGCCTTCGCGGCGCCATCGACCTGATGCCGGATGAGCTGTCCGGCGGCATGAAGCGTCGCGTCGCCCTGGCGCGTGCCATTGCCCTCGATCCGCAGATTCTCATGTATGACGAACCCTTCGTGGGCCAGGACCCGATCGCCATGGGCGTGTTGGTGCGCCTGATCCGCCTGCTCAACGATGCGTTGGGGATCACCAGTATCGTGGTCTCCCACGACCTGGCCGAAACCGCGAGCATCGCCGATTACCTCTATGTAGTCGGTGATGGCCAGGTACTGGGGCAGGGCACGCCGGAAGAACTGATGAACGCTGACAACCCGCGCATTCGCCAATTCATGACCGGCGATCCCGATGGGCCGGTGCCTTTTCATTTTCCGGCAGCGGACTACCGCTCAGATCTTCTGGGGAAGCGCTGATGCGCAAGACATCTCTTATCGAAAAGGTGCGCCTTTTCGGGCGTTCCGGCATCGACATCATCGAAGTGCTCGGACGTTCGACGATATTCCTGTTCCACGCCTTGCTCGGCCGTGGCGGCATTGGCGGCAGCTTCGGCCTGCTGATCAAGCAGCTGCACTCCGTTGGTGTGATGTCCCTGGTGATCATCGTGGTTTCCGGGGTTTTCATCGGCATGGTGCTGGCGTTGCAGGGCTTCAATATCCTCTCCAGCTACGGCTCGGAGCAGGCGGTGGGGCAGATGGTCGCCCTGACGCTGTTGCGTGAACTCGGCCCGGTCGTCACGGCCCTGTTGTTCGCCGGGCGCGCCGGTTCCGCGCTGACCGCCGAAATCGGCAACATGAAGTCCACCGAGCAGTTGTCCAGCCTCGAGATGATCGGCGTGGACCCGCTCAAGTACATTGTTGCCCCGCGCCTGTGGGCCGGCTTCATTTCCCTGCCGCTGCTGGCGATGATCTTCAGCGTGGTGGGTATCTGGGGCGGTTCGTGGGTGGCGGTGGACTGGCTGGGGGTCTATGAAGGCTCCTACTGGTCCAACATGCAAAACAGCGTGAACTTCAGCGGCGATGTGTTCAATGGCATCATTAAGAGCATTGTCTTCGCCTTTGTCGTGACCTGGATCGCCGTATTCCAAGGCTATGACTGTGAGCCCACTTCAGAAGGGATCAGTCGCGCCACCACCAAGACCGTTGTGTACGCCTCGCTGGCGGTACTGGGCCTTGACTTTATTTTGACCGCCTTGATGTTTGGAGATTTCTGATGCAAAACCGCACTGTGGAAATCGGTGTCGGCCTTTTCTTGCTGGCTGGCATCCTGGCTTTACTGTTGCTGGCCCTGCGAGTCAGCGGCCTTTCGGCCAGCCCCACCGCCGATACCTATAAACTTTACGCGTACTTCGACAATATCGCGGGTTTGACTGTCAGAGCTAAAGTGACCATGGCCGGTGTAACCATCGGCAAGGTCACGGCGATCGATCTGGACCGCGACAGCTTCACCGGGCGTGTGACGATGCAACTGGACAAGAAGGTCGATAATCTGCCGACTGACTCCACGGCATCGATCCTCACCGCAGGTTTGCTGGGCGAGAAATACATCGGTATCAGCGTAGGCGGGGAAACCGCTCTGCTCAAGGATGGTTCGACCATCCACGACACACAGTCGTCGCTGGTGCTTGAGGACCTGATCGGTAAATTCCTGCTCAATACGGTCAATAAAGACGCTAAATGAGGAATCTGTTCATGATCTCTACCTTGCGACGTGGTCTGCTGGTACTGCTTGCAGCACTGCCGTTGATGGCCAACGCGGCAGGTTCTGCGCACGAACTGGTGCAGGACACGACCAGCAAAATGCTGGCTGACCTGAAAGCCAATAAAGAACAGTACAAGCAAGACCCTACCAAGTTCTATGACTCGCTCAACACCATTGTCGGCCCGGTCGTGGATGCCGAAGGCATTTCGCGCAGCATCATGACGGTGAAGTATTCGCGCAAGGCGACGCCTGCGCAGATGCAGACATTCCAGGAAAACTTCAAGAAGGGCCTGTTTCAGTTCTACGGCAACGCCCTGCTCGAGTACAACAACCAGGGGATCACTGTCGACCCTGCCAAGGATGAGTCGGGCGATCGCACCAGCGTCGGCATGACCGTCAAGGGCAGCAACGGCGCCATCTATCCAGTGCAATACACTCTGGAGAAGGTCAGCGGTGAGTGGAAGCTGCGTAACGTGATCATCAACGGCATCAACATCGGCAAACTGTTCCGTGATCAGTTCGCCGACGCGATGCAGCGCAATGGCAACGACCTCGACAAGACCATCAATGGTTGGGCCGGTGAAGTGGCCAAGGCCAAGGAAGAGACCGATAAAGCCGCCGGGAAGCCCGCGCAATGACCGAGGCGGCTGTTCGTATCGGCGATGCCGGCCAGTTGTTCCTCAGCGGCGTGCTGGATTACCGCACCGGGCCCGACCTGCGCAAGCAGGGGCAGGCGCTGATCCAGGCGAGCACCGCACCGTCGCTGGTGCTCGATTGCTCGGCGGTGACCAAGTCCAGCAGCGTCGGCTTGTCGTTGCTGCTGTGCTTCATGCGCGACGCCGAGGCGGCCAAAAAGCCGGTGAGCATTCGTGCGTTGCCCGACGACATGCGTGAAATTGCCGACGTTTCCGGTCTGACCGAGCTGTTGGCGCATCCTTAATACACATATTCAAGAAAGCCCCCCGTCAGAGTCCTGCTATGCGGGGTTCGCAGGCGCGGGGCTTTTTTGTATGATGTGCGACCCGCGCGCACTGGGCGCCGATAGAGGTTGAGCATGCAGGCCCTAGAAGTTAAGAGCTTCCTTGAAGGAAAGCTGCCGGAAACGAACGTAGAAGTTGAAGGCGAAGGCTGCAACTTCCAGCTGAATGTGATTAGCGATGAACTGGCGGCATTGAGCCCGGTCAAGCGTCAACAGCAGGTCTATGCCCATTTGAACCCGTGGATCACCGATGGCAGCATCCATGCGGTCACTATGAAATTTTTCAGCCGCGCGGCCTGGGCCGAGCGCACCTGAGCCCCCAAGGCGTCGAGATTCTTATGGATAAATTGATTATTACCGGTGGTGCCCGCCTTGATGGCGAGATCCGCATTTCCGGTGCGAAAAACTCCGCCTTGCCGATCCTGGCAGCGACCTTGCTGTGCGATGGCCCTGTGACCGTGGCCAACCTGCCGCACCTGCACGACATCACCACCATGATCGAACTGTTCGGTCGCATGGGCATTGAGCCGGTGATCGACGAAAAACTGTCGGTTGAAATCGACCCGCGCACCATCAAGACCCTGATCGCCCCGTATGAGCTGGTGAAAACCATGCGTGCGTCGATCCTGGTGCTCGGCCCGATGGTTGCCCGTTTCGGCGAAGCCGAAGTGGCCTTGCCTGGCGGTTGCGCGATCGGTTCGCGTCCGGTCGACCTGCACATCCGTGGCCTTGAAGCCATGGGCGCCACCATCGACGTCGAAGGCGGCTACATCAAGGCCAAGGCGCCGGAAGGCGGCCTGCGTGGCGCCAACTTCTTCTTTGATACCGTTAGCGTGACCGGTACCGAGAACATCATGATGGCCGCTGCCCTGGCCAACGGCCGTAGCGTTTTGCAAAACGCCGCGCGCGAGCCGGAAGTGGTCGACCTGGCCAACTTCCTGATCGCCATGGGCGCCAATATCAGCGGCGCCGGCACCGACACCATCACCGTCGAAGGTGTAAAACGCCTGCATTCGGCCACCTACAAGGTGATGCCGGACCGCATCGAGACCGGGACCTACCTGGTTGCCGCCGCCGTCACCGGTGGCCGTGTCAAGGTCAAGGACACTGATCCGACCATCCTTGAGTCCGTGCTGGAAAAACTCAAGGAAGCCGGCGCTGAAATCACCACCGGTGAAGATTGGATCGAGCTGAACATGCACGGCAAGCGGCCAAAAGCCGTCAACGTGCGGACCGCTCCGTACCCGGCGTTCCCGACCGACATGCAAGCGCAGTTCATCTCCCTGAACGCGATTGCCGAAGGCACCGGCGCTGTGATCGAGACCATCTTCGAAAACCGCTTCATGCACGTGTACGAACTGCACCGCATGGGCGCCAAAATCCAGGTCGAAGGCAACACGGCCATCGTGACCGGCATCGACAAGCTCAAGGGCGCGCCCGTCATGGCCACCGACCTGCGGGCTTCGGCCAGCCTGGTGATCTCCGCGCTGTGCGCAGAGGGCGACACCCTGATCGACCGCATCTACCACATTGACCGTGGCTACGAGTGCATCGAAGAAAAACTGCAGATGCTCGGCGCGAAGATCCGCCGCGTACCGGGCTAGTCCCCGCTGCACGGGCGCAGGGATGCGCCCGCCCGGGGTGTGCAATTGCGTATTCCGGCTGAATGTGTTTCAAATCGAGGCTGTAATGGCCTCGATCTGTGTCTGGCGCCGTTTGCGACCAGACCGCAATAGCCTGATGAAGGACTGACGTTTCCCATGTTGACCATCGCACTGTCCAAGGGCCGCATCCTTGACGACACTTTGCCGCTTCTGGCTGAAGCGGGCATCGTGCCGACCGAGAATCCGGACAAGAGCCGCAAGCTGATCATCCCTACGACCCAGGACGACGTTCGCCTGCTGATCGTGCGGGCTACCGATGTGCCGACCTATGTTGAACACGGTGCCGCCGACCTGGGTGTCGCCGGTAAAGACGTATTGATGGAATACGGCGGCCAGGGCCTGTACGAGCCGTTGGACCTGCGTATTGCCCTGTGCAAGCTGATGACCGCCGGCCGTGTCGGTGATGTCGAGCCTAAAGGTCGCCTGCGGGTGGCCACCAAGTTCGTCAATATCGCCAAGCGTTACTACGCCGAGCAAGGCCGTCAGGTCGATATCATCAAGCTGTACGGCTCAATGGAGCTGGCGCCGCTGATTGGCCTGGCCGACAAGATCATTGACGTGGTCGACACCGGCAACACCCTGCGCGCCAACGGTCTGGAGCCCCAGGATTTCATTGCTGACATCAGCTCCCGGCTGATCGTCAACAAGGCATCAATGAAGATGCAGCACGCGCGTATCCAGGCGTTGATCGACACCCTGCGCAATGCAGTGGAGTCTCGACACCGCGGTTGACTCACCCGCGTAGCCAAACGGCTGCGCCCGTCTATCCGCTTCATAGCCAGAATTCTCAGGTGCCCAAGCGGAAACGACTGCTGGGAAGGTGCGCTGACGTTCAATAACGAATCGCGCCTTACCCCAAAAGGCAAGTTATGTTAGTAGAAGATTTTTTTTCAATACCTAGCGACGCGTAGCAGCCTGCCTTTTGAGGCAAGGCTCTACGCGTTGGTACTGTGGCCGCGCCATGCCGCGTTGCGGGACTTGGTAAGGAAACAAACCCTTACCGGCGTCCCGCGCCTTGCCTGGCACGGCCACAGCACCAACGCGATTCGTTATTGAACGTCAGCGCACCTTCGGGCGCCTGAGTTTTTGCCAATCCTATGAGGCCCTCGCTATGACCACGTCCACTGCAATTGCCCGACTCAACGCTGCCGACCCGGATTTCGCCCATCATCTGGATCATCTGCTGAGTTGGGAAAGCGTGTCCGACGACTCGGTCAACCAGCGGGTGCTCGATATCATCAAGGCCGTGCGCGAGCGCGGTGACGCCGCGCTGGTGGATTTCACCCGCCAGTTCGACGGCCTGGACGTCAAGTCCATGTCAGACCTGATCCTGCCGCGCGAACGCTTGGAGCTGGCCCTGACGCGCATCACCGCGCCGCAGCGCGAAGCCCTGGAACTCGCGGCGGCGCGGGTGCGCAGCTACCACGAAAAACAGAAACAGGATTCCTGGAGCTACACCGAGGCCGACGGCACCGTATTGGGCCAGAAGGTCACGCCGCTGGACCGCGCCGGCCTGTATGTGCCTGGCGGTAAAGCCTCGTACCCGTCGTCGGTATTGATGAACGCGATTCCCGCCAAGGTGGCCGGTGTGACCGAAGTGGTCATGGTGGTGCCGACCCCGCGCGGTGAGATCAACGAGCTGGTCCTCGCGGCCGCCTGCATCGCCGGGGTCGACCGCGTGTTCACCATCGGCGGCGCCCAGGCTGTCGCGGCGTTGGCCTACGGCACCGAAAGCGTGCCGATGGTCGACAAAGTGGTCGGCCCCGGCAACATCTATGTCGCCACCGCCAAGCGCCATGTATTTGGCCAGGTCGGTATCGACATGATCGCCGGTCCTTCGGAAATCCTCGTGGTGTGTGATGGCCAGACCGACCCGGACTGGATCGCCATGGACCTGTTTTCCCAGGCCGAGCACGACGAAGACGCCCAGGCGATTCTGGTCAGCCCAGATGCCGAGTTCCTCGACAAAGTCGCCGCCAGCATCAACAAGCTGCTGCCGACCATGGACCGCGCCGAGATCATCGAGAAGTCGATCAATGGCCGTGGTGCGCTGATCCTGGTGCGCGACATGGAGCAGGCCATCGAAGTGGCCAACCGCATCGCGCCGGAACACCTGGAATTGTCCGTGGCCGACCCACAGGCCTGGCTGCCGTCGATTCGTCACGCGGGCGCGATCTTCATGGGCCGTCACACCAGCGAAGCCCTGGGCGACTATTGCGCGGGCCCCAACCACGTGTTGCCGACCTCCGGCACCGCGCGCTTCTCGTCGCCGCTGGGGGTGTACGACTTCCAGAAGCGTTCGTCGATCATCTTCTGCTCGCCACAAGGTGCTTCCGAGTTGGGCAAGACCGCCTCGGTACTGGCCCGTGGCGAATCCTTGAGCGCCCACGCCCGGAGCGCCGAATACCGCATCCTTGAAGACAATAAGGGGAACTGAGACATGAGCAAATTCTGGAGCCCCTTCGTCAAGGAGCTGGTGCCTTACGTACCCGGTGAACAGCCCAAGTTGACCAAGCTGGTCAAGCTCAACACCAACGAAAACCCCTACGGCCCGTCGCCCAAGGCGCTGGCGGCCATGCAGGTCGAGTTGAGCGACAATCTGCGCCTGTACCCGGACCCCAACAGCGACCTGCTCAAGCAGGCCGTGGCCCGCTATTACGGGATCGACGCCGGCAAAGTGTTCCTCGGCAACGGTTCCGACGAAGTCCTGGCACACATCTTCCACGCGCTGTTCCAGCACGACTTGCCGCTGCTGTTCCCGGATATCAGCTACAGCTTTTATCCGGTGTACTGCGGCCTCTATGGCATCAAATTCGACGCGGTGCCGCTGGATGAGCAGTTCCAGATCCGCGCGGCGGACTACGCCAGGCCGAACGGCGGGATCATCTTCCCCAACCCGAACGCGCCGACCGGCTGCGTGCTGGCCCTGGACGCGGTGGAGCAGATCCTCAAGGCCAGCCCGGATTCGGTGGTGGTGGTGGATGAAGCCTACGTCGACTTCGGTGGCGAAACCGCCATCAGCCTGGTGGATCGCTACCCGAACCTGCTGGTCACCCAGACCTTGTCCAAATCGCGCTCACTGGCCGGTTTGCGCGTGGGCCTGGCCGTGGGCCACCCGGACCTGATCGAGGCGCTGGAGCGGGTCAAGAACAGCTTCAACTCCTATCCGCTCGATCGCCTGGCGATTGTCGGCGCAGCGGCGGCGTTCGACGACCGCGAGTACTTCGAGAAGACCTGCCGGTGGGTGATCGACAGCCGCAACAAGGTGGTCGCGCAATTGGAAGGCAAGGGCTTTGAAGTGTTGCCATCGGCTGCGAACTTCATCTTCGCCCGCCACCCACGGCACGACGCCGCCGGCCTGGCGGCCAAGTTGCGTGAGCAAGGCGTGATCGTGCGGCACTTCAAGCAGGCGCGGATTGATCAGTTCCTGCGGATCAGCATCGGTACGCCGGAGCAGAATCAGGCGCTGATCGATGGCCTAGGCGAGCTCTAAGTCACACTGAAGATCTAACAATGTGGGAGGGGGCTTGCCCCCGATAGCGGCAGATCAGTCGATTAGATGTCGACTGGCACTCCGTCATCGGGGGCAAGCCCCCTCCCACATTCAGTTTTGCAATGCTGGTTAGATCAACGGCTCATCCGGCTTCTTGTGCTTCCAGCCATCATTGCCTGGCAGCAGCAGGTTCAAGCCAATCGCTACCACCGCACACAGGGCGATGCCCTTCAGGCCGAAATCGTCCGGCCCGGTGCCGGTGCCGATCAGCACACCGCCAATCCCGAACACCAGCGTCACCGAGACAATCACCAGATTGCGTGCTTCGCCCAGGTCGATCTTGTGGCGGATCAGCGTGTTCATGCCCACGGCGGCGATCGAGCCGAACAGCAGGCACAGAATCCCGCCCATCACCGGCACTGGAATGCTCTGCAGCAGTGCGCCGAACTTGCCGATAAACGCCAGGCTGATGGCAAAGATTGCCGCCCAGGTCATGATCTTCGGGTTGTAGTTCTTGGTCAGCATCACTGCGCCGGTCACTTCGGCGTAGGTGGTGTTCGGCGGGCCGCCAAACAGGCCGGCGGCCGTGGTGGCAATCCCGTCACCCAGCAGGGTGCGGTGCAGGCCGGGCTTCTTCAGGTAGTCGCGACCGGTCACGCTGCCCACTGCAATCACACCGCCGATATGCTCGATCGCCGGGGCCAGGGCCACTGGGACGATAAACAGAATCGCCTGCCAGTTGAACTCCGGCGCGGTGAAGTGGGGCAGGGCGAACCACGGTGCGGCGGCAATTTTGGCCGTATCGACCACGCCGAAGTAGAACGCCATGGCAAAGCCCACCAGTACGCCAGAGATGATCGGCACCAGGCGGAAAATGCCCTTGCCGAACACGGCCACGATCAGGGTGGTCAGCAGCGCCGGCATCGAGATCAGCATCGCCGTCTGGTAATGGATCAGCTCGGCGCCATCGCCGGATTTACCCATCGCCATGTTGGCGGCAATCGGCGCCATGGCCAGGCCGATGGAAATGATCACCGGCCCGATCACCACCGGCGGCAGCAGCCGGTCGATGAAACCGGTGCCCTTGATCTTCACCGCCAACCCCATGAAGGTATAAACGAAACCGGCCGCCATCACCCCGCCCATGGTCGCCGCCAGGCCAAACTGGCCCTTGGCGAGAATGATCGGGGTGATAAAGGCAAAGCTCGACGCCAGAAACACCGGCACCTGCCGCCCGGTCACCAGTTGGAACAGCAACGTGCCCAGACCGGCGGTGAACAGGGCGACGTTTGGATCAAGACCTGTGATCAGCGGCATCAACACCAACGCGCCAAATGCCACAAAGAGCATTTGTGCGCCAGACAGGATCTGGCGCCAAAGCGGGTCGTTGAATTCATCCTGCATGCTCACGCGTCCTTCTGCTTGGTACCGAAGATCTTGTCACCGGCGTCGCCCAGGCCTGGGATGATGTAGCCGTTTTCATTCAGGCGCTCATCGATGGACGCGGTGTAGATCTGCACGTCCGGGTGGGCCTTCTCGACGGCGGCGATGCCTTCGGGCGCGGCGACCAGCACCATGGCGCGGATGTCCTTGCAACCGGCCCTCTTCAGCAGGTCGATGGTGGCAACCATGGAACTGCCGGTGGCGAGCATCGGGTCGATGATCATCGCCAGACGCTCGTTGATTTCCGGTACGAGTTTTTCCAGGTAGGTGTGGGCCTGCAACGTTTCTTCATTGCGAGCCACGCCCACGGCGCTGACCTTGGCGCCGGGGATCAGGCTGAGGACGCCTTCGAGCATGCCGATGCCGGCGCGCAGGATCGGCACCACGGTGATTTTCTTGCCGGCGATCTTCTCGACCTGGACGGGGCCGGCCCAACCGGGGATCTCGTAGCTTTCCAGGGGCAGGTCTTTGGTGGCTTCGTAGGTGAGCAACGCTCCGACTTCCTGAGCAAGCTCACGGAAGTTCTTCGTGCTAATGTCGGCGCGGCGCATAAGGCCGAGCTTGTGTCGGATCAGCGGATGGCGGATCTCGCGAGTGGGCATGGGAAAGGCTCCGGCGGCGGGCAAAAAAACCGGCCTAGATTAATCTATCCGAGGGTGTTGTCCTATAGACATCTAGCACGTTAGTCCATTAAGGCTTGAACGTTGCGCCTCACATGCGTACCTTTGCCCGCTTTTCTTGCCACAGCACCCCCTGGAGAGCGCCATGTCCGCTGATCTCGAGCATATCCGTCAAATCATGCGCGAGGCTGACTGCCTGTACACCGAAGCGCAAGTCGAAGAGGCGATCGCCAAGGTCGGCGCACAGATCACCCGCGAAATGGCCGACACCAACCCGGTGGTCTTCTGCGTGATGAACGGTGGTCTGATCTTCGCCGGCAAATTGCTGACCCATCTGCACTTCCCGCTGGAAGCGTCCTACCTGCACGCTACACGTTATCGCAACGAAACCAGCGGCGGCGACCTGTTCTGGAAAGCCAAGCCGGAAGTCTCGTTCATCGACCGCGACGTGCTGATCATCGACGACATCCTCGATGAAGGGCACACCCTGAGCGCGATCATCGACTTCTGCAAACACGCCGGCGCGCGCAAAGTCCATACCGCGGTGTTGATCGACAAAGACCACGACCGCAAGGCGCGCCCCGAAATGAAGGCCGATTTCGTCGGCCTGCCGTGCATCGACCGCTACATCTTCGGTTACGGCATGGACTACAAAGGTTACTGGCGCAACGCCAATGGGATTTACGCCGTTAAAGGGATGTAATGCATGGCCCGCTTTCTTGATCAGACGCTGTTTGCTGAATTGGCCGAGAAGGCGGCCGCTAGCCCCCGTGGCCGACACCACCACAACTTCCACGAGATGGAAGAGCCCTGCCATCGCCTGGCCGTGGGCTTGCAACCCAGCACCTACGTGCCGCCTCATCGGCATCTGAGTGCGGACAAGGCGGAAACCTTGCTGGTGCTCCAGGGGCGCCTGGGGGTGCTGTTGTTCAGCGACAGCGGTGAAGTGATCGCCAAGCGCGTGATGCAGGCGGGCGGCGAGTGTTCGGGCATCGATCTGCCGCCGGGGGTATTCCACGGTTTGGTGGTGCTGGCGCCTGACACGGTGATGTTCGAGTGCAAGGCCGGGCCGTACCGACCGGTGGGCGAGGGTGAATTGGCCGACTGGGCACCTCGCGAAGGCGATGCCGATGTGGCCGAGTATCAACGCTGGATGCTTGCCCAGTTCGATTGAGCTACAGTGCTGGGCCATCTTTCCCGGAGCGGCCCATGAGCCTGTTGATTCGCACCTGCGCCGCCCTGGCGCTGACCCTCAGCTTGCCGCTGGCCGCCGCCCCGGCGCCGATGCACAGCCAATTCCTGCCGCCCGACGACCTGGCCCTGCGCGCCGAAGCGCCTGATCAGCAGCAACTGTTGCAAGTCACCGAGTATGCGGTGGTGGTCGGTAATCAGCGCCAATCCACGCAGCAGCCGATCCCGGTGACGTCGCCGGTGATGATTCGCCTCAAGGGCAAGTCCTTGAACAAAGGCGCAAGCATCGCCCAGGTGATCGTCAATTTCGACGCCGAAAGCAAAAGCCTGAAAAAGCCGGTGTTCGATGACAAGACCAAGACCCTGACCTTGTCCTACCCCGCGACCCAATACCGCGTGATCGTCGACCTGCTGCGCAATGACACGGTGTATGTGCAGTTCCTCAGTTATGCCAACGGGCATATCTGGGCGGATCTGCATACCGGCGTGGTACGCACCAAGTAGCCAGCACCCTGACGAACCCAATGTGGGAGGGTGCTTGCTCCCGATGACGGTGTGTCAGTCGACAGCTAATTGACTGATCCAGCGCAATCGGGAGCAAGCCCTCTCCCACAGTGGTTCTCAGCGCTTTCGCCGCCCGCGCCTCGCAGGTAGACTTCAAACCCCATGTAAATGTCCGCAGGCTGGAGTCGGTAATGCGTAAAGATAAGAAACAGGTGATTGGTGACGAGATCGGCGACGATCAGATCAAGTTGTTCCTGGACTTCGAACCCGTCGACGCGACTTCACCCTCCCTGCACAAACTGATCAAGGCCTATCGTGGCCTGCGTATCGACGACTTCGAGCGCTTCCTGGGCTTCTTCAAGGCCGCCGGCCTGGACCTCGATGGCAAGGACGAGCATGGCCAGACCTTCGTCGATCTGATCAAGGACCAGCGCAACGCCGCCGAGTACATTGAATTGATCGATAACGCCCGCGGCTGATCGCAGGCGAAAAAAAGCCCCGCGGCTCACATCGAGAAGCGGGGCTTTTTTTATTTCGAGTGGCCTTAAGCGTAGCTTTGGGCTTCGTTGTTTTGCTTAACCAGTTCCAGGCTGATGTTGTTCTGCGCGTTGATCTTGCGGTACAGCTCGGCATCGGTCTCCAGGACCTTTTCACGGGCCGGGAAGATCTCGTGCAGTTTGGCTGCCCACTCGCCGGCAGCCTTGGTCGGGAAGCAGCGTTCGATCAGTTCGAGCATGATCGACACCGTCACCGAAGCGCCCGGGGACGCGCCCAGCAGCGCCGCCAGCGAGCCGTCTTTGGCCGCGACCAGCTCGGTGCCGAATTGCAGCACGCCGCCTTTTTTCGGGTCTTTCTTGATGATCTGCACCCGTTGGCCGGCCACTTCCAGGCGCCAGTCTTCGGCTTTGGCTTGCGGGTAGAAGCGGCGCAGGGATTCCAGGCGCTGTTCCATGGACTGCATCACTTCGCTGACCAGGTACTTGGTCAGGTCCATGTTGTCCCGGGCCACGGCCAGCATCGGGCCGATGTTGCCCGCGCGCACCGACAACGGCAGGTCAAGGAACGAGCCGTGCTTGAGGAACTTGGTGGTGAAACCGGCGTAAGGCCCGAACAGCAGGGACGTCTTGCCGTCGACCACGCGGGTGTCCAGGTGCGGCACGGACATCGGTGGCGAACCCACGGCGGCCTGGCTGTAGACCTTGGCCTGGTGGTGCTTGACCACTTCCGGGTTGTCGCAACGCAGCCACTGGCCACTGACCGGGAAACCGCCGAAACCTTTGCTTTCTTCGATGCCCGAGGCTTGCAGCAGCGGCAGGGCCGCGCCACCGGCGCCAAGGAACACGAACTTGGCGTTCACGTCGCGGCTGTTGCCGCTGTTGACGTCCTTGATGCTCACGGTCCAGCCCGCGCCATTGCGCTTGAGGCCGGTCACGCGTTTGCTGTACTTGACCTGGGCATCGGGCGCGCTGGTCAGGTGGTTCAGCAACTGGTTGGTCAGGGCGCCGAAGTTGACGTCGGTGCCGTTCTGCACACGGGTCGCGGCGATTTTCTCGTCGAGCGGGCGGCCTGGCATCATCAGCGGTATCCACTCGACCATCTCATTGCGGTCTTCGGTATAGCGCATATCCGAAAATGCATGATGCTGGCTGAGGGTTTCAAAGCGCTTCCTGAGGAAGGCTACGCCTTTGTCTCCCTGCACGAAGCTCAGGTGCGGCACCGGGGTGATAAAGGACTTGGACGAGCCAAAGGTGCCTTTTTTGGTCAGGTACGCCCAGAACTGCTTCGACACCTCGAACTGGGTGTTGATGTGGACAGCTTTCTTGATGTCGATGGAACCATCGGCGGCCTGGGGTGTGTAATTCAGCTCACACAGCCCGGCGTGGCCGGTACCGGCGTTGTTCCACGGGTTGGAACTCTCCGCGGCTCCCGAGTCCATCAGCTCAACGACTTCCAGCTTGAGGCCGGGGTCGAGCTCTTTGAGCAGTACGGCCAGGGTGGCACTCATGATGCCGGCCCCTACCAGTACTACGTCGACTGCTTCGTTATGCGCCATTTAACGCGTCTCCAAAATCTGCAGCACCAAATTGACGGCATGGCTGCCAGGAGTGACGGGGCGGTTCACGTGTTGCCCCAGGTTACCCATGGCCAGGATCGCCATGTCCGATTCGCAATTCTTTGCAAGTTCAGCGCACGCTTCCTGCCGGGCTAATCCGCCTATGAACGCATTCATGGGCTGCCGTGGCAATTCGACTTATGGTCAAAGCGTGCGATCCGTGCAATCAATCCGTAGCGGACAGGCTCAAGCCCCGGAGCACTCGGTCCTGTGTGATTGGGCTGTTCCAGACGCTGATGGTGCTTGTACAAACGCCAAACTATTCATTTGCTCGCCACACTCTTGTGAAGTTGTGAAAACCCGTTTTTTCACGCTCTTTTGAAGACGTGAACCTCAAAAAAGGGCTGCCCCAGCCTGGCACCTGGCCCGGAAAACCTTGCCGGCATGCGGCAAAACGGGCAAACAACTCAAGTGGCCGAGCGCAATGGCAGCTCTGGCAGATTCGGTAAAGGTGGGTGGTTTGCAAAGAAAACAGCAAGCGCGCCAGCTTCACACGATCTGTGTGGGCGGCTCTCTGTGGGCGATCTGGGGGGCTAATACCGAAGCATTAACGATGTTGCGAGGCCCGATCAGGAGACGTCCTTATAATCGGGGGGAGATTGTAGCGAAGAACGCCAAGGAAATGGGCGTGTTTTATGACTTTTATTAGGCGTTCGGTCAGGCGGCCAACGGCTGGTGATGCGGCGACTGCGTCGCGCGTGGGCTGATACGCGCGCTGGCGGGCAGCGGGCGGTGCATCCAGCTCAAGCGGATTTCTTCGATTTCCACCCAGCCATCACCGACCGGAGGCTGGCTGCACTCTTTGAAAGCCTGGCAGCGACCTTGCACATCGAGCAGGGCAAATTGGCGAAGGGCGGGCTTGCGGGTAAACAGCGACCAGAGAAAATGCATGAAGTCAGCCTCCTGAGATTGAGACCAAGCATGCCTGCCGGGGATGACGGGCCCATGTATCGGCTGTGACATATCGGTGACATCGAACCCCTACAATGCCTGCGGGTCTTAGGTTGTAACTGACGCTAGTTCCCGGCGAGGGCCGCCCGCTATACTGCCGGCCTGTCGGTACTCGATTTCTGGAGAGAAGAGCATGTTGCAACGCCTGTTGTTCGGTTTGATCACTGTGACCAGTTTGACCCTGGTTGGCTGCGCCAATAGCCCGCAACAACTCAGCCCGCAACCGAAGCTCACCACGCAGTTGGCTCCGGTGGGTCACGGTCAGCCGGTGTCGGTGCGTGTGGTGGATGGTCGTCCTTCGCCGACCCTGGGCTCCCGTGGTGGCCTGTATCCGGAGACCGCGCTGGTGTCGGTGAGCGGTGCCGATGTGCTCCCCAAACTGCAAGCCCAGGCTGAAGCAGCGGTGCGGTTGCTCGGCTTTACCCCGGCCAACTCGCCGGGCGCGCCGCAGTTGACCATCACCCTGGCCGAGCTGAAATACCAGTCGCCCAAAGACGGCCTGTACGTGACTGAGGCCACTATCGGCGCGACGTTCAGGTCCGACGTGAGCGCCGGCACTCGTCGCTACAGCGGCCGTTATGGTGCGTCCCTCAACCAGCGCTTCGGTATGTCGCCCAACCAGGAGACCAACACCAAGCTGGTCAGCGACGTCCTGAGCGACGCCCTGACCCGTCTGTTCAAGGACCCGAGCATCGGCCAGTTGCTCAGCTCGCAATAACGCTCAATAACAAGCCGGGCTCAGCGCTGAGCCCGGCTTTTTTGTGCCCGCCGTTTCATGCCGCGGTGTCGATACCGAAGTCGAGCAGGCTTATCCCGGTCAGCAGGTCCGTCTCCGGCAGGTCCGCATGCTGGTGCCCGCCAAGGGCGCAATACACCAGCCAGTGGCGGTCCTGGACGTTGAACGCGAGGCCGCCGATCAGCGCCTCTTGCTCATCGCTTGGGGCTATCAAATACAGTCGATCCTGGTTTTGCGCGTGCAACATGACAAGCTCCCGAGCGTTCGAAGGGCCACAGAGTGAACGGTTAAGGTGACGTTCAGGTGACGCCGTAAATTACTCGATACATTAGCCGTCAATGGGGGAAGGAGCTTTTAGGCGCAGGAGGCGACTACCGTTCAGGTTTGTATCTGAATGGATACCAAGGCACTGTTTCAACGAGGTGTGTGATGGCGCTGCCCGGACTGCTGATCAATGTTGTTGCTCTATCAGTGGCCTGCTCTGGCGCTGCACTGCTATTCATTACCCGTTTGAAGGAACAGCGCGCCATGGCCAGGCTCGCCGCGCAAAGCGAAGAGCGCGCCATCGACCAACCCATGCTGTTTCTGGATGTACGCACCGAACGGGCGCATCGCCTGGCTTATCGTGTTGGTTTCGCCTGCCTGGGGCTGGCGCTGCTGGTTTCATGGATCAGCACGCGTTTTTAGTTGCACCCTGAAACGACTGTGGGAGCGGGCTTGCTCGCGACAACGGAGTTACAGTCGGTACCGCTGTGACTGAACCACCGCATCGCAGGCAAGCCCGCTCCCACAGGTTTGGCTAGGTGTATTACAGCGGGATTCCCGCCTTGACCCGATATTGATTGCGCACTGGCGTTGCATATTGCACCACCAGGAACGGCCGGTGTTCGACCGGGCACTCGCTCAAGCGGCGCTCCCACTCTGCCTTGGCCTTGGCCAACTCGTCGGCCGGGAAGATATCCGCTGCCTTGGGTACCTGCAGTTGCGGGTCGGCGTCACTCCACTGGGCGTAGGCCAGGTAGTGAACCGGGAACAGGCGATAACCTCCGAGAATCTGCCGGTCCATTTCCACGGCGAGCAGCTTGGTGTCTTCGAAGCGCTCGGTGATCGGCGGCGCAAAGTTCACATGCACCCGGCCCTTGTAGCCGGTAATGCCCAGGGCAATGCTCACATCGTCTTCACCCGGTGCCTTGGTGTAGGTGCCGGTGGTGGCGCGGATGTACAGCTCGCGAGCCTTGGCCAAGTCGCATGGGTCGTATTCGTAGCTGATGGACACGGGCGTCAGGTTCAGCGACTGGATCACCTCGGCGAACGGCTCGTCCTTGCGGCTGACGTGGAACATCTTGAGGATCGCCGATTCGGTGCGGTCATCCCCATCCTTGGCGCGGCCTTCGGCCTGGGCGATCCAGATCGACTGGCAGTCGTGGCGGATCGAATGGTTGATGTAGGCCGACAGCAACTGGTAAGCCGCCATTTTTTCCTTTCGCCCGGTGATCGAGCGGTGCACGATGAAGCTCTTGTTCAGGCGCATCAGGTCGCTGACAAACGGCTTTTGCAACAGGTTGTCGCCGATGGCGATACGCGGTGTCGGCAGGCCGGCGTGGTACACGGCGTAGTTGACGAAGGCCGGGTCCATCACGATATCGCGATGGTTGGCCAAAAAGACGTAGGCGGTGCCCGATTTGAGCTGTTCCACGCCGGTATAGGTCACGCCGTCGGTCGCTCGATCAATGGTGTGGTCGACGTAATACTCGACTTTGTCCTGCAGCGTGGCCACGGTGGTGACGCCGGCGAATTCACGGCGCAGTTTGCGGGCGATCATGGGTTTGAGCAGCCAGCCCAGCGCGCCGGCAAAGCGCGGGAAGCGGAAGTGGGTCAGGATGTCCAGAAAGGCCTTGTCACTGAACAGCCGCTCCAGCACTGCCGGGACTTCGCTGTCGTTGTAAGGTCGGATGGTATCGAATTCGCCCATCATGCTCTCTTGTTAGAAACGGCTAGGGTAAGTAGAGGGAATACCAGGGTGCGGCCCGAGTAATGGGCTCGGCCGAAATATAACCCTGTAAATAGACCGGCGATTATACGCACAAGTCACTTGGGAGACTGCGATGCTGGAAACTGCGCTGTACGATTGTCCTTATTGTGGTGAAGTGGTGGAGACGACCGTGGATTTATCCGGCGGCGACCAGACCTATATAGAAGACTGTCAGGTATGTTGCCGACCGATCATTTTCAACCTGCAGGTCCATGGTGAAGAGTGGATGCTCGAAACTCGCAGCGAAAACGAATAACAGGTACGCCCATGCAGCGAATCTACGAACCGGAAAACCTGATGGAAGGCGAGCTGCTGCAGCAGATGCTCGCCAGCGAAGGGATCGAGGCGCATTTGGTGGGGCGCCACTTGCTCGGCGGTAGCGGCGAGTTGCCGATTTTCGGGCTGCTGGGGCTAGAGGTGGACAACGACCAGGCAGCCTGCGCGCGCGAGCTGATCACCGCGTATAACGGTGCGCAACCGTTGCCCGGCGATGAACCCGACAGCTTCCCCGACGTGTTGGTCTGTTAGGCTGTCGGTCGGTTTACCCAAGAGTCGTGTTGCCCCATGTGTGGACGTTATGCCCTGTTTCGCTGGAACCCCACGTTTGCTGCCTTGCCGGGCTTTCCGGCGGATCAGCAGGCCCAGTGGAATATTTCTCCCAATGATTCGGTGCTGATCCAGCGCGCCACCGACGGCCAGCGCACCCTGGCCCGCGCCCGCTGGGGCCTGACACCGCCGTGGCTGACGGACCTTTCCCGTACTCCGGCGCATGCCCGCGCCGAAACCCTGGCTGAGCAACCGATGTTCCGCGAAGCGTTTCGCCAGCGTCGCTGCCTGTTGCCGGCCAACGGGTTCTACGAATGGCGCGGCACCCAGCGCAAGCGGCCGTACTGGTTGACGCCAGGGGAAGGTTCGACGCTGTTTTTTGCGGCCATCTGGGAAGCGTATCCGGTGCAGGAGCACGTGTGGCTGAGCACCGCGGTGGTGACCCAGGCGGCGCAGAGTCAGCGGCGGCCGTTGATTCTGGATGCGGCGGGGCAGGACGCCTGGCTGAACCCCGAGACGCCGCTGCCGGTGTTGCAGGGGCTGTTGGCCAGCGAGCCGGTCGCCTTGCGTGAACGGGTGCTGGCCAACATGGTCAACGATCCCAAGCTGAATGGGCCGGAGTGCCTGACTCCGGCTTGAGCCAGAAAATCCGCCACCGTTGTGGGATGTATCCGAAATTTAGCGTCTGCACGTCTGATGTATCTGGCGTCGATACAAATCACCGCCTAGGATACGCGCCATGTTTTCAGGGCGTCTTTTCAGGGAGAGTGTGTTGATGAAGAAATCATTGGCCGTAAGTGTATTGGCGGCAGCAGTGCTGCTGGCCGGGTGTCAGTCCGTCAACACCACCAGCGGCGGTGCCGTTGGGGTGGAGCGCAAGCAGTACATGTTCAGCATGCTGTCGAGCCAGGAAGTCGACCAGATGTATGCGCAGTCCTACCAGCAGACCCTGGGTGAAGCCAGCGGCAAAGGCCTGGTGGACAAGACCAGCGCCAACGCCAAGCGCGTGCAGGCCATCGCCAACCGCCTGATCGCCCAGGCGCCGACCTTCCGTCCGGATGCGGCGCAGTGGAAGTGGGAAGTGAACCTGATCAAGAGCGATGAGATGAACGCCAACTGCGGGCCGGGCGGCAAGATCTTCGTGTACAGCGGGCTGATCGATAACCTCAAGCTCAGCGATGACGAGCTGGCGGCGGTGATGGGCCATGAAATCGCCCACGCCTTGCGTGAACATGGCCGTGAAGCCATGTCCAAGGCCTACGGCATCGAGATGGCCAAGCAGGGCGCCGGCGCGTTGCTTGGTCTCGGCCAGGACAGCATGGCGCTGGCCGATACCGTGGCCAACTACGGCATGACCTTGCCCAACAGCCGCAGCAATGAAAACGAAGCGGACCTGATCGGCCTGGAGCTGGCGGCCCGCGCCGGTTACAACCCGAACGCGGCCATCACGTTGTGGAACAAGATGGCCAAGGCTTCGGAAGGCGCGCCTCCGGAGTTCATGAGCACTCACCCGGCCTCCGACAGTCGGATCGCCTCGTTGCAGGCGGCGATTCCGAAGGTGATGCCGTTGTATCAGCAGGCCAAGAAGTCCTGATAATCCAAGCCTCATGAAGATCCCAATGTGGAAGGGGGCAAGCCCCTCCCACATTGGATTGGGTTTGCGGCTTGGATCTTTAGATCCAACCACTGCTTTGCATGGCCTTGTACACCGCCACGATCGCCAGGACAAAAAACGCCGTAGCCGCCAGTCGACGAATCAAGGTCAACGGCAATTTCTCCGCGGCAAAATTCCCCGCCAGAACCACCGGTACGTTGGCAATCAACATGCCCAGGGTGGTGCCGATAACCACCAGCCACAGCTCAGGGTATTGCGCCGCCAGCATTACCGTGGCGATCTGCGTCTTGTCGCCGATTTCGGCGAGGAAGAACGCAATCAGGGTGGTCAGGAACGGCCCGAACTTGCGCGTGGTGCTGGCTTCGTCATCGTCGAGTTTGTCCGGCACCAGGGTCCACAGCGCCGTGGCGCAGAAACTCGCGGCGAGAATCCAGTGCAGCACCGCATCCGAGAAGAAACTGCCGAACCAGGCACCTACGGCACCCGCAGCGGCATGGTTCGCCAGGGTCGCGGCGATGATGCCGGCGATGATCGGCCAGGGTTTGCGAAAGCGTGCGGCAAGGATGAGCGCGAGCAGTTGGGTCTTGTCGCCGATTTCGGCCAAGGCAACGATTGCGGTAGGGACGAGCAGTGAATCCAGCATCAGGTAGGTTTCCAGGGGCGGGTCGACACGGCTATGACACGTACAGCCTTCCCGCCCCGGGTAAGGTGTGCGTGTCATAGGTCTTGTCAAACCCCGGTCCGTCTGAGCGGACACCTGGGTCGCATACGCCATGGTCTGCTGACCAAGTATGTTGACGTATGCCGGACGAGCGTGGCGCTCGTGGGAGACTACTCCCCTAGGACGGAGCGGATTCTGCCTAGGCAAAATCCATTCGGCAAGTGTTCTTTTGCAAACGCCGATCAGCTGCGCTTGGCGCGATAGATGCGAAAACCATTGCCTTCGGCCTTGACCGCACACACGCCCAAGTGCTCTTCGATCAGCGGCTGGTACTTCAGGAAGCTGTTGGCAACCAGTCGGAGTTCGCCGCCTTTTGCCAGGTGTTTCGCGGCTTTTCGCAGCAAGTTCTCCGTGGCGAAGTAATCGGTGTGTACCCCGACATGGAACGGCGGGTTGCTCAGGATCGCGTTCAAGCCCATCGGCGCGGCATCGATGCCGTCTGCGGTCAGCACGTCGGCTTCCAGACCGTTGGCCGCCAGGGTCAGGCGGCTGCTGGCGGTGGCGAAGGCGTCCACATCCAGCATTGTCACCGTATTGTGCGGGTAGCGACGTTTGACTGCCGCGCCCAACACACCGGCGCCGCAACCGAAGTCCAGCAGGTGGCCGCTGGGCAGTTTGTCCAAATGCTCCAGCAACAACTCGGTGCCACGATCCAGGCGACCATGGCTGAACACGCCCGGCAGGCTCACCACTTTCAGCGGGCCTTCGGCCAGCGGCACTTCGAAAACCTGCGCCAGGCTCTCCAGCTCCACCGCTTGCGGCGCGTTGGCCACGGTGACCTGCCACAACTGGCAGTGCCGTGCGTTATCGAGTTTGCGCGGCTTGCCGAAGGGGATCATCTGTTTGGCGGCGCTTTCGATCCCGCCTTTTTTCTCCCCCACCAGAAACAGCTCGGCACCGGGCAGGCGCGCGGCCACGGCGTTGAGCAGATAGTCGGTGAGGTCCTTGGACTTGGGCAGGAAGATCACTGCCGCATCAAACGTGCGCTGCGGCACATTCACGCCGAACTGGCTGCGCTCGGGGAAACGTGCGTCGAGCGCAGCCTGGTCACCGGCATGCCAGCACCAGCCGTGGGCGTTGGGCAGGCGGCCGAGCAAATCGTCGGCAGGCAACCCCACCAGCAGCAGGTTGCCTTGAAAAAGTTCGGCCTGACGAAGCAGTACTTCACTGCGCGGATCCATGGTCTGCTCCTTGAAAAGGGGCGCAGTTTATCAACTGACGACGCGCAGCGGGGCGCCGCTGAAAAAGCCGCGGGCGTTTTCCGCCAGTTGGCCGACAATCCGCTGCCGCGCTTCGCGACTGCCCCAGGCGTTGTGGGGCGTGACGATCAAGCGCGGGATATCATCGGCCAGCAACGGGTTGCCATGCACCGGGGGTTCGACGCTCAGCACATCGGTCGCCGCGCCGCCCAGGTGGCCATTGCGCAAGGCGTCGGCCAGGGCCTGTTCGTTGATCAGGCCACCGCGCGCGGTGTTGACGATAAACGCGCCGGGCTTGAGCAACGCCAGCTCGCGGGCGCCGATCAAGTCGCGGGTGTGTTCGTTGAGCGGGCAGTGCAGCGTCAGCGCGTCGACCTGCGCGAGCAGTTCATCCAGCGGCATGCGGTCGGCGCGGGCAGGGCGCCCGGGAATGGCGCCGAGTATGACGCGCATACCGAAGGCCTCGGCCAGCCGTGCGACGGCGCTGCCCAGTTCGCCATGCCCGAGCAAACCGAGGGTTTTGCCCTCCAGCTCGACGATCGGGTGGTCCAGCAGGCAGAACTGCTTGGCGGCTTGCCATTTGCCCGCGCTGACATCCCGTTGATAGTCCTTCAGCCGCGTCGCCAGGTTGAGCAGCAGCATGATCGTATGCTGCGCCACCGACGGCGTGCCGTAGCCCTGACAGTTACTGACGGTGACACCATGGGCGCGGGCGGCTTCAAGGTCGACGTTATTGGTGCCGGTGGCCGACACCAGGATCAGTTTGAGTTCGGGGCAGGCGGCCAGGGTTTCGCTGTTGAGCGCAATCTTGTTGCTGATAGCGACCTGGGCGCCTTGCAGGCGTTCGACCACATTCTGCGGGGTGGTCTGCTCAAACAGCTGCAGCTCGCTGAAACAGTTGTGCAGCTCACTGAGATCGAGATCCCCCAGGTCGAGGGATGGGTGATCGAGGAAGACGGCGCGGCGATTGTTCGTCATCAACTGTACCTTTTGTGACAGGGTTCGAAGGCGTAATCTGCCGAGCCTATCAGATGAAATAATCCGTTACTTAATGGAGTGAGTATGTACGTCGCCGAGTTTTTGACCGTGGCCTTGATTCACCTGCTGGCAGTGGCCAGCCCCGGTCCGGATTTCGCGGTGGTGGTGCGCGAAAGTGTCACCCACGGCCGCCGCGCCGGGACCTGGACCGCATTGGGCGTGGGCTCGGCGATTTTCCTGCACGTGGGGTACTCGTTGCTCGGCATCGGCTTGATCGTGTCCCAGTCCATCGTGCTGTTCAACGCACTGAAATGGGCGGCGGCGGCCTACCTGCTGTACATCGGCTTCAAGGCCCTGCGCGCCCAGCCGGCCAAGCCAGCCGCCGAGGGCGAGCTGCACCGCGAAGTCGGCGAACGCACCCCACGCGGGGCGTTTACCGCAGGCTTTGTGACTAACGGTTTGAACCCCAAGGCCACGTTGTTCTTCCTGTCGCTGTTTACCGTGGTGATCAACCCGCACACACCGCTGGCGGTGCAGGCGGGTTATGGCGTGTACCTGGCGGTAGCGACGGCGGCGTGGTTCTGCCTGGTGGCGATGTTGTTCAGCCAGCAGCGGGTGCGTGCAGGGTTTGCGCGGATGGGGCATTGGTTCGATCGGACGATGGGGGCGGTGTTGATTGCCATCGGCGTAAAACTGGCGTTCACCAGCATGAAATGAGTCGAACTCTCTTACGACCGGCACCAAGATGGAATATGGTTTTGTCCTTGGCGGAACCAGCGGGTTCGAAAGCCAATTTTTGTATAGGCGGCATCACCATCTCCTGTTGGGGAAGTCGACTTCACGTACTGGATGGGCGCTCTCCGGTAAGGGGTCGGTAAGCCCCTCGACATCTGTCTTCTCCTCGAATATTTGACCGTTGTTACCGACCAGCCTATAGCTATACGAAGGCAGTCTTTTCCCCCATTCGTCCACAATGAGGTAGCGCCCAAACCCGGGCTTATCCGGTTCTGGGAGCCAGTCGGGTAACAGCTGCGGGCGGGGGTCCCGACAATCGGCATAACGCCAGCGTGAAAAACACTCGGGGGCGCGTCCTGTGCGCAGGCTTTGTAGTTTCCAGAAGTCTGGCGTCGATTGACCATCTGCCACGACATTGCCGTCGGGATAGGTGAAAGCGGTGTGGTTTCCCTCCTTTTTTTCCTTTGGCCCCGCCGAATAAACTATGAAATCGGAATGTATGACTGGTTCGAAATATACCTGCCGCGCCTGTAATGCTTGGTAACTGAGGTAAATGCTGCCCTCGCCGGCCAAGCCCACAGTTTTTTTGTAAGGCCCCAAAAACTCTTCATCGACCCAAGGGTAGTAATCCTTCTTGATCGTCAGATCGCCTTCAACCTTGATATCAGCTCCTCCCCGTGGCGAGTCGTTGTAGTCAAATATCACAACCACGCCGCCCCCTCCCCCTGAAGTCACATTCTCGCCAAAACGCGTCGGATCGGCATAAGCCACGCCAAAGGTCACATTCGCCAAATGCCAGCGGCATGCGCCACCGCCATCTTTCGGCAGTTCGACTTGGTAGAGATCACTCTGCCCCTGGCGCTCCAGTTCCTTGTAAACCGAGTGATGACCATCCCGTTCAGTGCGCTGGCCGCTGGCGCCGTAGTCGACACGCTTACAAATGGGCGAGCGGTACATCACCCACATGGTTTCGGTTTTTAGCTCCTTGGGCAGTTTCACGGTGACGGTTATTTTTTCGCTGTTGGCAGGCGGCGCCAGACTGTAATCCTGACGGCATCCACTGAGGCTAAAAAACATCGCGCACACAACAGTGAGCAGGCGGAGAAACCGGATTTTGTTCTTTCGCGTGTTGATCGGCTTAACCATTGGTCTTCTCGTAATAAGCTTTTGGGTCGGCAATGGCGTTAAAACGCTGCAGCGCCTCGGTGCCACCTGCTACTCGCTGGGTGATATGCAGGGCTTGGTCTACCAGGCGCTGTAAGTCGAGGAACACGCGATTGCGGGTCAGTTCGTCCTCGTGAATGCTCCCGTAGTAATCCTTTAGCTGTTGTTCGAACTTGCGCCGTTGGACCTGTCGCTCCAGCAACGGATCGCGCTCTGCATCAATCGATTCCAGCAATTGGTTATGGATATAGGGTTGGTATTGCGACATGAAGTGATCGCCAATACGCGGCATTCGACCCGTCGCCGGGTTGCTGTAGCGAGGGAAGAACCGGGCCCGGCTTTCGGCGTTCAGCGATGTGTTCAGGCACTGCGTGGCCTGCTCGACTTGCTGGTCACCGTCCTCGCTCAGACTGGGGACCAAATACAGCTTGGCTTTTTCCGGCAGTTCGTAGGCGATAGTGCTGCGATAGGGCGTGCCATCGGGTTTGCGGTAAGCGGGGTATGGTGTGATCTCCTGTTGCTGGTGTTGCTTGGCCCGGAAAAACATGGCGATCTCACCGTGATGGCTGAACGGGTCTTCATGTTTGAATACTGCGCTGGAGACGGCTTGACGTAGCGACCAACTAAACCCAGCGAGCAGGCCGACAGGGCCATAGGCGTCATATAGGTAATTGTCCAGCGCGGCCTCGGGGGGCACGCGAGGAATGGCGTCCATGTCATTGACATGGCGAAAGTGCCATAGGTAGCCCAAAAACTGTATGGCGTGGAGGGTGAAGGTGCGGGGCATGCCGTAGGTGTAGAGCAGAGGGTTATGGTTTTTCAGCGAGGCCGCGTGGATGAGGCCAAGCGCGCCGCCCAGGCTATGGCCGCAGATGAACAATTTTTTATCGCGAGCACCACCAAGAATCGTCTTGCCAAAATCAGTATCAAAAACTCTTCTCGCCACCTCAAAGGCATCGCGAAAGCCAAGGTGCACACTGCCCACAGCAGTAAGGTCAGGGCAAGGAACCTTAGGCTCGCAAACCGCAGCGATCTCCGGTTTCACAGGACGAAAGGTCGCATCGGTGATGAGGTCAGCAAGCCCTTCCATCTCAGTGCCGCGCCACGCCACCAACGCCTGGGATGCACTGATAGCGTAAAGCAGCTGGGTATGACCTTCCGGCACGTCTGCCTTAGCGGTATCCAAGGCTTTGATCGTCAAATAACGATCACTAAAAGGCACATCAACCACCACACATGGCCATGCCTGGCCGTTATCCCAAACCCGAGGTGTACGTGACAAATCCAGGCATTGCTGCTCGAAAAACTCGTTGACGGAACCCAGTTCGCGTTCATCCCGCGTGCTATACGCCAAAATACTCATCAACCCCAGGTTGTAGGCATTGACCAGGCTGTACCCAGACTGGTGATGCAACATCAGAGACCAGGCGCGAAATGGGCAGACTTCCAGCACATGACGACGGTCCAGTTCATCGCCACTGACGGTGAAGCCGTTGAACTTTCGTTCCGGGAAATGAAACGGCGGTAGCTTATTCGAATCATTCAAGGGGGGCTGGAATGTTGGTTGTTGGTCACATAATTGACCGATTCGCAGATAGTGGTAACAGCGCCCCGCAGCCAGCGCCTGCTTCTCAATCGGCGAAAAGCCTGAGCGTTGCGGGCCATACAGCGGTGTACGATCCCCGATAATCGGTCGAGGCGGCTCTGCGCGCTCAGCACGCAAACGACGCGTTTGCAGTTGATCGGCCAAAGGGTTGGCCTCCATCAACAACGTGATAGGCAGCGGATGCAAGCCCTCAACGCGAATCACCCCCTCGGCATCGCTGCGGCCAAGAAACTCCGGCACAACACGCTCACGAGTGGCCTCATTCACCGCACGGTAAGGCAGGTTCGCTAGGGGCTCGCCCTGCTCATCCAGCAATTGGAACTCTATCCAATGCTGTTTCTGTTTGCCGCCGATGAAATCCTTGTTCGGGTTGAGTGTGTCCGTGCGGTGCATGGGATCGTTGTGCATAGCGGTCCTTTAGCGATGGATGCGACGAAAGTCCAAAGCGTAAAGAGTTGCTATCCGTGGCGAATGTCGGAAGGTTCGCCTTTCAGCGAAGGGTGCTTCCTGATCTAATTTGCTCATGTCCCGAAGAGGATGTTGGCGCAAAGCTATCATTCGCAGCAGGCTGCAAATCATTCCTTTGGCTGATTTGGTCGGCACCTAACGTCTCTACAGTGCAGGTCTTCAAGCCGAGACCGTGCAGTCATAAAAAGGGATTCGTATGTTGCAGACCCGTGTTATCCCGCCCGCCGAAGGTGCGTACCAATATCCGCTGTTGATCAAACGCCTGCTCATGTCCGGGGCCCGTTATGAGAAGACCCGGGAAATCATCTACCGCGACAAGCTGCGCTACACCTATCCGACCCTGATCGAGCGGGTCGCGCGCCTGGCCAATGTGCTCACCGAAGCCGGGGTCAAGGCTGGTGATACCGTTGCCGTGATGGACTGGGACAGCCACCGTTACCTGGAATGCATGTTCGCCATCCCGATGATCGGCGCGGTGATTCATACCATCAACGTGCGCCTGTCGCCGGAACAGATTCTCTACACCATGAACCACGCCGAGGACCGCTTTGTGCTGGTCAACAGCGAGTTCGTGGGGCTCTACCAGGCGATTGCCGGGCAGCTCACCACCGTCGACAAAACCTTGTTGCTGACCGATGCGGCCGAGAAAACCGCTGAGCTGCCGAACCTGGTGGGGGAGTACGAAACCCTGCTGGCCGCCGCCAGCCCGAAATACGATTTCGAGGATTTCGACGAAAATTCCGTCGCCACCACCTTCTATACCACCGGCACCACCGGCAACCCCAAGGGTGTGTACTTCACCCATCGCCAATTGGTGCTGCACACCATCGGCGTGGCGACCATCATGGGCAGTGTCGACAGCGTGCGCTTGCTGGGCACCAACGACGTGTACATGCCGATCACGCCGATGTTCCACGTGCATGCCTGGGGCCTGCCGTATGTGGCCACCATGCTGGGCCTGAAACAGGTCTACCCTGGGCGTTACGATCCGGAATACCTGGTGGAGCTGTGGCACAAGGAAAAGGTCACCTTTTCCCACTGTGTGCCGACCATCCTGCAAATGGTGCTCAACGCCAAGGCCGCCCAGGGCGTGGACTTTGGCGGCTGGAAAATCGTCATCGGCGGCAGCGCCCTCAATCGCACGCTGTATGAAGCGGCCAAGGCGCGTGGGATTCAACTGACCGCCGCGTATGGCATGTCCGAGACCGGGCCGTTGGTGTCCTGCGCTCATCTCAACGATGAGCTGATGGCCGGCACCGAGGACGAGCGCACCACTTACCGCATCAAGGCCGGTGTGCCCGGGCCGTTGGTGGAAGCGGCGATCATCGACAGCGACGGGCATTTCCTGCCCGCCGATGGCGAGTCCCAGGGCGAACTGGTGCTACGCGCGCCGTGGCTGACCGAGGGTTACTACAACGAGCCGCAAAAGGGCGCCGAGCTGTGGGAAGGCGGCTGGATGCACACCGGCGACGTGGCGACCCTCGACGCGTTTGGGGTGATCGATATCCGCGACCGCATCAAGGACGTGATCAAGACCGGCGGCGAGTGGATCTCGTCCCTGGCTCTGGAAGACCTGGTCAGCCGCCACCCGGCGGTACGCGAAGTAGCGGTGGTGGGCATCGCCGATCCGCAGTGGGGCGAGCGCCCGTTTGCGTTGCTGGTGGTGCGTGATGGCCATGTGATAGGCGCCCGTGAACTCAAGGAGCACCTCAAGCCGTTCGTGGAGTTGGGCCACTTGAGCAAGTGGGCGATTCCAAACCAGATCGCCATTGTTACTGAAATTCCCAAGACCAGTGTCGGCAAGCTCGACAAAAAACGTATCCGCGTCGACATCATTGAGTGGCAGGCCAACAACAGTACGTTCCTCTCTACCCTTTGATACCTTTCGCCGTGCCCGTTCGGGCACGGCAATGCTCTATCTCGCGGCTTTACTTGTGATTTGCCGATTTTCAGCCATCCTTGCCGCGTCGGCCTTCGTCGACGTGGCAAAAGGGCTGTGGCAGACGGGTCGGTGATGCAAATCACACTTTAGAGGGATCAAGCGGTACCCCCTGCTGGCTATAGTCCCTCTCAGAGTTTTTCAAGGATGTTGCGCTTCGAGCCATGGGGGCTCGGTTGCCGGGCGGCATTGGAATCGTTGTATTCCGGCCGTTACATGCATCACCGAAAGAACTCACTGCCATAACAATAATGCACATGGAGTAGCGTCGATGACCTCAGTAAATCAGTTCTGGCGCCGGGCAAGATTGCCCCTGGCCGTCAGTCTCGCTTCTACGCTCGCCGGGCCGGCATTCGGCGTCAGTTTCAATATCGGTGAAATCGAAGGGAATTTTGACTCCTCTCTTTCCGTGGGGGCGAGTTGGTCGACAGCCAAGGCCAACCGCGATCTGATCGGTGTCAACAATGGCGGCAAGGGCTTGTCCCAGACCTCCGATGACGGCCATTTGAACTTCAAGCGCGGCGAGACGTTCTCGAAAATCTTCAAGGGCATCCATGACCTGGAACTGAAATACGGCGACACCGGTGTGTTTGTACGCGGCAAATATTGGTATGACTTTGAACTCAAGGACGAAAATCGTGAGTTCAAGGACATCAGTGACAAAGGCCGTCCTATGGGCGCCCGGTCTTCCGGCGGGGAAATTCTCGACGCCTTCATTTATCACAACTACTCGATTGCCGATGAGCCCGGTTCCGCGCGTTTCGGTAAGCAGGTTGTAAGTTGGGGCGAAAGTACCTTCATCGGCGGCGGCATCAACTCCATCAACCCGATTGACGTAGCGGCGTTCCGTCGCCCGGGTGCCGAGATCAAGGAAGGCCTGATTCCGGTCAACATGTTCTATGTGTCGCAGACACTGACCGAAAACCTGTCGGCGGAAGGCTTCTATCAGTTGGATTGGGAGAAGACCGTCACCGATAACTGCGGGACATTTTTCTCCCAGGCGGACGTCATTACAGGCGGCTGCAATGACAACCTGCGGTTGCTCAGCAAGCGCTCTGTGATAACCGCAGGCGGTGGTTTGCCGCTGATGAATCAGTTTGGCGTCAACATCAACGAAGAAGGTGTACTGGTCAAGCGCGGCTCTGATCGCGACGCGCGTGATGGCGGGCAGTTCGGTGTAGCCATGCACTACAACTTCGAGCCGCTGGACACGGAGTTCGGCGCTTATTTCATGAACTACCACAGCCGTGCGCCGATTTTCAGCGCCAAGGGCGCATCGGCTGCGACTTACGCCGCGGCTAACGCATTGACGTTCACGCCAGCCAGTAGTCTGCGTCCACTCATCGTGGCCGGTAACTCCAGCTACTTCGTCGAATATCCAGAAGACATTCGCTTGTACGGTTTGAGCTTCTCGACGACCTTGCCTACCGGCACAGCGTGGAGCGGCGAGATCAGCTACCGGCCGAACGCGCCGGTTCAGCTCAACACCACCGACATCTTGTACGCGGGCGTTACGCCGTTGATAGGCTTGAACGGTGCTTCCCCGCTCAAGGGCGCCGCCGGTCAGGATCTGAATGGCTACCGCCGCAAGGAAATCACCCAGCTCCAGACCACCTTTACGCACTTCTTTGATCAGGTCATGGGCGCCAGCCGGCTGACACTGGTGGGCGAAGTGGGGCTGACCCACGTCGGCGGCCTGGAAAGCAGCTCGAAAGCGCGCTACGGGCGTGATCCGGTATTTGGTCCTGGGGAAGGCCCACTGTGCGCGACGCTCAACGCGGGAACCATTGCCGGTGCGGGCGCAGGTACAGACCGCAGTAACCTGACGGCCAACTGCAACAATGACGGCTTTACCACCGCCAACTCCTGGGGCTATCGCGGCCGGGCAATCTGGGAATACCCGGATGTGTTCGCGGGTGTGAACCTCAAGCCCAACGTGGCCTGGTCCCATGACGTCAGCGGTTATTCGCCAGGCCCTGGCGGCAACTTCGAAGAAGGTCGCAAGGCTGTCAGTCTCGGCCTGGATGCTGAATACCAGAATACCTACACCGCGAGCTTGGCCTACACCAACTTCTTCGGCGGTAAGTATTCCACTGTGGACGACCGTGATTTCATCGCCCTCAGCGTCGGCGCCAACTTCTAAGCACACTGCATTTCAGGAAGAACCAGAACATGAAAATAACTAAAAGTCTGTTGCACGTCGGTGTGCTTGGGCTGTCGATCCTGGCGAGTAACGTCATGGCGGCGGTGTCGGCGGATGAGGCCGCCAAGCTGGGCACGACCCTGACCCCGATGGGCGCCGAAATGGCCGGTAACGCCGCTGGCACCATTCCTAAATGGTCGCCGTTGCCGACGAATGCCGGCGCCGTCGACGCCCGTGGTTTCCTGGCCAACCCTTATGCCAGCGAACAACCGCAATTCACCATCACCGCGCAAAACGTCGAGCAATACAAAGACAAGCTGGCGCCGGGGCAGTACGCGATGTTCAAGCGCTACCCGGACACCTTCAAGATGCCGGTCTACCCGACCCATCGCGGCGCCACCGTACCGGCCGAGGTGTTCGCCTCGATCAAGAAGAACGCCACCACCACCAACCTGGTGTCCGGCGGCAACGGCCTGGAAAACTTCGAAACCGCCGTGCCGTTCCCGATTCCGAAAAGTGGCGTTGAAGTCATCTGGAACCACATCACCCGCTATCGCGGCGGCAGCGTGACCCGCCTGGTGACCCAGGCCACGCCGCAGACCAACGGTTCGTTCAGCCTGGTGTATTTCAAAGACCAGTTCGTGTTCCGCGACAAAATGAAGGACTTCGACCCGAAAAACCCCGGCAACGTGCTGTTCTACTTCAAGCAGCAAGTGACCGCGCCGGCACGTCTGGCCGGTGGTGTGCTGCTGGTCCACGAAACCCTCGACCAGGTGAAGGAACCGCGCTCGGCGTGGGTCTACAACGCCGGCCAGCGCCGTGTACGTCGGGCGCCGCAAGTGTCTTATGACGGGCCGGGTACCGCCGCCGACGGCCTGCGTACCTCCGACAACCTCGACATGTACAACGGTGCGCCGGACCGCTACGACTGGAAACTGGAAGGCAAGAAAGAAATCTACATCGCCTCCAACAGCTACAAGATCGACGATCCGAAACTCAAGTATGTCGACATCATCAAGGCCGGCCACATCAACCAGGACCTCGCACGCTACGAGCTGCGCCGCGTGTGGCATGTGGTCGCGACCCTGAAGGAAGGCCAGCGCCACATCTACGCCAAGCGTGACTTCTTCATCGACGAAGACACCTGGCAAGCGGCCGTGATCGACCACTACGACGGTCGCGGCCAACTGTGGCGCGTCGCCGAAGCCCATGCCGAGAACTACTACGACAAACAAGTGCCGTGGTACGCCCTGGAAACCCTCTACGACCTGCAGTCCGGCCGCTACCTGGCCCTGGGCATGAAGAACGAAGAGAAACAGGCGTATGACTTCGGCTTCACCGCCACCACCAGCGACTTCACCCCAGCGGCCCTGCGCCAGGACGGTGTTCGCTAAGCTGCACGCGTAGCCAAATGTGGGAGGGGGCTTGCCCCCGATAGCGGTCTGACAGCCAAGAATTCTATTGGCTGCCCCAGCGCAATCGGGAGCAAGCCCCCTCTCACATTTCTTGTCGCAGTTCTTTTTCAGGCAAATGTTGCAAAGATCTACAAAACCGTCGCTTTTACCGCTAGTCTGCGGACATCTGCAATGCCGACAACAGCCTTCTACAAGAGCCCGGCGATGACTGATCTGTCCCGAATCCAGGGGCCTGCCAGCGCGGTGATTCCGACCCTGGAAGGTCGCTTCTACAGACCTCCGCTGCCTGACGGCTACGTGCTGCGACCGCGCCTGTGCGAACGGCTGAGCGCTGGCTTGGAAGGGCGATTGCTGCTGGTCTGCGCGCCGGCGGGGTTCGGCAAGAGTTCGCTGGCGGTTGAGTTCTGCCAGAGTCTGCCCGCCCATTGGCAAAGCCTTTGGCTGGGCCTGAGCCCACGGGATAACGACCCCGGGCGTTTCCTCGAGCGCCTGCTTGACGGCTTGCAGCAATACTTCCCGCAACTGGGTGCGCAATCCCTGGGCCTGCTGAAAATGCGTCAGCGTCATCAACCGTTTGCCTTCGAAGAATGGCTCGATGGCTTGCTCGATGAGCTGGCGCTGCAGTTGTCCACGCGTGCGCCTTTGTTGCTGGTGCTGGATGACTACCATTTGGCCCAGGGCCCGGTGCTTGACCGCTGCCTGCAGTTTTTCCTCAATCATTTGCCCGATGGCCTGCTGGTGCTGGTTACCAGTCGCCAGCGCCCCGACTGGCACCTGGCGCGCTTGCGCCTGTCTCGGCACCTGCTGGAGCTGCATGAGCAAGACCTGCGCCTGACCCACGCCGAATCCCTGGCGGTGTTGGATCGCCACAGCAGTTCGCTGCGCGGCGAGGCGCTGGATAACTTGATCCGCCGCAGTGAAGGCTGGGTCGCCGGTTTGCGTTTCTGGCTGTTGGCGGCCTCCGAAGCGGGGAATGAAGGCGCCTTGCCGCAAAGCCTGCACGGCGGCGAAGGCTTGATACGCGACTATTTGCTGGAAGAAGTGATTGATTGCTTGCCGGCGGAAGTCCAGGCGTTCCTCTATGAAACCGCCTCGCAGGAACGCTTTTGCAGTGAACTGTGCGACGCCATACGCGATGCCCACGACAGCGCGGAAATCCTGCGTTACTTGCAGGCTCACCAGGTATTTCTGGTGCCGCTGGACGAGCAGGGGCACTGGTTCCGTTATCACCATTTGTTTTCCGACCTGCTGCGCACCCGGCGCGCGAGCAGCGCCGTGCTGCCGCCCGCCAGCCTGCACCTGCGCGCCTGTCGCTGGTTCAACGCCCAGGGGCTGATCGATGAAGCGGTCGAGCAGGCGTTGCGCGCCGGTCATCTGGATGTGGCGGCGAACCTGGTGCAGAACCTCTCCGAGGAGCAACTGCTGGCCGAGCAGAACGTCGGCATGCTCCTACGCTGGAAAATGGATTTGCCCGACAGCCTGCTGATCAGCACGCCCCGGTTGATCGTGCTGTACAGCTGGGCCTTGGGCCTGGCCTGTCAGTTGGATGCGGCGGAAGAACTGTCGGGATACCTCAGTCGCTTCCTGCCGGCACCATCGGCCACTGCGCAGAAGTCGATGCTGGCGCAATGGCTGGCGCTGAGCGGGATCATCGCCCGGGGCCGAGGCGACCGCGAGCTGACCCAGCGCTATTGCAGCGAAGCCTTGGAAAGCCTGCCGCAGCGCCGTTATGGTCAGCGCCTGATGTGCCTGTCGACCCTCTCCAACCTGGCGATCGTCGATGCCGACCTGTGGCGCGCCCGTGGCTTGAACCGCGAATCCCTCGAATTGGCGCAGCGTGTCGGCAACCCCCTGTTCGAGGCCCTGGCCCATTACGACCGCGCGCGGGTCTTGCAGGCGCGGGGTGAAATCCTGCGCTCGCTGGATGAAGTGCGTCAGGGCCTGCAACGCTTGCACGACCTTTCGCCCCAACGGTTGTACGCCGTGCGCGCCCGATTAGCGCTTTACGAAGGCTACCTGCTGCTCGCGCGTTGTCAGCCCGAAGCCGGCCTGGTCCGCCTGCGCGCCGGCCTGGCTGAAGCCCGCGCCTGCCGGGATATCAGCGTGCTGATCGGGCATTGCGTGATTGCCAACTTCGAAGGTCGCCGCGGCGACTTCGCCAAAGCCTTCGCCGAACTGGCCGAGGCCGAACGCCTGATGCACATCTGGGATGTGCCGCCGATTTACTACCTGGCAATGATCACCCTGATCAAATGCGAACTCTGGTTGGCCCAGGGGCGTACCGACCTGGCCGACGCCTGGCTGACCCGCCTGGGGCAAACCTACAACGGCGCACACGCGGCGGCGGCCCCGGAGTTTCACCCGCACCTGCCGCAGCATATCGAGCTGCAGCAAGCCGCGTTGGACGCGATCCGGCATCAACCGGCGGCGGCCCTGCAGCGCCTCGAAGACCTGGCGCAACACGCTCATGGCAGCGGGCGCCAGATGATTGCCCTGATGGCGCTGACCCAGCGGGCGCAGTTGCTGCTGGAGAGCGGCCAGGAGGCCAAGGCGCGCGAGGTGTTGGTTCGCGCCCTGGAAGCCGGAGCCGGCGGCGCGCTGCAACCCTTCCAGCGCCTGCTTGAAGGGTATCCCGACTGGATGCGCGATCAACTCGGCCAAGACCCCCATGGTTTATTGAACCAGAGCCTGTTGGCGCTGCTGCCGGCCGTTGCTGCCAGCGAGCCGGCGCCCAACCATGAAACCCTGAGCGCCCGCGAGCTGGCGGTGCTGCAACTGATCGCCCAGGGCTGTTCGAACCAGGAGATCAGTAACCGACTCTTCATCTCCCTGCACACGGTCAAGACCCACGCCAGCCATATCAACAGCAAGCTCGGCGTGGAGCGGCGCACCCAGGCGGTCGCGCGGGCGCAGGAGCTGCGGTTGATTGGTTAAAGCCTGAGTCCGCTGGCGAGCTTGCTTGCGTTGAGGTGCGAAGCCGCTCGAGTCTGGTTTAATAGTGCAATCATTCTGGCGACAGTCGCCCGGAAACCCTATGCCGTTTGCACGAGAGGACCGTTCATGGACACCGCAAAGCCGACCCTTATCCGCGAAACCTTCCCCGTCGGCCCGTTGCAGTGCAACTGCAAAATATAGCTTTACTGTGAACCTCTCCCTACGGGCTTTCACGGCATGAGACCCATTGGTATAAGGGTTGTAAGCGCTTTCGTGATCATCGACGATCATCCGCAATCATCCTTAGTCACAACCTGAGTGTGACAAAAATGTGCCAGGGTGGTTGAGTTGATTACTGATGATGATTAAGCTGGGGGCAATCGTACTGGCAAGGTCCGAAAATGGCCCTGGTCTCTAGATGCCTAGCAGTTGGCGCTGCGAGGCATTGATGATGAGTCGCAGGGTGCCTTGGTCCAGTATCACGCAGGCGAAAAGCGGAAGTAGCCAGCGTGGAAGAAAGGATGCCTGAGGGCAATCGCCTGATGTCACCAGCCGCCGACTTTGATGGGGTCGGATTCCAAACGGTGAGGTGCTGAGGAGAGCGAGAAGAAGCTGAGGGCACAACCCTGCGCATGAATAGATCCCGCTTGATGTGCTGAGCCAGCAGCCTCAAACGGTCAATTATCAGCGCTGCCGCGGACCCATCCAATCCCGATCCGGCGTAACCGGATTGGGGGAGGATGTCATTGTGTCTCTCGCAAAGCTTCTTACCGTTGATGACTTGGCTCAAATCTTAGGCCGCACCGCCGGCACTATCAAAAACCAGCACTCGAAAAATCCTTCTCGATTACCACCTGTTTGCCGAATTCCCGGTGCAAAGCGACTTCTCTGGCGACAAGAGGATGTTGAGTGCTGGCTGCAACGGCATGTTGTTCAACTCGATACGATTGAGCTCGTAGACCCTATGGTTAAACGAAAACCTGGGCGTCCTCGCAAGTCAGAACAATTTGTTCGAAATTCTGTTGTAGGGGCTCGATATGCATGAGTCCCAATCGCAGGAAAAGGTAACTCAAAATAACATTTCAAAGATCCAAGTAATTCTGGACCGACGCCTTCGTGAGGCATGCGAGCGTGACAGCTTTAAAGCACAGTTGCAGGGCGAGCTTACGAGGGCGTGTGTTGAGGAAGTATGCATTCAAGAGCAGTTTCCTTTATTTCCTTCGCTAGCATCCGCAATGCCGACGCAATGGACTAGGACCGGATTATTTTCCAATATAAAGAAAGGAGAGCGCCGAATATTAAGAAGCGAGGTGCTTGAAGGTCGATCAGATTATCGAGTGCGAATGTCAGGAGAAGAACTCGATATGTATGATAATGATGTTTTTCTTCATGCGGTTCAATTGGCTCAAGGACTGTCAATAGGTGAGCCGGTGTATTTTGAGCGAGCTGCTTTTTTGCGGGCTATAGGTAGAGGCAGTGATCTATCTGCAGAGAGTTATTGTCGCCTGCATGAGTCAATTGAGCGATTGGCGAGCGCCACTATTTTTGTTGATGCTAATAGTAGTGGAGAGACATTTCGATTGATTGATAAGTTAAAATGGGGGCAGGAAAATAATTATTGGATAATAATTGATCCTATGGTTGTTTCACTCTTTGCAAATAGTTATCTTGCATTTATTGATATGGAGATCCGGTTGCGTCTTAAGAGTCCACTTGCCAAATATCTGCAAAACTATATTTCAGGGCATTCTATCGGGGTACACAAGGTCGCTTGGGAGTCGCTTCGTAGGTGGAGTGGTTCCCGTGGGCGTGCCCGAGACTTCAAGACCAGGGCTTTGCCGCCAGCTCTACACGAGTTGGAAGGAGTTGGAATTATCGAGCGCTGGGGTATCAAGGATGAAGTCGTAAGTTGGACAAGAATCGCCCACGCGAGAAGTAAACGGCGATCCTGAGATTTATCCACAGGTATCGGGGTATCTGCGCAGAGTGCTTCGGGGTATCTGCGCGCTCCTTCGGGGTATCTGCGCTCATCATCGGGGTATCTGCGCGGGGCGATATCTGGAAGGCCCGCAGAACGTGGGCTCTAGAAGCGTTCGAGCTGCCTAACATGCTTTTAACATGATTTTAACATCTAGCCTTGGATGCATTACGACTCAGGTAGAGGAATTCGACAGGGGAAATGTTCGTCGTGATGCTCTATGGGCTGGCTTGCCGTAGCGAAGCTCGCGATAGGAGGAGCCAACAGAATTTGGATAAAATCGTATGCTAAGCGTGCGGCCTGTCAGGTTGAGGCGCTGTGTGAGCCGACTAGGCCAGTGATCCTGGCCAATGAGTTGAAGTCCGTGGCTGCGATCTTTGAGCAAGGCAAGGGCCATTATTCAGCGTGAAGCAGGATGAACAAAAATGATCAATGGGCCTTTTGGACGCTTGTAGATCCTTGCATAATTAACTTGCGACTTAGTCGTGTACCCTAGGGTGGTTACAGGGATCCGAAAGGATCGCACCCCGTTACTGCGAAAGCAGTTCGCCCAGCGCGACGCAAGAACGACCTGTCCCGTCGAACGCATGCAATCGACGGCTGAGAATCCCTCCTAGAGAGGGATTCGCCGTTTCTGGCCCCCGATTTTCCTCTCATCACGTTTTGGGCCGGTTCCGGACTTCTTTCGGACACTGCCCTTCGGCTTTTTCTGGGAATCGACCGCGACCTTGAAATGCTGACCCCTTTTTTTGATTGGCATTCCTGGTGAGCCTTCACCCTCGACCCATAGGAGTGCTTATCGTCGGGGTATCTGCGCGCCTGCGAGAAGGCATGCCAAATCTTTGATCAAGCGCCTGAGGCGCTTGAGAGGCCCCGGAAGGGAAGGAGGTGAGTTCAAGCATCGACACGCATCCTGGAGGCTATGAAGTGGCAGGCGAAGGGCGAAGAGATCCCGCGCGATCTAGTGAATCCTCAGCGTCCAAGCGCTTGCTAGGTGGCATCAGAACGATATTGATAGGGAGCTGAGAAGTAGTAAGTGAATCGGATAAACTGGGTAGAGCCATCCTTTGACGGAGCGTAACGGTGGCACCTGGATCTGCAGCAGAGTCAGTCCGAGCACTGGTGCCAATGCGGCTGCGGTGATGACCGCATGATCCATCGGTGGCAGATCATGCAACAGCAAAATCGAACTGCCAACATTTGCGATAGCGGCGAGAAGAGCGGATAGGGACCAACTTACGATTTTAATCTCTAGCTTCCGTGCCTGAAGCGCGATTACCAGTGCAGTAGGTAACAACACTCCAGCTACGCCATAGCTCATTACCGGACGGAGCGCGATTGTGATCAACAGGGCTAGGATCCCGCATAAGATCAGTCCGGGAGTCCGATGATGCATCGCCTGAGCGATAACTAGCCCAAGTGCTATAACGAACAGAATGTTTAAATGCCCGTTATCGAAATATCTCGAATACGGCCATTGGCTCAGGATGGCGAATAGTAATATCCCACTCAGATATTTCAATCCGACTGGACAACTGATTGGCTGCCGGGCAACATTTGCCGCAATTGCGAGGCAGAATAAGGGGTATGCAAGTCGACCGATCATCCGCATCGAGGACAGATTTTCCTGGATTTCATTTGGTAGCACGAACCAGGTGTGATCGATGATCATCGTAAATAGTGCGATCCACTTAATCAGATCGAGCGAGCTGTCTCTTTCGAAAGTATTCATCGTTAGTCTGCAGCGGTTATTTGTTGTCGTTAATTATATATGGCTTTTGGTCTTGTGATATATATTTATCATGAAGAAGTTGGCGGTTTGTTACTTGTATGTGCGGTAGTGCTGGTACATAATTATGCCTAGAAAGTAAGTAGCAGTTAATCGCTGTGTACCAAACTACCCCCGAGCAGCGATAGGGGTAGGGAGGCAATAACTAAAATAGCCCGGTCGGGTGCTCGCTGTTATTCGTATATATCCGGTTGACTCTATCAACTGGCTCGGACGCACTTTCTCCATTCTACGACTAACAATTAGAGGCCTCGACATGCAAAAAGCTATTACCTCCGTGCTGGTTACCAGCATTCTCTTCTCTCTCACTGGCTGCGCTGGTACTGGGTTGCAGGATCAGGATGGTTCCCGCAACCAGACCCTGACCTGGGGCTCCATCGGCACTATCGCAGGAGCCGCAGCAGGGGCGCTGATCAACAAGGACAACCGTGGTAAAGGCGCACTTATTGGCGCTGGTATCGGTGGCTTGGCCGGCGCAGGTTACGGCGTGTTCGCCGACCGTCAAGAGGCTGAACTCCGCAAAGCGACTGCTGGCACTGGCATCGACGTACAGCGCCAAGGCGATGACATCAAGCTGGTGATGCCTGGTGCGATCACGTTCGCTAATGGCTCGACCGAACTGTCTCCTGCTGCCCAGTTTAACCTGGACAAACTGTCTGGTTCCTTCAAGCAGTACGGAGAAAACAGCATTGAGGTCACTGGCCACACCGATAGTGTCGGTAGCAACTCTAGCAACATCGAGCTGAGCCAGAGGCGCGCTATTAGCGTCGGTAAGCACCTGATGATCCAGGGCATTGATAAGAATCGCATTCAGGTGTTCGGTGCCGGTCCGTCGCAGCCGATCGCAAGCAACAGCTCGGAGCAGGGGAGGGCGCAGAATCGTCGTGTGGAGATCAAGCTGAAGGCGCCGCTGCAGCCCGTGGCTATGGAGCGGACGCAGTAACGAATCTACGTCTGGCTCCTTTGCCAGGTCTCGATACCGCCCCGCTGTTACAGCAGGACGAGATCCTGGCACATTAAATTGAGGAATCTGATTATGAAAAAGCTGAGCATCATCGTTGTCACCATGGTTTTGGCTGCACTTGTCGGCTGTGGCGAACCTAAGATGAATAAGGTCATGCCGGCAACCGCGACGGCTGATGCTGTGTACAGCGAAAAGACCTCTCGATACTTGGATAAAGCTGTAGGGCGACCGAAGGCAGAAAGTATTCAACTCACTTTCTGGAATGAGCGAGGCAATCGCGACACCGGATATATGTCACTGCTGATAAATGGCGTTCAGAAGGTGCGTCCGATAGACAATATCGGCGGTTACAGCCGCCAAACTGCTGGTACAGATGCTTTTAAATTTGTATATGAAAATGGCAAGTGGTCAGCGTATGTTTCGGAAAATGATATAGAGACGCATTCCAACCATCCCGAAGAATTTTTCGCGGGTGTTGCGCAAATACTTCGACATTATTGATTTACGTGCTTGTTCAGAAGCCCCTTCATTGGGGCTTTTTGCTGGAATATAGGTTGGCTCTATGATGGGTTTTCTTTGTGCTCTGAAAATCAAGCTAATAGCCATCCAATTTATTCTTATGTAATTGCAAAAGCATTTTCATGTTTGTGAACAATCAATTAGATGGCTGGGCTTTAGGGTCATAGAATTATGTGTGTGAACATGAAGAGGCTTTGGTTATGTCGTATGAGCAGCTAAAAAAGGTTCTCGCAATACTGCGAGAGATACAGGTTAAAGCATGTGAGTTGCCAGAATCATGCATGCATGACGGCTATATCATTTCAGCCCTTGCTGGAACTGTAGAGGAAATTCTTTCGAAGGAGGGCGGGAACTATGTTTAAAGAGGCAAGCGTAAAGATTCCAAGAGCTATCGGCGTTTTTCTAATTATTTATTTCGGCTTGGTCTTGCCGGCTCGTGAAATGCCGCAGCTTGATAGAAGCGAAAGCACGATGCAAATCAAGGCTCCAGAAACTCCAATTCCTCCTGTTTATATGGGGAGTAGTAATCATGAGTAAGATTAAAACGGTGTTTGGTTACCTGAGTGGTTACCGTCAGACTGTCAATGCTGGTCGTGAGCTTAAAAATGCCGCTACTCTTCCGATTTATTTTATTAAAAATATTTACCATTGGGTAAGTGAAATACGGATACAGGCGAAAGCTGGTCGCCATCTCGCAGAGCTTGATGATGAGCTTTTGTGGGATGACATTTGTTTGAAGAGTCAAGTTACGAATGAGTCACTTCGGCGGGCTTATAAGTCGCTTATTTTTGTCAATTTTGTATTGGTTTTTAGTGTGGCAGCTGTGCTTGCTTATTTTGTCGCAAGCTGGGGGCAGGGCAAAATGCTTCTGTTCGCTAATGGCGTTTTTCTGAATATGGTGCTGATGTTGCTTTTTCAGAATGCCTACCGCATTCATATGGCTTATACGCAAAGCGCACCACACCCGTTGCGATTTTTGCGAGAGATTTTTAAACGACCGTCGTTGTTGATAGGGCGAGTGCTGCCTAATGATTACTGTGTGCGGGTGAGGGCTATCGAATGAATAGTTTCTCCGCACTTGTACTGACATGGCTTTTCGGTCGTTGGATATTTGATGCGGCAGAACTCCCAGGAATAGGTGCTCAGGACGTAACACCACTGACGATATTTGCATCCGCTTTTTCAACAGTCGGCCTAGCCATGTTCGGCGCCCTCGCGGCCTGGGCTATATTTCTCGGAATTTTCCGACTCAAAAACAACGGGAATTTTTTCGGTGCAAAAGATGGAAACGAGGCTTTTTTCTACCCGCTGCGGGTGATCTTCGCCTTGACTCTAATTGCACCGGTTATTCCTGTCTCTAGTGCCGGCGGGATTCAGATCACTTTGACGCCAGGACACGCTCTTGTGGCCGGTGTCTCAAAATCTGCGGCCGAATTCGGCGACACGATGCAACACAATGCATTTGAACTGATGCATCGCCATAATCTGTTTAGTGATCCGAAATTCCGAGTTGAAGTCGACGCGAAAGTCGCTTTGGACATGCTAAACAGTTGGAAAATCTCAGCGGTCCAACTCGCTGGTCTGAAAATATTCCGAGATCCGAACGATCAATTAAATTCGCTATCGAGTCGTGACCTTGCGAATGAGGCTTTAAAAATAAAATGGAATCAGGTTTACGGCGGTAAGTATCCAGCTGCGGGCTCGACTGAAGCCGCTGCTGCAGGCGTGTATATCGCAAACGCGGGCCGATCTTTACAGATACCGTTAATTCCTCCGAGCGACGAATTGGCCCGTGCTGTCAGCATGGGTGTCCAACGATTGATCGATCCCGACGCGGTTACTGGTACGGTCGAGGGGGAGATGGAAACCGAGGGGTGGTTTTGCCAATCCGGTTGGTTGTCGTCAATGACATGCAGTGATGAGTATGAACAGGTCAAGAAAAACAATGCCGCCTCTATCGAGGTCGGTATAGCCTCGGCTCAGCGTCAGATCTGGATCGGTCTGGTCGAGCATGCCGTCCAGCAGGCGATTTTGGCTCGGGACGGGACTGTGGGGGCAGGGGACGCGAAGACGTTTTTTGAGGAAAGTATCACATGGGCTAGTCAGTCCGCAGACTGGTACAAAACCATGGTTGAGCAAACCATCAGCACCACGATTGCAACTGACCAGGCCGCTCGTAGTGAAGCGTATTTTGACGAAGTAAAGAACTGGGGTTGGATGCTCGGCGGCACTTTCGTGTTGCGCGCAGCGAGCGACTTCTCACGTGCTGCTAGCTACGCAGAGGGCGCGACCGCACAGATGATGCCAAAATCCACGCTTTCGGCGATGACTCCGGGCGACTCGCTCTCAAAACTGGTCGAAAGCGAAGCCCTGGCACAGATTCAACCTGGAAATGTTGGTGCTGAAAAGTCGCTGCTGGCTAGAGTTTTTTCGCTCGACATCCTCAAGTCCACGACCAGGCCCTCGAACCAGAATATCCACAACATTGCGTCCTGGGGACGCTCGCTCGTTGGCACTGGCATTGGATTTTTTGCGGGCGGGACGATCGCGAAATATATCCCCGGTCTTAACTCAATCACTGATGGGACGCTGCCAAAAGCAATCGGAGGAGTAATGATTGTCTCCGGCGGGTTGCTTGGCTACGTGATGCCTCTATTGTTTGCAATCTATGGACTGATGGGGGCAATCAGCTGGCTCGTAGCCGTTGCTACGACCTTTTTCGGAGTGACGCTCTGGTCGGCTGGTATGGCCGCACCGAAAGGCGAAGAGCACACCTCTCAATTGTCGGCCAAAGGGTGGAACGCCTTCATCTTCATCTTCCTCTATCCTGCTTTGGCCGTGGGTGGCCTGGCAGCAGCGATTGTGATTAGCGCTGTCGGCCTGGCAATGGTCCAAGCGATGGCTATGGGACTTTGGGGGATGTTTGATCCTGGTGTCGCCGATGTCGGCCGTCCGCTGGAAAGCCTCGGAGGGATTCTGATCGGCGGATTGCTGATGGTCGTAGTGATTATCCTGCTGTCCTGGAACGTAGTTGTCACCAGTGCTCAACTGATCACCTCATTTCCCCGTAGTGTGCTCAATATGATTTCGCTCAGCGAACCGGGCCTCAATCCTTACGAGAACTCGATGCAGGGGATTATGGGGGGGCTTTCTATAAGCACCCGGCAGATTCTGACGGGATCTATAAGCCGGGCGATCACCCCATTCCGACCGCCACAGCCCCCGCAGGGCGGCGGTATCTAATACCGCACTTTATATGTCGGCGAGTCTTCCGGTCTGGAAGCTCGCCGATCGTATATGCGCGTGGTGCTGATATTGGCATGCCCAGCCACTGCTGGACCTTCGCGATTCATGGGATGCCCGGCCCTGCAGGACGACCCACCGCGTGCTCGGCCGCGACCCATTCCCAGTATTCACGGATCGACTTGTCAACTTCAGATTCTGGCACCAGGTGCTGCCAGCGCTGTTTCGCGTCCTCCAGTTGGCAGACGTACAGTTGATCTTCAAGCCGTGCGCCGGCCGCGGCGAAGCGCCGACGCGCTGCCGACCAGAATGGACCGGATGCGCCGTACTGCTGAATCGGTACGATCGGTAGCTGGTGTTCTTGCCAGAGTCGCCAGAGTACCGCCAGGCCGATCCCGCGGCGCTGATGCTCCGACTCTATCTTGATCATGCCGATATACAGCCGATCGTGTAGCGGGTTGATGCTGAAATTGACGTATCCCACGTGCTGGCAATCGCGCTGGATCGCGGCGACGCCTGTCTGCCCGGGAAACACGAAGGTATCGCGCTCAGCAGCCCGGCACTCGGTTAACAGCTGGACCGGAGACGCTTGTGCATTGAGCCATTTGGCCTGGCGACGCTGGAAGAAATCGCGGATTGGCTCGAACGTTTCCATCAGGTCGTCGTACACATCAAACTCCTCGCCAGTTATCGCCATGAACTTCACGGCACCCAGTAACAGCTTCGTCTACGAGCAAATTGCGTCGTTTAGCAAAAATCCAACCCTTTTCAAAAGGGGGAAGCGGACCGTCGATCTCGAGCACAGCATTCACCTCCAGCGAAAGCAGAATCAACGTTTTGAAGGCGTTAGGGACCTGGACTTGGTCGAATGACGCCCAGCGCCGCTTCATCGCCTCTTCAGCCTTACCCGCACGGTCCCATTCAGTCGACTTGTGGTGAACCAGAGCGTTGCGTGCTTTGACGAGGCCTTTAAGTCCATTGATGGCCGGGCCGTCCTCTCGAAGTGATCGACCGCAAACGAGCCTGGGGATGATGAGCCACTTGCCTACCAAATCCAGCTTGTCGAGATACGATTTTGCAAGGTGTTCTCCGAGCTGGATGGTCGCAAACTCATACGCCGCTGCTTCAATGGCCATCGCAGAGAAAACAATGGTCTTTAGCCCGGACACCGTTTTTCTGGACTCTTGTTCGTCGTAGGCCGTGGCGTCGCTAGGCCATTGCGGACGAGGCACAGGATTAGCCTTCTCAAACAAAAATTGGCCAAAGGCCTCCTCGGCGATTTCCGCGTAGGTTTCCACCATGGAATCCACAATGACGTAGCCATCGCGGATTTCAAACGGTTCCTTGATGCTCATCCTGAAGATTCCAAAAAATTGGTGATAACACATTTTATCGTTAGTTTTAAGAGGTTGACCAATTCGATTCAGAGCTAGGTTTTATTTTAGAATCGCAGTTGATTCATAAAATGAATCAAAGTATGGTGCTTCTACTTAACCAAAGGAGATTCAAAAATGACAAGCATCCTCTCTCTGATCGAAAACTCCAAAAAAGCCAAAAAAGAGTCGATCGCTTCCACCGTCAGAATGCCCGAGTCGCTGCATACCTTCATCGAAACGCTGGCCAATGATTTAGAGCTGTCGAAGCAAGAGATCATGCTCAAATTGCTTGAACAGGGTGCCGAGGCTGCCCAAACGGCTTTAGACGACGTAGAAAAGGCCGAGTTAGCTCAGTTAGCCCTGGCGGAGGAAGCCGAGCCACAACCAGCCGCCGGCTTCCACATTTTGAACACCAACAAGGCCCATACCGATGATGACCATGAATGGATGTTGGCTCACAAAGCGGCTGCGGCGTTCTACTCGCCCTGGAAGCTGAACATCAACCGTATCAAGAAGGATGAGGTGGTGTTTCTGTACGAGAACGGCAAAGGCATCGTGGCTTATGGTCGAGGGACCGGTGAGGTGCAAATGCGCGAGCATGAGGGTGAAAAGGACGAGTGCCATTACCAGACACTGGAGGGGTTCACGATTCTTGAGCAACCTCTTTCGGCGGCTGCCATCAAGAAAGCACTGGATCGTAATGTGGTGTTTCTGAAGACCATGTCGGGCATGCCCGATGGGCAAAAAGTGCTCGACCTCATTGAGTCGAAGAAAGCGAAGTCTTGAAAAAAGTACCGTATAGCGACTAACCGCCTTTACGCTCACTGCTCCATAAACGGCCCGCTCTTGCGGGCTTTTTTACGCATGCCGGGCGACGCACCAAGGATGCAAACCTCGCCCAGGAAGGGTGTTTTTTTGGGGCCACAATGGGGTTTAGCCAATAACGAGGTAAACGCTATGAAAATTGTGGTTCGTGAAGACGGGAAAACATATGAGGTGCATGAGCGCATCAGAGAAATGGCGTACTACACACCCTGGGGTAGGGAAATACAGGTAGAGAAAATTGTTGAGTATCGAGAATGTAGCGTGGATCAGGCAGATGATCTGACCGAATTTGAAAGGGGAGACTCAAAAAATTGAGCCCGCATAAAACCATGGATCGTCCTGTTCTTAGGGGGCAGGGGACCACTCTGAGGCATGCCGAAAAATAATTTGGTTGTTGCTTGAAAGGAGCAAGTCGGTCGTTATGGTAACTGTCGTCATCAACCACCATGAGTACGACAGATGCAAAAGTTTGACCTCCGTTCCTGGTGCCTGGGTATCTTCCATGGCGTCCTGATCAAAGTGCTGGCCAGTATTATTCTGCTCTACTGGCCTGCTCCTGAAGCACCGGTCAGCCCGCCGTGTACTGCTCCAGCACTGATTGAGGTGACCGTCCAAATGGGCTGTATCTGATGGGGAACATTCCTGGGGCCAATAGGCCCACAGGAAAATCTATAGCCCGCCGCGTGTGGGCTTTGACAGCACTTGAATGCGAATTTCGCATCCGTGAAAACTGACAAGGAAATCGGTATGACTCAGCTGCACGAAGCTCCACAGGACATCGTTGACACTTTTCTGCCGACGATTTTTGAGAATGATGCGAAGGGTATTTTGGCTGATTTGTTGGCTCAACCTGGGCTCGCCATGCACTTCATGGCCTTCTCTAAAGCCGGAACACTGAAAGCCATTCAACACGTGGTCGGCATCCTTGAAGAGTGCTACCGCGCAGGTCACCTCAAGGTTGCAGTGAGTCATGAAAACGGTCGGCTATACGGTTATGCCATATTCTTCGTGCACCCGGATCCCTCCATCTCACGTTACTGCCACAAAATCTTCGTGTTCGAGCCCTACAGAGGACATGGCATTGGCACTCAGTTGCTGAATGGCGTCTTGGACTTTTCGCAAGGCACTTGCCTGCTTTGCAATCACGATTTGATTCCGTTCTATGAGCGTGCAGGTTTGGAATTCAAAGGCGACTTCACCCCCCCGACCGCTCAGCAAGGCTTTGCTCTTACGAGGGATATGTACGTTGCCCTCGCCATCATGGGAAGCCCCGGGGTTGAAGGCTCGTCGCCGGTTTTCATGTTGAACGATGACGACATTAAACAGCTTCTAGCTGTCTGAATTCCCGTAGCTACTAGCTCTTCTGCGTAGGGAAGTGCTGCAAGGATATAAGAAAAAGGAAGAAGAAAAGGCTGCGCCCTGGTGCGAATATCCTTATATTGAATCCACTAGCCGAGGGAAACGAGGGCGAAAGCCTCCACCCGCGGACATATGAAAGTGCTTCTCGAAAAACTCACCTGACGGTGGGTTTTTTCGTTTCTATCACCGAATTTAGAGCAATTGGGTAATTGCATGGACTTGCCCACCCATTTGCATCGACCTGACCAATCATTTGCATCGGATTTGACCATCACGCTGCGTGGCCATGACCGGCAGAGAACGGCCAGAAGCAGACGCTGAGTGAAGCCTAGACAATGCATTGGCGTGGTTATGGCGGGTAGAAGGGGGCGCAACAATGGGAGATGTAACGCAGATTCAAGTCCGATCACGGTGGACAGCCTGTGACTAGACGGGTTGCTAATGCGAGTGAACCCAGCTATCACTACCCAATTGTCAGACGTAGAACGGAAATGTGCCTTGACCCACACACCGCAAAATCCCTCTCCCAGTGACCGAATAGGTGGTGGTGGCGCTGCGACCAGCGCCGGGATACGTTTCGAACAACAGCTCGGGGCGCTCTTCTCATCATGGATTCTCGCAGGCGACAGGTTAGACGACAGCTTTCGCCTTGGGGCCGCTACTCCTGAATGGGTCCGTTTCGAAACAGAGGCACCCGTCGACGATCTGCTGATCAAGACCAGCGTCGGCGGCTACATCGCCGTTCAGGCTAAGACAACTGCAAATCTTAGTGACGACCCTAGCTCACCGTTGGGGAAGACAATCTCGCAGTTCGTTCGTCATTGGCTCGTCGCTCAGCAAGGTGATGGCACTATGGGGTGGAATCGCCCCCTCGATCCGGTCCGAGACCGATTGGTGCTGGCTGTAAGCCCTCAAGCCTCAGCCCAGATTAAAAACGATTTACCGGCCGCGCTACGCCTCGTTTCACAGCCAGGCGGAGGCGCACTCAACCAGGCACAGCAACGCGCTTATCAAGTGTTCTCAAGCTTGGTCGAGCGGGCTTGGGCGAGCGTCACCAAAAGTCCATTTAACGATGATCTGCTGCTGGAGTTAGCGAAACTTGTAGACATATTCACCTTTGACGGAGACCAAGGGTACGCGTTAGCGAGCGGCTCCCTTATCAAAGTCTTTGGACCAGACGTAGATGCCGCGGCAGCGTTCGCGTCCTTGTCCGATTTAAGCGGCCAGTTGATGAAGGAGCGTGGCGGCGGTGACCTGCCCGTCTGGCGACAACTACTCGCCAGCCGTGGTATCGCGCTCAACGCACCTCCCGAGTATCTCAGTGATATCCAGGCGCTTAAGCGACACTCTAAGCAAATCGCAGAAGCGCTCGCCAGCTATGAAAAGATCGACGTAGGCAACGGCGAATCATTGTCCGTGCGTCGCGACTGCCAAACCGCGATTGAGGCGGCAGTGCGTAGCGGTCCCCTGCTCATTATCGGTGAGCCCGGAGCTGGCAAGAGCGGTGTTCTGAATGCTCTTGCTCAGAAGTTGGACGAGGACGGTTTAGATGTTCTTCAACTTGCCGTTGATCGCTACTCAATTGAAAGCCTCGAAGGCTTATCCCGTGAAGTCGGATTAAAGCATCCGATCCTTGATGTCCTTGAAGCTTGGGACGGACCGGGGAAGGCCTATCTAATTGTGGATGCATTGGACGCAACGCGCGGCGGTCATGGCGAAAACATCTTTCGAACTCTTATCGAGCGAGTTCTTGAGCGGAAGGGGCGCTGGAACGTTGTGGCATCGATTCGTAATTTCGACCTGCGCATGGGTCAACAGCTACGTGCTCTTTTCAGAGGAACACCGCCGCAGACGTCGCTCGCAGATCCATCCTTCTCAAACGTTTCACATATTCAGGTGCCCTCGTGGTCAGAAGCGGAGTTTGAGCAACTCCTCCAACAGTCACCTGCCTTGGCTACGTGTCTTGCAAACTCGCCGCCGCGTCTGCGTGACTTGGCCATGGTGCCGTTCAATACCCGACTTCTGAGCGAATTGATCTCGGGTAACGCGGTAAAGAAACTACACGCAGTCGCTTCCCAAGCCGACTTATTACGCCTTTATTGGGAGCACCGTGTGGAAGGCCACGGTTCACCAGCAACGAGTAGCCTCAGCCGCGTGGTGCAATTCATGGTTAAGGCGCGGGCGCTTCGCGCACCAAAATCTGAGGTGGCATTTGACGCCCCGGCCATGATCGACACCCTCTGCAGAGAGGGTGTACTCGTGGTCGTTGATAATGAACGGTGGGTACAGTTCCGACATCATCTCCTCTTCGACTATGCAGCCGCGCGGCTCTACCTAGACCCAAGCGCTATAAGTAACAGGACTTATCGATTCAGTAAGATTGACGCGCTGGGACTGATGCTATCACCAGCACTTGGATTCGTACTTCGCGAAATTTGGGAGTCTGACCCTGACCACGGGCGTTTTTGGGGGGCACTGGGCAACCTCATCAACGAAAAAGATGCCGACCCAATCATCCGCAGCACTGCTGGCCGATTGGGTGCAGAGTTTCCAACTTCGGCCAATGATTGCCTTCAACTCGGGAATCTAGCCATCGCGGGTAACAAGGGGGCTCTAGAGACCCTGTCACATGTCACAGGTGCTTTGGCTGTGCGGCTGGAAGACGAAAAGGAGGTAGTTCTGGGGCCATGGGTTTGTCTCGCCGATCGATTGGCGACTGCGCCGAGCAACGTCGCAAATACTCTTCGCTTTCTGCTCCACAATCTTATTGGAAGAACCGAAGATGACGCGTTCAAACCAATGCTTGGCCAAGCCGCACGCGCACTATTGACGTACGGGCTTATCCAGCCCGAGCCGGGGTTCATTGTCAGGAGCGCCATTGATTTCGTCATTGCCACCTACGGAAGTGACATCGCTGCGTCTCGAGGCTTGATAGCCCAGTTGTTCGACCGCGATCGACTAGACCGTTTCGGGCATGCCGAGGTACCAACGGTCTGTTACAAGATTGCAGCAATCGGAGAAGTCGACCCAGAGTTCGTCGCTACAGTTGTCTACCGGACGGTATTTGATTACGAAGTGACGGACGATCACCAGACCAGGATCAACCATAGCCAAATCCTCAACCTTACCTCCAATGCCCGGCAGGATTACGGGATGGCACGATGGTCACTGGGCGAGTACCTGCCAAAATTTCTACAACTGCATCCAAGAGCTGCGATTACGGCTGTCGTCAATGCGATCGAAGGATACGTCGCACGTGAGCATGCAATCTCCGACGAAGCCCTAAACATAGAGATTCAGGCTGGAGGAAGATCAATCCATCTGCGAGAAGACCGCAGCTACGTGTGGGCGCATGATCCCGACAGCACTCACGACCGTGATGCAGAGCGCCTAGTGGCCAAGTTGCGCGAGCGCCTCAAAGCCGCAACCGAGCCTGAGGCTGTGGCTTTGATCGACATCCTAATCGATGAGGCTTCTTTAGCGATCTTCTGGTCTCGGATGTTCCTCTGCGCTGTCGAGCGCTCCGATGGTCTAGTAGACCTGCTCTGGCCCATAGCAGTGACAGAGCCCTTTCTCGTTCTCCCCGATACTCGAAAGGACGCAATTGATCTCGTTGCGAAAGGCTATGTTCGACGTTCAACGGAAGAACGGCAGGCATTCGAAGAGAGTGTGCTTCACTTCGAGTTTTCGCAGTTTACACATTACGACGAAGCTCGCCTGGCCTTCTTAGAGCGCCTTTTCGGTGCGCTCGGCAGGGAAAACTTGATCACTGGCGAAGCTCGCCGAATCTGCGACGCCTCTGCCCAAGGTCAGACCGCAACAAATGACAGGCTATTCACAATCCGTTCCGGCTGGAGCACTCCGGAGGACTTTTTCTGGATGCAAGGTCTAGACAAAGATGCGCCTGAGAACTCGCCTGTCATAAACGCGATCAAAGCCGCGGAGAGACTGCTTGGGCTTGAATCGAAGTCTGACGATGCCGCAGTGACCTCCCTTAAAGACTCGCTCGCAGCGCTCAAATCCATACAAACCCTACTAGATGACGATGTAGCACACGTCGGTCTTAAGCGGCATGCGGAGGGGATCATTGGTCAAGGCTGCGAAGCCATCGTATCGCGACAGTTGCTGGTATCGAAGGAGGTGCCTCCTACGCCTGAACAAGATGCAGAATTTACAGCACTGTTGGAAATAGCTGCCAGATCCGAAAGTCCTGAGCTTGAGGCTGACACGGAGACCGAGTTCGAAAAGTCTGCTGCTTGGGGGAGCCCCGCAGCGCGGGTTGAAGCAGCGCAAGCTTATTGGGATCTCTTTGCCCAACGAGCAGATCTCTACCCCCAACTGGGTGCGCAGGCGGAGGATCTGCTTTCGGATTCCCACCCAGCCGTCCGGCTGAGCGCATCGGTCCGTCTTGTCCGAATTTGGGACCTAGATCGTGATCGATTCTGGCATCTTCTGAATGGGCACCTTACGAACGAACCTAACCTAAGTGTCATCGAGCATCTTCTTGGTGGGGTCGTCTCTCGCTTGATACATTCAGATCAGCATCGAAGTCTAGAGTTGTTGTTGATGCTGTCACAGCGGGAGACATCGGGGTCAGATCGAGAACGGCGTCTGCATAAAGCTATCGCAGATAACCTCACAATTCTTTGGGTCACCTATAACTCGACAGGGGCAAAGGCTGTTATCGATCAATGGGTAGGGGAGCCGTGGAAGCACTCCGAAGCAACAAATACAATCTTAGCCACATTGCGCGACGCCATTGTTGCCGGGATCGCTGATACCCCCGACAAGTACGTCAGCATCCGCCAGCGCTCCCAAACGCTTGTCTCTGACATTGTAAATGCTGCAAATACCCGCCTCGCCAGGTATGTCATGGCTCCAGATTTGGACGGGACAGCAAGTGAAGAGGTTCGGGAGTGCGCGCGGCTGATCGACACGGCAGGTATGCAGATGTTTTTTGCGACTGACGAGAATAGCAATCGGTCGGCTGACAACGATTCAGATTTCCGCTCAGGTCTGCAGGTGTTCCTACAAGAAAACGCAGATCTCCTAAAGCGGATCGGCGAGTATGCTCAACCGCACACCACATATTATCTGCTTCAGCTCGTCGAGCGCTTAGTCGATGTAGACGCGGGTACTACCTTCGATTTAGCAATTAGCATTCTTCAATCGAGTACCCGATTAGGCTATCAAAACGATACTTTGGGCGTGGACCTACTTGTCAAACTCGTAGGTGTCTTCCTTGCTGACCACAAGGAAATCTTTGAGGACTCAGCCAGGCGCGCAGAGCTAATTGACTGCCTAGAAATCTTCATGGACGCCGGATGGCCGGCGGCACGGCGCTTGCTTTATCGCCTGCCGGAATTTATCCAGTGAATCGGGCTGCGTTACAAAACCTCTTTAAGCGGGGGCTCAGCGACCTCCTCATTACGTTAGAGCGGGAGCTAGCAAGACCGCAGCGAGACCCTTACGCAGAGCTCGACCCGAATCGCCGTCCCCACGAGCATGATACGCGTCTGCTATTCGTGGATGAGTTGCTTACACACCTTGGGTGGCGACTTGGCGCATTGGGCAATGTCCTTGAAGAGGCACGCCTACAAGCGAACACCACGAGATTCATGGACTATGTAGGTGTCGCCGACATCAGTGGGACACCACTCTTGCTGATAGAAGCCAAAGCTTGGGACAAACCTGCGATCTCGGCTCGAGGGGACGGTCAACACAATAGTGAGGCCGCACTACTTGTCGCAGCGATCCAACATATACGGGGAGGAAAGGCCGAGGATACTTCGCCGATCATTGGAGAGTGGGACAGCTATCTGCGGCAAGTCAGCGGTTATGTCCAAACACTCAAGGAGCGTTACAGCCACAACTTACCCAGAGCCGTCATCATCAGCGGCGAGTGGATGGTGGTGTTTAAGACGCCAGTTGAAACTTTCCTAGGCGCTGCTCGGCCAGACGATATCGCGACCTTCACACGCGCACAGCTTAAGGAGCGGGCGGAGGAAATCTTCGACCTTCTCCATCGTTCGACGTTGACCATAGACGCACCGGTGCCTTTGCGTCCGGCACAACTGAGGCGATACTTGGAGCTGGGCGAAGTCTCCGGCGCCTTTCAGGGTGTGCATGTCCACTATGAGCGAACCGGCAGTAAGCTGTTCACCCCCAGACCGCGTATCCTGATCTACCCAGCACTATTCGTTACCCGCAAAGATGGTGCTCTATTCACAGTGATCCACAACGAGACCCCGGTCGAACTCGACTATCGACGGAATAATGATGACGTCGAAACGCTTGCGCCGCACCTGGATGAAGTTCGCGCCCATGGTGCCGCGCTGGTTGCAGCATGCGCTATGGAACTTGGTGGCGAACTGACCCTAGCTGAGCTTTCAGCCTTTCCGGGCTTCCGTAGCGATCGTTTGTCGAAAGCGCCGGTGGATTCACTACCAGAAGCGGACGAATGGCTCGTTGCCACTGGTAGTGCGACGCACTTTCTCCTCGCAGAACCCCGAGTGCAAGAATGCCGATATCATAGCTGGGCCGAATGCGGAGCTGATGCCACGATGCATTCCGCAATCAGTGCTCGTACGGTCGATCCTCCAGCGTTTTTTGTTGATACTCAGCGCCACCACTGTGCACACCAAGTTGTTCAGGACCGTCGCGAAGCGCGGTGCCTCATCCAAGCTATCGACAGCCGGACCTGCTGCCAAGCATGTATATTTCTGGAGCGGTGCTGGACAGAGGAGGAGCGAGCGGCTTTGCCTTGTGGTCGATAGCAATATCTCAGCGCAATAGCTCGAAATTAGCCCTTGTGAATGGCAGCTATTGGCCGTTCTCTGCCGATCATGGTTACAAAGCGTGCTGGTCAAATCCGATGCAATCGGTGGTCAGAACGAATGCAAATGACTGGTCAGATCGAATGCAAGCGGATGGTCAAGCGGAGTGCAATTTCGCAGCAATCCTTCAAATCCTCCATTCCCCGTGACAATGTTCGCTGGTGTGCAGGGACATGTCCCGCCCCGGCGCTCACCGTTTCCCTTCTGGGCTCGGCCCGCGCAGCGGGCATAAAGATCCCGGCCGAGGCCGGGATCCTTTGAGGTGCGAGCCGGCCAGACTACCAATCCATGACCTGGATTTTGCCAGGCACGCCAGTCGGCGCCGTGCGCGGTTTCGTCGCCGGCGAAGGCCCCGGCGTTTCCAGCCGAATGACCGGATCCGGCGCTACAGGCACAGTCGGCACAGAGCGAGAAGCAGCGGGTTGCGTCGGGGACACGGGAGCCTTCAGCTCCAGTGCCTCATTAACGTAGCGTAGGTATTCAGCACCTGCCTGGACTTTCGCCCGTTCAGCCTGGTAGTGCTCATCGAGCTTCGGGCTTGTCCCGGTAGCGATCCAGCTTTCGCGATCGAGATCAATGAATGACTCGAATGCGACGGGATCAATTCCTTGGAGCGGCTTGTACGGTGCTGGATACCGGCGCAGCATTTCGGCAACGGCGGGATCCTTGTCTTTGTCTGCCAACAGCCGCTGGAAACGCTCCTGCAGCGCATCACGCTCAGTACTGACCTGAGTCTGCATGGCAATCATGCGCTTCTGTAGTCCGGCAACTTTTACCGTAGCGATGCGTTTTTCCTCGGCCAGGCGTTCCGCCTCGGCTTTCTCCGCAGCCGCTACGCGCGCAGCTTCTTCGCGGATCCCCTGGGTAACGTGGCCCGAGCCGGCTGCAACGGCGATGCAGAGCGCAGCGACGCCGATCGCTTTCAGGAAGCGTCCGGCCTTGTCGTTTGTGGGCTCGCCGGTGATAACAGCGCTGACCTGGAGCAGTTCGCCGTGCTGGGCGAGGAGATGAGCGGAAGAGTTTTTCATGCTGCCACCTCCTCAGCGGCGAGTACGTTTTCCGATTCGCTCGGGAATGCGAACATGGGATTGAGCCGGATCTGGGCGCGACGAATTGTCCCGCAGCGATTGACCGACGCGAGCGCTGTGAATTTATTCATCGTCAGCGACCGGATCTCATCCGCCGACACGAGCGGGATCTCGCCAATTTTTACGCTGCCAGCCGGCCGCTCCCGACGAATTGCGGCAGGCAGCTGCTGCCATGCCTGTTCAGCGCCCAGCTTCTTCGCTAACTCAGATACAGTGCTAATAGCTTGGCCGACATGACTATACGAGCGCCCCACTTTGATCATCTCGTCTGTTGTCTGCGCTTTGGCAGCCAAGGTTCCGGTGGAGTAACCGCCAGCATTGGCGCCGTAAAGGTTCGCGGTGGCCACCGGATCGGTTGTGTTCGCAGCGACTTCAGAAAACACCACGCGAGGTGCAGCCCCCAAGCGCTGGGAAACGTAGTCGAGGGTCATCTCAGAGCCGACTTGCATGCTCACCACAGAACGATATTGATCTAGGAGCATGATCGTGGCCTGTTCGTCCTGCAGTGCAACCTGCAGGCCATCGAGGCCCTGAGTCGAGTACAACGCGCACAGACCGAGCGAGCGGGCTTTAGGCAGGATCGCCAGCTCTTCATGCGAAACCAGATCCTGTGCCTCGTCGACGACCAGGAGCACAGGCTCCTGACCTTCGGTTTTCCAGTTGTCGCCACGGCGCTTGATCGCGCTATAGAAGCGACGCTTAGCCAGCGCCGAAATGGCAATGCCACTCTGGGTATCAGGTAGAGCCAGCCCAATCATTGCGCCGTAGAGGCAGTCCTCGATCTCGACACCCTCAACGCAGTCAGCCCACGCACCAAGCTCTTGATCATTGATGAGAGTACCGAGCCAGGTTTCCAAATTGAGTTCGATGGACGAACGGGTTTCGGTGGCTTTCTGCAGGTGGCGCACCATGAACGAGTTATAAGCACGATGCAGGTGTCCAGGGAGAAGATGCATGCAATCGCCTTCGATCAGTTCTTTTGCGCGATCACGGCTACTTGGCTCAAATGCGAGTTTGTAGATTGAGCTGAGATTCCATGGCCACTCGACCGGCTCCAAGGCATTCATGAGGGCAAGAACTTTCGCCGTGCTGCGCAGCAGCTCACGGGCGAATTGCTCCCACTCGCTGCCCGAAACGTCGCCCGCGTTACCTTTATCGGAGCTGAATAGCTGGAAAAGAGTATCGGCGACTTCATCCGGCTGGAGATTCTGGATGGCGTTGAAGTTCGACGATTCGGGGCTGATAACCTGGTAACCGGGCAGGCCGGCGAGCTCTTTCGGAAGTTGACCCTTGCCGTCCAGTACCAGCAGGCCGCCTGCTTTTGCCTCTTGCCATTGCCAGATCACTGGCCTAATCACCGCTGCCGTTTTACCGGTCCCGGTTTGGCCCAGCACAAGCATGTGCGTCGAAAGGTCCCCCACGGACAGGCCGAAAGGCATGCCCGCTTGGGCGGGGCTATACGGATCACGTCGTTCAGCAAATAGATCAGTTGCAGTGCCCAGGTTGATGAACGAAGACTTTTCGCTCATTGCTCGTTCGATCTGTTCATTCAATGCGCGATCGAAGTCCGCGAATTTGCTCTTACCTTCCTGCTCAATGAGTTTGGGATAGGCAGAGACCGCCAGGGCCTCGCGGGCCGCCGCAGCTCGGGTCTTAGCGATCGAGGACAGATCGAAGATCGCTAGGAACGACCAAGCTGCAGCGCCGCCGGCGGCGACCGGCGCGATGAACCAGCTCAGGGAATCGGAAGCGACGAATAGACCGGCCAGCAGAATGGCGATTCCGGCGACAGCCATTGGCATCGACTCATCAACCAGGGCTTTGCGCAAGTAGGACACCGATAGGTCATCGGGCACGATCTGGCCATCAACAGGATTGCCGTCGCGATCGTACGTCCATGATCGATACGAGCCTACCAGATCGGCAGGAGTCCGAGGCGGAGTTACGCGCAGCAACACGCGAGAGCCGAACCTTTTCACATCCTGGATTTCATCCTCAGTCAGCAGCGGGCCGGCAGGGACCATCAGGCGCCAAGCCGCAGGCGTCAGACCGAGTGAGCAACGGAAAACGTACCCCCCCCCCACAGCGATGCAGAGACCGGCAGTGATCGAACCCCATTGCCAGGCGAGGCTGGAACCGTTGCGACCCAAGAGGTAGGCCGTTGCGGATACCAGGAAGAACGCACCGACGCTCAGCGCGAAATTCCGGGCGCGTAGGCGCTTCTGGAGTCGAGCGCCCGCATGGAATGCAGCGCGGCCATAGAAGGCGCGGCGCGTAAGCGACGCACGATCCGATGGGAGGGCCTCGATCACATCATCGTGGAGGATCTGATTGGCCGGCCAACCGCGAGTATCCGCGCTCAGTTGTGGGCCAAGCGCTATGCGAATGGCCTGTGTACGGCGCTCTCGCCAGGCGCGTTTTGCTGCTTCAGGATCTGTGACCCAAAGAAGCAGATTTTCCATGTAATTACGGAATTGCGTTACCATACAATTTCTTCCTTTCGTGGGTTTTTCCTGCCGCGAAACCGGCTCACCTGAGTTGCCGCTCAGGTGAGCCACCCTTTCACTGCGCTTGCTTAGTTGCGTTCGCCGCCGCAGCAATTTGAGCGCTCTCGATTACCAGCGCCCGCGACGCATCAGCAATTTTTGCTCGGGTGTCCGCATTGCGGATCCGTTGCTCAAAATGACGCAATTGCGGCATCCGGCCAGTTGTTTCTGTCTGAATCAGGTCCGATTTCATCGCGTCTAGAAAACTGTTCAGGCTCGGATAAAGCTTGAGGCTGCTGACGTCAGGTGGAGTGCCAGTTGCCAAGGCCAGACGAAGAGCGCGATTCTCAGTTTCGAGTAGTGCGATTCTGAAATCAGCGGCGATTAGCCCAACGTGCATTGCCGCTTGTCCAGACTGCTTCAGGTCATACACACCGAGCATGTCTTGGTCACGAGACTGAAACTGAGGCTCGCTCAATCCAGGCAGGCAATCTTCAAGAGGGCAAGCGCCCACCTGGCCAGTAAACACTGCGACCAGTGCCGATGCTGCAATGAGGGTTCTGTTATCCATCACATTGATCTCCCGGCGTGTTCGCTCTGTTTTTCCTGGTTGACCTGCTGATCAGTCAGCTTTTTTTGCTCCTCCTGGACCACCTCCTGGGCATCTTTGCGCTGCTCAGCGTGGGATGCTGGAGCGTCGTCCCGCTGCTGATGTTGCTTATGCAACTCCTCCATGCGCGGATCCTTGGCCAGTGTGTCCAGCTCATGAAGGTCGCGCCCCTCAAGGCGCTTGAACTCTTCGCGCTCCTCGCGTCGGGCACGGATAAACGCCTCCGCGTCACTGCCAAGCAAGCTCACCTTCTTTTTTCGGGCACGAAAATCCCCGTCATCGCTATGGTTGCTCATGCGATTTTCTCCGTCAGTAGTGGTTGCGCGTTAGCGCTATTGGTGGTGGTTTTGGGTAGATTGCTTGAGATACTGCTCAGCCGCCGGCACAAGTGTGGTCAGAGATACAACGACACCGATAACCAGGCCGGCGCATAGGTCGAGCAATCGGGCCTTGCCGGCGCGATTGCTCGCGGCGGCAAAGTCGGCCGAGATCAAGCGAAGTGCGTTGTCTTTGTCCTGCTCGAAGTACTTCATTCGTTGGACCAGCACGGCGTTCTTCTCTCTCTCTGCTTCGAATTTGCCTTTCAGCTGATTCCGCTCGGCAAACAGATTTGCCGAGCTCTCACCTACATTGGCCATGGCAAGGTTAATCTTCATGCTCAACTCATCGATCGCGATCTGAGCCGCTTCGTCTTGCACATGGCGTTTGGCGTCAACGATCGAGTCAGCCAGTACCTGCGCGATCGACTCACGCAAGGCCGCCCTGAACTGCATGTCATCTGCCGACCGCAGCAGGCGGTCAGGCAAGGCCCCCAGTTGTTCGCTCAACAGGGAGGCGCTGGCAAGATAGCCAGCAACACCGTCCAGCTTATCGATGAGTTTCACAGACTCTTCCAGGATGCCTGGATAATCGCGATTGCCGCGCAGGAGAACGTGGAGTCGCGTCACTTCATCAACGAGCTCATCAATCGAGCGGATTGCGCCGCCGATGTCACTCATGGCGGCCACCCAACGAATAGAGCAGGTACGGCGCGATCAGCTGCTGTGAGGTAAACGATTTGCCGACCCCGCCCTTGGTCGAAACGACCATCATGCGCAGGCGATCGCGTTGACCGAGGATCTGATCGAGGCGCTTGAACACCACATTGATCATTTCACGCACGGTTTTCGAGCCGGTCACGGCACGCATCAGGCGGGTATTGAGCTTGGCGCGGTCGAGGTCACCAGCCTGCTCGGCCTCGATGATGATGCTGCGCAGGCGATCAGCGATCGCTTCGCGCTCTTCGGAGATCTCCCACTGAGTCAGACCGATGCGCCGACTACGGCCATAGCGTTCGATTCGAGGCATGACAAGGAGCTCGGTGCCGGTCTGCTCAGCCAAATCGAACACTTCGGCAAACGCTTCGCGCAGGGCGAGATCCGTGGTGTCCTGGGTGCGACTTGTGATGTCGTTGAGCAGGATGGCGATCGGGGTTTGCTTATCGAATTCGCGGATCAGCTTGATGGTTTTGAAGGCGTTATCAACATCCTGGCCTTCGTCGCGTACGGGAATCAGAGTCAGGTCGAAGTGCCGCAGTAACATCTGCTCACCGATGGCCATGATGGTCTTGCTCGCTGTCTCATTGCCACCGATGTCCAAAACGAAGCTGTCCAGCCCGCTGCCGTAGATCAGGTGTTCAATCGACGCGCCAGGGTCACTACCAACTGGGAGTTGCAGCGGGCGGATTCGCGATGCAGTGAGCCACGACGAATCGAGGTTAAGGTCGTCCATTTCCACCAGGTGAGCAACTGCTGCTGCTTTTGCCATTTTCTCTTCCTTCTTGCTCATGGGTTTTCCCGTTGATTTCTAGAGAAACTTTCGAGGGGTTGCCGCCCGCTCTAAGTCAAGATTTCCTGCAGTTGAACCGCTTTCTTCGTTAATGCTTGTTGTTTCTGCTGGTCGCTTATCGAAGGCTTCAGGGGTGTTCTTGCGGATGACTTCAGGGTGTAACTCACGCCCAAAATCAGGATCAGCTCCAGTCGTTCGTACGTTCGCCAGAAACTCTCGGTACTCGCGAGCCAGGAATTTCTGGATGAACTTGCGCAAGCTGTTGTAGCTAACAACGATTCCTGCCCTTTCCAGCATTTCCTGCTGTTGCGTGATCGGTGTTCCTAAGCGCGTTGCCTCGCGGAGGATTTCGATCCTCGGCAGCAAAGCTTTGGTGACGCTTCCCCTTACGTTCTTCTGGCCACTGCCAGATTCAGCGGCGGCCTTCATACGCTCCAGCTCGGCTTTCAATGCCGCCGTTTTGCGATCGGCCTCTTCCTGCTGCATCCGCATCCACTCCAGCTGGTCCTGCTCATCACGGGCGCGTTCGGCGTCTGTGCGTCGGTCAAACATGGCATTCACCTATGGTCGCTGCGTTTGTTTAAAACTGCTTGCTAACTCTACCAAAGGTTCGGCTTCTAGTTGGCGGTTTGTTGCAAACAAGATGCAAAGGTTGACCGCTTAGGGCTCATGTTAGTTGTAAACTAGTGCGAGTAAAGCAAAACTTGCTTAAAGTGATGCGAGATGCTTGTATATATACGGCTTTCGTTAACACATCTGCACCCTTCGGGTGCTTCGCGTCGGCCCAGAGCCCGCGCAGTACGCGAACTCCAAGCCGGAAAGACAACAAAGCAAAAGCAAGGTACGCCGTCATAGAACCGGCTACCTGAGAAGCGTTCTCAGAAGGGAAAAGGAAAATGGCGCGGAAGAAGGCAGGAGCAAAGACCTCGACCCAGTACCTGGATGAAGTTGCGGCAGTGCGTTTGGAACGCCTTTCGGCTCGCCTGGGCGTTGCTCAAGGCCGCGTGCTCGATGCCCTCATGTCCCTGCGCACAGACGAAGAAATCGCCGGCTTCATGGCGGCGCAGCGTTTCAGCGCCGAGCCTTCCCGACCTGTTCCCGTTCTCCTCGATGGCCCGGTTGTGGCTTCGATGGCAGGCGCAATCACCCAGTCCGTTTCTTCCCTTCTGGGCTCTGCTCTTCCTGATCTGCTGTTGCAGGTTCTTGCCAGCCAGGCTGAGCGCCGGCCTGAACTGCTCGCCGGCACCATCGAGCCGATGCTCAACCGGCTCGTGCCGATGGTTATGGATCGCATCATTGCCGAGCAGACAGGCATGGAGATCGAGCGATGAGCCACTACGGGATGAGCAACCAGAAGACCACGGCCGGCAACTTTGCAGCCAAAGCCAGCTACTTCGAGAAGAAACTGAAGGAACTCCAGGCCTTACGTGAAGAGCGCATTACTCTGGGCGCAGAGCGTGGCGTGACAGATGAAGTAATGGCTGCCGAACTGGCGAAAGTCGATGCCGAGATCGCAGCGATCGTCAGTCAGGTGGAGGGCGACCAGGGCACAGGGCGCGAGGACTACTACCACAAGTCCGGCAACGACACTTTGGCATCGGGTATTGCCGGCCCATTGGCCAACAAGCTGGGCCTCGGTGAGCATCCTCAGGACGGTGATTACCTAGCTCTTTTCCGTGGAATCAACCCGCGCACTGGTGAGGCGTTCCTCGATGAGAAACGCCACAACGCCATCGACAAGGCTATTCAGGAAGCTGAATCAAAGAAGGCAAACCCGTCCTCGAAAAAGCAGCTTGACGCCGGTGATCTGGAGCGACTGGAGAAGGAGGGCAAAGAAAAATCGGCAACGGATCCTGTCCTTGGCTTCAGCTCGTGCGTGTCCTTGCAGAAGTCCATCAGTATCTACTGGGCACAGGCCGACGACCAAACCCGTCGCGTGATCCAGGAATGCATGATGGAAGCCGTCAACGATGCGATTGAGCGCGAGCACCGTGCTGGTCGGATTCGCGGACGTGAAGGCGCTCAGGGCGCAGAGTCTGTAACCGGCGAATGCGTCACCCTGACATATGCTCATTGCACAGCACGTCGCGCCCCTGGGCAGGACTTCCCCGATCCCCAGTTGCACGTGCACCTGGAGCGGCCGAACTTCGTTCGCACCGTCGATGGCAAGTACCTGACCCTCGATGCGGGATGGCTATACAAGACCCAGAAGGAGTTCGGGGCCGTCTTTGACGTGTCCTTTTTTCAGCGTCTCCAGGCACACCTACCCGAGTTGGCATCGGCGATGGTCGTTGATTGGAGCGGTCACGGCCTGCGCCTCAATGAATCTTCAGTGTCGAAGGAACTTGTCGCCGAATTTTCTAAGCGCAGCGAGCAGATCCAGGCCGAGAGGAAGACTATGGCCACCTCTGGCCAAGCTGCAGCTCAGGCGATCGCTGTCAGAAGCCGCGATGCGAAGGACATTGAGCTAGGTCACAGCTTGGATGCCCATTGGCGCGAAGCGATTCCTACAATCAAGCTGAGAGCATCTACAGCTAAAGAGCTCCAGGCTCCGAGTCTCGCTGAACTGCAGCGCATGGTGTTTCGTGGATCCACCGTGATCGATGAGTTCGCGATCGACTCTGCAGCTGCGCACCTGACCATTGGCAAAGGTGGACTCGATGAAATCGAAGCAACCAAGTCGGAGATTTTCCAACAACTCGGACTCATCGAAATCCCCCAGCAGCCCGACGAACACGGTCGAATGCCGTCGAAGCGGTACACGACGAAAGAGCTAATCACCCTCGAGGCTGACTGCCTAAAAGCCGTTCATGCCGGCCTTGATGATCCGAGTTGGAACGTCGACCGGACCCTCGTAGACCTGGTGATCGATGGCTACGAGAAAGAAAAACAGTCGACCCAGAAACCGGGTGAAAAGCCCTTCCGGCTTAGTCTGGAGCAACGCCAAGCTGCTTACGATCTGACTGGGCCAGGCCAGTACACATACCTCAAGGGGGCCGCTGGCGTGGGCAAGTCGGCCACCATGGCGCCGACTTTCCGCGTATACGCCGAAGCGTTCAAGGCGCAGGGGCGCCGCGTCATTGGCGTTGCTCCTGCAAACAAGCAGGCGACGGAGTTGGCGAGGTCGACCGGCATCCAGGCTCAGACTGTCCATTCGTTGCTCATTAAGCACCAGGAGGGCTTGGCCGCTCAGCAGGCCGGCGAGCGCTTCAAAAAGCAGGACCTCATTGGACGTGGTGATATCGTCGTGTGTGATGAGGCCGGCATGCTGGACACATATCAGATGCATAACCTGGTAGTGGCTTGCCATCAGGCCGGCGCCCGCCTGATCTGCGTGGGTGACAGAAACCAGCATGACGCCGTAGAAACCGCCGCACTATTCGGCCTCCTGCATGACGCTGTTGGCGACCGCTGCGCGAAGATCGAAATGATCGCCCGTCAAATAGACCAGTTCAAACCGACTGCCCAGGCCCTCTATGAGGGCAAGGTGAACGATGCAATTCGGCATATGCAGAGCGACGACCAGCTCAGGGTTTTCGCGGACGGTGTGAACGAGGCTGACGAGCTGGTTGGCGATGTTTTCGGTGACATGGAAGCCGGCCTACCAGGAAAAGATGGCGTCGTTCGAGAGTTGGACTGGTCCCAGATCCTCGTTCTCGCCGACACCAATGAACAGGTTCGAGCGCTCAACGACAAAATCCGCGATGCCCGATTCGCCCGTAGTGAATTGAGTGTTGGGGGCAGCGTTAGCATCGAAACCGAAGTGCTGCCGGGCGAGCGTTTCACGATCCAGGTCGCGATTGGCGATCGCCTGCTGTTGCGCAAAACGGCCAAGGATGCCCAAAAAGAGCCCATCTATAACGGGGATCTCGGCACCGTACTGGGTATCGAGCCAATCGCCCGCGAAGTCGACGGCGAGCCGATCGAGGATATTCTGTTCACGATCGCCCGTGACGATGGGAAGACAGTCAAGATCAACTCCAGCGAGTACGAGTCGCTGCAGTACGGCTACACCATGACCGGACACAAGGCCCAGGGCATGACTGTCATGCAGTCCTACTACCTGCCGTCCTCCTACGCCTCTCTACAGGCATGGTATGTCGCCTATACCCGCGGAATCCACGGTTGCAAAACGTACCTGAGTGAAGCGAACTGGCTCCCATTCAAGAAGTCGGCGTCGCAATTCATCTACAAAGAAAACGCCCTCGATCTTATGCCTCAAGTGCGCGAAGCAATTCGCGCATCCGTGCACACCGGCCAGCCGTTCAAGCTAGCCCCTCAACAACTATCTGTCCTCGATCGCCTCCAGGGTGTTTCACCACTCTTCCAGTTCCCCGGCCAAGCGAAGGAGCAGCCTCAAGAAAAGCCCCGTCAGTCCGTCACGGTTCTGCCGCCCGCTCAAACCGAGATCGACCACGCCAAGGCCTTCGGCGCTGCCGTGGTCGACCTTCGCGCCAACGAACAGACATGGCCGCTCGACGCCCGCCGCGTTGCTGTTGTAGCTGCAGAAAACCCCGCTCCAGGTATTGAAGTTGAACCTTGGACAAACCCCGGCTCATCCGTGCCCCTGGAGCAACGCCGCGACCTTTGCGAAACGCTCCAGGGAATGAAGCCCGCCTTATTCACCACGAAGCTGAAACTGATCAAGCCTGAGCCTCAGGAGGCCCGCTATGTCCGAATTGATCCTGCCCGACCTGCCACCCTTGCCTGCCTCGGCCGGTACTCCCGCGTTGATGGACGACCTGTCGCCGCCGTCGATGGAGTTCCCCGACCCGAGTCCCGAGCCGGCGCCGCAGGCCAGCGAGTCGCCGGCAGCCTCGGCCAATTTGACCGCGCCACCGACGCCGGTGACGCCGCAAACGAAGAAGCCTTCTCCCGTACGCTCGGCAACATTAAACGCCCTGCAGGGCGAGCTTCCTCAGACGGTCTGCGTACGTTGTCCAAATGCGATCTGGCAGCAGGTCCCGGAAGGGGACGTGAGGGTCTATTGCCCGATCACACACTCGCTGATCGACAGCCTCTTGGTCGAGTGCGACGGCAGGTACCTGGTACTGATGTAGGGCGTGTCATGAAATTCGACAAAGCCGCCGACGCCCGCGAAGTCGCAGCGATGAAGCTTGATGTAAACCTGGTTGAGTACGCCGCTCATCTGGGTATGGAGTACGACAAACAGGCCTCTTACAAGGGGCATGCGGTCTTTCGCCACGGTGCGGGGAAATACGACATCTATCAGGCCGCTGATGACAACTGGATCTGGCACGACCGTCATGCGGGTAAGAGCGGTGACATTTTCAAGCTCTACCAGGAAGTCAGAGGTGGGAGCTTCGCCCAGGCCAAGGACGATGTTCGTGCATTTCAGGGTGGCGTGCTCCCATCGCTGGGTAATTCACCGGAAGACCAAGCTCGTACCGATCGGGCACGCGATGAAGCGCGTCAGCAGAAGGAGCGGGAACGCCAGGAGGCAATCGCCTCCAGCACGAAAGACCACTATCGGACTTTTGGCTTCATGGGCCGGCGCGATACCTATTTGAGCCAAGTGCGAAGAATCTCGTCCGAAGTGTTGGCCGAAACGCGCTGGCGTACGAGCCGGCATGGCTCCGCTGTGTTTCCTCACATTGATGCTAATGCCAAGTTTTGCGGGTATGAGTACCGCGGCGCTCAGGTGATCCATGGCGAACGACATGAGTTCAAGGGTTTTACGACAGAAACTGAAAAAGGTGTCTACCTCGCCAACCCGAAATGCGCGAACCCCACCGAAATCCGCTTCAGCGAGGGCGGCGTCGACACCTTGAGCACCTACCAGTTGGCTAGCCCAGAAGAGCGGCGGCGGATCCTGTTCATCGGCACCTCTGGCGAACCTGGTCCAAATACTGAGGCGGCAATCATCGCCTTGGCCGAGCGCTATAAAATTCAGTGTTTTTCGCTTGCATACGATCGCGACCAAGGCGGCGATAGCCTTACCGCGAAGCGTCACGCCCGACTTGCCGGCCAGTTCCCTTGCGCGCAGATCGAAGATGTTCGTAAGCGTATTGGTCTTCTGCCTGGAGAGGATCCCAACGAGGCCCTGAAGCGTATGACGCGTATCGAAGAGATGAGCGCCCAGCGTAAAGTGCAGAATTTTCAAACTGTTGCTCCGGTAGAGCCGACAATAAGGCCGGTTGCCCAGCCAGACACCCAGCCTTCGCATGGCGAGGATGAAGCAATTTATAGCCGCGGGAGATTGATCTAATGTTTCGGAATTCTGAAAAAATCCTCTTTCGTAATCGCCTTTTCGACGACGGCGCTCGCATCAATTATGCCGAGCATCTAGGGCAAGCGATGGCCATCGGCATCCAGATCCCTCTGTTGGAGTTACATCATGACTAAACGCTTGAGCTTCAGCTTAGACCTGAACGCAAATGACTTCGATGCTCTGCAAGCCGTATTGGCAAACCCTAGAGCAGTCGCGGCGGCGGTTGCACCAAATGACCCGTGGGAACGTGCGCGCATTGTCGATGTGTTAGTGGAAATGGCTGGGAGTGTTGCCGCTGTAATGGAGCCCGCCGTGGATAACGAATCGTCAGATTGAGTTGAGCCACAAAACTAGGGCTGACTCATGTCGCAGGTGAAGTATTTATGCACGGTGCATAACTAGCTCAAGTGAATGACAAACTGGGTCCTTGAGCCCCACAGAGCTATGCACGGTGCATAGCTCGCCAAGCCGGTCTGACTTTCGGGATGGCAATACTTGGACTTGATGGCTGAGAGTGCCTAGCACGAAGCAGATACCGGGGCTTGCGATCAGGTTCCGCGGGCAGCTAGTAGAACAGCGTCGCCAGCGGCCAGCGCCCGCCGTCCTCGATCTGGATCGTTCCTTGGGAGATGGGCCTTACTCCGCTTCCATTCTGGCCTTGATGGCCGAGCATTCCTGCGAAGCTTTCAGTTCATGAATCAAGCGTTCGTGTTCGGGCACCAGGTGCTACCAGCGTAGCTTCCCAGCGTCCATGGCGGGCTCGTCCCGAATCTCATCTCAGTCGCGACATCGACGGTGGCGAATCGCCGGCGAGCCAGCGTCCAGAGTCCATCGGCAAAGGTCCATTGATCGAGCGGCACAATTGGTGTCTGGTGTTTGAGCCACAGGTACCAGGGCACGCCTATGGCGCCGCCTTGACGCCGATGCCCAAGTGTTTGGAAATCAACGGTGGCAGATGCCCTTGAAATGCGGGCGAAAAATGGAGTTGCGACAGATTTAGCGTTGTTGTATTATTTTAGCAACGCTAGATTAAATTAACAACGCTAAATTGAGTGATGATATGAACAGGACGGAAAAGGCTATTTTTGAACTGCATTTTGCAGAACTTTATCACACGGGGATGACGCTGATTCCGGCTTGGAAGGTACTTCACATGTTCGCCAAAGATCAGGGGCGATTGACAAAAGCTTTTTTTCGAGACGAGATTTTTTCGCTATGGAGTGACTACATCAGCGAAATCGACAACATCCACATCACGGTCAATGTTGTGCGCGCTGATCACGGTGTCTTGAAGCCAGCTGCGTACCTGCTGACGCGCAACGATTTCCGCTACACCGTTACCGATGATGAGAGCGACGACTGAACCCGCAGACGATGGAAAATCCCGCCCAGGTACGACCAAGCCCCGCCGTTAAACGTGGGGCCGCGACCGTAGAAGAGGCGCGGTTTTCGGGTCCTCGAAACAGGTAGGCGCCATGTTCAGCGAACGTAAGCAATTGCTAGATACTCCCGACCTAGATGCAATGGATCGTATGCTTGATTCGGTGTTTGAAGCAGTCGCAAGTGGCGAGCTAGCTCCAGAAAAAGCTTCTAACGGTTTGAAAGAGGTGATCGGTCTCATCGACTGCGGGAACCTTGGCGGCGCGCAAGATTGGTTCGAAAAAGGCTTGTCGCACATGAAGGAAGCGAAGTAGGAAAAGTAATGAGGACTATTGATTCGGCAGAGCTGGAAAAGGTTGCAGAAGCTTGTCGGCAAGGGCTTCTGAGCCTTGCCTGTGTCAAGGGTTCAACCTTCAGCGGATTCCCTTCAGGCGCGTGTGGAGTCGCTGCCGATATCGTTGGCCGCATAGTGTGGGAAACGCTCCAGTGGGAGGGTCAATACGTTTGTGGTTGTCATCATCCTCAGCTGGAAAGTGAAGTGTCACACGCATGGTTTGAGGTTGGTGAATTCATCATCGACATCACCTACGACCAGTTTCACGGGACTGGGCTGACTGGCTGGATATTCGAGCGAGGCGCTGGATGGCATGCACAATTCCCATCACAGAAGAGACGTGATGGGTTTTGCTCACCTTCCCAGTGGCCTGCTTACCCCTATGACGGATACAAAGCGGCCCTGGAAGAAGCAAAAAGGGCAGGCCTGAGCAGAAAAACAGATTGTCCCGTATGAATGGAAACTTCGCAGCTGCCACGCCTTCCCCCCTTGATTGGGGGTTTGGCAGTAGGAGAGGCGCGGTTTCGCCTCATCGGTACAACTGGAGAAAACCTCGCCATGACTCGCATCTTGGAACAGATCGACGCTCAAGTAAGCACTACCCGCGACTTGGGCCGTGCTGCCTTGCCACCGCCCCTGGCCGCTGTGGTAGATGCACTGAAAGTTGGTAGTAGCCTGTTGCAAACCTGGGCATGATGAGCAGGTGGCTTGGGAAGAATATCTCGATACCCCCGCAAACCGAGCGGAGGCCTTCACGATCAGCGCGATGATTTACGGCGACTTATCCCATTCCGACTGTGATGCCTTGGATAAGCACATCCGTGAGCGCGTTGCAGCCCGCCGTGCGTTTTTGGAGAGCGAGTTCAGCGCGGCTAACAACAACCACAATTAACGGAATTGCCGCCCAGGTACAACTATGACCCAGCTTGATAGAAGAATCTTCAGTACCTTCAAGTCCAACCTTTCAGCAATCACCACGCTGATGGGTACGGGGCACCATACCCATGCAATAGCCTTAATTTATTCGGCGATCGACCAGATGTCTTGGCTGAACGCAGTAGGCGAACCTGGTGGCCCAGGCTTTAAGGATTGGGTGAACCGATTTCTGTTCAATGGCAACACCTTTGCCTTCAACGCTGAGGATCTGTGGGCGGCAAGATGCGGACTCCTGCATACCGGAGCAGCCGAGTCCAACCTCTACAGGGACGGTAGAGCGAAGCTGGTCTATTACGTTGTCGGCGAATCACAACCGGATGAAAGCATGCTCAATCCCGTACTGACGGCGCATGGTATTACTCGCAGCCAAGTAGTGATCGTCGACTACCACTGGCTCTCGACAGGGTTCGTTGATGCCTTGAACCGCTTTCACGAGTATCTACTGGCAGACGCAACCGCGCATGCTCGGGCTGCTCAAAAAGCAGCAATGCAGATGGTTTTCCAAGTCTCCAGCGATGTCTCCACGTGACCGAGGAAAGGAGAATGCGTATGTCGTTTGGAAGTGCCTGTCGCAACTCCTGCTTCTTAGCAGTTGTGTACTTCCTGTACCTAGGCTTCCAGCAGGGGTTTGATGTCTTTGGCTGGTACGGCGTCGGGTGGTCGCGCGGTGATTGGATTGTATTCGTGCTGCTGACTGGCTTGTTTCCGGTCGTACTGTTTAGCGAGTGGTGGCATCAACGTAAGTGTGCCCTGGCTAAAGCCGCTGAGGCGAAGGTGGGTAACAAGTGAACTGTTCAAGGAATTTGCCATGGACGAAATGCCGGACGATCAGTTGATGCCTATTTTGCTGGAGGCCATGATGCGATTGTTCAGTCGGGACGGTAGGTGGCCTATTACGTGGGTGATTGGCGATCCCTGGGGCGTTCACCACGGTATCGGCGAATGGTCGATTGGGCCCGATGAGACCGCAACGACCGAACAAATACGTGAGCTGATGGTGCGGTCTGGTGGGATTTTTGAATTGCAAGACTATTGAAGGAAATTCGCACCAGGGACACCCAAGCCCCGGCCTAACACCTGGGGTTAGCTCAGTAGGATAACCACAGGAAATTGGGCGCTGAAGTTGTCGGAAGGTGAAAACATGGAAGCAATGGATGAGGTTTATCAAATTCTTCGCGACGCGAAAATACTTGCCCGTCGCTATTACCACCTTACTGGCAAACCTCTGGGGGTCACGGGCGAGGTTGCTGAGTATGAGGCAGCCCGGATCCTTAATCTCAATCTGGAGCTTGCTAGGCAAGCCGGGTATGACGCGACTGAAACACGGGATGGGTTGACTGTCAGGATCCAAATCAAGGGTAGGTATTTCTCCAATCCTCGAATGCGTGGTGGTCGGGTTGGATCGATCGACTTAAAGCAGTCCTTCGATACTGTTCTCCTAGTGCTGCTCGATGCCGATTACAACGCCTTTCAGATTTATGAAGCAGCGAGGCCGGCGGTAGAGGCACTACTGACTAGGCCTGGATCAAAAGCTAGGAACGAGCGTGGATCAGTCGGGATCAGCCAATTCAAAGCAATCAGCTCGCTACGCTGGGCGAAGGCAGGATCATAGGAAAAGCGTCACCCACGGCCTGCGCACCAGACGCGGAACCTGCTACGTGGCCTGCCGCGAAGTGATGCGCGAAGTCGATGCAGCCAAGTTCGAACTGATGGTCGAGCAGACGGCAAATAGTTGAAGGAAAATCCAATGCCACACAGTAATGTTTACCTGTCGAAGGGAGGTGTTCGCACGGCAGTGAACGCTGATCTTCCATACATTCAGAAATGGCTCAAACATGAGGTACGCAATGGGTTTGGCTTCATCAACAACTGGAGGATGATCCAGGAAGCGTGCGACAAAAAACTGATGACTGTCTTTGTTGAGTCTGAGGGACCAGTCGGCTTTCTCATCTACGGTATTTCCCATGACACCATTTTGCAGACAAAGAGCGATTGTCAGCGGCGCGGGATTGGTCGAGCACTGGTGGAGGACGCCATTCGCAACGAAGAAGCTCAAGACAACGCAGTACTCGTTGTTCAGTGCGCGCCTCAAAGCTCAGTAGAGTTCTGGTCAAGAATGGGCTTTGAAGTGCATAGGGACACTGAAAATTTTAAACACCAGAAGTCAATCTACATGCAGCGCCTTTCGAAGAAGTTACATGCCCACGTGCGAGGCGATGAACTTGAGATAATCACTGTTCGCGTTTATCCCGAAAACGCCCTTTACTCGAAAGAGCCGGTAAGGCCAGATCGCGTGCATTACGTGATGGCAAAACTCGACGAAAAAACGCGCACGCTGGAATTAGCCCACCGCGTTTCCGTCGCTCACGAATCCATGCTGAAAGATCCGGTGGTTGAAGTCAGCTGGGGCGGCTTAGATATCGTCAAGGGCAAGGCCAAACACGAGCAAGCGGCAGCTGTCGGATTTAGGCGCACACCAAACTACTGCGGCTGGTATCTGGATAACATCACAATCCCTGAAAAGTTTTAGCCATCAATTTGTCGAAGTGGCCAGTTCACGCTGATACGTTAGGATTTCCAGCGACCTGATAGCATAGTGCCTTATTTGTAGAAGCACACAGCATGCACGGGCTGAATTTGAATAAGGGCAATTGGATGCGCAACGCGATCAAAGCAAACCTCGAAGCATGGGTTGAGAAGCTGGAATCACAACAAAACGTCGATGGGGATTATCTAGATCACGACTTTTTCCTGGACTACAAACTGCTGGGCGTAGCGACCTTTCTTAAGCAGATCGCCTTTGAAGAGGACGACATGGAGCTGCTGGCCATTGCTTCAAAAGCAGAAATGCTGGTCACGAGGAAAATTCAAGCTGACGAGGAGGCAGAGGAGGAGGGGGATCTGCTGCGGCAGCAGCAGTACGACGCGGACGAACGAATCAGGACAGCTTGCTATCACTACTTCTACACTGAACCTGCTTTCGCCGTGGACATGTCTAAATACGAGGCGCTGATCGAAGCGTCTGCTAAAAACTTCTCTGACCCCTACAAGCTGTCGAGCCTGCGCCGCTATGTCGAGCAGAGCCAAGTGCTAGCAAAGCTGTATGACAAAGTGAAAGCTCGCCTGCTTCGCGGTTGCGACGAGCAAGCGACGCCGACATTTGAAGACGTTGCGCGAGCATTCGACGCGGAGCTCCCGGTAATCTATCGCCGCGCCGATGCTCATGTCGAGCGGACGATTGCTCAATACGCGGCGGCACCTGCGCCAGCTAGCCTGGGCTGACGTCATCTCACCTGGGCTACTTGCATCGCTTCATTTCAACGCAGATCCGTTGCCGGGCTTGCAGGATCCCATGGGGAACATACGTTTCACGTCAACGTTTACTTCAGCGATAGTCTTTAGAACATGAGCGAAAAAATCGAAAAACACCTCGAAAGCATTCATCGTGAGCTGCGAGGGACAGAGCAGGACCTGTCTCGGGAACGTCAGAAGTCTTTGAAGTATTACGTTCGCGACATCCACCACCGCTTTGGGGAATGGCTGAGCGCCCAAGGGCATGAAAAAGCCAGGCAGCGATATGAGCTCAGTTGGGCCCTTGGCTTGATTGGCATTGTGGGTGTCTTGTTGGCAATCACTCGATCAGCTAGCAGCGATATGGACTGGGTACGCGAGCATACCTTGGCATTTCGCTTATGGGCTGTGGTCCTATGCACGATCTTCATTGGGGTGTCTTTGGAGCGCTCGGCGGTGGTGAGGTCGCTATGGAGCTTTGCCATTACCAAGTTTCTGGTTTCAATCATCCTCTCGGTTGTGGTTCTCTGCGCCCGTGGTAAAGCTGCGAGTTACCTCAATGGGGTTTTCCACGTTGATGCTTCCGCCTTACCCATTACCTTGGTTCTCACCACTGGTCTATTGGTACTCAAGTGGCTGGTGCCGTTCATACTCACCGTGGCCGTGGCGCTGTCATTGGTTCACGGCCTAATTGGTGCCGGCTGGATCAAAGGTAAGCTTGATGGCTCATCCGTTGATGAGCCTCCCCTTTACTCGCTACTGTCCTTCTTGGTGTCCGGTGTGATTCTCTATTTCGGATGGGGCTGGTCCAGTGATCAGATCGCTGATTCCCGCGTGCCGGAGAAAGTCTATCTGATGGCACATGCATTGGACTTTAATTACTCCCACGAGTGCGCCAACGTCGCGGCGAACCAACCGGTGGTTTTCCTCGGGAATTCCCAAGAGTCCGTGCTTGTCGCCCCTTATAGGCTGGCCGATTTCGACTTCGAGGAGTTCTTTGAGGCGTTCGTAACAGTACCGACTGACTTCGTGCGGCAACGGTGCGAATACAAACCATTGTCGGCGGTGGGGGATGGGGGTCAGGGTTGACTTGATTTGCTCAAAGCGGGACCAGTTTCCTGCTTTGTTACGCTAACGAATGGCTAGAACTTCCTACGTGGCGATTGTTTGCGACTATTGGGCTGGGTGAGTCACTCATGCGAAATTGCAGACCATTTAACCACCTGATTGAGCCGGTATTGACCACTCGCTTGCGCTGCACTTGACCAGGCTGTTGCATTCGATCAGACCACCGATTACATCGGATTTGACCCGCACGCTTAGTAACCGTTATCAGCTGAGAGTTGCGCATTGCTGCCGGTGGCGACAGGCAGAAATCGGCCGACTCTGTAGAAAAAGACGGTCATCCAAAACTGCCTAATCATTGACCGGTGGAAAGTGAAATCTGCGTCTGGAAACCTCAGCCGAAAAGTAAAGATTTCAAAGTCGGGCGCGTACTTTTCAGCTGCGAAAGCCGTGACCGACTTTTTCAACAGAATCGGCAGAAGCAGCCGTTTGAGGAAGGGGACTCAGATCCGGTTTGAAATGCGGCTTATTAATGGCAGTGCACAACGGAGCTAAGGGCGTACTGCTCCTGTTGCTATGGGTGGTAGATGCATCCCCTGCAATGACCGAGTCACTCGAAGCCGCTATAGTTACCTCCACCTCACTACTAGAAATTCATAATGAATCAGACTCAATACATAGCATCGAACTCCAGAGACCGAATATCTCCCGGATTGATTCGATTGCTTGAGCCAGGTGTTCTAGGTCACTACCAATGGTTCGAGGTTGTTGAAGTAGGCTGTTCTGACAGTAAGGGCTTTCTGAACGTTTTTACCATCTGTGTGGCAATCGAGGGAACACCTTCAGAGGAGCAAAAAAAAACCTTATTCCTAAATGGGAGTAATAGAACAGTCAATGGCATAGCCAACCGCGCTTTTGGGGTGGTCAGGAGATATATTTCATTAGAATCGTTGCTCCAGGCGGCAGGACGGTTCGACACCAATGGGGAATGGCGACCCCACGACGCTCCCTTATTGCATGGAAAACTGAAGGCGAGTGCACCTGCTTTTTATGCGGTGGATGGAAGCATTCCCGTCCCGCTGAATCGTGTATTAAAGAATAATTTTTGGAATGGCTCATATGTTGTTGAACTGGCTGATTCAACAAAAGATAGTTTGCGGTTTATTACCGATAGCCCGAGCTATGTCGAGGCGGTTGGTACTTGGGTAAAACAGTTTTCCAAAATTGATTTATCTATGATTCCAGACAGACTCGGAAATATAGTGATTCAATTGCCGGTAAATTCAATAGCAACAAATTTTTCCGGCTCGCAAGATAATATGATTGGTGTCACTGTTGCATGGCATCCAGATGTAGAGCCTCGTCGCATTAGTGGATCCATTCAACTCGTTTTTGATGAGGCGATCGTAGCTTATGGACAACAAGAATTGACCGAGGGAGATAACTCAATCGTTGCAGACATATCAAATAGACCATTCAGGGGGATAGTTTGGGATCTTGAAAAAAACATTATTTTAGCTGCACACCCTCCGACGACATTTATTGGTGGAGGTGGTATGCGCGGAACAGTGTCAAGTGTGGGTGACTCTTTTCGAGTTTTTCATGATGTTGGTAGTGATGGCTCTAAAATTCGCAGAGAAGTACCGCTAGTATCTGTTCAAAGAACTTGGTCTCATGGGGAAGCGTTAATCCGTCCAAATGGAGTGTGGACTGAGAGGCGAATTAGTGACACTGAAATTAGAAAGCTGGTAAGTTTGAAGTGTTTTGTACAGTACGGGGGTAAGGTTCGTGGTGAAACAGAGCATCAGAGATCTTTGGCAGATATAAGAGAACTGGTGAATATGCATGGTGAAGATGCCGTTTATCTCTGGGATCCCTACCTTTCAAGTGCAGATATTTTAACAACATTTTTTTATTGCAAACATGAGAAGTCTAAGTTGCGAGCAATAACCTCCACCAAGGTGTGTGGGAAGATCGACAAGCCGAAAGGTAAGGTGTGCGAGACCTCCAAGGATATAGCGCCAAGCTTATCAGAGGAGTCGAGCCAGGAACCGGATTCGTCAACACGAGAGCATTGGATAATAGAACAAGTAAAGTTACTATCTGAGTCCATTGAGGGAGAATCTCATATTGATCTTGAATTTAGAATTAGCTTTGGTCCGAAAGGTTGGCCCTTTCATGACCGTTTTCTCATATTTCCCAACGGAAGTGGTAATGGTCCCGAGGTATGGTCTTTAGGTGCATCCGTGAATCATCTTGGTTCCGTTCACGCAATAGTGCAGCAGGTAGCTCACCCTCAGCCTGTTGTAGATGCATTCGATACGTTATGGGCGCACTTGAATTCAAGCGAGCACTTGATATGGAAGTCGGTGTAATGGAAGAGCGTATTGGATTTCTGAAATATATTGGAGCAAGGGCATGTGATACTCCTGCCTTAGAGCCTAAGGTAATAGTCCAGTCGAGATATTTTCATGACCCTAATGACCTTGAGTTCTTACAATTTAATCTTGAGCAAGAGTTTCCTTTTCTTTTCAATTTTTCAACACTTTCACTAGAGGACGCTGAGAAGCTGTATGGCATCTTTCAGTGGTTAGTTGCTCAGCTTGTTAAGACACAAATCGATAGTTCTAGTGCATCTCTAATTCAGGTGATTACGGTGGCTGCTGCTCTTGATCTCGGCGATGGTCAACTTTGGAGAGAGCTTAAAAGTGCTGGCCCTCTCAGAAGTGATCGATTGGATCAATTGATGCAGCTGATAATGGCGTATAAAATTACAATAACGCGCCATCACCGCCATATGGAGCATATCGATACGGTTTTTCTTTCTGGCTGCATGCTTCACAATTGGGAGGGCGTTGATCAGTCACTTCGTTATGTTACCGATTATCTATATGATCCCCTGCTTTCATGTGCTGTTAGAATGCTGAGTGTTTTTTCGGAATCTTCGCTCGAGATTATTCTGAGTGAGTTGCAAGACGTTGTCGTATTAATAGCTGTGATTGAGGTTTTGAATCCTCTGCAAGCTGCTAAAACGCTTCAGGTCGCCGTTAATTCTAATTCTTGGCCTTTGAAATTTTGCGCATTGCGACTCTCGTTAAATTGGATAACTTCCGGTGTGAATGACGAATTCCAGGTTCTTTGGGAGCAACTCTTGCGCCAAAGTGCTGGCAATAGTCAAGAGTGGATCAAGTGGGTTGCAGTATTCAACAGTTATCCATCAAGATATCCAGAGCTACAGTGCGCTATGGGGGAAGCTCTGCTTAGTATGTCCGAAGCGGCGATCACCCAGTATTTTAATGCTATTCGCTTGTCAATCGCGAGCAGCAGAAAGGATTTAATATTCGCGTTTGAGAAGGTACAGAAGTGCAGCGACGAAGTTCAGCGTAACCTTATTTGGACGCTTGCGCATAAACGGTGGAGTGCATGGGATTTTGATAGCGATGACGCAGATAAACATGTCTTTTCGATGCAAACATCTGCGTTGGATTTTGCAGTTGCTATGTATTATCTAAATTGTTTAAGCGATGACGATCGAGGCTGTGTCGAGAGTAGGCTTCGATCCGAATTTCATAATGTTAGAAATTCATGGTACGAATCTATTACAGATTATATATCGGCATACAATCGGCATATTTCGCGCTATCAACCCTTCGGGCATGCAAAACACAATTTACATGAAGGTCACGAATGGCTTGAGGGGCGTCATTGGTACAATCCCGACTGGATTTCGAAGCATTTGTATTGGGAGATAAGAAACCGCTTGTAATACGAAAAGCACTCTGGGGTTTTTCTCAGGATTCGAGGTTATATGCTGGTCGTGAATCGATCCTCATTATTTAGAAGAGCCTGAAACTATCGCTATAGGGTGAGCGTTGCATTTACGAATGGTTATCCCTATTCTCATTACGGCTGTTAGGTAGGTGACGCATGGCGTAAAAAGATGGCAAGTTGCGTTTTTTTGTCTGGGTGAGCAGGCTCGCTTAACGAGGTTCCTGCTTGGCAGTGAGCGTCTCTAATGTCTGCTATTGGCCCGGTAACTGCAATTTTGGTGGGCTGGGTTGCGTTCGGCCATCGGTCAGGGGTTGATGCAGCGGCTCGGTGGTGAAAGCAACCCCTGTCTCGACAGCAGGTATGAAGCGTGGCTGGTGGTTGCATTTGACGATCAGCGAAAAAGCTCATTGGATCTGATTGCGCGTGCTTATCCTCAAGACGCTCTGATTCTTTTGCTCGCGTAGTGTAATTAGGGATCGTGAATGTCTGTGGTGCCGGGGGCAGTCCAGGAGCAATTCGAATGCGTCTTGAAAATTAGGTACAATTCAGTAATGTCTGGCCAGGCGTTGATGCTGATGCCCGTTAATACCAACGAATGAGGTTTTCGCGTCATACCCTGTTCGTGTCTCATGTTTTCCCAGTCAAAAAACGAAATTGAATCACCTTAGGTAGTTTATTCACATGCCAGAGGCGCCGCTCCATACAAATATGGGCTTTCAACTCTTTTCGTGGCACGTAACGCCTCCGAGCACCTACTTTATGAGGTATTAACACTACAATTTTGTTTGTTTGGTAGTCGCAACGTGCAGCCCGAGCAATTGCGGTGGCAACACCGAATTTTTGGATCAGGGGTAGCGCATATCTCGCACCTGATCCGATGCCGTCAATTTGATGAGTCACGTCGAGGTGATGTGGCTGAAATTTATAGACCCAAACTTTCCAGCATGCTTTCTGCGTTAGAATCAGTAGGCTCTGATGAGGCGTGTTAAACGCAACGTGTAAAACCATCTTCGCTTTAAGATCTCCCATAGTTCTTGAGGTCTCGAACAAGTAGTCCCGCCAACCATTGACCATGCTGACGTTGCCTGCACCAGCTACAGCAATCAAAGGTGATCCATTAAACAACGTTGGAGTAGGAGGAGTGAAGATTTTTGGGCCATCAGGAGATAAGTGTTTCCCTACAGTGTGGCGGGTATCACCAGCTAGGACCTTCGTATCCCAAACAATCGTTGTCAAACTATGATCTCCTTTGTGTATTATTGGCTAGCTACTGCCATCCCCCCCCCCGATTTCATTCGCAGCAATGTACTATGAAAGTCTTTGGACGAAGAATAACGCCATCGAATGTGGAAACTCCTACAATCGCGACTGTGCTAACGATGGTAATATCCTAAAGCGTCCGCCTGCAAAAAGTCCTGCCCGACTTACAGAAGCTAGCCAGGTTTCGCACTAAACTGTTAACGGCTAGCAGTCGCCATCGTGATGCAATTCTATTTGCTGCTTTTTTTTCGGCTTACTCGAATTTCACTCGGGTTTATCTCTTTTGGCTGCCGAGGTTTAAAACTCAATACAATCTCATTGTCGAGTGAGTTTAATTTATCTACCACTGCGATTTCTGCGGCGCGTTTTTTTTCCACCACTAGCCAAATCATCTTGTCAATCAGCGTCAGCAATGCAAATCCATTACCATTATTTAATATTACGCGGCTTGAGCCCGGTAATAATCCGTAAATTTTCTCGAGCGAGCCATCGTTAAAATGGAGGTCGACATTTGCGTAGCAGTCTTCATAGTGATTGACTGAGTGAGCAAGATGTTTATCGCGAAAGTCTTTCAGAAAATTATGAGCTTCGACGACCTCGTCTCCGAGTTCTTCCATATCTTCCGATTTGAGAGAGCTGCGCACCCCAGATGAAAAACACCGCATGTATCTGATTAACGCAGCGCTCAACAGTCCGTCGACAGCGACTCCCTGATTGGCATCGTCATTGCCTAAATCTTTGGCTATTAGACACAATTTCCGAGCCATCTCAAAATCTCTCGAGATTCCATGAAGGTCCTCAAACTCACTAGCAATGTTAGAGGGTACCTGTACTTTTTTTACTATAATAGACATGAAATACTTTCCTGCGGTTGCGTTATCGTTCGGAGAAGTAGCACATTGCCATTATATAAAAAATTTAGGCAACAGTAATTTTATCTTCGCTGAGGGCTGGTCTCGAAGCGCCTCAGCGGAGTAACCATTTCTTTCTGTCGAACGCAGGCGGCCGGCGATGAAATAGGCATTCACAATCGGCCATTGGCCGGATAGCGACAGTCTGGCCTCGACAGTCGCTGGGGAGGATCAGGCCTCAGTCTGCTCCGCCATTTCCAGGGCTAGCATTTTCTAACTCAGTTTTTTGGCTAGGTCCTCGACTCGCGGATGGTAGTAGCGCATCAGCATGCGGGTATCTTGGTGCCCCGTGATCTTGGTCAATTCGTGTAACGGGAAGACATCAGCCAGGCGTGAAGTCGCCTCGTGACGCAGATCGTGGAAGCGTAGGTCCATGAGGAAGGGGTCCTCGTTGATTCGTTTATCGATCTTGTCTTGGGGGAGCTTCTTTTCTTTGAAGTGCAATTTCAGCCCTTTGAGGTAAGCCTGGCGAGCGTCCTCGATAGCGTCAGCGAATGCCTTGGTGATGGTGTCAGGTCTGCTCTTGAAGTAGGTGTCCTCTCTATCGCGTTCGGGCAGGCTTTTAAGTACCTCTACTGCTTTGCTAGATAGCGGCACTCCTCGCGCAGATCCGTTTTTGGTCATCGGGAGTAGAGCGACCCGTTTCTCCAAATTTACATTGGTGCGCAGAAGGCTACAGATTTCCCCCCGGCGCATGGCTGTCTCCACCGCGAAAGTCACAATCTGGGGCAGCTCAGTTGATCGAGAGTAGCGTCGAATCATCTCTAGCTCGTCGATGTGTTCTTTTACGAGCTTTCCTGCTTCGAGAGTCCAGACGTCAGTGCTGAGGATACGGCGATCGCGCGCGTCGTCGACGCTAGGTTGGCGTATCAGTTCGACGGGATTGCTTAGCGACTCCATGCGCCATTCTTTGCGGGCAATGGTAAAGACGTGAGAGATCAAAGCTAGCTCTCGGCGCACAGTTGCCGGAGCTAGGCCTTCAGCGAGCCGACTATCACGGTAGCTGGCCAGATCGGCACCACGAATGCTTGCCAGCGATCTCAGGGCTAGCGGATGTCGCTGCATGGCCTGAATCCGAGAAAGTTCCGAGGCACTGCTCCTCTTCTTGCTAGTCACTTCGCTAGCATACGTCTCCAGAGCCGTAGAGAATGAGGTTGATTCGGCCTCATTTCGGCTGACAAACGCGCCCGCGTCCATCTCGCGCTCGATCATGGTCGCCCATGTCTTTGCTTCGGCCTGGGTATTGAATGTCTTGGTTTGCAGGGGCCATCCTTTTCGTCTGACCTGAACCTGCCACTGAGCCGGGCCACGCTTTCGAAGTGTCGCCATTTTTATTCTCGGTGTGACAAAATTGTGCCAATAATTATATAGGAACACCTATGGAAGCCGCAAAATATAAGCTTATACGCGAAACCTTCCCTGTAGGCCCGTTGCAGTGCAACTGCACCATCATCGGTGACCCCATCAGTAAAAAAGCCATCGTGGTCGACCCCGGCGGCAATCACGAGCTGATTCTGGCGCGGCTCGAGGCGCTGGGCCTCAAGGTGGTGAGCATCATTCACACCCACGCCCACCTGGATCACTTCCTGGCGTCCGGCCAGTTGAAGGAGAAGACCGGCGCGACCCTGCATTTGCACAAGGCCGACCAGTTCCTCTGGGATAACCTGGAGATGCAGTGCCAGACGTTTGGCGTGCCATATACGCCGGTGCCGTCGCCGGACCGTTGGCTGGCCGACGATGAAGAGCTGGCTTGCGGTTGCGGTGTCGCATTGCATACGCCGGGGCACACGCCGGGGTCGATGAGTTTCTGGTTTGCCGATGCCAAGCTGCTGATCGCCGGGGATACGTTGTTTCGCCGGGGCGTAGGCCGCACGGATTTGTGGGGCGGGGACCAAGCGGCGATTGTGCGCTCGATCAAGCAGCGCCTGTATACGCTGGATGAGGCGGCGACGGTGGTGACCGGTCACGGGCCGGAGACGCGACTCGGTGACGAGATGCGCGAGAACCCCTTTGTGCGCGCATGATTGCAGCTTGGGCGGTCAAGCCCTGTAGCAAAAAACTCAGCGTGTGTTCAGAGTGTGTCTGCTACGGTTTGTGCCGCGACGATAGTCCTGCGTTTTTTGTTACAGGTTAAGATACGTCCACGGAATTTTTACCGTTTGTCGCGTTCAAAACCCGGCAAAGATCCATTGTCCATATCCTCTGCACCCAGAGTGCAAAAGTAGGAGCTTCTCCATGTTCACTCCGCGTCGTCTGCTCGTTGTCGCTACTGCCGTAGCCATGTTATCTGGCTGTGCTTCACCCAATCCGTATGACGGTAGCAGCCAGGGACAGGCGAGTAATGAATCCGGTGGCATGAGCAAGACCGTCAAGTACGGCGGCCTCGGCGCTCTGGCCGGTGCGTTGGCCGGTGCAGCCATCGACCATAACAACCGTGGCAAGGGCGCACTGATCGGTGCCGTCGTCGCGGGTGCAGGCGCAGCGGGTTATGGCTACTACGCCGACCAGCAGGAAAAGAAACTGCGCGAAAGCATGGCCAATACCGGGGTTGAGGTTCAGCGCCAGGGCGATCAGATCAAGTTGATCATGCCGGGCAACATCACCTTCGCCACCAACTCGGACGCGATCGCCAGCAGCTTCTATACGCCGCTGAACAACCTGGCCAACTCGCTCAAGCAGTTCAGCCAGAACACCATCCAGATCGTGGGTTACACCGATAGCACCGGCAGCCGTCAGTTGAACATGGACCTGTCCCAGCGTCGTGCGCAGAGCGTGGCCAACTATCTGACCTCCCAAGGCGTCAGCGCTGCCAACCTGAGCGCTCGTGGTGCCGGTCCGGATAATCCGATCGCCAGCAATGCCGACGTCAACGGTCGCGCGCAGAACCGTCGTGTAGAAGTGAACCTGGGCCCAATCCCAGGCCAGCAGTATGGCCAGCCGGGCGCCCAGCAACAGGCGCCGCAGCAGAACAACCAGTTCCAGGGCAACCCGTACTCGCAATACCAGTAATCTGCAGCCAATAAAAAGGGCGCCGTGCAATCAATGCACGGCGCCCTTTTTTTGTGGCCTGTCGGTTACATCAATCGATGTACTCGAACACCTTCACGATCTTCTGTACGCCGGACACGCCCTGTACCAAGTTCGCCGCACGGGTCGCTTCTGCCTGGGTCAGCAGGCCCATCAGGTAAACGATGCCGTTGTCGGTGACGACTTTGATGCGCGAACCGGGAATGGCGTTGTCGGTCAGCATCTGCGCCTTGATCTTGGTGGTCAGCAGCGCATCGTTGCTGATGGCCAGCAGGGTGATCGGGTCCATTACCTGCAATTCGTTGTGGACCTTCTTGACCCGCTGCACGGCCGAGGCGGCTTGTTCGGCCTGGGCCTTGAGTTCGGCACGTGGCGTTTGGCCGGCGAGCAGTACCACGCCGTTGAAGCTGGTCACGACGATGCGCGACGCGCCATTGCCCAGGTCCGTAGCGGCCTTGGCGACGTTGACCTCGACCTTGGTTTCGATCAACGAGTCGTCAATCTTGCTGCCGAAGGTGCGGGTGCCCTTGTCGTCCTGGATGGGGGTGTCACGTGTCGCGGTGATTGCCGTGCTGCAGCCGCTGATGCCGAGGCACAGCGCAATCGCCAATAGGCTGAGGCGTTTAACGGTCATTCTTCACTCCCGAACAGTTGGCTGTCGATCAGATCGCACAGGCAGTGGATCGTCAGCAGGTGGACTTCCTGAATACGTGCGGTGACATTGGCCGGGACGCGAATCTCCACGTCCTCGGGCAGTAACAGCGAGGCCATGCCGCCGCCGTCGCGACCAGTCAATGCTACGACAATCATTTCGCGATCATGTGCGGCCTGGATCGCCTGAATAATATTCGCCGAGTTGCCGCTGGTGGAAATCGCCAGCAGCACGTCACCCGGTTGCCCCAGGGCGCGGATCTGTTTGGAGAAGATTTCGTTGTAGCTGTAGTCGTTGGCGATCGAGGTGATCGTCGACGAATCGGTGGTCAAGGCAATGGCCGGCAAGCTCGGACGCTCGCGCTCGAAGCGGTTGAGCAACTCGGACGAGAAATGCTGGGCATCGCCGGCCGAGCCGCCGTTGCCGCACGAAAGCATTTTGCCCTCGTTGAGCAAGGCATTGACCATGACCTGACTGGCTTGCTCGATGTGCGGTGCAAGTACGTCCATCGCCTGTTGCTTGGTGTCGATGCTGGCCTGGAAAAGCTGGCGAATTCGGGATTGCATGTCCATCTGTGTGACCTTAAGTAGCGCGGCTATTTGGCACAGGAATGTGCAGCCCGCAAAGCAAAGAGCAAAAGTGTGTGGTGAAGATGTCCGGCGAATCAGCTGTCGAAGGCATCTTTGAGCCAGTTCAAATCAGCTTTGCCAGACGGTGTGCTTTCAATGGCAACCACATCGAAACGGCAGGGGGAGTCAGCCCAGCGATGCTCCTTGAGCAGGAAAAACTGCGCGGCGAGTATCAGCTTCTGACGCTTGCGCCCGTCGATACTGGCGAGCGCGCCACCCCATTGTGCGTGTTTTCTGTAGCGGACTTCGACGAATACTACTGTATCGCCGTCAAGCATGACCAGATCAAGCTCGCCGCGTTTACACAACCAGTTCTGCGCCAGAAGGCGCAGACCCTGTTGTCGAAGGTACTCAAGCGCTTGAAGTTCGGCATCCTTGCCGCTTTGTGCGCTGGACCGTTCGGGCATCAGCGTGGGGTATCGGGCAGACGTTGGACTTCGCCGCCGACGAACTTCGCCCACGGCATCTGGCGGTCAACGCGCTGGTGGGCGCTGATGCCCAGGTTGCCCGAGAGGCCGTCAATGCGCGTATCCGGCAATGCCTTGAGTTGGCCCACGCGTGGCGCCAGGCGGTAGGCATCGACGCCCATCGCGTACAGGCGGCCAAGGCTGCCATTGGCTTGCGGCCATTGTGCAGCGACCTGGTTGCGCAGCGGGTCGGTAGTGTTGAGCAGCCAGGGGGTTTCGCAGAACATCACGTTGGTCATGTCCAGGTACTGGTTCTTGTCGCCGCTGGCGCTGAACACGTGAGACGTCGCATACACCGGCACGTCGCCGGCGTACTGGAAGTTCAGGGTCGGCTTGATCTGCTGGGCCAGTTGCGGGGTGACGGCCAGGAAGATGAACTCGATATCCTGGCGACGCGAAGGTTGTGCGGCGACGTCGGTGCCGACGGCGCTTTGCAGGCTCTTGGCACGGCCTTCACTTTTACGCAGTTGGAACAGATCGGCAATCTGCTGGGCGAGGGCGACCGGCTGGTCGACGTACTCGACGCCGACAACGGTGCCGCCGTTGGCTTCCCAGTCCTGGCGGAAGGCCTTGTAGACACGCTCACCCCATTCGCCACGGGGCACCATCGCAGCGGCGCGGTGCAGGCCGTCGGCACGGGCGCGGCGCGAGACTTCGCGAGCTTCGTCTTCAGCCGCCAGGCCGAACTGGAACAACTGCGCTGGGTTTTGATCGGTCTCGCTGTAGTTCAACGCCAGGGTGGTAATCGGCAATTGCGGGCGTGCGCTGAGCTGTTTGACCAGCGGCTTTTCCAGCGGCCCGACGACCAATTGCACGCCGGCAGCCTTGGCCTTGGCGTAGAAGTCGTCGAGGGAGGTCAGGCGCGAGCTGTCATAGAACTCGATGACCGGCGGCTTCTGCCCGGCTTGTTCAGCCTGGTAATGCGCGGCCATGAAGCCTTCGCGCAGGGCCTTGGCCACGTTGGCCAGTGGACCCTCCTGCGGCAGCAGCAGGGCGATCTTGTTCAGCGGCTGGCTCGCCAGTTCCTTGAGTTTGGTCAACGGCGTCGGCAGTTGCACGGCGGCCGGATGGCCGGGGTTCTGCGCACGCCAGGTGTCAATGGCGGCTTGCTGTTGCTCCAGCGTGCCGGCGCCCTTGACCGCCTGGGCCAGGGTGATCCAGCCGTCGAGCGTCGGGTTGCCGCTGGCTTGCAGTTGTTCGGCCGGCAGCGCGGCAATCAGCGCCCAGATGGCTTCATGGTTGCTCTTGGCGGCGTCGCCGGTCAGCAGTGGCGCCATGGTCACGCGCTCGCGAGCGGCGGCCAGGGTCTGGCCGTCGGCTTCATAGGCGCGTGCATGTACGGTGCCGGTGCGGACCTGCTGTTCGGCCGGCAGCTCCTTCAGGTTCTGCAGGCTGGGGTGGTTCAACGCCGCCAGCGCGGCCTTGGGCTGGTTGCGCGTCATGGCCAGTTCGGCGGCCAGGGTGTTGGCGAACACCTGCGCGGCGGGCTTGAGAGCATCCAGCGGCACCTGCGCAAGAATCTGCGACGAGCGGCCAGCGTTGTTCTGGTGGTAGGCCATGTCGGCCGCACTCAGGCGCAGTAACGCAGCTTTTTCGGGCGTGTTGGCGGTAGTCGCCTGTTCGAGCAGTTGCTCGATACTGGCATCCGGGGTCCGTGGCAGGTCGCCAAGGCGGGACGAGGGCGAGCTGGCACAGGCGCCCAGCAAGGCAGCGAGGCAGAGGGCGGAGAGCAGCCGCAGGCAAGGGATCATGTAAGTGTTCCTGATACCGATCAAATTAGCGTGGAATTGTACCCAAGCACTGGCCCAGGCGCGATGTTACTGGCGTGAAACCGTCAATTTAGGTGGTGTAAATGTTGCGTTTGGGTGGCTAGGGCCGACCGACGGCTGAAACGGCATCCATCTCGATGGCATATTTCCGCGGCGTCGACGCGCTACAATGTGGCTTTTGCCAACCATTGAGGTGTGCGTTTTGACTGCTCCAGGTCCTTTGAATTCCACAGCAGGCTCGCTTTTTGTCGTGGCGACGCCCATTGGCAACCTGGACGACATCAGCGCCCGGGCGCTTAAAGTGTTGCGCGACGTTAAATTGATCGCTGCGGAAGACACTCGGCACTCCCAGCGCTTGATGCAGCATTTCGGCATCAGTACGCCATTGGCGGCCTGCCACGAACATAACGAGCGCGAAGAAGGCAGCCGTTTTATCACGCGCCTGCTGGCCGGTGACGATGTGGCGCTGATTTCCGATGCCGGTACCCCGCTGATTTCCGATCCCGGTTACCACCTGGTCCGTCAGGCGCGTGCCGCGGGTATCAATGTTGTGCCGGTTCCGGGCGCATGCGCGTTGATTGCGGCGTTATCCGCCGCGGGGTTGCCATCGGATCGTTTCATCTTCGAGGGTTTCCTGCCGGCCAAGGCGGTGGGGCGTCGCGCACGTCTTCAGGCGCTTAAGGAAGAACCGCGCACGCTGATCTTCTATGAAGCCCCGCATCGTATCCTCGAATGCCTGCAGGACATGGAGCTGGTGTTCGGTGGCGAGCGCCTGGCGCTGCTGGCCCGCGAGTTGACCAAGACCTTCGAGACGCTCAAGGGGCTGCCGCTGGAAGAACTGCGCGCGTTTGTCGAAGGTGACAGCAATCAGCAGCGTGGCGAGTGCGTGGTGCTGGTGGCGGGTTGGACAGCGCCGGAAAATGAAGACGCCGTCGGTGGCGAAGCCATGCGCGTCTTGGATCTGCTGCTCAAGGAAATGCCCCTTAAGCGAGCGGCGGCGCTGGCGGCGGAAATCACCGGGGTGCGCAAAAATGTGTTGTATCAGGCCGCGCTGGATAAACAGAAAGCCGAATAGTTCCGGGGTTAAACCGGTATTCCGTCTGAACGTGATGGCATTGCTGCACTTTTAATACTTGTCCTAACTCCGTCGTGCCGTTAACCTGCGCGGCGGAGAGTCGATTGGACAGTCGCTGCCCTCTATGAAAATTAGGGGGGGGAGGAAAGTCCGGGCTCCATAGGGCGAAGTGCCAGGTAATGCCTGGGAGGCGTGAGCCTACGGAAAGTGCCACAGAAAATAACCGCCTAAGCACTTCGGTGCCGGTAAGGGTGAAAAGGTGCGGTAAGAGCGCACCGCACGTCTGGCAACAGTTCGTGGCTAGGTAAACCCCACTTGGAGCAAGACCAAATAGGGTCCCAAGGCGTGGCCCGCGCTGGGACCGGGTAGGTTGCTAAAGATGTCCAGTGATGGCCATCGTAGACGAATGACTGTTCAAGACAGAACCCGGCTTATAGATCGACTCTCCACCTTTTTTCCTTCTGTCCGAATCTCGTGCAGAAACCCGGTAGTAACGCAAGAATCCCTCCCTGCCAAATCATTGGCAGATGCATCTTGGTAATACCAAAAAAATCTTACTCTTAATAAATTACTTTAACTTTGAAGCATAGCTCTTTGAGCTATTTGTTCTTATTGAGCCAAAAATACCGCTGAACTCTGATTTCTCCTCCTCTTGCGCTCCTAAATCTCCGTTCTGTAAGGCTTTTCCTTGAATCCGCGCCTTGACGGTGTGGTGGGCGCATTCCTATAGTGTGCGCAAGTGGCGGAAAGTGGCACAAAGTGGGTTTTTTGAACGTAAAGCGCTAAAATTTGGAGAAACGCATCTGTGTTTCGCGGAGCTAACGCTATCAGTCTCGATGCAAAAGGCCGTCTCGCTATGCCGAGCCGGTATCGTGACGAGCTGATTTCGCGAAGTTCCGGGCAGTTAATCATCACGATCGATGCCGTTGACCCTTGTTTATGCGTTTACCCCCTCGATGAGTGGGAGTTGATTGAAACCAAACTGCGTGCCTTGCCTTCATTGCGTGAAGAAAACCGCCGTCTGCAGCGTTTGCTGATCGGTAATGCCGTCGACCTCGAACTCGATGGCAGTGGTCGTTTCCTGGTGCCCCCGCGTCTGCGCGAGTACGCCAAGCTCGACAAGCGCGCAATGCTGGTGGGCCAACTGAACAAGTTCCAATTGTGGGACGAAGATGCCTGGGATGCTGTTTCTGCAGCTGACCTGGCTGCTATTCAACAACCGGGCGCCATGCCTGATGAACTGCGTGATTTGATCTTGTGACTATTGATAGCGGCTTTAACCACATCACCGTACTGCTTGACGAAGCCGTTGAGGCTCTCGCCGTACGCGCGGATGGCTGCTATCTGGATGGTACCTTCGGCAGGGGCGGGCACAGCCGGTTGATACTCAGCCAGCTCGGGCCCGACGGTAAACTCCTCGGGTTCGACAAAGACCCCCAGGCGATTGCCACCGGGCAAGCGCTAGCGGCCGAAGACGGCCGCTTTGTCGTTGTACAACGCAGCTTTGCCGAGCTGGGTGCCGAAGTCGCCGAGCGCGGCATGGCAGGCAAGGTGGCCGGGGTTTTGCTCGACCTGGGCGTGTCCTCGCCGCAGCTCGATGACCCGGAGCGCGGTTTCAGTTTCATGAACGACGGCCCGCTGGATATGCGTATGGACCCCACCCGTGGTGTCAGTGCCGCCCAGTTCATCGCCACCGCGCCGGTGGAAGAAATCGCCCGTGTGTTCAAGGAATACGGTGAAGAACGCTTCGCCGGCCGCATGGCGCGCGCCGTGGTCGAGCGCCGCGAAATCCAGCCGTTCGAGCGCACCGCCGATCTGGCTGAAGTGCTGAAAGTCGCCAACCCTGCCTGGGAAAAGGGCAAGAACCCGGCGACCCGTGCGTTCCAGGGCCTGCGTATTCACGTCAACAATGAATTGGGCGATCTGGAAGCCGGCCTCGAAGCCGCGCTGGAAGCCTTGGAAGTGGGCGGGCGCCTGGTGGTGATCAGCTTCCACTCCCTGGAAGACCGCATCGTCAAACTGTTCATGCGTCGCCTGGTCAAGGGTGAATCCGACAACCTGCCACGCAACCTGCCGGTGCGTTTCGAAGCCTTCGTGCCGAAAATCAAAATCCATGGCAAGGCGCAGTTCGCTTCCGAAGCTGAACTCAAGGCCAACCCACGCTCCCGTAGCGCCGTCATGCGCGTCGCGGAGAAGTTGCGGTGAGCAGGCTCTTCGCCAAGCCCCTCCCGGGCGGCAGCTTCTTTATGTTGTTGCTGTTTATCGGCGTGCTGGTGTCCGCGATTGCGGTGTCCTACAGCGCCCATTACAACCGCCAACTGCTCAATACCCTGTACGGCGAATTGAGTGTGCGTGATAAAGCGCAGGCGGAGTGGGGCCGGTTGATCCTCGAGCAAAGCACCTGGACCGCCCACAGCCGCATCGAAATACTGGCCACCGAACAGCTGAAGATGCACATCCCTGGCGCGGCCGAAGTTCGAATGGTGGCGCCATGATGAAACTCGAAGGCGCACTTTACCCGTGGCGCTTCCGCCTGATGCTTGGCTTGCTGGCCTTGATGGTCGGCGCCATCACCTGGCGGATCATCGACCTGCAGGTGGTCGACCGCGACTTCCTGATCGGCCAGGGCGATGCCCGTAGCCTGCGACATATTCCGATTCCTGCACACCGCGGCCTGATCACCGACCGTAACGGCGAGCCCCTGGCCGTCAGTACGCCGGTGACCACGCTGTGGGCCAACGCCAAGGAATTGCAGGTGGCCAAGGACAGGTGGCCACAACTGGCTGCCGCGTTGGGTCAGGACCCGAAAGCCCTGGCCGAGCGCCTGGAAGCCCAGGCCAATAAAGAATTCATCTACCTGGTTCGCGGCCTCACCCCCGAACAGGGCCAGCAAGTGCTCGACCTCAAGGTCCCCGGTGTCTACGGCATCGAGGAATTCCGCCGTTTCTACCCGGCTGGTGAAACCACCGCGCACATGGTTGGCTTTACCGACATCGACGACCATGGTCGCGAAGGGGTTGAGCTGGCCTACGATGAATGGCTGGCCGGCGTGCCCGGCAAGCGACAGGTCATCAAGGATCGGCGCGGCAGACTGATCAAAGACGTCCAAGTCACCAAAAACGCCAAGGCCGGCAAGCCCTTGGCGTTGTCGATTGACCTGCGCCTGCAATACCTGGCCAACCGCGAGCTGCGTAACGCGATCATCGAGAACGGCGCGAAGGCCGGCAGCCTGGTGATCATGGACGTGAAGACCGGCGAGATCCTCGCCATGGTCAACCAGCCGACCTACAACCCGAACAACCGTCGCAACCTGCAACCGGCGATGATGCGCAACCGCGCGATGATCGACGTGTTCGAGCCGGGTTCGACCATGAAAGCCATCTCCATGAGTGCCGCCCTGGAAACCGGGCGCTGGAAGCCCAGCGACAAGGTCGAGGTCTACCCCGGCACCCTGCAGTTGGGCAAATACACCATTCGTGACGTGTCGCGTACCGAAGGCCCGGTGTTGGATCTGACAGGTATCCTGATCAACTCCAGTAACGTGGGCATGAGTAAGGTCGCCTTCGATATCGGCGGCGAAACCATCTACCACCTGGCGCAAAAGATCGGCCTGGGCCAACCCACCGGCCTGGACTTCCCGGGTGAGCGCGTGGGCAACCTGCCGAACTACCGCGACTGGAAAAAAGCCGAGACCGCCACGCTGTCCTACGGCTATGGCCTGTCGGTTACCGCGATCCAGCTGGCCCACGCTTTCTCTGTATTGGCCAATAACGGTCGGATGGTTCCTTTGAGCCTGATCCACGTCGACGAAGCGCCGAAAGCGACCCAGGTGATCCCGGAAAGCGTCGCCAAGACCATGCAAGGCATGCTGCAACAAGTGATCGAAGCACCGCGCGGCGTATTCCGCGCCCAGGTGCCGGCGTATCACGTGGCCGGCAAGTCGGGTACTGCGCGTAAGACCTCGGTCGGCACCAAAGGCTATGCCGAGAACTCCTATCGCTCGCTGTTCGCCGGTTTCGGCCCGATGAGCGACCCGCGCTACGCCATCGTCGTCGTGATCGATGAACCGAGTAAAGCGGGCTACTTCGGTGGCCTGGTGTCGGCGCCGGTGTTCAGCAAAGTGATGTCCGGCACCCTGCGCCTGATGAACATCACGCCGGACAACCTGCCGCCGACCCAACAAGCGAACGCCGGACCACCGGCCGCCGCGGTAAAAGCCAATGGAGGGCGCGGCTGATGTCTCTTAGCCTGAACAAGATTTTTGCCCATGCCGGTCGCGATCTGCTGATCCGCGAGCTGACACTGGACAGTCGTAATGTACGCGCCGGGGACCTGTTCCTGGCGGTGCCTGGCGGCAAATACGATGGCCGCGCGCACATCGCCGATGCCCTGCAACGCGGTGCCGCCGCCGTGGCGTATGAAGTGGACGGTGCCACCGTGCTGCCGATCACCGACGTGCCGTTGATTCCGGTCAAAGGCCTGGCCGCGCAACTGTCGGACATCGCCGGGCGTTTCTACGGCGATCCGAGCCGCCATCTGAACCTGATTGGCGTGACCGGCACCAACGGCAAGACCAGCGTGACCCAACTGGTCGCCCAGGCGCTTGACCTGTTGGGCCAGCACTGCGGCATCGTCGGCACCCTGGGCACCGGTTTCTATGGCGCGCTGCAAAGCGGCCTGCACACCACGCCGAACCCGATCGCCGTGCAAGCGACCCTGGCCGACCTGAAAAAGGCCGGTGCCAAGGCGGTTGCCATGGAAGTGTCGTCCCACGGTTTGCACCAGGGCCGCGTTGCTGCGCTGGCTTTCGATGTGGCGGTGATGACCAACCTGTCCCGCGATCACCTGGACTACCACGGCACCATGCAAGCCTACGCCGCCGAGAAGGCCAAGCTGTTTGCCTGGAACGACCTGAAGTGCCGCGTGGTGAACCTGGATGACGCGTTCGGCCGCGAGCTGGCTGCCCAAGACAGCGAAGCGCGCCTGATCAGCTACAGCCTGGAAGACTCCCGCGCCTATCTGTATTGCCGCGAAGCCCAATTCAATGACGAGGGCGTGCGCGCCACGTTGGTGACGCCGCAGGGCGAGCACCATTTGCGCAGCACCTTGCTGGGTCGTTTCAACCTGAGCAACGTCCTCGCGGCGATCGGTGCGCTACTCGGCCTGGATTACGCGCTCGATGAAATCCTGCGTGTGCTGCCGAAGCTGGAAGGCCCGGCCGGTCGCATGCAACGTCTGGGCGGCGGTTCGCAGCCGCTGGTGGTGGTCGATTACGCCCACACCCCGGACGCACTGGAAAAAGTCCTGCTGGCCCTGCGCCCACACGCCAAGGGCAAGTTGCTGTGCCTGTTCGGCTGTGGCGGTGATCGCGATCGCGGCAAGCGTCCATTGATGGCCGAGATTGTCGAGCGTCTGGCCGATGGCGTGCTCGTCACCGACGACAACCCGCGCAGCGAAGACCCGAGCCAGATTTTCGACGACATCCGCGTCGGCTTCAAAGACCCATCCAAAGCCAGTTTCATTGCCGGTCGCGGCGCGGCCATTGCCCAATTGATCGCCAGCGCCAGCGTCGACGATGTCGTGGTACTGGCTGGTAAAGGTCACGAGGACTACCAGGAAATCAACGGCGAACGCCACGCTTTCTCCGATCTGGTCGAGGCCGATCATGCCTTGACCGCCTGGGAGGTCGCCCATGCTTAAAGCGATGAAATTCAGCGAGCTGACCCAGGCCCTCTCGGCGCGCATGCTGTCGGGTGATTGCAGTTTCAATGGCGTCAGTATCGATAGCCGTGCGATCAATCCGGGCCAACTGTTTGTTGCCCTGGCCGGTCCGCGTTTCGACGGCCATGACTACCTGAATGAGGTCGCCGCCAAAGGCGCGGTCGGTGCCCTGGTGCAACGCGAAGTGGCGGACTCCACCCTGCCGCAATTGCTGGTGGCCGACACGCGCCTGGCCTTGGGCCAACTGGGTGCGCTGAACCGTGCGGCGTTCACCAAGCCGGTGGCCGCGATCACCGGCTCCAGCGGCAAGACCACGGTCAAGGAACTGCTCGCCGGTGTCCTGCGCACGCGCGGGCCGGTGCTGGCCACCCGTGGCAACCTGAACAACGATTTCGGCGCACCGCTGACCCTGCTCGAACTGGCCCCGGAACACACGGCGGCCGTGATCGAGCTGGGCGCTTCGCGTATTGGCGAAATTGCCTACACCGTGGCGCTGACCAAGCCTCACGTGGCAATTATCAACAACGCCGGGACCGCCCACGTCGGCGAGTTCGGCGGCCCGGAAAAAATCGTCGAAGCCAAGGGCGAAATCCTCGAAGGCCTCGATGCCTCGGGCATAGCTGTGTTGAATCTTGACGACAATGCCTTCGAGACCTGGCGTGTACGCGCCGCCGGTCGCAAGGTGCTGACGTTCGCCGTGCTGAATGCAGCGGCCGATTTCCACGCGTCGAACATCGCGGTCGACGCCCGTGGTTGCCCGTCCTTTACCTTGCATTCGCCGCAAGGTGAGCAGCATGTGCAGTTGAACCTGCTGGGCAACCATAACGTCGCCAACGCCTTGGCGGCCGCGGCTGCGGCTTACGCCCTGGGCGTGTCGCTGTTTGGCATCGCCACCGGCCTGGGCGCGGTGCAACCGGTCAAGGGCCGTACCGTCGCGCAATTGGCCAGCAATGGCATGCGCGTGATCGATGACACTTACAACGCCAACCAGTCCTCGGTCTGCGCCGCCATCGACCTGCTCAAGGGTTTCGACGGGCGCAAGGTGCTGGTGCTGGGTGATATCGCCGAACTGGGCGATTGGGCCGAACAGTCCCATCGGGAAGTCGGCGCTTACGCCAGCGGCAAAGTCGACGCGCTCTACGCCGTCGGCCCGAACATGGCTCATGCCGTCAATGCCTTCGGCCCCGGTGCGCGGCATTTCGCCACCCAGGCCGAGTTGATCCAGGCGCTGCGTGCGGGCGAACAAGACAAACACACAACCATTTTGATCAAGGGATCGCGCAGCGCGGTGATGGAAAACGTCGTCGTGGCCTTGTGTGGCTCAAGTACGGAGAAACATTAATGCTGCTGCTGCTGGCTGAGTATCTGCAACAGTTCCACAAAGGCTTCGCGGTCTTCCAGTACCTGACCCTGCGCGGGATTCTGGGCGTGCTGACTGCGCTGTCTCTGTCGCTGTTCCTGGGGCCGTGGATGATCCGCACCCTGCAGAGCCTGCAAATTGGTCAATCGGTTCGCAATGACGGCCCGCAGTCGCACCTGTCCAAATCCGGCACCCCGACCATGGGCGGCGCGCTGATTCTGTCGTCCATCGGCATCAGCACCTTGCTCTGGGCCGACCTGTACAACCGCTACGTCTGGGTGGTGCTGCTGGTGACCTTGTTGTTCGGCGCCATCGGCTGGGTCGATGACTATCGCAAAGTGATCGAGAAAAACTCCAAGGGGCTGCCAAGCCGCTGGAAGTATTTCTGGCAGTCGGTGTTCGGCCTGGCCGCCGCGATCTTCCTCTACATGACGGCTCCAAGCGCGGTCGAGACCACCTTGATCATCCCGATGCTCAAGGATGCGAGCATTCCGCTGGGCATCGGCTTCGTGGTGCTGACCTACTTCGTCATCGTCGGCTCCAGCAACGCGGTGAACCTGACCGACGGCCTCGACGGCCTGGCGATCATGCCGACGGTGATGGTGGGCGGCGCATTGGGCATCTTCTGCTACCTGTCGGGTAACGTGAAATTCGCTGAATACCTGCTGATCCCGTATGTGCCGGGCGCCGGTGAACTGATCGTGTTCTGCGGCGCGCTGATCGGTGCCGGGCTGGGCTTCCTGTGGTTCAACACCTATCCCGCGCAAGTGTTCATGGGCGATGTCGGCGCACTGGCGCTGGGCGCGGCCCTGGGCACCATCGCGGTGATCGTTCGCCAGGAAATCGTGCTGTTCATCATGGGCGGTGTGTTCGTGATGGAAACCCTGTCGGTGGTCATCCAGGTGGCTTCCTTCAAATTGACCGGGCGCCGCGTGTTCCGCATGGCGCCGATCCACCACCACTTTGAACTCAAGGGCTGGCCTGAGCCGCGTGTGATCGTCCGATTCTGGATCATCACCGTGATTCTCGTGCTGGTCGGTCTTGCCACCCTGAAACTGAGGTAGAAACGAGTGTCCCTGATCGCTTCAGACCACTTCCGCATCGTTGTCGGCCTCGGCAAGAGCGGCATGTCCCTGGTTCGCTTCCTGGCGAACCAGGGCACGTCGTTTGCCGTCGCCGATACGCGGGAAAATCCACCGGAGCTGGTCACGCTGCGCCGTGACTACCCGCACGTGGAAGTGCGTTGTGGCGAGTTGGATGTCGAGTTTCTGTGCCGTGCCGACGAGCTCTACGTGAGCCCCGGCCTGGCCCTGGCGACACCGGCCCTGCAAGCCGCGGCGGCGCGTGGCGTGAAGCTGTCCGGCGATATCGACCTGTTCGCGCGTAACGCGAAGGCGCCGATCGTCGCGATCAGCGGTTCCAACGCGAAAAGCACCGTGACCACCCTGGTCGGCGAGATGGCGGCTGCGGCCGGCAAGCGCGTGGCCGTGGGCGGCAACCTCGGCACCCCGGCGCTGGACCTGCTCAGCGACGACGTCGAGCTGTACGTGATGGAACTGTCGAGCTTCCAGCTGGAAACCACCCACGACCTGGGCGCTGAAGTGGCCACCGTATTGAACGTCAGCGAAGACCACATGGACCGCTACAGCGGCCTGCCGGCCTATCACCTGGCCAAGCACCGGATCTTCCGCGGCGCCAAACAAGTGGTGGTCAACCGCCAGGATGCCCTGAGCCGTCCGCTGATGGGCGAGGGCCTGCCGTGCTGGACCTTCGGCCTGGGCAAACCCGACTTCAAGGCCTTCGGTATCCGTGAAGAGAACGGCGAGAAATACCTGGCCTTCGAATTCCAGAACCTGATGCCGGTGCGCGAGCTGAAAATCCGTGGCGCCCACAACCAATCCAACGCCCTGGCGGCCTTGGCGCTGGGGCATGCCGTAGGCTTGCCGTTCGATGCCATGCTCGCGAGCCTGCGCACCTTCGGCGGCCTCGAGCATCGCTGCCAGTGGGTCCGCGACGTCGATGGCGTCAGCTATTACAACGACTCCAAGGCCACCAACGTCGGTGCGGCCCTGGCCGCCATCGAAGGCCTGGGTGCCGATATCGACGGCAAGCTGTTGCTGATCGCCGGTGGCGACGGCAAAGGCGCCGACTTCAAGGACCTCAAGGGGCCGGTGGCCGCCCATTGCCGCGCCGTGGTGCTGATGGGCCGCGATGCCGACTTGATCGCCGCCGCCCTCGGTGATGCGGTGCCGCAAGTGCGCGCCAGCTCGCTCGACGACGCGATTGCCCAGTGCAAAGCCCTGGCCCAGCCGGGTGATGCGGTGCTGCTGTCGCCGGCGTGCGCCAGTTTCGACATGTTCAAGAACTACGAAGAGCGCGGCCAGCTGTTCGCCCGCGCCGTGGAGGCCTTGGCATGAATCTCAACCTCCGTAACATCATCAAGCCGTACCCGTCGCCGATCATTACCGGGCGCGGCATCGACCTCGACTTCCCGATGCTCGCCGGTTGCCTGGCTTTGCTCGGCCTTGGGCTGGTGATGATCACGTCGGCGTCCTCCGAAGTGGCGGCCGTGCAGTCGGGCAACACCCTGTACATGATGATCCGTCACCTGGTGTACCTGGTGATCGGCCTCGGCGCGTGCATCGTCACCATGATGATCCCCATCGCCACCTGGCAGCGTCTGGGCTGGCTGATGCTGATCGGTGCGTTTGGCTTGCTGATCATGGTGATCCTGCCCGGCATCGGCCGCGAGGTGAACGGTTCGATGCGCTGGATCGGCTTCGGGGCATTCAACGTGCAGCCGTCGGAAATCGCCAAGGTGTTCGTGGTGATCTACCTCGCCGGCTACCTGGTGCGGCGTCAGAAAGAAGTGCGTGAAAGCTGGATGGGCTTCTTCAAGCCGTTCATCGTGCTGCTGCCCATGGCCGGCCTGTTGCTGATGGAACCCGACTTCGGGGCCACCGTAGTGATGATGGGCGCCGCTGCGGCGATGCTGTTCCTCGGGGGTGTCGGGCTGTTCCGCTTCACCTTGATGGTGGTGCTGGCGGTGGCTGCCGTGACCGTGCTGGTGCAGGCGCAACCTTATCGGATGGCCCGTCTGATCACCTTTACCGACCCGTGGTCCGACCAGTTCGGCTCCGGCTACCAGTTGACCCAGGCGCTGATCGCCTTCGGTCGCGGCGAGTGGCTGGGCGTGGGCCTGGGCAACAGCGTGCAGAAACAATTCTACCTGCCGGAAGCGCACACCGACTTCGTGTTCTCGGTGCTCGCCGAAGAGCTGGGCGTGGTCGGTTCGCTGTGTACCGTCGCGCTGTTCGTGTTCGTGTGTGTGCGCGGCATGTACATCGGCTTGTGGGCCGAGAAGGCCAAACAGTATTTCGCTGCGTATGTGGCGTATGGCTTGTCGTTCCTGTGGATCGGCCAGTTCCTGATCAATATCGGCGTGAACGTCGGCCTGCTGCCGACCAAGGGCCTGACCTTGCCGTTCCTCAGTTACGGCGGCAGTTCGTTGGTGATCTGCTGTGCCTGTCTTGGCTTGTTGCTGCGCATCGAGTGGGAGAGTCGAACCCACCTGGGCAGCGAAGAGATGGAGTTCAGCGAAAGCGACTTCGCCGAGGAGCCGACCCATGGGCGCTAACGTGCTGATCATGGCGGGCGGCACCGGGGGCCACGTGTTCCCGGCCCTGGCCTGTGCGCGCGAATTCCAGAGCCGTGGCTACAGCGTGCATTGGCTGGGAACGCCGCGTGGCATCGAAAACGAACTGGTGCCGAACGCCGGCTTGCCGTTGCATCTGATCAACGTTACCGGCCTGCGCGGCAAGGGCAAGCTGTCGCTGCTCAAGGCACCGTTCGTGTTGCTCAAGGCGGTGTGGCAGGCGCGCAAGGTCATCCGTGAATTGCAGCCTGTGTGTGTGCTCGGTTTCGGCGGTTATGTGACCGGCCCCGGCGGCGTCGCGGCGAGGCTCGCGGGCGTGCCGGTGATCGTGCATGAGCAGAACGCTGTCGCCGGCACCGCCAACCGCTTGCTGGTGCCGCTGGCGGCGCGGGTGTGCGAAGCGTTCCCGAATACCTTCGGCGCCTCGGACAAACGCCGCACCACCGGCAACCCGGTACGCACCGAGCTGTTTATGGACATTGCCCGGCAGCCCTTGGTCGGGCGCAAGGCGCACCTGCTGATCCTGGGCGGGAGCCTGGGCGCCGAGCCGCTGAACAAATTGCTGCCGCAAGCGCTGGCGCAGTTGCCGGTGGACGTGCGCCCGCAGGTCTTTCACCAGGCCGGCAAGAACCACGATGAAGTCACCGCCACGCGTTATCGCGAGGCCGGTGTCGAGGCTGATGTGCAGCCCTTCATCAAAGACATGGCCCAAGCCTATGGCTGGGCCGACCTGGTGGTCTGTCGCGCTGGTGCGCTGACCGTCAGTGAACTGGCCGCCGCCGGTCTGCCGTCCTTGCTGGTGCCTTTGCCCCATGCGATCGACGATCACCAGACCCGCAACGCCGAATATTTGGCCGGGGAGGGCGCTGCCTTCCTACTGCCGCAAAGAACGACTGGCGCCGCCGATTTGGCCGCACGCCTGACCGAGGTTTTGATGCAACCGGAACGACTCAACAGCATGGCGTGTACCGCACGCCGCCTGGCCAAACCTGACGCAACCCGCACCGTGGTCGATATCTGCCTGGAGGTGGCCCATGGTTGAGAATCAGAAAGCCATGCCGCAACCGGAAATGCGCCGCATCCGTCGTATCCACTTCGTCGGGATCGGCGGTGTGGGCATGTGTGGCATTGCCGAAGTGTTGCTGAACCTGGGCTACCAGGTGTCCGGCTCCGACTTGAAAGAGTCGCCGGTTACCGAGCGCCTGAAGTCCTTCGGCGCGAAAATCTTCATCGGCCACCGCGCCGAGAACGCCGTCGAGGCCGACGTGCTGGTGGTGTCCAGCGCCGTGAACACCTCAAACCCGGAAGTTGCCAGCGCCCTTGAGCGCCGCATTCCCGTGGTGCCCCGCGCCGAGATGCTGGCCGAGCTGATGCGCTACCGCCATGGCATTGCCGTCGCCGGTACCCACGGCAAGACCACCACCACCAGCCTGATCGCCTCGGTGTTCGCCGCTGGTGGCCTGGACCCGACCTTTGTGATCGGTGGCCGCCTGAATGCAGCTGGCACCAATGCGCAACTGGGCACCAGCCGCTACCTGATCGCCGAAGCCGACGAAAGCGATGCCAGCTTCCTGCACCTGCAACCGCTGGTGGCCGTGGTCACCAACATCGACGCCGACCACATGGCGACCTACGACGGCGACTTCAACAAGTTGAAGAAAACCTTCGTCGAGTTCCTGCATAACCTGCCGTTCTACGGTTTGGCGGTGGTGTGCCTGGATGACCCGGTGGTGCGCGAGATCCTGCCGCTGGTCAAGCGTCCGACCGTGACCTACGGCTTCAGCGAAGACGCCGACGTGCGCGCGATCAATGTGCGCCAGCAAGGCATGCAGACGTTCTTCACCGTGCTGCGCCCGGACCGCGAACCGCTGGACGTGTCGGTGAACATGCCGGGCAACCACAACGTGCTCAATTCCCTGGCGACCATCTGCATTGCCTCCGATGAAGGCGTCAGCGATGAAGCCATTGTCGAGGGCCTGTCGGGCTTTGCCGGCGTGGGCCGGCGCTTCCAGGTCTACGGGCAACTGCCGGTGGAAGGTGGCGAGGTGATGCTGGTGGACGACTACGGTCACCACCCGACCGAAGTCGCCGCCGTGATCAAGGCCGTGCGCGGTGGTTGGCCGGAGCGTCGCCTGGTGATGGTCTACCAGCCGCACCGCTACAGCCGCACCCGCGACCTGTATGACGATTTCGTCAATGTACTGGCCGATGCCAACGTGCTGCTGCTGATGGAAGTCTACCCGGCCGGTGAAGAACCGATCCCCGGGGCGGACAGCCGCAAACTGTGCAACAGCATCCGTCAGCGTGGCCAGTTGGACCCGATCTACATCGAGCGCGGTGTGGACCTGGCGCCGATCGTCAAGCCGCTGCTGCGCGCCGGCGACATCCTGCTGTGCCAGGGTGCCGGTGATATCGGCGGCCTTGCGCCTAAATTGCTGGCGAGCTCCTTGTTCGTAAAAAAAGCGCTCGCTGCTGAACAGGGGAAGTCGAAATGACCACGAACTACGCCTCCCTGTTCTCCACCATCGCCCCTGCCGACTTCGGCCGCGTGGCCGTGCTGTTCGGCGGTAAGAGCGCTGAGCGCGAAGTGTCGCTCAAGTCCGGCAACGCCGTGCTCGAAGCGCTGCAAAGCGCGGGCGTGAATGCGTTCGGGATCGACGTGGGCGACGACTTCCTCGCGCGCCTGCAGGCCGAGAAGATCGACCGCGCCTTCATCATCCTGCACGGCCGTGGCGGTGAAGACGGCAGCATGCAAGGCCTGCTGGAGTGCGCCGGGATTCCTTACACCGGCAGCGGCATCCTCGCCTCGGCGCTGGCCATGGACAAGTTGCGCACCAAGCAGGTGTGGCACAGCCTGGGAATTCCTACCCCGCGTCACAGTGTGCTGTGCAGCGAAGACGATTGTATTTCCGCAGCCAAGGAACTGGGCCTGCCTTTGATCGTCAAACCAGCCCATGAAGGCTCCAGTATCGGCATGGCTAAAGTGAACTCGGCCGCCGAATTGATCGACGCATGGAAAGCGGCAAGTACCTACGATTCGCAAGTGTTGGTGGAACAGTGGATCCAAGGTCCCGAGTACACCATCGCCACCCTGCGTGGGCAGGTATTGCCGCCCATCGCCTTGGGCACGCCCCACACCTTTTACGATTACGACGCCAAGTACCTGGCTTCCGATACCCAGTACCGGATCCCCTGCGGCCTTGACGCAAGCAAAGAACAGGAATTGATGGACCTCACGGCGAAAGCCTGTGAGGCGCTGGGTATCGCCGGTTGGGCGCGGGCAGACGTGATGCAGGACGACCAAGGGAATTTCTGGTTCCTGGAAGTCAACACCGCACCGGGCATGACCGACCACAGCCTGGTCCCTATGGCCGCGCGCGCAGCCGGCCTGGATTTCCAGCAGTTGGTGCTGGCGATCCTGGCGGCCAGCGTTGCCGGTGAAGAAAGGCAGCGAGGCTAAGACATGAAAGGCGCATCGCTTCGTCATCAGCCCCCACCCGCACCCGGCCGCAAGCCGGTGCCACGGGGTGCCAGCCGAATGGTGGCTAAAGAGCCGATGTCGGCGCGCCTGCCGAAAGCCAACTTTGGTTTCCTCAAGGCGCTGTTCTGGCCGGTGTTGCTGGTGGTGTTGGGCTTCGGCACTTACGAAGGCGCGCAGCGTCTATTGCCTTATGCCGACCGGCCGATCACCAAGATCAGCGTGCAGGGCGACTTGAGCTACATCAGCCAGCAAGCGGTGCAGCAGCGCATCGGCCCGTTCCTGGCGGCGAGCTTCTTCACCATCGACCTGGCCGGCATGCGCCGGGAGCTGGAGCAGATGCCGTGGATCGCCCACGCCGAAGTCCGCCGTGTATGGCCGGACCAGGTGACGATCCGCCTGGAAGAACAACTGCCCGTGGCCCGTTGGGGCGATGAGGCACTGTTGAACAACCAGGGCCAGGCGTTCACCCCGCGTGAGCTGGCCAATTACGAGCACCTGCCGCAGCTGTTCGGGCCGCAGCGGGCGCAGCAGCAAGTGATGCAGCAGTACCAGGCCTTGAGCCAGATGCTGCGGCCGCTGGGCTTCTCCATTGCACGCCTGGAATTGCGTGAACGGGGCAGCTGGTTTTTGACGACCGGGGCAGGCAGTTCCGGCCCGGGCATCGAGTTGTTGCTGGGACGCGACCGCTTGGTGGAAAAGATGCGCCGCTTTATTGCCATCTATGAAAAGACCTTGAAAGAACAGATTACGAACATTGCGAGCGTCGACCTGCGTTACGCCAACGGCCTTGCCGTCGGCTGGCGTGAACCGGCTGCGCCCACGGCAGCGCAACCCGCTGTCGCGAAGAATTAAGAAGAGGCAGGACCCATGGCAAACGTGCAAAGCGGCAAAATGATCGTCGGTCTCGATATCGGCACCTCCAAGGTGGTGGCGCTGGTGGGCGAGGTCGGGGAAGACGGCACGATCGAAATCGTCGGTATTGGCACGCATCCGTCACGGGGCCTGAAGAAGGGCGTGGTGGTGAACATCGAGTCCACCGTGCAATCGATCCAGCGCGCCATCGAAGAAGCGCAGCTGATGGCAGGTTGCCGGATTCACTCGGCGTTCGTCGGCGTGGCGGGCAATCACATCCGCAGCCTGAACTCCCACGGCATCGTGGCGATCCGCGACCGCGAAGTCAGCGCGGCCGACCTTGAGCGCGTACTCGACGCCGCCCAGGCCGTGGCGATCCCGGCGGACCAGCGCGTGCTGCACACCCTGCCGCAGGACTACGTGATCGACAACCAGGAAGGCGTGCGCGAGCCCCTGGGCATGTCAGGCGTGCGCCTGGAAGCCAAGGTCCACGTGGTGACCTGCGCGGTCAATGCCGCACAGAACATTGAAAAGTGCGTGCGTCGCTGCGGCCTGGAAATCGACGACATCATTCTCGAGCAACTGGCTTCGGCCTACTCGGTACTGACCGACGACGAAAAAGAACTGGGCGTGTGCCTGGTCGACATCGGCGGCGGCACCACCGACATCGCGATCTTCACCGAGGGTGCGATCCGTCACACCGCCGTGATCCCGATCGCCGGCGACCAGGTCACCAACGACATCGCCATGGCGTTGCGCACACCGACGCAGTACGCCGAAGAGATCAAGATCCGCTATGCCTGCGCCCTGGCCAAACTGGCCGGTGCCGGTGAAACCATCAAGGTGCCGAGCGTGGGCGACCGTCCACCGCGCGAGCTGTCGCGCCAGGCCCTGGCCGAAGTGGTCGAGCCGCGTTACGACGAGCTGTTCACCCTGATCCAGGCGGAACTGCGCCGCAGCGGCTACGAAGATTTGATCCCGGCCGGCATCGTGCTGACCGGTGGCACCTCGAAGATGGAAGGCGCGGTCGAACTGGCCGAAGAGATCTTCCACATGCCAGTTCGCCTGGGCGTGCCCCATGGCGTCAAAGGCCTGGGCGACGTGGTGCGCAACCCGATTTATTCCACCGGTGTGGGCTTGCTGTTGTACGGGCTGCAAAAGCAGACCGACGGCATTTCCCTGTCGGGGCCGAGCATCCGCGACAGCTACCGCGGCGACGACGAAGCGAAAGCACCGTTGTTCGAACGGTTGCAGGCTTGGGTCAAAGGCAATTTCTAACGATTTACCGCAACACCGTAAAAAAGCAGTAGGCGAAAAAACTAGAGAACACGAAAGGAGAGGGAAAATGTTCGAACTCGTAGACAACATCCCCGCCAGCCCGGTCATCAAAGTGATCGGTGTCGGCGGTGGCGGCGGCAACGCTGTCAACCATATGGTCAAGAGCAACATTGAAGGCGTTGAATTCATCTGCGCCAACACTGATGCCCAGGCGCTGAAGAGCATCGGCGCGCGGACCATCCTGCAATTGGGCACCGCCGTGACCAAGGGCCTCGGCGCTGGCGCCAACCCGGAAGTCGGCCGTCAAGCCGCGCTGGAAGACCGCGAGCGTATCGCCGAAGTGCTGCAAGGCACCAACATGGTGTTCATCACCACCGGCATGGGCGGCGGTACCGGTACCGGCGCAGCGCCGATCATCGCCGAAGTGGCCAAGGAAATGGGGATTCTGACGGTCGCGGTCGTGACCCGTCCGTTCCCGTTCGAAGGCCGCAAGCGCATGCAGATCGCCGACGAAGGTATCCGTCTGCTGTCTGAAAGCGTCGACTCGTTGATCACCATCCCCAACGAGAAGCTGCTGACCATCCTGGGCAAGGACGCGAGCCTGCTGTCCGCGTTCGCCAAGGCTGACGATGTACTGGCCGGTGCCGTTCGCGGTATCTCCGACATCATCAAGCGCCCGGGCATGATCAACGTCGACTTTGCCGACGTGCGTACCGTGATGAGCGAAATGGGCATGGCGATGATGGGCACTGGCTGCGCCAGCGGTCCGAACCGTGCGCGTGAAGCCACCGAAGCGGCCATCCGCAACCCGTTGCTCGAAGACGTGAACCTGCAAGGCGCACGCGGCATCCTGGTGAACATCACCGCCGGTCCTGACCTGTCCCTGGGTGAGTACTCCGACGTGGGTAGCATCATCGAAGCCTTCGCTTCCGAGCACGCGATGGTCAAAGTCGGCACCGTGATCGATCCGGACATGCGCGACGAACTGCATGTGACCGTGGTCGCGACCGGCCTGGGCGCAAAAATCGAGAAGCCTGTAAAGGTCATCGACAATACCGTTCATACCGGCCACAACAGCCACGCCAGCCAAGCGGCTGCCGCTCCAGCGCCTGCGCGTCAGGAACTGCCGTCGGTGAACTACCGTGATCTGGACCGTCCGACCGTGATGCGCAATCAGGCTCAGGCCGGTGCTGCAGCGTCCCGTAGCCCGAATCCGCAAGATGACCTGGACTACCTGGACATCCCGGCATTCCTGCGTCGTCAGGCCGATTAATGGAATGTATCAGGGCTATGAAGGTGATTGGTGTTCAGCAAAGGTCTGGTCTGCTATTATCGCCAGCCTTTGTTGATACCAGTTCGCAATTTGCGCTGAAGCGGTCCAAGCCATGATTAAACAACGCACCCTGAAGAATATTATTCGTGCCACAGGTGTAGGTCTGCACTCCGGGGAGAAGGTATACCTGACCCTCAAACCTGCACCTGTCGACACCGGCATCGTGTTTGTTCGTGCCGACCTGGACCCTGTGGTGCAGATTCCTGCTCGCGCGGAAAACGTCGGCGAAACCACGATGTCGACCACATTGGTCAACGGTGACGTCAAGGTGGACACGGTGGAGCACTTGCTCTCGGCCATGGCTGGCCTGGGCATCGATAACGCCTACGTCGAGCTCTCCGCGTCCGAAGTCCCCATCATGGATGGCAGCGCTGGTCCCTTCGTATTCTTGATTCAATCTGCCGGCCTGGAAGAACAGGACGCAGCCAAGAAGTTCATTCGCATTCTGCGGGAAGTGACAGTAGAAGACGGCGACAAGCGCGCCACCTTCGTCCCGTTCGAAGGCTTTAAAGTGAGCTTTGAGATCGATTTCGATCACCCGGTATTTCGCGACCGTACCCAAAGCGCAAGCGTGGATTTTTCCAGCACTTCGTTCGTAAAAGAAGTCAGCCGCGCCCGCACCTTTGGTTTCATGAGTGACATCGAGTACCTGCGCAAGCACAACCTCGCACTCGGCGGCAGCGTTGAAAACGCCATTGTGGTCGACGCGGATGGTGTACTGAACGAAGACGGCCTTCGCTATGAAGACGAATTCGTGAAGCACAAGATCCTCGATGCAATCGGTGACCTCTACCTGCTGGGCAATAGCCTGATAGGCGAGTTCAAAGGCTTCAAGTCGGGCCACGCCCTTAACAACCAGCTGCTGCGCAAGTTGATTGAGCAGACAGATGCTTGGGAAGTCGTGACCTTCGAAGATGCCAGCACCGCACCGATCTCTTACATGCGTCCCGTTGCGGCGGTGTAAGTAACAACTCTCTTTCTTTAGTTTTTAAGGGCTGCCTTCGGGTGGCCCTTTTTATTTCCCGTGGCGAGCGAGCCACAATGGCCTGTTTGCCTCAGTCATCGCGCCGTTGCCTCCACGATGCAATTGCGCCCACTGTGCTTGGCTTCATACAGCGCGCGGTCCGCACTGAGCTGCAAGTCCTCCAGGGACATGCGACTGCGCTTGTCCCACGTACTCAGGCCAATGCTCACGGTAATCGGCCGTTCATCCCCTTCCACCCGTGGCAAGTGCTCGACGCCGCGGCGGATATGCTCGGCGATTAGCCATGCGCCCCTGATATCGGTAGACGGCAATACCACAGCAAACTCTTCACCGCCATAACGTGCGGCCAGGTCGGCCGGGCGACGGATGTTGCCGCCGATCACCTGGGCGACGTTGCGCAACGCCTCATCGCCGCCGTGATGGCCATGACGGTCGTTGAATGCCTTGAAGTGGTCGACGTCAATCATCAACAGCGTCAGCGGTTCGGCGGAGCGCTGGGCGCGGTCCCATTCCAGGCGCAGGCGTTGGTCCAGAATGCGCCGGTTGGCCAGGCCGGTGAGCGCGTCGGTGGCTGCCAGTTCTGACAGCACCTTCTCCGCGCGAAAACGGCGGCGCAGTTCCCGGCGCAGCATCCAGGTCAGCCATAACAGGCCGATACACAGGATGCCGGTGGCGCCGCCGGTCAGCGTCGCCGCGCGCTTCCATGGCGCGAACACGTCCTCACTGGACAACGCCACGACCACAATCAGCGGCAGCTCGCCGACATTGGTGAAGGTATACAGGCGCTCCTTGTCGGTGATGGTCGAGATGGCCCGAAAGCTGCCGCTTCCTTCGCGCAACATGCGCTTGAAGTTGGGGCGATCACTCAGGTCCTTGTTGATCATGTCGCGCTCCAGCAGCGGTTGCTGGGCCAGGAGAATGCCGTGGCTGCTCAACAGGTTGACCGAGCTGCTATTGCCGATGGCGAGGCTGTTGAACAACTGATCGAAGTACGCCAGGCGCATGGTGGCCACCGCGACCCCGAGGAACTCGCCGTTGGCGCCGGTGACGCGGCGGCTGAACGCGATGCGCCAGACTTGCTCGCAATGGCACTGAATCATGAACGGCCGGCTGATGAACAGGTCGTTCTGGTTGGTGATTTTATGCACGAGGAAGTAGTCGCGATCAGCCAAATTACGCGAGGTCGGCTTGAGCGTCGAAGAGTCAGCAACGACGGCGCCATTGGCGTCCAGCAACAGCACTTGGTCTTTGAACGGCGCGGCCGTCGACAGCTCGAATTGCACCAGATGCCGGATATCCCCCGATACCTTGGACAAATCCGTGCGTTGCGTGGCGGCGATCAACCCTTGCAGCGCGAGGTCGTATAGCTCGACGTTACGCAGCACATCGGCGTTGATCAGTTGGGTGATGTTGGTGGTTGAGCGTTTCGCCGCCTGCAGGGTGCTGGCGTGTTCGCGGATCAACAGCACTGCGACGATAATCACAATCAATGCGACGGTGAAGCCGCTGCCCAGCATCAACAATAATTCTGCGCGTTCAGGTGGGGTACGAAAAGGGCGTGGACTCATCGGGCAGACTTCAACGGTGAAGATGCTGGCAGTTTAGTTCTACCCGATGAAAATTGAGTGTTTGGTTGAAAAGAAAGTGCGGCGGCTTAGAACACGTTGATCGGATAGTCGACGATCACCCGGTATTCATCCACATCCCGATCTACCGCCGAGTAGCCATTGCTGCCGCGGTTGGTCGCCCATTGCAGGCGCAGGGACAGATCCTTGGCCTTGCCGCCCTGCACCACGTATTTCACGTCGATGTCTCGTTCCCAGTGCTTGGCGTCCTGGCCGTCGGCGCTGTACCAGGCGCTGTAGCCCCGACTGGTGGGATCGACTTTGCTCAGGTCGGTCTTACCGCTGCTGTAGGACACGGCAGTGGTCAGGCCCGGCATGCCGAGGCCGATGAAGTCGTAGGCGTACTTGAGCTTCCACGACCGCTCGTTGGGGCCGTTGAAGTCCGAGTATTGCTGGGAGTTGTCCAGGAACACGCTGTCGCCCTGGGTGATGTAGTCGAACGGTGTGTTGCCGTTGACCCGCTGGTACGCGGCGGTGACGCTATGGCTGCCCACGGCTACGGTGAAATGCAGGCTGTAGGTGTTGTTGTCGATGTTACCCAGCAACGACTGGCCGCTGTCTTGGGTGTGGTAGTAGTGCAGGCCGGGGTTGAGGCTGACCAGGTCGTTCAGCGCGTAGGTGTAGTCCAGGTCGTAGTAGTACTGGTGCCACACATCCTTGAGTTCGGTGGCGTACAGGTTACTGGTCAGTCCCGGCACGCCACTGAACGACACGCCGGCCCAGTCCAGGTGCTGGTTGTCGGTGTGTTCCGGCAGTGTGCCGTAGCTGGTGCCGATGCGCTGGTGGCCGCTCTGGTTGTAGAGCTTGGTGAAGCTGGCCTGGCCGCCTTCGATCATCCAGCCGTCGAGGCTGTGGTTGGTCAGGCTTACGCCGCGAAAGGTCTGGGGCAGCATGCGGGTCATGCCGCCGGCGATCACCGGGTTGTTGAGGAACAGGTCGCCGGCTTTCAGTTCCGTGTCGAACGCACGCATCTTCAACGTGCCGCCTGCGGTGGAGAACGACCCCGGCGCCTTGCCGCTGCCTTGACTGTTGCCATACGGGAGGATGCTGGAGCCGTCGGTGCCGCCACCGCCGTCGAGCTTGAGGCCGAGCATGGCATGGGCATCCAGGCCGAAACCGACGGTGCCCTGGGTGTAGCCGGATTCGAAGATGCCGAGAAAGCCCTGCCCCCATTCTTTGTTGTCATCGGTGTGGATGTCGTGACGGTCGCGGTTCATGTAGTAGTTGCGGGCGTTGAGCTTGAGGCTTGCGCCTTCGACGAAACCGTCGGCGGGGGTGGTGTCTGCTGCGTGGGCGAGGGGAGCGATCGTTGCTGTAATCGCGAGGAATAACGGGGTGAACGTCAGCGAGTTCTTCACCGGTGGAGCTCCTTTGGTCAAACGGAAACGGCCAATGTCGTGGGGGTGTGCCTGGCCTTTTTTGCGGCAAAAAAAAAGCCGCTGAAGTCAGCGGCTTTAAGACAGATTCCCAGTGTAGAGCCCTGGAAAAAAGTCGAGGGAAGTTCGGGTAAGCGGGTCAGCTGTCTTTGCCGTCGCGCTCATCGATGCGTCAAATTAACGCAGGCGAGCGCTGCGATACAGAGTGTAACAAGATAATGACTGTTGCCCAAATCGCAACAGTCAGAGTTTTGGCCCAAGCCAATGTGGGAGGGGGCTTGCCCCCGATGGCGGTGTATCAGTCACTGAAGTACTGACTGATCCACCACTATCGGGGGCAAGCCCCCTCCCACATTGGTCTGAAGTGTTCTCAAGCGTTAGACGGGCAGGGTAATACCGAAGGTGTTGCCGCCGGCGTCACTGCGCACGAACACATCGCCGCCATGCATCAGCGCAATCGCCTTGACGATGGCCAGCCCCAGCCCATGGTTGGCGCCGCTGTTGCTGCGCGATGCGTCCACCCGATAGAAGCGTTCGAACAGCCGAGGCAGGTGCTCGCTGGCAATCGCGTCGCCGGGGTTGGTCACGGCGATCGCCACCTGATGCTCCCGCACGTCGATGTTCACCGCGATGACCTGCCCTGGCGCGGTGTGCTGCACGGCGTTGCTCAGCAGGTTGATCAGTGCGCGGCGCAGGTGGGCTCTTTCAATCTGCACCTGGGCGTCGCCGTGGACGTGCACCCGGACCTGGGCGTCTTCGAGGATGAAGTCCAGGTAGTCGAGGGTGGTCGCCACTTCGTCGGCCAGGGAGCTTTCGATCAGCTTGGTGGCCTTGCTGCCCTGGTCGGCGCTGGCGAGGAACAGCATGTCGTTGATGATCGAACGCAGGCGCTCCAGTTCTTCCAGGTTCGATTGCAGCACCTCGAAATAATGTTCGGCCGAGCGCCCGCGTGTCAGGGCCACCTGGGTCTGGCCGATCAGGTTGGTCAGGGGCGAGCGCAGTTCATGGGCGACGTCGGCATTGAACGATTCCAGGCGCGAGTAGGCCTGTTCGACGCGGTCCAGGGTGGCGTTGAACGAGTTGACGAACTGACGCAACTCCGGCGGCAGCGGCGACAGTTGCAGGCGCCCGGAGAGCTTCGGCGGTGCGAGTTTCTGCGCTTCGTCCGAGAGTTTGCTCAGCGGCTTGAGGCCGATGCGCGAGACCCAGAACCCCAGCAGCGCCGCCAGCACCACGCCGATAAACGCCAGGCTGATCAGCGCCACCAGCAAGTGGTGCTGGGTGGCGCGGAAGTTTTCGGTGTCGATGGCGATCATGAAGCGCAACGGCGGGCGCTGGTCCTGGGCGGGGAACTGGCTCACCAGCACCTTGAACGGTTCGGTGTGATCGGCCAGGCGCAAGTCGCGCTTGCCGGTCGGGCCGGTGGCGAAGGCGCGGATCTGCGCGTCCGGGTTGCCATATTCGTAGTTCGGGTCGCTGCTCACCACCCAGAAACGGATGCGCTTGTCTTCCTCGGCCAACAACTTGAGTTTGGCCTTGATCTTGGTCCAATGCTCCGGCGTGCCGAAGCGCTTCACCGACGACTCCAACACGCTGTAGCGCGCATCCAGTTCGGCCTCGGGTAACAGGCCCAGGCCACGGTCCACCTGCTGATAGAGCGCGCCGCCGATCAACAGGAAGATCAGCAGCGCCACCAGGGTGAACATGCCACTCAAGCGCAGCGCGATGGAGTTAGTTGACACCGCGGTTCTCCAGCACATAACCCATGCCACGGATGGTGTGCAGCAGCTTCTGTTCGAACGGCCCGTCGAGCTTGGCGCGCAGGCGTTTGATCGCGACTTCGACCACGTTGGCGTCGCTGTCGAAGTTGATGTCCCAGACCATCTCCGCGATGGCGGTCTTGGACAGGATCTCACCCTGGCGCCGCGCCAATACGCTGAGCAGCGAGAACTCCTTGGCGGTCAGGTCCAGGCGCACGCCGTTGCGGCTGGCCTTGCGGCTGATCAGGTCGATCCACAGGTCGGCGACCGTCACCTGCACCGGTTCGTGCCCGCCACTGCGGCGGGTCAGGGCTTGCAGGCGCGCCACCAGCTCCAGGAACGAAAACGGCTTGCCCAGGTAATCGTCGGCGCCTTCACGCAGACCGCGAATGCGGTCTTCCACGCGCTCGCGGGCGGTGAGCATGATCACCGGCGTTTGCTTGCGCGCGCGCAGGGCACGCAACACGCCGAAGCCGTCGAGACCGGGCAGCATCACGTCGAGCACGATCACCGCGTAATCGTTTTCCAGCGCCAGGTGCAAACCCTCGATGCCTTCACGCGCCACGTCGACGGTGTAGCCTTGCTCCGTCAGGCCGCGATGCAGGTAGTCCGCGGTTTTTTCTTCATCTTCAACGATCAGTACGCGCATGACCCCGCCTTAATGTGTGGTCGCCAACGCGGGCGTTGGTGTGGGCCGGTGGAAAAACCGCTCAAGGTACAAGTATATGATCGGCGTGGTGAACAGCGTCAGCGCCTGGCTCACCAGCAAGCCGCCGACCACCGCGATCCCCAGCGGTTGGCGCAACTCGGCACCGGGGCCTGCGCCGAGCATCAGCGGCACGGCGCCGAGCAGGGCGGCGAGGGTGGTCATGATGATCGGCCGGAACCGCGTGACGCAGGCTTCGTAGATCGCTTCCTCCGGCGGCAGGCCTCTGACCCGCTGGGCTTCGAGGGCGAAGTCGATCATCAGGATGCCGTTCTTCTTCACGATGCCGATCAGCAACACCAGGCCGATCAGGGCCATGATCGAAAAGTCCTGGCCCAGCAGCCACAGCATGATCAACGCGCCCAAGCCGGCCGAGGGCAGGGTGGAAATGATCGTCAGCGGGTGGACGAAACTTTCGTACAACACGCCGAGAATGATGTACACCGCCACCAGCGCCGCGAGGATCAGCCACGGCTGGCTGGCCAGTGAACTCTGGAACGCCTGGGCCGCGCCCTGGAAGTTGCCGAGGATGGTGGCCGGCATGCCGATTTCGTTCTTGGCCTGGTTGAGCATGATCACCGCATCCCCCAACGCCACGCCGGGCGCCAGGTTGAACGACAGGTTGGCCGCCGGGAACATGCCGTCATGGCTGATGGACAGCGGGCCCACGCTGGGCGGGTCGACCTTGGCCAGGGCCGACAACGGCACCATCTCGTTGGTCAGCGGCGAGCGCAAGTAGAAGTAATTGAGGCTTTCGGCTTTGCCGCGTTGCTGGGTGTCGAGTTCCAGTACTACTTGGTATTGGTTGATTTCGGTCTGGAACTCGTTGATCTGGCGCTGGCCGAACGCGTCATATAGCGCCTGGTCGACATCGGTGGCGGTCAGGCCGAAGCGCGCGGCGGCCTGGCGGTCGATGCTGATGTGGGTGATGCTGCCGCCCAGTTGCAGGTCGTTGGACAGGTCGCGAAACGCCGGGTTGGCGCGCAGTTTTTCGGTGAGGCGCTGGGTCCAGGTATTCAATGTCGCGCCGTCGTTGCTCTTGAGCACGTACTGGTACTGGGCGCGGCTGGGGCCGGAGCTGAGGTTGATGTCCTGGCCGGCGCGCAGGTACAGCACGATGCCCGGCACCTTCGCCAGTTTCGAGCGGATGCGGTCGATGAACTGGCTGGCGGACACGTCGCGATCGCCGCGGTCTTTCAAGGCGATCCAGAAACGGCCGTTGGCGATGGTCTGGTTGCTGCCGGTGACGCCCACCGAATGGGAAAACGTTGCCACCGCCGGGTCAGCCTTGATGATCTCGGCCAGGGCCTTGTGCTTGGCGACCATGTCCGGGAACGACACATCGGCCGCCGCTTCGCTGGTGCCAAGCACGAAGCCGGTGTCCTGCACCGGGAAAAAGCCCTTGGGGATGAACACGTAGCCGACCACCGCCAGCGCCAGCGTGACCACGAAGATCGCCAGCATGCTGCGTTGATGGACCAGGGCCCGGCGCAGGTTGCGCGCATAGCCGGCCAGCAGGCGTTCGCTGAAACCGGGCTTGGCCTGGGCCGGATGGGTCGGGGCGCGCATGAACAGCGCCGCCAGGGTCGGCGCCAGGGTCAGCGAAACCACCACCGAAATCAGGATGGTCGAGGTCGCCGTCAGCGCGAATTCCTTGAACAGGCGCCCGACCACGCCGCCCATGAACAGCAGTGGAATGAACGCCGCCACCAGCGAGAAGCTGATGGACACCACGGTAAAGCCAATCTCGCCGGCGCCCTTGATCGCCGCTTCGCGCTTGCCCAGCCCGGCTTCGAGATGGCGGTGAATGTTCTCCACCACCACGATCGCATCGTCCACCACAAAGCCCACGGCGATGACGATCGCCACCAGGGTCAGGTTGTTCAGGCTGAAGCCCATCAGGTACATCAAGGCGAAGCTGGCGATCAGCGACACCCCGAGCACGCTCGACACAATCAACGTCGCCGACAGCTGGCGCAGGAACAACGCCATCACCGCCACCACCAGCAGCACGGCGATCAGCAGGGTCACTTCCACTTCATGCAGGGAGGCGCGGATGGTCTTGGTGCGGTCGCTCAACACGCTGACCTGCACCGACGCCGGCAGCATGGCCTGCAGGCGCGGCAGTTGCGCTTGAATGCGGTCGACGGTCTCGACGATGTTCGCGCCGGGCTGGCGCGAGATCACCAGGTTGACCCCCGGGGTGTCGCCGGACCAGGCTTGTACGTAGGCGTTTTCCGAGCCGTTGATGACTTTAGCGATATCGCGCAGTTGAACCGGCGCGCCATTCTTGTAGGACACGATCAGTTGGGCGTAGTCCCCCGGTTGAAAAAGCTGGTCGTTGGTCGACAGCGTCGACACGCTGTTCTCCCCGTAGATCGCGCCTTTGGCCAGGTTCAGGCTCGACTGCTGGATCGCCACGCGGATGTCGGCCAGGGTCAGGCCGATGGCCGCGAGTTTGTCGGGCGAAGCCTGCACGCGAATCGCCGGACGTTGCTGGCCGGTGATGTTGATCTGGCCGACGCCGTCGATCTGGCTGATCTGCCGTGCCAGCAGGGTTTCCACGTAATCGCTCAGCTCGGTGCTGGGCATGCTGTCGGAACTGACGCTGAGGATCAGTACCGGGCTGTCTGCCGGGTTGACCTTCTTCCAGGTCGGCAGGGTCGGCATATCCCTGGGTAGCTTGCCGGACGCGGTGTTGATCGCCGCCTGGACTTCCTGGGCGGCGGTGTCGATGCTCTTGTTCAGGGTGAATTGCAGGGTCAAGAGGCTGGAGCCCAAGGCGCTGCTGGAGGTCATCTGGGTCATGCCGGGGATGGCGCTGAATTGCACCTCCAGCGGCGTGGCCACCGAAGAAGCCATGGTGTCCGGGCTGGCGCCGGGCAGTTGCGCGCTGACCTGGATCGTCGGAAATTCCGCTTCCGGCAGCGGGGCGATGGCCAGTTGCGGGAAGGCAATCAGCCCGAGCAACACCAGGGCGAAGGTGAGCAGCAGGGTCGCGACCGGGTGGTCGACGCACCACGCCGACGGCGAGCGGCTGGCGTTCATGGTTGCACCTTGGCGTCGACGGTCTGGATCACTTGCGGCGGTTCTTTGAGCACGTCGACCCGAGCGCCGGTCTTGAGCCGCGACTGGCCATCGCTGACCAGCACATCACCGGCCTGTACGCCTTTGATGAGCGTCACATCGCTGTTCTGATAGGTGATCTGCACCGGCACCAGCTCCACCTTGTCGCCGTTGACCCGGTACACAAAGTGCGCGTCCAGACCACGTTGCACCACGGTCGGCGGCACCACCAGGGCGTTTTTGTCGAGGCCGGTCTGGATCTTGATGGTCACCAGTTGCCCCGGCCACAGGCGCTGCGTGGCGTTGTTGAACTCGGCCTTGGCGCGCAGGGTGCCGGTGGTGGAACTGATCTGGTTGTCGATCAGGCTCAGGTGGCCTTCACCGAGCAGGTCGCCGGTCTGGCCGTCGGTGTCGGCGCCCAGGTAGGCGTCGACGCTGGCTGGGATAGGGGCCGCGATCAGGCTTTGTAGAGTGGGCAGCATCTGTTGCGGCAGGGAAAATTCGACGGCAATCGGGTCGATCTGCGTCACCGAGAACAGCCCCTGGGCATCGCTCGTGCGCAGGAAGTTGCCTTCATCCACCGTGCGAATCCCTACGCGACCGCTGACCGGTGAGCGAATCTGAGTGTAGGAAAGCTGCACCTTTGCCGCATCGATCGCGGCCTGATTGCCCTGGACGGTGGCATTGAGTTGGTTGACCAACGCCTGTTGCTGGTCATAGGTCTGCTTGGACACGCCGTCGTCGACACTCAATGCCTTGTAGCGCTTGAGGTTGATCAGCGCGACTTGCAACTGCGCCTGGTTTTCCGCCAACAGCGCCTTGGCCTGCTCGAGGCTGGCGCGGATCGAGCGGTCATCGATGGTCGCCAACAGGTCCCCGGCCTTGACCTGCTGGCCTTCCTTGACCAGCAATCGGGTGAGGATGCCGTCGACCTGCGGGCGGATCACCACGCTGTGCAACGACAGCACCGTCCCAATGCCGCTGACGAAACGCGGGATGTCCTGTTGCGCCACGCTCACCACCCGTACCGGGATCGCTGTCGGCGCCGCCAGTTTGGGTTTGGCCGGCCGCGTCAGGGCCCAGGCTGCAATCGCCAGCACCACGAGGACTCCGACGATCAGCGCGGTTTTTCGTTGAATTTGCATGGAAGTGAGGTGCCAGGGCAGAGGAACGGAAGAGTGAGGTGTCTTTATAGCCCGTCAACCCGGTCAGCAAGGTGACTGCTAACTGACAGCGCTGTCAGTAAACGCCGACCATTCGTACAGGCGGTGGTTAAAGATCCTGAGGGCGCAGGTATACTGCGCGCCAGTGTGGCCCGCAAGCTGGCCCCGCATCAATTTTTGCCTGCTCCGGAGCTTCCATGACTTCCCCGACACATCCCCCTGTTGAAGCGGCCGACCTCGTCGATCCGGCCAGCGCTGAAAGCGTTGAAAAAACCGAGATCCCGGCGTTCAAGTTTCCGTTCAAGCCGGGTGAACTGGCCGGGGCCAAGAATGCCGCCCAGCCGTGGTACAAGAACGGCGCCAAGAACGGGCATACCAAGTCCCCAGGCATGGCGCCGCCGGGCACTCGTCGTTCGATGGGTAAACGCTGAGAATAATAAGTCGCACGCTGTGTCGACTATTGCCTACAACGTCTGCTGAAATTTCTGATTGTAGGGCCACGACCGTTTCTTGAAAGCTTGCACAGCCTCCGTGCCGCCCCGGCGTTTTCCGTCGGTGCGGGAGGGTGAGGTTGGACTTTCCGGAAAAGGATGTTTCCTGTGGCTCTGATACACATTTGTGCCGTGCTCGCGTTATTGCTGGCGGCCGATAGCGTTGCCGCCGGTGAGTCGCCACGGCGCGAAATCCGTTTCGCCGTCGCTGCGCAATTCGCGCCTTTCCAGAGCCGCAATCCGCAAGGCCAGTTGGTCGGCCTGAACATCGACCTGGGTAATGCCCTGTGCGTGCAGTTGAATGTGCGTTGCACCTGGGTCGACCAGGTGCTGGTGGAAAACTTCCCGGCCCTGGAGGCCCGGCAGTTCGACGCAATCATGGGCATGGCGCCCACGTCGACGCGTCGGCGCTGGGTCAACTTCACCGATGAGCTGTATCCGTTCACCACGCGCCTGGTCGCCCGCAGAACATCCGGCCTGCTGCCGACCGTGCGGTCGCTCAAGGGCAAGCGTGTCGGGGTGTTGCTGGGCAGTAATCGCGAAGCCTTCGCCCGAGCGCAGTGGGCGCCCAAGGGCGTTATCGTCAAGAGCTTCTGGCTCAATGACGAACTGGCTCGCAGCCTGGTGGCGGGGGATATCGATGCGACCCTGCAAGGCACCGTGGAAATCCGTGAGGCGCTGCTCGATACCGTCGATGGCCAGGACTTTGACTTCCTCGGCCCCGCGATTTCGGCCGAACTCCTGGGCAGCGGCGTGGCGATCGCGGTGCGCAAGCCCGATACCGCCTTGCGCAATGCCCTCAACTGCGCCCTTGAACAACTGATGCAAAGCGGCGAATACCAGCGGATCATTCAGCCCTACCGCCTGGATGCCGTTTCCGTCGCGCCCAACGACTAGGCGGCGCGCAGCGGGATAAACGCATAGTTGGCCGGCACCTCGGTGGCAAGCTGTGCCCCCGCGTCCAGCAACTGTTCGGCGATGTCCATCGCGGACACATGAAACACCCACTCATTCGCCACGCCGGGCTGGCTCTCCGCCAGCTCGATCGCCTGGGTAAAGGCATCCATCTGCGGCAGGTACGCCGTAAAGCCATCGCCCTTGAGCGCCGTGGTGCGAATCCCCAACAGGGCACACACCGCCTCTTTGGTCTGCACATCGTCGCGGTCGGCCTGGCGCGAGCGGCGGATCAGTTCAGCCAGTTCCGCGTCCATCAACTCGCCGCCGGCAATCAATACCGGGCCCTGTTCCCACGACTCCGGCGGGCATTCCTTGGCGGCAGGGTTCAACGGGATGTGCGGGTTGATCTCCATCGGATAGATGCGGCAGACCAACGGTCGGCGTTCATAGATGCGGCACAGGTTGTCTTCGTCAAGATTCCGGCAGCGTCCGGGGTTGTAGGCGGCAAAAGTGATGGCCACGAATGCCTGGGTCGTGCCGCTGGGCACCATCGCCGAACGGCGTTCGGCATGTTCGCGTTGTTGCAGTGGCAGGCCCAGGCCGTTGCCGAGAAAACCTTCCACCAGAACGATCACGCTGCCGCCGTCAGCCGCCCACTGGCGGGCTTCTGCGAGGGTCAGGGGGACATGGTGGTCGGTGCAGCATTTGCCACAACCGACGCAGGAAAAATGAGTGTTCATGGCAGATCTGTCACCAGGCTAGGTCAGAGGGCTCGCGCGAACGGTGACGGGTTTTCACCTCTTTTCAACGTTCGGGAGCACTGAAAGCAAGTTGTGCGCCAGTGCCCGTCAGTCTTCGCTGACCACATCGCGCAGCACGAACACCATGCCCGCGCTTTCATAGAGTTTCCGGGCGCGTCGGTTGCTTTCCAGGACCTTGAGGTCCACGTAGGGTTCGCCGCGCTGCTTGAACACCTGGAAGGCGTGCAGCAACAAGGCGCGGCCCAGCCCCTGGCCCTGGGCGCAGGGGTGTACAGACAGGTTCTTGATGAAGGCGCTGGTCCAGCACTGGGCCACGCCGAGGATGCCCTCGGCATTGCTCGCCACCAGGCACAGCGTGGGGTCGAACTCGGCATCGGTCACGAACTGCCGCTGCCAGGTTTGCAGGTCGGCGACGTGGCCGCCGCCTTGCGCCTGAGTCATGCGCAACACCGCGTGAATCGCCGGGGCCCATGCGTCGCGGTAGTGATCCAACTGCGTACCGGCCGGCCACTGCGGCGCGGGCAGGTCGAGGGTGAGGTCGCGGCGTAGCAGTTGGAAATACTCGGCCACCGCTTACAGGCCCTTTTGCGCCACGGTCTGGGCGGCCACCACCAGGCATTTGGTCAGTTCGGGCGAGGAGAATTTGGTCAGCACCGCGTCGGCCCCGGCCACGCGCGCTTTTTCGCTGTTCATCGCGCTGTCCAGGGAGGTGTGCAACAGCACGTAAAGGTCCTGGAAGTCCGGGGTTTCGCGCAGGGTGCGGGTGAGGGCGTAACCGTCCATTTCGGACATTTCGATGTCCGACACCACCACATTGATCTGCTCGACGGTGCCCTGCAGTTCCAGCAGCACGTCGATGGCTTCCTTGGCGCTGCGCGCGGTGTGGCAGGTCAGACCGAGGTTGCGCAGGGTGTGTACTGATTGTTGCAGGGCGACCTGGCTGTCATCCACCACCAGGATTCGCGCGTTGCCCAACACTTCGGCCTCTTCCATGGTCAAGTCGGTCGGCGCCATTTCAATCGGTGCCGGGGCGATGCCGTGGATGACTTTTTCGATGTCCAGCACCTGCACCAGCCCGCCTTCCACCTGGGTGACCCCGGTGATAAACGAGCGATTGCCGCCGGCGCCGAAGGGCGGCGGACGGATATCGGTGGTCAGGCAATGCACGATCTTGCTCACCGCCTGCACATGCAGGCCCTGCTTGGAGCGGCTGACATCGGTGACGATCAGGCAGCCGCCGTCCGGGTCTTCCAACGGCATTTCGCCGAGGGCGCGGCTCAGGTCGATCACCGACAGTGAGGTGCCGCGCAGCATGGCGATACCTTTGACGTGCGGATGGGACTCCGGCAGCTTGGTCAGCGGCGGGCACGGGATGATTTCGCTGACTTTCAGCAGGTTAATGGCCATCAACTTGCCGCTGCGCAAGGTAAAGAGCAGAAGCGAGAGTGAGTCTGCGCGGGCTTTAGACGTGGACATAAAAACCTTCTGTGGATCAGGGTTGATCATCTATGGAGGGTTATCGACTTCATCGGCCCAGGCTTTAGGGGAATGGGCCGATGAAGTTGACTTATCTCAGCCCTTCCATACCTGCGGGTTGACCAGATCCTGCGGGCGGTGGCCGAGCAGGGCGCTGCGCAGGTTGTCGAGGGCGCGGTTGGCCATGGCTGTGCGGGTTTCATGGGTCGCCGAGCCGATGTGCGGCAGGGTCACCGCATTGCTCAGTTGGAACAGTGGCGACTCGGCCAGCGGTTCCTTTTCATACACGTCCAGCCCCGCCCCGCGAATACGCTGGGTTTGCAGGGCTTCGATCAGCGCCGGTTCGTCGACCACCGGCCCGCGGGAAATATTGATCAGGATCGCGCTGGATTTCATCAGTCCCAGCTCGCGATGACTGATCAGGTGCCGGGTTTTTTCGCTCAACGGCACCACCAGGCAGACGAAGTCCGCTTCGGCGAGTAACTGATCCAGGCTGCAGAACTGTGCGCCCAGTTCCTGTTCCAGGGCGAGCTTGCGGCTGTTGCCGCTGTACACAATCGGCATATTGAAGCCCAGGCGCCCGCGCCGGGCCACGGCGGCGCCGATATTGCCCATGCCGACGATGCCCAGTGTCTTGCCATGCACGTCGCAGCCGAACAACGACGCGCCCACGCTGGCTTTCCACTCGCCGGCCTTGGTCCAAGCGTCCAGCTCGGCCACCCGGCGTGCGCTGCTCATCAGCAGGGCGAAGGCGAGGTCGGCGGTGCTTTCGGTGAGGACGTCGGGGGTGTTGGTGAGCATGATCCCGCGTTCGTTGAGGTAGGCCACGTCATAGTTGTCATAGCCCACCGAGATGCTGGACACCACTTCCAGCCGGCTCGCGCCTTCGAGTTGCGCGCGGCCCAGCTTGCGCCCCACGCCGATCAAGCCGTGGGCATGGGGCAGGGCTTCATTGAACTGTGCATTGATGTCGCCCAGCTTGGGGTTGGGGGCGATCACCTCGAAATCCTGTTGCAGGCGTTCGATCATTTCCGGGGTGATACGGCTGAAGGCGAGGACAGTCTTTTTCATTGCAGGCGGGCTCATCGACTACGGAAGAATGCCAAGCAAGCTAACATTCCTGCCGGCAATTGTCAGGACACCGTTGAACCTCTGTGGGAGGGGGCTTGCCCCCGATAGCAGTGTGTCAGCCAGTACATGCATGACTTCACTACCGCTATCGGGGGCAAGCCCCCTCCCACATTTTTGACCGAGTCCAGCTTCCAGGCTCAGGTTGGTTATAAGGCCGCTCCTAAGAGCAAGAGCCAAATGAGTTCTATCTGATCCATGGAGATCCAAATGTGGGGGGGCTTGCCCCCTCCTACATTTTTGACCGAGTCCAGCTTCCAGGATCAGGTTGGTTATAAGGCCGCTCCCAAGAGCAAGAGCCAAATGAGTTCTATCTGATCCATGGAGATCCAAATGTGGGAGGGGGCTTGCCCCCGATAGCAGTGTGTCAGCCAATACATGCATGACTTCATTACCGCTATCGGGAGCAAGCCCCCTCCCACATTGGATCATCGTCTGGCAGAAATCAGTTCGCCATCCGCACGCCGCCCAGGCTGCCGCTCAACTCATACGCGACCAATTCCGCCTGGTGCGCCGCGAGAATTTCCGGCAGCGAACCGCGCAGGTATTCCACCCAGGTCTTGATCTTCGCATCCAGGTACTGGCGCGATGGGTAAATGGCGTAGAGGTTCAGTTCCTGTGAGCGATAGTTGGGCATCACCCGCACCAGCGTGCCGTTGCGCAGGCCTTCGATGGCGGCGTACACCGGCAACAGGCCGACGCCCATGCCGCTGGTGATGGCGGTTTTCATCGCATCGGCCGAGTTCACCAGGAACGGCGATGTGTTGATCGCGACACTTTCCTGGCCGTCAGGGCCGTTGAAGCTCCATTTATCCAGCAGGACCACCGGGCTGACCAGGCGCAGGCAAGCGTGGTTGAGCAGATCGTGGGGCCGTTGCGCGCAGCCTTTGGCCTTGACGTAGTCCGGCGAGGCGCAGGCGATGCTGTAGGTGATGCCCAGGCGCTGGGACACGAAGCCCGAGTCCGGCAGTTCGCTGGCCAGCACGATGGACACGTCGTAGCCTTCATCGAGCAAGTCCGGCACGCGGTTGGCCAGGGTCAGGTCGAAGGTCACGTCCGGGTGAGTGCGGCGGTAGCGGGCAATGGCGTCGATGACGAAATGCTGGCCGATACCGGTCATGGTATGCACTTTCAACTGGCCGGCGGGGCGCGCGTGGGCGTCGCTGGCTTCGGCCTCGGCTTCTTCGACGTAGGCCAGGATTTGCTCGCAGCGTAATAAATAGCGTTTACCCGCCTCCGTGAGTGCAATGCGGCGGGTGGTGCGGTTGAGCAAGCGAGTTTGCAGATGGGCCTCCAGGTTGGAGACCGCGCGCGAAATGTTGGCGGTGGTTGTGTCCAGCTGTGCGGCGGCGGCGGTGAAGCTGCCGGCTTCGGCCACAGAACTGAAGGCGCGCATGTTTTGCAAAGTGTCCATGGGGTGTTCTCAAGGGAGATGACAAATTGTGACAGAAAGTTACGCCGACCAGTGATCCCTACGAAGGGATTATCGCCTGAACGGTAATAAAGATTCACAGGAATACCAGCTTATCGTCATTCCCCTCGCGTCCTAGAATTACACCACCTACCCTGCATCACCCACCTCAGGAATTCGCAGCAGTGCCGCGTCGCATCAGCAGAGAGCTGAAGACTCTCAGTGTTTGGGCCTTATCGTTAGCAATCAGCGGCTGCATCGGAACCGGAGGAATCGCCCCCCAAGACCAGGCCCTCAGCGCCAATACCCTGGCCACCGATGAGGCGATCCAGAGCGCCGCCCGGGACGCCCGCTGGCCCACCGCGCAATGGTGGCAGGCCTATGGCGATCCCCAGCTCAACCGCTGGGTCGAACTCGCGACCCACGACAGCCCGAGCCTGGCCATGGCTGCCGCGCGTGTGCGTGAAGCGCGGGCCATGGCCGGGATTGTCGAGTCGGCCGAGTCGCTGCAGATCAACAGCGACACCACCCTCAAGCGCCACAACTGGCCGAACGACCAGTTCTACGGCCCGGGTGCATTGAGCGGTTCCAACACCTGGGACAACAATACGTCCCTGGGCTTCAGCTATGCCCTCGACCTGTGGGGCCGCGAAAGCAACGCCACCGAGCGTGCCGTCGACCTGGCGCACATGAGCGTGGCCGAAGCACGCCAGGCCCAGCTCGAACTGCAGAACAACGTAGTGCGCGTCTATATCCAGCTGTCGTTGCATTACGCCAACCGCGACATCGTCGCGGCCACGCTGGCCCAGCAACAGCAGATTCTCGATCTGGCGAATAAACGCCTGAACGCGGGCATTGGCACGCATTTCGATGTGAGCCAGGCCGAAACCCCGTTGCCCGAGACCCATCGCCAACTCGATGCCCTGGACGAAGAGATCGCCCTGAGCCGCAACCAGTTGGCGGCGTTGGCGGGTAAAGGCCCGGGCGAGGGCGCGCGACTGCAACGTCCGACCTTGTCCCTCGGCGCGCCGCTGAAATTGCCGTCCAGCCTGCCCGCGCAATTGCTCGGCCAGCGCCCGGACGTGGTCGCCAGCCGTTGGCAGGTGGCAGCGCAGGCGCGTGGCATCGATGTCGCGCACGCCGGTTTCTACCCCAACGTCGATCTGGTCGGCAGCCTCGGCTACATGGCCACCGGCGGCGGCATGCTGGGTTTTCTGGCCGGCAAGAAATTCAACTACAACGTCGGTCCGGCCATCACCCTGCCGATCTTCGACGGCGGCCGCCTGCGTTCGCAGTTGGGTGAAGCCAGCGCCGGCTATGACATCGCCGTGGCGCATTACAACCAGACCCTGGTCAACGCGCTCAAGGGCATCAGCGACCAGTTGATCCGCCGCGAATCCATGGACAAGCAAAAGGGCTTCGCCGCAGAGTCGGTGGCCTCGGCGCAGAAAACCTACGACATCGCGATGATCGCCTACCAGCGCGGCCTTACCGATTACCTCAATGTGCTGAACGCCCAGACCCTGTTGTTCCGCCAGCAGCAAGTCGAGCAGCAGGTGCAGGCCGCGCGTCTGACGGCCCACGCCGATCTGGTGACCGCCCTGGGCGGCGGGCTGGGCGCCGGCAACGATGTTCCGCAAGACACCAAGACTGTCCCGAGCAAGACCCCGGCGGCGCTCGCCGTGTTCGATCACTGAGTAGGATTTGATGACTCCCTTGCCTGCACCGCTGCGCTGGCTGTATTCCCTTGAGTGGCGCCGTGGCTTTTTCGACTGGGCACGCAGTGACGGCGTGACCTGGGTGTACATCTTCAAGGTGCTGATCGCTGCGTTCGCCACGCTGTGGCTGGCCATGCGTCTGGAACTGCCGCAACCGCGCACCGCGATGATCACTGTGTTTATCGTGATGCAACCCCAGAGCGGCCAGGTGTTCGCCAAGAGCTTCTATCGCTTCCTCGGCACCTTGGCCGGGTCGGCGGTGATGGTGTTCCTGATCGCCTTGTTTGCGCAGAACACCGAGCTGTTCCTCGGCTCGCTGGCGATCTGGGTGGGGATCTGCACCGCTGGCGCCACGCGCAACCGCAACTTTCGCGCCTATGGCTTCGTGCTCGCCGGCTACACCGCTGCGATGGTCGGCCTGCCGTCCCTGGCCCACCCGGACGGGGCGTTCATGGCGGCCGTGTGGCGGGTGCTGGAAATTTCCCTGGGGATTCTGGTCTCCACGCTGGTCAGTGCGGCGATTCTGCCGCAGACCTCCAGTGCGGCCATGCGCAACGCGCTGTACCAGCGGTTTGGCGTATTTGCGCTGTTCGTCACCGACGGCCTGCGTGGGCGCAGCCAGCGCGAGAGCTTCGAAAGCACCAACGTGCGCTTTATCGCCGAAGCCGTGGGCCTGGAAGGTCTGCGCAGCATCACCGTGTTCGAAGACCCGCACATGCGTCGGCGCAACGGCCGGCTCAGTCGCCTCAACAGCGAATTCATGAGCATCACCACGCGCTTCAACGCCTTGCACCAGTTGCTCGAACGCCTGCGTGCCGATGCCGCGGACCACGTTGTCGCCGAAATCAAACCGGGCTTGCAGGACTTGGCCGAGGTACTCGACGGGTTTTCCGGCCGCGCCCTCACCAGCCCCGACGCGGCGCGGCTGGTCAACCAGTTGAGCGTCTACAAGGACGGCTTGCCCGCCAAAGTCCGCAGCCTGCGAGCGATCTTCCAGCAAGGCAACCCGAGCGAAGACGAGCAGTTGGACTTTCATACCGCCTACGAGCTGCTCTACCGCTTCGTCGACGACCTGCACAACTACGCACAGACCCACGCCTCCCTGGCCGATCACAGCCATGCGCGGGAACAGTGGGACGAAACCTTCATCCCCAAAACCAACTGGCTGGCCTGCGTGGCCTCGGGGGTGCGGGCGTCGTTCATCCTGATCGTGCTCGGCAGCTACTGGGTGGCGACCGCCTGGCCGAGCGGCGCGACCATGACCATGATCGCCGCCGCCACCGTCGGCCTGTCCGCCGCCACGCCGAACCCCAAACGCATGGCGTTCCAGATGGCGTGCGGCACCCTGATCGGGGCGCTGGTGGGCTTCGTCGAAATGTTCTTCGTGTTTCCCTGGATCGACGGCTTCCCGCTGCTGTGCGTGATGCTCGCGCCGGTGATCATCCTCGGCGCCTTCCTCGCTTCACGCCCGCAATACGCCGGGGTCGGCGTGGGCCTGCTGATCTTTTTCAGCACCGGTTCGGTGCCGGACAACCTCACGGTCTACAACCCCTACAACTTTATCAACGACTACATCGCGATGATCATCGGCATGCTGGTGTGCGCGGCGGCGGGGGCGATCATCCTGCCGCCCAACAGCCGCTGGCTGTGGCGCCGCCTGGAACAGGACCTGCGCGAGCAAGTGGTGTACGCGATCAGCGGCAAGCTCAAGGGCCTTGCGTCGAGTTTCGAAAGCCGCACCCGCGACCTGCTGCACCAGGCCTACGGCCTCGCTGTCGGCCAGCCGCAAGTACAACGCAACCTGTTGCGCTGGATGTTCGTGGTGCTTGAAGTCGGCCATGCGATCATCGAGTTGCGCAAGGAACAGGCGATCCTGCCGATCCACCCGGCCTACGCCGAATCCCAGCCCTGGCGCCAGGCGATCCGCGTGATGGGCCGCTCACTGGTGCGCCTGTTCCTGCAACCCAGCGCCAGCAACCTGGAGCGCGGGCTGATTGCCGTCGACCATGCGATCAGCCGCGTGCAGGCGACCGACGAACCCTTCGCGCCGCACTTCGATACCTCGGCCCTGCGTCGGGTGAAAAGCTACCTGCACTTCATCCGCACTTCGCTGCTGGACCCGCAATCGCCGCTGGCGGCCTACAAGCCCCAAGGCGCGCTTATGTTGAAAGGAGCTGGGCATGCCTCGTGAAATCGCGTTCCACGGCATTTACATGCCGACCGTGACCCTGATGTTTTTGATCGCGGCGGGGTTGGCCTGGGCGCTGGACCGCTTCCTGGGGGGGTTCGATCTGTACCGTTTTTTCTGGCACCCGGCGTTGCTGCGCCTGAGCCTGTTCGTTTGCCTGTTCGGCGCCCTGGCGCTGACCGTCTACCGTTGAGAATGCCCCGATGAAAAAGTTTTTCAGCCTGCTCGCGACCTTGCTGGTTCTGGCTCTGGCGATCTGGATTGGCCGCACGCTGTGGGTGCATTACATGGAAACCCCCTGGACCCGCGATGGCCGCGTGCGTGCCGACATCATCAATGTCGCCGCCGACGTCACCGGCGAAGTGGTCAACGTGCCGGTGCGTGACAACCAGTTGGTGAAAAAGGGCGACCTGCTGATGCAGATCGACCCCGAACACTACCGCCTCGCCGTCAAACAGGCGCAAGCCCTTGTTGCATCGCGCAAAGCTACCTGGGAAATGCGCAAGGACAACGCCCACCGCCGCGCCGACCTCGACGCGCTGGTGATCTCCAGGGAAAACCGCGACGACGCCGGCAACGTCGCCGACTCGGCCCTCGCCGACTACCAGCACGCCCAGGCACAACTGGAAGCCGCCGAACTGAACTTGAAACGCACGCAAGTGGTGGCGGCCGTCGACGGCTACGTCACCAACCTCAACGTGCATCGCGGTGACTACGCGCGCATCGGCGAAGCCAAGATGGCCGTGGTCGATATGAACTCGTTCTGGGTCTATGGCTTCTTCGAAGAAACCAAACTGCCCCACGTCAAGGTCGGCGATAAGGCCGATATGCAGTTGATGAGCGGCGAAACCCTCAAGGGCCATGTGGAAAGCATTTCCCGCGGCATCTACGACCGCGACAACCCCGAGAGCCGCGAGCTGATCGCCGACGTGAACCCGACCTTTAACTGGGTGCGCTTGGCCCAGCGCGTGCCGGTGCGGATTCATATCGATGAAGTGCCCGAAGGCGTGTTGTTGGCGGCGGGGATTACCTGCACGGTGATTGTCGACTCTATCCAGCACTGAACCTCTGTCGGGGCGGGTCGTGACGATTAGCTACGGCCCAAACCGCACCAGCATGCGCTGCCCCACGCGCAGAGACGGCGGCGCCGGCTGATCGAACGCCAATATGCATTCAACGGTACGCATATTGGCCCTGACCAGGGCGTCGTCTTCCAGGGTGCTGTTGCCCAATACCGCACTGATCCGCACCACATGGGCGGTCAGTGCCACTGAACCATCGGCGCTGTCATCGGTGACTTCGGCCTTCATCCCGGGGCGCACCGCACCGGTGAATGACTCGTTGAGCTCAGCCCTTACGATACGCGCCTGGTTCGGCAACAAAACGAAAGCCGGCCCGGACTGTGCAGACACTGCGGCACCGGGTTGAATCAGGCGCCGAACCACCTCGGCGTCGACCGGCGCACGCAGGCTGTGTTGCGCCAGTTCGTAGCGTGCCGCCGTCAGCTTTCTCGCGGCGACTTCGGCGTCTGTCTGAGTCTTTTCAATCTCGTCGCGCAAGCGCTCGGCGGCCTCGTGGGCCCCATCGGCACTCTGGCTGTCGCCGGCGCCTGCCTTGGCGGCGGCGGTCAGGCGGCTGGCCTGCTGCTCGGCGAACTTGAGCTGCCTTGCCAACTGTTTGGCTTGGATCTGCACCTGGCGTTGCTCGGTCAGTGCGGCGGCGACGGCCAGTTGTGCCAGTTCACTGTCCAGGGTGGCGAGCAGTTGGCCTTTCTTGACCTGCTCGCCTTCCGTCACCTTGATCTCGGCGACCACGCCGTTGCGACTCGCGCCGAGCTTGAGCAAACCGCCTTCCACATCGATACGGCCGCGCGCGACGGCCAGGTAGGTTGGCGCCGTTGACGTCGGCGTGGAAGGCGCATCTTCACGGGAGCAGGCGCTCAGCAATACAAGTGCGGTACTCAGAAGCAGCCAAGAGCGAAGCGGGCGTGCGTTCATACAGAGTGTTCCTGGGTTCCGACCATAGCGGCCGGTTGGAAGGGAAGGGATTGATCGTTCAAAATGCGGCCGTCTTCTATGGTCAGCACGCGGTCGCAATTACTGATCAGGCGCGGATCGTGGCTGACGCACAGCACCGTGGTGCCACGCGTGCGGGCGATGCGGTGCAAAATATCGATCACGATCTGGCCGTTGGCCGCATCGAGGGCGCTGGTCGGTTCGTCGGCGAACAACAACTCGGGGGCCTTTGCCACGGCGCGTGCAATGGCTACGCGCTGCTTTTCGCCGCCGGACAATTCGGCCGGGCGCAGTTGCATGCGCGAGCCCAGCCCGACGTCCTCCAGCGCCTCAATGGCGCGCGCTCGGACTTCCGTGCTCGGCAGCCCCAGGTAGCTCAAGGGCAGCTCGACCTGTTGCTGCGCAGTCAACGCCGGAAACAGGTTGAACCCCTGGAATACGAAGCCGGTGTGGCGCAGGCGAAAATTCTCCAGGGCCCGCGTGTCGAGGCTTGAAAGGTTGTGCCCCAGGGCCGATGCGCTGCCGCGGTCGGGCTGCTGCAGGCCGCTGAGGATCGCCAGTAGCGTGCTTTTGCCACAGCCGGACGGGCCTGAGATCAGGGTCAGTTCGCCGGGCCGTATCGCCAGGGTAATGTCATGCAGCACTGGGGTTACGACCCGCCCCGAGGTGAACGATTTACTGATACTGCTGGCTTGCAGCGTGAAGGGTGTGGCGGATGTCAGGAGACTCATGGCAGTGCTATCTCAGAAGGCTGGCCGGGTCGGCGTGGCGTAAGGTGCGGATGGCCGCCAGGCCCGACACGAGTGCCAGGAGCATGCTCAGGCACAGGCAGGCGAGGGCCGCGACGGGCGAAAGCTGCACCGGCACGTTGTAGTGCGCCGCCAGGGCGAAGAACAGGCCGGCGAGCACCGAACTGCCCAGCAGCCCCAGTGCCCCGACCCAGAAAGCCTGCTCCATGACCACTTTGCGCAGGGCATTCACGCCGACGCCAAGGGCGTTCAAGGTGGCGTACTCGCGGATGGAACCGACGACGGCGGCGACCAGCGTCTGGCTGGTGATGACCGCGCCCACCAGGAACACAATCGCGGCCAGAAACAGCACGCCGGCACCGGCGCCGGTGTCGAACATCCAATACATCTGCGAGCGCTGGGCGAACTGTTGTGCGGTCCATACCGAATAGTTGCCGAACGCAGGGCCGTTGCTCAGGCGCGCGGCAACCGCACCGGCCTGAGCGGGATCGCGCACTTTGGCCACCAGGTAGGTGATGCGGTCTGCCGCGGTGGTGGTGTCGAGCTGCCGGGCGGTGGCCAGCGACGCCAGCACATTGACCCCGCCCAGCGCGCGCAGGCCGCTGGTGACGCCCACCACGCGCACACGTTGCCCGTTGATGGTCGCGGCGTCCCCCAGGTTCACGCCCAGGGTGCTCAGATCGGCGCGGTCGACGATCACCGCACCGGGCTCGGCGAGGCGGGCGCGCAGTGCCGTCGGCAGGGCGCGCGCAAACATCAGGCCGTCTGGCCCGACGTCGATGCCGCTGACAAACACCGACACGCCACCGGTATCTCGCGCACCGCGCCAATCGGCGTCGACCCAGCGAAACGACTCGACACGCAGGACATCGGCGTCCATGCGCAGGCGCATTTCCACGCCGGCATCGATCGGTCTTCCGAGGTTGACGCTTTGCGTGCCGGGGTAACCGACCCAGAGGTCCGCCGTAGAGCCGGTGATATAGACGCTGGCACTGCCGAAAATACCCAGCACCAGCGCGGCCTGGAGCAACTGCAGCAGCCCCGCGAAGCCTACGGCGATCATCGCGGGCAGGAAGCGCCGCCATTCGTGGATCAGTGTCAGACGGGCAAGCGCCACCATCAGTCAGCATCCTTCACTGTCGGGTTCGGTAACGGTGCGCCGCCCAGGGCTTTATAAAGCGCGATGTAGGCGATGTCCCGTTCGGTGCTGGCGCTGTCGGCCTGTCGCATGGCTTGCAGTGCCTGCACGCGGGCGCTCGTCAGCTCCAGTGGGCTCATGAGCCCCAGGCGCTCGCGTTGCTGCAAGGCCTCCAGGCGCGTCTGCGTCGCCTTATGGGCCTGGCGCGAGGCGTGCTCGCGCAGGCGCGTTTGTTCGAGGTCGCCCAGGGCGATTTCGGCTTCGGCAACGCCTTGCAACACGGCCTGGCGATAAGTCAGAACCGCTGCCTGCAACAGGTGGTCTTTCGCGCGTGCGGTGGCGATACGTTGGCCCCAGTCGAACAACGGGATGCTGATCCCCGGCCCGGCCGAGAAAATGCTGTTGCCGCTGGGCGTGCGCTTGCGGTTGCTGGCAATGTTCAGCGACCACTGCAACGAAGCGCCCAGGCTGAGATGCGGGTAGATATCGGCGCGGCTCATCCCCAACTCCCCGGCGGCCACAAGAACCTCGGCCTCGGCGTTGGCAATTTCCGGGCGTGTGCGCAGCAGGTCCGCCGGCACGTTGTTGAGTTGCCACTGGCCGAGCGTGGGCTGCGGTCCGGGCTGCAGCCAGCGCGGGTCGGGCTCTGGCCGACCCGACAACAGCGCCAACTGCTGGGCATGGCGGTGGATCCGTTGTTGCGGCCCGCTCAGCTGCATCTCGGCCCGCGCCAGTTCCGCCTCGGCGCCCGCCACGTCAGCGTGCGGCGCCAGGGCAAGTTGCTCGCGCACACGCAGCAGCGCCAGTTTTTCCTGCTGAGCGTCACGAATGGCCGTCAGCGCGCGTTCGGCGTGTTGCGCCGAACGCAGCTCAACCCAATGCCGGGTGACTTCGGCGACCAGCGACACCTGGACGCTGCGCAAGTCGGCGGCCACCAGCGCCTGGTTGCCCTCGGCGATGCGATCCGTGCTCTGCCTGGCGCCGAACAGTGGCAGTTCCCACTGTGCATCGAAGCCGATCAGGAAGTACGAACTGCTGGTGTCGGGGCTTATCGCGTCGTGGGTCTTGATCCCGAGCGAGGGCAGATAGGGCGCTTGCGAATGCTGGCTCAGCACACGCGCAGCCCGCAGGCGCTCGACTGCGGCGGCGACGTCGAGGTTGTTGTGCAATGCCTGATCCACCAGGGTATCGAGTTCAGGATCATTGAAGGCGTGCCACCACCGATTGAGGTCGGGCTTGGCCGGCGCCAGTGGGGACGGTGCATTGCGCCATGCCTCTGGCGCGGGCGGTTTCAACGCGGGCAGAGGTGCGACCGAACAGCCTGTCACCGCAGTTAACCCCAGTGACAGTGTGAGCAGCGTCCGACAGGCGCGCGATTTGTTTAAAGGCTTGATAGGGGTCACCCAAGAGGTACCGGAACGGCTGTGTCAAATCGACGCGAACAGCGATCAACGACAAGCGAGGTATGAGGTCTGAGCGTGTTGAGTCAGAAGTCAGCGCGTCACTCTAGCGAGAGTGTCCGTTCAGTTCTGTAGCGAAATTGTATTGCCGCCAATGAGCGGGGGACTCAGGGCGATGGGCTGTGCGCGCAAGCGGGGGGAGGCTTGCGCGCATACTGGCGGGGTGTTGCCTGGCGGTTCAGGCCTGGCAGTACGTCTCGTGCAAATGGCGCCACAGCAGTGCGCCGCTGGCCTGTTTCTCGAAGACCACCGTGGCGCGGCGATCGGTCTGGGTGCCGCTGTCGTCGATCTGATGTTCGCGGTAACTGACGACGGCGCCGCGGGCATGCCGGTCAATGCCGCTCAGTTCGCTCAAGGTGATCTTCAACCCTGGCCGCTGGCCGCCCAGGCGGGTGAACAGGTAATTGACCCCCGCGGCGTTCATGCGTGTGCCGGTGGAGGGCGCAATCATGCTGAACTCCGGCGAGAAGCGCGCGAGCAGCCTTTGCAGCGTGCCTTCAGGCGCCACCCCGGCGAACCACTGTTCGATCTCGACGTGGGTCTGGATCACTTCCTCGAAAAAGTCGCTGTAGTCGATCATTTACAAACTCCTATTCAAACCAAAGCGTCGCTTCAATACGTTTTCCAACAACCCTTTGGGCAGTAACGCCGCCATCAACGGCAGTGCCCGACTGCCATTGCCCGCGCGCAATAAGCGGGGCGGTGTCGGTTGTTGCACGGCGTTCAGGACCTGGCTGGCAAATCGGCTGGCCGGTGTCGGGTTGTCCTGGGAGGCCCGGGAGCGTGCGCGGATGCCTTCGCGCAACGGCCACCACGGCGATTGTTCGTTGATCAACAGCTCCGCCTGGGCCCCGGCGTTTTTCGCAAAGCGGGTATCGATTGCGCCCGGTTGCACTTCCATCACCCGCACGCCAAACGGCGCCAGTTCCATGCGCAGGGCATCGCTCAAGGCATGCACGGCGGCTTTGGAGGCGCAGTAGGCGCCAGCGAATGGCGTCACCAGCACCCCGGAAACGCTGCCGATATTCACCACCAGGCCTTTGCCGCGACGCAGCGCGGGGAAGAACGCCTGGGTCACGCCGACGATGGAAAACACGTTGGTTTCGAACTGACACTGCAGCGCCTCGGTGCCGCCGTCGAGCAACGGGCCCATGGCGCCGTAGCCGGCGTTGTTGACCAGCACATCCAGCTCGCCCCACTGCTCGGCCAGGTGCTGCAAGGCGGCGCTGTCGTTGACGTCCAGTTGCACCGCATTGAAGCCGGCGGCGGACAAGCGGGCGACGTCTTCCGGTTGGCGGGCGCTGGCCCACACGTCGAAGCCGGCGGATTTGAAGGCCTCGGCCAAGGCGCGCCCGATGCCGCTGGAGCAACCGGTGATGAGTACGTTGGGCATGGATCGGTCCTTTGTCAGTCCGAGAAGCTGCCTTGCAAATGCTCGGCGCGAAATTCCAGGGTTTGCGGGCGGTAGCCAGGGCGCAACGGCGGGGTGGGCAGGCAGTCGTCCCAGGTGGCGCCGGCCTGCAACTCGCCGGGGCCGCGATAGCGTGGGGCAGCATAGACGTTGTCGGCCAGGTTGACCGTATCGCCCGGCGCATAGGCAGCGACGCGCCAGCGCAGTTCGGTCAGCGGTACGTCGTTGCCGTTGTTCAGGGTCAGCTTCAGTGGGCGGTCGGCCGGGCAGTCCTGCGGGGCGTAGACAATGCGCAGCTCCAGGCGCGCCAGTTGCGACGCTTCACGATTGTCCAGCCACACCACCCACACGGCCACCAGCCCCAGGCCCACAGCGGCGGCCAGCGATACGGGCAGGGCTTTGGCCGGGTAGCGCAGCAACAGGACCAGCCAGGTGATGATCAGGAGAACGCCGAAGAACATGGAGACCACCTCGAATAGGGAACGAGCATCCTAACTTAAGCGTAGGTGGGATTGGCTACCTTGAGTGCTGCGGTGGCCGGGAGGGCCTCATCGGGGGCAAGCCCCCTCCCACCTTTGATCTGTGAATACATTCAAATGTGGGAGGGGGCTTGCCCCCGATGAGGCCCTCACAACCAGCACAAATCCCAAACAAAAAGCCCCCTCCCACCTTTGATCTGTGAATACATTCAAATGTGGGAGGGGGCTTGCCCCCGATGAGGCCCTCACAACCAGCGCAAATCCCAAACAAAAAGCCCCCACCCACCTTTGATCTGTGAATACATTCAAATGTGGGAGGGGGCTTGCCCCCGATGAGGCCCTCACAACCAGCACAAATCCCAAACAAAAAGCCCCCACCCACCTTTGATCTGTGAATACATTCAAATGTGGGAGGGGGCTTGCCCCCGATGAGGCCCTCACAACCAGCACAAATCCCAAACAAAAAGCCCCCTCCCACCTTTGATCTGTGAATACATTCAAATGTGGGAGGGGGCTTGCCCCCGATGAGGCCCTCACAACCAGCGCAAATCCCAAACAAAAAGCCCCCACCCAAACCACTGCGGATAGGGGACGCAATGGCTTGGGCGAGGGCTTCTTGCAGGACTGTATTACTGCGCGATCGTTTTCACCGACACGCCACGTTCCACCGGCGTCGAGCGACCATAGATATCCTCAAACCGCTCGATATCGTCTTCGCCCAAATAGCTGCCCGATTGCACTTCGATGATCTCCAGCGGGATCTTGCCCGGGTTGCGCAGGCGGTGTACCGAGGCGATCGGGATGTAGGTGGACTGGTTCTCGCAGAGCAGGAACACGTTCTCGTCACAGGTGACTTCGGCGGTGCCGCTGACCACGATCCAGTGTTCGGCGCGGTGGTGGTGCATCTGCAGCGACAGGCACGCGCCCGGCTTGACCGAGATGTGCTTGACCTGGAAGCGCCCGCCCATGTCGACCGAGTCGTAGGAGCCCCACGGACGGTAGACTTCGCAGTGGTTCTGAGTTTCGCTGCGCCCTTGTTCGTTGAGGGTGGCGACCATCTGCTTGACGCCCTGGACCTTGTCCTTGTGGGCAATCATCATCGCGTCCTTGGTTTCCACCACCACGATGTTTTCCAGGCCGATCACCGACACCAGCTTGCCGTTGCCGTGGATCATGCAGTTCTTGCTGTCCTGGATCACCACGTCGCCTTTGGTGACGTTGCCGTTGACGTCTTTATCGTTGACCGCCCACAGCGACGCCCAGCAACCCACGTCGCTCCAACCCGCGCTCAGCGGCACCACGCAGGCGCGCTGGGTTTTTTCCATCACCGCGTAGTCGATGGAATTGTCCGGGCAGCAGGCGAAGGTGGCTTCGTCGAAGGTCACGGTGTCGGCGGTCTGCTCGCTGCGTTCGAGGGTCAGCACGCAGGTGTCGTAGATGTCCGGGTCGTGCTTTTTCAGCTCTTCGAGGAAGCGGCTGGCGCGGAACAGGAACATGCCGCTGTTCCAGAAGTAGCCGCCGCTTTTGACGAACTCGACGGCGCGTTTTTCATCGGGTTTTTCCACGAACTGTTGTACGCGGCTCACGCCTTCGGGCAGCAGCGAATCGTTGGCGGACTTGATGTAGCCATAACCGGTTTCCGGACGGGTCGCCGGCACGCCGAACAGCACCATCTCGCCACGCTCGGCGGCCACGGTGGCCAGGGCCAGGGCGCGTTGCAGGGCTTTCTGGTCGTCGATCACGTGGTCGGCCGGCAGCACCAGCATCAGCTCATCGCGGCCTTCGTTGACCAGCATCATCGCGGTCAGCGCCACGGCTGGCGCGGTGTTGCGGCCGAAGGGTTCCATCAGGATGCGCTGGGCTTCCAGCTTGCGCACGCTCAGTTGCTCGTTGACGATGAACCGATGGTCTTTGTTGCAGACCACGATTGGGGTGTCCATGCCATCGAATACCAGGCGCTCCAGGGTTTGCTGGAACAGCGTGTGCTCGCCGGTCAGGGCCAGGAACTGTTTAGGAAACTGTTTGCGCGAAAGCGGCCAAAGACGTGAGCCGCTACCACCGGAAAGGATTACTGGGATCATGCTGTTTCTCCTTGAATCGATTTGGGTCAGAGCTACGAAGGTTTGTCGTTCCACTCTTGTTTTTGTCTCGGTCCGAACTGACGCCTCTGCCCTCTGTAGGCGCGAGCTTGCTCGCGAAGAACTTCCAGACACCGCGTACATCCAGAATGCCCGCGTCATCAGTGGCGATTTTCGCGAGCAAGCTCGCTCCTACAGTGGGTTGCTGTCAGTCCGAGAAATGTTTAGCGGGTCGACACGGGGCGTTTCACCCACACTGGCGACAGGCTTGAACCGGAGCCGGTGACATACAGCACCGCCGCCTCACCACGCTCCAGGGCTACCGGTTTCACGTCGCCGACTTTCTTGTCGCCGTCGTACAGCGCCAGGCTGACCTTCACCGGGTTGATTTCACGCTCGCCACGGCCTTTGGCGGCGACGGCCTTGACCACGTCGGTCTTGCCGTCGGCGGTTTTCAGGGTCAGGGCCTTGTCGCTGAGGTTCTGCACGCGCACCAGGGATTTCTGTTTGTTCTTGAACGGCGGTTCTTCGATCAACTGCGGCTGGCCGCTGCTGTTGTTGACCAGGGTGTAGTAGTGGTCGGCGGCGAGCTTGACCGACACGGTCTGGCTGCCCACCTTGGCGCTGTAGTCGCCGCCGGGCATGAAGCTGAAGTCGCTGCTGGCCAACGGGGCCACTTCGCTCAGGTTGGTGGCGCCGACGGTGGCGCTGACTTCCTGATTGGAGGCGTTATAGACACGCACGAAGCTCGAGCCTTTCGGGGCGACAGGGCCGTACAAGGCGGCGTCACCGCCGGCGAAGGCGGACATCGATACAACGCTCATGCCGGCAACCAGGGCCAGGGTCTTGGCGAGACGACGCGGAGTAGTAGTGAAAGTCATGTGAGTTACCTCTCTTTCAGTTTTGCGCCCGTTCGGGCGTCTCGGATTTTGGGTGTTTAGCTGGAGTGTTCAGTGCCATGTTCTGTTGGCGCGCACCGGCTTGTTTGAGTTGCGCGACCCACTGCGGGTCGGCATCGCCGATTTCGTTGTTGACAGGCAGATAGCGTTCCGGGAACTCCCAGATCAGCACCTGGGGCGGGCGGTTCTTGAAGTCATCGCTTTTGAGGTAGCTGAGCATCGGCAGGATCGGGCCATGGCCGTCTTCGGCGTAGCTGATCACGTCGCTGCCCAGGGCTTGCTTGAGCGCCCCGACGAAGTTCCAGTTGGGGTTGGCGCTGTAGCTGGTGCCGACCAGTGCCACCGGGGTTTCGCTGTCGCTGAACAGCGCGTCGTCGCCTTTGGTTTCGGCCAGATGCGTAACGCGTTTTTCCAGCGGCTCCTTGGGCGGCATCAGGTTTTCGAACAGCGGGTCGAGCGGCAGGAACAGGCGCAGGTCGCCCTTGTGCGGTGCGGTTTTCTCGGCCTCGGTGACAAAACGCTGCGGTTCGCCGCTCAGTGGGGCCTTGTCGGCGATCGCCTTGGCCAGTTGCTTGGCGGCGATTTCGGCACCGTCCGGGGTCCAGTGGGTGTCGGTGCGCAGGAACACTTGCTGGCCGCCGAGCTTGGCCTGTTGCAGCGGGCCAAGCAGGTCGGGGGCGAGGATCTTGTCGGCGGCGACACGGGCGTGGAAGGCCTGGTACAGGTTGGCGTGGATGCTCGCCGGTTTCACGTCACCCAGGTGTTCCGGGTACAGGCGCACCTTGGCCGGCACGATGGCGAGCACCAGTTGAATGCCTTGGGCCTTGAGCTGCTGGCGCACGCCTTCGACCAGGGCGTAGTTGCCCTCCAGGTTCTGCTCTTCGTTGACGGCGGGGTTGAACTCCTCGTCGCTGTACAGCCAGTGATCGCGGCCCAGCACCACGCCGGGGCGGCCTTCATTGAACAGCTTGTAGTCCAGCGCGGCCCAGAGGTTGGTGCCCAGGCGCTTGATCGGGAACTGTTCGTCGTAGTGGGTCTCGACGGCTTTGGTCCAGCGGCCGTTGAGCACGGTGGCGTCGGCATTGGTGCTGAAGCCGAAGAAACCGCGCAACGACCAGGCGCCCAGGGCGAGCAGCACCACCAGGAACAGGCCGATATAGAGGACGCGCAATGATCGGGTCATGGTCGGCTCCCTCAGAATTGGAAGTAAAGGAACGGCGAGAAACTCTGCGCCGACAGTTTCAGAATCGACGCCACGAACAGCAGCAGCACCGCCGCGCGCATGGCGTAGCGTGGCCAGTCAGCGGTCCAGTAGGCCGGTTGCACGGCGGCGTCTTTGCCCACGGTGAAACCAGGTTGGTGGATGCTGCCCGGGTCGTCGCCCGGCACGGCCTTGATCAGGCTCGGGTCGGCCGCCTTGGTTTTCTCGCCAGGGCGGTTGCTGTAGAAGTCGCGCAGGCCAAAGAACGCCAGCGTTGCGTAGGCCACCACCAGGGTCGCCACTTGCAGGCCGGTGAGGCTGGCGCGGTTGAGTTCCGACAGCGACCATTCGCCAAAGCTGAACATCGCGCCGTACATGCGCCCGGCGACGTGCAGGTTTTCAGAACGGAAGATCACCCAGCCCATCACCACCAGCAGGAACGTCAAGGCCCAGCGGATCGGGTTGAAGCTGCGCGGCGAGGTGTTCAGGCCGATGGCTTTTTCGATCGCCAGCCACATGCCGTGCCAGGCGCCCCACACGATGTAGGTGATGTTCGCGCCGTGCCACAGGCCACCGAGCAGCATGGTCAGGAACAGGTTGCGGTAGGTGATCAGCGTGCCTTTACGGTTGCCGCCCAGGGTGATGTAGAGGTAGTCGCGCAGCCAGGTCGACAGGCTGATGTGCCAGCGCCGCCAGAACTCGGTGATCGACTGGCTGATGTACGGCTGCTTGAAGTTTTCCATGAAGCGGAAACCCATCATCAAGCCCAGGCCGATGGCCATGTCGCTGTAGCCGGAGAAGTCGAAGTACAACTGCGCGGTGTACGCCAGCGCACCGAGCCAGGCATCACCGGTGGTGGGGTTTTGCAGGGCGAAGCAATGGTCGGCCACCACCGCCAGGGTGTCGGCGATGAAGACCTTCTTGATGAACCCCTGCATGAACCGCGTACAGCCTTCGGAGAACTTGTCGAGGGTGTGGGTGCGGTTGTTGAACTGGTCGGCCAGGTCGCGAAAGCGCAGGACGGGGCCGGCGATCAGGTGCGGGAAGATCGCCACGAACGCGGCAAAGTCGATGAGGTTGCGCGTGGCCGGAGTGTCGCCGCGATACACGTCGATGATGTAGCTGATGGACTCGAAGATGTAGAACGAGATCCCGATCGGCAACAGTACGTGGGTCAGGATGAACGGCTCCAGGCCCGCCGACTTCATCATCACGTTGATGCTGTCGACGCCGAAGTTGGCGTACTTGAAGTAGCCGAGGATGCACAGGTCGACCGCCACGCCCAGCAGCAGCCAGCGTTGCGCCGGCTTGGTACGCACGCCGGCGGCACCGACCTTGAGGCCGATCCAGTAATTCCACAGCGTGACGGCGGCGAACAGCGCCAGGAAGTCCACTCGCCACCAGGCGTAGAACACGTAGCTGGCCAGTAGCAGCAGCAGGTTGCGATAGCGTTGCCCGCTCAAGTAGTACAAGCCGAGAAAGATCGGCAAGAACAGAAACAGGAACACATTGGACGAGAAAACCATCCCGATCTCTCCATGTTTAACCAACAGTCAAGGGCCGCAGCCCCCCCAAACCCCCCCACGAATTCGGGGGCGGCTGTATTGCTCAAATGTGGGAGGGGGCTTGCCCCCGATGGCGGTGTAACAGTCGCCATCTGTGTTGAATGACACACTGCTATCGGGGGCAAGCCCCCTCCCACATTTCTAACCGCGTTTCGTCAGCTGCCTTTGTTGCCTTTTTCGTGCGTCGGGTCGTAGACCTTGGTCAGGTCGCCCCCGAGGCGGAAGGTCTTGAACGGCTGCATCCCATGTTTGCGCTCGAGCACCTCCGGCGCGCAGGTGTAGAGGGTGCAGAAGGGTTCAAGCCAGGCGAATTTCATGTCTTCCTTGAGGTCCTTCATGTCCTGCTCTTTGCCGTTCTTCTGCTCGAAGATCTGCGGGTCCTTGACCCCGGCCAGCACCTTGTCGCCCAGGCGTTTGAGCGCGCCGTTGTTTTCCTGGCGCAGGTCCACGCCGTTGACCAGGGCAAAACTGGCGATCATCGACAGCGGCGGCAGGGCGTAGTTGTGGTACGACAGCGCGCGCTGCTGGCGCTTCAGTTCGTTGGGCAGGAAGCCCTGGTCGTCGACCTGGTTGGCGCCGACTTTGTATTCCTTCACCGCCCAGTCAAACAGGTCGCGACGGTTGGTGGCGATGGACGTCGCCATCACCGACCAGGCGGCCCAGTAGGAGTGGTTGTTGGTTTTTTCCAGCGGCAGGTTGTCCCAGTCGCTCACCACCTGATCGGCCAGCCGGTTGAACCAGGCTTCGATCAGTTGCGATTCCTGCTGATGGTTGGCCAGCGGGTGCGAGTCGGAGAACTTCAGGCGCACATAGGCCGAGGCCATGCTGCCCAGCGCCCATTTGCGCATGGATTTTCCGGTGTGGTTGAAGTCCTTGGACATCAACGCATCCGCCTTGGCCCAACTGGTCAGCCAGTTGAGTGTGCATTCCAACTGTTCCGGGCGACCGTCGCGCATGAACTGCATCACGCGCTTGCTGGTGTCTTTTTCCAGCTTGGTGATGTCGGCGGTGCTGTCGCGAAAGGCTTTTTCCGACTGCACGTTCAGCGTGGAACGGGCCTTGTCCGAGCCTTCGTACTTGCTGCGAAACTGCAGCGAGCCGGTGTACGGCGCCGGCATGGCGTCGCAGCCGTCCTTGAAGTCGCCGGTCTTGAACGCTTCCACCGGGGCGAAATAACCCTGGGGCGGACGCAGTGGCGCGGCGGCATTCACAGAACCGGCGAAGATCGCCAGGCCCAGCAATGTGGGGATCAATAACTTCTGCATAGGTAACCTCATTGCCCGAGTGAGGCAGTCTTCTGACCGCCGCTTGGGAATACGTTGCGTGTGCAAATTTTCGCTTCGACTTTCTGCGCGGCAGCACCCGCTTCGGGGCCCTGCACTTCCACGGCCAGCAAGTTCTGCGAGGCCCAGTCTTCGTCGGTGCGCAGTTCAAAGGCGAAACGCCCGTCTGTATCGGATGTTTCGGGTTTTTCGATCTTGATGTCCTCGTGGCGCCCGTTCATGTACCAGAGGGTGGCTTGCAAGGTTTTCACCGACGGGTCGGCGAAGCGGATGTCGACCTGATGGTTGGCGTTGCGCAGGTCTTTGTTCGAACTGTTGACCAGCAATTCGTTCTTGCCGGGTTTCAGGGTGGCGCTGGCGCTCATCTGCGCGGTCTTGCCTTCGCAGCCGTTGTCCAGCAGCGCCATCATCTGGCGGTAGATGGTTTCCTGGTCGAGGCGGTACAACGGCGAGAATTCCCAGATCAGGATTTTCGGCGGCGTCTTCTGGAACTCGTCGCTGCCCAGGTACTGGATCATCGAGCCTTCCAGGCCGCCGCCGGGGAAGGCGACGTTGAGGATGTCGGCGCCGATTTCCTGTTCGAGGAAGCCGGCGAAGTTGTAGTTCTTGCCGCTGTGGCTGGTGCCGACCAGGGTGATCTGCGGGTTGCCCGAATCGCCGAACAGGTCGCCGTCGCCGGCTTCGCCCTTGGGCTCGGTGGTGAACTGGTCCATGTACTGGATCGCGTAGCTGGTGCCGCACAGTTGCCCGGCCATGTTGTGCAGGGTGCCGGTCTTGCCCATGCGCCCGGAGCGCTTGGTTTCGAATTCGCGCTTGGGAATCTCGGCGAACTCGGGCATCGCGCGCACTTTGGCGCCGACGATTTTCGCGGTGCGCTGGGCGCCGTAAGGGGTCCAGTGCTGGTCGCCGCGGAAGTAGAAATCGTGGGCCGGTAACTCATCGGGCAACTGCTCGTTGGTCAACGGCGACAGGTCCGGCACCACGTAGCCCATCTTGGCGAAACGGCCGAGCATGCTCTTATAGTTGCCCAGGGCCTTGTCGAAATCGAACGCGGCTTTCTCTTCAGGGTTGAGCTTGTTGCGGTTCACCAGGCCACGGGTCGGCTGGTAGACCACCACCAGTTCCACGCCCTTGGCCTTGAACGCATCGTGCAGCTGTTGCATGCGTTTGTAGCCGGCGGGGCTGGTGTCGAATTCGGTGCGCAGGTCTTCCTGGGTACGGAACAGCCAGTCGCCCTGGGCTTGCACCAGGGTGGTGAAGTTCTGCTGGTAGCGCGTGGTGTAGTTCTTCGCGTCGTGGGCCGCCGGGCACAGGCTGCAGCACGGTTCGGCGCTGAAGGTCGGCGCCTTGATCTCGTCGGCGCGCACGCCCTGGCTGGCCGCGAGCAGGCCGAGGGTCAGACCCGAGAGGCTCAACAGTTTGATCATGTGTGGGTGCATAAGGGTCATCCTCAGTCCTGCATTTCGGTCTGGCGTTCGACAGGGTCGATCAGCACGGCTTTCTGCTGGCGTACCAGCAGGTCGAGAATTTCTTCCTGGCGATCGCCCAGCACGCCGGAGAAGCTGATGCCGCTGGATTTGGTCGGCGCCAGCATCGACACGCGGTACAGCTCGATACTCAACGGCGAGTCGATCGACAGCGGCCCGCTGCCGTTACCGGCCAGTTCGCCGCCGACCACGATCAGCGAGACCTTGGTGTCGAACGGGTCGAGGGCGATGTCGCGGTCGGTGTCGGTCAGGTCCTTGATGTGGCCGTAGACGCCGGTCAGCCCGTTGGCCATCGAGGTGTTTTCGTACAGCTTGATGTTGACGCTGTTGCGTATGCGGATGCCGTGGCGACGGTTGGCGATCACCTTGTTGCCCCACAACAGGTTGTCGCCGCTCTCATAGAGCGTGATGCCGTCGGTGTGGTTGCGGTAGATCTCGTTGTCGGCGATCAGGTTGTTCACACTGTTACGGTCGATCACTAGGCCCGAAAGCTTGTTGTCGTAGCTGCGGTTGTTGAAGATGAAGCTGTCGTTCACTTCCCGGGAAATGATGATGCCGTGCTTCTTCTTGGTGCCGTAGACGGTGTTGTCCGCGATGATCAGGCCGTGGGAACGGTCGTGGGGGTCGATGCCGTAGACGATGTTGTCTTTGTAGGTGTTGCCCTTGATCACGAAGCCTTCGGTCTCGTAGCAGTAGAAGCCGTACCACATGTCCGAGAACTCGGAGTCGATGATCCAGCCGGTCGGTTCAGGGCGCTTGAGCACCTTGGCCATGTTCGGCGTGTACTGGGAAATACTCACCCCATACGACTTACTGTTGGCATAGCCGAAACTGGCCATTTTGGTGTTGGCGATGTAGGTCTCGGTGCCGCCCCAGGCCAGCAGGAACGGGCGGAATTCCTGGGGCGACTGGAAGGTCGCCGGGCCGTTGGCCTTTTCTTTCCAGCCGGTGATCTTGGTATCTCGCACGAACAGCTGACCGTCGTTGATCAGGAACGCACCGGCCTCCTGGGACAGGCGCAGTTCTTTGGTGTGCTTGTCGATATCGAGGATGCCCTTGCGCCCGACCACGATCGGCAACTTGGCGAGGAACACGCCCGGCGAGGTTTCGCTGAGGTACTGCTTGGGCACTTTGCCCAGCAGGTCCTTGAGGTTCATGTAGCCGTCGTCGATAAAGATCGCCTGGGGAATGCCGTGCTGGCGCACCACCCACTCGGCCATCTTGTTGTCGCCGCCGATGAAGTCCTTCAGCGCGTCTTCCTGCATCATGCGGCGGATACTGATTTTGCCCGGCTTGGTTCTGACGATTTTCTTTTCCATCGCCGCGGCGGTGTAGCCCGACAGGTTCGGCAGGGCCGGCTTGGGCATTTCCAGCGGCGCGGTCGGCGGGCTGGAAATGGTGTAGGTCTTGGCCTGTTGCAGTTCTTTGGCGATGGTCGGCGCCTTGACCGGCTGCGCGGTATCGGCGAAGGCTGTGGCATTGGCCATCAGCATCGCGGTCACCAGCAAGCATCTGCCTGTGAAGGGGTGAGCAATCATTGCGCGGGCTCCCATCAGAACTTCCAGATCACGTCGACAAAGGCGCGATGCATGTACGAGTCGACCTGGCTGCCATAAGCGTCGCCCGGTTTGAACACGCCGGCACGAAAGCGCACCAGGGCCGACGGTTCGTCGATCGACTGGCTGAGCGCGGCCGGCAGCAGGCCTTTCTTGAAGTACTTGGTGACGACCAGGTCCATCTCCTGGCCCAGGTCTTTCTTGCCGTCTTCAAGGGGCAGGGAGGTGCTGGACAGGATCGCGCCGGTCACGTCGTCGGTGTTGTTCTGCACGGCGTCGATGCCGTTGCTGCCCACCGGCTTGTTGCCGTCGACGCGCCAGAACTTGTGGTACACCAGGCTGGCGTCGTAGTCCTCGCGCAGTTGCCAGGAGCCGAACAGGCTCATGGACTGCATGTTGTTCATCTCGCCGCGGAACGCTTCGCCGAAGCGATGCAGGCGGGACTGGGTGCCGGTGAAGTTCGAACGGTTGCTTTGCAGGCCGTTCTGTTCGTACTCGGCGCTGGCGCGGGCATAGGCCGCACCCACTTGCCACTGCGGGTCGAGGCGCAGGCGGATACCCAGATCGGTGGCCCAGCCGCTCACGTCTTCGCTGCGCTTGGCGTTGCTCGGGCGGGTGCCGTCGGCGTTCAACGCGTTGACGGTGTCGCGGTCGCCCTGCATGCCGGTGACGCTGGCCCAGTAGTTGACGGTGTTGGTGTTGCGCCAGTTGTAGGCGTCGCTGTTGGCCTCGATGCCGAGCCAGGTCAGGTCGCCGTTCTCGCGCTTGTCCGAGGGGTCGATGGGCATGCCCGGTTCGGAATAGTCGAGCTTGCCGTCGTCATGGGTGTGGTGCCCGCGCAGGCCGATCCACTGGCCCGGCGTCCACTGGTAGGCGGCGTCGGCGTAGAAGTGCTGGCGGTCTTTTTCGTCGGGCGACAGTTCCTTGAGGTCGGTGCGGTATTCGCTGAAGCGTTCGGCGGCGCCGACGTTGGCCTTGAGCAGGGTGGTGTCGAAGGTCCAGTTCAGCGCTTCGATGTTGGTGTCGCGCCATTGGCCGTCGTCATTGCGCAGGCGCTGGCGGCCGAACTTGAGGAGCTCGCCGGGGTAGGGCGTGAAGCCGCTGTAGCCGACCCAGAACTCGCGCAGCGCCAGGTAGTTTTTCTTCGCTGTGCGGTCGCTGTTGCTCGACTGCTCGGTGGTGTCATCCGAGGACTGCTGCAGGGTGTCGGTCTCGATGATGTCGCTCGAGGTAACGGCCTGGCCCATGGCGTAGGCGCTCCAGTTGCCGCTTTCGCCGTAGACCCACGGGCGCAGGTCGAGGCCGATGCCGTTGACGTCGCCACCCTTTTGGGTGCCGAGGTCGCGGTCGTCTTCGGACTGGCCGGTGACTTTGACTTCCAGGCCGAAGTTCTTCGCTTCGGTCAGCGCGGCCAGGGTCGGGCACGACCACAGCAGGGCGAAGGTCAGGCCGATACCGGCCTGCACGAATGGATTGAGCTTCATAGGGATTCCTCGCCGTCTTCTTCTTGCAGGGCGTGCAGTTGCAGCGTGCTCTGGGCCAGGGTGCCGCGCGCGGCCAGTTCCTGTTGCACCAGGCGTTGGCCTTCGGCGCGTTGTTCCGGCGTCAGCGGGGCTTCGAGCTGCGTGGCCAGGTCGTTGGCCTCTGGCGTGTCCTGGGCTTTAGCCAATTGGCTGAAGACATAGGCGTTCAATGGGTCGGGCTTGGTGCCCTTGCCTTGGGAAAACAATTGCGCGATGGCGAAGTCGGCGCTGTTCTGGCCGTTGCGCGCAGCAGTCAGCAGGTGGTCCAGGGCTTTTTGCGAGTAGACCTTGCCCAGGTAGCCACGGCGGTAGATCTGGCCGAGGTAGTAATCGGCGGCCACTTCGCGGCCCACGGCTTTTTGGAAATGCGCTTCGGCGGCCTTGGCGTCCGCCGGCACCCACTTGCCATCGTAGTAGAGCTTGCCCAGCAACAGCTCGGCGCGCGGCTGGTCGGCGGCGCGGCCGTTGTCCAGGTACTTCATCATCTGGTCGACGTCGCCCAGTTCCGGGAAGTCGTAGAGCAATTGCGCCAGGCTGACCCAGGATGCGGGGTAGCCGGGGGCGATTTTTTCCAGCAGCGCCTGGGCGGTTTTCTCGTCGGTCTTGCCCAGCGTTGCGTCGCCCAATACGCGGGCCACGCTGTCGATGCGCTGTGCGGTGACGGTGCCGCGGCTGTAGCCGGCTTCCATTTGCTTGAGCAGTTCGGCCTGTTTTTCTGGCTCGGCTTTTTTCTGGTAGACCGTGGCCAGTTCGACGTAGCAGATGTCGGTGGTGTTCAGCGCGGCCTTGCAGATGCGCTCGACATCATCCAGATGCTGGTCGTAGGTGTCCTGGGTGCGATACAGCAGCACCTGGGCCAGACCGGCTTCCGGGTAACCGGCGGCCTGCCATTTGTTGATCTGCTGCTGGGCGTTCACGTTGGGGAAGCTGTGCGGGTATTGCAGGTACAGCATCGCCAGCGGGATCAGGGTGTTGCCTTCGCCATTGGCAAAGGCTTTTTTCAGCAGGCCTTCGGCTTCATGGTGTTCGGCTTCGGTGGCGCCGGGCTTGGCCACCAGCAGGCGCCCCAGGCGGGCCTGGGCGCGCGGCGAAATATCCGCAGCGGCGCGGTAAGTGGCCTCGGCCTGTTTGATCTGCGCCGGGTCGCGTGTGCCGACCTGGATATCGGCCAGGCCCACCTGGGCCTCGCTGTAACCCAGGGTCGCCAGTTGCTGGTAATTCTGCTGCGCGGTGAGCGTGTCGCCCCGCTTGAGAGCTTCGTTGGCCAGGCGCTGGTCGGGCAGGCCGGCGCAACCGGCGAGGCTGACCGCAAGTGCCAGCAACGCGACAGGACCCTTGTGGGAGCGGGCTTGCTCGCGATGCAGGCCGTGCGGTCCGTCAGGCAAACCGCACTGATCCCATCGCGAGCAAGCCCGCTCCCACAGGGATTGCGGTGTTTTCAGGAGAGTCGTCACAGGCATGTCCTCGCTTACAGTCCGGCAGCCATGGCTTTATCGATCAGCCAGTTCAGCGATGGGCCACGGTCGCTGGTGACTTCCACCGGGCGGCCGGCGTAGGCGCTGTCCAGCGGTGCGTCCGGCTTGATCTGCACGCGGATGTCGGAGGACAGGTCGGCGCTGTTCAGGCTGGTGCTGCTGACGATGGTGCCGGTGCGGGTCTGTTCTTCGTCGGCGACCTGGAAGTTCACCGGGGTACCTGGGCGAACGTCAGCGAACTGGCGGTAGGAGAAGCGTGCTTCCACGTTGGCCAGGCTGCCGCGTGGCACCAGTTGGAAGATCACGTCGCCTTTGCTTGCGTATTGACCGTCGGCCACCATTTGCTGGGCCACGATGCAGTCGCAAGGCGAGGTCAGGGTGCCGGTCATTTGCTTGCCGAACAGTTCTTCGACCTTGGCCGGTTGCAGTTGGTCTTCGTCCAGGTGGCCCTTGAGCACGTCGAGCATGCTGGTGCTGAAGGTCGCGAGCGGCGCGCCTTTGGCCGCCACCGCGTCGCCTTTGAGCAGGCTTTGCACGGTGCCGTCGCGGGGCATGGTCACGTTCATGCCGGGCACGCTGACCAGGCCGGCCTGGGCGTGGCTGACGAAGTACATGCCGTACAGCGATTTGAAGACGAAACCGAATGCCGCCAGGCCCACCAGGAAGATCGCCAGGCTGAACGTCACGGCGCGCAGGCGGCCGAAGACGCTCATGTTGCTGCCGCCGTCCTTGACCTTGCGCGCCTTGGTGAAGTTGTCGCGTTGCAGGGTGGCGAGTACGTCGCCCATGGTCACGATATCGCCCGACAGGTGCGACGTGATCAGGTGACGCAGCGTGGAAATATCCTGCGCGTCGAGGTTCTGGAACTGGCAACCGGTGCGCCCGCTCTGGCGGTCGTAGGAGCGAATCTGCAGCTCCACATCCATCGCCAGGCCGAGGTTGTCGATGACAAATTGCAGGCGACCCTTGTGCACTTCGCCAACGATCAGCGGCTGGGTGGCGGTGAACGCCAGGCCGCCGGCGGACAGGTCGATGACCCGCGCTTCGGTCGGCGTGCGGTCAGTGTTGAAAAAGCGCAACTTGGCCGGGATTTTGACCCGGGCGTGCTGGCGTTGGGCTTCGGATTCGTGGACAACGTTGGCGTTTACTTGGCTGTTCATCAGGGCAATTTCCTAGAGTTAATTCAGGCTTGGCAGGGTCAGACCATCATCAGCAACACGGCGACGAAAATGCTGCCGGCGGAGAAGGTCATGGTCCGAGACGACCAGGTGTTGAACCAACGTTGAAAGCTGGCCAAATCGCGGGTCAGTTTGGTGTCCTGGCGGGTCCAGGACTGTTGATCAAGGCGGAAGAACACGTAGATCTTCACCAGCGCGCCCATGATCTGGTTGTAATAGAGAATCACCGGGTACGCCGGGCCGATCCTGTGCCCGGAGCACGACAGCAGCACGGTCAGGATCAGGCGGGTGATGCCGATCCACAGCAGGTACGCGAGGATGAACGCGCCGCCGTACTTGAAGGTGGCGATGATCGCCACGGTCAGGCCGAGCAGCGAGGTCCACATCGACACGCGCTGGTCGAACAGCACTACGCTGGTGAACAGGCCGAGACGACGTACACCCAGGCCCAGGGCGCGGGAGTTCTGGCGCAGGTTGTTGCCGTACCAGCGGAACATCAGCTTGCGGCTGGCTTTGATAAAGCTCTTTTCCGGCGGGTGCTCCACGGTGTTGATCGCGGCATCCGGCACGTAGAAGGTGTCGTAGCCCAGGCGCATCAGGCTGAACCAGCTGGACTTATCGTCGCCGGTCAAAAACTTGAAGCGGCCCAGGCGCCAGTGTTGCAGCGAGTCGCTTTCCACATCGGCGATAAAGCCCGGGTCGGTGACCACGCTGGCGCGGAACACCGACATGCGCCCGGTCATGGTCAACACGCGCTTGGACAGGGCCATCGAGCACATGTTGATGTGGCGCTGGGCGAAGCGCAGTTTGTGCCATTCGCTCATGATGTAGCCGCCGCGCACTTCGCAGAACTCGTTGGTGGTCAGGCCGCCGACATTGCCGAACAGCTGGAACCACGGCACGGTTTTGCGCACGACGCCTTCGGCGAGCACGGTGTCGCCATCGATCACTGCAACCACGGCGCGGTCATCCGGCAAGTGGCGGGAGATGGCGCGGAAACCGAAGGCCAGGCCGTCGCGCTTGCCGGTGCCGGCGATACGCACGAAGTCGAGCTTCACATGGCCCGGCGGGTTCATGCGTTCCCACAGGCTTTTCACCAGCAGTTCATCGGACATTTCCACCAGCGAGCAGACCACGGTGGTGGGGAAGCCGCATTCGATCGCTTCGCGGATCACCGAGCTGTAGACCTGCGCGGTGGTCAGCGCATCGATCCGGAAACTGGTGACCATCAGGAACACATGGGACGGGTCCGCGGCCTTGCCCAACTTGCGCACTTTGCGCCGCAGGTGGGGGTAGACCACGTACAGGAACAGCATGCCGCGAAAGAAATGCGTCGCACCCATCGAGTAGCGCCAGATACCGACGGCGCCAATCAGGAAAATAAAATTCTTCGACTCGGAGTCGAACGTACTCGCCGGCAACAGCAGGGCGAGTCCCATCAGCAGGCTCAAGAAGAACAGCCAGCCGGCGGATTGGAGCAGTACGTGTTTTAACTTGGACATAGGCGTCATCCGCAGGTGAAGGAGGTTTCGAGCTGCAAGCGCTGGGGATCAGGACGCCGGCAGCCCGAAACTTGCGGTTGCTGTTACCAGCAAATACCTTCGGTACGGCCGCTCACACTGGTGGCCTTGGACATGAAGCCCACCAGGTCGACCACTTGCTTGCCGTGCGGTGCGTTATGGGCCAAGGCCCGGAACTTCTCGTCACGGTTGCCGAGGATGATCACGTCGCAGTTGTTGATCACATCGTCGAAGTCCGAGTTGAGCAGGGACGACACGTGCGGGATCTTGCCTTCGATGTAGTCCTTGTTCGCGCCGTGGACACGGGCGTACTCGACGTTGCTGTCGTAGATGCTCAGGTCGTAACCCTTGCCGATCAGCATTTCCGCCAGCTCCACCAGGGGGCTTTCGCGCAGGTCATCGGTGCCGGCCTTGAAGCTCAGGCCCAGCAGGGCGACTTTGCGTTTGTCGTGGCCGGCGACGATGTCGAAGGCGTTCTGCACCTGGGATTCGTTGCTGCGCATCAGCGAGTTGAGCAGCGGCGCTTCCACGTCCAGCGAGCCGGCGCGGTAGGTCAGGGCACGCACGTCTTTGGGCAGGCACGAGCCGCCGAACGCGAAGCCCGGGCGCATGTAGTACTGGGACAGGTTGAGGGTCTTGTCCTGGCAGACCACTTCCATCACTTCGCGCCCGTCGACGCCGACGGCCTTGGCGATGTTGCCGATCTCGTTGGCGAAGGTCACCTTGGTGGCGTGCCACACGTTGCAGGTGTACTTGATCATTTCGGCAACGGCGATGTCCTTGCGGATGATCGGCGCGTCGAGTTCTTCGTACAGCGATTGCAGGACATCACCGGAGGCTTTGTCGAATTCTCCGATGACGGTCATCGGCGGCAGGTCGTAGTCGGCGATGGCGGTGGATTCACGCAGGAACTCCGGGTTGACCGCAACGCCGAAGTCGACACCGGCTTTCTTGCCGGAGCAGTCTTCGAGGATCGGGATCACCACATTGGCCACGGTGCCCGGCAATACGGTGCTGCGCACGACGATGGTGTGGCGGGTGGTCTTGTCACGCAGGACAAAGCCGATCTCGCGGCATACCGATTCGATGTAGTTGAGTTCCAGGTCGCCGTTTTTCTTGCTCGGCGTACCGACGCAAATCATCGACAGGTCGGTAGCGCGGATGGCTTCGGCGAAGTCGGTCGTACCGCGCAGTCGTCCGGTCTCGATACCCTGGCTCAGCAGCTCGCCCAGGCCCGGTTCAACGATCGGCGATTTGCCTGCGTTGATCAGGTCGATTTTTTCCTTGGAGATGTCTACGCCGACCACTTCATGGCCGCGGGCAGACAGGCAACCGGCACAGACTGCGCCAACGTAACCCAAACCAAATATGCTGATACGCATCGCATTTACCTCTGTATTAAATCGTGCCATTAAATGGCCGGAGTTCATGTTTGCAAGCGTCACTGATGCCGCGAAAGTTAGGCGAATAGACGCCGACTTGCCGCGTGCAGGCATGTTGAATAACGAGTGACTAATGATTGCACTCAAGTTGTGCGCAACTTGGCCTTGTTATTGGTGCTTGCCCTGAAATGCAGCCGGCCTTCCTGGGAGAAGGGCCTGGCGCCAGTGCAACAGGGCCTTGATAAAAGGCTGCAAGCCTATAGTTATCAATGCCTTGGGTTATGTCACTGACCCATTGGGGTAAGCACGGCCTTGGCCTTATAGTGTGTGGCAATCGATCCTTATCGCCGCTCTTAACTAATCGGTTGGTAATATGAGCCCAGAGTCAAAGTTTAATGTGACAACTTTGCTACTTCCGTTGGTCGCCATGTAAGTCATCTCTTACAGAAACAGAGAATTCCGTTACCGGTGGTATGAGCGGTGCTTTAGGGCTAAGTTCCTGGCCGCTCATCCTGTTTCCGGAAATTTCTTGAAATATCAGCAAAGATGGCACTGGTACTATATTGATAGCACTTGCTATTTGGGCCAGTAGTTACGGGGAGTTGGCGCGCGGGAATAGTTTTGTGCCACTAGTGATTTAAAAAAGTGGTGCCACTACGAAAAAAAATGACGAATGTCGAGTGAAATAATTGTTAGAGATGCGTCAGGATATTTTTTGACGCCAAACAATTGACGATTTCCGCTGTGAAATGCAGACAAAAATGTGGGAGGGGGCTTGCCCCCGATGGCGGTGTGTCAGTCTATCCATGTATGACTGATCCCCCCCATCGGGGGCAAGCCCCCTCCCACATTTGATCTTTAGCGTCTATGAGGGCGGAGCAGGGCCTTATTCCGGTGCGTGATCGCGCAGGAACACCAGGTTGTCCGGCTTGGACTGCTCGGCATTGAAGCGATAACCCTGCACATCGAACTGCTTGAGCTGGGCCGGGTCGTTGATGCGCTCTTCGATCACGAAGCGGCTCATCATGCCCCGGGCCTTTTTCGCGTAGAAGCTGATGATCTTGTACTGGCCGTTTTTCAGGTCCTTGAACTCGGTATTGACGATCCGCGCATTCAGCGCCGTGCGCTTGACCGCCGAGAAGTACTCGTTGGACGCCAGGTTGAGCAGCACGTCATCGCCTTGTTCGGCCAGGGCTTGGTTGAGCCACTCGCTGATCCGGGTGCCCCAGAAGGCGTACAGGTCCTTGCCACGGGCGTTGGCCAGTTTGGTGCCCATCTCCAGGCGATACGGCATCATCAGGTCCAGAGGGCGCAGCAGGCCGTACAGGCCCGAGAGCATGCGCAGGTGGTCCTGGGCGTAGCTGAAGTCGGCGTCGCTGAAGGTGTCGGCGTTGAGGCCGGTGTACACGTCGCCCTTGAACGCCAGCAACGCCTGCTTGGCGTTGGCTGCTGTGAACGCCGGGGTCCAGCTGCCGAAGCGCGCGGCGTTGAGGCCGCCGATCTTGTCGGACACATGCATCAATTCGCTGATCTGCGCCGGGCTCAGGTGGCGCAGTTGCTCGATCAACTCCTGGGAATGGTCCAGGTACTGCGGCTGGGTAAAGCGCTGGGTCGCAGGCCTGGACTCGAAGTCGAGGGTCTTGGCGGGGGAAATCACCATCAGCATGAAGTTGGCTCCTGTAATCGTGCTTGTAACGTGGGCGGGATTCTAGGGGGTTGGGCACTTTGACTCCACCTATGATGGCGATAGGCGCGATCCGTTATGATGGCCGGTGATTCTGGAGAGGGAGACCCTGTGTGCGAATAGCGCTTTTATTGTCGGCGTGCCTGTTTTGCCTGAACGCCCACGCGGCGCCGGTGGACGTGGCCAGCCTGGATCGCGGCGTCTGGCCGGAAAAACTCAGCAGCCCTGCGCTGTTCGACGTGGCCTCGCGCGCCGAAATATTGATGTTCGCCCGCAGCCTGATCGGCAGCGAAGCCCTGGATGAAGCGGCGCTCAAACAGCGCCTGGGCCTGAAGATCATCAACCTGGCGGCCATCGACGATCTGCGTCGCCAGCTCTGGCGGCGCCTTCTGGAGAATTACACCGCTGCCCAGGAAAGTTGCGAGGAGGACGCGTCGTTCTGCTACCTGGTGGAAAACATGGACGACCTGCGCGAGCAGGCCGGCAAGTTCGAGGTCAGTGACAACTCCTTCTATATAGGCTGGGCCGGCCCGAGCCACAATTTCCACGAGCGTTACCTGGACGAGCTGCTGCGCAAAGCCGCGCTGTTCCCGCAGATCAGCAGCGAAATCGCACGTTTCGGTGACCATGAGCGCAATGGCGACGAATTCAACGACCGCCTGTTCCTGCTGACCTTCGACGGCGGCCCGGCACCGGTCAGCGGCAATACCGACTGGCTCACCGATTACCTGCGCAAGCAGAAGATGAACGCCACGTTCTTCGCCCTCGGCAGCAGCCTGCAAAACCGTGTGGAGCGCAGTTCCGTCGCGGATGTGCAGGCGCTGTATCAGGGGCAGTGCGTAGGCACTCAAGGTTGGCAGTACCGTTCCCACAGCCATTGGGTCGACTGGCAAAGTTCGATCATCCGCAGCGCCGCGCTGGCGCAGAACCTGATGCCGGAAAACTCCGTGCCGCTGTTCCGTCCACCCTACGGCCAGCGCCGCGCGGACAGCCAGGGTTTCTTCCAGTCCCAGGGTTTGCAGGTGGCGTTGTGGGATATCGACTCCCAGGACGAGCCAGGCAAGCTCAAGGCCGATGAGTCGGCGCAGCGGGTGCTGACATTGATGTTGTTGTGGCGCAAAGGGGTGATTGTGTTTCACGACACCCAGGACAAGGCGCGGGTCGCATTGCCGATGGTATTGCAGGCAACGGCGCAAAGCGGGCTGGGTTGGCAGGACTGCCGGGAGGCGTTTCGCTGAAGAGGCTGAAGTGCCCGCTCCCGTTGGGGATGCGGCATTTTCGGGGTGATTTTGTACGATATTTCTATGCGGGCCGACTTCCGACTTTAACGGGGTAGCTGGCACTCGGCTAGTGCTATTCGTCATCCTGAAAAATAAACTTCAAAAAAACGTCAAAGTGCTTTTTCCTGTCATGGGTTTTGCGGTATTACGAAGTCAGATCGCCGAAACCTGCAACACAGGTGGCGTCTTCCAAGACTCCTCATGTGGGCACTGCACTTGACGTCACGCAAGGTGCAGTCGGTGGTCGAATCGAGGCGCAGCACTGTTGTGGTATTGCGTCGACTGGCTCCCACAAAGGTGACCGAGTATGGATGATCATGGACGTAACCCTTCTTCCGACCAGCCAATCCTTTATGTGCTTGATACCAACGTACTGATCCACGATCCGAACGCTCTGCTTAACTTCGAAGAACACCACGTCGCCATCCCGATGATCGTGTTGGAGGAACTCGACAAACTCAAAAGCGGGCATCACAGCGTGGCCGCCGAATGTCGCCAGGCCATCCGCCTGATCGACAAAACCCTGGGTGAAGCGTCACCCGAGGACGTCGAAGTCGGCGTGCCGATCCAGCGCGGCAAAAGCGGGCCCAAGGGTTTGTTGTCGATTCTGATGAGCAAGCGCAGCGAGCCCAACAGCCTGCTGCCGGAAAACCTCAACGACAACAAAATCATCAACCAATTGATCGACCTGCACGCTCGTGACAAGGACATGCGCGTGGTGCTGGTGACCAAAGACATCAATATGCGCCTCAAGGCACGAGCGTGTGGGATCGCTGCCGAGGACTACAGTACCGACCAATTGGTCGACGACGTGTCGATGCTGTCCCGTGGTTATCACACCATGACCGGCTCGTTCTGGGACCGCGTCAGCAAGGTCGAAACCCGTCAGGACCACGGTCGCACCTGGCACCAGGTGCAACTGATCGACAACCTGCCGGCGGTACACGTCAACGAGTTCATCATCGACGAACAGGGCTTCGTGGGCTGGATCAAAGAGATCCAGGTCGACAGGCTGCTGATCCTCGACCTGCATCAGGAACCCCTGTTGCACCAGGAAGCCTGGGGCCTGAAACCGCGTGATATCTACCAGAGCCTGGCGCTGTATGCGCTGCTCGACCCGGACATCCACCTGGTCAACCTGACCGGTGCCGCCGGCTCGGGCAAAACCATCCTGGCCCTGGCGGCCGCCATCGAACAGACCATGGTGACCAAACGCTATCGCCGCATCATCGCCACCCGCAGCGTGCAGGGCCTGGACCAGGAAATCGGTTTCCTGCCCGGCACCGAAGCGGAAAAAATGGAGCCGTGGCTGGGGGCGATCACCGACAACCTCGAAGCCTTGCACATGGATGACGAAAACACCCATGGCAGCGTCGACTACATCCTCAGCAAAGTGCCGTTGCAGTTCAAATCCCTCAATTACATCCGAGGTCGCAGCTTCCAGCAGAGCCTGATTTTGATCGATGAGTGCCAGAACCTCACGCCGCACCAGATGAAAACCATCATCACCCGTGCCGGCGCCGGTTCCAAAGTGGTGTGCCTGGGCAACCTGGCGCAGATCGACACCCCTTACCTGTCCGCGACCAGCTCCGGGCTGACTTACCTGACGGAACGCTTCAAAGACTTCCCGAACGGCGTGCATATCGCGCTGCAGGGAGTTCCACGTTCGATCCTGGCCGAATACGCCGAATCTCACTTGTAAACGCGCTCCATGTAGGAGCGAGCTTGCTCGCGAAGAGTGTCTACGATAACGCGGGGTCTCTGGAGCCCCGCGTTGTTCTTTGGTTTTTCGCGAGCAAGCTCGCTCCTACAGGGTTTACAATCGACGCTCCTGATCAGGAGTATCCCTGTGCTGACTCATCTCGATTCCCAAGGTCGCGCCCATATGGTCGACGTCACCGACAAGTCCGTGACGTTCCGAGAGGCGGTGGCTGAAGCGCGGGTGCGTATGCTGCCCGAGACACTGAAAATGATTGTCGATGGTGCCCATCCCAAGGGCGATGTGTTTGCCGTGGCCCGTATCGCCGGGATCCAGGCGGCGAAAAAAACCAGTGATTTGATCCCCTTGTGCCATCCGCTGATGTTGACCGGCGTCAAGGTCGAACTGAACGCGGAGGGCATAGACTCCGTACACATCGTGGCGCGCTGCAAACTCTCGGGCCAGACCGGCGTAGAGATGGAAGCGCTGACGGCCGCCAGTGTCGCTGCGTTGACCATCTACGACATGTGCAAGGCCGTGGACCGTGGCATGACCATTGAAAACATCCGCCTGCTGGAAAAGCTCGGCGGGAAAAGCGGGCATTTCAAGGCGGACCAGGCATGAGCATCAACGTACTGTTTTTTGCCCGCTACAGCGAAACGATCGGCCTGGATTCCCTGGAGATGGAAGGCGACTTCGCCACCGTCGACGCGGTGCGCCAGGCATTGGTTGGCGATGCGGGCTTTGACGTGCTCAACGAGACCAGCTTGATGTGCGCGCGCAATCAGGAAATGTGCAGCGTCGACGAGCCGCTCGAAGCCGGTGATGAAGTCGCCTTCTTCCCACCCGTGACCGGAGGCTGAGTATGGCCATCCGTGTGCAGCCCACGCCGTTTGACCCCGGCGCCGAAGTCAACGCGATGCACGCTGCCAATGTCGGCGTCGGCGCGGTGGTGAGTTTTGTCGGCTATGTCCGCGACTTCAATGACGGCCACGACGTGGCGGGGATGTTCCTGGAGCATTACCCCGGCATGACCGAAAAGGCCCTGGCCAAGATCGCCGTGGAAGCCGAACAACGCTGGCCGCTGCTCAAGCTGGAAGTGCTGCACCGCATCGGCGCGCTGGAACCGGGCGAGCCCATCGTCTTCGTCGCCGCCGCTAGCGCGCATCGTCAGGCTGCGTTTGATGCCTGCGCGTTTGTGATGGACTACCTGAAGACCCGTGCGCCGTTCTGGAAGAAAGAAAGCACCAGCGAAGGTGCGCGTTGGGTGGACGGGCGCGACAGCGACCACGCCGCAGCGGATCGCTGGAAGTAGCCAGCCGAACACATCCCTCAAAATCAGCTGAAATCAAATGTGGGAGGGGGCTTGCCCCCGATAGCAGTGGGTCAGTTGGCAAATTCTGCGACTGACACTCCGCTATCGGGGGCAAGCCCCCTCCCACATGTTTGACCGCATTTGAGCTTACGGGCGTTTGCGTTCTACAGCCCGGAGCAAGTGCGTCGGCGGTGTCTCGCAGCTGATCTTGCGGCCCAGCAGCGTCTCGATCGACGGCAACTGATACGAGTCATCCTCCCCGGCAAAGCTGATCGACACACCCGCTGCCCCGGCACGGCCGGTGCGGCCAATACGGTGTACGTAGTCGTCGGGCATTTCGGGCAGGGTGAAGTTGATCACATGGCTGATGCCGTCGATGTGAATCCCGCGCCCGGCCACGTCGGTGGCCACCAGCACGCGGATCTTGCCTTCGCGAAAGCCTTCCAGGGTCTTGATGCGCTTGTGCTGCGGCACGTCGCCCGACAGTTGCGCGGCGTTGACGCCATCGCGCACCAGGCGCTCTTCGATACGGCGCACTTCGTCCTTGCGGTTGGCAAATACCATCACGCGCTCCCAACCGTTGTCGTTGATCAGGTTGTAGAGCAGCTTGTACTTGTCGGCACCGGCCACGGCGTAGATGTGTTGCTCGACGTTTTCGCTGGCGACGTTCAGCGCCTCGATCTCGACGATGGACGGCTCGGTGGTCCACTGCTTGGCGAGGTTCATCACGTCTTCGGTGAAGGTCGCGGAGAACAGCAGGGTCTGGCGCTCGTTTTTCGGCGGGGTCTGGCGAATGATCTGGCGTACTTGCGGGATAAAGCCCATGTCGAGCATGCGGTCGGCTTCGTCCAGCACCATCACTTCGACCATGTCCAGGTGTACGTCGCCGCGCTGGTTGAAGTCGAGCAGGCGGCCCGGAGTGGCGACCAGGATGTCGCAGTGGCGCGCTTCGAGGTGCTTGAGCTGCTTGTCGAAGTCCATGCCACCGACAAACGTCATGACGTTGAGGCCGGTGTACTTGGTCAGGTCGGCGGCGTCCTTGGCGATCTGCACCACCAGCTCGCGGGTCGGGGCGATGATCAGCGCGCGCGGCTCACCCATGTAGCGTTCTTTCGGCGGCGGCGTTTGCAGCAGTTGGGTGATGATCGAGATCAGGAACGCGGCGGTCTTGCCGGTGCCGGTCTGGGCGCGGCCGATGGCGTCTTTGCCGGCCAGGGTGAAGCCCAGCACCTGCGCCTGGATCGGTGTGCAGTACGGGAAGCCCAGGTCCTGGATGGCGTGCATCAGTTCCGGTGCGAGCTTGAAATCGTGGAAGCGGGTTTTGCCTTCCTGGGGTTCGACGACGAAATCTTCGAGTTTCCACGGTGTGACGGGCGGTTTGGGCGCGCGTTCACGGCGTGCGGCTTTTGGCGCAGGCGCGGCTGCCGCAGCGGCTTCGGCCGGTTTTGGCGGTTCGGTTGGCGTCACCTCGAGCGGTTTCGGCGCGGTCACAGGCGCGGCCAGGCCAGGCTGTTTACCGTCGTGGCGGCTGCCGGGTGTCGGGACGGGAGCACTGGGAACTGGCGCGAGCGGCTCAGCCTCGCTTTTGCCGAACATCTTCTTGAGTGCTTTGAGCACGGTGATCTCATTAATTGGTTAAGGAATATACGCCGGCCAGTGTAATGCAAGAATCGGGCGCGGCGTAGTGCGTCTGTCATGTGGCTAAATAAACGGCGGCGTTCAGCGCAGTCGTTCGGCCAACCACGTACCGATATCGCTGATCTCTTCAGGTAACACTTCGTGACCCATTGGGTATTCCTGCCATGTCACGGTGACACCACGGGTCTTCAAGTGCTCGTAAGCGCTGCGTCCCATTGCGTTCTGCACCACCTCGTCGTACTGGCCATGCAGGCAAAGGACCGGAATGCGCTGCTGACTGGCGGATAATTCCAGCTCGTCGTCGAAGGTCGGCGCATAAGTGGAGAGGGCAATCACGCCACCCAAGGCGCCTTGCCATTTATGGAAAGCGGTGTGGTACACCACGGCGCCACCCTGGGAGAAACCCGCCAGGAAAATCCGCGAGGCGTCTATTCCGCTGCTTTTTTGTTCCTTGATCAAATCCGTGACCATTTTGGCCGACTCTTTCAGCTCTTCCAGGCTGATGGACCGCGCCGGGCTCATCGCCCTGATGTCGTACCAACTGGGCATCTCATAGCCGCCGTTGATGGTCACCGGGCGGGTCGGTGCTTGAGGCAGGACGAAGCGGGTGGTCAGCAGGTTTTCCTGCAGCGCTTGGGCCACCGGTTGGAAGTCGTAGCGATCGGCACCCAGGCCATGCAGCCAGATTACGCAGGCGTCTGCAGGCTTGGTGGGCTGAAGAATCAAGGGGTTGCTCATGTCTGCTCCATTAATGTGCGTGCGCTCCGATTGAGTGCGACGGAACGGTGCGCAATAGTTTGATCTGTTACGAGAATGTCGCAAGGTTGAATCTTTTGCCATTGACCTTGGGCTGAATCGACTCAGCAGCCACTCTGGTACGCGCTTTGCTATGTGTAGGTCGATGTCAGATCTTTCCTGGGACGGTAACACTATCAGTGACTGCCGTTTGTGGGATAGCAACTGGAATTACTGCGACTGCCTCATGCTGCTTGACCCTAATAAAAGCCAACACGGGTCGATATCGCCTCATAAGGGTGCGCTGAGGTTCTAGCTCCGACACAACAAGAGCAACTGGAGGTTTGAATGAAGGTATTGAAATCCACCCTGGCCATCGTTTCCGCGGCCGCTGTATTGGGTGTCAGTGGTTTCGCCCAAGCCGGCGCCACCCTGGACGCCGTGCAGAAGAAAGGCTTTGTGCAATGTGGCGTGAGTGACGGCTTGCCGGGTTTCTCGGTACCGGATGCCAGCGGCAAGATCCTCGGGATCGACGCTGACTTCTGCCGCGCGGTAGCCGCTGCCGTGTTCGGCGACGCGACCAAGGTCAAATTCAGCCAGTTGAACGCCAAGGAGCGTTTCACCGCGCTTCAATCCGGCGAAGTCGACATTCTGTCCCGTAACACCACCATGACCAGCTCCCGCGATGCGGGCATGGGCCTGAAATTCCCGGGCTTCATCACTTACTACGACGGCATCGGCTTTCTGGTAAACAACAAGCTGGGCGTTAAAAGTGCCAAGGAACTGGACGGTGCAACCATCTGCATCCAGGCCGGTACCACCACCGAGCTGAACGTTTCCGACTACTTCCGTGGCAACGGTCTGAAATACACCCCGATCACCTTCGACACCTCCGACGAAAGCGCCAAGTCGCTGGAATCCGGGCGTTGCGACGTGCTGACCTCCGACAAGTCCCAACTGTTCGCCCAGCGCAGCAAGTTGGCCTCGCCGAAAGACTACGTGGTTCTGCCGGAAACCATTTCCAAGGAACCGCTGGGCCCGGTCGTGCGTAATGGCGACGACGAGTGGCTGGCCATCGTGCGCTGGGTTGGCTACGCCATGCTCAACGCGGAAGAAGCCGGTATCACTTCCAAAAACGTCGAAGCTGAAGCCAAGTCCACCAAGAACCCGGACGTTGCGCGTCTGCTCGGTGCCGACGGCGAATACGGCAAGGACCTGAAAGTGAAGAAAGACTGGGTCGTACAGATCGTCAAGCAGGTCGGCAACTACGGTGAAGTGTTCGAGAAAAACCTCGGCAAGAACACGCCACTGGAAATCGACCGTGGCCTGAACGCGCTGTGGAACAACGGCGGCATTCAATACGCACCCCCTGTGCGCTGATCGCTGATGGTTCTATCACCCGGTGGGCCAACCGCCGGGTGATGTTCTGTTCCATTCTTTCCGGGGCACTTCATGCAAAATAAAATCGGCGCACCCAAGCAGAAGCTCAGCTTCAGCGACCCCAAAGTGCGTGCGTGGCTCTTCCAGATCATCACGATTGTGGCGGTGGTCTCGCTGGGCTGGTACCTCTTCAACAATACCCAGACCAACCTTCAGCACCGAGGCATTACCTCGGGTTTCGACTTTCTTGAGCGCAGTGCCGGCTTCGGCATCGCGCAGCACCTGATCGACTACACCGAATCGGACAGCTATGCCCGGGTGTTTGTGATCGGGCTGCTCAATACCTTGCTGGTGACCGTGATCGGCGTGGTCCTGGCGACCCTGCTCGGGTTCATCATCGGCGTGGCCCGCTTGTCGCCCAACTGGATGATCAACAAGCTGGCGACGGTGTACGTGGAAGTGTTCCGCAACATCCCGCCGTTGCTGCAAATCCTGTTCTGGTACTTCGCGGTGTTCCTGACCATGCCGGGGCCGCGCAACAGCCATAACTTCGGCGACACGTTCTTCGTCAGCAGCCGTGGTCTGAACATGCCGGCCGCGCTGGCCGCCGACGGGTTCTGGCCGTTCGTGACCAGCGTGGTCGTGGCCATCGTGGCGATCGTGCTGATGACCCGCTGGGCCAACAAGCGCTTTGAAGCGACCGGCGTACCGTTCCACAAATTCTGGGTGGGTCTGGCGCTGTTCATCGTGATTCCGGCGTTGTGCGCCTTGATCTTCGGCATGCCGTTGCACTGGGAAATGCCCAAGCTGCAAGGCTTCAACTTCGTCGGCGGCTGGGTGCTGATTCCTGAACTGTTGGCGCTGACCCTGGCGCTGACCGTGTACACCGCGGCGTTTATCGCCGAGATCGTGCGCTCGGGCATCAAGTCCGTCAGCCACGGCCAGACCGAAGCCGCACGCTCCCTGGGCCTGCGCCCCGGGCCGACGCTGCGCAAGGTCATCATCCCGCAAGCCCTGCGGGTGATCATTCCGCCGCTGACCAGCCAATACCTGAACCTGGCGAAAAACTCGTCGTTGGCCGCCGGTATCGGTTACCCGGAAATGGTTTCGCTGTTTGCCGGCACGGTGCTCAACCAGACCGGCCAGGCCATCGAAGTCATTGCCATCACCATGAGCGTGTACCTGGCGATCAGCATCAGCATTTCCCTGCTGATGAACTGGTACAACAAGCGCATTGCGCTGATCGAGCGGTGAGGAAACGAGCATGAGTTCGCATACGTTCAAACCTGATATGCCACCGCCGAGCAAAGTCTTCGGGCCGATGGCATGGATGCGCGCCAACCTGTTTTCCAGCTGGCTCAACACCCTGCTGACCTTGTTGGCGTTTTACCTGATCTACCTAGTCGTGCCGCCGATCCTGCACTGGGCCATTCTCGACGCCAACTGGGTCGGCACCACTCGCGCCGACTGCACCAAAGAAGGCGCCTGCTGGGTGTTTATCCAACAGCGCTTCGGGCAGTTCATGTACGGCTACTACCCCGGCGACCTGCGCTGGCGCGTAGACCTGACCGTGTGGTTGGCCATCGTGGGCGTAGCGCCGTTGTTCATCTCGCGTTTTCCACGCAAGGCGATCTACGGCCTGGGCTTTCTGGTGTTGTACCCGATCATTGCCTTCTTCCTGTTGCGCGGCGGCATTTTCGGCCTGACCAGCGTGGCCACCAGCCAATGGGGCGGCCTGATGCTGACCCTGGTCATCGCCACCGTCGGCATCGCCGGTGCCTTGCCGCTGGGGATTGTGCTGGCGCTGGGGCGGCGTTCGAACATGCCGGCGATTCGTGTGGTCTGCGTGACCTTCATCGAGTTCTGGCGCGGCGTGCCGTTGATCACGGTGCTGTTCATGTCCTCGGTGATGCTGCCGTTGTTCCTGCCCGAAGGCATGGGCATCGACAAGCTGCTGCGGGCGTTGATCGGCGTGATCCTGTTCCAGTCGGCCTACGTCGCGGAAGTGGTGCGCGGTGGCTTGCAGGCGATTCCCAAAGGTCAGTACGAAGCGGCCGCGGCGATGGGCCTGGGTTACTGGCGCAGCATGGGCCTGGTGATTCTGCCGCAAGCCCTGAAGATGGTGATCCCCGGCATCGTCAACACGTTTATCGCGCTGTTCAAGGACACCAGCCTGGTGATCATCATCGGTTTGTTCGACCTGCTCAACAGCGTCAAGCAAGCCGCCGCCGACCCGAAATGGTTGGGCATGGCCACTGAAGGCTACGTGTTCGCCGCCCTGGTGTTCTGGATTTTCTGTTTTGGTATGTCGCGCTATTCCATTCATTTGGAACATAAGCTCGACACAGGCCACAAGCGTTAGGAGTTGTTGTTATGAGCGAAGCGATCAAACAGCCTGTGAGCCCTGAAGGCATTATCCAGATGCAGGGCGTGAACAAGTGGTACGGCCAGTTCCACGTATTGAAAGACATCAACCTCAACGTCAAGCAGGGCGAGCGTATCGTGCTGTGCGGCCCGTCGGGTTCGGGCAAGTCCACCACCATCCGCTGCCTCAACCGCCTGGAAGAACACCAGCAGGGCCGCATCGTGGTCGATGGCGTGGAGCTGACCAACGACCTCAAGCAGATCGAAGCGATCCGCCGCGAAGTCGGCATGGTGTTCCAGCACTTCAACCTGTTCCCGCACCTGACCATCCTGCAGAACTGCACGCTGGCACCGATGTGGGTGCGCAAGATGCCCAAGCGCAAGGCCGAAGAAATCGCCATGCACTACCTGGAGCGCGTGCGTATCCCGGAGCAGGCCCACAAGTTTCCGGGGCAACTCTCCGGCGGCCAGCAACAGCGCGTGGCGATTGCCCGGGCGCTGTGCATGAAACCGAAAATCATGCTGTTCGACGAACCGACCTCGGCCCTCGACCCGGAAATGGTCAAGGAAGTGCTCGACACCATGATCGGCCTGGCCGAAGACGGCATGACCATGCTGTGCGTGACCCACGAAATGGGCTTCGCCCGCACCGTGGCCAACCGCGTGATCTTCATGGACAAGGGCGAGATCGTGGAACAGGCGGCGCCGAATGACTTCTTCGACAACCCGCAGAATGACCGGACCAAGTTGTTCTTGAGCCAGATTCTGCATTGATCGATGGTTGATGCTTGAAGCGATAAACCCGGCACCAGGCCGGGTTTATTTTTGGTTCTTCACGGAATCCCGGGAAACACAGAAACAAGAACGCCGATTTGATGGATGATGTTCGTGCGAGCAAACACATCTAAAAAACCGGCGTTCTTATGCGCAATATTAATACTTTCCTTCCTTTTTGGGAGGGCTTTTCTGTCGTTGCGATCAAACCTGACGGCGATGCCCTTCAAATCGATCTGATCCCCCAGGCCACGCGATTTCCCACCTGTGGTGGCTGCCAAAAGCTCTGTTCAACAACTCATGAGTACTGCGATCGAGTCGTGCGTGACTTGCCGATTCTCGGTCGTGCAGTCCGCCTCAACGTGCAGCTCAGGCGTGTTAGTTGCCGTGATTGTGGCAAGCGCATGGAGGTCGTCAGTTGGCTGGATCGCTATGCCCGCATGACGCGCCGGCTGGCAGAGGCCGTTATTCAAGCCTGCGAACGCCTTCCTACACTGCATGTTGCGCAAATGTTCGGGCTGCACTGGGACACCGTTCGGTTGCTGGAGCGGCGCGCTCTGCAAGCGGCGTTGAGTGCCTTACCCAAGGCCCAACCACGGCGCTTGATAATGGACGAGTTCGCGTTATTCAAAGGTCATCGCTACGCCAGCGTGGTGTTGGACGCTGATACTCGGCGAGTGCTTTGGATCGGCGAAGGCCGTAGCCGAGCGGCAGTCAGACCGTTTTTCGAAGAGCTGGGGCCAGAAGGGTGCGCCCGAATTGAAGCGGTAGCGATGGACATGAACACGGCTTATGACCTGGAGGTTCGCCAACACTGCCCAAAAGCACGGGTGATTTATGACCTTTTCCATGTGGTCGCCAAATATGGCCGAGAAGTGATTGATCGTGTTCGCGTTGACGAGGCGAACCGATTGCGCCATGACAAGCCCGCTCGAAAGATCATAAAGCAAGCGCGATGGTTGCTATTGCGTAACCCGGAGAACCTGAAAAAGCCGGAACAGCAGGTTCATTTACAGGATCTGCTGGCCGCTAACCAATCGTTAATGACGGTCTACTTGATGAAGGCCGAGCTCAAAATGCTCTGGGCGCCGAGCGATGCCTGGGACTGGAGATCAGCCTGGAAGCAGTGGCTGCGTCATGCTCAAGAAAGCGAAATACCCGCACTGATCCAGTTCGCAAAGCGACTAAAAGGCTACTGGCGGGGCATCGTGAGCCGGGTACGCTGGCCAATGCACACCGGTCAGTTGGAAGGAATAAACAATCGAATAAAGGTCATCAAACGAATGGCGTACGGTTACCGGGACAGCGAATTCTTTTTCATGAAGATCAAGAGCGTCTTTCCCGGCAATCCGTGAAGAACCTTATTTTTGCCTGCTGTTTTTACGCGGACGCTTGAGTTGCAAGCTGCGCATCTTTTGCGATCAGCAGATGGTTCAGGTCTTCGCCGGCATTGAGTGCCTCTATTTCGGCCAATAGATGCGGATGTTTATCCAGTAGACGCATCAATGTGAGCAGTGGCGCGGGCGGAAAGATCTCAGCCCTTTCGTAGCGGGAAAATGCGTTATGGCCGCGGCCGGTCAATAGCCTCACCGCGTCTTTCTGCGTCAGATGCAATTTGCGGCGAATTCGTTTCATTTCGGCGGCGATGATTGTCCTGGCATCCATTAACAACTTATCGCTGGCATCGGAATAACGCTCTGCGCTATCGGTGTCCGAATCGAATTCGACCTCGTGACAGGCCTGGCATTCCCAGCCTGCAATATCAGGGATATCCCGGATCATGCCGCGTGTGTTGATCGTGAAGCTGCGACCTTCGAAATGCTGCATTGCGTCATGGGTTCCGCAGCTCATGCATTGTTGGGTTTTCATAAGGTTTTCTCCTTGAAGGAGATTACGGGAGGACCACCGCCTGGGCGGTAAGTCACTTTGATGTAAATCTCCGTAGCGTAAATCTTGATCAGATAGACGTCCTGCCACACACGGTGGTCTGAATAGGTCGTCATTGACTTGTACAACATTCGATTCTCAAGGGCGCAGACCGCGAGTCGCATCTGGCCGATGTTCAACTCAAGTTGTCGAGCCCCCTCCCGCGCGCTTGCGGTGAATGCTCTGCTACCCAACCTGATGACATCCGCCTTTATCACCGCCAAATCGTAATGAGGTGTGTACTTTTCCATAAGACACCTAAGGCTGAAATTACCCTTTAAGGGTAATTTTAACAATCGAAAATACTGCTCCGTTTCCCTGCCTGAAAACCCTAGTGCGTTGCCTTTGTAGGCAAGTCCGAATAGGCTGTAGGTAAATTCATCCTATGATTGGACGAAAGCGCAAACCTCATGACAGACATCTCCCCGCTGATCAAACGCTCCCTGGTCGACCAAGCCCTCGAGCAGCTGCGCCAGCGCATCACCCAAGGCACGTGGGCCATCGGTGAGCGCCTGCCCACCGAGCCTGAGCTGGCGGCGGAACTGGGCATCAGCCGCAATACCGTGCGCGAGGCCATGCGGGTGCTGGCATTCTCTGGATTGATCGAGGTCCGCCAGGGCGACGGCAGTTACCTGCGTTCGATGACGGACCCGCTGGGCGCCATGCGCGCGTTATCCCATTGCAGCCTGGAACAGGCGCAGGAGACGCGGCAGATTCTGGAAGTGGAGGCCATCGGTCTGGCCGTCCTGCGTCGCACCGAGCAAGACCTGCACCGGTTGCGCGAGGCGCTTGATGCCAGCGCCGCGCTGTATCACGGTGAGCTGGAGGCCTACATCAGCGCCGATCTGGTATTCCACCAACGGCTGGTGGACGCGGCGCACAACCCGGCGTTGAGCGAGTTGTACCGGTATTTTTCCAGCATCATCGGCGCGCAACTGCGCCAGACCCTGAACATCTCGCCGCGTCGCCAGGCGGTGTTCGACCTGCACACCGCCTTGCTTGATGCCGTAGCGCAGCAAGACCCGGAGCGCGCCAAATCCCTTTGCCGGCAGTTGATCAATGAACCCTGACGCCCCACGCACGCCTGAGTTGGAAGAATTGCTGATCGACGCCGAGGCCGACGACGATGCAGTCCAGCACAGCCCCCCGCCGACGAGCCGGCCATGGTTGTTGCTGCTGGGTCTGGTGCTGGTGGCGCTGAACCTGCGCCCGGCGCTGTCGAGCCTGTCGCCGCTGCTCAGTGAGGTCTCGGCCAGCCTGGGCTTGTCGGCGGCCAGGGCCGGTCTGCTGACCACCTTGCCGGTGCTGTGCCTGGGCCTGTTCGCGCCGCTGGCGCCGCTCCTTGCGCGGCGCTTCGGTGCCGAGCGGGTGGTGCTGGGGATCTTGTTGACGCTGGCCGGCGGTATTCTGCTGCGCAGTGCGTTCGGTGAGGTCGGGTTGTTTGTTGGCAGCCTGATCGCCGGGGCCAGCATCGGCATCATCGGCGTGTTGTTGCCCGGTATCGTCAAGCGCGACTTCGCCAGGCAGGCGGGCGCGATGACTGGGGTCTACACCATGGCGCTGTGCCTGGGCGCGGCGTTGGCGGCGGGGGCCTCGGTGCCTTTGAGCGACTCCTTCGGCAACCGTTGGAGCATCGGGTTGGGCTTCTGGATGGTACCGGCGTTGCTGGCCGCGCTGTGCTGGTTGCCGCAAGTCGGGCAGAAGCACGGCGCGCATCGCGTCGCCTACCGGGTGAAGGGTTTGCTGCGCGATCCGCTGGCCTGGCAAGTGACCTTGTACATGGGCCTGCAATCGTCCCTGGCCTACATCGTGTTCGGTTGGGTGCCGTCGATCCTCATCGACCGCGGCCTGAGCGCCATCGATGCCGGGCTGGCGCTGTCCGGTTCGATCATCGTGCAACTGCTCAGCGCCCTCACCGCGCCTTGGCTGGCCACGCGCGGCAAGGACCAGCGCCTGGCCATCGTGGTGGTGATGCTGCTGACCCTCGGCGGGCTGATGGGCTGCCTGTACGCGCCCCTCGACGGGCTGTGGGGCTGGGCGATTCTGCTGGGCCTGGGGCAGGGCGGTACGTTCAGCCTGGCGCTGACCTTGATCGTGCTGCGCTCGCGGGATGCCCACGTGGCCGCCAACCTGTCGAGCATGGCCCAGGGCTTCGGTTACACCCTGGCGTCCCTGGGCCCGCTCGCGGTGGGCCTGATTCACGACTGGACCGGCGGCTGGGCCGCCACCGGCTGGGTCTTCGCGGTGATCGGCCTGGGCGCCATCGTCGCCGGCCTCGGTGCGGGGCGCGCACGGTATGTCGAGGTCCGCAGCGAGAAAGTCTAGAGGTACTCCACCTCCAGCGTCGCCGAACCGTCCATGAGGATGTCGGTACTCAGGTCCAGGTTCTGTTTGGCGTTGATCACCGTCTCCAGGCTCAGCGTGCTGGTCAGGTTCTGGATCGCCATGGGGCCGGCGGTGCTGCCCGCGGTGTCGGTGAAGCCCAGCAGGCTCTTGGCGCCGATGTTGATCGGGTTGCGGTTGGCCGCGCGCCAGGCCACGCCGCCGGTGGTGGACTCGGTGCCGTAGACCTCGGCCACGCCACCCACCACGGTCTGCTGCGGATCGAACGTCAGCGAGTACACGCCGATCTTGTTCGCGCTGTTGTCCAGGCCCAACCCGTAATAAATCTCGCTGTTGACGTGGGCCGAGCCGTCGCGGTTGTCGTGCATGCGCAAGGCATAACGCACCGGGCCGTTGCAGATCACCGTCAGGTTCAGGGACTTGACCGGCAGCCGCGTGCCGGTCGTGAGGTTGAGGTCTTGCTGGGCGATCTTGCCGAAATCCACCACGCCGTTGGCCGACAGGCTTGGTGCGCAGGACATCGGGATGATCCGGCCGTTGACGTTCAGGTCGACGGGGGCGGCGGCCTGTGCCGGTTGGCTGAACAACAGGGGCACGAGGATCAGGTAGCGAGCAATCATGGGAGGCTCCGAGGGGCTTAGAAGTAGGTGATTTCCAGGGTCGCCGAACCGTCTAGCCGCACTTCGCTGCGCAGGTCCAGGCTGTCGAGCGGCGCGATGAAGGCTTTCAGGCTGAGTAATGCGCTGAGGTTTTGCAGGGCATTCGGGCCTTCGGTGCTGCCGGCCGTGGCGGTAAACCCAAGGAGGCTGCGCGCGCCCAAGGGGATCGCGCTGGCGCTGGCGCTGCTCCAGGCGGCGCCGCCTGTGGTCGAGTCGGTGCGATACAGCTGGGGCAGGTTGTCGGCGCTGGCCTGGGCGGGGTCGGCCAGCAGGTAATAACGGCCGACTTTCTGCCCGCGTGCATCCAGGCCCAGGCCGTAGGCGGTTTCATCGATGCCGCCGGTGGCTGAGCCGGCGCGGTTGTCGTGCATGACCAGGGCAAACGGAGTCGGGCCGTCACAGCTGACCGTGAGGCTCAGCGCGCGGGCGGGCAGGGCGGTGTCTTTGTCGCGGTGCAAGTCGCTGACCGACAACTTGCCGAAGTCCACCGTGCCGTTGTTGGCCAGGGTAGGCGTGCAGGCCGTCGGTGCGAAGCGCGCTTGCAGCTGCAATTCCCGTGAACGCCCGGAGGTGGGCGCGTCCACCTGCGCCGAGGCTTCCCAGGTTTCGGCATCGCGCACGCGGATCGCTTCGTCTCGCGCCCACGCACTCACCTGCAGTTGCGCGGCAAAACTGCGCCCGGTGGCGGGCTGGCCGTCGTGCAGCGGGACGATGCCGTGGTCGGCGCGCCAGGCCAGGCTCGTGCCGATTTGCGCGGGCGCCTGGCCTGGGCCGGCGAGCAAGCCGAGTTGCACCGCGTGGCCATCGAGCACCGCGTCATGCACTTGCACGCGGTAACTGCCGCCGTCGCCCAAGCGCAAGCGCTCGGTGCCGGCAGCCAGGGCGCGGTAGAACAGGCTCATGTCACCCGGTTGCGGGCAGTTCAAGGTCAAGGACAGGCGCCGTTCGCCGAGCAGGTGTTCCGCTGCCGGTGCTGACGCGACGGCGCGGTTCATCAGGCCAAAATCCAGGCGCGATTCGCTCAGGTCCAGGCGGCAGTCGTCCTCGGCCAGGGCCGTGCCGGCGAACAGCAGCAGGGCTGCCAGGCTGTGTTGAAGCTTCATATTGGGGTCCTCAAGGTCGCTGGCAGCGGGCCGGTGCGGTTTCGAAATACACGTGGGGGTCGGCCTTGGCCGGCAGTTCAAAGCGCAAGTGGCAGCGCGGCTGGTCAGGGGCCTTGATCCATAGCGGGCGGGTGTCGAGCACGTCGGGCAAGAACACTTGGTTGCCTTCCTGGACCAGGGTGATGAACTCGCCGTCCTCCGTGGTCACGGTCGAGCCGCGTGGCATCGGGGTGTCCAGGGTCAGCAGCGCACGCCGGGTGAGCGACACGCCGAACTCGATGCGGTCCACCGCGCCGCGGCCTGCCGATACCACCGCAAGCCCGTTGTGGATGTCGGCATTGCGCGGCAGCGAACGGGTGTGGACTTCCAGCGGGCTGCGCCCATAGGCGCTGAGCTGAGGCGCCACGGCCTGGCCTTGCCAGTCGGTCCACACCGGGCCGCTGGGGGTGTTGACCTTGATCCCGGGCATGTCGCCCACCGCCAGCACGGCAAAGGTGTCGCGCACCGGGTAGGGTGAGAACGTCAACCCGTCGGCGTGCAGCACCATCCCGCCGCGTGCGCCGCCCTGGTAGCTAGAGCGTTCGGCGTCAGCGCGCGTGTAGTTGAAATCCAGCTGGCTGTAGAACGGCAGGGCCGACACGCCCAGGGACGATTCGACTTCGCGGTCGCGGGTGTCATGTTCGACGCCGACGCGATACGCCAAGTGGTCGTTGATCTGCTCGTTGAGCCCCATCCCGGTGCGGTGCTCGCCGCCGGAATTGCGCACCCAGGCGCGGCCACGGCGGCTTTCGCCGAGGGGCAGGCTGACCGTCAGGTACAGGCTGTCGTCGTTGTAACGACGCCCGCCCATGTGCCATTCGGCGGTGGTGGAAATCGACATACCGGCGACCTGCGTACCCCAGGAGGCGAGGGCGCGGCTGCTGCTGTCGCCCTGGAACGAGGACGAACGGGAAACCCCCGCGCTGAAGGCGCCCAGCCACGGGTGCGACCATGAGCTGGTGGCGCTCTGCTGGTCGCGGTAACGCGCGCGTTGCTGCTCGCGGGTGTCGGCGATGTAGGTCGATTCGGTGAGGTCGCGGTAGCCCTGGGTGCGCCAGGAATTGGCTGCCGTGAAGGCCCAGCGCTCACTGAGTTTGTGCGACCACGACAGGTCGGTTTGCACCCCGCGTTCCTGGGTGCGCCGCGAGGCTTCGGAGGCGACCACGGCCACTTGCACCTGACTGTCCGGCAGCGGCAACAGGCCCAGGCTCAGGCCCGCCGAGCGATAATCCGCGGCCGCCAACAGCCCGCTGCCGAAGCTGAGCTGCGGATGCGGCGCGGCGCTCCAGCCGGCGCTCAGCACCCAGGGTTCGGCGCCCGGGCCGTCGCCGATATTGCGCACCCGCCCGGCCGCCACCGAGTAGCCGGGCGCGGGCAGCCCCAGGCCGAGCATGGCGGCGGGCACGGTAAAGCGCCGTTCCTCGCCGGTGCTTTCCTTGACGGTGACTTCGACGTCGGAGCGCCCGTTGAGGCGCGGTACATTGCTCAAGCTGAACGGGCCGGCGGGCACCACTGTGGAGTGAATCAACGCGCCGTTCTGGCGCACTTCCACCTGCGCCGGGCCGTTGGCGATGCCGTTGATGGTCGCGCCCTGGTTCTGATCCTGCAGGGCCTGTTCGGTGAGCACCTGCACGCCGGTGATTGGCGCACCCGCGAGCACCGGGTTGTAGAGGTTGATCTGCCCGGCCTGCAACACCGCCTGGTGGCTGGCGAAGGTGCGCTGGGCGTAGGCGTCCAGATGGGTGGTGCTTGAGCGGCTGTCCTGCCAGGTCTGTACCTGGCGGCTGCGCACGATCCAGTCGCCGGCATTGAAGCCGACCTCGGTATTGGCCGAGCCAAAGCGGCTGGAATCATCGCGGTAGTGGTTGTACAGGCCGGTCACGTCGTAGTTGAGCAGCGCCGCGAAACCGCCGGTCTGATAGCCGGAAATGTCCTGTGTGACCGGGCGCAGCGCCTGGGTGGGCACCACCAGGTTCAGGCTCAGGTTGGCTGGGTCGTGCTCGACCACGGTCTGTGGGTATTGCTCGAGAAAGGCATAACAACTGCTTTCTTCTGCCGGGCCCGAAGACGGCGTCACCAACTGCGCGGCGTCCAGCAGCGGCGGGTCGAAGCACGTGGCGCCGTGCTGATCCACGCTGACATCGACGCGCCCGCGCCGCTGGCCGTTGACCGTCAGGTTGAGCGCATGGCGCCCCTGGGTAAAACGCGGGGTCCGCATCAGCAGGCTGGCGAGTTCGGGATCGATGCCACGCTGGAGCAGGGTCTGTGGATCAAACGAACCTGTCGACGACTGCTCTGCCCATGCCAGGTTCGTCAGCAACCCCTGACTGAGCGTCAGCACCAGTAATGCCAGGCGCGGTGAAACGCCGGGCACGGCTTTGCCGTCACGGTAATGGATGACTGTGTTCACACAAATGCACTCGGATGATGGAAGTCCCCGGCGTGATTCCCTATCGCGTCAGGTCTTCCCGGTGGCCTTCAGTGGGTGGCCACTTCGTGATAGTGGCGCCGTCGTGTCCCTGGGCGCCGTTGCATCACAGGCTTATGGGCGCGTCGTGGGGCGCGACCGCAAAGCCATACACCGTGGCCGGTTGCAGGCGCACGCTGGTGGCGCCGGCGCCGGCGCCGCTGGCGGTGACGGTCAGCGTTTCACCGGGCAGCACATAGGTGCGCGGCAGCATCGCCGAAGCATTGCCGGGCAGCAGTTGCAGCTCCTGGGCCAGGCGCACCACATACGGGGACGGGTTGTGGACGCTGAGCTGGTCGGCTTTCAAGGTCCATTGCAGGCCCAGCCACGGCGTGCGATTCGGCGCCAGCCCCTTGGGATGAATGATCACCGGCAGGTTCTGCCGCACGGTCACGCCCACTTGCGCGCGCCCGAGCTGGGCCGGGTCGCGCTGGGCGGGCATGCCCTCGAAAATCACCCGTTTGAGGCGCTGGGTTTGCAGCGGCGCCTGGGTTTGCAGGATGAAGCGCACCAACTGGCTCTTGGACGCCTCGACGCGGGTCAGGGGTGGAGTCACGAACAGCAGCGTGTCGCTGTCCTCGGGGATGTTTTCGAGGGTGACGTGCAGCAAGGCCATTTTGGTGTCGGTGTTGGTGACCGAGACCGTGGCCTCGCCATCGGCCTCGTTGACGATCACCACCGAGGTGTCCGGGACCATGCCGTCGGCACGCGCGACGGTTGCACCGAGGACGGCCAGTGCCACGCAGCAGAGACGCGGCAGCCAGCGCCAAACGGAAAAAAACGAGTTCATAACAGGGCTCTTCTATACAGGGCGCTTCAAATGGGCCGACATGCGCGCGGTGGGTGACCGGGGCGCCGACGGCACGGTGTCAGAGGTAACGCAGGTCCAGCGTGATCGAGCCATCGAGGGGCACCTCTTCGTGGAGCGTCAAGGTGTTGGCCGGGCTGATCGAGGTGTCGACCCGCAGGGACGCCACCAATTGCCGGATCGGCGCGGGCAGCGTATCGCCGGCCCGGGCAAAGCCCATCAACAGACGCGGGTACATGTTAGGTTCGGGTTTCCAGCTAGCCCCCTGGTCGGATGAGGTCAGGGTTTGCATCGGCTGCGAATCGCCTACCGGGCCGCGCAACGACAGGCTGACCGACCCGAGGCGTTCGTCAGGGGCATGGGGGTTCATGCCCAGCCCATAAAAATAATCCGGCGCCAGCGATGACTCGCGCTTGTTGTCGATGCCCACCAGGGCGAACAACACCAGGCCTTCGCAACTGATGCTCAAGCCCATCTGCTGGTTCGGCAGCACGGTGAACTCACTCGGATGCAACGTCGTCGCCAGGATCTTGTCGTGGTCGACAAGGCCGTTGTCCGACAGCGATACGCTGCACGCGCTGGGGGTGATTCGCCCGTTGACGTCCAACTCCACGCTCGAGAGCGCGAAGGCCAAGGGCGCCGCCGCCAACAGAAGGGTGAGGGCCGGCAAGCGAGTAAGCAGGTTCATGGCTTGAGTTACCTGGTGTTGAACGGGTGGTACGGGCATCGGGCAAGGCGGTGGCGTTACAGGTAGAGGACTTCGACCGTGACCGAACCGTCGATCACCGTGTCTTCGGTAATCGTCAGGCCCTGGGCCGGCAGGATGAATGGCTTGACCGAGAGCGCCACCTGCGTGTTCTGGGCCGGCACAGGCACCCGCGCCGCGCCGATCTCTTGGATCGAGATCCATTGATTGGTTTGCCAGCCCATGTCTGGCCGCATAGAGTTCCAGGTGGTGCCGTTGTCCGACGACCGGATCATCCCGACGGGCGTGTTATCGGCGACGCCCTGGTCGAGGAACATGAGGTAGCCGCCAATACGCTGACCGGCACTGGTCTTACCGATGCCATATTCGATGATGCTGTTTGCCGAGTCGGTGCGGTTGTCGGTGGCCGTCAGGGCAAACAGGGTCGAGGCTTCGCAGTCGATGCCCATTTGCAGGGTGACCGGGGTGAGTTGGGTCCGGGTGTCCAGGTTAAGGTCCTTGACCGAGACCCGGCCGACGTCGATGGTCTCGGCCGACAGGCTCGGCATGCACGCCGAGGGCACAATCAGGCCCTTGACGGTCAGGTCAACGGTGGAGGCGGCGAGCACCGGGAAAGCGCAGCCGATCAGTACGCCGGTAACGCTGGTACGCAGTAGCTTTTTCATGACGGGTGAAGCTCCAGGGATGGATAGGAATACAGGGGGGCCAGGGGTTTACGCTGTTACAGGTACCTCATCTCAAGGGTCGTGTGCCCGTCGACGAGGACTTCGTCGGTGAGGGTCAGGCCATCGGCGCGGGCAATTCGGGTGTAGAGCACAATGTCTGCGTCGAAGATCGTCACGGCCATTGGCTGAGTGGGGTTGTCCATTGCGGCAACCGCGAGCAGGTTGAGGTGGCCCAACTGCGTACCGGGGGTCCACGTGGTGCCGCCATCCAGCGACACGATGGTTCGCACGGCCATGGTGTCCGCCATGGGGTTGCTCAAACTCAGCGAAACGCTGCCCAGTTTCTCGTCGTTGGGGGTCGTGCCCAGGCCGTGGTGGTTGGGGATCACCGATGTGCCGTGGCGGTTGTCGATGGTGGTCATGGCGAAGAGCGTCGAGCCTTCGCACCGCACGTTCAGGTGCAGGGTGTTGCGCGGCAGCAACGTGTCTCGGTCTTGGTTGAGGTCGCGCACGGTCACCTTTCCGTGGTCGATGGTGCCGCCCTCAGCCAAGCCCGGCGTGCAGGCTTTGGGCGTAATTACGCCGCTCACGCTCAGCTCGGCCTGGCTGCTGGCTAAAGCGCTGGGCACGTTCGCCAGCAGCAGACTCGCCAACAATGCGGGGAAATATTTATCCATGAAATGAACAACCTCTCTGGGCAATGCCCTGCGTGGATGATGAGTTACAGGTACTTGACCTCGATCGTGGCGGAGCCGTCGATCAGCACTTCGTTGCTCAAGTCCAGGCTGTTGGCGGCGGCGATCTGGGTGTCGATCACCAGCTCGCTGATCACGTTCTTGATCGGGATCGGCTTGGGATCCTGACCGTTCGACCTGTCGCCAAACGCCGCCATGTACGGGTTTTGCCAAACCACATCGTCAATGGCTTGCCAGCTCACGCCATCCAATGACTCGATGGGCTCGACGGCGACGTTGTCGGCCACCGGATTTCTCAGAGAGAGCCAGAACGTGCCGATTTTCTGCAGGTTGTTGATCAGGCCCAGGCCGTAGCCGAAGCCGTAGATTGACGACCCTGCGCGGTTGTCGGTGGTGCGCAACGCAAACAGGGTTGCGGCCTCGCAGTCCACATTGAGTTGCAGCCTGGCGGTGGGCAGGCTGGTCGGGCTGTCGAGGTTGAGGTCTTTTACCGAGACCTTACCGTGATCCACCACACCACTGGCGGACAACGTCGGTGTACAGGCGCTTGGGGTAATCACGCCTTTGACGGTCAATTCCACGGTACTGGCGGCGAAGGTCATGCCGCTGCCGACAAGGGCGATGACGGCGGTGAATGCGGCTAAGGGCTTTTTCATGTGATCGAGCTTCCGATGCAAAGCTGATTGCCGAGGGGCAAGGGGGGACCCGTCGGTAACTAGGTGGCGACCGCCTGGAGTGGCCGGTCGCGTCCCGCTCTGGGGATGCCGGGCAATCTATCGGGGGGAGGGCGTCGGGCAAATACAACAAATACGACAATGGGCGGATGTCGCACACGCCCAATCGACTTGTCGGAACTCGTTTTTTTGTGTGTAGGAAATATAAGGGTTTCGTAGTTGTTGTATCGCGCAGGCGGCCTAATTCAAATAGCGTTCCGGCCGATACATCTTCACAGCACATTCGAACAGCCAGGCGTGTTGCGTGCCGTACCCGGTACCTATGTCGGCGGATGTTCTGTCGGCCATTGAGGTTGCCGATCCCCGCGCCGTGCGCTTATTGAATTTGAGGTAGTCATGTCATCAGGCCCTATCCCAGGCGACCGAGCAGGGGATGACCTGGCCGCACAGCCGGCGTCAACCCGGCATTGGCGTGAGCTCAAGGTGTTGTTGGTAGACGATCATCCCGCGTATTGCCTGCTGATGGGCGCGATGCTGGAGCGGCTGGGGCTGGCATTTGCAGTGTGCGCGCACGGCCAGGCTGCCCTGGCGATTCTGGACGTCAGCCGCGCCGACCTGATTTTCAGCGACTGCCAAATGCCGGTGATGGATGGCTATGCCATGACCCGCGAGCTGCGCCGCCGCGAACTGCGCGACGGCGCGGAGCGCGTGCCGGTCATCGCGTTCACCGGCAAGCTGGGCGCGCGCGAAATCCAGCAGTGCCAGGCTGCGGGCGTGGATGCCTGGCTGGCCAAACCGGTGACCTTTCAACAACTGCGCCAAGTCCTCGGCGACTGGCTGCCCGGCCCGCGTATCAGCGAGACCGCACAGCCGGTCACGGCGGTGGAGGGGCGCTGGCCGAGTCGCGGCCGGCTGGGGCAACTGTTCGGCTGCAGCGAGGCGCTGCCCGGCATCCTGGCAAGCCTGGTGTATGAGGCCGAGCTCGATCTGCATGCGCTGGCCCAGGCCACCGACGGCCTGCAAGCGCAGGCCACGGTCGAGCATTTGCACCGCTTGATCGGCAGCGTGGCGTTCTTCGGCGCCACACCGTTGGAAATGCGCGGTCATCAGTTGATCGAGGCGATCAACCGCGACGGCGTGGCCATGCACCTTCAACGCTTGCTCGCCTTGCGCAGCGACTTGATGGGGTATCTGAAATATTTGTCGCTGTTAGGAAAAGGATGACAGCTAAGACCGATGGCTTCTGTAGGTCTTCAGAGTGGGCAATTTCCTTTTTTTCTGTGGGGTAAAATTCTGCTCCCAGGGATTGCTGGGCTATCTGCCATTACGGCGTTTGGGGGCGGTTGTTGCCGATCCGATCCGGGAGTATTTTGCGCGGATTCAAGTTGCCATCATGGTGGTGCTCATGCTTCGCGTAATTATTGCTGACGATCATCCCATCGTGCGTATCGGGCAGAAAGTGGTGATAGAAGCCAATGGCCGGTGCAAAGTTGTCGCCGAGGCCGACGGCCCGGATCAGTTGCTGGCGCTGGTGGACAGCACCCCGTGCGATATCCTGGTGACGGACTTCGCCATGCCGGGTAACCAGCAAGCCGACGGCTATGGCTTGCTCGGCCTGATGCGGCGCCGGCACCCGGACTTGCCGGTGATTCTGGTGACCATGTTTGCCAATGTCGCCACGTTGCGCGAATCGTTTGCCCAGGGCGCGCGGGCGATCCTGGCCAAAAGCGCGTCGGCCCGCGAACTGCCCCTGGCGATTGCCGCCGTCAGTGAAGGGCGCACCTTCGTCAGCGAGTGTCTGCGCGCGCAACTGGCGGAGGCCGGGACGGGCAATCAGCAAGCCGTGCCGCAGTTGTCCGGCAAAGAGCGCGAAGTGGTGCGGATGCTCGCCAGCGGCATGACCGTCAGCCAGATCGCGGCGCGGGTCAACCGCAGCATCTCGACCATCAGCAAGCAGAAAAGCACCGCGATGACCCGGCTGTGCATCTCCACCGATGTGGATTTGTTCGCTTATGCGCGTGCGGCGGGCATGGTGCCGTAGAAAGTTGCAGTTTCATGACGGTGCTAGAGTGAGTCAGGCAGTGGCTGAGTATCGTATTACTTGTATTAAGTTTGAATGAGTTATCCCTTAACTTGTGATGGTTGTCCTGGCATTGTTTGGTCGGGGCATACACTTCATTCTAATAGTTTTGTCTTGCTGACGAGTTAAAGTAAGCGCGTCTGTGCGCTTGCCTGGCTCATCAAGTAATGACCGAAAGTGAGCCTATTATGCAACCGTCCCGTGTACTTGTTGCCGCCGCGTTTTTGCTGGCCGGTGTTTCTAATGTAATGGCCGCATCCAGTGTGGATATCAGCGTGGTCGGTACTATCATTCCGTCGGCCTGTACGCCAACTTTATCTGATGCCGGTACGGTGGATTATGGGAAGATCTCGATCAACGATTTTCCTAGACTGGGGGAGATGGTACTGCCAGCGGCGACGATAAACTTGGAGGTTACTTGTGACGCGCCGACTTTGATGGCAGTCAGGAGTCTGGACAATCGAGCCGGAACTGCGGCTGTTCAATCACCTTCACATGACCCGCTCACCGTGTATGGTTTGGGCTTGGCAAGTGGTGGGCAAAAGATCGGCAGGTACGAACTTAAGATGAACGATGTGACAGCCGACGAACAACCGAGAGCCGTGATTGAGTCCATCGATAAAGAGACGTGGTTTGCTGCCGATAACGCAATGTGGCAACCACGTTGGCTGCGCACCGTGAGTAACGGTAATATAATTCCCGTGGCAGTGACGACCCTTAAGACAGACCTGATGTTGAGTACAGTCCTCGCGCCCAAAGACTCTCTGCCGGGTGAGGAAGAAATCCAGATAGACGGCAGCGCCACTTTGGACGTTATCTACCTTTAACCCCGCCAGGTATCACTTATTCTCGTGATGAATAACCATGGCTTTCCCGTGTTACGAGGATTATCGTTCAGCACCCCTGACCATCGTGCGAATGTTGCCCATGAGTGATGCCCACAACGTCCTGATCACCGAGTTCTATACGGCCTTCCAACATCTGGATGCCGAAGCCATGGCCGCCTGCTACACCGACGACGTGGTGTTCAGCGACCCGGCGTTCGGCGAGCTGCGCGGGCGCGATGCCGGGGATATGTGGCGCATGCTCACCACGCGGGCCAAGGACTTTTCCCTGACCTTCGACCACGTGCGCAGTGATGACAGTACTGGCAGCGCCCATTGGGTGGCAACGTACCTGTTCAGCGCGACCGGCAACACGGTGGTCAACGACATTGGCGCGCGCTTCGTGTTTCGCGACGGCAAGATCTGCGAACACCACGACCACTTCGACCTGTGGCGCTGGTCGCGCCAGGCCCTGGGCCTCAAGGGGTTGCTGCTGGGCTGGTCGCCCGCGCTGAAAAACGCCGTGCGCGCCCAGGCGCTCAAAGGCCTGAGGGCATTCCAGGCCAGTCGTTGATAAGATTGGCGCTCCTCTGGTTTGCCGAATCGACCCGTGACTGATCTTCCTGAACCCAAGCCCTGGTTCGTGTACCTGGTGCGTGCCGCCAACGGCTCGCTGTATTGCGGCATCAGCAATGATCCGCTGCGCCGGTTTGCCTCCCATCAAAGCGGCAAGGGCGCGCGGTTTTTCCTCTCCAGCCCCGCCGTCGCGCTGGTGTACACCGAGCAGTGTGCGAGCAAGGGCGAGGCGCTGCGCCAGGAACGCTTGATCAAGAAATTGAAGAAGAGCGCCAAGGAATGCCTGGCGGCGAGTGGCTCATTGACCTGATTGATGGGAGCCTATTTCACCCACGCGTGATTTTGCAGGCTAAGCTGAATGCTCATTTAATTGAGCGGAGCCTGGCATGTCTGAGTTGATCCTGCACCACTACCCGCAATCCCCTTTCGCGGAAAAAGCCCGCCTGCTCCTGGGCTTCAAGGGCTTGTCCTGGCGCTCGGTGCTGATCTCGCCGGTGATGCCCAAGCCTGACCTGATCGCCCTCACCGGCGGCTATCGCAAGACTCCGGTGCTGCAGATCGGCGCCGACATCTACTGTGACACAGCACTGATCGCGCACCGCCTGGAACAGGAAAAAGCCGGGCCGGCGCTGTTTCCCCAAGGCCTGGAACTGGTCGCCCAGGGGTTCGCCGCCTGGGCCGATTCGGTGGTGTTCGCCCATGCCGTGGCCTTGGTATTCCAGCCCGAATCCCTGGCGGCCAAGTTCGCCAAAGTGCCGTCCGAAATGCTCAAAGTGCTGGTGGCCGATCGTGCCAAGCTGTTCAGCGGCGGCACCGCAGCCCGTCTGCATCTGGAGCAGGCCAAGCATCAATGGCCGGCGATCATCAGCCGCATCGACCAGCAATTGCAGCACCAAGAGGGAGATTTTCTGTTCGGTGAGCCTTCGATTGCCGACTTTGCCCTGGCCCATCCGCTGTGGTTCCTCAAAGGCTCGGTGGTGACCGCGCCGTTGGTTGACGCACATCCCGCCGTTGCCACCTGGCTCGACCGGGTGCTGAGCTTTGGCCATGGCACCGCCACCGAGATGAGCACCGAGCAAGCCCTTGACGTAGCGCGTCACGCCACCCCGGCGGCGTTGCCCGCTGAAGTGTTCGAGGACTTGAATGGCTTCACGGCCGGCCAGCAGGTGAGCATTGCGGCCACCGACTACGGCACCGACCCGGTGCTCGGTGAGTTGTTGTTTGCCGGCCGCGAAGAACTGATCCTGCGCCGTACCGACGAACGCGGCGGCACCGTGCATGTTCACTTCCCGCGCCTGGGTTTTTGCATTCAGGCGCAATAAAACCGGATTATTTTCAACCGGAGGTGAGGTAAACCCGACGCCCATCCGTGTAGTGCTTGAAACTGCGATCTATTCGCATTAACAGCGTTTTCTACACGGGTGCTCACAAGCATGAAATCGACGGCGGGCGGTTGGGTTAAACAGTGGCTGGGAGCCTCGGTCTTGACGGTATCGGGGCTGGCACTGCTGCCCCTGAGTGTGGCGCAGGCGCAGGAACAACAAAGTGCCCAGTTCAACTTTGCCCTGGCGGCCAAGCCACTGCCCCAGGCGCTCAGTGATTTCAGCCGGGTCACCGGGCTCAGTGTGATCTATACCGACGAAGCCCCCTACGGCCTCAATGCCCCGGCCGTCAGCGGCCCGATGAGCGCGACCCAGGCCCTGCAACGCCTGTTGGGCGGCTCCGGTTTTACCTTCCGCCAGATCGACGCCCGCACCCTGGCCTTGGAGCCGGTGCCCAGCGACGGCGCGCTGAACCTGGGCGCCACCACTATCAGCGCGGTCGCCGAACCCGCCGACAGCACCAGCTACCAGCCGCCACCCACCAGCTCGGTCATGCGTTCCCGTAGCCTGCTGCTGGAGACCCCGCAAACCGTCAACGTAGTGCCCGCCCAAGTGCTGCGTGATCAACAACCGCGCAACCTGGATGACGCCCTGGCCAATATCAGCGGCATCACCCAGGCCAACACCCTCGGCAGCACCCAGGATGCGGTGATGCTGCGCGGCTTTGGCGACAACCGTAACGGTTCGATCATGCAGGACGGCATGCCCGTGGTGCAGGGCCGGGCGCTGAACGCTACGGCTGAACGGGTTGAAGTGCTCAAGGGCCCGTCGTCGCTGCTGTATGGCATCCAGGACCCAGGCGGCGTGGTCAATATCGTCAGCAAAAAGCCGCAGTTGCTGCAGTCCACCTCCTTGACTGTCCGTGGCTCCACCTTCGGCAACGGCAAGAACGGCAGCGGCGGCAACCTCGACACCACGGGGCCCATCGGCGACAGCGGGCTGGCGTATCGCCTGATCGTCGACCACGAGGACGAAGATTACTGGCGCAACTACGGCACTCACCGCGAGAGCCTGATCGCGTCATCCCTGGCCTGGTATGGCGACACCACTCAGGTGGTGTTCGCTTACGAACACCGCGAGTTTCTCTCGCCGTTCGACCGCGGTACCGCCATCGACCCCAAGACCAATCACCCGTTGGACATCCCCGCCACCCGGCGCCTGGATGAGCCGTTCAACAACATGGAAGGCCGCTCCGACCTGTATCGCTTGGAGGCCGATCACGACCTGAACGACGACTGGAAGGCGCACGTCGGCTACAGCTGGAACCGCGAAACCTATGACGCCAGCCAGGTGCGTATCGCCTCGGTCAACAGCAACGGCACCTTGACCCGCAGCATGGACGGCACGCGTGGCGCACTGACCACCGACCGCTTCGCCACGGCCAGCCTGGAAGGCAAGGTCAAGCTTGGCGGCATGCAGCATGACCTGGTGTTCGGCCTCGACGATGAGTACCGCAAGATCTATCGCGCCGAACTGATCCGCCAGGCGCAGCGCAGTGCCTTCAGCTACGTCAATCCGGTGTATGGCAACGATGTGCAAGGCACCACGGTGAGCGCCAAGGACAGCGCGCAGACCGACTTGCTGCGCAGTGACTCACTGTTCTTCCAGGATGCGATTCACCTGACCGACCAGTGGATTCTGGTGGGCGGCGCGCGCTATCAGATGTACGACCAATACGCCGGCAAAGGCGTGCCGTTCAAGGCCAATACCGACGGCAATGGCCAGAAATGGGTGCCGCGTGCCGGCCTGGTGTACCGCTACACCGACGAACTGTCGTTTTACGGCAGCTACACCGAGTCGTTCAAACCCAACTCGACCATTGCCGCGCTGAACGATGGCAGCGTGCTTCAGGGCGACCTGCAGCCGGAAGAGTCCAAGGCCTGGGAGTTGGGAACCAAGCTCGACATGCCGGGGCGCATCACCGCCAGTGCGGCATTGTTCGATATCACCAAGCGCAATGTGTTGGTGTCCGAGACCGTCAGTGGGGAAACGGTCTACAGCGTGGCGGGCGAAGTGCGCTCCCGTGGCCTGGAGCTGGACGCCAGCGGCCAGCTCAGCGAGCGCTGGAGCCTGATCGGCAGCTATGCCTACACCGATGCCGAAGTCACCAAAGACCCGGCGCTGCAAGGCAAGCGCCTGCAGAACGTCGCCAAACACACCGGTTCGTTGTCGGCGGTGTACGACGTCGGCAGCCTGCTTGGCGGGGATGATCTGCGCGTCGGTGCCGGTGCGCGTTACGTCGGCCAGCGCGAAGGCGATGCCAAGAACAGCTTCAATCTGCCGGGGTATACCGTGGCCGATCTGTTTGCCAGCTACGACACTAAAATCGAAGGGCAGAAGGTCAAGTTCCAGCTCAACGTGAAGAACCTGTTCGATCGCACCTACTACACCTCGGCGGCCAGCCGGGTGTTTGTGTCGATGGGTGATGCGCGGCAGGTGTCGGTGTCCAGCACGCTGGAGTTCTGAGCCGGCGGCGAGGGCAGTGGTCGAGCCTGTCAGGGGCGCTTCGCCCCCCAGCGCGAGCACGCTCTCTCGCCACAAACGGCATGAGCTGTTAGCGTTGCCGCCACTGACGACTTTGCGGAAAACGGTACTGATGCGGTTTGCACGAGGGTTACACACCAGCGCGATGCTGGTCGGCTTGAGCGTTTTATTGGGGGGCTGCGCCAGCGTTGCGCCGACCGCCGGCCCTTCAACCCTGGACCGCCTGTTGGCCGACCCGGCCCTCAATGGCGCCACGGTTTCACTCGTGGTGCGCGACGCCCGCAGCGGCAACACGCTCTATCAACACAACCCGCGCACGCGGCTGGTGCCGGCCTCCAACCTCAAGCTGCTGACCACCGCGGCGGCGATGGACGTGCTGGGCCCGCAGTATCGGTTTTCCACCCAACTGCTGAGCAACGGCACGCAGCAAGGCGAGCGCCTGAACGGCAACCTGTACCTGCGCGGCCTGGGCGACCCGACCACGCAGTTCGCCGATTACCAGGCACTCGCCGCGCAACTGGCGAGCCAGGGCGTGCGTCAGGTACAGGGCGACCTGGTGTTCGACGACAGCTGGTTCGATGCGCAGCGCCTCGGCGTGGATTGGGCTCAGGACGATGAAAGCACCTACTACGGCGCGCAGATTTCGGCGCTGACCGTGTCACCCAATTCTGATTTTGATGCGGGCACCTTGATGGTCACCGCCACGGCGCCCATGAGCCCCGGCCAGCCGGTCAGTGTGGCGATCAGCCCGGCCACCGATTATGTGCAACTGAGCAACCGCGCGGTGAGCGGCCCCGGCAACAGCTATGGGATCACGCGCCAGCACGGCACCAACCTGCTGCAACTCACGGGCGCGCTGGCGCCGGGCAAGCACAGCCGGCAATGGGTGAGTGTGTGGGAACCGACGCAACTGGTGGCCAATCTGTTTGAACAGGCGCTGGCGCAGCAGGGCATCCAGGTGCTGGGCCGTCGAGTGATCGGAGGCAGCAGTCCGGCGACGGCGCGGCTGCTGGCGGAGCATCAATCGGCACCGTTGCAGGAACTGATCACGCCGCTGCTCAAGCTCTCGAACAACAGCATGTCCGAAGCCTTGCTCAAGGCCATGGGCCGTCAGACCGCGAACGTCGGAACCGCGCAGGCGGGCGTGGCGGCGGTGGCGGCGTTCATGCGGCGCCAGGGGTTGGACCCGGCGAGCCTGAATCAGGTGGACGGTTCGGGGTTGTCGCGGCGCAATCTGGTGTCGGCGCAGACGCTCACCGACTTGCTGCTGGCGACGTCCAGGCAACCCTGGTTCGACGCGTGGTACAACGCCTTGCCGATTGCCGGCAACCCCGCGCGCATGAGCGGCGGCAGCCTGCGTTATCGCCTGCGCGGCACGCCGGCGCAAGACAACCTGCATGCCAAGACCGGCTCCATGGGCGGCGTGTCGTCATTGAGCGGTTACCTCACCGACGCCCACGGGCGGCGCCTGGTGTTTTCGATGATCAGCAACAACTACCTGAGCGACGCCGCACCGGTCCGCGCTCTGGAGAACCGCCTGGCGGTCGCCCTGACGCAATGGCGCGACTGACTCAGGGCTGGTAGCCCATCCGCCAACTCACCGCCCGGGTCGCCGCCAGCAGGCGCTGCGCCGCCGGGCCGTCTTCATCGGCATGGAACAGCGAGGTGGGGCCGACCACGGTCATCACCGCCGCCACCTGGCCGACCGCGTTGAACACCGGCGCCGACAACGCATCCACACCCGGCATCAGCAGGCCATGCACAAAGTGCAAGCCACGCGCGCGGATCTGTTCGCAGGCGCTGGCGTAGGCCTGGTCGTCCGCCAGAGCGTGGGCGATGCCCGCCTGGATCTCGCGCTCGCGCAATTCGATGGTTTCCCGCGCTGGCAAAAAGGCGCTGAACACCAGCCCGGTGGATGAACTGAGCAGCGGCAACACCGAGCCCAACTGCGTCACCACGGTGACCGCGCGCACCGCCGGTTCGATCTGCACCACGGTCGCGCCCTGGTTGCCCCACACCGCCAGGAAGCAGGTTTCATTCAATTCGTCACGCAGCTCGGCCAGGGGCAGGGCGCCGACTTTGAGCACGTCCATGCTGCCCAGTGCGGCGAGGCCCACGCGCAATGCTTCGCGACCCAGGCCGTAATGGTTGGTGGCGCTGTTCTGCTCGGCGAAGCCCGACGCAATCAGGGCCTGGAGATAGCGGTGAACCTTGCTCGCCGGCATCTGCACATGCTCGGCCAGGCGCGACAGCGAGGTGGAGGGCGACAGTTCGGCCAGGGCCTTGAGGATGTCGGTGCCCACTTCGGCCGAGCGGACTTTCTGTTTACCGGTGTCGCGGGGCTTTTCCATGGGGCAACGGGAATCCGAGAGATGAGTGGGCGTCTTTATAGCTTGACGGTCGACAGTGATCAAATTACGTTATGCGTAACTGGATTACGATAAAAACAACTTCCGTCAGAGGATGATCCATGAACCTCGAATACCTCTCGGGCTTCGGCAATGAATTCGCCAGCGAAGCCCTGCCCGGCGCGCTGCCGGTCGGCCAGAACTCCCCGCAAAAAGCGCCTTACGGCCTGTACACCGAACTCTTCTCCGGCACGGCCTTCACCATGGTGCGCAGTGAAGCGCGCCGTACCTGGTTGTATCGCATCCAGCCGTCGGCCCATCATCCGGCGTTCGTCAAACTGGAACGGCAACTGGCTGGTGGGCCGCTGGGCGCGGTGACGCCGAATCGGCTGCGTTGGGACCCGTTGGCGATACCGAGCGAGCCGACCGACTTCATCGATGGCCTGGTCGCCATGGCGGCCAATGCCGGGGCGGAGCAACCGTCGGGCATCAGTATTTACCATTACGGCGCCAACCGTTCGATGCAGCGCGTGTTCTTCAACGCCGATGGTGAGCTGTTGATCGTGCCCGAGCAGGGCCGCTTGCGTATCGCCAGCGAACTCGGGGTGTTGGAGGTCGAGCCGTTGGAAATTGTCGTGCTGCCACGCGGTCTGAAATTCCGCGTCGAACTGCTGGATGCGCAGGCGCGCGGTTATGTCGCCGAAAACCACGGCGCCCCGCTGCGCCTGCCGGACCTCGGCCCGATCGGCAGCAACGGCCTGGCCAACCCGCGTGATTTTCTGACCCCGGTTGCCCACTACGAAGACCGCCAGCAGCCGACGACCCTGGTGCAGAAATTCCTCGGCGAACTGTGGGCCTGCGAACTCGACCATTCGCCCCTCGACGTCGTGGCCTGGCATGGCAACAACGTGCCGTACAAATACGACCTGCGTCGGTTCAATACGATCGGCACGGTGAGTTTCGATCATCCCGACCCGTCGATCTTCACCGTATTGACCTCGCCCACCAGCGTGCATGGCCTGGCCAACCTCGATTTCGTGATCTTCCCGCCGCGCTGGATGGTGGCCGAGAACACCTTCCGGCCGCCGTGGTTCCACCGCAACCTGATGAACGAATACATGGGCCTGATCCAGGGCGCCTACGACGCCAAGGCCGAAGGCTTCCTGCCCGGCGGCGCGTCGTTGCACAGCTGCATGAGCGCCCACGGCCCGGATGGCGAGACCTGCACCAAGGCGATCAATGTCGAGCTGGCCCCGCACAAGATCGATGACACCATGGCGTTCATGTTCGAGACCAGCCAAGTGCTGCGCCCGACGCGCTTCGCCCTGGACTGCCCGCAACTACAATCTGCTTATGATGCGTGCTGGGCCTCGCTGCCCGTCACCTTCGACCCGAACCGGAGATAACCCATGACGCAATCAACGCTCGCCCGCAGTTGGGTCACCAGCGCCAACGGTCATCGCGATTTTCCCCTGCAAAACCTGCCGCTGGGGGTGTTCAGCATCAACGGCTCGGCGCCGCGCAGTGGCGTGGCGATCGGCGACTGCATTCTCGACCTGCTGGCCGCCCGCGATGCGTTTGACGGTGAAGCGCTGCGCGCCGTCGACGCCACTGCCGGCGGGCAGTTGAACGCCTTCTTCGAGCTCGGCCGTGGCCCGCGCGTGGCCTTGCGCGAGCGCCTGTTGGCATTGCTCGGGGAGGGCAGCCCGCTGCAAGCACGCGAGGCCGAAGTGCTGCACCGCGCCGCCGATTGCCAGATGCACCTGCCCGCCAAGATCAATGACTACACCGACTTCTATGTCGGCATCGAACACGCGCAGAACGTCGGCAAACTGTTCCGCCCCGACAACCCGCTGCTGCCCAACTACAAGTACGTGCCGATCGGTTATCACGGCCGTGCATCGACCATTCGCCCGTCCGGCACCGAGGTGCGCCGCCCCAAAGGCCAGACCCTGCCGGCCGGCCAGACCGAGCCGAGCTTCGGCCCCTGCGCGCGGCTGGACTACGAGTTGGAGCTGGGCATCTGGATCGGCCAGGGCAATGCCATGGGCGACTCGATTGCCATTGGCGAGGCGGCCGAGCACATTGCCGGTTTCTGCCTGCTCAACGACTGGTCGGCGCGGGATATCCAGGCCTGGGAGTACCAGCCGCTGGGGCCGTTCCTGTCGAAGAGTTTTATCACCAGCATCTCGCCGTGGGTGCTGACGGCCGAAGCGCTGGCGCCGTTCCGCCAGGCACAACCGGCTCGTCCCGAAGGCGATCCGCAGCCGCTGCCGTACCTGCTGGATCAACGCGATCAGGCGGCGGGCGCGTTCAATATCGAGCTGGAGGTGCTGCTGACCACGGCGTCGATGCGTGAACAGAACCTGCCGGCCCAGCGCCTGACCCTGAGCAACACCCAGTACATGTACTGGACCGTGGCGCAAATGGTTGCGCACCACAGCGTCAATGGCTGCCAGTTGCAGGCCGGCGATCTGTTCGGTTCGGGCACCTTGTCCGGGCCGCAGCCGGGGCAGTTCGGCAGCCTGCTGGAGATCACCGAGGGCGGCAAGAAGCCGATTGAACTGGCGTCGGGCGAGGTGCGTAAATTCCTCGAAGACGGTGATGAAATCATCCTGCGCGGCCGTTGCAGCCGTGACGGTTTTGCCTCCATCGGCTTCGGCGAATGCCGTGGCACGGTGGTCGCGGCGCGCTGAGGGGCAGGGCGATGGAGCTTTACACTTACTATCGGTCTACCGCGTCGTACCGGGTACGGATCGCGCTGGCGCTCAAGGGCCTGGACTTCACCGCCGTGCCGGTCAACCTTGTGGCGCCGGCGGGCGGCGCCCATCGCCAGCCGGAGTACCTGGCGATCAACCCACAAGGTCGCGTCCCGGCGCTGCGCACCGATGACGGCGAACTGTTGATCCAGTCGTCGGCGATCGTCGAATACCTGGAGGAATGTTATCCACAGGTGCCGCTGCTGTCCCAGGACCTGGCAGCCCGCGCCCATGCGCGCGCGGTGGCGTCGATCATCGCCTGTGACATTCACCCGCTGCACAACTCCAGCACCCAGAACCTGCTGCGCCAGTGGGGCCACGATGAAACCCAGGTGCTGGCCTGGATCGGTCATTGGATCAGCCAGGGCTTGGACGCGGTCGAGCAGTTGATTGGCGATCACGGGTTTTGCTTTGGCGAGCAGCCGGGGCTGGCGGATGCGTTTCTGATTCCGCAGCTGTATGCCGCCGAGCGCTTCAAGGTGGCGTTGGCGGGGTATCCGCGTATCGGGCGGGTGGCGGCTTTGGCGGCGCAGCATCCGGCGTTTATCCAGGCGCACCCTGCCAACCAGCCTGATACACCCTAGACGCGCTCGTTGTGTTCAGTGAATCACTGAGTTGGGCGGCAAGTGGCCCAGCCGCTGGGTCAGGCGCAGGCGCTGGATCGGGTCTTCGCTGAGCAGCAGCGCGTGCTCCAGGTCGAAACGCTCGGCGCTTGGGCAGTCCAGGCGTTGATACAGGCTGGCCCGCGCCAGGTAATCGGCGGCGCTGGCATGGCCCAGTTCCAGCACGCGCTCGGCGTCGACCAGGGCGGCCAGCGGGTCGTCATTGGAGAGGTACAACTGGCGCAGGTTGCGCGACAGTCGTTGCAGGATCGAGCGTGGGCTGGCGGTGCGCAGGTGGTCGGCCTGCAGCTTGAGGTCAGGGCCGTATTGGCGTTGCAACAGTTCGCGGCAATCGTTGGGGTACAGGCGTCGGCCGCCGCAAGGGTCGAGCAGGTGATCGGCGCCGGGTACCCGCAGCAGGAAGTGGCCGGGGAAGTTGACGCCGACCATCGGGATATTCAGGCGTTGCGCCAGTTCCATCGCGATCAGCCCCATGGCCAGGGGTTGTCCGCGCTTGCGCTGCAACACCTTGTCCAGCAGCGCGGCGGCGGGGCGCAGCGGGGTGAAGTCATCCTGGGCGAACCCCAGGTCATTCAGGCGTCGCAGCAACGGCTGGCCGAGCTCATCCGCCGGCAACAGGGGCATGCCCAGGCTGGCCTGCTGTTGCAGCACGTTGAGCTCCTGCAGGATCAACAGCGGTTGCACCGTTGGGTCATGCTCGGCCGCAATCCACAGCGCAGCTTCAAACAGCGCAGGGGGCGAACGTTCCAGGCAGGCGAAAAAGGCGTGACGGGGGTTCATTGCATTCTCCGGCGGATGCTCCCGTTTTAGCCTTGCTGAGAATTTTCGTCCAGTAGCTTGAGAGATATCCTACTTGCTTATGTCGCAGGCCCCGCAAAACCGGGTGGCTTATTCCCGCGCACTTCGGCAGTTTTCTGCCGCAGGCCTATACTTGGCGACACCAGAAGTGATTCGGGAGCTTGACGATGTTTGCTCTCATGCACAGCACCCGCCTTGAATCGCTGCACCTCAGCATCGACCCGACGACCGGGTTGAAGGCGATCATAGCCATCCACAACAGCCGCCTGGGGCCTGCCCTGGGTGGTTGCCGTTACCTCGCATATCCCGACGACGAAAGCGCGGTGGCCGACGCCGCACGCCTGGCCCAAGGCATGAGCTACAAGGCCGCCCTGGCGGGTTTGCCGGTGGGCGGTGGTTGCGCCGTGATCCTGCGCCCCGCCCATGTGGAAAGCCGCGCAGCCCTGTTTGAAGCCTTCGGGCGATGTGTCGAGCAACTTGATGGCCGCTATATCACCGCCATCGACAGCGGCACCTCGGTGGCCGACATGGATTGCATTGCCCAGCAAACCCGCTTCGTCACCAGCACCACCGCCGCCGGCGACCCTGCGCCCCATGCCGCCATGGGCGTATTCGCCGGCATCCGCACCACCGCGATGGCGCGCCTGGGCAGCGACAATCTCGAAGGCTTGCGCGTGGCGATCCAGGGCCTGGGCAACGTCGGTTACGCCCTCGCCGAACAACTGCATGCCGCCGGCGCCGAACTGCTGGTCAGCGACATCGACCAAGGCAAAGTGCAACTGGCCATGGAGCAACTCGGCGCACACCCGATCGCCAATGACGCCTTGCTCAGCACCCCCTGCGACATCCTCGCGCCCTGCGGCCTCGGCGCCGTGTTCAATCGCAACAGCGTCGGCCAACTGCGTTGCGCCGCCGTGGCCGGTTCCGCCAGTGCGCAACTGACCAACCTGCAAGTCGCCGACCAGTTGGAAGGGCGCGGCATCCTCTACGCTCCGGACTATGTGATCAACTCCGGTGGCCTGATCTACGTCGCCCTCAAGCACAGCGGCGCCGAACTGCCGACCATCACCGCGCACCTGTCGAATATCGGCACGCGCCTGACCGAAATTTTCGCCCACGCCCAGGCCGAAAAGCGCTCCCCTGCACGGGTCGCCGATGAACTGGCCGAGCGCCTGCTTTACCGCTAGCCCACGCATTAAAAAGGCCCTGAATCATCGATTCAGGGCCTGTTCAATTCGGGCTTTATTCCGCCGGCGGGTTCAGCAACTCGGACAGCGCGTCCGGTTGGCTCCTGAACGCCTTGGCAAAGACATCGCGGTTTTTCGCCATGTAGATCCCGGCCTCTTCAACCTGCTGCTCGCTCAACGACGGCACAGCTTTTTGCAACACTTCTGCGAGCAACTCAGCGAGTTCAAGCATCTTGTCATGACGGTCAGCTTCGGCTTTATCCATGAACAAACGCTCCAGATCTCGGCTGCTGCGGTATACCACTTCGACGGCCATTCACCACCTCACATGCCTTCACGATAGTTGTCTTTTGCGACTACTGTATTTATATACAGCTAAAAGGGTAAGCCAAACCGTGGGGTTTGGGTAGCAGTTTTTTAATGTAGCCTGGAAATACAGGTTTGGAGTGTCCCATGTCACCCTGCCATCATCTTATCTCTGCCTCTGGCCTTTTTTCTGCATGCAGAACAACCGTCACGTCCAAGCCGCATTATCCGGTCGAGCCGACCTAAGGAAGCATCATCGTGAAAATCAACTGGGCCGAAAAGCTGCGTCAGAATGTCCACGGGCTGGCCGAGTCGCTGGGCAATCTGTTTGTCGAGTCGTTCCATTACCTGGCGTTGTTCGCCATCGGTGCGGTGACCGCCTGGGCGGCGGTGATGGAATTTCTGGGGATGTTGGAGAACGGGCACATCAAGATCGATGACATCTTGCTGTTGTTCATCTACCTGGAATTGGGCGCCATGGTCGGGATTTACTTCAAGACCAACCACATGCCGGTGCGCTTCCTGATCTACGTGGCGATCACCGCGCTGACGCGTCTGCTGATCTCCAACGTGTCCCACCACAACCCGCCGGACATCGGCATCATCTACCTGTGCGGCGGGATTCTGTTGTTGGCGTTCTCGATTCTGGTGGTGCGCTACGCGTCGTCGGCGTTTCCCTCGGTGAAGGTGCAAGGCCCGCACCGCAAGGGCGAGAGCCCTGAAACAGAGAAAGGCGAGCTTTAAAGCCTGACGCTCAAGGGCAGGGCGCGGGTGGGCGGTCGCTGCAACAGCTTGTGACTGTCCCCGTCCGTCATCACCGCCAGGATCTCCATGGCGCTGTGGCCCTGCTCGATGGCAATGCCGAACTGAATGCTTTGCACCAGGCGCTTGAGCCGTTGCGGGTCGTTGCGTTGTGCGGCGCTGATCATGCGCTTGACCACCACGCCCTGCTCATTCGAGAGGGTTAGCATGATGCTGCCATCCAGGCGCTGGATGCTCAGGTTGACCCGGTATTGTGGGGTGAAGGTGTCGGTGATGATCTGAAAAGGATTGTCCATGGTGCGTTACCGCCTGATAAGAACATGCAGTCATTGACGACCGAGGTCTGGATTAGTTCGCGTTGCCTGACCACCGGCCACTCCGTCGCTGAGGGTTCACAACATCCGTTTGCCTCATCAGTTGTACAGCAAGGGCCGTGCCGTACAGCGACCTGTCTGACGCTGGAATCACCTGTAGGAGGGGGCTTGCCCGCGATTGCGGTGGATCAACTGATGAATCCTCGGCTGAGAGACGGCTATCGCGGGCGAGCCGGTTCCCACATGGGTTGGCGTCGTGCTTTGTTTCAGGGCAATAGCGAGAAAGCGGTGCATGATTGGTCGGCGGCGCAAGCAGGCGCGCGCGGGGCAACGATGAAGATTGCGGGGCATAGGAAGATGTAACTAACTCCCCACCCTACCAGCGTTTTTGCTTGTAGTCAGGGTTAATTTGTAATGTGGGATTTATCTTTGCAAAGGGGTTGAATTGTTTCTCTGACTGCTCAATTGTGTAATCAAGAGGTCATGGTTTCACCACCCCGGTGTTGCAGTTTGTGACCTCTCGCGAGCTAGCTGAAATAAGGGAAGAACTATGCAAATCCAAGTCAATAGCGATAACCATATTGAAAGCAGCATCCGACTGGAGGAGTGGGTACGTAATACCATTGAAAGCACGCTCGAACGTTATGACGAAGACCTGACCCGCGTTGAGGTCTACCTGCGGGATGAGAACGGCGACAAGCCCGGTCCCCACGATTTAAGCTGCCGCCTGGAAGCACGGCCAAAGGGCCATCAACCGCTTTCGGTGCTGCATAAAGCCGATACGCTAGAACTGGCGATCGACGGTGCCGCGACCAAGCTGGACCATGCGTTGGAACACTTGTTCGGCAAACTGCAAGGCAAGCCACGCGCTGCCGCGAAAAATGTGCCGGCCAACAAAGTGAATGATGACGCGCTTGAAGAGGAATTCCTGGAAAACGAAAACGCTGCAATTAACAGCTGACAGTTTTTTCATTCCCCACTGAGAACGGGCCTGCAGATGCAGGCCCGTTTTTGTTTACCTGCTGCGTCGGAAAAAATACCCGCTCAACCACGCCAACCCACACGCCCCTACGCCCGCAAACAACATCGCCCAACCTGCGCCGTGGCGCAGCGCCGCTTGGGCATCCGCGCGCGCCAGCCCCATCGAGCTCAGCACTTCCAGCTTGCCCGCTGCAATGTGCTGACTGATCGCGGGCCAATCCAGTGCGCTGGTTTCGGGCAGCACTTCGGCCAGTTGATGGCTGATCCCCAGCAAGAGCACCAAACCCATCAGCGCAATATTCAGCGCCAGGGTGATCAGCCGCGCACTGAGGTCGATACCCGAGGCCATGCCGGCGCGATCCGCCGAGACCGAGCCGGTGGTGGTGTTGGTGGTCGGTGAGTTGGTCAGCGCCAAGCCCACGCCGGCCATCGCGCAACTGAACAGCACCAGCACGATGTTTGGATGCGCGGCGCCATTGGCGGCGGCCATGGCCATAAAGCCCGTGCCCATCACCCCCAGGCCCAGCGGGATGATGCGTGCGGCGCCGTAGCGCAGGGCCAGGCGTTCGGCCAGCGGCGGTACCAGCAAGGTGGGCAGGGTATAGGCGAGCAGGGCGCTGCCGGTGGTCAGGGTGTCGTAGCCCAGGCCCGCCTGGAAGTACAACGGCAGGTAGATCATGAACGGCCAGAAGCTGAAGTTCATGCCGATCGACCCCATCAACGCGCCGTTGAAGCGTTGGATGCGAAACACCGAAAAATCGAACATCGGATGGGCGCTGCGCCGCTCAATCAAGCTGAACAGCAGCAGCGCGACCAGCGACAGGCCGGCCCAGCCCAGCATGGCCGGTGCGCCAAAGCCATTCTCGGTGCCTTGGGTGATGAAATAAACCAACGCAAACACCGACAGCGTCAAGGTGAGCATGCCGGCGATATCGAGGCGATGGCTGGCCGGGTCGCGCGACTCCTGCACGCTGACATGCAGCAGCACCAGAGTCAGCAAGGTCAGCGGCACATGTACGAGAAACACCCAGCGCCAGTCCGCCACCGCCAGGATCAACGCCCCGACCATCGGCCCGAAGCCCAGGCCCAGGCCCGCGATCACGCCCCACACCGCAAAAGCCCGCGCCCGCGCCGCCGGTTCACGGAACTGGTGCGACAAAATCGCGAACTGGCAGATCATCATCGCCCCGGCGCCCACGCCCTGGACGAAACGCGCCGTGATCAGCAGGGACGCGCCTTCAGCCAGCCCGCAGGCCAGCGAGGCCAAGCCAAACAGCCACAGGCACAGCACCAGCATGCGTCGCCGGCCAAAGCGGTCGGCCAGCGTGCCGGCAGCCATCAGTACGCTGGTGCAGGCCAGGGTGTAGGCGTTCATGATCCATTGGGCATCCTGGAAACCCGTGCCCAATTGTTGTTCCAGCGTGGGCAGGATCACCGGCACGCTGGAGATTTCCAGGCCGAACATCAGCGCCACCAGGCACACGGCGGTGAGGGCGAGCGCGTTTCTGGCGGAGCCTGATGGGCTGACAGCCGATACAGCGACGGTGGGAGGCATGGAATCTTCCTTTCGAGAGGTGGAGCGTGTCATTCTCGCGGGAAGTGGATTCTTTATTCGTGACAAGTTTTCCTTCAATCAGGGAATAAAGGGCGACAATTACAGCATGGCCACCCCACGTTTTGATGGCGTTGAACTCTTTCTGCAGATCGTCGAGAGCGGCAACCTGACCGAAGCCGCCGAACGGCTGAACCTCACCCGTTCGGCCGTGGGCAAAGGCTTGGCGCGCCTCGAGGCGCGCCTGGGCACGTGCCTGTTGCAGCGTTCCACCCGCCGCCAGCGGTTGACTGAGGACGGGCAGGCTTATTACGAGCATTGCCTGCGCGCGCTGGCCGAGCTGGAAGCGGCCGAATCCGTGCTCGAAAGCGGTCGGCAGCAGCCTCGCGGGCGCTTGAGGGCGAGCCTGCCGCTAGCTTTCGGGCATCACTACGCGGCGCCGGTGTTGTGGGGCTTGCTGGACCGTTTTGCGCAGTTGGAGATTGATATTTCGTTTTCTGACCGGCTGATCGACGTGGCCCAGGAAGGCTTCGACCTGGCGGTGCGAATCGGCGCGTTACCCGACACCGACCGCTTGAGCGCCCGGCGCCTGGGCGAACAGGCCATCGGCCTGGCGGCGGCGCCGGCGTATTTGCGCCGCGTCGGTCGAATCGAGTGTCTCGAGGATTTGGCCGGGCACCGCGGTATTGCCTACCGCTGCAATGCGCCGCGCCTGGAGTGGGAACTCAATGATGCCCAAGGCCGCCCGCACCGCGCGCGGGTCGCCTCGCCGCTGATGATGGACGACCTCCAGGCCGTGGCCGATGCCGCCATCGCTGGCGTGGGCCTGGCCTGGTTGCCGAGCTGGCTGATCGCGCACTATGTGCTGCGCGGGCAGTTGGAAGCGGTACTGCCGAGCTACCGTGAGCAACCCGCGCCGATTCATGTGATCTGGCCCACCGCGGCGCACATGCCGGCCAAGACGCGCTGCGCCATCGACGCCCTGGTCGCGGGCACCCCGAGTTGCCTGGCGGGCAGCTAGATCTCACGCCTTCGAGCAGGTGATTCATCCGTTCTCTTTTGCTTATGAGAATATTTATCATTAATATTGCGCTCTGATGAACCTGGCGCTCCCCGCATGAAAAGCAAAACCTCGCTTCCCGCCGCTTACCGCCTCGCTGTCACGTCACGCGCATTGGCCGCTGTGGTCGGCGGCTATCTGATGGCGTCTCTGGCCGCCGTCTGCCTGGCGCTGTGGCTGCCCACGTCCCGCGCCGACGCAGTGATCACCGGGATGATGAGTTCGTTTGTGTTCTACCTGTTGGCGGTGCTGTGGTGCTTTGCCTGCCGCACGGCATGGCGTGCCTGGTGTGGCGTGATGCTGCCGAGCGCGTTGTTCGCGACCCTGGCAGGTGTGGGTGTATGGATGGCACGCACATGAAAGAAGGATTCCGCCAGGCCATGGCCTGGTTGCACACTTGGGCCGGACTGATCTTTGGCTGGCTGCTGTTTGCGATTTTCCTGACGGGCACCTTGTCGTATTTCAAGGATGAAATCAGCCATTGGACCCAGCCCGAAGTGCAGGCCAGGCCGTTGGACGATGGGCGCAGCCTTGCGGTGGCCCAAGCCTACCTGCAGCAGCAGGCGCCCACCGCCGCGCGCTGGATTATCACCTTGCCGAACAGCCGCGACCCTGGCCTGTCGGTGATGTGGCAAGACAAGGTCGACCCGGGCAAACGCGGCAACTTCATCCAGAAAGTCCTCGACCCGGTCAGCGGCCAAGCCGTGCAAGCCCGCGAAAGCATGGGCGGCGAGTTCTTCTATCGCTTCCACTTCCAGCTGCAAATGCCGTACCCCTGGGGCCGCTGGTTATCCACCTTCGCCGCGATGGTGATGTTGGTCGCGTTGATCACCGGCATCATCACCCACAAAAAAATCTTCAAGGACTTCTTCACCTTCCGCCCCCGCAAGGGCCAGCGCTCCTGGCTCGACGGGCATAACGCCGTGGGCGTGCTGGTGCTGCCGTTTCATTTGATGATCACCTACAGCAGCCTGGTGATCTTCATGAGCATGGTCATGCCGGCCCCGATCGTGGCCTCTTACGGCAACGACAGCCGGGCCTTCTTCAACGAGGTGTTCCCCGCCACCGACAACGCCCCGGCGCTGGGCCAGCCCGGCACATTGTTGCCGTTGCTGCCGATGTACGAACAGGCGCGGGCGCAGTGGGCGGGCGGGCATGTCGGGCGCTTGGTGGTGAATAATCCGAGTGATGCGAATGCCTCGGTCAATGTGGTCCGCGCCGGCGCCGACCGCGTGGTGCATGATTTCGGCAGCACCGTGTCGTTCAACGGCAGTACCGGCGAGCGGCTGCGGGTCAGCGCCGAGCAATCGCTGCCGGCGGCGATCGGTGGCAGTTTCTATGGCCTGCACATGGGCCGTTTCGCCGGCCCGGTGTTGCGCTGGCTGTACTTTATCTGTGGGCTGGCGGGCACCGCGATGATCGGCACCGGCCTGGTGATCTGGCTCGGCAAGCGCCAGCTCAAGCACGCCAAAACCGGCGGCATGCCGTTTGAGCTGCGCCTGGTCGAAGTGCTCAATATTGCCAGCATGTCCGGGTTGTTGATCGCCATCGCGGCGTTCTTCTGGGCCAACCGTTTGTTGCCGGTGAGCTTCGCCCAGCGCGCCGACTGGGAAGTGCAAATGTTCTTTATCGCGTGGGGCCTGAGCCTGTTGCACGCCATGCTGCGCCGAGGGCGCCAGGCCTGGGTCGAGCAACTGAGCGTTGGTGCGCTGTTGTTTGGCGCGATCCCTGCGCTCAACGCGCTGACCACCTCGCACCACTTGGGCGTGTCACTGGCGACGGGCGACTGGGCCATGGCCGGCTTCGACCTGACGTGCCTGGGCAGCGGGGTATTCCTCGCCTGGGCCGCCTGGAAGATGCACCACCGCACGGCGCCCCAGCCCAGGGCCGAACGGGCGCGCGCGCTCACTCTCAAACCGGAGGCGCATTGAATGCTGCTTGCATGGCTGATGTGCTACGTCGGGTTTACCGCACTGTGCCTGTCCACCGACCGTCACCATGGCGAACTGCTGCGCAGCAAGCCGTCGCCGCGCCGCCGCCTGGGGTTGCGCGCGGTCGGTGGAGGGTGGTTGACGCTATCGATCTGGCCAGCGGTGGCTGCCTCGGGGTGGGCCCAAGGCCTGGTGGAGTGGTGCGCGGTGTTGATGCTCAGCGCGCTGCTACTGGTGCTGCTGTTGCCGTATTGGCCGAGGTTGGCCTTGAGCCTGGCGGGCGTCGGCCTGCTGGCCGGTCCCGTCGCAGCCTTTGCCACCCTGTGAGCTGCGCATGATGATCAGTACGCCACCGGAACCCCAGGACAGCCCGCACGCGGACGCGGCGGGTGGGCGCGCGCATTTCCTGCAGGTGTTTTTGTCCCAGCGTTCGCAGATGGAAGCGCTGGTCAGCCGGCGCGTGGGCTGTCGTGCCACTGCAGCCGACCTAGTGCAGGACTTGTTCCTGCGCTTCTGGCGCCGGCCGCTGGTGCAGGTCGAAGAGCTCAGCACGTACCTGCTGCGCTGCGCCGGCAATATCGCCATCGACCACCTGCGCAGCGAAGGCGCGCGGGTGCGCAGCAACGAAGGCTGGTTGCCCGAGCAGCAGGACAATCAAGGCTCCGAACCCCAGGCTGCACTGGAGGCCGGCAACGACCTGCGCCACGTCGAGGCGGCCTTGCGCAGCTTGCCCGAGCGCACCCGCCAGATCTTCCTGCTCAACCGCATCCATGGCCGCAAATACGCGCAAATCGCCAAGGCCATGGGGCTGTCCCAAAGTGCCGTGGAAAAACATATGATGCGTGCCCTCGAAGCCTGCAAAGCCAGCCTTCGCGAGCCATTGCCTCCACGCACGCCAGGGAAAGCACCGTGAACGTCACTCCCACGCCCGACCAGCAACAGGCCGCACTGGCCTGGCTGAGCCTGTTGCACGACCAGCCCAGCAGCGGCGACCAGGCCACCTTCAGCCTTTGGCTGCGGGCTGATCCGGCACACGTCGAGGCCTATTCCCAGGCCCAGGTGCTATGGGAGTTGAGCGAAGTGCCGGCGCGTAAACTGGCGGACGAAGACGCGTTGGCCTTACAGGGCTACCTGAATGCGATGCACACCTCGCAGCGCTCACGGGCAATGCGCGGGGTGGGTGCCCTGGCCATAGCCGCGTGCCTGGTGTTGATGGTGTGCATGGGCGGCGGCTGGCAACCGTCGCGCTGGGTCGATGACCTGGGGGCGGACTACGTGACGGCGCCGGGCGAGGTGAAAACCGTGACCCTGGCCGATCAATCCCGCGTCACCCTGGATGCCGACAGCGCCATCGCCGTGGATTTCAGCCAGGGTGAGCGGCATGTCCAACTGCGGCGCGGCGCGGGCTTTTTCAGTGTGACTCACACCGGCGCGGCATTTGTGGTGGGCGCGGGCAGTGGTGAAACACGGGTGCTGGGCACGCAGTTCGAAGTGCGCCTGCAACCGGCGGGCGCGCAGGTGACGGTGTTGTCGGGGCGGGTCGGCGTCACGCCGGCCAAGCAGGGTGCGCAGCAAATTCTTACGGCGGGCCAGCAAATGAGCTACGCCGAGGGCGTGGCCGAGCCCCTGCACGCGGTCGACAGCGAATCACGCCTGGCCTGGCGCGACGGCTGGCTCAACTACTACAAGGCACCGCTGGCCGAGGTGATCGAGGATCTGCAGCGTTACTACCCTGGGCGCATCCTGCTGCTCAACGACGAAGTGGGCTCCCGGCGTGTCAGCGGCAGCTTCCCGAGCAACGATCCGCAAGCCGTGCTGAATGGCTTGCAAGCGGTGCTGGGGTTCGAGCAGCACACGCTGTTGGGGCGGCTGATCGTGGTGCGTTAGGTACACGTCGGACCGCGCTTTTCCGGTATTCCCCCACCCCTTTCCAGCCAGACATCTGCAAACCAGTGCCTGGCGGCCTTTCACTGAACCTTCATTCCAATCGCCAAAACCTGTCACCAAACGGTTACACGCGGTGTGGATCATCCCCTGGTTCCTGAGCAAGTGGTCAGGAAGATAAGCGTCGCCTGTCATCCCGGTTCCGACGCAACTGCCCTCATATAACAGAACAATGCAGGTAAAGGATCTACACGTGAACTACAACAATCTTTATGCCCTGCTTTTAGCATCGGGCTTGGGCGGCTTTGCGCCGCTGATTCTGGCGGACGACGCCCAGGATGTCGGTTTGGTGAATATCACCGGCAAACAAAACCTCGGCAATGGCCACATGATTCGAGAGGAAAGCGCCAAGGCGCGGTCGACGGTAACCAAGGAGGCCATGGACGAAATGTCGCCGACGGCCAACGCCATCGACAAGCTCAAGTACACGCCGGGGATCAACGTTTCCAGCGATGACGCGAGCGGTACCAGCGGCACCAATTTCACCATGCGCGGTATGAACTCCGATCAAGTCGGGGTTTCCGTCGACGGCGTGCCGATCAACGACTCGGGTAGCTATGGCGTCTATTCCAACCAGATGGGGGACTCGGAAAACCTCGCCGAAGTGTTTGCGACTCAGGGCTCTTCGGAAGCCGACGGCCCGCACATTGGTTCCAGTGGCGGCAACATCGGCATGATCACCCTGCGGCCGACCAAAGAGTCGGGGGCCTTCATCAAACAGACCATCGGCGCCAATGACTTGCGTAAGACCTTTGCGCGGGTCAATACCGGCGAGCTGGGCGGTTTCAAGAGTTGGGTGTCGGCCTCCCACCTGGAGGGCGACAAGTGGCGTGGCAAAGGCACCTTACGCAGTGACAAAGTCGAGTGGAGCGGCTTGTTCGAAGATGACAGCGGCAACTCGACCCTTGCCACGCTGAAGTACAACAATCAGGAAAACTACAACTACAACAGCTTGAGCAAGGCGCAGTTCGAGCAAGAGGGGCGGCGTAAAGATTACCCCGAGACGCCAATTTACAAGTCGGGGCTGTTGTCAGCATCCTACAAACTCAACCGCAACCCATTCGAAAGCGTCAATGCGACGCTCACCCAGCGCTGGCGTCTGCGTGATGACCTATTGCTGACGGTCACACCTTATTACTACTGGTCCAACGGAGGCAGTTTCAGCGGCCAGACCGCTTCGAACCTGGGACCCCGCTCGGATAAGGGCGGCAACTACGACCTGAGCAATCTCAAATCGGCTAACTACTACCGCCCCTCATGGACCGAGACCTGGCGCCCCGGCGTTACCGCGAAATTGAAATGGGACATCAACGAACAACATAGCCTGGACTACGGTTACTGGTATGAACGTGCTCGCCAGCGCCAGACTCAGCCATTTATCGGGATCAATAGCGAGGGCGCACCCGATGATGTGTGGGGTGACTACAACGACGGTGGCCAAGTCGTCGACAAGAACGGTAAAACCGTCCAAGGCCGTCACTACTACACCGTCACCCCAGCGCAGAAACTATGGGTTCAGGACAACTGGCAAGCCACACCGGACTTGAGTTTTGTCGGTGGTCTGGCCTATCAGTACGTCGAGCGTGACGGCAACAACCTGGGCAGCCTGTACGACAAACCGGAGAAAAGGAACGCGCGCTACCATCAGTTCTTGCCCAACTTCAGCGCCAAATACCAGGTCGATGACAGCAACCAGGCGTTCTACAACGTCACACGTAATATGCGTACACCGCCTAACTATGTGCTGTACAACAAAGGTGACTCCCTGAGTCTCAAGCCTGAATTGAGCTGGAACCAGGAACTGGGCTGGCGCTACACCGAAGATGCCATGGCGTTGAGCGCAACGCTGTTCTACATCACCTTCAAAGACCGCCAGCTGTCGACCACCGACCTGAACGGTGACTTCGTGATGGCCAACGTCGGCAGCGTCAATAACAAGGGGCTGGAGTTGGAGTGGAGTGGTTTGTTGCCGCACAATTTCAACTACTACGCCTCCTACACCTACACCCAGTCTGAACAGCAAGACGACTTTGTCAGCAAGAACGCATTGCTGCCGACTTCGGGCAAGCAACTGGCGAACGTGCCGAAAAACATGTTCAACCTGGTGTTCGGATATGACGACTCACGTTTCTACGGCAACATCGCCGGTAAATACGTGGGCAGTTTCTATGGCGATTTGACCAACAACGAAAAAATCGACGGGCGCACGGTATTTGACCTCAACGCAGGTATTTATTTGCCGGTGGACAAGAAGGTCATCAAGTCGGCGGCCCTGCGCTTTTCGATGCTCAACGTGTTCGACAAGGAGTACCTGAGTTCGGTACGCACAGTCTCGTTCAACTCGGCACCGGTCAACGGTCTGGGGGCGAGCACGGCGTACTACAACGTCGGTGAGGAGCGTACGGCGATGGTGTCGTTGGAGGCGAATTTCTAAGCGGACTCTCGCGTCGATGCGGGCGGGCTTGCTCGCCTGCAGTTGATCGATAGGTTACTTCAGCGCCGCCATGATCTTCTCGGGGCTGTAATCGCGAATCAACGTGCCATTCACGTCCACGAACGGAATCCCGCCGCCGCCCAACGCTTCATAGGCCTTGCGCGCCTGGGCGTCTTTTTCGATATCGAGCGCCTGGTACGGAATGCCTTTCTGGTCGAGGAAGCGGCGGATCTGTTTGCAGTAGCCACACCACTCGGTGGAGTAGAGCACCACGCGCGCCGAAGCCCGCGTTTGCTCCGGGACCACCTGGGACGGGTTGAACAGCCGTTCGACCTTGCCCCAGTTCTGGATCGCCACCACCACCAGCAACACCAGCAGGACTTTTTTGAGGACCCCGCCGAGCATCAGTTGCGGCGCTTGAGCTGGTCGGTCAGTTGGGTCGGCAGGCCCTTGATGATCAAGGTGCCGGCGGCTTCGTCGTACTCGATCTTGTCGCCCAGCAGGTGCGCTTCAAAGCTGATCGACAGCCCTTCGGCGCGCCCGGTGAAGCGGCGGAACTGGTTGAGGGTGCGTTTGTCGGCCGGGATCTCCGGCGACAGCCCATAGTCCTTGTTGCGGATGTGGTCATAAAACGCCTTAGGCCGATCTTCATCGATCAGCCCCGACAATTCTTCCAGGCCCATCGGCTCGCCGAGCTTGGCCTGGCTGCTGGCGTAGTCCACCAGGGTCTTGGTCTTTTCGCGGGCGGTTTCGTCCGGCAGGTCCTCGCTTTCAACGAAGTCGCTGAACGCCTTGAGCAGGGTGCGCGTTTCGCCCGGGCCGTCGACGCCTTCCTGGCAGCCGATGAAGTCGCGGAAGTACTCCGAGACTTTCTTGCCGTTCTTGCCCTTGATGAACGAGATGTACTGCTTGGACTGCTTGTTGTTCTGCCACTCGGACACGTTGATCCGCGCCGCCAGGTGCAACTGGCCCAGGTCCAGGTGGCGCGATGGCGTCACGTCCAGTTCGTCGGTGACCGCCACGCCTTCGCTGTGGTGCAGCAGGGCGATGACCAGGTAGTCGGTCATGCCTTGCTGGTAGTGGGCAAACAGCACGTGGCCGCCGGTGGACAGGTTGGACTCTTCCATCAGCTTCTGCAGGTGTTCGACGGCGGTGCGGCTGAACGTGGTGAAATCCTGGCCACCGTCGAAATACTCCTTCAACCAGCCGCTGAACGGGTGCGCGCCCGACTCGGCATGGAAGAAACCCCAGGCCTTGCCTTGTTTGGCGTTGTAGCTCTCGTTGAGGTCGGCAAGCATGTTCTCGATCGCGGCCGACTCGGCAAGTTCGGAGTCGCGGGCGTGGAGAACTGCGGGTGTGCCGTCGGGTTTTTTGTCGATCAAGTGGACGATGCAATGACGGATCGGCATAGGCTTCTCGGCTGGTTGATAGGGGAGCGGTTGGCCTCCCCGAAAAGTCGCCCAGTGTACCGCACCCATTGGCCAAGACGTGCTTTGAAGGTGTTTTGGAAGGCCTCCGACGGGCCATATGCCTTTTTTTCACGGTTTAGAGCGATAAAGCTGACCAAATGGGTAGGTAGAAGCGGATATTTCCCCGTCTCTGTGCTAGTTTTGCCCGGTCTTACGCCCAAGACTCGGCGTTAAGCGTGCATTCAGTATTTGTCAGGTCGAACCAATCCTCGTTTCAAGCATCTATAACCCCGATCTCCGAGGTTATAGCCGGGGATGCCAGGCCTTGACGGTCGGGCTCGACGGCTGACACTGCACTCTGCAATCCATATGAATTTGATAGGGAAGGAACACCACAATGGCTATTACTAAAGACCAACTGATCGCTGACCTGGCTGAAGCAGTAGACGCACCGAAAACCACCGTGCGCGCTCTGCTGGACCAACTGAGCCAAGTTGTTGCTGATCAGCTGGAAAACGGCGGCGAAATCACTCTGCCAGGCGTTGGCAAACTGAAAGTGACCGAGCGTCCTGCCCGTACTGGCCGTAACCCTTCGACTGGCGCTGCCATCGAAATCGCTGCCAAGAAAGTTATCAAGCTGGTTGTGGCCAAAGGCCTGACCGACGCTGTTAACAAGTAAGACGCAGCAAAAAAAAACCGTGCGCCGGAGCGATCCGGGCACGGTTTTTTGTTGCCCGGGATTTAGGCTCAGTCTTTGCGCGCCCAGCGCTGGCGCCATACCTGCTGCTCGGACGGGGTCTGGAAGGTCCAGGCGACAAAGCGGCTCTGTTTCTGGCCCTGGGACATTTCCACCACCTGGCTTTGCAGCACGCCGGCTTTTCTCAGCGCGGTCTCGATCGCGGGCAGGTTCGAGGCTTTCGACACCAGGGTGCTGAACCACAACACCTTGTGGGCAAAGTGCGCGCTCTCGGCGATCAATTGCGTCACGAAGCGCGCTTCACCGCCTTCACACCACAGTTCGGCCGATTGGCCGCCGAAGTTCAGCACCGGCAACTTGCGTTTTGGGTCAGCCTTGCCCAGGGCGCGCCATTTGCGTTCGCTGCCTTTGGTGGCCTCGTCCATGGACGCGTGGAACGGCGGGTTGCACATGGTCAGGTCAAAGCGCTCGCCCGGTTCCAGCAGGCCCAGCAGGATCTGTTTGGGGTTGCTTTGCTGGCGTAGCTGGATCGCCTTGTTCAGGCCGTTGGACTGCACGATGGCCTTGGCGGCGGCGACGGCAGTAGGGTCGACTTCCGAACCGAGGAAGTGCCAGCGGTATTCGCTGTAGCCGATCAGCGGGTAGACGCAGTTGGCGCCCATGCCGATGTCCAGCACCTTGACCGGCGCGCCGCGGGGAATTTCGCCGTCATTGACGCTGGCCAGCAGGTCGGCGAGGAAGTGGACGTAGTCGGCACGCCCCGGCACCGGCGGGCACAGGTAATCCGCCGGGATGTCCCAATGCTGCACGCCATAGAAGGACTTCAACAGCGCCCGGTTGAATACGCGCACGGCGTCCGGGCTGGCGAAGTCGATGCTTTCCTTGCCGTAGGGGTTGATGATCACGAATTGCGCCAGTTCCGGCGTGGTCTTGATCAGCGCCGGGAAGTCGTAACGGCCCTGGTGGCGGTTGCGCGGGTGCAGGCTGGCCTCTTTGCGCGGCACGACGGGTTTGGCCGTGGTGGCGGTCTTGGGCTTCTTGCGCGGAGGTTTCGGTGTGCTGGGGGCGGTCATGATGATTCTGGTGTTGGCTCAAAGTGGTGGGCATTGTCACACATCCTGAGGTCAACTCGATCAAATGTGGAAGGGAGCAAGCCCCCTCCCACATTGATCGGGTTTGCAAAGGAAAAAAAAGAGACCCGCAGGTCTCTTTTTTCACACGGCTAGCCCTTACAGGCTGGAAATCCGCGCATGTTGCTCCGCCAGCTTGCCCAGGGCCTGTTCGGCCTCGGCCAGTTTGGCGCGTTCTTTGTCGATTACTTCAGCCGGTGCCTTGTCGACGAATGCCGCGTTGGACAGCTTGCCGCCGACCCGCTGCACTTCGCCTTGCAGGCGTGCAATTTCCTTGTCGAGACGGGCCAGTTCTGCGCCTTTGTCGATCAGGCCGGCCATCGGCACCAGCACTTCCATGTCGCCGACCAGTGCGGTCGCCGACAGTGGCGCTTCGGCGTCATCCGCCAATACGGTGATCGATTCGAGCTTGGCCAGCTTCTTGAGCAGCGCATCGTTCTCGCTGAGACGACGCTGGTCTTCGGCGCTGGCGTTCTTCACGAACACCGCTAGTGGCTTGCCCGGGCCGATGTTCATCTCGGCGCGGATGTTGCGCGTGCCGAGCATCAGGGTCTTGAGCCATTCGATATCGCTTTCGGCAGCCTCATCGATGCGGGCTTCGTTGGCCACTGGCCAAGGTTGCAGCATGATGGTCTTGCCTTGGATACCGGCCAGCGGCGCGAGGCGCTGCCAGATTTCTTCGGTGATGAACGGCATGAATGGGTGCGCCAGGCGCAGTGCCACTTCGAGGACGCGCACCAGGGTGCGACGGGTGCCGCGCTGACGTTCGATCGGCGCGTTCTCGTCCCACAGCACCGGCTTGGACAGTTCCAGGTACCAGTCGCAATACTGGTTCCAGATGAACTCGTACAAGGCCTGTGCAGCCAGGTCGAAACGGAACTGGTCGAGTTGGCGGGTCACTTCGGCTTCGGTACGCTGCAGTTGCGAGATGATCCAGCGGTCGGCCAGGCTCAGTTCGACTTCTTCGCCGTTCTGCCCGCAGTCTTCGCCTTTATCCAGGACGTAGCGCGCCGCGTTCCAGATCTTGTTGCAGAAGTTGCGATAGCCTTCGACGCGGCCCATGTCGAACTTGATGTCGCGACCGGTGGACGCCAGCGAGCAGAAGGTGAAGCGCAGGGCGTCGGTGCCGTAGCTGGCGATGCCGTCGGCGAACTCGTCGCGGGTCTGCTTCTCGATCTTCTTCGCCAGTTTCGGCTGCATCAGGCCCGAGGTGCGTTTCTGCACCAGGGTTTCCAGGTCGATGCCGTCGATGATGTCCAGCGGGTCCAGAACGTTGCCCTTGGACTTGGACATCTTCTGGCCCTGGCCATCACGCACCAGGCCATGGACGTACACGGTCTTGAACGGTACTTGCGGCGTGCCGTCTTCGTTCTTCACCAGGTGCATGGTCAGCATGATCATCCGGGCAACCCAGAAGAAAATGATGTCGAAGCCGGTGACCAGCACGTCGGTGGAGTGGAATGTCTTCAGGAACTCGGTCTGCTGCGGCCAACCCAGGGTAGAGAAGGTCCACAGGCCCGAGCTGAACCAGGTGTCCAGTACGTCATTGTCCTGCTGCAGCGCTACGTCCGGGCCGAGGTTGTGCTTGGCGCGCACTTCGGCTTCGTCGCGGCCGACATAGACCTTGCCCGACTCGTCGTACCAGGCCGGAATGCGGTGGCCCCACCACAGCTGACGGCTGATGCACCAGTCCTGGATGTCGCGCATCCACGAGAAGTACATGTTTTCATACTGTTTAGGCACGAACTGGATGCGGCCATCTTCCACGGCTGCAATCGCAGGCTCGGCCAGCGGCTTGGTAGACACGTACCACTGGTCGGTCAGCCACGGTTCGATGATGGTGCCGGAGCGGTCGCCCTTCGGCACTTTCAGGTTGTGGTCGTCGACGCTGACCAGCAGGCCGGCGGCGTCGAAGGCGGCAACGATCTGCTTGCGTGCTTCGAAACGGTCGAGGCCGACGTATTCGGCCGGGATCTTGCCGTCGATGCTCTCGTTCAGCGTGCCGTCCAGATTGAAGACCTGGCAGGCCGGCAACACGGCGGCATTCTTGTCGAAGATGTTCAGCAGCGGCAGGTTGTGGCGCTTGCCGACTTCGTAGTCGTTGAAATCGTGGGCCGGGGTGATTTTCACGCAGCCGGTGCCGAATTCGGGGTCGCAGTAGTCGTCGGCGATGATCGGGATGCGGCGGCCGACAAGCGGCAGCTCGACGAACTTGCCGATCAGGGCCTGGTAGCGCTCATCGTTCGGGTTCACGGCCACGGCGGCATCGCCGAGCATGGTTTCCGGACGGGTGGTGGCGACGATCAGGTAGTCGTGGCCTTCAGCGGTCTTGGCGCCGTCAGCCAGCGGGTACTTGAGGTTCCACAGGAAGCCTTTCTCGTCGTGGTTTTCCACTTCGAGGTCGGAAATCGCCGTGTGCAGCTTGGTGTCCCAATTGACCAGGCGCTTGCCGCGGTAGATCAGGCCGTCTTCATGCAGGCGCACGAAGGCTTCTTTCACGGCTTCCGACAGGCCGTCGTCCATGGTGAAGCGCTCGCGGCTCCAGTCGACGGACGAACCCAGGCGACGGATCTGACGGCTGATGTTGCCGCCGGACTGATCCTTCCATTCCCAGACTTTCTCCAGGAATTTCTCGCGGCCCAGGTCGTGACGGCTCTGGCCGGTGGCTTCGAGTTGGCGCTCCACCAGCATCTGCGTGGCGATACCGGCGTGGTCGGTGCCCGGTTGCCACAGGGTGTTGCGGCCCTGCATGCGGCGGAAACGGATCAACGCATCCATGATCGCATTGTTGAAGCCATGGCCCATGTGCAGGCTGCCAGTGACGTTCGGTGGCGGAATCATAATGGTGTAGGAATCGCCCGCGCCTTGCGGAGCGAAATAATTCTCGGACTCCCAGGTCTGGTACCAGGAAGTTTCAATAGCGTGCGGCTGGTAGGTCTTATCCATGCGCGGCGGGACCCTAGTTGGCATTAATTCAGGAAAGCCGGCAAGTATAACGGGGGATAGGGGCGAGGGGTAGGAGCGAGCTTGCTCGCGAAAACCTGAAGGGCCGCGCGTTCATTCAGGATGTCCGCGCCATCATTGACGATTTTCGCGAGCAAGCTCGCTCCTACAGGGGCGCTAATTCTGGTATTGGCTGAGCAACCGTTCCATCCGCGCATCCATCCGGCGCTTGATCTCGGTTTCGATATGCGGGGCGAAGTCGTCGATCACGTCTTGCATGATCAGTTGCGCGGCGGCGCGCAGTTCGTTGTCCAGGTGCAGCAGCAAGGCATCCGGGGTTTTTTCGGCAGGCGCGGCAGCGGGTGCCGCTTCGACAACCGGTGGGGCCGGCGCAGGTTGCGGTTCGAGCGGTTCAACCGGCTTGGCGCCGACCATGTCGAACAACAAGGGGATCTGCACGTCGCCATTGACGGTTTCTGTCAATAACGGCGGTTGAAGGTTGTCATCACCCAGCAACTGACGGATCGACTCCAGGTCGTCCAACAGGTGGCCGTCTTTTTTTATCGTGTTCGGGGTGTCCATCATGCACTCAAAGTCGTTGTAGCCGGTGATCCTGCAAAGGATAGCCCTGTTCGCGATAGAAACGGAAACTCTCCCGCGCGGCCTGACGAATAGCCGGATCTTCCACCACCACTTCCGCCACACGGGCGAACGCCTTGGCAAAGGCCGGGACTTTCAGGTCGAGGTTGACCAGCAGGTCATGGTGATCGCCGCAGCTGTCGCCCACGCCCAGGACCACCTGGCCGTCGGGTTCAGCTTCTGCGGGGCCGTGGGGCACGAAACTTTCGCCCTTGAAGCGCCACAGGCGTGCGTCGAGCTCGTCGCGTTGGGCGGCATCGCTGCAATGCAGGTAGATGCGGTGGCCCATGCGCCAGGCTTTTTCGGTGAGTTTGCAGGCAAAGTCCAGGCGCGCGAGCGGATCGGCGCTGGGCAGTATATAGAAGTCAACTTGGGTCATTGCGGTTCCTGGAGCCCGAGGCGGCGGTAACGCCGCCCCGGAGTCACGGTTTTCAGGCCTTGGCGCGATCCAGCAGGTACTGGGTCAGCAGAGGCACCGGACGGCCGGTAGCGCCCTTGTCCTTGCCGCCGCTGGTCCAGGCGGTGCCGGCGATGTCCAGGTGCGCCCAGTTGAAGTTCTTGGCGAACCGCGACAGGAAGCAGGCTGCAGTGATGGTGCCGGCTTTCGGGCCGCCGATGTTGGCGATGTCGGCGAATGGGCTGTCCAGCTGTTCCTGGTACTCATCGAACAGCGGCAGTTGCCAGGCGCGGTCGTCGGCGGCCTTGCCGGCGCTGAGCAGTTGCTCGATCAACTCGTCGTTGTTGCCCAGCAGGCCCGAAGTGTGGGAGCCGAGGGCGACGATGCAGGCACCGGTCAGGGTGGCGATGTCGATCACCGCCTGTGGCTTGAAGCGTTCGGCGTAGGTCAGCGCATCGCACAGCACCAGGCGGCCTTCGGCGTCGGTGTTGAGGATTTCGACGGTCTGGCCGCTCAGGGTGGTGACGATATCGCCCGGACGGGCCGCGCCGCCGCTCGGCATGTTCTCGGCGCAGGCCAGGATGCACACCAGATTGATCGGCAGCTTGAGCTCCAGCACCGCGCGCAGGGTGCCGAACACGCTGGCGGCGCCGCCCATGTCGTACTTCATCTCATCCATGCCCAGGCCCGGCTTGAGGCTGATGCCGCCGGTGTCGAAGGTGATGCCTTTACCGACCAGGGCGTAAGGCTTCTCGGCCTTCTTGCCGCCGTTGTATTGCATCACGATCAGGCGTGGCGGCTGGTCGCTGCCCTGGCCGACCGCATAGAACGAGCCCATGCCCAGTTCCTTGATCTTCTTCTCATCCAGCACTTCGACTTTCAGGCTTTTGAATTCCTTGCCCAGCGCCTTGGCCTGCTCGCCCAGGTAGGTCGGGTGGCAGATGTTCGGCGGCAGGTTGCCGAGGTCGCGGGTGAACGACATGCCGGCGGCGATGGCCTGGGCGTGGCTCACGGCGCGTTCGACTTCGGCCTGGGCGGCCTTGATGGTCAGCAGGGTGACTTTCTTCAAAGCACGCGGTTCGGCTTTCTGGCTCTTGAACTGGTCGAAGATGTAGCCGCCGTCGAGCAGGCTTTCGGCCAGCAGGCGGGTCTTGCCGTAGCTGTCACGGCCCTTGACCACGATTTCATCGAGTGCCAGCGTCGCGTCGCTGCCGCCCAGGCCCTTGAGGGTGGTGAGAATGCCGCTGATGATCTTGCGGAACGGGCGGTCGCCGAGTTCGGCGTCCTTGCCCACGCCCACCAGCAATACGCGCTCGGCCTTCAGGTTCGGCAGGCTTTGCAGCAGCAGGCTCTGGCCGACCTTGCCGGCCAGGTCGCCGCGCTTGAGGACCGCGCTGATGGCGCCGCCGCTCAGTTCGTCGAGTTGTTTGGCCGCAACGCCGAGCTTGCGGCCTTCGCCGACAGCGACCACGAGGGTGGCGGTTTTCAACGTTTCGGGGCTAACGCTTTTTACAACCAATTCCATGTTCGGGTCCCTTATAAAGGTCTGTGAGCCTGGAGTCTGTGTGCTCCGGCTTTTAAAGCCTGGCAGCCGTGTAAACCGCCAGCGACAAAGGCCGCAGTTTGAACCTCGGCGGCGGAGCCTGACAACCCTTGCCGCAGGCTTTGTGTACGCGCATGAGTAAGCTCCGTGACAGGCGCGGTCAATCACAGGATAATGCGCAATCTTTTTAGCCGGCCTGTTTAAACGGGCCGACTCGTTATGCTTGCTTGTTTGGCCGCCTTAGCCTGACAACCCTGGAGTGTCTGGTTTGATTGTCTTCCGTTATCTGTCCCGCGAAGTCCTGTTGACCCTGAGTGCCGTGAGCGCGGTATTGCTGGTCATCATCATGAGTGGTCGTTTCGTCAAATACCTGGCCCAGGCTGCTTCCGGTGCTCTGGACCCCGGCTCACTGTTCCTGATCATGGGCTTTCGTCTGCCGGGCTTTTTGCAACTGATCCTGCCGTTGGGCCTGTTCCTCGGGATTCTGCTGGCCTATGGCCGGCTGTACCTTGAAAGCGAAATGACCGTGCTCTCGGCCACCGGCATGAGCCAGCAACGCCTGCTGGGCATGACCATGATCCCGGCCGCCGGCGTGGCGCTGATCGTCGCCTGGCTGAGCCTGAGCCTGGCCCCCCAGGGCGCCATGCAGTTCGAACTGGTGCTGAACAAACAGGACGCCATGACCGAGTTCGACACCCTCGAACCGGGCCGCTTCCAGGCACTCAGTGACGGTACACGGGTGACCTACACCGAAACCCTCACTGACGACCGCGCCAACCTCGGCGGGGTGTTCATCTCCGAGAAACGCCTGGGGCAGGACAAGAAAGACCGTGGCATCTCCGTCCTGGTCGCCGATTCCGGGCGCCAGGAAGTGCGCCCCGACGGCAGCCGATATCTGATCCTGGAAAACGGCTATCGCTATGACGGCAGCCCCGGCCAGGCCGATTACCGCGCCATCAAGTACGACACCTATGGCGTGATGCTCGCCCGCCCGGACATCAGCAACGAGGTCACCGACCGCGATGCGATCCCGACCCAGGCGCTGTTGGGCAGCACGGAGTTGCGCTCCATCGCCGAGCTGCAATGGCGTATTTCCCTGCCGTTGCTGGTGTTCATCGTGACCCTGATGGCCGTGCCGTTGTCCCGCGTCAACCCGCGCCAGGGCCGCTTCCTCAAGCTGCTGCCGGCGATCCTGCTGTACATGGCCTACCTGACCATCCTGATCTCCGCCCGTGGCTCCCTGGAAAAGGGCAAGCTGTCACCGACGCTGGGCCTGTGGTGGGTACACGGGGTCTTCCTGATGATCGGCCTCGGGCTGCTCTACTGGGAACCTATCCGTCTGAAAATGAAGAGCCGTCGTGGCCAGAAGGAGTTGGCTCGTGGCTAAGCTCGATCGCTACATTGGTAGCAGCGTACTGATCGCCATCCTGGCGGTGTTGGGCATCATTCTCGGGTTGGCGTCGTTGTTCGCCTTTATCGATGAAGTGGGTAACGTCACCGACACGTATACCGTGTGGGACGTGCTGAGCTACGTGGCATTGACCGCGCCGCGTCGTCTCTACGACATGATGCCGATGGCTGCGCTGATCGGCTGCCTGATCGGCCTCGGCAGCCTGGCCAGCAACAGCGAGCTGACGATCATGCGTGCGGCCGGGGTTTCCATCGGCCGTATCGTCTGGGCCGTCATGAAACCGATGCTGTTGCTGATGGCGTGCAGCGTGCTGATCGGCGAGTACGTGGCGCCACCGTCCGAAGCCACTGCCCAGGCCAATCGTGCCCTGGCCCAGGGTTCGGGCGATGCGCAAAGCGCCAGGCACGGCCTGTGGCACCGTCAGGGTGATGAATTCATCCACATCAACGCCGTGCAGCCCGACGGCCTGCTGATTGGTGTGACGCGCTACACGTTCGACAAAGAACGCCACATGTTGTCCTCCAGTTTCGCCAAGCGCGCCCAATACAGCGCCGAGCAATGGCAACTGACCGACGTCACCACCACCTACTTCCGCAATGTCGGCCAGGGCACCAAGGCCAGCACCGAAGTGATCAATGTGCCGACCGAGCAATGGGACATCGCCCTGAAGCCGGAACTGCTCAATACGGTAGTGATGATCCCGGAAAGCCTGCCGATCTCCGGGCTGTGGAGCTATATCCACTACCTCAAGGACCAGGGACTGAGCAACGGTCGCTACTGGCTGGCGTTCTGGGTCAAGGTGCTGCAGCCGGTGGTCACCGCCGCGCTGGTGCTGATGGCGATCTCGTTTATCTTCGGCCCGTTGCGCTCCGTGACCCTCGGTCAGCGGGTCTTTACCGGCGTGCTGGTGGGCTTTGCCTTCCGTATTGCCCAGGATTTGCTTGGCCCGTCGAGCCTGGTGTTCGGCTTCTCGCCGCTGTTTGCGGTGCTGGTGCCGACCGCGATCTGCGCCCTGGCCGGGTTCTGGCTGCTGCGCCGCGCCGGGTGAGCCTGCGCTTATGAGCAAAAAATGCCCCGTTCGAGAGATCGGGGCATTTTTGTTCTGGTCAGCAAAGATGACGTCCTGCCCGAGCATCAGGTACAATTCCCGGCTATTTTTCAGCGGGCAGTCTGCCTGCAGCCTTTTTGAGTGTTGATCCGTGAGTGATTTGAGTCATATCCGCAATTTCTCCATCATCGCCCACATTGACCATGGCAAGTCGACGCTGGCCGATCGATTCATCCAGATGTGCGGCGGCCTTGCCGAGCGTGAAATGGAAGCCCAGGTACTGGACTCCATGGACCTCGAGCGCGAGCGCGGGATCACCATCAAGGCCCACAGCGTGACTCTGTACTACACCGCCAAAGACGGTATCAAGTACCAGCTGAACTTCATCGACACCCCCGGCCACGTCGACTTCACCTATGAAGTCAGCCGTTCCCTGGCGGCCTGCGAAGGCGCGCTGCTGGTGGTGGACGCGGGGCAGGGCGTCGAAGCCCAGTCCGTGGCCAACTGCTACACCGCCATCGAGCAAGGCCTGGAAGTCATGCCGGTGCTGAACAAGATCGACCTGCCGCAGGCCGATCCGGACCGCGTGAAGGAAGAAATCGAAAAAATCATCGGCATTGACGCCACCGACGCCGTCGAGTGCAGCGCCAAGACCGGCCTGGGCGTCGACGAAGTGCTCGAGCGCCTGGTCAAGACCATCCCCGCGCCTACCGGCAACATCGAAGATCCGCTGCAGGCGTTGATCATCGACTCCTGGTTCGACAACTACCTGGGGGTTGTCTCCCTGGTGCGCGTGCGCCATGGCCGTGTGAAGAAAGGCGACAAGATTCTGGTCAAATCCACCGGCAAGATCCACCTGGTGGACAGCGTCGGTGTGTTCAACCCGAAACATACCGCCACCGTTGATCTGAAAGCCGGTGAAGTCGGCTTCATCATCGCCGGCATCAAGGACATCCACGGCGCGCCGGTGGGTGACACCCTGACCTTGAGCAGCACCCCTGACGTCGACGTGCTGCCGGGCTTCAAACGCATCCAGCCGCAGGTCTACGCCGGCCTGTTCCCGGTCAGCTCCGACGACTTCGAAGACTTCCGCGAAGCCCTGCAGAAGCTGACCCTCAACGACTCGTCGTTGCAGTACACCCCGGAAAGCTCCGACGCCCTGGGCTTCGGCTTCCGTTGCGGCTTCCTCGGCATGCTGCACATGGAGATCATCCAGGAGCGCCTTGAGCGCGAATACGACCTGGACCTGATCACCACCGCGCCAACCGTTATTTTTGAGCTGTTGCTGAAAAACGGTGAAACGATTTACGTCGACAACCCGTCCAAGCTCCCGGACCTGTCTTCCATCGAAGACATGCGTGAGCCGATCGTGCGCGCCAATATTCTTGTGCCGCAGGAGCACCTGGGCAACGTCATTACCCTGTGTATCGAGAAGCGCGGCATCCAGCACGACATGCTGTTCCTCGGAACCCAGGTACAAGTGACCTACGATTTGCCGATGAACGAAGTGGTCCTGGACTTCTTCGACCGTCTCAAATCCACCAGTCGCGGCTATGCTTCGCTGGATTACCATTTCGATCGTTACCAATCGGCTAATCTGGTGAAACTGGATGTGTTGATCAACGGCGACAAGGTCGATGCCCTGGCACTGATCGTGCACAAGGACAACGCGCACTACAAAGGTCGACAGTTGACCGAGAAGATGAAAGAACTGATTCCGCGCCAGATGTTCGACGTCGCGATCCAGGCCGCCATCGGCGGGCAGATCATTGCGCGGACTTCCGTCAAGGCACTCAGAAAGAACGTACTGGCCAAATGCTACGGTGGCGACGTCAGCCGTAAGCGCAAGCTGCTTGAGAAGCAAAAGGCCGGTAAAAAACGCATGAAGCAAGTGGGCAACGTGGAAATTCCACAAGAAGCCTTCCTTGCGGTGCTCAGGTTGGATAGTTAGGTCCTATGTCGCTAAATTTCCCGCTGTTGCTGGTCATCGCCGTTGCCGTTTGCGGACTCCTGGCGTTGCTCGATCTGGTGTTCTTCGCCCCGCGTCGGCGGGCGGCTATCGCGTCCTATCAGGGCAGCGTCAGCCAGCCCGATGTCGTGGTGATCGAGAAGCTGAACAAAGAGCCTTTGCTGGTTGAATACGGCAAATCGTTCTTTCCGGTGCTGTTCATCGTGCTGGTACTGCGTTCGTTCCTGGTGGAGCCGTTCCAGATTCCGTCGGGGTCGATGAAACCGACCCTGGACGTGGGCGACTTCATCCTGGTGAACAAGTTTTCCTACGGGATCCGCTTGCCGGTGATCGACAAGAAAGTCATCGAGATCGGTGACCCGCAGCGCGGCGATGTGATGGTGTTCCGCTACCCGAGCGATCCGAACGTCAACTACATCAAGCGTGTGGTCGGCCTGCCGGGTGACGTGATTCGCTACACCAGCGACAAGCGCCTGTTCATCAACGGTGAGTCGGTGGCCGAGAAGCTGCTGGGCACCGAGCCGAACACCCTGGGCAGCGCCGAGCTGTATCAGGAAAAACTCGGTGCGGTGGAGCACGAAATCCGCAAGGAAATGAGCCGCTACCGCGCAATGCCCGATGGCGAATGGAAAGTGCCGGCCGGGCACTATTTCATGATGGGCGACAACCGCGACAACTCCAACGACAGCCGCTATTGGGATGACCCCACCATTCCCAAGGAACTGCTGGGCATGGTTCCCGACCAGAATATCGTCGGCAAGGCCTTCGCGGTCTGGATGAGCTGGCCGGAACCCAAGCTCAGCCACCTGCCGAACTTCTCGCGGGTCGGGCTGATCAAGTAATACAGACGGCGCTGTGATCACAGCGCCGAATGCTTTTCTGGGGCTGGGACAATTTCCGGCCTCATGCAGCACCAATCAGGATTTGAATTTGAACACTGCGTCAATCGTCGATGGCCGCCGGTGCCACCAAACAGATATGGGTAAACCGTGAGCGTTTCTCTAAGCCGTCTCGAGCACCTGCTCGGCTACACCTTCAAGGACCAGGAACTGATGGTCCTTGCCCTCACACACCGCAGTTTTGCTGGGCGTAACAACGAACGCCTGGAATTCCTCGGTGACGCCATCCTCAATTTCGTTGCCGGTGAAGCGCTCTTCGAACGCTTCCCGCAAGCCCGTGAAGGTCAGTTGTCGCGCTTGCGTGCGCGGCTGGTGAAGGGCGAGACCCTGGCCGTGCTGGCCCGTGGTTTTGGCCTGGGCGAGTACCTGCGCCTGGGCTCCGGTGAGTTGAAAAGCGGCGGTTTCCGTCGCGAGTCGATCCTGGCCGACGCCCTTGAAGCGCTGATCGGCGCCATCTATCTGGATGCGGGCATGGAAGCGGCCAAGGCGCGCGTCACCGCCTGGCTGACGTCCGAGATCGAAACCCTGACCCTGGTCGACACCAACAAAGATCCCAAGACCCGCCTGCAGGAATTCCTGCAGTCCCGCGGGTGCGAACTGCCACGCTACGAAGTGGTGGATATCCAGGGTGAGCCCCATTGCCGCGTCTTTTTCGTGGAATGTGAAATCACCTTATTGAATGAAAAAAGCCGAGGTCAGGGTGTGAGCCGTCGTATTGCCGAACAGGTAGCGGCCGCTGCAGCACTGATTGCCCTGGGCGTGGAGAATGGCCATGACTGATTCAACCGCAACACGCTGTGGCTATGTCGCCATCGTCGGCCGTCCCAACGTGGGCAAGTCCACGCTGCTCAACCACATCCTCGGCCAGAAGCTTGCGATCACCTCACGCAAGCCGCAGACCACCCGCCACAACATGCTGGGCATCAAGACCGAAGGCGCCGTACAAGCGGTCTACGTCGACACCCCGGGCATGCACAAAGGCGGCGAGAAAGCCCTGAACCGCTACATGAACAAGACCGCCTCGGCCGCGTTGAAAGACGTCGACGTGGTGATCTTCGTGGTCGACCGCACCAAGTGGACCGACGAAGACCAGATGGTTCTCGAACGTGTGCAATATGTCACCGGCCCGTTGATCGTCGCGCTGAACAAGACCGACCGCATCGAAGACAAAGCCGAGCTGATGCCGCACCTGAGCTGGCTGCAGGAACAACTGCCGAATGCCCAGATCATGCCGATCTCGGCCCAGCACGGGCACAACCTCGAAGCCCTGGAGCGCGTGATCGCCGGCTACCTGCCGGAGAACGAGCACTTCTTCCCGGAAGACCAGATCACCGACCGCAGCAGCCGTTTCCTCGCCGCCGAACTGGTACGCGAGAAAATCATGCGCCAGATGGGCGCCGAGCTGCCGTACCAGATCACCGTCGAAATCGAAGAGTTCAAGCAGCAGGGCAAAACCCTGCATATCCATGCGCTGATCCTCGTCGAACGTGACGGCCAGAAGAAAATCATCATTGGCGACAAGGGCGAGCGCATCAAGCGCATCGGCACCGAAGCGCGCAAGGACATGGAATTGCTGTTCGATTCCAAGATCATGCTGAACCTGTGGGTGAAGGTGAAGGGTGGCTGGTCCGATGATGAGCGCGCATTGCGCTCCCTGGGTTACGGCGACCTGTAAGAACACCGCAGGGCAAAAAATGTGGGAGGGGGCTTGCCCCCGATAGCAGAGTGTCAGTCACTAAATATTTTGACTGAGCCACCGCCATCGGGGGCAAGCCCCCTCCCACATTAGGTTTGTGTCGTTTTCACTAGTGCATTCCAGCAACGAGAACCCATGTCCTCAACCCCGCCTCCCAGCCAGCCCGCTTACGTGCTGCACAGCCGCGCCTACCGCGAGACCAGCGCCTTGGTGGACTTCCTCACGCCCCAAGGTCGCCTGCGTGCGGTGTTGCGCAGTGCGCGGGGCAAGGCGGGCACTTTGGCGCGGCCATTCGTGGCGCTGGACGTGGAGTTTCGTGGCAAGGGCGAGCTGAAAAACGTCGGCCGCCTGGAAAGCGTCGGCAACTCTGCCTGGCTCAATGGCGAAGCGCTGTTCAGTGGCCTCTATCTCAATGAATTGCTGATCCGCCTGCTGCCGGCCGAAGACCCGCACCCGGCGGTCTTCGATCACTATGCCGCGACGCTGCTGGCCCTGGCCGAAGGCCGCCCGCTGGAGCCGCTGTTGCGCGCGTTCGAATGGCGCCTGCTCGACGACCTCGGCTATGGCTTCGAACTGAGTAACGACCTGCATGGCGAACCCATTGCCGCCGACGGCATGTATCGTCTGCAGGTCGACGCCGGCCTGGAGCGTGTGTACCTGCTGCAACCCGGCCTGTTCCAGGGCACCGAGCTGCTGGCCATGAGCGAGGCCGACTGGAGCGCCCCCGGCGCCTTGTCCGCCGCCAAGCGCCTGATGCGCCAGGCCCTGGCCGTGCATCTGGGCGGGCGGCCGCTGGTCAGTCGCGAGTTGTTTCGAAAGCCCTGACAACCCCGTGTATGCTGTGCAGCGTTTCTTTCCCCTTTTCAGGAGCGCTTCCGTGACCACCAGCAATCGCATTCTTCTCGGCGTCAATATCGACCACGTCGCCACGCTGCGCCAGGCCCGGGGCACCCGTTACCCAGACCCGGTCAAAGCCGCGCTGGATGCCGAAGAAGCGGGCGCCGACGGCATCACCGTACACCTGCGCGAAGACCGCCGTCACATCCAGGAGCGCGACGTGCTGCTGCTCAAGGACGTGCTGCAAACCCGCATGAACTTCGAAATGGGCGTCACCGAAGAAATGATGGCGTTCGCCGAGCGCATCCGTCCGGCGCATATCTGCCTGGTGCCGGAGACCCGTCAGGAGCTGACCACCGAAGGCGGCCTCGACGTGGCCGGCCAGGAAGCGCGGATCAAGGCTGCGGTGGAGCGTCTGTCGCAGATCGGCAGCGAAGTCTCGCTGTTCATCGACGCCGACGAGCGCCAGATCGAAGCCGCGCACCGGGTCGGCGCGCCGGCCATCGAATTGCACACCGGGCGTTATGCCGATGCGACCACGCCGAGCGAAGTCGCCGCCGAGTTGCAGCGCATTATCGACGGCGTGGCCCAAGGTCTGCGTGAAGGCCTGATCGTCAACGCCGGCCATGGCCTGCATTACCACAACGTCGAAGCCGTGGCGGCGATCAAGGGCATCAACGAGCTGAACATCGGCCACGCGCTGGTGGCGCATGCGCTGTTCGTCGGTTTCAAAGGTGCGGTCGCCGAGATGAAGGCCCTGATCCTGGCCGCTGCCAAACACTAAAAGCAATGAAGATCCAATGTGGGAGGGGCTTGCCCCCGATAGCGATGTGTCAGTCAACTCATCTACAGCTGACCCACCGCAATCGGGAGCAAGTCGAATCGTCGCACCGCCCCTCCCACATCAGTCCTCGGTGTTTTTGGCATGCGGCAATGCGAAGTCTTACTGTTTAGCCGTCGCAGGTGTATCGTATCTGCCCTTTGCAGGCCCCCGGCCGGCAGCAGATACGTGAGGTTGTTGTGTCCCGATCCTTTTCCCGTCGACAAATCCTGGGTGGTCTTGCCGGCCTGGCCGTAGTGGGCGTCGGTGCCGGTGGCGGCTACCGCTACTGGCTGGGGAAAGTCGCCGAGGCCGAGGCGGGACATGACTACGAACTGATCGCCGCGCCCCTCGATGTGGAACTGGTGCCGGGGCACAAGACCCAAGCCTGGGCGTTCGGCCCGTCGGCCCCCGGCACCGAGCTGCGCGTGCGCCAGGGCGAATGGCTGCGGGTGCGTTTCATCAACCACCTGCCGGTCGCCACCACCATCCATTGGCATGGCATCCGCCTGCCGCTGGAAATGGACGGCGTGCCCTACGTCTCGCAATTGCCGGTGTTGCCCGGCGAATACTTCGACTACAAGTTCCGCGTGCCCGACGCCGGCAGTTACTGGTATCACCCCCATGTGAACAGCAGCGAAGAACTCGGCCGTGGCCTGGTCGGCCCGCTGATCGTGGAAGAGCGCGAACCCACCGGTTTCAAGCACGAACGTACCCTCAGCCTGAAAAGCTGGCACGTCGACGAAGAGGGCGCCTTTGTCGCCTTCAGCGTGCCCCGTGAAGCGGCGCGTGGCGGTACGGCCGGGCGCCTGTCGACCATCAATGGCGTGGCCCAGGCGGTGATCGATTTGCCGGCCGGGCAGATCACCCGCGTGCGGTTGCTCAACCTCGACAACACGCTGACCTATCGCCTCAATATTCCCGACGCCGACGCGCAGATCTATGCGCTGGACGGCAACCCCATCGAGCCGCGCCCCTTGGGCAAGGAATACTGGCTCGGCCCGGGCATGCGCCTCTGCCTAGCGATCAAGGCACCGCCGGCGGGCGAAGAATTGTCGATCCGCAACGGCCCGGTGCGCCTGGGCACGTTCCGTTCGGTGGCCAACGCCGACGCGCCGAGCGCATGGCCGCCGGCGCTGCCCGCCAATCCGATCAGCGAGCCGGACCTGGCCAACGCCGAGAAACTCAACTTCAATTTCGAATGGGTCGGTTCGGTGTCGGTCAACGTCGACAACGGCAAACCGCCGAGCCTGTGGCAGATCAACGGCCAGGCCTGGGACATCACCGACAAGGCCTGCGCCGACCGCCCGATTGCCAGGCTGGAGAAGGGCAAAAGCTACATTTTCGAACTGAAAAACATGACCCAATACCAGCACCCGATCCACCTGCACGGCATGAGCTTCAAGGTGATCGCTTCGAACCGCCACACGGTGATTCCGTACTTCACCGACACCTACCTGCTGGGCAAGAACGAACGTGCCCGCGTCGCGCTGGTGGCGGATAACCCGGGCGTGTGGATGTTCCACTGCCATGTGATCGACCACATGGAAACCGGCCTGATGGCCGCCATCGAGGTAGCGTGATGCGCCAGTTTCGCCCCACGGCGATCATCGACCGCAGCCGCGACCAGGACTTCATGCGCGAAGCCCTGGCCCTGGCGGCACAGGGCGCGGCGTTGGGCGAAGTGCCGGTGGGCGCGGTGCTGGTGCAGGACGGTGTGATCATCGGCCGTGGCTTCAATTGCCCGATCAGCGGCAACGACCCCAGCGCCCACGCCGAAATGGTCGCCATCCGCGCCGCCGCCCAGGCGCTGAGCAACTATCGCCTGCCCGGCAGCACGCTGTATGTGACGCTGGAACCGTGCAGCATGTGCGCCGGCCTGATCGTGCATTCGCGCATTGCGCGGGTGGTCTACGGCGCACTGGAGCCGAAGGCGGGGATTGTGCAAAGCCAGGGGCAGTTTTTTACCCAGGGCTTTCTCAACCATCGGGTGCTGTTTGAAGGCGGGGTACTGGCCGAGGAATGCGGGGCGGTGTTGAGCGAGTTCTTCAAGGCCCGCCGGGCCAAACCAGCCCTCTAAAGAACACTGATGAACAAATGTGGGAGGGGGCTTGCCCCCGATAGCAGTGTGTCAGTCAGCTTATCTATAGCTGACCCACCGCCATCGGGGGCAAGCCCCCTCCCACATTCTAGATCTCCATTTTTTCATGGGGATCGGGGTTACTTTTTGGCGATGATCACCGCCCGCATCGGCGCCGGCAGCCCTTCAATCGTCTTGCTATGGTCTTCCGGGTCGAGGAAGTCACTCAGCGACTGATACTTCATCCACTCAGTCCCGCGCTGTTCTTCAACCGTGGTCACACTCACATCCACACAGCGCACCTCACTGAACCCGGCCCGGCGCAGCCACAGCATCAACGCCGGCACCGATGGCAGGAACCACACGTTGCGCATCTGCGCGTAGCGGTCTTCCGGCACCAGCACCTGTTGCTGATCGCCTTCGATCACCAGCGTTTCCAGCACCAGTTCACCGCCTTTGACCAGGCAGTCTTTCAGCGCCAGCAAATGCTCGATCGGTGAGCGACGGTGGTAGAACACGCCCATGGAAAACACAGTGTCGAAGCCTTCCAGGTTCGCCGGCAAGTCCTCGAACGGGAACGGCAGGTGCCAGGCGTTCGGCGCCGACAGGTAACGTTGCACCGCCTGGAACTGGCAGAAGAACAGCCAGTTCGGGTCCACGCCGATCACACTGTCGGCACCGGCGCCGAGCATGCGCCACATGTAATACCCATTGCCGCAGCCTACATCGAGAATGCGCTTGCCCTTCAGGTCCAGGTGCGGCGCGACCCGCGACCACTTCCAGTCCGAACGCCATTCGGTGTCCACATGCACGCCGAACAAGTGGAACGGGCCCTTGCGCCACGGGCACAGGCCCATCAATGCGCTGTGCATCTGCGCGCGCGTGGCGTCGTCGCAATCGCTGTCGAGGGTCAGGCCATTGAGCAAATCAACTTCGCTGGGCTGGATCTTCGGCAATGCATCCAGCGCGCTCTGCCAGCGCTCCAGGTCGCCATGCCCCTTTTCCATCTTGCTATCGAGTTGCGCTTGCAGGCCCTGGGCCCACACGGCCAGGGGAGTGCCGACCAGATGGCGGGCGAGGGGGGACAGATCAATCATGGCAAGGCAATCAACGAGGCAAAGTTAAGACACTGGAACCACGGCACGACTTTCGAGAACCCGGCTGCCAGCAGGCGTTCGCGGTGTTCTTCGAGGCTGTCGGGCTTCATGACGTTTTCGATGGCGCTGCGCTTCTGGGCGATTTCCAGCTCGCTGTAGCCGTTGGCGCGTTTGAACGCGATGTGCAGGTCGGTGAGCAGCGCGTGTTCTTCAAGGTCATTGAAGCGCAGCTTTTCCGAGAGGATCAGCGCACCGCCGGGCAACAACGCCTGGCGGATGCGCCCGAGCAACGCCAGGCGCTGATCGGGGGCGATGAATTGCAGGGTGAAGTTCAGCGCCACCACCGAGGCCGGCTGGAACTGCAGCGCGAGGATATCGCCCTCGATCACCTGGACCGGCAGCAACTCCTGGAACATCGAGTCCTGGCCATTGAGGTACTCGCGGCAGCGCTCGACCATCGCCGTCGAGTTATCCACCGCGATGACGTGGCAGCCGTCGGTACGCACGTGGCGGCGCAACGCCTGGGTGACCGCGCCGAGGGAGGACCCCAGGTCGTACAGCACACTGTTGGGCTGGGCGAACTGCGCGGCGAGCACGCCGAGGTTTTCGACGATGGTCGGATAACCGGGCACCGAGCGCTTGATCATGTCCGGGAACACCCGCACCACGTCTTCGTTAAAGGCGAAGTCCGGCACCTGGGGCAGGGGCTGGGCGAATAGGCGATCGGGTTCTTTGCTCACGGTTGTTCCGGCGACGAGGGGGGAAAGGCGGGCATTTTAGCCAAGTTGCTCCTTGGATGCGCGGGTTGTCTGATGGAACGCCGAGGCGGTGATGCCCCACTGGCCGAGCCAGTAAGTGGCGATCAGCAGATACGGCGCCGCGTCGAAGCTCAGCACAAAGCGATTGATACCGATCAGCGTGTCGGAAACCACAAACGATACGGCCCCCGCCGCCGCCAGTAGCGCCGAACGCTTGGGCACCGCGCTGCCCAGTCGCGCCAGCGCCCGCCAGAGCATCGCGCTGATCACCAAGGCGTAGACCACCACTGGCATCAGCAAGTCGCCAAGGCCATGGGCGATCAGGATGCTCAGCAGCATCGCGCCGACGCCCAGCGCCAGCACCAACGGCAGCCACGCCAAGCGTCGGCAGTCGCTGAAATAGGCTTTGAGGTACGCCAGGTGCGCGCACAGAAACGCGCCCAGGCCAAAGATAAACAAGTCGCCCGGCCACGCCAGCAACACATCGCCGACCAGGGAGAAAATCAGCCCCAGGCTGATCCAGCGTCGATAGTCGCTCGGCGGCGCGTCATGCAGCCAGCCCAGCAGCGCCAGCACCGGCAACGGTTTGACCAGCAGGCACAGTAACGCCGCGTGGACGGTCAGGCCGTAGATAAAGGTGCCGGCGCCCATCAACGCAAGAATCAGCCATGGCATATCAGTTCACCGTGATGGCGCAGTCGAAGGTCTCGGCCGGTTCGGCTTCCGGTTCCCAGGGTTGCTGGGAGGTCAGGCGCAAACGGCCCTGGCCGGCCGCAAAGGCCTGGAAGCGCCAGGTGGACTGGCCGCCGCCGCCGATCACGCCGGATTCCGTGCTGCTGTAGACCTCGGGCCCCAGGGCGCGCAGCACGCCGCCGGCGGAATCCTGGATGGCCCAGCGGTAGCCGGTGGTGGGGTTACTTGGCAGGGTCAGGATCAGGTTTTGTCCGTTTTTGAGCTGGAGCGGGCAGGCGCTCTGTTTTTCCACGCTGACGTTTTGCTGCGGGGCACTGGCGCACGCAGCCAGCAGGGCAAGGCTCAAGGGGAGAAGCAGGCGGGCAGCGGTCATGAAGACTCCGTTGATGTGCGACGAAGGACGAGCATAACCGAAGATGCGACAGGGTGTGACAAGAGGGCGGCAACGGACGCCATCGCGCGCAAGCCCGCTCCCACATCTTGGCCGCCTTCCAAAGGATGTACTCGGTCAAGTGTGGGAGCGGGCTTGCGCGCGATGACGCCCGCCCAAGCGCTAAAGGACGATCAGAACAGCACCTTGGCCACGTCCGCAAAGCGCTTGGCGAAGTGGACGGTCATTCCTTCCTTCAGATACTCCGGCAATTCCTCAAAGCTGCCGCGATTCGGCTCCGGCAAGATCAGCTCGTGAATCTTCTGGCGCCGCGCCGCGATCACCTTCTCACGCACCCCGCCAATCGGCAGGACATGCCCGGTCAGCGTCAGCTCGCCGGTCATGGCCACGCCTTTCTTCGGTGGCTGGTTGCGCGCCAGCGACAACAGCGCACTGGCCATGGTCACGCCAGCGCTGGGGCCGTCCTTCGGTGTGGCGCCTTCGGGGACGTGCAGGTGGACGAAGGCTTCATCGAAGAACTTCGGATCACCGCCAAACGATTTCAGGTTGGAGCTGACGTAGCTGTAGGCGATTTCAGCGGATTCTTTCATCACCTCACCCAACTGCCCGGTGAGCTTGAAGCCGCGGTTGAGCGTGTGGATGCGGGTCGCCTCGATCGGCAGGGTCGCGCCGCCCATGCTGGTCCAGGCCAGGCCGGTGATCACGCCGACGCCGGACAGCACTTGTTCGTTGCGGAACACCGGGATGCCCAGGGAGCTTTCCAGGTCCTTGGTGCCGATCTTGATCACCGCCTCCGGCTCATCCAGCAGCTTGACCACCGCCTTGCGTACCAGCTTGCCCAGTTGTTTCTCCAACTGGCGCACCCCGGCTTCGCGGGCGTAGCCGTCGATCAATGCGCGCAGGGCGCCGTCGCTGATGGTCAGGCTGTTTTTCGACACGCCGGCTTTTTCCAACTGCTTAGGCCACAGGTGGCGCTTGGCGATGGCGACTTTCTCTTCGGTGATATAGCCCGACAGGCGAATCACTTCCATGCGGTCCAGCAGGGGGCCGGGGATCGAGTCGAGGGTGTTGGCGGTACACACGAACAGCACTTTCGACAGGTCCAGGCGCAGGTCCAGGTAGTGGTCGAGGAATTCGACGTTCTGTTCCGGGTCGAGGGTTTCCAGCAGCGCCGAAGCCGGGTCGCCCTGGAAGCTCTGGCCCATCTTGTCGATCTCGTCGAGCATGATCACCGGGTTCATCACTTCCACATCTTTGAGCGCCTGCACCAGCTTGCCGGGCAGGGCGCCGATGTAGGTGCGGCGATGACCCTTGATCTCGGCCTCGTCGCGCATGCCGCCGACGCTGAAGCGATAGAACGGCCGCCCGAGGGATTCGGCAATCGATTTACCCACGCTGGTCTTGCCCACGCCCGGCGGGCCGACCAGCAGCACGATGGAACCGGCGACTTCGCCTTTATAGGCGCCCACCGCGAGGAATTCGAGGATACGACTCTTGATGTCGTCCAGCCCGGCATGGTGTTTGTCCAGGACCTTGCGCGCATGTTTCAGGTCGAGCTTGTCCTTGCCGTACACGCCCCACGGCACCGAGGTTGCCCAGTCCAGGTAGTTGCGCGTCACCGCGTATTCCGGCGAACCGGTTTCGAGGATCGACAGTTTGTTCAGTTCTTCATCAATGCGTTTCTGCGCCTGGGCTGGCAGCACTTTGCCTTCCAGGCGCTGTTCGAACTGTTCGACGTCGGCGCTGCGGTCGTCCTTGGTCAGGCCCAACTCCTGCTGGATGACCTTGAGCTGTTCCTTGAGGAAGAATTCGCGCTGGTGCTCGCCGATCTTGCGGTTCACCTCGGCGGAGAGTTCTTTTTGCAGGCGCGCGACTTCGACTTCCTTGCGCAGCATCGGCAGGACTTTTTCCATGCGTTTGAGCATGGGCACGCAGTCCAGCACTTCCTGCAACTCATTGCCGGTGGCGGAGGTGAGGGCGGCGGCGAAGTCGGTCAGCGGCGACGGGTCGTTGGGGCTGAAGCGGTTGAGGTAGTTCTTCAACTCTTCGCTGTACAGCGGGTTGAGCGGCAGCAGTTCCTTGATCGCATTGATCAGCGCCATGCCGTAGGCCTTGACCTCATCGGTCGGCTCGGTCGGCTGGTGCGGGTATTCGACTTCCACCAGGTACGGTGGGCGATGGTGCTTGAGCCAGGTGCGAATCCGCACGCGGGTCAGGCCCTGGGCGACGAATTGCAGTTTGCCGTTTTCGCGGCTGGCGTGGTGGACCTTGACCAGGGTGCCGTACAGCGGCAGCGCGGAGGTGTCGAAATGCCGCGGGTCTTCGGGCGGCGTGTCCATGAAGAACAGGGCCAGGGAGTGATGGTCGGATTTGCTCACCAACTCCAGGGTTTCGGCCCACGGCTCTTCATTGACGATCACCGGCAATACTTGCGCCGGGAAGAACGGTCGATTGTGAATCGGGATGATGTAGACCTTGTCCGGCAGGTTCTGCCCAGGCAGGGCCAGGCCGGTATTGGACGAGTGAACCTCGGCGTTTTCAGGGTCGGCGTATTCGTTGGCGTCGTAATCGGGGGTATCTTGCTGGTCGCTCATGGGGCACCTGCATCAGGAAGTATGCAAGTTAGATGGGGCGGGCCAGCGGCGGTTTCAATGGCGGGGGCTAGATAGCAACATATTGCATGAAATTACTGCAGAGACCCGGTCAAGGTGGGAGGGGGCTTGCTCCCACAAGGTTAACCGCATGCCGTCAGCTGATTTTGTGCAGGTAGGCGGGCAGGGGCTGTTCCGGCAACACCGACAACACCTTCAACCGCTGCAACATCCGCTGCCGCGCCCGTTGCAGGTGCTCGCGCAGGTTCAACGCCGCCGCATCGAACGCGCCGTGCAGCAACAATTCAAGGATCAAGCGGTGTTCGGCGAGCATCGCCGGGTCGGCGCCGATCCCCAGCAAGCGATAGAAAATCCGACTGATGATCATCGGGCTCTGGCCCTGGCGGATCAGCGCGGCGATCTTGCGGTTCTGCAGGCCGGCCAGGCAGCGTTGGTGCAAGTCTTCTTCGATCTGCTCGATGGCTTCCAGGCTGCATTGCGGGCTGTCCTGGGCGTCGAGCACGCGTTGCAACATGGCTTCGAGCAGCGCGCGGTCAAGGTTCGGCGCGCTCTGGCGCAGCGCTTCAGGCTCCAGGCAGGCGCGCAGTTCGTAGTCTTCGGTGACTTCCCGCGCCGTCAACGGCCCGGCCAGCCATTGGGAATAGGGTTCTTTTTCCACCAGGCCACGGTCGCGCAGGCGCATCAGCGCTTCACGCACCACCGCGCGGCTGACGCCAAAGTGGTCGGCGGCGGCTTGCTCATCCAGGCGATAATGGCCAAAGGCTATGCAGGTGGACAGCGCCGCGCCGATTTCCTCGACGATCCGCTCGCCCAACGGCCGTGTATCCACCAACTCGTCCTCGTCGTTCAGGCCCAGGTGCGCAGCGCTCAGCGGCAGGCGCAGCGGTTCCATGGCCACGCCCTCGGGGTTGATCAGGTAACCGCGCCCGTTGAAACGGCAGATCAACCCTTCGGCATGCAGCAGGTCCAGCGCCTTGCGCACCGGCACGCGGCTGGTGCCGAACAATTCGGCCAGCGGCGCTTCGAGCAGGACCAAGCCGTGGCGGGCGGTGCCGTTGACGATCGCGTCACGCAAAAGCTGGTGAATCATCGCGTAACGGGAGGCCGAGGCGGACACTGCTTTCATCGTGTTCTCTGAGGTAAAGAGGTCTGGTGTATGTAGGACGAAGCCGGGGATTCTCTCATAGATGCGCCTGTCACTCCGCGCCACATCGGTGGCACTTTTTTGGGGCCTTGAATCTAGGACTGTTACTTTTCTGCACTAAAATGTACTTATTAATAAAAGATACATTATTGGTTTGGGCGTGCGTTGCAGAGTCCGCGCCAGGTTTTTTTGCTTCCTACAAAACCATCTAGCCCGGCGCTCTGGTCGATAAAGCGCAATCGCCGGAAAGACCATCGACACAGACTGGCACGAAAGCTGCCTTTATTAAATGTACATTTTATTAATATGTACGTTTTATGAGGGTCAACCTGATGTCAGACGCCACTTCAATGGCCGAGGATTTCGCCAGCGGTCGCAGCGACCCGGTGCAAGCCCTCGAACAGGCGCTCGACCACGCGAGCCGCGCGGCCGCGGTGTTTATCACCCTGACCACCGACCGCGCCCGCCGCGAAGCCGAAGCCGCCGCCGCCCGGTGGCGCGCCAGCCAGCCCTTGAGTGTGTTCGACGGCGTGCCCCTGGCCTGGAAAGACCTATTCGACGTGGCCGGCAGCATCACCACCGCTGGCGCCGCCTACCGCCGCGACGCGCCCGCCGCCTTGCTCGATGCGCCGAGCGTGGGCCTGTTGTGCCGCGCCGGGATGGTCAGCGTGGGCAAGACCAACCTCAGCGAGCTGGCCTATTCCGGCCTTGGCCTGAACCCGCATTTCGGCACGCCGCACAACCCCCATGGGCGCGACCAGCCGCGGATTCCCGGCGGTTCGTCGTCCGGTTCGGCGGTGGCCGTCGCCGCTGGCATCGTGCCCATCGCCATGGGCACCGACACCGCTGGTTCGATCCGCATCCCCGCCGCCTTCAACGGCCTGGTCGGTTACCGCAGCAGCAGTCGGCGCTACAGCCGCGACGGTGTGTTCCCGCTGGCCCGCACCCTCGACAGCCTCGGCCCGCTGACCCGCAGCGTGCGCGATGCGCTGGCCATCGACGACCTGCTCAACGGCCGCCGGCAAACCCACCGCGCCCGCAGCCTCAAGGGCCTGCGCCTGGTGCTTGAGCAACGCCTGCTGGATGACGTGCAACCGGCGGTGCGCAACAACCTGCTGCGCGCCGTCGAGCAACTCAACGCCGCCGGTGCGCTGATCGACGTGCGCCCGTGCGCCACTTTCCAGGCCACCCTGCAACTGATCCAGCAGCAAGGCTGGCTCGGCGCGTTCGAAGCCTTCGCCCTGCACGAAGCGCTGCTCGACAGCCCCGACGCCACCCGGCTCGACCCGCGTGTCCGGCGCCGCCTCGAAGCGGCGCGGTCGCTGCCGGCCAGCCGCCTGCTCCAACTGATCGACGCGCGTCGCCGCCTGCAACAGCAACTGGTCGACGAACTCGACGGCGCCCTGTTGATCACCCCGACCGTTGCCCATGTCGCCCCGGCGCTGGCAGCGCTGGAAGTCGACGACGAACGCTTTGCAAGCACCAACCTCGCCACCCTGCGCCTGACCATGCCCGGCAGTTTGCTCGACATGCCCGGCGTCACCTTGCCCAGCGGCTGCGACGCCCTGGGCTTGCCCACCGGGCTGCTGCTCAGCGCCCCGACGGGGGAAGACGCACGCCTGTTGCGGGCGGCGCTGTCCGTCGAATTCCAACTGACTATCTAAGGAGACACCCCCATGGCTAAAGACATCCTCTGTGCATTCGGCGTCGACGTTGACGCCGTTGCCGGCTGGCTCGGTTCCTACGGCGGCGAAGACTCGCCCGACGACATTTCCCGCGGCCTGTTCGCCGGTGAAATCGGCACGCCGCGCCTGCTCAAACTGTTCGAGCGCTACGGTCTGCGCACCACCTGGTTCATCCCCGGCCACTCGATGGAAACCTTTCCCGCGCAGATGAAGGCGGTGGCCGACGCCGGTCACGAAATCGGCGTACACGGCTACAGCCACGAAAACCCGATCGCGATGACCGCCGAGCAAGAAGCAATCGTGCTCGACAAGTCCATCGAACTGATCACCCAAGTGACGGGCAAACGCCCGACCGGCTACGTCGCACCGTGGTGGGAATTCAGCAAGGTCACCAACGAGCTGCTGCTGAAAAAAGGCATCAAGTACGACCACAGCCTGATGCACAACGACTTCCACCCCTACTACGTGCGCAAGGGCGACAGCTGGACCAAGATCGACTACAGCCAGCACCCCGACACCTGGATGAAACCCCTGGTGCGCGGCGAAGAAACCGACCTGGTGGAGATCCCGGCCAACTGGTACCTCGACGACCTGCCGCCGATGATGTTCATCAAAAAGGCGCCCAACAGCCACGGCTTCGTCAACCCGCGTCACCTCGAAGAAATGTGGCGCGACCAGTTCGACTGGGTCTACCGCGAACACGAACACGCGGTGTTCACCATGACCATCCACCCCGACGTGTCCGGCCGCCCGCAAGTGCTGCTGATGCTCGAACGCTTGATCGAACACATCCAGAGCCATGCCGGCGTGCGCTTCGTCACCTTCGATGAAATCGCCGATGACTTTATCCGTCGGCAACCGCGTACCTGATCCCCACCCCTTGTAGGAGCGAGCTTGCTCGCGAAAAACCGGAGAACGCCGCGTGCATCCAGGATGCCCGCGTCATCGTTGATGATTTTCGCGAGCAAGCTCGCTCCTACAAGATGGGTTCAAACCGCGTAGCTGATCCCCCACCTTTGAGGCGCGATTCATGTCCATCTACAACAAGCTTGACCTGACTGGCTGGAAACCCCGGCAACTGACGTCCCAGGAAGTGCGCTTCGCCACCTGGATCGCGTTTTTCGCCTGGGTGTTTGCGGTGTACGACTTCATCCTGTTCGGCACGTTGCTGCCGGAGATCGGCCGGCACTTCGGCTGGGGCGAGGTGGAGCAAGCTGAAATCGCAACCTGGGTGGCGGTGGGCACAGCGGTGGTGGCATTTGCCATTGGCCCCGTCGTCGACAAGTTGGGGCGACGCAAAGGGATCATCTTCACCGTGGCCGGTTCCGCAGTGTGCTCGGCGCTGACCGCGATCGGTGGGGCGTGGGGCAAGTCGCCGCTGATTCTGATCCGTTCGTTGGGCGGTCTGGGCTATGCCGAGGAAACCGTCAACGCCACGTATTTGAGCGAGCTGTATGGCGCCTCGGAAGACCCCCGACTGACCAAGCGTCGCGGGTTTATCTACAGCCTGGTGCAGGGCGGCTGGCCGGTCGGTGCATTGATTGCCGCCGGTTTGACCGCGCTGTTGCTGCCGATCATCGGCTGGCAGGGGTGCTTCATTTTTGCTGCGATCCCGGCCATCGTGATTGCGATCATGGCGCGCAAGCTCAAGGAGAGCCCGCAGTTCCAAATCCACCAGCGCATCAGCGAGCTGCGTAAAAGCGGCGCGGTGAGTGAAGCGCAAAACGTTGCCGTGACCTATGGCGTGGACTACGACGAGCACAGCAAAGCCGGCCTCAAAGCCGCCTTCCGAGGCCCGGCCCGCCGCGCCACCCTGGTGATCGGCGCCGCGCTGTTGCTCAACTGGGCGGCGATCCAGGTGTTCAGCGTGCTTGGCACGTCGGTGATCGTCAGCGTTCACCACATCTCGTTCGAGAACTCACTGATCATCCTCGTGCTGTCGAACCTGGTGGGTTACTGCGGTTACCTCAGCCACGGCTGGATGGGCGACAAGATCGGCCGTCGCAATGTCATCGGCCTGGGCTGGATGCTCGGCGGGCTGTCGTTCGCCGGGATGCTGTTCGGCCCGAGCAACATGGCGATGGTGGTCGGGCTGTACAGCCTGGGCCTGTTCTTCCTGATCGGGCCGTATTCGGCGGCGTTGTTTTTTATCAGCGAAAGTTTCCCCACCAGCATCCGCGCCACCGGCGGCGCGATCATCCATGCCATGGGCCCGATCGGTGCGGTGGTCGCGGGGTTCGGCGCGACGCAAGTGTTGTCCGCCGGCAGCGACTGGCAGACCGCCGCCCTGTGGTTCGGCGCCGTGCCGTGCTTTTTGTCCGGCGTGCTGATGTTCGCCGCACGCCATGTGCGCCCGGAAACCGTGCAGTAAGGAGTGTTCGATGAACCGTAAAGTTGCCTTGATTACCGGTGCCGCCAGCGGCATTGGCCAAGCCCTCGCCGTGGCCTATGCGCGTTGCGGCGTGGCCGTGGTGGGCGGGTATTACCCGGCCGATCCCCATGACCCGCGCACCACCGTGTCCTTGGTGGAGCAAGCGGGCGGCGAGTGCCTGATGCTGCCGCTGGACGTCGGCGACAGCGCCTCGGTGGACGCCTTGGCGGCCCAGGCCGTGCAGCATTTTGGCCGCCTCGATTACGCGGTGGCCAATGCCGGTCTGCTGCGTCGGGCGCCGCTGCTGGAAATGACCGATCAGGTGTGGGACGAAATGCTCAATGTCGACCTGACCGGGGTGATGCGTACCTTCCGCGCAGCGACCCGGCATATGCCCGCAGGCGGTGCGCTGGTGGCGATTTCGTCGATTGCCGGCGGCGTATATGGCTGGCAGGAACACAGCCATTACGCGGCGGCCAAGGCCGGTGTGCCGGGGTTGTGCCGCTCGCTGGCGGTGGAGCTGGCGCCGTTGGGGATTCGCTGCAATGCGGTGATCCCGGGCTTGATCGAGACGCCGCAATCGCTGGATGCGCAGAACTCCCTCGGGCCGCAAGGCCTGGCCAAGGCGGCGCGGGCGATTCCGCTGGGCCGGGTGGGCAGGGCGGATGAAGTGGCGTCGCTGGTGCAGTTTTTGACCAGTGACGCGTCGAGCTATTTGACCGGGCAAAGCATCGTCATCGACGGTGGCCTGACCGTGCGCTGGCCCGACTGACCCCACCTGGGTACTGTGTTTTTTCAGGAGTTTGTGTATGCCCCAACTGACTAACCGCCGCGCCGTGATCACCGGCGCCGGCAGCGGCATCGGTGCCGCCATCGCCCGTGCCTATGCCGCTGAAGGCGCGCGCCTGCTGCTGGCCGACCGCAATGCCGTCAGCCTCGCCGAAACCGCCGTCACCTGCCGCAACCTCGGCGCGCAAGTGTTCGAGTGCCTGGCCGATGTCGGCACCGTCGAAGGCGCCCAGGCCAGTGTCGACCGTTGCGTCGAACATTTCGGCGGCATCGATATCCTGGTCAACAACGCCGGCATGCTCACCCAGGCGCGTTGCGTCGACCTTACGATCGAAATGTGGAACGACATGCTGCGCGTCGACCTCACCAGCGTCTTCGTCGCCAGCCAGCGCGCCTTGCCGCACATGCTGGCGCAGGGCTGGGGACGGATCATCAACGTCGCCTCGCAACTGGGGATCAAGGGCGGCGCCGAGCTGACCCACTACGCTGCGGCCAAGGCCGGGGTGATTGGCTTCACCAAATCCCTGGCGCTGGAAGTCGCCAAGGACAACGTGCTGGTCAACGCCATCGCGCCGGGGCCCATCGAAACGCCGCTGGTGGGCGGCATCAGCGACACCTGGAAGCGCGCCAAGGCCGCCGAACTGCCCCTGGGCCGCTTCGGCCTGGCCGACGAAGTGGCGCCGACCGCTGTGCTGCTGGCCAGCGAGCCGGGCGGCAACCTGTTCGTCGGCCAGACCCTGGGCCCGAACTCCGGCGATGTCATGCCATGAGCGGGGTATAGCCATGTGCGGACTCTGCGGGCTGCTCGGCGAAGACCTGCACTGGAGCGACCCCTTGGGCGACGAGTTGCCCCGGCGCCGCGAACGCCTGCGCCGGATCGCCGCGATCAACCAGGTGCTGGCGGTGTTCCGGCTCAAGGTCGAAGACTTCCAGGGCGCGTCGTACCTGCTGCTCGGCGCGACCGGAAAGCAGGCGTTGGCCAGTGGCCTGGATCAACTCTGGCAAGCGGCCGAAACCATGCTCGGGCGCCAGCTGGATCCCCTCGACCCGCAACTACTCGATCACTTGGAATGCCCCCTGTAGGAGCGAGCTTGCTCGCGAAAAGCCCGAGAGCGCCGCGTGCATCCAGGATGCCCGCGTCATCGTTGACGATTTTCGCGAGCAAGCTCGCTCCTACAGGGGGCGGAGGTAACATATGAGTATTGCCCTCAACGTCATCACCGGCTTCCTCGGCAGTGGCAAGACCAGCTTGCTCACGCGCCTGCTGCAGGGCGAGAGCCTTGGCGACACGGCGCTGCTGATCAATGAGTTCGGCGACGTCGGCATCGACCACCTGCTGGTGGAAGAGGTGGCGCCGGACACGGTGCTGCTGCCCGGCGGCTGCGTGTGCTGCTCGATTCGCGGCGAACTCAAAGACGCATTGCTCAGCCTGCGGCGCCGATCCTCGCGACCTTCAACAACGACGTGCAACTGCGCGGGCGTGTTCATATCGGCCTGGATCAACTCTGGCAAGCGGCCGAAACCATGCTCGGGCGCCAGCTGGACCCCCTCGACCCGCAACTACTCGATCACTTGGAATGCCCCTTGTAGGAGCGAGCTTGCTCGCGAAAAGCCCGAGAACGCCGCGTGCATCCAGGATGCCCGCGTCATCGTTGACGATTTTCGCGAGCAAGCTCGCTCCTACAGGGGGCGGAGGTAACATATGAGTATTGCCCTCAACGTCATCACCGGCTTCCTCGGCAGCGGCAAGACCAGCTTGCTCACGCGCCTGCTGCAGGGCGAGAGCCTTGGCGACACGGCGCTGCTGATCAATGAGTTCGGCGACGTCGGCATCGACCACCTGCTGGTGGAAGAGGTCGCGCCGGACACGGTGCTACTGCCCGGCGGCTGCGTGTGCTGCTCGATTCGCGGCGAACTCAAAGACGCATTGCTCAGCCTGTTGCAACGCCGCGAGCGCGGCGAGATCCCGGCCTTCAAGCGGGTGATCCTGGAAACCACCGGCCTGGCCGACCCGGCGCCGATCCTCGCGACCTTCAACAACGACGTGCAACTGCGCGGGCGTGTTCATATCGGCCTGGTCATCACCCTGGTCGACGCGAGCCACGCGGCCCTGCAGGAATGCCTGCACCCGGAATGGCTGGCCCAGGTGGCGGCGGCGGATCGCTTGCTGCTGAGCAAGACCGACCTTGTGGACGACTGCGCGCCGCTGCGCCTGCACCTGCAGGCGCTGAACGCGGGCACGCCGATCCTTGATAGCCGCGACATCCACAGCGGCGATCAACTGCTGCTCGGCGCAGGTCTGCGCAGCGCCGAACCGGCCGCCGAAGTCAGGCGCTGGCAACTGCACCGGACCACCACCGCCCGCCACGGCGCCGCGCAAGTCTGCTGCCTGAGCTTCGACCGGCCGCTGGATTGGGTCGGTTTCGGAGTGTGGTTGTCGATGCTGTTAAGATGCCATGGCGAACGAATCCTTCGCGTCAAAGGACTGCTCAACGTGAACGCAAGCTCGGCCCCCATCGTCATTCATGGTGTGCAGCACTGCCTGCATGCGCCGGTCCACCTGCCAGCGTGGCCGGGCAGCGACCGCCAATCGCGCCTGGTGTTTATCCTGCGCGGCCTCGACCCGGTGCTGCTGCGCCGCTCGTTTGAGGCGTTTTCACGGCGGTTCGCGGCATGATCACTTTAAGAGTCCTCGGTACGTCGGTGACCTTGCTCGAATGCTTGCGCGTGCGGGCCGAACAGGAACTGGGCATTCGCCTGGTGTACCAGGTGCATGACGTCGAACAGGCCCAGCGCATCGCCGTGATGCAGCCCGACAGCTACGACCTGTACGACCAGTGGTTCCACAACGTCGACTTCGTGTGGCCCGCCCGCGCGATCCAACCCATCGACACGCGGCGCATCGCCTTGTGGCACGAGATCAACGACCTGCCCAAGCGCGGTCGCCTGTCGCCCAGCGACCGCCTGGGCAGTGGCAGCGTGCCCAGCGAGCGGTTGTTTGTGCAGCACGATGGCAGCCTCGGCAGCACGGTCACCGAACGCATCAGCATGTTGCCGCTGACCCACAACGCCGACAGCTTCGCTTACCGCCCCGAGCGCCTGCCCGAGGCGTTCAGCCGCAGCAATGAAAGCTGGGGCTGGCTGCTCGACCCGCTGTTGCGCGCGCGTACCGCGTTGCAAAGTGACGCGGCCATCGGCGCCCTCGATGCCGCGTTGGCGGTGCAGGGCGCCGGGCTGGCGAGGTTCAGGGACATCGGCAACATGAGCATCGAAGAGATCGACGTGCTCGCCGATATCCTGGTGCGCAAGCAGAAGGAAGGGCACTTCGCGGCGTTCTGGTCCGACGATGAAGAAGCCGCGCAATTGATGCTCAGCCCGAACATCGATATCCAGAGCCTGTGGTCGCCGACCCTGATGCGCCTGCATCGCGCCGGGGTGAAGTACCGCCTGGCGGTGCCGCGTGAAGGCTATCGCGCCTGGTTCGGCGGCCTGTCGTTGTCGCGCCATGCCCAGGGCCCGGTGCTCGACGCGGCTTATGCGTACCTCAATTGGTGGTTGTCCGGCTGGCCGGGCGCGGTGATGGCACGCCAGGGTTACTACATCGGCAACCCGGCACGCAGCCGCGATCACTTGACCAGCGCCGAATGGGACTACTGGTACGCCGGCAAGCCCGCGCGCGAAGAGTTACCGGGCAGCGACGGCCTGCCGCTGATCGATATCGGCGAAGTGCGCGACGGCGGCTCCTATGAGCAGCGCATGGGGCATATCGCGGTGTGGAATTCGGTGATGGATGAACACAACTACCTGGTGCGGCGCTGGGGGGATTTCATGCGCGCGCGAGGCTGATGCCAACCAAAAAAGGCGGCTACCTGTGAGGGTAGCCGCCTTTGTTTTGCTGCAGGTTTTGCTTAATCCGGCAGTTTGAACGCCATCACATAGTCACCCTGCTTGGTGCCCAGGGAGCCGTGACCGCCGGCCACGACCAGCACGTATTGCTTGCCGTCCTTGCCGGTGTAGGTCATCGGTGTGGTTTGCGCACCGGCTGGCAGGCGACCTTCCCACAGTTGCTTGCCGTTTTTCACGTCATAGGCACGCAGGTACTGGTCGAGGGTGCCGCTGAGGAAGGACACGCCACCGGCTGTGGTGAAAGTGCCGCCCAGGCTAGGCACGCCCATGGTCAGCGGGACCGGAACCGGCGAGCTGTCGCGCACGGTGCCGTTCTTGTGCATCCAGATGGTTTTGTGGGTGGTCAGGTCGACCGCCGCCACATAACCCCACGCCGGCGCCTGGCACGGCAGGCCCATCGGCGACAGCATCGCTTCGAGGATCACGCCGTAGGGCGCGCCTTTGTTCGGCTGCACGCCTTGGGTTTCGCTGATGCGCGGGCCTTGCTTGGCAATGTCGGCGGCCGGGATCAGTTTCGATTTGAACGCCATGTAGCTCGGGTTCACGAACGCGATCTGGCGCACCGGGTCGACGGAAATGCCACCCCAGTCGAACACGCCGAAGTTACCCGGATAAACGATGGAACCTTGCAGCGAAGGCGGGGTGAACGCACCGTCGTAGCGCATGGATTTGAAATCGATGCGGCACAGCATCTGGTCGAACGGGGTCACGCCCCACATGTCGCGCTCTTTGAGCGGCGGTGGCATGAAGTTCAGATCAGACTTCGGTTGCGTCGGCGCGGTGTGATCGCCCGCGACTGCGCCTTGCGGCACGGCCACTTCGTGGATCGGCACCACCGGTTGGCCGGTGGCGCGGTCCAGCACGTAGATGCTGCCTTGTTTGGTCGACGCCATCACCGCTTGTTTCACGCCGGCTTCGGTCTTGATGTCGATCAGCGAAGGCTGGCCGCCCACGTCCATGTCCCACAGGTCATGGTGGGTGAACTGGAAGGTCCACTTCACGTGGCCGCTGTCGATGTCCAGGGCGGTCAGGCCGGCGCTGTATTTTTCCGAGTCTTCGGTACGGTCGCCGCCGTATTGGTCGGGCATCTGGTTGCCCATCGGCAGGTAGAGCATGCCGAGTTTTTCATCCACAGAGAACATGGACCACATGTTCGGCGAGTTGCGGGTGTAGGTCTTGCCTTCGGCCAACGGGGTGGTGTCGTCCGGGTTGCCGCTGTCCCAGTTCCACACCAGCTTGCCGGTGTGGACGTCGAACGCGCGGATCACGCCGCTGGGCTCGTCGGTGGAGACGTTATCGGTGACGTGACCGCCGATCACCACCAGGTTTTTGGTCACCGCCGGTGGCGAAGTGGAGTAGTAACCGCCTGGGGCGAAGCTGCCGATATTGGCACGCAGGTCGACCTGGCCTTTGTCGCCGAAGTCTTCGCACATCTTGCCGGTGTCGGCGTTCAGGGCGATCAGGCGGGTGTCGGCGGTCGGCACGAAGATGCGTTTCGGGCAGGCGTTCGGCGCGGCAGCCGGGCTGGCGCTGCCGGTCGGGCTCTGTTCGGAGGCGTAGGCGGCGTCATCGTGATACGACACGCCACGGCAGGTCATGTGCGCCCAACCCTTGAAGTTTGCGGCACCTTCGGTGCTGATCTTCGGGTCGAAACGCCAGATTTCCTTGCCGGTATCCGGGTCCAGGGCAATCACCTGGCTGTGCGGGGTACACACGTAGAGCATGCCGTTGACTTTCAGCGGGGTGTTTTCCGCGGTGGTCTCGCCCGGGTCGTTCGGGCCTGGGATGTCGCCGGTGCGGTAGGTCCACGCTGGAACCAGTTTGTGGGCGTTTTCCGGGGTGATCTGCGCCAGGGGCGAGTAGCGATCGCCGTAGGCCGAACGGCCGTAGGAATTCCAGTCGCCATCGGCCTGGGTCGGCGCGGCGCTGGCCATGCCCGGTACTGCGTCGCGGTCCAGTTGGCCTTTGATTTCACCCGGGTGGGTGAATTGGCTGGCCACGGCGGCAGCGCCGGCCAGGACCACGGCCACGCTCAGCGCGCCGGTGCCCAGCGGTGCCGATTGGCCACGCAGCAACGGACGGCGAAACCATGGGAGCAGCATGACGATGCCCAGGGCGAACAGCAGTGCCAGGCGCGGTACCAACTGCCACCAGTCCAGGCCGACTTCCCACAGTGCCCACACGGTGCTGGCGAAGAGTACCAGTGCGTATAGGCCCAGCGCGGCGCGGCGGGTGGCCAGCAGCAGAAGGCCGGTCAGGGTGATGCCGATGCCGGCCAGCAGGTAGTACAGCGACCCGCCGAGCAGGCTCAGCTTGATACCGCCGGCCAGTAAGGCCAGGCCCATGATCAGCAGCAAGACGCCTAGCAGCCTGGGCAGTAGGCGGCTTGGGCTTGAGGCACCATCAGTGCTCATAGTGTGTTTCTCCGTGACGTTGGAATTATGTGTCCCCGTGTGTCTTCACTGTAGATGACGATTTGGCACGGGCTTGGTTCAGCGTGAGTCGGTTTTTCCTGGGGATAGCGGGGGGGGTATCCACAGGGGGGTGATTTATTTTTAGGCGCGGTCGGGTGTGAGACAGCGCTGTCTTTGTGGCGAGGGGTGTTCGGTAGGTTGGGGTTGACCGAGAGTGAATCGTTTCAGGTTATTGCCGCCAAGGATAATGCGGTGGGGCGTTGAGAGAAAGTGAAAATCGCAAGATGCATTATTTCGGATTTGGTAACAGTGACAGAATGTCGCTGTTAAACGGGGTGGCGTGGCGGCTTTGTAGGTAGCCTGGGGAGTGGGGTGTATATCCGTTTCTTTGGTAACGGCGGCTATGGGTTCCGCCCTTACGGCGGGTCACTTTGGAAAAGCCCCAAAGTAACCAAAGGGCTCTTGCCCCACCACTCGGCACCTCGCTAGTGCTCGGTGTGCCCTCACTCCGGCTTGAATCCGTGGGCCGCCGTCATGGGCCATCCCTGGCCCAGGACGGCTAACCCGGCGTCCTGCCGGGTTACCCACGGATTCAAGCCTGCGTTCGGCCAGCGTGGTTTAACGGGGCGCCTCAGATCAAGATCAAGAGCCTCGCTTCGCATTGTGGAGTGCTTTGGATCAAAAGCGGATCAAGAGCCTCGCTTCGCATTGTGGGGTGCTTTGGATCAAAAGCAGGTCAAGAGCCTCGCTTCGCATTGTGGGGTGCTTTGGATCAAAAGCGGATCAAGAGCCTCACTTTGCATCGTTGGGCGGTTCTTTTTGGGGCGTTAGAAGGTGGTGCGCAGGCCCACTTGTACGCTTCTGCCTGCTGCCGGGGCGATGTCGCGCAGGATCGAGCTGGCATAGCGCACGGTTTGGTTGGTCAGGTTTTCGCCATTGACGAATGCCAGCCACTGGCTGCCGCCGACGTTGAAGCGATAGCCGGCGCTGGCGCCCAGTGTGGTGTAGCCGTCGGTGCCGCTTTCGTTGGAGGGCACACGGCCTTGTCCGGCGGCGTGTTCGATGTCGATGCGCGCTTGCCAGCGGTCCAGTTCCCACAGCAAGCCGCTGTTCAGGCGCAGCGGTGCGATGCGCGGCAGGGCTTCGCCGGTGTCGAGGTTGGTGGCGCGGGTGTAGTCGCCCGACAGTTCCAGTGCGAACTTGCCGTAGGCGCCTTCGCCGAGCTTCCAGTGATCCTGGGCTTCAAAGCCGGCGAAACGGGCGCGCACTCCCGAGTATTCGTATTCGGGGATGCCGCCGGCGTCTTCTTCACCTTCGTCGTTCAATGTGCGACCTGTGCCCAGCAGGCCGATGTAGTTGGAGAAACGGCTGTAGAACACGCCGAAGCTGCCCTTGTGCGTGCCGTTGTCAAAGCGCAGTGCGAGGTCGCTGGATACGGCTTTTTCTTTCTTCAGGTTGGCGTTGCCCAACTCGTAGGTGCCGGTGGCGACGTGAGCGCCGTTGGCGTACAGCTCGTAGAAGGTCGGCGCGCGTTCGGTGTAGCCCAGGGTTGCGGCCAGCGACCAGATCGGCGTGAGGGTGTACACCGCGCCGGACGACAGGCTGCCGGCGGTGAAGTCGTTGGTCTTGTCGGCATTGGCGAAGCGCGCGTTGCCTTTGCTGTCCGGGTCGACGCTGGTGTGCTCCAGGCGCCCGCCGAGGCTGAGTTTCAGGCGCTCGGTGGCCTGCATTTCTTCGAGGATGAACAGCGCGCCGGCGTTGGTGTCGGTCTGCGGTACGAAGGCTTCTTCGCCGAGGGCCGAGAACTCGTTGCGGGTCACTTGTGCGCCGACCACGCCGTCGAACGGGCCGAGCGGCTGGTGGCGCGCTTCAACCCGGGCTTCATAGCCTTTGTTCTTGAAGATTGTGCCGGTTTCGCCGCCTTCGATTTCGCGGTGCTCGTAGTCGGTGTAGCCGGCGTCGAGTTTCACCGAGGTGAACGGGCCTTGCAGGTTGCGTACCTCGGAGGCAAACGCGTAGTGGTCCTGCTTCATGCGGATCCGCACAGCCTGTTCGGCGGGTGAGCCGTAGTTGCTGTCGTAGGTGCTGTAGGACAGCCCGGCATAACCGTCGTCCCAGGTGTAGGAACCGCCCAGCGCACCGCCGTCCTGGCGCCCGTCGCTGTTGCCCAGGCGGCCGTTTTTGCCGGGGCCGTCTTCGGCTTCCGGGGCGTGGCGGCTGCGGGCTTGGCCCGGGATTTTGAGGTCGTTGAATTCCCGCGCATTCGCGTCCAGGTGCAGGGCGAAGGTGCCGTTGCCGGCTTCGAGTTTGCCCGCGCTGCTGCGCGTGGTGTCGGCGCCGCCGTAGCGTAATTCGCCGGCGCCGTGGATGCCTTCGATGGCTTCGGTGGGGATGCGATTGTCGAAGGTGTTGACCACCCCGCCGATGGCGCTGCCGCCGTACAACAGGGCCGCCGGGCCGCGCACGATTTCGATGCGGTCGACGTTGACCGGGTCCAGCGGCACGGCGTGGTCGTAGGACAGCGACGACGCATCCAGCGCGCCCACGCCGTTGCGCAGCAGGCGAATGCGGTCGCCATCCTGGCCGCGGATGATCGGTCGGCTGGCGCCCGGGCCGAAGTAGGACGACGACACGCCCGGTTGCTTGTTCAGGGTTTCGCCGAGGCTGCCTTTTTGCTGCAGGGTCAGCTCATCGCCTTCCAGCACGGTGGTCGGCGAAGCCAGTTGCGCGCTGCCCAGGGGGTTGGCGGTGATGACTTGGGGTTGCAGTTCCAGCGCATGGGCTTCGGAGCAGATCAGCAGGGCGGCGGCGAGGGGCGACAAGCGCCAGGCAGAGGAGAGGGACATCGGACATTCCTTGGCAAACGACAAAAAGAGAAGGCGGCAAACGGTAACGAACAGCTTACGGTTGATAACTATCGTTACAATATAACATCTCTTTTTGCCGTGAAAAGGGCAACTTTTCCCCAGGGGCTATATTCAATGCGGTGCTTCCACCTGTTCGCCCCGTCGGCTAAGGTGCGCGGCTGTATTTCCTCTTTTTGCAAAAGGCCTGGCATGACCGCGACAAGCAACGACCCGCTTCACGGCGTGACTCTGCAACACGTCCTCACCACCCTGGTGGAACACTACGAATGGAGCGGTCTGGCCGAGCGCATCGATGTCCGCTGTTTCAAGAGCGACCCGAGTATCAAGTCGAGCCTGACGTTCCTGCGCAAAACCCCGTGGGCGCGGGAGAAAGTCGAAGGGCTGTACGTGAAACTGATGCGTACCAAACGCCCGTTGGACTGAGCCCATGAAACGCTGTGTGACGGCGGCGGCCCTGGCCGGTTGGGTGGGGTTGGCGATTCAGCAATACCTGATTTTCTATTCGCGCTGGTCGACGGGCGCCAGCCTGTTGGGCGGGCTGGTCAACTTCTTCAGCTTCTTCACCGTGTTGACCAACACCCTGGTGGTGGTGGTGCTGAGCTACGCCGTGGTTGATCGTGATTCAGCGGCGAAGCGGTTTTTCCTGGCGCCCAGGGTCAGCAGCGCGATTGTCGCCAGCATCGTGCTGGTGAGCCTGGCCTATAACCTGTTGCTGCGGCACCTGTGGCAGCCCGAAGGGTTCCAGTTCATCGCCGACGAATTGCTGCACGACGTGATGCCGCTGCTGTTTGTCGTCTACTGGTGGCGCTGTGTGCCCAAGGGCACGTTGCAGTGCAAACACATTGGCCTGTGGGTGTTGTACCCGTTGGTGTACTTCGCCTATGTGCTGCTGCGCGGGGATTTGCTCGGGCAATACCAGTACCCGTTTTTCGACGTCGGCACCCTCGGTTATCCACAGGTGTTCGTGAATGCCGGGGGGATCCTGGCGGGGTTCGTGCTGATTGCTCTGGCGGTGGTGGGGTTGGATAAAAGCATCAAACCCCACGGATGACTCACTCTTCCTCACTGCCCTCGGCGCGCCAGTAGCCGACGGCCTTGAGGAACGCTTCATCGACCTTGTGCGTATCCAGCAGCACCCGGCGCACCTGGCGCGACAGCTTGGTTTCCATCGCGACGAAGGTGTACAGCGCACCGCTCGGCAGCGTCAGTGCGCGCACGGTGTCGAGCAGGTCGGCCTGGCCGCGCACCACCCAAATCACTTCTACCTCGGCCGCGCTTTGCAGTGCTTGCCGTTCCGCCGCATCGGCGATTTCGATCACCGCCAGCACCGTGCGCCCGGCCGGCAGTTCTTCGAGGCGGCGGGCGATGGCGGGCAGGGCGGTTTCGTCGCCGATCAGCAGGTAGCTGTCGAAGATGTCCGGCACGATCATCGAGCCCCGTGGGCCGCCGATGTACAGGTGCTGGCCGACTTGAGCCTGCTCGGCCCAGGTGGAGGCGGGGCCGTCGCCGTGCAGCACGAAGTCGATGTCCAACTCACCGAGGTTCAGGTCGAAACGCCGTGGCGTGTAGTCGCGCATGGCCGGCTGCGGGCCATCGCCCTTGATGCTGAAGGTCGGGCTTTGCAGCGCGGCTTGCTCGGCGGCGTTCTGCGGGAACATCAGCTTGATGTGATCGTCACTGCCCAGGCTGACAAACCCCGCCAGTTCGGGGCCGCCGAGGGTGATGCGGCGCATGCGCGGGGTGATATCGACCACCCGCAGCACGTCGAGGCGACGGCGTTTGATCTCGTGGCTGACGCGATGGATGACGGGCGTATTCATTGATTTTCCCCCTGGACAGCGTGAACGGCCGGGCCGTCGACGATGGCTTGTGCGGTGCTGTTGAGCAGCGTGGCGACCCGCGCGATTTCTTCGGCGCTCCAGCGTCCGTGGTGCAGTTGCAAGGCATGACGCAGGTTATGCACCGCCTCGTGGATTTCGGGCGGGCGATCATGGCCGCGCAGCGAGCGTTTGCTCACGTCGATACGCATTCGCACGCCTTCCAGTGCAATCGCCTGCTCACTTAAAGAAAGACGACCGGCGTCGGTGATGGTGTAGCGCTTTTTTCCGCCTTCGGCATCGCCGCTGATCAATTCGCTTTCTTCAAGGAAGGTCAGGGTCGGGTAGATCACACCGGGGCTGGGGCTGTAGGCGCCGTCGAACAGGCCTTCGATCTGGCGGATCAGGTCGTAGCCGTGGCACGGCTGCTCGGCGATCAGCGCCAGCAACAGCAACTTCAGGTCGCCGGGGGCGAACACGCGTGGGCCGCGACCGCCGCGTTCACGGCCGGGGCGTTTTTCGAAGCCGTCGCGGCCGTCGCCGTGGGAATGGGGATGATGCTCTCTCATTTTGGGTCTCTCCGTTTTGGTTAAGATATAACTTAAGATATATCTTTAGACTGTTCAAGATCAGTCGACCAACGGTCGCGGCCTACTTAACTACCACCGTCCCGCGTGATGCGCCCAGCATGCTGATGGCTCTTCCCATGTGCATGGAGCCAGTGCGATGAGCACATTGATTTCTCCCCCCTACTCGCCAACCTCCTTGGAAATACGCGGTTATCTGCATCAGATCGGTCACCAGTTGCTCGAAACCGACACCCCGTTACTGTCCAAGCGGCCGCTCCCCGTCGAGTTACAACAGCTTGAAAAACTCAACCAGACGCTCACGGCGCACGCGCGCGCTCACTTCGACCGCTGTCGTGCGCTGTATGCCGATGTGGCGCAGGCCGACCTGCACAGTGACGAGGGCAAGCAACGGCTGGCGACGCTCAAGCGCGACCTCACGGCGCACTTGCAGAAACTGGACGAAACCGGGGTGTTGGGCGGCCAAAGCCTGCGCACGTTCATGGCCAACGACGCCGGCCTGGTCGCGTTGGAACTCGAAGCCAGGCTCAACATCCAGGACTCTCTGCTGCATCGTGAAGAGGCCCGTCTGGTGCAGAACCTGGGGCTCGGGCCGAGCTTTCGACCGGGCATCTATGCGCTGACGTTCAGCTATCGAGCCCAGACGATCGAGTTCGCCGGGGCCTTTGTGTTGACCGAAAAAAACACCCCCGTGGTCGCGCAGCTGACCCCGGCCGACGATGCCGGCTACGTCGTGCTGTTCACGCCGGCCCGCGGCTTCGAGTCGTTCAGCTCGCTGGCCGAGATGAACCGCCGACTGCGCGAGACGATGGCGGTCGGCAGTTGGCGCAAGGAGTTCATGCGCCTGCTGCCGCGCCGGTACTGGGGGCTGTCCGTCATGGGCGTCTGGCCGCTGCAGTTGGTCCCCATCAACAGCGAACCGCTGTGCGAACACACCTACGACGCCAGGCTGGCCAAACGCGCGCTGGATATCGATTGGGCCTTGAGCCTGGACGCCAACCCCGACCATAGCGCCCGGCAGCTGCTTGCCGAGTTGGACGACGCGATTCGCGCGGCCTTGCCCGACCTCAGCCCGCGCCTGGAATTGCGCGCCCAGCGCCTGCTCGACCGTTGCCTGGAGCACAGCGCCCCGGCCTGGTATCGCAACGCGCCGAGCCACCAGCGCGAGGCCCTGGCGCGGCAGCTGAGCGAGTACGACGAGGCCCGCCAAGCCCTGCTGAACCTGTTCGGCCATGCCGCCTCGCCGCAGGCCCTGGCGCGCTATCATTTGCTCGAACAACTGGCCGCTGACCTGGAAATCACCGACCTGGACCCCGACCGCCTGCAAGTCCGCACGCGCCGCAGTGTGGCCAGGGTCGGCGCCTACGAGCAGAAACACAACCTGACCGCGCTGGCGCTGCGCGGCCTGCACACCGGCGACGAACTGCCCGGCTCGGCGTTTTTGCTCAATACCACCCTCACGTATGCCGACGCGCCACTGCCCGAGCGCTATCAAGACCTGACCCCGGCCTATCTGGTCAGCCTGCTCGACAGCCTCAAACCGCGTGCGGAGTTTGAGGCCGTGCGCCGCGAGTACTACGCCAAGCCGCAGATCCATGCCGCCATCGAACAGATGCTCGACCGCCGCATCAATGCCCTGGCCTACACGGCCACGCTGCAAAACCACATCACCGAGGCCGACTATCAACGCGTTACCCGCCTGCGTCGCGGCACCGACGCGCAACTGCACGCGAGCAGCGTTGCGCTCAATGGCTGTGTGCTCAAGGACTTCTGGCTGCTGCGCGAGCGCGACGAGCAGGGCGCGATCCAGCGCTTGCTGCTGTGTACCCCCGAAGCGCCGCAGGCCCAGCAGTTTCATGGGTTCGACACGGAAACCGGCTGCCAGGCGCATATCCTCGGCTGGTGCGCGGACGAAACCATGCGCGCTTATCTGCTGGGGCAAGTCGCCCTCAAGTCTCGTGTGGGTCTGGAAACGTTCATGGCTGGCCTGGGCTTCATTCCGGCGCGCCAGGAATATCGCCACGTCACCTTCAGCCAGGCGGCCGACCACGCCGATTGCCTCAAGGCCCTGCGCGCCCAACTGCTGCAGGTGCAGACCGACGATTACCACTGGGGCACCCCGACGTGGTACCGGGCCGCCACCGAGGCCCAGCGTCGACAACTGACTCAACTGGCGGAAAACGCTGAAGGCGCGGCGAACACCTATGCGCAAAACCCGTTATCCGACGCCCGCTTCATCAGCTTCGAGCGCTTCCTGCATGCCCAGGCCAAGACGCAGCTCAACGCCCTGCTGGGGCGCCAGCGGCAAAACGATGTCGACCCCGATACGGTGTGGGTGCATTACCCCAAAGACTTCCCGGCGTTGACGCGCCCCGCGTCGGTGTCCTACACCCGCCTGTATCGCGATGGTTATGAGGATTCGCTGGGGTTTCTCGATGCCAGGTTCGACACCGTCGCCACCTTCATGGGCCCGGCCGGAGTTGACCTGAGCAAGCTCACGCCGCGCAACGTCGCGCTTTCGGTGCGCGGCGTATGGATCGGCCAGCGCTACGCCGATGAAGTCCAGGCCACACTGCAAAACCCAGCCAGCCCCGGTTATGCCCTGCGCCGCGACGCAACGCTGGCGATCAACCAGTTGCAGTTGCACAGCGCGGCGCTCGAATCGCGCCTCAAAGGCCATATCGCCCAGGTCGATCTGGATTGGTTTGAACGCGCCTTCAAGAGCCTGGACGACACCTCGGTCGAGACGCGCAGCACCTACAACGTGCATCGCCTGATGATCGACGGCGACTGGGTGATCGACACCTTGCTGTTCAGCCACGGCGCGAACCCGGTGTTGCTCTATACGCCGCAGGCACCGGACGGCGTGTTCTTGCGCGAAGCCCGGCTGTTCAACTACCTGCTGAAAAAAGTCGACGGCATGCTCGATTACTTCAGCGCCCGCGTCGGTGTGCAGTCCCGGGTGCGCGTGCGGCGTTTTCTGCAAACCGCCCAGGCCGGCCTGCCCGCAGACCTCAACAGCACCGACCTGAGCCTGGCGCGCTACGACGCGATCGAGCGCGTGCCGCCCGTGCTCGACCTGCGTCACCTGCTGCACGACATGAAGCTGCAACGCAAGATCGATGACGTCGCCGCCACCACGGTCAATCGCAGCGACATGATCATGGGCCTGGTCTGGAGTTGCCTCGAACCGCTGATCGCCATTGCGACCGCGCCGTTCCCGGTGTTGAGCCTGAGCCTGGGCCTGCTGCTGGCGCTCAAGGACGGCATGCTGGCCCTGCACGCCTACAACCAGGGCGACACCGATGCGGCGCTGCAACACTTCGTCGGCTACCTGAGCAACAGCCTCGGCGCAGTGTTCACCGACCTGCGCCCGGCACTCAAGTCCATCGGCCCGCTGCTCCGGCCGATGCGCCACCTCATGCGCCCAGCAGCGCCGCGCCAGGCCATGGCGTTGATCCAGCAACTGCAGCCGCCGAGCCCCGCGCTCGCCGGTATGCAGGCGGTGTGGTTCGAGGGCCGGCCGTTGTGGGCGGGCAAAACCCCCGATGCCCTGGGCCGCTATCTGCTGTTTCACCAGGACCCGGTGAGCGGCAAACTCGTGTCGACCGCCCGCCTGGTCAACCAGAACGCCGAGGGCCGCTGGGTGCGCTCGGGCCTCACCGGCGGGGCGCCGAAACGCCCCGCGCCAAGCCCCCACGCGTTGCAGCGCTATGAAGTTCCGCCGGAGCTGGCCAAGGACTACGAAAGCGTTCTGAGCGTGGAGTTTCGCAACACCTCCAGCGTCGATGAGTTGTTGGGCGAGGGCACCCGCGACAGCCTGCTGACCTATGAAATGGCCCCGCTCCAGGCCCCTTACCTGCACGCCTACCTGCAGTTGCGCGGCGATGCCGACACGTTCTTCGCCCAGCTCAATCCCATCGTCCCCAGGGCCGATGTACTGGCCTTCGAAGCCAGCGCGAGCCATCGGCACATCCTGGAAAGCGCCTTCAAGGAAAACCCCGGCTTGGTGGTGGGCGCCGTGCCTGGCTCGCTCGCCGCCAAACAGCTGCTGATCGACAATATGCACACCCTCTACGAGCAGGGCGTGCGGCGCCTGTACATCGAGTACCTGCCGGCGGACCTGTTCCGGGGCAAACTGGACAAGTTCAACGCCGGCGGCAGCTACTGGCACATCAGCGAGTACCTGAAAAAAGTCGAGACAGCCCTGGGGATCGCCAACGACTCGCCGCACTCCTATCGCGCCCTGATCCTTGCGGCGCGCCAGCAAAACATCGCCGTCTGTGGGCTGGACGCGTCCACCGGCTACGAGGTGGACAAAGCCTTCAACCTGAAAAACGGTGCGCTGGTCAGCCCTCGGCCCAACGCCCAGCGAAACTTCTACTCCCACACGCTGATCGAGGCCGACATCGGCGCAAAACCCGGCGAAGGGTGGGTCGCTCTGGTCGACAGCCGCCGTCTCAACACGCACACCCAGACCCCGGGCCTGGCCGACCTGCAAAAGACCCTGAGTGTGCGCGTCGAAGACGTCGCCCCCGGCCAACCGGTGGGCATCTGGAACGATACGCCCGGCGCGATCGTCGACGACCCGGCGGCCAAAGCCGACTTCAAGCTGACCCTGCAAACCGCCTACACGGCGCCCCCGGCATTCGTCACCGCGCCTGGCCGCGCAAGCGCGTACAGCGAGTTCGACATCGACTCGCGGTTCGTCCCCGAGCTGCATGAAATGGGCAAAGGCGCGCATGCGTTCGACACCCGTTATGGGTCGCTCAACCCGAAAATCGCCGCTGCCGAAAGCGCCTTCCGCAAGACCCGCGAGCGCCTGAACACAGCGGCGCAGGCGTTCTTCAAAACCCCTGAACTGCCCCCCAGGCCGACGTTGCCGGACCTGCCGGCGAACACCACGCCCGCCGACTTTATCGCGCAAAGCTACCAACACGCTCGGGGGCTGATTGTCTGTGAGAGCCACGTCGAGCAATCGAGCAAGGCGCTGCTGATCGATCAGATGAAGGCGCTCAAGCAGCAAGGCGTCAAAACCCTGTACATGGAGCACCTGTTCACCGACCTGCACCAGGCCGACCTGGATACCTTCCAGCGCAGGGGCGTATTGCCTCCAGCGCTCAAAGACCGCCTGTGGACCCTCGACCGGGGCCACATGCCCGAGTACCGCGGGCCGCACACCTACACCAGCGTCGTGGAAGTGGCGGGCAAACACGGCCTGCGCATCCGCGCATTGGATTGCGTATCGAGCTACCACACCAAGGGCATGAGCGCGCCGCAGACGTCGCGCATTGCGATGTTCAACTTCTTTGCCGGCGAGGTCATCCGTCAAGACCAGGCGGCCCAGGGCGCACACAAGTGGGTGGCGCACATGGGCAATGCCCATGTGCATTCGGTCGAAGGGATTGCGGGGGTGGCCCAGACGCAAGGGGCGATCAGCCTGCGGCTCTCAGATGTACCGGCGGGCACGGCCAGCGAGCTGCGCTCAGGGCTGCAATGGACCGTCGCCTACGGATCGTCGTTGTACCCCAACCGGCTGACGGCGATCCGCAGCGACTTCACCCTGGCTGTCGGCGTCCCTGGCATGCGTCCTCCTCGCGCCTATGTTCCCGCCGATCGTTCACGCTTGACGCGACCGGGGCAGTTCATGGTCGAGCAGCTTTCACCCCATGAAGTGAATCTGGTGCATCACTCGCGCAGCGGCGAGATCCTTTCCACGCCGGTGCAGATCGACGATCAAGGCCGCTTCTTCATCGAGCGCTGGGCAGAACTGAAGGACGAGCGGTTCAGCGCGTTCGAACGGTTGCTCTCGGCCCTCGATCAGGTGGTGAAACTCACCCACGTCCAGTAAGCCTGACCCCCCTGCCGGCGCGGGCAGGGGGGTGGAAAAGTCCAGATCCTACGTCAATAACAGCGTCGTCAATCTAGGCGGTGGCCGCTGAAAGCGTAGAGTGATGCCCTCGTGTAGTTCCAATACTACAGATATGAAGTTGTGCGTTAAGTGCCTCTTGATAACTGTACTGCTTTTATTGAATTATCTGTGTGTCATTAACGTCTTACAGTCGTTTTTTTAAAAATCGTATTTATTGCATTTCTTCCTCCAGCGTAATGGCCTATTGGCCTGCATGTTTCTCGGAGCTTGCCTGCTTACTTTTAAAGCGCATTGGTCGAATATTTCCCGGCGTTGAATGTTCAGCCAAACAATGAACATTGCGCCGCGCTGTTAGTTGGAAGTGAGTCTTGACTTGCTTTTTAGTTAACCGCCTTCCTTTAAATGACTACTAGGTATTCAAGCATGATCAAGAAGTTTGCTGTTCTGCTCCCGCTGGCTGTTGCGGTATTGGGTTCTTCGGCTGCCATGGCCGCCAACGATGCAAGCACCACGATCAACATCAAGGCCGACATCCCTACCAAGCAGTTCCACGCCCAGCCCCTGGACCCCAACTTCGGTCGCGACGAAATCATGACCTACAACACCGTGACCGGCGAACTGAGCACGCTGTCCTCGATGTTCACCCTGAAAAACACCGGTGGCTCGATCGACGCCTACCTGCAGGACGGCCCGGCGGCGCTCACCAACGGCACGGACTCGATCCCGCTGACCATCACCCTGGGCACCGTGGCCCTGACCGGTAGCCCGCAAGAAGTGGCCGCCGACGCAGAGTCCAACCCCGGCCTGCAAAAGCTGATGACCATCAAGGCCGCCAAACCGGCGGACACCCAGACCGGTCTCTACACCAGCGTCGCCACCGTGATCTTCGACAACGTGCCGCGCACCGCTTTCTAAGCACCCGGCACGCGATAAGGCCGCGCCTTATCGATCACACCCACCGCCCGCAGGTTGTGTTCGCCTGCGGTCGGTTTCCAGATGGTTTGCAGTTCGCCATAGAGTATTAAGTTCATGTTTCCGATGAAACCCATCGCGGCGGCGCTGGCCCTGCTTGCCTGTTCGGCTGCCTGGGCGACGGCTGATAACAGTTATACGCCACGCAGTTTACTGGCTCAGGCGAAAGGTTTGCCGAGCGAATTCGAAGAGCATTTTTTTGATGTGCCCCTGGCCGTGCGTATCGAACGCGACGAAGTCTTTCTGGGCGAGGCGATGGTGATACTTTCGCGCGATGACCGCCTCACGCTGCTGGACTTTACCGATATCAGCGACAGCCCGATACAACCCGCTGAACGCGATACCTGGAGCGACTACCTGCAACAAGGCGCGGCCCTGGGAAGTTGCACGCAAACCTGCCCGGAGAAGATGTTGGCGGTGCATTACAACCTGGAAAACTCGCTGGTCTCGATCCTCACGGAGAACGCCGAGCACGACACCGATCATCAACGTTATTACCACCAGCCCCAGGACGGCAGCACGGGCTTGATTGTCAGCAACCAGTTGAACCTCAACGGCGGCCAAGCGCAGGAACTCGGCGGACGTTTCGGGGTTGAAGCCAGCAGCAGCCTGGGGAACTGGAGCCATGCGCTCAACCTGCAACTGGCACGCCTCGGCGGGCCGGACACCCAGCTTTATCACGCACTGTATTCGCTGTACGCCCAGCGCGAATTCGAAGGCCAGTTCCTGCGCCTGGGCTATTTCACGCCCACCTCCGAGGGGCTCAATCGCCAGCCGCGTGCGTTCGGCGCCGCGCCGGATATCGCCGTGGGTGCGATGCTCGGCAGTTCCGACAGCCTGGCCATCAACAACCCCAAGCCCAGCGTGTACCCGATCTACGTCACCTCCAACCGCCAGGGCTCGGTGGAGATTTACCGCAACGGTCTGCTGATCAACACCCAGGCGGTGGCCGCCGGTTTGCAGAGCATCGACACGCGGCCGTTGCCCGGTGGCATTTATGAAGTGGAAGTGCGCCTGGTCGAGGACGGCCAGGTCACCGCCACCACCCAGGAGTTGGTGTACAAGCCCAACAACTGGCGCAACCATGACGAGCGCTGGCGCTACAACGTGTTCGCCGGCCGCGAAAGCACCTTGTTCAACAACTGGGAGCAACGCGACAAAGGCGATATGACCGCCGGCGCTTCGCTCAATTACCTGCTGCACCCGCGTGTGATCGTCGGCTTGTCCGGGCGCCAGGTGCAGGAGCGCATGCAATACGGCGCTTCCATCGACTGGACGCTGGCGACCCAGGCGAGCCTGTACGCCAACGTCTACCAGACCCAGGACCACGGCACCGGCATGGACGTGCAAGGCCTCTACAGTTATGGCGCCGGCAGCGTGATCGCCAGCCACAACCGCAGTTGGCTGGACACCCGCAACACCTACGACACGCTGCCCGACGGCACGCGGCTGCGCACCCGGCAAACCTTCGTCGGCCAGACCAGTACCTCGTCGCTGTCGATCAACCACCGCCTGATCAACCAGCATTCGCTCAATGCACGCCTGTCCCACAGCCAGGGCAACGTCGAGGGCGTCGGCCTGGACCTGGGTTGGAGCAAGCACGACCGGTTGTTCGGCAGCGATGCCAATTGGCGCCTGTCGCTGTTCGACCGCCCCGCCAGCCGCAGCACCGGCGACCGGCGCAACCGTGGCGTCGACCTGACCCTCAACCTGGCCCTCGGTGGGCCGGGCGAGCAGTGGTCGGGCAGCATCGGCTCGCGCACCTCGCGCGACGGCAAACGTGACAACAATGGCTCGCTGACCTACCGCAAAGACCTCAGCGGCCATGTGCTGCAGAACGTCTCGGCCACCGTGCTGACCGACACCTACGGCGTCGGCCTGTCCGGCATGACCAGCTTCCACGGCGACATGCTCGCAGGCGATGCGTTTGCCCAGCGCTCCTCCTTCAACGGCAACCTCACCGGCGGCCTCAACCTGCACAGCACCTTCGCCGTCGGCGGCCAGAAGATGGCCCTGACCAGCCAGTACCACGGCGACGGCGCGGGCATGATCGTCGATGTGGAAACCGACCTCGACGACATCACCCTGCGCGCCGACGACCTCAGCGGTGGCAGCACCGCGCTGCGGCCGGGGCGCAACTTCGTGCCGCTCACCGCCTACCGGACCGGCTCGGTGGCGTTCGACTTCGACGGCAACCACCCGCCGGCGGCGAACATCCAGCCGCCGCGCAGCGCCTACCACATCAACAAGGGCGGGGTGGACTACCGCAAGATCCGCGTGATGAAAACCGTCACCGTGCTCGGTCGCCTGCTCGACCCGCAGGGCCGCCCGCTCAAGGGCCATCACGTGATCAACCATGCCAGCCGTGGCGTCAGCGAGGTCGATGGGTTCTTCTCGATGGAAATGAACGCCGGCTCGCCCACCCTGGAAGTGCGCCGGGGCAACCAGTTGCTCTGTCAGTTCCGCCTCGACCCGAGCAAGGCCCGCAGTGAAAACGATGTGCTGATGATCGGCGACCTGCGTTGCACGCCGGATACCTTGGCCGATGGCGCATTCGAGCGGCCGACGTCGGGGTGATTCGCACAGGGTGTAAGCCATGAACATCGATACGGATAGGCCTGTTCGGGCGCGGGTATTTGCGCTTCGCAAGTCGAGTGGGTTGGCTTCAGGCCAACCGTTAATGAGGTGTAAAGCAATGAAAGTATTAGCCGCAATCCTGGGCGTGTGGATGGTTTCCCTGGGGGTCCAGGCGGGCCCGAATATCAACGTCGGCGTGGTCTATGACTACCTGGACGGGAGCAAGAGCAGCTACCTCAAACGCATCTTCAACGGCGGCACCAGCACCGCGTTCGTCAAGGTCGAGATCCTCGAAATCGTCTACGACGCCAGCGGCGTGCCCCAGGAAATTCCCGTGCAATCCCAGGCCGACGCCAGCGCCCGCGATGGCCTGATGGCCAGCCCCGCGCGCCTGATCGTGCCGGCCAACGGCATGCAGGGCACGCGCTTGCTGTACATGGGCGAGCGCGCCAGCGAGCGTTACTTCCGGGTGCGCTACATCCCGGTGGTGCCGGAAAAAGAGGACGCGTTTGCCTTGTCCGAAGAAGAGCGTGAGGAATATCAAAAGACCCTGCAGGCCGGCGTCAGCGTGCTGGCCGGCTATGGCACGGTGTTTTTCGTGCGCCCCAAGGACACCCGCTACGACACCCGCATCAACGATGGTGCCACTCGCTATGAACTGCGCAACAACGGCAACAGCGTGATCGTGGTCGACGAGTTCAAGAACTGTGTGGCCGGCAAGCCGACCGATTGCCATCCGACCACCAAGAACCACGTGCTGCCGGGGCGTGCCTTTACCTTCGATAAACAAATCGGGCGCCACTACACCTTCAAGCTGGTGGAAGGCGACACGCAGAAGAATCAAGAGGTGAAAGGATGAGCCGCTGGGCCGTGTTGGCGCTGTTGAGCGCGCTCAGCTTCAGCGCCCTGGCCGCCCGCGAGGAGGCGGTGTTCCAGGTGTCGGTCAAAGTCCCCACCAGTGACTTCTATGTATTGCCGCTCAACCCCGGCTTTCTGGAGCGTGAGCAAACCCTGAGCTGGAACCCGGTGACTGAAACCCTGAGTGCGCTGCGCGAGCCTTTCGATGTGAAAAACGTGTTGGGCGCGGTGGACGCTTACCTCGCCTATGAACCGGTGCTGTTCAACGGCCGCGACAACATTGCGCTCACCGTCACCTTCAATCAGCAGGTGCTGGGGCTCGACGCCATGCGCGTGGTGCCGGAAGCCGAGGCCCGTGTCGGCAAACGGGTGCTGCTGGAAATTGCCGCACAGAAGCCTGAGGACGGTTACCTCCCCGGCCAGTACTTCGGCAACGTGCAGATCATTTTCGATGCGTTGCGCCCATGAACCGGGGGCCACGCTTGAGTTTTTTCAGAACGAGTGAACCCATGCAAATCAAAAACAAGGTGTTGGGGCTGTGGTTGGCCGGGCTGCTGGTGGGGCTGCCCGCCGACGTAACGGCGGCCACCGTGGACATCCTGGCCTCGTTCCGGCCGGACCCCAGCCAGCCGGCGCGCAACGTGTTCAAAAACCACACGCCGCCGGGTAACAGCTATTGCACCTGGGCGCCGCAGTACTGCAACGAGACGCGCTACAGCATCGGTCTTCCGATCGATTTTCGGATGAGCGCGCCGATCGTGCCGGGCGGGGACGATCGCAATCATCTGTTGTTTCATGCGCCGACCGAACGCAGAAACATCACCGTCGTGCATGACGAAACGGGAGAGGCCGAAACCCTTCAGTTCCGGATCAGTGGCATTGGCATGGTGTTCCGGTGGCTGCGGCAGGACCCCACTGTGCGTTGGGAACACGATTATCCACCGCCACCGTGTCAATCCAGCGGGGTGAGTGTCGGCAACCAATGGCTTTTCGCGTTCACCTGGTTTTTGCCGGAAGGTGTCAGGGGGTGTGCGCAAAGAGCCGCCAGCCATATCCCCGCCGAGACATTTTGGTTCGATGGCCTCGGTTTCACCTACGAATTGGTCACGCCCGATCCCCTGGGGATGAGGGCCGGGACCTACCGCGGGCAGGTGACGTACAGCGTCGGGCCGCACAAGGACTTCGACCTGGGCAACGTGATGTTACCCAACGATGAGCAGATCACCCTCAATTTCATTCTTTCGGTCGATCACATCCTCAAGGTCGAGATCCCGCCGGGCGGTGAGCGCGTCGAGTTGCTGCCCCAGGGTGGCTGGCAAGGCTGGTTGAGCCAGGGGCGCAAACCGACGCGGCTGTTCAGGGACCAGACCTTCAACTTCTATTCCACCGCGCGCTTCAGGATCGGCATGGAATGCCAGTACGTCGAGGCGGCAGACAACACCTGCCGGATCCGTGACGCCAGGTCGGGGCGCTCGGTGCCGTTGCAGGTCGGCGTGACCATGCCCCACGGCATCGTCGACCCCGAGGGCCAGCCGGTCCAGCGCCGTCCGCTGCGGCTGGACGGCAGCGGCACGCACCTGTTGCTGTCGACGATGTTCGTCGACCGCAAGCCTGGCACCCTGCATTTCGAAGTGGCGCGCGACGATGTGGAGACGATGTTGCAGCCCGGTGAGTCCGGCACCTATGAAGGGAACGTCACAGTGATCTGGGATTCGGAGGTGTAACCCGCGGGGGTTGCAGGCGCGGGCATGCGCGCCTGCAGTAACCTCATGTGTCGGACAACGGCGCCCGGTTACGCTGTTGAGCGGCGTTTTTCAGGGCTGTGCGGGTCAGGCCGCGCATCCAGTCTTTCTCCTTGTAGCCCAGGTCGTTGAGCAGGCGGTTGTAGAGCGCGTCGCTGATCGGCGTGTCGCTGAACACGAGGTTTTCGGCCGTGTCCAGTTCGTCCGCCAGGGCCTTGAGCTGCTCGGCGAGCTGGGCTTTTTGCTGCGGCTCCCGTTCTTCGCGCCATTGCGCCTGCAGGGTTTGCAGGTCGTCCAGGCGGTAGAACTTTTGCGTGTACTCGGTGAGATTCTGTTGATAGCGGTTGTCGTAGGTTTCCTGCAGGAAGGTCTCCCAATACGGCTCGAGCAGCATCTGGTTGACCAGGCCGTCGTCCTGGCCCATTTCCCTTACCGTTGTGTACGCCTGCTGGATGCGGTCCGGGCTGACATTGGCGGTGTCGCGGTAGAGCATGTGGTCCGACAGCCAGGGCAAATCCAGCCTGTTGGCCAGGGCGGTCTGGTAGGCCAGGTGGATATCCACTTCGTCCACCTCGCCGGCCTCGCCGTCCACCAGCTCGGAGCGCAGGCGCTGGCCTTCGCCACCGGCGTCGATGGGCCGCAGGCGCCGGGCGACGTCCGCCTGGGCCACCAGATTCAGGTGCTTGAGGCGCGCCGCGCCCTTGGCCAGGGTCACCAGTCGGCCTTCGAGTTCAGCCAGTGACGCGGAAAAGCGCCGGGCTTCGCTGGCCATGACCTCGATCCCCATCTCATTGAAAATCTGCGCGCCGCCGTCGCCGCACAAACCGGGGAAGCTCGACAGCTTGAACAAGCGCTCGCGCAGGGCGCTGTCGGCGTGGGTGGCGTTGATCAAGCGCCACACCCGTTGCGTCAGCTCCGCTTGGTTGCGGGCGTAGCGCTGCTGGTCCTGGGGGTTCTCGAAAAACTCGGGCGGCTCAAGCAGCTTGATGACTTCGAAAAAGCCCTGGGAGCCGTGTTCGTCTTCGACGGCGTCCCACAGCTGCTCGCGGACAAGCCGGGTGTTGGCGTCGACGCCTTCCAGCCAGGGATCGCTGCTGCCCTGGGGCTCGTAGGTGCGATAGGGGGCCAGCCCGGCCTCGTTGCGGTAGCGTTCGTACAGAGTGCGCTGATCGTCGTTCAGCGTGTTGCGGTCCAGGCGGGTGCGCGCCACGGTGCGCGCAGCCGTGGGTTCCGGCGTCAGGGTGGGCAGGGCGCGGATCGGGTTGCCGCTCAGGTTCAGGTCGAACGCATCGTTCCTGGGGTGGGCAAACAGGCCACGGGGCCATTGGCCGATCTGTGTGTGGCTGAGGTCGAGGCGGCGCAGGTTGGGCATGCGCGTGATGTCCGGCGCGAGGCTGAGCGGGTTGTGGCTGAGGATCAGGACTTGCAGGCGGCGCAGGTTGCGCAGGCGCGTCACGTCTTCGGGGAACAGGGCCAGGCGGTTGCTCGCGAGGTTGAGGTTGCGCAGCAAACGCATCGCGCCAAGCTCGACCGGCAGGCTGGTCAGGTGGTTGTCGCTCAGGTCCAGGGAGTGCAGCGCCGGGAAGTGCTTGAGCAAGCCGCAATGGGTTTGCCCGACGCTGCTCTGGCTCAGGTCCAGGAACGTCACATGTTCAAAGTTGACGGTCAGCGCGGGCAGCGATTCGGGTAACGGCATGCCGTTCAGGTCCACGCGCGCGCCGTGTTGGGTGCGGCCCCAATCGTCGGTGTATTCGGCGTAGCGGTCGGCCCAGGTCTGTTCGAGGAGCAGCGCCAGGCGTTTGCGGCTGGCCAGTTGTTGACGCTCCTGGACGCTGCCTTTGGGGTGATGGGTGGGCGATTGTTTCCAGGTCTGCAATTGGCTGTGCAGGGTTTGTTTCTCCAGGGTCAGGTCGTTCAGGGTGGTGCCCAGTTGGTCGGTGGGGATCGCCTCGATAAAGCGGCTCAGCCGTTGCTCGCTGAGGCTCGGAAACAGGCGTTGCAAGACCTCCCTGGCAAACGTCGCCGGGTGATCGGCAGGGGCGGCGCGGCAGCGGCTGAGCAGCGGGCCGCCGAGCAACTGTTGGGTGTGCCGCTCCATCACCCGGTGAGTCGCCGGCTCAGCGAGGAGCGTGCGGCGCTCGGCCAAGGGTTCCAGGGCGGTCATCAGCCAGTGCCGCAGGTCTGCGCCTTCGCCGGGGCGGTAACCCAGCCCGCTGTGCGACGCGGCGGGCAGGCTCGACAACACGGCTTCGTACAGATTGGCCGGGCTGTGCAACGGTTGGCCGGCGCCGTCATAGACCGCATAACCGAGGCTGTTGTGGACCAACACCCGGCGAGTGGTGGCAGTGTCCGGGCCGGCCTGGCTGCGCAGGGGGCCGGTGACGGAGCCGTTGCGGATTTCAAGGTGCAGGTCGCTGAGCACGTCGGCGTGCAATTGCAGGGTCTTGAGTACCAGGGTTTCCGTGGCCGGGCTGGGCGACGCCGGTGGATAGAAGCCTTCGTAGGCGCGTGCCGCCTCGGCGGCCACGTGCAGCTCGTCGGCCAGGTTGCGCAGGCGCAACGGCCCGCGCCGGTGCGCGGCCAGGGCCTGGCGTTCGGCGGGGCGGGCGGTGTCGAGCAGGCGGCGGGCCAGGCTCAGGTCGAGGTCGGGATGGTCGTGGCGCAGGCTGATAATGCTGGGGTCGTCGCTCTCTTCACGGGCGCGGTAGACCGCCGGGGCGATGTCGCGGCTCTGGCTCAATACGTAGTCGGCCAGTTGCTCGCGCAACGCGTGTACCCGCTGCGACTTCGGCACCTCGGCGCCCAGCAGGCGGGTGATTGCCGCTTCATCGAGAAAGCCCAGCACCCGTTCCGGCAAGTGCCCGGACAGCACTTCCCCGAGGCTGATGCGCAAGGTGTCGGCGGCGCTGGCTTGCGCAGTGCCATAGCGGTGCGAGCTGCCGCTCAGGTCGGGCTTGAGGAACACTTGCAGTGCTTTGTTCGGGGGCCAACCGTCGAGTTCGGTGACCATCTGCTCGAACCAGTCCGAACTCGGGTCGGCGCTCAAAGCCTGCCCAGAGCGGATTTTTTCGCTGGCCACCTGGATGTAGTCGGCCGCTTCGAGCCGTTTGAGGCCGGCATCGAGCAACGGCGGCAGTGTTTCGTTGTACTCGTACATGCGGCGTAGGGCGCCGTCTTCGGTGGCGCTGGCGACCCTTAGCTGTTCCAGCTGCGTGTCACTGAACGGTTGCACCCGATGCCCGAGACGTCGCAGCAACTGCGCACGCTCCCAGGTGCGCGGGCGTTCGCCCTCGTGGGTCGCCGCGCCGTCGCCGTTCAATTGCAGGCGCGGGCGGTAGGCGTTCGGGCGTTCGGGGTGGACCACGCGGTGCGCGTCGCCGAGCGGGTCGTATTGCACCTCCAAGTGATGGTCGCCCAGGGCCAGCAGGGTTTTGCCGTCATGCTGATGCAGGCCCGCGGGCGACGGTATCGAATCGGCGGGGATCGGGGTTTTCCGGGCGAACGCGCTGATGTCCGGGTTCCACAAGCGCCGGCTGCCGTCGGCCCGCTGCACCGGGACCAGGCCTTCGATGAAGGGCGAGAGCTTGAGCCGCGCCAGCTGACCGATGTGGCCGCCCGCGGCAAACAGGGCGAACTGGATCACGCTGTCGGCCACCCCCGCCACATGTTCCCAGGCTTCGGTGCGCCGGCCTTCGCTCCAGTCGACGACGCCTTCGCACACCTCGTCCATGATCTGGTAGGCGCTGTAGACCAGCATCAGTTCGCCGAGCACCGGTACGAAGGGCGTCAGCACCAGCAACGCGGCATTGAGGAGGTCGGCGAACATCTGCTCCAGGTTGTCCCACCAGGCCCAGCGGGCGTGGCGTTCGACGTCGGTGCTGGACACGGCGATAGTCCGCGCATCGTTGACGATTTTGTTCAGTTGCACGCGATACAGGTAGCTCCACAGGGTGTCCGCGTGGGGTATCGGCGGGCGTTGGCGATAATCGTCCTGCCAGCGTTGCACGCTGAAGTGCAGGTTGGGGTCGCTGATCGGCGTGTCTTTCCAGCTCGGCCCGCTGTCGGTGCGGGCTTTTTGGTGCCATTGGATGTGGCTGAGGCGCGCATTGAGCCCGGCAAAAAAAGCCCCGCGCTCGGCATGGGGCACGAACTGGCTGAAGAACACCTGGTAGCGCGCCTTGTCGCGCAACTGACGGGTCAGTTCGGCCATGAACGCCTGGGGCGACGGGTATGCCTTGAGCGGGTGTTCGGGGTCTTCGGCGACATAAGCGATCACCCGAGGGCCTGGCGCGGCGATAAACAGCACGATGCCCACCAGCGCGACGTTCATCACGCTGAGGGTGTAGGCCTGGAGCGGGCTCGGCCGGTCGTTCAGCAGGTCAAGCATCAAACCGTGCGTCTCGGGCTCGAGGTCGCCCTTGGCCAGGGCCAGGTGGGCGGCGCTGTTCAGCGCGGCTTTGTGGCGTGCGACCACCTCGTCGTGAACCGTGCGGGCCAGCGGCGGGTTATTGAAGCCGAGCGCCTGACTGAGCTTGAGTTGATACTGCGCGCCGAGATCCAGCTGGCGGCAAATGTCTTTGAACCTCTGCGCCGTGAGGCGGGCGCCGCTGGTGCGGTGGGTGATCGACAGCACATCGCGCTGGCCGCGTGCATCGCTCGGGCCGAGGAAGGCGAAGTCGAGAAAGTCGTCGCTGGCGGCGAAGTTGCCCAGCGCCGCATCGAGCAATGACACGGTCTTGCTGGTCTGTGCGCCGCTGATGTTGATCTTCCACCAGGCCAGGCTGGCTTCGACATAGAGGCGCAGGTAGGTGTTGCGCACATCCACCGCGCCATAGTCGCGCAGGGCGTGTTTGAGCAGCGGTTCGGCGAAGGCGTACACGTCGTTCAACGCGGCGAACCGTTGGTCCAGGCGGTTTTGTCGCTGCCAGTGCTCGGCAATCGCGGCCTTGAGCGGGGCCGGTGCGGTCAGGCTGTTGAGGCGCGCGGTTTTCAATGCGCCGAGGCGTGCGGGCGTGGCCTGGGTGAGCCAGGCCGGCAGGGCGTCGCGGATGTGCGCGTAGTGGGCGCCGTTGAAGGCGCTGTCGAGTGACGGTAGAGCGGGCATGGATCAAGTCCTGTAAAGGGTGATCCATGAGTGTGTGTGGCGGCGTCGCGCCGCGGTGGCAGATAGGTAGTGCAGCCGGGCGTCAGGGTTGGCGGGCCAGGCACAGCGTCGGGTCGCCCGGTTGCAGCAGCGGGTTGAGCATCGGCGCCATGCCCTTGAGCACCTGCACCGGCAAGGCCGAGGTGAAGGTGAAGTGCTGCGCCGACGCCCCCGGCACAAACGCGGTGAGGGTGCCGAAGTGATGCGCGCCGATGTAGAACACGAAGGTCGCCGTGCGGTTGATCGATTTCGAACTGAGCATGCGCCCGCCGGGCCCCATGGCCTCGATGCGGTTATCGCCGGTGCCGGTTTTGCCGCCCATCGCCAGCGCCGTGCCGTCCGCCAGTTTGAAGCTGCCGGCCACTCGCTTGGCGGTGCCGGCGTCGACCACTTGCGACAGCGCGCCGCGCAACGCCGTGGCGACTTCGCTGGGCAGCACCCGTTTGCCGCGGTTCGGGTCGTTGACCACGCGGGTTTCATAGGGCGTGCCGCTGGCGAATTGCAGGCTGTCGATACGCAGCACCGGCAAGCGCACGCCGTCGTTGAGGATGATGCCCATCAGTTCCGCAAGGGCGGCGGGGCGGTCGCCGGAACTGCCGATGGCGGTGGCCAGCGACGGCACCAGATGGTCGAACGGGTAGCCCACGGCCTGCCAGCGCTGGTGGATATCGAGGAACGCTTCGATCTCCAGCATGGTGCGGATCCGGCTGTCACGCGCACTCTGGTGACGGCTCTTGAACAGCCAGCTGTAGACCTCCTGGCGTTCGAATTCACTGGCTTTGACGATTTCGTCGAAGCTCGCCTCAGGGTGGTTGAGCAGGTAGCCCAGCAGCCATAGGTCCAGCGGATGCACCTTGGCGATATAGCCCTGGTCCGGCAGGTCGTAGGCGCCGGGGCCGTAACTCTGGTAGAGCCGTTCGATGCGCTCGTCGCTGAGCGTGTCGGGGGTTTTGAGGTTTTTCAGGTGCGAGCGCACGAAGGTGTTGAAACTCGCCTGGCTGGCCTGGGGCAGCAAATAACGGTGGACGGCGGCCAGGCGGATCGCGGTGGGGTGCAGGCTGTCCATGAAGGTGTCGAGCCGGGCCTGGGTGTCTTTGTGGCGGTATTTTTTCCAGAACTTGAGCAGGAACGCGGTGCCTTCGTGGTCGGCGAACTTGGCCAGGTATTCCTGGCGGCGCGGGTCGTTGTCGTCCTTGAGCAGCCGTGCGCTGTTGTCTTCGCCCGAATAGGTGGTGTAGCGCACCAGGTCGCGCATCAGGCGAATGAACGGCAGATTGATCGACTCGCGCAGGGCATCGCGCAAGGTCGGGTTGCGGCCGTTGTCTTCGTTGCGAAAGTTATGGAAGCGGTGCAGGCCGCCGCCGGTGAAAAACGCCTCGCCGGGGCTGGCCGAGTAGGTGCGGTCGAGGGCGGCGTCGAGCATTTTCGCCAGGTCGCGGTCGCTGTGCTGGATCAGGTAATTCAGCGCCCAGCGCGAGAGCACATCCTGCTCGGGCAGCTCGACGCTTTTCAGCTCGGCGGGCGTGCGCGCCTGGTAGCGTGCATGCAGCTCGGTGACGATCTGCAGGTAGGTGGTCAGCACCCGCAGCTTGGCGGTGGAGCCCAGTTCGAGTTTGCTGCCTTCGTTGATATCGAACGGCTGGTCGGTGTTGTCGGTCTGCACCCGCACGCGTGCGCCGTCGGGCGTCAGTTCGTAGAGGGTGAAGCTGTAGCGCACCTGCGGTGTGCTTTGCGGCGTCAGCAGGCGCGGGCCGAGCAGGCCCATCTGCGCGGCGAACGTCGGGTCGGCCAGGTGCTTGAGGTAGTCGGTGGCCTGGGTTTGCAGCGCGTAATGCAAGGTGCTGGTGGCCGACAGGTCGAGGCGGTCGAGGTCATACAGCGAGCGGTTGAGCAGGCTGGCGAGACGGCTGCGGGCGACGTTGATGGCTTTGTTGGTTTCTACCGGCTGGAGGGTCGGTTGCTGCTGCCAGTCGCGGTAGGTCACGTGGCTGGCGAGGGCGGCGGCGGACAAGGTGGCGGGGATCACCTGGTTCTGCGCGAGCAGGCGGATATGGCTGTCGGTCAATTGCGCCAGCTCTTCGCGACCTTTGGTCAGGTAGTGCGAGGGCCGGCGTTGGGCAATCATCAGCGACAGCACCTGGCGCAGGGCCAGGCCGCGTCTGGCCAGGCTCGCCGGGTCTTGTGCGCTGTCGCTCAGCGCCTGGTTGACCTGATTGAAGTCGGCGCCGTACCACACCCGCAGGCCTTCGGCCAGGCCATGCACTTCGCCGTGGCCCGGCACGGCGGACAACGGCACGCTGTTGAGATAGTCGCGCACGATATTGCGCCGACTGCCCGAGGTGTCCGGCCCGGCCTGGTAGGCCCGGACGCTGGCGGACATCATCTGGCGGATTTTCTCGCCGCCGGACAAGGTCAAACCGTCGGGCGAATGGCGATATTTCTCGAGCTGTGTGGCCAGGGTGCTGCCGCCGGCGGTCTGCCCCGGCAGATGCAGGAGTTTGGCCACTTGCGACCAGGCCGCCTTGGCAAAGCGCGGCCAGTCCACCGCCGGGTTGGCCAGCGGTTGCGTGGGGTCCAGCAGGTCGCGGTCCTCAATGAACAGCAGGCTCTGCACCACCAACGGCGGAACCTCGGCAAAGCTGGCGTAGAGCTGTTGCGGGTAGGTGAAGGCATACAGCGGCGCGGCGCGGCAATCGGTGATGCTCAGGCCGGCCTGGACTTTTTCCGCGTAGGGCACGAACAGCCCGTGCTCGGCATAGCCCAGCAAGGCCGGGGAGAAGCGTGTCTGGGCCTGGATCAGGTAATTGCGCTTGAGCAGGCGCGGTAGGAATTCATTCAGCGCGCTGTAGCCCAGGCGCCGGTCGAACGGGCCGTCGCCGGGGTACACGATGGCATCGCTGGCGCCGGGCTCCAGGCGATAACTGAGGGTGGCGGCCAACGGGCTCAGGTAGCGGGCCTGCAGGCGTGAGGTGTGCATTTCCACACTGGCGGCCCAGCCCAATGCCAGCAGCGCGAGCAACAGCACCAGCCACACCAGGCGCCACCACCCGGATCGCCGGCGGGCGCTGTGTGGCAATGGCAGTTGATCCGGGCTGTCGGTTGGCAGCGCAGCCTGTTTCGAATCGGTTTGCCATAAAGCGCCCATAGTCGATTCATCCATTTACGCAGATTGATCGGACTTGGGTGAAGCTTAGTCGTTGGTGACGGAATGTGTCGGCTCACGGCTGCGGGCGTTTCACGCCGTTGCGCAGCAGTGCCAGCCAGTTGCGGTCGTTGGCCTGGCCCCAGCGGTAGGTGCCGCGATCGTTGAAAAACACCGAAATGTCTTCCAGGTACCACATGTGCATTTTGACGTTGAGTTGACGCACATAGTCGCTTGCCGGGCAGACGATGGCTGCCCAGGGGTCGCATATCCACAGGCCGACCCAGCCCGCTTCGCTGAAGTCCAGGGTCGAGCCCAGCGTCGCCGGCGGGTTCCCCACCACCACAAACGCGTGGGCGGGCGGGCTGGTGCCCCAGACGCGCGCGGCGCCGCCGTTGAACCTGATCAGTTCGCTCGCCACGTGGGCCATCTGGTCGCAATTGCCTGCGCCGGTCTTGAGGATCACTTCGGTGTAGTTAGGCTGGCCCGCCCGGCTGTACTGCCACATCACCAGCGGTTCGGCGATGGCCAGCCGTTCCAGCTCGTCGACCCCCGTGCCCACGATGTTGGCCGAGCCGATCCCGGTGCTTTTGACCAGCGCCACGGTGCTGGCCTGGGCCTTGCTGGCCAGGTACTGATTGAGGGTCTGGCCAGGCTGGGCGAGGTAGGGCGGCCAGGTGTCGAGTTTCAAGGGTGTGACGGCCACGCTCATGCCCAGGCGCTGCCCCTGATCGCTGGCGTTGAGCAACAACTCGCGCTGCTTGATAACCCGCAGGCCGCGTGACTGCTCGAGCAGGCGCTTGAGTTTGGCCGCACCGAAGCCGCGCCTGGCCAGTTGTTGGCTCAGTACCTCCAGGGTGGGCAGTGTGACCAACGGGCGGTTATGCACAAACCCGGCGGCGCTCAAGTAGTCGAGCTTGCGCTGGCTGAATGCGCGGATCAGCTGTTCGGGTTCACCGCCGAGGTTGAAGTCCAGGCGGTTGAACAGCATCGCCGGAGCGGGGGCGATGGCGATGCCTTCGTAAAAGACCCCGGCGTCGGCCTCCACGATAATCCGCGTGCCTCCCGCCGGGGTCAGTTCGATCGCCATGGCGCGCAGGGTTCGGCTGTCATCGGTGCCCACTGTCAGCCCGGTCAGCTCGACCACGCGCGTGTCGCGGTTGAGTTGATTGTCCAACTGATTGTTGGGCAGGCCGAATTGCGCTTCGTTGGCGATGAGCCGACCGGTGAGCTGGGGCTTGTAGGTCAGCGGCGCGGTCCTGGCCACTGGCGTCAGTTCAAAGCTGGTGCCTTGGGGCATCGCTTCGTACAGCCGGCGGTTGTGGACCAGCTTGCGCGGGTCGGGGCCGACGGCGGGGGCGGGGATCAGGCGCAGGTGCTCGATGGCCTGGGCGCGGCGTTGCTGGATCGAGGCGTTGAACGCGGTGAGTTTTTTGGTGAAGCAGATCAGTGGGATCGGGCTGCGTTTGCTGCGCGCCGCACCGCACAGGCTGTCGAAGCCTTCGGCGGCCTTGAAGTAGGCGGGCGAGGCCAGGTCGTCCAGGTGGGTCGGCGCCTGGTGCTCCAGGCGGAACAGGTTGTCGCCGTCGAGCAGGTCGGTGGCGTCGCGACGCGCAATCAGCAGCGGCTGGGTGGCGAACAGCCGTTCGCTGACCAGCACCTGCTGCCCGCGGGCGTTCTGCATCGGCGCCACGCCAAGGGCGCTGTCCAGGCGAAAGGTGTGGCTCGGCGGCCCATAGGGTTTGCCGGTGAACGGGTGGCACGGGTACCAGTGGTTTTTGTGCAGCAGCGCATTGATCCGCAGCAGGTCGCTGCCGCGCAGCAGCGTGCCGCTGCCGAGGTTGGCGCCGGCGAGCAGCCGGGGGTAGTCGAGCAGGAACCGGTCGGCGGTGCGACGTTGAACCTGTTCGATGGCCGTGTGGAGGATTTTCCGCGCACCGCCGCTCAGCCGGATCACCCCGCTGCGAGCCAGCCTGAACAGGCCCGGAAGGCCGTCCAGCGGGTTCAGCGCGGTGTTGAGGAAGGCGCCGCTCAAGCGGGCCAATTGCAGCAGTTTGATCGGCAACGGCGCGGTTTTTTTCAACACCGCCAGGGAGGCCGTGAGAAAGCGTTGGGTGGGGAACAGCAGCGCCAACAGGTCGATAAAGCAGACGTAGCCGCCGTCGATGACACGGCGGGTGTCGCCGGAAGCGAGGTCCTCGGCGCAGGACCAGAACGGCACGAGGGCTTTGAGGCGTGTCCACAACCGATCCCAGCGTTGTTGCATCTGCTCGCGCTGCGTGGTCCCCCGGGCTTGCAGGTGCAAGGCGTCGACTTCGAGGAAGAAGTGCTCGCGCACGATGGCTTGGGCAATGGCGCGGTTGAGCGTCGAACCATAGGTCAGCGCCGCCGCCGTCGGCGGCTGGGCGGCGGGCGGGCTGAATGACCACAGCGTCTGCACAATGACCTTGGCGCGCACCCCCGGCCGTGGCGGGCGCCCGTTGGCATAGGCGTCCCAGTCCAGCGGCAGTTCATCGCCCATCAGCAGTTGGGTGACCGGGCGGGTGGCGTGGGGAGTGCCGGTGGCCACCGACATCAGCGTGCCGCCCTCGTGGAATGCCAGCGGTGCGCCGCGGCGTTTGTCGACGCGGTTCAACAGCGGGAACAGCTCGTATTCCTGCACCGCGCTGGGCGATGTACCGCGCAGGATCACGCCCATTCGGGCGCTGCGCGCCAACGCTTCCTCCGGGCTCAGCAGGGCGAGGTCTTTGCCGGGTTCTTTTTTCAGCACCAACAGCTGCAAGTCGGCCTGTTGCAGGTGGTGTCGGTCGGCCAGCGGCAGTTGCGCCAGCAGGTCTTCGATCAGGCTGCTGTAGGCCTGTTTCAGGCGTTCGATGTAGGCCGCGAACGCGCTGTCGAAGCGTTGATGGATGTTGCCCAGGCGCCCGAACGATGGGCGCAGTTGTGCCAGGTCCAGTTGGGGCTCGATGGACTGCCAGCGGCTGTCGCCCAGTTGGCCATCCATGTGCAACTCCACCAGGCTGTGCAGGCTGTAGTTCCGGCGCTCGTGGTGGTGCATCGGGAAGCGCAGGCTGCCGCCGGCGAGCGGCGGGACGGGGCGCCACAGGCAGGCTTTGTCCAGCAGCGTCTGGTTGGGGAATAGGTTTTTCAGGTCGGCCAGGGCAATGCTGCGGCGGGTCGGCGGCGCGTCGGCAAAGGTGATCAGGGCTGCCTTTAAGGCGTGCAGGCGTTGGCTGAGGCGCAGCTTCAGCGCGTCGATTTCATGCGCGAGGTAGGCGGTGTTGTCGCGTTCGGGCAGTTCGCCCACGGTGATGGCCCAGTCGAGCAGGGTGCGGGTGGCGAGGTATTCGCGCCACTGTTGTTGCTGGCCGGTCGTGGCGGGCATGGATGCCAGGGCGAGCATGTCGTGGTAGCTCAACTGGCGCGGTGAGCCGGGCGCCATGGCCTGCGCGATCAAGACCCCTTGCTTGAAACTCATCCAGGCGATCGAGCTGCGAAAGCGCATCGTCGCGGGCAGCCCGCGCACCAGAAACTCCGGCGCGGCGCCGGCCAGCAACAGGTGGGCGGCGAGGGGCGCAGCGCGGGTGGAGACCTTGCAGGTTCGCACCAAATGCAGTTCCAAGTCTTGGCGCACTTCGCCGTGGGGCTTGCCCGCGTGGGCGCTCAGCTCGAAACCGGCGATGGGAGCGCCTGCTTCGCCGGCTCCAGGGTCGAGGTCGAGGATCAGGGCGCTCAACACCAACAGGTCGAGGCTGGTCTGGCTGGCGGCTTCGTCCGGGTGCTGGCCGTACCAGTGCAGTGCCGTCACCAGTTGTTGGCCCAACTGCCGCGCCGGTCCGCGCCGCAGCAGTTGTTTGAGCAAGTGGTCGGCCTGGGCGCGGATCGCGTCAGCACTCAGGTCGCCCAGCAGTGTGCCGCACAAGCGGTCAAGCAGGCGTGGGTGGCCTTCGGGCAGGCCGTGATTGGCGGTGGCGAGAACGCTGTGGCGCTGTTCGCTGAGCAGTCGCACCGGCGAGTGGGGCGTGGCGCTCAACAGCCCATGATAGTCGTCGAACTCGGGGCGGCGGGGCAGGTTCATCTCCAGGGTTTGCAGGGTGTCCTGGGCTTCGTCGACGCTGGTCGGTGGGGCAAGATCATGCTGTTGCAGCAGTTGCTGGAGGGTGAAGGGGCCGCAGATGGCGTGCGGGACAACGGCGGGATGGTGCGGCGCGCCGGAGTCCGGTGCGGGGTGCAACGTCACGCTGGCCGTGTCGATCACGTGGTCGTTGGGCGGGGCTTGGATCAGGCCTTTCAAGCACTCGGCCATGACGTCGCGGTCATGGTCCTGGGCCAGCCACTGCTGGTGCTGCATCAGGGCGAGATCGGCGTTGGCCAGGTCGCTGACCGGCAGCGTGGTCAACGCCGTCGACTGGCGCAGCGTGTCGATCAGCACGCGGGCTTCGGCGGGTGTGTCGGGCACCGGCAGATCATGGCAATTGAGCAGTTGGGCGAGGCTGAACTGGCCGCTCTGGTGGACAAAACTCCCCAACTGCTCGGCGACTTCGACCAGTTGTTCAAGCTGGCCGTCCAGGGGCAGCGCCAGCAGTTGTTCGATGCCGATATCCACCAGCCCGCCCCAGGCTTTTTTGCCGCTGAGCCGGCGTGTGGCGGGATCGAACATATACGTGCCGGGTTGCAGGCCGTCGACCGCTTCCAGCGCCAGGAACGACGGGTTGCGGGTGATGGCGTCGAGTAACGCGGCGCCGGTTTGCTGGGCGGTGGCCCAGAACGAACCGGAGTCGAGTTTGAAATAGCTCCTGTAGCAGGAAAACAGGCTGAAATCGTCGTCGTCGAGCAGGGCTTGCAGTTGGTCGGCGATCTGTTGCCGGTCTTGATTCAACCGCTTCAACCCGTCATCCAGCCCCGCCTTGGGCTCGGCGAAACTGTTCGATTGATCGAGCGCCTGGGAGATCACCCTGCGCTCGCCGCGATGCTCGGGGTAGGGATAGGCATAGAAATTCAGCACCGATTGCGCCGGCAGTTCGAGCGGCACGTCCAGGCCGGCCAGGTCCACCGGCAGGCGCGTGGCCCAGGCCCGCAGGTGTGGGCGGCTGAGTGCGCGGCGGTACACCTGCAGCCAGCAGCCCAGGGTGGAGTGCTCGGGCACGATCACTGTGGTGGAGTCGCCGTTTGTCAGGTGATTGAACAACGCGCTGATCAATTGGCCATCGGCGGCCAGGCGTCGTGCCCGGCCTTGCTGGAGTACGTCGAGGGTGGTCGGCATGGGGAGATCCTTTCGCTGGGATTGCCGTCCTGGCAATCGAAGCACCCCATGGTGAAGGGGCGGCCCGGCGGCGGGTATGGCGATGCTTCCCGTTCGGCCGTGGCCGGCTTCCGCGTTGTCCGCCCGATGGGCTGAAAGTATTGAAGCAGAGCCTTCGGCTGGGTATATACGGCCTAGGTAGGGGCATGACGCTGCACCAAAGCTGTGCAATACTCGGCGCGCGTCAAACGGAGAAAATCCTTACGCTATCCAGGTAATGCCCCTCCACAAAAGCCGCTTTTACCGCGAGTTCTCGCTGAATCTTGCCGTTTATTAAGTGAAAAACCCTGGGTTGAGCTTTTTATACTGCACCCCCGCTGAACTGGCCCTGGCCAGACGGGTTGGCCCATGAGGCGAACCCGGTGTGAGGCGTCCTGGCGGACCTGCTGTGACGTCGAGTACTCGGTGGCTTAATCCAATAACAAGACGAGGTTGTACCCCTATGCCAGTTGGCAACCACCTGCCTCATGGCGAGACCGCTCAGGGCGGCCCGCTGAAACGTGAACTGGGCGAACGGCATATTCGCCTGATGGCCCTCGGCGCCTGCATCGGTGTCGGCCTGTTCCTTGGCTCGGCCAAGGCCATTGAAATGGCCGGCCCGGCGATCATGCTCTCTTACATCATTGGCGGCCTGGCGATCCTGGTGATCATGCGCGCGCTTGGCGAAATGGCGGTCCACAACCCCGTCGCCGGCTCGTTCAGTCGCTATGCCCAGGATTACCTCGGCCCGTTGGCGGGCTTTCTCACCGGTTGGAACTACTGGTTCCTGTGGCTGGTGACCTGCGTTGCGGAAATCACCGCCGTGGCCGTGTACATGGGCGTCTGGTTCCCCGATGTGCCGCGCTGGATCTGGGCCCTGGCGGCCTTGATCAGCATGGGCACGATCAACCTGATCGCGGTCAAGGCGTTCGGTGAGTTCGAGTTCTGGTTCGCCCTGATCAAGATCGTCACCATCATCGCCATGGTGATCGGTGGCGTCGGCATCATCGCGTTCGGTTTCGGCAATGACGGCGTGGCGCTGGGGATTTCCAACCTGTGGGCCCACGGCGGCTTCATGCCCAATGGTGTGCAGGGTGTGTTGATGTCCCTGCAAATGGTGATGTTCGCCTACCTGGGCGTGGAAATGATCGGCCTCACCGCCGGTGAAGCGAAGAACCCGCAGAAGACCATCCCGAATGCCATCGGCTCGGTGTTCTGGCGCATTCTGTTGTTCTACGTCGGCGCGTTGTTCGTGATTCTGTCGATCTACCCGTGGAATGAAATCGGCACCCAGGGCAGTCCGTTCGTGATGACCTTCGAGCGTCTGGGCATCAAGACCGCCGCTGGCATCATCAACTTCGTGGTGATCACCGCTGCCTTGTCGTCCTGCAACGGCGGCATCTTCAGCACCGGGCGCATGCTCTACAGCCTGGCGCAGAACGGCCAGGCCCCGGCGACCTTCGGCACCACCTCGCGCAACGGCGTACCGCGCAATGCGTTGCTGCTGTCGATCGCTGCGTTGCTGCTGGGCGTGCTGCTCAACTACCTGGTGCCGGAGAAAGTCTTCGTCTGGGTCACCTCGATTGCCACCTTCGGCGCGATCTGGACCTGGGTGATGATCCTGTTGGCGCAGCTCAAGTTCCGTAAGAGCCTGAGCCCGGCGGAACAGGCGGGCCTCAAGTACCGCATGTGGCTGTACCCGATCAGTTCCTACCTGGCCCTGGCGTTCCTGGTGCTGGTGGTGGGCCTGATGGCGTACTTCCCGGACACCCGCGTCGCGCTGTATGTCGGCCCGGTATTCCTGGTGCTGCTGACGGTGCTGTTCTACACGTTCAAATTGCAACCGACCCAGGTTGCCCAAGGCGTCGCGCGCTCGGCGTAACGCTTGCTCAAGGCGGCCTGTGGCGCACAGGCCGCCTTGATGCGCTCAATCGCGCGGTAACGCGTGAAGGGCGGCGTCCGTCAACTGGCCGATGAGGCGGTTGCGCTCGGCGGTCTGCGTGTCGATCAGCGCTTGCAGGCGGTCGAGGTGTTCATCGGAGTGTTTGTCCGGCAGCTCCTTTTGCAAGAGCCCGATCTTGTAGCGGGTCACTTCCTTGATCGTTAAGAAGGGCGCGGGAAAGCGTCGTTCCAGGTAGTCGAGCCAGAAGTCGCAGGTTTTGTATGCGTTCGCCAGCCCAGGGGAATCCTTCAACCCGCGCAGCATTTGACGCGCCTGTCGGACATCGTTGTCGACCACGCCGTACCCCTCCACTGAATACAACATTTGGTCCGCCTGGACCGGCAGGTTGAATTCCTCGCGCAACATCACCCGATAGAACAGGGTGATTTCGGCGGGGTCCGGCGAACGCCCTTGCGCGGTCAAGCGGCTGATGTGATCGTCGGCGAACTGGTCGAGCTGCTCCAGGTAATACACTTGTTTGGCCAGGCCGAGCAGTTCGCGGTCGATGCGGTTTTCGTCGTATCGAGCGAGGGTCTGATGCACTCGGTGCATGAGCTCCATGTTGTTGAACAGCAGTATGGCGCCGTCGCCACAGGTGCCCGCCGCATGGGTGTTGAGGAACACTTTTTCGCGCAGCTCGGTGGAGTTGCTCAGGCCATCGAGCAGGTTCCAGACCCGGAATGTCAGTTTTTTACGTGCATTTCCAGCGATGGTGTACTCCAGAGACTTGGTCAAGTCCGCCAACACTCTGAAGACATCATCGGGACGGGCGCCTTCATGGCTTGACAGACCGTTCCACAGTTCTCTGGCGCTGTCGTGTTTAAAGGGTTTCAGGTGGACCAGCCAAGGCAAAATGCCGCGTTCGGCGGGCGGCGTGTGGGCGATGCCGGGGAGGGAGCCCCCTACGGCCATGCCAATGTCGACGTGGTATTGCCTAACGCGCTGCAAGGTTTGGGGCGACAGCGGATTGTCATGCAGGAACGTCGAACGATTTCGGATGATGGCTCTGGGGTGGGTAAACACGCGCTCGGGAATGCTGGAGATCTGGTTTTCCTGTAGGTAGAGGGTGTTCAGATTCGCGTGATCTGCGGCGCCGATCGGCCATTGTTGGGTATGGGTTGCTCTTAAATCCAAGGTCGAGAGTTGGCTCATTCGCGTGACGTCGAGCGTGATCCCCAGGGGGTTGTAACCCAGGTTGAGGTTTTCCAGATTGACCATGGCGGCGAGGCGTGCGGCGGACTCCTCGGTTAAAACCAGCGCATTGCCTTCCAGGTTCAGGCGGGTGAGTTGCGTCATCTGGGTGATGGCGCTCGGTAGCTCGCTCAACTGGCAGTCGATTTGCAGGGCCCGTAAGCCTGGGAAGAGCGCGAGGAATGCATGGCCCGAGGCGGGGAAGCTGTCCCCGGCGATACTCAGGTGCTCGATGTGCTCGAAGCCCCTGAACCCGTTGATAAAGGCCGCCGTGGGCAGATCGATGGTGTCCAGTTGCAATGTCAATGACTCCGCATGAAACAACCCATCGATGTAGACCTGTGGCGGCTCATCCCGTCGCCAGGCCCTGCGCAGTGTGTTGGCGATATGGCGACGACGGCCCAGATGGAGGCCCAGTGGGTCGGTTTCGTCGTTGTCGGTGTCACGGGGGGTGTCGCTCCAGCGGGTCAGTTCAATGTCCAGGAAGCTGTATTCGGCCTGGCGTCGGTCAAGCTCGATCAGGGCGGCCGGCTCATCCAGGTTGAGCCAGCGGATGAAGGTGCGGGCGGTGTCATTGTCGAACCGGGGGTAGAGTTCCTGGACCCTGCTCACCAGGTCCGGCGCGCGATTACCGCCGAATGGCCACAGCCAGTTCCAGGCGGGGTACACCAGAAATGAGCGATCCAGGCCCATCGGCGGTTGCAGCCAGGGTTGCAGGTGCGGCAGGTCCAGCAGGCTTTTTATCGCCACGCGCTGGGACAGCGCCAGCTTGGCGATCTGCTCCTGGAGTGGCGCGAGGTCGTCTTCATGTGTGATTCCCAGCGTGCTCCGTTCGGTATCGGTCAACGTCTGGATGATGGCCGACAGCAGGTTGCTGCCGCTGCCGACGGGCGCGGCGAGAGGCGCTCCTTGTGAGTCGTAGGCGTGGTAGACCTGGTGTTGCTTGACCAGCACTTTTCGGCGCGTCCCGGCCGGGTTGCCGGCGGCTTCGATGCTGGAGCCGCTGAAGTGTCGGTCGCGGACTTCGATGCGCAGGTCGCTGGGCCAGCCGGGCACGGTGTTGAGCAGGTGCAGGATGATCCGGTCGCTGTCCGGGTTGATCAGGTTGTCCAGGTACAAGCCCTCGAAGGCGCGGTTCAGACGCACCTCGTGGGCGGTCAGTCGGGCTGTTTCGCCGAGGCGCAGGCTCACCTTGCCGTGCTCGTGCAGTTGCTTGAGTTCGCGGGGCGTTGCGTGGCCGAGGATGCTGTCGACGGTGTTGTTGGGTAAGTCGGCATGTGCGGCCTTGAAGCGTTCGCGCGCGACGTTGGGGCTGCGGTGCTCGCTCTCTTGGTAGAGCGAATTGAACAGATGGTTGGTTTCTTTCTCGGCGAACTCGACGATTTTTTTCACCAGTTTGAACAAGCGCTCTTCAGCGGAGCTGGGCAATTCGCCCAACAAGGCATTGATCAGCGTGTCGTAGCCGGTGAGTTGGTTCAGCAGGCGGGCGTCCCTGTAGTCCTGCTCGGTCACGAGGATTGTTTCAGCGTTCGGGCCCGCACTGGCCGGGTATTGATAGCGCACCTCGTTCCCGGGGCCGACGATCTGCAGTCTGTGGTTGTCCGGCCATCCCGGCAACGCGGAGATCACCAGCAATTGCAGGGCCGGCTCGGCTTCCTGGGTGTTGGGGTTCACCCGCAGTGCGTTGATGAAGTGTTGAATCTGTTGCTCGATCTTGAAGCGTTTGCAGGTGTCGGCCAACAACGGCGGCACCGGGCGGGTGGCACGGTGTACCTGGCGCAGCACGTGGTCCGGGGTGTCGGTCAGGGCGAGGATTTGACTGGCCCGTTCCTGCGTAAACGCGTAGTCCTCGTGCCCCAGGCGGTGGAATAGCTGGTGGGTGTCCCAGGTCATCGGGTTCTCGCTGGCCAGGCGCCAGGTGCCCTGGCCGTTGTGCTCCAGGAGCGGGGTGTCGACACCGATTTTTTTCGGGTGCTTGAGCCGCCATTTGAACAGCGTTTTATCGAAGACGATGCGGAACAGGCTGCCGAACAGCGGCAGGTATTCGTTGCCCTCGATCATGAAGATCCCGTCGGTCCTGGGTTTGAGGCCAGGTGACAGCATTAGGTTGTGTTGGTAGGGCACCAGCGAGCCATTGACCAGGCTGACGTGACCTTGGGGGTTGCGTCGGGCGCTCATGTTGTCCCCCAGGGTTTTGCGCAGGCCCTTGGCGTCGGTGACACTGCTCATGCCCAGTTGTTGACGTTCGTGGGGGTGGAGCACCGAGGCGATGGCCAGGTAGAAGCTGTCTTGGGCGGGTGAGACGGGGATTTCACTGTCGTTGCGGATGTCATAGGCCTGGTAGCGACCGCCGGGGTGCAAGCGCAGGTTGACGGTGAGGTCGTCCGCACCGCTGGGCACGAAGGTCTCGCCCTGGCTGACATCCGTGACCACGAAGGGACGCTTGAGGGTGTCGCGGATCAGTGCGCCGGCAAATTCCCGGGCCCAGAGGTCAGTGTCGGCATTGAAGTCGCGGGGGTTGTACAAGCTATCGATCACCGCGTCGATGCGCAACGCGGTACGTTGGCGATCGAGTGTTTCAACGAACGCTACCGGCAGGGTGCCACCGCTCAGAAACGCCTCTTGCTGGCGTGCTGTCAGCGGGTGCTCGGCGAGTAATCGCGCAAGGTTGGCGGCGGTCAGGGGCGGATTCAGGTCGCGCAGTTTTTTCAACAGGGGCGTGACGGTAATCAAGGCCGGTGACACCTTGACCGGCAGAAACCGTCTTGCCGCCGGTGCGGCGGCGAGTTCCGCTTTTTCGTAGCCCCAGTAATCGAACAGCGCCGAAAACAGCGCGTGGCGCTCGAGGCTTGCCAATGCGCCAACCTGTTCGCGTACGCTGCTGACGCGCGCGTCCTCGGAGGCGTTGGGTTGGTCCTCTTTACCCAGGACCGAGTCGCGTGGTTGCTGGCGGATGATCAGTTGAAGCAGGTGCTCGTTGCCCTCGGGGCCGCTGCCCGCGTCGTTGAGGTCTGTGTAGCTGCCATCCTCGCGGCGCTTGAGGTTGATGGCATGGGGGCGCGGGGGTGGTTGCTCGGTTTTGCCGTAGGTCTCGATCCGCGTGCCTTGTGCATCGTGGATATGCAGCAGGGTGTCGGTCGGCCAGCCGTTGAGTTGGGTCAGCAGGCAGAAGACCGTGCTGTCGGCATGCGCCGGCAGTTGGCCGGGTTGGGGGAACCGCTCGATGATTTGCTGGATGACCTGATCGACCTGCAGTCGCCGGGCGCCTTCGATCAGGTTCAACGGTGCCGGCTGGGCGCGCCACACGCGATCCAGCGTATCGCGAGTGGTGGCGGTGCTGCGTAGCATGTGTTCAAGGTCGGCCGACGGGATCGTCGACGCCCCGTTGGGCAGCATGCGTTGCAGCAACTCCGGGTTGGACAGGAGATGGGCATTGTGCAGATCGAAGGTCCAGGCCTGGAGCTCTGGAGCGAATATGATCGCTGGGGTGTAGCCGTCTTTACCGCGTGTGAGTACATAGCGTTTGTGCGCGTCGTCGAATTTGACTTCGATCAGCACGTCCAGCTCGCCCTGGCGCAGTTTGGCGTAGAGGTGACCCTCGACCGTGTAAATGCCCAGTGCGTTGGGGGTGATACCGTTGACCAGGCGCTGGTTGTCGTGGGCATACGGTTGGGCGTCGGCTTTCCAGAGCCCATGGCTGCCGTCGGCGCGCGTGATTTTGTACGGGTTGCCGAGTTTTTCCAGGTACGCGTGCATGCGTTGGCGATGGGCCCTCCCGGCGGTTGAGATCAGCTTGCCGCTGACGGCCAGGTCGGTGACATCGGCCAGCGCCGAGGCAAATCCGCTGGCTTCGCCCTTGGCCAGCTCATTCACGCCCTGGGCGGCGCTGTAGGTCAGGCTGCCCATGACCGCGAGTTGCATGACCCGGTTCATGCCGGTGACGCCGCCGGGCAATGGCGTAAGCAGCATCTGCAGCACTTCACCGGCAATCGCCGCCGCCGCATCTTTGAGGGCTTGCCAGTCTTTTTCCGAGCGGGTTTGCGCCAGTGTGTCGAGGTCTGACTGAAAGCGCTGGATCTGGCGATAGGCACACGCCTGCACCAGGGTGATTGCGCGCCCGGATTTGATGTCGGTGTTGAAGCGGATGTTGTCCAGGGTCTTTGTTGAGAAGGCCAGGTGAAAACCGTCGTACACATAAGCGCCTAACCAACTGAACCCCTTCAGATGCGGCGCTTTGTTGATCAGTGATCTGAACACCGACAGCCCGATCAAGGGCAATTGCCGGGAGAACCAGCCCAGGTCTTTTTTCGCGTGGCTGTCAGTGAGTTGTGTGCGAAACGCGTACTCGGCGGCCTGGGTATCGTCGTGGTATTGCAACGCCCCGCCGGGACGGAAAGGGAAGTAGGACAACACGCCCAGGCTGGCCACGCGAATCAGCATTAAGGGCACGGGGATGCAACTGTCCCAGGGGACGAAGGGCACCGAGATCAGGGGGGTGATACCGGAGCTCAGGTTCAGCGTGTCGAACGGCAATTGCGCACCAGTGCCTTCGATGGCGGCGTTGAGTCGCGTGTAGATCTCCAGGGTGACGCCGGTAGTGGCACGGTTGCGGTAGGCTTCGATTACGTCGAACAGCAGGCTGGCCTTGGCCGACGCCTCGAACAATGGGCGCAACGGCCCGCCCGGCGCCATGGCGGTACGGGCTTTGTCGCGCAGTTGAGCGCCCAAGTCCAGCGTGCGGGCGGCTTCGATGAAGGCCAGTGCGCCCAGGCTTCTGTCGTTGTCCGGTCCCACGATATAGCTGGCTTCCACCAGGCTGAAACCCGAGTCCCCGTGAATGGAGTGGGTGAAACCGTAGTTGAGGCAGGCCGCTTCCCACAGCGACATGTGCTTGAGATGCTCAATGTAATGGAAGTCGTAATGGGCCCGACGATAGCGCGCGGCGGGCAAGGGCACGGTATTGAGCGGAAGGAGCGGCTGCGGCGGGTCCCAGGGGAAGCCCTGCTCCCGTTTCTCTTTGTAGCGGGTGAACAGGGTGTATTGCTCGGGATCGCGCCCGCCGATTTTTTCCCGCAGTTGCGCAAGGCCTTGAGTCTTGAAGTCGCGGGTCAGTGCTTGCTGGGCGTGTTCCAGAGCGGTCAAGGCGCTCAATGCTTCGCGTTGCAACCTGACGTAGCGGGCTTTTTCCTGTGGGTTCAAGCTGCTCATGGCTTGAATCACGTTGTTCTGAATCTGCTCAAGGGCTTGTTGCCGTGACCAGGAACTGCTGGACTGCAAGTTGCCTGATAACCCGTTGAGTCGTTGATAAGTTGACATCAGCCATACCCTTTCACGATAAGTGGAAGGGCATGGAAGCACCGTCGCGAAAACGGCCGGGGCTATCTATTTAATGATGATGTGGGCAGCGAGCGACGCGCTTGCAACCTGCTGTCCAGGCGTTTGTTGAATTCCAGCCAGGTCGCCAGAGCGCCCATCAACACCACGCCTGCCAACGCGCTGAATAGCTGCATGGCCAACGCGTCGCCGGCCAGGGCGTTGAGCATGTCCGCCAGCGGTGCGAGCAGCACGCCGAGACAGAACACCTCCAGGGAATAGCGGCCCATGCGGCAAGTCTGTTGCGCCAGCCAATGGCGGGTCCAGCCGGCATGGGGCAAGAGCTTGGCGGTGACATAAGCCAGCGCCAGGAAATGCACCAGGCGCACCGGCGACAGGTCGGTCTTGCTGATGGGGTACAGCCGTTCGCTGAGCCACGCGGGCATCAGCGCGTCATGCACCTCGGGCCAGCGCCAGGCCAGCGTGATGATCGCGGCCAGCAGCGAGTAGCCCGCCGCCGCCACAAACAGCGGCTGACGCAGCAGCGCGCGGCGCTCTGCTACGCGTGGTTGGCGGGCATGAATCGCCGCCGCGCCGCCGAGCACAAACAGCAACTGCCAGGTGACGGGGTTGAAGTACCACACGCCATCGGCAATCGCCCGCAGGTTCCAGCCCATCCACGGCGCCAGCAGGTACACGCTCAACGACACGCCCACCACCGCCCAGGTCTGGCGCAGCAGCAACGGCAGCACCAGCGGCAGCCCGCCGAGCAGCACGATGTACAGCGGCAGCGGGTCCATCAGGTTGGGCTTGAAGCGCAACAGCAATTCATCGGTGAGCGCCTGCTGCGGGTGGGTGACGAAGTGCGTCAGGCCCATCTCTTCGACCAGGTCGCGGGTTTCCACATGGCTGTTGGCGAAGAACACGATGCCCATCAGCATCGCCAGCAAAAAGATATGCACCACATACAGCACCCAGGCGCGCCGCAGGATTTTCAGCGAGGCGATCCAATAGCCGTCGCGTTGCAGGACTTTGCCGTAGGCCAATACGGCGGCGTAACCGGCGAGGAACACAAACACCTCCGCCGCATCGCTGAAACCGATGTTGCGCAGGGTGATCTGGCCGAGGGGGTTGTGGGGGACGTGATCCCAGAAAATGAAGATCAACGCCAGGCCCCGAAAAAAATCGATGCGCGGGTCGCGTCCGTTCAGCATGGCAGCGGGCTCTTGTACGAAAGGTTTAGTAATGACTGGCGCGCGCGGCTGTTGTCTTACGCCGCACGTCGAGCGGGCGCAGGTTGGCGGTATTTGTAAGCGATTGCAAAGGCTGGGTATTACTGAATGTCTCAATGGCGGCACGGGGGCAACATGGGCCATCGCCAGAAAAATCTGGCGATGGCCGCGAAGTCCCGCAACGGCATGTGAACCTGCTGGTTTCAATAGTGCCGTCGGTGGTCCGCTTCAGCGCGGTAAAGGCTGGGTCAGAATGCGTCCATCAGCAGCACCCTGCAGGGCTTGGCTTGGTGCTCATTGATCTGCGGCACCAGCCGGGTGAAGTGTTCGGTCTGGCAATGGGTATCGAGTGCCGCCTGATCGGGCCATTGCTCGACAAAGATAAAGTGCCCTGGGTCTTTCTGATCGACAAACAGATCGTAGGCGATGCACAGCGGTTCCTGGCGGGTTTTTTCCACCAGTTCGGCGTACCACGGGCGCACCGTGTCCAGGTGTTCGGGCTTGATGAAATCTTCCGCGATGACTTTCAACATATCATGGCTCCCTTACGCCGCAACGACTTCCTGCGGCTCAAAACTATCCGCCCGCGCCATCTGCCACATGCGCGAATAAAACTCGCCGTTCACTTCCCCGGTCAGCAATTCCCCTGGCTTGAGGAACACATGCAGCTGAGAGAACAGCTTGATTTCGGTCGCCGACATGCGTCGCACCAAATGCTTGGCCGACAGTTGCGACGGGTGCTCCAGGCCCGCTGCCGCGAGCATTTCGGCCAGAGCCTTGAGGGTGTTGCTGTGGAAGTTGAACACGCGCTGGGCCTTGTCCGGCACGACCAGGGCGCGTTGGCGCAGTGGGTCCTGGGTGGCGACGCCGGTCGGGCATTTGTTGGTGTGACAGCTTTGCGACTGGATGCAGCCGATGGCGAACATGAAGCCGCGCGCCGAGTTGGCCCAGTCGGCGCCGATGGCCAGCACGCTGGCGATGTCGAAGGCGCTGACGATCTTGCCGCTGGCGCCGAGTTTGATCTTGTCGCGCAGGTTCAAGCCCACCAGGGTGTTGTGGACGAACAGCAGGCCGTCGCGCAGCGGCACGCCGATGTGGTCGGTGAACTCCACGGGCGCGGCGCCAGTGCCGCCCTCCTTGCCGTCGACCACGATAAAGTCGGGGAGGATGCCGGTTTCGAGCATGGCCTTGGCGATGCCCATGAATTCCCACGGATGACCGAGGCAGAACTTGAAGCCCACCGGCTTGCCGCCGGACAACTCACGCAATTGGGCGATGAAGTGCATCAATTCGATAGGCGTGGAAAACGCGCTGTGGCGCGACGGCGAGACGCAATCTTCGCCCATCAGGATGCCGCGTGTCTCGGCGATTTCCTGGGTGACCTTGTGCTTGGGCAGAATCCCGCCGTGGCCAGGCTTGGCGCCTTGGCTCATCTTGATTTCAATCATGCGTACTTGCGGGTTCTGGGCCTGCACCGCGAAGCGTTCCGGGTCGAAATGGCCGTCGCGGGTGCGGCAGCCGAAGTAGCCGCTGCCCAGTTCCCAGGTCAGGTCGCCGCCGTTTTCGCGGTGGTAGGGGCTGATGCTGCCTTCGCCGGTGTCGTGGGCGAAGTTACCCAGCTTGGCGCCCTGGTTGAGCGCGCGGATCGCGTTGGCGCTCAGAGAGCCGAAGCTCATGGCCGAGATATTGAATACCGAGGCCGAGTACGGCCGCTTGCATTGCGGGCCGCCGACCATCACGCGAAACGAGCTCGGGTCAGTCAACGGCGCGGGGCGCATGGAGTGGCTGATGAACTCGAAGCCCGACTGGTACACGTCGATCAGGGTGCCGAAGGGTTTGTCGGCGGTTTGGTTCTTGGCGCGCGAGTAGACCAATGAGCGTTGCGCCCGGGAAAAGGGCAGGGCGTCGCTGTCGGACTCCAGCAGGTACTGGCGGATCTCCGGGCGAATGCCCTCGACCAGGTAACGGATATTGCCCAGGATCGGGTAGTTGCGGCGTATCGCGTGGGGGCTTTGCAGCAGGTCGAAGAGGCCGAGCAGGCTGAGGGCGCCGGTGACCAGGGTAATGGGCCATAACCATTCATGTTCGACAAAGGGCAGGCTGGCGAGGGTGAACATCACGCATACGGCAAACACCGCGTAGCGGCTTAGCAAGGACAGGCTCATACGGTTACCTTGGGATCGGACTCTTCTGGTCGGTGCGGCATTCTGCGCCAGTAAGGAAACCCTGAACAACCTGTAGGTGCATTCGCTTGGGTCGCATAGACACGGCGGACTGGCCCGATATAGACAGTTGGCGTGAGGCGTTCCGGCCTTACCTCTAAGGCCGTTCCAGTGTCTGGAGCGGCTTTTTTTGACGGCTGCACTGACCGCTCGTCGCCCTCCCTCAGCGCATATTCAACTGTCGGTTGAATATATCGACAACCCATGTAGAACTGGTCATTAACGAGTAACGTTAAGCATTAAGCGATGATCAGAAGCTTTAAATGCGCCGAAACCCCAAAACTGTTTGAAACCGGTCGAACCCGACGTTGCTCCGCTGTCGTTTCCGTGGTGGAACGACAGCTGAGCATGCTGGATGCGGCGGTTGAACTCGCTGATTTGCGCTCACCGCCCGGGAATAGGCTGGAACCGCTGGGCCTGACCGCAGCCGCTCTCGCAAGGGCGCTGCATGTTTCCGCCCCTACGGTGAATGACATTGTATTGCGTTGATCCAACCGTTGCGTGATGCTTTTTCGAACGGGCCTACACCGCTGTTTGGCGAATGGGCAGCACTACCCGGAACGTGGTGCCTTTGCCCAGTTCGCTACTGACGGAGATTTCGCCATGGTGTTTCTTGACGATGCCGTAGGAGAGTGACAGCCCCAACCCCGTGCCTTCGCCCACCGGCTTGGTGGTGAAGAACGGATCGAAGATTTTCAGCTGGGCGTCCGGGGCAATCCCGCAGCCGTTGTCCGCGATTTCCAGCCAGATGTTCTCGCCGTCCACGCCGTCGCTGATGGTTATGGTGCCGCGCTCCGGCCCGATGGCTTGCGCTGCGTTGATCACCAGGTTCATCACCACTTGGTTGAGCTGCGAGGCCAGGCATTCGATTTCCGGCAAGGGCGCATAGTGCTTGATGACGTCGGCTTTGTACTTGAGCTCGCTGGCGACGATGTTCAGGGTCGAATCGATGCCTTGTTGCAGGTTGGCCCACTGCCAGGTCTGGTCGGTGTCCACTCGGGAAAAGTCTTTCAAGTCCTTGACGATCTGCGCCACACGGCCAATGCCCTCCTTGGATTCGTGAATCAGCGTCGGAATATCTTCCCTGAGAAAGTCCAGGTCCAGGCGTTGGCGCAGGGCTTGGAGCTGATCGTCGCCGATCGCGGCTTCGGCCTGGCGGTAGGCATCGAGCATCTGCTGCAGCTGTTTGAAATAGCCTTCGAGGGTGCCGAGGTTGGAGGAGATGAACCCTACCGGGTTGTTGATCTCGTGCGCCACGCCCGCGGCGAGTTGCCCCAGGGACGCCAGTTTTTCCGATTGCACCAACTGGCTTTCGAGCTGTTTGCGTTCGTCGATCTCCAGTTGCAGGGCCTGGCTGGTCTGGGTCAGCGCTTGGGTACGCTGTTCCACCAACAGCTCCAGCTGGCTGGTTTGCAAGGATGCGCGGCGGGCCATGTCCCATTTGGCGGTCAGGGTGTTGGCCATTTGCTGGACTTCGATATTGTCGAACGGCTTTTTCAGGATCAGCAGCCGGTCATGGGCACGCAGGCGAAACAGCAGCTCTTCCCAGGAATAATCCGAGTACGCCGTACACACCACCACCTGCAGGTTCGGGTCGACCTTCCACAGTTCTTCGATGGTTTGCGCGCCGTCCCAGCCCTGGGGCATACGCATGTCGACGAAGGCCAGGGCGTAGGGCAGTTGCGCCGCCATGGCCGCCTCGAGCAGTTGTAAACCTTCCTGCCCACCGTAGGCGGAGTCCAGCTCGAACAGCGGGCTTTGCGGCTGTTTGTCGCTGGTGCCGAACAGCGCGGCTTCCATCGCGTCCAGGGCCTGGTTCTGTTCCAGGGGCGGCTTGAGGATCTTGCGGAAATCTTCGTGAATCGAGGGCGTGTCGTCGATCAGCAGAATGCGCCGGTTCGGTGGTTGGTTCATGCGGGGCCTGCAGCATCGTTGAGGGGGATTTGCAAGGTGAACAGCGCGCCTTTGCCCGGACCATCGCTATAGCCGGTAAGCCGGCCATTCATTTCAATCGCCGCCAGGGCGCAGCTGTGCAGACCGAAGCCATGGCCTTCCTTGCGAGTGGTGAAGCCGTGGGTGAAGATCCGCGTCATGTTTTCGGCGGGGATGCCTTCACCTTCGTCTTTGACGCTGATTTGCAGGATGTTGTCCTCTATCGTCTGGATCGACAACGTAATCTGTCGAGGCCGGTCGGTCAGGTTGGACATGGCGTACTTGGCGTTGCTGATCAGGTTGACCATGATCAGCAGCAGCCGGTGTTTGTCGGCCATGATCTGCGGTACGTCGGCGTATTCCTTGACCACCGTCACATGATGGCGATTCAGCGCGCCGGAATTCATGCGCAGCGCGTCGTCCATCAGGGCGCTGACCTGCAAGGGCTCCAGCACGCTGGAAACGCCGGCGTAGGATTGCTGGGTGGAGACGATGTCCTTGATGTGGTCGACGCTTTTGCTCAATTGCGCCAGCTCGTCGGTCAGGCCCTGTTGCTCGACGGCAATGGCTTCCACCAATTGGTTGAGGTAGCCCGGCAGCAGTTTGCCTTTTTCGTCTTCGCGCAGGTAAGTGCCCAGGTCATCGGGGTGTTCGTTGATCAACTGCATGGCCTTGCCCAACCCCAGTGCTTTGCTGGTGCGCAGCTTACGGGCGACCAGGTCGGCGGAGATGTTCACGCTGTTGAGCACGTTGCCCACATTGTGCAGCACATTGGTTGCGATTTCCGCCATGCCGGCCTGGCGGGCGCTGTCGAGCAGTTCGCTTTGCGCATCCCTGAGCTGGCGCGTGCGTTTTTCCACGCGCTGTTCCAGGCTGGCATTGGCGGTGTGCAGGGCGCGGTTGACGCGGTTGATCACGGTGAAACTGCGCAACAGCCTGATGGCCAGGTACAGCAGCAATGCCACCAGCAGGGTGGAGAACACCAGCAAGTAGTTGTGATACTTCTGGTCGATCAGGTCGGCGGCCTGCTGATCCTGGTTGAGGTGGGTGGTCAGTTCGTCCAGGCGTTCGGCCACGGGAACCGCGGCGATGCGTTCCAACAAGGTGTTGACCAGCGGCTGTTCGCGCAGGATCAGCGCGACGTGGTTGCTGAGAATCTCCACCGGCAGGTGGAAGTCGGCCGGCAAGCGTTCTTTGTTCACCGCCAGCAGGTTCAGGCCCAACAGAATCTCGGCCGCGCGGTCGGCACTGGCGACCTGGGCGAACTCCATGCTGCTGAGCAACAGGTCATAGGTGTCGGTGGCCACGCTTTGCAGTGGCAGCCGCTGTTCGTCGTCGAGTCGTGTGAACGCGGCCTGGATATCGTTTTCAGCGGTCGGCAGGAACGCCAGGGAGTTGCGCAGTACGGCGTTATGGGACTTGAACTGGTCGACCAGCCGCGCTTTGTCCTGGATCGCCGCCTGACCGGCCTCCAGGCTGGCTTGCCAGCCGGGCAGGTCGTTGGGCGCGTGATACGACTCGTGCTGGCGCAGTTCCTCCCAGATTCTTGTGATCTGCGTCAGCGGCGTCACCAGGGGGTCGTAATTGTGGGTCAGGGCGATTCTGGCCTTGAGCACCTCACTGTCCCACTGCGCGTTGAGCTGCTGCATCTGGCGGATCAGGTCGCGGGATTCGGTGTAATGGCTGGTCTGGTCAGTACTTGATTTGATGTACAGGAACACCAGTATCGATGCCAGCAGCAGGGTCGCGGTGCCCAGTAGTAGTTGGATGACGTAGTGGCGGGAGAGTCTCATGACCGTCTGCTCATAAAGGTTTGCCCGCCCATTGGCCGGTCAGGGTCTTGAGAAACTTGATGATCTGGTCCTTGTCTTCCGCCGAGGGCACGCGCCCCAGTTGGAATCTGAACATCACGTCCACGGCTTCTTCGAGGGTCTTGGCCGAGGCGTTGTGAAAATACGGCGCGGTGACGGCGACGTTGCGCAGGCTGGGCACCTTGAACACGTTACGGTCTTCTTCGTCGTGGGTCACCAGATAGCGGCCCAGGTCGGTCTCGGCGGGCGGGCGGCCCTTGAAATAATCATCCATCACGCCGAACTTCTGGAACATGTTGCCGCCGATATTCATGCCTTGATGGCAGGCGATGCAGCCATATTCCTTGAAGCGTTGGTAGCCGTATTTTTCTTCGATCGTGAGGATCTCGGTATTGCCCAGCAGGTATTGGTCGAAGCGGGAGTTGGGCGTGAGCAATGTGCGTTCATACGTCGCCAGGGCATTTTGCACGTTGGCCGCCGTCACGCCGTCGGGGTACACCTGACTGAAGGCGGCCTGGTACTGCGGCATGGCGGTGAGGTTGTCGACCACTGTTTTCCAGTCGCTGCCCATTTCCACCGGGCTGATGACCACTTGTTCGATCTGGGCCTCTAGGGTATCCACCCGACCGTCCCAGAACTGCTTGAAATTCAGGCTGGCGTTGAACACCGTGGGTGTGTTGAGTTTGACCGGCTTGCCATCAAAGCCCAAGGAAAACGGCTTATCGTCGCCCCCGCCCGTTGCCAGTTGGTGGCAACTGGCACAGGACAGGCTGTCATTGACTGACAGGCGTTTCTCGTTGAACAACTGGCGCCCCAGCTCAACTGTTGCCACATCCAGCAGCGGCACCGGCGGCAGTGGTTTGAGCGGCTCATCCAGTGGCGCGGCCGCCGCGGGCAGGGCGGCGCCAACCCCGAGGGCGACGGCAAGACCGAGTGCCCAGGGTGACGGGCGAGGAGAGCGGGTGAGGGGACGGATCAAGCGTTCGTTCCTTGGATAGACAGTCACTGGGGGGGCATCAGGCTGCGTTGCCCGGCTTGCATCAATTGGGCGAATTCAGCGGCCGCCACGGCTTTGCTGAACAGGAAACCCTGGCCCTCCTCACAACGGTGGGCTCTGAGGAACTCCAATTGCTCAAGGGTTTCGACGCCTTCGGCAATGATGTTCAAGTCCAGGCTCTTGCCCAGGCTGATGATGGCACTGATCAGTTGTGCATCCTGGCTGTTTTCGCCCAGGCCGCGCACGAAGGATTGATCGATCTTCAACACATCGATGGGAAACCGGCGCAAGTAACTGAGGCTGGAATAGCCGGTGCCGAAATCGTCGATCGACAGCCGCACGCCCAAGGCTTTGATGTCTTGCAGGGTGACGAGCGTGTCCTCGACGTTTTGCATCAGTACGCTCTCGGTGATCTCCAGTTCAAGCAAACTGGGCGTCAGGCCGGTGCGTTGCAGAATGGCCGCCAGGTTGGCGACAAAATTGCGCTGGCGAAAATCAATCGCCGAAATATTCACCGAGATACACAGTGCAGGCAGGCCGGCGGCGCGCCAGGCTTGTGCTTGCTCGCAGGCTTGGCGCAACACCCATTGGCTCAAGGGCACGATCAGGCCGCTGTCTTCGGCCACGGGAATGAAGGCTGACGGGTAGATCCAGCCGTGATCGGGCTGGTGCCAGCGAATCAGGGCTTCGGCGCCGACGATCCGCCCGCTGCTCAAATCCAGTTTCGGTTGGTAGTGCAATATGAACTCATCGCGCTGCAAGCCCTGCCGGATCGCGCTTTCCAGGCTCTGCTGGGCCTGGGCGCGCAGGTTCATCTCGTTGACGAAGAAACTGAAGTCGTTGGGGCCATGGGCTTTGCTGGTGTGCATGGCGGTTTCGGCGTTCTTGATCAGCTCCACCGCGCTGAAACTGTCGTTGGGGTAGATGCTGATGCCCAGGCTTGCGGTGACACTCAAGTCATGCCCGGCCACATAGTGTGTCGTGCTGATGGCGCCGAGCAGTTTTTCGGCAATGTACTGGGTTTGCTGGGGATGCTTGATGTCGTTGAGGATCAGCACGAACTGGTCGGAGCCGTAGCGAAACACCGAATCCGACGCGCGCACCGTGGCCACCAGGCTTTGGCTGACCTGCTTGAGCATTTCATCGCCGACCGGATAGCCCAGGGCATTGTTGATGCGCTTGAAGCGGTCCAGGCCGATAAACATCACGGCCAACTGGGTGTCATGGCGCCTGCAAACGGCAATGGCCTGCGTCAGCCGGTCGCCCAGCAGGGTGCTGTTGGGCAGTTCGGTCAGGGCGTCGTATTGCAGCAGGTGTGAGACCTTCAGCAGTTCCTGCACGCGTTCTTCGACCGTGCGCTCCAACCCCATCAGTTTGAGCGCGGCATCCTGGGCCAACTGCCATTTCCAGGTCAGCGCGCTGGCCATCTGACGGATTTCCAGGTTGTCGAACGGTTTTTTCAGGATCAGCAACTGGTCGCTGTATTGGATGCGCGCTTCGATGGCTTCGAAGGAATAGTCCGAGTAGGCCGTACACAGGGCGATCTGCAGGTTCGGGTCGACGTTCCACAGTTGTTCGATGGTTTCCAGGCCGTCCCAGCCCGGCGGCATACGCATATCGATGAACACCAGGGCGTAGGGCGCGTTGTCGGCCAGGGCCTGGTTGACCAGGGCGAGGGCTTCCTGGCCCTGATAGGCGGAGTCCAGCACAAAAGTCTGGCGCACGGTGGGGGCGGTGCCGAACAGGGTTTCTTCGATGCTGTCCAGGGACTGGCCGCCTGTGGTATCGGCGCACAGGATCTTGCGGAAATCCTCGTGGATGGAGGCCGCGTCATCGACGATCAGCACCCGTCGATTGGCCCTTCCTGAGCACGGATTCATGGCTGACACCGGGACGCAGGCAACTGAAGATTCTTACGCATCGGGCTTCCTTACCTTGAATGCTTCAATAAACGGGGAACAGTCATGGCTTCATGCTACTAGCATAGTCGGGTCCCTTGAATAAGTACGCCAGTTGGCGTCAAATCACCCTCAGTTACCCCAGCCTGCATCTAGCGCTCATTGCTTATGCAAGTACAGTGATCGATCACGCCGGGGCGCAATGAAGCAACCGAGTACCATCGCCAGGAGGTGTCGCCATGGATGAACAAACTGCTACGACGTCCCCTTACAGACCTACTATTTTGCTGGTCGACGATGAAGAATCGATCCTCAACAGCCTGCGCCGCCTGCTGCGGGGCCAGCCTTATGATGTGCTGCTGGCCAGCAGTGGTGCCCAGGCCCTGGAAATCATGGCTGCCGAGCCCGTCGACCTGCTCATGACCGACGCGCGCATGCCCGCGATGGACGGGGCGATGCTGCTGGCCGAGACCCACCGCCTGTACCCGGCCACCACGCGCATCCTGCTGACTGGCTATGCCGACATGACCATGATGATCAAGGCGATCAACGAAGGTCAGATCCACCGCTATATCAGCAAGCCCTGGAACGACGAGGAAATGCTCCTGACGTTGCGCCAGTCTCTGGAACACCAGCATTCCGAACGCGAGCGCGTGCGTCTTGAGCAGTTGACCCGCGATCAGAACGAGCAGTTGAAGGCCCTCAACGCCACCCTGGAAAAGCGCGTCGAAGCGCGCACCAGCGAGCTGCAGCAAACCGCCGACATGCTCGACCTGGCCTACGACGAGCTCAAGCGCAGCTATGTGACCGGCACCGAAGTGTTTTCGCTGCTGGCCAACCTGCGCCTGCCCAAGCAGAAGCAGACCAACCGCCAGTTGATCGAGCTGATCCGCGTGTACTGCAAAGCCCAGGCGCTGGACGAAGCCAGCGCCCGTGACCTGACCATGGCCGCCGCGCTCTACAACATCGGCAAATTGAGCTGGAGCGACGGCATGATGGCCGTCCCGTCGGAACTGCTGCACAGCAACGACCGCGAACGCTATCGCGCATACCCGGCGCAGAGCGAGTCGTTGCTGATGACGCTCGAGCCGATGAAGGACGCCGCACGGCTGATCCGCCATCACCAGGAGCGGTGGGACGGCACCGGGTTTCCCGATCACCTCAAGGGTGAAACGATTCCCGTAGGCGCGCGCTTGCTCAAACTGGCGGTGGACTTCATCGAACTGCAGAAGGGCCTGATCCTGGAACGGCAGATGAACAGCGATGAAGCACTGCTGTACATCCGCAAGTACGCGGGGCGGCTCTATGATCCGGACATGGTCGAAGACTTCGTCCTGGCCTGCGCCGCGTTCCTCAACGACGTGACCCTGGGCGACCCGAGTGTCAAAGTGCTGAGCACCCGCGAACTGGCCGACGGCATGATCCTGGCGCGCAACCTCAACGCCGATAACGGCATGTTGCTGCTCAATGCCGGCAAAGTGCTCAACTTGCCGCTGGTGGACAAGCTGATCGCGTTTGAAGCCATGGAGGGCGCCAAGTACAGCGTGTTTATCCGCGAACCGGAAGAGCCCCATCTTTTGAGCTGAGGCGATTCATGGGATCATTGTGTCTTTGCATTCAAGGTGATTTTGTCCATGCCAACCACTATCCGTATCGCCGCCGCGCTCCTGATCGGCGGCGACGGCCAGACGTTGCTGGTGCGCAAGCGCGGCACCCAGGCATTCATGCAACCGGGCGGCAAGATCGATGCCGGCGAACAACCGGTCGAAGCGCTGGCCCGTGAGCTGCACGAAGAGCTGAACTTGCGCATCGAGCCGAGCCAGGCGGTCTACCTCGGCCGTTTCTCGGCCCCGGCCGCCAACGAGCCAGGTTTTACGGTGCAAGCCGAACTGTTCCAGGTACGGATCGACGTGCCGGTGACCCCGGCCGCCGAGATCGAAGAAGTGCGCTGGATCGACCCGGCCGGAGACGGCGGCCTGCACCTGGCGCCCTTGACGCGTGAGCTGATCCTGCCGTTTTATCGCAAATCGCTGACCACCACCGCCTGATTGGCGGGTTCCAAGGACTGAGCCGTGCCCCTCAACGCACGGCGCTGACCCCATCCAGTGTGGAAAACGACGTGTCCTTGGCCGTCAGCAGGAAGTCGCGCATGTACGGCGCGTCCAGCATGTCTGCACGAATCCCCGCATACAGCGTCGCAAACAGGCCTTTCTCACCCAGGCGCTTGGCCTTGACGTAACCGCGCGAGCTGTATTCATGCAGCGCCCAATGCGGCATGCCGCAAACGCCACGACCGCTGGCGACCAGTTGCATCATCATCACCGTCAGCTCCGAGGTGCGTACCTGGGCCGGTTCGACATCGGCGGGTTCGAGGAAACGGGTGAAAATATCCAGGCGGTCGCGTTCCACCGGGTAGGTGATCAGGGTTTCGCTGAGCAGGTCTTGCGGCACGATGTACGACTTGTTCGCCAGGGGGTGCTGGTTGGCCACGGCCAGCATGGCTTCGTAGGTGAACAGCGGCACATACGTGATGCCCGGCAGCTCCAGCGGGTCGGAAGTGACCACCAGATCCAGGTCGCCACGGGCCAGGGCCGGCAGCGGGGCGAAGGCGAAACCGGACGCCAGGTCCAGCTCGACCTCGGGCCAGGCATCGCGGAACTGGTCGATGGTCGGCATCAGCCACTGGAAGCAGCTGTGGCATTCGATAGCCATGTGCAGGCGCCCGGCGGTGCCACCGGCCAGGCGCGCGATGTCACGCTCGGCGCCGCGCAGCAGGGGCAGGGTGGCGTCTGCCAGTTGCAGCAGGCGCAGGCCGGCGCTGGTGAAACGCACCGGTTTGGTCTTGCGCACGAACAACGGCATGCCCAATCGCTCTTCCAGTTCTTTGAACTGGTGGGACAGGGCGGATTGGGTCAAGTGCAGGCGTTCGGCGGCTTCGACCAGGCTGTCGGCCTCGCGCAAGGCGTGCAGGGTTTTCAGGTGGCGGATTTCCAGCACCGTGGTCTCCATGAGCAATATTGATGAGCAATTCGAATAGGGTGAGTTTGTCTCATGTTGCGCGGGCTGTCGACCTGCCGGCCGGCGCACGAGGTTCATATCCCGCCATACATTGCGAAACGGCGCTGGCCCGGAGCCCCGGCGGGCCCCGCGTGTGTGGACATAGTCAATTACGCATTTCTTGTTTCACCGTAGGGATGAGTGGGTATTTTTGCCGCGACATTCGTCCCGAAGGGCGCTCCATGCGTCGTTGGGACGACACCGTACTGCCCCGCCAAGGATGTGCCCCATGACCGCTAGCACCGCTGCAATGCCCTTCATCCCTCGTCTGTACCCCGCTGTACCACCGGCCAATCCAACCCCTTCGCCCTCTGCACCCGCGCCCACCTCCCTGAGCCGTGCCGGCGCCATCGCCGAGGTGCAACCCCGGCCCCGCGCCAGCCACCTCGCCGCCCACGTCGTCAGCAGCCAGTTCGCGACGCGGCCCGACGTGCGCTCGGTTGTCAGGGACATGCTCGGCGAGGCGATCAACAGCCTGTATCCCACGCTGGAATTCGACGTAGCGCGGACCTCGGTGGCAGAACCGATCGCGGAAAACCCGGTTCAATACCGCTTGACCCCGCTGCTGGATGTCGCGCTCAACCACCTGGCCAGCGGGGCCGATATCGATTTCGCCGACAAGTATTCATGGCCGCAGAAACTGGTCAAACAAGGAACCGGCACCACCCTCAGAGTCCCCGACGCTTCAGGCAACCGGCGCGAAGACATCGACATGTCGGCCATTGAGCTGGCGATCCGCAGCCTTCGGCCCAGCCTCAAAGACGCGTTTGCGCGAGCCTTGACCCGTTACTGGGGACAAAATGCTGGCGGGGCGGACAACCGCTGGTTGTGGCTCAGCGGCATGCTCAGCGACAACCTGCGCAGTGCGGCGCTGAAACAGCCCGGCCTTACCGATGCGCAACGCGCCACCCTTGACCAGGTGGTCACCTGGCCCGAGCGTGCGCAACGCGTGAGTGCCAACGGCGACGATGCGGCGCGGGTCTTCGTGCTCGACACCAGCGTCCGCTACGGTGGCGGTGCCTCCACCCAGCTCAGCCCGGATCTTTTGCTCACCCGTCAGATCGGCGCCAGCACCCAGGTTCTGCATGCCGCGGCCAACGGCCAGATCACCCCTTACGACTCGCTGGAAGCCTTCGGCAAGGCCTGGGGCGAGACGCTGGAAAACGACTTCGTCTTCGACCACTTGACCTGGAAACGCCAGGAGCCGGACGCGAATATCTTCGATGCGCAAGCGGGCATCATTCTGAACAACCAGTTGCAGGCGATAGACAGCATCGAACTCCCGCCAGCCGGCAGCCTTCAGGCTCTGGAGCAGCGCTTCAGCGTGCTCAGCGATCCGAGCCCGTGGTTTGTCGGCGCCTATGCCGCAGATTCCGCGGAACTGGCACGGCTGCAGGAAAAACTGCCGCAGTGGATGCGCAACGCCGACCCGGCCGATCGCCTTGCCTACCATCGCCACGCCCTCGAACTGGCCAGCGATGTCCAACGCAACCAGGGGCGTAACTTTTTTTCGGACATTCCCGATATTCGCACCTATACCCAGCAACAGCTGCAAGCGCAGTTGCAGAACACCGGGCTGCTCGCGGACCACCTCGACGTCACCTTCAAAGTACCGGTCGGCACGTTGGGCAGCGGCTACATCGAGCGCGTCACGATGAGCCTGACCGACATGGCCTTGCGCAATCTGGCCGGGCTGCCCAAGGGCGAAATCGAAGTGCGCCACTTCGGTCAACCGATCAGCGACCCGGCAATGCCGCAGCGCTTGAAAGACATCGTCAGCCAGGTGGACATCGGCAAACACTATCCTGCGTTGCTGCAAACCCACCTGCTGGGTGACAGCGATGAGTCACGTCGGCGCAGCGCCTTGTTCGCCCAACAAGTCCCGCGCCAACTGGCGATGCAGGCGCTGGAGCTCAAGCTCAAGGGCGAAGCGGGCATCACCACGCACGGTTACCGGTATGTGGAGGCGCTGCTGACGCCCGGCGCTGGAGCGAAACAGGTCGACGGGCAAGACATCGTCATGCGGCCCCTGGCGTTTATCCGCAAGTCCGGCGCGACACCCGATGTAGTCCAGAACATGTTCGTCATCGAGCCAGCGAATGCGGCTGTCGGCCCGCACCTTCTCTACCGGCCGATGTTGTCCCCGGTATTGCAGGAATTTGCCACGCGCCAAGCGCTGCTGGAGGCGGTGCAACAGCCCGGCCCCTTGCAGCAAAGCGTGCTGGCCTGGTTGCCCGACGACAGGACGCGCGCGGTGTACGGCAACGGCGGCTTCAAGATTCCCAACATTGCCCGCTACAGCGTCTTCAACGAGTTCGACGCGCCCGCCCAACCGGCACCGACGACACTCGCCGTGGACGGCTATGACGCCGCCAGCACATTACGCCAGGACCTGGAGCAAGGGCGCCTGATGCAGCACCTGTACCAGAGCAACACCCACAGCCTGGTGAACCTGGCCCAGGGGCAATCGGTATCGGACGCGCAGAGCCGCTGGGCTTCCTTCAAGGAACTGGGCGGGTTGTTGTTCAACACCCTGTTACCCGTGTTGCGTGGGCCTGGGGCGATGGCGGGGTGGTTGTTGCAGTTGGCCGGTAGCGAGGACGATATCCGCACACTGTCCAACCCCGCCGCCCAGGGCGACAGCACGGCCAGCGTGGTGGACCTGTTGCTCAATATGGGCATGGTCTTGACCCATTCCGCGCCCGCCGACGCCGCGCAGCCGCCGCTGACGCTCGACGCTCTCAAAGCCATCGCGCCAAACGATGGCCCGCTGCGCCGCGCCCCGGGCCAGACGCCGGGCGCCCATCGCGCGAGCATCCGCCAAGGCAGTGTGGAGCCTTCTGCCGGCGCCATCGGCGGTCATGCGAGCATGCTGGATTTTGCGTTCTCCAGCCCGCGCCGCCTGAGCCCCGGCCAGCTCGCGCAGATCGAGTCATTCCGGGTAGCCGCGCCGGTCGATGTCGGTGCGGCGATTGCCGAGGGGCCAAAACAGGGCCTGTACCTGAGCCAGGGCGGGCTGTACGCCAACATCGACAAGCAGTGGTTCCGGGTGGCCAACGACCTCGACGGGGTGTTCATCATCGACGCGAACAACCGCGCGCGTACCGGCCCGCCGATCAGGCGTGACGCACAGGGGCGCTGGAGTTTCGACAGTCGCCCCCGGCTGCGCGGTGGCATGCCGCGCAAGAACGGCGTCGCCGAGCGGGTCAAACAAAACAGGCAGGCACAACAGGCGCGAGGGGAAGCGTTCAGTCAGGCCGTCGAGGCCGCACTTGTATTGGATGGACCGAGGGCAGACGCGCGTAATCAAGTGATTGCGAGCATTACCGACTACTACAACGGCCGTAAAAAACTGCGCACGCTGTGGGGGTTGTCTACCACCGGGGAGCATCAACAGCGCTTTATCGCGCCTTACCTGGCGCAGTTGGAACTCACGAAGCACCTCAGGCAGACCATCGACCAGCAACTCGTGCAACTCAAGCAACGCACTGAGGTACACAGTGCGGCGGCTCAGACCGCCATTGACCATCTGGTGCCGAAAAAACTCGGCGCAGTGGATGATCTTTCCGAAGAAAAACAGGCGCGCTCCAATCTCTATGAGACGGTGCTCGACAACTACCGTGAAATCGAACAGTTCTACACCACGCTGGCCGAAGACAGCAATCAACACGTCCCCAGCGGACGCTCGATGGCGGAGGTGGTGAGCGAGGCAAGGACCGGCTCCAAAAGCACGTATATCGAGCTGATGGACAACTTCGCCAGGGTTTACCGCGACTTGGAAAGCGTGCGGGAAGCCGCCCTGGCCTCCGCCGCTGTGCTGGAAAAATGGACGGACGATTCGTCGTTCGGCAAAACCAAGGCCGCGCACTTCCTCAAGCAGCAAGACCGACAGCCACCTGCGATTACGGCCCTGCGCATGAAGCTGACCAGCCTGACCAACCTCAAAGAACTGAGCCTCGATCGCTATGCGCGAACGAGCGACCCAGTGGAGTCGTTTTACCTGCAGCGCTTGAGTTCAACCAACCTGATCCCCGTCTACAACGCTCACCTGGACCTGCGGCAGTACACCGGTTACAGCTTGAGCGAACGCAAGGCGACGCTGGAAACCGTCATCGGCACCTACCAGCGCGTGCTCAGCGACAGCCTGGCGATACAGGACACGAATCCCGGCCTTCAGCGAGCCGAGTATCAGCAGCTGTTTGCCGAACGCCTGCGCGATGTGATCAACGATGCCCAAACCGACCTGGCCGAAGTGATGCGCGAGGAACAAGCGCTGGTGCCTGCCGCCGTCGTGCGTATCGATCAACGGCAAAAACCGGCGGGCCAGCGCACGTTCAAGACCCGCGACAAGGAAACCCTGATCGGCACCGCGCGCCCCCAGGCGGCAGGCTCCGGCGCGATCATCGATGTGCTGGACCCGCAATCCGGCCGGTCGGTCGCCAGTTACAGCGAACACGCGAGCGAGGGCGAGTGGGTGAAGATCGTTCCCGCGCAACCCGCACGGCCCGCGTCATCGCCCAAGTCGCTGTCAACGCTCAAGTCCGACGCCAGGAAACTGCTCGAAGAAAGCGCCGGCATTGAACGCACGATCGCGTTCCAGAAACGCAAACTCAACGACCCGCAACGCCGGGAGGGCATCAACCCGCTGGACTGGAACGACATGCTGCAAGCCCAGGCCGAGCGGCTTCAGGCGACCGCCTTGCTGGCCGAAACCCGTCACGGCAGCAATCCCGAAACCGAACAATGGGTCAAACAGTGGCGCACGGCGGCGGACGAACTGCTTGCCAAGGCCCGCCAACATTGCGCCGATGGCTACAAGGTCCTACCCCCCAAACCGGAAAACATCGACTACCTGTGGAAGCACGGGTTCGTCGACATCAACCTGGTCCAGCGAGACATCGCGACCAAAAGCGGCGATGTCTTCACCGAGTACGCCGTGCGTGAAAAAGGCAAGGTCGACGTCTTGTGGTATGCCCATTTCCACTACCCGGCCAAAGGTTCGCCGCGCAATCTCTACACGGCGGCGCACCTGAAGATCCCGTCGCAGCGCACCAAGACCCAGAAAGACCTGGTGGCCGAGGCGGGCAATAACCGCGTGGTGGAACAGATCGTCAGGGCGCGGATCGGCCCGCCGCTGGATGAAAAACTGTTTTTGACGCTGTGACCGAAGCGCTCCGCTGACAGCCGCAGGCCGGCGCGGTTATTGGGCAACCCATAGCGGCCGGATATGCGGCAATGCAGCGGACTGCCTGCCGATGTCCGAGAACGGCAGCGACGGGTCGTCGGCATGGGTCAAATAACGATGCTCCGGCAGTTTCAGGTGGGCCTTTTCGAACTCGTCGAAGATCGCCGTGCGGCGGTTGTAATGAAAGTGCGCGTACCACAACGAGCGCGGCGGGGTGGCGGTCAGGTCCCAGACTTCATATTCCTGCATGAAGTCGCGATGCCCGTTGGCACGCCTCGCCAGTTCGCTCATCGACGCGGTGCGACGCACCTCGACCACGTGATGCCTGACCAGGTCATCGAGCATGCCGTCGGTGGGTTTGCGACTGGCCAACGATTGTCGGGTGCGCAAGGCGCGGCCGGCGGCAGTCAGTTCGCTGGCGGTCGTGCGCAATGGCTGGAGGCTCGGCTCCTCGGGGTCAAGGCGCGCGATGCGGTTTGCGCGCAAGGTGAGTTCGGCGGCTTCGCTGACCAGCATGTGTTCAAGGTCCACCGGCAACATGCCCTGGCGAGCATAGGCGTCGACTTTGGCCTGGTACGCCGGCACGGCGCGCAGGCGGTTCTGGGCTTCGCTCACCATCACCGACTTCACGTTCGCCTCCGCCGGGAACTCCACGTGCGGCGCCGGTTGGCGCTGGGCCCGACCGTCCGGGCGTTGCTCCCAGGTCTCGGTGTGGCCGCTGAGGTTGTCGATGGTGTAGCGCGTGGTGTTGGTGCGAGGGTCGGTGCTTTTTATGCCGATCAGCAGCCGGTTGTCTTCGCTTTCAAACACCGTCCCTTGGGGGGCATCGGGCTGCGGGCGCCGCAGGCGAGGTGTTGTGCCGATACGGTGGCGGGCCAGTTGAATCATGCGCTCGAGGTTGTTCAGCAAGGCGTCCAGGTTATCCAGGTCAAAATGTTGCGGGTAGCCTGCGCTCAAGGTTTTAACGCTGAGGCTGAACCGCGCGTAGGCATCGATACATTCATTGAGGATCCGTGTGCGCTGGCTGACGGTGGTGGGCGTCTTGGTCAATGCGAAATGCGTGTTCAGGGCCAGGTGAGCGTCGAGATAGACGCGATTGACCTCACTTTGCAAATACAACCAGGAAGGATCGCTGACGTGATCGTAGCGGTTGAACGTATCGATGCTGTGGACGGTGCGCAGGTGCGTGCGAAACCCTTCATCGTAGAGCTCGTTCCAGCGCGCCGCGTCATCGCGAGCCTCGCCCACCAGCGTGCGCGTATTTTGCAGGTCCGCGTCGATCTGTTGCGCGGTCCTGCGCGTGCTTCTGCCTTGGAGGCGCAGATCGGCCTCCAGCGCTGCCAGGTTGATCTGGCTGCTCCATTCGTTCATGACCAGGAAGATGCGGTCGATCCGGTCGAGTTCCTGCACGATTTTCTGGCTGAGACCTTTGCGGGTTTGCAGAAACTGCAGAATGGCGGCGGGGCGTGCGGGCGGCACCTGGATATCAGCGAATTGCCCGGTCAATTCCTGCAGCGCGGCCGCGGCGACTTTCAGGCGTTCCACGGCTCTGCTGGTGACAATCAAGGCGGCGCGGCTTTGCAAGCCTTTGAGGGCCAGGTGCTCTCTGTTGGGGGTGGAGGCGATCACGTCCTGAATGGCGTTGGCCTGCTGAATCGCCAGCTCGATGTCCTGGGTGTAGGCCTGATCAAGGGTTGGCTGCAATGTCTTGCGGGTGGCGAAGTCGCTTTGGTTGGACAGGTGTTGCAGGTTGCTGGTCGCGGCCAGTTGAGCGTCGAGCCGGCTGCTCAGCGTATTGAGCGCATTGCTGAGCGCCAGTTGGCGGCGCAGGACATGATCGGTCCACCAGATCGGCAGCCGTTGTCGAATCGCCATCGGCCAGAGCGGCTCGAGGGTGTCCGCCAGGTGCCCGAGCACGCCGCCGCCGCCCGCCAGGCCCGCCGGTTGCGCGGTGCCGTAGACGCCGAAGTGGGTGTCCCATTGGCCGGCGTCATCCAGCGCAATCGGTTGTTTGTAGGTTTTCAGCGCGTTGCCGCTCAAGCGCCAATGGCCGTTCTGCAGTTCGACCTGATAGACGTTGCCCTGCCGCACGATGAAGTGGCCGTCGGCATGGCGGTAGATGTTGCGGTAAATACCGTGGCTCGCCGGGGTCAGATGGGCCAGGGCGATCTCCTTGTCGTACTCATACCCGCTGAAGCGCTCGGCGATGCGGCGCGCCTTGCGGCTCATGGGCGGTTGCAGGTAGCGGCCGCCCTTGAAGGCATTGCGCAACTGGCGCCCAAGCGTGCGCGTGCGCGCTGCGTTGGGCGTGATCAGCACCCCGCCGGCCACATCCACGCCGGCGTCGATCATTGATTGCAGGACTTGGGTGATGTCGTGCATGCCTTGGGCATGATCGCCGCGTCGAAATGCATCTACCGCGTCATTGGCGCTGACCCAGCCGTCGTAAAGGCCGATCACCGTACCCACCACGGGGACCACGCCGAGCGCCATCTTGATATAGCTGAAGGTCTGCACGCCTTTGATGGCATAGCGTTCCAGGTACAGGTCGCTGTTGGAACGGGAACTGGCGCGGTGGGCCTCCTTGACGCGGCCCATTTGCGCGTTGAGCAAATGGCCGGCCAGCGATGTGGTGACGGGCCAGGGGCGGCCGACGCCGATCAGCGCGTCGAAATGCCGGAGCAGCGCTTGATTGATCCGGCTGACGTGGTTGGCCACGTTGCCCAGCAAGGCGCGGCCGGCCAGGTAATTGACCATTGTGCTGCTCAGGCACAGGCGGTACAGCGCCAGCCGCGCGGCTTCAAGGTTGGCGTAGCTGCGCAGGTAGTGGCCGTCCGGGCTCTCGGGCAGATAGAGCAGGGTGAGCCCGGAGTTTTTCTGACGGATGAAGGTGACGCCGGACAACGTGCTTGAACCGTCCTGGGTGTCTGGCCCGCCGACACTGAGGTGGGCGGGGAGCAACTCAATGTCATTGCCATCGGCGCGCCAGGCTTCGGCCGTGCTGGCATTCACGGCGATGTTGAAGGTGTTCAGTTCGGTGGCCGTGATGTGCTTTTGCAGGAACGCCAGGCGCCCCTGGAGCGTAAGCATCAGGCGCTGAGGTTCGAGCAGGCATTCGAGGCGATAGTCACGGCTGAAGTCCGTTTCGCGATCCGAGCCTTGGTAAGCCTCGACGATCAGGTCTTCATACGCTTGGGCCAGGTCCAGTTCCGGCACCAGCTTGCGCAGGTAGTTGGCGCTGAGCCCGGCGGTGAGTGCCTGGCCTTCCGTGGCGTCCTGGCTGCTGACCTCGACCTTCATGAACGTCAAGCGCTCGGCGATCGGCGTATCGATGTTGCTCAGCGCCAGCTCATCCAGGCTCATTTTGACCCGGGTGGCGCTGGGGACCTGCACCGTCTTGGTCGGAGTGCCGGGCGCGCCGGGGGCTCCGACGAAATGCTGTTGATGCGTGACCGATTCGGGAACGTCGAGCTGAACGCTGAACGCTTGTTTGAGCGAGAAGTCCCGGGACAGCCTTGCGTGCAGGCGTTTTGTGCAAAAACTGCTGATCAGCGGCAGCTTCAGGTTCAATACTTCATCGGCGCGTTGCAACGCCACGATGTAGCGCTCCAGCAGGGCCTTGAGTTCGGCCCTGTCGGCCGCTGAAACCTGGCCGAGCCAGACCGGCAGTTGCGCCGCCAGTGCGCCGCTCTGCTGCTGCTCCAGAAGCTGCGCATAGGCCAGTTCGCGCGCGGTGTTGGTCGATACGCCCAGTTCCTGGATCGCTTGCACGCGCATGGGTTGCAGCTCCCGGGCTTGGCGCTCGGTGTCGTCCGGGGCGCGGCGAAGCATCGCTTCGATCTGGGCGACCCAGTCGTCGAGTTGCACGGTGAGGCTGTACTCGAACGGGGTCTGATTGAGCAGGGCCAGTTCCAGCGACGACGCGTCCGAGGGCGTTACGCCGAGCCACTGTTCAAGCGCCTGGCGCGAAGCGAAGTGCTGCAGCCCGCCCTGGCTGCCCGGCCAGTACAACAACAGGTCCTGAGGCGTTGACGCATCGAGCAGCGCCGCTTCCAGGGTGATCAGCAGCGCGCCGTCCAGTTCTTTGCGCTGGGTGTTGATTGCGTCGTTGCTGCGCTCGCGGATCGACAGCGTCAAGGTCGCCACCGACACTTTGAGTTCGGGGTCTGGCGCGTTGAGCGGGTCAAGCGCGGCCAGGAGCATGGCGTACCCGGCCGGGCTGATCTGGTTGAGTTGGCGCTGCAGGCTGGCTTCGGCAAGCAGCCCGTTCAGCCGTGCCTGGAGCAAGCGGTGATAGTCGGGGTTGGCCTGTTGGGACAGCTCCAATAGCTGGTTCTGGGGTTGATTCCACAGCGCGCTGGCCGCTTCGTGGGCTTGCTGTTGCGCCTCGTGCAAGCGGTTGAGTTGGCTGCGCAACGTGGCCTGTTGCTCATCGCTCGGCGGCGGCAATATGGCAGGCGCCTGCACCGTACCGAAGAGCGGCTGTTGTTGCCGCGACAGCGCGTGGCGGCGCTGCGCCAGGGGCAGGTCAGCGGTCAGTCCGGCGAAGACTATGGGCGCGCTGTCGAGGGGCGCGTCGTCCTCGGCGGGAGCGAGCGCGGATGCCGGCGGCAAGGCGAAAACCCCCTGGCTGCGCTGTTGCCGGTCCACCTGATCGGCTGCTTCCAGCGCTCTGTGTCCATGTTCGGCGAGGTCGCGGCCGTGGGGGTATTTCAAGCTGGCCTGCTTTTCTTTGAGGCGATGTTCCAACAGGTGCGTCACGCCGGCTTGCAAGGGCTCGTCGACCTCGCGGTAGTCGATCAGGTTGTCTCGCGTGATGGCCGTCACGCCGGGGAACAGCGTGGGGTGATCGAGCAACCACTGCTCCATGCCGACGCGGCTGTTGAACAGGTTCAGCGCCGGTTCTTCAGAGGGCAGGTACAACAGCTGGAGGACGACCTCGGCATCCAGGGTAATGACCAGCGCACCGGGTATCTCGGCATCGGCCAACCCGGTGCGTTTGAGCAGCAGTTGCTCGGCGTAGATCTTCTGACCGTCGAGCTGCAACGCGCCGCTTGGCGGGTCGAGGACCGTGAGCAACGGTTTCAATTGATCGGCCGTGATCGCCCCCGAGGCGCAGGCCAACTGCGCGGCGGCTTGGAGATGGCTGCTGTACTGCGCAACCGCGTGATCGCGACGCGAGACCGCAGTGCCAGGCGCGCGCGTGAACCACCAGTAGCGGACCCACGCGGTTCGCAGGGCCTGTTCCACGTTGAGCTGGGTAAAGGGTTTAACCAGCTCGAACGGCTGCGCTGCGTACTGGGTTTTGCCTTCCGGCAGGCCGATCACCCGGCAATGCTGGTAAAGCGCGGCGTAGGCGGGAAATTGATGAACGAAGGCACTGGCCTGGGTCAGTGTGATGGAGCGCGCCGGTCTTTCATCGGACGCGGCAAAGTGCAACTGCACGCTGTCGCCGTCCAGGTCCAGTTGCTCGTTGATGAACGCGTTGAGCGAGGCGTGGACACTGGGCGCATCGGTGCTGAGCCGGAGCATCTGTTCGCGGCTGGCGTGCCAGCGGGCCGTGGCTTCCAGCAGCAGGCTTTCGTTCACGGGGCGAACCTGCGCGTGGGAAAACGGCGGGAAATCGCGCACGGCAAGGGGGGAGAGCGGGTTGGATGTATCGGTCATGTGACGGCACTCGAAAAATAGGGGCAGAACGGTGCTTTACCGGTCGGAGCCCTATTTAAAGGTGGAGAACGAGGCGCGCAGGGATAGATAGTTAGTGAGCCGACCGTTGAGCGACATTCATTAAACTGTCACGCAACTGTGGCAGCGCGCTTGAACAAACTTCATCAGACTCGCGCTCTACTGGGGTTCTGTGTTTCGGTGTTTTTCATGCGCGTGTTGCTGTTACTGGCCGCTCTACTGTTCGGCCTGCCGTCTTTTGCGGCGTCTCGATGTGATGTCAATGTCCCGACCCAAACGGTCGATCTGGCTCAGGTGAGCATCGCCTACCAAAGCATCGGCCGTGCGTCCGATCCGGCCTTGTTGCTGGTGATGGGCCTGGGCGGGCAACTGATCCACTGGCCTGACGAGGTTGTCGTCGCCCTGTGCCAGCAAGGTTTCCGGGTGATCCGCTACGACAATCGCGATGTCGGCCTGTCCACCTGGCGCCAGGCTCCGGCCAGCGCCAACCTGACGTTTGAAGTGTTGCGCTACAAGCTCGGCCTGCCCGTGGCGGCGCCATACACGCTGACCGACATGGCCGATGACGCCCTGGGTTTGATGGATGCGTTGCAGGTCCAGCAATTCCATGTCCTCGGGGCGAGCATGGGTGGCATGATTGCCCAGCACCTGGCCGCGATGGCGCCGCAGCGGGTGGAAAGCCTGACGCTGATCATGACCAGCTCCGGCGCCGAAGGCCTGCCGGCGCCGAATGCGGCGCTGGTGCAATTGTTGTCGCGGCGCAGCGCACCCAATCGCGCAGTGGCCCTGGAGCAACAGGCCGATTTGCTGGCCGCGCTGGGCAGCCCGTATGTCAAGGATGACCGCCAGGTGTTGCTGCATCAGGCGGCGCTGTCCTACGACCGTGCGTTCAACCCCGAGGGTGTGAAACGCCAGATCATGGCGATCCTCGCCGAACCGAGCCGCGTGCCGTTGCTCAACCAATTGCGCGTGCCGACCCTGGTGGTGCATGGCACCGCCGACCCGTTGTTGCCGGTAATGCACGGCGTACACCTGGCCGCGCATATCCAGGGGAGCCAGTTGAAGCTGATCCCGGGCCTGGCCCATCGTTTCCAGGAAGCGTTCAAGGCGCCGTTGCTGGCGGCGGTGTTGCCGTACCTGCAAGCCCATCGCGAAGACGCCGTCCATTGGGCGCAGATCGAGCCGCCGGTCTCGGCGAAGGTGTTGTGACATTGGTGTATCGTGCAGCTTTTGCGGCGCATTAATGCCAGCGAGGTTGCCTACCATGAGTACTGCCCTGAAAATCGATTTCGTCAGCGATGTGTCCTGCCCCTGGTGCGTCATCGGCCTGCGCGGCCTGACCGAAGCCCTCGACCAACTCGGCAGCGAGGTGCAGGCCGAGATCCACTTCCAGCCGTTCGAACTGAACCCTGGCATGCCCGCCGAGGGCCAGAACATCGTCGAGCACATCACCGAGAAATACGGCTCCAGCGCCGAAGAGTCCCAGGCCACCCGTGCGCGCATCCGCGACATGGGCGCCGAGTTGGGCTTTGCGTTCCGCACCGATGGCCAGAGCCGCATCTACAACACCTTCGATGCTCATCGCCTGCTGCATTGGGCCGGGTTGGAAGGCTTGCAGTACAACCTCAAGGAAGCGCTGTTCAAAGCCTATTTCAGCGATGGCCAGGACCCGTCCGATCACGCGACGCTGGTGCGTATCGCCGAGAGCGTCGGCCTGGACCCACAACGCGCCGCGGCGATTCTCGCCAGCGATGAATACGTCGCCGAGGTGCGCGAGCAGGAACAACTGTGGGTGTCCCGTGGCGTGACGTCGGTGCCGACCATCGTGTTCAACGGGCAGTACGCGGTCAGCGGTGGCCAGCCGGTCGAAACGTTTGTCGGGGCGATTCGCCAGATCATCCGCGAATCCCGATCCTGACGCTGGTCCCATGTGGGAGGGGCTCATTGTCCTCAAGAGAGTCCCTGGCCCGTCCCTTGCATTGACCCCCTAAAGCCCATCCGCAATCCGGTTGGGCGCTGCCATTGGGGGTGAAACATTACCTTGAATATTCTTGACCTCGACCACAGCCTTACGGGCCAGGCGCCGATTGCCCGGCGTTTGGCCAGTGGTCATGCCACCCGTCTCGACTTGCTGGACCTGGGCCCGAAACTGCGTCTGTGGTCCACCGAAAAAACCTGGAAGCGCTTCACCGAACGCCTGGCGGCACGGCCCCGGCCCACGGACGCGCGGCCGGAAATCCTGTTTGTCGGCTCCGGCGACTATCACCACCTGACGCCGGCATTTCTGGCCGACCTGAAAGAACCCATCAGCCTGATCCACTTCGACAACCACCCCGACTGGGTCCGCTTTGCGCCCAAGCGCCACTGCGGGTCGTGGGTCAACCGCGCGCTGAAGATGCCGGCGATCAAGCGCATCGTCACCCTCGGCCCGTGCAGCGATGACCTGCATAACCCGCAGCTGCGCGGCGGCAACCTCGGCGCCCTCACGCGCGGGCAATTGCAGCTGTTCCCATGGCAGCACCCGCCGTCGAAAGTCTGGGGGCGGGTCGGCGATGGCGCCGGCCACCAGCAGCAGGAAAACTACCTGTACTGGCGCAACCTGGCGGAGCTGGACTGGGCCGCATTCCTTGAGCAAATGATCAGCAGCCTGCCCACCGAAGCCATCTGGATCACCATCGACAAAGACGTGCTGGCCAGCGAAGACGCGGCCACCAACTGGGACCAGGGCGGCATGCGCCTGAGCCATCTGCTCCAGGCCCTGCGGGCCCTGGCGGCGCGCAAACGGATCATCGGCATCGACGTGTGCGGCGAGTTCGCCAAGCCCGTGTTCAGTAACGCCTTCAAGCGTTGGGAGGCCAAGTCCGACCAGCCGCCGGCCGAGCGCTGGAGCGCCGAGGACCTGCAGCGCAATGCCGCGACCAACGAAGCCCTGATCAACCTGTTTGAGGAGCTGTTCCCGTGACTTTGACCGTGGTGTTGCTGGTGGCTTTTTCCATCGTGCTCGATGTGGTCGGCCAGTTGTTTTTCAAGATGGGCCTGGACCGTTTGCCGGAGTTGGAGGGCGGCTTTCGCCTGAACGCGTTCTGGGGCCAGGTGTTCAATGCGCCGTTGTTGTGGGCGGGGCTCGGGGCCTACGCCATCGAGTTTTTCGTCTGGCTTGAAGCCTTGTCCCGCGCGCCGTTGAGCCTGTTGTTTCCGGCGGCGGCGCTGGCTTATTGCGGGGTGGTGCTGGCGGGCAAGCTGGTGCTGGGGGAAACCGTCAGCCGCCGGCGCTGGATGGGCACGCTGGTGATTACTTTCGGCGTGATGTTAGTCGCGATTGCAGGGGGTCAGGCATGAGTACGCAAAATATCGATCAGGGCTGGTTGCACGAACGCCTTGGCACCGTGGTGCTGTGGGCGTTGCTGATTTGCACCGAGAGCGCCGGGCAGCTGTTTACCAAGGTCGCCGGGGACCAACTGGGGCAGATGGATTTCAACTGGCAGTGGTTGTCCGAAGTGGCGCGCAACCCGGGAATTCTGGCGGCGATCGCCAGTTACATCGGCGCGTTTTTCGTGTGGATGCTGATCCTGCGGCGCAGCAGCCTGTCGCTGGCGTTTCCGCTGAGTTCGCTGGTGTTTGTGGTGGTGTTGCTCGGTTCGTGGCTGGGGCTGGGGGAACATATCAGCCTGCTGCACTGGGTGGGCGTCGCGGTGATTATCGGCGGGATCGCGTTGCTCGCCGAAGGCGAGGAAAACTGAAAGTATCGCGATGAAATACTGGCTCCATGTGGGAGGGGGCTTGCCCCCGATAGCGGTAGATCAGTCCCGTATGTATTGGCTGACCCTGCGCTATCGGGGGCAAGCCCCCTCCCACATTTTTATCGATGTGCATCAGTCGAACTTGTAGCTGATCGCCGTCTGCACCTGGCTCTGGTTCACTTCGCCGGCCTGCTTGACGATGCTGCTGTTCGCCGCCGAACCCACCAGGCGGACCCAGCTGGCACTGGTCAACAGCGACCATTTCGTCGCCAGGGGAAACTCGAAGCTCTGGGTGAACGTCACGTTCTGGAAGCCGCCGCTGGCGTTGTAGGGGCGGAAACCCGAGGCGGCGGCTTCGCTATCGCTCACGCCGAAAAACGTGTTGGTCTGGCGTCGGTCGGCAAAATGCGCCATCAGGTCGCTGCTGCCGATGATCCCGCCGACCAGCGGATAGCCCAGCTCGCCGCCGACCTTGCCGAGCACGCCGCCCTGACCCTGGGCGCCGCCCACGGCGCGACCCAGTTGGGCGTAGACGCGCCAGAAGTCGGCCGGCGCGTATTCCACGAACCCACCGACTTCGGCCATGCTCGACACTTCGCGCAACCCCGACAACGCGCCGTTGGACGTGCGGCGCGACAGGTAGTTGATGTACGGGCCGGCGCTGAAACCGTTGGTTTTCAAGGCGCTCCAGGACAGGCCGTCATCGGTGCTCAGGCTCACGTCGCCCCAGTCCAGGTCGAGGTATGGAACGGCCGCGGTTTCATAGCGGGTGCCGGTGGGTTCCTTGGGCTGGTAGCTGATACCCGCGCCTGCTTCACCGGTGATGCCTTCGGCCTGCGCGGCTTGTGAAACGCTCCACAGCCCCAGTAACCCGGCGAATACAGCGGAGGTGATCCTGAACATGGTCACTGTTCCTTGATTGAATATGCGCGCATGAACGCGCAAAGCGCAGCCTTGGCGCAAGCACTCATCTTGTTTGTAGCAAGCTACAAAAATTGTAGCTCCTTCGACACAAAACCGTCTGATATCCGCGCAAACCCCCAGCACCATTGGGTGCTGGCCAGTTGGCACAGTCCCTGCTCTACACCTTCTGCAAGCGCACAGAGCGCGCTCCTCCTCAAGGTAAACGCAGATGATCCACTGGCATATCGTGTGTGACTTCGACGGGACCATTACCCCCACCGATGTCATCGACAACGTCCTCCAACGCTTCGCCGGCCCCGAGTGGGAAACCATCGAGCAGGAATGGTTGGATGGGCATATCGGTTCACGCGAATGCCTGAGCCGCCAACTCGCGCTGATCAAGGCCACCCCAAGTGAGCTGCTGGCGTATTTCGACAGCGTCGAGATCGACCCGGACTTCCCCGATTTCGTCGATCACGTCATTGGCCTGGGGGCCTCCATCGAAGTGGTCAGCGACGGCATCGAGCAAGGCATCGCGCGGATTCTGTCGCGCAACTACGTGAGCTTGCTGCCGATCCTCGCCAACCGCCTGCGCCAGGTCGACCAGAACAGCTGGCGCATCGACTTCCCGTATGCCAGCGATGCCTGCCGTGCCGCTTCCGGCAACTGCAAGTGCAAATCCACCCCGCGCAACAAGCGCGTGCTGGTGATCGGTGACGGCAAGTCCGACATGTGCGTGGCCTCCACCGCCGACTTCGTTTTCGCCAAGGGCAGCCTTGCCCGGTACTGCGAGGCCAACAACATTCCCCATGCGCGCTTCGACACCTTCGCCGAAGTGAGCGCATTGCTGGCCAAGCTGCCACAGGGCATCGCCGCCAACGCCACGACCTTTGCCCCTACTGACCTCTCTATTGAAAATCAGGAACTCTTCCACCATGTCTGATATCCGCATCGCGAGCGCCGAAGACCAGATTCTTCTGGATAAAGAAGCCAAATACTGCTCTTACGGCGACACCGTTCACTACATCGAGCCACCGCGCATTTTCAGCCGTTGCGAAGGTTCCTACGTGTGGGACACCGAAGATCAGGCCTACCTCGACCTGCAAATGTGGTACTCGGCGGTCAACTTCGGCTATGCCAACCCGCGCTTGAACAATGCGCTGAAACAGCAGATCGACACCCTGCCGCAAATCGCCAGCCAGTACCTGCACAAAGGCAAGATCGAGCTGTCGGAAATGATCGCGGTCGACGCCAAGAAGAAGTTCGGCCTCGACGGTCGCGTCCACTTCAACGTCGGCGGTTCGCAGTCCATCGAAGACTCCCTGAAAGTGGTGCGTAACGCTACCAACGGCAAGAGCCTGATGTTCGCCTTCGAAGGCGGCTACCACGGCCGCACCCTCGGCGCGTCGTCGATCACCTCCAGCTACCGCTACCGTCGTCGCTACGGCCACTTCGGCGAGCGTGCGCAGTTCATCCCGTTCCCGTACCACTTCCGCGGCCCTAAAGGCATGACCAAGGAAGAATACGGCAGCCACTGCGTGCAGCAATTCGCCCGCCTGTTCGAGACCGAATACAACGGCGTGTGGGACCCGAAAGTCGGCCAGAGTGAATACGCCGCGTTCTACGTCGAGCCGATCCAGGGCACCGGCGGCTACGTGATCCCGCCGATGAACTTCTACCGCGAGCTCAAGCAGGTGCTGGACCAGCACGGCATCCTGATGGTGTCCGACGAAATCCAGATGGGCTTCTACCGCACCGGCAAGTTGTGGTCGATCGAACACTTCGACGTACAACCCGACGTGATCGTGTTCGGCAAGGCGCTGACCAACGGCCTCAACCCGCTGGGCGGCATCTGGGCCCGTGAAGAACTGATCAACCCGAAGATCTTCCCGCCAGGTTCGACCCACTCCACCTTCGCTTCCAACCCGTTGGGCACGGCGGTAGGCCTGGAAATGTTCAAGATGACCAACGAAGTCGATTACGGCGCGATGGTCATGGCCAAGGGCAAGTTCTTCCTGGAAGGCTTGCAGGACTTGCAGAAACGCTTCCCGATCATCGGCGACGTCGACGGCCTGGGCCTGGCCCTGCGCTGCGAAATCTGCGGCCCGGATGGTTTCACGCCGGACAAGGCGACCCTGGACTACATGGTCGAAGAAGGCATGAAAGGCGACATGGTGGTGGACGGACGCAAACTCGGCCTGATCCTCGACGTGGGCGGCTACTACAAGAACGTGATCACCCTGGCACCGTCCCTGGAAATCAGCTACCCGGAAATCGAACTGGGCCTGAAGCTGCTCGAGCAACTGCTGGTGCGAGCGACTAAACGGTGAGCAACGTCGGGATCGACCTCGGTGAGGGTGATGCCGGCTTCGTTCTCGGTGAAGGGCCGGTCGGCATCCTGTTGATCCACGGCCTGACAGGCACGCCGACGGAACTGCGCCAGGTCGCCAAGGGCCTGGCCAAGGTGGGTAATTGCACGGTGTACGTGCCCACCCTGGCCGGGCACTGCGGCGACAACAGCGACCTGCAGGCCACCGGCTGGCTGGACTGGTACGAAGGGTTGCGTCGAACCTTCGCCCAGGTTCGCCAGCGCCATGAACAGGTGTTTGTCGGCGGTCTGTCGATGGGTGCGGTGATGTCGATGTACCTGGCCTCGGAGCATCCGGGCCAGGTCGCCGGGCTGCTGATGTATTCGACCACCTTGAAGTACGACGGCTGGAGCATCAACAAGCTGGCGTTCCTTACGCCGTTGCTGATGAAAATTCCGTTCGGCGTGCATATCTGTCGCTTCGAAGAGAAGCCGCCCTACGGCATCAAGAACGAACGCCTGCGGGCGATCGTCGAGCGGCAGATGAAGGAAGGGGAGAGCAGCGAGGCTGGCCTGCTGACCATGGAGGGCATCACGGTGCGCGAGTTGCACCGGATGAACGCCGTGGTCAAGAAGCGCATGCCTCAGGTCAAGGTGCCGGCCCTGGTGCTGCATTCGATCGAGGATGACATCACCAGCCGCTGGAACGCCGATTACGTGGAACGTCACCTCGGCGGGCCGGTGACCAAGATCCTGCTGGACAACTGCTACCACATGATCACCGTCGACCTGCAATACCGCCGGGTGATCGAGTTGAGTGCGGAGTTTGTCGAGCTGCACACCGCTTCCGTGGACGCCGGTGCGTTGTGGCGAGGGCGCTTGCCCGCGTCAGGCAGCGAAGCGAGCCTGGAACCTGCCACCTCGTTCTAGTTGTAAGGACCGCGTGTCATTGAGGGGGCTGCTGCGCAGTCCAGCGGGAGTACGCTCCCTCGCTACAAAGGATTCGATGTGATAACCACCCAAGCCTTCCCGACCATCCGGGCCATCCGGCGCAGTGCCTGGAACGACTGTTTTCCCGGCGCGCTGGAGGACTGGGACTACTACGTTGCCGTGGAAAACGCCGCGATCGACGATTTTCAATGGCGCTACCTGGCGGTATTTGAAGACGGCGCGCTGGTGGCCGTGGCGGCCGCGTTCATCACCCATTACCGCCTCGATACCACGGTGTCGGGCGTCGGTAAGCGCTTGACCTCGCGGCTGGAGCGGCTGTGGCCGGGTGTTTTGCAAGTGGGGCTGTACGCCATCGGTTCGCCGGTGGCCGAGCGTTGTGACGCTGGGTTTGCCAGTGGCGTGCCTGAGGTTCGGCGCGCGCTGTTACTCAAGCACCTGCTGCTGGCGGCGCGCCAGGACGCCGATGAGTTCGGCATCGGCCTGGTGGCGGTCAAGGATGCCCCGACGCAGGACCCGCACTGGGCCGACAGTTGCCGCGCGGCTGGCTTTCAAAGCATGCCGAGCTTGCCCACGGGCTTATTGCCGCTGCCTTACGGCTCGGTGGACGCTTACCTGGGCTCGCTGGGCAAATCCACGCGCAAGGACTTGCGGCGCAAACTGCGCGCGCCAGGCCCAAGGGTGGAGTGGCGGCGCAACATCGACGATGTGCTGCCCGAGGTCATGCGCCTGTACGAAGCCACGCTGACCCGTGCCGAGCTGCAGTTCGAACGCTTGCCCGCCAGTTATTTCACCGGCGTGCTCGAACGCCTTGAACAACGCGCGGTCTGTGTTCTTTACTGGGTCGACGAGCACTTGGTGGCGTTCAACCTGATGCTGGTGGACGAGCATCGGCTGGTCGACAAGTTCTTCGGGCACGACGTGGAGTTTACCCGTGACTACAACCTCTACTTCCGTAGTTGGTTGACCAATGTCGACTACTGTATCCAACACAATATTGCGTTGTATGAGTGTGGCCAGGCCGGATATGCCAGTAAGCTGCGGCTGGGGTGCGAGTTCCAGGGCAACAGCCTGTTCTTCCGCCACCGTAACCGGCTGGTCAACGGCCTGCTCAGACTCGTGAAAATGTTTCTTCGACCGGATCGTTCCGACCCTGCCATGGCTGCTGCGATAAGCGAAACCTGATGATCACCAAGACCCGCCAGAAAGCCCGCCCCTTTGCCATTTCGCGCTGGAGCGTCCAGCGCAAGTTGGTGCTGGCGTTCTGGCTGGTCAGTGTGATTCCGACCATGATCGCGGCCGAGCTGGCCGCCACCACGCTGTCGCAGATTTTCGACAGCAACGTGCGGATCTGGCTGCAGGAATCGACCAAGATCGTCAAGGACGAGATCGGCGACATCCTGCATGACAACGCGCGCATGGCGAAATTGTTCCTGCGCTACGCCAGCCCGCCCTCCAGCCGGGAGGCGGCCAAGCACGACAGGCTCGCCGCCGATATCGCCGAAGCCACGGACATCGACGTGGTGGCCCTGATTCGCAGCAGTGACCACCGGGTGGTGTTCAGCACCGCGCCCAATGACATCGTCAAGCAGATCAACCTGACCAGCAACGCCGCATTGCAGACCGTGCAAGTGGCGGGGGTGAATACCGGCATCGTGGTCTCGACTTTCGAGACCAGCCAGGACGGCGTTGACTACGTGCTGCTGGTGGCCACCTACCTGGACAGCAGTTTCCTCACCAGCGTAGCCGACGTACATTCCCTCGACCTGCGCCTGTACCTGGCCAACCCCGGCGGTTTCTCGGAAATTTTCTCGACCCAGCGCTTCATGGATCACCCCTCGCACATCCCGAAAGGCGTCGAAGCCGAGATGCGCAGCAGCAAGCAACCCAGCGAACAGTTCACCAACAAATACAGCGGTTTGTACTGGCCGATCTTCAACGATGCCGGCGAGCTGCAAGGCGTGATCTTCAGCGGCCTGCTGCGCCATACCAGCCTGGTCGGGCTGGTGAACCAGAGCAACCTGTTCGTGCTGATTTTCCTGCTCAGCTCGGCACTGTCCCTGGCGGCGGGGCTGCTGGTGTCGCGGCGCTTGACCCAACCGTTGCGCGATCTGTCCCAGGGCGTGAGCGCCGTGATCTCGGGCAATTATGCCCACCGTGTGGTGGTCAGCGGCGGCGATGAGCTGGCGCAATTGAGCAGCACCTTCAACCATATGACCGAACGGCTGGGGGAGTTGCATCACCTCGAAGCCCAACTGCGTCGGCGCGACCGCCTGCATGCCCTGGGCGAAGTCGCCATGGGCCTGGCCCACGAAATCCGTAACCCGCTGGGGATCATCAAGACCGCCACGCAACTGCTGCACCGTCGCACCGACTTGCCGGAAGCCGACAAGCGCCACCTGGAATATGTGATCAGCGAAGTCAGCCGGATCAACGACCTGATCACCGAGTTTCTCGATTTCGCCAAACCCAACGCGCCGCTGCGCGTATTGCAACCGGCGCGCGCGCTGGTGGAGGAGATCCTCGGCTTCTGCAGCCCGGAACTGGCCAGCCACAAAATCGACGCCCACATCGACGACCAGGCGCCCGGCGCGACCATCTATGCCGACGCCAAGCAGCTCAAACAGGCCTGCCTCAACCTGATTCTCAACGCTATCGATGCAATGCCCGAAGGTGGCCGCCTGACCCTGGGCATTCGTTCGATGGGCGACAACACGGTCATCAGCGTCGCCGACACCGGCCAGGGTATCCCGGCGGATATGATCGAGCGCATCTTCACCCCGTTCGTCACCACCAAGGCTTCCGGCACCGGCCTGGGCCTGGCCAAAGTCTATTCGATCATGGAAAGTCACGACGGCAGCATCGAATGCATCAGCGAGAATGATGCCGGCGCTACGTTCAGCCTGTACATTCCGGCAACCGGCGAAGACGACGAGGACACTCATGACGCATAACATATTGGTGGTCGACGACGAGCCCAAGCTCTGTGACCTGTTGTCGTCGGCCCTCAGCCAGAATGGCATCCAGGTGTTCACGGCGGGTAACGGCCTGCACGCGCTCAAAGTGCTGGAGCAGGAAGACATCGACCTGGTGATCAGCGACTGGCGCATGCCGGGCATGGACGGTCCGGCGCTGCTGGCCGAGATCAAGGCGCGCTATTCCCAGGTGCCGGTGATCGTGATGACCGCCTACAGCACGGTGAAAAACGCCGTACAGTCGATGCGCAACGGTGCGTATGACTACATTGCCAAGCCGTTCGATATCGACGAGCTGGACATCACCGTGGCCAAGGCCCTGCAGTTTCGCGACATCATGCGCGACAACGCCCGCATGCGCGCCGAGCTGGACGAGCAGGCGCAGTTCGACAGCCTGGTGGGCGACAGCCCGGCGTTTCGCAAGGTGTTGCAGGCAGTGGATTCGGTGCGCGACAGCAGCGCAACGATCCTGCTGACCGGCGAAAGCGGCACCGGCAAGGAAATGGTCGCCCGCGCCATCCACAAGCACGGCAGCCGGGCCGACAAACCGTTCGTCGCGGTCAATTGCGCGGCGATTCCCGAAGGGCTGCTGGAAAGCGAAATGTTCGGCCATCGCAAGGGCGCCTTCACCGGTGCCGTGGCCGACCGGGTCGGGCGTTTTATGCAGGCCGACAAGGGCACGCTGTTTCTCGACGAAGTGGGCGACATGCCGCTGGCGCTGCAGGCCAAGATTCTGCGCGCCTTGCAGGAGCGGGTGATCGAGCCGGTGGGCGACCCCCGCGAGCGCAAGGTGGACGTGCGCGTGATCGCCGCCACCAACAAGAACCTGTTGGAGGCGGTGGCCAACAAGGAGTTTCGCGAGGACTTGTATTACCGCCTCAACGTGTTCCCGATCCCGCTGCCGCCCTTGCGCGAGCGCGTGGAAGACATCGCGCCCCTGGCCCGGCACTTCGCCCAGACCTTGAGCGTCACCGCGGGTAAACGCATCACCGGTTTCAGCCCTGAGGCCTTGCAGGCCATGACGGCGTATCACTGGCCGGGCAATATCCGCGAGCTGCAGAACTGCGTGGAACGCGCGACTATCGTGGCGTCATCGCCGGTGATTGAAGATATCGACTTGCCGGGTTATCTGTTCGCGTCCAAGCCCCGCGAGGGCGGCGTGACGGCGATCCTCAGCGACGGACCGGGCATTCCCCAGGACCTGGATGCGGCGCTGGCGGAGGTGGAGAAAGCCTACATCCAGGCGGCATTGCACGAGAGCAATGGCGTACAGGCGGCGGCAGCGGCGAAGATCGGGATTTCCGAGCGCAGCTTCTGGTATCGCCTGAAGAAGCTGGGGATTCAGGTCGACAAAATAGTCCGCTGAGTTGCCTGGCACAGCACTGTTCTAAATGTGGGAGGGGGCTTGCCCCCGATAGCAGTGGGTCAGACAGCCTATGTGTCTCTGATCCACCGCCATCGGGGGCAAGCCCCCTCCCACGTTTGGATTGTGGTGTGTCAGGTCTGCAGGCGTACCCAGACGCTGACCAGAACAGTCGCTGCCATCAACCACGCTAGCGCTGCTACGGCTAAAGAGGCTTCCAGGCGCAGGCGGTCGACCAGCACGTAGAGCGTCGCCAGGTACACAAAGTACGGAATGATCGACCACATCCCGAACAGGATGGTGGTCTTCAAATCGTCCACCGAACGGCCTTTGCCGACGATGTAATGGGCGATCAGCGCAAAGGTCGGGAACAGCGGCACCAACCCGGCGATGTAGTAATTCCGGGTCTTGGCCAACGCGGCCAGTATCAGCACCACCGCCGCGCCCAGGGCGGCCTTCAATATCAGATCCACGCGCGGTTCCTCAGTGGCTCAAACCGTATTTCTTGACCTTGTCGAACAGGGTGGTCTTGGCCATTCCCAGTTCCTGGCTGGCCTGGGTCAGGTTGCCGCCGCTGCGTTGCAGGGCGTCGTTGAGCAGGTTGCGTTCGAAGGCTTCCACCGCTTCGGTGAAGGCCAGGCCCTGGCTGCCGCTGCTGGCGCCGCTTTTCTTGAAGGCGGGCAGGCCCAGAGCGAAGCGCTCGGCGACGTTGCGCAGTTCACGCACGTTGCCCGGCCAGTCGTGGCTCATCAGGTTGGACAGGGTCTGGTTGTCGAGGTCCGGCACGCTGCGGTCGAAGCGCAGGGATGATTGCTGCAGGAAGTGTTCGAACAGTTGCAGGATGTCTTCGCGGCGTTCGCGCAAAGGCGGCAGTTCCAGGGTCACGACGTTGAGGCGGTAGTACAGGTCGCTACGGAACTGGCTGGCGCGGCTCAATTCGTCGAGGTCGGACTTGGTGGCGGCGATCACCCGGCAATCCACCGCCACGCTCTGGTTCGAACCCAGGCGTTCGAGGGTGCGTTCCTGCAACACGCGCAGCAGCTTGATCTGCAGGTTGATCGGCATGCTTTCCACTTCATCGAGAAACAGCGTGCCTTCGTGGGCGTGCTCGATCTTGCCGATCCGACGTTTGCCGGCGCCGGTAAAGGCGTTGGCTTCGTGGCCGAAAATCTCGCTTTCGAACAGGTTCTCCGGCAGGCCGCCGCAGTTCAGCGCGACGAACGGGTGAGCGTGGCGTCGGCTGAAATCATGCAGGCACCGCGCGACCAGTTCCTTGCCGGTGCCGGTCTCGCCTTCAATCAGCACGTTGGCCGAGGTATCCGCGACGTTGGCGATCAATTCGCGCAGGTTCTGCATTGCCGGCGAGCGGCCGATGATGCGTCCTTCCAGGGAGTCGCGCTCGGCCAACTGGCGGCGCAGGGCCCAGACTTCCCGCGCCAGCCCGCGCTGTTCCAGGGCGCGGCGCGCGACGTCGACCAGGCGTTCGGGAGAGAAGGGTTTTTCCATGAAGTCATAGGCGCCGTTGCGCATGGCGCCGACCGCCATGGAAATATCGCCGTGCCCGGTAATCAATACCACCGGCAGGCTTTTATCCAGAGCCTTGAGGCGGGTGAGCAGTTCCAGGCCGTCGATACCCGGCAGGCGGATATCGCTGATGACGATGCCGGCAAAGTTCTCGCCGATGCGCTTGAGCGCCTCTTCGGCACTGCCCACGCCGACGCTGGGGATGTCTTCCAGTGCCAGGGCTTGCTGGCAGCCGAGCAGCACGTGGGGGTCGTCTTCGACGATCAGGACGGTGAGGTCAGGGTTTTTTTCTACGTTCATGACGACTCGGCTGTTTGAGCGCCCACCAGCGGCAGGCTCAGGACAAAGGCAGTACCACCACCGACGGGATGCTCCACGGCGAGGTTGCCGCCGGTGGCCGCGGCCAGGCTGGCGGACAACGTAAGGCCAAGGCCCAGGCCTTGCTCGCCGGGTTTGGTGGTGAAGAACGGTTCGAACAGATGCTTGCGCGCCTCGGGGTCGATGCCATGGCCGTTGTCGCGCACCTGCAGGCGGTATTTGCCGTCGGCTTCGTGGCCTTCCAGCCACAGTTCCGGCGCCGGTTGTGCTTGCATGGCATCGAGGGCGTTGCCGATCAGGTTGACCAGGATCTGCTCCAGGCGCGTCTGGTCGATCTGCAATTGGGCCGGGGCAAAGTCGCGGTGCAGCGTCAGCGGCAGGCTGTCGAGGCGTGCGCCGAGCACTTGGAACGCGGCATCCACGGCCTTGCCCAGGTTGGCTTCGCCCTGGTCGTCGCCGCGCCGCGCGAAGGAGCGCAGGCTGGCGGTGATGCGGCCCATGCGGTCGATCAATTCGTTGATGGTCTTGAGGTTGGCGCTGGCGGTATCCAGCGCGCCGCGTTCGAGGAAGCGCACGGTATTGCCGGACAAGGTGCGCAACGCGGCGAGGGGTTGGTTCAATTCGTGGGCGATGCTGGTGGACATCTGGCCGATGGCCGCCAGTTTGCCCGCCTGCACCAGCTCATCCTGGGCGCGGCGCAGGGTTTCCTCGGCCTGGCGGCGCTCGCGAATCTGCCCCTTGAGGCGCTCGTTGCTCGCGCGCAGGTCGGCGGTGCGTTCGGCAATCCGGCGTTCCAGCTGGCTGTTGGCTTCCTGCAAGGCTTCCCGGGCGGCGAGGCGGGTGGCGATGACTTTGCGTCGTTCGTTCCAGGCAATCAGCAGGAGCGCCACCAGGCCAAAGGCGACGGCCACCAGGATGCCCTGGTTGATCGCTGCACGGCGCAGGTCGTTGAGCGGGGTGAGCAGGGTGAAATTCCACGGCGTGTCGCTCAGCGGCCGGGTCTGGGCCAGGTAGCTGACTTCGTGCTCATCGGCCACCACTTCACTGTTGGCCGGAAAGGTCAGTTTTTCTGTGCCTTCGTTGAGGCGCTCGCGGGCCAGGGGCTCCAGCTCGTTCAGCGTCGCCCAGTAATATTGCAGGCTGTGCGCCAGGCGGTCCTTGGTCTCATCGCTCAGGGGGCGCACGGCCTTGAGGCGGCGGGCCGGGTCGCTGGAGAGGATGATGATGCCGTTCTCGTCGCTGACAAACGCTTCGAGACGCGCGCGTTTCCAGCGTTCCTCCAGGGCTTCGAGGCGGACCTTGACCACAGCGACGCCAATGATCTTGCCGTGCTCTTCCAGGCCGTGGGCCAGGTAGTAGCCGGGTTCGCCATTGGTGCTGCCGATGCCATAGAAACGCCCGGGCTGGCCGCGCACGGCGTTCTGGAAATAGGCGCGGAAGGACAGGTCTTCACCCTGGTAGCTGTCGGCATCGCGCCAGTTGCTGGTAGCCAGTACGCGGCCGGTGGTGTCCATCACATAGATGGCCCGACTGCGGCTGCGCCGGTTCAGACCTTCGAGGTAGTCGTTGACGGTCTTGCGGGTGTCCTGGTTCGGCTCGGCCAGCAGCGTGGACACGCTGGATTCGAGTTCCAGGAGGCTGGGCAGGTACGTGTATTTGCTCAGTTCGCTTTCGACGGTGCGGGCATGCAGCTCCAGCTGGCGTTCGCCGGTATCGCTGAGGGTGCGGATGCCATAGTACTCACTGATCCAGAAGCCGATATAACCCAGGCCGATCATCAGGGCGATGATCAACGGCGGCAGGAACAGTTGGCGGATCAGACGAGGCTTCACGGCAAGTGATGGCGGCGCGGCGCGATAGAGGTTGGGGTCGCATTTCATCACAGATGCCTTGGGTCAGCTACCGCTCACCCCTTCCTGTAGGAGCGAGCTTGCTCGCGAAAAAACCAAGGGCACCGCGTTCATCCAGGATGTGCGCTTCATCGTTGCCGTTTTTCGCGAGCAAGCTCGCTCCTACAGGAGGAGCAAGCTGTGGCTTTTTTAGTGCTGCAGGATTTTCTCGAGGAAGTGCTGCGCGCGTTCGGAGCGGGCGCTGATGTCGCCGAAGAACTCTTCTTTCGGGCAGTCTTCGATGATCTTGCCGGCGTCCATGAAGATCACGCGGTCGGCCACTTTGCGGGCGAAGCCCATTTCGTGGGTCACGCACATCATGGTCATGCCTTCCTGGGCCAGTTGCACCATCACGTCCAGCACTTCGTTGACCATTTCCGGGTCGAGGGCCGAGGTCGGTTCGTCGAACAGCATGACGATCGGGTCCATGGCGAGGGCGCGGGCAATCGCCACACGTTGCTGCTGGCCACCGGAAAGCTGGCCAGGGTGCTTGTGGGCGTGCGCCGACAGGCCGACGCGATCAAGCAGTTGCAGGCCCTTCTTGGTGGCTTCTTCCTTGCTGCGGCCGAGCACCTTGATCTGCGCGATGGTCAGGTTTTCGGTGATGGTCAGGTGCGGGAACAGCTCGAAGTGCTGGAACACCATGCCGACGCGCGAGCGCAGTTTCGGCAGGTTGGTCTTCGGGTCGGCGATGGACGTGCCGTCGACGATCACGTCGCCTTTCTGGAACGGTTCCAGCGCGTTGACGCACTTGATCAGGGTGGATTTACCCGAGCCGGACGGCCCGCACACCACGATCACTTCGCCTTTTTTAACCTCGGTGCTGCAATCGGTCAGCACCTGGAAGTCGCCATACCACTTGTTGACGTTTTTGATAGAGATCATACGGCAAACCTTTTTTGCAGACGCTTGACCAGCAGCGAGGCGGAAAAGCTGATGATGAAGTAGACGACACCGGCGAAGATCAGGAACTCATTGGAGCGGCCGATGATGTCGCCGTTGGAGCGGGCGGAGTTGAGGAAATCCACCAGGCCCACGGTGTAGACCAGCGAGGTGTCCTGGAACAGGATGATGCTCTGTTGCAGCAGCAACGGGGTCATCTTGCGGAACGCCTGGGGCAGGATGATCAGGCGCATGGTCTGACCGTAAGTCATGCCCATGGCCTGCGCGGCCGCCATCTGGCCCTTGGGGATCGATTGCACGCCGGCCCGCACGATTTCACAGAAGTACGCGGCCTCGAACATCATGAAGGCCACGACGCAGGAGGCGAATGCACCGATCGGCGTGTCTTCGCCGGTGATCCAGCGCAGCACGAAGGGCACCGCCAGGTAGAACCAGGTGATGACCAGCAGCAACGGGATCGAGCGGAAATAGTTCACGTAGGCGCCGGCCAGGCGTGACAGCAACTTGCTGGACGACAGGCGCATCAACGCCAGGATCGTGCCGAGGACAATACCGCCGACCACGCCCATGACCATCAACTGCAAGGTCATGACCATGCCGTTCCACAGGCCGGGGATGGCGGGGATGATGCCGCTGAAATCGAATTCCATTATTTACCCCCCACGGAGATCAGGCCGGGCACTGCGACTTTCTTCTCGACCAGGCGCATCAGCAACATCAGGCTCATGTTCAGGGTGAAGTAGATCAGCGTGGCCAGGGTGAAGGCTTCAAACAGGTTGGCCGAGAATTCGGCGGTCTGCTTGGTTTGCGCCAGCAATTCCATCAGGCCGATCAAGGACGCCACGGAGGAGTTCTTGAACACGTTGAGGAATTCCGAGGTGAGCGGCGGAATGATGATCCGGTAAGCCTGCGGCAGCAGCACGTTCCAGTAGATCTGCGGCAGCTTGAAACCCATGGCGCGGGCGGCGGCTTCCTGGCCACGCGGCAGCGCCTGGATGCCGGTGCGTACCTGCTCGCAGACACGGGCGGCGGTGAACAGGCCCAGGCACACCACAACGCTCAGGTAGGCCGAGGTGGTCGGGTTCAGGTCTTGCTTGTACCAGTCCTGCAGGTTTTGCGGCAGCAGGTCGGGTATCAGGAAGTACCAGATGAACAGCTGCACCAGCAGCGGCACGTTGCGGAACAGTTCCACGTAGCAGGTGGCGATGCCCGATACGATACGGTTTGGCACGGTACGCATGACCCCCAGCATGGAGCCCAGCAGCAAGGCGATGATCCATGCCACGACGGCGATGGCAATGGTCCAGCCCAGGCCGGCGATGTACCAGTCGAGATAAGTCTCGCTGCCAACGCCAGTGGACTTGAAGAACACGCCCCAGTCCCAGTTGTAATTCATTAGGGTCTCCCCTCGAGATCGATCGATGTACAAGCACCCGCTTGGGGAAAATCCGTTCCCGCCTGACGGTGAACGCCAGGCACACACGATCGGCTCGAAAACCGCCCGGTCGAGTGTTCCAAAATATAGCCAGCAGGTAGTAACAGACGCCTGAGGGAGGAGTGGCTCCCTCAGGAGATAAGGTTAGCCAGAAATCAGATTTTTACGTCAGGCGCAGGCTTATCGCTCGGATTGGCGATCAGTTCCTTGACCTTGTCGCTCATCGGGAAGTTCAGGTTCAGGCCTTTTGGTGGGATCGGGCTTTCGAACCACTTGCTATAAATCTTGTTGATTTCACCGGATTTGTAGAGCGCGACGATGGCGTCATCCACGGCTTTCTTGAACGCAGGATCTTCTTTGCGAACCATGCAGGCGTAGGCTTCGAAGGACTGCGGAGTACCAGTGATAACCCAGTCATTCGGCTTCTTGGCCTTGGCTTCTTCACCGGCCAGCAGGGCGTCGTCCATCATGAAGGCAACGGCGCGGCCGCTTTCCAGCATCTGGAAGGACTCGCCGTGGTCTTTGGCGGAGATGACGTTCATGCCCATCTGCTTGTCGGCGTTCATCGCCTTGATGATGCGCTCGGACGTGGTGCCGGCGGTGGTCACGACGTTTTTGCCTTTGAGGTCGGCGAAGTCGCTATAGGACGGCTTGCCATCCTTGTCTTTCTTGACCAGCAGGCGGGTGCCGATTTCGAAGATATTGGTGGTGAACGCCACTTGCTGGGCGCGCTCGGCGTTGTTGGTGGTGGAACCGCACTCGATGTCCACGGTGCCGTTCTGCACCAACGGGATACGGGTCTGGGAAGTGACCAGGTTGTACTTGGCCTGCAGTTGGGGCTTGTTCAGGTCTTTTTTCAGGGCTTCGACGATAGCCAGCTGAATGTCGTGGGAGTAGCCCACCGGTTTACCCGAACCATCCGCGATGTAGGAAAACGGAATGGAGCTGTCGCGGTGCCCAAGGGTGATGGTGCCCGAGTCGTTGATTTTTTTCAGCGTGCCGGTGAGTTCGGCGGCGAAAACTGGAGTGCTGATCAGAGCGGCAGCGATAGCTGCGCCCAAAATATGGGGAACGATGCGCATCAATACTTCCTCGACATTTGTTTTTTTTATGAAGCCGGTTAAGCGGCTCTCTTATACAGCGAATGCCCGTGACGGCTCCTGAGGCATCTCAGGCAATCGTCCTGAAGTGTAGAGCATGAGTCGTGCCAGTCCACGAGTAAAAGGTTAACTATATGATTTATATAGAAATTAACTTTTTATGAGCGAGGATTTATAACGGCCAGGTCCGGCAAACCGAATCGCGCAGGGGAATGGTGTTCGGAAAACCGAATGGCTGAACCGATATGAAAAAGCCCCTGGGCCTTGCGGCGCAGGGGCTTTTGTACGAGCAGTCTGTCAGGCCGCCTGGATCTTGCTGCGGTTATGCTCAACCTTGGACAGATAACGCCGCACATTGGCCTGTTCTTCCGGGGTGGTGAACAGGCCAAGCTTGGTGCGGCGCCACAGCACGTCCTCGGGTTGGGTCGCCCATTCTTCGGCGCACAGGTAGTCGACTTCGCGGGTATACAGGCCGCCACCGAGGTGGTCGCCGAGGTCGGCCAGCGATTGCACGCCTTCGAGCAGGCGCCAGGTGCGGCTGCCGTAGGTGGTGGACCAGCGCCGCGCGATCTCGCTTGGCACCCAGTCGAACTGGGTACGGATGGCCGCAGCGAGGGCTTCCGGCGTGCTCATGTCTTCGCCGCCCGGCAGGCTGGCGGTGGCGGTCCAGCTTGGGCGCATCTGTGTGAAATAGGGCGCCAGGTGAGCCATCGCCGACTCGGCGAGTTTGCGGTAGGTGGTCAGTTTGCCGCCGAACACCGACAGGATCGGCGCCTCACCAGCGCCGCCGGAGAGCGACAGGGTGTAGTCGCGGGTGATGGCCGACGGGTTGTCCGACTCATCGTTGCACAGCGGGCGCACGCCAGAGTAGGTGTGGACGATGTCGTCGCGGCTCAGTTGCTTCTTGAAGTGAGCGTTGACCACCTTGAGCATGTAGTCGGTTTCACCTTCGGTGATCGCCACTTTCGCCGGATCGCCGGTGTATTCGCGGTCGGTGGTGCCGATGATAGTCAGGTGGTCCAGGTATGGAATCGTGAACACGATGCGCTGGTCTTCGTTCTGCAGGATGTGCGCGTGGGCGCCTTCGTACAGTTTCGGCACGATCAGGTGGCTGCCCTGGATCAGGCGGATGCCGTAGGGCGAATCCAGCTTCAAGTCTTCCTTGATGAATTTGGCGACCCACGGCCCGGCGGCATTCACCAGCGCCTTGGCGCGGATCGAGAACAGGCTGCCGTCGGTGCGTTCCATGTTCATTTCCCACAGGCCCTTGCTGCGGTACGCGCTGACGCAACGGGTTTGGGTGTGGATGTGGGCGCCTTTTTCACGCGCGGCCATGGCGTTGAGCACCACCAGGCGGGCGTCATCGACCCAGCAGTCGGAATATTCGAAGCCTTTGGTGATTTCGCTTTTCAGCGGGCTGTCGGGGCCGAACTTGAGGCTTTTCGAACCGGCGAGCTTTTCGCGCTTGCCCAGGTGGTCATACAGGAACAGGCCGGCGCGGATCATCCACGCCGGACGCAGGTGCGGGCGGTGCGGCAACACAAAGCGCATCTGCTTGACGATGTGCGGGGCCTTGGCCAGCAGGACTTCGCGTTCGGCCAGGGCTTCGCGCACCAGGCGGAATTCGTAATGTTCGAGGTAACGCAGGCCGCCGTGGATCAGCTTGCTGCTGGCGGAGGACGTGTGGCTGGCCAGGTCGTCCTTTTCGCAAAGGAATACCGACAACCCGCGCCCGGCTGCGTCTGCTGCAATGCCGACGCCATTGATCCCGCCACCGATTACGGCAACGTCATAGACTTCGGCAAGCGGTGGAGCAGGCAAGGTGGAAGGGTTCATCGGCTGGCCTCGCGATCTTTTCGTATTGGAAATCGAACATTAATGTTCATTTCCGAAAATGGTAGCTGATAAACGCGCCCACAGCCACCCGACTTCGATTGAAAAAACTCATCGAAGGGCGAGAAAAGGAAAATTTGTGAACATGTGCCTGGGGAAGGCTCAAGGAAATGGGGGCTGGATCAATCGCTATCGGGGGCAAGCCCCTCCCACATTTGAATGGGTTCACACATCAAAGTGTGGGAGGGGGCTTGCCCCCGATAGCATCAGTGCAGGCGCTAGACGACTTCCAGCCGAACCTTATGCTGGTTCAACAACTGCACCAGCGCCGGCACCGGCTGCTGGTCGGTCACCAGGCAGTCCACCAGGCTGATCGGGCCCAGGCGAATCATGGCATTGCGCCCGAATTTGCTCGAGTCGGCCGCCAGGATCACCTTGCGCGCATTGGCGATGATCGCCTGGGAAACCCGCACTTCCTGGTAGTCGAAGTCGAGCAGGCTGCCGTCTTCATCGATACCGCTGATGCCGACCAGGGCGAAATCGACCTTGAACTGGTTGATAAAGTCGACGCTGGCCTGGCCCACCACGCCGCCGTCACGTCGCACACTCCCGCCAGTCAGCAGCACGTCGAAGTCGTCCTTGGCGCTGAGCATGGTGGCGACGTTGAGGTTGTTGGTGATGATTTTCAGGTGATTGTGGTTGAGCAACGCACGGGCGATGGATTCGGTGGTGGTGCCGATGTTGATGAACAGCGAGGCATGGTCGGGGATTTGTGCGGCGATCGCTTCGCCGATGCGCTGTTTCTCGTCGCGCATCTGGTCGGCCCGCATGGCGTATGCGGTGTTTTCGACGCTGGAATCATAGGCTGCGCCGCCGTGGTAGCGGCGCAACAGGTTGGCGTCCGCCAGCTGGTTGATATCGCGGCGGATGGTTTGCGGGGTGACAACGAACAACTGCGCCATTTCCTCGATACTGACGTAGCCGCGTTCGCGGACCAGTTCGAGGATTTGTTGCTGGCGGGGAGGCAGATTCATTGGGCGTCCTTTGGGCTGCCATACAAAAGTGGCCCATGATGACGCAGGAATCTGCTCCCTGCCAGTTACAACCCTAAGTGGTTCCGGCGAAGGGCTTATTCAGCGCCTTCGTGCGGTTCCCAATCACGGGTGCGGCTCACCGCTTTTTGCCAGCCGGCGTAGAGTTTCTCCTTGGCCGCTTCTTCGAGCTGGGGTTCGAATTCGCGCTCGATCACCGCTTTGCCGCGCAATTCCTCCAGGCTGCCCCAGAAGCCGCAGGCCAGGCCCGCCAGGTAGGCGGCGCCGAGTGCTGTGGTTTCGCGCATTTGCGGGCGTTCGACCTGGGTGCCGAGGATATCGGCCTGGAACTGCATCAGGAAGTTGTTGGCCACCGCGCCGCCGTCCACGCGCAGGGATTTAAGGCGTTCGCCGGAGTCCTGCTGCATCGCGTCCAATACGTCGCGGGTCTGGTAGGCAATCGACTCCAGAGCTGCGCGAATAATGTGATCCACGCGCACGCCACGGGTCAGGCCGAACAACGCGCCACGGGCATACGGGTCCCAATACGGCGCGCCCAGGCCGGTGAACGCGGGCACCAGGTACACGCCGTTGCTGTCCTTGACCTTGCCGGCGAAGTATTCGGTGTCGTGGGCGTCGTTGATGATTTTCAGCTCGTCGCGCAGCCACTGTACGGTGGAGCCACCGTTGAACACGGCGCCTTCCAGGGCGTAGGCCACTTCGCCACGCGGGCCGCAGGCGATGGTGGTGAGCATGCCGTGCTTGGATTTCACCGCTTTGTCGCCGGTGTTCATCAGCAGGAAGCAACCGGTGCCGTAGGTGTTCTTGGCCTGGCCCGGTTCCACGCACATCTGGCCGAACAACGCGGCCTGCTGGTCACCGGCGATGCCGCCGATGGCAATGCCACTCTTGGTGCGGCCGTAGATTTCCGACGAAGATTTCACTTCCGGCAGCATTTCCCGTGGCACATCGAGGATGTCCAGCATCTTCGCGTCCCACTCCAGGGTGTGGATGTTGAAGAGCATGGTGCGAGAGGCGTTGGTGTAGTCGGTGACGTGGGTCTTGCCGCCGGTGAATTTCCAGATCAGCCAGCTGTCGATGGTGCCGAACAGCAGCTCGCCGTTGCGCGCACGTTCGCGGCTGCCTTCGACGTTATCGAGAATCCACTTGAGCTTGGTGCCGGAGAAGTACGGGTCGGTGACCAGGCCGGTGGTGTCGCTGATGTATTGCTCGTGGCCATCACGCTTGAGCTGCTGGCAGATCTCGGTGCTGCGGCGGCACTGCCAAACGATGGCGTTGTAGATCGGGCGGCCGGTGACTTTGTCCCAGACCACGGTGGTTTCGCGCTGGTTGGTGATACCGATGGCGGCGACCTGGTCATGGTGCAGGCCGGCCTGGGCCAGGGCTTCGACCATCACCGCGCTCTGGGTCGCGAAGATTTCCATCGGGTCATGTTCGACCCAGCCCGCTTGCGGGTAATGCTGGGCGAACTCACGTTGGGCGGTGCAGACCACGTTGGCGTCACGATCGAAGATGATCGCCCGGGAACTGGTGGTGCCCTGATCGAGGGCAATGATGTAGTTCTTATTCTGAATGTCGGTCATGTCGATTGCCTTGGACGAGAAATAAGGAAGTGGGTAAACCGCCTGGGCCACGAAGGGGCAGGGTGGACCAGGCTGGCTATCAGGAAATGCGGGTGTTGCCGTTGACGGCGCTGTCTTCGGTTTCGGCGACAGCGGGTGCGGCGCTTGGCAGGTGACGGGCAATCAGCCCGCGATACGCTGCAGCCCCCAGGCATGCACCGACAATCGGTGCGAAAATCGGCACCAGGAAGTAGGGAATATCACGCCCGCCAGTAAAGGCCATTTCACCCCAACCGGCGAAAAAGGTCATCAGCTTGGGCCCGAAATCCCGTGCCGGGTTCATCGCAAAGCCGGTCAGCGGGCCCATCGCGCTGCCAATCACCGCGATCAGCAAGCCGATCAGCAGCGGTGCCAACGGGCCGCGTGGCAGGCCGTTGTTATCGTCGGTCAGGGCCATGATCACGCCCATCAGGATCGCGGTGATGACCATTTCCACCAGGAAGGCCTGGGCCGTGCTCAGCAGTGCATGGGGATAAGTCGAGAATACCGAGGCCAGTTCCAGGCTGGCCTGGGTGCCGCGCACCAGATGGTGGGTTTGTTCGTAATCGAAAAACAGGTTGCTGTAGAGCGTGTACACCAGGGCCGCGGAGCAGAAGGCGCCGGCGACTTGGGCGAGGATATAGAAGGGCAGTTTGCGCTTGTCGAAATCGGCAAAGAGACACAGGGCGATGCTGACCGCCGGGTTCAGATGTGCCCCGGAGATGCCCGCGCTCAGGTAGATCGCCATGCTCACGCCGATCCCCCAGATGATACTGATTTCCCATAAGCCAAAGCTGGCACCCGCGACCTTGAGCGCAGCGACACAACCGGTACCGAAGAAGATCAGAAGCGCAGTCCCCAGGAATTCGGCCATGCATTGGCTCGAAAGTGAAGGCTGTTGAAGTGCAGTTGTCATGGAAAACCTCAATTTGTTGTTCTTGTCTGGCGTCTGGCCTCAACGGGCCTTGCGCGATTTTCACCGTGTCGAGGATCCCCATCCCGGGCACGGCTTACTGCTGGAATGCTGCGGATGTATTCCTACAGTATTCGGAAACGAAAAAATATAGACAAGAATGACTGCTGTCAAAGGTCGAAAGTGAACTATCAGTCATTTTCGAACTATAGGTTTGATGAATGATCACGCTCGCCACAGTAAGTATTGCCATGAGTGAGGGGCGTACTAGAGCGTTTTGTGTGGGCTTGGCCTAGAATTGGCCATCCGTTTGCCACGCCTGGAGCGTCCATGACCCCTGCATTGGATTTGTTGAAAAAAGTTCGCGCCGAACATCGCATTCACAGTTATGAACACGATCCCAAAGCTGCCTCGTATGGCCTGGAGGCCGCGGAAAAGTTGGGTCTGGACCCGGCGCAGGTGTTCAAGACCTTGCTGGCGAGCAGCGAGAAGGGCGAATTATTGGTGGCGGTGGTGCCGGTCGTCGGAAGTCTGGACTTGAAAGCCCTGGCGCACGCCGCCGGGGTGAAAAAAGTCGAGATGGCCGACCCGGCGGCGGCGCAGCGTTCCACTGGCTATCTGCTGGGTGGGATCAGCCCGTTGGGACAGAAAAAGCGTTTGCGCACCTTTATTGATATTACTGCGCAGCCGTTCCCGACGATTTTTGTCAGCGCCGGGAGACGGGGGTTGGAAGTGGAGTTGTCCGCAGCGGTTCTGGCCGAGCATACCCAGGCCACGTTCGCGCCGATCGGCCGGGCCTGAGTTCGAAGGCTGGAGCGGGTTTCTTCAGTTGGCCGGGCTGTAGCGCCGCACACCCGAATCGGTGTGCGGAATCTGCGCCGCCGTGCTGCCGGAAGCCCGGAACAGCACCAGGTGTTCGACGGCGACGCGGATCCCCACGTCTGCACCGACCTGATGGTCGGCGTGGCTGGGGAAGATCGACTCCAGCTGGGCACCCGTCGGCAGTTGCAGGCGGTACAAGGTCGAGGCGCCGAGGAACGTCTTGCCGACGATCCGCGCTTTCAACGCGCTGTCCGGTGCGTAGACGATGTCGTCCGGGCGCAGCAATACATCCACGGCGCCACCTGACGGCCAGCTATACGCGCGGTTGCCGCGCAGGTCGCCGAGCTCGGTGCTGACCGATTCCGGCGTACACAATTGGCCACGGATGAAATAGCCCTGGCCGACAAAGCTTGCGACGTAGGGTGTGAGCGGTTCGTGATAGAGGTTGTAGGGCGTATCCCACTGCTCCAGGCGACCTTCCTTGAACACGCCGACGTGGTCACTCACGGCAAATGCTTCTTCCTGGTCATGGGTCACCAGGATCGCACTGGTGCCACGTGCCTTGAGAATCTCGCGCACCTCATGGCTGAGCTTGCGTCGCAGCTCGCCATCGAGGTTGGAGAAGGGTTCGTCGAGCAGCAACAATTGCGGCTCCGGCGCCAAGGCACGGGCGAGGGCCACGCGTTGTTGCTGACCACCGGACAGCTCGTGGGGAAAACGCTTGCCCAGGTTCTTCAGGTTGACCAGCTCCAGCAATTCGGCGACCACGCGGTCTTTCTGCGGGTGCTTGCGAATGCCAAAGGCGATGTTGTCGGCCACGCTCAGGTGGGGAAATAGCGCGTAGTCCTGGAACACCATGCCGATGCGACGTTTCTCCGGCGCTAGGGTGAACCCTGCACTGGAGATGACTTCGCCGGCCAGGCTGATTTCGCCTTCGTGTACCGGTTCGAACCCTGCGATCGCACGCAGGGTGGTGGTCTTGCCGCACCCCGAGGAGCCGAGCAGGCAACCGATGTCGCCGGCGTTGAGGTGCAGGTTGAGGTTCTGTACCACCCGCTGATCTTGATAGCCGCATGCCAGATTGCGCAGGTTCAGCAGTAATGGCTTGCTCATGCGTGGTGGTACGCCGGTTCGACCAGAAATTCGAGCAGGGCCTTTTGTGCATGCAGACGGTTTTCAGCCTGGTCCCAGGCGACCGAACGCGGGTCGTCGAGCAGATCGAGGCTGATTTCTTCGCCACGGTGGGCAGGCAGGCAGTGCATGAACAGCACGTCCGGCGCGGCCTGGTCGAGCAGGGCGCGGGTGACCTGGAACGGTGCAAACAGCTTCAGGCGCTTGGCGGTTTCGTCTTCCTGGCCCATGGAGGTCCAGACATCGGTGCTTACCAGGTGCGCGCCGACCACCGCGTCTTTTGGATCACGCAGGATCTGCACGCGACCATCGGCTTTGGCCAGGAATTCGGCGGACGGCTCGAAGCCTTCCGGGCAGGCGATGCGCAGGTGGAAGTCGAACTGGATCGCCGCTTCTATATAACTGTTGCACATGTTGTTGCCGTCGCCGATCCAGGCCACGGTCTTGCCCTGGATCGAGCCACGGTGCTCGAGGAAGGTTTGCATGTCGGCCAGCAACTGGCACGGGTGCAGGTCATCGGACAGGCCGTTGATCACCGGTACCCGAGAGTTCGCGGAAAATTCGGTCAGGGTGCTGTGGGCAAAGGTCCGGATCATCACCGCATCGAGCATGCGCGACATGACAATCGCGCAATCGCTGATTGGCTCGCCACGGCCCAACTGGGTGTCACGCGGCGACAGGAAGATGGCCTGGCCACCCAACTGGATCATGCCGGCCTCGAAGGACAAGCGGGTGCGGGTCGACGATTTCTCGAAAATCATCCCGAGCACGCGGTTTTTCAAAGGCTCAAACAGTACGCCGCGGTTACGCAGGTCTTTAAGCTCAATGCCTCGACGGATCACGCTGACCAGCTCTTCGGGCGTGCAATCCATCAGGGAGAGAAAGTGCCTTGCGCTCATCATTAACTACCTTTTTGCAACAGACCGCAGATACTCAAAGCCTTGTTTATTGTGAAAACGGGCGAGACCTGCGGCGAAAGCCGCACGGGGCGACGAAATAGGGGAAGGCGCGATCTTATAATTAAATGTCGCGTCTTACCAATAGGGCTACGGTGTTTAGGGGTGTTCAGACAGGCGCGAGAGCGCTTTTGAAGACGATTTCCTGACAGCAGCAGGTCATTTGTACACTGGCCCTGCGACCTTTTGCAATCCGCGAGGGCGGGGCCAGGCCAGGCTGCGTCGGTTTCAGGGGCACTTCCGCAGGTTTTGAAACATTTTCTCACGCTTGCCCATGGCCTGGCCTGATGCCCTTCGATTCACGCGACGAACGTTGCTGGTGCCCGCCGCAGTCGCGGCCCATAGTCAGGCCAAAGCCCTAATAAAGAGACTGGCCATGACCAAGACTCTCCACCACCGTGCCTGCCATCTGTGCGAAGCCATCTGTGGCCTGACCCTGGAAACCACCCAAGCCGAAGACGGCAGCCTGGCGATCACGTCGATCAAGGGCGACCCACTGGACACCTTCAGTCGCGGGCATATCTGCCCCAAGGCAGTGGCGCTGCAGGATATCCAGAATGACCCGGACCGCCTGCACCAACCCATGTTGCGGGTGGGTAGCGAATGGCAACCGATTGCGTGGGAAGACGCCTTCGCTCTGGTGGCCGAAAAACTGGCGGGCATCCAGGCTCGCTACGGACAGAATTCAGTGGCGGTGTACCAGGGCAATCCCAGCGTGCATAACTACGGGCTGATGACCCACAGCAATTACTTCCTTGGCCTGCTCAAGACACGCAACCGGTTTTCCGCGACGTCGGTCGATCAGTTGCCTCATCACCTCAGCAGCCACCTGATGTACGGCCATGGCCTGTTGTTGCCGATTCCGGATATTGACCACACCGACTTCATGCTGATCCTCGGCGGCAACCCGCTGGCGTCCAACGGCAGCATCATGACCGTGCCCGACGTGGAGAAGCGCCTCAAGGCCATCCAGGCCCGGGGCGGCAAAGTGGTGGTGGTCGACCCGCGGCGCAGCGAGACGGCGGCGATTGCCGATCAGCACCTGTTTGTACGGCCCGGTGGCGACGCCGCGTTGCTGTTCGGACTGCTCAACACGTTGTTTGCCGAAAACCTGACCCGTGCCAGTCACTTGCCAGTCGACGGCCTGGACGACGTGCGCCGCGCAATCGCCGGGTTTACCGCTGAGGCCATGAGCCGCCAGTGCGCGCTGCCTGCCGAGCAGATCCGCCAGTTGGCGCGGGATTTTGCCGCGGCGGACAGGGCCGTGTGTTACGGGCGCATGGGCGTTTCGACCCAGGCATTCGGCACGCTGTGCCATTGGCTGGTGCAATTGATCAATCTGGTCACCGGTAACCTGGATCGTCCAGGCGGCGCCTTGTGTACCACGCCAGCGGTGGACCTGGTGGCCTCCACCTCCGGCGGGCATTTCAATCGTTGGCAGAGCCGTGTGTCGGGGCGTCCGGAGTACGGTGGCGAGTTGCCGGTGTCGGCGTTGGCGGAAGAAATGCTCACCGAAGGTGAAGGACAGATCCGCGCCCTGGTCACCGTGGCCGGCAATCCGGTGCTATCGACGCCGAATGGTCGCCAGTTGGAGCAGGCCCTGGATGGGCTGGAATTCATGGTCAGCGTCGATCTCTACATCAACGAGACGACGCGTTATGCCGACCTGATCCTGCCGTCCACCTCAGCGCTGGAAAACGATCACTACGACACCACCTTCAATATGTTCGCGGTGCGCAATGTCAGCCGTTTCAATCGTGCGATCCTGCCCAAGCCTGACGGCGCGCTGCACGACTGGGAGATCTTCGTCGGCCTGGCCAAGGCGTTTGCCGCGCACACCGGGGTTGCGCTCAAGCCGACCCTGCCACCGGCGCAGATGATCGACTTCGGCCTGCGCGCCGGCGTGTATGGCGATGCTTCCAGCCACCAATTGTCGGTGGCAATGCTCGCCGAACACCCCCACGGCGTGGACCTGGGCCCCCTGACGCCCAACCTCGCCGCGCGCCTGAAAACTGCGAATGGCCGGGTACAGGCCGCGCCGGCCGTGATTCTGGCGGACCTCGCGCGCTTCGCGGCGCAACCGCTGCCACCGGCCGACGAATTGCTGTTGATCGGCCGCCGCCATGTGCGCAGCAACAATTCCTGGATGCATAACTATCACCGCCTGGTGAAGGGCAAGCCCCGGCACCAACTGCTCATGCATCCGGAGGATCTGGCCCGCCGCCAATTGAGCGACGGGCAGCGGGTGAAGGTCAGTTCGCGCATCGGCATGATCGAGGTCGAGGTCGCGGCCAGCCTGGACATGATGCCAGGCGTGGTCAGCCTGCCGCATGGTTGGGGCCACGGGCGTCCGGGCGTGCAGATGACGATCGCCAGCCGTCAGCCGGGTGCCAGCGCGAACGACCTGACCGACGAGCGGCAGTTGGATGAGTTATCGGGCAATGCCGCGCTGAACGGCGTGCCGGTCCACGTAGCTGCGGCATAAGGTCTCCGAGCACCGCGCTGGGATTTTGCGTTACAATGCGCCACCGTGCCGACCTGTGAGTCGCAAAGTTCCAGCCGAGGTGTTCCATGGATATCATCGAAACGATCAAAGAGCAGATTGCCAACAACACCATTCTGCTTTACATGAAGGGCTCTCCCAATGCCCCGCAGTGCGGCTTCTCCGCGAAAGCGTCCCAAGCCATCATGAAATGTGGCGAGAAATTCGCTTATGTGGATATCCTGCAAAACCCGGAAATTCGCGCGAACCTGCCGAAGTACGCTAACTGGCCAACTTTCCCGCAACTGTGGGTAGCCGGTGAGCTGGTCGGCGGCAGCGACATCATCAGTGAAATGTTCGAGAACGGTGAGTTGCAGACGTTGGTCAAAGACGCAGCGGCAAAAGCGGCAGCCCAGACTGAAGCTTGATTGGCCTGCAACAAAAAGCCCCGCTTCTCATACGAGAGCGGGGCTTTTTTGTACTTCATCTGTAGGAGCGAGCTTGCTCGCGAAGAACGTCAACGATAACGCGGGCCCCCTGATGGAATGCGGGGCCCTTGAGTTTTTCGCGAGCAAACTCGCGCCTACCGTGAATAAGGGTTATTCACCCATCTGCGATTGCAGGTAGTTCTCCAGGCTGACCTTGTCGATCAGGCCCAGTTGGGTTTCCAGCCAGTCGATATGTTCTTCCTGGTCTTCCAGGATATCTTCCAGCAGTTCGCGGCTGCCGAAGTCCTTGGTCACTTCGCAGTGAGCGATGGCGGCCTTGAGCTCGCTGTGGCTCTTGCGTTCGAAGCCCAGGTCGCTGCTGATCATTTCGTGGGTGTGCTCGCCGATGTTCAGCTTGCCCAGGTCCTGTACGTTCGGCAGGCCTTCCAGGAACAGGATGCGCTTGATCAGGGCATCGGCGTCCTTCATGGCTTTGATCGATTCCTTGTACTCACGCTTGCCCAGCTTTTCCAGGCCCCAATCGTCATACATGCGCGCATGCAGAAAGTACTGATTGATCGCGACCAGTTCATTGCCAAGGATTTTGTTGAGTTGCTGGATGACTGAGATGTCGCCTTTCATGATTGGGGTCCTGCCCTTTATTCGCGGTATATAAGCAGGAGTCTGCGTGGCGAGCCCCTGAGTGTCAAACCTAAGTTGTTGAATAATAAATGAAAATTAATCTGAATAAGAATGTTTATGTTCCGCGTCTTGGCCCTAACTAATTGAATTGCGGGCATAAAAAAGCCGGACACTAAGTCCGGCTCTTTAAAATACGTTGATTCAGGCGTGTGTAAATTCTGCTGAATAGGGCAGCGCGACCTGAGCTGTTTGCAGCTGCGTCAGGGTTTCCCGTACCACTTGCTTGGCGAGGCAAGCACATTTGCCACATTGGCTGGCAACGCCGGTCGTTTCACGCACTTCCTTGTAGCTGCAGCAACCTTCGTAGATTGCTTCGCGGATTTGTCCGTCGGTGACGCCAGTGCAGAGGCAGACATACATAAGGGAGAACCATCGCGGGTTTAAGGCTTAAGTGCGATGGATCTTAATGTTAACGAGAATGATTGTCAAAGTAGTTTTGCCGTGCTGGGCCGCGACTTTGCCTGTGCGCTGACGAACGGTTTTTTCAGTGTATGATGGTCGGTCTTCACGAAGCGTGACTGCGTCACAGGCTTGTCGCTTATGCGCGGCAGACTCAAGGCCGGTCCTTTTACTTCAATCGTCACCCCTGCATCAGGAGATATCCAATGAGCGTACTCGTCGGCAAACAAGCCCCGGATTTCGACGTACCTGCCGTTCTCGGCACTGGCGAAATCGTTGACAGCTTCAAGCTGTCTGAAGCCATCAAAGGCAAATACGGCCTGGTGTTCTTCTACCCGCTGGACTTCACTTTCGTCTGCCCTTCGGAGCTGATCGCTCTGGACCACCGCATGGACGATTTCAAGGCGCGTAACGTTGAAGTGGTCGCGGTTTCCATCGACTCCCATTTCACCCACAACGCCTGGCGCAACACTGCCATCAACGATGGCGGCATCGGCAAAGTCAAATACACCATGGCTGCCGACATGAAGCACGACATCGCCAAGGCCTACGACGTTGAGTCCGAAGGCGGCGTGGCGTTCCGTGGCGCGTTCCTGATCGATGACAAGGGCGTTGTGCGCTCGCAGATCATCAACGACCTGCCGCTGGGCCGTAACATGGAAGAGCTGATCCGTCTGGTCGACGCGCTGCAATTCCACGAAGAGCACGGCGAAGTCTGCCCTGCCAACTGGAAAAAAGGCGACAAAGGCATGAACGCTTCGCCAGAAGGCGTTGCAGCCTACCTGACCGAGAACGCCGGCAAGCTGTAAGCCACGTTTGCGGTAAAAAAAACCGGCCTGAGAAGGCCGGTTAATGAGATGGTCACCCCCAACACCCTGTGAGGGCTACGCTTTCACGGGGTGTTTTGTTTTCGGAGGCCATCATCATGAGCGAGTCAGCACTGATCGGTATCGATCTCGGCAAATATACTTTCCACCTGCACGGCCAGGATAAGTCGGGCCGCGAGGTGTTTCGCAAAAAATGCTCACGAGCGCAGATGATGCAGTTTTTCGGCAATGTGCCGAGCTGTGTCGTGGTGATGGAGGCCTGTGCAGGGTCGCATTTTGTCGCTCGCCAACTGATGGCGATGGGACACACGGCCAAGCTGATTTCCCCGCAGTTCGTTAAGCCCTTCGTCAAGGGCAACAAAAATGACTTCGTCGACGCTGAGGCGATCTGTGAAGCCGCTTCCCGCCCATCCATGCGCTTCGTTACGCCTAAAACCGAATCCCAGCAAACCCTGTCTGTGCTGCATCGGATGCGCGAATCGTTGGTGCATGACCGCACCAAAACGGCTAATCAGATGCACGGTTTTCTGTTGGAGTTTGGAATCAGCCTGCCCAAGGGATTGGCCATCATGAAGCGTTTGGCGAGCGTTTTGGCCGAGCACGAATTACCCGTTCGTCTGACGGTCTTATTGCAGCGCCTGCACGATCACTTCGTCTATCTGGATGAGCAAATCAAAGCGCTGGATAAAGAACTGGCGGGCCAACTGGCCAACGATGATCTGGGCAGTCGTTTGCTGAGCATGCCGTGTGTCGGCCCGATCACCGCCAGCCTGCTGGCTGTGGAGATGGGCGATGGTAAACAGTACCGATGCGGTCGCGACTTTGCCGCCTCCGTTGGCTTAGTGCCCAGGCAGTACAGCACGGGCGGCAAGGCCAATCTGCTGGGGATCAGCAAGCGGGGTGACAAGCATCTGCGACAACTGTTGGTGCAGTGTTCCAGGGTCTATATGCAGAGGCTGGATCACCAGAAAGGCGCTCTGGCTGACTGGGTTAAAACCTTGCTCAGTCGACGACATTCAAATGTCGTGGCCTGTGCCCTGGCTAACAAACTGGCGCGTATCGCTTGGGCGATAGCCGCTCGCCATACGCAATATGAAGCAGGGCCAGACGCTTTGAACGCCTGACCCTGCAGTTGTTGCAGTACTACGATTCACCCTTCAGGTTTTGCGATAGCTGAACAACAGATGATGTGAACGGCACACCGGCCTGGCGAAGATCCTGACATAAAAATCGGCTTCAGAAGCCGACCGGTTTTTAAGGATTGTCAGGCGCGACTCTCATCGTGGCGCTGGGGCATACCCCAAACAGACGCCGGATAGATTTAAGCAAGCCAACCACACCACCCGTTGATCAGTATTGCAAAAATGGGGGTGACCATAGATTTTATGCGCGGGATTCCACTTCAGTCGTTGAAGTCTTCCCAGCCGCCCATCTGTTTCCAACGGTTGACGATGCCGCAGAACAGCTCGGCGGTCTTTTCGGTGTCATAGCGCGCCGAGTGGGCTTCGCGACCGTCAAAGTCGATACCGGCGGCCTGGCAGGCTTTGGCCAATACGGTCTGGCCATAAGCCAGGCCGGCGAGCGTAGCGGTGTCGAAGCTGGAGAACGGGTGGAACGGGTTGCGCTTCATGTCCAGCCGCGCCACGGCGGCATTCAGGAAGCCCAGGTCGAAGCTGCTGTTGTGCCCCACCAGGATCGCGCGTTTGCAGCCATTGGCCTTCAACGCCTTGCGCACGCCACGGAAGATATCGGTCAGTGCTGCTTCTTCACTCACCGCCATGCGCAGTGGGTGATCGAGTTTGATCCCGGTGAATTCCAGGGCCGCGGCTTCGATATTGGCGCCTTCGAACGGCTCGACGCGGAAGAAGTGGGTGTGTTCCGCGAACACAAAACCCTGTTCGTCCATGCCGATGGTGGTCGCGGCGATTTCCAGCAGCGCGTCGGTGGCGCAGTTGAAACCACCGGTTTCTACGTCGATGACGACCGGCAGATAGCCGCGAAACCGCTCGGCCATCGGGTGACGGGAACCGCCACCGCTGTGCTCGTGTTCGTCATCGTAATGGTCTTCACTCACTTGCTTTCCTCCAGCAGGCGCCAGCGCAGTGTTTCACCGGCGCGCAGCGGGATAACAGTCAGCTCGCCAAACGGCAGGCTGACGGGGGCAGTCCAGTCTTCACGGACCAGGGTGATGCGGTCGGTATTCGCCGGCAGCCCGTAGAAACGCGGGCCGTTGAGGCTGGCGAAGCCTTCGAGTTTGTCCAGGGCGTTGCGTTGGTCGAACGCTTCGGCGTACAGCTCGATCGCCGCATAGGCGGTGTAGCAACCGGCACAACCGCAGGCCGCTTCCTTGGCATGCTGGGCATGGGGCGCCGAGTCGGTGCCGAGGAAGAACTTCGGGTTGCCGCTGATCGCAGCGTCCAGCAGGGCCACCTGATGGGTGTTGCGCTTGAGAATCGGCAGGCAATAGAAGTGCGGCCGAATCCCGCCCACCAGCATGTGGTTGCGGTTGTAGAGCAGGTGATGGGCGGTGATGGTCGCGCCAACGTTGGCCGAGGCCTCGGTGACGAACTGCACCGCATCGGCCGTGGTGATGTGTTCGAACACCACCTTGAGGGTCGGAAACAGCTCGACCACTCGGCGCATATGCTCGTCGATGAAGATCTTCTCGCGATCGAACACGTCGACGTCGCCGCGGGTGACTTCACCGTGGATCAACAGCGGCATGCCGACTTCGGCCATCGCTTCGATCGCCGGCAGGATCTTGTCGATGCTGGTCACGCCGGAGTCGGAGTTGGTGGTCGCGCCCGCCGGATACAGCTTGGCGGCGTGTACGAAACCGCTGGCCTTGGCCTCGCGGATTTCATCGGGCTGGGTGCGGTCGGTCAGGTAGAGCACCATCAGCGGTTCGAAGCGGCTGCCGGCCGGCCGTACAGCGAGGATGCGCTGGCGATAGGCGTCGGCCTGCGCGGCATTACGCACCGGAGGTACCAGGTTAGGCATGATGATGGCGCGGCCAAACGTGCGCGCAACATCGGCCACGGTGTGGGGCAACGCAGCACCATCGCGAAGATGAATATGCCAGTCGTCGGGACGCAGCAGGGTCAGGCGGTCGGACATTGGGGATTCCAGGCGGGTCAATCTGGTGGGAATGCTACCGGAAAAGACTCTTGCAGGCACTCGCTATCAAGTTTTGCAGGATGCATCCGATAGCCTTTGGTATGCCTTAACGATGTATGACGCTTTGAAGTGTTGTAGAAACCAGTGGAGCCTCCCGTGCGCCAGCATTATCTAGCCCTGCTCAGTGTGTTCGCCAGCCTGCCTGCGATGGCCCTCACGTTCCAGACACGTCTGGAGAATATTGAGTGGAAGGTGGAGGGCGACAAATTCGAGTGCCGCTTGACCCAGCCGATCACCGATTTCGGCTCGGGTGAGTTCGTGCGCCGGGCCGGCGAGCAGGCGACATTCCGTCTGAAAGCCTTTAACGGCTTGCTCGGCGCAGGATCGGCGACCCTGCTGGCGGCGGCTGCGCCATGGCAACCGGGCCGCGGCGATATCAACCTCGGCGCCGTGCGTGCCGGCAGTGGCGAGGTCTTGTTCAACAGTTCCCAGGCCCAGGCCGGGCGCCTGTTCAATGGCCTGCTCGAGGGGCGCAGCCCGACCGTGCGGCATTACGGGCGTGAAGGCGGCTATTCGGAAATTCGTCTGTTGCCGGTGAAATTCAACAAAGCCTACAACGACTATCAACTGTGTACCGCCAAGCTGCTGCCGATGAATTACGATCAGGTCAAGCAGACCGAAGTCGGCTTCCCCGGTGGCGGTATCGAGCTGGACGCAGCGGCCAAGCGCAAGCTGGCGGTGATCGTCGAATTCATGAAGGCCGATCCGACGGTCAACCATATCGAATTGAACGGTCACTCCGACAACAGCGGCAATCGCCTGACCAATCGCGATGTCTCGCGCCGTCGCGCATTGGCGGTGATGGACTACTTCAAGGCCAACGGCGTGCCGGAATCGCAGATCACCATGCGTTTCCACGGCGAAAGCTACCCCTTGGCGCCCAATACCAATGCCGCCAACCGCGCGCGCAATCGGCGCGTCAATATCCAGCTCGAACGCGTGGCCGCCCCCGAGAAACCGGCGGCGCAAGCCAAGGGCCCGAGCAACCCCGCCGCTACGTCATAAGGTGCGACCATTGGTCGCCCGCTCGACATAATCTGTCGCTTTATCTTCATTTGCTGTCGCGCCCCTGTAATTTCGCGGTTTTGATCGGTAGAATCGTTGCCTTTCCGTAAAACCCCGTGGAGTGATGGCATGGCCGACGTAAACAAGGTCGTTCTCGCGTATTCCGGCGGCCTGGACACTTCGGTGATCCTCAAGTGGCTGCAGGATACTTATAACTGTGAAGTGGTGACCTTCACCGCTGACCTGGGTCAGGGCGAAGAGGTCGAACCTGCACGCGCCAAGGCGCAAGCCATGGGCGTCAAAGAGATCTACATTGACGACCTGCGCGAAGAGTTCGTCCGCGATTTCGTTTTCCCGATGTTTCGCGCCAACACCGTCTACGAAGGCGAGTACCTGCTGGGTACCTCCATCGCACGTCCGCTGATCGCCAAGCGCCTGATCGAAATCGCCAACGAAACCGGCGCTGACGCCATTTCCCATGGCGCCACCGGCAAAGGCAACGACCAGGTGCGTTTCGAACTGGGCGCCTATGCCCTCAAGCCGGGCGTGAAAGTGATTGCCCCTTGGCGTGAATGGGACTTGCTGTCCCGTGAAAAGCTGATGGATTACGCTGAAAAGCATGGCATCCCGATCGAGCGTCATGGCAAGAAGAAGTCCCCGTACTCGATGGACGCCAACCTGCTGCACATCTCCTATGAAGGCGGCGTGCTGGAAGACACCTGGACCGAGCACGAAGAAGACATGTGGCGTTGGACCGTCTCCCCGGAGAACGCTCCTGACAAGCCGCAGTACCTGGAACTGACCTACCGCAACGGCGACATCGTCGCGCTGGACGGCGTCGAGATGACCCCGGCCACCGTACTGGCGACCCTGAACCGTATCGGCGGCGAACACGGTATCGGCCGTCTCGACATCGTCGAGAACCGTTACGTGGGCATGAAGTCCCGTGGCTGCTACGAAACCCCAGGCGGCACCATCATGCTGCGCGCCCACCGCGCGATCGAGTCGATCACCCTGGACCGCGAAGTGGCTCACCTCAAAGACGAGTTGATGCCCAAGTACGCCAGCCTGATCTACACCGGCTACTGGTGGAGCCCTGAGCGTCTGATGCTGCAACAGATGATCGACGCTTCCCAGGCTCACGTGAACGGCGTTGTGCGCCTGAAGCTGTACAAGGGCAACGTGATCGTCACCGGTCGCAAGTCCGATGAGTCGCTGTTCGACGCCAACATCGCCACCTTCGAAGAAGATGGCGGCGCCTACAACCAGGCGGACGCAGCAGGCTTCATCAAGTTGAATGCACTGCGCATGCGTATTGCGGCCAACAAGGGTCGCAAGTTGTTCTGAGTGTTCCCGTCGAAATGAAAAGTGGCCCCTTGTTCAGGGGCCATTTTTTTTGCCTGTAAAAAAGGCGCGACGATCCTGATGTTTAAAGTTGTTTAGGTTTGTTTAAAGTCTATCGAGGTTCGTCGTTTCAGAAAGTTTGATGCCTGGCCCGCCGAGGAATGAATTATTTACACCTGAGTAGGAACTATGTCTTACAGAAAATTCACTCACAAAAGTGCGGCGTAGATGTAAGTCGCGGAAAGTTCTGTAGGAAATTTATGGTGTAAATAAATATGTTGAATGGAACTGAAATCATCAGGCTTTTTTTACCTGTCGGCCCATGCGGTCGCGACATGCAAGGGGCATTTCCTGAAACGGGTGTGCGCTGCGTTTACGGTTGCCCCCCTATTCACCGGATATTTCTCTCAAAATATGTGCGAGCCCGGAAAGGTCTGAAAGGCTCCATAAAACTCGAAACATCTGAGTTGGTGTTTTTTTGTAGGTTAATTCCTATCTCGTTGTGGGTTGGGTCTCTGCTTGCTGTTGCTTGGGGTGGAACGCTATGCCAACTAGGAAACGACTAGGCTATTGTGCTTGCTCTGAATAATTCGAACAGCGAAATTGGACTTTCTCATGAATAAAGTGCTGATCGTGGATGATCATCCCGTCATTCGTCTTGCTGTGCGCATGCTAATGGAGCGTCATGGTTATGAGGTCGTTGCCGAGACCGATAACGGTGTCGATGCGTTGCAACTTGCACGGGAACATATGCCGGACATTGTCATACTGGATATTGGAATTCCCAAACTCGATGGCCTGGAAGTTATCTGCCGGCTGTCGTCCACCAAACAGGCCACACCGTTCAAGGTGCTGGTCCTGACTTCCCAGGCGCCGGGCCATTTCTCCATGCGCTGCATGCAGGCGGGGGCGGCCGGGTACGTGTGCAAGCAGCAGGACCTGACGGAATTGCTGAGTGCCATCAAGGCGGTGCTGTCCGGCTACAGCTACTTTCCCAACCAGGCGCTGAATTCGGTGCGTTCCACCATGGGCAACGCCAGCGAGGCCGACATGGTGGAACGCCTTTCGGGACGCGAGATGATGGTGTTGCAGCAACTGGCGCGCGGCAAAACCAACAAGGAGATCGCTGACGGCATGTTCCTCAGCAACAAAACCGTCAGCACCTATAAGACACGCTTGCTGCTCAAGCTCAATGCCCGCTCACTGGTCGATCTGATCGAGTTGGCTCAACGCAATGGCCTGGTCTAGAGGAGGGCGCCACCCCATGGCTGGATAGCCAGGCGAATCGGCAGAAAAAAGCCTCCGTGAGGGAGGCTTCCGGCCGTTCTCGGCTGATCAGAGGTCGAAATCGTAATCGGCCAGCTGTTTTTGCAAGCGTCGCTCTTCCAGAAGGTTGTCGATGGTGCGGCGTTTGCTTAGATTGGTCTTGGCCACCTCTACAGGTGCTTCCTGCCCATCGTCATCCGACTCGACAAGGTCATCGTCCACTTCCAGTTGTTCTTTGCCAGTGCTCATAACGTTAACTCCGGGCTAAGACTGCCGTTGGCGCTCCTTATAACGATATTCCATGAGCGGGTAAAAAAGATTTTTTCAATCGATAGACCGAAAAAACCTATGATCCCTCAATCGTCCGACGTCTTGTCCTTGTATTCGCACAGGTCTTCGATGCGACAGCTGCCGCAGCGCGGCTTGCGGGCCTGGCAAACGTAGCGCCCGTGAAGGATCAGCCAGTGGTGCGAATCGAGCAGATACGGCTTGGGGACAAACTTCATCAGTTGTTTTTCCACTTCCACCACATTCTTGCCGCGGGCAATGCCGGTGCGGTTGCTCACCCGGAAAATGTGAGTGTCCACGGCCATGGTCAGTTGCCGGAACGCCGTATTGAGCACAACGTTTGCCGTTTTGCGGCCCACGCCTGGCAAAGCCTCCAGCGCTTCGCGGGTTTGCGGCACTTCGCCGCCATGCCGCTCCAGCAGCAGGCGGCAGGTCTCGATGACATTTTTCGCCTTGCTGTTGTACAAGCCGATGGTCTTGATGTATTCGGACAAACCTTCCACGCCCAAGGCATGGATCGCTGCCGGCGTGTTCGCCACGGGATACAGTTTGGCCGTGGCCTTGTTGACGCCGACGTCTGTGGATTGGGCCGAGAGAATCACCGCAATCAGCAACTCAAACGGCGTGGAGTAGGCCAGTTCGGTTTTGGGTTCCGGATTGTCTTCGTGGAGCCTGCGGAAAATTTCCAGGCGTTTTGCGGCGTTCATGGGGCAGGCGATTCCTTGCTGGCGGTCAGCGTGATTGTGAAAAATGGGCCCAGGCTTGCAACCCAGCGAGCAATAACCCGAGCAGGATAAACCCGGCCGGCATCAATGTGGTGGCGGCACTGGCGCGTAACAACCCCATGACGAGCATGAGCGCGGCGAACAGGCCGACCAACCGTAGCTGCGCCTTGCGCTGGCCCGCCTCAAAGAAACCATGGTGTTCCAGGACAACGCATTGCACGCTGATCAGCGCGAGGTAGATGCCCAACTGCTGATACAGCGGCAGCGCAAATGCCTGCAACAGTAGCTGCACACAACTGACCAGTGTCGCGGCGACCATCAAGCTGGCACCCAGCCGCAGGGACGCGCTCAGGCGCGAGCGCACCGCGCGCATGACCAGGCCGTAGAGCGTCACGGTCAGCGCCGACAACGCCAGGAAACTCAGGGCTTTGGGCAGGGTGTCAGTCACCCCGAGCAACGGTGCCAGCATCGCTGCATTGGCCAGGCCAACGGCTCTAGTCATGGGCGTCGGGCTCCAGCAGGGATGAGCGGTGCTCGTCGAAATAGCGCAAAGCGTCATGGGTGGCGCTGGTCACCGCTCGAGAGGTGAGGGTGGCACCGGCTATTTGATCGACGGTCGAGTCTTGCATGTCCGTGCGCGAACGCCCCTTGAATGAAGCCAGCCAAGGGTTGCCGGGCTGGCTGATAAGCCCGCCCAGGCTTGGGGTTTCCGATTGCGCCAGGGTCTTGATGCCCAGCAGCTTGCCGTCGCGGTCAATGGCGATCAGCAGTTCGATCGGGCCGGCATAGCCGCTGGTGCTCAACCGCAGCAGCACCGCGCTGGGTTGGCCCGACAGGCTCACCCGATAGCCACCCAGCAGTTGGCTCTCCTCCAGCGGCTGCGCAGCGATCGGCAGCGGTTGCTCCAGCGGCTGATTGTCATAACGGTCGGCGGGTAGCAGGTCGAGCAGCGCCTGGCGCTTCAGGGCCAGGGCCTGGCGCGCGGCGTGATCGGCAGTCAGGTGCTGAAGGGTCAGGATCAGCGTGCCGCCGCCGATAGCGATCAGCAACGCCAGCAGTACGCCTCTGCGCGACTTCATAGGCTGACCGCCGGCTGTTTCGCGGCCACCAGGCGTTCCAGCGCCGGCACGGCCAGGTTCATCAGCAGCACCGCAAAGGCTACACCGTCCGGGTAACCGCCCCACGTGCGAATCAGATACGTCAGCAGGCCAACGCCCGCCCCGAACAGCAGCCGGGCCCTGGGGCTTTTCGGGCCGGAGACCGGCTCGGTGACGATAAAAAATGCGCCGAGAAGCGTGGCGCCCGTCAGCAGATGAAACAGCGGCGAGCCGTGGGAGTCAGAGCCCGAGCCATTCCAGCACAGCAGGCTGATCACAAACAGGCTACCCAACATGCCCAAGGGCGCGTGCCAACTGAATACCCGCTGGCGCAACAGCCACAGCCCGCCGGCCAGAAACGCCAGGTTCACCCACTCGCTGCCCTTGCCGCCGACATGCCCGAATGCCGGGTTGCGCGCGAACAGTTCATCAATGGTCAGGCTTTTGTTCAGTCGCAGGGCGTCCAGTGCCGTGGCCTGGGCCCAGGCATCGGGCGCGTCGCGGTGCAGGCCGAATACCTGTTGTGCGCCGGCCAGCAGGTCCATGCCGTGGGTGGTCGGCCAGTGCGTCATGAGTTGCGGAAAGGCCACCAGCATCGACGCATACCCGACCATCGCCGGGTTGAAGGGGTTGCGCTGGCCGCCGTACAGGTGCTTGCCCAGCAGCAGCCCACTGGCCACGGCCGCCACGCACAGCCACCAGGGGCAATAGGGCGGCAGTGCCAGGGCGAGCAGGGTCGCGCTGACCAGGCTGCTCAGATCGCCGCCACGCGGCCCCCGCAGGCGTTGCACGCCCGCATCGACCAGCAGTGCGCAGCCCGTCGCCAGCAACAGATTGATCAACACGCCCCAACCGAACAGCCAGAACATCGCCAGCCCACCCGGCAGTGTCGCCAGCAACACCCGTTGCAGGGCCTGTTGAGGCTCAAGCGTGGCCATGGGCATCCACCTGGCGCTGTGCTGCGTCGAGATTGGCGTGTGCCTCGGCCAGTTGCTGTGGGTCGGCGTTCCGATCCTGGGCTTTCTTCAATTCGGCGCGCCGCATTGCCAGTTGGATTTTGGCGCGCTTGAGATCGGCGGTGTTGGCGGGGGCCGGCGTTGCAGGCGCGGGGTTCACCTCCAGAGCGGCCAATGCCTGCTCCGCGGCTTCGAACTGTTGTTGCAGCACGATCAGTTGCGACTGCTGTTCAAAGGTGGGCGGATGCCCGAATGCCTTCAAGGATTTATGCAACTGTGCACGGCTCATCGCCACGTTGATCTTGGCTTTCTTGATCGCGGCGTCCTGGGCTGCCTGCGCCGCATCGATCGGCACGGTGGCCAACGGCGCGGCCCGCTTGGCGCGGGCCAGGCGTTCGGCCTGCTTGTGTTCTTCTTCCCGTTGCAGGCGCGCGTTGCGTTGCTCAAAGCGTCGCCGTGCGCGGTCTCGCTTCAAGCCGCGCGCGCGGCGCTCGTGGTCGTTGGTCGCCAGGCCGCCGACAATCGGCAGCACCGCCACTAGCGGGCGCATCTCGATGCAATCGACCGGGCAGGGCGCGACGCACAGGTCGCAGCCGGTGCATTCGTCGATGATCACGGTGTGCATCCATTTGGCCGCGCCGACAATCGCATCCACCGGGCAGGCCTGGATGCATTTGGTACAGCCGATGCATTCGGCCTCACGGATGTAGGCAATCTGTGGTGGCGCTTCGCCGCGGCTGGTGTCCAGTGCCAGTACCGGCACGTTCAGCAACTGCGCGAGCGCGCCGATCGTTTCCTGCCCGCCGGGCGGGCATTTATTGATGGCTTCGCCTTGGGCGATCCCTTCGGCGTAGGGCTTGCAGCCCGGGTGCCCGCACTTGCCGCATTGGGTTTGCGGGAGCAGCGCGTCGATATGTTGAATCAGGCTCATGCTTTGATCATTGCGTTGAAACCCAGAAAAGCCACCGCCATCAGCCCGGCGCTGATCAGTTCGACCGGCAGGCCGCGGAAGGGCAGCGGGATGTCGTTGTCGGCGATGCGCTGGCGCAAGTCGCTGAACAGGCTCAGCACCAGCCAGAAGCCGAGCCCGGCGCCCACGCTCAGTGCCGCCATGTGCGCCAGCCCCTCATCGTCTTCAATGCCCAGCAACACCACGCCCAGTACCCCGGCGTTGCCCAGCAGCAGCGGCCATAACCCTTCCGTCGGCAGCGTCGGGCGCAGGCGCGTGAGCGCGCCGAGCACGGGGCGGATCAGCAGCGCGGTCAGCGGTAAAAACACCCACAGCCGCAGGGCAGTCAACCCCAACGGTTGCAGCGCGTAGTGATCCAGCAAATAGGCGAGCACGCCGCTCACTGCCATCAACACGGTGGTGGCAATCCCCAATGCATGCACCCGCGAGCGTGAATGCGCGGCCAATATCGGGTCGACGGCCAACGGCATCTGCAACACGAGGTTGTTGATCAGGGCGGCGCTGACAAGGGTGAGGAGCATATCGGTCATGGGCATGCCGGTTAAGCGAACAGGGCCTGATTATCCGGCAAGCGAGAAGGGGGTACTAGCTGAAAAGCCCTGTCGCCGCGACGACAGGGCTGTTTTGCAGGGCTTACTTGATGCGTTGACCCGGCTTGGCGCCGCTGTCAGGGCTCAGCAGGTAGATTTCTTCGCCGCCGGGGCCGGCCGCCATCACCATGCCTTCGGAAATACCGAACTTCATTTTCCGCGGCTTGAGGTTGGCGATCATCATGGTCAGGCGACCATTGAGCTTGGACGGGTCCGGATAAGCGCTCTTGATCCCGGAGAACACGTTGCGTTGCTCGTCGCCGATATCGAGGGTCAGGCGCAGCAGCTTGTCGGCACCTTCCACGGCTTCGGCCTTGAGAATCAGCGCAACCCGCAGGTCAACGGCGGCAAAGGCGTCGAACTCGATCTCCGGGGACAGCGGGTCCTTGACCAGTTCACCGTTGCCGGCCGGGTTCGATTCGCCGGTGTCGGTCGGGCTGGCGACCAGGTCTTCTTTCGACGCGTCGCTCATGGCCTGGACTTTTACCGGGTCGATACGGGTCATCAGCGGCTTGAACTCGTTCAATTGATGGTTGCTGAGCAAGCTGGCGTGGTCGTTCCAGGTCAGCGGCGCGACGTTGAGGAACGCCTCGGCATCCGCGGCCAGCAACGGCAGCACCGGCTTGAGGAAGATCACCAACTGGCGGAACAGGTTGACGCCGGTGGCGCAGATGGCCTGGACTTGCGCCTGCTTGCCTTCCTGCTTGTTCAGCGACCACGGTGCCTTGTCGGCGATCCACGCGTTGGCGCGGTCGGCCAGGCCCATGATCTCGCGCATGGCGCGGGCAAAGTCGCGGGCTTCATAGGCGTCGGCGATGCTTGGCGCGGCGGCCAGGAACGCGTCGGTCAGTTCCGGCGCGGCATTCTCGGCCACCAGCACACCGGCGTTGCCCTTGTGGATGAAACCGGCGCAACGGCTGGCGATGTTGACGACTTTGCCGACGAGGTCCGAGTTGACCTTCTGTACGAAGTCTTCCAGGTTCAGGTCGAGGTCGTCGACGCCACGGCCCAGCTTGGACGCATAGTAGTAGCGCAGGTATTCCGGCGACAGGTGATCCAGGTAGGTGCGCGCCTTGATGAAGGTGCCACGGGACTTGGACATCTTCTGGCCGTTGACGGTCAGGTAGCCGTGTACGTTGATGCCGGTCGGCTTGCGGTAGCCCGCACCTTCGAGCATCGCCGGCCAGAACAGGGCGTGGAAGTTGACGATGTCCTTGCCGATGAAATGGTACAGCTCGGCGGTGGAGTCCTTGCCCCAGAACGCATCGAAGTCCAGCTCCGGCGTGCGCTTGCACAGGTTCTTGAAGCTGGCCATGTAGCCGATCGGGGCGTCCAGCCACACGTAGAAATACTTGCCCGGCTCGCCTGGGATCTCAAAGCCGAAGTACGGCGCATCGCGGGAAATGTCCCACTGTTGCAGCCCGGCATCCAGCCATTCGGCGATCTTGTTGGCGACGGCGTCCTGCAGGGTGCCGCTGCGCGTCCAGGTTTGCAGCATCTGCTGGAAATCCGGGAGCTTGAAGAAGAAGTGCTGGGAATCCTTGAGCACCGGGGTGGCGCCGGAGATCGCCGACTTGGGGTTCTTCAGGTCGGTGGGGGCGTAGGTGGCACCGCATTTTTCGCAGTTGTCGCCGTACTGGTCCTCGGTGCCGCATTTCGGGCAGGTGCCCTTGATGAAGCGGTCGGCCAGGAACATTTTCTTTTCCGGGTCGAAATACTGCGTGATCGAGCGCGTGGCAATGTGCCCGGCGTCCTTCAACCGCAGGTAGATCTGGCTCGACAGCTCGCGGTTTTCGTCGGCGTGGGTCGAATGGAAGTTGTCGAAGTCGACCAGGAACTCGGCAAAGTCGGCGCTGTGTTCAGCCTGCACATTGGCGATCAGTTGTTCCGGGGTGATGCCTTCCTTTTCGGCGCGCAACATGATGGCCGAACCGTGGGCGTCGTCCGCGCAGACATAGATGCATTGATTGCCGCGATGCTTCTGGAAGCGCACCCACATGTCGGTCTGGATGTACTCAAGCATATGGCCAAGATGGATTGAACCATTGGCATAGGGCAGGGCGCTGGTGACGAGGATCTTGCGTGGCTCGGACATGGGGCTCGGCTACTCGATGAAACGGAGGTCGGCCACTATAAAGCGCCGGCAAATATATTTCACCCCGTGGCGCTGTTTCAGCATCTTCCCAACCTGCGAAAGCATGCCGTTAAGCCGCTGGAACGGTTAGGATAGCCGCCTGTTTCAGTCAGTCTTTTTCGGGAGTAGCCCATGAGCGCCGTTAATCGCGCAGCGGTGGAAGCCGTTCTTCGCCAGTACACCGACCCCTATTTGAACCAGGATCCGGTCAGTGCCGGTTGTGTCCGCGCCATCGAGATCCAGGGCGACCAGGTGTCGGTCCGGATGGAACTGGGCTATGCCGCCGGTCTGTTCAAGAGCGGCTGGGCGCAGATGCTGCAAATGGCCATCGAAGGCCTCGACGGCGTGCGTTCCGCCAAGGTCGACATTCAGTGCGTGATCGCGCCGCACAAGGCCCAGGCGCAGATCCCCGGCCTGGCCAACGTGAAGAATGTGGTGGCCGTGGCCTCCGGCAAGGGCGGCGTGGGTAAATCCACCACGGCGGCCAACCTGGCGCTGGCGCTGGCGCGCGAAGGCGCCCGCGTGGGGATTCTCGACGCGGATATCTACGGTCCGAGCCAGGGCGTGATGTTCGGCATTGCCGAGGGCACCCGCCCGAAAATCAAGGACCAGAAGTGGTTCGTGCCCATCGAGTCGCTGGGTGTGGAAGTGATGTCCATGGCGTTCCTGACCGACGACAACACGCCGATGGTGTGGCGCGGGCCGATGGTTTCCGGCGCCTTGCTGCAACTGGTGACCCAGACCGCCTGGGGCGATTTGGACTACCTGGTGATCGACATGCCGCCAGGCACCGGCGACATCCAGCTGACCCTGGCGCAAAAAGTCCCGGTGGCCGGTGCGGTGATCGTGACCACGCCGCAGGACCTGGCGTTGCTGGACGCGAAGAAAGGCGTGGAAATGTTCCGCAAGGTCAACATCCCGGTGCTGGGCGTCGTGGAAAACATGGCGGTTCACATCTGCTCCAACTGTGGCCATGCCGAGCACCTGTTCGGTGAGGGGGGCGGCGAGAAGTTGGCGACCCAGTACGGCGTCGAACTGCTGGCCTCGCTGCCGCTGGCGATGGTGATTCGCGAACAGGCCGATGGTGGCAAACCGACAGTGGCGGCCGAGCCTGATGGCCAGATCGCCATGGTTTATCAGGAACTGGCGCGTCACGTGGGCGCGCGGATTGTCCTGCAAGAAGCGGCTTCACCGGCCATGCCGACGATTACAGTCAGCGACGACTGAGTCATTCGTAGGAAACAAGCCCCGCTATTGTCGGGGCTTTTTCTTGTCCGCCGAACGGCCAGGTATCGCTTGCCAGGCTCTTACGCAGTTGCTCGTGTAAGCATTTGCTTACTCTCGCGTAAGTGTTTGGTTTTTTTTGCGCTTCCGGACGTCTCAAATTGTCTGGCCATATTTCTAATCAATTGAAATATAACAATTATTTATTGGCTCGCGAGAGCGAAAGCTCGGCAGGCGACGGGTTGGGTTGCGTTGTACTTCCCTGGGAACTGGTTACTATCAGTCCTGTGTCCACGGATTGACACAGCCATCAAGGAACGATGGTTTGAAGGAACGTCGCAGGATGCGATTCATCAGGATGATGAAAAAGGAATACAGGGACTAGGGAAAAAATGTGGGCGGGTCATACCGCCCCTTTTTTCGCCTGCAGAAAAGTGAAATGCCTGCCCCTGAACGCAAAAAAGGCCCGCAAGGGGCCTTTTTTGTTGGGCTGCGGCGCTGTCAGCGCTCGAGATCCTTGATCTTGCCTTTTACGCCATCCCACTCTTCCGCATCCGGCAGCGACTCTTTCTTCTCCGTGATGTTCGGCCAGATTTCCGCCAGTTCGACGTTCAACTGGATAAATTCCTGCATATCTTCCGGGACCTCGTCCTCGGAGAAAATAGCGACGGCCGGGCATTCAGGTTCACACAGGGCGCAGTCAATGCACTCATCCGGGTGGATCACCAGGAAATTCGGGCCTTCGTAGAAGCAGTCCACCGGACAGACTTCTACGCAGTCGGTGTATTTGCACTTGATGCAGTTGTCGGTGACGACGAAGGTCATTTCTAATTTTCTCCTCAGGCGGCGGCAGCGAAACCCCTTATGGTGGGGCCCGCGAGGTTTGAGAGCGATAATCTGCGAGCCAGGCTAAAAGCCCGCAGCATCCCAAACCGCGCGAGATAATATCAGCTTGCAAGCGTCTGCGTTAGATCTGTGTCTTCAGTGTATAGAGCATTTCCAGCGCTTTTCGCGGTGTCAAGTCGTCCAGGTCAAGTTTTGCCAATTCATCCAGCACCGGATGGGGCAGGCTGGCGAACATATCGCTCTGGTGTGGCGCGTTGGATTTGCTGTTGCTCTTCTTCGGGCTGGCGACCACGGTGTCGTGGGGCAGGGCGGTGGCTTCCAGGCGGCTGAGGTGCTCGCGGGCGCGGGTGATCACGTCGTTCGGCACACCGGCCAACTGCGCCACGGCCAGGCCGTAACTCTGGCTGGCCGGCCCTGGCAGCACATGGTGCAGGAACACAATACGCTCGTTGTGCTCGGTGGCGTTGAGATGCACGTTGGCCACCAGCGGCTCGCTTTCCGGCAGCACGGTCAGTTCGAAGTAGTGGGTGGCGAACAGCGTATAGGCGCGCAGGTGCGCCAGGCGCTCGGCCGCCGCCCAGGCCAGGGATAGGCCGTCGAACGTGCTGGTGCCGCGACCGACTTCGTCCATCAGTACCAGGCTGCGCTCGGTGGCGTTGTGCAGGATGTTCGCGGTTTCGCTCATCTCCACCATAAAGGTCGAGCGGCCGCCGGCGAGGTCATCGCTGGAACCGATCCGCGTGAAGATGCGGTCCACCAGGGACAGCTCGCAACTGGCCGCTGGCACAAAGCTGCCGATATGCGCGAGCAACACGATCAATGCGGTCTGGCGCATGTAGGTGGATTTACCGCCCATATTCGGACCGGTGATCACCAGCATGCGGGTTTCGTCATCCAGCGACAGATCGTTAGCGACAAACGGCGTGGTCAATACCTGCTCCACCACCGGGTGGCGCCCCTGCACGATACGCATGCAGGGTTCGCTGACAAACCGCGGGCAGTTCAAGTCAAGGTTCAGCGCACGCTCGGCCAGGTTGCTCAGCACATCCAGCTCGGCCAGGGCGGCGGCGGTGTCTTGCAGTGGCGCGAGGCGGCTGATCAAGTCTTCGAGCAGTGCTTCATACAGCATCTTTTCCCGCGCCAAGGCACGGCTCTTGGCCGACAGCGCTTTATCTTCGAACGCTTTCAGCTCAGGGGTGATGAAGCGTTCGGCACCTTTAAGGGTTTGACGACGTTGATAGTCGATGGGCGCCTGCTCGGCCTGCTTGCTCGGCAACTCGATGAAGTAGCCATGCACACGGTTGTAGCCTACCTTCAGGTTGGCCAGGCCGGTGCGGGCTTTTTCGCGGGCTTCCAGGTCGATCAGGAACTGCCCGGCGTTTTCGCTCAGGGACTGCAGTTCATCCAGTTCGCTGTCGTAACCGGTCTTGAGCACGCCGCCGTCGCGGATGATCGCCGGCGGGTTGTCGATAATGGCTTTTTCCAGCAGGGCCGCGAGGTCCGGGTAGGTGCCGGTGGTGACGGCCAGCTGTTGCAGGTGCGGCGTGTCCAGTTCGGTCATCGCCGCTTGCAACTGCGGCAGGGCGCCGAGGGCATCGCGCAGGCGCGCCAGGTCGCGCGGGCGTGCGTTGCGCAGGCCGATCCGCGCGAGGATGCGCTCGATATCGCCGATTTCTTTCAACTGCGGCTGCAGCTTTTCGAAGCGATAACCGTCGAGCAGGCAGGTAATCGACGTCTGCCGCGCTTGCAGCACCGTCAGGTCGCGCAGCGGACGGTTCAGCCAGCGCGTCAGCAAGCGGCTGCCCATGGCGGTCTGGCAACGGTCGACCACCGATTGCAGCGTGTTGTCGCGCCCGCCCGCCAGGTTGGTGTCCAGCTCCAGGTTGCGACGGCTGGCGCCGTCGAGCACCACGGTATCGTCCAGGCGCTCATGGCGCAGGCTGCGCAAGTGCGGCAGGGCGGTGCGCTGGGTTTCCTTGGCGTAGCTGAGCAGGCAACCGGCGGCGCCGATGGCCAGGGTCAGGGTTTCGCAACCGAAGCCCTTGAGGTCCTGCACGGCGAACTGCTGGCACAGACTTTTCAGCGCCGAATCACGCTCGAAATCCCACGGCGCGCGACGCTTGGTCCCACGACGACGTTCCGCCGGCAGGTCCTTTGGCCAATCATCCGGGATCATCAGCTCCACCGGATTGATACGCTCCAGCTCCGCCAGCAGGTTCTCCCAGCCTTTGGTCTCCATCACGCTGAAGTTGCCGCTGGTGATATCCAGCACCGCCAGGCCGAACAAGCGCTCGTCGCCGAGCACCGCAGCGATCAGGTTATCGCGACGCTCATCGAGCAGCGCCTCATCACTCACCGTCCCCGGCGTAATAATACGCACCACCTGACGCTCAACCGGCCCTTTGCTGGTGGCCGGGTCGCCGATCTGCTCGCAGATCACCACCGACTCGCCCAGCTTCACCAGCTTGACGAGGTAGCCTTCCAACGAATGGTAAGGAATCCCACACATCGGAATCGACTGCCCCGCCGACTGCCCACGCGCGGTCAGGGTGATGTCCAGCAACTTGGCGGCTTTCTTCGCGTCTTCGTAGAAGATCTCGTAGAAATCGCCCATGCGATAGAACATCAACTGATCAGGGTGCTGGTTTTTCAGGCGCCAGTACTGCTGCATCATTGGGGTGTGGGAGGACAGATCGGAAGTGGTTTTACTCATCAGATAATTAGCGAATTCGTTAAAAGGAGTGGCAAAGGGGGCACTTGGCCCGGCTGATTTTGCGATGGCGGCAAGGTTAACACGCGAGGTCGACCCTTCGCAGGCCTGCTCAAAAGACACGGTGAGTGCATAAAAAATGCATGGTCAATGCAAATTAGCATTTGCCAAGCTTCAAATCTGTCGTCACTATCCGCTTTATGCAAAAACGCAACGTTTCTATCGTCTTAAGAGAACTGCTGGACCGCGACCGGATCTCCCCCACGGAGCTTCACCGGCGTACCGGCGTGCCTCAATCCACGCTGTCCCGGATCCTCAGCGGCAAGATCGTTGACCCTTCGGACAAGCATATTTCGCGCATTGCCGAGTACTTCCGCGTCAGCACCGACCAACTGCGCGGGCGCGCGGCGGTGGGCGTTTCGCGGGATGAAGGGCGCGACCCGATGCATTCGGAACTCAAGGACATAAGCCTGTGGGATGACGACACCCCCGTGAATGACGACGAGGTGTCGATCCCCTTTCTGCGTGAGGTTGAATTGGCTGCTGGATCAGGAAGATTCGTCATCGAGGAAAGCGAGAAGGCCAGCCTGCGGTTCGGCAAGCGCAGCCTGCGGCATAACGGTGTGCAGTTCGACCAGGCCAAGTGTGTGACGGTGCGCGGCAACAGCATGTTACCGGTGCTGCGTGATGGCGCGACGGTGGGGGTGAATGCGGGCAAGAGTGCGATTGGCGACATCGTCGATGGCGACTTGTACGCCATCAATCACAATGGTCAGTTGCGGGTCAAACAGCTCTATCGCCTGCCTTCCGGGATTCGCCTGCGCAGTTTCAACCGTGATGAGCACCCGGACGAAGACTACAGCTTCCAGGACATCCAGGATGAACAGATCAGCATCCTCGGTCATGTCTTCTGGTGGGGCATGTACGCCCGTTAACCTTTTTGCGTAAGACGAAGCCCGCCAATCAGCGGGCTTTTTTTCGTCTGTAGAAAGGCATCAAACCCTTTGTCAGCAAGGCTTCCAATGTATTAGTGCATTTGTTCGGCAAAAATAAATGCATTTGTGCATTGACTGTATATGCATACATGCATATTCTTTGTCTCAAGCCGGCCAACAAGGCTCGGTGGAGGTGGCAAGGATGCTGCCAGGAACGACAAGGAAGGCACGCAACATCGGCACGGACGCCATCGAAGCGATGGCAGGGATGCCAGGTAACACCGGCAAGGATGCCGACGCTCTTTAGTTTCACCGTTTTACAAGAACAGGCAGCGATGAACCGGCCTTGACGGTTCAGAGGGTTGGCAACTGACCCGGGTGTGCAGCGTAAAGCACCAGAAGCAGTTATCCGGCAGACAGGGATCGTGGTCGGAAAAACATTGAGGAAAGATCCGTACCGCGCCAGTAGCGCCGAAAGATCGAGTACCCAGCCTCACCCATACTGACCCTTTTGAAGGCGTCTTTTGTCGCCATGCGGCGTTGCCGCTCAACAACAGCCACTCCTCACAAGAGGATCGTATGGGTGAGGCTGGGCACAGGACCGCATTCCAAAAAGCCCGGGCAACCGGGCTTTTTGGAATGCCTACCTATAAATGGATTTACCCAAACGCCGGCATTTTTCCGGCATTGCTCAGCCAGGAGGCGTGACATGACAAACGAGCAGCAAGCGTTAGCGGAAATGCCTATCTGGCTGGTGATCGTACTGGCGCTGATCGGCGGAGTTTCTGGCGAAATGTGGCGAGCCGACAAGGAGGGCGCCCGTGGTTGGTCGCTGATCCGGCGCCTGGCACTGCGGTCTGGGGCGTGCATGGTCTGCGGGGTCTCGGCGTTGATGCTGTTGTACGCCGCCGGCATGTCGATCTGGACCGCCGGCGCCCTCGGCTGCCTGACAGCCATGGCCGGTGCAGACGTCGCCATTGGCCTTTATGAACGTTGGGCGGCCAAGCGCATTGGCGTCGACGAGGCCCCGCCCTCCCGCCCGGATCAGCAGTAACCGCTGCAAGGACGCGACTGATGACATCTATCGAAAAACCTTCCCAACTGCCCATCGCAATTGGCGAAGCGCTCAAGGGCGCCTTCCCACAATTGCGTGTGGGCAACCACCAGGACTTCCAGGGCACCGGGGATAAAACCGGCGTGCTGATTACCGTGGAACGCAACGGCCCCGGCGTTCGATCCCTTGAAGGGCGTAAGGCCCATGCACTGTCGGTGTCACTCGTGGCCAGGGTTGTCAGTGGTTCGGCGCCTTACGACGCCTGCGACCTGGCCAGTCAATTGATGGATTTGGCCCTCGATAATCGCTGGGGTCTGCCGTCGGACCAGTGTGACCTGCCAAGCGCCATCGTCGCGGCGCCGACCCTACAGGGCAGTGCCGAAACCGACTACGACAGTTGGACAGTGTCCTTTACCCAAAACATCTACCTCGGCCCGCCGATACTCGAAGATCCCACCGGAAAACCGCTGTTTGCCTGCACGTGGGAAGTCTCGAATATCGACGATCCTGACCAATACCGACCTTTGCAGGAGTAGTCCATGTTCGATGCTTTGTTACGCATGCAACTGGGACCGATCGTCGAGCGCCTGGCGGAAATGGAGGCCCAGCTCGAAGACCTGTACCGACGCGCTGAAAGCTTTTGTCGGATCGGCATATGCCAGCAGGTCGACGCCGCCAGCAATACCTGCATCGTCAGCCACGGCGATTTGCTTACCCCGGCAATTGGTTTTTTCAACCCCAGCGCGGGGGCGCAGACCGAAACGCGCATCCCGTCAGTGGGCGAGCAATGTTTGTTGCTCAACTATGGCGGTGGGGAAGGCGCTGCGCAGTCGGTAGCGCTTTTCGGCCTCAACAGTAGCCTGTTTCCGCCGGTCTCCAGCGTTGCATCGTTGACCCGGCGCCGCCACCAGGACGGGACGCAAAGTGACTATGACGACGCCAGCCACACATTCAACTGGACCAACGGGCCCACCGTGTTCAGCGGTTCCCGCGAACAGGTCGAGGCGAAGGTCGGCGCTGCCACGCTGCAGATGAGCGCCAAGCACATCACCTTGCAACTCGGCGCCGTCGGTGTGCTGCTGGATGCCGGCGGCGTGCATTTGAGCGGCCCGCTGGTGGATCACCAAGGCCGCGTGATCAGCACCGCATAAGGATTTGCCATGATCGGAATCGATAGGAATACCGGGGCAGCGGTCGATGACTGGCTGCAATTCGTACAGCGTGCCACCCGAGCGCTGACCACCCCCGTGGGCACTCGCCAGAAGCGCCCGTTGTACGGCTCGCTGATCCCCCAACTGCTCGGGCAGAACCTCGGCGACGACCTCTTGATCCTCGCCCAAAGCCACGCCGCCAAAGCGTTCTACAACGTCGAGAACGGCATCGCCGACTTTCAACCCCAGGTCATCGTCGCCAGTCGTCAGGGCGCCGGTCTGTTGCTGCGGTTTGCCGGCACGTGGAAAAACCGCCAACAATCCTTCGAGGTTATGACATGAGCATGCTGATCCCTGGCCAGAACCAACTGGCGGAGCCGGCTATCATTGCCGTCGACGCGTTCGAGCCGTTGCTGGCGCAATTCAAGGCGTTCGTCATCGACTACGTCGCCGCCCGCGCGCCACAAAGTGCCGCCAAACTCAAGGTCAGCCTCGATAACGAAAGCGAACTGCTGAGCCTGGCCCTGGAAGCGTTTTGCGTGCGTCTGCAAACCCACGAACGCCAGTACAACGCACGCATCAAGCAGATGCTGGCGTGGTGGGCCACCGGCAGTAACCTCGACGCACGCCTGGCCGATATGGGCCTGGAGCGCCAGGTGCTGGACCCCGGCGACCCGGCGGCCTTCCCGCCGGTGCCGCCGACATTGGAAAGCGACGACGACGCACGCTTGCGCTATTACTTGGCGCCCCACGCGCCGGCGGCGGGTTCTCGCATGCAGTATCGCCGCGAGGTGTTCACCCTCGGCGAACGACCTGCGGTTAACGTAGAAAGCGCGACACCGGGTGTGGTCACGGTCACCTATACCTTCGACCCGGATGGCTACGCAGCTCAGGTCAAGGATGGCAGCGGCCGACGCACCGCCCCCGGTGAGGTGATGGTGACGGTGCTGTCCAGGGACGGCGATGGAACCGCTTCCGCCGATTTGCTTGACGGCGTGCGCAGACATTTCGCACGCCCCGATGTACGGCCGGAAACTGATCTCGTCACTGTCCAAAGTGCGCAGATCCAACGCTACAAGATTCGCGTGGTGGCCAAGATCAACGCCGGCCCGGACTCGGGCCTGACCCAAGTGGCCGCGCAACGCTTGCTGCAAACCTACGCCGAATCCTGTCACCGCCTGGAAGGGCGCGTCGACCCGAGCTGGATCGACTACGCCATCCACAGCGCCGGAGCGGCGCAGCTGCAAATCCTCGAACCGCTGGCACCGATTGTCTGCTCGGCGTTCCAGGCGCCGTATTGCACGGGTGTCGAGGTGGAGGTACGCACGCTATGAGTGAGCCCAAACCGAGTCTGTTGCCCGCCAATAGCTCACCGCTGGAGAAAGCGTTGGACCTGGGGTTTGGCAGGTTGCTCGAGCGGATTATGCCGCCGTTTCCGGCCTTGATGAACCCGCTGCAAACACCCTCCGAATTCCTTCCTTACCTGGCCGCCGACCGAGGCGTCAGCGAATGGGACGCGGATGCCAGCGAAACGGAAAAGCGCCTCACCGTGGGCTTGTCCTGGCAGATCCAGCGCCAGGCCGGCACGCCCAAGGCTTTGAGTTATGCGGTGGAGTCGCTGGGTTTCAGCCCCAACATCAGCGCCTGGTATCAACAGCGGCCGCAGGGCTTGCCTTACACCTTCGATGTGCAGGCGATCATCGGGCGCAGTTGGTCCAGCGGTGACCATAACCGATTGATCCGCCGTATCGACGCCGCGAAGAGCGAGCGCGACCAGGCGACGATTACCGTGGTTCACCAGACACAAGCACGCCTTGGCCTGACCGCGATTGTCCACGCCCCGTTTAACGACAGCGAGTTAAGCCTGCAAGGCGCGTTACCCGAACTTGCCTTGGGCGCTCGACTTAACAGTGCTGGCGTTGCCCGGCACTACACCATTAACGACTACGACCTCAGGGCGCAGCCATGACAGATGACATTACGCGCCTGGTGCGCTTCACCTCCAAGGGTTTGGATGAAGTGCTGCAGGCAAAGAACCAGGGCTTGAAAGGCGAAATCACCCACATCGGCGCCGGCACCGGCCGCTACAACCCAGACGGCACGGAAGTGGCCTTGCGTGACGAGCGCCAGCGGGTGGCGATTGTGGATTACGAGGACTTGGGCGAGCGCCAACTCAGGATGGCCGCGCTGTTCGATGGCGATGGCGAGTATGAGATTGGTGAGTTCGGTTTTTACCTCGCCAGTGGGACGTTGTTGGCGGTGTATTCGGTAGCTGGGAAGTTGCTGACGTATAAAGCGGCGGCGGCTCGGGTGCTGCAGAAGTTCACGTTGGATGTTTCGCCGTTGCCGGCGGAGAGCGTGACGATTGTGGTGGGGAGTGAAAACCTGAATGTGTTGCTGGCTGAGGAGTTGGCGGCACTATCGGCAGCGAGTATCGATAATATGGCGCGAGGTGTCGGTTTGTTGTTTCGTGTAATTGAAGGTGAGCGAAAAGTATAGGGTTCCATTAGTCTTGGGACTTATCCGAATTAATGGCTGAGTTTTTTGGTGCTCTGGATACAAAACTTAAGGAGTTATAATTTTGAGTATGGAACAACAGCTTGCTGCCGTCGTCAGTGCGGCTAATAATCTGGCCAGTGTGGTTACTGGGAAAATTGACGAGATAGATGAGGCAATCGCTAATGCTCGATTGGCATACGATTCGCAGCTTTTAGATCTCAAGCGTAAATTGCCACGGTTGGCAGTTACGAAGAATTTTAACTTGTACCCTAATGCTGATGCTACCTTGATTGATGGTTGGGGGATTCATGGCGAGGTTGCCTGCACTAAGCTGCGCTCAATTACGACTGAATCGCAAGCTACCGGGCGTCCGCAAGCGGATGTAGATTTTATGCTAAAAGTCCAAGCAGATATTCGCGAACAGTTTCCAACGTTTGATATTAGGGCGAGTGAATACTGGCGGACCGTTGTGAATGTCTGGCAAATGAAGTGGGCAGCCTCTGGGGTTAGCCCGTGGTTAGCATTTCCTTATACTGTTGACACCGCGCTTTCCAATGGTACGCGTGCGGTTCCTCTAAATTCTTATATAACGCTCGGTGCTTTCGTTCGGGTGTTGGAAGGCAGTGTTACCGGCGCTTGGAGTGTCGGTGCTGAAAAAGGTAAGTGGCGCTGGTGTTCGACGGTCGTTGCCCCGACAGAACTATTTGGTGCTTATTATCATCTTCATCCTATGCGAACTTCATCTTCCGGTGTCATTGAGGTGATGTTGGCGGGAGCATGCACGGGTGTGGTAACCAATCCAGGTGATTGGGGAACTATGTTGGCTTTGAGCTAAGGATATTTTATGAAACCTGTTTTTGTACCTTCAGAACTTCATCCACTTATTAAGTGGCAGGTCATTCGTAGTGCTCGTGATCAGGATTTGTCTGCCAGTGACTATGCGGCTATGCCCGATTATCCAATGCAGGATAAAAATAAATCGGCCTTCCTGGCGTACCGGCAGGGCTTGAGAGATATTCCTGATCAGGGAGGCGATCCTGACGCCGTTGTATGGCCCCCCAAGCCTGAGTTTCTCAAATAAACCAACCGCGAAAGCGGTTTTTTTTCGCCCCCCCAAAGCCCCTCCCGCAGGGGCTTTGGCGTTCTACACCCGGAGATTTTCCCACCATGCCTAACCGCCAAACCTACACCGTCCTAATCCCATTCCCCACCGGCGCCGGCCATTGGTCCACCGCCGGCCAGGAACTGGAACTGCTGGACGTCGAAGCATCCGCCCTGCGCACCGCTGGCCGCTTGGAACTGACCAGCGTCCTCAATACCACCCCCAAGAAGGCTGAATAATCATGGCTGAGGTTTTGAACTTCGAGCACAACGGCATCACTGTGAACGCAACTGAGTCCCCCGAGGCCATGGGCGGCCTTGGCGACAACGTCATCGGCCTGGTCGGCACCGCGCCGAATGCCCACGCGTCGATCCCGAAAAACGCCCCGTTCCGCATCAACAGCTTCACCACCCAGGCGCTGCTGGACCCTACCGGCAGTGAGGCGGGCACGCTGTTTCAGGCGGTGTACCAGATCCTCAAAGTGGTCAAGGTACCGGTCTACGTGGTGATCGTGGAGGAGGGCGCAACCCCGGCTGACACGATCAACCATGTGATCGGCGGTAACGAACCGGTCACCGGGCGCAAACTTGGCCTGGCGGCCCTGAGCAGTGTGCCGGAAGACCTGACCATCATCGGCGCCCCAGGCTTCACCGGCACCAAGGCTGTGGCGAGCGAGTTCGCCGCCTTCGGCAAGCGCATCAAGGCCCGTGTGGTGCTGGATGGCAAGGACGCCTCTGTTGCCGATCAGGTGACCTACAGCGGCGAACTGGGCGGTGCCGATCTCGGTTTCGACCGCTGCCTGCTGGTACACAACATGCCGTCGGTGTACTCCAAGGCCGCGAAGAAGAACGTGTTTCTTTCGCCGTCGTCCCTGGCCATCGCTGCACTGGCCAAGGTCAAGCAGTGGGAAAGCCCGGGTAATCAGGTGACCTTCGCCGAGGACGTTTCCCGCGTGGTCGAGTACAACATTCTCGACACGTCCACCGAAGGCGACCTGCTCAACCGCTACGGCGTGAGCTACTACGCCCGCACCATCCTCGGCGGTTTTTCGCTGCTGGGTAACCGCTCCATCACCGGCAAGTTCATCAGCTACGTCGGCCTGGAAGACGCCATCAGCCGCAAGCTGGTCAAGGCCGGCCAGAAGGCCATGGCTAAGAACCTCACCAAGTCCTTCATGGACCAGGAGGTCAAGCGCATCAACGATTGGCTGCAAACCCTGGTCGCCGACGAAACCATCCCCGGCGGCAGTGTGTACCTGCACCCGGAGTTGAACAGTGTCGAGAAGTACAAGAACGGCACCTGGTTCATCGTTATCGACTACGGTCGCTATGCGCCCAATGAACACATGATTTATCAACTCAACGCCCGCGATGAAATCATCGAGCAGTTCCTGGAGGACGTTCTCTAATGTTTACCAACCGAGTCAGACAGGCCATTGCGGCCACCCTCCAAGGCCTGCCGCTGTCCGCGACCGTGGAAGAGTTCACCCCGCCGAAGATCGAGTTCGACATGGAGTCCATGTCCGGCGGGCGCTTCATTGCCGAGGAAATGGCCAAGAGCGGCAAAGTGCTCAACGCCAAGCTGATCCTGCAAGGCGCCGGCTCGGAAATCATGCTGGCCCTGGGCGTGCGGATGGGGGACGACATTCTGCTGAACGTGCGTGAAGCCGGCCAGGACCAGGACGGCAAGACCTACTTCACCTACCACACCGTGGGCGGCAAGCTCAAATCCCTGGAGGAGGCAAAGCTGAAGATGGGCGAGAAGGCCACCACCACGCTGGAGCTGTCCTGCCGCACCTATAACCGCCTGGAAAACGGCATTTCGGTGATCGACATCGACGTGCGTACCCAGAAGTTCGTCCTCAACGGCGTCGACATTCTGGGCGACGCCCGCCGCGCGGTGTTGATGCCTTAACCCCCGGGGGCGGGCTCACTCGCCCCCATACTTTACCAAGGAATTGCCCCATGGCCTGGATGCCACCGCTGCACCTCCTGCTGGCCCCGATCACCGCCGACACCGGCGCGACGATCGAGCAGGTGCAACTCAAATCGCTGTACTACGCCGCGCAAAAAGACGCGCTGGCCCGGGCCGGTGATGACGAGGACGACCAATTCTTCGAACTGGCGAAACTCGCCACCGGCCTGTCGGAAAAAGAGCTCGACCAACTCAAGCGCCCGGACTACGTGAGCATCGCCCAATACGTACATGAGATGTCGACGCGCCCGGCGTCATTCTTCCTGCAAGCGCCCGAAGCTGCGACCCACGACCAGCCCGTCCACTTGCTGTTGCCCCTCGACGCGGCCGGCCGCACCTGGACCGAACTGCCCCTGGAAATGCCCGCCCTGCGCGCGACCAAAGTGATGAAAAAACTCGCCACCAACAAAGAGCGCGCCGAGTTCATCACCGCCCACTGCACTGGCCTGATGATCCCCGACCTGGCTGGCCTGACCGTGCCTGACTGGACGGAATTGCAGGAGCGCATCGATGATTTTTTAAACAAACCGGCGGACTTCTTTCGGAGCGCGACATCGAAGTAATCCTCGACGTGGTGCCGCTGATTTACTCGGTCAATGAAGCGGAAATCCTCGACTGGGACGCCGGAAAAGCACTGCGCCGCTACGACATCGCGATCACTCGCCTTGGCGTCAAACAGGAGTAGAGCGGGATGCAAGAGACTCAATACGAGATCAGGCTCGCCGAAGAAGACAAGCGCTGGATGACCTTTGCGGCCCTGTCCAACGAGGCGACACTCAACAGTGTGCTGACCCCCCTTCCTGATAGTTTTGTCGGGCCTTCCAGCCTGGATGCCGAACCGCAGCCATCGTCGGAACTCGGCCTGGCGCTGGTCACGGTGAGCCTGGATATCAACGCCTTGACCCTTGAGCAAGTGCGGTTGCGCGAGACGTTGGAAACGCTCAACAGCACATTATTCATTACCAGTGATTCACTGGCGCTCAGGACGGTCGATAGCGCCTCGCAGGCGCAGAACAGTCAACCCAGGGAGCCGCCGCCGGCCGCCGACTCCTGGGTCGACAAAAGCCTGCAGTTCGGGGCCGATGCCGCGAAGACCATTGCCAAGGATGTGGGCTCGAGTTTGTGGGATACGGCCAAGAGCAGGGTCTCGGGCAAGGCCATCGATGCACTGGCGCAAAAGTTTCCCAAAGCCGGCAAGTGGCTCAAAGACGACAAAGACAAGGGCACCGACAAGGACAACGACAAGGACTGCTGCTGCAGCGGCGAGTCTCTTCGTGGCGCCGTTACCCCGAGCATCATCTTGCCGCCTGGCTATGAGCGTTCTGGCGGGAAAAAGACTTCCGCGAAAAAAACCGCCAAGTCGACGCGGTGGCGGGAGTTGCCCGTCCCCCGTGGCCTCGGCCCGTTGAAGTATGCCGACACCGCCATCAATGTGATCCAGGGTATACGCGATGGCGACGCAAAAGCAGTCACCACCGGCCTGTCTACGGCCGGCGGTGCCTGGGCCGGCGCCTCTGCCGGCGCGGCCATCGGCACCCTGGTTTTGCCTGGCATCGGCACGGCTGTAGGCGGCGCAATCGGCGGCTTGCTCGGCAGTGAAGCGGGCGCTTGGCTTGGGGACAAACTGTTCAGCCCCGCTGACCGCCTGCCCGCACCCAATGCCGTCAGCAAGGAACTCAACAGCGCACGCACGGACAACGTGCAAGTCACCCTGGCCCCCAGCATCCAGATCACCGGCGTCAACCCCGCCGATGCCCAGCAGGTGGTCAATCAGGTGATCCAGGCTCTGCAATTCCAATGCCTGCCGATGCTCTCCGACACCCTCGGGGTTCGGCGCAATGCGGCACTGGCCGATCCAGGAGGTGATTGATGCGACAACAGATGGTGCTGGGCGATTTTATTTTTGGGCTGTCCCGTGGGTTTGCCTATTCCTCGCTGACCCGTAACAGTGACGGCGGCTGGGCTGACCTGGCGATTATCGCGAGCAAACCGCAGTCGCGGCAGAACGGCCAGAAGCTGGAAAAACTCACCTTCAGCGGCACGGCGATGTACGGCGTGGGCATGCAACGCCTGGACGAGTTGCGCGCCCTGCAAAATCAACGCGTGCCGCTGCCTCTGGTGGATGGCATTGGCCGCAACTGGGGCCTGTGGCGGATCAATTCGGTGATGGAAACCCAAAGCAACGTGATCGATGACGGTACCGCCATGCTCATGACCTGGAGCCTTGAATTGGAGGAATTCATCAATGCGTAGAGTGCGAAGTATTGCCGGTGATTCGGTCAACCTGCTGCTCTACCGCGAGCTGGGGCGTTGCGATGATGCCGCGGAAGAAACCCTCTGGCGCTTGAACCCCACGCTTGCCGAATACGGCCCGGTGCTACCGGCTGGCGTGTGGGTGATCGTGCCCGAAATGGCTTCGCGGCCGGCGGCGCTGCGCCTCGTTTCGGCGTGGGATTAAGAAGGAGGCTACATGGCTCAGGGATTTACGCCCATTGTGGAGTTCTATGGCGCCAACGCGGCGCTGCTCAATCAACGTCTGATGCACTGGAGCCATACCGACGCGGCGGGCCTTGAGTCCGACCGCCTTGAACTGACGCTCAACATCGAGGGCCTGGAGGGCCTGCCCAGCCTGAGTGGCAAGATCGGTTTGCGTGTCGGTTATCAAGAGTCCGGCTTGGTGGAAAAAGGCGAATTTGTCATTACCCAGCGCACGCCGGTGCTGTTTCCCATGCGCTTGCTGATCGTCGCCACCGCGGCGCCATTCAGCGCGGGCGATGCCAGTGGTTACCGCCAGCGTCGATCCGCCAGTTATGGACCGATCACCCTGGGCGCGCTGTTTCGCCAACTGGTCAGCCGCCACGGCTATTCGCCGCGGGTGGCACCGGCGCTGGAGGGCATTGCGATTGCCCACATCGACCAATCCAATGAAAGCGACATGGCGTTCATCACCCGCCTTGCCAAACGTTATGGCGCCGTCACCAAACCGATCAACGAACTGTACGTGCTCGCCGAGGCCGGGCAGGTCAAGTCACTTTCCGGCCAGCAACTGCCGGACGTGACACTGTCGGTCACCGAGGACAATCGCCCCGGCGATCAAGCATTCATCACCGCCAAGCTCGACGAAACCTCGCGCGCCAAATACCAGGGCAGCCGCGTCACCTGGTGGGATGCCGCCGCGGGCAAGCAGCGGGTGGTTCAGGTCGGGGTTGCGCCCTTCAAGACCTTGCGCCAGCGCTGCCAGAACGAAGCCGAGGCGCGGGCGGTGGCTGAGGGTGAATTGCGCCGCGTGGGTCGTGAAGACCTCAAGCTGCAGATCGATTGTCCGGGGAACCCGCTGTTATCGGCCGAAGGGCTGTTGCTGTTGGATGACACCTGGCCTTCCTACATGCAGGGGCGCTGGTCGATCACCAAGGTGACGCATGTCGGCGACCCGGTGACGGGCTATCGCAGTTCGGTCACGGCCGGCGGGTTGTCGGCGTAGTACCTTTTACGGAGTAGGCACCATGCTGATAACACTGCCCCAGCTTCTTTACATCATGCCGGGCGCTCGCCTCAGCGCGGGCATTTTTCTATCCCCGTTAAATGCGGCATTCGCTCGCTACGCGATCGACAATCCGAAACGCCTCGCCGCCTGCCTCGCCCAGATCGGCCATGAATCCGGCGAATTGCGCTACGTCCGCGAACTCGGCAGCGATCAATACCTGAGCAAATACGACACCGGCCCCCTGGCCGTTCGCCTGGGCAACACCGCCGACGCGGATGGCGACGGCCAGAAGTACCGGGGCAGGGGGCTGATTCAGGTCACCGGGCGTCGCAACTATTTAATCTGCAGCCAAGCGCTGTTTGGCGATGAGCGCCTGCTGCTGCAACCGGAACTGTTGGAACAGCCGCAATGGGCCGCCGAATCCGCCGCCTGGTTCTGGCACAGCAACGGCCTGAACGAACTGGCGGACAACGACCAGTTCACCACCATCACCCGACGCATCAACGGCGGTCTCAACGGCCTGGAGGAGCGTTTGCGCTTGTGGACGCGTGCGAAGGCGGTGCTATGCGTTTCCTAGCGGCCTGGCGCCTGATCGGCGTGTGCCTGTTGAGCGCGCTCGTGTGGCAGGTGCAAGCCTGGCGTTATGGCGCGCAGCTTGAGGCGCAATCGGCGGCCCAGGCGCAGGCGCTCAGCCAGCAAAGCCAGGTAGCTTTGCGCCAGCAACAGGCGCAGCAGGACAAACGGCTGGCGCTTGAGCAACAACTCAGCGCCATCGACCAACAACATGCTCGGGAGTTGAGCGATGCACAACGTCATCAGGCCGCTCTGCGCGATCGCCTGGCCACTGCTGATGTGCGGTTGTCAGTCCTTCTCGACGCCAGCGACAGCGCCAGTGGTTGCGCAATGCCTGCCGCCACCGCCGCCGGCGGCGTGGTTCATGCAGCCCCGCGAGCCCGACTTGACCCGGCGCATGCTCAGCGAATTATCGCCATCACCGACGACGCGGATAACGCCGTGATCGCCTTGCGCGCCTGTCAGGCGTATGTGCGGGCCATCGTGCGTTAGTGTCTTGATGCACACTGCAACTTGCATGGCCGATGGGCTCATGTAGGGTAGGCCAATGCCCGCTCATTCCAGGAGACCTCCGTGAAAGAAATCACCCAACTGGCCGCTGAACTGGGTCGACGCCTACAGGTGCTCAATGCCCACGTCACCACCGCCGAGTCCTGTACCGGCGGCGGCATCGCCGAAGCCATCACGCGCATACCGGGGAGTTCGGCGTGGTTCGAGGCGGGATATGTCACCTATTCCAACCGGCAGAAAACTCGGCAGTTGGATGTGCCGGAGGCACTGTTCGGCAAAGTGGGGGCGGTCAGCCGCGAGGTGGTGGAGGCCATGGTCAGGGGCGCCCAGGAAAAAAGCCTGGCGCGCTTTGCCGTGGCGGTCAGCGGCGTGGCCGGGCCCGATGGCGGCTCGCCGGAAAAACCGGTGGGCACGGTATGGCTGGCGTTCGGCGTGGGTGACGAGGTCACGGCCGAGCGCCAGCACTTCCCCGGCAACCGCGATGAGGTCCGCCGACAAACGGTAAAGGCCGCGCTAGAGGGCTTGTTGCGACGAGCTGCAGCAGAAATAGAAAATCAGGGGTAGGCGATCTCCGATCTTTGTGGAACAATACTGTCTACTTATACAGGTGTTGGCCGTCAGGCCTTATTGATTACGTGAGGACTTTAATGGACGAGAACAAGAAGAAAGCCTTGGCTGCGGCCCTGGGTCAGATCGAACGTCAATTCGGCAAGGGTGCCGTAATGCGTATGGGCGATCACGACCGTCAGGCGATCCCGGCTATTTCCACTGGCTCTCTGGGTCTGGACATCGCGCTCGGCATTGGCGGCCTGCCAAAAGGCCGTATCGTTGAAATCTACGGTCCTGAATCTTCCGGTAAAACCACCCTGACGCTGTCGGTGATTGCCCAGGCGCAAAAGATGGGCGCGACCTGCGCGTTCGTCGACGCCGAGCACGCCCTGGACCCTGAATACGCCGGCAAGCTGGGCGTGAATGTTGACGACCTGCTGGTTTCCCAGCCGGACACCGGTGAGCAAGCCCTGGAAATCACCGACATGCTGGTGCGCTCCAACGCCATCGACGTGATCGTGGTCGACTCCGTGGCGGCCCTGGTGCCAAAAGCTGAAATCGAAGGCGAAATGGGCGACATGCACGTCGGCCTGCAGGCCCGTCTGATGTCCCAGGCGCTGCGTAAAATCACCGGTAACATCAAGAACGCCAACTGCCTGGTGATCTTCATCAACCAGATCCGGATGAAGATCGGCGTCATGTTCGGCAGCCCGGAAACCACCACCGGTGGTAACGCGCTGAAGTTCTACGCGTCGGTCCGTCTGGACATCCGCCGTACCGGCGCGGTGAAGGAAGGTGACGAGGTTGTCGGTAGCGAAACCCGCGTCAAAGTCGTTAAGAACAAAGTGGCCCCGCCATTCCGTCAGGCTGAGTTCCAGATTCTCTACGGCAAGGGTATCTACCTGAACGGCGAGATGATCGACCTGGGCGTGTTGCACGGTTTTGTCGAGAAATCCGGTGCCTGGTATGCCTACAACGGCAGCAAGATCGGTCAGGGCAAGGCCAACTCGGCCAAGTTCCTGGCGGACAACCCGGATGTCGCCGCCGCGCTTGAGAAGCAGATCCGCGACAAGCTGCTGACCCCCGCGCCGGACGTGAAAGCTGCAGCCAACCGTGCGCCGGTTGACGAAATGGAAGAAGTCGACACTGACGTCTGAACCAAACGATGACCGTTGTGCTGGATACACTCGTCGCCGTTCGGCGCACTGCGATGGACCTGCTCGCGCGTCGCGAGCATGGTCGAGTCGAACTGACGCGTAAACTGCGTCAGCGCGGTGCGTCCGCTGAGATGATCGACACTGCCCTCGACCGGTTGACGGAAGAAGGGCTGTTGTCGGAAGCCCGTTACCTCGAAAGTTTTGTGTCCTACCGAGCGCGCTCCGGCTACGGCCCCGCGCGAATTCGTGAAGAGCTGAGCCAGCGCGGCCTGCAACGCGCCGACATCGACCTCGCCCTGCGCGAGTGCGGTATCAGCTGGCAGTCACAGCTGGAAGATACCTGGCGTCGCAAGTTTTCTGGGCATCTTCCGATTGATGCCCGGGAACGCGCGAAACAAGGGCGCTTCCTGAGTTATCGCGGGTTTTCGATGGAAATGATCAACCGGTTGTTCAGCGGTCGGGACATGGACGACTGAACAACGCAAAAAATAAAAGGCCCGCTATGAAAATAGCGGGCCTTTTTTTTGCTCAAAAATCACGCCGGCTCCGGCGCCACCCGTTGTTGTGTCTTGCCCTGAGCCTGCGCCCAGTTCTCCGGCAAGTTGATGTAATCCACCAACTCCCGCAACCGGCCCTGATCACGCCCGTTGAAGTTGAACACCAGTCGCGTCAGATGACTGAACTGCGGCTCGTCGTGCTCTTCTCCGGTGTAGGCGAGCTGCTGGAAGTCTCCACTCAGTCGCAGGCTAGCGAACTCTTTTTGCACCTGAGCCAGCGCCCGCTCACTGAGCGGATGATTCATGCGTATCACAAACTCACGCTTCAGCCAGCGGGTAGAGTGGAAGTTGGCATAGAACTGGTTGATCTCGTCCACCGCGTCTTCAGCGCTGTACACCAGGCGCATCAGCTTCAGGTCGGTGGGCAGGACATAGCGATTGGCTTCCAGCTGGCTGCGGATAAAGTCCAGGGCGCCTTGCCAGAAACCGCCACCTGGTGCATCGAGTAACACCACCGGCACCAGTGGGCTCTTGCCGGTCTGGATCAGCGTCAACACTTCAAGCGCTTCATCCAGGGTGCCGAAACCGCCGGGGCACAACACCAGCGCATCGGCCTCCTTGACGAAGAACAGCTTGCGCGTAAAGAAGAAGTGGAACGACAGCAGGTTCTCGGTACCGTCGATGGTCGGGTTGGCATGCTGTTCGAACGGCAGGGTAATGTTGAAGCCCAGGCTGTGCTCCAGGCCGGCACCTTCGTGGGCGGCGGCCATGATCCCGCCGCCGCCGCCGGTGATCACCATCAGATCGGAGCGCGCCAGTGCCGCGCCCACTTCCCGGGCCAGGGCATAGATCGGGCTTTCCACCGGCGTGCGCGCCGAGCCGAATACCGTGACTTTGCGCCGCCCCTTGAACTGTTCCAGCACGCGGAAGGCGTGGTCCAGTTCGCGGATGGCTTGCAAGGTGATTTTGGCGTTCCAGCGGCTGCGGTCGTCCTGTGCCATGCGTAGCGCGGTGAGGATCATGTCGCGGTAAAGGGGGATATTCGGGCTGTTGGGTGCGATCAACTGGAGTTGAGCTTCGACCTGCTGCGTGAGGTCGACCCCGTTTGCTTCAAAATGCTGGAGCAGGCGGTCATTCGGTTCGTAAGGCATTCAACTTCTCCTTCTTCACAGAGCCTGGGCGGGCGGCGAAATATTCGTCCGTGGCCACGACACTGCATGTGTCGCTGCATGCCCATGGCATTGCACGGTGTTCGCCAAGCGGCAAAGCGCGACTCTGTATGTTCCTTGTGATTTAAAAACCTTTGCACTGCACATGGCAGGAGGACAACTCTGTTTTGCCCTGAAAATGTTACAGAACAGCATGGGAACTGGGCTGAGCGGGTTGTGGGAATGAGACGATCATGGGCCGAAAAACCCTTGGCTGGCAACCGCTTATTGGTCTCACGTCACAGCGTGCAGCGTTCGGCGGCAAACACAAACGAGGGAATTGCGCGCCACTGGACAGCAGCGCGCGGGGGGCATGCGCGAGTTACTTTTTCTTCTTCGCCGCAGTCGGTGCCGGGCAGTCTGCTTCGACGAATTTCACCGAAGCCACCGGGCGGTTGGTCTTGTTTTCGGTGATCTCGTAGCGCATCACCGCGCCCTTGGCCATCAGCTCGCGGTAGCCGTGGTTCAGGCACACGCTTTGTCCGAGCTGGAAATACACCGCCTTGGGGTTGGCACGCATCTGTTCGGCACGATCAGGCTGCACGCTGAGGTGATCGATCAACTGCATGCCTTCAACGGTGTAGGCCACTTCCAGGGTTTTTTCATCGATTTCCCGGGGCAGGTCTTTGTTGCTTTCAGCCGCGACGCTTTGCAGCTTCTTGTTCATTTGGGCCTCCAGCAGCGAGGCCGCCTGGGCGCCAACAGGCAAGACCAGCGCGAGGGCGACGGATGGGGCGACAAGACGCAGCATGGAACGCAGCATGAAACTCTCCTGATTCGGTTACTGGTGCATAGACCAGCCACTGGGCTGTGCGTTCAGTGGCGCGCAATTATAGGTGAGCCCTGGCCGGTACAGCCAGGCGTATTGCTGGGAAGTGCGTGTGGCTCTGGTAAACTGCGGCCACTTAAGCCTTCCTCGAGTTCCCCCAGTGTCGATTTTCCTTTCCGTGCGGCGCATCCGATGAGCCACGCCGTCTCTCGTCTGCGTACCCAGCGCCTGGCGCGCGCCATCAGGCCTTTCGTCAATCGGGGTTCGCGTGCCGAGCGCTGCCCCGGCTGCCGGGTGATCCCCGCGTATTGCTTGTGTGCCTGGCGGCCCAAGGTCCAGGCCCGGTCTGCGATGTGCCTGTTGATGCACGACGTCGAACCGATGAAGCCCAGCAACACCGGCTGGCTGATCGCCGATGTGATTGACGACACCAGCGCGTTCGCCTGGTCACGCACCGAGGTCGACCCCGGGCTGCTCACTTTACTGGCTGACCCGCAGTGGCAGCCCTACATCGTGTTCCCCGGCGAATTTGTCGCGCCGGAACGGGTTGTCAGTGAGGTCAAGGTGGGGGAGGGCAAGCGCCCGCTGTTTATCCTGCTGGACGGCACGTGGAGCGAAGCGCGCAAGATGTTCCGCAAAAGTCCCTATTTGGAGCATTTGCCGGTCCTCAGCCTGGCCCCCGAGCAGTTGTCGCGCTACAAACTGCGTCGTTCCAAGCGGGATGATCATTTCTGCACCGCTGAAGTCGCCGCGCTGTGCCTGGAGCTGGCCGACGACGGCGCGGCCAGCGAAGTGCTGGACGCTTACCTTGATGTGTTCAGCACCCATTATCTGGCCGCCAAGTTCCAGTTACCGCTGGACTCGACGGATATCGTCCATACTCGTCTAGCGCCCTACATCCCGGCGGTATAACCAGACGACGTTTGCATGATGGCACCGTAAATCCGACAACCGCTAAACTGCCCATTGGCGTAGTGCTTGACCACCCAGGCTGCGCTGGGCATGCTGGGCGCCGATCAGGGCGCAACCGTGAATTTCCAACGTCGTTTCAGGTGCTTTTGACGTTGAGCATGCCCTGTGGTGATGGCTGCCTGGCCGTTACCTTGTGTATTGGCGAACCCTGAACCCATCAGGGCTGCCATAAAAAACAGGATCATTTAATCAATGGCCACATACGAAATCCTGATAGCTGATGACCACCCGCTGTTTCGCAGTGCGCTGCATCAGGCAGTAACGCTGGGCTTGGGCCCCGATGTCCGTCTGGTTGAAGTGGCCAGCATTGCCGAGCTGGAAACCCGCCTCACCGAAAAATCCGACTGGGACCTGGTGCTGCTCGACCTGAACATGCCTGGCGCCTATGGGTTTTCGGGGCTGGTGCTGTTGCGCGGGCAATACCCGCAGATTCCCGTGGTGATGGTCTCGGCCCAGGAAGAAGCCGATGTAGTGGTGCGCTCCAAGGAGTTTGGCGCCAGCGGTTTCATTCCCAAGTCGAGCTCTATGGAAGAGATCCAGAAAGCCGTGCGCGCGGTGCTGGAGGGCGATGTGTCCTGGCCGCCGCAAGCGTTTGAAGAGATCAACGTGTCCGACGAAGCCAAGGCTGCCCGCGATGGCCTGGCCAGCTTGACGCCCCAGCAGTTCCGGGTGCTCACCATGGTCTGCGAAGGCTTGTTGAACAAGCAGATCGCCTACGAGTTGAGCGTGTCGGAAGCGACCATCAAGGCCCACGTCACCGCGATCTTTCGCAAGCTGGGGGTGCGAACGCGAACCCAGGCGGCGTTGCTCTTGCAACAACTTGAGTCAATTTCGCAGCATTAAGCTATTGTCGATTCACGCTTTTTTGACTTTGCGTGATCTAGTTTTCCCACTTCTTTGGTTCAGTTGCCTACATCTATGTCGCCTTTCAAGGGTCAAACCGGTATCAAACGTATCTTTAACGCAGGGGGCTATTCCCTGGATGGCCTGCGCGCAGCCTTCACCGGTGAGGCGGCGTTCCGTCAGTTGGTGTTGCTGAACGTCATCCTGATCCCGCTGAGTTTTTTCCTGCATGTCAGCCGCGTCGAACGGGCGCTGTTGATCGCGGTGTGCCTGCTTGCGTTGATCGTCGAGTTGCTCAACTCGGCCGTGGAAGCGGCCATCGACCGCATTTCCCTGGACCGTCACCCACTGTCGAAAAACGCCAAGGACATGGGCAGCGCCGCGCAATTCGTGGCACTGACCATGATCACCGTGGTGTGGGCCGTGATCCTGATCTAAGCCTCAGGCAATGTTCGGCAGTACGATTTCGTCGCTGCGCTGAACCCCGGCGGTGAAGGCGCGGCACAGCTCGAGAAACTCGCGCATCGCCGAGGTCTGGTACTTCTGCTTGTGCCAGATGAAGTAGAACTGCCGGGCCAGGTCCAGGTCCGGGGTTTCTACCGGCACCAGGCTGCCGCGGCGGAAGGCATCGCGCAGCGCCAGCCGGGAAATGCAGCCAATCCCCAGCCCCGACTCCACTGCACGCTTGATCGCCTCGGTGTGTTCCAGCTCGAGGCGAATGTTCAGCACGCTGCGATGATGGCGCATGGCCTGATCAAAGGTCAGGCGCGTGCCCGAGCCCTGTTCGCGCAGGATCCACGCTTCATGGGTCAATTCCTCCATGGTAGCTACGCCGCGCTGGGCCAGGTGATGCTGAGGCGCGCAAAATACCACCAGCTCATCTTCCACCCAGGTCTGCACTTCGATATCCGGGTGGCTGCAGTCGCCTTCGATTAGACCCAAGTCAATTTCATAATGCGCAACCTGGTGCACGATATGTGCAGTGTTCTGCACGTGCAGCTTCACCTGGCTCTCGGGGTGCTGCTGCATGAAGCTGCCGATCAGCAGCGTGGCCAGGTAATTGCCGATGGTCAGCGTGGCGCCGACGGCCAGTGAACCGAAGCCAGACTTGCCGTTGAGCAGGTCTTCGATCTCCTTGGCCTGGTCCAGCAGGGCTACCGCCTGGGGCAACAGTTGACGGCCGAGGGCGTTGAGGCTCAGGCGTTTACCCGCCCGGTCGAATAACTGGCAGCTGGATTGACGCTCCAGCTCGGTGATTGAGGTGCTGGCGGCGGATTGAGATAAGGCCAGAAGGCCAGCAGCGCGTGAGACGCTTTCCTGCTGGGCGACGGCGACGAAGACTTGCAGTTGACGGAGAGTAAATCGCATATCGATATAACCGATAACCCTTATCTTAATAATCCAGTTAACAGATATTGTCGCCGCCATTAGAATGCTGTGCAATTGCGCACTTATCATTTTGGCGCAGACCCATCTCCAGGAGTCCCCCGTACATGAGCAACATGAACCACGAGCGTGTCCTCAGTGTTCATCACTGGAACGACACTCTGTTCAGCTTCAAGTGCACCCGCGATCCGGGCTTGCGCTTCGAGAACGGTCAGTTCGTGATGATCGGCCTGCAACAACCCAACGGCCGCCCGCTCATGCGCGCTTATTCGATTGCCAGCCCGAACTGGGAAGAGCATCTGGAGTTTTTCAGCATCAAGGTGCCTGATGGCCCGCTGACTTCCCAGTTGCAGCATCTGAAGGAAGGCGACGAGATCATCATCAGCAAAAAACCGACAGGCACCCTGGTGCTTGACGATTTGAAGCCGGGTAAACACCTGTACCTGCTCAGCACCGGTACCGGCCTTGCGCCATTTATGAGCGTGATCCAGGACCCGGAAACCTATGAGCGTTTCGAAAAAGTGATCCTGTGCCACGGCGTGCGTTACGTCAACGAAGTCGCCTACCGCGAATTCATCACCAAGCACCTGCCGCAGAATGAATTCTTCGGCGAAGCCCTGCGTGAAAAGTTGATCTACTACCCCACCGTGACCCGCGAGCCGTTCGAAAACCAAGGCCGTCTGACCGACCTGATGCGCAGTGGCAAGCTGTTCCGCGATATCGGCCTGCCACCGATCAACCCCCAGGACGACCGCGCCATGCTGTGCGGCAGCCCAAGCATGTTGGACGAGACCAGCGAAGTGTTGAACAGCTTCGGCCTGAAAGTTTCGCCACGCATGCGTGAGCCGGGTGACTACCTGATCGAACGCGCCTTCGTCGAGAAGTAAACGCGGTCAAAAAAATGTGGGAGGGAGCTTGCTCCCGATTGCTGAGTGTCAGTCAATGTATCCGGTGACTGACCCGCCGCTATCGGGAGCAAGCTCCCTCCCACATTGGTTTTCGGTTTATTTAGCTGCAATCACTTCAAGCACGCAGATGACGCCCGCCTCGGGATAGTGCCAGCGCACATCCACGTCCCAGAACTGCGCACCATATTCACGCTCGGGCCCGGGCGTCTGATAGGCCGGCCGTGGGTCTTGTGCCAAACACTGTTCGATCAACGCCACCAGCGGTTCAGCAAGGCGCTGAGCGTGGCCTTGCGCCTGGTGCAGAGCCGTCTTCAGCCATTGCACGGGAATCAGTGGCGGCGTGCCATTGGCGATGCCGTTGGTGGCGTTGTCGACAATGTCGGCATACGGCACATACGGCTTGATATCCAGCACCGGCGTGCCATCGAGCAGATCGATCCCGGAGATCCACAACCGGCCCGGTTCGACCTTGTCCAGCTTCACCACCGACTGGCCAATCCCGTTGGGCCGATGGGTCGCACGGGTGGCAAACACGCCCATGGACTTATTGCCGCCCAGACGGGGCGGGCGCACTTTCAGGCGGGGTTTGTCTTCCAGGGCCTGGTGGAACAGAAACAGCAGCCACACATGGCTGACCTGCTCCAGGCCCTGCACCGCCTCGCCGTGGTCGAACGGCGCGACCAGCTCCAGCACGCCGCGGGCGGCAGGCGCCAGTTGCGGTTGGCGCGGGATGGCGAACTTCTCCTTGAAGCAGGAGCGCACGAAGCCGACGGGCGAGACCTGGTAACTCATGGCTTACGCGCGAACCCGCAGGGTCAGGCCCTTGAGGAAGTTGCGCAGCAACTGATCGCCGCAGGTGCGGTAATTGGTGTGGCCGAACTTGCGGAACAGCGCGCTCAGCTCAGGCTTGGACACCGGGAACTCGGCAGCCTTGAGGATGGCGTGCATGTCGTCTTCCTTCAGTTCGAAGGCCACGCGCAGCTTCTTGAGGATGATGTTGTTGGTCACCGGGGTTTCGATCGGTTGCGGCGGACGGCTGTCGTCCTTGCCGCGCTTGAAAATCACCAGGCCGTCAAGGAAGTGCGCCATGACCTCGTCCGGGCAGAACACAAAGCCTTCTTCCTCGTCTTTCTTGAGGTAAGTCAGCAGGTCTTCCTTGGTCACGTCCATGCCGCCGAGTTTGATCAGCTCGACCATCTTGTTGTCGCTGATGTCGAGCATGTAGCGCACGCTGCGCAGTACGTCGTTGTGAATCATGGTGGGCAATCCTGGTTTTCAACGGTGGACACCGCCCACGCAGGCGGTGTCGAAAAAGGGGGAGTGGCTCAGAACTTCTCTTTGCCGGACAGGTAACGCCATTGGCCGACCGGCACCTTGCCGATGGACACGCCGCCGATGCGGATACGGCGGATGGCGATGACTTTCAAGCCGACAGCTTCGCAGAACAAGGCGATCACCCCCGGTTGCGGGTTTTTCATCGCAAAGCGCAGGCGGTTTTCGTTCTGCCAGCTGGCTTTCACCGGCGGCAGCTCTTTGCCTTTGTAGGTCAGGCCATGGTTGAGGCGGTTCAGGCCGTGAGCAACCATGTCACCTTCGACCTCCACCACGTATTCCTGCTCGATCTTGGCGGCATCGGCGGTCAGTTTGCGCAGAATCTTCCAATCCTGGGTGAACACCAGCAGGCCGCTGGCCTTGGCTTGCAGGTCAGCGCTGGCGGTCAGGCGCAGGAAGTGGCCCTTGAGCGGGCGCTTGCTGAAGCGGTGTTCTTCCGACAGCGTTTCGGCGCTGATCGACGCCATTGCCGTCTCGGCATCCACGCCCACCGGCGCGTGCAGCAGGATGGTCACAGGCTCTGGCGCGGTGGCCTTGGCCTCGGGGTCCAGTTCGACCTTCTGGGTGGTGACCTTGAACTGTGGCTCGTCGATCACTTCACCGTCCACCGAGACCCAGCCGCCTTCGATAAACAGCTCAGCCTCCCGACGGGAGCAACCGACCAGTTCGATAAGGCGTTTGGAGAGGCGTATGGGGTCAGTCATGACAAGGGCCGTAGCAAAAGGGGGCCGCTATTGTACCTGTGTGGGCGCGGTTAATCCCGGCCCCATTTCATTTAGCCCCGACGCGCCTCTTGCTGCACCTGGCGCAAACGCATGTGCAGCAGCGGATAAGGCTGCCCCAGGCCATCATGCTCCGTGCGGCCGATGACTTCGAAACCTTGCTTGAAGTAAAAGCCCAGCGCCTGCGGGTTCTGTTCGTTGACGTCCAGCTCATCGGCGTTCATGCGCTCGATCGCGTAACGCAGCAATTGCCGGCCGAGGCCCTGGCCACGGTGCTGCGGGTCGATGAACAGCATCTCGACCTTGCCCGCGGCCACCCCGGCGAACCCGGTGATGCGCTGGCGCGTGTCCTTGGTGCAGATCAGCATCACCGCATCGAGGTAGCGGGTCAGCACCAGGTTTTTCAGCAGCGTGATGTAGCTGTCCGGCAGAAAGTCATGGGTGGCGCGCACCGACGCCTCCCAGATCCGCGCCAACTCGGCGTAGTCGCTGGTTTTAGGGGTGTGGATAACCGAATGCTGACGCATGCCCGCTGCCCTTTGTGGATGTTCGGTGTCGATGGGCAAAACGATAGACCCAAAAAAGCCCCGCATCTTGTCCAGAAGCAGGGCTTTTTCACTTTTTTATCCGCGCCTGATGCGATCAGTCGCGCTTTTCGGCCCACAGGTCGTATTCGTCGGCATCGGTCACCGTACACCAGACCTTGTCGCCGGGTTTCAAACCGCTGGCGTCGTCGATAAATACGTTACCGTCGATTTCCGGGGCGTCGAAGAAGCAGCGGCCTACGGCGCCTTGCTCGTCGACTTCGTCGATCAGCACTTCGATTTCCTTGCCGATGCGCATTTGCAGGCGCGCCGAGCTGATCGCCTGCTGGTGCGCCATGAAGCGCTCCCAACGGTCCTGCTTGACGTCATCCGGTACTACGGCCAGGTCCAGCAGGTTGGCCGGGGCGCCTTCGACCGGCGAGTACTGGAAGCAGCCGACGCGGTCCAGTTGGGCTTCGGTCAGCCAGTCGAGCAGGTACTGGAAGTCTTCTTCGGTTTCGCCCGGGAAGCCGACGATGAAGGTCGAACGGATGATCAGTTCCGGGCAGATCTCGCGCCAGTTCTTGATGCGCGCCAGGGTCTTGTCTTCGAAGGCCGGGCGTTTCATGGCCTTGAGCACTTTCGGGCTGGCGTGCTGGAACGGGATGTCCAGGTACGGCAGGATCTTGCCGGCGGCCATCAACGGGATCAGCTCGTCCACGTGCGGGTACGGGTACACGTAGTGCAGGCGCACCCACACGCCCAGGCTGCTCAAGGCTTCGCACAGCTCGGTCATGCGGGTTTTCACCGGCGCACCGTTCCAGAAACCGGTGCGGTATTTCACGTCGACGCCGTAGGCGCTGGTGTCCTGGGAGATCACCAGCAGTTCTTTCACGCCGGATTTGACCAGGCGCTGGGCTTCGTCCAGCACATCGCCCACCGGGCGGCTGACCAGCTTGCCGCGCATCGACGGGATGATGCAGAAGCTGCAACTGTGGTTGCAGCCTTCGGAAATCTTCAGGTACGCGTAGTGGCGCGGGGTCAGCTTGATGCCTTGCGGCGGCACCAGATCGATCAGCGGGTTGTGGTCCTGGCGCGGCGGCACCACTTGATGCACGGCGTTGACCACCTGCTCGTACTGCTGCGGGCCGGTCACGGCCAGCACGCTCGGGTGTACGTTGCGGATATTGCCTTCTTCCACACCCATGCAGCCGGTGACGATGACCTTGCCGTTTTCCTTGATGGCCTCGCCGATCACTTCCAGGGATTCCGCCTTGGCCGAGTCGATGAAGCCACAGGTGTTGACCACCACCACGTCCGCGTCCTGGTAAGTGGACACGACGTCATAACCTTCCATGCGCAGTTGCGTCAGGATGCGTTCGGAGTCGACCAGAGCCTTCGGGCAGCCCAGGGAAACAAAGCCGACCTTGGGGTTGGCTTTTGCGATGGTGGTGGACATGTCTAACCTCGGTATTGAATGACGCCGCCAGTCGGGCACGACAAGGCGGTAGACGGGCACTTGGCGCGCTCGTAAAAGAGCATGCTTTTGTGCCTCTGATCAAAAAGTGCGCAATTCTAGCGACGGGCAACGCACTTGACCAGCTTTATGCAGGGAAATACGACGAGTGCTGCGCTATGCTTCGCGCCGTTGCGAACGGGTGAAATCCTTGGGTCAACAAAACGTCTGTTACGAGAAGTAAAACAGCGCATGCTAAGGTCCGCTTAGATGCGTTGTTTATAAGAGACCTCAGGTCATAGGGCAGGAGTGGTTGATGGGTCAGGCAAGTAGTCAGGCAGCGGGTGCCGAGCATTCCAATGCCAAGCCGATTGGCATGCTGGTGGCAGCGGTCGGGGTGGTTTATGGCGATATCGGGACCAGCCCGCTCTATACCCTTAAAGAGGTGTTCGGTGGAGGTTATGGGGTTCAGGTCAACCAGGACGGAGTCTTCGGGATACTGGCGCTGATCTTCTGGTCGCTGATCTGGGTCGTTTCGATCAAGTACGTGTTGTTCATCCTGCGCGCCGACAACCAAGGCGAGGGCGGGATCATGGCCCTCACCGCGTTGGCGCGGCGAGCGGCGTCGCCGTATCCGAAGCTGCGTTCGGTGCTGGTGATTCTCGGGTTGATCGGCGCGGCGCTGTTTTACGGCGACAGCATGATCACCCCGGCAATCTCGGTGCTCTCGGCGGTAGAAGGCCTGGAACTGGCCTTCGAAGGGCTTGAACGCTGGGTCGTACCGCTGTCGCTGGTGGTGCTGGTGGGGCTGTTCCTGATCCAGAAACATGGCACCGACCGTATCGGCAAGCTGTTCGGGCCGGTCATGGTGTTGTGGTTCCTGGTGCTGGCGGGCCTGGGCGTGCATGGCATCAGCCAGCATCCGGAAGTGCTCAACGCATTGAACCCGGTGTGGGGTGTGCGTTTCTTCATAGTCCACCCAGGCATGGGTGTGGCGATTCTCGGCGCCGTGGTGCTGGCATTGACCGGTGCCGAAGCGCTGTACGCCGACATGGGCCACTTCGGGCGCAAACCCATTGCGCGTGCCTGGTTCGCCCTGGTGCTGCCGGCGCTGGTGCTCAACTATTTCGGCCAAGGTGCGTTGCTGCTGGAAAACCCCGAAGCGGCGCGTAACCCGTTCTACCTGCTCGCACCGAGCTGGGCGCTGATTCCGTTGGTGGTGTTGTCTACCCTGGCCACGGTGATTGCGTCCCAGGCGGTGATTTCCGGCGCGTTCTCCCTGACCCGTCAGGCGATCCAACTGGGTTACATCCCGCGCATGCACATTCAGCATACGTCCAGCGCCGAACAGGGCCAGATCTATATCGGCGCGGTGAATTGGTCGCTGATGGTCGGCGTGATCCTGCTGGTGCTGGGTTTCGAGTCGTCCAACGCGCTGGCTTCGGCCTACGGCGTGGCGGTCACCGGCACCATGCTGATCACCAGCATCCTGGTGTCGGCAGTGATGCTGTTGCTGTGGAAATGGCCACCGGTGTTGGCGATTCCGGTACTGATCGGTTTCCTGTTGGTCGACGGGCTGTTCTTCGCCGCCAACGTGCCGAAAATCGTCCAGGGCGGTGCATTCCCGGTATTGGCGGGGATTGTGCTGTTTATCCTGATGACGACGTGGAAACGCGGCAAGGAACTGCTGATGGACCGCCTCGACGAGGGCGGCCTGCCGCTGCCGATCTTTATCAGCAGTATCCGCGTGCAGCCGCCCCATCGCGTGCAGGGCACCGCCGTGTTCCTCACCGCGCGGCCCGACGCGGTGCCCCATGCGCTGTTGCATAACCTGCTGCATAACCAGGTGTTGCACGAGCAAGTGGTGTTGCTGACGGTGGTCTACGAAGACATTCCCCGCGTTCCCGCCGCACGGCGCTTCGAGGTGGATGCCTACGGCGAAGGGTTCTTCCGCGTGATCCTGCACTTCGGTTTCACCGATGAGCCGGACGTGCCCGAAGCGCTGAAGCTGTGCCACCTGGATGATCTGGATTTCAGCCCGATGCGTACCACGTACTTCCTCAGCCGCGAAACGGTCATCGCCTCGCGCATCAAAGGCATGGCCCGCTGGCGCGAAGGCTTGTTTGCGTTCATGTTGAAGAACGCCAACGGCAACCTGCGGTTCTTCAAACTCCCGGTCAACCGGGTGATCGAGCTGGGTACCCAGGTCGAAATGTAAGCGGTTGTTGGACGGGAGCCGGCAATCGGCTCCCGCTTTGTCTTCTGAACCCTGTGCAATCCCTCGTTGTCGACTAGGCTCTAAGCACTGTTGTGTAGGAGCGGGCTTGCCCGCGAAAAACCTTAACGGTAACGCGTCGATCCTGGATAAACGCGGTGCCCATGAGGCTTTCGCGAGCAAGCTCGCTCCTACAGAAGTGCCCAAAAAGCCAAGAAGAGGTGCGCCATGAGTCAGTTGCTCGAACCGTATACCCTGCGCCAATTGACCCTGCTCAATCGCATTGCCGTGTCGCCGATGTGCCAGTACTCCAGCGTCGATGGCCTGGCCAACGACTGGCACCTGGTCCACCTCGGCAGCCGCGCTGTCGGCGGGGCGGGGCTGATTTTCACCGAAGCCACCGCCGTGACCGCCGAGGGCCGTATCACCGCCGAAGACCTGGGCCTGTGGAACGACGCACAGATCGCCCCGCTGCAACGCATCACGCGCTTTATCACTGCCCAGGGCGCCGTGGCGGGGATTCAACTGGCTCACGCCGGGCGCAAGGCCAGTACCCATCGGCCGTGGATCGGCAAACACGGCAGCCTCAAGCCGCAAGACGGCGGCTGGGTGCCGGTGGGGCCCTCGCCGATTGCCTTTGACCCGAACCACACGCAGCCCAGGTCGCTGGACGAGGCGCAGATCGAGCAAGTGATCGCCGACTTCGTCGCCGCCGCCAAGCGCGCGTTGACCGCCGGTTTCAAAGTGGTGGAGATCCACGCCGCTCACGGTTACCTGCTGCATCAATTCCTCTCGCCCATCAGCAATCAGCGTCAGGACCAGTACGGCGGCACCTTTGAAAACCGTATCCGCCTGGTGCTGCAAGTCACCGAAGCGGTACGCGAAGTCTGGCCGCAAGACCTGCCGCTGTTTGTGCGGGTGTCAGCCACCGATTGGGTGGAGGACGGCTGGAACCCTGATGAAACCGTGGAACTGGCACGTCGCCTGAAAGCTTTGGGAGTCGACCTGATCGACGTGTCCTCCGGCGGCACCGCCGCCAACGCCGAGATCCCCATCGGCCCCGGCTACCAGACGCGGTTTGCCGAGCGTGTGCGCAAAGAGTCGGGCATCGCCACCGGCACCGTGGGCATGATTACCGAGCCGGCCCAGGCCGAACACATCCTGCGTACCTGTCAGGCCGACATCATCTTCCTCGCCCGCGAGCTGCTGCGTGACCCGTATTGGCCATTGCATGCCGACGATGACCTGGGCGGGCGCAAGGCGACCTGGCCGGCCCAGTACCAGCGGGCGACCCATCGGGAGCAGCCGATTCATGAGTCTGATCTCAGGGATTGAGCCTTCTTAGGTTCCAACAAAACCCACCCTTATCCGGTGGGTTTTTTTTGCCAGGAGCTGTGGGATAGGGCTGTAGGTATTTATTCCTGACCCAATTATTTAAGTGAATACTCTAAAAAAATCCCACACGTCATGAGATTGTTTCTACGCTTAGGGTACGTCTGATTTCTGGCCCAGGGAGTCAGTCGGTTTGTCTACCGAGGCATTGCGCTTCACGGCAGGCGGGTAATGGGCACACGGAGTTTTTGATCGATATCAGGAGAAACAGTCCATGGCCAAGTCCTATGGTGTAGCGGGTGTGGTGGCGTCTTTTCTGACCCGCAGGGTGTCCTTGCGTGCCCGAAGGTTGAGTTCCGATGAAGCTGAATTGCTCGCGCAGTATCGCGCCTTGACCGAGAACGATCAGGTGGCGATGCGCTATTTGATTGGGGCGATGAAGAGTGTATCGCGGTTCTGAGCGGGCGGTGACCCCATGTGGGGGCGGGCAAGCCCGCTCTCACATGGTCGGTCACGGTGTCAGGTGTATTTACGCTGCTCCGGTGCCGGCGGGAAGTACTGATACAACCAGGTTTCACTCAAGGTGCGGTCCTGCGTGCGGATAAACAGGCGCAGTTCCACTGGCTCCACGCTGTCGCTGGTCGGGTACCAGTCGAAGAGGATGCGATAGCCCTTGATGCTGTCGAGCACCAGCACGCTGAAGTCTTTCACCTCGCCGTGGGAACAGGTCACCACCGGCTCGATCCCGGTGCCGGCTGCCAGGCGATCCAGGCCGCCGCCCTTGAAGTCCACGGCAAACCGCCGCGCCCAGACTGGCGGGTAATGTTCGCCCGGTGCCCAGCCTTCGGTGAAGCCGCCCATGCCTGAACGCGTGGCGTCGACTTGCGCCAACGGCGTGCTCACCGGTGGCAGGGCGCTCCAGTACAACTTGTAGCCATAGTTGAGCGAGTCACCGGCGGCCACGGGTTTTTTCGGGGTCCAGAAGGCCACGATATTGTCCAGGGTCTCGCCGGTGGTCGGGATCTCCAGCAGGTCGATCGAGCCTTCGCCCCACGCGGTGGTCGGTTCGACCCACAGGCTTGGGCGCTTGCTGTACCAGTCGACGGTGTCCTGGTAGCTGGCGAATTCATGGTCGGTCTGCACCAGGCCGAAGCCTTTCGGGTCGGTGTCGGCGAACGCATTGAATTGCAGCTTGGCCGGGTTGTTCAGCGGGCGGCAGATCCACTCGCCGTTGCCGCGCCACATCGCCAGGCGGTCCGAGTCGTGGATCTGCGGGTGGATGGTGTCGCACATGCGCCGCTCGTGGGTGCCGCAGCTGAACATGCTGGTCATCGGCGCGATGCCCAGTTGTTCGATGGCGGTGCGCGCATTGATATGGGCGTCGATTGCCATGACCACCTGGTTGGCCTGGCAGTCGATATCGAAACGGTAGGCGCCGGTGGCGCTCGGCGAGTCGAGCAGGGCGTAGACCACAAAGCGCGTGGCATTTTTATCCGGGGTTTCGAACCAGAACTGCGTGAAGTCGGGGAATTCCTCGCGCTTTTTCGCGTAGGTATCGATCGCCAGGCCGCGTGCGGAAAGGCCATATTGCCCCGTGGAATCCACCGCGCGGAAGTAACTGGCGCCGAGAAACGACAGCACGTCATGGCGATCCAGTTCCGGCGCCTTGAACAGCTTGAAGCCGGAGAAACCCAGGTCGCCGGTCAGTTGTTGAGTGTCGACCGTGGTTTTTTCATAGTTGAACAGCGAAGGGCGGAAATGCACTTCGCGGGCCTCACGGGTCGTGGGGTCGACGGCGTGCATGCGAACGGGCGTCTTGAAGCCCATGCCGACGTGGAAAAACTGCACGTCCAACTGGCCGTTCACTTCCTTCCACAGCGAGTGTTTGCCGTCGTAGCCGATGGCGTTGAAATTTTGCGGGGTCATGGTCGCCAGGGTGGGCGGCAGCACCTGTTTGGTGTCTTTATACGCGGTCCCGGCGAGTTGCCTGGCCTGGGTCTTCAGCGTTTCGAAATCGAACGCCACGGCCTTGCCGTCGGCGGCGCGGTTCCCGGCCCAGGCTTGCGCAGCCAACAGGCCGCTGGCCGATAAACCGGTGTAAGCCGCAATGGCCATGGACGCTTTAAGCAAATTCCTGCGGTGCATAGAGACAACCTGTCGTGAGCAAATCCCGCGCCGGCCCTGGCGCGTGCTGGATCAAAGATAACGGTTCGGACATGCCTTCGGCCAAACGCAACGGACATTAAACAGACGCCGCATAGCTTAAGCGGTTCGATGGCGTAGGAAAAATGATTGATGGCGGGATGATGGCTTGGCAAATGAGACAAGACATTTCCGGGCTTTGAGTGAGCACATTACCCAGGAATTATGAAGATCCAATGTGGGCGGGGGCTTGCTCGCGACAGGCGCCTGGACACCGCGTTTAATCGGATGCCCCGCATTATCGTTGGCGTTCTTCGCGAGCAAGCTTGCTCCTACAGTCAAGGTATCAGGGCGAGGTTCAGTGCTTGAACATCACATGGCGCACGGTGGTGTAGTCCTCCAGCCCATACATGGACATGTCCTTGCCATACCCCGACAGTTTCTGACCGCCGTGAGGCATTTCGCTGACGAGCATGAAGTGGGTGTTCACCCAGGTGCAGCCATACTGCAAGCGCGCAGCCAAGCGATGGGCGCGTCCCACGTCGGCGGTCCATACGGATGACGCCAGACCGTAGTCCGAATCGTTGGCCCAGCCCAGCACCTGTGCTTCATCGGCGAACTTGGTCACCGACACCACCGGCCCGAACACCTCGCGACGCACGATCTCATCGTCCTGCTGCGCATCGGCCAAAACCGTCGGCTCAAAGAAGAAGCCGTTGCCTTCCACCGCCTTGCCGCCAGTCACCAGGCGGATATGCGGCTGCGCCACGGCACGTTCGACGAAACCGGCCACGCGGTCGCGGTGTTGCGCGGTGATCAGCGGGCCCAGTTCGGTGGTCGGGTCGTCCTGCAAGCCGTACTTGATACTGGCGACTGCCGCGCCGAGCTTCTCGACGAACGCGTCGTAGATTTCCGCCTGGGCATAGATGCGGCACGCCGCAGTGCAATCCTGGCCGGCGTTGTAGAAACCGAAGGTGCGGATGCCTTCCACCGCCGCGTCGATGTCTGCGTCGTTGAAGATGATCACCGGCGCCTTGCCGCCCAGTTCCATGTGCATGCGCTTCACGCGGTCGGCGGTGTTGGAAATGATGTTGGCGCCCGTGGCGATGGAGCCGGTCAGCGACACCATGCGTACTTTCGGGTGGTTCACCAACGGGCTGCCCACGGTGGGCCCACGGCCGAAGACCAGGTTGAGCACGCCGGCCGGGAAGATCTCCGACGCCAGTTCGACCATGCGCAACGCGGTCAGCGGGGTTTGTTCCGACGGCTTGAGCACCACGGTATTACCGGCGGCCAGGGCTGGGGCGATTTTCCAGGCGACCATCATCAGCGGGTAGTTCCACGGGGCGATGGAGGCGATCACGCCCACCGGATCGCGGCGGATCATCGAGGTGTGGCCCGGCAGGTATTCACCGCCGGCCGAGCCGCTCATGCAGCGGCTGGCACCGGCAAAAAAGCGGAACACGTCGGCAATCGCCGGGATCTCGTCGTTCAGTGCCGCACTGTAGGGTTTGCCGCAGTTGTCCGATTCCAGCTTGGCCAGTTCTTCGCCGTGGGCTTCGATCACGTCCGCCAGTTTCAGCAGCAACAGCGAGCGATCCTTGGGCGTGGTCTGTGACCAGCTTTCAAACGCTGCATCGGCGGCCCGCACGGCGGCGTCGACCTGGGCTTCGCTGGCTTCGTTGATTTCCACCAGCACACGGCCCAACGCCGGGTTGAATACGGCCTGCGCCGGGCCTTCGCCTTTGACCAGTTGGCCGTTGATCAAGAGTTTGGTTTGCATGGTTCACTCCTCCAAAAAACTGTTGTTATTGCCCTGAAGAAACCGGCTCTGAGTGTGGGGGGGCACTTCTCCAATACCCACATTATTTACCGCCACTGCCTGCCACGCTTTCACCGCCGCGGGTCAGGTAATAGGCGCCCAGAATCGGGAACATCGTCACGATCATCACCAGCATCGCCACCACGTTGGTCACCGGCACATCCCGTGGGCGACTCAACTGGTTGAGCAGCCACAGCGGCAAGGTGCGCTCATGCCCGGCGGTGAAGGTGGTGACGATGATTTCGTCGAATGACAGCGCAAACGCCAGCATGCCGCCGGCCAGCAGCGCCGAGCCGAGGTTGGGCATGATGATGTAGCGGAAGGTCTGCCAGCCGTCGGCGCCCAGGTCCATCGAGGCTTCGATCAGGCTGTGGGAGGTGCGGCGCAAGCGGGCGATGACGTTGTTGTAGACGATCACCACGCAGAAGGTCGCGTGGCCGACGATGATGGTGAACATCCCCGGCTCGATGCCCAGCGTCTTGAACGTCGCCAGCAGGGCGATACCGGTGATGATCCCCGGCAGCGCGATCGGCAGGATCAGCATCAGCGACACGCCTTGCTTGCCGAAGAACTCGCGGCGATACAGCGCGGCTGAAGCGAGGGTACCGAGGACCATGGCGATCAGGGTAGCGATCGCCGCGATCTGCAGCGACAGCTTGATCGCTTCGAGCACGTCCGGGCGGGCGAACGCCACGCTGAACCACCTCAGGGTGAAGCCCTGGGGTGGAAAGCTGAATGCCGCCTCTTCGGTGTTGAAGGCGTAAAGGAAGATGATCAGGATCGGGAAGTGCAGAAACACCAAGCCGCCCCAGGCCGCGATCTTCAGGCCGATGGATGATTTCTCAGAGTGCATCGAAGGCCCCCAGACGTTTGACGATGGACAGGTAAACCGCGATCAGCACGATCGGCACCAGGGTGAACGCCGCGGCCATGGGCATGTTGCCGATGGCGCCTTGCTGGGCGTACACCATGCCGCCGACGAAGTAACCCGGCGGCCCGACCAGCTGCGGCACGATGAAGTCGCCCAGGGTCAGCGAAAACGTGAAGATCGAACCGGCGGCAATCCCCGGCACCGACAGCGGCAGGATCACCTGCATGAAGGTCTGGCGCGGCTTGGCGCCCAGGTCGGCCGAGGCTTGCAGCAACGACGGCGGCAAACGCTCCAGCGACGCCTGGATCGGCAGGATCATGAACGGCAGCCAGATGTAGACGAACACCATGAACCGCCCCAGGTGCGAGGTGCTCAAGGTGCTGCCGCCCACGCCGGGGATCCCCAGCACGAACTGCAACAGCGGCCCCAGCCCCAGGTGCTGCACAAACCATTGCGCCACGCCGCCCTTGGCCAGCAGCAGGGTCCAGGCATATGCCTTGACGATATAGCTGGCCCACATCGGCATCATCACCGCGATATAAAAGAACGCCTTGGTCTTGCCCGTGGTGTAGCGCGCCATGTAATAGGCGATGGGGAAGGCGACGATGGCGCTGGCGAGCGACACCACGATCGCCATGCTCAGGGTGCGCAGGATGATGTCGAAGTTCGATGGCTGGAACAGTGCGGCAAAGTTGGCCAGGGTCAGGTCCGGCGTGACCGCCATGGTGAAGTCGTCGAACGTGTAGAAGCCTTGCCACAGCAAGGTCAGCAACGAGCCCAGGTAGATCGCGCCGAACCAGATCAGCGGCGGTATCAGCAGCATTGCCAGGTAGAGGTTGGGTCTGCGATACAGCAGGTTGGAAAACCTGCGCATCGGCGCTTGGGTCAGGCTCATGTCACACCTCGCCTGCGTGGTCGGTCAGGGTGGTCATGGCGGCCCGCGCCCAGCGTGCGGTGATGGGCTGGCCGACCTGATAGCCGTTGCTGATGTCCAGCCACTGGTTATTCGCCTGGCTGATGTTCAACGCCTGGCCGTTCGCCAGTTTCAGTTCGTAGCGGGTGGCGCTGCCCTGGTACTGGATGTCATGCAACAGGCCGCTGATTTCCACTTCGTCGGCCGCCAGCGGGCCTTCGGCAAAGCGCACGTGCTCCGGGCGGATCGAGAACGGCTGCGGGCTGCCGCTGAGGCGCTGGGCCAAATCGCCGCGAATCACATTGGAGGTGCCGACGAATTCGGCGACGAACGCGGTGGCCGGTTTCATATAGAGGTTGCGCGGGGTGTCGACCTGTTCGATGCGGCCCTTGTTGAACACGGCCACGCGGTCGGACATCGACAGCGCTTCGGTCTGGTCGTGGGTCACGAAGATAAACGTGATGCCCAACTGACGTTGCAGCTTTTTCAGCTCGCTTTGCATCTGTTCGCGCAGCTTGAGGTCGAGGGCACCCAGCGGCTCATCCAGCAGCAACACGCGCGGGCGATTGACCAGCGCGCGGGCCAGGGCGACCCGTTGGCGCTGGCCGCCGGAGAGCTGCACCGGCTTGCGCTCGCCGTAGCCGCCGAGGGCGACCATGGTCAGGGCTTCTTCGGCGCGGTCGAGGCGCTCGGTCTTGCCCACGCCTTTGACTTTCAGGCCGTAGGCCACGTTGTCGCGCACATTCATGTGGGGGAACAGCGCGTAATCCTGGAATACCGTGTTGACGTCACGCTGATACGGCGGCAAGCCGGCGGCTTCCTCGCCATGAATCCGGATCGAGCCTGCGCTCGGCTGCTCGAACCCGGCGATCAGGCGCAGGCAGGTGGTCTTGCCCGAGCCGGAAGGGCCGAGCATGGAAAAGAACTCGCCGTCCTGGATATCGATGGAAACCCGGTCAACGGCTTTCACTTCGCCGAACTGACGGGAAACGTGGGTGAATTGGACTGCAAGCGTCATGGTGCGGTGCTCCCAAAAGGCGCGGGTCGTCGCAGCGGCCCGGCCTGGACTTCTGAAAAAACAGAACATCGGTGAATGCGCTCAATGTGGGAGGGAGCAAGCCCCCTCCCACAGGGGGGATTAGCGCCCGCCCATGATCGCGATGTAATCCTGGGTCCAGCGGCTGTACGGCACGAACTTGCCGCCCTCAGCCTGCGGGGTTTTCCAGAAGGCGATCTTGTCGAACTGGTCGAAGCCGTTGGTCTTGCAGCCCTCGGCGCCGAGCAATTCGCTGCCGGTGCAGGCCGCCGGCACCGCCGGCAGGGAGCCGAACCAGGCGGCGACATCGCCCTGGACCTTCGGCTGCAGCGACCAGTCCATCCATTTATAGGCGCAGTTCGGGTGCTTGGCCTCGCTGTGCAGCATGGTGGTGTCGGCCCAGCCGGTGGCGCCTTCCTTGGGAATGGTCGAGGCAATCGGCTGCTTCTCGTTGATCAGGCCGTTGACCTGATACGGCCAGGCGCTGGAGGCGACCACGCCTTCGTTCTTGAAGTCACTCATCTGTACGGTGGTGTCGTGCCAGTAGCGGTGGATCAACGGTTGCTGTGCGCGCAACAGGTCGAGCACGGCTTTGTACTGGGTTTCGGTCAGTTCGTAGGGGCTCTGGATACCCAGCTCCGGCTTGGTCGACTTGAGGTACAGCGCCGCATCGGCGATGTAGATCGGGCCGTCGTAGGCTTGCACGCGGCCTTTGTTCGGCTTGCCGTCCGGCAGGTTTTGCGCCTCGAACAACACATTCCAGCTGGTGGGCGCGGTCTTGAACACGTTGGTGTTGTACATCAGCACGTTCGGCCCCCACTGGTACGGAGTACCGTAGGTTTGCTGGCCGACCACGTACCATGGCGCGTCTTTCAGGCGCGGGTCGATAGTCTTCCAGTTGGGAATCAACGCGGTATTGATCGGCTGCACCCGCTTGCCGACGATCAACCGCAGCGACGCATCGCCTGACGCGGTGACCAGGTCGTAACCGCCCTTGGCCATCAAGCTGACCATTTCGTCAGAGGTAGCGGCGGTTTTCACATTGACCTTGCAGCCGGTTTCCTTCTCGAAACCTGTGACCCAGTCGTAAGCCTTGTCGCTTTCGCCCCGTTCGATATAGCCGGGCCAGGCGACGATATCCAGCTGGCCTTCGCCGGCGCCTACCGCTTTGAGCGGTTCGGCGGCCTGCAGGCTGGCGCTGGCCAGCAGCGCGGTGGTCAGGGCACTGAGCAGTGCGGTCTTATGCGCGGACATGGGGAATCCCTCTTCTTTAATTATGGTCGGGGCAGTTTTTTGCAGCCGGTGACGCTTGAGCTTAGTTGTTGTTTTAAAGGTGCTGGCCGTGGCGGGCCATGATGTGCCGCACCACGCTGTAGTCCTGTAGCGAATCGCTGGACAGATCTTTGCCGTACCCGGAGCGCTTCAAGCCGCCGTGGGGCATTTCGCTGACCAGCATGAAATGGCTGTTGATCCAGGTGCAGCCGTATTGCAGGCGCGCCGCCACCTGCATGGCCTTGTCCAAGTTCTGCGTCCACACCGACGAGGCCAGGCCGTATTCGGAGTCGTTGGCCCAGTCCACCGCTTGTTCCAGTTCGTCGAAGCGGGTCACGGTGACCACCGGGCCGAACACTTCGCGCTGGACGATTTCGTCACTTTGTTTACAGCCGGCGAGCAAGGTCGGCTGATAAAAGAAGCCCGCGCCGGAATGCACGGCGGCGCCGGTGACGCGTTCGATATGCGGCTGGCCGAGGGCGCGTTCGACAAAGCTGGCGACGCGGTCGCGCTGGCGCGTGCTGATCAGCGGGCCGAGTTCGTTGTCGGCATCGCGCTTGCCAGCAAAGCGCAGGCTGCTGACCGCCGCGCCCAGGTCGGCGACCAATTTGTCGTGAATCCCCGCCTGGGCGTAGATGCGGCACGCGGCGGTGCAGTCCTGGCCGGCGTTGTAGTAGCCGTAGGCGCGCACGCCTTCGACCACGGCTTGCAGGTCGGCGTCGTTGCACACGATCACTGGCGCCTTGCCGCCCAGTTCCAGGTGCGTGCGTTTAAGGGTTTTTGACGCGGCTTGCAGGATCTTTTGTCCGGTGACGATATCGCCGGTCAACGACACCATCCGCACCTTCGGGTGGCTGACCAGATGGCTGCCGACGCCTTCGCCGCCGCCGCACACAATGTTGATCACCCCGCGCGGCAACAACTGGTTGAGCGCTGGAGCGAGGGCGAGGATCGACAGCGGCGTGTGTTCCGACGGCTTGAACACCAGGGTATTACCGGCGGCGAGGGCGGGGGCGATCTTCCACGCGGCCATCATCAGCGGGTAATTCCACGGCGCAATCGAGGCCACCACGCCAATCGGGTCACGCCGCACCATGCTGGTGTAGCCCGGCAGGTATTCGCCGCTGAGCTGGCCGGTCTGGCAGCGCACGGCGCCGGCAAAGAAGCGGAACACATCGACGGTGGCGCTCAAGTCATCCTGGCGGGCCAGGTGCAACGGTTTGCCGCAGTTCAGGGATTCGAGGCGGGCCAGGTAGTCGGCTTGGTGCTCGATGGCATCGGCGATGCCCAGCAGAATGTTCGAACGTTGCTGCGGCGTGGTGCGGGACCAGCCGGCAAATGCGCGGTGGGCGGCGAGGATCGCGGCTTCGACCTGTTCGATGCTGGCTTCGGCGATCTGGGTCAGCACTTCGCCCGTGGCTGGGTTGAGAATCGGTTCGACAAAGCCCTGGCCCTGGACCAGTTCGCCGTCGATCAGCAACGCAGTAAGCAGCGGGGTGGGCGCAGCGGACATTTTTCGCGATCTCTTTTCTTGTGTGGCCATGGGCGTTCTCTTACAAGGCGCCCGACTTCTCTTATGGATGCACAGAGACTAGAGGTCAGGCGCGAGGTCAACAAATACTAAATACTGAATGCAGCATTCGATTAAATAGATGGCTTGCGCGGGTGCGGCTGTTCCCGCGCCACGGTCAGGAACGGGTCGACCAGTGCCGGGCGCGCGGTGCCACGGCGCCAGGCGAGGCCGACGTCGAGGGTCTGGCTGAGGTCGGCGATGGGGCGCGCTTCGATAATGTCGCCCTCCAGGGACCAGGGGCGGTAGGTCATGTCCGGCTGGATCGACACGCCCAGGCCGGCGGCCACCAGGCTGCGCACGGCTTCGGTGGAGGCGGTGCGCAAAGTGACGTGTGGTTGCAGGCAGGCAGAGGCCCACATGCGTTGAGCGTTGTGGCCCATTTCGTCGACGTTCAGCTGAATCAACGGCTCACGCGCCACATCGGCCAGGTTGATGCTGTCGTGCTCCAGCAGCGGATGTTGCGCCGGCAGCCACAGGCGGTGGGGCGAGTGGGTGAGTACTTCGGTCTGCAGGGCGTGGCGGTCTTCGAGGTTGGAGAGGATCAACACGCCCACGTCGATCTCGCCGCTGACCAGCAAATGTTCGATGTACGGGCGCTCATCCTCCATCACGCGGATTTCCACATTGGGGTAGGCGCGTTGGAAGCGGGTGAGCAGGTCGGCCAGGTAATAACCGGCCACCAGGCTGGTCACGCCGACGATCAATTGCCCGGCCACCTGGTCGGTGCTCTGCTGCAGGCTGCGCTTGGCGTTGTCGACGGTGGCCAGGATCAAGTGCGCCTGGCGCAGGAACTGATGGCCCTGGTGGGTCAGGGTCATGCCCTTGGCGTGGCGGTTGAACAGGTTGACGCCGATTTCCTGCTCCAGTTGCTGGATCGCCAGGGTCAGGGTCGACTGCGAAATAAACGCGGTTTGCGCAGCGGCGGAGATCGAACCGGTCTCGGCCACGGCGATGAAGTGGCGGATCTGACGCAAGGTCATCATGCTGGAGTTACCAGTGGGGTGTTTTTATCGATTTGTTCGAGTGTATATCGATTTAACCGAAGGATAGCCGCGTTACATCTGGAAGCACTCTAGATCGGGGTTTTTTGGCGCTTAGTTTTACGCTGGGAGTCTATTGGTCTTATGAACCCTGGTGTCTGGAGGCTACGCATGAATACCCGTGGATTACTCGAACAACTGCTCAAGTCTGGTCAGGACATGTTGCAGAACAAGGCCGGCGGCCAGCGCAAATCCGACGACAAAGGCGCCCTCGGCGGCCTGCTCGGCAGTGGCGGGCTCGGCAGTTTGCTCGGCGGCGCTGGTGGCGGGGCCCTGGCCGCTGGGGCCATGGGCCTGCTGCTGGGCAATAAAAAAGCGCGCAAATTCGGCGGCAAGGCCCTGACCTATGGTGGGTTGGCGGCATTGGGCGTGATCGCCTACAAAGCCTATGGCAACTGGCAGGCGCAGCAGGCCAGCGCGCCCCAAGGCGAGCCGCAGACCATCGACCGTTTGCCACCGGCTCAGGTCGAGCAACACAGCCAGGGCATCCTCAAGGCATTGGTGGCGGCGGCCAAGGCCGACGGGCATGTGGATGAGCGCGAGCGCGCGCTGATCGAAGGTGAATTCAACAAGCTGGATAACGACCGTGAATTGCAAAGCTGGCTACACGGCGAACTGAACAAACCCCTCGACCCGGCAGACGTGGCGCAGGCCGCCGGCACCCCGGAAATGGCCGCCGAGATGTACATCGCCAGTGTGATGCTGGTGGATGAGGAGAACTTTATGGAGAAGGCGTACCTGGATGAGCTGGCGCGACAGCTCAAGTTGGAGCCCGGTTTGAAGGTTGAATTGGAGAAACAGGTGCGCCAGGCGACGCTTTAGGGATCGTTCCTCCTCATAAATGTTCTTGCGCGACCGCAAGCAGGTCTCAAGCAACCCCAACCCCCGGTCCTTACCTTCAAGGGCGATGTCCACTTGAGTGATGCAAAAGCCCCTCAAACCGCCGCCGACGGTCCCGCCAGCGGTGGTCTTGGCCTCTCAGGTAATGAAATAGCGGCGCATGCCAGCGGTGTCCTTTTGTTAGCTGGGACCAGCACGCTAGGCTCGGCGAGAAAAGCCTGGTAGTCGGACGTTGTAGGTTGGTTCTGGGAAAAGGGTGCCTCAGGCCACCCTCTAGGCATGCCCGCGCACGATGAAGATCGTTCTCACGTTCTGTGGAAACGATTTAACAAATCTATTTATGGCAGCCCCCACGGCCTGGATAATTCCAGTGTAATGAGGTACCGCTCTTCTGTGGGATGCCGATAGTCCTTGAAGCGCCCAACTACCAACATGACTTGGTATTTGTTTTCTGCCCGCCAGTAAGACTTGCCACCCCGGTTCACATTTCGCAATCGAGCACGCCATTCAGGTGTGTCGGCGAATGGAGGGTTGGAGGCGACTCGGATGGGCAGCCAGCCGGCATTGCTCCATTGTTTTTGCAAATACAGCACGACGTTGAGGGTGTCATCGAGCAATAGCGGTTCGATTTGGGGGGACATGCGGATACTGCCAACGCGCTCGTTGTCGAAACTTACCGCGAGGAAGCGGGCAGGCGGGGTAACGAATCCATATTGAGGGTCTATAAAGCGTAGGCGCGCATCGGACTTTGGTAGCCTCCCCCATATTTCTCCGGGAATAGCAGGGGCGATTGCTGCACTGGAGCGCTGACGCATGTCTTCCCAAGGCTCCCCAAGCATCAGTGCGATTTCTGGCGTACTGGTGAAGAAACGTATCATTCCTACCAGTAGTACGGCAGCGAACAATACAAGTGCGGCATGTTGCCAATTTACTTTTGAGAGCCGGTTCATCGAATGCCCCGACCTGCAGCGACATCATCCAGCGCTTGTTCGATTCGATGCCGCTCACCGCTATTTAACAGCTTGTCAAATTGCGCCGCGGCCTTGAGCACGAAGGTCATGCGTTGATCGATATCGGCCAAGTTGGCGATGGGGTTGTTGCTGAACTCAATGACCCTGCCGTCATCAACAGAGCGGCATTGGCTTGCCAGCGTTAGCTCAATGGCCTGTGCTGCTCCGGACGGTATGCCCGTGACGTATGAAAGATGGTTGCTACGTAGCAGAGCCACTAATTTTTGGTCGGTATACATGGTTGGCTGAAGGATATTTTGCTGTTCATGCCAAGCCAGATACTTAACACTTTCGGCGATATTTCCTTCGTCAATGGCCTGAAAGGCTTGCAGAATGTAGTCGTGGTCAAGCCCAAACCTTAAATTTTCCTGCCCCACCGGCCACAACACCCGCTGCAGCCCATCCTCAAAAATGTTCTGGCGCGAGGACAGGCAGGTCTCAAGCAACCCCAACCCCCGCTCCTTATAAAACGCATGCAACGGAAACACATCCAAAAACAGCGTGGTATTGCCCATCGCCATCATCTCGTACACATGTTGATAAAGCTGCTGCACGCTCGATAACGGTTCACCCTCGCGCCGCCAATCAACATCAGGCACCGGGTTATTACGGCTGGCCTGTTCATACTCCCGCAGGCGCCGCTCGTACTCCCGCAGCTTTGCCTGCCGTTCACGTTCCTCGGCGCTGAACAACCCCCAAACCCCTTTCCGGGCACTCTTTCGCAATTGCTCCGCCGCTTCAAATTCCGCCTGAATTTTCTCGATGGATTCTGCCGCGTGCAGCAAACCGCACCCCACTTGCTTGGAGGCAAACGCCGCAAGGCCCGCCCACTGGAAACGGTTATCGAGGCGCCAGAGCTGGGCATACGCCGAGTTGATGAGCCGGTTGCGCAACCTGGGGTCGGCGATCAGCTTGCCGCCGGGGGCGATCACGTCTTCTGCCTGCTTCTGGTAGAAGCGCCAATTGCGCTCGCAGGCTGACTCGAGTATTTCGCTGAAAGCGGAAGGCGTTGAGCTCGGGGCGGAGTTTTTCGCGGGCGCTGGCGCTTCCGATGCAGTCGCGCTTCGGCGGTGTACCGCGGAGTCTTCGGCGGTAAGGGTCTGAAACCGCTCGAACTGGTCGGCCAGCAGGCGAGGGGGCGGGTCGCATTGGCAGCGGCAGAGATCGTCCGAGAGCGCTACCCGTCGCCCTCGTGCCCACTGCTCCAGGCGCGGGCCGACACAGACTATGACTCCGGTGGTTTTGCATACCGGGCAAAGCACTTCATGACCTTCAAGGGCGATATCCACTTGGGTGATGCAAAAGCCCGTCAAACCGCCGACGACGGTCCCGCCAGCGGTGGTTTTGGCTCCTCGGGTAATGAAATAGCGGCGCATGCCAGCCGTGTCCTTTTGTTAGCAGGGACCAGCACGCTAGGCTCGGCGAGAAAAGCCCGGTAGTCGGACGCTTCGCGGGTTTTTGTAGGTTGGTTCTGTAATTACCTTCAGGGATGTTTTTGCATTCTGTGGGCACCACGTCGAAACCCATTGATAAATGAAGGCTTGTGCTCAGCTATACTCCCCCCCATTTGAATGGCTCTTCGAGGAAACACTGTGAAGAATTGGACCTTGCGCCAGCGGATTTTGGCGAGCTTTGCGGTCATTGTCGCGATCATGCTGCTGATGGTTGTGGTGTCCTACTCGCGGTTGCTGAAGATCGAAGTCAGCCAGGAATCGGTCCGGGACGATGCGGTACCGGGGGTTTACCTCAGTTCGATGATCCGCAGCGCATGGGTCGACAGCTATCTGCTGACCATCGATATCATCGGCCTGCGCGCAGATAAAACCCTCACCAGTGCCGATAAGACGGACTTCAAGTCTTTCGAAGCGCGTATTGAACAGCAGATCGCCAATTACGAAAAAACCGTCAACAGCCAGGCTGATCGCATGGAGTTCGATAACTTCAAGGCGGCGCATATCAACTACAACAAGGCCCTCGCCGAGGTGCTGGCGCGCATTGAAGCCAATGATTTGCCGGGTGCGAGCGTCCTGGTCGAAGAGCAATTGACGCCGATCTGGATCGAAGGGCGCATGAAGCTCAATGACATCATCACCGAAAACAAGAGCATGTCTGACCGCGCCACTTCGGCCATCGACGAGTCGGTGCTGTCGGCCAAGCTCAGCATGGCGGTTTCGCTGATTATCGCCATCTTCGCCGCCGGCCTGTGCGGTCTGCTGTTGATGCGCGCAATCATGGCGCCGATGCAGCGTATCGTCGAGATCCTCGACGTCATGCGTACCGGTGACCTGAGCAAGCGCTTGAACCTGGAGCGCAAGGACGAATTCGGCGCGGTCGAAACCGGCTTCAACGACATGATGACCGAACTGACCGCCCTGGTGTCCCAGGCTCAGCGTTCGTCGGTGCAGGTGACTACCTCGGTCACCGAGATTGCCGCCACCTCCAAGCAACAACAGGCCACGGCCACGGAAACCGCGGCGACCACCACCGAGATCGGCGCTACTTCGCGGGAGATCGCCGCCACTTCCAAGGACCTGGTCCGTACCATGACCGAAGTCTCCACCGCCGCCGACCAGGCCTCGGTCGCCGCCGGTTCCGGCCAGCAAGGCCTGGCGCGCATGGAAGAAACCATGCACTCGGTGATGGGCGCGGCTGAGCTGGTCAACGCCAAGCTGGCGATCCTTAACGAGAAGGCCGGCAACATCAACCAGGTGGTGGTGACCATCGTCAAGGTTGCCGACCAGACCAACCTGTTGTCCCTCAACGCCGCCATCGAGGCCGAGAAGGCCGGTGAGTACGGCCGCGGTTTTGCCGTGGTGGCCACTGAAGTGCGCCGCCTGGCCGACCAGACCGCCGTGGCCACCTACGACATCGAGCAGATGGTGCGCGAGATCCAGTCGGCGGTGTCCGCCGGGGTGATGGGCATGGACAAGTTCTCCGAAGAAGTGCGCCGGGGCATGTTCGAAGTGCAGCAAGTGGGCGAGCAACTGTCGCAGATCATCCACCAGGTCCAGGCCCTGGCGCCGCGGGTGTTGATGGTCAACGAAGGCATGCAGGCCCAGGCCACCGGGGCCGAGCAGATCAACCACGCGCTGGTGCAATTGGGCGATGCCAGCAGCCAGACCGTGGAGTCCCTGCGCCAGGCCAGCTTTGCCATTGATGAACTGAGCCAGGTTGCGGTCGGTCTGCGCAGCGGCGTGTCGCGTTTCAAAGTCTGATGAGCGACCTCGCGGCTAAACACGGCGTCGTCCCGGCAGCAAAAAAGGCGTTGTTCCTGGTGTTCCACATCGGCCACGAACGGTATGCCCTCAAGGCCACCGAAGTGGCCGAAGTGCTGCCGCGCCTGCCGCTCAAACCCATCGCCCATGCACCGCTGTGGGTGGCGGGTATCTTTGCCCACCGCGGCGCGATGGTGCCGGTCATCGACCTCAGTGCCTTGACCTTCGGCGAGCCGGCCCAGGCGCGGACCAGCACGCGGCTGGTGCTGGTCAACTATAAACCTGAGCCCTGGCTCGAGGCGCGTTGGCTGGGACTGATTCTGGAGCAGGCCACCGAAACCCTGCGTTGCGACCCGGCGGAGTTCAAGCCCTACGGCCTGGACAATCCCCAGGCGCCCTACCTGGGACCGGTGCGCGAAGATGCCTTGGGCTTGATGCAATGGATCGGCGTCGCAGATATGCTCACCGATGACGTGCGCGCCTTGCTGTTTTCTGCCGAGCCGAGCCTATGAGCAACGACCCGCGCTTCTTTGCCTTCTTGAAGGAACGCATTGGCCTGGACGTGGCCTCGGTGGGCGAAGCCATCATCGAACGCGCCGTGCGCCAGCGCAGCCAGGCCGTCGCGGCCCACACGGCGGATGAGTACTGGCAGCACCTGCAGCACTCCCAGGACGAACAGCAAGCGCTGATCGAAGCGGTGATCGTGCCCGAGACCTGGTTTTTCCGTTACCCCGAATCCTTCGCGACCCTGGCCCGTCTGGCCAAGGCGCGCCTGGCCGAGATCAACCAGTTGCGCGCGCTGCGCATCCTCAGCCTGCCCTGTTCCACCGGCGAAGAACCCTATTCGATCGCCATGGCCTTGCTCGATGCCGGCCTGGCGCCGCACCAGTTCAAGGTGCAGGGCATGGACGTCAGCCCGCTGTCGGTGGAGCGTGCCCAGCGCGGCGTGTATGGCCGCAACTCGTTTCGCGGCGGCGACCTTGAATTTCGCGACCGCCACTTCACCGAGCAGGCCGATGGTTATCGCATCGAAGACCGCGTGCGCGAACAGGTGCGCCTGCAAGTCGGCAACCTGCTCGACCCGGGGTTGCTCGCCAATGAACCGAGCTACGACTTTGTGTTTTGCCGCAACCTGCTGATCTATTTCGACCAACCCACGCAAAAACAAGTGTTCGACGTGCTCAAGAACCTGACCCACGTGGACGGCGTGCTGTTTATCGGCCCGGCCGAAGGCTGCCTGTTGGGGCGTCATGGCATGCGTTCGATCGGCGTGCCGCAGTCGTTTGCATTTAGCCGGCACACTGAGCCGGTCAAGCCTGAGCCGGTATTCGTGCCGATACCCGCGCCCGCGCCTCGACGCAGCATCGCAGCGATCCCGCCCAAGCCACGACCGTTCAGCACGCTCAACGCCCAGGTGGTGCCGATCAAGGCGCCGGCGTCGGAGGCCGGCGACCTGCTCAGCCAGATCGCGACCCTGGCCAACGAAGGCAAAAGCGCCGAGGCCCGTGCCGCCTGCGAGCGTTATTTAAGTCAACACCCGCCGGCCGCCCAGGTATTTTACTGGTTGGGGTTGCTCAGCGATGTGGCCGGCAACGCCCTGGACGCCCAGGGGTTTTATCGAAAAGCCTTGTACCTGGAACCGCAGCACCCGCAGGCCCTGATGCAGCTGGCCGCGTTGCTCGAAGCCCAGGGCGACATTGCGGCGGCGCGTCGGTTGCAGGCGCGGGCCGCGCGTAGCGAGCTGACAGTGAGCAAAAACCATGAGTAGCCCCAACGCGCTCGACACTGCGGGCCTGGCCCTGACGATGGACGACACCCAGGCCATCGACGATTGCTGGAACCGGATCGGCATTCACGGCGACAAGTCCTGCCCGTTGCTGGCGGACCATATCCACTGCCGCAACTGCTCGGTGTACTCCGCCGCCGCTACCCGCTTGCTGGATCGCTATGCGTTGCAGCAGGACGATCATCGCCCGGTCGCCGATACCCAGGCGAACGAAGACATCGTCACCCGTTCCCTGCTGATATTCCGCCTCGGCGAAGAATGGCTGGGGATCGCCACCCGATGCCTGGTGGAAGTGGCAACCCTGCACCCGATCCATTCCCTGCCGCACCAACGTTCCCGCGCGTTGCTTGGCGTGGCGAACGTGCGCGGCGCGCTGGTGGCGTGCCTGTCGCTGGTCGAGCTGTTGGGCCTGGACGCCATCAGCCACGGCACGCCGGGCGGGCGCATCATGCCGCGCATGTTGATCATCGCCGCGCAGGATGGCCCGGTGGTGGTGCCGGTGGATGAAGTCGACGGTATCCATGCCATCGATGAGCGTACTTTGACGGCGGCATCAGCCTCCGGCACCCAGGCCAGCGGCCGCTTCACTCAGGGCGTGTTGCAGTGGAAGGGCCGCAGCCTGCGTTGGCTGGACGAGGCTCAGTTGCTGTCTGCCGTGACCCGGAGCCTCACATGACCCCCGACCAGATGCGCGATGCCTCGCTGCTGGAATTGTTCAGCCTGGAAGCCGATGCCCAGACCCAGATACTGAGCGCGGGCCTGCTGGCCCTGGAGCGCAACCCGACCCAGGCCGACCAGCTCGAAGCCTGCATGCGCGCCGCGCACTCGCTCAAAGGCGCGGCGCGGATTGTCGGGGTGGACGCCGGGGTCAGCGTGTCCCATGTCATGGAGGATTGCCTGGTCAGCGCCCAGGAAAGTCGCCTGTATCTGCAGCCGGAACACATCGACGCGCTGTTGCAAGGCACCGACCTGCTGATGCGTATCGCCACGCCGGGCAACACCGTGGGGCCGGCGGATGTCGAGGCATATGTGGCCTTGATGGAGCGCCTGCTCGACCCGTCGCAGCCCACCGCCAAGGTGGCGCCGCCGCCAACTGCGCCTGCTCCAGCGCCCACTCCGCTGATTGAAGCACTGCCCGCCGAACCCGAGCCTGCGCCGTCCCTCGGCAGCGAACCGCTGCGTCAGAACAAGCGCATGACCGAAGGCGGCGAGCGCGTACTGCGTGTGACCGCCGAGCGTTTGAACAGCCTGCTGGACCTGTCGAGCAAATCCCTGGTCGAAACCCAACGACTCAAGCCATACCTGGCCAGCCTGCAACGCCTCAAGCGTGTGCAGGGTAACGGTGTGCGTGCGCTGGACCACCTCGATGGTCACCTCAAGACCCTCGACTTGAGCCTGGAAGCCCAGGAGTCCCTGGCCGATGCCCGCCGCTTGCTGAGCGAAGCCCAAGCCCTGCTGGCAGAAAAAACCGCTGAGCTCGATGAGTTCGGCTGGCAGGCCGGGCAACGCGCCCAGGTGCTTTACGACACCGCGCTGGCCTGCCGCATGCGCCCGTTTGCCGATGTGCTCGCCGGCCAGGTCCGCATGGTGCGCGACCTCGGCCGCAGCCTGGGCAAGCAGGTGCGCCTGGAGATCGAGGGCGAAAAGACCCAGGTCGACCGTGATGTGCTGGAGAAGCTCGAAGCGCCGCTCACCCACTTATTGCGCAATGCCGTCGACCACGGCATCGAAACGCCGGAACAACGCCTGCTGGCGGGCAAGCCGGCCGAAGGCTTGATCCGCTTGCGGGCCTCCCACCAGGCCGGTTTGCTGGTGCTGGAACTGAGCGACGACGGGAATGGCGTCGACCTCGAACGCCTGCGTGGCACGATCGTTGATCGGCATCTGTCGACGGTGGAAACCGCCTTGAACCTCAGCGAGGAGGAGTTGCTGACGTTCCTGTTCCTGCCGGGCTTCAGCCTGCGCGACAAGGTCACCGAAGTCTCCGGGCGCGGCGTCGGCCTGGATGCGGTGCAGCATATGGTCCGCCAACTGCGCGGCGCGGTGGTGCTGGAGCAAGCGGCGGGGCAGGGCAGTCGTTTCCATCTGGAAGTGCCGTTGACCCTGTCGGTGGTGCGCAGCCTGGTGGTGGAAGTCGGCGAAGAAGCCTATGCCTTCCCGCTGGCGCATATCGAGCGCATGTGCGACCTGGCGCCCGACGACATTGTGCAGCTCGAAGGCCGCCAGCATTTCTGGCACGAAGGCCGGCATGTCGGCCTGGTCGCCGCCAGCCAACTGTTGCAGCGCCCGCCGGGGCAAGGTAATGACGAGACGTTGAAGGTGGTGGTGATCCGCGAGCGCGATGCGGTGTATGGCATTGCCGTGGAGCGTTTTATCGGCGAACGCACGTTGGTGGTGCTGCCGCTGGATGATCGGTTGGGCAAGGTCCAGGATATTTCCGCCGGGGCGTTGCTGGACGATGGCTCGGTGGTGTTGATCGTCGACGTCGAAGATATGCTGCGCTCGGTGGACAAGCTGCTCAATACCGGCCGCCTGGAGCGTATCGCCCGGCGCAGCCAGCAGGCCGCCGAAGCCCCGCGCAAACGCGTGCTGGTGGTGGACGATTCGCTCACCGTGCGTGAGTTGCAACGTAAATTGCTGCTTAACCGCGGTTATGAAGTGGCCGTCGCCGTCGATGGCATGGACGGCTGGAACGCCTTGCGCTCCGAGGACTTCGACCTGCTCATCACTGATATTGATATGCCTCGTATGGACGGGATCGAATTGGTCACACTCTTGCGCCGGGATGCTCGCCTGCAATCGTTGCCGGTGATGGTGGTGTCCTACAAGGACCGCGAAGAAGACCGACGCCGTGGACTCGACGCCGGCGCCGATTACTATCTGGCCAAAGCCAGTTTCCACGATGACGCCCTCCTTGATGCCGTGGTGGAACTGATCGGAGGCGCGCGGGCATGAGGATTGCAATCGTCAATGACATGCCCATGGCTGTGGAGGCGTTACGCCGCGCCGTGAGCTTCGAGCCCGCGCACCAAGTGGTGTGGGTAGCCAGTAATGGCCTGGAAGCGGTGCAACGTTGCGCCGAATTGACCCCGGACCTGATCCTGATGGACCTGATTATGCCGGTGATGGACGGCGTGGAAGCCACCCGGCGGATCATGGCCGAGAGCCCGTGCGCGATTGTGATCGTCACCGTCGACCGCCAGGCCAATGTCAGCCGGGTGTTCGAAGCCATGGGCCATGGCGCCCTGGATGTGGTGGATACGCCGGCCCTGGGCGTCGGTAATCCCAAGGATGCCGCCGCGCCGTTGTTGCGCAAGATCCTCAATATTGGCTGGCTGATCGGCCAGCGCGGCAGCCGTGTGCGCGCCGAAACCGCGCCGCCGCGCAGCACCGGCAAACGCCAGAGCCTGGTGGCGATCGGTTCTTCGGCTGGCGGCCCGGCGGCCCTGGAAGTCCTGCTCAAGGGCCTGCCCCGGGACTTTCCCGCCGCCATCGTGCTGGTGCAGCATGTGGACCAGGTGTTCGCCGCCGGCATGGCCGAGTGGCTGAGCAGCGCCTCCGGCCTGCCGGTGCGCCTGGCCCGCGAGGGGGAGCCGCCACAAAGCGGGGTCGTGCTGCTGGCTGGCACCAATCACCACATTCGTCTGTTGAAAAATGGCACGCTAGCCTATACAGCCGAGCCGGTGAACGAGATTTACCGGCCATCCATCGATGTGTTTTTCGAAAGTGTGGCCAGCCACTGGAATGGTGATGCCGTCGGCGTGCTGCTGACCGGCATGGGTCGCGACGGAGCCCAGGGGCTCAAATTAATGCGGGACCAAGGATATCTGACCATCGCCCAGGACCAGCAGAGTTCGGCGGTGTATGGCATGCCCAAAGCGGCGGCGGCGATTGACGCTGCTGTTGAAATTCGCCCACTGGACAGAATTGCGCCCCGACTGCTGGAGGTATTTGCAAAATGATCAATATCCCCGGCGGTGCTGGTTTGCGGGCAGTAATTCAGGTGATTGCAGATGAATGATTTACAGATCGACGGCATCAAGACCGACGAAAATGCCGCCATGGTGTTGCTGGTCGACGACCAGGCCATGATCGGCGAAGCCGTGCGGCGTGGCCTGGCCCATGAAGAAAACATCGACTTCCACTTTTGCGCCGACCCGCACCAGGCCATCGCCCAGGCGATCCGCATCAAACCCACGGTGATTCTGCAGGACCTGGTGATGCCCGGCCTGGATGGCCTGACGCTGGTGCGCGAATACCGCAACCACCCGGCCACGCAGAACATCCCGATCATCGTGCTTTCCACCAAGGAAGACCCACTGATCAAAAGCGCGGCGTTCTCGGCCGGGGCCAACGATTATCTGGTCAAGCTGCCGGACAACATCGAACTGGTGGCGCGTATCCGCTATCACTCGCGCTCCTACATGACCCTGTTGCAGCGTGACGCGGCCTATCGCGCGCTGCGCGTCAGCCAGCAGCAACTGTTGGACACCAATCTGGTATTGCAACGGCTGATGAACTCCGACGGCCTCACCGGGCTGTCCAACCGCCGGCATTTCGACGAATACCTGGAACTGGAATGGCGCCGCGCCATGCGGGACCAGACCCAATTGTCGCTGCTGATGATCGACGTGGACTTCTTCAAGACCTACAACGACAGCTTCGGCCACGTTGAAGGCGACGAAGCCCTGCGCAAGGTTGCCGCCAGCATCCGCGAAGCCAGCAGCCGGCCTTCGGACCTGCCGGCGCGCTACGGCGGCGAAGAGTTCGCCCTGGTGCTGCCGAACACTTCGCCGGGTGGCGCACGGCTGGTCGCCGAAAAACTGCGCATGGCCGTCGCCGCCCTGAAAATCCCGCACATCGCTCCGGCCGAGGGTGCGAGCCTGACCATCAGCATCGGCCTGTCGACCATGACGCCGGTGCAAGGCACCGATTGCCGACAGTTGATCATGGCGGCGGACAAGGGGCTGTATACGGCCAAGAACAACGGGCGCAATCAAGTCGGTATCGAGTGATCCGAGGCCAGTGCAGGTCCACATGTGCGAGGGGCGGCGCGACGACTCGACTTGCCCCCCGATGGCGGTGTGACAGTCACCGGGTGTAGGGCTGACACACCGCCATCGGGGGCAAGCCCCCTCTCACAGTGGATATTCACTGTTCTTGAACCTGCCTTTTCGCCAAGCGGACTGCCGTTTGCGCACGTTTGTCGTTATACTCGTCGGCTTTCAAAAGTTCGCCAACGAGTGCTGCCCGCCATGGAAATCAACCCGATCCTTAACACCATCAAGGACCTGTCCGAGCGCTCCGAAACTATTCGGGGGTATCTTTGACTACGATCAAAAGCATGAGCGTCTGACCGAAGTCAATCGCGAGCTTGAAGATCCGAGTGTCTGGAACAAACCCGAATACGCCCAGGAACTGGGCCGCGAGCGCGCAGCGCTGGCGCAGATCGTCGACACCCTCGACGAACTGAACACCGGTCTGGCCGATTGCCGCGACCTGCTGGACATGGCTGTCGAAGAAAACGACGAAGGCGCGGTAGGCGATGTCGTCGCCGAGCTGGCCCGTCTCGAGGAAAACCTCGCCAAGCTTGAATTCCGCCGCATGTTCAGCCACGAAATGGACCCGAACAACGCCTACCTGGACATCCAGGCCGGTTCCGGCGGCACCGAAGCCCAGGACTGGGCCAACATCCTGCTGCGCATGTACCTGCGCTGGGCCGACAAACGCGGTTTCGACGCGACCATCATGGAGCTGTCGGCCGGTGAAGTCGCCGGCATCAAAGGCGCCACCGTTCACATCAAGGGTGAATACGCCTTCGGCTGGCTGCGTACCGAGATCGGCGTGCATCGCCTGGTGCGCAAGAGCCCGTTCGACTCCGGCAATCGCCGCCACACCTCGTTCTGCGCGGTGTTCGTCTCGCCCGAGATCGACGACAAGGTGGAAATCGAGATCAACCCGGCCGACCTGCGGATCGACACCTATCGCTCCTCCGGTGCCGGTGGCCAACACGTAAACACCACCGACTCGGCGGTACGTATCACCCACGTGCCGACCAACACCGTGGTCAGTTGCCAGAACGAACGTTCCCAGCACGCGAACAAGGACACCGCCATGAAAATGCTGCGGGCCAAGTTGTACGAGCAGGAAATGCAGAAGCGCAACGCCGCTTCCCAGGCGTTGGAAGACACCAAGTCGGATATCGGCTGGGGTCACCAGATCCGTTCCTATGTTCTGGACGCGTCGCGGATCAAGGATCTGCGCACTAACATCGAACGCAGCGACTGCGACAAGGTGCTCGACGGCGACATCGACGAATACCTGGAAGCCAGCCTGAAATCGGGGCTGTAAACCGCCAGCCCGACCTCAAGTCCCCCGTCAGTGGCGGGGGCAACGAACCTGTGATGGAAAATTTAAAGACATGAGCGACCAACAACTCGACCCGCAAGCCCTGCAACAGGAAGAAAACTCCCTGATCGCCCTGCGCAAGGAAAAGCTTGCTGCCGAGCGCGCCAAGGGCAATGCCTTCCCCAACGACTTCCGCCGCGATGCCTACTGCGAAGACTTGCAGAAACAGTACGCGGACAAGACCAAGGAAGAGCTGGCAGAGGCTGCGATCCCGGTCAAGGTGGCAGGTCGCATCATGCTCAACCGTGGCTCGTTCATGGTGATCCAGGACATGTCCGGGCGCATCCAGGTCTACGTCAACCGCAAGACCCTGCCGGAAGAAACCCTGGCCGCCGTGAAAACCTGGGACCTGGGCGACATCATCGCCGCCGAAGGCACCCTGGCCCGTTCCGGCAAGGGCGACCTGTACGTTGAAATGACCAGCGTGCGCCTGCTGACCAAATCCCTGCGCCCGCTGCCGGACAAGCACCACGGCCTGTCCGACACCGAGCAGCGTTATCGCCAGCGCTACGTTGACCTGATCGTCAACGAAGACGTGCGCCACACCTTCCGCGTGCGTTCGCAAGTGATTGCCCACACCCGCGCCTTCCTGATGAAGCGTGACTTCCTGGAAGTGGAAACGCCGATGCTGCAGACCATCCCCGGGGGTGCCGCAGCCAAGCCGTTCGAAACCCACCACAACGCGCTGGACATGGGCATGTACCTGCGTATCGCGCCTGAGTTGTACCTCAAGCGCCTCGTGGTCGGCGGCTTTGAAAAAGTGTTCGAGATCAACCGCAACTTCCGTAACGAAGGCGTCTCGACCCGGCACAACCCTGAATTCACCATGTTGGAGTTCTACCAGGCCTACGCCGACTACGAAGACAACATGGACCTGACCGAAGAACTGTTCCGCGAACTCGCGCAGCTTGTTCTGGGGACTACCGACGTGCCGTATGGCGACAAGGTATTCCACTTCGGCGAGCCGTTCGTGCGGCTGTCGGTCTTCGACTCGATCCTCAAGTACAACCCCGAGTTGACTGCCGACGACCTGACCGACATCGACAAGGCCCGCGCCATCGCCAAGAAAGCCGGCGCCAAGGTGCTGGGCTTCGAAGGCCTGGGCAAGCTGCAGGTGATGATTTTCGAAGAGCTGGTGGAGCACAAGCTGGAACAGCCGCACTTCATTACCCAGTACCCGTTCGAAGTGTCGCCGCTGGCCCGTCGCAACGATGACAACCCGAACGTCACCGACCGTTTCGAACTGTTCATCGGCGGCCGCGAAATCGCCAACGCCTACTCCGAGCTCAACGACGCGGAAGACCAGGCCGAGCGCTTCATGGCCCAGGTGGCCGACAAGGACGCCGGCGACGACGAAGCCATGCACTACGACGCCGACTTCGTGCGCGCCCTGGAGTACGGCATGCCGCCGACCGCGGGCGAAGGCATCGGCATCGACCGCCTGGTGATGTTGCTGACCAACTCGCCGTCGATCCGCGACGTGATCTTGTTCCCGCATATGCGGCCACAAGCGTAACCGTAGCGAAATCCGAAGCCGCCTTTTATAAGGCGGCTTTTTTATGTGGCGTAAATAAGCGTCAAGCAAACAGCGCCAGGTTTTGATCTTTTCAAGGATGTGTGTCGTGAACCGCGTAATCGCTCAGGAAGGAGCCGCTGGCATTGCCGCTGCCGTGGCTGAAAGTGTCCAGTACCAGGGCCGTAAGGCCAGTCGTCGGGGCAGCGAGCAACGCAGGCAAGATATTCTCGATGCCGCCATGCGGATCGTGGTGCGTGATGGCGTGCGAGCCGTGCGTCACCGTGCCGTGGCGGCGGAAGCTGGGGTGCCCCTGTCGGCGACCACCTATTACTTCAAGGACATCGATGACCTGCTCACCGATACCTTCGCCCAATACGTCGAGCGCAGCGCCGCATTCATGGGCAAGCTGTGGGTGCGTAACGAAGGTTTGTTGCGCGAGATGGTCGCGTATGGCGATGGCAGCCCGGAGTCGCGTTCGCAACTGGCCGATGACATTGCGCGGTTGACCGCCGATTACGTGCAGCGCCAATTGAGCAATCGTCGTGAGTACTTGATGGCCGAGCAGGCCTTTCGCCAGGAAGCCTTGCTCAACCCGCGCCTGGCCGAGCTGGTGCGTTCTCACCAGCAGATCCTGTTGCAGGGCACCGGGCAGTTTTTCCAGGTATTGGGCTCGCGCGAGCCGCAACAGGATGCCAAAGTGTTGACGGCGATTATCGGTCGGATGGAATATCAGGGCCTGCTGGACGGCGCGGAGCCGCTGAGCGCTGACGACATGCTTGAGATCCTCAAGCGTTACATGCATTTGGTGTTGGCCTCGGTCTGACACCGGGAGTGTCCAATGAAAGCCTGGCGTGTCGCGGTCGTCGCCTTGTCGTTCCTCTTCCTCAGCGGTTGCCTGGTGACCTTCAAGGAACCGCTGCCGGCCAGCGAGGCGGCGCCCGCTGCGCTGGTGGGCCAATGGACGAGCAAGAATGCCTGGGGCGAGCCGCTCAACCTGCAGATCAGCCGCGCCGGCAAACACCGCTACAAAGCCGTGAGCTACCCTCAGGCCAAGCCCGGCCAGCGTGATGAGTACGTGTTCAGCGTCTCGCGCCATGGCAATCGCTGGTATCTGTCGGCGCCGTTGCCGGGCAAACTCGGTGGGCATTACGTCCTGGCGGGGTTCGAACTCGACGAAACGCACGAATTGGTGGTCTATAACCTCGACCTCGAGCAAATTCACCAGGCCATCGGGCAGCGGTCGTTGCACGGCAGCACCGTGGACACCGTGGAAGGCCCCGGCGTACTGGTCGACAGCCCGATGGACCAGGTGTTTGCCTACCTGGATGACCCGGCCAATGCCGATGTGTTCGTTGAAGCTGCGCGCTACCGGCGTGCGGATAAATAACGTTTAAAGAGGAAGTACCGGGTGGACGATTACCAGCAGACGATACGCAGTTTGTCCGATCGCATTGTGCTGGCGCAAACACCGATCCGCGTCCTCGACGCAGTGAAATGGGACGACAACATTCGCCAAGGCTTCCTCAAGGCCAAGGGCAAGGCAATGCCCGCGGTAGACCGCGATTACTACCTGAACCGGCCGCTGTCGTTCGATTCGAGCGCGGTGAAGCTGGAGTTTCAGAACATCGAGCGCGACATCACCCGCCGCCTCGGCCAGTTCAGCCCGGTGGGGCAGATCATGCGCCGCATGTGCCGGGAGTACCGCATGGTGGTGCGTATGCTCGAAGCGCGCGGCACCGAGGATTTCGGCCTGATTTCCCAGGAACTCTACGGCGCCGCCTCCGATGCCTTCCATGCCGGCGACCCGACCCTGGCCGACCTCGGCCTGATGCTCTCCGACTACCTGAACAATATCGACGTGCGTGGCGACCTGAAGGACGAGGCCAAGACCCTCACCGCCAAGGACGCAGTCAGCCTGCTGCAAACCCGTCTGAACAAGGTGTTTGGCGAGGCCGAGGAAACCATCCGCGTGTTCGAGTCCGACGGCATTGTCGCCGACGCAGCGGCGGGGGCCGACTACATCAAGATCCGCGCCGATGCGATGTTCAACGAGCGCGACGTGCGCGCCCTCGAAGTGCATGAAGGCCTGGTGCATGTGGGCACCACCCTCAACGGCCTGAACCAGCCGATCTGCACCTTCCTGTCCAAGGGCCCGCCATCGTCGACCGTGACCCAGGAAGGCCTGGCGATCCTGATGGAAATCATCACCTTCGCCTCCTACCCGAGTCGCTTGCGCAAGCTGACCAACCGCACCCGTGCCATCCACATGGTGGAAGAGGGCGCCGATTTCCTGCAGGTGTTCGAGTTCTTCCGCGAGCAAGGTTTTGAAATGGCCGAGAGCTACGGCAACGCCAGCCGGGTGTTTCGCGGTTCGGTGCCGAACGGTCTGCCGTTTACCAAGGATTTGTCCTACCTCAAGGGCTTTATCATGGTCTACAACTACATCCAGCTGGCCGTGCGCAAAGGCAAGTTGGAACAAGTGCCGTTGCTGTTCTGCGGCAAGACCACCCTGGAAGACATGCGTACCCTGCGCCAACTGATCGACGAAGGCCTGGTGGTGCCGCCCAAATATCTGCCGGAGCAGTTCCGCGACATGAACGCCCTGGCGGCGTGGATGTGTTTCTCCAACTTCCTCAACCATTTGAGCCTGGATCGGATCGAGGCGGATTACTCCAACATCCTGTAAAGGCTGAACTGACCCAACCGGTCCAACAAGGTGGGACGGGGCGTGCTCCCACAATTGGACCTGCACACGCCTGAACATTTCGACCATCAGCGAGGCTTCAACGGATGAGAATCCTCGGCATTCTTTGCCTGTTACTCACACTGAACGGCTGCAGCTCCCTGCTGTTCTACCCGGAGCCCGGCTTGCCGTTCACGCCGCAAAAGGCGCACCTGGCGTATCGCGACGTCACGCTCACCACCGCCGATGGCGTCAAGCTGCATGCCTGGTGGCTGCCGGCCAAGCCGGGAGTGCCGCTCAAGGGCACGGTGCTGCACCTGCACGGCAACGGCGGCAACCTGGCCTGGCACCTGGGCGGCAGTTGGTGGTTGCCGGAGCAGGGCTATCAAGTGCTGTTGCTGGACTATCGCGGCTATGGGCTGTCGCAAGGCAAGCCGTCGCTGCCGGCGATCTATCAGGACGTCGACGCGGCTTTCAGCTGGATCGACAAGGCGCCCGAAACCCAGGGCCAGCCGTTGATCGTCCTCGGCCAAAGCCTGGGCGGCGCGCTGGCCGTGCATTACCTGGCGGCCCACCCCGAGCGGCAGGCCCACCTCAAGGCCCTGGTGCTGGACGGCGTGCCCGCCAGTTATCGTGATGTAGGACAATTCGCCCTGAGCACCTCCTGGTTAACATGGCCGTTTCAGGTGCCCTTGTCTTGGCTGGTGCCCGACGCCGACAGTGCGATCAATGGCATGCCCCAGTTGAGCGGAGTCCCGAAACTGCTGTTCCACAGCCTCGATGACCCGATCGTGCCGCTGTCCAATGGCATCCGCTTGTATCAGGCCGCGCCTGCACCCAGGGTGTTGCAACTGACCCGCGGCGGCCATGTGCAGACCTTTGCCGACAAGACCTGGCAAACTGTGATGCTGCGTTATCTGGACGACCCGCAACACTTCAATGGCCTGCGTCGCCTGGGCGAGATTCCGAATTACCCTATTCCTAAAGTTGACTCATCAGAGAGCCCGCAATGAGCGAAGAACGCAACATGATCCCGCTGATCCTCACCGGTATCGGCACCATCATCGGCACCGTCGGCTGCCTGTGGTTTTATGGCTACCTGCATTTCGCCAAACCGGAAGACGCGTTGCTGCTCAGCGACTTCACCATGCTCAAGACCGTGCCCGGCGAGGACTACAAGATCTCCCTGACCCCGGCGGCGCAAGTGGCGCAATGCGTCGATGGCGTGCTGGTGATGTTCGATACCGAGCAAAAAGGCCTCAGCGGTGTGCTGGTGAACAACAAAAAGCAGGCCGTGCGTTGTGTCGGTCAGGAAACCCCACAGTTGCAGCAATAAACCGCTGCGCGCAGTACCGCCCGGCCTGAAATTTCTGGAACCGTTTTGCGTAAGACGCCACTGATTGGCTTGTCAGCGTTGCTGATAACAATCCTTACGAAAAAATCCGGGAGAGCGGTATGGCTATCAGTGCACTCGATAGAGCAATGGGCATGGTCAATGGGCAGAACAGCCTTGATCAGGGGGGCTTGCAAGAGGTTGGCCAGCAGCCGGGTAAGATGCTCGCCGATATGAAGAAGCTTCTGGAGAAGCTGGAAGGCAGCAACGGTGCTCAGGGCGGTGGCGGTGCTCAGGGCAGTGGCGGTGCTCAGGGCAGTGGCGGTGCTCAGGGCGGTGGCGATTCCTCGGGCTCTGGCGGTTCCGGCGATCAACTGGATATGGAGAAACTGAAGAAGATGATGGCCGGGCGCCAAGGCATGGAAGCGATGATGCCGGACAGCGACAACGGTCGTAAGATCGGCGGCTGACAGGCAAAAAAACCCACCGTTCAGGTGGGTTTTTTTCCAGCATCGATCAGTAAGCGACGGACGAACGTGGCTTGACCGGCTGGTTGTCGTTGGAGATGGTCACTTCAACGCGGCGGTTCATGGCGCGCCCGGAAACGCTGCCGTTATCGGCCACCGGGTATTCCTTGCCATAGCCCTGGGTCACGATGCGCGAAATGTCCACGCCTTGCTGGGCCAGTGCGCGCTGCACGGAGGCCGCACGGCGCTCGGACAGGCTCTGGTTGTACGAATCGGAACCGGTGCTGTCGGTGTAGCCTTCGACGATCACTTTACGGTCCGGGTTATCGCGCAGGAACTGCGCCAGCTTGGTGATGTTGACCAGGCCGTTGGACTTCAGGTCGGACTTGTTGGTGGCAAACAGCACGTCACCAAAGGTCACCAGGGTGCCACGCTCGGTCTGCTTGGCGTTCAGGCTGTCTTGCAGTTGCTTGATCTGCGCATCGCGGGCATCGAGCAGGGCGCGGGCGCGCTCGTCACCGGCGTTTTTCAGTTTGGCTTCGGATTCGCGCAGCGCGATGGTGTCTTTGGCCACTTCAACGCGCTGGTTGGTCAGGTAGGCCAATTGGTCGACTTTCTTCTGGTCTTCCTTGTCGCGGTAAGCCTTGTCAGCCTTGTCCAGCCATTCGCTGGCGTCCTTGGTTTCCAGGGCCGCCACTTTGGTGGCTTGCGGGTTGGACTGCAGGGCCGAGAAGTTGGTCCGTGCATTTTCCAGGTTCGCGTTCGGCGGAGTGGAGCATGCTGCCAGAGCAACGCTCATCGCCAGCAGGGCAGGGATCATCAATTGTTTGCGCATAGTCGTGTCGTCCTTTCAATTCGATATCAGGTGCGATGCAGCCAAGGGGCGGCGGCTTATTTCTGTTGGATAGCAGCCGGGCGCATGCCTTCCTTGCGCAGTTCATCAACCGCTTTCTGCGAGTCCTTCACCGCCTGCTCGGCCTTGGCGGCCTGGGCTTTACGCTCAGCGACGCGGGCGTCCCATTCGGCTTGCTCGGCCAGGCGACGGGCTTCGTCATAGTTTTTGTCGTGCATGGCAATTTCGGCTTGCTTGAGCTTGTCCTGGGCCGACTTCATTTCCACGGCGGCGAACTCGGTGCCGCCGGCGCTGACTGCGCTGTTGACCGCAGACTGAGTCACCGCGTATTGCTCGGTCGGTGGGTTGCCCGCGCAGCCCGCCAGGACGAAGCTAGTGCCGATGGCCAACGCGGCCAGTTTGAGCCCGCGCAGGTGGTTAAACGTGGATTTGGCAGTGCTGGTCTTCATCGTCTTCAACTCCATTGGATAACGCCTCAAAAACATCAAAATCCATCGCACTGGTCAGCGGCTGCGGGCCCGGCGGTAAAGCACGAAACGCCTATTCAAACGGCCGTTCCAAGTGATGGCTTACTGGTTGTGACCTGCGGCTTTTTTCAAAAGTTCAGAGAAGATGGCTATTGGCCTGAAAAAATACCTGACTGATCGGTCAGCGCTTTTTGGCTTGAACTTTTGCCGCGCGCAGAGGTATGCCGGGCCCTTGTGAGGCCCGGAAATACGCGGGATGGAGGGTGTTTAAGAACGGCTGATCAGTGCTTCGGTTCGTCGGCGCCGGCCGACATGTCGTGCAGATAGCGGCGCGACAATGTCAGGAAGCGCGGGGTGGGGCCAACGTCTTCATACAACGGATCACCCTCTTCGTCGGTGGCAATCACATGCTGGCCCTTGATGTACGGAAAGCTGGTTTCCAGCTCTTCGAGGGCGGCGCCGATCAGCTCGCCGAGCAATTCTTCGGGGTGGCGCTTGGGGTACATCTCCGCGATGGCCGCCAGGCGGGCGGCGGATTCCACGTCCAGATGGATCGCGTACTCCGTCTTGGTCAGGCGACCCTTGGCGTTTTCTTCCCAATGCTGGGCCAGTTCTCGAATTTTCATGGCAACCTCAATAAAACCCTGGGTAACGGGCGGTGATGAGTGACCAGCCGCCAGCGTGGATAAACGCGGCGACTCACTCATGAGACTAGCTGTAAGCCACAAGGTTTAAAGTGGTTTGTGCTTGGCCTTGTCAGAAAGTGACGCGGGCGGCACTCTGGAAGGCCTGCGCGTCCCGGATTTCTGGCTGGAGATTGGCTGATGAGTGATATCGATGCACGCTTGCGTGAGGATGTTCACCTGCTGGGTGAACTGTTGGGCAACACCATTCGAGAGCAGTACGGCGATGATTTTCTCGACAAGATCGAGCAGATCCGCAAAGGCGCCAAGGCTGACCGGCGTGGCGCGGTGGCCGATCAGGCGGCGGGCGAGGAACTCAGCGCCAGTCTGAACCAACTGCAGGAAAACGAACTGTTGCCGGTCGCCCGGGCCTTCAACCAGTTCCTCAACCTGGCCAACATCGCCGAGCAGTATCAGTTGATTCATCGGCGCGATGAGTCGCAACCGGCGCCTTTCGAATCGCGGGTGTTGCCGGAGTTGTTGGCGCGCCTGCAACGCGAAGGCCACAGCAATGAATCCCTGGCCCGTCAATTGGGGCGCCTGGAGATCGAACTGGTCCTCACCGCGCACCCCACCGAAGTGGCCCGTCGCACCTTGATCCAGAAATACGACGCGATTGCTGCGCAACTGGCGCTGAAGGATCACCGTGACCTCACCACCGCCGAGCGCGAACAGATCCGCGAGCGCCTGCAACGGCTGATCGCCGAGGCCTGGCACACCGAGGAAATCCGCCGTACCCGGCCCACGCCCGTGGATGAAGCCAAATGGGGCTTCGCGGTGATCGAACACTCGTTATGGCAGGCAATCCCGAATTACCTGCGCAAGGCCGACCATGCGTTGCAGGCCGCCACCGGCCTGCGCCTGCCTTTGGAAGCGGCGCCGATTCGCTTCGCCTCGTGGATGGGCGGCGACCGTGACGGCAACCCGAATGTCACCGCGCCGGTCACCCGCGAAGTCTTGCTGCTGGCGCGCTGGATGGCGGCCGATCTGTACTTGCGCGATATCGATCAGTTGGCCTCGGAGCTGTCGATGCAGCAGGCCAGCCCGGCGTTGCAGGCCAAGGTCGGCGACAGCGTCGAGCCGTATCGCGTGCTGCTCAAGCAACTGCGTGATCGCCTGCGGGCGACCCGCCAATGGGCCCAAGCCGCATTGAGCGCGGCCATCCCGGCACCGGCGGATGTGCTGCAACACAACCGCGACCTGCTGGACCCGCTGGAGCTGTGCTACCAGTCGCTGCATGAGTGCGGCATGGGCGTGATCGCCGATGGTCCGTTGCTCGATTGCCTGCGCCGCGCCGTCACCTTTGGCCTGTTCCTGGTGCGCCTGGATGTGCGCCAGGACGCCAGCCGCCACACCGCGGCGATGACCGAAATCACCGATTACCTCGGTCTGGGGCGTTACGAAGACTGGAACGAAGAGATGCGTATCGGCTTCCTGATGAAGGAACTGGTCAATCGTCGACCGCTGCTACCGGGCTATTTCAAGCCGTCGGCGGATACCGCCGAGGTGTTGAACACCTGCCGCGAAATCGCCGCCGCCCCGGCCGCGTCCCTGGGCTCGTATGTCATTTCCATGGCCGGCGCCGCGTCGGATGTGCTGGCGGTGCAACTGTTGCTCAAAGAGTCGGGCGTGCAACGGCCGATGCGCGTGGCGCCGCTGTTCGAAACCCTGGCCGACCTGGACAACGCCGGCCCGGTGATCGAAAAACTGTTGCTGCTGCCGGGTTACCGCGCACGGCTGCAAGGCCCGCAGGAAGTGATGATCGGCTACTCGGACTCGGCCAAGGACGCCGGCACCACCGCCGCCGCCTGGGCGCAGTATCGGGCGCAGGAACGTCTGGTGGATATCTGTCGCGAGCAACAGGTGGAACTGCTGTTGTTCCATGGTCGCGGCGGCACCGTCGGACGAGGCGGCGGCCCGGCCCACGCGGCGATTCTGTCGCAACCGCCGGGCTCGGTGGCGGGGCGGTTCCGCACCACTGAACAAGGCGAAATGATCCGCTTCAAATTCGGCCTGCCGGACATCGCCGAGCAGAACCTCAATCTGTACCTGGCGGCGGTGTTGGAAGCGACGTTGTTGCCGCCGCCACCACCGCAGCCGGACTGGCGCCATTTGATGGATGAATTGGCAGCGGACGGCGTCAGCGCCTACCGCGCGGTGGTGCGGGAAAATCCGCAATTCGTCGAGTATTTCCGCCAGTCCACCCCGGAGCAGGAGCTGGGGCGCCTGCCCTTGGGCAGTCGCCCGGCCAAACGCCGTGCCGGTGGTATTGAAAGCCTGCGGGCGATCCCGTGGATCTTCGGCTGGACCCAGACCCGCCTGATGCTGCCCGCCTGGCTCGGCTGGGAAGCGGCGTTGAGCAAGGCGCTGGAGCGCGGGGAAGGCGAGTTGCTGGGGCAGATGCGCGAGCAATGGCCGTTCTTCCGCACCCGCATCGATATGCTGGAAATGGTGCTGGCCAAGGCCGATGCCGATATCGCGCGGCTCTATGACGAGCGCCTGGTGCAGCCCGAGCTGTTGCCGTTGGGCGCGCATTTACGCGACCTATTGTCGCAGGCCTGCCAGGTGGTGCTTGGCCTGACTGGCCAGTCTCAACTGCTGGCCCATAGCCCGGACACCCTGGAGTTCATCCGCCTGCGCAACACCTACCTCGACCCCTTGCACCTGTTGCAGGCCGAATTGCTGGCGCGCTCGCGTCGCCAGGAAGCGGCACAAGACAGCCCTCTGGAACAGGCGTTGCTGGTGTCCGTGGCCGGTATCGCCGCCGGCTTGCGCAATACTGGCTGAGGTTTTTTGCGTGTGCTCAACGGCTTGCAGATAACCCACGACGGCCGCCCTTAACAGGGCGGTCGGCGTTTAGGGGGGCGGGTTGCACTCAGGCACACCTCTCCTATGACGCATGCGTGGTGCGGGTTTTTCCTACTTTTGGCGGCTTGTGTGGTTAAGGCCTGCTGTGTATCTTGATCAGCCTTTGGCCGTTTGGGCGGCCTGGACCCACATTTTTACGAGATTGGCCCCCGCGGCGAATCCGAGCGTCATCTCTATAAAAAATTGAGGAGCACATCGATGCGCGTCATTCTGCTGGGAGCTCCCGGGGCCGGTAAAGGTACTCAGGCAAAGTTCATCACTGAAAAATTTGGCATTCCACAAATCTCCACCGGTGACATGCTGCGCGCTGCGGTAAAAGCAGGCACCGAGCTGGGCATTAAAGCCAAAAGCATCATGGATGCTGGCGGTCTGGTTTCCGATGACCTGATCATCGCGCTGGTCAAGGACCGTATCGCGCAACCCGATTGCGCCAATGGTTTCCTGTTCGACGGCTTCCCACGCACCATTCCCCAGGCAGAAGCCCTGGTGACGGCGGGTGTCGAGTTGGACGCCGTGGTCGAGATCGCGGTTGAAGACGAAGAGATCGTGCAGCGTATCGCCGGTCGCCGCGTTCACGAGGCCTCGGGTCGCGTGTACCACACCATCTACAACCCGCCGAAAGTCGAAGGCAAGGACGATGTCACCGGTGAAGACCTGGTGCAGCGTAAAGACGACACCGAAGAAACCGTGCGTCATCGCCTGTCGGTCTACCATTCCCAGACCAAGCCGCTGGTGGATTTCTACCAGAAGCTGTCGGCTGCCCAAGGCAAGCCGAAGTACAGCCACATCCCTGGCGTCGGCTCGGTGGAAGCGATCACCGGCAAGGTGCTGCAAGCACTGAGCTGATCGAACGATCGGCTTTACGCACAACGGCCCGCTTGCGGGCCGTTGTTGTTTATACTGGCGCACTTTTTTTCGACTTGGACACCGACACCGATGAGCACCCTGCTGGCCCTGGACACTGCGACTGAAGCTTGCTCGGTTGCCTTGCTGCACGATGGCAAGGTCACCAGCCACTACGAGGTGATCCCGCGCCTGCACGCGCAGAAGCTGTTGCCGATGATCAAGCAACTGCTGGAGGACGCCGGCACGAGCCTGTCGGCCGTGGACGCCATCGCCTTCGGCCGTGGCCCGGGCGCCTTTACCGGCGTGCGTATCGCCATCGGCGTGGTCCAGGGCCTGGCCTTTGCGTTGGAGCGCCCGGTGTTGCCGGTGTCCAACCTCGCCGTGCTGGCCCAGCGTGCGTTGCGTGAACACGGCGCACGGCAAGTGGCGGCGGCGATCGATGCGCGGATGGATGAAGTCTATTGGGGCTGCTACCGCGAAACCGACGGCGAGATGCGCCTGGCAGGCGTTGAGGCCGTGCTGCCCCCCGAAGCGGCGGAGTTGCCGAGCGATGCCAGCGGTGATTGGTTCGGTGCCGGTACGGGCTGGGGTTATGGCGAGCGCATCGGTGTGCCGCTGGTTGGCCAGGACGCCACAATGCTGCCGCATGCCGAAGACCTGCTGACCCTGGCGCGCTTTGCGTTCGAGCGCGGCGAAGCGATTGCTGCGGACCAGGCGGCGCCGGTGTATCTGCGCGATAAAGTCGCGCAGACCAAGGCCGAACGCGGGATAATTTGACGTCAAAAGTACGGGTGTTTTTGGCCAAAGCGCGCCAATCGTCAGAATTTGCCCCGGCGTTTAAACCTTTTTCCATTTATGTGTTCTAGTTATCACCAGAGCATTTGCGCGCTACGGATTGCGCCACTAAAATGCCATTACTGATACCGAGTTCGCATCGATGCGTATAGACGGCTTTTCCTCACAGTCCTACCCCCTCAAGCGTAAGCCGCGCAAGGCAAACGTCACGGTAGACGAGTCCGTCGAGGATTCGCCGGACTTCATCGAGGTCCAGTCCGAAGCGTCCAGCCCCCAAGGCGCTGCAAACGCGCGTACCAGCGGTCTTCCTGCCCGTCAGCAAGACATGGTCTTCCCGCGCTCCATGAGCAAAAGCGTCGCCACCGCCCTGGCCAGCTACCTGACCACCGCCGGCTTTGTCGAATGGGATATGGAAGTGCTGGGTCTCGACATCCACATCTGATGCGCCTGCCTTATTTCATCGGTTGCCCGTCCTGGAGTGAAAACGCCTGGCGCGAGTACCTGTACCCTGTCGATGCCCGTTCCAGCGATTACCTCGCCCTCTACTCGCAAGTCTTCAACGCGGTGGAAGGCAACACCACGTTTTATGCGCGCCCGTCAGCCGCCACCGTGCAGCGCTGGGCCGAGATCATGCCCGCGGATTTTCGCTTCACTGCCAAGTTCCCCGGTGACATCAGTCACGGTGGCGACCTGCGTGAGCAACTGCCGGCGGCACACAGTTTCGTCGGCTTGATGAGCCCGTTGGGTGAGCGCGTTTCGCCGCTGTGGCTGCAATTGTCGGCCAGCTTTTCGCCGCAGCGCCTTGGTGAGTTGGCCGGGTTTATCGACGGGCTGGAACGCCCCCTGGCCGTGGAAGTGCGCCACCCGCAATTCTTCGCCAAGGGCGATGCCGAGCGCATGCTCAACCGCCTGCTGCGCGACCGTGGCGTCGAACGGATCTGCCTCGACCCTCGCGCCCTGTTCAGTTGCACATCCACCTCGGCCGCGGTGCTGCATGCCCAGGCGAAAAAACCCAAGGTACCACCGCGTCCGGCGGCGTTGACCCTGTTTCCCCAGGTGCGCTTCATCGGCCACCCCGAGCTTGAAGCCAACGACCCCTTCCTGATCCCGTGGGTGGAAAAGATCGCCGGTTGGATCGAAGAGGGACGCACCCCCTACGTGTTCCTGCACACCTCGGATAACCGCCTCGCCGCGCAACTGGCGCTGCGTTTTCACGCCAAGCTGATGGCACGTTTGCCCGGCTTGCCCGCGTTGCCGACCTTGCACCGCGAACCCGCAGCGCAGCAACTGGGGTTACTCTAAGGCTCCTTTTCCCGCCAGGAGTCAGTCATGGATGCCCAAACCCTTCGCGCCGAAACCTTCAAGGCCCTGCATGCACGCGATCGTGCGTTTGTGATGCCCAACCCGTGGGACGCAGGCTCGGCGATCATGCTCGCCAGCCTCGGCTTCGAAGCCCTGGCCACCACCAGCGCGGGCTACGCGTTCAGCCTGGGGCGCCGGCGCTGTCCCTGGAAGACACCCTGGTCAACGCCACGATGATCGCCAAGGCCACCGCGTTGCCGGTGGCCGCCGACCTGGAAAACGGCTTCAGCGACACCCCCGACGGTTGCGCCCGGACCATTTTGCGCGCGGCGGCCAGCGGTATCGTCGGTGGCTCCATCGAAGATGCCACGGGTATCGCCGTCGACCCGATCTATTCCTTTGACCTTTCCGTCGAGCGTGTGGAAGCTGCGGTCGTTGCTGCGCGCAGCCTGCCATTCCCGTTCATGCTGACGGCCCGTGCAGAAAACCTCCTGCATGGTCGCCTGGATTTGCCTGACACTATTCGCCGCCTGCAGGCCTACGCCGAAGCCGGTGCGGACGTGCTCTATGCGCCGGGGCTGCGCAGTGCCGAGGAGGTGCTGGCGGTGGTCAAGGCCGTGGCCCCAAAACCGGTGAATGTGTTGATGTCCGGCGGCCTGAAACTCAGTGTGGCGCAGTTGAGCGCGATGGGCGTCAAGCGCATCAGCGTGGGCTCGGCCATGGCGCTGGCGGCGTATGGCGAGTTTTACCGCGCGGCGCAGGAGGTGTACCAGTCCGGCACGTTTACTTTCACCGAGCGCTCGATGCCCTACAGCCAGGCGAGCCAATTCTTCAAGGATTAAGCGGCGCGTGTTCGCACGGCATGGGGCGCGGCGTTGAGGCTTATGCCGCCAGGCGCAGGTTGTTGACGATCAGCGGACGCGCCCAGTGGTAGTCGAAGTCCAGGGCCTTTTGTTGGGCGACCAGCTCTTCTTGCGGGAACGGCGTGGCGGCTGGTGGCAGCAGGTCCAGTTCGAACTCGGCGATCGGCAAGTGCAATGGGCGCGGTTCCGGCGCGGCGCCGGGTTCCGGTAACGGTTGGCCGGCGCTCAGCACGATCGGGCGCACCCAAGTGCTTTCGAAATTCTGCTGGCGCTGCTGGGCGACGATCTCTTCTTGCGGGAATGGCGTGGCGGCCGGTGGCAACAACTCGGTTTCGAATTCGGCAATCGGCAGGAACAGCGGTTCAGGCGGGGCGATCTCGGTGTCTTTCACGTCGCACTCACGCTGGGTGAGGATCTGCGACAGCAGGTCAGCGCCAGCGCTGGGTTCCACCGCCGGGTCCAGCGGCGCTGGCGCCTTGGCCGCGAGCGCGTCCGGCGTTTCGCCGAGCTGCTCGGCCAACGCGCGGGCGAAGAAGTCCTGCCACACATGACTGACGCCGGCCAGCGCTTGAGTATTGCGCAGGCCGTAGTGGTTGTGGGTCGGCAGTACACCGATGGTTAGCGGAAGAATGTCTGACATTTTTCTCGGTCGACGCTCAGCTCTGGCAAAATACCTGATCCTTGTTTCTATCGGCCGTTGTTGGCCGATCCTTAATATTTTTGAGCGTAGCGATTCATGAGCGAACAACCAGCGGCCAGCCGCATCCAGGTCGAGGCCTTGGCCGACGGCTTCCAGGCCCGCGCCGAACAGTGGGCTGCGCTGCTGGGCTTGCCGCTACAGCTGGCGGATGCGGAGTTTTCCCTGCAAGTCGGGGAGCAAGGCCTGCAGTTGCAACAGCTCGGGCCTGACGCGCCAGGGCCGGTGCGCGTGGATTTCGTCGAAGGCGGCGCGGCGCATCGGCGGTTGTACGGCGGTGGCAGCGGGCAGATGATCGCCAAGGCCGTGGGCATCGCCCAAGGCGTGCGTCCACGGGTGCTGGACGCCACGGCCGGGCTGGGCAAGGACGCATTCGTGCTGGCCAGCCTGGGCTGCGAGATGAGCCTGATCGAACGTCAGCCGCTGATCGGCGCATTGCTCGAGGATGGCCTGGCACGCGCGGCGGAGGATTTTGAGGTGGCGCCGATCGTGGCGCGGATGACGCTGCTCAAGGGCAACTCCATTGAGGTGATGCTCAATTGGCAAGGCGAGCCGCCCCAGGTGATCTACCTCGATCCGATGTTCCCGCACCGTGAGAAAACCGCCCTGGTGAAGAAGGAAATGCGCCTGTTCCGCCCCTTGGTCGGCGACGATCCAGACGCACCGGCCCTGCTGGCGGCGGCGCTGGCCCTGGCCAGCCACCGCGTGGTGGTCAAGCGCCCGCGCAAGGCGCCGTGCATCGAGGGGCCCAAGCCGAGCCATGCGCTGGATGGTAAATCCAGCCGCTACGACATCTATCCGAAAAAGGCACTCAAGTCCTGAGCCTCGCGCTGCAAGCGATCACCCGTTGCCGCTTGCAGCGGGTTCTCGGCGATAGGCCCGCATAAACAATCCCACCACGTCCTGCACGTGGGCTTCGGCCGCTTCCTCGCTCAATTGCCCGCCGCAGCCATACAACAAGCAGAAGTTCGCCGTGCCCTTGAGCAGACAGAAGAAGTGTTCGGCTGCGGTAAGGGGCTTGTCGATGCTCAGCGCGCCGCTCTGGTCGATGTGCCCGAGCAGACGCTCCATGCCTTGCAACATCCGCATCGGCCCGGCTTCGAAGAAGATCTGCGAGAGTTTCACGTCCTGATTGCCCGTGGTCATCATCAGGCGGTGCAGGTTCACCGATTCCTTGCTGTTGACCAAGCGATGGAAGCGGCGCCCGATATTCAGTAGCACCGTCTCCACAGGCACACCCTCGGGCAGCTCAAAGTACATCACCGGCAACTGTTCTTCGCACTTGGCCATCACGGCGGCGGTGAACAAGGTCTCTTTGTCGGTGAAGTGGCTGTAGACGGTCAGTTTCGATACGCCGGCCTCAAGGGCCACGGCATCCATGCTGGTATTTGCGTAACCGTTGCTCAAAAACAGGATTTTCGCTGCTTCGAGGATTGCCTGGCGTTTTGCCATGTCCTTGGGGCGCCCAGGGCTACTGGTATTGACAAGATTGTCGGACATTTCCACCTTTAATACTGGACTGGTGAGTTTGGTATTAATAACATACTGCCCAGTATAATTATTCCTAGCATCATTTGCGAAAGGTCCTTCAGCATGCGCAGCATTCTCCTGCCCCTTGCGTTGCCTGCCAGCCTGGTCTTTCTACTCGCCGCCTGCGGCCATGAAGAATCGCCCCAGACTACCCTCCGCCCGGCCATGGTGGTGCAACCACAGCCTGCAGCGCAGATGATGGACAGTTATCCAGGCGAGGTGCGTGCCCGGTACGAGCCGGACCTGGCCTTTCGCATCGGCGGCAAGGTCAGCAAACGGCTGGTGGAGGAGGGCGAGCGGGTCAAGGCCAATCAACCGCTGGCGGAACTCGACCCTCAGGATGTGCGCCTGCAACTGGAAGCCACCCGCGCCCAGGTGGCCGCCGCCGAGGCCAACCTGCGGCTGGTGCGTGCCGAGCGTGACCGCTACAAGACCCTGATGGATCGTCAGTTGGTCAGCCGTTCCCAGTACGACAATGCTGAAAATCTGTACCGATCAGGTGAGGCTCGCCTCAAGCAGATCAAGGCCGAGTTCGATGTGTCCAGTAACCAGGCCGGTTATGCCGTACTCCGCGCTCCGCAGGACGGCGTGGTTGCCAAGCGCGCGGTGGAAGTCGGCCAGGTGGTGTCCGCCGGCCAGACCGTGTTCACCCTGGCCACCGATGGCGAGCGTGAAGTGCTGATCAGCCTGCCCGAGCAAGGTTTCGGCCGGTTCAAGATCGGCCAGCCGGTGTCGGTCGAGTTATGGAGCCAGCCGGGCCAGCGATTTGCCGGACGTATTCGCGAACTGTCGCCCGCAGCCGATCCGAAATCGCGCACCTTCGCTGCGCGCATCGCCTTCACCGGCGGCAAGGTTCCGGCCGAGCTGGGCCAGAGCGCCCGCGTTTTCATACAGGCAGACGGTGTTATTCCTCTGTCGGTGCCGCTGTCAGCCTTGAGCGCGGAGAACGGCGTGTCCTACGTCTGGCGCGTGCAGCCGGATGACACCCTTGTGCGTACCCCGGTGCGTATCGGCGCCTTTGGCGAAAAAACCGTACCCGTGCTCGAAGGCTTGAGCCCTACCGACTGGGTGATTGCCGCCGGCGTTCATGTGCTCCATGAGGGGCAGCAAGTGCGCCCGGTGGATCGCTCCAACCGGGTGGTGAATCTGGCGGTCAAGGAGTAGTCCCCGATGGGTTTCAATCTTTCCGAATGGGCGTTGCGTAATCGCCAGATCGTACTGTTCCTGATGATCCTGCTGGCGGTGGTCGGCACTTTGTCCTACACCAAGCTTGGGCAAAGCGAAGACCCGCCGTTCACCTTCAAGGCCATGGTGATCAAGACCAATTGGCCCGGTGCCACGGCCCAGGACGTGTCGCGCCAGGTCACCGAACGCATCGAGAAAAAGCTCATGGAGACCGGTGAGTACGAGCGCATTGTGTCTTTCTCGCGCCCCGGCGAATCCCAGGTCACCTTCATCGCCCGCGACGCCATGCGCTCGGCGCAGATTCCCGAGCTGTGGTACCAGGTGCGCAAGAAGATCAGCGATATTCGCCAGACCTTGCCGCCGGATATCCAGGGACCGTTTTTCAACGATGAATTCGGCACCACCTTCGGCAATATCTACGCCCTGACCGGCGACGGCTTTGACTATGCCGTGCTCAAGGACTACGCCGACCGCATCCAGATTCAACTGCAGCGCGTGCCGGATGTGGGCAAGGTCGAACTGCTCGGCCTGCAGGATGAGAAGATCTGGATCGAGCTGTCCAACCTCAAACTCGCCACGCTCGGCTTACCGCTGGCCGCTGTTCAACAAGCGCTGCAGGAGCAGAACGCGGTCTCCACTGCCGGCTTCTTTGAAACCCCGACTGAGCGCGTGCAACTGCGGGTGTCGGGTAACTTCAAGAGTGTGGAAGAGATTCGCAGCTTCCCGATTCGCGTAGGTGACCGAACCTTCCGTATTGGCGATGTGGCCGACATCCACCGTGGCTTCAATGATCCACCGGCGCCGCGCATGCGCTTTATGGGCGAAGACGCGATCGGTCTGGCCGTCGCCATGCACGAGGGCGGCGACATTCTGGTGTTGGGCAAAGCCCTCGAAGGCGAGTTCGCACGCCTGCAGAAGAACCTTCCGGCGGGCATGCAACTGCGCAAGGTGTCGGACCAACCGGCGGCGGTGAAAACCGGTGTCGGAGAGTTCGTCCGGGTACTGGCCGAGGCGCTGGGCATTGTCTTGCTGGTGAGTTTTTTCTCCCTCGGTATACGCACTGGCATGGTCGTGGCCCTGGCGATTCCTCTGGTGCTGGCGATGACCTTTGCCTGCATGTACTACCTCGGCATCGGCTTGCATAAGATCTCCCTCGGCGCGCTGGTGCTGGCCCTGGGCTTGCTGGTGGATGACGCGATCATCGCCGTGGAAATGATGGCGATCAAAATGGAGCAGGGGTACGACCGCCTTAAAGCGGCCAGTTTTGCCTGGACCAGTACCGCGTTCCCGATGCTGACCGGTACGCTGATCACGGCGGCCGGCTTCCTGCCGATTGCCACCGCGCAATCGAGTACCGGTGAATACACCCGTTCGATCTTCCAGGTAGTGACCATCGCGTTGCTCGCCTCGTGGGTCGCGGCCGTGGTGTTCGTGCCGTACCTGGGCGAAAAACTCCTGCCGGACTTGGCGAAAATTCATGCGGCTAAACACGGCGCTGACGGTCCCGATCCCTACGGCACACCGTTCTACCAGCGTGTCAGACGTTTGCTGGAGTGGTGTGTCAGTCGGCGCAAGACCGTGATCGTGCTGACGCTGCTGCTGTTTGTCGGCTCGGTCGCACTGTTTCGTTTTGTGCCGCAACAGTTCTTCCCGGCTTCCGGCCGCCTGGAGTTGATGGTCGACCTGAAGCTCGCCGAGGGCGCGTCCCTGAGCAACACCGCTGGCCAGGTCAAGCGCCTGGAAGCCCTGCTCAAGGAACACGCCGGCATCGACAACTACGTGGCCTATGTCGGAACCGGTTCGCCGCGCTTCTATCTGCCCCTCGACCAGCAACTGCCGGCCGCCAGCTTTGCGCAGTTCGTGGTGTTGGCCAAGTCCATCGAAGAGCGCGAAAGCCTGCGCATCTGGTTGATCGAAACCCTCAACGAGCAGTTCCCCGACCTGCGTTCACGGGTCACACGCCTGGAAAACGGCCCGCCCGTGGGTTACCCGGTGCAGTTTCGCGTGACCGGCGAGCATATCGACGAAGTCCGTGCCCTGGCGCGCAAAGTGGCGGCCAAGGTGCGCGAAAATACCCACGTAGCTAACGTGCATCTGGACTGGGAGGAACCGAGCAAGATCGTCTACCTCAATATCGACCAGGACCGTGCGCGCGCCCTCGGTGTGAGTACCGCCAACCTGTCGAAATTCCTGCAGAGTTCTCTGACCGGCGCCAGCGTCAGCCAGTACCGGGAAGACAACGAGTTGATCGAAATTCTCCTGCGCGGCACTGTCCATGAGCGCACTGAACTGTCGCTGCTGCCGAGCCTGGCCGTGCCGACCGACAACGGCAAAAGCGTCGCGCTGTCGCAGATCGCCACCCTCGAATACGGCTTTGAGGAAGGCATCATCTGGCACCGTAACCGCCTGCCCACCGTGACCGTGCGCGCCGACATCTACGGCAAGGAACAACCGGCGACCCTGGTTCAGCAGATCCTGCCGACCCTCGAAGGCGTGCGTGCCGAACTGCCGGACGGCTACCTGCTGGACGTCGGCGGTACCGTCGAGGACTCGGCCCGCGGGCAGAATTCGGTCAAGGCCGGTGTACCGCTGTTTATCGTGGTGGTGCTGACGCTGCTGATGCTGCAACTGCGCAGCTTCTCACGCACGGTAATGGTATTTCTCACGGCACCCCTGGGGCTGATCGGGGTCACGCTGTTCCTGCTGGTGTTCCGCCAACCCTTCGGCTTCGTGGCCATGCTCGGCACCATCGCCCTGTCAGGAATGATCATGCGCAACTCGGTGATTCTGGTGGACCAGATCGAACAGGACATCAAGGCAGGGCTGGCGCCGTGGCAGGCGATTATCGAAGCCACTGTCCGACGCTTCCGGCCGATTGTTCTCACAGCCCTCGCGGCGGTACTCGCGATGATCCCGCTGTCACGCAGTGTGTTCTTCGGGCCGATGGCAGTGGCGATCATGGGCGGGTTGATTGTGGCGACGGCGTTGACGTTGCTGTTCCTGCCCGCGCTTTATGCTGCATGGTTTCGTGTCAGGAAAACGGGTGACCAAGAGTAAGGAGAACAGGCGTATGTATATAAGTGCCTACGCCTGATGCACGCTGAAGAAAGTGTAAGGTGAGTGGGGAATGCCTGAAGCCGCGACAGCGGTTAATAGCGCCAGGATATCTCCCACAGGACTAATCAGAGGGCCGGCAGTTTCTTCTCGACGGTTTTTATAATCGATGTATTAGTGTCGGCCAGGGGTGAGATCTTTTGAAGGGTCAGGTCCAGGTGGGCAACTGAGTCGATATAAAGATGGCAGACAAAACTGTCGTCCCCGGTGATTTTGTAGCACACCACACATTCAGCCATTTGCGCGAGCAACTGTTCAACCTGTTGGAATTTTCCAGTCAGGGGTTTAACCCTGACCAGCGCTTGCAATGCAAAGCCCAGGGCCTGGGCGTCCAACTCGACGCTGAACCCGCTGATGACCCCCGACCCTTCCAGACGCTTGAGGCGTTCGCTGCAGCCGGGGGCCGATAACCCCACCTGTCGGCCGAGAGCGCGAATAGACGCGCGGGCGTTCTGGTGGAGGGCGACAATCAGCGCGCGATCAATAGGGTCAAGTGTCTGGTCGCCCTTTGTAAGCTTTTTCATTAGATGGACCTTACGAATTTTGATGAAAACGCGTGAAAATCTTACATACCATACACGGATGAAAAAAGAATAGACCTTTTCAAGGTGCCCACCTATTGTTTGATTCGCGGGCCCTGCAATATTGCGCCGCTCACTTAACGCTATGTTGTGATGTTTCTATTGCAACTTTATCTGCATTGTCGAGGGCGCGAGATGAACTACATACTTGATGCAAGCTCGCTTGCAATTACTTCACAATAATAACTTCCCTGCCGAAAAAGTATTTTCGCTGCGTCATGAGTTTGCCCGACATAAGAGGATCCAATGGCGTGATCGACTTCATGAAAAACCACAGAACCGTCTACTACTGCCATGAACACGGGCTGCCTCGCTAAGCCGTCACGAATGTTCTTCAAGGGGGAAGCGTATGCCCGACATTGCACTGTCCGTTTACCAGGCGGTATTTACCTTCGCCGTCGCCGCCATCGCGCTGCTTGCCAGTCCAGGCCCGGCGACCCTGGCGCTGGCGGCGAGTGGGGCTGCTTATGGCATGAGGCGTTCAACTCGGTTTTTCGTGGGGATCACGTTGGGCCTGGTGATCGCGATGGCATTGGTTGCTTCCGGTCTCTATGTGGTTCTGCACAGTTTTCCGATGCTGGCGACGGCGCTGACGGTCATCTCCATTGTTTATATTGTGTGGCTGGCCTACCAGATTGCTACCGCGCCGCCCATCAGGGATGAGCAGTCCGTGATCACGCCGGGCTGGGGCGCCGGGTTTGTGCTGGGTGTGGCGAATATCAAGGCCTATGCCGCATTCGCCGCGTTGCTGGGCAGTTTCACCCTGGGCGCCGCACCTGCCTGGGAGCAAGGTGCGAAAGCCTTGATCTGTCTGCTGGTGTGTGTGGTATTCGACGTTCTGTGGCTCTTTGCCGGCAGTCGAATGCGCAAGTTATTCATCCACCCCACTTGGAGCCGACGACTTAACGTAAGCTTCGCGATTTTGATGGTCGCGACGGTTGCCTGGTCAATCACGCTGACGCAATAGCGCTTTCGCTGGGAAGACCATTGAATAGTTCCGCCCGAGGATAGTTTTCATGTTTGGGGCCGTGTCTGCACTGCTGTTGACCCTGGCGCGGACTGCTTCTGCGGGTGGTACTTCTTCTGGCTGACGCTGATGAATCCCAATGGCCTGCTGACTGTTTCGTTTATTGCGCCGATCAACGCATTTGCCACGCTGCTACTGAGGCGCCTGGCCGATTCTATTTTCAACTGACGCGAGGCAGTATTTCACACGCAGGACGGAACCATTTTTGCCCTTGCTTCCACACAGGATTAGTCGACCGAGCGGTTCCCGCGTATGAGATGCGGGGCAGTGAGTTGGCGCTAATCTGAATAGGAAGGAGTGTGTATGCTTTTACTACCTTTGCTGGCGTTACCGATGCAAGTCGCGGGCTCGATGCTTGGGCTGGGAAATATGTTTGGACAGAATCAGCCAAACGCCAATCGCGATATCAATATTAATATCAACAACGATAGCCATAACTTCAATGCGTCGTCGTCCAGCTCTCATCACTCACACATGTCTCACGGTGGCGCCCGACGAGCGTCGCACATCCACTATTGAGCCTACTCATCGACGCTGCCGGGCGTGAGCGTGCGGCGCCTGGTTCGGGGGCCTGATAGACGGTTCGGCGAAAAAAAGGCCCTGACATCGTCAGGGCCTTTTTTTCAGCTCAGGTCGCGTGGCGTTACAGCGCGCCAAACACCTTCTTTGCCAGACTGGTCGCCGCTGCCGCCGGGTTTTTGCGAATGGTCTCTTCCTGCTGCGCAATCATCTTGAACAAACCATCCAGCGCTTGTTCGGTTACATAGTTTTCGACGTTGGCACTTTTGGCATCGACCGCGCCAAACGCCGCGGCCTTGCCGGCCAGGGCGTTGTACTGCTGCGCCACGCCGACCTTGTCGGTGGCGGCCTTGACGATCGGCAGGAACTTGGCGCGGATGGCTTCGCGGCTGCTTTTGTTCAGGTACTGGGTGGCCGAATCCTGGCCGCCGGTGAGAATGCCCTTGGCATCGCTCACGCTCATGTTTTTCACCGCGTTGACCAGGATTGGCTGGGCCTGGGTCACGGCGGTTTCGGCGGCTTTGTTCATGCTGGTTTCCAGCTGCTCGACCTGGTCACCCATGCCGAACATCTTCAGCTTGTCGGCAACTTTGCCCAGTTTTCCCGGCAGGCCGATCTTGACGTCGGGGTTGTTGCTGAAACCACCCGGTACACCCAGTTGTTTCACGGCGATCTGTGCGCCTTGGGTCAATGCATCCTTGAGGCCGCCGGCGGCGTCGCTCTGGGACAGGCTGCCAAGATCCAGGGCCATGGCGTTGGCACCGAGCAGCAGGCTGGCGCACAGGGCGGTGAGACGAAGGGAATTACGGAGCATGGGCGCTTCCTTATGATCTGGAAATAATCAGTGTGCGACCGCATCAACCCGCAGGCGCAGCGGTTGAGCGTCTTGGCCATTGAGTTGCACAGGGTGCCGCTCGGTGGTGATGAACAGTAGCTTGCCCTCCACTTCGATGCGAGCGCTGACCGAGTAACTGTGGCCCGGCTTGACCTGGGCCGGGTCATAGCTCAAGTGGAACGGCAATGGCACCTGGCCTTTGACCGGGCCTTTCTGTTCGGCCAGGGTCACGGCCGGCGCGTCCATCAGCGATACGTCCTGCAGGCTGACGCTCAAGATGGCTGTCGGCGGCAGCGCGATGCGTTGCAGGTAAAACACTTCGCCATCGAGGCTGGCCTTGGACGCGGGATTCATGGAATGGCAGGCGCCGAGCAGGGCGGTCAGGCCCAGGAGGATGATCTTTTTCATGGTGCAGCTCCTTTTCAACGGCGCCGTAACCCAGCGACGCCTTATTCAATTTAGCGGCTTTCTTCCGGTTTGCGGGCTTCGGCTTCGACCGGCGCTTCGGCCGCGCCGTCGACGCGGTGCAGGGCAACCTGGCGGATCGACAGGCGAATCTCAGCCGGCAGCACCCGTTTCGCCGCGCCTTCAGCCAGTTCGCCGAGCAGGTCGTGATAGCTCAACTTACCGGCTTCGTCGCGGCGCAGCACATCTTGCTCCAGCAACGTCTGAATAAAATGTCGGAAAAGGCTCTTGTCGAAGAACTCCGGGGCATTGAGGCCATGCAGGATCGATAGGCGCTGGGCCATGATCGTACACAGGTCTTCCAGCTCTTCGGCGCTGATGCTGTTCTGGCCGCTGTTGAGCAGCAGCGAAATCGCCATGTAGAAGCGTTGCAGGGTCTGGGCGATGCTCTTGGACAGCAGTGTCAGCAGCACAAAGTGCCGCGAACTCGGCGCCGGGCGCAGGTACACGTTGTTCTCGAAACGCAGCAGGCCTTGTTCGACAAACGCCTCCAGCCACTGGTCGATCACCGTGTCCAGTTCCTCCAGCGACCAGCGGATAAACAGCTCTGACTGCAGGTATGGGTACAGCGCACGGGTGTAGCGCAGAATCTGCTCGTGGCTCATCCGCGAGCTGCTCTGGAAGAAGCTCGCCAGCAACGCCGGCAAGGCAAAGATATGCAGCACGTTGTTGCGGTAGTAGGTCATCAGGACGGCGTTCTGCTCGTCCAGGTACAGAATCTTGCCGAGGGCATCGCTCTGTTCCGACAGCAGGTTCATGTCCTTGACGTGCTTGATCAACGCCATGCCATCCCCTTCGGGCAGGGTGGTATGCGGCGAGTAGGGCACCCGGCGCAGCAGCGCCAGGTACAGGTCCAACTGGCGGGCCATGGCCTGTTCGTCCAGGGCCAGGCGCGTGGTCGACAGCAGCGCCAGGGCCACCAGATTCACCGGGTTGATCGCCGCCGCTTCGTTCAAATGGCGCGCCACCCGCTCGCCGAGGCGGTTGGTGGTTTGGTTGAGCCACGCCGGTTTGTAGTGCGGGCCCAGTTCCTGGGCGCGCCAGCCCGGTTGTTCGGCGTCGAGGAATTGCGCCAGTTTGATCGGTTCGCCGAAGTTGACCGCGACCTGGCCAAAGCGCTGCTTGAGCGCACCGACCACCTTGAAAATATCGAAGATGGACTCTTTTTTCTTGCTCGCGCCGCGCAGCTCACCGAGGTAGGTACGGCCTTCGAGCACACGCTCGTAACCGATATACACCGGCACGAACACGATCGGCATGCGCGAGGAGCGCAGGAAGCTGCGCAACGTGATCGCCAGCATGCCGGTTTTCGGTTGCAGCATGCGCCCGGTGCGCGAGCGTCCGCCTTCGACGAAGTACTCCACCGGGAAACCCTTGGTGAACAGGGTGTGCAGGTATTCGTTGAACACCGAGGTGTACAGCGGGTTGCCCTTGAAGGTGCGGCGCATGAAAAACGCACCGCCGCGGCGCAGCAGGCTGCCGATCACCGGCATGTTCAGGTTGATGCCGGCGGCGATGTGCGGTGGGGTCAGGCCGTTCTTGAACAGCAGGTAGGACAGCAGCAGGTAGTCGATATGGCTGCGGTGGCAGGGTACGTAGATCACCTCGTAACCCTGGGCAACCTGTTGCACACCCTCGATGTTATTGACCTTGATGCCGTCGTAGATCTTGTTCCAGAACCAGCTCAGCACCACTTCCAGGAAGCGGATCGCGGTGTAGGTGTAGTCCGAGGCGATTTCGTTGCCGTAGCGCAGGGCCAGGGCCTTGGCTTTTTCCGGGCTGATCTTCTCGCGTTCGGCTTCATCGAGGATGGCCTGGCGCACCAGCGGCATATTCACCAAGCCCTTCACCAGGTTGCGGCGGTGGGACAGGTCGGGGCCGATCACTGCGGTTTTCAGGTTGCGAAAGTGTACGCGCAGGATGCGTTGGGCCATGCGAACGGTGCGTTCGTGGCCTTTATTGTGCTCGATCAATTCACGCAGGTTGATAGGCGCGGAGAATTGTACGCGGGTCTTGCGCCCCAGGATCAGGATGCTCAGCAACCGGCGCAGGCGCCCGGTGACGGCCCAGCTGTCGGCGAACAGCAGTTTCCATGGGCTGGACTCGCTGTCGGGCGACTGCCCCCAGAACACGCTGACCGGAATGATTTGTGCATTCTCTTGTGCGTGTGCGCTGAGGGTATTGACCAGGCGGGTCAGAGTCGGCGGCGCGCCGCGTTTGTCCTGGCGGCCGAGCCAGTCCGGCTCTGGCGTGAGGTAGAAGAACGCCGCGGGTTCCAGCAATGGCCCGACCGCTACCGGCAGCACCGGGCGCGGCAGGCCGGCCTTGGTGCACTCGGTATCGACCACGGCCAATTCGGTGAGGGAGGGTGATTGCAGGACGTAGAACACCGGCCGGCTGCGGTCGAGGTTAAGGGTAAGGGACGACTGGTTGATCGTCTCTGAGCGAACCCAGAGGTACAACAGTCGGCGCAAGGTGCCAAACACCAGACGGCGGAACGGGGAGCGGGTCATAGGCGAGCTGCTTCAAGTGGAAAAAACCGAGCAGGTGCTCGGGTGGGTAGTGTGCCGTATTCACCGAAAATCGGCAAAAAAGCAGCGATGTAAAGTTGGGTTGATCGTTTTTGAGCCTGTCTTATACTCGGCAGTTCAACGCGACCGACTCGACAATAACAATCATGTGGGAGTGAACAGATGACAACGCGCGAAACCGGTAATGTGAAGTGGTTCAACGATGCCAAGGGATATGGCTTTATTCAGCGTGAAGACGGCAAGGATGTGTTCGTACACTACCGCGCCATCCGCGGTGAAGGGCACCGTTCCCTGGCCGAAGGCCAGCAGGTGGAATACGCCGTGGTGAGCGGCGAGAAGGGCTTGCAGGCAGAGGATGTGGTGGGTTTGTAATGCGGGTTTTTGTTACACCGTAGAACCCATGTGGGAGGGGGCAAGCCCCCTCCCACATTTGATTGGGTTCGCAATTGCGGATCAGGTGGTTTTCCAGGTGATCTGTTCTTCACCGTCTTCGCTGATGCGAATCCAGGTGTCGGCGCTTTCCTCGCCTTCTTCCTCAACCCAGCTGCCCGGTGCGCAACGCACTTCGACGTTCAGCGCGGCAAAGGCGGCGCGGGCGCAGGCGATGTCGTCTTCCCACGGGGTCTGATCGCTTTCCAGGTACAGGCTGTTCCATTTGCCTACCGCCTTGGGCAACCAGGTGACAGGCACGTCGCCGGCCGTGCACTTGTAGGTCTGGCCGCGCTGGACCCAGGCGGTGCAAGGGCCAAGGGCGGCGCCCAGCCAGGCGGCGATGGCCTTGTGGTCGACGTCGGCGTCCTTCAGGTAAATCTCGATATCAGGTTGGCGCATGGATGTTCCTCGTTGCGGGATTCGAAAATCCATTCGCGGATTCAGGGTGGGCGGAGTGCCCGAAAAGTCGGTTATTGAAGCACGAAATAATCGTAGCGCATCGATACGCTGACCCGCAGCGGCTCGGCATGCTCGATCACCTCGGTGCGGCGCTCGGCGCTGGCGCGCCAGCCGTGAGGGGTCATGGCCAGCAGGTTGGCACGGTCTTTCGGGTCCGCCAGGCTCAGCGTGAACTCGAGGGTTTCGCTGTGCGCAAGGCTCATGCCGTCCGGCACCAGGGCCAGGTGTTTGTCGTCGGTGTACTCGCGCACTTCGTCGTACAGGCGCTCGCGCAGCTCCATCAGGTGACCGCGGGTCGGGCCGACTTTCATCAAGCCGCCGCCGGGGCTGAGCAGGCGTTTGGCCTCTTGCCAGTCCAACGGGCTGAACACGCTGGCGAGAAACTGGCAGCTGGCATCGGCCAACGGCACGCGGGCCATGCTGGCGATCAACCAGGTCAGTGCCGGGTTGCGCTTGCACGCACGCTTGACCGCTTCCTTGGAGATATCCAGGGCATAGCCATCGGCGTGGGGCAGGGCGTCGGCGATTTGTGCGGTGTAGTAACCCTCGCCACAACCGATGTCCACCCAGCGCTGCGGGGCTTGTTGCGCGGCCAGTTGCGCCAGGCGCTTGGCCACCGGGGCGTAGTGGCCGGCGTTGAGGAAGTCGCGGCGCGCCTCGACCATGGCGAGGTTGTCGCCCGGGTCGCGGCTGTTTTTGTGCTGCACCGGCAACAGGTTCAGGTAACCCTGGCGCGCGCGGTCGAAACGGTGTCCGACCGGGCACGCCACGCCATTGTCCACCGCGTGGAGCGGTGCGCTGCAAATGGGACAGGCCAGCATCAGGCGAGCAACTTGATCAGGGTCTGGTAGTAGATCTCGGTCAGCACGTCGAGGTCGCTGGCCAGAATGCGCTCGTTGACCTGATGGATCGTCGCGTTGACCGGGCCCAACTCGACCACCTGGGTGCCAAGGGTTGCGATGAAGCGCCCGTCGGACGTACCGCCGCTGGTGGACGCCTGGGTCTCACGACCGGTGACCGCCTTGATGCTGGCGGACACCGCATCGAGCAAGGCCCCCGGTTCGGTGAGGAACGGCAGGCCGGACAGCGCCCAGTCTACGTGCCAGTCCAGGGCGTGTTTGTCGAGGATCGCGGCAACGCGCTGTTGCAGGCCTTCCACGGTGGATTCGGTAGAGAAGCGGAAGTTGAACACCGCTGTCAGGTCACCGGGGATCACGTTGGTCGCGCCGGTGCCGGCGTTGAGGTTGGAGATCTGGAAGCTGGTCGGCGGGAAGAAGGTGTTGCCGTCGTCCCAATGCTCGGCGGCCAGTTCCGCCAGTGCCGGGGCAGCCAGGTGGATCGGGTTCTTCGCCAGGTGCGGGTAGGCCACGTGACCTTGCACGCCGCGCACGGTCAGGGTGGCGCCGAGGGAGCCGCGACGGCCGTTCTTGACCACATCGCCGACCAGGCTGGTGCTGGATGGTTCGCCGACGATGCACCAGTCCAGACGCTCCTTGCGCGCGGCCAGGCGTTCGATCACGGCCTTGGTGCCGTGGTGCGCCGGGCCTTCTTCATCGCTGGTGATCAGAAAGGCCACCGAGCCCTTGTGGTCCGGGTAGTCCTGCACGAAGCGCTCCGACGCCACCAGCATCGCCGCCAGGCTGCCTTTCATGTCCGCCGCGCCGCGGCCGCAGAGCATGCCGTGGTCGTCGATCAGCGCGTCGAACGGATCGTTCTGCCAGGCCTGCACCGGGCCGGTCGGGACCACGTCGGTGTGGCCGGCAAAGCACAGCACCGGGCCGTCGTGCTTGCCGTGGGTGGCCCAGAAGTTATCTACGTTTTCGATACGCATCGGCTCAAGCTGGAAACCGGCGTCGCCCAGGCGCTGCATCATCAGCTTCTGGCAATCGGCGTCGATCGGCGTCACCGAGGGACGGCGGATCAGGTCGATGGCAAGTTGAAGGGTCGGCGAAAGGTCGGCATGAGCCGTCATGGGAAACTCCGGAAATCGAGGCGGCGACGTTCTAATTGACTATAGGAGCGAGCTTGCTCGCGAAAAACGCAAGAGCACCGCGTTCATTCAAGATGTTCGCGTGATCGTTGACGATTTTCGCGAGCAAGCTCGCTCCTACAGTGATATGTGCAAGGCTTACAAAACGGCCGTTATCTTATAGCAAAACGGCGGCCAGAGGCCGCCGTTTAGTGCATTGCATACGTTTTTACAGCGCGGTGGCCGGCTCTGCCTTAGGCGCCGGTTTGGGCAGCGACGACAGGAACGCCATGATCAACGCCGCCACATACGGTAGCGACTGCACCAGCAGCATCACCACCCAGAAGCGCATGTCGGCGCTCGGCAGGCCCTGCACCAGGTAGATCCCCAGCGCCGCGCCCCACAACAGCAGCATGATGAACATCTCTTCGCGGGCTTCGGAAATCGCTACCCAGAAGCCGTGGTTATCCGCGTTTTTCGGTGTACGAAAGAACGGAATGCTGGTGGTGAAGAAGCCATACAGCACCGCTTTGGCGATGGTGTGCGACAACGCCAGGCCGGCCAGCGCCGCACAGAACGCATCCTTGAGGTTAACCCCCACGGCACGACGGTACAGGAAGATGATCTTGCCCACCTTGAACACGAACAACGCCAACGGCGGGATCGCGAAAATCAGCAACGGCGGGTCGACCCGGGTCGGCACGATGATCATCGCCGCCGACCACAACAGCGCGCCGACGGTGAAGAAGATGTTCATGCCATCCGCCACCCACGGCAACCAGCCCGCGAGGAAGTGGTAGCGCTGGCCACGGGTCAGCTCGGTGTCCTTGCCGCGCAGCAGGCTGGCGGTGTGACGCTTGATGATCTGGATCGCGCCATAGGCCCAGCGGAAACGCTGTTTCTTGAAGTCGATGAAGGTGTCGGGCATCAGGCCCTTGCCGTAGCTTTCGTGGTAATACGCGGCCGACAGGCCTTTCTCGAACACGCGCAGGCCGAGTTCGGCGTCTTCGCAGATGCACCAGTCGGCCCAGCCCAGCTCTTCGAGCACCGAGCGACGGGTCATGGTCATGGTGCCGTGCTGGATGATCGCGTCGCGGTCGTTGCGGGTGACCATGCCGATATGGAAGAAGCCTTTGTATTCGGCGTAGCAGAGCTTCTTGAAGGTGCTTTCGTTCTGGTCGCGATAATCCTGCGGCGACTGCACCACGGCGATTTTCGGGTCGGCGAAGTGCGGCACCATGTGCTTGAGCCAGTTCGGCGACACGCAGTAGTCCGAGTCGATCACCGCGATCACTTCGGCATCCTTGGCGGTGTGCGGGATCAGGTAGTTCAACGCGCCGCCCTTGAAACCGGCCAGGGGCGCGACGTGGAAGAACTTGAAGCGCGGGCCCAGGGTTGCGCAGTAGTCGCGCACCGGTTCCCACACCGCCGGGTCCTTGGTGTTGTTGTCGATGATCAGGACTTCGTAGTCCGGGTAGTCGAGGGCGGCCAGGGCATCGAGGGTCTGTTTGACCATCTCTGGCGGCTCGTTGTAGCACGGCACATGGATCGACACTTTCGGGCGGTAGTCCGAGTCCCCCACGACCGGCAGGAATTCACGCCGACGTTTGTGGGTCCAGACCGCTTCCGCCAGTTCATGGGCTTCGGCCAGCAGCACGATAAACACGCCCAGGGCGCCGAGCGCCAGGAGGAAGCCGACCGTCAGGCTGAACCAGGTGCTGTATTGCTGGCTGTAGTCGTAGCCGATCCACACCAGCACCGAACCGCACAGGAACGCGATAAAGGTCAGGAAGGTCCGGCCGCGTTGGCGCAGGGCCGAGCCGTCGATCATCAGCAGGGTCAACGACAGCAGTGCAAGCACCACCGAACCGATGGCCAGCACGCGCCATTGCGGGATCGCGACCACCGGTCCTTCGAAGTTGAATTTCTGCTGACGCGCGGCGTTGTACACGCCCCAGTAGGCGCCGACCGAGCCTTCGTCGCTGGCTTTCCACGGTTGGTCGAAGGCCTCGATCACGAAGTAGTTGAAGCCCTGGCGGTTCAGCTTGTTCACCAGCGTGCGCAGGTAAATTGCCTGGTCGGCGGGAGACGCATCAGCACCGCCACGCATGCGGCCGTTGCTCGGCCAGCCGACTTCCGACAGCAGCAGCGGCTTTTTCGGGAAGGTCTTCTTCAGATCCCGTGCGCGGTCGAGTACGAATTGGCCCGCCTGGTCTACCGGAATATGTTCCCAGTACGGCAGGATGTGCGCGGCGATCAAGTCGACGTGCTTGGCCAGTTGTGGGTTGTGTTCCCAGATGTGCCATTGCTCGGAGGTGGTCACCGGCACCTTGACGGCCGCGCGCACGCGATCCAGCAACACGATCAGTGCTTCGGGGGTGATCTCTTTACGGAACAACGCTTCGTTGCCGACCACCACGCGCACGACGCTGCGCGAGCTATTGGCGATCTCGATGGCGCGCTGGATCTCGCGTTCGTTGCGTTCCAGGTCCGGGCTGATCCAGATCCCCAGGGTGACGCGCAGGCCGAACTCTTCCGCCAGCTTGGGGATGTCTCCCAGAGTGCCGTCGACCGAGTAGGTCCGGATGTTGTCCGTCAACTTGCTCATGATCTCCAGATCGCGGCGCATCTGGTCGTCGGTCGGGTACTGGTCCTTCTGTGGGTACTGGCCTTGTTGAAACGGCGAGTAGGAAAAACCGGAGATCTGTTCAGGCCAGTTGGGGGCAGTGACCGGGCGGTTGATCAGCGCCCAGAAGCCGGTGAACAGCGCGGCAATTGCCAGCACCACCACCAGGTTGAGTCCAAATTTACGCGATGACATGGCTATTTCGGGTTCCAAAAGGTGTGGAACGAAAAGAGGTGTCGGCCTACGCCGAACGGCGCGCATCCTACACCGGCCCTTCCCTGAGCGTACAGCAGACTGAGAAAAGCCGGACGTTAGTCCGCGAATCTCCAGCTAAGTTCTTTACGTGTATCGCGAAGTTTCGAACTTGTCCTGGCAAAGCCCTATAATGCGCGCCGGTTTTTGGGGTAATGGTCATGAGTACAGAAGATCCGCGGTTTGCAGGCGTCGCCCGCTTGTATGGCATTGAAGGCCTGGAGCGCTTGAAAGCGGCCCATGTGGCGATCGTCGGCGTCGGCGGCGTAGGCTCATGGGCGGCGGAAGCCATCGCCCGTTGTGGGGTGGGCGAGATCTCGTTGTTTGATTTGGATGATGTCTGCGTCAGCAACAGCAACCGTCAGCTGCATGCCCTCGACAGCACCGTGGGCAAACCCAAGGTCGAGGTGATGGCTGAGCGCCTGCGCGGCATCAACCCGGACTGCACGGTGCATGCCGTGGCGGATTTCGTGACCCGCGAGACCATGGCCGAGTACATCACCCCCAACATCGACTGCGTGATCGACTGCATCGACGCCGTCAACGCCAAGGCGGCACTGATCGCCTGGTGCAAGCGCCGCAAGATCCAGATCATCACCACCGGCGGCGCTGGCGGGCAGATCGACCCGACGTTGATCCAGGTCTGCGACCTGAACCGCACCTTCAACGATCCGCTGGCCTCGAAAGTGCGCTCCACCCTGCGCCGTGACTATGGCTTCTCGCGCACGGTGACCCGCCATTACAGCGTGCCGTGTGTGTTTTCCACCGAGCAACTGCGCTATCCGAAGCCGGACGGCAGCATCTGCTTGCAGAAGAGTTTTGTTGGCGACGGGGTAAAGCTGGACTGCGCCGGCGGGTTTGGCGCGGTGATGATGGTCACTGCAACCTTCGGCATGGTGGCGGCGACCAAGGCGGTGGACAAGATCGTGGCCGGGGTGCGCCGGCCTTCCGATCGGGTCAAACCTTCTTAAACCTCAAGGCCTTGCACCATTCAAATGTGGGAGGGGGCTTGCTCCCGATAGCAGAGTGCCAGTCACTGAATACATTGACTGAACCACCGCTATCGGGGGCAAACCCCCTCCCACATTGGGTTTTATGTACGGCTTAGTTCGCGCATGCGCTGCAGCACGGCGTTCAGGCCATTGCTGCGCGACGGCGACAACTGGCGGGACAGCCCCAGTTGATTGAACCAGTCCGGCAAGTCGACCGCCTGCAACTCGGCGGCCGACAGCCCGTTGACCCGCGCCAGCAGCAACGCCACCAGCCCGCGGATCATGCGCGCTTCGCTGCTGGCGGCGAACTGCCAGTGGCCGTCGGATAAGCGCCCGACCAGCCATACCAGACTCTCGCAGCCCTGCACCAGATTGGCCTCGACCTTGTCTTCGTCCGCCAGTGGCGGCAGCCGTTCGCCCCATTGCATCAGCAGACGCGCGCGTTGCTCCCAGCTGCCCACCGCCTGAAACGACTCAAGCGCGCCGACAGCCTCGGCCGGCAGGCTCATCGCAGCATATCCAGGGCCTGGTCCAGCGCTTCGAAGAATCGCTCCAGATCATCGGAATTGTTGTACAGCGCCAGGGACACGCGAATCGCTCCCGACAAGTGCATCGCCTTGAGCAGCGGCATTGCGCAATGATGGCCGGCGCGCACGGCAATACCCTGCTCGGTCAGTAAGTGCGCAAGATCGGCGTTATGCACGCCTTCCACCACAAAACTGACCAACGCCACCTGCGGCGCGCCCAGTACGCGCACGCCATTGCGCGCTTTCAGCCCGCGCAACAGGTACTCGTGCAGGGCGGCTTCGTGGGCGATGAGCGCCGGTTGATCCAGTGAATTGAGGTAATCCAGGCTGGCGCCCAGGCCGATCACGCTGGCAATCGGTGGGGTGCCGGCCTCGAACCCCAGCGGCGCGGGGCGGAAGCTGGCGCTGTGGTAATCGGCCTGTTGCACCATTTCGCCGCCGAACTGCCAGTGGCGCAGCTGATGCAGGGCTTGGGTGCGGCCGTACAGCACGCCGACGCCGTCCGGGCCGTAGAGTTTGTGGCTGGAAAATACGTAGAAGTCGCAGCCCAGCGCTTGTACGTCGTGGCGGCCGTGGACGATGCCCTGGGCGCCATCGACCACGGTCAGCGCGCCCTCGGCCTTGGCCATGGCCAGCAAGGGTTCCAGCGGCTGCCAGGTGCCCAGCACGTTGGACAGTTGGCTCACCGCCAGCAGGCGCGTGCGCGGGCCGATCAACGTGGCGGCGGCCTGAAGGTCGATCATACCGTCGTCGCCAACCGGCAGGATCACCAGTTCCAGCGCGCGACGTTTGGCCAGTTGCTGCCAGGGCAGCAGGTTGGCGTGGTGTTCCAGGGCGCTGATGACTAGTTCATCGCCCGCATTGAATAAGTGCTCGAGGCCGTAGGCCAAGAGGTTCAGCGCCGACGTCGCGCCATGAGTGAAGACGATGTGCCCGCTGTCTCCTGCATTCAACCACTGCGCGACCTTGTTGCGACTGTCCTCGAAAGCCTGGGTCGCGTGGGCGCCCGGCAAATGCTGGGCACGGTGAACGTTGGCGGCGCCATTGGCGTAGTAATGGCTGATCGCGTCCAACAGGGCTTGAGGTTTTTGCGCGGTGGCGGCGCTGTCCAGATAGGTCTGGTCTTGCCGTTGCAGAGCGGCGATGGCCGGAAAGTCGACGCGCCAGGGGGAGGGCACAAGCATGGTGTTCAAGACTCGTATAAACGGGCCCCAGGATCGGGGCCCGCGAGTGGCATCGAGTCGCTGCTTAGTTGTGAGCGTGCAGCGCTTCGTTCAGTTCGATGGCCGACTTGTGGGTTTTGCACTCCACGGCACCGGTCTCGGAGTTACGGCGGAACAGCAGGTCCGGCTGGCCGGCCAGCTCACGCGCCTTGACCACTTTAACCAACTGGTTGCGCTCGTCGAGCAGGGCAACCTTGGTCCCGGCGGTGACATACAGGCCCGATTCCACGGTGTTGCGGTCGCCCAGCGGGATACCGATACCGGCGTTGGCGCCGATCAGGCAGCCTTCGCCGACCTTGATCACGATGTTGCCGCCACCCGACAGGGTGCCCATGGTGGAGCAACCGCCGCCCAGGTCCGAACCCTTGCCGACAAATACGCCGGCCGAGACGCGACCTTCGATCATGCCCGGGCCTTCGGTGCCGGCGTTGAAGTTGACGAAACCTTCGTGCATCACGGTGGTGCCTTCGCCCACATAGGCGCCCAGGCGGATACGCGCGGCGTCAGCGATACGCACGCCGCTGGGTACGACGTAATCGGTCATTTTCGGGAACTTGTCCACCGAGAACACTTCCAGCAGCTCGCCACGCAGGCGCGCTTCGAGTTGGCGTTCGGCCAGCTCATTGATGTCGATCGCGCCCTGGCTGGTCCAGGCCACGTTCGGCAGTTGCGCGAATACACCGGCCAGGCTCAGACCGTGGGGCTTGACCAGGCGGTGGGATAGCAGGTGCAGCTTGAGGTAGGCCTCAGGCGTGGAAGTCAGTGCGGCGTCTTCGGCCAGCAGGGTGGCGACCAGCGGGGTATGGCTTTCAGCCAGGCGGGTCAGCAGGGCTGCCTGGGTCGCGTCGACGCCTTTGAGCGCGTCAGCCAGTTGCAGGGCTTGGGCGACGGTGAAGGTGATCGCCTGGTTGCCTTCGCTGTAACCGAGGATCGGCGCGATGGCGGCGACGACTTCCGCCGACGGGTTGAGCACGGGTTGTGCGTAAAACACTTCCAGCCAAGCACCTTGGCGGTTCTGAGTGCCGACGCCGAAGCCCAGGCTGAACAGGGAATTGGACATGCTGTTACCTCTACAAAAATGGGATGGCCAGCCTACTTGAGGGCTGCCGAATAAGTATCTGGCTTGAAGCCAATCAGGGTTCTGTCTCCGAGATCAAGCACCGGGCGCTTGATCATCGAGGGTTGTGCGAGCATCAATTCAATGGCTTTCGACTGATCGAGATCGGCTTTGCGTTCGTCTTCGAGTTTGCGAAAGGTGGTGCCCGCACGGTTCAAAACCACCTGCCAACCGTGCTCGTTGCACCATTGGGTCAAGTGTTCGCGGTCGATACCGACGGTTTTGTAGTCATGGAACTCGTAGCTCACGCCGTGCTCGTCGAGCCAGGTGCGGGCTTTTTTCATGGTGTCGCAGGCTTTGATGCCGAAAAGGTGCAAGGTTTTACTTGATACGGTCAAGGAATTGCCCCCCTTTGGACCAATGAAGATGAAAGGTCTGGGATTATGCCACGACCAGCGGGTTTGGGTGCCGCTCGTCTCTAGCGTGGATTGCCCCGTGCGACTATTGTGCGAAAGCCATCGCACAGCATAGGCAGCTAATATGGCACTTCAATGGTGAGTTGTTGCCTGATGTGTGTCGTTGCAAGTCGATTGTCCGGGAAAACCGCGTTATGCAAACCGCCTACACCGTTCTTATCTTGCTGATGCTGGTCAGCGTTTCGCGTCTGGTCTGGCGAGTCATCCCACTGCCGTTACCGCTGGTGCAGATTGTCGCCGGGGCCTTGCTGGCCTGGCCCACGTTGGGGCTGCATGTCGCGCTGGACCCGGAGTTGTTTCTGTTTCTGTTCCTGCCGCCGCTGTTGTTCTCCGATGGCTGGCGCATGCCCAAGCGCGAACTGTGGCGCCTGCGCGGGCCGATTCTGACGTTGGCAGTGGGGCTGGTGCTGTTCACCGTGGTCGGCGCCGGCTACTTCATTCATTGGTTGTTGCCTTCGATTCCATTGCCGGTGGCCTTTGCCCTGGCGGCGGTGTTGTCGCCGACGGACGCCGTGGCGGTGTCGGCCATTTCCCAGAACCGTTTACCCACGCCGTTGATGCATATGCTCCAGGGCGAAGCCTTGATGAACGATGCCTCGGGCCTGGTGACCTTCAAGTTCGCCCTGGTGGCAGCCTTGACCGGGGTGTTTTCCCTGGCGGATGCCAGCCTGACCTTTGTACTGGTGGCCATCGGCGGTCTGGCGGTCGGGATCGCGTTGAGCTGGCTGGTGGGGCGCTTGCGTGTCTGGATGATTGCGCGAGGCTGGGACGACCCGGCCACCCACGTTGTGTTCATGTTGCTGCTGCCGTTCGCCGCCTATGTTCTGGCCGAACGCCTGGGCGCATCGGGGATTCTTTCGGCCGTGGCGGCGGGCATGATGCAAAGCTGGCTGGACCTGCTGCCCCGCCAGACCAGCACGCGCTTGCTCAATCGCAGTGTGTGGTCGCTGCTGGAGTTTGCCTTCAATGGCTTGATCTTCCTGCTGTTGGGGCTGCAACTGCCGGACATCATCAAGGCGGTGGTGAGTCATGAAACCACGCTGTGGCCGACCCTGCTGTATCGCTGCCTGGACGTGGTCGCGATCTTCCTGGTGTTGTTGGTATTACGCTTCATCTGGGTGCAAAGCATCTGGCGTCTGTCGGGCGTGCTCCGGCGCCTGCGTGGGAAAAGCGAGCTTACCCTGGTGCCGACGGCGCGTTCCTGCTGGCTGTTGACCGTGGGCGGTGTGCGCGGGGCGGTGACGTTGGCCGGTGTGATGTCGGTGCCCTTGCTGCTGGCGCCGGGCAAGGCGTTCCCGGAACGCGATCTGCTGATCTTTATCGCGGCCGGGGTGATCCTGCTGTCGCTCGTCGCTGCCTGTATTGCGTTGCCGCTGCTGCTGCGCGGCATTGAAAAAAGCCCCGATGAAAAACACCACAATGAAGTGCGCGAGGCGTGGAAAAAGACTGCCGTGGCGGCGATCCATGCGCTTGAGGTCGAAGAACCCAGCGAGAGCCCTCCCGCGGACGCCGCCCAGGCCGCACTGGCTACCGAGCTGAAGGCGCGACTGATGTCGGAATACCGGCATCAGTTGGACGTCTTCAACGACTCCGCCGAAGCCCAGGCGCTGGCGTCGCAGATGGACCAACTGGAGCGAAAGCTACGGCTCAAGGCGCTGCGGGCGCAGCGCTTGGAGTTGTATAGCCTGAGCCGTCATCACCGGATCGGGGATGACGTGTTGAGGGAGGTGTTGGACGATCTGGACATGAGTGAGGCGAACCTGGGGTCGCCGAAGTAGGCAATTGGGGGCCGCCGTGCCGCCGGCGCTGAGTGTGCAGTGTTTTAAACGGTGCAGTCTGAGTCGGCATCACGAAAGTGTGGATGACGGATCACGGCGGGTATGGGGACGAGACACTGGTTGATTCGTGCCAATTGCAGGAAAGTTCCCGGCGGTGTTGAGTGAATACGTGAGCCGATGTTTACCCCTGGGCCCGCTACGTCGGGTTGACCGTGGGGTACAGCATTCTGATCGTTTGCTTGTCGCCCGCAGAAAGGGTTGTGTTTTTAGGAATGGCCTGGCCGTTGCGCCTCAATGCTGCCGGAATTTCATAATGCATCACGGACTGTGGATCGTATGGGGTGATCTGCAGGCCGGGCCGGTTGTCTGGCTCAAGGATATGCTCGCGTACCATGGCTTCGTTGAAAGAGTCGCTGGTGTAGTAGTCATATACTTGGGGGCTGTCCCAATCCAGGCTGTTCTGCGGGTGTTGGTGCTCGTGCAGTAACCCGAGGGCGTGGCCGAATTCGTGCAGGGCCGTACTGCGCAACTTCTTCGAGTCGTCGGTCCGGTTGAGGTGCATCGTGGGTTGATCTTCATCGATGCGCTTGGCCTCTGTGCCAATGGCGGACCAATTGCCCTTGAGCCCTTCATCGTCAGAAATACGAATATCGCCCGTCTTGCCTTCGACGATATTGAAGCGCAGGGCCGGCGTGTGGTGGGCCCATTCGCGGATAGCGTCCACCACCAGCGCTTTGCTTTTTTCGCTGCTCAGGTCGAGCGCAACGGTGACCACGCCGGCCGGCCAGCGCTTGTCGCTGTCGGCGATGCCTCTTTTGGTTCGCCCGGCGGATTCGGGAGGGGAGGTGCGGTTATCCGGGAGCGGCTCATAAGCGGGGGGAGGGGCGAGCGACGGGGTGATTAGGCTCATAGGCATTACTCGTAGGAAGTTTGCCTATTGGTGGTGAGCGAGTGAACAAGGTTCCCGCACTGTGCGACACAGTGCGGGATGTGGCGAGGTTACTTCCTGCGTTGAATGAAATCGCGAATGCGCTCAGCCGCTTCCACGCACTCCGCCAGTGGTGCAACCAATGCCATGCGAACGCGCCCGGCGCCTGGGTTGACGCCGTCCACCTCCCGCGACAGGTATGAGCCGGGTACTACGGTCACGTGTTCTTGCACAAACAGATCGCGACAGAAGGCGGCGTCGTCACCCTCTACATTCGGCCACAGGTAGAAACCACCATCGGGTGCTTGTACGTCCAGCACCGGCTTGAGGATCGCCAGTACGGCGTCGAATTTTTCCCGATACAGGTCGCGGTTGGCCTGGACGTGGGCTTCGTCCTGCCAGGCGGCGATGCTTGCCAGTTGGGTTTGCACGGGCATCGCGCAGCCGTGGTAGGTGCGGTACAGCAGGAAGGCCTTGAGGATGTCGGCGTCGCCGGCCACGAAGCCGGAACGCAGGCCCGGCAGGTTGGAGCGCTTGGACAGGCTGTGGAACACCACGCAGCGTTTGAAGTCCTGGCGGCCGAGTTCGACGCAGGCGCTCAACAGGCCCGGCGGCGGGCTTTGTTCGTCGAAGTACAGCTCGCTGTAGCACTCGTCGGCGGCAATCACGAAGTCGTATTCGTCGGCCAGGGCGATGAGCTTTTTCAGGGTGTCGACCGGGATCAGCGCGCCGGTCGGGTTGCCGGGGGAGCACAGGAACAGGATCTGGCAGCGCTTCCAGACGTCTGGCGACACGGCGTCGAAATCCGGGTTGAAGCCATTGGCGTCCAGGCACGGCAGGTAGTGCGGCTTGGCGCCGGCCAGGAACGCGGCGCCTTCATAGATCTGGTAGAACGGGTTCGGGCTTACCACCAGCGCGTCGTCACTGCGATTGACCACGGCTTGGGTGAAGGCGAACAGTGCCTCGCGGGTGCCGTTGACCGGCAGGATGTTACGCGCCGGGTCCAGCCAGCCCTTGGGTACATTGAAGCGGCGTTCGCACCAGGCTGCGATGGCCTCGCGCAGCGCCGCAATGCCCAGGGTGGTCGGGTACACCGCCATCTGGTCGAGGTTATTGCTCAACGCCTCAGCGACGAAGGTCGGCGATTTATGCTTGGGCTCGCCGATGGACAGCGCGATCGGACGTTTGTCCGGGTTCGGCGTGACGCTGCCGAGCAGGGCGCGCAATTTTTCGAACGGGTAGGGCTGCAGCTGGTTCAGGGCGTTGTTCATCGGTGGATCTCGTGCAAGGCGTTAAAAACTGGGCGGGTATCAAATCGTCAGGCGCGTCAGCTCGACCCCGGGCTCCTGGTGAACGCTCAACTGCTGGACGATTGCATCCTGCAGGCGGCGGCATAGTTCGGGGTCGGACAGCGGCTGGTTGTCGGCGTCGGTAATGAAGAACACGTCTTCCACGCGCTCGCCGAGGGTCGCAATCTTGGCGTTCTGCAACGACAGGTCGAACTCCAGGAAAATCCCGCCGATCCGCGCCAGCAGGCCCGGGCGATCCGGCGCGCTGAGTTCCAGCACGGTTACCGGGCGCTGGGCGTCGTTGGAAATGGTCACCTGGGGCGCAAACGCAAAATGCTTGAGCTGGCGTGGCACGCGGCGCTGGATGATGGTCGGGTAGTCGTCCGGGTTGCGCAAGGCTTCGGTCAGGCCTTCGCGGATCTTTTTCACCCGCGCCGGGTTATCGCCGATGGACTCGCCCTCGGTGTCGAGCACGATGTAGGTGTCGAGGGTGAACTGGCTGCTGGAGGTGATGACCCGGGCGTCGTGGATGTTCAGGTTGAGCTGGTCCATGGCCGCTACGGTCACGGCGAAGAAGTCGTGCTGGTCGGGCGCGTAGATGAAGATCTGCGTGCCGCCTTCGAACTCGCGTTGGGTCGTCTCTTTGATCAGCACCAGCGGGCCGCCATCGGCCGGTTGCTGCAGGATTGCATCGCTGTGCCAGGCCACGTCGCCGGCGGTGTGGCGCAGGAAGTAATCGTCGCCCAGTTGCGACCACAATTGTTCGACGTCGTCCGGGTCGTTGCCGCCGCGCACCAGGATATCCAGGGCCGCGCTTTGGGTGCGGCGGATCTGTTCTTCGCGGTCCACCGGGTTTTCCAGGCCCCGGCGCAGGGCGCGCTTGGTCTCGGTGTACAGCTGGCGCAACAGGCTCGCGCGCCAGGAGTTCCAGAGGGTCGGGTTGGTGGCATTGATATCGGAAACCGTCAGCACATACAGGTAGTCGAGACGGGTTTCATCGCCGACGATCCCGGCGAAGTCGTGGATCACCTGCGGGTCGGACAGGTCCTTGCGCTGGGCGGTCGTCGACATCACCAGATGGTTCTGCACCAGCCAGACAATCAGGCGGCTGTCCCACAACGGCAACTGGTGACGCTGGCAGAACGCCTCGGCATCGACTGCACCGACTTCCGAGTGATCGCCGTGGCGGCCTTTGCCGATGTCGTGGTACAGGCCGGCCAGGTAGATCAGTTCGGGTTTGGGCAGCTTGGCCATCAGCTTACTGGCCAGCGGGAATTTCTCTGACACCTGGGTGTACTGCAGCTTACGCAGGTGCTTGATCAGGTTCAGGGTGTGGGCGTCCACGGTGTAGATATGGAACAGGTCGTGCTGCATCTGCCCGACGATAAAACCGAACTCCGGCAGGTAACGCCCAAGGATGCCGTAGCGGTTCATCCGCCGCAGGTTGCGGTGGATGCCGATCTTGCACTTGAACAGCTCGATGAACAGGCTGGTGTTGCGGATGTCATTGCGAAAGTCATCGTCGATCAGGTGACGGTTTTCTCGCAGCAGGCGAATCGTGTCGGCGCGCACGCCTTTGATTTCCGGCTGCTGGGCCATCAGCACGAAAATTTCCAGCATGGCAAACGGCGTGCGGCGGAACACGTTGTCGTTGCGCGCCTCGATATAGCCGTCGTGCAGCTGGAAACGCGGGTTGATCGGCTGCGGCGGCGCTTCGTCTTCCGGGGCCAGGATCACTTCTTCGAAGTGCTGGATGATCAGGTCGCTGAGCTGGGCGATGCTCATGACCACCCGGTAGTACTGCTGCATGAAACTTTCGATGCTGGTCTTCGCGTCTTCGCCCTCGAAACCCAGCAGGGTGGCGATGGAGCGCTGATGGTCGAACAGCAGGCGGTCTTCGGCGCGCCCGGCGAGCATGTGCAGGGCGTAGCGCACTTTCCAGAGGAATTCCTGGGACGAGGCGAGCAGGGCGTTTTCGCTTTCCACCAGAAAGCCTTCACCGGCCAGGGCGCGCAGGTTCAGGGTGCCGTACTGGCGACGGGCGACCCACAAAATCGTCTGGATATCGCGCAAGCCCCCGGGGGAGCCTTTGACGTTGGGTTCCAGGTTGTATTCGGTGTCGTTGTACTTGTGGTGCCGGGCTTTCTGCTCGGCGCGCTTGGCCAGGAAGAACTCCTTGCTCGGCCACATGTGCGCGGTGCTGGTGACTTCGAGCATGCGTTGGCGCAGACGCTCGGGGCCGGCGATGGTGCGGCTTTCCATCAGGTTGGTGATGACGGTGAGGTCGGCGCGGGCTTCTTCGCCGCATTCGGCCACCGAGCGCACGCTCTGGCCGACTTCCAGGCCGATGTCCCACAGCAGCGTCAGAAAACGCTCGATGGAATCGCGAAAGATCTCATGGTCGGCGCTGTCCAGCAGGATCAGCAGGTCGATGTCCGAGTAGGGGTGCAGCTCGCCGCGACCGTAGCCGCCGACCGCCACCAGGGCGATATCGGCGTCTTCGCTCCAGTTGAACTGTTCCCAGGCCTTTTGCAGGATGTTATCGACGAACCAGGCGCGGTCCTCGATCAGCCGACGGATGTCCCGGCCGCTGCGAAAGCGCTCGTCGAGCACCTCGCGGGCCTGGCGGATAGCCTTCTTGAAGGCGGCGATAGGGCTGGCCTTCAGCGCCAGTTCGGCCTGGAACTGGCCACGGTCGAAGAGTTCGGGATCCACCTGGGGCATCGTTCGGCTTTCCTTTCTATCTATCAGTCAGTCACAACACAGTCTGGGAAAACCAGGGCAGCCGTTACGCCGAGATGCGTGGGATGGTGTCGTCCGCGCGCAGGGTGAAGATCTCGTAGCCGGTGTCGGTGACCAGCAGGGTGTGTTCCCACTGGGCGGAGAGCTTGCGGTCCTTGGTGATGGCGGTCCAGCCGTCGCCCAGCACCTTGGTGTCGGCCTTGCCCTGGTTGATCATCGGCTCGATGGTAAAGGTCATGCCGGCTTTGAGTTCCATGCCGGTGCCGGCGCGGCCGTAGTGCAGGATCTGCGGCTCTTCGTGGAACACCTTGCCGATGCCGTGGCCGCAGAACTCACGGACCACCGAGAAGCCGTTCTTTTCAGCATGCTTCTGGATCACTTCACCGATATCGCCCAGGCGGCAGCCGGGTTTGACGATTTCAATGGCCTTGTACATGCATTCCTGGGTCACCTGGGACAGGCGCTCGGCCCAGACCGGCACGGTGCCGACATGGAACATGCGGCTGGTATCGCCGTGGTAGCCGTCTTTGATGACGGTGACGTCGATGTTCAGGGTGTCGCCGTCTTTCAGCGGTTTGTCGCCGGGAATCCCGTGGCAGACCACGTGGTTGATCGAGGTGCAGATCGACTTGGGGAAGCCCTTGTAGTTCAGCGGGGCAGGGATAGCTTTTTGCACGTCGACTATATAGTCGTGGCAAATGCGGTCCAGCGTTTCGGTGGTGACGCCGGGCTTGACGTGTTCGGCAATCATTTCCAGCACGTCGGCCGCCAGTTTGCCGGCAACGCGCATGCCGGCAATGTCTTCGGCGGTTTTCAAGGTAACGGTCATACAGGCTCTCTCTCTAGCGCGAGGCGCTGAAATCAATACGGTTTACGGGTGTGCGACAAAAGGTTGCAGAATTCGCACAAGCCCTGAAAAACGCGATTCTACCAGACGCGGGCGGCAAACCATGAGCGTCTGGCCATCGGTTATCTCTATAAGGTGGGGCTATAGTGGCGCGATTCAAAGGGTTGCGCAAAAGTCGTTGGCGGCAAATGTGATTGCGGGTTTCGTTTTTTTCCTTCGTGTGGTATAAAATGCGCCGCTTTCCGGGGATACCCCGCGAAGCTTAAATCCACACACGTGTCGACACGATGACCTGGGTGCCGGAGGCCTTGATGCCGCTGGTTGGTCATTGGGATACGTGGAGGCCAAACCCGACTTATTAAGGAACTATCATGTCCCAAGTCAACATGCGCGATATGCTGAAGGCCGGTGTGCACTTCGGTCACCAGACCCGTTACTGGAACCCGAAAATGGGTAAATACATTTTCGGCGCGCGTAACAAGATCCACATCATCAACCTTGAAAAAACCCTGCCAATGTTCAACGAAGCTCTGACTTTCGTAGAGCGTCTCGCCCAGGGCAAAAACAAGATTCTGTTCGTCGGCACCAAGCGTTCCGCTGGCAAGATCGTTGCTGAAGAAGCAGCACGTTGCGGTTCGCCGTACGTCGATCACCGCTGGTTGGGCGGCATGCTCACCAACTTCAAAACCATCCGTGCTTCCATCAAGCGTCTGCGTGACCTTGAAGTGCAAGCCGAAGACGGTACTTTCGCCAAGCTGACCAAGAAAGAGGCGCTGATGCGTACTCGCGACCTGGAAAAGCTCGATCGTTCCCTGGGTGGTATCAAGGACATGGGCGGTCTGCCTGACGCACTGTTCGTTATCGACGTTGATCACGAGCGCATTGCGATCACCGAAGCCAACAAGCTGGGCATCCCTGTTATCGGCGTAGTCGATACCAACAGCAGCCCAGAAGGCGTTGACTACATCATCCCAGGCAACGATGACGCCATCCGCGCTATCCAGCTGTACATGGGTTCGATGGCTGACGCTGTCATTCGCGGTCGCAACCACGTTGCTGGTGGTACCGAGCAGTTCGCTGAAGAAGCTCCGGTAGCCGCAGCTGAGTAATTGACGCCCTGGCGTTGACTCAGTAAGCAAAAAGGGGGCTTGGCCCCCTTTTTGCCCCCTCGAAAACCATTTGTCGGCAGCGCAGCTACAACATCTGTAACGTGCAGCGGCCTACAAGGGTGATTCGGGAAGAATTGATCGCCCGTTTGATCGGGTGGAATGGTTGAAAACCTATCCAAGAGGATTTTGAAATGGCAGAGATTACTGCAGCGTTGGTTAAAGAACTGCGTGAGCGTACCGGCGAAGGCATGATGGATTGCAAAAAGGCCTTGACCAAGGCTGGCGGCGACATCGAAAAAGCCATTGATGACATGCGTGCTTCGGGCGCCATCAAGGCTGCCAAGAAAGCAGGCAACGTTGCTGCTGAAGGCGCTATCGCGCTGAAGGAAGACGGTAAATCCGCAGTTCTGCTGGAAGTGAACTCGCAGACCGACTTCCTGGCTCTGCAGGACGACTTCAAGGCATTTGTTGCTGCCAGCATTGAGAAAGCGTTCGCTGACAAGCTGACTGACGCCGCTCCGCTGATCGCCGCTCAAGAAGCTGATCGCCTGGTACTGGTCGGCAAGGTTGGCGAAAACGTCAACATCCGTCGCCTGGCTCGTGTTGAAGGTGATGTTGTCGGTGGTTACCTGCACGGCAACAAGATCGGCGTTGTGGTTGCCCTTAAAGGCGGCAGCGTTGAGCTGGCCAAAGACATCGCTATGCACGTAGCGGCCAGCAACCCTGAATTCCTGCTGCCATCGGAAGTGTCCGCTGAAGCCATCGAACGCGAAAAAGCCGTGTTCCTGAGCCTCAACGCTGACAAGATCGCGGGCAAGCCAGAAAACATCGTTGAAAACATGATCAAAGGCCGTATCAGCAAGTTCCTGGCTGAAGCGAGCCTGGTTGAGCAGGCGTTCGTCAAGAACCCTGAAGTCAAGGTTGGCGAACTGGCCAAGAAAGCCGGTGCTGAAATCGTTTCCTTCACTTACTACAAAGTAGGCGAAGGCATCGAGAAGCCGGTCGACAACTTCGCTGAAGAAGTTGCTGCCCAGCTGGCTGCCGCCAAGCAATAAGACGGTTTTCAACTGTCGCCCGAAAGAGGCTGCCCGCTCACGCGCGCAGCCTCTTTTCAAATGGGAAGGCTAATTTTATTTGGCTTCCCTTCGGAACTGGCTTACAAAGCCGTGTTCCGATGGCGCTGTGATAGCGTCCAGCTAGAGTGAACGCAAGCCGTAAACGGCTCGCCAAGAATTTTTTAAAATACGCCGCAGGAGAGATTCGCAATGGCTCAGCAGGGCAGTGGTTATCAGGCTCGCTATAAACGCATTCTACTCAAGCTCAGCGGCGAGGCCCTGATGGGCTCGGAAGAGTTCGGGATCGATCCCAAGGTACTCGACCGCATGGCGCTGGAAGTTGGCCAATTGGTCGGCATCGGCGTGCAGGTCGGCCTGGTGATTGGCGGTGGCAACCTGTTCCGCGGTGCCGCACTGAGTGCGGCGGGCATGGACCGGGTCACCGGTGACCACATGGGCATGCTGGCCACTGTGATGAACGCCCTGGCCATGCGCGATGCCCTGGAGCGCGCCAACATCTCGGCGATCGTGATGTCGGCTATTTCCATGGTAGGCGTGACCGATCACTATGACCGTCGCAAAGCCATGCGCCACCTGAACGCCAAGGAAGTGGTCATCTTCGCCGCCGGTACCGGCAACCCGTTCTTCACCACCGACTCGGCCGCATGCCTGCGTGCGATTGAAATCGATGCTGACGTCGTGTTGAAAGCGACCAAAGTCGACGGCGTATACACTGCAGATCCATTCAAAGACCCGCATGCCGAGAAGTTCGATCATCTGACCTACGATGAAGTGCTGGATCGCAAGCTGGGCGTGATGGACCTGACGGCAATTTGCCTGTGCCGCGACCACAAGATGCCGCTGCGCGTATTTAACATGAACAAGCCCGGCGCCCTGCTGAACATCGTACACGGCGGCGCGGAAGGCACTCTGATCGAGGAAGGCCAACAATGATCAACGAAATCAAGAAAGACGCCCAAGCGCGTATGCACAAATCCCTGGAGTCTCTGGCCCATGCATTCGGCCAGATTCGTACAGGCAAGGCGCACCCCAGCATTCTGGGGAGCGTGATGGTGCCGTACTACGGTGCGGACACCTCCATCACCCAAGTGGCCAATATCACCGTAAAAGACTCGCGCACCCTGCAAGTCGTCGCCTTCGAGCGCAACATGCTCGCGGCGGTCGACAAGGCGATCCAGAGCGCCGGCCTGAACCTCAACCCGACCAACCTGGGCGAGTTGCTGCTGATTTCCATGCCAGCCCTGACTGAAGAAACCCGCAAGGGCTTCACCAAGCAGGCGCGCAGCGCAGCAGAAGATGCACGTGTTGCCGTGCGCAACATCCGTCGCGATGCCCTGGGCGAGCTGAAGAAGCTGGTCAAGGACAAGGAAATCAGCGAAGACGAAGAGCGTCGTGCGGCGGCTGATATCCAGAAGCTGACCGACAAGGCCGAAGCTGATATCGATGCGGCCACCAAGCAAAAAGAAGCGGACTTGATGGCCGTATAAGGGTCAGGGCGCTTTCATGGAAAAGACCAAGCAGACTGTGCCCTCCGTGGTGCCGCGCCATGTCGCGATCATCATGGATGGTAATAATCGCTGGGCGAAAAAACGCTTCCTGCCTGGCGTCGCCGGGCACAAAGCGGGTGTCGATGCGGTACGGGCAGTGATCGAGGTGTGCGCCGAGGCCAAGGTCGAAGTGTTGACCTTGTTCGCGTTTTCCAGTGAAAACTGGCAGCGCCCGGCCGAGGAAGTCAGTGCCTTGATGGATCTGTTCTTCAGGGCTCTGCGTCGTGAGGCCAAGCGCCTCAACGACAACAACATCACGCTGCGCATCATTGGTGATCGCTCGCGGTTCCACCCGGAGCTGCAAGCGGCCATGCGTGAGGCCGAAGCCATTACCGCCGGCAGTAACCGTTTTGTGCTGCAGATTGCCGCCAACTACGGTGGCCAGTGGGACATCGCCCAGGCTGCGCAACGGCTTGCCCGTGAAGTGCAGGCCGGCCACCTGCAGCCGGACGAGATCACGCCCGAACTGTTGCAGACCTGCCTGGTTACCGGCGACCTGCCGCTGCCGGACTTGTGCATCCGTACCGGTGGCGAGCACCGCATCAGTAATTTCCTGTTGTGGCAGTTGGCCTATACCGAGCTGTATTTCTCCGACCTGTTCTGGCCGGACTTCAAACACGATGCCATGCGTAAAGCGCTGGCCGATTTCGCTTCCCGTCAGCGTCGCTTCGGTAAAACGAGCGAGCAGATCGAAGCTGGAGCCCGGGTTTAATGCTTAAACAACGAATCATCACTGCACTGATCCTGCTGCCGATTGCCTTGTGTGGCTTTTTTCTGCTCGACGGATCCGGCTTTGCGCTGTTCATCGGCCTGGTCGTGACGCTCGGTGCCTGGGAATGGGCGCGTCTGGCCGGCTTCAGTGCGCAGTTGCCGCGGGTGGTGTATGCCGCCATCGTGGCGCTGTTGCTGTTCCTGATGTACATCCTCCCCGATCTCGCTCCTTGGGTGTTGGGTGCGGCGGTGCTGTGGTGGGCGTTGGCGACCTTCCTGGTGTTGACTTATCCGCGCACCAGCAGCCAGTGGTCCAGTGTTGCCTGCAAGCTGGTGATCGGCTTGTTGATTCTGCTGCCGGCGTGGCAAGGGCTGGTGGAGATCAAGCGTTTTCCGATCGGCAATGAGTTGATCCTGGCGGTGATGGTGTTGGTCTGGGGTGCCGATATCGGTGCCTACTTCTCCGGTCGGGCCTTCGGCAAGCGCAAGCTGGCGCCGGCGGTCAGCCCGGGCAAGAGCTGGGAGGGCGTGTACGGCGGCCTGGCCTTGACCTTGGTGATCACGCTCGTGGTCGGTGTTGTGCGTGGCTGGTCGGTGAAAGAGCTGTGCCTGGCCTTGCTGGGCGCGGCCATCGTCGTATTGATCTCGGTCGTGGGCGACCTCACCGAGAGCATGTTCAAGCGCCAGGCCGGGATCAAGGACAGCAGTAATCTGTTGCCGGGCCATGGCGGCGTGCTGGACCGTATCGACAGTCTGACCGCTGCGATCCCGATCTTTGCCGTGCTGTTGTGGATGGCTGCGTCGTGAGCCGCCTGCAACAGGTCACCGTGCTGGGTGCGACCGGCTCGGTAGGGTTGAGCGCCCTGGATGTGATCGCGCGCCACCCGGAACGCTATCAAGTTTTCGCATTGACCGGCTTCTCTCGCCTGACTGAGCTGCTGGCGCTGTGCGTGCGCCATGCGCCACGTTTTGCCGTCGTGCCTGGGGTCGCTGCCGCGCGAGGCTTGCAGGATGACCTGCGCGCCGCCGGCCTGGCCACTCAGGTGCTGGTGGGCGAGGAAGGGTTGTGCCAGGTGTCGGCCGATGCCGAGGTGGATGCCGTGGTGGCGGCCATCGTCGGCGCCGCTGGCTTGCGCCCGACCCTGGCTGCCGTCGATGCGGGCAAGAAGATCCTGCTGGCTAATAAAGAAGCGTTGGTCATGTCCGGCACGCTCTTTATGCAGGCGGTGCGCAAGAGCGGGGCGGTATTGCTGCCGCTCGACAGTGAGCACAACGCGATTTTCCAGTGCATGCCCGGCGATTTTGCCCGCGGCCTGAGCCAGGTCGGTGTACGCCGGATTTTGCTGACAGCATCCGGTGGACCTTTTCGCAAAACTCCGCTGGCGGACCTGGAGCATGTGTCTCCGGATCAGGCGTGCGCCCATCCGAACTGGTCCATGGGGCGCAAGATCTCGGTGGATTCGGCCAGCATGATGAACAAGGGCCTGGAGTTGATCGAGGCCTGCTGGTTGTTCGATGCGCGGCCCGATCAGGTCGAGGTGGTGATTCATCCGCAAAGTGTGATTCATTCCCTGGTCGACTATGTGGATGGCTCGGTGCTGGCGCAGTTGGGTAACCCCGACATGCGGACGCCGATCGCCAATGCCCTGGCCTGGCCTGAGCGGATCGATTCTGGTGTTGCACCGTTGGACCTGTTCGCGATTGCACGCCTGGACTTCGAGGCACCGGACGAGCAGCGCTTTCCATGCCTGCGCCTGGCGCGGCAAGCTGCGGAGGCGGGCAACAGCGCGCCAGCGATGCTCAATGCGGCTAACGAGGTGGCGGTGGCGGCGTTTCTCGAACAGCGCATCCGCTTTCCGCAGATCGCGAGTATCATCGAGGATGTTCTGAGTCTTGAGCCCGTGGTGGCTGTGAATGATCTGGGGGCAGTGTTCGAGGCGGATGCCAAGGCCCGTGCCCTGGCCGAACAATGGTTGAACCGCAACGCGCGTTAGTCTTTGGGCGTGTTTGCGTCTTCAGGCACTGGATTGGAATGCGGAGAAATTAGATGAGTGCGCTTTACATGATTGTCGGCACCCTGGTTGCTCTGGGTGTGCTGGTTACCTTCCACGAATTCGGCCACTTCTGGGTGGCGCGTCGTTGCGGCGTCAAGGTACTGCGCTTTTCCGTTGGTTTCGGCATGCCGTTGCTGCGTTGGCACGACCGCCGTGGCACCGAGTTCGTGATCGCGGCCATCCCCTTGGGCGGCTACGTCAAGATGCTCGATGAGCGCGAAGGCGAAGTGCCGGCGGATCAACTGGATCAGTCCTTCAATCGCAAGACCGTTCGTCAGCGCATCGCTATCGTCGCCGCCGGCCCGATCGCCAATTTCCTGTTGGCCATGGTGTTCTTCTGGTTCCTGGCCATGCTCGGCAGCGAACAGATACGTCCGGTGATCGGCGCGGTTGAAGCGGACAGCATGGCGGCGAAGGCGGGATTGGTCGCCGGGCAGGAAATTGTTTCCATTGATGGCGAACCAACCACCGGTTGGGGCGCGGTCAATTTGCAGTTGGTACGTCGCCTGGGCGAAAGCGGCACCGTCAAGGTGGTGGTGCGCGAGCAGGATTCTTCCGCCGAGACCCCGCGTGAACTGGCCCTCGACCATTGGCTCAAGGGGGCCGATGAGCCGGACCCGATCAAGTCCCTGGGTATTCGCCCATGGCGCCCGGCCTTGCCGCCGGTGCTCGCCGAGCTCGACCCGAAAGGCCCGGCCCAGGCCGCAGGTCTGAAAACCGGCGACCGCCTGCTGGCCCTCGATGGCCAGGCGCTGGGCGACTGGCAGCAAGTGGTCGACCTGGTGCGTGTACGGCCTGATACCAAAATTGTGCTGAAAGTTGAGCGCGATGGTGCTCAAATCGACGTCCCCGTGACCCTGGCGGTTCGCGGGGAGGCCAAGGCGGCCGGGGGTTACCTCGGTGCCGGCGTGAAAAGCCCGGAGTGGCCGCCGTCGATGATGCGCGAGGTCAGTTTCGGGCCGTTGGCGGCAATTGGCGAGGGTGCGAAACGCACTTGGACCATGAGCGTGCTGACTCTCGAATCGCTCAAGAAAATGTTGTTCGGCGAGCTCTCGGTAAAAAACTTGAGTGGGCCGATAACCATTGCTAAAGTGGCGGGCGCTTCTGCCCAGTCGGGTGTCGCGGATTTCCTGAATTTCCTGGCTTATCTGAGTATTAGCCTTGGGGTTCTGAATTTGTTGCCCATTCCAGTATTGGATGGGGGGCATCTGTTGTTTTATCTGGTCGAGTGGGTGCGTGGTCGCCCCTTGTCGGATCGGGTGCAGGGTTGGGGGATACAGATCGGTATCAGTTTGGTGGTCGGGGTGATGTTGTTAGCCTTGGTCAACGATCTGGGACGACTGTAACGCTTCGCTGAATTGCGAATCTGCCGCATTTTGCGGCAGTTTGTTTATTGCCAGTTGGAATAAGAAAGGACTTCATGAAACGTCTGCTGCTAACTGCGGTTCTCACCGTATTGATGATCGCCGAAGTTCACGCCGAGTCCTTCACTATCTCCGATATTCGCGTCAACGGCCTCCAGCGGGTTTCCGCGGGTAGCGTCTTTGGTGCCTTGCCGTTGAACGTCGGGGAACAGGCTGATGACCGTCGCCTGGTGGAATCCACTCGTGCGCTGTTCAAAACCGGGTTCTTTCAAGATATCCAACTGGGTCGCGAAGGTAACGTCCTGGTCATCACCGTCGTCGAGCGACCTTCCGTCGCCAGTATCGAGATCGAGGGTAACAAGGCGATCTCCACTGAAGACCTGATGAAGGGCCTCAAGCAATCCGGCCTGGCCGAGGGCGAGATCTTCCAGCGCGCCACCCTCGAGGGTGTGCGTAACGAGCTGCAACGCCAGTACGTTGCCCAGGGCCGCTACTCCGCGACCGTGGAAACGGAAGTGGTCCCGCAGCCTCGTAACCGTGTCGGCCTCAAGGTCAACATCAACGAAGGCACCGTGGCGGCCATTCAGCACATCAACGTGGTGGGCAACACCAAGTTCCCTGATGAAGACCTGATCGGCCTGTTCGAACTCAAGACCACCAACTGGCTGTCGTTCTTCAAGAACGACGACAAGTACGCCCGTGAAAAACTCTCCGGTGACCTGGAGCGCTTGCGTTCCTACTACCTGGACCGTGGCTATATCAACATGGATATCGCTTCGACCCAGGTGTCCATCACCCCTGACAAGAAGCACGTGTACATCACCGTCAACGTCAACGAGGGTGAGAAGTACAAGGTCCGCGACGTCAAGCTCAGCGGCGACTTGAAAGTGCCTGAAGACCAGGTCAAGGCCCTGTTGCTGGTGCAGAAAGACCAGGTGTTCTCGCGCAAGCTGATGACCACCACGTCCGAACTGATCACCCGTCGCCTGGGTAACGAAGGCTATACCTTCGCCAACGTCAACGGCGTGCCGACCCCGCACGATGACGACCACACCGTGGACATCACCTTCGTGGTCGACCCGGGCAAGCGTGCCTACGTGAACCGCATCAACTTCCGTGGCAACACCAAGTCTGCGGACGAAGTGCTGCGTCGTGAAATGCGTCAGATGGAAGGTGGCTGGGCGTCGACCTACCTGATCGACCAGTCCAAGACCCGTCTTGAACGTCTGGGCTTCTTCAAGGAAGTCAACGTCGAAACCCCAGCCGTACCGGGTGTGGACGACCAGGTTGACGTGAACTACGCCGTTGAAGAACAAGCCTCGGGCTCGATCACCGCCAGCGTCGGTTTCGCACAGAGTGCCGGCCTGATCCTCGGTGGTTCGATCACCCAGAACAACTTCCTCGGTACTGGTAACAAGGTTTCCATCGGCCTGACCCGCAGCGAATACCAGAGCCGCTATAACTTCGGTTATGTCGACCCCTACTGGACCGCTGACGGTGTGAGCCTGGGCTACAACGCCTTCTATCGCACCACCGACTACAAAGACCTCGACGTTAACGTTGCCAGCTATGCGATCGACAGCCTGGGTGCCGGCGTCAACATCGGTTACCCGATCAGTGAGACCTCGCGTCTGACCTTCGGCCTGACCGCGCAGCAGGATGAGATCAAGACCGGTGTGTACACCGTGGATGAGATCTTCGACTTCACCCGTCGCGAAGGCGACAAGTTCCTGAACTTCAAGGCGTCTGCCGGCTGGTCCGAGTCGACCCTGAACAAAGGCGTACTGGCCACCCGCGGTCACTCCCAGAGCGTGACCCTGGAAGCCACCACGCCGGGCAGCGACCTGTCGTTCTTCAAGCTCGACTACCGTGGCCAGCTGTTCCAGCCTTTGAGCGACAACTACACCATGCGCCTGCACACTGAACTGGGCTATGGCGACGGTTATGGTTCGACCAACGGCTTGCCGTTCTATGAGAACTACTATGCAGGTGGTTTCAACTCGGTTCGCGGCTTCAAGGACAGCACCTTGGGTCCTCGTGGTACCCCTAGCCGTGGCGCTGGCGTGACCGGTAACACCGGTACCGTGGCGGATACGGACACTAGCGCACTGCCATTCGGTGGTAACGTGCTGATCCAGGGTGGTGCCGAGATCCTGTTCCCACTGCCGTTCGTGAAAGATCAGCGGTCCCTGCGTACTTCGGTTTTCTGGGATGTGGGTAACGTATTCGACTCCAAGTGCGATCAGGTCACTAACCCGACTGGCGTGAAGTCCAATACCCAGTGTAACGAAGTAAGCCTCAGCAACCTGGCGAGCTCCGTAGGTGTTGGCGTGACGTGGGTGACTGCGCTTGGTCCGTTGAGCTTTGCTCTGGCTATGCCAGTCAAGAAACCGGATAACGCTGAAACCCAGATTTTCCAATTCTCCCTCGGCCAGACGTTCTAAGCGTCTGACCCAAGATAACGACAACGGATCTGTAGGAGTACATCGTGCGTAAGTTGACTCAATTGGTTCTGCTGGCCACTGTGCTGGTAACCACCCCGGCCTTCGCCGAGATGAAAATCGCCGTCCTGAACTATCAGATGGCCCTGCTGGAATCCGACGCGGCCAAGAAGTACGCGGTGGATGCCGAGAAGAAGTTTGGTCCGCAACTGACCAAGCTCAAAACGTTGGAAAGCAGTGCCAAGGGCATCCAGGATCGTCTGGTAGCCGGTGGCGACAAGATGCAGCAAGGCGAGCGCGAGCGCCTGGAGCTTGAATTCAAGCAAAAGGCCCGTGACTACCAGTTCCAGTCCAAGGAGCTGAACGAAGCCAAGGCTGTTGCCGACCGCGAAATGCTCAAGCAGCTCAAGCCGAAACTCGACAGCGCTGTGGAAGAAGTCATCAAGAAAGGTGCCTTTGACCTGGTGTTCGAGCGCGGCGCCGTGATTGACGTCAAGCCTCAATACGACATCACCCGCCAGGTGATCGAGCGCATGAACCAGCTGAAGTAAGCCATGACCGCGACTATCAAGCTCGGCGAGTTGGCCGAGTTCCTGGGAGCCACCTTGCGTGGTTCCCCGGAGAAAGAAATCACTGGGCTAGCCACCTTGCAGGAGGCTGGCCCATCTCAGTTGAGCTTCCTCGCAAATCCCCAATACCGTAAATACCTGGCCGATAGCCAAGCCGCAGCCCTGCTGCTGAAGGCTGCTGACGCCGAGGGTTACGCCGGGGATGCGCTGGTGGTGCCTGATCCGTACCTCGCTTATGCGCGGGTATCCCACCTGTTCGATCCGAAACCCAAGGCGGCTGGAGGGATCCACCCGACGGCGGTGATCGCCGATGATGCCCAGGTTGATCCTGCGGCGAGCATTGGCGCCTTTGCCGTGATCGAAAGTGGCGCGCGCATTGGCGCCGGTGTCACCGTGGGCGCTCAGTGCTTTATCGGCGCACGCTGTGAAATCGGTGCCGATGGCTGGCTGGCGCCCCGCGTGACCCTGTACCACGATGTGCGTATCGGGCAGCGGGTGGTCATTCAGTCGGGCGCAGTGATCGGTGGCGAAGGCTTCGGTTTTGCCAATTCGAAAGGCGTTTGGCACAAGATTGCCCAGGTCGGCGGCGTATTGATCGGCGACGATGTGGAAATCGGTGTCAATACCGCTGTTGATCGCGGGGCTTTGGCCGATACCGTGATCGGCAATGGCGTGAAGCTCGATAACCAGATCCAGATTGCCCACAACGTACAGATTGGCGATCACACCGCCATGGCGGCCTGCGTAGGCATATCCGGCAGCACCAGGATCGGCAAGCATTGCATGCTCGCCGGTGGCGTAGGGCTGGTTGGGCACATCGATATTTGCGACAACGTCTTCATCACCGGCATGACCATGGTCACCCACTCGATTACCGAGCCCGGTGCCTATTCGTCCGGTACCGCCATGCAGCCTGCGGCTGAATGGCGCAAGAGTGCAGCGCGTTTGAGGCACATCGACGACATGGCTCGACGCCTCAAACAGCTGGAAAAGCGTGTTGGGGACGTGACCCCTGGCGGTAATGCTTCATCAGAAGGCTGATACCATTTCCATATCAAGTGTGCACAGCCGCTAGACTGCCTCCTTGATTTGCTAGCGGGGCGTGCGTTTAGTCGCCCGCCCCCAATCTTTATTACAGGCTTCCCCCCGAAATGATGGACATCAACGAGATTCGCGAATACCTGCCTCACCGTTACCCGTTCCTGCTGGTGGACCGTGTAGTGGACCTCAATGTTGAGGAAAAGCGCATTCGTGCCTACAAGAATGTCAGCATCAACGAACCGTTCTTCAATGGTCACTTTCCCGCGCATCCGATCATGCCGGGCGTGTTGATCATCGAAGCAATGGCCCAGGCTGCCGGTATCCTTGGTTTCAAAATGCTCGACCTCAAGCCTGCCGACGGCACGCTTTATTATTTCGTGGGCTCCGACAAGTTGCGTTTCCGCAACCCGGTCACCCCGGGTGACCAGTTGATCCTGGAAGCCAAGTTCATCAGCTGCAAGCGCCAGATCTGGAAGTTCGAATGCCAGGCCTCGGTGGATGGCAAGCCGGTGTGCTCCGCCGAAATCATCTGCGCGGAACGCAAACTATGAGTTTGATTGACCCTCGCGCAATCATCGATCCGTCGGCCGTACTGGCCGCCGACGTTGAGGTCGGCCCTTGGTCGATCGTCGGCGCAGGTGTGGAAATCGGCGAGGGGACTGTCATCGGGCCGCACGTGATCCTCAAGGGACCGACCCGCATTGGCAGGCACAATCGCATCTATCAGTTTTCCTCGATAGGCGAAGACACCCCCGACATGAAGTACAAGGGGGAAGAAACACGCCTGGTAATCGGTGATCACAACATCATTCGTGAAGGCGTGACCATTCACCGTGGCACCGTGCAGGACCGTGCCGAGACCACGTTGGGTGATCACAACCTGGTCATGGCCTACGCGCATATCGGCCACGACAGCGTGATCGGCAACCACTGCATCCTGGTCAACAACACCGCGTTGGCAGGCCATGTACACGTTGACGATTGGGCGATCCTGTCCGGTTTCACCCTGGTGCATCAGTACTGCCACATCGGCGCCCATAGTTTTTCCGGCATGGGCACGGCTATCGGCAAGGATGTCCCGGCGTTCGTCACGGTGTTCGGCAACCCTGCCGAAGCCCGCAGCATGAACTTCGAAGGCATGCGCCGTCGGGGTTTCAGCGACGATGCGATCCACGCCCTGCGTCGCGCCTACAAGGTGGTTTACCGCCAGGGCCTGACGGTTGAGCAGGCATTGGCCGAACTGACCGAGCCGGCAACGTTGTTCCCGGAAGTCGCGGTGTTTCGTGACTCGATCCAGGCGTCGACCCGCGGCATCACGCGCTGATCATGGCCAATCTGCGTATCGCATTGGTCGCCGGGGAAGCTTCCGGCGATATCCTGGGCGCGGGGCTGATGCGGGCGCTCAAGGCCCAGCATCCAGCGGTTGAGTTCATTGGCGTGGGCGGCCCGTTGATGCAGGCTGAAGGCCTCACCTCCTACTTCCCCATGGAGCGCTTGTCGGTCATGGGGTTGGTGGAAGTGCTGGGCCGTCTGCGTGAGCTGCTGGCACGGCGCAAGCTGCTGATTCAGACCCTGATCCAAGAAAAGCCTGACGTGTTCATCGGAATCGACGCGCCGGATTTCACCCTCAATATCGAACTCAAGTTGCGTCAGGCCGGGATCAAGACCGTGCATTACGTCAGCCCGTCCGTGTGGGCGTGGCGGCAGAAGCGCGTGCTGAAGATCCGCGAAGGCTGTGATTTGATGCTGACCTTGCTGCCGTTCGAAGCCCGTTTCTACGAAGAGAAGGGCGTGCCGGTGCGGTTTGTCGGGCACACGTTGGCCGACACCATCCCGCTGCACGCCGATCGTGCTGCGGCGCGTGCCGAACTGGGCTTGCCCGACGGCCCGCTGGTCGCGCTGATGCCGGGCAGTCGGGGTGGCGAAGTGGGCCGCCTGGGCGCGCTGTTTTTTGATGCCGCCGAGCGCCTGCTGATCATGAAGCCTGGCGTGCGCTTTGTGCTGCCGTGTGCGAGCCCGCAACGTCGCGCACAGATCGAAACCTTGCTGCAAGGGCGCAACCTGCCGTTGACCCTGCTCGATGGTCAGTCGCACCTGGCCCTGGCGGCGTGCGACGCGGTGCTGATCGCTTCGGGTACCGCGACCCTGGAGGCGTTGCTGTACAAGCGTCCGATGGTCGTGGCTTACCGCCTGGCGCCGCTGACCTTCTGGATTCTCAAGCGCATGGTTAAAAGCCCCTACATCTCCTTGCCCAATCTGCTGGCCCAGCGCCTGTTGGTGCCGGAATTGTTGCAGGACGATGCAACGCCCGCAGCCCTGGCGCAGACGCTACTCCCCTTGATCGACGGCGGCGAAGAGCAGACCCGCGGCTTTGACGAGATCCACCGCACCCTGCGGCGCGATGCGTCAAACCAGGCGGCGGATGCCGTGTTGACCTTGATCGGCCATAAACAGGAAGCCCTATGACGACGCAAATGGGGCTGGATTTCAGCCTGGTCGCGCAAGCCCACGAACTGGTGGCCGGCGTGGATGAAGTCGGGCGCGGCCCGCTCTGTGGTGCCGTGGTGACGGCGGCGGTGATTCTTGACCCGAACCGGCCAATCCTCGGCCTCAACGACTCGAAGAAACTCACCGAAGCGCGTCGGGAAAAACTCTTCGACGAGATCTGTGAAAAAGCCCTGAGCTGGCATATCGCCCGGGCCGAAGTCGAAGAAATCGACGAGTTGAATATCCTCCACGCCACCATGCTTGCCATGCAGCGCGCCGTCGAGGGCCTGCATATCACCCCGAAACTGGCGATGATCGATGGCAATCGCTGCCCGAAACTGGCGATGCCGGCTGAAGCGGTGGTCAAGGGTGATAGCAAGGTGCCTGCCATCGCGGCCGCCTCGATTCTGGCCAAGGTCAGCCGTGACCGTGAAATGGCTGCGTTCGAATTGATCTACCCCGGCTACGGCATCGCGGGCCATAAAGGCTACCCGACGCCCGTTCATCTGGAAGCACTGGCCCGTCTCGGCCCGACGCCGATCCACCGCCGCTCGTTCGCCCCGGTGCGCCTGGCTTACGAACAGCGCGAGAGCCTCAGCGAGGTTTAGTCGCGAGGCTGATGTTTTTGCCCTGGCCCGGTACAATCCCGGGCCTTGTTGTTTCTACGTTTAAGACAGGATCACTATGCCGGCTTCATTCGTTCACCTACGCCTGCACACTGAATACTCCCTGGTCGACGGCCTGGTACGGATCAAACCGCTGGTCAAAACCCTGGTGGGCATGAACATGCCTGCCGTCGCGGTCACCGATCAGAACAACATGTGTTCCCTGGTCAAGTTCTACAAGAACGCCATGGGCGCCGGCATCAAGCCGATCTGCGGCGCCGACCTGTGGCTGTCGAACAAAGACCCGGATAACCCTCTGAGCCGCATCAGCCTATTGGCGATGAACGGCGTCGGTTATCGCAACCTCACCGAACTGATTTCCCGTGGCTTCATCGACGGCCAGCGCAACGGCGCGGTGATTATCGAGCGTGAGTGGGTGGCCGAGGCCAGCGAGGGCGTGATCATGCTCTCGGCGGCCAAAGAGGGCGAGATCGGGGTCGCGCTGCTGGGCGGCAACCCGCAGGAAGCCGAAGTACTGGCCCGCGAGTGGATGGCCGTGTTCCCTGACCGCTTCTACCTGGAAGTCCAGCGCACCAACCGCCCCAACGATGAAGAACATCTGCACGCCGCCGTGGCCCTGGCCGACAAGCTGGGCGCGCCGCTGGTGGCGACCAACGATGTGCGCTTCATCAAGAAGGAAGATTTCGAAGCCCACGAAACCCGCGTGTGCATCGGCGAAGGCCGGGCCCTGGATGACCCGCGCCGTTCGAAGAACTACAGCGAAGAGCAATACCTCAAAAGCGCCGAGGAAATGGCCGAGCTGTTCAGCGACCTGCCCGAGGCCCTGGAAAACTCCGTCGAGATCGCCAAGCGCTGCAATATCGAAGTGAAGCTGGGCAAGCACTTCCTGCCCAACTTCCCGATTCCCGAAGGCATGACCATCGATGAGTATTTCCGCAAGGTATCGTTCGATGGCCTGGAGGAACGCCTCTCGGTCCTGCTGCCCAAGGACACCACCGAAGATTACGAAGCCAAGCGCCAGGTCTACGTCGACCGGCTGAATTTCGAGCTGGATATCATCATCCAGATGGGGTTCCCCGGTTACTTCCTGATCGTGATGGACTTTATCCAGTGGGCCAAGAGTAACGGCGTGCCGGTCGGTCCAGGCCGGGGCTCGGGTGCCGGCTCGCTGGTTGCCTATGTGCAGAAGATCACCGACCTCGACCCGCTGGAATATGACCTGCTGTTCGAACGCTTCCTTAACCCGGAACGGGTCTCCATGCCCGACTTCGACGTCGACTTCTGCATGGACGGTCGCGACCGCGTGATCGAATACGTGGCCGATAAGTATGGCCGCAACGCCGTGAGCCAGATCATCACGTTCGGTTCCATGGCGGCCAAGGCGGTAATCCGCGACGTGGCCCGGGTGCAGGGCAAGTCCTACGGGCTGGCGGATCGCCTGTCGAAGATGATCCCGTTCGAAGTCGGCATGACCCTGGAAAAGGCCTACGAGCAGGAAGAAATCCTGCGCGACTTCATCAAGGTCGACGAAGAAGCCGCCGAAATCTGGGAGATGGCGCGCAAGCTCGAAGGCGTGGTGCGTAACGTCGGTAAACACGCCGGTGGCGTGGTGATCGCGCCGACCAAGCTCACCGACTTTTCGCCGATCTATTGCGACGAAGAAGGCGATGGCCTGGTGACCCAGTTCGACAAGGACGACGTGGAGGCGGCCGGCCTGGTGAAGTTCGACTTCCTCGGCCTGCGGACTCTGACGATCATCGACTGGGCGCTCAAGACGATCAACCGCGACCGTGCCAAGGTCGGCGAAGCACCGCTGGACATCGCGTTTATCCCGCTGGATGACAAGCCGACCTACAGCCTGCTGCAAAAAGCCGAAACCACGGCGGTGTTCCAGCTGGAATCCCGCGGCATGAAAGAGCTGATCAAAAAGCTCAAGCCCGACTGCCTGGAAGACTTGATCGCACTGGTCGCCCTGTTCCGTCCGGGCCCGCTGCAATCGGGCATGGTGGATGACTTCATCAACCGTAAGCACGGTCGCGCCGAACTGGCCTACCCGCACTCGGACTACCAGTACGAAGGCCTCAAGCCGGTACTGGCACCGACCTACGGCATCATCCTGTACCAGGAACAGGTGATGCAGATCGCCCAGGTCATGGCCGGTTACACCCTCGGTGGTGCGGACATGCTGCGTCGCGCCATGGGTAAGAAAAAGCCCGAGGAAATGGCCAAGCAGCGCGGCGGTTTCATCGAGGGTTGCGCCACCAACAATATCGACGCCGACCTTGCCGGTAACATTTTCGACCTGGTGGAAAAATTCGCCGGTTATGGCTTCAACAAATCCCACTCCGCTGCCTACGGCCTGGTGTCGTACCAGACCGCCTGGCTGAAGGCCCACTACCCGGCGCCGTTCATGGCCGCGGTACTCTCGGCGGATATGCACAACACCGACAAGGTCGTGACCTTGATCGAGGAAGTGCGAACCATGAAGCTGCGCCTCGACGCGCCGGACGTGAACGCCTCGGAGTTCAAGTTCACCGTGAACGACGAAGGCCGCATCATCTATGGCCTGGGGGCGATCAAGGGGGTGGGCGAGGGCCCGGTGGAAGCGATCACCGAGGCGCGCCAAAACGGCCCGTTCAAGGATCTGTTCGATTTCTGCGCGCGGGTCGACCTCAAGCGCATCAACAAACGTACCCTCGATGGCTTGATCCGCAGCGGCGCCCTCGACCGTCTCGGCCCGTATTTCCATGATGAGCCGAAGGCCTACCAGGCGAATATCGACCGCAATCGCGCGGTGCTGCTGACCGCCATGGAAGAAGCGATCAAGGCCGCCGAACAGACCGCCCGCACCCACGACAGCGGTCACGCCGACCTGTTTGGCGGGTTGTTCGTCGAAGAAGACGCGGATGTCTACGCCAACCATCGCAAGGCCAAGGAGCTGACCCTCAAGGAACGCCTCAAAGGTGAGAAAGACACCCTGGGCCTGTACCTGACCGGTCACCCGATTGACGAGTACGAAGGGGAAATCCGTCGTTTCGCCCGTCAGCGCATCATCGACCTGAAACCGGCGCGCGACACCCAGACCGTCGCCGGCATGATCATCGCCCTGCGGGTGATGAAAAACAAAAAGGGCGACAAGATGGGCTTTATCACCCTCGACGACCGCTCCGGCCGGATCGAGGCGTCGCTGTTTGCCGATGCGTTCCATTCGGCGCAGTCGCTGTTGCAGACCGACGCCATGGTGGTGGTGGAAGGGGAGGTCAGCAACGACGACTTCTCCGGCGGCCTGCGCCTGCGGATCAAGCGCGTGATGAGCATGGAAGACGCGCGCACCAACCTGGCCGAAAGCCTGCGCTTGAAGGTCAAGACCGAGGCGCTCAAGGGCGATCAGCTGCGCTGGTTGGGGGACTTGCTCAAACGCCACCGTGGCGCATGCCCGGTGACCATGGAATACACCGGTAACGACGCCAAGGCCATGCTGCAGTTCGGCGAGACCTGGCGAATTGATCCCGCTGATGGCTTGATTCAAGCATTGCGTGACCAGTTCGGTCGTGACAACGTCTTCCTCCAATACCGTTGACGATCAGGTGATGGCAAATAGCCTGATCTCGACCAAACATTTAATCTCGACCTAGACGCGCCTCTCCCTTAAGGTAGGGCGCGAATAGACAACCGGCTGGCCAGGCACTCCTTGGCCGTCGACCCAAGACGGACGCTTATGAACCCGAATTTTCTTGATTTCGAACAGCCGATCGCTGACCTGCAAGCCAAGATCGAAGAACTGCGCCTGGTCGGCAATGACAACTCGCTGAATATCGGCGATGAAATCGCTCGCCTGCAAGACAAGAGCAGCTCGCTCACCGAAGACATCTTCGGCAAGTTGACCAGCTGGCAGATTGCGCGCCTGGCCCGCCATCCGCGCCGTCCGTACACCCTGGACTACATTCAGCACATCTTCACCGAGTTCGACGAGCTGCACGGCGACCGCCACTTCTCCGACGACGCGGCCATCGTGGGCGGTATCGCTCGCCTGGACGACCAGCCGGTGATGGTGATCGGTCACCAGAAAGGCCGTGAAGTGCGCGAGAAAGTCCGCCGTAACTTCGGCATGCCGCGTCCGGAAGGCTACCGCAAGGCTTGCCGCCTGATGGAAATGGCCGAGCGCTTCAAGATGCCGATCCTGACGTTCATCGACACCCCGGGCGCGTACCCGGGTATCGACGCCGAAGAGCGCAACCAGAGCGAAGCGATCGCCTGGAACCTGCGCGTCATGTCCCGCCTGAAAACCCCGATCATTGCCACCGTGATTGGTGAAGGTGGTTCCGGCGGTGCGTTGGCCATTGGTGTCTGCGACCAATTGAACATGCTGCAATATTCGACCTACGCGGTGATCTCGCCAGAAGGTTGCGCCTCGATCCTGTGGAAAACCGCCGAGAAAGCGCCGGACGCTGCCGAAGCGATGGGCATCACCGCCGATCGCCTCAAGGGCCTGGGGATCGTGGATAAAGTCATCGCCGAACCATTGGGCGGCGCCCACCGCGACCCGGCCGCCGCTGCCGCGACCATCCGTGCCGAACTGGGTTCGCAACTGGCGATGCTCAAGAAGCTGGATACCGAAGCACTGTTGGCCCGGCGTTACGAGCGCCTGATGAGCTACGGTCTCTAAACCGCAGCCGTAAAAAATGTGGGAGGGGGCTTGCTCCCGATTGCCGCGTGTCAGTCAATGCTTCTGGTGACTGACCTGCCGCTATCGGGAGCAAGCCCCCTCCCACATTTGCTTTGTGTATGCTTGGCCAACGTATTCCAGGTTTGCGGCGGTAACATCTGATGAAACCATTACTTTCCGCCAAACTCCTGCAAACCCTGGCCCCCTGGCGCAACGCTCCGGCCTGGCATATCGCTTTTTCCGGCGGGCTTGATTCCACCGTCCTGCTGCACCTCCTGGCAAATCTCGCCAAAACTGAGAAGCTTCCTACGCTCGGCGCTGTTCATGTCCACCATGGCCTGCAAGCTGCAGCCGATGCCTGGCCCGCTCATTGTCAGTCGGTCTGTGACGCCCTTGGCGTGCCGTTGCGGGTGATGCGCGTGCAGGTGCGGGCTGGCGCAAGCCTGGAACGTGCGGCCCGTGATGCGCGCTATCAGGCATTCAGTGAGGTGGTCGGGGCAGGGGAAGTGTTGCTCATCGGCCAGCACCGCGACGATCAGGCCGAAACCTTGCTGTTTCGTCTGTTGCGCGGCGCGGGGGTGCAAGGGTTGGCGGCCATGCCGATGCAGCGTGCGCTGGCGGGCGGTCATCTGCTGCGGCCGTTGCTGCGCAGTTCACGCGCGCAGCTGCAGGCCTACGCCGAGGAGCACCAGTTGACGTGGATCGAAGACCCTTCCAACGCCGATCCCCGCTTTTCGCGCAATTACCTGCGCCATCGTGTATTCCCGCGGCTGACCGAGCGCTGGCCCCAGGCCGTGGCCAACCTGGCCCGTGCCGCTGAACATTTGAGCGAAGCCCAAGGCCTGTTGGACGAGTTGGCGCACATCGACCTGCAAGCCGCCGAGCAGCCTTCGCCTTTTCCGTGGCTGCCCTTGCCGTCCTTGGCCCTGGCGCCGTTGTGTGAGCTTTCCGACGCGCGTCAACGCAACGCCCTGCGCCATTGGCTGAGCCCGCTGACGCGTTTACCCGACAGCGACCACTGGGCCGGCTGGCATTCCCTGCGCGACGCCAAGCTCGATGCACAACCCCTGTGGCGCTTGGCCAACGGCGATCTGCACCGTTGCGGCGAGCGCATCTGGTGGCTGCCCTACAGTTGGTCGGAGTTTTCCGACGCATCGGTGAGCTGGGCACAGCCGCAAAACCCGCTAGAGTTACCGGGTAATGGCCAACTCCGGTTGATCGGTCGGGTTCCCGAGGGTGTGTTGCAGGTTCGCTATCGCCAGGGCGGCGAAATCATCGACATTCCGGGGCGCGGTCGGCGCGATTTGAAGCGTCTGCTCAACGAAAGTGGGCTGCCGGGTTTTGTCCGTGGCAGATTGCCGCTGCTGTATCGGGGCGAGCAATTGCTGGCTGTGCCCAGCCTTGCAGGGCTTTGGAAGACGTCGAATGACGGCTGGCAATTACATTGGATGCCACAGACCTGCGATCAAGGTTTGAGCTGATAGCGCCTTTCCGGTAGACTACGCTCCCTTCTTGATACAACTTCTGTGGATTCGCCTGAATCGCAGCAGTTGCCGATTACCAAGCAGTCTTTGCTGGGCGATTCCAAAAAATGTGTAGCGATCAACGTACCGGTGTTTCATTGCTGGTCTGTCACCACGCGGCGGTTTTTTTGAAAGGTGCACTGTGATTAATGCAGGTGATCGGGGGCTTCGGCCTTCCTTCGCTTTCCCCGGCGGCTCGGACCGCTTTAACGCAGACTTCTAGGGTTTTTCATGACGCGCTACATATTCGTCACGGGCGGTGTTGTTTCTTCATTGGGGAAAGGCATTGCCTCCGCTTCATTGGCGGCCATCCTGGAGGCGCGGGGACTTAAGGTCACCATGCTCAAGCTGGACCCGTACATCAACGTTGACCCGGGCACCATGAGCCCGTTCCAGCACGGTGAAGTGTTCGTCACCCACGACGGCGCCGAGACCGACCTGGACCTGGGCCACTACGAGCGGTTCATCCGCACGACCATGACCCAGAACAACAACTTCACCACCGGCCGTGTCTACGAACACGTGCTGCGCAAGGAGCGTCGTGGTGACTACCTGGGTGCAACCATCCAGGTGATCCCGCACATCACCGACGAAATCAAGCGCCGCATCATCAAGGGCGCGGGCGATGCCGACGTGGCGATGGTCGAGATCGGTGGCACCGTGGGTGACATCGAATCCCAACCGTTCCTCGAAGCCATCCGCCAGTTGCGTTTCGAAGTCGGCGCCAAGCGCGCGATGCTGATGCACCTGACACTGGTGCCCTACATCGCCACCGCCGGCGAAACCAAAACCAAGCCAACCCAGCACTCGGTCAAGGAACTGCGTTCCATCGGCCTGCAGCCGGACGTGCTGGTGTGCCGTTCCGATCACCCGATCGATATTTCCTCGCGTCGCAAGATCGCGCAGTTCACCAACGTTGAAGAGCGTGCGGTGATTGCCCTGGAAGACGCCGACACCATCTACAAGATCCCGGGCATCCTGCATTCCCAGGGCCTGGACGATTTTGTGGTCGAGCGTTTCGGCCTGCAATGCGGCGGCGCGGATCTGTCCGAGTGGGAAGCCGTGGTCGACGCCAAGCTCAACCCTGAGCACGAAGTCACCATCGCCATGGTCGGCAAGTACATGGAGCTTTTGGACGCGTACAAGTCGCTGATCGAAGCGATGAGCCACGCTGGCATCAGCAACCGTACCAAGGTCAACCTGCGCTATATCGATTCCGAAGACATCGAGAACCAAGGCACCGCGCTGCTCGAAGGCGTCGACGCGATCCTCGTTCCAGGCGGTTTCGGCCTGCGTGGCGTGGAAGGCAAGATCACCGCCGTGCAGTACGCTCGTGAGCACAAGGTGCCGTACCTGGGGATCTGCCTGGGCATGCAAGTGGCCGTTATCGAGTTCGCTCGTAACGTGCTGGGTTGGAAAGACGCCAACTCCACCGAGTTCGATCATTCCAGCGGCCACCCGGTCGTGGGCCTGATCACCGAGTGGGAAGACGCCACCGGCGCCGTTGAAACCCGTACCGAATCGTCCGACCTGGGCGGCACCATGCGCCTCGGCGCGCAAGACTGCCTGCTGGAGCCGGGTTCGCTGGTCCACGACTGCTACGGCAAGGACGTGATCGTCGAGCGTCACCGTCACCGCTACGAAGTGAACAACAACCTGCTGCCGCAGATCAAGGCAGCCGGCCTGAAAGTCTCCGGTCGCTCCGGTGACGGCAAGTTGGTCGAAGTGGTCGAGGCGCCGGATCATCCATGGTTCGTGGCCTGCCAGTTCCACCCTGAGTTCACCTCGACGCCGCGCGACGGTCACCCGTTGTTCAGCGGTTTCGTTAAAGCAGCACTGACGCAACATCAGAAGAAGGCGTGAAGCTGATGGCCCAGAAGATCATTCGCGTAGGCGACATCGAGATTGCCAACGACAAGCCCATGGTGCTGTTCGGCGGCATGAACGTGCTGGAAAGCCGCGACATGGCGATGCAGGTCTGTGAAGAGTACGTCAAGGTTACCCAGAAACTGGGTATCCCTTATGTGTTCAAGGCCAGCTTCGACAAGGCCAACCGTTCGTCCGTGACCTCCTATCGCGGCCCGGGCCTTGAAGAAGGCATGCGGATCTTCCAGGACATCAAGCAAGCCTTCGGCGTGCCGATCATCACCGACGTCCACGAGCCTGAACAGGCTGCCGTGGTCGCCGAGGTGTGCGACATCATCCAGTTGCCGGCCTTCCTGTCGCGCCAGACCGACCTCGTGGTCGCCATGGCCAAGACCGGTGCGGTGATCAATATCAAGAAAGCCCAGTTCCTCGCGCCCCAGGAAATGAAGCACATCCTGAACAAGTGCGTGGAAGCGGGTAACGACCAGTTGATCCTCTGCGAGCGCGGTTCGAGCTTCGGCTACAACAACCTCGTGGTGGACATGCTCGGTTTCGGCATCATGAAACAGTTTGAATACCCGGTGTTCTTCGACGTGACCCACGCGCTGCAAATGCCGGGTGGTCGCGCCGATTCCGCTGGCGGGCGTCGTGCCCAGGTATTGGACCTGGCCAAGGCCGGCATCAGCCAGTCCCTGGCCGGCCTGTTCCTGGAAGCCCACCCGGACCCGGACAACGCCAAATGCGATGGTCCTTGCGCCCTGCGCCTGGACAAACTGGAGCCATTCCTGGCCCAGCTCAAGCAGTTGGACGAGCTGGTCAAGAGTTTTCCGACGGTAGAGACCGCGTAAGCGCCATTTCTCCGTGCAGGAGCCGAGCTTGCTCGCGATGAGGCCCGAGAGGGCACTATTACTGGCAAGTTTGTTCCAAATATTGCAATGTGCGCGACAAGTTAAATCGAGCGGTATAGAGCGTTTTCGTCAACTTTGGAGTGTTTACAACAATGGCAAAAATCGTCGACATCAAAGGTCGTGAAGTTCTCGACTCCCGTGGCAACCCCACCGTCGAAGCCGACGTGCTTCTCGATAACGGCATCATCGGCAGCGCTTGCGCGCCGTCCGGTGCTTCCACAGGTTCCCGCGAAGCGCTGGAACTGCGTGATGGCGACAAGAGCCGTTACCTGGGCAAGGGTGTCCTCAAGGCGGTAGCCAACATCAACGGTCCGATTCGTGACCTGTTGCTGGGCAAAGACCCGCTGGACCAGAAAGCCCTGGACCACGCGATGATCAAGCTCGACGGCACTGAAAACAAAGGCAGCCTGGGGGCCAACGCCATCCTCGCCGTGTCCCTGGCCGCCGCCAAGGCCGCCGCGCAGGACCAGGACCTGCCGCTGTACGCCCACATCGCCAACCTCAACGGCACACCGGGTGTGTACTCGATGCCGGTGCCGATGATGAACATCATCAACGGCGGCGAGCACGCCGATAACAACGTCGACATCCAGGAATTCATGGTGCAGCCGGTTGGCGCCAAGACCTTCTCCGAAGGCCTGCGCATGGGCACCGAGATTTTCCATCACCTCAAGGCTGTGCTGAAGGCCCGTGGCCTGAGCACCGCCGTGGGTGACGAAGGTGGTTTCGCGCCGAACCTGGCGTCCAACGAAGATGCACTGAAAGTCATCTCCGAAGCCGTGGCCAACGCCGGTTACACCCTGGGCACCGACGTGACCCTGGCCCTGGACTGCGCCGCCAGCGAATTCTACGAAGACGGTAAGTACAACCTGTCCGGCGAAGGCCAGGTGTTCAACTCCGAAGGGTTTGCCGAGTACCTCAAGGGCCTGACCCAGCGCTACCCGATCATCTCGATCGAAGACGGCCTGGACGAGTCCGACTGGGACGGCTGGAAAATCCTCACCGACAAGATCGGCGAAAAAATCCAGCTGGTGGGCGACGACCTGTTCGTGACCAACACCAAGATCCTGAAAGAAGGCATCGACAAGAAGATCGCCAACTCGATCCTGATCAAGTTCAACCAGATCGGCACCCTGACCGAAACCCTGGAAGCCATCCAGATGGCCAAGGCTGCGGGCTACACCGCCGTGATCTCGCACCGCTCCGGCGAAACCGAAGACTCGACCATTGCCGACCTGGCCGTGGGCACGTCGGCGGGCCAGATCAAGACCGGCTCGCTGTGCCGTTCCGATCGCGTGTCCAAGTACAACCAATTGCTGCGTATCGAAGAGCAACTGGCGGGTAAAGCCAAGTACAACGGTCGCAGCGAGTTTCGCGGCTGATCAGTAAATGGTAAAAAGTCGGCAGATTGTGTCGGAAAAATCACGAGAGTGTGAAATTCGACGCTAATCTGATGACGATCAAGCACAAGCCTGGGTCTTCCAGGCTTCGTGCTATCCGTTGCTGCAAAAGTTTTGTATGGCGGTCTTTTTTCACTGGATACCCGATATTCGATGCGCAGTCCCAATTGGTTGTTCCTCGTCTTGCTCTTGTTGCTGGCTGGCCTGCAGTACCGCCTATGGGTGGGTAATGGCAGCTTTGCGCAGGTAAAAGACCTGACCCAGCAAATTGCCGACCAGCACGCCGAAAACGAACGCCTGCTGGAGCGCAATCGCGTTCTCGATGCCGAGGTGCTTGAGTTGAAAAAGGGCATGGAGACCGTCGAAGAGCGGGCTCGCCATGAATTGGGCATGGTCAAGGAGGGCGAAACCCTCTACCAGTTGGCCCAATGAATCACCGTTTGCCGGCCTTCTGGGCCGTGATTCCTGCCGCGGGCATCGGTGCCCGTATGGCTGCGGACCGTCCCAAGCAGTACTTGCAACTGGGCGGGCGCACTATTCTCGAACACAGCCTTGGCTGTTTTCTCGACCACCCCTCGCTCAAGGGCCTGGTGGTCAGTCTTGCTGTTGATGACCCTTACTGGCCTCACCTCGCGTGTGCCGCTGACCCGCGTATCCAGCGGGCGGACGGTGGCTCGGAGCGTTCGGGCTCGGTACTCAATGCGTTGCTGCAGCTCAATGCCCTGGGTGCCAGCGATGATGATTGGGTCTTGGTGCATGATGCAGCGCGGCCTAACCTGAGTCGTGACGATCTCGACAAACTGCTCGCCGAACTCGCGGACGATCCGGTGGGTGGCCTGCTGGCTGTGCCGGCCCGCGATACCCTCAAGCGTGTAGACAAGCATGGTCGCGTCATCGAGACCGTTGACCGCAGCCTGATCTGGCAAGCCTACACACCGCAGATGTTCCGCTTGGGCGCGTTGCATCGCGCATTGGCCGACAGCCTGGTGGCCGATGCGGTGATCACCGACGAAGCCTCGGCCATGGAATGGTCAGGCCAGGCGCCGCGCCTGATCGAAGGACGCTCGGACAATATCAAGGTGACCCGGCCCGAGGACCTGGAATGGCTGCGACTACGCTGGGCCAATCGGCTGTAGGAGCGAGCTTGCTCGCGAAAAACGTCAACGATAACGCGGACAATCTGGATTGAAGCGGCGCTCTCAAGTTTTTCGCGAGCAAGCTCGCTCCTACATAAACGATAAACGCCATCAATGCTCAGCACCGTACTCGGGCCGTTCGGCCAACCCTGCCTTTAAATAATCCACCAGCTTCCTGACCTTCGGCGACAAATGCCGCTGCTGCGGATACAACGCCCACACCGCCGTATTCGGCGGCTGATGCGCTTCCAGTAACGACACCAGCGCGCCACTGTGCAAATGCTCGAGCACGTAATAGTCCGGTAACTGACACAAGCCCACCCCTTGCAACGCCGCGTCCAACACCGCTTGCCCACTGTTGCAGCGCCAGTTGCCCTGCACCCTTTGGGAAAATTCGCGCCCGTCCTGGGCCAGTTGCCAGATGTCCGAGCTGCCGATCAGGCAGTTGTGCCGAGTCAATTCCGACAAACTGTGCGGCCGCCCATACCGCGCCAGGTAGGACGGCGACGCGCACAAGTACATGCGGCGCGGCGCTAGGCGGCTGGCGACCATGCGCGAGTCTTGCAGGCGTCCCAGGCGAATCGCCAGGTCGAGGCCTTCGTGTACCAAGTCCAACTGACGATTGCTCAGTTCGATGTCCACCCGCAGTTGCGGGTAAAGCCCCATGAACCGCGTCACCAGCGGCACGATGAATCGTTCGCCATACGCCACGGCGCAGGTCATGCGCAGCATGCCCTTGGGCTCGCTGGCGAGGTCGCCGACGGCGCGCAGGGCTTCTTCGCGGCCATCCTGCAGGCGCTGGCAGTGTTGCAGAAAGGTCTGGCCGGCTTCGGTCAGGGTCACCTTGCGCGTACTGCGATACAGCAAGCGCGTTTGCAGCCGTTCTTCCAGGCGAGCCACTTGCCGGCTGATGTGCGACGAAGACACCCCAAGGCGTTCCGCCGCCGCGGTGAATTGGCTGCATTCAGCGACGGCGACGAACTCATCGATGCCTTCCCAGCGGTTTTCCAGCATGGCGATTATCCCTGTACAGCAATAAAGTTTTGCTTTTGCCTGGATTATTAATCAGCGGGGCATGTTTTACACTCGCCGTCTTAGTTTTTAACTCCCAGGAGAAACCCGGATGATCAAGTCCCGCGCCGCCGTAGCCTTCGAAGCCAAGAAGCCCCTCGAGATCGTAGAAGTGGATGTCGCCATGCCCAAGGCCGGCGAAGTGCTGTTGCGCGTGGTTGCGTCCGGCGTGTGCCATACCGACGCCTACACGTTGTCGGGCGCCGACCCGGAAGGCATCTTCCCGTCGATTCTCGGCCATGAAGGCGGTGCGGTGGTTGAGGCGATCGGCGAGGGCGTGACCTCGGTTGCGGTCGGCGACCATGTGATCCCGCTCTACACCCCGGAGTGCGGCAAGTGCAAATTCTGCCTGTCGGGCAAGACCAACCTGTGCCAGGCGATTCGTGCCACCCAGGGCAAAGGCCTGATGCCCGACGGCACCACGCGTTTCTCCTACAAGGGTCAGCCGATTTTCCACTACATGGGCACCTCGACCTTTTCCGAGTACACCGTGCTGCCGGAAATTTCCGTGGCGAAGATTCCTAAAGACGCGCCGCTGGAAAAAGTCTGCCTGCTCGGCTGTGGCGTCACCACCGGCATCGGTGCGGTGATCAACACCGCCAAGGTCAAGCCCGGCGATACCGTCGCCATCTTCGGCTTGGGCGGTATCGGCCTGTCGGCGGTGATCGGCGCGGTAAAAGCCAAGGCCGGTCGCATCATCGCCATCGACATCAACCCGGCCAAGTTCGAAATCGCCAAGCAACTGGGCGCCACCGACTGCATCAACCCGAAAGACTACGATCGCCCGATCCAGGACGTGATTGTCGATTTGACTGACGGCGGCGTGGACTTTTCCTTCGAGTGCATCGGCAATGTGCAACTGATGCGCGCCGCCCTCGAGTGCTGCCACAAAGGCTGGGGCGAATCGGTGATCATCGGCGTTGCCGGTGCCGGCCAGGAAATTTCCACCCGTCCATTCCAGCTGGTGACCGGCCGCGTCTGGCGCGGTTCGGCCTTTGGCGGCGTGCGTGGTCGCAGCGAGCTGCCCAGCTACGTGGAAATGGCCCAGAGCGGCGAGATCCCGTTGGACACCTTTATCACCCACACCATGGGCCTGGAAGACATCAACAAAGCGTTTGATCTGATGCATGAAGGCAAGAGCATTCGTACCGTCATTCACTTCTGAGGTCGGCCATGAGTCTGGAAAACCTGTCGTGCCAGAAGAGCTTCGGCGGCTGGCATAAACGCTACAAGCATCATTCCGAGGTGCTCGGTTGCGACATGACCTTCGCCGTCTACCTGCCGCCGCAAGCGGAGCAGGGCGGCAAGCTGCCGGTGGTGTACTGGCTGTCCGGGTTGACCTGCACCGATGAAAACTTCATGCAGAAAGCCGGCGCCCAGCGCATGGCGGCCGAACTGGGGCTGATCATTGTTGCGCCGGACACCAGCCCGCGTGGTCCTGGGGTGCCGGGCGATCCGGACAACGCCTGGGATTTCGGCCTGGGGGCCGGTTTCTATCTGAATGCCACCCAGGAACCCTGGGCCAAGCACTATCGGATGCATGACTACGTGGTGCAGGAATTGCCAGCGTTGGTTGAGGCGCATTTCCCGGCTTCGCAGAAGCGCGGTATCAGCGGCCACTCCATGGGCGGCCACGGTGCGCTGGTATGTGCATTGCGCAACCCCGGGCGTTACCTATCGGTGTCGGCGTTTTCGCCGATCAACAACCCGATGGATTGCCCATGGGGCCAGAAAGCCTTCTCCCGTTACCTGGGCGAAGAGCGCTCGAAGTGGCGCGAGTGGGACGCTTGCGTGCTGATCAGCGAAGCCGCGGAAAAGCTGCCGTTGCTGGTGGACCAGGGCGACCGCGACGACTTCCTCGCGGTGCAGCTCAAGCCCGAAGCCCTGCAGCAAGCGGCGAAAGCGGCCAACCATCCGCTCGAACTGCGCCTGCAACCGGGCTATGACCACAGCTACTTCTTTATCGCCAGCTTCATCGAAGACCATTTGCGACATCATGGTCGTGCTTTGCTCGGTTAATATGCGACAAAAGTAGGTAGAATCACGCCCTGAATTAAATCGGGGCGTTTTTTTATGCGTATTGGCCACGGCTACGATGTGCACCGTTTCGCTGAAGGCGATTTCATCACCCTGGGCGGCGTGCGGATCGCGCACCACCATGGGTTGCTGGCTCATTCCGACGGCGATGTCCTGCTGCACGCGTTGAGCGACGCCTTGCTCGGCGCCGCGGCGCTCGGCGATATCGGCAAGCACTTTCCGGACACCGACCCGACCTTCAAGGGCGCGGACAGCCGGGTATTGCTGCGCCATGTGGTCGGCCTGATCCACGCCAAAGGCTGGAAGGTCGGCAACGTCGATAACACCATCGTGGCCCAGGCGCCGAAAATGGCCCCCCACATCGAGTCGATGCGCGCGTTGATCGCGGCGGATCTGCACATTGAATTGGATCAAGTGAACGTGAAAGCCACCACCACCGAAAAGCTCGGGTTTACCGGTCGTGAAGAGGGCATCGCGGTACATTCCGTCGCTTTGTTGCTGCGCGCATGAACGACTTGCAACTGCTGGGCCCGCGGGCCTATGGCGAGGCCTTGGGCAGCGCCGTGCTGAAGGCTACCGCGGAAGATTTCCAGGTCGACGAAGTGCTCGATATCCCGCTGAGCGGTGAGGGTGAGCACCTGTGGCTGTGGGTGGAAAAGCGTGGCCTCAACACCGAAGAAGCCGCGCGCCGGATCGCCAAGGCCGCCGGCGTGCCGTTGCGCACCGTCAGCTATGCCGGGCTCAAGGATCGCCAGGCGTTGACCCGCCAGTGGTTCAGTGTGCAACTGCCGGGCAAGGCCGATCCGGACCTGAGTGGCGCGGAAAACGACACCCTCAAGATCCTCAAGACCGGCCGCCACAAGCGCAAGCTGCAACGCGGTGCTCATTCGGCCAACGGTTTTACCTTGCGCCTGACGCAACTGGCGGGGGATCACGCGGCCATCGATGCGCGCTTGCAACTGATCGCCCAGCACGGCATTCCCAATTATTTCGGCACCCAGCGCTTTGGCCACAACGGCGGCAATGTGGTGGATGCGCGTGAGTGGGCGGCCCGCAAGGCCTTGCCGGAGCAGCGCAACGTGCGTTCGCGGTTGCTGTCGACGGCGCGCAGTTACCTCTTCAACAAAGTGTTGGCGGCCCGTGTCGCGGACGGTTCCTGGCAGCGTGCGCAGGTCGGCGATCTGCTGGCCTTCACCGACAGCCGCAGTTTTTTCCCGGCGGGGGAGGCTGAATGCAGCGACCCGCGCCTGGCGATCCTCGATCTGCACCCCACCGGACCGCAGTGGGGCGAAGGCGATTCGCCAGCCAGCGGTGCAACCCAGGCGCTGGAGCAGGCGGTTGCTGCCAGTGAGGCCGACCTGCGCGATTGGCTGGTGAATGCCGGCATGAGCCAGGAACGTCGCATTCTGCGACTGCCCATTGGCGGGTTGACGTGGCATTATCCCGGGCCTGACATTCTGCAATTGGAATTCGTCCTGCCGGCCGGATGCTTCGCCACTGTCTTGGTGCGCGAGCTTGTTGATCTGGTGCCGGTGGGGCAGACGGACAGCCCATGCGTATTCTGATATCAAATGACGACGGTGCCACCGCACCCGGCCTCGCCGCGCTTCATGCTGCGCTGGCGGATTACGCCGAGTGCGTGGTGGTTGCCCCCGACCAGGACAAGAGCGGCGCCAGCAGTTCGCTGACGCTCGACCGTCCGCTGCACGTACACGTTCTGGCCAATGGCTATATCAGCGTGAACGGTACCCCCACCGACTGCGTACACCTGGCGATCAACAGTTTGTTGGATCAGGAGCCGGACCTGGTGGTGTCGGGCATCAACCTCGGCGCCAACCTGGGGGATGACGTGCTGTATTCCGGCACGGTGGCGGCGGCCCTGGAAGGGCGTTTCCTGGGGCGGACCTCGTTCGCCTTTTCGTTGACCTCGCGTCAGTTGGACAACCTGCCGACGGCCGCGCATTTCGCGCGCAAGCTGGTGGAGGCCCACGGTTCCCTCGATCTGCCGCCCCGGACGGTGCTTAACGTCAATATCCCCAACTTGCCCCTCGAGCATATTCGCGGTATCCAGCTCACGCGCCTGGGCCATCGCGCCCGCGCGGCGGCGCCGTTGAAGGTGGTCGACCCGCGTGGCAAGGAAGGTTATTGGATCGCCGCTGCGGGCGATGCCGAAGACGGTGGGCCGGGCACTGACTTTCATGCGGTGATGCAAGGCTATGTATCGATTACCCCGTTGCAGCTCGATCGCACCTTCAGTGATGCCTTCAGTAGTCTCGATGGCTGGCTGGAGGAGTTGCGCTGATGGCTCGTGAACAAGACGACCTGTTGCGTCGCGGCATCGGGATGACCTCCCAGCGCACCCGCGAGCGTCTGATCCAGCGCCTGTACGAAGAGGGCCTGTCCAACGCCCAGGTACTGGAAGTGATCCGGCGCACGCCTCGGCACCTGTTTGTCGATGAGGCCCTGGCCCATCGCGCCTACGAAGACACGGCGTTGCCGATTGGGCATAACCAGACCATTTCCCAGCCGTATATGGTTGCGCGCATGAGCGAGCTGCTGCTGGCGGCGGGCCCGTTGGACAAGGTGCTGGAGATCGGCACCGGTTCCGGCTACCAGACTGCCGTGCTGTCGCAGTTGGTAGAGCGCGTGTTCTCGGTGGAGCGCATCAAGGTGCTGCAGGATCGCGCCAAGGAACGCCTGGTGGAACTGAACCTGCGCAACGTGGTGTTCCGCTGGGGCGATGGCTGGGAAGGCTGGCCGGCGCTGGCGCCGTATAACGGCATCATCGTCACCGCGGTCGCCACCGATGTACCGCAGGCGTTGCTCGATCAACTGGCCCCCGGCGGTCGGCTGGTGATCCCGGTGGGTTCCGGCGAAGTGCAACAATTGATGCTCATTATCCGTGAAGACGAAGGTTTTTCCCGGCATGTGCTCGGCGCCGTGCGTTTCGTGCCGTTGCTCAATGGCCCGCTGGCCTGATCATTTATTCGCGAGCAGTGAATTCTGTTGGCAGTGATGTGTCTTACGGCGGGGTCTATAGAGTCAACATGATCGGTCGTTGGTTTTAAACGCGATGAATCTTTCGTTTCAGTCGTGTGCCAGTAAAAAGCCAATGCCCAGTTATACTTACGACATATTTCAAGCCTGATACAGGCATTCATGTTCAGCCACCACAAAGGGAGCGGCGGGTGAGTCTCACAGGTCTTGCGCAGCGTATGAGTAAAACAAGCTTTCAGCGACTGGTGCTTGGCCTTGTCTTGAGTTCCTTATTGGCGGCTTGTTCGAGCACGCCTTCCGGGGGCGCGAGGGTGGTTGATCGCACGAATGCCGCGCCGCAGAAGCCGACCGTGACCACGGGGCAGTATGTGGTGCGCAAGGGCGATACGCTGTTTTCGATTGCCTTCCGCTATGGCTGGGACTACAAGGCGCTCGCCGCGCGCAACAATATTCCGGTGCCCTACACGATACATCCGGGTCAGACGATTCGCTTCGATGGGCGCACCGGTTCAACACCGACATCAGTGGTGACAAACACCACATCTTCGCCCTCGTCCTCGAGCAAAACCACGATCATCACGCGGCCTGCAGGCAGCGCCGCGCCTGCGGTTGCGAGCAAGCCGGCAGCCGCGCCGCTGCCGCCTGCGGGGCCTGCGCCGACCGGCTGGGGATGGCCGTCGAACGGCGTATTGATTGGAAAATTCTCTTCAAACGGTAGTTTGAATAAAGGCATTGATATCGCCGGGGATTTGGGACAGCCTGTTTTAGCTGCATCTGATGGGACAGTGGTGTACGCCGGGAGTGGTTTGCGGGGCTACGGCGAGCTGGTCATCATCAAACACAGCGATACCTACGTCAGTGCTTACGGCCACAACCGTAGGCTGTTGGTTCGGGAGGGGCAGCAGGTCAAAGTCGGACAGACAATTGCCGAAATGGGGTCAACTGGTACAGACCGGGTGAAACTGCACTTTGAGATTCGCCGCCAAGGGAAACCTGTAGATCCTCTGCAATTCCTACCCCGTCGTTGATGTGTTGCCAGCCTGTTCCCTCACGTAGAAGGAACAGGCTCTAGCGTTGCCAAGGATAAAGGCGTCGCTTGAGCTTGAGGTCGAACTCACCAAAGGACTATAACAATGGCTCTCAGTAAAGAAGCGCCGGAGTTTGACATCGACGATGAGGTTCTCCTTACGGAGACCGGCATCGCTATGGAATCGATGTCGAATGAGGGAATGGCTGTACCTTCAGTTCGCACCAAATCCAAGAACTCCACTGCGTTAAAGCAACATAAGTACATTGACTACACGCGGGCGCTCGATGCGACCCAGCTGTACCTCAATGAAATCGGCTTTTCCCCTCTGCTGACTCCCGAAGAAGAAGTCCATTTTGCGCGCTTGTCGCAAAAGGGCGATCCGGCTGGGCGCAAGCGCATGATTGAAAGCAACCTGCGCCTGGTGGTGAAAATCGCCCGACGCTACGTCAATCGCGGGCTGTCACTGTTGGACCTGATCGAGGAGGGCAACCTGGGCTTGATCCGGGCGGTGGAGAAGTTCGACCCCGAACGCGGCTTCCGCTTCTCGACTTATGCCACCTGGTGGATTCGTCAGACCATCGAACGGGCGATCATGAATCAAACCCGCACGATCCGGTTGCCGATCCATGTGGTCAAGGAGCTCAACGTCTACCTGCGGGCGGCGCGTGAGCTGACACAAAAACTCGATCATGAACCCTCTCCTGAAGAAATCGCCAACCTGCTGGAAAAACCGGTGGGCGAGGTCAAGCGCATGCTCGGTCTTAACGAGCGCGTGTCTTCGGTCGACGTCTCGCTGGGCCCGGATTCGGACAAAACCCTGCTGGACACCCTGACGGATGATCGCCCGACAGACCCTTGCGAGCTGTTGCAGGACGATGATCTTTCCCAAAGCATTGACCAGTGGTTGTCGGAGCTTACGGACAAGCAGCGCGAGGTGGTGATTCGCCGCTTCGGCCTGCGCGGTCATGAGAGCAGCACCCTGGAGGATGTAGGCCTGGAGATCGGCTTGACCCGTGAGCGGGTGCGGCAGATCCAGGTAGAAGGGCTCAAGCGCTTGCGTGAGATCCTGGAGAAGAACGGCTTGTCGAGCGAGTCGTTGTTTCAGTAACGACGCAGTCTGAATGTGGGAGGGAGCTTGCTCCCGATGGCAGTGGATCAGTCACTGGATGTATTGACTGACCCACCGCCATCGGGGCAAGCCCCCTCCCGCATTTTTTGTGCATGGCATTCTATTCATGCATGCCCAAATCCAAGGCATAAAAAAACCCCGCTTTTAAGGGCGGGGTTCTTTCGACTGAATCAGTACAAGTTAGATAACTTGAACTTCTTCAGCTTGCATGCCTTTCTGACCGCGGGTAGCGATGAAAGAAACCTGTTGGCCTTCTTTCAGGCTTTTGAAGCCGTCGGATTGGATAGCTTTGAAGTGAACGAACAGGTCGTCACCGGATTGTGGAGTGATGAAGCCGAAGCCTTTTTCATCGTTGAACCACTTAACGGTACCAGTTTGGCGATTAGACATGGTGTATCTCCTTGGACAAAGTTAACTGCGACTCAGGAAAAGCCCTGGCCGAGACTGAGTGCAAAGAGCAGGAAAAATTCTTGGAGATGGTTGGATCGAAATTCAACATATCGTGTAGAGATTCTCAGTGACACAAGCAGCACAGTGGCGCCACCTTAACCCTTTTTCCGGAACGTGCCAATGGTATTTCCGAAGGTTTCTCTAATTTCGTGACTGGCGGTGGTATTTACGTCCGTCGCGCACGCCGATTCGGGTCCCGGCCCCAATGGGCGCGGCTTGTACAAGGCGGGCATTGATCAACACATTCGTCAACAAAAGCCCCACGCCCTTTGAACCCCAACGCCTGCCCCGGTAAGATGCCCAACAGAATTTTTCCACCTCGCTATCAGGACACCCGCCATGAGCATCAAATCGGACAAGTGGATTCGCCGCATGGCGCAAGAGCACGGCATGATCGAACCGTTCGTTGAGCGCCAGATCCGTGGTGACGACGCCGATCGCGTGATTTCGTATGGTGTTTCCAGCTACGGCTACGACGTGCGTTGTGCCGATGAGTTCAAGGTGTTCACCAATATCAACTCGGCGATCGTCGATCCGAAGAACTTCGACGAAAAGAGCTTCGTCGACGTCAAGAGCGACGTGTGCATCATCCCGCCCAACTCCTTCGCCCTGGCGCGCACCGTGGAGTTCTTCCGTATTCCCCGCGACGTGCTGACCATCTGCCTGGGTAAAAGCACTTACGCGCGCTGCGGCATCATCGTCAACGTGACGCCACTTGAGCCTGAGTGGGAAGGTCACGTCACCCTGGAATTCTCCAACACCACCACCCTGCCAGCGAAGATCTACGCCAACGAAGGCGTGGCGCAGATGCTGTTCCTGCAGTCCGATGAGGCCTGTGAAGTGTCCTACAAGGACCGTGCTGGCAAGTACCAGGGCCAGCGCGGCGTCACCTTGCCACGCGCTTGATCGAAAGCTCCTACGCGTAAAGGGAATTAGTCTGCGGAAAGTGACTCTATTGGGTGTACTGCTTCGGTGCGTGCAATGCGCGCCGAGCCACGCTTGAGGAGTACCTTATGAAACTCGACCCGCGAATCAGCGCCGAACTCGCCCGGCTTGAACCCAACCAGATTGGTGTTCTGGCCTGGTCCCTGATGGCCGACCCTGCTTATGCGGGTGGTATCCCCGGTCAACCTGAGCCCGATTCCCCGTACCCTACCGAACCCGACGAACCTGGCGAACCGACCCTTCCGGACGAGCCGCCACCCGCGCCGATGGCCTGATGCCTGCAGATTGGAATGTGGTCAGTCCTTCCGCGGGCTGGCCATCTCTCCTGGCGGCCGATCACAAATATCTGCCGTGTTGCACTCAGTATCCCCAGCAAAGCCCCAAAACGCGGGCAGCGGGCCGCCTGCGCGCTTATCGTGGATTGCCGCGCTCAAGCGCATGGGCCGGCTGGGCGGGCTCTCAGAGCGCTTAGGCGGCGCAGGGGCGTGCGGGAAGATCAGCGAAGGCTTACTTCAGATTGCCACTCAGGAACTGTTGCAGGCGCTCACTCTTCGGGTTGCCCAGCACATCCTCCGGCGTGCCTTGCTCTTCCACCAGGCCCTTGTGCAGGAACAGCACCTGGCTCGACACCTTGCGCGCAAAGCTCATCTCGTGGGTCACCATGATCATGGTGCGGCCTTCCTCGGCCAGGCCCTGGATCACCTTCAGCACTTCGCCCACCAGCTCCGGGTCGAGGGCCGAGGTGGGTTCGTCGAACAGCATCACTTCCGGTTCCATCGCCAGGGCGCGGGCGATGGCCACGCGTTGCTGCTGGCCGCCGGAGAGAAATGCCGGGTATTGATCGGCCACGCGGGCCGGCAGTCCGACTTTGTCCAGGTAGCGACGGGCACGGTCTTCGGCGTCTTTCTTACTGCAGCCCAGCACCCGGCGCGGGGCCATGGTGATGTTTTCCAGCACGCTCATGTGGCTCCACAGGTTGAAGTGCTGGAACACCATCGCCAGGCGTGTGCGCAGGCGCTGCAGCTCGTCATCGTCGGCCACGCGCATGCCGTGGCGGTCGCTGACCATGCGGATCGGCTTGTCATCGAGGGTCATCGCGCCGTCGTTGGGGGTTTCCAGAAAGTTGATGCAGCGCAGGAAGGTGCTCTTGCCCGAGCCGCTGGCGCCGATCAGGCTGATCACGTCACCGGTCTTGGCCTTGAGCGAGACGCCTTTGAGCACTTCATTGTCGCCATAGCTTTTATGCAGGCCTTCAACGGTCAGTTTGTACATGGGGCGTGCATCCTCAAGGCGAAAGTAGGTAGCCGCTGCGGTAGGCCTCTGAACCTGCGACATGGCCGATGACCATCCCCGCAGTGGCCATGCGCCGTAGCGAACGGGCGTAAAGCAGGCCGGCGTTTTGACAATGCACAGGCGTTACGCGGTCAGTAATGGGGTCGATGATTTCGGCGATCAGTTGCCCGGCTTCGAGGTACTCGCCGGGCAAGGCGCTGAACACCAGCAAGCCGCCGACCGGCGTCGCCACCGGTTCGACACCCGCCAGCGGGGTGGCCGGGTAGGGCAGGGCGGGCAGCGGTGCCACGTCGCCGGCAATCGCGCCGAAGTGAATCAGGTAGTCGATGATCGCCTGGCAGTCGAGGCCGGCCAGGCCGTGGTTGACGTCACCCTGGCCGCGCAGCTCGACGGTCACCGAAAAGCTGCCCATGGGGATCGGGAAGCGCTCGCCGAAGCGTTGCTGCAATTGCCACCACACCAGGCTGAAGCACTCATCGAAAGATTGCCCGCCGGAATCGGTGGCCAGCAAGTTGGCCTCCGAGCCGATATAGCGCGCCAACGGCTCCACCTGCGGCCAGGCCTCGGGCGTGGTGTACAGGTGCGCCACGGCTTCGAAATCGCAATGCAGGTCGAGCACCATGTCGGCATCGCAGGCCAGGCGTTGCAGCACCAGGCGCTGGGACTGCAACTGCGTCGCGGCGGTTTGTGCGGCCAGCGCGGTGGAGAGTGCCGTGCGGATCAATTCGACGTTGCGCTGGGGATCATCCCCGAGCAAATCCTTGACCCGATCGCTCACCTCTTCACTGAGGTCGACAAACAGGCGATTGAAGTTCTGCCCGCTTTCCAGCTCATAGCGGCCCAGCGGGATGTCCATCAACACTTGTTCGAGGCCCGCCGGGTTTGCGATCGGCACCAGCACGATCTCGCTGCGCAAGCGCCCGGCGGCGGCCAGTTGCGCCAGGCGCGCCTTGAGGTGCCAGGCCACCAGCATGCCCGGCAATTCATCGGCATGCAGTGACGACTGGATGTAGACCTTGCATTCGGCCAGCTCCGGGCCGAAGTGGAAACTGTGAATCTGCCGTGCCGTGCCAGGCACGGGCGCGATCAGTTCATGAACCTGATGACGCATGAAGGCTCCTTAGTGGCTCGGCCCGAGGAAGGCCAGCCAGCGGCGCTCCGCCAGACGAAACAGACCGACCAGGGCAAAGGTCACGGTCAGGTAGATCAGCGCAGCGATGCCGAACGATTGAAAGGTGAGGAACGTGGCCGAGTTGGCGTCCCGGGCCACTTTGAGAATGTCCGGGATCGTCGCGGTAAACGCCACTGTCGTCGAGTGCAGCATCAAAATCACTTCGTTGCTGTAGTACGGCAATGAACGGCGCAGGGCCGACGGCATGATGACATAGGCGTACAGCTTCCAGCCGCTGAGGCCGTAGGCTTTGGCCGCTTCGACTTCGCCGTGAGCCATGCTGCGGATCGCCCCGGCGAAAATCTCCGTGGTGTAGGCGCAGGTGTTGAGGGCAAACGCCAGGACCGTGCAGTTCATCGCATCGCGAAAGAACGCATCCAGCACCGGTTGGGCGCGCACGGCGGCGATGCTGTAGATGCCGGTGTAACAGATCAGCAATTGGATATAGAGCGGCGTGCCGCGAAACAGGTAGGTGTAGAACTGCACCGGCCAGCGCACCAAGGGATTGCGCGACACCCGGGCGATGGACAGCGGAATCGACACCAGGAAGCCGATCACCAGCGAGGCGCTGAGTAACCACATGGTCATGGCCAGGCCGGTGATGTGCTGGCCGTCGCTGTAAAGGAATGGGCGCCAGTATTCCTGCAAGAGTTCGATCATCGCACGGCCTCCCGCGAGCCTGCCGAATAGCGACGTTCAAGACGGCGCAGGACAAAGTTGGACGCACTGGTGATCAGCAGGTAGATCAGTGCGGCGACCACCAGGAAGTAAAACAGTTGATAGGTGCTCTTGCCGGCATCCTGCGCGGCCTTGACCAGATCCGCGAGGCCGATGATCGACACCAGTGCGGTGGCCTTGAGCATCACCATCCAGTTGTTGCCGATGCCCGGCAGGGCAAAGCGCATCATTTGCGGGAAGGTCACGTAGCGAAACCGCTGCCCGCGCTTGAGGCCGTAAGCCGTGGCGGCTTCCAGTTGGCCACGGGGCACCGCGAGGATCGCGCCGCGAAAGGTTTCGGTGAAGTACGCACCGTAAATAAAGCCCAGGGTGATCACCCCGGCGCTGAATGGGTCGATTTCGATGTATTCCCATTCCATGAAGTCGGTAAGACCGGTCAGCCAGGTTTGCAGGCTGTAGAAAATCAGCAGCATCAGCACCAGGTCGGGCACGCCACGAATCAGCGTGGTGTAGAGCTGGGCGGGAATGCGCAGGAACGGCAGGCTGGACAGTTTGGCGCTGGCGCCGAGCAGGCCCAGCAACACGCTGACGGCCAGGGACAGCACCGACAACTTGATGGTCATCCAGGTGCCTTGCAGCAACAGCGGGCCGAAACCCTTCAAACTGAACGCGCTCAGTCCGAGGGTTTGCAACAGTTCTTCGAACATAAATCAGGACCTATGGCGATAAAACAGCGCCCCTCGCGGGAAGGGGCGCCCCAGGCATTATTTGCCGCTGTACAGGTTCAGATCGCCAAAGTGTTTCTTCTGGATGCTGGCGTAGGTGCCATCATCGTGTAACGCTTTGATACCTTTATCCAAAAGGGCCTTCAGCTCAGTGTTACCTTTTTTGATACCGACCGCGGTTTTCGACGGCAGCAATGGGTCGTCGATGGCCGCGCTGACTTCGTAACCGGCACCGGCCGGCGACTTCAGGAAGCCCAGTTCGGCTTGCAGCATGTCCTGCACGGACGCGTCGAGACGGCCGGAGGTCAGGTCAGCGTAGACCTGGTCCTGGTTGGCATAAGCCTTGGTCGTCACGCCGGCCTTGTCCAGCACGGCCTTGGCGTAGGCTTCCTGGATGGTGCCTTGCTCGTAGCCCACGGTTTTGCCCTTGAGCGACTCAGGCGTGGAGTAGCCGGCGCCCTTCTTGAATACCAGCGAAGTCGGGCCGGAGAACAGCTCGTTGGAGAAGTCGATGGCCTTCATGCGGGCTTCGGTGACGGTCATGGACGAAATCACACCGTCGAATTTGTTGGCTTTGAGGCCTGGAATCATGCCGTCGAAGTCGCTTTCGACCCACTTGCACTTGACCTTCAGCTCAGCGCAGATCGCATTGCCCAGGTCGATGTCGAAGCCCACCAGGCTGCCGTCAGCGGCTTTGGACTCGAACGGTGCGTAGGACGGATCGACACCAAAACGCAATTCCTTGTATTCCTTGGCCAAGGCGGAACCAGCGGCCATGCACAGAGCCAGTGCAGAAAGGGTCAGCAATGCTTTTTTCATTATGTAATCCCTGGAAACCAAGATAAGCGCTTGTGGCGCGTTTAGGACTGTTACTGAACGGTGTCAGACGGATCACAAGTAGCAATTTCTGCACCATAGTTCCGAATGCAGCTCCGAATGATCGTTTTAAAAGGTGGGAAGAGGGAGCTATGAGTATAGGAGGTGCCCGAAAATGGGCATGAAAAATAGGCTGCACTATTTTGGATCGAGCGCAGATTAAAAAAATTGGGAGCAGGCAAGCCTGCTCCCACCTGTTGGTACGGTTATTTGCCGGGCGTGAGGGTCAGCCTGGCTTTCCCATACACCTTGTCAAAGTTCTGCGGCTGCATCGGGAAGCTCAGGTATTGCGCCTTGAGCGACGGATCGATGCCATTGGCATAGTTCGGGCTGACCGGGTTGCCGGACTGGCCGATACCGCCCTGGCCCGTCATCGGTTCTGCCTGGCCGAAGTCGACAATCATGCGCAGTGCCGGCACTTGGGTGGTGTCGAAACTCTCTCCCCAGTTGTACGGCGCCGGGTTCAGGGTGTTGTGGTCGCCGCCGCTGGCCAGCGGGCCGCGGATCACCTGGCCATTGCGGTTCTTCCAGGTGGTGCTGTGCAGTTTGCCCCACTGCCAGGCCTTGTGATCGGTACCCAGTTGGCTGTCGCCGGCAGTGATCGCAGCGGCCAGGCTGCGGGCGAGGATCGTCGGCTTGTCTTCTTTCTGCGCAGTGCGGACATCGTCCCAGAACGGGCTGTCTTCACGGCCCAGCAGGTGGTCGGCCTGGGCGGCGTAGGACAGGCTCGCGTTGCTGACGAAGGCTTTCCAGCTGGCGCTGTTTTGCGGGCCGAGTTCGTCGAGGAAGATCTGTTTGCTGCTTTCCTGCAGGAACAGCTCATACATCGCTGCGTCGGCGGACGTCGGCGCCAGGCGGCCGTCAAACGCCATCAGACGATTCAGCGCTTCACGGGCCTTGGCCTGTTCGGCCGCGGGCAGCGCAGCGATCGCCTGTTTCAGCGGCTGTGCCATGCCCGGCGCCTGGAACATGTTCTTGAGCTTGGCGGCGAACGTGGTGGTCTGGTCGTATTGCATGGCGATCATGCTGCGGCTGTCATGCTTGCCGGCATTGGCCAATTGCGCCAGGCGCTCGCTGCGCTCCGGAGCGTCCCAGGAGTTGGACAGTTGCATGCCATAACCGCGCGGCGCGGTACGTTGGTTGGCGGTGCCGATCCAGCCTTGGGCCGGGTCCTGGTCATAAGGGTGCAGCATCGCGTCGGCGTAACCGTCCCAGTCGAAGCGCGCATCCCAGCCCGGCGAGGGCAGCAGGCCTTCGCCTTCGCGGCGGTTGGGGAAGCGCCCGGTAACCTGCCAGCCGATGTTGCTGGCGTCGGCGAACACCATGTTCAAGGCGATGGCGCGGATTTCCCGGGTCGCATCCGAGGCCTTGGCGGCGTTTTGCGCGCGGGACAGGTCGAAGAACGCATCAAGGCTCTTGTCGTCCTTGAAGTCCGCCGTTTGCAGGGCCAGGCCCAGCCCGCTGGTCAGCGCCTGGCTGCTGTTGAGCAGGGCGCCGTGGCGGGTTTCGTACACCACCTCCCGAATCGAGCGTTGGCCTTTGATGAAAAAGGTCTCGTTGCGCACAGCAGCCGGTAGCCATTTACCGTTGTTCTCGTAGTACAGCGCGCTGCCCTGGCGTTTGACCTTTTCCAGGAACAGGTCCTGGGTGTCGCCCTTGACCGTGCTCATGCTCCACGCCACTTTGCCGTTGAAGCCGGACAACAGGGTCGGCAGGCCGGCGATCGAGGCGCCGACGGCCTGGTATTTCGGTGCGCGGATCTGCACGTAGTTCCATGGCGACGGGGCTTGCGGCTGGGCCGCGAGGTCGTTGGCCAGCAGGCTCTTGCCGCTGCGGCTGCGTTGCGGGCCGATGGCCCAGTTGCTCGAAGTGGTCACCGCCAGTGAGTTGAGGCTGCTCAGTTGCTGGCTGACCGTGTCCAGCCCGGCCAGGCCGGTGATCTGGCTCAGGTTCACGCCCTTGAGCTTGTCGGCTTCGGCCAGGGGGATCGGCTCGTCCGGCGCGCTTGGGGTGAGCCAGGCGAGTTTGTCGACACCGACCTTTTGCGCGAGCACCAGCGACGACAATTCTTCCTGCAGGTTGGCCGACTCGCTGAAATTCAGCAGGCAGAACAACAGCGCCGAATCTTCCGGCTTCCAGTACTCGGGTTTGTAGCCGGTCTGGGCCAGGTCCGGCGGCAGCTTGTCGCGGTAGCGGAACAGGTAGGCGTTGACGCCGCGGGCATACACTTCAAAGAAGCGCTTGAGGCGCGGCGACGAGGCGTTGTAGAGCTCGCCGGCGCTTTTTTTCAGGTTGACCGCACGCATGAAACGGTCGACATCCAGCACCTCGGGGCCGGACATTTCCGCCAGACGGCCCTGGGCCAGCAGGCGCAACGTGAGCATCTGCGTGATGCGGTCGCTGGCATGCACATAGCCGAGGCTGAACAGTGCGTCGTGGAAGGTATTGCTTTCAATCAGCGGCATGCCCTGGGCATTGCGGCGTATCGAAACATTCTGCGCGAGGCCCTTGATCGGCTGGACGCCGGTAACGGGTGGCAGGGTGTCCTGGGTGCTCTGGAGCTGGCAACCGGCCAGGCTTAATGCACTGGCCACTGCCGCGGCAACGCCGAACCGGGGAAGAAAATGTGAAAGGGCTGGCGAGGCCATGGCAAAGCTCCTGCGGGGGGTAGCGTCAGTAAAGGCGCTACGTTAGTGAGCGCGGTGAAACGACGCAAGCAGGAGCTAAAGCTTATTTTCAGTAGCCAGGTTTCAAGCGCCGTGGCACTTCTTGAATTTCTTCTCGCTGCCGCACGGGCATGGATCGTTGCGGCCAACGTCTTTCAGGGCGTTGCGCACCGGCTCCTGGTGAGCGTGGCCGCAGTTCGGGCCGTGGACATGGCCGTGGTCGTGATCATGGTGATCGTGATCGTGGTTGCAGTCAGGACCATGGACATGGGGTTGCTGAGTCATCGATGTCGCTCCGGAATAAAATCGCCGGGGATTATCTCGCCATTGTGGTCCACGCGCACGTCATTACCGATGAATAATCCGGTTTTCAGCTCGCCTTCCAGCCGATAAGGCACGGGCCGGTCGGGGTTTTTCAGCATCTGCACGACGTCACGGATCTGCGGCCAGAGGTTGGTGCGTACCGAGATCTTGAAAAAGGCGTGGCCACGCGGCGGCACGGTGAGCCATTCGTTGGATTCGCCTTCGGTCAGCAGCAAGCGACCCAGGGTGACCTTGTAGATCAGGCCGCGCACCGTGAGGTCGGCGTCGTCGCGGTTATCCACGCGGAAATACAGCTTGAACTTCTGTTCGAGCAACTTGGCCCGCACCACTTCGACCTTCACCAGGGCAACGTGGGGCGGTGGGGCGTCGTCCTCGAACCATGAGGCGCAGCCGCTCAAGCCAAGGGTCAACGCCAGCAACAAGCTGTAAGTGCGGAGCATGGCGCGATCCCTGTGAGGTGGTTAGAGGTAGCTGGAGCAACACTTCTTGAACTTCTGCCCACTCCCGCAGACGCATGCGTCGTTGCGTCCGGCCTTCACTTCCACGGTGGGGTCGATGAAGTACCAGTGTCCCTCATTCTGTACGAAAGAGGACTGTTCGCGGTGGCTATGTTCGCCGGTGCTGTCATGCCAGCGCGCGGTAAATGTCACGAACGCATGTTCCGGCTGGCCGCCGAACACCTCGGAGCTTTCCACTTCCAGGCCGAGCCAGGTGCTCTGGGCGCTCCAGGTGGCGATGGCATCACGGTCCAGGCCGGCCTGCTGCGCAGGCAACGTGGTAGCCACCAGGTAGTCCACCAGGCCCAGTACGTAGGCGCTGTAGCGCGAGCGCATCAGCGCGGTGGCGCACGGCGCCGGGTGGCCGGCGTGATAATGGCCGCAGCACGCGTCCAGCAGGTTGCCGCTGCCGCAGGGGCAAATGGATGTACTCATCGGGTTACCACCAATACTTTCCGAAGTTTTCCGGGTTGGCCCAGAAGCGGGCGTTGAGCCAGTCCGGCACCTGTTTATAGTCAAGCAGATCATAGGTAAACAGCGTCAGTACCTGCTCATCGCGCTGGAAGCGCTCGCCGGCCTGCAGGGCCAGGGAGAAGAAGTCAGTGTCTTTCCAGTCGCAGGCGCCCAGGTCGACCAGCACCGCAATGCGGCTGGCATTGAGGTTGCGGATGCCGCCCAGCAGGGTCAGGCCTTGTGGTTTTGACAGGTGCTCCAGGCAATCGACCACCAGCGCCAGGTCAAAACGCTGCGCCGCGAGGTCCGCCGGCAGCGCGCCAGGCGTCGCGACGGACACCTGAGTCTCAGGGTGCGCCTTTTGAAAGGCCTCCAGCGCCGGGAACTGGCTGGCACCCAACAGCAACAGGCGTTTGGGCTGGTGCAAATCGAGCAAGGCAGCCAGGGCTTGCTGGGGTGTACGGGAAGAAATACCAGCGGTCATCAGAGATCCTCACATCAGGACCCTAGAGACTAGCGCGGCTGAGCGTGCGGGCCTAGAGCGGGTGGTTGCGAAAAGTCCTTCAAGTACGCCCATCCTCAATGAATCCGGGGGTGTGACGTACTGGCGCAGTTGAAAGGAGCGGTCTTTACTCCACCCATCGGCCCCTGCCGATCCCCTCAGGAGAAATCAAATGAGCATCATGCGGACAGCTCTACCCTTGGTTCTGCTCACCGGAGTATTGACAGGTTGTGCAGGTTTGCAAAAAACCGATTGGCCCACCTGCGCCGCCGTGGGCGGCGTGACCGGTGCGGCGATCGGTGCGACGGAAAGCTCAGCCTATGCCGGCTACGGCGCGTTGTTGATCGGCGGCATGGCCGGCGCCTATTGCTGGGTACACGGCGATGGTGACGAAGACGGCGACGGCGTGCCGGACAGCCGCGACAAGTGCCCCGGCACGCCGAAAGGCGTACAGGTCGATGCCAATGGTTGCCCTCCTGCGCCACCCGCGGCGGTGGTTGAAGAGGTGGTTGTGGTCAAGGAAGAAACCATCGTGATTCGCGATGTACACTTCCAGTTCGACTCGGCGAAGCTGACGGCGGCGGATAAAACCGCGCTCGACACCATCGCCACCCGCCTGAAACGCGAAGCCCCGAGCGCCCAGTTGCGGGTCAGCGGGCATACCGACAGCGTCGGCAAGGACGCCTACAACCAGACACTCTCGGAAAAACGCGCACATTCGGTGACGGACTACCTGATCGGCGCCGGTGTGCCTCGCAGTAACTTCGTGTCGGTGACCGGTGCGGGCGAAAGTCATCCGGTGGCTGACAACAAAACCGCTGAAGGCCGTGCCCTGAACCGCCGCGTAGAAATCCAGATCAACCGCTGACAGGCCTTGCCCCTGTGGGATTCCACAGGGGCATCGTTGGCGATCCTCGCTGAAACTGCCGCCTTCTCAAGTTTTTTGATCCTTCACTGGCAAATCGCCTGTAGAAGTCGTTACTGTGCGCCCAAAGAAAAATTTGAAATAACAAATTCCCCATCACTCAGGAGCCCCATGATGCGTAAGGTTTTTCTGTTGGCCCTGTTGGTCAGCCCCGTTGCCCTGGCCCAGAGCGTGAGTGTTGAAACCAACTCGTTGATGCGCTTGCCCAGCAGTACCGGCGTATTGCAGCTGGAACGCCTGGACGTCGCGGACTACGGCACGTTGCTCATCCCGGCCACGATCAGCCAGATCTCGGTGGATGAGTTGCACCTGGGCCGCGAAGCACGCATCGCCATCGCTCCGGGGAGCACCGGGCTGCAATTGCAGGCGCGGCATGCGCAACTGGAACATGGCAGCCAGATCACCTCGCGTGGCGCTCCCGGTACCCACGAAAAACCAGCCAGGGCCGGACGTGACCTGACCTTGCGCATCAATGCCCTGACGGCGCAGGAACTGTCGGTGGATGCCCGTGGTGGCGCTGGCGCCCAAGGTTATGCCGGGCTGGACGGCGCCAACGGCGAAGACCCGGGTTGCACTTGGGGCTCCGCTGGGCGCGGCGCCAACGGTGATAACGGTGGCGACGGGTTGCCTGGCGCGGCGGGTGCGCAGGTGCGGGTCGAACTGCCGCAGGACTTCCCAAGCGACAAGATCAAGGTCTGGGTCGATGGCGGCGCGGGCGGTTTGGCGGGGACGGCGGGCAAGCCTGGGCGTGGTGGGCAATCCAAGGGTTGCCTGGTGTACCGCGCCGATGGTGGCGAGAAAGGCCGGCCAGGGGTGGAAGGGCAGCCGGGGCCGGCCGGGCCTGCGGGAACTGTGACCATTCAGCGACTTTGAGTCGTCCGATCTGACGCCATCGGGAGCACGCCCCCTCCCACATTTGGAATGCATTTCAAATGTGGGAGGGGGTGTGCTCCCGATGGCCGTTTAAGGCCCGTCTCAGAACATCGGCCGCGCCGAAGCAATCGCGACCACCACCAACCCAACGAGCAGGTTAATGCCCACAAGCTTGCGGATCTGCCCCAGTGCAGCCGCACCCGCCGGCCAATCCTCAGCCGCCACCGCTGTGCGCAATTCGGGGAACTTCAACGCCTGGATGCGGATGAACAGCGCCGTCATCACCACATACAAGCCCATCATCACCTGCACGTAACGCGGTGCGGTTTCAAACCCGCTGAAGCGCAGTTGCAACAGGCCGACACCGCTGATCGGCAAAACCAGCACCGCCACCCAAACCCACACGAAAAAACGTTGAAACACATTCGCCCACAGCTTGAGCCGGGCAGGGCCCTCGAGGGCCGCCACAGCGGCCGGGCGCAGGATCATCCAGGCGAAAAACATGCCGCCGACCCAGATCAGGGCGGCCAATACATGCAGGGTGTAAACGAGGCTGAACACGGTCATTGCGGTACTCCGTTCTGCGCGGGATTAATTAGCGGGGTATGATAGCGGTCGATCCGAACCACTGAAAATTTATCCAGCGTTTTTTGCGCCCGACTATCCATGATCAGCACTGAACTCAAAACCACGATCCAGGGCGCCTATTCGCGTTTTCTCGAAGCCAAGAGCTTGAAACCGCGCTACGGCCAACGCCTGATGATCGCCGAAGTGGCCAAGGTCCTCGGGGATATCGACACCGACGACGAAGGCCGGCGCAGCGGTGACCCCGCGGTCGTGGCCGTCGAGGCCGGCACCGGTACCGGCAAGACCGTGGCCTATAGCCTGGCGGCGATTCCCACCGCCAAGGCCGCCGGCAAGCGCCTGGTGATCGCCACCGCCACCGTCGCCCTGCAGGAGCAGATCGTCTACAAAGACCTGCCCGACCTGATGCGCAACAGCGGCCTGAACTTCACCTTCGCCCTGGCCAAGGGCCGTGGCCGCTATATGTGCCTGTCCAAGCTCGACGTGCTGCTGCAGGAAGGCCACGCGCAAACCGCCACGGCCTCCTTGTTCGAAGAAGAAGGCTTCAAGATCGAAGTCGATGAAGTCAGCCAGAAGCTGTTTACCAGCATGATCGAAAAACTGGCCGGGAATAAATGGGACGGCGACCGCGACAGCTGGCCCACCGCCCTGGAAGACGCCGATTGGGCGCGCCTGACCACCGACCACAGCCAATGCACCAACCGTCATTGCCCCAACTTCGGCCAGTGCGCCTTCTATAAAGCGCGCGAAGGCATGGGCAAGGTCGACGTGATCGTCACCAACCACGACATGGTCCTCGCCGACCTGGCCCTGGGCGGCGGCGCCGTGCTGCCGGACCCGCGCGACACGCTCTACGTATTCGACGAAGGCCACCACCTGCCCGACAAGGCCATCGGCCACTTCGCCCATTACACGCGCCTGCGCTCCACCGCCGACTGGCTGGAGGCCACCGCCAAGAACCTCACCAAACTGCTGGCCCAGCACCCGCTGCCCGGCGACCTGGGCAAGCTGATCGAACAGGTGCCGGAACTGGCGCGGGAGATCAAGACCCAGCAGCAGTTCATGTTCAGCGCCTGCGAGCAGGTCGCCGACTTCAAGCCCGGCGAAGACGTCGAGGGCCGCGAGCGCCCGCGCCATCGCTTTGTCGGCGGGCTGATCCCCGAGCACATGCGTGAAATGGGCGTCGAACTGAAGAAGGGTTTTTCGCGCCTGACCGACCTGTTCACCCGCCTGACCGACCTGCTCAAGGAAGGCATGGACGGCGAGGTCAACATCGGCATCGCCAGCAACCAGGCCGAGGAATGGTACCCACTGTTCGGCAGCCTGTTGTCCCGCGCCCAGGGCAACTGGGAGTTGTGGACGGCCTTCACCGTCGAAGACCCGGAAGACAACCCGCCCATGGCCCGTTGGCTGACCCTGTCGGAAAGCGGTGCGCTGTTCGATATCGAGGTCAACGCCAGCCCGATCCTTGCGGCGGAAATGCTGCGGCGCAACCTGTGGAACGTGGCGTATGGCTGCCTGGTCACCTCGGCCACGCTGACCGCCCTGGGCACCTTCGACCGCTTCCGCATGCGCGCCGGCCTGCCGAAAAAAGCCGTCACCGCCGTGGTGCCGAGCCCGTTCCATCACGCTAACGCCGGTGTGCTGCGCGTGCCTGACCTCAAGGCCGACCCTCGGGATGCGCCGGCCCACACCGCCGCGATCATCCGTGACTTGCCGGAGCTGGTCGAAGGTTCACGCGGCACCCTGGTGCTGTTCTCGTCGCGCAAACAGATGCAGGACGTGTTCGACGGCCTCGACCGCGACTGGCGCAAGCAGGTGTTTATCCAGGGCAACCTGTCCAAGCAGGAAACCCTGAACAAGCACAAGGCGCGGGTCGATGGCGGCGATTCCAGCGTGCTGTTCGGCCTGGCGAGCTTTGCCGAAGGCGTGGACTTGCCCGGTGCTTACTGCGAACACGTGGTGATCGCCAAGATCCCGTTCTCGGTGCCGGATGACCCGGTCGAGGCCGCGTTGGCCGAGTGGATCGAGGCCCGTGGCGGCAACCCGTTCATGGAAATCTCGGTGCCGGATGCGTCCCTGAAGCTGGTGCAGGCCTGCGGGCGCTTGCTGCGGACCGAAGAAGACCGGGGCACCATCACCTTGCTGGACCGCCGTCTGGTCACGCAGCGCTATGGCAAGGCCATCCTGAATGCCTTGCCGCCGTTCCGGCGCGAAATTTCTTAAGCCACAGTGGGCAAAATCGCCCACTTCGTGGTCTATCTCACTGCCATCGCATTATGTCATCAGGCCATTTATCGGCCGTTTGGGAGAACCTTGCTCGTATGATTCGCACGCTGCCCGCCCTTTTTGCCCTGCTGTTCGCTGCGCCGCTGCTGGCCGCGCCCGCCGGGCAACAAACGTTGTTCAACTTCGTCCGACCTGCCGATGTGGTCAAAGTGGCGACTCAGGACGCCAGCCTGCCGCAATACAACGCCGAACAAACCCCTGAAGGCGAGGTGCTGCGCCGCATCACCTTCAACCCGGCCGCCGAACCGAGCCTGGTGCTCAGCCCGCAGACCGGCGCCTGGGACTGGTCGCAATCCAGCGCCATCAGCCTGCGTATCCAGAGCGCCATGGACTGGGCGCTGACCCTGTACGTCAAGGTGCAGAGCAATGACGGCAGGACGCTGGTCAGCCGCATCGACCTGCCGGCCGGTCCGGCCCAGACCCTGCTGATCCCGCTGCAAGCCAACTCGCCATTGAGCCAGGGCATGAAGGCCGGCCCGCCGATGCCGATCAGCGTCGACGGCCAGCGCGTGTTACTGGCCAGCAGCGCCGGAGACATCGACCGCAGCCAGGTGGTGTCGGTGACCCTGTCGATGATCAAGCCGAATGTCGCCCAAAGTATTCTGCTGGAACGCTTTGGCGTGCAGGACAGCGAGCCGGTGCTGAAGGCGGCCTACAGCGAACTGGTGGATGCCTATGGCCAGTCCACCCGTGCGCGCTGGCCGGAAAAGGTCAACAGCGACGAGCAACTCAAGGCCGCCGCCACCAAGGAGCAGCAACAGCTCAAGGCTTGGCTGGCCGAGCGGGATAAATCCTCCCTGGACCAGTACGGCGGTTGGAACAAAGGCCCGGCGTTCGACGCCAGCGGCTTTTTCCGCACCGAGAAGCGCGATGGTCGTTGGTATCTGGTGACGCCGGAGGGGCATCCGTTCTATTCCCTGGGCGTCAACACCGTGGCTTCGGATAACAACCAGACCTACGTGGCGGGCCGTGAATGGATGTTCGCGGCGCTGCCCAAGGCTGGGGAACCCTTTGACAAGTACTACGGCAGCGGCGACAACCGCACCGGTAACGGCGCCGGCGAAGGGCGTAGCTTTGGCGCCGGGCGTTGGTACGATTTCTACCGCGCCAACCTGCAGCGCACGTATGACACTGACGGTTTCGACCAGAAGCGCTGGGTCAGCCACACCCTCGACCGCCTGCAGGCCTGGGGTTTCAACACCGTCGGCAACTGGAGCGCTGCGCAACTGGCCAGCGCGGACCGCGTGCCGTACACCTTGCCGCTGTCGATCGTCGGCGATTACGCCAGCATCAGCACCGGCACCGACTGGTGGGGCGGCATGCCCGACCCGTTCGACCCGCGTTTCGCCATGGCCACCGAGCGCGCCGTGGCCATCGCCGCCCGCGATCATCGCGACGATCCTTGGCTGATCGGTTTTTTTGCCGATAACGAACTGGCCTGGGCCGGTCCCGGTGACGATGCAAAATCCCGTTACGCCCTGGCCTACGGCACCCTGCGCATGACCACCGATGTACCGGCCAAGCGTGCATTCCTCAAGCAACTGCGTGACAAATACCGTAACGAAGAAGGCCTGTCGAAAGCCTGGGGCATCCACCTGGCGGGCTGGGAACTGATGGAAGACCCGGGCTTCGAACCGCCGATGCCCAACCCTGAGCACCCGGAAATCGAAGCCGACTTCAAACACTTCCAGAAGACCTTCGCCGATACGTACTTCAAGACCATCTCCGATGCACTCAAATGGCACGCGCCCAACCAGTTGCTGCTGGGCGGGCGTTATGCGGTGAGTACGCCGGAGGCGGTGGCGTCCTGTGCGCAGTATTGCGACGTGTTGAGCTTCAACCTGTACACGCTCAAACCCCAGGACGGCTATGACTTCGCCGCCTTGCGCGCGTTGGACAAGCCGGTGTTGATCACCGAATTCAACTTCGGCTCGGCGGACCGCGGCCCGTTCTGGGGCGGTGTGACCCAGTTGGCCAAGGAAGAAGATCGCGGCGCGGCGTATGCCAACTTCCTCAAGCAGGCCATGGCCGAGCCGTCGATTGTCGGCGTTCACTGGTTCCAGTACCTGGACCAGCCTGTGACCGGGCGTCTGCTGGACGGCGAAAACGGCCACTTCGGTCTGGTCGGCATTACCGATGTGCCGTTCCAGGGCTTTGTCGACAGCGTGCGTCGAAGCAACCTGGCGGCGGTCGACCAACTGGGCAAGGAAGCCGAAAAGGCCAAGGCGGCCCGCGCGGTTCGCGAGCATGAAGGCAGCAAGCCCGGGCATGACGGTAAAGGTGCGGGGCAGGGCGCCGGACACTCCGGTGGGCATGCCGGAAATGGTCATTGATTCAGTGTTGACGGGTTCACAAATCCTACAAGGGCTGGAACAATGTCGGCCACTTTTTACAGCGTTTTCCGAGGGGGCTTAGGTGCAGGTTCAGGGGCATTACGAACTCCAGTTCGAAGCGGTACGTGAAGCGTTCGCCACGTTGTTCGATGACCCGCAGGAACGTGGTGCGGCGCTGTGCATCCAGATCGGCGGGGAAACCGTGGTCGACCTGTGGGCCGGCACCGCCGACAAGGATGGGGCACAGGCTTGGCACAGCGACACCATCGTCAACCTGTTCTCCTGCACCAAGACCTTCACCGCCGTTGCGGCCCTGCAATTGGTGGCCGAAGGCAAGCTGCAACTGGATGCGCCAGTGGCCAACTATTGGCCGGCATTTGCCGCGGCCGGTAAAGAAGCGATCACCTTGCGCCAGTTGCTCTGCCACCAGGCCGGGTTGCCGGCGATCCGCGAGATGCTGCCCACCGAAGCGCTGTACGACTGGTCGTTGATGGTCGACACCTTGGCCGCCGAAGCGCCGTGGTGGACGCCGGGCCAAGGCCACGGCTACGAGGCGATCACCTATGGCTGGCTGGTCGGGGAATTGCTGCGCCGTGCCGACGGGCGTGGGCCGGGCGAGTCCATCGTGGCGCGGGTTGCACGCCCGTTGGGGCTGGATTTTCATGTGGGCCTGGCGGACGAAGAATTTTATCGCGTGGCCCATGTAGCGCGCGGCAAAGGCAACATGGGCGATGACGCCGCGCAACGTTTACTGCAAGTAATGATGCGTGAACCCACGGCCATGACGACGCGGGCATTTGCCAATCCGCCGTCTATTCTGACCAGCACTAATAAACCCGAATGGCGGCGTATGCAGCAGCCAGCGGCAAACGGTCACGGTAATGCGCGTAGCCTGGCGGGTTTTTATAGTGGTTTATTGGACGGTAGTTTGCTGGAAAGCGACATGCTCGAACAATTGACCCGTGAACACAGTATCGGGCCCGATAAAACCTTATTGACCCAAACCCGTTTCGGCCTGGGCTGCATGTTGGATCAACCGCAATTGCCGAATGCGACCTTCGGCCTTGGCCCGCGTGCATTTGGACATCCTGGTGCGGGCGGTTCGCTGGGGTTTGCCGACCCCGAACATGATGTAGCGTTCGGTTTTGTGACTAATACGCTGGGGCCCTACGTACTTATGGACCCACGTGCGCAGAAGTTGGTCAGAATATTGGCCGGTTGTCTGTAAACCCCTTGCTGTTTCACGTTTTTTTGTTACAAATGCAAGTATAAGAAGACGCTGAGCAAAATATTGTAACTTTAATGTTCTGGAAGCGTCTGTTTAACGGGTCATTCAGGCCCTCGGTTTTTTCTCATTTTGTGGATATCTCATGTTATCGAACAAGTCCTTGGCACTGGCGCTGTGCCTATCTATTACTGGCTGCGCACAAACACCACAAAATGATGCCGAAGGCGGGCATTGGTGGTCATTTGGATCTGACAAGGCTGCTACCAAGGACGCAGTGAGCCAAACCGACGCCAAACCGGACGCCAAACCCGCCGCGGGTGCCAAACCTGCCGCACCGGTAGCGGCTGCTGCCAGCGCCAAGCCGGCTGCACCGGTAGCTGCCGCAGCTGGCGCCAAGCCTGCCGCACCGGTAGCCGCCGCTCCTGCGCCAGCCCCGGTGGCCAAAGCGGATACCGGCTCCAGCTGGTGGCCGTTCTCCTCCAAGAGCGCCGACGAAAAGGCCGCCGATGCCAAGGCTGACCTGAAGGCCGACCTCAAGGCCGCCACCCCGGCGCCAGCCGCTGCTCCTGCCGCCCCCGCCGTGGCCAAGACCGACTCCGAGACTCACTGGTGGTGGCCATTCGAAAGCACGTCCAAGCCTAAGCCATTGGCCAAGGTCGACGTGACCAACGTGCCAATGCCCGACCCGAAAATCACCCAGGCCTGGCTGGACGACTATGAGCCGCGCCTGCGCGCCGCGATCAAGGACAGCAACCTGCAACTGGAACGTCGCGACAACGTACTGGTGGTGATTGCCCCGGTAGACGGTTCCTACAACCCGAAACGCCCGGCGATGTTGCTGCCGGTCACCCTGGGCCCGTTCACTCGCGTCGCCAAGGCTGTTGAAGCCGACCCGAAGACCGCCGTACTGGTCCTCGGTCACGTTGATGCCACCGGCGCGGCCCCGGCGAGCCAGGCGCTGACCAAAGAACGCGCGCAATCCATCGCATCGATTTTCAGCCTCAGCGGCCTCAAGCAAGACCGTCTGATGCTGCGTGGCATGGGCGACATGATGCCGCGTGCTGCCAACGACAGCACCCAAGGCCGTGCGCTGAACCGTCGCATGGAAATTATGTTTACTCAGCGTACAACTATGTTGGCCTTGCTGAGCAAGTACAACTCGGGCAAGACTCCGCCTGTGGCTGAAATGGTTGCTGTGCAGGACGTTCCCGCGCCTGCGCCGGTCGCAAAAGCCTCGGCGAAAAAGACGGTCGCGAAAAAATCCGCTGCCAAGCCAGCCGCGAAAAAGGCTCCGGCCAAGGCAGCCGCCAAGAAACCTGCTGCGGCCAAAGCCAAGGCCAAGGCTGCTGCACCGGCTGCGAACGACCAGGCCAAAAACTGATCCGCTGAACCAGAAGGATAAAGTCGCATGACCCAGGTGTTGGCTGATATGCGCCGTGACTACACACGGGATGGTTTGAGCGAGGCCCAGGCCCCGAGCGAGCCGTTTGCCTTGTTCCACCAGTGGTTCGGCGATGCGGTGAAAACCGAGCAGCCGCCGGTGGAGGCCAATGCCATGACCCTGGCCACGGTCGACGAGGACGGTCGCCCGCACTGTCGCATCCTGCTGCTCAAGGGCCTGGATGCGCAGGGCTTTACCTTCTTCACCAACTATGAGAGCGCCAAGGGCGATCAGCTTGCGGCGCGGCCCTTCGCGGCCATGACCTTTTTCTGGCCGACCCTGGAGCGTCAGGTACGCATCGAGGGCCGGGTGGTCAAGGTCACGCCGGAAGAGTCGGATGCCTATTTCCAGGTGCGCCCTTTGGGCAGCCGCCTGGGCGCCTGGGCTTCCCCGCAGAGCAAGGTGATCCGTGATCGCGAAGAATTGCACGACTTGCTCAAGGTCACCGAACAGCGGTTCAGCGACACTCAGCCGCACTGCCCTGAACACTGGGGCGGCTATCGCTTATTGCCCGAGCGCATCGAGTTCTGGCAAGGCCGCGCCAGCCGCCTGCATGACCGCCTGAACTACCGCTTGCACGGGGCCGACTGGACCCGTGAGCGCCTGGCGCCCTGATCGTCGTCTTGCGTCACCCTTTCTGACTGTTGCTCGTCACCCCGAAGCCTCTGTTCAAGAGGCCTCGGGCGTGTACTGCTGCGCCGCATTTTTCAACCAGTCCGGCAGCTCGCGGCGGTTGATCTTCAGGGTGCGGGCTTTTTCCAGTTGTTGCAGCATGAAGGCCCGCTTGTGCAGGTCGTTGCCCGCCAGGGAGAGCGCCAGGTCGCGGTCGATCCAGCGGCGGATGCGCAGGTATAACCAGCCATGGAAATACAAGCCGGCTACGGTCGTGACTATAATGATGAAATAATCCATGAGCGTCCTGTTTACGAGATGAGAGCTACCGTTTGTCGTCTGTTTTGGTGCTGGCACTCTGTACTAGGGCTGAATGAAAGCAATTTTCTGCGGAGCTTGCCGTGACAGGCGTCAAGCGGCCGCGTCTAATGAACACCTGTCCTTTGGAGTTGATGCTATGCGTAAGTCCGTTTTACTAGTTGCCTGCTTTACTACCCTGTCGTTGTTGTTGGGTGGCTGCGCCTCGAGTCTGACCGGCGACTCATACTCCCGTGACGAAGCGCGTCGCGTGCAGACCGTTCGCATGGGGACCATTGAATCCCTGCGTCCGGTGAAAATCGAAGGCACCAAGACCCCAATCGGCGGTGCGGCCGGTGCCGTCATTGGCGGCGTGGGCGGCAGCGCCATCGGTGGCGGCCGTGGCAGTATCGTGACCGCCGTGATCGGCGCCGTCGCCGGCGGCCTGTTGGGTTCGGCCACCGAAGAAGGCCTGACCCGCACCCAGGGCGTGGAAATCACCGTTCGCGAAGACGACGGCAGCATGCGTGCCTACGTGCAGGCCGTGCAGGAGAATGAAATCTTCCGCATCGGTGATCGCGTTCGCATCATGACCGTTGATGGTACCAGCCGCGTGACTCGCTAAGCGTTAAGCCGCGAGCAAAGAAAAACCCCAGCCGGGTGACCGGCTGGGGTTTTTTGTGCGCGGTGTTTTGTGCGAGTCAGGCTTTCTTGCGACTCGCCATCGCCGTCACCGCATAACCGATACACGCCGCGAGTATCGACCCGGTCAGAATCCCCATTCGATCTTCCCCGGCAAATTCACTGGCGCCCGGCACGAACGCCAGAGAGCCGACAAACAGGCTCATGGTGAAGCCGATGCCGCACAGGATCGCCACGCCGAACACCTGGCCCCAACTGGCGCCGCTGGGCAGCGCGGCGAGGCCGGTCTTGATGGCGAGCCAGGTCAGGCCGAACACGCCGATGGTCTTGCCGATCAGCAGGCCGAGGGCGATGCCCAGCGGTACGTGGTGGGTGAAGCTCTCGAGGCTGACCCCGCTCAGGGACACACCGGCGTTGGCGAACGCGAACAGCGGCAGGATGCCATAGGCCACCCATGGATGCAGGGCATGTTCGAGCGTCAACAGCGGCGAGGTTTCGGCGTTTTTGGTACGCATCGGGATGCAGAACGCCAGCGTCACGCCGGCCAAGGTGGCATGCACGCCACTTTTCAGTACGCAGACCCACAGGATCAGGCCGATGATCAGGTACGGCCCGAGCTTGATCACGCCCAGGCGGTTCATGGCAATCAAGGCGATCAAGCAGGCGCCCGCGCCCGCCAGGGCGGCGCCGGACAGGTCGCTGGAATAGAACACGGCGATCACGATGATCGCGCCCAGGTCATCGATGATGGCCAGGGTCATCAGGAACAGTTTCAGCGACACCGGCACGCGCTTGCCGAGCAGCGCCAGGACGCCCAATGCGAAGGCGATATCGGTGGCCATGGGGATCGCCCAGCCGGAAAGCGCCGCCGGGTAATCCTTGTTGATTGCCCAGTAGATCAATGCCGGCACGACCATGCCGCCGATCGCCGCGGCGCCTGGCAGGACGACTTGCGAAGGCTTGGACAGGTGGCCGTCGAGCAGCTCGCGCTTGACCTCCAGGCCGATCAGCAGGAAGAACAGGGCCATCAGGCCGTCGTTGATCCACAGCAACGCGGGCTTGGCGATCTTCAGCGCGCCAATCTGCGCCACCACGGGCACGTCGAGGAACGCGCTGTAGAGGTGCGACAACGGTGAGTTGTTGACGATCAGCGCCAACGCGGCTGCGGCGATCAACAATAGACCGCTGGCGGCTTCCAACTGGAAGAAACGGGTGAACGTGCTACGCAGAGCCAAGGGGTGCTCTCCAATCCAGATTCAATAGATGCGTACCCTAACCCGTACCGTTAGTTGTTAAAACAAAAGTTATATTCTTATTTGTTATAAGAAAGGAGCGCGGTCGGAGTTGGGGCGGAGCCTAGCAATTGTGTGTCCGATTGAGTCGTTACTGTATCTGTGTGTGATGTGGGAAACATCCTAAGATTGAGGCTGAAATCCTTAGAGATCCTCTCATGAGCGACCACCGTCCCTGGGCCCGCGAAGCCATTCGTATCATTGAAGCAGACTTCCAGCGCAGCGCCGACACCCACCTGATCCCTTTGGCGCTGCCCGGCTTGCCGGGTATCGAGTTGTACTTCAAGGATGAGTCCAGCCACCCCACCGGCAGCCTCAAACACCGGCTGGCGCGCTCGCTGTTCCTGTACGCGCTGTGCAATGGCTGGCTGAAGCCGGGAGCGCCGGTGATCGAAGCCTCCAGCGGTTCGACGGCGATCTCCGAAGCCTACTTCGCGCGCTTGCTCGGCCTGCCGTTTATCGCCGTGATGCCGGCCACCACCTCCCAGGAAAAGATCGCCCAGATCGGCTTCTATGGCGGCAAGAGCCATCTGGTACAAGATCCGACGCAGATCTACGCCGAATCCGAACGCCTGGCGCAGGAAAGCGGTGGTCACTTCATGGACCAGTTCACCTACGCCGAACGCGCCACCGACTGGCGGGCGAACAATAATATCGCCGAGTCGATCTTCCAGCAGATGCGCTTCGAGCGTCATCCGGAGCCGAGCTGGCTGATTTCCAGCCCCGGCACGGGCGGTACCACCGCGACCCTGGGACGCTATGTGCGTTATCGCCAGCATTGCACCCGCGTGTTGTGTGCCGACGCCGAGCGCTCGGTGTTCTTTGACTACTACCTGAGCGGTGATGCCGGCTTGCGCCTGGAGTGCGGCTCGCGGATTGAAGGCATTGGCCGACCGCGGGTCGAAGCGTCGTTTTTGCCCAAGGTCATCGATGCGATGGTCAAGGTGCCGGACGCGCTGTCGCTGGCGGCCATGCATTACCTTGCCGAGCGGTTGGGGCGGCGGGTCGGCGGGTCGAGCGGGACCAACCTGATCGGTGCCCTGATGGCGGCGCAGCAGATGAAAGCGGCGGGGGAGTCGGGGTCGATCGTGGCGATCTTGTGTGACGGGGGCGAGCGGTATGCCACTACCTATTACGATCAGGCGTGGCTGACGGGGCAGGGGTATGAACTGCAGGGCTTGATAGCCGCGGTGGCGGCCAGCGTCGAGCGCGGTGAGCCACTGCCCGATGACATCTTGCGCGCGAATATCTGACACGCCACAAAAACCAATGTGGGAGCGGCCGCGCTCCCACCTTTGGACGGTGCTGTTTTCAGGCCTCGATACCCAACATATCCCGCGCCAACGCCTCGGCAATCCGAATGCCGTCGACGCCTGCGGACAGAATCCCACCGGCATAACCCGCACCTTCGCCGGCCGGGAACAGGCCTTTGACGTTCAGGCTCTGCATCGATTCGTTACGGGTAATCCGCAACGGCGATGAGGTGCGTGTCTCGATCCCGGTCAAGACGGCGTCGTGCAACGAGTAGCCCTTGATCTGCTTCTCGAACGCCGGCAAGGCTTCACGGATCGCTTCGATGGCGAAGTCCGGCAGTGCCAGGGCCAGATCGCCCATGGACACCCCAGGTTTGTAGGACGGTTCCACGCTGCCGATGGCCGTGGACGGCTTGCCGGCGATGAAATCACCGACCAGTTGCGCCGGGGCTTCGTAATTGCTGCCGCCGAGGATGTAGGCGTGGGATTCCAGGCGCTCCTGCAGCTCGATGCCGGCCAGCGGGCCGCCCGGGTAATCGACCTCAGGCGTGATGCCGACGACGATGCCGGAGTTGGCGTTGCGCTCGTTGCGCGAGTACTGGCTCATGCCGTTGGTCACCACGCGATGCGGCTCGGACGTCGCGGCCACCACGGTGCCACCGGGGCACATGCAGAAGCTGTAGACCGAACGGCCATTCTTGGCGTGGTGTACCAGTTTGTAGTCGGCCGCGCCGAGTTTCGGGTGCCCGGCGTATTTGCCCAGGCGCGCGGCGTCGATCAGCGACTGTGGGTGTTCGATACGGAAACCCACGGAAAACGGCTTGGCTTCCATGTACACGCCACGGCCGTGGAGCATGCGGAAGGTGTCGCGGGCGCTGTGGCCGAGGGCGAGGATCACGTGCTTGGAGAGGATCTGCTCGCCGCCGTCGATGACCACGCCGTTCAGTTGACCGTCTTCGATCAATACGTCGGTCACCCGTTGCTCGAAGCGCACTTCACCGCCCAGGGCGATGATTTGCTCGCGCATGTTTTCCACCACGCCGGTCAGGCGGAACGTACCGATGTGCGGCTTGCTGACGTAGAGGATTTCTTCCGGCGCGCCGGCCTTGACGAACTCGTGCAGCACTTTGCGCCCGTGGAATTTCGGGTCTTTGATCTGGCTGTAGAGCTTGCCATCGGAAAAGGTCCCGGCGCCGCCCTCACCGAACTGCACGTTGGACTCCGGGTTGAGCACGCTTTTGCGCCACAGGCCCCAGGTGTCCTTGGTGCGCTGGCGCACTTCCTTGCCGCGCTCGAGGATGATCGGCTTGAAGCCCATCTGCGCCAGCAGCAGCCCGGCGAAAATCCCGCACGGGCCAAAACCGACGACGATCGGACGTTCAACCAGATCCGCGGGCGCCTGGCCCACCACCTTGTAGCTGACGTCCGGCGCCGGGTTGATGTTGCGGTCGTCGGCAAACTTGAGCAGCAGGGCGGCTTCACCCTTCACGTTCAGGTCGACGGTGTAGATGAAGCACAGCTCCGACGATTTCTTGCGGGCGTCGTAGCTGCGCTTGAACAGGGTGAAATCGAGCAGGTCATCACTGGCGATGCCCAGGCGCTGCACGATGGCGGGCCGCAGGTCTTCTTCGGGATGGTCGATGGGCAGCTTGAGTTCGGTGATTCGTAACATGACAGGATCCGGTGTGCGGCGTTTGGTGGGGCCGGCAGTTTTGCAAACCGGCGATTATAAGCCCCAACGGCAGGTTCCCGTCATGTTAAAACAGCGCGGGCCCGCATCAATCGTCGCGCGAACCGCCGAAAGCCGCGCAGCCACGCTGGACTTGACCGTTGACCCGCAACTCGGCGGTCATGTGTTGCAGGCTGCCGCTGGCACTGTCGACACAGCGCTGGGGGGCCACCCACAGTTCGATGTGCTGGTTATTGGCTTCGGTCATCAGGTTGAAACGACCGTCACCCAGTTGTTCCTCGACATAGGGAACCGGCAGCGGCGGCTGGCCTTCGCGCTCCAGCACCATGCCCTTGGCGGTGACGTTCAGCGCCCAGGCCGGCTTGTGGCCGTTGGCACGCAGGATCATGCGCTTGAAGTCGGGATCATCGCAGGCCGAGGTCGAGCGCTCGACGCGGTACAGCTGTTGCAGCTCCACTTCGCCCTGGGTGCCGGCGGCGACGCCGGAGAACTTGCCGCGCAGGTCGGCAAACAGTGCGCCTTGCTGGCCCGCCAGGGAAGCGGCTTCCTGCAGGATGCTGGTGCCGCCGGTGTCCTTGACCACGTAGTTGCGCTGGTCGTGGCACGGTTGGAACAACAGCTTGCCGGCGACTGCCGTGAGCTCGCCCTGCATGCGGGTCAGCCCGGCGGTGGACGGTTTGGCCGGCTCGCTTTCGAACAACTGGCAGGCGGTGAACAAGGGGAGCAAGGCAAACAGCATGAGGGTACGGGCGGCACGCATTATCGGGTCTCCTGACAAGTGCCGCCACGTTACGCAGGCTGGCGGTGCATCACAAGCCCACGCGCCAGCTTCAGGCATTTCTTACAGCTTTGGCGTTCAACCTACGATAAAGGTTTGGCCGGTCTGCAAGCCCTCGACGCTTTTCGCGTAGGCCAGTGCCACATCGGCGCCCGCAGCCGGTTTGTACCCGCGAAAGTACGGTGCATAGCTGCCCATGGCTTCCAGCAGCACTGTCGGGCTTACGGAATTGACGCGCAGGCCCCGTGGCAATTCGATTGCGGCGGCTTTCACAAATGCATCCAGTGCGCCATTGACCAGTGCCGCCGAGGCGCCGGTGCGAATCGGGTCGCGGTTGAGGATGCCGCTGGTAAAGGTGAGCGAGGCGCCGTCGTTGGCGTACTCGCGGCCGATCAGCAGCAGGTTGACCTGGCCCATCAGTTTGTCGCGCAGGCCCAGTTCGAAATCGGTTTCGCTCATCTCACCCAGCGCGACGAAATTCACACTGCCTGCGGCGCAGACCAAGGCATCGAACCGGCCGGTCTGCTCGAACAGCCGACGGATCGAGGCGCTGTCGCTGATATCCACCTGGAAGTCGCCGCTGCTGCGACCAATACTGATCACCTCGTGACGCTGCGCCAGTTCCGCCTTGACCGCCGAGCCCACGGTGCCGCTGGCACCAATCAATAGGATTTTCATCGTGCTGTTTCTCCAGTGGGTAAGTGAGGGTTCAGTCTAGTGTGGCTTTTCAAGTGGATAAACGCGCTAATAAGCAACCTTTGGTTTTCAAATGGAAACAATCCATGAGCGAGATGGATGACCTGGCGGCGTTTGCCGTACTGATCGAGGCCGGCAGTTTCACCGTGGCGGCTGAGCAACTGGGTTGCAGCAAAGGGCAACTGTCCAAGCGCATCAGCCAGCTGGAGGCCGGGTACTCGGTGGTGTTGCTGCATCGCACCACGCGCAAGCTCAGCCTGACCGCTGCCGGCGCTGCGTTGTTGCCCCAGGCGCAGGCGTTGGTGGCGCAGGTCGAACGGGCACGTCAGGCACTGGCCCGGCTCAAGGACGACTTGGCCGGGCCGGTGCGTATGACGGTTCCGGTGTCGTTGGGCGAAACCTTCTTCGACGGCTTGTTGCTGGAGTTTTCCGAGCACTACCCGCAGGTGCAGATCGAACTGGAGCTGAACAACAGCTACCGCGACCTGGCGCGGGATGGCTTTGACCTGGGGGTACGCTCGGGCGCCATCGAAAATCAGCGCCTGGTGGCCAAGCCGCTGTTGGCCTGGCACGAGATGACCTGTGCCAGCCCGGCCTACCTGGAGCAGCACGGCGAACCGCTGACCCCGGCCGATCTGGCGTCCCACACCTGCCTGCTGAACAGCCACTACAGCGGCCGCGAAGAGTGGCTGTACCACCAGCAGCACGAGCTGCTACGCGTGCGGGTGAGCGGGACCTTCGCTTCCAATCACTACAACCTGTTGAAAAAGGCCGCCCTGGTGGGCGCTGGTATTGCGCGGCTGCCTTCCTACGTTTTACCGGCGGAACTGGCTGACGGCCGATTGCGCTGGCTCCTGCGGGATTATCAGACGCGGAGCCTGCCGATGTACCTGGTGCATCCCTATCAGGGCGGCTTGCCGCGACGCACCCAGGTGTTGGCCGACTACCTGGTGGACTGGTTCAAGCGCAGCGGCGAAGCCCTCGACCGACTCTAGCGATAGCGGCGGGCGATCAGGTGGTCGACGGAGAGGCGCCCCGGGCCTTTGGCCACTAACAGCAGTAGGACGGCCAGCCAGGTGCCGTGGGTCGGGTAGGCATCGGGGTACACGAACAGTTGAATGGTCAGGGTCATGCCGATCAACGCCAGGGCCGAGAAGCGTGTGGCCAAGCCCAGCAGGATCAGCACCGGGAAGAAGTGTTCGGCAAATGCCGCCATGTGCGCGGCCACTTCCGGCGACAGCCAGGGCAGCTTGTATTCGCTGCGAAACAGCGGCAGCGTCGAGGCGGCGAGGCGCGGCTCGCCCAGTTGGAAGGTGCCGCTGATCAAGTCGATGGCAAAGCCTTCGACTTTGGTTTGCCCGGACTTCCAGAACACCGCCGCGATGGAGAAGCGTGCGAGAAAGGCGATCAAGCTGTAGGGGATTTTTTCGAAAAGCTGGATGGCCCGGTTGATCAGGCGCGTTGATCGAGGGTTCATGGCGATACCTTGTGTTCCAGAGACAGATAAGTGATGGCGGCTTGGTTGATCAGCAACGCCAGGCATTGGTGCAGGTCGAACTCGGCTGAGGCCTCGAGTGCGTGCGCGAGCGCCTTCTCCAGCACCGCGCCCTGGTTCAGGCTGTCGATAAACGCCACCGAGCCGCTGTCGATGGCGAACACCTTGACCTCCAGGCCCCGGCGCAACACGAGGGCGCCCTGGGCATGCCAGGGATTCAACGTGGCAATCGCGCCCTCGGTCTGGTGCGCCGCCCACACCGCGACGACGGCGTAGCGCGAGTCCAGCGTGGCCAGGGATGGGTGCAGTTGCAGGTGCAATGTGCCCAGCTCGGTGTGCGTTTGCAGTTGCTGCAGAACAGCCTGCGGTTCCAGCGCGGGGGCATCCGCCGCGTGATAGGCACGGACCCGCAAGCGTTCCAGGCGCGCTACATCCGCCAGGTAAGGCACGCTCGCGGCCGGTTCAAAGCCCTGGATAAAACCGGAAAATGTCGCGCCGTATTCGCTGATCAATGGGCTGCCGGGCGGGCATGCCTGTACGTAGCAGCCGGCCATGGCGCGGAAAAACTCCTCGCCCACCAGTTGCAACGTCACCGGGTAAGCAGTCGCCAGCGCGTTGATCAACGAGCCGTGGACATTGTTGCGATACACCGCAAAACGGCTGGCCGGGTCGGCGCCGTTGCTGCTGAACAGGCCGGCCGGGCAGGCTTGGTCCGGCGCCAGCAGGGCGGCGGCAAAGTCTTCGAGAAGGCTCATGGGCGGCCCCGCGACAAGTGCCGTTCGGCCTGCTGTGCCTCGGCCAGCAGCACGCTGAAGGCCGGTACCTGGTTATCCCTTTCGATCAGCGTGGCCACCGGGCCGGTATGCGCGAGCACGTGTTCGTACAACTGCCAGACGGCGTTATCGATGGGCGCGCCGTGATCGTCGATCAGCAGGCGCTCACCCAGGCTGTCGGTGTCTTCGGCAAAGCCTGCCAGATGAATCTCAGCCACGGCGTGCAAGGGCAGCGCGTCGATGTAGGTCAACGGATCGCGCTGATGATTGATGCACGACACATAGACGTTATTCACGTCCAGCAGCAGGCCGCAACCGGTGCGGCGGATGATTTCGCCGATGAAGTCCGTTTCGTCGAGCGTCGAGCGCTGGAACTGCAGATAGGTCGATGGGTTCTCCAGCAGCATTGGCCGCTTGAGGGTGCTCTGAACCTGATCAACGTGTTCGCACACTCGATTGAGGCTGGCGACATCGTAGGCCAGGGGCAGCAAGTCGTTGAGAAACACCGGGCCGTGGGTCGACCAGGCCAGGTGCTCGGAAAAGGCCTGGGGTTGATAGCGCTCGATCAGTGTTGCCAGCCGTGCCAGGTGCTCACGGTTCAGCGGGCTTTCGCCGCCGATGGACAGGCCTACGCCGTGCAGCGACAGCGGGTACTGCGCGCGAATCAAACCCAGGTAGTGATGAAACGGGCCGCCGGCCACCATGTAGTTTTCGGCATGCACTTCAAAAAAACCGATATCGGGGCAGGTGTCGAGCACTTCAGTGAAGTGCTCGTTTTTCAGCCCCAGCCCGGCCCGCAGGGGGAGGCCGGGCACCTGAGCCGCTGAGGGCGTTTGCAGGAACGAAAGCGTCATCATCAGTACTCAGGCTGCGGGCTGCTTCAGGACTTGGCGGTAAAGGCCGCTTCCTGGCCGAAGCCAGTCGACGAGGTGGTGCTTGGGGTTTGGGTGCAGGTGCCGGCCGGGACCAGTTTCCAGGCGTTGGCCTGATCCTTGGTTTTGGAGGTGCCGGCGCAGGAAGTGCCAGCGCCGGCGGCGCAATCGTTCTTGCCGGCTTCGGCGACGCCGAAGCATTTCTGCATGTCGTCGGCCGCGTGGGCGCTGGTGCTCAAGGCGGACAGGCTCAGGGCGGAACTCAGGGCGAGGACGAGGGAAGCAGCGGACAGCGAACGGTGTTTAACGGTCATGGTGTATCTCCAGCAGTGGGATGAGTCGGCGGGCATGATTGCCTGCTTGTACCACTAGAGGCTGGACGCTGAAATTCGTTACAAGCCGTTTGAAAAAAAATTCGCGATCACCCGAAACAAATGTGGGAGGGGGCTTGCCCCCGATGACGGTACATCAGTCACATATTCTGTGCCTGACATGGCGCCATCGGGGGCAAGCCCTCTCCCACATTTAGCAACCGGGTGTTAACCGCCGAGGTACGCCTCACGCACCTTCGGATCGGTCAGCAACTGCTCACCTGTGCCCTGCATCACCACCCGGCCGTTTTCCAGCACATAGGCACGGTCGGCGATTTTCAGCGCCTGGTTGGCGTTCTGTTCGACCAGGAACACCGTCACACCGTCCTTGCGCAGCTGTTCGATGATGTCGAAGATCTGCTGGATGATGATCGGCGCCAGGCCCAGGGAAGGTTCGTCGAGCAGCAACAGCTTGGGTTTGCTCATCAGCGCGCGACCGATGGCGAGCATTTGCTGCTCGCCGCCGGACATGGTGCCGCCGCGCTGGCTGAAGCGTTCCTTGAGCCTGGGGAACAGGTGCAGCACCTTGTCCATTTGCTCCTGGTAGTCGCCCTTGTCGGTGAAGAACCCGCCCATGGCCAGGTTCTCTTCGACGGTCAGGCGCGAAAACACCCGTCGACCTTCCGGCACCACGGCAATGCTTTTGCGCATGATGTGCGACGATTGCTGGCCCACCAGCTCTTCACCCATGTAGCGGATGCTGCCGCTGTGGGCCTGCGGCGAACCGCACAAGGTCATCAGCAAGGTCGACTTGCCGGCACCGTTGGCGCCGATCAGCGTGACGATCTCACCCTGGCGCACTTCGACGTTGACGCTGTGCAGGGCCTGGATCTTTCCGTAGAAAGTGGAAACGTTTTCGAATTGCAGCATTTTACGCTTCCCCCAGATAGGCTTTGATCACTTCAGGATTGTCGCGGATCTGCTCCGGCGTACCGTCGGCCAGGGGCGTGCCCTGGTTGATCACCACGATGTGGTCGGAAATGCTCATGACCAGTTTCATGTCGTGTTCGATCAACAGCACGGTGGCGTTGTTTTCCTCACGCAACACGCCGATCAGCGCCTTGAGGTCTTCGGTTTCCTTGGGGTTCAAACCGGCGGCCGGTTCGTCGAGCATCAGGATCCGCGGGCGGGTCATCATGCAGCGGGCGATTTCCAGGCGACGTTGCTGCCCATAGGCCAGGGTGCCGGCGGGGCGGTTGGCGAACTCGGTGAGGTTGACCTTGTCCAGCCAATACTCCGCGTATTCCATGGCCTCGCTCTCGCTCTTGCGGAACGCCGGGGTCTTGAACAAACCAGCGAAGAAGTTGGTGTTCAAGTGACGGTGCTGAGCGATCAGCAGGTTCTCGACCGCCGTCATGTCCTTGAACAACCGCACGTTCTGGAAGGTCCGCACCACGCCCTTGCGGGCGATCTCGTGACCGGCCAGGCCCTGGATCGGCTGGCCGTCGAGCAGGATGCTGCCACCACTGGGCTTGTAGAAACCGGTGAGGCAGTTGAACACCGTGGTCTTGCCGGCGCCGTTGGGGCCGATCAGCGCAACCACTTGTTTTTCCTTCACGGTCAGGGCCACGCCATTGACCGCCAGCAAGCCGCCGAAGCGCATGCTCAAGTTTTCGACTTTCAGGATCTCGCGGCTCATTTGCGCAGCTCCATGTGTGGACGTTGCATGGGCAGCAGGCCTTGAGGACGCCAGATCATCATCAGCACCATCATGGCGCCGAACATCAACATGCGGTATTCGCTGAACTCACGCATCATTTCCGGCAGCAGGATCATCACGATCGCCGCGAGAATCACGCCCAACTGCGAGCCCATGCCACCCAGTACCACGATGGCGAGGATGATCGCCGACTCGATAAAGGTGAACGACTCCGGCGTCACCAAGCCTTGGCGAGCGGCGAAGAAGCTACCGGCAAAACCGGCGAACGCGGCGCCCAGGGTGAACGCGGACAGCTTGATGATGGTCGGGTTCAGGCCCAGGGCCCGGCAGGCGATTTCATCTTCGCGCAGCGCTTCCCACGCACGGCCGATCGGCATGCGCAGCAGGCGGTTGATCACGAACAGTGCGGCCAGGGCCAGCAACAGCGCCACCAGGTACAGGAACACCACTTTGCTCACCGGGTTGTAGGCAATCCCGAAGTACTCGTGGAAGGTCTGCATACCTTCGGCCGCAGAGCGCTCGAACGACAGCCCGAAGAACGTCGGCTTGGGAATGCTGCTGATGCCGTTGGGGCCACCGGTGATGTCGGTCAGGTTACGCAGGAACAGTCGGATGATTTCCCCGAAGCCCAAGGTCACGATGGCCAGGTAGTCACCGCGCAGGCGCAGCACCGGGAAGCCCAGCAGGAAGCCGAACGTCGCCGCCGCCATGCCGGCCAGGGGCAGGCAGATCCAGAAGCTCCAGCCCAGGTAGTGCGAGAGCAGCGCATAGGTGTAGGCGCCCACGGCGTAGAAACCCACATAACCCAGGTCAAGCAGGCCGGCCAGACCGACTACGATGTTCAGGCCCAGGCCCAGCAACACGTAGATCAGGATCAGGGTGGCGATGTCGACCGCACCGCGCGAACCGAAAAACGGCCAGATCAGCGCGGCCACGATCAGGCCGATGATGATGTAGCGCTGGGTGCGCGGCAGGGTCAGGAATTGGCTGACCTTGGGCGATACCAGCGGGCCACGGTTGCCCTTGAACAATGCGCCGACCTGCCGGGTGAACAGCACGCGCAGGAACATCAGCACCGAACACAGGGCGATGATGGTCAGGGTCACGGGACCGGTGCCATGCACTTCCAGGTTGATGCCGACAATGCTCAGCTTGAGGCCGAGTACCGGGAACGCCACGGCCCACACCAACAGGGCGCTGAAAAACGCCGATTTAAGATATCTGCTCATACTTTCTCAACCTCCGGACGGCCCAGGATGCCGGTCGGACGGAACAACAGCACCAGAACCAAAAGGCCGAACGCCACGACGTCCTTGTACTGGTCGCCGAAGATATCGGCGCCAAAGGCTTCGGCCACACCCAGCACCAGGCCACCGAGCATCGCGCCCGGAATGCTGCCGATGCCGCCCAATACCGCTGCGGTAAAGGCCTTGAGGCCGACCAGGAAACCGGCGTTGGGGTTGATCACGCCGTACTGCATGCTCAGCAACACGGCGGCGACGGCCGCCAGTGCGGCACCGATGACGAAGGTCAGGGCGATGATGTTGTTGGTGTTGATGCCCAGCAGGTTGGCCATCTTGATGTCTTCGGCGCAGGCCCGGCAGGCGCGCCCCAGACGGGAGCGGGAAATGAACAGGGTCAGGCCCAGCATGGCCACCAGGGTGACGACGAAGACCAGGATCTGCATGTACGAAATCAGCACTTCTTGTGCGCCGCCCGGGCCGAAGGAGAAGCTCCCCGGGATCAGGTTGGGAATGGACTTGTCCTTGGAGTCCTGGGACAGCAATACGGTGTTCTGCAGGAAAATCGACATGCCGATGGCGGAAATCAGCGGGATCAAACGGTTGCTGCCACGCAAGGGACGATAGGCAACCCGTTCGATACTGTAGCCATAGGCACTGGTTACGACGATCGACGCCAGGAACGCGGCGGTCATCAACAACGGCAGGGAGTGGATCCCCATCATGGCCAGCCCGGCAAGGGCAATGAAGGCCACGTAGGAACCAATCATGTAGACCTCGCCATGGGCGAAGTTGATCATTCCAATGATGCCGTAAACCATTGTGTAGCCAATGGCTATCAAGGCATAGGTGCTGCCAATGGTCAGGCCATTAACCAGCTGTTGGAAAAAATGATAGATCTCAGGCATTACAACGCTCCTAAAAACCCGATACGCATTTCACTGGTGGAGTCATGTTCCGGCCCTGCGCTGTGTTCTGTGAGCACATTTGCGCAAAGCGTTTGCCAGCGAACCGCTGGTGACGGTTTTAAGATTTTCAGGTGAGCCAGCGCCCGGATCGCGGGTGACAGGCCCATAAACCTCGTAAAACAAAGCCCACTGCTCTCACAGTGGGCTTGTTGACCAGTAACGCCTGGCTTACTGAGGGGAAACTTCGGTTTTCGGTTTGCCGAAGTGCCACTCGTAGACCACGAACTTGAAGTCCTTCAGGTCGCCCTTGGCGTCGAAGCTCAGATCGCCGGTAGGGGTCTTGAAGGTGCCCGCGTGGATGGCTTCGGCCACTTTGGCGGTGTCTTCGCTTTTCGCGGCTTTGATACCACCGGCGATGACTTCAATGGCCGAGTAGGCCGGGAACACGAACGGACCGGTTGGGTCCTGCTTGTTCTTGGCGAACTCTTCAACGATGGCTTTGTTGGCCGGGTCGGTGTCGAAGGATTTCGGCAGGGTCACCAGCAGGCCTTCGGAAGCGCCCTGGGCGATTTGCGAGATGGAGTCGTTGCCGACGCCTTCTGGGCCCATGAACTTGGCGTTCAGGCCTTTTTCCTTGGCTTGGCGCAGGATCAGGCCCAGCTCAGGGTGGTAGCCGCCGTAGTAGACGAAGTCGACGTTGGCTTGCTTGAGTTTCTGGATGATCGAGGAGAAGTCCTTGTCACCGGCGTTCAGGCCTTCGAAGACGGCAACCTTGGTGCCTTTCTTCTCGAGGGTCTGTTTAACGGCAGTGGCGATGCCTTCACCGTATTGCTGCTTGTCGTGCAGCACGGCAACGATCTTCGGCTTCACGTGGTCGGCGATGTAGTTGCCGGCCGCCGGGCCTTGGGCGCTGTCCAGGCCGATGGTGCGGAAGATCAGCTTGTAGCCACGGGCGGTGATTTCCGGGCTGGTGGCTGCCGGGGTAATCATGATCACGCCTTCGTCTTCATAAATGTCGGACGCGGGCTGAGTGGAGCTGGAGCAGAGGTGACCGACCACGAACTTGACGCCGTCGTTGACCACTTTGTTGGCGACGGCCACGGCTTGCTTGGGATCGCAGGCGTCGTCGTATTCCTTGGCTTCGAGCATTTTGCCATCGACGCCGCCTTTGGCGTTGATGTCGGCGATCGCTTGCTTGGCACCCATGAACTGCATGTCGCCATATTGTGTGACAGGACCGGTTTTAGGCCCGGCGATGCCGATCTTGATGGTATCGGCTGCGAACGAATGGCTGGCAACCCCGGCCAGGACCATAGCGGCAAACAGTTTGGAAATCTGCTTAGTAGCCTTATTCATAGTGCTCCACTCTTACTGTTGTCTTTTTTATAGTTCTAGCGGCCTTGTGAGCTGCAGAACCGGATCAGATATCTTGAATATCCCCCCGGCAGTGCCCTGGCAACTGTACCGGTACAGTGTAGAGCGCCGGTTGATCGCTTGAAAAGCTGGCTGCTGGGGGCAATACCCGGGCGTGTCGCTTAAATGAAAGAAAAAGACAGAATTGCGCCGGGACGCTGCCGCAGTGGCGGACAATCCGTGGCTTTCCTGACGCTTTCAATCGCTCACTCATTTGCAACTGGGTTTTTCTACGAGAGACACGACGTTATGATTGCGCCGATTTTTTCCCAAGGTGAATCCCCATGACGCAAGAACCTAGCACCCTCTATGCCAAGCTGCTCGGTGAAACCGCCGAAATCTCCTGGAAGGAGCTCGAACCGTTCTTTGCCAAGGGTGCCCTATTGTGGGTCGACGCCGGCCTGGATTTGATCGAGGCGGCCGAAGGCATGGCCGAGGATCAGCGCGATAAAGTCGCTGCCTGGCTGGCCTCGGGGAGCCTGGGCGAAGTGTCTGCGACGCGGGCATTGGACCTGCTGGAGCGTGATCCGAGCCTGTGGGCGGTGGTGGTTTCGCCGTGGATTCTGATCCAGGAAAGGGCAGCGTAAGAAAAGCATGCGCGAAAATGGTGCATGGTTTGCGCCGCTGCAAGTGTGTAGCGGAGTAACCGCTGATGCGGTGATGGCATCTTGCCGTGGAGAAAGGTCACAGCTGAGGGTGACGTGCGCGTCACGGGAACAGTTTTGCCGACGGCGAAATGCCCGGGGAATTGTTTCTTGGTGTTAGCAGATCGCTGTGGCGAGGGAGTGTGCTCCCTCGCCACAGACAACTAGGCGGTTTTGCCGGTATGGTTGTTCAACGAAATAATCTTCGTCTTGCCGATCCGATGACGGTAAATCTCACGCAAGTACTTGATCGCCTTCTTCACGCAATCCCGTGACAGGCGAATGTCATTGATCGAGACAAACTTATCTTTGTCATTGATCAACTCACGGTACTTCTTCTCATACATCGGCTTGATCGCGTACCAGTTGGTGTCGAGGATCTTCGCCGGGTTTTCAAACTCATTGAGCAGTTCGTCGATACGCTCTTCGTCGAAATCCTCGTGGATGATGAAGTCCAGGATCGAATTGTCCAGCGTGTCGTCGAAACGGTACGGGTTGCGCGCAAAGCAGCGTTTGATGAACGCCACGATCAGCGTCAGGAAATCATCCGACAGGCACGGGCTCTTGGCGATCAGGGTGGTCAACGACAGGTTGGCCGACGCGCCGATCACCAGGGCGTAGCGCTTGAGCGTGGTGTTGGGGAACAGGCTGTTGAGGTGGGTCTTGAGGCGGTTCAGGTCCATGTAGGACAGTTTGTAGTCCTTGGGCAGCGACACGATCGACACCACCGACGAGCAGTTCTTGAAGAAGTGCAGGTCGTGCAGCGCCGCCGCGTCATAGCCGGAGTTCTTGTACTGCTCCAGGGAAGCCTTGTAGCGCTTGGACTCGATCGGCAGCAGGCTGATGCCTTCGATGGCCTGGGTGACTTTGTTGAAGTGCGGCAGGTCGATGGAGCGGAAGAACAGGTCGTCGATGTTCAGGCGCTGCGGCTCTTTGTCGAACACCTTGAACTTGTCACCCGACGGCGCCGGGGTTTCCGGGACCACCGATTCGGCGTAGGCAATCGCCACCGGGCCGGCCAGGCTCATGAACAGGTCGTTGGCATCCAGGCGGATGGTTTCGCCGATGTCGATACCGGCGCGACGGAAGTAGTTCTGGTCGTAGTCGGTGGTGACCGCCTGGGCGGTAAGAATGTTGAAGATCTGTTGCGAGATATACTGGTTGGCGTGCTTTTCCATGGCATTGACATCAATGTTCTGGATATTGCCGTCATCGCTCTCTTCGGCGTAACGCATGATGTCGTTGGAGATCAGCATCATCGCGTTCCACGGGCGGATACGGCCCTTGACGCTAGCTTCGCTGCTGTCTTCATTGGCGAAGTTGTACGAGAAATCCCATTCTTCCGACAGATACTTGCAGAGCAGCCGCCCGGCGTTGATGTGCAGCGCCTCGGACATTTCGCTGCGGTGGTCGGAGATGTTCGGCAGCACGCAGATGCCGCTGGTGAAGATCGGTTCGAAAACGAAGGCGTGGCCGCTTTTGCTGTCGTGCTCGTCGGCCGGCTTGGTGTCGAACGTCTTGTTCATATACGAATGCTGCTGGGCCAGGCCGAACTCCGACGCCATGCCCGAGCCGGTGCCGCCGCCGGCGCTGAAGATCGAGAAATACAGGCGCGACTGGTTGGCCTTGATGCCGCAGGAGTCGATCAGGTACGAATGGATCATCTTCCAGTCGGGGCTGGAAAAACGCTGCGTGTCTTTATTGAGGATGATCTTGGCCAGGTACTGGCCGAGGATCGGCGCGTTACCGGCGCCACCGGCATGGACTTCCGAGAGGTCCATGATTTTCATCTTGCTGTAATCGCGCAGGAAGCCGCTTTTTTCGCCCTTGCGCGAGAATCGGATGCGCCCGGCGATGTCTTTGTCCAGGTCGCCCAGCATCACCAGCGGCTCCACCAGGAACACCGGTTTGCTGGCCTTGCCGACGCCCAGGCGCAGGTTGTTGCGAATCCATTGGGCGGGGCTGTAGCCCTTGTCTGTCGACTTGTCTTCGGTACTGAATTCGTTCAGGTAGAATTTGCGTGCGTTATAGACCAGCTCGGCCACATCCAGCGCAATGTTCGAACCGCAGCGGCCCAGGCCGATCAGGCACACCGAGGGGAATTCCTGTTCGCTGCGCGGCTCGCCATCGACTTCCTGATGGGGCAGGCGCGGGAACACCATGTCGCGCAGGCCGTCGAGGTTGTCGAGGATGCGGTCGGTATTGGTCTCGGTGAAGTACAGGTATTGCTGGGTCGCCAGTGGAGGGGGGCTGCTCAATGACTTCGAACCTGAAGGTTTTTCCGCAGGAGCTGTCGGCAACACATCGGAGACCACGGTGGCAGAGTTATTTTTAGAAGTCATTGTGCGCCATGTACCTGGGCGGATGGCTGTGAAATGTTAAAAAGCCATCACTGAGTGGGAGTTCGCGACTTTACAGTGCGTCCGGGTCCGGGGCGATAGGTTTAACCCTAGCGTTTCAAGGGGAAATCCCGGCCCGACTCTGATGAATCGGCCGTTTACCGGCATTCTTTAGATAAATGATGGCGAAATGCCAAAGATTCGGCGTCAGCGAATTGCTCTGGCAGGCAAGTGGGCGCCGCTGCGGGCAGCTCACCCGGACCGACATCACGGCCCTGTTGGCGGCTAAGCGCTGATCGGCAGGTCCAGCTCGAAAGGCGGTGGCTCCAGCGGCGCCAGACCAAATGCTGCGCGCGCGGCATCGCAATCGGTGTTTTGCACACCTTGGCTCCAAGAGGAGTCGAACTCGCGGCACACGCTGGAGCGCTGCTCATAGATCGTGCAATGAGTGCCTTTGCCCACTTCGCCCTCAAGGCTGCAGCAGCGCGCGGGTTTCTGGTCGGTCCCGATCATCGCCACGCGTGTGGGGTTGATCTGCACCACCAGGTCATCGGGCACCGTGCCCCCCGACGAGGCGCACTCACCCCAGAAGAAAGACACACGGAAGTGTGAACAGCAGGCACCGCAATTCAGACACGGACTGGCTTCGGACATGGGCGTCTTCGATAAGGAAAGTAAGAAGGGTTGCGACAGGAAGGCTCGCCATTCTAATCGCGCCATGGCCGTTGGGAAGAGCAGGGCACACTTATATTTTTCGTAGGGAAAGTCCCGTAGTTTCGGGTGGAATCATGCCCTATCAGCGTTACGAATCATTACAGACAAGCGTCGCCGGCCTGACTATGTTGCAGATACCTGAGCAGGATGCATCGGGCATCGCAGCTCTCATAACAATAAAAGAGACGGACCCATGCAGAACTCGACCCAAGCGGCGAATGCCTGGCGCATTCTGTTCCTGCTGTTCCTCGCCAACCTGTTCAACTTCTTCGACCGCACCATTCCGGCGATCATCATCGAGCCGATCCGCATGGAATGGCACCTGAGCGACTTTCAGTTGGGCATCATCGGCACCGCCTTCACCATCGTCTACGCCATTGCCGGCCTGCCGCTCGGGCGCCTGGCCGATACCGGTTCGCGCAGCAAACTCATGGGGTGGGGCCTGTTCGCGTGGAGCGGGTTGACGGCGATCAACGGCATGGTCGGCAGTTTCTGGACGTTCCTGTTGGTGCGTATGGGCATCGGCATCGGCGAAGCCAGCTACGCGCCGGCGGCCAACTCGCTGATTGGCGACCTGTTCCCGGCCCACCGCCGTGCGCGGGCCATGGGCATTTTCATGCTGGGTCTGCCGTTGGGCCTATTGCTGGCGTTCTTTACCATTGGCGCGATGGTCAAAGCGTTCGACAGCTGGCGCGCGCCGTTCTTTATCGCGGCCGTGCCGGGGCTGATCCTCGCGGTCTTCATGTTCTTTATCAAAGAACCCAAGCGCGGCGCGGCAGAAACCGTGCAAGTCTCCCAGGAACGCGTCGACCGCCCGATCCGCCGCGTGCTGGCGGTGCCGACCTTTCTCTGGTTGGTGCTGGCCGGGCTGTGCTTCAACTTCGCAACCTATGCGTGTAACTCGTTCCTGGTGCCGATGCTGCAGCGCTATTTCCTGATGCCGTTGCAGGACGCGGCGGTTGCCACCGGGGTGATCGTCGGGTTGACCGGGCTGGTCGGCCTGACGTTGGGCGGCTGGATCGCCGACAAAATCCATCAACGGGTTGCCAATGGCCGCCTGTTGTTTGCCGCGTTCAGCCTGATCATTTCCACCGTCACCACCGCCTGGGCCTTGCACGCCGGGCGTATCGAGATCGGTGTGTTTGTCGCGCTGTTCAGTGTGGGCTGGTTGTTTGCCTACAACTTCTACACCTGTGTGTATACGGCGATCCAGGACGTGGTCGAGCCGCGCCTGCGGGCCACGGCGATGGCGCTGTTCTTTGCCGGCCTGTACTTGCTGGGCGGCGGCATGGGGCCGGTGGTGGTGGGGGGCTTGTCCGATCACTTTGCCCATTCGGCGATGTATGCCGCCGGGGCGGAGCAGATGACCGAGGCTTATAAAGCGGTGGGGTTGCATGACGCCATGTACCTGATTCCGGTGGCGCTGTTCTTGACCATGCTGTTTCTGTTTCAGGCGTCGCGCAGTTTTGTGCGGGATGCCAAGCGGATGAAAGACGGGCTGGTGGCGGTGGAGGTGGCGGTGCCGGCTGCTGCTGCTGCTGCGACGGCTTGAGATCGCGTTGACGCCATCGGGAGCAAGCTCCCTCCCACACTGGAACTGCATTCCAAGTGTGGGAGGGGGCTTGCTCCCGATGAGGCCATGACTGGCGAAGACCTTCTTCAGTGAATAAAAAAGGCCCGCATTGCGCGGGCCTTCTTTTTAGCTGAGCAACGCAGCAATCAACCCGCCACCAACACCCGGATCGCTTCCAGGCGCAGCGCGGCCTTGTCGAGCATGGCCAGGCCTTGCTCGCGCTGTTGGCGCAGGGCAATCAGTTCGCTGTCGCGCACGGTCGGGTTGACCGCTTGCAACGCGGTCAGGCGCGCCAGTTCTTCGTCGGTGTCGGCTGCCAGGCGACGCTTGGCCTCGGCCACGCGCTCGGCATGGCGCGGGGTGATCTTCTCTTCGCCGGCGTTGATGCGTGGCGTCAGCTGGTCGCGCTGGGCCTGGACGAACTTGTTGGCGCTGGCCCGTGGCACGCTTTCCAGCTGGTCGTTCAAGGTTTCGAACGACACGCGGCCGGACAGGTCGTTGCCGTTGGCGTCCAGCAGGCAGCGCAGGGCGGCCGGCGGCAGGTAGCGGCCCAGTTGCAGCGAACGCGGGGCAACCACTTCGCTGACGTAGAGCAGCTCCAGCAACACGGTGCCGGGCTTGAGCGCCTTGTTCTTGATCAGCGCGACGGCGGTGTTGCCCATGGAACCGGACAGCACCAGGTCCATGCCGCCCTGCACCATCGGGTGTTCCCAGGTGATGAACTGCATGTCTTCACGCGACAGCGCCTGGTTACGGTCGTAGGTGATGGTCACCCCTTCGTCGTCGCCCAGGGGGAAGCTGGCGTCGAGCATTTTTTCGCTGGGCTTGAGGATCAGCGCGTTTTCCGAATGGTCTTCGCTGTCGATACCAAACGCATCGAACAGGGTTTCCATATAGATCGGCAGGGCGAACTGGTCGTCTTGCTCGAGGATGTCTTCCACCAGCGCATCGCCTTCACCCGCGCCGCCGGAGTTGAGTTCCAGCAAACGGTCGCGGCCGGTGTGCAGTTCCTGTTCCAGGCGCTCGCGCTCGGCACGGGCTTCGTCGATCAGGGCTTGCCACTCGCCGTCGTCGGCGTTTTCCAGCAACGGCAGCAGGCGTGGGCCGAACTGATGCTGCAAGGCGTTGCCGGTCGGACAGGTGTTGAGGAACGCATTCAGCGCTTCGTGGTACCACTGGAACAGGCGCTCTTGCGGGCTGGTTTCCAGGTACGGCACGTGCAGTTCGATCACATGTTTCTGGCCGATCCGGTCCAGACGGCCGATCCGCTGTTCCAGCAGGTCGGGGTGGGACGGCAGGTCGAACAGCACCAGGTGGTGGGAGAACTGGAAGTTGCGGCCTTCGCTGCCGATTTCCGAACAGATCAGCACCTGGGCGCCGAATTCTTCATCGGCGAAGTAGGCGGCGGCGCGGTCACGTTCGAGGATGTTCATGCCTTCATGGAACACCGTGGCCGGGATGCCGGAGCGCACGCGCAGGGCGTCTTCGAGGTCCATCGCGGTTTCGGCGTGGGCGCAGATCACCAGGACCTTGGTGCGCTTGAGCATTTTCAGCTGGTCGATCAGCCATTCAACCCGTGGGTCGAAGCGCCACCAGCGATTGTCTTCCTCGATATCCGGCTGCGACTGGAAGCTGACTTCCGGGTACAGCTCAGCATGTTCGCCCAGCGGCAATTCGAGGTATTCGTCCGGGTTCGGCAGCGGGTAGGCGTGCAGCTTGCGCTCCGGGAAGCCCTGCACCGCGGCGCGGGTGTTGCGGAACAGCACGCGGCCGGTGCCGTGGCGGTCGAGCAGCTCGCGCACCAGGCGCGCGCTGGCTTCGGTGTCGCCATCGTTGACGGCGGTGAGCAGCGCTTCACCTTCGTTGCCGAGGAAACCCTGGATGGTGGTGTGCGCGGCCGGGGAGAGACGGCCCTTGTCCAGGAGTTCCTGCACCGCTTCGGCTACCGGGCGATAGTTCTCGCTTTCGGCGCGGAACGCTTGCAGATCGTGGAAACGGTTCGGGTCCAGCAGGCGCAGGCGCGCGAAGTGGCTGTCCTGGCCCAGTTGTTCCGGGGTGGCGGTGAGCAGCAGCACGCCAGGGATGACCTCGGCCAGCTGTTCGACCAGCGAGTACTCGGCGCTGGCATTGTCTTCATGCCAGACCAGGTGGTGGGCTTCGTCGACCACCAGCAGGTCCCAGCCGGCGGCGAACAGTGCGTCCTGGGCCTTCTCGTCGTCCACCAGCCACTCCAGGGCCACCAGGGCCAGCTGGGTGTCTTCGAACGGGTTGGCGGCATCGCTTTCGATGAAGCGTTCTTCGTCGAACAGCGCCACTTGCAGGTTGAAGCGCCGGCGCATTTCCACCAGCCATTGGTGCTGCAGGTTTTCCGGAACCAGGATCAGCACGCGGTTGGCGCGCCCGGACAGCAGCTGGCGATGGATCACCAGGCCGGCTTCGATGGTCTTGCCCAGGCCCACTTCGTCGGCCAGCAATACCCGTGGCGCGATACGGTCGGCGACTTCACGGGCGATGTGCAACTGGTGGGCAATCGGTTGCGCCCGCACGCCGCCCAGGCCCCACAGCGAAGATTGCAACTGGCGGCTGGTGTGTTCCAGGGTGTGATAGCGCAGCGAGAACCAGGCCAGCGGGTCGATCTGCCCGGCGAACAGACGGTCGCTGGCCAGGCGGAACTGGATGAAGTTCGACAGTTGGGTTTCCGGCAGGGTGACCTGCTCGTTCTGCCCATTGAGGCCGTGGTAGACCAGCAGGCCGTCGATGTCGTCGACTTCTTGCACGGTCATTTTCCAGCCTTCGAAATGGGTGATGCTGTCGCCCGGCGAGAACCTCACGCGGGTGAGGGGCGCATTCCGTAGCGCATACTGGCGCGTGTCGCCAGTGGCCGGATAGAGCACGGTCAGCAAGCGGCCGTCCTGTGCCAGAACGGTGCCTAAACCCAGCTCTGCTTCGCTGTCACTAATCCAGCGTTGCCCCGGTTGATACTGCTGCGCCATGCTGCCTGACTCCCGCCGTGAAAAAGCCGACTATCTTAACGGAACAAGGCCCTCATCCAAAGGACTCTGACAAAAACTACGCGGTTTGCGCCGTGCATCGAATGTTGAGTCGACAGATGGCGGGCACTTGTGAGTGTCGACTGGGTCACAGGTTGGCAAGCCTGCGCTCAAGTCCGTCCGCCGCCCGCCGACAGCCTGCTGACAGGAGAACAACTATTATGCTGCCACCTATGCTGCCCGTCAGCGTTGTGCCGGTCACGTCGCAACTCGACCCGGTGCGTCAAAAACCCGATATTCCGCCCGTGGTGCCCGTACAAGCGAGTTCCAACGAGAGCACGATCGACCTGAAAAAAGGCGATGCCGAGCAGTCGACGTTTTTGCTGCGCGAGGAGCAACGTCGCCAGCAGGAGCAGCAGAAACGCCGGCGCGAAGCCGATGACGACCCGGAGGCGCACTTGGCGATCCCCGGCGACGAGCTCAACGCCGATAACACCGTGCCCGTGGCGCCGCTGATCGAAGACGCGCCGCGCCAGGGGTTGTGGGTGGACGTCGAGGTTTAATCGCGCAGTTCGCGCAAGGCCGCCATCAGCCGTTCAATGTCCTGATCGGTGTTGAGCGGGCTGACGGAGATTCGCGCAATGCTGGCCAGGCCTCGTGCCTGCATATCCAGTGGGGTATACGCCACATCGTTGGCGCCGATATTGATGCGCTTGAGCTCCAGGCGACGCTTGAGCTCGAAGGCGTCCCAGCCGGCGAGGTTGAAGGCGATCAAGCCTGATTGGTTGGTGCCCAAGTCATGCAGGGAGATTCCCGGAGTCTGACGCAACGTTTCGCGGATTCGCTCGCTGGTCTGCCGGACCCGGTCCCACACCCGCTCAATCCCCAGTTGATTGAGTTCCTGCAACGCATTGCCCAAACCTGCGAATAAGGCGTAGGACGTTTCGCTGGTTTCAAAGCGTCGGGCATCGTTGCGCAGGCCGAACCCCTGGGCGCTCCACGGCGCTGAAAACACATCGCGCTGCGCAGGGTTCAACCGCGCCAGAAAGTCCGGCCGCACGTACAGCAGCGCCGTGCCCCGTGGCCCGCGCAGGTGCTTGCGGCCCGCCGACTTGAGCACGTCGCAGTGCAGCGCCTGCACATCCACCGGCACCTGGCCGACCGCCTGGCCGGCATCGATGAAGTAGGGGATGCCATGCCGCCTGGCCACTTCACCAATCGCCTGGGCGGGGTTGATCAGGCCGCCATTGGCGGGGAGCCAGGTCAGGTCGATCAGTTTCACGCTTGCGTCGATCATCGCTTCCAGGGCTACCGGGCAGACTGCGCCGGTTTCATCGCAGGGGATCACCTCGATTCGCGCACCGGCCTGCACCGCCAGTTCCATGCTCGCCAGGTTGCCGCCCCATTCGTGGCGCCCCACCAGAATCCTGTCGCCCGGCTGCCACCGGCCCAGCGCCTGGAACGCCAGGCTCCAGGCGGTCGAGCCGCTGCTGGCAAAGGCAATCGACGCGGTGGGTGCATTGAGCAACTGGCCGGCGGCGCGGCGGGCTTTTTCCACCAGGATGGCGCCATGCTCGCTGGCCTCCATCGGGCCGTCGCACGCTTCGCGTTGCAGTTGCTCGATGATGGTGTCGAGGGTCGCCTGGCTCGGCAATGCAGCACCGGCCGTGTTGAAGTGTACGAGACCGGACCGACAACCCGGCGTGGCCTCGCGCAGGCGCTGGACGTCAAGCGGGCTCATGGCTGCAGCTCGAACACGGCGTCGACTTCCACCGCCACGCCCCCCGGCAGGCTGGACACACCGACAGCCGTGCGTACATGCCGGCCTTTGTCACCGAGGGATTCGCCCAGGCGGCCGACATAGGCCGGTTTGCCGCCCAGCAACGGGATTTGCCCGGAGATAAACAACGGATTCCGGCTGATCACATGGTTGATGTAATTGGCAATCGGCTGGCTGGGCGTCGGCAGCGTGAGGCCGAGGGCCTGCACGCGTTGGCGGATGGAATCGCGCATGTTGAATCCTCTGGGTTGAGAGGTTTCAGCATGTTGATCAAGGTGATGGACGACAAACGCATAGATATCATCCGACGTATCGAAATAACTCACGCGTCGGCGCAGGTAGCCTTCAACCACGCGCTGAAACATTCGGCCGCCGCGCTGGCGGGGCCTTGGGGGGCGATCAGCCAGTAGCCGATTTCGCTGCGATACGGCGGCCAGTCGAAGGCTTCTACCAGGCTGCCGTCCTGGAGCCGGCGCTCGATCAAGCGGTGACGGCCCATGGCGATACCTTGGCCGGCCACGGCGGCTTCGACTACGATGTTGTAGTCATGCAGCACCACGCGCGGATGCGGGCTGAGGTCGACTTGATAATGGCCGGACCAATCCGTCCATTCGAACGGGCGGTGCGAGGTGGCCATCAGCAGTGCGCCGTTGTGCTGCCGGCTGGCCTTGAACGCCGGGCTGCACACGGGGGAGAGCACTTCCGGCATCAGCCGCGTGGCCTGCACGTCGGGCCAGTCGCCCTTGCCATAGCGGATGGCCAGGTCGACCTCGGCCGCCGCGACGTTCGCCAGTTGAATCGCTGGCACCAGCTCCACCTGGATCTGCGGGTAGCGTTGCAGAAAACCGGCCAGGCGCGGCGCCAGCCATAAGGTGGCGAAGGACGCGAGCAAGCCGATGCGCAACACCGTGACGCTGGACACCACCCGTTGGCTGCGGGTGGCGGCGGCGATCAGGTCGAGGGCAGGGCGGATTTGCTCGTAGTAGTGTTGGCCGTCTGCGGTCAGATCAATCGCGCGGGTGCGTCGGATAAATAATGGTTTGCCCAGGTACTGTTCGAGCTTGTGTACCTGATGGCTGAGCGCGCTCTGGGTCACTGACAACTCATGGGCCGCCTTGATAAAGCTCAAGTGCCGCGCCACGGCCTCGAAGGCGCGCAGGGCCAGCAACGGCGGAAGGTCCTTGTGCAGTGCCACCTGTGTGCGCCTCTTGGGTAAGGGGGAAGTGCCGATTTTGGGCGATGACCTGCATTTTGTCGCCCGCTGATTTGCTGTCGGGCAAGTGAGGCCGCATTATTAAGCGATCCCCGCCACGACGTAAGCCAAGCCATGAGTGATGACGACAAACTGATCGACCTGAACGCCGAACGCGCTAAACGGGTGCATGACCTCAACGACAAACGTCTGAATGAGGTTCGCCAGGCGTTTGAACAGGCGATGCCGCTCGGAAAAGTTAAGAAAAAACCGAAAAACAAACCGAAAAAGCGTTGAAACAGCCTGCATCTATTGATGCAGGTCAGTTATTTCCCTTCTTTACGCCCCGTCGTGGGCGACATTGATCCTCGTCAATTTCCCATCCCGCCTTCTCCTTTAACTTAGCCCTATCGCAACAAGGCAACAGCAGGAGGCCAGTCATGTTTTTCGATAATGTGGTATTTGCCGGAGTGCTGACAGTTGGCCTCATGGTGCTGTTCTTCGTAGGGTTTGGATTTTTTATCTGGAGAGACGCGAACAAGCGTAAAAAACCATAGGTTTTTCCAGGTTACATGAGCACGCAAGGCATTTTGGGCGACTTCGGTCGCCCTTTTTTTTGCCCGCGATTTAATCAACACCGCTCTCACTTCTGAACGGCGTTCGGCTTGAGATCGACCGCATAAAAAAAGGTGCGACCCTCGCGGATCGCACCTTTGTCATGGCCAGCGGGCTATCAGCTGCCCAGCGCCTTGGACGCCATCCAGAACAACCCGGCCGACAGGCCTACGGTCGCCGGCAGGGTCAATACCCAGGCCATCAGGATGGTCTTCACCGTGCCGCCTTGCAGGCCGCTCTTGTTGGCAACCATGGTGCCGGCAACACCGGACGACAACACGTGGGTGGTCGATACCGGCAGGCTGAAGATGTTGGCCAGAGCGATCATGCTGGCGGTGGTGATTTGCGCTGACATGCCTTGGGCATAGGTCATGCCCTGCTTGCCGATCTTCTCGCCGATGGTCAGTACCACGCGCTTCCAGCCGACCATGGTGCCCAGGCCCAGGGCGAGTGCGACCGCGATAATCACCCAGAACGGTGCGTATTCGGTGGTGGCGGTCAGGTCTTTGCGCAGCTTGTCGAGGTCGGATTTCTCACGGGCGTCCAGGCCTGGCAGCTTGCCGACTTTCTTCGCGGTGTCGTCCAGGCACAGCAGGTAACGGCGTACCTCAATGCGCTGGTCGGACGTCAACGAATGGTAGTCGGAAACACCTTTCAAGGTGTCGAGCAGCGCGTTGATGGTCGGTTCAGTCTGCTGTGGGTTGCAGCGGAACTTGCCCGGCAGGTCGTCCTTCACGCTTTTGCCCAGAGCCAGGAATTCGCCCAGGGTTACTTGATTGCGCTGGTAGAACTGGTTCAGGTGCAGGGTGGCGTCGCGGGTACGCTCGATCTGGTAAGTGGTGCTGCCCAGGTCGAGAACGAACTGCGCCGGCACGATACCGATCAGCACCAGCATGATCAGGCCGATACCTTTTTGCCCATCGTTGGAGCCGTGGACGAAACTCACGGCCATGGCGGAAATCACCAGAACCAAGCGGTTCCAGAACGGCGGGCGCTTCTTCTCGTCGACCTTGCGGCGCTCGTCCGGAGTTTTATGCATCTTGGACAGCGGACGCCACCACTTCAGGCTGATCAGCAACAGGGCTGCGACCAGAAAGCCGGCCATGGGCGAGAACACCAGGGACGCACCGATATCGATCGCCTTCTGCCAGTTCACCCCGTCAGCCAGGGGAATGTCGTTGATCAGCGCATTCGCGAGGCCGACACCCAGGATCGAGCCGATCAGGGTGTGAGAGCTGGAGGCGGGAATACCGAAGTACCAGGTGCCCAGGTTCCAGGTGATCGCCGCGGCCAATAATGAGAAGACCATCGCCAGACCATGGCCGGTGTTCACATTGATCAGCAATTCCACCGGCAGCAAATGCACGATGGCGTAGGCGACACCGACACCGCCGAGCAATACGCCGAGGAAGTTGAACAACCCGGAGAAGAACACGGCCAGATGCGGCGGCATGGCTTTGGTATAGATGACTGTGGCCACCGCGTTAGCGGTGTCATGAAAGCCATTGATGAACTCGAAGGCGAGGACAAAGGCCAGGGCGAGCAGCAGGCTCACGAGAACCCAAGCATCCAGTCCGCTGAATAAATCGATCATGAAGGTTTTCTGACCCGGTCGTAAGGGGGCGCGATTATGCCAGAAAACCTCGGTAATCGATGCACTAGCTGCTCATCGGTAACAATCTTCATTGAAAAAAAGCCGGGCAGCAGCGCGCATCCCAGGGTTTTCGGGGGCTCGGCAAGTCTTTGATTTACAAAGCGCGGCGTCGTAGAGGTGGGTTTTTGTCACCTAAACGTCATCTCTGAAACATTTGTACGAAATTTCGTTGGTCGCAGCAGGACGCTGAATAATTGACCCACGAGCGAGGTGCCCTCCGCCGGCGGTGAGCCGGCGGAGACAGCAGAACCCGTTGGACTCAAACCTCGATGCTTATGGCTCTTCGGCTTTGAGTTCCTGTTCAATCTTTTGGATCTCCTGGGCAAAGGCCTGATCGAGCAGACTCGCTCGTTTGCGCCATGGCTTGCGCTCTGGTTCAGGCTGAGCGGCGTAGGTGGTGACTTCCCCGCCGTATACGTCCTTGTAACGTTGCTCCTGGCGCTCAAGTTCCGCGCGCAGTTCATCTTTCGTCACAGTGTTACCTAATTTGAGTTGAGTTTAATTAACGTGCAGTGCTACACCCGAACATTGCCCTCGGCATGTTTTAAGTTGAGCAGGTGAACCTTTCAACTTTAGACGAATTGCCAGCGGTGACTTCCTTGAACCGGTATTTATAAACGGCAGCATAATCAACATACGATGCCGGGCGAGCTCCCATCCCGATATGGATATCGGGCTGACCTCTGCACAGGTTGCATTATAGCGGCGCATTTTAATAACACTATCATCATAAAGTTAAAAAGCGTCAACGTTGTGTGAGGCTTTTGTTACATGCACGCGTCAGTCTTGGTTGGGAAGTGGCCGGCATAAATGCCGGCGTAAGCCCAATGCTGTCATGCAATCCGGTTTTTATGATCGCGCCGGCAAAATTGCGATAATCGCATGATCGTCCGATAATCGCCCAACGTTGCTGGCTCAACCTTGTGTCTCCCGGTCGGGGCGGCTTTCAATAGCGAGCAACCTTCGCGGTTGCCGATAAGCGCCAGCGGTTGAAAATAATAAAGAGGACCTTGAAATGAACGATCAATTGCGCAACTCCTTCGCGTCAGCGGCGCCGCCGATCGTGGCTTCACCGGCCAAACGCATCCAGGCATTCACCGGTGATCCGGACTTCATGACCTCCCTGGCCCGTGGCTTGGCCGTGGTGCAGGCGTTCCAGGAACGCAAGCGTCACTTGACCATCGCCCAAATCAGCCACCGTACCGAAATCCCCCGCGCCGCCGTGCGCCGTTGCCTGCACACCTTGATCAAGCTCGGCTACGCCACCACTGACGGGCGCACCTATTCGCTGTTGCCCAAGGTGCTGACCCTCGGGCATGCCTATCTGTCCTCGACGCCGCTGGCGGTCTCCGCTCAACCGTACCTGGACCGCATGAGCGAGCAGCTTCACGAAGCCTGCAACATGGCCACCCTGGAAGGCGACGACATCCTCTATATCGCCCGGTCGGCCACCACGCAGCGCCTGATTTCCGTGGACCTCTCGGTAGGCGGGCGCTTGCCGGCGTACTGCACTTCCATGGGCCGCATCCTGCTGGCGGCGCTGGACGATGCGTCGCTGCAGGACTACCTCGACCACGCCGACCTGCAAACCAAGACCAGTCGCACCCTTACCACGCCCGAAGCCTTGTTCGAGTGTCTGCAACACGTGCGCCAGCAGGGCTGGTGCATCGTCGATCAGGAGTTGGAGCAAGGCCTGCGCTCCATCGCAGTGCCGGTGTATGACGCGTCCGGCCAGGTGCTGGCGGCGCTCAACGTGAGTACCCATGCCGGTCGTGTCAGCCGCAGCGAACTGGAGCAGCGCTTCCTGCCGAGCATGCTCAGCGCCAGCCGTGAGTTGAGTGCGCAACTGTTTGCCTAAGCTGTTCGGTGACCGCACAGATCCCGGTTCGATCAATTGACGTTGTTTCCCCTGGGTTATTACTGTGCGGCAGCGCTCTGAGCGCCGCCCAATAATAATGACGACCCCAGGTCGTTGGCCCGCCATCGGTGTGGAATAACAATAATGAATCAACCTTCTGTCGCTACCACCCTGGACGTGCAGTCCTTCATCAACGCCCAGCCACTGTCACGCTATCAGTGGCGTGTGGTGATCCTGTGTTTCCTGATTGTCTTTCTCGATGGCCTCGACACCGCCGCCATGGGCTTCATCGCGCCCGCGCTGTCCCAGGACTGGGGCATTGACCGCGCCAGCCTCGGCCCGGTGATGAGCGCCGCGCTGATCGGCATGGTATTCGGCGCCCTGGGTTCCGGCCCGCTGGCGGACCGTTTCGGGCGCAAAGTGGTATTGGTGAGTGCGGTGCTGGTGTTTGGCGCCTTCAGCCTGGCCTCGGCCTACAGCAGCAACGTCGATCAGTTGCTGGTGTTGCGCTTCCTCACCGGGCTGGGGTTGGGCGCCGGTATGCCGAATGCCACCACGCTGCTGTCCGAATACACCCCCGAACGCCATAAATCGCTGCTGGTGACCAGCATGTTCTGCGGTTTCAACCTGGGCATGGCCGGTGGCGGGTTTATCTCGGCCAAATTGATCCCGGCATTCGGTTGGCACAGCTTGCTGCTCATCGGCGGTATTTTGCCGTTGATCCTCGCGGTGGTGTTGTGGGGATGGCTGCCGGAATCGGCGCGCTACCTGGTGGTGCGCAACCGCGGCACCGACAAGGTGCGCAAAGCCTTGTCACCCATCGAGCCCGGCATCGTCGCCCAAGCCAGCGGTTTCAGCGTGCCCGAGCAAAAAACCGTGAAGGCGCGCAACGTATTCGCGGTGATCTTCTCCGGCACCTACAGCGCCGGCACCTTGTTGCTCTGGCTCACCTACTTCATGGGCCTGGTGATTGTGTACCTGCTGACCAGTTGGCTGCCCACGCTGATGCGCGACAGTGGCGCGAGCATGGAACAGGCCGCGTTCATCGGTGCGCTATTCCAGTTTGGTGGCGTGTTGAGTGCGGTCGGGGTGGGCTGGGCGATGGACCGGTTCAACCCGCACAAGGTCATCGGCACGTTCTACCTGCTGGCCGGGGTATTTGCCTACGCGGTAGGGCAGAGCCTGGGCAATATCACCGTGTTGGCGACCTTGGTGCTGGTCGCCGGGATGTGCGTCAACGGTGCGCAATCGGCGATGCCGTCCCTGGCCGCACGCTTCTACCCGACCCAGGGCCGCGCCACCGGCGTGTCATGGATGCTCGGTATCGGCCGCTTCGGCGCGATCCTCGGCGCGTGGATGGGCGCCACCTTGCTGGGCCTGGGCTGGAACTTCGAGCAGGTGCTCACCGCGCTGGTGATCCCCGCCGCATTGGCCACGGCCGCCGTGGTGATCAAAGGCATGGTCAGCCATGCCGACGCCACCTGAAGACACGCGCAATTCCTGTGGGCGCAAGAAAGATTAGCTAGACAACAATTGGTTCGATAATCGAACACTGTGTCGATTATCGGATTGTTTGGCTTTTTGCCCCGGCTTAACCTTCAAGTACTTCGGCGCCACCTTCGCGCCTTTTTCGATCCACACCGGGAGCCCGAACCCATGGCTGAAATTCTTGCGCTGCGTGACGCGGTGAAGCGATTCGTGAACGACGGCGATACTGTCGCACTGGAAGGCTTTACCCACCTGATCCCTACGGCAGCGGGTCATGAAATCATTCGTCAGGGCAAGAAAGACCTGACGCTGGTACGTATGACGCCTGACCTGATCTACGACCAGTTGATCGGCGCCGGCTGCGCCCGCAAGTTGATTTTTTCCTGGGGCGGCAACCCTGGCGTGGGTTCCCTGCATCGCCTGCGTGATGCGGTCGAGAAACACTGGCCGCAACCCCTGGAGATTGAGGAACACAGCCACGCCGACCTGGCCAATGCCTACGTCGCCGGTGCTTCCGGCCTGCCGTTCGCGGTGTTGCGTGCCTACGCCGGTTCCGATCTGCCCAAGGTCAACCCGCTGATCAAGACCGTCACCTGCCCATTCACCGGCGAAGTGCTGGCGGCGGTGCCGTCGGTACGTCCGGACGTCAGCGTGATCCATGCGCAAAAGGCCGACCGCAAGGGCAACGTGCTGCTCTGGGGCATTCTTGGCGTGCAGAAGGAAGCGGCGCTGGCCGCCAAGCGTTGCATCGTCACCGTCGAAGAAATCGTCGACGACCTCAACGCGCCGATGAACAGCTGCGTGCTGCCGACCTGGGCGCTGACGGCGGTGTGCCATGTGCCTGGTGGCGCGCACCCGTCCTATGCCCATGGCTATAACCAACGCGATAACCGTTTCTACCAGGCCTGGGACCCGATCGCTCGCGATCGTGGGACGTTTACCGCCTGGATCGACGAATACATCCACGGCACTGCCGATTTCAGTGAATTCCAGGCCAAGCTGGCCGCCGCGCAGGAGGCCAAGTAATGGCTTACTCGACCAATGAAATGATGACCGTCGCCGCTGCACGCCGCCTGAAGAATGATTCGGTGTGTTTTGTCGGCATCGGCCTGCCGTCCAAGGCGGCCAACCTGGCGCGCCTGACGTCCTCGCCGGATGTGGTGCTGATCTACGAGTCCGGCCCGATTGGCGCCAAGCCCAGCGTATTGCCGCTGTCCATTGGTGACGGCGAGTTGGCCGAGACTGCCGACACTGTCGTCCCCACCGGTGAGATCTTTCGCTACTGGCTGCAGGGCGGGCGCATCGACGTCGGTTTTCTCGGCGCGGCCCAGGTCGACCGTTTCGGCAATATCAACACCACCGTGGTCGGCGATTATCACCAGCCCAAAGTGCGCCTGCCGGGTGCCGGTGGCGCGCCGGAGATTGCCGGCTCGGCCAAGAGCGTGCTGATCATTCTCAAGCAGTCGGCGCGTTCGTTTGTCGACAAGCTGGACTTCATCACCTCCGTCGGCCACGGCGAGGGCGGCGATTCACGCAAGCGCCTGGGCCTGCCCGGCGCCGGTCCTGTCGGGATTATTACCGACCTGTGCATCATGGAGCCGGAAGAGGGCAGCCATGAGTTCGTGGTCACCGCGCTGCACCCCGGCGTGACCCGCGAGCAAGTGGTCGCGGCCACCGGCTGGGCGATCCGCTTTGCCGATCAGGTCAGCACCACCGCGGAACCGACGGCAGTCGAGCTGACCGCCCTGCGTGATCTCGAAGCCCGCACAGCGGCCGCCCACGGCCAAGCACCCGGAGAAGCCTGATGCGCGACGTATTTATCTGCGATGCAATTCGTACCCCCATCGGCCGTTTCGGCGGTGGCCTGTCCACGGTGCGCGCCGACGACCTGGCGGCACTGCCGATCAAGGCGCTGATCGAACGCAACCCTAGCGTGGATTGGCACGCCGTCGATGAAGTGTTCCTCGGCTGCGCCAACCAGGCCGGTGAAGACAACCGCAACGTCGCGCGCATGGCGCTGTTGCTGGCGGGCCTGCCTTCGAGCATTCCCGGCGTGACCCTCAACCGTTTGTGCGCTTCGGGCATGGACGCGATCGGCACCGCCTTTCGTGCGATTGCCAGCGGAGAAATGGAATTGGCGATTGCCGGCGGCGTCGAGTCGATGTCCCGCGCGCCGTTCGTGATGGGCAAGGCTGACACGGCGTTTTCGCGCAACATGAAGCTCGAAGACACCACCATCGGCTGGCGCTTCATCAACCCGCTGATGAAGGCCCAGTACGGCGTGGATGCGATGCCGCAGACCGCCGATAACGTCGCCGACGACTACCATGTGTCCCGCGCCGACCAGGACGCCTTCGCCCTGCGCAGCCAGCAACGCACCGCCGCCGCCCAGGCCGCCGGGTTCTTCGCCGAAGAAATCGTGCCGGTGCGGGTCGCCCATAAAAAAGGCGAAACCGTGGTGGAACACGATGAGCATCCACGGGCCGACACCACCCTGGAAACCCTGGCCCGGCTCAAACCGGTCAATGGCCCGGACAAGACCGTCACCGCCGGCAATGCGTCGGGTGTGAACGACGGGGCGGCGGCGCTGATTCTTGCGTCTGCCGAGGCCGTGAAAAAACATGGCCTGACCGCCCGTGCCCGAGTGCTGGGCATGGCCAGCGCCGGTGTCGCGCCACGGGTGATGGGCATCGGCCCGGTGCCGGCGGTTCGCAAGCTGGTGGAACGCCTGGGCCTGGCCGTCACCGATTTCGATGTGATCGAACTCAACGAGGCCTTCGCCAGCCAGGGCCTGGCGGTGTTGCGTGAATTGGGCATCGCCGACGATGCGCCCCAGGTCAACCCGAACGGCGGCGCCATCGCCCTCGGCCATCCTCTGGGCATGAGCGGTGCGCGACTGGTGCTGACGGCTCTGCATCAACTTGAAAAAACCGGCGGCCGCAAAGGTCTGGCGACCATGTGTGTCGGGGTGGGCCAGGGCCTGGCGCTGGCGATTGAACGCATCTAATAAGAGAGGACCGCTCCATGAGTGACAAGCCCGGTTACCGGCGCCCGCAAGCGGGCACTCAACCTGATTACCTGCACCCGGCCTACCAGTCGACGAACCTGCGTTCGCCGTCCCAGCCGTTGGTGTTCCTGCCCCATTCCCTGTCGGAAATCACCGGGCCGACCATCGGCGCCGAGCGCATCAACGAGAAGGACAACGACCTGACTGCGCAGCACGACGGCGAGCCGCAGGGCGAGCGCATCATCGTTCACGGGCGCGTGCTCGATGAAAACGGTCTGCCGGTACCGGGCATCCTCGTGGAGATCTGGCAGGCCAACGCGGCCGGCCGCTACAACCACGCGCGCGATCTGCACGACGCGCCGCTCGACCCGAACTTCACCGGCACCGGGCGTACCGTCACCGACGCCGAGGGCTGGTACCAGTTCCAGACCATCAAGCCCGGCGCCTACCCGTGGGGCAACCACCACAATGCGTGGCGCCCGGCGCATATCCATTTTTCGCTGTTCGGCCCGAGCGTGCTGACGCGCCTGGTCACGCAGATGTATTTCCCCGGCGACCCGCTGCTCGAGTACGACCCGATCTACAACTGCGTACCGGACACCTCGGCCAAGCAACGCCTGATCGCCACGTTCGACCTGGAAAAAACCATTCCTTCCTATGCCCTCGGCTACCGCTGGGACATCGTCCTGCGCGGCCGCGACGCCACGCCGATGGAGAAATGAGATGAGCCTTTACGCGACCACGTCCCACACCGTCGGGCCGTATTACCACATCGGCCTGACCTGGCTGAACCGGGAAGCCCTGGCCAACGCCGCGACCCTTGGCGAACGCGTGGCGATCAGCGGGCAAGTGGTGGATGGCAACGGTGATGTCGTCAACGACGCCATGCTGGAAGTCTGGCAGGCCAATGCCGCCGGCAAGTACGACCACCCGGAGGACGACCAGGACAAAGCGCTGGACCCGAACTTCGAAGGCTTCGGCCGGGTGCCGGTGGATGCTGAAGGGCGCTTCCGTTTTACCACCGTCAAGCCGGGCAGCGTGCCGGGGCTGGCGGGCACGACCCAGGCGCCGCACCTGGTGGTGCTGGTATTTGCCCGTGGCCTGGTGAAACACTTGCTCACGCGGATTTATTTTGACGGTGAGGCGCTGAATGCGGATGACCCGTTGCTCGCGCGCGTGCCCACAGAGCGGCGCGCCACCTTGATTGCCACGCCGGATGCGGACGGTGTGCATCAGTGGGATGTGGTGTTGCAGGGCACGGATAAGGAAACGGTGTTCTTTGATTACTGAGTTGGCTTGAGAACCTATCGGGGGCAAGCCAACTCCCACCTTTGATGTGTGAATACATTCAAGTGTGGGAGGGGGCTTGCCCCCGATGAGGCCATTTCAGGCAACACCTATGTAAATGTCTACAAGCGGAACATGGTTGTTGCAAAGTGTGTCTAGGCTATAACCGTTCCCACTGAGTGAAAAAAACATGACAACAACAACCAGTCACTACACCGGAGAAGAACGCAGCAAACGGATTTTTGCGATTGTCGGGGCATCCTCCGGCAACCTCGTCGAATGGTTCGACTTCTACGTCTACGCCTTCTGCGCCATTTACTTCGCCCCGGCGTTTTTCCCCTCGGACGACCCCACGGTGCAACTGCTCAACACCGCCGGCGTGTTCGCCGCCGGTTTCCTGATGCGCCCCATCGGTGGCTGGCTGTTCGGCCGGGTAGCCGACAAGCACGGGCGCAAGAACTCAATGATGATCTCGGTGCTGATGATGTGCGCCGGCTCCCTGGTCATCGCCTTTTTGCCCACCTACAAAGACATCGGCGCCTGGGCCCCGGCCTTGCTGCTGGTGGCGCGGCTGTTCCAGGGCTTGTCGGTGGGCGGCGAATACGGCACCACCGCGACCTACATGAGTGAAGTGGCGCTCAAGGGCCAGCGTGGGTTCTTCGCCTCCTTCCAGTACGTGACCCTGATCGGCGGGCAACTGCTGGCGGTGTCGGTGGTGGTGGTCCTGCAACAGATCCTCAGCGAAGACGAACTGCGCGCCTGGGGCTGGCGGATTCCGTTCGTGATCGGCGCCATCGCGGCGGTGATCTCCCTGCTGCTGCGTCGCAGCCTGAAAGAAACCACCAGCAAGGAAATGCGCGAAGACAAGGACGCCGGCAGCATCGCCGCGCTGTTCCGTGACCATAAAGCGGCCTTTATCACCGTGCTCGGCTATACCGCCGGTGGCTCGCTGATTTTCTACACGTTCACCACCTACATGCAGAAGTACCTGGTGAACACCGCCGGAATGCACGCCAAGACCGCCAGCTACATCATGACCGGCGCGCTGTTCCTTTATATGTGCATGCAGCCGCTGTTCGGCATGCTGGCCGACAAGATCGGTCGCCGTAATTCGATGCTGTGGTTCGGCGCGCTGGGCACCTTGTTTACGATGCCGATCCTGCTCAGCCTGAAAACCGTCAGCAGTCCGTTCCTGGCGTTTGTGCTGATCACGCTGGCGTTGGCCATTGTCAGTTTCTACACCTCCATCAGCGGCCTGGTGAAAGCGGAAATGTTCCCGCCCCAGGTGCGCGCCCTGGGTGTGGGCCTGGCTTATGCGGTGGCCAACGCAATCTTCGGCGGCTCGGCGGAATACGTGGCCTTGGGTTTGAAATCCTTGGGCATGGAGAACACCTTTTATTGGTACGTCACCGGCATGATGGCGGTGGCTTTCCTGTTCAGCCTGCGCCTGCCGAAACAGGCGGCGTACCTGCATCACGATTTATAAAGGAGGCGGTATGACGCTGCGCACGAGCAACCAACTGTTCGACGCTTACTTCTGCGCTGAGAGCATGGCCGAGGTGTTCTGCGACCAGGGGCGCCTGCAGGGCATGCTGGATTTCGAAGCCGCACTGGCACGGGCCGAGGCCCAGGTCGGGTTGATCCCGCAGGCGGCCGTCGCGCCGATTGCCCAGGCCTGCCTGGCGTCGCTGTATGACGTCGACGCCCTCGGTGTGGCGATTGCCTCGGCGGGCAATTCGGCGATTCCGCTGGTGAAGGCGCTGGGCAAGTGGGTGGCCGGTGAAGACCCGAGTGCCGAACGCTATGTGCATTTGGGCGCGACCAGCCAGGATGTGATGGACACCGGCCTGGTCCTGCAACTGCGGCGCGCGCTGGCGTTGATCGAAGCCGACCTGGCTCGCCTCGGCGATATTCTGGCAGCCCAGGCCCAGCGGTATGCGGCTGTACCGTTGGCCGGGCGGACGTGGTTGCAGCATGCCACGCCGGTCACCCTGGGCATGAAAATCGCCGGTTGGTTGGGCGCGGTGACCCGCAGCCGCCAGCGCTTGATCGAGCTGAAACCGCGCTTGCTGGTGCTGCAATTCGGCGGCGCTTCCGGCACGCTGGCCGCGCTTGGCGAACAGGCAATGCCCGTTGCCCAAGCGTTGGCGGCGCAGTTGCAACTGACGTTGCCCGAGCAACCCTGGCATACCCAGCGTGATCGCCTGGTGGAGTTCGCCAGCGTGTTGGGTCTGATCGCCGGCAGCCTTGGCAAGCTGGGCCGCGATATCAGCCTGCTGATGCAGACCGAGGCGGCGGAAGTATTCGAGCCGGCGGCGCCCGGCAAAGGCGGCTCGTCGACCATGCCGCACAAACGCAACCCGGTGGGCGCCGCCGTGCTGATCAGCGCCGCGACCCGCGTGCCCGGCCTGGTAGCGACGCTGTTCAGCGCCATGCCCCAGGAACACGAACGCAGCCTGGGCCTGTGGCATGCCGAATGGGAAACCCTGCCGGAGATTTGCCGCTTGGTCTCTGGCGCATTGCAACAGGCGCTGCTGGTGAGCGCAGGACTGGAAGTCGACCCCGAGCGCATGGCGCGCAACCTCGACCTGACCCAGGGCCTGGTGCTGGCCGAAGCCGTCAGCATCGTGCTCGCGCAGCGCCTGGGCCGCGACACCGCGCACCACCTGCTGGAGCAGTGCTGCAAACGCGCGGTGGCCGAACAACGCCATCTGCGCGCCGTCCTCGCCGATGAGCCGCTCATTACCGCCGAGTTGTCGGCGACAGACCTGGACCGCCTGCTCGACCCGGCGCACTACCTGGGCCAGGCCCAAACCTGGGTCAGCCGCGCTGTAACCGAACACTTTGCACTGACTGCCTGAGGAGATTGCTGTGGCTTTTGTACAACTCGCCGAGGGCGAACTGCATTACCAACTGGATGGCCCCATCGATGCACCGGTGCTGGTGCTGTCCAATTCGCTGGGCACCGACCTGAATATGTGGGACACCCAGGTCCCGGCCTTTGCCGAGCACTTTCGCGTGCTGCGCTTCGATACCCGTGGCCACGGCCAATCCCTGGTGACCGAAGGCCCCTACAGCATCGAACAACTCGGCCGTGACGTGATTGCGCTGCTGGACGCGCTGGACATCCCGCGCGCGCATTTCTGCGGGCTGTCCATGGGCGGGCTGATCGGCCAATGGCTGGGGATTCACGCGGGGGATCGTTTGCAGCGCCTGGTGGTGTGCAACACTGCGGCCAAGATCGGTACATCAGACGTGTGGAACCCGCGTATCGAGATGGTCCTGCGCGACGGTGCGGCCGCGATGGTGGCGCTGCGCGACGCGTCGATTGCGCGCTGGTTCACCGCCGATTTCGCGGCGGCCAACCCGCAGCAGGCCAAGCGCATTACCGACATGCTCGCGGCCACCTCGCCCCAGGGCTACGCCGCCAATTGCGCAGCGGTGCGCGATGCAGACTTTAGCGAGCAACTGTCGGCGATCCACGTGCCGACCCTGGTGATCGCCGGCACTGAAGACGCGGTCACACCGCCCGCCGGCAGCCACTTTATCCAGCGCCAGGTACAGGGGGCCGAGTACGCCGAGTTCTACGCCGCCCACCTGTCCAACGTGCAAGCCGGTGCCGCGTTCAGCGACCGGGTCATTCAATTTCTGCTGGCCCGCTGAGGAGTCTTTTGTGGACGAGAAACAACGTTACGCCGACGGCCTGCAAGTGCGCCGCGAAGTGCTGGGCGACGCGCATGTCGACCGCAGCCTGAATGCCTTGACCGAGTTCAACAGCGAATTCCAGGACATGATCACCCGCCACGCCTGGGGCGATATCTGGACCCGCCCCGGCCTGCCCAGGCACACCCGCAGTTTGATCACCATCGCCATGCTGATCGGCATGAACCGCGGCGAAGAACTCAAACTGCACCTGCGCGCCGCCGCCAGCAATGGCGTGACCCGTGCCGAGATCAAGGAAGTGCTGATGCAAAGCGCGATCTACTGCGGGATTCCGGCGGCGAATGCGACGTTTCATCTGGCCGAATCGGTGTGGGATGAATTGGGGGTCGAGTCGCGCGCTTAGTGCGACTCGGCACTGCACTCCTGGCGAGAGGCAACAGGTTGTCGAGGAGCGGTCGCTGACCGTCACGGGGCTGAGCGGTCAGCTCGACTCACAGGGAGCCGTAGCTTTTTCGCAGGGGCAGGCCCATTTCTTCTCGTAACGCGTTTTCGGTCAGTGGGTAAGGATTTGACGTGGTTGGCGCGGTTGCGGGGTCGTTGTCAAAGTCGAAGGGCGGACTGGCAGTTTCCAGGCCGACGACCTGGCGTTCATCATTGGGCTCCTGGGTGCGTGTGCCGTCCGGGCGGATAATTTCCGTATTGCCGAGAAGTGTGCTGCCTGTGGCTGCGTTATAAGCGTGACCCAGTTCGTGGTACAGGGTCGTGGTGGTCGGCAGAAACACACGCGACTCGTCCGAGGCTTCTCTGGGGGTGACCGGGTTATAGGTCACAAACGATTCTGTCGTGCCCGCGCCACGGACCCCATCGTGGATGATCGTGGGGTCCTGCCATTCTTCCAGGGGAACGCCCTCCGGCGGCACGACGATGTGAGCATCAGTGATATCTTGCATTATCGTGACTTTGGCTCCGCTGCGCTCTGCGGCGGCGTCCAGTTCATTCAACATGTGCTGGCTGTTGGGAGAGCCTCGGTAAAACTCCAGGTCATCCTCAACCCGTTGCTTGAATGCCGGGGAACCTTCGATATCAATCGCCTTGCGCCCTGCATTTTCGGGCAATGGCACGGTCTCGATAAACTTGAATCCGAATGGCAATCCCAGGTGATCGCTGCGTTTACCGTACACAACGTCGTCGCTTGAGTTGGAATAGACGCTGTCTTGACCTCTACCCGTGTAGATATGGCTTCGGCCATAAGCGTTTATCTGATCATCGCCTTTGCCGCCGTGCATGATGTTGTGGCCGCTTCCGCCGTGCATCAGGTCGTCATCGTTTCCTCCGTCCATGTAGCTGGTTTTGCTGTCAGGACCGTAACCCGCGTACATGCGGTCGTTGCCGTTCCCGCCGTACATGGTGTGATTGCCTGTGCCGCCCATCATGGTGTCATCGCCGTCGTCACCGCCGGCGTAACTGCTTGCGCTGCCCAGTTGGATGATGTCATTACCTGCGCCGCCGTAAACTTGGCTTTTACCACCCCCGGTCTGTATATGATCGTTACCTTCACCTCCATGGATTAGGGTGTAAGCCATCACATCAGGATCAATACGAACGGTGTCGTCACCTTTGTTCGCCCTGATGGCTATCGCTGTCGCATCGCTGTTAGCAGCGGGCAGTAAATAACTTTTGCCATTTATCACGGCATTGAGTTGGCCGCGTTCGCCTTTGCTGATGTGAATGTCGTCCGCGCCATCGGCAGTATCGATTTTTAGAATCGTCACATTTTTTTTCCCGCTTTCCCCCTGATACGACGTGGTTGTCAGTGTGATATCGACATTTTTGTCACTGACAATCTTGCTGGTCTGGGGGGGAGGGCTGTTTATGAGTGCAGTGGCGCCTGGAGCTGGCGATCCGCCGGGGAGGGCATTAGGTTCGGGCGCTTTAGGCGCAACGGAAGAGGTTTGCATCGTCAATACTCTTTCTTGTGAACGTCGGTGACTTACCGCCGATCAGTGGTGAAAAAGTTGGAGGGGTTCCCGCATGACGATAACTACTTCATTACAGCATGCATGAAAAAAGACAATGCACCGCCCGATAACGCACATCACTTGGAATCGGCGTCCCACACCCAATTCCACACCCCGGGCAGATGCACTTCTTCACTCGCTTGCTTCACGGTACGCGCCAATGCCGCCCGCTCCAGTGCTGCGTGAGCGGTGTAGAACGGCTCGGCGGCGGTCTTCAGGCCGTCGATCCGGGCGCTGTCCATCAGGATCTGCAGGTACTCTTGCAGATGCCGTGCGGTGTAGCGGTTGATGTCGTGGAAGGTCACCACCACCGGTATCACGCCGTCGACTGTCGGCAATTCCCCCAAGGCGATGCGCTCGCGCACCACCGACAGCTGGCGGATCAGGTTTTCGCGGCGGCGCGGGCTGGCGTTGAAGCCCCAGATCTTGCCGTCGTTGGCGCTCAGGTCGGTCAACAACACCTTCATGCCGTGGCGCTGGTAGGCGGCGAAGGTGCGCCGGTCGTAGTTCCAGAAGGGCGGGCGCACCAGCGTCGGCGACACGCCGGTGATCGCGGCGATATCCGCAGCGCCCTGGCTGAGGGTGCGTTCAAGCTCGGCGTCGCTCAACCAGCGATGGTTGGTATGAAAGGCCGTGGCCGTGTGGAACGCCAGCACATGCCCGGCCGCGAACTCACGTTCCATGGTCTTGCGGCCCCGTGAACTGCCGCCGGAGCGCGAGGCTTCGGTCTGCAGAAAGAACACCGCCTTGATGCCCGGCAATACCGGGTTGTTTGCCAGGTCGGCCATCACCGAGCGGGTCGGGTTGTTGTACCCCGAGGCGCTGGGACCGTCATCAAACGTCAGCAGGAAACGGATCGGCGCCTGGGCCTGCAGGCGTTGTTCGGTCTGTGGCGTCAGCGCGATGGGCGCGCTGATGCAGCCGCTGAGGCTCAAGGCCAGAGCGAGCAAGGCGGATGCGATGGCGAAAGATTTCATGGGTGCGCAGGCTCGAATAAAACCCGCTGCTGGATGGGTCAGCAGCGGCAGGCGCGCACGATACCGCAAGATGCTCGACGTGGGGTTAAAGGCTGACAAACGCGATCTGGTTTAACCTACGTATTGCGCTCGCAGTGGCCTACCCATTTCCTCGTTCAAAGCGTTTTCAGTGAAGGGCTTGGGGTTGGTGGTGATGGCCGGCGTGGCAGGATCGTTGTCAAAATCAAAGGCGGCTGCGCTGCTCTCAAGGCCGACGGCCTGGCGTTCACTGTTAGGCACTTCGTGCGCCTGCCCCTCGAATACTTCCTGCGTGGAACCCGTGAAGGCGGTGCCGTTGGCGGCGTTATAGGCGTGAGCCATTTCGTGGTAGAGCCCGATGATGGGCGGGTGAGTCGTGCCCGCCGAGGGGTTCAGTTGGGACCGGTTGTATTCAATGTGCGCGCGGTCAGCCCGAGACCCTGGTACTCCGTCGACCATGAACCCCCACTTGGGATCGTCGCCGACTACCGGCGCACGTTCGTCCTGCAGCAGGGCCTGGAGTTCCTGGCTGCCGTAGATGTACCCGCTGCCGTTCTCCTGCCGATCTTCCACAATCGTTACCGGGGCGCCGTTGCGATCGGCAGCCGCGTCCATCTCTGCGAGCATCTGCTGGCCTTGGGGAGAGTGGCGTAACAGCGCCAAATCGTCTTCGACCCGTTGGATGAACGCGGCAGATCCCTTGATTGCAAACCCCTTGATTGGGCCGGGGTGGGCAGGCACGGCGATCAATAGCGAGCCATTGAGGTGGTTGATCGAATCGCCGGGCTGGGCGTAGATCCGGTCGCCCGGTCGATTGGCGATGACGGTGTCATAACCGTCGCCGGTGTAGAAGGTGCTTCGGTCGTGGCCGATCAAGCGATCGTGCCCGGTGCCGCCATGCAACACCGTGTGGCCGGAGCCGGCGTACAGCCGGTCATTGCCGTTGCCGCCATCCAGATAGCTGGCTTTTCGGCGCGATCCCGCGCCCGCATAGAGGCGGTCATTGCCGTTGTTGCCATAGAGCACGCTGTCGCCGCTGCCGCCCATGAGCAGGTCGTCACCGTCATTGCCCTCGGCGTAGCCAAGGCCGCTGCCAAGGCGCACGACGTCGTTACCGTTGCCGCCGACTACACGGGTGTCACCACCGCCGGCCTGGATTCGGTCATTGCCGTCCCCCGCTTCAATCACGATGGGCTGCATGACGTTGGCGTCAATGTGTACGTGGTCATTGCCGCCGTGGGTCTTCAGGTACAGGGTCAGCGGTTTGCCATCGTTATCGTGGCTGGCAAAACGATACAACCGGCCATTGAGGCGAATGTTCAACTGATCGTCGGAAGCCTGGCTGATGTGGACCTGGTCCGCGTTGTTGCCGGTTTCCAGGAGCAGGCTGTTGTTCAGGCTGAAGGAATAGCCGCGCTCCCATATCGACTGTCCGCTGGCTTTTAGATTGCCGTCATTCAGGAACGGGTGCAGATAGGTCTGGATCGACGTGCCTGGGAGGAACTGCAAATGGGCAGGTTTGGCCAGCCCGTAGTGACCAGTGTCGAACGTTGCTACTGGGCGCACTGCAGGTAAGGGCGGTACGCCATTGAGGAGGCGTGGGAGAAGGCGGGTACTACCGTTGAAAACATCCATGTGTGGTCCTTGTTTAAGCACCAGGTATCAGCCCTGGCGCTTAACAGTGACCACCCGCAGCAAATCGTTCCCGCCAAGGTGTAATACGGCTTTACAGCAGACTGATCGGGTAGCTGACGATCAAACGGTTTTCATCGAACTCATTGTTGCTGAAGTCGCGGCGGATGCTGGAATTGCGCCAGCGCAGCGTGAGGTCTTTCAGGGCGCCGCTCTGCAGCGTGTAGCCCAATTCGCTTTCGCGGCCCCACTCCTTGCCGTCGGTGATGGTGCCGGTATGCACGTTGCTGCCGCTGATATAGCGGTTCATCAAGGTCAGGCCCGGTACGCCGAGGGCGGCAAAGTTATAGTCGTGCCGCACCTGCCAGGATTTCTCCTGGGCGTTGTCGTAGCTGGAGTTGTAGCTGTCGTTGGCCAGAGTGCCGCCGCTGGTGCCGTTGACGCGCATCCAGGCGCTGTTGCCGGTGAGTTTTTGCAGGCCGACGTAGAAGGTGTTGCCGCCGTACTTGGCCGAGAACAGACCGGACCAGGTTTTGTTGTCCAGCTCGCCTGCGCGGGCGCTGCCGTCGTCCTTGCCGTAGAAGAACCCGAGGTTGGCGCCCAGGGTCCAGTCGCCCACGGGTTGGCTATGGACCAGGTTGACGAACTGCTGGCGGTAGATGTCTTTGAGCTGGGCATTCCACAGGCCGACCTGGGTGCGTTTGTCGTTGAACGTGTATTCGCCGCCCTGGAAGTTGAAGCGGTCGGAGGTGAAGGCGGCTTTGCCGAACATCGACATGTCCGACATGCTGCTGTCGTCCCGCGGGCTGTTGGCGCGGAACTGGCCGCCGTAGAGGGTCAGGCCGTCGATTTCCTTCGACGTGATCTGCCCGCCGCGCAGGGTTTGCGGCAGGGAGCGGCCATCATCGGCACGCAGGATCGGCAGCGTCGGCATCCATTCGCCGACCTTCAGTTCGGTCTTCGAAATCCGCGCCTTGAACGCCACACCCAGGCGCCCGAAATCGTCGGCGGGGCGGCCGTCATGGTCCAGCGGCAATAACTGTGAACCGCCAGTGCCGCGCCCGCCATCAAGCTTGAGCGAGTACAGCCCCAGTACATCCACGCCAAAACCCACGGTGCCCTGAGTGAAGCCGGACTTGGCGTCGAGGATGAAACTTTGCGTCCACTCCTGCGCGCCGCCCTGGGCTTTGGTCGGGTTGGTGAAGTTACGGTTGATGAAGAAATTGCGCAGGTTGAGGTTGGCGCTGGCGTCCTCCATAAAGCCGTGTTCTTCGGCGACGACGGGAAACGCAAGGCTGGCGACTGCGGTGGCCAGCAATAGCTGGCGAGGGTGAAAAGTGCTCATGGCATTGGGCCTGTTGTTATTGGGGTTATGCAGGTGGCGGCCATGGTGCGGGGCAGTGCGGGGGTGGTTCAATCGGGGGAGGGCGGGTTTTGGGCGATGATCGAACGCAAGTTGCCGGGCGCTGAGGCCCGGCATTTGCGGGTTATCGTTTGGGCAGGTCGAAGTGGGTCCAAGGCACCGCTGGCAGGTAGTGTTGCGCAGCTACGATCAGCGCCACCATCACCACCAGGAATACCACTTGCAGGGGGCTCCAGAAGGCCCAGTGCAAACCGTTCAGCCACGGGTAGCCTTCGCTGAATTTCTGGCTCATCTGACCGATACGCGTCTTGTGCAACAGGTTGATCAGGACCATACCCGCGTAGGTGAACATGCCCAGCACGCCGAGCATCAAGCCGCAGGCCACCAGCATGATCGCCTGCGGTACGCCGTGGCGAATGACCAGCCAGTAGTCATTGGGGTTGATTCGCTTGGGGATCAGGTACTGGCTCAGCCACACATCCAGAACCCGATAGGTTGAACTCATCCCGGCCCACATTTGGGTGACGCGAAAGCCAACGGCCGCCGGCACGAACGCCATCAGCATGAAAATGACCAGCGACATCCCGTCCATTCTGTCTGGCTTATCGTGGGCGATGCTCAGGCCAAGCCCCAGGGCGAAGACGGCCCATAGCCGGATAAACACCTGTGTGTAGATCGGCCGAGGTACGAATTTGCGCCAAAAGAACAGATCTGTTTGAGGCAGGCGCTCGACCAGTTGCGGATAGCGCCAGGTCAGTGTTTGCGCCAGGTGCTGGCAGGCGTTCCACTCGTTTTCGCCAAACCCATCGATCATGCGTTTGTGTTGCGTGGCGGACATCGGCGTCAGCAGCAGGCGCGCGGCCAGGGCATCGGCTGATGTGCGCCGCGTGTCCTGGGCCTTGTCTTGCAAGTTGGCGTAGAAACTTTCCTGCTCGCAACGCGACACCAATTCGCGCCATATCCACGCCGGTTCCGGGTACACGCCTTTCTGGTCGTCCCAGCCGAATGCCTGGCACACCCGCTCGAACAGCGGCACGCTCCATTGGGTTTCATGCAGCAGGTGCAGGACGATGCGCTGCCACTGCTGTTGCAGGTCGAACACCCGCAGCCAGGGTTGGTTGGTGTATTGATTGAGCTGGGTGATGAACTCGCGCTCGGCCTTTTGCTCCAGCAGTTCCAGCAAGGTGCGGCGGTAGTCTTGCAGCAGTTCGCCGGTCAGCGCTTCGTATTGCCAGGACGTCATCGCCACTTGCTGCCAGGGCGTCAGCCATTCCAGGTGTTGGGCGGCCCAACCGGCGATGGCGCTGCGTTCACCCGGTGCTTCGAAACAATGGCGCAACAGGCCGGCCTGGAACGCATCGGTGCAGCCCTGTTGCCGAGCCTGGACCCAGCGTTCATCGAGGTTACGCGCGTTGAGGTCGTCGAGCAGTGCCTGGGCCGGGTCCGGTGTGTGGGCTTCGAAGGGCGCAGGGCTGACGGGGCTGATGTTCATCAGTTCGGCCAGGTCATTCAGGTTTGCGTAGACCGCTTCGGCCACGGGCGCCTGGACGCGTTCTTCCTCTTCGTTATCAGCCCGCCAGCGTGCTTCACTCAGGGCGTGTTCATAGGCCTCGCGCAGGCGCTGGAAGCCTTGGGCGTCGTCGTCCGGGCGGCAGCTTTTCAGCAAGCGCGCATAGCTGCGCTTGATGCTGCGCTCGTCGGCGTCATCTGGCAGTTGCAGTACGGTCCAGCAATCCATCGGTGTTCCCTCAGCGCCAGAACCCGTTGTCGAGTTGCTCAAGTTGACGGGTCAGTTCGCTGCGAGCTTCGCGGATGCGGCGTTCGTCCTGGGTGTCGAGTACCTGCTGGAACTGTGCCGCCCAATGCCCTAGCTGTTCGCGCAGCTCGCCGAGGTTTTCCTGGTAGAGCCGTTCGAGGCGGGCGACGAGCACGGTGTTGACCTGCTGGTCGCGTGGGTGGACCTTCAATTGCGCCAGGGCTTGCAGGCGTTGCTGGATCTCCTGCGGGTTGAGCACGCCGGGGTTGTTCTCGATCACCAGCGAATGTTGCTCGCCGGTCAGCGGGATATTCACCTGGGCTTCCAGCAAACCGTTGTTGTCGTAGGTGAAGCGCACGTCCAGGGAGACTTCACCGGCCTTGCGCTTGGGCACGGGAATATCCAGTTGGCCCAGCTCGATGTTGTCTTTGACCAGGCGGCTTTCACCCTGGTAGATCTTCAGCAGCACGCGGGTCTGGTCATCGTGCAGGGTGACCACGCTTTTGACCCGGCTCACCGGCACGCTGCTGTTGCGTTCGATCAACGGCAGGTAATGGCCGCTTTCGATATGGCCGCCGTACTGGTTCGAGGTTTCGATGCCCAGGGTGTAGGGGCAAACGTCAGTCAGCACCACTTCTTCGAGGGCGGCAGAGCGCGCCTTGAGTGCGGCCTGGATCGCTGCGCCGTGGGCCACCACCTGGTCGGGATCGAGGCTGATGGACGGGAAACGCCCGAACAGGCCTGCGGCAAGCTTACGTACCAGTGGCATGCGCGTGGTACCGCCCACCAGCAGGATTTCATCCAGGTCGCCAACCCGAATCCGCGCATCGCGCAGGGCGCGTTCGATCGGCGCGCGCAGGCGCTCCAGCAGCGGCGTGTAGAGCTTGGCCAGTTCCTGTTGGGTGATGGTTTTCACCCATTGCTGGCCGTCGACACGCAGGGCGAATTCAGCACTGTCATCCTGGCCCAGGGCTTTGCGCACGCGCTCGGCTTCGCGGCGCAGGGCTTGCAGCACAGTGCTGGTGGGCGGGAAACCCGTGGCGTTACGTTGGCTGTCGACAAAGTGTTCGAGCAACAGGGTGTCGAAGTCTTCGCCACCGAGGAAGTTGTCGCCGGCGCTGGCGCGGACTTCCATCACCCCGTCGAACAGCTCGATGATCGACACGTCAAAGGTGCCGCCGCCGAGGTCGAAAACCAGGAACGAGGTTTCTTTATCACGCTGATGCAGGCCGTAGGCGAGGGCCGCGGCGGTCGGTTCGTTGATCAGTTTTTCAACGGTCAGCCCCGCCAATTCACCGGCGATGCGCGTGGCCTTGCGTTGGCCGTCGCTGAAGTAGGCGGGCACGCTGATCACCGCGTCGGTGACCGTTTGGCCGTAGGTACGCTCGATGTCCTCCTTGAGGCTTTTGAGCACCAGCGCCGAGAGTTCTTCGGGGCGAAACGAGCGGTCGCCCAGGCGCACTTCGGTGGCGCTGCCCATGTAGCGCTTGAACAGCGAGGTGGTCAGGTGCGGGTGGGTATGCAGGCGCTCTTTGGCGGCCTGGCCTACCAGGACGCGGCCTTGGTCATCCAGCCCGACCACGCTTGGGGTCAGCAACTGGCCCAGGGCGTTGGGCACCATTTCGGCGGCATCGCCGCGCCAGACTGCCGCAAGACTGTTGGTGGTCCCCAGGTCGATTCCTACGATCATTACGACAAGCTCCCTCTGTGGTCTGTAAGAATCTGTTACTGATTTTACCCTGAAAGGTTGAGCGATAGGCAAGGCGGGAGAGCGTTGTGGTCATAGCAAACACCGATGACCAGGCATAAAAATCTATGGTCACCCCCATTTTTGCAATACTGATCAACGGGTGGTGTGGTTGGCTTGCTTAAATCTATCCGGCGTCTGTTTGGGGTATGCCCCAGCGCCACGATGAGAGTCGCGCCTGACAATCCTTAAAAACCGGTCGGCTTCTGAAGCCGATTTTTATGTCAGGATCTTCGCCAGGCCGGTGTGCCGTTCACATCATCTGTTGTTCAGCTATCGCAAAACCTGAAGGGTGAATCGTAGTACTGCAACAACTGCAGGGTCAGGCGTTCAAAGCGTCTGGCCCTGCTTCATATTGCGTATGGCGAGCGGCTATCGCCCAAGCGATACGCGCCAGTTTGTTAGCCAGGGCACAGGCCACGACATTTGAATGTCGTCGACTGAGCAAGGTTTTAACCCAGTCAGCCAGAGCGCCTTTCTGGTGATCCAGCCTCTGCATATAGACCCTGGAACACTGCACCAACAGTTGTCGCAGATGCTTGTCACCCCGCTTGCTGATCCCCAGCAGATTGGCCTTGCCGCCCGTGCTGTACTGCCTGGGCACTAAGCCAACGGAGGCGGCAAAGTCGCGACCGCATCGGTACTGTTTACCATCGCCCATCTCCACAGCCAGCAGGCTGGCGGTGATCGGGCCGACACACGGCATGCTCAGCAAACGACTGCCCAGATCATCGTTGGCCAGTTGGCCCGCCAGTTCTTTATCCAGCGCTTTGATTTGCTCATCCAGATAGACGAAGTGATCGTGCAGGCGCTGCAATAAGACCGTCAGACGAACGGGTAATTCGTGCTCGGCCAAAACGCTCGCCAAACGCTTCATGATGGCCAATCCCTTGGGCAGGCTGATTCCAAACTCCAACAGAAAACCGTGCATCTGATTAGCCGTTTTGGTGCGGTCATGCACCAACGATTCGCGCATCCGATGCAGCACAGACAGGGTTTGCTGGGATTCGGTTTTAGGCGTAACGAAGCGCATGGATGGGCGGGAAGCGGCTTCACAGATCGCCTCAGCGTCGACGAAGTCATTTTTGTTGCCCTTGACGAAGGGCTTAACGAACTGCGGGGAAATCAGCTTGGCCGTGTGTCCCATCGCCATCAGTTGGCGAGCGACAAAATGCGACCCTGCACAGGCCTCCATCACCACGACACAGCTCGGCACATTGCCGAAAAACTGCATCATCTGCGCCCGTGAGCATTTTTTGCGAAACACCTCGCGGCCCGACTTATCCTGGCCGTGCAGGTGGAAAGTATGTTTGCCGAGATCGATACCGATCAGTGCTGACTCGCTCATGATGATGGCCTCCGAAAACAAAACACCCCGTGAAAGCGTAGCCCTCACAGGGTGTTGGGGGTGACCATCTCATTAACCGCTTCCAGTGAGGGAAGCGGTTTTGTCTACAGCGGTGTGATCAGAACAACTTCATCTTTGGCGCTTCTTCTTTCAGCGGCTGGTTATTCGCCGCCTGTTCGTTCCAGCCACCGCCGAGGGCCTTGTACAGGTTGACCTCGCTGGTCAACTGCGCGAGGCGGTCGGTGATCAGCGATTGCTGGGCACTGAACAGCTGGCGCTGGGCGTCGAGGAACGTCAGGTTGCTGTCGACACCAATGCGGTAGCGACGCTCGGCCAGGCGGTAGTAATCCTGGTTGGCGGCGACGAAACCACGCTGGGCCTCCAACTGCTCCTTGTAGGTCTCACGCGCGGCGAGGCCGTCGGAAACTTCCTGGAAGCCGGTCTGGATGGCCTTCTCGTAGTTCGCCACGTTGATCTCTTTCTGGATCTTCGAGTAGTCCAGGCTGGCGCGCAGGCTGCCGGCGTTGAAGATCGGGATGTTGATCTGCGGGGCGAACGACCAGGTGCCCGAGCCGCCTTTGAACAGACCGCCCAGGTCCGGGCTCAGGGTCCCGGCGTTGGCTGTCAGGCTGATGCTCGGGAAGAACGCCGCACGGGCGGCGCCGATGTTGGCGTTGGCCGCCTTGAGGTTGTACTCGGCCTGCTGGATGTCGGGGCGACGCTGCAACAGGTCCGATGGCAACCCGGCCGGTACTTCGCTGAGTAGGTTATCCGACAGCGGCTTGCTGGCGAGATTCGCCGGCAGGCCGGTGCCGAGTAGCAGGGTCAGGCTGTTTTCGTCCTGGGCCACCTGGCGGGTATAGCGTGCCAGGGCCACCCGGGCGTTTTCCACCGAGGTGCGCGCTTGGCTCAGGTCGAGGGCCGAGGACACGCCGACTTCGTTGCTGCGCGAGGTCAGCTTGTAGCTTTGCTCGTATGCGCCCAGGGTTTCCTGGGTCAGCTTGAGCAATTCCTTGTCGGCCTGCCAGGTCAGGTAGGCGGTGGCCACACTGGCCACCAGGCTGATCTGGGTGCTGCGCCGCGCTTCTTCGGTTGCGAAGTATTTCTGCAGCGCTTCCTCGCTCAGGCTGCGGACACGGCCGAACAGGTCCAGCTCATAGGAGCTGATGCCCAGGGTGGCCGAGTACGAACTGCTGATGCCTGCTTTACCGGTTTGCGACGAGCGTGCCGGTACGCGCTGGCGGCTGCCGCTGCCAGTGGCCGATACGGCCGGGAACAGGTCGGCGCGCTGGATGTTGTACTGCGCTGCGTAGGCATCGATGTTCAAGGCCGCGACGCGCAGGTCGCGGTTGTTCACCAGTGCGGTCTGGATCAGCTGTTGCAGGGCAGGGTCATGGAAAAACTGCTTCCAGCCCTGTTCGGCGGCGGCCTGGTTCGGAGCCTGGGCCGACGAATACGCCGGGCCCTGCGGGAACTGCGCGGCCACCGGCGCCTCGGGGCGCTGATAGTCAGGTATCAGCGAGCAGCCACTGAGCACGAATGCCGTGACGGCTAAGGAAAGTAGCGACTTGCTCATTGGCCAGCCTCTTTAGGAGTTTGCTTGGGTTCAGTCTTTTTGCGTTCGCCCATGGCGGACACGGTTGCGAAGAACAGGGGCACCCAGAATATCGCCAGGACCGTGGCGGTGATCATACCGCCGATAACGCCGGTACCGATCGCATGCTGGCTGCCTGAGCCGGCGCCCGAGGAGATCGCCAGCGGCAATACGCCGAGGATGAACGCCATGGAGGTCATGATGATCGGTCGCAGACGCATGCGCGACGCTTCGATCGCCGACTCGACAATGCCTTTGCCTTGTTCGTGAAGCTCTTTGGCGAATTCCACGATCAGGATGGCGTTCTTCGCCGCCAGGCCCACCGTCACCAGCAAGCCCACCTGGAAGAACACGTCGTTGGACAAGCCACGCAGGCTGGTGGCGATCAACGCACCCACCACACCCAGCGGCACGACGAGTACCACCGCGATCGGGATCGACCAGCTTTCGTACAGCGCCGCGAGGCAGAGGAACACCACCAGCAGCGACAGGGCGTACAGCGCAGGTGCCTGGGAGCCGGACAGGCGTTCTTCATACGACAGGCCCGTCCAGGCGTAGCCGACACCCGCCGGCAGTTGCTTGGCGATGCGTTCGACTTCGGCCATGGCTTCACCGGTACTGTAGCCCGGTGCCGGGGTACCGAGGATTTCCATCGCCGCCACACCGTTGTAGCGCGAGAGTTTCGGCGAACCGAAGATCCACTTGCCCGAAGCGATGGCCGACAACGGCACCATCTTCCCGGAGCTGCTGCGCACGAACCATTTGTTCAGGTCTTCAGGGGACATCCGGCTGGCGGCCTCACCCTGCACGTACACCTTCTTCACTCGACCACGGTCGATGAAGTCGTTGACGTAGCTGCCACCCAAGGCAATCGCCAGGGTCTGGTTGATGCTCGACAGCGTAATGCCCTGGGCACTGGCCTTCTCGTCGTCGACGGTGAGCTCGTACTGCGGCTCATCGTTCACGCCGTTGGGGCGCACACCGGCGAGGATCTTGCTCTGGGCGGCCATGCCCAGGAACTGGTTGCGCGCAGCCATCAACTTGTCATGGCCGACGCCGCCCTGGTCCTGCAGGAACACGTCGAAACCGGTCGCGTTACCCAACTCCAGTACAGACGGTGGCACGATGGCAAACACCATGGCGTCCTGGAACGTCCGCATGAAGTACCCTTGGGCGCGCTTGGCGATCTCGAACACCGAGGTGGACGCGTCACGCTCATCCCACGGTTTGAGCATCACGAATGCCAGGCCCGAGCTTTGACCACGCCCCGCGAAGTTGAAGCCGTTCACGGTAAAGACCGATTTCACGCCCTTGCCTTCGCCGGGTTCGCCTTCCTTGTCGTTGAGCAGGAAGATACGCATGTCGTCGATGACTTTCTGCGTGCGCTCGGCCGTTGAGCCGACCGGCGTCTGCACCTGGGCAAAGATCACGCCCTGGTCTTCGTCGGGCAGGAACGCTGCCGGGATCCGCATGAACAACCAGATCATGCCGGCAAAGATCAGCACGTAAACGAGGAACGCCGGAATCTTGTGCCTGATCATGTTCCCCACGCCGCGCTCGTAGCTCAGTACGCTACGGTCGAAGGTGCGGTTGAACCAGCCGAAGAAACCACGCTTGGGTTGGCCGTGCGTCTCGGGGTCGATCGGCTTGAGCATGGTGGCGCACAAGGCCGGGGTGAAGATCAGCGCAACCAGTACCGACAACGCCATGGCCGAAACGATGGTGATGGAGAACTGTTTGTAGATCACACCGGTGGAGCCGCCGAAGAATGCCATCGGCAACAGTACCGCCGACAGCACCAGGGCAATACCCACCAGGGCGCCCTGGATCTGGCCCATGGACTTGACCGTCGCCTCTTTCGGCGACAGGTGCTCCTCGGCCATCACCCGCTCGACGTTTTCCACCACGACGATGGCGTCGTCCACCAGCAAGCCGATGGCCAGGATCATGCCGAACATGGTCAGGGTGTTGATGGTGAAGCCGAACGCGGCCAGGATCCCGAAGGTACCCAGCAATACCACCGGTACAGTCATGGTGGTGATGATGGTGGCGCGGAAGTTCTGCAGGAACAGGAACATCACCAGGAACACCAGCACGATCGCCTCGACCAGGGTGTGTACCACACCGGAAATCGATTCGGTCACCACTGGAGTGGTGTCATACGGCACCACCGCCTTCATGCCTGGCGGGAAGAACGGTTCCAGGGACGCGACCGTGGCACGGATGGCCTTGGCAGTGTCCAGGGCGTTGGCGCCGGAGGCCAGCTTGATCGCCATACCGGACGCCGGGTTGCCGTTGAACTGCGCGCTGATGCTGTAGGTCTGGCCGCCCAGCTCGATACGCGCGACGTCCTTCAAGCGAACCTGTGAACCGTCGGTGTTGACCTTCATCAGGATATTGCCGAACTGCTCAGTGGTCTGCAGGCGGGTCTTACCGATGATGGTCGCGTTCAATTGGGTGCCGGGCAGGGCAGGCAGGCCGCCCAATTGGCCGGTGGCCACTTGTACGTTCTGTGCCGAGATCGCGGTGCTGACGTCTACCGGGGTCAACTGATAGTTGTTCAGCTTGGCCGGATCGAGCCAGATACGCATGGCGTACTGCGAACCGAATACCTGGAAGTCACCTACACCCGCAGTACGGGAAATCGGGTCCTGGATGTTGGACACGATGTAGTTGGACAGGTCGTCCTTGGTCATGCTGCCGTCTTCCGACACCAGACCGATCACCATCAGGAAGTTCTTCACCGACTTGGTCACGCGGATACCCTGCTGCTGCACTTCTTGCGGCAGCAGCGGGGTCGCCAGGTTCAGCTTGTTCTGAACTTGGACCTGGGCGATGTCCGGGTTGGTACCCTGGTTGAACGTCACGGTGATGGTCATGCTGCCGTCGGAGTTACTGTCCGATGACACATAACGCAGGTTGTCGATACCGTTGAGCTGTTGTTCGATCACCTGCACCACGGTGTCCTGCACGGTTTGTGCGGATGCACCTGGGTAGGTCACCTGGATATCAATGGCGGTCGGCGCAATCGCCGGGTACTGGTTGATGGGCAACTTAAGGATCGACAGTGCCCCGACCAGCATGATCACCAGGGCAATCACCCAGGCGAAAATGGGACGGTCGATAAAAAATTTCGACATGGGTTACTCCCCTTTGCCAGCAGCAGCGGCAGCAGGAGCGGCGGTACCGGCAGGCTGGGCGTTGTCGGCGTCCTTGACCTTGACCTGGACGCCCGGCTTGACGTACTGCAAGCCTTCGGTGATCACACGGTCACCGGCGTTCAAGCCTTTTTCCACCAGCCAGTAAGCGCCGGCGGTGCGGTTGGCGACCAGCACGCGCTGCTCAACTTTGTTGTCCGCGTTGACCACCAACGCCGTCGGGATACCCTTGAGGTCTCGGGTCACGCCTTGCTGCGGTGCCAGGATCGCCTTGCTGTTCACACCGGCTTGTAACTGGGCGTGTACGAACATGCCAGGCAGCAGGGTGTGGTCAGGGTTGGGGAACACGGCGCGCAGAGTGACCGAACCGGTGGTCTGGTCCACCGACACTTCGGAGAACTCCAGTTTGCCGTCCAGGCCATAGCTGCTGCCGTCTTCCAGGGTCAGCTTGACCTTGGCGGCATTGGCGCCGGCTTTCTCCAGTTGGCCGCTTTCCAGGTCGCGGCGCAGCTTCAGCATTTCAGCCGAAGACTGCGTGACGTCGACGTAGATCGGGTCCAGTTGTTGGATCACCGCCATGGCATCGGTCTGGCCATTGCTGACCAGCGCGCCTTCGGTGACCGAGGAACGCCCGATACGCCCGGAGATCGGCGCGAACACCTTGGTGTAGCGCACGTTGATTTGGGCGGTTTGAACGTTTGCTTCGGAAGTCATGCGGTTGGCGACGGCGGTGTCGTATTCCTGGCGGCTGACGGCCTGCTCGTCGACCAACTGCTTGTAGCGGTCGGCGATCGACTTGGTCTGGGACAGGCTGGCCTGTGCGCTTTTCAGGGTGGCGTCATAGACCGACGGATCGATCTGATAAAGCTGCTGGCCTTCTTTCACATCCCCGCCTTCCTTGAACAGGCGCTTGAGGATGATGCCATTGACCTGCGGACGGACTTCCGCGATGCGGTAGGCGGTGGTGCGGCCTGGCAGCTCGGACGTCAGGGTAAAGGCTTGCGGTTGAAGGGTGACCACGCCGACCAGAGGAGTTTGCGCGGGCGGAGCCGCCTCTTCCTTTTTGCATCCGCTGAGCAGCGATGCCAGGGCGACGGCAGTGACCAGAGCGGTAACAGCTGGCTTAAGTTGCATGAAGATCCTCGGGTCAGGCGCGCAGACTGCGCACAAGAAGGGTGGAAGGGTAAAAAACAAGCTGTGAGTAGATAAGTAGCTTGCTACGCAATATACTTACGTTCATGGTTGTTTGTAAACTCTTGACAGGCTTCGCGCAGTGTTGACACAGCATCGCCCCGAGCCTCGATTTTAGTACGTTCGGCGCCCATGACGGTGTCGTCCCACAATTATTCAGATGCTCGTTAGCGCCTATTAAAGCAGCGTTACCGATAGTCCCACATGTTTTGATTGAGGTTTTATTGCCATGGTCCGTCGCACCAAAGAGGAAGCTCAGGAAACGCGCAGCCAGATTCTCGACGCTGCTGAGCAGGCCTTTTATGAGCGGGGTGTAGCGCGGACCACACTGGCGGACATCGCCGCGCTGGCCGGGGTAACGCGAGGCGCCATCTATTGGCATTTCAGCAATAAGTCCGACCTGTTGCAGGCATTGCTCGACACCCTGCACGAACCCCTGGACGAGCTGGCCAGGGCCAGTGAAAGCGAGGATGAAGTCGACCCGCTGGGGTGTATGCGCAAGCTGCTGGTTCATCTGTTCCATCAAGTGGTCCTGGACCCGAAAACCCGGCGCATCAACGAAATCCTGATTCATAAGTGCGAGTTCACCGATGAGATGTGCGACATGCGCCGCCAACGCCAGACCCACAGCCTGGAGTGCAACCTGCGTATCAGCCTGACCTTGCGTAACGCGGTGCATCGCGGGCAACTCCCGGAAAACCTCGACACCACGCGCGCAGCGGTATGCATTCATGCCTATATCAATGGCTTGTTGGGCCAATGGCTGCTGGTGCCGGACAGTTTTGAGCTGCACCAGGAAGCTGAGCGTTGGGCCGATGCAGGGCTGGACATGCTGCGCTTGAGCCCTAGCCTGCGCAATTAAGTCAAAATATGTAATTGCATCCAATTGTTTCAACAGTAAAGCCTAAGGGCGGGCAATCGTCCTGCTGACTTATTGGTGGGATGACTTTATATACGGGCTGGCGGGTGGTTGAAAGATAGCCGCCTAAGTATTTTGTAGCGTTTTTGTTGCAAGGCTGTGAAGGAATGTTTCTCCGGACCGCTGAGATCTAATGTGGGAGGGAGCAAGCCCTCTCCCACATTTGATCCGCGGTGTGTTCCCGATCGGCGAAAAAAAGCCCCGGTTCTTGCGAGCCGGGGCTTTTTCGTTTCAACGCATCACAGCGCCAGCGTCGGGTAGTCGATGTAACCGACCGGGCCCTTGGCATAGAAGGTTTCCGGGTGCGCCTGGTTCAGCGGCGCATCGGCTTTCAAGCGTGCCGGCAGGTCCGGGTTGGCAATGAACGGCACGCCAAAGGCCACCGCATCCGCCTTGCCCGAGGCCAGCCAGGCGTTGGCGCTGTCCTTGGTAAAGCGTTCGTTGGCGATGTACACGCCGCCGAAGGCTTCTTTCAATTGCGGGCCGAGGCTGTCAGCGCCTTCTTTTTCACGCGAGCAGATAAAGGCGATGCCGCGTTTGCCCAGTTCGCGGGCGACGTAGGTGAAGGTTTCGGCCAGGTTGTCGTCACCCATGTCGTGGGAATCGGCGCGCGGTGCCAGGTGGACGCCCACGCGGCCGGCGCCCCAGACTTCGATGGCGGCGTCGGTCACTTCCAGCAGCAGGCGCGCGCGGTTTTCCAGGGAGCCGCCGTAGTTGTCGGTGCGATGGTTGGTGCTGCTTTGCAGGAACTGGTCGAGCAGGTAGCCGTTGGCGCCGTGGATTTCCACGCCGTCGAAACCGGCGGCCTTGGCGTTCTCGGCACCGGTGCGGTAGGCGTCGACGATGTCGGCGATTTCAGCGGTTTCCAGGGCGCGAGGCGTTGGGTAGTCGGCCAGCGGGCGGACCAGGCTGACGTGGCCTTTAGGCTGGATCGCACTCGGTGCCACCGGGGTTTCACCGTTCAGGTAAGAAGGGTGGGAGATCCGGCCGACGTGCCACAGTTGCAGGAAGATCTTGCCGCCCGCGGCATGTACGGCCTTGGTCACATTGGCCCAGCCGCGTACCTGATCGTTGGACCAGATGCCCGGGGTGTCCGGGTAGCCCACGCCCATCGGCGTCACGGACGTGGCTTCGCTGAGGATCAGCCCGGCGGAGGCGCGTTGTACGTAGTACTCGGCCATCAGCGCATTGGGCACGCGACCGGCGTCGGCACGGCAGCGGGTCAGCGGCGCCATGATGATGCGGTTCGACAGTTCCAGGTCGCCCAGTGTGATCGGATCGAAAATAGTCGTCATGGGATAACACCCTTCTCTTTAAGTTGATCAGTTGGTCGCAGGGGCCAGGTCGGCATCGCCGCTCTGACGGAAAGTGATCAGGGTCACCAGCAGCGCGAAGATCGCCAGGGCCGCGGCGGCCAGGGGCACGCTGGTCAGGCCGAAACCGTGGGCAATCACGCTGCCGCCGACCCAGGCGCCGAGGGCATTGCCGATGTTGAAGGCGCCGATGTTCAAGGTGGACACCAGGTTCGGCGCGGCCTTGCCGAAGGTCACCACGTTGATCTGCAGCGCGGGCACGGCGGCAAACGAGGCGGTGGCCCAGAGGAACAAGGTGATTTCGGTCGGGATCTCCGCGATGCTGGTCCAGGTCAGCGCGGTGGAGACCACCGCCATGCTGATGAACACGCCGATCAGGGTGGCGGCCAGGCGTTTGTCCGCCAGCTTGCCGCCGATGATGTTGCCCACGGTGAGGCCCAGGCCGATCAGCAGCAGGGTCCAGGTCACGCCCTTGGGCGATACGCCGGTGACGTCGCCGAGCAGCGGCGCGACATACGTGAAGAGGGTGAACATGGACGCGGCGAACAGCGCAGTCATGGTCAGCGACAACCAGATGCCGGCGCCCTTGAGGGCGGCCAGTTCGGCGCGCATGTCGAGTTTTTCTTCATCGCGCTTGGCCGGCAGGAAGCGGATCAGGCCGATCAACGCGATCACGCCGATCACGGTCACCGCCCAGAAGGTCGAGCGCCAGCCGGCTTCCTGGCCCAGCGCCGTACCCAAGGGCACGCCCAGTACGTTGGCCAGGGTCAGGCCGGTGAACATCAAGGCCACGGCAGACGCACGCTTGTTGGCCGGCACCAGGTTGGCGGCGACCACTGAACCGATCCCGAAGAACGCACCGTGGCACAGCGCAGTGACCACGCGGGCAAACATCAGCACGTTGTAGTCGCTGGCCAGGGCGCAGAGCAGGTTGCCGATAATGAAAATGCCCATCAACGCGACCAGCGCGGCCTTGCGTGGCAGCCTGGCGGTGGCCAGCGCCATGAAGGGCGCGCCGATGGCCACGCCGAGGGCGTAGCCAGTCACCAGCCAGCCGGCGCCGGGAATCGACACGCCCAAGTCCGCCGCCACATCGGGCAGCAAGCCCATGATGACGAACTCGGTGGTGCCGATGGCGAAGGCGCTCAGGGCGAGGATGAGGAGCGAGAGGGGCATGTGCGTGTCCTTGTTACAGTGGTGCGCGGATTTCAGAACTGAGCTCAGTGATGAGCGCAGTGAGGAAGGCTTGGATCGTTTCCTCGTTGCGTTTGAAAAAGTGCCACTGCCCGGCCTTCTGGCTGCTGATCAATCCCGCCCGTTGCAAGGTCGCCAGGTGGGCCGACACGGTCGACTGGGACAAGCCGCAGCGCTGGTCGATCTGCCCGGCGCAGATGCCGTATTCGTGGTTGTGCAGTTGCTCGGGGAATTGCACCTTCGGGTCTTTCAGCCAAGTGAGGATGTCTCGCCGTACTGGGTGCGCCAGGGCTTTTATTATTTCGTCGAGGTCGATGGACATGGCGGTTGCTCGGTGTCGTAAAGCGTTATATCGCGATGAGGCGAACTTTAAATCGGTATATCTCGATATTCCAATATGATTTCGGTCTTAGGCCAGACTGAATCGGTATATCGGGTTATAACGATGCGTTGACGGCAGTGATAGACTGCACACCATGAATTATCTCGCACATCTGCACCTGGGCGGCCAACTTCCTGCGCAACTGCTGGGCAGCCTGTATGGCGACTTCGTCAAAGGTCGCCTGCAAGGCCGGTTCAGTCCGCCGATCGAAGCGGCCATCCAGTTGCATCGTTCCATCGACCGTTTCACCGACAGCCATCCGCAGGTCGGCGAAGCGTTGTCGCGCTTTAGCCTGACGCGCCGGCGTTATGCCGGGATCGTCCTCGATGTGTTTTTCGATCACTGCCTGGCGCGGGATTGGGCGCTGTATGCCGAGCAGCCCCTGGAACACTTCACCTCCCAGGTGTACCGCGTGCTGGCGGCCGAACCGCAGTTGCCGGGGCGGCTGGCGCAGATTGCGCCGTACATGGCGGCGGATGATTGGCTGGGCTCATACCGCGAGTTCGCGGTGATGGAGCCGGTATTGCGGGGGATCTCGCGGCGCCTGACGCAGCCTGAGGAACTGGGCCATGCGATGCAGGAATTGCGCACGTTATACGAACCGTTGAGTGAAGACTTCCGGCTGTTCTATCCAGAGCTGCAAAAATTTGCCCAAACCCAACTGACCACTGAGATCTGAATGTGGGAGGGAGCTTGCTCCCGATGGCGGTGGTTCAGTCAGCACATGCATTGACTGACACACCGCCATCGGGGGCAAGCCCCCTCCCACATTGTTGACTGTGCTCGCTTCAGGCGGCGAATGCCGGCCGAACCGCAATCTGTTCTGTTTCCGGCAGCGGCCCGAACAACGCCTTCTGCACCGCCTGCTGCGCCTGGAACGCCAGCGCCGCGCGTTCCTGCCCGGCACAGGCAATCGGCGTGAGCACATGGATTTCCACATCGCCCTGGTCGTTGGCAAACAGGCGCATCAGGTGCGAGAGCAAATCGTCATCGCCAATGAATGGCGCCAGCGGGTCCACTTGCCCATCGCGCAGATACCGGATCGCCACCGGTTGCAGCGACACATCCGCCTCGATCGCACTGGCCAGCAGGCGCCCGTGAAAGGTGCGCAGGCTGCGCCCGTCGGTGGTGGTGCCTTCGGGGAACATCAGCAGCGGGTGTTGCTGCTCCAGGTGACGGGTCATCTGTTTGCGGATCAGTTGGCTGTCGCCTGAACCGCGGCGAATAAACAGGCTGCCGGCCTTCGCCGCCAACCAGCCGGCCACCGGCCAGGTGCGGACTTCGGCCTTGGACAAGAACGACATCGGCGTGACCATGCCCAGCAGCGGGATGTCGGTCCAGGACACGTGATTGCTCACCCACAGCATCGGTGTCTGCGGCAATTCACCGTGTACCGTCACGCGAAAGGGCAGGGCGTTGGTCAGCCGCGACATAAAGAACCGCGACCAACGCTGACGGCGCACCATCGAGTTGGCCACCCCCAGGCGCTCGAACACACCGAACACACTGGCCATGCTCAAGCCCAGCGCCACCACCAACAGTACCCGGGCGATCCGCGCGTACACGCGCACGCGGCCCATCACATGGCCGCCTTGAAGTGGCGCGCATAACGCGGGCACAGCTCATCGCGCTTGAGCAGAATGAACACGTCGGCTACCTGGAAATCTTCATCCCAGCACGGCTCGCCGCAGATCTTCGCGCCCAGGCGCATATACGCCTTGAGCAGCGGCGGCATTTCCGCGATGACGTTGGACGGCAGGTCCAGCGCCGGCAGCGGTTTTTTCGGCTCGGCGCGCAGGTGTTCGTTGCACAGGTAGCGTTCGCGCAGGCGCTGCATGATCGCGTGGGCCTGGATGCCGCCATCGTGCATCGGGATGCTCGCGCAACCCATCAGGTAGCTGTAGCAGCCCTCGTTGAGCACTTCGGCCAACTCGCCCCACAGCACTGCAATGGTGCCGCCGTTGCGGTAGGCCGGGTCGACGCAGGTGCGGCCGATTTCCAGGATCGGGCCCTGCAAGTGCAGCAGGCCATGCAGGCTGAATTCTTCTTCGCTGTAGAACCGGCCCAGGGTGCTGGCGGCCTGGTGATCGAGCAAACGGGTGGTGGCCACCAGTCGACCGCTGTTCAAATCCCGCACGCCGATGTGGCTGCAGTGAACATCATAGTCATCCATGTCCAGGCCCAGTTCCGCGCCTTTCAGCTTGGCGTTGAACTCGCCGCTGAACACGTTGAACCGCAGGGCCTGTGCTTCTTGCAAAGCCTGGGCGCCGATCAGGCGTTCGGCTTGCAGACGGCGTTCATTGCCGGTGTCGCTGATGCGGGCGATCTGAGTCATGGCGAATCTCCGAGTGCCAGCCACGTTCCGGCCGGTCGACTTGTTTGTCCAAACTCAGGCTATGTAGGCTCGGTGTCATCTCCATGAAGTTACGGTGACGCTTAGATGACAGGCACTTATGTCGCCAATCTGTCATCGGCCTCGGCTAGGCTCGCGGGCTTGAATGCCCCCTTGAGTTCGTGTCCATGGTCAGAGGCTTGTTGTGCGTTGCCCTGTTGTTAGCCACCGTCACCACCCGCGCCGAAACCTGGCCTGACAAAGACTGGGCCAAGGGCACGCCGATCGAAGGTCCCGCTGTCGATGCCCTGAATACCTACGCGTTTCCCCGGCGTGACGACGCCACGCGCCAAGGCATCCGCACCGACGCGCTGCTGGTGATCCGCGATGGCGAAGTCATCTACGAGCGCTACGCCATGCCCACCACCGCGAGCACGCCGCACCTGACCTGGTCGGTCAGCAAAAGCCTGATGGCCACCGTGCTGGGCGTGGCCTACGGCGAAAGCCGCTTCAAACTGAGCGACCCCGCCGCACGGTTCTACCCGCCGATGAAACAGCATCCAAGCGTGACGATGGCCGACTTGCTGCACTGGGCCTCGGGCCTCGATTGGCAGGAAGATTACGAATATGCCCCGCTGAAATCCTCGGTCGTCGCGATGCTCTACACCCGCGGCCGCGCCGACATGGCGGAGTTCGTCGCCGGCATGCACACCGCCCGCGCGCCGGGCGAGGCCTTCCGTTATTCCAGCGGCGACAGCAACCTGCTCTCCGCCGCGCTCAAGGGCATGCTCGGCCACAAGGCCTACATGAGTTACCCGTGGGATGCGCTGTTCAAGCCGCTGGGCATTCATAACGCCACTTGGGAAACCGATGCCGATGAAACCTTCGTCGCCTCGTCCTACGCCTACCTCACCGCCCGCGACCTGGCGCGCGTCGGCCTGCTGATGGCGCGCGACGGTCGCTGGCGGGAGCAACAGTTGGTGCCGAAAGCCTGGGTCGATTTCAATCGGCAACCGTTCGATCACTACAAGGCCGGCCAGGACGAAGCCATGCCCGGCGGCCATTGGTGGCTCAACCGCGCCGTGCAGGGCGCCCCAAGACCCTGGCCCGACGCCCCCGCCGACACCTTTGCCGCCCTCGGCCACTGGGGCCAGGCGCTGTACGTCATGCCCGACGAACACCTGGTGATCGTGCGCTACGGCGATGACCGCGATGACAGCTACCGCCACAACGAACTGCTCAAACGCGTGCTGGCGGCGGTGCAGCCATGATCCGTCGTCGGCCGTTTACCAGTCTTTTCCTGCTGCTGTTGCTCGCCGTGCTGGGCTGGGGCTGGCACGAGCGCGTCAACCTGCAAGCCTTCCCCGACATCATCGCGGCGTATACGGCCAAGGAGTACTGCTCGTGCCGGTATGTGCAGAGTAATCCCGCCGAGTATTGCCGGGGGTATGTGAAGCAGTACGTGCCGATCAGTGCGTTCACCGATGACCCGGAGCGCAGTGAAGTCAGCGCCAGTGGATTGGGGCGTACCCATACGGCCAGATGGTTGGGCGAACATCAGGGCTGCCGCCTCAACCCCTGACACGTCATCTCCGCGGTGGGGGCGGCTTTGTCAGCTACATTGCGCCCGGCAGGCGGCACAGTTAAGGTTCGTTCAGGTTTTCCGCCCCACGAGTCTTTAATGTTCAACGCGTCTGTCATCAAACCCCTGGCCTTCGCCCTGCTGGCCGCCGCCGCCGTGCCTGCCCACGCGGACTGGTACCTGGACAACGAGTCCTCGCGGCTGTCGTTCGTCACTACCAAAAACACCGAGATTGCCGAGGTGCAGCGCTTCCTGGTGCTGCACGGCAAGGTCGACCGCAACGGTGCGGCGCAGGTGGAAGTGGAGTTGGAGTCGGTCAACAGCGGCATCCCGCTGCGCGATGAGCGCATGCGCAATCAACTGTTCGAGATCAAGACCTTCCCCGAAGCGCTGATCAGCACGCAGATCAACCTGCAACCGATCAACGACCTGGCCCCCGGCGCGCAGTTGGAGTTGCGCCTGCCATTGAGCGTCACGCTGCATGGCAAGACCCACACCTACAACGCCGAGCTGTTGGCCACGCGCCTGGATGATCGGCGTTTCCAGGTGGTGACCCTGGAACCGCTGGTGTTGCGCGCCGAGGATTTTGAGCTGGTGCCGGGTGTGACGGCGTTGCGCAACGCGGCTGGGCTGGCGTCGATCAGTTTGGCGGTGCCGGTGGGTGCGGTACTGATCTTTACGGCGCGCTGACATGAGCGGCGCAGTGTTCCCGTGGCGCAGCGCCAACCGTTTCGAGTTGTTGATCGACGGGCCGAGTTTTTTCCCGCAAATGCTGGTGGACATTGCCCGGGCAGAGCATCAGGTGGATCTGGAGTTATACCTGGTGGAAGCCGGCGCCTGCGCCGAAGTCTTGGTGCAGGCGCTGGCGCAGGCGGCTGAGCGGGGCGTGCGGGTGCGCTGCCTGTTCGATGATTACGGCAGCCTGGCGTTCGCCCTCAGGTTGCGTAAGCGCCTGACCGACGCCGGTGTGGAACTGCGCTTTTACAATCGCCTGGAATGGCGGCGCTGGATGGGCAACCTGTACCGCGACCACCGCAAATTATTGCTGGTCGATCAAGGCATCGCCGTGGTCGGCGGTACCGGCGTCACCGATGAGTTCTGGACACCGGGCCAGGACAGCGCCGACTGGCATGAAGTGATGGTGCAGATCGACGGCCCGCTGGTGCTCGACTGGCAAGCGCTGTTCGACCGGCAATGGTTGTCCAACGACGACCGCCGCGCCTGGAAACCGGCCACCCATTTCGGCTTGCCGCACTTGCCCAAAGTACCGCCGACCGGGTCTGGTCTCGGCCGTGTTGCCTATGCCGACGCGCGCCAACACCGCGATATTCTGCACTCGCTGATCCGCGCGCTGAGCAGCGGCCACCGGCGCATCTGGTTGGCGACCCCGTATTTCCTGCCCACCTGGGGCGTGCGTCGGGCCTTGCGCCGGGCGGCGGGGCGCGGCGTGGACGTGCGTTTGCTGCTGACCGGCCCGCGTACCGATCACCCGTCCGTGCGCTACGCCGGGCACCGTTATTACCCGCGCTTGCTGCGCTCGGGCGTGCAGATCTTTGAATACCAGCCGTGCTTCCTGCACCTGAAGATGGTCTTGGTGGACGATTGGGTGAGCATCGGCTCGTGCAACTTCGACCACTGGAATTTGCGCTTCAACCTGGAAGCCAACCTCGAAGCGTTGGACCCTGCGCTGACGCTGGCCGTGGCCGGCAGTTTCGAACGGGATTTTGCCCAGAGCCAGGCGGTGAGCCTGGAGGCATGGAAGTCGCGGCCGTTGTGGCGGCGGGTGAAGCAGCGGGTGTGGGGGTGGATCGATCGGTTGGTGGTGAACCTGCTCAATCGACGCGGCTGACGCGCCCAACTCACCCAACTCACCCAACGCGCTCAACTCGCTTAATTCGCTTAATTCGCTTAATTCACTTAACTGTAGGAGCGAGCTTGCTCGCGAAAAACCTGAGAACAACGCGTTCATTCAGCATGAGCGCGTCATCGTTAACGGTCTTCGCGAGCAAGCTCGCTCCTACAGAGGGCGGGGGCGGGCGTTAGAGCAGCTCGAAGGTCTGCTGCTGCACATCCTGGGAGTCCAAGCCGATCTGCACATTGAACTCACCCGGTTCCGCCGCGAACTTGAGCTGGCTGTTGTAGAACTTCAAATCCTCTTCGGTAATGGTGAAGTGCAACGTGCGCTCTTCGCCGGCCTTGAGCATGACTTTCTGGAAGTTCTTCAGCTCCTTGATCGGGCGGATCATCGAGCCGGCCACGTCCTGGATATACAGCTGCACCACGGTTTCGCCGTCGACCTTACCGGTGTTTTTCACGGTGACGCTGGCGTCGAGCTTACCGCTCTTGTTCAGGGTGGTGGACGACAGCGCCATGTCCGACAGGCTGAACGTGGTGTAGCTCAAGCCATAGCCGAACGGGAACAGCGGCCCGGTGGTGTCATCGAAGTACTGCGAGGTGTAGTTGCCCGGCTTGCCTGGGGTAAACGGCCGGCCGATGGTCAGGTGGTTGTAGTAGGTCGGAATCTGCCCCACCGAACGTGGGAACGTGATCGGCAGCTTACCCGACGGGTTGTAGTCACCGAACAGCACGTCGGCGATGGCGTTGCCGCCCTCGGTGCCGGCGAACCAGGTTTCCAGGATCGCGTCGGCTTGCTGGTTTTCTTCGAGAATCGACAGCGGACGGCCGTTCATCAGCACCAGCACCAGTGGCTTGCCGGTGGCTTTGAGGGCCTTGATCAGGTCGCGCTGGCTTTGCGGGATGTTCAGGTCGGTGCGGCTGGACGATTCGTGGGACATGCCACGGGACTCGCCCACGGCAGCGACCACCACGTCGGCATCCTTGGCGGCCTTGACCGCTTCGTCGATCATCACCTGGGCCGGGCGGGTGTCATCCACCACTTCCGGGGCATCGAAGTTGAGGAAGTTGAGGTAGTCGACCACGGCCTTGTCGTTGGTGATGTTGGCGCCACGGGCATAGATGATCTTGCCCTTTTCACCGATCACCGCGTTGAGGCCGTCGAGCAGGGTCACCGATTGTGCTGGCTTACCGGCGGCGGCCCAACTGCCCATCATGTCGATGGGGGCCTTGGCCAGTGGGCCGACCAGGGCGATGGTCGCGGATTTTTTCAGCGGCAGGGTGTCGTTCTGGTTCTTCAGCAGGACCATGCTGCGGCGTGCTATGTCACGTGCATCGGCGCGGTGCAGACGGCTTTCGGCGTTGGTGTCGGCCGGGTCGTCCTCGGCCTTGCCGATGCGCAGGTACGGGTCTTTGAACAGGCCCATGTCGTACTTGGCGCCGAGCACTTCACGCACGGCGTTGTCGATGTCGCTCTGCTCGATCTCGCCGGACTTGAGCAGCCCCGGCAATTCCTTGCCATACAGCGAGTCGTTCATGCTCATGTCGATGCCGGCCTTGATCGCCAGCTTGGCGGCTTCACGCCCGTCCTTGGCCACGCCGTGCTTGATCAGCTCGAAGATCGCGCCGTGGTCGCTGACGGCCAGGCCCTTGAAGCCCCAGTCCTTGCGCAGCAGGTCGTTCATCAGCCAGGTGTTGGCGGTGGCGGGCACGCCGTTGATCGAGTTGAGCGCGACCATCACACCGCCGGCACCGGCCTTGATCGCCGCGTGGTAGGGCGGCAGGTAGTCCTGGTACATCTTGACCGGGCTCATGTCGACCACGTTGTAGTCGCGACCGCCTTCCACCGCACCGTACAGGGCGAAGTGCTTGACGCTGGCCATGATGCTGTCGGCATTCGCCGCGCTGCTGCCCTGGAAGGCCTTGACCATCACTTCGGCGATGCGCGACACCAGGTAGGTGTCTTCACCGAAGCCTTCGGAGGTGCGGCCCCAGCGCGGGTCGCGGGAGATGTCGACCATCGGCGCAAAGGTGATGTCGAGGCTGTCGGCTGCGGCTTCCTGGGCGGCAATGCGCCCGGAGCGCCCGATGGCGTCCATGTCCCAGCTGGACGCCAGGGCCAGGCTGATCGGGAAAATCGTGCGGTGGCCGTGGATCACGTCGTAGGCGAAGAACATCGGGATCTTCAACCGGCTGCGCATGGCCGCGTCCTGCATCGGACGGTTTTCCGGGCGGGTGATAGAGTTGAAGGTGCCACCGATGCGGCCGGCGGCGATTTCCTTGCGGATCAGCTCGCGGGGCATTTCCGGGCCGATGCTGATCAGGCGCAATTGGCCGATTTTTTCATCGAGGGTCATCTGCTTGAGCAGGTCGCTGACGAAGGCGTCCTTGTCTTTAAGCGCAGCAGGCTTTGTTTCTGCCCAGACGGGGTGGGTGGCCAGAGTGGCAACAAGGCCGAGCAAACACAGCTTCTTCATGAATATCCTTTTTCGGCGCACTGCACAGCGGTTAGGCTGATCGGCCAAAATGTGGGGAGCGTCTATTGTTGTTCGGGTGTCGTTCAGAAAAATGCAGCACACTCTGAACTCTTTATCGCGCTGGGCATCTTTTTAGCTGATTGGCTCGATGCATTCCAGTAGTGGGGGCGGATTATGCCCCATGTGCGCGGTTTATAGGGCGAGTCGTCAAATTCCATCAAGGTTGGGCAGGAGAAACACCATGCAAGCAGCACAAGGTTACCGCTGGGGCTTGAAGGCCGCGGCTTTGCTATTGATCAGCACAGTGCTGAGCGGTTGTGGCATCAACACCATTCCGACCCTGGATGAACAGGCCAAGGCGGCCTGGGGCCAGGTGCAGAACCAGTATCAACGGCGTGCCGACCTGATCCCCAACCTGGTGGAAGTGGTCAAGGGTTACGCAACCCATGAACAAGACACCCTCACCGCGGTGATTGAAGCGCGGGCCAAGGCCACGTCGATCCAGGTCGATGCCAGCACCCTCGACAACCCGGAAAAACTCAAGCAGTTCCAGCAAGCCCAGGACGGGTTGAGCAGTGCGCTCAGCCGCTTGATGGTGGTGTCCGAGCGCTACCCGGACCTGAAGGCCAACCAGAACTTCCTGGCCCTGCAGTCGCAACTGGAAGGCACGGAAAACCGTATCGCCGTGGCGCGTCGCGACTTTATCCAGGCGGTGCAGGCGTACAACACCGAGATCCGCACGTTCCCGGGGCGCCTGTGGCACAGCGTGATGTACAGCGATCTGCCGATCCGCGCCACGTTTGAAGCCACCACTGCCGATGCCGATAAAGCGCCGCAAGTGAAGTTCAAATAAAGCTGCATTGAGGTGTCGATGCGTTTATTACGGATAGGCCTGGCGCTGTGGCTGTTGGCCTGCGCGGGCGTGGCCCAGGCGGCGTTGACCTTCCCGGCGTTGACCGGGCGGGTGGTGGACACCGCGCAGATGATCGACCCGGCGGTGCGCGAGCAGTTGACCCAGCAATTGCAGGCGCTGGAGCAAAGCCGTGGCGACCAGATCGTGGTGGTCACTGTGCCTGACCTGCAGGGCGTGCCGATTGAAGACTACGGTTATCAGTTGGGGCGCCAGTGGGGCATCGGCCAGAAGGGCAAGGACAACGGTGCGCTGTTGATCGTCGCCCGCGATGAGCGAAAATTGCGCATCGAAGTCGGTTATGGCCTGGAAGGCACGCTGACCGATGCACAGTCGTGGGTGATCATCAATCAGGTGATTGCGCCCAAGTTCAAGGCCGGCAAGTTCAGCCAGGGCATCAGCGACGGCGTCGCCGCGATGATCCAGGTGGTGGGCGGCGAGCCGCTGGCGGTGCCGGCCCATGTGGCGGATGCCAACTTCGCCAAGGATAATCCGGGGTTTTCCATCGGTTTGTTTATCCTGCTGATCGGCGTGTTGTGGCTGTGCAATCGCCTGGGCCTGCCGGTGTGGGCGATTCTGTTGGCGATTCTCAGCAGCAGCGGCCGAGGCGGCCGGGACGGCGGCGGTGGCGGTGGTTTTCGCGGCGGCGGTGGCGGTTTCGGCGGTGGCGGGGCTTCGGGCGGCTGGTGATGACAATAACTAAAAACGAGCGTTTACAACCATGGCACTACTGACTGAACACGAACAACGCCAGGTCGCCGAAGCGATCGCCCGGGTCGAGCGACAGACCGACGCCGAGCTGGTGACCGTGCTGGCCGCGCGTGCCGACGATTACGCCTACATCCCGTTGCTGTGGGCCAGCCTGATCGCGTTGGTGGTGCCGGGGGTGGTGCATTACTTCTCGGGCTACCTGAGCATGTACACCTTGTTGTTGGCGCAGTGGTCGACATTCATCGTGCTGTGCCTGGTGTTTCGCCTGCCCAAGGTCACCACGCGGCTGATCCCCCGCTCGGTGCGCCACTGGCGCGCGTCGAACCTGGCGCGGCGTCAGTTCCTCGAGCAAAACCTGCACCACACGCTGGGCGGCACCGGGGTGTTGATTTTTGTCAGCGAGGCCGAGCGCTATGTGGAGATCCTGGTGGATGACGGGATTTCCAAACGCCTGGATGACAGCAGTTGGGATGGTATCGTCAAGGCGTTTACCCAGCAGGTGAAACAGGGCCAGACGTTGGCCGGGTTCATTGCCTGCATCGAAGCCTGCGGTGAGTTGCTCAAGGTGCATGTGCCGCTGACGCACGCGCGCAATGAGTTGCCCAATCGCCTGATCGTGCTCGAATAACCCAACCAGTGCCGAATCCAATGTGGGAGGGGGCTTGCCCCCGATAGCGGTGCATCAGCTGCAGATGAGCTGACTGACACACTGCCATCGGGGGCAAGCCCCCTCCCACATTTGGATCTGCGGTGGGGCCCCCAATCTTACCGTTGATCAAATAACCCCGTGCCCTCAGCCCCCATCCCCCTAAAATGCCCGGCATTCCCAGCCCGAGGCGTTTTTGTTCATGTCCGTCACCGCTCAACCTGCCCGCCCTGCGCCGGATCATCACGCCCAGTTCATCGAACTGCTCAGCGCAAGCCTTGCGCACAACGCCTTTATCAAACTGGTGCTGGCCAAGTACGTCGGTGAGGAAGCCGAGCTGCAACGGCTGATCATCAAGGCGGTGACGGTCAAGGAGCAGCCCTGCCTGTCCTTCGTCTACCGCTACAAAACCCGCGACATCACCAAGAACCTCCCGGTGGCCGACGGTGTGGCGGCGATTGCCGAGTTGTTGCCGACCTCGTTCAAGAACGCACACTTGCTCGCGCTGACCGACGAAGCCCAACTGGAATACAGCAAGAAGAACAAAAGCTCGCTGTTCAAAAGCAAGCCGCAGCAATTGCGTGAGGCGCCGTCGGCCGAGCACAACCGCGAGAAGAACCGCTTCCTCGACCTGAGCCGGCCGTTCCTCGCCGACCTGGGCGTGACCGACGCCAAGCACGCGCTGATCCCGTCGATGTCGCGCAAGTGGAAGCAGATCAACAAGTTCATCGAAGTGTTCAGCCATGCGCTGATCGCGTCCCCGCTGAGGCTGGACCAACCGGTGCGCGTCGCTGATTTCGGCTCGGGCAAGGGCTACCTGACTTTCGCCATCCACGACTACCTGCGCAACACCCTCAATGTCGAGGCCGAGGTCACCGGTGTTGAACTGCGCGAAGACATGGTCAGCTTGTGCAACGCCGCCGCCGCCCGCCTCGAACACCCGGGGCTGGTGTTCACCTGCGGCGACGTGCGCAGCGTCGCGCCCAGCGAGCTGGACGTGATGATCGCCCTGCATGCCTGCGACATCGCCACCGATTATGCGATCCACACCGGCATCCGTTCCGGCGCGTCGATCATCATGTGCTCGCCGTGCTGCCACAAACAGATCCGCCTGCAGATCCAGAGCCCGGTGCTGTTGAAGCCGATGCTGCAATACGGTTTGCACCTGGGCCAGCAGGCGGAAATGGTCACCGACAGCCTGCGCGCCTTGTTCCTGGAGGCTTGCGGTTATGAGACCAAGGTGTTCGAGTTCATCTCCCTGGAACACACCAACAAGAACAAGATGATCCTTGCGGTGAAACGCGCCGAACCGGTGGACAACGCGCAGCTACTGGACAAGATTCAGGCACTCAAGGAGTTCTATCACATCACCGAGCACTGCCTGGAAACCCTGTTGCGCACCGACGGTTACCTCGGCTGAACACGAAGCCAATGTGGGAGGGGGCTTGCTCCCGATAGCAGAGGGGCAGTCAGCACATTTGTTGCTGATAGACCCCTATCGGGAGCAAGCCTCCTCCCACCGTTAAATCGCATTGGCCTTCGAGATTGGCGCCGGCTGCACCGCAGTCTTGCGCCCCAGCATCACCGTCACGATCACCCCGCAAGCGAACAGCCAGGTGATCGGCTCGATGTGTTCACCAAAGAACAACGCCGAAAACGCGATGGTGAAGAAGATCTGCAACAGCTGAATCTGGCTGACCCGCGCAATGCCGCCCATGGCCAACCCGGCGTACCACGCAAAGAACCCCAGGAACTGCGAGAACAGCGACACATAACCGAACGCCCACCAGGTGCCCATGGAAATCGCGCCTTGATGCTGCACCGCCAGGTAAGCCACCGGGCCGATCAACAGCGGCGTCGACAGCACCAGCGCCCAGCAGATCACTTGCCAGCCGCCCATCTCCTTGGCCAAGCGCCCACCTTCGGCATAACCCAGGCCGCCCACGGCAATCGCGCCGAGCATCAACAGATCCCCCGCTTGAATACTGCCGGCACCGCTGATCAACGCATAACTCAGCACCAGCGCGCTGCCCAAGGCGGCGCAGGCCCAGAAGGCTTTCGACGGCCGCTCATGGGACAGCCACGCGGCGTACAGCGCCACGCACAAGGGTTGCAGGCCATTGACCAGCGCGCCGTGGGACGCCGGCAGCGTCTGCATGGCCCACGCCGACAACACCGGAAAGCCGAGGATCACCCCGGCAATCACCAGGCACAGGCCGCGCACCTGGCGCCAGCTCGGCCAGCGCTCGCGGCGCCACAGCAACAGCGCCGCCGCCGGGATCGCAGCGAACAACGCACGGCCCAGACCGTTGAGCAGCGGGTGGATTTCCTGCACCACGATACGCGTGAAGGGCAGGGTCAGACTGAAGATGATGACGCCCAGCAGGCCGAGGGCCATGCCGGTGTTTTCGCGCGAGTTCATGGCGGGAACCGGAATCGAGTGGTCGGAAGTGGACGATCATCTAGCCACAACCTCCGCGAATCGGGGGTCTACAGCTGGGTGCGGATTGATCCGTACAGTTGTAGTAGCGGGGGATTACCCGGCCCGTCGGCACGCGCCTATCTTGACTACTCTTGTCTGCCCAACCGTTGAACTGGAGGAATGCCCCATGGCTGCGAAAAAGATCCTGATGCTGGTCGGCGATTATGTCGAAGACTATGAAGTGATGGTGCCCTTCCAGGCGCTGCTGATGGTCGGTCATATCGTCCACGCGGTGTGCCCCGACAAGTCGGCCGGCGATACCGTGCGAACCGCGATCCATGACTTTGAAGGCGATCAGACCTACAGCGAAAAGCCCGGTCACCTGTTCGCCCTGAATGCGGATTTCGCCCAGGTCGAAGCCGCCGACTACGATGCGCTGCTGGTGCCCGGTGGTCGTGCGCCGGAATACCTGCGCCTGAATGAAAAAGTCCTGCGACTGGTGCGCGCCTTCGATCAAGCCGGCAAGCCGATTGCTGCGGTGTGCCATGGCGCGCAACTGCTGGCGGCGGCCGGTATCCTCGCCGGTCGCGAGTGCAGTGCCTACCCGGCCTGTGCCCCGGAAGTGCGCCTGGCGGGCGGTTCGTTCATCGATATTCCAGTGACCCATAGCCACGTTCAAGGCAATCTGGTCACGGCGCCGGCCTGGCCGGCGCACCCAAGCTGGCTGGCCGGGTTCCTCGGCCTGCTGGGCACGACAATCACCTTGTAAGCAACGGAGGTCATCGCCATGTGCGAGCTGTACGTCAAGGCCGACCCGATTCTCTATGAGTCTCGCTCGCGCTCCCTGCGCATCTGCGGCGTCGTCACCACCGTGCGCCTGGAGAACCAGTTCTGGGACATCCTCAGCGAAATCGCCAGCGTGGATGGCATGACCACCAATCAACTGATCACCAAGCTGTACGAGGAAGTCATGGACTACCGCGGCGAGGTGGTCAATTTTGCCTCGTTTCTGCGCGTCAGCTGTACCCGCTACTTGAGCAAGCAGCGCACACCGACGGCCGAGTTGAGCCTGGTGCGCAACCGCTAGGCCGCTGTCAGAAGAACCGTGTCACGCTGATCTTCGCGTCGCGCCCCTTGGTGTAGGCACGGTCGCCGCTCAGCGCCGGACGGAAGTTGTTGTTGAACAGGTTGTCCACGGTGAGGTTCACCACGGTGCCTTTCAGGTAAGCCTGTTGCGGCGCCCATTTGGCGAACAGGCCCTGGGTGTTGTAGCGCTTGTTGCCGTACTGGTCGTAGAACAAGTCGCCGACGCCGGAGCCGGGGCCGCCGGAGTATTTATCGCTGGGCAGGCGATCGGTCGCGCCGATGAATTGCCCCATCCATCCCACCTGGGCATCCCAGGCCGGGATGTGGGTGCCCATGACCAGCACCCATTTGGTCGGCGGAATGTCGCGGGCCGACACATCCGGGCCCCATGGGTTGGTGTAGGCGCCTTCGTGCTTGCCGGTGGCGTAGGCGAACGACACCGAGCCGAACAGGTAGGTGGAGTTATAGAACGATTCCAGCTCGAAACCCTTGATGGTCAGGCCGCCGATGTTGCGGTAATTGGACCTCGGCCCCGGCGGGCACGCGGTGGCGATGGTGCCGCCGTTGATAGCCTGGTTCTGGCAGCCCACGCCCGTGGCCTTGAAGATTTCGTCTTCGACTTTGTTGTGGAACAGGGTGGTGCGCAGTTGCAGGTTATCGTCCTGGGCGATCAGGTTGTCGAAGCGGGTGATGTTGCCCACGGTGATCGAGGTGATGCGCTCGGGGTCGAGGTCGACGCTGGTGGCGGTGCGGCTGCCCAGGCCCTGCACTTCGTACTGTTCGTCGATCACCGGGGCGCGCCAGGTCTGACTCCAGTTGGCGAACAGGGCGACGTTCGGGGTGACGGTCCAGAACAGCGCCAGGCGCGGCGACCAGCCGGTGTAGGTGCGATCGCTGTAGTCGTGGCCGACGGCCGGGTCGGGGTTGCTGTAGTACGGCGCATCGTTGGCCTCGCCGCGGTTGCGCACATGGTCGTAGCGCAGCGATGGCGTGACGGTCACGTCGCCCAGGGTCAGCGCATCCTGGATGAAGAAGCTGTTGGTATCCACCTTGCCATGGGGCATGAAGCTCGGCTGGAAATGCCCATAGTTGTAGCGCGGCGTGTTGTAGGTGGCGCCGGGCATCCACATCTCGGTTTCGCGGGTGTGCTTGCGGATTTGCCCGCCGACCGTCAGCGCGTGTTGCAACGGCCCGGTGTCGAACAGGCTGACGTTGCGGATGTCGAGATGTTTGTCGGTGTAGGCGGTGTCCATCTTGCGCCCGCCGGTGGCCAACTGGAAAAACGCGGTGGCGTCGCGCTCGTCGGTCTGCTGGGTGTCGGACTGTGAATATTTGACGGTCAGGTCCACCAGCGGGTTGTCCAGGGGCTGGTATTCATACTTGCCCGACCAAGTGGTGTCGAGCGTGTCGCGGTTGGCCAGGAAACGTTTCAACGCGCCTTCGTAGCCGTAGCGGTCGATGTTGGCCTGGGTCGGTGGCGTCGGGTAGCTCGCGGCGGAAAACGGCGTCCACCGGTTGCTGCGGGCGCTCGAGTAAGACAGGCCGACACTGTGCTCATCGGTGAAGTGCGCGTTGACCTTGAACAGCTTGCCGTCCACATCCTGGGCGGTGTTGGGCAGGCGCTGGGGGTTGATCGGGTACTGGTTGTTCTCGTTGGGCAACTTGGCGGCCACCTTCATGTCGCCGCCGTCGCGCTGGGTCAGGTAGGCCAGGGCGTCGAACCGGCCATCGTCGGTGCGGCCATACACGGCGCTGCTGTAGACCTGTTCGTGGTCGTTGCTGGAATAACCGTACTTGAGCATCGCGCCGCTGTTGCGGCCGTCCTTGAGCAGGTCCGGGGCATCCTTGGTGGTCATGTTCACCGTGCCGCCAAAGCCGCCGTTGCCGCTGAACGGTGAGTTGGGGCCTTTCTCCACTTCGATGCTCTTGATCAGCTCGGGCTCGATGAACACCGTGCCTTGCTGGTAGCGCTCGAAGCCGCTCTTGGTGGCGCCGTCGACGGTCAGCGGGACGTCTTCGGCGTCACCGAAACCACGGATGTTGATGGTCTGGCCGCCGGGTTTGAGCGAACCGCCCTGGCTGATCCCAGGCAACGTCTGCAGCAGGCTGGGGATGTTGTTGGCCTGGTAGCGGTCGATGTCCGCCTGGCTCAGGGTCGAACGGCCGACGGTGCTGGAGTCGACTTGATTGCCGGTGCCGATCACGCTCAAGGCGTCCAGCTGGATCGCGCCGCTGCTGGTGGTCTTGCCCTCATCGGGGCGCACGACGTAGGTGCTGCCGACCTTGATCAGGGTGAACGCGCCATTGTTCAGCAGGGTACGAATTGCCACTTCTGCGGTGAAGTCGCCGTTGAGCGCCGGCGCCTGGACGTTCTTGAGCTGCTTTTCATCGAACAGCAGCTGGATTTTCGCCTGTTGCGCGACCTGGCTCAGGGACGTGGCCAACGCCTGGGCGGGCAGTTGCAGCGTGAACGACTGCGCATGGGCGCTGAGGCTGAAGGCCAGGCATGTCGCCATTAGGCTCGGTCGAAAAAGCAGGTGCGAAGCGTGGCAAGGCGCGCGAAACATGAAATCCCCCGGGGTGGCCAAACAGCCAAAAAGGTGTGCGGATCGAACACAATCAGGAGGAAGACGGGGCTGAGGAAAAAAACCACACATGCGAATGAAAAATATTCTCATGTGTTTGCTTCAGGGTTATTTTCGGGGTTCGATCCGGACAATGCCATCGGCCGAGGTCACGGTTTTCACCGGCAACAAGGCGGGCAGGGCGTTGAGCAAGGCATCCGGGTCATGCACATCCAGGTTGCCTGACACCTTCAGGTGCGCCACGGCGTGACTCACCTGCAGCGGGGGTTGGGGACGATACAAACTCAATTCATCAATCAGGCTGGCCAGCTCGCGATTGCGGAACGACAAGTGCCCGCTGCGCCAGTCGGCAACTTCCTCGGCGGTGAGGGTTTGTTGTTGCACGGTGCCCTTGGCGTAGTCGAAGGTGGCGCGTTGCTGGGCGCCGAGCAACGCGACCGGTTTGGTCGCATCCGGCGCGAACGCCACCTGGCCGTGGGCAACACTCACCACCAGTTGTTGCTGGCCACGTCGCACATCGAAAGCGGTGCCCACCACGCGCACCGTCGCTTCGCCGGCTTGCACGTACAGCGGCCGTTCCTTGTCGGCCGCCACTTCGATATACAGCTGGCCCTTGTCCAGGTGAACGATGCGTTGGTGGGCGCTGAAATCTACGCGCAGGCGGGTGTTGGCATTCACGTAGAGGCGGCTGCCATCGGGCAGGTTCAGGGTACGCATGCCCTTGGCGTGGGCTGCGACCTGGGTGTGATACAACTCGCGCGGCGCGCCGAGGGGCGTGGTCAGTACCGCGCAGAGCAGGGCGGCCGCCACGGCCAGGGCCGGGCGCCAGATCACGGCGGTGCGCTTGGGCAGCGCCACGGGCGTGTTCAGTTGCTGCAACTGGGCGAGGTCGGCCCACAGTTGTTCGAATTCGGCATAGGCTTGGGCATGGGCCGGCACCGCCTGCCAGGCGGCGAAGGCCTTGCGGTCGGCGCGTGCGGTGGCGTTGCGGTTGCGTGCAAACCAGCTGGCGGCTTGGGCATCGACGGCGTCGCTCGTTTCGATGTCCGGGGCGTCGATGTCGCTCAGGCGGCTCATGCTGGCTGCTCCGTGCCGGGGTCAGGTTGAAGGCGTCGCTTGCAATGCAGCAGGGCAAAAGCGATGTGCTTTTCCACCATGCTGGTCGAAATACCCATGCGCTCGGCGATCTGCGCCTGGCTCAAGCCTTCGAAGCGATGCAGCATAAGGGCTTCTCGCCTGCGCGGCGAGAGTTCGGCGAGGACTTCTTTCAACTGTTCCAGGCGTTGCAGGCGAAGCGCGGCGGCCATCGGCGGGTTGTGCTCGTCAATGACCGGCTCGGCATCCCTTTCAACCTGATCGGCGTGGACGGCCTGCCGTACCTTCTGTTTGCGCCAGTGATCGCGCAACAGGTTGCGCGCCATCTGGAACAGAAACGCCCGTGGCTGCTCGACCTTGGCCCGGTCGCGGTAGTCCAGCCATTGGGTGAAGACATCCTGGGTCATGTCCGCCGCGTCGCTGGCGTTGTCCGTGCGCTTGCGCAGGAAATACAGAATGTCTGCATAAAACCCGCGAAAGGCATCGTCCGACAGCGGGTCGGATTTGGGACGCGACATGGATATCCTTCTTGGCGAAGCACGATGTAGAAAAGTCGTGAATGATATCGAGAATTATTGTCGTTTGTCTCCAAGCAAATACACTGACCCTGCGCAAGCGGCTCAGGACCTCAGCGTTCGACCGGCACCGACAGCGCCGGATGCCCCAGCGCATGGCTGCGCGCGGCAAAGAATCTCAACGCCACGCCGCTGCCATCGAACAACTGCGAATACCGCCGCTTCTGCTGGCGGATAAACCCATCGCTGCGCCCCGATACCGCGATCGCCAGGGTCGTCACCCGGGCCTGGCGAATCGCATCCACCAAGTGTTTATCCTGCGCTCCCAGGTCGTGGCCGAAGATGCACAGCGCCCCTTCATGGCCGAGTAACTGCTCGTAGCAGAACGACAGATAATCCGAACTGCGGATGGTCTTGAGCTTCTCTTCCACCTTGCCCTCGCTGACAAACAACGGCACATCGTCCAGGGTCTTGATCGTGTTGTTGATCGCAAAACTGCTGAGCAGGGTGCTGTCGGTGGTCGGCAATTTGCGTGCGGTGCCGTCGAGATTGCGCACCAGGTGCAGGCCGCCGTGCAGGTAGAGGATGCGCGTGGCGTCGGTGCGGGTGTCGCGCAGGTCGAAGCTGGCGTCGGCGCTGCGGAACAGGTCGTCGATGCCGGGGGTGTGCAGGATCGCCCAGTAGTTGAGCAAGTCGTAGTTGCTGGTGAATACCGTGGAGTAGCTGGCCAGTTCCGCGTTGATCGTCGCCAATGTCGACGGCTGCACCAGGCGCCACGGGATGTGTACGGCGTGGATGGTGTTGATCAATGCTTCCTTGATCGCATAGTAGCGATTGCGCGGCGCCGCCGAACTGACCGCCAGGGCTTTGTTGACCCGGCTGGTGGTCTTCAGCGCGCTCAGGGCCTGCTCGAAGCTGCGGGTCTGCAGGGCGTCGAACACGCTCAGCTCGGATTGGCTCAAGGGTTTTTCTTCAACGGTGCGTGCGTTTTCGAACAGCGAGTCGTAGGCAAAGTCTTCCCAAATCGCTCGGCTGGCGCCGTTGCCGATCAGAATTCCACTGAAGTCGATGGCGCTGCGCAGTGCGCTCCAGTCTTCAAGGTGGGCGTCAATATCCTGAAAATCCTTCATCGCGGCGGGTCTACTCGAAATCGGCGGGTCGGTGACTTTATCACGAGCGAGGGTTGATCCTGATCAAGGTGGGCCCTGTGATGAACGTTGATGCTGTCGGCATAACGCCTCTGAGGATTCGCCATGAGCAGTACCTTCTTCATCCCCGCCGTTAACATCATGGGCACTGACTGCCTTGACGACGCGATGGTCGCCATTCGCAACTACGGTTTTCGCAAGGCCCTGATCGTTACCGACGCCGGTCTGGCGAAGGCGGGCGTGGCCAGCATGATCGCCGAGAAACTGGCGATGCAGGACATCGATTCGGTGATCTACGACGGCGCCAAGCCCAACCCCAATGTGGACAACGTCGAGAAAGGCCTCGCGCTGTTGCAGCAGAGCGCCTGTGATTTCGTGGTGTCCCTGGGCGGCGGTTCGCCCCATGACTGCGCCAAGGGCATCGCACTGTGCGCGACCAATGGCGGGCATATCGGCGACTACGAAGGCGTCGACCAATCGAGCAAGCCGCAACTGCCGCTGGTGGCCATCAACACCACCGCCGGCACCGCCAGCGAGATGACCCGTTTCTGCATCATCACCGACGAAACCCGTCACGTGAAAATGGCCATCGTCGACCGCAACGTCACGCCACTGCTGTCGGTCAACGACCCGTCGCTGATGGTCGGCATGCCCAAGGGCCTCACCGCCGCCACCGGCATGGACGCCCTGACCCACGCCATCGAAGCCTACGTATCCACCGCCGCCACGCCGATCACCGACGCCTGCGCGATCAAGGCCATCGAACTGATCAGCGCCAACCTGCGCCTGGCGGTACGCGACGGCACCGACAAGGCCGCGCGGGAAAACATGGCCTATGCGCAGTTCCTCGCCGGCATGGCGTTCAACAACGCCTCCCTGGGTTTCGTGCATGCCATGGCCCACCAACTGGGCGGCCTGTACGACTTGCCCCACGGCGTGTGCAACGCGGTGCTGCTGCCTCATGTGCAGAGTTTCAACGCCAGCGTCAGTGCCAAGCGCTTGAGCGACGTCGGCCGTGCGTTGGGTGCGGACATCAACGGCAACTCGCCGGAAGAGGGCGCCCAAGCCGCCATCGCCGCCATCCGTACCCTGTCCCAGGACGTCGACATCCCCGCCGGCCTGCGCGAACTGGGCGCCAAGTTGCAGGACATTCCGCTGCTGGCCACCAACGCGTTGAAAGACGCCTGTGGCCTGACCAACCCACGCCGGGCTGATCAGCGTCAGATTGAGGAGATTTTCCGCAGCGCGTTCTGACGGGATGGTCGCACGCTGCAAGCATTCAGCTACAAGCTGTTAAGGTGTGAATCCTGCACCGTATTCAACTTGAGCATGAAGCTTGCGGCTTGCCGCTGAGGTCCCCTTATGAGAGTTCTGTTATTCGGTGCCACTGGCATGATCGGTCAAGGCGTTCTGCGCGAGTGCCTGCTGGCCGCCGACGTGCAGGAAGTCGTCGCCGTCGGCCGCACGCCGTTGACCCTGGAGCACCCCAAACTGCATCAGGTGCTGCACGCGGACATGCTGGATTTGCAGGCTCTGGAGAACTTGCTGCAAGGTTTCGATGCCTGCTTCTTTTGCCTCGGTGTTTCATCGGCGGGGATGAATGAAACCCGCTACACCCATCTCACCTATGATCTGACCCTGGTCGCCGCCAGCACCCTGGCGCGGCTCAATCCGCAAATGACGTTTATCTATGTGTCCGGCGCCGGCGCCGGCACCGACAGTTCCGAAACGGGCCAGTCGATGTGGGCGCGGGTCAAGGGCAAGACCGAGAATGCCTTGCTGCGCCTGCCGTTCAAGGCGGTGTATGTGTTCCGGCCAGGGCTGATTCAGCCGTTGCACGACGTGCGTTCGAAGACGCCGTTGTACGCGTTGTTCTATACGGTACTCGGGCCGTTGCTCTCGTTGGTGCGTCGGATAAAGCCAGGTTGGGTAGTCAGCACCGAGACTGTTGGCCGTGCGATGTTGGCGGCGGTGCGTCACGGCGCACCACAGCCGGTGGTGGAGCAAGCCGAGATCCATCGGCTGGCCTCTCTGAACAACCGCTGATCAGCTCGCCGTCGCGAGTGCGCGGGCGGGGGTGGCGCTGAACTGAATCAACGCGACGCCACCGATCAACAGCAACGCGCCCAGTACCCGGGGCGTTGTGAGCGGGCGTTCCACCAGGCCGAACAGGCCGAAGTGATCGAGCAGCAGCGAGGCGAGAAGTTGCCCGGCCATGGCCAGCGCGATAAAGCCCGATGCGCCCAGCTTGGGCAGCAGCATCAACGCCAACGAGATAGAGCACACGCCAAATGCACCGCCGGCCCACATCCACAGCGGCGCCTTGCCGATAAACGCCAGCCTGCCACCCAGGGGCACGCTCGACCTGCCCACCTACCTGTCGCGGCCCCATGTGCTCTTGGAAATGCGCGGCAGCGGCACCCCGGAAATCGAGCGGGCGCTGAGCGTGATCCGTGAGCGGCGGCATGTGGCGATCAGCCTGCCGCATTGGGGCGTGGCGCCGCAGTTGATCGAGGGCACGGACCTGATCCTGACCGTCTCGTCGAGGGGCGTGCTCAACATCGACCGTGAGCAACTGTCGACGGTGCCGCCGCCGTTTCATATTCCGTCGTTCGCCTTTGAGCTGGCGTGGCACGCGCGGCGGGGAGGGGATTCTGGGTTGCAGTAGTTGAAGGCGCAGGTGCAGGGTGTATTGTCCGAAGGTTGCCACTAACAGGAACGACCCCATGCTCACCGGCCTCAACCACTTGACCCTGGCCGTCACCGATCTGCCGCGCAGCGTCAGCTTCTACCATGACCTGCTGCAACTTCGCCTCGACGCCACCTGGGACAACGGCGCCTACCTGTCATTGCCCGGCTTGTGGCTGTGCCTGTGCCTCGACCCACTGCGCCCGTCGGTGCCGGCGGCTGAATACACCCACTTTGCCTTCACGGTAGGCGCGAGCGACTTCGCCGCGCTGGTGCAACGCCTGCGAGCCGCCGGCGTAGCAGAGTGGCGCGACAACCGCAGCGAGGGCGCTTCGTTCTATTTTCTCGACCCCGATGGCCACAAGCTCGAAGCCCATGTCGGTGATCTGGCCTCGCGCCTGCAAGCCTGTCGCGCCAAGCCTTATGCCGGCATGCAGTTTTACCCGTAGCGCGGGAACGTGCAGAATCCTTCCACCTCTCAACCGTCAGTCAGAGTCACGCCCATGACCCCATCCTTGCTGCTCGCCGTCCTCGCTTCGGGTTTTATCTACGGTATTACGCCTGGCCCGGGGGTGTTGGCCGTGTTCGGTATCGGCGCGGCCCGGGGGCGTCGCGCCGGGGCCGGTTTTCTGTGCGGGCATTTGCTCGGCGATGTGCTGTGGTGCAGCACCGCGCTGATTGCGATCGTGGGGGCGCGGGAAGTCGGCAGCACTGCGTTCGATGTGCTGGGCGTGCTCAGTGGCGCGTACTTGTTCTGGCTGGGCTGGCGCGCGATCCGTACTCAGCGCCGCAGTAGCGAGGCACCCCAGGGCGCGGCGCGGCATCCGTTCTGGCACGGCATCCTGTTCGGCCTGACCAACCCCAAGGCCTACCCGGTGGCCGTCGCCACGTTTACCGCCTTGCTGTCCAGCCGTGCCGAGCTGCTGACCTGGGCGATGCTGCCATCGTTGATCTTGCTGAGCTTTATCGGCGGGCTGTTGGCCTACGCGATTCTGATCGGCGTGGTGGGCGCACAGCGGGTACGCACGGTGTATCAGCGTCACGAAATCCTCATCACCAAGCTCTGTGGGGTGATGTTCATCGGCTTCGCCATCAATGCGCTGGCCCACGCGTTGCCGGGCCTGTTCGGCAGTAAACCGGCGTGAGGCGGCGACCGTTCGTCGCACTGGCAAGCTTTTTCTAAACCTTTGCGGCGGTTAAAATTCGAATTCAGAGCGGGGCGTATGTTCTCGCACCTATTTTTGCCCTGGAGGAACCCATCATGAGCCGCATGGCTATCCGGTTACGCACCGCCAGTTTCGCGATGCTGCTGGGCCTCGGCGCCAGCAATGCTTTCGCCCAGTCGCCGGCTGAATTCATCGAGCAGGCTTCGGCCAAAGGCATGGCCGATATCGAAACCAGCCGCATGGCCCACGCCAAGACCTCGTCCCAGGAAATCAAGGACTACACCATCGAGGTGATCAACGAGCGCACCCTGGCCAACCAGCATCTGGCGGCCATCGCCAAGAAGCTCGACCTGCCCGTGGCGCCGCGCGAGAAGATCGTCGACAAAGCCGAAACCCTCATGCCCGAGCTCAAGGACGGTGATTCCTTCGATGCTGCCTACACCGCGCAACAGGTCAAGGAAAACGAAGACGCCATCGCGCTGTTCAAGCAGGAAGGTGCCGCGTCGGATGTCCCGGAAATAAAAGCGCTGGTGGATGAGACGCTGCCCAAGCTGGAAGAGCGTCTGCAAAAGGCCCGCGCCCTGGCATCTACCTACGGTAAAGGCCGTCAAGGCGACGGTTGAGGCTTGCACTCGATATGCAAAACGGCGGTTGGCGCCCATCCAACCGCCGTTTTTTTATGCCGGGTTCAAGTCGGTCCTGGTCGCCGGCGCACTCAGAACCGCAGTTCCGCCTGGCCTGTGCCTTCCAGTGCGAGCAGATACTGCTTGGCCGCAAGCCCGCCGGCAAACCCGGTCAAGCCGCCCGATGCGCCAATGACTCGATGGCACGGCGCAATGATCGAGATCGGATTACGCCCATTGGCCGCGCCCACGGCGCGCACGGCTTTCGGGTTGCCGATCTGCTGGGCGATCTGGCTGTAGCTGCGGGTTTCGCCGAAGGGGATGGTCAGCAGTGCCTGCCAGACTTGTTTCTGAAAGTCGGTGCCGGTGAAGTCCAGCTCCAGCTCGAACCGATGACGGGCACCGGCGAAATATTCCTGCAACTGGCGCTCGGTTTCCAACAGCACGGGGTTGTCTTTCATTTCGCGCAATTCCCCCAGGCGTACACGGTTCGCGCGCTCTGTTTCCCATAGGATGGCGCTGAGTTTGCCATGGCGGGACACCAGGGTCAGTTCGCCGACGGGGGAGGGCATGAGTGTGTATTCGTAGGCCATCAACGGGCTCCTCGGAGAACGGACGTAAAAGGGTACAGCGCTACGGTAGTTCCATCGACCTGGAGGAAAACTACGTTTCTTGCGGTCAAATTCCGCCGGAACGAGTCTGTCGGCGCATTCAGATGCCGCTATCGATCCTGTTGCAGCACCTTGAGCGCTGCGGACGCGAGGAACCCCGAACGGCTTTTTTCCTCGGGATGGTGCAGTACGTATTCATCGATACGATTGAGCAAATAGCCTGGCAGGGTGATGTTGAGTTTCTGCGCCTTGCCCAGGTATTTGGTGACATCGATGTCCACCACTGCCCACATGCAACCGGCGTACTTGGGGTTGGCTGCATGCAGGGTGACTTTCTGCGCGCTGGGAATCGGCGCACCGTCTTCGGCGAGAATTTCGAAGTGGCCTTCAATCGCTTCACGGGCCATGGCCATGGCGTCGTCCAAGTCGTCACCGGCGGAGTAGCAACCAGGAATGTCCGGGACTTCTACGCCCCAGGCATGTGACAGAAGCGGCACAGGATCGCGTGCGGTAGGTTTCCCTTTCCAACCCACCCATACCAAGGGAAGGCCAGCCAAAGAATGAAATGCACCCTAGAAGGACTGGGCCAACGTAAACGGAATACGCAACGCACCGATGGGGCCTTCACGTGTACCGCACATTTCATCGTGGACGCAGTGCTGCACCAGCACACAAGGAAACGCCGGAACCCGTTGCAACAGGTCGCGCAAATGCGTGGTCGAGCCGATACGCATCGGTTTCGCATCCTCGTCCAGCAGCGTCATCGCCGTATGCTCGAGCCTGACGCGCGCGATGTAGAAACCGCCCTCCAGCGACAGCAACTCCAGCTCGCGTATCTCACCCTTCACGGCCAGTTCGGTCAGCATTTGCATGTTCATGATTCAGCCTCGCAGTGGGTCGTTCATTGGCGACGAAAGAACAGCGTGACCTGGCCCCATTCGACGCCAAACTTGGACATGCTCGACCGGTTGATCAACGTGTCTTCGTCCATCAAGTACATCCAGTCGTCAAAACTGACTTCGTAGACCGAGCCATCCACCGCCAGGTTGAGGCGGTAGCGCCAACGCAATGCGTTGCCGGCCACCTCGCCGATAGCCTCGCCAACCACATCCCCCGCGCGCCCGCGCCAGCGGCCGGGGCCATCCGGTGTCAACGTCCACACCCGCTGCTGGCGCGTGCCATCGCTGTAGAGAAAACGCTCGTCGAGAATCAACGCATCGCCCTCGCGTCGGCTGGCGATATCTACCTCAAAGCGCTTGGCCACTTCCCCCGAACGCTTCTGGAATATGCCCCAGGCCTTGACGGGTTTGCTGAAGAAACGCTCCAGGTCCAACTGCGGTTGCTGGTCGGCATAGTGGTCGACCTCTACGTTGCCGCAGCTGCACAGGCTCAATACCAGAAGCAGTGAAACCAGTAGGCGTGCCATGGACCGGCTCCTTGATCGAGTGGGGCGGGGTGCTGAGGTTCAAGGACTGATAGTTGTACAAAAATATTGTTTTGTACATGTTTTGCGGTGTTTATTTTGAAGGCTTCCGAGGCTTTGAAGCGCCCGACTCTATATTTCACCCATAAAAACCGGCCACCAAGGACCGGTTTTTTACATCCCCCGTCAAAACCATCCTGACGCGAGACCAATATCTGAGTGGAGCGGGTGAAGGGAATCGAACCCTTAATGGACAAGGAGGTACGAAGGTTGTGTAGGTGTGTAGGTAGGCGAGCTGCGTTCTCAGCCAGCAGCGGTCACCCCACTGTGGCCTGAGGAGCCTCTAGTCCCTCTAAGCGCTGAGCCACTCTTCAACCTTGTCACGGGTCGGGATGCCCCCTGAGTGAACAACCTTTCCATCAATCACAACACTCGGGGTGGACATGACCCCGTAGCTGACGATCTGTTGCATGTCTTCGATTTTTTCCAGCTTTATGGGGATGCCTTTCGCACTCGCCACTTGTTCGATGATGGCGACTGTCGATTTGCATTTTGCACAACCGGTGCCCAGAACCTTGATGTCTTTCATAAAAACCTCGGTAGGTGGATTACAAAGCGAAGTTGAAGACGTAACCAACGATGAGAATGCCGACGGCGACGACCCCAATGAAGGTGGCTATCAGGCGAACTTTAAGCACCTTGCGCAAAATCACCATCTCCGGAAGAGATAGAGCGATGACACTCATCATGAAGGCCAGCACAGTGCCCAGTGCCGCGCCCTTTGCGAGTAGTGCCTGCACAATGGGGATGATGCCTGCCGCATTGGTATACATGGGGATGCCGATAAGAACCGCGAGCGGAACCGACCACCAGGCTTCCTTGCCCATGAAACTGGCCATGAAATCCTCTGGCACATACCCGTGAATGCCCGCGCCAATGGCAATACCGGCGAGGATGTAAGGCCAGACTTTTCCGACGATTTCACGCACGCTGCCAAACCCGGCACTTATCCGCTCATACAGGGGCATGCGGGTGTCCCCGGCAGTTGCCTGGATCCTCGGCATGTCACGAACCCAATCTTCCAGATAGGCCTCCATTTTCAGGCGGCCAATGACCCAGCCAGCCACAATCGCAATAAACAACCCTAGGCTGAGATACAGCAACGCAACTTTCCAGCCGAACAAGCCAAGCAGCAGTGTCAGCGCGACCTCATTCACCATGGGCGCAGAAATGAGGAAGGAGAACGTTACCCCCAGGGGCACGCCAGCTTGAACAAAACCTATAAAAAGAGGAACGGCTGAGCACGAGCAAAATGGGGTAAACACACCGAGCGAGGCCGCCATGACATTGGCCGTGCCCTCGCTTCGCCCTGCCAATATTGCGCGGGTGCGTTCAGGCGTGAAGTGGGAGTTGAGCATGCCCATCAAGAACACGATGCCAGTCAACAGCATCAACACTTTGGGTGTGTCGTAGAAAAAAAACTGTAAGGCGCCTCCAAGGTGGCTATTTCGATCAACCGGAAGCGCTGCGACCAAAACCTCTGAAACAGGTATCAGGGCTTCATACAATCCGAACCAGACAAGCGCTGCAACCGCTAAAAACAGGCGGGGATTGCGCTCCGGCCAGCGCGCGATCATTTCATTCATGTCCTCTACTCCTGGGGTGTAGGCGCACTAGGCCACGGACGGCTCGTCAAGATAGGTCGCGATCTGATTGACTGTGCTGCGTGCTGTGCGTGTTACACCGATCAGTGTGGCGGAAGCCGAACCTGTCCACTCGCCATAGCCCACCAGCCATAGTCTTGGTTCCAGGATCGAGTGAGTGCCGTCGACCTCAACACGACCTTCAGTGTCGATCACCCCCAGCGTATTCAGATGCTGAAGTGCGGGCCTGAATCCGGTACACCAGATCACTACATCCACTGCAGATTCGGAGCCGTCGGCCCACATCACACCGTCGCGAGTGAAGCGTTCAAAAGGGCGTACAGACTTGAGAACTTCACGCTCACGGGCTTCTACAACTGGCGGCACCATGACAATGTCTCCCAACCCGCCGACGGGCTGATCAATGACACGCCCCTCCTGCTGAGCTTTCAAGCGCTGAGTGGCACGTTCGAATAGCACCCGCCCATCCACTTCATCAGGCAAAAACACCGGCTCAGTAGGCGTCACCCAAGTGGTCTCAGCGACCTTGGAGACTTCTGCCAAAATCTGCGCTCCTGAATTGCCACCACCCACCACCAAAACCTTCTTGCCAGCAAACGCTTGTGCATCGACATAGTTCGCGGAATGCAATTGCCGACCGGCGAATAACTCGGCATCAGGGTAGTGAGGGATATACGGATTGCTCCAAGTGCCGGTAGCGCTGATTACAATCTTTGCATCCCAATACTTGGCGTCAGAACGCACTCGTAAGCCAGACTCTATACGCTCTACAGAAACGGCCCGAACCGGGCGCTCAACCGGGAATAGATAGCGCTGCTCATATTGGCTGAGATAGTCGATCACATGATTTCGCGTTGGATACCCTTCCTGCGCAGGAGGCATCATCCAGCCTGGGATCGAACTCCAAGTGGACGGGGAGAATAAACGCAGCGAGTTCCAGCCATGCCGCCATGCACCACCGGGCTCTTCCTCGGCGTCGAGGATGACAAACGACAGTTGAGTTCGGCGCAGAAAATACGCCACTGCCAAAGCTGACTGCCCCCCGCCAATAATGACTACGTCTAGTTTGTCACGGGCCGAATGAGTCATGGGGGGGAAACCTTAAGTCGATGCTGAACTGTCGCCAGTATAGAGACCCAAGAACGAATCCAATCTGATCTCGATCATCTGTTGAACATGCTAAAGCTGCCATTGGCCAGCCGGCAATTAGGCCTCATGCAAACGGTGAGCGCGGATCAGCCACCGCCAATGACCACTGCATCAAATTTCGAGTTTTGATTCACCAGCATCCCTCCCGGCCCATCTGCTTCACATTGGTTTAAACCCTGCGGCCATTCTCATCAATGACGACTTGTCCGTCTTCTTTGACGAAGCTGCCGCGCTGCTCTTGCGGCAGAAGGTCGAGGACTGCCTCTGAAGGACGACACAAGCGTGTCCCCAAGGGCGTCACGACGATGGGGCGATTGATCAGAATGGGGTGAGCCATCATGGCATCGATGAGCTGATCATCAGTAAGTGACGTATCACCGAGTCCCAGCTCCTCGTAAGGAGTGCCTTTGATACGAAGCAGGGCCCGCACCTCGATACCCATATCCTTGATCAACGTGACAAGCGTGGTGCGGTCAGGTGGGGTCTGTAGGTACTCGATAACAGTCGGCTCTTCTCCGCTGTTGCGGATCAGCTCCAAGGTGTTGCGAGAGGTGCCACATTGCGGGTTGTGGTAGATCGTTATCTGACTCATACAGTTTCCTCGCGGTGACGTTAAATGGAGCGCTGGTTGACGCGCTTGGACAGCTCTTCAGCGGACTCTTTACGCTCGGAGTAGCGATCAACCAAGTAGTCCTGGCGACCCCGCAACAGCAGCGTGAACTTCATTAGCTCTTCCATCACATCCACCAGTCGGTCGTAGTACGAGGACGGCTTCATGCGGCCTACCTCGTCGAACTCGGTGAACGCCTTGGCCACCGAAGATTGGTTTGGGATGGTGAACATCCGCATCCATCGACCCAGTACGCGCAGCTGATTGACCACGTTGAAAGATTGCGAGCCGCCGCAGACCTGCATCACAGCAAGGGTTTTGCCTTGCGTAGGTCGTACAGCGCCAATCGCCAGCGGAACCCAGTCAATTTGGGCTTTGAATACTGCACTCATCGAGCCGTGACGCTCAGGGGAGCACCACACCTGCCCCTCAGACCATTGCATCAGCTCGCGCAGCTCAGCGACCTTGGGATGTGTATCGGGAGCGTCATCCGGCAGCGGCAGACCCGATGGGTCAAAGATCTTGGTTTCAGCGCCAAACTCATTCAGCAGGCGTGCCGCCTCTTGCGTGACTAACCGGCTGAAAGAGCGCTCTCGCGTCGATCCGTACAAAAGCAGAATTCGAGGCTTATGGAGTGACGGTGTACGCGGCTCCAGTTGCTCCAACGACGGAATGTCGATCAGGTCGGTGTGTACGTTCGGCAATGTATCTTGCATATAAACTCCTACCACGGCGCCGGCTAGGACGCCGCCTCGGTTGATCTTTAAAGCGAACCGATGCGGTTCAGTTCAGCTTTCAGTTGGTCAGGGCTCATGGTCTTGAGCGGCAGTGCAAGAAACGCACTCACGCGTTCGTGAATTTTGGCCAGTGTGGCTTCAAACGCTGCGGTTATCTCGGCTTCCGACCCGCTAGCCTCAGACGGGTCGGCCAGCCCCCAATGCGCCTTCAAAGCTGGCCCAAAGAAGATTGGGCATGCTTCACCCGCTGCCCGGTCGCAGACAGTGATCACGATGTCTGGAGGCGAGCCTTCAAAAGCATCCGAAGCCTTGCTGCTCAAGCCCACCGTGGAAATACCCGCCGCCTCCAGCGTCTGCAGTGCCCGTTGATTCACCCGGCCACTGGGAAAGCTTCCTGAGCTGACGGCTTCTACACCCTCGGGCGCCAAGTGGTTGAAAAGCGCCTCGGACAGAATGCTGCGGCAGCTGTTGTGGGTACACATGAACAAGACTTTCATCAGATGATTCCTTGATTCAGAAACTGAGGCGCAGTGCCAGGGCGGACAACGTGGCGACGAGGATGGGCACGGTCAGCACGATCCCGGTCTTGAAGTAGTAACCCCAGCTGATCGTTATGTTTTTCCGGGCCAGCACATGCAGCCACAACAGAGTGGCCAAGCTCCCAATTGGGGTGATCTTCGGGCCCAGGTCGCAGCCGATGATGTTGGCGTAAACCATCGCTTGCTGGACTACACCATCGACTTCGGCGGCATGAATGGATAAGGCGCCTACCAGAACGGTGGGCATGTTGTTCATGATCGAAGACAACAACGCTGTTAGCAGCCCTGTACCCAGGGATGCGCCCCAAACGCCATAACCGGCGAACACGTTCAGGATTTGCGCGATGTGGTCGGTCAGGCCGGCGTTCTTCAGGCCATACACAACCAGGTACATACCCAAAGAAAAAATCACCACCTGCCATGGTGCCTCTTTGAGCACCTTGCTTGTGTTGATGGCGTGACCACGAGCCGCGATGACATAGAGAATGAATGCACAGACCGCTGCAATGGCGCTGATTGGTACCCCCAATGGCTCAATGACAAAGAAGCCGATCAGGAGTAGTGCCAGCACCCACCAGCCGGCTACAAAAGTGGCCCGGTCGTGGATTGCCTCGTCCGGATTGTCCAGTTGGTTGAGGTCATAGGTCTTTGGTAAATCTTTGCGGAAAAACCACAGCAGCATGGCTAATGTCGCCGCCACGCTGACGATGTTTACCGGCACCATGATCGAAGCATATTCGTTGAAGCCGATATCGAAGTAGTCGGCAGAAACGATGTTGACCAGGTTGGAAACCACCAGCGGTAAGCTCGCCGTATCGGCGATAAAACCGGCGGCCATGACGAATGCCAAAGTAGCCGCAGGAGAAAAACGCAACGCCAGCAACATCGCGATCACAATGGGTGTGAGGATCAATGCTGCTCCGTCATTGGCGAACAGGGCCGACACCGCTGCGCCCAGCAGGACGATAAATGCGAACAGCTTGCGGGTGCTCCCGCCTCCCCATCGGGCCACATGCAGCGCAGCCCATTTGAAAAAGCCTGCCTCATCAAGCAGCAAACTGATGATGATGACCGCAATGAAAGTCCCGGTAGCATTCCAGACGATGCGCCAGACCTCGGGTATGTCTGCAAGAGTAACGACGCCTGCCAGCAACGCCACGATGGCACCCAACGTGGCACTCCAACCAACTCCGAGCCCCTTGGGCTGCCAGATGACGAGCACGATGGTGGCGATAAATATCAATACGGCAATCAGCATTTCGTTAATCCGGTTGGGTGTGAATCAACTGCACACGGCCTGATTGATCGGACGGTCGTTCATACCGCACAGGCGTTTAGTCTCGGTTTCCAGCCATTGCTGATTGGCGTCTACGACTTCTTTCAAAACCGCAGTTACCCACGCAGGCAAATCGGGATTCAGGCGGTAGTACACCCACTGACCCTGGCGACGATCCATCAGCAAGCCTGCTGAACGAAGCAGCGCCAAGTGACGAGAAATTTTGGGCTGATTCATCTCAAGAGCGGCTGTCAGCTCGCAGACACATAACTCGCCTTCACTCACGACGAGCATCGTAATTTTGGTTCGGGTGTCGTCTGCCAGGCACTTGAATAGCGTGATGGGGTTCATGGGGTCTGTCATAGATCCTCCAAGTGTTTGGTCTTAAGCAAAACGAAGAGCTTGATGCGCTCGTGGATGTTGTGGAGCGTGTGGCGAAATGCGCCGGGATCATCGCTATTTACTGGGTCAGGAAAGTCCCAGGCAATGACTTCACCTGCGCTGGGCATTGGTAGGCACTCGCTTGCGGATTTATCACAAAGAGTGATTACGTAATCGAATCGATCAGCTTGAAACTCGCTGATGGACTTGCTGCGCAGGCCCGTTGCATCGACTCCAACTGCCTCCAATGCTTGAGTCGTGCGCGGATCAACCTCAGACGGTTCGGATCCTGCGCTGAAGGCCTCGAAGCGCGGGTCGGTGTGCCGCAGCAAAGCCTCTGCAAGCAGGGAGCGGGCTGAGTTGGCAACGCACACGAAAAGCACTTTGATCGCAGGGCTCATGGTTGAACTCGATGTATATGGAAAATCGAATATACGCTTTAGCGAATATTTGGTAAAGCGAATATGACGAATGCTGCTTCGGCTTGAGCCGTAACAGTCCATGTAAAGCGGCATAAAGGAGATAAAAGCATGGAGAGGAAGATGATGATCCAGTCCACGGAGATAGCCAGAGAGCAATGGCAACGCTGTCGCGCTGCGTTGGAATCTGCTGACCTTCCAGCAGACGATATTGATCTTCCAGGCCGAACCTTTTTTGAGTTCACACGATGGCTTTGGTCTGATGCGCGGCGTAGGTAATCTATGATTTCCTGCCTCATGCAGGTCTCACTGCCTAACGCGTATTCACCGTGTCCGATAGTTGACCGTTTGGCGTGCGTTTTCAGAGTTTCTTTATTCACAACCTAATGTGATCGCGGATGGTCGTTCATTGGCACGGAGGGGCTGTGCGATTGGAAAGTAGGCCGGGATGGAGGGAATGCTGATCAGGGATGAGGGGAGGGGCAATCCATATTTGCTGGGGCGTGGTGCTGTGTTGTGGAGCGGGTAGAGGGAATCGAACCCTCAACTAAAGCTTGGGAAGCTTTCGTTTTGCCACTAAACTATACCCGCATTACACATATTTCTTTGCTCACAAAACGGGGTGTCCTATAAGAACCCTCGTTATCAGCTTGGGAAGCTGGAGTAATGCCATTATACGACACCCGCTCAGAGCGGCTGACTTTGTACCAGATGTGCGCCGCGATTTGAAGTTTTTCTTTGAGAAATGTGCAGGTTGCGCGTGTTTGCGTAGGCAACGAGCCGACCGACTGTAGGAGCGGGTATGCTCGCTCCTACAGTCGGCTGTGTTTCAGAGCGCAAAGGCATGCTGCGCCTGGCCCTGGTGATAGCGCAATCGGCTGGTCTGCCGCGCGGGCTTCAGAAAGCCGACCACGGCGTCGCGGCTGTCGCGGCTGGCCGCTTTGTGCTCCATGTCCAGAAAATGCCCGGTCGCCTGGATCGTGCTGAAGCTGCTGTTTGGCACGTATTGCCCGAACAGCTGGGCATCCTCGGCGCTGGTGTATTCGTCCCATTCACCGTTCATGAACAGCACCGGCACGGTGATCTGGCGCGCGGCCTTGAGGTAGCACAGCCGGTCGCTGTTGAGTACGTGGCTGATGTGGAAGTGCATCTGCCCGTATTCGTGCTCGGCCAGGCTGCTGACGTGGCGGTAGTTGAAGCGCTTGAACAGCGACGGCAGGTGTTTGCCGATGGTGCTGTTGACCAGGTGGCCGACGCGGTCGCGGTCGAGCTTGCCGAGGTAGTCGACGCCGCGTTCGAGGTAGTCGCGCATGGGCGCGTTGATCACCGGCGAGAACGAGCTGATCACTGCCTTTTCCACGCGGCGCGGGCGCTGGGCGAGGGCGACGAGGGTGGCGGCGCCGCCCCAGGAGAAGGACAACACGTGTTCGGCGGCGAAGTGGTCGATGAGTTCCAGGAGGATCTGGCCTTCGACTTCCTTCGTCAGCATCTGCTCATGGCGGTTATGGATTTTGGAGCGACCGGCGTAGGGCTGGTCGTACAAAACCACGTTGAACTGCGGGTACAGGCTTTTCACGGTTTGGGCGAAGGAGGCCGTGGTGGCCATGGAGCCGTTGACCAGGATGATGGTCTTTTCAGCCGCGTCCGCGCGATAGAACTCCGTGTAAACCCGATACTGACCCTGTATATCCAACACAGCGATTTCTGGCCTCATGTCGTAAGACTCCTGGCAAGCGGGTAGGGCGCGCAGATCACTCTGCACGAGCTTTGTGACAGGTAGGCATACGCCTTGAAGATGAGCGCCCATGTCGCGCCGATGACGGCTGGCCGACGGGTGTTACCAGGGCGGGTTGTTTGCCGGGAAGGCCCGTGGATCAAGCGCGGGCGCGGCAAGGTGTTTCTTGGAGGTTATAGGCGACTCGCCAGTCATCTTTTGGCTGACGTTTTGATTCAAGCAGTCGGTTCGGGATGTCGCAAGTCGCAGGGATGGGTTTTAGCCATCACCGGCCGAACGGTCGTCAGACCTGGCGGATTTCATCGGCGCTCAACGCTCGATACTCACCGGGCGCCAGCGCGTCATCCAACGCCAGCGGCCCCATGCGTTCCCGATGCAAGCGCAGCACCTTGTTGTCGAAGTGCCCGAACATGCGCTTCACCTGGTGATAGCGACCTTCGATGATGCTCAAGCGTGCCAGGCGAGGCGCCAACAGCTCCAACTGGGCCGGTTGAGTCGTCAGGTCTTCAAACGCGAAATACACGCCCGCCGCGAAGGTGGCGGCGTATTCCGCGCCGATCGGTTGTTCGGTCTCCACCAGGTAGACCTTGGGCAGTTTGGTTGTCGGTTGCGTCAGGCGCCGCGACCACTGGCCGTCGTTGGTGATCAGCATCAGCCCGGTGGTGTTGAAGTCCAGGCGGCCGGCGATATGCAGCTCGTCCTTGTCCGGTTCGTCCAGCCAATCCAGCACGGTCGGGTGCTGGGGGTCGCAGGTGGCGCTGACGCAGCCCTGGGGTTTGTGCAACATGAAATAGCGCGCCGGTTTACCCGCCTGCAGCACCTCATCGTCCACGCACACCCGGCTGAATTCGCGCACCTCGTGGTGAGGATCGCTGACGGGCACGCCATCGACGCTCACCCGCCGTTCCACCAACAGCAGGCGCACTTGCTGGCGATTGAAACGCGGCAGGTTGCTGAGGAATCGATCAACCCGCATTACAACGGCTCAGCCCCGCGCAACTGTGCATCGACCTGGGCACAGCGCGGGCACAGGCAGGCCTGGTTGCGTAATGCATCGGGCAGGGCTTCGAGCACCGCCGGGTCGATGGTGACGCTGTAGCACCAGCAAGCCTGGTCGGCGGTGCGCGGGTCGGCCAGGGCGCAGTCGTTGCGGGCGCCGCAGGCGGGGCAGAGGGTGGCTGTGGTCATCGTTCGGTTCAGGCTGGATCGGGCAGGGCGCCGAAGGTCCCTGCACGATACAGCGCCGCTCAGTCCCGTTCCAGCACCACGACCCGCTGGCCGGCGCCAATCGCGCTGCCGGGCTGCACGGTGATTTCCCGCACCACTGCGGCGAACGGCGCCGGCAGCGCGATCTCCATTTTCATCGACTCCAGCACCACCAGCACATCGCCGGCCGCGACGCGTTCGCCCACCGCCACCCGGACCTGCCACAGATTGCCCGCGATATGGCTGTCGATGCTGTGCTCGTTGGCCTTCAGCGGCGTGTCCTGCGCGAGCGGCGCTGGCGCTTCCTCGCTGTCGAAGTGCGCCTGGCCGCTGGCGATCCAGCGTTCGCGCTCGGCATTGAACGCCTGTTGCTGGTGCTCACGAAACGCATCGATACCGGTGGCTTCACGCGCCAGAAAATCCTGGTAGTCCGCCAGGTTCAACACGCTGTCCTCGATGTGCAACGCAAAGCGCCCCAGCGGAAAGTCCCGACGAATCTTTACCAGTTCTTCGGCACTCACCGGGTAGAAGCGGATCTGGTCGAAAAACCGCAGCAGCCACGGCTTGCCGTCGAAGGCCGCGACTTCGCGATAGCGGTTCCACATCTGCAACGTGCGCCCGACGAACTGATAACCGCCGGGGCCTTCCATGCCGTACACGCACAAATACGCGCCGCCGATGCCCACCGAGTTCTCGGCGGTCCAGGTGCGGGCCGGGTTGTATTTGGTGGTCACCAGGCGATGACGCGGGTCCAGCGGCGTGGCCACCGGGGCGCCGAGGTAGACATCGCCCAGGCCCATCACCAGATAGCTCGCTTCGAACACGGTGTGGCGCACCGCGTCGAGGTCGGCCAGGGCGTTGATGCGGCGGATGAACTCCAGGTTGCTCGGGCACCACGGCGCGTCCTTGCGCACGGTGGTCATGTATTTGTCGATGGCCAACTGGCACGCCGGGTCATCCCAGGACAGCGGCAGGTGGACGATGCGCGAAGGCACTTGCAGGTTGGGCGTGGCGCACACGGCCGTCCATTCGCCGCTGATCAGCGTCAGCAGGTCGGCCAGGGGCAATTGTTCCGGCTGGTAGTGGACCTGCAGCGAGCGGATGCCCGGCGTCAGGTCGATCACGCCGTGCCGTGCGTGGGTTTCGAGGGCCTGCATCAGCGCGTGGGCGCGAAAGCGCAGCACCAGGTCGAGCTCGGGCGCGCCGATTTCCAGCAGCAGGTGGGTGTCGCCGGCCAATCGGGCAACCAGACGCGTATCTTCCTGGCCGATATCCAACACCACAGGCGACGCGGGCCAATGTGGGCGCGGGCTTGTGCGCGATGGCATCGCCTCGGTGTTGCTGTGAGCGCGCGTCGCCTGCATCGCGGGCAAGCCTGGCTCCGGCATTTGATCCCATTTCAGCGCGAGATCGCGGGCGGTCTCGAGGCTCACCGCTTCGAAGCGCAGCTTGTCGCCGGCCTTGAGTTGCCCGAGTTGCCACAGGTCGGCTTCGATCACCGTCACCGGGCACACGAACCCACCCAGGCTCGGCCCGTCCGGCCCGAGGATCACCGGCATGTCCCCGGTGAAATCCACCGCGCCGATCGCATAAGGGTTGTCGTGGATATTCGACGGATGCAGCCCGGCCTCGCCGCCATCGGTACGCGCCCACAACGGCTTGGGGCCGATCAACCGCACGCCGGTGCGGCTGGAGTTGAAATGCACTTCCCACTGTGTGGCGAAGAAGGTGTCGATGTACTCGGGCCGGAAGTATTCCGGCGCGCCGTGGGGGCCGTAAATCACCCGTAGCGTGCGGACCTGCGCCAGCGGTTGCGCGATCAGTTGTTGCCCTGCGGTGACGTCGACCAGCGGCAACAGATGCAGCACGTCGCCCGCGCGCAACGCGCGCCCGCCATGCCCGCCGAACTGGCCCAGGGTGAAGGTGCTTTGGCTGCCCAGGTAGTCCGGCACCTGCAGCCCGCCGCGCAGGCACAGGTAACTGCGCGCGCCGGCCCCGGCGAGGGTACCGAGGCTCAACCGCGATCCGGCTTCGATCCGCAGCGTGGTATTCATCGGCACGGGGTGATCGTCCAGCAGCAGCGGAATCTCCGCCCCCGTCACCGCCACCACGGCAGCGCAGTTGAAGCGCAACAGTGGCCCGCTCATGGTGATCTCCAAGGCTGCCGCGCCTTCGCGATTGCCCAGCAGACGATTGCCCAGGCGCAGCGCGCGGCTGTCCATCGGCCCCGACGGCGGTACGCCCACGGCCCAATAACCGAGGCGTCCGGGATAGTCCTGCACGCTGGTTTGCGTGCCCGCGCTGAGCACTTCGAACGTGTGGGCAACGTAGACCAGATCTTCCAGGCAGCGCGTCCACGGATGGCCGCCGGCAAAAGGCGCGGCCAGCAGGATCTGGCGCAGGTAATCGCGGTTGGTTTCCACGCCGTAGAGCTGGCTGTCGCTCAAGGCGCGATGCAAATCCAGGCGCGCCTGTTCGCGGGTGGGTGCCCAGGTGATGAGCTTGGCGATCATCGGGTCGAAGTACGGCGGGATCTCACAACCGGCTTCAACCCAAGTGTCGATGCGCAAGCCTTCGGCCTGCGGAAAATCCACGCAGGTCAACAGCCCCGGGCTCGGCTGGAAATCGCGGCCTGGATCTTCCGCATACAAGCGTGCCTGGATCGCATGGCCCTGGGGCTTCAACGCCAACTCACTCAATGGCCGCATGTCTCCCGCCGCCAGTTGCACCATCCAGCGCACCAGGTCCACGCCCCACACTTGTTCGGTGACGCCGTGTTCCACCTGCAACCGCGTGTTCACTTCCAGGAAGTAGAAGCGACTGTCTGCGCTATCGAAGATGAATTCCACGGTGCCGGCGCTGCGGTAGTTGACCGCCTTGGCCAGGGTGATGGCGGCCGAGCACAGGGCTTCGGCCATGCCTTCGGGCAGGTTCGGCGCCGGGGTTTCTTCGAGGACTTTCTGGTTGCGCCGCTGCACCGAACAATCGCGCACGCCAAGGGCGATCACCTCGCCCGCGCCGTCGCCGAACACCTGCACCTCCAGGTGGCGAGCGTGCTCGATGTACTTCTCGATAAACACGCCGGCATCGCTGAAGTTGTTCTGGCCCAGGCGCTTGACGGCGTCGAAGCACTCGTTCAACTCCGCGGCGTGGCGGCATACGCGCATGCCGATGCCGCCGCCGCCGGCGGTGCTCTTGAGCATGACCGGGTAGCCCACGCGGTCGGCGGCGAGCATGGCGGCGTCGAGGTTGTCGAGCAGTTCGCTGCCTTCGAGCAAGGGGAGGTGGTGTTGCTTGGCCAGCGCCCGTGCGGTGTGCTTGAGGCCGAATACGCGCAGCTGGTGCGGGGTCGGCCCGATAAAGGCGATGCCGGCGTTTTCGCAGGCTTGCGCGAAGGCGGCGTTTTCCGAGAGAAAGCCGTAGCCGGGATGAATCGCCGTGGCGCCGCTGGCCTTGGCGATGGCGAGGATTTTGTCCACCGCCAGGTAGGTGCCGGCCGCGGCGCCTTCACCGAGGCTGTAGGCTTCGTCGGCGTGTTGGATGTGCAGGCTGGCCGCATCGGCTTCGGCGTACACGGCGACGCCCTTTACATGCAGCTCGCGCAAGGTGCGCAGGATGCGGCAGGCGATGGCGCCACGGTTGGCGATCAAGAGTTTTTCGAACATGGCAAAACCCTGCGGGCCGTCCCGCAAAGTGAAGGAGCACTGCGGTCGTCCGCAGTGCATGTCGTGAGTGTGGGAGGGGGGGCTCCCGATGGTGGTGAGCCAGTGGGTGCGTGTTTGGCTGACTTGCCGCCATCGGGGGCAAGCCCCCTCCCACAGGGTTCAGCGGTTTTGAAGACACTGCCCGGCTCGGGCCTGGCAGAGTGCAAATAACCAACTGCGCAAGCGCTTGAGTGTCAGTTCCATACAAGTAACTCCGCAGGCGTCGGGTTGTAGGCGTTGCACGGGTTGTTCAATTGCGGGCAGTTGGAGATCAGCACGATCACGTCCATCTCGGCGCGCAGGTCGACGTATTTGCCGGGGGCGGAAATGCCGTCTTCGAAGGTCAACCCGCCGTCGGCCGTGACCGGCACATTCATGAAGAAATTGATGTTCGGGCCAATGTCGCGTTTGCCCAGGCGACCGTCATGGGCGCAGGCCCGCAGGTAGTTGTCGCGGCAGCTGTGCATGTAGCGTTTTTCCAGGGCGTAGCGCACGGTGTTGCTCTCTTGGGCGCAGGCGCCGCCGAGGGTGTCGTGGCGCCCGCAGGTGTCTGCGACGAGGGTCAGCATCGGCTGGCCGAGGTTGGAATAGAGCACGCTGCCGGCGCCCAGGTACACGCTGTTCTGGCGGCGCAAGGTGCGTTGCACGTCGTAGCGCTCGCGCGGGTTTTTCACGCTGAAGAACAGCGTGTCGACCGCCTGGTTGCCCTCCAGGTCAAGGATGCGCAGGGTCTGTCCGGCCTTGACCTCCATCAGCCACGGCTCGCCGGCGGGAATGGTGGCGCGGTACACCGCCGTGTCGGGTTGTTTCAGTGCGATAGACATGGCAGCTCCTCAGGCGAACAGACGGTCGGTGTTGATAAAACCGCGCGCGTTTTCCGGGCGCGAGGTGCGGCAGTGTTCGGCGACGCTTGGGTCGGCGTTCATCCAGCTCAGTTTCAGCGGTTGCGGGGCGTAGTCGGGGTTGGGGTCCATCGGATGCTGCAGCGCGGTGAGCACCACCAGGGTGTCCATCGGTGCGTAGAGTTCGATGTAGTCGCCCGCCTTGGAATTGCCCGGCACGAAATGCAGGCCACCGTTGTCGTCCACGCTGACTTTGCTGAACAGGTTGAGGGTCATCAGCAGGTCGGACAGCCCCAGGCCCCACTTGCCCAATTCCACCAGCAGGTTGTCGGTGCCGTTGCGATAGAAACCGTTGCGCAGTTCCTGATAGCGACCCTGGCCGTACTTCTCGGCCACCTCGGCCGCGCACAGCACGCCGCCGATGCTGTCACTCCAGCCGCAGGTGTCGGCGGTGATGGCGGCCAGCACGCGGCCCATGTCCGAGTACAGGCAATGGCCGCGGGTGAGCTTGGCGGTGTGTTGGCATTTGAGGCTGTCGGGCAGGTTCAGGCGTTCGGTTTTTTCGTTCGCGTTGAGCAGGGTCAGGCTGACGTTGGCGCCGCCGCGCAGGTCGGTGAGGCGCAGCAGTTGACCGCGCTTGAGCACGAAGGAACGGTGGCCGCCGCCGGGCAGTATTTCTTCGGCGAACGGCGGGAACAATTGAGTCGAATCGGTCATTTGGAAGTCGCTCCAAGTTCGGCGGCGAGCGCCTTGCGCCGCTCGCTGTTCAAAGGGATGTCGTAGGTGATACGGGCGCCATAGGCGCCGGGGGCGTGGGGGTCGACGCGGACCTTGTCAAACACCAGCAGGCGCGTGCCGAGGCTGAAGCCTTCGCTGAGGTCGTGGGTGACCATGAACACCGTCAGCCGGGTTTCGCGCCACAGTTCCAGCAGCAACTGGTGCATGTCTTTGCGGATGCCGGGGTCGAGGGCGCCGAAGGGTTCGTCCAGCAGCAATACGCGCGGTTTCATGATCAGGGCCTGGGCGATGGCCAGGCGTTGTTGCATGCCGCCGGAGAGCTGCGCCGGGTACTTGTCCAGCGCGTGGCCGAGGCCGACTTTGTGCAACAGCGCGGCGGCCTGTTCGCGCGCGGCTTTTTTGGCTTTGCCGAACAGCCGTCCGAGCAACGGCGCGCGCGGCAGTTCGAGGCCGAGGGCGACGTTGTCGAGCACGCTCAGGTGCGGGAACACCGAGTAGCGCTGGAACACCACGCCACGGCTGGCATCCGGTTCGCCGGCCAGCGGTTGGCCGTCGAGCAGGATGTGGCCCTTGCTCGCGGTTTCCTGGCCCAGCAGCAGGCGCAGAAACGTCGATTTGCCGCAGCCGGAGGTGCCGACCAGGGTGCAGAATTCGCCCTCGGCGACCTGCAGATTCAAACCCTCCAGCACCACCTGATCGCCGTAGCGCTGCCACACATTGTTGACGCTGATAAAGCTCATGCCCGCGCTCCTTCGTACCAGGGGAACGCGCGCCGGGTCAGGGCCTTGAGGCCCCAGTCCATCAGCCAGGCGAGCAGTGTGATCCACACCACGTAGGGCAGGATCACGTCCATCGCCAGGTAGCGGCGCACCAGGAAGATCCGGTAGCCCAGGCCGTCGGTGGAGGCGATGGCTTCGGCGGCGATCAGGAACAACCACGCCGAGCCCAGCATCAGCCGCAGCGAGATCAGCAGGCGCGGCAGCAATTGCGGCAACACCACGCGCAGCATCAGGGTCCAGGTCGACGCGCCGAGGGTCTGTGCCTTCACCAGCAGTTCCACAGGAATTTCGCGTGCGCGCTGTTCCAGGTCGCGGGCTAGGCACGGGGTGACGCCGATGACGATGAGCATCACCTTGGACAATTCCCCCAGGCCAAACACGATGAACAGGATCGGCAGGATCGCCAGCGGCGGCACCATCGACAGTACCGTCAGCAACGGCGACAACGGCGCGCCGAACAATGGCAACGTCCCGGCGGCGATGCCCAGGCACAGGCCGGCGAGGGCACTGATGCCCAGGCCGAGCGCGAGGCGGCGCAGGCTCGACGCGCTGTCCTGCCACAGCACGTATTCGCCGGTGCGGCTGTCGGCGCTGAATGCCAGGCGCTTGACCGCCTCGAGCATTTGCCCGGCGCTGGGCAGCAGTTTGTCGTTGGGGTTATCCGCCAGGCGCTCGGCCGAGCCCACGAAGTAGGCGAACAGCAGCAGGGCGAACGGCAGCAGCACCAACAACAGGCGGCTGGAGCGGTCCGGGTGACGGTTGATCAGGCGCATGGCCGGGTCCTCTTACAACGTGCCGTCGGCGGCCATCTGCACGTAGCGGGGGTCGAACTGCAGCTTGAGGTTGGCCTTGTCGCCGCTGGTCACGCCATTGGCGAAGCTCATGCCCACGGCGCTGGTGTCCTTGGCCCCTTCGCCGAGCAGGCCGTGTTCAAACGAGAACTCGGCGACCTTGCGCATGGTCGCTGGCAGCTGCGCGCTGGTGGCGAAGGCCAGGGCTTCCTTGGGCGTGGCGAACAACTTGGTGGTGTCCAGTTGCGACTGGAACCCCTTGAGGTCGGTGCCCGAGGCCTTGGCCATGTGTTCCAGGGCTTCGCTGCTGGCGGCGCCTTTGGCGTTCATCAGGGCGACCACTTCGAACCAGGCGCCGGTGAGGGCTTTGCCCAGGGCCGGGTTGTCTTTGAGGGTCTGGGTGTTGACCACCATCATGTCCATGATTTCGCCGGGCACTTTGCTGGAGTCGAACACCTGGGTGACGCCGGGTTTGGCGTTGATCGCAGAGAGCATCGGGTTCCAGGTCGTCACCGCTTGCACCTGGTCGGTGTTGAAGGCGGCGGCGATGTCGGCGTCGGAGGTGTTGACCACTTTCAGGTCTTTTTCCGTCAGGTCCGCCGACTCCAGCGCGCGGGCCAGCAGGTAGTGCGACACCGACAGTTCCACCAGGTTGACGTTCATGCCCTTGAGGTCGGCGACGGTCTTGCCGCTGCCTTTGATCACCACGCCATCGTTGCCGTTGGAGAAGTCGCTGACCACCAGCGCGGTGCTGTCGACGCCACCGGCGGCGGGGATGGTCAGGGCGTCCATGTTGGTCATGGTGCAGCCGTCGAACTGGCCGGCGGTGTACTGGTTGATGGACTCGACGTAGTCATTGAGTTGCACCACGTCGATGGTGATGCCGTACTTCTTGGCCCACTTGTCGAGGATGCCTTGGCTGCCGGCATACTCCCACGGCATCCAGCCGGCATAGATTGTCCAGCACACGCTGAAGTGGTCTTTGACGGCGGCCTGGGTCTGGACGCTCAGCACAGCGGCAAAGGCGGCGGCGAGCAGGGCGGGTAAACGGATTGAGGGCATGGGGCTTCTCCAGTTGATCGAGGGCGAGCAGGAGCAACGCGGCACCGTGAACGGTGGCTTGTCTCCCGGGCTTTTATCCCGCCGTGTAACCTCAACTGGAGGTCGCCGACTCTCGGACCAGCCACTCGCGTTTCGCGAGCCGGAACCCTAGTCAGCCATTGCAAATTGTGGTGCCGCGAACCTGTGATGAATCCTGCACGCAAGAGGCTAAGCGAGAGTCATGCCAAGTAGGGCGCGGGCGTGTAGGTCGCGGGTTTGCGCGCAACGCCCGACGCTCGAGTGCGTGCGGCTGCGTTGCAGTGGTGCGCCGTCGCACTGCAATGAGGCATTCGGCTCGTCCGAAACAGATGTTTCAGTCTGTGTCGAAATCGCACCAGTTTCGCTTTTTGATGTCAGATATTTCGTCATTCAGCAAAAGTTGAATGCCGCCCCCCAGCGTCGCTGGCGGTGCTCTTTCGCGGTCCAGGAGGCCGCCATGTATCGACGACTGCTTCTTATCGCTGTGCTCGGTCTATCCCTTTCTGCGTGCGTGCCCTATTACGATGGAGGCCCAGGTTATTACCGTTCCGAGGTCTATACCGCGCCCGCGCCGGTGTATTACTACGGCGGCGGCCCGGCGTATCAATATCGGCGTGGCTATTACCCGGCGCCGCGTTACTACGCGCCGGCGCCGCGTTATTACCAGCCGGTGCCACGTTATTACCAGCCGGCGCCCCGCATGGGTTACCGGGCTTATCCAAACCAGGGTTGGGGAGATCGCTGGGGCAATGGCGGACACGGTCGCGGTGGCGATCGTGGCGCTGGTCGCGGCGGTCATCGTTGACCGCTCTTGAAGGCAAGTGGCGCAGGCAGCGCCGCTTTTTCGTAGCATTTAGCAGTACTGTCAGATTTAACAGCTATCGTTTGGGTTTCTAGTGTATTCAACTGGGAGCGGCCGTTGCGCCTCTTCGACCGCCCAGTGAGCGAAGGAACCCCCGATGATCAGACAATTGATGTGCGTTTTACTCCTCATGGTCGGCGGCGTTGCACACGTGCAAGCGGACCAAGGCTGCCCTTATTCCTCGGCAATCAAGTACGTCGATGGCCACTTCCAGGCGACGGCGGGAACACTCGTCTGGCAAAGCCCGAAGATCGGCTATCGGGACTTTGTCGACCAATTTATTGGCGCCATTTTTACCCCGGGCAAGGAACAGGATCGGGAAAACGGCTATGTAGACAAGTGCAGCTACCTGACCGGTGACGGTCAGAGAGTGGACTTGCGGTACAGCAAATCGGCAGAGGTGGAGACGATGTCGCTGACCGGTACTTTGCATTGGCACCTTGCCAGCGACCCCTTCGGCCTGCCGGTGTATATCTGCCAGGACAGTCAGCCGGACAATTGCGCATTCACGGTTAAAAAGCCAAAAAACTGACTGTCAAAAGTAGGAAAAATCCGCGAGCGGATGGCGGCCTTCCCAGGCTTTGTTGAAATGCGCCTGCACCACGGCCTGCGGAATGGCATTGATATCCGGCCAATGCCAATGAGGCTGCTGGTCTTTGTCGATCAACCGCGCGCGGACCCCTTCGCTGAATTCCGGGTGGCGGCAGCAATTGAGGCTCAGGGTGTATTCCATCTGGAACACCTCGGCCAGCGACAGGTGGCGGGCGCGCTGGAGCTGTTCCCACACAAGGTGCGCGGTCAGCGGGCAGCCTTCGCTGAGGGTCTTGCCGGCACGGCTGAGCAACGGGTCGGCGTGCTCGCGCAACGGGCTCAAGGCCCGCCAGGCACTGCGCACGTCACTGACATCCAGCCACTCATCGATCTGCGCCCGGCGTGGTAGCCATTGCGCTTCGGGCTGCTGGTCGATGGCTTCCTGGGCCAAGGCCTTGAGCAGGCTGTTGAGCTGCATCGCGGTCTGTTCCTGCCAGTTCAGTTGCAACAGGCCTTCGAGCAGTTCGTCTTGCTGGTCGTCGCGCATGAAGCGGTCGGCCAGGCCCAGATCGAGCGCGTCGCGGCCGTTGATGTGCGCGCCGGTCAGGCCAAGGAACAACCCCAGTTTGCCCGGCATGCGTGACAGGAACCAACTGGCGCCCACATCCGGGTACAGGCCGATGCTGATCTCGGGCATGGCCAAGCGGCTGCTGGGGGTGACGATACGCACCGAGGCGCTTTGCAGCAGGCCCATACCGCCGCCCAGCACATAGCCGTGGCCCCAGCAGATCAACGGTTTGGGGTAGGTGTGCAGGCGATAGTCGAGGCGATATTCCGCGGCAAAAAACTGCGCGGCCAGCTCCGGCACGACGCCGGGTTGTTCACGGCAGGCCATGGCCAGGCTGCGCACTTCGCCGCCGGCGCAAAATGCCTTGGGGCCCTTGCCGCGCAACAGCACGCAGACGATGTTCGGGTCTTTGGCCCAGGCGTCCAGGCGATCGCCCAGGGCCAGGATCATCGGCAGGGAGAGGGCGTTGAGGGCCTTTTCGGCGTCCAGGCTGGCGATGCCGATGCGCGCGCCGCCGCTGCCGGTCAGCTCTTCGAAGTGCAGGTTCATCGTGACCTCAATCGGGAAGGTGAAGGTTGAGTATGATCCCTTCATGGGAAAGTGCCGGTTGTGTGTCAGATCAATTGACAAGCGGGGTCGGCTTTCCTAGGGTTCGCCTCATTCTTTTTTACAAGACCAGTCAATCATGAGCGAAGGCGACCGTATCAAACTCGAACCCAGCTGGAAACACGCCCTGCGCGATGAGTTCGAGCAGCCCTACATGGCCCAGTTGCGTGAGTTCCTGCGCCAGGAACACGCGGCCGGCAAGGAGATCTACCCGCCTGGCCCGCTGATCTTCAACGCGCTCAATTCCACGCCGCTGGACAAGGTCAAGGTGGTGATCCTCGGCCAGGACCCCTACCACGGCCCCGGCCAGGCCCACGGCCTGTGCTTCTCGGTGCAACCGGGCGTGCCGGCGCCGCCGTCGCTGGTCAATATCTATAAAGAGCTCAAGCGCGACCTGAATATCGACATCCCCAACCACGGTTGCCTGCAAAGCTGGGCCGACCAGGGCGTATTGCTGCTCAATACCACCATGACCGTGGAGCGCGCCAACGCCAACGCCCATGCGGGCAAGGGCTGGCAGTTCTTTACTGATCGGATCATCGAAGTCGTCAGCGAGCACCAACCGCACCTGGTGTTCCTGCTGTGGGGCGCGCATGCACAGAGCAAGCAGAAGCTGATCGATGCGACCAAGCATCTGGTGCTGACGTCGGTCCACCCGTCGCCGTTGTCGGCGTATCGCGGGTTTCTGGGCTGCGGGCATTTCAGCCGCACCAACAAGTTTCTTGAGCAGAATGGCGAGACGCCGATTGATTGGGTGTTGCCACCGGTCTGAACCATTCGCTGCGATGTGTCACCCGCTTGATTCGCAGCGCGCGTGGCTAACTGCGCCCCCTTGATATGCGCGAATCAAGGGGGGTACCTGTTATTTCTGACAGTATCCGACCGTCTTGTATCAGCATTAAATGATCTCCCTGGCCTCGTCGGTCTCATGCCGGCCGGCGCGTTTGTCAATGGTCAACCTGTGACTCATTGCGAGGAGAGTAGAAATGTCTGATTCGAAAGTATCTTCAACCGCCGAGTCGATTGCTTCAGAACCCGTCGACGCCCCCCAACGCAAGCGTTCGGCTTCCATCCAGACTCTCGACGTACCCTTGGTGCCTGAAGCCTTGCCACTGCTGTCGGACGAGGCGGCGTACACGATTCCGTTAGCCCTTCAGAATCAGCCATTGATGGTGACGATCGAGAGGGTTTGGCCGGTAAATTTCGCTAACGTCTCGATGACGACATTGGTTCAGTATCTCTGGCAGGGCCTTGAGGTTCACCGCCATGAGATCTTTGGCCCTTACGAGCCGGACGTCGAATTTCCATTGGTTCAACTGTTGCCGGCCAGTGTGCTGTCTACGGGGGGTATTCGCCAGCTCACGTATCGGGTGAGTGCTCCGCTGCTGACGACGACTGACTCTTTCCGAACAATGGTCAATGTCGACAAGAATGCGCCCAATAATGGCAATCAAGGGCCGGCGCTGATTTTTGACCCTGAAGTGATAAGCGACGGGGTGAGCGACGACTACCTTGTGGCGCACAACGGTGTCGATGCAGAAGTTGTGCGTTGGCCGGATATTCGCCTTGAGGACCGGATTGAGTTCTTTTGGGGGGAACTTCCCAACGTCCGTTCTGCGGGCACGCTGAGCATCGGGCTGGGGCATATTGCTGGCGCGCCGATAGAAATACATTTTGATGAGGCCTTTATTCGCGACAGTGGGGAGGGCCGAAGGTTTGCCTCCTATCAGCTCACTGACCGTGCGGGCAATGTCGGGCCGTTTTCCACGGTGAACGAAATAAACGTCAACCTGCAGGTTTTGCCGGATCTGCCACGGCCTGAAGTACCCTTGGCGGAGTTCGATGGCCTGATTGACCTGGACGATGCACGTACCGGCGTAGTTATCGAAATTCCTCAGATTTTTGGGGCGCAGGAAAACGACCGGCTTGTCATCTTTTGGAATACCCACTCGCTGCCCCCTATTACGGTCGGTGCAGGGCAAGCGTGGCCCATCCGTGTTCCTGTTTCTTGGGAGATCCTCTCTGCCGGTGGTTTTGCGCAGTCGATTCCCGTGCGCGTGCGTTACCTGTTTCAGCGCGGTACTGCGTCGAGAAACTCGCCCAACAACTTTTTTATTCAGGACCTCAGTGTGGCCGGGCCAGACCCGCAAGGCCCCGACCCGATCAATACCCAGTTGGCGCGGGTTGTCGTGAAAGGTGTCACAGGGGACGACGTTGTCACCGAGTTGGATGCCCCGGGGCCCGTCCGTGTAGAGGTGCCGCTATGGAGCACTCCCGCCCCGGTACCTGGGCACCGGCTGGAATTGTTCTGGGGCGGTGAGGCTGCATTTGTAGGCGCCTACGAGATCCAACCCACAGACCTGCCCGGCCAAACGGTGGCTTTTTTTGTGCCCTGGATCGTGATCATGGGCGCCGCGTCCGGCCAGATACCGGTGTATTACTGGACGGATAATTCCGTCAACCGCCAACGCAGCCCCACCAAACTGGTGCGGGTGGAACTCGATACACTCAGGGGCTTGGAAAAGCCTGTATTACTGAACGACAGCACCCGTGATTTCGTTGCCTGTGATACCCGCCCGGAACCTTGGACAGGTGTCTTCATCGGGGTGCTCTGGGATGTGACCCATTTCGAGGTGGGTGACAGGATTCAAGTGTACTGGAGCAGCTATCCCACAAAAGCCGGCAATGGTGATCCTTTCCCGGGAACGAGTGTCACGTTCGACGTCGTGTTGACCGAGGATCATAGGAACGCCGGACGAGTAGATGTTCTCATCACACCCTTTGACCCATTGTTTACCCGTCCAGGGCTAGTCAGTGATTTTGGCTCAGGCGTGACTTACTACCGGCTGTTCAAAGTTTCGGGGGCAACAGGTGTGTCGTCTAAAAAACTGATTTTCATTAATCTGAAAAGACCGCTTGGTGGCGTGTGCCTCGGACCTGTCCGTACGTCATGAATCATTGAAAAACAGCGGAGCGAAAGAGGGCATTACACCTAATGCCCTCTTTTTTATAGTCGGCGTTTTCATCACCACTTAGACTTTATGTTGCTGATAGTTGGACTGTTGATTTTGATCGGTTATTAAAACGCTATGTATTGATTGAATCAGCGCGGATACACGCTTTATTGGTTTACGCACCTGTGAAGTTTGACAGGTGCGCGCCTTGCAAGACGCAGATTTAATAGGGCTGTCACTCGGCCCAGTTAGATGTCGGAGAACGAGCCATTCTCTATCCTGCGAGAGTAACTAGCTATGGCGAAGTCCAAAAAAAACCAAGCACCTCAATTAAAGGCCCGGAGCACAAAAAAAACGGCAGTGGCGCCCGATTCCCCCCTGCTGGTACGGCCGCCGTGGGCTCGAACCCCTGTGGGGCCGCTGGTGTTGAGTGATTTGCGGGTGATGAATGCACTGCCGCCAGTGACGAACGGGCAGCCGAACTTGATGGACATCAGTGAGTTGTACGCTGAGGGTGTTCAGTGCGAAATCGACATGTGGATTGAGATCCTGCCTTTTGGCAACGACGGCTTGGAGGTCTTTATCAATAATGTCCTGTATGGCAGTCGCATCCCGTTCAGTAAACCGTTGTCTGCCCATACCTGGCCCTACCGTTTCTCGATACCGGAGGAGGATATTGGCGAACATGGGCTGAAGAACCTGACGTATGAAGTGTTTTCATCTAACGGTTCGACAGATGGCCCTGCCGCGCCTACCCCTGTCACCATCGACCGCCGAGATCCTAACGCAGGTATCAGGCCTGGCTCGGTGACGTTACCGAGTTGGGTCGGCAATTTCGTGACGCTGCAGGACCTGGACGCTAACGGCGGCGCCATGGTGATCGAGGTTCCACGTCGGTTGGACCCGCAAGTGGGCGACAAACTGGAGATCTACACAGAGTTTCCAAGTGATACCCCCTCATTGACCATTGATGATTTACCGCGCACCACGGCTCCCGTGATGGTGAGTCTGACCAAAGCGCTGCTTGAGGCGAGTGGCGGCGGCGTGAAGCAGCTCAACTATGTCTACACGGATCGTGCCGGTAACCCAACCAGCTATCCGAGCTCGTTTCGAGAGTTCACATTGGTAACGGAAGATCTTCCCGAGAACCTGCGTGACCCCGAGTGCCCCGAGGCGCCGCTTGACCTGCTTGACGCCCAATTGAACCGCGCCGAGATCTGGATCCGCGAATACGACAACGCACTTGCTGGGGACCGCGTTCTTGTCGAGTTCAATACCCTGCTGCTCGTTGGCATTGTGAATATGGTCTGGCCGCTCAGGGTGACAATCCCATGGGACGTGCTTCGCGATGGCGGTCTTGACGCGCCTTACGAGGCTGACGTGCTTTACAACATTGATCGTGGCGGGGTCATCACCGGGCCTTCCGACACCATCACGGTGGATGTCGACTTGAGGTCGGCGGGTGGGCGTCCGGAAGATCCGGGGCCTGTCAACCCTGACCTTGATCCGGTGGAGGTGACTTCATCCGAGGGGCTGACCAATCAGATCGGCCCAGGCGACATGGACGACGCGACGGCGCGGTTTGACGTGTATACGGGGGCGACGGCGGGGCATCTCATTCAACTGTGGTGGAAAGGCCTGCCTTGTTATGACCCTCCTTACGAAGTCACTCTTGCAGATGAGAGCGCTACTGAGTTTGTGCTTACGGTTCCCGCTGCGGTGATCAAGGACGCAGGCAACGGTGATATTCCCACCTGGTACACGCTCAATAACGGCGCGAACGATAACGTCATCGACTCCGTGGAAACAACGGTGTCAGTCAGCGCATTTGCGGTGGATAACTTATTGCCCATCAACTATCCGGATGGGTTGTCCTTCGGTGATGGCCGATTTGCGCTCACCTGCGCGCAAGGGATTCCCAGTGGGATCAGAACCGTTATCAAGGACCCTGCAAACCTGCGGACGGGCGATCGGATTACGCTTCATTGGGTCATCTTTGGCCCGGATGATTTCGAGTCCACGGTCATTACGGTTGATGAGTCCTTCCCTAGCGTGACGATTACTCACAATCATGACAATCCGGGCCATCCAGGAGAGCTTTTTACCGTACCGTTCCCGACCTATATCCAGCCTGTCCTGGTCGGGCGTATTGAAGCGACCTATCACGTATTAAAAGCGGATGGCGTAACTGAAGGCAATTCACCGGCCACCATTGTGCTGATGACACGGCGCCAGACAGATGGCACCACCTGCGGTTAGTACCCAGTGTGAATGCGTTGAGCCAATAGGCCGCTACCTGGTCGCGAAAGCGTCCGGGTAGCGGTCTATTGGCTCTGATCTGGTGAGGCCCCGCCATTTTGCGGGATCGGAACCATGGTTTTGATACACGAGAAGGAGGTGCTACGCGCGTTAAATTTTAGTGGGCGCATTCTTAAGGAAAGTCCTACAAGGCACTGGAATTGCCCTACATGAAGTTCCCCTCTAGGTCCGTACTCTTGGCGCCGCTGAGAGCCTGAGGCGATAGATCTGTTAATCGCTTGGCTTGTTCAGTCACCCGACTAGAGGTTTATCACCCCCATGACTAATGTTAAAACGTTCACCCCTTCTCGACTGGCGACCGCTATTAAGGTACTGGCACTGATGCCACTGTCGTTGGCCGCTACGAAAGCAGCTGCACTCGAAATTTTTCCAGGCCATGAACTGACAATTGACGCCAGTTCGCCTTTTGACCGCTATCAATTGAGCGGTGATGCAAAACTCATCTCCAATGGCGCCAGGATCGTCAGTGTCCTTGCCCGCGACTCGACATTCGAAATGAATGGCGGCCGGGTACAAGCCGGTAATGAAGTCGGTGTTTCGCTCTACGGCAGTAACGCCACTATTCGTGATGCACATATTTCCAGTGGACGATCCACGGGCTTGATCGTCGGCACCGTGGATAACCGGGCGTCGACCGCTACTGTTTTCAACACCTCGATCGAAGGCGCCACGCAAGGCGTCATCTTGAACGGCTCCAGTGTGCTGTCGTTGAATAACAGTGAGGTCAGAGGGGGCGAGCAGGGCTTGTTGGCCGTCGACGGCCAATTGATCGCAAACCAGAGTCGCATCACTGGCGCCACCAACGGCATTGAAATCTATCGTCATCCGATAACCCCAGACTCGGCCTCCTTTACGTTCAACCAGACGGCTGTGGTCGGTGAGACCGGAGCGGCCATTGTGGTGAATGCTCCCGGCACGGTTGAAATCGATGTCAACAATGGCTCCACCCTGGTGGGCGGTAACGGCAACATGCTGGAACTGACCGCGGGTGGCTCGGCCAACATGCGCGTCAACAACAGCGCTCTGAGCGGCAATATCCAGGTTGGCAGCCTCAGTGAGTTGGACCTTAACCTTGATCGCGCCATCATGAACGGTGACGTGATCAACGGTGGCGGTACCGCCAGTGTGGGGCTGAACAACGGCTCGGTCCTCACCGGTCGCCTGGAGCACGTCGATAAACTGGCGATCAACAGCGACGCCACCTGGGTGATGGTCGACCATCAGCAGGTGGGTGACTTGTCCCTGAGCGGCGGCAACGTCAAGTTCGGCGAGACCGGTACGTTCTACCAGCTGGACGTGGCCAACCTATCGGGCAACGGCACCTTCATCATGAGCGCGGATTTCGCCACCCTGAGCAGCGATTTCCTTAATGTGACTGGCACGTCGTCGGGCGACCACAAACTGCTGATCGCCAGCAGCGGTGCCGACCCGTTGAGCGACGACCGCCTGCATGTCGTACACACCGCCGACGCTGGCGCCCAGTTCAGCCTGATCGGCGACCGCGTGGATATCGGGACCTATTCCTACAGCCTGATCAATGACAACGACGGCAAGGACTGGCTGCTCGACCCAGGCAGCAAGGTGATCAGCCCGAGCACCAACTCGGTGTTGGCGTTGTTCAACGCAGCCCCCACTGTGTTGCTGGGTGAAATGACCACCCTGCGCACCCGCATGGGTGAACTGCGCTTTAGCGAAGGTCAGTCGGCTGGGCTGTGGACCCGCGCCTATGGCAACAAGTATGAGGTGTCCAATGACAAGACCGGCCTGGGCTACAACCAGTCGCAACGCGGCTTCACCCTTGGTGCCGACGTGCCGGTATCGGGTGGCGACGGCCAGTGGTTGATCGGTGCAATGGCCGGTCACAGCACCTCGGACCTGGACCTGAACCATGGCAGCAGTGCAACCGTCAACAGCTACTATGTCGGCGGTTACGCCACCTGGCTGGATGCCGAGAGCGGGTTCTACTTTGACGGTGTGCTCAAGTTCAACCGCCTGCACAACGAGTCCAATGTGGCCATGAGTGACGGCAAGAAAGCCAAGGGCAACTACACGCAAAACGCGGTGGGCGCATCGGCGGAAGTCGGTCGCCACATCACGCTGGACGACGGTTTCTTCGTTGAACCATATGGCCAGTTGTCTGCGGTGATTACCCAGGCCCAGAGCTACACGCTGGACAATGGCCTGGACGCCAAGGGTGACCGCTCCAGTACGGTGATCGGTGAACTCGGTACTACCGTGGGGCGCAATATCCAGCTGGAAAGCGGCGGCGTCTTGCAGCCGTACTTGAAGGCAGCGGTGGCCCACGAGTTCGATCAGAGCAACAAAGTGTTCGTCAACGACAACTCGTTCAACAACGACTTGTCGGGTTCGCGCCTGAAGCTGGGTGCGGGTGTGGCGATGTCGGTATCGCAGAACCTGAAGTTGCATGCGGATCTGGAACACAGCACGGGCAAGAACATCAAGCAGCCGTATGGGGTTAACCTGGGCTTGCGCTACGATTTTTAACGGGCTGGATGTATAGCGCGGTAGCGGTATAAACCGTGCGGGTAATGAAAATGCCCCGTCTCGAAAGAGGCGGGGCATTTTTTTGCTTTAAGGCAGGGCGGGGTGGTTTTTAAATGCTCACCACCGCCACGGTCGTGTTGCCAGAGTTGCAGACCAGCAAGTATTGGCCATCGGGTGTGCAAGCCACCCCATCGGGTTGATCAAAACCAGTAATAGTACCAACGAGTGTCTCGGTGGTCGTATCAATGACTCTGACACGGTTACCGGAAAGTTCCGCTACATACGCCCGGGGGAGAGTGGGATGGAAGGCAATTCCTCTTGGATCACTCAGCCCGGTTAGGGTTTTGACGTGAGTAAGACCCTCATCGGCGGTGTTGTAGATTTCAACTCTGTTTATGGCCGATACCGACACATAGAGTCGTTCCAAGGGGGAGTTAAGAGGGCTGTGGGCAAGTTCTTGAGCAACTCCCCCGTTGACAACGGTGTGGGTACGCAGCCCGCTGCTGAAAATAAATCGCTCCGTGTTGACGCCCGTTGTAAATGCCGATATGCCTTGTGGGTCGACTATCGCAGCTCTAGGGGCGGACGTGCCAGTATAGTAAGTTGAAAGCTGGTTGCTTATTGTATTGTAGCCGAACAGCGCATAGTTACCATATGCGGTGTTAGGGCCGAAAAGTACTCGCGAACCGGTGGGGTTTAGGCAAATTGCCTGGGTTATGGCGCCATAGTTGTAGGGGTAGGAGAAGCTGAAGGAGCTGATATTAAAGACTAGGATGTTGGAGTTGGCAGCAACGCCATAGGCCGAGATAAAGAGCCTTGAGTCAGTAGGGTGCAACGCCAATCTATAAGCAGCATAGGCATAGGGAGTGCTCAGTGTTCTGACTGCATCAGTTGTAAGATTGATGATTGAAATCGCATTGGCACGCGAGTTCGCGACACATGCCGTTGTGCCGTCTCGACTGATTACGATTTTAGCCGGGCCATTCCCAGCTGTAATGTGACGAATAATCTCCCCGGTTCCCTTACGCGTCACATAAGTAGGCACCTTGAAGTACTTGGCCGTATCCAGGCTGTTGGAACCGTCCAGCGATACCCAGGCTTTGACCGCAACTTCGCTGTTGTTCTCCAAGCCCGACAAATAGCTGGCGGGTATCAGGTCGAGCGTGCGTCCGGCATTGAATTCCGCGGATGTCACGCCGACCGCAAGCCGCAGGTCGCGATTGGTCGTGCTGAGTAACTGAATCCACACGGGTTGCCCGGCCCTGAAGAACGGCCATTTATCAATCCGCACGTTGTTCGCCACCGCCGTATTGATCGTCCCACCCGAGGCTTCAGGGATAGTGACCAGGTCCAGCAACGAACTCGGCAGCGCCAGGACCTCTACTGTCAGGTCGCCGGAAATCGTCGTTCCTGAGGATTCAATGAGTTGGTACGACACCGTGAACTCACCATCCAGATAAGCCGCAACAAAGTCGCTCGACAGCTCGAAGCGTGTGTAGTTCTCACCCGCTTCAGGCACGGCCGGTTTCGCAGGAATGTTTGGATTACCAATCCCCGATTTGCCTTTGATATTGACTTTGATGTCTGCATCACGCGGGAGTTTGTCTGAGATCACGCGAATTTCAATCGTTTGTGGTTGAGGTGCAATCACGTGTGTGGGGTTGAGTTCAACGCGAGTGTCCGAGATGAATGTGGTTGGCACTACTTGGGGCAGCAGCAGGGTGCGAGGCGTGCCTATTTTGATAAGCAGGTCGAGAGAGAAACGGTTCGGACCGCTAATGGGCTTGAGCTCGTAGTACAAGCGCGCCGTGCCATCGTCATTGTTCAGGACAATATTGCGAGGGACGGTGAAAGGGATCTCGGCGTCTTCCCAGTTGATGTCGACCGCGAACCAGGGGCTGGTGAAACTGCCGCCGGGTGCCGACCCCACAAAGATCAGCCTGAGTTCGGTGCCTGCGACGATGGCGGGGTGCGGACGCACCCTGACGTTCAAGTTAGCCTTGTGAATCAATGGGTTGAAGGTGAAGTCAGGCGCCACCGCCTGTAATGTGGTGGGCGCTGGCAGGTCTTCCAGGGCATCGCCGACGGGCACGCTTGCCTTTTCTGAGGCGGGTCTTGGATTACCTCGATTGATCAGGTAATGCGCCTCGAAATAACCACCGCTGAGTGCGGTAAAGAAGGCGTTGTCCAACAAGAATTCAACATCGCCATTGCCGGCCATTTCCGTGTATTCGGCATAAGTGGACGTACCATTGGCGGAGTGCCCCAGTACGATCAAGTCAACGCGGTCGTTGGGGTTCTGCCCGAAGTAGTGCGGGACCACGATGCGGACTGGGTTGGTATCTTCTGGCAGTGCGCCATTGACCAGGTCCTGTACCTCTGGAGGCGGCAGTCGTTGACTGACGAGGTCGCCGAAAATGTTATATAGCGCCCCTTCGGAGTGGCGGTCGGGAGTTCCAGGGCGAACGCGTTTGTAGGTGATCAGGATACGACCACCTGCCAGGGGCCGCAGGAAGGAAAGGGGCAGCGGGATAAGCGCCCGGATCACGTTGATAGATTGTACGTCGTATTCGAGGGTGATTTCGGTACGCACGCCGTCTGCGCTGAGTCCGCTGACGGTCAGGATAACCTTGTCGTTGACGCTATACCCCTGGCCGCGTATCGGCAGTTCAATGGTCGCGTCGCCATCGAGGTCCGGCACATTGATGAAGTCTTGTTCGCTTTCCGGGTCGTAATCGGACTCGGTGACATGCACAGGCGACAGCAGAGGTTCAACGCCACTCCCGACCCGCAGTTCGATCATTCGGGAGGGGGAGAACCCCGGTGATTTATTACCTGCCTTGTCGACGACGAACCATTCGACAAGGTGCGCGCCGTTGGGCAACTGGTTCCAGGTTCCGAAATACGCCGTGATTGTTATCGGGTTATTGCCAGAGGCCTCGAAAGACGTGACGGTGTGCTTGATGATCACGCCACCGATACTCAGGTGAATGACGTCATCCTCTTTGCGGTGGTGAACTTGAGGCTCTGCCCTGTCAAGTGGGTAATTACCAATCTGTATCTTCACGCCCGCGCTGATATCGGCATCGGTAATTACCCTGAAGTCTTCGATTTGCGGGTTGGTAAACCTGACGGGACTCATGTTGTCGTTATACGGCGTGCTGACGATCGGGTCCCTGCCGACAGGTGGCTCGCGATCAGCGAGATAATTGAACTGGCGGGTGCTATCAGTGGTGCCGCTCAGATGTTCGACGAAGACTTGCACCGTATTATTCGCCTGGTCAATAAAACGGCCGGCGTCCATAAACAGGAGGGTGAGTTGGTCAAGGTCGATTTCTTCTTGGGTAACAGTGTGGATAGGCCCCCGCACTCCGTTGATTTCAATCCAGATAAAGTCATGTTCGGCTTTATTCAGATACCCCGGCAGCAGACAGATGACGCCGTTGGTGTTGACCGTCAATGCCGCTGCGTTGAACGCTGCATCATGGCCGCTAACCGGCTTTGTTTCAGTGGGGAAAAGCACCACCAGGTCGCTGAACGGCCGGATGCCGGAGGTTGCATCGTCGGGGAACAGTTCATTGGGCATAAGCCCGCCGGGCCGGTGGTGGGAGGGGGCGATGAGCGCGGGTAGAGTGTTGTCGTCTGAGATGGCGTCAGTGTCTTGATCGAAGGTCATGATCATCGTCCTGTCTGGGCAATAGGCGTGGGCGCAATGTTCCGTGGGGAGGAGGAGGGCGCTTCAGTATTGATTCAACGCCCCGTGCAATGGGCTGCCTAGCTGTGAGAAATGACAGTGCCGACGAATGGTAAAACCCTGGAGATATTGCGCGGGTAAACATATTGAACCGCCGCCGGGCGTGCGCGGTTGGGTGGCGATGTTAAAAGCGTGAGCGTATAGCCCGAAGGAAACTCAACATGCTGGGTAATGAAAAAATGCCCCGTCTCGGAAGAAACGGGGCTTTTTATGTTTACAGTGTTAGTAAATCGCTAAACCATCGAAGCTGTTAGTTGTACTACCCCACTGCATGTCATTAGGTGGCCACCCCCGGTTTCCATAAATGTTGACAAAGCAATAAGCCAGCCCAGGTTGCGGTTGGCCAGGTGCTTGTTCAGTGGTCCATATATTACCCATCGATGGCCAGCGCCCACTGTATTGGCCACTAAGCTCAACAGCGATACTGAAGTTAGGAAGTACGCCGCCCCATGCAGCGGCTGCACTCACCATGGAATGCCATTGCCCTGTCCCCACAAACCGGCATCTGCGGAAGGACCCGTTGACAGTCACGTTATAGCTGGCTGTTTGCGCGGGTTGCGCACTGTCCCGAACTGTGATCGTCGCGGTACCTGCGGCAGTGATGTGAACGCGGCCCCCCGCATTGACGGAAATGGCTCCTGGATTATTGGAACTGTAGGTGTACGGTGGTACGCCGCCAGTGGCAGTCCGAGCTGAGCCAAAGTAAAAGATCTCATTGAAACCACCGAAAAAGTTCACCAGCAAGTAACCATTGAGATTTAGAAACCTTGGGCTGGTATCCATTGCCAGAGCGGGCGTAGTTCTGACCGTATAGCTGACGTCTTCCAGGTTCAAGGCGCTAGCCTCGCCATTGGTACCGTCCACGGATACAGAGCCTTTGACGTGCAGCTTGCTGTTTGCAAGCAGCTGGCTCAAATAGGCACTCGGTACGGGCTCCTGTACAAACCTTTGATCAAACTCCTGTTGATTAAGAGCCTTGCTAGCATCTCGCAAAGTGAGCAAGTGGGGTTGATTCCCGGCTTTGACACCTTCCAGATAGATCCACGAGGATTGTCCTACTGCATAAAAGGGCCAGGCAGCGGTTCTGACGGTGGCGGCGTTTCTGATATCAATGACACCTGCCGTGGCCTCAGGAACGCTCAACAAGTCTAATGCTTGTGCCGGCAGAGGCTCCACCTCGAGGGTCAGTGGTACCGACCCAGTGGTATTGCCGCTGCGAGTAACCTCGAAATACACCTCGCAAGAGTCCCCCAGGTAGGCGGCGACAAAATCGCTGAAATGTTCGAATCTAATATAGTCTTCGCCAGGCTCCGCAATGCCGGGTTTTGACGGAATGTCGGGAGTCCCCAAGCCTGATTTGCCCACGACCCTCAGTTTGACGTCATCGCTGTCGAGCATCGGGAAGTATTTCACCCTGAACTCTACTTCGACCGGAGGCAGCACGTGCAACGGGTTCAGGCGCGACAGGGTTGGCGTAATTGCGGTGGCCTGCACAACAACCGGCGGCTCGGACAGTTCCAGCTTAATGCCGATGTAGATCACAAGCTCCTGGGAAAACCGGGAAATTGCACCTGGCGTCTTAGGCCTTACCTCGTAGGAAAGCGTCATCGTGCTGTTGAGATTGGCCAGGACGATAGTTCTCGGAATAGTGAAAGGGATGACCGCGTCCTCCCAGTTGATATCGACATTGAACCAGTCAGTCGTAATGCTGCCGCCTGGACGGGTACCTGTGGCGATCACTCTGATCTCTACGCCTTCTACAATGAACGGATGGGGATCAATCCTGACATTGAGGTTGGCCAGGTTGGTACCGGGGTCGAACACAAAACCGGGCGGTAACGCTTGCAATGTCCTGGGGGGCGGTAATGTTGCCCTTGCATCACCGACAGGCACCGTTACCTGTTCAGAGGCTGGCCTTGTTACGCCACCATTGATCAAGTAATGAGCAGTAAAATACCCACCGCTCAGTGCATTGAAGAATGCGCTCTCCAACAAGAAAACAACGTCACCGATACCTGCCATTTCGGTGAATTCGGCATAGCTGGGCACGTTATTGGCGCTACGGCCGACCACTATCAAGTCGACTCTGTCATTTTCATGCTGCCCGAGGAATTTAGGCACCAGAATGCGTACCGGATTGGTATGGTCGGGTAGAGAGCCGTCACTGTCCAAATCCAGGACTTGTGGTGGTGGTAAACGGGTTCCGACCGGGTCACCGTAGATCGCGTAGAGCGAGCCTCTGGAGGGACGATCAGCAACGCCTGGACGAATCCGTTTGTAAGTGATGAAGATGTGCCCACCCGGCAGGGGCAGCAGAAAGTCAGCAGGCAGGGGGATGTTGACCCTGATTGGAGTGATCGAGGTCACCCGATGGTCGATGGTTATTTCGACTGGCACGCTGCTGGCGCTGAGGCCCTTTATCGTCAGGCGCACCGTATCGCTGACGGCGTATCCGTTATTGCGTATGGGCAATTCGATGTTTGCGTCGCCATCGAGATCACGGATATCGATAAAGTCCTGATCGTGCTCCTCGTCGTAGTCGGACTCGGTTACAAACACGGCGGGCAGTATTGGTTCGCTGCCACTCCCCAATTGCACTTCAATGAGCCTGCGAGGCGAGAAGCCTGGGGAATGATTACCCACCTTGTCGAGCACATACCATTCCACAATATATTCGCTGTCAGGTAGCGCTTCCCATGTGCCGAAATAGGCCCAGACACTAATAGGCAAGTTGCCTGAGGCTTCAAAATTGGTAACCGTGTGTTTGATCAGCAAGCCGCCGATACTTACGAAAATTACGTCGCCTTCTTTACGGTGATGTTTCGTGGGAACTGCGGGATTCAGTGGATAGTCTTCAATCAATATCTCGACCCCAGCGATGGCATTTTCCTTCGTGATCACGCCGAAGGCCTCGATCTGTGGGTCTGCAAACTTCACGGCAGCCATATTTTCGTTGACGTTGGGCGTGCTGACGATAGGGTCCGGGCCGACTGGGTGCTCACGATCAACGTAGATTGTGAACAGCTTGCTTTTATCAATTGTGCCGCTCAGTTGTTCGACAAAGGCCTGTACCTTATTGTTTGCCTGATCGATAAAGCGGGTGCTTTCTATAAACAGGACAATTTGCGTGCCCAAGTCGGCTTCGTCAGCGCTGACGGTATGGAAGGCTACTTGCACGCCGTTGAGTTCCAGCCAAATGAAGTCATTTTCAGCTTGTTCCAGATACGGCAGAAGGATGCAGATGACCCCCGAAGGGTTTACCTTCAAGGCGGCATCATTGAAGCCACCGTCAGCACCTGCGACAGGTTCCCATAACGTTGGGAAATACAGGGGCAAGTCGGAAAATGGAGTGTTGATAAATGTTCTTGAGTTCAATGCAACGTCGGTTGGCGGTGGTGAGGTGAAGCCTTTGCGACGCAGGTCATTGGGGTGAAGCACACCGAGTGTATCGCTGGAGGAAATATCAAGGGCCTCCGGAAAAATCGACTGGTTGTCGATGGGGTCAGGGGCTTGATCGTATGTCATGATTAGGATTCCTTGTCATAGGGAAAACGATCGGAAACCCGTCACACAAGTGGGTCTCTGGCTTGATTCAGCGCCCGTCATCTATCGCCTGCCTAGCTGTGAGAAATGACAGTGCCGACGAATGGTGAACCCGACTTGTGCGTCAGCTAAAACACCACCAACGACACTGAATCCCCGCCGATATTGGCCACGTAGCCGTGGGAATCGTCTGGGGCCACCACCAGCCCGCGCGGCTTGTTAAACCCGGCATAGCTGCCAATCACCTGTCGCGAGCGCGTATCGATAATGCCCAGCAGGTCGCCATCGGTCTGCGACACGTAGGCCCGATCACGCCCGCGTTCGAAGGCGATGTCGTAGGGGCCCAGCAACCCGGTCAAGGTCTGCTCGATGCGCTGGGTCGAGGTATTGCCGATCGTGACGCTGCCGCCTTCGCGCGCGCTGATATACACCTGAGAGCCACGGGGGTTATGGGCGATGGCGACGGGGGCGGAGCGGGTGTCGGCGCTGTTGATCAGGCTGTTGGTCGGCAGATTGATGATGGACCAGTCGAAGAATGTGGCCACGTGTGCGCGGTTGTTATCGGGGCTGACGGCGACATCGATGGGCGCGCGCACCGGGATCGAAGCCACGCGTTGGTGGTTGCTTGTGTCGATGACGACCAGGCGCGATGCACCTTCATCGGCCACATACAGGCGCGAGCCGTTGGCATTGAAGCGAATGCCTCGGACGGTGGTGAACCCGGTCAGCGTGTCGATCAGCGAATAGTCCCGCGTGCTGTAGAGGCGAATCGGGGTATTGGTGGCGCTGCTGTTGTCGGTCACATACAGACGCTCGGCCGTTGGATGAATGGCCAGGCGCAACGGCGAGCCCGGCACGTCGAAGCTGTCGATGACGCGGTTACGCAGGGTGTCGATGACCCAGATCGAAGTGCGGCCGAAGGTGCAGGCGACGTAGAGCCGCGTACCGTCCGGGCTGAGCGCCAGGGCGTTCGGCGAATTGCCCACCGGGATCGTGGCGAAGATGCCCACGGTGTTGCTCATGCGGTAGTCGACAGGGCGAAAGGCGATAGCGAAATCCTTATGGGCGCTGCCGTTCAGCGATACCCGCGCCTCAACCCGCAGGGTGCTCTGGGTCGGCAAGGAACGCAGATAATCGGCGGGTAAGCGGACTTCCACGCGTTTGGCATTGAATTCCGCGGCGCTCAGCGGTGTGCCGTCGCGCAGCACCCGATTGGCCGCTGCCTTGATTTCGAGCCACACCGGCTGCCCGGTCCGCATGAACGGCCATGCCTGAATCACTGCACTGTGCGTCACGTTGGCGTTGATGATGCCGTTCGACGCCTGGGGCACGTTGACCAGGTCCAGCGCTTGTTCAGTCAGCGGGTCGATGGTCAAGGTCAGCACCTGGGAGGCGCTGGTGGCACCGGCGCGGGTCACGGTATAGGACAATGCAGCGTCTCTGCCCAGGTTGGCGGCAATCACCCGATTACTGATGATGAAGTCGACATAACCCTTCAGCGGGTCGCCTGGCCGTGGATTGATGACGGGCGTTCCGAGCCCGTAGGTGCCGATGAATCTGGGCTGGATATCATCGCCGGCGAGCATCGGCTTGTAGCTCACCCGAAACGTACAGACCGGCGGCTCCAGCACATGTTGCGGGTTGAGCCGGGCGGTGGAGGGGTCGGCGATGTTGATCGTGCTTTCCAGAATATGCGGCACCGGCAGTTGCAGGCCGCTACCGACGGTCATCACCAACGCCTGGGAATAACGGGTGCGCTGGCCGGTGTGCTCCACCCGATAGTAAATGCGCGCCGAGCCGTTGAGGTTGGCCACGACAAACACCCGTGCGATGACAAACGCCAGGTCCTGCCCGACCCACGGCCGGGTGATGGGGAACCGGTCCGGTGGGGCGCTGCCGCCCATGGCGCTGCCTTCGACGTACAGGGTGACCGTGGCGCCTTCCGTGAAAGCGGCATGCGCCGCAACCCTCACGTTGGCATTGCCTCGGGATTGCTCGGGGTCGAAGTTGAAGGCGGGGGCGGGGGCTTGCAACACCTCAGGCGCGGGCAGGGCGTCCTGGGGCTCGCCGATGTTGAGTTGCAGAATGGCCGACGGTGGGCGCCCCCCGGCAGTGTTGATGTAGTAGTAGAGCATCAGCTCGCCGCCATCGAGCTGGCGGATGTCACCGTCGATCCCATTGTGCAGTTCGAACACGACGCTGCCTTCGCCGGCCGGCAACCCGTGCTCCTGATAAAAACGGTGGCCGTTGGCGTAGGTGCCTTCCAGCACCAGCGTGACACGGTCAAAGGGCTTTTGGCCGGTGTAAGCCGCGATCGTAACGGTCACCGGGTCGGTCAAGGGATGCAGGACGCCGCCGCTGGCGGCGGGCACTTGCGGTGCTACGAGGCCGGTTTGTTCGGGGGTTCCGCTCACTTGGACGAAGGTGTTTTCCGAGGGCCGGTTGACTTGTCCTGTGCGAATTCGCTCATAACTCAGTTGGATCAAGGCGCCGATAAGCATACGCACGTCAGCATTGGGCCAAGGGACGTCGACGAAAGGCGTTGTGGTCGATGTGATACTGGCATCGTAGGTCTGTTCGACATCGACACCTTCCGGCAAACGCCCGCGAATGGTCAGTCGAAGACCGTCGCCCGACGCCCAGCCTTTTCCCTCGACAGCCACCCTGAGGGTTGCGTCTTTGCCTGCCAGCATGTCCGCGTCCAGCGTGCCGGTCGGTGCTTCGACAATCTGGGCGGCGTCCAGCAACCGTTCGTTGGGATCCAGCCGCACTTCGATCAGTTGCATCGGCGAGCGCCCCGACGCGTAGTTGCCGACCTCATCGATGACATCGTAGGCGCAGGCCTGAAAGCCACTGCCGATGCGCAGCCAGGTGCCGTAATAGACCGTGATTGAAATCGGGTTGCGGCTGCTGGCCTCATTCTCTGTGACGATGTGCTCGATGATTTGCTCGCCGATGATCAAGCGAATGCGATCGCGTACCGCCCGGTAGGTACTGGGAGGCCGGTTGAGGTCCAGCGGGTAAAAGGGGATTCTCACCACCACCCCGCGCCCGGCTGCGGCCGAATCGATCAGGAACTGCGCGGGTTGCGGTCGCGACAGTTGTTCATTGACCCAGGGTGGGCGGGTAATGGGGTCGCTGCCGGTTGGCGCCACGGTGTCGATCTTGAGGGTCAGGCGTTGGGTTTCTTCTACGCGGTGATCGAGGTGCGTCACCCGGAAAAATACGGGGCCGGCCGCGCCGTCGGCCAAGCGGGCCATGGAGATGTGCAGGGTAATCGGCTTCGCTTCGCGCGCTTCTTGCTCGGTTACGGTATGGAAGTCGACCGGGACCAGCAGGTCGCTACAGAACAACTCGATGAAATCGCCTTCAAGCTGGCCTGCGTAGGTGCGCAAGATGCAAATCAGGCCCGTGCTGCCATGGTTCTCCAACAGCAGTTGATGCACACCGCCGGAGAATCCTACGACCGGGGTCGTCAGGCCGGGAATATAAGGCGACAACTGCGCGACGAAAGGGGGCGCGTTGAGCTCTGGAGTCATGCTTGTCACCTCGTGCAAGGCAAAGGAGCCGAAAAGGTCCGGGGCACACAAGGATTGAACACAGAAGGGCAGCGAGCAGGCTAGCTGTTAGAAATGACAGTGCCGACAGGCGGTAGCGGCCCAGGGCGGGCCGCCCTCGGTAGCCGCTAGGCTTGGCGGTTCCAATGCCTGAACAGCGGCTCCGCCAGAAACAACACGAACAACAAGCGCATCACCTGCATTGCCGTCACCAACGGCACCGACAGTTGCAGGGTTTCCGCGGTCAAACTCATCTCGGCAATGCCACCGGGCATCATGCCCAGGGTCAATGAGCGCAGGTCCAGTTGGGTCATCGCACTCAAGCCCACGGCGGCCAGCGTCGCCAGCAGCATGGTCAAGGCGGTGCCGATCAAGGTGCGCGCCATGAACGACGGCGCACTGCGGAAGAACTGACGATTGAAGTGGCAGCCCAACCCGCTGCCGATCAGCCACTGGCCGATCTGGCTGCCGCCGTCGGGCAGGCCGATGTGCAGGTCCCACGCCACACTGGCGGTGGCACTGACCAACAGTGGCCCGAACAACCATGGGTTCGGCTGACGCAAGCGTTGCCAGCCCCAGGCCACCAGCGCACCGGCGGGAAACAGCAGCGCCAGCCAGGCCCAGCTCACCGGGGCTGGATGAAACTGCGGCGCGCCACCGTCCAGCACGTACTTGAAGATCGCCGGTACGCACAGCACCACCACCAACACCCGCAGGCTTTGCCCCGCCGCGACCCGGCTGAGCACCGCGCCATTGCGTGCGCCGAGGTTGACCATCTCGCCGGAACCGCCGGGCATGCTGGAGAAAAACGCGGTGGCGCGGTCTTCGCCGCTGCGGCGCATCAACCACACGCCGACCACGCTCGACAGGCTGGTAACCAGCGCGCCGAAGAAGATCAAACCGAAGTGGCTCATCACCTGTTCGATCACCAGCGGAGTGAAGTGCAGGCCGATGCCGATGCCCACCACCCATTGGCCGCCTTTGCGCCCGCCGGGAATCTCCGCCAACTGCCACGGCGTGAGGCAACGCACGAGGATGATCGCCAGTAGCGAACCGACCATATACGGCAACGGCCAGCCGACCAGGCTGGCCAGGTAACCGCCGGCCAGGCCGACCAGCGGTGTTCCCCACCAGTGTTTAAAGCTGGCCTCAGACATCGGCCACGGCACGACGCTGCAACGCACGTTTGCGGTAGATGCGCGCCAGCGGTAACAGCAGCATCACGGCGGTCAATACCCATACACCGAAGGTGATCGGGCTGGACCACAGGATCTCCAGCGCACCGTTGGAGATCGACAGCGCGCGGCGCAGGTTCTGCTCCATCAGGCCGCCGAGGATAAAGCCCAGCAACACCGGCGACAGCGGGAAGTCCAGCTTGCGCAGGATGTAGCCGAAGATGCCGATACCGATCATCAGGAACAGATCGAACGTGGTGGCGTGAACCGCGTACACGCCGATCGCGGTGATGATCGCGATCACCGGCACCAGCGCCCAGTTCGGCACGGCGAGGATGCGCGTGAAGATGCGGATCATCGGGATGTTGAGGATCACCAGCATGATGTTGGCGATGAACAACGAGGCGATCAGGCCCCAGACGATATCCGGTTGCTGTTGGAACAACAGCGGGCCCGGCGTGATGTTGTACAGCGACAGGGCGCCGATCATCACCGCGGTGGTGCCCGAACCCGGCACGCCCAGGGTCAGCATCGGCACCAGCGCACCGCAGGCGGAGGCGCCGATGGCGGTTTCCGGTGCCGCCAGACCGCGCATGTCACCCTGCCCGAATTTACCGCTGGCCCCGGCCAGGCGTTTCTCGGTCATGTAGGCCACGGCTGACGCCAACGTCGCGCCAGCGCCGGGCAATACGCCCATGATGAAACCGAGCAGGCCGCACCGGATGTTCACCGCAAATACCGACGAGGCTTCCTTCAGGTTAAACATCATCCGCCCGGTGGCTTTCACCGCTTCCTGGCCACGGTGGGTTTTTTCCAGCAGCAACAGGATCTCGCTGATGGAGAACAGGCCCAGCACCAACACCACGAACTGGATGCCGTCGGTCAGGTGGATGTTATCGCCGGTAAAGCGGTATACGCCGCTGTTGGCGTCGATGCCCACCGCCGACAGGAACAGGCCGATCAGCGCCGCGACGAAGGTCTTCAGCGGTTTATCGCCGGCCATGCCGCCGAGGCAGACAATCGCGAACACCATCAGTACGAAATATTCCGCCGGGCCGAAGGCAATCGCCCATTTGGCCAGCAGCGGGGCAAACAGCACCATGCCGCAGGTGGCGATAAACGCGCCGATGAACGAACTCCACGCCGACAATGACAACGCCACACCGGCCAGGCCTTTGCGGGCCATCGGGTAACCGTCGAGGGTGGTCATCACGGTGGAGGCTTCACCCGGGATGTTCAGCAGGATCGAGCTGATACGCCCACCGTATTCGCAGCCCAGGTACACGGCCGCCAGCAGGATCAACGCCGACTCCGGCGGCAGGCCCAGGGCGAACGCGATGGGGATCAACAGCGCCACGCCGTTGATCGGGCCCAGGCCCGGCAGCAGGCCGACCACGGTGCCGATCAAGGTGCCGCACAGCGCGGTCACCAGGTTGTAGGGGGACAGTGCCACGCCGAAGCCCTGGCCCAAATAGCCGAAAGTATCCATATCAGTTCTCCAGAACGTCGAGCAGGCCGAGGGGCAGCGGAACATCCATGGCTTTATCGAACAGCAGATAAAGGCCGACGCTCATCAAGGTGATGATCACCGCACCGGGCAACCAGCGGCCGCCATACAGCCGTGCCATCGGAATGCCGATCAACATGCTGCTGAGAATGAAACCGAGGGATTCGAAGGTGGCGGCAAACACGATCAATAGCGCCACGCAGATGCCGATCTTGATCAGGGTGGCGCGGTCCAGCGCGGGTTCTTCCTCGGTATGCTGGGTCGGCTGCGGGCGAAACAGCATGTAGATCAGCGCCAGGCTCATCAGCCCGAGCATCAGCAGCGGGTAGGCCCGAGGCCCCACGGGTTCGTAGGAAAACGACGCCTGGTAGGGCCAGGCCATCAAGGCCAGGCCCGCGCAGGCCAGCAGCAGCGCGGCGGCGAATATGCGTTGTAAGAGCATGTTGAACTCCTGGGCCACGCCCCTGGTTCAGCAGGGCGTGGCCGCGCGACAGAGGGGCGATTACTGGATCAGGCCGAACTCTTTGGCCAGCACTTTGTAGTCCGCTACCTGCTTCTTCACGTAGGTGTCCAGCTCCGGGCCGGTCATGGCGAACGGGAACAGCTCGCGCTGGTCACGCAGCTTGGCGAAGTCTTCGGAGGCCAGCAGTTTGTCGAAGGCGTCTTTCCACCAGGCGTAGTCGGCATCGCTGACTTTTGGCCCAAGGTAGAAACCGCGCACCACTGGCCAGACGATGTCGTAGCCTTGCTCTCTGGCGGTCGGAATATCCTTCATTTCCGGCTCGTCCAGGCGCGCTTCGGAGAACACCGCGAGCAAGCGCATGTCGCCACTCTGGATATGGGGCATGGAATCGGAGATGTCGGTACTGCCCACCTGGATGTGGTTGCCCATCAGCGCGGTGACAATTTCACCGCCACCTTCCAGCGCCACATAGCGCAGGTCGCGCGGGTTGATCCCGGCGGCCTTGGCGATCAGCGCGGTTTGCATCCAGTCCTGGCTACCCACGGTGCCGCCGGAACCGATGACCACTTTGCTCGGATCTTTCTTCAGCGCCTGCACCAGGTCGTCGAGATTTTTGTAAGGCGAATCGCTTTTCACCGCGATGGCGCCGTAGCTGGTGCCGACTGCTGCCAGCCAACGCACGGCGCTTTCATCGAAGCGCCCGAACTTGCCCTGGGCCAGGTTCAACAGCGAGCCGCTGGACCAGGCCACCAGGGTGCCGCCGTCTGCAGGGCGCTGTGCGACCACGGCGTTGTAGGCCACTGCGCCCACGCCGCCAGGCATGTAGGTCACGCGCATCGGCTTGCTCAGCAGCTTCTGGTTGACCAGCGCGCTTTGCGCCAGTTTGCAGGTCAGGTCAAAACCACCGCCAGGGGAGGCCGGGGCGATGCATTCCGGGCGCTTGGGTTCGTCGGCGGCCAGCAGTTGGCCGGCGAACAGCATGCAGCCGGCGGCGAGGGCGAATTTACGCAATGAAAGGGTCATGGTTATCTCCGTCGTTGTTGTTATGAGTGGCTATTACCAGGCACTGCTTACCAGAGCGCGACGCTGTAACTGACCAGCAGGCGTACTTCATCCGCATCACGCGCTGAATAGTTGGAACGATACGTCGCATTGCGCAGGCGCACGGCGACATCCTTGAATGTGCCGCTTTGCACCACGTACTTGATCTCGCTGTTGCGTTCCCACTCCTTGCCGGTCTCGCCGTTCTTGAGCTTGATATGGTCACCCGACAGGTAACGGCTCATGAAACTCAGGCCGGGAATCCCCAGCTTGGCGAAGTCATAGTCGTAGCGTGCCTGCCAGGAGCGCTCCTCGGCGCCGGCAAAGTCGTTGATCTGCACGAAGTTGACCAGGTACGGGTCGCTGCCATCCACATACGGAAACGCGCTGTCGCCGGACATGTGCTGGTAGCCGGCGCTGAGCTTATGGCCGTTGAGGGCATAGCTGAACAGGCCATTGAGGGAGGTGTTGTCGATCTTGCCGCCGCGGGCGGCGCCAGTGTCGTCGCTGATCGCCAGGCGCAGATCGGTGGCGAAGGTGCCGGGGCCCATCGGGCGCGCAGCCACCAGGCCGAGGAAGTGCTGGCGGTACACGTCGTCGAGTTGGGCGAAGTGATAGCTGCCGGTGATCTTGTCGGCGAACTTGTAGTCCACGCCGCCGAAATTGAAGTGCTTGCCGGTGGCGCCGCTGAGGAAACGGCTGTTCTTGTTGTTGAGGGCGATGTCCTCGTAGTTGGTGTCGTCGCGGTCCTTGGCCTTGTCGAGACGGCCACCGGTGAACACCAGGTTCTTGAACTCTTTCGAGGTGATCAGGCCGCCGTTGAAGGTTTGCGGCAGGATGCGGCCGTCGTTGGGCTTGAGGATCGGCAGTTCGGGGATCAGCGCGCCGACTTTCAGCTCGGTGGCGGAGATCTTCACTTTGCCGGTCAGGCCCAGCTTGGAATACTCGTTGGCGGCGCGGCCATCGTCGTGGGGGGGCAGCAGGCCGCTGCCGGTGCGGTCGGGGCTGGAGTCGAGCTTGACGCCGAGCATGCCCAGCGCATCCACGCCAAAGCCGACGGTACCGTCGGTGTAGCCCGATTGCAGGTTGAGCATGAAGCCCTGGGCCCATTCGTCGCGCTTGGATTGCTGGGCGCTGGTGCCGTCGCGAAAGTCGCGGTTGAAGTACATGTTGCGGGTTTCCAGGGTCGCGCTGCTGTCTTCGAAGAAGGCGGCTTGGGCAAGCGGCGAAAAGCCGGCAAGGGTGGCGGCGCTGGCAAGGGCGGTCTGGGTCAGGCGGGAAAAACGCACAGGCGTGCAAGCCTGGGGCTGTGTCGACAGCATCGTTGAGTACTCCGTTATTGTTCTTATTTGACGAAAACGCTTCGAGGCGTTTTTCGGGTGCTACGGATCAGGCAGCTCGGCGGGCATGGCCTACCGTGGCTGGATGCTAAAGGGTGAAGCTTTCACTAACCTTTCAGTTGCCTTTCAATGTTTTCGGGCTTCACAGCCCAGGCCGCGCCTGTAAACTGCCTCGCAGAGCGTGGCGCCGACCACCCCCGAATGAGGTAGAAATCCATGCGTGTCCTCCTGGTTGAAGACCATTTGCAACTGGCCGAAAGTGTCGCCCAGGCGCTCAAGAGCACGGGTCTGACCGTCGATGTGCTGCACGACGGAGTGGCCGCGGACCTGGCCTTGGGCAGTGAGGAATACGCCGCGGCGATCCTCGATGTGGGCTTGCCGCGCATGGACGGTTTCGAGGTGTTGGCGCGCTTGCGGGCGCGTGGGAAAAATCTGCCGGTGCTGATGCTGACGGCGCGCAGTGATGTGAAAGATCGTGTGCATGGCCTGAACCTGGGCGCTGACGATTACCTGGCCAAGCCGTTCGAGCTGACGGAACTGGAGGCGCGGGTCAAGGCGCTGTTGCGGCGCAGCGTGCTCGGCGGCGAGCGCCAGCAGGCCTGCGGCGTGCTGGTCTACGACCTCGACACCCGCCGCTTCACGGTCGGCGGCGAGTTGCTGACCCTCACGTCCCGCGAGCAAGCCGTGCTTGAAGCGCTGATCGCGCGCCCGGGCCGGGTGATGAGCAAGGAGCAACTGGCCGCCCAGGTGTTCGGCCTCGACGAAGAGGCTAGCCCGGATGCGATCGAAATCTACATACACCGCCTGCGCAAGAAACTCGACGGCCAGCCCATCGCCATCGTCACCTTCCGTGGCCTCGGCTACCTGCTGGAAGCGCGCGATGCATAAGCCCAGCAGTCTGCGCTGGCGGCTGCTGTGGAACCTCGCGCTGTTGCTGGTGCTGTTGATGGTCGCCAGCGGCATGAGCGCCTACTGGAACGGCCGCGAAGCCGCCGACACCGCCTATGACCGCACCTTGCTGGCCTCGGCACGCACGATTGCCGCCGGCCTGACCGAGGTCGACGGCAGCTTGAGCGCGAATGTGCCGTATGTGGCCCTGGACACCTTTGCCTACGACAGCGCCGGGCGGATTTATTACCAGGTCAATGACATCGACCAGAAGCTGATCTCCGGTTACGAAAACCTCCCCGGCCCGCCGCCTGGCACGCCGCGCACCGATGATTACCCGGCGTTGGCACGGTTTTACAACGCCACGTACCAGGGCCAGGCCGTGCGCGTGGTGAGCCTGCTCAAGGCGGTCTCCGAACCGAACATGAACGGCATGGCGGAAATCCGCGTGGCCGAGACCGATGAAGCCCGCGTCAGCATGGCCCGCAGCCTGATGGCCGACACCTTGCTGCGCCTGGGCATGCTCGCCATCGGCGCGCTATTGCTGGTGTGGTTTGCCGTGAGCGCGGCGTTGCGCCCGCTGGAGCGCTTGCGCACGGCCGTGGAAGAGCGCCAGCCCGACGATCTGCGGCCGTTGCCGCTGGTCGAGGTGCAGCTCGAGTTCGGCCCGCTGGTGCGTTCCATCAACCATTTCACCGAACGCCTGCGGGGCCAGTTCGAGCGCCAGGCACAGTTTATCGCCGATGCGGCCCACGAACTGCGCACGCCGCTGGCCGCGCTCAAGGCGCGCCTGGAACTCGGCCTGCGCGCCGAAGACCCGGCCACCTGGCGCAGCACCCTGGAAACCGCCGCGCAAGGCACCGACCGCCTGACCCATCTGGCCAATCAATTGTTGTCCTTGGCGCGTATCGAAAACGGCGCACGCGCGATTGCCGAAGGCGGGGCGCAATTGCTCGACCTCAGCCAGTTGGCCCGCGAACTGGGCATGGCCATGGCGCCGTTGGCCCATGCGCGTGGGGTCGCGCTGGCGCTGGAGGCCGACGAGCCGGTGTGGCTGCGCGGCGAACCGACGCTGCTCAACGAGCTGTTGAGTAACTTGGTGGATAACGCTCTGGCGCATACGCCGCCTGGCGGCAATGTGATCCTGCGCGTGACGGCACCGGCGGTGCTGGAAGTGGAAGATGATGGCCCGGGCATCCCGCTGGACGAGCGCGACCGCGTGTTCGAACGCTTCTATCGCCGCAGTCAGCAGGGCCTGGGCTCCGGTCTGGGCCTGGCGATTGTCGGCGAAATCTGTCGCGCGCATCTGGCCCAGATCAGTCTGCATGATGGTGAACCGACGGGCTTGAAAGTGCGCGTCAGTTTTGTCGCCGGTTGATCAGTAGAACATCGACCGCGCTTCATCCAGTTCCGCACGCACGCTGTCGCTGTACAGGTCCAGGCGCAGTTTCTTGACTGCCGGCAGGTTGGTGATCGGTACATCCGCCAGTGGATGCGCGGTGCCGCGATGGCAATACAGCACGGCGACTTGCACCAGGTCGATATAGTCGAGGCTGGCGGAGTCGCGTTCCAGGTCCAGGTATTGGCCCGGCAGCTTGACCAGCATCTCCGGGAAGTCCCAGCCACGCAGGAGTTTGTCGCCGAGCATTGGGTGGCTTTTCTCGATCATGTGGTTGAGGCTGACCGGGTCAGAGAGCAACTCGTAATGGTCTTCGGCATAGGTCAGGATCGGCAGCACACCGATCTGGTGCACCAGGCCTCCGAGCGCTGCCTGGTCCGGCTTGAGCTGGCTGTGGCTGCGGCACAGCGCGTAGCTGACGCCCGCCACTTCCAGGCTGCGGCGCCAGACGTCGCGCATTTTCTGTTCGATCACTTCGGAACGGGCGTGGAAGATCTGCTCCATCACCAGGCCGATCGCCAGGTTGCTGCTGTAGTTGGTGCCCAGCCGGGTGATGGCGGTGTGCAGGTCGGTGACTTCCTGCGTGGCCCGCAACAACGGGCTGTTGACCACTTTGATCAAGCGCGCCGACAGCGCGGTGTCGCGACCGATCACTTTGCTCAAGTGGCTGATGCCGATTTCCGGGTCTTCGGCGGCCTGACGAATGCTCAGGGCCACTTCCGGTAATGTCGGCAGAACCAGGTCATCGTTGTCGATGGCCGCAATCAAAGCCTGTTGGACTTTTTCCGCCAGCTCGTTCATTCATGCTCTCTAAGGTGTTGCAAAGGGGTGCGACGATCAGTGCTGGATCTCTCGATCACGATCCAATTGGTAGGGCAGGTCAAGTAGCTGCAAAGCGGGACCTTCGAGGGTGCCTAAATGCACATCACCACTCTCGGCTGCTTCGGCTTGCAGAACCGCCAGAAGTTCCACCATTTGGTCAGCTTTTGCCGCGATCACCACTTCGCCGATCGAGCTGTTGTGGCTGGGAGAAAACAGCGGCGTGCCGGGCTCGGGCAATTCAGCGGCATTCAGGCTCAGGCGGTACAGGCGACGCTTGAGTTTGCCCAGGTATTGCATGCGCGCGACGATTTCCTGGCCGGTGTAGCAGCCTTTCTTGAAACTGACGCCGCCCACGGCCTGCAGGTTGAGCATCTGCGGGATAAACAGCTCGCGGGTCTGCGGCATGACCTGGCCGATACCGGCGCGGACCTGGCCCAGCAGCCATTTGTTCAAGTCAGCCGGTTGCAACTGCGCGGCCAATTGGCTGCGCACGGCTTCGGCTTGCTCGGCGGGCGCCCAGAGTTCGGTGCGACCAGGGGATACGCGGACGGCGATCAATTGTTCGCTGCGGGCGACGCTGTCGGTCGCGGCCGGCAGCTCCAGGCCCAGGCTCGCCAGGGCCTGATCCGCGTTCGCCAGGCCAAAACGTGCCCAGGCGGCGCTTTCGTCGGTGAGTTTGGATTTGGAGAACACCGCGTATTTCTTCAGGTCGGCCAGTTGCGGTTCCAGCAGCTCGGTGGCCATGGCCAAGAGCACGCCATCACCTTGCAGCAGGATGCGAAAGCTCGACTGCATGCGCCCTTTTTGCGTGCAGCGCGCGCCGAGGCTGGCCTGGGTGTCGCTCAGGTAGTTGAGGTTGCAGGTGAGTTGGCCCTGCAGGAACTTGGCAGCGTCGGCGCCGCGGACGGCGAGAACGCCTTCGTGGGTCAGTGGGCAGAAGAAAGCAGAGTCGGCCATGGGTCATCGCAGGTCAAAAAGTCTAGGTGCATCATAGAGGGGCGCCCGACAAATGGATAGTTTCTGTAGGGGGCGACCAAAGCCGACTGTTCCGCTGCCTTGGGGCCTGTATACTTGCAATCTATTTGAGGAGCGTTCCATGGTCGAAGATGTAGAACTCAATCGCCTCTACTGGCACAGCCGTCGCGGCATGCTTGAGCTGGACGTGTTGCTGGTGCCATTCGTCAGAGAGGTTTACTCGACCCTTAACGAGGTGGATCGCAACTGTTACGTGCGCCTGCTGGAATGCGAAGACCAGGATATGTTCGGCTGGTTCATGGAACGCTCCGAATCGGAAGACCCGGAGCTGCAGCGCATGGTTCGGATGATCCTGGATCGTGTCCAGCCCAAGTAATCCCGCCTTCGAATGCCGCTGGCAGGCCTCGCGGCTGTTGCTGGCGGCCTATCTCCTGGCCCAGTCGTCCGCACTGGGTGCGCTGCTGCTTGTCGATTTGCCTTATTCAAGCCTTGGCCTGTTGCTGTGCCTGGCTCACGCCGCCTGGGTTATCCCGCGCCATATCCGGCTGACTCACCGTTCGTCGATTCGCGGCCTGCGCCGTGACGAAAGCGGGTGGCAGTTGTGGAGCGAAGCGCGCGGCTGGCACCGCGTGCAACTGCGTCCCGAGAGCCTGGCGTTGCCGTTGATCGTGGTGCTGCGCTATCGGGTGCAGGGCGAATGGGCGGTGCGGTCGATCTGTGTGCCCAAGGATTCGCAGGCCGCCGATGTACACCGGCGCCTGCGGGTTCGCCTGAAGTTCAGTCGGCGTAGGTGGTTGGCACCAGAATAGTATCGCGGGCCTCGGGCAGCATCTGCGGGTAGTCGAGGGTGTAATGCAGGCCCCGGCTTTCCTTGCGCTCCATGGCCGAGCGGATCATCAGCTCCGCTACTTGGGCCAGGTTGCGCAATTCGATCAGGTCGCGGCTGACTTTGTAGTTGCTGTAGAACTCGTCGATCTCATCCAGCAACAGTCGCACGCGGTGTTGTGCGCGTTGCAGGCGTTTGTTGGTCCGCACGATCCCTACGTAGTCCCACATGAAGCGTCGCAGTTCGTCCCAGTTGTGGGCGATGATCACGTCTTCGTCCGAATCGGTCACCTGGCTCGCGTCCCAGCGGGGCAGGGCGGCCGGGACGGGGATCTGCGGCAGTTGTTCAAGGATGTCCGCCGCCGCCGAACGCGCATAGACAAAACATTCGAGCAGCGAGTTGCTGGCCATGCGGTTGGCGCCGTGCAGGCCGGTGAAGCTGGTTTCGCCGATCGCGTACAGGCCGGGCACGTCGGTGCGCCCGTGTTGGTCGACCATCACGCCGCCGCAGGTGTAGTGCGCGGCCGGCACCACCGGGATCGGGCCTTTGGTGATGTCGATATTGAAGGCCAGGCAGCGCTCGTAGACCGTCGGGAAGTGAGTCTTGATGAACGCTTCGGGCTTGTGGCTGATGTCCAGGTAGACGCAGTCGATGCCCAGGCGCTTCATTTCATGGTCGATGGCGCGGGCGACGATATCGCGCGGGGCCAGTTCGGCGCGCGGGTCGAAGCGTTGCATGAAGCGCTCGCCATTCGGCAGTTTCAGGTGCGCGCCTTCGCCGCGCAGGGCTTCGGTGATCAGGAAGCTCTTGGCCAGCGGGTGATACAGGCAGGTGGGGTGGAACTGGTTGAATTCCAGGTTGGCCACCCGGCAGCCCGAGCGCCAGGCCATGGCGATGCCGTCGCCACAGGCACCGTCGGGGTTGCTGGTATAGAGGTAGACCTTGGCCGCGCCGCCCGAGGCGAGAATGGTGAAGCGCGCGCCGTAGGTGTCGACTTCGCCGCTGTTGCGGTTGAGCACATAGGCGCCGAGGCAGCGCTCGCCCGACAGGCCCAGGCGTTTCTCGGTGATCAGGTCGACGGCCACCCGTTGCTCAAGCAGTTCGATGTTCGGGCGTTGGCGGGCTTGTTCGAGCAGGGTCCTGAAGATCGCGGCCCCGGTGGCGTCGGCGGCGTGGATGATGCGGCGGTGGCTGTGCCCGCCTTCGCGGGTCAGGTGGAACTCGAAGCCGCCGTCATCGCTGCCCGCGTGATCGTCACGGGTAAACGGCACGCCCTGGTCGATCAGCCATTGAATGGCTTCGCGGCTATGTTCGACGGTAAAGCGCACCGCATCTTCGTGGCACAGGCCGCCGCCGGCGTTGAGGGTGTCTTCGACGTGGGACTGCACCGTGTCGGTGTCGTCCAGCACGGCGGCAACACCGCCCTGGGCCCAGAATGTCGAGCCATTGGCCAGGTCGCCTTTGCTCAGCACCGCAATGCGCAGGTGGCTGGGGAGGGTCAGCGCAAGGCTCAGGCCGGCTGCGCCGCTGCCGATCACCAGGACATCGTGTTGAAACTGTTGGCTCATTTGAAGGATTCCGCAAAAAGCGATCCACAGGGGCTGGCGCAAACAGGACGCCTGGATCGGCGAATCAAAGGGTCACACGGGCTACTAGTATATAGAGGGGGGGAGCGGCACAATAGCCGCGCATTCGTGGCAATGTGAAATTACGGTGCACGGCCAAGGTAAATGGACCGGTTATTGAAGTGGGAACTTTTTGCATAAGCCCCGACTCAATAGCAGGTTGCCCGAAAGCTGGGAAAACGTTGAGTTTATTGGCCCGTCGGGAGCATTGGACGCGTCAGGAAACCGGCGACAAGATTATTCGCGCAGCCGGCATTGCCCGCGCTGCGTTTTTCGTGTGTGCCAAATCAGTGCATGCCGGAAACTTGCTTGGAGGGGAGAACTTTTGCGGAAAGTCCGAGTCTATGTTTGCAAGCCTGATCGTTCAGTTATGCAAGCCTCCTTCAAGTACAACGAGGAGTGTTCATGCTAACCCAGGAAGAGGATCAGCAGCTGGTCGAGCGCGTTCAACGCGGCGACAAGCGAGCTTTTGATCTGCTAGTGCTGAAATACCAGCACAAAATTCTCGGGTTGATCGTGCGGTTTGTGCACGACACCCATGAAGCGCAGGACGTTGCACAGGAAGCCTTTATCAAGGCATACCGTGCGCTGGGCAATTTCCGCGGTGACAGCGCGTTTTACACGTGGCTCTACCGCATCGCCATCAACACGGCGAAGAACTATCTGGTGTCTCGCGGACGCCGCCCACCAGATAGTGATGTCAGTTCGGAAGATGCAGAATTTTACGATGGTGATCACGGCCTCAAAGATCTCGAGTCGCCGGAGCGTGCATTGCTGCGCGACGAGATCGAAGGCACCGTTCATCGCACTATTCAGCAACTGCCAGAAGATTTACGGACGGCGTTAACTTTACGTGAATTCGATGGTCTGAGTTATGAAGACATTGCGAGCGTCATGCAGTGTCCGGTGGGGACTGTAAGGTCACGGATTTTCCGGGCCCGGGAAGCCATCGATAAAGCCTTGCAACCGTTGTTGCAGGAAAACTAAAGACAGCGGCGACAGCCAAGAGAGGAACCGCCATGAGTCGTGATGCCCTGCAGGAATCGCTGTCCGCAGTGATGGATAACGAAGCGGATGAACTGGAACTTCGTCGGGTGCTCAATGCATTCGGTGATGCCGAAACCCGTGATACCTGGTCTCGTTACCAAGTCGCTCGGGCGGTGATGCACAAGGATCTTCTAATCCCTCGTCTGGATATTGCTGCGGCCGTTTCTGCTGCACTGGCTGATGAAGCCGTTCCGGCAAAAGCTGCGCGGGGGCCATGGCGTAGCCTGGGTCGCCTGGCAGTGGCCGCTTCGGTAACTGTTGCCGTTCTGGCTGGTGTTCGCCTGTACAACCAGGACGAAATCGCCGGTACCGAACTGGCCCAACAGACTCAGCAACCGATCATGGCTGGCCCGCAAGTCAAGGGCCCCGCCGTACTGGCAGGCTACAAGGAAAGCTCCGACACTACCGGCCCGATGGCGAACGGTGTGCTTCAAGGGCAATCCGGCTGGCAGGATCAGCGTCTTCCAGGCTACCTGCGCCAACACGCACAGGAATCGGCCTTGAAAGGTACTGAAAGCGCTCTGCCTTATGCTCGCGCGGCAAGCCTGGAAAACCGTTGAACCGTTGAGGAGCACTATGCGCGCCATACCGCTCCTTACGCTTTTGCTCAGTGGTTGGTTTGCACTCCCCGCCCACGCCGATGATGCCCAAGACTGGTTGACTCGACTTGGGCGTGCTGAGCAACAGCAAAGCTTCCAAGGTACGTTCGTCTACGAGCGTAACGGCAATTTTTCTACCCACGACATCTGGCATCGTGTCCAGGACGGTCAGGTTCGCGAGCGGCTTTTGCAGCTCGACGGCTCGGCTCAGGAAGTCGTGCGGGTAGACGGTCGGACGCAATGCGTCAGCGGCACTCTTGTCGCCGGCCTCAGCAATTCGCGTGATGCCCCTTCACGTGCGCTTGATCCGCAAAAAATCGCGCAATTCTACGAACTGGCCGTCATCGGCAAATCTCGCGTGGCCGGTCGAAATGCGGTGATTGTGTCGATCACCCCGCGTGACCAATACCGCTATGGTTTTGAGTTGCACCTGGATCGCGAAACCGCGTTGCCCCTTAAATCCCTGCTGGTGAACGATCAGGGGCAGTTGCTGGAGCGTTTCCAGTTCACGCAATTGAACACCTCGGTCACGCCGGATGATCGCGACTTGCAACCCACTGGCGATTGCACGCCCATTGCAGTGGCCACGGCTAAAGCGCCAGAGGTGCAACCTGCCCAGGACTGGCATCTGGAATGGTTGCCGCCGGGTTTCCAGTTGACCAGCAGCAGTGCGCGCAAAGACACCCAGACCAAAGCGACGGTCGACAGTCGGATGTATGAAGATGGGCTGGCGCGGTTTTCGGTATTTCTTGAGCCGATCGGCGAATCCGGCGTTACCGAAACCCGTACCCAGTTGGGCCCGACGGTGGCGGTGTCGCGTCGGCTGAATACGGTGGATGGCGAAATGATGGTCACGGTAGTGGGCGAAATCCCCATGGGCACCGCCGAGCGCATCGCGCTGTCGGTGCGCGGTGAAAAAAAACCAGCCGCCAAGCCGTGAATCGTTAATCTTATGTTCATCCTGGCCTTTCACCCTACGTCCATGCGAGGTTGGTTGCCGAGCGTAATGAAATGTCTGGATCAGCATTTTCACTTGCAAAAATCTCTCATATTTTTTATAGGTCAGGGCTTGTCGGCGCTGACCATGTTTTGTTCGCGGAACGGAGATGTCGGTCACAGTTTCCGGCGTTTCCAGAACCCTGTCGCCCAACCCTGCTCGTCGTAACGGGAGCTGTATGTCGATACCACGCTTGAAGTCCTATTTATCCATAGTCGCCACATTGTTGGTGTTGGGTCAGGCCGTGCCCGCGCAAGCGGTCGAGCTGCCTGATTTCACCCAATTGGTCGAGCAGGCCTCGCCTGCCGTGGTGAACATCAGTACCACGCAAAAACTGCCCGAGCGCAAAGTCTCCGACCAGCAGATGCCGGACCTGGAAGGCCTGCCGCCGATGCTGCGCGAGTTCTTCGAGCGTGGCATGCCGCAACAACGCGCGCCCCGTGGCGGTGGCGGTGGCCAGCGTGAAGCGCAGTCCCTGGGCTCGGGCTTCATCATCTCGCCCGATGGCTACATCCTGACCAACAACCATGTAATTGCCGACGCTGACGAGATCCTCGTCCGTCTGGCTGACCGCAGCGAGTTGAAAGCCAAGCTGGTCGGCACCGACCCACGTTCCGACGTGGCGTTGCTGAAGATCGACGGCAAGGACCTGCCTGTGCTGAAACTGGGCAAGTCCCAGGACCTGAAAGCCGGGCAATGGGTCGTGGCGATCGGTTCGCCGTTTGGCTTTGACCACACCGTGACCCAAGGCATCGTCAGCGCCATCGGCCGCAGCCTGCCCAACGAAAACTACGTGCCGTTCATCCAGACCGACGTACCGATCAACCCGGGTAACTCCGGTGGCCCGCTGTTCAACCTGAACGGCGAGGTGGTCGGCATCAACTCGCAGATCTACACGCGCTCCGGTGGCTTCATGGGCGTGTCGTTCGCCATCCCGATCGACGTGGCCATGGACGTTTCCAACCAACTCAAAAGCGGCGGCAAAGTCAGCCGTGGCTGGTTGGGCGTGGTGATCCAGGAAGTGAACAAGGACCTGGCCGAGTCCTTCGGCCTCGACAAGCCGGCCGGTGCGCTGGTCGCTCAGATCCAGGACGACGGCCCGGCAGCCAAGGGCGGCCTGCAAGTCGGCGACGTGATTCTGAGCATGAACGGCCAGCCGATCGTCATGTCGGCAGACCTGCCGCATTTGGTGGGCGCGCTCAAGGCGGGCAGCAAAGCCAAGCTGGAAGTGATCCGTGAAGGCAAACGCCAGAACGTTGAACTGACCGTCGGCGCCATTCCGGAAGAAGGCGCGACCCTCGATGCCCTCGGTAGCACCAAGCCGGGCGCCGAGCGCAGCAGCAACCGCCTGGGTATTGCAGTGGCCGAGCTGACGGACGAGCAGAAGAAGGCCTTCGACCTGAAAAGCGGCGTGGTGATCAAGGAAGTGCAGGACGGTCCTGCCGCGTTGATCGGCCTGCAGCCAGGCGATGTGATCACTCACCTGAACAATCAGGCCATCGACAGCACCAAGCAGTTCACCGACATCGCCAAGGCGCTGCCGAAGAACCGTTCGGTCTCGATGCGCGTCCTGCGTCAGGGCCGTGCCAGCTTCATTACCTTCAAGCTGGCTGAGTAACACCGGCGCATCAAAAAGCCCCGCCTTCGTTTAACGAGGGCGGGGCTTTTTTGTGGGCGGTGGGTTTAGCCCATCATTCCTTTCACCAAGCGTTCCTGTTCGATCAGCTCACGCTGGCGTGCGTCGATACGTGACGACAGTGGGAAGTTGCTGCCGGCACGGCGCTTGGCGAAGTCCAGTTGTTGAATGGCTTGCTGGAAGTCGCCGACCAGGGCGAAGTACTCGGCGCGCGCCTGGTGCAGGCCGATGATATTGCCGGACAAGCCGCGCGTTTCGGCGACCTGGTACCACACGTCCGGATCGTCCGGGCGCGACTTGAGCAAACCGTCCAGGGCCTTTTCCGCATCGGCGGTGCGGTTCTGTTTGAGTAAAAGGTCCACTCGCACCTGGTTCAGCGGATAGTTGCCGGGGTACTGGGTGAGCATCCGGTCAGTGCGTTGCTGGGCATCCGGCAAGCGGTTGCTGGTGATGTCCAGCTCGATCTGCGCCAGGTTGTAGGTAATGTCGTTGGGCGACTTGGCCAACAGCGGGGCCAGGTTTTCCCGGGCTTCCTTGAGCTTGGTCCCCTTGATTTGGGCGATGGCCAGACCATAGCGCGCCACGTCGCTTTTCGGGTTTTCGTCCAGTTGGGCCTGGAAGCGCTTGGCGGCGAGGCCTGGCGTGTCTTCGTATTTCAGCTGCACCCGTGCGCGAATCAATTGATAACGCAGGCTGTCTTCGGTGCCGCCGAGCTTGGCCTGTTCGGCGCGGTTGCGGGTGTCGGCGATGCGCGATTCGGTCACCGGGTGAGTCAGCAGGAATTCCGGCGGCTTGGCGTCGAAGCGGTATTGACGCATCAGGCGCTCGAACATGGTCGGCATGGAGCGTGGGTCGTAACCGGCTTTCTCCAGGTTGAGGATGCCGATGCGGTCGGCCTCTTGTTCATTCTGGCGCGAGAACCGCCGTTGTTCCTGGATCGCCGCGGCCTGGGTGCCGGCAATTGCAGCAATGCCGGCGTCGCCCGCACCGGCTGCGGCGGCAATGATGCCGCCGAGCATCGCGGCCATCATCGGGATCTGCATGCGCTGTTGCGCTTCGACGCCGCGGGCGAAGTGGCGCTGGGACAAGTGAGCCAATTCGTGGGCCAGCACCGAGGCGTATTCACCTTCGGTCTGGGCGTTGAGGAACAGCCCGCCGTTGACCCCGACGATACCGCCAGGCGCGGCAAAAGCGTTGAGCTGCGGGCTGTCGATCAGGATGAATTCCAGGCGGCGGTCATTGACCTGGCTGGTCTCCACCAGTTTGTACACGCTGGTTTCGACGTAATCCTTGAGCTGCGGATCGTTGAGCTGCGCGACCTGGCCGCGTAAATAGGCAAGCCAGGCGCGGCCCAGTTGGTATTCCTGTTGTGGCGAGACAATGGCTGAGCTGGCGTCGCCAAGTGACGGCAGGTCGTCGGCAAAGGCCGGGGAGGCCAGCAGGCAGGCCAGCGTCAGCAGGGTGGGGCGCAAAAAAGTCATGCACAGAGCCTTTCGACAAAGAGCTTACTGTAGCCGGACACTGAGCGTCGGACCAGATATTCTAAGCAGCCTGAACGCTTGCCCGGAGTAAAACCATGACCGACGCTGTAGCCTTTGATGCCGAACTCGATGCCAGCGGCCTCAATTGCCCGTTGCCTTTGCTCAAGGCCAAACTCGAACTCAATCGATTGGCCAGCGGCGCGGTGCTCAAAGTCATCGCCACGGATGCCGGTTCCCAGCGTGATTTCCGCACCTTTGCCAGGCTGGCCGGTCATACCCTGGTGCATGAAGAAGACGCCGCCGGTGTCTACCGTTATTGGTTGCGCAAGGCCTGAAGCGTCCGCTTCCCACCACCCGAGGTTGATTGATGTTCAAAGTGTTACGAGACTGGATTCAGCGCTACTTCTCCGACGAGGAAGCCGTGGTGCTGGCGGTCCTGCTGTTCCTGGCCTTTACCGCCGTCCTCACCCTGGGCGGCATGCTCGCTCCGGTGCTGGCGGGGATGGTGCTGGCCTACCTGATGCAGGGGTTGGTCACCACCCTGGAGCGTCTGCGCTTACCGGGTGCGGCGGCAGTGGGGCTGGTATTTGCTTTGTTCATGGGGCTGTTGCTGGTATTTATCGTGGTGGTCGTGCCACTGCTGTGGCACCAGTTGATCACCCTGTTCAATGAGTTGCCCGGCATGCTCGCCAAATGGCAGTCGCTGTTGCTGCTGTTGCCGGAGCGCTACCCGCATCTGGTGTCGGATGAGCAGGTATTGCAAGCCATCGAAGTGGCGCGCGGCGAGATCGGAAAGTTCGGGCAGTGGGCGGTGACCTTTTCCCTGTCCAGCCTGCCGTTGCTGGTCAACATCATGATCTACCTGGTGCTGGTGCCGATCCTGGTGTTTTTCTTCCTCAAGGACCGCGCGATGATCGGCCGCTGGGTAAGTGGCTATCTGCCGCGTGAGCGTGCGCTGATCACCCGGGTGGCCGAGGAGATGAACCGGCAGATCGCCAACTACATTCGCGGCAAGGTGATCGAGATCATCATCTGTGGCGGCGTGACCTACATCGCCTTTATTGCCCTGGACCTGAACTACGCGGCGCTGCTGGCATTGCTGGTGGGCATTTCAGTTGTGGTGCCGTATGTCGGCGCGGTGGTGGTGACGGTGCCGGTCACGTTGATCGCCCTGTTCCAGTGGGGCTGGAGCGACCAGTTCATCTACCTGATGGCGGTGTACGGCATCATCCAGACCCTGGACGGCAACGTACTGGTGCCGCTGCTGTTCTCGGAGGCGGTCAACCTGCATCCGGTGGCGATCATCTGCGCGGTATTGTTGTTCGGCGGGTTGTGGGGGTTCTGGGGCGTGTTCTTTGCGATCCCCCTGGCGACGCTGTTCAAGGCGGTGCTGGATGCATGGCCGCGGCAGGAACCGGTGGTGGCGCCCTTACTCTGAAGCGAGGGGAGGGCGCGTGCGCCCTCTCCCGATGATGCTCACGCGTTATGCAAAGCCTGGGCGGCCGCCAGCACGGCGTCCACATGCCCTGGCACTTTCACGCCACGCCATTCCTGGCGCAGCACGCCATCCTTGTCGATCAGGAAGGTGCTGCGATCCACGCCCAGGTATTCCTTGCCATACAGCTTCTTCAGCTTGATCACGTCAAACAGCTGGCAAACCGCTTCGTCCTTGTCGCTGATCAGCTCGAACGGGAATTCCTGCTTGCCCTTGAAGTTCTCATGGGACTTCACGCTGTCGCGCGACACGCCAAACACTTCGGTGTTGGCTGCCTTGAACGCTGCGTACTGGTCACGGAAACCCTGGCCTTCGGTGGTGCAACCCGGGGTGCTGTCCTTCGGGTAGAAGTAGATCACCACTTGCTTGCCCTTGAGGGCTGCGAGGCTGAAGGTCTGGCCGCTGGTGGCCTGGGCTTCGAAATCGGCTACGGGTTTGTCGATGACTACCGCCATGGGGGCTTCCTTACATTGGGTTCTGTGGGCGCCACGGCTCGATCAAGGCGTCGAGGTTCAGGGCATCGGCGAAGTCGAGGAACTGGTCGCGCAGCCAACTGATCTGCACGCCGGCCGGCAAGGTCACGGTAAACGTGGCGTTGAGCATGGTGCCGCCGGTTTGCGGTGCCTGGTAGGTGTCGCAGGTGAGGTTTTCCAGCTCGACGTTATGGTCGATGAAGAACTGGCACAACTCGTTGACGATGTCCGAGCGGTAGGCCGAGCTGACATACGCCACATAAGGCAGGGCCTGCGGGCGGTTTTCCAGCGCGGCGCTGCGTACCACATTGACGGTGAAGTCGTGCTTCTTGGCCAGGCCCGGCAGGCCGGTCTCCAGGCGTGCCAGAGCGTCCCAGGTGCCGGAAATCTGCAGCACCAGCGCACTGCACTCGCCATGGCGGGTGAGACGGGAGGTGACGACGGCGCAGCGGTTTTCATGGCTGGCGCGGCACAGGACGTTGGTCAGCTCCATGGGGTTGGCGCCGAGGGCACTGATAACAAGGAATTGTTCGCGAACTGTGGGGGTGGACATGCAGCCTTCCTAAAACGATGAGCGGTCGATACGGTGAGGGCTGTATCGATCAAAGCATGAAGGGTAGCGAAAAGCGTCGCCAAGGGATAGGAGGTGGCGTTTTCATTGCGTGATCGGCGGGTTTTTACCCCGTCTCGACCCGCACTTTCGCGCAATGATGGCAATGCCCGTCGTTTAGTTGCGCCAGAACGCATCCTCAGGCGGTACTTCGCTTGTACAAGCATCTTGGCGCCAGTACCATTACGGCTCTCTTTTTCCGGCAGGAGCGGTTGCATGATTGCGGGCAGTATGGTGGCACTGGTCACACCCATGGATGCACAAGGTCGTCTCGACTGGGATAGCCTGGGCAAACTGGTGGACTTCCACCTGCAAGAGGGCACCAACGCCATTGTGGCGGTCGGCACCACAGGTGAGTCGGCCACTCTCGACGTGGAAGAACACATCCAGGTCATCGAGTTCGTGGTCAAGCGTGTCGCGGGCCGTATCGCCGTGATCGCCGGTACGGGCGCCAACTCGACGCGTGAAGCGATCGAGCTGACCAGGAACGCCAAGAAAGCCGGCGCCGACGCCTGCCTGCTGGTGACCCCGTACTACAACAAGCCGACCCAGGAAGGCCTGTATCAGCACTTCCGCACCATTGCCGAAGCGGTCGATATCCCGCAGATCCTCTATAACGTGCCAGGTCGCACCGCGTGCGACATGAAGGCCGAGACCGTGATCCGCCTGTCCACCGTGCCGAACATCATCGGCATCAAGGAAGCCACCGGCGACCTGCAGCGCGCCAAGGACATCCTGGCAGGCGTGAGCAGCGACTTCCTGGTGTATTCCGGCGACGATGCCACCGCTGTCGAGCTGATCCTGCTGGGCGGCAAGGGCAACATCTCGGTGACCGCCAACGTGGCCCCGCGTGCCATGAGCGACATGTGCGCCGCCGCCCTCGCCGGCGATGCCGTGACCGCACGTGCGATTCACGAAAAACTGATGCCGCTCAACAAGACACTGTTTATCGAATCCAACCCTATTCCCGTGAAATGGGCGCTGTTCGAGATGGGCATGATGCCGGACGGTATCCGTCTGCCGCTCACCCGCCTCAGCGAAGCCTGTCACGAACCGCTGCGACAGGCCCTGCGCCAGTCCGGCGTCCTGGTTTAATTGAGGAAGCACTACGCATGAAGCGATTGGCCGGACTTTCCGCACTTGCCTTGATTATCTCCAGCACCAGCGGCTGCGGTTGGATCTGGGGCCCGGAAGGCTACTTCCGTGACCGCGGCAGCGATTACCTGGAAGCACAAGCAACCAAACCGATGCAACTGCCGCCGGACGTCAACGTCGCCAAGCGCCTTGACCCGTTGCTGCCGATTCCGCGCAATGTCGCCGACGACACCGCCAAGGGTGAGTACGTGGTGCCGCGTCCACAACCGATCTTGGCCGTGGCGAATACCAGCGACTACAGCCTGCAGAAGAGCGGCGACTCGCGTTGGATCGTGGCACAGCGCCCACCTGCCGAAGTCTGGCCGGTGGCGGTGCAGTTCTTCCAGGACAACGGTTTCCGCATCGACGAGCAGCGCCCGCAGACCGGTGAGTTCACCACGGCGTGGCAGCAGGGCAGCGAGCTGTCCGCCAGCATGGCCAAGCGTTTGCAGTCCGGCGGTATCGCCGCTGACAGCGAAGCCCGTGTACGTGTACGCATCGAGCCTGGCGTGCAGCGCAATACCAGTGAAGTCTATGTGGTCAGCGCCGAGCGTCCTGCCGGCAGCACGTCCAACGTCGAGTTCACCAACCGCTCGGTCAACACCGGCGTCGACGCCGCACTGGTCGACGAGATGCTGGCCAGCATGAGCCGCATTTCCGAGAAGGGCGGTTCGATCTCCCTGCTCGCCGCACGCGATTACGACACCCCGAGCCGCGTCAGCCTCACCGAAGACGGCAGCGGCAACGTGGTGCTGAACCTGGGTGAAGACCTGGATCGTGCCTGGGCCAGTGTTGGTCGCGCGTTGGAACAAGGCCCTTGGCGTGTTGAAGACATCAACCGCAGCCTGGGCCTGTACTACATCAACGTGGCGGAAAAAGCCGAGAAGAAAGACGCCGAGCCAGGTTTCTTCAGCAAATTGTTCGGCAGCGCGCCGACCAAGGAAGAGATCGAAACCCGCGCCGAGCGTTATCAGATTCGTTTGAGCAAGGTTGGCGAAAGCGTGCAAGTCACCGTCGAGAAGAACATCAACACCGTTGCGCCAGCTGAAACAGCGCGCAAGGTGTTGGGCGTGATTCAGGACAACCTGGGCTGATCCGATGCGTTTTGCCGTTCTCGGCAGCGGTAGCCAAGGGAACGGCACGCTGGTCGCTCAAGACGACACGTATGTGCTGGTGGATTGTGGTTTCTCGTTAAGAGAAACCGAGCGGCGCCTGCTGCGCCTGGGGGTTCACCCCTCGCAGCTGAGCGCGATTCTGGTGACCCACGAACATGCCGACCATGTGCATGGCGTGGGTTTGCTGTCTCGGCGCTACAATCTTCCGGTGTACCTGAGTCGCGGCACCTTGCGCGGGATGCGCAAACCCATTGAACCCGCAGGCTTCCTGGCCGGTGGCGAGCAACTGCAGATCGGTGCCTTGAGCATCGATGTGATTGCCGTGGCGCATGACGCCCAGGAGCCGACGCAGTATGTATTCAGTGGCGGCGAGCGACGTTTCGGCGTACTCACCGACCTGGGTTCCTACTGCGCCAAGGTGCTGGACGGTTACCGGGATCTCGATGCATTGATGATCGAGTCCAACCACTGCCGAGACCTGTTGGCTCGCGGTCATTACCCGTACTTTCTCAAGCAACGGGTAGGCGGCGAACTCGGGCATTTGAACAACCACCAGGCGGCGTACCTGGTGTATGAGTTGGGCTGGCAAGACCTGCAACACCTGGTCCTGGCCCACCTGAGCAGCAAGAACAACCTGCCGCAGCTGGCCCGGCAATGTTTTGTCGATACCCTTGGGTGCGACCCGGACTGGCTGCAACTGGCCGATCAAGATTCAGGGCTCGACTGGCGACACATCGCCTAGCCCACCTCACTCAAAGCGGAGCCCATCATGGAAAAACGTGAAGAACTCTACCGCGGCAAAGCCAAGTCGGTATACAAGACCGACGACGCCAACCGCCTGATCCTGCTGTTTCGCAACGACACTTCGGCGTTCGACGGCAAGCGCATCGAACAGCTTGATCGCAAAGGCATGGTGAACAACAAGTTCAACGCCTTCATCATGCAGAAACTCGAAGCGGCCGGCATTCCGACCCAATTCGACAAACTGCTGAGCGACAACGAGTGCCTGGTCAAGAAGCTGGACATGATCCCGGTCGAATGCGTCGTGCGTAACTACGCCGCTGGCAGCCTGGTCAAGCGCCTGGGCGTGGAGGAGGGCCTCAAGCTCAACCCTTACACGTTCGAGCTGTTCCTGAAGGACGACGCCAAGGGCGACCCGTTCATCAACGAATCCCACGTCGTGGCGTTCGGCTGGGGCACCGCCGAGCAACTGGCGCGCATGAAGGAACTGTCCCTCAAGGTCAACGACGTGCTGAGCAAGCTGTTCGACGACGCCGGCCTCTTGCTGGTCGACTTCAAGCTTGAATTCGGCGTGTTCCACGACGGCTCCATCGTCCTGGGCGACGAATTCAGCCCGGACGGCTGCCGCCTGTGGGACAAAGACACCAAGAAGAAGATGGACAAAGACCGCTTCCGCCAAGGCCTCGGTGATGTGATCGAAGCCTACGAAGAAGTCGCCAAGCGCCTCGGCGTACCGCTGTAATCGACGCAAGCATCTGATAGCACGGAAAAAAATCGCTTCGGCGCTTTGCTTTCCAGAGACAGGCTGTTATGATGCGCGCCGTTGGAGAGATGCCAGAGTGGCCGAATGGGACGGATTCGAAATCCGTTGTACCTTCACCGGTACCTAGGGTTCGAATCCCTATCTCTCCGCCATTATTAAAAAGTCCTTATAAATCAATGATTTAGAAGGATTCGAAAGTGGCGATTTGTAGCAGTGATTTGTAGCAAAATTTGTAGCGAATTTTGATTGCAAGCTGACCTACAGATCGCCATTTTTTTTCGCCTGCCGTTTGACCTTTCTGCTGCTCGTTCTGAGCTTCTTTGGCCTCCGTGGCTACGTCTTCCTATCTGTTGATGTTCTGGTGCCTCTAGTGAGGCTCTGAGCCGTTATCCTGCTTGGTTCTGGATCGAGGTCGCTGAAGGTGCGGGGACTTGTACCCGTGCCTTTGGGGGCCGAAAAGCAGATCTATTTCGGATATGGTATCTCTGTCAGTTGGCAGACGTGCAAAGCTGCACTGACGTATGGGCCGTATCATCTGATACGACTTTTCTAGTCCTCAAGGTAATACAGTAGACGTTTAAACGACTTGAAAGTTGGAGAAATGAATGGACAAGGAATATGTAGTGGATTTTGATGAGTGGGTAAAACCATTCGGTAAAGTTTCTCAACATTTGGATGAGGATTTTTCAAGTCTCTTGACAGAGCTGTTACACCTAATTAGGGGGACTAACGTCACACATAGCTCCGATAAAACAAACATCGAAGACAGCAAGATGAAGTTTGTGGCGAATATGCATGCTGAATGGAAAAAGGCTGAAAAGCTGATTTCTTCGAATGTTTATGTTTGTCTTTGTGACATTGAAGAGATTGAGAAGAGAAAAATAAAATTTCACATTGATAAAGATTTTGAAAATAAGAAAATATGTATCAGGAAAATAAAAGATAAGTCTGTGCGTATTAGGATATTAAGGCGTTTTTATGATGCGATAGTTTGGTCGTTTGTGCGAGGGGAACACTCTACTATAAGGAGGTTCTTTACTCCGTCTAATATTGATAATCTATCCAAGAAAAATATTGAAGATGGTTCTGTCTTTTTAGAAAAAGCTAACGCTGATAGATTTAATATTGCTATAAATGCCGATATTACTACGTTTATGCATTCTGGTGATGCTCTTGTGTTCAATCCGTTCAAAGGGACTACTTTGGTTGAAGTAAAAACCGGTCATAAGAACAGTAAAATATGCGAAGATGTAAGGAAATATACCTCTCCCGAAAATCTTTCTCAGGTTGATGAGTTTGTTGCCGGCTTAAATGAGAAAGATAGGCAGCAGTTTGGTAGGATAAGAAAGCAGTTAGAGCTAAGCCGTAGTATTGTAGATGTATTAAATAACGGGATAGGGGTGGATTACAGCACGGGACAAAATGTGGTCACGCCGACAACAAGTATCACCTCAGATTTTTTTTCAACAGAAATTGTTTCTCTTTATGAGTCACTTTCCGAAAAGAAAACGTGGGCAATTGATGTTATAGATGAATGCCTGTATTTGGGAGTGTACTCGGACCAACGTTCGGCTATTTTAGGGTTTAACGGCTGGATGGGGGTGATGGAGTGTAAGTCTCCAGTCTTTAACATACTTGATTTTTTGAAGGACCCACTGGCACCGCCTCTACCTTATTTGGATTTACCGACACCATTGCTCGACGACATAATGAAAGATAAGGTTGTGGTTGTGATGTGTCTCGATGTTGTAGGTTTTATTGAAAAGGTGAATAAAAAATACGGTGATTATCTGTTTTTTCTAGAAAAGAAAGAGAGTAGAAAGCATTTGGATAGCTTGAATGCAATGTGGTCTTATGAAGGCCGGGTGGTTGGTTATAAAAACGGCACTGGTACCGGAGTGTTGGGTTATGGGGTAGTTACCCGAATTCTTTACGATTTTCAAAGGCCGTTGAATATGATTGCCCAGCTCAAAGATTTAGACGCTAGGTCAGGTTCTGTCGGCGGAGCTTAATCACTCTAAGCATGTGTGGAATATATAAGTTAGGTCATTCCTACGGCGTAGGAGTGATATTTTATTATGGCTTCATTTTTTCCATTATGCGTTTTTTGTATTCGTCTGCGTCTGTATCTATCTTTGTTTTTGCTGCTTCCCAATGCTCTTTGTAAGTCGCCCTATATCGCTCAATTAGTGTAAGGGTAATATTATTAAGGTTTTGTTGTTTTACTTTGTTGTCGGGTCTGCCGAACTCTCGCACTAATACATCGTTGGAGATTGATTGTAAGCGATCCATCACCTACACATTCAAAGCCGCCCATTGAAGCCTGATGCTGTGCTCCCGATCTCTTTACGGAGCCAGCACCTCATGATGCGTCCCGACGCCAAAGTCGAAAAAGTCTACCTCTACCCCAAGCCCGTGGATTTTCGAAAATCCATCGACGGCCTCGCCGCCCTGGTCGAGCTGGATATCAAGGTGGTGGTATTCGACCCGGTACTTTTTGTTTTTCTAAATCGCCCCCGTAACCGGGTGAAAATCCTTTACTGGGAGCGCAATGGCTTTTGCCTTTGGCTCAAGCGCCTGGAGTCCGAGCGTTTCAAAACCTCGCCCGACGCGACTGACGAAGCCATCGTATTGAGCGTCCAGGAACTGAACTGGCTGCTTGACGGTTTTGACCTGTGGCGCAACCGTCCGCATCAGGTTTTGACGCCGCGATTTGTTGCTTGATTGGGTATAATCCTGGCCATGACTTCGATGCCCGACAACCATCCCGATGACCCGGCTGCGCTCAAGCAATTACTTGCTCAGATGCAGTCGAAAGTCGCTCTTCTTGAAGAGGAAAATGCACTGCTTCGTCAGCGCCTGTTCGGACGAAAATCTGAGCAAACCGTTGATCCGATGACACCACAGCTGCCGTTGTTCAATGAAGCTGAAAGTATCGCCACGCCAGTGCCCGTTGATGCTGAGGAAGAAGTTGTCGCTCCGACCAAACGCCGTGGCAAACGCAAGCCTCTACCCGCTAACTTGCCACGAATCGAAGTCATCCACGAACTCCCCGAACACGAACTGACCTGCATTTGCGGCTGCCGCAAACATACCATCGGCGAAGAAACCAGCGAACAGCTGGAGATCGTGCCGATGCAGATCCGGGTGATCAAACACATCCGCAAGGTCTACGGCTGCCGTGGTTGTGAAACTGCACCGGTCACCGCCGACAAAACCGCGCAACTGATCGAAAAAAGCATGGCCAGCCCCAGCGTGTTGGCCATGTTGCTGACCGCCAAGTATGTCGATGGCCTGCCGCTGCACCGTTTCGAAAAAGTCCTCGCTCGCCACGGTGTCGATATCCCGCGTCAAACCCTGGCGCGCTGGGTGATCCAGTGCTGCGAACACTTCCAACCGCTGTTGAATCTGATGCGTGATCGGTTACTGGAAAGTCCGATTGTTCACTGCGATGAAACGCGAGTGCAGGTGCTCAAAGAGCCAGGTCGAGACCCGACCAGCCAATCCTGGATGTGGGTACAAGCCAGCGGCCCACCGGCGCGACCAATCCTTCTTTTTGACTACACCACCAGTCGAGCGCAGGAGGTGCCGTTGCGGCTGCTCGGCGACTATCGTGGCTATTTGATGACTGACGATTACGCCGGCTATAACGCCTTGGCCGCGCAGCCGAGTGTCGAGCGTTTGGCTTGTATGGCCCATGTACGGCGCAAGTTTGTCGATGCGCAGAAAGTGCAGCCCAAGGGTAAAACCGGTCGGGCCGATGTTGCGCTGACGATGATCAACAAGTTGTACGGTATCGAACGTGATTTGAAAGAAATGACGGATGAGCAGCGCTTTGCCGGTCGCCAGGAAAAGAGCTTGCCGGTGCTCGCGCAGTTGAAAAGCTGGCTGGAGAAAACTCAGCCGCAAGTCGCATCGCAAAGTGCTCTCGGCAAGGCGCTCAGTTATCTGGGTAGCAACTGGAGCCGGCTGGAACGTTACGTGGAGGCCGGTTTTTTACCGATCGACAACAATGCCGCCGAAAGAGCGATAAAGCCGTTTGTCATAGGGCGCAAGGCATGGTTATTCAGCGATACGCCCAAGGGCGCCACCGCCAGTGCGCAGATCTACAGTCTGGTCGAAACGGCTAAAGCCAACGGCCAGGAGCCCTATACGTGGCTGCGCCACGTACTGGAGCGATTACCGCAGGCTGAATCAGTTGAAGATGTTGAGGCGTTACTACCCTGGAATTGGAGGGCATCATGAGTATCAACATTGATCATCTGAGCGTCGATGAGTTAGTGACATTGAATCATCACATTATCGAACGGCTGAAGATGTTGGAGTCATTGGAGGCTCATAAATCGATGATGCAGTTCCATCCGGGAGCACGGGTAAGCTTCGATTCACCCAATGGTGAGCGCCTGTCCGGTACCGTTATGAAGTTCAACCGCAAAACCGTCACAGTGGTAACCGACACCGGCCAGCGCTGGAATATTTCGCCGCACTTACTGTCACCGATCAAAAACGTACAGGCGGGGATGGTGGTGGATATCAGGCCGAAAAAATGAAGTAACTGTGCCGAGAATCGTCTCCGCGCCAGCATGATTTGATTCCTCCCCACCTCAGGCGCCGTCTGTTTGGATAGGTGGGGTTTATGGATCAGTTACTCTCCAACAACCCGATCATGGCGGGCGTCTGACCGTGAAACACTGGAAACCCGGACGGCTGCGCGCCGCCTTGCAGCAGTGGCTCGGCGTTCCCGTCGGCTTGGCTGAAAGGGCCTTCTGGCAAGAGTGGTTCAGCACCTCCAGCAGTGGCAACGCCGTGTCGGTCGATTCCGCCATGCGGCTGGACAGCATCTTCGGCGCTTCGCTGTCAGCGGAAGAGGCCGCAGCGAAGGTCTTCGCCAAACGTCCTATGAGCCTGCTCGTAGTCTAGAAAAGGCATTAGATAGGTTTCGGAGTGTGATCAATCAAGCGAGGCGACTCTAACGGTGTAATGTAAGAGTCGCAAAGCTATTCAGCTGGATGGGTTATTTTTTGAAAATTTGTTTTTTGGGCGGATGAATTTTTTCGTGGAGTTTTTTTGCAACACCTGATCTGGATATTCGCACCAATATACAGAACACGGAGAAAATCGAAATTGCGACGATTGCCAGAAGAAGCCCTCGTTGCCCCTTGAGCCCATTGTTTACATGCTCACGGTATTTGTCCTCGCCAAAGAGCGAGCAGATGATGTTGATGTTTTTTTCTGAGAACTCGTGATTGATAAATTTTTTAAGTGATTCCGGTGACTGGCACTCTTTCTCTGTTAGCGTTGGGTTGGATCTGAAAAAGCTGAATTTGGCATCACCCTCGGATAGGTAAAATGACGGAGCTTCCGGAGCGTCTTTCAATGAAACCATCAGGTATTTTGCGTTCGTAAGTGGTACTGAAATGCTGATAATTACGAAGAAAAAGAAGAGTAGCGCAAAAAACGCACATTGAGCATTTTTCGAAAACAGGGCCTCTTTAAATTTTAGGCTGTTAAAGTTTTTCCAGTCTATATATTTTCTTGCTCGTGCAACATCTCTATGGCAGAAGCCATTTTTCTTGATCCATTCCTCGGCGAGTTTGGTGTCAGTCAAGTTCTGTGCGGGTATGTTGAACTCGAATCGGTAGTATTCAACTTCCCTGAGGTTTTTTCGTACTTGTTCGTAGCCTTCGGTTTCAAATTTTGTGGAGCCGCCGAAAAAGCGCCACATTAAGTCGCGTAGGAATATCAGCGAGCCTGAGCGCGAATAAATGTACAAGGCTAACAAGCAGATGGCGATACCGCTAACTAAGCTTGCCAGTGTTGCATAGTTTTCAAATGTCCAGTTTACGATGTTGTCGTTGAAGTTTTGCTGTGCCACAGAGTCATCCTTGATTTAGTTCTGATGGAAGGTTTTATTGGCTGTTTAGCCATTAAGCAATAGGCATTTTTAACTCGTCCTTAAGTTATTTGTGTCTGCGACGATAGCGCTCTATGCCCTACAGGGAGGATAACCCATGTCCGACACCACCCGCGACCAGTTCAAACAGGTTTCCTCCGAGCTGGAGTGTGCCTCCGGCGCCTTCAGCAAACAGGCTGAGGAGACCATGAGCGAAGCGCGCAAGGCTGGCGGTTTATCCGAGCAAACCAAGGCCACCGTGCCTGAGGAATCCGTTGCCTGGATCTCTGAGCTGCAGTTGGCCAGAAAATGCAAGGACGCTTCCAGGTTTAGCCACTTTGCACCGGGTTGGATATTAGAGAAACCTTGCGAAGGTCTGCACTTCAGTCAGCGCTCGACATTGAATTTTTGACATGCCACGAACCATTCAATTGTCTTTGAGCCAATTATCTATGTGCGAATGATGCATGGGCTGTGAAAAGTAATAACCTTGGACAAAAAAACAACCCAGGCTAATCAATGCTTCCAATTCCTCGCGAGTTTCCACGCCCTCGGCTATACATTCCAGTTGCATGTCACTGCTCAAAGCAACTAGAGACTTTACAATTTTGTAGCGGGTGGGGTTTTCATCAATGCCAGTAATAAAGGTTCGATCTATTTTTATTTTAGTGAGCGCCAGCGAAAGTAGTTGGCTAAGGCTGGAGTATCCAGTGCCGAAATCGTCAAGGGCCACTCCGCAACCTAGCCGACAGAACCTGTCAATAGTATGTTGCACTTTAACAACATCCTGCATGATCGCTGTTTCGGTTATTTCCAGGTCCAGTCGCCTGGCGTCGAAATGGCTGGCCTTGATGATTTCGATTATTTGTCCGGCGATTTCGTCTGAAGCGCAGTCGTGCGCGGACAAGTTAAAAGAAAGGCAAATGTGACGGGGCCAGTCAGAGGCAATCAGCAATGCCTTGCCGAGCAGGTGAGTGGTCAGGCGATTTATCAGGCCGATCCGCTCGGCAATCGGAATGAACTGGCCGGGAGGCACGTCACCTAGCTCTGGGCTGTTCCAGCGTGCCAATGCCTCGAACGCTACGGTGCGCCAGCTGCGCAAATCAATCACCGGCTGAAAAACCAGGCTGAATTCGTGCTCGATATCGACCTGGCGTAACGCCTGTTCGATCATGCCTTGTCGTGTCAGTTGTTGAAGGTGGGAAGGTGTGAGCATGAACGTTTACCCCCAGTTACCCAACCATAGGCAATAGGAGCGGTGTTTTTTGACCTGTAACGACAAATAACTGCTGGGTGCTTCTCAAACGCGGGTACCTGCAGGCACCAAAAATCAATCGCATTTTCCGGCAGGCATAATTTTCGGCGTCCATGGGAAAATTCCTTAGCAATTCAACATCGTTCAGATAGTCAAAAAATGACTATACTGAAATTGGCTAGAAAATAATAGCAATCTAGCCTTTTTATGATCTTCCTGGGGAGGTGAATAGGTGTAAGCATTTGATTTTAAGTGATATTTCAGATGAAGCAAAGTGCCACTATACGTATAGGCAAGCGAATCAAGCACTTACGACTAGACAATAAATGGACACAGGCCGCCCTTGCCGAAGCACTGGGGTGTGAGTCGATGACAGTGAGTCGTTACGAGAGGGGCGAATACGCCCCTAGCATCGAGATGTTGGAGCGAATCGCTGACGTCCTGGGCGTGGGACTGGATGCTTTTTTTACGAGCCGGGATCACGCTGAACCAACCGCCGCGAGCCTTCGCCACTGCCTATGCGACATTGCCTATCAAGCAGATGAAATGTCGCTGAAAGAAATTATTGGCGCCGCAAAAAGGATCTTGAAGAATCGAGAACAATAGAAGTGCTCGGTTCAATTCACCTGATAGGTGGCGCAAAATACTGAGTAGAGTCAGGGGCGGTTTATTGTTTTTGAATGTGGTTGTTTACGCTTCATTAAGTATAGGAACGTATGATGTTATTCCTGTTCCTGCTGCTAGATGAATGCATCAGGGATGTGTTCGTTGGTGTTGATGAGCTTTTTTAAAGTTCGGCCTGGCCGGTGTGACAGGTGTCATTAATTGGCGAAGCAAAAACAATGTTTTCAACGAGCTGAACTTTAGTTGACGAGGAAAGAGTCTACAAAGTTCGCCGAAGTCCAGAATGAACAAGCCAAGGCCCTATTGAGTTCGCCTGAGAGAACCGTCTGATAAATCGCTGAATACATTCGACTACCGCGCCAGACGAGCCAACAAACTGTCGATAAACACTGTTTCTGCGCGACTCATCTTCTGCTCCCGATGCCACAACACATGGATATCCACATCCGCAATCCCCTCATCCGGCGGTAATCGCCAGAGCAGTCCGTTCTGCACATCCTCCGCCACCACATGAATCGGCAGGCAGCCCAGGCCAAACCCGGCGATAACCAGGCGGCGCACTTCTTCCAAGCTGGAAGACGACGCCACGATCCGCCCGCTGAACCCCTGCTGATCGCGGAATATGGTCAACGGCGAGAGCATCCCGCCGATCTGGTCGCTGGTAAAACTGACGAAGTTTTCCGACTGCAAGTCCCCTTCGGCCAAGCCGCTGCGGCCGAACAGTGGGTGGTGTTTGCCGCAGAAAAAACCATAGCGCTGGTGCAGGAACAGATGTTGTTCCAGGCGCGGCTGTGGCCGGCGGTTGAGGCTCAGGCCCAGGGTGGCGGTTTTTTCCAGCAGGGCGGCGACGATGTCGGAGCTGCGCATTACCTCGACCTCCAGGTCGACCCGCGGGTGTTCGCGGTGAAACTCGGCCAGGAACTCATCGAAGGTGTTGGAGTTGATGCGGCTGATCATCAGCAGGCGCACTTTGCCGATCACTTCATCGCCGGGTTTTTGCAGGGCGTTGCTCATCTGCGAGACCTGGCCGTACATCTCGCCGGCGATGGCGAAGATCTGTTCGCCGGCCTCGGTCAGTACGAAGCGCGGGCCACGGCGGGCGATGAGTTGGCAGTCGAGTTGTTCTTCCAGGCGTTTGAGGGCCTGGCTGATGGCCGGCTGAGTCAGGTGCAGGCGTGCGGCGGCGCGGCTGATGCTCAGTTCCTGGCCAATGACGCGGAAGGTGCGTAGCAGGTTCCAGTCCAGGCGGTCGTTGAGCAGCGGGTGAATATCGCGACGGGTTTCGGGCATGGCGCGGCTCAATAATAAGCAGGATTTATAATTGGAATAATAAATAGAAAATTGACTAATCATAGCCCCGCGACGATAAATCACCCTCAACAAGCGCCATCAGAGCGCATGCGTTCGACCTTTCTCCTGCCAAAAAAATAACCAAAGGAGCCCGCCCCATGAAGCCTTCCGCTTCGCCCCAGCCTCGCCGTGCTGCGGCCGCCGCTTTCATCGGCACCATGATCGAGTGGTACGACTTTTATATCTACGCCACCGCCGCCGCGTTGGTGTTCGGTCAGCTGTTTTTCCCTTCCGAAGATAAATTGTTCAGCACCATGGCCGCGTTCGGCACCTTTGCCGTGGGCTTTTTCGCGCGGCCGCTGGGCGGCATTGTGTTCGGGCATATCGGCGATCGCATCGGCCGCAAGAAGTCGCTGGTGATCACTCTGGTCATGATGGGCGTGGTCACGGTGTGCATCGGGTTGTTGCCGAGCTACGCACAGATCGGCGTCGCGGCGCCGGTCCTGCTGGTGCTGTTGCGCATCGTGCAGGGCATCGCCGTCGGTGGCGAGTGGGGCGGGGCGGTGTTGATGGCCGGCGAGCACGCGCCAAAGGGCCGCCGCAATTTCTTTGCCTCCTTTGCTCAGTTGGGCAGCCCGGCGGGCTTGATTCTGTCGCTGCTGGCGTTCAGCGCGGTGACCCGTTTGCCCGAAGAAGACCTGCTCAGTTGGGGCTGGCGCCTGCCGTTCCTGGCCAGCGCCTTGCTGTTGATCGTTGGCCTGGCGATTCGCCTGGGGGTGAACGAGTCGCCTGAGTTCCTCGAAGACAAAGCCTTGGCCGAAAAGGCACGGGCGCTCAAGCCGGACCAGGCCCCGGTGATCGAGGTGCTGAAGACCGCCTGGCGCCCGCTGCTGCTGTGCATCGGTGCCAACACCCTGGGTATCGCCGGCGTGTATTTCACCAACACCTTTATGATTGCCTACAGCACTCAGCAACTGGGCCTACCGCGCTCGTTGATTTTGGAGTGCCTGTTCGTCGTCGCCATCATCCAGTTCTGCGTACAGCCCCTGGCGGCCTGGGTCGCGGAGAAGGTCGGCGCCACGCGTTTCCTCTGCGCGATGACGGTGCTGGCGATGGCGTCGCCTTACCCGATGTTCGTGCTGGTCAGCAGCGGTGAGGCGCCGTTGATCATCCTCGGCATCGCCCTGGCGGTGGTGTGCATGGCTTCGTTTTATGCGGTGATCGCGGGCTTTGTCAGCGGCCTGTTTGAAACCCGCGTGCGCTACACCGCGATTTCCCTGGCCTATCAGGTGTGCGGTGCGCTGGCCGGTGGCCTGACGCCGTTGATCGGCACCTGGCTGGCCCACGAATACCAAGGCCAATGGTGGCCGATGGCAGTGTTTTACAGCCTGATCGCGGCGGTCTCGCTGGTGAGCGTATTGGCCTTGTCGCGCCGCCACGCCACTGCCCACCGTCTGGAAATGGCCCCTGGTGTTTAATGGAGCGGGTGCAATGTTGAAGATTAAGGGTGAGCGTTTATGGGCCAGCCTGATGGCCATGGCCGAAGTCGGCGCGACCGCGCGCGGCGGCAGTTGCCGCCTGGCGTTGAGCGCCGAAGACCACGCCGGTCGCGAGCTGTTCAGCCACTGGTGCAAGGCCGCCGGGCTGACCTTGAGCATGGACGCCATCGGCAACCTGTTCGCCCGGCGTGCCGGTACGGATAAAGACGCCGCGCCGGTGATGATCGGCAGTCACCTCGACACCCAGCCGGAAGGCGGCCGCTTTGACGGTGTCTACGGCGTGCTGGCCGGCCTGGAGGTGATGCGCAGCCTCGACGACCATGGCATCCAGACCCGCAAGCCGCTGGAAATCGCGGTATGGACGAACGAGGAGGGCGCCCGTTTCACCCCCGCCATGCTCGGCTCCGCCGTGTTCACCGGTACGTTGGCGCTGGACCAAGCCCTGGCCACCACCGATGCCGACGGCATCAGCGTGGCCGACGCCTTGCGCACACTCGGCTGCCACGGCGAGCGTGCCCTGGGCGGGGCGGTGGATGCGTATTTCGAAGCCCATATCGAGCAAGGCCCGATCCTTGAGGACCACGCCAAGAGCATCGGCGTGGTCAGTGGTGGCCAGGCGATTCGCTGGCTCGATGTGCGGGTCGAAGGGCTGGCCGCGCATGCTGGCACCACACCGATGCCGCTGCGCAAGGACGCGCTGTATGGCGCCGCGAAAATGATCCAGGCCCTGGAATGCCTCGCCATGGATTTCGCCCCCCAGGGCCTCACCACCGTCGGCGAGTTGAGCATTGTCAAGTCTTCGCGCAACACCATTCCCGGTTTGCTGACCTTCACCGTCGACCTGCGCCATCACCGCGACGCCGACATTGAGGCGATGGAGCAGCAGGTCAGGGCGCGCTTGCAGGCCATCGCGCAGAAGCGCGGCCTGAGCGTCACCATCAGCCCTCACTGGGTCAGCCCAGCGACGCCGTTCGACGCCGAATGCGTGGCCTGCGTGCAAGCCGCGGTGGACGCCTTGGGTTACAGCCAGCAGCCCATCGTCAGCGGCGCCGGCCACGATGCCATCCACCTCGCACGCTATTGCCCGACGGCGATGATCTTCATCCCCTGCGTCGGCGGCCTCAGCCACAACGAAGCCGAAGACGTACTGCCCGAGGACGTGCGCCAGGGCGCCGATGTTTTACTCAACGCCGTGTTGAAACGTGCCGGCCAAGCCAACTGACCGCCTCATTCAGGACGACTGAAGACGACCTGCCGGGCCGCAGGCAAGCCAGCGCCCACCGGCAGCGTGTTCACTCAGGAGATTCCCATGCAAACGTTCTTCCACCCCGAACAACTCCTGCATCATCCGCGCAGCTACTACTCCCGTGGTCAGATGCGAACGCCGCAGGAAGTCCCCGAGCGCGCCCGCAACCTGCTGCGGGCCGCGCAAACCCTGGGGTTTGAGATTGTGTCACCCGAGGACCACGGCCTTGAGCCGCTGCTGGCGGTACACGCTGCGCCCTACCTGACCTTCCTTCAGGAGGCTTACCCGCGCTGGAAGGAAATCCCTGAAGAGTGGGGCGACGAAGTCATGTCCAACATCTTCGTGCGTGAACCCAACGCCCTGCGCGGCATCCTCGCCCAAGCCGCACGCTACCTGGCGGATGGCAGTTGCCCGGTCGGCGAACGGACCTGGCGCTCGGCCTATTGGTCGGCCCAAAGCGCCGTCGCTGCCGCCAAGGCCGTCCTCGATGGCGCGCCCGCCGCCTACGCGCTGTGTCGCCCCCCCGGTCATCACGCACGCTTCGATGCGGCGGGCGGCTTCTGCTACATCAACAATGCCGCGGTGGCGGCGCAGGTGTTGCGCGAAGGCTTCCAGCGCGTCGCGGTGCTGGATACCGATATGCATCACGGCCAAGGCATTCAGGAGATTTTCTACGACCGCGACGACGTGCTCTACGTGTCGATCCACGGCGACCCGACCAACTTCTACCCGGCTGTCGCCGGTTTTGCCGACGAGCGCGGCAACGCGGCCGGCGAAGGTTTCAACCTCAACCTGCCGATGCCCCACGGTGCCAGCGAGGCGGTGTTCTTTGAACAGCTCGAACTGGCCCTCAAGGCGCTGAAGGACTTTTCTGCGGATGTGCTGGTGCTCTCCCTGGGCTTCGATATCTACGAACTGGACCCGCAAAGTAAAGTCGCGGTGACGCGGGACGGGTTTGCGCGCTTGGGTGAGCGCATCCGCGGCCTGGGGTTGCCCTGTGTGATCGTGCAGGAGGGCGGGTATCACCTGGAGACGTTGGACAGCAATGCGCAGGCGTTCTTCAGTGGCCCGCAGGCTTGGGCGAAGTAACCGAGTATCGGTTTTGTGGAGGTGTGATATCTTTATGCCATCATATGTCGTGACGATCACGGAGGATGGTATGAAGAAGCTGTTATTGGTCGGGGTTTTGGTGGTGTTGGCGTGTAGCCCGTTTTTTGCCGCAGCGTGTCCGAAGGGGACACATCCGGTCGGGGGCACGGGGTCGCATCACAAAGGTGGGACTTGTCAGTAGTCGATGGATCGACAAGGCGTGTGAAGTCGCGGTTCGAGCGTCAACCCCGTGCGGGTGCGCTTGAGGGCGGTTAACCGATGCCCGCAGCGAAAAGCCTGCTGAACCGAGCGTTCTGCAGGCTTTTTCGTTTCAGATGGAGAGATCAGGTTCTTTCCCGTGCAGGGATTTTTCCGCATACGCAAATCTCCCTGTAATCCTGCATGACTGATCGCAGGCGCACGCGGGGAAATGGATGACGTCTCTAAAGTCCTGATCCTGGCGGCCGAAATGCTCTTGTATGACATCTGATCACTAATAAGAGAGCCTCGAAAAATGTCCTTACGTAGCCTGTCCATCGCCCGTCGCGCGGGCCTGGATTTTGCCCTGATTGCTTTGCTGGTGGCCGTACTCGGTTTTTTTGCGCTCTCGAACATGGCCAGCATTCGTGAAAGTGCGGTCCAGGTCGAGCGTGGGCTGGTGCCTAAAATGCGTCTGGTCTCGGATATCCGCGAGATTATGTTGCGCATTCGGACCATCTCTTTGCGCATGGCGCTGGACCCGAACCCGGCAAGCATCCCGCAGTACCGCAGCCAGATGGACACGCGCAGCCAGGACCTGAGTAAAAAGCTGGCCGACCTCGAGGCCGTGATCGACAGCGCCGAAGTGCGCGCGTTGTATGAGCAGTTCCAGGTCTCGTTGCGCCAATACCAGCAAGGGCTGACCCGCTCGTTTGCGCTGGCCGACCAGCAACAGGGGGCTGAGCTCAACAAGTTGCTGTTGGTGGATATGAAAACCGTGGTCGATGGCTCCGGTGCCCAGCTCAACGCATTGGCCGACTACTACAACGCGCAGATCAACCAACAGGGGCAGGCGGCCGAGGCGCAGTATGGCCGTTCGCGCACGATGGTCTTCGGCTTTGTGCTCCTGGCCGCCTTGAGTACCGTGGCGCTGGCCTGGCTGCTGACACGCAGCATCGTCGGCCCGCTGAGCCATGCGGTGCGGGCCGCGGAAAACGTCGCCCGTGGCGACCTGACCGAAACGGTGGCAGTGACCGGCGACGACGAAGTGACCCGCCTGCTCGTGGCGCTGCAGAGTATGCAAGCCAGCCTGCGCGGCACCTTGCAGCTGATTCGCCAGTCGGCCGGGCAGTTGGCGTCGTCGGCTACCGACCTGAACGGCATTACCGATCAAAGCAGCCGCAGCCTGCAAAAGCAGACCGCGGAAATCGAGCTGGCCGCCACTGCCGTCAATGAGATGACTTCCGCAGCTGACGAGGTGGCGCGCAACGCGGTGTCCACCTCCGAGTCCACGCGGGTGTCCAATGAAACGGCGCGCGAAGGCCAGCATCGCGTGGGCGAAACGGTCAGCGCGATTCAAGCCCTGAGCAGCAACATCGGCGAGACCTCGACCCTGGTGCAACACCTTGCCGAGCAGTCGCGGGATATCGGCAAGGTACTCGACGTGATTCGCTCCATCGCCGAGCAGACCAACCTGCTGGCCCTCAATGCCGCCATCGAAGCGGCGCGGGCCGGGGAGTCCGGACGCGGTTTTGCGGTCGTGGCCGACGAAGTGCGCGCCCTGGCGCACCGCACCCAGCAATCGACCCTGGAAATCGACCAGATGGTCAGCGCCATGCGCGCGGGTTCCGACCACGCACTGACCTCGATGCAGTCGAGCACCGCACGCGCCACCGACACCCTGGCGTTGGCGGAGGGCGCCGGCGGTGCCTTGAGCCAGATCACCGATTCCATCGACCAGATTCACCAGCGCAACCTGGTCATCGCCAGCGCCGCCGAGGAGCAGGCCCAGGTCGCCAAGGAAGTCGATCGCAACATCGTCAACATTCGCGACTTGTCGGCGCAATCGTCTTCCGGCGCCGGGCAGATCAACGGCGCGAGCCGGGAACTGGCGCAACTGGCGGTCGCACTGAACGAGGCGGTGGCACGCTTTCAGCTGTAGTGAAGTGCGCCGCGAGTGGCGGCGCGCAGGATGGCGCTAATTCAGCGTCGGTTCTTCCACGATCCTGATATTGACCGCTTGCCACTCGCCCCCCGGCCCCCGTTCCAATTCGTAGGTGACGGTTTGCCCTTCGCGCAGCACCCGACCACCCTGGGCGGTGCTGCTGCGAAAGAAAACGTCCTGTGCATCGTGGGCGGCAGTTTCGCTGCTGATGAAGATTGCAGTCTGTGGAGTCTTTCTGGACATGGCCGTTCTCCATTTTCAGTGCAATACATGGCCCAGGGTGGGCGGGGTGACGCGGTGAGTCGCAGGCTTATCAACTGATCAATTGGACTTTGTCCGCCTGCATGCCTTTTTCCCCTTTTACCGTTTCGAAGCTGACTTTCTGCCCTTCTTTCAATGATTTGAATCCAGTGCCCTCAATCGCCCTGAAGTGTACGAACAGGTCAGCCCCGCTATCCGGAGTGATGAACCCATAGCCTTTTTCATCGTTGAACCACTTCACCGTGCCGTTCTGTCTGTCGCTCATTGTTCGTATCCTCTAAACCCTGATGTCCTACTGCGCACCGACGCAGTGCGACATGCTTAATAAAAGCCCCGCGCCAGCCCGTCGTCAACACTGCGCAAGACCAGCGGTACTGTCATTCCTGACAGGTTCGCAGGCCGTCGAAACGCGCCATACTGCGCAGTTTCATGCTGACAACCTGGCGTATCCGGGCGCCGGTCCTTACGCACATGGCGCCCCGTCACCTGCCATACGATAATGCCCTCCATCCCGATTCCCACTGGCTTCCTACCGTGATCATCAACTTCGACCTCAACGACCTCCAAGCCTTTCGCGCCGTAGTAGACAAAGGTAGTTTTCGCGGCGCCGCCGATGCCATCCGGATCTCGCAGCCAGCGCTCAGCCGGCGCATCGAAAAGCTCGAAACCGCCCTCGACGTAAAGCTGTTCGAGCGCACCACGCGCCGCGTCAGCCTGACCATGGTCGGGCGCGCCTTCCTGCCGCAGGTCGAGCGTATCCTCGACGACCTCGACATCGCGCTGATGGGCATCAGCAACGTCGCCTCCACGCGGATGGGCGATGTGACCATCGCGTGTGTGCCGTCCACCGCGTATTACTTCATGCCTCACGTGATCTCGGCATTCCACAAGCTCTACCCCAAGATTCGCCTGCGGGTGCTGGATGCCAGTGCCGGCGAGGTGTGCAATGCGGTGGAAAGCGGCGAGGCGGATTTCGGCGTGAGTTTCAGCGGCAGCCTGGCCGATGAGGTGGAGTTCGAGTTGCTGTTTCAGGAGCGTTATGTGCTGGCCTGCCGCCGCGATCACCCGCTGGCCGAGCGCGCCAGCGTGAGCTGGGCCGAGGCCTACGAGCATGACTACATCACGGTGGACAAAACCTCGGGCAACCGTTTTCTGCTGGACCAGGCCCTGCGCGGCGTGCGGGTGAAAAAGCCGAGTATCTGCGAGACGCACCACGTGACCACCATGATCGGCTTGGTCGAGGCGGGGCTGGGTGTGGCGATGGTGCCGTCGATTGCCATGCCGGGCACTGAACACCCGATCCTGCTGAGTGTGCCGCTGGTGGAACCGCAGGTGATGCGCAATGTGGGCTTGATCAAGCGCCGCGGGCGGACGTTGCCGCCAGCGGCGCTGGAGTTGGAGCGGTTGGTGCGGGAGCTGCCGTTTCGGTCAGCGTGACACCGAGTCCAGGCCGGTGGATTGCACCACTGCTTGCGCCTCGGGCGAGGCCAGGTAGTGCAGCAGCGCCCTGGCCTGCGCCGGGTGTTCGGCGTTGACCGGAATACCCGCGGCGAAGCGCGTCACCGATTGCACGTCTTCAGGGATCTTGCCGACGTAAGTCACCCCCGGCACCGGTAACAGTTCCGCCACCTGCTGCAAGCCCACCTCGTAGTCGCCCTTGGCGACCTGTTCGGCCACGGGGATGCGTTCGATCATGGTGCCCTTGGCCGGCATGCCGAGTTTCTTGAACAGTTCCTTCTCGACATACACGCCGCTGGCGCTGTCCGAATACGCCACGGACTTGGCCTTGAGCAACACCGCTTTGAGTTCGGCATCGGTGCCGATGGCCGGTTTGGCCGCGCCGGCTTTCACCACCAGGCCGATCCGCGAATCCGCCAGTTCCACGCGGGACGCTTTGTCGACCTTGCCCTGTTTGATCAGCTCATCCAGGGCGTAGCCGACCATGATCACCACATCGGCGTGTTCGCCACGGGCCAGGCGGTTGGGAATCGCTTCCGGCGCCTTGCCCATGGACGGGCCGAGGACGGTGTCGAGGGTGTCGCCGCTGCGCTGGGCGTATTGCGGGCCCAGCAGCTTGTAGGCAGCGGTGAAGCCACCGGAGGTCATCACCTTGAGTTGTTCGGCCTGGGCCGTCAGTGCCAGGGCACCGAGGGCCAGGGCCGTCAGGGTTTGCGACAGCGCTTTCATTGCGCCGCCTCGAGCATGACTTGCCCGCGGGTATTGGCGCGGTGATACAGCGCGAGGGTCGAGCACAGGGCGCACAGGGCCGCGAACATCAACCAGTAGGCCGGCGAAGCTTTGTCGTCGGTGATGTGAATGAACCAGGTGGAGATCGCCGGAGTGAAACCGCCGAAGATCGCAGTCGCCAGGCTATAGGCCAGGGAGAAGCCCGCCACGCGCACTTCCACCGGCATGATTTCGGTCAGCGCCGGGATCATCGCGCCGTTGTACATGCCGTACAGGAAGGAGAACCACAGCAGGGTTTCTAGCATATGCGCAAAGCTCGCAGCGTTTACCACGTAGGACAGCGCCGGATAAGCCGTGAGCACCGTCAGCGCGGTCATCGCGACCAGCACCGGTTTACGCCCGAAGCGGTCGCTCAGGCTGCCGCCGATGGGCAGCCAGACAAAGTTCGAGATCGCCACCAACAGGGTCACCAGCAACGCATCGGACGTGGTCAGTTGCAGCACGGTCTTGCCGAAGGTCGGCGCATACACGGTGATCAGGTAGAACGCGGTGGTGGTCATGGCCACCATCAACATGCCGCCGATGACCACAGACCAGTTTTTCGCCAGGGTCGCCAGCACTTCACGCATGCTCGGGCGATGTTTGCGGTTGGCGAACTCTTCGGTTTCCTCAAGGTTGCGCCGCAGCACAAAGATGAACGGAATGATCACGCAACCGACGGCGAACGGAATGCGCCAGCCCCAGTCGGCCACGACCGACGGTTGCATCCACACGTTCAGGCCATAGCCCAGCGCGGCGGCGACCACGATGGAGATCTGTTGGCTGCCCGACTGCCAACTGGTGTAGAAACCTTTGCGGCCGGGGGTAGCCATTTCAGCGAGGTACACCGACACCCCACCCAGTTCCGCACCGGCCGAGAAGCCTTGCAGCAGACGGCCGAGCAACACCAGCGCCGGAGCCCACAGGCCAATGGTGTGATAACCCGGCACCAGCACGATCAGCAGCGTACCGCTGGCCATGATCGCCAGGGTCACGATCAACCCTTTGCGCCGCCCCACATCGTCGATGTAGGCACCCAGGATGACCGCACCCAACGGACGCATCAGGAAGCCCGCGCCGAACACGGCAAAGGTCATCATTAATGACGCAAACTCATTAGCGGCGGGGAAGAACGCGGCAGCGATGTAGGTGGCGTAGAAGCCGAACAGGAAGAAGTCGAACTGTTCGAGGAAGTTGCCCGAAGTAACGCGGAAAACCGCACCAATTTTCGAACGGGCAGAGTCGGGGCGGGTAGGGCTAGTCATGCTTTTGTGTCTCCAGCGTTCTTTTAAAGTGCTTGTTTCGCTTAAGGCCAAGGATAGTGGCTGACACATTTAGAAATGATAAGTGAATATTTTTGATCTATTGATGCGTTTTGATTATCAGTGGTCGGTGCAGACCCACGGCGGCGTCCTTGTTCTATGCTTGCAGGCGTAACCAATTCTTACGGTCGGGGGTGCCTATGACTGACGAACAGAAACAGCGGGACGAACGGGAGCAGGAGCGACGCAGGCGGCAATTGGAGGAAGAAAAGCCGCAGACCTGGAAGCATCCCGACGACGGCACGGAGCTTTCGGAGCGGGATCGGGAAATTCCGCTGAAACCCTGATGCGTGATCGGTGGGGGCGGGCATGCCCGCTCCCACATGTGCAACGGGCGTTCCTCGGGAAGAGGCAAACTATTTGACATATTTGATTTGTGATCACATATTGGGGGCATAAGAACCACAACACAGGTTTGCCTCATGACAGATGGTCCGCTCCTCCTGCCCACCCTGCGCCAGGTGTCCCGCGATACCTTGCAAGACCAGGTCTACCGCCAGATCCGCGAAGCGTTGATGAGTGGCCGTTTCCAGCCTGGCCAGAAACTCACCATCCGTGGCCTGGCCGAAGCGCTCGGCTCCAGCCCGATGCCGGTGCGCGAAGCCCTGCAACGCCTCAGCGCCGAAAACGCCTTTGAAGTCACCGAAACCTCGCGTCTGCGGGTCCGCATGATGACGGTCGAGCGCCTGCGCGAAATCCGCGATGCGCGGGTTGCTCTGGAAGGCTTGCTGGCCGAGAAGGCGGTATTGCTCCTGAAAAAAGCCGACCTCGACGAAATCACCGACCTGTGCCAGCAAATGCAGCACGCCGCCGACGAAGTCGATGTGTCGCGCTACCTGTGGACCAACTTCGCCTTCCACCGCCGGATTTACACAGTGGCCCAGGCCGAGCTGACCATGGCCGCCGTGGAGAATTTCTGGCTGCACATGGGGCCGTGCTTTGCCCTGGTCGCCCCCGATAAAGCTCACCTGCAACGCTCGATGGAGGCGCATACGCGCATCGTCGAAGCCCTGGCCGCCCGCGACGGCGCTGGCGCACGGGCGGCGGTGACCGATGACATCATGCAGGCCGCCGATTCCCTGGCGCGCCTGCTCGTCAAGAACGACCGTTCGCGGTCGTCTGCTTCAGGAGGTAAACGTGCATGAGTGTCCTACAGCGGCTACAGCCCTATCCTGGGTTGCGTGTATTGATTTCCGGTGGGGCTGCCGGCATCGGTGAAGTGTTGGCCGCGGCGTACCTGGAGGCCGGTGCCCAGGTGCATGTGTGTGATGTCAGCGAACCGGCCCTGGCGGCGTTTCGCGACAAATACCCAGGCAGCGTCGCCACCCGCGCCGATGTCAGTGATGCCGCGCAGATCGCGGCGGTGTTCGAGGTGCAGCGCGAGCATTTCGGCGGCCTCGACGTGTTGGTCAACAATGCTGGCATCGCCGGCCCCACTGGCGGTATCGACGCGATCAGCGACGCCGAATGGCAAGCCACCATCAACATCAACCTGACCGCGCAATACCGTTTTGCCCACCATGCGGTGCCGATGCTCAAGCAATCGTCCCACGGCCATCTGTTGCATATCGCCTCGGTGGCCGGGCGTCTGGGCTACGCGTGGCGCACGCCGTATGCGGCGACGAAGTGGGCGATTGTCGGCCTGATGAAATCCCTGGCCTCGGAGTTGGGCGAGAGTGACATCCGCGTCAATGCCTTGCTGCCCGGCATCGTCGAAGGCCCGCGCATGGACGCGGTGATTCGCGCCCGTGCCGAGCAGGTCGGCGTACCCGAACCCGAGATGCGCCAGGAATACCTCAACAAAATTTCCCTCAAGCGCATGGTCACCGCCGAAGACGTCGCGGCCATGGCGCTGTTCCTCTGTTCGCCCGCCGCCCGCAACGTGACCGGCCAGGCGATCAGTGTCGACGGTAACGTCGAGTACCTGTAGGACGCGGCGCCAGTCGCCAAGGAAGAACCCCGAGCTGTACCCAGGATTTTTTTCATAAGAATAAAAGTCGGAGAATCGTCATGTCCAAAAAACGTCCTGTGATCATTACCTGTGCCGTGACCGGTGCCATCCATACGCCGTCGATGTCGCCGCATTTGCCCATCACTGCCGAGGAAATTGCCGCCGCCGCCATCGGCGCCGCCGAAGCCGGCGCGGCGATTGTTCACCTGCATGCCCGTGACCCCAACGACGGCCGCCCCAGCCAGGACCCCGCGCTGTTCGCCGAATTCCTGCCGCAGATCAAGGCCGCCAGCGATGTGGTGATCAACATCACCACCGGTGGCGCGCCGACCATGGGCGTGGAAGAACGCCTACAGCCGGTGATGCAGTTCAAGCCGGAATTGGCCTCGCTGAACATGGGCTCGATGAACTTCGGCCTGTACGAAATGCTCAACCGCTTTACCGAGTTCAAGCACGACTGGGAGCGTCCATACCTGGAAGAGAGTGACGACCGGATCTTTCGCAACACCTTCCGCGACATTGCCCACATCCTCAATTCCTGCGCCGAGAACCGCACCCGTTTTGAGATCGAGTGCTACGACATCGGCCACCTCTACACCGCCGCGCACTTCCTGGAGCGTGGCCTGCTCAAGCCGCCGCTGTTCATCCAATCGGTGTTCGGCCTGCGCGGCGGCATCGGCGGGCACCCGGAAGACCTGGCGCACATGCGTCGTACCGCCGATCGCCTGTTTGGCGACGATTATGTGTGGTCGATCCTCGGTGCCGGACGTGGGCAAATTCCGCTGGCGACCATGGGCCTGTCCATGGGCAGCCATGCCCGGGTCGGCCTGGAAGATTCGTTGTGGGACGGGCCGGGCAAATTGGCCGCTTCGAACGCCGATCAGGTACGGCGCATTCGCAGCGTGATCGAAGCCCTCGGCCATCGCGTCGCCACGCCGGATGAAGCGCGGGACATCCTCGGGCTCAAGGGGCGCGACCAGGTCAATTTCTAACCGACGACACGGCCGCGTGCTGGCGCGGCCCGAATCCCGCACAACAACAATAAGGGGATCACACCATGCGTATCGAAGTGCTTGTGGACGTCAAGACCACCCTGGGCGAAGGCCCGGTGTGGGACGTCGAACAACAGCGGCTGTATTGGATCGACAGCGCCGACGGCCGCATCCTGCGTTGCACCGACGACGGCCGCGAACTGCGTGCCTGGGACGTGGGCCAGAAAATCGGCTCCATGGCCCTGCGCCACAACGGCGCGGCGGCCATCGTCGCCCTGCAGAATGGCGTACACACTCTGGACCTGGCCAGTGGCGAACTGGCGCTGATCGAAGACCCTGAACCGCACCTGCCGAACAACCGTCTCAACGACGGCAAGGTCGACCGCCAGGGCCGCTTTGTCTTCGGTTCCATGGACACCCAGGAAGACCGCGCCAGCGCCAGACTCTACCGCCTGGACCCGGACCTGCGCCTGCACACCCTGGACGAAGGCATCATCGTCTCCAATGGCCCGTGCTGGAGCCCGTCCGGGGACACCTTGTACTTTTGCGACACCTGGTCGGGCGAGATCTGGGCCTATGACTACGACCTCGCCAGCGGCAATGTCAGCAACCGGCGCACCTTCGCCAAGGTCGACACCTCGGGTGGCGGCGCCGCGGACGGTTGCACCGTGGACGCCGAAGGTTGCCTGTGGCAGGCCCTGGTCTATGCCGGGAAGCTGGTGCGCTACACCCCCGATGGTCACGTCGACCGGATCATCCAAATGCCGGTGAAGAAGGTCACCAGCCTGACCTTCGGCGGGCCGAACCTCGACACCCTGTTTGTGACCTCCATGGCCAAGCCGCCGCTGCCGCGTTTTCCGCACGACGGCCAGCAGCGCGGCGCGCTGTTCGCCATTACCGGGTTGGGCGTGCAAGGAATAGCCGAGCGACGGTTCGCCAGCTAGCGCGTGTGTTCGATCAGCAACATTCCTTCGCAACCTTGTGTCAGTGCGCGCCCTCGCGCGCCTGGAGAGGCTCATGGCAACTTTAAAAAAAGCGTCGCTGCGCAGCATTCACCGGCATTCCTGGGTGTCGCTGCTGGTTTGCTGGATGATCTGGATTCTCAACGCCTACGACCGTGAGATCGTGTTGCGCCTGGGGCCGACCATCTCCAAGCATTTCGATTTGTCCGCCGATCAGTGGGGCACCGTGGCCACGGTGATCATGCTCGCCCTGGCCCTGTTGGATATCCCGGGTTCGATGTGGAGCGACCGCTACGGCGGCGGCTGGAAGCGCGCGCGGTTCCAGGTGCCGTTGGTGCTGGGCTACACGGCGATCTCGTTTTTGTCCGGGTTCAAGGCGTTGAGCGGCAACCTCGCGACGTTTATCGCCCTGCGTGTCGGGGTCAACCTCGGCGCGGGCTGGGGCGAACCGGTGGGCGTGAGCAACACCGCCGAATGGTGGCCGGTGGAACGCCGCGGTTTTGCCCTTGGCGCGCACCACACCGGTTACCCGATCGGCGCGATGCTCAGCGGCATCGTCGCCAGCTTTGTGATCAGCACCTTCGGCGAGGACAACTGGCGCTACGTGTTCTTCTTCGCCTTCGTGGTGGCCTTGCCGCTGATGATCTTCTGGGCGCGGTATTCCACGGCCGAACGTATCACCGCGCTGTACGTCGACATCGCCGCCAAAGGCATGACGCCACCGGACAATGCCCCGGCCAGCCAGATCAAGGGCGACGCCTGGCGCACCTTTGTCGCCACCCTGCGCAACCGCAATATCGCGTTGACGGCGGGGAACACCCTGCTCACGCAGGTGGTGTACATGGGCGTGAATATCGTGTTGCCGGCCTACCTCTACAACATCGTCGGGCTGTCGCTGGCGCAGTCGGCGGGGATGAGCGTGGTGTTCACCCTGACCGGGATTCTCGGGCAACTGGTGTGGCCGTCGTTGTCGGACATCATCGGCCGCCGTACCACCCTGATCATCTGCGGGCTGTGGATGGCCGCCAGTGTCGGCGCGTTCTACTTCGCCAGCACCCTGACCCTGATCATCGTCGTGCAGTTGCTGTTCGGCCTGGTCGCCAATGCGGTCTGGCCGATCTACTACGCGGTGGCCTGCGACTCGGCCGAGCCGTCGGCCACCTCCACGGCCAACGGCATCATCACCACCGCGATGTTCATCGGCGGCGGCCTGGCGCCGGTGTTGATGGGCAGCCTGATCGCGATGGGCGGCGGCTGGACCACGCTGCATGGCTACACCGTGTGCTTTTTCGTGATGGCCGGCTGCGCCCTGGGCGGCGCGCTGCTGCAACTGTTTTCCCATCGCCCGCGGGCGTTGGTTGTGCAACTCGAACCCTAGAACAACATTGATGCGCCCCCCAGCCGCGCTGGCGGGGCGCCAGGAGGAACTGCCCGATGACTACTGCCACCCAGGCCCGCGAACCGCAGGTACTGAACAAATTGATGTTCGCCAAGTTGATGCCCTTGTTGATCATCGCCTACATCCTGAGCTTTCTGGACCGCACCAACATCGCCCTGGCCAAGCACCACCTGGACGTCGACCTGGGCATCTCCGCCGCGGCCTACGGGCTGGGCGCGGGCTTGTTCTTCCTCACGTATGCACTGTCGGAAATCCCCAGCAACCTGATCATGCACAAAGTCGGCGCGCGCTTCTGGATCGCGCGGATCATGGTGACCTGGGGCCTGATCTCGGCGGCCATGGCGTTTGTGTCGGGCGAGACCTCGTTCTACGTGTTACGCCTGTTGCTGGGCATCGCCGAAGCGGGCCTGTTTCCCGGGGTCATGCTCTATCTGACCTACTGGTTCAACCGCGAACAACGCGCACGGGCCACCGGCTATTTCCTGCTCGGCGTGTGCTTTGCCAACATCATCGGTGGCCCGGTGGGCGCAGCGTTGATGCGCCTGGACGGGCTGCTCGGCTGGCATGGCTGGCAGTGGATGTTCCTGCTCGAAGGCTTGCCGGCGGTGGCGTTCGCCTGGGTGGTGTGGCGCAAGTTGCCGGACCGCCCGAGCCAGGCGCCGTGGCTGACGGCGGCGGAAGCGCAGGGTATCGAACAGCGCATTGCCCAGGAAACCGAGGAAGGCGCCGGGGAGGGCGGCCACGCGTTGAAAAACTGGCTGACCCCGCAGATCCTGCTGGCGATCTTTGTGTATTTTTGCCATCAGATCACGGTCTACACGGTGATCTTTTTCCTGCCGAGCATCATCAGCAAATACGGTGAATTGAGCACCATGAGCGTGGGGTTGCTGACCTCGCTGCCCTGGATCGCCGCCGCCTTGGGCGCAGTGTGGCTGCCGCGTTTTGCGACCACACCCACCCGCGCGCGGCGCCTGTTGATCAGCGGGTTGCTGACCATGGCGCTGGGGTTGGGCATCGCGTCGGTGTCGGGGCCGGTGTTCAGTCTGCTGGGCTTTTGTCTGTCGGCAGTGATGTTTTTTGTGGTGCAGTCGATTGTGTTCCTCTACCCGGCCTCGCGTCTCAAGGGCGTCGCCTTGGCGGGCGGGCTGGGTTTCGTCAATGCCTGCGGGCTGTTGGGCGGGTTTGTCGGGCCGTCGGTGATGGGCATGATTGAGATGAGTACCGGCAACGCGATGAATGGCCTGAAGGTGATTGCCGTGGTGCTGGTGGTCGCGGCGTTGGCCGCGCTGCGTTTGCGCCAGGGCCAGGAACAGGCGCCGGCCCCTCGGGTCGCTATGAGACCAGCAACGAAATAGGATAACCCGACGCCAATACCAGGTACGCCACCACCGCCGCCAGGCACAAGCCGACGAATACCCGCAACAACGTGCGGGCGGTGGGGTGCGCGATAAACTGGATGACCCAGATGCAGAACCCGGCCAGGAGGATGGCCGCGGCGAGAATAACCAGCACGATAGTGTTCCTGCGACCGTGAAGAGCTGAATATATAGTCGTAAAGCCGCCCAATGAACAGTGCGCGCATAGACGCAGCCCCTCGGGCTTTCTAAACTGCGGCTTGTCGTGGGGAAAGGGCAGGTGCCGATGAATCGCAATGAATTACGCAAGGCCGACATCAACCTGATGGTGGTCTTCGAGGCACTGATGCTCGAGCGCAATGTGACGCGGGTGGCGGAGAAGTTGTTTCTCGGCCAGCCGACCATCAGTTCGGCGCTCAACCGGTTACGCACCTTGTTCAACGATCCGCTGTTCATTCGCGTCGGCCACCGCATGGAACCTACCGCGCGGGCCGAGGAAATCATCCGGCACCTGTCGCCGGCCCTGGACTCTCTTTCATCGGCCCTGAGCCTGACCCACGATTTCGACCCGTCCGTCAGCACCATGACCTTCCGGATCGGCCTGTCCGATGACGTCGAGTTCGGCCTGTTGCCGCCGTTGTTGCGCGCCTTGCGCCAGGAAGCGCCGAAGGTGGTGTTCGTGGTGCAGCATGTGGATTACTGGCGGATTCCCGATCTGCTGGCATCCGGTGATATCACCGTCGGCATCACCCAGACCCGTGGCCTGCCGGCGAATGCCAAGCGCAAGTTACTGCGCCATATCCACCCGCGCTTGCTGCGCGCCGACGCGTCCGACCGGCCGCTGACCCTCGATGAATATTGTGCGCGGCCCCATGTGCTGGTGTCCCACACCGCCAACGTATCCGGGTTTGCCGATGAGTGGCTGGCGGAAATCGGGCGCAAGCGCCATGTGGTGCTGTCGGTGCCGCAATACAGCGCGCTGCCGGCGCTGCTGGCCGGCACCGACCTGATCGCCAGCCTGCCGGACTACACCGCTGAAGCCATGACGCTGTCGGGCAATCTGTTTTGTGAGCCCTACCCATTCGAGACGCCGACCCTGGATCTGTCCATGGTCTGGCTCAGCCATGTGGACACCGATCCGGCCGAGCGCTGGGTGCGTTCGCGGCTGGAGGCGTTCATGAGCGACCGCGGGCTGGCGAAAAAGGTCTGATGCTTTTATCCGTGGTATATCTAGGAATCTTCCTATCGATACTTCGGAGACTCCCATGCCACACCTGCACCTGGAATACACCGCCAACCTGACGCAACTGGACACCGACAAGGCCCTGTTGCGTCTGAACCATGCATTGGTGGCCTCCGGTCAGTTTGGCGCCGAGCTGGATATCAAGAGCCGTTCACTCAAGGTCGAGAGTTTTCGCGTGGGCACCGGCATGAACCCGCGGGGTTTTGTCGCCGTGCGCCTGGCGTTGCTCAGTGGACGCTCGGCGCAGGTCAAGAAGCAGCTGTCAGAAAGCCTGCTGGCCGTGGTGCAGGAACTTGGGCCATGGCCGGAAGGTGTGCAGGTGCAACTGAGTGTCGAATTGCTGGATATCGATCGCGATTCCTACAGTAAGGTCGCGATCGGCTGAGCGCTTCCATCCACCACAACCGTCGATGCGTAAGGTCAGAGTAATCCCTGTTCAGCGCAGACTTTGACCACCTGCTCCCTGAACCAGGTATTGGCGCTGTCCTGTTCACTGGTTTCGTTCCACTGCATATCCAGGGTGAACCCCGGCAACCCGTGGGGCGCCTCGCAGTGGCCGAACAGCGACGCCGGGGCCAGCAGTTTGTGGACGCGGCGGGGCAGGGTCACGATGAAGTCGGTGCCGGTGATCATCTTCAACGCCGCGCCATAGCTGTTGGCCCGTGCGACCACTTGGCGCTTGTGGGCCTGACGCGCCAGCCAGCCGTCGACCATGTTGGTGTCGGAGGTCCACGGCGTGGGAAACACGTGGCGCCGCTCGACGAACGACTGCAGGCTGAACGCCGCCTCGCGGGGTGCCGCGCGCTTGTCGAAGACACACACCAGATCATCTTCCAGCAACATCTGGGTCTTGAAGTCTTTATGCGCGCGGTGAAAGTGCGGGCCAAAGCAAATCACCAGGTCGAGGCGGCCTTCGCGCAGGTCGTCGGCAGGGATCTCGGTTTCCAGCTTGCGCACATTGACGATCACCGGCAGGTTCGCGCGATCGAAGTGCTTCAACAGGCGCGGCAGGATCAGTTGCTCGAAATACTCCGGGGCGCACACGTTGAAGGTCACGGCTTTCTGGGTGGGGTCAAAGGCTTGGCCACCGGCGTGGCACAGGTTGATGCTTTCGAGGATTTTCTGCACATGGCCGTACATGGTGCTGGCCTTGTACGTCGGACGCATACCCGCCCGCGTGTTGATGAACAGCTCATCCTCGAAGCTGGTGCGCAGCTTCTTCAAGCTGTAGCTCACGGTCGACTGGCTGACGAACAGCGTTTCTGACACCTCGGTAACGCTGCTCTGGTCGTAGACGGCGATAAACACCATCAAATCCTGCATATCGAGCTTTCTGAGCAAGTTACTGTTTAGCATCCATTCCATCCGGTAAGCCTTGGCACTGTGGCAGCGCGCGACAAGGGCAAAAGCTTAACGGAACGGGAGTGCCAATAGAAAGCTCTGTAGGGTGTTTCAGTGTTGTGCGTGGGACAAAAAGTGTTTGCAACACGACGTCAGCGGATGTGGTCTGCGTAATGCTTCGGATTGAAGCGCGTGACGATCAGCAGCATCACCCCGATCACCGCCGCCAGCGACCACCATGCCCATTCGAAACTGCCCAACTGATCGCGGATCATCCCGGCGATCAGCGGCGACAGGCCGGCAATCAGGTAACCGATGCCTTGCACGAACGCCGTCAGGCTACCGGCGCGGCGCGGGTGGTCGAGGTGGTCGAGGGACAGGATCAAACTCATCGGGAACAGGCCGCCGATGCCCAGGCCGAGCAGGCAGGGCCACAGCAGGCTCAGGTGTTGGGGCGCGAGGATCAGGCCGCAGAACCCGAGGATGATCAGCACCAGCAACACGGCCAACACTCCGCGTTTATCCCGGCGGCGGTTGGCGAGGGCGGGGGTGACCAGGCCCGAGATGACTTCCATCGCGGTGAGGAAACCCAGGAGCAAACCGGCATGCTGTTCGCTCCAGCCTTGTTCTACGTAGTACGGCGCCAGCCACGCCAGTACGCAGGTGTAGGAGGCTGTACCGAGGCCAAAAAAGATCGCCAGCAACCAGGCGCGGCCGTTGCCGAAAAATCCTTCCTGCTTGTCAGAACCTGCCTGGGGCAGAACCGGCAGCGCCGCACGCTGGGCGGACCAGCACACCAGGGCGAGCACGGCCAGCCCCGCCCAGATCGCCAGGCCGATGCGCCAGCTACCAGTCTGCACCAGCACGAACGGGGAGAACGACGCCGCCAGCGCCGCACCGCCCATGATCGCCGTGACGTACAAGCCCATGAACAATGAAACGTCAGCGCTGAAGCGCGACTTGATCAGCGCCGGCATCACCGCCTGGATCATCGCGATGCCGACCCCCGCAGCGATGGCGCTGACGATCAACTCCAGCGCCGAATCGAGGAACAACCGCGACAGCGTCGCCACGCCGATCACCAGCAGCGACACCGCAATGCTGCGATGTTCGCCGAAGCGCTTGGCCAGGCCCATGCCGAAAAACATCGCCAGGCCCATGGCCATGACCGGCAACATGGTCAGCAGCGCCGCGCTGCTGAAACTCAACGGCACCTCGCCGCGAATCGACGCTAACAACGGCCCTACGGCCGCCATCGACGGGCGCAGGTTAAGCGCGACCAGCACGACGCTGATCATCAGCCACACGGCGGTGGTGGGTTTTGCGTGAACGTTTTCCATGGGCCTGCCTTGAGTGAACAAGGGCGAATCAGGCCACGGGCGGGGGAGTGGGGCAAATGAGAAAGTCGCAGGGGCTATCTAAAAAATGCAGTTAACTGAAATACCGCACATTGCTCCACATTCCATCGGGAGGCTGCGTCGTCAGTTAGACCGGATTACATGCTTGATCTCCTGAAACGCCGCCAGCCCCCACGGGCCCAGTTCGCGGCCAATGCTGCTCTGCTTGTAACCGCCCCACGCCGTTTGCGGGAAGATCACCTGCGGCGCGTTGATCCACACCATGCCGGCCTGCAAGGCATTGGCCACGCGTGCGGCGGTTTCGTCGTTGCGGCTGACCACGCTGGCCACCAGGCCGAAATCGCTGTCGTTGGCCAGGGCGATGGCCTCGGCCTCCGTGGTAAAGCGTCGTACACACAGCACCGGGCCGAAGATTTCTTGCCGCCACAACGCGCTGTCCAGCGGCACGTCGGTGAACAGCGTGGGGCGAATGAAATAACCCTTCGCCAAGTGCGCCGGGCGCTCACCGCCGCACAGCAAGCGGGCACCGTCCTGCACGCCGCGCTGGATATGCGCCAACACCCGTTGGTACTGGGCGCGGTTGATCAACGCGCCCATTTCCACGTCGTTGGCAAATGGGTCGGCGACGCGAATCCCTTCAGCCCGCGCAGTTAAACGCTGTAGGAATTCATCCGCGAGACTGTCCGCCACCAGCACACGACTGGTCGCTGAACACATCTGCCCGGCGTTGAAAAAGCCACCTCCACAGGCCAGCTCAAGCGCCAGGTCGAGGTCGGCATCTTCCAGCACCAGCAGCGAGGATTTGCCCCCCAGTTCCAGGCTCACGCCCTTGACGGTTTCGGCGGCGCGTTGCATCACCTGCACGCCCACCGCATTGCTGCCGGTGAAGGAAATCTTCGCCACGCGAGGGTCCGCCGCCAGCGGGGCGCCCACGGCCGAGCCGGTGCCGCAGACCAGGTTGAACACCCCCGCCGGGAAGCCGGCCGCGGCGATGATCTGCGCCAGTTGCAACTCCGCCAGCGGCGTCACTTCCGACGGTTTGAGCACCACGCAACAGCCGGCGGCCAGCGCCGGGGCGAGTTTCCAGGCGGTGGTGACCATGGGGAAATTCCACGGCACGATCAGCCCCACCACGCCGCAGGGCTCGCGGCGCAGGCGGGCGCTGAAGGCATCAGTGGGCAGCGCCACCGCGCGGTCTTGCTCGGCGTCCAGCGCCTCGGCGAGACCGGCGTAGTACTCGAAGGTGGCGATGACGTCGTCCACATCGATTCCTGCTTCGAACAACGGTTTGCCGCTGTTGCGCGACTGTATGTGCATCAACGGTTCGCGCTGCTCGCTCACGCCTTGAGCCACTTTGCGCAGCAGGGCGCCGCGCTCGCGGCCGGTGCTCTGCGACCAGCCGACACACGCCGCGCTGGCGGCGTCGACCGCCTGGGTCACGGCGCGGGCATCGCCGACGCTGACCTGGGCGAGTATTTCCTCGGTGGCCGGGTTGATCACGTCCAACACGTCATGGCCCGCACGCCACGCACCATTGATATACACACCGTTTACGACCGCACTCATACCGCTACCTCCTGCATCCAACGTTCCTGGTCGATTTCAATCAGCGTCGGCCCCTGGCGATCCGCGGCGGCACGCAAGGCCACGCGCAGTGCGTCCAGGCCCTGGATGCGTTCGGCAGCGCAACCGAGGGCCGTGGCCACGCCGATGAAGTCCGGCGTGTAAATGTCGACGCCGACCGGTTCGATGGCCCGGTTGACCATGTACTTCTTGATCTCCTCATAGCCCTGGTTATTCCACAGCAGCACGATGATCGGTGTGCGCGCCTCCACGGCGCTGGCCAGTTCCGGCAGGGTGAATTGCAGCCCGCCGTCGCCGATCAGGCACACCACCGGCTGGCCATCGCCACGCCCCAACCAGGCACCGATGGCCGCGGGCAGGGCATAACCCAGGGTGCCGTAGCCGGTGGACGCGTTGAACCAGCGGCGCGGGTGGTCAAGGTTCAGGGTCAGGTTGCCGCTGTACACCGGCTGCGTGGAGTCGCCCACCAGCGCTGCGCCGGGCAGTTCCTCCAGCACCGTGTGGAGCATGCGGGTTTGCGCGCGGGTGGCGGCGTCCCAGGTCGGCGTCAATTCGGCCCACAGGCGGGCGACGCGCTGGGCGCCCCAGGCACTGTGGCGAGGCGCCAGCGGTTGGCGCTGGAGTTCGGCGAGCAAGGCGTCGGCGGCGATCTGCGCGTCGGCCACCAAGGCCAGCTCGGGCGGGTAATTGCGCACGGTCTGGTCGGGGTCGATATCGATGCGCAGCAGTGCGCCGGGAATCTCGAAACCGCCGGCGAAGGTCACGTCGTAGTCGGTCTCCGCCAGCTCCGTGCCGATCGCCAGCACCACATCGGCTTCGGCGACCAGGGCGCGGGTGGCGAGCAGGGACTGGGTCGAGCCGATCAGCAGCGGGTGGGCCGCGGGCAGCAGGCCTTTGGCGTTGATGGTCAGAGCCACGGGGGCACCGAGGGCGTCGGCCAGGCGGGTCAACGCCGCGGCGGCCTCGATGGCGCCGCCGCCGGCCAGGATCAGCGGGCGTTGGGCGGCGGCGAGCCGTTGGCTCATCTGCGCGACCGCCACTGGCGCCGCACCGGCACGCGCCACGCTGATGGGGGAGGTGCCGAGCAACGCATCGGCGTTTTCCACCAGCACATCCAGCGGGATTTCGATGTGTACCGGGCGCGGGCGCCCTGCCTGGAACAGTGCAAACGCCCGCGCCAGCACGCCGGGCAATTCTGCTGCCGACATCACGGTGTGGGAGAACGCCGCCACGCCGGCGACCAGCGCGCTTTGGTTCGGCAGCTCATGCAACTTGCCGCGCCCGCCGCCCAACTGGCTGCGCGCCTGCACGCTGGAGATCACCAGCATCGGGATCGAGTCGGCATAGGCCTGGCCCATGGCCGTGGTGATGTTGGTCATGCCGGGGCCGGTGATGATCAAACACACGCCGGGCTTGCCGCTGGTGCGCGCATAGCCATCGGCCATAAAACCCGCGCCCTGTTCGTGGCGCGGGGTGACGTGGCGGATGTTCGAGCGCGCCAGGCCGCGATACAACTCCACGGTGTGGACGCCAGGAATACCAAACACCTGGTCCACGCCGTAGCTTTCCAGGAGCTTGACCAATACTTCGCCGCAGGTCGCCATACATGTCGCTCTCAGGTTGAGGTGAGGCGGTATTGGACCGGCTGGCCGGTAGCGGCAACAATCGATAAAAAGTCATACTAGCCATGTCCTCACGTCATGGCTGCTTGCCCTATGAAACGCCTCCCGCCGCTGCCCGCGCTGCACACCTTCTGGGTCACCGCCCAGTGCTGCAACTTCACCCACGCTGCCGCGCAGTTGCACATCACCCAAGGCGCGGTGAGCCGGCAGATCGCCGGGCTGGAAAGCCATTTGGGCTATGCCTTGTTCCAGCGCCAGGCACGGGGCCTGAGCCTGACCGAAGAGGGCCGCGAGTGGTCGCTGCGGGTGCAGCAGGTCTTCGGCCTGATCGGTGACGCGCTGGAGCAGATCGGCCGCCGCCGCGACACCTTGCAGCTCAAGGCCTCCACCTGCGTGATGCGCTGGCTGCTGCCGCGCTTGATGCAATGGCAGCGGGAGCGCCCGGATGTGCCGGTGGAGCTGACCACGACCGTGGCCTACACCGTGGACTTTCGTCGCGAGCAATTCGATGCCGCGGTGATCTATGCGCCCAGCGCCGAACAGTCGGCCGAGGCTCGGCATCTGTTCGACGAACACCTCACCCCGGTGTGCGCGCCGGCCTTGCTGGGCGCGCTGAATACGCCAGCAGACCTGCAGCAACAGGTGCTGCTGCACCCCACGCGGGACGAGCGGGACTGGGCGTTATGGCTGAACGCGGCGAAGACGCGCTTGAGCAATGTGAGCCAGGGCCATCATTTCGAGACGCTGGATCTGGCCATGACAGTGGCGTCCCAGGGTTCAGGCGTGGCGATCGGCGACAGCGCGTTGATTGGCGAGGATGTGAGCGCGGGGCGCTTGGTGACGCCGTTTGAATTGCGGGTGCCGACGGGGATGGGCTATTACCTGGTGTATCCGCCGGGGACAAAGCCGTCCGCCGGGCTTGAAGCGTTGATGGAGTGGTTGGTCAACCAGGCGCAACAGGCGTAACGCTGAAGATCCACCTGTGGGAACCGGCAAGCCAGCTCCCACAGGTTGATCGTGTCGGCTCAGTAACCGACGGTGAAACGCTGGCGCGAATGCTTCGGTGTTTCCACTTCATCGATCATCGCGATGGCGAAGTCGGCGAAGCTGATCCAGCTGCGGCCTTCGCGGCTCACCAACAGATCATCCTGGCCCAGGCGGAAGGTGCCGGTGCGCTCGGTTTCAACGAATTCGGCCGATGGCGACAGGAAGGTCCAATCCAGTTCCTGCTCCTGACGCAACGCCTCGAGGAACGTCGCGCCGGCACTGGCTTCAGCCTTGTACGCCTCTGGGAAACCCTCGCTGTCGATCACCCGAGTGCCGCCCGGCAGCAGCAACGAACCCGCGCCGCCCACCACCAGCAGGCGTTTGACCCCGGCTTTTTTCACCGGGCCGATCACCGCGCTGGCGGGCAGGGTGGCGAAATGCGCCGCGCTGATCACCACATCGCTGCCGCTGATGGCCTGTTGCAAGGCCTCGGCATCCAGCGCATCGACCTGTTTGACGCTGACGCCAGGACGCACGGCGAGCTTGTCAGTGTTGCGCGCGATGGCGGTGACGCTGTGCCCGCGTCGCAGCGCTTCTTCCAGCAGTTGGCTACCGGCGCGGCCGGTGGCCCCAATGATTGCGATCTTGCTCATGACATTCTCCAGTACGGTTAAGGTTTGAAACGCTTCACCACTTCATTTCGCCCTTGGCGACTTTGGCGCTCAGTTCCAGCGAACTTTCGTCGGCGAGGGTCGGGTAACGCTTTTTCATCGCCGCGATCAGGGCGGCGGAGTCCTTGGCCTTGGCGGTTTCTTCGTCAAAGGCCTGGATGTAGTCGGCGGTAAAGGCCACGGATTGCAGCGACGGGTTGCCGAGGAAATGCCCCGGAACCACCGTGCGCGGCTGCAGTTCGGCGATGCGTTGCAGGGTGGCCAGCCAGTCTTTGTGGGACTGCGCGCTCTGAGTATCGGCCATCCACAGGTGGATGTTGTCGGCGACGACCACACCGCCGACCACGGCCTTGATCGACGGCACCCATACAAAGCTGCGATCCGGCTGCGGGCCGTCGAGGCCGATCACTTCCAGCGGTTGCCCTTCAAGCGTCAGGCGGTGGCCGTCGAGCACCTGCGGCACGATGGTTTTGCCTGGCTTGTCGGCGCCCATTTTCGGGCCCCAGAACGCCAGTTTGCCGGCGACGGTGGCGTTGATGTGGTCGACCACCGCTTGCGGGGCCAGCACCTTGGCGTCGGGGAATGCGGCGGTCAGGGTGTCGAGGCCGAAGTAGTAGTCCGGGTCGCCGTGGCTGATGTAGATGGTCGTCAGGTGTTTGCCGCTGGCGCGGATCTTCTGCACCAGGTGTTCGGCCTGGCTTTTGCCGAACTGCGCGTCGACCAGGATCGCGTCTTTCGCGCCGCTGACCAGCACCGAACTGACCGGGAAGATCGCGGCCTCGCCGGGGTTGTACACGTCGAGGGTCAGCTCGGCGGCGGCCGCCTGGACGGCGAAGGCCAGGGCGGCGGTCGCCAGGGTCAGGCGCTTGAGGGTGGACAACATCGGGCAACTCCGGCAATCGGTAAGGGATGCGCAGAGCTTAGTTGCACCAAACACCACAAAAAATGCGATGCTGGGACATAGTTTGTTTCTAAAATCGGGCAGATCATGGATCGTCTTCAAGCAATGCGCGTGTTTGTGACGGTGGTGGATCTGGGCAGCCAGTCCGCCGCCGCCGACCATCTGGACCTGTCGCGCCCGGTGGTCTCGCGCTACCTGGCCGAGCTGGAAGACTGGGTCGGCGCGCGCTTGCTGCATCGCACCACGCGCAAACTCAGCCTGACGGCTGCCGGCGGGGAAACCCTGCCACGTTGCCGGCAATTGCTGGAACTGTGCGGCGACATGCAGGCCGCCGTCAGCGAGCCGGATGACGCGCCCCGTGGCCTGCTGCGCCTGAGTGTCAGCACCTCGTTCGGCCAGGCGCAGTTGGCCGAGGCCATCGCCGAATACGTCAGGCGCTACCCCTTGGTGACGGTCGACCTGCAGATGCTCGATCGCACGGTCAACCTGGTGGATGAGCGCATCGACCTGGCCATCCGCACCAGCAACGACCTGGACCCCAACCTGATCGCGCGGCGCCTGACGGTCTGTCGCTCGGTGGTGTGCGCGACCCCGGCCTACCTGCTTGAGCATCCGGCGCCGCAAAAGGTCGAGGACCTGGCGCGGCACAACTGCCTGACCCACTCGTACTTCGGCAAAAGCCTGTGGCATTTCGAGGAAGGCGGCGAACACGTTTCGGTGCCGGTCCACGGCAATATCACCGCCAACGAAGCCAGCACACTGTTACGCGTGACGCTCGCCGGGGCGGGGGTGGCGATGCTGCCCAGTTATCAGGCCGGCGAGCACATCCGCCGTGGCGAACTGGTGCGCCTGTTGCCCGCGGCCGAACCGCGGCAGATGAACATCTACGCGGTGTACGCGTCGCGCAAACACATGCCGTCGGCGCTGCGCAGCCTCCTGGATTTCCTGGTGCTGAGGTTTCCGGAAACGCCGGAGTGGGACCGGGGCCTGTGACCCGACATACAGATGTTGAATGGCGTCCAATAATGGCAACTCGCCCTGGCTGACCTATGCTTTAAACAGCACCGAGTAGGTCCTTCAGAGGTCTGTGCCATGACCGTCAAAACCAGAAAGTACCTGAAAATTTTCATCCTTTGCGCCTTGGTCAGCGCGCTGTACGGCACCGCCGCCTATCGCGTCGAGCAGGCCCGCATGCAGCCGAGCTTTGCGATCAGTTGCCATCAGGATCAATGCATTCCGCGCACCGGCAGTTTCAGCGCGTTGCGCTAATGGCCAACCAAGGACGATCCCGCGTTTAATCCTCGGGTGTTTCGGCCTTGAGTCGTTCGCGAAATGCCTTGGGCGAAAACCCGACCCGGCGGCGGAATAGCCGCGAGAAGTTGGTCGGGTCGGAAAAGCCCAATACCTCTGACATTTCATTGATGGTCATGCTGGTGTAGGTCAGCAGGCGCTTGGCTTCCAGCAATTGGCGGTCGTGCATGATCTGTAGCGCGGGTTGCCCACCCAACTCCCGACATGTGCCGTTCAGGTGTGAGACCGAGATACCCAGCTTGTGGGCCAGGTCTTCAATCTTCGGGTGTTCGCGATAATGCTGTTCGACCAATTGGGTAAAGCGCCGGAAATACTCGCGCCCACGCGGTGCCCGCGGGTGACGGCGCTGGATGGCCTGGCGGCTGATCCATACGAGCAGCACGCTGACCAGGGCGTGCATCAGCATGTCCCGGGCCGGCTGCTCATCGGCGTATTCGTCCTGCAGGCGGGCGAACAGGTTGTTGAGATAGTCGCTGTCCTTGCCTGCCGGGTAACTGCCCAGCACCTGCAGGCCGTCCACCGTTGCGCCCAATTGCGCTTGCAGGTGGCTGACCAGCGGTGCCGCCAGGGTCAGCACGTAGCCTTCGACATCTTCCGCAAACCGGAATCCGTGCACACACAGCGGCGGCAGCACCTGCAAGGTCGCTTCGTTGAGGGTGGTGCGCTGGCCTTCGATTTCCAGTTGCGCCTGGCCTTGGTGGACGTACAGCAACTGGCACAGATCCGCGTGCCGGTGGGGCTGGATTTCCCACTGGTAGTCCCGGCTGCGTCGGGAAATCGTTTCGCAGTGCAACAAATCCGGCGTCGGCCATTGCTGGTTTTCCCCGTACAGCTTGAACACCGGAATCGCGGAACTGGCAGTTTTGGTCATAGTTTCAATCCGATACTCAGGCAAGTGGTTCGGTAATCGCCCCGATTGGCAAAAAGCGCAGGCTTTGGCGCAGTTTTCACCTTCTTATAGCGCCCACTCAAGTGAAAAATGTCAGCAATAAGACCAATGACAACTCTTTCACCTTATCCGTTCGGGTGAATTTTTCGGACCATAAAAATAATGAAAACGCTGAAAACTCAAGTCGCCATCATCGGCGCCGGTCCTTCGGGACTGTTGCTCGGCCAACTGTTGCAGCAGGCCGGTATCCAAACCCTGATTCTAGAGCGCCAGAGCGCCGACTACGTGCTGGGGCGCATCCGTGCCGGGGTGTTGGAGCAAGGCATGGTCGACCTGTTGCGCGAGGCCGGCGTCGGCCAGCGCATGGACGCGGAAGGCCTGGTCCATGATGGCTTCGAACTGGCGCTTAATGGCCAACTGACTCACATCGACCTCAAGGCGCTCACCGGCGGTCAATCGGTGATGGTCTACGGCCAGACCGAAGTGACCCGCGACCTGATGGCCGCACGCGCCGCCACCGGTGGCGTCACCTTGTACAACGCGCGTGAGGTGCAACCCCACGGGCTCAAAACTGATCAACCCTGGCTGACGTTCGAACATGAAGGCGAAGCCTTTCGCCTGGAGTGTGATTACGTGGCCGGTTGCGACGGTTTTCACGGTGTCGCCCGGCAATCGATCCCGGCCGAGTCGCTGAAGGTCTTCGAGCGGGTGTATCCCTTCGGCTGGCTGGGCATCCTGGCCGACACGCCGCCGGTCCATCCTGAACTGGTGTACGCCAAGCATGCGCGCGGGTTTGCCTTGTGCAGCATGCGTTCGCCGACGCGCAGCCGTTACTACCTGCAAGTACCCGTCGAGGAGTCGGTCGATGAGTGGTCGGACCAGCGTTTCTGGGCTGAACTGAAAACGCGCCTACCAAGCCAGTTGGCCGAGCAGTTGGTGACCGGGCCGTCGATCGAAAAAAGCATCGCGCCGCTGCGCAGCTTCGTGGTCGAGCCGATGCAGTACGGGCGTTTGTTTCTGCTGGGGGATGCGGCGCACATCGTCCCACCCACCGGGGCCAAGGGCTTGAACCTGGCGGCGAGCGACGTGAGCACGCTGTTTCGCATCTTGCTCAAGGTCTACCGCGAGGGGCGCGTGGAGTTGCTGGAGAAATATTCGGAAATCTGCCTGCGACGCGTGTGGAAGGCTGAGCGGTTTTCCTGGTGGATGACGTCGATGCTGCATCAGTTTCCCGAAGCGGACGGGTTCAGCCAGCGCATTGCCGAGAGCGAACTGGCGTACTTCATCCACTCACACGCCGGTCGCACCACCATCGCGGAAAATTACGTCGGGCTTCCTTACGAAGCTATCGAATAGCCTGCTATCGTATCGAGCATGCCCGCAGGTCGCCTTTTCCTGCGGGCCTTGCTCGAAGGTTTACCGTGACTCAGCTCAATCAGCCTACTCCAGCCGTACCTGCCGTGCGCAGCATCCTCGTCTCGTTGATGATGGCGATCTTCCTCGGTGCCTTGGACCAGACCATTGTCGCCGTGTCCATGCCGGCCATTTCCGCGCAGTTCCACGACGTCAACCTGCTGGCCTGGGTGATCTCCGGCTACATGGTGGCGATGACAGTGGCGGTGCCGATCTACGGCAAGCTCGGCGACCTGTACGGGCGGCGGCCGATGATGCTGATCGGCATGGGCCTGTTCACCCTGGCGTCGCTGTTCTGCGGCATGGCGCAAAGCATGGAGCAACTGGTGCTGGCGCGGGTGCTCCAGGGCATCGGCGCCGGCGGGATGATTTCGGTGAGCCAGGCGATCATCGGCGACATCATCCCGCCGCGCGAGCGCGGGCGTTACCAGGGCTATTTCAGCGGCATGTACGCGGTGGCCAGCGTGGCCGGGCCGGTGCTGGGCGGTTATATGACCGAGTACCTGTCCTGGCGCTGGGTGTTTTTGATCAACTTGCCGTTGGGCGCCGGCGCCTGGTACGTGGCCCATCGCAGCCTGGTCGGGCTGCCGTTGCCGCAACGCAAGCCGATCATCGATTACCTCGGTACCGTGCTGCTGATCATCGGCTTGAGCGCCTTGCTGCTGGGCATCACCGAGATCGGCCAGGGCCATGATTGGCGCAATGACTCGGTGCTAGCGTTGCTGGCCTGCGCGCTGGTGGCGCTGAGCATATTTGTCTGGCATGAGCGGCGTGCGCGGGAACCGTTGTTGCCGATGCACCTGTTCGCCAACCGCAGCGCGGTGCTGTGCTGGTGTACGATGTTTTTCACCAGTTTCCAGGCGATTTCCCTGACGGTGCTGATGCCTTTGCGCTTTCAGACCGTGACCGGTTCCGGCGCGGACAGCGCCGCGCTGCACCTGCTGCCACTGGCGATGGGCTTGCCGATGGGCGCCTACTTTGCCGGGCGCATGACCTCGGTGACCGGGCGCTATAAACCACTGATCCTCAGCGGCGCCGTGTTGAGCCCCTTGGCGATTCTCGGCATGGCGTTCAGCGCGCCCCAGGCGATGGGGCTGACGGCGATGTGCATGCTGCTGTGCGGCATCGCTGCCGGCATGCAGTTCCCGACCTCGCTGGTGGGTACGCAGAACTCGGTGGAACAGCACGATATCGGCGTCGCCACCAGCACCACCAACCTGTTCCGTTCCCTGGGCGGGGCGGTCGGGGTGGCGTGCATGTCGGCGTTGTTGCTGGCGCTGTTGCAGGACTCCAGCTTTGCCCACCTGGCCAGCGGCGCGCTGGTGGTCGAGGGCGGTTCCGGCAGCGTTTTGCTCGACGGCCTGAACGCCGCCCCGGGCCCGGCGCAGGATGCCCTGCGCGGGGAACTGGCGTTGACGTTCCGGCATTTGCTGATGGTCAGTGCGGCGGTGTCGTTGCTGGGGTTGGCGGCAGCGATTGCGATGCCTGATCGCATGCTGCGCGGCCGTGAAGACAAGGCCCGCTGACGGTCCGGCTGGACATCCAAATGTGCGAGCGGGCTGGCCCGCTCCCACCGGTTTGACCGCCTGTGCAATTCAAGGGCTGTAAGAACCGACCGCCACCATGAAATGCCCGGTTTTGCGCAAATACGCATGCTTGTTCTCGACCTTGCCGGTCACCGGGTTTTTCCAACGGTACGTGTACTCACCCTGATCCTGCTCCGCCATCAACTTGAGGATCGGTGCGCCCACCGGCTTGCCGTCGGGGTCCTTGATCTTGCTGAAGTCGGTGTTGATCAGCCGCAGGTTGGTGCCATGGGCGGCATAGCGCCGGGTATCGAGGTCGACCACGAACACGTAGAGATCGTCCTGCAGGAAACCGCCCTGCAATGAGTTGATCGCCTTCAGCGTGCCGGCTTCATCCTTGACCAGCGCCTTGACGGCCTGGTCCCGCAGCGCTCGCGCCTGTTCCGGCGTGGCCCGTGGCAGGTAATAGCCCACCGCCAGAATGCGTTCGCCGACACGCTGATAAAACACATGCTTGTGTTCGATCTTGCCGTCGTTCCAGTTCTGCCAGCGGTAGTCGGCCTGCTGGATGCCCTGGCCTTCCGGCGCCTTGAGCGCGTCCTTGAACGACTGGCGCAAATCTGCCCCGAGCACTTCGGACACATCGCGGCCGATCAAGGCGGAGGAGGGCCCGCCGCTGGCCAGCAACACGCCCTGGGTGTCGACCACGAACACATAGCGGTCATGGTCGACGAACTCGCCCTGGCGGCTGAAGGCGGCGAAGGCCTTGTCGCCATTGCTCTGGTAGTAGGCCAAGGCTTTCCCCAGCAGAGCCTTGGCCGCCTGGGCTTCCTCCTCCGGCAAGGCGGCGGCGTGTACCTGGCTGAAACCCAACAGCAACAGCCAGCTGAATCGGAGCAGTCGCTTCATTATCCGTGCCTCGTTCTTATGGATGTGAGCACAGCTTAGACGGCTGCGGCTCAGGGCGCCGCCAGCCATTGATTGACGATGCCGTTGTACACCCCGGTGGCCACGCTCAGGTGCAACCACTGGTCGACGTAACTTTTCCAGGCCACATCGTCGCGGGGCAGCAGGAAGGCTTTCTCGCTGTACTGCATCTGCCGCTGCGGGTTGACCGCGCACAGCCCCGGCTTGAGTTTCTGCTGGAAGCGCGCCTCGCTGGCGTCGGTGATCATCACATCGGCCTTGCCCGCCAGCAGTTCGTCGAAGATGGTCACGTTGTCGTGCAGGCGCAGTTGCGCCTGGCCCAGGTGCGCCCGGGCGAACACTTCGTTGGTGCCGCCCGCCGGTTCGATCACCCGCACCTGTGGCTGGTTGATCTGCTCGACGCTCTGGTAACGCTGCACATCGGCGCAGCGCACCAGCGGGATCTTGCCGTCGACGCCGAGGGACTGGCTGAAGAACGCCTTTTTCTGGCGTTCCAGCGACACCGAAATACCGCCCACGGCGATGTCGCAGCGGTGCGCGAGGAAGTCCGGCATCAGGCTTTTCCAGGTGGTGGGCACCCAGGCGATTTTGGCGTTGAGGCTCTTGGCCAGGGACTCGGCCATGGCGATATCGATGCCTTCGTAGCGGCCATCGGCACGCAGGAAGGTGTAGGGCTTGTAGTCGCCGGTGGTGCAGACGGTGAGCGTGCCGCTGTCGAGCACGTTGTCCAGGCGCGAGGGGGGCGTGTCCGCGAGGGCGGGTGTCGCCAGACTCACCAATACACACAGGGCTAAAGGAGCTTTCATGCGGTCGAGTCCTTGGGCATGATCGGGCGGCCATTATTTCCAGCAAGATGGCGGGGTGGCAAGGACGGCGAATGTTTAGCCAACGTGCAACCAAACTCCGTCAACCCTGAATTGACGCCCCTGACCCGGCGTGTGACGCTGCCAGGCATCTCCCTCACTGTGATTCGCCCATGGACGGTTACCCCGACACTTACCCCGAGACACTGCCTGGCGTGCTCGCGCCGAGCGGTCCGGCGGATGTCGAGGCGTTGCCCTCCGCGCTGGCTTTCTGGGCCCTGTTCCACTGTCGACATGCGCGCCCACCAGATACCTCTCTCCTACGTTGATCTATCCGATGGATGACGCGCACCTGCGCGCATCCGCCCGGCGGCGCCTGTGCGCCTGCCTGACGCAAACGTATGAGAATTGCCATGAGTGTTTTTGCCAGCCTGCACGAAGCCCGCTCTTTCCTTGAGCAGAACCCGGACATCGAGATGTTCGAGCTGTTTATTCTCGACAACAATGGCGTGCCGCGCGGCAAGTTGCTGCATCGCGACGAACTGCTGGCGGTGTATGAAAGCGGCCGCCCGCTGCCCAGCACCATCCTTGGCCTGACCATCCATGGCGATGACGTGGAAAACTCCGGGCTGGTGTGGGAGGTGGGCGATATCGACTGTCGCGCCTACCCGATCAGCGGCAGTTTGCAGCGCATGCCATGGCGGCTGATTCCGACGGCGGCGGTGCAAGTCAGCATGCACCCCACCGAAGGCTTGCCCGCCACCGTGGCCGACCCCCGGCACGTGCTGGCCAGGGTGATCGACGGGCTCAAGGCCGATGGTTATTACCCGGTGATGGCGGCGGAACTGGAGTTCTACCTGCTCGACCAGAAACCCGACCACAACGGCCGCCCGCAACCGGCGCGTGACATGGACGGCGGCCGCCCGCGTGCGACCCAGGTCTATGGCCTGCGCGAGCTGGAGCAGATCGAGCCGTTTCTCGCCGACCTTTACAGCGCCTGCAAACTGCAAGGCATCCCGGCGCGCACGGCGATTTCCGAATACGCGCCGGGCCAGGTCGAAATCACCCTCGAACACCGCACCGATGCCCTGCAAGCGATGGACGAAGCGGTGCGCTACAAACGCCTGGTCAAAGGCGTGGCGCACAAACACGGGATGACGGCGTGCTTCATGGCCAAACCGTTCGACGACCTGGCCGGCACCGGCATGCACATGCATGTCAGCCTGGCGGACGCCGAGGGCCATAACCTGTTCGCCAGCGAGGCCGCCGACGGTACGCCGCTGCTGCGCCAGGCCGTGGGCGGCATGCTCAGCACCTTGCTCGATTCGCTGCTGATGTTCTGCCCCAACGCCAACTCCTATCGCCGCTTCCAGACCAACAGCTATGCGCCGCTGGCCGCCACCTGGGGCGTCGACAACCGCACCGTCAGCCTGCGTGTGCCGGGTGGTCCGGCGCCGTCGCGGCACATCGAACACCGCCTCTGCGGCGCCGACGCCAACCCCTATCTGGCGGCGGCGGCGATCCTCGCCGGTATCCACCGCGGCATCCGCGAACGACTTGACCCCGGCGCTCCGGTGGAAGGCAACGGCTACGCCCAGGCCAACGCGTTGCTGCCCACCGATTGGCTCACCACCCTGCGCGCCCTGGAAGACTCCAGCTGGGCACGGGAGGCGTTCGGCAGTGAGTTCCTCGGCGTGTACCTGGCGGTGAAACGGGCTGAATATCGGCAGTTCATGGGCGAGGTGGGCGAGCAGGATTGGCGCTGGTATCTGCACTCGGCGTGAACGGATTGACGGTGGTGGTTTTTTCGACCTTTTTTTCACGTTGCACTGGTTAAGCTGCGAATCAAGGTCGTTCACTACCGTTCCACTCACATGAGCCCGTGATGTTGTCACCACCACTTTCGTCCATCGAGATCGAATACGCCGAACGCTGTGACCGTGAGCACGCCAGGGTCTGCGGCGATACGCGCCCGCCTGGGCTGCGCCGGCGTCTGGCGGCGTGGCGTGACGGGCGGCTGGTGCGCAATGCCCTCAAGGTGGCCGGCGAGCCCGGTCTGATCCTCGACCTGGCCTGCGGTTCGGGGCGGTTCTGGCCGGTGTTGGCCGAACACGTCAACCGGGTCATCCTCGCCTCGGATAACTCCCAGGACATGCTCGACCACGCCCGCACCCATCACCCGGCGGCGCTGCTCAAGCGGGTCAAGACCTTTCAGGGCTCGGCATTTTCCATCGGCTTGTCGGCGAACGCGGTAGATTGCATTTTCTGTCTGGAATTGTTTCGCCACGTGCCCAGCCGCGAAGGGCGCCAAGCGCTGCTACAGGAGTTTCATCGGGTCAGCCGCGACACCGTGATCGTGTCGGTCGCCTCCCGGACGCCAGTGGAGGGGGAGTTCTGCCAGGCGGGGTTCCAGGTCCTGAATCACCAGGAGTTCATTCCTGGCTCCAGCGTATGGCGTGTCTACGTTCTACGTAAGATGGGATAACTCCAATCTGTCCGACTATTCTTCACATGCTGTCGGAGTTTTCATGATTGCGTGTGCACTGCGGATGCTCGCAAGTCCCTTCCGCGATATATACTGCGCGCCATTCTTCAAGGGAGAGCCGTGTGGCCATCGATATTCACTGGATCTGCGACAACGATAGCCTCGGCCAGCATTGCGCCGAATGGCAGCAGTTGCCATTCGTCGCCCTCGACACCGAGTTCATGCGGGTCGACACCTTTTATCCCATTGCCGGGCTGATCCAGATCGGTGATGGCGTTCGCGCTTACCTGATCGACCCCCTGACCATCGACAACTGGCAACCGCTGGCGGCGTTGCTGGAAAACCCGGCCGTGATCAAAGTGGTCCACGCCTGTAGTGAAGACCTGGAAGTGTTGCTGCGCCTGACCGGCAGCCTGCCAGTGCCGTTGTTCGACACCCAACTGGCCGCGGCTTACCTGAACCTCGGCTTCTCCATGGGCTATTCGCGCCTGGTGCAAGCCGTGCTCGATATCGACTTGCCCAAGGGCGAAACCCGCTCGGACTGGCTGCAGCGCCCGTTGTCCGAGACCCAGGTGAGCTACGCCGCCGAAGATGCGGTCCACTTGGCCGAGGTCTTCATTCGCCTGCGCCCGCGGCTGTCGGACGACAAGTACGCCTGGGTCCTGGAAGACGGTGCCGAACTGGTGGCCAACCTGCGCCGCGAAGTCGACCCTTACGAGGTGTACCGCGAGGCCAAGCTGGCGTGGAAACTGTCCCGTGCCCAACTCGCCGTGCTGCGTGAACTGTGCGCCTGGCGCGAGCAGCAAGCGCGTGCCCGTGACCTGCCGCGCAATCGCATCATTCGTGAACACTCGCTGTGGCCCCTGGCCAAATCCCAGCCGGATAACCTCGCCGCCCTGGGCAAAATCGAAGACATGCACCCGCGCACCGTGCGTCAGGATGGCCAGTTTCTGCTGGACCTGATCAAGCGCGCCGGCAGCGTGTCCATGGACCAATGGCCGCCCGCCGTGGCTGAACCGCTGCCGGTGGACGCCGCGACGCTGATCAAGCACCTGCGCGCCTTGGGCCAGGCGCAAGCCGAACGTCTGGAGATGGCGCCGGAACTGATGCTGCGCAAGAAAACCCTCGAAGCCCTGGTCAAAAGTGGCTACCCCGACGGGCCTTACCAATTGCCAGACTCGCTGCGTGGCTGGCGCCGCGAGTTGATGGGCCAGGCGCTGCTCGACAGCCTGGCCACTGCCGGAGAACAGCCTTGAAACGTATTTGCTCCATCTATCGCAGCTTGAAACGCAACGAAATGTATCTCTACGTGCTGAAAAGTGATGCCCTGGAGCGCGTGCCGGAACCCTTGATGGAAGCCTTCGGCAAGGCCCATCACGCCTTCGACATGGTGCTGACGCCCGAGCGCAAGCTGTCGCGCGAGGACATCGCAGTGGTCCTGGAAAACCTCGAAAAGCAGGGCTACCACCTGCAAATGCCACCGGCCGAGGACGAGTACATCGAACACTTGCCCGAAGAGCTGCTGCGCCGCAACGACCCGATGTGATCGTGGCGTGCCCTGCCCGGGGCGCATTCTTTTCCATGGAATCGTATTAATGGATGGTGGCCGTAAGGATGCGGGCGGCCGTCCGCATTGTTTTTGAAAGGTTTGAACCATGCGTGTTCTGATTGCTGAACAGGATCACCCGCTCTACGCCCGGTTGCTGAGCGAAGCGGCCCCGGACCTCGAGGTGTTGACCAGCGGCGACTCGGCCGAACTCTCGCGCCTGGCCGCCGATTGCCCGGTGTGGCTCGGCCAGCCGGACCTGCTCGCCACCCTGTTGCGCCAGGGGCACCAGCCGCAGTGGCTGCAATCGACCTGGGCCGGCATCACGCCGCTGCTGGCCGACGGCCTGCCCCGCGACTATCGCTTGACCCGTGCGGTGGGGATTTTTGGCCAGGTCATGGCGGAATTTATCCTCACCTACATGCTCGGCCATGAACGCGAAGTCTTGGCGCGCCTGGTCAGCCAGGTCGAGCGCAAGTGGGACAACCGCATGGGCCAGAGCCTGGCGGGGCGCACGGTGCTGATCGTCGGCTGCGGTGATATCGGCCAGCGCGTGGCGCAGTTCCTCGTGCCGTTTGGCGTCAAGCTGTACGGCATCGCCAGCCAGGCGCGCGAGCAGGCGCCGTTTGTCGAAGTGGCCGCGCTCGATCAACTCGGCCGGCTGGTGGGCGAAGCGGACTACGTGATCAACCTGTTGCCCAACACGCCGAACACCCACGACCTGTACGACGCGGCGCTGTTCAAGCAATTCAAGCCGAGCGGGTTGTTTATCAACGTCGGCCGCGGCGTCGCGGTGGTTGATGCGGATCTGGTCGAAGCGTTGAAAGAAGGGCACCTGGCTGGCGCGGTGATCGACGTGTGCCGCCAGGAACCGTTGCCGCAGCGCCACCCGTTCTGGACCGCCTGGGGCCTGCTGCTGACCGGGCACAGCTCGGCGCCGACCTCGCCATCGATGATGGTGCAACTGTTTCTGGAAAACGTGCGCGCCTACCAGGCCAAGCAAGTGTTGCGCGGTGAAGTGGATTTCGAGCGCGGCTACTGACACCGCGTCGAACCACAGGTGGGGGCTGGCGAGCCAGCTCCCACGTCAGTCCTAGAGACTGAAATCGCCTTGCGAAACCAGCTCGCTCAACGGCTTGCGCGGGCTTGGGGTCTCACGGCCTTGCAGGTACTCGGGCAAGCTCGACTTGTCGCCCAGCTTGCCAATCGCGACCGCCGCATGCAGCGCATAACCCTCGGGAATCTTCAGCTCTTTGCGCGTCAGCGCCTGATCGAAGCCGGCCATGCCATGGCTGTGCCAGCCGCTGAGGCTGGCCTGCAGCGCGAGGTAGCCCCAGGCCGAACCGGTGTCGAAGGTGTGCCACAGCGCCGGGGTTTCTTCGCTGGCGCCGGGGGCGATGAAGTCGGTTTTCGAGGCGATGATCACCAGGGCCGACGCATGCTGCGCCCAGTTGCGGTTGAATTCGTTCAACAGGCCGAGGAAACGTTCCCAGTCCGGCGTGTCACGGCGCGCATAGAGAAAACGCCAGGGCTGCGAGTTGTAGGCCGATGGCGCCCAGCGCGCGGCTTCGAAAAAACTCAGCAGGGTTTCCTGCGGGATGCTCTCGCCGGTAAAGGCGCGGGGCGACCAGCGCTCAGTGAACTGGGGGTTGATCGGGTAATCGGCAGCGCGGGGGTTGGTGCTCATGGGCAGTTCCTGATCGTCAATTCGGCGCTCAAAGCTACTGCGCTCCCACTAGACTGACAAGTCTTGCAACACCGCCAGTCGTAAGCGCTTGGCCCCAGTGGCCTTGGGCACTAGACTGGCGGCCTTTTCACCCACCGATACCGATGTAGAACCATGGCCGCCAAAGTCGAACCTTTCTGGATACGCAAAACCCTTGAACACCTCGATCAGGAGGAGTGGGAGTCGTTGTGCGACGGCTGTGGCCTGTGCTGCCTGCAAAAGCTCGAGGATGAAGACGACAACAGCGTCTATTACACGCGCATCGCCTGCAAACTGCTCGACCTGAAAACCTGCCAGTGTACCGATTACCCCAACCGCCGCGCGTCGGTGCCCGACTGCATCCAGCTTACCCCGGGCCAGGCCGACCAGTTCAAGTGGTTGCCGCCCACCTGCGGTTACCGCCTGGTCAGCGAGCGCAAGGACTTGCCGCTGTGGCATCACCTGGTCTGCGGCGACCGTGACGCCGTGCATCACGAACGCATTTCCCAGTCCGGACGCATGCTCCGCGAAGGCAGCGTGCCCGAAGAAGACTGGGAGGATTACCTGATCTTCCGCGCTGGCTGAACAAGGAGCGAGTATGAAGGGCCTGACCCGGCTGGCGGCCAGCCTGGTGTTGCTGGCGCTGAGCACACCGGCGTGGTGCGCGAAGAAAGTCGACCTGGACTATCACGTCAAACTGCTGCCCCAGAGCGATCAGGCTGAGGTGCGCGTGAGTCTGTCCCAGGGTTCGGCGGTGCGCAGCCTGGATTTCGAGCTGGGTCGCGACGGTGACTACAGCGATTTCAAGGCCGATGGCCAATGGAAAGTCAGTGGCCATCGCGGCCTTTGGCAACCCAGCGCCGACAAGGCCAGCCTGACCTACCGTGTACGCCTCAGCCATGCGCGCAAGCCGGGTATCTATGAAACGCGCATGACGCCGGATTGGGCGCTGTTTCGCGGGGAAGACCTAGTGCCGACCGCGCACCTCGACCAGCAGGACGGCGTCGAGCTGGTCTCGCGCCTGGTGTTCGAGCTGCCGACGGGCTGGAAAAGCGTCGAAACCGCCTGGCCGCGTATCGGCAAGCACACCTTCCGGATCAACAACGTCTCGCGCCTGTTCGACCGGCCCACCGGCTGGATGCTCGCCGGTAACCTCGGCAGCCGCCGTGTGCGCCTGGGCGAAACCGACGTCACCGTGACCTCGCCCAAGGGCCAGGCCATGCGCCGTATGGACGTGCTGACGTTGCTGACTTTCGTCTGGCCGCAGGTGGAAGCCGCGTTCCCGCGTCACCCCGCCAAGCTATTGATTGTCGGCGCCAGCGACCCGATGCGCCGTGGCGCCTTCTCGGCGCGCGACTCGGTCTACCTCAACAGCCGCACGCCGCTGGTCAGTGAAAACGGCAGCAGCCCGTTGATCCGCGAAGTGGTGCATGCCATCGGCCGCTTCAGTGACCATGATGCCAGCGACTGGATCAGCGAAGGCCTGGCGGAGTATTACGCGATCGAACTGTTGCGCCGTGGCGGCGGGATCACCGATGAGCGCTATGCGGCGATACAGGCGCGGTTGACCCGCGAAGGCAAGAACGTCACCAGCCTGCGTGGCGAGCACGTCAGCGGCGCAACCGTGGCGCGGGCAGTGGTGGTGATGCAGGAGCTGGATCGCGAGATCCGCGTGAAAACCCACAACAAGCGCTCGCTGGATGATCTCGCGCAAGTGGTGATGCGGGCGAACAGCGTCAGCACCCCAGAGTTTGTGCGACTGGCCCAGAGCATCATCGGCGAGTCGTCGGTGGTGCTGGACTCCAAGCTGTTGCGCTGACCCAGAATAAAGGTGGGAGCAAGCTGCCTCCCACATCTGGATCAGCAACAGGCAGAAGACTTGGCTCAGCCGGTGGTTTTTGTGGCCTTTTCGGCCCCCGTTTGCGCCTTGGTCTTCAGGTTCTTCAACTCGTCACCGGCCCGCTCGATTTTCGTGCGCAGGCTGTTCATTTCCTGGCGACCTTGTTCCAGCTTGTCCTTGAGCGAACTGTGCCCGGTAAACCCACGCGTCAGCGCCACGCCGCCAATCGCCACCTGGAGCAGCCCGAAAATCCCGCCACGGCGCAGGCCTTTGCCGACCATGATCACGCCGCCGGCCACCGAGCCGATGCGCTCCCAACCGTGTACGTTCTGCGTGGGGCGGGCCTGGCGTGGGGTGGATTCAATGACAGGTCGCAGGGTTTTGCTGTCGCTCATGATCGGTCTCCAACAAGGGCTAGTGATACGCAACTGACTGTGTGCAGGCGCCGGATGTTCCCGGCAACTCAGTATTTGGGCCCCGAGCGGGTGTTATTGCCCTTGGCCAGGCGGTCGTAGAGCACCACGTTGACGGTGGCGGCGAGGTTCATGCAGCCGGTGGTCGGGATGTACACCACGTCTTCACACCAGTCGCGAATCTCTTTGTCGAGGGAGCCATCTTCGGGGCCGAAGATGTACAGCGCGCGGTCGGGGTGGGTGTATTCGGGCAGCGGGCGGGCGCCGTCCACCAGTTCGACGGCGACCGGGATGCAGCCCAGCGGCAGGATTTTTCTCAGGTCATCGATGCCGATCAGCGGAATGTCGTGGTGGACCTTCTTGGTGTCGGTGATGAAATCCCGGGCGCGCTCGTAGCGTTTGCCGGTGTAGAACACCGAGGCCACGCCGTAGCAACCGGCGGCGCGCATCACCGAACCGACGTTTTCGGGGGATTTGGGGTTATACAGACCGATGCAGCTGTAGCGTTTATTGCCCACGGGGAAGGGTGCCTTGGAGAAAAGCGGCGATTATACGGGGATTGGTCGGGCTGTGGTCGCTATCGAGCGCTGCGCCGCTGGCACTGCTGCCTTCGCGAGCAAGCCCGCTCCCACATTGGTCCGTGTCCATGCTCTGGAATGCGGTCAAGGGTAGGAGCGGGCTTGCCCGCGAAGAGGGCGGGGCAGCCCGCGCGCAACTTCAGTCGTCTTTCTTCATCAACCCGGCCAACGCCGCGAACGGGTTGTGCGTGGCCTTGGCGATCGTCGGGCTGCTGGTGGAGCCTTCGCCGAAGTACTGCTGGTCGGTGTAGCGCGAGTGCTCGTTGTCGTGGCAGTACAGGCACAGCAACTCCCAGTTGGACCCATCCTGGGGATTGTCGTCATGGTTGTGGTTGCGGTGGTGTACGGTCAGTTCGCTCAGGCGCTTGCCGGCGAACTCACGGGCGCAGCGGCCGCACACGTGGGGGTACATTTTCAGGGCTTTGTCGCGGTAGCCCATTTCCCGGTCGCGCTGGGCATCGGCGAGGATGCGGTCGAGCTTGGCGGTGTGGGAGGGCGGGTTGGTCGAGCTCATCATGGCTCCTGTCTTCGGGTGGGTCACGGATAGGGTTGATTCTAGCCAATCGCGGCGCAATTAGCCCTTGAGCTTTTCCGCAATCCAGATGGTGTGCCGCGTGCCCTTGTTGCCATGGGCGAACACTTGCACTTCCTCGGCCTTGAAACCGGCCTTGCGCAGCTTGTCGCTGAACAGCTTGTCGGCGCTGGCCGACCACACCGCAAGTACGCCCTTGGGGCGCAGGGCCTTGGCGCAGGCGGCCAGGCCACCGGCGGAGTAGAGCCAACTGTTGGCTTTTTGCGTAAGGCCTTCGGGGCCGTTGTCCACGTCGAGCATGATCGCATCAAAGCCCTGGGGCTCGGCTTGCAGCACCTTGGCCACGTCTTCCATGCGGACCACGGTGCGCGGGTCAAGCAGCGGGCGCCCGGCCTTTTCGCCCAAAGGGCCACGGTTCCATTCCACGACACCGGGCACCAGTTCTGCCACCACCACTTCGGCGGTCTTGCCCAGGTGCTTGAGGGCCGACGCGAGGGTGAAACCCATGCCCAGCCCGCCGATCAATACCCGCGAACCGGGGCGGCCGGCGACTTTACGACAAGGGATTTCTGCCAGCGCGTCTTCGGAGCCGTGCATGCGCGTGTTCATCAACTGGCCGCCGTCGCCGCCCTGGATCTTGATGACAAAGTCCTCGCCGTATTCGAACAGGCACAAGGCACCGCCGTTGTCGGGGATCGGGGTGGTGTCCAGCAGAACGAAACGTTTCATGGAGATCTCATTGGGAAGGGCATTCTTGCGCGGTTGGGAGTAGCCTTACGACATTCCGGTCAGGCCATGGAGCCATCGATGAAGTGCAGCATTCTAACGGTCATTGTGTTGGGCGCGCTCACATTGGGTGTGGCGCAGGCTCAGGAGTTGCAAACCGTACCGGTCGCGCCGGCGCCAACCCCAGGCGCGCCGGGCACCCCCACCCCGACGCTGTATCCGCAAGTCACCCCGCCGGCGGTGCCCAAGACGAACGGCTCGCCGCCGCTGGTGCCTATTGTGTTACCTGCGCCACCGAAGGACCAGACGGTCCCCGGCGTGCCACCGAACGACAGCAAGCCGAAGACACCCGGCGGTTAACCGCGTCGAGCGCTCCAGCGTTCAGCCAGGACCGCTAAACCAGCCCCAGCGCCTTGAACACAAATGCATATTCGAGCGCTACGTCACGTAATCCCTGGTAACGCCCGCTCATGCCGCCATGGCCGGCCCCCAGTTCGGTCTTGAGCAGCAGCAGGTTGTCGTCCGTCTTGGTGTCGCGCAGCTTGGCCACCCACTTGGCCGCTTCCCAGTACTGCACGCGGCTGTCGTTGTAGCCAGCGATCACCAGCAGGGCCGGGTAGGCCTGGGCGCGCACGTTCTCATACGGCGCATACGCCTTGATGCGCGCATAGACCTCGGGCTCCTGCGGGTTGCCCCACTCGTCGTACTCGGTGACGGTCAGCGGCAGGTCCGGGTCGAGCATGGTGTTGAGCACGTCGACGAACGGCACTTCGGCAATCGCCGCCTGGAACAGCTCCGGACGCTGGTTGAGCACCGCGCCGATCAACAGGCCACCGGCACTGCCGCCGCTGATCACCAGCTGTTTGGCGCAGGTCAAACCCTGTGCGATCAGGTGTTCGGCGCAGGCGATAAAGTCGTTGAACGTGTTCTGCTTGTGTTCTTGTTTGCCATTGCGATACCAGGCTTCGCCCAGCTCGCCGCCGCCGCGCACATGCGCAATGGCAAACGCGACGCCACGGTCCAGCAGGCTCAGGCGCGCGTGGGAGAACCACGGATCGAGGCTCTGGCCGTAGGCGCCATAACCGTAGAGGTACAGCGGCGTCGGTTTGCCAAGCTGGTCGCGCTTGACCACCAGGCTGATCGGCACCTGGGTGCCATCGGCGGAGGTTGCCCACAAACGCTGGCTGACGTAATCGTCGGCGTTGAAGACGCCGAGTACCGGGGTTTCCTTGAGCACCTGTTGCGCGCCGCTGGCCAGTTCCAGCTGGCGCACCTGGGCCGGACGGTTCAGGGCTTCATAGCGCAGGCGGATCTTGTCGCTGGGGAATTCCAGGCTGTTTTGTACGTAGAGGCTGTAGGCAGCGTCAGGCAATTCCACACGATAGGTCGGTAGACCCTGGGGATGCACTTCGATGACCGGCAGGCCGCCGATGCGCAGGCTCAAGGTCATGGCGCCGGCATTCAGGCTCACGCCGTCGAGCATCACCTCATCGCTGTGGGGGATCAGGTTTTTCCAGTCGGCCTGGGTCGGCACGCGGCCGGTGTCGGCGGCGACGAACAGGGCGTAGTTGATGCCGTCGCGGTTGCTGCGGATGAACCAGGTCCACGCGCCGTCGAGCTGGCCGTGGTCGACGTCGTACTCGTGGTCTTCGACCCGTGGCGCCAGGCAGGTGAAGTCCAGGTGCGGCTGGTCGGCGTCCAGCGCCCAGATTTCACTGGTGGTCTTGCTGCCCAGGGCCACCAGCAACTGGCGCTCGGAGCTGGAGCGGTAGCAGTGCAGGAAGAAACGCCCGTCGGTCTCGTGGAACACTTCCTGCGCGGCGGTGCCGTCCAGACGATAGCGGTAGAGTTTGTGCGGACGATGGGTGTCGTCCAGTTCGCCGAAAAACAGGGTCAGGCTGTCATTGGCCCAAGTCATGCTGCCGTCGCAGTTATCGAACGCCAGTTCGCTGACTTTGTTGGTGGCCAATTCCTTCACATATAGGGTGTAGATCTCTTCGCCATTGGTATCGAGGCTGTAGGCCAGGCGCTGATGGTCGGGGCTGATGCTGAACGCACCGAGGGAGAAAAAGCCGCCGTTGGCCAGCACGTTGGGGTCGAGCAACAGCTCCTCGCTGCTGTCATCCACCTGGTTGCTGTCGTCGGCCGGGCGGCGGCAGCGGTAGTGGCGGGCGTATTCGTCGCCGGCGGTGGTGCGCGTGTAATACAGGTACGGGCCCCAGGGGGAGGGCAGCGACAGGTCGGTTTCGAGGATACGGCCCTTGATCTCTTCGAACAGGGTTTCACGCAGCGCCTGTTGCCCGGCGAGTTGGGCTTCCTGCCAGGCGTTTTCGGCTTTCAGGTAATCCATCACTTCTGCGCTGTCACGCACTTGCAGCCAGGCGTAAGGGTCCTGGCCTGGGGCCTTGCGGGCAATCGGGGCGGCAGTGATGGGGGTCGATGGCGGCATGGAGCACTCTCTGTCTGGCGGATGGTGGCAGGCATTGCAGCCGCGACACGCAAAAGCCGTTATCATAGCGGCCTGTTTGCCTACCTTGCCATGGACACCATGACCGAGAACGATTATCTGACCGCTTGGGGCCTTTACGCCTTCGCCGCTTTGGGCTGCCTGTTGGTGTGGTGGCGCATGACCCGCTGGATCTGGCGCTGGTTGCGCGAGCCACTGCAATTGCTGATGGCCGTGCTGCTGTTGAGCCCGACCATCGTCGACCCGGTCAAGACCCAGTTCGCGCCGGCCGTGGCGATTACTGCGCTGGACCTGGTGCTCAAGGTCGGCAATAACGCCTGGCGGGCCGTCTCCGATTTGTTCATGTACACGATGATCGCCTTTGGCGTGTACCTCGTGTTTGTGTTGATCCGCTGGCCCATCGAGCGCGCCGCCAACGCCCGCCGTGAGCGCAAGGCCGCCGCTGATGCCGCCTTGGCCGCCGAGCCCGAAGACGATGACGAGCCGTTCCGTCGCCCGGCGCCTGTGGGCGGTATGCGGGTCGAACCGCGCCTTTAACGTTGTCTGCCCTGCAGCGAGAGCCCTGGCATGTGTGAATTATTGGGCATGAGTGCCAACGTCCCCACCGATATCGTGTTCAGCTTTACCGGGCTGATGCAGCGCGGTGGGCGTACCGGCCCCCACCGCGACGGTTGGGGCATCGCGTTCTATGAAGGTCGTGGTCTGCGCCTGTTCCAGGACCCGGCCGCGAGCAGCGAATCGGAAGTCGCGCGGCTGGTGCAGCGTTATCCCATCAAAAGTGAAGTGGTGATTGGTCATATCCGCCAGGCCAACGTGGGCAAAGTGTGCCTGTCCAATACCCACCCGTTCGTGCGCGAGCTGTGGGGGCGTAACTGGTGCTTTGCGCACAACGGCCAATTGGCCGACTTCACCCCGCGCGCCACGTTTTACCGGCCTGTGGGCGACACCGACAGCGAAGCGGCGTTCTGCGACCTGCTCAACCGCGTCCGCGAGGCGTTCCCGGAGCCGGTGGAGATCGAACAGATGCTGCCGGACCTGATCGCCGCCTGCACCGAATACCGCAGCAAAGGCGTGTTCAACTGCCTGCTCAGCGACGGCGATTGGTTGTTCTGCTACTGCACGACCAAATTGGCCCAGATCACCCGGCGCGCTCCGTTCGGCCCGGCACGCTTGAAAGATGTCGACGTGATCGTCGATTTCCAGGCCGAAACCACGCCCAACGATGTGGTAACGGTGATCGCCACCGAACCCCTGACCGACAACGAAAACTGGACCCGCTACGAACCGGGCCAGTGGAGCCTGTGGCGGCGCGGTGAATGCGTCAGCCAGGGCATTACCGAGTAAGGAAGTCGACTATGTTGCTCAGCTATCTGCGGTTGGTGTTGTTTGCCATTGGCTTGTTGGTCGGTGTGCAAGTGCCGGGGTTCATCAATGACTACGCCAAGCGCGTCGAAGCCCACTTGATCGAGGCCCAGACCGGCCTGCGCGGCTTTGAATCCACCGCGCAACAGTTCTTCAACGGCGACTTGCAGGCCCTGGTCGCCCACTACCGCGCCAGCGACGACCCGGTGTTTCGCAGCGATGCCAACAGCCTCGGCACGTTGTTGGATCGTCAGTTGGCGCTGGACAAGCAATTCCAGGCCATGCAAGGCCCCTGGTACATTCGCGCATTGCAGGTAGCGGTCGCGGCCGACCCGGCGATCCGCCTGGAAACCTGGAACGGCTACAGCTACCAGATCCTGCTGACCCCCGAAGCCATGGGCTGGGGCCTGGGCGGGGCGATGTTGTTGTCGTTCGGCCTGGAGTGCCTGTTCCGCTTGATCGACTGGGTGGTGCTGGGCGGCAAGCGCCTGCGCCAGAGCCGGCCGATCGAAGAGCGTGATTTGAAAGGGCTGTAGAAAGGCCTGTAATGGTGGGAGGGGCTTGCTCCCACCGTTTTAATCGCGCTCCTTCAACTTCATGGGGTCGACCTTTATGGGGTGGACACCGTCCCGGACACACGCCAAAAATCGCGCCGTTTCACGATAAGTGTCGCTGGGACGGTGGGATAAGTTGCGAGTCTTGTGTAAAAGATCCCACACTACAAAAAAACAAAGCCTACAGGAGCACTCAGCGTGAGCCGTCTGCTATTGAATTGCGACATCGGCGAAAGCTATGGCAACTGGAACCTGGGTCTCGACGCTGAGGTCATGCCGTTCATTGATTGCGCCAACGTGGCCTGCGGCTTCCATGCCGGCGACCCGAGCATCATGCGCAAGACCGTCGGCCTGGCGCTCAAGCATGGCGTGCTGGTCGGGGCGCACCCGGCGTATCAGGACCTGCAAGGTTTCGGCCGCCGTTCCATGGCCTACACGCCCGAAGAAATCCAAGACCTGTTGCACTACCAGATCGGCGCGCTCGACGGCATTTGCCGCGCCCAGGGCGGACGGGTCAGCTACGTCAAACCCCATGGCGCGATGTACAACGACATGATGGCCAACCCCGCGCAGTTGCGTGCGGTGATCCAGGCCGTTGCCGCTTACGGCGAACTGCCGCTGATGCTGCTGGCCACCCGCGACAACCGCGCGGCCCAGGCGCTGGGCGACGAATACGGTGTGATCCTGTGGTTCGAGGCGTTCGCCGACCGTGCCTACGACAACAAGGGGCACCTGGTTTCCCGCCAATTGCCCGGCGCGGTACACCACGATACCGAAGCCATCATCCAGCAATCCCTGACCATTTCCCGTGGCGAACCCTTGACCGCCAGCGATGGCAGCCCCTTGGTCCTGCGGGCCAATACCTTGTGTGTGCATGGCGATAACGCCAGTTCGGTGGCCTCCGTGCAGCGCATTCGCGAGGCGTTGAAGTGCCAGTGACGCCACGCCTATGGGAGATATCGGGTTACTTGGAAAGGAACCGCATGCCTTCTTCGAGCCCGCGCAAGGTCAGCGGATACATCTGGTCTTCGACCAACTCCCGCACGATCCCGGTCGACGCCGTATAGCCCCAGGTGTCCTTCGGATACGGGTTTATCCAGATCAGCTTCTTGTACTTGGCCATGAAGCGCTGCATCCACACATACCCCGGCTCCTCGTTCCAATGCTCGACGCTGCCGCCGGCCTGGGTGATTTCATACGGCGCCATCGAGGCATCGCCGATAAAGATCACTTTGTAATCGGCGCCATATTTGTGCAGCAAGTCCTGGGTGGAGGTGCGCTCCGACGTGCGGCGCTGGTTGTTCTTCCACACCGACTCGTACACGAAGTTGTGGAAGTAGAAGTATTCCAGGTGCTTGAACTCGGTCTTGCACGCTGAGAACAGCTCTTCGCAGATCTTCACATGGGCGTCCATCGAGCCGCCGATGTCGAACAGCAACAGCAGCTTGATGGTGTTGCGCCGTTCCGGGCGCATCTGGATATTCAGCAAACCGGCATCGCGGGCGGTGTGGTCGATGGTGCCGTCGATGTCCAGCTCTTCCGCCGCACCCTGGCGCGCGAACTTGCGTAGGCGGCGCAGGGCGATCTTGATGTTGCGCGTGCCCAGTTCCACCTGATCGTCGAGGTTCTTGTACTCGCGCTGGTCCCAGACTTTCACCGCCTTGCCCTGGCGCTTGCCCGCATCGCCGACGCGGATGCCTTCCGGGTTGTAGCCGCCGGAGCCGAACGGGCTGGTGCCGCCGGTGCCGATCCACTTGTTGCCGCCGGCGTGGCGCTCTTTCTGTTCTTCCAGGCGTTTCTTGAACTCTTCGATCAACTTGTCCAGGCCGCCGAGGGACTGGATCTGCGCGCGTTCTTCGTCGCTCAGCGAACGTTCGAACTCCTTGCGCAGCCAGTCTTCGGGGATCAGCGCCTGCAGGTGGTCGTCGAGCTTTTCCAGACCGTTGAAATAGGCGCTGAAGGCGCGGTCGAACTTGTCGAAATGGCGTTCGTCCTTGACCAGGATCGCCCGGGCCAAGTAGTAGAACTCGTCCATGTCGGCGAAGATCACCCGCTGTTTCAGGGCGTTGATCAGGTCGAGCAGCTCGCGCACCGACACCGGCACCTTGGCTGCACGCATTTCATTGAACAGGTTGAGCAACATGGCAGGCGCCCTTATCGGTTACCGCGACGGCTCATGAACGCCAGGCGTTCGAGCAATTGCACGTCCTGCTCGTTCTTCACCAGCGCACCGGCCAGGGGCGGGATGGCCTTGGTCGGGTCGCGTTCGCGCAGTACCGCTTCGCCGATATTGTCGGCCATCAGCAGCTTGAGCCAGTCGACCAGTTCGGAGGTGGAAGGCTTTTTCTTCAGGCCCGGCACTTTGCGCACGTCGAAGAACACGTCCAGCGCTTCGCTGACCAGGTCTTTCTTGATGTCGGGGTAATGCACATCGACGATCTTTTGCAGGGTGGCGCGGTCGGGGAAGGCGATGTAATGGAAGAAGCAGCGGCGCAGGAACGCATCCGGCAGTTCTTTTTCATTGTTAGAGGTAATGATGATGATCGGGCGTTTCTTGGCCTTGATGGTCTCGTCGATTTCGTAGACGTAGAACTCCATCTTGTCGAGTTCTTGCAGCAGGTCGTTGGGGAACTCGATGTCGGCCTTGTCGATTTCGTCGATCAGCAGGATCACCCGTTCCTCGGCCTCGAAGGCTTCCCAGAGCTTGCCCTTCTTCAGGTAGTTGCGCACGTCATGCACCTTGTCCACGCCCAACTGCGAGTCGCGCAGGCGGCTGACCGCATCGTACTCGTACAGGCCCTGGTGGGCCTTGGTGGTGGACTTGATGTGCCAGGTGATCAGCTTGGCGCCGAAGGATTCGGCCAACTGCTCGGCGAGCATGGTCTTGCCGGTGCCCGGCTCGCCCTTGACCAGCAGCGGCCGCTCCAGGGTGATGGCCGCGTTGACGGCCAGTTTCAGGTCATCGGTGGCAACGTAGGCCTGGGTGCCTTCGAACTTCATCGGTCATTCCTCGAATTCATCAATGCCAGACTATACCGTGCGGCCCCGGCGACTGTGAACGCAGACGGGTTATTCAGTCTCTGAATGACCAGTCACGCGTGCGCTCAGTCGATCGAAGGCGTGGTCGTTCCCGGGGCTGTTCTGCGGGCTTGTAGGAAATTGACTATTGCGATGTCTCCGACGTTCCGCTGACTGGACGCTTTGGAAGACGAGGCATACCCTTGGGGCTTTCTTCAAGCCGCCTCAAGGACCCGTCATGAGCCGCATTTTTGCAGACAACGCGCACTCCATCGGTAACACGCCTCTGGTTCAGATCAACCGCATCGCACCGCGTGGCGTGACCATCCTGGCCAAGATCGAAGGGCGTAACCCGGGTTATTCGGTGAAGTGTCGCATTGGCGCGAACATGATCTGGGACGCAGAAAGCACCGGCAAACTCAAGCCGGGCATGACCATTGTCGAACCGACCTCGGGCAACACCGGTATCGGCCTGGCGTTCGTCGCCGCGGCCCGTGGCTACAAACTGGTGCTGACCATGCCTGCGTCGATGAGCATCGAGCGCCGCAAAGTGCTCAAGGCCCTGGGCGCCGAGCTGGTGCTGACCGAACCGGCCAAGGGCATGAAGGGCGCAATCGACAAAGCCGCGGAAATCCTCGCCAGCGACCCGGCCACCTACTACATGCCGGCGCAGTTCGAAAACCCGGCCAACCCGGCGATCCACGAAAAAACCACCGGCCCGGAAATCTGGAACGACACCGACGGCGCCGTCGACGTGTTGGTGGCGGGCGTGGGCACCGGCGGCACCATTACCGGGGTGTCGCGCTATATCAAGAACACTGCGGGCAAGCCGATTCTGTCGGTGGCCGTCGAGCCGATCGTCTCGCCGGTGATCACCCAGGCGCTGGCCGGTGAAGAGATCAAGCCGAGCCCGCACAAGATCCAGGGCATCGGCGCCGGGTTCGTGCCGAAGAACCTCGACCTGTCGATGGTCGACCGCGTGGAACTGGTGAGCGACGACGAATCCAAGGCCATGGCCCTGCGCCTGATGCGGGAAGAGGGGATTCTGTGCGGGATCTCCTGCGGCGCGGCGATGGCGGTCGCCGTGCGCCTGGCCGAGAAGCCGGAGATGCAGGGCAAGACCATCGTGGTGATCCTGCCGGACTCCGGCGAGCGCTACCTGTCGAGCATGCTGTTCAGTGATTTGTTTACCGATCAAGAAAACCAGGCTTGATGCAAATCAGCGTGTGAGCGGGGGCCTTATGCATAATTGGCCTACCCTCGCGCCGTTTTAAACGCTGATTGTTGGACTGCGCGGGTTTTTCCCGAGGTCCGGAGTGTTTATCATGGCCGGCTGCTACGCCTGGTTTCCCCTCGACGGGAGGTTGTTGGCCAGGCGCTTATTTCCAGGAGTTGCTGCATGACCTTTTCTTTGGCCGCCAAACTGTCGGTGTTGCTGGTGTTTATCGGCAGCACGCTGTACGTACACCTGCGCGGCAAGGCCCGTTTGCCGATGTTGCGCCAGTTCGTCAACCACTCGGCGCTGTTTGCCCCGTATAACGCCTTGATGTACCTGTTCTCGGCCGTGCCGTCCAAGCCGTACCTGGACCGCAGCAAGTTCCCGGAACTGGACGTGCTCAAGGACAACTGGGAAGTGATCCGCGAAGAAGCCATGCACCTGTTCGACGAGGGTTACATCCGCGCCGCCGAAAAGAATAACGACGCCGGCTTCGGCTCGTTCTTCAAGAAGGGCTGGAAGCGTTTCTACCTCAAGTGGTACGACAAACCGCTGCCGTCGGCCGAGGCCCTGTGCCCGAAAACCGTGGCCCTGGTCAGCAGCATCCCCAACGTCAAGGGCGCGATGTTCGCGCTGTTGCCGGGCGGCAGTCACCTCAACCCGCACCGCGACCCGTTTGCCGGTTCCCTGCGTTATCACCTGGGCCTGTCCACGCCGAACTCCGACGACTGCCGCATTTTCGTCGACGGCCAGGAATACGCCTGGCGCGACGGTGAAGACGTGATGTTCGACGAGACCTACGTACACTGGGTGAAGAACGAGACGGAAAAGACCCGCGTGATCCTGTTCTGCGACATCGAGCGCCCGCTGAGCAATCCGCTGATGACCCGCATCAACCGCTGGGTCAGCGCGCAACTGGGCCGCGCCACCGCGCCGCAGAACCTGGACGACGAACGCGTCGGCGGCATCAACCAGGCTTATGCCTGGAGCAAGTCGTTCAGCGACAAGATCAGCAGCGTGGTCAAGCAGTGGAAGCGCAAGCATCCCAAGGCCTACCGCATTGCGCGGCCGGTGCTGGCGGTTGTCGTCTTGGTACTGCTGTGGAAGTGGCTCTTCGGCTGACTTGAAGTTTTAAATGCGGTCAAAACTGTGGGAGGGGGCTTGCCCCCGATAGCGGTGTGTCAGTCATCAGATGTATCGACTGATCCACCGCCATCGGGGGCAAGCCCCCTCCCACATTTGGCCTCCAGCGACCTTTAGCTGGCGATTAACTGGCGCAGCACATAGTGCAGGATGCCGCCCGCTTTGAAGTATTCCACTTCATTGAGGGTGTCGATCCGGCACAGCACGTCGATCTTCTCGCTGCTGCCATCCTCGCGGGTAATCACCAGGGTCAGGTTCATGCGCGGCACGAGCTGCGCGTCGCTGAGGCCCAGGATGTCGATCTTCTCCTTGCCGGTGAGTTTGAGCGCCTTGCGGTTCTGGTCCAGCTTGAACTGCAACGGCAGCACGCCCATGCCCACCAGGTTGGAACGGTGAATGCGCTCGAAGCTCTCGGCGATCACTGCCTTGACCCCTAGCAGATTAGTACCCTTGGCCGCCCAGTCGCGGCTCGAGCCGGTGCCGTATTCCTGGCCGGCGATCACCACCAGCGGTGTGCCGGCGGCCTGGTACTTCATGGCGGCGTCGTAGATCGGCATTTTCTCGCCGGTGGGCACATACAGCGTGTTGCCGCCTTCCTCGCCGCCGAGCATTTCATTGCGGATACGGATATTGGCGAAGGTGCCGCGCATCATCACTTCATGGTTGCCGCGACGTGAGCCGTAGGAGTTGAAGTCGCGCGGTTCCACGCCTTGTTCGCGCAGGTAATGGCCGGCCGGGCTGTCGGCCTTGATGTTGCCGGCGGGGGAGATGTGGTCGGTGGTCACCGAATCGCCCAGCAGGGCCAGGACGTTGGCGCCGTGGATGTCCTTGATCACTGGCAGCGGCCCGGCGATGTCGTCGAAGAACGGTGGATGCTGGATGTAGGTGGAATCCTTCTGCCACACGTAGGTCGCGGCCTGCGGCACTTCGATGGCTTGCCACTGTGCGTCGCCGGCGAACACCTCGGCGTATTCCTTGTGGAACATACCGGTGCTGACCTGGGCGACCGCGTCGGCAATCTCCTGGCTGCTTGGCCAGATGTCCTTGAGGTAGACCGGATTGCCGTGTTGATCGTTGCCCAACGGTTCGCGGCTGATATCGATGCGTACCGTACCGGCCAACGCATACGCCACCACCAGCGGCGGCGAGGCCAGCCAGTTGGTTTTCACCAGCGGGTGGACGCGGCCTTCGAAGTTGCGGTTGCCGGACAGCACCGACGCCACGGCCAGGTCGGCTTTCTGGATGGCTTTTTCAATTGGCTCGGGCAACGGGCCGGAGTTGCCGATGCAGGTGGTGCAGCCATAACCCACCAGGTCAAAACCGAGCTTGTCCAGGTATTGGGTGAGGCCGGCCGCCTTGTAGTAGTCGGTGACCACTTTGGAGCCGGGGGCCAGGGAGGTTTTTACCCAGGGTTTGCGGGTCAGGCCTTTTTCCACGGCCTTTTTCGCCACCAGCCCGGCGGCCATCATCACGCTGGGGTTGGAGGTGTTGGTGCAGGAGGTGATCGCGGCGATCACCACGGCGCCATTTTTCAGACGATAGGTCTGGCCGTCGTACTCGTAGTCGGTTTCGCCCACCAGATCGGCATTGCCCACGGCCACACCGCCGCCGCCTTCGCTTTCCAGGCGGCCTTCTTCCTTGTTGGTCGGTTTGAATTGCAGGTCGAGGAAGTCACTGAACGCCTGGCCGACATTCGGCAGCGACACGCGGTCCTGCGGGCGTTTCGGCCCGGCGAGGCTGGCTTCGACGCTGCCCATGTCCAGGGCCAGGCTGTCGGTGAACACCGGCTCCTGGCCGGCGTTGCGCCACAGGCCTTGGGCCTTGGTGTAGGCCTCGACCAGTTTGACGGTCTGCGCCGGGCGACCGGACAGGCGCAGGTAGTCCAGGGTCACCTCATCCACCGGGAAAAAGCCGCAGGTGGCGCCGTATTCCGGGGCCATGTTGGCGATGGTGGCGCGGTCAGCCAGGGGCAGGTCGGCCAGGCCGTCGCCGTAGAACTCGACGAATTTGCCGACCACGCCTTTCTTGCGCAGCATCTGGGTGACGGTCAGCACCAGGTCGGTGGCGGTGATGCCTTCTTTCAATTTGCCGGTGAGCTTGAAGCCGATCACTTCCGGAATCAGCATCGACACCGGCTGGCCGAGCATCGCCGCTTCCGCTTCGATCCCGCCCACGCCCCAGCCGAGCACGCCGAGGCCGTTGATCATGGTGGTGTGGGAATCGGTGCCGACCAGGGTGTCGGGGAAGGCGTAGGTGCGGCCGTCTTCGTCCTTGGTCCACACGGTGCGGCCGAGGTATTCGAGGTTGACCTGGTGACAGATGCCGGTGCCCGGCGGCACCACGCTGAAGTTGTCGAAGGCGCTCTGGCCCCAGCGCAGGAAGGCGTAGCGTTCGCCGTTGCGCTGCATTTCGATGTCGACGTTTTGCCCGAACGCGGCGGTGGTGCCGAACTTGTCGACCATCACCGAGTGGTCGATCACCAGGTCCACCGGCGACAGCGGGTTGATGCGCTGCGGGTCGCCACCGGCCTTGGCCACGGCGGCGCGCATGGCGGCCAGGTCGACCACGGCGGGCACCCCGGTAAAGTCTTGCATCAGCACGCGGGCCGGGCGGTACTGGATCTCGCGGTCGGACTGGCGCTCTTTGAGCCAGGCGGCGATGGCCTTGAGGTCGGCGCCGGTGACAGTTTTGTTGTCTTCCCAGCGCAACAGGTTTTCCAGCAGTACTTTGAGAGACATCGGCAGCTTATCCAGGTCACCCAGGCGCTTGGCGGCTTCGGGCAAGCTGAAATAGTGATAAGTCTTGTCGTCGATTTGCAGGGTTTTAAGGGTTCTCAGGCTATCAAGGGATGACATTACATGACTCCTTATGGTCCGCACGGCTACGGACCTGACGGGACGAACAGAACTATCAAACTAGCCCTGTTTTCAGTAGCTGGCTAATTACTGGACTCTATGGACAGATCCAAGGTTCCGAAGTCAGTTATCATGCGCGCGTTTTCATGACAGACATTGCGATAGCGCAAGTCCGTTGGGTCGCCAGGAGAGTCGATGAACACCCTTTTTATGCACTGCCGCCCGGGTTTTGAAGGCGAAGTCTGTTCCGAGATCGCGGAACACGCCGCGCGCCTGAACGTTTCCGGCTACGCCAAGGCCAAGACCGGCAGCGCCTGCGCCGAATTTGTCTGCACCGAGGAAGACGGCGCCCGGCGCCTGATGCACGGCCAGCGTTTTGCCGAGCTGATCTTCCCGCGGCAGTGGGCGCGCGGGGTGTTCATCGACCTGCCGGAAACCGACCGCATCAGCGTGATCCTCGCGCACCTGCGCGAATTCCCGGTGTGCGGCAGCCTGTGGCTGGAGATGGTCGACACCAACGACGGCAAGGAGCTGTCGAACTTCTGCAAGAAATTCGAAGTCCACCTGCGCAAAGCCCTGCTGAACGCCGGCAAGCTGGTGGACGACCCGAGCAAGCCGCGCCTGCTGCTGACCTTCAAGAGCGGCCGCGAAGTGTTCATGGGCCTGGCCGAGTCGAATAACTCGGCGATGTGGCCGATGGGCATCCCGCGCCTGAAATTCCCCCGCGATGCGCCCAGCCGCTCGACCCTGAAGCTGGAAGAAGCCTGGCACCACTTCATCCCCCGCGACCAGTGGGACGAGCGCCTGCACGGCGACATGACCGGCGTCGACCTGGGCGCCGCTCCGGGCGGCTGGACCTGGCAACTGGTCAACCGGGGCATGCTGGTGACCGCCATCGACAACGGCCCCATGGCCGAAAGCCTGATGGACACCGGCCTGGTGCAACACTTGATGGCCGACGGCTTCACCTTCGTGCCCAAGCAGCCGGTGGACTGGATGGTGTGCGACATCGTCGAAAAACCGGCTCGCAACGCCGCCTTGCTGGAAACCTGGATCGGCGAAGGCTATTGCCGTGAAGCGGTGGTCAACCTGAAACTGCCGATGAAGCAGCGTTACGCCGAGGTCAAGCGTTTGCTCGAGCGCATCGAAGACGGCTTCAAGGCGCGCGGTATTCGTGTGGAAATCGGCTGTAAGCAGCTGTACCACGACCGTGAGGAAGTGACCTGCCACTTGCGTCGGCTGGTGGATGTGAAGAAAACCAAGGCCCGTTAAACTGAGCGCCTGCCGTAGGAGTAATCAATGAGCGATATGACCGACACTGCCGTCGACGGCACCCTCGACGCTACCGGCCTGAACTGCCCGGAGCCGGTGATGATGCTGCACCAGCACATCCGTGACCTGCCGCCTGGCGGCTTGCTCAAGGTGATCGCGACCGACCCGTCGACCCGCCGCGACATTCCCAAGTTCTGCGTGTTCCTCGACCACGAACTGGTGGCTCAGCAGGAACAGGCCGGTACGTACCTGTACTGGATTCGCAAGAAGCTCGACTAAGCCCCCGATTCCTGTAGGAGCGAGCTTGCTCGCGAAAACCCCGAGAGCGCCACGTCAAACCAGGCAAGCTGCGTTATCGCTGGCGACCTTCGCGAGCAAGCGCGGGTGTGTGCTGCTTAACCCCGCGCCTTGTCCCGGCGAATGCGTCGGCGTGCGCTGCGCGCCAGGCGCACCAGCAACATCCCCGCCGCGCAGCTCAGGCCCACGATCAGCCCCTGCCACAAACCGCTGGGGCCGCTCGCCGCGCCCAGCCAGTCGGTCAGCCCCAGGGCGTAACCCACCGGCAAGCCCACGCCCCAGTAGGCGAACAGGGTCAGCACCATGGTCACGCGGGTGTCCTGATAACCGCGCAAGGCACCGGCGGCGGTGACCTGGATCGAGTCGGAAAACTGGAACAGCGCGGAAAACACGATCAGCGTCGACGCCAGGTGGATCACCACCGGGTCCGGGGTGTAGATCGCCGCGATCTGCTCGCGGAACACCAGCATCAGGCTGCAGGACAGGCAGGCATACGCCAGCGCCGTGCCCATGCCGACCCCGGCAGCGAAGCGCGCTTCACGCGGCAGGCCACGGCCGAGGGCCTGGCCGACGCGCACGGTGACGGCTGTGCTCAGGGAGTAGGGGATCATGAACACCAGGGAACTGACGTTCAGGGCGATCTGATGGCCGGAGACCACCGTGGCGCCCAGGCTGCCGATCAGCAGGGCGATCACCGCGAAGATGCTCGATTCGGCAAAGATCGCGATGCCGATTGGCAGGCCGATGCCCAATACGCGCTTGATCACCGCCCATTGCGGCCAATCGAAACGCTTGAACAGTTCGCTGCTCTGGTACGCCGGCCCCCAGCGCGTCCAGCCCGCCAGGCCGAGCATCATCACCCACATCACAATGCCCGTGGCCCAGCCGCAGCCCACGCCGCCCATGGCCGGCACGCCGAAATGGCCATAGATGAAGATGTAGTTCAGCGGGATATTCAGCGCCAACCCGCACAGGCCCAGGACCATGCTCGGGCGTGTGCGGCCCAGGCCGTCGCTGAAACAACGCAACACGTAATACAGGGCAACGGCCGGCATGCCTGCGGCGATGCCGTGCAGGTAGCCCATGGACGGTTCGATCAGGTCGGGTTCAACCTTCATCGCGTGCAGGATCGGTTCGGCGCTGAGCAGCAGCAGTGACGCGATGATGCCGACCACCACCGCCAGCCACAGGGATTGGCGCACCAGCGGCCCGATCTCGCTGTAGTGACCGGCGCCATAGCGCTGGGCGACTTTCGGCGTGGTGGCCAGCAAGGTGCCGGTCATCAGCAGGTACACCGGAATCCAGATCGAATTGCCCAGGCCCACCGCCGCCAGGTCCTGCGGGCTGACGCGCCCGGCCATCACCGCATCGACGAAGCTCATCGCGGTGGTTGCCAGTTGGCCGATCATGATCGGCACGGCGAGTGTCAGCAGCCCGCGCACTTCCCGGCTGATGCGGGCGGGACGGGTGAGGGTGGCGGTGGCGGTGTTCACGTGCAGATGTCCAAAGAAGAGCGCAGGACGGCGGATTCTACGCGTTGACGCAGCGGTCAGGAAAAAACCTGTGTTAGCTATTTGTAAGCGATCTTCCAGGCGCCGCAGCGTCCACCTTCGATCTGCGGTGGAACACCGATCGCATCCCTGTACACTGCTGTTCCGCCAAAGGAGCCTGCCATGCTGATTGTTGCCGACGAAAATATTCCGCTGCTCGATGCTTTCTTCCAAGGATTTGGCGAAATACGCCGGGTGCCCGGCCGTTCCATTGACCGCGCCACCGTCGAGCAGGCCGATGTGCTGCTGGTGCGCTCGGTGACCAACGTCAACCGGGCCTTGCTCGAAGGTTCCAAGGTGCGCTTTGTCGGCACCTGCACCATCGGCACCGATCATTTGGACCTCGACTATTTCCAGCGTGCCGGCATTCAATGGTCCAGCGCGCCCGGCTGCAATGCCCGTGGCGTGGTGGACTACGTGCTGGGCAGCTTGCAGACCCTGGCCGAGATCGAGGGCGCCGACCTCAACCAGCGGACTTACGGTGTCGTCGGCGCCGGTGAAGTGGGCGGGCGTTTGGTCAAGGTGCTCAAGGGCCTGGGCTGGAACGTGCTGGTCTGCGACCCGCCGCGGCAGATCGCCGAAGACGGTGACTACGTCAGCCTGGAGCAGATCATCGAGCAATGCGACGTGATCAGCCTGCACACGCCGTTGACCAAGTCCGGCAACGGCTCCACCTGGCACTTGTTCGACCGCGAGCGCCTCAACCGCCTCAAGCCCGGTGCCTGGCTGATCAACGCCAGCCGTGGCCCGGTGGTGGACAACGCCGCCCTGCGCGACGTGCTGCTTTCGCGTGAAGACCTGCAAGCGGTGCTGGATGTGTGGGAAGGCGAGCCCGAAGTGGATGTCGACCTGGCCGACCTCTGCGTGCTGGCCACCCCGCACATCGCCGGTTACAGCCTGGACGGCAAGCAGCGCGGCACGGCGCAGATCTACCAGGCGTTCTGCGCGCATCTGGGCCAGGCGCCGGTGATTGAACTGAGTCATTTGCTGCCGCCGCCGTGGCTGGCCGAGGTCCACTTGAATGCGTCTACCGACCCGGCCTGGGCGCTGGCGACGTTATGCCGCAGCGTGTACGACCCGCGTCGCGACGATGCGGATTTCCGTCGCAGCCTCGTGGGAACGGTGGACGAGCAACGCAAGGCGTTCGATCTGCTGCGCAAGCACTATCCGGAGCGCCGTGAGATCGATGGCTTGAAGGTGCGTATCCATGGGCAATCGGCGCTGTTGTCTGGCATCGTCGAGGCATTGGGCGCTGAGCTGCTGTAGGAACGAGGTCACAAAAAAACCGGCCATCAAGGCCGGTTCTGAAAGAGCGTGGGCGCTTCAGCCTTGCTGGGCAGGCTTGACCAGTCGCTGTTCCAGCTCGCGGCACGCTTGCTGGATCATGTCTTCGGTAATCTGCACTTCGCGGCCTTGGGCGTCGATGACGGAGCAAGGCAGGTATTGCGGTTGGCGGATTACTTCAATCTTGGCATCGCTGCTGTTTTGCAAGGTCATGGCCTGTCTCCTCATCAGGTTGTGTACCAACTTTAACCCCCCCGCGTGACCGAGCTGTTACAACTCCTTGCAAGATCATCGCTTCGAATACTCAGTCCACCAGAAACCGTTACAAATTTCCAGCCGGGTGTTAGACCGATAACCTCTAGGGGGCAGAGTGGGCGGGCATAATTAACCCGACTCATTGTTATTTACCCAAGTTCCCCCAATGTTGTCTGTAGGTTCCGATCTCCCCCTCATCAGGTGATGCCCCCCATGTTCTCAGTCCGTCAACGCCGCGCCATTCGCCTGGCCAGCCGCTTCATTGCGCCCTATCGCTGGCAGGCGCTCGGCGCGCTGGTGGCGCTGATCGTCACCGCCGGCATCACCTTGTCCATGGGCCAGGGCATTCGCCTGTTGGTGGACCAGGGCTTCATGACCCAGTCGCCGCACTTGCTCAACCAATCCATCGGCCTGTTCATGATCCTGGTACTGGGCCTGGCCGTCGGCACGTTTGCGCGGTTTTACCTGGTGTCGTGGATCGGCGAGCGGGTGGTGGCCGACATTCGTCGGCAGGTGTTCAACCACCTGATCTACCTGCATCCTGGGTTTTATGAAAACAATCGCAGCTCGGAAATCCAGTCGCGGTTGACCACCGACACCACATTGTTGCAATCGGTGATCGGCTCCTCGCTGTCGCTGTTCCTGCGCAATGCGTTGATGGTCATCGGCGGCATCGTGCTGCTGTTTGTCACCAACCCCAAGCTCACCAGCATCGTGGTGGTGGCGCTGCCGCTGGTGCTGGCGCCGATCCTGATTTTCGGCCGCCGCGTGCGCAGCCTGTCGCGCTTGAGCCAGGACCGTATCGCCGACGTCGGCAGCTACGTGTCCGAGACGCTCGGCCAGATCAAGACCGTGCAGGCCTATAACCACCAGGCGCAGGACGAACAACGCTTTGCCGTGACCGTCGAGGACGCTTTCAGCACCGCACGTAAGCGCATCGCCCAGCGCGCCTGGCTGATTACCCTGGTGATCATGCTGGTGCTCGGCGCTGTCGGGGTGATGCTGTGGGTCGGCGGCATGGATGTGATCAGCGGGCGCATTTCCGGCGGCGAGCTGGCCGCGTTTGTGTTCTACAGCCTGATCGTCGGCAGCGCCGTCGGCACCTTGAGCGAAGTGCTCGGCGAGTTGCAGCGCGCCGCGGGGGCGGCAGAGCGGATCGGCGAGTTGCTGCAGTCGCACAATGAGATCCAGGCGCCCGTCGCCGGCTGCGTGCAATTACCGCCACGCGTCAGCGGCCGCATGGAGCTGCAAGACCTGCGCTTTTCCTACCCGTCGCGGCCGGACACTTACGCCATCGACGGTTTGAACCTGACCATCAACCCCGGCGAAACCCTCGCGCTGGTGGGGCCGTCGGGCGTGGGCAAGTCGACGATTTTCGACCTGTTGCTGCGCTTCTATGATCCCCAGCACGGCCGCATCCTGCTCGAAGGCCAACCGTTGACCGAACTCGACCCCCAGGACCTGCGCCGCCACTTTGCCCTGGTGTCCCAGAGCCCGGCGCTGTTCTTTGGCAGTGTCGAAGACAACATCCGCTACGGCAACCCGAGCGCCACTCGCGAGCAGGTCGAAGCCGCCGCGCGCATTGCCCATGCCCACGACTTCATCCTGCAAATGCCCGATGGCTACCAGACCCACCTCGGCGACGCCGGCATGGGCCTCTCCGGCGGCCAACGGCAACGCCTGGCGATCGCCCGCGCGTTGCTGGTAGATGCGCCGATCCTGCTGCTGGACGAAGCCACCAGCGCCCTCGACGCCCAGAGCGAACACCTGATCCAGCAGGCGCTGCCACAACTGATGCAGGGCCGCACCACGCTGGTCATCGCGCATCGGCTGGCGACGGTGAAGCATGCGGACCGGATCGCAGTGATGGACCAGGGCAAGCTGGTGGCGATCGGCACGCATCAGCAGTTGATCGCGAGCAACCCGCTGTATGCGCGGTTGGCGGCGTTGCAGTTCAGTGATGGCGTGGAGGAACAGGCTGCGCACTGAAATCACTGCGCATAAAAAATGCCCGCATCCTTCGATGCGGGCATTTTTGTGTGTGCGTCACGCTTTATTGATCGTCGAAATACCGCTCATGCCAGTCCACCAACGGCTGTGGCGAATTGAGCTTCTGCCCGTAGATCACCGAATAAGACAGCACGTTCTGCACGTACTGGCGGGTTTCGTCGAACGGGATGCTTTCCACCCACACGTCGAAACTCAGGTGATCGGCGCCGCGCAGCCACTGGCGCACGCGGCCCGGGCCGGCGTTGTAGGCGGCGGAAGCGAGGACGCGGTTGCCGTTGAACTGGCTGTGTACCTGGCTCAGGTAAGCGGCGCCGAGCTGGATGTTTTTATCCGGATCGAGCACCTGGGCCGGGGAGGCCAGCGGGATGCTGAACTTGCGCGCGGTGTCTTTGGCGGTGCCAGGCATCAGTTGCATCAGGCCGCTGGCGCCGACGCCGGAGCGGGCGTCGTCCATGAACGCGCTTTCCTGGCGGGTGATGGCGAACACCCAGCTCGAATGCAGGCCGCGCACCTTGGCTTCGCGCACCAGGGTGTCGCGGTGGGCCATTGGGAAGCGGATGTCGAGGTCATCCCAGTACTGCGCCTGGCTGATGGTACGGATCGCCGGGAAGTACCACTTCATGTCGTAGGCCAGCCTGGCCTGGGCGACCATTTCGTCGCGGTTGAAGTGACGGCTGACGTGGTACCACTCGCGGCGGCCATCGACCACCTGGCCCCGCGCATAGAACTCCAGGGCGCGGCGCACGCCGGGGGTGTTGCGCACTTTGTTGATCAGCGCCTGGCTCATCAACAGCGGCTTGTTCATCAGTTGGTACGGCGCTTTGGAGCGGTCGGCGGCGAGGAAACCGTAGAAATCGCGCTCCCGCGACAGGTTCTTGTACAGCACCAGGGCTTGCGGGTTTTTCGGCTCGGCCAGTTCCAGGCTGCGGGCCTGCCAGTAGCGCCAGCGGTTGGTGGTGGCCAAGTCCTGCGGGAGTTTGCGCGTGAGTTGGTAGGCGTCTTCCCAACGGGCCAGGCGCAACAGCAGGCGCAGGCGCCATTCGGACACGGTGTTGTCGCGCAGTTCCGGGTCGTACTTGGTCATCACCTCAAGGGCGCGTGGGTCAAAGCGCTTGGCCAGGGTCAGGCCGATCTCGCGGGCAATCGCCACTTTTTCGTCACGGGAGAAGTGCATGCTGCTGGCATAGCCGTCGAGCATGGCCATGGCCTTGTCCGGGTCCTGGCGCGCCAGGCGGCGCAGGCCCAGGCCCACGGCGTCAGACATGGCCTCGGTGGCCGGCAGGAAGCGCGATGGGTCGTTGAGCATCTCCGGCTTTTGCGCCACGTCCACCATCAGGCGGCCTTGGGCGCCGAGGGTCGGCAGGCTTTTCACCAGGCTGTTGGCCAGCGCGTAGTTGCGGGCTTCGGCGGCGAGCTTGGCGCGGTCCCAGATTTTCTGTTCGGTGAGTTGGCCATCTGCGGCCCACTGCGCGAACGTGGCATCACAGGCGGACGGTTGCGATTTACCGGTCAGCCAGAGTTTTTCGGTGGTTTTGTAGCCTTCGGCTTTCAGATTGTGCGTGAGCTGGAACTGGCCATGCAGGCAATCGAGCTCGACGAAATTGAGCTTGGGGTCGTAGTACTTTTCAAAGGTCTGCCAGTCGCCACGCTCGGCCAGCCAGCGCAACCAACGCAGTTTCATCCAGTTGGCCTGGGGCAGGTCGCCGTTTTTGGCGAGGAATTGTTCGATTTCCTCGTTGCTCGCGGTCTTCAGGCGTGCGGTCAGCTCGTCGTAGGCCAGGTACGGCGTCAGCGGATAGTCGGCCAAGGCCTGGCTGTATTGCATGTAGGGCCCGGTATCGCCCTTGGCCAGGGCGCGTTTGGCTTCATCGTAATATTGACGTTGGGTGGTTATGTCCACGGCCAGGGCGGATTGAGCGGCAGTGGCAGTAAGAAGCAGACAAGATAAAAAGTTGAAAAGGCGACTGCGCATGAGACGTCCGTGCAGAGAAATCACGACTAGCGCCGGCACCGCCGACACTCATTGCCTCTAGCTTAGCCTTTTGCCAGCGGCCGGTGAAAGCTTTGCCGACCTGTTCGTTCAAGTTCGCAGGAATTGTCTTACAGAACCCACCCGTAGCGAAAATGCCGGCCGCATCCCACCCTCAACTCAGGTAGAATGCGCGCCCAGTTTTTGGAGAAGCGTATGACCCTGCTCAAATTCAGCGATGTGTCCCTTGCTTTCGGCGCTATGCCGTTGTTGGACAAGGTGTCCTGGCAGATCGCCCGTGGTGAGCGGGTGTGCATCATCGGCCGCAACGGCACCGGCAAGTCCAGCATGATGAAGCTGGTAAAAGGCGACCAGAAGCCCGATGACGGCTCTGTATGGCGCGCCCCGGGCCTCAAGATTGGCGAATTGCCGCAGGAACTGCCGGTGGCCGACGGACGGACAGTGTTCGACGTGGTCGCCGAAGGCCTGGACGGCGTCGGTGAGTTGCTTGCGCAATACCATCACCTGGCGCAGAACTGCGTCACCGAGGAAGACCTGGACAAGCTGATGCACGTCCAGCAAGACCTCGAAGCCCGTGACGGCTGGCGCCTGCAGCAACTGGTGGACAGCACCCTGAGCCGCCTGCAACTGCCGGCCGACAAGACCCTCGCCGAATTGTCCGGCGGCTGGCGTCGCCGCGTCCTGCTGGCCCAGGCCCTGGTGTCCGAGCCGGACCTGCTGCTGCTCGATGAACCGACCAACCACTTGGACATCGGCGCGATCGCCTGGCTCGAAGAAGCCCTCAAGGATTTCCAGGGCGCCGTGCTGTTCATCACGCACGACCGGTCCTTCCTGCAGAACCTGGCGACCCGCATCCTCGAGCTGGACCGTGGTGGCCTGATCGACTGGAACGGCGACTACGCCAGCTTCCTGGTCCACAAAGAAGCCACCCTGGCCGCTGAAGAAACCGCCAACGCCTTGTTCGACAAGCGCCTGGCCCAGGAAGAAGTGTGGATCCGCCAGGGCATCAAGGCGCGCCGCACCCGTAACGAAGGCCGTGTACGCGCACTCAAGGCCCTGCGCGTTGAACGCAGTGAGCGTCGCGAGCGCACCGGCAAGGCCAACATCATGCTGGAAACCGCCGACAAGTCGGGCAAGCAGGTGATGGTGCTGGAGAACGTCAGCTTCCATCACCCGGACGGTCCGTTCCTGATCAAGGACTTCTCCATGGTCCTGCAGCGCGGCGACCGTATCGGCCTGCTCGGCGCCAACGGCACCGGCAAGACCACGTTGCTCAAGCTGATGCTTAACGGCCTGCAACCGACCAGCGGTAAAGTGGAAGAGGGCACGCGCATCGACGTGGCCTACTTCGACCAGTTGCGTCACCAGTTGGACCTGGAAAAAACCGTGATCGACAACGTCGCCGAAGGCCGCGACTTTATCGATATCGACGGCCAGAGCCGCCATGTGCTGAGCTACCTGGGCGACTTCCTGTTCAGCCCGCAGCGCGCGCGCACGCCGGTCAAGGCCTTGTCCGGTGGTGAGCGTGCGCGCTTGCTGCTGGCCAAGCTGTTCAGCAAGCCGGCCAACCTGCTGGTCCTCGACGAACCGACCAACGACCTCGACGTGGAAACCCTTGAGCTGCTGGAAGAGGTCCTGCTGACCTTCAACGGCACTGTGCTGATGGTCAGCCACGACCGGGCATTCCTCGACAACGTGGTTACCAGCACCCTGGTCTTCGAAGGTGAAGGCAAGGTGCGCGAGTACGTCGGTGGTTACCAGGACTGGCTGCGCCAGGGCGGCTCGCCGCGCCTGCTGGGCGTGACCGAGAGCAAGTCCGGCAAGGCCGACTTGACCTCCGCCGTCGTCGCCCCCGTGGCCGCCGCTGCACCGGCGCCGGAAGCCGCGCCTGCCGCGAAGAAGAAACTCAGCTACAAGCTGCAGCGTGAGCTGGAAGCCCTGCCGGGTGAAATCGACGCCAAGGAGCAGCAGATCGCTGCGGTCGAAGCGCAAATGGCTGACGCGGGTTTCTACCTGCGTCCGGCGGCGGAAACCGCCGAGGTCATCGCGTCCCTGGAAACCTTGAACCAGGAGCTGGAAGTGCTGGTTGAACGTTGGGCCGAGTTGGACGCCTGATTGATTCCAGTGCATTAAAAAACCCGGTGTTCATTTCAATGAGCACCGGGTTTTTTATATGAGCTGCAGTCCAACATATGGGAGGGAGCAAGCTCCCTCCCATATTGGATCTCGATCGGTCCTACGCGCCTTTTACCAGCTTCACCGCCAGCACATCGCACGGTGCGCCGTGCAGGACGTCATTGGCGGTGGAGCCCAGCAGCAAGGCCAGGCCGTGACGGCCATGGCTGCCGACCACGATCAGGTCGCAGCCCTGTTCCTTGGCCAGGTGATGGATTTCCTGGCGTGGCTGACCATAGGTCAGGTGGCTCTGATCTTTTTTCAGGGGCGGGTACTTGGTGATCAGGCGCTCAAGGCGTTCCTTGGCTTGATCGAATTGCTGCTGTTGCAGTTGTGACAGGTCCATCGGCACGTCGCCGCCAAAGGCCATGGCCATCGGTTCGACGATATGCACCAGGGACAGTTTGGCAGTGGTGCCAGCCAGATCCACGGCGCGTTTGATCACTGGATCGCACTCTTCGGTCAGGTCTACGGCGACCAGAATATGTTCGTATGACATGGGGCGTTCCTCCAGGGGACTGCAATAAGTTCAGTATGGCTGCTTTCAAGCGGATGGGGTTGCGTCAGGTCAAATCCGCTTATCTAAAAAATCGGGAGTACACATATGACGGTCTGGATAGTGGTGTCAATCCTTGCGGTGGTTTTGAGCCCCCTGGCATGGCTGCGCCCGTCGCGCCATCAGAGTGGGCGCATGGCCCTGCGCATGGAGGCGCGCCGCATGGGCCTGGCGATGCAACTGGCGCCCCAGGCGTGGCCGCACTGGCTCAAGCAGGAGCCGCCGAGCCCGTGCGCGCAATACCACCGGCCACGGCGCGGCAAGGTCCCTGCACTATGGAGTTATTGGCAGTTGGAGCCTGGCGTGTGGGTCAATCAATGGCAGGAAGCCTGCGTGGACGAGCAATTGCTGGCGCATTTTGCGACGCTGCCGGCCAACGTCTACAAAGTCGAGGCAGACCGGCAAATGATCGCGTTGTGCTGGGGCGAGAAGGGCGAGGTGAGCGACCTGCAGGCCATTGATACGTTGCTCAAGGCCCTGGCCTGAACGTCGGGCAATAAAAAGCCCGACATCATCATCGGGCGGGGTTGGCCAGGCAGGCCGGTAAAACTGTGTGTTTCACGCCGGGTATTCACCCAGGCATTTTGACTATTCTGTAATGGCTGCCGCAAGCCTAGCCGGATATCCGGATCTGTACAGTCTTTTCCTACGCTGTATTCATTATTGATTTGGTGAATAGTTGAATATTGGCGAAGCGTGGGCCAAGGGTTGGGGTTCTGAAATGACTGGAAAGTCGCGTTTTTCCTAGCGCTTTCGAGCGATTGACAATTGCCCGGAATTGGATGAAGGTGGCGTACCCAAATCAAACGGGCGTATGAATTGAGCGTTTGTCTGTCAGACGTCTCATACAGAATCCCGACTATCGCATTGGCGGGTGTGCCTGGCGCATTGGGGTGAGCATTGACGAAATCATCAATGTCCAACCAGAGGCCAGCGTCCGATGTGTACTGTTCAGCTTCCATATCGTGGAGATCAGTTGATGATTTACGAAGGTAAAGCCATCACGGTTAAGGCTCTTGAAAGTGGCATCGTCGAACTGAAATTCGACCTCAAGGGTGAGTCCGTCAACAAGTTCAACCGTCTAACCCTGAACGAACTGCGTCAGGCCGTAGACGCCATCAAAGCAGATGCTTCGGTCAAGGGCGTGATCGTCTCCAGCGGCAAGGACGTGTTTATCGTCGGCGCCGACATCACCGAATTCGTCGAGAGCTTCAAGCTGCCCGATGCCGAGCTGGTGGCTGGCAACCTCGAAGCCAACAAGATTTTCAGCGATTTCGAAGACCTCAACGTGCCGACCGTTGCCGCGATCAACGGCATCGCGCTGGGCGGCGGCCTGGAAATGTGCCTGGCCGCGGATTTTCGCGTCATGTCGGCCACTGCGAAAATCGGCCTGCCGGAAGTCAAGCTGGGCATCTACCCAGGTTTCGGCGGCACCGTGCGCCTGCCGCGCATCATCGGGGCCGACAACGCCATCGAGTGGATCGCCGCCGGCAAGGAAAACAAAGCTGAAGACGCGCTGAAAGTCGGTGCCGTCGATGCTGTGGTTGCTCCGGACAAACTGGCCGAAGCCGCGCTGAACCTGATCAAGGGCGCCATCAGCGGCGAATTTGATTACAAGGCCAAGCGTCAGCCGAAGCTGGAAAAACTCAAGCTCAACGCCATCGAACAAATGATGGCGTTCGAAACCGCCAAAGGTTTCGTGGCTGGCCAGGCCGGCCCGAACTACCCGGCGCCGGTTGAAGCGATCAAGACCATCCAGAAAGCCGCGAACTTCGGTCGCGACAAAGCCCTGGAAGTGGAAGCGGCAGGTTTCGTCAAGTTGGCCAAGACCTCCGCTGCCCAGAGCCTGATCGGTCTGTTCCTGAACGATCAGGAACTGAAGAAAAAGGCCAAGGCCTACGATGAAGTCGCCAAGGATGTGAAACAGGCTGCCGTACTCGGTGCCGGCATCATGGGCGGCGGTATCGCCTATCAGTCGGCGTCCAAAGGCACGCCGATCCTGATGAAAGACATCAACGAACACGGCATCGAGCAAGGCCTGGCGGAAGCGGCCAAGCTGCTGGTAGGTCGGGTTGATAAAGGTCGCATGACCGCAGCGAAAATGGCTGAAGTGCTCAACGGCATTCGTCCTACGCTGTCCTACGGCGATTTCGGCCACGTCGACCTGGTGGTCGAAGCGGTTGTCGAAAACCCGAAGGTCAAGCAAGCGGTACTGGCGGAAGTGGAAGCCCAGGTCAAAGACGACACCATCCTGGCGTCCAACACCTCGACCATTTCCATCACGCTGCTGGCCAAGGCCCTCAAGCGTCCGGAAAACTTCGTCGGCATGCACTTCTTCAACCCGGTACACATGATGCCGCTGGTGGAAGTGATCCGTGGTGAGAAGTCCAGCGAGCTGGCCGTCGCCACCACCGTTGCCTACGCCAAGAAAATGGGCAAGAACCCGATCGTGGTCAACGACTGCCCGGGCTTTTTGGTCAACCGCGTGCTGTTCCCGTACTTCGGCGGTTTCGCCAAGCTGGTCAGCGCCGGTGTGGACTTTGTGCGTATCGACAAGGTCATGGAAAAATTCGGCTGGCCGATGGGCCCGGCGTACCTGATGGACGTGGTCGGCATCGACACCGGCCACCACGGTCGCGACGTGATGGCTGAAGGCTTCCCGGACCGCATGAAAGACGACCGCCGCTCGGCGATCGACGCGCTCTACGAGGCCAAGCGCCTGGGCCAGAAGAACGGCAAGGGCTTCTACGCCTACGAGACCGACAAGAAGGGCAAGCAGAAGAAGGTTGCCGATCCGTCGGTCCACGAAGTGCTCGCGCCGGTCATCTATGAACAGCGTGAGGTGTCCGACGAGGACATCATCAACTGGATGATGATCGCTCTGTGCCTGGAAACCGTGCGTTGCCTGGAAGACGGCATCGTCGAAACCGCCGCCGAAGCCGACATGGGCCTGGTGTACGGTATTGGTTTCCCTCCATTCCGTGGCGGTGCGCTGCGTTACATCGACTCGATCGGTGTGGCCGAGTTCGTTGCCCTGGCTGATCAATACGCTGATTTGGGCCCGCTGTACCACCCGACCGCGAAGCTGCGTGAGATGGCCAAGAACGGCCAGAGCTTCTTCGGTTAAGCGTCCCATACACTTGAGCGAGAATATTTATGAGCTTGAATCCAAGAGACGTCGTGATTGTCGACTTCGGTCGCACGCCGATGGGCCGCTCCAAGGGCGGCATGCACCGCAACACCCGCGCCGAAGACATGTCGGCGCACCTGATCAGCAAATTGCTGGAGCGTAACGTCAAGGTCGACCCGAACGAAGTCGAAGACGTGATCTGGGGCTGTGTCAACCAGACCCTGGAGCAGGGCTGGAACATCGCCCGCATGGCTTCCTTGCTGACCCAGATCCCGCACACCGCGGCCGCCCAGACGGTCAGCCGCCTGTGTGGTTCGTCGATGAGCGCATTGCACACGGCTGCCCAGGCGATCATGACCGGCAACGGTGATGTATTCGTGGTCGGTGGCGTGGAGCACATGGGCCACGTCAGCATGATGCACGGTGTCGATCCCAACCCGCACATGTCACTGCACGCGGCAAAAGCCTCGGGCATGATGGGCCTCACCGCGGAAATGCTCGGCAAGATGCACGGCATTACCCGCGAAGCCCAGGATGCGTTCGGCCTGCGTTCCCACCAGCTCGCCCACAAGGCGACCGTGGAAGGCAAGTTCAAGGATGAAATCATCCCGATGAACGGCTACGACGAGAACGGTTTCCTGAAACTGTTCGACTACGACGAAACCATTCGTCCGGATACCACCCTGGAAAGCCTGGCCGCCTTGAAACCGGCGTTCAATCCAAAGGGCGGCACCGTGACAGCCGGCACTTCGTCGCAAATCACCGACGGTGCCTCGTGCATGATCGTGATGTCGGCGCAGCGTGCCAAGGACCTGGGTATCCAGCCGATGGCGGTGATTCGTTCGATGGCCGTAGCGGGTGTGGACCCGGCGATCATGGGCTATGGTCCGGTACCGGCGACACAAAAAGCCTTGAAGCGCGCGGGCCTGACCGTCGCCGATATCGACTTCTTCGAGCTCAACGAAGCCTTCGCCGCACAGGCCCTGCCGGTGCTGAAAGATTTGAAAGTACTCGACAAGATGAACGAGAAGGTTAACCTGCACGGCGGCGCGATCGCCCTGGGCCACCCGTTCGGTTGCTCCGGCGCGCGAATCTCCGGCACTTTGCTCAATGTGATGAAGCAAAATGGCGGCAACCTCGGGGTTGCAACCATGTGCATTGGTCTCGGCCAAGGCATTTCCACCGTCTTCGAACGTCTTTAAGCGTTGGGTTGACGGAAGCCGGGGCCCAGTGCCCCGGTTTTTGTTTTTCGGTAGTTTTATTATTTTTTTTAACAAATTTTGTAAGGTGGCCAGAGCATGAAAGTCGAACCAGGGCTCTACCAACATTATAAAGGTCCGCAGTACCGCGTTTTTAATGTGGCGCGGCACTCCGAGACCGAAGAAGAAGTGGTGTTCTACCAAGCACTGTATGGCGATTACGGCTTTTGGGTGCGCCCGTTGAGCATGTTCCTCGAGTCCGTCGAAGTTGACGGCGAACAGGTCCCACGCTTTGCTTTGGTGCAGGCCGAACCCAGTCTTTTTTCAGGGCAATAACGGCAGGCTGCGCAGAATGCTGCGCTTGACCTCACCCGGTTGCCACTATATATAGCGTTGCCGCGTCAGGCGCCAACTGCCTTTCACTTCTCGAATTCAGGAATTTTCCGATCCATGGGCAAATCGCTGGTCATTGTGGAATCCCCGGCTAAGGCCAAGACCATCAACAAGTACTTGGGCAACGAGTACGTGGTGAAGTCGAGTATCGGCCATATCCGAGACCTGCCCACCAGCGGTTCGGCTAGCGCCAGCAAGGAGCCTGCCGCCAAGCGCGGCAAGGCGGCTGCGGGCGAAGGTCCGGTGCTCACGCCTAAAGAGAAAGCGCGCAAGCAGCTGGTCTCGCGCATGGGTGTGGACCCGGAACATGGCTGGAAGGCCAAGTACGAAATCCTTCCGGGCAAGGAAAAGGTCATCGAAGAGCTGCGCCGGCTCGCCAAAGATGCCGACACCATCTATCTCGCAACGGACTTGGACCGCGAAGGGGAAGCCATTGCCTGGCACCTGCGGGAAGCCATCGGCGGTGATGACAGCCGCTACAAGCGTGTGGTGTTCAACGAAATCACCAAGAAAGCCATCCAGGAAGCCTTCTCCAAGCCGGGCGAACTGGATATCGACCGCGTCAACGCCCAGCAGGCCCGTCGTTTCCTCGACCGTGTCGTGGGTTACATGGTCTCGCCACTGCTGTGGGCCAAGATTGCCCGTGGCCTGTCTGCTGGCCGTGTGCAATCGGTCGCGGTCAAGCTGGTGGTGGAGCGTGAGCGCGAGATTCGTGCGTTCAACCCTGAAGAATACTGGGAAGTCCACGCCGACCTCGGCACCGCCAAGGGCGCCAACGTGCGCTTTGAAGTGGCCCGTGAAAAAGGCGAGGCCTTCAAGCCGCTGAACGAAGCCCAGGCCATGGCCGCGCTGGAGAAGCTCAAGTCTTCCAGCTACAGCATCGTCAAGCGCGAAGACAAACCGACCAGCAGCAAGCCGTCAGCGCCGTTCATCACGTCCACCCTGCAACAGGCCGCGAGTAACCGCCTGGGCTTCGGCGTGAAGAAAACCATGATGATGGCCCAGCGTCTGTACGAAGCCGGCTACATCACCTATATGCGTACCGACTCCACCAACCTGTCGCAAGACGCGGTGGCGATGGCGCGCACGTATATTGAAAGCGAGTTCGGCAAGAAGTACCTGCCGGAGAAGCCAAACGTCTACAGCAGCAAAGAAGGCGCCCAGGAGGCTCACGAAGCGATTCGTCCTTCCGACGCCAACACCGAGCCGAGCAAGCTGAGCGGCATGGAACGTGACGCTGAGCGCCTCTATGAGCTGATCTGGCGCCAGTTCCTGGCCTGCCAGATGCTGCCGGCGCAATACCTGTCCACCACCGTCAGCGTGGGCGCAGGCGACTTCGAGCTGCGTGCCAAGGGCCGTATCCTCAAGTTCGACGGCTACACCCGCGTGATGCCGCAAATCGCCAAGCCAGGCGACGACGACGTACTGCCGGACATGGCCCAGGGCGACACGTTGAAGCTGATCAAGCTCGACCCGTCCCAGCACTTCACCAAGCCACCGGCGCGTTATTCGGAAGCCAGCCTGGTGAAAGAGATGGAGAAACGCGGTATCGGTCGTCCTTCGACCTATGCGGCGATCATCTCCACGATCCAGGACCGTGGCTACGTGGCGCTGCACAACCGGCGTTTCTATTCGGAAAAAATGGGCGACATCGTCACCGAGCGTCTGTCCGAGAGTTTCTCCAACCTGATGGACTACGGCTTCACCGCCGGCATGGAAGAGAACCTCGATGACGTGGCCCAGGGCGAGCGCGACTGGAAGAGCGTGCTCGACGAGTTCTACGGCGACTTCAAGAAAAAACTCGAAGTGGCCGAAAGCCCGGACAGCGGCATGCGTGCCAACCAGCCGGTGATGACCGACATCCCGTGCCTGACCTGCGGCCGGCCGATGCAGATTCGTACCGCGTCCACTGGCGTGTTCCTCGGTTGCTCGGGCTACAGCCTGCCGCCGAAAGAGCGCTGCAAGGCCACCGTCAACCTGGTGCCGGGCGATGAAATCGCCGCCGACGACGAGGGTGAATCCGAATCGCTGGTGCTGCGTGGCAAGCACCGCTGCCCGATCTGCAGCACGGCGATGGATGCCTACCTGTTGGACGAGAAGCACAAGTTGCATATCTGCGGTAACAACCCGGATTGCGACGGCTACGAGATCGAAGAGGGCAGCTACCGCATCAAAGGCTACGAAGGCCCGAGCCTGGAATGCGACAAGTGCGGCAGCGAGATGCAACTCAAGACCGGCCGTTTCGGCAAGTTCTTCGGTTGCACCAACCCGACGTGCAAGAACACCCGCAAACTGCTGAAAAGCGGTGACGCGGCGCCGCCGAAGATGGACCCGGTGAAGATGCCCGAACTCAAGTGCGAGAAGGTCAACGACACCTATATCCTGCGTGATGGCGCTTCGGGGCTGTTCCTGGCTGCCAGCCAGTTCCCGAAAAACCGCGAGACCCGTGCGCCGCTGGTGCTCGAGATTGTGCCGCACAAGGATGAGATCGATCCGAAGTACCACTTCCTGTGCGAAGCGCCGAAGAAGGACCCGGACGGTCGCCCGGCCGTGATCCGCTACAGCCGCAAGACCAAGGAACAGTACGTGCAGTCCGAAGTGGACGGTAAGCCGACCGGTTGGAAGGCGTTCTACGACGGCGGCAAGTGGAAGGTCGAGGACAAGCGCCAGGGCGCTTGATCGGTTAATCTGATAACGCTAAAAGCCGTCTGCATAGACGGCTTTTGCTTGCTGTAGGAGCGAGCTTGCTCGCGAAGGTCGTTAACGATTACACGAAAAACCTGATGCCCCACGGCGCCCCCAGGTTTTTCGCGAGCAAGCTCGCTCCTACATACCAGCATTACGCCTATTCGTTGTGGAGATTGCCGTCATGGCCAACGAACTCTATACCCGTACCAATCAGAAAATTTACTTCGCGGGTTTGTCCCTGGAAGCCCTTGGCCGTGCCGAGGAAGGGAAGGAGATGAACGCCATCGCGCTGGTCCAGGCGGGGCGTGAGGCGGCCCTGTTCCACCTGTACGGCGCCTTGCTCGGGCTGTGTCATGAAATCGCCGGGTTCTACCGTTTGCCCCAGGCCGGTTCGCCGCGTGCGGAAATGATCATGAATCGCGAAGTGCTGGACGCCATGGCGATCCCTGAACTCGCCGAATTGGTGGAAATGGCGCAAAGCCCCGACAGTTGGGTGGCACGCCTGCTCAAAGCGCATGCCGATATGTTCCAGCCGCCACGTGTTCCCCATGTGCCCAAGGGCGATGTGACACAGCCGTTGATCGTGGCGCTGTCGCTGGAAGAGGATGAACCGAAGCCGTTGAGCCGCGAAGAGCTCGAAGGTTGGCGCCAGGAGCTGAAAAACATGGCGCTGCGGTTTCGCGAAGGTTTGAACGAGTGCTGAGACACGCTCGTTGAGCCGGTGATCATTGCGAGCTGACAGCCAAGGCACCTGCGCAGATGGGTGCCAATCAAAATTGTGGCTCACTAAGCACCATTCATCCAGCCGTAAAGAAACCTCGCCAGATCCACTGCGAGGCCTGGCAGATGACTGATATAATCCCGGCCTTTCGTGGAGAACAGACTTTTATGCCAACGTCCTTTCTGGAAATTGTTGAATTGCCTGACGGCCGAATCGAGCTGCGCCGGGCTGAGGACGAGGGTTCTCTGGTTATCTTGGACTTTTCTGAAGACGCCAAGGCGTTCCTGCAAGGCCAGCACGTGGAAGTGGCAAAAGCCATGTTGAGCGTTGGCGTACAGATGGCAGGCCGCCTGGCGGAAGGCGAACCGGAGAAAGAAGACGGTCCACGGGTTCTGCACTGAGTGTGGCGTGGGAGCTTGCTCCCGCTGGGGCGCTAAGCGGCCCTGAACATGCGATTGCTGTACCGTCCAATGGGAGCAAGCTCCCTTGCCACAGGGCTAGCCTGCGGCACCTCGAATTACCCCAAACGAATATTCAAGCTCTGCGCATTGCCAGTACGCGCAGCGCTGATCAACTGTTGCTTGGCGTTGGCATTCAGCGGGTTCAACCAGCTCACCACTGTATGGCTGCGGCCCAGGCGCAGGGCTTCGCAGGTCAACTGCTGGGCACTTTGCGCGCCGCGTGGTTGCAGCAACAGGATGCGCTCGCGGTTGAGACCGGCGTCCCGCAGCCAAGCCTGGGTCAGGCTGGCGGGTGGGGCGATCAGCGTCAACCAGCGTGCATCCTGTTCCTCGCTCAGTTCACGCAGGATCGGCGCCAGCAGGCTCAGGCAGCTCCCGGCCGCACCGCGCAACGACAGTTCACTGAACGCCTCAGGCTCGGCGCACCAGGGCGCCTCGACCGTTTCCTTGAGGATGGGCGCAAGGGGTTGGGCCATGAAGGCCTCGAACAGCGACAGTTGTGTGTGTTGTGGGGTGTGCACGAGCTGCATGATGCCTCCTTTAGCGGCGAATGACGCCGACGCTCAGGCCTTCGATCACCAGGTCCTGGTCTTTCAGGTTGACTTCGATCGGGGCGAACTCAGGGTTCTCGGCCAGGAGCCAGACCTTGCTGCCTTCGCGCTTGAAGCGTTTGACGGTGACTTCATCGCCGATGCGGGCGACGACGATCTGGCCGTTACGGGCTTCACGAGTGGTGTGGACGGCCAGCAGGTCACCGTCGAAAATGCCCACGTCCTTCATGCTCATGCCATGCACCCGCAACAGGTAGTCGGCGCGAGGATGGAAGAAGGTCGGGTTGATGTTGCAGGATTCCTCGACGTGCTGTTGCGCCAGGATCGGCGCGCCGGCAGCGACGCGGCCGATGATCGGCAGGGTCGATTCGTCGGCCTTGGCTTCGAAACCGGGGATGCGAATGCCCCGCGAAGCGCCCGGGGTCATCTCGATCGCGCCTTTGCGAGCGAGGGCCTTGAGGTGTTCTTCGGCGGCGTTGGGGGATTTGAACCCCAGTTCCAGCGCAATTTCCGCGCGCGTCGGCGGGTAGCCGTTGTCGTCGAGGCAGCGCTTGATAAAAGCCAGAATCTCAGCTTGGCGTGGCGTCAGTTTTAGCATGTTGATCGCTCTGTCTTTTTATACAGTGACTGGGATTATATACAGTGGACTGCGCTTGGCAATCATCCTTTTTTGCGCGTCCGCTGGACGGTCATTCGTCAGCCCTCCTACAACGCAAAGACAGCGCTGCCTACAGAGTTGAAAGGATGTGATTAAATAGCGTTCAAATAGATGACTGCCCGGCCGGAAAGCGAACCCGCAGGCTTGACAAGACACAAGCTGAAACGTATGTTTCAAACAAGTGTTTGTCAGGCGGAGTAGCCATGGCCCAGTCGGAAACCGTTGAACGCATTCTCGATGCTGCCGAGCAATTGTTCGCGGAAAAAGGATTTGCTGAAACCTCATTGCGGCTGATCACCAGCAAGGCCGGGGTCAACCTCGCCGCCGTGAACTACCATTTCGGCTCGAAAAAAGCCCTGATCCAGGCGGTGTTCTCGCGTTTCCTGGGGCCGTTCTGCGCCAGTCTCGACCGTGAGCTCGAACGCCGCCAGGCCAAGGCCGACCATAAGCCAAGCTTGGAAGAACTGCTGGAAATCCTCGTTGAGCAAGCGCTGGTGGTGCAGCCACGCAGCGGCAACGACCTGTCGATCTTCATGCGCCTGTTGGGCCTGGCGTTCAGTCAGAGCCAGGGCCACCTGCGCCGCTACCTGGAAGACATGTACGGCAAGGTGTTCCGCCGCTATATGTTGCTGGTCAACGAAGCCGCCCCGCGCATCCCGCCGATCGAATTGTTCTGGCGCGTACACTTCATGCTCGGCGCGGCGGCATTCAGCATGTCCGGGATCAAGGCCTTGCGGGCGATTGCCGAGACCGACTTTGGCGTCAACACCTCCATCGAGCAGGTGATGCGCCTGATGGTGCCGTTCCTCGCTGCCGGCATGCGCGCCGAAACCGGCGTGACCGACCAGACCATGGCCGCCGCGCAATTGCGTCCGCGCAGCAAATCGACGCCAATCCCCGCGAAGGTTTGACCGCCCCGGGTGTGCGCGGCCGCCAGCATCCGCTAAGCTAGCCGCCCATGCCGAATTCAGCTATTTACTCGCAACCCATTGCTCTTGCCGCGCCCGTCGCGCCGCGAGGGCAATGGGTTGTGTGCGTTATTTAAGGAAGGTTTATGACTGCTGCCCTGCAAGGTTCTTTGATGGTCGACGTTGCCGGTACCTGGCTGACGGCCGAGGATCGCCACCTGTTGCGCCAGCCTGAGGTGGGCGGCCTGATCATTTTTGCGCGCAATATCGAGCATCCGCGCCAGGTGCGGGAATTGAGCGCGGCGATTCGTGCCGTGCGCCCGGACCTGCTGCTGGCGGTCGACCAGGAGGGCGGTCGCGTGCAGCGCCTGCGCCAGGGTTTTGTGCGCCTGCCGGCCATGCGCGCGCTGGCGGATCACCCTAACGCTGAATACCTCGCCGAACAGTGTGGCTGGATCATGGCCACTGAAGTCCTGGCCGTCGGCCTGGACCTGAGCTTCGCCCCCGTGCTGGACCTGGACTACCAGCGCAGCGCCGTGGTCGGCAGCCGTTCCTTCGAGGGCAACCCCGAGCGCGCCGCGGTGCTTGCCGGGGCGTTTATCCGCGGCATGAACAGCGCCGGCATGGCCGCCACCGGCAAGCACTTCCCGGGGCACGGGTGGGCTGAGGCCGATTCCCACGTTGCGATTCCCAATGACGAACGCAGCCTGGAACAGATTCGCGCCAATGACCTGGTACCTTTCGCACGCCTGAGCCGGCAATTGGCTGCGGTGATGCCAGCCCACGTCATTTACCCGCAAGTCGACGCCCAGCCGGCCGGTTTCTCGCGCCGCTGGTTGCAGGACATCCTGCGCGGCGAATTGCAATTTGACGGGGTGATTTTCAGCGACGACCTGTCCATGGCTGGTGCCCACGTGGTCGGGGATGCGGCCAGCCGTATTGAGGCCGCACTGACGGCGGGTTGTGACATGGGCCTGGTGTGCAACGATCGGGCGGCTGCCGAACTGGCGCTGAGCGCGGCCCAGCGGATGAAGGTCACGCCATCGGCGCGGATCGCACGGATGCGTGGGCAGGCGGTTGCGTCGATGGAGTATAAGCAAGACCCGCGTTGGCTGGTGGCGCTCGGCGCGTTGCGGGATGCGTAGTTGATCGATTGAAACGGCGGCGCGCCTATCGCGGGTAAGCCCGCTCCTACACTTGATTGCGTACATTCTGTCGAAGTGCGGTCGAATGTGGCGGCGCGCTGGCCCGCGAGGGCGATCTAACCGTCAGCGTTTTTCTTGTTTGTTGGGCAGCGGCGCAAACAGCGCCTCGATCTCTTCGTTGCCCAACTGCCAATCCCCGGTGGTCCGCCCGTCCAGCACGCCCGCTGCAAGGTCGGACTTTTCCTTTTGCAGGTGCTGGATTTTCTCCTCCACCGTGCCCCGTGCAATCATCTTGTAGACGAACACCGGTTTCTCCTGGCCGATGCGATACGCACGGTCGGTGGCCTGGTTTTCCGTGGCCGGGTTCCACCACGGGTCATAGTGGATCACGGTGTCGGCTTCGGTCAGGTTGAGTCCTACGCCACCCGCCTTCAGGCTGATCAGAAAGATCTGCAGCTTGCCGCTCTGGAAGTCTTTCACCGGCGTGCGCCGATCGCGGGTCTGGCCGGTCAGCAGCGCGTAGGCGACACCGCGTTTTTTCAGCTCGAGTTCAATCAGGCTCAGCATCGAGGTGAACTGGGAGAACAACAGAATCCGGCGCCCTTCGGCAAACAGCTCTTCGAGCATCTCCATCAAGCTGTCGAGCTTGCCCGAGCTGCTGCCGCGCGTCGGCAGGGTGGCATCGTTGACCAGGCGCAAATCGCAGCACACCTGGCGCAGCTTGAGCAGCGCTTCAAGAATGATGATCTGGCTGCGCGCCACGCCTTTGCGGGTGATCTCATCGCGGACTTTTTTGTCCATGGCCAGGCGCATGGTTTCGTACACGTCGCGCTGGGCTTCATTGAGCTCGACCCAGTGGATGATCTCGGTTTTCGGCGGTAATTCCGTCGCCACCTGTTCCTTGGTGCGACGCAGCAGGAACGGTTTGATCCGACCGTTCAGGTGCTGCAATCGTACATCGCTGGCGCGTTTTTCAATCGGCACGCGGTAGTCGCGGTTGAAGCTTTTCACGTCGCCCAACCAGCCCGGCAACAGGAAGTGGAACAGCGACCACAGCTCGCCCAGGTGGTTTTCCAGTGGGGTGCCGCTCAGGCACAGGCGCTGCCGTGCGTTCAGCTCACGCGCCGCCTGGGCCGCCTTGCTCGAAGGGTTCTTGATGTACTGCGCTTCGTCGAGGATCAGCACATGCAAGGGCAGGGCGGCGAGTTGCTCGATGTCTTTGGGCAGCAACGCATACGTGGTCAGCAGCAGGTCGTAGTCCTGCAGGTTTGCGAAGTGCTTTTTGCGGGTGGCGCCATACAGCGCCAGGACCTTGAGTTGCGGCGTGAAGTGCGCGGCCTCGTCGAGCCAGTTGGGGATCAGGCTGGTGGGCATCACCACCATGCACGGGCGGTCCAGGCGCCCGGCGATCTTCTCGCTGAGAATATGCGCCAAGGTCTGTAAGGTTTTGCCCAGGCCCATGTCGTCCGCAAGAATGCCGCCCACCTCCAGCTGGCGCAGTGACTGCATCCAGCTCAAGCCCTCCAGCTGATAGGGGCGCAAGGTCGCGTTCAAGCCTTCGGGCGCGACGCAGGTGAAATCCTTGATGTCGCGCAGGCGCTGGGCGAAGGTGCGGATCTTCTCGCCGCCTTCCCATTGCAGCGGCAGGTCTTCCAGCGGGTTGAGGCGGATCGCGTCGGCCTTGGCCAGGCGCAGCGTGGTGGTGCCGGGTTCCTGCAGGTAGAACTCGCCGAGGGTGGCCAGGACGGGTTTCAGACGGCCGTAGGGCAGCGCCACTTGCAGCGGGCCGTGGCCACCGTTGGGCAGGCCGGGGATGTTGACCAGGATCAGTTCGTCATCGCGGCGGCGTGCGAGTTTTTCCGGGTTGAGGATTTCGGTGTGCGAACGCATCAGGTTGAGCAGGATCGGCAGCAGGCTCAGGCGTTCGCCGTTGACGATGATCCCCAGTTCCAGGTCGAACCAGTCGCGCTCGGGGCCTTCGTCGACGGTGGCATACCAGTCGTCCACCGGGCTCAGGTCGAAGCCGAAGTCGTCGTCGATCTGCAACTCCCAGCCTTCGGCCCGCAGTGTCGGCGATGCGTTGAGGGTGAAGTTCAGCCAGGCGCTGTCATTGACCATCTCGAACAGTTCGCCGGCACTTTCCGGCAACGCTTTGCTCTGGCGCGTGGCGATCTTGAAACCGAGCAGGCGCAGTTGTTCGCGATAGCGCTGTTCCAACTCGGGGTGCCGCTTGATCCGCAGGCTCTGGGTTTCCTGGCGGACGATGATGTCGGCGTTCTTTTGCCCGCTGACGTAGTTGCCCAGATAGTTGAACGACAGCGCCGCACGGTGCTGGATATAGCGCTGCATCTTGCCGTTGCGCGGCTCGAACGCGCTGAACGCGACACTGGCCAGCCACAGGCGCGGCACGGGCAGCACGTCGTCCATCACCACTTGCGGCAGTACCACGCGGTTGTCCAGCACGGCCTGGAGTTTTTCCAGCAGTTCGGCGTCCTGGGCCGCCGCCGGGTAGGCCAGGGTTTCCTGGACCTTGAGCAGCACCGCGGCGATGTGTTTGCAGTTGGTGTGTACCGGGCAGGTGCAGCGGCTGTCCACCAGGATCAGCGTGCCCTTGGCCGATTCGCGCAACGAGATGGTCTGCCGGTAGACGTTGCTGCCCGAGCCTTCGCAACTGGCGATGATGGTGCTGTCGCCCGACTCGACGATGCGTACCCGGTTCTCCAAGGCATAGCGCCGCCCGCGCTCCAGGCTTTGTTCTTTGAAGCGATTGGCCCACGAAGGGGCCAGGGGCTTGGTGAGCGGCGACGTCAGGGGCATGGCGCTGGATCAGTCCTGAAAGTCGACGGGCGGTGCGCTGGGCTGTTTGGCGGTCAACGAAGTGATCTTGATCAGCAGCGCCAGGTGGCCGCCATCCAGGTAGTTGAGCTGGTTGTTTTTGGTCCGCACGTCTTTTTGTGCCAGGTGCTCGCTGGCGATGACGCTGCCGTTGCCGTCGAACTGGTTGATCCAGAAGTCCGCGTCGATATCGGTAAAGCGCCCCAGTTGCAGGCTCAGCACACCCTCGAGGGGAAACTGACCGAACTGCTCCCGGCCGTCGGTGATCGCGATTTTTACCGGCTGCTCACCGAGGTTCTGTTCCCAGGCCTTGTGCGCGAGCACCGTGTAGTTGGCGTCTGCGCGGAGTTTGTCGACGATCGTGCCCAGGCGCGCCGGGCTGCTTCTGTCGCCCAGGCGCTCGGCGCCGGCATCCCAGTCTTCCGGCGCGGCGCGGCTGTTGATCACCGGCTCCGCGTTCTGGCGCACCAGGACCATTTCCACTTGGTACAGGCTGTCGGCAAACGCCGAAGGTGCGAGTACCACTAATAACAAGCTCAGAATGCGAAACACGCGCATTGGGGCGTCCTTCAAACAGATTTCGGGATGAGGCGCTCAAACAGCGCCTCCAAGGTATTGAAGCGTTCTTCGGCACGTTCCATCGGCACCATGAACTTGAACAGCGTAGCCCCTTCGAACTTGTACCGGTTGGGCTGGCCCTGGATCAGCTTGATCAGCACCAACGGGTCCACCGGCGTCTGCGCTTCGAACTCGATGCGCCCGCCCTGCGGCCCGGCGTCGACCTTCTTGATCCCCAGTTGCTCGGCCTGCAATTTGAGCAGGGTCAGGCGCACCAGGTTCTTGGTCGGTTCCGGCAACAGGCCGAAGCGATCGATCATCTCCACCTGCAGGTCCTTGAGGCCTTCTTCGTCGGTGGCCGAGGCGATGCGCTTGTACAGGATCAGTCGCGCGTGGACATCCGGCAGGTAGTCTTCGGGGATCAATGCCGGCAAGCGCAGGTTGATCTCCGGACCGCCGCCCAGGGGTTGGTCGAGGTTCGGTTGCTCGCCCTTGCGGATGGCTTTCACCGCGCGTTCGAGCATCTCCATATATAAGGTGAAGCCCACGGCCTGGATCTGCCCGCTCTGGCCGTCGCCGAGCAGTTCGCCGGCGCCACGGATTTCCAGGTCGTTGGTGGCCAGCACAAAGCCGGCGCCCAGGTCCTGGGTGTTGGCGATGGCTTCCAGGCGTTTTTCCGCGTCGCCGGTGATTTGCTGGCGCGGTGGCGTCAGCAGGTAGGCGTAGGCCTGGTGGTGACTGCGTCCGACGCGGCCGCGCAGTTGATGCAGTTGTGCCAGGCCGAACTTGTCGGCGCGCTCGATGATGATGGTGTTGGCGCTCGGCACGTCGATGCCGGTCTCGATGATGGTCGAGGCGATCAGCACGTTGAAGCGCTTGTGGTAGAAGTCGCTCATCACCTGTTCGAGGTCGCGCTCGCGCATTTGCCCGTGGCCGATGGCGATGCGTGCTTCCGGCACCAGTGCGGCGAGGTCGGCGGCGCATTTCTCGATGGTTTTCACATCGTTGTGCAGGTAATACACCTGCCCGCCGCGCAGCAATTCGCGCAGCAGCGCTTCCTTGACCGTGCTGTTGTTCTGCTCCATCACGAAGGTGCGTACCGACAGGCGCCGCGCCGGTGGAGTGGCGATGATCGACAGGTCGCGCATGCCCGACACCGCCATGTTCAGCGTGCGCGGAATCGGCGTGGCGGTGAGGGTCAGAATGTCGACTTCGCTGCGCAGGGCCTTGAGCTGTTCTTTCTGACGCACCCCGAAGCGGTGTTCTTCATCGATGATCACCAGGCCCAGGTTCTTGATCTTCACATCGTCCGACAGCAGCTTGTGGGTGCCGATCACGATGTCGATCTTGCCCTCCGCCAGGTCGGCGACGGCGGCGTTCACTTCCTTGGCGGATTTGAAGCGGCTCATCACTTCCACGGTCACCGGCCAGTCGGCAAAGCGGTCGCGAAAGCTGTTGTAGTGCTGCTGGGCGAGCAGGGTGGTCGGCACCAGGATCGCCACTTGCTTGCCGCCATGCACCGCGATGAAGGCTGCGCGCATCGCCACTTCGGTCTTGCCGAAGCCCACGTCGCCGCACACCAGGCGGTCCATCGGCTTGGGCGCGAGCATGTCGGCGCGCACGGCTTCGATGGTGGTTTGCTGGTCCGGGGTTTCTTCGAAGGCGAAGCCGGCGCTGAAGGTGGCGTAGTCGGCTTTCGGGTCGGCGAACGCATAACCCTCGCGGGCGGCGCGACGGGCATAGATGTCGAGCAGCTCGGCGGCGACGTCGCGCACCTGTTCGGCGGCCTTGCGCTTGGCTTTCTGCCAGGTCTCGGAACCCAGGCGGTGCAACGGCGCCAGAGCGTCGTCGCTGCCGGTGTAGCGGGCGATCAGGTGCAGGTTGGCCACCGGCACATACAGCTTGGCGCCTTCGGCGTATTCCATGGTGAGGAATTCGGCGGCCTGGTTGTCGATTTCCAGCGTTTGCAGGCCCAGGTAGCGGCCGACACCGTGGTCAATATGCACCACCGGCGCGCCTTCGCGCAGTTCGGTGAGGTTTTTGATCACCGCGTCGTTGTTGGCGTCGGCGCGTTTTTCGCGGCGACGGCGCTGCATCACCCGTTGCCCGAACAGCGGGCTTTCGGCAATCAGCGCCAGGGCCGGATCGTCCAGCAACAGGCCTTCATCCAGCGGCGCAATGGTGATCGCCAGGCGCTCTTTGCCGGCGACGAAGTCCGGCCAGCTGTCGACGGTTTTCGGGCGCAGCTTCAGGCGTTCCAGCAGCTCCAGCAGCACTTCGCGGCGCCCGGCCGATTCGGCGGTAAACAGCACGCGCCCGGCGAAATCGCCGAGGAAGTGGGACAGCGCTTCGAGCGGCTGGCTGGCCTTGGCTTCAATCGCCAGGTTCGGCAGGTTTTGCGCGGGGAAGCGCGTGCGGCCGCTGCCTGCGTCCACATCCTCTTGGCTGGCGACCACGCGCGGCCAGTTTTTCAGGCGGGCGAAGCAGTCTTCCACCGGCAGGAACAGTTCAGCCGGCGGTAATAAAGGACGGGACGGATCGACGCGACGCTCTTCATAGCGGTTGCGCACGTCGCTCCAGAAGTTTTCCGCCGCCTGCTCGATGCCCGGCAGCGAGAACACCTGGGTGTCCTGGGGCAGGTAGTCGAACAGGGTGGAGGTTTCGTCGAAGAACAGCGGCAGGTAGTACTCGATACCGGCGGGGGTAATCCCGCTGCTCAAGTCCTGGAAGATCGGGCAGCGGCGGAAGTCGACGTCGAAGCGTTCGCGAAAGCGCGCCTTGAAACGCGTCACCGCGTCTTTCTGCAGCGGGAATTCCCGTGCCGGCAGCAGTTTGATCGACTCGACTTTGTCGATGGAGCGCTGGTTTTCCGGATCGAAGGTGCGCAGGGTCTCGATTTCGTCATCGAACAGGTCGATGCGGTACGGCAACTTGCTGCCCATCGGGAACAGGTCGATCAGCGCACCGCGCACCGCGAATTCGCCGTGCTCGTACACCGTGTCGACGCAGCGGTAGCCGCTGGCTTCCAGGCGTGTACGCATTTGCTCTACGTCGAGCTTCTGGCCGATATCCAGCACCAGGCTGCTGCCCAGCAGGAACTTGGTCGGCGCCAGGCGGTGCAGCGCCGTGGTGATCGGCACCACCAGCACGCCGTGGACCAGTTCCGGCAGGCGGTACAGGCTGGCGATGCGCTGGGAAATGATGTCCTGGTGCGGCGAGAACAGGTCGTAGGGCAGGGTTTCCCAGTCGGGAAAATGCAGCACCGGCAAATCGGGGGCGAAGAAGCTCAGCTCCTGCTCCAGCCGTTCGGCGCTTTGGCTGTCGGCGGTAAGCAGCAGGGTAAAGCGCTTGGCTGCGCTGGCAGCCTCGGCGATGGCCAGGCTCAGGGCGGCACCGGGCAAATTGCCCCAGTGCTGTTTACCTGCCGCGGCAGGGAGTTGCGGTAGACGCAGAACGGGCACGGAAGGTTGAGCTCCAAGCGTTGCGACAAAGTCGGTAATTGTAACGGCCCGAGGTGCCGCCTGTCAGTTGCTGACTGAGCCTATTACGGTTTGCGGGAAATGTGGTGGCTAAGACAAACAATGGCGCGTTTTGACTCAATATGTAGTGCCAAAATGCATATAGTTTTCGGAGGGTTACGGACAAGTCGTGCTGCCCGCTCCACTAGTGGCCTTCTGGAACCCGCGTATTTACTGGGCTGCAGCGAGGTGGCTTTTTTGGGTAAGCGCGTTTTGTTGTAGGACGCGCATTGCTCCGGGGGCGGCCGGACGGCATAATGTAGCCCCTTTTTTCAGCCCCTACATGTGGAAGGTTCCCGTGACTCAGAAGCCCGACCAGTGTCTTGGTGAATGGATCGACCGTGAAGCACTCGCTGAAGCGATGATCCCGCTTATCGGTCAGCTGTACCGCAATAACAATGTGGTGAGCTCGATCTATGGCCGCAGTCTGATCAACCAGTCAGTCATCGCGATTCTCAAGGCGCATCGCTTTGCTCGCCATCGTTCGACCAACGACAGCGAACTCTCCGTCCACGAAACATTCCCTCTGCTCAAAGCCATGAGCGAGCTCAAGCTCGGCGCGGCTTCGGTAGACCTGGGCAAGTTGGCCGCCAAGTTCCGCGCTGAAGCCAACGGCCGTTCCGTCGAGCAATTCGTGCGTGAAGAAATGTCCGACGTGGTCGGCAAGCAGAACGCCTCCGCCCGTAAAGGCACTGACGTTGTGCTCTACGGCTTCGGTCGCATCGGCCGCCTGCTGGCACGCATCCTGATCGGTAAAACCGGTGGCGGCGACGGCCTGCGCCTGCGCGCCATCGTGGTACGCAAGGGCGCCGAGAACGACCTGGCCAAGCGCGCGAGCCTCTTGCGTCGCGACTCGGTACACGGTCCGTTCAACGGCACCATCGTCATCGACGAAGAAAACAACACCATCACCGCCAACGGTAACCTGATCCAGGTGATCTACGCGAAGAACCCGACCGAGGTGGATTACACCCAGTACGGCATCAAGGACGCCCTGCTGGTGGATAACACCGGCGTATGGCGCGACGCCGAAGGCCTGGGCCAGCACCTGACCTGCCCGGGCGTTGCCCGCGTTGTCCTGACCGCGCCTGGCAAAGGCAAGCTGAAGAACATCGTTCACGGCATCAACCACATGGAAATCACCGCTGACGACAAGATCGTGTCCGCCGCTTCCTGCACCACCAACGCCATCGTGCCGGTGCTGAAGGCAGTCAATGACAAGTTCGGCATCATCAACGGCCACGTCGAAACCGTTCACTCGTACACCAACGACCAGAACCTGATCGACAACTTCCACAAGGGCAATCGCCGTGGTCGCAGCGCCGCGCTGAACATGGTGATCACCGAGACCGGTGCCGCCACCGCTGCCGCCAAGGCCCTGCCTGAGCTGGCCGGCAAGCTGACCGGTAACGCGATCCGCGTACCGACGCCTAACGTGTCGATGGCCATTCTCAACCTGAACCTTGAGAAAGCCGCTACCCGTGACGAGATGAACGAGTACCTGCGCTACATGGCGCTGCACTCCGATCTGCATAAGCAAATCGACTTCGTCAACTCCCAGGAAGTGGTCTCCACCGACTTCGTTGGCTCGCGCCACGCCGGTGTGGTGGACGCGGAAGCGACCATTACCCAGGACAACCGTGTTGTGCTGTACGTGTGGTACGACAACGAGTTCGGCTACAGCTGCCAGGTCGTTCGTGTGATGGAAGACATGGCTGGGGTCAACCCGCCTGCATTCCCGCGCTAAGCGTCCAGGTTGAATGAAAAAGCCCCGACTGGTTCGGGGCTTTTTTCTGTCTGTGGGTTTTGGGTGTGTGGGAGGCATCGCGCGCAAGCCTGCGCCTACAGGGGAATGCATTTTTTCAGGCGATACGCCGTCAACTGTGGCCGGCCAAGGTGGGACGATCCGCCTCATTGGTGAGCGCCGGGAGTGCGAACATCAGCCATAAACAGATAACGGCATGCCGCATAATGGGCGGTCCTGCCAGGGTGTACGCCTGCGGGTTAATTCACTTTTCGACGGCGATCAGGTTTATGGGCAATCTGCGACAGATAGCGATGGTGTGCGGTTTTGCGGCGCTGGCCGGCTGTGGCGGCGATACGCTGGAGCAGTTTGGGGGGCCGACCATGGGCAGCACCTATTCGATCCAGTATGTCAGAAGCTCGACGGCACCTACGCCGAAAGAGCTGCAGCGCCAGGTGGAAAAAATCCTGGGGGATGTCGACCGACAGCTGTCGACCTACCGCAGCGACTCGGATATCGAGCGTTTCAACAATCTGCCGGCCAATAGCTGCCAGCCGATGCCCGCACCGGTGCTGCAACTGGTGCGTACCGGCGAGCAACTGTCCCAGGCCAGCGCGGGTGCGTTCGACCTGACGGTGGAACCGCTGCTGAACCTGTGGGGGTTCGGGCCCCAGGCCCGGCAACTCAAGGTGCCGGACGCAGCGACGCTGGCCGAGGTGCGTCAACGGGTCGGTCACCAGCATCTGCGCATCGACGGCGAGCAACTGTGCAAGGACGCCGCCGTCGAGGTCGACTTCAACAGCATTGCTGCCGGTTACGCGGTGGATCGTATCGCCGAGCTGTTGAGCGGCCTGGGTATCCATCACTACCTCGCCGAAGCCACCGGCGAACTCAAGGCTGCCGGCCACAAACCGGATGGTTCGCCCTGGCGCGTCGCGCTGGAAGAGCCTCGCGATGACCAGCAGGTCGCCGAAAAAATCATCCGTGTAGACGGCTTTGGTGTGTCCACATCGGGTGACTATCGTAATTATTTCCAGCAGGGTGGTCGGCGCTATTCCCACACACTGGATGCGCGGACCGGCGCGCCGATTACCCATCAACTGGCATCGGTGACAGTGTTGCACCCGTCGGCGCTGATGGCCGATGGACTGTCGACGTTGCTGTTGATCCTTGGGCCGGAGCAAGGCTGGGATTACGCCGAACAGCACCAGATCGCCGCGTTTTTTGTGCAGCGCGAGGGGGACGTTTTCGTCACGCGCAGTAATCAGGCGTTCGAACAGATGACGGCGCTGAAACCGTAATCCACGTTGTGTAGTAAAGGCAAAACTGGCCTACGACGCGACCAAGGGTTAATGTGCGCGGCGTTGAGCCTTATATAGACTGTGCCCGGGTTCACACACTTGAGCCAAATTGTCCTTCATGACCGCTGGCCGCGGCATGATTTAGCCAGGCGTCAAACCGCGCGCCTGGCCTGTTCTGAGGAGTACGCATGGCTGTCTACAACTACGACGTGGTAGTACTGGGTTCCGGCCCGGCTGGAGAAGGTGCGGCGATGAACGCCGCGAAGGCTGGGCGCAAGGTGGCAATGGTCGATAGCCGTCGCCAGGTCGGCGGAAACTGCACCCACCTGGGTACCATCCCGTCCAAGGCCTTGCGTCACTCAGTGCGCCAGATCATGCAGTTCAATACCAATCCGATGTTCCGGGCCATTGGCGAGCCGCGTTGGTTTTCGTTCCCGGACGTGCTCAAAAGCGCGGAAAAAGTCATCGCCAAGCAGGTGGCTTCGCGGACCGGCTACTACGCCCGTAACCGTGTCGACCTGTTCTTCGGCACCGGCAGCTTCGCCGACGAGCAAACCGTCGAAGTGGTCTGCTCCAACGGTGTGGTCGAGAAGCTGGTGGCCAAGCACATCATCATCGCTACCGGGTCGCGCCCGTATCGCCCGGTGGATATCGATTTCCTCCACCCGCGTATCTACGATAGCGACACCATCCTCAGCCTAGGCCATACCCCACGCAAACTGATCATCTATGGCGCCGGCGTGATCGGCTGCGAATACGCCTCGATCTTCAGCGGCCTGGGGGTGCTGGTAGAGCTGGTGGACAACCGTGAGCAGTTGCTGAGCTTCCTTGACTCGGAAATTTCCCAGGCGTTGAGTTATCACTTCAGCAACAACAACATCACCGTGCGCCACAACGAAGAGTACGAGCGCGTCGAAGGCCTGGACAACGGTGTGATCCTGCACCTCAAGTCCGGCAAGAAGATCAAGGCCGACGCCTTGCTGTGGTGCAACGGTCGTACCGGCAACACCGACAAGCTGGGCATGGAAAATGTCGGGGTCAAGGTCAACAACCGTGGCCAGATCGAAGTGGACGAGAACTATCGCACCTGCGTGTCGAATATCTACGGTGCCGGCGACGTGATCGGCTGGCCAAGCCTGGCCAGCGCCGCCCATGACCAGGGCCGTTCGGCCGCCGGCAGCATTGTCGACAATGGCAGCTGGCGCTATGTGAACGACGTGCCGACCGGGATCTACACGATTCCGGAGATCAGCTCGATCGGTAAGAACGAACACGAACTGACCAAGGCCAAGGTGCCTTACGAAGTGGGCAAGGCGTTCTTCAAGAGCATGGCGCGTGCGCAGATCGCCGGCGAGCCGCAAGGCATGCTGAAGATTCTGTTCCACCGTGAAACCCTGGAAGTCCTCGGCGTGCATTGCTTCGGCTACCAGGCTTCGGAGATCGTCCACATCGGCCAGGCCATCATGAACCAGCCGGGCGAGCAAAATACCCTCAAGTATTTCGTCAACACCACGTTCAACTACCCGACCATGGCGGAAGCCTATCGGGTCGCGGCCTACGACGGCCTCAACCGGCTTTTTTGAGCGGCTCCGGCCGGTGGCCTGAGCCGGCCGGGGAGACCGATTTCAGTAATTCTCGAGCGTGGCAGTGGCCAAACCGGGAAAGTCTGTAATCAGGCTATCTACGCCGAAGTCGGCGAGCCTGCGCATCAGCGCAGGTTCGTTGACTGTCCACACCGACACGTGCAATCCCTGGCGCTGGGCTTTTTCCAGACGCTCGGGGGTACACAACGTCCAGTTCAACGCCAGAAACTCACAGCCATAGTTTTGCGCGACCTTCAGCGGGTCGAGCCAGGCGTATTCGGCCACCAGCCCGCGCGACAGGTCCGGGGTGAGTTCCACCGCCGCTTTCAACACTTCCCGTGAGCTTGAGGTCACTGTGACCTTGTCCATGAGGCCGAAACGCACGGCCATTTCCCGGATCGCCAGCACGGTGGTCGCGGCGCGGGTGCGCGAGGCGCTTTTGACTTCCAGTTGCCAGTGATCGAAGTCGCACTTTTCGAACAGCTCTTCCAGGCGCGGGATCGGGCAGGGGTTGATCCAGCCGGGGCCGCCTTTGCGGGCGTCCATCTTCACCAGGTCTGCCGCCGAATACTCGACGACTTTGCCGCGCCGGTCGGCGGTGCGCTTGAGGGTCGGGTCGTGGATGACCATCAGTTCGCCGTCCATGGACAGGTGCAAATCCAATTCGCAACGGCGTACACCGTGCTTGAGGCACTGCTGGAAGCTGGTCAGGGTGTTTTCTGGTGCTTCGCCTTTGGCACCGCGGTGGCCGTAGATCAGGGTCACAGTTGCTCCTTTGCGCCAGGTCGTCTGGCGGGGTGAATACGAATTCAGGTGTCTTTGGCGTCGCTCTGTTCCCGCGCCAGGCGCCGTTGCTGCGCCTGTTTCTGCAGGATGTAGCGTGCCAGCAGTTGGCGTTGGGCGTCGGTCATCGATTCGAATTCCGTGCCAATGGCAAAAGCGCCGCCCTTGGCATCGCAATGGGTGACCCGCGCCCGTAACAGCAGGCCCAGCGCCTGGGGCATCAGCACCAGCTTGACCGCCAGGTGGGCGTCGAGTGCCAGGGGCGTCGGGTGCAGGAAGTCGATGCCGCCTTCGGAAATGATCACCGGCTGCGGTGCGCCGACTTCGTCCAGCAGGCCGCGCGCCATGATCTGGCTGAGCAGATCCAGGCGTTTGTTCTGGATTCGGAGGAGGGCGGCCAGGCTGCGATCTTTCTCGCTGAGCTGGCGCAACAGGTGTTGGGCTTCGAATTCGCTCAGGTGCAGTTCACTGAGTAGATTGAATAGCGGCGAATCATCCAGCAACACTTCCTTGCTCGCCGCTTCGGGGGCGGACAGGCTTTTGATTTGAAGTGCGATCATGTCGTCGATACGGTAGTATTCGCGGCGTTCTTCTTCATCTAATGTCGACATGGCGAACCCAAAGTAGCGGTAATGGTCTGAGTGTAAAGCTGCTTACCAGACCCCGCCACCGGGACGTCTTCTTTTCCTCCGAACAAGCCCCGACATGTTCAGACCTCTCTTCGTATTTATTGGCACGCGTTATACCCGTGCAAAGCGTCGCAATCATTTTGTGTCGTTCATTTCCTTGACCTCGATGATCGGTCTCGCCCTTGGCGTGGTCGTGATGATCGTGGTGTTGTCGGTGATGAACGGCTTCGATCATGAGATGCGTACCCGCGTGCTGGGCATGGTGCCCCACGCGACCATCGAGTCGGGTGAACCGATCAGCGACTGGCAAAGCCTGGCCGACAAGGTCAAGCAGAACCCCAAGGTCGTGGCCGTGGCGCCGTTCACCCAGATGCAAGGGTTGCTGACCCATGACGGCAAGGTGCAGAAAATCCTGCTCAATGCCATCGACCCGGTCCAGGAGCGCAAGGTCTCGATCATCGACAAGTTCATGCTGCAGGGCAAACTCGACGACCTGGCGCCCGGCAGCTTCGGTATCGTCATCGGCGACAAGGCCGCGGCCAAGCTCGGCGTGGGCATCGGCGACAAGCTGACCTTCGTCGCCCCGGAAGTCACTGTGACCCCGGCCGGCATGTTTCCGCGCATGAAGCGCTTTACCGTGGTCGGCACCTTCCACGTCGGCGCTGGCGAGATCGACGGCTACCTCGGCCTGACCAACCTCACCGACCTGGCGCGTCTGCATCGCTGGAAGCCGGACCAGGTGCAGGGCCTGCGCCTGAAGTTCAACGACTTGTTCGACGCCCCGCGCGGCGCCTGGGAAATCGCCCAGCACCTGGGTGAAAGCCAGTACTACGCCCGCGACTGGACCCGTACCCACGGCAACCTGTACCAGGCCATCCGCATGGAAAAAGCCATGATCGGCCTGCTGTTGCTGCTGATCGTCGCCGTCGCGGCCTTCAACATCATCTCCACCCTGGTGATGGTGGTGAACGACAAGAAGGGCGACATCGCCATCCTGCGCACCCTGGGCGCCACGCCGGGGCAGATCATGGCGATCTTCATGGTGCAGGGCACGGTGATCGGCGTGGTCGGCACCTTGATCGGCACCGCGCTGGGCATTCTGGCTGCGCTCAACGTCAGCGCTGCCATCGCCGGCCTCGAAACCCTGATCGGCCACAAGTTTCTCAACGCCGACGTCTACTTCATCGATTACTTGCCGTCCCAGGTTCAGGCCCAGGACGTGCTGATGGTGGGCGGCGCTGCGTTGGTCCTGAGTTTCCTTGCCACCCTGTATCCAGCCTGGCGCGCGGCACGTACCCAGCCAGCACAGGCCTTACGTTATGAGTGAATCGGGCATGAGTGAAAAAGCAATCCTGAGCTGCCGCAACCTGGGCAAGTCCTACGAGGAAGGTCCGGAATCGGTGGTGGTGTTGTCCAACCTGCAACTTGAGCTGCACCCCGGCGAGCGCGTGGCGATCGTCGGCAGTTCCGGTTCCGGCAAAAGTACCTTGCTCAACCTGTTGGGCGGCCTCGATACGCCGTCCCAGGGCAGCGTGTGGCTGGCCGGCGAAGAACTCTCGGCCCTCGGCGAAAAGGCCCGCGGCCAACTGCGCAACCGTTCGTTGGGTTTCGTGTACCAGTTCCACCACCTGTTGCCGGAGTTCACCGCCCTGGAAAACGTGTGCATGCCGCTGCTGATCGGCAAGACCGCGATCCCAGAGGCGCGCCAGCGTGCCAAGGCTTTGCTGGAGCGCGTTGGCCTCGGCCATCGCCTGGAGCACAAACCGGCCGAATTGTCCGGCGGTGAGCGCCAGCGTGTGGCGATTGCCCGTGCCCTGGTGAACAACCCGGGCCTGGTGATGCTCGACGAGCCGACCGGCAACCTCGATTCCCACACCGCCCAGGGCATCAAGGACTTGATGCTCGAACTGAGCACCCAGATGCGTACCGCGTTCCTGGTGGTGACCCATGACATGAGCATGGCCCGGCAGATGGACCGCGTACTGCACCTGCAGGAAGGTCATCTGGTCGCCATCTGACCTGTTTCAAGCCCGGTGCATGACGCCGGGTTTTTTCATTTTTTCAGGCGGTGCAAGCGAATGTTCAGACCGTTATCGATTTTCATCGGCACGCGCTATACCCGCGCCAAGCGCCGCAACCGTTTTGTTTCGTTTATCTCGATGACCTCGATGATCGGCCTCGCCCTGGGCGTGCTGGCGATGATCGTGGTGTTGTCGGTGATGAATGGCTTTCAACGCGAAATGAGCTCGCGCATCCTCGGCATGGTGCCTCACGCCACCATCGTCGGCGTGAACCCGATCGACAACTGGCAGCCGGTGGCCGCGGCCGCGATGAAGAATCCCGAAGTGACTGCCGCAGTACCGTTCACGCAGATGGACGGTATGTTCTCCTACAAGGGCGCGATGCAGCCGATCGAGATCAGCGGCGTCGACCCGGCCCAGGAAGGCAAGGTGTCGATCGTGGCCCAGCATATCGTCCAGGGCAAACTGGAAGACTTGAAACCCGGCGAGTTCGGCGTGGTGGTCGGTGAAATCACCGCGCGGCGCTTTCGTCTGAACGTGGGCGACAAGCTGACCCTGATCGTCCCGGAAATCAGCAGTGCGCCGGGTGGCATCACCCCGCGCATGCAGCGATTGAACGTGGTCGGTATCTTCAAGGTCGGCGCCGAGCTGGACGGTTCGATGGCGTTGATCCATATGGCCGACGCGGCAGAAATTCAGCATTGGCAGCCGAACCAGGTGCAGAGCGTGCGCCTGGCGGTGAAGGACTTGTACGCGGCGCCCAAGGTCTCGGCGGACATCGCTGCCAGCCTCGGTGCGGCCTACAAGGCGGATGACTGGACCCACACCCAGGGCAGCCTGTTCAGCGCGATGAAGATGGAAAAAACCATGATCGGCCTGCTGTTGCTGATGATCGTCGCGGTGGCGGCGTTCAACATCATCGCCACGTTGATCATGGTGGTGAACGACAAGGGCGCGGACATCGCGATCCTGCGGACCATCGGCGCCACGCCACGGCAGATCATGGCGATCTTCATGGTGCAGGGCACGGTGATCGGTATCGTCGGCACCCTGATCGGCGGTGTGCTGGGCGTGATTGCGGCGCTGAACGTCAGTGAGCTGGTGGGTTGGCTGGAGCGCGTGACCGGGCAGCATATCTTCAGTTCGGACGTGTACTTCGTCAGCAACCTGCCCTCGCAATTGCAGGGTGGGGATGTGCTGCTGATCTGCTCGGCCGGGTTTGTGTTGAGCTTTTTGGCCACGGTTTACCCGGCGTATCGGGCGGCGAAGATCGAGCCGGCGCATGCCCTCAGGTATTCGTAGGATTTAAGACCGCTATCGGGAGCAAGCCCCTCCCACATTTTGATCTGTGAATACATTCAAAATGTGGGAGGGAGCTTGCTCCCGATAGCGCCGGCACAGCTTGCATCAACCCCCCCTGGCAACTCGATCACAAACCGCGTCCACCCCGGCTCAGACTCGCAATAAATCCGCCCGCCATGCGCTCGCACTATCGACTGGGTAATCGCCAGCCCCAGCCCTGCGTGTTCACTGCTGCCTTCATGCCGCGCCGGGTCGGCCCGGTAGAAGCGGTCGAACAATCGCGGTAACACCTCCGCCGGAATGCCTTCGCCGCTGTTCTCCACTGTCAGTGTCACGCCTTGTGCGCCCTGCGCCAGATGCACCCGCACTTCGCCGCCCGCAGGCGTAAAGCGCAGCGCGTTATCCAGCAGGTTCGACAATGCCCGACGCAACATGCCGCGATCGCCGGTTGTGTGAGCCATACCCTCGCGCACCAGGCTGACGTGCGCGTCTTCCGCCAGCAAGACGAAGAACTCCAGCAGTGCGTCCACTTCATCCGCGAGCTTCAACGGTTCGCGCGTGGGCGCCAACAGCCCGTGATCGGCCTTGGCCAGGTACAACATGTCGTTCACCAACTGCGCCATCCACTGCAACTCTTCCAGGTTGCTGTGCAGCGCCTCGCGGTAATCCTCCAGCGGGCGCGGCTGGGTGAGGATGACTTGGGTATGGGTCAACAGGTTCGACAGGGGCGTGCGCAGTTCGTGGGCGATATCGGCGGAGAACGCCGAGAGGCGCTGGAACGCGTCGTCCAGTCGGCCCAGCATGGCGTTGAAGGCCTGGGCCAGTTCCGCCAGTTCCACCGGCATGCCCTGCTCGGGCAAACGCTGGGTCAGGGAGTGGGCCGACACGCTGGCGGCCACTTCGCCCATGCGCCGCAACGGTCGCAGCCCGCTGCGCGCCGCCCAGGCGCCGAGCAGCGCGGTGGCCAGGGCCGAGAGGCTGACTGTGAGCCAGATCAAATGCTGCATGCGCTGCAGGAAGTGCTGATGGTGGGTGATGTCGAGCATCAGGCTCAGTTGCGGCGAGTCGGGTTGGCCCGGCCTTAGCGGCGCGTTGTACACGCGGTAGTCGGTGCCGGCGTTCTGCAGGCTGTGCAGGCCGGGTGACTCGGGCAGGGCAATGGCCGGCGCGCCGTCAAACCAGCGCTGGCCGGCGGCGGTGATGCGTACTGCGAGGTCGGGCTGGCGATTGAGCTCGGCACGCAGTTGCGCTTCGCGCTGGGCGAATAGCTGCGGTGAGTCGACGCCCTGCAAGGTGCTGCGCAGCGCCACCAGTTTGCTTTCGAGCAGTTGCTGGTCCAGCTCGACAAAATGCGCCTCGCTGGCGCGGTTGAACAGCACGCCGGCGAGCAACGAGACCACCGCGGTGCAGGCCGCAAACAGCAGGGCCAGGCGGCTGGCCAGGGACAGACGCTTGATCAACTGCATCGTTCCTCCAGCACATAACCCATGCCGCGCACGGTGTGGATGAGTTTATTGGGGAAGTTGTCGTCGACTTTCAGACGCAGGCGGCGGATCGCCACTTCGATGATGTTGGTGTCGCTGTCAAAGTTCATGTCCCACACCTGGGACGCGATCAGCGACTTGGGCAGTACTTCGCCCTGGCGCCGCAGCAGCAGTTCGAGCAGGGCGAACTCCTTGGCGGTGAGGTCGATGCGCTGGCCGTCGCGCTCGACGCGGCGACGGATCAGGTCCAGGCGCAGGTCGGCCAGTTGCAGGGTGGTTTCCTGTGGTGCGCTGCTGCCACGGCGCAACAGGCTGCGCACCCGCGCAAGCAGTTCGGAGAAGGCGAACGGCTTGACCAGATAATCGTCGGCGCCCAGTTCCAGGCCGTGTACGCGGTCTTCCACAGCGTCGCGGGCGGTGAGAAACAGCACCGGGATGTCGAGGCCGGCGCTGCGCACGGCCTGTAGGATCTGCCAACCATTGCGACCGGGCAGCATCACATCGAGGATCAGCAGGTCGTAATCGCCGGTCAGCGCCAAGTGTTGGCCGCTGGTGCCGTCGGCCACCAGTTCGGTGGTAAAACCGGCTTCGGTCAGGCCTTGGCGCAGGTAATGGCCGGTTTTGGGTTGGTCTTCGACGATCAGCAGTTTCATGGGCAGCTCTTGGCGGCGGGTCACGTCAGGCTTTATACCGTGGTGGCCAGGGGAGGGGCGCAACCTGACAAAGTTGTAATCTAGCAGTCAGCTGGCTGGCAGCGCTGCAATCTTAGAGTGGTCCTCAGACTGATCCCACACCTTTGGAGAATTGAGATGGCATTGCGTACCCCCTTGTTGTTGGCGGGCTGCCTGTTGGCGTTGAGTGTCGGAGCAATGGCCGGCACGGCCCACACCTATGCGTTCGGCCAGCCGGCATCTGCCGATAAGGCCACGCGCACCGTGGAAGTGGTGCTGCAGGATATGTCCTTTTCGCCCAAGTCCCTGGACGTAAAGGCCGGTGAGACCGTGCGCTTTGTGCTGGTCAACAAAGGCCAGTTGCTCCATGAGTTCAACCTGGGCGATGCGGCCATGCATGCGGAGCATCAGAAGCAAATGATGCAGATGCAGGCCAGCGGCATGCTGAACGCCACCGGCATGGGCAAGATGGACCACGGCGCAATGGGTCACGGCGATATGAGCAATATGGGCAATATGGTCGGGATGAAGCACGATGACCCCAACAGTGTTCTGGTAGGACCGGGTAAAACCGCTGAGTTGACCTGGACCTTCAGCAAAGCCACCGGGTTGGAGTTTGCCTGCAATATTCCCGGGCACTACCAGGCGGGCATGGTCGGCAAGATCAACGTCGATTGAGCCGCTGCGGCAACTGACGGTGTCGATGCGGCGGTTGTTAGAGGCGGGGGCAAAGGCTGGTAGACTGGTGGGGTTAATTTAGCCAGGTTTCCGCCATGCATCCCGCAGCCGAACATTCGCCGCTGGGCAAGTCCAGTGAATACATCTCCACCTACACCCCTTCGTTGCTGTTCCCGATTCCGCGCGCCGCGAAATGGGCCGAGCTGGGCCTGAGCGCCGAGACCCTGCCGTACACGGGCGTGGATTTCTGGAACTGCTTCGAACTGTCCTGGCTGCTGCCGTCGGGCAAGCCGGTGGTGGCCATCGGTGAATTCAGCATTGCGGCCGACTCGCCGAATATCATCGAGTCCAAGTCCTTCAAGCTGTACCTCAACTCGCTGAACCAGACTGTGTTTGCCGATACGCAAAGTCTGGAGGCGACGTTGCGCACCGATCTCAGCGCTGCTGCCGGCAAGCCGGTGGGCGTGCGCGTGCGCAGCCTGGCCGAGGTTGAAGCCGAAGGCGTGGTGGCGTTGCCGGGAGTGTGCATCGATGACCTGGATATCAGCGTCAGCAACTACGAACATCCGCGTCCGGAACTGCTGCGTTGCGATGACTCGCGCATTGTCGAGGAGAGCGTGTACAGCCACCTGCTCAAATCCAACTGCCCGGTCACCAGCCAGCCCGACTGGGGCAGCGTGGCGGTGCAATACCGCGGCGCACAGCTGGATCACGCCAGCCTGTTGGAGTATCTGGTGAGCTTTCGCCAGCACTCGGACTTCCATGAGCAGTGCGTGGAGCGGATCTTCCTGGACTTGCAGCGCCTGCTGAAGCCGGAGAAGTTGACGGTATATGCGCGGTATGTGCGGCGGGGTGGGTTGGATATCAACCCATATCGCAGTACTGAGGCGGTGCCGTTCCAGAACCTGCGCCTGGCGCGCCAGTAACCTTTACACAAACCAAAATGTGGGAGGGGGCTTGCCCCCGATAGCGGAGTGTCAGTCACAGTCTCTGTGCCTGACCCACTGCAATCGGGGGCAAGCCCCCTCCCACATCGCACAGCTGGATCACGCCAGCCTGTTGGAGTATCTGGTGAGCTTTCGCCAGCACTCGGACTTCCATGAGCAGTGCGTGGAGCGGATCTTCCTGGACTTGCAGCGCCTGCTGAAGCCGGAGAAGTTGACGGTATATGCGCGGTATGTGCGGCGGGGTGGGTTGGATATCAACCCGTATCGCAGTACTGAGGCGGTGCCGTTCCAGAACCTGCGCCTGGCGCGCCAGTAACCTTTACACAAACCAAAATGTGGGAGGGGGCTTGCCCCCGATAGCGGAGTGTCAGTCACAGTCTCTGTGCCTGACCCACTGCTATCGGGGGCAAGCCCCCTCCCACATCGCACAGCTGGATCACGCCAGCCTGTTGGAGTATCTGGTGAGCTTTCGCCAGCACTCGGACTTCCATGAGCAGTGCGTGGAGCGGATCTTCCTGGACTTGCAGCGCCTGCTGAAGCCGGAGAAGTTGACGGTATATGCGCGGTATGTGCGGCGGGGTGGGTTGGATATCAACCCGTATCGCAGTACTGAGGCGGTGCCGTTCCAGAACCTGCGCCTGGCGCGCCAGTAACCTTTACACAAACCCAATGTGGGAGGGGGCTTGCCCCCGATAGCGGAGTGTCAGTCACAGTCTCTGTGCCTGACCCACCCCTATCGGGGGCAAGCCCCCTCCCACATTTGGTTCTGTGCTTGGTTTGGGCGCGGGTTAAATGCCGATGTTGCCCAGGGTGATCACGATATTGCGCAGCGTCCCGGCAATGCCCGGATGGTCTAACTCGAAACCTTCTACCGCCCGGTTCACATCGTCTACGATGCTGGGCGGCTGGGTGGCCGGTTCCAGTTCAAGTTGTACTTCAAACTTGGCCAGCAAGGCTTCCAGCGCTTCACGTTTTTCGGGTGGCAGCGGTGGTTCCTGATTCAGTTGCTCGCGCAGGATATTGACCTGTTCTTGCAGTTTTTCGCGGGCAGGCATGGTGTTGTTCCTTTTATCGATAGGCACTGGCATAGACCACGGCACGCCGAGAAAGGTCTACGAGAGGAGCTGTAGATTAATCTACCGGCGCCGTCTGTGCATGATCTCAATCAGGGCTTTTCGCCTTTGAGCTGGCGCAGGCTGATGTCTGCCAGGCAGGTGCCGAGCTCGCCGAGGTGATCGATCACCGAATGCACCCCCAGCCCATACAACGCCACGGTGGCCTTGCCGCGTTTGTATTCGCGTTGTTGGTCGGTCAGTGCCTGCCATTGCTCGGGCGCCAGGCCGCACAGCGAACCGCAGGACGCCAGGCCGATAGTCCACAGCCCGGCATTCAGGCCCGATTGCAGCAGGCGCGGCTCACCGCTGACCAGCACGCAGCCTTCCAGGCGTTCGATGTTCAATTCCATCAAGGCTTGCCAGCATGCATGAGGGGCAGGCCAGCGGATGGAAGAGGGCGATGCGGCCTTGAGCCAATCGGGCAGCGCAGCGGCCAGCGGGGTCGTCACCGAGGGCGGCAGTTCATCCAGCCAGGCGCAGGGCACGCCTTGTTCCTGGAGGCTGCGCAGGACCTTCAACGCACCTGGCGTGGCTTCGGCGTGCGGGGAGGGTGAATCGGTACGCGCCTGGGAACCGAAATCGACCAGGCAGCCACTCAGGCCGAACAACACGGCGGTCAAGGTGGGGGCAGTGGCGACGGCAATCTCGGCGTGAGGCATTTCGACATCCTTGAAATAGCTGTGACGCTATCGGAGTGGCGTGACAAGCCCATGACACTTTGTAGGGTTTTTGTACATTCTCTGTATGTCGTTTCTTAGCATCTGCCCAAAAAGGACACTTCCGTCATATACTGGCGCCTTATTCAGGGCATAGCGCCCATGACAGACTATTCAAGGAGCAAAAGCTATGCGCTGGAGCCACTACTTCGCTCAGTTTTCGGTGTGTGCCGCTATCCTGATGGCCCCTTTCGCCGCACAGGCCGCGTCGGAAGATGATCCATGGGAAAGCATCAACCGCCCGATCTTCACCTTCAACGACACCGTTGATACCTACGCCCTCAAACCATTGGCCCAAGGCTATCAGTTTGTGACCCCGCAATTCGTGCAGGACGGCGTGCACAACTTCTTCCGCAATATCGGCGATGTCGGCAACCTGGCCAACAACGTGTTGCAACTCAAGCCACACGCGGCCGGCGTGGACACTGCCCGCCTGTTGATGAACACCACCTTCGGCGTGCTGGGCTTTATCGACGTCGGCACCAAAATGGGGCTGCAACGCAGCGATGAAGACTTCGGCCAAACCCTCGGTTACTGGGGCGTCGGCAGCGGTCCTTACGTGATGCTGCCGCTGCTGGGCCCAAGCACCCTGCGCGACGCGCCGTCCAAATACGTGGACAGCTACACCCAACCGTACCGCTACATGAACGACATCGGCTGGCGCAACAGCACCTTCGGCCTGAACATCGTCGACACCCGTGCCAGCCTGCTCGACAGCGAGAAGTTGATCACCGGCGACAAGTACACCTTCATCCGCAACGCCTACCTGCAGAACCGCGAGTTCAAGGTCAAGGACGGCAAGGTTGTCGACGACTTCTAGGTCGAGACCTCTTGAAACGAAAAAAGGCGACCATGTGGTCGCCTTTTTTGTGCGCGGGTATTAGCGCATTTTCAGGATCTTCAGCCCCAGATGCTGGCCGTCGCCCTCGTTCCTCGCCCATACCACCTGGGTGTCCGCTTCCAGGCCCGCGAGGGCCGCGTGCTCCGACTCGATACGCACGGTCAGCAGATCGCCCACCGTGAACTGGCGAGGTGCCTGCACCTGCATGCCGGAGCTGGAGAGGTCCACGCAAACCCCGTCAATTTCTTGCCCGGCATGGATCAAAGAGACATTGGCATCCACTCGCATGCGGATGAAATCGCGCTTTTCAGCGTAGTCGCGCTCGTGTTCGCTCACAGCTTCCATCCTTACTTTGTGTTGTGGTGATGGCTGTTCTTATAACTCCCGGTGATTTGCGATGTAAAGACGTTCGGCGACCATCGGCATGAGCTTGAAACCCCTGTCGGATGGGAGTACCGTCTGCGCCTTAGAAGGGCACCTCTGCTTTACCTTTGTGCGTGGGCAAAAAGCCTATGCTTTGTAGGACAGAGAGGCTAGAAAGCGAATCCAGTAGCGTGAGCCCGGCCATTGCCGAGCCGCCTACGCCAACCTAATTCTGGCGCCGTTTGCCCACATGCCAAAAACCAGTGCCACGCTGCTGATAATCGATGACGACGAAGTAGTGCGCGCAAGCCTTGCGGCCTATTTGGAAGACAGTGGCTTCAGCGTCCTGCAGGCCAGCAATGGCCAACAGGGTCTCCAGGTATTCGAGCGCGACAAGCCCGACCTCGTGATCTGCGATCTGCGCATGCCCCAGATGGGCGGCCTCGAACTGATTCGCCAGGTGACCGAGCTTGCTCCGCAGACGCCGGTGATTGTCGTGTCCGGTGCCGGGGTGATGAACGATGCCGTCGAGGCCCTGCGCCTGGGCGCCGCCGACTACCTGATCAAGCCCCTGGAAGACCTGGCGGTGCTGGAGCACTCGGTGCGCCGTGCCTTGGACCGCGCACGCCTGCTGGTGGAAAACCAGCGCTACCGCGAAAAGCTCGAAACCGCCAACCGCGAACTCGAAGCCAGCCTGAACCTGCTCCAGGAAGACCAGAACGCCGGTCGCCAGGTGCAGATGAACATGCTGCCGGTCAGCCCGTGGACCATCGATGAGTTCAAGTTTGCGCACCAGATCATCCCGTCGCTGTACCTGTCGGGTGATTTTGTCGACTATTTCCGCGTAGATGAGCGGCGGGTGGCGTTTTATCTGGCTGACGTGTCCGGCCACGGCGCGTCCTCGGCATTTGTCACCGTGTTGTTGAAGTTCATGACCACACGGCTACTGTTCGAATCCAAGCGCAATGGCACCTTGCCGGAGTTCACCCCCTCCGAGGTGCTGGGCCACATCAACCGAGGCCTGATCAGCTGCAAGCTGGGCAAGCACGTGACGATGGTGGGCGGCGTGATTGATGAAGAAACCGGTCTTTTGACCTACAGCATCGGCGGTCACCTGCCGATGCCGGTTTTATACACTCCTGACAGTGTGCGCTACCTGGAAGGGCGTGGTCTGCCCGTCGGCTTGTTCAATGAAGCCACCTACGAAGACCACATCCTGGAGCTGCCGCCGACCTTCAGCCTGACGCTGATGTCCGATGGCATCCTCGACCTTCTTCCAGAGCCTACACTCAAAGAGAAAGAAGCCGCCTTGCCCCAACGGGTCAAGTCGGCGGGCGGCAGCCTGGATGGCCTGCGGCAGGTTTTTGGATTGGCCACGCTAGGGGAGATGCCGGATGATATCGCCCTATTGGTGTTGAGCAGGAATCTTTGATGAGTACCGGAAGAATCCAATTCGCCGAGCAAGACGGGACGTTTGTCCTGAAGTTTGTCGGTGAAGTGCGCCTGACCTTGTGTTCGGCGCTGGATGCAACGATTGAGCGGATCTTCACAGCGCTGAATTTCTCGGCGATCGTGATCGATCTGACCGAAACCCGCAGCATCGATAGCACCACGCTTGGGCTGTTGGCCAAGTTGTCCATTCTGTCTCGGCAGAAGGTCGGCCTGTTGCCCACTGTCGTCACCACCCACGAAGACATCACCCGTCTGCTGCAATCCATGGGCTTCGATCAAGTGTTCAACATCGTTGACCGCCCGATCCCCTGCCCGGAATGTCTGACCGACCTGCCGTCCCAGGACCAATCCGAGGAAATCGTGCGGATCAAGGTGCTGGAAGCGCACAAAATCCTGATGGGCTTGAACGAGTCCAACCGCGAAGCCTTCCACGACCTCGTCAACGCCCTCGAACGCCACTGATCTCTCCAGGTGTGGGAGGGGGCTTGCTTCCGATTGCCCCAGACCTGTCAGTACATGCCTAACGGATTGACGCAAAAAAAGGGCGGAACCCTCACAGGTCCCGCCCTTTTTGCTGCCGCCGCTGTTACAGCTTGGCAGCCAGCAACGCCTCCAGCTTCTCCTGGTCGCGGGCAAACTGACGAATCCCCTCGGCCAGCTTCTCGGTCGCCATCGCATCCTCGTTGGACTCCCAACGGAACTGCGCTTCAGTCAGATGCACCCGCGCTTCACCGGCATGGCCTGGCGACAACTTGCGCTCCAGCTTGCCGGTATCGGCCGCCAGTTTCTCCAGCAGGTCCGGGCTGATGGTCAGGCGATCACAACCGGCCAGCTCTTCGATCTGGCTCAAGTTGCGGAAACTCGCCCCCATCACCACGGTCTTGTAGCCATTGGCCTTGTAGTAGTTGTAGATGCGCGTCACCGACTGCACGCCCGGATCGTCGGCGCCGGTGTAGTCGTTGCCGTTGGCTTTCTTGTACCAGTCGTAGATACGGCCCACGAACGGCGAAATCAGGAACACGCCCGCTTCGGCACAGGCCACGGCCTGGGCGAAGGAGAACAGCAGCGTCAGGTTGGTCTGGATGCCTTCTTTTTCCAGCTTCTCCGCCGCGCGGATACCTTCCCAGGTGGACGCGATCTTGATCAGCACGCGATCACGGCCAACCCCGGCTTTTTCGTACAGGTCGATCAGACGGTGCGCGCGCTTGAGTACGGCGTCAGTGTCGAACGACAGGCGCGCATCCACCTCGGTGGAGATACGGCCGGGCACCACTTTCAGGATCTCTTGACCCACCGCCACCGCAAAACGGTCGCTGGCCAGGCCGACATCACCGTTGCAGTCCTTCACGCACTCATCCAGCAACTTGGCATAGCCCGGGATCGACGCGGCCTTGAGCAGCAGGGAAGGGTTGGTAGTGGCATCTTGCGGCTTGAGATTGGCGAGGGCCGCAAAATCGCCGGTATCGGCGACGACGGTGGTGAACTGTTTGAGTTGTTCCAGCTTGGAAGTCATGAGCGTGCTCTGTCCTATGGGTCTGATGACATTACCCGAGCGCTGGCAGGCGCTCAAGGGCGCAAATGCGTTCGATCGTTTGCGAGGGCAACAACCTGAAAACAGCCGTTTGAATGACTGGCCTTGCTGGTAAATAGGAGGGCAAAATCGCCCGCAGGTTCAACCCAACAGCTCGATGAACACTGCGATCAACCTGTGGGCGCCGGTTTCACCGGCCCTCCAACAACTCCGCCGCCTGATCCAGCAACGCCAGCGGGTCACTCGCTTTATGAATATCCACCGACAACAACTGCCGGAACTTGCGCGCCCCAGGGAAACCCGTGCCCAACCCCAGCACATGCCGCGTAATGTGATGCATCGAGCCACCGCTTGCCAAATGCTCCGCGATATAAGGCCGCAACTGCGCCAACACCTGAGCCCGACTGATCACCGGCCGCGCACTGCCAAACAACTGCTGATCCACCTCCGCCAGTAAATACGGATTGTGATAAGCCTCCCGGCCCAGCATCACCCCGTCAAACGTCTGCAAATGCTCATGGCACTGCTCCAGCGTCTTGATCCCGCCGTTGAGAATAATCTCCAACTCGGCAAAATCCCGCTTCAACTGCGCCGCCACGTCATAACGCAACGGCGGAATGTCGCGATTCTCCTTCGGCGACAACCCCTCCAGAATCGCAATCCGCGCATGCACGGTAAAACTGGTACACCCCGCGTCCTTCACCTGCCCGACGAAATCGCACAATTGCGCATAACTGTCCCGCCCATTGATCCCGATACGGTGCTTCACCGTCACCGGAATCGACACCGCATCGCGCATCGCCTTCACACAATCGGCCACCAACGCCGGATGGCCCATCAGACACGCGCCGATCATATTGTTCTGCACCCGATCGCTGGGGCAGCCGACGTTCAGGTTCACTTCATCGTAACCGGCGGCCTCGGCCATACGGGCACAAGCGGCCAAATCGGCGGGGACACTGCCGCCCAGTTGGAGGGCGAGCGGGTGCTCGGCCTCGCTGTGGCGCAGGAAGCGCTCGTGATCGCCGTGGAGGATCGCGCCGGTGGTGACCATCTCGGTGTAGAGCAGGGCGTGTTTGGAGAGCAGGCGTAGGAAGAACCGGCAGTGGCGGTCGGTCCAATCCATCATGGGTGCAACAGAGAATCGTCTTGATATAACTTGTTGATTCATAAGTAATTTTTTCTAGCGTGATGCACCCATTTTACGCGGTTTTGAGCCCTGAGTGCACACGGGGTGCACATGGGGTGACTAATGGGTGATAATAGTGTCTATAATATGTGCCTACCGAATTGCACACGGGGTGCACACGAATATGGCTACGTTCACAAAGCTTCCCTCTGGCAAAGTCAGGGCGCAGGTGAGGATCGGAGGATTCTACAGGGCACAGACCTTCGATCTCGAAAAAAACGCCAGAAAATGGGCCAAAGAGATCGAGCAGCAGCTCAAGCTCTCTACGAATGGCGACTACATTGATCCGCCGAAGAATGCCAATTTCGAAGATCTCGTCAGCGTCTACGAAGAACATGTTGGCGGCGTGAAGGCGTTTGGAAAGAACAAGAAAGCTGTCCTGAAGTCGCTGAAAGCCAAGATTGGGCACGTCAAGCTGCGGGCTCTGAGCGAAGCTGTCGTTCGAGACTTCGTTGATCGTCGAGTCAAGGAGGGGGCGGGTGGGGTCACTATTGCTGTTGACCTCGCCTATCTCAGAGCTGTGCTCAGCTGGGCCCGCTACGTCAGAAACCTCAATTTAGATCCCGACATCACCCTTGACGTTCGACGCTCACTCGCAAGACGGGGGCTCAAAGTACGTTCCAACGAGCGCACCAGAGTCGCGAGCCCGAGCGAGCTGAGCAAGCTTTGTGAGCATTATCAAAAGATGAAGAGAAACACGATCGACATGATTGCAGTCATCGAATTTGCTCTGCTGACTTCGCTTAGACAAGAAGAAATCTGCATGCTCAGAATTGAGGACATTGATCTGGAGCGTAGAGTGATGCTCGTGCGAGATAGAAAGCATCCGACCGAGAAAATGGGTAATCACGGTGAAGTGCCGGTGCTAGATGACTTCGTTGAGCCGATTAACAAGGCTATAAATGGTAGGGAGACTGGAAGACTGTTTCCGTACGCTCCAAGGTCAGTTAGCGCTTCATTCACCCGCGCCTGCAAAGCAACTGGTATTGAAGACTTGAGATTCCACGATCTACGGCACACAGCCGCAACTGACCTATTCACACGAGAGCTCGACATCGAGTCAGTCTCCCTGTTTACCGGGCACAAAGACTGGAAAATGTTGCGTCGTTACACACATATCAAAGCTGAGTCAGTTCACCTGATCGAACGCAGAAAGGCTCTTCGCAGAGCCGGCGAAGATGTCTCACAAAGCGGCTCGGATGTGACTACGGTCTGATTTAGCTTGAGCAAGACTGTCGAAATAGCCTTTAACGTCTGCCTTCGAGTAAAGGGGCTCGTTTCCGAAGAGAATAGAGTCGGGCCCTTTCGCTCGCTTCCTCCATGATTCTAGCGTCGACTTTTTAACGCCAGCGAGCATCGCAACCTGGGTTTCTGTCAGATAGCCAAGGGACTCCGCAAGCCTCGCACGCTCCCGCTCCGCAGCTGCACCATCGATAGCTAGCTCAAACTCTTCGACATTCACGCACGCATTCATCTCTCATTCCAGTGCTCACAACGGGCAACACCACGCAGCCCCATGCCAATCAATATGTTGGCAAATCGAATTTCTGGCAATACCGCCTGTCGGAAAAAGTCATCAGTACCATTGACAAATTGGCAATTTACTGAAAATACACTTGGTGTACTAATTCAGCCCCGCGTGAGGGAAAACTGAGAAATCCCCAGCAAAACCGGGGCATTGGCATTGCACGACAAGCGGAATCATGCGTTAATAAATGCCATAATATGTCTATTGGAGATCGAAAATGGAAACCATCAAAAATTGGTGTCGTCGTCTGTTTGTCTTCGTGATGATTCTGTACATCCTGTCGATTTGGCTCTAGCTGCCCACAAATCCAACCTTCCAGGAGCTGCCTGGCGGGGTGTTTGGGAACAAAGCTGCCTGGGAGCTGGAGCTGCTGGGGACTACTTGGATTTCTTGGCCTCGATATCCTTCAGGCGCTTAATCTCTCTCGGAAGTGTCAGCTGGTCGTACACGTCGCGGACGGCTGCCAGCTCTGTCTTTGCTGACAGCAGGTGGAGGCGTGGGGAGTTGTGATGCTCTAAGGGGAGATCGGGCTCGCCGAGCTCGATGTAGCGCTTGCGATCCGCTTTAAGGAATTTTAGGTGGCTTTCCAAGCGTGTGACTTCCGACCTAGCTTCGATCTGGTCGACCCCTCCAAGCTCCTTCACAAGCCTCTTAAATTGGGCTAGCACGTCTCTGTAAATCTTGCTGGCCCTATCATGGATCTCCACGCCTTTGAGCTTGGATTCTAGGTCTGTGATCGAGCTGTCCAAATCTTGTTTGCGCTTGGCGTAGTCCGCTTCAACCTGAGCCACCGTCCGTGCAGGACGGCCCATCGATCTTGGGTTCTCTTCGTTGATCATGGCTTTCGCTAAAGCTAGGCGGGCTATGCCGTAGTTTTCTGCCAAGCCCCGATCTAGATTTTCGAGAGGGGTCTTTGATGGCCTGCCAATTTTCGGCGCTGACTCGATCCTCTGGGATATCGACTCAGGTGTTGATATCTCCTCTCCCTGCTCAACCTCAAGGACATTCAGCTCCTCAAGCTCTCGGGTGAATTCAGCGACCATTTCGACGTAGGCTTGCTCATCCGACTTCGCAATCTTTCCAACTCGCAGATGGACTTCTGGGGCTTTCTGAAACGCGAACACGTCATGCACTGCGGGAAGCTGCGCAAGCTGCTTTGAGAGAGCTGCTTTCGTCTCACCTCCCTTCGAAATCAGCATCCCTAGGCTGAGGCGCTGGGACAGCGCGTTTGCGCGCAAAATCGCTGTATGGGGATCGTCCACAGCCAGGGGCTCAGCGAGTTTGTACCCGCACTCATCGAGATTGGCTTTGAGTCGTGCGAGCTGATTTCGCTTTAGCTCGATTCCGGATGGCTTTGCCATGGTGCGGCCCCTGATGCAAATATCGGGGATAATATTCCATGCCGGGGCTTGTGGCTAATCTGAGCGCTCGGATTCTGGCAGAACGAGGTCAAGGTTGCGCCTGTATCGCTTGAGATCTGCTAGGGCCTTTTCGGGAGTGGCCTCCCAGATCTGCCTGTCTTCATTTCTGGTGATGTGGCCACACCAGGCGCTGGGATCTTCTTCAGTGTGTACGAAGTCGATGTCACCAAGCGCAGTGCTGTATCGATAGCTTCGGCCAGTAGTTACGAAGGTTAGGCAGAAAGGCAGTTGGCTGATCCACCCGCATTCACTCAGAACTGATTCGCAACTGAGATAGAAGGTGTCAGCAGGTCTGAGAAAATTGGTTAAGCGAAACAGCCCGGCTGCAGGCGGGCGCAGGAAGGGATTGGTATAAAGCTTGGGGGCAATGCGCTCGATCACTCCGGCTCGTGCATGCCTGGTCATAGCCACGCGGAAGTAGGCTTTATCTGGATAGCCTGCAAAACCAATGAGGGTGGACTCAGGAACACACCAGACGCCGGCAGCAGCCAGCGTTTTGCAGGATTCCAGCAACAGCTTTCGATTCATCACATGCCCTCATTCTACTCAACAAAAAACTATCATTTTTGATAATAAAATGTCGAGTAGGTGGGCGGATCATTGTGGCCCAGACCCAGGCACAACGCGCTGGAACGAGCGGCGGTAGTACTGCTGGCACTCCTTGAGCGAGTAGCGAATGTCGCGATTGTGGCCACGGAAGTAACCCAAATTCGGATTCCTGGCACGCCAGGTCTTTAGAGTGTTGACGCTGACACCCAGCACCTCTGCAGCTTCGCTGGCGGTGATCAGGTCGTTTGGAATCCGCTCGTACATCCCCATCGTTTCGCTCTCTTTTCTGTTGTGTCGTCAACCGACATGAACAAGGCTAAGAGCAATCAATATCCCTGTAAACCGTCGGGAAATAATCAACTAAGTGTACTAATACCCAGTGTCAGACAACCACTCCCAGCAACCCCAGCAATTCCGGGAGTTGTCTGACACTGCCCCAACTTTCTCTCATTACTTTCTCTGACGAATGGTAACGAAATTGGCAAATTGGCAACATAAAAAAGCCCCAGCCAGGAGAGAGAGGCCCGGCCAGGGCTGGCAGTACATAACAATAGAGGCATAGGCAGAAAGAGAGAGGAACTGCCTACATCTTTATATTACCACTGCCGCAATGCTGTATGTGGGGATAAATCAAAAGCTGTTGGGTTTTTGAGTGCAAAGTTTGGTGGGTTTGCGCGCAAAGCCAAAGATTTTATACCCCGGCTAAAATATCCAGGCCGGACTTGTTGATTAGCACATTATGCAGGCCAACGTTCCCTGCCTGATTGTAAATCGAAATCTCGAAGTACCTAGGATGCTGCATATTCCTAGATACGAGCTCATACCTATACACTGCGCTGGGGCAAGGATTCCCTTTCGCATCTTTTGTAAAAAGGCAGTTGAATGAGTCGTTGAGGAAATACTCCCCTAATTCCTCAGGTAGCTGAATGGCGGCTTTGTAAATGAGATTGGCAGTGGTCACTGGCAGCTTGCCGATACGCAGCTGTTCAATTTCCTTGCTTGTGACTTCGGCTGTATCAAACATGGTATAACTCCGCTTTCTTATTATTCTGTCATGTCATTATCTCAATGCGCTTTTTTGAAAGCAATAGTGTGATCTGCTGTATAACTTAAAGTAGTTTAGTGGCAAGGGCTGTCGGGGTGAAAAAGCCCCCGGAGGGGCTGAGCGTTCAGAATAAAGGCGGGACGGAATCAGGGGGTGTCGGGCGATCGGGGTTTCGAGCCTGCCATCGTTTATACATGATCGTCTCCCCTTGCTTCTCAAGCCATTCGACAAAGGCGGACAGCTGCGAAAGTGCATGGTGGAACTTCTCAGTGTCGATGTGAATATGCGGTCTTGTCAGCCAGGTGCGGCCTTCCTCAGTTAACTCCTCGGAAATCTCCTTCTCGCGATCACTGATGAAAAATGGGCTCGGCATCTTGGCCAGGTCTTCATCAGTGTATCGGTACGTATCGAATATCAGGGAGTCAGGGTGCTGAATGCTGTTACGTGCTAGTACGAGTTCCACGATCAGATCAAAATTGAATGGCCCAGTGCCGAAGCTATCAGAGCCATGTGCTTCGTAGAACGCCCTGTAACCGTTTGGCCAGCCTTTATTTTTGAAAACCGAATTAAGCGATGGGCCTGGCGGCGTTCCCAACAGGCTGTGCCACTCAGTCAAGTACAGATGCAGAGCAGCTGAAAGCATTGATAGGCATGAGCTACCTAGAACTTGAATGGAGGCATCGGCTTCTATCCACTCAGTTATGAACGCCGGCTCTCCATCTTCGCTATACGGCGGGATGAATGGATCTTCTTCGTTCTCGATCTTCCGCTTGCGCTCGTCGAAGGGCGCAGATCCATTTAGGTACAGCTGCTTAATAAAGGCTAGGCGTTGTTCGAAGAAGAAGCGAATATCCATTTCCAAGGTCTCGTGGGATGGGGCCAGCACATGATGGCACCTCAGGCTGGCCGACCATATCACGACAAGGGCTGTGTGAAGAACGTCCCGATTTCGTTTTGATCTGCAAAGCCATTAGCACCAGCTTTGAGCTTGATCCGAGCGTGGACGATCACATCTTTTGCTTTCAAAACGTCTGTGAACTTGGTGCTCGGGAGCTTAGCGGCGGTCTTGAGTTTTTCGAGCATCTCATTGCTGATTTTGATGGCTGTTGGGGGTTGCCCTGGCTGTAGAAACGGTGCCAGACGTGCCTGCCGGCGTGCTCTCCGGAGACGATTTCGAACTCTGCCAGCGCTGTTTCTCCGCCTGCCTTGGTCTTGCCCGGCTTAAAGTCTTTTAGTCTGACCCAGGCGTCATGTCCCGGCATTGGCGCTTTGCTCTGTGCTTTGCGGATGACGATCGCGGTGTCGATTCCACGGGCTTTGCGGCGCAGCCAGTTTAGATGAGACCTGACCCAGGAGCGGCATGCGCGGAGTGCTGCGGCGTCTTTGCTTTCGCCAGGGCGTGGTTTGTGACGGGCATAGGATTGATCGAGGAAGTATTCGTTTCCGTTATTCTGCTCCTGATCGACCTCCAAGATTTTTTGAACGATCTGGTCTTCGTTGGCGGAGCGGAACAGGCCACCCAGGATGCGATTGAGCTCGAAGCTGCGGCCTGCTGCGCCGACTGCAGTGCCGGGGGTGCGGGGTTTTATAGTCTTGCTGTATTGAGCGTCGATGCCATAGCTACTTTGAGCCAGCTTGAGGTCTAGGACGTTCAGGGGCTCGCCGGGGTTGTAGAAGCTGATAGCGCCTTTGCGACGCTCAGGGTGCGTTGTGAACGTGTAGTAGCAGCGGGCTGTCTCTCTCCAGCAACCGTCTATGACCTTCAGCAGTCGACCATCGAGGAACTCGTCCAAGGCCTCAAGGGCTGCAGCGGATACAGTCAGAAATTCATCTGGGTAGATCGCCCGATCAAGCGGAAGCACGATTCGAAAGCGCGGGCATTCGGCGGAGCTGCTGTATGAGGTGTAGACAGCATGCTCAAGGCCTAGATCAATCAGGGCATCTTCAACTTCTTCAAGGCTGACAAGGTCATCTTCTGGTTTTTGATCAACGTCAAAGATCACCATGCTTGTCGCAATCACATTCTCCATGTTTCTCTCAGGGGCGCGGAAAAAAGATGGCGTAAAGGTAGGCCCATCCTTTAGATCGCTCATGCGCTGATTTAGAAGTAAATGGTTGTAGAACTGGCGGAACGACTGGGCCTCGCGATTTTGTACGTAGCGAGTTTCAGCAGTGTTCTGAGTTGCGAATTTAATTGCTCTTGTGGTCATGATGGTCTCTCTTGTTATGTTGTGCTCTCTCGCACATTCATAGTGTTGTATATGAGCAAAAGCCAGTGCAACACCTATTTCGCTTGTCGATTCCGGAAGTGGAGGTATACGAAAGGAAATCTACTTCCGTTTTTCTTAGCCAATCAAACCCTGCTTACCCTCAACGGGTCTCTCCTTTTATAAAAGGAAAGGGACGGTTGAAGGTGGTTGCTGATAGAAAACACCAGGCTAATAAGGCTGGCAACTGTTTTGGTTAAGAAAAACTAAAATCACAACACTGCGTTACGCTTCACTCCCGAGCCTCATTTTTGCGCAGCCGAAATCACCCCGGCGTTACCTTGATACCCCTCGATCAACCGAGCGTTACTTGCATACCTCAATGTGCCCGAGTGTCAACCCAAAAAGGTGTTGCATGGTCTTTTGCTCATATTCAACAATACAAATGTGCACAGAAGCACGACAACAATACTGAGAGAAAATCGAAATGCATCAGGTCGAACAAAATATCACTGGCGCTGGCAACACGGTCATTATCGGGATGGATTTTCCAATCAATGGATTCCAAACTGTTATGGCTGATGATCTAACAGATTCTACGCAGTACATTAAGAGCGAATATCCAAGCCTTAAAAGACTGGTGAGTATCTCTAGCTCTGCAAGCCAAGCAGTTGAAGCGGCATTCAAAACCGCATCTGGCCTTTACGATCCTCTCTCTGGGAAAATCACAGACAACGTCTATCAACTGAACAGGTCTGACGTTGCACTGCTCGTGCTCAAAAACGAGATGACTGAAAGCAATTTCAGTAAAGCTGCTTACGAATTGGCTCGGGACACATATATTTCTGGAGATAAAGCAGTTGCAATTCAGCGCTTGGCCTCTGTCTCTGGAAAAAATGAGACAGAATGCGCCATGGCCATTGCTGATAAATCGCTCCGAGTCCAGGCATTCTTCGATTCAAAAAGCGATAGCCATGACTTCCCTGTAGTCCATAAGCCAGTTTCCGCGTCCTGGCTCCGCTCGGTTCTTCTACGCCGTAACCGCCGCGCCCTGATCAAGTGCCCCACCGGCTGGGGCAAAAGCTCGCTCGTCATCAACCCCTGCATCCAAGACTTCCTGGCAGCCGACAAAAAGGTTTTGGTGATCTCCCACCGTCGCTCGATCATCAAAAGCCTCGACATCCCAGGGCTCGTTGACTACGAAGATGTACAGCCCGGTCAGATGCAAAATACTCGCGGCCTCAAAGTCGTGGCCAACTCACTCATCAGTGCAAAATTTGACGATTTCATTAAAGACGTTGATCTGTTGGTAATCGACGAAGCGGCCCAAGTGCTCGATCACGTTTTTGAAGGCTCTGTGCAGCAGCGCGAAGTCGTCTGGAACACTCTGAAGGAAGTCGTACACAACGCAAAATCAGTTGTTTTTGCAGACGCTGACGTCAACGACGAATGTCTGGCTCTGATCAAAAAAGGTAAGGAGTTCATCCACTGCTTCGAGATTGATCAGGCTCACACTGACGTAAGCTGCAAGATTGGCGCTCTCGACCAAGTGCGTGCCATGGCCCTCTCTGCAGCCCAGGCAGGCCAGAACACCCTGATCGCCATCGACATCGCTCGTGACGCCGAGGCCCTGGGCAAAGTCCTCGAAAAGACCGGCATTGCCCCTTTGGTCATCACCAGCAAATCTGCAGGCTGGCCAGCTCAGGCAGCCTTCATCAGCAATCCCAATACCGCAGCCCACCAGGTGGTAATTTATTCACCTGCAATCACCTCGGCCCTGAGCATCACCAGTGGCCATTTCCAGGCCCACTACGGCTTGTTTGAGGGCTCTGTCACACCACGCTCAGCAATTCAGATGATGCGCCGTGACCGCACCGCCTGCGAGTTCGTGATTGGCCTCCGCAACCCTCAAAACAAGCGGGAAGAGATCGCCCAAGTCGAGTTTGACGCCTCTGCCAAATCCACCTTTGATGAAGCTCGTAAAGCCCACATGACCCGCACTGGCTGGCTCCGCGACAACATCCAGCTGACCTTGCCTTACGAGCTGAAACGCCAGGGCTTCCAATTGGAAATGATCCCAAACGACAACGACCTTGGCATCGAAGGCTTCAAAGCGAACAGCGCTGGTCGCAGAGCAGTGAAGAAGGACACTGCCTTGACCCTCCTGAACGCCACAGCAGCAACTGAGGCTCAAGCCAAGCGCACCCAAAAGATCGGTTCCAACTCCGAGGCCGAGCACTTTGCTGCAGTCCGGTACCAGGCTCAGAAAGGCCTGAAACGCAAGGAGCTGAGTTTCAATGATGCTCAGTTTTGGGGTGAAGGCATCGGACAGATAAAGCTGGACAACTACCGCAAGCTCTTCGGCGAGCCAGCCACTCAATTCGAAGAGCTTGTCCAGGAGCTTCACAATGGCCTTATCAATGACATCTGGACTCCAGCTGATTCAGTTGCCCTCTACGACCGAATCAACGCTGTGAGGCACGAAGCAATCCTTGCTGGATTCAAAATGCCCAAGAACACCGGCAGCGTGAGCGATCGCAGTAAACAAGGCGCAATTTCCGAAATCATGTCTCTGCACGGTTTGAAAACAAAGCGGAAGGATGGCGGTAAGTCAGGGTACTACTACATCATTGATCCTAAGTCCCTTGAGCAAATGAAAGAATACACAGGGCTTTAGGAGATTGCCTGGGGGCAAGGATGCCCCTAATTCACAGCAAGTTGTCCGACACAAGAAAGAATTAAGATAATCGAATAAAAGGCGCAATTAGGTGTTGCGCCAGGTTTTGCTCATTTACGATAATAAGATCATAGCAGCACATAATAATAAGAGAGTGCATTGTGAAAGGTCTAGATCCGCAGAAGATTGCTGATATCTTTAAATCAGATTCATACGCCAAGCACTTCCAGAAGCCGCATGGCTATCTCAACGTCGACAACGAGCTCCTCAAACTTTGTGCTGATGCGTGCTACGAAGTCGAGCAAGCCTTCTCCTGGAATGACTACAATCGTCAGGCATACCAGCGCAAGTTTGAGGATGGTGAATCAATCATCAAGACTCCAGACCTGCCTCGCTACCCGCGCCCATATCGGAGCTGGAGTGAATTCAGAATGGGACACTTCGGCGGTATGAAGGGCTTCGATTACGAGCCTTCCGCTTACAAAATTCCTTACTATGTTGAGCATAGCTATCAGCCAGACTGGATCGATCCTCTGAATGATCGCATTGTTTACGAAGGCAAAGGTGTAATCGCGGATCTTGAAACAGCCAGGAAATACATCTGTGCCGCGAAGCAGAACCATATTCACATCGTATTCATCTTTTCAAATCGCAATATCAAATGCCCGTGGGTTAAGCCTCGTGTTGATGGCACTTCAATGACGATGGAGGACTGGGCTAAAAAGCAAGGCTTCGACTATTGCTATGAAGGCCAAGAAGCCGCTTTCCGGAAGTCCGATCGTTACAAATGGCTTGTTCAAAACTTCGGACGTAATCTGCCGTCTCTGAAAGAGCAACTCAGCGCAGACGGAATGAATAGCCATTCAGGCTTTTTTGCGCACAAACAACAATCAGCAAGTGTTACAATGACTGTACAATAAAAATAATAAAGTCAGTCCCCATGCGACATATCCTTGGTATCGATCCAGGTCTTTCAGGTGGTATTGCAGTAATTGACGAGTGCTTCCAACTCGTTGATTGCTTTCGCATGCCCGTGAAAGACATTGGTGGTAAGAACAAAGTTGATGCCGGGGCACTCTTCGCTCGGCTTTCTCAATTCAAAATTGACCTGGCGGTGCTGGAGCTTGTTGGCACGAGGCCAGGTGAAGGGGCCGTGGGGGCTTTCAGTTTTGGCGACGGCTACGGGTGTGTACGGGCAGTTTTAGAGTGCCTTGGTATTGAGTATCGCCTTGAGCGTCCCCAGGCTTGGAGAGGCGGGCAGAGCCTCACTGGGCTGTCGAAAGAGCAGATAGGGGAGATCGCTTTCGAGGTGTTCCAATCTTCCGAAATTTACCGTGGCAAACGCCTGAAAAAGGATGGCACTCGCGGCTGCAACGATGGCATCTCCGACGCCTTGATGATTGCCAAATTTGGCGTGCGGTTTCTGGAGTGACCATGGGTACCAGAGCACTAACCCGAGACCTGATCAAGCGCCTGGCTACTGCGCTAACAAAGACCCCGCTGACAGAGGTTGCGGTGGGCTCGATCGGCCTGCCCAAATCAACGTACTACCACTGGAAATCTCTCGCTCAAGACATCTCTGATGGAAACCCAGATCGGGAAAACCTCAGCCCTAATGATGAGCTGCTCTTAGAGTTTTTGGACGCCATAGAGCTGTCTCGCGCCAAGGTTGGCCAGAAGCTCAGCGACGCAGCTCTAAAGGGGGCAATGCAAGACCCACGGGTAGCAATCGACATTCTGCAGAGGATGTTCCCCGACCAGTTCGCGGCCCCGGCCAGACGCGAAATTGTGATCAGGCAAGAGGGAGGTGAGACAGGAACAGGTATCGCGCTCATTCCAACCACCATGATCGATCAAGACATCGCACAGGTCTTGGCGCAGCAGCAACAACAAGCAATGCAGCTCGCAAAAAAAAGAACAAAAGAGCTCTCAGATGATCAAGCAACGAACCCTAACTGACTGCGGCGTAGCAAGCTTGGCCAACGCACTCAGCATCAAATATGAACAGTCCCTGCAATGCTTCGGGCCTCAGGCAGACCTGCTCGGCACAACCGCTGCGGACACTTGCAATGCTCTGATCACGCTAGGGCTCAATCCAGCCTATGCCACATTCCAGGCCTTCTACCAACACCTGGGCATCACCGGCAACCCCTGCAGCATCGACGTTGTCCGAGACCGTCCCGCAATCCTGACGATCCTCTCCCGCAATGGCTACAACCTGCATGCAGTGTACTGGGACGGCCAACAAGCCCACGACCCAGACCCCAAAGCCCTGCAACCCCGCGACCTCGACTCAATGGTCATCCTCGAAGCGGTGTTTGTAAGCAAAACAGCTTTGTGCGCAAACAGCGAAGCGGGGCTTGGGGCATGACGGCGTTTCAGGCTGTGCGTCCGTTAGCCAAAGCGGTGCAGAACATCATCTGGAAGCCGCTTCCTGGCTCTCAGTCGATGTTCTTGATGTTGGGTCAGCCGCAGCACCTGGTGCGTGAGGTGCTTTTTCATGGTTCTAGGGGCAATGGGAAGTCTGATGCACTGATCATGGGCTTTTTGCAGCATGTTGGTAAGGGTTGGGGGGCGTACTGGCGGGGAGTTATTATGCGCCTGGAGTTCAAGCCTCTGGAGGATTTGGTAAAGACCTCCCAGATGATCATCCCCCGAATTTTTCCAAATGCTGTGTGGAACGAAAAAAAGTACTGCTGGAAATTTGCTACCGGAGAGGTTCTTTTTTTCAAACACATCAAGCACCCACGCGAATACGATGGGAAGTTCCACGGTCATCAGTACAGCTATATTGGATTCGATGAACTGGCGACTTGGGCGACGGATGAAATTTACGAGTCCATCATGTCGACTCTTCGCACAGCCTATCAGCCAACACCAGCTCAACCTTCACTTCCGCCACTTCAAGTGCGCTCCACTACAAACCCTTGGGGTGTAGGCCGCAACTGGGTGTACGAGAGGTTCATTGAAGGCCGCAAGCCTGGCGAGATCACATACAACGCCGATGGCACACGTCAACGCACAGCACTGTTCGGAACAATCTTTCAGAATAACTACATCGACGATGGCTACATCCGAAACTACCTCGCCCAGCTCACAGATCCTGCCAAGCGCGCAGCCTGGCTTGAGGGCGATTGGGAAGCCGTGGACACAGGCGCGATGTTCGGCCCAGTTTGGTCACAAAACCTGTTTCTCGATCCGTTCACCATCCCCGCCAATTGGAAGGTGGACAGGTGCTTTGACTTCGGTCAGTCCACCCCATTTTGCTGTCTCTGGGTTGCCGAGAGTAATGGGGAATCTGTGCGGGTGGGGAATCGTGAATTTTGCCCTCCCAAGGGCAGCTTAGTGGTGATTGGCGAGGATTACGGCACTGAAGTTGACCCTCGCACGGGTAAACAGGCACGCCCGGATGCTGGGTTATTCCTTTCCGCTCGACAAATCGGTGCACGCCTCAAACAGAAAGAGGAAAAGCTGCTGACCGGGGTGTTGAGCAATCATAAGAAAGTTGCTCCTGGGCCTGCAGATAATCAGATCTACAACGGCTCAAAGGTCGATCAGGGAAATGCACCCACAGTGGCCAAGGATTTGAAGGCTGAGGGCATCGACTTTGTGAATTCTGACAAGTCCCCTGGCTCCCGTGTGACCTCTGCGCAGCTCATGTTCGGGCGGCTACATGCCACCAAAATTCAAGATCCGACTAACCCCCATATTTACTTCTTTCCAGCCGCTAAATTCCTCATCAAGACCCTGCCATTCCTGCAGCGCGATGACGATCAGCTCGATGCCGTGGCCAAGGGGCCTGACGATCATGCATGGGATGCCCTAGCTTACAGGCTGACCTGGAAACGCCCACACACATCCATTTCCCATGGGATAATGAGTTAAATAAACGCCATAATAAGAGTCGAAAAGACCGATGAAAGTCCAAGATCGCAGCGAAATCTGCTCGAAGTACCTGTCCGATCGCAAGATCATTCGTGCCCTCCGTGGAGGCACCGAAGCCATGCGCCAGGCCGGACAAGAATACCTACCAAAAGAGCCCGGAGAGACCCCGCACGCCTTCAATAAACGCCTAAAACGCTCAGTACTCACGAATTTCATCGCCCGAGTTGTGAAGAATTTGAGTTCAAAGCCTTTCTCCAGGCCTGTGGGTGTCACGTCTGATAGCCATCCGGAGCTGGCGGAGCTGTTTGCTGGGGATATAGATGGTAAAGGAACTTCAGTGTCTGCCCTGGCGTCCGTGGTGTTCCAGGATGCGCTCTGGAACGGGACGTCGTTCTTGTGTGTTGATGCTCCAGTCGACGGTGGGCAGCCTTACGTTTATTGGCTGTCGGCTGATGACATCTTGGGCTACAAGCTTGATGAAGATGGTCGCCTGCTGGAGATCAGGATCTCGGAAATCGCCGCTGTAGAAGATGGCGAATGGGGTGAGCGCAATGTGGCCCGTGTGCGGGTGTTCAGGCGTTCCGGGGGAAAGGTAATGTGGTGCCTCTACCAGGAGTCGGATAGTGCTGACTACACCCAGGTTGAGCCGTGGCGCGACTTTGGTCTGTCGGAAATCCCGGTCATTCCGATTCACTCGAACCCAGCTGAAACTCGCGGCACGCTGTTCTGTCCGCCACCGATGATCGATCTCGCCCACATGAACGTGGCTCACTGGCAGGAATTTAGTGATCAGCGCAATATTCTTCACGTTGCTCGCGTTCCGATCTTGTTCGCGTCTGGCGTGGAGGAAGGTGTTGAGATCAAGATTGGGGTCGACAGTGCCATCGTCGCGAATGCCGGCAGTGATTTGAAATTCGTAGAGCACTCGGGGAATGCGATCAATGCGGGGCGTCAAAGCCTGCAAGATCTTGAGGGTCTCATGGCCAGCTACGGTATCGAGATGCTGCAGAACAATGGCGTTGTCGAAACGGCGACGGGACGTGCGCTCAATGCCGGCGAAAACAACAATCAGATCGCCTCCATGGCAACCGCAACAGCGTCGGCGATCGCAAAGGTATTTGAGATGTTGGCCAGGTTCTCGCGTGTAAGTGCGGCATCGTTCAGCGTCGACATCAACACCGAGTACGGAATCAACGCGTCGACTGAAGAGCTCCAGGCCTTGGCAACCGCTCGTGCCAACGGCGACCTGTCCCAGTTCGAGTACTTGGCTGAGCTGAAACGACGTGGCGTGCTCAGGAATGACTTCAGTCAGGAAGACAACGCTGACCGGCTTGCGACTGAGTACACTGCTGTTTGATCAGACGATACTATTGCGCAATCTTGCCAAGCCCCTGTCAGCTTGCCATAATTTTGTATGATAGTGGCTTTTTGACTTCGTTCTAGCTAGCTTATTTTTGTGTAAGTAAAGCTAAAAACGAATTGGGGTTCTTTTTTTGGGCAGGAAAGTATGATCTGGTCGCCATTCGTTAATATATTAGAAGGCATCGTTGATTCCTGCAGGGACTCTGTCGAACCTAAAATAGGTAGCATTGTTTACTGCGACTTGGCTTTCGGAATGGCTGAGCATTCGGGTGTTTATATTGGTAATGGTAGAATTGTTAATTTGGCAGGTACAGGAAGGATCGAGATAGTAACGCCCAAGTACTTTATATCAGGTACAACCGCCATGAATATTTACGTTTCCTGTAATGAAAAAAATTCAGTGGGGTGTTCGAGTGTGGCGGATCGCGCATTATCGATGGCTCGCCAGAAGCGTAGTTATAGGTTATTGCTAGATAATTGCCACCAGTTCACCACTGGATGTATTACTGGGGATTTTGAGAATGCAAGTAATTTTCTTTGGATGATGAAGGATGAGGCTAGAAAAGAGCTTGGGGTTAATACATGGCGCTATTGGAATGTTAAACTATTCGATTGATTTATAATTTTGCCAGATACTCCCTTGTGCCTTGATCAACTGGTTTGCCGAGCAATCCCAGGCATCTAATTACCCCTGGAATGCCTCGTCTGAGAGTTTTTATAACACCCTCGCCAAGGTTTAATCTCAACTCATAAGCATTGAAGAACTCGTTATCGCTGCCGACAAGCTCCTGGATTTGATGGATCTCAAGGCCGTCGCCTAGAATAATGGGGAAGTCTTTCATTTCCTACTTTCTTATTATTATGTGCTGCAGGTGGATTTGAAAACAAAAGGCCCGAAGCAAGGGCCGCAGGGTGTGTGTGGTCAGTTATACATCTTGGATTCATCGATCTTTGCTTTGCGCTCGAAGAATATATCTCTGATTGAGCTTCGAGTTGAGCGAGCAGGTACTACGAGCTGTAGGTACTGCTGGTCATAGTCGGGAAGTATCTCTTTGACGATGTATACGTCTTTGATCTTGCCGTTGACTATCCATTCTTCTTTCGGATCAGCTCTGAAGTCATCGTTGATCATGAATGAGTTGCGCAGCATTTTTGGAATCTCTCTTATTAGTCCGGGTCAGCCCCATACCTAAAATGTACTGTACGCATATCCAGTATCGCAAGCCCTGGCAGAAAATATTCTCGACTCGTACAACAACTGGACTACATAAAGCTGGCCTTTTGACTTTGCTGCCATTAGATTTCATAGCACTTACTATAAAGGAGCATCACCGATGTCAAAGGCAGCCGAATACAGAGCCCTGGAACGTCAGATCGCCGAACAACTGCAAGCCTTGGAAGCCCTGAAAGGCAGCGAAGCCCTGCAGCGCGAGCTCGAGTTTGAAGACAAACTGCGCAAGCTGCTCGGGGAGTACGGGTACAGTCTGCGCAACATCATCGCGATCCTCGATCCTAAAGCTAGTTCGGCTGCTGGTGTCGTAGGGGCTGGCAAGGTTGATGGGCGTAAGGCGACGCGTGCACCACGAGCAGTTAAGCGCTACGTGAACCCGCACACCAATGAGGTCGTTGAGACCAAAGGTGGTAATCACGCGACCCTGAAAGCCTGGAAGAGTGAGCATGGCGCTCAGCAGGTAGAAAGCTGGCTACAGTGAGTTAGAATGCTGGCTTCTGAGAAATCTGGAGCCAGGTAATGCCAAGGAAGACACTGATATTCGGAAACGGGTTGGGTATGGCGCTCGACCCTAGGCACTTTTCCCTGACCAATGCCATGGCGGACGTTTGGGCTGACCCCGTAGCGCTTCCTGACGTTCAAAAGCAACTGATCAGTCAGTGTGTTGGTGGAAATGGCGCTATACCTGAGAGAGAGGATCAGCTAGATCCTCTACACCTCGTCATATCGGCTTGCAAGACCCTTGCAAGCATTAACATGTCACAGCGAATGGATGTCCACTGGCTTTCCCAGGAGGGTCAGCAGTTCCCTGTGGCTGTCTCAAACTACATTCACAAAGTCGCAACGAGACTGCACCTGTACGGCGGTGAGCTGCCTCCGGCGTTTTTGGCTCCACTGATTGATTTCGTAAGAACAACCAAATCCCATGTCGCAACTTTGAATTACGACAAACTCCTCTACGGGGCCTTTCTCGATGCCAATTTGATGGCTGGGTATTTCGATACCACGCTTGTTGACGGTATGGTTGGCGGTGGGTTTAGCTCAGAAGCCCTAGAACGACGCTATGGCAATAATTACGGCTATTACCTTCACCTCCACGGGTCGCCTTTGTTTTTCGATCATCATGGTCTAGCACGCAAGCGGGAACGACATGAGCTCAATCCATTCTCGCCGGAGGGCTCTGACCATATTGTTCTCACACACGTTAGGCATAAGCGGTCAGTGATTGGTGCTTCCATGGTTCTCTCAGCTTACTGGAACTACCTGAATTTCTGCCTAAACGAATCAGAAGAAATCATCGTATTTGGTTACTCTGGCGATGACTTGCATTTGAACGACGTCATAGCTGCGTATGCCCAATCCAGGCGTGTTGTGGTTGTAGAGTGGAGCGGGTCTGGAGCAACTGAGCAGCAACGACGTTGGTTCTGGACGCAAAAACTCAAGACGAATAATCTTCAGCACTTGTATCTGCCAAATATTCTGGCTTTTAATCAGTGGTAGCATAACTATTAGTTGCGCTCTCTTTTGCTCCACATGCATAGTTGAATTATGCAGGGCATAACAATAAGAGAGCGCACCGTGAACATCAGCAAAATCTACGCAGACGCAAAAGCCGCTATTGAGCAATCCTCTGGCACTTACTTCCTTTTTCAGATCGCCCCTGATGTCGAGGATTTCTGCGTAGACGAGTGCTTCCGGTTAGCACAGCAAGACACCCGGAAGCCTGTTGATCGCCCAGACCTCCAGCAGCTCCCGAAATGGCAACAGCAGTGCGCCGCTGCGTGCTTGGCTGAGTTTCATGCCTGCCTTTCTAGAATCGCCCAGGAACGCCTGGAGCGCCTGAAAACCGCCTAATTCCCAGCACCCCATGGCCTGGCACCCCCGCTGAGCCCTTGACATTCCTACCCCCAATTGCCAATCTGTCAATAACTGCCATGATATTGAGAGCTGGCCATGCTTACCTTCATCACTCCGAAAGACCGGCTCCTACTCAAGCTTTTGAAGCCAAAAGTCGCGGCTTGGCGGTGGTTTGCGAGGGCTAAAGGGCTTGTGGGCATTTCGGCTGAAAGCCACGAGTTTCTAGAACGTGCGCTTAACGACCAAATCGAGAACTATGACAGCTACTCGATGATCGGGGGCTTCAAGTTTGAGGGTGGTCAGTACCTTTTGAAGCTGCAGACAGCAGATGGCGTTGTGCATCGCTACTGCTCGTCGCTACTAGAGGTTGCTGTGATTGTGAGTTTTAAGTTTAAAGTGTGGAGCGGGCCAGTTCTTAGTTTTACTCCTCCGTTCTCAACTGCAGCTCTTAATGCCACTGGCCCAAATGACTTCATTGCGCGATTTCTTGGGTTGCTGAGAGAAGAGCGGCTTGATCAACTTCGACGGCTCTGGCTCACATATCTGACTACTGAGCGGGATAGCGATTCTTCCAGGCGCTCACAGGTTAAATGTATTGCCGGGATTCTATCTGGGAATTACGAGTCTGCTCATGCGGGAGCGGATGTCGGGGAAAGGTTTTCTGCTGACCTGGTGAGCCTGGGGATTGACAAGAAGAAGGCCTATAACGAGATCTTCGATCTGATGCATCCTTTGATTCTAAAAGAACTGCAGTTGGACAGGCCTCACGCTTATCACTTATACCCAATTTGCGAGAGCGAGGATGAGTTACGTCGACTCTTGGGCGGGGATATGGGTTTTCTTCGCAATAGAGTTGCATTAATGAGTGCTGAGCAGCGCGAATATATGTTTGGGTCGGAGCTGGGGCTGTGATGTACCTACAAAACATCATCAGATTCTGCTCGCCAGCAGATGTAAGATGTGAGAAGGGTCAGTACTACTTTGGTCAAATGGAATTTAGCAAGTTTATAGATTTGTTTAGATATGTAGAACTGGTCTACTCGTTTTCTGAAACCACAACTTTTGTTGATTGGGATTTTGAGTATCTTGCTGCGACTCTTGATCAAGTGCTTGAGCAAAATGCAATCACAGATGACCTGGAGTTTCTTGATTTTATAGTGGGCCGGATCTTCGAAGTGCACGGTCGTAATGAAGCCCTGGATGCACTAGCCGGAAAACTATATTGGTGTTTAAGAAATAGTGATGTCGACGCAGCCTGCAACGCCCTTGCTGGCTATTTCCAACAAGCTTCCGGGGGCGAGAATGCGTTTGTCGGTAGTTAGATACTTGCAATGGTTATTCCCAGCATTACTCAACACCCATGATGGTTATGTTCGCTATGATGGCCAGAAATATAAGTCTGAGCGGGATCTGATTATTGTTTTGTACTCAAATTTCCTGGCGTTGCCTGAAAGTTATTATCGGGAGCGAGGGTTTGACAAGGTTTGGGCGCTGGTTGACTTGATTGCTGATGAGGACTTGCTCTTTCATGAGCTGGGAAATGAGGTTGCTGGGGTTGCGTGGCGGCAGGGGTTTGTGGGAAGGCTGGACAAGATTCTTATTGCCAAGGAAAATGCGGCAGATGAGTATTACTGGGGCCTGCGTAGCGGTAGCGAACTGGCTCTTATGAAATTTGCTCTCAGGTATATGGGTAAGTTTAAGGATATGATCTACGGAGGAAGTATGAAATCACTTATCCAGAGCTTTCATGACAAAAAGCGTGAGGAATTCATTCGTCGATATCGCCTGGTTAATCCTGAGCGTGCAGAGATTCTTGATGAGTGCAAGACCGAAGGGGAGTGCGATAAGTTTTTGAAGAATGATAAGGAGTTCATGCAGGTTCTTCGGCAGAGGCTGATGGATGTCGGGAAGTTTGAGTCGATTGACTATCTAACTGGAGCTGACCTTGGTAAGTAATTTGGTTAAGAAAAACTGCTTTTTGTGATACGGAAGTTGCAGCTAGAATTCAAAGGCTATCTTCCGCATCGCTTGAGGCGTTGATCAGATAGCCGGCTTGACTTGGGCCTGGCAGTTGAGTTTGTAAGAGAGCACTGGTGGTATGTTTCCCCCGTGAGCTGCATGCCATGTTTTTCTAGCAGTCTCTTTGATGGGCAAACTGTAGTCCATTACACCACTGATTCTATTAATGGAAATAAATGTCCCGGTCTGATAGGCCCCTTCGATTTTGTTGCCAGAATCTGATGTGACTGAAAATACTTTGTGGCTTTCTTCCGGGGAGATGATCGTCTTATCCGTGAGATTTACTTCCCAGGTCTTTGGTGGCTCGACAAACAAGCCGATAATTCCTTGCTCAAGCGCATCTTGAATGAACTGCTCTCGCGGGTTCTTGGGCGCTACTTTGTAGGCATCTGGGATATTGAAACTTGACCCAGAAATCTGTTGGCAGTTCAAGAAAATGGACTCAGCGAACGCGCTTGCTGGCAGCGTTGCGAACACCAGCGCTGCGATCTGTACTTTTATCATCAAAAATCCTTTTACCCTTGTGAGCTCTGATGGCGTGGCGCCAGTTTACACGCCTCCGGTGGTCATATCGTAGCCGATCTAAGCTATTAGTAACTGCCATGATATTGACTGCTAGTCAGCTCATGAGTAATAATGAAGCATAAAAACAATAATAAAGAGTGACCCCTTATGACCTCAAAATTTTTGGTCGAGCCCGTGGTGGTATGCGACGAGTCCACTCGGCATCTGTGCGCAACCTATCTGTGCGGGGGGTACGACAAAGCCAAGAATTTCTACCCAGGCGCCTCAGGGTTTTTCAGGCGAGAACGTGGGAAGGCCCTTCGCGACTGGGGCATAGAAGCTGAGCTGGGAGATCACGGGTGCTGGCAGATTTTTAAGGCCATGACCCGTTACCTGCTCACATCAGGACGCTTCAAATATCGGCATACGACATATGAGTTCCGCGTCGATGCTTTTGACGACCGTACGCTAGACGCTCTCACATGGGAGGTTCTAGCCCAGATCAATGAGGACTGACATGCGTGATCCAGCAGCCGACCTGGTGTTTCAACACTTCAGAGCCCGCAACTTGGCAGGGCTCCAAGGCATCCGCCATCATCTGGACAAGCACGAGCTGCAAGCGGGGACAGTTCAGCTCCTGGCAGACATCGCCGATCACCTGCAGGCCCAGGGCTTTGATGGCAAAAGCAAGCCGCTGGACGATGGTTATCGGGAGATGCTGCTGGAGCTGTCGACGATGATCGGGCCTGTAGCGGTGCTGCTGGGGACTCAGCGGGGGGCTCCGATTTCCGGGGATTACGAGCTTGTGCGGTGCCTGCTTAACCAGCTCGCTGAACACCAAGACGAGCTGATCGTTGAGCAAATTCCCTCTGCATTGATGAATTCGCAGTTTAACGTTGGCATGTTGCTGGTTCGGTTTTACCTGCACAAGCTACCAGCGGGGCGAAAGCCGGAGCGGAAGTTGACGGCCATGGAGTTGTACCAGGCATTTGAGGCGTTGGATGAAGTTGTCCCGTTTAATAGCCAGGGCAATGAAGAATTGGTGGCATTGGAGATCATGAGGCTGATGCTGGACACCGGTTTTGTTCACAACGTTCTATATAGAGCACAGACCGGGCGCTTCGTACCTAGCCAGTATTTCTATAATGCACTCAACCTACTTAAGCCATCTGAGCAACAGTTTCTTAAGCAATTCCATGCGCGTAAAAAAGCATGAAAAATATTTGCATTTGTCCCCCTTTGTGTGTTTGGCATTGATATAATGAGATATACCAATAAGAAAACAAAATCCCTTGGGGGGACTAATGTTTCAAGCAAGCAAGCTCGTAAGCCTCATTCGATTCGGTGAAGACGAAGTACCACCACTCGACTTCAATGCCTTGCAGGAAAACCCTGCTTTCCTAGACTTCTTAAAAGCTCATGTAGAGAAGGAAGTCACCCCACTCAAGAGCAAAAACGCTGATCTTCTTAACGAGAAGAAAACTCTGGCTGAGCGCATGAAGGCCTTTGAGTCTGGCATCCAAGAAAAAGATGACTTGGAAGCAATGAAGGCTGGCAAGCTTGATCTCCAGACTTTGCTCGACAAGCGAATCAATGCCAACAGTGCAACATGGCAAGAGAAGCTGGCAGCTGAACAGGCTGAGAAAGAAGATCTACGCAAAGCTGTTGACGGCGAAAGACTCAAGCTCAAGCAGTTCCAGATCAAGCAAAGCATTGGCCAGGTGGCGCTCAAGAACGAGTTTTTCCATCCTTCGGCTCTTGATGACCTGATGTCGGTTGCAGGCAACACATGGCAGCTCAATGACGCAGGCGAGCTCGTGGCTCGTGACCCAAGCGGCAACGTAGCGATCGGGAAAAATGGCAGGCCTCTAACCCCTGACGAGTGGATTTCCGGGCTAACGGCCACGAAACCGCATTACTTTAAGCAAATGCCAGGTTCCGGCTCCAGAGGCGTCACAGGAGCTGGAAAAGCCATCAGCACAGCAGAATGGCAACGCACCCTGATCGCGGCAAGCGCAGAAGAAAAGAAAGCCTTGCTCGCAAAAAGAGCCTCAGGCGAGATCGTCATCAACTGATCTACTTCGGGGCTTTCGGGCCCCTCCGGTTGTGCCGGAACCATCACGCCTTGTGGGCTGATGCCGTGTTAAAACTCCTTATCCATCACCAAAAAAAACAATAAAAACAGGTGAAGTAATGACTGCAATGCTCCCGCTCCTGGCCCTTGTTCGCCACGGCAATGACACTGAAGCACTAATGACCGAGGTGATTCTGCCCTTGGCCATCGATCGACTCTACGGCCAGCTGACGATGCCCCATCTTGTCAGTGTCGATACAGCCGATGAGGCAAAAAATCACGGTGATACGATCCGAATCGCAAAGCCCATCGAATTCTCGGATGCTGAAGACCATCCAACCGATTCGGCTGGCTCGCAGTCTGAAGACATCACTGCCGGCAAAGTGGACGTGAAACTTGATCGTCACCTTTACAAGCAGTTCGCGATGAAAGACGCTGAGTTCCTGGCGCATGCGAACTCGCTGACTCTGCCGTCTGCTGCTGCCGCTGCTGTTGACGCAATTGGTCGTACCGTCAACAAAAACCTGTTCGCGCTGTACAAGGACATCCCGTACATCTCGGGCAACCCGGCTTCGACCGCTGGCCGCGACAAGTCCGATCTGATCGGCGCTCGGAAGGAAATGCAGAACCGCAAAATCCTGAACGGTCGCAGCATCGTTCTGACATCGGACACCGAAGCAGACCTGCTGCTGGAGTTCAGCAAGATTAACGAGAGCGGCGACGCGAACGTGGTCAGCCAGGGCCTGATCGGTCGTAAGTATGGGTTTGATCTGTACTCAGACGTTCAAGCTCCATATCACATCGCTGGCTCCGCTGCTGCTAACGCTGGCATGACCCTGTCTGCTCAGGCTGTCGCTGGCTCCACCACGCTCGCCCTGGCCGGCGTAAACGGAGCGACTTTCCTGAAGGGCGACGTGATCTCGGTTGCTGGCAGCCACCAGACTTTCGTAGTCACCGCCGACACCACTGGCGCTGCTGTTCCAGTCTACCCAGCAGTTCTTGAAGCAATCGCCTCGGGTTCTGCTGTCAGCGTCCTCGGCGATCACCCGATCGACCTAGCCTTCACCAAATCCGCGTTCCTGATCGCCTTCCGCAACCTGGAAGTGCCTGAAGACGCTGCTGGCGTGAACATCGCGCAGATGACTGACCCACGCACCGGGATCTCGCTCCGGATGCTTCGTTGGTACGAGCCTCGCACAGAATCCACTCAGTGGAAATTTGAAACACTGTGCGGCCTCAAGACCGTCAGCCCAGAACGCGCCCTGCGCCTCGGCGGACACTGACAGAGGCTGGGCCCTCCGGGGCCCTTTTTCTTACCATTAACAACTAATCGCCATGATATGTTCCACGTGGAACACGAGCATTTGAGAACAAAAATGAAGCCCGAAGTATCGGTAAATGCACTGCAGCTGGGTGATCACAGGGTGTTTGTGGACGCTGGATCGCGAGCAGAAGCGCACTGGCTTGGCCTGGGGTATCTGTACGTCGGCGGCACTGTCGAATCTACTCCTGGTGAACCTGAGCCCGTTGCTGAAAAGCCGAAGCGTCGGGGTCGCAAGCTTGCTGTCGAGGTTGCTGCGGATGACTAAGCGTCCAGGGTTGTTCACTGCCCAGACCCGCGAGAGAGAGCCGTTGCCAATCGTTGCTCCGGCTGAGTTGCTGGGTCGGAAAGAGCTTTCTGGGGTTGACGTGCTCGTGTCTGCGCCTTGTGAGTCGGAAGCTGCGTATCTGTTTTGCAAATCGCTGATCCACGTCTGCGTTGGCGGCGCTGTTAGCACTGACTCATCTCCTATCGATGCCCGTGGTGGGTCGTTCATTGCCGTTGATCGTGGCGCCGTGCTCCAGGTGCGGCTGATGGATGGCGAAGAGACCGCGAGCTGCTGGGTGCACGCAGTCAAATGATCAAAAACATCGGCCCTGCAGCGCTCTTAGGTCTGCGACTGGCGCCGAAGCAAGCCCACTTATTCGAAGCCCCTGTCGTTGATGCAGTGCTGTTTGAAATGACAGCAGGCAGCTACACGGGTGAGCACACAGACGATTTAGAGCAGCTATTTTATGAGTTCGAAGAAGACAATCAGTGACTTGCCAAGCTGGTCTGGCGACCCAAGCATGCGCATGCACGTACACAAGCCAGGGAGCTCTCAGGCACTGACCTTGAGCGAGTTTGCGGGCCTAATCACTACCGGCGAAGGCCTGCAGGTTGGTGATGTGATTTTGCGGCCAAACGGGTCGTACAGCGATGCCCTTGAATGCGATGGGAAGTTGAGGCCAACGGCTGATTTCCCGGTGCTAGCGGGCAAGCTGAACATCGGGGCTTTCGGGACAACGCCGATCAGTGTCAACGCAAACAGCGGCACCAGGTTCGGTACGGCCAACGTGTATGGCATCGCCCAACTGGGTCGGGTCAAAGTAGCTGGTGAGGCCGGGCAGAACAGAATCTACGTCGACAACGTCCTGAGCTCCTCGATCGCCCAGAGCGGCCAGGCTAATGCTGTGTTTCTGAAGTCCGAGAAGGCCCTGTACTTTAAGGAGCGCAAGGCCTCTGGGGCTGAGTCCGTGTACGCAGTAAGCAAGGAAGGTTTGGCATCGATCGTCTGGACAGCTGCTGGGCTTACTGATGTTGTTGGGGTTGTGTCTCTCAATGCCTCGGTCGACGTTGTGTTTATCAAGACCTCTACCGCTGTGATTGCTGTGCGATACGACACGACTTCGGTGAGCCTCGGCGTGCAGATCGGGGCTCTTGATGCGCAAGGATCAGTGACCCCGATCGTATGTCAGTCCGAGAACGGTAATGTGTACTTCGCTGGGGTTGCTGCTGGGACTCAGGGGCTGCACAAGCTCACAGTTACTGCCAATGCCGTGAGCCCATCTCTGGTTGTTGCCGGTGCTTATGTGCGCCTGGTGGGCGGCAAGTCGAACTACCTGTTGTACGGAACCGGCAACCTGGAATTTAGGCTCAATGCTGAAGACGATACGAGCGTGAAAGTCGTGATGCCAGCCAGTTACTACAGCGGCCTGACCTACGGGGCCTCCTTCGTCGTCCTCAACGGTATAAACGGTGCCAGGCCAGTGATGAGTTTCGACGGCGGCAGCAGCTGGGAAAACGTGCCTGAGATGACTGGATATCGCGCTGTCGACTACGACCACACGGTGGGTGAACTTATCGTTGCGGGTAACGTGGGCACGGCGGGATCGGTGAATGGGCAGTCTGGCTCGATGCAGAACAACGCAATGAATTTCACTTCTAACGTGGTCTTCAGAACTCCTAAAATTAACAGTGGAGTCTCGGGGCTCAAGGCGTATATCAAGACATGAAAATCACATACAACGCCGCTACTGGCTACGTGACCGCGCTCACTGATTCCAGCCTGCCGAGCCTGCCAAGCCTCGATATCCCAGAACTCACCGACTACCTCGAACAGCTCAACACCGGCTTGGTACCGCGAGTCGTCGATGGCGAGCTGATCTGGGAGACCGACAAGGCCGCAGCTTGGGACATGATTCGCACGCGTCGGGATGAGCTTCTGGTGTGCGCTGATCACGCGCTGAACATTGTCTACGACGAAGCCCGCATCGCCCAGGCAGATCCCGACCAGGAACGGATTCGGGCAATTGCTGAGTACAGGCAGGCCCTACGGGACATCACGCTTGCTGCCGATCCTCAGGCAGTTGTTTGGCCGCAAAAGCCCTGGGCCTGAGTGTCCGTCTGATACGAAACTGCTATCATCGCGCTAATTTTTTGCATGCCAGCAGAGACGTATGAAAAGCAAATATTTCGCGATTCCACTTGCCGCGCTGATGGCCTCCGGTTGCTCGAACCTAAAGTCAGTGTCTCCCGAGGAAGCCAACCAGGTCATAGCAAATCTCCAGGGGCCAGGCAGTCCTGAACCTGCGAAACGGATCGAATGGTTGCAGCCTGCAAACAAAAAAGAGTCGTGCAAGATCTACTTTGAGGGCAATGCTTCAGAAGTTGCCGTCATTGAGAAGGCTTACTGGGACGGTAACTGTAAAGACGGGTACGCATACGGGCTTGGCAGGGAGTTCTTGATTCGAGATGTTGACACTGGATCGTGGATCTCGACATACCCAGGCGGGCAGAATAAACCCACTTACCACTCAGTGAGTAACTACACCTCTCAATCCTTCGGATACGGTGACCCCGAGAAGGGTATGTCGGGTGTCGGCAAAATAGGTAATGCAACTACAGGTGAGAACTATAATCAGATTTTGACTATCCAGTCTGGTGGTGATGTCTATTTTAAGAACTTCTCTGTAGCTAGCGGCGAAATTTCGTACGGGAAACTCTACGCGAGTGGCTATGCCATTGGAGTTCAAACGCAAACTAATCCCGCTAGCCAGGTGCTTTCAATCAGTGGCATCAAGAAAGCTGGTCAGTTTTACGGATATGGGATTGTCACGTATCGGAATGGCGTTGTAGAACATAAAAAGGTTGAGCCGCAGGGAATCGTGCCTGCCAAGCTTCCAGGCTCATACATTGCCTTCCTGAATAACCTCGGGGCTGAGATTACAGCGAAGCTGGCTGCTGCAGAGCAGAATGCCAATGAATCTTACAGAAAGGTCGAGGCATACAAGCAAAAGTTCTGTGCCGCTCCGAAAAGCAGTTTTGAAGAGCCTGCGCACTACAGAGATATTTGCCAGGAACAGGGTGATGTTACAGCTATTTACGGTCGAATGATGGCACTCAGTAGTGACCGGAATGCAAGATTCGAAAGGTCTGTGGAGAGCCAAAGGCAAATGGCAGTCCAGGCCGCGCAGATCCAGGCGATCAACAACCAGACCGAAGCAATCAATAACCAGACGCTCACAAACAGCTTAAACAACCTGAATAATACGATTCAGCAGAACAACCAGCGTCTGCAGCAAAACACATATCTAAATCCCGTAACGCCTAATTTCGGAATCAAGCCTACTTATCAGACCAACTGCTACAACTTTGGCGCGGTTACTCGTTGTAATACGCAGTAAGGCATTGCTGGAAGTAAAGCCACATGCCCAGCGGTGTGTGGCTTTTTCGTTTCTGATGCCCACACTTGCAAGATGGCACATGTTACAATGAGTTAAAGGCCATAGAGCCCTTACTGACAACAATAAGAAGAATAACCATGTCAGCAACTCCTCCGGCGCCAACCAACGCCAGCAGCCTCGTCATTTCCCTTTACGCCCTAATTCCACTTCTATCCCTAGTAGTTAGCGGTGTATGGGCATATTCAGGGTTAGACAAGAAAATCGAACTGCTTGATCAGCGTGTCGATATCGTCTCGGCTCAAATCCAGACTTATCAGATTGAGCGCAAGGAAGACAGTAAGCGCATTGAAGACAAACTCGACAAGATCAGCGTGCGGATCGATGCCCTGATTGTTAAGGGGGTGTCGAAATGATCGCAATAGTATCTGCAATCTTTGGATTCCTGGGGCCGTTTGTTCCCAAACTTTTCGACATGTTCCAGGCTAAGCAGGATCACACTCAAGAAATTGAGTTGATGAAGCTGCGTATGGAGTCAGCCTCATCTGAGCACATGTGGAGGCTTGAGGAGATCAATGCCAGGGCTGACATTGCTGAAGCTGTTGCCGTTCATAAGCCCGAAGAGTCATATGCCGATAAGCTGATCAGCTCTGTTGGTGGTGGGACATTGCCAAACTGGGTCAAAGCTTATGTGGCACTGGTGGGCGTGCATGTGGACTTCGTGATCCGCATGTGTCGGCCATTGATCACGTATGCGATGGTGGCTTTCTACATGTCGTACAAAGTTGCCGTATTTCACGCGATTGAGGCTGCAGGCCTAACTGGGTTTGATGCGCTGAAGAGCTCGTGGACTGAATTTGACGAAGCGATGTTGGCCGCGATCATGGCATTTTGGTTTGGCGGTCGAATCCTTCAGCGTCACACGAAGGCTAAGTAATGACTGGCTCTCTGCTGGAACAAGCCGTTGAGATCGCGGCCAGGCTTGTGAGCCGTCCGGAGTTTGATGGGCTGCACGATCCTGATCGCTCCACCGCGTTGATCGAGCCATATTACGACCCAGTCGGCTTGCCCACCATTGGTTATGGCCACCTCCTGTCGCGGACAGCATGGGCGCCTCTGCATCAGTTTCCGGCGATCTCAGTTGCCCAGGCTGAGGCGCTGCTTAGGGCTGACCTAATGAAGGCTGCAGGGGCGGTGATGAGGATGGTAAAAGTCAAACTCAATGCTAATCAAATAGCCGCCCTGATCGACTTTGTCTTTAACTGCGGCGCCGGGAATTTTGAGATCTCGACGATTCGCAAGGTGATCAATCGAGGTGACTTTGCTTCGGTGCCAGCGCAGCTGATGAGATGGGTTTATGCCAAGGGTGTGCGGCTGCCTGGGCTTGTCAAACGCCGCAAGGCTGAAGCTGCGCTCTGGACGGCCTGATGAAAAAGGTCTCAGCCAAAAAGATCATTGGACGCCAGATCCAGCTTCGCGGGCAGTACACGCGCATTGCCAGGGGGGCCGTAGCTCAGCTGTACCAGTTGCGGGCGCAGGTTGCCGAGGAACTACGGGCCGACGTGAAGCCTGGCGGCATTCTCAGTGCCTACAGGCTAAAGGCAAAGCTCAAGACAATCGATCGAGCGATAAGTGATCAGTACAGCGCCATGGAAGTGGATCTCGTTGATGAGTTGACCGACCTGTACAAATCCCAGGCTGACTGGAACGAAGAGGCTTTCGAAGTCGACATCGGTGGTGCGCAGACAAGCGAGGACTTCATTCGATCGTTCATCGAGTCCGATCCCTTTGATGGCAAACTTTTGAAGGAATGGGTCAGCGAGCAGAGCTTGGCTACACAGAATGCGGTCAAGCGGGCTGTTAGATTGGGGGTGGTTAACGGGCTGCCGGTGAGCAAGATCGTCGATGCCATTGTCAGTGATCCTGTGAACCCGTTCACTGCCAGTCGCAGGAATGTTGAGATCCTGGTGCGGACGGCGGCGGCCCATGTCACTGCGAATGCGGACATTATCGGGTTTCAGGAGGCAGGGGTTAAGCAGTACCAACTGAGCTCCGTTTTGGATACTCGAACCACACTGATTTGCGCTTCGCTGAACGGCAAGAAATTCAAAGTTTCAGATCCCAAGAGAAAGGTGCCTCCATTTCACCCTGGCTGTCGCACTACGATGATCGCAATGTTTGATCTGGATGATGAGCCAGTACCAGGTACCTTCGACGATTTCTTAAAGGGTCTGGATGAAGACGATCAGATGAAGATCCTCGGCCCCACTCGATTCAGGATGTGGAAAAAGGGTATGCCGCTTGATGGTTTCGTTGATCAGGACTCCCATCACGTCATTCCTTTGAGTGAAATGAAAGGCATGTCACTGTCATAAAAAGCGTTTCTCTTAACCAAAAGAATCCTACTTCCACCCTCAACCCCCTCTCTTCTATTTAAAAAGAGAAGGTACCGTTGAGGGTAAAGAGGCCAGGTTAGGAGCCCATAAGCCCCAGATAACTTTGGTTAAGAAAAACTGTGTACGCAACCTACCTTGATTACACCTCAGAATTCCCGAATGACCAGCTACCCAGCGAAGGCGAAGCTAGGATCATCCGCGCCATCGAGAAGGCCTCCCGGCTCGCAGATAGCTACGTTCGGTCTGCCGGCCTTGATGCCCCACTCACCGACGTCGAAGCGATCGAAGACATCAGAGGCTTCGTTTTGGACATCGCCAGGTATTACCTGTGGAACGAGAACCCCACGGACGAGCAGCGCCTCAGGTTTGAAGACGCCAGGCGATGGTTCGAAGGCTTGGGCACTGGCCGCAACCGCATCCGCACAGCAACTCAGGAAAGCCGCAAATCAGGGTTTCATAACGTTCGGCTGATCCGGTCATGATTACCGCAGCCAGCCAGCCCATCACCCTGGAGGTCGACACACGGGCCCTACAAGAGCTCGTAAGCAAGGTCAGGCACCTCGGCCCCGCAAACCCTTACGTGAAAAAAGGCCTCAATCAGATTGGAGTCCGCTGGATTGCACGAGTCAAAACCTGTTTCCAGCGCGGAGTAGATCCCTACGGCAATCCATGGGCGCCTATTCACCACCGCCAAGGCCAGCCGCTCCTCGATTCAGGGCGACTCCGCAACAGTATCAAACACAACGTGCGCGGCACCAACCTAGAACTTGCAAGCAACTTGATATATGCCGATAATCACCAATACGGCATCACTGTTAAACAAAGACGGTACCTTCCAGACAAAACCGGACTTCCAAAAGCCTGGCTCGCCGAATATCAAAATATCCTCTTGCAAAATCTCGAAAACGCCCTGGCTACTACTCCGCCTGTGATAAAATAAGAAGAAAAACATGGCAATCACAGAAACCCTAGAAGCCTACAAAACCCTCATTGAGAATTTGCCATCAAAACCGAAGGTGGATCTTTTTTCTGGCAAACTAGCAGACGAAACCTTGAAGAATATTTCACTGCAGGGCGATCAGTGTTATGTGCTCCTGGCTTGTGGTGGCGGCCCCATTGTTGCTGACACTCCAAAAATGTACTGTGATGCCATCTTTGGTGCGTTCATTATCTCTAGGGCTGATCAGGACACAAAGGGTATTTCCCGTCGTGCAATGAGTTTGGGTGTTGAGATTTCAAAGGTACTGAAGAAGTATCGTGGCGTAACCAGTAGCAACCCAAACTTACCAAAAATCCAGTCATTCGAAGAGCTTCTGTCTGGATTCAAGGCGTCAAACAACAATTTTAGCGCCTGGCAACTTGCATGGACGCATTATGTAGCGTTCGATTAATCTACCAACACCAAAAAAATAAGAACAAAGGTGATTACATGTCTGTAAACGTAAAAGACACTAGCATCGGCTGGATCGGCAATGGCGCAATCCTTATTTCCGTGCTCGATGATAACGACGAGCCTACTGGTGGCTTCACTGCTGTCGCGCACTCGTCATCGGCTGTATTGGCCCTGACGTCTGATAAAGTCGAGATGCAGGACACCACTTTTGGCACTCTGTCGACTGCGAAGAGCAAGGTCATCAAGAACACTGGCGAGCTCACAATTAACGCCAAGGATTTTAATTCTGAATTGATGCGTCTGGCGCTATTTGGATCGCTGACCAAAGACGCCGCCGTAGCGTCGAAGGTCTGGACTGGCAAAGCCTACCTGGGCAAGAGTGTCGTCGTCCCTGGCGTGATCGCATCTGTGACCACCATTACCGTTGGCGGCGAGCCACTGGATGCCGGGCTTTATCGTGTCTCCGGTGGCTCCATTGAGTTCGACGCAGACTCTGGTTTCGAGGACGGCGCAGTGATCGAGGTCACGTATGCTAGCAAGGCCACCACTCGCCTCGAAGGCCTTGTGAACAGCGGCATCAACGTCCAAATTGTTTTCGATGGGTTCAACCTTGCCGAAGACGATCGCGAAGTGAAGGTCACGTATCACAAAGTCTCTCTGTCCCCCGCAGCCCAGCGTCAGCTCATCACCAGCGACTACGGCGAACAGGAAATCAAAGGCACTCTGCTTGCGTCCAAAGCCGTGAGCGGCAGCGGTCTGTCGAAGCTGTTCAAAGAAGAGTATGCATAACCACCTGCATTCCAGAAAGGCCGGTCACTGACCGGTTTTTTTTGTTAGGATGCCTTCAAATATTCAGTGCATAAGGACATGGAATGCAAGTGGTTCCACACGCAGATAGACACCATTGGGCTATGAGCATGGGCTGGGTGATTTACTCTGTTAATGAAATCGATTTTCAGCTGATATTTGTTTATGGGGTTCTCACTGGCCAAGAACTCCCGATAAGCCTACCGAATAATTGGAATAAAAAGACAACAGACGAGCGTGTCAAGGTTATAGGTACGCTAGCGGAGGAGCTACCACCATCCCCCGCAGTATCAAGAATAATAAATATGTGCAAACAAATTAAGAGCTTGCTTGATAAAAGAAACCATATCGCCCATGGGGTCTTAGCTATGGTTGGTGGTGGCCATATGAAGATGATTAAGTATGATAAGTCGGGGCAGGTTCACGAAATGGACTATAGCCAGATCTTGCAAGCTCGCGAAACTGCAAACATGATTTGCGAAGGCATAAATATATTGACATTGCATTGTAGAAATCCGGAGTTTATAGCTCCTTACAAGCCTGGCGAAGATATTAATACCTGGATGATCACTCCAAAAGATCAATTCGCATCAGACCAGTAAATCGGATACCGGCCCAGTTGGCCGGTTATTCTTTCAGGTAGTACAAATCAGTGATTGTACTTGAACCAGATCTGTCTTGCCGCTGCAGTACACCACGATTCCTTGAACGCCTCCAGGTTCGAGAACTCCCTCTCAAGCCCAGCCCTGGCATTCAAGCAGAAGCCCTCAATGCACCCCTGATCTGCAAGCTCATCCAGCAGATTGGCTTCAATGAACTCAGCCAGCTCATCAATCCTTTCACGCTCGTAAGAGAGGTCATTGCGCTGTGCGACCTTGCGCTTGCACATGTACTCTGTAACTTCCTGAAGAGACATCGACATCATTTGCGAATCAGTAAGCATCGGCGGGATATCAGTGCGAGCATCAAACATGGCCATTCTCCTCGTCCAGAGCGAGTGACCTGTATTCCTGCAGGGCCTCTTCTACAACCCAATCCATTTCTGGCGGAATAATGAGGTCAGAGCCGATAGACTCCACTTCCTTCCGGAATTCGACGAAGTTACAGGCTTCTGAGTTCAAGGCAATATTCCGAACTGCTGCGCGGATCTCATCCTTCGTTGCGTTCAGCTCAGGGTCATATTCGATATCGTTCATTTCAAATCTCTCTCTTGTTGTGCATTGCTTACATCTTCAATACTACCGATGCCTATCATGCCGCGCCAGTAGACATCTCCAGCAATTGCGGTATACAACGAAAATAGTTCTACCTCGATTTTCTTTGTTGTCAAACTGGGTTTGGCCCACGGGGGGGGGCTGAGTTAGGTATAATGAAGAAAAGCCACACATAATAATAAGAAGAATCTATGGCACTCTCCGATCTCGTGATCCCCTCGCGCCCGATTACTATTACTCAAGCATCTGCAGAAAAGCCAGAAGTCACTATCGATGTGTTCGGGCTGAATACCGAAGACTTCATTTATCTTGTTGATGGCTACAAAGACGCCCTGGGCGCTATTTTTCTGCGTAACGTAAAAGAGTCACTTGCTGACCCTGATGTATCGAAAGAGATCTTGATGAGCTTTCCGGGGTTTGCTGCTGCGTGTGTTGCATGTGCTTGCAAACAGCGTAGTGCCGAAGAGTATGTTCGAAATCTACCTTTCCCCATCCAGCTTGAGTTGCTGGCGACAGTCTTTGCGCTGACGTTTCCTGATGGCCTAAAAAAAAGTCTGGAAAAGCTGCTCCCGACGATCTTACCGCTGCTCAAAAAGTAGCTCAGTTCGAAGCGTCGAGGAAAAAATCCAAGCCTACCGAAGAACAAGATCCAGAGCAGTTTGCGCTTGTTCTTATTGAATGTTGCGAACTGTTGATAGCCAATGGTCATGCTGGCCTCAACCCTTACCAGTATTCGATTAAGCGCCTGTTGCACTTAGTGGGTATCCATAAAGATCGTCTGCGCGATCAGCTGATGACCAAGATCATTGCTGACCACATGAGCCGCATCGCTATTGCCACGAGCGATGGCAAAGAGTTCAAAAATCTAATCGACCAACTTAGCCAAAAAGAAGAATAAGAAATGGCAGGTTCTACAATTATTCAGCTCGTCCTGCGGGCTCGCGACGACATGTCCAAGGGTCTTGGTAGCGCAACTGCCAAGATCACCGCACTTATTGCTGCATTTGCCGGCGCAAGTGCCATTAAAGAAACGGTAGGTCAGCTTACAGAGCTTGACGTTGCAGCAAAGCGCTTGCAAGTAAGCGTTGAGGATTTGACTGCTGCTCAGTACGCTGCATTCAAAACAAGCGGAGTCGGGGCTGAGCAGTTTGTTGACGCGCTAGAAGAAGTTCGTATCAAGATTGAAGAGATGAACTCAATTCAATCTGGTGGTGCCATCGACTTTTTCCAAGTCATGAAGACGTCTAGCGAAGCGTTCATGAAGCTGAACCCCCTAGAGCAGCTTCAGAAAATCTCGGACACTATGAAGGGTATGTCTTCTAGTGCCCAGTTTACATTCCTCGATCAGATCGGCTCGGACAACCTACGAAACCTGCTGCCGCTACTCGAAGACGGATCAGGCAAGTTCAAGGATCTGATGGCGCAGGCCAAGGCAGCCGGGTACACCCTGAGCAGCTTGGATACGAAGAACGTCGAGCAGCTCAACCGCACGTTCAACGAGCTTTCCACCTCGATATCTACCAGCTTCAAGAAAGCGGTGGCTGACGCTGCCCCAGAATTCACCGCCCTGATTCAAATGATGCTGCAGGGCACGACCGATGTTAAGACCGGTGTTGACGAACTTGGCAGCTCTGGCCGCGAGCAATTTCGTAGCATCGTGAGTGCTGCAGGCCAAGCATTCGCAGCTTTTGGGCGTGTTGGTGACGCGCTGTACTCGATCTTTTTCGCTATCGCAAAAGGGGCCGCTGACACTGCCGGTGTGTTCGCGCTCGGTTTTGATCAGATCCTGACGTACCTCGGCAAGTTCGTGGGCAGCTTCGTCACGTTCTACCGCAAAGCGTTTGCTGATGTGCTGGGCTTGGTCGGCAACTCGTTTGTCCCTGGCATTCAAGCACTGCTGAACAAGATCCCCGGCAGCCTCGCAAGCTCTATGTCGAGCTCATTGGACAGCGTCAGGAGCTACATCAACAGCTCGATCGCCGACCTAAATCAGCCGGTCAACAGCGACTTGGGCGGGGGCATTTTTAAAGACTTCGCTGCACAAGCAGAAGGAGCCTCGAAAACCCTCGACAAGCTCGGGCAGGAAGCAGTCAGGGCCACGCTCACTGGTGTCGGCGGCATCAGCGGTGCGATCTCAACAGCGACAGACAAACTGCTTGATGCCGGCGCGGCGATCGAGGCTCAGAACAAGGCATTGGTCGATCAGGATGCAGCACGCGCAAAGCTTGGTATTAGCAAAGGCGGCGATGCCAAAAACTCACTGACAAATACCCAAACTGCAGCAAACCTCGCAGCAACCCAGGCGAAGCTCCAAGCTGATCTCGCGAAGATGGCCATCGACAAAACCATTGAGTCGATCCAGACCCGCCAGCAGCTCGAAAACAAGGCCCTGGATAATCGCGTAACTGCAGAAAAACTCACTGCCGGCGAGGTTGCTGATGCCCGCTTAGCAATCGATTTGAAAGCAAACCGGGAGATCGGCGATCAGCGCAAAGCGAGCATCGGTGAAGACCTGAAAGTGCTACAGGCGCAGCTCTCGGCACAGCAAAAAGTCCTGGGCCAGTCGACTATAGATAGTGAGCGCGGTACGGCTCTTGGTGCGATCGCAGACATTGAGGCTCAGATCAGCGTTAAGAAGCAAGAGCAGGTCAACCTGACGTCGCAGCTCGCGAACCAGGAAGCGTTGCTGAAGGCTGATCGTGCCTCTGCTTTGGCTGATTCTCAAGCTCAGGTGCAGGCCATCAAAGACCAGCTGGAAGTCGATTTGCTGCGCATTCGCGGCTCTGACTACAAAGCCGATCTGCTTGAGATCGAACGCGATTTCGCTGACACCAAACGCATTTTGGAAGCCATGGGTGAGGACTCGACGGCTGCTGCAGATCTGGTCGCGGCAAAGAAAGCGAAAGCAGAGTTGGATGAGATTGACCGGCAATACGCTGCCCTCAAGAGAAAGCTTGAGAACAATCAGATCTCGTCGAAAGACTATCTGACTCAAGTGAATGCCCTTGGCGAACGAGGTCAGAAGGCCTCTGAAACCACGGGTAATCAGGAGGATGTCGATCGAACCAAAGACAGCCTGGAGGCTGCAAAGTCGGAAGTCTTTTCGTTCGACAAGACCTGGAAAGATCTGCAGTCGAGTATGTCTACCGGCCTTGGTGATGCATTCACCTCGATCATTTCCGGTAGCAAATCTGCAAAAGAGGCGTTCGCTGACATGGGTTCGGCGATGATTAGCACGATCCTGCAAGTAATCGCCCAGCTCATGGTTCAGTACGCGATTCAAAGCATGATGGGCATGACAACCGGGGGTGGCTCAACAGCAGCTGGTGGCCTAGCTAGCCTGTTCGGCAAAAAGCACGGTGGCGGCGTGATCGGAGCCCCAGGAGGCATGTCTGGCTACGTATCACCGCTGGCGTTCGCAGGAGCTCTAAGATTCCACACGGGCGGTGTGATTGGCCTTAGCCCAGACGAAGTTCCAATCATTGCTCAGCGTGGCGAAGAGATGCTAACAGCCCAAGATCCAAGGCATCGAAACAACATCAATAAGGGAAATAGCGGCACAGGTGGTGGTGAGCAAACCCGTGTGACGATCAACAACGTCTTGGACTCCCCGTCGATTGCTTCAGCTCTTGAAGGCCCTGATGGCGAGCGAGTAATTATGAACCACATCCGCGCAAATCGCTCCGAAATCAAGAGCATGTAAGTGCTATAATAAATAAAAAGCCTAGAAGAATAAAAACATGGCTCTCTACACTTTCACTGCTGCATCACACACCGATTTTGTGACCAAACTCCTTGCCAGTGCCACTGCCGAGGGGTGGGTTGTTGAGTCGAATTCTGCTTTTGCGAAGGTCTTGCGTGTTCCGGCAGGGGGCTATGTTGCGCTGTTGATTGATGGCGTAAACGTAGAGCTGCAGGCGTTTCGGTCATTTGATCCAGGTCGTGCGATCGCTGATCAAATTGGTGCGATTAAGACGCCGGTTGGTGGGTATCAGTTGCCTCGGGTGCCGCTGCATGACCAGGCGTTTCAGGTGTGGTTGTCAGTCTCGGAAAGGCGCCTAGCGGGGGTGTGCCGGATCTCCAATTCCTACCACAGTTTTTACCTAGGTCTGCTGCTGCCTTTTGCGAACACTGAGTCGTATCCGTTTCCGTGCTTTGCTGGGGGATCGGGGGATGCTGATACCTGGTCTTCCACTGCTTCGACTGCCTCTGGGTTCCCTTGGTATGGCGGGGCTTCTAGGCCTCCGAGGGTTTGCCTGCCTGGCGGAGGGTGGCAAGCCGTTGCGAAGAATGATTCCAGTGACAGCCTGAACTTCACCCCAAATTACGGGTATGACCTGGGCTACGTGTGGCCCTTTGACGGCGGTGTTGCGGGCCTGGGTAAGACCCTTGCCGGGGATCATGTCTTGTACAACGCGATGGTGGTCTCAGGCTCCCCAGCTACTGGTGAAGGCGTAGATGACGGACTCTGGTGCGGATACCTCGACGGCGTGTTTGCAGTTAGCAATGTCGGTGCATCGGCTGAGTCAGTCGTCACGATCGGCGATGACCAATATCTCCTTGTCCCGAACATCTTTAGGGGCTCCCAATACTTCGCTCTGAGGCTCGCATGAAATATCAGACAGGCTCCTTTGCAGGCTCCGAGAACCTCATGCAGATCGTGCGTGAAAAGCTCTTTGCCGAGGGCTGGTTGATCGATCTCCATGCTTACGTGGACATCGCTGACACCCGCTTTGGGAAGCGTCTTCACATGCACAAAGGGGCAACGTACATCGCACTGCGTAGCTTCGACGACTTCAATCCTACGGGCGCTGGCTGGAGCTCCGGGTATGGGAAGTCAGGCATCGATATGCGTATCAGCACTGGCTTTGATGCAGCCCAATCCTGGTTCCAGCAGCCTGGTTATTCGAACAATGGCCGGTACATTCGCGCCGGGTCGTCAGGCACTTACCATCTGTTCACTGCTGATGCGCGGGTGCTGTTGATTTCTGAATTTGAAAACGGTCGGTATAGCCATGCGTTTTTCGGAGATGCGCCGATCATCGTTGCGGGTACTGGCGGAAGCGTTCTGACGGGGATGGAATACGCTTCTGGCGATGGTAAGGCCGTGCCCTTCGATCACTCAGGTGCCGTCACTTCGCTGTGGATTTCGAAGGCTGATTACAGCGGCTGGCTGTATTCGTATCAGGACTCCGGAACTCGCGGGTTTGCCTCAGGGCTGTCAGTTGGTAATGGCGTGCGCGTGCCCAACTTCAGCCCTTCGTCGCCTGCGCAGGTCGGCACGATTGGCAGCAGTGCTAGGAGCTCGAACAGGCTGAATGGGCTCTCAGCGTTGATGCCTGTGTACACGTACGTCCTGAACGATAGTGCCTGGTCTCCGTTTGCTGAATTTGATGACTTGTACTTCGTGAATTGCGACCTCATGGCTGCGGGTCAGGACTACATGGTCGGCGATCAGGTCTTCAAGATCTTCCCATTTTTCGGCAAAGAAATTCCGGCTGTCCGTATCCAGCCATACTTCGGCTTGGGGTTCGCGGTGAAAGTCGATGCCTAAGATCTCGCCTGGATTCCTGACCATTTTCGCTGCGGAACCAAGGTACTGCGGGTATGACTTTGCGCTTGATCCAAAGCCGGTGAGTGCTAGATCTGGAGTGCGCGGTGGGTACGGATACGTTGGATACGCTGGCCTGAATCTGGTACATCAGGGGCTTGACTCGGGAACGTGGGGAGACGTGTTTTTCGACAATGTATTCGTATCGCCACCGGTGATTGATGCAGGACTGATTACTGGCGGAGAGTCGTTCGAGTTCTCGATCTGGCATTCGTATCGTTCGAGCCTGCAGTTGGCTGGGATTACAGAATATGGAGCTGATGGGGTCGACCTGGATGGCATTCGCTCAGGTCGAGTGGCCTCTTTCGTTTCATCAGCGTACTCAGTTTTTCTTAACCAAACATCCGGTGACTTGAGCTACAGAGCCTCTTTTGATTTTGGTCAGGCAGGCTCATACAGCTTCCAGCTCTCAGCGAAGATGGCCATTGTTCTGAATTTCCCTATCGACTGGAGCATGCAGCCTGAGCTTCGTCACAGCTACCTAACCGAAGTCATTGAATCCTGGAATGGGGCCGAGCAGCGCATTTCTCTTCGTGATCAACCTCGACTGTCGGCAACATACCAGTACGGGCTAGCTGACACCGACCAGTACCTCTTCAGCAATCTCGCCGGGAATTTCTCAGGGCAATATTTGGTTCCGATCTGGCCCATGCAATCTGAGCTCGCAGAGCCTGTTGCAAGGTTTGATAGCAAAGCAATCGTGTCCGAGCTGAGCGCCTGGGTGGTGCCTGGCTGTCGAGTGATGCTGAGTGATGGGGATGTGTGGGAGATATGCCTTGTTGAGTCTGTTGCGGACGGTGTGGTGACGTTTGGTTTTTTGGTTAAGAAAAACTATCGAAGCGGCGCTCGCCTGGTGCCGGTTAGCCAGGCATGGATCAACGAAGATGTCTCGTCAACGGCGCACGGGATGAATGTCGAAGTCACAGGGGCATCGTTCGATTTCGACGAGGTGGAGCTGCTTCGTCCTGAGCCTGTCGATGACTTCACAGTTTTCAATCGCAAGCGAGTACTGGACATCAGGCCCGACCGTTCAAAAGACTGCACTATTCAATACAAGCGGCTGCGGGAATCGCTAGACCCAGCCATCGGTCGACGTTACATCTACGATCGCGTGCAAGGCTCAGTGAAATATTCCCAATACAGCTGGAGATTCTTTAACCAAGAGTCCCGAAAACGCTTTGATGACTTTGCTGAACTTGAGCGTGGCGCCCAGGGCGAGTTCTACATCGAAAGCCCTCTAGTGGCTATGCATCTGGTCAAGGATATAGAAGCTCCTACACTTGAGATAACCATTGCTCAGGCTAACTACAAAAACTTCCTGAAGTCGAACACCTTTGCCCCGGCAATTGCGCTCAAGTTGTATAATGGAACTGTGCTATATCGAAACGTCGAATCTGCAATTGATGGCCTAGACAACACTGAAGTGGTAACACTTGAAGAGTCGGTCGAAAATATCAAAATCGAAGATGTTGAGTATATAGCACCACTATTCCTGGGGCGTTTCGAATCGGATGAGTTTGCTCACACTTTCGATACGCCTGCTGACAGCTCAATCACAAAAATAATAAAGCAGCTGATCTATGTTGACCCTGAAATCGATCGAGAGATCACTATCACTTAACAAGCCTGTCGAGCTCTATCTGTTTGAGTTTGGCTCGCAGTTCTTTGCCTATACGTCCGGTTCTAGATCACACCTTCACACTGATGGTGTTATTTATGAACCCCTGGCAATGAAACGCGGCAAAGTCCAGAGAACAGCAGAGGACTACAAAAACCAGCTGACCATTGACCTGCCTGGCGACTCCCCAGTGCCCTTGCTGTTCCGATCGCATCTGCCTGCTAAACACGTAAACCTCAAAATCTTCAGATCCCAGCGCGACAACAAGAACCTGTACGTCAACGTATTTGCTGGGGAAGTCAGCGCTGTCGCATGGAACAACAGCATTGCCACGCTGACCTGCAACCCAGCAAGCGCCTTGCTCCGTCGTCAGATCCTAAGGTTTGGGTATCAGAGCCAGTGCAACCATCACCTCTATGATGATCTCTGCACTCTTGATATCACGCAATATCAAGAAACCCAGACAGTCCTTAAAGTCGAAGACGGCGGCGCCAAGATCTTTCTTTCAGCACTCAATCATGAAGCTGATTATTACTTGGCTGGCCTAGTTTCATTTGACGAAACTGACTATCGAATGATCCTGGAAGTTAACCCATCCGAGAACAGCGTCACCATGATCTCCGGGATGGACTCATTATCAGCAGGTAGCCAAGTCAAACTTGCCAAAGGCTGCGATCGCTCTGCCAGAGCCTGCCAATCTTTCAATAACTTTGAAAACTTCTCGGGATGCCTGACTATTCCTGACGAAAACCCATTCCTATAAAAATAAGAAGAAACCCATGGGCGCTCTCGCTATTTTTCAAATCATCATGATGGTTATTGCTGTCGCGATGATGTTCATTGGCAGCAAAGTAAAAGATGACCGCAAACCTGCTGGGCTAGAGGATTTTACTTTCCCGACTGCGGCAGAGAGACCAATTCAAGTTCTGTACGGGACTCGAAAGCTTGGCGGGGCCAACGTTCTTTGGTATGGAGATCTTCGTTCAAAAGAAATCACTAAGAAAGTGAAGTCTGGCTTCTCGTCAAAAAAGATGACGATTGGGTATAAGTACTTTATGGGTGTGCAGCTGGGGATCTGTCATGGCCCGGACGTTACCCTGCGTGAAGTTTGGTTTGACGACGATAAAGCCTGGTCGGGGCAAGTGACCTCTGGTTCTTTCACTATCAACAAGCCTGACCTGTTTGGCGGCGAAGAGAGCGGCGGCGGAGTTCAGGGCACCGTCAGCTTCTACAACGGTAGCCTGATCCAAAAAGCGAACGCCTACCTGCAGCGCGTGGTTGGTGTCGACCTAGTTTCTGGATTGCGCGGGGTCTGTTACGCCGTTCTTGAGCAGTTTTACATCGGCAACACAGAAACTCCCGCCAAGATCTCCTTTGTCTGCAGCCGATACCCAGCGTCGCCAGGCGGCAACAAGGCCATCGAAGTCGTCGGCGATTACGACGCGAATCCGGCCTATGTCATCTACGAATTCCTCATGGACAAGCGATTCGGGGCGTCGATTTCAGCCTCTCTGGTTGATCTTGCAACGATCGAGGCCTGCGCGCAGATCCTCTTCAATGAAGGCTATGGTGTCAGCGGTGCGGTCGATTCGGCAAAACAAGCATCAGCGGTCATCGACGACATTCTCAAGGTCATCAATGGATCTCTCGTCACTGACGCGGCAACTGGCAAGCTGAAGCTGAAGCTGGCCCGCGAGGACTACATCATTGCCGATCTGCCGGCCCTGAATGCTAACAACATCAGGGGCATCAGCAACTTTAACCGTGGCTCCCTAGACACCGCAATCAACGAAGTCAAAATCAAATACATGTCGATCAGCGATGGCTTCACTGAGCGCACTGCGACTGCGCAAAACCTGGGTCTCCGGATCCACAAGGGCGACAGCGATGGCGTGAGCTACGACTACATGTCCATTTCGACCGGGGCTCTTGCTGCCAAAGTCTCTCAGCGAGAACTCAGACCTTTGTCAGTGCCCCTGGCCAGCTGTATCGTCGAGTGCAATCGAAGTATGTACGACATCGAAATGCTGGACGTAGTAACGCTTGACTGGCCACCGCTGGACGTTAAAGGCTTGGTCATGAGAGTGATGTCTGTCGACGTCGGAAGTCTCAACGACAGCTTGATTAAACTGACTTTGACCCAGGACGTTTTCGGCGTTCAAAACACGGTCTATGCAGATGGCGGCGAGCGCACATGGACAAAGCCAGTGTTTGAGCCAGCTGATCCAGTAAGCATTCAGGTCGTCGAAGCCCCAGCCATTTTCAACGAAACCGCAGGCCTGACAAGAACGCTGATGGTGCTCGCTGAGCAACCTGCAGCAAGCCAGAACTACAAGCTCATTACGCGGCAAGGAATCGAGTCATGGAGCGAGCAAGGCGACTACCAATTCACGCCCGTCTTTCAGCTCAGCGAGGCACTCCCAGAAAGTCCCGCAACCCTGCTCACCGGCCCAATTATTTCCGGCGACATCTCTCTGCTCGACAACTACAGCACTAACGAAAACCGCGAAGCCCTGGGGATCCTCTACATCGATGGCGAATGGCTCAGTTACGAGACCTTCACGATCCTCACTAGCACAACAGCTCAGCTCAAAAACGTACGCCGGGCTCTCTTCGGAAGCACCGCAAAAGCACACCTAGCCAGCACCAAGCTCTGGGCAGTCAGCGAGGGTCACGGCATCACCCTCAGCCAGTTCAATTCGGGCTCGGCGGTCTACCTCAAGACGCTCGTCAAAACCCAAACACGCCGTCAAACAGAGCCCGAAGCAACAGAGCGCTCATTTGTCGTCAAAGGCACCAATGATCAGGTTTTCCCGCCTGCTCGCGTGTTGGTGAATGGTGTTGCGGGTGGTGAGATTAGCGGGATTGCAGAGGTGTCCTGGAGGTACAGGTCAGGGGCTGAGCAGGCTGTCGTTTTCTACACTGACGATCGCGATCAAGCTTTTGAGGGAAGCGTGTCGATTGGCGTATATTCCAGTGGCGTGAAGGTTGACCAGGTGGATAATCTCACTGGGAATTCATGGAGGTTTGAGGGCGAGGCACCGAGTAATGGCGGCGTCTTACGTGACAACTTGGAATTCAGAATCAGCACGTACAACAACGGGGTCAGCTCGTTGCCGATAGTGATCAACGTTACCAGGACGGTATTGACATAAGCGGTCGCAGTAGTAAATGCTATAATTATTTGAATTGGGTGATCGCATGGTCAATCACGAACTGTTTCGAAGGGTCGCTGCACGTCACGCTGTTGCCATGGAAGGTAGCGGGATGAGCGAGTCTGATGCCATGCGAATCTTCAACGAGTCTTCGGTCGAGTCGATCGCCGTTGTCCGAGACTGGTACTTGCTGTACATACCCTTTGACGACGATGGCAACGTACCGGGATCATCAGAGACGGTGAAGCCGTTCAGATTGACTGCCCTGAAAGTCCTTGCCGACAAAAAGAATCGATTTGATGGGTCGGGTCGGCTCGTGACTGGTTACGTGAAGCATTTCCTGGGGAGTCATACATTCCTAACGAAAAACACCACATACCTGCTTGTTGGTGAAGGATCGATTGTCTCAAATCACGAAGAATTGTCATGGGATCTGCTATCGACACAGGCGGAATAGCATGACTTGGCGACCCACCCCATACCCGCCTGGCACCCCATCCGAGAAGCTAGCAGCGCTCCGCAAGCACTCAACGCCAATAATCGGAAGCGGGATGAGTGAAAACCAGGCAATGGCGATATACCGCGAGTCTGACGCCCAATCCATTGCGATTGTCCGAGACTGGTTCATCTTCGAGAACGACTTCGACCATTTTGAATGGCCACAGGTGCCGGATTACAGCATCGTGAAGCCCTTCAAGATGTTCGTCGGCCACATCATCGCAGATCGTAAATGCCGGGATTTGGGGCTGTCGTACGTCACGACATACATGCGCTATTTCGAGCGGAAATGCATATTCGTCACGGCCAACTCGACTTACCTTTTGCTTGGGGAGGGATATATGGTCAACGACTATTCCGCTGTGCTTAACGAGCCAAATTCCATATCTCGCACCCTTTTTCTTTAGAATCCCTGAACTCCAGGGATTTTTAGTTATTGGCGGGGGAAGATGGGTTTTGTTTGCAAAGAATGGCCCTGCAGCGCAGGGCTTTCTTGTGTCAGCCGTATGTGTTGTCCAAGGCTTGGTTATTGAACATGTTATCTACATCCTGTTCCTGTTCAACCTGAGGCAATGATGTCCAATTGGAGCGGAGCTGGTAGTAGGGCTCGCCTTCTTTTTTGTCTTCGAGCTCCCAATTCGCTCTGATACCAAATAGAGCCAAGATCGCAGCTATTATCAACTTGATTGTTGCTTCAAGCTCTTGCTGCTGACGCGCCTTGATGCTGAGACGGATGGGTCGACGATTACGGGCTCTGAGCACGAGATAGAAAATTCGGATTCGTTCTTCGCGCTCCTCATCTCTTCGAGCAGCTTCTGCCTCAAGAGCTGGAAAGGTTTGTGGGTCATATTCGATGCCTTCCTGAGTGGTTAGTTTTTGGAATGTTAGGCGGCTGCGTTTTAGCTTGCGGCCTGAGATTACGGCGCCGTTGTATTCGTAGGCGATGCCGGTTGGTTGCCCTTCCTGGTTCTTTGTGAAGTGTACGAACACCCTTTGACGGCGCAGGAGTTGAACGAGCAGGAACATGTCACCGTTCTGGGACTGGGTTGCTTCTACGGCGCCTGCTATTTTCGCGACCATTCGGTGCTTGAGAGGCGTCGTACCTTCGCGCTGAGAGGCTTCCATCTGGCCCCTGGTGATGGTGGTTCCCCACGTTTCGATTGGTGCGGGCGCCTTGCTGAGGCCGAAGTGATCCTCGATCCTAGACGTGCTATCGCAGCTCCGGGAGCGCTCGTTGCTGTCCTTCACCATGCTGAACTCTTCATTCATGCAGATCCGGTTAGCGACCACGTGCACGTGCTGGTGGTCAGTATCGCCGTGTAGAACAGCAACCCACTTGTTGTCGTCGCCGAAACCGAGGTCATGGAGATACATTTCTACGGTTTCCTGCCATTGGACGTCTGTCAGCTCTTCACCTGGTGGGAGTGACAGGATTGCGTGCCAGACTGGCTTCACGACTCGATCGCTATCAATTGCGTTGTCTCGCAGTTTCTCAACAGCGTCAAACTCGGCAATCATGCCCTCTACATCGATTTTGTCTTTGTCGTGGCCATTGCGAAGTGGATCGGAAGAAAAGCAATTCCGGCAAATCGTCCTGATAGTAGTGAGTGCATGCTCGTGCTTTCGCAGCCCAAAGATGTACTCGATCCGGTTGCGGAATGAACCGACACCTTTATCTGTGATTTTTCCAATCATCTTATTATTCTCCAATGCCCAGCAGGCGATTGTTCATTTCAAATAGCTCCTGAACAATTCGCTCAGAACTTTCACCTTTGTTGATCAGGCTTGCGATCCTCTGGAGTTCCAAAGAAATCTGGATGTGAGCCAGGGGAATGCGTACTTTTCCTGGCATTTTCGAGTGGATCAGAAAGTCACGCACGAAAGCACCAGCGGCCTGATAACCAGCTTCTTCGCACTTGCGCTTAATGACATCTCGCTCTTTGGCGCTGAGTCGGATGATGAGTGGCTTGTCCCGACGTTTTGAAGCATCAAGAGTTGGCCTGCCTTTTTTGTTATTGTTTTCCATGCGCAACCTCCGAAGGAGAGTGAGCAGCTCATTTAATGTCTATCATAGACACAACTGGCCACTCATAAGATCTAGTTTTATTATGCAAATGGAGCAAGGGGTGGTGGAAGTGTTTTATGAAAAATATTTGACTTAAATGGCAATAAAAGTGCCTCAAATGGCAACTCAAGTGCCAGCTCTGGCAACAGAAGTGCCTTAAATGGCCCGATATACTTCTGACTTCGCAAAGTGTCAATGCGACATATTATAGTGGTTACTGTATGCGAGTGTGGAGAGGCTCAAATGTCGCAGTACATGAGTGCGGAACCAGGAAATGTCGCAGGCAATGAGAGTGAAATGGCTTCATGTCACTGAGGGTGATTGCGAGAGACCGGGCTGACGCAGTAGACCAGAGTGGCTCATGGTCATGTCGCACTCCAATTGAGCGGAGCCTGGTGTCTATTCACCCACCTGAGTAGGCAGTGTCAGTCGTGAGTGCCATGGGTTGGACAGACAGATCTGTCGTGAAGCTCTGAGAGCGACTGGACTGATGCTAGGCATGGAGAACGAAAAGGGGTCGTGAAGAGGTCGAGAGGGATGCGATGAGTGGTTCTGAAATTGCACACTGAGTGCACACGGGACAGCTTGAAGATCTGCGGAGGGCCAGTAAAATCAAGGCTTTCAGGCGGGTTTGTCGATCCCATCCATCATCGGCTCGACAGAGAAACAGCGGGATAGCGGAGCAGTTTGTAGGGACATTGGCAATCTGAGTCAACGAGGCGAATGGCGCAGTTTATCAGGGATGTCTCTTAGGTGTCGGGGAGGTGTATTTCGTGACCTTCACCACTTCGAGGGGGGGCGTTGCCGTGTGTGGAATATGCCGGGGTCGCGCCCAATTTTACTGGACGGTCTGGCGCGGTCGGTGGGTTCTAGCGTGCATCCGCATTCTGGGCTGATGTTCAGGCGCAACCTTTTAAGCAAGACCTTTATTCCACATCGGTTGCTTTCGCACTCGGCATGCGAACAGTTCGCCCCGGAATTCCTGTGCCTGGGCAACGCCTATCTGGAAGGGCGGCGCTCGATGCTCGGCCCGGTGCGCGAGCTGGTACCGCCGCTGGCGAAGTACATGCGCTCGGGCAAGGATTGTCGGCAGTTCATGGTCCAGGGCTGGAAGGAAGAGCACGAATTTGAGTAGGGCACCGTTTTCCATCTGCGGGAGGCTGATCTGCATCAGGAAGTGTACGGCCTGCCCGAGTGGATCAGCGCCTTGCAGTCGGTACTGCTGAACGAGTCGGCCACGCTGTTTCGTCGCAAATATTACGAAAACGGCAGTCATGCCGGCTTCATCCTCTACGTGACCGATGCCGCGCAGAACGAAGCGGACGTCGACTCCCTGCGCAAGGCGCTCAAGGATTCCAAGGGGTCGGGCAACTTCCGCAACTTGTTCGTGTACTCGCCGAACGGCAAAAAGGACGGGCTGCAGATCATTCCGGTCAGCGAAATGTAACTGATCCATAAACCCCACTTATCCAAACAGACGGCGCCTGAGGTGGGGAGGAATCAAATCATGCTGGCGCGGAGACGATTCTCGGCACAGTTACTTCATTTTTTCGGCCTGATATCCACCACCATCCCCGCCTGTACGTTTTTGATCGGTGACAGTAAGTGCGGCGAAATATTCCAGCGCTGGCCGGTGTCGGTTACCACTGTGACGGTTTTGCGGTTGAACTTCATGACGGTACCGGACAGGCGCTCACCATTGGGTGAATCGAAGCTTACCCGTGCTCCCGGATGGAACTGCATCATCGATTTATGAGCCTCCAATGACTCCAACATCTTCAGCCGTTCGATAATGTGATGATTCAATGTCACTAACTCATCGACGCTCAGATGATCAATGTTGATACTCATGATGCCCTCCAATTCCAGGGTAGTAACGCCTCAACATCTTCAACTGATTCAGCCTGCGGTAATCGCTCCAGTACGTGGCGCAGCCACGTATAGGGCTCCTGGCCGTTGGCTTTAGCCGTTTCGACCAGACTGTAGATCTGGGCACTGGCGGTGGCGCCCTTGGGCGTATCGCTGAATAACCATGCCTTGCGCCCTATGACAAACGGCTTTATCGCTCTTTCGGCGGCATTGTTGTCGATCGGTAAAAAACCGGCCTCCACGTAACGTTCCAGCCGGCTCCAGTTGCTACCCAGATAACTGAGCGCCTTGCCGAGAGCACTTTGCGATGCGACTTGCGGCTGAGTTTTCTCCAGCCAGCTTTTCAACTGCGCGAGCACCGGCAAGCTCTTTTCCTGGCGACCGGCAAAGCGCTGCTCATCCGTCATTTCTTTCAAATCACGTTCGATACCGTACAACTTGTTGATCATCGTCAGCGCAACATCGGCCCGACCGGTTTTACCCTTGGGCTGCACTTTCTGCGCATCGACAAACTTGCGCCGTACATGGGCCATACAAGCCAAACGCTCGACACTCGGCTGTGCGGCCAAGGCGTTATAGCCGGCGTAATCGTCAGTCATCAAATAGCCACGATAGTCGCCGAGCAGCCGCAACGGCACCTCCTGCGCTCGACTGGTGGTGTAGTCAAAAAGAAGGATTGGTCGCGCCGGTGGGCCGCTGGCTTGTACCCACATCCAGGATTGGCTGGTCGGGTCTCGACCTGGCTCTTTGAGCACCTGCACTCGCGTTTCATCGCAGTGAACAATCGGACTTTCCAGTAACCGATCACGCATCAGATTCAACAGCGGTTGGAAGTGTTCGCAGCACTGGATCACCCAGCGCGCCAGGGTTTGACGCGGGATATCGACACCGTGGCGAGCGAGGACTTTTTCGAAACGGTGCAGCGGCAGGCCATCGACATACTTGGCGGTCAGCAACATGGCCAACACGCTGGGGCTGGCCATGCTTTTTTCGATCAGTTGCGCGGGTTTGTCGGCGGTGACCGGTGCAGTTTCACAACCACGGCAGCCGTAGACCTTGCGGATGTGTTTGATCACCCGGATCTGCATCGGCACGATCTCCAGCTGTTCGCTGGTTTCTTCGCCGATGGTATGTTTGCGGCAGCCGCAAATGCAGGTCAGTTCGTGTTCGGGGAGTTCGTGGATGACTTCGATTCGTGGCAAGTTAGCGGGTAGAGGCTTGCGTTTGCCACGGCGTTTGGTCGGGGCGACAACTTCTTCCTCAGCATCAACGGGCACTGGCGTGGCGATACTTTCAGCTTCATTGAACAACGGCAGCTGTGGTGTCATCGGATCAACGGTTTGCTCAGATTTTCGTCCGAACAGGCGCTGACGAAGCAGTGCATTTTCCTCTTCAAGAAGAGCGACTTTCGACTGCATCTGAGCAAGTAATTGCTTGAGCGCAGCCGGGTCATCGGGATGGTTGTCGGGCATCGAAGTCATGGCCCGGATTATACCCAATCAAGCAACAAATCGCGGCGTCAAAACCTGATGCGGACGGTTGCGCCACAGGTCAAAACCGTCAAGCAGCCAGTTCAGTTCCTGGACGCTCAATACGATGGCTTCGTCAGTCGCGTCGGGCGAGGTTTTGAAACGCTCGGACTCCAGGCGCTTGAGCCAAAGGCAAAAGCCATTGCGCTCCCAGTAAAGGATTTTCACCCGGTTACGGGGGCGATTTAGAAAAACAAAAAGTACCGGGTCGAATACCGCCACCTTGATATCCAGCTCGACCAGGGCGGCGAGGCCGTCGATGGATTTTCGAAAATCCACGGGCTTGGGGTAGAGGTAGACTTTTTCGACTTTGGCGTCGGGACGCATCATGAGGTGCTGGCTCCGTAAAGAGATCGGGAGCACAGCATCAGGCTTCAATGGGCGGCTTTGAATGTGTAGGTGATGGATCGCTTACGATGCTTTAAACAAACAGGTCCAAGCATCCACCGATAAGCAGAGAGCGGAGGAGGGCAGGCGTTTAGCGCTAGAGCAACGTCTTCAGGCCAAAGACCAAACACACCATAAGGAATTGACCGATGAGCAAACAAAGCAGGCTCGTCTGCGTGATCGCCTGGCTACTACTGATCTGCGGTTGTCAGTCGTACTCGCCGCCACCAGCACCACCGGCAGCTGTTCAATGCCAACCACCAGCACCGCCGGCCGCGTGGTTCATGGAACCACAAGAGCCCAACTTGACCCAGCGCATGCTCAACGAATTATCGGAATCACCGATGCCGGCGACCGAGGACTGATCGCGCTACGGGCCTGTCAGGCCTATGCAAAAGAAGTCTCTATACCGAAGTGAAAGGAGCGGCCGGGTAGGATGCGTCAACATCCAAACTCGGCCACCTTCCCCGCAGATGGTCCCTGCAAGTCCGGCCCTGGCTTTAGCAATTAGCGTTGATAGTTGATTCATTGAGTATTCATCCTCACAACGCAACCTATCCGTCATACTTAACCGCAGTACACGTTGGTTATCCATACCTCATGATCCTAGTCGGTCAAAGGTGATGGTGTCCCCGGATCGGGGTAGTATCGCCTGGATCGTCATGCCCGGATGGGGACATTAAAAGCCGACGCAAGTTTCTTAAATCGAGCGTCTTTGAGGGGGGGCTTAAGGAAATATTTTAGTGGCAAGGGAGAAAAAAATAGACACTCAAAACACAGCGCTGGATGTTGTAGTCGTCGGCGCAAGTCAGTCAGCGATGACTGTCGCGTACGTCCTCAACTGTACCAGTTTGTCCTATGTCCGTATGCATCCGGTCATGTCATCTAACTATTGCGTCTGCTGGCATCTCGATTAATTTCTTTTTCACCAAAAAGTCTATAATCGCCAATGCCGATAACGATGGCGAACCTTTACTTCCATCAACTATAAAGTCAGGTTCAACAGGCGGTTCGTAGGTGTCTGAAACGCCGGTGAAAGAGTGGATTGTCCCGGCTCTTGCTTTTGCATAAAGTCCCTTCACATCTCGAGCTTCACATACACTGATTGGGGTATTAACATAGACTTCAAGAAAACAACCGTGTTCTAATATTGTATTACGCATTTCGGCCCTGCTATCAGCATAAGGAGCGATAATCGCGCATAAAACTATCCCCTGATGTTTAACAACTTCAGATGCGACATAAGCGATACGGGCGATATTCGATGTACGTCCCTCTCTTGAGAAATCCAAGTCCGCGCAAAGGTGGGTACGTACAATGTCACCATCTAATAAAGTAACATTTCTTTTAAGTTGTAGCTGTAAGTAGTCCATTAAGGCTTGTGCGATACTAGATTTTCCAGCCCCCGATAACCCTGTAAATAGTATTGATAATCCTTGGAGAGGTAGAGGGTTTGTATCGAGCGGTGGTCTTCTAGAAGAATGGTTGTCGTGGGTGTTCATATTCATTTGTCTTCAGGAAAGTTGGACCAGAATGATTCCTGGTTAGGAGTGGTGAACTTGCCCAACAGTTTTGTGTAAGTTTTGTTAAGGACTGAAGCCAGTGGCTTCGCGTCTGAGTCTGTCCAAGGCTCGAAAGGTTCTGACGGCAATGGATTGATCACCAGTTCAGCTTGCGCATTGAGTGTTGCTAGTGTTGGACGTACTGAACTGTTGGCGTGACTTTTTGAAAGGACGGATTTTTCAAAGCTACCCGAAATCCCATAATTATTAAGTTTTTTATTTAGAGAATTAAGCGTCTCAACGGGATGCGTGCAAAGTTCATCGTAGTTGACACCTATCGAGGAGTGGTAACTGCATTCTAGGATTCGGTTGTTGAGATCGTTCCATAACTGTGCTCGATCTTCGTCTTTCGGTCCCGCCCATTCGTACCCGAGGCTCCAAGAGCGCCTTAGACTATGAATAACCCCCGAATAGTGACGAAACATATAAATAAATAGTGCATTTGGATGTAGTGTCTGAAGTTGTGTAAGTATCCGTGCATTCCAAGGTGTCGAGTCACAAATAATAGACTTTTCTGAACTGGATGATCTGATTTCATCAAGAAAATCCAAAGCGTTACCCATTAAGTTGGCGCGATAGGCCTCTGTGTAAGGGGTAGGAGTTCGCCTAAAGGCCTCCTTACTAACTTGGGTTGAGAAGTACGATACGCCTAACTCTCCGCAATAATTGACTTTGTCCAGCGTCCCTAGCAGTTCTCCCATCAGGGTGTTTCCAGAGCGAGGGCATCCACACACAAAAATCATATCGATCATTTAAGAAGTCCTCATGAGTTAGTGCTCGCAGCAGGTGCAGCAGCAGGCGAAACTACACCTTCGATATGAAAGGATCTTGAAATGCGAAACCCTATTGCGATCAGCCCAATAAGACTACAAAGCAAAAAAACCGAGAACAAAAGACTGGTTCGCTCATCTGATGCTGGCTGATCTTGAGAAATATAAAAGACAAGAGGGAATTTGATTATGGCAGATACTATAAATGCTAACCTTTTTATAAAGGTTGTATCCCCTTTAGCACGTAGAATCGCTCGTTGGGAAAATAGTGTGATACAACTGATAAATGTTATCAGGCTTATTTGAACTATGATGTAGTATGGTACGTGTGTAGGTAGCTTGTTGCCTTGTAGAAACGTATGGTACAGGTAGCCATAGCATGCCAGGGCGCAGATCAGTGCAAGAGGCAAGCTATATAGTAAGTATCCTATCACCGTAGTGATGTAAGTGGTTTTGTTTTTGTTGATAGCTTCCGCGATGGAGACAGAGGCGGCAGTTGCAAAGCCCAAGGATATCCCCTGAAGCATGGCAGTAGTCGAAAAATAAAAACTCATCAATGCAACGAATTGTGTATCCTCTACAAGAATATAGAGGATTAAAAAATCTACCAGTGTCGAAATAATCATTGCTAGGAATAAATTACTAGCATCTTTTGCAAAGCTATTTTTAAACTCCGGTTTTGTGTCGGAAATATTCTGCGTTGTTGTGGGGGGCGCGGTCGTAGATAGGCGCTTATAGGCTTTAATAATCAGAAAGAGATAGATTACTTCTGCCAGTGCACAGCCCGCTCCTAAGTAAGATAGGCTTAGTTTTAGGTGTAAGATACTAATCGCAGAAAAGGTGCTTCCAATGATCAGTGAGATTAGTACGGATTTCAAAATATAGCTGCCCCTTTTTTTTGCGATTAGGGCCATATAATAGGGACTCGCTAACGTGATAGCTATATAAGAAACTGCCATCCAGCGCAGGTACTGCGGGACAGTGTCTACAGTATTTTCAGGGTTTGAGAGTTTGGCTATGTAATGAGAGCCAAGAAAAAATATGGCAAAGCAGGTCGCCGCACCTAGTATCGAAAAACGGACCATACGTTTTAAAACTTTTTCGAACTCGGCTCTTTGGTGGCTCCCATTCAATCGGTTGAGTCTTATGCTGCCTGCACCATTAATTGATATGATAATGGCGCCATAAATAAAGTAGGCTCTGTTTATATATCCAGCGGACGCCGCAGCACTTAAACTGATAGTGGATGCTAGGAAAATGGTCAACATACTCTGTGCTGCGTTTACACAGTTTGTCAGCACTAACGGTATCGCGGCTCTTAGAAAGGGAAGCAACTCTGGCAGAGGGCCGTGGTGAGCAATGCGGTTTGAAATACTCATCTCACATCTCCCATATAAATTTTTTCAGCTGGCGGGGTATCATCCATACGTTGAGATGGCTCGAATTATCGCCGGTGGGCAAGGCTCGATGAATAGTGCATCGAGGCAGGTACATTACGTCACCCGCCTCTAGCGTTATTTCATGGCTCGGAGCATTCTCTGCAACGTGTTCTTTAACTGTAGAGCTATAGAAGTGTGGTGTTGAGGTAGCTTCTACTTCTGAGACGATCGCCGGCCAGATCTGCCATTTTTTACTACCCTCCAACTGTATTATGAAAGCATCGTGCGCATCGAAATGTTCTTCAAAAAGAACTCCTGATGCTGGAGAATAAAATAAACAAAAATTAAATTTAAATGGCGACATTTCCAGATTCAAGTGGTTAACCAAACTGTTGAAATTCACATCGTATTTTTCCAGCCAGCGCAAATAAAGAGCGCACCCTTCTTGCTGTATTAGATGTTTGATATTTTCTTTGAGGCACAAGCCATTTGACATATAGGCATTGCGTTGGCAGTACGTCTTATCTTTGATAATTAGGAGGTCTTCGTGCTCAATGGGAGCATTCAACAGAGAGAGTGCGTAGTCTAGCGGTCTTCCTGTGATTAGGTTCTTGGTTTTTGTTTTTGAGGTGATCAGCGAAGTTTCCCAGTGGTTTGGGAATAAAAGACTCTTGCTGATCCCGAATATTGTTTCAAACACGGAAATTTCTCTATGTGCTAATAGACTTAAAGGTTTTTTTCAAGATCTTTGCTAAAATCTAAAAGTTGGATTAGTAAGTTTTCATTCGTGGAGGGCGTTGCTGATGCGAAGCAGTCAGAAAATGCGGAAATTACGGATCTTGGATATATGTTGTAGGTTTCAGAAAAGCGATTTAGGTTTCTATAACCTCTAAATAATTTTCCATTTATCGCAAAAAAAATATGACAGAAGGCCGCGTATAAAATTCCAAGAATCTCGTTGTAGGTGAAAAAATCTTTCCTTATAATAAATTTGTTAAGATTATAGTATTTTATATATTTTAATTTATCTAAAATAATTAGTCTTGCATGTTCGTATGTAAAGTCTATTTGACTTATTAGATTATCTATTTTTGGGGTGGACTTAAGATAAATACCGTCCTCGAAATTAGCGAGGCAATCTTGATTAGTCGCAGAGATATCTGAAAATGACTGAAAGTTTTGCGCCATGCTCTGTAAGTCTTCCAGGCTTATTACACGAATATCTAGCTTGTTTTTTGGCGGGAATTCAATTTCAACTCGGTACTCGTGCTGTCGGCGCTCATGCTCAGAACTTAATTGATTTAGATAGCTCTTGATATTTTTTTTTGAGGGGACGATACATAAATCAGTGTCTGATAAATGGTCCGCTGTACCTTTTGCAAATGACCCTCCAATTAATACAGCATGCAAATCTGAGGTGAATTGGAGACCGCCATGAAATGAAAGAAATGAAGTAACGTGCTGCCGGCTTTCGTCAAGTAATTTTCTCGCTATTAAGGATGTAGGTTCTTTGGGAGGTAACGCTTGGACTTCCAGAGCACACATTGAAAATGGTAATGCGCAACGGTGTTCTCCTTCCCGCTTTGTATTTACGGAGTCGCTGTGGATTTCAAACATATAGTAAAGGGCCGGTTTGCATGTTCTGAGTGAGTTTTTCTTACGGTGTTTCGTGTGTATCTCTGGAGCCTTTACATATAGCGGGGTTCACCGTCCATAGTGGCAACCATACCTGTCTTGAAAAGCTCTTTAGTGGCAAGAAGGGCTTTTACTTCTTTAGGGTTGCAGGAGGCGCTCGAAGCTTGAGCGCGGTTGATTTTTGCTGCCAGCGTTGAAAATTTAATTTCTGAGAAAGTTTGCGATTGAGATTTCATAATCATTCCTTAATTTATCTGCAAACCGGAGCGGGTAACGTAATTGGCTAAAAGTCGAAAAACAATGAGGGATTTTAAATTTAATTTTTTTATCATAAAAAATTATCTGATTTGACTTTAAATCTTAATTTTAGGTGGGGGACCCCATCCCCTTGATGAGGTTGCTGTTACCAGTACAAGCCTGGTGGCGGAACTTTTCTTTTTCTCAGCGGTGAAGCAGTGCTCCGGAATGCCATCAAGATTATGCTGGCTGCAAACCTGAGATGGATTAGGCTTGGCCGGAACTTGAGCCCTTGAGTGTGATTTTAACTTGCTTAGAAATTGCTACAACGCGAAAGGGTTATAGCGATTCGGCCCGTGAGGCAAGGGTGTTGGGGGAGGGCTAGTCCCAATCCATCATGGGTGCGACGGAGAAGCGGCGGGAGAAGGGGGTGGTTTGTAGGGGCATGGGGGGATCTGAGTTTGCGGGGCGAATGGGGCGTAGTTTATCAGGGATGGATCTTGGGTGTGCTGGAGGTGTGTTCCGCGGCATTCACCACTTCGAACGGGGACGTTGCCGTGTGTGGAATACGCCGAGGATCTGCAGACGATCACCGCGTATGCGATAGGGGATCAGATAAGACCAATTGGGTACTGCCCATTCGCGCGTGTTTGTGACCCGACCTTCACGGCCCATAGAGGGAAACTGCGCCAGTTTGTCGACGCTGGCGAAAATGGCATCGGAGAAGTCGTCAGCTGCTTTGGGGTTTTCGAGAGCTATATAGTTTGCTTCGTCTTCCAGATTTTTGAGTGCTTTTTCAAGCCACTCAACCCGCATTCCGGCTCCAGCGCCTGGCGCGCATGGCTGCTACCTGGTCATCGGTGGCAAATTTGCCCTGGTCGGCTTCTTTCACCGCCAGCTCGATTTGAGCGGTTAGCGTTTTTTCGTGCTCGATGTAGTCGCGGAGGACGTCCATCGCCAGGTAGGTCGCAGTCTGGCCGTTGGTTTTGGCCAGGTCGGCGAGAGAGTTGGACAGGTCTTCCGGCAGGTTTAGGGATATCCCGGTCATGACAGCCTCGAAGGTGGAAGGTTATGGAGCATCTTACACCGTGGAACGCTGGGTTGAATCAGCAGGTCGTCGTGAGGTGTGGCTGGGCTTTTACTCTGCCAGCTCGAAGCCGGGTGCCGGGTATCGTAGTCTGACTTCGATATCAGCAAAATAATTAGCAGGTGATGAGGCGGCTTTTTGCTGTCTGGTGATTAGCTTTTTTTCAGCGATGTTATAAATAAATCTGAGAATCATCTGGCCGGCCTCCCCACCTCACGGAGGTGGCGCAAAATTCAACGTGCGAACTTAGACTTTTGCTGAGGAGGCCGTGATGAAATTCTGTGGCATAGACCTGCATTCGAACAACAGCGTTGTCGTGGTAACCGACGAAACGGACAGAGTCTTGGTGAGCCGACGCTGTCCCAATGAGCTCACGCCGATCCTCTCACTGCTCGAACCACACCGTGACGAGTTGGTCGGTGTGGTGGTCGAGTCGACGTACAACTGGTATTGGCTGGTCGATGGCCTTATGGCCGCGGGCATGGACGTTAAACTGGCAAACCCGGTGGCGATGAGGCGCTACGACGGTTTGAAGCATTCAGACGACAAGGATGATGCGGTATTTCTCGCGCATTTGCTGCGACTCGGGATTCTACCGACGGGCTATATTCATCCGCCTCAGGAGCGTGCGTTGAGAGACTTGGCGCGTAAACGCATTCAACTGGTGCGCACAAGAACCCAGCATATCCTGGCTGTCGAGAACATTGCCGCACGCCAGTTCGGCCATGGTTTTAGCTGCAATGAAATCAAAGGCTTTTCTGCCGCATCCGTTGACAGGCTGGGCCTGCCAACAGATGTGGCTTTGGCAATGAACGCCAATGTGGCGGTCATCCAGACGCTTGAAGCGCAGATCGCCGGGCTTGAAGCGCGACTGCTTCAACAGGCCAAATTACGACCTGAGTATTTGTTGCTAAAAACGATGCCAAGCGTCGGTGAAGTACTGGCAACAGTCATCATGTTGGAAACCGGTGACATAGGACGTTTTGCAGAGGTCGGTCACTTTGCCTCCTATGCTCGGTGCGTAAAAAGTGCGCGCTACTCCAACGGCAAAAAGAAGGGTGAAGGCAACGCCAAAAACGGTAACGCGTACCTGATCTGGGCCTTTATTGAAGCGGCCAATTTTGCGCGGCGATTTAGTGACGATGCCAAACGATTTTTTGAGAAAAAGAAAGCCAAGACCAATGGCGTGGTGGCGACTAAAGCACTGGCTCACAAGCTAGCGCGAGCGACCTACCACATCCTTAAGGAGAAGCAGCCTTTTGACGCTAAACGCTGTTTCGCCTGAAGGGCGAGTCAGGTGATGATCGGGCAACCGAAAGGGGACTGGACGTGAGCCAAAAATCCGAGTGGCGTCCGATCATCACCGCCTGAGTGCGTTGTAACCGGGTCGTCCGCTAAGTGAGCCAGTAGAGACTGGACGTGCGCTTTGCGCACGAGCCACAGTTCTGTGACACGTTTTGGACACATTGGCGGTACCAACGTTTCTCTGGGGCAGTTCACTGCCAGGGCGGTGCGTGTTGTGTTGCTACCGCTTGATCCATATGGGTGTCAGGCACGACTCGGTCGTAGCCATTGATGAGAAAACGGGTACGACGGGTTCAACCGAGCAGGTTGAGACAAAGGGAAACCCTACAGTTAAAAGCTGCAGGGCGAGTTGGCTTTTAGCCTTGACTTGAGACCGGCTAATGGGTGTCAGGCACGACTCGGTCGTAGCCATTGATGAGAAAACGGGTACGACGGGTTCAACCGAGCAGGTTGAGACAAAGGGAAACCCTACAGTTAAAAGCTGCAGGGCGAGTTGGCTTTTAGCCTTGACTTGAGACCGGCTAATGGGTGTCCCCTTTTCGCCATATGGATTTCGTAGGCCATAGGTGTGCCGTCTCCTGACTTTTGGCTGTATGTGAGACACCTGAATGTCAGTGACGGCTGAGGCTAGCGACTGACATATCCCGCATTCTTCTCGACTTGCTCCTCAAACCTCCCGCCGCTAACCTCCTCAAGCCGCTGCCAATCCAGCGGCCGGAGGTGGAAGTCCGTATCGCTAAAGGCGTTTTAACTCCCGTCACTATTTGGAGCTTCGCCCATGCACAGCAACACGCCCAGTCTCTCTATTGATCGCGACCCTTCGCCCGTCGATACCAAGCTTCACGCCACAGCTCAACGTGCCATTGCTCGTGACTTGCCTCAATCCACCGACAATGCGCCTGACGAACACCCAACCCACAACCTATTCCTCGTCAGCCCCGACATAGACACCGAAACCCTCCTGGCCAACGCTTCCGAAAACCTTGCGTCCGCCAGCGAAATGGCCGCTACCGTGGCTTTCAACCTCGACGAGTCCCAGCGCTCCATTGTCTTGGGCATTCAACAACTGATCGACCTGAGCGCGCTACTCGTTGACCGGGCCCATGACCAAGTCGCTCGTGTCATCAGCCCGGCTACAGCCTGACAATCGACCTCCGCCGCCTTAGCCCAAGGCGGCAACCTGAACCCATTCTGTCTTCCGGCGAAGTTTCATCATTCCCTGTGCCGTTGAGGCCTACGATCATCTCTATGGGAAACCCCCGAACCCACAGGGAACTGAAAAAATGATCTCGAACCTTGTCAAAGTCGTGATGATCGCCGGCGCGTTGCTGTTGAGCGCTTGTTCGTCGGATTCGTCGGGCGTGAGTCGCGACCCTTGTTTTGCAGGGGGATGCCAGGCGTTTGGTGACCACAGCCCCAACAAGGCCGCCAAGATGAATTTTGGCGGCAGTGGGCTGGGTAGTAGTTATGGTGAGTATGGTTCTGGGTTGTTGCAGGATGACTGATGGGGTGGTGGGGCAGTCAGGGATGTGTTGATTGAACCGCCGCTATCAAATAGCCATGTCTGTGACGTCACGTCGCGTCTGTCAGGCTTGACACTCACCCCGATCAGCCTTGCCAAAACGCCTATTTTAGAGCTGTCAATTAGCCAAACAGCGCATGATCGCCGGTTGGCGTGATATTCTGCGCGCCATCTCGGTCTAGTCTTTCTCCGGAACGTACACCCGTATACGTCCCGGCGGCTGGCTGTCGCCCAGGTAGCTGAAGCCAATAATGATAAGAAGTCAGCGCAGAAGGGACATAAAAGTGAGGTCGATGCGTCGGCCTTGTGTGCCCACCCTGCGGTCTTTGAGTGAATGTGCAAACCCGGCGCTGCGTTGCCTGACGCGGCGTGATCGAGGGTTGCCCGGGCTCAGGGGCGGTGGGGCGGATGGCGTTTTATCATAGGTGCTACTGATGTTTAAGAAAGTAAACACGGCCCTGCTGGGGCTGGCTTTGTCGATGGGGATCACGTCCGTTCATGCGGAAGAGACAAAGAAAGTCGATGTACTGCTGATCGGCGGCGGCATCATGAGTGCGACCCTGGGTGTCTGGCTCAACGAGCTGGAGCCGGGCTGGTCGATGGAAATGGTCGAGCGCCTCGACGGCGTCGCCGAAGAAAGCTCCAACGGCTGGAACAACGCCGGTACCGGTCACTCGGCCCTCGCCGAGCTGAACTACACCCCGGAAGACAAGAACGGCAACGTTGAGATCCCGAAAGCGGTCGAAATCAACGAAGCGTTCCAGATCTCCCGCCAGTTCTGGTCCTGGCAGGTCCAGCAGGGCGTGCTGAAGAACCCGCGTTCGTTCATCAACTCCACTCCGCACATGAGCTTTGTGTGGGGCGATGACAACATCAAGTTCCTGAAAAAGCGTTACGAAGCCTTGCAAGCGAGCCCGCTGTTCGCTGGCATGCAGTATTCCGAAGACCCGGCGCAGATCGCCAAGTGGGTTCCGCTGATGATGGAAGGGCGTGACCCGAACCAGAAAATCGCGGCCACCTGGAGCCCGCTGGGTACGGACATGAACTTCGGCGAGATCACCCACCAGTTCGTCGCTCACCTGCAAACCACGCCTAAGTTCGACCTGAAACTGTCGAGCGAAGTGCAGGACATCACCAAGAACGCTGACGGTTCGTGGCGTGTCAGCTACAAAAACCTGAAAGATGGCAGCAAGACCGAAACCGACGCCAAGTTCGTGTTCATCGGCGCCGGCGGCGGTGCCCTGCACCTGCTGCAAAAGTCGGGCATTCCTGAAGCCAAGGAATACGCGGGCTTCCCGGTGGGTGGTTCGTTCCTGGTGACCGATAACCCAACCATCGCCGAGCAGCACCTGGCCAAGGCCTACGGTAAAGCGTCGGTGGGCGCGCCGCCGATGTCGGTGCCGCACCTGGACACCCGCGTGCTGGATGGCAAGCGCGTGATTCTGTTTGGCCCGTTCGCGACCTTCTCGACCAAGTTCCTGAAAGAAGGCTCGTACCTGGACCTGCTGACCAGCACCACCACCCACAACATCTGGCCGATGACCAAAGTCGGTATTCGCGAATACCCGCTGGTCGAGTACCTCGCCGGGCAACTGATGCTGTCGGATGACGACCGCTTCAAGGCACTGCAAGAGTACTTCCCGAACGCCAAGCAGTCCGACTGGCGCCTGTGGCAAGCCGGCCAGCGTGTGCAGATCATCAAGCGTGACGAAGAGCAGGGCGGCGTGCTGAAACTCGGCACCGAAGTGGTCAGCTCCGCCGACAACACCATCGCCGGCCTGTTGGGTGCATCGCCAGGCGCGTCGACCGCGGCACCGATCATGCTGACCGTGCTGCAGAAAGTGTTCAAGGACAAGGTCGCGACTCCGGCCTGGCAGGAAAAACTGCATCAGATCGTGCCAAGCTACGGCACCAAGCTGAACGACAGTCCTGAGGCTGTTGCCAAGGAATGGGCCTACACCGCCGGTATCCTGCAACTGACTCCACCACCTGCGATTCCGCAGATGACCGCTCCCAAGGCCACCGAGGCTGCCAAGCCTGCGGCTGAGCCGAGCAAACCGGCGTCTGATCTGGCGCTGTAAGACCAGGCCCTGAGACTGGGGCCGATCGGTCAAAAAAAGCCCGCTGAGCCGATAACGCTCAGCGGGCTTTTTGTGGGCGCGTGTTTATGCGCGGGGGTGGGTGCGCTCCACCGCAGGCAGTTCAACCGTTCGTTCGGCTGCCGCCAGCGCCGCCGTCAAGCCGGCTCGGTCCAGCACAACGCAATAGGCCGGTTTGGCCCGCTCGAAGCGCCAGCTTTCATCCAGCCCACCGGCATCCACGGCGTCGAAACCGAGTTCGTCGAGTAACTCGATCACTTGCGCTTTCGCCGCGGCGTCATCCGCCGCCACCGGCAGTGCGCGGCGGTCGGGTGCGCCGTGAGGGCGGGCGTCCCGCGTCAGGTCCGGTGCAAAGATTGCGTTGAACACCTTCACCACATGGGAATGCGGCAAATGCTCGGCGAGCAGCCGGCTGGTGGTGGTTTCAAAACGGTCCAACTCAGGGATATGCCCGTCGCGCTCTGGGTAGTAATTGTTGGCGTCCATCACTGTTTTGCCTTCCAGCCACTGCGCGGGCACGCTGCGGTAATGTTCCAGGGGGATCGCCACGAGGACCACGTCGCCAAATCTGGCTGCGTCTTGCGCGCTGCCCACTTTAACGCCCCAGATGCCGCTGAGTACGCTGCTCATGGACTGCGGGCCGCGGGAGTTGCTCAACATCACTTCGTGACCGGCCGCCAGCGCCAGTTGGGCCACCGCGCGTCCGATGAAACCTGCTCCAATCACGCCAATCTTCATGGCCTTGCTCCTGCAAAGTAGGGGAGCGGTTATGATGATTAACAATCACGGGGTGATAAACGAGCGTGTTGGCGTGAGTGTCGTTACTGGGAGTTGAGAATGATGGACCGTCTTTCGAGCATGAATGCCTTTGTGGTCGCCGCCGAGTTGGGCTCGTATGCGCGAGCCGCCGAGCGTTTGAATATGTCGGCGCAGATGGTGGCCAAGCATGTTACGGCGCTGGAGCAGCGCCTGGGCGCGCGCTTGCTCAATCGCACCACGCGCCGACAAAGCCTGACGGAGTTGGGTAGCGCGTACTACGAGCGCTGCAAGCATATCCTGACGGAGGCTGAGGCCGCCGATTCCCTGGCGCAGATCATGAATGACACCCCACGCGGCACGCTGAAAATCACCGCCCCGGTGACCTTCGGCTCCTACAGCCTGATGCCCTTGGTGACCGCGTTTTTGCGTGACAACCCCGATGTGAACATCGACCTGCACCTCACCGATCGTTTCGTCGACCTGGTGGAGGAAGGCTACGAAGCCGCCTTCCGCATTGGCCCCCCGGCGATCACTGGGCTGACCGCCAGGCCATTGGCGCCGTACCGTCTGGTGGTCTGTGCGGCGCCGGCCTACCTGGCGGCACGAGGCACACCGCTGTGGCCGGCGGACCTTCAACAGCATGAATGCCTGGGCTACGCCTTCTGGTCACGCCCGGCGGATCGCGAATGGGTGTTCTACCAGGGCTCGGCCCCGCACACCGTGCAGGTTGCCAGCCGTTTGCAGATCAACGAAAGCAGGGCCTTGATGTCGGCCGCGCTGGATGGGTTTGGCATTGTGCTCGGCCCGGAAGATTTTCTGCGCCCGGCCCTGGCCAGGGGCGAGTTGGTGCGAGTGCTGCCGGACTTTGACGCGCCGAGCCGGCCCATGCATTTGGTCTACACCGCCAACCGCCAGCGTACCGCCAAGTTGCGGCGTTTTGTCGAGGCTGTGCTGGAGCGCTTTGGCCCGGTTTGAGCGTTCAAATCGCGACCCGGCCTTCCGTCTGTTCCTCGGGATGCACTGTCGGCAGGTTCAGCAACCCGACAGACACCACCTGTTAAAAAGTACCCAGGCCTTGCAGGAGCGCGGCTGGAACAAGGGGGCGTTTTTTACTGAGGCAGGTGTGGGGCGTTAGCGCCCGAGGGGTTTGTATGTTGCTACGTTATGCAGCATTGGCGGCCATGGTCGTCGCGGCGTCCGGGTGTGTGCAAGAGCGTGTCGTGCATGAGCGGCGACCGGTGCAACGTGAGTACGTCGAAGTGGTCGCGCCACAACCGCCGCCGATGCAAGTGATCGAAGTCGAGCCGGCGGTGCGTGAAGGTTATGTATGGTCACGCGGGTACTGGCGTTGGGACGGTGGACGTTATGTGGCGGTACACGGCCATTGGGAGCCGGTGCGCGAGGGCTACCGTTATGTGCATCCGCATTGGGTGCAACGAAATGACGGTTACCACTGGCAGCATGGTGGCTGGGTTCGCTGAACCCCGCTCAGGCGAGTCGCTTCATGCCCGCAGCCTTGGCCGCATCGAGGTCAAAGGTGGCGGTGTACTCGCAGCCGGCTGCGTGGGCGCAGCGCGCTATCAAACAGTCGGCGAAATCGGCTTTGTTCGCCGAAAACCGCCGGAGCGCCTGCCAGATGATCTCGGCATGCTCGACGATCAATTCACGGGTTCGCAGCAGCGTTTCCAGCACCGCCACCACATCGCTCTTGGCTGACTGGTAGCAACTTTGTAGCACCCATACCAACTCCACCACCGACACCAGGCTGACAAAGCCTGGCGACAGGGTGGTGAGGGATTCGATCAGCTCGGATGCCTTGGCAGATTGGACCGGATCATCCTGGGTGACATAGCGCACCAGCACATTGGTATCCAGGCCGATCATCGGGCTTTCGCTCCCTGTGCCGCAATCGCGCGGTTCATGTCCTCGATGGAAATGGCCTGGGCAGGCTTGCGGATCAGCCCCTTGAGGTCGTGAACGGTTTTGCTCGCGGCAATAATGGAAAATTTGCCGTCTTCCATTTCGACGAATTCAACCCGGTCTCCCGTTTCCAGGCCCAGGGCTGTCCTGACCTGGACGGGGATGGTGATTTGTCCTTTTGAAGTCAGCGTGGCGGTCGCCATATTGAAGGTCTCCATCGTGATGCTCCTTACCTTAGGGTAAGGCGTCTGGGAGAACAAGATCCGTTGGTCCATAGGTCGCTCCTCGGTGTGGGTCAGTCGGGCTTCGTAAAAACGATAGCCCGACGTCTCCCGCCGACAAGCCTGAACACAAGGTTAAAGCGCTACAGCATGTGTGCTGACTTATTGCACCACGCGGTAACACGGCACATATGCCGCGCCACCCGGCAACTTCATGCGGTGCTGGGCGACGAACGCCTGCAGCAGTTCATCCAGCGGCTTCATGATGGCCGGGTCGCCATGGATCTGGTAAGGGCCGTTCTGCTCGATCAGGCGAATGCCCTTGTCCTTGACGTTGCCCGCCACAATCCCCGAGAACGCGCGACGCAGGTTGGCTGCCAGTTCATGGGGTGGCAGCGCGTGGTTCAGTTGCAGGCTGGCCATGTTTTCGTGGGTCGGGTCGAACGGGCGCTGGAAGCCTTCGTCGATCTTCAACAGCCAGTTGAAGTGGAACGCATCGTTACGCTCGCGGCGGAACTGCTTGACGGCCTTGAGCCCGGCGGTCATCTGGCGGGCCACTTCGGCCGGATCGTCGATGATGATCTGGTAGTGCGCCTGCGCGGCCTCGCCGAGGGTGGCGCCGACGAATGCGTGCAACTGTTGCAGGTACGGTGCGGCGTGCTTTGGCCCGGTGAGGATGACCGGGAACGGCAGGCCGCGGTTGTCCGGGTGCATCAGGATGCCCAGCAGGTAGAGGAACTCTTCCGCCGTGCCGGCGCCGCCCGGGAAGATGATGATGCCGTGGCCGACACGCACGAAGGCTTCCAGGCGCTTCTCGATGTCCGGCAGGATCACCAGCTCATTGACGATCGGGTTCGGTGCTTCCGCAGCGATGATGCCCGGCTCGGTCAGGCCCAGGTAGCGCCCGCCGTTGATGCGTTGCTTGGCGTGGGAAATGGTCGCGCCCTTCATCGGGCCTTTCATCACGCCGGGGCCGCAACCGGTGCAGACGTCGAGGCTGCGCAGGCCCAGTTCGTGGCCGACTTTCTTGGTGTATTTGTATTCTTCGGTGTTGATCGAGTGCCCGCCCCAGCACACCACGATCTTCGGCTCGACACCCGGGCGCAGCGTGCGCGCGTTGCGCAACAGGTGGAACACGTAGTCGGTGATGCCCTGGGAGTTGCTCAGGTCGATGCGCTGGCTGTCCAGTTCGTTCTCGGTGTAGACGATGTCGCGCAGGGCGCTGAACAGCATTTCGCGGGTACTGGCGATCATTTCGCCATCGACGAAGGCGTCGGCCGGGGCGTTCAGCAGTTCCAGGCGCACGCCGCGATCCTGCTGGTGGATACGCACTTCAAAGTCTTTATAGGCGTCGAGGATGGTCTTGGCGTTGTCGATGTGCGCGCCGGTGTTGAGGATGGCCAGGGCGCACTGGCGGAACAGGGTATAGATGCTGCCGGAGCCGGCTTCGCTCAGTTGCTGGACTTCACGCTGGGAGAGTGTTTCGAGGCTGCCCTTGGGGCTGACGGAGGCATTGATGACTTGACGTTGGGGCATTCTGATTCCTTGAAAGCACAGCCACCGCGCCCGTCATGGGGGCGATGGCTTGAGAAGAATGGGCGCCGGATACGGTCGCACGAGACGGCTATTTTCGCTGGCCCGCAGGCGCTACGCAAATACTGTCCAGCCCCATCATGCCGCAGAACCTACTGGATCAGCTTCCAGTTTTTGTAGAAAACCCGACGCAGCGTGAACACCAGGCCGGCAAACCCTGTGATCACGGCATTGAGGACGGCGGGCAACGCGGTCGGCCGCACGATATCAATGAACAGGCAGTAGCGCTTGGCATCGTTCTTGTTGAAGGACGCGTGCATCAGCGTGTCATCGAAGATAAACAGTGGGTCATCGTGCCAGTAATGCTTGTGCTTGCCCACCTGGATGTAAACGCCCTCATGGTGGGGCGCCGGCGCCATGTTATAGAGCACCCGGAACATCATGCGCAGGGGGCCGAAGTGGAAGGAGGTCGAACGGTTTTCGTTGAACACCGACACGCCGATGGTCTTCACGAACGGCAATTTCTTGCGCAGTTCCGGGATGTCCAGGGTGGTTTCGATCGGCCGGCCGTACCATTGGAAAAACAGCATGCCGCGTTTCTTCTCGGCCATGCGTTCGTCCAGGTAGCCGATGATTTCATCCTTGTGGGCCATGGCGTCGTCGATCACCTGTTGCAGGTCTTCACGCCAGGCGGGCGGCAGGTCGCGCATCGTGTAGACGTGGCGGTTGCGGCTGCTCAGCAGGTCGAACAGGGTGTTGAACGGTGCCAGCAGCCAGGTATTGCGGCCGCTGCCGATGAAGTATTTCTTGAAGGTGTTGCGGTCATACAGGCCGTTACGCAGGAAATCATAAATACCGCAGACCAGCACGAGGCCGAGGAACACCACGGTGGTCAGGGGAAAGAGGTAAATAATCAGCAGGATGCCGAATGCCCAGGCGAACGACACGGCTTTTTTGCGTAACGCAGATTGACTCATGAAACTCAGCTCCAGCTGGACGCCATTCGACAGGTCTATATGCGTGGCTGCGAGTGGTGGGGTTGCGAAACATATTGAAACAACCTCGTCATGATAAGGCGTTCTCAGGTCGATGGGCGTTTTAAATATTACGAAATTGTGAAGAGCTGACACAGTTTTTAACCCTCGGCGCGGCTTGCGCGGCGCGTTTTGGATTGGATTTTGTAAACAGAAGATTTGCGACTATCGTGACGCTTCGGTTTTTTGGACGTCATAGACCGGTACGATTACGTTGAATGGCCACCATTGGCCTTCGGCACCTTGGAAGAGGCAGAAATTTTATGATCATCAAACCGCGGGTTCGTGGCTTTATCTGTGTGACCGCTCACCCTGTTGGCTGTGAAGCGAACGTCAAGGAACAGATCGACTACGTCACCCAACACGGCGTCATCGAAGGCGGCCCGAAAAAGGTGCTGGTCCTCGGTGCTTCCACCGGTTACGGCCTGGCCGCGCGCATCAGTGCTGCGTTTGGCTGCGGCGCCGATACCCTGGGCGTGTTTTTTGAGAAAGAAGGCGAAGAAGGCAAGCTGAGCTCCGCCGGCTGGTACAACAGCGCCGCGTTCGAGAAGTTTGCCGTCGAAAAAGGCCTGTACGCCAAGAGCATCAACGGCGACGCGTTCTCTGACGAGATCAAGCGCCTGACCATCGAGACCATCAAGAAAGACCTGGGCAAGATCGACCTGGTGGTCTACAGCCTGGCCGCGCCACGCCGCACCGACCCGCAGGGCGTGGTGCACAACTCCACGCTCAAGCCGATCGGCAAGGCCGTGACCCTGCGCGGGATCAACACCGACAAGGGCGTTGTCGTTGACACCACCCTTGAGCCGGCCACCCAGGAAGAAATCGACGGCACCGTGAAAGTCATGGGCGGCGAAGACTGGCAGCTGTGGATCGACGCCCTGCGTGAAGCGGACGTGCTGGCCGAAGGCGCCAAGACCACGGCGTTCACCTACCTCGGCGAGAAGCTGACCCAGGATATCTACTGGAACGGCTCCATCGGCGAAGCCAAGAAGGACCTGGACAAGAAAGTCCTGACCCTGCGCGACAACCTGGCCGCACTGAAGGGCGACGCCCGCGTGTCGGTGCTCAAGGCTGTGGTCACCCAGGCCAGCTCGGCGATCCCGATCATGCCGCTGTACCTGTCGTTGCTGTTCAAAGTGATGAAAGAGCAGGGCACTCACGAAGGTTGCATCGAGCAGGTCTATGGCCTGTTCAAGGACAGCCTGTACGGCCGCGAGCCGAAGCTCGACGCCGACGGCCGCCTGCGTGCCGACCTGGCCGAGCTGCAACCGAAAGTCCAGGACGCCGTGGCTGCGCTGTGGAATCAGGTCACCGACGACAACGTCAACGAGATCAGCGATTTTGCCGGCTACAAGGCTGAGTTCCTGCGCTTGTTCGGCTTTGAGATCGACGGCGTGGACTACGAGGCTGATGTGAATCCGACCGTGAAGATCAACGGTCTGGTCCAAGCCTAAACACCCTCGAAAAACATGTGGGAGCGGGCTTGCCCGCGATTGCAGTGGGTCAGCCGAAACCTCCGGCACTGACAAACCGCCATCGCGAGCAAGCCCGCTCCCACATTCGTTGTGTGTAAAGCCATTGCGATCTGCCAGACTCCATCCGCTATCAACTCACGCTAACGGAGGATCTGATGACGATTCGTGCAGTCGTTTTTGATTTTGGCGGTGTCCTGTTCGATTGGAGCCCGCAGCACCTGTACCGCCAGCTGATCGCCGATGATGAGGAGCGGCAATGGTTCCTCGACAACATCTGCACCCAGGCCTGGAACACCGAGCAAGACGCCGGTCGCACCCTGGCCGAGGCGACGCGCAGCCTGGTCGCGCAATATCCCCAGCACGAACCCTTGATCACGGCCTACTACGACCGCTGGCATGAAATGCTGCGCGGGCCGTTGCCCGAGGGCGTGGCCATTCTCAAGGCGCTGCATCAGGCCGACGTGCCGCTGTTCGGGCTCACCAATTGGTCGGCCGAGACGTTCCCCTATGCGCGGGCCAACTACCCGTTCCTGCAGTGTTTTCGCGATATCGTGGTCTCCGGCGAGTTGAAGCTGATCAAGCCCGATGCCGCGATCTATCACGCCAGCCTCGGCCAGGTGCGCGCTCATCTGCCGGATATCCAGCCTGCCGAAGTGGTGTTCATCGATGACGTCGCGGGCAATATCGACGCGGCCATCGCCCTGGGCTGGCAAGGCATTCACCACGTTTGCGCCGAGCGCACCGCTGAGCGTCTGCGTGAATTGGGCGTGGGCTTTTAGCGCGCCCATTTCTCCAGGGCAAAATCCACGAACGCCCGCAGTTTAGGCAGGCGGTAACGATCTTGGCCGTACAGCAAATGCATGGGGCGGCGGGGCAGTTGATAGGCGGTCAGCAAGGCCACCAGCTTCCCGCTCTGCAGGTCGGGCTGCACCAGGGCGTCGGGCAGCATGACGATGCCCATGCCTTGCACCGCCGCCTGGCGCAGGGCTTGCGAGCTGTTGATGGTCAGCGAGCCGGACACCGGAATCTCCACTTCGCCGTCCGCGTCGCTCATGCGCCACAGTTTGTCGGCGTTACGCCAATCGTCGCCGGATGGGTAGGCGAAGGCCAGGCAGTCGTGTTGTTGCAGATCCTCGGGCGTTTGCGGCGTGCCGCGTCGCGCCAGGTAATCCGGCGCGGCGCACAGGGTGATGGTGTAGTCCTGCAGGGGCCGGGCGATCAGGCTTGAGGGTTCCAACTCGCCCAGGCGGATGGCCACGTCGAAGCCGCTGTCGACCAGGTCCATGCGTTGATTGCTGAGCACCACGTACAGCTTGATCAGCGGGTAACGTTGGGAAAATTCGCTCAAGGCCGGCGCCAGGCGTTCGGTGCCGAAGGCGGGCGGGGCGGTGATGCGCAGGGTGCCCTTGGGCACGTCGCTGTGGGCCTGTTCGGCCAATTGCTCGGAGTCGGCCACCAGCCCCAGCACTTCCAGGCAGCGCTGGTAATACTGCCCGCCGAATTCCGTGAGGCTTTGCTTGCGCGTGGTGCGCTTGAGCAGGCTGACCCCCAGGCGTTGCTCCAGGGCACGCAAATGGTTGCCGACCATGGTGGTCGACATCCCACTGGCATGGGCCGCGGCGGTCATGCTGCCGGTCTCGACCACTTTCACATACACCGACATCGCCTGGAACAGATCCATTATCAAGCCCTGGTTTAAAGTCATTGCAGAAAAGCACAGTTTATCCAGCTTGGGTGGCTAACGATACTGGACCCATCCCAACCCAGCACTGGAGCTTGCCACCATGACCGCCGCTTGCCTGATGACCACTTACCAACCCTTGGCCTTGAGCTTTACGCGTGGCCTGGGCACGCGCCTGTGGGACCAGCAGGGGCGCGAATACCTGGACGCCGTGGCAGGCGTGGCCGTGACCAACGTCGGACACTCCCATCCGAAACTGGTGACAGCCATCAGCGAACAAGCCGGGTTGCTGTTGCACACCTCCAACCTCTACAGCATCGATTGGCAACAACGCTTGGCCCTGCGTCTGACCCAACTGTCGGGCCTCGATCGTGCGTTTTTCAACAACTCCGGCGCCGAAGCCAACGAGACCGCGCTAAAACTGGCGCGGCTGCACGGCTGGAAAAAAGGCATCGAGGCGCCGTTGGTGGTGGTGATGGAAAACGCCTTCCACGGCCGCACGCTGGGCACCATGGCGGCCAGCGACGGGCCTTCGGTACGCTTGGGGTTCCAGCGCTTGCCGGGGGATTTTCTCAAAGTCGGCTTCGGCGACCTGGCGGCGCTGGAGGCGATCACGCAAACGTTCGGCACGCGCATCGCAGCAGTCTTGCTGGAACCGATCCAGGGCGAAAGCGGGGTGCAAGTGGCGCCGCCGGGTTACCTGAAAGCCCTGCGCGCTCACTGCACGCGCCACGGCTGGCTGATGATGCTCGATGAAATCCAGACCGGCATCGGCCGCACCGGCGCCTGGTTTGCCTTCCAGCACGAGGGCATCGTGCCGGACGTGATGACCCTGGCCAAAGGCCTCGGCAACGGCGTGCCCATCGGTGCCTGCCTGGCCAGGAACGTGGCGGCCGACTTGTTCACCCCGGGCAGCCACGGCAGCACGTTCGGCGGCAACCCATTGGCCTGCCGGGTGGGTTGCACCGTGCTGGAGATCATTGAAGAACAAGGCCTGCTGCAGAACGCCGCGCAACAGGGCGAGCGCTTGTTGGCCCGCTTACGGGTGGAGTTGGATGAGCACCCGCAGGTCCTGTCGATTCGTGGCAAGGGCTTGATGATAGGCATCGAGCTGGCAGACCCGTGTCGCGAGCTGGCCCTGCGCGCCGCCGAGGAACATGGGTTGTTGATCAACGTGACGCGGGGCAAGGTGATTCGCCTGCTGCCGCCGCTGACCCTGGAGGCCAAGGAGGTCGAGATGATCGTGCGGGCCATCACCCGCTTGCTGGATTGAAATGAGATCCCCTGTGGGAGGGTGCTTGCCCCCGATGGCGGTGTATCAGTTGCAGATTGCTCGACTGATACACCGCCATCGGGGGCAAGCCCCCTCCTACAAGGGATTCCGGTGATCTTCAGTGGTCACTCCCATTCAACCACTCTTGGTTCATCGTCTCGCTATCCCCCAGGTAGTCCAGCAACCAACTCATCGCCGGGGACAGTTTGTTCTGTGCCCAGGCCACGCATGACGGGCTGGCCGGGAACGGCCTGTGCAGTTGCAGCGCGACCAACTCACCACGTTCGATCCACGGCAACACCTGATGCGCCGGCGCCATGCCGACGCACAGGCCGTCGCGCAGGCAGTCAATGGCCGAGGCCCAGTTCGGTACCACCAGCCGGCGCTGGTTATCCAGGGTCCAGGTATCGCGCTTGGGCAGGTTGCGCGAGGTATCGGTCATGCACAGGGACGCGAACGGGCGCAGTTGATCGTCACTGAGCAAACCATCCAACGCCGCCAGCGGGTGTTTCGCGCTGACCACGCACAACCAGTTCAACAGGCCCATATCGCGAAACGTGAAGTGACTCGTCACCGGCACCGCGCTGGTGGCGCCGATCACGATGTCGGTGCGCTCATCGGCGAGGGCGTCCCACACGCCGTTGTACACCTCGTACTCCAGCAGCAATTCCACGTCAGGGAACTGCCGATAGAAATCCAGCACCAGTTGCCGGCAGCGCTGGGGTTTGACGATGGAGTCCACCGCGACCTTCAACTGGCCGCTCCAGCCATTGGCCACTTGCTGGCACAGGCGCCGTGTACCGAGCATGGTTTTCATCACGCCGCGGGCTTCGTCTATAAATAGACGGCCGGCCGCGGTGAGCTCGACGTCGCGATGGCGCCGCACGAACAAGGGCACGGCCAGCCACTCTTCCAACTGACGCACCGTGTAGCTGATGGCCGACGGCACGCGGTGCAATTCCTGGGCGGCGGCGCTGAAGCTGCCATGGCGTGCGACGGCATCGACCACATCCAGGGAGTATTCGGACCACATGGCAGTTGCCTTCAAATTAATTGATAGAAGTGTCCAATTATTATCGCTTCACAGAGAGGCTGCCAGCTTCATAATGGGCAGCAGTCAGCAAATAGTTTGATGGCAGGTTCAACAAGGCTTCAATGAAAAATTCTTTTGGTTTCACCTGGTACCTGGCGGGGCTGAGCATGCTCGGTTATCTCGCCATGGACATGTACTTGCCGGCGTTCGGCGCCATGGGCGAGCAATTACACATCGGCGCGGGCGCGGTGGGCGCCAGCTTGAGTATTTTCCTCGCGGGCTTTGCCGTGGGGCAGTTGTTGTGGGGGCCGTTGTCTGACCGACTGGGGCGCAAACCGATCCTGCTCACGGGCCTGAGCCTGTTCGTGCTGGGTTGCGTCGGCATGTTCTGGGTCGAGACCGCCACGCAGCTGCTGGCACTGCGTTTTATCCAGGCGATTGGCGTGTGTTCCGCCGCCGTGAGTTGGCAGGCACTGGTGATTGACCGCTACCCGGCCGACAAGGCTCACCGCGTGTTCGCCAGCATCATGCCGCTGATGTCGTTGTCGCCGGCCCTGGCGCCGCTGTTGGGGGCCATGGTGCTGAATCACTTTGGCTGGCAGGCGATTTTCGCGGTGTTGCTGGGCGTGTCGCTGCTGTTGCTGCTGCCGACTCTGTTCCTGCGCACGGCGCCGAAACGGCTGGCGGAGGAAGGCGAACCGACGCGCCTCGGTTATGGACAATTGCTCGGCTCCCGCGTGTTCACCGGCAACGTCATGATCTTTGCTGCCTGCTCCGCCAGTTTCTTCGCCTGGTTGACCGCCTCGCCGTTCATCCTCGGCGATATGGGTTACAGCCCGAATGACATTGGCCTGAGTTATGTGCTGCCGACCCTCGCGTTCCTGATCGGAGGCTACAGCTGCCGCAGCGCGTTGCAGCGTTTCCAGGGCAAGACGCTGTTGCCCTGGCTGCTGGTGGCCTACTGCATCAGTATGCTGGCGTTGTACCTGGTCGCCACCTTGAGCGTGCCGACCCTGACCACCTTGTTGATTCCGTTCTGCCTGATGGCGCTGGTCAACGGCGCCAGTTATCCCATCGTGGTGGCGAATGCGCTGATGCCGTTTGCGGAAAATTCCGGCAAGGCAGCGGCGCTGCAAAACACCCTGCAACTGGGCCTGTGTTTTCTCAGCAGCTTGTTGGTGTCGTCGATGCTCGAGCAGCCGCTGCTGATCACCGTGATCGTGATGCTGGCGACCGCGCCGCTGGCGGTGCTGGGTTACTGGTTGGCGCGGCCGAAAACCGATGATTCGCAGTTGGCGAATGCTTGATCTGACGGGTGGGTGCTGGATTGCCTGCGTTGCGCTGCATCAGGTTTACCGAGCCGATGCGATCGCAGGCAAGCCAACCCCCACACTTGATTGCGGCTTTTTCAGTGTCTTGAGCGGTAGATCCTAGAACGTCACTTCCATATTCAGCGTGGGTGTCGACGTGCGACTGCCCCGACCGCCGTCCACACCGAACTTGTTATGCCAGTACTCGTAGCCCACTCCGAGGTACAGGTTCGGCGTTACGCGCTTGCCGGGTCGCACCGCGACCATCAGCGCGCTACGCATCAGCGTTTCCGCTGCGGTATCGCGGCCGTGGAAGTCCTCGCCCTTGTTGCCGACATGGTTGATAAACCCCTGGAACTTGGCCGCGTGGCTGCCGATCTCGAACGGACGCATCCACGTCAGGTTGAGCATATAGGTGTCGTCGAAGGTATGGTCCGACTCTTTCGCGCCGGGAATCCCGCTGTGATTGCGTTCTTTGTAATACATCAGGCTCAGGTCCAATACGCCGACGGTGTTGAACTTCAAGGTCGGGCCGAGCACCAGCGCGCGTTTTTTCGCCGAGGCAAAGTTGTTGTTGCGGTTGGCATCGAAGCCCAGGGTCAGGGCGTAGTCCTTGATCAGCCCGGTGCCCAGCGGCGTATCGAAAACGCGAGAGGCATACAACTGGTGTCGGTATACCGCATACACCTCACTGCCGCCGTGGTCGGTGCCCTTGCGCGGGTCGCGGCTGTCGGACAAAAACACATCGAGGTTCAGAAAGTTGCTGCCGTACTGGTAGCCACTGGCGTGGGTGACGCTGTAGATGCGCTTGCTGAATGCGTCGGGGTTGTTCGGGTTGGTGAATTGCTGGCCGTAGCGAAATCCTACGCTGTTGTTCATCCATTCCAGCGCGACAGCCTCCCCGCCGCCGAGGAGGGTCAATGCAACGGTTGCGCCCTGTAATGCCTTTTTCATTGTTTTAGGTCCTATGGCGTTCTGGCTCATGACGGCCGGATTGTTTTTGTAACGCCGGTGGAGGGTATCTTGTCCGAATGATTGTATACAACTCTATGGACATCTAGTCTTGGTATTGCATACAGTGGCGCCACAACAAAAACAGAGAACCCCTCACCATGACTATCCCGAAGGCGTCATCGCAACGACCCGAAGATGAGAATCTCGGCGTCGCCGCCAACATGGCTTACGGCCTGCAGCATGTGCTCACCATGTACGGCGGCATCGTTGCCGTACCGTTGATCGTCGGCCAGGCGGCCGGGTTGTCGCCGGCGGATATCGGCCTGTTGATCGCCGCGTCGCTGTTTGCCGGCGGCCTGGCCACGTTGTTGCAAACCCTTGGCCTGCCGTTCTTTGGTTGTCAGTTGCCGCTGGTGCAGGGCGTGTCGTTTGCCGGCGTGGCGACGATGGTGGCGATTGTCGGCAGTGATGGCGCCGGTGGGGTGCCAGCGATTCTCGGGGCGGTGATGGCTGCGTCGTTTATCGGGCTGCTGATCACGCCGGTGTTCTCGCGGATCACCCAGTTTTTCCCGCCGTTGGTGACCGGCATTGTGATCACCACCATCGGCCTGACGCTGATGCCGGTGGCCGCACGCTGGGCCATGGGCGGCAACAGCCGTGCGGCGGATTTCGGCAGCATGGCGAACGTCGGCCTGGCCGCGTTGACCCTGTTGCTGGTGTTGTTGCTGAGCAAGATCGGCAGCGCGACGATCTCGCGGTTATCGATCCTGCTGGCGATGGTGATCGGCACCGTGATTGCGGTGTTCCTGGGCATGGCGGACTTTTCCGGCGTGACCCAGGGGCCGATGTTCGGCTTCCCCACACCGTTCCATTTCGGCATGCCGACCTTCCATGTGGCCGCGATCATTTCCATGTGCATTGTGGTGATGGTGACGCTGGTGGAGACTTCGGCGGACATCCTGGCCGTGGGCGAGATCATCGACACCAAAGTCGACTCCAAACGCCTGGGCAATGGCTTGCGTGCCGACATGCTGTCGAGCCTGTTCGCGCCGATCTTTGGTTCGTTTACCCAGAGCGCGTTCGCCCAGAACGTCGGCCTGGTGGCGGTCACCGGGGTGAAAAGTCGTTTTGTGGTCGCGACGGGCGGGTTGTTCCTGGTCGTCCTCGGCCTGCTGCCGTTCATGGGGCGGGTGATTGCGGCAGTGCCGACCTCGGTGTTGGGTGGTGCCGGGATCGTGTTGTTCGGCACCGTGGCGGCCAGCGGTATTCGTACACTGTCCAAGGTGGATTACCGCAACAACATGAACCTGATCATCGTGGCCACGTCCATCGGTTTCGGCATGATCCCGATTGCCGCGCCGAGCTTCTACGATCATTTTCCCAGCTGGTTCGCGACCATTTTCCATTCGGGCATCAGTTCGTCGGCGATCATGGCGATCTTGCTGAACCTGGCGTTCAACCACTTCACCGCCGGCAATTCGGACCAGCAGTCGGTGTTTGTGGCCGGGACTGAGCGCAGCCTGTGTTTCCAGGATGTGGCCGTCTTGCGCGAAGGCGATTACTTCAGGGGCGGCAAGCTGTTCGATGCCGAAGGCAAGGAGATTCCAGTGGTGGCCGAGGTGCCGAGAAAAACCGCGAAGGCCGAGACCAGCGAGGCTTGAAACGGTGGCAGCGGGGTTGCTCGCGATGGCGGTCAGGCGCTGACTGAACCACCGCCATCATGAGCAAGCCCGCTGCCACATTGCTCGTCAGCTTGCTTTGAGGGCCTTGTGCGGCACTGAACAGGCCTCATCCAAAAACTTCACCACTGTCCCCATGCACGCCTGGCGCTCTTCGACATGGGGCATGTGGCTGGAGTCTTCAAACAGCGCCCAGCGCACATCCGCGATTTCATCCAGGAACGGCTTGACCACCAACGGTGTGGCTTCGTCATGCCGGCCGGAGATCACCAGGGTCGGCACCTTGATTGCCGACAGACGGCCAATCACGTTCCAGTCCTTCAAACTGCCGATCACATGGAACTCGGTCGGGCCGCTCATGGCGTGGTACACGGTCGGGTCTGCATCGACCTGGGCGAACGTGCGCGCAACCTCGTCCGGCCATGGGTTGACCCGGCAGACGTGCTGGTCGTAGAAAATCCGCGAGGCGGCGAGGTATTCCGGGTCCTGGTAGGTGCCGGCGGCTTCATGCTTGAGCAGGGTTTCATGCACGCCTTCGGGCAGCAGCTGACGCAGGCGGTTGGCTTCGCTGACCCAGGTACGCATGCAGGTGGGCGAGTTGGCCGGGATAAACGCACGCAGGCCCTTGGGTTGCAGAATCGCGTGTTCGCTGCCGAGCATGCCGCCCCAGGATTGCCCGAGAATCGCGTAGTCCTGGCTGATTTGCAGGTGGTCCAGCAGGTTGTTCAGTTCGTCGAGGAACAGGCTGACAGTCCAGAAGGAGGGGGCTTTGTCGGGCAAGTGCGTGGAGCGGCCGTTGCCCAGTTGGTCATAGTGGATGACGGCGTGACCGCTGGCGGCGACGTCCTTGAAGGCATCGACGTAATCATGGGTGCAGCCGGGACCGCCGTGGATGATCACCAGCGGTGTACGGCCCGAGGCCAGGTCGCCGGTGACGCGATACCAGGTCTGATAGGGGCCGAAGGGCGCAAACCCTTCGCGGACTTTTTCGATGAATTCCATTTCGTATCCTGCTTTGAAAAAAAAGTATCAGGGACACGATAATCGGCACGCGACGTTTAGGTAACTAGCAAAACAGCTAGGTTTTGCCGAAGGGTCAATCTTCCAGCAGGCGGTAATGAGTGGCGCGCACCACGGCCTGTACGCGATTTTTCGCCCCCAGTTTGTGCATTGCCGAGGCAAGATGCAGGGTAACGACCGCCAGCGAGCGGCTCAGTTGCGTGGCGATTTCGGCGGCGGTCAGGCCGTCGGCGGCCCATTTCAGGCACTCGCGCTCGCGTTTGGTCAGACGGATATGCGGGTAGGTGCGTAGTTCATTGCTGAACAACGGGTAGGCCGCTTCCTGCAGCGCATGGGAAATCAGGCCGAAATCCGACAAGCTCTGTTGCGCGTCCTCCAGCACCGTATGCGCCTTGCCGGTGCGCAAGCCGGTCAACGATGCGAAGCCGCCCCGGGGCAGATGAATCGGCACGCTGACGCCGCAGGTCAGTTGCTGGTCATGCAGGTAAGACGAGACGGGGGCGTGGCACGGGTCGATGATCTTCTGCAGCGCCGTCTGCGCCTTGGCCTCGTAGGACCAGACAAACGGCGACACCGTGTTCAAGGCCAGGTGCTGCACCGGATCGATCTGGTAGAACCCTTCGCCGCACCACAAGGCATGCCAATCGGAAGGCGTGTTGCGCAGTTGCAGCACCGAAGGTGTGATCAACGTGCCGTTGAGGTCGATGGGCACCGGCGAGTAGTCATACACCAGTGCATCGAAACCCAACTGTTGGGCTAGGATAAACGCGTTGTCCATCTGCTCGTCCAGGCTCCTGCCCGGCATGAGACGGTGATTGAAGGCAGTTAGCTTGGCCAGCATCCGTTCTGCTCCCGAATTCATATGAATCTCGACTTACTGCAAGTAGAATGCCACGCCCCGGCGAAGGACTGCCAGGCCAAACCTATAAGAAATACTAGGTTATGGATGCACGGCATCCTCGGTAGCTTATGGCCTCATAAGCGGCCGCAACCCGCCAGGCCGATACCACACAAGGAACGTATGCATGTGGCGTGAAATAGCCCCCGACCAGCAGTACACCGTGCAAGTCGATGGCCATGACCTCGCGGTCTACAGCTTTGGCGAAGGCGATGAGGTGCTGTTGTGCCTCAACGGCGGGCCAGGGCTACCGTGTGACTATTTGCGCGACGCCCATGGCTGGCTCAAAGAGCATGACCTGCGAGTGGTTGCATTCGACCAGCTTGGCACCGGTGCTTCAGCCAGACCGACCGATGTTTCCCTGTGGGAAATCGGCCGTTATGTCGAAGAAGTCGAAACCGTGCGCCAAACCCTGGGCCTGGGTCGTGTGCATTTGCTCGGGCATTCCTGGGGCGGCTGGCTGGGCATCGAATACGCCATCCATTACCCCGATGCGCTGAAAAGCCTGATCCTGGAAAACACCGTCGGCGACATTCCGCACCTCTCCCAGGAACTCGAACGCCTGCGCGGCGCCCTCGGCAGTGAAACCGTGGCGATGATGCAGCGCCATGAAGCCATGGGGACGCTGGATCATCCGCAGTACCAGGCCGCGATCACCTTGCTCAATTATCGCCATGTGTGCCGCCTGGACGAATGGCCGGCGCCGCTCCGGCGCTCCCTCGACGACTGGAACATGGGCCCCTACGCAACCATGCAGGGCCCCAACGAATTTCTGTATATCGGCAACCTCAAGGACTGGAACCGCATCGCCGAGATGGCCGATTTCAACATGCCGATGCTGATCACCACCGGCCAGCACGACGAGCTCACCCCGGCCTGCGCCCTGCGCATGAAACTGGCCGCCCGGCACGCCGAATTGCATGTGTTCCGCAACAGCAGCCATATGCCATTTTACGAAGAGCCCCAGGCGTACTTCCCGGTACTGCTGGACTTCCTCGCTCGTCACCGAGGCTGACGGATGAACCTGGCGCGCTACCGCTTCGTGCTGACCCGGCCGTTGCAATTGCTGCCGGTGCTGTTCGGCATCAGCCTGATCACCTTCGTGCTGGTGCGCTCGATTCCCGGTGACCCGGCGCGCGCGCTGCTCGGCTCGCGCAGCACGCCGGATGCGTTGCTGAAGATCCGCGCACAGTTCGGGCTCGACCAGCCGCTGTGGCTGCAATATTTTTACTTCTTGAAAAACCTGCTCAAGGGCGACCTCGGCCAATCGCTGTTGTACAAGGTCGATGCGTTGAAGCTGATCGTCACCCGTATCGAGCCGACCCTGGTGCTGGTGCTCGGCAGTGTGTTGCTGGCGCTGCTGATCGCAGTGCCACTGGCCACCGTCGCGGCGCGGCGCAAAGGCGGCTGGGCGGACAACCTGATCCGCGTGTTCACCACCGTCGGCCTGGGCATGCCGGCATTTTGGCTGGGGTTGATGCTGATCCTGCTGCTTAGCGTGCAATGGGGCCTGTTTCCGGTGTCTGGCTACGGTCGCACCTGGCTGGACAAGGCGCACCATATGGTCCTGCCGTGCCTGACCATCGCCCTGGCCCTGGCGGCGGTGCTGGTGCGCAACCTGCGGGCGAGCATGTTGATGGAATTGCAGGCGGACCATGTCACCGCCGCCCGGGCGCGCGGGTTGTCGGAAGCGGCGGTGTTTCGCCGGCATGTACTGCCCAATTCCCTGGTGCCGACGGTCAACCTGCTGGCGGTGAATATCGGTTGGCTGATCAGCGGCACGGTGGTCATCGAAAGCCTGTTCGCCATTCCCGGCATCGGCCAGTTACTGGTGCGCGGCATCTTTACCCGTGACTACATGGTGGTGCAGGGCGTGGCCATGGTGCTGGCCTGTGCGACGGTGGTGGTCAACTTCGTCGCGGATGTGGTGACCGTCGCCCTCGACCCACGGGTGAAGATGCAATGAGCACTCGTCCACTGATCGCGCCATGGCGCTTGCGCCTGCGCTTTGGCTTGCGCGACGGGCGGCTGACCGCCGCGTGGGGGTTGCTGATTCTGTTGACGTGGCTGGGCCTGGCGTTGTTTGCGCCGTGGCTCGCGCCGTTCGACCCGATCGCGCAGAACACCGATCTCAGCTTGCTCGGGCCGAGCCTGGGCCATCCCTTCGGTACGGATAATTATGGCCGCGATATTCTCTCGCGGGTGATCTGGGGCGCACGCATCGACCTGCAATTGGCGATTGTCGGGGTGATCTTCCCGTTCATGATCGGTACCTTTATCGGCGCGGTCTCCGGCTATATCGGCGGGCGTTTCGACAGCGTCTGCATGCGCGTCATCGACGTGATCCTGGCGTTCCCGTTCCTGGTGTTGATGCTGGCAATCATGGCCATCCTCGGTCCGGGCTTGAAGAGTTTCTATATCGCCATGGCGCTGGTGGGCTGGGTGTCGTATGCGCGGTTGATCCGCTCGCAGATCCTGGTGCTCAAGGAAAGTGACTTCGCCCTGGCGGCCAAAAGCCTCGGCTTTGGCCATGGGCGCATTCTGTTCCGGCACTTGCTGCCGAATGCGATGTTTGGCTCGATTGTGTTTTCCATGTCTGACGCGGTGCTGGTGCTGCTCAATGGCGCAGCGGTGAGTTACCTGGGCCTGGGCGTGCAACCGCCGACCGCCGAGTGGGGAACGATGGTCGCCGAAGGGCAGGCCTTCATTACCACCGCCTGGTGGATCTGCACCTTTCCGGGGCTGGCCATCGTAACCCTGGCCATGGGCTTCAGCCTGCTGGCCGATGGCGTGGCGCAAGTGTTGGGAGAGCGCCCATGAGCCTGCTGCAAGTGCGCGACCTGAGCGTGATCGCCAACAATGCCGGGCGCGACGTGACCCTGGTCGACCGCATCTCCTTCGACCTGGCCGAAGGCGAGATCCTCGGCCTGGTGGGCGAAAGCGGCTCGGGCAAGACCATGACCTGTCGCGGGCTGATCCGCCTGTTGCCGTCGCCCAACCTGCGCGTGCAGGGCGGCGCGGTGCGCCTGGCCGGCCAGGACTTGCTGCCACTGGACGACGCAGGCATGCGCGCAATCCGTGGCGGGCAATTGGGCATGATCTTCCAGAACCCCAGCAGCCACCTCGACCCGCTGATGCGTATCGGCGAACAGATCGCCGAGGGCATCCGCCTGCATCAAGGCGCGTCGAAAAAAGACGCACGCCGGCAAGCCATCGAGGTGTTGCGCCAAGTGGGCATTCCCGATCCCCAGGCACGGGTCGACAACTACCCCCACGAGTTTTCCGGCGGCATGCGCCAGCGCGCCATGATCGCCGTGGCATTGGGCTGCAACCCGACAGTGCTGATTGCCGACGAACCCACCACGGCCCTCGATGTGACCGTGCAGGCGCAAATCCTGCGGCTGTTGCTGGAGCTGCGCGACCAGCGTGGCTTGTCGATCATCATGATCACTCACGACCTCGGCGTGGTGGCGCAAACCTGCGACTCCATCGCGGTGATGTACGCCGGGCGCCTGTGTGAGCACGCCAGCAAATACGAGTTGCTCGCCCATCCCCGACACCCGTACACCGCGGGGCTGATCGATTGCCAGCCGGCCCACAGCAGCGGCCACGCCTTGCTGCGCACCATTGCTGGCCAGCCGCCGTTGCTCGATGCGTTGCCCGTCGGGTGCCGCTTCCACCCGCGTTGCCCGCAAGTCGGCAGCCTGTGTCGCGAACGCTTGCCGGAAGGTGCGCGGGTGGCCTGTCACTATCCGTTGGGAGATCGCCCATGAGCCTGTTGCAGATCAAGGACCTGGAGGTGCGGTTTGCCGCGTCCGGCAGCGGGATGTTCGGCCTGCACAAACAGTGGGTGAGGGCGGTCAACGGTGTGTCGCTGAACCTGGCGGCGGGCGAGACCCTGGGGCTGGTGGGCGAATCCGGCAGCGGCAAAAGTACCCTCGGCCGGGCGATTCTGCACCTCAACCCGATCAGCGCCGGGCAGGTGTTGTTCGACGGCATCGACATGGCCCACGGCAGCGCCGTCGACATCGCCCGCCTGCGCCATGAAACCGCGATGATCTTCCAAGACCCGTATGCCGCGCTGAACCCACGCCACACCATCGGCGAAACCCTTGCCGAAGTGTTGCGGGTGCAGCGCAAAGTCGCGCCGCAGCAGATCGCGCGGCGTGTCGACGAATTGCTCGAGCTGGTCGGCCTGCGCCCTGAATTGGCCGCTCGCAAGCCCGGCTCCCTCAGCGGCGGCCAGTGCCAGCGAGTCGGCATCGCCCGGGCGCTGGCGGTGGAGCCGCGCCTGATCGTTGCCGATGAATGCGTGGCGGCACTGGATGTCTCGATCCAGGGGCAGATCATCAACCTGTTGCTGGAACTGCAACAGCGCATGAACCTGGCGATCCTGTTCATCGCCCATGACCTGGCCATCGTGCGCCGCCTGTGCGACCGCGTGGCGGTGATGTACCTGGGCCAGATCGTCGAGGAGGGGCCGGTGGAAGCGGTCTTCACTTCACCGCGTCACCCGTATACGGCGGCGTTGATCCAGGCGATTCCCGAGATCGATCCGCATCGGCCGTTGCCCGCAGAGCCCTTGCCCGGCGAGCCGCCGAGCCCGCTGAATTTGCCTACAGGCTGTGCTTTTCACCCGCGTTGCCGGTATGCCCAGGCCATGTGTTCCGTGGTGTTGCCGCCGACCCATTTCCTGCACGAGCATCGGTACAGTTGCGTGCTTGAAGAACCTTTGCTTTGACCCCTGCCATTCTTGAACAACCGCCGTTATAAACAAGGAGTTATGACATGCAATCGCGCCACTTGAAGTTGCTCGCCGCCGCGACCTTGACCGCCTGGTCGCTGACCGCCGGTCTTGCCCAGGCCGCCGGTGTTCTCACCATCGGTTGCCGGGAAGACAGCACCACGTTCGATCCGATCAAAAGCGCGCAAAACCGCGACACCTGGGTCTTTGCCAACGTCTACGACACCCTGGTGCGCGTGGACAACCTGGGCACCAAGATGGAGCCGGGGCTGGCTGAAAGCTGGGAGATTTCCAAGGACGGCCTGACCTACACCTTCAAGCTGCGTGCGGCGAAGTTCTCGGATGGCTCGCCGATCACCGCAGAGGATGCGGCGTTCAGCCTGTTGCGCATCCGCGACAACAAGGCTTCGCTGTGGAGCGACCCATTCAGCCTGATCGACACGGCCAAGGCCGCCGGCCCGCAAACCCTGGTGGTGACGCTGAAGACCCCGGCGGTCGCGTTCCTCTCGCAACTGGCGTCGCCGACGGTGTCGATCCTGTCAGAAAAGGCCATGAGCAAAATGGGCGAAGACGCCTACGCGGAAAACCCGGTGACCTCCGGCGCGTTTACCGTGGGCGAGTGGCGCAAGGGCGATCGGGTGATCCTGAAGAAAAACCCGAACTTCTGGCAGGCCGGGAACGTCAGCCTGGATGGTGTGGAGTGGGTCTCGGTGACCGACGACAACACGCGCATGCGTATGGTGCAGAACAACGAGCTGGACACGGCGATCTTCGTACCGTTCTCCCGGGTTGAAGAACTGAAGAAAGACAAAAACGTGGTGATCCATTCCGACCCGTCCACCCGTGAAGATCACCTGCTGATCAACCACGAGCACGGCCTGCTGGCCAAGCCGGAAGTACGCCAGGCGCTGGACATGGCCATCGATAAACAATCGCTGGTGAAGACGGCCACTTACGGTCAAGGCACTGTGGCTTATTCCTACATCCCCAAAGGTTCGCTGTACCACTACGCCAACAACCTGCAGCGCCCGTATGACCCTACCGCGGCGAAGAAACTGCTGGCCGACGCCGGTGCCAAGGACTTGAAGTTGAACTACGTGGTCAACGCCGGCAACGAAGCCGACGAGCAGATCGCGGTGATCATCAAGGACCAGTTGGCCAAGGTCGGCGTGACGGCCAACCTGCAGAAAGTCGACCCGACCCAAAGCTGGCAGATGCTGGTGGACGGTGAGTACGATATTTCGGTGATGTACTGGACCAACGACATCCTCGACCCGGACCAGAAGACCACCTTCGTGCTGGGCCACGACACCAACCAGAACTACATGACCCGTTACAGGAACGACAAGGTCAAGGAACTGGTCGCCGCCGCACGCATCGAGGCCGACCCGGCCAAGCGTGAGCAGATGTATGTCGACCTGCAGAAACTGGCGAAACAGGATGTGAACTGGATCGACCTGTACTACAGCCCGTACATCAACATCTCACGCAAGAATGTGAGCAACTTCCTGCAAAACCCATTGGGTCGCTTCACCCTCGAGGAAGTCGTGAAAAACTAAAGAACACCGCTAAATAAATGTGGGAGGGGGCTTGCCCCCGATGGCGGTGGGTCAGTTACAGATGCAGTGACTGACACCCTGCTATCGGGGGCAAGCCCCCTCCCACATGTATCAGCCGTTACTGCGCGTCGAACGCTTGCCCGTTGATCCCGCTGCTGTCCGGCCCCATCAGGTACAGGTACACCGGCATGATGTCTTCCGGCGCCGGGTTGTCGGCCGGGTTTTCCCCCGGGTACGCCTGGGCCCGCATGCTGGTGCGCGTGGCGCCGGGGTTGATGCTGTTGGCCCGTACTGGCGCAACGGTGTCGAGCTCGTCGGCCAGGGTTTGCATCAGGCCTTCGGTGGCGAATTTCGATACGCCATAGGCACCCCAATACGCCCGGCCCTTGCGCCCGACGCTGCTGGAGGTGAACACCACCGAGGCGTCCTGGGACAGCTTGAGCAGCGGCAACAGCGTGCTGGTCAGCATGAACATCGCGTTGACGTTGATGTGCATCACCCGCATGAAGTTCTCACCGGACAACTGCTCGATCGGCGTGCGTGGGCCGATGATCGAGGCGTTGTGCAGCAGGCCGTCGAGGTGGCCGAATTCCTTTTCGATCATCGCCGCCAGCTCATCGTATTGATGGGGCAGGGCGGTCTCCAGGTTGAACGGGATCACCACCGGTTGCGGGTGGCCGGCGGCTTCGATCTCGTCGTACACCTGGGCCAGGTTGGCTTCGGTCTTGCCCAGCAACAGCACGGTCGCGCCATGGGCGGCATAGGTTTTCGCCGCCGCCGCGCCAATCCCGCGACCGGCACCGGTCACCAGGATGACGCGGCCTTTGAGCAGTTCGGGACGTGCAGAGTAATCAAACATAAATAGCCTCGACAAAATTCACTAGGTGACCAACACCGAGCTGGAAAACACTGAAGATCCAATGTGGGAGGGGGCTTGCCCCCGATTGCAGTGTGTCATTCAACACATTCATTGACTGAACCACCGCAATCGGGAGCAAGCTCCCTCCCACATTGGATCTTCATAGGTCAGCAAGACCGGTAGACCATCAGCAACTGCACAGCGCGTTATCCAGCACCTTGCGCAATTCCAACGGGTGATCCACCACCACATCCGCGCCCCAGTGACGCGGGTTGTCGTCCGGGTGGATGTAGCCATAGGTGACCGCCGCCGTGCGGGTGCCGGCGTCGCGGCCGGACTCGATGTCGCGCAGGTCATCGCCGACGAACAGCACGCTGGCCGGGTCCAGGTTGAGCATCTGGCACGCCAGGATCAACGGCTCCGGGTGTGGCTTGCTGTTCGTCACGTGGTCTGGGCAGATCAGCAGCGCCGAGCGCTCGGCCAGGCCCAGCTGCTGCATGATCGGCTCGGCAAACCGCAACGGTTTGTTGGTGACCACGCCCCAGATCAGCTTGGACTTTTCGATGTCTGCCAGCAGCTCGGCCATCCCGTCGAACAACGCGCTGTGGATCGCGCAGCCCTTGAGGTAGCGCTCGAGGAACTCCAGGCGCAGTTCTTCAAAGCCCGGGGATTCCGGGTCCATCGAGAAGGTCACGGCGACCATCGCCCGCGCGCCGCCGGAGATTTCATCGCGGATATGCTGGTCGTTGATCGGCGCCAGGTCACGGTCGGCGCGCATCGCCTGGCAGATGGCGATAAAGTCCGGCGCGGTGTCCAGCAGGGTACCGTCCATATCGAAGAGAACCGCTCGCAACTTCACAGGCTTACTCCTCGCGCAGGGTCTGGATCATGTAGTTGACGTCGACGTCGCTGGCCAGCTTGTAGTGCTTGGTCAGCGGGTTGTAGGTCAGGCCGATGATGTCCTTGACGCTCAGCCCGGCCTGACGGCTCCAGGCGCCCAGCTCGGAAGGGCGGATGAATTTCTTGAAGTCGTGGGTGCCGCGCGGCAGCAGCTTCATGATGTATTCGGCGCCGATGATCGCGAACAGGTAGGCCTTGGGGTTGCGGTTGATCGTGGAGAAAAACACCTGGCCGCCGGGCTTGACCATGCGGAAGCAGGCGCGGATCACCGAGGAGGGGTCCGGCACGTGTTCGAGCATTTCCAGGCAGGTGATCACGTCGAACTGCTCGGGCATTTCCTCGGCCAGGGCTTCGGCGGTGATCTGGCGGTATTCGACGTTCACCCCGGATTCCAACTGATGCAACTGGGCCACGGCCAACGGCGCTTCGCCCATGTCGATCCCCAGCACGGTGGCGCCGCGCTGGGCCATGGCTTCGCTGAGGATGCCGCCGCCGCAACCGACGTCCAGCACCTTCTTGCCGGCCAGGTTGATGCGTTCGTCAATCCAGTTGACCCGCAGCGGGTTGATGTCGTGCAGGGGTTTGAACTCGCTTTCGCGGTCCCACCAGCGGTGGGCCAGGGCTTCGAATTTGGCGATTTCGGCGTGGTCGACATTGCTCATGGTGGTTCCTCTAAATCGGATAAATCGGTTTGTCAGCCCTGAACCCGGGTTCAGGACCGGCGTTATTCGCGGTGCCCGCTGATGCGCTGGCCCCAGGCAATGGCCATGGCGGTCAACTGTGGTTCATCCATGCGGGTCAACTGCCGGTTGTCGAGCAACTGCTTGCCGGCGACCCAAAGGTGTTTCACGCTATCGCGTCCGGTGGCATATATAAGCTGTGAGACCGGATCGTAGATCGGTTGTTGCGCCAGCCCCGAAAGATCAAAGGCGACGATATCCGCCGCCTTGCCGACCTCCAGCGAGCCAATCTCGCCCTCCAGGCCCATGGCGCGGGCGCCGTTGAGGGTCGCCATGCGCAAGGCGCGATGGGCATCCAGGGCGGTCACCGAACCGGAGACGGCCTTGGCCAGCATCGCGGCGGTACGGGTTTCGCCCAGCAGGTCGAGGTCATTGTTGCTGGCGGCGCCATCGGTACCGATGGCCACATTGACGCCAGCCTGCCACAGACGCTCCACCGGGCAGAAGCCGCTGGCCAGTTTCAGGTTCGATTCCGGGCAATGGATGACGCTGGTGTTGCTTTCTACCAGCAAAGCCAGGTCGTCCTCGCTGATTTGGGTCATGTGAACGGCCTGAAAGCGCGGGCCCAGCAGGCCAAGCCGGCCGAGGCGCGCCAATGGGCGTTCGCCGGTCTGCTCGACAGACTGTTGTACCTCGAACGCGCTCTCGTGCACATGCATATGGATCGCCGCGTCCAGCTCCTCGGCGATCACCCGGATCTTTTCCAGGTTGGCGTCGCTCACGGTGTAGGGCGCGTGGGGGCCGAAGGTGATCTTGATGCGCGGGTGATGCTTGAGGTCGCCGAACAACTCGATGCCCTGGCGAATCGCCTCGTCGGCGCTGCTGGCGCCGGGAATCGGGAAGTCGAGGATCGGAATCGCGATCTGCGCGCGCATCCCGCTGTTGTGGACGCAATCACTGGCGACCTTGGGAAAGAAGTACATGTCCGAGAAGCAAGTAATGCCACCCTTGAGCTGTTCGGCGATGGCCAGGTCGGTGCCGTCGCGCACGAAGGCTTCATCGACCCACTTGGTCTCGGCGGGCCAGATGTGTTTTTCCAGCCAGGTCATCAGCGGCAGGTCATCGGCCAGGCCGCGAAACAGGGTCATCGCCGCGTGGCCGTGGGCGTTGATCAGGCCGGGGCTGAGCAGCATGCCCGGCAGCTCGCGCACTTCACTGGCGGAAAGTTTCAGTGCTGCGGCCCGCGGGCCGATAAAGGCAATACGCCCATCGCGGATGCCCAGGCCATGCTCCTTGAGCACCACGCCGGCGGGTTCGACAGGTACCAGCCACGTCGGCAGTAGCAATAAGTCGAGCGGGGCGGCAGTGGAGGTCATCGCAGGCTTCTTCCCGGGCAGCAATAAAAGAAGGGCGAAGTATACCCGAGCGTCCTGGCTGGCGGATCGCTATAATCGGCGGCTTTTGTTCATGAGTGCGGGGTGAGGGATGCGCGATCGACTGTTGGCTGCGGAGAAAGTGAAGGCCATCGATTGGCGCGATGGCGCACTGCACCTGCTCGACCAGCGTGTTTTGCCGTCCCGGGAAAGCTGGGTGACCTGCTCCACGGTCGATGAAGTGGCCGCGGCCATACGCTCGATGGTCGTGCGCGGCGCGGCAGCCATCGGCATCAGTGCCGCCTACGGCCTGGTACTCGCCGCCCGCGAACGGATCGCCGAGGGCGATGACTGGCAGGCTGGATGGGAAGAAGACTACGCACTTTTGGCCGATACCCGCCCGACCGGCGCAAACCTGCTCTGGGCCCTCAAACGCATGCGCGACCGCCTGGACCGTCTCAAACAGCACGCCGATCCGCTGGCGGTGCTGGAGGCCGAGGCCATCGCGATTCATGAGAGCGACCGCGAAGCCAACGTCGTCATGGCCCAGTTGGGCGTCGAGCGGATTCGCAAGCACCAGGGCAACGCCCAGGCGATCCTGACCCATGGCAACGCAGGCGCCCTGGCCACGGGAGGCGTCGGCACGGCCCTCGGCGTGATCCGCGCGGCCTTCCTGGAGGGGCTGGTCGAGCAGGTCTATGTCAACGAAACCCGGCCATGGTTGCAAGGTTCGCGGCTGACGGCGTGGGAATTGGCTGGCGAGGGGCTGCCCGTCACGGTCAATGCCGACTCGGCGGGCGCGCATATCCTCAAGACTAAAGGCGTGACCTGGGTGATCGTCGGTGCCGACTGCATTGCGGCCAACGGTGATGTGATCGGCAAGATCGGCACTTATCAATTGGCGGTGTGCGCCATGCACCATGGCGTGCGTTTCATGGTGGTGGCGCCGAGTTCGACCCTGGACCTGATGATGGCCTCCGGCGACGACGTGGCCCTGGAAGAGCGCGCTGCGGGCGAGTTGCTGGACGTCGCCGGGCAGCGTTTTGCTGCGGATGTGAATGCCTTCAATCCGGTGTTTGATGTGACCCCGGCCGACTTGATCGACGTGATCGTGACCGAAAAGGGTATTGTCGAACGGCCCGACACGGCCAAGCTCGCCAAGTTGATGTGCCGTAAACGCCTGCATTGAGGGCTTTGGTGGCTGTTAGATTACCATCGGGAGCAAGCTCCCTCCCACATTTGACTGTGTTCACAATTTGAGTGTGGCAGGGGGCTTGCTCCCGATTGGCCTTGAAAGGCCATGGTTTCTTCGGATCTGCCGCGCAAAAACAGCACCACCCCGGCTCTAAGCCCCTCTCGTCGCCCTCAAGCCTGTCATCCGTCAACTTACTATGCTCCATGCCCGTCAGGGGGATAGGTGCGTGGCGGCGATTGTGATAACATCCGGCGGTTTCCAGGGTCGCCCCGAGGGGCTGCCTTTAACGTGCAGATCCGTGTCATAACTCGTTGATTTGTCGTAAGTCGTTGCCAGGCACCATGCCGGCAGCGGCGAGCTTCGTTCGTCCCATATGGATGTGACGAGGTTTCACCCGAAAAAGGAATCAGGCTTCTCATGGGCGAACTGGCCAAAGAAATCCTCCCGGTCAATATCGAAGACGAGCTGAAACAGTCCTACCTCGACTACGCGATGAGCGTAATTGTCGGTCGGGCACTGCCTGATGCGCGCGATGGCTTGAAGCCCGTGCACCGGCGTGTGCTGTTCGCGATGAGCGAGCTGGGTAACGACTGGAACAAGCCGTACAAGAAATCTGCCCGTGTTGTCGGTGACGTGATCGGTAAGTATCACCCTCACGGCGACACTGCGGTGTACGACACCATCGTTCGGATGGCCCAGCCGTTTTCCCTGCGCTACCTGCTGGTAGACGGCCAGGGCAACTTCGGTTCGGTCGACGGCGATAACGCCGCGGCCATGCGATACACCGAAGTCCGCATGACCAAGCTGGCGCACGAGCTGCTGGCCGACCTGCACAAAGAAACCGTGGACTGGGTGCCGAACTACGACGGCACCGAAATGATCCCTGCGGTCATGCCAACCCGTATTCCCAACTTGCTGGTCAACGGCTCCAGCGGTATCGCCGTGGGCATGGCCACCAACATCCCGCCGCACAACCTCGGTGAAGTCATCGACGGTTGCCTGGCCCTCATCGACAACCCCGAGTTGACCGTCGATGAGCTGATGCAATACATCCCGGGCCCGGACTTCCCGACCGCCGCGATCATCAACGGTCGCGCCGGCATCATCGAAGCCTATCGCACCGGCCGTGGCCGCATTTACATGCGCGCCCGCTCGATCATCGAAGACATCGACAAGGTCGGTGGCCGCCAGCAGATCGTCATCACCGAGCTGCCTTACCAGTTGAACAAGGCGCGTCTGATCGAGAAGATCGCCGAGCTGGTCAAGGAGAAGAAGCTCGAAGGCATCACCGAGCTGCGCGACGAGTCCGACAAGGACGGTATGCGCGTCGTGATCGAGCTGCGTCGTGGCGAAGTGCCTGAGGTGATCCTCAACAACCTCTACGCCCAGACCCAGCTGCAAAGCGTGTTCGGTATCAACGTCGTGGCCCTGATCGACGGTCGCCCGCGCATCCTGAACCTCAAGGATCTGCTGGAAGCCTTCGTCCGTCACCGTCGCGAAGTCGTGACCCGCCGCACCGTGTTCGAACTGCGCAAGGCCCGCGAGCGCGGCCACATCCTGGAAGGCCAGGCGGTTGCGCTGTCGAACATCGACCCGGTCATCGCCCTGATCAAGGCTTCGCCGACCCCGTCGGAAGCCAAGGAAGCGCTGATCAAGATGCCGTGGGAATCCAGCGCCGTGGTGGCGATGGTTGAACGCGCCGGCGCCGATTCCTGCCGTCCCGAGACCCTCGACCCGCAATACGGTCTGCGCGACGGCAAGTATTTCCTGTCGCCGGAACAGGCTCAGGCCATCCTCGAACTGCGCCTGCACCGCCTGACCGGTCTGGAGCACGAGAAGCTGCTGGCCGAGTACCAGGAGATCCTCAACCAGATCGGCGAGCTGATCCGCATCCTCAACAGCGCCGTGCGCCTGATGGAAGTGATCCGCGAAGAACTGGAAGTGATCCGCGCCGAATACGGTGACGTGCGCCGCACCGAAATCCTCGATGCGCGTCTCGACCTGACCCTGGGTGACATGATCCCGGAAGAAGAGCGCGTCGTGACCATCTCCCACGGTGGCTATGCCAAGACCCAGCCATTGGCTGCGTACCAGGCCCAGCGTCGTGGCGGTAAAGGCAAATCGGCTACCGGCGTCAAGGATGAGGACTACATCGCTCACCTGCTTGTCGCCAACAGCCACACCACGCTGCTGCTGTTCTCCAGCAAGGGCAAGGTGTACTGGCTGAAAACCTACGAAATCCCGGAAGCCTCCCGTGCCGCCCGTGGGCGTCCGCTGGTCAACCTGCTGCCGCTGGACAGTGATGAGTACATCACCACCATGCTGCCGGTCGATGAATACACCGAAGGTCACTTCATCTTCATGGCCACCGCCAAGGGCACCGTGAAGAAGACCCCGCTGGAATCCTTCAGCCGTCAACGCAGCGTGGGCCTGATCGCCCTGGAGCTGGATGAAGGCGACGTGTTGATCTCCGCAGCCATCACCGATGGCGAGCGTGAAGTCATGCTGTTCTCCGATGGCGGCAAAGTGACGCGCTTCAAAGAATCCGACGTGCGTGCCATGGGCCGTACCGCCCGCGGTGTGCGCGGGATGCGCCTGCCGGAAGGGCAGAAGCTGATTTCCATGTTGATCCCGGAAGAAGGCAGCCAGATCCTCACCGCTTCGGCGCGTGGTTATGGCAAGCGCACCGCCATCAGCGAGTTCCCGGAGTACAAGCGTGGCGGCCAGGGCGTTATCGCCATGGTCAGCAACGACCGCAACGGCCGTCTGGTCGGCGCGGTACAGGTGCTCGATGGCGAGGAGATCATGCTGATTTCCGACCAGGGCACCCTGGTGCGTACCCGTGTCGCCGAAGTATCGAGCCTGGGCCGTAACACCCAGGGCGTGACGCTGATCAAGCTGGCCAACGACGAAACGCTGGTTGGCTTGGAACGCGTCCAGGAACCGTCGGAAGTCGAAGGCGAAGAGCTGGAAGGCGAGGCATTTGACGGCGAGGTGATCGCAACCGGCGATGACAGCGTCGACGAGCCGACCCTCGACGCTGCCGCAGACGAAGAAGAACCGCAGGAATAAGCGGACAAACAGGGGGGCGGATGAAGATTCGCCCCTTGTTGTTTGTCACCTTTGAAATATCAATGCTCCCCCTGTAGGAGCGGGCTTGCCCGCGAAAAACGCAAGATCACCGCGTTTATCCAGGATGCACGCGTTATCGTTGACGTTTTTCGCGGGCAAGCCCGCTCCTACAGGCAGCGTTAGCAGTTAATATTCGATTTATTGCACCACCCCCACCAGATCAGAGTGAGATTGGATGTGAGCAAGAGAGCCTATAACTTCTGTGCCGGTCCCGCGGCGCTTCCTGAAGCAGTCCTGCAGCGCGCGCAGGGTGAACTCCTCGATTGGCATGGAAAAGGCCTCTCTGTGATGGAAATGAGCCATCGCAGTGATGAGTTCGTGTCCATCGCCACCAAGGCCGAGCAGGACCTGCGCGACTTGCTGGACATTCCCTCCGACTACAAAGTGCTGTTCCTGCAGGGCGGCGCGAGCCAGCAGTTCGCCCAGGTGCCGCTGAACCTGCTGCCCGAAGACGGCACGGCCGATTACATCGATACCGGTATCTGGTCGCAGAAAGCCATCGAAGAAGCTGCGCGCTACGGCAACGTCAACGTCGCCGGTACCGCCAAGCCTTACGATTACTTCGCGATTCCAGGTCAGAACGAGTGGAAGCTGTCGAAGGACGCGGCCTACGTACACTACGTGGCCAACGAAACCATCGGCGGCCTGGAATTCGACTGGGTGCCGCAAGTGGGTGACGTGCCGCTGGTGTGCGACATGTCTTCGGACATTCTCTCGCGGCCGATCGATGTGTCCAAGTACGGCATGATCTACGCCGGCGCGCAGAAGAACATCGGCCCGAGCGGCATCCTGGTCAACATCGTCCGTGAAGACCTGCTCGGTCGCGCCCGCTCGCTGTGCCCGACCATGCTCAACTACAAGGTCGCGGCCGACAACGGCTCGATGTACAACACGCCGCCGGCGTTTGCCTGGTACCTCTCGGGCCTGGTGTTCGAGTGGCTCAAAGAGCAGGGCGGTGTTGCCGCCATGGGCAAGCTCAACGAAGTGAAGAAGCGCACCCTGTACGACTTCATCGACGCCAGCGGTTTGTACAGCAACCCGATCAACCTGACCGACCGCTCGTGGATGAACGTACCGTTCCGCCTGGCCGACGACCGTCTGGACAAGCCGTTCCTGGCCGGTGCCGAGGCGCGCGGCCTGCTGAACCTCAAGGGTCACCGTTCGGTGGGCGGCATGCGCGCCTCCATCTACAACGCTGTCGATATCAATGCCATCAACGCGTTGGTGGCCTACATGGCAGAGTTCGAAAAGGAACACGGCTAATGTCTGAGCAAGAACTCAAGGCCCTGCGTGTACGCATTGACAGCCTGGACGAGAAAGTCCTGGAGCTGATCAGTGAGCGCGCGCGCTGTGCCCAGGAAGTGGCGCGGGTGAAGATGGCGTCCCTGGCGGAAGGCGAAGTGCCGGTGTTCTACCGTCCGGAGCGTGAAGCCCAGGTGCTCAAGCGCGTGATGGAGCGCAACAAGGGGCCGTTGGGTAACGAAGAGATGGCGCGGTTGTTCCGTGAAATCATGTCTTCCTGCCTGGCGCTCGAGCAGCCGCTGAAAGTGGCTTACCTCGGCCCGGAAGGCACCTTCACCCAGGCGGCGGCGATGAAGCACTTCGGCCACGCGGTGATCAGCAAGCCTATGGCAGCGATCGACGAAGTGTTCCGTGAAGTGGCGGCCGGCGCGGTGAATTTTGGCGTGGTGCCGGTGGAAAACTCCACCGAAGGCGCGGTCAACCACACCCTGGACAGCTTCCTTGAGCACGACATGGTGATCTGCGGCGAAGTCGAGCTGCGCATCCACCACCATTTGCTGGTGGGTGAAAACACCAAGACCGACAGCATCAGCCGCATCTACTCCCACGCCCAGTCCCTGGCCCAGTGCCGCAAGTGGCTGGATGCCCATTACCCGAATGTCGAGCGCGTGGCGGTGTCCAGCAACGCCGAAGCGGCCAAGCGGGTCAAGGGCGAGTGGAACTCGGCGGCGATTGCCGGCGATATGGCGGCGGGCCTGTACGGCCTGACGCGCCTGGCCGAAAAAATCGAAGACCGCCCGGACAACTCCACGCGCTTTTTGATGATCGGCAGCCAGGAAGTGCCGCCGACTGGCGACGACAAGACCTCGATCATCGTCTCCATGAGCAACAAGCCCGGCGCGCTGCATGAACTGCTGGTGCCGTTCCACGACAACGGGATTGACCTGACGCGCATCGAGACTCGTCCTTCGCGCAGCGGTAAATGGACCTACGTGTTTTTTATCGACTTCATCGGCCATCACCGCGATCCGCTGGTCAAAAGCGTGCTCGAGAAAATCAGTCAGGAAGCCGTGGCACTCAAGGTGCTGGGCTCTTACCCGAAAGCGGTTTTGTGAGGCGTTAACATGAGTGGCAACTTCCTCGCCCTGGCGCAGCCGGGCGTGCAACAACTGTCGCCTTACGTTCCAGGCAAGCCTGTGGACGAGCTGGCGCGTGAGTTGAACCTGGACCCGGCGAAGATCGTCAAGCTGGCCAGTAACGAGAACCCACTGGGCCCAAGCCCCAAGGTGCTGGCGGCGATTCGTGAAGAACTGGCCAAGCTGACCCGTTATCCGGATGGCAACGGTTTTGCCCTCAAGTCCCTGCTGGCGCAGAAGTGCGGGGTCGAGCTGAATCAGGTGACCCTGGGCAACGGCTCCAACGACATTCTTGAACTGGTCGGTCGCGCCTATCTGGCGCCCGGCCTGAACGCCGTGTTCAGCGAGCACGCGTTTGCGGTCTACCCGATCGTCACCCAGGCCGTCGGTGCCGATGCGCGGGTGATTCCGGCCAAGGACTGGGGTCACGACCTGCCGGCCATGCTGGCGGCGATCGATGCACAGACCCGCGTCGTGTTTATCGCCAACCCGAACAACCCGACCGGCACCTGGTTCGATGCGCAGGCACTGAACGACTTCCTACAGGATGTGCCGGAACATGTGCTGGTGGTGCTGGACGAGGCCTACATCGAGTACGCCGAAGGCAGCGACCTGCCCGACGGCCTGGATTTCCTCGCGGCCTACCCGAACCTGCTGGTCTCGCGCACATTCTCCAAGGCTTATGGCCTGGCGTCGCTGCGCGTCGGTTATGGTCTGTCGACGGCGGTGGTGGCCGATGTGCTCAACCGTGTGCGTCAGCCGTTCAACGTCAACAGCCTTGCCCTGGCGGCGGCCTGCGCAGCGTTGCAGGATGCCGAGTACCTGGAAGAAGGGCGTCGCATCAACGAAAGCGGCATGCTGCAGTTGCAGGCAGGCTTTCGTGAGCTGGGCCTGGGCTGGATTCCGTCCAAGGGCAACTTCATCTGCGTCGATCTCGGCCAAGTGGCGGCCCCGGTGTTCCAGGGCTTGCTGCGCGAAGGCGTGATCGTGCGTCCGGTGGCCAACTACGGCATGCCGAACCACCTGCGCATCACCGTCGGTCTGCCGGCTGAGAACAGCCGCTTCCTGGAGGCGCTGGCCAAGGTTCTGGCCCGTGGTTGATGTCACTGCATTGCAACCTGCTGTGCCTATGATCGGTCGCCTGGTGGTGGTCGGTCTGGGGTTGATCGGTGGTTCCTTCGCCAAGGGCCTGCGCGAGAGCGGGTTGTGTGGCGAAGTGGTCGGCGTGGACCTGGACCCGCAATCGTGCAAGTTGGCGGTTGAGCTGGGTGTCGTCGATCGCTGTGAAACCGACCTGGCGCGCGCATGCCGGGGCGCCGATGTGATCCAGCTCGCCGTGCCGATCCTGGCCATGGAGAAGTTGCTGGCGGTGCTGGCCGGCATGGACCTCGGCCAGGCGATCCTCACCGACGTCGGCAGCGCCAAGGGCAATGTGGTGCGGGCGGCGCAGCAGGCGTTTGGCGAGATGCCCGCGCGTTTTGTGCCGGGCCATCCGATTGCCGGTTCCGAGCAGAGCGGGGTGGAAGCGTCCAATGCGCAATTGTTCCGTCGGCATAAAGTGATTCTGACGCCGCTGGCGCAAACCGATCCGGCGGCCTTGGCCGTGGTCGATCGTCTGTGGCGCGAGCTGGGCGCGGATGTCGAGCATATGCAGGTCGAGCGCCACGACGAAGTGCTGGCGGCGACCAGTCATCTGCCCCATCTGCTGGCGTTCGGATTGGTGGATTCGTTGGCCAAACGCAACGAAAACCTCGAGATTTTCCGCTATGCCGCCGGTGGCTTTCGCGATTTCACGCGGATCGCCGGCAGCGACCCGGTGATGTGGCACGACATCTTCCTCGCCAACCGCGAGGCCGTGTTGCGCACCCTGGACACCTTCCGCAGCGACCTTGACGCCTTGCGCGATGCGGTCGATGCCGGGGATGGCCACCAATTATTGGGCGTGTTTACCCGTGCGCGGGTGGCGCGTGAACATTTCAGCAAGATCCTGGCACGCCGGGCCTACATGGAAACCGCTGTGAACGCCGACGACCTGACTTTCCTCGCCAACCCGGGCGGCCGCTTGAGCGGGCGTATTCGGGTGCCGGGCGACAAGTCGATCTCCCATCGGTCGATCATGCTCGGTTCGTTGGCCGAGGGCGTGACCGAAGTCGAAGGTTTCCTTGAGGGTGAAGATGCCTTGGCGACCTTGCAGGCGTTTCGCGACATGGGCGTGGTGATCGAGGGGCCGCACCACGGGCGCGTGACCATTCATGGTGTCGGGCTTCATGGTTTGAAGCCGGCGCCGGGGCCGATTTATCTCGGTAACTCCGGCACCTCCATGCGCCTGCTGTCCGGCTTACTCGCCGCACAGGCCTTCGACAGCGTGCTGACCGGCGATGCTTCGTTGTCCAAGCGCCCAATGAACCGCGTGGCCGAGCCGCTGCGGAAGATGGGCGCGGTGATCGAAACCGGGCCGGAAGGGCGCCCACCGCTGACCATCCGTGGCGGCCAGAAGTTGAAAGGCCTGACGTATGTGCTGCCGATGGCCAGTGCGCAGGTTAAATCCTGCCTGCTGCTGGCGGGCCTGTATGCCGAGGGCAAGACGTCCGTCACCGAGCCGGCACCGACCCGTGACCATACCGAGCGCATGCTGCGCGGTTTTGGTTATCCGGTAGAGGTCGTGGGCGCAACGGCAACGGTCGAGTCGGGCCATGCGCTGGTCGCCACCCATATCGAAGTGCCGGGGGATATTTCCTCGTCGGCATTTTTCCTGGTGGCGGCGTCGATCGCGGAAGGTTCCGAGTTGTTGCTGGAGCATGTCGGCATCAATCCGACGCGCACCGGGGTGATCGATATCCTGCGGCTGATGGGCGCGGATATCCGCCTGGAAAACCCACGCGAAGTGGGCGGCGAACCGGTGGCCGACCTGCGGGTGCGGGCGGCTGCGTTGAAAGGGATCGAGATCCCCGAAGCGCTGGTGCCGTTGGCAATCGATGAATTTCCTGTGCTGTTTGTGGCTGCTGCCTGCGCTGAAGGGCGAACCGTCCTGCGCGGTGCACAAGAATTGCGGGTCAAGGAGTCCGACCGTATCCAGGTCATGGCCGACGGTCTGCTCGCCCTTGGCGTGAAGTGTGAACCCACCCCTGATGGGATTATCATTGACGGTGGCCTGATGGGCGGTGGCGAAGTGCATGCCCATGGCGATCACCGGATCGCCATGGCGTTCAGCGTGGCTTCGCTGCGGGCAACGGCGCCGATTCGTATCCGTGACTGCGCCAATGTTGCTACGTCTTTTCCGAACTTTCTTACACTGTGTGCCCAAGTCGGCATCCGTGTTGCCCAAGAGGCTCAATTGTGAATATCAAAGCACCGGTGATTACCATCGACGGGCCAAGCGGCTCGGGCAAAGGCACGATCGCCGGCATCCTGGCCAAGCGCCTGGGCTGGTGCCTGCTGGATTCCGGCGCGCTGTACCGCCTGCTGGCATTTGCCGCCCGCAACCACGGCGTCGACCTCACCAACGAAGAATCCCTGAAGCTGCTGGCGGCGCACCTTGATGTGCAGTTCGTCGCTGCGACGGAAGGTCATCCCCAGCGCATCATCCTGGAAGGGGACGATGTGACCGATGACCTGCGTAACGAACAAGTCGGTTCCTGGGCCTCCCAGGTTGCCGCGCTGCCGGCCGTGCGTGATGCGCTGCTGCAGCGCCAGCGGGCGTTTCAGGAACCGCCGGGCCTGGTAGCCGATGGCCGCGACATGGGCACGGTGGTATTTCCCGAGGCGCCGCTGAAGATTTTCCTGACCGCCAGTGCCGAGGAGCGGGCGCGTCGCCGCTACTTGCAGTTGAAGGGCAAAGTGGATGGTGTTAGTCTGTCGAGTCTGCTAGATGAGATCCGTGCACGCGACGAGCGTGATACCCAGCGCGCAGTAGCCCCGCTCAAGCCGGCGGCTGATGCCATACAGCTGGATTCCACGGAGTTGTCCATCGAGCAGGTGCTGGAACGCATCTTGAGTGAAATCGCTATTCGCGATATCGCCGGGTGACCAAGAAGTCTGCAGGGGACCAGTCATAGTCCTGCGGTGCTTCTTTTAATTGAAACTAACCCACACCGTCTGGGGCGTGGAGATGGGCGTATTCTTCGCCCTTATCAACAGGAATTAAAATGAGCGAAAGCTTTGCGGAACTCTTTGAAGAAAGCCTAAAAACCCTGAACCTTCAGGCAGGCTCCATCATCACCGGTGTTATCGTTGATATCGATTACCAAGCTCGCTGGGTAACCGTTCACGCTGGTCTGAAGTCTGAAGCACTCATCCCGCTTGAGCAGTTCTACAACGACGCTGGCGATCTGACTATCAATGTCGGTGACGAAGTTCACGTTGCTCTGGACTCGGTTGAAGACGGTTTCGGTGAAACCAAGCTGTCCCGTGAAAAAGCCAAGCGCGCTGAATGCTGGATTGTTCTCGAAGCAGCCTTCGCAGCTGAAGAAGTGGTCAAGGGCGTTATCAACGGTAAGGTTAAAGGCGGCTTCACTGTCGACGTTAACGGCATCCGTGCGTTCCTGCCAGGTTCTTTGGTCGACGTCCGTCCAGTGCGCGACACCACGCACCTGGAAGGCAAGGAACTCGAATTCAAGGTCATCAAGCTCGATCAGAAACGCAACAACGTTGTCGTTTCCCGTCGCAGCGTCCTGGAAGCAGAGAACTCCGCCGAGCGTGAAGCTCTGCTGGAATCCCTGCAGGAAGGCCAACAAGTCAAAGGTATCGTCAAGAACCTCACCGATTACGGCGCATTCGTCGATCTGGGTGGCGTCGATGGCCTGCTGCACATTACCGACATGGCTTGGAAGCGTATCAAGCATCCTTCCGAAATCGTCAACGTTGGCGACGAGATCGATGTCAAGGTTCTGAAATACGATCGCGAACGCAACCGTGTTTCCCTGGGCCTGAAGCAACTGGGTGAAGATCCATGGGTCGCTATCAAAGCCCGTTACCCAGAAAGCACCCGCGTGACCGCGCGTGTTACCAACCTGACCGACTACGGCTGCTTCGCTGAGCTGGAAGAAGGCGTTGAAGGCCTGGTACACGTTTCCGAAATGGACTGGACCAACAAAAACATCCACCCTTCGAAAGTCGTACAAGTCGGCGACGAAGTGGAAGTTATGGTTCTGGACATCGACGAAGAGCGTCGTCGTATCTCCCTGGGCATCAAGCAGTGCAAATCTAACCCATGGGAAGATTTCTCTGGCCAGTTCAACAAGGGCGATAAAATCTCCGGCACCATCAAGTCGATCACCGATTTCGGTATCTTCATTGGTCTGGACGGCGGCATCGACGGCCTGGTTCACCTGTCCGACATCTCCTGGAACGAAGTGGGCGAAGAAGCTGTTCGTCGCTTCAAGAAGGGCGACGAGCTGGACACCGTTATCCTGTCGGTTGACCCAGAGCGCGAGCGCATCTCCCTGGGCATCAAGCAACTGGAAAGCGATCCGTTCTCCGAGTACGTTCAAGAGAACGACAAAGGCGCAATCGTTAAAGGCATCGTGAAAGAAGTTGACGCTAAAGGCGCCATCATCACCCTGGCCGACGATATCGAAGCGACTCTGAAAGCCTCCGAAATCAGCCGTGACCGCGTTGAAGACGCGCGCAACGTTCTGAAAGAAGGCGAAGAAGTAGAAGCCAAGATCATCAGCGTTGACCGCAAGAGCCGCGTAATCCAGCTCTCCATCAAGTCGAAAGACGATGCTGAAGAGAAAGAAGCCATCCAGAGCCTGCGCGACAAGCCAGCTACCTCTGAGCCTTCTGCTGGTCCTACCACTCTGGGCGACCTGCTGCGTGCACAAATGGAAAAACAGAACTGAGTTCTGTCAGACCATAGAAAAAGGGCGACTTCGGTCGCCCTTTTTTGTGCCTGAAATTTGTTGAATCAACAACTTAGAATCACGTAGAGCTGATCGGTGTCAGAACTGATTATAGTCTTTGGATAAGCTATTCCCGTGCTGCTGATTCAGTAAGGATTTTCAATGAACAGGCTCATCTTAGTGTTCGCAATGGCCATGCTTGCAGGTTGCGCCGCCACCAATGCCAAGACTCACGCACGGCATGGCGTCAGTGGCATCGAGATCGACTGCTCAGGCTTGGGCTCCAACTGGGAGAAGTGTGAGAAGCGCGCGGCTCGAGAGTGCAAGATGCAGGGGTACAAGGTCGTCACAAGGTCCAGTGACGCCAAGGACGAGGAAGGGGATTACTTGTTTGGCTGGAACCCGGCAGGCGCCGTTACCCGCACGATGCTGGTGATCTGCAACTGAGCGCGTAAGCGCTTGATAGTGAAGTCGATCTGGCGTGTAGATAAGTTATTGGATGGGCTGTTCAAATTCATCAAGTCATGCTAAAACCTTTGAAGCGCTTTTCCTAGCTGCTTGAAAAAGAAGGGAAAAATATGACGAAGTCGGAGTTGATCGAACGAATTGTCACCCATCAAGGGCTGCTCTCATCCAAGGATGTGGAGCTGGCCATCAAGACCATGCTTGAACAAATGTCCCAATGCCTGGCTACGGGCGATCGTATTGAGATCCGAGGGTTTGGCAGCTTCTCGCTACACTACCGCGCTCCGCGCGTAGGCCGTAACCCTAAGACCGGACAGTCCGTCAGCCTGGATGGCAAGTTCGTTCCGCATTTCAAACCAGGTAAAGAGTTGCGAGACCGGGTCAACGAGGAAGAGGACGAGGTTTGAAACTCGTTCAGGGAGTAAGTCATGAGTAGCTTCAAGCGCGTGCTTGGTATTTTGGTGATACTTTTGGTTTTGCTCTGCATTCTGGCGTTCGTGCTGGAGAACCAACAGGTGGTTTCTCTACGGTTTTTTGGATGGGTCGTGCCACAGTTTCCAGTATCTGTCTTTATCGTGGCTGCCTTATTTCTCGGTATGACGGTGGGCCCTCTGGTTGGTTGGATTGCAAGCCGTACTATAAGAGCGCGACGCCGCAAGCATTTGGCTTGACTGCGTAAAGTGACGTCGCTCTGCTCATATAGAGACGAGAAGGCGGCTGCCATCCCGGAGTCGATCAGCAAATCTCTTTAGCTCCTGCCTTGAACTTTACCGCTAACGCAACTAACGGTAGATAGGCCAGAAGTAGCCCAATTACCCCATCCAATATGTTACCGCTGACCAGCAGTGCCATGGGGAGCAACCAACCAATATTGATTGCCGCCACCGTCAGGGTTACCGGCAAGTGTTTGCCAAACTGGCGTGAAGCAAATTGGTAAGCGTGGCTGCGATGTGCCTCATAAACTTTTTCCCCCCTCAACAAGCGGTGCAGCAGGGTCCAAGTGGCATCGGTAATAAACACGCCGAGCAGGATTAGCCAGCTCCAAAGGAGCTGCGGCGCAGTCCAGGCTGCCTGTAATGACAGTATCCCCAGCGTGACTCCCAAAAAGCCACTGCCGGCGTCGCCCATGAAGATGCGCGCTCTAGGAAAGTTCCAATACAGGAAGCCCGCAACCGCAAATGCCAATAGCAGCGGCAGCAGCGCCAAACGATCATATCCGGCAAGCCAATACAGCAGAGCACTGCTGAGACCGACACAAATTGCTTCGACGCTGGCTATGCCATCAATTCCGTCCATGAAATTGTATAGGTTTAACAGCCAGACTAAATAAACAGCCGCCAACACATGACCGACCCAGCCAAGGTCGATTGAAAACCCTAGTAGTTCCAGCGGCGGAAGTCCGCCAACCCAGAAAAGTACCCAAGCAGCCGCAATGAAATGCCCGAGTAGGCGCCAGCGAGCACCAATATGGCCATGGTCGTCAAGAAACCCCAATACTGCGATACCGGCACCGGCGCCCAAAAGCGCCCAGGCAAAAGACCAGGCGACGGCACCCAGGTTTGCAGTCAGTACCAGGGCAAGCAAAAAGCTTATAACGATCGATACTCCGCCGCCTCTGGGGGTCGGTACGACATGCGAACTGCGCGCGTTGGGTATATCGATCAGGCTTCTGGCGAGTGCGTAATGGCGCAAGGCACCTGTCAGAATAAGTGCGACAAGGGTCGCAGCCGGTAACAGCCACCACATATTCATTTAGCGTGTAGTTCCAAAAAATGTTTGCCTGTTTTACGCAGTGCGTCATCCACGCTGCACGGTGGTGTCCATCCCAAGAGTTCGCGAGTCTTGGAGATATCTACTTGTAGAGAGCCACATAATCGTTGTGCGAGAGCCCGTCGCCCCAATATGGCGGCTCCGGCTTCGAGCATCCAGGCGGGTAAGGGCAGCAGGTGTGCGGGCTTCCCGATAGCCTTAGCCATACGGCGTAACAACGTTGTAGTCGAGAGATCCTCGCCATCACTCACTAAAAAAGTTTGGTTTGCTGCAGCAGAGTGTTCGACACAGGTCACTATCAAGTCAACGAGGTTATCCAGAGCGACCAGGCTGCGTTGGTTATCGATAGCGCCAAGCGGCAATGGCAGGCCCTTATGCAGCCAGCGCATCATGCTGAGAAAGTTCGCCTGCACGCCGGGGCCATACACAAGAACGGGACGGATTATCACAACCTCCATCCCTGTTTCGTCTGCTAAGGCACGTAGACCGCGTTCGGCCTCCATCTTGGAGATACCGTAAGGGTCGGTTGGCGCCGTCGGACCATCAGCCGTGTAAGCCATGCCCCCCGTGGTGCTTTCTCCGTTAACTTTGATTGAGCTGATGAAGATGAAGCGTTTGACGCCGGCATCGGCGGCTTGCCGCGCCAAATGGAGGGTTCCATCAACATTGACCCGGCGGTATTCGACTAGCGGGTCGGCTGAGTTGTCACTCATGACGTGTACACGAGCCGCCAAATGGATCACTAGATCTTTGCCAGCCAGCAATGGCTGCCACTTCTGATCTGCGGACAGCCCGCTTATCTGAACCTGGTCAATGTGCAGATCAAACTCTGCATTCAGGTTGCGCATGGCAGCGGTGATGTTGTGTCGTCGTGCCAATAATGGGGGAACTAGACCACGACCAACGAAACCGCTCGCTCCTGTCAGGAGGATTTGCATGATCAAGTAGTCTCTAGGAGTGAAAGAACGTCTTCTGACATTTCACGCATGATACTACTGCGATCGAAATGTTCTACGAAGGCATGGCGGGGGCTGGTCGCGATAGTCAAGGTTTCGAGGGCCTTTACCCCGGCGGCGACATCGCAAGGCTCAAAGACAGCCGCGTTTTCGATATGCATGGAAACAAAATTCGCCGCATAACCGGATATGCCGGCCCAGATCGGCTTGCCCAGCGCAGCGTATTCGAACAGTTTCGACGGTAAAACTTTGCGAAACGCATCATAGTCGTTCAAGTGTAGAAAGAGCACATCCGCAGACTGATAAATCTGAATCAACTCATCGCGCTTGACGGGGGTTAATAATTCAACATTAGTACATCCTTGCGCCGTAATGGCTTCTCTTAGAAGCGCCAGCCGGCCTCCGTCACCGATTACCCGAAATCGCAACACGCCTTCGAGCTGTTTTGCTAAAAACGGGACGATATGATGTAGGCCCTGGCCTTCACCAATGTTCCCGGCATAGACGACGTCCATCACCTTCGGCGAGCTAACTGTGGTTTCCAACGGCTGGGCGCTCAAGAACTCGCTGTCGATGCCGTTTGTAAAAAATGAATAGCTCTGGTCTGGATAGCGTGATTTGAAGTACGGATAAAATCCTTCAGAAACCAGATTCACCTTTTTCGCTGAGGTGATGGCAAATCTTTCGAGTAGCGAAAGTATTGGCTTCATTAGCCAAACCAGTTTCTTCGGTAAAACATCTTTGATCGTATCAACAAAAATATCGCGAATGTCTAAATAAAGCGGAGCTTTTTGTTTGCGTGCGATGAGGGCGCCCAGCACTGCCGTCATAAGGCGTGAAGAGGTGGCATAGACAAGGTCATGGCGCTTGTCTTTTATTATTTTGCGCACAGTATTTGCGTAAACCAGAAAAGCCTTGGCTTGATCAATCATTCCGCTTTTGTGGGCGGGCAGGGCGACTCTTCGCACCGTCAGGCGAGGATGCTCTTCCAGTTCCGGCGCTGCGCTAGTGAAGGTGCTATAGCGGTTTGGCAGGGTTGTAATCAATTCGATATGAGCATCCACTGGCAGTCGCTTGAGCAGCGCGTCTACCAACGCGGTTGAGCGAAAGGAGCCCGCCGAAAGGTCAGGTTGGTAATAGAAGCTCAAAATTAAAAGTTTCAAATAAACCTCACCAGGTTATACGAGTGCTCAGCACGGTGGATGACAGTTCAGCAATGATGCATTGGTTTGGAATTGATTCACCGAATGCTGGATGCCACGTAGTAGAAATCAAGCTGACACTTTTCGCGCCTTGTACGGTAGCGACGGCGACCAGACCTCCTGGGAGCGTTAACGTAAAGGTGTCGCCATTTTGAATAATCTTGACTTCGGGGTGTACGTAGAGCCTGGCTAATGCTCGGTTGAAATCGCCTGTGACCGAATCGCGGATTTGTAATTCGCCCGGTGTAGCTATCCATTCACGCGTGTGCAGATTTTTGCCTTTCAATCGCTGGTAGCCATCGTGGCTGCTGCGAATACGCACGGCGTTTTCATTTTGTTCGATCAAGCTCAGTGTCGTTCGTGCTCGGCGTGCGACCCTGAAGCCTGCCCATACTTCAGATGAGTTTTCATCATTAACGTCGACTGTATTGTGTGCCGCAGTACTGCGTTGGCGATGACGTTCGGAGTCTTCACCGTATTGCGAGGTTCCGGAGTTAACGAACACTCGATGCCCAAACAAACTGAGTTCGAAGCTCAAGGTGTCCGCGTGGGTATGTCCGGGTTGATAGTCGGGGGCTACTTGTGTCAGGTTCAAAAGCGCCTTGCTGGCGTCACTGAAATTAACCGCCACGTAACCACTTTCGATATGATGTTCTGCGTAAACAGCCAAGGGCTTTGGCTTGTTGTTCGCTGGTAAACACCCCAGTTCGCTGGCATACATTTCAATATTGCCTAATGTTGGGGCAATACCCAATGCCGAGTCGTTAAAAAATGGTATATCTCCATCCGGGTGCTGGAGGCTGCGCAGCCAGACGATGCCATTTTTAATAATTTGTTTCCACTCGGGAAGGCGTGTTCTTAGTGTTGGTATTGCAGTATGAGTGGCTAAATTCACTAAGTCACACATGTCCCAAAGCAAGGATGCGTGGTACATGGGGGATAGTTCAAAATGCGCGCCATCAGCCAAAAACTGCTCTTTGACCTCTGTGTCCAGTATCTTCAATCCGGCAGATTGCCAACGTTCAGCATCTGCGCCATCTAAGAAGCAGCCGCCAAATAGCAGCGCCTTACCATTCACAAATATATGGTTGGCGAGGATGTGGTGTTCAACCTGCTTTGAGAGTGCATGGCATTGTATGGCCAGGCTATCCAGCCACTTCGGCTCAAGGGTGGGCTGCTGATTGAACCATTTAATGAGGTTCACAATGCGCAGTGAAAGTGTATAAGGCTCCCAGCCGCAACCTGCATAGGGTGGGTTGCCGGCAATCCAGCTGTTTACCAAGGTTCTATCAAAATCAGGTCGTGTGCGGTCTGATGACACGAGGTGATCAAGGTAGTGCAGGTTGTACTGCCAGATCTTCGGGCGCTGTTGATTGTTCCACTCAAACGGTGCTTTAAGGCCCATAAATTCAAACTGTTCGTCAGCTGTAAAGTGCGAAGAACTCCAGTGCGGTGGATTAGCTAAGCCGAAACTCATCCGTTTGACAGGTGTGGGGGCAGTAAAAGAACTGATTTTAGCGTAACGGTAATACAGTCGATAGAAAATCTGCTTCATCCGCAACAGTTTTACCGTATGGTAGAGCTTTAGTAGTCGATGCATTAACGTATTGCCCATGAGAACCACTTGAATAGTGAGAAGTCAGATTGATTGATTTTAGTGATGCTCATGGAAAGTTATGTTTTAGCCAGCGTTCGAAGTACAACACCTGCCATAGCTTGTAGGTGTTATTGGCGGTACCCATGAAATGGTTTTTGACCAGTTTCTCTACTTCTTCAGGTCGCAGGTAAGCATAAATACGCTCGAACTCTGACAGCAGGCGTTCTGAGCCAATGCGACGGATAATGCCATCGAGAGGGGGGTTGAATCCGGTTTTTGGACGATCGACAAGTGAGGCGGGTAGCAGGCTTTTTAATAGAGTCTTAAGTGGCGCCTTGGGATTGCCGCCTTTCAACAAATCGGCACTGGAGGTCGCCAAGCCTTTCGCAACGATTCGTTCATCCAGCAGTGGAACGCGCAGCTCAATACTGGCGAGCATGCTGGCTTTGTCAGATACGCTGAGGTTATGACTGAGAAAACCTGTCAGGTCAAAGTGTTGTGCGAATTTTACCTTGTCTGCCGGATCGCCACTGTAATCAAGGAGTACGGCGTTCAAGCGTTGTTTGTAGTGGCACTCCAGCCCCGCAAAATCGCGGAAAAAGCCCTTGAGTTCTTGGCGCGAAAAATATCCCAGCATTCGAGAATAGGCCAGAGGCCAATAGCTTTCTTCGGCATAGGAAACCAGCCGCTCAAATTTCTTGTCAAGTTGCTTGGGGAATAGCTTCAGTTTCAGCAGCGCGTTCAAGACCGGGTAGAGCAGACGGATCAACCGGTGATGCTTCAGGACCTTGTAGCGTGGGTATCCAGCAAATGCTTCGTCTCCGCCCATTCCACTGAGCATCACTGTGTATCCGCTCTTCCTGGCTTCAGCCGATAAGCGGTAGGTGGCCCAGAAGGTGTAATCGGATACCAGCTCTTCTGTATTCGCGGCGACAAAATCGATCGACTCGAAAACATCATCTTTTGAATCAAGAATCTCTGTGACGACCAGCTTTTTGTGCAGGTAATCGGCGATTTCAGCTGAAAACCTCATGTCGATGACGGAGTCATCCGTTGCTTCGTACTTTGCAAAAAAAAGATCTGCTTCACCTGTGAAACTCGCCAGTATGCTCGAATCAGCGCCACCACTGAAAAATACACCGACTGGAACGTCTGCTTCCAATTGCCGCGTGACAGCGGAGCATACATTTTCTGCAAGGCTCTGTTCTGATGTGTAGCTCGTTATGGTCTGGTGCCGCCGCGTCCTGCAGTCGCCGGTCAATAGATCGAACTCAAGGTAAGTCCCCGGCATTAGCTTTTTGATAGCTTTGTAGCCGGTGTTCGGCTCGTAGAGGAAGCCGTTGTTGAAGAACTCAAAAACGTCGTCATTGTCGATCTCAGTTACGACGTCCGAATAACACTTGAGGCCACGGATTTCGGAGCAGGCATAGATGCCATATTCGCCAGTGTAGCAATATACCGGCTTTATCCCGATCACATCCCTTACCAAGAATGTTTTCTGGCGCGGTTCGTCCAGAATGACAAATGTATACATTCCTTGTAGACGTTTGAAGGCGTGGTCCCCGTGCGCTACATACAATTGAAGGATTACCTCGGTGTCGGAGGTGCCATTGAATGTGTAGCCTTGTTCGATCAACTGGTTACGTAGTTCATGATGGTTAAAGATTTCTCCATTGAATACGATGCTAATTCCATTGCCAGTAAACATCGGTTGGCTGCCAGTTGCCGAAAGATCCAAAATGCTGAGTCTATTATGACCAAGTCCAACTTGGTGGTTGGCAATTTCGGCGAAATAGGTGCCGGAAGCGTCTGGGCCACGATGCTTGGTGGCCGCGAGACTCGCTTGCAATTGGTCTCGTAGCGCAGGAGTATCGCGTTTAACCGCAAAAAAACTTAAACCGCACATTAAACTGGTTGCTCCCTATTTTGTTGGTCAGTAACTTTATTTTTTATGGCGTGTTCGGTTGCTGAACATTGGGGGGTGTTCAATTCCGTGTTTTTTGCGCTGTCACTGATTTTTTGCATAGGCCATTTTTGCGCATAAATTAATCCCCATGCTGTGGCGAGCAGTATGTTGAAAGAGATCAATCGAAAGACCGCAAAAAATAATCCATATATAGCCATGGTCATGACGGTTATGCGAATAACTGTCAAATAGTTGGGCTCGGATTTTAGAGTGGTCAGTTTGTACAGGGCGGGGCCCATGATAATGAGTGTGTAGGTCAGGAGTCCTAGTACTCCACTCACCATTAGCATATACAAAGGCCAGTTGTGTATGTATCCAACAAGTTCTATAAGTGATGAGCCGTCAGGTTTTTCCCAGTGCATCTCATGCTTTACACCTATTCCATTACCGAATACGGGGCTGCTCAAAAACATGTCCCATGCAATTTCGTATTCTTTGACTCTAGATGCTACGTTGAAATCCTCTTTCTTTTTCGTGATGGTATTTAAAACGATTATTTCCGTGTTCTCTGGGGTATTTGACGAGATGGGGGCGGTAGCCATTGGCAGTGCTGCGTCGGACAGGGAATTCAAGCGCCCCAGCCAAGATTGATCCATACCGGTGGAGAAGATGAATACCAAGCCTAATACCAGTTGAGTGGTAATGTTGGCAGAAATTTTTACACGGAGATTTTTGTGAGTGACAAAAATATAGATTGAGAATAGAGCAATGGTAGCGACGCCACTGATCAACATGCTTCTCGTTAACGTGATCAGCACCGCTGTCAGGCAAAGCAATGATATGAAGGCACTCACCAGTGCGATATATCGGTTTCGCGTTAATGTGTTGATAACAAAACCTGCGGCCATTCCAGAAGGCAGCAGTGCATCTGTCGCCTGCGGTAACAGCATGGTTATCCGGTCCCGCAGGGGGCCTACGGTATTTGCCATATTCAGTGCGGCTTCCCGTGACAACCTTATCTGTTCTCCATCCACCAATACGGTCCAGTACGGTTGCCATATATCATATTGGAAATAGTACAAAACGATATGGCCTGCGCTCAATAAGACCAGTGCGCCGATCGAGGCGCCAATCCAATAAATATTTTTTTGCTCACCGTTGATAAGTACGCATACGGGCATGAGCGCAAATATAAATAAAAAGGGTGTAACGCCCCTGATCCAATCTTGTACAGGGACATGGTGTTTCATCGCAATCAATAAGTTTAGGCACAGTAACCCAATGCCGATCAAAAGTGGCCAGGCAAAGAAACGAAAAATGGATTTTATGCTTCGGATACGAAAAAGTCTGATAAAGGTGCTGACGAACACCGTTGCCGTGAGTGCGGCAAATATTAACTCTTGGGTACCTACGGATGGCGGCGCGGGGCGCAGCGCAAATACCAGCGGGAATAATGCCAATAAACCGTGCCATGGCGAAGCGGCGGCGGCCAGCACTAGGAACAGGCCTCCTAGTATGCCGATATAAAAAAGCACACCGGCATTCTGCGTAAGTAGAATAGCAACGCAGGCTGACATTGCAATCATCAGGCTGCTTTTAAAGTAGTCACTGCCATTCATCGCGATGCTCCAATTGCCATATCAGGGGCGTATTGCCTTGTAGTCTGCGGACGTTTGTCCGACAATTCTGGCCGGAACTCCTACAACGATTGAGTTGTCAGGGATATCTTTTAGTACTACAGCTGAAGCGCCAATTTGACAGTTGTCACCGATTTTTATATCGCCAATGATCTTGGCGCCCGCTCCGATATAGCAGTTATGCCCAATGACCGGGCATCGATTGATCTCACTTGTTACATAACCTTCGGCAGCGCCAATCGTGATTCCCTGACCCAGTACACATCCGTCCCCCACTTTGGCATTCGCATGGAGCACGACCCCAATCGCACCGTAAGCGAAAATGGTGCCCTTTCCGATATTTGCCGAAACCGGGATGTACGAGTTGAACAACAGAAAGATCAGGTTGCGAACAAAGCCCGGCAAGACGGGGATTCGGCGCTGGTAGAACCAATGGCCTATTCGATATAGTTTCACTGCATTCACTGTCAAAACCTCAATGTGCGAAGATCAGCCAGTCGAAGCCGAAGCACTCCTGCTGCGATAATTGTAAGCGAACCCATATAAAGTACGCCCCAGATCAAGCTGATGTCTTTCATGATTACTGCAATTGGCGAAAGTAGTGCTACCCAGAAAACCACTGACAACCGGATTCCGGGTTGGCACATAACATGCAGAAATAACAGGTACGCCGAGAATCCTATAGCGTAAAAGAGCTCTGCCTGCTTAAGACCGTGAACAAAGAGAATCATTCCGGCCACTGCCAGGGGGGCAATGATCAGGTTGACGACGATGACCTTGCGATGAAGTCCGCAGGCCACTAGGTAGCGTTCTGTCACTACAGACCAGTAAAGCACAGGTAAGCAGGGTAGCATCGCTAAGTAGGCGGAATACTGGGGAAATAGCCAGCCGGCTGCGTAACCTGTCAGTCCTGCCAGAGCAAAGTACAGTAGCGCCGTTGACATGATGATTTTATATTGCTCCTGGCGCTGGCTGCCAGAAACGAAAGCGACGAATACTGCCCTGACATTGATGGGAAATAAACTTGTCGCCGATTGAATGATTGATACGATCACCCGGAAAAGTCCCAGATCTCGGACGGGAAGGCTTTTTGAAAGGATAAAAGGGAGGATATTGGTAAATAGATTGAATACCAGAGTGATGGATACCATTCTCGGTAGTAATACCACGACGTTTTTGCAAGTAGACAGTAGCTGTTTCCCCATGGGCAACCGTGCGCCATGACAGACCAGTACCGCAATCGCAAACAAGCAGGGCAGCAGGTTCGTCAGAATCAGCACATCAACGATGTTCAATGGCAATATTTTTTGGTAACTGATGAGAAGCGCCGAGAAAAACACACATAGGAAAATCATCAGATAGCCGACAATCCACCGTTGAAGGCGTAGGCCGAAGAGCGATAACAAGCATGCTGAACTGAGCAGCATCACGCCTAATAACAAAGGATTGCCGATGCTATCGATAAGATTCATCGCGCTGAAAAGTAGAAAAATCAACACCGCCATAAACAGTGAGGTGACGAGTATGTACTCGGCCTCCACGCTGGCAATGAGTTGTTCGTTGATGATGTCTAGGAGCTTCTGAAATAGAAATACCAGTACGTTAGCCTTAATAAAGGCGCCATAAGCTTCCAGGCCATACAGCCCTGGGATGACAAAATTGACAACTAATCCACTTAACAGTGTCAGCGCCTGAATCAGTAGATTGAACATGCTAAGACCTCGTCAAACTTATTACGACAAATGCTATTCCGCGAGTACCTGATGACCGCTATTGCGTCATCGCATAAGATCTGGCGGAAACCTGTGTTTTCCGCCAGACCATTATGTTTGAGCCTGATGCCTTCAGGCCCAGACGCCGCGGGTATCAATGACTTGTCGTGATGACAATTGGTCTTTTGAGATGTTCTTGAACGGACTGTGGTCCACAAGCAGAACAACGACATCAGCCAAGGACAGCGCGTTATCAATCTCGCTCAATGCTGCAAGACCGTTCAGGCGTTCTGGTATTTGTTCGATGTTGGGCTCCACCGCCAGCACGGTACCTGGGTGGTTTTTTGCGATTTGCACCGCAATTTCCAGGGATGGGCTTTCACGAAGGTCGTCGATGTTTGGCTTGAATGCCAGGCCCAGGCAAGCGATTGTCACATCTTTGGCTGTCTTGGAGGGATGCGCCTGCAGGAACTTACCAATCGCAAGCCTTACTTGGTCCAGTACCCATGTTGGCTTACTATCATTCACTTCGCGAGCGGTCCGGATCAGGCGCGCATCATCAGGTGTCTTACTGACAATAAACCAAGGATCGACAGCAATGCAGTGCCCGCCAACACCAGGGCCCGGTTGCAGAATGTTGACTCGCGGGTGGTGGTTGGCCAAGCGAATCAGTTCCCAAACGCTAATCTCAAGTTTTTTGCAAATCATCGACAGTTCATTGGCAAAAGCAATGTTCACATCGCGGAAACTGTTTTCAGTGAGCTTGCACATTTCGGCTGTGCGTGCGTCGGTAATGATGCATTCGCCCTTAACGAATGTTTGATATAAGTGCTTTGCGGCTTCCGAGCATTTTCTGGTCAGGCCGCCGATGATCCGATCATTCTCAATCAACTCTCGTAACACGTGCCCAGGTAGGACGCGTTCTGGACAATGCGCAATACGGATATCCGATGCTTCGCCCAGCGTCTGCGGGAAGCTCAGGTCTGGCCGTGCTTGCGCCAGCCACGCGGACATTTGCTCAGTGGCTCCCACAGGAGAAGTCGATTCGAGGATTACTAGGTCGCCTCTCTTCAGTACCGGGGCGATGGATTTACTAGCCGCTTTAATATAAGAGAGATCAGGCTCGTGGTCGCCCTTGAAGGGGGTCGGCACTGCAATCAGGAACGCATCGGCGGGTTCGGCGATGGTGGTCGCCCTCAGATAGCCTTCAGTTACCGCGGTGCGTACGACGATGTCCAAATCCGGTTCGATAATATGGATATCACCGCGGTTGATCGTGGCTACCGCTTGTGCGTTGACATCGACGCCGATAACTTTTTTCTTTCTTGCTGCGAAAACGGCGGCAGTAGGGAGTCCGATGTAGCCTAGGCCGACTACAGAAATAGTTTCAAAGCTCATGGATTAGCCTTTTTTGATTTGGGAAAGAGCTTCAAGGATCCGAGCGGATGCCTTTCCGTCGCCGTAAGGGTTGTGCGCGAAGCTCATCTGGTGATAAGCGTCAGGGTCCGTCAGAAGACTGCGCAGATTATTTGTAATGACCTCGATGTCGGTACCGACCAACCTGACGGTACCCGCTTCTACGGCTTCCGGGCGCTCAGTAGTGTCGCGCATGACCAGCACAGGTTTGCCCAGTGATGGAGCTTCCTCTTGTATGCCGCCTGAGTCGCTGAGAATCAGGTGCGAACGCTCCATCAAATAGACGAATGGCAAGTAATCCAGGGGCTCGATCAAATGAACATTTTGAATGCCCGCCAACAATCGATTGACCGGCTCGCGTACGTTTGGATTCAGGTGAACGGGATAGACGATCTGGACGTCAGGAAAGTCTTTGGCCGTTTTGATCAGGGCCTGGCAAATTTTCTCGAAACCGTCGCCAAAGCTTTCGCGACGGTGGCCGGTGACGAGGATGATTCGTTTTTCTTCACCCAGGAATGAAAACTGTTGGTGAAACTTCTGTTGCAGAGCGGGGCTGTTTTTGATTCTTGCCACAACCTCAAGCAGCGCATCAATAACGGTATTGCCAGTCACATGGATGCATCCAGCATCAACCCCTTCTCTCAGCAGGTTCTGCCTGGACGTTTCTGTAGGCGCGAAATGTACAGCCGCGAGCGCGCCGGTCAACTTGCGGTTGGCTTCTTCTGGCCACGGTGAGTAGAGATTGCCGGTGCGCAGACCTGCCTCGACGTGAGCGACGGGGATCTGGTGATAATAGGCCGCTAGTGTTGTCGCGAAGGTCGTCGCTGTATCCCCATGCACCAAGACGATATCGGGTTTGAACTTGGCGAAGACACCTTTCATCCCTTGTAAAATGCTGCTGGTGACATCAGTCAGATCCTGGCCCGACTTCATGATATTGAGATCGAAGTTCGGAGCGATCTCAAACAGGTTGAGCACCTGATCCAACATTTCGCGATGTTGTCCGGTTACGCAGACCTTGGCATCGAAGCGCTCGTCTGCAGCAAGTCTCAGCGCCAAAGGGGCCATTTTAATTGCTTCAGGACGCGTGCCGAATACACACAAGGTTTTCAAAATCATTGCCACACCAGTGTTAAAAATGAATTTCACCACACGCTTCTGTTAATCATGCGGCGGGGGAGTCGTAAATTTTTATAGTTCCTTGAACGTCTAAGCTTTTTTGATAACGTGTTTACTCACTTCTCTTCGCTGCTTTTTACATGACAGGGGGCGAACGCCTGCCTGTATTTTTTTCAAAAGCCCATCTAGAGCCCGTTTTGTGAGTCGACGCTGGATTCAGGGTTGCTGTAAGGGGTTTCTTACAGCTGGGTATTGCATTTGAATCAGCGCCCTCTTGTTGCACCCTTGCTGCGTTGCACATGGACTGGCATCGTTGGCATGGCTATTCGTACAAAATGACGTTTGAGGTCACGGATGCGTCTACAACGCATGTCTATCATTTTTTTGTGACGTTTCATTGCTGAATTTCTGATGTGATTAAGATTATAGCCTTCTTTTCCAATGGTTTTTCAAGGCCGTGATATTTCTGGCGGTTGGCAGTAGGGATTTGCATGGCGCCATCTTTTTTTGCAGTCAATGTGTTTGGAGCAATCACACTGCGCCTTAGGTGTCTTTGATTAAAGTAATAAAAAATGTAAATATTTCAGTTTTTTAATCTGATCAATTTAGACACTAGCATTACAGAGACTGGGGTGTGAATCCTAGTGCGCCGGTTATACTGGTTTTGTGTGACCGTCATCGGCGCGGGGGCGGGTAAGATGGACGAGTCCCGCGAGTCCCGCGAGTGTCTCTGAGTTTTCCTACGCATGGATTGGCCTGCCAACAACGTGTACGTGCGCTTCGGGTCAGCCAGTCGGTTGCCCCTGGGTCAGGGAATGCAGAGGATTTGTGGTACAACCTGAGTATCATATCGGGATTGGATCTGTGGTGAGTCGTAAGGCCCAGCCTCGTTTCTGGTTCCCGTGCCGGATGAGCCTTTTTTGTGCTTCGGGTGCCACGCCTGTATGGCGCTTGTTCAGCACCGATCAATCATCGTAAATCGATTTTTGGCGGACTCAAGGGTAGCTGTTCATTTTTTGATTTTGGAAGACTGGAGAGGTGTTCGAGAGGGTCATGGATAAGGTAAGAGTTTTTTTATTGAATCTTCCGCGCCGACACAAGCGCATTCTGCAAGTGCTTGCAGATGTGGTGCTGGTATGGCTTTCGTTGTGGATGGCTTTTGTCGTCCGTCTCGGCATTTTCGAAATGAACGAGCCTGTTCGGCATCACTTGTGGCTGTTTGTGAGTGCTCCTATCGTCGCTGTCCCTCTGTTTATCCGTTTTGGCATGTACCGGGCGGTGATGCGCTATTTCGGCAATGATGCGCTTGTCACAATAATCAAGGCAGTCAGTCTTTCCTCGCTCATCCTCGGTATGTTCGTCTATGTCTATAGCAATCATCAGATAGTTGTCCCGCGCTCGGTTATTTTTAACTACTGGTGGTTGAGCATGATTATGATTGGCGGCTTGCGCTTGGCAATGCGTCAATATTTCTTGGGGGACTGGTTTACCGGAGTACAGCATGTTCCGTTCACTAGTCGCGATGACGGCTTGACGAAGGTTGCTATCTACGGTGCCGGTTCAGCGGGCAACCAACTGGTTGCAGCATTACGCATGGGCCGAGTCATGCGTCCTGTCGCGTTCATCGACGATGACAGGAGCATTGCCGGTCGTGTGATTTCAGGCTTGCAAGTGTTCAAGCCCAAACATATCGAGCAGATGATCGACGCCACAGGCGCACAGGAAATCCTGCTGGCGGTACCGTCGGCAAATCGGGGGCGCAGGCGAGAAATTCTGAGCTATCTTGAACGCTTCCCGCTTCATGTTCGCAGCGTTCCGGGCTTCATGGATCTTGCGAGTGGTCGAGTCAAAGTGGACGACATCCAAGAAGTGGATATCGCCGACCTGTTGGGGCGCGACGCCGTACCTGCTCAAGAGGATCTCCTCGAGCGTTGCATCGTCGGCCAGTCGGTGATGGTCACGGGCGCAGGTGGATCAATTGGTTCGGAGCTTTGTCGCCAGATCCTTGCACTAAAGCCCACGACGCTGCTGCTGTATGAGCATAGCGAATTCAATCTTTACAGCATTTTATCTGAGCTTGAGTACCGAGTCGCACGCGAGTCATTGCCGGTTAAGCTGTTACCGATGCTGGGCTCTGTGCGCAACGAGACTAAGTTGCTCGATGTGATGAAATGCTGGCATATCGACACGGTTTACCATGCTGCCGCTTATAAGCATGTTCCGATTGTCGAGCACAATATTGCCGAAGGCGTGTTGAACAATGTCATTGGCACGCTCAATACTGCCCAGGCTGCTCTTCAGGCGGGGGTAGCTAACTTTGTACTGATTTCCACCGACAAAGCTGTTCGTCCTACCAATGTGATGGGCAGTACAAAACGACTTGCAGAACTGGCATTACAGGCGCTCAGCCGTGAGAAAGCGCCGGTTATGTTCGGTGATAGGTCGGGTTTTTCCCGCGTCAACAAGACTCGCTTCACGATGGTGAGATTCGGTAATGTGCTGGGTTCATCAGGCTCCGTCATTCCGCTTTTTCACAAACAAATCAAGTCAGGCGGCCCTTTGACCGTCACTCACCCAAAAATCACACGCTATTTCATGACGATCCCCGAAGCGGCACAGTTGGTCATCCAGGCCGGCTCCATGGGGCTGGGCGGTGATGTATTTGTGCTGGATATGGGCGAGCCGGTGAAAATTGTCGAGTTGGCGGAGAAAATGATTCACCTTTCCGGCCTGAGCGTTCGTTCCGACAAAAATCCCCATGGCGATATCGCCATTGAATTCACTGGGCTGCGTCCTGGCGAAAAACTTTATGAAGAGTTGCTTATCGGCGACAACGTAGTCGCCACGCAGCATCCGATGATCATGAGTGCCAATGAAGACTTCCTGTCATGGGATGTCCTGAAAGGCAAATTGAGTGAGCTGCTTGCAGCGGTAGATGTGGATGATTACTCCCGCGTCCGCCAACTCTTGCGTGACACCGTCAGTGGTTACTCTCCGGATGGCGAAATTGTCGACCTGATCTATCAACGGCACCGGCTTGAACCCTGAATTCACACGCTGTAACGCAGCCATTTTTGACTCTCTACGCACATCACCTAAGTTAGAGAAGCAGCTTTGGAAAAGCTGCTTTCACTCATTGATGTCATGGAGCGTCACTCATGCCAAACGCTTATTTTTCTTCCCTCGTTTTCGCCCTCCTTGCGAGCATCTCGGTAGCAACTACCGCGGCGCCTGCGATCACGCCCGAGCCCGCTACCATCCGCTCTGGCCAGATGAACCCGGTGGAGCAGTCCACCAAGGTCAATCTCAACGCTGCAGATGCTGAAGCCTTGCAACGTGATCTCCTGGGCATTGGCGCCGCAAAGGCGAGGGCTATCGTTGCTTACCGCAACAGCAACGGCCCTTTCAAGGCGCTTGATGAGTTGTTGGAGGTTAAGGGGATCGGCAAGGCACTGCTGGAGCGGAATCGCGACAGGCTAGCGATCAACTAAGGGGGCAGCGTTCGCCGAGGAGGCCGGTTATTGACCGGCCTTTTTATAGTGCAATAGCTGCGCCTTCAAACGTTCACGTACCCGCCCATGATGCGCGTCGCCAATTCAGCGCTCTCGACACTTCTGCTCAGCACCCCTTCATCCTTGGATTTGAGATGTGTGCATAGAACCCGCCATGGGTCAGGTTCAGTGCTTTCATCAAGGGCGGCAGGCCGGTGGCGCCGACGCCATCGCGGCAAAAGCAAACGGAGGCTTCCTTGATGATGCGGGTTAGAGCGTTGTGGTCGTGTGAATAGCGCATAGCCTGCCTCGTAGACGTGCCGACATGTTAACCAAGCTGAACTTTTACCCCCGGGGTGGCGTTGGCATGAAAAGTGATTACTGATACAGGGAGGATTGTTCAACAATCGTGAGGTAACGATGACACTCAGCTTGTCCTTAGCCGACCAGATCGCCCTGGAACTGCGTGCCGACATCATTGGTGGCCGACTGTTGCCGGGAATGGCATTGGTCGAAGCCGAGCTGGTCAGGGCCTATAACGCATCGCGCAATACGATTCGTGAGGCGTTGCACCGTTTGGAGCGGGAAGGGTTGACGCGCTATGTGCGCAACAAGGGCGTGGTGGTTCGTCGGTTGGAGCGCGAAGAGGTGCGTGATTTATTTGTCGTCCGCCGCACGCTCGAATTGCAGGCCATTGCCCAGAGCGGTGCGTTCACCCAGGATCAATCCGAGCGTATGCAAAACGCCATCGAGGCCACCGCGCTGGCCCGGGAGCGTGAGGACTGGCGTGCGGTTGCGACCCACAGCCTGTTGGTGCATCAGCAGATTGTCGGGCTGATGCGCAGCCCGTTGTTTGACGAGTTTTTCGCCCAGGTGATTGCGCAGTTGCGTCTGGTGTTCTGCGCCGCGCCCGATGAGCAGCGTTTCCAGTCGCCCTGGCTGGAACGGGACCTTGAGATCCACACGTTATTAGCCAATAACAACAAGCTGGCGGCCGGGGAGGCGATGAGCCTGTACCTGGATGATTCAGAACGGCAGTCGTTGGCCCTGTTTACTTTCCCTTGATCGAGGATTTGCCCCATGTACAAAGACTATCCAGCCGCTTACCAGGTCAGCAAGGGTTCGGCGTTGCAGGTCGACACCGCGTTTTACGAACGTATCCGTGAGCGCAAGGATCAACGCACCTTGGTCGAACAGTTCGAGGTGCCGATTCGCACGGGCAGGGCGTGGAAGGTGCTGGCCGGGCATGTGTTCCGTGTGACTACGCCGGTGGGGCCGCAGGTGGGCGACTTCAATGTGTGGAACGCCAACGACCCGCGCGAACGCCTGTGGGCCGCGCGCACGCGCCAGTTACAGGGCGCGCATGTCAGCACCCATGATCGGTTGTGGTCTAACCTGCCGTTCCTGCGGCCGCTGGTGACCATCACCGATGACAGCCTGGCCAGCTACGGCATCGATGAGCACGGCGGGCGCCTGCATGATTTGCTCGGTACGCGCTGCGATCCGTATGTGAACCGCATGCTCACTGGTGAAGATTTCCATCATCACTGTCACTCGAACCTGACCCGTGCGGTGTTGCCTCACGGTCTGACGGAATTCGACGTGCATGACGTGCTGAACATCTTCCAATGCACCGGCCTCAATCACGACGACATGTATTTCATGAAAGCCTGTCCGGCGCAGAAGGGCGATTACCTGGAGTTTTTTGCCGAGATTGATTTGTTGTGTGCGCTGTCGACCTGCCCGGGCGGGGATCTGTCGCTGCCGATGTGGGGCCCGGATGCACAGGACCCGCTGACGGTGTGTCGTCCGCTGGGGGTTGAGATTTATCGATTGGAAGAAGAGTTGCTGAACGGTTGGAGCTCGCCTGCGCGTGCTGCTTATAAGGGGCTGCACGGGTTGCAGATTGCCAAGGCGGATTGGGAGTAACCGGGGGAGGGGGCTGCTTCGCAGCCCAACGGGAGCAAGCTCCCTCGCCACAGGGGCAAACCAGGTCAGCGGTCCTGCGAGTCCTTGGCATCCGCCTGCGCATTGCGCTCGGCCACGCGTTTGCGTTGTTCGTCGGTGAGTTCCACTTTGTTGGCGCTGTCACGCAGCATCAGCAGCCCGCCGACGATCGACCCGATCGCAACCACCATAATCAACCATGCATACCACGGCATAACGCTCTCCTTGAGGCAGATTGCCGTGGGAGGTTTTTCCCACGGTAATAACTGCTTTGAGTTACAGGCTTTCTGAGTAGTTCAGTGTAGGCCTGTTCCGCCTCAAAACCTTAGAGCCCGGTCAACATTGCATCTGCCGGTGCCGCGGCGCGGTCGTGCGCGGTCATCTGGAAGTAGATGAAGCCGACCACCATGAAGCCGAGGAAGATCATGCCGATCAGTGCGTTGAACCAGGCCATGGCCACCAGGCACACCACCGCCAGCACCAGCGCGATGCCCGGCACGATTGGGTAGCCCGGAGCGCGGAAGGTGCGTTCCAGCAGCGGTTCGGTCTTACGCAGTTTGAACAGGCTGAGCATGCTCATGATGTACATCACGATGGCGCCGAATACGGCCATGGTGATCATTGCAGCAGTCAGGGTCATGCCGCCCAGGTTGATCAAACCGTCGCTGTAGATGGCGGCAATACCGACCACGCCGCCAGCGATGATTGCCCGGTGCGGTGTATGAAAACGCGACAGCTTGGCCAGGAACGACGGCAGGTAGCCGGCCCGAGCCAGGGCGAAGAATTGGCGCGAGTAGCCAAGGATGATGCCGTGGAAGCTCGCTACCAGCCCGAACAGGCCGATCCACACCAGCATGTGCAGCCAGCCGGAGCTTTCACCGACCACGGTTTTCATCGCCTGGGGCAGCGGGTCGTTGATATTCGACAGAGTGCGCCAGTCGCCCACGCCGCCGGCGAAGAACATCACGCCCATGGCCAGGATCACCAGGGTCAGGATGCCGCTGATGTAGGCTTTCGGAATGGTGCGCTTGGGATCTTTCGCTTCCTCGGCCGCCATGGCCGCGCCTTCGATGGCGAGGAAGAACCAGATCGCGAAGGGGATCGCCGCGAACATCCCGGCAATCGCCGGAGCACCGAAGGTGTCGGAGCCGGCCCAGCCATTAAGGGCGAAGTTGCTGAAGCTGAACGCGGGGGCGACCACGCCCATGAATACCAGCAGTTCGGCGACGGCGAGTACGCACACCACCAGTTCGAAGGTGGCGGCGAGTTTCACGCCGAGGATGTTCAGGCCCATGAACACGATGTAGGCGCCGACGGCGGCGTGTTTCGGATCGAGTGCGGGAAACTGCACATTCAGATACGCACCGATGGCCAAGGCGATGGCGGGCGGGGCGAACACGAATTCGATCAGGGTCGCCAGGCCGGCAATCAGGCCGCCTTTTTCCCCAAACGCGCGGCGGCTGTAGGCAAAGGGCCCACCTGCGTGGGGAATGGCGGTGGTCAGTTCGGTGAAACTGAAGATAAAGCAGGTGTACATCGCGGCGACCATCAACGAGGTCACCAGGAAGCCCAAGGTCCCGGCCACGCCCCAGCCATAGCTCCAGCCGAAGTATTCCCCGGAAATCACCAGCCCAACCGCGATGCCCCACAAATGCAGGGTGCCCAAGGTGGGTTTGAGTTGTGTGTTCATCGTATTGCGCTCCCTGAACCGGTTGGAATGATTCAAGGTGTTGCAGCGGCCATGCCAGCCTGAGAATCATTGTCGTAAAGCTGCGCTACTGTCGTTTGGGGGATGGTTTGGCGTTTGAAATTTTCTGTTGCTGCACCAGATAAGTGCGGCGGTGACTGTGCCGGTGCTATCGGGAGCAAGCTCCCTCCCACACTTGACCGAGTTGTCACGCCGAGCGCCGATCAACCTGTGGGAGGGGGCTTGCTCCCGATAGCACCCGCCCAGGCGCCGAAACCCCCGGTGTAAACCCCGCATAAACCCACTCTTTACGCCATCTTTACGCCCCACCCAGCCCCTCGCTCTCGTTCCTTTACACCACTCCTGCCGACAATTGCCCCACACGCGGCACTCGCCGCTAAACGGAGAGACTTCCATGAGCGTTCTGGACGGGGTGTCACTGCTATTGGCCGTGGCGCTGTTCATTTATCTGCTGGTTGCGCTGTTACGCGCGGATCGGAACTAGGAGCAGGCTATGCACAGTTATGACTATTGGCTGATCATCGCCTTCTTCGCCGTGGTACTGGTGCCGGCCCCGTTCCTGGGGCGGTTCTATTACAACGTGATGGAAGGCCGGCGCACTTGGCTCACGCCGCTGCTCGGGCCCGTGGAGCGCGCGTGCTATCGCCTCTCGGGCGTGGACGCGCAGCAGGAACAGAGCTGGCAGAAATACATGCTGGCGTTGCTGGCGTTCAACCTCGCCGGGTTTGTGTTGCTGTTCTCGATCCTGTTGTTCCAGGGCTACTTCCCACTGAACCCGCAGAAGTTGCCGGGCCTGGAGTGGACCCAGGCCTTCAACACCGCAGTCAGTTTCATCACCAACACCAACTGGCAGTCCTACAGCGGTGAAGCGTCCCTCAGCTACCTCAGCCAGATGGCCGGCCTCACCGTGCAGAACTTCGTCAGTGCGGCCACCGGCCTGGCAGTCCTGGTCGCGCTGTGCCGTGGGATCGGTCGCAAATCCACCCAGACCCTGGGCAACTTCTGGGTCGACATGACCCGCGCCACGCTCTACGGCCTGTTGCCGTTGTGCCTGGTGATGGCGTTGTTCCTGGTGTGGCAGGGCGTGCCGCAAACCTTCGCGCATTACGTTGATGCCGTGACCCTGCAGGGCGTCGACCAGGTGATCCCTTTGGGCCCGGCAGCCAGCCAGATTGCCATCAAGCAACTGGGCACCAACGGCGGTGGTTTCTTTGGCGTGAACTCGGCGCATCCGTTTGAAAACCCGACGGCCTGGGCCAACCTGTTCGAGGTGTCGGCGATCATCCTGATCCCGGTGGCGCTGGTGTTTACCTTCGGCCATTACGTGAAGGATCTGCGTCAGAGCCGGGCGATTCTCGCTTGCATGCTGGCCCTGTTCCTGATCGGCGGCGCGACCTCGCTGTGGGCCGAATACCAGCCCAACCCGACCCTGAACAACCCGGCGGTTGAGCAGACCGCACCGCTGGAAGGTAAAGAAGCGCGCTTCGGCACCACTGGCACCGTGTTGTGGTCGGTGACCACCACCGCGGCGTCCAACGGTTCGGTCAACGGCATGCACGACAGCCTCAGCCCCCTCAGCGGGATGGTGGCACTGGTCAACATGATGGTCGGCGAAGTGATCTTCGGCGGCGTCGGCGCCGGTATGTACGGCATGTTGCTCAACGTGTTGATCGCGGTGTTCCTCGCCGGCCTGATGATCGGCCGCACTCCGGAATACCTGGGCAAGAAGCTGCAGGCCAAGGAAGTGCAATTGCTGGTCGTGACCCTGATGGTGATGCCGATCGGCGTACTGGTGCTCGGTGCCATAGCCTCCAGCCTGCCCGGCCCGGCCGGTGCGATCAGCAACCCTGGCCCCCACGGGTTCAGCCAGTTGCTCTATGCCTACACCTCGGCCAGTGCCAACAACGGTTCGGCGTTCGGCGGCTTCAGTGCCAACACGCCGTTCCACAACCTGATGCTGGGCCTGGGCATGTTGATCGGTCGCTTCGGCTACATCCTCCCGGTACTGGCCCTGGCCGGCAGCCTGGCGATGAAGAAGACCGCACCGATTGGCCAGAACAGCTTCCCCACCCATGGTCCGCTGTTCGTGACCCTGTTGACCGTGACCATTTTGCTGGTGGGCGGCCTGACCTTCCTGCCGACACTGGCACTGGGCCCTATTGCTGAACACCTGAGCATGGCTGCTTTTAAATGAAGAGCCGAGGGATATGAAAATGAACATGCCTGCAAAGAACGCGAGCCCGGTCAAAACCCACGAGCCCGCCAAAACCGCGATCTCCGCGCTGTGGCGCCCGGCGTTGGTCCAAGCGTTCGTCAAGCTCGACCCACGGCAACTGCAACGCTCGCCGGTGATGCTGGTGGTCGAACTGACCGCCATCCTCACCACCGTGCTGTGCCTGGTGCCCGACACCGACGTGCCGACCTTCGTCGCCGCGCAAATCGCCGTGTGGCTGTGGTTCACCGTGCTGTTCGCCAACTTCGCCGAAGCCTTGGCCGAAGGGCGTGGCAAGGCCCGCGCCGACAGCCTCAAGGCCGGCAGCGAAGGCCTCAGCGCTCGGCGCAAGGAGGCCGATGGCAGCTTCAAGGTCGTGCCCGCCACCAGCCTGCGCAAAGGTGATGTGGTGCGCGTCGCCGCCGGGGAAATGATCCCCGGCGACGGCGAGGTCATCGAAGGCATCGCCGCGGTCAACGAAGCGGCGATCACCGGTGAATCCGCGCCGGTGATTCGCGAATCCGGCGGCGATCGCTCGGCCGTCACCGGCAACACGCGCCTGGTCTCGGACTGGCTGCTGATCCGCATCACCGCCAACCCCGGCGAGTCCACGCTGGACCGCATGATCGCGCTGGTGGAAGGCGCCAAACGCCAGAAAACCCCCAACGAAGTGGCGCTGGATATCCTGCTGATCGGCCTGACCCTGATCTTCCTGCTGGTGGTCGTGACCCTGCAGCCGTTCGCCCACTTCGCCAATGGCAGCTTGCCCCTGGTGTTCCTGGTCGCCCTGTTGGTGACGCTGATTCCGACCACCATCGGCGGCTTGCTCTCGGCCATCGGTATCGCCGGCATGGACCGCCTGGTGCGCCTCAACGTGATCGCCAAGTCCGGTCGCGCCGTGGAAGCGGCGGGGGACGTGCATGTGTTGTTGCTGGACAAGACCGGCACCATCACCTTTGGCAACCGTCGCTGCGCGGCAGTGGTGGCGGCGCCGGGCGTGAGCGGCCGGGAACTGGCCGAGGGCGCGCTGCTGGCGTCCCTGGCGGATGACACGGCAGAGGGTAAATCCATCGTTGAATACCTGCGGGCCCTGCACCCACAGGCCGAGCCGTCCCTGGCGGAACTGACCGCCGTGCCGTTCACCGCCGAAACCCGTTTGTCCGGCGTCGACTATCAGGGCCGCGTATTCCGCAAAGGCGCCGTGGACTCGCTGCTGGCGTTTATCGGTCAGCCTCGCGGCGACCTGCAACCGGCCCTGTCGCGGGAAGTCGACAAGATCGCCCAGAGCGGCGGCACGCCGTTGCTGGTGTGCGTCGATGGCAAGTTGCTCGGTGCGATCCATCTGAAGGACGTGGTCAAGCCCGGCATCCGCGAACGGTTTGCCGAGCTGCGCAAGCTGGGAATCCGCACCGTGATGGTCACCGGCGACAACCCGCTGACAGCGGCCGCGATTGCCGCGGAAGCTGGCGTGGACGACGTGTTGGCCGAAGCCACCCCGGAGAAAAAACTCGCGCGGATTCGCCACGAACAGAACGACGGTCGACTGGTGGCGATGTGCGGCGACGGCGCCAACGACGCCCCGGCGCTGGCCCAGGCGGACGTCGGCATGGCGATGAACGACGGCACCCAGGCTGCCCGCGAAGCGGCCAACATGGTCGACCTCGACAGCGACCCGACCAAGCTGCTGGACGTGGTGCAGATTGGCAAGGAATTGCTGGTGACCCGCGGCGCGCTGACCACCTTTTCCATCGCCAACGACGTGGCCAAGTACTTCGCGATCCTGCCGGCGCTGTTCGCCTCGATCTACCCGCAACTGGGCGTGCTCAACGTGATGCACCTGCAGAGCCCGCAGAGCGCGATCCTCTCGGCCATCGTGTTCAACGCGCTGATCATCGTCGTGCTGATTCCCCTGGCGCTGCGCGGTGTGCGGGTGCAGGCGGCGAGTGCAGCGGCGTTGCTGCGGCGCAACCTATTGATCTACGGCCTGGGCGGGATTGTGGTGCCGTTCGTGGGCATCAAGGCGATCGACATGTTGCTGACCGCGCTGCACCTGGTTTGACCCGATGCCTGTGGGCACCGGCAAAGCGGTGGCCACAGGTTGCACTGACCGAATCGAGGAATTTGAAATGTCCAATATCATCCGCCCGGCCCTGAGCCTGCTGGTCCTCATGACCCTGATCACCGGCGTCGCCTACCCGTTGGTGGTGACCGGCGTCGCCCAGGTTGCCTTCCCGGACCAGGCCAACGGCAGCCTGGTGCGCGACGCCAGCGGCAAGGTGCGCGGCTCCAGCCTGATTGCTCAGGACTTTACCGGCGACAGTTGGTTCCACCCGCGTCCTTCGGCGGGCGCGTTCGCGACCGTGTCCAGCAGCGCGAGCAACCTGGGGCCAAGCAACCCGGCACTGGCCACGCGCGTGTTCGATGACGCGAATAAACAGTTCGTGCCCGCGCAAGGGCCGGTGCCGTTAGCCTCGCTGACTACCTCCGGCAGCGGTCTTGATCCACACTTGCCTCCGCAGGCGATTGCCTATCAACTGGCGCGGGTAGCCGCCGCGCGGAATGTGCCGGTGGCCACCCTGCAACGCTTGCTGGATGAACACATCGAAAGCCCACTGGTGGGCCCGCCGGTGGTGAATGTGCTGGCGCTGAACATGGCCCTGGAAAAATTGTAAACAGGAGCGCCGCTATCGCGGGCAATGCATTCCAAATGTGGGAGCGGGCTTGCCCGCGATAGCGCCCTGAAAGACACCCTATAAACCCCTGAAGGAACCCCCGCGCATGAGCGACTCCGGCCGCGCCGATGCCCTGTTAGCCGATCTGCCCCGGGACGGCCGTGGCCGGCTCAAAGTCTTCCTGGGCGCCGCGCCGGGTGTGGGCAAGACCTACGCCATGCTCCAGGCCGCCCACACGCAGTTGCGCCAGGGCGTCAGGTTGCTCGCTGGCGTGGTCGAAACCCACGGCCGCGCCGAGACCGAAGCGTTGCTCAGCGGCCTGCCGCAGCAACCGTTGCTGCGCAGTGAATACCGGGGCGTGATGCTCGAGGAAATGGACCTGGACGGCCTGCTCGCCGCCAAGCCGCAACTGGTGCTGGTGGACGAACTGGCCCACAGCAACGCGCCCGGCAGCCGCCATGAAAAGCGCTGGCAGGATATTCAGGAACTGCTTGCCGCCGGCATCAACGTGTTCACCACGGTCAACGTCCAGCACCTGGAAAGCCTCAACGATCAAGTGCGTGGCATCACCGGCGTGCAGGTGCGCGAAACCCTGCCCGATTGGGTCCTGCAGGAGGCCGATGAGCTGCTGCTGATCGACCTGCCGTCGCGCGAGTTGCTGGAGCGCCTGCGCGACGGCAAGGTGTATGTGCCAGAACAGGCCCGTGCGGCCATCGACGCGTTTTTCACCCAGACCAACCTGATGGCCCTGCGCGAGCTGGCGATGCAAACCGCCGCCGCTCACGTCGACGACGACCTGGCCCAGGGTTACCGCCAACTCGGCCAGGCCGCGCCGGCCGTGCGCGGACGCTTGCTGGTCGGCGTCGACGGCGATGCACAAGCCGAACGCCTGGTGCGCCATGCCAGCCGCGTGGCGCAGCGTCGCCATCTGCCCTGGACCCTGGTGCATATCGATAACGGCCGCGCACGCGATGAACAAGCACGTCTGCGTCTGCAAAATGCCCAGCAACTGGCCGAACGCCTCGGCGGTGACGTGGTGCTGCTGCGTGCGGGTGAGGTGACCAAGACGTTGATCCAGCATGCCGCCGAGCGCCGCGCCAGCCTGGTGCTGGTCGGGCAGTCGCGGATGAACTGGCGACGCCGGCTGTTCGGCGGTGGCGTGGCCGAGCGCCTGATGCGCAATGCGCGCGGTCTGGAAATCAATATCCTCGACAGCGACGACGTACCTGCACCGCCGCGCCTGCCGGATGTGCGCGGGCTGGTGTGGTTCGACTATGCGCTGGCGGTGGTGGCGACGGTGATCGCGGCGGCCCTGGCCTGGGCGGTCGCCAGTGTGTTGCCGTTGCCGAATATCTCGCTGGTGTTTCTCGCGGCAGTATTGCTGGTGGCGGTGCGCAGCAGCCTGGGGCCGTCCCTGATGTGCGCGGCGCTGTCGTTCCTGACGTATGACTTCCTGTTTATTCCGCCAAAATTCTCCTTCGCCATCCAGCGTGAAGAAGACGTACTGACTCTGTTGTTCTTCCTGCTGATGGCGGCGTTGACCGGCAACCTCGCGGCGCGCCAGCGTCGGCAGTTGCAGGCGTTGCGCGATACCCAGGAAGAAACCAGCGAGCTGCTCGACCTGTCGCGCAAACTCACCGCCGCCACCGACCGCCAGGCGGTGATCAGCGCGGCGGCGCATCACCTGGAAGGCTGGAGCGACCTGGATCTGTGCCTGGTCAACCGCGACGGCCAGGGCGCCTGGAAAGTCGAGACCGGCGGGCCGCTGACCTTCACCGAAGCCGAACGCGCCGCCGCCGACTGGGCCTGGCAGCATGACCAGCCGGCAGGTAAGGGCACCGGCACGCTGCCGTTCGGGCGCTGGTGGTGGTGGCCGTTGTCGGGCGAAGAGGGCCCGCTGGGGTTGCTCGGCGTCAGCGCAAAACCCGGTATGGAACTGAGCGGCCAGCGCCGTCGCTTGCTGACTGCCTTGAGCCAGCCGCTGGCCCAGGCGTTGGCCCGCGCGCAATTGGCGCAGGAGCTGGAGTCCGCGCGCCTGCACGGCGAGACCGAGCAACTGCGCAGTGCCTTGCTCGCCTCGGTGTCCCACGATTTGCGCACGCCGTTGACGTCCATGCGTGGCAGTATCGACAGCCTGCTGGCACTCGGCGAAGCCATCCCGCTGGAGGATCGCCGCGAGTTGCTCGAAGGCACCCGCGATGAAGCCGAGCGCCTCGACCGCTATATCCAGAACCTGTTGGACATGACCCGCCTGGGCCACGGCGCGTTGAAGCTGGCGCGCGATTGGGTCTCGCCCGGCGATATCGTCGGCAGCGCCCTCGGCCGTTTGCGCGCGGTGCTCGCGCCGTTGCAGGTGAGGATCGATGTGCCGTCTGAACTGCCATTGCTGTATGTGCATGCCGCGTTGATCGAGCAGGCGCTGGTCAACGTGCTGGAAAACGCCGCCCGATTCTCGCCGGCCCAGGGCCATTTGCACGTCAGCGCCGGGGTGTCGGATAACCAGCTATTCTTCGCCGTGGCGGACGAGGGCCCCGGGATTCCCGAAGACGAGCGCGCGAAGATTTTCGATATGTTCTACACCGCTGCCCGTGGTGATCGCGGCGGGCAGGGCACGGGGCTGGGCCTGGCGATCTGCCAGGGCATGGTCGGCGCCCATGGCGGGCATATCAGCGTCGCCGATGGGATTGGCGGGCGGGGCACTTGCATCACGCTGTTCCTGCCGCTGCCGACACAGCCTGGCCTGGAACGCGAGGCGTGAGCTACTCTCTTTTTTCGATGGATTTTGATTGGACACCATGAGCCAGACCGCGACGATTTTGGTCATTGACGACGAACCGCAGATCCGCAAATTCCTGCGCATCAGCCTGGCCTCCCAGGGCTACAAAGTGATCGAGGCCGGCACTGGCAACGAAGGCCTGGCCCAGGCCGCCTTGAGCAAGCCGGATTTGCTGGTACTCGACCTCGGCTTGCCGGACATGGACGGCCAGCAGGTGCTGCGCGAGTTTCGTGAGTGGTCGACGGTGCCGGTGCTGGTGTTGTCGGTGCGCGCCAGCGAAGTGCAAAAGGTCGAGGCGCTGGATGGGGGCGCGAACGATTACGTCACCAAACCCTTTGGCATCCAGGAGTTTCTGGCCCGCGTGCGCGCCTTGTTGCGCCAGGCCCCAGCGGGTGAAGCCCAGGAAGCGGCGTTGTGTTTTGGCCCGCTGACGGTGGACCTGGCCTTCCGCCGCGTATTGCTGGACGGCGCCGAAGTGGCGCTGACCCGCAAGGAATACGCGGTGCTGGCGCAATTGGCGCGACATCCGGGGCGGGTGATTACCCAGCAACAACTGCTCAAGGACATCTGGGGGCCGACCCATACCGAGGACAGCCACTACCTGCGCATCGTGGTGGGCCACCTGCGCCAGAAGCTGGCGGATGATCCGACTCAGCCGCGGTTTATCGTGACCGAGGCGGGGGTGGGGTATCGGTTGTTGGGGGCTTAGGCCTGGTGGGTTTTCGTTGGCTGTCAGGGCCCTATCGGGGGCAAGCCCCCTCCCACATTTTGAAATGTGTTCACAAATCAAACTGTGGGAGGGGCGGTGCGACGATTCGACTTGCCCCCGATAGGGCCCCCAGCCACACCGCCAATCTCAGTGCTGCTCACTCTCATACCGATCCAACGTATCACTGGCGATCTCGCGCCCCAGGGCGATCAGTTCCGGCGCCTTGTAGAACTCGAAAAACCGGCACACCCGCTTCGGCACGTTGATCAGCACATCCGGCGGGTAGCCGGCGATCTTGTATTGCGCCAGCGATGTCTGCATCACCTCGAAGCTCTGGTTGATCAGGTCCAGCAATGATGCCGGGCCGACGTTGTCGATGATGAACGAACCGGTCGCCGACTTCGGCGCCCCGGCTTTTTCCGGGGCGGCGGCGGGCTGCTGGGATTCCGGTTCGGCCGACTCCAGCCACGGGTTGATCTCGGCCGCTTGGGCCTGCAAGGCTTCCTGTTCGAGCTTCATCAACTGCTCGGCCTGCTTGCGGCGAAACGGCAAGTGCGACCCCAGCGACTTCGCCAGGCTGTTGAAGCGGCTCTTGAACGCCGGCGGCCGCTGGATCACCGGCAAGTGGTAGTGTTTCTGGTTGGTCGCGTTGAGGTTGACCGCAATGATCAAGTCGCAATGGCTCGACACCACCGGCACGATCGGCAGCGGGTTGAGCAGGCCGCCGTCCACCAGCATGCGGTTGCCCTGCATCACCGGGGTGAACAGGCTCGGAATCGCCGCCGATGCGCGCATGGCCTGGTGCAGGCAGCCTTCCTGGAACCAGATTTCCTGCTGGTTGGTGAGGTCGGTGGCCACGGCGGTATAGGGGATGCGCAGCTCTTCGATATTGATCTCGCCGACGATCTTGCGGATCTGCCCGAAGACCTTCTCGCCGCGAATCGCTCCCAGGCGGAAGCTCACATCGACCAGGCGCAGTACGTCGAGGTAATCCAGGCTTTCGATCCAGTTGCGATACTCATCGAGTTTGCCGGCAGCATAGATTCCGCCGACCACCGCGCCCATGGAGCAGCCGGCGATACAGGCGATGTCGTAGCCGCGCCGTTCGATTTCCTCGATCACACCGATATGGGCATAGCCCCTGGCCCCACCGGAGCCCAGCACCAAGGCAACACGCTTCTTCATGGTCGATGTCCTTCGTTAAGCAGGCGCCCACAATGCACCCAATACGGGGGCGGCTTCAATCTTCGCGCCACCGCGCAATATTTTTCCAGAATAGCGGCTAGGCTCGGGTATGCTCTGGCAATAGGCGCTTTTGATTTCGGGTGGCGGACAAGGCACTTTTCTTTGTAGGCAACGTCTACACGGTACGACCGTTTTTCTTTATTTTGAGGTGTCATCGATGAAAGCCTGGATGTGTGTGCCTGTGATCATGTTGGCCCTGGCCGGTTGCGCCGGGAAAACTGCCTATCGCGACAGCTGCGGCAGCCAATTGGACGCCGCGTGGAAAGAGCTGGACCTGGCCAAGGCCGAAGGCTTTGCCGGTACCGTGAGTTACTCCAAGGCCTTGTCCCTGCTGACCGGCGCCAAGACCCAGCAGCAATTCGAAGCGTTCGAAGGCTGCGCCAACAAGGCCGAGAAGGCGCGTTTCTATATTCGTGAGTCGCGCGCCGGCCGCTGATTCGTCGCAGCTGTCGAGTGCAACCAGGCTGCGTCAGCGGTTTGAGTGATGCAGGGATTATTCGTCGTCAGTGGAGGAAAACATGTCAGCCTTGGTAGATCAGTTAGTCGCTCAGGTCATCGGCCTGGAAGTAGGGTTACTGAGCTGCCAGGCTCGGCTCGCCGCCGTCACCGACGATGAAGCCCTGCATGATTTGCGCACCACCGTGCGGCGCCTGCGTAGCCTGTTGCGACCCTTGCGCGGCTTGCCGGGGGTCGAACAACTCGAACTGGCCGCCAGTACCGTCGGCCAATTGACCACCCCGTTGCGCGATCGTGAAGTGCTGGCCGCGCATCTGCACCAGCACGGTCACCATGCCGCCGCCGACCGTCGTCTGCGCCTGCAACCCGAGGCCTATCGCCACGTCGCCGAGGGCCCGGAGCTGGCGCACCTGCTGCAGATCCTCGATGCATTCCCGCGGTTTATCCGTGCCTCGCAACACCAGAAACTGCTCAGGGGCCTGCGCACGCGTATCGAGAAACGCCTGGCCAAGCAATGGCACAACCTCGATGACGCCCTGCAGGACCCCAGCCACGATCGCCACCGTCTGCGCTTGTTGATCAAGCGCGTGCGCTACGCCGCCGAAGCCTACCCCGAGCTGGACAAGCTGCCGGTCAAGGCGATGTCGCGCCTCAAGCAAGCCCAAGGCGCCCTGGGCGATTGGCATGATTGCTGGCAGTGGCTGCTCCAGGCTGAGCATCAAGCCGATCTGCAGCCCTGTGTGACGATTTGGCGTCGCACCATGGCCCAGGCCGAAGGCGAGGCGGATCGGGTGCTGGACAAACTCTGCGCGGATTGTTTCTGAGCCGGTCCGGTTTTTGGCCGGAATAGGCGCTGTACCTGGTGGGTGCGCTGGTTAAGATCGCTGCTCCGGTCTTTTTGATGTGAGGTCGCCATGCGCTTCAGTGATTTGCTCGACGCCGCCCGTAACCACCCGCTGGAGGTCACCATCCCCGCCGAATGGGCGCAGGGTCGCGCGACCTTTGGTGGCCTGGTGGCCGCTTTGCAATATGAAGCGCTACGCGCCCAGGTCCCTGCCGACCGGCCGTTACGCTCGTTGGCAATCACTTTTGTCGGCCCGGTCGCCGCGGATGTGCCCGCCAGTTATCACGTCGAAGTGCTGCGCGAAGGCAAGGCGGTCAGCCAATTGCTTGGCCGGGTGGTGCAGAACGGTGAAGTGGCGACGCTGGTCCAGGCCAGTTTCGGCGCGTCCCGTGAGTCGCAAGTCGTGGTGGCGAGTGAGCCGCCGCCGACCTTCAAGCATTGGGATGAATGCCAGGAGCTGCCGTATATCCAGGGCGTCACCCCGGAATTCATGCGGCACCTGGCGATGCGCTGGAGTGTCGGCGGCCTGCCGTTTACCGGCAATACCTCCCGCGACATGGGCGGTTGGGTGCGCTTGCGCGGCGATGTGAAAGAAGAGCCGCTGACCGAGTCGCACATCCTCGCCCTGGTGGATGCCTGGCCGCCAGCGTTGCTGCCGCACCTGCGCAAGCCCGCGCCGGGCAGCACCCTGACCTGGACCATCGAGTTTATCCAGCCGCTGCAAGACCTCACCACACTTGACTGGTGCCAGTACTACGTCAACATCGAACACGCCCGTGACGGCTACGGCCATGCCGCTGCGGCGCTGTGGAGCCCGAGCGGCGAGTTGATCGCCATCAGCCGCCAGACCGTGGTGGTCTTCGCCTGACCTTCAGTGCCGGTGGCGTTGACGCCAGGCGCGCCACCAGCCACCGCTGAGCACAAAGCGCGGGAAGCTCACGAACTGCTCGACCAACAGGCGTTGGACCGCGTCTTTGCGGTCGCTGAACGGTTCACCGGCCTGGGCTTCCAGGCTGTGGCCATGCCGCTGCAAGGCAAGGCCGGCGAGGATGCCGACAACGCCCACGGCCAAACTGGCCAGGCTCAGGCTGAACACCCCGGAAACGACCAACAGAAACCCGATGATAAACAGCGGCACCGCGATCATGTGCAACGCCAGGTTGGTCGGGTGCTGGTGGTTCTGCGGGTACTGACGCCATTGCCAGGCGGGGAGATTGGGATGACGTTTGCCCATGATGATGAATCCTCTGTCCGTTGAAACAACTTGAACAGAGTTTAGGTCGGGTCGGCTGGCGCGGCGAATCAAGGCTGGCTATGGGGGCCATAGCCTCGCCTTGTATTGCTTATAGCTTCAACTGGCCAATCGCCTTGCTCAACTCCCCGGCCAATGTGGCGAGCTGATTGCTGGTGGTGGCCGAATCCACGGTCTGCTGCACGGTGTTCTCGGTCACATCACGAATACTCACCACGGCGCGGTTCATCTCTTCGGCGACATGGCTCTGCTGTTCGGCGGCGACGGCGATCTGGGTGTTGCTTTCGCGCATCTGCGCCACGGCGCCGGTGATTTCGGCCAGTGCCGCGCCGGCTTCCTGGGCCTGTTGCACGCAGTCATCGGCCTTGAACGAGCTTTCTTGCATGAAGTCCACCGCATCGCGGGTGCCGGCTTGCAGCGCCGAGACCATGAGCGTGATTTCGTCGGTGGAGGTTTGCACGCGTTTGGCCAGGTTGCGCACTTCGTCGGCGACCACGGCGAAACCGCGGCCCATCTCCCCGGCGCGGGCGGCTTCGATGGCGGCGTTGAGCGCGAGCAGGTTGGTCTGTTCGGCGATGCTGTGGATCACGCTGACCACACCGTTGATTTTCTGGCTGTCTTCGGCGAGTTTCTGGATCATCTCGGCGGTCTGTTGCACGCCGCTGGACAGCCCGGCGATTGAGCGCTGCACCCGATCCACCACTTCGCGGCCGCTGCCGGCGAGGGTGTCGGCGGTCTGGGACAAATCGCGGGTGGCGCCGGCGTGCTGGGCGATGTGGTGGACGGTGGCCGTCATCTCGTTGATGGCGGTGGCGGCCTGGTCGGTTTCGCTTTGCTGGCCGAGCATGCCGTGCTGCACCTCGTTCATGCTGCTGGCCAGACGCGCCGCGCCCTCATCCAGTTGCTTGGCGGTGCTGGCCACGGTGTTGACCACTCGCTGGTAGCCGGCTTGCATGGCATTGAACGCGCTGGCCATCTGCCCGACTTCATCTTTGCAGGCCAGCGGGACACGCGCCGACAAGTCGCCGGTTTTCTCGACGTGGAGCATCACGTCCTTGAGGGTGTTGAGCTGGCTGAGCAGGAAGCGGATCAGCAACTGCGAGGCGCAGAGCATCGCCAGCATCAGGATCAGCACCGCCACCGCGTAGTTGGCGAAGCGCTCACTGAACACCTGGCTCAGGCTCGGCGCATAAGCGAGCACGGCGACCTGTTGCCCGTCGGCGCGGGCGACCACTTCAGCGCCCATCAACGGGTTTTCGCCGAACAAGGGCAGGTGATTGAGTTCGACCCAGCCGCTGGCACTGCTCAGGTCTGACAGATCTTGATCAGCCAACTGTGGGACTTGGCCACGGGCAAACGTCAGCCACGCCTCGCCCTTGGGCAGCGCCTTGTCGGCCGGCCAGGCGCTGAGCACGCGCGCCTGGGCTTGTGCCGAGGCCTGGGACGCCTGGCTGCGCGACTGCTGTTCGAGATGCACAGCGTATAGCACCAACAGCAGCGTGGTGATAAAGGCGACCGCGTTGACGGCCCAGAATTTGTATTTCAGCGAGATATTGCTAAGCCAGGCACCCATAGAAGGTTTTTCTCTGATAGCGGAAACAGCATTGGCAAGGTGCCATTATTGTGCCGCTACCGAAAAAATACCACTTTGATATGGGTCAATACGCCACATCAAACCACCGCGGGTAGGCCAAAAAAAATGCGCGCGCAGGCGGTGCTGTGCTGGGCCAGGTCTTCCAGGCTTTCGTTGCGGTGCAGGGCGACTTCGCGCAGCACCTCCGGCAGGTAGGCCGGTTCGTTGCGGCCGTTTTTCGGTTTGGGCCGCAGGGTGCGCGGCAGCAGGTAAGGCGCATCGCTTTCCAGCATCAGGCGGCCCCGAGGAATTTCTCTGACCAGCGGATGCAGGTGCGTCCCACGGCGCTCGTCGCAGATCCAGCCGGTGATGCCGATGTGCAAGTCGAGGTCGAGGTAGCTGAACAGCGCCTGCTGCTCGCCCGTGAAACAATGCACCACGGCGGCGGACAAGTGATCGCGGTAATCCTTGAGGATCTCCAGCAGGCGCTGGTTGGCGTCGCGTTCGTGGAGAAACACCGGCAATTTCAGCTCGACGGCCAGGGCCAGGTGTTCTTCGAGGACTTTTTCCTGCTGCGGGCGCGGTGAGAAGTCGCGGTTGAAATCCAGCCCGCATTCGCCCACCGCGCGCACGCGGTTGTCGTTGAGCAAACCACGTAGGCGTTGGGCGCTGTCGCCGTTCCAGTCGCTGGCGGAATGGGGGTGGATGCCGGCGGTGCAGAACAGTCGCTGGCCGCTTTCATCCAGCTTTTCGCACAATTGCAGGGCCTGTTCGCTGCCGTCGACACTGGTGCCGGTGAGCACCAATTGTTGCACGCCGGCAGCATACGCACGCTCGAGAACGGCCTGGTGCTTCTCGTCGAAACTTGGGTTTGTCAGGTTGACGCCGATATCAATGAGTTGCATGGTGCTATCTCCGCCTGCGGCCGGAAAGCATATCAGAGCTGTAGATTTATAAGAAAAACCTAGAACTACAACGAGTTATAGCTGTCTTTGAACGTCGCAAGTGACATTGTGGTGGGTCTATCGCCTATCCTGGTGCCGCCGTTGCGTGCCTTGTCAGCGCATAAAGCGCTCTGTTTCTGACCTCCAGCCCCTCGTTTTTCGCGAAGGTGCTGGCCAGTATTCTTTCCGGAGAGCGGATGATCCGACCCTCGGCGTTGCTTATGTTGTGCCTGACGTTATCGCTGCCCATGGCGGCGGTCGCGCGGCTGGACGGGCCGCTGGAAGTGACCAAACCGAGCAAGGTGCGCGACCTGGCCGAGATTCGCTCCAGTCGTACCCTGCGCGTACTGGTCAACCAGAGCCGCAACAGTTCCGGCGAAATCCAGGGCCAGGCCATTGGTGTCGAATACCATCGCCTGCGTGCGTTCGAGCAGTACCTCAACGACCAAGCCCGCGATGGCCAGGAAATCAATCTGAAGGTCATCCCCAAGGCCAAGGACCAACTGCTCGGCGCGCTGGCGCGGGGTGAAGGCGATCTGGTAGCCCCCGGGGAATTGCTGGAAGTGAAGGCCACGCACAAGATCAGTGCGAGCGACCCGATTGCCAGCGGTGTGCCGTTATGGCTGGTGGGGGTCAAGGGCGAGCGCCGGTTCACCCGGCTGGAGCAGTTGTCCGGGCGCACATTGGCGCTGACCACCGGCAGCGCGGCGGCGGATGCGATCAACCAGGTCAACCAGAAACTGGCCCTGCACAAGCAGCCGCCGATCAAGGTGGAGTGGGTCGACCCGAGCCTGGCGGTGGAGGACGTGCTGGAGATGGTCCAGGCCGGCATCTTTCACCTGACCATCGTCGAGAAGCCCATCGCCGAACGCTGGTCGAAGATCCTGCCCAAGCTGCGCTTCGACAAGCAGGTGGTGATCAATGAGCCGGGCGAAGAGTATTGGTTCGTGCGGCAGGACGCCGCGATGCTGCGGGCGAGTATTGATCGCTTCCTCAAGACCTACCGCACGCCGTCCGACCAGGACGTGGCGTTTCAGCGCATTTATCGACGCCTTTACCAAGTGCGCAACCCGCTGGCCCGCATCGACCGCCAGCGCCTGGAGAAACTGCGCCCGATCCTGCAAAAACATGCGCGCGAGCAAGGCATGGATTGGTTGAACCTCGCCGCGCTGGCCTTCAAGGAGTCCGCCCTCGACCCAAGCGCACGCAGCAGCGGTGGCCCCACCGGCCTGATGCAGATCACGCCTTCGGCGGCGCAGCGGGTGGGCGTGAACAATATCGAAAATCTCGACAGCAATGTGCAGGCGGGCGCACGTTACCTGTCGATGATCCGCCGCAAGTTTTTCGCCAGCCCCAAGCTCAACGAGCGTGAGCGCATGGCGTTCGTGCTGGCGGCCTACAACATGGGGCCGGAACGCGTGCAAGGCATGCGTACCGAAGCCAAGCGGCGTGGGTTGAACCCCAATCAGTGGTTCTTCCAGGTGGAGCGCATTGCCATGGAGCAGGTGGGGATGAGCGGCGTGAGCTATGTGAATAGCGTCAACAAGTACTACCTGGCGTTTGATCGGGAGCGGGACTCCCTGGAGCCGTCGGCGTTGGAGCCGAAAATCGCTTCGCGCAAGTGATCGATTTTATAGATATTAATCAGGCATTTTTTCGGCTTTTATCATTGCCTAAACTGATTAATATAGCGGCCAACCAACCCCTACTCTGAAAAGGATTATCCCCATGAGCCCACTGATCAAAAGCATCCTGTCCACCCGCGCCGGCTATGGCTTGACCATTCTGCGCATTGTCGTCGGCATCATCTTCGCTGCCCACGGTTCGCAAAAACTCTTTGGCTGGTTTGGCGGCTACGGCCTGGCGGGCACCGCGCAGTGGATGGAAAGCATCGGCCTGGCGCCGGGCACCCTGATGGCCTTGTTGTCGGGCGGTACCGAGTTCTTCGCCGGCCTGGCCTTGATCATCGGCCTGCTGGCACGCCCTGCGGCCTTGGGCCTGACGATCCTGTCGCTGGTGGCGATCTTCTCGGTGCATATCCATAACGGTCTGTTCATGGCGAATAATGGTTATGAGTTCGCCCTGGCCTTGCTCGGCGGCTCCCTGGCCGTCCTGTTCGAAGGTGCCGGCAAACTGTCCGCCGACCGCGCCATCACCCACTGATCGATCTGTAACCGCTGGAGAAGGCCCGCCATGTGCGGGCCTTTCCGTTGCGCGGGATTCTTGACACCGCCCCATCGGCTTCTCTAGGATGTTGGTTATGCGCCGATTTAAACAGCTAATTGCGGGGCGCCACTGGGACTCGATGCAGCCCGACAGAAGCCAGTTCTCATTGCAGACGCCGGCTTCGAAATACCGCTAAAGCGCTGGTTCGGTGTTGCCTCTCACCTGCCCGCAGACTTTTGAGGCAGAGACACGACACGATGAATGCACCACGCCCCCTCATACGCCTGGCTCCGATCACTGCGGAGCTGACTCAACGCAATCCGAGAATTCTCCTGGGCGGCAAGCACCAGCCGACGCTGTTGCGTTACCTGGACGGCTGGCCGCGTCGGGGCGGGCGGCCCTCGGCGTTCCTGATCCAATTTGTCGAAGATGGCGATTCCCTGGCACGCTTTGCCAGCAACAGCTTTGACCTCGCGGTGATCCAGGCGCCCAGCGCCAGTGACGCGGCTGAGGTGATCCGCCAACTGACGCGCATTGCCCGGCAAGGCTTGATCGCGCGGCGCTGAGCCCTCAATAAAACGCCGACGGCGGCACCGGCCAGCGACGACGCCGCCGCCGAAACAGCCCCCAGGCAATCAGGCACAGCAGTGCCGGCAACGGCACAATCACCAGCAGTTTTACGTTGCGTTCCAGGCGCTGCACCGGCGCGTAAAGCGTGTTTTTCAGCGTATGCAGTTCCATCGGTAAACGCAGGCGTTCCTTGTTGAGCGCTTGCAACTGGGTACTGGTATCGACCGACTCCGTGCCCAGGGCCGTGACGTCGGGGTTAAGGCGCTGCCATTCCTTTTCCGTTCGTGCCAGGCGCCGTTCCAGCTCGGCAGCCTGATCCCGATAGGCGCGTTCGGCAGCCTCGCGCCGCTTCGCCAGCAGCTTCAATGAATGGCCGGCCACCGCGCGCGGGCGAATATCCGCCAGGGCCTGCGGCGCGGCGAGGTTATCCAGTGCGTTCATGACAAACAGCTTGTTGGCATTTCGCGCGGATTCGCCGGGAGGCTCGCTCAACATATCCGTATCTGCAACCACGACCACATGGATCTGCGCCGCCTTCTGCAACCCCGGCGGCCGCCCGCCAAATCCGTCGGCAAACGCCGAATAGGCTGGCCCTTCGAGGCGGGCAGCGATCACGTGAGGTTCGCCACGCGTGGGTAACGCACTGCCCACGGCGTCTGAATCGATCAGTAACGACTGTCTGGAACTGCGCAACAGCGGCGTGAAGATGGCGCGGCTTTTATCCAGGGAGAACAGGGCGCCGCTGTTCGACACGGTCACTGTGCCCAGCTTCCAGGTGCTGACATCGCGGGTATTCATTGCTTGGCGTGGCAGGGTGAATGTGGCCGGTTGATGTTCCGACGGGGCATAGGTGGGGTCGACCAGCACTTTGTTGCTCGGCATGCTGACCCCCCAGCCGGCGAGCAACGCGTCTAGCCGGGTGGCGGAGGACGTTGTCTTTGAGCCGCCTTTGTCGAGGGGGTCGATAAACATCAGCAGTTTGCCGCCGCCCAGGACGAACTGGTCGATCGCATACAGTGTTTTTTCCGGCAGCCCGCGTGGATGTACCAGCATCAGGGTTTTAATCCGCGAGGGCACATGATCGGCCGTCGGCTCCAGCTCCAGGAGGTCGAAATGTCGGTGCAATTCCAGTACCAGCGGCTCGATGGATGCGCCGGCCGGTAACCCTGATAACAGCCCGACGATCGCAGGCTCGGGGTGCAGCAACTGGGTGATCAAGTGGCTGATTTCATACTCCAGCAGCGGCTCGTTCTCCGGGTTGAACGACTCGATGCGTTGGGCGGTTTGCCCCTCCCGAGCGCCGATAAGACCGAAGAACCCCGGTTGATCGCGCAGGCCATACAGTCCTGCTTTGTAGGCATCCTCTGAAAAGGGAGTGGGATCGATAATGTGCAGATTGATCCTGCCGTTTGCTGCGTGTTCGAACGCCCTGAGTTGTTCTTCAACGCGTTTGGCATAGTGTTTCAGGATGCTTTTTTTGGCCGGTATGCTTGAATTGAAATAATAGAAGTCCAGTGGGCTTTCCAGTGTGGTGAGTAAGTGCAATACCGCGGGTGACAATGTATTGGTCTGTTGTTGGGAAAAGTCCTGGCGTAAATCAGGAAGTTTGACTACCCATACCAGGTTGAATGCGAGGAACAGCAGCAGTATGACGCTAAGTGTCATGCCGGTGCGCAATGGATATCGCATCGAGAGTGTTCCTTCTCAGCTGTTCTTGTAGTTGAGGATAACGGTCGTCGCAGCAAGAAAAGCAATGATCATGCTGATGAAATACGCGCCGTCCTGAAAGGTAAGTGTCCCGTGATCAATCAGGCCAAAACGCAGGAATGGGCTGAGAGATGTCAAACTGTCGATGATCCATATGGGGGCTTGACGCTCCAGTGCATCCAATATCGAAGACACGCCGCTGGCCAATAACAGCAGGCTCAGCGTCAATATGAAAATGGCCAGGCGCTGGCGGGTCAGTGCGCAAATAAAAACACCCACTGAGAGATAGCTTCCGCTCAATAACCAACTGGCCAGGAATTGGGAGACGATGACCCGGTTGTCCGCACTGCCCAACAAGTTGACCACCGTCACGATGGGGAATGTCAGTAATAATGCCAGGCCCGCCACGACCCAGGCGGCGAGGAACTTCCCAATAACCAGTTCGGCGGGCCGCACAGGCAGTGTTTTCATGAAATCGCCAAAGCCTGTCTCGTTCTCGTCCGCCCAAAGTTGAGTCGACAGTGCAGGGATCAGTAACAGGTACAACCAAGGGTGCCATTGAAAAAAGCCCTGCAAATCGCTGCTGCTGCGCTCCAGCAGTTGGCTGGTGTGCAACCCCAGCAAGGTCGACAGCAACAGGAACAGCGCAACGCTCAGGTAGGTGGCAGGTGCCGATAGATAGCTGGCAAGCTGGCGTTTGAAAACAGATGGCAGCAGGTTCAATGGGAGGCCTCCTGGCTCAGGTGGTGAACGACATCGTTCAGGCGGCCTGGCTCCAGATTCAGTGAGTGTATTTCCCAGCGTCGGTTGGCAATCAATGCGCAGATGGCGGGGTAGATGGAGTGTCCCGGCATGGCGAGAACGGTTACCGTGCCCGGGCCGTGCCGGTCTTCTTCGATACCTGCCACGCCGGGCAGTACGGCAAGCGCCAGTAAATCCAGGGCTGTCTCCGCCGCCAGGGTGACCGCGCGAAAGTGCCGGGAACTGCGCTGCAGCTCGGGCATCGGGGTGTCCGCCAACAGGCGCCCGCCGCCAATGACCAGGGCGCGGGTGCAGACGCCGGCCAGTGCTTCGCAATCGCGTGAGGCAACGATGATCGTCATCTCGTCGGCCAACGACTGGATAAGCCTGCTGATCTTGCCTTGCTGATGGGGCGCCAACCCTTCGCTGGGTTCGTCCAGCAACAGCACGTCGGGGTCGTGCAGCAGGGCCTGGGCAAACGCGACTTTGCGTTTCAGACCAGGGGGAAGGGTGTTGATCGGGTAATCGAGGACTGGCCAGAGTTCGAGTCGGCTGGCCGCGTGATCCACCCGCCTGCGTCGCTCCGCGCCTTGGAATCCCCGAACGGTGGCGATGAACTTGAGCAGGTTCTTGACCGACAGAGTCGGGTGACTGACACCGGATTCGGGTTGATAGCCTATTGCCTTGCGTGCGTGATAGCCGTGTGTGTGTGTATCCAGCCCCAGAATCCGCACTTGCCCCGAGGAGGGTTGGATGGCGCCGGCGATCATTTTTAAAAGTGTCGTTTTACCTGCCCCCTCCAATCCAAATAAACCAAGGCACTCTTGGCGTTTGGCAGAAAATGAGACATCGCTGATTACACTCTTTTTGTTCAAGTATTTTGTGAGGTTGCTTATCTCGATCATTATGCTTTTCTGTTCGGTTGATGAGGCAAGAAGAATGAAGAGGCAAGCGCCTTTGTTGAGTGATATAGGGCTCGGGTTTAAAAATGGTACGTTCAATGTACAGTGCTTGGAAACGCTGAAGTATCTTAATAAGAGAAGTCCTACGTTCAGTCTGTTACCTCGCTGAAACAATCGTTGAGTGATAAATGCATGTTGATGGTCGGATGTTTATCTGATGTTTATATACGCTTTGCTTGTTGTCATGAGGCCTGATTACTATGATGCTTCTACGTACCCTAGTTCTTGAACGCTCTGGTGAGGATGCGCCGGTCAACGGTGCTCTGCTCTGTGGTTTTGCTGTTCCCCAGATCGAGTCGAACTTTCTTGTGTACAGCCTGGATGAAGAAATAGAGCCGGGTAGTTCCCGGGTATATGTCGCAGCATTGCGTAGGAAAGTTGAACGCTACTTCTTGGGTGGGGTGGATACCCAAGAGGATCTGCAAGTTGCGATGCGGGTGTTTAAACAAATACTGACCCTGGCCGCTTCCGGTACCAAGTCGGGTAGCGTCGGCGACGGCCAGATTCCCTATCACTTTGTCGACTTGAAAGGCTGCAAGTTGCCGCCCGCCAGGCCCGAAGATCATCATTCAATGAACATCAAGAAAGCCTTGGTGATGAAGGTGATTACCTTGGGCACATCGGCCCCTGCGTCAGAGGCGATTGAAAGTCCTACGCTGATTGTCCCGTCCATTCGTTTTTCTTCCAAATTGGTCTCGGCTCCCAAAGTCACCAAGGAGCCTGAAAAGGTCTTGCCCGTGGTGATCGAGGGGCTGGCTGAACCTCAGCGGCAGGTGCCCGCGGTCGTGGCGCCAACTGCTGCGCCGGTCGTCGCGGTTGCACCCAGTGCGCCGCCGGCATCCAACGAACAGGCAGAACACAATTCACTGTTCGAGGTGGACAGCACCTTGACCAACCTCGCGCGTGTCGCCCAGGAACTGACCCAGCAAAAACTTGCAATGCAAAAGCGCGAAGAAGCACTCGAACAGCGCCAGGTTGAACTGCAGCGAGGGCTGGCGGAGCTTGAGCAAAAGCGCCAGGAACTGACCCGTCGCATGGTGCAGGAGGAGGGCGCCGTGCAGTTGCAGGCGCAGGCGTTGGAGGGGCGTGAAGCGCAGTTGGCAAATGCCGTGGCCATGCAGCAGCAAGGGCAGCGTCAAATGGATGAGCGCACCCGCTTCCTGGAAGAGCGGGCCATTCAAGTCGAGGCGCAAGAGCTGCGGGCGCGTCAGAAAGGCGAGACGTTGGCGGCGCTGCTCGTGCAGTTACCAGGGTTGCGCCAGAATGTGCATGCCATTCTCTATGAACTCGACCAGGCGTTGGACGGCCTGGCCAGGAATGAACTGGTTCAAGCGAGCAGCGAGCCGGGCGCAATCCAGCTGTGATGCGAGGCGTCAGAGGGTCTGGCTACTTTCCCCGGTTCATTTATCATCACCCTCTGTTCGTCGACGCCGGGGCCTGCATGCCGCGGCGTATTGGAATCAATGGACATTGCCTGGGGATGCACACGTTTGAGTACCAAGCTGATTACCAAAGAAGGTCATGAGGCGCTGAAGAAGGAGTTGGATTACCTGTGGCGCGAAAAGCGTCCGGACACCACGCGCAAAGTGACTTGGGCCGCTTCCCTGGGGGATCGCAGCGAGAACGCGGACTACCAGTACAACAAGAAGCTGCTGCGTGAGATTGACCGACGGGTGCGCTACCTGCGCAAGCGTCTGGAAGACATGCGCGTGGTGGAGTACATGCCCGAACAGGAAGGGCGGGTATTTTTCGGTGCCTGGGTCGATATCGAAAACGAGCAGGGCGAAACCAAGCGTTTTCGCATCGTCGGCTATGACGAGATCTACGAGCGCATGGACTACATCTCCATCGACTCGCCGATGGCGCGGGCGCTGCTGCGCAAGCAAGTCGACGATGAGGCCATCGTGCAGACGCCGAACGGCGAGGTGTGCTGGTGGATCACCGCTATCGAGTATGTGAAATAGACAATGGTGGCCCGCGGTCTGTGACGCGCGGGCCATTGTCGTCTCAGCCTTCGCGCAATACCGCCAATGGCGTGGCATTCAGCGCGCGGCGCGTCCCGAACACCCCGGCAGCGCCGATCAGCACGCCACCGATCACCGGCAGCAACAACAACCACGGGTGTGGGTGCCAGGCCAGGTCGAAGGCATAGCGGTACAGCACCCAGGTCACCAGTTCGGTGCCCAGCGCCGCGAGCAAACCGCTGACGGCGCCGAGCAGGCCGAACTCGATGCGTCGGGCCTTCACCAGCAGCTTGCGCTCGGCGCCCAGCGCACGCAGCAGCGCACCTTGGCGAATGCGCTCGTCCAGGGTGGCCTGCAGGCCGGAGAACAGCACCGCCATCCCTGCCGCCAGCACGAACAGCAGCACATACTCCACGGCCAGCGTTACTTGGGCGAGGATGCTGCGCAGCTGTTCCAGCAGGGCCTCGACCTGCAGGATCGTGACCGCCGGGAAGGCCCGGGACAGGTCGACGATCTGCCGGTCATGGCCGGGGGCCAGATAGAAGCTGGTCAGGTAGGTGGCCGGCAGGTCTTTCAAGGTGCCAGGCTGGAAAATCATGAAGAAGTTGGGCTGGAAGTTATCCCAATTGATGGTGCGCAGGCTGGTGACCCGCGCTTCACGGGTTTCGCCCGCCACGGTGAACACCAGGTGGTCGTCGAGCTTGAGTTTCAGGCTTTCGGCAACCTTGGCTTCCACCGACACACCCGGTATTTCATCGCCCGGTTGCTGTGACCACCAGGTACCCGCAGTCAGGGCATTGCCCGGCGGCAGGTCGGCGGCCCAGGTCAGGCTCAGGTCGCGCTGGATCGCGCGGTCGCCGCTGGAGTCCTTGCTGACGATCGCCTGCACGGGCTCGCCGTTGACGCTGATCAGCCGGCCGGGCACCACCGGATACAGCGGCGCCGATTGTGCCTGCAGTTCGAGCAGGCGAGCGCCAAAGGCGTCTTTGTCGGCGGGCAGGATGTTCAGCGCGAAGTAGTTGGGGGCGTCCTTGGGCAGCTGGTTTTGCCAGGTGTCGAGCAATTCGCCGCGCAGCAGGGCGATCAAGCCCATGGACAGCAGGATCAAGCCGAACGCCAGCGACTGGCCTGCCGCCGCCAACGGATAACGCAGCAACTGGCCCAGGCCCAGGCGCCACGGCAGGGACGCCCGGGCCAGCAGGCGGCGCAGGCTCTGCAACAGCAGCAGGAGCAGGCCACCGAGGATCAACGCCGCAACCACGCCCCCGCCGAGCAGGGCGAAGGTCAGCACCAGGTCGAGGCTCAGGCGCCACATGATCAGGCCCAGGGCAAGCAGCGCCGCGCCGTAGACCATCCAGGTGCTGGACGGGATGGGCAGCAGGTCGCGCCGCAACACGCGCAGCGGTGGGACGCGGCCCAGTGCCGCCAACGGTGGCAGGGCGAAACCGGCGAGGGCCACCAGCCCGGTGCCGATCCCGGCAATGGCCGGCAGCAGCCCGCCGGGCGGTACGTCCGCCGGCAGCAGGTCGTGCAGGAAATAGAACAGGCCAAATTGCGCCAGCCAGCCCAGCAGGGCGCCGGCCAGGCTCGCCAACAGGCCGAGTACGCTCAGTTGCAGGCTGAACAACAGCATGGTTTCACGCCGCGATAAACCCAGGCAGCGCAACAACGCGCTGGCATCAAAACGTCGGCTGGCGAAACGGTTGGCGGACAACGCCACGGCCACACCGGCCAGCAACACCGCCACCAGGCTGGCCATGTTCAGGTAGCGCTCGGCCTTGCCCAGGGCGCCGCCGATCTGCTGGTTGCCATCCCGCGAGTCCTGCAGGCGCTGGTTGGCCGCGAGGCCCGGCTCGATCAGATCACGATAGGTTTGCAGTGCCGTACTTGAGGGGGCTGCGCGCCACAGCTCGCGGTAACTGACGCGGCTGCCGGGCTGGACGACGCCAGTGGCGCCCAGGTCGGCCAGGTTGATCATCACCCGTGGCGTGAGGCTGTAGAAATTGCCGGCGCGGTCCGGTTCATAGGTCAGCACACGCGCCAGGCGCAGGGACTTCATGCCCACGTCGATGCTGTCACCCACTTTCAGGTCGAGTGCGGTGAGCAGCCGTGCCTCCACCCAGGCTTCGCCGGGTTTCGGGCCGCCGCCTGCGGTTTCGTCAGCGAATGGCGCGGCTGCGCTCTTCAGTTCGCCGCGCAGCGGGTATTGTTCGTTGACCGCCTTGATGCTGGACAGCTGGATGCCGTTATCGGTGGCGATAACGCTGGAAAACTCGACGACGCGTGCGTGATCCAGGCCCAGTTCGATCCCGGACCTGATTTGCTCGGGGCGCGCGGGTGAGCTGCCCTCGAGCACCAGGTCGGCGCCGAGGAACTCGGTGGCGCGCAACAGCATGGCGCCATTAAGGCGTGCGCCGAAGTAGCCGATGGCGGTGCTGGAGGCCACGGCCACCAGCAGGGCGAAGAACAACACGCGCAATTCGCCGGCGCGGGCATCGCGCAGCAATTGGCGCAGGGCAAGGCTGAACAGGCGCAACAGCGGCAAGCGTGCCATCAAGGCTCCAGGGGCGCGACCAGCAGGCCGGCTTCAAGGCGGATCAGGCGTCGGCAACGGTGCGCCAGGCGCTCGTCGTGAGTGACCAGGACCAGGGTCGTACCGCTTTCTTTATTCAGTTCGAACAGCAGGTCGCTGATGCGCTCGCCGGTATGGCTGTCGAGGTTGCCGGTGGGTTCGTCGGCAAACAGCACGTCCGGTTCGGCGGCAAAGGCGCGGGCGATCGCCACCCGTTGCTGCTCACCCCCGGAGAGTTGGCGTGGCGAGTGGGTCAGGCGTTGGCCCAGGCCGACCCGTTCGAGCAGGTACCTGGCGCGCTCGCGGGCGTCTTTGCGGCCGTCCAGCTCCAGCGGCAGCATGACGTTTTCCAGGGCGTTGAGGCTGTCGAGCAGTTGGAATGACTGGAAGACGAAGCCCACATGCTCGGCGCGGATGCGCGCGCGCTGGTCTTCGTCGAGGCTGCTCAGCGCTTGGCCGGCGAGGATGACTTCGCCGCTGCTGGGCAGGTCGAGGCCGGCCAGCAGACCGAGGAGGGTGGACTTGCCGGAGCCGGAGGCACCGACGATAGCCAGGCTATCGCCCTTGTTCAGTTCCAGGCTCAGTTCGTGCAGGATAGTCAGTTCACCTTCCGCGCTGGGAACCACTTTGCTAAGGTTTCGCGCGATGAGAATGCTTGCGCCCATGGAGAATCCGATGCGAATGTGGTTTTTGAGTGCTGGCCTGGCCTTGATGTGCATGGCCCAGAACGCAGCGGCGGGTACAGTCCTGATCGTTGGCGATAGTATCAGTGCCGGTTTCGGACTGGATACCAGCAAAGGGTGGGTAGCCTTGTTGGGACAGCGGCTCAAACACGAAGGTTTCGACGATAAAGTGGTCAACGCGTCCATCAGCGGCGACACCAGCGCCGGAGGCCTCGCGCGGCTGCCGGCGGCGCTTGCGGAGCATAAGCCCAACCTGGTGATTATCGAGCTGGGCGGCAATGACGGCCTGCGTGGACAGCCGCCCGCGCAATTGAAACAAAATCTTGCGTCGATGATCGAGCAGTCCCAGGCGGTCGGCGCCAAGGTCCTGCTGCTGGGCATGCAGTTGCCGCCTAACTACGGTCCGAAATACACCACGGCATTTGCCGGGGTCTACGCGGCCCTGGCCAAGGAAAAGAGCGTGCCGTTGGTACCGTTTTTCCTCGACGGCGTGGGCGGTCATCCCGAGCTGATGCAGGCCGATCAACTGCACCCGGCGGTCGGCGCCCAGGGTAAGTTGCTGGAAAATGTCTGGCCGACGCTAAAACCGCTGTTATGACGCTTTTCTACCGGCAGGCTTTCGGCTAAGGTGGCGCCCCCCCGATTTGGAGCCCTCGATGTCGCGTCCTGCCTGGTCCCTGTTTAATTACCAACTGATCGAGCCGGACGAGCAGCTGGATCTGTTCGCCTGCCAGGAAGTCCGGGTGCATCTGGTCACGCGTCAATTGGAGCTGGGCGGCACGATCGATCGCACGCTCTGCGGCACGTTGTTGCCGGCTCAGCCACGCTGGTCGGCGGTGGATCGCTCGATTTTCCAGGATCAGCGCCTGTGCCCCCTGTGCCGTGCCATCTTGGAGTCGCAAAAGCGTGGCACGCCGCCGATCTGGCCGGAGCTGCGCTTCGAGTGGTGAGGGGCGCTACGAGCTTGCAGCTTGAAGCCCGCATCGCGTATACAATCGCTTTTTACCTACACGTTGTTCTGCGAAGGATTTTCCGGATGTTGTCGCGCCTTTCCGCCGTCACCTGCTGCCTGTCTCTTGCCGCCCTGTGTGCGGCGGGTTCCGCGGCGGCCTTGCAGTTGCCCTTGCCACCCCCGGGCGAAGACATCGTCGGCCAGGTCCAAGTGATCAAGGCCAAGTACGAAGATACGTTTGCCGACCTGGGTACCACCTACGACCTGGGCTACTCGGAGATGGTCGCCGCCAACCCGGGCGTCGATGCCTGGTTGCCGGGGGCGGGCACCGAGATCGTCCTGCCGACGCGGTTCATCCTGCCGCCGGGCCCCCGCGAAGGCATCGTGATCAACCTTGCCGAATACCGGCTCTACTATTTCCCCAAGGGCCAGAACGTCGTCTACACCTTCCCGCTGGGGATTGGTCGTGAAGGCTGGGGCTCGCCGATCGCCCATACCAGCATTGTCGCGAAAACGCCGAACCCGACCTGGACGCCGCCCGCTTCGATCAAGGCCGAGCACGCCGCCAACGGCGATCCGTTGCCCAACGTGGTACCGGCCGGCCCGGACAACCCGCTGGGGCCGTTCAAGTTCACCCTGGGCACGCCGGGCTACCTGATCCACGGCTCCAACATGAAGTTCGGTATCGGCACGCGTACCAGCCACGGCTGCTTCCGCATGTTCAACAATAACGTGCTGGAAATGGCCGGCATGGTACCGGTGGGTACTCCGGTGCGTATCATCAACGATGCCTACAAGTTCGGCAGCAGTGGCGGCAAGGTCTACCTCGAAGCGCATACGCCGCTGAACGACGATGGCACGCCGTCGGTGGTCGACAAGCACACCGCGGTGATCAACGCGCTGCTCAAGCGTGAAGACCTGGCCAATCACCTGCGGGTGAACTGGGATCAGGTGCGCGACGTGGTCGCGGCGGAAGATGGCCTGCCGACTGAAATCGGTGTGCCGGCTGCGGCGTCGATGGTCTCGAACGCGCCGCTCGATCCGTTGCAATAAGCCGGTTCGATCAATCGCCCGCCACGGCCTTGGGCTGCGGCGGGCTTTTTATTGCCCGTGATCCGGGACCGAATCGCAGGCAATAAAAAGCCGGTCCAAGAATGGACCGGCTTGGTAACAACCCCGAAGGACTATTACTTGCGGCTAGCTTTTTCAAGCATGCGCAGAGCGCGCTCGTTAGCTTCGTCAGCAGTCTGTTGTGCTTTTTGAGCAGCAGCCAGAGCTTCATCAGCTTTACGGTAGGCTTCGTCTGCACGAGCCTGGGAGCGAGCTGCTGCGTCTTCAGTTGCAGTCAGACGAGCTTCGGTTTCTTTGGAGACGCTGCTGCAACCGGTAGCCAGAACTGCGGCCAGAGCCAGAGCAGAGAATTTCAGAACGTTGTTCATCGTGTTCCCCTTCAAGGACTTTCTATAAGATAGCTACTATCTCAGAGTGAGCTAATAGCCGGCGTACATACTACTCATTACTTGTAGTAAGTAAACTGACGTAGCGCAAGAAGCAAAAAAAAATTTCTGTGCTGAATCTATTTTGGCTAATCTTTTGGGAAATTGTATAAAAAGCGTTCAATTTTTAGCAGTCTGCTGAAGAATGCATGCGCCCTGAAAGGGCCGGCCCGCATGTGTCAAGCCTTGTAAGTAGATGAAAATTTATATACTGAAGCTAACACTTTTGTACAGGTTGACTTTGCCAAACCCTGTATCTTTTGCGCATGTAGAGGTGACTTTAACAGCGCCTGTTCGTCTCAAGCTTCAACTGCCGGCAATGTTCAGGCTTTCGGTCACCGATTGATCGAGGCCCTTTCTATATCCGCCAGCCCCAGGGATGACGAGTGCGTCTTGAGCAATTTCAGGATTGCCGCCTACTATTCTCTACGTGCTGGTTGTGAGCGCTCACGGTTTTCTCGTTGTCGAAACCGGCACGGGGTGGCGTAGATGTTCCTTCGCCGGAAAAACATCGGTAAGGTAGGGGTCAGAATCCAAGACCCGCGAGGAGTAGTGATGAGCGAGGCGTTGTCCATCCACCATGACCAGGCTGGTCATCAGTTCGAGACCAATGTGGACGGTCATCGTGCCTACCTGACCTATATGGACCTCGGGAAGCAGACCTTGGACATCTATCGGACCTTCGTGCCCAACGCACTGCGAGGTCGCGGTATCGCGGCTGCATTGACCGAGGAAGCCTTGAAGTTCGCCGAAGAGGCCGGCTACACGGTGATCCCGTCGTGCTCTTACGTCGAGCGCTACATGGAGCGCCACCAGCGCCATGCGGCCAAGCTGTAAGGCATGAACTGCAACATGAAAAACGCCGGGCTTAGCCCGGCGTTTTTGTGTGCGCTGATCAGGATCAGGATCAGGTTCAGCTGCGCTTGCGCAGGGGCAACACGTCCTTGAGTTTGGCGTGCATGCTGCGCAGGGTGTTCTCGGTGGTTGCCCAGTCGATGCAGGCATCGGTGATCGACACGCCGTACTGCAAGTCGGCCAGGTCTTTGGGGATCGCCTGGCAGCCCCAGTTCAGGTGGCTTTCGACCATCAGGCCGATGATCGACTGGTTGCCTTCCAGGATCTGGTTGGCGACGTTTTCCATCACCAGCGGTTGCAGGGCCGGGTCCTTGTTGGAGTTGGCGTGGCTGCAATCGACCATGATGTTCGGCTTGATCTTGGCCTTGTTCAGCGCCTGTTCGCACAGGGCAACGCTGACCGAATCATAGTTGGGCTTGCCGTTGCCGCCGCGCAATACCACGTGACCGTAGGCGTTGCCTTTGGTGGTGACGATGGAGACGCCGCCTTCCTGGTTGATACCCAGGAAGCGATGAGGGCTGGAGACCGACTGCAGCGCGTTGATCGCCACGGTCAGGCCGCCGTCGGTGCCGTTCTTGAAGCCCACGGCCGAAGACAGGCCGGACGCCATTTCGCGGTGGGTTTGCGATTCGGTGGTGCGCGCGCCGATGGCCGACCAGCTGATCAGGTCCTGCAGGTACTGCGGGGAGATCGGGTCGAGGGCTTCGGTGGCGGTGGGCAGGCCCATTTCGGCCAGGTCCAGCAGCAACTTGCGACCGATGTGCAAACCGTCCTGGATCTTGAACGAGTCGTCCAGGTACGGGTCGTTGATCAGGCCCTTCCAGCCGACGGTGGTACGCGGTTTCTCGAAATAGACGCGCATGACCAGATACAAGGTGTCGGACACTTCTTCGGCCAGCGCCTTGAGGCGCTCGGCGTATTCGTGGGCAGCCTTGAGGTCGTGGATCGAGCATGGCCCGATTACCACGAAGAGGCGGTGGTCGGTGCCGTCGAGAATGTCACGAATGACTTCGCGGCCCTTGGTGACGGTCTGCAGGGCAGCGTCGCTCAGGGGGATTTCGCGCTTGAGCTGATCGGGCGTGATCAGGGTCTCGTTGGATTCGACGTTCAGGTCGTTGATCGGTAAATCAGCCATCGTGTTACTCGTCAGGGTCACGGGTGCCGGCCGCCAGCCATCCCCGTGCGGCGGAGCACAGCATGATTTGAATGCAGGGGGGAGGAACCTTAGCGCGTAACACGGGCCCGCGACAATGGGCAAAGCCCGCTTTAATCCAGTGCCGGCGCTACAAACGCCTCATGGGAGAATTCACCGGCATGCCGCGCCACCCACTCGCGGGCCATGGTTTCGAACTGCTCGGGCGTCGACTCGGCGTCTTCGTGCTGGCGGCAGTAGCGCTCTATCCGGCATGCTTGCTCACCCATGCGTGCGCCGAACAACGCATGTTCATCGGTAAACGAGATGCCGACGCGATAGCCGTCTTCTACCTTGCGGCACCATGCCACATAGCCCGGGTAGCGGGCCCCGGCGCCCAGGGACGGGATATGCAGGTCAACCGGCGTACCCTGGCGCCAGGCACGCGGGCAATTGCAGGCGATGCCGCCCAGGCCGATAGTGTGCAGGCGTTGGCGGGGAATGGGGGGAGAGGGACGTTGGATCAACAGGGCAGCGACATCATCAGGATGAGGTAAAAAACGACCCATGTACACGGACTCCGAGCACCGTCCAGTCGACGGCGGTGGCAGCAGTATAGTGAAGGAGCAGGCATTGACCGACCTGGATATTGACCAGCAACTGCTGGGATTACCAGGCATTTCGCTCGTGCTGTTTACCAGCGTGGGCTGTTCCGGTTGCCGTTGGGCGCATCAGCAGCTACCGGGCTGGCAGTTGCCGGTGGATCGGTTGTGCTGGGTGGATGCCGGGCACAACGGCGGCGCGGTGGAACGTTATCAGGTCTTTCATTTGCCGGCGCTGTTCGTGGTGTGCGAGGGTCAATTCTTCGGGCAGATACAGACACGTCTTACACCTTCCGAGCTTACCGACGCTATTCATCAAGCGCTTACCCGCACTCCAGAGGATTTGCCATGACCGCATTGTCGCCACGCATTGGCATTATCGGCACCGGCGCCATCGGTGGTTTCTACGGCCTGATGCTGGCGCGCGCCGGCTTCGATGTGCATTTCCTGCTGCGCAGCGAATACGCAGCGGTCAGTGAGCGTGGCCTGCGCCTCAATAGCAGCGTGCATGGCACCTTGCACCTGAACCCCGTGCAGGCCTATGCCCACGCCGCCGACATGCCACCGTGCGACTGGCTGCTGGTGGGCACCAAATCCACGGGCAATGTCGACCTGGCCCCGACCATCGCCCAGGTCGCGGCGCCCGACGCGAAGGTGGTGTTGCTGCAAAATGGCCTCGACGTCGAAGACAGCCTGCGCGAACACTTGCCGGCGTCCCTGCATCTGCTCGGTGGGTTGTGCTATATCGGCGTACACCGTTCCGCCCCCGGCGTTGTCGAGCATCAGGCGTTGGGCCGGGTCAACCTGGGTTATCACAGCGGCACTGCCGCCAACGACGAAGCGCGCCAGAAGGCGATTGTCGAGGCAGGCGCCGCGTTGTTTCATCAGGCCGGCATCGAGTCCCAGGCCATGGCCAACGTACACCTGGCGCGCTGGCACAAGCTGGTGTGGAACGTGCCTTATAACGGTCTCTCCGTGCTGTTGGGCTGTGGCACCACGGCGATGATGGCGGACGAGTCCAGCCGCGAACTGATCCAGGCGCTGATGGCCGAAGTGGTGAAGGGCGCTCACGCCTGCGGTCATGAGATTCCGGCCAGCTATGCCGAGCAGATGTTTACCATGACCGAAAGCATGGACGACTACCTGCCCAGCATGTACCACGACCATATCCATAAACGCCCGCTGGAACTGGCGGCGATCTACGCTCGCCCACTCGCCGCCGCCAAGGCCGCGGGCTGCGAGCTGCCGCGCATGCAGGCGTTGTATCAGGCCTTGAGTTTTATTGATCGGCATAACCGCTGATTGGGGGGAACCACCATGGCAAACGGATTGGGCGACAAACTGGTGCTGGCGATTTCATCGCGAGCCCTGTTCGACTTGAGCGATAGCCACAAGGTCTACCTGGCCCAAGGCGTGGAGGCCTACCGCAAATACCAGATCGAGCACGAAGAAGAAACGCTCGAGCCGGGCGATGCCTTCCCGCTGGTCAAAAAACTGCTGAGCCTCAACGCCAGCTTGGGCCGGGCCCGGGTCGAGGTGGTGCTGGTGTCGCGCAACAGTGCCGACACCGGCCTGCGCGTGTTCAATTCGATCCAGCATTACGGGTTGGATATTTCCCGCGCCGCTTTCGTAGGAGGGCGTAGTCCATATCCTTATTTGGCGGCGTTTGGTTGCCATCTGTTTCTTTCGACCCATGCTGACGATGTGCGCAGTGCGCTCGATGCCGGGTTCGCCGCGGCGACGATTCTGTCGGGCGGCGCACGCCGTGCATCGAGCGAGGAGCTGCGGATCGCATTCGATGGCGATGCGGTGTTGTTTTCCGACGAGTCGGAGCGCGTTTACCAACAGGGCGGGCTGGAAGCGTTCCAGGCCAGCGAACGCGAATCGGCGCGCCAGCCGTTGCATGGCGGCCCCTTCAAGGGCTTCCTCGCGGCGCTGAACCTGTTGCAGCGTGAGTTTCCGGACGCGGCCTGCCCGATCCGCACTGCCCTGGTCACCGCCCGATCGGCGCCGTCCCATGAGCGGGTGATCCGCACCCTGCGCGAGTGGGATATCCGCCTGGACGAGTCGTTGTTCCTCGGCGGCCTGGAGAAATCCGCGTTCCTGGAGGCGTTCGCCGCCGACGTTTTTTTCGACGACCAGGCCGGCCATTGCGAGAAAGCCAGGGAGGTGGTGGCCACCGGGCATGTGCCCCATGGCATCAGTAATGAGGTGAAGATTCAGACGCCGAGCTAAGTCAGTCGAAATCCCCGAGGCGCTGCTAAGCTCATTCAATCTCCGCCATCCTGGCAGTCCAGGAGGTTTTATGATCCGTTCGATGCTGTATGCCACGGACCTTGGTCTGTATGCGCCTTATGTGATGCAACATGCGCTGGCGCTGGCGCGAACGTTCAAGGCTGAGCTGTCGGTGATTCATGTGGTCGAACCCATCGGGCTGTTCGCCGAATCGGTGTTGCAAAGCTACCTTGATGAAAAGGCCCTGAACGAATGGCAGAGCCAGGGCCTGAGCACAGTGATGGCGACGATCGAGCAGCGGGTCCTCGAGAGTTTTCGCGAGGAGCTGGGGGACGGCGCGCAAGACTTGCAACTGATCCACTCGGTGCGGGTGATCCAGGGTGACCCGTGCGAGGTGATTCTCGACCAGTTGCGTAAACTTTCCGTGGATTTGTTGATCGTAGGCAGTCATAGCCACGCAACGGCCGCGGCCACACCCCTTGGGCGCACTGCCGCGCGGGTGTTGCAGCTGTCTCCGGTGCCGGTTTACCTGGTGCCATCGTTACAACGTCGACGCAGTGATGACGTGTGAGGGGGAGTGATAGATAAAAAGTTCTAGATTTATCCGTCTAACCTTTAATATAGTTATATATCGTCGCTGATACCCGTGGCGTCTATCTGCTTTGAGGGATACATATGAAGCTTCAACAACTGCGCTACATCTGGGAAGTGGCGCACCACGATCTCAACGTTTCCGCTACCGCTCAAAGCCTGTACACCTCGCAACCGGGTATCAGCAAACAGATCCGCCTGCTCGAAGACGAGCTGGGTGTCGAAGTGTTCGCCCGCAGCGGCAAGCACCTGACACGCGTCACCCCGGCCGGTGAGCGCATCATCACCACCGCCGGCGAGATCCTGCGCAAAGTCGAAAGCATCAAGCAGATCGCCCAGGAATTCTCCAACGAGAAGAAGGGCACCCTGTCGATCGCGACCACCCACACCCAGGCACGGTATGCGTTGCCGCCGGTGATCCGCGATTTCATCAAGCAATACCCGGACGTGGCCCTGCACATGCACCAGGGGTCGCCGATGCAGATCGCTGAAATGGCCGCCGACGGCACCGTCGATTTCGCGATTGCGACTGAGGCGCTGGAGTTGTTCGGCGACCTGGTGATGATGCCGTGCTATCGCTGGAACCGTTGTGTGGTGGTGCCGCAAGGCCACCCGCTGGCCAAGCTGCCGAAGCTGACCCTGGAAGCCCTGGCGGAATACCCGATCGTGACTTATGTGTTCGGCTTTACCGGCCGCTCCAAGCTCGACGAAGCCTTCAGCCACCGCGGCCTCACGCCGAAAGTGGTGTTCACCGCGGCCGACGCCGACGTGATCAAGACTTACGTTCGCCTGGGCCTGGGCGTGGGGATCGTCGCCAAGATGGCGGTCGATACCCAGCTCGATAAAGACCTGGTCGTGCTCGACGCCAGCGAGTTGTTCGAGTCCAGCGTGACCAAGATCGGTTTCCGTCGCGGCACGTTCCTGCGTGGTTTCATGTGCGACTTCATCGAGAAATTCGCCCCGCACCTGACGCGCGAAGTCATGGCCAAGGCGATCCAGTGCCACAACAAGCAGGAACTGGAAGAGTTGTTCGACGGCGTAGAACTGCCCGTCCACTGAGTGGTTTCAGCGGGCCTCGGTCACCGTAAAGTGTTGCCGGGCGCCCGCCACCAGGATTTCCACCTCATCGCCTTCGAACTTGCCCAGCAGGCTGTGGCCCAGGGGCGAGCGCGGGGTGATGACGGTGACCGGTTGCCCCACCACATCGACTTTCAAACCCGCAGCATCCGGCGCCAGGAACAACCATTGCTGGCGACCGTTTTCGTCTTCCAGGCCCACTAGCGCGCCGACTTCTATGCCCCGTTGCTCATCGTATGCACGCAGCTGCAGTTGCAGGTTCTGGCACAGCGCCAGCGACTGCTTGATTTCCTCCACCCGCTTGGCCTGCCCGGCCGCCAGGTAAGACGCTTCCAGGCCGAGGGTGTCGTATTTGTTTTCGGCGATGTTTTCTTCGTGGGTCGCGGTTTCGTAGGCGGTCTGCGCGGCGCGCTGGGCGATGTCGAGGTCGACGCTGAGTTTTTCCAGGATCAACTGGAGGACGGCGTGTTTATTCATGGTTGGGCTTGATCATTCGCAAAATTGCAGGACATTCGCCTTGCTCTTTTCATTGGGCGCGTTCTGGTCCTGTTGCAGCCAGAACTGGCATTTGGGGTTGGACAGGTTGCGCGCATTGTTGCGCGCCTGATCCAGGCTCTGCCGTTGTTCCTGCTTGCGCAGGTTCTCTTGATACTGCTCGAACAGACGGTTCGGCGGTTCCACCGCGACTGGCGCGGGCTTGCCGAGTTGCTCGACGGCCTGGGCGACCGGCGCCAGGCTCTGCGGGAACAGATAGCGCGACGCCAGCCAGGTGGTCAGCGCAATCGCGATAAACCCCAGCCACACGCCCAGGGCGATAGCGAGACAAAGCTTGAACAACGACAGCGGACGGTCAGACATGGCGGCCTCCTGGCAGGCATTTACGGCGTGGCGGCGATTGTCGCACAGCCACCGTGCAGAATAATCGCGATCAAGCCTTCTGCATCGGGGCATTTATGCGGACAATCGAGCCTTTGAGCGTGGGAGCCCGGAATGAAAGCCCGCTGGGATATTTTTTGCAGCGTCGTCGACAACTACGGCGACATTGGCGTGACCTGGCGTCTGGCCCGGCAATTGGTGGTGGAGCACGCCTGTGACGTGCGCTTGTGGGTCGATGACCTGCGGGCCTTCGAACGCATGTGTCCGGAGATTGATGTACGGCTGGAGCAGCAATGGCAAGAGGGCGTCGACGTGCGCCATTGGCCGGCGCAGTGGTCGGCCACGCCATCGGCGGATGTGGTGATCGCCGCGTTTGCCTGCCAGTTGCCGCCTGACTACATGGACGCGATGGCCGCGCGCGAGCACGCGCCGTTGTGGATGAACCTGGACTACCTGAGTGCCGAGGACTGGGTGGTGGGGTGCCATCGTCTGCCGTCGGTGAAGTTCAAGGGGGTGCAGAAGTACTTCTTCTTTCCCGGCTTCCGGCCCGGCACCGGTGGCCTGTTGCGTGAGGCGGGGTTGCTGCAACAGCGTCAGGCGTTTCAGCAGGATGCTGGCGCGCAGAAACATTTCCTGCAAAGCCTGGGCGTATTTCCCGCAACCGGTGCGCGGCTGATGTCGCTGTTTGCCTACGAAAATGCCGCGCTTGCCGGTTGGCTGGACGTGTTGGCGACGGACGGGCGCGCCACTCATCTGCTGGTGCCGGAAGGGCGCATCCTCGGCGATGTGCAGCGCTGGCTCGGCGTGGACCGGCTGGCGGCGGGCGATACTCATCAGCGCGACGCCCTGACCGTGCAGGTGCTGCCGTTCGTGCGCCAGGAGCAATACGACCGCCTGCTGTGGTGTTGCGAGTTCAACGCCGTGCGCGGCGAAGACTCGTTCGTGCGGGCCCAATGGGCCGGGCGCCCGTTGCTGTGGCACATCTATCGCCAGGACGAAGACATCCACCTGGACAAGCTCGACGCCTTTCTGGAGCTGTACACCGCAGCCCTTTCGCCGGCGGCAAAAGCCGCGGTGGTGGCGCTTTGGCAGGCCTGGAATACCGAGGGCGATATGGCCCAGCCGTGGAAAATGCTGCTGGAACACTGGCCGGAAGTGGCTGCACACGCCGAAACATGGTGTCTGGAACAGGCCTTGCAGGCGGATCTTGCGACGGCGCTGGTACAGTTTTATGAAAGTTGGATATGATACGCCACCTTGATTTTTGTAAACCCCATCCAAATTTCGGATATACGCAATGAAAACTGGTAAAGAACTGAAACCCGGTATGGTAATCCGTATCGACAACGATCCTTGGTTGGTTCAGAAAGCTGAGTTCACCAAGTCGGGCCGTAACAGCGCGATCATGAAGACCAAGCTGAAAAACCTGCTGACTGGTTACAAGACCGAAACCGTTTACAGCGCTGATGACAAGCTGGACGACGTGATCCTCGACCGTAAAGAAGCGACCCTGTCCTTCATCAGCGGCGACGCTTACACGTTCATGGACACCACCGACTACACCATGTACGAGCTGAACGCTGAAGATATCGAAGCCGTTCTGCCGTTCATCGAAGAAGGCATGACCGACGTCTGCGAAGCTATCTTCTTCGAAGACCGTCTGGTTTCCGTAGAGCTGCCGACCACCATCGTGCGTAAGGTTGCCTACACCGAAGGTTCCGCTCGCGGCGACACTTCGGGCAAAGTCATGAAGCCTGCCAAGCTGGCTAACGGTACCGAACTGCAAGTGGCCGATTTCATCGAAATCGACGACTTGATCGAGATCGACACCCGTGAAGGCGGTTCGTACAAAGGTCGCGCCAAGAAGTAATTCTGGCCCCACCGTGTACGAAAAAAGCCCGACCTTGAGTCGGGCTTTTTTGTGGGCGTTTACCTGTCACTTCAAGTATTGCCTCAGCTCATCCGATGCTTGCCGCAACGCCAGCACGTGGCTGGCGGCGTGTCGTTGGCGAGCCGCGCGGGTTAGACGGTGACGTGCAGACGCACATCGACGTTGCCGCGGGTGGCGTTGGAGTACGGGCAGACTTGGTGGGCAGCGTCGACCAGGCTTTGCGCGTCGTCCTGGGCCAGGCCCGGCAGGCTGATGTGCAGGTCGATATCCAGACCGAAGCCACCCGGGATCTGACCGATGCCGACATGGGCAGTGATCGACGCATCATCCGGAATTTTGCGTTTGGTCTGGCTGGCGACGAATTTCAGTGCGCCGATAAAGCAAGCCGAGTAGCCGGCGGCGAACAGTTGTTCCGGGTTGGTGGCCTGACCGCCGGCACCGCCCAGTTCCTTGGGGGTGGAGAGTTTGACGTCGAGGATGTTGTCGTTGGAAACGGCGCGACCATCACGGCCGCCGGTGGCGGTGGCTACTGCGGTATAGAGCGTTTGCATGGTGTTGCCCTCTTTGTGTTTTGCGCTAAATATTTGCGCGCTAAGTAGTTGGTGAGATGAATGTATAGCGCTAATGTTTAGTGCGCAAGATAAATTTCAGGATTTTTCCGTAAGGGCACCTCAAAACCACCTGTGGGAGGGGATTGCCCCCTCCGCAGGTATGGGGCTTGGGTGTGTTTAGACAGCGCCTTGCAGATTGCCCCGCAATGCAATCAAATCAGCTTGCAGCTTGCGCAGTTGCTCCAGCTCCAGGCCGCTGGCGCCTAGGATGCACTGAGGAATCCCCTTGGCCTTGTCTTGCAAGGCACGGCCAGCGTCGGTCAGTTCCACCACCACCACTCGCTCGTCTTCGCGACTGCGCGTGCGGCTGAGCAGGCCCTCGGCTTCCAGGCGCTTGAGCAGGGGGGTCAGGGAGCCGGGATCGGTCAGCAGGCGGCTGCTGATTTCGCCGACAGTCAAGCCATCTTCTTCCCACAGCACCATCATGGCCAGGTACTGCGGATAGGTCAGGCCAAGGGCTTGCAGCAGCGGCTTGTAGACCTTGGTCATCAGCAATGAAGTGGAGTGCAGGGCGAAGCACAGCTGGTTATCCAGCAATAGGGATTGGCAAGGATCGGGATTTTTGCTCATGGTGCTGCCTCAAAAAAGCGTATCTGGGCTGGAATCTAGCGGGCAAATCTTTAATGCGCCAGGTAATTCTCTCCGGGGGGTCAGACCAATCCGCTTTGCAGTGCCAGGTCCCAGGGCGGCACTGGGCTGAAGCGCGATTTCAGGTATTCGAGCAACAAGCGGCTACGTGCGTTCGGCTGTTGTTCCAGGCGCAGCGCATAGATGCCGGTGGTTTCCGGGCTGGGCAGGCCGTTTTCGCAAAACAGGGGCAAGAGTTCGCCGCGGACCAGGTATTCACTCGCCAGCCAGGTGGGCAGGTGCGCGATACCCAGGCCGGCCAGGGCGCCGGAGAGCAGGGCTTCGGCGTTGTTGGCGCTCATGCGGATGCGTTGCGGGCGATAGGTGGCGCGACGCCCGTCCAGTTCGAAGCGCCAGGCGAACATCGGCGCCAGGCCATCCCAGTCCAGGCCGTCGTGTTCGCTGAGGTCTCGCGGATGGGTCGGCGTGCCACGGTTTTTCAGGTAGGCCGGGCTGGCACAGGCAATTCGCACGATGCTGGCCAGCGGCGTGGCGATCAGCCGGGTGTCGACGATATGCCCGGCACGCAGCACCAGATCGACCTTGCCCAGGTGCGCGCCCTGCATGTCCACGAAGCTGTCGATCAAATGCAGGTGTACATCCAGCCCCGGGTAGACGTTCAGGAAGTCGGCGATCACCGGCGCCAGATGCCGTCGACCGAACGCCGCCGGTGCGTCCACGCGAATCAAACCTTCCGGCGCATGGCTCAAGGACACCGCTTCCGCCCGCGCCAATTGCAACTCGGTGACGATGCGCCGCGCGCGTTCGGCGAACGCCAGGCCGGCCGGTGTCGGCAGCACCGCGTGGGTGCTGCGCTGGAACAAGCGGCTGCCCACCGAGCTTTCCAGGCTGTCGATACGCCGGGCCACGGCGGAGGGCGTCAGCGGATGGCGACGCGCGGCGGCGGAAAAACTGCCGGTTTCCAGCACATCGAGAAACAGGCTGAGTTGGTCGGTGAGGATATGCGGGTTCATCGGTCGACGCTTATGCGGGATTGGCACAGCCATTGTGCGTTGCTGTGCGTATCCGCGCCAGAGCGGACTGCGTAGCATGCAAGGCTTGGGATTGTGGAGTAATGCGTGGTGTTGGATTTAGCGATGTACTTGGTTATGGGCGCGGCATTGGGCACGGTGGGCGGCCTGTTCGGCATTGGCGGCGGGTTGATTGCCATCCCGGTGCTCGGCGTGCTGTTCGGCCTCGATCAGCAGATCGCCCAAGGCACCGCGCTGGTGATGGTGGTGCCCAACGTGATGCTCGCGCTGTGGCGTTATCACCAGCGTAATCGCATTGAACTGCGCCACGCGCTGCCGCTGGGGGTGATGGGCTTCAGCTTTGCCTGGCTCGGTTCGATCTGGGCCGTGGGCCTGGACGCCGGCGCGATGCGTGTCGGCTTTATCGCATTTCTGCTGGCGCTGTCGGCCTACAACCTGCTGCGCATGTTCACCCGCAATGCGCCGCCGACGGCACAGATGCGCCATGCCTGGCCGTGGCTCGGGGTGTTGGGCGCGGTCTCCGGCTCTATGGGCGGTTTGTTCGGTGTCGGTGGTGCGGTGGTCGCCACGCCGGTGCTGACCAGTGTGTTCGGCACCACCCAGGTGGTGGCCCAAGGCTTGTCCCTGGCCTTGGCGCTGCCCAGCACCGGGGTGACTCTTGTCACTTACGCCTGGCACCACGAAGTGGACTGGATGATCGGCATCCCCCTGGCGGTCGGTGGCCTGCTCAGCATCAGTTGGGGTGTAAAAGTTGCCCACGCTCTGCCGGAGCGCCTGTTGCGCGGTTTGTTCTGCGGTTTCCTGGTGGTGTGCGCCGTGATGCTGATGTTTAAGGTTTGAAGCCGTCGATGATGTACTCCGCCAGGCATTCGGTGATAGGTGACGTCATCAGCGGGTTGCGTAACAAGCGCAGATTCATCGACGGCAAGGGTGGGAAACCCTCGTCACTGCCGAGCACGCGCAGGTCATCCGTCACCAGGCTTTCCATGCTGACCATCACTGCCAGGCCGGCGCTGACCACGGCCTGGATCGCCGCCCCGTTGGTGCTGTTGTAGGCCAGGCGATAATTGCGCCCGACGGTATCCAGTGAGGTACGCGCCCACTGGGTGTAAAGGCAATCGGCGCCGGACATCGCCAGTGGCAGGGCGTCGTGCTCGTCCACGCAGAAACACGGCGCCGCCGCCCACACCACGCGCTCGGTGCGCAACAACTCGCCGATATCATTGCCGGGTTCGCGGCTGATCACCGTCAACGCCAGATCCCGCCGTTGCATCAGCACGGTGGATGCCTCGCAGTGCATCTCGATCTGGATCAGCGGGTAGGCCTTGGAAAACTGTTTGAGAATCCCCGGCAGGAAGCGCATCACATAGTCGTCCGGGGTGCCGATGCGTACCAGCCCGACCATATGCGGTTCTCGCAGGGTGTTGAACACCTCGCTGTGCAGTTTCAGGATGCGCCGCGCATACCCCAGCAGCACCTGGCCCTCCGGCGTCAGTCGCACTTGGCGGCCGTCGCGCTCGAACAGTTTGCGCTGCAGCACGTCTTCTTCCAGGCGCTTCATCTGCATGCTGACCGCCGATTGGGTGCGATTGACCTGCTCGCCGGCGCGGGTAAACCCACCCTGGTCGGCGATGGCGACGAAGGTGCGCAGCACGTCGGTGTCGATGCTTGGGTAGGCGGCCAATTGATCAATTCCTGAGATGTATTTCATAAGAAACATTCGTTGGATTGATCATAGCCGCCGGCACACACTCGCGTCATCCCCAAGGGAGGGCGAGAAGATGAAAGGTCAAACAGGTTGTGCAGGATGGACGAAGCGGCCGCTTTCCGGGCTGTTCCAAGCGATTGCGCGGTGGCAGGTATTGCGGCACGAGCGTCGGTTAGTGGCCACGCTGAGCGATGCGGCGCTCAAGGATATCGGGCTGAGCCGCGCTGATGTGGAGCACGAAACCCATCGGCATTTCTGGGAAGACCCACTGCGAAAATGACCGAGGATGCAGTAGGGTGGTCGGCACGTTCATACGGAGATGCCCATGCCCGCCGACCTGTCGTTTTCCCTCAAGCAAGCGCGCCGCATGGCACTGGCCGCCCAGGGCTTTTCCGGGCGCCAGGCGCCTGCATTGATCAAGGCCGCACACCTCAACCGCTTGATCGACCGCCTGGGTGTGCTGCAGATCGATTCGGTCAATGCCGTGGTGCGCTCCCATTACCTGCCGTTGTTTTCCCGCCTGGGGCAGTACGCCCCGTCACTGCTTGAGCAGGCGGCCTGGAGCCAGGGCCGACAGCGTTCGTTGTTCGAGTATTGGGGGCATGAGGCCTCGTTGTTGCCGATGGCGCTGTACCCCTTGATGCGCTGGCGCATGGAGCGGGCAAGACAAGGGCAGGGGATCTACGCGCAGATGGCGCGTTTTGGTCGCGAGCAGCAGGCCATCATCCAGCGCGTGTTGAACACTGTCGAACAACAGGGCGCCCTGGGTGCAGGCAGTCTGTCGACCCGCGCCGAGCGCGCCGGCCCGTGGTGGGACTGGAGCGATGAAAAGCACGCGCTGGAATGGCTGTTCGCCGCTGGCCTGGTCACGGTTGCCGGTCGGCGCGGGTTCGAGCGGCTCTACGATTTGCCCGAGCGCGTGATTCCCGGCGACCGGCTGCACCAGGCGCCGTTGAGCGAGGCCGAGGCTCAGCGCGGTTTGCTGCTGCACAGTGCGACCGCGCTGGGTGTGGGCAGCGAAAAAGATCTGCGCGATTACTTCCGTCTGGAGCCTGCCGACACTCGCAGCCGCTTGGCCGAACTCGTCGAGGACGGCCAATTGCTGATGTGCCGCGTGCAGGGCTGGAAGCAGCCGGCCTACTGCCTGCCGGAGCCGAAAGTACCGCGCAAGGTGCCGGCCAGCGCGCTGTTGTCGCCGTTCGATTCGCTGATCTGGGAGCGCAGCCGCACCGAACGGCTGTTCGATTTCCGTTATCGGCTGGAGATTTATACGCCGCAGGACAAGCGGGTGTACGGCTACTACGTGCTGCCGTTTCTGCACAACGAGCGGATCGCCGCGCGCGTCGACCTGCGTGCCGAACGCGCCCACGGCCGCCTGGCCGTGCATGCGGTGCATGAAGAAACGCCGGGGCTGGACGAGGAGGGGATGCGCGCGCTGGCGCTGAACTTGCGGCAAATGGCCGATTGGCTGGGGCTCGAACAGGTGCAGCTCAATTGCCCACGGCCGAGTGCCGACCGATTAAGGGCGGCGATGCTCACATCACGGTAGGCCCGAGCTTGCTCGCGAGAAACGTTAACGATGACGCGGGAAACCGACACCCCGCGGCATTCTCAGGTTTTTCGCGAACAAGCTCGCGCCTACCGAATGGTGTCACCGTTTTACTTGCTTCAACGTCTCGGCGATCAGGAACGCCAGCTCCAGCGACTGATCGGCATTCATCCGTGGGTCGCAGTGGGTGTGGTAGCGGTCCGACAAGCCATCTTCGGTGATCGGCCGCGCGCCGCCGATGCATTCGGTGACGTTCTGCCCGGTCATCTCGATATGAATCCCGCCGGCATAGGTGCCTTCGGCCTCGTGTACCTGGAAGAATTCCTTCACCTCGCCGAGGATCTGCGCAAAGTCGCGGGTCTTGTAGCCGCTGCTGGCCTTGATCGTGTTGCCGTGCATCGGGTCGGAGCTCCACAGCACCTGTTTGCCCTCACGCTGCACGGCGCGAAGCAGCGCCGGCAGGTGGTCGCCGACCTTGTTGGCGCCCATGCGCGCGATCAGGTTCAAGCGGCCGGGGTCGTTGTCCGGGTTGAGGATGTCGATCAGGCGGATCAGGTCATCCGGGTTCATGCTCGGGCCGACCTTGACCCCGATCGGGTTGTGTACCCCGCGCAGGAACTCGACGTGGGCGCCGTCCAACTGACGGGTGCGATCGCCGATCCACAGCATGTGGGCCGAGCAGTCGTAGTAGTCGTTGGTCAGGCTGTCGCGGCGCACGAAGGCTTGTTCGTAGTTGAGCAGCAGCGCTTCGTGGGCGGTGAAGAAGCTGGTTTCGCGCAGTTGCGGCGAGCTGTCCATGCCACAGGCGCGCATGAAGGCCAGGGTTTCGTCGATACGGTTCGCCAACTGGCTGTACTTCTCGGCCAGTGCGGAGTTGGCGATGAAGTCCAGGTTCCACTTGTGTACCTGGTGCAGGTCGGCAAACCCGCCCTGGGCGAACGCGCGCAGCAGGTTAAGGGTGGCGGTGGACTGGTGGTAGGACTGCAGCAGGCGGTCGGGGTCCGGCACGCGGCTTTTTTCGTCGAAGCCGATGCCGTTGACGATATCGCCACGGTAGGCCGGCAAGGTGACGCCATCGATGGTTTCATCGTTGGACGAGCGCGGCTTGGCGAACTGGCCGGCCATGCGCCCGACTTTCACCACCGGGCAGCCGGCGGCGAAGGTCATCACGATAGCCATCTGCAGCAGCACCTTGAAGGTGTCGCGGATTTTTGCGGCGGAGAACTCGGCAAAACTCTCGGCGCAGTCGCCGCCTTGCAGCAGGAAGGCGCGACCCTGGGTCACCTCGGCAAACTGGCGGCGCAACTCGCGGGCCTCCCCGGCAAATACCAGCGGCGGGTAGCTGGCCAGGCTCTGCTCCACCTGTAACAGGTGTGCAGCGTCCGGGTACTGGGGTTGTTGCTGGATCGGCAGGGCGCGCCAGCTGTCGGGGCTCCAGGGTTGGCTCATCGTGGACTCGATAGGGTGATTGACGGTCGGGCGCCAATGTTATCAGCAATTAGTGCGTGACCTGTTGCCGCCGGTTGGCCGACAATCGCGCCTTTGCCCTGGGGTGAACCCGTTAGGAGTTGTAAATGAGCGAGGAGCGTGTCGAGCGCCTGCTGGCCGAGGTCCATGATGACTTCGGCATGATCCGCGTGCTCGAAGTGGCCGATTACCGTTTTCTCGAGTTTGGCGACGCCATCGAGCAAAGCTGCGTGTTCACCGCCGACCCGAGCTGGCTGGAGTACGACTACACCCGTGCGATGCTGATCGGTGCGTTGTGCCACGAGCAGCCGGAAAGCGCGTTGTTCCTCGGCCTGGGCGCCGGCACGCTGACCCAGGCGTGCCTCAAGTTCCTGCCGCTGGAGGATGTCGAAGCCATCGAGCTGCGCCCCGAAGTGCCGCGCCTGGCCATTGAGTTCCTGGGGCTGGACGACGATCCGCGCCTGTACATCCGCATTGGCGATGCTCTGGAATTGCTCGAGACCGCCGAAACGGCCGACCTGATCTTCGTCGACCTGTACACCGATGTCGGCCCCGGCGTCGGGCACCTGGCCTGGACCTTCCTGGAAAACTGCCAGAAGAAACTCAACCCCGGCGGTTGGCTGGTGATCAACCAGTGGGCCACCGACGACGGCAAGCCGTTGGGTGCGGCCCTGCTGCGCGGGTTGTATCACCGGCATTATTGGGAGCTGCCGGTGAAGGAGGGCAATGTGATCCTGCTGGTGCCTTCGGAGTTGGATCAGGCGCTGGACGCTGCGGCGCTCTCGGCCCGCGCCGAAGCGCTGGCACCGCGATTGGGCTATTCGTTGCAGCCATTGATCAAGGCGATTCGGCCGGCAACCTAGTTGTCTGAACGGGCGTCATCGCGGGCAAGCCCACTCCCACATTTGACCGAGCACATCCTGAAGGAATGCGGTCGATATGGGCGCGGGCTTGCTCGCGATGACTGCGGCACGGCCAACTCAAATTCCCCTGAATACCCCCGGGCGCTTCTCGAGCATGGCGCGCACGCCTTCCTTGGCGTCTTCGCTGTTGAACAATTGCGCGACCAGCGGCGGTAACGCCGCGGCCGCGACAGCTTCGCCCTCCAAGCGCGCCAGGCGGGCCGACATCAACGTGGCTTGCACGCCGAAGGGCGCCTGGCGCGCGATGCGGCTGGCCAGTTCGATGGCGCGCGGCAGCAGGTCTTCGCTGGCCATCACTTCCTGCACCAACCCCAGGCGCAGGGCTTCGTGGGCATCGAACTCATCGCCGGTGAGCAGCCAGCGCATGGCGTTGCCCCAGCCTGCTATTTGATGAAAGCGCAACGTCGCACCGCCAAATGGAAAGATCCCACGTTGTACTTCCATCTGCGCGAAGCGGGTGTTGCTCGCGCAGAGATTGATATCCGCCGCCAGCATCAGCTCGATGCCAAGGGTCAGGCAGTAGCCCTGGGCGGCGACGATCACCGGTTTGCCGACCCGAGGGCCGGCGAACACGCCCCAGGGATCGCAGCCCCCCGGTGGCGGTTGCCAGCCTCCGGCCATCACTGCGCTGACGTTGGCCAGGTCCAGCCCGGCGGTGAAGTGGTCGCCGTGGGCGAACACCACGGCCACCCGCGCATCGTCGTTTCGATCAAATTCGCCATAGGCCAGGCTCAGTTCGTTGAGCAGATCCAGGTCAAAGGCATTGCGCTTGGCGACCCGATCCAGGCCCAACAACAGGACATGACCCAGGAGTTCACGGCTGACGAGGCTGCTGCTGGCTTGATTCATCGGGTGTGCCCTCGGGCGCAGTAAGGGGTTTCGGACCAAAGGGGCCGAGTGTGCGGGTGAACCGTTTAAGCGTTTCAGCCAACAGGGCCGGGCACTTGAAAAATAGACCCTGGAGCCCATCTGCGCAAAGGCGGTGACGCAGTGCGGTTTATCGGTGCTTTGCGATAAAAAAAGCTCCCTTTTTCAGCTATTTCCGGTATAGTGCGCGCCGGCCTTTAACCGGGCCGCGTTTAGGTAGCGCAATTCCCCGAAGTCAGCTTCGGCTGCACGTCCGCACAGCGGACTCTTCCTTGACGAATCTTTTTCATTCATTCGTTTTCGCAAATCCCCGCCGACAAAGCAGCCAGGGCGACTCTTGAGTCTCAACACGGCATGCGCAGCTTTGGAGCATGGGTCTTTGCGGATGCACTTAGAGGCAGACCCATGACCCAGGAAACCGGCGGCTTCGCCGCTTTTAATCTTAACCCGAACATTCTTGCTGCCGTCATTGCGACTGGCTACGAAGAACCTTCGGCGATTCAGCAGCAATCGATCCCGATCATCATGGCCGGCCACGACATGATTGGCCAGGCGCAAACCGGTACCGGTAAAACCGCCGCGTTCGCCCTGCCTATCCTGCACTGCATCGATCCTGCCAAGCGCGAACCGCAAGCCCTGATCCTGGCGCCAACTCGTGAGTTGGCGCTGCAAGTAGCAACCGCTTTTGAAACCTACGCCAAGCAAATGCCAGGCGTAACCGTTGTGGCCGTCTACGGCGGCGCGCCGATGGGCCCGCAACTCAAGGCTATCCGTAATGGCGCACAGATCGTTGTCGCCACTCCGGGTCGTCTGTGCGACCACCTGCGTCGTGACGAGAAAGTCCTGTCGACCGTGAACCACCTGGTTCTGGACGAAGCTGACGAAATGTTGAAGCTGGGCTTCATGGATGACCTGGAAGTCATCTTCAAGGCACTGCCACCGACCCGTCAGACCGTGCTGTTCTCGGCCACCCTGCCGCAGTCGATCCGTGCCATTGCCGAACGCCACCTGCGCGATCCGCAACACGTGAAGATCCAGACCAAGACTCAGACCGTTACCGCGATCGAACAGGCTCACCTGTTGGTTCACGCTGACCAGAAGACCTCGGCTGTATTGAGCCTGCTGGAAGTCGAAGACTTCGACGCGCTGATCATGTTCGTGCGTACCAAGCAAGCGACCCTGGACCTGGCCAGTGCCCTCGAAGCCAAAGGCTACAAAGCCGCTGCGCTGAACGGTGACATCGCCCAGAACCAACGTGAGCGCGTGATCGACTCCCTCAAGGATGGCCGTCTGGACATCGTTGTAGCGACCGACGTAGCTGCTCGTGGCCTCGACGTTCCACGTATCACCCACGTGTTCAACGTTGACATGCCTTACGATCCAGAGTCCTACGTTCACCGTATCGGCCGTACCGGCCGTGCGGGTCGCGAAGGTCGCGCACTGCTGCTGGTGACGCCGCGTGAGCGCCGCATGCTGCAAGTGATCGAGCGTGTGACCGGTCAGAAGGTTGCCGAAGTCCGCCTGCCGGATGCCCAGGCCGTTCTCGATGCACGCATCAAGAAACTGACCAACAGCCTGTCGCCACTGGTGGCTGACGCTGAATCGACCCACGGTGACCTGCTGGACCGCCTGACCGCCGATATCGGTTGCACCCCGCGTGCCCTGGCTGCAGCCCTGCTGCGCAAAGCCACCAACGCTCAGGCCCTGACCCTGGCAGCCATCGAGAAAGAACGCCCACTGGTACCGAACAACGCGCCACGCGGTGATCGTCCAGAGCGTTCCGGCGACCGTCCTGAGCGTGGTGATCGTGAGCGTCGCGCTCCGGTGCCATTGGCTGAAGGTCGTGCTCGCTGCCGTACCGCGCTGGGCGCGCGTGATGGTATCGCGGCCAAGAACCTGCTGGGCGCTATCCTCAACGAGGGTGGCCTGGCACGTGAAGCCATCGGTCGCATCCAGGTCCGTGACAGCTTCTCCCTGGTGGAGCTGCCGGAAGACGGTCTGGAAAAACTGCTGACCAAGCTGAAAGACACACGCGTTGCCGGTAAGCAGCTCAAGCTGCGTCGCTACCGCGAAGATTGATCCGCCCCTGGGCTGATTGATCGCACCTAAAAAAATCCCCGACTGGTTCGGGGATTTTTTTTGCCCGGCAATTGGCGCGGATCGTCGTGGGGTGGTCGGCCATAACGGTCAGCTACTGATCTTATTGGGTTTAGGAAAAGTCTGAGTTTCTGAGCGGCCTTTCTGGCAGCCGGCTTTGCGTAAAGTTTTTACTATCAAGTGACGGGGGGCGGATAAACCTGAGTTGCATCGCTCAAGGGTAAAAAACGCTCTCAATCTGCTCTCGTCAGTTGTTCAAGTTGGAAAGGTTCGCTTGTAACCGTGTCGAGGGATAGGCGCCGGGCTTGACGGCTATTGATTGATTTTTCCAGAAAGGAGCTGTGGCTGTTATGCGTATTAGTAATTCACAGTTGTTTCCACAAACAATGCCTGAGCCTGCGACTTATCCTCCCAGCCAACCGCCTGTTAATCAGGCGCGAGAGCCAGCACGCGAGCACGGTTTGCCGTGGATCGAGCGCGCACTCGCTTCGGATGCTGCGGCTGCTCGTTCAAGAAGAAATACGCGATCCATGCCTGTAGCGTCTGCGACCACGACGTCAACGCTTAATAAAGTCAGCGATCCAAAACTGGAAATCAAGAAGGTAGCCACATCGCCCAATGGGCTGTATGGCCTGAGTTACTCGCTGTCCGCGCCTGGCGCTGGGTTGAGTAACATTACGTTTCCAATGAGTATCGACGAAGGCCTTCAACGAAAAGGAAGCAAGGACGCAGGGATTTATTATGCGATGCAGTTTGGCGTCAATGATGCGCAAGGTCGGCCTCTTGGCCGTGGCTATATTGGGATGCAGCCGCGCGGGGATGGCAAGGCGCTGATTGTGTTTTCTGGAAACGGTGAGCATTTCAAAGCGCCACAAGGCCGCCCCGAGTTTGATGGGGGAAAGGGCGCCAGTAACAGCACATTGGTAGATTTTAAATTTGGGAATAAATATAACCTCACGGTAGAACGAGATCCTGAGGATGCCCATAAGTTAAGGGGGTTTATTCAGGATGTTACCGATTCCGACATGCCGGGCCCCAAGCAGCATGTCAAAGATATTTATGTCGATCAGAAGTTTGCCTTGGCTGGCAGAGACAGAGGCTTCGTCGAACATTACGGCGCGAAAATAGACCGAAGTTCGCAGATCGCGCCTACTCGCGGTAGTTTCTCCGCCCCCTTTACTACAGACGATAAGGGCAATGTCAGGGTGGGTGAAATCAAGAGTGACGGGCTCTATGGCCGGTACAAGAACTCGATGGTGGGACTGCAGCGGGTGATCAGCGAAGCGGGTAAAGGTAAGGAAATACAATTCTCTTTTCAGGGCGCAGGTTATGAGAAGAAAGCCTGAAGGCGCTGATGATAGAGCCTGAGTAAGCGTTTCAACGCTACGCCTGTTGGAGTTGCGCCCCTTGAAAATGTTGGCGATGCAAAAACCCGGAAGGCCCACGCAGGTGAGGATTTCCGGGTTTTCTTCTTGGGCCGCGCTCGCTTTGTGGGCGGCCCTCAATCTGGGTTTGCCCGCGCATCGGGATGTGCGTCAGCCGAAGCGGTAGATGTCCATGCCCAGCGCGCCCATGGTGAAGCCTTGGTGCGCCACGCTGAAGTCGCCGCCGGCACCCCGCGCAAAGTAGAGCGGCAGTAAATGTTCATCGCTGGGATGGCTGCGCACGGCGTTGGGCGCCTGGCGGCGATAATCGTGCAGCGCGGCTTCGTCGTTGGCGGCAAGCTTGTCCACCATCCAGTCACGAAACGCCCGCGCCCACGGCTCGATGCTTTCGGACCCGGCGTGCCAATCCAGTTCGCCGAGGTTGTGGGTGATGCTGCCGGAGCCGATCAGCAACACGCCTTGTTCGCGCAGGCTGGCGAGGGCGTGTCCGACCCGGGTCTGCAGGGCAGGGCCCATACGGCTGGGCAAGGACACCTGCACCACCGGGATATCCGCGGCCGGGTACATCAGCGACAGCGGCACCCAGGCGCCGTGGTCGAAGGGACGGCGCTCATCGATGCGCGCATTCAAGCCATCGGCGTGCAGCAACTCGACAATGTCGCGCGCCAATTGCGGGTCGCCCGGCGCCGGGTATTGCACGGCAAACAACTCGGCCGGAAAGCCGCCGAAGTCATGCCAGGTTTCCGGTGCGGCGTTGCCGCTGACCAGCAATTCCTGACTTTCCCAATGCGCCGACACCACCACAATCGCCTTCGGCCGTGGCAGTTCAGCTGCCAGGCGCTGCAGAGCCGGGCCGCTGGCGCCGGGTTGCAGGGCGAGCATGGGCGAACCATGGGAGATAAACAGAGTGGGGAGCATTAGAAGGGCCCTCAGGGTTAACATGCCCCATCTTCAACCAGATCAATGATCTAAATCTAATATAAGTTTTAGCGCCTTTTGATCGAATTTTTAGGGTGATGTATGGATTCTCAGTTTTGGCGGGAGCGCTGGGCGCGTAATCAGATCGGTTTTCACTTGCGCGAGGTCAACCCGTATCTGCAACGGCACTGGCCGCAGTTGGCGGTCGCGCAGGGGGCAAAGGTGCTGGTGCCCTTGTGTGGCAAAAGCCTGGATCTGGTGTGGCTGGCCGGTCAAGGCTGTCGCGTGCTCGGGGTAGAACTGTCGGAGCAGGCGGTTGAGGCATTCTTCAGTGAGCAGGGGCTGACACCGCATATCAGCCAACGTGGCGTGTTCAAGGTGTACCAGGCGGATGTGATCGAGGTGTGGTGCGGTGATTTCTTCGCGCTGGACGCGCAGGCGCTGCTCGATTGCACGGCGCTTTATGATCGCGCGGCGTTGATCGCCTTGCCGCCGCTGATGCGGGCGCGCTACACCGAGCACCTCAATACGCTTCTGGGGCCGGGTTGCAAGGGGTTGCTGATTACCCTCGACTACGACCAGACGCAAAAGGCCGGCCCACCGTTTGCGGTGACCGATGATGAGGTGAAGGCGCTGCTGGGGGCGCACTGGGCCCTCGAAGTGCTTGAGGAGCAGGACGTTTTGGGTGAGAGCTGGAAGTTCGTTCAGGACGGCGTAACCCGGCTGGAAGAGCGAGTCTACCGACTCACGAAGCGCTGAGTCCTGGGCGGGCAAGGCGCCCACAAAAAAGGGGCGATCAGATCGCCCCTTTCCGTGTCGCCGCCAAGCGGTCAGCCGCGACGACGCAGTGCGTCAATCCGCTCTTCCAGCGGCGGGTGGCTCATGAACATGCGTGCCAGGCCCTGCTTGATGCCGCCGTTGATGCCAAACGCGGTCAGGCTGTCCGGCATATGCACCGGCAGGCCCTGTTCGGAGCGCAGGTGCTGCAAGGCTGCAATCATCGCCCCGGTGCCGGCCAGGCGGGCACCGGCTTCGTCCGCGCGAAATTCCCGTTTGCGCGAGAACCACATCACGATCGCGCTGGCCAGGAAGCCCAGCACCAGTTCAGCGAAGATGGTTGCCACGTAGTAGGCAATGCCGCGGCCTTCTTCGTTCTTGAAGATCACCTTGTCGACGAAGTTGCCGATGATCCGCGCGAAGAACATCACGAAGGTGTTCACCACGCCCTGGACCAGCGCCAGGGTGACCATGTCACCGTTCGCCACATGGCCGATCTCGTGGGCCAGCACCGCCTTGACTTCATCGTAGGAGAAGCGCTCCAGCATGCCCTGGCTCACCGCAACGAGCGCGTCGTTCTTGTTCCAGCCGGTGGCAAAGGCGTTGGCTTCATAGGCCGGGAAGATCCCGACCTCCGGCATCTTGATACCGGCCTCGCGGGACAACTGTTCGACGGTCTGCAGCAACCATTGCTCATGCCGGGTGCGTGGCTGAGTGATGACCTGGGTGCTGGTGCTCATCTTCGCCATCCACTTGGAGATGAACAGCGAGAACAGCGAGCCGGCAAAACCAAAGACCGCACAGAAGATCAGCAGCTGATTGAGGTTCAGATCAACCCCGTTGGCCGCCATGAACCCGTTGAAGCCGAAAAGGCTCAGGGTGATGCTGGCAATCAGCACGACCGCCAGGTTGGTGGCCAAGAACAGCAGGATGCGCATCATGGTTGTAGAGTTCTCCTCATGCTAAATATGTCGCGTACTGCGGGGTATATAAGGTGCGACATGGGGTGATTCAACCGAGCGACTATTTCAAACTGTGTCCTACAGCCTGAATGTAGAGTCTTGAAGGGAATTTCCCACCTGTATTGCCCCGCTTGATCAGCCTCCTGTTGCCTCGCGGCCCTTTGATTATAAGGGGCACGCGCTGGGAGAGGGGCAAACGCAGTGCGGAGCGGGGCAATGGGCAGAGAAGTGTTGCCAGATACTCGCTGTACGACCAGATCCCGGTCGTACAGCGTCATAGTCGTTACTGGCGATAGGACTTGAGGAAGTTGCCGATGCGACCGATGGCCATGTCCAGGTCATCCACACGCGGCAAGGTCACCACGCGGAAGTGATCCGGCCACGGCCAGTTGAACGCGGTGCCTTGCACCACCAGCAGCTTTTCCGACAGCAGCAGGTCGAGCACGAACTTCTCGTCGTTGAGGATCGGGCAGACTTTCGGGTCGATGCGTGGGAAGGCGTACAGCGCGCCCATCGGCTTCACGCAACTGACGCCGGGAATGTCGTTGAGCAATTCCCAGGTGCGGTTGCGTTGCTCCAGCAGGCGGCCCTGAGGCAGCAGCAGATCGTTGATGCTCTGGTAACCGCCCAGCGCAGTCTGGATCGCGTGCTGGCTCGGTACGTTGGCACACAGGCGCATATTGGCCAGCATGTCGATGCCTTCAATGTAGCTCTGGGCGTTGTGCTTGGGCCCGGAGATGGCGACCCAGCCGGAGCGGAAACCCGCCACGCGGTAGGACTTGGACAAGCCGTTGAAGGTCAGGCACAGCAGGTCCGGCGCGAGGGAGGCGGTGCAGATGTGGACGGCGTCGTCGTAGAGGATCTTGTCGTAGATCTCGTCGGAGAACACCACCAGGTTGTGCTGGCGCGCCAGCTCGAGCATGCCCAGCAGCACTTCCCGCGAGTACACTGCGCCGGTCGGGTTGTTCGGGTTGATGATGACCAGCGCCTTGGTGTTCGGGGTGATCTTGGCCTTGATGTCGGCCAGGTCCGGGAACCAGTCGGCGCCTTCGTCGCACAGGTAGTGTACCGGGCGGCCACCGGCCAGGGTCACCGCGGCGGTCCACAGCGGGTAGTCCGGCGCCGGCACCAGCACTTCGTCGCTATTGTTGAGCAAGGCCTGCATCGACATCACGATCAGTTCGGACACGCCGTTGCCCAGGTAGATGTCTTCGATGCCGACACCTTCGACCTGCTTCTGCTGGTAATACTGCATCACCGCCTTGCGCGCACTGAACAGGCCTTTGGAGTCGCTGTAGCCCTGGGCGGTGGGCAGGTTGCGGATCACGTCCTGGAGGATTTCGTCCGGCGCTTCGAAACCAAAGGGCGCCGGGTTGCCAATGTTCAGCTTGAGGATGCGATGGCCTTCCTCTTCCAGGCGCTTGGCGTGCTTGAGCACCGGGCCGCGAATGTCGTAGCAGACGTTGGCGAGCTTGTTCGATTTGCTGACCTGCATGGCGATGTGATCCTGAAAATGAACGATCCAGACGGTGCGAAGCCTACCGTGCTGAGAATCCTGCGTTGGTCGCACCCATAAATACGTTTGAATGCCGCTAACGCGGGTGCCAGACTGCCGGGTTGAAGAGGCGCAATCATACGTGCCGCCTGATCCCTGGAAAAGACACAGATCAGGGTTTTTCAGTTGCCGAGGTGTACTGATGGAAAAGCTGCAGAAAACCATTGAAGAATGGAAAGCGATGCTCGATCCGGAGCAATACAACGTGTGCCGCCTGAAGGGCACCGAACGGCCGTTTTCCGGCAAGTACAATGCCACCAAGACCGACGGCGTGTATCACTGCATCTGCTGCAATGAGCCACTGTTCGACTCTACCACCAAGTTCGATTCCGGCTGCGGCTGGCCCAGCTTCTACGCACCGATCGCCGACCGCGCGATGATCGAGATCCGCGATGTCAGCCACGGCATGATCCGCACCGAAGTCACCTGCGCCAAGTGCGACGCGCACCTGGGGCATGTGTTCCCGGATGGCCCGCCGCCGACCGGCCTGCGCTATTGCATCAACTCGGTGTGCCTGGACCTCGTGCCGCGCTGAGCCTGAGTCGCCCCTGCGTCTTGCGCGGGGGCGATGTATACCGGGCTATCAGTTTGATCAATTCAATTGCACGCAATTGAATTGCTCGCTATGTTTTGCCTTCTTTCTCCTGATCCGAGGCATTGCCATGAGCGACAACCTGCTGAGCATCCCTTGCACCACCATCAAGGGTGAGCAAAAGACCTTGGCCGATTTTGCCGGCAAGGCCATTCTCGTGGTCAACACTGCCAGCAAATGCGGCTTCACCCCGCAGTACAAGGGCCTGGAGCAACTCTGGCAGCAGTACAAGGACCAGGGCCTGGTGGTGCTGGGGTTTCCGTGCAACCAGTTCGGCAAACAGGAACCGGGCAACGAAGGCGCGATTGCCGAGTTCTGCGAGCTGAATTTCGGCGTCAGCTTCCCGTTGTTCAAGAAGATCGACGTCAATGGCGGCGCTGCCCACCCGCTGTTCGTGCAGTTGAAAAAGCGCGCGCCGGGCCTGCTGGGCTCCAAGGGCATCAAGTGGAATTTCACCAAGTTCCTCATCGGTCGCGACGGCCAGGTGGTCAAGCGCTTTGCGCCAACCACCAAGCCCCAGGAGTTGACCCAAGAGATCGAAGCCCTGCTCAAATGACCGACCTGCCCACCGTGTCCCTGGCGCTGGACAACCAGCTGTGTTTCAAGCTCTACGCCGCATCGCGCGCGGTGACCCGCGCCTATAAACCGATGCTTGACCAGTTGGGCCTGACCTACCCGCAATACGTGGTGATGCTGGTGTTGTGGGAATGGCACCACGCGACGCCGCCCCAGCCCACGGTCAAGGCCCTGGGCGAGCGCTTGATGCTCGATTCGGGCACGCTGACGCCGCTGCTCAAGCGCCTGGAGCAGCTTGGGTTGGTGAGGCGCCAGCGCAGCGCGCAGGATGAACGCGAAGTGCATTTGAGCCTGAGCCACGCCGGGGTGCAGTTGCGCGGCCAGGCCCATCAGTTGAAAACCCGCTTGCTGTGCGACAGCGGTGTCGACCTCAACCAGGCCGATGCCTTGCGCGAGGGGTTGGACCAATTGCTCGCGCAGATCAGAGACTTGTCGTCTTAGGCACCCACAGGTCCAGCAACGCATTGAGTTCTTCGCGGCGAAACGGCTTGGCCAGGTAGTCATTCATCCCCGCCGCCCGGCAACGCTCGCGTTCTTCCGACAGCGCGTTGGCGGTCAGGGCGACAATGGGCAGGTCCGGCCAGCGCCCGCTGCGACGAATCTGCCGACTGGCCTCGTAGCCATCCATCACCGGCATGTTGCAGTCCATCAACACCATGTCGAAGTGCTGTTCTTCGAGGAACTTGAGCGCTTCGCCACCATGGGCGGCGACGATCACTTCGCAGCCCAACTTGCTGAGCATGCCCTTGGCCACCAGTTGATTGACCGGGTTGTCCTCCACCAGCAGGATGCGTGCCCGGTGGACCAGGGGCGTGGCATCGAGTGCGATCGGGTCGAGGATCAAGTGCGCGTCGCTGCGCAGATTACGTTGCAGGATCTGGTACAGCGCGTTGCGGCTCAAAGGGCGCGCCTGTTGCTGCAACGGCGCCAGGGCCGCGACTTCCTCACTGGGCATGAAATTGCCATAGGCGGTCACCAGCAGGATCGGCGCCGTGATGGCCGGGCGCAGGCGAAACAGGCACTCCGGGCAGTCTGTGATCAGCAAGTCGGGTTTTTTCCCGCTCAAGTCCTCATCGATAGAATAGCAATGCACTGTCAGCCCCCAGTGAGGTAGCAGGGTGCTGAGCAGCTCCGCCAGGCCGCTGTCGGCACTGGTGATTGCAATGACTTCGCCCGTCAGCGGCGCGAGCCGGGGCGCAGGTAAATGGGCGGGCAGCGGCAGGTCGGCGCAGAACTGGCTGCCGAAGCCGACTTCCGAACTGATGCTCAGCCGACCGTGCATCGCCTCGCACAGGTTATGGGTCAGCGCCAGGCCCAGGCCGGTGCCGCCAAACTGGCGGGTGATGCCCGCGCCAGCCTGGGTGAACGGCTGGAAGATCTTCACCTGCGCGTCCTGGGCAATGCCGATCCCGGTGTCGCGCACTTCGATTTTTACTCGGCCATCCTGGGCGCTGAGGCGCACATCCACGCGGCCGAAGCGCGTGAACTTCAAGGCGTTGGACAGCAGGTTACTGACGATCTGCCGCACACGTGTCGGGTCGCCGAGCACCTGCGCCGGGAACTGCGGGTCGATCAGGCACGTCAGTTCGACACTCGGCGCGGCGTTCTGCGATAACAGGTTGGCGGTGTCTTCCACCAGCGCGCCGAGGTCGAACGGGATGCGCTCCAGCTCCAACTGGCCCGCGTCGAACTTGGACAGGTCGAGGATATCGTTGAGCAGTTCCACCAGCACCTTGCCGGAGTCATGGGCGATCGACAGTTGCTGGCGCTGCTCGGCGTTGAGCGGGCTGTCCAGCGACAGCGCGATCATGCCTAGCAACCCATTGAGCGGCGTGCGGATTTCGTGACTCATATTGGCCAGGAACGCCGCCCGCGCCTGAGCCATGCCCAGCGCGTTCATTCTTGCTGCTTCCAACTCATCGTTGGACTGGCTCAAGCGCTGGTTGCTGGCCTTGAGCTCCAGCGTGCGCGCCGAGACGATGTTTTCCAGTTGTCCCAGGTACTCGGTGAGGCGGTCCTCGGCGTGACGGCGCTGCTGTATCTCGGTTTCCAGGGTGTCGAATTGCTGGTTGGCCATGTTGACCAGCACGCCGATTTCATCGTGCTCGTGCCCCGGCGGGCAATCCAGGCGTGTCTGCCTGCGCGTGCTCAGCTCGCGAATGATGCGTACCAGCGGTTGGGTCAGCATCACATAGAACAGGCCCAGCAGGATCCCGGTCAGCAGCAGGCTGCGCACAAACCCGTTGATCAGGGTGACCTCGGCACGGTGCAGGAAGCGGCTACCAAAGGCGTAGGTGTCTACGTCGAGGCGCAGCACGCCAAGGGATTCATTGGGCATATGGCTGAGGAACAGCCGGTCTTCAAACTGGCGGTTGGCGCCGAACAGGAAATCGCTGACGGGCCGGTAGGGGCTTTCCTTGCGCGGCCGTCCGACGTCGGCCAGTACCACGCCGTTGTTGTCGGTCAACCGCGCCTGAATGATGGCGGGGGAGTGCAACAGGCCGAGGGTCAGCTCCTGGGCCAACTCGGCGTCGATGTTGTAGGCGATGCGCGACGCCGGGTTATGGCTGATTTCAATCAGCGAACGAATTTCACGGTTGATGGATGCGTCTTCGCTGGCATAATCAATGCCGATCTGGATCAGGCTGAGCAAGGTTCCCAAGACGAAACCGACCAGCACAGTCAATCTGGCTTGTTTATAAGACAAGCGGTGGGCGAACTTGATATCCATCGAGTGTTGAACCACTTCACGTTTCCCTTCGCCCGGCAAGCATAGCTGAACATCCACAGGTTCAGGCTTGCCCGGTACGAATCGTCAGTTTTAGAGGTGCAGCCCGGAGCGCTCGGCCGCAGGGTTGCCAATACGCCATCTTTTACAAGAACTTGCCAGAGGAATAGTCGTGGATTCTCGATTGAATGCCTTTCTTGAGCGTGCCGATGCCGTACTCGCGCGCCTGGAACCCCTGTTGCCAGCCCCGCGCCAAACCATCGACTGGAACCAATGCCTTGCGGCCCGTTGGCAGCGTGAGGGTCGCAGCGGCTTCCTGCTGCCGCTGGAGGTCAGCCTGGACATGCGTCTGTCCGACTTGATCGGTGTGGACAAGCAGCGTGAAACATTGGCGCGCAACACCCAACAGTTCCTCGACGGCCTGCCCGCCAACCATGCGCTGCTGTGGGGCTCGCGCGGCACGGGGAAATCGTCGATGGTGCGCGCCTTGCTCGCCCAGCACGCCAGCGCCGGTTTGCGCTTGATCGAAATCGAACGCGATCACCTCGCCGACCTGCCGCGTGTGGTCGAACAACTGCTCAAGCTGCCGCAGCGTTTCATTCTGTTCTGCGATGACCTGTCGTTCGAGGCCGGTGAAGGCGATTACCGCGTGCTCAAGAGCGTGCTGGACGGTTCCCTGGAACAGGCGCCGGAAAACGTGCTGCTGTATGCCACGTCCAACCGTCGTCACCTGGTGCCGGAAAACCAGAGCGACAACGATAACTGGAAACGCGTGGATGGCGAGCTGCACCCGAGTGAGGCGGTGGAAGACAAGATCGCCTTGTCCGATCGTTTTGGCCTGTGGCTGTCGTTCTACCCATTCACTCAGGAACATTTCCTGAACGTGGTGGAACACTGGATCGGCGAGCTGGCGCGCAAGGCCGGCCTGCAGTGGCAGCGTGATGAAGACCTCGATATCCTCGCCGTGCGCTGGGCCACCGGGCGTGGCAACCGCAACGGCCGTTGCGCGTATCAATTCGCCCGTTACTGGGTGGGCCTCAAATTGCTGGAGCGTCAACCATGATCGATTTGCAGCAGGCCGGCAGCGGTCTGGATGGCTATGCCATGTTGTGTGCGCAGTTGGAGTCGCTGCTGGCCGATGAGCGCGATTTCATCGCCAACAGCGCGCAGTTCTCTGCGTTTTTGTTCAATCAGTTGGATGATTTGAACTGGGCCGGTTTCTACCTCAACCGTCACGACGAGTTGGTGTTGGGGCCGTTCCAGGGGCAGATCGCGTGTGTACGCATTCCGTTCGGGCGTGGCGTGTGCGGTGCGGCGGCCGCGTCGCGCCAGACCCAGCGGGTGGAAGATGTGCATGCGTTCCCGGGGCATATCGCCTGTGACAGCGCATCGAACAGTGAACTGGTGGTGCCGCTGGTCAAGGATGGCCGACTGATTGGCGTCCTCGACCTCGACAGCCCGTCGCTGGCCCGGTTTACCGCGCAAGACCAGGTTGGTATCGAGCAGTTGGCGGCGATTTTCCTGCGCCTGACCGACTGCTGACCGACCGTTGCGGGGGCGGGCCGTGCGGCGCGCTCCTGCCTATCCTGGAGAGCCCAGGCCGTTGAGTTGCATGTGCAGCAGGCGCTCCAGTTCCAGCATGCACTTTTCCAGGGTCTTGATACCGGTTTCGATCACCGCCCGATCATCGCCGCGGGCGCAGGCCTGCTCCAGCGCTTCGCATTGCGCCGCCAGTACACTGGCCTGGACGATACGCGCAGCGCCCTTGATCTTGTGGGCCTGCTCGATGATGTCCTGCAGTGAAGCCTGCTGGGCCCACAACGTGACCAATATCTGGCGATCGTGACAACTGCTGCTCAGCAGTTCCTCAAGCAGCCGCCGAGTCAGTTGCGGATCGCCGCCCGTCAGCGCATCCAAGTGGCTGAGGTCGAGTCGCGGGCCGGACGGCTGCGGCGCGATCTGCGCCAGTTGCCGTTCCAGCGCCGTGAGGCTGATCGGTTTGAACAGGCAGTCGTTCATCCCGGCTTCGGCGCAGCGCAGCTTCTCTTCGGGCTGGGCGTTGGCGGTAAACCCCAGGACCACGCAGGGTGTCAGTTGCTCCCGCTGCTCATACTCACGGATCGAGCGGCTTAACTCATAGCCATTCATGATGGGCATGTTGCAGTCGGCGATTACCAGGTCGAAGTGCGCCTGGCGCCAGGCCTGGAACCCGGCGGCGCCATGTTGGGCTGCGGTGAACTGGTGGCCCAGGTAACCCAGTTGCTGGCACATCAGCAGGCGATTCGCCGGATGATCATCCACCACCAGCACGTTGAGCACCGGCGCCGGTGCGGGCGCAGCCGGCAGGGGTTCATCTGCGGCCTGGATGGGCTGCAGGCAGTTCATCTTCAGGCTGACATGCACCTGGGTGCCGACCATGGGCACGCTGCTCAGGCTCAGTTGCCCGCCCATCATCGCGCACAGGCTGCGGCAGATCACCAGCCCCAGGCCCGCGCCGCTGCGGGCCAATTGCCCGGAATTGTCGGCCTGGGCAAAGGGTTCGAACAGGCGCAACTGGTCGTCGCGGCTGATGCCGATCCCCGTGTCTTCGACCACCAGCTTCATTTCGACCTGCTGTGCCAATTCGGTGGCTTGCACCTGTACCTTGATCTTTACCTGCCCGCGCTCGGTGAACTTGATCGCATTGCTCACCAGGTTGGACAGCACCTGCTTGAAGCGCAGCGGGTCGATCAGCACGTCGGTGTCATCGAGCTCGGGCTTGAACTCCAGCAGCAAACTCAGGGTTTTCTGGCGTGCCAGGCCGTCGAACACCCGCACTACCGACTCGATCACTTCCCGCAGGTTCACACGCTCCGGTGCCAGGCTCAGGCGGCCGGATTCGATCCGCGCGATGTCCAGAATATCGCCGATCAGCTCCAGCAGGTCCTTGGCCGAGTGGTAGGCCACTTCGATCGCCGGGCGGTCGAGATGCCCCTGGTCGGCGCGCTTGAGGGTCAGTTCGAGCATGCCGATCACCGCGTTCATCGGGGTGCGGATTTCGTGGCTCATGGTTGCCAGAAAGGTGCTCTTGGCGCGGTTGGCTTCGTCGGCACGTTCCTTGGCGGCGCGCAGCTCATCGAACAGCTGGCGTCGTTCGCTGATGTCGATCCAGCCGCCGATGATGCCCTGGACTTCGCCGGTGGAGTCGCGGTACGGCAGTATCCAGTGGTAGATCGTCAGCTTTTTGCCATTGATGAGCAGGGTGCGATCAAGGATCAGCGGGTTGCCCTCGGCGACCACGCGCAGATAGTCGGCGTGATACTGAGCCGCTTCGGTTGCCTGGGCCGTGCTCATCTGCATCACACTTTTGCCGATGACCTCTTCGCGCTTGACGTCGAACACCTGCAGGTAGCTGTCGTTGCAGGTCTGCAACAGGCCGTTGCGGTCGCGGACATAGATCGGGTGTGGCGTTTCGTTGACCAGTGCGCGCATGAATTCGAACTGGTCGTTGAGGGCGCGTTCGGCCATCTTGCGATGCTTGATCTCCCGGCGCATGTAGGCGTTCCAGGTCAGGGAAATCAGCAGCAGCAGGCCGGTGACGAAGATGATCTGGGCAATCAGGTGGTGGTAGTTGCGCCAGTAGCTGTCGGAGGCGGCGGCGTAGCCTCGCCAACGGCTGTTGATCACCCCGAGCTCATCGGGGGCGATGCTCAGCAGCGCCTTGTCGAGGATCGCGCTCAACTCGGTGGCACCCCGTGACGTGGCCAGCGCAAAGACTGCGGGGAGGGTGCCGATGCTGCCGCTGATCTGCAGTTTGTCCTGAAACACTTGGGAGGACAGGAAATAGTTGGCGATCACCAACGAGTTCACCGCGCCTTCCACATGCCCCTGGGCCAGGAGTTCCGAGGCCTTGAAGGTGTCACTGGTTTCCACCAGGTGAATGTGCGGGAAATCCTTGCGCAGAAGGCTTTCCAGAGGGTTGCCTTGGGTAATCGCCAGGCGCTTGCCTGCCATCTGTTCAAGATTTGATGGGGCGTCGGGTTCCTTGCGCGTGAGCAATACGTAGGAGTTTTCCAGATAGGGACGACTGAAGTTCAGTTGAGCTTCGCGTTCCGTGCTGGGAATGATGGCGCCGATGAGGTCGGCTTTGCCGGTATCGACTTGCTCGATCATCGCGTTGACATCGCGTGCGCGCAGGATCTCGAAGCGCAACCCGGTGCGCAGGCGGATCAGCTCCAGGAGGTCGGCGGTGATGCCGCGGAAGTTGCCGTCGGCATCGAAAAAGGTCAATGGCGCGAAGGTTTCGTTGGCGATTACCCGGACCACCGGGTGCGCCTTCAGCCAGCGTTCCTCGCGTTGCGTCAGTTGCAGTTTTTGCGCGGTGAGCAGGATGTCGCTGCCCGCACTCCAGCGTTTGGCAATGCTCTCCTGCTCATTGGTCGGCACCGCCGCCAGCACCGCGTTGAGGATGCTCAAGAGGGTGTGCTGGTCCTGGCGCACGGCAAAGCTGAAACCATAGGCTTCGTGCTTGCCGAAGTTGGCCATGCGGATATTTTTCAGGTAGCCCTTGTTGATCATGTAATGGGTGGAAATGGTGTCGCCGAGAAACACATCCGCCTGGTCGAATGCCACCGCATTCAGGGCGTTCTGATAAGAGGGGTAGGTGTGGATGATCGCCTCGGGATACAGCTTCTCGACTTCGCCCAGCGGCAGGTAGTGATAGACCAGGCTCAGGCGCAGCCCGGCCAGGCCCTCACTGAGGCTGCGGGTTTCGCCCTCGCGTGTCACCAGCACTGGCTGGTCCACGGCATACGGTGCTGAAAGGGTGAGCAGCGGGTTGGTGGCCTCAAAGCCATTGGACGAGCCCAGCAGGTCGATTTCACCGGCTTCAAGCGCCTGAATGGAGGCTTCCCGGTTGGGGTAGCGCAGCACTCTGACGGGGAGCGCCAGCGCCTTGGCCAACAGCCCGGCGTAATCGGCCGTGAGCCCCTCATAGTCGCGTCCGCTGGCCGTGAGGTCGAAGGGCGGGTAGTCGGGAGCTGCCGCGCCGAGTACCAGTTCGCGTTTGTTCTGCAGCCACTGGCGTTGCGTCTTGTCCAGTTGAGTGTCCAGTTGAACGGCGCCTGCGCGGCTCAATAAGGTGAAGTGTTCCGGTTCCGTTTGAGCAGCGAGCACAGAGGTGCTCAAGCACACGCCTGCGCTCAATATGATCAGATAGTCCTTTATACGCCTGGGCATCCGCTTTCTCACACTAGCGCGTTTCGTTTTGCCAACTCGATAAGTTCTACCAAGGACTTGGCTTTGAGTTTTTGCATAAGCCTCTTTTTGTAGGTGCTGACGGTTTTGTTACTGAGAAACATACCTTTGGCAATTTCCTTGTTGGTGCGACCTTGTGCAAAAAGTTGCAAGACCATTAATTCGCGATCATTCACTGCCTTGAACAGTTCCAGTTCCTGGGAATTACTGTCCGGGCCGCAGGCGTTCAATGCCTGGCTGGGGAAGTAGTTGTAGCCGGATAATACAGCGCGGATGGCACTCAGCAGTTCACTCAGGTCGCCCTCTTTGCACACATAGCCATCGGCGCCCGAGCGCATGCAGCGGGTGGCGAACAGGGTTGGGCATTGGGCCGTCAGAATCAGGGTTTTCATCGAAGTATTCATTGCGTTAAATCGGCACAGCACTTCGAGGCCATCAAGTTTTGGAATACTGATATCCAGAATGATCAGATCTGGAAGGCATTCGCGAACCATTTGTATTGCATCACAACCGTTATCCGTTTCACCGACGACTTTATAGCCTTCGTGTTCCAACAACATACGAATCGCCAGCCTGATAACAGGATGGTCATCAATGATGAAAACTGTGTTCATAATCACATTCCATGCAAGTGCAAATAAAGCGGGCACATTAGCTCAGAAGGCGAGGCGGGAGCATGGAGGTGAGGGGGCGTAGATACAGAACAGGAATATTCCTACATTAAAAAAGGTATTGCCTTACGATCTATCAAGGCTTTGTGGACGTCTGTTTCAGAATTCGGTCGGCGATGCGGGTTCGGGCCTTGGCCCACCGGTTAAGCGGTTATTGTGGTAAGTTTTTCCTATATGGAGATGTTTAAATTCCTACATTTACAGCGGGCTTATCAGCGTCATTAGTTCGTCCCGGTTTAACGGTTTTGATAAATAACCAAGTAACGGCAAGTTACGTTGTAAGGCTTGAGTCTTCAGATTCGCCAGTTCGGGCAGGGGCAGGCCGCTCAGCAGGATCGCCCCTGCGATAAACCCCCGCCGACCGGCGATTTCGACTAACTCAAGCCCGGGCAGATCTGGCAGGCATTGGTCGCACAGCATGAGGTCGAAGGGCCGTTCGGACTGGGTCATCAAGCGGATCGCCTGTTCGGCGTTTTCCGCCAGGGTCAGGTGCTCGAAGCCGAAGCTGTTGAGCAGGCACTGGGTTGCCAGGAGCTGAAAGGGGTGATCCTCCACCAACAGGATGCGAAGGCAATTCTTGAACATAGGAAGGGCACACGGTGAGTCAAGCGGCGATTGGGCGGGGCGTAGGAAGGCGCCCTATGCCCTTTAAGAGCGTGCGTGATTATTCATCGGGTGTTTGTACTGATTCGATCAGGCCGCTCTGTTCCCTTCGTAGGTAGATTCTGTTCAGGCAACAGGCAGCTGGATCAGTCATCTATTGCGGGCTGGAACGCCCGGTCATTTCCCGCGCCATCTCGGTGGCGTAGCTGTCGGTCATGCCGGCGATGAAATCGATCATCCGCAGGAACGAGGCGTGCAGCGACCAGGCCGGGTCGGGGGCACTGTTGCCCAGCAGGTCGAGGATGCGCCGGTTCTTGAACGACGGCGTGCGCCCGCCGTGCTGTTCAAGCGCCGCCCCGCAGAAGGCGTTGAGGAGGATTTCCAGGGTGGTGTAGGCGCCGATTTCATGCAGGGTCTTGCGCTTGTCCTGGAAGATTTTCTTGCGCGCCATGTCCTTGGCATCCAGCACGCAGCGCTTGGCGGGGCCGTGCATATGCTCGACCAGATCACCGTGCAAGGTGCCGGCGAGCAAGGCGTCCTGTTGTTCGACGAAAGCGCGTGCGGCGGCGTTGGTCAGGTGTTCGATGGCTTTGCCGCGCAGGATCGCCAGTTTGCGCCGCCGTGAATCCTGGGCGCCCAGTTGCCGGTAGGTTTGCGGCAGGTCGTCGCCGACCAGGTCGAGCAGCAGCGACTCGACTTCGGCATATTGCAGCAAGTCCATTTCCAAGCCGTCTTCCAGGTCGATCAGCGCGTAGCAGATGTCGTCCGCGGCCTCCATCAAGTACACCAGCGGATGGCGCGCCCAGCGTTGTTCTTCCAGCTGCGGCAGGCCGAGCTTGTGGGCGATCTGCTCAAGGATCGGCAATTCGCTCTGGTAGCAGCCGAACTTGTGTTTCTTGTAGCCCAGGGAGTCGGCATGGCGGGCGGTCCACGGGTATTTCAGGTAGGTGCCCAAGGTCGCGTAGGTCAGCCGCGTGCCGCCGTCGAACTGGTGGTATTCCAGCTGGGTCAGCACCCTGAAGCCCTGGGCGTTGCCTTCGAAATTGAGGAAGTCATTGCGCTCGGCCACGCTCATGTCGTCCAGCCAGCCGCGCCCGGCGGCCTGCTGGAACCAATGGCGGATGGCGTCTTCGCCGGAGTGCCCGAAGGGCGGGTTGCCGATGTCATGGGCCAGGCAGGCCGATTGCACCACCATGCCCAGGTCGCTCGGGTCGCACCACTCGGGCAGGGCGCTGCGCAGGGTTTCGCCCACGCGCATGCCGAGGGAGCGGCCGACGCAGCTGACTTCCAGGGAGTGGGTCAGACGGGTGTGGATATGGTCGTTGCTCGACACCGGGTGGACTTGGGTCTTGCGCCCCAGGCGGCGGAACGCGCCGGAGAAAATGATGCGGTCATGGTCTTTGTGAAACGGGCTACGGCCCAATTCTTCCGGGCTGTGCAGGGGCTTTCCAAGACGTTCGCGAGTCAGCAGGGTGGGCCAATCCAAGGCGGGTACTCTCCGTGCGGTGAATGACTTGCCCAGCTTCCCGGTTCCGGGTGGGCGGGGCAAGCGAAAATCTACAGGCCGACCGCGTCGATATCGATTAACAGCAAGCGCTGACCGTTATCGAAGAATTGTCCGGCGGTCAGGCAATACTGGTTGGTGGTGGCGTCGCGGTAGGTCGAAGACAGCGTCAAGCGGCGCTCGTCCCAGCCTTCGGCCAGCAGATGATAGAAATACGGGCGCCACGACCAATTGTGGCCGAGGTAGCGGCTGTCGGCTTGCCAGGCGTCCTGGCGCCATTCGAAATTGGGGGTCAGTTGGGTGCCATGCCGGTCGCACTGGTAGAACCGCAGCAGCCAGGGATAATCCGGCAATTGCGGCAAATGGCTCAGCGGCGCCTGGCCCTGGGCCCAGGTCTGGAGGATTTTCATCAGTTCGGCCAGTTGTTGGCGCAATTGCATGATGCGTCCGCGTTCGGCGAGTTTTTTCTGCACGTAGGCGCCACGCAGTTGGGCGAAGCGCGGCACGAAAGCATCGGCGGCGAACCAGTCCAGTTGCGCCTGGGCAAACAGATAACCCTGCACATACCGCGAGCCGCATTCCAGCGCAAAACTCAACTGCGCCTCGGTCTCCACCCCTTCGGCAATGATCCAGCAGCCGGTTTTTTCCGCCATTTGCGCCAGTGCCCGCACCACTTCACTGCTGGGGCCCCCTTTGGCGGCCTCCTGAAACAGGCGCATGTCCAGCTTGAGAATGTCCGGCTGCAACGCCAGCACGCGGTCGAGCTGTGAATAGCCGGCGCCGAAGTCATCGATGGCGATGCGCGCGCCGGCCTCGCGATAGCGCGCCACCACGTCGGCCAGGCGCTGGATATCGCCGCCCAGTTCAGTGATCTCGAACACGATGCGCCGTGGATCGACGCCGTGGGCCTGCACCTGTTGCAAACTGGGCAGGGCCTGGCCGGCACGCAGGCGATTGATCCAGCGCGGTGAGATATTCAGGCTCAGAAACCAGTCCTGCGGTGCCTCGTGCAGACGGCTCAAGGCGTTGTCGCGGATCTGCCGGTCCAGGCGCCGCAAGGCCACGCCCGAGGTGCGCGGGTCGGCGAACAACGGGCCGACCGACAGCAGGCGACCGTCAGCCTGGCGCAGGCGGCCGAGAGCCTCGACGCCGGCGATGCGCCCGGTGGCGGTGTCGATGAAGGGTTGGAAGCAGGCGAGCGGTTGCCCGTCGATCACGGGGCCTCCTTAAAAACGTTGGCAACAAAGTGCCCGGCCCTCGTTGACGAGGGCCGGGCCGATTCTGTTTGCAAGAATGCAGCCAGCAAGCCTCAACCTTTGCGTGAGGCGCCCTGCATGGCTAATTTGATCAGTGGGATCAAACCGGCGCCCAGTCGCACCAGGCGGGTCAGGCTGCTGAGACTGCCGCCCTTGGCGCCCTTGCCGGTAAAGAAGCCGATCAGCGTCACTGCGGCCACGCCCCACAGCGGCGCATGCTTGATGCCCAGGCTGTCCTGCCAGTGCTGGCCCATGTTGCGCACCTTATTCAGGGGCGCCATCAGTTGCTGGGACTCGTGGCGGATTTCCTGGCGGTGCATTTCCATGCGCAGGCGGATCAATGCCTTGCGCATTTCCCGGCGCGAGTTGGTGGGTGGGATTTCAGTCAGGCTCATGGCAGCAGGCGCTCCCGGTCATTGGCCAGCTCTTCGAGGGTGGCGTGGAACGGCGTGGACTCATCGAACACCGCCGCCTTCAAGCGCACACCGCAGAATGCAGCGGCCAGGGTATAGAACACGCAGAGGCAGATGATTCCGGTCAGGCGGTAGCCGGTGTCCCACACCAGAATCATCACCAATGTCGACAACCCCACCAGCAACAGCAGGGCAAACACCAGGGCCAGCCCGGCAAACAGCAGCAGGCTGACGGTGCGCGCTTTCTGCTCCTGCAGCTCGATGCCGAACAGTTCGACATGGCTGTGCAGCAAGCCCAGTACGGCTGCGCCCAGGCGTCGGGACGTTGAACTTGGGCCCGTGGACGAGCCGGATTCGCCGATAGACATAGGATTAGCGCCTTGTAGCCAACAGACCGATCAAGAAGCCCACGCCGGCGGCAATGCCCACTGATTGCCAAGGGTTGGCCTGCACATAATCTTCGGTCGCGGTGACGGCGGCCTTGCTGCGGTCGCGCAGGGAGTCTTCGGTCAGTTGCAGGGTTTCACGGGCCTTGAGCAGGCTGTCGTGGATCTTGGCGCGCAGCTCGTCGGCCTGGTCGCCGGCCAGGATGGCGGTGTCGTCCAGCAACTTTTCAGTATCACTGACCAGCGTTTGAAAATCCGCCATCAGTATTTCTTGAGCCGTCTGTGCTGTTTTGCTGGCCATGGTTATCTCCGTGAGTGGCTGATCGGTACGTGTGGTTTCGAGTCACCGGTATCGGTGAAGGTTCATTGCAAATGTCTGGTACAGCTTTTGCTTTGCCTTGGTGCGCAGGCCCCTGGGGCTGCGCTGAATCTGGGCGGTTGGGCCGCAAACCGGTGAAAACCTTACCCTATATAACTGAAACTCGCGGAAAAACCCTGTCGGGAATGGCCGATTGTGCTGATCGCTGCGCTAAAGCGGTTCACGCCCTCAGAAGAGGGGCGGAGCCGGTGGTGCCAATTTAGTGCGCGAAACGCTGGCTTGAACCGCTTTGGTGCTTTTTGCCTTTATCGCAGGCCTGCCAACCTCCATGGAAAATCTGCAAAGCGCAGTGGACACCCTCGTCCACAGCTCCAACACCCTGTTCATTCTGATCGGTGCGGTCATGGTTTTGGCCATGCACGCCGGTTTTGCCTTCCTCGAAGTCGGCACCGTGCGTCAGAAGAACCAAGTCAACGCCCTGTCGAAAATCCTCAGTGACTTCGCGATCTCCACCCTGGCCTATTTCTTTATAGGCTATTGGATCTCTTATGGCGTTAGCTTCATGCAACCGGCGGCAGTGATCAGTGCCGATCACGGCTATGGTCTGGTGAAGTTCTTCTTCCTGCTGACCTTTGCCGCGGCGATTCCGGCGATCATTTCCGGGGGCATTGCCGAGCGTGCACGATTTGTTCCGCAACTGTGCGCTACCGCGCTGATCGTGGCGTTTATCTACCCGTTTTTCGAAGGCATGGTGTGGAACGGCAATTTCGGCGTGCAGGCCTGGTTGCTCGCGACCTTCGGTGCCAGCTTCCATGACTTCGCCGGTTCCGTGGTGGTGCATGCCATGGGCGGCTGGCTGGCGTTGGCGGCGGTGCTGTTGCTCGGGCCGCGCAACGGGCGTTATCGCGAAGGGCGCCTGGTCGCGTTTGCGCCGTCGAGCATCCCGTTCCTGGCGCTGGGCTCGTGGATTCTGATTGTCGGCTGGTTCGGCTTTAACGTGATGAGCGCACAAACCCTGAACGGCGTCAGCGGCCTGGTGGCGGTCAACTCGCTGATGGCCATGGTCGGGGGTACGGTCGCGGCGCTGGTGATTGGCCGCAATGACCCAGGCTTCCTGCACAACGGCCCGCTGGCCGGGCTGGTGGCGATTTGTGCCGGTTCCGATCTGATGCATCCGGTGGGCGCATTGGTCACGGGGGTTGTCGCCGGTGGCTTGTTTGTGTGGTGCTTCATTGCCGCCCAGGATCGCTGGAAGATCGACGATGTGCTGGGTGTCTGGCCGTTGCATGGCCTGTGTGGCGTGTGGGGTGGCATTGCCTGCGGCATCTTCGGCCAGACCGCCCTTGGCGGGTTGGGCGGGGTCAGCCTGATCAGCCAATTGATCGGCACCGCGTTGGGTGTGCTGGTGGCGTTTGCCGGCGGCCTGCTGGTGTATGGCGTGATCAAGCGCGTACACGGGCTGCGCCTGAGCCAGGAAGAGGAGTACTACGGCGCGGACCTGTCGATCCACAAGATCGGTGCGATCAGTCAGGATTGATCGGCGCCTCTTCGTCAGGGGCCGCCCGCGGGTAGAAGCCGTGCAGCAGACGGTAGCGGTTGTGCCGCACCTCATCGACCCGCGCTTGCACCTGCTGGTCCGGCAGGCCCAGCAGGATCAGGGCGTGGGAGGCGAGCATCAGGCTCGACTCCAGCAGCTCGGGCACCACTTCGCTGGCGCCCGCGGCTTTCAGTTCGGCTAATTGGCTGTCGTCGCGGGTGCGTACCAGGATCGGTACGTCGGCGTTGATCCGGCGGGCTTCCTTCAGCACCAGCAGGGCGACTTCGGTGTTATCCACGGCGATCACCACCAGCCGCGCCCGCTCCAGGCCGACTGCGCTGAGCAGGGCGCCACGGCGGCAGTCGCCGTAATGCACGCTGTTGTCTTCGGTGGCGGCTTCCTGCACCCGTTCCGGGTTGTCATCCAGGGCGATAAACGCCTGTTGTTCGTGGTGCAGAAAGCGCCCGATGGATTGCCCGACGCGGCCATAGCCGCAGATCACCGCATGGTCGCGTAACTCGGCGTTGAGCGCGGTGATGGCTTCGAGTTGCACCTGCTGGTTGGGTTTGCGGTGCAGGCGCAGGGCAATGCCCGGTGCCGCGCGCAGCAAAAGCGGGGTCAGCAGCATCGAGCAGAAGGTGGCGGCCAGCAGCAAGCCGTTGAACTCATCCGGTATCAGCCGGCTCTGTTGCATCTGCGCCATCAGCGCAAAACAGAACTCGCCGCCCTGGGCCAGGGCCAGGCCGCTGCGCCAGGCGGTTTCGCGGTCGCTGCCGCGCAGTTTGACCAGCGCCGCGACCACGCAGCCCTTGGTCAGCATCAGCGTGAAGGTCAGGCCGAGGATCAGCAGGCTGTGGCTGATGAACAGTTGCAGGTCGATGAGCATGCCGATGCTGACGAAAAACAGCCCCAGCAGAATGTCGCGAAACGGCCGGATATCCGCCTCGATCTGATGCCGGTAATGGCTTTCCCCCAGCAGCATGCCGGCCAGGAACGCACCAAGCGCCGGGGAGAGGCCCAGCAGGTGCGTGAGCCAGGCGGTCAGCAACACGATCACCAGCGCCAGCAGCACAAACAGCTCGGCCGAATGGGAGGCGGCGACTTCATGGAACAGACGCGGCAATAACCAGCGGCTGGCAAGCAACAGGCCGACGAACAACAACAATGTCTTGGCCAGCGTCAACGGTAGCGCCCAGTACCAGGCCTGCTCGCTGCCACCGGCGAACACCGGCACCAGGGTCAGCAGCAACACCGCCACTACATCCTGGAACAGCAGCACGCCAATCGCGTTCTGGCCGTGGCTGCTGAAGATTTCCCCGAGGCTGCTCAGCTCTTTGCTGACAATGGCCGTGGACGACAACGCCAGCCCCGCACCGAGCATCAAGGCGATGTTCGGCGACACGCCAAAGGCCATCAACAGGCCTCCCAGCAGCAACCCGCAGCCCAGCACTTGCAAGCTGCCCAGGCCAAATACCACGTGGCGCAGGGCGAACATCTTGCTCAGGGAGAACTCCAGGCCAAGGGAAAACAGCAGGAATACCACGCCCAACTCGGCGAGGTCGGGCAGGTTTTCGCTGTCATTCACCCAGTCGAGGGCGGTCGGCCCCACGGCCAGGCCCACGCACAGGTAGCCCAGCACGGGCGGCAATTGCAGCCGGCGAAACAGCGCAATCACCACCAGGGATGAGGCCAGAATGATCAGCAGGTTGGCGAACACAAGCATCTCCGTTGCAGGGCGAGCGGACAAAAAGCCGCGAGAATCGCTGAATCAGTTATAGGCCATGGTGATCTGGGTCAGGGTTTATCGGCTCGCCAGCGCTATAGAGTCGGCCTAAAATGGGCGCCTATTCCTGATCAGGTCCTGTCGTCATGCCTCCTGAATGCCAGTTGTTCACTACGTTGGGTTGCCATCTGTGTGAGCTCGCCGAAGCAGAAATCATGCCGTTGGTCGAACATGGGTTGCTGGTTGAGCTGGTGGATATCGCCGATTCCGAAGCCTTGTTTGAAGCCTATGGCCTAACGATTCCGGTGCTGCGCCGGGTGGATACCGGGGCTGAACTGGGTTGGCCGTTCGACACGGAGCAGGTGGTGGCCTTCCTATTCTAGCGCTTGGGCGATGGCAGCTTTCTCAATATTGGGTTACTGTATGTTTGTACAGCGATTGAATAGAGGGAACGCCCGTGGTGAATGTTGAACAACTGAAAAGCAGCGTTAATCGCATGTCCGCCGACGTCGTGCGCGATGCGGTGAACGAGCTGCGCCTCGACGGCCTGGTCACGGAAGGCAAGACGCCGTTTAACAAAGTGCATTTCAATACCTGCTTTGCCGAGATCGAAGCGCTGTTCCAGCGCGCCGGTTATCACAAGCAGTTGGATGTGGTGGGTTACCAGGGCTTGCTGTACGCGCTATATGATCCGGGCCGTTGGGAAGCGGTGGACGTGCTGCGCTGGCTCAAGGAATTTACCGAGGCCGCCAGTGCTTCGCCGATTCTGCGGGCGCAATTGGCCAAGGCCTGAGATCCGCCCTAGGCTCAATCCCGCTCCATGCGGGATAATGCCGGCCTGTTTCCCAGGCTTCGAGCATCCGCATGTCCACTTCCGGTTTTTCCGCGTCCCAGCATCAAGCCAGCACCTTGTACTTGCCGCCTGGCCCTTGGGCGACGGTGCTCGACTGCCTGTGCGAGCATTTCCCGGCGATCGGCCGCGCGCAGTGGCTGGACCGCATCGCCCGTGGCCGGGTGCTGGATCTGCAGGGTAGCCCGATCCGCCTGGACCTGGCCTACAAGGAAGGCTTGTGCATCTACTACTTCCGCGAAGTGCCGAACGAAAAAGTCATCCCGGTGCAGGAAACTATCCTGTACGCCGACGAACACTTGGTGGTGGCGGACAAACCACACTTTCTGCCCGTCACCCCGGCGGGTGAGTATGTCGAGCAAACCCTGTTGCGCCGCCTGATCCGCCGCCTGGACAACCCGTCCCTGGTGCCCCTGCACCGCATCGACCGGCATACGGCGGGGCTGGTGCTGTTCTCGGCCAACCCGCAAAGCCGCTCGGCCTATCAGCAGTTGTTTCCCACGCGTCAAATCGACAAGTTCTACGAGGCCATCGCCCCGGCCTTGCCGAACCTGACCTTCCCGCTGGTCCACAAAAGCCGTCTGGTGGATGGCGAGCCGTTCTTTCGCATGCAGGAAGGGCCAGGCGCCAGCAACACCGAAACGGCCGTGGAAGTGCGCGAAACCCACGGCGACTTATGGCGCTATGGGCTGTTCCCTGTGACCGGCAAGAAGCACCAGTTGCGTGTACACATGACGGCGCTCGGCGCGAGCATCTGCAATGACCCGTTCTACCCCGAAGTGATCAAGGATGCCGTGGACGACTACGCCAATCCCTTGAAGCTGCTCGCCCAGGGGGTGCGTTTTATCGATCCGGTCACGGGTGCAGAACGCAGTTTCCGCAGCCAGATCACGCTCGACTGGTAACCGCAGAAACGACAAGGCCCGCGCGAGGCGGGCCTTGTATGCAAGCGTTGCGGCTTACAGGTCTTTAACGGTACGCACTTGATCCTTGTTGATGCGGGTGCGCTTGCCGTCAAGCTGTTCGAATTCGTAGAAACCCGTATCTTCATTGTATTTCGGGGTATCGACAGCCTGGATTTCGCGACCGTCATTCAGGGTGATCACTGTTGGCGAGGCGCAACCGGCAAGGGTAGCGAGGCCCAGTGCAAGCATGAAAGCGGCGATGGTCCGTTGAGTCATGAGTGTGTCTCCAAGAGAATTCTTTTTGATTGCTGACTGTGTGACGCGTGGCGCGTCGACAAAGTTCCTTGTGTGGGGTTCATTCTGACACGCCAGGCTTGGTGTGTAACAGCGCAGGCGTGTTCAGGTTGGCCAGGCGCGGATCATCCGCCGGGCATTCCAGCCCGATGCCCCCCAACTGCAGGAAGATCTTGCGCGGGCTGCGCTCACCGGCTTGCCAGGCCTGTTCTACCGCGCTTTGCAGGTGGGTGGGGATGATGCAGATCAACGGTTCCCAGAATTCACCGTGGCGCACCATCACCGGCAGCCGCGGATTGCGCTGCGCCGTCTTGCGCAGGTCGGCGAGCAGTCGAGCGTCAAGATGCGGCACATCGCACGGCAAAATCAGTAAGTGCTCATGGCGGGCGGCGTTCAAGCCTGCGCGGATACCGGCCAGCGGCCCGGGGAAATCCGTACTGTCGTCACTCACCAACTGGTCGGCATACGGCGTGTAGCGGTCCGGGTTGCGGTTGCACGAGATGATCAGGTCGTCGGTCAGTGGGCGCACCAAGTGGTGCAAGTACGCGATCAATGGCTGACCCTGCCATTCCAGCAAGCCTTTGTCTTGTCCGCCCATGCGTTGGCCGCGGCCACCGGCCAACAGCAGAATCGAACAGGGCAGAGGCGAAGAATCGTCGGGCATGGGGGTTCCGCAGCGGCAGGTAAATAGGGGCCTGTGATATAACATCGGGCTGTTCCTTCGACAACCGGACCGTGCCATGAAAGCCAAGGCAGATGCGCCCTTTGTACCCCTGAATATCGCTGTACTGACTGTCAGCGACACCCGCACCCTGGACACCGACACCTCGGGCCAGGTTTTCGTCGACCGCCTGATCGCCGCCGGCCACCTCCTGGCCGAGCGCGTGCTGCTCAAGGACGACCTCTACAAGATTCGCGCGCAGGTGGCCCACTGGATCGCCGAAGACGTGGTGCAGGTCGTGCTGATCACTGGCGGCACCGGCTTCACCGGCCGTGACAGCACGCCCGAAGCGGTGAGCTGCCTGCTCGACAAACAGGTCGATGGCTTTGGCGAGCTGTTCCGCCAGATCTCCGTGGCCGACATCGGCACCTCCACCGTGCAATCCCGCGCCCTGGCCGGCCTGGCGAACGGCACCCTGGTGTGCTGCCTGCCGGGTTCGACCAACGCCGTGCGTACCGGTTGGGACGGCATCCTCGCCGAGCAACTGGACAACCGTCACCGCCCCTGCAACTTCGTACCGCACCTGAAGCAGGCCGAACCCTGTGAATCCCGTGGATAAGCCGGGCAAGACCGGCGCCTTGATGCCGGTGGAAGAAGCCCTGCAACGCTTGCTCGAGATGGCCGAGGCCGCGCCGATTCGCGAGCAGCAGGTATTGCCCCTGGCCGCGGGTGATGGCCGCGTACTGGCGCAGGATTTGATCTCCACCCTCGATCTGCCGCCGTGGCCCAACAGCGCCATGGACGGTTATGCCGTGCGCCTGGCGGACTGGACGGGCGAACCGTTGGCGGTGAGCCAGCGCATCTTCGCCGGTCAGGCCCCCGCGCCATTGGCTGCCGGCACCTGCGCGCGCATCTTCACCGGGGCGCCCGTGCCGCAAGGCGCGGACTGCGTGGAAATGCAGGAAAACGCCGTGGTCCACGCCGACGCGCGTGTGAGCTTTACCGAGCCGTTGCATATCGGTCAGAACATTCGCCCGCAAGGGCAGGAAACCACCGTCGGCGAAGTGGTGCTGACCGCGGGCACGCGCCTGGGGCCGATCGAACTCGGCCTGGCTGCGTCCCTCGGTCTCGACCAATTGGCCGTGGTGCGCCGCGTGCGGGTCGCGGTGCTGTCCACCGGCGATGAGTTGATCGAGCCCGGCCTGCCCCTCGGCCCAGGGCAGATCTACAACAGCAACCGTCGCGTGCTGTGCAGTTGGCTGGAGCGCCTGGGATGCGAAGTGATCGATGCGGGCATTCTTCCCGATGACCTGGACCAGACGCGCACGTGTCTGGCGGGCCTGGGCGCGGTTGACTTGATTCTGTCGACCGGCGGTGTGTCGGTGGGCGAGGCGGATTTTCTCGGCATTGCCCTGCGTGAAGAAGGCGAGCTGGCCTTGTGGAAGCTCGCGATCAAACCGGGCAAACCGCTGACCTTCGGCCATTTCCGTGGCGTGCCGGTGATCGGCCTGCCGGGCAATCCGGCGTCGACGCTGGTGACGTTTGCCCTGTTGGCACGCCCCTATCTGCTGCGCCGCCAAGGTGTGGCGGAGGTCGAGCCGCTGCGGTTCGAGGTACCGGCGGGGTTTGTCTGGCCCAAGCCGGGCAACCGCCGCGAATATTTGCGCGGGCGCATCGAGCAGGGCAAGGCGGTCATCTATCGCAACCAGAGCTCCGGCGTGCTGCGCAGTGCGGCGTGGGCGCAAGGGTTGGTAGAGGTGTTGGAAGGGACGACGCTGGCGATGGGCGACCGGGTGAATTTCATTCCCCTGAGCGAAGTCCTGAACTGAAGCCGATCTGAATGTGGGAGGGGGCTTGCCCCCGATGGCGGTGTATCAGCCACAGATGTGTTGACTGAAACACTGCCATCGGGGGCAAGCCCCCTCCCACATTTGGATTGTCGTTTGTCTGGGGCTACTCAGTAGTCGTCGCCACGCTCGGTGACATCACGCTCGACCGGCTCGGCGTCCGGGTCGTACCCCGCCGGAAACTTGCCCTTCAACGTCCAGGCAAACGCAATGATCTCGGCGATCGTGCGGTACAACTCTTCCGGGATACTGTCGCCCAGTTCCATGCGCGCCAGCAGCTTCACCAGCTCGGCGTTTTCATAGATGGGCACTTCGTTTTCCCGCGCCAGCTTGAGGATCGCTTCGGCCAGGGCATCGTCGCCCTTGGCGGTCAGGGTCGGCGCTTGTTGGCCGTCATACTTGAGGGCGATGGCCTGGCGCGGTGGGTTGGCGTTGTTCATGCGGTTTCGTCCACCCAGCGTTGCTCCAATCCGGTTTTCGGCCCGCGTGGCGGCGTGCCGAGGTGGCAGTCGAGGTCGCCGACATTGATGCCCGACGTCACCAGGCGCTCGCGCAAACTGCCCAAGTGACTTTCGATCAAACTGGCGGTGAACGGTCGCGTCGCCCACAGCTGGCTCGACAGTTTGCCCTGAGACAATTGCGCCTGGACCTGCAACGGCCCCAGCGGCTCCATGTCGAAAGCCAGTTCCACGCGCCAGAGCATCTGCTTGGGGTCTTTTTTGTCCTTGCGTTCGGGCTGGTCCTTGTCCTGCGCGGGCTCTTCGCGCTGGAACTTGACCTGCAGCGGCACGATGTCCTGCAGGGTCCGCATGGGAATTTCCAGCTGCCAGGTGGTTTGCAGGCGGCCGTCGGCGGTGGTGCCGGTCTGTTCCAGGCTCGACAGCTGATGGCTCTGTAACCGCGAGATGGCCCCGGCGGCCAGACGCAGCAGGTTTTCCAGGTCGCCTTCGCCTGCCAGGCGTTGCATCAGCCGTTCCGGCAATGGAAAACCGGCGGGTGCCTGGCGGGCGCTGATCTGTCCGAGGGTGTTCAGCGGGCTGCGCACGAAGTTGGGCAGTATCTGAGCCAGGGTGTTGGCGGCGAGGATGGCATTGAGGTTGGTGCTGACGGGCAAGGCGGGCAGCAGATCGGCGACCAGGCGCAACAGCGCGCCTTTCATATCCAGCGGTGGAATTTGCGGGTTTTGCCCGGCCAGCAACTTGGCTTCAAGAAACGCGCCGCTGTTCTGGATGACTTGCGCCAGCACCTTGGGATTGCTGACCTGTGCCAGGTCGGGCAATGCCGCGAGCAGCCGCGTGGCGGCCGAGCGCAGTTCGACGGACGTACTGTCGTCCTGGGGCAGGCGTTGCAACGCGGTGAACACCGCATCCAACGAGCCCTGGCGGCTTTGCTGGGTGGCGAGTTGCTGGGTCACGGCCAGTTGATCCTTGAGCCCGCTCAAGGGCACAAAGTTCAGGGTCTGCGTGTCCTGTACCACAGCGCTGAGCAGGCTGCCGACGCGTAGCGGTTGCGGGCTTTCCAGGGTCAGGGTCGTGCCGGCCAGGGTGCTGTTGAGCACCGTCACCAACGAACGGTAGATCGTCGGTTGCGTGGTGCCTTGGGGCAGCGCTTGGATGGTCAGGACCTTGGCTTGCAGCAAGGTGCCCGCCGGCATTTGTGTGGTGTCGATGCGGGTGAGGGCGGCGACGTTGGCGCTCAAGGCCTGCTGCAGGCTGAGGGTCAGGTTACCGGCGGACGTCTGGCTCACCGCCACATTGCTGCCCAGCGGCAAGGGTTGCGGGCTGCTGGCCTGCACCAGCGTCTGGCGGCCACCGTCGAGGGTCAATTTGAGCAGCAACTGAAAGGCTTCGCCGCCTTGTTTAAGTGCGATGACTTCGGCGTTCGCGGTTTTTCCCGGGTCGATCAAGCCGATCTGCGGCTCCAGCAGTTTCAGCAACTCACCGGTTGCTGGCGCCGGCGCAGGGGCCGGCCCGGCTGTCGGGGCAGGAGAAAGCGTAGGAAGGTTGATCTCACCGGTCATCGTGCGTGTCGTCTCAGGGGAAATAGCCCTCTTTAGCGTAGGGCATCGCATGTATAATGCGGCCCGTCTGCCATGAGAGCGGTAAAAACCTCACAACTATTTGATCCAGCTCTCTAAAATCGGTCGCCAAAGCCGTTATTGTGCTCCTTTCTATAACGGCCGCAGCACCGCCGACTTGAACCGTAAAGGCCCGCGATCTTTTGACCAGCCCTCTTCTTGAAGCCGTAGCGCTTGCCTGTGAACGCGACCTGCGCCTGCTGTTCGAGCACCTCGACCTGCGCCTGGCGGGCGGTGACATGGTGCAGATCAGCGGGCCCAACGGCAGCGGCAAGACCAGCCTCCTGCGTTTGCTGGCCGGGTTGATGCAGCCCACGGCGGGCGAAGTGCGGCTCAACGGCAAGCCCCTGAACGAACAACGCACCGAGCTGGCCCGCAACCTCACCTGGATCGGCCACGCCGCCGGGATCAAGGACGTGCTCAGCGCCGAGGAAAACCTCAGCTGGCTCAGCGCCCTGCATCATCCGGCCAGCCGCGAGGCGATCTGGCAGGCACTCGCCGCCGTCGGCCTCAAGGGCTTCGAAGATGTGCCCTGTCACACCTTGTCGGCCGGCCAGCAGCGCCGTGTGGCCCTGGCGCGCCTGTATCTGCCCGGCCCGGCGCTGTGGATTCTCGACGAACCCTTCACCGCCCTCGACAAACAAGGTGTCGCCCAGTTGGAAGAACATCTGGCGCGGCATTGTGAGCAGGGCGGCCTCGTCGTGCTGACGACGCACCACAGCCTGACGCGCCTGCCCGCCGGTTACCGCGAGCTGGACCTGGGGCGGTGGTCGGTATGAGTGTGTTCGCGCTGTTGGTGGCCCGCGAGGCGCGGCTGTTGTGCCGGCGCCCGGCCGAACTGGCCAATCCGCTGGTGTTCTTTGCGATTGTCATCGCGTTGTTCCCGCTGGCGGTCGGCCCCGAGACTAAACTGTTGCAAACCTTGTCTCCGGGACTGGTGTGGGTGGCGGCCCTTTTGTCCGTGCTGCTCTCGCTGGACGGGCTGTTTCGCAGTGATTTCGAGGACGGTTCCCTGGAACAGTGGGTCCTTTCGTCGCACCCCCTGCCACTTCTGGTATTGGCCAAGGTACTGGCACACTGGGCGTTTTCCGGCCTGGCGCTGGTGTTGCTCTCGCCGTTGCTGGCAATGATGCTAGGGTTGCCCAGTGAATGCCTGCCGGTATTGCTCATGTCCTTGTTGCTCGGCACGCCGGCGCTCAGCCTGTTGGGAGCGGTGGGCGCGGCGCTGACGGTGGGTTTGAAACGCGGCGGCCTGCTGCTGGCCTTGTTGATTCTGCCTTTGTATATCCCGGTGTTGATCCTCGGCAGCGGCGCTTTGCAAGCCGCGCTCATGGGCATGCCGGCGACCGGTTACCTCCTGTGGCTTGGCAGCCTGACCGCCCTGGCGGTAACCCTGACACCCTTTGCCATAGCCGCCGGCCTGAAGATCAGCGTCGGCGAATAATGAAGTCGGGTTACGCGTAACCCGTTCTTCAACATAAGAAAGACCCTACGCTTCTTGCAAACACAAGACGCAACCGTGATGGAAACAGCAATGAACTGGACCTGGTTTCACAAGCTCGGCTCGCCCAAATGGTTTTACGGCATCAGCGGCAAGCTGCTGCCGTGGTTGAGCATCGCCGCCGTAGTGCTGATCGGCCTCGGCCTGGTCTGGGGCCTGGCCTTCGCGCCGCCGGATTACCAGCAGGGCAACAGCTTTCGCATCATCTATATCCACGTGCCTACCGCAATGCTGGCCCAGTCCTGCTACGTGATGCTGGCGGTGTGCGGCATCGTCGGCCTGGTGTGGAAGATGAAACTCGCGGACGTCGCCCTGCAATGCGCCGCGCCCATCGGTGCGTGGATGACCGCCGTGTCGCTGGTCACCGGCGCCATCTGGGGCAAACCCACCTGGGGCTCGTGGTGGGTGTGGGATGCGCGACTAACGTCCATGTTGATCCTGCTGTTTCTGTACTTCGGTCTGATTGCCCTGGGCAACGCGATCAGCAATCGTGACAGCGCCGCCAAGGCCTGTGCGGTGCTGGCGATTGTCGGTGTGATCAACATCCCGATCATCAAATACTCGGTGGAGTGGTGGAACACCCTGCACCAGGGCGCCACCTTCACCCTCACCGAAAAACCGGCGATGCCCGTGGAAATGTGGGCGCCGCTGTTGCTGATGGTGCTGGGGTTCTACTGCTTCTTCGGCGCTGTGCTGCTGATGCGGATGCGCCTTGAAGTGCTCAAGCGTGAAGCCCGCGCCAGTTGGGTCAAGGCCGAAGTGCAGAGCAGCCTGGGAGCGCGTGGATGAGTTTTGCTTCTTTCAGTGATTTTCTCGCCATGGGCCACCATGGCCTGTATGTCTGGACGGCCTACGGCATCTGCCTGGCGGTACTGGCCCTCAACGTTGCCGTGCCGATCCTGGCCCGCAAGCGTTACCTGCAACAAGAGGCGCGTCGTCTGCGCCGGGAGACCGAAAAGTGAATCCGCTGCGTAGAAAGCGTCTGTTGATCATCCTTGCCATTCTGGCCGGCGTCGGTATTGCCGTGGGCCTGGCGATGAGCGCCCTGCGGGAGAACATCAACCTGTTCTACACCCCAACCCAGATCGCCAACGGCGAAGCACCGCTGGACACGCGCATCCGCGCCGGCGGCATGGTGGAGAAGGGCTCGTTGAAACGCTCCGGCGATTCTCTCGACGTCACCTTCGTAGTCACCGATTTCAACAAGGCCGTGACCATTACGTATCGCGGCATCCTCCCGGACCTGTTCCGCGAAGGCCAGGGCATCGTCGCCCTGGGCAAACTGAATGCCGATGGCGTGGTGGTGGCCGATGAAGTACTGGCCAAGCACGATGAGAAATACATGCCGCCGGAAGTCACCAAAGCGTTGAAAGACAGCGGCCAAACCGCTCCAACTCCAGCCAAGGAGGGCTAAGTGATGACGTCCGCACTGTTTATTCCGGAGCTGGGCCATTTGGCGATGATCCTCGCCCTGTGCTTCGCCATCGTCCAGGCCGTGGTGCCGTTGCTCGGCGCGTGGCGCGGCGACCGCCTGTGGATGAGCCTGGCGCAGCCGGCCGCCTGGGGCCAGTTTGCCTTCCTGGTGTTCGCGTTCGGTTGCCTGACCTACGCCTTTATGACCGACGATTTTTCCGTCGCCTATGTGGCCAGCAACTCCAACAGCGCCTTGCCCTGGTATTACAAGTTCAGCGCCGTGTGGGGCGCCCACGAAGGTTCGCTGCTGTTGTGGGCCCTGATCCTCGGCGGTTGGACCTTCGCTGTGTCGATCTTCTCCCGGCAACTGCCGCAAGTCATGCTGGCTAGGGTGCTGGCAGTGATGGGCATGATCAGCGTCGGCTTCCTGCTGTTCCTGATCATGACTTCCAACCCGTTCAGCCGCATCTTGCCGCAGATCCCGATGGACGGGCATGACCTCAACCCGCTGCTGCAGGACATCGGCCTGATCGTCCACCCGCCGATGCTCTACATGGGCTACGTGGGTTTCTCCGTGGCCTTCGCCTTCGCCATCGCCGCCTTGCTCGGCGGGCGCCTCGATGCGGCCTGGGCGCGCTGGTCGCGGCCATGGACCATCGTCGCCTGGGCCTTCCTCGGCATCGGTATCACCCTGGGTTCGTGGTGGGCCTATTATGAGCTCGGCTGGGGCGGCTGGTGGTTCTGGGACCCGGTGGAAAACGCGTCCTTCATGCCATGGCTGGTGGGTACGGCGCTGATTCACTCGCTGGCCGTCACCGAAAAACGCGGCGTGTTCAAGAGCTGGACGGTGTTGCTGGCCATCGCGGCGTTTTCCCTCAGCCTGCTCGGCACTTTCCTCGTGCGTTCGGGCGTGCTGACTTCGGTTCACGCGTTTGCGTCCGACCCTGCCCGCGGTGTGTTCATCCTGATGTTCCTGCTGTGTGTGGTCGGCGGTTCCCTGACCCTGTTTGCCCTGCGCGCGCCGGTGGTCAAGAGCCAGGTCGGCTTCAACCTGTGGTCGCGGGAAACCCTGTTGCTGGGCAACAACCTCGTGCTGGTGGTGGCCGCGTCGATGATCCTGCTCGGCACCCTGTACCCGCTGGTGCTGGATGCGCTGACCGGCGCCAAGCTGTCGGTCGGCCCGCCGTATTTCAACGCCTTGTTCATTCCGTTGATGGGCTTGTTGATGGTGGTAATGGCCGTCGGCGTGCTGGTGCGCTGGAAAGACACCCCGGTGAAATGGCTGGTGGGCATGCTGACCCCGGTGCTGCTGGGCAGCGCCGCCTTGGCCGTGATCGCCGGTATCGCTTATGGCGACTTCAACTGGGCGGTCCTCGCCACGTTCATGCTCGCCGCCTGGGTATTGCTGGCCGGCATGCGCGACATCGTCGACAAGACCCGTCACAAAGGCCTGATCAAAGGCCTGCCCACCCTGACCCGCAGCTATTGGGGCATGCAGATTGCGCACATCGGCATCGCCGTGTGTGCCCTCGGCGTGGTGCTCTCCAGCCAGAACAGCGCCGAGCGCGACCTGCGCCTGGCCCCCGGCGAGTCCATGGACCTGGCCGGTTACCACTTCATCTTCGAAGGCGCCAAGCACTTCGAAGGGCCGAACTTCACGTCCGACAAAGGCACTGTGCGCGTAGTCCGCAACGGTAAGGAAGTCGCCGTGCTGCACCCGGAAAAACGCTTGTACACTGTGCAGAGTTCGATGATGACCGAAGCCGGGATCGACGGCGGTTTCACCCGTGACCTTTACGTCGCCCTGGGTGAGCCGCTGGGCGAAGGAGCCTGGGCGGTGCGCGTGCATGTCAAACCGTTCGTGCGCTGGATCTGGTTCGGCGGTTTGCTCACCGGTCTGGGTGGTGTGCTCGCGGCGCTGGACCGGCGCTATCGGGTCAAGGTCAAGAGCCGGGTGCGTGAAGCCCTGGGCCTGCAAGGAGCGGCGGTATGAAGCGTTGGTTGATGGTCGTGCCGCTGGCATTGTTTCTGCTGGTGGCGGTGTTCCTGTATCGCGGGTTGTACCTGGACCCGGCCGAGTTGCCCTCGGCCATGATCGGCAAGCCGTTCCCGGCGTTTTCCCTGCCGACGGTGCAGGGCGACAAGACCCTGACCCAGGCCGATTTGCTGGGCAAGCCGGCGCTGGTCAACGTGTGGGGTACCTGGTGCATTTCCTGCCGCGTAGAACACCCGGTGCTGAACAAACTCGCCGAGAACGGCGTGGTGATCTACGGCATCAACTACAAGGACGACAATGCGGCGGCCTTGAAGTGGCTGGCGGAATTTCACAACCCGTACCAGCTGGATATCCGCGATGAAGACGGCAACCTGGGGTTGAATCTCGGCGTCTACGGCGCCCCGGAAACCTTCTTTATCGATGCCAAGGGCGTGATCCGCGACAAGTATGTCGGCGTCATCGATGAAGTGGTCTGGCGCGAACAACTGGCCGCCAAGTATCAGGCCCTGGTCGACGAGGCCAAGCCATGAAGCGCTGGTTAGCTGCTGCCGTATTGGCCCTGGGCCTGGCGGGCGTGGCCCACGCCGCCATCGACACCTACGAATTCGCCAACGACGCCGAGCGTGAGCGTTTTCGCGAACTGACCAAGGAACTGCGCTGCCCCAAGTGCCAGAACCAGGACATCGCCGACTCCAACGCGCCCATCGCCGCCGACCTGCGCAAAGAGATCTTCCGCATGTTGGGGGCGGGCAAGGACAACCAGCAGATCATCGACTTCATGGTCGACCGCTACGGCGATTTCGTGCGCTACAAACCGGCCCTCACCGGCAAGACCGCACTGCTCTGGTTCGGCCCCGCCGGGCTGCTGCTGGCTGGCATGGTGGTGATGGTGGTGATCGTCCGCCGTCGCCGCGCCGCCCCTACCGATGGTTCCGACGCGCTATCCCCCGACGAGCGCCAACGCCTCGACCAATTGCTGGACACCAAGACTGATGATTGATTTCTGGCTCGCAGCCGGTTTGCTGCTTCTGATTGCCCTGAGTTTCCTGTTGATCCCTGTGTTGCGCGGCCGTCGTGCCCAGCGCGAAGAGGATCGCACCGCGCTGAACGTGGCGCTGTATCAAGAACGCGTGGCCGAACTGCAAACCCAGCAGGACGAAGGCGTGCTCAACGCTACGCAACTCGACACCGGCCGCGCCGAAGCCGCGCGCGAATTGCTGGCCGACACCGAAGGCCTGGAAAAGCCCCGCGAATCGCGCCTGGGCAAGCCGCTGCCGTTGCTCGCAGCGGTTTTGGTGCCCGTGCTGGGCATTGGCTTGTATCTGCATTTCGGTGCCAGCGACAAGGTCGAACTGACCCGCGAATTCTCCCAGCCACCGGTGTCCATGGAAGACATGACCCACCGCCTGGAACGCGCCGCCGCCGCCCAGCCGGATTCGGCAGAAGGCTTGTACTTCCTCGGTCGCGCCTACATGGCCCAGGACCGCTCCGCCGATGCCGCCAAGGTCTTCGAGCGCACCGTGGCCCTGGCCGGGCGCCAGCCGGAGCTGTTGGGCCAGTGGGCCCAGGCCCAGTACTTCGCCGACAACAAGCAGTGGTCGCCCAAGGTCCAGGCCCTGACCGACGAAGCCCTCAAGCTCGACCCGCGAGAAGTCACCAGCCTCGGTCTGCTTGGCATCGCGGCCTTTGAAGGCCAGCGCTACCAGGAGGCGATCGATTACTGGAGCCGCCTGCTGGCGCAACTGCCGCCCGAAGACAACTCCCGCGTCGCCCTGCAAGGCGGGATCGACCGCGCGGCAGAGCGGCTGAAAGCGAGCGGTGGCACCGTCGCCCAAAAAGCCGTGATGAAAGTGCGCGTGGACCTCTCCGCCGACATCAAGGCTAAGGCCCTGCCAAGCGACAGCGTGTTCATCTTCGCCCGCGCTGTCTCCGGCCCGCCGGCGCCGCTGGCGGCCAAGCGTGTGACCGTCGCTGACCTGCCGGTCACCGTCGAACTGGGCGATGCCGACGCAATGATGCCGCAGTTGAAACTGTCCAACTTCCCTGAAGTCCAACTGGTTGCGCGCATATCCCGGGCCGGTCAACCGACCACTGGCGAGTGGATCGGCCGCAGCCAACCCCTGGCCAGCACCACCACTGCGCTGCAGCAGCTGACCATCGACAGTCCGGACAAGTAATTCGAGGAAACGCCTATGACCGCCCTTGCACGCATCACCCTGCTCAGCCTGGTATTGGGCTTGAGCGCTTGTGCGGTCCACCGCCCACCTCCGGCACCCACCGGCCCGACCATTCCCCCATCGGGCCCCTCGACCAAGCCAGCCACCAGGCCCTCCAGCCCGGTCACCGCACCCGCGAAAGCGCCACCGAGCAAGTCGCCGACCTTCGCCCCGCCACCCGGCGCGGCCAGCCACTGGGACGGCAAGATGCAGGTGTATGTGCTGGAAGACCAGCCCGACACCTTCTACCGCCAGCGCACCTACTACCGCTGGAGCAACGGCTGGAGCCGCTCCATCAGCCCGGACGGGCCGTGGGAAGAGACCGACGTGCATGGCGTACCGCCAGGGTTGAGCAAGCAGTACGCGCAGTGACAGAAGGCGACCTTTGGGTCGCCTTTTTCATGCCTGCAGTGTGGTCCTTCAAGCGCTGGAGATCCAATGCCGGGGCCGGACTTGTCCGAGATAGAGGTCTGTCAGATAAAAATGATTTCCGAACTTAGCGCCATGAGTCCGTCATAGGCTGATGGCGTCATTCGGCGGATCTTCATCCTTACTCTCAACAAGTGCCGTTCGATAAAAGATTGTGCTGTCTTCGCACTTTCCACACGGACTGCCGCCATTCGCCCCTAGACGGACAGTTTGGGTGAAAAAATCGGCTCGACACCTACAAGCGGCTGACGCGGCGTTGCTGCTTTCTTCGCCTTGTAGGACGGACCCTGTAGCGAGCAGGTAGGTATGAATGCCACCTCTGCGGACACGTACTTGGTGACCAGGGAATTGAGTTTCAGGCAAGGCGAAAACTACTGCGATGGCATGGCGGAAAACCGAGCCTGTACTGCTGAAGGGCTGGGTCACATTGATTTCGTGATACTCGCACTTGAACTCCGCAGGATGGCGATCTGCGACACGCCCGCAATATCCGTATTGATTGAGACGGCGTCTGGTCAGCGAGCCGAGGAGGCCTGCGCGCCACAGTACGCCTACCGTAAAGGTAGGGCGAGATGAGCGAGGGGTAACTGCAAACCTGTAATTATGCTGCCCGGTAGCTCATAAGTTGAAGTTTGAAATTGCCCGTCAGGGGATGGTTGATGCGGTGTTGGGGATGTAACTCCATTAAATGAGAGGTTTCACTCAATAAAAAAGGAAGTTTCTATGTGTTGCCTACTTTTGTTGGAGTAGGAAGGAGGTTTTTTTTAAACTTGGCGGTTGGCTCATAGTTGGTTCGTAGCGGATGGCAAGGCTCTAAGTCGCATGTTTCATAGGTTTGTTGGAAATAATTGATTTGTGGATTGACATGTGTGGCGTGATGCTAATAATTTTGTGTGCAATGCCTTTTTAAAGGCGGGTTGAAATTCATTTGTTATAAAAACAAGGATAATTATATGAGTGTTCAGAATCCGATCGGCGCGGGATCAAATGAAAGATCTACTCGTGGTGAAATATATAAAGTGTGCGAGGCTGGTTATAATGAAATCGCAAATGCGATAGTGCGGCACTCTGCCCTACGTGAGCTTGAGTCGTTTGGGAAAATTATTTCCGATAAGCCACTAAATCATCCAGAAAGGGCTCTATTTTTTGCAACTATTTGGGCTTTCTTCAAGGATGTTCCGGCTGGAATCGTCGCATTGGCTGCGCGCGTTACGGATGAATGGATTAAAGAAGATATGTGGCACGGCACGGCTAAAGCCGCGCATATTCTTTACGCATCCGTGGATGAATACGGTCTACATCAACATAGCAAGCATATGTTGCCAACCCATCATCAAATGTTCAAACAACTGACCACTCACCTGGGACTTTCCGATGCTGAGCTGTTCAATCCTCACTACATTCTTCCTGAGGGCACCGCCATGGGTAATAATACCCATCGAATGTACCGTTCTGAGTTTTTAGGTGAGGCATTGGGTTTTCATTTGGCGTCAGAAATGACTTCCTCACGAGAGTTTCAGTTTTTCCTGAAAGGATTTCAAAAATATGCCGGCGAATATGGTCTGGTCGACGAAGATGACCCCGTTTTGGCATTCTTTGCGATTCATTGTGAGGTTGAACCTATGCATGTCGCGACCGGGCGCGAAATCATGATTTCGTACTTGGAGAAAAATCCAACTATTGCCCCGCATGCAATGCGCGGGGCGATGGCATTTATGGATGGGTTCGAGCAAATGTTTGCCGCTTTGAATCGGCGGCTGGCCTGAAAATCGAACATCTGATAGTGAAGGACATTATTATGAGTCGGTCTTATGAGTGCCAGATTTGCCACTACGTTTATTCAGAGTCTTCAGGCGAGGCTCTAGTCGATATAGAACCCGGCACGACTTGGGATGAGATTGGGGAGGCGTTTCAATGCCCGCACTGCCAAGCGAAGAAAAAGCTGTTTATTGAGGTTCTGAGTTAGATGCAGGGTTTTCTGAGTTCGATGGTATTCGCCACAATGCTTTCCATAGGTTTTGGACCGATAGCCTTGATCATCCTGAGGCAGTCCATCGCCTGCGGCTTTCGCGGCGCACTACCTGGGGCTCTAGGTGCGGCAGTTGCAGATGCGGTTTTTGCGGCTGTCGCATTTTATGGTTTGCAGACAATCAAGGAATTTTGGCTAGCCAACAACCGTCTGTTGACCTGGGTGGCAATTGCTTACCTGTTTTATCTGGGGGGCATTACATTTGCAAAACATACAGCTGTGGCACAAGTAAAAACGACAGCAGGATTTATCCCGGTCTTTTTACTGACGCTAATGAACCCACTCACTATCGTAGCGATCTCCTCCTATGTGATTGCCAGCGGCACGCTGTTTGAGGGGCTCGGGCTCTACCTGAGTCTGGCGGGTTTTCTGGTGGGTTCATTTTTAGGCCAGATATTATATGCGCTGGGTGGCAGCCTCATCAGGACTGCGCTGATCGATAATCCTGATCTTGATGTGATCAATCGCATCAGCGGTAGATTATTGATTGGCTTTGCGGTGTGGCAATGCGCGCGCGTTTTGTCTGGAGGCTGACCCTCTGCCTTCCGGGAAACCGTGCACAGTTCCTGCACCCGAACATGAAAGCGCCTACGCGCACGCCTGACCGAGTGCGTAGCGCGTCGCAATCCGATACTGTGGCCGCCGCCGTGAAACGTAGTCGGTCATGCAACAAATCTGCAGACAAGCGAAGAGGGTGTATTGATGGCGGGCAGGTTGATCTATCTCATCGGGCCATCGGGTTCGGGCAAGGACAGCCTGTTGGACGCTGCACGACCACGTTTGGCCGAACGTGGCTGCCGCATTGTGCGTCGGGTGATTACGCGCTCGGCGGAAGCGGTGGGCGAGGCGGCACAGGGGGTGAGCGCTGAGCAGTTTGTCGCGATGCAAGCCGAGGGCGCGTTTGCGTTGAGTTGGCAGGCCAATGGGTTGTCCTATGGCATACCCACGGACATCGACGCATGGCTGGCGGCGGGGGAGGATGTGCTGGTCAACGGCTCCCGTGCCCACCTGGCGCAGGCCCGCGAGCGTTACCCGGCGTTGCTGGTGGTGTTGCTGAGTGTCGATCAGGCGGCGCTGCGCCAGCGCTTGCTGGCGCGGGGGCGTGAGTCGGTGGCGGATATCGATGCGCGCCTGGCGCGTAATGCACGGTTTACGGCGCAGTTGCTGGCCGGCATGGGGGCGGGGTTGCTCGTGCTGGATAACTCCGGCCCGCTGGAACATACGGTCGAGTGTTTGCTGCGCTACCTGGTCCCGTCAGCGCGTTGACAACCGTTCCACATACTCCACAAACGCCCGCGCCTTGGCACTCGCCATTCGCCCTGTCGGAAACACGGCCCATAAGTCCCGCGCCGGCAAATGCCAGTCGGTCAACACCGGCTTCACCGCGCCACTGGCCAGTTCCGGCGCGAACATCCAGGCCGATGCCAGGGTCAGGCCCAAGTGGTTCAGCACAGCCGCACGTACCCCTTCCGCCGCTGTGATGTGCAAGCGGCCATGGACGACGATCGGGTATTCGCGGGCGTCTCGGGTAAATGTCCAGCGCGCGCCCTCGCCCTGGGTGTAGATGACCGCCTGGTGTCGCAGCAGATCGGCTGGCGTGGCGGGTTCGCCGAAGCGTTCGAAGTAGGCCGGGGTGCCCAGGATATGGCAGGGCGACGCCCCGATCTTGCGTGCGGTCAGCCCCGAATCGCTCAGGTTGCCCATGCGCAGGGCGACGTCGATGCCTTCTTCCACTAGGTTGAGGCTGTGGTCGTCGAGTACCACATCGATGTTCAACCCAGGGTACTGCTCCAGGAACGGCCCCAGGTGCGGAAGGATATGCAGGCTGGCGAAGGTCACGGCGGCGCTGATGCGCAAGTTACCCGACAGCCCGGCGCCAGCGCTGCGGGCAGCGTCGTCGGCCTCGTTGGCCCCATCGATGGCGCGCTTGGCTTTTTCGAAATACGCCAGGCCCGCTTCGGTCGGCGTCAGGCCCCTGGTTGAGCGCAGTACCAAGCGCACCGCCAGGCGCGCTTCCAACTGCGCGACGCTCTTCGACACCGCGGGCTGGCCGATGCCCAGGCGTTTGGCGGCGGCGGAGAACGAGCCGGTTTCGACAACGTGGACGAAGGTTTCCATGGCGGTCAGGCGGTCCATCGGGTGTCCCTTGCTTGTGATTGAGCGCATCGCGACGCAGTACGGCGCAAAGCCTACGGGGAATGGCCATGGCTTGTCACCCGCTCCCAGGCGGGGTTTATCGCAGTGAAGAAGCTTAAGTGGATATGTCTTTGTCTGGGGGGAATTGAAGTAAGCCAGTGACGGGTATTTGTTTAGAATTTGTTTTTTTATTGTAAAAGCAACCCGGTATTGGTGAGTCGGTTGTGTGGTTGGATGTTTAAATTGCAAATAAAATCCTGGTTGTCTGACTGCATGTTACGCGGCGTGTGGTTGTTTCAGCTGAAACTAAAATAGTGTTGGTCCGCTATTTTTCACTGTGCGAGATTATCGGCGATAACGATGAGCCTGGTTTAACGCGGCTCGCGGTTATTGATACTTAATCTCCGGATCGATTCGATTCGGTGTTCTTGTGTATTCATTAATAATACGAGTGCCGCACAATGAATGGACCTGATCTGTTTTCTGTAACTTCCCGCATGGGGTTTCCGATATCGGACCCCGGCCCGTTTGGTGCCGGGGCCTCGAAGAAACCGTCGTTTACGACGGACCAGGCGGCCAAACAAATCACGCGGGAAAATCATCGTTTCCGTGACCGTAACGGCGATCAGAAGATCGACTTGCACTACACGGTCGACGCGAGTTTCACCGCCCAGCAGAAACAGCGCGTGCACCAGGCAGTGCAAGCCTGGCAGGATGTGGCCAATATCAATTTCCGCGAGCAGTCAAACGGTACGGACGGAGCGCTCAGTATCCACAACAACCCTCGCGGCGACCGGGGGGTTGCCGACTTGCCTCATGGTTCCACGAATCGGACAGCGGCCACGATCGGCACCCGGGGCGGGGCGGCTTCGCCTGCGCTGGGCAGTCACTTTTCGGTCACGGCTATTCATGAAATCGGTCACGCCATTGGCCTGCAACATCCGGGACGCTATAACGGCGACGGTGCCAACTACCAAAACGGCGCGGTCTATGCGCAGGACACCAAGGCACGCACCGTGATGAGTTACTGGTCGGAACGCCATCAATCCGGTCATGACTTCAGATCGCTCAATCCGTCTGCCCCGATGATGGACGATATCGCCGCGGCGCAACGCTTGTATGGCGCCAACCACCAGACCCGCAAGACCGACACCGTCTATGGTTTCAACTCCAATACCGAGCGCGAAGTGATGAGCCTTACCAGCGCCAGGGACAAACCGGTGTTCTGTGTGTGGGATGGTGGCGGTGTGGATACGCTGGATTTTTCCGGGTTTTCCCAGGATCAGAAGGTCGATCTGAATGCGGAGTCGTTCTCTGACGTGGGCGGCTTGAAGGGCAATGTGTCCGTCGCCAAGGGATGTGTTATTGAAAACGCGATCGGCGGTGCCGGTCGTGATGCCTTGATCGGCAATGATGCGGCCAACCGCCTCAAGGGCGGTGCCGGCGCCGACACGTTGAGGGGCGGCGGCGGCGCGGATACGTTTGTCTACGATAACGTCAGCGACTCCGCCGCACAGAGCCCAGACCTGATTGAGGACTTCACCAGCGGTACCGATAAGATCGACGTCTCGGGTGCGTTAAAAGCGGCAGGTGTGCGCGCCCTGGTGTTTACCGATCGGTTCAGCGGCCGCGCCGGTGAAGCGGTGCTCAAACACGATGCCAGTACGGGGGGGGCGAGCCTGGCCATTGATTTGAAGGGGACGGGCAACGCGGACATGGTGATCAACAGCAAGGGGCAGATCAAGCCTGGCGATGTACGGTGGGATGGGTCGCAGCCTGACGTTCAGTCTGTGCCGACGCCAGCCCCGGCTCCGGCTCCGGCTCCGACTCCAACCCCAACCCCAACCCCAACCCCGCCGCCGGGTGAAACCCCAAACGGGCCGTCCGCACTGATCGAAATGCTTGCCAAGACACTGTCAGCGTTCGTGTTACAGCTGCTGCAGATTATCGCCCCGTCGTCCAGTGGCAGGCCGCGCTCGTAACCCCACCCACGATCCCGAGGCATCATGCCGTCAGGCAGTGACCGCCGAAGTGTGGCGCGAAGCACTGAGAAAGCGCAGCAGCGCCACCAGCGGGAACGCACTGCCCACCAGCATCACGCCCAGCCAGCCGCCGTGTTCGTACACGCTGCTGGCAATCGCCGAGCCGAAGGCACCGCCGATGAAGATGCTGGTCATGTACAGCGCGTTCAGGCGGCTGCGGCTGTTGGCGTCGAGGGCGTAGATGGCGCGTTGGCCGAGGACCATGTTCATCTGCACGCAGAAGTCGAGGACCACGCCGGTCACCGCCAGGCCGATCACGCTGTACAGCGGGTGTACGAAGGCCGGCAGGAAGCTCAACACCGCAAACACCATGGCCAGCAGTGACGCGCGGTGGGTGTGGCCGGCATCGGCCAGGCGCCCGGCGATGGGCGCGGCGATGGCACCGATGGCACCGACCAGGGCGAAGATCGCGATCTGGGTCTGGCTCAGGCCATGATTGCGCACCAACTCCAGCGGCGCAGCGGTCCAGAACAGGCTGAAGGTGGCAAACATGCAACCTTGATAAAAGGCGCGCTGGCGCAACAGCGGTTGTTCACGCAGCAGGGTGCCGAGGGAACGCAGCAATTGGCCATAGCTGGCGCTGTGGTCGGGCTGGCGCTTGGGAATGGTCATCAGCAAGACCACGCTGATAACGGCCATCAACGCGGCCGCGGCCATGAACATCGCGCGCCAGCCGAAATGGTCGGCGACCACACTGGACACCGGCCGCGCCAGCAGGATGCCCAGCAACAGGCCGCCCATGATGCTGCCGACCACGCGGCCACGGGACTCGGCAGGTGCCAGGTGCGCCGCCAGTGGGATCAGGATCTGCACCGACACCGAACTGAAACCGATCAACAACGACACCAGCAGGAACAGGTTCGGTTGCTCGGTAAACGCCGCACCCAGCAGGCTGGCGATGGCGATCACGGTGGTGCTGATCATCAGCTTGCGGTTTTCCAGCAAGTCACCCAGGGGCACCAGGAAGAACAGGCCCAGGGCGTAGCCGATTTGCGTCAGCGATACGATCAGGCTGGCCATGGCGGGCGTCAGGCCGATGTCCGGCGCGATCAGCTCGATGATCGGTTGCGCGTAGTAGATGTTGGCGACGATGGCGCCGCAGCAAAACGCAAACAGCATTACCATCCCGCGGGTCATGGTGCTCGTAGCGTGGGGAGTAGCGTTCATGGTGTTCTCATAAAAGCGAAGGAAGATGGCGAGCGAGAGTAAAGACAAGACACTGCGGCGAGTAGGCTGTTGGCGGTGATAACACTCATGCCGTGAAATGATGACTGAAGCCTTGGCGTTGGCTTCGAGCGCCCATGATACATGCAGACGCACCGGCCGAAACAGGCGACCCGGCGGCCTGACAATCATGCTTGGCATCAAACGAATGTGGGAGCGGGCTTGCCTGCAATGCGGACACCCCGGTGTATCGGACACACCCGGGCGACGCTATCGCAGGCAAGCCAGCCCCCACATTGGCTCGCGTTTCTTCAGTGCGAGCGGCTTACTGCTCGTTGTAGATCTGGTCGAACACCCCGCCATCGTTGAAGTGGGTTTTCTGCACGGTGCGCCAGTCGCCAAAGGTCTTCTCGACCGACAGGAAGTCGACTTTCGGGAAACGATCGGTGTACTTGGCCAGCACTTTCGGATCACGCGGGCGCAGGTAGTTGTTGGCCGCGATTTCCTGGCCTTCCGGCGACCACAGGTACTTCAGGTAGTCTTCGGCGACCGCGCGCGTGCCTTTCTTCTCGACCACTTTGTCCACCACCGTGACCGGCGGCTCGGCTTCGGCGGAGACGCTTGGGTAGACCACTTCGAACTGATCGCGGCCGAATTCGCGGGCGATCATTTCCGCTTCGTTTTCAAAGGTCACCAGCACATCGCCGATCTGGTTGGTCATGAACGTCGTGGTCGCGGCACGGCCACCGGTGTCCAGCACGGGCGCTTGCTTGAACAGCTTGCCGACAAAGGCCTTGGCTTTGTCTTCGTCACCGCCGTTCTTCAGCACGTAGCCCCAGGCCGACAGGTAGGTGTAGCGACCGTTACCCGAGGTCTTCGGGTTGGGCACGACCACTTGCACACCATCCTTGAGCAGGTCCGGCCAGTCTTTCAGGGCTTTCGGGTTGCCCTTGCGCACGATAAACACGGTGGCCGAAGTGAACGGCGCGCTGTTGTTCGGCAGGCGGGTAGCCCAGTTGTCCGGCACCAGTTTGCCGTTGTCGACCAGGGCGTTGATGTCGGTGGCCATGTTCATGGTGATCACATCAGCCGGCAGGCCGTCGATCACCGAGCGCGCTTGTTTGCTGGAGCCGCCGAAGGACATCTGCAAGGTCAGCTTGTCGTTCGGGTGCTCGGCTTCCCAGTGTTTCTGGAAGGCGGCGTTGTAGTCCTTGTAGAAATCGCGCATCACGTCGTAGGACACATTGAGCAGGGTGGTCGGTGCGGCCTGGACGACACCGGCCAATGCAAGGCCGGCGGCCAGGAGAGAGGCGCTAACGAGTTTTTTCACTGCTCATTCCTTGTTGTTCGAGAGTAGAGAGAAGCACTTTGCCAGCGACTATAGCCGGGGCTGTATATTCGCTTAAAGATTAAAAAGATCTTTGCTTATTCCAGCTTGTTAAACAATGCGTTGCCACACCGCGAACAAAACGCCGCGTTCGCGTCATGGGTGTTTTTCTTGCACACCGGGCAGTCCGTTTGCAACTGTTCACCGCGCATGGCGTTGGCCAGTTCGGCGGTGAAGATCCCGGTGGGCACGGCGATGATCGAGTAACCGGTGATCATCACCAGGGACGAAATCACCTGGCCCAGCGGGGTCTTGGGCACGATATCGCCGAAGCCCACGGTGGTCAGGGTCACGATCGCCCAGTAGATGCCCTTGGGGATGCTGGTGAAGCCGTTCCCAGGCCCTTCGATCACATACATCAAGGTGCCGAACACCGTCACCAGGGTGCAGACGCTGAGCAGGAACACCACGATCTTCTGCTTGCTGCCGCGCAACGCCGACATCAGGTAGTTGGCCTGCTTGAGGTACGGCCCGAGCTTGAGCACCCGGAAGATGCGCAGCATGCGGATGATGCGGATGATCAACAGGTACTGGGCATCGCTGTAATACAGCGCGAGGATGCCGGGCACGATGGCGAGCAAATCCACCAGGCCGTAGAAACTGAAGGCATAGCGCAACGGCTTGGGCGAGCAGTACAAGCGCAGGCCATACTCGATGGCGAAGATGACGGTGAAGCCCCACTCGATGTAGGCCAGCACGGCGGCGTAATTGTCGTGGACTTCCTGGATGCTGTCGAGGATCACCACCACCAGGCTGGCGAGAATGATCAGCAGCAGGGTGCTGTCAAAACGCCGCCCGGCCGGCGTGTCACTCTGGAAAACCATGACATAGAGACGCTGACGCCAGTCGTTGTTGCTGTCCATAACGTTCGCCCCTATCGAATATCGGGCAAGCCTAGGGGGATTCGAACGGGCTGTCCACGCGGGCTTTCGCTGCAGGACAATCTGGCTGAAGCCGTTGAGCAGCGCTTCGGCCCAGTCGGGGCAGGAGACCCTGACCGGCGCTAGATCAACGTCTGATCGACCCCGGTTGCGCAACCCGCAGTTTCGGCCCTTGCAGGTCCATCGGGATGCTGAAGGGGGCATTCAACAGGGTGGGCAGCCTCGAGAATCAGAATGGCGCGAAAGTCGTTGACGTTGGTGCGGGTCGGTTCGGTGATGATCAGATCGTCGAGGGCGGCGAAATAGCCGTAGCCATTGTTGTTGTCCAGCTCGTCGCAGGCCGACAGCCCCAGCGCTTCGGCGCGGGCGTAGCTGGTGGGGGTCATGAGCGCGCCGGCGTTGTCTTCCGAACCGTCGATGCCGTCGGTATCGCCGGCCAGGGCATAGACGCCGGGCAGGCCCTTGAGGCTGTCGGTGAGGCTCAGCAGGAATTCGGCGTTGCGCCCGCCACGGCCAGTGCCGCGCACGGTCACGGTGGTTTCCCCGCCGGACAGGATCACGCATGGCGCCGCCAACGGCTGGCCGTGCTGCACGATCTGCCGGGTGATCCCGGCGTGGACCTTGGCCACGTCCCGCGCTTCGCCTTCGAGGTCGCCGAGGATCAGCGGGCTGAACCCGGCCTGGCGGACTTTCACCGCGACCGCTTCCAACGACTGTTGTGGGCGGGCGATCAATTGGAAATGGCTGCGGGCGAGCAGCGGGTCGCCGGGTTTGACGGTTTCCGAGGCCGGGTTCTGCAACCAGCTGCGCACGGACGCCGGCGCGTCGATGCCATAGCGCTTGAGAATGGCCAGGGCCTGTTGCGAAGTGCTCGGGTCGCCGACCGTGGGGCCGGAAGCGATCACCGTGGCCAGGTCGCCCGGCACATCGGAAATCGCGTAGGTATAGACCGTCGCCGGCCATGCCGTCCTGGCCAGTCGGCCGCCCTTGATCGCCGAGAGGTGCTTGCGCACGCAATTCATCTCGCCGATGGTGGCGCCGGATTTGAGCAGGGCTTTGTTGATGGCCTGTTTGTCGGCCAGGCTGATGCCTTCGGCGGGCAGGGCGAGCAACGCCGAGCCACCGCCGGAGAGCAGGAAGATCACCCGGTCGTCTTCGCTCAGTTGGCTGATCAGCGCCAGCACGCGCTGCGCCACTTTGATGCCGGCGGCATCCGGGACCGGGTGGGCGGCTTCGACCACTTCGATTTTCTGGCACGGCGCGCCATGGCCGTAGCGGGTGACCACCAGCCCCGTGACTTCACCGTGCCAGGCGTTTTCCACGACCAGCGCCATGGCAGCCGCGGCTTTGCCGGCGCCGATCACAATCACCCGGCCGCTGCGGTCGGCGGGCAGGTAGGGTTCGAGGACTTGCCGGGGATGGGCGGCGTCAATGGCGGTGGCAAACAGCTCGCGAAGCAGGTGTTGCGGATCGACCGACATAAGCGGGCTCCCGGGGATTTTTTTGTTATTAGAGATGCAGCAATTGCGGCTATTGAAATGCGATCAACCTGTGGGAGGGGGCGTGCTCCCTCCCACATTTGACGGCATTTCAAAAAGGGCAGCGGTGTGGGTTATTTGTCGCGAATCGAGAAGTTCGCCATATGCTCCAAGCCCTTGATCAACGCCGAGTGGTCCCAGTTGCCGCCCCCGATCGCGGTGCAGGTGCTGAACACCTGTTGGGTGCCAGCGGTGTTCGGCAGGTTGATCCCCAGCTCCTTGGCCCCGGCCAGCGCGAGGTTGAGGTCCTTCTGGTGCAGGTTGATGCGAAAGCCCGGATCGAAGGTGCCCTTGATCATGCGTTCGCCGTGTACTTCAAGGATCTTCGACGAGGCGAAGCCGCCCATCAGCGCTTCACGCACCTTGGCCGGGTCGGCGCCGTTTTTGGCCGCGAACAGCAGCGCTTCAGCCACCGCCTGGATGTTCAGCGCGACGATAATCTGATTCGCCACTTTGGCTGTCTGGCCGTCGCCGTTGCCGCCGACCAGAGTGATGTTCTTGCCCATACTCTGGAACAGCGGCAAGGCACGCTCGAAGGTCTGCGGCTCACCGCCGACCATGATGCTCAAGGTGCCGGCCTTGGCTCCGACTTCACCGCCGGACACCGGCGCATCGAGGTACTGCGCGCCGGTCTGGTTGATCCTGGCGGCAAAGGCCTTGGTGGCGGTGGGGGAGATCGAGCTCATGTCGATCACCACTTTGTTCGGCGACAGACCGGCGGCCACGCCATCGGCGCGGAACAGCACGTCATCGACCTGCGGGGTGTCGGGCACCATGACGATGATGAATTCGGCTTCCTGGGCGACGTGCTGCGGGGTGGCCAGCGCGATGGCGCCGGCGGCGATCAACTCGGCTGGCGCCTTGCCGTGATGCTCGGACAGGAACAGTTGGTGACCGGCTTTTTGCAGGTTGTCGGCCATGGGTTGGCCCATGATGCCGGTGCCGATGAATCCGATTTTAGCCATGAAGAAATCCTCTTTTTATTCGATAGAGCGCGGTCTGCCAAACACATGGGGTCCAAATGTGGGAGGGGCTTGCTCCCACAGGTTGGTTGCGTGTTGTGCCTGTCAGAGGGCGTTATGGGTCTTGAGCCAACCCAAACCCGCTTCGGTGGTGGTCAACGGCTTGTATTCACAGCCGACCCAACCCTGATAACCGATACGGTCCAAATGCTCGAACAGGAACCGATAGTTGATCTCCCCGGTCCCGGGCTCGTTGCGACCCGGGTTATCCGCCAGTTGGATGTGGTTGATCTCACCCAGGTGCGCGGCCAGGGTGCGGGCCAGATCGCCTTCCATGATTTGCATGTGGTAGATGTCGTATTGCAGGAACAGATTGGCGCTGCCCACCTGTTCGCGAATCGCCAGGGCCTGCGCGGTGTTGTTCAGGTAGAACCCAGGGATATCGCGGGTGTTGATCGCTTCCATCACCAGCTTGATACCCGCCGCTTGCAGCGTGTCGGCGGCGTATTTGAGGTTGGCGACAAAGGTCTTTTCTACAATGGCATCGTCCACGCCCTGCGGCCGGATGCCCGCCAGGCAGTTGACCTGGGTGTTGCCCAGCACCTGGGCGTAAGCGATGGCCAGGTCGACCCCGGCGCGGAACTCCGCGACCCGATCCGGATGGCACGCCAGGCCCCGTTCGCCCTTGGCCCAATCGCCGGCCGGCAGGTTGAACAGCACCTGGGTCAAGCCATTGGCATCCAACTGCGCCTTGATTTCGGCAGAGCTGAATTCGTAGGGGAACAGGTATTCGACGCCTGCAAAGCCCGCATCGGCGGCCGCTTTGAAGCGAGCGAGAAACGCCTGTTCGGTGAACAGCATGGACAGGTTGGCGGCAAAGCGCGGCATAGGGTTCTCCTTAATCGAGCAGGGAAATGGCAGTCGGCGCATCGTTGCCGACCAGGGCCAGATCTTCGAATTCGTTGACGGCGTTGATCTCGGTGCCCATGGAAATATTGGTCACGCGCTCCAGAATAATCTCAACGATCACCGGAACCTTGAATTCTTCGAGCATTTCCTGGGCGCGGCGCAGTGCCGGCTGGATCTGGCCGGGCTCGAACACGCGCAGGGCCTTGCACCCCAGGCCTTCGGCGACGGCGACGTGGTCGACGCCATAGCCGTTGAGTTCCGGGGCGTTGAGGTTGTCGAAAGACAACTGCACGCAGTAGTCCATTTCGAACCCGCGCTGGGCCTGGCGGATCAGCCCCAGGTAGGAGTTGTTCACCACTACGTGGATATACGGCAGCTTGAACTGCGCGCCCACGGCCAGTTCTTCGATCATGAACTGGAAGTCATAGTCGCCGGACAGCGCCACCACCTTGCGGCTCGGGTCGGCCTTGACCACGCCGAGCGCCGCCGGGATGGTCCAGCCCAACGGGCCGGCCTGGCCGCAGTTGATCCAGTGACGCGGCTTGTAGACATGCAGGAATTGCGCGCCGGCAATCTGCGACAGGCCGATGGTGCTGACGTAGCAGGTGTCTTTGCCGAACACCTGGTTCATCTCTTCGTACACCCGTTGCGGCTTGACCGGCACGTTGTCGAAGTGGGTCTTGCGCTGCAGGGTGGCCTTGCGCTGCTGGCAGTCATGCAGCCAGGCGCTGCGGTCCTTGAGTTTGCCTGCGGCTTTCCACTCGCGGGCGACTTCGATGAACATCGTCAGTGCGGCCCCGGCGTCGGAAACGATGCCGAGGTCCGGGGTGAATACGCGGCCGATTTGCGTCGGTTCAATGTCGACGTGAATGAACGTGCGCCCCTCGGTGTACACCGCCACTGAACCGGTGTGGCGGTTGGCCCAGCGGTTGCCGATGCCGAGCACCACGTCGGCTTTCAGCAGCGTCGCGTTGCCATAACGGTGCGACGTTTGCAGGCCGACCATGCCTACCATCTGCGGGTGATCGTCGGGGATGGTGCCCCAGCCCATCAAGGTCGGGATCACCGGGATGCCGGTCAACTCGGCGAACTCCACCAGCAGGTCGCTGGCATCGGCATTGATCACGCCGCCACCGCTCACCAGCAGCGGGCGTTCGGCCTGGTCGAGCAGGGCCAGGGCTTTTTCCACCTGGATGCGCGTGGCCAGCGGTTTGGCCAGGGGTAGCGGCTGGTAGGCGTCGATGTCGAATTCGATCTCGGCCATCTGCACGTCGAACGGCAGGTCGATCAGCACCGGGCCAGGGCGGCCGGAGCGCATTTCATAAAAGGCCTTCTGGAACGCATACGGCACCTGGCCGGGTTCGAGGACCGTGGTCGCCCACTTGGTCACCGGCTTGACGATGCTGGTGATGTCCACGGCCTGGAAATCTTCCTTGTGCATCCGCGCCCGGGGGGCCTGGCCGGTGATGCACAGGATCGGAATCGAGTCGGCCGAGGCGCTGTACAGGCCGGTGACCATGTCGGTGCCCGCCGGGCCCGATGTGCCGATGCACACGCCGATATTGCCGGCCTTGGTGCGGGTGTAGCCCTCGGCCATGTGCGAGGCGCCTTCAACATGGCGAGCAAGGACGTGATCGATGCCACCGACCTTCTGCAAGGCCGAATACAGCGGGTTGATCGCGGCGCCTGGGATACCGAAGGCGGTGTCTACCCCTTCACGACGCATCACCAGAACGGCGGCTTCGATTGCTCTCATTTTGCTCATTGTTTTGGTGCCTCTTGCGTTTTGTAATTGTATACAAGTGGTGTTTGGTCGAAGTGTATTCACGGCGAGCGCCACAGGTCAATGCATTTTATTCAGTAGCCTTTGCGTTCGTCGGAAGGTCTTTGTAGGGCATTTTTTCGACATTTGGTAGGTTTGCGCGAAAATATTGTATACAAAAAATAACTCTATTGTGTTCTATTTGTCGCATCCGGTATCTGTTCCAACAGAGCCCACGGCTTTCCCATAACAAGATAAGGACGGCACCCATGAGCGCTTTAACCTTGAAAGTCGCAGTCAACCTGGCCGGCCAGGCCCTCGCCGCAGGCCGCGCCATTGCCTCGGCACCGCTGACCATTGCCGTGCTGGACGGCGGCGGTCACCTGATCACCCTGCAACGGGACGACGGCGCCAGCCTGCTGCGCCCGCAGATCGCCATCGGCAAGGCCTGGGGTGCGATTGCCCTGGGCAAAGGCTCACGCTTGCTCGCGCTGGATGCGCAGCAACGCCCGGCGTTTATCGCCGCATTGAACAGCTTGGGGCAGGGCAGCGTGGTGCCGGCGCCGGGCGGGGTGTTGATTCGGGATCAGGAAGGGCTGGTGCTGGGGGCGATCGGGATCAGCGGGGACACGTCGGATATTGATGAGCAGTGTGCGATCACGGCGATTGAAGCGCTGGGTTTGTGGGCGGATGCGGGGGGGTCAGCCTGATTTTTGGATGACTGTCAGGGCCTCATCGGGAGCAAGCTCCCTCCCACTTTTGACTGTGTTCACACATTTCTATTTGTGAATACCGTCAAATGTGGGAGGGAGCTTGCTCCCGATTGCCACAGGCGCCTCGGTATCTCAGTCCGGCGCACAGCCTTTGAGCACCAACCGAATAATCGTCTGCGCCGCCGCCTCGTAATCCGCTTCATCCAATTTGGCCTTGCCGGTCACCGCCGAAATCTGCCAATCAAAATCCGCATACGTCTGGGTCGCGGCCCAGATGCTGAACATCAAGTGATTGGGATCGATCGGCGCAATCAACCCACGGTCCACCCAATGCTGGATGCACTGGATATTGTGCTTGGCCTGGGCGTTGAGTTGCTCGACCTGTTCGGCGCTCAGGTGCGGGGCGCCGTGCATGATTTCGCTGGCGAACACCTTGGAGGCGAAGGGCAGGTCGCGGGAGATGCGGATTTTCGAGCGGATGTAGTTGCTCAGTACCGCCGCAGGCTCACCCTCCGGGTTGAACGGCGTCGAGGCTGCCAGGATCGGCTCGATGATGCTCTCGAGCACTTCGCGGTAGAGGTTGTCCTTGGACTTGAAGTAGTAGTAGACGTTGGGCTTGGGCAGCCCGGCCTTGGCGGCGATGTCGCTGGTTTTGGTCGCGGCGAAGCCCTTGTCGGCAAACTCCTCGCTCGCCGCCCGCAGGATCTTTTCTTTGTTGCGCTCGCGAATGCTGCTCATAAACCAGAGGGTTCCTTGCCATGACAGGCGGTTGCGCATGGTAGCACCGGCCATCCGCGAGCCTCAACAATGTGCCCGCGACACTCTTGGGGTCGATCGTGCATCCCGGTTTTGGCCTACAAAAAACTCGGAAATAGACTATCTGTAAAATATAGACGAATTGTTTAGGTTGGCGTAGTGTCCGCTGGGTCAGTGACTGAGCCTGCGTCAATCACCCGTGTTCCTTCGGGTTAGCCAGGCCTCAGGCACTACGCAGAATAAAAATAATTCGGTAGGTGCCTTCATGAAACAGGTCAAACAGACGCTCTATGCCGTAACGATCACCCTCGGGCTGTTGTCGGTGGCCCATGCGCAGCCGCTGCGTTTCGCCACCGAGGGTGCTTATCCGCCTTTCAACTATGTGGACTCGAATAACCAACTGCGTGGTTTTGACGTCGATATGGCGAACGCCCTGTGCGCCAGGCTCGGCGTCGAATGCACGATTGTTGCCCAGGACTGGGAAGGCATCATCCCGGGCCTGCTCGCGAAAAAGTACGACGCAATCATCGCCTCGATGGCCATCACCGAAGAGCGCCAGAAGACCGTCAGCTTCACCCAGCCCTACAACCGCACGCGCATGGTTCTGGCAGTGCCCAGGGGCAGCGACATTCAGGACGCCGCGCCGGCCACGTTGGCCGGCAAGACGGTCGGCGCTCAGTCGTCGTCCACCCAGGGTATCTACAACCAGGATGTCTATGGCGCCAATGGGGCGCGGGTCAAGTTGTACGTCGGCCAGGACGAGGCCAACAGCGACCTGCTCAACGGCCGCCTGGATGCGGTGGTCAACGACAGCGCGCCAATGCAGGAGTGGTTGAAGAGCACCGCCCCGCAGTGTTGTCGGGTGCTGGCTATCCCCGGTACGCAAAGCGACGCCGGTATTGCCGTGCGCAAGGCCGATGAGGCGTTGCGCGCCAGGCTGAACCAGGCCATCGCGGACGTGATCGCCGACGGCACCTATCGACAGCTCAAGTTGGCCCATGGCCTTGAGGATGATTAAGCGCGGGGGCGTCTTCCATGTTCGAGTCATTAGGGTTGTTGTCGTTGGGCGCCGGTGGGTGGGGCGGCGCGCTGCTGGCGGGCGCAGGGGTCACGATGGCGCTGGCATTGGCGTGTGTGCCGCTGGGGTTGCCATTGGGGTTGTTGGTGGCGCTGTGCAGCAGATCGGCAAACACCACGGTGAGGGCGATGGCTGCGCTGTTCTCCACCTGTTTTCGTGGCCTGCCGGAGTTGCTGACGTTATTGATCGTGTATTACGGCATCCAGATCGCGCTGCAGAAGTTCCAGGCGTATTGGGGCGGTTCGGCCGAGTTTGGCATCAACGCGTTCGTGGCGGCGGTGATCGCGTTCAGCCTGGTGCTGGCGGCCTTTTCCAGCGAGGTGTGGCTGGGGGCGTTGAAGACCGTGGCGCGCGGCCAGTACGAAGGCGCCCAGGCACTGGGCTTGAGCCGCAGGCACACGTTTTTCAAGGTGGTGCTGCCGCAGGTGATGAGGATCGCCTTGCCGGGGCTTTCGAACAACTGGTTGAGCCTGCTCAAGGACACGGCGTTGGTGTCGACCATTTCCCTGGTGGACCTGATGCGCCAGACCAGCCTGGCGGTGAACGCCACCAAGGAACCGATGCTGTTTTATCTGGCGGCGTGTGGCCTGTACCTGCTGCTGTCGTCGATGTCGGGGTTTTGCATCGCGCAGCTTGAAAAGCACTACGGCCAGGGTCGGGAGCGTGCCTCATGATGGGGGGCGAGCGTTTTGCCGAGTGGCTCGGGCTTGAACTGCTTCAGCGCTACGGTGCGCAGTTGTTCGATGGCTTGTTGCTGACCCTGCAATTGGTGGCGATATCCAGCAGCGCCGGGATGGTGCTTGGCGTGCTGTTGGCGTTGGGCAGGACTTCACGCTGGCGTTTATTGCAGTACGGGTGCAGGGCCTATCTCTACTTTTTCAGGGGCTCTCCGTTGTTGGCGCAGTTGTTCCTGATCTATTACGGCTTGGGTTCCTTCCACGGTTTCTGGCGCGACCTTGGCCTGTGGGGCTGGTTCGGCGACCCGTGGTTTTGCGCCGTGCTGGCGTTCACCTTGAATACGGCGGCCTATCAGGCCGAGATCTTTCGCGGCGGGTTGCTCTCCGTGCCCCGTGCCCACTATGAAGCCGCGACGGTGTTGGGGTTGAGCCGCACCACCACGTTTTTCAAGGTGACCTTGCCGCAGGTGCTCATCGTGACAGTGGGGCCACTGGGCAATGAACTGATTTTGATCATCAAGGCCAGCGCGATTGTGTCGCTGGTGACCTTGCTGGATTTGATGGGCGTGGCCAAGTTGGCGTTCTCACGCACTTTTGATTTCCAGGTGTATGTGTGGGTGGCGCTGGTCTACCTGCTGGTGGTCGAGTGTGTCCGGCGAGGGGTGAACCGGATCAATCGTCGACTCACCCGCCACATGCGGCCAACTGACGAATGATAAGGAAGGGTGGATACATGGGGTCATCAGGGGAGTTTGAGCGGTCGATCTGCGCGCCTGCGCCGGTGGTGATCGATGTCGAAGGGCTGAGTAAATGGTACGGCCCATACCAGGTGCTGCACGGTATCGACCTGCGTGTGGTGCAGGGCGAGCGGATTGTGCTGTGCGGCACCTCGGGCTCCGGCAAGTCCACGTTGATCCGTTGCCTCAATCGTCTGGAACCGGCGCAGCAGGGCCGAATCCAGGTGCTGGGCGCCGACTTGAGCACTTCGCCGACGCTCTGCCGCGCGGCCTTGCGTGAGGTCGGCATGGTGTTTCAGGGCTTCAACCTGTTTCCGCACCTGACCGTCTTGCAAAACTGCATGCTGGCGCCGATGTCCGTGCGCGGCATGCCCCGCGACAGCGCGCAGGACCAGGCGATGGCGCTGCTGAAAAAAGTCGGGATCGATCAACACTGGAAAAAATACCCGGCGCAATTGTCGGGCGGCCAACAGCAGCGGGTCGCGATAGCCAGGGCATTGTGCATGACCCCGAAAATCATGCTGTTCGATGAGCCGACGTCGGCACTGGACCCGGAGGCTGTCGGCGAGGTGCTGGACGTGATGGTCATGCTCGCCGAAAGTGGCATGACCTTGCTCTGCGTCACCCACGAAATGGGCTTTGCCCGGCAAGTCGCCGGGCGTGTGCTGTTTCTCGATGGCGGGCGGATCATCGAAGACCAGCCGCCGGAGGCGTTTTTCACTGCGCCACGCACACCTCGCGCGCAAGCGTTTCTGGCGCAGGTGCTGGGGTAGGCGGCTGGTATCGAGCAGGCAAAAAAGCCATTCGAGCGCGTCGAATGGCTTTTTTACCGCGCGCCGCGCTTATTCGGCAATCTGCAACTTGCGCGATTCCGTATAGATGTAGCGCACCTTTTCGTACTCGAACGGCGAGTTCAACTGACCGTAGCGGAAGCTGGTCTGGTAACGCTTGTCGACCACGCGCAGGGCCCAGATCTCCGGATGGTTGGAGCTGACTTCGGAGACGTTCAGGAAGTTGATCTGCGATTCGGCGCTGTAGTCGACCACCAGGCCGCTGGTATCGCGCAGGTTCGATGGGCCCAGGATCGGCAGCACCAGATAGGCGCCGCCAGGCACGCCATAGAAGCCCAGGGTCTGGCCGAAGTCTTCGCTCTGGCGCGGCAGGCCCATGGCGGTAGCCGGGTCCCACAGCCCGGCGACGCCGATGGTGGTGTTGAGCAGCAGGCGCCCGGTGGTTTCCAGGGAGCGGTGACCCTTGAGTTGCAACAGGCTGTTCAACAGATTGGGCACATCGCCCAGGTTGTTGAAGAAATTGCTTACGCCGGTACGCAGGAAGCTCGGCGTGACGTAGCGGTAACCGTCGACCACCGGCAGGAACACCCATTGGTCGAAGCGGTAGTTGAAGTGGTAAACGCGACGGTTCCACGATTCCAGCGGGTCGTACACGTTGAGGGCGGTCAGTGACGAACGTTCGAATTCGCGCTGGTCCAGGCCCGGGTTGAACTTGAGCTTGCTCAGCGGCTCCTTGAAGCCGTCGGCACCCACGACGGTGGGCGCGTGAGCCTTGCTGTTGTCGGCATTGGCCACGCTTGCGCACATCAGGGCGGCAAGCAGCAGAAGATATTTAGCCACGGAAAAACTCCAGCATGGCGTCGGCGTTGACGCGGTAGTTGAGGTTGCCGCAATGGCCGCCCAGCGGGTAGACAGTCAAGCGATCGCCGAAGGTTTGACGCAGGAAGCCGAGGTCGCCCGGGCCGAGGATCAAGTCGTCGGCGTTATGCATGACGGCGATTTTCGGGCTGGTGTGCAGGTAGTCCTTGAGGGCGTACAGGCTGACCTGATCGACCAATTGCAACAGGCTGCCGCCATCGGAACGGGCGCGCCACATCGGGATGACCTGTTCGGTGAGGTAGCAATCGAAGTCACATTGCAGCGCGCGCTTGAGGAACGGCGTGAGGCTGGTGCCTTCGGTGATCGGGTACTTCGGCGGGATGATCAGGCCGCGGCGGTTGATCAGGTCTGAGGTGAACGCGATGTCGGCCGCCGAAAAACGGAACGTGGTGCCGATCAGCATGGCCATCTGTTCGTTGGTCAGGTGCTGCTTGGAGTTCTGGAAGTCGTAGAGCAGGGCGTCGTTAAGGTCGATGTAGCCCTTTTGCTGGAAGTAGCGCGTCAGCTTGTTCAACACCAGTTCATAAAAGGTCGTGGTGTTGTTGATGCCCTTGACCTCGGTCTGCACCAGCTTGTCGAGGTTGGTGATCGAGGTGTACAGGTTGACCGGCGGGTTGAGCAGCAGCACTTTCTTGAAGTTGAAGCTGCGGCGGGTTTCGTCGAGCTTGCTGACAAAGGCCGCATCCAGCGCACCGAGGCTGTAGCCGCTGAGGTAAAAGTCGGTGACCGGCAGTGAGGCGTTCTGCGCGCGCACTGCTTGCATCACGCGGTACATGTCTTTGGCGTCTTCCTGGGTGATACCCGGCGTGGCGAAGCGCGAGGCGGCGCTCATGAAGTCGAAGCTGGTCGGCGATGACAGTTGCACGACGTGGTAGCCGGCCTGGTAGTACAGTTTTTTCAGGTATTCGTTGATGCTGCTGTCGAACCGCGCACCGGTGCCCGAGATCAGGAAGATCAGCGGCGCGGCGCGGTCTTGCTTGGCGATGCGGTAGGTGAGTTTCTTCACTGCCCAGAAGTTGTCGGGCAGGCTGAATTCGCGCTCGGGACGCATGTTCAGGGTGTAGTCGGACTGGTTGATTTCGTCGTCGCTCGGCAAGCTGGGCCGAAGGTCAGGCGGCGTGGTGGCGATGGTCGCTTCGAACGGGTTGGTCAAAGGGAAGCCATAGCTGGCCTGGTCGATGTCGACGGCCAGTGCTGACGCACTCAAAAAAAGGCTGCCCAGCAAGGCAGCGCAGCGCAAGGAACGGAGCATGACTTAATCCCTAAGAGGAAACGTGCTGAATGAAGTTCGCAGGCTATGACCACCGCGTTGCCACCGAAGTGCCAGCCATCGGCACGAAAAGTCGGATAAAAAACGTCGGAGTCGGGGTAATAGTAGGCAGAAGATACACTTTGCCGCGTATTGATGGACACTTATCTGCGTACACATCTTGCTAACGGCCACCGGGGGATTAAGCTGAGCGCCGTTTTTGCCTATCGGAGTGTTCCATGTCCCGCCGCTTGCCGCTGACCCTACTGCTCATTGCCTTGCCGTTATGGCTGGCCGCCAGTTATGCCGCGCGTTACGGCTTCATGGAGGATGGTCGGTGGGTCGGCATTTGCGTGGATGAAGCCAGCCGTTGGGAATGCCAGGTGCGTTCGAACCTGGGCTTGATGATTCACTTCCAGGTGATGGGCTGGGCTGCACTGATCGCGTCGGTGCTGGCGTTTTTCGTGCCGGGCCGTGCGGGGTGGGGGTTGGCGGTGCTGGGGCTGGTGTTCGGGTTGCCGGCGTTGGCGTTGTACAACACCACATTTGCGGTGTTTGCGGTGGTGATTGCCGGGTTGCGCTTGGTCCGCAAGCCACGGGCGGCCTGATAGGGCCAATCGGGGGCAAGTCGAATCGTCGCACCGCCCCTTCCACATGGGAACGCGTTCCAAATGTGGGAGGGGCTTGCCCCCGATGGCATCTTAAGCCTTGCGCATCCGCAAGCACCGCCACAAAGCCACAACCATCAACCCACTGACCAGCGCCCAACCCCATGCCTGCTGGTTCAACAGACCTTCGCGGAACAGCTGCGGCGCAATGCCGGCACCGATGATAAAGGCCAGTAGGGCAATTTCCCGACGTGGCCCGGTCACCGGGCGAATCAGATAGACCAGGGCAGGCAGCACCAGTGCCGCACTTGGGAAGCTGCGGTAACGCGGGTCAAACACCAGCGCCAGCATCATCACCGCGCCAGCGAACCCGGCGATTGCCACCAGCCAGCCCGCGCGCGGCTCCAGCCAGTTGAACGCCCGCTCGCGCCAACCTTCGCGGCTGCTCAAGGCCAGGGCCGCATGTGCCAGTACCAGCAGGTTCAACGCGACCAGCAGCCCCGCCCACACCCATTCATCATTGAAGCGTGCGGTTACGCGGGTCAGTTCGGCCCAGGTGCCGATGGAACAGGCGGCGACGGCCCCGAGCAGCGGCAGCAGCCAGGCGGCGCGCACGCTGCGCACCCGCCCGCCGAGCGCCAGGGTGCCCAGCAGGATGAGTCCACCGACTCCCAGCCACAGTGGCCAGTACGGCACGTTGGTCACCGGGCCGGCGAGGATGCCTTTGTCCTGGCGATCGGCATCGAACAAGCCCCAGTAACCGCCGACAGCGCCTTCACTGGCACGCTTCCACGGCTGGTCGAAGGCTTCGATCAGGTTGTAGTGCCAGCCATTGGCTTCGGCCATGGCCACGAAACCGCGCATGAACTTGGCCTCATTGACCCGGCTCGGCACCGCGGTTTCGCGCTGGCGGCCTTCGCTGGGCCAGCCGGTCTCGCCGATCATTACGTCCTTGGGCGCGAATTTATTGCCGAAGGTCTGGCGCACATCACCGACATGCTTGAGCGCCTGGTCGATTCCCGAGGGGGCGTCTTCCCAGTACGGCAGCAAGTGGATGGTCAGGAAATCCACCGCCGGGGCAATTTCCGGGTGTTGCAGCCAGAACTCCCAGACGTCGGCATACGTGACCGGCTGCTTGATCTGGCTTTTGACCTTATGGATCAGCTTCACCAACTGTGCGGCCGTGACTTCCTTGCGCAGCAGGGTTTCGTTACCGACGATCACCGAAGTCACCACGTCGGCGTTGGCGTTGGCCGAGGCGATCAAGGCGTCGACTTCTTTTTCGGTGTCGACCGGGTTGCCGTTGACCCAGGCGCCGATCATCAGTTTCAGCCCGTGCTTGCGCGCCAGGTCCGGCAAGGCTTCCAGGCCGGTCATGGAGTAGGTGCGGATGCATTCGAAGCGGGTGGCCAGCAGGGCCAGGTCGGCGTCCATGCGCTCGGGGCGCAGCTTGAACGGCTGGTCGAACGGTGATTGGTCCTTGTCGAACGGTGTGTAGGAGGCGCATTGCAGTTTGTGGCTGGCGCTGGCCACGTCCGGCAGCACCACTGGCCGGCCGAGGCCATACCAGTATCCGACCAGCGCAAGCAGGCCGAGGATCAAGGCGAATAAATAGGGCAGGGCAGGGAAGTGGGCAGTTGCGGGCATGGTCGGCTTATCTGGGGAGCAAAGGCGCGCATCTTACCCGGATTTGTCGCGTCCCAGTGGGGCTGCATGATTTAGACATGCAAAGTTCGGGCGGGGTATGAGGTGAGCGTCCCATAACAGCGATAGCTGGCGATGTGATGTCGTTTCTTGCTTACCTGAGGTCGCTGACAGAGCAGGACGCGGGCCCCGGCAGGTTGATGATCGAAGTATCAGCACTCCACTGATGTCGTTGCCGCCGGATCGATGCGCGTGAAGGGGGCGTGGCGCACCACATAACAACAGGTTGACGTCGCTCGACATCCGTCGGGCGCAGCACTTTCGGGGAAGTACGATGAAGATGCGACGACTCTTGGGCGCAGTTGCCACTCTGGTAGTTGCGATGAGCTCCACACTGGCCAGCGCCGACAGCAAAACCCTGAGCATCGGCTACGTGGACGGTTGGTCCGACAGCGTTGCCACCACTCATGTGGCGGCAGAGGTGATCAAGGCAAAGCTCGGTTATGACGTCAAGTTGCAAGCGGTCGCCACCGGGATCATGTGGCAGGGTGTTGCCACCGGCAAGCTCGACGCCATGCTCTCTGCCTGGCTACCCGTGACCCACGGTGAATACTGGGCCAAGAACAAGGACAAGGTGGTCGACTACGGCCCCAACTTCAAGGATGCGAAGATCGGCCTGATCGTGCCGGAGTACGTCAAGGCCAAGTCCATCGAAGACCTCAAGACCGACACCACCTTCAAGAACAAGATCGTCGGTATCGACGCCGGTTCAGGCGTGATGCTCAAGACCGACGAAGCGATCAAGGCCTATGGCCTGGACTACAAGCTGCAAGCCAGCTCCGGTGCCGCGATGATCGCCGAACTGACCCGCGCCGAAGACAAGCAGGAATCCATCGCAGTCACCGGGTGGGTGCCGCACTGGATGTTCGCCAAGTGGAAACTGCGGTTCCTGGACGATCCAAAAGGGATCTATGGCGCTGCTGAAACCGTCAACAGCATCGGTAGCAAGGGCCTGGAGAAGAAAGCCCCGGAAGTCGCGGCGTTCCTGAAGAAATTCCAATGGGCTTCCAAGGACGAAATCGGTGAAGTCATGCTCGCCATCCAGGAGGGCGCCAAGCCCGATGCAGCCGCCAAGGACTGGGTTGCCAAGCACCCTGAGCGGGTTGCCGAGTGGCTCGCCAAGTAACCCCCCTTTGATGTAACCCTCTGTGGGAGGGGGCTTGCCCCCGATAGCGATGGATCAGTCAGATCATCAGCGACTGACACACCGCAATCGGGGGCAAGCCCCCTCCCACATTATTTTCGCCGCCCGCAAATGTTTCTGCGCCCTCGCAAACCCTCGCTACACTCCCTCTAATACTAAGGTCGTCTGGAACCTGCCCCGTAGCCGCATACAGTGGCTATTGTTTCAATAATAACAAAGCTGTGCTGCGAGGATAAAAACAATGAACGACAGCATTTACCTCTCGATTCAAAACAGCCCGCGCTTCAAGGAGCTGGTTAGAAAAAGGGAAAGGTTCGCCTGGATTCTCTCGGCGATCATGCTAGGGCTTTACTCCGGATTCATCCTGTTGATCGCCTACGGGCCACAATTGCTGGGGGCTAAGATCAGCTCCACTTCGTCCATCACCTGGGGAATCCCTATCGGTGTCGGGCTGATTCTATCGGCCTTTGTCCTCACTGCGATCTACGTGCGACGCGCCAACGGCGAATTCGACGATCTGAACAATGCGATTCTCAAGGAGGCTGCGCAATGATCCGTCGTCTATTGGCTGTACTGGGTGCTTCGGTCTTCGCGCCTGCTATATGGGCGGGGGAGGCGTTGACCGGTGAAGTGCAAAAACAACCGCTGAATATTCCAGCGATCCTGATGTTCGTGGTCTTTGTCGGCGCGACGTTGTGCATTACCTACTGGGCGTCCAAGCGCAACAACTCGGCGGCCGACTATTATGCGGCCGGCGGCAAGATCACCGGCTTCCAGAACGGCCTGGCGATTGCCGGCGACTATATGTCGGCCGCGTCCTTCCTGGGTATTTCCGCACTGGTATACACCTCCGGCTACGACGGCCTGATCTACTCGATCGGCTTCCTGGTGGGCTGGCCGATCATTCTGTTCCTGATCGCCGAGCGCCTGCGTAACCTGGGCAAATACACCTTTGCCGACGTGGCGTCCTACCGCCTCGGGCAAACCCAGATCCGCAGCCTGTCGGCTTGCGGTTCGCTGGTAGTGGTGGCGTTCTACCTGATCGCGCAGATGGTTGGCGCGGGCAAGTTGATCCAGCTGCTGTTCGGCCTTGATTACCATGTAGCGGTGATCATGGTGGGTGTCCTGATGTGCCTGTACGTGCTGTTCGGCGGCATGCTGGCGACCACCTGGGTGCAGATCATCAAGGCAGTGTTGCTGCTGTCCGGCGCCACATTCATGGCAGTCATGGTGATGAAGCACGTCAACTTCGACTTCAGCACGCTGTTTTCCGAGGCGATCAAGGTTCACCCTAAAGGTGAAGCGATCATGAGCCCTGGCGGTCTGGTGAAAGATCCGATCTCCGCGTTCTCCCTGGCTCTGGCACTGATGTTCGGTACCGCCGGCCTGCCGCACATCCTGATGCGCTTCTTCACCGTGAGCGACGCCAAGGAAGCGCGCAAGAGCGTGTTGTACGCCACTGGTTTCATCGGCTACTTCTACATCCTGACCTTCATCATCGGTTTCGGCGCGATCCTGCTGGTCAGCACCAACCCGGCGTTCAAGGATGCTGCAGGCGCCTTGCTCGGTGGTAACAACATGGCGGCGGTTCACCTGGCCAACGCGGTGGGTGGCAGTATCTTCCTGGGCTTCATCTCGGCTGTGGCGTTTGCCACCATCCTCGCGGTGGTTGCGGGCTTGACCCTGGCCGGTGCTTCGGCGGTGTCCCATGACCTGTATGCCAGCGTGATCAAGAAAGGCAAGGCCAACGACAAAGAGGAGATTCGCGTCTCGAAGATCACCACTATCGCCTTGGCGGTGCTGGCAATCGGTCTGGGTATCCTGTTTGAAAGCCAGAACATTGCGTTCATGGTCGGCCTGGCGTTCTCTATCGCTGCCAGCTGTAACTTCCCGGTGTTGCTGCTTTCCATGTACTGGAAAAACCTCACCACCCGTGGCGCAATGATTGGCGGCTGGCTCGGGTTGGTCAGTGCTGTGGGCCTGATGGTCCTGGGGCCGACCATCTGGGTGTCGATCCTGCATCACGAAAAAGCCATCTTCCCGTATGAGTACCCTGCGCTGTTCTCGATGTTCATCGCGTTCGTCAGCATCTGGTTCTTCTCCATCACCGACAAGTCGGCGGCGGCAGTCAAGGAACGGGCGCTGTACTTCCCGCAGTTTGTGCGTTCGCAGACTGGCCTGGGGGCGAGTGGGGCGGTTTCTCACTAAGGTTGTAGCTCAATAGGAAATGCCCCGGTCGATAGGCTGGGGCATTTTTTTTGGCTGGAGTTTTGTGGTGGCTGGGCCATTGCTATCGGGGGCAAGCCCCCTCCCACAGTTGGTTGCATTTCAAGGTGGGTAGTCGGTCAGGTTTTGGGGGGGTAATAGGAAATGCCCCGGTCGATAGGCTGGGGCATTTTTTTTGGCTGGAGTTTTGTGGTGGCTGGGCCATTGCTATCGGGGGCAAGCCCCCTCCCACAGTTGATTGCATTCCAAGGTGGGTAATTGGTCAGGTTTGGGGGCTTAATAGGACGTGTCCCGGTCGATAGGCTGGGGGCTTGCTCCCGATAGCTGAATTTCAGACAAAACAGTTTCTTGGTTCTTGCACAAATAAAAACGGCCTCCATGAAGGAGGCCGCTTTTTTATTGCGCGTCAGTCAGATGCTTACTTGCGATCTTCCAACTTGGTAATGTCACGCGACTCGTAGCCGGTGTACAGCTGGCGCGGGCGGCCAATCTTGTACGGGCTGGAGAGCATTTCTTTCCAGTGGGAGATCCAGCCCACGGTCCGCGCCAGGGCGAAGATCACGGTGAACATGCTGGTTGGAATGCCGATCGCCTTGAGGATGATCCCCGAGTAGAAGTCGACGTTCGGGTACAGCGAGCGTTCGATGAAGTACGGGTCGGTCAGAGCGATCTCTTCCAGGCGCATGGCCAGTTCGAGTTGCGGATCGTTCTTGATGCCCAGTTCCCTCAACACTTCGTCGCAGGTCTTCTTCATGACGGTGGCGCGCGGGTCGCGGTTCTTGTAGACCCGGTGACCGAAGCCCATCAACTTGAACGGATCGTTCTTGTCCTTGGCCTTGGCGATGTATTTGTCGATGTTCGAGACATCGCCGATTTCATCGAGCATGGTCAATACGGCTTCGTTCGCACCGCCGTGGGCAGGGCCCCACAGCGCGGCGATACCGGCGGCGATACAGGCGAACGGGTTGGCACCCGAAGAGCCGGCCAGACGCACGGTAGAGGTGGAGGCGTTCTGCTCGTGGTCGGCATGGAGGATGAAGATCCGGTCCATTGCCTTGGCGAGCACCGGGCTGATCGGTTTGATCTCGCACGGGGTGTTGAACATCATGTGCAGGAAGTTTTCCGCGTAAGTCAGGTCGTTGCGCGGGTACATCATGGGTTGCCCCATGGAGTACTTGTAAACCATTGCGGCCAGGGTCGGCATCTTGGCAACCAGGCGGATCGCGGAAATTTCGCGATGCTGCGGGTTATTGATGTCGAGGGAGTCGTGATAGAAGGCCGACAGGGCGCCGACCACGCCGCACATGACGGCCATCGGGTGGGCGTCGCGACGGAAGCCGTTGAAGAACGTCTTCAACTGCTCGTGAACCATGGTGTGGTTCTTTACAGTACTGACAAACTGGGCTTTCTGCTCGGCGGTTGGCAACTCGCCATTTAGTAGCAGATAGCAGGTTTCCAGGTAGTCCGATTTCTCAGCCAGTTGCTCGATCGGGTAGCCCCGATGCAGCAAAATGCCATTATCGCCATCAATATAGGTAATCTTCGACTCGCATGAGGCGGTCGACATGAAACCTGGGTCGAAAGTGAAACGGCCCGTGGCCGTCAGGCCCCGTACGTCGATAACATCAGGACCAACGGTGCCGGTTAAAATGGGCAGCTCGACGGGGGCTGCGCCCTCGATGATCAACTGCGCTTTTTTGTCAGCCATGTGGCCTCCTATTTATGCTTCAAATCATCAGACAGACCCCCCACGCAGGGCCCGCACCACTATAGTGAGATAAATTCAGATGTCAATTTGCCTAAAGTCTTGCCCCAGAAGGCTTTAACCGGACTTTTTCCTCGAAATTTACCGCCATTTACGCCTTTTATCCTGCCAACGCAATGCGCTATTAGGGTGAGGTCAGCGCGTTGTCATTAGTAACCTAACTGTCTATACTCGGCCACCGACCGCCAAGGGCTTTTGGGCTTGCTTTCATTGGGGGTCGCACTCCCTGGGTGGTGTTACCTGACCAGTCCGCTCCCCAACAACTTTGCCCTGATTGTTAGGGGCTCTTCAGTGTGAAAAAAAGCCGTGAATAGCCAACGACCTGTAAACCTAGACCTAAGGACCATCAAACTCCCCATCACCGGCGTTACGTCGTTCCTGCACCGTGTTTCCGGCATCATCCTCTTCCTGGGCCTGGGCTTCATGCTTTATGCATTGAGCAAATCCCTGGGTTCCGAGGAAGGTTATGCCGAGGTGAAGGCATGCTTGACCAGTCCGCTGGCCAAGTTCGTAGCATGGGGCCTCTTGTCCGCTCTGCTGTATCACTTGGTAGCCGGCGTGCGCCACTTGATCATGGATATGGGCATCGGTGAGACGCTGGAAGGCGGCCGCCTGGGCTCGAAAATCGTCATCGCCGTTTCCGTGGCGCTGATCGTTCTGGCAGGAGTTTGGATATGGTAACCAGCGTAACGAATCTGTCGCGTTCGGGCCTCTATGACTGGATGGCACAGCGTGTGTCTGCGGTCGTTCTCGCGGCTTATTTCATTTTCCTGATCGGATACCTCGTCGCCAATCCGGGCATCGGCTATGAGCAATGGCATGGCCTGTTTTCCCACAATGCGATGCGAATCTTCAGTCTGCTGGCCCTTGTAGCCCTGGGCGCTCACGCCTGGGTCGGCATGTGGACCATTTCGACCGACTACCTGACGCCGATGGCGCTGGGCAAGTCTGCGACAGCAGTACGGTTTCTCTTCCAGGCAGTATGCGGCGTCGCGATGTTCGCTTACTTCGTCTGGGGTGTGCAGATTCTTTGGGGTATCTGATCCATGGCTAACATTCCAACTATTTCCTTCGACGCCATCATCATTGGTGGCGGCGGCGCCGGCATGCGCGCAGCGCTGCAACTGGCTCAGGGCGGTCACAAGACTGCCGTGATCACCAAGGTGTTCCCGACGCGTTCCCACACAGTATCGGCCCAGGGTGGCATCACCTGCGCCATCGCCTCCGCCGACCCGAACGATGACTGGCGCTGGCACATGTACGATACCGTCAAGGGTTCCGACTATATCGGTGACCAGGACGCTATCGAATACATGTGTCAGGAAGGCCCGGCCGCCGTGTTCGAGCTGGACCACATGGGTCTGCCGTTCTCGCGTACCGAGCAAGGTCGTATCTACCAGCGTCCATTCGGCGGTCAGTCGAAGGATTACGGTAAAGGCGGCCAGGCTGCCCGTACTTGCGCCGCGTCCGACCGTACCGGTCACGCGCTGCTGCATACCCTGTATCAGGGCAACCTGAAAGCCGGCACCACGTTCCTGAACGAGTACTACGCGGTTGACCTGGTAAAAAACCAGGACGGCGCATTCGTCGGCGTGATCGCTATCTGCATCGAAACCGGTGAAACCACCTACATCCGCGCCAAGGCTACCGTTCTGGCGACCGGCGGTGCAGGTCGTATCTACGCCTCGACCACCAACGCACTGATCAACACCGGCGACGGCGTTGGCATGGCGCTGCGTGCCGGCGTGCCGGTGCAAGACATTGAAATGTGGCAGTTCCACCCGACCGGCATCGCCGGCGCCGGTGTACTCGTCACCGAAGGTTGCCGTGGTGAAGGTGGTTACCTGATCAACAAGCACGGTGAGCGTTTCATGGAGCGTTATGCTCCGAACGCGAAAGACCTTGCCGGTCGTGACGTTGTAGCCCGTTCCATGGTCAAGGAAATCATCGCCGGCAACGGCTGTGGCCCGAACGGCGACCACGTGCTGCTCAAGCTCGATCACCTCGGCGAGGAAGTGCTGCACAGCCGCCTGCCAGGTATCTGCGAACTGTCCAAGACCTTCGCGCACGTTGACCCGGTGGTTGCTCCGGTTCCGGTTGTTCCGACTTGCCACTACATGATGGGCGGCGTGCCGACCAACATCCATGGCCAGGCAATCACCCAGAACGCCGACGGCGTGGACGAGATCATCCATGGTCTGTTCGCGGTGGGCGAAGTGGCTTGCGTATCGGTACACGGCGCCAACCGTCTGGGCGGCAACTCGCTGCTCGACCTGGTGGTCTTCGGCCGCGCTGCCGGCCTGCACCTGGAAAAGGCGCTGACCGACGGCATCGAATACGATGACGCTACCGACGCCAACATCGAAGCTGCCCTGGCGCGTCTGTCCGCTCTGAACGAGCGTACCGAAGGCGAAGACGTGGCTACCCTGCGTCGCGAGCTGCAAAGCTGCATGCAGAACTACTTCGGTGTATTCCGTACCGGCGAATACATGCAGAAGGGTATTGCCCTGCTGGCTGACCTGCGCAAGCGCATCGCCAACGTCAAGATCAACGATAAGAGCCAGGCGTTCAACACCGCTCGTATCGAAGCCCTTGAGCTGCAAAACCTGTTGGAAGTGGCTGAAGCGACTGCGATTGCCGCCGAGGTTCGTAAAGAGTCCCGCGGTGCTCACGCTCGTGAAGACTACGAAGACCGTGACGATGAAAACTGGCTGTGCCACACCCTCTACTTCCCGGGTGAAAAGCGCGTCACCAAGCGTGCCGTTAACTTCTCGCCGAAGACGGTTCCGATGTTTGAACCGAAAATTCGGACTTACTAAGGGTGGCTGCCATGTTGAAAGTCAGTGTGTATCGCTACAACCCTGATCGGGACGCTGCGCCGTTCATGCAGGAATTCCAGGTCAATACCGGTGGTAAAGACTTGATGGTGCTGGATGTGCTGGCCCTGATCAAAGAGCAGGACGAAGGGTTCTCCTATCGTCGCTCTTGCCGTGAAGGTGTTTGCGGCTCCGACGGCATGAACATCAACGGCAAGAACGGCCTGGCGTGCATCACGCCGCTGTCCGCCGTGGTCAAAGGCAACAAGCTGATCATTCGTCCTCTGCCAGGTTTGCCGGTTATCCGTGACCTGGTCGTCGATATGAGCATCTTCTACAAGCAATACGAGAAGGTTAAGCCATTCCTGCAGAACGATACGCCGGCTCCGGCCATCGAGCGTCTGCAGTCCCCGGAAGAGCGCGAGAAGCTCGACGGCCTGTACGAGTGCATCCTGTGCGCTTGCTGCTCGACGTCGTGCCCATCCTTCTGGTGGAACCCGGACAAATTCCTGGGCCCGGCTGCTCTGCTGCAAGCATATCGCTTCCTGGCAGACAGCCGTGACACCCAGACCTCCGAGCGTCTGGCTTCACTGGATGACCCGTTCAGCGTATTCCGCTGCCGCGGGATCATGAACTGCGTCAACGTATGTCCTAAAGGCCTGAACCCGACTAAGGCCATTGGTCACATCCGTAACATGCTGCTGCAAAGCGGCGTGTAATTGACGTTGTAGCAAAGCAGGACCGTTGTGCCCGTAAATGCTACGGCGCAGGCTTCAACCGGCGCCGTAGTCTTAACTTGAGCAGCGACTTACAAAGCCGCGGCTCTTATTTTGAAGAAATGAGACAAGCAGGGGCATTCGGGTTGGTACCCGAACTATCAGCGTGATCCTAAGTGGCTTGTTTTGGTCGCTGCACTTGGCCTTTTGCAAGCAAACTCGGTGTCGCCGCCGGTGGTGTCCCCAAATCGAGGGTGACCAAGCATGCAAGAAAGCGTGATGCAGCGCATGTGGAACAGCGGCTATCTTTCAGGTGGTAACGCTGCCTATGTGGAAGAGCTTTATGAGCTCTACCTGCACGACCCTAACGCTGTGCCAGAAGAATGGCGCACCAAATTTCAGACGTTGTCTTCAGACGGCAACGCTGCCACCGATGTATCGCACGCAACAATTCGCGATCAGTTCGTGCTGCTGGCAAAGAACCAGCGCCGCGCCCAACCGGTTTCAGCCGGAAGCGTGAGCAGTGAGCATGAGAAGAAGCAAGTTGAAGTACTGCGACTGATCCAGGCCTACCGTATGCGCGGCCACCAGGCGGCCCAGCTCGACCCGCTGGGGCTCTGGAAGCGTCCTGCACCTGCAGACCTGTCGATCAATCATTACGGCTTGACCAATGCCGATCTTGATACGACCTTCCGTGCCGGAGACCTGTTCATCGGCAAAGAGGAAGCGAGCCTACGCGAAATTCACGAAGCGTTGCAGCAGACATATTGCCGCACCATTGGCGCTGAGTTCACGCACATCACCGACTCCGAACAGCGTCACTGGTTCCAGCATCGCCTGGAAGGCGTGCGTGGCCGTCCGGTGTTGTCTGCCGATGTGCGCAGCCACCTGCTTGAGCGCGTGACCGCAGCCGAAGGTCTCGAAAAATACCTGGGCACCAAATACCCGGGCACCAAGCGTTTCGGCCTGGAAGGCGGCGAGAGCCTGATTCCGATGCTCGACGAGCTGATTCAGCGTTCCGGCTCCTACGGCACCAAGGAAATCGTGATCGGCATGGCCCACCGTGGCCGTCTCAACGTGCTGGTCAACACCTTCGGCAAGAACCCGCGCGACTTGTTCGACGAGTTCGAAGGCAAGAAAAAGGTCGAGCTGGGTTCCGGTGACGTTAAATACCACCAGGGCTTCTCGTCCAACGTGATGACCACCGGCGGTGAAGTTCACCTGGCCATGGCCTTCAACCCGTCCCACCTGGAAATCGTTTCTCCAGTGGTCGAGGGTTCGGTGCGGGCTCGCCAGGATCGTCGTAACGACGCGACCGGTGAGAAGGTTCTGCCGATTTCCATCCACGGCGACGCGGCATTCGCCGGTCAAGGCGTGGTCCTGGAAACCTTCCAGATGTCGCAGACCCGCGGCTTCAAGACCGGCGGTACCGTTCACATCGTCATCAACAACCAGGTGGGCTTCACCATCAGCAACCCGTTGGACGCGCGTTCCACCGAGTACGCCACCGACGTTGCCAAGATGATCCAGGCGCCGATCCTCCATGTGAATGGTGATGATCCGGAAGCCGTGCTGTTCGTGACCCAACTGGCTGTCGACTACCGCATGCAGTTCAAGCGTGACGTGGTGATCGACCTGGTTTGCTACCGCCGTCGCGGTCACAACGAAGCGGACGAACCAAGCGGCACCCAGCCGTTGATGTACCAGCAGATCACCAAGCAGCGCACCACCCGTGAGCTGTACGCCGAAAGCCTGACCAAGGCCGGTGTGATTGACGAAGCGCGTGTTCAGGCGAAAGTCGACGAATACCGCAACGCGTTGGACAACGGTCTGCATGTTGTAAAAAGCCTGGTCAAAGAGCCGAACAAAGAGCTGTTCGTCGACTGGCGTCCGTACCTGGGCCACGCCTGGACTGCGCGTCACGATACGTCGTTCGATCTGAAGACTCTGCAGGAACTGTCTGCCAAGCTGCTGGAAATTCCTGACGGCTTCGTCGTACAGCGCCAGGTCGCGAAGATCTACGAAGACCGTCAGAAGATGCAAGCCGGCGGCCTGCCGATCAACTGGGGTTACGCCGAAACCATGGCGTATGCGACCCTGGCGTTCGAAGGTCACCCGATCCGCATGACCGGCCAGGACATCGGCCGTGGTACGTTCTCGCACCGTCACGCGGTTCTGCACAACCAGAAAGACGCAGGCACCTACATCCCGCTGCAACACCTGTACGAAGGCCAGCCACGTTTCGACCTGTACGATTCGTTCCTGTCCGAAGAAGCCGTACTGGCGTTCGAATACGGTTACTCGACCACCACGCCTAACGCGCTGGTGATCTGGGAAGCCCAGTTCGGCGACTTCGCCAACGGTGCCCAGGTGGTTATCGACCAGTTCATCACCAGCGGCGAGCACAAGTGGGGCCGTCTGTGCGGTCTGACCATGCTGCTGCCACACGGTTATGAAGGTCAGGGTCCGGAGCACTCCTCGGCCCGTCTGGAGCGTTACCTGCAGCTGTGCGCCGAGCACAACATCCAGGTGTGCGTGCCGACTACCCCGGCCCAGATCTACCACTTGCTGCGTCGCCAGGTCATTCGCCCACTGCGCAAGCCGCTGGTAGTGCTGACGCCGAAATCGCTGTTGCGTCATAAATTGGCCATCTCGACCCTGGAAGATCTGGCGGAAGGCTCGTTCCAGACCGTTATTCCAGAAATCGATACACTGGACGCGGCCAAGGTCACTCGCCTGATCCTGTGCAGCGGCAAGGTCTACTACGATTTGCTGGAAAAACGCCGTGCCGAAGGCCGCGAAGACATCGCCATCGTGCGTATCGAGCAGCTTTACCCGTTCCCGGAAGATGACCTCATGGAGATCATCGCGCCTTACACCAACCTCACTCATGTAGTGTGGTGTCAGGAAGAACCGATGAACCAGGGCGCCTGGTACAGCAGCCAGCATCATCTGCGTCGCAGCATTGGTAACCACAACAAGGCCCTGGGCCTGGAATACGCCGGTCGCGATGCTTCTGCCGCGCCTGCCTGTGGTTATGCATCGATGCACGCCGAGCAGCAGGAAAAACTCCTGCAAGATGCTTTCACTGTTTAACGCCTTCGCGCTGACTGAAACCGAATTTTAAGGACCCACAGATAATGGCTATCGAAATCAAAGCCCCGACATTCCCGGAATCGGTTGCCGATGGCACCATTGCCACTTGGCACAAGAAACCAGGCGAGGCTGTAAAGCGTGACGAACTGATCGTCGACATCGAGACCGACAAAGTCGTTCTGGAAGTGTTGGCTGAAGCTGACGGCGTGTTGGGCGCGATCATTGCCAACGAAGGCGATACCGTCCTGTCCAACCAGGTACTGGGCTCGATCGAAGCGGGCAGCGCTGCTGCCGCTCCGGCTGCCGCTGCACCGGCTGTTGCTGCTTCTGCTCCAGCTGCCGCTCCGGCGGCGGGTGGCGAAGATCCAATCGCCGCACCGGCTGCTCGTCAGCTGGCCGAAGAGAACGGCATCAACCTGGCTTCCATCAAAGGCACCGGCAAAGACGGCCGTGTGACCAAGGAAGACGTGGTTGCTGCCGTTGAAGCCAAGAAAAACGCTCCAGCTGCCGCACCCGCCAAGGCTGCAGCACCTGCTGCCGCTGCTCCTGTGTTCGCCGCTGGCGACCGCACCGAGAAGCGCGTGCCGATGACCCGCGTGCGTGCCACCGTGGCCAAGCGTCTGGTTGAAGCACAGTCGAACATGGCGATGCTGACCACCTTCAACGAAGTCGACATGACCGAAGTCATGGCCCTGCGTTCGAAGTACAAGGACCTGTTCGAGAAGAGCCACAACGGCGTGCGCCTGGGCTTCATGTCGTTCTTCGTGAAAGCGGCCACCGAAGCGCTGAAACGCTTCCCGGCAGTCAACGCTTCCATCGACGGCAGCGACATCGTTTACCATGGTTATGCAGACGTCGGCGTTGCCGTGTCCAGCGACCGCGGCCTGGTGGTTCCGGTTCTGCGTAACGCCGAGCTGATGAGCCTGGCTGAAATCGAAGGCGGCATCGCCGGCTTCGGCAAGAAAGCCCGTGACGGCAAGCTGACCATCGACGAGATGACCGGCGGCACCTTCACCATCACCAACGGTGGTACCTTCGGTTCGATGATGTCGACTCCGATCGTCAACCCGCCGCAAGCTGCGATCCTGGGCATGCACAACATCATCCAGCGTCCGATGGCCATCAACGGCCAAGTCGTGATCCGTCCGATGATGTACCTGGCGCTGTCTTACGATCACCGCCTGATCGATGGTAAAGAAGCCGTGACTTTCCTGGTGACCATCAAGAACCTGCTGGAAGACCCAGCTCGTCTGCTGCTGGATATCTGATAGAAGCAGCTGCGGGCCTCAAGTGACAGGCTGCCGGATACGGCAGTCGGGCTTGGGGCCTGCGGCTTGACAGCTTGCTGCTAAATAGAGGAACTATTTTCATGTCGCAGAAATTTGACGTTGTAGTGATTGGTGCAGGTCCTGGCGGCTATGTTGCCGCTATCAAGGCCGCACAACTGGGCCTCTCGACTGCTTGCATCGAAAAATACACCGACAAGGAAGGCAAACTGGCACTGGGCGGTACCTGCCTGAACGTTGGTTGCATTCCTTCCAAGGCGCTGCTGGACAGCTCCTGGAAATTCCACGAAGCGCAAAGCGGTTTTGCCATCCACGGCATCCACCACGCTGGCGTGACCATGGACGTACCCGCGATGGTCGGCCGTAAAGCCAACATCGTCAAAGGCCTGACCTCCGGCGTTGCCACCCTGTTCAAGGCCAACGGCGTAACTTCCCTGCAAGGCCACGGCAAACTGCTGGCCGGCAAGAAAGTTGAAATCACCAAGCCGGACGGTTCGGTCGAAATCATCGAAGCCGAAAACGTGATCCTGGCTCCAGGTTCGCGTCCGATCGACATTCCACCAGCACCTGTTGACCAGAAAGTCATCGTTGATTCGACCGGCGCCCTGGAATTCCAAGCAGTTCCCAAGCGTCTGGGCGTGATCGGCGCCGGCGTGATCGGCCTGGAACTGGGTTCGGTCTGGTCCCGCCTGGGTTCCCAGGTCACTGTGCTCGAAGCCCTGGACACGTTCCTGCTGGCTGCTGACACCGCAGTGTCCAAGGAAGCCCTGAAAACCCTGACCAAACAGGGTCTGGACATCAAGCTGGGCGCTCGCGTGACCGGCTCGAAGGTCAACGGCGAAGAAGTAGTCGTGACCTACACCGACAAGGATGGCGAACAGACCATCACCTTCGACAAGCTGATCGTAGCCGTTGGTCGCCGTCCAGTGACCACCGACCTGCTGGCAGCCGACAGCGGCGTGAACATCGACGAGCGTGGTTTCATCCACGTTGACGATCACTGCGCTACCACCGTTCCTGGCGTCTACGCCATTGGCGACGTGGTTCGCGGCATGATGCTGGCGCACAAGGCTTCCGAAGAAGGCATCATGGTTGTCGAGCGCATCAAGGGCCACAAAACCCAGATGAACTACGACCTGGTCCCATCGGTTATCTACACCCACCCGGAAATTGCATGGGTCGGCAAGAACGAACAGCAGTTGAAAGCTGAAGGCGTTGAAGTTAACGTCGGCACCTTCCCGTTCGCTGCTTCTGGTCGTGCCATGGCAGCCAACGACACCGGTGGTTTTGTCAAAGTCATCGCTGATGCCAAGACTGACCGCGTATTGGGCGTCCATGTGATTGGCCCAGGCGCAGCAGAACTGGTCCAGCAGGGCGCAATCGGTATGGAATTCGGCACCAGTGCCGAGGACATCGGCATGATGGTTTTCTCCCATCCGACCCTGTCCGAAGCATTGCACGAAGCCGCGCTGGCAGTGAATGGTCATGCCATTCACATCGCGAACAAGAAGAAGCGCTAAAACGAGATAATAAGAAACCACGGCGGTTGCCCGTCGTGAGCCTTGCGCGCAAGACTCACCGCGGAATATCCGCTGGACGCAGTCTTGCGCAGCTTGACCGGGCTTGAGTCCGGCAAGTTGCGCAAGCAGCAGTCACAGGTGGCGCGGCACTCATAATGAGCGCAGCGCCGAATGCGCAGTACCTAACGAAGACGGTAAAAAGCATGAATCTTCACGAGTATCAGGGTAAGCAGCTGTTCGCTGAATACGGCCTGCCAGTATCCCAGGGCTACGCAGTAGACACCCCGGAAGCAGCAGCAGAAGCTTGCGATAAAATCGGCGGGACCGAATGGGTTGTAAAAGCCCAGGTTCACGCAGGTGGTCGCGGTAAAGCGGGCGGCGTTAAGCTGGTTCGCAGCAAAGAAGACGCCAAGGCCTTCGCACAGCAGTGGCTGGGCAAGCGTCTGGTGACTTACCAGACTGATGCCAATGGCCAGCCAGTCACCAAGATCCTGGTTGAATCGTGCACTGATATCGCTAAAGAGCTGTACCTGGGCGCTGTCGTTGACCGTTCTAGCCGTCGCATCGTGTTCATGGCTTCCACCGAAGGTGGCGTGGACATCGAGAAGATCGCTCACGATACCCCTGAAAAAATTCTGAAAGCCACTATCGATCCACTGGTTGGCGCTCAGCCATTCCAGGGTCGCGAGCTGGCTTTCCAGCTGGGCCTGGAAGGCAAGCAAGTTGCCCAGTTCGCCAAGATCTTCGTAGGTCTGGCCAAACTGTTCCAGGATCACGATCTGGCCCTGCTGGAAGTGAACCCGCTGGTGATCAAGGCTGACGGCGATCTGCATTGCCTCGACGCCAAGATCAACATCGACGCCAACGCCATGTACCGTCAGCCTAAGCTGAAGACTTTCCACGATCCGTCGCAAGACGATCCGCGCGAAGCGCACGCTGCCAAGTTCGAACTGAACTACGTAGCCCTGGAAGGTAACATCGGCTGCATGGTCAACGGTGCCGGCCTGGCCATGGGTACCATGGACATCGTCAACCTGCATGGCGGCAAACCAGCCAACTTCCTCGACGTGGGTGGTGGTGCTACCAAAGAACGCGTAACCGAAGCCTTCAAGATCATCCTGTCCGACTCCAACGTCGCTGCAGTACTGGTCAACATCTTCGGCGGCATCGTTCGTTGCGACATGATTGCCGAAGGCATCATCGGTGCAGTGAAAGAAGTCGGCGTGAAAATCCCGGTTGTTGTTCGCCTTGAAGGTAACAACGCTGAACTGGGCGCTAAAGTACTGGCAGAAAGCGGTTTGAACATCATCGCGGCTACCAGCCTGACCGACGCTGCTCAACAAGTTGTCAAAGCTGCGGAGGGCAAATAATGAGCGTCCTGATCAATAAAGACACCAAAGTTATCTGCCAGGGTATTACCGGTTCGCAAGGTAGCTTCCACACCCAGCAAGCCATCGAATACGGCACCAAGATGGTTGGTGGTGTAACGCCGGGCAAAGGCGGCACCGAGCACCTGGGCCTGCCAGTGTTCAACACCGTTAAAGACGCAGTAGCTGCCACTGGCGCGACCGCCAGCGTGATCTACGTTCCGGCTCCTTTCTGCAAAGACTCGATCCTGGAAGCGGCGTTCGGCGGCATCAAGCTGATCGTGTGCATCACCGAAGGCATTCCTACCCTGGATATGCTGGACGCCAAGGTCAAGTGCGACGAGCTGGGTGTGGTCCTGATCGGCCCTAACTGCCCAGGCGTGATCACTCCAGGCGAATGCAAGATCGGCATCATGCCTGGTCACATTCACTTGCCAGGTAAAGTCGGTATCGTTTCCCGTTCCGGCACCCTGACCTACGAAGCTGTGAAGCAGACCACTGACGCCGGTTTCGGTCAGTCGACTTGCGTCGGCATCGGCGGTGACCCGATCCCAGGCTCGAACTTCATCGACATCCTGAAGCTGTTCCAGGAAGACCCGAAGACCGAAGCGATCGTCATGATCGGTGAGATCGGCGGTTCGGCTGAAGAAGAAGCGGCTGCCTACATCAAGGCCCACGTGACCAAGCCGGTTGTTTCCTACATCGCTGGTGTGACTGCCCCTGCTGGCAAGCGCATGGGCCATGCTGGCGCAATCATCTCTGGCGGCAAAGGCACTGCAGACGAGAAATTCGCTGCACTGCAAGACGCAGGCGTAAAAACCGTGCGTTCGCTGGCAGACATCGGCAAGGCCTTGGCCGAGCTGACGGGTTGGGCAGTCAAGTAAGCCTCGCGCTTAACTGACGCTTCACCAGCAAAGGCCACCTTCGGGTGGCCTTTGTGCGTTCTGGGCGGTCCATTTATTGAAATGTACTTGGTCCCATGTGGGAGGGGGCTAGCTCCCGATGACAATGGCTCAGTCACTGATGATGTGATTGAACCTCCGCTATCGGGAGCAAACCCCCTCCCACATTTTTTGTCTGTATTGCCACATTAAGTATGAAAACACGACATTCCAATGTCGCTTATCGGACAGTTCGCCCTGCAACAGTGCGTTTATCGGCCAAATTCTGTAACCTTGCCGCCTCTTTAAGTGCTCGCATCCCAAAAGGAAGCCGCGCGCTAGACCGGTCGGTGCCCACAAGGGCCGGCAGCATTTCCCTCATCCATAGGGAAGCCCTCTCTAAATTCCGATTCAGTAGTGTGGTATTTCCTCAAATGAAAGTGTTGAAAAGCCAGGACATCCTGGCGTTGGGCTTCATGACTTTTGCCCTGTTCGTGGGGGCCGGCAACATCATCTTCCCGCCTATCGTTGGTTTGCAGTCCGGGCCCCATGTCTGGATGGCGGCGTTGGGTTTCCTGATCACCGCAGTCGGGCTCCCGGTGGTCACCGTGATCGCCCTGGCCAAGGTCGGTGGTGGTATGGATGCGTTGAGCAGCCCGATCGGCAAGATCGCCGGTGGCCTGCTGGCGGCGGCAGCGTATCTGGCGGTAGGGCCGCTGTTCGCCACCCCGCGTACCGCGACCGTGTCCTTTGAAGTGGGCCTGGCGCCGTTGACCGGTGAAAGCCCGCTGGCGCTGTTCCTCTACAGCGCGGTGTACTTTCTGGTGGTGTTTTTCGTCTCCCTGTACCCGGGCCGTCTGTTGGACACCGTGGGCCGTTTCCTGGCACCGCTGAAAATCATCGCGCTGTCCATCCTTGGTATCGCCGCGTTTGCCTTGCCGGCCGGTGACGTGGGCGTCGCCAACCCGGAATACGTGGCCGCGCCGTTCTCCCAAGGCTTTATCTATGGTTACCTGACCATGGATACCCTGGGCGCGCTGGTGTTCGGTATCGTGATCGTCAACGCGATCCGTTCTCGTGGTGTCGAATCGCCTAAATTGATCACCCGCTACGCGATCATTGCCGGGCTGATTGCCGGCGTCGGCCTGGCGTTGGTGTATGTCAGCCTGTTCCGCCTCGGGGCGGGCAGCCATGAGATCGCCGCCGGTGCCGCCAATGGCGCCGCCGTCCTGCACGCCTACGTGCAACACACCTTTGGCTCCCTGGGCAGCGGCTTCCTGGCCGTACTGATCTCCCTGGCCTGCCTGGTCACCGCCGTCGGCCTGACCTGTGCCTGCGCCGAGTACTTCAGCCGGATCCTGCCGCTGTCCTACAAGACCCTGGTGGTGATCCTGGCGCTGTTCTCGCTGTTCGTGTCCAACCTGGGCCTGACCAAACTGATCGCGTTTTCGATCCCGGTACTCACTGCGATCTACCCGCCATGCATCGTGCTGGTGGCTTTGAGCTTCTGCAAAGACTTCTGGCAGGAGCAGAGCCGCATCGTTGGCCCGGTGATGTTGGTGTCGTTCATCTTCGGCTGCATCGATGCGCTCAAGGGCGCCGGCCTGGCGGGCTGGATGCCGTCGCAATTGGCCAACCTGCCGTTGAGCGAGCAGGGCCTGGCGTGGCTGGTGCCATCGGTGATGATGCTGGTGGCCGCGGTGGTGGTTGACCGCATGCTGGGCAAGCGCAGCGAAGCGGTCGCGTAACCCCCGGCTTCACGCTGTATTGAAATGCCCCGTATCGATTGATACGGGGCATTTTTTATGGGCGGCGGGCAGTGCCTTTTTCCGTGGGCTAACGTCGAAGGAGTAACGCAAAGCTCAAGCTGGAACCCGGCGCCCACACTTAACCGGGTTCATGAAATCTGTCGTGTATAAGGACCCGCATGCCGTTTATCGAAGCCAACCTGATCCACTTGCTTGCCGCCCTCTGGTTCGTCCTCTGTTGGGGCGGCTACACCCGTTATGCCACCTGGAAAGCCCGCGACACTGCCTGTCTGGCCAGCGTGCTGCACCTGTATCGCGAAGATTGGATGCGTCGCATGCTGCTGCGTGACAACCGCATCGCCGACGCCAGTGTGATTGGCAATCTTGAGCGCAACGCCTCGTTCTTCGCCTCCAGCACCTTGATCATCCTTGCGGGCATTCTCACCGTGTTGGGCGCCTCGGAGCGGGCAGTTTCATTGCTGGCCGATATTCCGCTGGTGCAGCAGGCATCCCAGGGCATGTCGGAGATCAAGCTGCTGTGCCTGGCACTGGTGTTCGTCTACGCGTTCTTCACCTTCAGCTGGTGCATGCGCCAGTACAACTTTGCCGCGGTGCTGGTGGGGTCGGCGCCGATGATCGGTGAGCGGCACGTGTCGGAGCAGGAGCGCAAGGCGTTTGCCCTGCGGGCGGCGCGGGTGATTTCGATGGCGGCCAACCAGTTCAACTTTGGCTTGCGCGCTTATTACTTCGGGATGACCATGCTGGCATGGTTTGTCAGCCCCTGGCTGTTCATGTCGATGAGCGCCGGGGTGGTGTTGGTGCTGTATCGCCGAGAGTTTCATTCCGACGTACTGCAAGTGATGGTGTATACGCAGACCGATACGTCGCTGCCGGACGTGGCCAAAGACCCGGTGGCGTAAAGCGCTGCAGGCATAGCGCCGGTTTATCGCACTCCGCGCCAACAGCAGACAAAGTAAAGCCCGCTATCTAAGCGGGCTTTCTTTTTGCAGCCAAGCTATTTCAAGCCCCGGTATCAAGAACCGGTTGCTGGAGTAGCAGGTGCTGCTTCTTGTGCTGCGGCTTTGTTCGATTCGGCCTGAGCTTTGGCAGCATCGCCGTTTTCTTTTGCAGCTTCGTTCACTTTATCCTGTGCTGCAGCCATATCTTTCTGAGCTTGCTCAGAGTGCGCGGCGGCATCTTGGGCCTTGTTTTCGGATTTCTTGTCGCAGGCAGCGAGACCGAGGGCAGCGGCCAGCATCATGGAAATAGCTAAAGTCTTGCGCATTGGGTGTTTCTCCTTAGTGAAGATATCTACTGGCCTTTCGAGCACATGGGGCCAGCATTAGTTCCTTATATCCCACAGATATATAAAGCATTTTCCCAAGGAACTTTTTCCGACGGTCCATACTGCGCCGGCCCCACATTCATCAGAGTCTGAACCGAATGACCGAAAATCCCTTGTTAGAGCGTGCCAAGCGCTTTATTTCAGCGTTGCGCCATTGCCAAGTGCTGGGCATTACCGTTCATCAAGCCAGCGAGGAGGGGATTACCCTGGTTCTGCCCTACAGCCCGATGATCGTGGGTGATCCCCAGACGGGCGTGATCCATGGTGGCGCATTGACCTCGCTGATGGACACCGCCTGCGGCATGGCCACCCTGTGCGTGTTGCCGGAGTTCGAGGTGTGCCCGACCCTCGACCTGCGCATCGACTACATGCATCCCGCCGAACCGCACAAGCCGGTGTATGGTTTTGCCCAGTGCTACCGGGTGACCACCGACGTGATTTTCACCCGTGGTTTCGCTTATCAGGACGACCCGCAACAACCCGTCGCCCACACGGTGGGGACGTTCATGCGTATGGGCAAGCGCCTCAAGGGTGCGCAGGGGCTGGGCAGTACAGTCACGGGAGAACAGGCATGACACATCACTTCAAGACACGTCTGGAGCAGGCCCATGAGCACGGCAACTACAAGGCGCTGCTCGATCTGATCCCCTACGCCAAGCTGATCGGCATCGAATGCACGCGGATAGGCGATGAGCTGCTGTTCCGCCTGCCGGCCAACAAGGACAACATTGGTAACCCGATATTACCGGCGCTGCACGGCGGTGTGATTGCAGGCTTTATGGAACTCTGCGCCGCGTTGCACCTGCTGGTGTTCACCGGCGCACCGGGCCTGCCGAAAATCATCGACTTTTCCCTGGATTACCTGCGTGCCGGCCAGTTTCGCGACACTTACGCCAAGTGCCAGGTCTGGCGCCAGGGTCGACGGGTGGCGAACGTGTCGATCACCGCCTGGCAAAGCACCGCGGCCGAACCCATCGCCACCGCCCGCGCGCATTTCAAGATCGGAGAAGTGTCCCGCCCTTGAAATCCTGGTCTTAGCCCCCAACTTTGATGACAACCCGCCGCCAACCCTTCAGGGCGCGGCCACTGCCATCCAATTGGAGTTTGATGACCATGAGTGTGGAAACTCAAAAGGAAACCCTGGGCTTCCAGACCGAGGTGAAGCAACTGCTGCACCTCATGATCCATTCGCTGTATTCCAACAAGGAAATTTTCCTTCGCGAGTTGATCTCGAACGCCTCTGACGCTGTCGACAAATTACGTTTCGAAGCCCTGTCCAAGCCGGAGTTGCTGGAAGGCGGCGCCGAACTGAAAATCCGCGTGAGCTTCGACAAAGACGCCAAGACCGTCACCCTCGAAGACAACGGTATCGGCATGAGCCGTGAGGATGCGATCACCCACCTGGGGACCATCGCCAAATCCGGCACTGCCGATTTCATGAAGCACCTTTCGGGCGACCAGAAGAAAGATTCGCACCTGATCGGTCAGTTCGGCGTGGGCTTCTACTCGGCCTTCATCGTCGCCGACAAGGTTGAAGTGTTCAGCCGCCGTGCCGGTCTTGACGCCAGCGAAGGCGTGCATTGGTCTTCGAAAGGCGAGGGCGAGTTTGAAGTCGCTACCCTCGACAAGGCTGATCGCGGTACGCGCATCGTGCTGCATCTGAAACCCGGTGAAGACGAATTCGCCGATGGCTGGCGCCTGCGCAACATCATCAAGAAGTATTCCGACCACATCGCCCTGCCGATCGAATTGCCGAAAGAGCAGGCCGCCGCCGAAGGCGAAGAAGCACCGGCCGTTGAGTGGGAAACCGTCAACCGCGCCAGCGCCCTGTGGACCCGTCCGCGTACCGAGATCAAGGACGAGGAATACCAGGAGTTCTACAAGCACATCGGGCACGACTACGAAAACCCGCTGAGCTGGAGCCACAACAAGGTCGAAGGCAAGCTGGAATACAGCTCGCTGCTCTACGTACCGGCCCGCGCGCCGTTCGACCTGTACCAGCGCGAAGCGCCAAAGGGCCTGAAGCTCTACGTGCAGCGCGTGTTCGTGATGGACCAGGCGGAATCGTTCCTGCCGCTGTACCTGCGCTTTATCAAAGGCGTGGTCGACTCCAACGACCTGTCGCTGAACGTGTCGCGGGAAATCCTGCAGAAAGACCCGATCATCGACTCCATGAAGTCGGCGCTGACCAAGCGCGTCCTCGACATGCTGGAAAAACTGGCGAAGAACGAGCCTGAGCAATACAAAGGCTTCTGGAAGAACTTCGGCCAGGTCATGAAAGAAGGCCCGGCGGAAGATTTCGCCAACAAGGAAAAAATCGCCGGCCTGCTGCGTTTTGCCTCCACCCAGGGCGAAGACGGCGAGCAGGTGGTGTCCCTGGCCGAGTACCTGGCACGCGCCAAGGAAGGTCAGGACAAGATCTACTACCTGACCGGCGAGACCTATGCTCAGGTCAAGAACAGCCCGCACCTGGAAGTCTTCCGCAAGAAAGGCATCGAAGTGCTGCTGCTGACCGACCGTATCGATGAGTGGCTGATGAGCTACCTCAGCGAATTCGACGGTAAGACCTTTGTCGACGTGGCGCGTGGCGACCTGGACCTGGGCAACCTGGATTCCGAAGAAGACAAAAAAGCCGCTGAAGAAGTGGCCAAGTCCAAGGAAGGCCTGGTTGAGCGGATCAAGGCCTCCCTGGGCGACGCCGTCAGCGAAGTGCGGGTTTCCCACCGTCTGACCGACTCCCCGGCGATCCTGGCCATCGGCGAGCAGGACCTGGGCATGCAGATGCGTCAGATCCTCGAAGCCAGCGGTCAGAAGGTGCCGGACTCCAAGCCGATCTTCGAATTCAACCCGGCTCACCCGCTGATCGAGAAACTCGACGGCGAACAGAGCGAAGAGCGTTTTGGCGACCTGTCGCACATCCTCTTCGACCAGGCAGCCCTGGCTGCCGGCGACAGCCTGAAAGACCCGGCCGCCTATGTGCGCCGACTGAACAAGCTGTTGGTTGAACTGTCGGTTTAACCCCGTTGTAGAAAAACCCGCTTCGGCGGGTTTTTTCGTTCTTGTGCAACCTCAACTGGAGTAAATGATGAGCCAAGTCACTGTGCGTTCCGTGGTCTATCAGATTGATGGCCAGTCTTATGAAAGCCGCCTGGCCTTCGATGCCAGCCAAACCGGTCCGCTGCCGGGCCTGTTGATGGCGCCGAACTGGATGGGCGTGAGTGCAGGGGCCGAAGAGATTGCCAAGCGCGTCGCCAGCAAAGGCTACGTGGTGCTGATCGCCGACCTGTACGGGCAAACCGTGCGCCCGTCGAATAACGATGAAGCCGGTGCGGCGATGATGCCGTTGAAGAATGACCGCCCGTTGCTGAACAAGCGCATGCAGGCCGCGTTAGCGCAACTGCAAGGCCAGAGCGAAGCTGCGGTGGATACGTCCAGGTTGGCCACCTTCGGTTTCTGCTTCGGCGGTTGCTGTGCGTTGGAGCTGGCGCGCACCGGCGCACCATTGAAGGCTGCGGTGTCGTTCCACGGCACCCTCGACACGCCAAACCCGGCGGATGCGAAGAACATCAAGGGTTCCGTGCTGGTGTTGCATGGTGCTTCCGACCCGCTGGTGCCGAAAGCACAACTGCCGGCGTTCGAAGATGAGATGAACGCGGCCGGTGTGGATTGGCAACTGCTGAGCTATGGCGGTGCGGTGCATTCCTTCACCGACCCGCACGCCAACGTGCCGGGCATGATGATGTACGACGCGAAGACCGCTGCGCGGGCGTTCCAGTCGATGCATAACTTGTTGGATGAAGTGTTCAAGGGCTAAGTCTCTGGCCTCTGTCCTGGCCTCATCGCGAGCAAGCCAGCTCCCACATTCGAGCGCATTCCTACAGGGTAAACGCGGTTAAATGTGGGAGCAGGCGGCTATCTCACCGGCAACTCAATTCTTTCGGTTTCACCGGGCACCGTTGGCCAATCCCCAGCCGCCCAACGCTGCCGGGCCTGCTCGATCACGGCCGGGTCGCTCGCGACAAAATTCCAGTTGATCCGGCGTGGCCCATCCAGCGGCGCGCCACCGAACACCACCAGGTGACAATCGCTGTCGGCAGACAGGGTCATCGCCTGTCCGCTCGGCAACACCACCAGGCTGTGTGCCTCAAGCGGCTCACCGTCCAACTGCACGTCACCCTCCAGCACATACACCGCGCGTTCTTCATGCTCGTCGGGGATCAGCAGGGTGGTGGCCGTCTGCATCTGCACATCGGCGTACAGCGTGGGCGACAGCACCGGCACCGGTGATTTGAGGCAGAAGCCATTGCCGGCGATCAGGCGGACCTGCACGCCCAGGTTGTCGCTGACCGGTAGGTCAGCCGCTGGATGGTGGCTGTAATGCCCCGGCCCGCTCTCGTGGTCCTTGGGGGAGGCGAGCCACACTTGCAGCCCATGCAGGCTGAACCCCTTGCTCTTGATTGCTTCGGGCGTGCGCTCGACGTGGGCAATCGCGCTGCCGGCGGTCATCCAGCTCACATCGCCGGCCTGCACCATTTGGTCCGAACCGAGGCTGTCCTTGTGCTGCAAGGTGCCTTCGAACAGGTAGGTGAGGGTCGACAGGCCGATGTGCGGATGCTGGCGGATATTCATGCCGCTGCCCGGTGCATAGCGGGTCGCCAGCATATGGTCGAAAAACACGAACGGCCCGACGCTACGGCATTCTCGCGATGGCAGCGGGCGCAGGATGGGCTGGCCTTCGACATCTTCGAGGCGAGGGCGGATCACGGTGAGGGTGGTCATGGTGCGTCCCTGTCGGAGCGGGTTGGATAGCCCTGAGCATAACCCGCTCGACCGGAGGTTGCCGCTATTGGCTGAAGGCACCTTCCGACAATTTCGTCTCGATACTCACCTCGGCGGTGGTCATCAGCTTGTGTATCGGGCAGCGGTCGGCGATGCGGTGCAGTTCGTCGCGTTGCTGATCGGTGAGCACGCCCTTGAGTGTCAGCTTGACGTTGAGGTGGTACTTGCCCTTTTGCTCTTCGCTGTCGTCGCGGGTGACTTCCACGGTTACGCCGGTCAGCGGGATGCCCTTTCTCTGCGCATACAGCTTCAGGGTCAGGGCCTTGCACGACGCCAGGGCTGCGTCGAAATAGTCGTGGGGCGAGGGCGCGGTGTCGTCACCGCCCAGGCTTTTGGGCAGATCGGTGAACAACTCGTGGTTATCGATGTTGAGGCTGTGGCGGAAGTTGTCGGCATTCAGGGCGTTGACGGTAACAGGCATGGCGAACCTCTCAAGCGTGGCAGGAAGAAAGTCATGCAGTTATAGAACATGCTGGCACTCAAGTGTTCCAGGATTTTTTCCAGATGGCGGGGGGCAGGATTCCCCGCATCAGTTCGAGGCAGCGGAGCAACACCCGCGTACAGGCGAGGCGACCCCGAATTCAAGCGCGAAAAAAACGCCCCGAACCAGTCGGGGCGTTTTCATCTGATCAAGCTGCGGGGCTTACTTGCCCTGCCAGCGTTTCAGCACCAGGGTGGCGTTAGTGCCACCGAAGCCGAAGCTGTTGCTCATCACGGTGTCGACTTTTACGTTTTCGACGGTCTTGGTCAGGATCGGCATATCGGCTACGACCGGGTCCATCTCTTCGATGTTGGCCGAGCCGGCCATGAAGTTGCCTTCCATCATCAGCAGGCAGTAGATCGTTTCGTGAACGCCGGCGGCGCCCAGGGAGTGACCCGACAGGCTCTTGGTGGAGCTGATGGCCGGTGCCTTGTCGCCGAATACCGCGCGCACGCCTTCCATTTCCTTGGCGTCGCCGACCGGAGTCGAGGTGCCGTGGGTGTTCAGGTAGTCGATCGGGGTATCCACGGTGGACATGGCCATCTGCATGCAGCGGATGGCGCCTTCACCGCTTGGCGCAACCATGTCGTAGCCGTCGGAAGTGGCGCCGTAGCCGACGATTTCCGCGTAGATCTTCGCGCCACGGGCCAGAGCGTGTTCCAGCTCCTCGACCACCACCATGCCGCCGCCGCCGGCGATGACGAAACCGTCACGCTTGGCGTCGTAGGCGCGGGAGGCCTTTTCCGGGGTGTCGTTGTACTGGGTGGACAGCGCGCCCATGGCGTCGAACAGGAACGATTGGCTCCAATGTTCTTCTTCGCCGCCGCCGGCGAACACGATGTCCTGCTTGCCCAACTGGATCTGCTCAACCGCGTTACCGATGCAGTGAGCACTGGTGGCGCAGGCGGAGGAGATCGAGTAGTTCACGCCCTTGATCTGGAACGGCGTGGCCAGGCAGGCGGAAACGGTGCTGCCCATGGTCCGCGTGACACGGTACGGGCCAACGCGCTTCACGCCTTTCTCGCGCAGGATGTCCAGCGCTTCCATCTGGTTCAGGGTGGACGCGCCGCCGGAACCGGCGATCAGGCCGGTACGCACGTTCGAGACCTGATCGTGGCTCAGGCCGGAATCGGCGATGGCGTCCTTCATGGCCAGGTAGGCATAGGCGGCAGCGTGGCCGACGAAGCGATAGATCTTGCGATCGATCAACTCTTCGAGGGGCAGGTCGATGGAGCCGGAAACCTGGCTACGCAGACCCATTTCGGCATATTCCGGGTTGAAGCGGATGCCAGGGCGACTTGCACGCAGGTTAGCGGTGACGGTCTCTTTGTCATTGCCCAGGCAAGAAACGATGCCCAGACCAGTGATAACGACGCGGCGCATGCGGATAACCCTTAAAAGTTGTCAGTGGAAGTGAATACGCCGACCCGAAGGCCTTCGGCAGTATAGATCTCGCGACCGTCGACAGTCACCGAACCGTCGGCGATCGCCAGGTTCAGCTTGCCCTTGAGGACGCGCTTGATTTGAATGTTGTAGGTGACTTTCTTGGCACTCGGCAGAACCTGGCCAAAAAACTTCACTTCGCCCGAACCCAGGGCGCGACCGCGGCCCGGCAAGCCTTGCCAGCCGAGGTAGAAACCGACCAGTTGCCACATGGCGTCGAGGCCCAGGCAGCCCGGCATGACAGGGTCGCCTTCGAAATGGCAGGCGAAGAACCACAGGTCCGGGGTGATATCCAGCTCGGCGACCAATTCACCTTTGCCGTACTTGCCACCCTCTTCACTGATATGGGTGATGCGATCCACCATCAGCATGTTCGGGGCGGGCAGTTGCGCGTTACCTGGGCCGAACAGCTCACCGCGACTGCAGCGCAGCAGGTCTTCCCGAGTAAAGGCGTTTTGTTTGGTCATGCGAGCTCCTCAATAATCCCATGCGGCAGGGTAGGGCAAATCTTCCCGAACCGACTGAAGCGTTCATGCCTCACATCGGCAGCCTACACATAGACTATTGCGTTGTAGTGAAAGTCACAGCGTCAAGGCACTGAATGTACACTTGTTCACTGAAATTTTAAACCGGGCCTGTTTATCGGTCCGTTCGGGTGCCTAAGACTGCCGCACTTTCGTCTTTCACGCCAGTCGCAGTTGGCTGATGGCGCGGCGCTATTGCACCCAACGCTGCAGGATTTGCTGCAAATCCGTGCGTTTGAACGGCTTGGCCAGGTAATCGTTCATTCCGGCGGCCAGGCAGAGTTCCCGATCGCCCTGCAAGGCGTTGGCGGTGAGGGCGATGATCGGCAGCTCGGCGCAGCCCGGCAGTTGGCGAATCTGGCGGGTGGCTTCGTAGCCGTCGATCAGCGGTAGCCGGCAATCCATCAGGATCGCGGTGAAAATCAGGCTCTCGGCGCTGCGGATCGCTTCGGCGCCGTCGGTGGCCAGGCTGACCTCAAAGCCCAGACTGCGCAGCATGGCTTCGACCACGGTGCGGTTGACCGGGTTGTCTTCCACCAGCAGCACATGGCGGCCGTCGCCCGCGCTGGCTTTGCCTTCGGCGTTGGCGGCGATGGCCGGCACGCTGTGCTGGTCGATGGCCAGCGGGATTTCCAGGGTGAACACCGAACCGCGACCTTCTTCGCTCTGCGCGCGCAGGGTGCCGCCCATGCGTTCGGCCAGGGTGCGGGCGATGGGCAGGCCCAGGCCGGTGCCGCCGTAACGTCTTGAAATGGAACTGTCGGCCTGCTGGAACGCATCGAACATCAGTTCCAGGCGCTCGGCGGAAATGCCAATGCCGCTGTCGCGCACGGTACAGGTGAACCACACCAGTTCGTGGTCGAGGGGTTGCCAATGGGGCTCGACGCTGACGCTGCCGTGCTCGGTGAACTTGAGCGCGTTGCCGATCAGGTTCACCAGAATCTGGCGGATACGCGTCGGGTCGCCCTGCACGCGCAACGTGTCCAAGCCCGGCGGGATCGGCAGTTCGAGGCTCAGCCCGCGCTGCTGGGCGCTGTGCTGGAAGGCCTGGGCGCAGTTGTTGATCAGGTCCGCGAGGTTGAACGGAATGTGTTCCAGCTCCAGGGCCGCGCGTTCGATGCGCGAGAAGTCGAGGATGTCATTGATGACCTTGAGCAAATGTTCCGTGGACTCGGAGGCCAGCGCCGCATATTCGGTCTGCTCTTCGGTCATCTCGGTGGTTTCCAGCAACTGCAGCATGCCCAGCACGCCGTTCATCGGCGTGCGCAGCTCGTGGCTCATCATCGCCAGGAAGTCCGACTTGGCGTTGTTCGCCCGTTCGGCTTCCTCGCGGGTCTGGATCAGTTGCGCCATGGCCTGCTGCTGTTCGCGGCTGGCCTGGTTGAGGCCTTCGGCAAGGTTGTTGATGTGCCGCGAGAGGTCGCCCAGTTCGGAGTCATCGACAATCGGCAGCGGGGTCTTGTAGTCGCCTTGCTGGATCGCCTTGACTGCATTGCCCATCGCGCTGATCGGCTGCGACAGGCTGGCGGCCAGGCGCCGCGCGAGCAAAAAGGTGAACAGCAGGGCAAACAGCGCGAGCACGCCGGCCTTGAACAGAATCTCCTGTTGGCGCTGGCTGAAGGCATCGTTGGACATGCCGACGATCACCCGGCCCAGGTAGTCGGCACGCGGCGCCTTGGGTTCGTTGAGGTTGTCCTGGAAAAAGTCATTGCCCAATTGGATATGTTGCAGGCGGATCGGGGCCTGGAACACTTTGACCGACAGCGAGCGGTCGTGGTTTTCCGAAGGTTGCTCGACGTACACCAGGATGTTCTCGGCGCTGTCCTGGATCTCCAGGAAGCGCACATGGGGCGTGGCCAGCGTCGCGCGCAGCAGGCTGTCGAGCACGTCGTTGTTGCCGGAGATCACTCCGTATTCGGTGGCCGGGGCCAATTGGTTGGCGATCAACTGGCCGGTGTGGTCGAGTTCCTGGCGCAGGTCCTGGATACGCACGAAGGTGAAGAAGCTGATCAACAGCAACGTCAGCAACAGCGCCGGCCCCAGGGTGATGAGCTGGGTGCGGGTGTTGATGTCCCAACGACGACGTAAGGTCATGGGCGTTGTTCTCCTTCGGCCAGGCGGGCGGCGACGTTGGCTTCGTCGACCTGTTCGATGCCCAGTGAGCGTGCGACTTGCGGGTTGCCCACGACTTTGAAGCGCTCCGGGTACATGGCGCGCGGCCAGCCGGCCGGCGGGTGATCGAGCAGGCGGTCGAGTACGGCCAGCCAGTCGGTCTGGTCGCTGTAAGTACTGGCCAGGCTGCCGGCCTTGACGAAGCCGGCATTGGGCCCCACCAGCGGCAGTTGCCGGGCATAACTGCTGAGCAGCAGGTTTTTCGCGGTTTTCGGGTTGTATAACTGCGGGTCGTCAAGGCCGAGCAGCACATCGCTGTTTCTGAACAAATGCTGCAGCGGGCGACTGTCGTTAATGTCGTCCCAGCGCTGGGGCACGATCTCCAGGCCCATCGGCGCGGCGTACTGGCGCAACTCGCGGAGCAGGAATTCACTGTCGGCGCCGTAGAGCACGCCGATGCGGCGGGCCTGGGGCAGGATTGTGGCGATCAGCCGCAGTTGGCGCTCCAGCGGCGGGTCACTCCACAGCAGGCTGATTTTGCCCGGCACGCCCTGGCCCAGGCGCTGGTGGGCCTGCAGGCGGCTGATGCGCAACACCAGGGTCGACGGCCCCTGGGTATCCTGCAGGCGCCAGTCGAGGCTGGGCAGGTCCAACAGGATCAGGCGCGTATTGGCCGGTAGGCGGCTGGGCACGGGCAGGTTGGCGAGGGGGGTGAAGGTTACGCGGTCGTCGGGGCGCTGCTGGGTGAGCGCCTGGACGAAGGCCTGCACCCCGGCGCCTTCTTCGGCGGCGGTCAGCAGGATATTGGCGCTCCAGGCCGGTACGCTGAGCAGCAGGCACAGCAGCAGCAGGCCGCGTTGCCAGCGTCTGGGGAGAGAGAGGAGGGTCATCCGTGACTGAGCGCCCATGTCAGAACTCTAACTCCGCGCTGAAGTAGAGCACTTGGCGATGGTCGTAGTTGTTGTCGGCCCAGGTGGTGGGCTGGTTGTCCAGGCGTTGTTGCAACATGCCGGCCAGTTCCACGTTGGCGTTGCCCAGGGCCATGCGCTTGGCGACCCGCAGGTCGACCCGTTCGAAGCGATAGCGGTTAAGGGCATCGTCGCCATAGTAGAACAGGGCGCTGGACCAGCCTTGCCCCCATTCGCGCAACCAGCCGGCCGAACCGCTGTTGCGTGCGGTTTGCGCCTTGTCCAGCGGGTTGCTGGTGCTGGCGTCGACGTAAGCGTAGGTCAGCCGCAGGCGGTCGGCGTTGCTCATGCGCCAGTCGAATTGGGATTCTGCGCCGGTAAAGCGCGAGCTGTTGGCGTTGCTGGCAATGTACTGATTGTTGCGCAGCGGCGAACTGATCATGTCGGTGATTTCGTCGTAGAACAGTTTCACGTCCATGTTCAGCCCGATGTCGGCAAAAAAGCCGTTATAGCCCAATTCACGGGATTTCATCAGTTCTTTGTCGAGATTGCCCGGGCCGCGCGTGACCACGAAGTACTGCCCGGAATTCTGCCCGTAGGCCGGCGAGTCGAGGTTGGTGACGCGATAGCTCCAGTTGACGTTGTTCTCGAACATGTCCGGCGAACGGATCGCCTCGGAGTACACCGCGCGCAGGCCGTGGCGCGGGTTGATCAGGTAGTTGACTGCCACCCGCGGCGTCAGCGAGTTGCCGCTCAGGTGGGTGTCTTCGTACATGGTGCCGCCCTGCAGCAACCAGTGCTCGCTGGCGCGCCATTCAAGCTGGCCGAACAGGCGCCAGGTGGTGTCATCCAGAGTGCCGTTGAAATAGGTGTCGGAGTCGGCGCGGTCATAGCGATAGTTCATACCGCTGACCAGGCGCAGGCTGTCGGACAGGCTCAGGGTGTCCTGGATCTCCAGGTCGTAGCGGCTTTCGCGGGTGCTTTGGTCGATGTCGCCGCATACGCTCTGGCTGGCGCCGTTGCGCCATTGGTCCAATACTTGGTTGCCCAGTGCTTGTTCGTCGGCGCTGCCGGGAGGCGCAACACCTTGGCTGTAGGTGTCCATATGCCGGGCCAATCGCTCGGCATAATTGGGGTTGAGCTGCCACAGCCGGGTCAATTCCGGGCTGAACGACACCTTGGCGTCACAGGCTTTCCAGATCTGCCGGCGGTCCCATTGTTGGGCCGAGCCCTGGATATACAGGCTGTGTTCGGGATTGAAATCGAAATTCCAGCGCAGGGAGCCGGAATAGTCCTTGGCGGTAACGTCGGAATTGTTGCCGCCCTCGGTAATCCCGGCGAATACCGGCGTGTAGGTATAAGGACGCTGGTTGGTCCCTTCCTTGGCATTCAGTTGCCAGTCGATGCTCTGTTGCGTGTTCAGCGTCTGGCTCACCGCCAGGCTGAAGCGGTTGAGACGCCGGCCGTCACGACGGTCGGCGCCCACCGCGTTGCTGTCAAAGCCATCGTCCTGCTGCCCGGACATCGACAGGCGCAGGTCGCCGGTTTCCCAGCCCACGCCCTGGCTGGCATAGAAGTCGTTGATCCCGCGTTCGCCGCGTACCACTTTTACCCTTGAACCGTGGCTGTCGGCCGGTGAGCGTGTGAGGATATTCACCACAGCCATCAACGCATTGGCGCCGTAGCTGACGGTGTTGGGCCCGCGGAACACTTCGATGCGCTCGATGTCTTCCATGGCCACCGGAATATCGCTCCAGTCCACCGTGGCCAGGCCTGCGCGGTACACCGAGCGGCCGTCGATCAAGACCTGCATGCGTCGCGCATCGCTGGCATTGGTGCCGTGGTAGTTCACCGCCGCCTGGTTGCCGCTGGTGTAGCCGACCATCATGCCCGGCACCAGCCGCAGCAACTCAGCGATGTCTCGCGCGCCGCTGGCCTTGATCAGTTCGCTGTCGATCACGGTCATGCTGCCGGGCACGGCGGCGGCCGATTGTTTGAGGCGAGTGGCAGTCAGCACCTGCGGCAGCGGTTGGTTGTCGAGGAACAGGTCGTCGGCGAACACCGCGCCGCTGCACAACAGCATCAACCACAACGATGAACGGGGAGGAGGGCCCAAATACACGGCACGGCCTTGATAATTACGGATAGCCGACCATGTTAACCGAGGCGGGGCCATTTGCCAGTCGTCGCCTTTGCAATTACCCCGCGTCGCTATGGCATTTTCCGACAGGCGTGTGAATTGATACGGGGGCTGGCCGCAAGCGGGGGGCTCCGTATAATGCGGCCATCGCCACTGGTATGGATTAACGGATTGCATATGACTGAACAGCGCCCTATTGCGGTCCTGGGAGGCGGAAGTTTTGGTACCGCCGTGGCTAACCTGCTGGCTGAGAACGGTCATGCGGTGCGCCAGTGGATGCGCGATCCCGAACAGGCCGAGGCCATTCGCGTCCATCGAGAAAATCCTCGTTACCTTAAAGGCATCAAGATTCATCCGGCCGTCGAGCCGGTCACCGACTTGCAGGCGACCCTGGAGGCCTGCGAGCTGTGTTTCGTCGCGCTGCCTTCGAGTGCCTTGCGCTCGGTGCTCGCGCCTCACGCCGAACGCCTGGCGGGCAAGCTGCTGGTCAGCTTGACCAAGGGCATCGAGGCGCACACCTTCAAGCTGATGAGCGAAATCCTCGAAGAGATCGCCCCGCAGGCGCGCATCGGCGTGCTGTCCGGGCCGAACCTGGCGCGGGAAGTGGCCGAACATGCGCTGACTGCCACCGTGATCGCCAGTGAAGATGAAGCACTGTGTGAGCGGGTCCAGGCCGTGCTGCATGGGCGCACCTTCCGCGTGTACGCCAGTGGCGATCGCTTCGGCGTCGAGCTGGGCGGTGCGCTGAAAAACGTCTACGCGATCATTGCCGGGATGGCGGTGGCGCTCGGCATGGGCGAGAACACCAAGAGCATGCTGATCACCCGCGCGCTGGCAGAAATGACCCGCTTCGCGGTGAGCCAGGGCGCCAACCCGATGACGTTCCTGGGCCTGGCGGGCGTGGGCGACCTGATCGTCACCTGCTCGTCGCCGAAAAGCCGTAACTATCAGGTCGGTTTCGCCCTCGGCCAGGGCCTGAGCCTGGAAGACGCCGTGGCGCGCCTGGGCGAAGTGGCCGAAGGGGTCAATACCCTCAAGGTGCTCAAGGCCAAGGCCCAGGAGGCCGGCGTGTACATGCCGCTGGTCGCCGGGTTGCACGCGATCCTGTTTGAAGGGCGCACCCTGAATCAGGTCATCGAGTTGCTGATGCGCGCCGAGCCGAAAACCGATGTCGACTTTATTTCCACCAGTGGTTTCAACTGAGGAACGCGTCATGAACGATCCGAAAGCAGCTCCCAAGTACGAGTCCATCGCCCTGCGCATCTTGTGGATGCTGGTGTTTGCCCTGGTGTGGCAAGTGGCGCAATTCCTGCTCGGTGCGTTGGTGGTGGTGCAACTGATTTACCGGCTGGTCTACGGCGCGCCGAACCTGGGCCTGATGAATTTTGGCGACAGCCTGAGCCAGTTCCTCGCGCAGATCGGCCGCTTCGGCAGTTTCCACACCGAGCAAAAGCCCTGGCCATTCGCCGACTGGCCGACGCCGCGTGCGCCGGAAGGCGAAGCCGCCCACAGCGTGCCGCCAGCACCGCACCCGGTGCGCGATGAAGAGCCAAAACTGTGAAACTGTGGATTTTGCGGCACGGTGAAGCCCAAGCGCATGCCCGCACCGATGCCGAGCGCGAGCTGACCGAGCATGGCCGCGCCGAAGTCTTGCGCAGCGCGGCGCACCTGATCGGCCAGCCCATCAGCGCGATCATTGCCAGCCCGTATGTACGGGCGCAGCAGACCGCGCAGCTGGTGCGTGAAGCGCTGGGCTTCGTGCCGGACATCCGCACCGTGCCCTGGCTGACACCGGACGGCAATCCGCAGCAGGTGCTGGAAAAGCTCGACACGGATGAGAATGTGCTGCTGGTCAGCCATCAGCCGCTGGTCGGCAGCCTGACCAGCTTTTTGCAGCATGGCCATCAGCGTCAACCGCTGCCGATGTACACCGCCAGCCTGGCGGAGTTGGAGGGGGAATGCCCGCTGGCGGGGCTGATGAGCCTGGTCAGTGTGAAACATCCGTAGGCGCTTTCACTGCTTTGTGTGTGCTATATAGTCAGCCGAGCAAGTGCTTGGTTGGCTATCATCGGACCACAAAGGAGCGCGTCCCATGCCCGTCGCTTTTCGTTTGCCGTTGCAGGTCTTCTTCGAACGTGAAGCGCGGCATCCGCGCAAACCCTTCCTGGTGCAGCCCGTCGGCGGCGACGAGGTACAGACCCTCACTTGGGCCGAGGTCGGCCACCAGGCCCGCTGCGCCGCGCATTGGCTGCGTGCGAGGGAACTGCCCCAGGGGTCGCACGTAGCCCTGATCTCGAAAAATTGCGCGCACTGGATCATCGCCGACCTGGCCATCTGGATGGCCGGGCATGTCTCGGTGCCGCTCTATCCCAACCTCACCGCCGATTCCGTCGCCCATGTGCTGAAGCACTCCGAGGCGGCGCTGGTGTTCATCGGCAAGCTCGATGACTGGCCCGCCATGGCGCCCGGGGTTCCGGCCGACGTGCCCACCATCGGCCTGCCGCTGTGTCCGGCGGGTGACTTGGATTTCAGCTGGACCGAGCTGCAAGCCTGTTCACCGATCCAGGATCAGCCGCTACCTGCCGCGTCGGATCTGGCCACCATCATCTACACCTCCGGCACCACCGGCCTGCCCAAGGGCGTGATGCACAGCTTCGGCGCCCTGGGCTTTGCCGCCACCGGTGGCACCGAATTGTTCGGCCTGGGGGAGGGTGACCGGCTGCTGTCGTACCTGCCCTTGTGCCATGTGGCGGAGCGGATGTTTGTGGAATTGGCGGCGATCTATACCGGGCAAACCGTGTATTTCGCCGAAAGCCTTGAGACTTTTCTGAGGGACCTGCGTCGGGCACGGCCGACGGCGCTGTTCGGGGTGCCGCGTATCTGGACCAAATTCCAGATGGGCGTCTATGGCAAGATCCCGGCGACGCGCCTGGAGCGCCTGTTGCGGCTGCCCTTTATCGGCAAACGCGTGGGCCGCAAGGTGCTGGCCGGCCTGGGCCTGGACGCGTTACGCATTGCGCTGTCCGGCGCGGCGCCGGTGCCCGAAGCCTTGTTGCGCTGGTATCAACGCCTGGGCCTGGATGTGCTGGAGGTGTACGGCATGACCGAGAGTTGCGGCTATTCCCATGTGTGTCGCCCCGGCCAGCAGACAATCGGCTGGATCGGCCTGCCGTGCCCGGGCGTTGAAGTGCGTATCGACCCGCTCGGTGAAGTGCAGGTGCGCAGTGGCGCGACCATGCTCGGTTACTTCAAGGACCCGGAAAAAACCGCCGAAACCCTCACCCCGGACGGCTTCCTGCGCACCGGCGACAAGGGCGAGCAGGACGCCGAGGGCCGTCTGCGCCTGACCGGGCGTCTCAAGGAAATCTTCAAGACCAGCAAGGGCAAGTACGTGGCCCCGGCGCCGATCGAAAACCGTCTGGCCGAACATGCACGGATCGAACAGGTGTGTGTGGTCGGCGACGGCCTGCCTGCGCCGATGGGCCTGTGCGTGCTGTCGGCGGCGGGCCCGGCGGATGCGCGCCAGGCCTTGCACGGCAGCCTTGAACGCTGGCTGGAGCAGGTCAACGCGGCGTTGGACAAGCATGAGCGCCTGCGTCAATTGGTGGTGGTGAAAGACAGTTGGGCGGTGGAAAACGGCTTCCTGACACCGACCTTGAAGATCAGGCGCAATGTCATCGAATCGACCTACGGCCCACAGTTTCAGGTGTGGAGCGAGCGCACCGAAGTCATTCTGTGGCAGGATTAGGGCCATCATAAAACCAATAGGGACAACGGTATGAGCCTGTGGCGCACCCAACCCAATATCGAGCAACTCAACGCTCTGCAGAAAAACACCATCGGTGAAGTGCTGGATATTCGCTTCGAAAGTTTCGACGAAGAATCCCTGACCGCCAGCATGGTGGTCGATCAGCGTACCCATCAGCCCTACGGCCTGCTGCACGGCGGCGCGTCGGTCGTGCTGGCCGAAAGCGTCGGCTCCATGGCGGCCTACCTGTGCATCGATGCGAGCAAGTTCTATTGCGTCGGCCTCGAGGTCAATGCCAACCACCTGCGCGGGGTGCGCAGCGGGCGGGTGACGGCGGTGGCGAGGGCGATTCATATCGGCCGCACCACCCAGGTGTGGGACATCCGCCTGACCAACGATGATGGCAAGTCCAGCTGCGTCTCGCGCCTGACCATGGCCGTAGTGCCCCTGGGCGAGAACCCGCCGGCGCGATAGGCGTGGCGTGAGTGTCATCATTCCTGGCGGTTACGGTCATTGCCGTAACGGTCGGGCGTGGTGACAATCAATGTCTGTTTTTATAGATGGAACCGGTATGTCGCAGCACGTGTTTTTTGCCCACGCCAATGGCTTCCCTTCGGCTACCTACGGCAAGTTGTTTGCCGGCCTGGCCCCGGAATATACCGTCGCGCACCTGCCGCAGCACGGCCACGATCCAAGGTTTCCGGTGGACGACAACTGGCAGAACCTGGTGGACGAACTGATCCACCATCTGCAACAGCAGCCCGAGCCGGTGTGGGGCGTGGGCCATTCCCTGGGCGGCGTGTTGCATTTGCACGCGGCCATGCGCTGCCCGCAGTTGTATCGCGGCGTGGTGATGCTCGACTCGCCGGTGCTGACCCGTGCCGACCGCTGGGTGATCCGCGCCGCCAAGCGCTTTGGTTTTATCGACCGCCTCACCCCGGCCGGGCGCACCCTGGGCCGCCGTGAAGAATTCGCCGACCTGGACGCCGCGCGCAGTTACTTCGCCGGCAAGACCCTGTTTCGCGGCTTCGACCCGGAATGCTTCGACGCTTACCTGCAACATGGCCTGTATCAGGTCGGCGATCGCCTGCGCCTGCGTTTCGATCCGGCCACTGAAATCAGTATCTACCGGGGCGTGCCCCACACCAGCCCGGGCCAGGTGCGCCAGTTGAAAGTGCCGCTGGCGGTGGTGCGCGGGCGCCAGAGCCGGGTGGTGATGCGCCACCACGCCAGCGGCGTCGGGCGCCTGCCCATGGGAGAAATGCTCACCATGCCCGGCGGCCACATGTTCCCCCTCGAACGCCCCCAGGACACCGCGACCTTGCTCAAGCAGCTGTTCGCCCGTTGGGAAGCCCGCGAGCGCAGTTGCGCATGAGTACGCCGGTCGAAGAAGTGCGCCTGAGCCTGCCGCATATCGAATTGGCCGCGCATCTGTTCGGTCCCGAAGACGGTCTGCCGGTGATCGCCTTGCATGGCTGGCTGGACAACGCCAACAGCTTCGCGCGGTTGGCGCCGAAACTGCAGGGCATGCGTATCGTCGCCCTCGACATGGCCGGCCACGGGCATTCGGCGCATCGTCCGACGGGGGCCGGTTATGCCCTGTGGGATTACGTCCACGATGTGCTGCAGGTCGCCGAACAACTGGGCTGGAAACGTTTTGCATTACTTGGCCATTCCCTCGGCGCCATCGTCTCCCTGGTATTGGCCGGTGCCTTGCCGGAGCGGGTGACGCACCTGGGCTTGATCGACGGTGTGATCCCGCCGACCGCCACTGGCGAGAACGCCGCCGAGCGCTTGGGCATGGCGTTGCAGGCGCAATTGAACCTGCAGGGCAAGCGCAAGCCGGTCTACGGCAACCTTGATCGCGCCGTCGAAGCGCGGATGAAAGGGCTGGTGGCCGTGAGCCGCGAAGCCGCTGAACTGCTGGCCCAGCGCGGGTTGATGCCGGTGCCGGGCGGTTACACCTGGCGAACGGACAGCCGCTTGACCCTGGCATCGCCGATGCGTCTGACCGACGAGCAAGCCATGGCTTTCGTGCGCCGCGTAGGTTGCCCTACTCAACTGGTGGTCGCCGCTGACGGCATGCTGGCGAGACATCCCGAATTGCTTTCCCAGCTACCGTTTACCGTGACGACCCTGCCCGGTGGCCATCATTTGCACTTGAATGACGAGGCGGGCGCGGTCCTTGTTGCAGACTGTTTCAATCGGTTCTTCTCTGCACCTTGACTTGGCGCGGTCAACTGCCGAGGCTGGGCGGATTGAAAGGGAGTCAACCATGAACGATCTCAACACCGATCTTGAAACTGCTGCGACCTCCGATGGCCAGGGCTCAACTATCCGATGAGCGTGCGTAAAGGCTGTATCCGTGCCCTCGGGCTGTGTGTGTTCAGCCCGTTGGTGTTCGCCGCCGATGTGCCGGGTAGCCAGGACTTGCCCGCCGTGGCCCGTCAGGTCGACGCGCAAATCATCGATTATCGTCCCGCCGAAGAAAAAGAGCGCATCTACCCCATGGGCGCGATCCGCAAGATCAGCGGCCAGTTGCGTTACGAAGCCCAGGCCACCGCGCGCGGCCAGGCCACCGCCATCACCTATGAACTGCCCGCCGAGCACACCTCCAGCGCTGCGTTCACCGCCACGCGCGAAGCGCTGCAGCAGCAGGGCGCGCAGCTGTTGTTCTGGTGCCAGGCCCGTGACTGCGGTGAAAGCAGCCTGTGGGCCAATGAAGTGTTCGGTAATGCCAAGTTGGTCGGCGCCGATGGCCAGCAGGAATACCTGCTGTTGCGTCTGGCCGCCCCGCAGGACAATTCCCTGGTGGCGTTGTACGGCATCACCCGCGGCAATCGCCGGGCTTACCTGCATGTCGAACAGATCGATGCCGGCACCCCGCTTGGGGAGCTGCTGCCGACCTCCGCCACGCTGTTGCGCGAACTCAAAAGCACTGGCGAGCTGGATTTCCCGGCTTTGGGAACGGACCCCGATGCCACCTGGTTGACCCTGATTTCCCGCGGTTTGAACCTCGACACCACCCTGCGTGTCAGTTTGACCGGCCCCCATGCCGAAGCGTGGCGCCAGGCCCTGATTGACAAGGGCGTGCGGGCCGCACGCCTGGAAACCGGTACCGAGCCAGCCAAAGGCCTGCACCTGCATCTGATACGCTGACCGAAACAGGGCGAACGGACCCGCGCCGTTCGCCTAAACTGACTGCCTTCAGCCTTTTCCTAGAGAAACTCCATGCTCAATAACGATCGCCTGCTGGTGCAAATCCTGCTGCTGGTGCTGTTCGGTGCCAGCTTCTGGGTGATGGCGCCGTTCTGGTCGGCGCTGTTCTGGGGGGCGGTGCTGGCGTTTGCCAGTTGGCCGCTGATGGTGTTGCTGACCCGCTGGCTGGGCGGCCGCGAATCCCTGGCCGCTGGCATCCTGACCTTGGGCTGGATGCTGCTGGTGGCGGTGCCGCTGGTATGGCTGGGGTTCAACCTCGCGGACCATGTGCGCGACGCGGTGGCGTTGATCAAGGATATTCAGGTCGACGGTTTGCCGGCGGCGCCGGCCTGGTTGGGGTCGATTCCCTTTGTCGGAGAACGGCTGGTGGCGATGTGGGACAGCATCGACCAGCAAGGCGCGGCGCTGATGGTCAGCCTCAAGCCGTACCTGGGGCAGGTGGGCAACTGGCTGCTGGCGCGCAGCGCGCAGATCGGCGGCGGCATCCTGGAGCTGACCCTCAGCCTGGTGTTCGTGTTCTTTTTCTACCGTGACGGGCCGCGCCTGGCGATGTTCGTCCACCGCCTGCTGGAGCGCTTGATCGGCGAACGTGCCGGTTACTACATCGAACTGGTGGCCGGCACCGTGCAACGCGTGGTCAATGGTGTGATCGGTACGGCGGCCGCCCAGGCCGTGCTCGCGCTGATCGGCTTCCTGATCGCCGGGGTGCCGGGCGCGCTGGTGCTGGGTATCGTCACGTTCCTGCTCAGCCTGATCCCCATGGGGCCGCCGCTGGTGTGGATTCCGGCCACGGCCTGGCTGGCGTGGAAGGGCGATTACACCTACGCAGTGTTCCTCGGCGTGTGGGGCACGTTCATCATCAGCGGCGTGGACAACGTGCTCAAGCCGTACCTGATCAGCCGTGGTGGCAACCTGCCGCTGGTGATCGTGTTGCTCGGGGTATTCGGCGGCCTGATCGCGTTTGGCTTCATCGGCCTGTTTATCGGCCCGACCTTGCTCGCCGTGGCGTACAGCCTGCTGATGGATTGGAGCGCGACCCAGGCCCAGAGCCGCCGCGAAGACGAACCGCTGTAGCTGAGTGGCCAAGATTTATGGGGGAGCTGGCGGGCGTTGGCCGTCAGGCGCGGGGCAACCACATCACGGCGGTTAACCCGCCGCCCGGGGTTTCCTCCAGGCTCAACCGCCCGCCCAGGCGCTCCACCGCGTCCTTGGCGATGGTCATGCCCAGGCCCACGCCGCCGGAGTTGCGGTTACGCGAGCCTTCGAGCCGATAGAACGGTTCGAACACCGCCTCGCGCTTGTCGGCGGCAATCCCGGGGCCGTGGTCGATTACGCGGATGGTCAGGGCCTCGCGGCTGTCCTCCAGCTCCACGCGCGCGCTGCCGGCGTAGCGCAAGGCGTTGTCGATCAGGTTGTTGAGGCATGAGCGCAACGCCATCGGCTGCACCTGCAAAGGCGCACAGGTGCCGGCACATTGCACATTGGAACCTTGGTCCTGGGCGTTCTCACTGATCGACTCCACCAGCGCCTGCACATCCAGCCAGTGCCGGCTTTCGCTGGTGCGTTGTTCGTGCAGGTAGCTCAAGGTGGCGTCGAGCATGCCGATCATGTCGTTCAGGTCCTGGCGCATCTGGCCTTGCAGCTTGGCGTCTTCGATCTGCTCCAGGCGCAGCTTGAGGCGCGACAGCGGGGTGCGCAGGTCATGGGAGACCGCGCCGAGCATGCGCGCGCGCTGGCCGACTTGTTCGCGAATACGTTTTTGCATCAGGTTGAAGGTTGACGCGGCCTGCTGGGCTTCGCGGGGGCCGGACTCGTCGAGAGGCGGGCTGTCGAGGTCCAGGCTCAAGCGCTCGGCGGCCTCACTCAGGCGCTGGATCGGCCGGCTCAACAATTTGGCGCCATACCAGGCGGCGATGATCAACGAGAAAAACTGAAACGTCAGCGGCACCACCGGGCCGCCAAACCATGGGCGAGGGCGTTTAGGCAGGGGCCTCATCGTGCCGTCCGGTTGCTCGACAAAGGTGGCCTTTGGCGGCGGCGGAGGCGGGTCATAGTGGTGGAACCAGAAAAATGCCAACGCATGGGCCAGTACAATCGCCAGCAGCAACACACCGAACAACCGGCCGAACAGTGTGTTGAGGGCGTTACGCATCAGCCGATATCCCGTGCGTCGAACAGATAGCCTTCACCGCGCACGGTCTTGATCAACTGCGGTGCTTTGGGGTCATCGCCCAGCTTCTGACGCAGGCGCGAGACCAGCAGGTCAATGCTGCGATCGAAGGCCTCGATGGAACGACCGCGGGCCGCATCCAGCAACTGTTCGCGGCTCAACACCCGGCGCGGCCGCTCGATAAACACCCACAGCAGGCGGAACTCGGCGTTGGACAGCGGTACCACCAGGCCATCGTCGGCCACCAATTGGCGCAACACGCTGTTGAGACGCCAGTTATCGAAGCGGATATTGGCGCGCTGCTCGGTGCGGTCGTCGCGCACCCGGCGCAGGATGGTCTGGATGCGCGCTACCAATTCACGCGGCTCGAACGGCTTGGACATGTAGTCGTCGGCGCCCAGTTCCAGGCCGATGATGCGGTCGGTGGGTTCGCAGCGGGCGGTGAGCATCAGGATCGGAATGTCCGACTCGGCGCGCAGCCAGCGGCACAGTGACAGGCCGTCTTCGCCCGGCAGCATCAGGTCGAGCACCACCACATCAAAGGTTTCGGCTTGCATCGCCACGCGCATCGCGGCGCCGTCGGTGACGCCGGTGGCGAGAATGTTAAAGCGCGCCAGGTAGTCGATCAGCAGTTCGCGGATCGGCACATCGTCGTCGACAATCAGCGCGCGGGTGTTCCAGCGCTTTTCATCGGCGCTCACCGCGTTTTTTTGCTCGTCGTTCAGCGGGACGGAAGTATGCATAGTGCGATCATCTGCCTGGTGGTAGCGGTCAGCATAGGCGCCCAGCCCCATGGCTGGTAGTGCTGGTCGGTGGGTCGTGCGGGCGAGGCTAGCGGTAGGGCGTGTTGAGGGCATGTCGTGAATGTATCTGATTTGATACAAATGGCCGAAAGGTCCGCCTGAGTGCGCTTGGTCAGTATTTACCGATCATCGGATCCCGCAACGGCGTCGCTTGCGCTACAATCCGCGCCGATTTCGACTTGCCTGAGAGCCCATTCCAATGTCCGTCTGCCAGACTCCTATCATCGTCGCCCTGGATTACCCCACCCGTGACGCCGCACTGAAGCTGGCTGACCAGTTGGACCCGAAGCTGTGTCGGGTCAAGGTCGGCAAGGAACTGTTCACCAGTTGCGCCGCGGACATCGTCGGCACCCTGCGTGACAAAGGTTTCGAGGTGTTCCTCGACCTGAAATTCCACGACATCCCCAACACCACCGCGATGGCGGTCAAGGCTGCCGCCGAAATGGGCGTGTGGATGGTCAATGTACACTGCTCCGGCGGCCTGCGCATGATGGCCGCCTGCCGTGAAGTGTTGGAACAGCGCAGCGGCCCTAAACCCTTGCTGATCGGTGTGACCGTGCTGACCAGCATGGAGCGCGAAGACCTGGCCGCGATCGGCCTGGATATCGAACCTCAGGAGCAAGTGCTGCGCCTGGCGGCCCTGGCGCAAAAAGCCGGCCTCGATGGCCTGGTCTGTTCGGCGCTGGAAGCCCGGGCGCTCAAGACCGCCCACCCGTCGCTGCAATTGGTCACCCCGGGGATTCGCCCGGCGGGCAGCGCCCAGGATGACCAGCGCCGTATCCTCACGCCGCGTCAGGCGCTGGACGCCGGCTCGGACTACCTGGTGATCGGCCGCCCGATCAGCCAGGCGGCGGACCCGGCCAAGGCATTGGCGGCGGTGGTCGCCGAAATCGCCTGATCGATCACCGATCAACCATGTGGGAGGGGGCAAGCCCCCTCCCACATTGACATCTGCTGTGTATCAGCTGACTTTGAGCACCAGCTTGCCGAAGTTCTCCCCGTTGAACAGCTTCATCAGCGTCTCCGGGAACGTCTCCAGTCCTTCCACAATGTCTTCCTTGCTCTTGAGCTTGCCCTGCGCCATCCAGCCGGCCATTTCCTGCCCGGCGGCGGCAAAGTTCGCCGCGTGATCCATCACCACGAAGCCTTCCATGCGTGCGCGATTGACCAGTAATGACAGGTAGTTGGCCGGGCCTTTTACCGCGTCCTCGTTGTTGTACTGGCTGATCGCACCGCAGATCACCACGCGGGCTTTGAATGCCAGGCGGCTGAGCACGGCGTCGAGAATATCGCCGCCGACGTTATCGAAATACACATCCACGCCCTTGGGGCACTCGCGCTTGAGCGCGGCGGGCAGGTCTTCGTGTTTGTAATCGATGGCGGCGTCGAAGCCCAGTTCATCCACCAGGAACTTGCACTTGTCGGCGCCACCGGCAATGCCCACCACACGGCAGCCTTTGATCTTGGCGATCTGCCCGGCAATGCTGCCCACCGCACCGGCCGCGCCGGAGATCACCACGGTTTCGCCGGCCTTGGGTGCGCCGGTCTCGAGCAGGGCGAAGTAGGCGGTCATGCCGGTCATGCCCAGCGCCGACAGGTAGCGCGGCAGGGGCGCAAGCGTGGGGTCGACCTTGTAGAAACCACGCGGCTCGCCGAGGAAGTAATCCTGCACCCCCAGGGCGCCGTTCACGTAGTCCCCGACGGCGAATTTAGGGGTGTTCGAGGCGATTACCTTGCCTACGCCCAGCGCCCGCATCACTTCGCCGATGCCGACGGGCGGAATGTAGGATTTGCCCTCATTCATCCAGCCGCGCATGGCCGGGTCGAGGGACAGGTATTCGTTGCGCACCAGCACCTGCCCGTCCTGTGGCGTGCCCACCGGCACTTCCTGGTAGGTGAAGGTCTCCCGCGTGGCCGCGCCGACCGGGCGTTTGGCGAGCAGGAACTGGCGGTTGGTCTGGGCAGTCATGGCAAGGACTCTTGAGAAATGAAGCCTGATTGATAGACCCATAATGGCCTGCGGGCAAGGTCGGCCGAGGGCTGCGAATGCTTGGCGATAGGCTTCGATGATAGTCGGCCGGGCGGTCTTATCATTGTGATTCATGCAGCGCTAACCGGCCTTCTGATAGTGCTGACGCGCCCGTGTCGGGCTTGGCTAGACTCGGCCCACGGCTATTTCTCCCATAGGACATCCCCCATGAGCATGACGTTTTCCGGCCAGGTCGCCCTGGTCACCGGCGCCGCTGCCGGTATTGGCCGCGCCACCGCGCTGGCGTTTGCCGCCGAAGGTTTGAAGGTAGTGGTTGCCGACCTCGACGTAGCGGGCGGCGAAGGCACTGTCGCGCTGATCCGCGAGGCCGGTGGCGAGGCGCAGTTCGTGCGCTGCAACGTCACCCTGGAAGCCGACGTGCAGCAATTGATGGCGCAGACCATCGCCGCGTATGGCCGCCTGGACTACGCCTTTAACAACGCCGGGATCGAGATCGAGAAAGGCAAGTTGGCGGACGGCACCCTCGATGAGTTCGACGCGATCATGGGCGTCAACGTCAAGGGCGTGTGGTTGTGCATGAAGTACCAATTGCCGTTGCTGCTGGCCCAGGGCGCTGGTGCGATCGTCAACACCGCGTCGGTGGCAGGGCTGGGCGCCGCGCCGAAGATGAGCATCTATGCCGCGTCCAAGCACGCGGTGATCGGCCTGACCAAATCGGCGGCCATCGAGTACGCGAAAAAGAACATCCGCGTCAACGCGGTATGCCCGGCCGTGATCGACACCGACATGTTCCGCCGTGCCTATGAAGCTGACCCGCGCAAAGCCGAATTCGCCGCGGCCATGCACCCGGTCGGGCGCATCGGCAAGGTCGAGGAAATCGCCAGTGCGGTGTTGTACCTGTGCAGTGACGGTGCGGCGTTCACCACCGGCCACGCCCTGGCGGTGGACGGCGGCGCCACCGCGATCTAGGACTCCAAGCCGCACCTCATTCGAAAAAGTTTGAGGTGCTGTGGGGCGTTTCCATAGCTGGCAAAATGCCGTGATCCAATGTGTATCAGGAGGTAAATAAGTCAATAAAATCAATACTTTAGTTACTGTTGGCGACCGGTTGGAGTGGGCTTCTGTGCTTAACTGTTTTGGGTTGAATAACAGATAGTTAAGTGAGTGGCTCATGGATTTAGGGATCGATCGACAAGCCCTTGTACCGGTGGTGCAGCAAATCGTCAGCGCGGTGGCGGAATGGATTCGCAAGAGCGGGGTCAGCCCCGGTACACGCTTGCCGTCCATCCGCCAACTGGCCCTCGACAACCTGCTCAGCCAGTCCAACGTGATCGAGGCATTCGAGCGCATGGAGGCCCAGGGCCTGCTGACCTCGAAGCAGGGCTCCGGGTTTGTGGTGGCGCAGCCGCCGGTGGCTCAGGAACGCCACTGGTATGAAGGCGCGGAGCGAGAGTGGGGCGCTTTCACCGACAGCCCGTTGGGCGAGTTGAAACTCGGCTGCGGTTGGCTGCCGGACGCCTGGCGCGAAAGCGATGACATCAGCTACGCGATCCGCGAAGTCAGCCGCATCGATACCGGCGGCCTGTTCAACTACAGCACGCCACTGGGGCTGCCGGCGCTGCGCGAGCAACTGCTCAAGCGCCTGACCCAGATTCACGTGGTCACCAGCCTCGACCGCATTCTCACCACCCATGGCGCCAGCCATGCTCAAGACCTGCTGATCCGCACCTTGCTCAAGGCCGGCGACACGGTGGTTGTGGAAACCCCCGGTTATGGCAACCTCTTTCGTCAGTTGGCCTTCCACGGCGTCACGCTGCTGGAAGTGCCGCGTACCCAGGGCGGCCCGGACGTCCCGGCGCTGGAAGCCCTGCTGCGTGGCCATCGTCCCAAGTGCCTGTTTATCAACAGCCTGTATCACAACCCCACCGGCACCAGCCTGTGCCGCAAGGTGGCCGAGCGTTTGCTGGCGCTGGCGCACAGCGAAGACTTCCTGATCATCGAAGAAGATGTCTACGCCGACCTGCAACACGCCAGTTGCACGCGGCTCTCGGCGCTGCCCCATGATGACCGGGTGATCTATGTCTCGAGTTTTTCCAAGACCCTCAGCAGTGCCCTGCGCGTCGGCTACCTCAGCGCCAGTTCGCCGATCATTGCGCAATTGGTACACCTCAAGACACTCACCGGCATCGGCACCTCGCGTTTTGCCGAAGCGGTGATGGCCACGTTGCTGGCCAACGGCACCTATCGCAAATGGGTGCAGCGCCTGCGCAAACGCCTGAACGCGCAAATGGCCGCGACCTTGCAGGTGCTGGAGGATGAGGAGTGGCAGGTGTTCGCCGTGCCCGCCGGCGGCATGTTTGTCTGGGCGCGGCCTCGCATGGCCGACCGTTCACGCTTGCAGGCGTGTGCGCGGCAACTCGGCGTGTTGATGTCGCCGGGGGCGCTGTTCAGCCCCACGGGTGAACACAGCGAGTGGCAGCGCATCAATGTGGCCTATGCTGCTGATCAGCGGGCCCTGGCGTTGTTCCGCGCCGCGGGGCCCGCCAGATCGACCTCGACCATTCTGAAAACGACGAGTGTGTAGCTTTTTGCCATTATTGTGGCGCCAACGACTTGTGTTCAGGGCCTTGGGGTTGCGAATCTCGCTACTGGGAAACCGGACTTGATGGCATCCGCCATTGCAAGAGGATTCAAGTGCAATGATTTCGGCCGTGCAACGACGTTTCGCCAACCTCGGTATGGCGAAAAAACTGGGTTTGGGCTTCAGCCTGGTGCTGCTGTTGACTGCGTTGGTCGCAGCGATTGGCGTGTGGTCCCTGCAAACCGTTGGCCTGCGTTTCGAGGGCCTCAAGAGCATGTCTTCGCTCAACAGCGGGCTGCTCAAGGTGCGTTTGATCGAGCAGGACTACGCGCTGCACGCCGACCCCAAGTCCGTCGACGCCCTGCATGAGCAAGTCGACGCCTTGGCCGCCCTGGCCGCCAGCCTCAAGGCCGAGTCTGCGACCAACGTGCCGCTGATGACCGAGGTCGAACAGGCCCTGGCGGCTTACCGCAAGGCGTTCGATGAGTTCGTCGAACTGACCCAGACCAAGGACCTGGCACTGGAAATGGCCAGTTGGTCGGTGTCCAGCGTGGCCAATAACCTCGATGTGTTGCAGGCCGGCCTGGCCGACGATGGCGCCTATGGCCTCAAGGAAAGCCAGGGCAAGGAGGGCGCCGAGTTTATCGAGCAGGCGGGGCAGGTCAGCCAGGTTTCGCGGTTGATGCTGCAAGCCATGAACGAGGCCCATGTGCGCCTCGATCAGAGCCGCAAAGGGCAGGAAGACAGCGCCGAACAAGGCAAGATCGAACAGGCGGAGCAGGCGCTGGCCCAGGTCGAGTTACTGAAGACCTCGGTCAAGGACGCCGGTTACCAGACGGTGCTCAATGAGGTCGGCGGGCATATCGCTGCGTTCAATGAAAAGCTCGGCGAATACACCGGCCTGCTGGCCCAGGAAAAAGTGGTCTACAAACAATTGCATGATCGCGCCGATCAAGTGGTCAGCCGCGTCGACCAGGCGTATGCCGCCGAAGATCAGTCGATGCAGGCGCAGTTGAAGAAAAGCGCGCTGCTGATCATCGGCTCCTCGGCCCTGGCGCTGTTGATGGGCTTGATTGCGGCCTGGGTGATTACCCGGTTGATCGTCGCGCCGCTGCGCCGGGTGATCGCGGTGGCCCAGCAGATCGCAGCCGGCGATTTGAGTGGGCGCATGGACGTCAGCCGCCGCGATGAAATCGGCCAGTTGATGCAGGCGATGCAACAGATGGGCAGCGGCTTGAGCGATATGGTCAGCAGGCTGCAAGCGGGCATCGAGCAATTGGCCAGTTCGGCGCATTCGCTGTCCAGCGTCACCGAGCAGACCAACATCGAGGTCAGCAGCCAGAAGGAAGAAACCGAGCAGGTCGCCACGGCGATGAACCAGATGACCGCCACGGTCCACGATGTGGCGCGCAACGCCGAAGAGGCCGCACAGGCTGCGCAGACCGCCGATGACAAAGTCGACAGCGGCCAGCAGGTGGTGCGCCAGAGTTTGCAGCGCATCGAACAGCTGGCCACGTCCAGCACCAGCGCGAGCGCCAGCATCGACAGCCTCAGCAGCGAAATCCAGAACATCGGCAGCGTGTTGAGCGTGATCAAAAGCGTGGCCGAACAGACCAACCTGCTGGCGCTCAACGCAGCCATCGAGGCCGCGCGCGCCGGTGAGCAAGGCCGTGGTTTTGCGGTGGTGGCCGATGAGGTGCGGGCGCTGGCCAAGCGCACCCAGCAATCGACCGAGGAGATCGAGCGCCTGGTCGGCACCTTGCGCAGCTCGGCGCAAGCGTCGGTGCAGCAGATCCAGCAGAGCGGCGAGTTGGTGAAGCTGGCCGTCAGCGATGCGCTGGAAACCGAAAGCGCGCTGGGCAGCATCGCGGTCGCGGTGTCATTGATCCAACAAATGAATCAGCAGATTGCCGCAGCGGCCGAGCAACAGAGTTCGGTGGCCGAAGAGATCAACCGCAGCGTCACCAGCATTCGCGCGAGTGCCGATCAATCGGCGTTGAGCATGCAAGGCAATGCCGCGTCGAGTATTGCGCTGGCGCGGTTGGGCGCGGAACTCAAGGGCATGGTGGGGCACTTCCGCCTTTGATCGCCGCCGCCGGGCCGCGATCAAAGGGCCGGGGCGCGATCAGGCGTGGTTGGCGAGGAAGGTCAGCAGCGCTTCATTGACGAAGTCCGGGTTCTCACGGCTGGAGATATGCCCGGCGTCGGGAATCAGGCTCAGGCCGCAGCCGATCAGGCTGGCCATCTGCTCGGACTCGGCGGGTGGGCGAGGCGTGTCCTGTTCGCCGCACAGCACCAGGGTGGTGTCGGCGTCCAGGCGTGACAACTGCTCCAGCACATCTGCGCGGCTGAAGATCAGCCGGCCCAGGGGCACGATGCTGTCCAGCAGGCGCGCCGTGGGGTAGCCCTGCAATACTTTGCGGAAATCCTGGTACAGCGCCGATGCGTGGTCGATGCCCGGGCGGAAAAAGATCGGCGCGACCACATCCAGCAGCGGCTCGGGGATGGCGCCGGCGTCTTCGATCATCTTGAACAGCGAAAAGTAGTGCTGGCGCGTGGCCTCGGGCTCGGCGCCGAGGTAGGTGTCCATCAGCACCAGGCTGTTGACCCGCTCGGGTGCCAGCAGGGCCAGGCGTGCGCCCCACATGCCGCCGACCGACAAACCCACCAGATTGACCTGGGCAATCTGCAACTGGTCGAGCAGTGCCAGGGCCTGGCGCGCCAGGTCGTCCAGGGAGCGCGTGTGCGCCTGCAGCGGCCCGGACTCGCCGTGGCCCCACAGTTCGGGGACGATCACGCGGTATTGCTGCGACAGCGCTTCGATCTGCGGTGCCCACATGGCGCGGTCCCACAGGTAACTCGAACCCAGCAGGACGACCGGGCCGCGGCCCTGGTCAACATAGTGCAGCGGTTGTCCATCAATCACGGCGACAGGCATAGCGGGCCTCTAACTTCACGGAGTGAGGGGGACTTTTGTACGCGAGTCGACGGCGAGGGGATAGATGCTAAATGATGGCATGTGGCGAGGAGCGCTCGCCACATGGGGTGGGGGAGGTCAGTCGTAGATGACTTTTTTCTTCCACTCGGCGTCGGTGTCGGCGACTTTCAGGCCTTCGGTCAGTTCGTTGACTTCATCTTCCGCCGGTTTGCTGTTGGTCAGCACCGTGGAGTTGGCGCGCGCCAATTGACTCTCCAGCAATTGCAGTTGCTCTCTGTAGATCGCCGGCTCAGGCTGTTTGCGCAGGTACTGCACGCCGCGCTCGAAGGCCAGGCGCGCCTGGCCCGGCTGGTCCTGTTGCAGGGCATGCTGGCCGAGGTTGTTAAAGAACTCGATGTGCAGCAGGACCAGGATGTGGCGAATCTCCCTGATCCAGTGCTTGGCTTCATTGGCCGGCAGAAAACCGTCCTGGGCCGCGCGGGTGACCTGGCCGTGCAGGGCTTCGAGCAGGAAGCGCACGTCCTTGGCCTTGGCTTCGGTTTGGATCGGGCCGGGCGGGTTGTTGACCGGGATCGATTCGCCCTGGGCCACCAGCGCATTCAGTTCGGCGATCCGCGCCTTGAGCGGTGCGCTGGACTTGTTGAGGTGCAGCAAGCGCTGGTTGACGTTGAGTTCCAGGCGGGTCAGCAGCAGCTTGAGTGCCGGAGTCATCAACTGGCCGGGGAAGGTCTCGGTGATTTCACCACAGCGACGCAGCCGGTCATTAAGCTCGATCACGGTGCGTTGCTTTTCCAGTTTGTTGTTTTCCACCACATGGTTCATATAGCCAATGGCGATCAGTATTACGATCCCGGCTATTACCAGCAGGGTGATCATGAGTGGTGTCACCGGTGCGACCTCTTTATAGGGTTTGCTGTGGAGTGTAGTGACTGAGACATCTGCCGGATAGGACTGTTCGACCAGTTGCCCAGGTAGTTTCTTCTATATACGTAAGCATTCCCTGCGTAGATGCACAATGCCATCAGTTGCTGAGCGAACTATAGCGTCTTGTCGGGCGCCAGAATATAGGCGTCAAGGCACGGACGCGCAGAATGCCCGCACGGGTCTGGAAACGGGGGCGAAGTCATTGATTTAAATAAATTTATCCTGGGGGGTTGACGACCTTTCAATCCATCCATAGAATGCGCGCCACTTGCAGCGTAAAGCACACAGCGAAACGCGGCAGGGAGTGAATGTTGTACGTGTGTCCCCTTCGTCTAGTGGCCTAGGACACCGCCCTTTCACGGCGGTAACAGGGGTTCGAGTCCCCTAGGGGACGCCAATGCGGGAATAGCTCAGTTGGTAGAGCACGACCTTGCCAAGGTCGGGGTCGCGAGTTCGAGTCTCGTTTCCCGCTCCATTTTTAAGCAGTGTGGCCTTCGGGCGGCATTGAGTGAAACCAGGACCAAGTCTTCGGACGAGGCCTCTGGGCACTGAAATACACACCATGTGTTTCAGTAGCGTGTCCCCTTCGTCTAGTGGCCTAGGACACCGCCCTTTCACGGCGGTAACAGGGGTTCGAGTCCCCTAGGGGACGCCATTTGCGGGAATAGCTCAGTTGGTAGAGCACGACCTTGCCAAGGTCGGGGTCGCGAGTTCGAGTCTCGTTTCCCGCTCCAATTTTTGATTCGCAGTGTCTATCGGACCTGGGAATCAGCGAAAAAAAGACGCTTCGGCGTCTTTTTTCGTTTCCGGTGATCTGTCGAAAACCACCGGTATCCGGACTTTTTTAGTCCAGAAATCACGAGATCCCGGTGGCCTTGGTCAGTAACCAGATGCCCACCACCAGCAAGATCGCACCGACTGCGACGGTCAACCCAAACTGGCCCCAGGTCGCGCGCCCGGTGTGGATCTCCGAATAGCGCGTGTAGGCGTGATAGCAGACCCCGATAAGCATTGAGGCCACCACCAACAGGGCGATCAGCAGGATGATGTCGTCGCTGTAGTTCTGCAGGGTTTGCAGAATGCCGCTGCCGACACCGCGGGACGGATCCTCCAGCGTGGGCAGACGGCCCTGCGCAACGGCCAATGCCGGAGCGCCCATCAGCAGCACCAGCATCCGGCTACGAAGACCATATGAAAAATGATGGTTCATCACGGCAGCTCCCTCGGATCAGGACAGAAGAAAAAACGTCAACACCAGGTACAGCGCGACAAAACGCATGACCACCCCGACAACCTGCCACGAGCCCAGACGCTGTTCGGCCCAACCGGTGTAGGCGGTACGAATTGCCCAGGCGCCCCACAGCAACAGCACGGCAAACACCCCCGACAGCAACAAGGTCGCCATCCGCGCGGGCGTAAATCCGCCGTGGGCCTGGAAGGCGGCCTGTTGGGCGGCAGTCATGGCGAGGGCTCCTGCTCGTCGCGGTAGTCACCGAGCATCGGCGTTGGGGCGCGTGGCTGGGCGCGCTGTGGAGTCAGGTAGTCCTGAACTCCAGCACGTACTCGCTGGAGGTCTTCACGTAGGCGTGGGTAGTCGAAGTGGTAGCGATCCCGAACTTGTGTGGGCTGAGCTGATAGGTCTTCGACATGGCGATTGATTTGGTCCAGTTGACGGGTCAGCAGGGCCAGTTGCTCGCGTTCAAAAGCGTGTTCAGATGCCATGACCGGAGCGGCACTGCTGCTGATGCCGATGATCAGGGCAACCATCCCGGAGCGTAGCAAGCTGAATGTGGGGGCTACCCTATCCATCGAATCAGACCTCGTGAGTACGAATGGCCTGATGGTGCGACGGCTGCTCAATGCTCGCCTCAATCAATGGGGATTGGCTCGTCACCGCTTTACGGCAGGGCATTGGGGAAACATCTGACGGAGTTATCCGAAATTGAGACGAAAGAAGATGTCTAGTTTGAATCTGGTGTATTTTTAATCTGCCCTTCAACCGATTCCCGAATACTTCGCCACTGCCGCTGCCCGTGATGGCACGTTCAAGCAACGTAACAGCGACGCCACATGAATACGCACTGTAAAGGGAGATATCTGTAATTCCGTTGCGATTTCTTTATTGGTCTTGCCTTTTGCGATCAGGTGCAATACTTCATGCTGGCGGGCTGTGAGAGCAGTGGTCTGCAACGGCAGCAGGCCCGATGGCGAAAACTTGACGAGAACATCGCCTTCTCTGATAGCCAGTAGTGCCTGTCCGATCTCGTCCGGGGCGATGTTTTTGCCGATAAATCCGTCGATACCTAACGCCATAATCTGTTCGATCAACGATGGATCATCGACCATTGACACCACGATTAACGTGGTGCGCCGCAACTGCTGTCTCAGCTCACTCAAGTGACTCATGCAGGTCAAGCCTGGAAAACGCAAGTCGAGAATCAGCGTGTCAACTTCCTCGCCTGTTTTGATCAGCGCCTTTACAGTCTCAAAGTCACCGGCTTGCTCCACCGTTGCCTCGGGAAGTAGTCGCTGGACAGTGCGCAACATGCCCTCGCGAAACATAGGATGATCGTCGGCAATAATGATTCTGCATGGCATATCGTGCTCTACCCTGAGTCAGTTTTCTTTTAGGGACCGCTGTAGCGCCGCGCCGGTTGATTGCGTGTAGCACCTATCATTTTTACATCGGTTATACCGTAAGGATGTTTCCCATGACGTTCGAGAAGAACACCGAACTTGACCAGGCCAATTTACGCGTCATTGTGTCTGCCTGCGCCATTGGATATATCAGTATGCTGGGCTTTTTGCCCGGGCATAGGGTGGATGCTTATTTGCCCATAATCCTTTATTACTTAGTGTTTCTGTTGGCTTCCATAGGCTTTCGCTTTGTCATTGCTCATTGGCCTGGGCACTACCCGGCACGGCGAATATTGGGGATGGTTCACGATTACACCGGGACCTCATTCGGTCTGGTAGTCGGCGCAGAAGCTGCGTTACCGCTTTATGCGGTGATGGTCTGGGTCAACCTGGGCAACGGTATGCGCTATGGTTCGCGCTACCTTGCAATTGCGACTGGGTTGGCGTTACTGGCATTGTTGATTGTTTACTGGTTGACTCCTTCGTGGCAGGCGCAGCCATTCATGGTGCTGATGCTGATGATCACCAGCACGGTGATACCGGTTTATGCCCACCTCTTGTTGGAACGTACTCGTAAAGCTTCGGAAGAAGCCGTTGCCGCTAACCTGGAGAAATCGCGGTTCCTGGCCCAGGCCAGCCATGACTTGCGCCAACCGATCCATTCTATTGGTCTATTCACCGCATGCCTGCGCGAAGCATGCTTGGGCGATGAAGAGCGACGTTTGGTGGACAGTATCGACCGCTCGCTACTCAATGTATCGCAACTCTTTCGCTCGATTCTCGATCTCTACACGTTGGACAATAGCCGTGTGCTACCCAAGTATCAGACCTTGCACCTGGGGGACTTCCTGGCCGATCTTGTGCGCCAGAATGTCGAGGCTGCGCGCTGGGCGGGTGTTGAGTTGCATCTGCGGCCTTCCTCCCATTGGGTCCGGGCAGACCCTGCACTTCTCACAACGATGGTTCAAAATATACTTTCCAATTGCTTCAAATACGGTGCCCAGCGGCCTGTACTGATCGGTGTGCGTAAGTGCGGTGATGGGCTTGCGATCGTGGTTCACGATCAGGGGCAGGGGATTGAAAAGGAACACCTGCCAAAAGTATTCGAAGAGTTTTATCGCGTCCGTCGTGAGCGAGACAAGGACGTTGAAGGTGTCGGACTGGGCCTTTCCATCGTCAGGCGTCTGGGGCAGTTGATGGCTCTTGACGTTGCTATCCGCTCGCGGTTGGGTCATGGGACATCAGTCTGCTTGTCTGGTTTCCCCCTCGCGACGCCGCCACGAAACCTCAGTCTTCAGGAAGACGTTCACCAGGCAGGGCTGTTGACAGGATTGAAAGTCTGTCTGGTGGAGGATGATCACAACGTGTTACTGGCCACTCAGGCGCTGCTGCAGCGTTGGGGGTGTACGGTACAAGCGGAATTGACTGGGCTGAACCTCTCCAGTGATTGTGATGTCATCATCGCTGACTATGACTTGGGCAACCACGCCACTGGCATCGAGTGCATAGACCATCTACGCCAACAGCGTGGTTGGGCGGTGCCGGCGTTGATTCTCAGCGGGCATGATATAGAGACGATCCAGCAGCAGTTGCGGGAACGTCAGATCGCCATCCTTTCCAAACCCGTCCGCCCAACTGAGTTGCGGGCTACATTGAGAGAGCTCGGTCAGAAACCACTGAATGCACGAACTACTGAACAGTAGGTCTCGCCAGTCGAGTTCTCTTCTTGTTGGGGGGAGGGGGGCGGCCAAGGAGGGATGTTTACGTAATTATTGTTTGGTGCACTGGGCGCCTAGCCCCATGCCCATGGAGCCGAGGGCAACCCCAGGGCCGCTCGGGAGTTCACATGCGTATTCCCCGGTGGCGGTTTTAGCTGTGAAGTAGGTGGTGTTGAAATCACTTCGTACGTTTGAGATGTTGGTAATTGGCTTGCCGATAGTATTTTGTGCTCGACTCTTAAGGTCGTTCTCTGTTGGCTTGATGACCTGGCAGCCGGTTAGACCGACAACCAAAGTGGCGAGTACAGTGAGGGCAGTAACTGTGTAAGACAACTTCATATGAACCTTCTTATATATATGTTGAGTGTTTCGAGGGTTTCCCGGCAGCGGCCGGTCCTTTATTTGCAGTATTGAAAGCCGCAGGGCAGTCCTGTAGGCCGACTTGCAAAGCGTTTCAATGTTGTTAAGCCGGGCCCACAACACGCGGTTGCTTCCGAGTCGGACCGGTTTGAATGCTGGAAAAGGTTAGTGTTAAGCGAAGGTGGTGGCAATTAGGGCGAATGGGCTAATGGCTATTTGCTATCCGAGTAAACTGCGGCAGCTCTAATTCACTCTGTTGTAGAAGCTCTTGGTTTAGATCTATCTCGCGGACCGCATGCAGCTGCTCTTGATGTCATTGGCGCTGATGCTATAGGATCAAAACAGGAGATGGCATTCCTCCTTTAACCGCCTTCGTGCTAATGATGCCTACGTGAACCCTGGACAGGGGACGTAGGTGCGTCTCCCTGTCCTCCAATCTAGGACAGGCTATGATCTTACCCTTCAAGTTTCCCTTTTCTTTCAGCGCGAGCCGCTTGCCATTTAGTCCACTCAGGTCTGATGAGGAGGACTCTCCATGCTGAAGTCATTAATCGTCATTGCCGTGGGTGCTTCACTTGGAGCCTGGTTGCGTTGGCTATTGGGGATGAAGCTGAATGCCCTATTCCCTACGATTCCTCCAGGCACTGTGGTCGCGAACATGGTTGGGGGTTACATCATCGGTTTGGCCATAGCCTTCTTGGCCGCATCTCCTACCCTTAGTCCAGAGTGGCGTCTTCTGATCATCACGGGTTTCTGTGGCGGGCTTACCACCTTTTCTACATTTTCAGCCGAAACGGTTGCCTTGATTCAGGAAGGCAGGCTGCTCTGGGCGCTCGGCTCAATTTCATTGCACGTCTTAGGTTCGTTGGCGATGACCGCTGCCGGGCTTCTGTCCTACCAAATGATTGGTACTCGCTGAGGAGATAGAAATGAAAGGCTATATGGTCGTTTTCTTCACCCAACAAAACCGTCGTTATCAGGGAAAAATGCTAGGCGAATGGATAGTCGACGTGGCTAAAGAAATGGGGTTACGCGGCGCCACGCTCTGCACTGGAATCGAAGGGTTTGGGCACACCGGGAAACTGCATTCATCACATTTTTTTGAGCTGGCGGATCAACCCACGGAGATTCGCTTGGCAATCACGGAAGATGAGGCCGAACGATTGTTCAAACGACTGGACTCTGAGGAAATATCGGTGTTTTTCACGAAGACGCCAATCGAGATGGGCACTCTTGGAAAAACGCCTTCCCGTTCAGCCCCTTCCACAACTTCGGAGCTATGAACATGAGCTACGCGGACATCCCAGCAGGGAACGCCATTCCCGATGACTTCTTCACCGTTATCGAGATTCCTGCAAACCACTTGCCGATCAAGTATGAGGTGGACAAGCCAAGCGGACAGATCTTCGTTGACCGCTTCCTGAGTACGCCGATGTTCTATCCTGCCAACTATGGGTTCATTCCAAATACGTTGAGCGATGACGGCGATCCTTTGGACGTTCTGGTGATTTGCCCTTACCCGGTATCGCCTGGTGTTGTCATTCGTAGTCGCCCGGTTGGTGTGATGTACATGACGGACGAGGCCGGAGCCGATGCCAAAGTGATCGCTGTGCCTCATGACAAACTGAGTTCTATGTACAGCGACGTGAAAGAGTGTTCAGACCTTCCCGCGCTACTACTCGCACAGATTCAGCATTTCTTCGAAAACTACAAAACATTGGAACCGGGTAAGTGGGTGAAGATGGGCCGTTGGGGAAGCGCAGATGAGGCGCGGGAAGAGATTCGCAAGTCGGTAGCTGCGTATACCCCCAAGTAGGTTTCACTCCAGATTGAATTCATCAGCCGGGAGTAGGAACTGAGGGGCAAGTGATTTGCCTCTCAGTCGTTCGGAACATCAAATGTCGAGGGAACCACACGCATGGAAAAGTGGATGGCTTATGTTGCGCATGACTCAACTCAATCAAAGCCTTTCCAGAGCATCGACCTTTGATCACCCACTTATGGGGTCGTGCTATCAAGCATTTGACGATCTCCTATTTGACTAAGGTGATTGGTATATCTGAGAGCTGAATCACCTTTGCCGCGACAGAGCCCAGAAAAATCCCTGCAAGAAAGCCATTGCCATGTGAGCCTAGGATGATGCTGTCACATCCTAAAGAGTGTGAGCACGCCACGATTTGGCTTGCTGCATCGCCTTGTAACGTATGAAGTGTAAATGCAATCCCTTCCTGCTTCAGAAGCCCCCCAGCTTTTTGTGAGTCCTCAGCACTTTTATCACCGTAGTAACGATCAACCTCATTCTCGCCCATGTCGTGGGCAATTCGAGTTGGTAAAAGTGGCTGCACATTCACCAGATGCACCTCAACACTACCGCCCAGTAATCCGCCATCTTGGATCAGCGCAATAAGGTAACGCACCGCGCGCTCTGAATGCTCGGAACCATCGACAGCTACAAGTATTTTATGCATTTTCTAAATCCTCTTTCAGTGGCATGAAGATGCTTGGCGTTAGGGGATTGCCAGCTTGCAATCAGTTTTACTCGGACAGGCGGATTCGAATCTGTTTTTCAATCTCGATGATCGCAAAGAGCGCAACACCAACGCCGATGATCAGGAGGCCATCAAGGAAGGGGATCGCTTCTGTGGCAAACACCTTTTGCAGAGGTGGCGCGTAGGTAATGGCGAACTGGGCCAAGGTCACCACTGCGACGATCATCCACACGACCTTGGTGCCACGAATGCCCTTCCAGGAAAGCGATGTGCTGTAGAGATTACGAATGAAGAACAGATGGAATATTTCCATCACGACTAGCGTATTCACCGCGATGGTTCGGGCCAACTCCACGGAGTAGCCACGGTCGAGCGCATACGAAAAAATGCCGTAAACACCACAGAGGAACAGAATAGAAACAAGCACCATATGCCAAACCAACGCACCGCTTATGAGTGGCTCCTTGCGCGAACGAGGTGGTCTGCGCATGGTGTTCTCTTCGGTGGGCTCGAATGCCAATGCGATGCCGAGCGTTACTGCGGTTATGAGATTAATCCATAGAATCTGTATCGCCGTGACCGGCAGTGTAAGACCGAGCAGCAGGGCCACAATGATAGTCATGGTCTCCCCCGCGTTGGTCGGCAGCGTCCAGCTCAGCACTTTCTTGATGTTGTCGTAGACTGTCCGCCCTTCGCGCACTGCCGCCACGATGGATGCGAAGTTGTCGTCGGCCAGCACCAGGTCTGCGGCTTCCTTGGCGGCTTCACTGCCTTTTCCTCCCATGGCGATACCCGCATCGGCACGCTTCAGCGCGGGTGCATCGTTCACGCCATCGCCGGTCATGGCCACTGTCATGCCATTGGATTGCAGCAGCATTACCAGCCTGAGCTTATGTTCAGGGCTGGTGCGCGCAAAAATATTGACGTGCTTTACCGCCTCCTTGAGAGCGGCATCGTTCATGGCGTCTAGGTCTACGCCGGTCAACACACTGTCGGGATTTTGCAGGCCAATCTGCCGACCGATAGCGGCTGCGGTACCGCCGTGATCGCCAGTGATCATTTTTACGACAATGCCTGCTGCTTGGCATTGTTGAACTGCTTTTATCGTCTCGGGTCTAGGCGGGTCAATCAGTCCGACCATGCCCAGCAGGGTTAACCTTCCTTGTACGTCGCCAAACTCCAACACGGTGTGCTCGGGAGGAACTGATCTAACTGCAAATGCCAATACACGTTGCCCCTTGGCAGCAATGGCGTTTGCCTGTTCGTGCCAGTAGTCCGCATTGAGCGGTTCAGTCCCGCCAGCGTTTACGAGCTGCTGTGTGCTCATGGCCAGTATTTGCTCTGGCGCGCCCTTCACATAGATAGAGGCATGTCGATCATGGTTGTGATGCAAGGTCGCCATGAAGCGATGTTTCGCGTCAAACGGAATGGCATCGGTGCGGGGCCAGGCCTGATGATCTTCATCGCTATCAATACCGGTCTTTCCGGAAAATGCCAGCAAGGCTCCCTCCATCGGGTCACCCTCTACCTTCCATAAATCGTCATGCAGGCGCAGCACCGCATCGTTGCACAGGCCAGCTGCTCGCCCCAGTTCTGCCAACGCAGGGTGAGTTGATATGTCGACTGGCTGATCTGAAAGACTGATGCTTCCCGCTGGCTGATAACCAGCGCCCTCGACCGTGAAGATGAGATCGCTCGTGACGACCGATGCCACCATCATTTCGTTGCGGGTGAGTGTCCCGGTCTTGTCAGTACAGATGACGGATACCGAGCCGAGCGTCTCGATGGCAGGCAGGCGACGCACGATGGCGTTGCGGCGAGCCATTGCCCGAACGCCGACAGCCAGCGTGATGGTAAGGACGGCGGGCAGCCCTTCAGGTATCGCCGCTACCGACATCCCCACCACGACCATGAAGATCTCGGTGAACTCGTAGTGCCCAACATAATGGCCAAACACGAGCAAAAGGCCGCCGACTAACAAGATCAATATCGTCAGCCAACGGGCAAACACGTTCATTTGCTGCACCAGCGGGGTGGTCAGCGTTTCTACACCTGCAAGTAGAGTGCTGATGCGTCCGATTTCAGCTGCTGCTGCGGTCGCAACGACAACCCCTGTTGCTTGCCCGCAAGTTACGAGGGTGCCGCTGAATGCCATGCATGTACGATCACCCAGGGCGGCTTCAAGCCCCACAGGTTCGGTATGTTTTTCTACTGGTATGGATTCACCGGTAAGAATGGCTTCTTGAATCTGTAGTCTGTTTGCGTGCAGCAGACGTAAATCAGCAGGGACTTTGTCTCCCGCCTCCAGCAATACGATATCGCCCGGTACCAGTTCCTCACCCACAACACTTAAGCGTTCGCCTGCGCGAATCACGGCGGCGTGCGGTGCCAGCATCTGCCGGATAGCATCCATGGCTTTTTCCGCTTTGCCTTCCTGGATGTAGCCAATGATTGCGTTTGCAATGACCACAGCCAGAATCACTACCGTATCCCACAGATGTTGCAGCATCGCGGTAATCGCAGCGGATCCTAGAAGCACATAAATCAGAATGTTGTGAAATTGCAGCATGAATCGCAGCCACGCGGGTCGCCGTGCTATTTCTGGCAAACGATTGAAACCAGTGCGGTCAAGCCGGGCTTGAACTTCGGCGGCCTCCAGCCCGACATGCTCATTAACCTCAAGCAGGTTCGTCACCTCCTTTGCAGGCAAGGAGTGCCAGGCCACAGAATGCGGGGAGATTGGTGTTTGCTCAGCTGCTGCATCGACCACCTGCGTCATCAATAATCATCTCCTGTGCACACAGCTCGACTGAAACGGGCTGAGGTGGTCATGAGCGAGCGTAATAGTTTTCCGCTCTTACATCCTATCTTCCATCTAACTGACAGGAACTATAGATGTAACGCAAACAACAGGTTGGCAATCATTGATATAAATCAAATTATTAGTGCCAAGTAGTGTATCAAAATGTTTTGCTGGAAAATTTAGATTTCCAGATTTTCATATAGTGGTGCAGACACCTAAACATAGCTCGTAGCAAAAACGGATAAATATAAATACTACTGCTGATTTTTGCAAAAACTCAGTTTATTCAGTATATGGCATGCAGCTTCTGCAATATTTATATTTTGCCTTGTTAAACCTCGCATATTGGTGCGCCCAATTTAAGTCCAGCCATCGGCTAGGACTATTTAGTCGCCACTAATGTCAGGCAAATGGCTCGGAGCTGGGACTGGGTGGTCGTTCGCGGAATCACCTCCGCCTTGGCCCTTGATACACCCCAAAAACAATTCCAGAATTGAGTCTTTTACTATTTAAGGGGGGAAATAGAACCCTTAAATTTCAATGGGTCGGACACCAGGTGCGAGTCTCGTTTCCCGCTCCAATTTTTGATTCGCAGTGTCCATCGGGCCTGGGAGTCAGCGAAAAAAAGACGCTTCGGCGTCTTTTTTCGTTTCTGCGATAAATCAAATATTGCATCTGCTGAGGGTGGCTTGAGCGCTTCGGGCTATCCGACACACCTCAACCGCGCCTGCACAAAAAACAATGCCCTCCATAGAGGAGGGCATCGGTTTGAGGTTGGCTGCATCAATCCCGTCAGCTAGCGTCCATGCCGTTCAATCGGACACGAGCGTGTGCGCGCAGCGTTCGGGCTTGATGGAAACGGCCTAGAGCTTTTTCGCCATGTCACGCAGCATGAACTTCTGGATCTTGCCTGTCGACGTCTTCGGCAGCTGTGTGAACACTACCGTGCGTGGCACCTTGAAGCCCGCCAGGTGTTCGCGACAGAAGCTGATGATGTCGGCTTCGCGGACGTTCTGGTGGTCGGCCTTGAGGGTGACGAAGGCGCACGGCGTTTCACCCCATTTTTCATCGGGGCGGGCGACGACCGCGGCTTCGAGGATTGCCGGGTGGCGGTACAGCACACCTTCGAGTTCGATGGTGGAGATGTTCTCGCCGCCGGAGATGATGATGTCCTTGAGCCGGTCGCGGATTTCGACGTAGCCGTCAGGATGGGTCACCGCCAGGTCGCCGGTGTGGAACCAGCCGCCTTCGAACGCTTCGGCGGTTGCCGTCGGGTTCTTCAGATAGCCTTTCATCACCGTGTTGCCCCGCATGAAAATCTCACCGATGGTGTGGCCATCATGGGGGGTGGGTTCGAGGGTTTTCGGGTCGGCGACCATCACGCCTTCCAGGGTCGGGTAGCGCACACCCTGGCGCGCCTTGATCTGGGCGCGTTCTTCCAGGGGCAACTCATCCCATTCCGAGTGCCAGGCGCACAGGGTCACCGGGCCGTACACTTCGGTCAGGCCGTAGACGTGGATTACCTTGATGCCCATTTCTTCCACAGCGCCGATGACCTTGGCGGGTGGCGCCGCGCCGGCGACCATCGCGTTCACCGGGTGGTCGATGGCAGCCTTGGCCGAGTCGGGCATGTTCACCAGGGCGTTGAGCACGATTGGCGCGCCACACAAGTGGGTGACCTGATGCTCGCGGATCAGGTTGAGGATTCTCTGTGGGTCGACGCGGCGCAGGAACACATGGACCCCGGCCAAGGCCGTGATGATCCATGGGTAGCACCAACCGTTGCAGTGGAACATCGGCAGCGTCCACAGGTACACCGGGTGGTTGCCGATCGCCCAGATCATTTGGTTGCCCAGGGAGTTCAGGTAGGCCCCGCGGTGGTGGTAGACCACGCCCTTGGGGTTGCCGGTCGTGCCCGAGGTGTAGTTCAGCGAGATGGCTTGCCATTCGTCTGCAGGCCACTGCCAGGCGAAATCCGGATCGCCTTCGGCGAGAAACGCCTCGTAGTCCAGGTCGCTGACCGGCTGGCCTTCGCCGTATTCCGGGTCGTCGACATCGATGACCAGCGGCGGATGGTCAAGCATGCCGATGGCCGCGTGCACCACATCGTGGAACTCACGGTCGGCGATCAGTACCTTGGCTTCGCCGTGCGCGAGCATGAAGGCGATGGCCTCGGCATCCAGGCGCACGTTGAGGGCATTGAGTACCGCGCCAATCATCGGCACGCCAAAATGCGCTTCGAGCATGGCCGGGATGTTGGGCAGCATGACGGCCACGGTGTCGTTTTTGCCGATCCCGCGACCGGCCAGGGCCGAGGCCAGGCGCCGGCAACGGCTGTAGGTTTGCGCCCAGGTGGCGCGTATTGATCCGTGGATCACGGCAGGGTAATCGGGATAAACGCTGGCAGTGCGTTCAATGAAGCTTAAAGGCGAAAGAGCAATGTGATTAACGCTGGTCGGCTCGAGGCCTTGGTCGAAAATGGACATGGTGCGGATACCCGGTGGCTGATTATTAGCTCTATTGTTCGAGACGCTGGTAACGGCAGTTAAGCTGACGGTGCCGGCCTTGAGGCTTTATCGTTGGCACGCCGGTCCCTGCGGGAAAAGCTCAATGACTTCTCCGGCGGCTTTTATATACTGTCCGCGCAGATATATGGAAGTACTACCTGTGTTGTATAGTATATGTACTATATCTTGATGAAACGCTTCCGCTAACCTCGACGTTCCCCTCCCTGTATAGGCTCTATGATGATCGGCAACTCCGTGCGCTTGACAGGCGGTTCGCCGCTGCTCAGGCATGACCCGCAGCCGAGTCTGCTGCTCGATGCCCAGGCTCGGCCGCTGGAGTTCAACGCCGCGCTGCTGGCGTTGCTTGAGCAGTTGTCCCCGGTCGATTGTATGAGCCTGTTGCCGATCAATTGCTTGCCGCTGGTGCAGGCGTGCCTGGGGCAGCAGCGGGCGATCGAAAACGTCGAGGCACAGTTCGCCGAGCGCATTCTGGTGTGGACGTTCATTCCCGACCCGGGTGAAAACCGTGTGCTGGCGCGCTGCCGGGAAGCCAGCGCGCAGATTGTCGCCGAGCGCGAATCCACCAAGGCGCGGCGCCTGTATCGGCTGATCATCGAAAACACCACCGACCTGATTTCCCGGCACACCCCGGATGGCGCTTTTCTCGACGCTTCACCGGCTTCCTGGGCCTTGTTGGGCTATTGGCCGGGGGAATTGCGCGGGACTCGGGCACAGCGCCTGTTCCATCGGCAGGGCTTGGCGGGGTTGGTGCGGCGCGCCCGGGAGGGCCTGGAGCAGGACGGTTATTACACCATGACCTATCGCATCCGCCATCGCCAGGGCCATTACCTGTGGTTCGAAACCGCCTGCCGGGCGATCCGCGAGACCTACACCGGCGCGGTGGTGGAGGTGGTCAGCGTGTCCCGCGACATCACTGCCAGGGTCCAGGCCGAGGAAACCACCCTGACCGAACGCGAGCTGCGCGAGGCCCAGCAACGCCATCATCAGGACGAACTGGCGCACACCGCGCGCGTGGTGACCCTGGGTGAACTGGCATCGGGTATCGCCCATGAAATGAATCAGCCGCTGGCGGCGGTGGTCAATTACGCCAACGCCAGCCAGCGTTATCTGGCCGCGATGGGCAGCGATTCGCCGGCGGCCGAACGGGTGGCTCAAGGTCTGGAACGGATCTCGGTGCATGCCAATCACGCCGCGCAAGTGATCAAGCGCTTGCGTGCGTTTCTGCGCAAGGGCCGTCGCCGCATGGAGGCGCTGAACCCCGGCGAGGTCGCCCGCGAAGCAGTGCGCCTGTGTGCCTGGGAGGCCAGCGATTGTCAGGTGACGATCGAGGATCGCCTGCCGGATAATCTGCCGCTGATTTACGCCGACCGGGTGTTGCTGGAACAGGTGCTGCTGAACCTGCTGCGCAATGCCATCGAGGCGAATCGCGAAGCCCATCCCGGCCAACCCTCGCTCATCGTCATGAGTGCCTTGGCGCAGCGTGACGGGTGGGTGCAGATCGACGTGAGCGATCAGGGCCCCGGTGTCTCGCCGGCGCAGTTGGAACAGATATTCACGCCGTTCTATACCAGCAAGGTCAATGGCCTGGGCCTGGGCTTGTCCATGAGCCGCAGCATTATCGAAGGCTTCGGTGGCGAGTTGCAGGCCGAACCGATGCCGGTCGGGCTGCAAATGTGCTGCCGCTTGCCCACGCTCGCGCAGAGCGGCGCTCCACAATAAGAAGAGGAATCAAGCGATGGTGAGCGTGACGGAACAGGTGGTGTATGTGGTGGATGACGACCAGGGGATGCTCGACTCGACCGTCTGGTTGCTGGAGTCGGTGGGCCTCAAGGCGCTGCCGTTTACCAGTGGCCGCGAGTTTCTCGACGCCTGCGACAGCCGCCTCAACGCCTGTGTGCTGCTGGATGTGCGCATGCCGGGCATGGGCGGCCTGAATGTTCAGGAGCACATGCGCAGCCGTGATTTGCACCTGCCGGTGATTTTCGTCAGCGGCCACGCCGATGTGCCGATTGTGGTCCGCGCGTTCAAGGCCGGGGCGCATGACTTTATCGAGAAGCCCTACAACGAACAGTTGCTGCTGGACAGTGTCCTGCAGGCCCTGAGCAAGGCCGATCATCGCCAGAGCCTCGGTGAAGGGCCGGCGCGGGTACAGGCGCGGCTGCAGCAACTCACGCCACGCGAGCGCGATGTATTGCTGCCGTTGGTGCAGGGTTATACCAACCGCGAAATCGCCGAGCAGTTGGGCGTCAGCGTCAAGACCATCGATCTGTATCGCGCGCGGGTCATGAAGCGCATGGCGGCCAGCCATTTGCCGGAGCTGGTGGGGATGGCGATTGCCGCCGGTCTGGTGGACCCCCTGCAATTGCGCTGATAGGCCTCAGGCCACGGCAATCTGCAGACTCGGCCGGTCGCTGGCCCTTGTTGCCAGCACGCGCTCGATGGCGCCGGTCAGCAGGTTTTCCAGTAACTCGGTGCGTTCGGCATCATCCAGCGCCTGCCCGGCCAGCCAGCTCGGCGCATTGTTCAGCAGCGTGGCGATCGCGTGGCCGGCCGCTTGCAGGGCGTGGACACTCAGCCGCCGCGGTCGCCCGAGCATTTGCAGCAGTCGGCGCTCGTATTGTTCGCGCAACTGCCGGACCCGCAGTTGCTGGTCTTCCGTGAGGCAGCCGCAATCACGCTCCACCAGGCGGAAGTGCCATGGCATCTCTCGATGCAAATTCAGGTGGGCGTGGATCAGCCGTTGCAGGTTGTCCTGGCGTGAGCGCGGCCGTTGCTCGACGCGCCCCAGGGTGGTCAGCAGTTCTTCGTAGAACTCTTCGATCCAATCCAGCAGCAGGTGCTGCTTGCTGGGGTAGTGGTGGTACAGCGAGCCCGGGGTCAACCCCAGGCTGCTGGCCAGCTCGCGCATGCCGACTTGACCGAAGCCTTTACTGGCGAGCAACTCCAGGGCCTTGTTGCGGTGTTCGCACAAGCGCGAGCGATACTCAGCCATAGGTATGGAAGCCGCGCCCGGTCTTGCGCCCCAGGTAACCGGCGGCCACCATTTCCTTGAGCAGCGGCGCGCTGCGGTATTTGCTGTCCTGGAAGCCCTCGTAGAACGCTTCGAGGATCGCCAGCAAGGTGTCCAGGCCGATCAGGTCGGCCAGGGCCAGCGGGCCGATCGGCTGGTTGCAGCCCAGGCACATGCCGGCGTCGATGTCTTCGGCGCTGGCCAGGCCTTCCTGGAACACCAGGATCGCTTCGTTGATCATCGGCACCAGAATCCGGTTGACCACGAAACCCGGGCGGTTGCCGGCGGTGATCGCAGTCTTGCCCAGGTGCTGCGCCAGCTCGATGGCCTGGGCGTGGGTCGTGTCGCTGGTCTGCAGGCCACGGATCACTTCGATCAGGCCCATCACCGGCACCGGGTTGAAAAAATGCAGGCCGATAAAGCGCTCGGGGGCGTTAACGCCGGCCGCCAGTTCGGTGATGGACAGCGAAGACGTATTGGAGGCAATCACGCATTGCTCATCGACGTGAGCGGCGATCTGTTGCAGCACGCGTCGCTTCAGTTCGAGGTTTTCCGTGGCGGCCTCGATGACCCATTGGGCATTCGCCAGGCTGGCGTAGTCGGTGCTGGTGCGGATCTTGCCCAGCGCCGTATGCTTCTGGGGTTCGCTGAGGATGCCCTTGCTGACTTGGCGATCGAGGTTCTTGCCCACGGTGGCCAGGGCTTTTTCCAGGGCGCCGGCGGAAATGTCCAGCAAGGTCACGTTGATGCCGGCCACGGCGCAGATCTGGGCGATGCCGTTACCCATGGTGCCCGCGCCGATCACGCCGATATTCTGCAGATTCATCGTCAGTCTCTCTTCAATTGTGCGCTGCCGTCGCACGGCAGACATGCCTTGCAATACGGTCCATTGGGCGAGAGTCTAGGGCCCGACAATGTGGCGGCCTATGCCGAAACCTGTCAGTTGTATTGGCGTTTCTTACCATGTGTCCGCTACAGGAACTCAGAATGATGCCCACCCGGGAAAAGGATTCGGTTGCCGTCTACTTCGTGCAGGTCATGATCCATGCACTGCGCGATCAGCCCGAGCGGCTCGCCGCGGTGCTGTGCGAAGCGGGCATCGCGCCAGCGTTGCTGACCCAGCCCGAGGCCCGGGTGCCGGCCAGCGCGTTTGCGGCGTTATGGCTGATTCAGATTCGGGAGTTGAACGACGAGTTCTTCCGCCTGGACTCCCACGGCATGCCGCCGGGCAGTTTCGCCCTGATCTGCCGTGGCCTGATCCAGGAGCCGAACCTGGGCAAGGCGCTCACCCAGTGCCTGGCCAGTTTCGCCCTGTTCCTGCGCGATTTTCGCGGCAGCCTCAGCGTGCATGGCAAGCGCGCGGTACTCAGCCTGGAAGTCGGCGGCGGTGATGAGGACACCCGGCGTTACGGTGAGGAAACCTTCCTGGTGCTGATGATCAGCCTGCTGTGCTGGCTGGGCGGACGCCGCGTGCCCATCGATCGCGCCGACTTTCGCCATGTGCGTGCGCCGCTCAGCGACGATCAATTGCTGTGGGGCTACAACCTGACGTTTGGCGCGGCCCGCACCGAAATCGAGTTCGCCAGCAGCTACCTGCGTCTGGCCGTGGTGCAGGACCTGGCGTCGCTCAAGGTGTTTCTGCGCAGCGCGCCGCAATGGCTGGTGATCCGCTTTCGCAACCAGGACGGCATGGCGACCCAGGTCTACCAACGCCTGCGTGGCAGCCACTACAGCCAGTGGCCGGCGCTGGAGGATCTGGCCGTGGATTTGCACATGAGCCCCAGCACCTTGCGCCGGCGATTGGAGCGCGAAGGTTGCTCGTTTCAGGAGATCAAGGACGAAGTGCGCCGCAGCCTGGCGCTGGAACTGCTCTGCCAGACGCGCGCCAGCATCGGTGAAATCGCCGCGCAATGCGGTTTTCAGGAACCCAGCGCATTCCATCGTGCGTTCAAGAAGTGGACCGGCGAAAGCCCGGGGCGTTACCGCGAGCGGGTCCAGGGCAAAGTGTCGCGGCCTGCGCGCCTGGGCGCCTGAGTCATTTTCGGTTGAGCGCCGCGTCGCGGTAAGTCCTGGGTAACTCGCCGGTCCATTGGCGAAAGGCCCGGGTGAACGCCGATGGGTCCGAGAACCCCAGCTGTTGCGAGGTCTGGTTGATCGACATCGACGTCTGGCTCAAGTAATGAATGGCCATGTCGCGGCGTACCCCGTCCTTGAGTTTCTGGAACTTGCTGCCTTCGGCCAGCAGCTTGCGCCGCAGTGTTCTTTCCGTCAGGTGCAGCTCACTGGCGGTGCTTTGGATGGTGGCCTTGGCGAGATCGCCGACGTTCTCCAGGTGGTCCAGCACCCGTCGCGTGTAAACCGGGTAATAGGCGGGGCGGGTGAACCAGTCCACCGGTGCGCGCTGCAGGTGGTAGGCCAGGGTTTCCGCGGTTTGTACCAGCGGCGCGGTGAGCATTCGGGCGTCGAACACCAGGCAGGTCTCGGGTTGGTCAAAATGCGTGGGGCACGGAAACATCAAGCGGTATTCCGCTGAATGGGCAGGCTCGGGATGGTCGAACGTCACCCGCTTGAGCGTGATCCGCTGGCCGATCAGCCAACTGGGGAAACGATGCCAGAGCAAGAGTAAAAAACCCCTCAACAGGTAACCGGGGTCCAGGCTCGGGTCGCTCAAGGTCATGGAAAACATGGCCTCATCACCGACGACTTTCAGTTCCAGGTGCAGGGAGTCGTTCATCACGTTGTAGAAATGGCTGAGCTTGTAATACACCGAATGCAGGTTGTGCGAGTGGATCACTTGCTTGGCCATTATCGCGAAGCAGCCCTTCGGGCAGCGCTGTGAACCTGCGCCGAAAAACTCATCATCACTCAAGCGCCACACGGCCTGCATCAAGCGACTGAACTGGTCGGGGGTGATGCGCAGGTGCAGGTTGTCCAGGCGCTTGCGGCTGATGCCGGCTTCCTTGAGCAGTACCTCTTCGTCCAGCGCGAGGCGGCGCGCAGCCGTCATCAGGATGTGGGCGAAGTACATGGAGATGGAATAACGCTCGATGCCCATCGTTCAGGAGTCCGGCAGCAGGGGAGGTTAGTTTAGCCAAAAGTGACTGTCCGTTTATGTCTGTTTTTCGACTGATTTGGTAATTGCCACGCGGGGCTGGATCGGAGGAAGCTGAATAGAGCTTTGCGCTGCTGGCTTCGTCCCTGCTTGCTACCGACCCGGGTTTTTAAGGTAATGGCCGTTTTGGTCAATTACTCGGCATGGGGTAGCGGGCGAAGGGTGTAGCGGCCTGTCTAACGAGTGAATGAGGAAAGTAACAATGAGTGGTTATGCCCATCCGTACCGCGACACCGAATTCGTGCTGGAGGAACTGGTCGGATTTGAGCAGTTGTGCGCGAGCGCCCAGCTTCAGGATGTCAACAGCGAGTTGGTCAGCGCCATCTTGAGCGAGGCAGGCCGCTTGGGCTCCGGCGTGCTGGCGCCGCTCAACCGGGTCGGTGATACCCAAGGTACGCACCTGGGGGAACAGGGTGTGCAAGAGGCACCGGGTTTTGCCGAGGCGTATCGGCAATTCCAGGAAGGCGGCTGGCCCTCGTTGACCGCTGCGGAGCAACACGGCGGGCAGAACCTGCCGAACGTGATCGGCACGGCCGTCAATGAGATCTGGCACTCAGCCAATATGGCGTTCGCCTTGTGCCCCATGTTGACCCAGGGCGCCATCGAAGCCATCGCCCATCACGGCTCGGCCGAACTGCAAGGCGCCTACCTGGAAAAACTGGTGAGCGGCGAGTGGACCGGGACGATGAACCTGACCGAGCCGGATGCCGGCTCCGATCTGGCGGCCATCAAGAGCCGCGCCGTGCCCGAGGGCGACCACTATCTGATCACCGGGCAGAAGATTTTCATCACCTGGGGCGATCACCAGATGACCGACAACGTCGTGCATTTGGTCCTGGCACGCTTGCCGGATGCGCCGGCGGGCGTCAAAGGCATTTCTCTGTTCGTGGTGCCCAAGTTCCTGCTCGATGCCCAGGGCCAGCCGGGTGTGCGCAACCGCGTGCAGTGCATCTCCCTGGAACACAAACTGGGCATTCATGGCAGCCCGACCTGCGTGATGAATTTCGGCGATCCCGAAGGGGCCGTCGGTTATCTGCTTGGCGAGCCGCACATGGGCCTGGCCTGCATGTTCACCATGATGAACCACGCCCGCCAGAGTGTCGGCCTGCAGGGGCTGTCGATTGCCGAGCGCGCTTACCAGCAGGCCCGTCAATACGCCAAGGACCGTCTGCAGGGCACGCGCAAGGATGGCAGCCGTTTCTCGATCATCCACTTTCCCGATGTGCGCCGGATGCTGTTGCAGATGAAAGCGTCCATCGAAGCGATGCGCGCGTTGTCGCTGGTGGCCGCCGCTGAAGTCGACCGTGCCGCGCATGCGCCCACGCCGGAACTGGCGCGCCATCACCAGGGGCGGGTCGATGTGTTTACCCCGATCGTCAAAGGCTGGCTGACCGAACTGGCCCAGGAAGTCACCTCCCTCGGCGTGCAAATCCACGGCGGCATGGGCTTCATCGAAGAGACCGGCGCGGCGCAGCATTATCGCGATGCGCGCATCCTGACCATTTATGAAGGCACCACCGGCATTCAGGCGCTCGACCTGGTGGGGCGCAAGACCCTGCTGAACCAAGGCGCGTTACTGAACAGCCTGCTCGAGGAAATGGATGAAACCGTCGAGCAACTGCGTCACATCGATGCCCTCGACTATCAGGCCGTGGCACTGGCCGCTGCGCTCGGCGCCGGGCGCGAGGCCTTGTCGCGGTTACTCGACAACGCCAAGCACGATGCGGATTGGGCCGGCAGTGTCAGCGTCAACTTCCTGATGCTCTTCGGCTACCTGTCGGGCGGCTGGCTCATGGCGCGTTCTGCCCTGCAGGCGCATGCGCAGTTGGAAGCCGGCACGGGCGATGCGGCCTTCCTCAAGGCCAAGGGCGTCAGCGCACGCTTCTACGCGGAGCAATTGTTGCCGCGGGTACACGCATTGTTGGCGGCGGTCAGCGCTGGGAGCGCGAGCATCATGGCGTTGGATGAAGAACAGTTCTGACAGCGCGTTGGTTTTTGTGCCTAACTTTTTTGAGGTTCACCCCATGCATCACCAGCGCATCCGCCTGGATTCCTTGCACGAAAAAATCATGAGCGCGGCGCAGGCCGCCGCGTTCATTCAAGACGGCATGACCGTGGGCATGAGTGGTTTCGGTGGCGCAGGGGACGCCAAGGCCGTGCCGCTGGCGCTCATCGAACGAGCGCGGCAGGATCCGCTCAAGATCAACCTGATCACCGGCGCGAGCCTCGGTCGTGGCCTGGATGGGCAGATGGCCGAGGCCGGGCTGCTGGCGCGGCGCATGCCGTTTCAAGGCGACCCGGTGCTGCGCAAGGCGATCAACGAAGGCCGTGTGGTGTTTATCGACCAGCACCTGAGCGAAGTGGTCGAACAACTGCGTGACGGCAGCCTGCCCAATCCGGATATTGCGGTGATTGAAGCGGTGGCGATCACTGAGCAGGGCCATATCGTGCCGACGTCTTCGGTCGGCAATTCGGCCAGTTTCGCCCAGACGGCACGGCAGGTCATCGTTGAGCTGAACCTGGCCAGCAGCCCCTATTTCGAAGGGATGCACGATATTTTCCTGCCCCACGGGCGCCCTGGCCGCGGGCCGATTCCGGTCATCCGCGCGGATGATCGCATCGGCACCCAGGCCATCGAAATTGACCCTGCCAAGATCGTCGCCATCGTGCTCTGCGACACGCCGGAATCTGCGATTCCGATGCTGCCGCCCGATCATGAAACCCAGGCGATTGCCGACCATCTGGTGGCTTTTTTCGAACAGGAAGTGGAGCACAAACGCTTGGGCAGAAGCCTGGCGCCGTTGCAGGTCGGCGTCGGCTCCATTGCCAACGCCGTCATGTGCGGGCTGATCGATGCGCCGTTCACCGACCTGGTGCAGTACTCGGAGGTGTTGCAGGATTCGACCTTCGAGTTGCTCGACGCGGGCAAGCTGAAGTTTGCCTCCGGCTGTTCGATTACCTTGTCCGGCCCCTGCGGCCAGCGGGTGTTCGGCAACCTGGGAAAATACGCCGACCGCCTGGTGTTGCGGCCCCAGGAAATCTCCAATCACCCGGAAGTGATTCGACGCTTAGGCGTGATTGCCATCAACACCGCGCTGGAGTTCGACCTGTACGGAAACGTCAATTCCACCCACGTTTGTGGCACGCAGATCATGAATGGCATCGGCGGTTCGGGAGACTTCGCCCGCAATGCGCTGCTGTCGATTTTCGTGACCAAGTCGATCGCCAAGGACGGTGCGATTTCCCGCGTGGTGCCGATGGTCAGCCATGTCGACCACACCGAGCACGACGTCGATATCCTGGTGACTGAGCAAGGGCTGGCCGACCTGCGCGGCCTGGCGCCGAAAGAACGGGCCGAGTTGATCATCAACCACTGCGTACACCCGGATTATCGCGAGGCGTTGCGCAGCTACTTCAAGGCCGCGTGCGCCAAAGGTGGGCATACGCCGCATGTGTTGAGCAAGGCCTTGAGCTGGCACATCAACCTGCAGGAAACCGGTTCGATGCAGGCGGCCGCCGTCAGCGTCTAGGGTGTCTGCGCCAACTGAAAAAAGCCCGCCATTGCGGCGGGCTCCTGCCGCATTCAGAGCTGCGGTAACTGACCGACCCGCGCCATCATTTCGGTGACGATCTGCAGGTCGAGGAGGAACTGTTCGACCGTCTTGAACTCATTGTCGGTGTGCCCGGTGTACTTCTCTTCCGGGCGTGCCAGGCCGAACTGCACGCCGTTGGGCAGTTCATGCACGGAGGTGGCGCCGGCCGAGGTGCCGAACGCGTGTTTCATGCCCAGGTTTTCCGTGGCCACCGCCAACAAGGCCTTGACCCACTCACCTTCCGGGTTGCGGTACATCGGTTCGGCGATCGAGTAGGTGAAGTTCACGTTGACCTTGGTTTTCTTGTCCCAGGCGCTGAGCTTGTCGGCAATTTGCGCTTTGAGTTTCTCCGGCGACTGACCCTTGGGCACGCGCAGGTTCACCGCCAGCTTGAAGCTCTTGTCATCGAGGTCGACAAACGTCAGCGAGGTGGTCAGCGGGCCCATGAAGTCATCGGCGAAGCCCACGCCCAATTTGCCGCCCAGGTAATCCAGGCCCCAATTGTCGGCGGCATAACGCGCCGCGTCGGTGATGTGGTTGTGCTTGAGGGCGATCTTGCCATCGACGCTGTGGATCAGCTCCAGCATGCGCGCGACCGGGTTCACCCCGGATTCCGGTTCGGACGAATGCGCCGAGACCCCGGTGACCGTCAACTGCACCTGTTTGCCGACCACCTTGGCGCTCACCTGGAAGTCACCGCCATTGCGCTCGGCGTATTGCGTACCGGCCTCTTGCAGGCTGGCCGCCAACTCGGCGGGTTTGTCGCTGAGCAACGTGGCGACCGACGCCGAGGGAATCTGGTTGGTGGCCTTGCCGCCGGTCATGGCGATGATCTCTGCGCCTTTGCCTTCGCCTGTGCGGCGTGGGAAGGTGGCCATGATCGTGCCGTAGCCTTTTTCGGCAATGACCACCGGGTAGCCGCCATCCAGCGCCAGGTTGTACGGCGGCGTCGGGTTGCGTTCGAAGTAATAGGGGATCGCGTCGCCGGAGGTTTCCTCGGTGGTGTCCACCAGCAGCTTGAACGTGCGCGCCAGCGGCAGCTTTTCTTCCTTGATCACCTTCATGGCGTACATCGCCACCACGATGCCATTTTTGTCGTCTTCAGTCCCGCGACCGTACATGCGGTCGCCAATCAGCGTGACCTTGAACGGATCGAGCCGGGTGCCATCTTTCAACACCCAGTTTTCCGGCGTCACCGGCACCACATCCGCATGCGCATGGATGCCCACCACTTCATCGCCGCTGCCTTCCAGGGAGATTTCGTACACGCGGTTATCGATGTTACGGAAGTTCAGGTTGAAGGATTTCGCCAGGCCCTGCAGCTTGTCGGCGATCTTGAGGAATTGCGGGTTTTTGTACTGCGGCACGCCGTCGACGTTGAACGTCGGAATTTCCACCAGCTCGCGCAGGGTCTCGGTGGCGGCCTTGGCGTATTTCAGCCGCGCATAAATGCCCAGCAGGCGATTGATTTTGTTCTGTTGCTCGGCGCTCAGGGGTTTGTGCTCGAGAAAGGCGCTGATCGCCGGCCCCGTATCGCTGGTTTTGCCCAGCTCGCCCTGGGCCAGGGTGCCGAGGAAACCGTTGAAGTCAGTGATCGAGGTTGCGCTGAAGTCCTTCAGAATCGCCGTGCTCTGCTGTGGGGTGATATTGGCGAAAGCCGGGCTGACGAGGGTCGAAAGGCTCGCGGCGAACACGCTGGCGACAGCCAATTGCTTGAGTGGAAAGTACATGGCGGGACGCATTCCTTTGCTGGTAGTGAGTGGGAGATTTCTGATCATTAAGTCAGAAATATTTCCACACACTACCACCACAGGGAATGAGAATGGCAGACCTTGGCGTAGGAAATTTCTCAGTCAAACGCCCCCGCGTCGGAGTGTACATCCCTGTGTGCGCGGGCGTTGAATCGTGTTCAGGTCAAGGTTGGCCAGGGTGCGGCGCAGGGTAATCGGCCGTTACGTCCAGTGCTTTGGCGTAGGGCCCATCCCACAACTGCTCGTGCAATTGGCCTATACGCTTGGCCATCGCTTCGCTGCGCATGACCACCTCCAGGTTGCGCGAATTATCCAGATAACCGCCCAGCCAATTGCTGGTGCCGACCCAGGCCACTTGCCCGTCGATCTCCAGGGTCTTGCTGTGGATCACCCGTGCGTAGGGGATAAACCCTTGCTTGGCCTGGGGCAGGGTGACGATCTTGATCTGCACGTTGGGCAGCACTGCGAGGCTTTTCAAATAGGGCAGTTCCAGCGCATCGGTGTTCCAGTTGGACACCATCAGCTTGATCGACACCCCGCGTGCGGCGGCGGCACGCACGGCGTTGTCGATCACCGCATAGTAGGGCCGGGTTTTATCCGGGCCGTAGGACAGCGGCGCGTAGTCCAGCAGTTGCACGCGCACTTCGTGCTTGGCTTCGCCGAGCAGGCGCGGCAGTTCGAGTTGGGAGTCGCCCACCCCGGGCGGGTTGTAGCGTTGCGGGCTGGCCACCAGGTAATTGCCGCTGCGCGCAGGCGCCTGGCCGGCCATCGGCAGCGGCACCGGGCTGTGTGCGCTCAGCGCCGCCTGGGCTTGCCAGTCCTGATCGAAAATCGCCTGGACCTGGCCGACCACCGTAGCGTCGGTGATGCGCAGCCCGGTTTCGTGGATATGTTCCAGGGACCGCCAGTCGAAATTCTGGCTGCCGACAAACGCCTGCTGCCCATCCACCACCATGTATTTGGCGTGGATGATGCCGCCACTCAGTTGCGCGTAGGGCAGCACGCGCAAGGTCAGGTTGGGAATCGCGCGCAGGCGTTCCAGGGTGGAGGCTTCTGATAGGCGAATGCCTTTTTCCTCCAGCAGGAAACGAATTTTCACGCCGCGTTTACCGGCGGCTTCCAGGCGCTCGATCACCCGCTCCAGCACCGAGCCTGGATGGTCGGCGGCATAAAACTGGCCGATGTCGATCGTGCTTTTGGCGCCGTCGAACAGCTCGATCCATACCGGGCCCGGCTGGCGTAGATCGGCGCTCGTCAGGTCGGTGTCCAGCGGCACGGTGTGTACCAGTTCAAACCCCGGAATTGAAAAGTCCGCCTGGGCCAGCGGACTGAGCAGCAAGCCGGCGAGGCCGGCGATACGGCATTTCATCGATAGGGACATAGGCATCTCGTCAGGGAAAAAGACAGGGCGGGCGCCTCACGCGCCCGCCCTGACAGTCATGCCGTGCGGCTTTGCAACGAGGCGGGCACCAGGTGCGGCACTTCGCCCTGCACGCGGGCCCCGGTGGCAGCGCGGATCAGCAGGATCTTCAACTGATCGTTGATGCGTTCCAGGCTGTCCTGGAAGAAGTTGTGGAACACCACGCAGAACAGCGCGATGGCGATCCCCAGGCCCGTCGCGAACAACGCGGTGCCGATACCGCCGGAAATCTGCCCAGGGTCGGACACCCCCGCGCTGGCCAACGCCTTGAAGGTGTCGATGATGCCGAGGATGGTGCCGAGCAAGCCCAGCAACGGCGCGGCGGTGGTGATGGTTTCGATGATCCACAGGCTGCGGGCCAGCGGGGCGCGGGTGGTCAGGTACTGGGTTTCGATCACATCGTCCAGGTCCTTGCGCGAACCCTGCGAGGCTTTCTGTGCCAGCACCGGCATCACCATGTTCAGCGGCAGGCTGTCGCGGCGGCTCAGGCTTTCCGGCAGGTCACGTTCGCTGTGTACGTGGGCGCCCAGCACCTCGGTCAAGGCACGGGCCTGGCGGCGCACATAGGCGAAGTAAATACCGCGCTCGATGGCGATGAAGATGGCGATGGCCATCGCGGCGTACATCACATAGAAGGTGATGTCGTGGAGCAGGTTCATGTCCATGTTCGATTACCTCGCAGTTAGAAATTGGCTTCCAGGGACACCGTCACGGTGCGTTCCAGGCCAACGATGTAGGCCGGGTCGCCGTCGCGGAAACCGCTGTAGCTGGCCGCGTTGGTCTTGGTGGTGTACACGCCGTCCAGGTACTTCTTGTCGAACAGGTTGTCGACGTTCAGGCGCAGGGTTGCGTCCTTCACCACTTTCTTGTCCACCGGCAGGTAGATACCGGCGCCGGCGTTGAACACGGTGCGGCCGGAGATGGCTTCGTCGTTGGTCAGGTCGCCATAGAGCTTGCTGGTGTATTTGCCGCCGAAGGTGCCGTAGAAGCGCCCGTCGTCATACCCGATGTTGGCGGCCAGCATGTTTTTCGGCACGTTGGCGAACTGCTTGCCGCTGGTGGGCAACAGGATGGCTTTGCCCGCGTTGTACACGGTCAAGTCGTCCTGTTGCTCGGCCTTGGTATAGGTGTAGGAGGTGTAGTAGTTGAAGTGGTGGGGCAGCAGGCCGCTCCATTCCAGCTCCAGGCCGCTGTTGTTGACCGACCCGGCGTTGATGTCGGCGAAGTCGCCGTTGATGTCCTTGGACGAAACCTGGCGATCCTTGAACTGCATGTAGAACAAGGTGGCGGCCACGGTCATGTCGTCGCCGGTGAAGCGCCAGCCCAACTCATGGTTCCAGCTGGTTTCCGGCTTGGAGTTGATCGAGTCCACGCCCTTGTCGTACAGCACGTAGTTCTGCGGGATACGCATGTTGCGCGACAGGCTGTAGAACAACTGGTCGCGTTCGTCGAGCTGGTACTTGAGGCCGGCGTTGGGCAGCAGCTTGTTGTAGGTCTGGTGACGTTTTTCCGGCTGCTCGGTGAGGCTGCCGTTGTTGGTGCCGTCGCGCTTGACGTTCATGTAGGCCAGGCCGGCCACCAGGGTCCAGTCCGGGTTGATGTACCAGGTGTCCTGAGCCCAGACTTTCTGCGCCGGTGTGACGGTGAAACGGTCGCGACCCTGCACGGTGTTGCCGTTCGCATCGACCACGGAAGTGCCGTCCGGCCAGGTGTCGGTAGGCTTGCCGTTGCTCTTGAGTGCGATGAACGGTTGGGTCTGGCTTTGGCGCGCGCGCTCGTACCAGTAGCCGAATTGCAGGCTGTGATCGCCCAGGTCCCAGTTCAGTTTGGTGGTAATGCCGGGGCGCCAGGTCTGGGTGCGGGAGGGGCGGTAGTACACGCCGGTGGTCGAGGAACCGTCGGCATTGTATTGCGCGGCGGTGGGCAAGTTGCCCAGGTCGAAGACGCCGCCTGCGTTTGAGCCGCGGTTCAGCGCGTAGCTCGACGAACCGACGCCGCTGCCGTTACCCCAGTAGTAATACGGGATCACCGACAGGGCCAGGTTGTCGGCCAGTTTGAACTGGGTATTGAGTACGCCGGTAAAGGTCTGGAACGGGTTCTGCGCGAGGGCGTAGTAGCTGTTGAGCTTGCCGTTGCTGCCGACCGTCGGTGTGGCGGGGTAGGGGTCGAACTTGCGGCCCTTCTGCTGGAACTGCGATTTGGTCAGTTGGCTGTAACTGTTGTTGTCCTGCTCGTGGTACTTGAGGATCAGGTTGGCGGTGTTGCCGTTGCCGGCGTCGAAGAAGCTGTTCCACTCGACCTTGTCCGCACGCACGGCGCCCGAGCCGCGCCACATCTGCCCTTCGGTATGGGACGCCGACAGCCAGTTGCTCAAGCCGTTGACCTCGCCGGTGTTGAGCCGGGCAAAGGTCTTGCGGGTGGCGTTGCTGCCGACCGTCTGTTTGACGAAGGCCCCGGTTTCCTTGGTGGGGCGAATGGTCACGATACCGATGTTGCCGCCGCTGGAGCCGATGTGCGGGCCGTCGGCCTCCGACGAGCCTTGGGTGACGAAAATCTGGTCGATGTTTTCCGGGTCGCCCAACAGGTTGGAGTACAGCGCGTAGTTGCCGGAGTCGTTGATCGGCATGCCGTCCACCGACATCCCCACCTGGTCGGAGTTAAGCCCGCGCATGGTGAAGCGAAAGCCCGACAGGCCGGTGGCATCTTCGCTGGAGATGTTCAGGCCCGGGGTGTACTTGAGCTTGTCGATGGCGTTGCCGGTGGCGGTTTGTTTATCCAGCGCTTCCTTGGTTATCGTGGAGCGCCCCTTGATGCTTTCTTCCTGCACCATGTAGCCGCCACCGGCAGTGGCCTTGCCCTGTACGCCGATGGTGCCGACGTCGCTGTCGCCGGTGTCGGCCATGACCATGCCATGCCCCATGCTCGCGGCAACGAGTGCCAGATGAATCCGTGTGAACCTCATCAGTGTCATCCTAGTGTCGGGTGCTTATTGCACGCTGTAGTTGAAGGTGGCGGTGAAGCGCTGCTCGTTGCGCCCCCCGAAGGCTTGCTCGGGGAACGGCTTGACCTGCTTGATACGCCGCAGGCTGTTGGCGGCGGCCCGGTTGAGCAACATGCTCGAGGCCGGGGTCTGCACGCCGGAGTCGAGTACCCGACCCTGGCGGTCCACCAGCAGCCAGACCACCACGTCGCCACTTGGGCGTTCGAGGGAGGCCTGGCGTCCTGTGGGGTATTGCTTGTAAGTGTCCAGCTCGTTACGCAAACCCTTGAGGTAACCGCCCTCCAGGGCCTGGCCGTCGACCTTGGGCGGTGCGGGCGGGGCCGGAGTCGGCGCAGCCTGGGCGACCGCCGCAGGCGCGGGTTTGGCCGCCACCGGGGGCGGCGTCGGCGTGGGTTTGGCGACCACGGGCTTGGGCACCGGCTTGGGCTTGGGTTCAGGTTTCGGCAACGGCTTGGGCGGTGGCGGGGGCGGTGGTGGAGGGGCCGGCTCGGCCTCTTCATCCTCGATCACCGGCGGTGGCGGTGCTTGTTCCACCACGGGTGGCGGCACCACCTCGGGCTCCGGCTCGACCAATGCCAACTCGACCGCCGACTCGTCGTACACCGGCTCGACCTTCAACGTCTGGGACTGGATACCCAGTGCAATCAGCACCAGGGCGATCAGGGCCGGGACACTGCCCAGCAGCCGACGCGCACGAAACAGGACGTACATGATCAGGACTTACGCGTGGCGATGGACACGGAGGTAAAGCCACCCAGACGCAGGGTGTCCATCACCTCCACCAGGCGCGAAACCTCCACGCCCTTGTCGCTGTTGACGATGATCGTCGACTTGGTATCCGGCTTTTCCGCCGCCTTCAGCGCCGGTACCAGAGCGTCGACCGTGAGGTCCTTGCCATCCAGTTGCAACTGGCCTTCCAGGCCCAGGGTGAGGATGAATTTGTTCTGCGGCTTGAGCTGCTGCGAACTGCTGGCGCTGGGCAGTTGAGTCTTCATGCCGAGTGCCGGAATCACGTTCAGACTCACGAGTACGAAAAACACCAGGAGGAACATCATCACGTCGATCATCGGGATCAGTTCGATGTGTGCCTTGCGTTTTTTCGGTTCATCCCAGGTTCTCATTCCGCTACCCCGTTATTGAATTAGGGGCGACACGCTAACAACGGAAAATGACCGAACGGTTAACTTTAATTTACGTTTTGACGTGTCTAGGACGTGTCTTACAGATTGGTTTCCGGTCACTTCCACGAAGTAATGAAACTGAAACGCCGGGGGTACATTCTCGAAAAATTTACACCGAGAGCCGTCTTGTATGAGTCAGTCATTGCCGCATTTGTTGACTTCGCGTTTGCTGTTGCGGGCGCTGGAAAGCGACCAGGCCGCGGTACTTTCCAGCCTCGCCAACGGGCCGAAGATTGCTGACAACACGGCCAACATTCCATCGCCCTATACCCTGGAAACGGCCCGGACGTTTATTGACGGGATGCAAGACAAATACCGCGCCGGCAACCTGTTGAGCCTGGGCATGCACCTGCGCGAAACCGGCGAATTGATCGGCATCGTCAGTCTGCGTCTCAATGCGCGTCACCACTACGGGCACCTGGGTGGATGGGTGGCGGCGCACTGTCGCAACCAGGGCTATGCGGCCGAGGCGGCGCGTGCGGTGATGGACTTCGGGTTCACCGAACTGGGCCTGTACCGAGTGGGCAGCCAATGCTTTGCCCGCAACAAGGAGTCGGCGCGGGTCATGGAGAAAATCGGCCTGCTGTACGAAGGCTGTATGCGCGCCGCGTTTCTCAAGAATGGGGTGTATGAGGACTTGCTCGGGTTTGCGACCGTGCGCAATGACTGGGAGCGCCGGGCGTGAGTCGCGCGGTTGACCATGATCGGCGCCGGGTACTGGCCGGGCTGGCGCTGGCCACCACCTTTTCGATCCTCAGCCCGTTTGCCCGCAGTGCGGGGATCGATTATCCGTTCACGTTGGGCGTGGCCTCGGGTGATCCGTTGCCGGATGGTTTCGTGATCTGGACGCGCCTGGCGCCGTTGTTCAATGCGGCGGACGGTCGCGGCGGGTTGGCGCGTGCGGTGCCGGTGCGTTGGCGGGTCGCCAGCGATGCGGGGATGACGCGCATTGTGAGGCAGGGTGAGGTGATGGCGAGTGAGCGCTTTGCCCACTCCGTGCATGTGGAGGTCGCGGGGCTGGAAGCCGGCAGGCCGTATTGGTATCAGTTCGAAGGGCTGGGGGCGCAGAGCGCGGTCGGGCAGTCGCGTACCGCGCCGGCTTTGCATGCCCTGGCGACGGCGCGTTTGGGGTTCGTGTCGTGCTCCCACTGGGAACGCGGGTACTTCAGTGCCTATCGTCACCTGGCGGCGGAGCAGCCGGACCTGGTGTTTTTCCTCGGTGACTATATCTACGACAGTTCCTACGCGGCCGACTCGGGAAAAGTCATTCGTTCCCACGGCAGCGGCAATGCGCTGACCCTGAGCGACTATCGCAACCGCTATGCGCTGTACAAGACCGATCCGGATCTCCAGGCCTTGCACGCGGCGGCGCCCAGCGTGGCGACCTGGGACGATCACGAGGTGCAGAACGACTATGCCAGCCGCTGGTCCCAGGACCCGAAGGTTGCCGTGGCGCAGTTTCTCAAGCAGCGGGCGGCGGCGTATCAGGCCTATTACGAGCATATGCCGCTGCGCGTGAGCAGCCTGCCCAACGGGCCGGATATGCGCGTTTATCGGCGCCTGGACTACGGCCGCCTGGCGCGTTTCCATGTGCTCGACGGTCGACAGTATCGCTCCGAGCAACCGTGCATTCAGGCCAACGGCAGCCATCAGGGCCACATCGCCGCCAACACCTGCAGCGACTTGCGCGACCCCGCTCGCACCATGCTCGGTTGGCAGCAGGAGGCCTGGCTGGACCAAGGGTTTGCCCAGTCGAAAGCGCAATGGAACGTGATCGCCCAGGACTTGCTGGTGGCGCCGCTGCTGCAGCGCGACCTGACCCAGCACACGCTGGGCCATTGGACCGATGGTTGGGATGGCTACATGGCGAACCGTTCACGGATGCTCGCGTCCATCGCGCGCCACCAGCTCAACAACCCGGTGTTCTGGGGCGGTGATATACATTCATTCTGGGCCACCGATTTGCATGCCGATGCCAACAACCCGGACTCGCCCGTGCTCGCCACCGAGTTCGTCGGCACCTCGGTGACCTCCGATGGGCCGCCTTACGACGCCTTCACCCAGATGCTGCCGCAGAATCCCCATGTGAAGTTTTTCGACAGCCGCCAGCGCGGGTATGTATCGGTGACGCTGGATGCCCAGCGCATGCTCACGCACTTTCGTGTGATTACCGATCCGCGTGACCCGGCCGCCACGGTGTCGACGCTCAAGTCGTTCGTGGTGGAACCGGGACGGGCCGGGGCGATCGCGGTTTAATCCAGGCTGTAGCGCACCGACAGCGTGCCCTTTTTCTCCGACACGGCCAGGATCGTCACCTGGCCCAATTCGCCTAACGCCTGGACATGCGTGCCACCACAGGCATACGCGGGCAACTCGCCGAAGCCGACTTCGCGGATGCCGTCTTCCAGGCGCATCTGGCGCGGGTAGTCGGCGGCGATCCAGTGGTCGAGTTGTTGTTGAAGCGTGTCGGCCTCCATGGCTTGTGCGCTTTCGCCGCGGATAAAGGTGATCTTGCCTTCACCCGGCCAGTGGTGAGCCTTGATCGGCATCCAGCCCAACGCCTCGCCGGCGTTGCCGATCAAGTGTCCGGCGGAATGCAGGCGGGTGTGCAAGGCTCGGCGTGGTGCATCGACCCGTGCGTTGATCGGGCCCGGTTCTACGGGCTGGTCGAGGTAATGCACCACGCGCTCTGCCTCCTGGGTCACCCGCAGCACCCGGCTGTCGCCCAGCCAGCCGGTGTCGAATGGCTGGCCGCCGCCCTGGGGGTGGAAAATCGTCGACTGCAGCGTGACCGCAAACTGCTCTTCGTGGGCGGTGCAGCTCAGCACTTCAAGCTCGGCGGTCAGGTGGTCGTGGGTGAAAAACAGGCGCTCGGTCATCGTCTACATCCGCATCAAGGTTCTGCGGGCAGTATAAATAGTGCGCAGATGGGTGATAATCCGTTCAATTATCAATGGACTTGTGCGTCATGAGCATCAATCTTCCTTTGCCGCTGCTGGGTGAAATGGCGATTTTCGTCAAAGTGGTGGAAGCCGGCAGTTTTTCTGCGGCAGCGCGACAACTGAGCGTGTCGCCTTCGGCGGTGAGCCGCAGCATCTCGCGTCTCGAACAGGCGTTGGCCACGCGCCTGCTGCAACGCACCACGCGCAAACTGCGTTTGAGCGAGGGCGGCGAAGAGGTGTTCAAGCGTTGCCAGGAGATGGTCAACGCGGCGCGCTCGGTGATGGAAATCAGCGGCCAGTTCACCCACGAGGCCGAGGGCTTGGTGCGGGTCAGCGTGCCCAAGGCGGTGGGGCGGTTCGTGGTGCATCCGCATATGCCGGAATTCTTGCGGCGCTATCCCAAGGTCGATGTGCAGTTGATCCTTGAGGACCGGCAGGTGGACCTGATCGATGACAACGTCGACCTGAGTATCCGTATCACCGACAGCCCGCCGCCGGGCCTGGTGGGGCGGCAATTACTGCCCATCGAACACGTGTTGTGCGCGACGCCGCAGTACCTGGCCGAGCACGGCACGCCGAGTCATCCCCATGATCTGCTGGCGCACAGCTGCATCTACCTGGGCGAAACCCCGGGGGACTCGCGCTGGAAGTTTCGCCGGGCGGGCAAGGCGGTCACGGTGGGCGTGCGGGGGCGGTATGCGGCGAACCACACCGGCGTGCGCCTGGATGCGGTGTTGCAGCATGTGGGGATTGGCAGCTTGCCGTATTTCACGGCGCGGCATGCGTTGGATGAGGGGCGCCTGGTGCAGGTGTTGCCGGCGTGGGACTTTATTGCGTCCTACCATGGCGAGGCCTGGCTACTGCACTCGCCGACGCGGTACCTGCCGCCGAAGGTGCGGGTGTTCATTGATTATCTGGTGGCGTGTATGGCCACCGAGCCGACGCTGCGCCGAGGGTAGTGTGGGAGGGGGCTTGCCCCCGATAGCGGTGGATCAGTCATGCATGTATTGGCTGACACGCCGCCATCGGGGGCAAGCCCCCTCCCACATTGAATGATCAGTGCTTGCTCTGGTCCTGCGGCATCGCCAGCAGCTGTTTTTCCTGGTTCCAGTCGAACGGTTCGTCGTTCTGTTCGGCTTCAAAGCGACGCTCTTCCAGGGCCTGGTACAGGTCCAGTTCTTCGTCTGGCATGAAGTGCAGGCAATCGCCGCCGAAGAACCACAGTAGGTCGCGTGGCACCAGATGGGCAATTTGCGGGTAACGCAGGATGACCTGGCTCATCATGTCCTGGCCCAGGTACTGGCTCTCGGTAGTGTGGGAGGGGCTTGCCCCCGATAGCGGTGGATCAGTCATGCATGTATTGGCTGACACACCGCCATCGGGGTAAGCCCCCTCCCACATTGAATGATCAGTGCTTGCTCTGGTCCTGCGGCATCGCCAGCAGCTGTTTTTCCTGGTTCCAGTCGAACGGTTCATCGTTCTGTTCGGCTTCAAAGCGACGCTCTTCCAGGGCCTGGTACAGGTCCAGTTCTTCGTCGGGCATGAAGTGCAGGCAATCGCCGCCGAAGAACCACAGCAGGTCGCGTGGCACCAGATGGGCGATTTGCGGGTAACGCAGGATGACCTGGCTCATCATGTCCTGGCCCAGGTACTGGCTCTCGGTAGTGTGGGAGGGGGCTTGCCCCCGATAGCGGTGGATCAGTCATGCATGTATTGGCTGACACACCGCCATCGGGGCAAGCCCCCTCCCACATTGAATGATCAGTGCTTGCTCTGGTCCTGCGGCATCGCCAGCAGCTGTTTTTCCTGGTTCCAGTCGAACGGTTCATCGTTCTGTTCGGCTTCAAAGCGACGCTCTTCCAGGGCCTGGTACAGGTCCAGTTCTTCGTCGGGCATGAAGTGCAGGCAATCGCCGCCGAAGAACCACAGCAGGTCGCGTGGCACCAGATGGGCAATTTGCGGGTAACGCAGGATGACCTGGCTCATCATGTCCTGGCCCAGGTACTGGCTCTCGGTAGTGTGGGAGGGGGCTTGCCCCCGATAGCGGTGGATCAGTCATGCATGTATTGGCTGACACACCGCCATCGGGGGCAAGCCCCCTCCCACATTGAATGATCAGTGCTTGCTCTGGTCCTGCGGCATCGCCAGCAGCTGTTTTTCCTGGTTCCAGTCGAACGGTTCGTCGTTCTGTTCGGCTTCAAAGCGACGCTCTTCCAGGGCCTGGTACAGGTCCAGTTCTTCATCGGGCATGAAGTGCAGGCAATCGCCGCCGAAGAACCACAGTAGGTCGCGTGGCACCAGATGGGCGATTTGCGGGTAACGCAGGATGACCTGGCTCATCATGTCCTGGCCCAGGTACTGGCTCTCGATCGGATCGATTGGCAGCAGGGCGCGCAGTTCATCGAAACGCTCCAGGAACAGCAGGTGGCTTTCCTCGGGCACCTGTTCGGCTTCGCCGACGGCAACCAGGATGCTGCGCAGGTGGTCGAGCAAGACGAGATGATCAGCAACGACGTTGGACACGAGATAAGTCCTCAAAGCAAAAACGGGCGCGAGAGTATATAGCTCAAGCGCCCGTAATTATATGGCCTGGGGGATCAGCGGACTTTACCCGCGGCCTGGGCCAGTTCTTCCTTGCTGAAATCATCCACGTCGATCACCTTGCGCCGTGCCGCTTCGGCTTCACGCAGGGTTTGCGCCTCGGCCGGTTGCAGCACCCCGGCGTGCAGTGCGGCGTCGATGGCCGGTTCGCCGGCAGCCGGTTTGACCTGGCCGCTTTTGAGCGCCGCATGCAGTTTTTTCTGCAGCGGATGGCTGGCGGCGAGCAGGTCGCAGGCATGTTGCAGGGCGCCCACCGGGTCTTGCGCCGATTGCGGGCGGTAGCAGCCAGCCAGCAGTTCTTCGAGGGTCGGATCACCCTTGGCGCGACCGATCACCGCGGCCACTTCGGCATCCAGCGCATCGGACGGGCCGGTATGGCGACGGCCGAACGGGAACACGATGACCCGCAGCAGGCAACCGAGCAGCTTGTTCGGGAAGTTGCTCAGTAGTTCATCCAGTGCGCGTTCGGCTTCGCCCAGGCTTTCTTCCATGGCCCAGGTGAACAGCGGTTCCAGGTGGTCCGGCGAATCCAGGTCGTGATAACGCTTGAGCGCCGCCGAAGCCAGGTACATATGGCTCAGCACATCGCCCAGGCGTGCCGACAGGCGTTCGCGGCGTTTCAACTCGCCGCCCAGCAGCATCATGCTCAGGTCGGCGAGCAGGGCGAACGCCGCAGCCTGGCGATTCAGCGCACGGAAGTAAGCCTGGCTCAAGCGGTTGCCGGGGGCTTTTTCGAAGTGGCCGAGACCCAGGTTGAGCACCAGGGTGCTGGCGGCGTTGCTCACGGCAAAGCCGATGTGCTGCATCAGCAGGCCATCGAATTCCTTGAGCGCCTGGTCGTGGTCTTCGCGACCGGCCAGGGCCATTTCCTTGAGTACGAAGGGGTGGCAACGGATCGCGCCCTGGCCAAAGATCATCAGGTTGCGCGACAGGATATTCGCGCCCTCCACCGTGATGAAGATCGGCGCGCCTTGCCAGCTGCGGCCCAGGTAGTTGTTCGGGCCCATGATGATGCCCTTGCCGCCGTGGACATCCATGGCGTGGCTGATGCATTCGCGGCCGCGCTCGGTCAGGTGGTACTTGAGGATCGCCGACAGCACCGAGGGTTTTTCACCGAGGTCCACCGCGTTGGCGGTGAGCATGCGCGCGCTGTCCATCAGCCAGGCGTTGCCGCCGATGCGGGCGAGGGCTTCCTGGATACCTTCGAAGGCCGCCAGCGGCACGTTGAACTGCTCGCGTACCTGGGCGTATTGGCCGGTCACCAGGCTGGTGAACTTGGCTGCGCCGGTGCCGACCGCCGGCAGGGAAATCGAGCGGCCCACCGACAGGCAGTTCATCAGCATCATCCAGCCCTTGCCGAGCATGTCCTGGCCACCGATCAGGTAGTCCAGGGGGATGAACACGTCCTTGCCGGAGTTGGGCCCGTTCATGAATGCGGCGCCCAGCGGCAGGTGACGACGACCGATGTCAACGCCTGGCGTATCGGTGGGAATCAACGCGAGGCTGATGCCCAGGTCTTCTTCTTCGCCCAGCAAGTGGTCCGGGTCATGTGCCTTGAACGCCAGGCCGAGCAGGGTCGCGACCGGGCCCAGGGTGATGTAGCGTTTTTCCCAGTTCAGGCGCAGGCCGAGGGTTTCCTCGCCTTGCCATTGACCTTTGCAGATCACTCCGGTGTCGGGCATGGCGCCAGCGTCGGAGCCGGCCAGCGGGCCGGTCAGGGCGAAGCAGGGAATATCGTCGCCACGGGCCAGGCGCGGCAGGTAGTGGTTGCGTTGTTCATCGGTGCCGTAATGCAGCAGCAGCTCGGCCGGGCCGAGGGAGTTGGGGACCATCACGGTGGACGCTAGGTCGCCGCTGCGGGTCGCGAGTTTCATCGCCACCTGGGAGTGGGCATAGGCGGAGAAGCCTTTGCCGCCGTACTCCTTGGGAATGATCAGGGCGAAGAAACCATGGGTCTTGATGTGTTCCCAGGCGGCGGGCGGCAGGTCCATGGCCTGGCCGATTTGCCAGTCGCTGACCATCGCGCACAGTTCTTCGGTCGGCCCATCGATGAACGCCTGCTCTTCTTCGGTCAGGCGTGCCTTGGGGTAGGCCAGCAACGTGTTCCAGTCGGGGCGGCCGCTGAACAGCTCGCCGTCCCACCAGACGGTGCCGGCGTCGATGGCATCGCGCTCGGTCTCGGACATTGGCGGCAAGACCTTCTGAAACCAACTGAACAGCGGCTTGGTGAAGTATTCGCGGCGCAGGTCGGGCAGCAGCAGCGGCGCGGCCACGATGGCAATCAACACCCAGCAGATCAGCAGCAGCCAACCCGGTGCGTGGCTCCAGGCGCCCATCGCCAGCAGGTAAACGGCGACCACGCCCAGGGCGGGCAGGGGCGCGGTGCGGCGGTGTGCCAGGTAGGCAATGCCGACCACCAGAACCAGTATCCACAACAACAACATATTCAATCCTCCGTGAAACCAGGGGCGAAACCACCGTTGAGCTTAGTCGGCATCCGAGAAAGCGCGGTGATCAGGGTGTGGCGAGTTGTACTGGAAGCACCTTGGGATCACCGATCACCAGGCGCCGACATTTGGCCGAATCGTCGTTATCGCTGTGGCGGACCTGTCGTTAGACTCCAGGCTTCCCCCGGAGATCAAACCCATGGAAACGTACCTGAATCCCAGCCGCTTCATCGATAGTGACCACCCTGCGGTGGTGGAGTTCGCCGAAAAACATCGCGGTTCCAGCGCGGATTCAGGTGACCAGGCAGTCAGTCTTTATTACGCCGTGCGTGAGGCGGTGCGCTACAACCCCTATACCTTCAGCCGCGACCCCAACACCCTGAACGCCAGCTTCGCCCTGGCTGCCGGCCAGAGCTACTGCGTGCCCAAGGCCACCTTGCTCGCCGCCTGCGCGCGGCACTGCGGGATTGCGGCGCGCATCGGCCTGGCGGATGTGCGCAATCACCTGTCGACGCCACGCCTGATCGCGCTGCTCAAAAGCGATGTGTTCGCCATGCACGGTTATACCGAGTTGTACCTGAACGGGCGCTGGGTCAAAGCCACGCCGGCGTTCAACCAGCAATTGTGCGAGCTGTTCGATGTGCCGCCGCTGGCGTTCGATGGGATCAACGACAGTGTGTTCCACGCCTTCAATCGCCAGGGCAAGCGCTCGATGGAGTACCTGGTGGACCATGGGCAATTTGCGGATGTGCCCGAAGATTTCTTCTTTGCCCACCTGGAGAAATGTTACCCGCACCTGTTTGGCGAGCAGATGCCGAGCGTGCTGGGTGACATGCAGGACGATTTAAGCCGCCCGTGAACCGGCGTATGCTGCTGCGTTCATCAAGCCATGTTCATCAACAATAAGGCGCGGTCATGCTGAAGATCTGGGGGCGTAAAAATTCATCGAACGTCAGGAAAGTCCTGTGGTGCGCCGAGGAGCTCGGCCTGGACTATGAGGCCATCGATGCGGGCGGGGCGTTTGGCGTGGTGGACACGCCGCAATACCGCGCATTGAACCCGAATGGCCGGGTGCCGATGATCGAAGACGGCGACTTCGTGCTGTGGGAATCCAACACCATCGTGCGTTACCTCTGCGCCAAGCAGGCGTCGAACTGGTACCCGAGCGACGTGAAGGCGCGGGCCAGTGCCGAAAAATGGATGGACTGGACCACCTCGACCCTCGCCGAGCCGTTCAAGGCGGTGTTCTGGGGCGTGGTACGCACCCCGGCGGAAAAACAGAACTGGGACAGCATCAACGCCGGGCGCCAGGCCTGCATCGATGCACTCGGCACCGTGGAGAAGGCGCTCACCGAACAGCCCTACCTGTCGGGCGACGCCATCGGCATGGGCGATATCCCCTTGGGCTGCTTTGTTTACGCCTGGTTTGAAATGCCCATAGAACGCCCGGCCATGCCCCACCTGGATGCTTGGTACCAACGCCTGCAACAGCGCCCGGCGTACCGCAAAGCGGTGATGACCGCGTTGACCTGATACTGACTATTAATACAGGTGACTGTACTTGTGCGGCGCGGGCAAGCACCATGTTTGTCATGCGCCGCCGTTGAACGATGCGCGGTGTGCCCTCATCTATTGTCCCTATTCCCTTCTTTGGTGCGTATTCCGCTATGAGTTCCGCTCTGTCCATCCGGCAGCTAACCAAAACCTACGGCAACGGTTTCCAGGCCCTGAGTGGTATCGATCTGGACGTTGCCGAAGGTGATTTCTTCGCCTTGCTCGGCCCCAACGGCGCCGGCAAATCCACCACCATCGGCATTCTCTCGACCCTGGTCAACAAGACCAGCGGCACGGTGAATATCTTCGGCCATGACCTGGACAAATCCCCGGCGGCGCTCAAGCGTTGCATCGGCGTGGTGCCCCAGGAATTCAACTTCAACCAGTTCGAAAAGACCTTCGACATCGTCGTGACCCAGGCCGGCTACTACGGCATCCCGTCGAAAGTCGCCAAGGAACGCGCCGAGCAGTACCTGACCCAACTGGGCCTGTGGGACAAGCGCGACGTGCCTTCACGTTCGCTCTCCGGCGGCATGAAGCGACGCTTGATGATCGCCCGCGCGCTGGTCCACGAACCGCGCCTGCTGATCCTCGATGAGCCCACCGCGGGGGTGGACATTGAACTGCGTCGCTCGATGTGGACCTTCCTCACCGAGCTGAACCAGAAAGGCATCACCATCATCCTCACCACCCATTACCTGGAAGAGGCTGAGCAACTGTGCCGCAACATCGGCATCATCGACCACGGCACCATTGTCGAGAACACCAGCATGCGCAACCTGCTGGGCCAGTTGCATGTGGAAACCTTCCTGCTCGACCTGAAGACCGAACGGTCGGCGCCGCCGCAATTGCTCGGCTACCCATGCCGCCTGGTGGACAGCCGTACCCTGGAAGTCCAGGTGGATAAAGCCATGGGCATCACCGCGCTGTTTGGCCAATTGGCGACCCAGCACATCGAAGTGCTGAGCCTGCGTAACAAAACCAATCGCCTTGAGGAGTTGTTCGTGTCCCTGGTGGAAAAAAACCTGGCGAAGGTGGCGGTATGAATTCTGAACTGCAACCCAACCTCATCGCCCTGCAAACCATCGTCTACCGCGAAGTGAAACGCTTTACCCGGATCTGGCCGCAGACTCTGCTGCCGCCGGCGATCACCATGGTCCTGTACTTCGTGATCTTCGGTAACCTGATCGGCCGGCAGATCGGTGGCATGGGCGGTTTCACCTACATGGAGTACATCGTGCCGGGCCTGATCATGATGTCGGTGATCACCAACTCCTACGGCAACGTGGTGTCGAGTTTCTTCGGCAGTAAGTTCCAGCGCTCCATCGAAGAACTGATGGTTTCGCCGGTGTCGCCGCACACCATTCTGATCGGCTACACCTTGGGCGGCGTGCTGCGTGGCTTGATGGTCGGCGTGATCGTGACCTTGTTGTCGCTGTTCTTCACCCAACTGCAAGTGCATCACCTCGGCATCACCCTGGTGGTGGTGGTGCTGACGGCGACGATCTTCTCGCTGCTGGGCTTCATCAACGCGGTGTTTGCCCGCAACTTCGATGACATTTCGATCATCCCGACCTTCGTGCTGACGCCGCTGACCTACCTGGGCGGGGTGTTCTACTCCATCACCTTGCTGCCGCCGTTCTGGCAGACCGTGTCGCTGGCCAACCCGGTGCTGCACATGGTCAACGCCTTCCGCTACGGCATCCTGGGCGTGTCGGATATCCGGATCAGCGTGGCGATCACCTTCATGGTCGTGGCCACGGCGGTGTTGTACATCGGTTGCGCGCGGTTGCTGGTGAGCGGGCGTGGGATGCGGACGTAACGCCGGATTACACGCCGTAAAAAATGTGGGAGCGGGCTTGCTTGCGATAGCCGTGGATCAGTCAGCGATACAGTGACTGACCTAGTGCAATCGCGAGCAAGCCCGTTCCCACATTGGTTTCTGAATAGCGTCTTTACCCTTGCAGCGCCAACTCGATCAGCGCGTGCAGCTCATCCACCGCCAGCGGCGCGGTGGAGAACAGAATGCGAAACACCGTCGGCGCCGCCAGCAGGTTGATCAGGCGGTCCGCGCTCGGCGGTGGCGGCGTGGCGTTCGGGTAGCGCTCGACGATCGTTTGAAGCTGCCCGCTCAGGATGCTCACGCAATACCCTGGCGTCTGGCTGGATTGCACATCGCGCATCATGTTGCGCCCCGGCTCCGAACTCATCTCATCCAGGTATTGCTCGGCCCACGCCCGCAGGTCGCCGCGCAGGCTGCCGGTGTTGGCCGGCTCGCTGTCCGGGCGCATGCGCGCCAGGGCCACATCGGCGAGCAACACCGAGAGGTCGCCCCAGCGGCGGTAGATGGTCGACGGCGTGACGCCCGCGCGCGCCGCGATCATCGGTACGGTGACGCTGGACCGCTCATGGGTTTCCAGCAGTTCGCGCACCGCCGAATGGACGGATTCTTGTACCCGGGCACTACGGCCCCCCGGGCGGAGGCCTTCTTTTATCGCCATGCCTGTGACCTTAACACAAAGAATTTGCTTTAAGCGGCGAGCAGTAGCACACTCGACAAAAGCAAAATATTAGCTTTAGCGGAGCGTGCCCATGTCCAGCCTCACTTCTCATCGTTCCAGCCTGGTGTTCCTGGCGATCACCTTGCTGACGTTCCTGGCGGCCTCCAGCGCGCCGACGCCGTTGTATCACCTGTACCAGGAGGGCCTGCATTTTTCCTCGGGCATGCTCACACTGGTCTTCGGGGTCTACGCCTTGAGCTTGCTGGCGGCGCTGTTGACCGTGGGTTCGCTGTCGGATCACCTGGGGCGCAAGCCGGTGATTTTTGCCGCACTGGCCCTGAATATGCTGGCGATGCTGCTGTTTATCAATGAGAGCGGCGTGGCCTGGTTGATCGCCGCACGGACGCTGCAGGGTTTCGCCACCGGCATGGCCACCGCGGTATTGGGCGCGGCCCTGCTCGACACCGACCGCCAACAGGGGCCGTTGGTCAATAGCGTCGCGCCCTTGCTGGGCATGGCTTGTGGCGCGATGGGCAGCAGCCTGCTGGTGGAATTCGCGCCGCTGCCCACCCAGTTGATCTACTGGACACTGCTCGCACTGATGCTCGGGCAGGCCATGTATGTGTGGCGTTTACCGGAAACCGTCAGCCGCATCCCCGGCGCGCTGGCGTCATTGCGCCCGACTTTGCACGTGCCGCCGCAAGCGCGCCGGGCGTTGTGGCTGTCGTTGCCGGTGGACGTGGCGGTGTGGGCCATGGGCGGCTTCTATCTGTCCCTGGCGCCGTCGCTGGTGCGGGCGGCGACCGGCTCGACCTCCAACCTGATCGGTGGCGGCCTGGTCGCGGTGTTGACCTTGAGCGGCGCGCTGATGATTTTCAGCCTGCGCAATCGCCCGGCCCACAAGGTCCTGCGGTTGGGCGCCAGCCTGCTGGCCGTTGGCGTGGCGCTGATCCTCGTGGCGGTCCACAGCGCCAGCCTGCCGCTGTTTTTCGTCGCCACGTTGATCGCCGGCAGTGGTTTTGGCGCGGGCTTTCTCGGGGCCTTGCGCAGTGTGGTGCCGCTGGCCTTGCCCCATGAGCGGGCGGGGTTGATGTCGGCGTTTTACGTGCTGAGCTACCTGGCGTTCTGCCTGCCGTCTTTGCTGGCGGGCAATCTGATCCGCAGTTTTGGCCTCATCGCCACCACCGACGGCTATGGTGTCGTGCTGATCATGCTGACCCTCGGCGCCCTGGCCGGGTTGCTGCGCCAGGATGCATTGCGGGTCGGGTGCAAGGGCAGCGCCTGACGCTATATTGGTAAAATAGATAACAGTTAGAGATATTACCCGTTATATAGATATGCGCTCAGGTTCTACCATGGCCCCAACCTCCTACGAGGAAGAGGATTGCCATCATGACCTGCTCGACCACCCTGAACTACAAACCCTTCAGCCACCTGGCCCGTCCGCGGGAAGTGATCCGCCAGTTCACCCCGAACTGGTTCGCCGCCACCATGGGCACCGGGGTGTTGGCGCTGGCGCTGGCGCAACTGCCGGTCAATCTGCCCGGCATGTACGCCATCGCCGAAGGGTTGTGGCTGTTCACCATCGGCCTGTTCATCCTGTTCAGCGTCTTGTATGCGGCGCGCTGGGTGATGTTTTTCGACGAAGCGCGACGGATCTTCGGGCACTCCACGGTGTCGATGTTCTTCGGCACCATTCCCATGGGCCTGGCTACGCTGCTCAACGGTTTGCTGCTGTTCGGCCTGCCGCGCTGGGGCGCTGGCGTGGTGCCGCTGGCCGAAGCGCTGTGGTGGCTGGACGTGGCGATGGCAGTGGCCTGCGGTGTGCTGATTCCGTTCATGATGTTCACGCGCCAGGAACACAGCATCGACCAGATGACCGCCGTCTGGCTGTTGCCGGTGGTCGCCGCCGAAGTCGCCGCCGCCAGCGGTGGCTTGTTGGCGACGCACCTGGCGGATGCCCACGGGCAACTGGTGATGCTGGTGACCAGCTACGTGCTGTGGGCATTTTCCCTGCCGGTGGCGTTCAGCATTCTGACCATCCTGATGCTGCGCATGGCCCTGCATAAGCTGCCCCACGCCAACATGGCCGCGTCGAGCTGGCTGGCACTTGGCCCGATCGGCACCGGCGCCCTCGGTATGCTGCTACTGGGCGGCGATGCACCGGCGATCTTCGCCGCCAATGGCTTGCCCACTGTCGGTGAAATCGCCTACGGCCTGGGCCTGATAGCCGGGATTACCCTGTGGGGCTTCGGTTTGTGGTGGATGCTGATCGCGGTGCTGATCACCCTGCGTTACCTGCGCGCGGGCATCCCGTTCAACCTGGGCTGGTGGGGCTTCACCTTTCCGTTGGGGGTCTACGCCCTGGCCACGTTGAAGCTGGCGAATGTGTTGCACCTGGGGTTCTTCAGCGTAGTGGGCGGCGTGCTGGTGCTGGCGTTGGCGCTGATGTGGCTGGTCGTCGCCAAGCGCACCGTGCAGGGGGCCTATAAAGGTGAGCTTTTTGTTTCGCCGTGTATTGCAGGATTAGGGAATAAGTAAGCGGGATTAGGTAAAGTCGTGGCCTGAAAAAAAAACAGGCCACGCAGGAACACGGACGATGAGCCACCCCTCACAATTCACCTTGCTGCGCACACGGCGCTTTCTGCCGTTCTTCATTACCCAGTTACTGGGTGCCTTCAACGACAACATCTTCAAGCAATCGCTGATCCTGGCGATTCTCTACAAGTTGACCATCGACGGTGACCGCGCCATCTGGGTCAACCTGTGCGCCTTGTTGTTTATCCTGCCGTTCTTCCTGTTCTCGGCGCTGGCCGGGCAGTTTGGCGAGAAATTCAACAAGGACGCGTTGATCCGCGCGATCAAGGTCGGCGAGATCGTGATCATGGCCGTCGGCGCCACCGGCTTTTTGTTCAATCATCTGGAACTGATGCTGCTGGCGTTGTTTGCCATGGGCACCCATTCCGCGCTGTTCGGCCCGGTGAAGTACTCGATCATGCCTCAGGCCCTGCGCGAGGATGAGCTGGTGGGCGGCAACGGCCTGGTGGAAATGGGCACGTTCCTGGCGATCCTGGCCGGCACCATCGGCGCCGGGATCATGATGTCGTCCGCCCATTACGCGCCGGTGGTGGCGGTGGCGATTGTCGGTGTAGCGCTGCTGGGTTACCTGGCCAGCCGCGGCATTCCGCGGGCGGCGGCGTCTTCGCCGCAACTGCGGCTGGACTGGAACATCTTCAGCCAGTCCTGGGCCACCTTGCGCCTGGGCCTGGGGCAGACCCCGGCGGTGTCGCGCTCGATCGTCGGCAACTCGTGGTTCTGGTTTGTCGGCGCGATCTACCTGACGCAGATCCCGGCCTACGCCAAGGAGTGGTTGTACGGCGACGAAACCGTGGTGACCCTGATCCTCACGGTGTTCTCGGTGGGCATCGCGCTGGGCTCGATGCTCTGCGAAAAACTCTCCGGGCGTAAAGTGGAAATCGGCCTGGTGCCGTTTGGCTCCTTCGGCCTGACGGTGTTCGGCCTGCTGCTGTGGTGGCATTCCGGCGGCATGCCGCAGAACGTGCAGGCCAACGACTGGCTGGCGGTGCTCGGGTACGGCCAGGCCTGGTGGGTGTTGTTCGATATCCTCGGCCTGGGTGTGTTCGGCGGTTTCTATATCGTGCCGTTGTATGCACTGATCCAGTCGCGCACCGCCGAGAACGAACGGGCGCGGGTGATCGCCGCCAACAACATCCTCAACGCGCTGTTCATGGTGGTCTCGGCGATTGTGTCGATCCTGCTGCTGAGCGTGGCCAAGCTGTCGATCCCCGAGCTGTTCCTGGTGGTGTCGCTGCTCAACGTGGCGGTCAACGCCTACATCTTCAAGATCGTCCCCGAGTTCACCATGCGTTTCATGATCTGGCTGCTCAGCCATTCCATGTACCGCGTCGAGCATCGCAACCTGGAACTGATCCCGGACGAAGGCGCGGCCTTGCTGGTGTGCAACCACGTCTCGTTCGTCGATGCGCTGTTGATTGGTGGCGCGGTGCGTCGGCCGATTCGCTTTGTCATGTACTACAAGATCTACCGCTTGCCGGTGCTCAACTTCATCTTTCGCACCGCCGGGACGATTCCGATTGCCGGGCGTAATGAAGACATCCAGATCTACGAAAAAGCCTTCACACGAATTGCGCAGTACCTGAAGAACGGCGAGTTGGTGTGCATCTTCCCGGAAGGCAAGTTGACCAGTGACGGCGAGATGAACGAGTTCCGCGGTGGTGTGACGCGCATTCTGGAAGAGACGCCGGTGCCGGTGATTCCATTGGCGTTGCAGGGCTTGTGGGGGAGTTTTTTCAGCCGCGACCCTAACAAGGGCTTCTTTCATCGCATTTGGTCGCGCGTGACACTGGTGGTCGGCCAGCCGGTAACGGCGCAGGCAGCGACACCGTCGCACTTGCAGGGTTTGGTCGGGGCGCTGCGGGGGGCGGTGAAGTAGCGAGCCTGGTTTACTCGGCATGCGTGCTGCTGGCGAGCGGTGTGGCGCCAGGATGTTCCGGCGTGACGCGGCTCCTTCATGCCCAGTCCGGTAATTTTTCACTCTATTGGAGGAACGTTTTCGGTCAGCACGCCACAGAGTTATCGTCTTCCTCTGCGTATGACGGGAGCTAACGATGGACTCTACTTCTACTTCTACTTCTTCACCGCAGCCGCAGCCGCAGCCGCAGCTGGCTTACTCCGGCGAAGATCAAAAAGCCAACTCGGCCTATCGCGCGGCGAGTGATCCCGTCAGACAGGCCGCGCATGCGGCTCCGATCACTGCCAATGTGCCGTTTATGTACAACAATACTCATGGGCCATCCAGGGTGGAGATCGGTTCAGTCGAGGCTGGCCCGGTGACTTATGGCAGTGACTCCGATCTCCAGCGGCGTGCAAGGCAATCTGATGCTGCGCCGGCCGATTCATACTTCCAGAGCGCGCCCAGTCGTGAACAGGTTCGCGCCAAGGCCGAGGGCCAGCAAGGCAGTATTGATTTTGGCAGCCCTTCATCACCGTCTGCGCCGACCAAGGTCGACCCGAGTCGGGGATACCATGATGGCAATGTCAGCATTACTCGCGAACGTGGCACCTCGTCTCGAGCACAACGGAATCATGAGACCCTTCGCATCAAAACCGGCAATGGTGATGATTCTATCCATATCGAAGAAAGCCGGGACGGTGGGCTCCTCGCGCAGATCAATGGGAAATCCTACGACATTCAACATCATGAAAATCCCGCAATCAAACAGGGCGTTGTGGTCGAAACCGGCGGGGGGAATGATGGCGTCAGCATCGGTTACGGGGGCAGTCGGGAAACGTTTATCTATGCCGGCGCGGGTAACGATACGGTTTACGCCGGGTCGGGCAAGACGAATGTGTTTGGCGGGGAGGGTTCTGACGTGATTAACCTGGGCAGCGGTGAAAGCTACGCCGAAGGTAATGATGGAAATGACTTTATCACCGGGGGCAGTGGCAATGCTGTGATTTACGGTGGCAAAGGCAGCGATGAATTGCGTGCAGGCGGAGGGCCAGATACCAAAACCAACTACGTGGATGGCGGGGAGGATAACGATCTGATTTATGGCGGAAGGGGGCACAACATTCTGCATGGCGGACCGGGCGATGACCATATCGTCGGGGGAGACAGCAACGCTATTTATACCGGGAGGGGGCGGGATACTGTCCAGACAACCAATGAAAATGATCGTGTCTTCGGACGGCGAGGGGTCGACGATCTGAGCCAGCTCCGTTCCCAGTCAGGCTTTCGGGAAGTCGCCCCCCTTGACGTCGGTCATCGCGGGATCAAAGTCGAAGGCAGCCCGGAGTTCCGCCAGCGTGTAAATGATGACCTTGAGTTTCTCAGAGGTTCGCCGGTGGGGCAGAGGGTGCTTGCAAAAATCGATTCGCTTGAAGCGCCTGTCAAGATCCGACAAGGGGCCGATGGTAGTTTCTATGACTACAGTGATCCAGGTCTCGGGGTTACGCGCAGCGATGAAGGCCGCCGTGCTGATTATGGCGACGGTTTTGTCAAAGACGGCGTTGCGGGCATACCTGCAACAGATCCGGTCCTGACGTATCAACCTAACTTCATTGTTCCGGGGGACCAACGGCCTCCGATCGTTGTTCTGCAACATGAGCTCGCCCATGCGATCAATTTTGGTGAAGGCTCTGCGCTGACAGGTACGACTTTTTCAGGCACCAAAATGGTGGGCTACGACTCAAATGGCCGACCCCGGTTCATGCCGGTGTACGAGGATAATTTTGAGCGCCAGGCGGTCGGACTCTTCACCAGCCACGCCCCCTATAAATTCGACCCGAATCTGCCGGCCTCCACCTACAACGTCTGGCCCTTCACCGAAAACGCGCTGCTCTACGAGTTTGGTCTGCCATTACGCCAGCGCTATACGTAACCGTGCGTCGATCATTGCTGCGGAGTAATTATGTAGGTGGGGCGCGAGACTGCGTGCCGGTAGAGGCTACGCGCTGATCTTGAGCCCCACCAACCCGGCGATGATCAACGCCACACTGGCCAACCGGAACAGCGCCATGGATTCCCCGAACAGGATAATCCCGGCGATCACCGTGCCCACTGCACCTACACCGGTCCAGATGGCGTAGGCGGTGCCCAGCGGCAATTCCTTCATGGCCAGCCCCAACAGGCCGAGGCTGATGGCCATGGCGGCAATCGTCAGGGCGGTGGGCAGCGGCTTGCTGAAGCCGTCGGTGTATTTCAAGCCGACGGCCCAGCCGACTTCGAACAGCCCGGCGAAAACCAGAATGATCCAGGACATGATGACCTCCCTCTATAAAAGCGGGGTCGTCCCCTGATGTGTACGCGATAGCGTCGCGGGGTCGTCCCCGCGGCGTTCGGTAGAGTGCCGAAGATTGATCGAACGATCAAGTTTTTGCAGTGGCTTCCAGGGTGCGGCGGTCTTCCTTTTCGCTCATGCGGCGGAAGTACGTCGACAGCAGCGCTCCGGAAATATTGTGCCAGACGCTGAACAGCGCACTCGGCACCGCGGCCAGCGGCGAAAAATGCGCGCTGGCCAGCGCGGCACCCAGCCCGGAATTCTGCATGCCCACTTCCAACGCCAGCGACTTGCGTTGCGCCAACGGCAGCTTGAACAGGCGGCCGGTGAAATAGCCCAGCACGTAACCGAAGCTGTTGTGCAGCATCACCACGGCCATGATCAGCAGGCCCGACTCGGCGATCCTGGCCTGGCTGGCGGCCACCACGGCGGCGACGATGATCACGATGCTCACCACCGATACCAGCGGCAGCACCTCCACCGCATGGCGGACCCGCTCGCCGAGCACACGTTGCGCCACCACGCCAAGCACGATCGGCAACAGCACCACTTGCAGGATCGACCAGAATAATTCCATGAACGACACCGGCAGCCAGGCCGAAGCCAGCAGCCAGATCAGCGCCGGGGTCAGCAGTGGCGCGAGGAGGGTGGTGACGGCGGCGATCGCCACCGACAACGCCAGGTCGCCACGGGCCAGCCAGGTCATCACGTTGGACGAGGTGCCGCTTGGGCAGCAGCCGACGAGGATCACGCCGACGGCGATTTCGGGCGGCAGGTTGAAGGCCCGGCACAGCAACCAGGCCACGCCCGGCATGATCACAAAGTGCGCGACCACGCCCAGGGCCACGCGCCACGGATGGCGGGCGACTTCGGCGAAGTCTTCGAGTTTGAGGGTCAGCCCCATGCCGAACATCACCAGGCCCAGCAGCGGGACGATGGCGCTTTTCAAGCCGATGAACCAGCCGGGTTCGACGAAGGCCAGCACGGCAAAGATCAACACCCAGTAGGCGAAGGTATTGCCGACGAAGCGACTCAAGGCGGCGAGTGCGCGCATGGGGAGGTCCTTATTATTAGGTGTACGGAAAAACCATTGTAGGAGCGAGCTTGCTCGCGAAAATCGTCAACGATGACGCGGGCATTTTGAATGCACGCGGCGCGCTCAGGTTTTTCGCGAGCAAGCTCGCTCCTACAGTAAGGCGATAGTGCGCTTAGATACCCTGTGGGGTCTCTTCGCCGCCCAGTGCTTCGATCAGCGCCGGCAGGAATTCGCCGAAGGTCAGCATCATCAGGGTAAAGCTGGCGTCCAGTTGGCCCAGGGCTTCGTCGCCACCGTCCTGTTCGGCCTGGTCCTGCAGCAGGTCTTCGAACTTCAGGCGCTTGACGGTCATCTTGTCGTCGAGCATGAAGGACAGCTTGTCCTGCCAGGCCAGCGACAGTTGGGTCACCACTTTACCGGTGCTCAGGTGCAGCTGGATTTCTTCGCTGGTCAGGTCCTGGCGCTTGCAGCGCACGATGCCGCCGTCTTCGTGGGTGTCGCGCAGTTCGCATTCGTCGAGGACGAAGAAGTCATCGGCCGGTTTCTGGGTGGTGACCCAGTCGGTCATGACCGCGGTTGGCGCGGTTTTCACGGTGAGTGGGCGCACCGGCAGGGTGCCGATCACTTCACGCAGGGTCGACAGCAGGTCTTCGGCGCGTTTCGGGCTGGCCGAGTTGACCAGGATCAGGCCCTGTTTCGGCGCGATCGCGGCGAAGGTCGACGAACGACGGATAAACGCGCGCGGCAGGAAGGCCTGGATGATTTCATCCTTGATCTGGTCCCGCTCCTTTTTATAGACCTTGCGCATTTGCTCGGCTTCGATCTCTTCGACCTTCTCTTTCACGGCGTCACGCACCACGCTACCCGGCAGGATGCGTTCTTCCTTGCGCGCAGCGATCAGCAGGAAATCACCGCTGACGTGAACCAGGGGAGCGTCTTCGCCTTTACCGAAAGGTGCGACGAAACCGTAAGTGGTCAACTCCTGGCTTGCACAAGGGCGCGCCAGTTTGGTGGCCATTGCAGTTTCCAACGCCTCGGCATCAACAGGCAGATCTTGGGTCAGGCGATAGATAAGCAGGTTCTTGAACCACATGGGGTGAGTCTCTCCTTTATACAAAGGGGGGCATTATTGTCTTGATAGCGGCTGAGGCCAACCCTGCCTAAGCCATTGGAAGGGCTGAAAAAAAAGATTTAAGAAAGTGCTTGCCAGACCTTGGGTCGCTCCGTAGAATGCGCGCCACACCGAAACGAAGGGTGATTAGCTCAGCTGGGAGAGCATCTGCCTTACAAGCAGAGGGTCGGCGGTTCGATCCCGTCATCACCCACCATTCGCTTCAAGTGTTACGCGCAGCGGTAGTTCAGTCGGTTAGAATACCGGCCTGTCACGCCGGGGGTCGCGGGTTCGAGTCCCGTCCGCTGCGCCATATTCGGTAACCTGGAACGCTGAACGCCAGGTCACCACAGAAAGCCCGCTCATCGAGCGGGCTTTTTTGTGCCCGGGATTCGGCGCCCTGGCGACGCCGCCCAACCTGCGTTCGCTGTGTGGTGAGATCGATCGGCGGTACACTTTCGCGGGTAATCTTCCGAACCAGCTTACTTCTCGCGCTTTTTCACGCGCGGCAGGGGACACCTCGAAGGCGGCAACATACGGTGAATATCGATACCCGCATCAAATTCCGCCATCTGGTGTGCTTTCTCGAAGTGGCGCGCCAGGGCAGCCTGGCGCGCGCCTCGGAAAAACTGGCGATCAGCCAACCGGCGCTGTCCAAGACCCTCAAAGAGCTCGAAACCCTGCTGACCGCCACTTTATTCGTGCGCAGCAAAAGTGGCGCGGCGTTGACTGAAGCCGGAGTGGCTTTTTTGCGTTATGCCGGGCCGAGCGTACAAGCGCTGCGAGAAGGGGTGAATAGCCTGCGTGCCGGCGAGCACGCGCCCTTCACCGCCAGGCTCGGTGTGCTGTCCACCGTGGAAAGTTTGCTGGTGCCCGAGGTCGTCTGTCGTTTGCATGCCCGACATCCCGCGTTGGTCGTGAGCGTGGTGACCGGGCCGAGCGCGTACCTGTTGTCGCAATTGCGTGTAGGGGAGTTGGACCTGGTGGTCGGACGCATGACCGATAGTCCGCAGATCCTGGGGCTGATGTTCGAGCATCTGTACAGCGAATCCATGACCCTGGTGGTGCGTAACGGCCATCCGCTATTGGCTGACCCGCAGGCGCATGAACATATCGAAAATTATCCGCTGGTGTTGCCGCTGGCGGGGACGACGATCCGCAAATACGCCGACAGCCTGTTTGTGCAGCACGGCATCAGCCCGCCGCGCCAGCGTCTGGAAACCCTGTCGTTGATCTTGAGTCGGCGTTATGTGCAGGGCAGTCAGGCGATCTGGGTCGCGCCTTTTGATGCGGTCAGGCAGGACCTGAATCGAGGTGATCTGTTTGAGTTGGAGCTGGGTATTCGTGAACCCGGTGGTTCTGTGGGGCTGTGCAGCAATCCCGCGCTGACGATGTCCATGGCGGCTCAATGGTGCGTGGAGGTGTTGCGCGAGGTGGGCGAGGAATATCGCGAAGGCTGCTATCCATAACCATTTGGATATGGATAGGGTCGGTTTTTTCAGTGTTGGAGGGCGCCTCATCAGGCGAGACTGGGGCGGTGATTGCCGGTTACCCAGCGTTCACCCCTGATTTTCATCCATAACAAAAAGGAAACCGACATGTCTGATGCGGACAACAGCCGTTTCGTCATTCGTGATCGTAATTGGCACCCCAAAGCCCTGACGCCTGACTACAAAACCTCGATCCTGCGTTCCCCGCGTCAAGCCTTGGTGAGCATTCCCCTATCCCGCTCGGAAACCAGCGGCCCGGACTTTTCCCACCTGAAGATGGGGCAGCACGATAACGATCTGCTGCTGAACTTCAACCACGGGGGCTTGCCCATCGGTGAGCGCATCATCGTCGCCGGTCGGGTCTGTGACCAGTACGGCAAGCCGATTCCCCATACCCTGGTGGAGATGTGGCAAGCCAATGCCGGTGGTCGCTATCGACACAAGAAAGACAGCTATCTGGCCCCCATCGACCCTAACTTCGGCGGCGTCGGCCGTGCCTTGACCGACCGCGACGGCAACTACAGTTTCCGCACGGTCAAGCCCGGCCCGTATCCGTGGCGCAATGGTCCCAACGACTGGCGTCCGGCGCATATTCACTTCTCCATCAGTGGCCCGTCGATTGCCACGCGATTGATCACCCAGCTGTATTTCGAAGGTGACCCGCTCATCCCGATGTGCCCGATCGTCAAGTCGATCGCCAATCCGGATGCGGTGCAGAGCCTGATCGCAAGGCTTGATATGAGCATGGCCAATCCCATGGATTGCCTGGCTTATCGCTTTGATATCGTTCTGCGCGGTCAGCGCAAGACCCACTTCGAAAACCGTTGAGGAGGCACGTCCATGCCCGTTGAACTTCTGCCTGAAACCCCGTCGCAAACCGCCGGTCCTTACGTGCATATCGGCCTGGCGCTGGAGGCGGCAGGCAACCCGCCCCGCGAGCAGGAAATCTGGAACGAAATGGCCAAGCCCGGTGCGCCGGGGGAGCACATCCTGTTGCTGGGCCATGTCTATGACGGCAACGGTCACCTGATCCGCGATGCGTTCCTGGAATGTTGGCAGGCTGACCACGAAGGCGTTTACGACAGCGACTACAACCTGGAAAAGCCCTTCAACGGTTTTGGCCGCACGGCGACCACGGATACTGGCGAGTGGCAGATCCATACCGTCAAGCCGGGCACCGTGAAGAACGCTGCAGGTGTGCCGATGGCGCCGCACGTCAATGTTTCGCTGTTCGCGCGGGGCATCAATATTCACTTGCAGACCCGGGTGTACTTCGACGATGAAGCCCAGGCCAATGCGGTCGATCCGGTGTTGAATCTGATCGAGCAGCCTCAACGTCGGGAGACGCTGGTCGCCAAGCGTTGCACGGTTGATGGCAAGTTGGCTTACCGTTTCGATATCCGCATACAGGGCGAAGAAGAAACGGTGTTCTTCGACTTCTGACGGAGGGGGGGGGCACGGCAAGCCCGCTCATTGAGCGGGCTTTTTGCGGTCTGGGCTTTGGAAAACCCAGTGCGGGGTGACCTGATAACGGGCCATCGGGTAAACGCAATAGCGCCGCGTTTGGCCCAGAAGAAGCCCGTTTTTACCGGGGCGCGCCGCTCATTGAAAAATATTTAAAATAAATTGCATTTAAATCAACACATTGCGGATTTTTCGTATATGATGCGGCCCACACCGAAAGTGAAGGGTGATTAGCTCAGCTGGGAGAGCATCTGCCTTACAAGCAGAGGGTCGGCGGTTCGATCCCGTCATCACCCACCATTCGCTTCAAGTGTTACGCGCAGCGGTAGTTCAGTCGGTTAGAATACCGGCCTGTCACGCCGGGGGTCGCGGGTTCGAGTCCCGTCCGCTGCGCCATATTTGCTTCCACTAAGGCCCACTGAACGCCTGGAAGCCACGGAAATAGCGGCCTTGTGCCGCTTTTTTCGTTTTCTGAATTCCACTGGAATCCATCTCCAGCCACGGTTTTTAAGTACACATTTAAGTACACCGCTGGCACAGCCTTTTACGATTCCTTGCGCATCAATTTTCGTATTGGTCCGTCTACCGCTGGGTTGTATTCCCCTCCTTGATGCAGAAGGAGGTGTCTGATGGCTCTGACAGATACAGCGCTCAAGAAAGCCAAGCCCGCCAGCAAGCCTTATACGTTAACTGATGGGAATGGCTTATCTCTGCAAGTGCCGACGACGAGTTCGAAGCGCTGGCATTTCCGTTTCTATTGGCATGACAAGCAATTGCGTATTTCCCTTGGCATCTATCCCGACGTCAGTCTCAAGGAGGCTCGCCAGCGGAGAGAGGCTGCACGTGCGCTGGTGGCCAACAATATCGATCCCCGCTCACATCGTCGCGCCGAGCGCCAAAAAGCCTCTCACGCCGCCAACAACACGTTTGAAGCGGTTGCTGGTCGCTGGCATGAGTTCCGAAGTAAAAAACTGACGAAAAGTAAGAAGGGTTCTGGTGGTGATCGTGGAGCTTCAGTCGAGTTTTGCGCGCCGGACTCGCTCGCAGGGTGCTGAACCAGACCTTGAGCTCGCATCAGCACTTCGCAGGTCTGGTTATTGAACGAGCGGGGCGCTGGAGGACTAATAAGAATCTAGTATTTTGTTTGAGTTGACGGTAGCGAGCAGGGTGCGGCGAGTTCTCGAAGCCGGTCAGTGTTCCGGCAGGTTGGCGAAGATGTTCGCCAAGACTTGGTTAAGTTTGCGCAGTTGAGCTTCGGTTAGACCCTGGAAGCTTTTTTGGAATAACTCGTCGGTGAGTTCGTGCATGTCAAAAAACGCCTGGCGACCTGCCGCGGTCAGGCTGACTTGAGTTACGCGGCCGTCCTGGGTGCTCTGGCTGGTTTCCACCAGACCATCATCCTTCATTCGGTAGACGATTTTGGTGATGGTCGAAAGCTTGGCCACGGCGTGTTCGGATATCTCCGAAATGCTGGAGTCGTCGTTCTCGAAGAGAATGTTCAGCACTCGCCAACGCGGGATATCCAGGTCGATCCGCTTGAGCAGCTTTTCCATGGCCATGGCGTAGCGCCCGTACACGCGTGCCAGCCAGTAAAAAGGAAACTCTTCCTTGTGAAAGTCTTCGCTGGCAGGGTTGTAGCGGTTACGGCGTTTCTTGGGAATGGACATCAAAGGAACTGCTTTGTGAAAGTCGACGGACAATCATAGACATTTCTACTAAATTTGGCATCCGCCGCTATGCCGGCGGAGGGCGCTCAATGGTGCTGCAGGTGTGTGGATCTGTCCGAACAGATGGTCAGCTGTTGTTTTCCAATGCCGGATCGAAGCGTGTCGTAAGCCATGTGGCATCGGGCAGACGAAAGAATTCCTGCGTGCGCTGCGCTTTCTAGGCATCGATATTCTGGCCGGCACGCAGCACTGCTTCGGAGCCAGGGAGGCCGGTTTCCACCAGCTAGATGCCCTTGGCTGGATTCTGCCCGTGATACTTCAGCACCATGGCGATCTGGCCATAGGAGTCATAGGCGTTGACGCCGACGGTCTTGCTCTTGAGGTCTGTAATGCTCTTGATAGGCGAATCCTCCTGCACGGCTCAGTACAGCGAGAATGGCCCCGGTGCCTCGGCCACGTGCTGGCACTGGCTAAGCCGGCAGTTCGCTGGACAATGTGCCCTGATCAAGCGAAGACGGGGCCTGAGATGAGCAGTCGCGTGCGCCAGCGAGCATCAACCGCACCGTTGACGCGGTGCCTTGGAATTGCATCCATTCGATACGGTAGGGCTTACCCGGTTCGGGGAAGGCATCTGCACGTCCCATCAAGCAGTACTTCATTTCTTCCACGCTAAAAAGGAAGCCTGAGCGGATGTTGGTGTTCACCGGGATGCAGGCTGCCCCGCACGCCGCTAATTACCGGAGGTAAAGCGAACAAACAGCCCATGGCCCCGGTGGCGATGATGGCAATATTCAAGGGTGTCCTTGGTTATTGTGCGCGCTGGTTGCGCCTTGGACGTTTGCGCGGTAATCCTTGGGCGGCATGCTGTAGTGGCGCTTGAATACCCGGGAAAAGTGCGCGGAGTCGGTAAAGCCCCACTTGTAGGCGATGGTGGTGATGGGTAGGGCATTGTCACCGGTCTGTGCCAAATCTCGGGCGGCGCAGTGCAGGCGTTGGCGCTGGATGTAGCGTCCGATGCTGTCACCATCGAGTTCAAACTGGCGGTAGAGCTGGCGTACCGAGATGTTCAGCATCGCGGCCAGTTCGGCTGGTGTCGGGGGCGCCAGCAGCGTTTTGTTGATCATTCGCTCAGCGAGTCGTCGTAGGGGGCGGCCGGTGTTCGGTACATCATCGGGATGTAAAGAGGGCTGCAGCAAGTTGATCAGGGCGTCCTGCAATGCCGCGCCATGAGATTGGCCGGCGCCCAGATTCATTTCCCCGTCACTGATCTGCTGCAACATGCCGTGGAGCAGACGTCCGCTCAGGCCGCTCTGTTCGATTTTGCCGAAGCGCCAGGCGTGTGTCGGCAGGAGCCGATCCACGGCGTCACGGCAGAGGTGGATCGACAGTTGCGCGATCAACCCATTCGGTTGCATTTCAAAGGACTCGGCTGAGTCCAGCAGGGCCATGTCGCCAGGGTGCAAGGTGAATGTTTGCGCACTACGGTTGATCGCCATGCTGCCTTCACGCTGCAGGACTAAAAAATAGAAGCGATCATCACCACGGCTTGCGCTGCCGCGTTCGCGGCGGATCGACAAGGCGTTAACCTGGATATCCGCCAGATTCAGATCACCCAATTGATGGTGCTGGATACTGCCAATGAAATTGTCCGCATGAGTGCAGCGTTGCGTGACAAAACGGCCACACACGGCATGTACTGCCTGATTCCAGTGGTCGAAATCGTGGAGGTTTTGCACACTCACAAGGCACCTCGAAGGGATTTCTAATAGTTTTGGTGCGCAATTGGATCGATTTTGCACATATGACTAATTACGGGAAAATTCAAGCATTCCTCGTGCCAGAAACGAGTTGAGTATTGTGAGTTTTCGAACAGGGAGGGCAGGGCCGGTAAACCGGCCCGAGAGGCGATTCAGTAGCGGATCATCACTGACTTGAGTTCGGTGTAATCGTCAATGAACGCGCTGCCGAATTCGCGGCCCGTGCCCGAGGCTTTAATGCCGCCGAAGGGCACCGAAGGGTCGAGGAAGGTGTGCATGTTGATGTATACCGTGCCGGCCTCAATCTGGGGAATCAGGCGCAGTGCCCTGGACAGGTCGTTGGTCCAGATGCTTGCGGTGAGGCCGAACGGCGAGTCGTTCATCAGGCCGGGAAGTTCTTCGACGTCGTCATAAGGCAGCACGCACATTAACGGGCCGAACGTTTCTTCGTGCAGGATGCGATCCTTGGCGTTACCCGCGAGTACCAGGGTCGGCTCAACGAAGTAGCCGGGACGGGCAATCGCATTACCACCGCAGACGATGCGGCTTTCCTGGCGTGCCAGCTCGAAGAATTGCACCATCTTGTCGAACTGCGGCTTATTGGCCAGGGGCCCGAACTGGACACTCTCATCAAGGGGCGAGCCAATGCTCATGCCTTTTAGTGCCGCGCTGAATTTCTCCAGGGTCTCATCCAGGCGTGAACGCGGTACGTAGAGCCGTTCTGGTGCCGCACACACCTGACCCTGATGCACATAACCGGTTTGGATCAGCCCACCGATGGCAGCATCGAGGTCGACGTCAGGCAGCAGCGCCGCAGCATTTTTGCCGCCCAGTTCCAGGGTCACTCGGGTGAGGTTGGCGGCCATTGCGGCCTGGCCGACCTTGAGTCCGGTCGGCACCGAACCGGTGAACGAAACCTTGGCTACCTGCGGGTGGTTGACCAGTTGTGCACCGACTTCGCCGGTGCCGTTGACGATGTTCAACACTCCCGCTGGCACACCCGCGTCCATTGCCAGTTCGGCCAGGCGCAGCAAAGTCAGTGGGGTGAATTCACTGGGTTTGAGCACCAGCGTACAGCCGGTGACCAGAGCGGCAGCGATTTTCCATACGCCGATCATTACCGAGAAATTCCACGGCACGATACCGGCCACCACGCCCACTGGCTCACGACGGGTGAAGGCGGTGTACTGTTCGCCGGCCATCGACGGGAAGGAGGGGGACATCGTTTCGCCGTTGATCTTGGTCGCCCAGCCGGCGTAGTAGCGTAGGAACACCGCGCTTTGGCCGACTTCAAACATCCGGGATAGGTGGATAGATTTGCCTGAGCAGAGGGTTTCCAACTGGGCCAGTTCTTCGCTGTTGGCTTCGAGCAGATCGGCCAGTCGATTGAGTATTACGCCACGCTGATAGGGCAAGGTCTTGGCCCAACTGCCTTTAAAGGCGCAGTGTGCTGCACTGACGGCCGCTTCGATGTCAGCTGCATCAGCGGCGGTTACCTGGGCAATGGCTTCGCCATTGGCCGGATTGATGATCGAGATACGCTTGTCGGAGGCGCTAGAGCGGTAAGCACCATCGACGAAATGGGCGTGCTGGCGTTGTAGGAACGCCTGCACTTGGGGAAGCAATTGAATGTCGCTCATGGGGTGACTCCTGGCAGATAAAATCAAAGAGGGATGGCAATGTTGAGCCAGAACTTATCGCCTTCCGGACGGTTCAATACGTCGAACTCATGTTGGTAGCGGCCCTGGATGTTCAAGCCCGAGGCAGTTGTGTAGGAGAGTTGCGGGCCCAGTGCAGTGGCGCGGCCTTTGAAGTCTCCGAATACCGCACCGTCACCGCTGTCGCCGGTGAGCTGTTTGTAGGTGTAGCCACCGATACCCACACCCCAGTTGCCGAAGTGCTTGGCAGCGACGAAGTCGGCGTGGAGTTCATTGCCTGAGCGGTATTGGGTGTCGTTGTTCTCGTAGTTGTGGTCAAACATGGTCTTCATCGAGAACTCATAACCCTGCGGGTTGCGGTAGGTGAAGGCGAACAGCGGCTCGACGGTGGCGTAGTTACGCCCGATGTTGGCCAGTTCTTTCTTGTCGTAGCGGCCGGTGGGTAGGTACAGGTCGACGGCTGCAATCCAGTGCCAGTTTCCGGCGTGCCAGCCGACCGCCAGCGGACTGACGATGAGGTCGCCCATGCCGGCGCGATCCTGGCGGCCGCCCGCCCCCATATTGACGTCCACATCGGCTGCAACCAGGAAGGCGTGCATCGCCCAGTTGCCACCGAGGATCTTCTTATCAGTGACATGGATGGCGCGCAGAATGGTAGCGGCGGTACTGACTTTGAAGTGGTCGAACGCCGGGTTCGTATTGGCAAACTTGTCGGCGGTGTAATAGGTGTTGTAGCTGATCAGGTAGTTGCCAGGCGGAGGCAGGGCGCCGGTCATGAAACCTTCGCTGCCATTGGCGTAGGCGCCGCCGCCACCCTCGGTGGCGTGGGCATTCTGGGCAAGGACAAGTGCGGAAAGTGCAATAGCGCTTATCAGATGACGCTGCGGGAAGAAGTGCATGGTGTGATCCTCGATCCGGTTTCAGGGCGTAGGAAAGCTCTGGCGCGATATGCGCGCCAGGTCGGGAAAGGTCGATTAGGAGCGGTTGGAGCCGGCGAGTGACTGAGGTGTGCCAATCACCGCATCGAGATTCAGCGTTTGCTCATGTGGTGCGCTCAGCGTCAGCGGTGCCTTGCCGAGAATGAAATCGGCACCGCGTTCGCCAAGCATGATCGCCGGCGCGTTGGTGTTGCCGCTGGCTATCTGCGGGCATACGGAGAGGTCGATCACTCGCAGGTTCGGCACGCCATGTACGCGCATCTGCAGGTCGACCACCGAGCTGCCCGGATCAATGCCCAGGCAACAGGTACCGCCAGGGTGGTAGACGGTCTTGATCGCCTGGCGTATGAAGGTCTCGATGCCGGCAGTGTCCTTCCAGTCGATATTCTCGGGCGCGACGATCTTCTTGATCAGGCTTTTCAACGCGGGTTGTTGCATCAGCTTGAGGCCGGCTTGCACGGCACGTATCTGCCCTTGCAGGTCGTCTTTGTCACCCAGATAGTTGGGGTCGATGAGCAGCATGTCGGCCGGGTCAGTGCTGCGCAGGCGCACGTCGCCACGAGCCTTGGGGCGCAGGTGACCAACCTTGACCGTGAGGCCATGCTCGGCGGCGGGAGGGGCTTCGCCGGGAGTGTTGTCGAAGTTGTCCATTACCGGCAGGAACATGAACTGGATGTCTGGCCGACCGACGCCCTGGCTGTCGACGAAACCGCCGCCTTCGAGGATATTGCTGGTCAGCAGGCCGCTACGGAACGCCAGCCACTGGATCATGTGCTTGATGCCGCGCAGGCCCTTGTCTTCGCCGAGGATGCTGTTCTGTTTGTGGGTGGTGGCGTTGAGCGACAGGTGAAGGTGGTCATGAAAGTTCTTGCCAACCGGTAGGTTGACCAAGGTTTCGATGCCGAGACCCGCGAGGTGTTCCTTCGGCCCGATGCCGGAGAGCATGAGAATCTTCGGACTGCCGAAGGCGCCAGCGCTGAGAATTACTTCCTTGCGGGCGTGGGCGATTATCGGCGCTCCATCCTTCTCGCTGAACTTCACTCCGGTAGCGCGGGCGTTCTCGACGATCACCTTGTGCGCCAGGGCGTCAGTGATCACGGTCAGCTTGCTGTTGTCGCGTACCGATTTCAGATAGGTACGCGCGGTGCTGGCACGGGCACCATTGTGCGTGGTGGTCTGGTAGAAGCCGACACCTTCCTGGGATGCACCATTGAAATCGTTGACGTAGGGCAGGCCCATCTCTTGGCCAGCGCGCACGAAGGCCATGGTCATTGGGTGGCGATAGCGGTTCTCGCTGACCGGCAATGGGCCTTGCTGTCCGTGGAATTCACCGCTGAGGCTCTCGTTGGCTTCGGCTTTCTTGAAGTAGGGCAGCACATCGCGATAACCCCAGCCCGGGCAGTTCCAGTCTTTTACCCAGTCGTCGTAATCCTCGTGTTGGCCACGGATGTAGATCATCCCGTTGACCGAGCTACCGCCGCCGAGCACCTTGCCCTGGGCAATGATCATTTCGCGGTCGTTGCAGTGTTTCTGCGGCACGGTCATGTACGGCCAGGACTTCTGCTGGAAAACCTGTACCACGGTGGCGGGCATCGTATGGAAGGGGCTGCTGTCCTTGCCTCCGGCCTCAAGCAGTAGCACGCTGCCGGCATTCTGCTGGATCAGCCGGGCTGCAACCACGCAGCCTGCCGAGCCGGCGCCTATCACGATGTAATCGTATTCCTGAGTGGACATGGGGGGCCTCGCTAATGTCCCGAAGGGATTTTTATGAGGCTCTATTCAAGCCTTTACCAGCGACAGGAAATTGATCCTGGTGGCCAGGTTGTTGTACGTGCTTGCCAGGTTTACCGATCATCCGGTTGTACGAATCTCAGCCCTTGATGAAACGCTGCGCAAGACTCAGTTGCGATTCGGCCAATTGGTGCAGGGTCTGGCTGATCTCGGTGGTGCGTCCTGCCTGCTGACTGGTGCGCTCTGTGAGGCCGGCAATCTCGGTGATCTGCTGGTTGATCTGCTCGGCGACCTGGCCCTGCTGCTCAATGGCCGCTGCCATCTGCTGGTTCATGCTGCTGATCTGGCCGACTTCCTCGCAGATACGCACCAGTGCCTGGCGGGTTTGCTGCACATCGGCACTGGCGCGCAGCGCGGCCTGCTCGCCACGTTTCGCGGTGGTCAGCGCGTTGCCGCTTCCGCTACGCAGGCTTTCGATAGAGCGCTGGATTTCATGAGTCGAGTCACGTGTGCGTGAGGCGAGGCTGCGTACTTCGTCGGCAACCACGGCGAAGCCCCGGCCGGATTCGCCAGCGCGGGCGGCTTCGATAGCGGCATTGAGGGCCAGCAGATTGGTTTGTTCGGCGATGCTCTGGATCACGCTGGCGATGCCGCCGATTGACTCGATAGCATCGGCCAGGTTGCCGACGGCGCTGCCGATCTCTTCCACCGAAGAGCGCATGGTCTGAGTGGAGTTCTGGCTGTCGTCCGACAGGCGTTCACCGTCGTAGGCCAACTGGTTGGCGTTCTGCGCGGCCTGGGCGGTGCTCTGCAGGTTGCGTGAAAGCTCCTGGATGGTGGCGCTCATCTGGTTGATGGCCGCGGCGGTCTGTTCGGTCTCGCGTACCTGCCTGTTCAGTTGTTCGGCGGTGTTCTCCACCACTTCGGCTGAAGTATGTGCCTGCTGGCGCAGAACCTCGCTGTTGATGCTGATGCGTGACATCACCGTAGTCATCCGCGCGCGCTGGCTGTTCAGGGCCATCGCTAGCAGGGCGCTGCTGTCGGCGTGGCCGCTATGCAGCGGCGCCAGTAGCGGCTCGCTGTATATTTCCCGGTACTGGCCAAGGATTTTGCGGGTCAGTCGGCGCTGGCGCAGGGCTGGTTGCAGCCCGGCCAGCAGCAGCGCGAAGAGGGCCAGCAAACCTGTGGCCAAGGGCAGTTGCGCGGTGATGATTGCGCCCAGAGCGAGCAGGCCAAGACTCAGTTGAAGGCCATGACTGGCGAGCAGCGCAGTGGAACGCTGGCCTGGCGCCCACGGCGATTGACCACGGTCGAGGCGGGCATAGAGCGTACTGGCTGCGAGTATTTCTTCACGGCTGATCGGCTGGTAGACGGTGCCGAGCGCCGAGAGTTCTCCGCCATCGAACAGCGGCACGACATAGAGCGTGTGCCAGTAATGCCCGCCCTGCCTGTGACGCCCCATCACGGGGCCAGTCCAAGGTACGCCGGCACGCAGCGCACGCCACATGCTGTCGATGACCACTGCGGGCATGCGCGGGTCATTGATCTGCTCGTGGGGTTTGCCGATCAGTTCGTCTTCGCGCAGGCCGCACATTCGCAGGTAGGCCGCATTGCAACTGAGCAGCACGCCTTTTGGATCGAGGCGCGATATCGGCGGTTCGTCGAAGTGCGGGAGGTTGGGGTGGATGGCAGCATTCATTGCACGACTCCTCGCGGTTACCAGGGCAGCACGCGCTCGGCGCGCATCTTGCGCACCATGGCGTCGTAGAACTTGGTGGCGAAGCCACTCTCGCGGATCAGCATGGCGGTGAGGTCCGCGCACCTCTCGGCAATACCGGCTTCGAGCGGGTTGTCTTCGCCGCCCAGAGCGCCGGCGGCACACTGGTTCTCGGCCGCGCGTTGCACCGTCCAGAGCAGGAAGAAGGCTTTCTCGATGCTGCTTTCGCCCACTGCGATACCGTGGTTGCGCAGCACCAGGATGTGCTTGTCGCCCAGGCTTTCGATCATCCGGGTCTTCTCGTCTTCAAACAGCGTGATGCCTTCAAAGGTGTGGTAACCGATGCGGCCGTAAAGTTGCGCGCCGTAGAAGTCGTCATGGGTGAAGCCGCGCTTTTTCTGCACCACGGCGGAGATCGGCGTGGTGTGGGTGTGTAGGAGGCACTGGATATCGTCGCGCGCGCCATGCACGGCACTGTGCAGAGCGAAGCCTGCGGGGTTGCCGTCGTAGGGTGACTCGTCGAGCTTATTACCGTGCAGGTCGACCTTGAGCAGGTTGGCTGGAGTGACTTCGCTGTAGTTCAGGCCGAACGGGTTGACCAGGTAATGGTGGGCCGGGCCAGACAGGCGTGCGGAAATGTGATTGAAGATGGTCTCGGTCCAGCCGAAGTAATCGACCAGGTGGTAGCAGTGGGCGAGCTTGATGCGCAGCGCCCATTCTTCGTCGCTACAGGTTTCGGGCTTGAGGGTTTGGATCATTGCGGTCATGGTGGTTTCTCTAGGGCGGTAGGACGCACCTGTCAGGCACGATGGCGTTATGTCAGGCGCAAGGAGCCAGGCGCAGGTTGTCATGGAACCCGTTTCGGCCGGGAAACTCCGGTGCGAGTACGCGTGCATTGGGCATCTTCAGCCACAGGCGCAGTAGGCGGCGTTTGAGGTCTGGATCGTCGTGATCCTCAAAGTTGCTACGCGAATGCATCACGGCGTAATTGTTGGCGAACTGCATGTCGCCGGGTTCCAGCATCATGTCCAGGCGGATCGCTGGGTCATGAATGATGGCGTCGATCAAATCCAACGCCTGGACTTCTACCTGGCAGAGCTTGACGTTGCTCTGTTCGTGGCCGAGTTCGATATAGGCACGAAGGTAACGACAGCTGAGCTTATCCTCGTGGTAGCTGAAAATCGGAGAGGGGACCGGTAGGTCATTACCCAAGTGTGCGAAATATAGTGGGCGATAGAGCAACGCCAGATAGTGGGGGTTCCTCTCCAGGATCTCGTTGTAGACGGTCGCAGCGCTGACCAGGCTGCTGAGTCCGCCTTGCTTGGCCTTGCGTATGGACAGGAGTCCAACTACATCGGACAGATCTGTGTGGTAGGGCAAGTAGGCGTTAGTTTCGTAGACACGAGTAGTTTTCTCTTTGGAGTTGCCTATGGCGGTCACCACGCCCAGCAGGTCGGCGCGTGGATTCTGAGTCACAGGAGTCCCCATGTGCAGGCCCAGGCCGTAATAGATGATTGCCATTTCCTCTTCGCTATAGAGCTCGGCTGGCAGGCCACGAAGGAGAAGAAAACCGCGGCCATTCTCCAATTCGTTCGCAAGGTTTTGGATCTCCTTATCCAGCTCTGGTATCAAGAAATCCTCACGTATGAAGTTCGGAGCCTTTAGGCCACGATCTCTAACCTGCACCATGGCGCGATCAAGCACAGCGAGCGTGTCAGGGGATAGGTGATATATCCAGGCTTGCTCAGGGTCTTTCACCAAATCTTCGCCACGCCAGGCGCAGGGTGAATCGATTTTTTGGGTAAGCAGGGAGGTCATGGTTTTTTCCTTTCCTGTGATGGGGTAGATGTGGGCGCGATGACCGAAACGATGTCAGTGCTGCTGCGTGAAGGGTGCCGAGTTAAAAAGCGCGCTAGCGAAAGAATGTCGCGAGTGGTGGGTACGCCGAGGCCGTGGTGCTCTGCAAGTTCGACTACCGCGTCACCGATAGCGGCGAGTTCCAGAGCGCGCCCATGCTGATAGTCCTGCAGCATCGAAGTTTTGACTGCGCCCATGCCTGCACCAAGTTTCATGAAGGTTGGTGGGTCGAAATCAATGCGTGCGCCATAAGCTGCGGCAGTGAGTAGCCCTTCATGAAGTATTTTCCCCACCAGAGGGGTTAACTCGGGCTCGCTATAGAGCTCTTCGAGTGTTGCCCCAGTGATTACCGACAGGGGGTTGGAGGTCAGATTGGCGAGGATTTTGGTCCACAGCGAGTCTCGGATACGATCACTTGCTCTGGCTTCTATACCCGCGTCTTCGATCAGTTGACGGATCGTTTCGAGTCGTTGGCTCTTGCGGTTATTTGGCTCGCCAAGAATCATCAGGTGCGGATTGTGTGAGCGTGCCTGTCCTGGGCTTATCGTTTCTGCAGTTATGAATACTACGCACCCGAGGATATGTGCCGGATCGAGAGATGCCAGCAGGGTTCCGTCTGGATCAACCGCCTGTATAGGTTGACCAGCCATATTTCCGGACTCGCCGTGGAAGTACCACCATGGCACGCCGTTCACGACCGGAACCACGGTTGTATGTGGGCCGATCAACGGTGCCAGATGGGGGACCAGCGTGGGTAAGGATTGTGCCTTGACGCACAGGAAAACCACGTCCTGCTCGCCGAGCAGGACACAGTCGTCGCTGGCGTTTACCGGGGCGTTATGTTCGCCATCCAGGTCGGTCAGGCGTACGCCGTTTTCGTTTAGCGCGGTGAGTGTGTTGCCACGGGCGAACATATTCACTGGTTGACCTGTGGCCGCCAGGCGCGCCGCCAGGGTGCAGCCAATGGCACCGGCGCCAACAATGCACAGGCGTGAAGGGATCGAGCGAGCCATGGGGCTTTCTCCTTGCAAATAGGTTGCGCCCGCGAGACGGGCGCATGGTGGATCAAGTCGCGAGCATTTCCTGGTGCTTGCTGGCCAGGCCTAGGTAGGCCTCAATCACCCGCGGGTCATCGGCCAGTTCGGCGGCCGGGCCCTGCATGACGATCTGCCCGGTTTCCAGCACGTAGGCGTAGTCGGCAACACGCAACGCCGCGCGGGCGTTCTGCTCCACCAGCAAGATCGACACACCCTGGCGCCGCAGGTCGGCGATGATGCGGAAGATCTCTCGAGTGATCAGCGGCGCCAGGCCCAGGCTCGGCTCGTCGAGCATCAGCAGCTTGGGCTTGGCCATCAGCGCACGGCCTACGGCGAGCATCTGTCGCTCGCCGCCGGAAAGGGTCGACGACTCTTGCTTGCGGCGTTCAAACAGGCGCGGGAACAGGCTGTAGACTTCCTGAAGGGTGCCGTCGAGGTACTTATCGCCTTTGCGGTAGCGCATAAAGCCGCCGAGGCGCAGGTTGTCCTCGACGCTCATGCTGCCGAACAGTTCGCGCTTTTCCGGCACCAGGCCCAACCCGCGCCCGACCAGCACCTCGACTTCCGGTACGGCTTCCAGGGTTCCGTCGAAGTTGACTTGGCCCTTGGAGCCAAGCACGCCCATGATCGCCGAGAGCAGGGTGGTCTTGCCGGCGCCGTTGGGACCGATCACGGTGACGATCTGGCCTTCGCCGACGGTCAGGCTGGCATTGCTTAGCGCCTCGACCTTGCCATAGGCCACGCTCAGGTTTTTTATTTCGAGCAGGATGTTACGAGGTTGATTACTCATGGTCTTCACTCCGCTCCGCCGAGATAGGCTTCGAGCACCGCCGGGTTTTTTTGCACGTCATCTGGCAGGCCTTCGGCAATTTTCTGGCCGAATTCCATGACCGTGATGCGGTTCACAAGGCCCATGACAAAGTCCATGTCATGTTCCACCAGCAGTATTGCCATGCCTTCGTCACGCAGCTTGCGCAGCAGGTTGCCGAGGGCTTCCTTCTCTTTGTGACGCAGGCCGGCGGCGGGCTCGTCGAGGAGCAGCAGGCATGGGTCAGCGCACAGCGCGCGAGCGATTTCCAGGATGCGTTGCTGGCCAAGGGCGAGGCTGCCAGCTTCTTCATAGAGGTAGTCGCCGAGGCCAACCCGCTCCAGTTGGCGCCGGGCCTCACGCAGCAAGTCGGCTTCTTCGGCGCGCTCCATGTGCAGCAGCGACGATACGATGCCCTTGTCGCCACGCAGGTGGGCGCCGATGGCTACGTTCTCCAGCACACTCATGGTTGATAGCAGCTTCACGTGCTGGAAGGTGCGGCTCATGCCCATGTGGGCGATGCGTCGCGAGGGAATGCCGTTGATCTTCTCGCCAAGGAACAACACCTCACCCTCGGTGGGGGTGTCTACCCCGGAGAGCTGGTTGAACATGGTGCTCTTGCCCGCGCCGTTGGGGCCGATCAGCGCGAGGATTTCTCCGGCGCGGATCGATAGGTTCATCTGGTTGTTGGCAACCAGGCCACCGAAGCGTTTGGTCACGTTACGTGCTTCGAGGATAAGTTGGCCGCTATCTGGCAGGTCCCGGCGCGGCAGGCCGCTCGGCAGGTCATCTGCTCTGGGCGCGTTGTGGTCGTGGCGCCAACGGGCTGGAACCAAGCGCACCAGCAGTGGCCACAGGCCGCCCGGAGCACGCTGCATGAGCAACACGATAAGCAGGCCGAAAACGATCGTTTCGTAGTTGCCCTGGCTGCCCATCAGCGTCGGTAGCCAGTCCTGCAGCCACTGCTTGAGCATGGTCAGGATACCGGCACCGAGCAGGGCGCCCCAAACGCTGCCCACACCGCCGATCAGTGCCATGAACAGGTAGTCGATGCCCATGTTCAGTCCAAACGGCGTCGGGTTCACGAAACGCTGGGTATGTGCGTAGAGCCAGCCCGAGACGGTGGCGAACAGCGCGGAGATGAGGAACACCACCAGCTTGGAGCGAAAGGTATTCACGCCCATCGACTCGGCCATCACCTGGCCGCCCTTGAGCGCGCGGATGGCTCGTCCTTCGCGGGAGTTGAGCAGGTTACGGGTGATCAGGATGGCGACCAGCAGCACCGCCCAGATCAGGTAATAGATCTTCTCGCCCTTATCCAGCGTCAGACCGAACAATGAGATCGACGGCAGATCGGCGATGCCGCTCTGGCCGCCCAGCCCATCCAGGGTGCCGAACAGGTAATAGAGCGAAATGCCCCAGGCGATGGTGCCCAGCGGCAGATAGTGTCCGGACAGCTTCAGGGTCAGGGCACCGAGCAGCACGGCTACACAGACAGTGAGGGCGATGCCCACCAGTAATGACAGCCAGGGTGAACCGGCGGTCCAGGCGAGCCAGACGGGCAGTTGCTCGGCGGTGGTCAGATAGGCGCTGGTATACGCTCCGAGGCCAACGAACGCGGCCTGGCCGAAGCTGGTCATGCCACCGACCCCCGTGAGCAGGACGAGGCCCAGCACCACCAGGGTATACAGGCCTATGTAGTTGAGCAGGGTAATCTGGAAGGACGGCAGTAGCAGCGGCGCGACGCCGACGATGACGACCAGCAGGGTGACGAGGAGGCGCGGTTTCATTCTTCTTCCTCCACATGACGGCTAGTCAGTGAGCGCCAGAGCAGGAACGGGATGATCAGGGTGAACACGATGATCTCTTTGTAGTTACTGGCCCAGAACATCGAGAAGGCCTCCACCAGACCAACTGCCAGCGCGCCTAGGGCGGCGATGGGGTAGCTGACCAGGCCGCCGATGATGGCGCCAACGAAACCTTTCAGGCTGATGATGAAGCCGGAGTCGAAATACAGGGTGGTGATTGGGGCGATGAGAATTCCCGAGAGGGTGCAGAGAAAGGCGGCCAGAGCAAAGGTCGTCTTGCCCGCCAGGCTCGGCGATATGCCCATCAGCCGTGCCCCCATGCGGTTCACCGCAGTGGCGCGTAGCGCCTTGCCATACAGGCTGCGTTCAAAGAACAGGAACAGGCCGACGATCAAGCCCAGCGAGACAACGATCACCCACAGTGTCTGGCTATTCAGTGTCACTGGGCCGAGCTCCAACCCTGTTTCGGAGAACGGTCGAGTGCGTGCGCCATCGGGGCCGAACAGCAGCAGGCCGACCCCGACCATGGCCACATGCACGGCAATCGAGACGATCAGCAGCACCAGCGAGTGGGCGCCGGCGATTGGCTGGAAGAACAAGCGATACATCTGTGGGCCCATTGGCACCAGTAGGGCCAGGGTCAGCAGGGCCTGGATCGCCATGGGCAGGTTTGCCAGTAGTAGATTCTGTACCAGCAACACCATGGCTACGGCGTAGGCGAGCTTTATCGGCAGGTATTTGGGTAAACGAAAGCCGTGGCCTTTGTGCAATGTGCCGAGCAGATCCAAGGTGCAGTCGATGACTGTCAGGGCGAGCAGCAGCCAGACCAGTCGGGTTGGCTGGCCAGCTTGCAGAGCCGCCATGGTCAGAGCGCCGAAGGTGACAAACTCACCCAGAGGGATCAAAAGAATCCGTGTCACGGTAAAGACCAGGAGAATGGAAAGCGCCAACAGTGCGTAGATCGCACCATTGGTCACGCCATCCTGACCCAGCAGCATGGCTATCTGAAAATTCATGGAGGCAATATCCTTCGATGACAGGATTCGTATTGCGCGCAGCGACTACCGGCCAAGAAGGCAGGTAGTGGTCTGGCGTCTAACGTACGGTCGGTGCCAGGCACCGGCTAAGGCGTGGCTGCTGTGTTACTTGAGCAGCACCCATTTACCGTCCTTGACGGTGATCAGCTCGCGGCCGCGTTTGTCGAAACCGCTGTGATCTTCAGGACTCATGTTGTACACGCCCTGGGTCGCAGCCAGCTCATGGGTCTGTTCCAGTGCATCGCGCAGTGCCGAACGGAACTCGGCGGTACCTGGTTTGCCTTTTTGCAACGCGGTGGGAATGGCGTGCTCCAGCAGCAAACCGGCATCGTAGACATTGGCGCCGAATGTCGCTGGCGCGCTGCCATTTAGCTGGGTGTAATCATCGATGTATTTGCGCGCCACACTCTTGGATGGGTGATCGTCCGGTACTTCGTCAATCACCAGCATCAGGCTGGCTGCAAGGATGGTGCCTTCGACCTTGCGCCCGCCCAGTTGCAGGAACGGCGGGAGAGCCGCGCCATGGGTCTGGTAGACCTGGCCCTTGTAACCCTGGTCGAACAGGGTGGTCTGCGGCAGCACTGCCGAGCTACCCGGTGCGGCGACCAGTACGGCGTCCGGTTTGGCCATGAGGATCTTCAGGCTCTGGCCGGTGGTGGATGTGTCCTGACGCTGGAAGCGCTCGTTGGCGACGATTTTTATCCCGTTCTTTTCGGCCAGGGCCGTCATGACTTTGCCCCAGTTCTCACCATAGGGGTCGGCGGTGCCGATCAGGCCGAGTGTCTTTACGCCGGTCTTGACCATGTGCTCGACCAGCGCTTGGGCGATCAGGTCATCGTTCTGGGTGGTCTTGAATACCCATTTTTTTTGCTCCGTCATCGGTAGTACCACGGCGGCGCTTCCGGTTGGGGCGAGCATTGGCGTGCCCGACTCGGCAGCAAATTGAATCACCCCCATGGCATTGGGCGAGCCACTTGGGCCGATGATTGCGTCGACATGTTCTTCGTCGATCAGTTTCTTGAACGCCTTCACCGAGGCCGTCGGGTCGCTACCGTCGTCCAGCGAAATGTAGGTGATGTTCTGGTCGCCGACTTTCTTCGGCATGAGCGCCACGCTGTTCTTCTGAGGGATACCGACCAGTGCGATAGGCCCGGTCGAAGAGGTGACGACACCGACTTTCACATCTGCCTGAGCCGCCATCGACGCGCAGAGCGCACTTAACATCAGGGTGGACACAGCTTTCTTGAACAGCATGTCGTGCTCCAGGGTGCAAGGCTAATAAGCGGGCTGAGTTGCGGTACCTATGGGGTATCCGCATAGCCTCTCGTAATGCGCTTGGTGATATTCACCGGCGAAAGCATCACCGCCTGACAGCGGTCGGCGTGCTAGCGACGAATTTGCAGATTGCATGCCAGAACTTGAGCTGCACCAGCAGTGCGCACACCTCGCTCATCTCCCCTCTCGACTAAAAAAGCCGGCGATCGGCAATCGTCGTTGGTCAGTCGCATCGTCAGTAAAAACAGCGATTTAAGTGATTTTTTTTCTGCTTTTTATGGCTAAAAATGTAGGCAAAGAGCGTGGTTTTTTAAGATTTAAAATGACGAATATTTTTTTTCGACAGGTGTTTTCTTGAGCCTTTTTTCTGTTCAAAAATCAACCTGGTAACACTTGTCTGATTGCTGTTGACTCGGATTTGTATGTATAACTTATTGTTTTATATGAATTTATTTTTATTTATCGATGATGGGATGAACCTTTGATAAAGCGTTACCAATCTGCACGTTACTGGTGCGATTCATGGAAATTCGCACCAAATCCGATCGATATTATTAAGTACAATTCAATTGACAATTCACGTAATTATGGCGATTTTAGATTTAGCGAATCGGCGGCCTCGTGCTCGCCACGCCAACAACGTTCGAGAAGGTAGACGGTATGACAATGGTGATCGAGCAAATGAAGGTAGGGGGTACTGGCCTGAAGGTGATGGTGAAGGACACCATCGATATTTCTGGCTATCCGACCCGCGCGTCCAGTAGGGCGCTACAGGATGTCGGTCCAGCCACGCAGAACGCCGCCGTGGTCGATGCCCTGTTTGATGGTGATTGCCAGGTTGTCGGCAAGACCGTTCTGCATGAGCTTGCCTATGGCACTACCGGCATCAACCATTACGCCGGTACTGCCGAGAATCCGCGATATCCCGGACGTATTCCTGGCGGCTCCTCCAGTGGCTCGGCGGCGGCCGTTGCTGCTGGGCTCTGTGATTTTTCCCTGGGCACCGATACCGGTGGGTCTGTGCGCATTCCTGCGTGCTGTTGCGGTGTGTTCGGCTTTAAGCCTACGTTCGGCCGCATTGATCGTCGGGGGGTGATGCCCGCGCAGAGCAGTCTGGATTGCGTCGGCCCCTTCGCGAGCCGCTTGTCCCTGCTGATTGAGTCGATGCGCATCATTGATCCTTCGTTCAAGCCATTACCGGAAGTCGCAGACATTTGTCTCGGTGTGGTCTCGGTGCAGGCATCGAGTGAGGTGCAGCGCGCTATCGACGCCGTGCTTCATGCCACCAACCTGACGCTCGGCAATGTACAGCTCAATAGCATGCAGGCTGCCTATGATGCCGGCATGGTGGTGATCAACCGCGAGACCTGGAATGCCTGCGGGCATCTACTCGATACCGGCTTGGTCGCCCCGGATGTCGCCGGTCGCTTGCAGGCAGCCGGGCAGACCAGCGATGACGCGCTGGCCGCCGCCGAACGAGTGCGCACCACGTTTACCGCCGAGGTAGATGCCGCCCTTGAGCGTTTTCCGGTTTTGGTCCTGCCGACTATGCCTGACTACCCATTGCGTCTCGAGGACGCGGCAGACACCCGTGCGGTGCTGGGGATGACCGCGTTCGTGAGGCCTTTCAATCTTTCTGGTCATCCGGCTCTGAGCATTCCCTTTGAAGGGGAATCCGGTTTGCCGGTCGGCCTGCAACTTATCGCCGCCAAAGGCGCTGACGAACTGCTTTTGGCGGTCGCTGGCGAGTTGTTGCGGCGTCTCGATTCCAACCTTCTCTGATCGTGGATCCTGTCATGACTTCGCTCACCCTGGTCGGCAATACGCCGTCTGCCGCCATTACCGACAATCAGGCCTTTTCGGCATTGTTGGTCGATATCAAAAAACGCGCCCGTAGTGGCGAATTCGACCGCCTTGGCTATATCGCCCAAGACGTGATTGACGCCTTCAAGACGCTGGGGGTTTACCGTGCTCTGGTGCCCCGCCGCTTCGGTGGTGACCAGTGCTCGCCAGGCGAGTTCTGTGCCATGGTCGAAGAGATTTCCAGGGCAGACGGTTCTGCTGGCTGGGTCGCCAGCTTCGGTATGAGCCCGGTCTACCTGGCGTCGCTGCCTTTGGATACCATTCGGCAGGTCTATGCAAATGGCCCCGACGTAGTCTTCGCCGGTGGCATTTTCCCGCCGCAACCAGCCGAGGCCGTGCCAGGTGGCTTCAAGGTCAACGGCCGCTGGAAGTACTCCAGCGGCTGCATGGGGGCTTCACTGGTGGGCGTCGGTATCGCACCAAAAAACGGTGACAAGCTGGACTTGCCGCGCCTTGCGGTAATGCCACAAAGCAAGGTGCGTATCGAGCAGACTTGGGACACCGTCGGCTTGCTCGGTACCGGTAGTCATGACCTGGTGGTCGAGGATGTGGTCGTATCAGAGGAGTGGACGTTCGTGCGCGGTGGCGCGGCCAATCTTGACGAGCCGTTCTTCCGTTACCCCTCGCTGTCGTTCGCCACCCAGGTCCTTTCCGTCGTCGGTCTTGGCGTTGCCCGGGCTGCCTTGGACGAGCTCCGCGATATGGCCGCTGGGCGCATCTCGGTAACCGGTGCGCCGGCTGTGGCCGACAGGCCACTGGCCCAGGTTGAGATCGCTAAGGCTGAGGCTGCGCTGCGTGCGGCTAGAGCTTTCTTCTTCGAATCCATCGAGGACGCCTGGCAAACGGTGTTGCGGGGTGACTCGCTGTCGGTCGAGAAAACCAACCTGCTACGTCTGTCTTCGACCCACGCTACCCGCGTCGCCGCCGAGGTGGCGCGCACCGCGCAGATGCTGTCGGGCATGACCGGCGTCTACAACAGCAGCCCGTTGGCACGCTGCGTGAACGATGCGCAGGTGGTCACCCAGCATGCCTTCATGGGCGACATTACCTACCAGAATGCCGGCGCCGTCTTCTTCGGCAAGCAGCCCTTGCCGGGCTATCTCTGACCCTTATCTGGAGCCAATCATGAGTGAGAAAAAACCACTGCGCGTGCTGTTCTGCATGGGCATCAACCAGAACTTCTTCGATGCGCCGCGCGAGGAGCAACTGGAAGTATGGGGAGCGTTCAGTGCCATGTGGAACGGCATTCACGATCTGCCTGGAGTGACGGTGTTCGGCAACATGGACGATGACCAAAGCATGGTCGGGCCATCCAGCGGATACCCCTGGACCACTTACCTGCTGGCCGATGTGCCGGACATTGAGACTGTACACGCGGCCTGCAACCTGTTCCGAACCACACCGGTGGGCGAAGGCACCTACAAACTGTGGCGTTATGCCAAGGTCGAGGCCCGCACTGGCCGCGAACTGATCATCCAGCGCGCGTGATTGACATGTTGAACGAAGCCCTAATCGCCAATCTCGAAGCGCGTCTCAAGCGCTTCGAGGCCGAGCACGCCATACGCGCCTGTATGAATCGCTACATGGTGCTATGCGATGCCCTCGACGCAAGCACGCAACTGACTGAGCTGGCTGGCCTGTTCACGATCGATGCGGTCTGGGAAGGCAAGGGCGCCAAGTACGCCAACAGCTTCGGCGGCTATCGTGGGCGTGAGGAGATCGGCGCGATGTTCTCCACCTACATGCAGACCCCGGCGCACTTCGCCCTCAACGTGCACTTCCTCACCAGCGAACTGATCGAGGTCGGCACCGACGGCGCATCGGGCAGTTGGGTGATGTTGCAGACCTCAACCTTCGCCAGTGGCGCTTCGCACCTCAATGCCGCGCGGCTGACCGTGCGTTTCGCCGAGGAAAACGGGCAATGGCGCATGGCACATTTCCAGACCGAGAACCTGTTCAGTCGTCCGGTGGATGCCTGGAACAGCGAGGCGGCCTTGCCCGTTCCAAGCCGACCCTCGGCTGGATGAACCAAGACTTTTTAAAGTCGGCCAAACAAACCGACCAGGAGCCAACTGTGAATAACATGATCGATGTCGTGAACCTCGAATGTGATCCCGCCGAACGGGTGCAGGCGGACCGCGTACACACCTCGCTGTACACCGACGCGAAGCTGTTCGATGCCGAGATGGAAAAAATCTTCTACAGCACCTGGGTATGGGTCGCTCACGAGAGCGAAATCCCTGACTCTGGTAGCTACAAGAGTACTTATATCGGCAAGCAGCCGGTGATCGCCGTGCGTGATCGCAAGAAGCAGATCCATGTCCTGCTCAACCGCTGCCGCCACCGTGGTGCCACTGTTTGCGAGCACAAGAAGGGCAAGACCAACAGCTTCGTCTGCCCCTATCACGGTTGGGGCTACGCCCTGGACGGCTCTCTGCGCGGCATTCCGCACCCTGACAGCTACGGCGATTGCCTGGACAAGAGCGAACTGCCACTGGTCAGCCTGCGTACAGAGAGCTACGCCGGGATGGTCTTTGCCACCTTCAAGGACGACATCGAGCCGCTGGTGGACTTCCTCGGTCCAGCTAAAAAATGGATGGATCTGTTCATGAAACAGGGTGCTGGCTATGGCATCAAGGTGCCGGGCGAACACCGCTTCCGCTTCCCGGGCAACTGGAAGATCCAACTGGAAAACACCACGGACGCCTACCACTTTCCGCTGGTTCACAAGTCGTTCCTGCACTCGGTGGATCAGCAGACCATGGACATGCTCGATTTCGTTGATGGCTCAGGCTATGTCGAAGACCTCGGCAACGGCCACAGCGTGATGGTCATGATCCCTGACCTGATCGACCTGGAAGCCAACCTTGATGCACCGATTCCGACCCGCTTTGAAAGCCTGGCCCAGGAGTTGCGTGACGAAGGTATTGAGGACCTTCAGGTCCGCCGCATCGTCCGTGCGGTCGGTGGTTCGGGCTTCAACCTCAATCTGTTTCCCAACGTTGCCTGCTCTATGGCGTTCTTCCGGGTGCTGCAGCCGATCTCGGTCAACGAAACGGAGATCCATCACTCGGTGATCACCATGGATGGTGGCCCGGCAGCCGCCAACCGCTACCGCTTGCGTCTGCATGAGCACTTCCAAGGTCCGATGGGCTTCGGTACGCCGGACGATTCCGAAGCCTGGGAGCGTGTGCAGAAGGGGGCCAATGCTGGCGAAGATCTATGGATCATGCTCAACCGTGGCCTGCCAGGCGAGAAGCCGAGCGAAGACGGACGGATCAGCGACGTGTCAGCCGAAACAGGTATGCGCGCAGCGTACCAGCAGTGGAAAAAAATGATGTCGGCCTGACCGACCAGACCGACGGAGAACGCGAAAATGAATCTGCAATTGCTTCAGGAAGTCACCGCCTTTATCTGGCAGGAAGGCGACATGCTCGATCACAGCGAATACGACGCCTGGTTGGCGCTGTGGGCGCAGAAGGGCACTTACATCATCCCCATCGACCCGTGCGAGGAGGATTTCGAGAACAGCCTGAACTACGCCTATGACGACGCGCACATGCGTGAGCTGCGGGTGCAGCGGCTGATCGGCGGTGAGTCGATCTCGACGACTCCGCGACCGCGTACTGTACGCACCATTTCGCGTTTTCGCGTCCTGTTCAATGACGGCGAGTTTGTCACTGTGCGCTGTGCGCAAAACCTGCGCGAGTTCCGCAAGGACGTGCTCAAGCACTACAGCTCGGACACGGTGTACGAACTGCAACGCAGCGGCGAGAGCTTCAAGATCCAGCGCAAGCTGATCCGGCTGATCAATTCCGACGATACCCTCGCGGGTATCGGCTACATCCTTTGAGGGTCCGGCTATGAAGCAGATCGCACTGGTCACTGGTGCAGCCCAAGGATTGGGCTACGCCATTGCCGCCCGGCTGTTCGCCGCTGGCTACACAGTGGTTATCAGCGACCTTTCCCTGGAGCGCGCCCAGGCGGCTGCCGAGGCACTGGATGCCAGTGGTGAGCGGGTGTTGGCGCTCAAACTGGACGTTACCAACAAGGCCGATTTCGAGGCCGCACTGGCCGTTACTCTGGAACGCTTCGGTGCTCTACAGGTACTGGTAAACAATGCGGCAATGACCATGACCACGCCGGTCATGCAGATCAGCCCGGAAGAGTTCGACAGCGTTATGAGCCTCAACACCAGAAGCATCTTTGTCGGCTGCCAGGTATTTGGCACGCACATGGCGGCGGTCGGCTACGGGCGCATCGTCAACATGGCTTCGCTGGCTGGGCAGAACGGTGGCACCGCTACCGGCGCGCACTACGCCGCATCGAAAGGCGCCATCGTCACCCTGACCAAGATTTTCGCCAAAGAGTTGGCCGCAAGCGGTGTGACGGTCAATGCCGTTGCGCCAGGGCCGATCGACTCGCCCATGGTGCATGCAGTGGTATCGCCGGAGCGCATGGGAGGAATGCTCGCCAATATTCCGGTGGGGCGCCTGGGGAATGCGGATTTTATCGGCGACCTGATCGTGCAACTGGCACGGCCGGAAGCCTATTTCACTACCGGGGCAACCTGGGACGTGAATGGTGGTTTGTTCATGCGCTGAGTTTCAACGAAAACATAATGCGACGGCCGAACCAGCGGCCGCGTTCTTACCTTGACGTCCAATGCGGGTGAGCCCGAGATGATTGAAGAGCTCTTGACGGTGCAGGTGCGCAAGCGCCAGCTCCAGGGCGACGGTGTCGTCGTTCTTGACCTGATTCCGGTGGGTGGCGCCAAGCTGCCGGCCTTTGAAGCCGGTGCCCATGTGGATATCCACATCGCCCCCGGCCTGGTGCGCCAGTACTCGCTGTGCAGCGACCCGGCGGACAGCGCTGTATACCGCCTCGGCGTGCTCAGGGACCCCGCCTCGCGCGGCGGTTCCACGAGTGTGTACGACACGTTGCTAGAAGGGGCAGAGGTGCAGATCAGTGCGCCGCGCAACCTGTTTCCTCTGGCAAGCGAGGCGCGCCGCTCAATCCTTATCGGTGGCGGCATCGGCATCACCCCGATGATCGCCATGGCCTATGCGCTGCATGCCAAAGGCGAGGATTTTGAACTGCACTACTGTGGCCGCTCGCGCAGCCGCAGTGCTTTTCTCGACGAGTTGCAGAGCGCCGCTTTCGCCGAGCGCGTTCACACCCATTTCGACGATGAGGCACCCGCGCAGAAGCTCGACATGGACCGCGTGCTCGGCCAGGCCGAGAGCGGCGTACATGTCTATACCTGCGGCCCGTCCGGATTCATGGACTGGGTGATCGGTGAGTCGGTGAAGCATGGCTATGCCGATGACCATATCCACCGTGAATACTTCCAGATTGAAGTGGACAACAGCGGTGCCAGCTTCGAGGTGGTCGCCGCGCGCAGTGGCAAGACGGTGCAGGTCGCCGAGGGGCAGACGATCCTCGCGGCGCTGGCGGACGTCGGCATCCAGATCGAGATCTCCTGCGAGCAGGGCATCTGCGGTACTTGTCTATGTGATGTGCTTGAAGGCGAGCCGGATCATCGCGACGTGTACCTCACAGACGATGAGAAGCAGGCCAACGACCAGATCTTGATCTGCTGTTCTCGCGCCAAATCGAAAAAGCTGGTTCTGGATATCTGAGGAGGTAAAGCGATGGTCGATGTAAGCGGATTCCGCAATGCCATGTCCCGACTCGGAGGCGCCGTTTCGGTGATCACCACCGATGGCCCCGCAGGACGTTTTGGCTTCACTGCTTCGGCGGTGTGCAGTGTTACCGATTCACCACCCACTCTGCTGGTGTGTATGAACCGCGCGTCCTCTTCTAACGCGCACTTCAAGCACAACGGTGTGCTTTGCGTGAATGTACTGAGTGCAGACCTGAAGGACATTTCGGGCGTATTCGCCAATCGCGAGCTTGGCTCCGATCAGCGATTTTCCTCGACCGCCTGGACGTCCCTGGAAAGTGGTTCGCCGGTGATGGAGGAGGCCCTGGTCAACTTCGATTGCCGCATCGCTCAAGTTCATGAAGTGGGTTCGCACAGCATTTTTTACTGCGAAGTTCTGCGTATCAAAGAGGGCAGTGCTGAAGAGGGATTGGTGTACTTCAACCGGGCATATCACAAGCTCTGTGACGTATCCAAGGCGCTGTCCTGACGCTGTATTGGTCGTAACTTAAAAATCTTCCAAACCTATAAAACCCCCGACGCTTGCGTGCCGGGGAAGGGCTCTTGTTGCCTGCTTCGCGGATAACTGTGCCGTTCAGAGCACCCCGTGAATTGACTGCCAAGTTATCGATTTTTGTTGATCTGCTCACACCACAACACCCGGCTCGCCGGATAAAAAAAGGAGCGTCACATGTTCCAAAAATCATCACTTGCATGCGTGTTTAAAAGTCTGTGCTTTATCGGTGGGGGCATTGCACCGATAGCCGCACAGGCAGACCTGGTCGACGACAGCCACCTGAAGGTGGACATGAAGAATCTCTATCTGAACCGTGACTTCACCACCAGCGACGCTGTCCAGTCCAAGGTCGGCAACTGGTCCCAGGGCTTCGACCTGCAATTTACGTCTGGCTATACCAATACGCCGATCCAGTTCGGTATGGACATGGATGCCCAGTACGCTATTCGCCTGGATTCCCATGGCGACGACGGCTCTTTGCCTATGGACTCCAGCAGCGGCCGCGCCTCGGATAACTACGGCCGCGCGGGTGCCACATTAAAGATGAAGTACTCCAGGACCGAACTGAAGGTCGGTGATATGCGACCAGAATTGCCAGTCGCCTGGCACGACCCGAGCCGTCAGCTTGACACGATCTTCCAGGGGGCTGTGGTCGAGTCCAAGGAAATCGACGGTCTTACCCTCACCGGTGGACGTTTCTGGTCAGCGGTTACTCGCGAATCGTCCAACCACGAAAAGTTCTACAAGTACGGCTCCACCGACAACCTCGATAGCGACAAAGGCCTGGACTTCGGCGGTGCGACTTGGAACGTTACCAAGAACTTCCAGGCCAGCTACTTCTATGGCGTGATGCATGACATCTACAAACAGCACTACGTCGGCTTCGCCCACACTGTCGACTTAGGTGGTGACTTCCGTCTGCGTACCGATGCGCGTTACTTCAACAACAAGGAAGACGGTGACGCGTTGAACGGTAAGATCGATAACCGCGCATTCTCCGGCGGCTTCACTCTGACTAAGGGGGGACACAAGGCGAGCATCGTCTATCAGCGCATGTTCGGCGAAAGCATTTTCCCGACGCCCAACGGCTACATCCCGCAGTTCTACCTGCTGAACTGGGCCAACCAGCCATTCATGCGTCCACAAGAACGCTCTTGGGGGCTCGGCTACGGCTACAACTTCGCCGGGCTGGGCTTGCCGGGCCTGGCCTTCAGTAGCCGTTTCATCAAGGGCAGCGACATCGCCCAGGCCGGTCGCCCGGATGGCGCAGAGAATGAGCGCGACCTCGCCGTGAAATACGTGGTGCAGGAGGGGCTGCTAAAAGGCGTAGGCGTGGAGTGGAAGAACTATCTGGTGCAGCAGCGCGACTTCGGTCATGACTTCAGCGAGAACCGCGTCTACGTCACCTACACCTGGAACGTTTTCTAAGAGGCTGCCCGCGATCTGTTTCGAGTCGGTCAGATAGGGTGAAGCTACTTTTGTCTGGCCCTGGCTTGTGAGGTCGTGAGCAGACTCGACGTCGACCCCTTGCCCGCTTATGGCGAAAACCGTATGCGGGCAGCATGGATGTGGAGTTTTCTATGCATGCTCACTGTGAACAACCCAGGTCGCTGCGCCGCATCGTCGTCGCTTCGGTGTTCGGCAACGCCCTGGAGTGGTACGACTTCTTTCTCTACGGTACCGCCGCTGCCCTGGTGTTCGGTCCGTTGTTCTTCCCGCCCGGCACCGACCCGGTGATCGGCACTCTCGGTGCTTTTGCCGGCTTTGCCGTTGGCTTCGTCGCCAGACCGTTGGGGGGGCTGATATTCGGCCATCTTGGGGATCGCCATGGCCGCAAAAGCGCCCTGGTGATCACTCTATCAATGATGGGGGGAGCGACCTTCCTGATGGGCCTGTTGCCGACCTTCGAGCAGGTCGGTTATCTGGCACCGATCTGTTTGGTGATTCTACGCATCGTTCAGGGCATCGCCTCGGGTGGTGAGTGGGGGGGAGGGGTGCTGATGCTCAGCGAGAACGCCCCAGCCAAACGAGTAGGTTTCTACGCGGCATGGAGTCAACTGGGTGTTTCGGGCGGCTTCGTACTCTCTGCCGTAGCTTTCTACCTGGTACAGATGCTGCCTGAACCGGACTTCATGAGTTGGGGTTGGCGCCTGCCGTTCCTGCTCAGCATCTTGATCTTTGGTGTCGGCATCTACATTCGCCGGCGCCTGCCGGAAAGTCGCGAGTTCGAGGCGGCGGTCGCAAAAAATGAGGTTCAGGCGCACCCGCCCGCGCTCCAGGTTCTGCGCGAGCATCCCAAGGCGGTACTGCAGGCTATGGGGCTGCGGGTGGCGGAGAATGGTGGTGCCTACATTTTCCTGTCCTTCTCCATGGCCTATGCCAAGTTCACCGGCCTGTCGACTCAGGTGGTGCTGATCGGGGTGATGCTGGCGATGACCGTGGAGGCCTTCAGCATTCTGTTTTGGGGCTGGCTGTCCGATCGTATCGGCCGGCGTGCGGTGTATGCCATCGGCTCGGTGAGCCTCGCGCTGTTCGCGTTTCCGTTCTTCTGGCTGATGGACACTCACCAGCCGCTGCTGGTGTACCTGGCCTTGTTGCTTGGCCTGCCGTTTAGCCATGCGGCGATGATAGGCACCCAGCCGGCGCTTATGGGCGAGTTGTTCCCCACCCATGTGCGCTACACCGGCCTGGCCATGGGGCATGAGATCGCCTCGATCTTTGCCGGCGGTCTGGCGCCTCTGGCTGCTACGGCGCTGTTCGCCGTTTACCGCGATGCCTGGCCGGTATCGCTGATGCTGGTGTTCTTCAGCGTGATCACGACCCTGACTCTACTCAGCATCAGCCGTAATCGCCCATATGCCATGCAGGAGGCAAGCGCCTAGTGTCCTTTTTATGGAGTTCCTGCTCCTTTGCCCGGGTCGCTCTCCCGAGCTTTTTTACCGTTGGACGATACCGTAGGTATCGCTGAGGATCGAAACATGCGTCGTTATTACCGCGGTACCGACTTGAGTCGCGTCCATAGCATTGCTGAGTTGGCAACGCTGGCCTGCCAGCGTCTGCCCCATTTCGTCTGGGAGTACCTGGCCGGCGGCGCCGAGGATGAGCTGACCTTGCAGCGCAATCGCCAGGCCTATGTCGAAGTCGGCCTGCAGCAGCGCGCGTTAGTGCCTTGCCATGTACCAGGTACCGCCCGCACGCTCTTCGGCAAGTCGGCTGCATTGCCGCTGCTGATCGGTCCCACTGGCTACAACGGCATGTTGCACCGTGATGCGGATATTCACTTGGCGCGAGCCGCGACCGCGCGAGGCGTGCCTTTCTGTCTGAGTACTGTGGCCAATGCCGCACTGGAGACGATCGTTCGCCAGGTGCCTGGCGTCGATTTGTGGTTCCAGCTCTACGCCATGCGCGATGCGAGCATTCAGGCTAGCCTCCTGGCCCGCGCTAGGGAGGCCGGTGTCAGTACCCTATTGTTGACCTGCGATGCGATGGTGCTGGGCAATCGCGAGTGGGACCGGCGCAACTTCGTGCGGCCCCGCCAGCTCAGCCTGCGCAACAAGCTGCAGGTGCTGCGCCATCCACGTTGGTTGCGTCAGGTGATGTGGCCCCATGGCTTGCCATCGATGGGGAACCTCGACCCTTACCTGCCTGAAGACGAACGCACGGCTCTGGGCTCGATGCAATTTATCGGTGAGCAGATGGATACGCTCCTCGATTGGGACGCCTTGGCTTGCGTGCGTGACCAGTGGGCCGGGCAATTGCTGCTCAAGGGCGTGTTGCACCCGGCAGATGCCGAGCGCGCCATTGCCCTCGGGTTGGATGGTGTGGTGATCAGCAATCACGGTGGGCGGCAGTTGGACGGCGCGGCGAGCGGACTCGATGCCCTACGCCTGATCGCACCGTTGGCCCGTGGCCGCCTGACACTGCTGCTCGATGGCGGCATCCGCCGAGGTAGCGACATCGTCAAGGCCCTGGCTCTGGGGGCCGATGCCGTGCTGCTAGGGCGAGCCAGCCTATATGGCGTCGCGGTCGCGGGAGAGGCCGGCACGGCTCGTGCGCTCGACCTGCTCGCAGAGGAGCTGCGACGTACACTCAACCTGATGGGCTGCCCTGACATAGATGACCTCTCGGCCGAATGGCTGACCTTCAACATGCGGCCCGCCGTTGTGCGGGCCTACTGACCGATTGGAGTACCCATGCGCTTGTATGAACTGATCACCTTCACCGTGCGCGTGCGCACCCCGACCGTCGCCTTGGCACGTATCGAAGCGGCCCTGGCGCAGAGCCTGGATGGCGTAGAGTTGATGGGCTGCTGGCTCTCGGAGATTGGTCCGCAGAATCGCATCGTTCTGCTACGCGGCTTTCCCAGTGAAGCACTGCGCCAGGCCGAACGTGAGCGTTATCTGCTGGCTGACGATGCCTTCGGTATCGGCGAGTTCCTGCTCGACATGCAGGCCGACGACTACTGCCTGTTTCCCTTCCTCAAACCCCTGGCTCCCGGCGCCCACGGGCCTTTCTACGAATTGCGTGAATACGATCTGATTCCTTCCGGCCTGCAACCGACTCTCGATGGCTGGGCCAAAGCCGTGTCGGCGCGCACTGGCGCAAACTACTCATCGGTGTATGCGGCTTTTTACGCCACCTCGGGCGCCCTACCTCGCTACCTGCACATTTGGCCCTACACCAACTTGGAGCAACGCCTTGACGTGCGTACGCGCGCAGTGGCCGACGGAGTTTGGCCTCCGGAAAACTCAGGGCCGCAACTGCGAACCATGCATTCTATCGTCTACCTGCCCGCGAGCTTTTCGCCGTTGTGCTAAACCTTAATGCCGTCTGTTTAAGTTGCCTGTTGGCGCCGACGCCGAATTGACCTAGTTGCCGAGATGTCTCTGACCCAGTCTGATTCCTCAAAAACCATTGCCTGTTCTACATTGGTGTCTATTTGAGGTGGGGTCAGTCTTGCATCGGCACTTGGTTCAATTTGGCGTCGGCGCCTACAGGCATCGCCGTCAGGTTTGATCGTGACGACAGAAAAGCCCTCCCAAAAGGGAAGAAAAGTATTAATATCGCGCACAAGAACGCCGGTTTTTTAGATGTGTTTGCTCGCACGAACATCATCCATCAAATCGGCGTTCTTGTTTCTGTGTTTCCCGGGATTCCGTGAAGAACCTTTTTTTGTGCCTGCCATTCAGCTCGGCGCTCCCTGTGCGGCCTCGGCGTGGAGGGGCGCGATGGGGCGTCGACCGAGGAAAATGAGCACCGCCGCGGCCGTCAGCAAGGTGACGCCCGCCAGCAGTTGCAACAAGTTGCTGAAGCCGGCGATATAGGCCGTGCGCAACACCGCCACGGGCAGGCTCGCACTGGCGTGCTGCACATTGCCCATGACCAGGCTCTGCGCAATGACGGAAACGTCCAGCGCCGTGTGCTGCGGCAGATGATGCGCAACCAAGGCGCTCAACACCGCCAGGGTGACCGCCAGCGCCACGCCCTCACTGGCCACGCGTGTGGTATTGAAAATCCCCGTCGCCATACCCGCACGTTCTTTGGGAACCACGCTGATCGCCAGCCCGTCCATCAAGCCCCATGGCAACCCGGTGCCGATGCCGATGATCAGCATCGCGACCACTGTCTGCCACGACTGGCCGCCCTGAACCAGGCTCAGCGCATACAAGCCCGCCGCCGCGATCAGCAGGCCAATGGCGCACAGCACGCCCGCCGACAGCCAGCGCGTGAGCGTCGCCGCGAGCATCGGCACCCCCAGCATGGGCGCCGACAGTGCGAGCATCATCAAGCCTGCCTCGGACGCGCCGTGGCCTTCGACGCCGATAAAGCGCAGGGGCAGCAACACGATCAGGACGATGTAGCAGTAACAGGTACCGATCGGCAGCAGTTGCACACCAAGGAAGCGCGCAAAGCGAAACAGCTGCAGGTCGAGCATCGGGTGGCGGGCGCGATGTTCAACGAGGATAAACACCAGCAGCAACACGGCGGCGGCCGCCAGCAGGTACCGTGTGCTCGCCGCGCCCCAACCCTGTTCCGGCGCGAGGATGACCGCTGTGGTCAAGCTCACCAGCATGGCCGAAAACGTCAGCACGCCGACCGTGTCCAGGCGCAGTGCCCGGGGATCGCGGCTTTCCCGCAGGGTCGGCGCGGCGAGCATGAGCGAGAGGCCTGCCAGCACGGCCGTGCCGAGGAAAATCGCGCGCCAGCTCCACTGTTCGATCAGCAGCCCCGACAACAGCGGGCCAAACGCCAGCCCCGCGCCGAAGGTGGTGCCCAGCAGGCTGAAGGCGCGCGTGCGCGCATGCCCGTCAAATTCCTGGGCCAGCGCCGCACAACCGCTGGCCAGCGCGATGGCCGCCGCGACGCCCTGCAGTGCGCGCAAGGCATCCAGCCAGAGCATGCCCGGTGCCACCGTCAGCCACAGGGAGGCGCCAGTAAACAGTGCCATGCCCCATAAAAACAGGCGCTTGCGCCCATAGCGGTCGGCGAGGGTGCCGGCGGCCATCAACAAGCTGCCGAAGCTGAGCATGAACGCGTTGGTGATCCACGCCAGTTGCGTGGGGTGGGCGGCGAATGTCTGGCCGATAAATGGCGTGGCGACAGCGCCGCCGGTAAAGCTCATGGGCAACACCAACGCCGCCAGGCAAATCGCGGCCAGGATGGCATGGCGGCCCGGGGCGGGCAGGGTCTCGGTGGTGGTGTGCATGGGGGTATTCCGGCTGTTTTATGAAGACAAAGACTCTAGACAGGATGCAATCGTCGATAAACAGCCTTACATTCCACTCATAACGGACTAAATGGATGTAATAGCGTGACGGATAATCTCAGCGGCGTGATCGCCTTCGTCAAAACGGCAGAAGCCCTCAGCTTCGTGGGGGCAGCGCGGGCACTGGGGGTTTCCGCCTCGGCGGTGGGCAAGAATGTCGCCAAACTCGAAGCCTCGCTGAATGTGCGCCTGCTGCATCGCAGCACGCGCAAAGTCGGCCTGACCGCCGAAGGTCAATTGTTCTACGAGCGCTGTCGGAAAATTCTCGACGACCTGCACGACGCCCGCGCCATGCTTTCCCATGCCATACAAGCGCCCCGTGGCAAGTTGCGCGTCAGCCTGCCGACCATCGGCTACCGCTTTCTCTTTCCGCATATGCTCGCGTTCAGGCAGACCTACCCGGAGATCGAGCTGGAACTGGATTTCAACGACCACCTGGTGGATGTGATCGAGGAGGGCTTCGACGTAGTGATCCGCAGCGGCGGCCTGGCCGATTCGAGCTTGATGGCCCGCAAGCTGGGGCCGTTCAGGTTTGTGCTGTGTGCATCGCCCGCGTATCTGCGCGAGCACGGACGGCCGGCAACCCTCGCCGATCTTGAGCGCCACCCATGCCTGCGTTATCGGTTTGCCACCACCGGCAAAATCATGGACTGGACGTTGTCCGCCAACCCCGCGATCACGGCGTTGCGCCTGCCCACGGCGCTGACGTTGAACAATATGGAAGCCATGCTCAGCGCCGCCGTCGATGGCCACGGCATTGCCTACGTGCCGGACTTTCTCGCCCGCGAGGCGCTCGCCCAAGGGCAGTTGGACACCGTGTTGGAGGGCCATTGCGAGGACGAGGGCCAGTTCTGGGCGTTGTGGCCGTCCAGCCGCCATCTCTCGCCGAAAATCCGCGTGTTCGTGGACTTCGCCGCCGCGCGCCTGTTCACAACCCGACCAACCGGTAGCCCACCTGCAACTCGGTAATGAAGTACTGCGGCTGCGCCGGGTCGGCCTCGAGTTTTTGCCGCAAATGCGCCATGTGTACACGTAGGTAGTGGGCGCGGTCGACGTAGTCCAGGCCCCACACTTCCAGCAGCAGTTGCCGGTGAGTCAGCACCCGGCTCTGGCCGCGAATCATCGCACAGAGCAAGCGGTACTCGATGGGCGTCAGGTGGACCGGCTGGCCCGAGCGCCCATGGCGGTCGCAACAAAAAACACCAGGGAGAGGCCAATAAACATCAGGTTGTACATGGCGAACTCCCTAGAATTTTTCTGCGCGAATAAGTGCGTAGCCCAAGTAAGCGAACAGCCCCACGGCGCATAAGCCGCTGGCGATATAAATGAACGTGAGTGTGAGCACGGTGTAACTCCCCTGAATGAATAAGCCGCAATGGCGGACGCGGGGAGGTTAATCGCTGGGGTATCAAGCCCAGGCACTGATTAGCGGCGGCGGTATTAAGACGGTATAGAGACGAAATTATGCGGGGCGAACGAAAAAAAGGGATAGCCCGCCGCCCGGGTATCCCTTGAAAAACTGGGGTCCTGCTAATGTTGACGCGCTGTTTATTTGGCTTTCTTTTTCTTCTCGCTGCGCGTGGCGAGGTGCTCGAAGCAAAACGCGGCGGTGCCGAAGAGTGCAATCATTGAGAGGACGACCATGCCTAAAGTTGAACTTTCCACGATGACTTCCTACGGATGTTTGGGGGTAGGAAGTGACGGTAGAACGTTCGCGCTTAGTGACTCAATAGAGGCGACGTAATCGTTATGGCGAATTGGCAATCTATACGCATTCTTTACGAAAAGCAGAACAACACAACATCTGCTTATTGTAATGAGATCTAAATGTGGGAGGCAGCAAGCCCCCTCCCACACAGCCCCAACCTTACAAGTTGCGGCTATGCCGATAGTCGCTGACAGCTTCGTACACCGCTTTACGCAACCGGTTGATCCCGCCGATGGGGCGGTGCGCCTCCAGCCCGAACCACGGGTTGAACGACTGGTTGTCGCACGCCAGGTTCAGCGCCGGCGTGTCGAAATCCTGGGCGGGGATCGTCACCTTGGCCACGGTTTCATAGGGCGCATCGCTTTCCTTCCATTCGATGCTGGTGTCCTCGATCGGCATGAACTTCTGCGGGTTCTGCCGCTGGATCTGCAACACGAAACACGCCGGTACGCGGTCGGTGGACAGTTGCTGGTTCAGCGCACTGCGCAGGAAGTTCGGCAGGTCCTGGTTCTGTTTGGGCGGCACGTAATCCGGGCAGCTTTGCGGGTCGGGTGCGACGCGGAACTTGGCGTTGGCCGCGCCGAACTTGTAGGGCGAGACGGAAAAGTACGTGGTCTGGGTCGGGCTGGCTGGCGCGGGGGCCAGGGTCGCCAGGGCGATGAACAGGTGGCGCACCTGCCAACTGCGCGGGTCGAGCTTGGGAAAAAATGCCAGGACCTTCTTGCCGTCCGCCTGGGCCCCGATGTTCTGCGCGTATTCGGCCACGTCGCTGACAAAGAAGTTCGGGTGGCTGAACATCACGAAGTCCTGCTCGGCCCGCGCTTGCTGGTCGGCGAGCAGCTGTTTGCCCGGCACGTCGAGCAGCTTGATGGCCATGCCGCGCGCATCGCGGATGCTGTCGAATTGCGGGTAGGCGTTGCCGTTGGACAACCGCATCATGGCGTGCCAGGTCTTGCCCGGTTCGGCGAACACACCTTGGCGTAACGCCGGGTCGAGGTCGGCCAGCACACTGACTTCGGCCTTCACGCAACCGTGGGCCTTGGCGTGGGCGTCGCGCAGGTAGCGCGTGCCTTCGCGGTGTTGGTCAACGATACGCACTGCCGTCTGGATAATGCCTTGGGTCATTGCCGCTTCACCGGACGGGATCTGCTCATCCGGCGACACCGGACCGCTGTACTGCCAGGCGTACCAGGCGGTGGCGGCCAGCCAGCCGAGCAGGCCAAGGGCCAGCAGCCATGCCAGGGTTTTGCCGAGCACGGCGCCGAGGCGCAGCCACAGGCGCGCGAGCATGGAAGGTTGCTGGTTGTGCGAGTGGATAATCATGGCAGTTGTTGCTCCAGCGGGCCGCCGAGGACTTTGAGGTATTCGAGCAGCGCCCAGCGTTCCTGGGGCAGCAAGCCGCGACCGATGACCCCGTTGCCACGCTGGCCGGCACGGAATTCATGGCCGCTGTTGTGGTTGCCGGTGATGCGCGTATCGAACAGGAAGGCATTTTTGAACGCGTCGGTCTGAAAGCCCAGGTGGCGCGGGTCGTAGTCGAAGGTGCCTTTATAGAAGGTGGTGGCGCGCTCGTCCTGGGGCGAGAGCAACTGGTAGATCGTCGGCACCGAGCCGTTGTGCAAGAACGGCGGGGTGGCCCACACGCCGGCCAGCGGCCGCGCTTTGTAGGCGCGCAATTCGCGCACGCCGATGGGCAGGCCGTAACCGTCCAGGCGTGGGCGCTCGGCCGGGGGAACTCCGGCGGCGCGGTAGGCGTGGTCCTCAACGAAGGCGGTGACGTAGGCCAGGCCCTTGGCCACGGAGATTTTTTTCAGGTCCAGCGGTTCGGTGGGCGTGGGGTGCAACTCGACATTCAGTTTGGCCAGCTCCGCCGGGTCCCATTTCAAGGCGCTGAGGTCATAGCGCTGGTCGGCAATGTTGTTGGCGGCGCCAGGGTCGGTGCCGATGGCGTCCACCGGGAGCATCTTCAGTTGCTGTACCGGGCGGCCATTTTGCTGGGTGACGGCCGGCACATGGCAGCCGGCGCAGTTTTCGGCGAACAGTGCGCGGCCCTGGGCGGCGAGGGGCTTGTCGATGGCGCCGAACAGGTCTTCCGGCCAGGTCGGCGGCTTGAGGCGCTGCAGGGTTTCTTCGATCAGGTTCAGGTCGCGCACCCGCACGCTCGACGGGTAGCGCGCGTCGCCCTGAAGCGGCTGGCCGGCGTTGTCGAAGAAGCCCAGGGTGGCTCCCACGCCGAGGGCTTCGCCGATGTTGCGCGCCATCGGTTGTTGCGCTGAACCGTTCCATTGCACCCAGTCGAACGTCCAGATATCCCACAGCTGCGGGTAGTCCACCGGCGCGTTGGCAACGCGGTAATTGTCCGGCGAAATCGCGTCGCCGAAGCTGGCGTTGGCGATACGGCCGAAGGCATCGGTGCGCCCCGGGCCTTCTTCGGTGGGGTAGAGGCCGCGATGGGTGTCGTTCCAGGCGACTTTGAGGAACTGGTTCAGCGACTGTTTGAAGTCCTGGCGCAGCAGTTGTTCATTGTGAGTGTCGTAATCGTGGCCGAGCACCTTGCGGGCGAAGCGCTCGAATTTCCAGGGGTTGTAATACGTCGCGGCGAGGCTGGCCACCAGGGCCTGGCCGAAACTGCCGCCGCGCAAGGTCGGCACGCTGGACGGCAGCACGTGCTGGGCCGAACCGCCGTCGATGCGCAGGGCCTGGCCGTTGAAATGCAGTTCGCCGGTGTGGCAGGCGGCGCAGGTGATGTCCAGGTATTCGGTATTGTTGCCGGCATTCTTGTGTCGAGCGAAGCCGACCGGCAGGTTGCCGGGGTTTTGTGTGCTGGGCACTTGCTTGGGGTCGACCAGGAAGCCGAAGCGTGCCAGGTACTCCGGGGCGGCGAAGCGCTGTTCGGAAAACGGCAGTTCCAGCGCGGTGAACCAGTCGTAATGCAGGCCTTTTACCTGGGTGCCCTGGGGCGTGAAGTAATAGGTCTGGCGGTCGGCGGCACTCCATTGGTCCTGGTAGCGTACCTGTTCCACGGGCACGTAGTCCGGCAGCCTGGGGTTGACGGTGTAATAGAGCACCACCGCCAGGATCAGGCCCAGCAGGGCGAGAATCAGCAATAAAACACGGGAAAAAATGCGCAAGATAACTATCCTTGTCGAGTGATTGCGTTGTTATGCCACTACGCCACAGGTGCGGCAAGTGGCCATGGTCCTGCTGACAGGCAGTCCCGCGATCCGTCGCGGGCGCCCATCATGAATGAAAATGCGTTTAAACACGTGAACTTATCAGAAGTTTCCTGCTCAGATGCCGGTAGCCATTGGTCGTGGCCGCCTGATAAGCTCGCGACTTTATTCGATTGCCCTTTTGGCGCATGAACAAGGAAATAGCATGAAACAGCATCGGTTGGCGGCGGCGGTGGCCCTGGTTAGCCTGGTACTTGCGGGTTGTGATTCGCAGACCAGCGTAGAGCTGAAAACCCCGGCGCAGAAAGCTTCCTACGGTATCGGCCTGAACATGGGCAAAAGCCTTGCCCAAGAAGGCATGGATGACCTGGATTCCAAAGCGGTAGCCCAGGGCATTGAAGATGCCGTCGGCAAGAAAGAGCAGAAGCTGAAAGACGACGAACTGGTTGAAGCGTTTGCCGCACTGCAAAAGCGTGCTGAAGAACGCATGGCCAAAATGAGCGAAGAGTCGGCAGCCGCCGGCAAGAAATTCCTCGAAGACAACGCCAAGAAAGACGGTGTAGTCACCACGGCTTCCGGCCTGCAGTACAAGATCACCAAGAAAGCCGACGGCCCTCAGCCTAAGCCGACCGACGTAGTGACTGTTCACTACACCGGCAAGCTCACCAACGGCACCACCTTTGACAGCTCCGTGGATCGCGGCAGCCCGATTGACCTGCCGGTCAGCGGCGTGATTCCGGGTTGGGTCGAAGGCCTGCAACTGATGCACGTCGGCGAGAAGGTCGAGTTGTACATCCCGTCCGACCTGGCTTACGGTGCCCAGAGCCCGAGCCCGGCGATTCCGGCCAACTCCGTGCTGGTATTCGACCTGGAACTGCTGGGCATCAAGGACCCGGCCAAGGCTGAAGCTCCTGACGCACCAGCCGCCAAGAAGTAATCGGCGCCTGAACACCCAACGCCCCGTCTCGACGGGGCGTTGTTGTTTCTGCCGCACGCTTGCACACTCAAGCCTGTGCAAACCCAAACGAACGTCCGCAAGGTGCGGCAGTCTGATCAAGACTCGAGTGCAGGTAGCCGGACGCAAGCGCCAAGTCAATGAATTCTTGGGTTTTTTTGATGTGCGCAAAAAACGCCCGATCTGACTGAAAGCCTTGTAAACCGTGGCTCTCAGCGGTGAAAACCGGCTCTGTTCACAAGGTTATCCACAATTTGTGTGGATAACCTTCTCTGTCCCATGGAACTGGAGTGCCGAATGAAACCACCCTTCAATTTCGCCCGTTTTCTGCCCATGGCCGCGCGCTTGCTGGGGCGTGGGCGCTTGCCGACGCTGTTGTTCGCCGTGGCGGCCAAGGGCGCAAGCCAGGGCAACCGCCTCGGTAAGCTCAAGGATGACCTCAAGTTGCTCCAGGCCCTGTGCCTGGCCTACTGGCGGGGCGAGTACCGCGCGATCAGCCCGAAGGCGCTGGTGTCGGTCGTCGCAGGACTGATGTATTTCCTCAGTCCGATCGATGCGATACCGGACTTTATTCCCATGTTCGGCATGCTCGACGACATCGCCGTGCTGGCCTGGGTCATGAAGAGCCTGAGCGCCGAACTGAGCGCCTTTCGCGCCTGGCGTGAGGCGCAGCGTCCGGAAAAGCTCGCCGTGGTTGAGCGCCTGCCTGCGACGCCCGCGCTGCTGGCCCAGGAAAACCGGCAAAAAACCCCATGATACGGCGATCCCCCTGCGACCTTTGTGGCTGTTAGGATTACACTCCTTAGGAAAGCGCTTAAGGAAAGTGCTTACTTAGTAAGTGTTGTTATCCTACGGGGCTGTCATGGATATTCAGATAATTTCACGGGATGGCGAACCCGAATATGCGGTGTTGCCATGGGATCAGTACCAGGCGCTGCTAAAAGCCGCCGGTCAGCAGCAACCCGCACCAGCACCTTCTTCTACTGCCCACGCCGCTCCAGCCCAGGACCTGCACCCGCTTGCAGACCTGCGCGGCTTGCGCGAAGCCAAGGGCCTGGCTATTGAAGCCCTGGCCCGTACCGTGGGGATCAGCCCCTCGTACCTCGGATTGATCGAAAGTGGTGAACGCCAGCCGGATGCCGCGATCCGCCGCAGTCTGGCCTGGGAATTGGGCGTGGCAGGTTGGAGGGATGAATCTTGAGCCTACGTATCAGCCGTCAACACTGGGATGGGTTACTCCACGAACTGGACCAGGCGCGCCGCCAGCGCCACTTGCTGACTTACCGTGCGCTGCTGGAGCGCCTGCAATTTCCCACGCCGGCGATGCAGACCCTCACCGCCGCCCTGGAACATCTGGCGGCGCTGGACGCCAAGGCCGAGCAGCCATTGCGCAGTTCCCTGGTGATCAGCCAGGGTGCCAGCCGCCTGCCGCGTACCGGTTTTTTTGAATGCGTGGAGCGCCTGGGGCGTTTTTGCGGGCCTTCCGATGGCGTGGCCGCCGCGTCCTGGCACGCTTCGGAGGTGGTGCGCGTGTTCGAATACGAGTACCCGGAATCCGCCGAGGCTTAAACCGGCAGGGGCAGCATGTCCAGGCTGTCGATCACGTGGATGCTGTAACCGGCGATGTCCTTGGCATGGTGTTTGGCCTGGGACGCCAGCTCCGCCAACTGGCTGGCATCGAGTTGTCCACAGGCCTGTGGATACAAATGCACCACGCCGATGGACAGCGACAGCAGTGCATATTCCTGGCGCACACCCTGGCGGTTCAAGGCCACAAAGCAGCCGGCGTCCAGATGTTCGGCGCGATAGAAGCGTCGGCACTGGGTGTGGAAATCGTCCAGCAGTTGATTGAGCCGTTTGCGCCAATCCTGCGGCCCGAGCACCAGCAAAAAGTCATCGCCGCCGATATGCCCGACAAAGTCGCGGCTGGGGTCGACCCGGTCATTCAGGCATTGCGCTAGGCACAGCAGCACTTCATCGCCACGCCCGTAGCCATAGATGTCATTGAACGGCTTGAAGCTGTCGATATCCACGTAGCAAATCACCGACTCGCGTTGCTGCTGCAACAGTCGCGTCAGGCACTGCTGGATCGGCACGTTGCCCGGTAGCAGGGTCAACGGGTTGGCGTAGCGCGCCTGCTGGATCTTCAGCTCGGTGATCAGCTTGAGCACATCGATCACCCGGCCCAGGCCGAGGTAGTCGCCGTTCAGCGTGATGATGAAGTCTTCCTCGATGCGTTGGCGGGCGCGGCTGGTCAGCAGCCGGCTGACCTGTTGCAGGGACTGGCTCAACTCCACCGCGAGAAAATCATCGCTCATCAGGCGGCTGATCGGCTTGCGCGCGAACAGGTCGGTGGCGAAGGGTTTGAGCAGGGCGTCGGACAACGAATGGCGATGCACAATCCCGACCGGTCGGTCGCGCCCATCCAGCACCGCCAGAGAGTTGAGGTTGGCCTGGCGGCGGAAGGACTCCAGCACCTGGGCGGTGGCGGTGTCCTGATTCACTGCCGGCTGCTCGTTGAGCAGGGCGCTGAGGTCACTGCCTTCTTCGCTGAGGGCAATGTTGGCGTTATCGGGTTTGGGTAGCATCAGGCGCGCTTCCTGCGGCGGGTGTTCTTGGGGACGACAGAGCAAATAACCCTGGATCAGGTCGACCCCCATCTCGGTCAGCACCGCCAGTTCTTCCGGCAGCTCGATGCCTTCGGCAATCACCTGGGCGCGCGACGCCCGGGCGATCTGCAGGATAGAGCCGACAAATTCGCGCTTGAGCGCGTCCTGGTGGATGCCGTCGATAAAGTGCCGATCGATCTTCACGTAATCCGGACGCAGTTCCGACCACAGGCGCAGGCTGGAATAGCCTGCGCCCAAGTCGTCGAGCGCGATGGCGAAACCCATGTCGCGGTAGTGATGCAGGGCGGTTTGCAGCAGGTCGAAATCGTCGGTGGGCGACTGCTCGGTGAGTTCGATCACCACTTGGCTGGGGGGGATGCCGAAGTCCCGCAGCAGTTGCAGGGTGCGGCCCGGTTGGTGCGCGGTTTCCATCAGGGATTCCGGCGAGATATTGAGAAACAGCTTGCCCGGCAACTTCTGCTCGCTGAAGCGTCGGCATGCGCTTTCGCGGCAGGCTATTTCCAGTTCGCTGAGGCGCCCGGCATGGCCGGCCACGGCAAACAGGGCGACCGGGGAGTGCAGCGGGCTGTTGGACGGGCCACGGCTGAGGGCTTCGTAGCCGAGGATACGCCGCTCGGACAGGCAGATGATCGGTTGGAACAGGCTGTGTAAACTGCCTTGAGCCAGGATAGAGCCCAATGCATTCAGCTGTTCGGTCATGGTCATGGCGATCTCGATCTCGATCGAAAAAAAAGGACCGCAGGCGGTGAGCCGACGGTCCTTTATTTCACGACAGAATGATGTCTATATGATGACACTCTGCAGCGTGATCACATTAAATAGCCATCATTTATTGCTTGGCCACCTGTTTGGTCACTTTCAGGTAGTCCAGCAGAATCCGGCCTGTCTCGGCCAGGTAGGCGTCGTCTTCCGGCTTGGTTTTATCCGCCTCGGTCGGCAGCGCGTCTTCATCTTCTTTCTTCAGTTCCTTGAGTGGGGCTTCGCCCTTGGCCTTGCGGCGGACGTTCTCCAGCACCAGTTGCTGATTCTCGATGTCGGCGTGCTGCTTGCGACGATCCACTTCATTGAGGCTGACGGATTTTTCTTCCATCAGCTTCTTGGCCAGGGCCAGCTTGTCGCGGATGAACATGAACTCGGCATCCTTGGCGGAGCGGGTGTCGTGGTCAGCCTTCAACTGCGCCAGGAATGGCTTGAACGGGTCCGACGCGGGCTTGATCGCAGGACGGATGGTGTCCCACGGCATGGCCTCGGGCAGGGCGCTCTCGCCGATTTCCTTGGTGTCGATGATCGACGGGAAGTCGATGTCCGGCAGCACGCCCTGATGCTGGGTGCTCTGCCCGGAAACCCGGTAGAACTTGGCCAGGGTCAGTTTCAGCTCGCCATGGTTCAACGGCTGGATGGTCTGCACGGTGCCTTTGCCGAAGGTCTGGCCGCCGATGATCAAGGCGCGGTGATAGTCCTGCATGGCGCCGGCGAAAATCTCCGAGGCCGAGGCCGACAGGCGGTTGACCAGCAACGCCATCGGGCCTTTGTAGAAGGCGCCCGGGTTCTCGTCTTCGAGCACGTCGACACGGCCGTCAGCGTTGCGCACCAACACGGTCGGACCCTTGTCGATAAACAGGCTGGTCAGCTCGGTGGCTTCCTGCAGGGAGCCGCCGCCGTTGTTGCGCAGGTCGATGACCACGCCGTCGACTTTTTCTTTCTGCAGCTCGGTCAGGATCTTCTTAACGTCGCGCGTGGTGCTCTTGTAGTCCGGATCGCCAGCCCGGAAGGCCTTGAAGTCCAAGTAGAAGGCCGGGATTTCAATCACGCCCAGCTTGTAGTCCTTGCCATCCTGCTTGAGGTTGAGGACTTTCTTCTGCACGGCCTGGTCTTCGAGTTTCACCGCTTCACGGGTGATGGACACGATCTTGCTGGTCTGGTCGTTCGGCGCATTGGTGTGCGGAATCACTTCCAGGCGCACCACGCTGCCTTTCGGCCCACGGATCAGCTTGACCACTTCGTCCAGGCGCCAGCCGACCACATCGACCATCTCTTTGTCGGCCTGGGCCACGCCGATGATCTTGTCGGCAGGGGCGACCTGCTTGGTCTTGTCTGCCGGACCGGCCGGTACCAGACGCACGATTTTCACCTGGTCATTGTCGCTTTGCAGGACGGCACCGATGCCTTCCAGCGACAGACTCATGTTGATATCGAAATTTTCCGCGTTATCCGGCGACAGATAATTGGTGTGCGGATCGTAGGACATCGCGAAGGTGTTGATGTAGGCCTGGAAGATATCTTCGGCACGGGTCTGGTCCAGACGTGCCAGCTGATTCTTGTAGCGCTTGGTCAACAGCTCTTGAATGGCCTTCGGCTCTTTGCCGGCGATCTTCAGGCGCAGCACTTCGTCCTTGACGCGTTTGCGCCACAGGTCATCCAGGGCGGCGGTGCTGGTCAGCCAAGGGGCGTCCTTGCGATCCACCAGAAGGCTTTCCTTCTCGGTGAAGTCGAACTTGTCGATGCCTTTGTCCAATTCACCCAGGGCGAAGTCCAGACGCGCTTTGACGCGGTCCAGGTAACGCTTGTAGATGGTGAACCCGGGCTGCAGGTCGCCACTCTTGAGGAAGTCGTCGAACTGGGTCTTCCACTTGTCGAACTCAGCGATGTCGCTGGCCAGGAAGTAGCTGCGCGACGGGTCCAGCAGCTTGAGGTAGCTGTCATAGATGATCACCGAGCGAGCGTCGTCCAGCGGCGGCTTGCTGTAGTGATGACGCTTGAGCAACTCGACGACGTTAAGGCTGGCAATCACCTCATCGCGATCAGGCTGAAGATTGTCCCAGCTGTTGGCTGCGAACGTATTGGTCGACATCGACGACAAGCCGAGACCAATGAAAAGAGCTAGGGCGGTGCTGGGGAACAAATGCTTCATGCTGATTCGACGCGGGGGCAATTGATAACGCATATTAGGCCGTCTTTGAAGTCGCCGGTTCCATTTGGGCCGGTCGCATAATGCAAAAAGCCCGGCGATACAGCTACGGGCTCAGTCCAGACTCACTATGGAGGCACTGTGAAAGCATTGCAAGGCGTTGAAGGTCATGTGGAGTGGTTGGAAGAGCCAAGTCCTACATGCGATGTAGGTCAGGTTCGCATTCGGGTGGCGGCTGCGGGCCTCAATCGTGCCGATTTATTGCAGCGTGCGGGGCTGTATCCGCCGCCGCCGGGCGTCAGCAAGGTGTTGGGCCTGGAGTGTTCCGGGGTGATCAGCGAGGTCGGCGCGGGTTCGTCCTGGCAGGTCGGCGACCGCGTCTGCGCGCTGCTGGCCGGCGGCGGCATGGCCGAGGAAGTGGTGGTGGACGCCCGTCACGTGCTGCCGGTGCCGGAAGGCCTGTCGTTGATCGAAGCGGCAGCATTGCCCGAGGTGTATAGCACCGCGTGGTTGAACCTGTTCCAGCTGGCGGGCGTCAAGCCCGGCGAGAAGGTGTTGCTGCATGCCGGCGCCAGTGGCGTGGGTTCGGCGGCAATCCAGCTGTGCAAGGCGTTCGGCAGCCCGTGCTGGGTCAGTGTCGGCTCGGCGGATCGGTTGGCCTACTGTGAAGCCCTCGGCGCCCAGGGCGGCGTGGTCCGCACGGACGGTATCGAAGGGCTGCGGGATTTCGGGCCGTTTGACGTCATCCTCGACCCGGTCGGCGCCAGCTACGCGGCGCTGGACCTCAAGTTGCTGGCCCTGGACGGTCGTTGGGTGCTGATCGGCCTGATGGGCGGGCGCGAGGCGCAACTGGACCTGGCGCAGGTGCTGGGCAAGCGAGTGCAACTGCTGGGCTCGACCCTGCGCAGCCGTGACGATCAGTTCAAGGCCGACCTGTTCAGTGACCTGAGCCAGCATGTCTGGCCGTTGTTTGCCGAAGGCCGCTTGAGCCCGCAACTGGCCAAGACCTTCCCGATCAACGATGCCGAGGCGGCGTTTGCGGAGCTGGCGACCAACCAGATTTCCGGCAAGTTGGTGTTGGTGATCGACGACAGCCTGACCTGATCCCGAATTGGAATGTGGTCAATGTGGGAGGGGGCTTGCCCCCTCCCACATTTGGATCTTGGTCGAATCAGGCCCAGCGGTGGACCGGCCAGCCGGCTTTTTCGGCGTGCTCGCGCAATACCGGGTCGGGGTTCACCACCTGGGGGTTATCCACCTTCAGCAGCAGCGGTAGATCATTGCGCGAATCCGAATAGAAGTACGCGCCTTCCAGGGTTTCCCCTTCCTGCTCCAGCCATTCGAGCAAACGGGTGATCTTGCCTTCGCGGTAGGTCAGGACGCCGACAGTACGGCCGCTGTACACGCCGTGGCTGACATCCAGCTCGATCCCCAATACTTCGTCGATGCCGATACGCGCCGCAATCGGCGTGACCAGGTGGGTGCCCGACGCGGAAATCACCAGCACCCGGTCGCCGTTCGCGCGGTGGCGGGCGATGGTGCGGGTGGCGTCGCTGTAGATCAGCGGTTCGATCACGTCCTCGACCCAGGGCTCCACCAGATGCTCGATCTCCTCCGGCGTGCGGCCGATCATCGGCTCCAGGCTGAAGTCCATGAACTCTTCCATGGCCAGCTTGCCCTGGCTGTAGGCGTCCATCAGTTCGTTGTTCTTGCGCATGAACGACTCGGGGTCGACCCAGGCCAGGCGGCCCATCTGCTCGCTCCACAGGGTGGCGCAGTCGCCGTGGATCAGGGTGTCGTCCAAATCAAAAATTACCAATGCCATCCGTCACACTCTCTTAAAAAATCACTGCTGCTCAGGCTACTTCACACAGTGCGCTCGGGTCGATGGAAAGTGCCAGGCGCTGGCCGTCGGGGTGCAGATCGTCCGCCGAGCGGTTGAGCACGTCCACCACCAATTCCACGCCGCGCGCTTCGATACGGTAGCGAATCACGTTGCCCAGCAGGCTGTGGCTGCGCACCAGGGCGTCGAGTTCGCCGCTGCGGCTCAGTTCGATGGCTTCCGGGCGAATCGCGATGCGCCCGCTGATCGGCCGTTGCAGCAGTTGGCTGGCCTTGTCCGCGTCGAGCAGGTTGTAGTTGCCGATAAACCCGGCGGCAAACACATCCACCGGCGCGGTGTAGAGGGTTTCGGCATCGCCGCTTTGCACGATCTTGCCCTGGTTCATCAGGAAGATCCGGTCGGACATGGTCAGCGCTTCTTCCTGGTCATGGGTCACGAAAATCGTGGTCAGGCCCAATTCGCGCTGGATCTGGCGGATCTGCTCGCGCAGGTGCTTGCGGATGCGTGCATCCAGCGCCGACAGCGGTTCATCCAGCAGCAACAGGCGCGGGCGGGTCACCAGGGAGCGGGCGAGGGCCACGCGCTGGCACTGGCCGCCGGACATCTGGTGCGGGTAGCGACCGGCCAGCTCCTTGAGCTCCACCAGTTGCAGCACGTCCTGCACGCGTTTGTGGCTGTCGTCGGCGTTGACCTTTTGCATGCGCAGGCCGAAGGCGACGTTTTGTTCCACGGTCATGTTGGGGAACAGCGCATAGCTCTGGAACACCATGCCGATCTGCCGTTTCTGCGGGCTCAAGGGCACGATGTCGTGGCCGTCGAGGAGGATCTGGCCACTGTCCACCGAGGTCAGGCCGGCGATGCAGCGCAGCAAGGTGGACTTGCCGCAGCCGGACGGGCCGAGCAGGGTGACGAATTCGCCCTTGGCGATCTCGCAGTTGATGTCACTGAACACCGGGGTGCCGGCGTAGCCTTTTTGCAGGTGTTGGACGCTGACGAAGCTCATTGGCTTTTGTCCTTGTTCAAGATGTTGGCGGCCCAGGTCAGCACCAGCACAAAGAAGAAATAGGAAATGACCACGGCACTGGTGAAGTGGCCGCTGCTGTTGCGCATGTTGTTCAGGTACACCTGCAGGGTTTCGTAGCGCGTGCCGACGAGGATATTGGCGAACACGAACTCACCGAACAGGAACGAAAACGACAGCAGCAACGCCACCATCAGGCCCTTGCGCAGGTTGGGCAGCACCACCAGGATCGCTGCCTGCCAGGTGCTGGCGCCGAGCAGTTGCGCGGCGTCCATCAGGTCGCGCAGGTTGATGGCTTGCAGGTTGTTGGTGATCGCGCGGTACATGAACGGCAGCGCCACGGTGAAATAGCAGCCGATCAGAATCCACGGCGTCCCCACCATCGCCAGCGGCCCGGAGCCATAGAGTTGCAGCAGGCCCACCGACGACACCACCGGCGGCACCGCGAACGGCAGCAGGATCAGGATGTTCATCAACGCGTCGAGCCTGGGGAAGTGGTAATGCACCACGAACAGCAGCGGCAGGATCAGCACCACCGACAAAATCAACGCGCCCACGCACACCAGCAGGGACTGGCCGAAAGCCATCAGAAAGCGCGGGTCGCTCCACAGTTGCACGTACCACTTCACGGTAAAGCCGGCCGGCAAGATCGTCGCCGACCAGCTGCTGGCAATGGAGTAGACAAAGGTGCCGATCAGCGGCAGCACCAGGATCGCGAACAACAGGTACACCACCACCCGGTGGTAGAGAGAGGCCGGGCCGGCTTCAGCGCGAGACATGGTAGCTCCTCTTGAGCAGCAGTTGATGGACCACGGTGACCACGGTCATCAGCGCCACCAGCACCACGGCCAGGGCGCTGGCCATGTTCGGGTCCAGGGAGATGTCGCCGGACACCATCGCTGCGATCCGGATCGGCAATACGTTGAAATTGCCGGTGGTCAGCGCGTAGACCGTGGCGTAGGCGCCGAGTGCGTTGGCCAGCAGGATCACGAAGGTGCCGAGCAGCGCGGGGGTCAGCACCGGCAGGCCGATGTGGCGCCAGAACTGCCAGCCGTTGGCACCCAGCAGGGCGGCGGACTCGCGCCAGTCTTCGCGCAACGCATCGAAGGCCGGGTAGAGCAGCAGCACGCCCAGCGGGATCTGGAAGTAGGTGTAGAGAATGATCAGGCCGGTCTTGGAGTACAGGTTGAAGTCCTGAATGATCCCGGCCTGCTTGAGCATGATGGTGATGCTGCCGTTGAAACCGAGCAGGATGATGAAGGCAAAGGCCAGGGGCACGCCGGCGAAGTTGCTGGTCATGTTGGCGAAGGCGGTGACGAAGTTGCGCAGCGGCGAGTCCACGCGGCGCAACGAGTAGCTGCCGAGCACCGAAATGATGATGCCGAACACGCTGGAGTAGAAGCTGATCTCCAGGCTGTACTGGATCGCCTGCAGGTAGAACTTCGAACTGAAGATTTTGCTGAAGTTGGCCAGGCCCCAGCCGAACTCTTCCGATTGCAGGCTGTTGATCATCACCCACGCCAGCGGGGCAATTTCAAACACGATGAAGAACAACGCGAAAGGCACCAGGCACAGGATTGCCAGCCATTTGCTGCGGGTCATGGCACTCACTTCAACAGCTCCCGGCATACAGGTTTGTCGTGGGGCACGCCCAGCAACGCGCAGACGGTGCCGCACAGCTCGGTTTGCCTGGGCGTGGCGTCGGGATCGAAGGTGAAGGCCGAGCCGAGCACGAACAGTGGCACTTCGCGTTCTTCCGGCAGCAGGCCGTTGTGGGAGCGGTCGTTGTTCATGCCGTGGTCGGCGGTCACCAGCACCTGATAGCCGGCGTCGAGCCAGCCTTGCAGGTAGTCGGCCAGGAGGATGTCGGCCGAGCGTGCGCTGTTGCGGTATTGCGCGCTGTCGAGGCCGTGCTTGTGGCCGGCGTCGTCGATGTTCATCGGGTGGACGACCAGCAGGTTCGGCGCGTGTCTGCAGCGCAGGCTTTCGGCGTCGGCGAACAGGTGCGAATCCGGGTAGTGGTCCTGCCAGTAGAAGTGCCCGTGCTGGATCGCCAGGGTCTTGTCGTCGGTATGCCGGTCACGGGCGGCGATAAAGGGCGTGCGGTTATACAACTCGCTGACCCAATGATAGGCCGCCGCGGCGGTGGTGAGACCGGCGTCGCGGGCGTAATGGAACAGGCTGCGCTGGTTGGACAGGCGCGACACATGGTTGTGGGTGATACCGCTGTCGATCGGCGGCACGCCGGTGAAGATGCATTCGTAGAGCGGCCGGGAGAGTGACGGCAGTTCACATTCGAGTTTGTAGAGGGCTGCGCGTCCTGCGCCGACGTAGGCTTGCAGATGCCCCATGGCATGACGGGCAACCTCGAAGTTCAGGCCGTCGAGCACCACAAGGATGACGTTGTGCTTCATAGGGGGAGACGCTCCGCAACAGATGGGTTTGGATCGGGTTTGCGGTTGGGACCGGAACAAATGTGGGAGCAGGCAAGCCTGCTCCCACACTGACCGCATCTACAGCTCAGGCATTACTGCATATTGATGATGACTTCTTCCTGCCACTTCTGCGGCAGTGCCTTGGAGCTCTTCTCCCAGGCGTCGGCATCCTTGATCGGGGTGACGTGCTTGTATTGCTCGTTCGGCAGCAGCTTGTCCTGCACTTCCTTCGGCAACGTCAGGTGTTCGGCGCGAATCGGCCGCGCATTGCCCTTGGCCAGGTTGATCTGGCCGGCGTCGCTGAAGATGTATTCGCGGGCCAGTTTGGCGGCGTTCGGGTGCTTGGCGTATTTATTGATGATGGTGGTGTAGCCGGAAATCACCGAACCGTCCGATGGGATCAGCACCACGTAGTCATCCGGGTTGGCCATCTTGGCTCTGTAGCTCAAGCCGTTGAAATCCCAGACCACGCCGACTTCCACTTCGCCTTTTTCCATGGTGGCGATGGTCGGGTTGGCGAGGGACAGGCGACCTTGCTTGGCGATGTCGGCGAACATCAGCAGGGCCGGCTGCAGGTTTTTCTCGTCGCCCTTGTTGGCGATGGCGGCGGCCAGCACACCGTTGGCGGCTTGGGCGGCGGTGCTCACGTCACCGATGGAGACCTTGTATTTGCCGCTCTTCAAGTCAGCCCAGCTGGTTGGTACGTCCGAGCCGTGCAGCAGCTTTTTGTTGACGATAAAGGCGATGGTGCCGGTGTAGGCCAGCGCCCAGTTGCCGTCTTTATCTTTCGCCCAATCCGGGACCTGGGCCCAGGTGCTTGGTTTGTAAGGCTGGACCACGCCCTGTTTCACCGCGATCGGGCCGAAGGCCGCGCCGACGTCGCCGATATCGGCACTGGCGTTGTCTTTCTCGGCGGCGAACTTGGCGATTTCCTGGGCCGAGCTCATGTCGGTGTCGATGTGCTTGAGGCCGTAGGTCTTGGCCAGGTCATCCCAGGTGCCTTTCCAGTTGGCCCAGTCATCGGGCATGCCGACGCTGTTGACGGCGCCTTCCGCTTTCGCGGCGGCTTCGAGCGTTTTTAGATCGGTATCAGCGGCCATGGCGGCGGTGCTCATGGCAATGGTCGAGCCTAACAGTGATGCCAGGAAAAGCTGTTTCATCCGAAGCTCCTTTGGGCGTTTTCAACGCGGCGTTTTATATGAACGTTAGCGGTGGTGTTGGTCTAGGTCAGCAATACCTGAGCCAATCTAGGCGGGATGGATGACAGTTTCATGTCGATGTCGTTTTTGAAGCACCGATGTCGCTCGGCGCAGGTTTAGCGTAGACCATGCCCAAGCGCCCGCAGGCCTTGGACTTGGCCGACGGATTGCAAGGTTTATCACGAGGCTCGACCGGGGTTGTCATCTGTCGGTCATCTGCAATGCCTAGGCTGGCATGCAGTAATACAGGCCCATTTAATGAGCGGTTTATGCACCTGAACGGTGCTGGTCTAGTCCAGATAGGTAACGTTGATGCGTGATGAGGCAATCAAGGCGGTGACATCCATCGGCCTGGCGCTGCAAGAGCAGATCGACCATGGCCTTTTGCCGCCCGCCAGCAAACTGCCCGCCGAGCGCAAGCTCAGCGAGTTGTTTGGTACCACCCGGATTACGGTGCGGGAAGCCTTGTTACAACTGGAGGCCCAAGGCCAGATCTATCGCGAGGAGCGCCGTGGCTGGTTTGTCTCGCCGCCGCGCCTGGCCTACAACCTGATGCAGCGCAGCCACTTTCACGCAATGGTCAACGATCAGGGCCGCGTGGCGTCGACCGAGGTGATCAGCGCGCGGCTGCAACCGGCATCGGCGGCGGTGTGTGCGTGGTTGCAATTGCCGGCGCTGTCCAGCGTGATCCAGATCTGCCGCCGGCGCAGGATCGATGAGCGCCTGGTGTTGTATGTGGAGCACTACCTGAACCCGCAGTATTTCCCCGGGATTCTGGCCTGCGACCTGAACCAGTCGATGACCGAGCTGTACGCGCGCAAGTACGATTTGCACTACGGGCGGGTACGCTTCGAGATTGTGCCGACCTCACTGCCGGTGGAAGCCGCCGCCGCGTTGCGCGTGTCGGTGGGCAGCCCGGGCTTGCGTATCGCCCGGGTCAACTATGACCAGCATCAGCGTTTGATCGACTGCGACCTGGAGTTCTGGCGGCATGATGCCATCCACGTGGGCGTGGATGTCATGGGCTCAGCGTCTTGATCAGTTGATCCACATTGCTTTCCAACGCCGTCACCGGGTCGGCGCCGTCGACGTTCAAGACCAGCAGTTGCGCGCCCCCGGCCTTCACCGCGGTTTGCACCGCCGCGCTTGGCGGGCGATGGTGCAGCACCACGGCCACCTCGTTGTCCTTCAGGCGGCTGCTCAGTTGCTGTAAGGCCTCGGGCGTCCAGTCGGCATCTGGGCGTGCGTCGGTGTCGAGCACTTCCAGGTTCAAGCTGCCGAGCAGATACGCAAAGTGATCGCTCAGGCTGACCACGCTCAGGTTATCCGCCTGGGCCAGCCGTGCTTCGCTGTCGGCGGTGAGCTTGAGCAGGCGCAGCTTGAGGGCGGCCAGGTTGGCGTCGATTTGCGCCTTCGCGCCCGGTGCCAGGCGGCTCAGGTCGGCGGCCATCACATCGGCCATGCGCCCCATATTGTTGCTCGATTGCCACGGCTGGCTGTTCAAGCCATCGCTGACGCCCGGTTGTACGGCGATCCCCGGCAGGCCACCGTCCACCGGGCGCGCGGCGTCCACTTCGACGATGCGGATATTGCTGCGTCGCGCCACCGGGTACAGCGGGTCATCGGCCCACAGCGAACGCAAGCCGATGACGGCATCGGCATCCATCGCCAACGTGTTCAAGGCCGGCGCGCCACGGCCGGTGAAGTAGGACACCTGCCGCGAACCGGGCAGGTTGGCCGGTGCGGCGCGTTCGAGCTGTACGTCGCTGCCTTTAAGCAGCAGCTCCGCCAGGCCATAGGTAATGGGCAACGAGGCGAGGACCTTCACAGGCTTTTTCGCTTTGGTCAGCGCGGCGTGGCCCAGGCCTTGGTTGACTTTGAAACTCTTCGGATCAAAACCGTCGACGGCCAGCACCGACGCGCTGATCAGGCAAGCGATGGCCAAGGCCATTGGGCGAAAGGCAGGGTGCATTATCCAAGATTCCCTTTGAGGCTGGGCACGGTGCCGCGCGCGATGGCGGCGAGGGCGAAGGCGATACCGGCGACCAGGATGATCGCGGCGCCGGAGGGGATGGGCAGGTCGAAGATGATCGGCAGCAGGATGCCGCACAACGTGCTGACGGTGGCAATCGCCACGGAGACCCAGAAGAAGCCTTTGAGCGACTGGCTCAGCAGGCGTGCCGCCGCCGCCGGAATCACCAGCAGTGCGCCCACCAGGATCGCCCCGATGACCTTGACCGCTGCGACGGTGATCAACGTCACCAGGATCACGAACAGATAATCCAGGGTCTTCACCGCCACCCCGCGTACCGCCGCCAATTGCGGGTTGAAGCTGGCGAGCATGATGCGGTTGTACAGCGGCAGGGCGAGGGCCATCACCAGCGAACCGACAATCGCCAGCACCAGCAGGTCGTTGCCATTGACCGTCAACACCGAGCCGAACAGCACGTTTTCCAGGATGTGAACGTTGATCTTGCCCGCCAGTATCAACAGCAGGCTTGCGCCCAACGCCAGGGACACCGAGAGGAACACGCCGATCAAGGTATCCGGCGCCAGGCCGGTGCGGTTGCGCAGGTAATTGAGCAGGATGCCGAACAGCAGGCAGTAGCCGAACAGCGCGCCATAGGGCCCGGTGTAGGGTTCGCCGAGTAGAATGCCCACGGCCACGCCGGTCAGCGCGGCATGGCCGACCGCTTCGGAGAAAAACGCAAAGCGCTTGACCACCACCAGCGTCCCCAGGCCGCCCAGCACCGGGCCGATCAGCAGGCCGGCGAGCAGGGCGTTGACCACAAAACCATAGGCCAGCGCCTCCGGCAGGTAACCGGAAGAGGCCCAGCCCTGGACCATCAGGCGAAACGCTTCATAACTCATGGCGCCAGGCTCCGAGGATGGGTGGAGAACAGGGTCAGCAGGCGATCCGGGGTCAGTGCCGCTTTGGGCGTGGCGTCGAACAGCACGCGGCGGTTCAGGCCGGTGACGCGGTCGGCGAGGCGGCCCACGGCGTCCAGGTCGTGCTCGATCCACAGCACGGTGATCCCGGCGCGGCGCCAGTCATTGAGCAGACGTTCGAACACCTGGATACCGGCTTCATCGAGGGCCGACATCGGCTCATCCAACACCAGCAATTGCGGGGTCGGGATCAGCCCCTGGGCGAGCAGCACGCGCTGACGTTCACCGCCCGACAACGCGCCCATGCGCCGTTTGCGTTTGTCCTGCAGGCCGACCCGTTCCAGGGCCTCGCCGATGGCGCCGGCGTAATGCCTGGACAGCCCGAGAAACGCCGGGCGCCGCTGACACATCGCCGCCATGAAGTCATCCACGGTCATCGGCAGGCCGCGGTCGAACTCCAGCGCCTGGGGCACATAACCAATGGTGCCGGGCGTGTCCGGCCACGTCAGGCGCAGTTGCCCCTGGTGCGGCGTTTGCCCCAGCAGCGTCTTGATCAGCGAGCTTTTCCCACCGCCGTTCGGGCCCACCAGTGCATGGATGCTGCCCGGCTGCACCTGGAAGCTCACGCCATCGAGGATCACGGTGCGGCCCAGGGTCAGCGACACCTTATCGAAGTCGATCGTCGGGCCGACGCTGACCATGCTCAAGCGTTGCGCCGCCGTCATGCCCCCGACTCCTGAATCGCCCGCACCACGGTGTTGAGGTTGCCGGTCATTTCCACTTCGTACTTTTCAGCGCTGTATTCGCCGTAGGAGATATGCGACAGCGGGTACAGCCGGACCCCGGATTCACGCTGGATGGTCTCGACGTAGGTGGACGGGAAATCCATCTCCGAGAAGATCACTTTCACATCCAGGGCGCGCAATTCATCGATGGTTTTCTTCAACTGGCTCGGGCTGGGTTCGATGCCGTGGGCCGGTTCGACCACGGCGGTGACTTCCAGGCCGAACTCGCGCAGCAGGTAGTCGTAGGCTGCGTGGACCGTGGCCACGCGCAGGTCCGGGTTGGGCGCGCGGGTCAGCTTGGCCAGGGCCTCGGCGCGCATCTGCCGCAGGCGCTTGCCGTAGGCGCGGGCGTTCTGGGTGTAGGTCTTGGCGTTGTCCGGGTCGAGCTTGCCCAGTTCGCGGGCGATGTTGTTGACCTGGGCAATCGAGGCACTGATCGACAGGAAGGTGTGCGGGTTGACCACCTTGCCGGCGCCGCGGGCGGCGTTGCCGGTGGCGGCCAGCAGCGGCACGTTGGCGTTGGCTTCGATCACCGGGATGTGCGGCCGCTCGCTGGTGGCGATCATGCGGTCGGCGAAATCGTCGTGGCCGACCCCGTTGAGCACGATCACATCCAGGGTGCCGATGCGCTTGATGTCGTCGGCGCGCGGCTCGTAGGCATGTGGGTTGAAACCGGCCGGAATCAGCGGCACCACCTCGGCCTTGTCGCCGACGATGTTGGCGACGTAGCTGTAATAAGGATGCAGGGTGATGCCGATCCGCAGGCGCTTGGCTGCCTCGGCGTTGGCCAGCGGGGCGAGCAGCAGGCTGATCAGGCTGACCAGCAGCAGGCGTACAAGGGGTGATGAAATAGACATGGGCAATCGGTCTTCTCGGTCAGTGACGGTGCTGGCGGGTCACGCCGGCGTCGAATTGCGCGACCACTTGCTGCCAGCCGGCCGCGATCAGCGCCTGGTCGGTGAGGTCGGCGGGGGCGGCCAGGTCCGGGCGGCGGTTGAGCCAGATGTCCGGCTCGGCGCCCGTTACCCGCATCAGTAGCGAGCCGCTGGTGGCCGGCGCCTGGCTCACGCCGAGGTAGGCCGACGGCGCCAGCAACTGCCAGCGATGATTGCCACGGCTGACCGAGCTGGCGTCCTGGGCAAAGGGCGCAAAGCCTTCTTCGGCCAGTTGCGCGGGCGTCGGCAGGGCGCTGTGTGCCTGCTGCAGCCAGTGGATTTCATCCAGGGTCACGCGCAGGTCGGCGTAGATGCCTTGCTCGGCGGCGCTGAGGTCGCGGCGCGCGTCCAACTGGTGGCTGGGCACGGCAACCACGGCCTGGGTTTCACCGTGCAGGGCCACCACCGTACCGGCCACCGCCAGGATGATCAGGCACAGCAGCAGGACATAGAGGGTTTCGTGCCCGGCCCCGGCGGGGCGTACCACCTGTGTCGTACTCATTGGGACGGGATATCCGCTTGGTCGATTTCAACGACGTGACCGGGGCCTGCATCGAACAGCACGTAGAACTCGGCTGAGGGCTTCTTGAAGGTCAGGGTCGAGTCCGCGCCGAGCTTGCCGGGCACGAGGATGGTTTCGTCGTAGCCGATCACATCCAGGGTCACGCCGGGGGCGCCGCTGCCGTCGGAAAAACCGCCGGTGCATTGGATCTGTTCGCCGGGGATTTCCTTGCATTCGCACATCGGGTTGTGGGCCACGGCTGTGGGACAGAAACCGGCGCACAGCAACAACGTGGCGCAGGCGCGGCTCAGGCGTATCAATGTCATGGTTTGACTCCTTGCTTGTTCAGCCAGGCAATGGTGGCAGGCGAGGCCTGGCTCAGCGCAATGGAACCCTGGTGCATCGTGCCGTCCCAGCCTTCCATGGTGACCCACAGTTCGGCGTCGGCCGGCGTGCGCTCGGGCACCGGCAGCAGCGCGCCCATGCGGTACGGCGTGCCGAAGAAGATCACCCCGGCGGCGCGCAGGCTGCGCGGTTTGCCGATACGCAGGTAGGTTGCCTTGACCTGCTCGGCGCAGTTGGCGCACAGGGCCGCATTGAAGAATTTCATCGGGCCGGCCGGGTCCGGGCGCGGGCCTTCGTTGCGGAACTCGGCGAGGGTCAGGCTCCAGGGCCCGACCTGCACCTCACCGGCCACCCGTTCGCCGATGCCGCTGTCACCGCGAAACAGCGCGGCGTCGGCAAAGTACTTGGGCATGAAGCCCAGGGGCACCAGCAACAGCAGGACGTTAAGGTGGAACCGCCATTTCAGCCACACGGCGCGTAGTGGCGAAGGCGTTGCGGCAGCGACCTTGCTCATTGGTTGCCCTCCGTCATTTCAGCCTGCAGGGCCACGATCGCTGCCGCCTGGCGCGGCGCCTTGTGGCTGCGCTTGAAGGCATGGAGGGTGGCCAGGGCGGTGCGTTTGGTCCAGATCAGCAGGCCGCTCAACACCATCATGCTCAACACCAGGCCGAAGAATGCCCAGATCAGCTTGATCCACAGCCCGCCAAAGTCGCCGGTGTGCAGCGGACGCATCGACTCGGTGACGAACTCCAGCGTCGAGCGGTTGGACAGCAGGTGCGAAACCGCCACTTCGCCGGTGTAGGGGTTGATCTGCGCGGTCTGGAACATCAACGGGTACCAGCCCCGCCCGCCGATCTGCAGATGGCTGTAGGCATTGAGTGGCAGGAACACGAAGCTGGTCTCCAGCCCCGGAATCCGTTGGCTGGCGATTTCGATCGCGTCGTCCAGGGCAATCATCGGCGCCGGCACGCCGGGGGCGGACGTCGGCACGTTCTCCCGGGCGATCACCGGCACGATGGGCTCGCTGGAGATGGAAATCTGGTTATCCCCCAGGATCGCCTGAATCAGGAACCAGGTGCCGGTGATGGAAATGACCGCGATGAACCAGATCGACCAGATACCGCTCAGGCGATGGAAGTCGCCCCAGAAGATCCGCGCGCCATGGCGGATGCGCAGGGTCGGGCGCAAAAAGCCCTTCCAGAAGCGCTTGTACACCACCAGCCCGGTGATCAACGACGCCAGCAACGGCAGGCCGAGTGCGGAGACCAGGTACCAGCCCCAACTGAACCCATTGGTGAATGGCACCAGCCACCAGCCGTGCAGGGCGCGGGTGAATTGTTTGAAGTCGAACGCCGGGCTGATGCCCTGGATCGCCCCGGTGTAAGGGTTGACATAGACCTCCACCGAGCGCCCGTCGGGGTAGCTGAGGGTGACACTCAGGGCGAAGTGCGACTCGTCCGGGCGGATGATGGATTGCACGATCACCGGGGGCTCGGCGCGTTTGATGGCGTTGATCACCTGGTCATAGCTCAGCGGTTCGGCGGCGTCCGACGGCTTGCTGGCGCGGATTTCCGGGTTGGCCAGCCAGACGATTTCCTGGCTGACCACCGCCAGGGTGCCGGTGACGCAGACGATCAGTACAAAAAACCAGATGGGTAATGCCAGCCAGCTGTGTACGAGAAACCAGAGTTTTGAGCGCGACTTCTTCGACATGTGAATGGGAGTCTTGATCGGAGGGGGGCAATGAGGGCCCGGAAAAGGCCAGTCGTAGCTTTTGCTGACGCGACAGGCTGTATCTAAGTTAAGACGGATGAGAATGAGAAATCCCTAACCCAGATATGAAAGCAAATGTTTCAGGTTCACATTCGGGGCGCTGAGGCCGCGGTGCTGGGCAGCCCCCGTCTCAAGCCGACCCTCGATCAAACAGTGGCAGCGGGCCTGCCCGAGCGCCATCGCGAGCAAGCCCGTTCCCAGGCTCAGCCTTGCTTGAACAGCGCTTCGGCGCGCTGGCGGATTTGTGCTTCGTTCAGATCCTCCTTGCGGGAGGCGAGGAACCACACATGACCGAACGGATCTCTCAGCGTGGCGGAGCGGTCGCCGTAGAACTGGTCCTTGGGTTCGGAAATGGACAGGCCGCCGGCTGCGACCGCTTGTCGATACTGCGCGTCGACATCGTCCACATATAAATGCAGGCCGACACTGGTGTGGCCATCGCGCGGGCTGCCGAAGGCCATTTCACCGCAGGGCGAGGCGAGCATGATCGCCGAGTCTCCGATACGCAGTTCAGCGTGGCCGACCTTGCCGTCGGGCATGTCCAGGCGCATGACTTGCGTGGCGTTGAAGGCTTTTTTGTAGAACTCGATGGCTTCGGCGGCTTTTTCGACGCCCAGGTAGGGCGTGATGCTGTGATAGCCCTCGGGAATAGGTTTTACGCTCATATCATTCTCCCTGAATTGTGTTTATGAAGGGACGGCCCTTTCACTATAGGCCACGCCAGCCGTGGCTTGCGGGCAACCGACGAGGTGTTGCCCAGGCAACAGTGAACAGGCAGATCGTTGCGCCATCAGTGCTGCGGCGGGCGCCAGCCGCAGCGACACCACGGGTTTCAGGGCGGGGCGCTGTCCCAGGGGTTTAAGGTGAACATTTCCCACAGGGAGCGGTTTTTCAACTGGGCTCCAACAACTGAGCCCCCGGCCCACGCTCACCGAGCAGGTCGCCCTGATTGCGCAACGGGCAGGCTTCCAGCGACAGGCATCCACAGCCAATACAGCCATTGAGCTTGTCGCGCAGGAGCATCAGCTTGTTGATGCGCTCGTCCAGATCTGCCCGCCACGATGCCGACAAACGCTGCCAATCTTTAGCCGTCGGAGTGCGTCCATCCGGCAGGGCCTGCAACGCTTCACCAATCGTCGCCAGCGGAATCCCCAGGCGCTGGGCGATCTTGATCACCACCACCCGGCGCAGTACGTCGCGCGGGTAGCGCCGCTGGTTGCCGGCATTGCGATTGCTTTTGATCAGCCCCTTGGTTTCGTAGAAATGCAGGGCCGTGACCGCCACGCCGCTGCGGGCCGACAGTTGGCCAACAGTAAGCTCCTTGGTAACCATGAAAAACTCCGGATTAACCCTTGACCTTGACTTAACTAGAGGTTTTACCCTGCGTGGTATCGAATCACAAGATTCTGCCTACAGAGAAAGGGGAGTGTTCATGCAGGTATCAGAGAAGAATCGCAGTTTCACTCAATTGATCGAGTTTCAGGTCGAGCCCCAGCAACAGCTCGCCCTGGTCGCGGCATTGTCCATCCAGAGCGAGCGCCTGGCCCAAGGGCACGGCGGCTTTCTCAATGCGAGTGTGCAGGTCAGCGATGACGGGCGGCGGGTACTCAATTACCTGCAATGGCGCTCACGCGAGGACGGCGAGGCGGCCTTCCAGTGCGTTGAGCACGGCGAAGAAGATTTCTGGACACTGATACGCGCCCACCAGGCCACGGCCGTGACCTTCGGTTCGTTCCAGGTGCTGCACAGTTTCGAGCGCAGCCATGACAATGCGTTGCACTGCCGTTTAAATGGATAGGTGCAGCATGCGCTCACCCTGAACGTTTTCCCCCGGGCGGCGCTTGTTCACCGCCAGTTCGCCGATCTTGATCAGGCGCGTGCGTGTGACGTTGCGGCTCAGGCCCAGCAGGTTGGCGGTGTGGACCTGGTTGTAGTGGCTGAAGCGGTAGGCGGCACGCAGCAACGCGTCCTCGACTTTGAAATCCTTGACCTGCGTGCGCGTGTCCAGCGGGTTGAGGGCGTTGCCCCAGAACCAGTTTTTGCGTGCGGTCTGTTCGAACCACGGCTGCCATTGGTCCGGCCGCGAAAACAGGCGCACCGTAGCGAGCATCAGGTGGTGAAAACCGAAGACATGAGCGATGGAGCTGTCGACCTTGGCGAATTCACGCACGATGGCCAGGGTGTCGCTCCAGCGCGCACCGCCCGTGGCGCGCGGCCCGTTCACGTACATCCGCGAGCTTTTCGGCGACGGCGGCGGGTGGTTCGCACCAGGTCAGGTACACGTCCACCTGTTCGGCGGCGAGGTCGTGGGCGGCATCGGAGGAACCGCCGAAGTACAGCGGTGGATAAGGCTTCTGCACCGGTGGGTAAAGTGCCTTGGCATTCTGCACACGCAGGTGTTTGCCTTCGAAGTCCACCGATTCGCCCTGCAATACGCGGCGCCAGATCTTGAGGAATTCGTCGGAGACTTCATAGCGTTCGCGGTGGTCGAGGAAGCTGCCGTCGCCGCGGTTTTCGTCGGGGTCGCCGCCGGTCACGACGTTGATCAGCAGGCGGCCGTTGGACAGGCGATCCAGGGTCGCCGCCATGCGCGCCGACACTGTGGGCGAGATGATGCCAGGGCGAATTGCCACCAGGTAGCGCAAGCGTTCCGTCAGCGGCACCAGCGCCGAGGCGATTACCCAGGAGTCTTCGCACGAACGCCCGGTAGGAATCAACACGCCGTAGTAGCCAAGGCTGTCAGCGGCCTGGGCGACTTGCTTCAGATAATTGAGGGTGACCGGACGGGCACCTTGGGTGGTGCCCAGGTAATGACCGTCGCCATGAGTGGGCAGAAACCAGAAAACATCCATGACGAATCCTTAAGCGATTTTCAACAGTGAGGGGGCGTGCGCGGCGAACAAAGGGGCTGCGCGTTCTGCCGCAAGGCGAATACGGCCTTTCAAGGCTTCGTTGGTGATTTGGTAATCGGTGAAATCGGCTTCGGTGGCATATACGCCGATCGGCAAGGTCAGGGCCTGGAAGAAGCTGAACAGCGGGCGCAACTGGTGATCGAGTACCAGCGCGTGACGTTCGCTGCCGCCGGTGGCGGCCAGCAGCACAGGGGTGTCGATCAACGAGTTGAGGCCAACCAGGTCGAATAGATGCTTGAGCAGGCCTGGATAAGAACCGCGATAGACCGGTGCGGCGACGATCAGCAAGTCGGCCTGTTCGATGGCCAACAGTTGGGATTCGACCTCGGCCGGCAACTCATCGCGCGACAGTGCGCCGCCCAGTGGCCGGGCGATATCACCGAGTTCGATCAGGGTCGTCTGGATCGGCAACAACGTCGCCAGTTCGGCCAGCACGGCCTGGGTCAACACCAGGGTACGGGACGGGCGCCAGGTTCCGCCGGAGAGGGCAACGACATTCAGGGGACGGGTCATGAACAGTTCCTTTTTCAACAGTGGCATAGCAGGGGAAGTGAGCCGGTCTGAGCAAGCGCTGTACCAACGGCTGCAGGCCTTGATCCGCCTGGGCTGCGGGCTCACTGCTGAAAAACGTTGCTGTTGTCTGCCTGGTGTTTTGTTGAATGGCTGTTGCCTGCGCAACAGTTGCCTGGCGAACAGTGTCGAATTGGCGTGGAGCCATTTATAGAGGGTTATGTTTATTCCGTAAATGAACGTATTTCCATATTTATAGATCTTAAAAGAATATAATGGTGGCGCTGATGAGGGTGTGGCGACGGGTGATAGCGACTATCACGGATGGTGATTTTTCACTGTCCAGGGTCGGGAGTAGCCTGTGTTCACTGACTTGAGACCTTCTTCGCAGAGCCGTCGCCATGAACCGATTTTTTGCTGTTTCCTTATTACTCGTCACTTCTGTCGTTGCCGGTTGTGCGACCCATCCTTCGCCTGAATTACGCCCTTACACGGCGCAAGAAACCCGGGAACTGGCGCTGGAGGCGTTGAGCCGTCGCGGCTTGTCGTTTGACGAATATCAACGCCAGCGGGCTGCCCTGACCGGTCAGGCACAACAACCTTTCAGTTTTGCTCACCAGGGCGAAATGAACGCCGAACGTAATGTGACCCTGCATGGCCGCTCCAGTTGAGCCGGTGCTCAGTGGCAAAAAGCCCGAGGTTTCTCAAGAAGCCTCGGGCTTTTTGTTTGCCATGGCGCTATGTCAGCCTGTTAAGCTGAATTTCAGGAGCGTTCCTACGCACATTTACGTCAAGTGGTCCTTTTTTAATGGCATTCGATCGGGTAAACCTGACGACCTCTGTTCCGGTCGATGCCCCTGAGACGTTGCTCTCGGGAACCTGCTCTGCGAGTCCCTAAGGTTATGAATAAACGTCCGTTGTATTTCGACTACGCCGCCACCACCCCGGTGGACGAGCGGGTCATCCAGGTGATGGTCGAGTGTCTGGGCTTGCATGCCAATTTCGGTAACCCTGCGTCCAGTTCCCACGCCTTCGGCCAAGCGGCCCGGCAAACGGTTGAACAGGCGCGTCGCCAGGTGGCCGAGCTGGTCGGTGCCGAGCCGGAGCAGATCGTCTGGACGTCCGGCGCGACGGAGTCCAACAACCTCGCGATCAAGGGGGTGACTCAAGCGCGGGGCTTGGCGGGTGGGCATATCATCACCAGCCAGATCGAGCACAAGGCTACGCTGGACACCGCGCGGCAGATGCAGGAGGCCGGAGTGGCGGTGACCTACCTGGCGCCGGACGCCGATGGGTTGATCAGTGCCGAGGCTGTGAGTGAAGCACTGCGTGAGGACACCTTCCTGGTATCGCTGATGTTGGTGAACAACGAGTTGGGCACCCTCAACGACATCCCCGCCATTGGCGCGCGGGTGCGTGAACACGGCGCGTTGTTGCATGTGGACGCGGCACAGGGCGCGGGCAAGGTGGCGATCGACCTGGCGCAATGGCCGGTGGATTTGATGTCGTTTTCCGCGCACAAGGTGTATGGCCCCAAGGGGATCGGCGCGCTGTATGTCGGGCCGCGGGCGCAGCGGAAGGTGTTGGCGCAGATTCACGGCGGTGGCCACGAGGGCGGCTTGCGCTCCGGTACACTGGCAACCCACCAGATTGCGGGCATGGGCGCGGCGTTCGCCTTGGCGGCGCAGGCGTTCAGTGAAGAGCAGGCGACGATCGTGGCCTTGCGCCAGCGCCTGCTCGATCAACTGGCGTCGGTCGTCGGTGTGCGTCTCAATGGCAGCGCCACCCAGCGCATTCCCCACACCCTCAGCCTCACCTTCGGTGAAGGCGAGTTCAACGCCGCGGCCTTGAGTGCGGGCATTGCTTTTTCCGCCACCTCGGCCTGCAATTCGGCGAGCAATGCGCCCTCCCATGTGCTGCTGGCGCTGGGGCATGATGCCCGCAGCGCCGGTCGAACCATTCGCTTGAGCCTGGGGCGGTTCACCACCGAGCAGGATATCGACCAGGCCGTGCAGTTGATCAAGGCCACCCTTGCCAGTGCGCCGGCGTTCTGGGCGGTCTGATTCTTCATTCGTAATCCATAACAATTATTCGTGGTTAGCAGGAGACACAATGAGTACGCAGCCTTTGACCCATGGAACGGTTCCCCAGCGCCTGGCGCATACCCGTGAATTGATGCGCCGCGAAGGCATTCATGCCTTGCTGGTGCCGTCCGCTGACCCGCACCTGTCCGAATACCTGCCGGGCTACTGGCAGGGGCGTCAATGGTTGTCGGGCTTCCACGGCTCGGTGGGGACGCTGATCGTCACCGCGGATTTCGCCGGTGTCTGGGCCGACAGCCGCTACTGGGAACAAGCGACCAAGGAACTCAAGGGCAGCGGTATCGAGTTGGTGAAGCTGCAGCCGGGTCAACCTGGCCCGCTGGAGTGGCTGGCCGAACAGACGCCGCAGGGCGCCGTGGTGGCGGTCGACGGTGCGGTAATGGCCGTGGCGTCGGCGCGTACCTTGGGCGGCAAACTGGCGGAGCGCGGTGCTCGCCTGCGTACCGATATCGACCTGTTGAATGAAGTCTGGAGCGACCGCCCGGCGTTGCCGAATCAGCCGATCTACCAGCACCTGCCACCGCAGGCCACCGTCAGCCGTGGCGAAAAACTCGCTGCACTGCGCGCCAGCTTGAAAGAAAAGGGCGCCGACTGGCACTTCATCGCCACCCTGGATGACATCGCCTGGTTGTTTAACCTGCGCGGTGCCGACGTATCGTTCAACCCGGTGTTTGTGTCCTTCGCCCTGATCAATGCGCAACAGGCCACGCTGTTTGTGGCGCTGAGCAAAGTCGATGCCGCGCTGCGGGCGGTGCTTGAGCAGGATGGCGTGACCTTGCGCGATTACAGCGAAGTCGCCGATGCCCTGCGCGCGGTGCCATCGGGCGCGAGTGTGCAGGTTGATCCGGCACGCGTGACCGCCGGTTTGCTGGAACACCTGGATGCCAGCGTCAAGCTGGTGGAAGGGCTGAACCCGACGACGCTTGCCAAATCCCGCAAGAGCCTGGCCGACGCGGAACATATCCGCCTGGCCATGGAGCAGGATGGCGCGGCCTTGTGCGAGTTCTTCGCCTGGCTGGAGAGTGCGCTGGGCCGTGAACGCATCACTGAACTGACCATCGACGAACACTTGACGGCCGCACGTACCCGCCGTCCCGGTTATGTGTCGCTGAGTTTCAACACCATCGCTGCGTTCAATGCCAATGGCGCGATGCCGCATTACCACGCCACCGAAGAAGAGCATGCGCTGATCGAAGGCGATGGCCTGCTGCTGATCGACTCGGGTGGCCAGTACTTGGGCGGTACTACCGATATCACGCGGATGGTGCCTATCGGAGCGCCGAGTGATGAACAGAAGCGTGATTGCACCCGCGTGCTCAAGGGGGTGATCGCCCTGTCCCGTGCTCATTTTCCCAAGGGCATTATGTCGCCACTGCTCGATGCCATCGCACGCGCGCCGATCTGGGCCGAAGGTGTGGACTACGGCCATGGCACGGGGCACGGTGTAGGTTATTTCCTCAATGTGCATGAAGGTCCGCAGGTCATCGCCTACCAGGCCGCTACTGCGCCGCAAACCGCGATGCAGCCGGGCATGATCACCTCCATTGAACCGGGTACTTACCGTCCGGGGCGTTGGGGCGTGCGTATCGAGAACCTGGTGTTGAATCGCGAAGCGGGCAAGACCGAGTTCGGTGAGTTCCTCGAGTTCGAAACCCTGACCTTGTGCCCGATCGACACCCGTTGTCTGGAGCCGTCGTTGCTGACGGCGGAGGAGCGCCAGTGGCTCAATGCGTACCATGCCGAGGTGTGTCAGCGTTTGAGCCCATTGCTCAGTGGCGCTGCGCTGGAGTGGTTGCAGGTACGCACCGCGGCTATTTGATCGGTCGCTGCTCGGCAAGTGCCGCTTGCGATTTACGCGCAGACGGCCGGTCGCAGCGTCGCGAAGGGCTGCGCGGGGTCGAGGCGTTCGGTGGGCGCTGCGGAGCAGTCGGAAGTGGACTGCTCGGGCCGCTATTTACAGATGACGATCATGCTCCGGCTGGTGTAACCAGCAGGGTTGAGGCCGAAGGGGTAGTCCCCAGGCTCCTCGGAGTTGTCACCGGACTTGGCGATAACCCGGTAGCCCTTGGCGCCGCATGAGTTGACTGCACTGGTGTAGCACTGGTCCCAAGAGGAGGACAGCCCTGAACAGTTGATATGCAGCCCTTTTTTGCCCCGTTTCACTTCTGTCTTGGTGGTCGCGGCACAGCCAGCAATGGCCACGACCATTAACAGTATCAAAATTCGCTTCATTCCCATCCTTAATAGCCGCTTCGAAAAAATTGCCTGAAGCTGGCTTTACTCGCTCTCGATTGTAGCGTTCGCGCTGTCCTTGTCGAAACTCTCCATGAATGACATTTGTTTGCGGCCTAAACATGGCCCAAATGAGCGACAAATACCAGAGTTACCGTCAAAGATGATTAATCGGCTGGTACTAGAGGTTTGGCCTCGTTTCGCATGGTCAGCGTGGCGCCAACGGAGGCCAGGATAATGCAGGAGATGGCCAGCCACTGTGCGAGCGACAAATGCTCCTGCAGGAAGAACAGGCCCGAGAGCGCGCCGAATGCGGGCTCGATGCTCATCAAGGTGCCGAAAGTACGGGCGGGCAGGCGAGTCAGCGCGACCATCTCCAGGGTGTAGGGGAGCGCCGTGGACAGGATGGCGACGCCGATGGCAACTGGAATCAGCGCAGGCGTCAGCAATGCCGTACCCGCATGAACGATGCCGATCGGTGCGACGAACAAGGCGGCGATCATGACGCCGAGGGCGGCGGTTTGCACGCCGTTATCATTCCCTGCCTTTTGGCCGAACAGAATGTAGAGCGCCCAGCAAACACCTGCGCCTAGTGCATAAGCCGCACCGACCAGGTCAATCCCGGTGCTGGTTTCTCCCGTGGGGATCAACAGCAGAAGACCGACAACCGCGAGGGCGATCCACAGAAAGTCCACCGCGCGGCGCGATGCATAGAGGGCGACGGCGAGCGGCCCGGTGAACTCCAGGGCTACCGCGATACCAAGGGGGACTGTGCGTAGCGACATATAGAAGAGGAAGTTCATGCCGCCTAACGCCATTCCATAAACAATCACGGTGCGCAGGGATTTGGCCGTCAGCGTGGCCCGCCATGGGCGCAATATCAGCAACATGATGATGCTGGCGAAAATCAGGCGCAGCGTGGTGGTGCCTTGAGCGCCGACGATAGGGAACATGGTCTTGGCCAGCGAAGCGCCGGACTGGATGGAAGCCATGGCGATCAACAGCAGGCCGACAGGAAACAGTGCCGAGGCCAGGCTGCGAGGGGAGGTGGTCATTGGGGTGTTCGTCCGAGGTCATATTTGAGTAGCAAAGAGCCCTATGATGCTTAAGTGTGTGTCGCTGAGCAATATATTGCTCAATTATCAGTTTTCTACCTTCTATATAGAGTGGATTGGGAGGTTTTCCGCTGTTTGATAGAAAAACCAAATTAAAGGTTGACGGCAAATCCTGGACGTCTATAATTCGCCCCACTTCCGGCGCAGTCGAAACGGAAAACTCCTTGGTAAACAAAGAGTTATGCAAGATTCGACAGCGACCTGCTTCAGTTCATCGAAGCCTGGAAGGAGTTGGTAGAGCAGGGTTGTTTGGCTCTATTAACGTTTCGATCTTCTCGGTCGAAAGCGGAGAAAAAGAGGTGTTGACAGCAGCGTGTAACGCTGTAGAATTCGCCTCCCGCTAACGAGAGATCGGAAGCGCAAGTGGTTGAAGTTACAAAGGAAACTTTGAAAGCTTCTTAAAATAATCACTTGACAGCAAATGAGGCTGCTGTAGAATGCGCGCCTCGGTTGAGACGAAAGATCTTAACCAACCGCTCTTTAACAACTGAATCAAGCAATTCGTGTGGGTGCTTGTGGAGTCAGACTGATAGTCAACAAGATTATCAGCATCACAAGTTACTCCGCGAGAAATCAAAGATGTAACCAACGATTGCTGAGCCAAGTTTAGGGTTTCTTAAAAACCCAAAGATGTTTGAACTGAAGAGTTTGATCATGGCTCAGATTGAACGCTGGCGGCAGGCCTAACACATGCAAGTCGAGCGGTAGAGAGAAGCTTGCTTCTCTTGAGAGCGGCGGACGGGTGAGTAATGCCTAGGAATCTGCCTGGTAGTGGGGGATAACGTTCGGAAACGGACGCTAATACCGCATACGTCCTACGGGAGAAAGCAGGGGACCTTCGGGCCTTGCGCTATCAGATGAGCCTAGGTCGGATTAGCTAGTTGGTGAGGTAATGGCTCACCAAGGCGACGATCCGTAACTGGTCTGAGAGGATGATCAGTCACACTGGAACTGAGACACGGTCCAGACTCCTACGGGAGGCAGCAGTGGGGAATATTGGACAATGGGCGAAAGCCTGATCCAGCCATGCCGCGTGTGTGAAGAAGGTCTTCGGATTGTAAAGCACTTTAAGTTGGGAGGAAGGGCAGTTACCTAATACGTGATTGTTTTGACGTTACCGACAGAATAAGCACCGGCTAACTCTGTGCCAGCAGCCGCGGTAATACAGAGGGTGCAAGCGTTAATCGGAATTACTGGGCGTAAAGCGCGCGTAGGTGGTTAGTTAAGTTGGATGTGAAATCCCCGGGCTCAACCTGGGAACTGCATTCAAAACTGACTGACTAGAGTATGGTAGAGGGTGGTGGAATTTCCTGTGTAGCGGTGAAATGCGTAGATATAGGAAGGAACACCAGTGGCGAAGGCGACCACCTGGACTGATACTGACACTGAGGTGCGAAAGCGTGGGGAGCAAACAGGATTAGATACCCTGGTAGTCCACGCCGTAAACGATGTCAACTAGCCGTTGGGAGCCTTGAGCTCTTAGTGGCGCAGCTAACGCATTAAGTTGACCGCCTGGGGAGTACGGCCGCAAGGTTAAAACTCAAATGAATTGACGGGGGCCCGCACAAGCGGTGGAGCATGTGGTTTAATTCGAAGCAACGCGAAGAACCTTACCAGGCCTTGACATCCAATGAACTTTCTAGAGATAGATTGGTGCCTTCGGGAACATTGAGACAGGTGCTGCATGGCTGTCGTCAGCTCGTGTCGTGAGATGTTGGGTTAAGTCCCGTAACGAGCGCAACCCTTGTCCTTAGTTACCAGCACGTTATGGTGGGCACTCTAAGGAGACTGCCGGTGACAAACCGGAGGAAGGTGGGGATGACGTCAAGTCATCATGGCCCTTACGGCCTGGGCTACACACGTGCTACAATGGTCGGTACAGAGGGTTGCCAAGCCGCGAGGTGGAGCTAATCCCAGAAAACCGATCGTAGTCCGGATCGCAGTCTGCAACTCGACTGCGTGAAGTCGGAATCGCTAGTAATCGCGAATCAGAATGTCGCGGTGAATACGTTCCCGGGCCTTGTACACACCGCCCGTCACACCATGGGAGTGGGTTGCACCAGAAGTAGCTAGTCTAACCTTCGGGGGGACGGTTACCACGGTGTGATTCATGACTGGGGTGAAGTCGTAACAAGGTAGCCGTAGGGGAACCTGCGGCTGGATCACCTCCTTAATCGACGACATCAGCTGCTCCATAAGTTCCCACACGAATTGCTTGATTCATTGAAGAAGACGATAAAGAAGCAGCCCGAAATTGGGTCTGTAGCTCAGTTGGTTAGAGCGCACCCCTGATAAGGGTGAGGTCGGCAGTTCGAATCTGCCCAGACCCACCAATTTTGTGTGGGAACCTGTAGAAATACGGGGCCATAGCTCAGCTGGGAGAGCGCCTGCCTTGCACGCAGGAGGTCAACGGTTCGATCCCGTTTGGCTCCACCACTACTGCTTCTGAAGTTTGAAAGCTTAGAAATGAGCATTCCATCGTGATGATGGTGAATGTTGATTTCTAGTCTTTGATTAGATCGTTCTTTAAAAATTTGGGTATGTGATAGAAAGATAGACTGAACGTTACTTTCACTGGTAACGGATCAGGCTAAGGTAAAATTTGTGAGTTCTCTTAATTGAGAAATTCGAATTTTCGGCGAATGTCGTCTTCACAGTATAACCAGATTGCTTGGGGTTATATGGTCAAGTGAAGAAGCGCATACGGTGGATGCCTTGGCAGTCAGAGGCGATGAAAGACGTGGTAGCCTGCGAAAAGCTTCGGGGAGTCGGCAAACAGACTTTGATCCGGAGATGTCTGAATGGGGGAACCCAGCCATCATAAGATGGTTACCTTACACTGAATACATAGGTGTAAGGGGCGAACCAGGGGAACTGAAACATCTAAGTACCCTGAGGAAAAGAAATCAACCGAGATTCCCTTAGTAGTGGCGAGCGAACGGGGACTAGCCCTTAAGTGGCTTTGAGATTAGCGGAACGCTCTGGAAAGTGCGGCCATAGTGGGTGATAGCCCTGTACGCGAAAATCTCTTAGTCATGAAATCGAGTAGGACGGAGCACGAGAAACTTTGTCTGAATATGGGGGGACCATCCTCCAAGGCTAAATACTACTGACTGACCGATAGTGAACTAGTACCGTGAGGGAAAGGCGAAAAGAACCCCGGAGAGGGGAGTGAAATAGATCCTGAAACCGTATGCGTACAAGCAGTGGGAGCCTACTTTGTTAGGTGACTGCGTACCTTTTGTATAATGGGTCAGCGACTTATTTTCAGTGGCGAGCTTAACCGAATAGGGGAGGCGTAGCGAAAGCGAGTCTTAATAGGGCGTCTAGTCGCTGGGAATAGACCCGAAACCGGGCGATCTATCCATGGGCAGGTTGAAGGTTGGGTAACACTAACTGGAGGACCGAACCGACTACCGTTGAAAAGTTAGCGGATGACCTGTGGATCGGAGTGAAAGGCTAATCAAGCTCGGAGATAGCTGGTTCTCCTCGAAAGCTATTTAGGTAGCGCCTCATGTATCACTGTAGGGGGTAGAGCACTGTTTCGGCTAGGGGGTCATCCCGACTTACCAAACCGATGCAAACTCCGAATACCTACAAGTGCCGAGCATGGGAGACACACGGCGGGTGCTAACGTCCGTCGTGAAAAGGGAAACAACCCAGACCGTCAGCTAAGGTCCCAAAGTTATGGTTAAGTGGGAAACGATGTGGGAAGGCTTAGACAGCTAGGAGGTTGGCTTAGAAGCAGCCACCCTTTAAAGAAAGCGTAATAGCTCACTAGTCGAGTCGGCCTGCGCGGAAGATGTAACGGGGCTCAAACCATACACCGAAGCTACGGGTATCACGTAAGTGATGCGGTAGAGGAGCGTTCTGTAAGCCTGTGAAGGTGAGTTGAGAAGCTTGCTGGAGGTATCAGAAGTGCGAATGCTGACATGAGTAACGATAATGGGTGTGAAAAACACCCACGCCGAAAGACCAAGGTTTCCTGCGCAACGTTAATCGACGCAGGGTTAGTCGGTCCCTAAGGCGAGGCTGAAAAGCGTAGTCGATGGAAAACAGGTTAATATTCCTGTACTTCTGGTTATTGCGATGGAGGGACGGAGAAGGCTAGGCCAGCTTGGCGTTGGTTGTCCAAGTTTAAGGTGGTAGGCTGGAATCTTAGGTAAATCCGGGATTCTAAGGCCGAGAGCTGATGACGAGTCATCTTTTAGATGACGAAGTGGTTGATGCCATGCTTCCAAGAAAAGCTTCTAAGCTTCAGGTAACCAGGAACCGTACCCCAAACCGACACAGGTGGTTGGGTAGAGAATACCAAGGCGCTTGAGAGAACTCGGGTGAAGGAACTAGGCAAAATGGCACCGTAACTTCGGGAGAAGGTGCGCCGGTGAGGGTGAAGGACTTGCTCCGTAAGCTCATGCCGGTCGAAGATACCAGGCCGCTGCGACTGTTTATTAAAAACACAGCACTCTGCAAACACGAAAGTGGACGTATAGGGTGTGACGCCTGCCCGGTGCCGGAAGGTTAATTGATGGGGTTAGCTAACGCGAAGCTCTTGATCGAAGCCCCGGTAAACGGCGGCCGTAACTATAACGGTCCTAAGGTAGCGAAATTCCTTGTCGGGTAAGTTCCGACCTGCACGAATGGCGTAACGATGGCGGCGCTGTCTCCACCCGAGACTCAGTGAAATTGAAATCGCTGTGAAGATGCAGTGTATCCGCGGCTAGACGGAAAGACCCCGTGAACCTTTACTATAGCTTTGCACTGGACTTTGAATTTGCTTGTGTAGGATAGGTGGGAGGCTTTGAAGCGTGGACGCCAGTTCGCGTGGAGCCAACCTTGAAATACCACCCTGGCAACTTTGAGGTTCTAACTCAGGTCCGTTATCCGGATCGAGGACAGTGTATGGTGGGTAGTTTGACTGGGGCGGTCTCCTCCTAAAGAGTAACGGAGGAGTACGAAGGTGCGCTCAGACCGGTCGGAAATCGGTCGTAGAGTATAAAGGCAAAAGCGCGCTTGACTGCGAGACAGACACGTCGAGCAGGTACGAAAGTAGGTCTTAGTGATCCGGTGGTTCTGTATGGAAGGGCCATCGCTCAACGGATAAAAGGTACTCCGGGGATAACAGGCTGATACCGCCCAAGAGTTCATATCGACGGCGGTGTTTGGCACCTCGATGTCGGCTCATCACATCCTGGGGCTGAAGCCGGTCCCAAGGGTATGGCTGTTCGCCATTTAAAGTGGTACGCGAGCTGGGTTTAGAACGTCGTGAGACAGTTCGGTCCCTATCTGCCGTGGACGTTTGAGATTTGAGAGGGGCTGCTCCTAGTACGAGAGGACCGGAGTGGACGAACCTCTGGTGTTCCGGTTGTCACGCCAGTGGCATTGCCGGGTAGCTATGTTCGGAATAGATAACCGCTGAAAGCATCTAAGCGGGAAACTAGCCTCAAGATGAGATCTCACTGGGACCTTGAGTCCCCTGAAGGGCCGTCGAAGACTACGACGTTGATAGGTTGGGTGTGTAAGCGCTGTGAGGCGTTGAGCTAACCAATACTAATTGCCCGTGAGGCTTGACCATATAACACCCAAGCAATTTGCGAACTCGGAAGAGACCAGATTGCGGTGTGTGAAGACGAAACGAACCGAAAGTTCGACTCTTACAAAACACCGAAAACTATCACATACCCAATTTGCTGAAGCGAGGCCAGCTGGCCACGACTCAGTACCCGAATTTCTTGACGACCATAGAGCATTGGAACCACCTGATCCCATCCCGAACTCAGCAGTGAAACGATGCATCGCCGATGGTAGTGTGGGGTTTCCCCATGTGAGAGTAGGTCATCGTCAAGATTAAATTCCAGAACCCCTGTTTGCTTACGCAGACAGGGGTTTTGTTTTGGGCGGTCGGAAAGGGCGCCTCATTGCGGTGGTCTTCAGTGCTTCCTTGGCAGTGTCTACTAAAGGCTTTTGTATCGCTCTCCTCAAGCTGCAAGATCGTACAAGAGCGCTCGACTCTTCCTTCGATAGTCTGACAACTCTCACCTACCAGAGGATCTGTCATGACTCAGCAGCACCCAGCACAACCTGTCAATCTCGCGCAAAAGGCTTCGCTCATCAGTGAGCAGTGGAGCCCGAGAGTCGTCGCCGAGATGAACGACTACCAGTTCAAGGTTGTACGCATCGAAGGCGAGTTCATCTGGCACTCACATCCAGAAACCGACGAGGCGTTTTTCGTGCTTGAAGGGACACTGCGCATCGACCTTCCGGACGGTCCCGTGTATGTGGCACCGGGTGAGCTGTATGTCGTTCCTCGCGGAATAGAGCATCGGACGGCCGCCGAAGGCGAAGCCAAATTGATGATGATCGAACCACGCGGCATCTTGAACACCGGCCATGAAGGGGGAGACCGCACCGCCATGAACGACCTGTGGATCTGAAATCTCCCTGCTGTTCGAGGCCACCGTTGCCATCTGGTAACAGTAGCCTCATCCCCTGATGCTCGGTGCCGTCTGACTCAACGGCACCACACGGCTCTTCCCAGGTACCGTTGGGGAAATCGATGCAAAGTGTTTCTGCATTTTTGTTATGGTGCAGCACATTTTCACAAGGATTGAGCTTTTATCCGCAGGACGCGGCGTCGACCTTTTTCAACGAGATGCTGTAGAAATGCCTCAACCAATCCCGATCAAAGACCACGAAAACGAAAACCGCCTGGTCAACAAGCGCCTGCTCGCCTGCGCCTTGTTGGTGATCGGCATCACCTGCGCCCTGGTGGGCCGCCTGTATTTCCTGCAGGTCGTGCAATTCGAGTATCACTCGACGATTTCTGAAAACAACCGTGTCCACGTACTGCCCATCACACCGACTCGCGGCTTGATCTATGACCGCAATGGCGTCGTGCTGGCCGACAACCGTCCAAGCTACAACCTGACCATCACCCGCGAGCGCACCACCGACCTCAAGGGCGAACTGGACGCGATCGTCAGCCTGCTGCACCTGCCGGCAGAAGACCGTGCCGTATTCGACAAGGCGCTGAAGCAGGCGCGGCATCCTTTTGTTCCGGTTACGTTATTTTATGAGCTGACCGAAGAACAGATCGCCGAACTCGCCGTCAACGAATTCCGCCTGCCCGGTGTAGACGTCGAACCGCAATTCGTCCGCCACTACCCCCTGGGCGCGCATTTCGCTCACTCCATCGGTTACGTTGGCCGCATCAACGAAAAAGAATCCAAGGCCCTCGACTCGGTGGAGTACCGCGGCACGCAGTCCATCGGCAAGACCGGCATCGAGCGTTTCTACGAGTCAGAACTGCATGGTCATGTCGGCTATGAAGAAGTCGAGACCAATGCGCAGGGGCGCGTACTGCGTGTGCTCAAGCATACCGACCCGATCCCCGGCAAAAACATCGTGCTGAGCCTCGATGTCAAACTCCAGGAAGCGGCGGAAGAGGCGCTGGGCGATCGTCGTGGCTCCGTGGTAGCCCTCGACCCGCAAACTGGCGAAGTACTGGCGATGGTCAGCAAACCCAGCTTCGACCCCAACCTGTTCGTCACGGGCATCAGCTTCAAGGAATACGCCGCCCTGCATGATTCCATCGACCGGCCGCTGTTCAACCGCGTCCTGCGCGGTCTCTATGCGCCGGGTTCGACGATCAAGCCGGAAGTGGCCATCGCGGGTCTCGACAGCGGGGTAGTGACGGCCCAGACCCGCGTGTTCGATCCCGGTTACTATCAATTGCCCGACTTTGACCACAAATACCGCAACTGGAACCACAGCGGCGACGGTTGGGTGGATATGGACGCCGCCATCATGCGCTCCAACGACACCTATTTTTACGACCTGGCCCACAAGCTCGGCATCGACCGTCTGCACGACTACCTGGCCGAGTTCGGCCTCGGCCAGAAAGTCTCCCTGGACATGTTCGAAGAGTCGGCCGGCCTGATGCCGTCCCAGGCCTGGAAGCGCGCGACCCGGCGTCAGCCCTGGTTCCCGGGCGAAACGGTGATCCTCGGCATCGGCCAGGGTTATATGCAAGTCACGCCGCTGCAACTGGCCCAGGCCACTGCGTTGATTGCCAACAAAGGCGTGTGGAATCGGCCGCACCTGGCCAAGACCATCAACGGCGTGGCGCCGGTGGACGAGCACCCGATGCCCAACGTGGTCCTCAAGAACCCGCGTGACTGGGAGCAGGTCAACCACGGGATGCAACTGGTGATGCACGACCCGCGCGGGATCGCCCGGGCGGCTGCGCAAGGCGCGCAATACCGCATCGCCGGCAAGAGTGGTACCGCGCAGGTGGTGGCGATCAAACAGGGCGAGCGCTACAACCGCGACAAAACCCAGGAGCGCCACCGTGACAACGCGCTGTTTGTCGGGTTTGCGCCAGCGGAGCACCCCCAGATCGTGATTTCGGTGATGATCGAAAACGGCGAGGCCGGTGGCCGCGTCGCAGGTCCGGTGGTGCGCCAGATCATGGACGCCTGGCTGCTCGACCACGAAGGCCACTTGAAGCCGCAATATGCGACGCCGAGCAAAGCCCCCGGCGACCCCCACGTCTGACTCATACCTGCCATTCGTCCCACGGCTGCACGCCCTCATGCGCCAGCCACGGCACATCGTGGGCCGTCCAGATATGCGCGGTGGGCCTGATGCCTGGATCATCGTCCAGCGTCGCCACCCGCACAATCACATGGGGCTGATGCCCGCGCTCGGCCATCAGGTGTGAGCCACAGCGCGAGCAGAAGCGCCTGAATTTGCCTGGCGAGGATTCGAAGGCCGCCAACAGTTCTTCGCCCTGGGTCCAGCGAAAGTGCTCACGCATTACGCCGGCAGTGCTCACAAACGCTGCCGCATGCACCTTGCGACAGCTGTCGCAGTGGCAGTGGCTGATGGGCATGTCCAGGCTGTCCACCTGGTAGCGCACGGCTTTACAGAAGCAACTTCCATTCAACGGGTCAGTCATAACCTAAGGGCCTGGACAACAATGGGGGCATCATCATCGCGCAGAACCCAAGGTTGCGCATTGGTCGATGTCGCCTACTGTCAATGGAGGAGGTGACGTATGCACGTATCAGATCGTATAGAACGGAAAGTCCTACTGAACGCTCCACGCAAAAAAGTGTGGGAGGCACTCACCGATGCCGAGCAATTCGGCCGCTGGTTTGGCATCGCCCTCAAGGGCAAGACCTTTGTCGCCGGGGAAACGATCGAAGCGCCGATCACTTACCCAGGTTACGAACACGTGATCTGGAAAGCCAAGATCGAACGCATCCTGCCGCAGACGCGGTTTTCTTTCTCGTGGCACCCCTTCGCCGTCGAAAAGGGCTTCGACTACGACAAGGAAACACCGACACTGGTGGAGTTCACCGTTGAAGACCGCGCCCCGGGCATTCTGCTGCGGGTCGTTGAATCCGGCTTCGACACAGTGCCCGAAGCCCGCCGCCTGAAAGCCTTCAAAATGAATTCCCGCGGCTGGGACGAGCAAATGCGCAATATCGAAGGCTACCTGAGTCACTTCCACCAAGGCATCGCCTGAGGCGATTGCGCTCTGTGCGCGTTAACGTGCTGCGTTTGGCCGGATGCCGGGTAGAATCACGCCCTGAACGTGATTCCTGAGGTGCGGCACGGTGGATTTACAGCAGGGTTTTGTCCTGACCCGGCATTGGCGCGACACCCCGGCGGGGACGCAGGTCAGCTTCTGGCTGGCCACCGACCAGGGGCCGCGGCTTATTCGCCTCCCCGTGCAAAGCTCGGTGATATTCATCCCCGAAGCCCATCGTAAGCCGCTGGATTGGCTGCTCAAGGACGAACGCGATATCGAATTGCGCCCGCTGGAGCTGTGCGATTTCCATCACCGCAAGGTATTAGGCCTCTACACCCGCCAGCATCGGCAACTGATGGACCTGGAAAAGCGCCTGCGCGCCGCCGGTGTCGATGTCTACGAAGGTGACGTGCGCCCGCCCGAGCGCTACATGATGGAGCGTTTCATCACCGCCCCCGTGTGGTTCGACGGCACGCCCGATGCCAGCGGTGCGCTGCTCGAAGCGCAGATGAAACCCGCCCCCGACTACCGTCCGCCGCTCAAACTGGTGTCCCTGGACATCGAGACCACCGCTCAGGGCGATCTGTATTCCATCGCCCTCGAAGGCTGCGGCGAGCGCCAGGTGTATATGCTCGGCCCGCCGAACAAGAGCGACGCGGTGGACTTCAAGCTCGACTACTGCGACACCCGCGGCCAATTGCTCGAACGCCTCAACCAGTGGCTGGCCACCCATGACCCCGATGCGATCATCGGCTGGAATGTGGTGCAGTTCGACCTGCGCGTGCTCCACGAACATGCCCAGCGCCTCAACGTGCCGCTCCTGCTCGGCCGCGGCGAAGAGCCCATGACCTGGCGCGAACACGGCAGCCGCAATCATTACTTCGCGGCCGCGGCGGGGCGGTTGATCATCGACGGTATCGAAGCGCTGCGCTCGGCCACCTGGAGTTTTGAATCCTTCAGCCTGGAAAACGTCGCGCAAACCCTGCTCGGCGAAGGTAAGGACATCTCCACGCCGTACCAGCGCATGGACGAGATCAACCGCATGTTCGCCGAGGACAAGCCGGCCCTGGCGCGTTACAACCTCAAGGACTGCGAACTGGTCACGCGGATTTTCGCCAAGACCGAGTTGCTCAAGTTCCTGCTCGAACGCGCCAGCGTCACCGGCTTGCCAGCCGACCGCAACGGTGGCTCCGTGGCCGCATTCACCCACCTGTACATGCCGCTGATGCACCGACAGGGCTTCGTCGCGCCGAACCTGGGCGACAAGCCGCCCCAGGCCAGCCCCGGCGGGTTTGTCATGGATTCACGCCCCGGCCTCTACGAATCGGTGTTGGTGCTGGACTACAAAAGCCTCTACCCGTCGATCATCCGCAGCTTCCTGATCGACCCTGTAGGCCTGGTCGAAGGCCTCAAGCACCCCGATGACAGTGCGTCGGTGGAAGGCTTTCGCGGCGCACGGTTCTCCCGCACCCGGCACTGCCTGCCCGCCATCGTCGCGCGTATCTCCGAAGGCCGCGAAGAGGCCAAGCGTGAACACAATGCACCGTTGTCCCAAGCGCTGAAAATCATCATGAACGCCTTCTACGGCGTGCTCGGCTCCAGCGGTTGCCGCTTCTTCGATACGCGCCTGGCGTCCTCGATCACCCTGCGCGGCCATCAGATCATGCGCCAGACCCGCGAACTGGTCGAAGCCCAGGGGTATGAAGTGATCTACGGCGACACCGACTCGACCTTCGTCTGGCTCGGCAGCGCGCATTCCCAGGAGGACGCCAGCCGCATCGGCCAGGCGCTGGTACGGCACGTCAACGATTGGTGGCGCGCACATTTGCACAACGCATTCGGCCTGCACAGCGCGCTGGAGTTGCAATACGAAACCCACTTCACGCGCTTCCTCATGCCGACCATTCGCGGCGCCGAGGAGGGCAGCAAGAAGCGGTACGCCGGGTTGGTGGTGCGCGGCGATGGCAGCGAAGAGATGGTCTACAAGGGTCTGGAAACCGTGCGCAGCGACTGGTCGCCCCTGGCCCGGCAATTCCAGCAGGAACTCTACCAGCGCATCTTCCACCGCCAGCCCCATCAGGATTACGTGCGCGACTACGTGCGGCGCACCTTGAGCGGCGAATTCGACGAGTTGCTGATCTACCGCAAGCGCCTGCGCCGCCGGTTGGACGACTACGAGCGCAACGTCCCGCCCCACGTGCGCGCCGCGCGCCTGGCCGACGACTACAACGACCGCATGAACCGCCCGCGTCAGTACCAGCGCGGCGGTTGGATCAGCTACGTGATCACCGTCAACGGCCCGGAGCCGCTGGAGGTGCGCCAGGCCCCGATTGACTACGACCACTACGTCACGCGGCAATTGCAGCCGGTGGCCGATGCGATTCTGCCGTTTGTGAATGACGACTTCGGCACCCTGGTCGGCGGGCAAATGGGCCTGTTCTGAAGTACTTGCCTCGCGTGGCTAAGCGGCTACGCTGTTGGCGTGCTCGGCAACTGCTACCTCACATTCAGGAGGAACCCCCATGTACACGCTCTACGGCACCGACGACTCCGGCTCATGCATGATTGAAATTGCCCTGCCGCGTTGCGCGGTGCCGTGGCATCGGGTGGACGCCAGCTCCTGGCAGGACGGCGAAGGCAGTGCAGCGCTCGCACGGATCAACCCGCTCAAACAGATCCCCACGTTGGTGACGCCCGATGGCCAGGTGCTGACGGAAAGCGCGGCGATCCTGATCCACCTGGGCCTGGAATTCCCGGCCGCCAACCTACTCGCCGGCAACCGCGGCCAGATCCTCCGCGGCCTGGTGTACATCGCCGCCAATTGCTACTCGGCGATCGGCATCATCGACTACCCGCAACGCTGGCTGGGCAACGCCGATGAGGCGGCGCAAGCGCAATTGATCAGCGGCACGCGCGACTACCTGCACCAGGCCTGGAGGGTGTTCGCCGATCAGTTTGCCGACCAATTGTTTGCCCCCGACCAACAGCCGAATGCCCTGGGCATCATGGCGGCGGCGGTGTCGCACTGGGATGCGGCGCGAGAGGCGTTGCAAGCCTCGCGGCCGGCGTTCGCCCAGACCCTGGCCCGGGTGGACGCCGACCCGCTCGTCGCGCCGGTGTTCGCTCGGCATTGGCCGCAGCAATGACAGTGCCGCGTCCTATCGCCTGGCACGTCACGCGCTGGTGCGACGACCCCTATAGCCAAGGTGCCTACAGCGCAATGTTGCCGGGAGGCGATGTCAGCCTGCGGCGCCTGCTCTCCACGCCGATTGATAATCGCCTGTTCCTCGCTGGCGAAGCCTTCAACCACGATCATTGCGCCATGACCCACAGCGCTTGGGACAGTGGCATCCGCGCGGCGAAGGCGGTGGCCGGCACCCGCGCCCGCAAGGTCATCGTTATCGGTGCCGGGTTTGCCGGCCTGAGTGCCGCACGTGCGTTGCAGGCGCAGGGTTTGGAGGTGCGCGTACTCGAGGCGCGCAACCGCATCGGCGGGCGCGTGAACAGTGTGGCCCTGGGTGACCATACGGTGGATGCGGGGGCCGCCTGGTTGCAGCACTATGCCCTCAACCCGCTGGCCCGACGTGCCGAGCAGTTGGGCCTGGAACGACGGCCTACCGATTTCTCGCAACCATTGGCTGCCGCGTGGGATGGCCCCGTACCGGACATCAATGGCGCGTATGAACGCTTGAAACAGGCCATTGATCGTCATCAACCCTTGGCGCAGGGCATCGATCAATACCTTGCGACCCTCAATGCCCCCGAACGCCGCGCTGCCCGCTATGCCATCGACGCTAACCTGATCCTCGAAGCCGGGTTGCCCCTGGACCAGTTGTCGACGCATACGCTCGACGAGGAGGGCGTTGGCCACGGCGACCAGTTTCTGCCTCAAGGCTATCGGCAATTACTGGAGGACGCCGCCAGCGGCCTGAATATCCACCTCAATCACCCCGTGCAGCACGTCGCCTGGGACGAGCGCGGCGTGTGGGTCGATGCCCTCAATGCAGATGCCTGCATCTGCACGGTGCCGATACCGGTACTCAAACACCTGCACTTTACGCCAGGCTTGCCGACGGCTTACCGAGAGGCCCTGGCGTTTTTCACCATGGGCCGCCTGGAAAAGGTCGTGCTGCAATTCGACCAGCGCTGGTGGCCGGTTTCCCGCGATGGTTATCTGCGTTGGTACGATCACCCCGCCAATTGGGGGGAGTGGCTGGATTTGACCGATGCCGTGGGTGCGCCGCTGATTGCCGGGTTGATCGCCGGTGATGCGGTGGACCGGCACTATCGAGGCAAGCTTGACGAGCAGATCGCACTGCAAGCCTGCGAAAAACTTGCGGCCTGGGCCTGCGCAATCAAAGGAAACAATGACTGCTAGCACTCGTCACCCCTTGCGTAGCCGGCGTCCTGACCTACGCTTTCTCAAGGCGGTGTAGGAATCATCCTTGAATTTGGCTGTCGCAGACATGAAACTCAAGAACCCTGCATGGAATTCAAAGGAGGTACGCATGCTCATCCGGTCGCTGACCCTGGCTACCTTGATGGCTTTTACGGGGCCGTTGTTGGCTGCTGATGATATCAACCCGCTCAAGCAGGATTTGGGCAAGGCCCGGCCGCTGGTGGTAGTGGAGCTTGATTCCGGCAATGACACATTGGCCAAGCTCAAAAAACAGCTGGACGAGCCTGCCATCAAGCAGTCCTTTGAAGAGCGCGGCATGGTGTTGTACACCGTGAAGTTCGGCAGCATCGGTGCCGAAGGGGAGAAGTTCGCCAAGGACCCCAAGGACAACAAGAAGCTTGCTCCGCCTGAAACCAACGCGCTGATCCGCGCCCTCAAATTAGGCGCCGGCAGCGGCACCAAGGTGATCCTGGTCGGCAAGGACGGCGAGAAGAAAGTCGAGAAGACCGTGCCGCCGGATACCCTCAACGTGAGCGAGTTTTTCAGCGCCATCGACCAGATGCCGATGGCCGAGAAAGAGGCCGCCGCCGCCGCGGAACCCGAACCTGTCGCCCCCGCGCCAGGCAAGAACGCCAAGCCCGCCAAACCGGCGAAACCCGGCAGCAAACCGGCCCCTCAGCCATTGGATGACTGAGGCTTATCCTTCGGCGGGCGCGCGCCCATAGATATCGTCGAAGCGCACAATGTCGTCTTCGCCCAGGTACTCGCCGCTCTGCACCTCGATCATCACCAGCTCGATGCTGCCGGGGTTGGTCAGGCGGTGTTTGTGCCCGGCCGGAATGTAGGTGGACTCGTTGGCGTTGATCAACAATTCCCGCTCGCCATTGGTGATCTGCGCGGTACCGCTGACCACCACCCAGTGTTCGCTGCGGTGGTGATGCATCTGCAGCGACAGTGACGCCAGCGGCTTGACCACAATGCGCTTGATCTTGAAGCGCGCACTCTCCTCCAGCACCGTGTAGGTGCCCCATGGCCGCGTCACCGTGCGGTGCAGGTTGTACGCCGGATGGTTCTGGCGCTTGAGCTCGGCCACGATGTGGCGCACATCCTGGCTGCGGTGGGCATCGGCGATCAGCAGGGCGTCGGCGGTGTCGACGATGATCAGGTCGCGCACGCCTACCACGCCCAATACCCGCCTGGGCGAGTCGATGTAGCAGTTGTGGACGTCATGCAGAATCGCTTCGCCATTGACCTGATTGCCCTGGGCATCGCTGGGGGTGAGCTGGCGCAGGGTTTCCCAGGAGCCGATATCGCTCCAGCCGATATCGCAGGGCACCACGGCCACCTGCGTGGACTTCTCCATCAGCGCCACGTCGATGGACAGGTCCGGTGCGCCGCCGAAGCCATCGGCATCCAGTTCGCGCTGGCGCGAGGTCGTATTCTGCAGGCTCTGGCTGTGCGCCAGCGCGGCCTTGGCGGCCGTCAGCACCTGCGGGGCGTGGGTGGTCAGCTCGTTCACCAGGGTGCTGGCCTTGAAGCAGAATATGCCGGCGTTCCACAGGTGCTGGCCGCCGTCGAGATAGCCTTGCGCGGTGGCCAGGTCGGGTTTTTCGACAAAGCGTTTGACCCGGTTTCCCGTACTCAGCGCGGCGCCTTGTTCGATGTAGCCGAAGCCGGTTTCCGGGCGATCAGGCTCAATACCGAAGGTCACCAGGTAGCCGGCTGCGGCCAGCTCGCGGGCCTGGCTCACGGCCGCGGCGAACGCGCTTTCATTGAGGATCAAGTGGTCGGCGGGCATCACCAGCAACGGTGCGTCGTCGCCGAAGTGCTCCAGCACATGCAGCGCCGCCACCGCCATCGCCGCTGCCGTGTTGCGGCCGAAGGGCTCCAGCAACAAGTCCAGGGGCAGGCGGGCTGTGTTCACCAGGCGATAGTCATCCAGCGTGCGAAACAGCAGGTCACGGTTGGTGACCGTCAGCACGTTTTCCACCCCGGGCAGGCGGCTGGCGCGCAGGAAGGTTTTCTGCAGCAGGCTCTGGCCATCGCGCATACGCATGAACGGCTTGGGCATGTTTTGCCGGGAGACTGGCCACAGTCGGGTACCCGAACCGCCGGAAATGATGCAGGGAATTAATCCGTCGTGGGTATTCATCAATAAACTTCTTGGGGGGGAAAGGGCAGCCCGCGCTTCGGAATCGAGCTTCGTCGCAATCGCGCTGCCCCGTATCATCGGCGACCCGCCGCGCAGCGGCAACTGCGACGCGTATCAACCCAGGCGCGCTGCCGCCCGCGCAGTGATTTCTGCGCGGACCTTGCGCGACTCGGCCGTGCGTTTGTTGGCCTCTTCCAGCACGGCCTTCGGCGCGGTATCCGGCCGGCCGGCATTGAACGGTGGCGCCGGGGCGTATTCGATCTGCAACTGCACCAATTGCGCTGTCGCTTCGTCGTACAGCTCAGCGGCCAGGGTCAGGGCGAAGTCGATCCCCGCAGTGATCCCGCCGCCGGTGAGCAGGTTGCCGTCCCGCACCACGCGCGCCTGAACCGGAATGGCGCCGAGCGGGGCGAGCAGGTCGTGATAGGCCCAATGGGTGGTGGCCTTGCGCCCGCGCAGCAAACCGGCCGCACCGAGCACCAGCGAACCGGTGCATACCGAGGTGACATAACGCGCGGTGAGCGCCTGGGCCCTGAGGAAGTCGAGGGTCTGCGGGTCTTCCATCAACGGGCCGACGCCGCTGCCGCCAGGGACGCAGAGCACATCCAGGTGTGGGCAATCGGCGTAGGTCATGGTCGGCGTGAACACCAGCCCGGTGCTGGAGGTAACCGGCGAAAGGTCTTTCCACACCAGGTGCAACTTCACATCCGGTAGCGAGCCCAAGACGTCATAGGGGCCGGTGAGGTCCAGTTGCTGGATGCCGGGGAACAACAGAAAACCGATCTGCAAGGTCATGAATGAAGCTCCGATAAGGGGTGGACGGTTTCACTCTAGAGGCCTAGGCTTTGGCGAATACGCCATTGAACCCACGAATCACGCCAAACATGCCGCGCATCATTCATGTACTCGCTTTTGATAATGCCCAAGTGCTCGACGTGACCGGGCCCTTGCAGGTGTTCGCCTCGGCCAACGACCTTGCGCGCCAGCGCGGTGCGCCGTTGCCCTACGCGGTTTCGGTGATCGCCGCCCAGGCGGCGCCGGTGATGACCTCCGCCGGCCTGGCGCTGGTGGCCGAGCCGTTGCCCGCCGTCGACACGCCTTGCGACACCCTGCTCATCGCTGGCGGCTGGGGTGTCTACGGCGCCGCCGAAGACCTGGCGCTGGTGGACTGGGTGCGCGAAAAAGCCCGGCACACCCGGCGCATGGCCTCGGTGTGTACCGGGGCTTTTCTGCTGGCGGCCAGTGGCTTGCTCGACGGCTGTCGCGTGGCGACGCACTGGACACGCTGTGAAGAGCTGGCGCGCAAGTTCCCGGCGCTGACGGTGGAGGCCAACCCGATTTTCATCCAGCAGGGCACCGTGTGGACGTCGGCCGGTGTAACCGCCGGGATCGACCTGTGCCTGGCCTTGGTGGAACAAGACCTGGGCCGCGCCGTGGCCCTGGAAGTCGCGCGGCACCTGGTGGTCTTCCTCAAACGCCCCGGTGGCCAATCGCAGTTCAGCGTGACCTTGTCATTGCAAAAAGGCGACAGCCGCTTTGCCGAGTTGCACGCGTGGATCGCGGAGCACCTGACCCTCGACCTGACCCTCGCCACCCTGGCCGCCCAGGCCGGCATGAGCGAGCGCAGCTTCGTGCGTCACTACCGCGCCGAAACCGGCCAGACCCCCGCGCGCGCGGTCGAGCTGATCCGCGTCGAAACCGCCCGCCGGCAACTGGCGGACAGCAGCACATCGATCAAACGCATCGCCGTGCAGTGCGGGTTCGGTTGTGAAGAGACCTTGCGGCGCAGCTTCCTGCGGGTCTTGTCAGTCACGCCGCAGGCTTATCGCGAGCGCTTTTCGCCAGCGGCCTAGGCGAGCAATTCCAGGAGTGCCTCAAGGGTCGCTTGCGGCGCTTCCTGAGGGATATTGTGGCCGACGCCGGGCAACACCTGCCGCCGATAGAAGCCGCTGAAGTGCTGCGCGTCGTTATCCTCCAGCGGCGGCGGGCCCACGCCATCATCGGCGCCGCACAGCGAAATCGTCGGCACCGCGATCGGCGGTTGCAGCGCCAGCGCCTGTTCGATGGGCGCTAGTGCGGGATCGCCTGGTGCATACATGAAGCGGTGACGGTAGGAATGAATCACCACGTCGACAAAGTCCGGGTTATCGAACGATGGCGCACTCTGGCCATAGAGGCTGGGGCCTGCCGCCCAGGAGGGCGACCACAGTGACCACAGCAATTGGCAAAACGCCCGGCGATTGGCGGTCAACCCATCCACGCCACGCTGGGTGTGGAAGTAGTACTGGTACCACAACCGATGCTCCGTCTCTGGCGGCCTGGGCTCGAGCGACTTGGCAATGTCCTGGATGTTGTAGCCGTCCCCGCTCACCAACCCGCGCACGCGCTCCGGCCACAGTGCCGCGACAATACAGGCGGCACGCCCACCCCAGTCGTAGCCCGCCAGGGTGGCCCGCGGGATACACAGCGCATCCATGAACTCCAGCAGGTCCTTGGCCAACGCGGCCTGTTGCCCGGAGCGCATCACCTGCGCGTTGATAAACCGCGTCGGGCCATAACCACGCAGGTACGGCACCCACACCCGACAGCCGCGCTCGGCCAGGGCCGGGGCGATATCGTCATAGCCGCGAGGGTCGTAGGGGAAGCCATGCAGCAGGATCACCGGTTCACCGTCGACGGGGCCGTGGGCTTCATACGCCACATCGAGCATCGAGGTGCGTACATAAAACAGCGCAGGGGCGATGGGCATGATGGGCTCCTATCGGTTGGGCGATGACTGCCGATGACACTACCGCCGATCCATTAACGCCACAAGGCTGAGAGGGTCGAGGGCCAAGAGTGTCCGGCATTCCGGTCGCCCGACCCTCCGTCATCGCGGCCTCGCTGACCCTCGACGGGTGGCGTTCAAGGCTGCCACACCGTCTTCGCGCCGCTCAACTTGCGGTCCAGAAACGTTGCCGCGCTGATCAGTGCCAAATGGCTCAACGCCTGCGGCGTATTGCCCAGGTGGCGCGCCTGGTTGTCGAACTCTTCGGCGTACAACCCCAGCGGGTTGGCGTAGCGCAGCAACTGCTCAAACTCCAGATGCGCCTTTTCGACCTGCCCGGCGCGGGCCAGGCATTCGACGTACCAGAACGAGCAGGCGGCAAACGCGCCTTCGGTGCCTGGCAGGCCGTCGATCCGGCTGTCGTCGTTGCGATAGCGATAGACCATACCGTCGCGCACCAGGCTTTTCTGGATCGCTGCCAGCGTCGAGAGCCAGCGCGGGTCGGTGGCGGCGACGAAGCGCATCAGCGGCATGAGCAGCATCGAACCGTCCAGCGCGGTGCTGCCGGTATGCTGCACAAAGTGCCCGCGTTCTTCGTTCCAGAAATTGCCCCAGATATCCGCGTAGATCGCCTGGCGCGTCTGGTCCCAGCGCGCGAACGGCGCCGGCAGCGAGCGTTTGGACGCCAGGCGGATCGCACGGTCCAGCGCCACCCAGCACATCAGCCGCGAGTGCAGGAAGTGGTGCTGCTCGCCACGCATTTCCCAGATACCCACGTCTTTGCGGTTCCAGATATCACAGACCTGATCCGCGAGTTCGACCGTGTGTTTCCAGCCGTCGTGGGAAATGGCTTCGCCGTATTTGTTGACCAGATAAATCGCGTCCATCAACTCGCCGTAGATGTCCAGTTGGACCTGGTCGAACGCCTCATTGCCGATACGCACCGGCGTCGCGCCGCCATGCCCACGCAAGTGCGTCAGTTGAGTTTCGGGCAGTTGCTGGCGGCCGTCGATGCCATACAGGATGTTGATCTTGACGGGCTGGTCGCTGCAGTCGCTGACCCGCCCTCTGAGCCAACGCATGTAGTGATTGGCTTCGTCGACAAACCCGAGGCGCATGAACGCGTAGACCGTGAACGAGGCGTCACGGATCCAGGTGTAACGGTAGTCCCAGTTGCGCTCGCCGCCGGGCGATTCGGGCAGGCCGAAGGTGGCGGCGGCGATGATCGCGCCATGTTTGCGCGAGGTCAAAAGCTTCAGGGCCAGGGCCGAGCGGTTGACCATTTCGCGCCAGCGCCCGCGGTAGTTCGATTGCGCAATCCAGCCGCGCCAGAACGCGACGGTGTGCGTCAACGCCAGGTCGGTGCAGCTGCTGTCGACGCGCGGGTCGTCCTGCCCGCCGAGGACGAATTCGGCGCCTTCTTCCTGGGCCAGGACGAAGCTGGCCACTGCGGCGTTGTCTTCGACCTGCAGTGCGTGGCTGCTCGACAAGCGCAGACCGGGCTGGCCGTGGGCGGCGAAACACACCGTGCCGTTGTCGAGGCTGGCATGGGTGGGCGCGCGCGCATAGTCATGACGCACGGCGCAGCGCAGGTGGATCGTCACCTGGCCGCTGACCGCACGCACGCGGCGAATCAACAGGGGCAGGTCGTCCTCCTCACCGATGGTCAACAGGTCAGTGATTTCCACCACGGCGTCATCGCTGAGCCAGCGGGTCTGCAGCACGTTGGTGTCGGGCAGGTAGATCTGTTCGCGGCGGGCGTTGGGCAGGTCTGGCGTGAGCTGGAAAATGCCGGCGTCGGGCGTGTCGAGCAGCGCGCAGAAGATCGACGGGCTGTCGAATTCCGGCCAGCAGAAAAAGTCGATGCTGCCCTTGTCGTTCACCAGGGCGGCGCTGCGCATGTCGCCGATGATGCCGTGGGCGTCGATGGCGCTCTGTGGCTCGTGCTTGAAATCAACCATTGCCGCCCCCGGTCACCAAGGCTACTTGTTGCTGCCGCGAGAGATGCATCCGTTACCCACCGTTGAGTTGCGTTCAGTTAGCTGACTGGCGGGGCAGGGCACAAGTTCACCGAAAAACACCACAACTTGGCTGGCGCTCGCGGCTTGAGCGCGCTCTTTATGAGCGCGCTCGCGGTAAATGACACACCGCTCGCCAGCAGAACCCATTCACTTCTCCCATTGCTCAAGCAGAATCGAAACAAATTTCTCCGCCGCTGGAGATAACGAGGCTCCACGACGGTAAACCAGTCCCAATGAACGGTTCACAATGGGCTCTATCAACGGGATGCTGACCAATGTCGGATGATCCACGGCAGGCATCGCCAGGCTCGGCACGGCCGAGACACCGAGGCCGGCTTCCACCAGGCCCAGCGACGTCGAAAGGTGTTGCACCTCATAGAACCACTGCGGGCGCCAGCTCAAGCCCGATAACGCATGATCGAGCAACATCCGGTTGCCGCTCAGGCGTCCGACGCCGATCAAGCGGTAATTGCTGAGTTCAGACCAGGTCACCGCGCTACGTTCCGCCAGTTCATGATCGCGTCGACACGCCAATACAAAAGGCTCGTCGACCAATGGCACAAATTCTATGTCGGGGTGCTGGCCGCTCATCATGTTGATGCCGAAGTCGGCTTCTCCGCGCAGCACGGCCTCCAGGCCTTCGTTGGCGCTGAGATCGAGCAGGCGGATACGGATTTGCGGATAGCGCTCGTTGTAGAGGCGGATGACCGAAGGCAGGAAGTAGAAGGCTGCGGTCGGGATGCAGGCAAGGGTGACCCGTCCGCTCTGTCGCTCTGCCAGCTCTCGGATGTTGAGTATCGAGTCGTCGAAGTCGTCCAGCAGGCGGCGTGCCTTGGGTAGAAAGTCCCGACCAACGCTCGTGAGACTCACCCTTCTGGTGGTGCGATCGAGAAGAGCGGTCCCCAAGCCTTCCTCCAGTTTTTTCATCCTCCGGCTCAGCGCCGGCTGGGACAGGTGCAATGCATCGGCAGCCTCGTGGAAGCTCCCGAGTTCGGCGATTTTCACGAACGATCGTATGTCATTTAGCTCATATTGCATTTTTTATAACTCGATGGAAGAGGGCGGCGGCGTTCAATCATCCTAAGTTTGTCATTCGCTAAACGCAATAATCAGGCTGATATTTGCATTGGAAACATTTTTCAAAGCCTGCGACTCTTGCCTCAAGAGCATTAATCAACCCGATTGATCAATAAGAGTCAGTGGTCATGCAACGAATTCCTTGTGTGCTTATGCGCGGCGGTACGTCCAAGGGGCCAGTATTTCTCGCCTGGGACCTGCCTGATGCGATCGAACAGCGTGATGAGCTGCTGCTCAACCTGATGGGCTCCGGCCATGAGCTGGAAATTGACGGCATTGGCGGTGGGAGCCCGCAAACCAGCAAGGTCGCCATCGTCAGCCCATCACTGCACCCGGACGCGGATGTCGACTATTTGTTCGTGCAGGTGATGGTCTCCCAGCGTCGAGTCGATACCGCGCCCAATTGCGGCAATATGCTTTGCGCCGTTGGCCCGTTTGCGGTCGAGCAGGGGCTGGTCAAGGCGTCTAAAGGCCTGACGCGTGTGCGTATTCGCAACCTCAACACGGGGACGTTTGTGAACGCAGACGTACACACTCCCGAGGGGACCGTCAGCTACGAAGGCGACACCGCCATTGATGGCGTGCCGGGGACTGCCGCTCCCGTGCAGCTGACCTTCCTGGATGCCGCGGGCAGCAAAACCGGTAAGCTGTTCCCGACGGGGCAGACTCAGGACCTGATCGACGGTGTCCCGATGACCTGCATCGACATGGCGATGCCGATGATGATCATCGAGGCTGGCCAATTGGGTAAACGTGGGGACGAAAGCCCTGCTGAACTGGATGCCGACAAAGCCTTCCTGGGGCGCCTGGAGTCTCTGCGGCTGCAGGCCGGCCTGGCCATGGGTTTGGGCGACGTCAGTGATAAAGTGATCCCCAAGCCCGTACTGGTGTCGCCGGCCAAGGCGGGCGGCACCCTTCAGGTGCGCTATTTCATGCCGCACAACTGCCACCGGGCACTGGCGATTACCGGCTCTATCGGCTTGGCCACCGCGTGCGTCAGTGAAGGCAGCGTGATTGCTCAATTGCTTGGCGGGGTGAGTGAGCCGCGCTTGAAACACGTTCGAATTGAACATCCCAGTGGCGCAATAGACGTTGTACTGTCCTACACCGGGGCTCAGGGTGAGACAATTCGCGCTTCGGTAGTGCGAACATCGCGCAGGCTGTTCTCCGGTTTTGTCTACGCCGCGGCTTCCCAACGACTTGCCGGATAACGTCCTTTAGTCATTGTCGTTTCTGCATCAGCACAATTCTAAAAATGGGTGATGCCATGAAGTTTGTAAAATCGCTCTACGTCCAGATTCTCTTCGCCGTGCTGTTGGGCGTGCTGGTCGGGCATTTCTGGTCACAACAGGCCATAGCCTTGAAGCCGCTGGGTGATGCCTTCATCAAGCTGATCAAGATGATGATCGCTCCCGTGGTGTTCTGCACCATCGTCACCGGAATCGCCGGCATGAGCGACAAGCGCTCCCTCGGGCGTTTGTTGAGCAAGACCATGTTGCTGTTCCTGGGCCTGACCGTGATCAGCCTGATCATCGGCCTAGTGGCGGTCTATCTGTTCAAGCCCGGTGTGGGCATGAACATCGACCCTACCCAGTTGAGCACCAAGGGGCTGTCGCACTACACCGATTCTGCGGCGAAGCTGGGCGTGGTCGAGTTTTTCATGCACATCATCCCCGACACGTTCATCGGTGCTTTCAATAAAGGTGAGGTGCTGCCGGTTCTATTCATTGCGGTGCTGTGCGGGTTTGCGCTTTCGGCCATTGGCGAGCGCGGCAAGCCGGTACTGGATGTACTGGAATCCGCTTCGCACATGGTCTTCAAGATCTTCTCCTACCTGATGCGCTTTGCGCCGATCGGTGCCTTTGGTGCCTTGGCGTTCACGGTCGGGCAGTACGGCATTACCTCGTTGGGCTCGTTGGCCAAGCTGATCATGACGCTGTACATCGCCTGCGCATTCTTCGTGTTTGTGGTGCTGGGGAGCATTTGCCGCGCGCATGGCTTCAGTCTGTGGAAGTTGCTGCGCTACTTGCGCGAAGAGTTCCTGGTGGTCCTCGGCACGTCGTCCACCGAGCCGGTAATGCCGCGGATGTTGGAAAAACTCCAGGCCCTGGGTTGCAACAAAGGCGTGGTCGGGCTGGTGCTGCCCACGGGTTACTCGTTCAACCTCGACGGTACGGCGATCTACCTCTCGCTGGCGGCGGTGTTCATTGCCCAGGCCTGCAACATCGACCTGAGCCTGACCCAGACCGTGACCATGCTGGCAATCATGCTGCTGTCCTCGAAAGGCGCCGCCGGTGTCACCGGCTCCGGTTTTGTCGCACTGGCGTCAACGTTGACGGTCATTCACGACATTCCCTTGGCCGGCCTTGCCTTGCTGATCGGTATCGACCGCTTCATGTCGGAAGCCCGGGCCTTGACCAGCCTGGCCAGCAATGCGGTGGCGACTGTGGTGATGTCCCTCTCGGAAAATGCCTGCGATCGCGAAGTACTGATGCGCACGCTGGACGGCAAACCTTCCCCCATTGCCATCTCGGCCCAGGCCCAGAACCCGGACTGGGATGGTGTGACGGTCACGGACCGCGTCTGACCGGTCGCGGCTGCGCCCAGACACCTTAAACACCTCAAATAAACACTCCCCGCCAGGCACAACTGGCGGGCGCGGAGTCGTGCGCCTGTGCGTCGGCCCCGTTACTTATAAGAACAAGAGAACTGACTTATGCTCGCATTACTTGGCTTGGCCATGGTGGTGGTTTTCACCTTCCTGATAATGACTAAACGGCTGTCGCCGATTGTCGCCCTGACGCTGGTTCCGATAGTGTTTGCCGTGATTGGCGGTTTCGGCGGCACTACCGGCAAGATGATGCTCGACGGCTTGAAAATGGTCGCACCGTCGGCCGCGCTCCTGCTGTTCGCGATCCTGTTTTTCGGCTTGATGATCGACGCCGGCCTGTTTGACCCGCTGATTCGCAAGATCCTCAAGCGCGTCAACGGCGACCCGATGAAAATCGCTGTCGGCACCGCGTTGCTTTCGCTGGTGGTGGCATTGGACGGTGATGGCACCACCACCTACATGATCACCTGCGCAGCCATGCTTCCGCTGTATAAGCGCATCGGCATGAACCCGATGATTCTGGCGACCATTTCCATGCTTTCGCTGAGCATCATGAGCGGCATGACCCCCTGGGGAGGGCCCGCGACCCGCGCGATCGCGGCACTGGGCCTGGATGCCGGGGCCTACTTCGTACCCTTGTTGCCGACCATGATCGGCGGCGCGATGTGGGTGGTGTTCACCGCGTTCCTGCTGGGCCGCGCCGAGCGCAAGCGCATCGGTAACATTCAATTGGAGAGCGGCGGCGGTAACTGCTACATCAACGCAATACTCGAGGACACGCCGCACAAGCGCCCGAAACTGGCCTACGTCAACCTGCTGCTGGTCATCGCGGTGATGGTCGCGCTGGTGATGGGGATCATGCATTCCGCGATCCTGTTCCTGATCGGGTTCGTCCTGGCGCTGATGATCAACTATCCGCAACTGGACATTCAGAAGGAACGCATCCTTGCCCATTCGGGCAATGCCATGACGGTCGTATTGTTGGTGTTTGCCGCCGGCATCTTTGCCGGGATTTTCTCTGGCACGAAGATGGTCGATTCTCTCGCGCAGACACTGGTTGACTGGATTCCACCGTCCTGGGGGCACCTGTTCCCGCTGGTCGTGGCCGTTACCAGCATGCCGCTGACGTTCGTCCTGTCCAACGATGCCTACTACTTCGGCGTGGTGCCTATCCTGGCCAACGCCGCTGCGGCCTACGGCATTGATCCGCTGGAGATCGCCCGCGCATCGATTCTGGGGCAACCGGTGCATCTGATGAGCCCGTTGGTCGCCTCGACCCTGTTGTTGGTCGGGATGGTCGATCGCGACATCGGCGATTTCCAGAAAGCCACCGTCAAGTGGGCCGTGCTCACCTCATTGGTCATCACGGCGCTGGCTTTGTTGACCGGGGCGATCAGTCTCTTCACCTGATTCAACCCAACCTCCTGTTTTTCACCGACGCGCCTCACCCGCGAGGCGCGCGATCTCCTGCACGCCAAATAACAACAATGAGTAGTTTGCTATGAACACTGTACATACCCAACGGGTGCTGTTTTCACTGCTTGGTTTGTTGCCGCTGGCCAGTGCCAGCGCCGAAGGATTTATCGATGACAGCAAGCTCAAGCTGCAATTGCGCAACGTCTATTTCAATGAAAACTTTCGCGACGAGCATGGCTTGAGTGCCCGATCGGCCAGGACCGCCAAGAGCGAACGCACCGAATGGGCCCAGGGATTCCTGCTGGATTACCAGTCGGGATTCACCCCAGGCACCGTTGGGTTTGGGGTGGATGCCCTGGGCCTGCTCGGGGTCAAGCTCGACTCTGGACGTGGCCGCAGCGGTACAGGCTTGTTGCCGGTTCACGCTGACGGGCGTGCGGCCGACGAGTTCGCCAGCCTGGGCATGACCGCCAAGGCCCGACTGGCCAAGACCACGCTCAAATACGGGACCTTGCTGCCCAAGACACCGGTACTGATCTACAACGATGCGCGTCTGATGCCGCAAACCTACCAAGGCGCACAGATCAACAGCCTCGACATCGAGAACCTCAGCCTCACCGGAGGCCACCTCGATCGATTCAAGCTGCGTGACTCCACCGACAGCATGCCGATTGTGCCCGACGGCTATAGCGGCGCTGAATCCGGGGATTTCAGTTATGCCGGCGGAGAATACAAGCTGGGGAAAAACATTCGCCTGAGTTACTTCTACGGCGAACTGGAGAACTTCTACCGGCAGCATTTTGCCGGCATCCAGCACGATCTACCCTTGGGCGGCGGCGTGCTGACCAGTGATCTGCGCTACTTCAACAGTGTCGATAGCGGCTCTGCCTACGGCGGCAAGATCGATAACAACATGCTCAGTGGGCAACTGTCCTACGCCATTTCCGGGCATACCTTCGGTGGCGGGTATCAGACCCTCAGCGGGGATGCCGGGTTGCCATACATCAGTGGCGCGACCGTCTATTCGTTCAGCAACGCCGGTATCGGTAAGTTCATCGAAGAAGACGAGAAGACCTGGATGCTCAACTACGGCTTCAACTTCGCCGCCCTGGGTGTCCCCGGCCTGACCTTTTTCACGCGCTACCTGAGCGGTAACGACGGTAAGTCCAACACCACGGTCAAGGAATGGGAACGCGATGCCGAACTGGCCTACGTGGTGCAGCAAGGCACCTTCAAAGGCCTGGGAGTGAAGCTGCGCAACTACGTCTACCGCTCGGATTTCTCCCGTGGTCGTGACAGTAATCGGATCTACTTCACCTACGACATCGCGCTCTGGTGATCCACTGCTCGCGGCCACGCGACATTCGCGGGCCGCTTTTGCATCGGCGGCTTCATAGGATCGGGGTGAAGGAATCAAATAATGTCGTTCAAAACCAAAATACTGTTGCTGACCTTATTGCCGGTGCTGTTGTTTGCGCTGGTTTTAGGGTTGAGCGCGCGCAGCACGTTGCAGGCCCAGGCCGAGCAGGAAGTCGCACAGACCCGTGAACGGCTGCTCGAGGAAAGCCGCACCCGACTCAAGGATTACGCGAGCATCGCTCAGACGTCCATCACCGAACTGTATGAGCGGGCGTCTGCCGGGGACCTTTCCGGCCGAGCCTTGGCAATCAGCCGACTGTCCAGCGTGAAGTATGGCGATGACGGGTATTTCATCGGCTATGACAGTCAGGTCGTGCGCCTGTTTCGCGGTGACAGCAGCGAAGGTGTCGGCACCAACATGAGTGATCGCAAAGACATCAACGGGAAGTACCTGAACCGCGAGATGGTCGAAGCGGCCAAAAACCAAACGCACTTCGTTACCTATTCGGGTGGGGTCGTCAACACCGATAAGGTGGTGCCCAAGCTCGCTTACAGTTTCTATTTGCCCAAGTGGGACATGGTTGTCGTCACCGCGGTCAATCTGGACAGCATTGAAACCCAGGTCGCCAACGTGCGGGCCGATGTCGAGCTGCGCATACACCACTTGATGCTCAGCATTGCGCTTATCGCTGGCGCGCTGATCGGCATCATCGGGGTACTCGCGCTTCTGCTGGTCAAACGCAGTTTACGACCCTTGACCTTGATCCGCGCTCACCTCGATGAAATCGCCGCGGGCGAGGGGGATCTGACACGGCGTCTGCCGCTTGTGAGTCGCGACGAGCTGGGACAACTGGCCGGTTCGTTCAATGCCTTTATCGAAAAGATTCACAGCCTGGTCAGCCAGATCGTCGCGATGAGCGAACAGTTGACTGGGTCTGTCAGCCATGTGGCCGAGCAGAGCCGGCAGATTGACCGGGCCATGGATCGGCAGCGCCTGGAAACCGACCAAGTCGCCGCGGCGATAAACCAGATGTCGTCGGCGGCGCAGGAAGTCTCGGCCAGCGCGCACAATGCGGCAAACGCAGCGGTCGAGACCGACAGGCAGTCCCGTCACGCCAGGCAGATCGTCAACGGCAGTATTGCGCGCATTCAGGCACTGACGGTCGAGCTGGATGAGAGTGGCCTGTCGATGAAGAATCTGCAAAACGACGTGACGTCTATCGTCACCGTGCTGGACGTCATTCGCTCGATTGCCGAACAGACCAACCTTTTAGCCCTCAATGCGGCCATCGAAGCCGCGCGTGCCGGTGCGGCCGGGCGCGGGTTTGCCGTGGTTGCCGATGAAGTGAGGGCGTTAGCCAGTCGCACTCAGCGCAGTACCCAGGAAATCCAAGCGATGGTCGAGCGCCTGGAGAGCGCTACCGGCGGGGTGGTTACGGCCATGCACCAATCCACCGAAGCCGCCCAGGGCGCTAACGCCGAAGCCGACCAGGCGGGTGAGTTTCTGGGCAACACGGTCGAGCTGATCGCCACGATCAATGCAATGAACGCGCAAATCGCAAGTGCCGCGGAGGAGCAAACCGCGGTGGCTGAAGAGATCAACCGCGGAGTGCATCAGATCGCACGCGCCATCGACGCGGTTGCCAACCAGACGCAGCAGGGCGTCCAGACCGTCGACGAGTTGTATGCGATCGGCAGCCGCCTGCAAGGCTTGCTGGGGCAATTCAAAATCTGAGGCTGCCCTGCAGGGGACGATAGGGTGGCCTGCATCCACATCATGCAGGTTGGGGGGCAGCGCGAGACTCACCCGCTCTTTCCACATCACAAGTAGTCGCAATCGGCACACAGAACGCCGGCGGTGGCGCGGCATCGTCTGCGGTCGTTGCATCCCACCCGAACCTGGACCTGCCGGCGCAAGCCACTGACCACGGCAGCACCGTGGTCGTGAACGCTCCGTCGATTCCCGGTGTGACCCCAGTGGCCCCGGCCGCAACCACCGGCGACAAACCGTCCCCGGTGGCCAGCCAGAGCATTGCCCGTGTGCAGGGCCTGCCGGGCACGCAGCCCGTGTCGCAGCCGCAGAAATACCTGATCGAAACCAACCCGGTGCTCACCGACCTCAAGCAGTTCATGAGCTCGGACTATCTACTCTCCGGCCTCGGCTACAACCCTGACGACAGCGCCAAGCGCCTCGGCGACGGCCTCTATGAGCAACGTCTGGTCGAACAAGCCGTGGTGGCCCGCACCGGCCAACGCTTCATCGACGGCCAGAACACCGACTCGGGCATGCTCAAGTACCTGATGGACAACGCCATCAGGAGCAAACAGCAACTCGGCCTGAGCGTGGGTGTGAGCCTCACCTCAGCCCAAGTCGCGGCGCTGACCCACGACATCGTCTGGCTTGAAGAAGAGCAAGTAAACGGCGAAAACGTCCTGGTACCCGTGGTGTACCTGGCCCAGGCGAATAACCGCCTGGCCCCGGACGGCGCGTTGATCGCCGGTAACGACGTCAACCTGATCGCCGGCCAGAACCTGGACAACGTCGGCACCTTGCGGGCTAGCAATAACCTGTCGGCCCAGGCCGGCAACGACCTGACCAACAGCGGCCTGATCCAGGCCGGTAACCGCCTCAATCTGCTGGCCGGTAACACCATCGTCAACACCGCCGGCGGCATCATCGCCGGTCGCGACGTGAACCTGACCGTCACCCAAGGCGACATCCTCAACGAGCGCAGCGTCACCAGCCACGACAGCAGCAGCGGCTACCGCACCGAGCACACCGACTCCGTGGACAGTGCAGCGCGCATCGAAGCTGCGAACAACCTGAGCCTGCAAGCCGGCCGCGACGTAAACAGCGTGGGCGGCGTGATGAGCAGCGGCGCCGACACCACGCTCAAGGCCGGACGCGACGTCAACCTGATCTCTGCCGAAGGGACCAACAGCAATACGGTGAGCGGGCTGTTCAAGAACAGCAGCGCGACCCAGTACGGCAGCCGCGTGGATGCCGGCGGTGATTTAAAGGTACAGGCGGGCCGGGACATCAGCGCGGTGGCGAGTGAGATCGATGCCAAGCGTGATGTGACGATGTCGGCGGTGGGCGATTTGTCACTGTCGTCGGCAGCAGACGAGTCCCATGCCTCGTTTACGTCGAAGAAGGTCAAGAGCAAAGAGGACCATGTGAGCCAGGTCTCCACCACGGTTAAAGCCGGTGGTGACGTGGCGCTGAGCGCCGGACAGGACCTGGCGTTGACGGCGAGCCGGGTGACGGCGGGGGATGAGGCGTATTTGTATGCCGGTAAAGACCTGAACCTGGTGGCGGCTGAAGACAGCGATTACTCGTATTACTCGAAAACGAAGAAGGGGTCGTGGGGTAAGAAAAGCTCGAAGATGAGCGAGAGCGAAAATGATGTGGCTGTTGGCTCTTCAATTCAGGCGCAGGGTAAAACAACGGTTGTCGCCGCCAACGACATCAACCTCACTGGATCAACCATCAACAGCGACAAAGGCGCATTGGCGGTTTTGGCGGGTCACGACGTCAATCTGACTGGCGCAGAGAACCGTGAATCCAGTGCTTCCGCCAAATCAAAATCCGGCGGGTTTGGACTTTCCAGTACCAGCAAGATGAGCAGTGATTCACAAAGCAGCACGTCGTTGACCGGTTCGACACTGAGTGGGGATACGACGTTGGTACAGGCCGGTCATGATATTGCGGTTTCCGCCAGCAACGTAGTCTCGACTGAAGAAACGAACATTCAGGCTCGCAACAGCGTTCGCATAGAGAGTGATGCGGAGTCGTTCAGTGCACAACACAGCCAGTCGACTAAAAAGTCTGGCTTGTTAAGCACAGGGGGGATCGGCGTCACCTTGGGCTCCTCCCAGAATACCTACAAGCAGGGCACGGAGAGCGCCAGCCAGAAAGGCAGCACCGTCGGCAGCGTCATGGGCGATGTGAATATCACCGCCGGTAAAGACCTGACCGTCAAGGCGTCGGACGTGGTTGCAGGGAAGGACATCAAGCTGGTTGGACAAAACGTCAATATTCTCGACGCGGCCAACGACAGTACGACGCGTACCTCTCAGGAGAGCAAGAAGAGCGGTCTGACGTTGGCGTTGTCCGGTGTGGTGGGGGAAGCGGTCAACACGGCAGTGCAAACCGCTCAAGATGCCATTCATGAAAACGACACGCGTTTGTCGGCATTACAGGGGGTCAAGGCCGGGCTTTCCGGCTATCAGGCTTATCAGGGCGCCCAGGCACTTGAGTCCGGTGCGCAGGCAGGCGAGTTCGTCGGTATCTCGATTTCGTTGGGAGGACAGAAGTCCAGCTCCAAGCAAATACAGGAACAAAGCGTCAGCCAAGGCAGCAATCTGACGGCAGGCGGTAACCTTAGCCTGGTTGCTACCGGGAATGGACAGCCGGGTGCTACGGGTGGCGACATCACGGTACAGGGCAGCAAACTTCAGGCCGGCACCGACTTGCTGTTGTCTGCCGCACAGGACATCAATCTGCGCTCCGGCACCAATACGCAAAGCCTCGACGGCTCTAACAAGAGTGCAGGCGGTGCAATCGGCGTAAGCCTGGGAGTCAGTGACAGCGGTGCGGGTCTTAGTATCTTCGCCAACGGCAACGCCGGGGCGGGCAAGGAAAAGGGTAATGGCACCACATGGACTGAAACCACCGTCAATGCCGGTAACAAGCTCACGCTCGACAGTGGTCGGGATGCAACCTTGGTGGGCGCGCAGGCGAATGCCCAGCAGATCGTCGCGGACATAGGGCGCAACCTGACGCTGAGCAGTCAGCAAGACACTGATCGTTACGACTCCAAGCAAACCAACGTCAGCGGAGGCGCCAGCTTCACATTTGGCTCTATGAGCGGGAGTGCGTCGCTTAGCGTCAGCCAAGACAAGCTCAAGTCTAACTTTGACAGCGTGAAAGAGCAGACCGGGTTGTTCGCTGGGAAGGACGGCTACCAAATAAGCGTTGGCGAACATACCCAACTGGATGCCAGCGTAATCGGCAGCACCGCGAGCGCCGACAAAAACAAACTCACGACCGGGAGCCTGGGCTGGACCGGACTGGACAACAAAGCCGATTTCAGCAGCCAGCACCAGAGCGTGAGTGGAGGGACGGGCGGGGATGCCAGTACTCAGTTCCTCGGCAATATGGGCAGTATGTTGCTGGTGGGTGCGAACCACGACGGGCATGAAAGCAGTACGACTTACGCAGCCATATCTGATGGCCAGCTGACTATTCGCGACAAGGATAAGCAGCAACAAGACGTCAACACGCTGAGTCATGACGTTGAGCATGCCAATAACGCACTGAGCCCTATCTTCGACAAGGAGAAGGAGCAGCAACGGCTTCGCCAGGCGCAGTTGATTGGTGATATCGCTAACCAGTCCATGGACATTATTCGTACCCAGGGAACGATTGAAGCTGCGAAGGCCGCGCAAGCACACCTGACAGATGAACAGAAGAACATGCCGGGGGCTAATCCAGACGCCTCTTACAAAGATCGCAAGGCCTACGTGGACATGTTGCAGGGCACCGATGCCTATAAAAGCACCATGGCTGCCTACGGTACGGGAAGTGACCTTCAGCGTGCTGCGCAAGCCGTAACGGCAGCGGTTCAAGGGCTGGCTGGAGGCAACCTCGCCCAGGCGGTCGTGGGGGCTTCGGCGCCGTATCTGGCGGGTATCATCAAGGACAACACAGGCGATAACCTTGAAGCCAGAATAATGGCTCATGCTGTATTGGGCGCGGTGCTTGCAAAATCCCAGCAAAACTCTGCGCTTGCTGGAGCCACGGGGGCGAGTATCGGTGAACTGGTCGCTTACGAGCTGTACCCGAACAAGCCCATCGATCAACTGAGCGAAGCTGAAAAACAAAAGGTCTCCGCACTATCGACACTTGCTGGAGGCCTCGCTGCAGGCATTGTGGCAGGGAACTCGTCAGATGCAGTGGCGGGAGGCATCGCAGCGAAAAATGCGGTCGAAAATAACCAGCTCAGGGGCAGTGAGGGCATAACACTTGCGCAAGAGCAGGCCGAGTATAAGAAAAGGAACTGCGGGGGAACGTCCTCATCCCGTTGTGACGAACTATCGAAAAATATAAAGGAACTGTTGGCAAGAGACAGCTCCGTACTCAAAGATATGCCAGCCGTAGAAGGGGACATAGGAACCGATCCGGGCTCCAGACCTCAGCCAGGGCAACTGGTCAGCTGTGCGCTCTCGGGTAACGGTGTATGTGTCGTATCTGACAGAACGGTCAAAACCGATTTGGGAGATGAGTGGGCCCTGGAACCCGCCAGCGACGCACAGTCGATTACTCATAAAGCAGAGGTTGCAACAACGGTAGCTGCACAGAAAGCGTATCTGGACGAGTTTTCGAAGGAAACGTTTGCTGCCGGATGCGGTGGTATGGGGCTCGCGGGGATTGCGTGCCAGACCTACATGGCTTCAGGTGGGAAAAATCCCATCACCGGTGAAGTAGCGACGACAACCGAAAGGTTCGGGTTCGGGCTCCAAGCTGTCCTGAACAGTGCGGGATTGTTTGGGGCAGTTTATGATGGTGCAGCTGCTAGTATTGATTTAGCGCCAGTTAAGGGTGCAAAAGGAGTACGCCCTCCCGTAGTCAATCCGACACCAGCGCAAGTGGCCACTGCTGAAAAGTTGGGTGTTGATCCTAGGTGGGTAAAATCTGACGGAAGTCCCGACTGGCCAACGAAAGCAAATAATGGTTTCGATGGCGGATTCGATGGGCAGCCGAAGGTTACTGAGCTTCAACCAGGCCAGACGTTTGATAGGTACGGTGGCCGATTTGATGAGAAAGGGAATTTTACTGATCAAGGTAAATTTGTGGCACCGAAAGATGTGCCGTTTGATCAGCGTGCTTTGCCTGACTCGAGTCTAAAATCACCATATCAACAATATGAAGTTATAAAGCCTATCCCAGAGGTAAACTCCGGAAATGCAGCTCCTTGGTTTGGCAAGCCAGGCGGAGGGACTCAGTATCAATTGCCTATGAGTATTGATGAGTTGTTGAAGGAAGGTTTCATCAAGCCAATAAAATAAGCTAGGGGTTATCGCAGTGAAGCTTGAGCAAGTAGCCGAATATTTTTTCAAATACGCAAGTGAGCAAGGGAATCCATATGATAAATTCCCCTTGGGAACTGAAGTGGATGAATTTGGTGCTCCATACATTGAAATTTCTGGATCTGGAAAGCTCGCTATTGTTGCAAGGGATCGCGGCGAAGAATGTCTAAGGAAAGAAACAACATCGCCGGAAGTGCTGGCCAAATGGGTATATGAGATTTTCAACAAGAAATAATAGGCTGTTGGTGGAATAGTACTGATATTGCTCCGTCCAGATTGAGGGTGCAAAAGCGACAGGAGAATTAGCTAGTTCTGGCGGGAAACCCACCGTTGAGTTATTTGGTGGGAAGAATGCTCAAACTCCTGGTGCTATAAACGTGGATATCCGAGCAGATATTCAGTCTGGTATTCGAGCGGACGCAACGAAACTTCCTTTCAAGGATAGTTCGGTGGGAGAGATTGTTGCTAGTAACCCATTCATTCCCAAGAGTGCAGGTGGTACTAACTCAATGATGGATTTTCTTTCGGAGGCTACTCGCGTGGTTGAACCTGGTGGAAAGATATTTGTCAACGCAAATGCTGCGAACCCTTACGGAAAAATACCAAGTACATCTGAATTAGAGTCTCTAGGGTTGCGAGTTATACAAAATGGCCCTCTTGACTCTCGATTCGCAGGGCAAACATTCCTTCGTACAGATGGAAGTATAATTACGAATCTAGATAGCATGAAAACTATTGTTCTGGAGAAGCTCAAGTGATAGTTTTTGTTGGCTTTGATGACCTTGATACATTTAATTGCACATATGGGTTTTCAGAAGAGAAGCTTGGAGTGCTTAGGGTTTTTGTTGAGGGAGGGCTAGCACTTCCATATGGTTTTCTTTTAAAAGAAGCAAGTGGGGTTCATTTTGTTAAGTGTGATAAAGACAACGGCGGTGGTATAGAAGATATATTTCCGAGGCACTATATTTACGATCCGTCAAGGCAGACTGAATATGTTGAGTGGGAGTTAAGTGATGGGCTTTTGAGAGCCCGCACTGACTCTGGTGAGTGGGTTCAATATGGAAGCAAGGCTGATAGTCAATATGCCATGCATGAGTTTGTAGGTGGCTGTTGGTTTGTTTTTGAAGGTGTTTCCTTTTCAAAAAGGACAATTACTGAATACGCAGCGGATCGTAAAAAATCAACTGGCAATGAAACAGTGGAAGAGTTTGGCTCTCGTGCTTATATTGAGCAGTCTTCTAGAGAGTATTTATTAGAGGGAGTTCTAAATGTTTCGCCAGGGCCGGGCTGGATGTCTTGGGAAATTCATTCAGAGTTATTTTATATTGAGGTCCCGGAAAAGTCGGGGGTAGGCCACGATTAACTAGATTTTCAGCTTTTACGTTGTGATATTTATCCTGTTGTGATTGCTTGGTGCAAAAGGAACTACTAACGCTCCCAATACATCTAGGTTCATTGCGGACTCTGCCGGTAACACTATTGATTTAGATTATACCAAGGGACTCAGGGAAACGAATGTGACGGTCACGGGAACTCGTGGTGGTGTTCAGTATCCGTTGCAAGGACAAGCACCCAATTATTACGCCAATCTTGGAAATGGGCATGTTGTTGTCTATGGTCCTGAGGGGCGTGCACTATATGATGTGTCTAACTCTCGGATTAAGGTAGTCGAATGGAACCAAGCACCGAATGGAACATATTTCCCCAAGAAGGGAAGTGATACAAAAGCTTTTGAGGGAAATGTTCCTCAGTCGGTTCTTGATAGCTTAGGGTTGAATTGATGAAAATTTATCAGGGTAATATTTCTAAAGAGTCGTTGAATTTGTTTGTTTCGGATATCGGCTCCGGGGAATTTTTTTCATATGTAGGGCACTTGGTTTCATTGGAACAAGCAATTTCTGTTCTAGGTTTGCTCTCTCCTGATTTTATTGAGGTTGATGGCCACGTTTTCTGGCTGCCTAACGCTCAGCAATACGACCCGCAAAAATTTCATTTGAAGGGGCTGGTCGAGACCGAATCTGGTGTGTTGGAACAAAGTGCATCGCGTAGAGACGTTGAGCGATACAGAAATATTTTTTCAATAAATCAGTTCTTTTCAAAGTGGGAAGATGCGCCGGGCCGACCCGTATTTAAGGTTGGCCTGTCGGAAGAAGATTATCGTCTTTGTCATTTATTTGCTGAGCAGATCACTAGATATTGGAGACGCGCGCTATCAGACTCCTTCCCAGAGAAAGTGTTTCAGTTTGAAATTGCTGATGATCTTCTCGATGAATATGGGGTTTGTCTGACATTCTGGCAGCCGTAGTTTAAAGAGGGCACAGGGCATCGTCACTAAATCGCCGCGCAAAATTGGCCGCTTCAATAAAGGCCCAGATCAGGTACGCGTTACCGTTTTTGGCGTTGCCTTCACCCTTCTTTTTGCCGTTGGAGTAGCGCGCACTTTTTACGCACCGAGCATAGGAGGCAAAGTGACCGACCTCTGCAAAACGTCCTATGTCACCGGTTTCCAACATGATGACTGTTGCCAGTACTTCACCGACGCCTGGCATCGTTTTTAGCAACAAATACTCAGGTCGTAATTTGGCCTGTTGAAGCAGTCGCGCTTCAAGCCCGGCGATCTGCGCTTCAAGCGCCTGGATGACCGCCACATTGGCGTTCATTGCCAAAGCCACATCTGTTGGCAGGCCCAGCCTGTCAACGGATGCGGCAGAAAAGCCTTTGATTTCATTGCAGCTAAAACCATGGCCGAACTGGCGTGCGGCAATGTTCTCGACAGCCAGGATATGCTGGGTTCTTGTGCGCACCAGTTGAATGCGTTTACGCGCCAAGTCTCTCAACGCACGCTCCTGAGGCGGATGAATATAGCCCGTCGGTAGAATCCCGAGTCGCAGCAAATGCGCGAGAAATACCGCATCATCCTTGTCGTCTGAATGCTTCAAACCGTCGTAGCGCTTCATCGCCACCGGGTTTGCCAGTTTAACGTCCATGCCCGCGGCCATAAGGCCATCGACCAGCCAATACCAGTTGTACGTCGACTCGACCACCACACCGACCAACTCGTCACGGTGTGGTTCGAGCAGTGAGAGGATCGGCGTGAGCTCATTGGGACAGCGTCGGCTCACCAAGACTCTGTCCGTTTCGTCGGTTACCACGACAACGCTGTTGTTCGAATGCAGGTCTATGCCACAGAATTTCATCGTAACTGATCCATAAACCCCACCTATCCAAACAGACGGCGCCTGAGGTGGGGAGGAATCAAATCATGCTGGCGCGGAGACGATTCTCGGCACAGTTACTTCATTTTTTCGGCCTGATATCCACCACCATCCCCGCCTGTACGTTTTTGATCGGTGACAGTAAGTGCGGCGAAATATTCCAGCGCTGGCCGGTGTCGGTTACCACTGTGACGGTTTTGCGGTTGAACTTCATGACGGTACCGGACAGGCGCTCACCATTGGGTGAATCGAAGCTTACCCGTGCTCCCGGATGGAACTGCATCATCGATTTATGAGCCTCCAATGACTCCAACATCTTCAGCCGTTCGATAATGTGATGATTCAATGTCACTAACTCATCAGCGCTCAGATGATCAATGTTGATACTCATGATGCCCTCCAATTCCAGGGTAGTAACGCCTCAACATCTTCAACTGATTCAGCCTGCGGTAATCGCTCCAGTACGTGGCGCAGCCACGTATAGGGCTCCTGGCCGTTGGCTTTAGCCGTTTCGACCAGACTGTAGATCTGCGCACTGGCGGTGGCGCCCTTGGGCGTATCGCTGAATAACCATGCCTTGCGCCCTATGACAAACGGCTTTATCGCTCTTTCGGCGGCATTGTTGTCGATCGGTAAAAAACCGGCCTCCACGTAACGTTCCAGCCGGCTCCAGTTGCTACCCAGATAACTGAGCGCCTTGCCGAGAGCACTTTGCGATGCGACTTGCGGCTGAGTTTTCTCCAGCCAGCTTTTCAACTGCGCGAGCACCGGCAAGCTCTTTTCCTGGCGACCGGCAAAGCGCTGCTCATCCGTCATTTCTTTCAAATCACGTTCGATACCGTACAACTTGTTGATCATCGTCAGCGCAACATCGGCCCGACCGGTTTTACCCTTGGGCTGCACTTTCTGCGCATCGACAAACTTGCGCCGTACATGGGCCATACAAGCCAAACGCTCGACACTCGGCTGTGCGGCCAAGGCGTTATAGCCGGCGTAATCGTCAGTCATCAAATAGCCACGATAGTCGCCGAGCAGCCGCAACGGCACCTCCTGCGCTCGACTGGTGGTGTAGTCAAAAAGAAGGATTGGTCGCGCCGGTGGGCCGCTGGCTTGTACCCACATCCAGGATTGGCTGGTCGGGTCTCGACCTGGCTCTTTGAGCACCTGCACTCGCGTTTCATCGCAGTGAACAATCGGACTTTCCAGTAACCGATCACGCATCAGATTCAACAGCGGTTGGAAGTGTTCGCAGCACTGGATCACCCAGCGCGCCAGGGTTTGACGCGGGATATCGACACCGTGGCGAGCGAGGACTTTTTCGAAACGGTGCAGCGGCAGGCCATCGACATACTTGGCGGTCAGCAACATGGCCAACACGCTGGGGCTGGCCATGCTTTTTTCGATCAGTTGCGCGGGTTTGTCGGCGGTGACCGGTGCAGTTTCACAACCACGGCAGCCGTAGACCTTGCGGATGTGTTTGATCACCCGGATCTGCATCGGCACGATCTCCAGCTGTTCGCTGGTTTCTTCGCCGATGGTATGTTTGCGGCAGCCGCAAATGCAGGTCAGTTCGTGTTCGGGGAGTTCGTGGATGACTTCGATTCGTGGCAAGTTAGCGGGTAGAGGCTTGCGTTTGCCACGGCGTTTGGTCGGGGCGACAACTTCTTCCTCAGCATCAACGGGCACTGGCGTGGCGATACTTTCAGCTTCATTGAACAACGGCAGCTGTGGTGTCATCGGATCAACGGTTTGCTCAGATTTTCGTCCGAACAGGCGCTGACGAAGCAGTGCATTTTCCTCTTCAAGAAGAGCGACTTTCGACTGCATCTGAGCAAGTAATTGCTTGAGCGCAGCCGGGTCATCGGGATGGTTGTCGGGCATCGAAGTCATGGCCCGGATTATACCCAATCAAGCAACAAATCGCGGCGTCAAAACCTGATGCGGACGGTTGCGCCACAGGTCAAAACCGTCAAGCAGCCAGTTCAGTTCCTGGACGCTCAATACGATGGCTTCGTCAGTCGCGTCGGGCGAGGTTTTGAAACGCTCGGACTCCAGGCGCTTGAGCCAAAGGCAAAAGCCATTGCGCTCCCAGTAAAGGATTTTCACCCGGTTACGGGGGCGATTTAGAAAAACAAAAAGTACCGGGTCGAATACCGCCACCTTGATATCCAGCTCGACCAGGGCGGCGAGGCCGTCGATGGATTTTCGAAAATCCACGGGCTTGGGGTAGAGGTAGACTTTTTCGACTTTGGCGTCGGGACGCATCATGAGGTGCTGGCTCCGTAAAGAGATCGGGAGCACAGCATCAGGCTTCAATGGGCGGCTTTGAATGTGTAGGTGATGGATCGCTTACATTTCATCACGGCCTCCTCAGCAAAAGTCTAAGTTCGCACGTTGAATTTTGCGCCACCTCCGTGAGGTGGGGAGGCCGGCCAGATGATTCTCAGATTTATTTATAGTGAACTGATCGCACGCGCCATCGACGCGGTTACCAACCAGACGCAGCAGGGCGTCCAGACTGTCGATGAGTTGTATGCGATCGGCAGCCGCCTGCAAGGCTTGCTGGGGCAATTCAAAATCTGAGGCTGCCCTGCAGGGATACCGCGCTTATCAGGCGTTGACCGTCACCGCGTTTTGCTTGCGATACAAGATCGTCGTCGCCGTGAACCCGCACAACGCCGCAAACATCAGCCAGTAGGCCGGTGATGCCTTATCGCCGGTTACTTGCACCAAAAGGGTGGATACGGCGGGTGTAAAGCCGCCAAACACTGCAGTCGCCAAGCTGAACGCCAGGGAGAACCCGACGACCCTGACGTTCTGTGGCATCACCTCAGTCAGCGCGGCGACCATTGCGCCGTTGTAAATGCCAAAGAAGAACGAGAAGTACAGCAGCACGCTGAGGAGTCGTTCGAAGCTGGCCGCGGCGGCCAGCCAATGCATGGCGGGGTAAGCGGTGCATAGGCACAACAAAGAGATCGCCAGCAATAACGGGCGCCGGCCGATACGGTCGGAGAGTGTGCCGCCGATGGGCAACCAAATGAAGTTGCTCAGGCCGACGAAGAGCGTGACCACCAGGCTGTCGGTGGTGCTCAGGTTCAGTACGGAACGGCCGAAAGTCGGGGTGTAGACGGTGATCAGGTAGAACGTGGTGGTGGTCATCGACGCCAACAGACCGCCAGCCAGTACCGTGCGCCAGTTGTCGCGCATTGAGCGGAACACTTCATTGGCCGTTGGGTGATGCTTGCGTGCTTTGAACGCCTCGGTTTCCTGCAACGAACGGCGAATGATGAAGATGAACGGGATGATCACGCAGCCGATAAAGAACGGGATGCGCCAGCCCCAGGCAGCCACCTCGGCGGCTGCCATGGACGCGTTGATCGTGTAACCCAGCGCTGCCGCAAGAATGATCGCCACTTGTTGGCTGGCCGATTGCCAACTGGTGTAGAACCCGCAGCGGCCCGGCGTGGCGATTTCAGCCAGGTACACCGAAACGCCCCCCATCTCCGCCCCGGCGGAGAAGCCCTGCAACAGTCGTCCCATCAACACCAATACCGGTGCCGCCACTCCGATGCTGGCGTAGCCGGGCACGAGTGCAATCAATACCGTCCCGGCCGCCATGATCGACAGCGTTACGATCAGGCCCTTGCGCCGTCCCACCTTGTCGATGTACGCCCCCAGCACGATAGCGCCCAGCGGACGCATCAGGAACCCGGAGCCGAATACGGCGAAGGTCATCATCAGCGAAGCGAACTCGCTGGTGGCAGGAAAGAACGTCTGGGAGATGTAGGTCGCGTAGAACCCGAACAGAAAGAAGTCGAACTGTTCGAGAAAGTTGCCGCTGGTGACCCGCAGGATGGCGCCCAGTTTTGAACCCTTGGACGGGGTGTTTTGTGTTGTTGTTTTCATTATGGCTACCGTGGTGATCAATCTTGTTTTTGGAATGACGGTCTTGACGATCAGTCGCTTGCGGCGTTGATGGGGTTGGGTTGACGTTTTTCGATGGAGTATTTGAGCAGCGCGGCGCTGCGGAAGATGCCGTGGGCGAATTTGCTGTAGGGCATGGTCAGGAAAAAAGCCATGACCAGGCCGAGATGGATCGCCAGCAACAGGCCCAGGGCCATGCTTTCGCGAAACGCCAGGAGTGCCAGGCCGCTGGCGCTGACGAGAAACAACAGCGCGATGAAGCCGCGATCCATGGGCTTCTGCTGTTCATCGCCGTGTTCGGCGTTGCGCCGCAGGTTCAACCACAAGAGCCCCGCCGGGCCGACCAGCAACCCGAACCCGCCGACGATGCCGAGCATCACCGGCACGCTCAAGACGGGGTAGGGCGCCGACCAGCCCAGCAGGAAATGGTAGAGCGTGGCCACGCCGGTGGCGGCGAAGCACAGCATGAAGCCGTAGAAGGTGAAGTGATGGAAGCGCCGCCGCCACAAGGTGAATCGATCATCGGCGTTATTGCAGCCCTCGCCGTGGCCACCATCCAGGTACTTGAGCGTGGCCACATTGGCGCTCGCTTCCAGGGCCGCCGATGTTGTTTGCTCGCGGGAGGCCTCGACCGGCGAGACATTGCGCCAAAAGCGCCGCACGCCGATCGCCAATGCAAGCACCGCGAAACCAAACACTGCGCCGAACATCAGGGCCAGGGTGTTATGCGGGAAGATCCCGTAGAAATTCCCCCCGGGCATTGCCGTGAACAGATTGCCCATCATCATCAACGTCAGGCAAAGGAACAGCGCCAGCCCCGCGCCGGATGCCAGCGCCAGGGTCAGCCCGTTGCGCCGGTATAACGTGCCCATCGCTTGCGGCCAGGCGTACTCGGCATACGTGTCGAGGCGGACTTTGGCCATGGCCTTGGGCACATTGATCGCAAATTCATGCGGTGCGGCGTACTGGCAGGCATGCAGGCACGCGCCGCAGTTATGGCAAAGGTTCGCCAGGTAATGGATGTCCGCCTGAGAAAATTCCAGGCGCCGGGTCATGGCCGGGAATACCGCGCAGAAGCCCTCGCAATAACGGCAGGCATTGCAGACCGTCATTTGTCGCTGGACTTCGCTTTCATCAAGGTTGAGGACGGGAATCAGCGTGCCCGGCGCCTTGGGATCAAACAGCTGCATGTTGCGGCTCCTGGGATGAACGGGTGATGAAGCCGGCCGCGGCGGCGGCTTGCACGCCGGCAATGCGACCGAATGCGGTGCCGATGGCCATGCCGATGCCGGCGGTGTAGCCCTTGCCCAATACGTTGCCAGCCATCATTTCTCCGGCGACGAACAGGTTGGGGCTCGCCTGGCCATTGAAGCGAACGGCGGCGGTAGCGTCGGTGGCGAGGCCTAAATAGGTGAAGGTCACGCCCGGCTTGAGCGGGTAGGCGCAGAAGGGGGGCTTGACCAATGGGCGGGCCCAATGGGTTTTGGCGGGCGTCAAACCTTCGGTGCGGCAATCGTCCAGGGCGGTGTGGTCGAACGTACCGACGCGGCAGGCCGCGTTGTAGGCCTGGATGGTGCTGACAAATGGCGCCACCGGGAGCTTCAACTGGCGCGCCAGGTCTTCCAGTGAGTTGGCTTTGGTGCCCGGAAACACCGGCGGCATGAACCGACCGATGGCTTGTTGGTCGATGATCGAATAGGCCTGTTGACCGGGCTGCCCCGCGACCAGGCGCCCCCAGATCGCATAGCGCTTGGGCCAGAAATCCTCGCCCTCGTCATAGAAGCGCTCGCCGTCGCGATTGACCACCACGCCCAGCGATACACAATCGATACGCGTGCAGATGCCGCCGTCATACAACGGTGCGCGGGCGTCGATGGCCACCATGTGCGCCTGGGTCGGGTCGCCGATAAAATCGGCGCCCAGTTGCTGCATGCGCCGCAGCAGTACGCCAGTATTGAAGCGCGTGCCGCGAATCAGAAAGTTGTCCGAAGGCCACTCGCCGCGCTCGTTTTGCCCCCACGCTTCACGCAGCCATTCGCGGTTGGATTCGAACCCGCCCGCCGCCAGCACGCACGTCCTGGCCTGGATACGTTCGGCGGGCAGACGTTGCCCTTCGGCATCGCGCGCGCTCAGGTGGGCCGCGACAAATGTTCCCCCGTTCAATTCGATGTCGGTCACTTGCGCGTTGTAGCGGATGTTCACGCCCAACCGCTCGGCGCTGCGGTAATACGCGTTGACCAACGCCTTGCCGCCGCCCATGAAAAACGCGTTGGTGCGCGCGACATGCAACGCGCCGGATAACGACGGCTGAAAATGCACGCCATGGGCGCGCATCCAGTCACGGCAGTTCGATGAGGCGCGGATGACCAGACGAGCGAGCTTCTCGTTGGTCATCCCGCCGGTGACTTTCAGCAGATCCTGCCAATACTCCTCTTCGGGGTAGGCCTCGACCAATACATCCTGGGGCGCGTCGTGCATGCAGCGCAGGTTGCGGGTGTGTTGCGAGTTGCCGCCGCGCCAGGCTTTGGGCGCGCCTTCAAGCAACATCACGCTGGCGCCGGCCTCTCGGGCCATTAACGCCGCGCACAAGGCGGCATTGCCGCCGCCAATGACTAATACGTCGATCATCATCACTCCTCGATCGCGAGGAGGCGTGAACGAAGGGCTCCTCGCGAGTGGCGAGACCTTAGGGCAGCGAGCGTTGGGTCGAAAGGCGCGTTAGCGGTTGGGGTGTTTAGTTTTCGTAAAGGCTTTGCGGGTTGCCGCTGGCCCTGAAGCGCGGGCGAGGGCGGCTGGAGATCAGGGCGTGATGTCTTCGATCCACGAGGCGCCCGGCCATTGATGATCGATCACCAGCTGCCGCGCCACATCGGTGATGACCAGCCGCGCCGCGAGTGCCGCGGGCGCCAGCTCATCATCCGGCAGTGTCGCCAACAGGTTTCGCCGGCCGACATGAGCATCGGCGATTTCCACCACCGAAAGCCCCGACTCGCCTTTGAGCGCCACCGCCGCGCCGGGCTGGATGGTGGCCGCGTGGCCGGCGCGTACAGCGTTCATCAACACGGCCAGGCCATCCACCTCCATGATGATGTTGGGCGTCAACCCCGACCGCTCGAACGCCGCCATCAGCGTTGAGCGCAAACCGTGTTGCGCACTCGGCATCACCAGTGGCAGTTGCCCCAGGTCCGCCATTTGCACAGAGCGTCCTTGCGGGGCATCCGGCAAGTGTGGCGAGCAGATGACAAACAGTTTCTCGTCAAGCAGCGGCGTCACGCTCCAGCGCTTGCCCCCTTCAAGTTGAAATAAAATGGCCAGATCGATCTGGCGGGCATTGAGTTGCGTGGCCAGATGCCCGGACAGCATCTCGATCAGGTGCAACTGAATATCCGGATACCGCGCGCGCATCGCATTGATCAAGGGCAGGGCAAGCACCGTGGCCGTGGTGGGCGGCAAGCCCACGGTGACATACCCGCTCATCCGCCCACGGTGTGCCGCCAGGATCGCATTCTCGGCTTGCCTCAAGCACAACTGCGCATGGTGCAGGAAGGCCATGCCGGCCGGGGTCGGTGTGACGCCGGTGGTCGTGCGGTTCAGCAGGCGGGTCGAGAGTTCGCTTTCGAGTTTGGCGATCTGCTGGCTCAGCGCCGATACGCCCACGTCCAGCTCAAGGGCTGCGCGGCCCAGGCTGCCGTGTTCGACAATGTTGACGAAATAGCGCAGTTGTCTTAATTCCACGCGTTACTGCTCCACTTCAAATGAGTACCTACCTGTGTAACGGTGGGTCGGGGAACGTCAGCCACCACGCACCGAGCGGGCGAGGCGGCGCGTGGTCAGCCTGAGAGGTAACGCGTCGGCAGTCAACTTCCAGCGTTGGGTTCGCTGCTGGCCGGCGTTGTTGGCGTGCGCCAATTCATAACATGCGGCGCAGCACGTCGCTACGAGGATCTTTGTCGTAGAAGCGGTGCTTGAGCGCACCGGCGATGTGCAACAGGATCAGCCCGAGCAAGGTATACGCAAGTACCTTGTGCAGCCACTGGAAGACGACGAACCAGTCGTCATTTTTCGCCAGCAGCTCCGGCAGGTTGATCCCGAAAAAGAACACCCCGTCGCTCATCGTGTAGGTGCTCGACATCGAGTAACCCATCAAGGGCACGATCACGAGCAGTGCATACATGGTGCGTTGCGCAAGTCTTGACAGAAACCGCTCATGCCTGGCCAGCGTTAACGGCGGCTGCGGGAGTAGGGGGGTGCGTACACGCACGGCGAGCTGAACCAGGACCACCAGGAATGTCAGCACCCCGAACGATTTGTGCCATGGGTAATAGAGTTCGAACTTGCTCGCCACTTCGTCATTCATGCCGGTCATATGCCAGCCTGCCCAGAGCAGGCCGATGACGAGCAAGGCGCGCACCCAGTGCAAAATGCGCAGGGACGTCGAGTACTGATCGGTTGTCAGTTTATCTGTCGGGTTCATCATAGGCTCTCCATTTATATCAAAGGCATCAGTGAAGTGATGCACGTTTGAACGTCCGCCCTTACCGAGCAACGCTTGGCCGGCTCGGTCAGGGCGAAGATTGTTTTTACTTGGGCAGCAGCACGGTGATGACCTTCTCTTCGGTGTACGCCAGCGCGCCGCCAAACCCGCCTTCACGGCCTATGCCGCTGGTCTTGACGCCGCCCCAGGGCAGGTTGGCATCCAACGGGCTCCAGCAGTTGACGCCCACGGCACCGACTTTCACGGCGCCGGCTACGCGGTGCGCGCGCACCAGGTCGGTGGTCCACACGGTGGCTGCGAGGCCGTAGGTGGAATCGTTGGCCAGTGCGACAGCCTCCTCTTCGCTGTCGAACGTGATCACCGTGCCGACGGGACCAAAGATCTCGTCGCGGGCGATCGCCATCTCGTTGTTGGCGTTGGCGAAGATCGTCGGCCGGACAAACCAGCCGCGCTCAGGCGTCGATACACCGCCGGCGAGCAGAGTAGCGCCTTGGTCAATGCCCAGTTGGATGTAACGGTTAACGCGATCGAATTGTGCTTTCTTGGCCACCGGGCCCATCTGCACGCCGGGCTCCCGAGGGTCGCCCACCTTGACGGCTTGCGCGGCGTCGGCAAGCGCCGCGGCGAAGCGATCGGCGATGCCGCGCTGGACCAGAATGCGCGAGCCGGCGGCACAGATCTGGCCCTGGTTGGCGAACAGTCCGAGGGTGCAGCCGCGCAGCGCGTCTTCAAACGAGGCGTCGTCGAAAACGATCTGGGGGCTCTTGCCGCCCAGCTCCAATGCCACGTGCTTGAACAACACGCCCGCGGTGCGCTGGATCTCGCGCCCCGCCTCGGGGCTGCCGGTAAAGCTGATCTTGGCGATGTGCGGGTGTTCGCACAGGGCACGCCCCACCTCGGCGCCATAGCCGGTGACCACGTTGATCACACCGTCCGGGAAGCCCGCTTCCCGAGCCAGCGCGGCCAGGTGCAGGGCGGACTGTGGTGTTTCTTCCGAAGGCTTGATGACCACCGTGCAGCCGGCCGCCAGTAACGCGGCCAGTTTCCAGACGGTGATCATCAGCGGCGAGTTCCAGGGCACGATCGCCCCGACCACGCCCACCGGTTCCCGAACCGTGTACGAGAGGGTCTTGGTGCCGAAGTAACCGCCGGAGGGAATGGTGCGGCCCTCCAGTTGGTTGGCCCAGCCGGCGGCGGCGCGCAGGTTGGCGAGCGCGTTGGGCACGTCCATCCGACGGGGTTCGATCGGCGAACGACCGATGGCGTTGGCGTCCATGTCGGCGAGCAATTCGGTGTCGCGCTCTACCAGATCCGCCAGCTTCAACAGCAGTCGAGCGCGCTGGGCACCATCGAGCTGGCTCCAGGCGCCCTGCTCCAGTTGGTGGTGCGCGGCGTTTACGGCACGGTCCACATCGTCGGCGGTGCCGCGCGCGCAGCTGCCGTACACCTGTTCGGTCACAGGGTCGACCAAGGGGATGCGTCGGCCGTCGGAGGCTTCGCAGCCAGTGCCTTCGATGAAGTGATTCAAGTGCTCAGTCATGTTGGGAACCTAAGTGACGTAGGGTGGACGGGGTGAGCGCCTCAAGCGTTGAGGCTGGCCAGGGCGTCGCCGAAGATATCCAGCGCCTTGAAGAACAGCGCGCGTGAGATCGTCAATGAGGGCATGACCCGCATCACGTTGCTGTAGCGACCGCAGGGAATCATCAGCACACCGTGGTTCAGCAGGTAACCCATGAGCTGGCCGATTTTTTCGGGCGCCAGGGGAGCCTTGGTGATGGGGTCTTCGACCAGCTCGATACCGATCATCAGGCCACGGCCGCGGACTTCGCCGACCCACGGGCTGCCAAAGCCACGGATACGTGCCTGTGCCTCCAGGCCCAGGGCGTGGGCGCGGTTGAGCAGATCGAGTTCCAGGTCTTGCAGGATGGCGATGTTGGTCAGCGCCACGGCTGCGGATAACGAGTTGGCGGCGAAGGTATTGGGCATCGAGCCGTCTGGAATCGCGGCCGCCAGGTCCGAACGCATGATCAGGCCTGCCATCGGCAGGTCGCTGCCGATACCCTTGCCGAAGGTGAGCATGTCTGGTTTTACGCCCGAATGCTCGACCGCCCACATTTTGCCGGTACGCCCTGCGCCGGACTGCACTTCATCGACAATCAGCAGCGTGCCGCTGCGGTCACACGCCTTGCGCAATAACTGCAGGAACTCCGGCGACGGGGGGACATAGCCGCCTTCGCCCTGCACCGGCTCGACGATCACGGCGGCCACGTCATCGGCGGCGGTGTAAGGGGTGTTCAACAGGTAGTCCACGTACTCGCCGGCGATCTGCTCGGCGCTTTTGTGCGTGGTGTCGAAGGGGAAGCGGTAGGCATACGGGTAGGGCGCGTGAATCACGCCGCCCATCTGGGCACCGTAGCCCTTGCGGTAGGCGGTGCCGGTCGTCAGGGCGCCCGAGGCGTTCCATACGCCGTGGTAGCCACCATGGAAGGCGATGATCTGGTGGCGCCCGGTGATGCGTTTGGCGAACTTGATCGCGGCTTCCAGTGCGTCGCTGCCGCTTTGCGTGAAGTAGGTGACGCAATCGCCCCGCAGGCCGTCGGGCGCGATCTCGGAAAGTTTGGCCGCCAATTCGGTTCGCCGGGTGCTGTTGATTTCCAAGGCATGCATCAGCACTTCGGACTGCTCGCGGATCGCCTGCACCACCTTGGGGTGGCAGCGGCCGACGCTGCTGACGCCCACGCCGGCGGACAGGTCGATGTAGGTGTTGCCGTCCGGGTCCTTGAAGGTCGCGCCGAAGGCACGGTCCATCGCCACCGGCATGCGTCCACCACCCCGGGCCATCGACTCGGTACGTGCCGACAGTGCCAGGGCCTCGAGGGTCTTGGGGCCGGGCAGGGCGCTAGAGGTTATCCGCGGGGCATCCGCGAAGTGCAGGGATTCAAGTTGGGCTTCACTCATGACGGTCTCTTTGGGATGTAGGTTCACGTATGCCGATCATCCCCAGAGCGCACGGGTTGCCGTTAGCCCGAATTGGCACTTGGGGATTCCATCCTGAGCGCGCTTTCCTGCACACATCTTGCATAAAGAAATGTGCAGGTTTTCTGCTATGTGCGAACATCACGCAAAAGATTCCTCAAAAAAAAAGAATATTGGCGGAGGCTTTCGACCTAATGAAAAATCAGCTTATCGGCCATTTTCGCGACATCCATGTCCATGCGGCCACCATCCATGAATGGAATCAGGACTACAGCCAGTTAACCGCAGGCTCGTCCGAGAGTTCGCTGATGCAACTGTCGACCGCCGGATGCCATGTCTTTCGCGAGCAGATCAACCAGCGTGTGGTGCAACAGGGTGCGGCGCCCCGGGGCAAGATGTGCTTTGCGGTGCCGATCACCGTGCCCGGTTCGATTCGAATGCAGGGGCGGGAGGTGGACGACAGCAGCCTGTTTTTTCTTCACGGTGGTGAGGAGTTCATGTTCCATATGCCGACGGGCATGGAGTTGTTGTCCATCACCTTCGAGCGTGAATTGTTCGAGCAAGCCTTGGCGCAAACGGCGTCGCCGAAGGAAGTCAGCCAACTGTTGCGTCAGCCGGTGATCAAGGTGTCCACCCAGCGCGTCGCGGGCGCTCGGCACCGATTGCTGGCGATGTTCACCCAGGCCCTGATGCACGAAGAGCTCGACAGCACGCGAGATCGGGAGCGGGAGCAGGCGTTGGAACAGGCCATGCTCGACGAGTTGCTGCAACTGCTGACCGACCCGGCCTGCGATAAACAGCAGCGTACCGCGAGCTCCACGCGCAGCTTCATTGTCGAGAAATGCCACCGTTTGGCGACGGCCGAGATGAACAGCGTGCCCAGCGTGAGCGAGTTGTGCCAGCGCCTCCAAGTGAGTCGGCGCACCGTGCAGAACAGCTTTCGCGCGGTGGCTGAGACCACGCCCCTGAACTACTTGCGCTCCCTAAGGCTTAACGGCGTACGCCGGACCTTGATGTCGACCCGTGCGTCGGACCTCTCGATTGGCGATATCGCTGCCCAATGGGGCTTCTATCACCTCAGCCACTTCGCGGCGGAGTACCACGCGCTGTTCGCCGAATTGCCGTCCCACACCGCGCGTGCCGCCATCGCCGTGTGCGCGCGCGCCTGAGTAAGCGCCCACGGCACATGGGGGGCGACCCTGCGCGCGGTGTTACTGTGCTGCGGATCTGCCCACTAAGTGTGCATGGACTGTCCTCTTTAGTAGCGCACCGTGCGCAGAGGGCTGTATTCGCGGTGCAGGCGATCTTCCGGCCAGCCCCGCGCTCGCCGGCGCGGGCGCAATAATGCAGCTCGAAATCTGCCCGCGCGTGCGCCGGGCGCTCAGCCGTTCCAGGATCTTGCGCGACCGCACGCCGCCGTAGGCCCCTGTTCGCTTTCGGCCCATTCCAGGTGCGGGATCAACCGTCTTGTTGCACGCCCCCTCCGTACTCGCTGGCCGGCATCCGCACGGTGGTGCCGTCGCGGCCCATCGCCAAGCCGTGGTAGCCGCAGCCCCGTTCTCCATTTTCCACAGCGCTTAGAGAAGGCGCCGCGCCGCGATGGGGCAGAAGTCCTCAAGCGTGGCGACCTGGCCCGTCAGGCCCCGGCAAAACACCATATTTTCTCCGCAAGTTTGCCGGCCCACGTGTTTTTTTGAGTGCATGACAGCTCTCCAGGAAACGCATTGTTTTTGCCTAGCGGATCCATTGAATGCTCGCGGCATTTTTGGTCAGCCTCATGCTTTCTGACTCAAGTGACTTTTTTTCGATTGTCGGACGATAAGGATCGTATCTCGCTCTTTAATGGATCCATTTACTGTGATCAATATAACTTCTTAAGTTAAATATTTTATTTACTAAAATAATTAATGATAGTAATTATTTTCCTGCATCTGCTCCACGCAGAGTCTTTTTCAGGATCACACAGATGAGCCAGAACACCGTGCCTTTACTCGTCAGGCTTTACGCCGAGGCCAATGAATCCTTACTTCCCGGGCATACCGCGCCGGGGTTGATGCAGGGGTTTCCAGCCGCGCCCGAGCAGCGCGTAACCTGGGAAAACTGGATGCGCCCGCCCTTCAACCGCTGGGGGGTTCGTCACCTCGCGCGCCTACGGCCGTCCATCGACGTGCGGGCCGGGAATGCGCCACGCAGCCCCTTGAACGACGCGCCGCAAGCGCTGAGCGAGCTGCGCTTCGACAGTTGCTGTGGCCTGAGCGTCAGCGTGCTCGACCACCTGGTGGCCAGTCACACCGATAGTTTTCTGGTGATGCAGGGCGATCAAGTGCTGTTCGAGCGCTATTTCAACGGTCAGCGTCCCGAGCACCGGCACATTATGTTTTCGGTGACCAAGTCGCTGATCGGTCTGCTGGGCGAACAACTGATCAGCGAGGCGCTGCTCGACCCCATGCGCAGGGTCAGTGCTTACGTGCCCGAGCTGGCGGGCAGCGCCTTCGGCGATGCGCGCGTGGGCCGGCTGTTGGCCAACGATGGCTGGCACGCGGGTTCGCCACTGATCTCCAGCGAGGCCATCGCGCGCATCGCCAAAGGCGGTGACCCGGCGATCTACGCGGCCAACGCCGAGTTTTCCGAATGGACGCCCGGCGCGTCCTACCGCAGCCAGTGGTACGTCTTCAACGACCATAGCCAAGCCCTTATGGCGGGCGGGATCCCAGCGTCTGGATTTCACCTGGCTTGCCCAGGTGTTGGCGGCGTACTGCGCCGCTTGCAACTGCCCTGTAACAACAATAATTACACAGGCGCTTCACTATGTTTTTCACGACGCGTTTTACCCGCGCGCTGGTGGCGGTCAACCTGCCGCTTAGCGCCCAGGTTGCCTTGGCGGGCTACACCTTCGAGGACGGCAACCTCAAGGGCGAGGTCAACCTGACCGCGAGCGCTGCGACCATCACCACGCGCAACGTCAACTTCGGCAGTGGCCGGGTCGACCAGCGCAGCGGCAAAAATGGCGGCAGCCGCATCGGCTGGCAGGAGGTGTATGTCAAACCCGCGATCAAATTCGACTATGCCCTGACACCTGACATCAGTGTGCTGGGCGGTGCGTCGGTGGTCGCCGCCAGCACCTTCGGCGACGGTGACGCCGGTCCTCGGGTACCGTTACGCGAGCTTTTCCGGTGACGACAACCTTGCCGACAACCGGCAAAAAGCCTGGGACCCGTTGAGTAAAGGCTTTGTCGACTGGAGCACCTGGCTGGTGGGGGATGTGGTCGGTAACTACCTGCTGTTTAACAGCAACGAAAATGTCCAGCAGTTCTCGCTCAAGACGCACCTGAGCCAGACGTTTACGCTGGGAGCGATCCACTATCAGTTCTGGTTGGACGAAAAGAACTATATGGGCGCGGCCGTCAGCGATCGGCGCTTTACTGATGGCTTGGCGTCGTTCGAGCTTTTGCCGCTCACGGTAAATCCTTGTGGTGTAAAGAGAAGGGCCTGATTGGTCCAGGCATTCCCGCAAAAATATTTCATGGGGTAAAAATTTTAAAGCACTCATTTTGGTAGTGGTGGCGTACCTGATTCATGGGCGCACTAGCCGATTTCGGCACACCTTACCCAATGGCGCCATGCGGGGAATGGAAATTGCGTGCTGAGCGACAGTGCTTCAGGCTCAAAGGGAAAAATCCATGAACACTTACAATAATAATTCCAGCGTGCAGATGGTTCGCCCGGCATGGGGCATTCCTTCAACGATCCGGCATTTTCACACCCATGACATCGATCAGCACGCACGCAACATGGGCGGTTGGCAGGTCCGTTATGACCAATTGTCCCCAGGCCGCTTTGAGGGCGAGTTGATCGAGCTACACGCCGGCTGGATGCAACTGATGCGTGACCGCACCAACCAGTCGATGCTCAAAAGCGGCAGTGCCTGGAAAGGCGCGATCACCTTCAGCATGCCGCTCAACGCGAGCGGCCCGCTGTTTTGTGCCGGGCATCCGATCCATGAACACGGCCTGTTGGTCGCCCATGGCGATCATTTGCCTGACCTGCGCGTGCCTGAGAACCTCGACCTGTTGAGCGTTGCCGTCGACATCGAGGCTTTGGAGCGTCTGTTAGAGCATCAGGAAGTGGCTTTTCGCTTTACCGATCTTCCCAAGTGTTACCGTTTGGGCGGGACGTGTGTGCAAATCGAGCTGGCCAATCTGTTGGATGAGTTGGTCTGCGCTGATCAGGGGCACGAAGCGCTGTTGCGCTATGAAGCGATTCGGCACGGGGTCCGCGATGCGGTGATGGTGCAGTTGCTGGACCTGGTCGCCCCGGATCAGTTCGCCGGCCTGAGTCCGACGGCGCGCAAACGCATGGTTGATCGGGCACGCGAATATGCCTTGGGGCATCTGGATGAACCGCTGTCGATCCTCGATCTGTGCAGTCACATCGGCGCCAGCCGGCGCAAACTCCAATACTGTTTCCAGGAAACCCTGGGCATCAACCCCGTGGCCTATTTGCGTGCGCTGCGCTTGAATGCGGTGCGTCGCGAGCTGCGCGAGCGCCAGGAAGCCTACGGTGTCCAAGAGGTCGCGGCACGCTGGGGGTTCTGGCATCTGAGCCGTTTTGCCAGCGACTACCGGACCCTGTTCGGCGAGTCACCGTCGCAGACGTTGCAACGGCGCTAACTGTGCTGAAAACGGCTAACCCGCTGCGGCGTGCCGTTACTAGGATGGCCCACACCATGAGGTTGGGAGGGGCATTCGATGAACAACAACAATTCAAACATCCGCCACGTCAGTTGGGTCACCTTGGGTCTGCTCGGTCTTTGCCTTGGGGCACAGGCCACTGAAAACGGCGCGCCCACCACCGCGGTGGGCGTCTACGATTTCGGCGCCGGGATGACGCCACCTGTGACACCGAACGGCACCGTGGGGCTGCGCACGGCGTTCTATTCCGCCAACGTGCAGAAGGACAGCCAAGGGCGTGCGGTGGATAACCGTCTCTCCCTGGATGTGCTGTCCATCGGCGTGGTCTACCTGCGCATGACGGACTATCGCGTGCTGGGTGGCCAGTACGGCTTCGGTGCCGTCGTACCGTTCTTCAAGATGGATGCGTCGCTGCAAGTGCCGACACCGGGCGGGCCGTTGAAACTGTCGGCCGACCCCTTTCGGATGGCGGATGCGCAGATCGTTCCGTTGATCCTGCAGTGGAACCTGTCGCCTAACCTGTTCGTCAATACCCAGTTCCAGATCCAGGCGCCGACCGGCGACTACGACCAAAAACGGCTGGTGTCTCCTGGGCTGAATCACTGGACATTCTCCCCGGCGGTCAACGCCACCTACATCAGCGACACCGGCTTTGAGGTGTCGTCGAGTTTCCAGGTCGATGTGAACACGCGCAATCCCGACACCCACTACAAAAATGGCGTGGAGTACCGCCATGAGTTTGCCGTGGGGCAACATTTCGGGCCTTGGACGGCGGGCCTCGGCGGCTATTACTACCGCCAGTTGAGCGACGACGATGCGCCGAACCTGACGCGCGGCAACCGCGCGGGGGTCATGGCCCTGGGCCCGGCGATCAGCTACATCGCGCCGGGGCTGCCACCGCTGTGGCTGCATCTTTACAAAGAGTTCGACGCGCGCAATCGCGCCGAAGGCTACACCGCCGCCTTGCGCGTTTCGTATAGCTTCTGAGGGCCGGATCATGACCACTGTTAATGCCGCCACAAACCTATCGACCGCTGACACCCGCCAAGCCTCGGGCCGTCGCGAAGGGGTGGTGCTGATACTCGGCAGCAGCCTGACCATCATGGGCGCGGTGATGATCGCGCCTATCTTGCCCAAACTCGGTGCCGAGTTCGGCCCCCTCAATCCCCATGCCGACCTGCTGGTTCCGCTGGCCGTGACCGGCCCCGCGCTGGCCATCGCGCTGTGCGCGCCGCTGGCGGGCTGGCTCGCCGACCGGATCGGGCGCAAAGCCTTGCTGGTCATTGCGACATTGCTCTACGCGCTGCTGGGCGTAACCCCGGTGATCCTCGGTGACTTGCAGTCCATCGTGGTCGTGCGCTTGTTGTTCGGTTGCGCCGAAGCGGCGGTGATGACGTGTTGCTCGACCTTGATCGCCGACTATTGGCACGGCGGCGAGCGGCTGCGCTACATCAATCGCCAGATGGTGACCATTGGCCTGGTCGGCGCGTTGTTCTTCGTGGTCGGCGGCGCCTTGGGCGAGTATTCCTGGCGCTTGCCTTTCCTGTTGTACCTGCTGCCGTTGCTGTTGGTGCCGGCGATGCTGAAAGTGCTGTGGGAACCGGCGCGTTCCCAGCCGAGTACGGTTGCCCAGGACGCCGAGCGGGTGGCGGTGTGGCCGCTGGTGCTGGGCTACCTGTTGATCTTCGGCGGCATGGTGCTGACCTTTATCGCGCCGGTGCAGGTGCCGATTCTGCTGGTGCAGTTGGGCATTACCTCCAGCACCCTGATGGGGTTGGCCGCCGGTCTGAGCCTGATCTCCACCCTGGGCGGTTCTCTCGCCTGGCCGCTGTTGCGACGCACCTTAAAGGGCGCGGGGACCAATACGGTGTTGCTGCTGCTGTTCGCCTTGGGGCTGTGGTTGCTGACCCGTGCGCAGAGCTACAACGAAGTGGCGCTGGCGATGGTGCTGCATGGCCTGGGAGCGGGCCTGCTGGTGCCGAACGTGATGGCGCCGGTGATGGAAGCCCTGACGGCGCGCACCCGTGGCCGGGGCCTGGGCGGTTTGACCGCCTGCCTGTATCTGGGGCAGTTCGTCAGCCCGCTGGTGGTCGCGGCGCTGGTGGTCTATGCCGGCGACCTGCGCCACGCCATCCAATGGCTAGCCTGCGCCAGCCTGGCGGCGGCTGTGCTGTGGGGCGTTGCCGGCGTGTCACGCCTGCGCTCGGTCATCTGAATACCGTCAGTTTGCACGTCATTGAAATACATCCGGAGTAATGGGTATGCGCGACATTCAGCAGTTAATCGACAATGAAGACGCTATCGGTCTGGCCGCATGGGTCAGGCGCGGCGAAGTCCAACCGGTGGAACTGGTGGAGGCCGTCATCGAGCGGATCGAGCAGGTCGAGCCACGCCTCAATGCCGTCGCCGAACGCCTGTACGACCAGGCGCGCGAGGACGCCCTCGCCCCCACGTCCGGGGAAGGGGTGTTCGCCGGGGTGCCGACCTTGATCAAAGATTTGTTCGCGCCCGTGGCGGGTGCGGCAATGACCAATGGCTCACTTGCGCTGGGGGCTGCCCGCGTCGACTTCGACGCCGAGGTGGTCACGCGCCTGCGCCGCGCCGGTTGCCTGTTCGTCGGCACCACCACGGCACCGGAATTCGGCACCTCCTATTCCACCGAGTCGATGCGTTTTGGCGCCACCCGAAACCCCTGGAATACCCAGCACAGTGCCGGCGGTTCCAGCGGCGGGGCGGCGGCGTTGGTCGCGGCGCGCGTTGTGCCGTTCGCACACGGCAACGATGGCGGCGGTTCCTTGCGCGTGCCGGCGTCCTGTTGCGGCGTGTTCGGCCTCAAGCCCAGCCGTGGTCTGCTGCCGTCGGGGCCGATGGTCGGGGAGGGCTGGGCGGGGATGGCGACCAATCATTGCCTCACCCTGTCGGTGCGTGACAGTGCGGCATTGCTGGACGCCACCGCCGGCCACGAACTGGGCGCACCCTACGCCGCGCCGATTTCAGCGCACCCGTATGCGTGGGCCTTGCAACAGGCGCCGCGGCCTTTACGGATTGCGCTGGTCGAGCGGGTCGGCACGTGGCCGATCTCCAATCAAAGCCTGGATGCCGTGCGTCAGGCGGCCAAGCTTTGCGAATCCTTGGGGCATCGGGTGGAACTTGCGCAGTTACCGGTGGTGTTGCCGGAGTTTCTCGACCAGGTGTTCACCATCATCGGCGCGAGCACGCGTCACTATGTGGACGTCCTCGGCCAATTGCGCGGGGCTCCGGTACGGCCCGAGGAACTGGAGGCGCGCACGCGCATCATTCTGCGCGACAAGGGTGCGGTCAGTGGCGCGCAATACGCTGCGGCGGTGGAATGGATTCACGCCCTCGGCCGTCAACTGGCGCTGTTCATGTGCGACTACGACGTGATCCTCAGCCCGACCCTGGCGCGGGAACCAGCCCTGATCGGTGAACTGGATCTGCAGGATGACAGCCTGGCTCTGGATGAGCTGATCGAGCGCTTCCACAGCTATTCACCGTTTACCGCCTTGTTCAATGCCAGCGGACAACCGGCGATGTCGGTGCCGCTGTACTGGAGCGAGCGCGGGCTGCCCATGGGCGCGCATTTCGCCGGGCGTTTTGGCGAGGATGCGACGTTGTTGGCGTTGGCGGCGCAACTGGAGATCGCCCAGCCATGGCGTCAGCGCATGGCATCGGTGAATGCGTGCCTGGGCGCTCAGTCACGGTAGATTTTTTTCAGCAGCCGGAGCAGTTCGTCGCGCTCCTGGTTGTCGAGGGCGGCGGTGGCATCCTTGTCGCTCTCGGCAGCGATTTGCGTGAGTTCCTTGAGCAGCGCTTCGCCGGCCTTGCTGAGGAAAATCCCGTAGGAACGCTTGTCGGGTTTGCAGCGCACCCGTACCGCCAGCGCGCGGCTTTCCAGCTTATTGAGCAGCGGCACCACTTGCGGTGGCTCGATGGCCAGCGCCCTGGCCAGGTCGGTCTGCATCAGCCCGGGGTTTTGATTGATGATCGCCAGGGCCGAGAACTGTGCCGGCCGCAAGTCGTGAGCCGACAACCGGCCGATCAGGTTCTGGAACAGCTTCAATTGCGCGCGGCGCATCGCATAGCCGATCAAGTCATCCAGCGCGGTGTCCAGTGGGGCCGGGTTGTCGCCGCTGGCGGCGGGGCGTTCTGGGGGGCGGTGAGCCGGGAAGACTTGGCCATGGCAGGGCGGGTCCTTGAGCAGTGGTTAATAAAGCTATGCAGTTTTCCGAGATTGGCTGGCGATAGCCATCGCTATGTTTCAATACACCGTGCAAATACGCCTTTCCAATACCTGAAAAAGATTAGGTTAATTTCATTAATGGTTAGTTGATATAACTAATTTGTCGGTTTAGCTTTTAACCATCGTCAAGCCAAGAACAAGAGAGCATCGCCATGAGCAATTACGAAGGTCGCTGGTCAACGGTCAAAGTCGAAATCGAAGAGGGCATTGCCTGGGTCATTCTCAATCGGCCGGAAAAACGCAATGCCATGAGCCCGACCCTGAACCGGGAAATGATCGATGTACTGGAAACCCTGGAGCAGGACCCTGCTGCCGGTGTTCTGGTGTTGACGGGCGCGGGCGAGGCTTGGACGGCGGGTATGGACCTCAAGGAATACTTTCGCGAAATCGACGCCGGCCCGGAAATCCTCCAGGAAAAAATCCGCCGCGAAGCCTCGCAATGGCAGTGGAAGTTGCTGCGCATGTACACCAAACCGACCATCGCCATGGTCAACGGCTGGTGCTTCGGTGGCGGTTTCAGCCCCTTGGTGGCGTGCGACCTGGCGATCTGTGCCGATGAAGCGACCTTCGGGTTGTCGGAAATCAACTGGGGCATTCCACCGGGCAACCTGGTGAGCAAAGCCATGGCCGACACCGTGGGCCATCGCCAGTCGCTGTACTACATCATGACCGGCAAGACGTTTGGCGGGCAGAAGGCCGCCGAAATGGGCCTGGTCAACCAGAGCGTGCCGTTGGCGCAACTGCGTGACGTCACTGTCGAGCTGGCGCGTAATCTTTTGGAGAAAAACCCGGTGGTGCTGCGTGCCGCCAAGCATGGTTTCAAACGATGCCGCGAGCTGACCTGGGAGCAAAACGAAGACTACCTGTACGCCAAGCTCGACCAGTCGCGCCTGCTCGATACCGAAGGCGGTCGCGAGCAGGGCATGAAGCAGTTCCTCGACGACAAAAGCATCAAGCCTGGCCTGCAGACGTATAAACGCTGAAGCCAGCCCTTGGCCGCGCCGCACGGCGGTGTCGGCGGTGTAGGGTTTGAACGTATTCCCGATAAAGACAATAAAGAGGAATCACCATGCTGGACGTGCCCCTGTTGATTGGCGGCCTGTCGGCGGCGATCTTCAGCCGTGACACGGCGCGTGCGCTGGCGCTGGCGCGGCGGGTGGAGTCGGGGATCTGCCACATCAACGGCCCGACCGTACACGATGAAGCGCAAATGCCCTTCGGCGGCGTCAAGTCCAGCGGTTATGGGAGTTTTGGCAGCAAGGCCGCGATCGAACACTTTACGCAACTGCGCTGGATCACATTGCAGAACGGTCCACGGCATTACCCGATCTGAGGCGCCGCCCAAGGGCGGACCCACATAACAATAATCAGGGCGCAGCCGCTGGCTGGCGCCACATGACACCCACGGGTGTCCGTCGGCGTGCCTTGTTGGAGGACCATCCCGTGAGTTCCGAATTCAGATCGCAACCCGAACGGCCCACGCCGCGTTACCGCCCCGTGTCCATCAGCCATGCGCCGGTGGAAGTGATCGAAAACCACGGCGTGCTGCACATGCGTTCGCTGGAACCGTTGGCCGAATTACCGCAACGGTTGCTCGACCGGCTGCTGCATTGGGCCCAGGTACGCCCGGAGCAGACCTTCGTCGCCGCCCGCGACGGCGACGGTTGGCGTCGCGTCAGTTATGCGCAGATGCTCGACAGTGTGCGGGCCATTGCGCAGAGTTTGCTTCGCTATGGTCTGTCGGCCGAGAAGCCGCTGGTGCTGCTGTCGGGCAACGACATCGAACACCTGCAGATGGCGTTCGGCGCCATGTACGCCGGTATTCCCTATTGCCCGGTGTCGCCGGCGTATGCGCTGCTGTCCCAGGACTTCGCCAAACTGCGGCATGTCTGCGACCTGTTGCAACCCGGCCTGGTCTTTGTCAGCGACGCACTGGCTTACCAGCGCGCGATCGATGCGGTGCTGCCCGCCGAGACCCCGTTGATCAGCGTGCGTGGCCAAGTGGCGGGGCGCGCCCAGGTGAGTTTCGCCAGTTTGTTGCAGGTCGCGGGCGGCGCCGAGGCCGAGCGGGCCTTCGCGGCCACCGGCCCCGACAGCATTGCCAAGTTTCTCTTCACGTCCGGTTCCACCCAATTGCCCAAGGCGGTGATCACCACCCAGCGCATGCTCTGCGCCAACCAGCAGATGCTCTTGCAAACCTTCCCGGTGCTTGGCGAAGAGCCGCCGGTGCTGGTGGACTGGCTGCCGTGGAACCACACCTTCGGCGGCAGTCATAACGTCGGTATCGTGCTCTATAACGGCGGCACGTTTTACCTGGACGACGGCAAGCCCACGGTGCAGGGCTTTGCCGAAACGCTGCGCAATCTCAAGGACATCTCGCCCACGGCCTACTTGACCGTGCCCAAGGGGTGGGAAGAACTGGTCAATGCCCTGGAGCAGGACGCCGCCTTGCGTGAGTGCTTTTTTGCCCGGATGAAATTGTTTTTCTTCGCCGCCGCGGGCCTGTCGCAGCGGGTCTGGGACCGGCTCGACCGGGTGGCCGAGCAGCATTGCGGCGAACGCATTCGGATGATGGCCGGGCTGGGCATGACCGAAGCCGCGCCATCCTGCACCTTTACCACCGGGCCGTTGTCCGTGGCCGGGTATATCGGCTTGCCCGCGCCCGGCTGCGAGGTGCGTCTGGTGCCGGTGGACGGCAAGCTCGAGGGGCGTTTTCGCGGCCCCCACATCATGCCGGGGTACTGGCGAGCGGCGCAGCAGACCGCCGCGGTATTCGACGACCAGGGGTTCTACTGCTCGGGTGACGCGCTCAAACTTGCCGACCCAAACAACCCGCACCTGGGCCTGATGTTCGACGGACGCATCGCCGAGGATTTCAAACTGTCGTCCGGGGTGTTTGTCAGCGTGGGGCCGTTGCGCAACCGTGCGGTCCTGGAGGGGGCGCCCTATGTGCAGGACGTGGTGATCGCCGCGCCCGACCGCGAATGCCTGGGCATTCTGGTGTTTCCAAGGCTGTACGAATGCCGCCGACTGGCGGGGCTGGGTACCGCCGCCAGCGACGCCGAGGTGCTGGCCAGCGCTGCCGTGCGCCAGTGGTTTGGCGACTGGTTGCAACGCCTCAATCTCGACGCGACGGGCAATGCCAGTCGCCTGGAGTGGTTGGTCCTGCTCGATGAACCGGCGTCCATCGACCGTGGCGAGATCACCGACAAGGGCTCGATCAACCAGCGCGCGGTCTTGCAGTGGCGCGCGTCCCAGGTCGAGGCGTTGTATCGCGGGGAGGAACCGTCGATCCTGCGGGCGGGCGCGCGGGCATAACGCCAAGGCGCCTGCTAAGCCAGATCATCCGTAACGATCGCCGCTGCTGGCAGGCTCCGCTTCACCAGCAGCGCCGCAATCAACAACAGGACTGTCATCGTCACCAGCACGGCAACGAAACCTGTATCAAACGCCGAACGGGCGAACGCCGTCAGCATGGCGGCGCCCTCGGGTGATAACGTCCCGGCGACGTTCAGCGCGTCGTCGAGGCTCTCGAATGTCATGGGGTTTCGGCTCAGCCATGACGGGATCATCAAGCCTGTCGAGTACGCGTAGATCGCTGACAAGAGGCTGCCTGCCAGTGTCACGCCCACCGCACCGCCCAGTTCGAACGAGACTTCCTCAAGGGAGGCGGCCATGCCGGCCTTGTCGGCGGGCACGCTGAGCATGATAGTGCTCGACGCCGCAGTCAGTGCCGCCCCCATGGTCAGGCCCAGCAGCGCCAGGCTGACGATTTGCAGGGGCACCGCGGCTTGGTACAGAAACACATAGGCCAGCATCGCGGCGGATGAAAGCAGCAATGTCCAGAACAGCATGCGCTGGTTGCCCACGCGCGACAGGTAGTAGCCGGCAAGCGGGCCGGCGACAAAGGAACCCAGCGGCAGCGGCAGGATGAACAGCGCCGCGTCCAGCGGCGACAGGCCCAGCACCAGTTGCAAGCGTTGGCTGAACACCAGCTCCATGCCGATAAATGCGGCGGCTGACACCACGGCCGCAATCACCGCATTTCGGAACCCGGATGTGGTGAACAACGACAGATCGAGCATCGGCTGCGCGGCACGTCGTTGGCGCCGAATGAACAGCGTGAGAAACAGCGTGCCCAGGACCACCGCCACCAGCATGGCTTCGAAGGAGGGCACCCGTTTGCCGAGCTCCTTGACGGCATACGCCATGCTGATCAACCCGATCATCACCTGCAGCGAACCCAGCCAATCCCAACGTCGTTCGGGGTTTCCCGGGTGGTCGGGGATCAACAGCACGCCGACGAGCAACGCCAGCAGCACAATCGGCACGTTGATCAGAAACACCGAGCCCCACCAGAAATGCTCCAGCAACAGGCCACCCACCACCGGCCCGAACGCCGCGCCCCCCGAGGCCACCGAGGCCCAGATCCCGAACGCCATGGCCTGTTCGCGCTCGTCGGTGAACGTCAACCGGACCAGGGCCAATGTGGCGGGCATCATCATCGCCGCGCCGACCGCCAGGAACCCCCGCGCGCCGATCAATACGCCGGCCGAAGGCGAGAAGGCCGCGATCAGCGAGCACAGCCCAAATACACTCAAGCCCCCGATAAATAGCCGTTTATGCCCCAGGCGGTCGCCGAGCGTGCCCATGCCCAGCAACAGCCCGGCGGCGATCAGCGCATAGATATTGATGATCCACAGTTTCTGCGACGCTGTCGCACCAAGCTCGCGCGTCAGTGTCGGCAACGCGGTGTACAGCACGGTCATGTCAATCACGATGAGCAGCAATGCACTGGAAATAATGGCCAGGATCAACCAGCGTCGCGAAGCGGTCATGGGCAAGGCTCTATGGGTAAAGTGTCGAAGGCCGGCCACTGTAGCTCAGTTGCGCTGCATTGCCCCTCACACACGGAAATGGCCCACCAGGTTCTGTTGATGGTTGGCCATTTCATGCAGTGAGTCACTGGCCCTGGAGGCCTCGTTCATGCGCGTGGTGAGTGTTTCGCTGATGCCTCGGATGTCGCTGACACGCTGGCTGATATCGTCCACGACGGTGCTTTGTTCCAGGGCGGCGCTGGCGATCTGTTGGTTCATCTGCTCGATCACGTCCACGGCCTGGGAGATGTTCTGCAGCGCCGCACGCGTCTGTTGCACCTGGATCACGCTGCTGCCGGCTTGTTCGCGACTCAGTTGAGTGCTGTGTACCACCTCCTGGCTCAGCTGTTGCAACCTCTCGATCACGTTGCGCACCTGTTCGACCGAGCTCTGGGTGTTGCTGGCCAGGTGCCTGACTTCATCGGCTACCACCGCAAAACCGCGCCCTTGTTCGCCCGCTCTGGCCGCTTCGATGGCTGCATTCAAGGCCAGTAGGTTGGTCTGTTGAGCGAGGGTGCAGATCACGTCCAGCACCTGGCTGATCTGGCTGCTGCTGTCGGCGAGGGCGTGTACCTGCTTGAGTGTGGCGTCCAGGCGCTGGTCGAGGTGTTCGATGTTGTGTACGGCGCTGGCGAAGACGGCCTGACCGGAGCGGCTCGCGCTTTCCGCGGCGCTCGCGGCGTCGGCGGCAGAGTGCGAGTGGCGCGCCACTTCCTGGGCACTGGCGCTCATTTCATGCAGCGCGGTGGCAGCCAGTTCCACTTCACGGTACTGGCGCTGCATGCCTGCGCTGACCTCCCGGGCAATGCCCGAGGACGCGTCGGCACTGGTGCGCGTGTCCCGCGAGGCGGATTGGATGTCGCGGATGATCGGCTGCAATTTGTCCAGGAAACGGTTGAAACCGTTGCTCAGTGCGCCCAGCTCATCGTGGCGAGCCACCGGCAGGCGTTGGGTGAGATCACCGTCGCCGTCGACAATCGCATCAAGCAGGCTGGCCACCTTCAGCAGCGGGCGCGTCACGCCGTAGGCCGCCAGCCAGATCAGCAGCATGCCCAGGCAACTGGCGAGCAAACCGAGGCCCAGGTTGAGCCAATTGGCCTGACGGCGTTGGGCATCCAATTCGCTCTGCATCTGCCGAACGGGGGCCTGCGCCACGGCTTGCGGGACCTTCAGCTGCAACGTCCACGGTGGGCTGCCCGCTACGGTCTGGACTGCCTGGCTGATGTCGATGCTGGCGCCCGAGACCTCGCCACTGCGCCCGGCCACCTGGCCCGAGTTCGCGACTATGCTGACTGCGCTGGCGCCCTGATACAGATCCTGGCGCAGGTTGGCCGCGAGTTTCTGCAGGGTATCGAGGCCGATGTCCATGCCGACCACGCCGATCGTCGTGCCGTTGGCGATCAGTGGAATCGAAATGCTGCTCATCAGGACTTTGCGGCCCTCCACCTCGCTTTCATAGGGCGCCACCACACAGGTGCGGCCCTGGGCCTGTGGGCAGACGTACCAGGCGTTTTCCGGCTCACTGCCCGCCGGCGCATGGTTGGCGGTGATTTGCGGCTCAGTGAGTACTTCCTGGACCAATTGCCCCGGTTGGCTCTGCGACCAATACAGCGCGAACCGGCCTGTTTCGTTGCCTGCCAACGCACGTTGCGCGGTGAACTGCGCGTCGGCACCTGCCAGCGCATCGGGCAGCAACACCACGTACAGGCCGAGCACTTTGTCGCGCTTGAGCAGTGTCTGGCGAGTAATGTTCACCAGTGTCTCGCGCAGTTGTGTCGCCGAGAGGCGGCCATTGAGGGTTTGTTCGCGCAGTTGCAGGACCTGTTGCGCGAAGCCTTCGCCATACAGCGCCGTCTCATTGAAAAAACGCGCAACCTGCTGACCGTGGGCAACCGCCTGGGCCTGCAAGTGCTCCGTGGCCGCTTGCGCCAGCAACTGAGTGCTGCGTGCCTTGAGCAGTTTTGCACTTTGTTGATTCTGGTACAGAGAGGCGCCGGTCAATGCGGCGACAACGGCCAGCAGGCACAGCCCGCTCAGGAGTGTGATGCGCCATTGAATAGTCAGGTGAGCAAAAGGCATGGCTGGGGGTTCCTGCGCGTGAGCGCTCTATGGGCTGTAATAGCCTGGTGGGCGCCGTCGTTTCTTATTGTTGCTAGCCGACATCCGGGCATAGCACGGCGACACTAGAGTGCAGGGATGAACATCCGGGGGGTTATCCCAAATCGGCGGGGAACGGTGCTGGACGCTGAACTGTTTTGGGGCGATGCAGGCGATGCTACCGATTTGGGATAGCGAGGGGTTTGTAGGGGGGCATAGGATCGAATACAGCGTGCAAGCCAAAAAATAAAAGCGCTACCCGGTGCCGATAGAGCCTTGATCGGAGCCACCCCACAGCGACTGCCTCATACAATAAGGTCAATAACATGAGTGTATCTATTCAGGTCAACAGCTCCACGGAGTTGAAGCGAGGCGCCTTGGGCGTCGGCTTCATCATCTTCTTCGTGATTTCGGCGGCGAGCCCTCTCAGTGTCATCGCCGGCGGTTTTCCGATTGGTATCATGCTGGGTAACGGCGCCGGCACCCCGGCATTGCTGATCCTGGCGTTGCTGGTGCTATTGGCGTTCTCGGTGGGTTACACCACCATGTCCCGTCACCTGACCAACGCCGGTGGTTTCTATGCCTTCACCTCGCGCGGCTTGGGCGGTTTGGCCGGCGGCGCGGCGGCGGTGTTGGCGATGTTTGCCTATAACATTCTCCAGATCGCCCTGTATGGCATGTTCGGTGGCGTGGTCAGCGGCACCATGGAGAGCGTGTTTGGCCTAGTGATGCCCTGGTGGTCTTATTCGCTGATGGCGATGGCCAGTATTGCGGTCCTCGGTTATCGCAAGATTGATCTGTCCGCGCGGGTCTTGTCAGTCGTGGTGATCGCCGAGTACCTGGCAATCCTTACCCTCGACTTCGCGATTCTCAGGACCGGTGGCGACAGCGGTATCAATCTCGACTCGTTCAGCAGCCAGCACGTGTTCAGCGGCACCCCGTCGATCGGCCTGCTGTTCTGCTTCGCCGCGTTCATCGGCTTCGAGGCCACCACGATCTACGGCGAAGAAGCGAAGAACCCGCAACGCACCATTCCGATTGCCACCTACAGCTCGGTGCTGCTGATCGGTGGTTTCTATGCGCTGTCGGTCTGGGCGATGGTGGTCGGTGTGGGCACCGACAAGATCGTGCCGATGCTGCAAGCATTGCAGGACCCCACGACCTTTATCTACGGCATGTCCGATCACTTTGTCGGTCCTCACCTGACCCAGATTATCCGCGTGCTGTTCATGGTCAGTATCTACGCCGGGCTGCTGGCGTTCCATAACGCCGCCGCGCGCTACTTCTACGCGATCGGGCGTGACGGTTTGCTGCACAGTCTGCTGGGCACCACCCACCGCGTGCATCAGAGCCCGCATATGGGGTCGGCATTGCAGAGCCTGATCGCTGCGGTGGTGGTGCTGATCTTCGCCGCCATGGATGCGGACCCGATCCTGCAACTGTTCGCCTGGTTCTCCAACCTCGCCACCCTGTGCGTGATTTTGCTGATGGCGATGACCTCGGTCGCGGTGTGTGTGTATTTTCACCGGCATCCCGAGCTCAAGGTCGGCGCTTTGCGCGGGCGTATTCTGCCGGGGTTGTCCTGCCTGGCATTGCTGATGGTGCTGATCCTGGCAGTGGCGCACTTCGATGTGCTCACGGGCGCCAGCAAGCTGTTGTCGTACAGCCTGTGCGCCGTCATCCCCCTGGCCCTGCTCGGCGGCATCTTTCTCGCCGCGCGGCTGCGCAAGGTATCGCCACAGCGGTTCCTGGCATTGGGTAGCCACAAGCTCTAAGGCATCAACCCGGTACAACTCTACTGCGAACTGTGCGCTTGTCGGTGTCCGACAAGGCGTGCCTGCGTTAAAGGAAAATTGCACATGCACCATTACACGATGCTGATCAACGGGGTTCAGGTTGCCGGTGAAAACGGGCAGTTTGACGTGATCAACCCAGCCACCGGCACCGCATTCGCACAGTGCCCGGCCGGTTCCCTGGCGCAACTGGACCAGGCGGTGGCGGCTGCCCAGGCGGCCTTCAAGACGTGGCGGCACAGCACTCACGCGCTGCGTTGCGAGCGCCTGCTGGCGATCGCCGAAGACATTGAGCGGGACGCCGAGGCACTGGCCCGGCTGATCGTTCTCGAGCAAGGTAAACCGCTGGAGCTGGCATTCTCCGAAGTCATGGGCGGTGCCGCCTGGACCCGCTATGCCGCCGGGCAAGAGATCGCGGTGGAACTGGTGGAAGAAACCCCCACCCAGCGTGTCGAGTTGCACCGCAAGCCGCTGGGCGTGGTGGCTTCGATCACGCCGTGGAACTGGCCGTTCATGATCGCTATATGGCACATCATGCCGGCATTGCGCGCCGGCAATTGCGTGATCAGCAAACCCTCGAGCCTGACGCCGTTGAGCACCTTGCGCCTGGTGGAAATCATCGCTCGGCATGTGCCCCGCGGTGTGATCAATTGCGTGACCGGTGAGCAAGGTTTCGGCAGTACGATCACCGCCCACACGGGGATTCAGAAGATTGTCTTCACCGGCTCGACCGCCACCGGGCAAAGCGTGATGCGCGGCGCCGCCAACAACCTCAAGCGACTGACCCTCGAGCTGGGCGGTAACGATGCCGCGATCGTGCTGCCTGGCACGCCGGTCGATGAAGTCGCCGAAGAGATTTTCCAGGCGGCCTTCCTCAACATGGGGCAGACGTGCGCCGCCCTCAAGCGTTTGTACATTCATGAATCCCAATACCAAGCGTTTGCCGAGGCGCTGACCCGCATCGCCGAACGGCAGGTGGTCGGTGATGGCCTGGAGCCTGGGGTCACGTTTGGCCCGGTGCAGAACCTCGAGCAACTGCAACTGGTCGAGGCCCTGGTCGACGATGCGCGGCAGCACGGCGCCCGTATTTTGTGCGGCGGTGCGCGCCTGGACCATCCGGGGTTCTTTTACCCGCCGACGCTGGTCGCCGATGTCACCGACGGCCAGCGGCTGGTCGACGAGGAGCAGTTTGGCCCGGTGTTGCCGTTGATCGCCTATCAGGATGTGGAAGACGTGCTGCGTCGCGCGAATGCGGGCGACATGGGCTTGGGCGGCTCGGTCTGGGGGCCGGACGTCGAACAGGCGACGGCGTTGGCCAGCCGTCTGGAAAGCGGCGTGGCATGGGTCAACTGCCATGCCCGCATCCAGCCGAACACGCCGTTCGGCGGCAGCAAGATGTCCGGGTTCGGTGTCGAGTTCGGCCTTGAGGGCCTGCTCGAATTCACCGGGCAACAGTTGCTGTTTGTCCACAAGCGTGACGCTGAATAAGGGCCTGAACCATGTACGAAAAATATAAAACCGCACAGAAGAAATTCTGGCACCCAATGAGTTCCAGCGCCCCGGCGCATCGCGCGAAGACCTTGATCATTGCCCGTGGCGACGGCAATTACATCACCGATATCGACGGCCAGCGCATGCTCGACGGCGTGGGTGGCCTGTGGAACGTCAACATCGGGCACAACCGTGCGTCGGTCAAGGCCGCGATTGCCGCGCAACTCGACGAACTGGCGTATTACCAGACCTTCGACGGCATTGCCCATCCGCGGGTGTTCGACCTGGCCGAGCGGCTGACGTCGATGTTCGCCCAGGAGCAGATGACGCGCGTGCTGTTCAGTTCCGGTGGCTCCGATGCGGTGGAGACTGCGCTGAAAATGGCCCGCCAGTACTGGATCGCCAGCGGCGAGCCGGGGCGCACGCGCTTTTTGTCCCTGCGCAACGGTTATCACGGCGTACACATGGGCGGCACGTCAGTGGGCGGCAATGGGGTTTATCACTACAACCACGGGCCGTTGTTGGCCGGATGCCATTTGCTCGACACCCCATGGTTGTATCGCAACCCTTGGGACTGCCGGGACCCGCAAGCGCTGACCGCACACTGCATTCGCCAGCTTGAAGATCAGATCGCCTTGCTGGGCGCGCAGACCATCGCCGCGTTGATCGCGGAACCGGTGCAAGGCGCCGGTGGCGTGATCGTGCCGCCGGACGACTACTGGAAGCGCCTGCGTGAGGTGTGCGACCGCCACGGCATTCTGTTGATCGCCGACGAAGTGGTCACCGGTTTCGGTCGCTCGGGCTGCATGCTCGGCAGCCGCGGCTGGGGTGTCGCGCCGGACATGCTGTGCCTGGCCAAAGGCATCACCGCCGGTTATATCCCGCTGGGCGCAACGCTGTTCAATCAGCGCATCGTCGACGCGATTGAGCACGGCGAAGGCTTCAGCAACGTGATCATGCACGGCTACACCTACAGCGGGCATCCGACTGCCTGCGCGGCCGCCCTGGCGGTGCTGGATATCGTCGAAGCCGAGGACCTGCCGGGCAACGCCGCCAAGGTCGGCGGGCAATTGCTCGAACAGCTGCAAGCACTGACCGAGCGTTACGCCGTGGTCGGTGAAGTGCGCGGCAAGGGCCTGATGATTGCCCTCGACCTGGTGGCGGACAAAACCACCCGCGAACCGCTGAACCCGGCGGCCGGGCAGCCTTTGCGGATCGCTGACGAAGCGCGTCGCGCCGGGGTGCTGGTGCGGCCGATCGGCAACAAAATCGTTCTTTCGCCACCGCTGACCCTCACGGGCGCGGAGGCCGAATTGATCGTCGCGGCGCTGGACACCGCGCTCGCCGCTTGCGGCTAGCCCTTGCGAGCCTGGCGCAGCGCGGCTGCGCCAGTGTTATGCGAATACCTAAGACAGCCTTTGAAGGCGCACCTCAAGGAGTTTCAACCATGCGGTATCCATCCCCTCCCTTTCGCCGCGGCACCCTGGCTGCCACATTGGCGCTTTGCGCCGTCGGCCAGGCCCAGGCCTATGAGATTTACAGCGACGAGAGCCGACATCTCAACGCCGATATGACCGCCGTATTCGGTCAGTTCAACAGTCGCAAAAACTATAACGGCACCCCGGGCGGTTCGACCTGGCGCGAAGGTTTCATCAAATACGGCTTGAGCGGCGACCAGGCCCTGGCGGGCAAAGGCACGGCTTATGGCGCGTTCTCGCTGGTCAGTTCCGCGACCTGGGGCGACGGTGATCCGGCCGGCAATACCCTCGGCACCGAACGCACCACGAAAATTGAAGACGCTTACTTCGGCTGGCGTTCCGGCGACCTGTTTCCGGCACTGGGCAAGGACGGTGTGGATATTTCCGGTGGGCGCCAGGTGGTCAAGCTCGGTCGTGGTTTCCTGATCAACGACGATGGGCCGAACCTGGGCAAGGGCCCGGCGGATGGTGCGCTGAACCGTGGCGGGGCCTTTTACCTGGCGGCGCGGCATGCCTTCGATCAAACCGCGGTCCTGCGCCTGGGCGGGCAGGATGGCGTGCATGGCAGCGTGTTGTGGCTCAAGTCCGACAACCGCGCCCAGGCTGAAACCGAACTGGCCGCCGGCACCCTGGATTACACCGCCAAGCCTGGCACCCTGGGGTTGACCTGGGTGCACGGCATCGATGTGAACGAGCGCTGGGCCAGTGATTTTCAGCGCCAGCGCAAAGGCATGAATGTCTACAGCGTGCGCGGCGAAGGCGATGCCGGGCTGCCGAACGTCAGCCTGGCATTCGAGTATGCCTGGCAGGACAAAGACACCGGGCCTGAAAAAGCCTGGTACGGCGAAGCCGGCTACACCTTTGCCGACATCGCCTGGGCGCCGAAAGTCACCTATCGCTATACCCGTTATTCGCAGAAGTGGGATTCGCTGTTTACCGGGCTCAGCACGGGTTACGGCACCTGGTTCCAGGGCGAGGTGGCCTCCAACTATGCCGGCCCGTTCAACAGCAACACCGGTATCCATCACGTCGGTCTCAAGGCAACGCCATTGGAGAACCTGACGGTCGGCGCGCTGTACTTCGACTTCGATACGCTGCGCAAAAGCAATGCGCTGAACCTCGACGCGCGGGAGCTGGACGTCTACGTCGAGTGGGCCGTCAACCCGCACCTGATCGTCACGCCGCTGATCGGCCTCTACAAGCCGAAGCAGGACTCCACCAGCGGCGGCAACCAGACGGTCGGCAATGGCACCAACCTGTACAGCCAACTCACGGTCGCCGTGCCGTTCTGAGGTTGACGGCCGTCGCGTTCCTGACCCTCAGGGCGCGGGGGCGCTCGGTGGGTTGCGCATGTTTTCGGCAATTCGCCGTGTGGTGTCCATCACCATTTCGATCACGGTTTCCTGACGCAGCAGCTTGAAGCTCTGGCTGCTGCCGACGGCGGACAGACTGCCGACCACCTCGTCCATATCCGGCCGGATGATGGGCGCGGCGATGCCGGTCAGGCCCAGGTTGAGTTCGTCGTGGGTCAGGCAGTAGCCGTCCTTGCGGATCTTTTTCGCGGCCTTGGCGAAGCTGGCCCAGTCGTATGGGCTGTCCGGGTCGTGGGCCATGTGTTCTTCGAACAGGCGTTGCAAGCGTCGACCTTTCTGAAAGGCGATCAGCACCTTGGATTGCGCGCCGCGAAAAAACGGCAGCGGGTGTCCGCGGCCAAAGGAGAAGTGGTAGGTGTCGCTGGGTTCGGCGATGTAGGTGTTGATGATGCGCCCGTCATAAAAAACGCTGGCGAACACGGCCAGGCCGGTCTGGGCGGACAGTTCGTGCATCAGCTCGCGCCCGGCGAGGAGGATGGGGTCGTACTGGCGCATCATCCAGTCCAGTTCGATCACGCGCGGCCCCAGGCCGTAGCTGCCGGCATCCACGCGGGTCAGCAGGCCGGCGTCACACAGGTCCTTGACGTAGCGATACACGGTGGCGCGCGACAGGCCCATGCGCTCGGCGATGGTGTCCGGATCGATCTTCAACGTCTGCGGACCGAACAGGTCCAGGACACTCAACAACTTGCTCAGACTGCTCATTTCGTTCCTAGAAAAGGGGATGGCACGCGGGTGAGCACTATAGGCACGCCCGCCCGCGCTGAAAAGACGGCCGACCCGATGGGGGGCCGTCACGCCACACTATCGCAGTTAAGCGAAAAAGCAATCGTCGCCGCACTTTTCATAACCGATTAATTGGCATTTATCTCATAAGTAGAGACAAATGGTAAAAAATAGCTTGTTTGATGTGATTTTGTATGTGATAAATCTCATCAAAGAAAATGCTCAAGCGAGAGGGCTGATAATGAATGGTGCGCAACTGATAGTGAATGCGGCAGCGGCAAGCGGTATCGAGTACTGCTTCGCCAACCCGGGAACCACGGAGATCCCGCTGGTGGCGGCCATGGCCAGCGCGCCCGCCCTCAAGCCGGTGTTGTCGTTGTTCGAAGGCGTCTGTACCGGAGCGGCGGACGGTTACGGCCGGATCGCCGGCAAGCCCGCGATGACGCTGACTCACCTGGGCCCGGGGTTTGCCAATGGCATCGCCAACCTGCACAACGCGCGGCGCGCCAACACGCCTATCGTCAATGTGATCGGTGACCACGCCTCATGGCACGTCAACTACGACCCGCCCCTGGCCAGCGATATCCAGGCCCTGGCTGGCACCGTGTCCGGCTGGGTTCGCACGTCGCGCACCGCCTCGGCGATCGGTGAGGACCTGCAGGAAGCCGTGCGTGCCGCCTGGCAAGCCAAGGGCCAGATCGCCAGCCTGATCCTGCCGATGGACCTGCAAGCCGCCGCGGTGACGCACAACGGTGTGTTCACGCGGATGCAGGCGCCGATCCGCCGCTTTGCCGGCGACCGTATCGAAGCGGTGGCGCAGGCCCTGCGTGATGGTCAGCGGCTGGTCTTCATCGTCGGTGATCAAGGCTTGTCGGTTGCTGGCCTGGAAGCGGCAGGGCGGCTGGCGCAATTGCCCGGTGTGCGGCTGTTCGCCGAAACCTTTCCCCGGCTCAGCTACCGGGGCGGCGGCTTGCCGGACCTGGACCGCCTGCCGTACTTCCCGGAAGTGGCCATCGAGATCCTCGAGCAGTACGACAAGGTGGTCTGTGCCGGTGTCCCGGAACCCATCAGTTACTTCGGCTACGAAGGTATTCCGTCGCGTCTGGCCGAGCGTGAGCGCTTGCTGTCGCTGGCCGAAGTCGGCGACGACGTGGCCGGGGCGTTGACCGCGCTGGCCGACGCGCTGAATGCACCGGCTTATGTGCCGACCCCGCGGGGGATCGAGCTGCCGCCAGGCGAGGCCGCGTTGACGCCGCAGTCGGTCGGCCAAGTGTTGGCCGCAGCGCTGCCGGACGACTGCATTGTCTCGGTCGAAGGGGGCACCTGCGGCTATCCGTTTTTCACCGCCTCCGCCAGCGCGGCGCGGCACCGTGTGTTGACCAACACCGGCGGCGCGATTGGCCAGGGCATTCCGGTCGGGTTCGGCGCCGCGCTGGCGGAGCCCGGTACCCGGGTGTTTTGCCTGCAATCGGACGGCAGCGCGCAGTACACCATTCAAACCCTGTGGAGCATCGCCCGCGAGCAATTGCCGGTGGTGATCCTGATCGCCGCCAACCACCGCTACGCGATCCTGCAGAACGAACTGCGCCGTTTCGGCATGACCGAACTCGACCCGCAAGCCCTCAGCCTGACCGTGCTGGACCGTCCGCGGATCGACTGGAAAGCCCTGGCCACCGGCTACGGCGTGCCGGCCCGTACCGTACACACCAATGCCGAACTGCAACGGGCGCTGGCCAATGCCGCCGCCGATGCGGGCCCTTGCCTGATCGAAATGGCACTGTGAAGGAGTCGATGATGAATCAGCTTGACGTGTTACCCGCCGTCCAGGCGTTCCTGTCTCAACCCGGCCGTCTGTTCATCGGCGGTACCTGGCAAGACGCGGCCAGCGGTCGCCGGTTCGCGGTGGAAAACCCGGCCACCGAAGAAACACTCACGGAAGTCGCGCGCAGCGACGAGCGCGATGTGGATGCGGCCGTAGCCGCCGCCCGCGCCGCATTCACGGGGGCTTGGGCGCAGCAGTCACCGGCCCAGCGCGGCGTGTTGCTGTTTCGCCTGGCGGACTTGCTCGACCAGCACCGCGAAGAGCTGGCGCAACTGATCACCCTGGAAAACGGCAAGCCGATTGCCAACGCACGCGGCGAGGCGGCCAGCGCGGCCAGCATCCTTCGTTACTTCGCCGGTTGGCCGACCAAGATCGAAGGCAGCACGCTGCCGGTGTCGCCGGCCAGTGGCGCACCGATGCTCAACTACACGTTGCGCGAGCCGGTGGGCGTCTGCGCCTTGATCGTGCCGTGGAACTTCCCGCTGAACATGTGCGTGTGGAAGCTCGGCCCGGCGCTGGCCACCGGCTGTGTGGCGGTGCTCAAGCCCGCCGAGCAGACGCCGCTGGTGGCGATCCGGCTGGTGCAGTTGATCGAGGCGGCGGGCTTCCCGCCGGGTGTGGTCAACCTGATCACCGGCCTGGGCGCCGAGACCGGCGCACCGCTGGCGCAGCATCCTGACGTGGACAAGATCGCCTTCACCGGCTCGACCCAGGTCGGGCGGCTGATCGCCCAGGCGGCCACCGGCAACATGAAGAAGGTCTCGCTGGAGCTGGGCGGCAAATCACCGAACATCATCTTGCCCGACGCCGACATCGTGCGCGCCGCCAAGGGCGCCGCCGATGGGATTTTCTACAACCAGGGCCAGGTGTGTACGGCGGCATCGCGTCTGTACGTACACGCCAGCGTGCTGGATCAGGTGCTCGAAGAATTGCAGCGCCACGCTGCCGCCCATGTCCTCGGCAACGGCCTGGACCCGGCCAACAGCATGGGCCCGCTGGTGTCCGCGCGGCAGCTGGATACGGTCAAGGGCTACCTGCAGCGCGGCCAGGAGGAGGGCGCCGAACTGATTTGCGGCGGCGGCCGCCCCGAGCACCTGGAACGCGGGCACTTCATCCAGCCGAGCGTGTTCCTCGACCGTGCCGAGCGTGCCTGCGTGGCCCGCGAAGAGATCTTCGGCCCGGTGCTCACCGTCATGAGCTGGACCGACGTCGATGACCTGGTGTTGCGCGCTAACGACTCGCCCTATGGCCTGGCCGCCGGCCTGTGGACCCGCGACTTGCGCTCGGCGCACCGCCTGGCGGCGCAGCTCCAGGCCGGTTCGGTGTGGATCAACTGTTGGAACGTGGTCGATGCGGCTTCGCCGTTCGGCGGCTACAAGCAATCCGGCTGGGGCCGGGAAATGGGCAAGAACGTTATCGACGCCTACACCGAGACCAAAAGTGTGTTTGTCGATCTCGGCTGAACAGAATAATCACAAGAGGAACTGCTATGGATCTGGAATTGAAAGGCCGCGTGGCAATTGTCACCGGAGGTGGCATGGGCATCGGCAAGGAAGTTGCGCGCTTTCTGTCCGAAGAAGGCTGCAAGGTGGTGATCTGTGCGCGGCGCATGGCGTTTCTCCAGCTGGCCGCCGAAGAGATCAGCGCGCAGACCGGCAACGAAGTACTGCCGCTGTTCTGCGACACCAACGATATGTCGGCCGTGTCGGAAATGGTCGCCGCCGCGCACAAGCACTTCGGCCGCATCGACATCCTGGTCAACGGTGCCGCGGCGCCGTCGGGCGTGGTGCGCAATGACATCGAGCATGCCGGCGACGACGAGTTGCTGTCGGACCTCAACACCAAAGTGATCGGCTACTTCCGCTGTGCCAAGGCCGTGACCCCGCACATGAAGGCGGGTGGCTTCGGTCGCATCATCAACATCGGCGGCCTCACCGGGCGCAGCAGCAAAGTCCTCTCGGGGATGCGCAACCTGGCGATCGCGCACATGACCAAAACCCTGTCCGACCAGTTGGGCGCGTTTGGCATCACGGTCAACCTGATCCACCCGGGCGTGGTCGACACCCCGCACATCCGCGAGCTGTACGAGCGCGAAGGGATCAAGCAGGGCAAGACCCCGGAGCAGGTCGAGCAGGGCTACATCGACGCAACGCCGATTCGCCGCACGCTGGCGCCCATTGAAATGGGCTGGCTGATCGGCTTCCTGGCGTCCCCCAAGGCTGGCGCGGTGACCGGTGAATCCATCGGCATCGACGGCGGCCTGACCCGTGGCATCTTCATCTGAGGAGTAACTGCGATGAGTAACGGAACCCTATTAGTCGCCACCGTCGGCCAGGCCGTGATCCGTAGCGCCGACGATGGCCGCAGTTGGCATCGTCTCGGTCTCGGGCAGGATCTGGAGTTCGATGCGATCACCCGTTCGCTGAGCTTTCACCCCGGCACGCCGGACGTGATTTATGCCGGCACCGACATTGGTTTGTGCGTCAGCCACGACACCGGCGGCCATTGGCAGCAGGTCGACACACCGTTCAACGGGCAGACCGTGTGGAAGGTGGCGGTCGACCCGCAGGATGCTCTGCGGATATTCGTCGGCACCGGTGCGCCTTCGCGCGCCGAGCTGTGGCGCACCCTGGACGGCGGCCTGAGCTGGGATCGCGCGCCGGTGGAAATCCCGGAGTTCTGTGACGGCGTCAGTCGTCCACGGTTGCTGGCCTTCGCCTACGACCCCACCGACCGCAACCAGGTGTGGTTCGGCCTTGAGGAGGGCGGGCTGTTCCATTCGCGTAACGGCGGCGAAAGCTGGATGCGCGTCGATGATCGGCTGCTGTGGGACTTCAACTCGGACATCCACAACATCCTGGTCCTGCCCAATCACGGTGAGAAAGTCATCGTGGTGGTTTGCGTCAATGCGGTTTACCGCAGCCTCGATGAAGGGCTGACCTGGACCGGCATCGTCGCCCGCGAAGCGTTTGGCCTGTATTACGCGCGCGCCATGAGTGCGCCATTGGGCACGCAGGATACGCTGTACCTGAGCATCTCCGACGGCACGCCGGGCACCACCAGCAAGATCCTGGTCTCCCATGATGCCGCGCTCAGTTGGCAGGTGTTGCCGCTGCCGCAACAGCCCAATTCCTGTGTGTGGGCTATCGCCTTCAACCCGGCGAACCCTCGGCAAATCGTCGCGGGCACCAAGTACGGCCATTTGTTCACCTCCGAGAACGGCGGTGACGGCTGGCAGAAGCAGTGGCGCGAATTCAGTGAGATCGCTGACGTGCTGTGGACCCCCGCCGTGGCGCAGATCAAGGCGGGGCATCAATCCATCGTCAAGAAAAACTGAGGTAGTGCGTGATGAAAGTCGAAGTCCTTCGTACTCACTTATCGCTATGGGTGAGTGATCCGGATGTGTCAGCACGTTGGTACGCCGACATCCTGGGTATGCACGAAAGTGCCCGTGGCGAGAGCTGGGTGATGATGGCGTTTGGCACCAAGCACCACGACATTGCGTTGATTCGTGCCGAACCCGGCGCCCATCAGGGCGGGTTGGGGTTGCAGCACTACGGATTGGAAATCGCCGGCGACATGACCACCCTGCGCCAGCTCTACGGCATGTTGCTGAGCAAAGGCGTCGAGGTGGTGAAAATCACCGATCACGAAATCGGCCATGGCGTGTATTTCCACGATCCGGATTGTAATCGCATGGAATTCTTTCTCGAGACCGAGCACGACGACGCACTTGGCAAGGCCCGCTTCAAGGCCGCCGGCGCGCCGAGCCGGAACTTTAAACTCGACCCACTTTGAATAGAGGCAGCTCTGATGAAAACCGCGAATTTCGCCAGCTATCACATCCGTAAATGGTACAGCTTCATTGAAGAAACCCTGGCCAACGAAACCGGCCAGTTGGCCGATGGCGAACCTGTGTACAAGTACGCCATCGCCGCAGTGATTGCCAACCCCTATGCCGGCCGCTTCAGCCAGACGCTGGATGCATTGGTGGACGACTCGCCGTTGCTGGGCGAAGAGTTCGGCCGGCGCATCAACGCACTGGCCGGCGAGCACGAGATTGTCAGCTACGGCAAGGCGATCCTGGTGGGCAGCGCGGGCGAGTACGAGCACGGCAACGCGTTCCTGACCAACCCTGCCGCCGATCCGATCCGCGTCGCGCTGGGCGGTGGCAAATCCTGGGTGCCGTCCACCGGCAAGCGCGGCGGCCCGGGCTCGACCATCGATGTGCCATTGGCCCACAAGGACGCGCTGTATGTGCGCTCCCATTACGACAGCATGTCGCTGATGTTCGGTGACGGTCCTTCGCCGGACGAGGTCATTGTGATCTGGGCCTTCGCCACGCGCGGACGCCTGCATGCACGGCTCGGCGGTTTGCAGGCGGCGGATGTGCAAGGTCTCGACGGGCTGCACTGAGCCCGGGCGCAAAGCCTTGCGTGGCATCCGATCAACACCACAACAAGAAAGCGGTGACTAGCGATGAAGCAGGACAAAACCCAGGTGGTCATTGTCGGCGGCGGCCCGAACGGGATCACCGCCGCACACTATATGGGGATGTACGGTATCGACTGCGTCGTCCTTGAACTGGCCGACGGCATCCTGCCTTATCCCCGCGCAGTCGGCATGGACGATGAAGCGCTGCGCGTGCTGCAGGGGATCGGCATTGCCGAGCTGGCCGCACGTGACATGATCTGCGATGTACCGCTGCGCTATTACAACGCGCGTGGCGTGTGTTTCGCCGAAGTCAAGCCGAGCGTCGCGCAGTACGGTTGGCCGATGCGGAACATCTTCATGCAGCAATTGCTCGAAGGCACCCTGCGCGAACATCTCGTGCAGCACGCCAGCGTCCAATTGCGCCAGGGCCATGAACTGCTCGAACTGGAGCAGGACGAGCAGGGCGTGACCTTGCAGGTGCGCGATGCCCACGGCGAGCTCTACCAATTGCAGGCGGACTATGTGATTGGCGCCGACGGCGGGCGCTCCACCGTGCGCAAACAGTTGGGCGTCGAACTGCTCGGGCTCACGCATCCGCGCAAATGGGTGGTGGTCGATACGGCCAACGACACCCTGGATGCGCCGTACACCGCCCTGCATGCCGATCCGCAACGGCCCTTCGTGTGCATCTACCTGCCTTATCAGCAGCGGCGCTGGGAGTTCATGCTGCTGGAGGGCGAAGACGAAGCGAAGATGTGCGACGAGGCGACGATTCGTGAACTGATCCGCGGCCATATCGGCGCGGCCGTGGATCAGTTGAACATCATCCGGATCCGCGCTTACACCCACCACTCCCGCGTTGCGGCGCGGTTTGTCCAGGGGCGGGTCGCGCTGGTCGGCGATGCGGCGCATATTTCGCCGCCCTGGGCCGGGCAGGGCCTCAATTCCGGCCTGCGCGACGTGGCCAACGTGGCCTGGAAACTGGCGGCGATCATTCAGGGCCGCGCGGCGCCGTCGATCCTCGCCAGCTACGACCAGGAACGCCGCGGCCACGCCACCGAGCTGGTGGCGCTGGCCGACAACATGGGCGCCGTGCTGGGGTTGACCAACCCGCTGATGGCCGGCGTGCGCGACTGGCTGTTCCAGGCGGTCAACAGTGTCGACAACCTGCGCTCGCACCTCTTGGAATTCAAGTTCAAACCCAAGGCCACCATCACCCAAGGCCTGGTCTATCACGAGCGTGCCGAGCTGCGCGAAGACGATTTGGTCGGGCAACTGTTCGTGCAGCCTTACATCGAAGATGCCCAGGGCCAACGTCGGCGCCTCGACGACATGCTGGGCAACTCGTATGCCGTGTTGGGGTACCGCACCAATCCCCGGGCGCCACTGAGCGAGGACATGGCCGCGTATTGGGCGCGTTGGAACACGCGCTTTATCCAGGTCAACCGTTCGCGCAGCGGCGTGGGGCGCAACCAGCCGCTGACGGCGATGGACGCGATCAGTGTGGAGGACGTGGATAACCGGCTGGCCGAGTGGTTCTCCAAGGTGCGCGACTGCATCGTCGTGGTGCGTCCGGACCGCTTTGTCGCGGCCATTACCACCCCAGAGCGGCTTGACGGTGTATTGCGCAAGCTGGCGGAGCAACTGTCATGAGCACGCCCGACGATGTACTCGGCCAACTGCGCCAAGCGAGGCTCAGCGCTCATGCCATAGCGCCTTTGGCACCGCAGGCGCTGGACCGGCAGCAAGGCTACGCGTTGTTGCGCCAGACCCTGGAGCGACGCGTGGCCGCCGGGGAGAAACCGAGCGGCTGGAAGGTCGCCTTCGCCGGCCGCGCCGCGCAAGCACGCTTTGCTCTCGACGAACCGGTGTACGGCGGCCTCACGGAGGCGATGCAGGTTGAGCCGGGGAGTGCGGTGCCATTGGCGCGGCTGATCCAGCCCAAGCTGGAGGTCGAACTGGCGTTCGTCTTCGGGCACGCGCTGGCGCCGGGGGACTACCGCGACCAGGACATTCTGACGGCCATCGCCGAGGTGGCGCCCGCGTTCGAAATCGCCGACTGCCGATGGCAAGGCTGGCGTTTCGGGCTTGGCGCCTTCCTCGCCGATAACGCGGCGGCGGGGCTTTACTGTGTGGGGCCGAGGTCGCCGTTCGAGCCGCAACAGCATGCCTGCGTGCCCTATCGTCTGGAGCACGAAGGGGTTCACCTGGGCAGCGGCGATACGCAGGCTCGGGAAGACAACCCCCTGTTCAATCTGTGCTGGTTGGTGCGCCGGCTCCTGGCGGACGGTCACCGTATCGAGGCTGGGCAGGTGGTGCTGTCGGGCGCGTTGCTGGCACCGATCGATATACAGCCGGGAACCTATCGTCTGCAGATGCTTGGCACGGAACTGGCTTTGATTTTCCGGGCGGACACTGTGCCCGTGTGAATGCCAGCTGCCGTCAGGGATGACTGAGCCCCCTTCAGGCCAATGACCAGACACAGGCCGCCGAGGAACGACGAATATGCTCGCTGAAGTCCGAACCTTCAATGATCCTCAACAGCACGCCGGCTCGATCCAGGGCTGGCAGCAGATCTACGACCAACTGGGCCGTGGCTGCCTCACCAGTGAACTGCGCCAGTTGTCCTGCGATCGCTTCCAGATCTTCCAGGAGGTGCTGGACAAGCGTGTGGTGCAGCATGGTTCCTCGCCCAAAGGCCGGTTGTGCGCCGCCATGTCATTGGGCAGCGCACCGGTGGTGCAAGGGCAGCAAGTGGACGCGCAGAGCGTGGTGCTGCTGCGCGATTCAGAGGAGTTCGTATTGCATGCCCCGGAAGGCACGCATTTTTTCGCGATCAACGTCGACGCGGTACGCTTTGCCAAACTGGCGGCTTTCGAGTTATCCGGCGAGCAGCTTAAACGCCTGACCACTGTGTCTCAGCTGCGTGTGGATGAGGCGTTACTGCTGCGTATACACCAGCGTATTCACCCGTTGTTTCGTCACCTTTTGGAACATACCGACGCGATCAGCGCCGTCTCGGAAAAGATCCTGGAAGATGAGCTGCTCGGCACCTTCCTGGACCTGTTCACCCATGCCAGCGATGAGGTGCGTTGCCGACGCGGCAATTTCGCCGTCAGTGCCTACCTGGTCCGGCGTTGCCAGGAGTTGATCGTTGCCAGTGGCGATACCCCGTTGAGCATCCTCGATCTGTGCGAGCAATTGCGCGTCAGCCGCAGGACCCTGCAGAACAGTTTTCAGGCGGTGACCGGCCTGCGCCCGGTCGAGTACCTGCGCAATCTGCGCCTCAACGCGGTCCGGCGGCGGTTGATCGCGACCGCGGCCAGTGAGAAAAACGTCGGTGAGGTCGCCGTGGCCATGGGCTTTTTTCACCTGAGTCACTTCGCGGCGCATTACCGCGAATTGTTTGGCGAGTCGCCCTCGGAAACGCGCAGGGCCGAGCGCTGATGCGCGATCAGTCCGCCGCCTCGCCAAGCCCTGGGTTCACGCGCTTGCCGATGTCCTTGAGCCGCGCCAGTTGGTCGATCATCGCGGGGGCTTCATCCAGGCAACTGACGAAGGTCCACAGGTAAGTCATCACCGCATAGATATGCCCGGCTTTTACGGCCGGTGACAATGCCAGTTGCGTGATAGCAACCACAAACAGCAGCGCCGCCAGAATGCCAATGGACAGGAAGGCGATGGCCTCACGGTCCGACAAGCGGATCCGCAGTCGCGACAGCAGGCGATAATGACGGTGCAGGGTATGCGCGCCGACGGCTTCCACCATGCCGATTTCCTTTTCCAGGCGATTGTTCAAGCGCTCATGCAAGCGCTGGTTACGCCGGGCGAAGCCGGGCATCACGGTGACGCACAGCAGCAGCGCGAGCAGGCATGCCACGCCAACCCATGGCTCGATCACCAGCAACATGCCGGCCGCGCCAATGATCGAGACCAGCGCGGTGGCGATGATCGGCACGTGCTTCTCGAAAAAGTCGACAAAGTCCCGCGCCAGCACCACCCGCGCCGCCGCCTTGGACGTGCTCTGGCGTTCCAGGCGCTGATTGAGGATCACCGGCACCGCAAGATCGGCGTAGATGCGCGTAAAGGTGCGCGTATCCAGCGCGCGCCGCGCCGCCCCCACCACCCAGAACCCCAGCACCACGCCGGCATAGAGCAATGCGCTGGCGGCATCGCCACGGATGATCGAGTCCACGGCAAACCCGGCGAACAGCGGGTAGGCGAGCAGCAGTGCATTTTCCAGCGCCACCAGCGACAAGGTCGCAAACAGCTTGCCGGGGTAGGCCCTGGCAATGGCCTTGAGGGTCTGGCTGGCGGATTGCTGACCGAGCTTTTTGCTTTCTTCGAGCACGATCCTAGGGGTTACGGACGGCATGGGCCACCTGTCGAGCGCATCATGGGAGGATAGATGCCGCGGGCGACGCCGAGCAGATAGCGCGCCTCCTCGGTCATCAATAACAAATTGATCTGCACTTCTTCGATAACGATTTCCATGGCGATCAATATGCAAATGGCCGGCGCTGTAATCAGCCAGTGACAATAAGACTGTGTGATCAACGACGCGCTCACACCAATCAACCACAACGCCAATACGCAATGCGGCGCGTACTTCTGCAGGGGAATCCAGAAGCGCTGCAACTTTCGCAGTTTGAGTGTGTAGAGCGTCAGTGACGCTTCCAGCTGTTTCGAGTCAACAAGGGGGCGAGCGGAATGCAGAGTCGGCATAACAGTTGTCCGCGTAAAACATTGAACGTCATTTGCCAGGTGTTGCTTCATTGTCCCGGCGCCCGTGGCCTGGAAGGGTTTGATTGAACCAGGCAAGATTGATTGCTGTGATTTCGACCCATTCGCCCTGAGTTGGCATCCTTTCGCAGCTCTTGAACGCGATACAACATCCTTGTGAGTTCAGTAAGGCAAAGTGGCGATATTTCGTGGCTCTATTAACTATAAAAATAGAGAGGCGCATGCCATCACCTTTGTCGGTTTGAATATTCAAGCGAGTTTGGCGTTATATGCAGTTACACCTCAGTAGACTCCGTGTCGGTATCCAGGCTCTGCGTTGTTGTTGGCCAACTGAGTTCAAACACGGTGCCGCCATTAATCGATGTCCGACAGCTCACCGTGCCGCCATGGGCGATGGCAATCGCGCGCACCACGGCCAGGCCCAGCCCACTGCCTCCCTGGGCACGGGAGCGAGAACTTTCGCCGCGCTGGAACGCATCGAAAATATACGTCGCGAAAGCGTCGTCCACCCCCGGCCCCTCATCCGTGACTCTCAGGAAGTTGCGCGAGTGTTGGCTGCCGAGTTGCACCCAGACGTTGCCCGGCGTCGCATGCCGGCGGATGTTGTCCAGCAGCGCCAGCAACGCCTGGCGAATCCGCGCGCGGTCACAGCGTATCGGCCCCTTGAGCAGGTCCAGGTGCAGCACGAAGCCGGCGCTGCGCAGGCTCGATTCGAACAACCGTGCTTCGGCTTCCAGGTCGGTGGCCAGGTCGGCGTAGTCGGGTTCGAGCTTGAGGTAGCCGCTGTCTCCCAGGCCAACCACGCGCAGGTCTTCAACCAGGCGCGTCAACCCTTCCACTTGCGTCAGCAGGCTGTAGAACTGCGCGGTGTCCGGCTCGAACACACCTTCGGCCAGCCCCTGCAGGCGGCCGCGCAAGATGGTCAGCGGCGTGCGCAACTCATGGGCGATCGCTGCGTTCCAGAACGCCTGTTCTTCGGCCATGCGTTTCAATCGGTTGGCCATGCTGTTGAAGTCATCCACTAATAAGGCGGCTTCGCCCAAGGATTGATCCGGCGCCACTGCGCGGGCATCCAGGTCGCCATCGGCCAGCCTGCGCAGGCTGGCCGCCACCGAGTTCAAGGGCATCAGAATGCGCCGGGACAACTTGATCGCCGCTGCGACGCCGACACCCAGGCTGACGCAGGTGATCAGGCTCATCCAGGCCCACTCCATGCCGCTGGGCAGCCACTCATCCATTTCCGCGTCGCTCAGCGGAGCAAACGACCACAGCAGCCCATAAAAGACATAGGTCCCGACAATCGCCAGGGTTATCACACACAGGACCACGGCCGACATCGACAGGATAATCTGCCGACTCAAGCTGTTGGCGCCTTTCATGGCAGGCTCCCGAACCGGTAGCCGACCCCGCGGATACTGGCCGGTACGCCTTGCAGTCCGAGGTCCTCGATTTTCCTGCGTAATTTGCTGATATGGCTGTCGACCGTGCGCTCCAGGCTGTCGCTCTCGGGCGAGCAGAGGGCCAGCAACTCGGCGCGGCTGAACACGCGCCGGGGCGCCTTTGCCAATTGCGCGAGTAACTTGAATTCGGTCACGGTCAGGTTCAATGGGTGTTTCTGCCCGTCGATGCTGACGCTCACGTCATGGTTGTCGATGTCGATTTCGAAGGCGTCCACGCGCAGCACGCTGCGCCCCGTCAAATAGCCATTGTCGACGCAGCGGCGCAGCACCGCCTGGGTTCTGGCGACGACCTCGGCCGGGTTGAACGGCTTGACGATGTAATCGTCGGCGCCAATACGCAGCCCCATGAGTTTGTCCACGTCCTGGTCCTGTGCGGTCAGCATGATGACCGGCGTGTTGCCGCGGTGACGAACCTCCGCCAGTACCATCCAGCCATCCAGTTTCGGCATCAGTACATCGAGCAGCACCAGGTCGGGCTTGAGCGTTTGGTGCAGTTCGAGTGCGCGACGGCCATCCTGCGCATGCGCGGTTTGAAAGCCGGCGCGTTTGAGATAGGCCGTGAGGATATCGGCGATTTCCGGTTCGTCTTCGGCGATCAGGATCAGTGCCTGATTAGCGGTTGATGTAACGAGTGATTCGGTCATGTTCTGCTCGGTCGATGTGCCCTGTGCTGCCGGACAATGCTGCAACGGCGCGCGGTTTTCTGGCAACGGGTTGGATGATGCACGGCAAGCATGCACTTTCAGCGTAGGTTTTATGGAGAAATGATGGAGACGCAGGTTTATTTTTCGTCGCGCGGGGGAGGGAGGTGAACGCTGCCTGATGCGGTGCGTTCAGGCGAAGCTGATGCGGTCGCTGTAGGCGTTCTGCACAATTTTGCGCTGGTAGTCACAGGGTGTCGTACTGACCAGCTTCTTGAAGTCGCGCAGGAAGTGTGACTGATCGGAGAAGCCCAGGTCCAGCGCCAGTTCCGAGAAGGATACATCGTGCTGGGTATTCAATGTTTCCAGGGCCGCCTGGCAGCGAATGATGCGGCAAAAGATCTTCGGCGACATGCCGGTGTCCTGGCTGAACTGGCGATGGATGGTGCGGCTGGTGTAGCCGCTGAGGTCTTCAAGCTGCTGAATGCGCAGGTCACCGCGATGCACCAGGGCCTGTTGAATCACCATCGCCGTCAGTTTCGAGGTCCTGCCCATCAGGCGCGGGGCCAGGTAGTCATTGAACAGCCTCATCTGCTCTTCCAACCGTGGGGTTTGCACGATGTTCTCGAACATGCGCTGGGCAAACCCCGAGACCTTGAGCAGATCCAGCTCCTGTTCGGTCAGGTCCGCGGCCAGCACGTTGATGAAGCCTGGAATGACCCCCGGTGAAAAGCGCACGCCAAAGTAGTGATGATGCTGATGCAGTTCGACGCGCTGCGCCTCCAGCGGCGTGCCGCAGATCCGCACGGTGGGACGTGTGGTATCGCAGTCGAAAACGATGTCCACGCAGCCATCCGGCACCGCCAGCACGTCGGTCGATTGGGCGACATCGAAGGCATAGAAATGCGAGATCGCCGGGTGCTCGGAAGGCATCACCGAATACCGCGATGAGTTGAGTACGAACCAGGGTTGTTCGTAGGCGGTTGGGTGCCGCGGCCTCGGCGCACACAGGTTGACCATGACGGAACCTTCGATTGGCAATATGCGCGAATATTCAGGCATTTATCGCGCCAACTCAGGTGCCCGCGGCAAGCGCCGATGTCCGAAATTTACAATACCGCCGATAAGCCCAGCCCGATACTCGGACTCGACAGCGTGGGAGCCGCGCCTACCGCAGCGATATCACCTTCAGCCCGAGAATAATTATGTCCACGACTACAAAAATAGACTTCATTTACCTGTCCGAGCAGGACATGATCCGCGCTGGCGTCACCGACATGCTTGCCTGTGTCGACACCATGGAAGAGATGTTCGGCCTGCTGTATATCGGCGACTACCGCATGGCGGGCCCGAACAACGATTCCCACGGCGCGATGGTGATTTTCCCCAAGGAATCACCGTTCCCGAACATGCCCAAACCCACCGCTGACCGACGCATGATGGCGATGCCGGCCTACCTGGGCGGCAACTTCTGCACCGCCGGCGTGAAGTGGTACGGCTCCAACATCGCCAACCGCGACAAAGGCCTGCCGCGCTCGATCCTGATGTTCACGCTCAACGACCCCGACACGGGCGCACCGCTGGCGCACATGTCGGCCAACCTGCTGTCGGCGTATCGCACCGGCGCGATTCCCGGCGTGGGCGCGCGCCACCTGGCCCGCAAGGATGCCAAAGTCGTCGGCCTGCTGGGCCCGGGGGTGATGGGCAAGACCACGCTGGCCGCTTTCATCGCGGTGTGCCCGCAGATCGATACCTTGAAGATCAAGGGACGCGGCGAGAAAAGCCTCAACGATTTTATTGCCTGGGTAAAGCAAACCTACCCACAGGTGACCACGATAAAAGTCGTCGACACCCTCGAAGATGTGGTCCGCGACGCCGACCTTGTTACTTATTGTAGCTCCGGTGAGGTCGGCGACCCCTCGAACTACCCAATCGTTAAGCGTGAGTGGGTCAAACCGGGCGCCTTCATGGCGATGCCGGCGTCCTGCTCCCTGGATGAAGGCATGGAGAGCTCCGAGGTGCGCAAGGTGCTGGATAACACCGGCCTCTATGAAGCCTGGTTCGAAGAGTTGCCCAAGCCCGCGCACCACTGCGTGCCGGTGATCGGTGTGCGGTTCATGGACATGATCGCCGAAGGCAAGATGCAGCGCGACGAGCTCGAAGACATCGGCAAGATCGTTGCCGGCGATGCCCAGGGCCGCCGGAACGATGAAGAGATCATCATCATGTCGGTGGGCGGCATGCCCGTGGAAGACGTGGCCTGGGGCACGGTGGTGTACCGCAATGCCATCGCAAAAGGCATCGGCGTGAAACTGAATCTGTGGGAAACCCCCGCGTTGCGCTAAGCCACCCTTATCCATCTGAAGAGGCAACGACATGACCAAAATCATCAAGCTCAAGACCGGTTCCCCGTTTGAAGACCAAGCCAGCTATTCACGCCTGGTGGTGGTGGACAACTGGATCTATGTCTCCAATACCGCAGGCCGCAACCCGCAAACCAAGTTGATCCCCGAGGACATCCTCGAACAGACGCATCAGGTATTCGCCAACATCGAAACGGCCCTCGCCGCCGTCGACGCCAGCCTGGCCGATGTGGTGTGCTCGCGGGTATTCATCCAGGACCCCAAGGACGTTCCGGCGGTCATGGGCCTGATCGGCGAGAAGTTTCGCGGTGTCGATCCGGCCAGTACCGTGACCTGCCCGCCGTTGGGCTCGACGGTCTACAAGGTGGAACTGGAAGTGACGGCCTATCGCAACGCCTCCAAGGCGCAGGTCGACGTCATCCGCCTGTCGCAATGACCGCTACGCGGCCGTGCGCTTGCGCGGCCGACCTCAATCGCTCACAGAGTCTTGATCATGGCCCCGACTATAGCGCCCGTGAACACGTCAACTACGTTCCCCTTCGCGACGTCCGTCGTCATCATTGGCGGCGGGATCATCGGCTTGACGGCTGCGCTGACATTGGCCGAACGCAATATCGCGGTGGTGGTGCTGGAAAAAGGCCGTATCGCCGGCGAGCAGTCCTCACGCAACCTCGGCTGGGTACGCAAGACCAGCCGGCACGCCGCCGATATCCCCTTGGCCCTCGCCGCAGATCGCTTGTGGGCGCAGATGCCTGAGCGGGTCGGCGCCGACGTCGGGTATCGGCAAGAGGGCATCATGTTCCTGGGCCGCAACGAGGCGCAGATGGCGATGCATGAAAGCTGGCTGAAATCGGTCGAACATCTGTCCCTCGACTCGCGGTTGCTGAGCCAGCGCGAGATCGCGCAACGGGTGCCGGGCGGCGTGGCTGACTGGGCCGGCGGTATCTTTACGCCATCCGATGCGCGGGCCGAGCCGACCCTGGCCAGCAGTGCGATCGCCAAGGCGGCCATGGCCAAGGGCGTGGTGATCGTCGAGCAGTGTGCGGTGCGTACACTGCAGATGTCCGCCGGTAAGGTCAGTGGGGTGGTCACCGAAAAGGGCGAGATTCGCTGCGATCAGGTATTGCTGGCCGGGGGGATGTGGTCGCGGCGCTTTTTGGGCAACCTCGGCGTGGCGTTGCCGACCTTGGCCTTGACCTGTTCGGTGCTGCGCACACATCCGATGGACGGGCCTACGGAAATCGCCGTGGGCGCGCCGGACTTTTCCTTTCGCAAGCATAAGGACGGCGGTTTCATCATTACCCAACGCGGCAAATTGGACGCCTACCTGACCCTCGATCACCTGTTGCTCGCCAAGCAATACATGCCGCAGTTTCGCGCGCAGCGCAGCGTGTTGAACGTGTCGCTGGGCAAGTATTTCTTTAACGACCTGGCGCTGGCCCGGCGTTGGTCGGCCGACAGTATCAGCCCGTTCGAACGGGTACGGGTGCAGGACCCGGCCGCCAACCCGCGGCTCAACAACGATGCGATGAACAACCTCAAGGCCGCCTGGCCGGTATTCGAGCAGGCGCGGATTGCCCAGGCCTGGGCGGGCACCATCGACGTGACGCCGGACTCGAACCCGGTGATTGGGCCGGTCGCGCAAATTCCCGGGTTGACCGTCGCCACCGGTTTCTCGGGGCACGGTTTCGGCACCTCGCCGGCGGCCGGCCATCTGGCGGCGGATATCGTCAGCGGGCATACCCCGATCATCGATCCGAGCCCGTATCGTTTCGATCGTTTCTAAGCCGGCCCAAGCCCAGCCTTCATGGAGCACAACGATGTCGCCTGCCAGCTGTTTTTTTACTAATCGCACAGGCTTGCGCCTGCATTTTCTGCAATGGGGCGAGCCGAGCGGCGTGCCTCTGGTTCTGCTGCACGGCTTGCGGGCCTATGCGCAGACCTGGGAGTCGCTGGTGCAGGCGTTGGGCCCCGGTTACTGCGTTTACGCCCTGGACCAGCGCGGTCGCGGGTTGAGCGATTGGGCCACGCCGAGCAGCTACCACACGCAATCTTATGTGGAGGATGTGGAGGACTTTGTCGCCCACCTCGGTTTGCAACGCTTCGTGTTGCTGGGGCATTCGCTGGGTGGCGCCAATGCTCTTGAATATGCACGGCAAAACCCAGGGCGTTTGCACGGGCTGATCATCGAAGACATCGGTCCCGGCTCCTCGAGCCAGGGCGACGGCGCGGCGCGTATTCGCCGTGAAATGAGCCAGACGCCGTTGCACTTCGACAGTTGGGCGAGCGCCCGCGCTTTCTGGCAGGCGTCGCGCCCGGGCTTGTCGGAGCAGGGCCTCGCTTCCAGGCTGGCGCATTCGATGAAAGAGCACGAAGGGCTGATCAGTTGGCGGCACGATCAGCAAGGCATCGCCGAGGCGCGCCTGAGCATCGAGCCGACCGACCTGTGGCCGGCGGTGCGGGCCTTGGACTGCCCGACGCTGTTCATTCGTGGCGGGCGTTCGGACTTCCTGCCCACCGCGACGCTGCAGGCGATGCGTGACAGCAATCGGCAGGTGCAGACGGTGGAAGTCGCGCACGCCAGTCACTATGTCCACGACGATCAGGGCGAGACGTTCAACCGGCTGGTCGCTGACTTTCTCGCCAGCCTCACGACTCCGAGCCCTTGAAGGCAAGCGCGCCAGCACTGCCGTGGCAGGCGGCCATGGCAAAAGCGAACCACTCTAGCGAGTGGTTTTTTTTGCCTGGATTTTTACGCGGTTGATACAAAGCTGATACGCAAAAAACAGTTAATGAGAATCCATGTCATACGCGAATGGTTTGGTATATCATGCGCCGCGAATTCTTGGCAGGTTTGCCTGCGCGTCGGCTCATCCATGAGGTCCAACATCCATGCGTCACACCCTGATTTCCCTCTGCGTGCTTCAGGCGTTTACTCCTTTTGCCTGGGCGCAGGTTGCTGCCTCTGAACAAAGCAGCCTCGAGTTGCAGGCGACCACGGTCACCGGCGAAATGGACTACGAGACGGCTCAAGGGCCGGTCAAGGGCTACCGCGCAACACGTTCAGCCAGTGCGACCCGCACCGACACTTCGATTCATGAAACGCCGCAGTCCATCAGCGTAGTGCCCAAGGACGTGGTCGAGGACATTGGTGCGACTCGCCTGCAGGAAGCCCTGGACTACGCGGGCGGCGTCGGCCGGGCGAACAACTTCGGTGGGCAAGGGCTTACCAGCTTCACCGTGCGAGGCTTTACCACTGCCGAGTTCTACCGCAACGGTTTCCCGATCAACCGCGGCTACCCGAGCATGCCCGACGCCAACAGCATCGAGCGCCTTGAAGTGCTACGCGGGCCGGCGACCATGCTGTATGGCCGTGGCGATCCCGGTGGCACCTTCAACGTGGTATCCAAGCAGCCGCTGGCCGAGCCCACGGTCACGCTGGGTAGCCAATTGAATGACCAGGGCATGAAGCGCGGCACCCTCGATGCGTCCGGCCCGCTGGATGAGCAAGGCGCGCTGGCCTATCGTCTGAACGTGGTGGGCGAGGGCGGCGACACCTTCCGCGACCATGTCTCGAGCGAACGCTACGGCGTGACCCCGGTGTTGACCTGGCAGGCCAATGACGCCACCAAGGTGATCTTCGAAGGCGACTTCATGCGTAACAATCGCCCGCTGGATCGCGGCCTGACACGCTTCGCCAACCAGCGTGGGACGCCGTCCCGCGACACCTTCTGGGGCGAGAAGTACGCCGGCGACCTGCACAACGATAACAACATGGCCCAGTTGCGCTTCGAACATCTGCTCAACGACAACTGGACCCTGGGCGGTGGTTTCCAGTGGCTGGACGGGACGATGAAGGGCAATGGTGTCGAGGCCAACGGCGCGACCAGCCTGGATGCCGATGGCCGCACACTTCAGCGCAACTTCAACTACCGCAAGCTGGAATGGACCGACAAGGACTACCAACTCAACCTGACCGGGCACTTCTCCACCGGCGGCTTTGCGCACACCTTGCTCACTGGCATCGAATACGAAGACTACGACTACAAGTCGATCATCCAGCGTTCCAGCGGCGTGGCGGGGACCTTTCCGATCGATATCTACAACCCGGTCTACGGCCAGCCTCGTCCGGCGCTGACCCGCACGCCGACGCACGATAAAGAAAACCTCAAGACCTACGCGGCCTTCGTTCAGGACCAGGTGGCACTGACCGAGCGCTTGAGAGTCCTCGCCGGTGCGCGCTTCGAGCGCTTCGAGCACGATTACGAGTCCTACGTACCCGGTGTCAGAAGCTGGAACGCCGCCGACAACGCCGTCACCCCGCGCGTCGGCGTGATGTATGACCTCACCGACACCGTCGCGCTCTACGCGGATGCCGCGCGCTCGTTCAAGCCCAACACTGGCGCCAGTCGTCAGGGCGGTGGGTTCGATCCGGAGAAGGGCAAGTCCTACGAGATGGGCGTGAAGTGGGAAGCGCTTGACCGACAGTTGAGCGTCGATGCGGCGATTTACCAGATCGAGAAGAAAAATGTCCAGGGTCTCGACCCCTTGAACTCCGACTTCAATGTCGCGACGGGCCAGGTCCGCAGTCGCGGCTTTGATCTGAACGTGGCCGGCAACCTGACGCCCGAGTGGCGGATGATCGGCGGCTATGCCTATGTGGATGCCGCCGTCACCAAGGACACCACTGTCCGTACCGGAACGCGTTTGGCCAACATTCCGCGCAATAGCTTCAGCCTGCTCAACGTGTATGAGTTCCAGGACGGCGCGCTCAAAGGCTTGGGCCTCGGCGCCGGTGGCAAATACGTGGCCGAGCGTGCCGGGCAGACGGCCAACAACACGTTCGCGATGGACGCTTACACGGTCGTCGACCTGCTCGGTTACTACAAGGTCAACGAAAAGGTCAGGCTCAACCTGGACGTGAAGAACCTGTTCAATCGCGAGTACGAAGAGGGCTCGTTCTTGAACTTCTACGCCTACCCTGGCGAGCCGCGCACGGTGCAAGTGGGTATTTCCTACACTCTGTAGCGCGGTCAGCGCCCGGTGCGATGTGCCTCGTCGCTTGATCCGGTGGTATGCCGGGCGAAGATCACGCAGCCACACTTTTTGGCGGCCTGTAGGGAAACCCCTACAGGCTCCGAAAATCCCTCGCGCAATATCAGGATTGGATGATGGCTCTTTGCTAGATGTCGGGTTAGAGTGATTAAAAGGTTCTTGCGAATCTTCGTTTCTGCGACCCCTCCCGAGGCTGCAGGACACTTCATAATGTGGAGTGCATCATGAAAGTCCTAATCGCTGATGACTCATCCATGTCCCGCAAGCTGGTCTTGCGTTCCCTGCCAGAATCACTGACCGAAGATGTTCGCCAGGCCTGTAACGGTGCCGAGGTGATGGAGGCGTATCACGCCGGTTTGGTGGACCTGCTTTTTCTCGACCTGACCATGCCGGTCATGGATGGCTTCCAGACCCTTGAGGCGCTCAAGCGCGAGGACGCGAATGTGGTTGTCGTGGTGATCAGCGCCGACATCCAGCCGCTGGCCAGGCAGCGCGTATCCGATCTGGGCGCTGCTGCATTCGTCGCCAAGCCGGTTACGGCGCAAGCTGTACTCAATGCCTTGCACGTCATAGGGGTACTTTGATGGAAACCTTGGCCGCGCTAACCGAAGACCAACGTGACGCCTTGCAGGAATTGATGAACATTGCCATGGGGCAGGCCGCCGAACGACTGGCCCGGCTGACCAACACCATGGTTACGCTTTCGGTTCCTTTCATTCACCCACTGATCCGGGAGCAGGACAACCTGTTGATTCCGGACCATCTTCGTCGAAGCTCCATGATCGTCACCCGCCAGTCGTTCCTGGGGGAGTTACGCGGAGAGGTGTTCGTTTGCTTTGGTTCCATGGGGGCCGACAAGCTCGCCGAATTGCTCGGCTATAGCGACGGCGGCCCTGCGCAGCAGGAAGAACTGATGCTGGATGTCACCAACATCCTGTCCGGCGCCTGCATCAGTGGCCTGGCCAAGCAGGTGGCGATACAAGTGAGCTACGACGCGCCGTCGATTCTGGTCCACAGAGAAGAGTCCACGAACGCACTGGATGAATTGAACCTGAACGAACACCTGGCGATGGTGTTGGAAATCCGTTTCGAGGTGCAGGCTCATCAATTCTCCTGCGACCTGCTGATCTGTATCACCGAACGTACAGCAGGCGTTGTGGTCCGGGCCATCGATCGCTTGCTCTATGAGCTTTGAAGGGGCGTCTTCATGACAGACAACAAGGCAATTTCCCGGGAAACCCTTGAGTCGATGCTCAAGGCCATCAACATGGGCGTGCTGCTGGTCGACCATGACTGCAAAGTGCTGTTCTCCAACCACTTCATGTCCATCAACAGCGGCCGCAGCGCCGAAGAGCTCGTCGGTCGCACGCTGTTCGAAGTGTTTCCGGAACTGCCCGAGGTCTGGACCCGGCAGAAGATCAACAGCGTCGTCACGCTGCAGAACTTTGCGTTCACCTCCTGGCAGCAACGGCCGCACCTGTTCAACTTCGAAAGCACCCGGCCGATCAGTGGCTTGGTCGGGCACATGTATCAGAACTGCACCTTCTTCCCGGTGCAGGACGCCGATGGTGGCAGTCTGGGGGTGGGCCTGGCGATAAGCGATACGACCGACACCGCTGCCCGCCAACTCGAACTGACGCACCTCAACGAGTTGCTGGAGGAGGAAAAGAGCGCCCAGGCGCTGCTGATCGCACGGCTCGAGGAGGCTCAGGCGCAGTTGCTGCAGTCCGAGAAAATGGCTGCGATTGGCCAGCTTGCGGCGGGCGTGGCCCACGAGATCAATAACCCGATCGGCTTTGTGTGCTCCAACGTCAACAGCCTGCGGCGTTACCTGGTGGATCTTTTCGCATTGCTCGACGCCTACGAACAGGCCAGTGACGAAAAACATGCGCAGGCTCATCCCGAGCTTGCGGCCATGCGGGACAAGGCGGATTACGATTTCATGCGGCAGGACATCGACGAGCTGATCGTCGAGTCGGTCGAGGGGCTGGACCGGGTCACTCGTATCGTCAAGGACCTGCGCGAGTTCTCCCATGTCGACAGTTACGAATGGCAGTTGGCCGATCTGCACAAGGGGCTGGATAGCACCCTCAACGTTATCTGGAACGAGATCAAGTTCAAGGCTCAGGTGATCAAGCGCTACGGCGATATCGAGCCTATCGAGTGCATGGGCTCGCAGATCAATCAGGTGTTCTTGAATCTGCTCATCAATGCGAGCCATGCCGTGGGCGTTGATGGCGAAATCATCATCAACAGTGGCAGGGAAGACGGCGGTGTGTTCGTCGAGGTCGTCGACAACGGTCACGGCATCCCGCTGGACATCCAGAACCGGATATTCGAACCGTTCTTCACTACCAAGCCGGTAGGCATGGGCTCGGGCCTGGGCCTGTCGCTGTCGTACAGCATCATCGTCAAGCACCATGGAAGGCTCACCGTCGAAAGTGAACCGGGCCGGGGCAGTTGCTTCCGCGCGTGGCTCCCGTTACGTCAGCCCCAGGTACAGGCCCACGCTACCTCTGCCGTTGAAGGATGCTGAGCATGAACACCACCGAGTTGAGCGAAAAACGCTACACCGTCATGCTGGTGGACGACGAAGAAAGTATCCTCAACAGCCTGCGCCGCTTGCTGCGTGGCAAGCCTTACGATTTGCTGCTGGCCACCAGTGGCGCGCAGGCGCTGAGCCTTTTCGAACTGCACCCCATAGACCTGATCGTCTGCGACGCGCGCATGCCGTTCATGGACGGCCCGACCCTGCTCCGTGAGGTGCATAAGCGCGATCCGCACTGCATGAATATCCTGCTGACCGGTTATGCCGACATGAGCATGATCACGCAGGCACTCAGCGATGGGTACATTTTCCGCTACATCAGCAAACCCTGGAAGGATGAAGAGCTTCAGCTCACCCTCGATGAGGCTTTGGAAATGCAATGTGTGCTGCGTGAACGTGACAACCCGAAGAAGCTCATCAGCGAATAGTGGCTCGACAGCTTCGGCGCCTCACGGTTTTTGATAAATCGAAGGCGCCACCAGCTTGAACGCATCGCTGACGCCGTTCAGGCTTTCCGAATGACTGATCATGAAATAGCCGCCACGTCGCAGGAATGGGAGCAGGCGACTGACCACTTTTCGCTTGGTCTCCTGATCAAAGTAAATCATCACGTTGCGCAGGAAAATCACATCGAATTCGCCCAGTTGGGGCAGGGTTTCGATCAGGTTGACTTGCACGAAACTGACCCGCTGGCGCAGGGATTTATCGATCAGGAAGGTGCCTTCCTGCTGGCCGATGCCCTTGAGGCAGTATCGACTGAGCAAGGACTGCGGCAGTCTGTTGGCGCGTTCCATCGGGTAATGCCCGTTCCGGGCCTTGGCCAGTACCTGGGTGCTGATGTCCGATCCGATGACCTCCCAGGGCGTGCTGCGCAGGGTTTCGGCAAGGGTCATGGCCAGGCTGTAAGGTTCTTCGCCCGAGGAGCTGGCCGCGCTCCACACCCTGAAGGTCTTGCCTGGTGACGCGAAGGGCAATACCCGTTCGCGCAGGAACTCGAAGTGCTTGGGTTCACGAAAGAAATACGTTTCGTTGGTGGTCAACAGGTCCAGGGCGAACTGCAGTTCGTCGGGGTTCTCCTTGCCCATTATCATTTTGAAATACGCGCCGTAGCTCTCCAGTTCATGGAACTGCAGGCGCTTGAACAGACGCCCGGCAACCAGGGCTTTTTTCATGGGTGACAAGTGGATGCCCGCTGCACCATAGAGCCAGGACTGGAACTGGGTGAATTCACGATCTTCAAGATTGATCTGTTTCAATCCGAACTCCTTGTTCGTGACTTACAGGTCCTGGAGGCTGGGGCTGTCACCGGCGTCCGCCAGTTGAGACATTTCATCCATCGATAACACCTTGTCCACCTGCAAAACGATGACGAACGTGCCGGCGACCTTGGCCATGCCGCTGATGAAGTCAGGGCGAATGCGCGCGCCAAAGCTGGGGGCCGGCTTGATCTCGTCCGCCGGAATTTCCAGTACCTCTGACACACTGTCCACCAGAAGCCCGATATCCTGGGCCTGGTGGTCCTCGCTGCTGGCTTCGAGGATCACCACACAGCTGCGTCGAGAGACCTTCGTGCAGGGCTGCCCGAACCGTGCCTTGAGGTCCAGCACCGGCACCACGGCACCTCGCAGGTTAAGCACGCCGCGCACGAAGTCGGGCATCATCGGCACCGGAGTCACGTGTCCGTACTCGATGATTTCCTTGATGCCCTGGATATCGATGGCGAACATTTCGCCGCCCAGCAGGAGCGTCAGGTACTGCGCCTCCTGCTTTTGAATCGCCGTCGTCTGTCGGGTATCGGTTAACGCGCCCATGTCGCTCTCCTGCATGAAAAAAGCACCGCGTCCGGTTTGCGCTTAGAACCGCGTGAACTCGCTTTCGTCGGGGCCTGCGCTCTTGAGGAAGGTTTTCTGCGGGACCGCTCGCGGTGCCCGCGCCACCGCACGCGATACGCTGCTTGCCTGGCTGGATTTGCCCAGTGTGACGTTCGATGCCTGATCGCTTGCGTCCAGCCTGAAAAAACTCATGGCCTGCTGCAACTGTTCGGCCTGGGTACTCATTTCTTCGGCGGTGGAAGCGAGCTCTTCGCTGCTGGAGGCATTTTGCTGAGTGACCTGGTTGAGTTGGTTCATCGCCGAATTGATCTGCGCCACGCCGGCTGCCTGTTCTTCGGAGGCGGCCGTGATTTCCTGGACCAGATCGGAGGTCTTGTTGATCGACGGCAGCATCTCGCCAAGCAGATGGCCGGCCCGTTCGGCCATTTCGACACTGCTGGTGGACAGCTCGCCTATTTCCAGAGCGGCCACCTGGCTGCGCTCGGCCAGTTTGCGCACTTCGGCCGCCACCACCGCGAAGCCCTTGCCATGTTCGCCGGCTCGCGCCGCTTCGATGGCGGCGTTCAAGGCCAGCAAGTTGGTCTGGTAGGCAATGTCATCGATGATGCTGATGCGTTGCGCGATTTTTTTCATCGCCTGCACCGTTTGCTGAACAGAGTCGCCGCCGTCTCCTGCTTCCTTGGCTGCCTTGCTGGCCATGCCGTCGGTTATCTTGGCGTTCTCGGTGTTCTGGTTAATGCTGGCACTCATTTGTTCGATGGACGCACTGGTTTCTTCGACGCTTGCGGCTTGTTGGCTGGTGGTCTGGCTGATGGCCTGGGCAGTAGCGCTGACTTCCTCCGACGCGCTGGCCAGACCGTCGGCGGCATTGCGCACCTCACCGATAATCTGCGAAAGCTTGCCGACCATGGCCTGCATCGCCGTGAGCACACGCCCGGTTTCGTCCTTGGAGCCACCTTCGATCTTCACGGCCAGGTTACCTTCGGCCAGTTGGCTGGCCACATCCACGGCCCTTTTCAGCGGGGTGGAAATGATGCGTGAAATAAACAACGCCAGCGCGATACCCACCAGCAAAGCCACGAGTACCGCGGCGATGATGGACAGTCGCGCATTGGCGTAGATTTCGTTACCGCGTTGATTGGCTGCCGTGGCTCCGGCGTCGTTGAGGTCGACGAGTTTTACCAAGTCGCTGGAGATCTGTTCGAAGTCCCGTTTCGAATCCCCTTTGAGAATGACACTGGTCTGTTCCTTCAAACCCTGCCGCGACTCGGCCAACAGGTTCTTACTGGTATTGAGGTAGCTGTTCCAGTTGGTCTTGAGCGTATCGAACAACGCCTGTTCCACCGGGCTTGAGATCAGCTCTTTTTCATAGCGCGCCATGCGGGTCTCGACTTCCTTGCGAGCATCGACGATCTCCTGTTCATATTGCGCCTGTTCCGTCGGGCTGTCGGCCATCAGATAGCGCAGTTCCTTGACCCGATAGTTGGCGACAAAAAAACGAATGCCGGAGACAACCCGTACCGAAGGCAACCAGTTGTCGCGCATTTCAGTGGCAGTTTCGTTAACCAGGCCCAACTGGATGATGGCGAACACGCCCGTCATGGCCGTCAGCACCAGCACCAGCAAGAACGAAGTGATGAGCTTGGTAGCTATCCTTAAATCGTAGAACCATTTCATTGAAAGGCCTCTCCATGTGCGGTGCGGTTGGCTGAATTGCCGGGTTTGCTATCGTTCGAGGAATAAACAGTGGTTTGCCCAGGCGTTTGCGGGGCGCGTTGTCTGGTTGTCGGCGCGCCAGTCGCTCAATAGCAGGGCGCATGCGCCACAGGCAGCGGGTACGAGCGGTAAGCGGAAAAAAGTGCGAGCCTGAGGAAGCGGCTGCAAGTTGCCGTATGACGACATAGGTTCCTCCCTGAATCAGTAAATAGCGATCCTTCTCACATCAGCCTATCGGCTCGGGCCAAGATCAACTTGAGCGCAGAACAGGTCAGTCGTCGGTCAGCGGTAAAATAATTCGGTTTTACCGGGGCGGTAAGTAAGGGCTGTAATAAAAAACGGCCAGGCAGCGGTGGTTTATATAATCGGTAGACGACTGGCGCAGGCGTGGCGTTATATAAATAGCGCGCAATCGCCGCGTGCGAGTCCTTCAACGTCATGATTGCCTCCTGGTTTCTTTGTCCTATCCAGGTTTCTAAAGCCTTGGAACTCATAGGTTTTTCTATCAAGTAACGCTGCAGAACTTCTTGGTTTTCTACGCCTTCTGCAACGACTCGGTAGCCGATATTTTTAAGTTATGCAGAATACGTTCGCAAATTTGCTCAGGGCCCGGCTCATTCATTGAGAATGAAGCCGAATCGCGTCGGACTGATTTTATAAAGCAAGCAATTATTGGGTAGCACTTTTGTAGGCGCGACGTTATCGCCAGGATCAAGTCTTGTGTACAGGTATAACCCGGTGCCTTGACTATATCGTTGAGGACTTTCGGCATAATGACGTCGACTGCGTCAATCTCGCATGCGCTGTTTACCCGGTTCGTTTGATGTATATCTTCCTCAAACCTCAGTCGATTAAACAACCCGGTGGGTTGGTCTACGAAGTTACGAGCGCGCCTGTTGCAGATACGCATCGTGACCCATTCAGTGAAGTAATTGAGCATGCCTCTGTCCAACTCGCTCATGGGCGCGCGCGTGACAGTGTCAATAATGCAGAGCTCATCGACGATTGAGACCCGCGTGACCGGCGCGTTGAAGTACGCCGAGGTGATTGCGGCGATTTTGTCGAAGACTTCGTCGGAGTCGCTGCCCGCGGGGCAAAATTTGGCGACCTCTTTTAGCCTTTCAGCTTCATTCGACGGAATAGGAGCGCCTTCGCCCATGATGACCCTCGCAATTGCTTGGTTCTACCTACAAGGTATCAGGTGATGATGTCATTATGATATCATTTTTTCGTTCGCTGCAAGGCTCAAAGGTCTGCGCCTCGGCGGTGCGGGTGAGCATAGACAAGAAGTGATGCAAAACCCGCGGCCGCCCATGTGTATTGACTTGGATCATCTCCTGTAGCGCCTTCTCTTCTATCGTGCTGCAGCTCTTCGAAGCCTGATATTGGGCTACAGTTCGAGCAAAGGATTGAGTCGTGGGTCTGAAGGCGCTTTAACGCGAGATAGACAAGTTGGCGGTGAGGGTCCGTGCTCTCGTAAAAAGGTCAATGTTCAGGCGTTTCCGATTTCCAGCGCTGCGTAGAAGGTTGCTAGGCGTTTTACCCGCCTTGCAAATATCGTTAAGTCCGTTCAACGACCGAGGGCACAGGGATGATGGCTCGCGACGCACAGGCAGTGGCTGACGACGATACGTTGCGAACCCTCGAGAGTGTGCTCGGCTGTCTGTCCATTGCGGTTGTGGCGCTGGACCGCGCCGCTCGGGTTGTCGCCGGCAATCCCGCGTTCGCCCATCTGCAAGTTCAAAATGGCGTTTCTCCGACAGCGGGCGGCGAGTTCATCGCCCTCCTGCGGCCCGAAGACCATGGACTGTTTTATGCCGCGCTAGAAACGGCCGCAGGGAACACGCGGGCTGGTTTCGCGGCATTGAGCAGAGGGGCGTGCGGGCTGGACGTTTCCCTGACGCTGTGGCGCGATGCGTATTTTATTGTCGAGGTCGTTGCCCGCCAGGGCGCGTCGGCCCCGCCATCCGAAACCGAAAGCTACGCGCAGATCCCGCTCAGGTCGATTTTCGATTCCTCCGGTACCGGCCTGGCGCTGGTGTCGCTGGACGGTCGTTGGCTACGGGCCAATGGCGTCATTTGCACATTGCTTGGGTATAGCGAAGCGCAGTTGCAAACCACCACGTTCATGGCACTGACCCACCCCGAGGACCGCGAGGTCGGCAAGCAGTTGATCGACGAACTCAAGCGCGGTGCGAGGTCAGGCGCGACGTTGCATAAACGCTATATCCATCGCGACGGGCGGGTGGTGTGGGCGCGGTTGACCGTGGGAATGGTGCGGGACGATCAGGGGCAGCCGCTCTGCTTTGTGTCCCAACTGGAGGACATCACCGAGAACTGGCAGCTGCGCGAAACGCTGGTGGGCAGCGAACTCAAATTTCTCACCCTCGCGGAAAGTTCACCCAACATCATCGTGCGCTACAACCGCAACCTGTTGCGCACTTACGTCAACCCGGCCTTTTTGCGCTTGACCGGCATGTCTTATGACGAGTCGATAGGCGTGAGCCCCGACGAGGACGCGGGTGACTATATCAACCAGCTGCGCCATGTCGTTGCGACGGGCGAAACCGCGCAATTCCTCGACAGTTGGACCTTCGCGGACAGTACCGAGTTGGTCAGTTGTGCGGTCAGCCTGACGGCCGAGCGCAGCCCGACAGGCGAGGTGATCGGCGTGTTGGCGCTGGCCCACGACATTACCGAGTTGTGCAAGCAACAGGTCCTGGAAGACGCGCGCTTGGGGATTTTCGAAAAAATGGCGACGGGCGCGCCCCTGGAGGAAACGCTCGAGCTCCTGGTGGACTATCTGCAATTGGCCTTGCCCCATCGGTCCTGCCGGGTGCAACTGGTAGCGCCGCTCGGCACCGGCGCGGTGATGAATACGGCGTCTGCCGTAGGCTGGTCCGAGCCGATCGTGGACAAACAAGGCCACGTGCTCGGCACTTTCGAGTTGTCTCAGTCGTCCGGCACCGGGCCGGATGAGAGCGACATCCTGCGCGTGCGCCAGACCTGTCATATTGCGGCGATCGCGATCGAACGCTGGCAATCAGAGTCGTTGCTCCGCGAGCGCGAGCGTCGTTACCGTGACATTTTCGACCACACCCTGGACATGCTTTGCCTGCTGGAAATGACGGCGGTCGGTTGCCTGCGTTGTGTCGAGGTCAACCCGGCGTTGTTGCGCGCGCTGGGCAAACCGCATGCCGATGTCATCGGTGAGCCGCTGGAGTTGATCTTTGGTCGGTTGGGCGCGCAAAAAATCCAGGCGCTTTGTGAGCAATGCACAACCGCCGGGCGGGTGGTTGAGTCGGATGAGGGCATGGTGCTTCGCAACGAAGTCCGTCAACTGCACTTTACGCTGGTGCCGGTGGCGGATTCAGGGCGTGTGGCGGCACGGATATTGGTGATCAGCCGCGACATTACCCTGTTGATCAGGGCCCGGCAGAAAGAACTCGGACGCCAGCACGACATCAGCGCACTGGTCGAAAACAGCCCGGACGCTATCGCTCGGTTGAGTGCTCATGGCGAAGTGCTCTACGTCAATGCACAGTTGCGAAGATGGGTGGGCGGGGCCTGGCCGGAACTGATGGGCATGCCCATGGACGCGGTGGCGCCGCTGAACCACCAGTCTCAGCTGTTTCGCGAATTGGTGGCCCAAGTGATTCAGGAAAATAAAGCGACGGAGCAGGAGTTTCTGCTCTCGGGGTTGAAGAGCGCACCCAAAGTGGTACTGATCCACTTTGTTCCAGAGGTCGACGGCCAGCGGGTCGTGAGTGTGCTGGCGGTGGGGCGCGATATTTCCAGGCTGCGGGCTGCCGAGCGGCGCCTGGCCAACTCCAATGCACAATTGCGCGATCTGTCGACCCGTCGCGAAACGGCGCGGGAAGAGGAGCGCAAACTGATCGCCAGGGAGATCCATGATGAGCTGGGCCAGCACTTGACGGCACTGCGCATGGGGATATCACTGTTGAGGTTTCAATTCGGCGCTTCGACACCCGAGCTGACCCCGCAGGTCGAGCGGCTGATGGTGCTGACCGACAAGACGATTCAGGTCGTGCGTGATGTCTCCACCAGCCTGCGACCGTCCGCGTTAAACCTGGGGCTGGTTTCCGGTCTTGAGTGGCTGACCACCGAGTTCGTCACCTTGACCCGGGTTCCCTGTGTGTTACACCTGCCGTCGATTCCGCTGACGCTCCCCGATACCCACGTCACCGCCGCGTTTCGCATCGTGCAGGAGTCGTTGACCAATATCGCGCGTTACGCCGAAGCGACACAGGTCAGCGTCACCCTGAGCCCGCAGGAAACCAACTGGCTGCTGGAGGTCCAGGATAACGGCAAGGGGTTTGACCCCGACGCCGTCACCCGGCAGACCCTGGGGCTGGCCGGGATGCGTGAGCGTGGCCTGATGTTGGGCGGCAAAGTGATTGTTTTCAGCCATCCCGGACAGGGCACAACAGTCCAGGCATTCATTCCGATGCACAAGGATACGTATTAATGATTCGCATGCTGATCGCCGATGACCACACCATCATGCGCGAAGGGCTCAAGCAGTTGTTCATGCTGGTCGCCGATGTCCAGGTGGTGGCCGAAGCCGAGAGTGGCACGCAAGTGATCGAGCTGTTGCGCCAGGTCGAGATCGACCTGCTGCTGCTCGATATGAACATGCCGGGTATCAGCGGCGAAATCCTGATCGCCCGCCTGCATACCCAGTACCCGGAGCTGCCGATCCTGGTGTTGAGCATGCATAACGAAATCCACATTGCGCAACGCGCACTGCGCGCTGGTGCGCTCGGCTACCTCACCAAGGACCGCGACCCCGAGACCCTGTTGATTGCCATGCGACGAGTGGCCAGCGGCCAACGTTACCTGGACCCGGCGCTGGCAGAGCAGATTGCCCTGCAAAGCAGTGGCCTGAAGCAACAGACCTACGTTGAAAGCCTGTCCGATCGCGAGTTTCAGATTCTGCGCTTGCTGGCTCATGGCATGAGCGTCAACCAGATCGCCGAACAGTTGGTCATCAGCAACAAGACGGTCAGCACCCACAAGACCCGGCTCATGGAAAAGATGGGGTTCGGCTCTACAGCGGACATTGTGCGCTTCGCCATGACCTTGGGTATTTCGTGAGCAACCCCCTTGTGTAGGGATTTTCCTACCTTGGTTGCCGGTATCCCTACCCTGGAATAGGGATGGTCCGATGGCCGTGGTGCCATTATTGGGCCAGTATCCCTCTCAAGCAATCGAACTGCCGATCAACCGGCGACGAGATGCTTCGATTGGGAGACAGACCGTGAGCGAACAGACCACACCCCCCTCGGCTGCTTTGATAGTGTTTCCGGTCGCCTTGGCCGGTCTGCTCGGAGGCCTTGCGGTTGCCTACAGCAATGACTTCAGCGCATGGGCTGTGGCGGCAGGGGGCGCGTTGTTGGCGCTGTGCGTTGGCTTGGGCCTTTGGGCAAACAGATGCTTCCAGGCGCATTGCAACAGCCTGCAACGCCAGCTCGATCAGCCGCCCGAGGTCTCGGCGACATTGGCCGTCGATAACGGCCTGGCAGACGTGTGCCTCAGCGTGCTTCCCGTTTGGTCCAGGCAGATCGAAGCCGCGCGCGTGATCAGCGAAACGTCCATCCTCAAGCTCAGCGAACGCTTTGGCACGCTGTCATCGAACATCAGCCACAGCGTGGCCAGCAACGGCGGGCAAGATGCTTCCCAGCAATTGGTCGACTTGCTGGAAGTCGGCCAGCGCGACCTCAATTCCATCGTGCTGGCCCTGCGCTCCGCGCTCTCCAATAAAGAGAGCGAACTCAAAGAAGTCCTGCAGCTCTCCGGCTTCACCGAACAACTTCAGCAGATGGCCAAGTTTGTCGGTGACATCGCCAGTCAAACCAACCTGCTTGCCCTCAACGCCGCCATCGAGGCCGCGCGCGCCGGTGAGGCGGGGCGAGGTTTTGCGGTGGTCGCCGATGAAGTGCGCAAGCTGTCGAGTATGTCCGGCGAGACCGGGCGCAAGATCAGTGAAACCGTGAATACCGTCAATGCGGCCATTGCCCGCACGGTGCAAATGTCCCGCCACCACGCTGAACAAGACACTTTGACCCTCGCGGATTCGGAGCGTGTGGTCTCGCAGGTCATCGAACATTTTCGCGGTACCGCCCAGACCCTCGTGCGCAACAGCCATGACCTGCAACAGCAGAGCGCCAACGTCGCCGACGAGATTGCCCAGGTGCTGGTCGCCTTGCAGTTCCAGGATCGCGTCAGCCAGATGTTGACGCTGATTACCCGCGACCTGGACAAGCTCCAGCAGCAATTGGACGAGCGCCAGGCATCGAGCCTGAGCGGGCATTCCCTCAGCCCGATGGTCAGTGATCGTTGGCTGCAAGAGCTTTCAACGGCCTACACCATGCCGGAGCAACACGCTATCCATGGCGGTAACACGCACGCCAAGTCCGATGACAGCGAAATCACCTTTTTCTAGAGGAGCTTTTCCGATGAGCAAAACCATTCTGATCGTCGACGACTCCGCCTCCATCCGGCAGGTGGTCAGCATCACTCTCAAAGGCGCGGGTTATGACGTGATCGAAGGCTGTGATGGCAAAGATGCGCTGAGCAAACTGGACGGACGCAAAATCCACCTGATTGTCAGCGACGTGAACATGCCCAACATGGACGGCTTCAGCTTCGTCAAGGCGGCCAAGCTATTGCCGGCCTACAAGTTCACGCCGGTCATCATGCTGACCACCGAGGCCAGTGATGCGATGAAGCAGCAAGGCCAGGCCTCCGGTGCCAAGGCGTGGATGGTCAAGCCCTTTCAGCCAGCGCAAATGCTCACTGCCGTCTCCAAGTTGATCCTGCCATAGCAATGACCAGCGACCGCTGGCCAGGAGGTTTCCATGAAAAGCACCGTACCGATGCTACGTCGAATCCAGGTCATGGAAGGCCCCCTGACGATCTACACCGCCACTGAACAAAAAGACCTGTTGTTGTCGTTGTTTCCGCTGGCGCATGAGGTTGAGTTGGACTTGTCCAATGTCGACGAACTGGACAGCGCCGGTCTGCAATTGTTGATCCTCATCAAACGCGAGTCGCTCAAGGACGGAACGCAGCTGTTGCTGAGCAACCCGAGCGCGACCGTAATCGAAGCAATACGGCTCAGCGGTCTTGACGACTACTTCGCCAATCCGCTTTTCGCCCAGTCGCTTGGAGCATGATCGTATGGCCCAGCCCATGAACATGGATGACGTGCTGCAGACTTTCATTGCCGAGAGTCGCGAGCTCCTGCTGCAAATGGAAGACGCACTGCTGCAGATCGAGAGGTCGCCGCAGGACCTCGACACCATCAACGGCTTGTTCCGCGTGGCCCACACCATCAAAGGCTCGGCCGGCTTGTTTGGCTTGATGCCCATCGTTGAGTTCACCCATGTCGCCGAAAGCGTCCTGGACCGGGTCCGCAGCCTGGAAGTGCGCGTCGACGAGGCATTGAGTGCGTTGTTTCTCGATGCCCGTGACCATATCGGCCAGTTGATCGACCTGCTGGCCGAGGATGGCAACCTTGACCGATTGGACGAACCGCTGCGGCTCCAGGGCCAATGCCTGGGCGAGCGGCTCGCGCAGTACCTGGAAGGCTCGGTGCCGAGCGCTTCGCCCGCTCCAGCCACGTTGCCGGTGGACGAGCCGGGCGCAAGTCCCGGCCACTGGCACTTGTCCCTGCGCTTTGGCCCGGATGTATTGCGCAACGGCATGGACCCGCTGGCGTTCCTGCGTTACCTGAGCACGTTGGGGCAGTTGCTGCATACCGTCACACTGTGCGAGGGGTTGCCGCCGTTTGCGTCGATGGACCCGGAAACCAACTACCTGGGCTTTGAACTCGCGCTGCTCAGCGATGCCTCGCGGGAGGTCATCGACGGAGCCTTTGATTTTGTGCGCGATGACGCGCTCGTCCAGATCCTTGCACCGCAAGCCTCTGTCCAAGCCTGTCGCGCGCATCTCGACGGATTGCCGGAAGACAATGCCGTGCTGCTTGAGCTGCTGGTGCGTTGCGGCACATTGACGGAGTCCCAGGCCCTGCTCGTCACCCAGGAGGGTGAGCAAGCTCCGGTCGAGATGCGCGGCGAGCTGGACGCACCACCCGATTCAGTCGCGCCGTTGATCAAGGCCGGCAAGGGTGCGGCGAGCAACGAAGGCAACCTGATCCGCGTCGATGCCGCCAAGCTGGACCAACTGATCAACCTGGTTGGCGAGCTGATCATCGCCGGAGCCGGAGCCAACCTGGTGGCAGTGCGTAGCGGGATTGGCGAGATGATCGAAGCCACCAGCCTGTTATCGCGCTTGGTGGAAGAGGTGCGTGACTCGGCACTGACCCTGCGCATGGTGCAGATCGGCGCGACATTCACGCGCTTCCAGCGGGTGGTGCGCGACGTCTCCAAGGAACTGGGCAAGGACATCGTGCTGCAGATCGGCGGTGGCGAGACCGAGTTGGACAAGACCGTCGTCGAACGTATCGGCGACCCGTTGACGCACTTGGTGCGCAACGCCATGGACCATGGCATCGAGGCCGTATCGACGCGCCTTCAACGGGGCAAGCCGGCCCAGGGCACGGTACGCCTGAATGCCTACCACGAGTCCGGCAGTATCGTGATCGAAGTGTCGGACGACGGCGGTGGCCTGGCCAAGGACAAAATCCTGACCAAGGCCCGCGAGCGTGGCCTGGTGGGGGACGGCCAGCTACCGGCGGATAAAGACATCCTGAACTTGATTTTCGAGCCGGGCTTCTCCACCGCCGACCAGGTCAGCAACCTGTCCGGCCGCGGGGTGGGCATGGATGTGGTCAAGCGCAATATCACCGCGTTGCGCGGCAGCGTGAGCCTCGAGAGCGAAGAAGGGCAGGGCACAACGGTACGGATTCGTCTGCCGCTGACCCTGGCAATCATCGACGGCTTTCTGATCGGGGTGGGCAAGGCCTCTTATGTCATCCCGCTGAACATGGTGGAGGAGTGCATCGAACTGGCGCCTGGACAGGGCGCAGACACCGGCTACCTGGACCTGCGTGGAGATGTGCTGCCGATCCTGCGCCTGCGGGACATGTTCGATGTGCAAGAACCCCGAGGCAGTCGAGAAAACGTGGTCGTCGTGCAATACGCCGGCCTGCGTGCTGGCTTGGTGGTCGATCGCTTGCAGGGGGAGTTTCAAACCGTGATCAAGCCATTGGGCAAAGTGTTTGGTGAGGCCCATGGGCTCGGCGGGTTCACCATCCTTGGCAGTGGAGCCGTCGCCCTGATTCTGGATATACCCAATTTGTTAGGACACGTTGCCAAGGACGCCACCCACCGTTCGATCCCAAGTCCGTTATCGACTTAATGAGCGTCATCAGGAGTTCCTCGCCATGACCGTTATCAGAAATATCATGCTGTTGGTTTTCACCGCAGCGCTCGGCGTTGTCGTGTTGGGTGGTACCAGCCTTTACCTGGCCGGTGAAATCAATACGAGCGCCAGTTATGCCAACACCAATACCGTGCCCAGCTTGCTGGAAATCGACCGTGCGGCGGCTGCGTTCACCGACCTTCACACCCTGGAATGGCAACGTCTGAACGATTCCGAAAAAAACTTCGTGTCCAGCTATGCACAGAACGTGGCACAGAACTTCAGCGCGATTGGCAAAGCCCTGGATCACTATGAGGCCGCGTTGGTCTCCGACGACCATGACGCAGCACTGTTGAAGCAGTTACGTGGCCGCTTGGCTGAATTCGCGACCCTGCAGGCGCATTTCGACAAGTTCATCGACGACGGTGATCAAGCCTCGGCCCGTGCATTGATCGAGGCGAGCCAGCCATTGCAGAGCGCGGTGCTGACGACGATCGGTGAGCTGCGCGAATACAACCTGGAACTTGGGCGCAAGGGCCAATTGGTTGCCACCGCCACTGAGAAGAATGCCCGCTCCCTCATCCTGCTGGTCAGCGCGCTGACATTTTTAGCCACCGCGTTGGTGGGCGCACTTCTGGGGCGCAACCTGATGCGCCAACTCGGCGGCGAACCGGTGGCCGTGCGCGCTTTCGCCGCTCGCTTGTCAGCGGGGGAGCTGGATGCCAAAGCCACGCTCAAGCCCGGTGACACCACGAGCTTGATGGCGTCCATGCAACAACTGGGCGCGAGCCTGCATGGGCTGGTCGCGGAGATAAACCGCATGTCCAGTGAACACGACAAGGGCGACATCGATGCACAGATCGATGCTGGCCGCTTTCATGGCAGTTACCGCTCCATGGCCCAGGGCATCAACGAGATGGTCAACGGCCATATCAGCGTGAAGAAAAAAGCCATGGCCTGTATCCGCGCGTTCGGCGAAGGCAATCTGTCGGCACCGCTTGAGCAATTCCCCGGCAAAAAAGCCTTTATCAACGAGAACATCGAGCAACTGCGGGCCAATATCCTGGCGCTCGTCGAAGACACCAGCCAGATCAGCGACAGCGCGCTGATCGGCAAACTCGATACCCGGCCTGACGCCGCTCGGCATCAGGGTGATTTCCGCCGCATCATCCTGGGGATCAACGGTTCGCTGGATGCGATCATCGTGCCGATTACTGAAGCCATGGATGTCTTGTCGGCGATGTCCAATGGCGACCTGACCCGGACCATCAACGGCGACTATCAAGGCAAGTTCCTGGAACTGAAAAACTCGGTCAACGGCACCGTGGAAAAACTCTCGGAAATCATCGGCGAAGTGCGCGGCTCGGCCGATTCGCTGTCCAGTGCTTCCGAGGAGATCTCCGCCACTGCGCAAAGCATGGCGCAGTCGGCGTCCGAACAGGCCGCGTCGGTGGAACAGACCTCGGCATCGATGGAGCAGATGTCGGCGTCCATTGCTCAAAATACCGAAAATGCCAAGGTGACCGACGGCATGGCGGGTAAAGCCAACAAGGAAGCCTCGGAAGGCGGTCGCGCCGTGAAGGACACTGTGGCGGCGATGAAGACCATCGCTGAGAAAATCGGCATCGTCGACTCCATCGCTTACCAGACCAACCTGTTGGCGCTCAACGCGGCGATCGAAGCGGCGCGTGCCGGCGAGCACGGCAAAGGCTTCGCGGTGGTGGCGGCCGAAGTGCGCAAACTGGCCGAGCGCAGCCAGATCGCGGCGCAGGAAATCAGTGAAGTGGCCAAGAACAGCGTGGCCTTGGCGGAACGGGCGGGCAACCTGCTTGACGAGATTGTGCCCTCGATCGCCAAGACCTCTGACCTGGTGCAGGAAATCGCGGCCGCCTCGGAAGAACAATCCATCGGTTCCGAGCAAATCAACAGCGCGATGTCGCAGATGAGCCAACTGACCCAGCAAAACGCTTCGGCCTCCGAAGAGCTGGCGGCGACGGCCGAGGAAATGAGCGGCCAGGCCGAGCAGTTGCAGGAACTCATGGGCTTTTTCAGCGTACAGAGCAAGCGCGCCGGGCGGACCGCCTCGATGCCCGTGATCAATCGCGCGGCATCCACGTTCGACCAGGATACCCGTGCGGTGGAGAGCGGTTTCGTCCGCTTCGGGAGCTGACCCATGAGCGCCACAGCCGTTATGCCGAACACTTTGGAGTCAGCGCCGCAGGTCGATGAGCCCTTGCAGTACCTGACCTTCTTGGCTGACCAGCAGATGTATGCGGTCAATACACTGAACGTTCGCGAAATCATCGAATACAACCAGGTGACCACGGTGCCGATGATGCCGACATTCCTGCGCGGGGTGATCAACCTGCGCGGTTCAGTGGTGCCGTTAGTGGACCTCAAGGCGCGGTTTGGCAAGGGTGTGACGGTGCTGGGCAGCCGAACGTGCATCGTCATTCTTGAAGCGGCGAAGGAGGGCGAGTCCCAGGTGCTGGGGGTGGTGGTGGACTCGGTCAGCGAAGTGATCGAGATCCTCGATATCGATATCAAGCCCGCGCCGGCCTTTGGTAACCCTATCCGTACCGACTTCATCCGGGGGATGACCAAGGTGCGAGGTGCGTTTGTCACGCTGCTGCAAATCGAGCAGGTGTTGTGTGTCGATGAGATGGCCGGCTTGATGCGAGCTTGACGTATACGACCGCGCCTCCCGGCGCGGCCGCAAAGTAATCGATGCGAGGTGAGTCATGGCGTTATCCATCGCAAGTCCAGGTAAAGCCACGGTCTCGAGCCCTAGCCAATACCTCACCTTCGAGTTGGGGGATGAGATGTTCGCCGTCGGCACGCTCAACGTGCGAGAGATCATCGAATACGGACCGATCACCAGCGTGCCGTTGTTGCCGCCCAGCATCCGCGGCGTGATCAATCTGCGCGGCGCGGCGGTTCCGGTGCTGGACCTGGGTGTGCGCTTTCGCGGCGAGCGCACGGTGCAGACCTCGAGGACCTGCTTTGTGATCCTTGAGGTACAGGCCAATGCCGGGGGCAAGCCGGTGGGCATCATTGTGGATGCGGTCAGCGAGGTCCTTGAAATCGCCGATCAGGATATCGAACCGTCCTTGAATTTCGGGACCGATGTCAGAGCGGACTTCCTGTTGGGCATCGGCAAATTGGAGAGCGGTTTTGTGTTGTTGCTGGATATCGGTCGCGTGTTGTCCCTGGAACAGGTCGATGTGCTGGCAACCCTTGATCCCTTGCTGCCTTCAACTGCCTGATTGTTTTTTGGGAGTGTCCTCATGAACGTGATTCTCTCCGATGCGGAGTTCCTGCAGTTTCGCACTCTCATTCATCAAATCGCCGGCATCAGCCTGTCGGATGCCAAAAAACAGTTGGTGAGCGCTCGGCTCGCCAAGCGCCTGCAAGTGTTCAAGCTCAATACCTACGGCGCGTACTACAAAGTGCTGATGAAGGACGCGACGGAACTACAAGTGGCGGTCGATATGCTGACCACCAACGAAACCTACTTCTTCCGCGAGCCCAAGCATTTTGATTTCCTGCGCGATGTCGCACTGCCCGAACTGCGTGGCAGCGGGCCTTTGCGTGTATGGAGCGGCGCCTGCTCGAGCGGTGAAGAGCCCTACACCCTGGCCATGGTCCTGGCGGACAGCCTCGGCGGCCGGCCCTGGGAAATCGTCGCATCGGATATCAGCAGCCGGGTACTGGAAACGGCCCGCCAGGGGCGCTACCCCCTCGAAGGCACGCGCGGCATTCCCCAAGCGTTGCTCAACAAATATTGCCTCAAAGGCGTCGGCGCCAACCACGGTTGCTTCATGGTCGAACCGGCGCTGGCGTCGAGGATCGATTTCCAGGCCATCAACTTGAACAATCCGCTGCCGAAACTGGGAATGTTTGACGTGATCTTCCTGCGCAACGTGATGATCTATTTTGACAGCGAGACCAAAGTGCAAGTGGTCAAGCGCCTGGTCAGCCACCTCAAGCCCGGCGGCTATTTCCTGGTCAGCCATTCGGAAAGTCTCAATGGCGTGACCGATGAACTGCGACTGGTCAAGCCTTCGATCTATCGGAGGCCGCATGCCTGACACCCCACCGTCCCGCGAGGTGTACCTGAATCCCGGCGAGTGGTTTTTCGGTTCAGGCGCCATTCGGCTGCGCACCGTGCTGGGCTCATGCGTTGCATTGGTGGTCTGGCATCCGCGGCGCTTGTTGGGCGGCATGTGCCACTACCTGTTGCCGCGGCGCGCAGTGAACAGATCGGCTGCACTGGATGGTCGCTACGGCGATGAGGCGCTCCAATTGCTGCTCGGCCGAATGCACGCGATCAAGGTGCCGCCGACGGAGTTCAGAATCAGCGTGTATGGCGGCGGGGATATGTTTCCGGGGCTGGCGCGTTCGGACAATCACTACGTTGGCCAGCGCAATGTCGAGCAAGCCAGGCACCTGCTCGATTCGCATCATTTGCGGTGTCACAACTTTCATGTGGAAGGCGTGGGTTATCGAACCGTGGTGTTCGATCTGGCCAATGGCAACATCGAACTCAACTACCTGGCCCTGCATTGGCCACTCAGCAGCCCTCATGGAGAGCGTGCGATATGAGCCTTATCAAAGTACTGATCATTGACGACTCCGCGGTGGTTCGCCAGGTGCTGACGGCGACCCTTGGGCAAGACCCGGCCATTGAAGTGATCGGCGCGGCGGCGGACCCGGTGTTCGCCATGGACAAGATGAATAAGCAATGGCCGGACGTCATCGTGTTGGACGTCGAGATGCCGCGGATGGATGGTATTACGTTCCTCAAGAAACTGATGGCCGAACATCCGACGCCAGTGGTCATCTGCTCCACGCTGACCGAGAAGGGCGCGGCCACCACCATGCAAGCGCTGGCGGCCGGTGCGGTGAGTATCGTGACCAAGCCGCAACTCAATTTGCGTCAGTTCCTGACCGACAGTTCCGATGAATTGGCCGGTGCCGTCAAGGCCGCAGCCCGTGCCAACATGAAACGCATGGTGCCGTCCAGCGAGCGAGCCCCGGTCAAGCTGACTGCCGACGTCATACTGCCGGCGAGCACGCAGGCCATGGCGCGCACCACCGAAAACATCGTCGCCATTGGTACGTCCACCGGCGGCACGCAAGCCCTGGAGCTGGTGCTGACTGCCTTGCCCAGGGTGTGCCCGGGAATCGTGATCGTGCAGCACATGCCGGAACACTTCACCGCGGCATTTGCCGAGCGGCTCAACCGCCTGTGCGAGATCGAAGTCAGGGAGGCGAAAAATGGCGACCGAGTCATTCCCGGTTGTGCGTTGATTGCTCCCGGCGGCAGGCACATGTTGCTCAAGCGCAGCGGCGCCCAATACCTGGTTGAAATCGTTGATGGGCCCCCTGTCAGCCGGCACCGCCCTTCGGTGGACGTGCTGTTTCGTTCGGTCGCCCGCAGCGCCGGCGGCAACGCGCTGGGCATCATCATGACGGGCATGGGGGACGATGGCGCTCGCGGGTTGAAGGAGATGCACGACAACGGCGCGCTGACGCTGGGCCAGAATGAAGAGTCGTGCGTGGTGTACGGCATGCCTAAGGAGGCCTTCAAGCTCGGTGCGGTGGAGCGCGAGTTGCCGCTCGAACAAATTCCAGCCGCGATTCTGCAGTCCATGCACCTGCGCCGCTGACGGTTGATGCTGGTGAACCGAGGTTTTTTGCGCGCCTGGGTCGGGTTGGGCGGCGAGGGGGCTGGCTGCGCCGAAACGGCTTGGGAAGGTGATGAGTTCCGTATCTCAGCAGATGCTCTTCCTACCTGGGCGCTGGAAACTTTCAGCGCGATCAGGAACCGACTCCCACAGTTCTGCCACACAGGATAAGCCTGCTTCCGCTGGTTTTCTTGACGATTTGTCGATCGTCGGGGCGCCTGGAGCGCTGAGGCAAGGCGTCTGATCAAACCGAACTGGAGAACTAAATGTCGGCATCAGTATTCATGCAGTCTGTCGCTCACTCCTCTGATGACAAGTCTTTCAGAGACCCCATGTCCATTGCCGAGCGGTCTATGAGCTCATCGGCCAGCCAGAGCCTGTTCTGGGATTCGTATCACTTCGGCTCAGCATTCGGCAGCACGTCGTCGCGCCCGTACTTCGGCCACGGTCATTATCACTCGGGGCCGCCGCAACGTCCGCTGCCCGATAATGTGCGCCCGAACCCCGGCCCACCGCCGCGCCCAACCCCCGAGCGGCCGGACCCGCATTACTCCAAGCAAAGCAATCAGCAACTGGCCCAGGCGCTGCTGAGCAATTACGGCGCGTTCAGGGAAGGGCATTTTTCGCGGCAAGTCACCCTCGAAAGCCTGAAGAAAATGGCCGAGCGACCGTTGACCGGCAACCCGCAGATGGACGCCAATATCCGCCTGGCGAAGGAACTGCTGCGGCGTCCCGAGCTGGTACGCGCGCTCGATCGAAACATGAGCACCGGTGCTTCGGATGGCCGCTTGTCCAGGGACGACATTATGAGCGTCATCGGTTCCGATAACCCCTTTAAACTCAAAGACGACAAACAACTGATCAAGGAAATGCTCGGCCATTTCCAACAGTTGAAGGGCAACGGTCGGGGCGACAGCATCAAGCTCGACAAGCTCAAAGAGTTTGCGGCGCAGGCGTTGACGGGCAATCCCTTCACTGACCATCTCATCCAATTGGCCAAGGAAGTCATGGCCCGTTCGATTCTGCAGGGGCGGATGGACAATGTTGACGAGTGGCAGCGCGACGGCAAGATTTCGCGACGCGAACTGCTGAAACTGCTGCGTTAACTCTGGCATAGCCGAATGCCGCGTCACTCGCGGCATAGGTTGGTAAGCGTAGTGAGCAGGAAGCACCACTTCAGTCAGGGAGGAAGGGTTTTACCACGAAGAGATTGCCATCGGCCGTTGAATGGCTGCCGGTGTCTTCACCTACCGAATCAGGTCTGGACTATGAATTCGACATCCTTTGAATCTCAGCCCTCCCAGTACACGGTTGCGAGCCTGGCGATGCCTGCACGGGAAGCAGGCCTCCCAAGCACATCCCGTTCGCAGGCACTCAACCTCATGTCTTCGCCGAAGTTCAGCTTCAGGGCGCCCACCGCCGAAGACTTCGATAAAGGTTCTCGAACATTCACGGAGGAACCGTTGTCCAGCCCTGTGTTTTCCACGCTCGCCGGGTTATGGCACAAGTTGTCTTGCCGTCTGGCCAATGACACCGAGCGGCATCTGGGCTAACCACTGAACCGTTCTGCCAGGCACAGCGCTGCGGACGGGAAACGATAAGGCAGGGAAGAAACGATCAGGCGTACATGAGCTACTTGAAGGATTCAGGCCGCTCATGTCCTTTGCTCATACCCGCAGTATTTTGCCGCTGACCGCCACCGCTGCGAGCAATCCCCCGATCAACAGGAAGGCAGTCGCCAGGCTGCTGCCATGGGCAATGAAACCGATCACCGCGGGCCCCGCGAGAATACCGGCATAGCCGAGGGTGGTGATGGCCGGCACGGCGATGTGTTCCGGCATGACGGTCTGCTTGCCGACAGCGGTGTAGAGCACCGGGACGATATTTGAACATCCGGCGCCGACCAGCGCATAGCCCAGCAGGGACATGGCCCAGGCCGGTGACAGGGTCGCGAGGAAGATCCCGGCCGCCGCCAGCGCCCCGCCGGTGACGATCACCCGGGCAGCCCCCAGTCGACGGACAATCCGGTCGCCGGTCAGGCGCCCGGCGGTCATGGTCAGGGCAAAGGCCGCATAACCCAGGCCGGCGTAGGCTTCATCCAGGCCGCGTTCGGCGCTGAGGAACACCGCGCTCCAGTCGAGCACGGCGCCTTCGGCCAAAAACACGATGAAACACAAGCCGCCGATAAACAGCACCACGCCGTGGGGAATGGCAAACGGCGGCCCGGCGCTTTCACTGCCGTAGGGCAACCAGTGGGGGGCGGCCTTGAACAGCGCCAGCGCCATGATGACGATCACCACCAGGGTCGCCTGCAGCGGCGAAAACCCCAGCCCCAGCAACCCGGAAACCCCCGCTGCGCCGACGATGCCGCCCAGGCTGAACAACCCATGGAAGCCCGACATCATGGTTTTGCCGCTGGCGCGCTCGACGATCACCGCTTGCAGGTTGACCGTGGAGTCGACCGTACCCAGGCCCGCGCCGAACAGGAACAGACCGGCCATCAGCAACGGGATCGAACTGACCGTGGCGAGCATGGGCAACGCCAGGCAGATCAGGACCGTCCCGGCGCTCAGTACGCGCCGGCAACCATAGCGCGAGGCCAGTGCGCCGGCCACCGGCATGGCGATGATCGAGCCGCCCCCCAGACACAGCAGCAACAGGCCCAGGGTGCCCTCGTTGAGTTCGGCGCGGGCCTTGGCATACGGCACCAACGGCGCCCAGGCGGCGATGCCGAAGCCGGCGATGAAGAAGGCGATGCGCGTCGACATTTGCTCCAGCCGCCCGGGAACCACGGGCGCTGGGGTGGGGATGGCAGTCATGGAGAATCCTTGGTTTTGCGTTCAACGAACGATGTCCGGCGCGACATCCTTACACATCAAGCCTGATCGAGCGAGCCAGGTTCACGCGGCGTTCGCGCTGGCGACGGGTTTTATTTTCGCCAGCACGGAACGCTCTGGACACTGGCTGCCACCTAGAGGACATCGACGTGTAGGAGGTGGTCTGGAAGGTGCGTAATCCCCGTGAGAATTGCTGAACCCCAGGCTTCCTGCGGCGGATGACGCACCTTCCAGACCACTTCCCACGCGCCGACCGTTCTGTAATACGCTGCTGCTTCTGTGTGCAGACGATTGGACGGACGAAGCGATGAAGGACTTTCAGCCAGGCGACCCCACGACCCGGTTCTACGATGCCCGCGGCAATATCTATGGGGTGGTCAGCCCGGCCTGTTTGCGTCGCCACGGGGTCGAGGTGCCCGACACTGCGGCCCTCGCGGCGAGCCGGCGCGACGCTTGGGCACTGCCGGCCATTGCCGCCGAATGTGGCTGGGGGCCTTCGCCGCGTCCGGCCGGCGCCAAGGCGCACCGTTGTGATGGGTTGTTGGTCGGGCCGTTCCAGGCGGCGCCGCCGTTCGACCTGTTGATCGTCAACACTGACGGCTCCCTTGCGGAGCGCAGTGGCAATGGCCTGACCATCTTTGCTCAGGCGCTGAGCGATCAGGGCTTGATGACGCAGGGCTGCGAGCTGCGGGTGCATCACGATAAACAGGATGCGAAGTCGCCGCTGGCCACCTATGTCGAACCGGCACTGCACGAGCAGGTGCGTGGGTTCTGGCTGGCGTTGGGGCAGCCGGCGTTCGGCCCGCTGGCGGTCGGCGCGGACCTGCCTGGCGCCGAAGAAGGGGCGTTCAGCCATGTGCCCGCGCTGGCGGCGATCAACCCGGCATGGACGCGCAGCCAGTTTGTGCGGGTGGGCAACCCCCATTGCGTGACGTTGGTGTACCAGGCCGCTGCGCTGCCGGACAATCTGCCGATGCACCAGAGCGCACTGTTCGAGCCCTTGCAGGCGATTGCATTTGCGCCACCTGCCGGGCGTGGCCAGCCCTGTGTGGCCGGGGTCAACTTGCAATGGGCTGCCCAGGCGTCCGGCAATCGAGTGCTTGCGCGGGTGTTCGAGCGGGGAGAGGGGCCGACGGCGTCCTCCGGGACCAGCGCCTGTGCCGTGGCGTGCGCCGCGTGGCGCGCCGGTTGGGTCGCGGGCGGGGAGGTCGCGGTGGTGATGCCGGGCGGTACGGTGCCGGTTCGGTTGCAGATTCAGGATGCGACAGTGCTGAGCGTCAGCCTGTTCGGGGCTGCGCGGCCGCAGCTCGATGCGGGGCCGCGCGGCTGATCGCGTCGAGTCGTATTAGCGGCTGTCCATCGAACCCCGCGTGCTACAAAAACGTCACCTGCGCCGGCTGGCGCTTCATCAACACCTTGCCGTTGCGGATCGAGTACAGCGCCAGGCCCTGGCTGCGAATCACCTCATAGTCGCTGTCGGCCGAGAGGATCAACAGGTTGGCCGGCCGGCCGGGTTCCAACCCATAGCGATCGCCGAGGGCCATGGCCTTGGCGCTGTTGTCCGTGACCAGGTCCAGGGCGTTTTGCAGGTTGCGGTAGCCGAGCATGTGGCAGATGTGCAACCCGGCTTCGAGCACCCGCAGGATGTTGCCGTTGCCCAGGGGGTACCAGGGATCGACGATGGAGTCCTGACCGAAGCACACGTTCATGCCGGCTTCCAGCAGTTCGTTGACGCGGGTGACGCCGCGCCGTTTCGGGAAACTGTCGAAGCGCCCTTGCAGGTGAATGCTTTCGGTGGGGCAGGAGACGAAGCTGATGCCGGAATGCCCGAGCAGGCGGAACAGTTTGGCGCAGTAGGCGTTGTCGTAGGAACCCATGGCCGTTGTGTGGCTGGCGCTGACGCGGGCGCCCATGTCGCGGCTGCGCGCTTCTTCGGCGAGCACTTCGAGGAAACGCGAGTGCGGGTCGTCGGTTTCGTCGCAATGCACGTCGACCAGGCAGCCGCTGCGTTCGGCCAGGTCCATCAGGAACTTCACCGAACTCACGCCCTGGTCGCGGGTGTATTCAAAGTGGGGGATGCCGCCGATCACGTCGGCGCCCAGGCGGACGGCTTCTTCCATCAGCTCGCGGCCGTTGCGGTACGACTCGATGCCCTCCTGGGGAAAGGCGACGATTTGCAGGTCGATCAGGTGCGCAGTGTCCTCGCGCACTTCGAGCATGGCTTTGAGCGCGGTGAGGTCCGGGTCGGTGACGTCGATGTGGGTACGCACATGCTGGATACCGTGGGCGGCGAGAGCCTGGATGGTTTTCCTGGCGCGGGCCTTGGTGTCTTCGTGGGTGATGGTGGCTTTGCGTTCGCCCCAGCACTCGATCCCTTCGAACAGGGTGCCGCTCATGTTCCAGCGCGGCTCGCCGGCGGTGAGGGTGGCGTCGAGGTGGATGTGCGGTTCGACGAAGGGCGGTATCACCAGGTTGCCGGCCGCGTCGAGGTCGTCAGGCCCCGCCGTGGGGGCTGTGGTTTGCGGCGTGATGCTGGCGATCCGGCCGTGTTCCAGGTGCAGATCATGCAGGCCTTCACGGTTGCGCAGGCGGGCGTTGATGATGTGCATGGGCAAGTTCCTCTTGGCTAAAAACAATCAGGCAGACAGCCGCCAGATCATCAGCGCGATGCCGATGTCCAGGCGGTCATACGAATTATCCAGCCTCAGCCCGCACAGGGCTTCGATGCGCTGGACGCGGTGCGTCAGGGTATTGCGGTGGACGGCCAGGCGCTGCGCGGCGGCCACAAGGTTACCATTCTCGTGGAACCAGGCTTCGAGGGTCGGCAGCAGGCTTGGGCCATGGTGCAGGTCGTGGCGCAGCAACGGGCCCAGGCGGTCATTGAGAAACTGGTCGAGCAGCGCACGATCGCGCACGCCGCTGAGCAGCTTCAATACGCCCAGTTCGTCATACACGCAGAGCCCGGCGCGTTCGCTGAAGCGCCGCGCGGCGGCCAACGCCTGGCGCGCTTCATCCTGCGCCTGGGCCAGGCGCGCCGGCGGGTGGGCGGCGGCGCTCAGGCCGATGAACAGTTTCAGCGGCGCCAGGCGCAGGTTCAGCGGCTTCAACCAATTGGCCAGTTGCTCCCGGTTAGCCAGCGCCGCGACGGCATCGGCGGCCGGCAGCAGCAACGTCCATTGGCCGGCGCGCCCGAGTACCGGCACCGCGGCCGACAACTGCCGCAAGCGCCGGGTAATGCTGTCGTGTTGCCGCGCCAACTGCGCTTCCATCTGCGCGGCCTCGCCCTGGGCAAATAACGCGTCGCTGCCCTCCAACTGCAACTGCACGATTTGCCAATGGCCGGCCAGGGGCATGCCCAACTGGGCGGCGCGGTGCAGCAGCAGATCCAACGATTGATAGTCACCGGCCAGCAACCGCTCCAGCACATCGTGCCGCGAGCGGCCCAATTGTTCGGACTGGATCAACGCTGAACCGATCGCCTGGGTCACCAGCACCATTTTCAGTGAGTAAGGCTGTTCGATCAGCGGCATGTCGGCGGCTTCGGCGGCGTCCAGCAAGCGCTGGGGAATCGCCTGGATATAGGCCGGCCCGGTGAGAATCACCAACCCGGCCACCTGACGCAGGCAGGCTTCCTCCAGCAGTTGCAGCAAATTCGCTTCGTCCCGTGGGTGATTGATACCGGTGACGAACACCAGTTCGCCCCCCAGCACCCACTCGGCGATGCCGCTGTTCTCTGCGACATACGGCCAGCGCACGGCATTCTCCAGGCCCGCCGCCCCGGCGCGCAGGCACAGGGAATCCAGCCCTGGCAGGGCGAGCACATCGGCAATGGTCAGGCTCATGCCTGTGCGTCAGCCAACGGTGCCCGCACACGCAGTACGGCGCTGAGTAACATGTAGGTCAGCGACGCGGCCACGATCCCCACCAACGGCGCCACCCAGGGCGAATTGAACGCCAGTACGGTGCCCACGGCGTAGGCGGTCAGCCCCGGCCAGTTGAACGCCGGCAGGCGCGCATCGGCCAGGCGTGGATAGCGGCCGCGGTAGCGATAGAAAAAGTCCGCCATGATCACCCCGCCAATCGGTGGAATTACCGTGCCCAGCAGGATCAGGTAGGGCACCAGCATGTCGTACATGCCGAGCAGCGCCAGCAGCGTGCCGATCACCGCACCTGCCAGGGTCACCGTCTTGCGGCGGCGGGTGCGCAGCAGGTTGCAACCGGCCACGGCGAAGTTGTAGATGGTGTTGTCCTGGGTGCTCCAGATATTGAGCAGCAACATCGCCATCGCGGCCGTGGCAAAGCCTTGCAGCAGCAACACCTCCACCACGTCGGGCTGTTGATAGACGATGGCGCCATAAGCCCCGATCAGCACCATCAAGCCATTGCCGACAAAAAAACCGATCAGGCTGGCGAGCACCGCGACCTTGGCCGAGCGCGAAAAGCGCGTCCAGTTGGTGGCCTGGGTCGCGCCGCTGACAAAGGTGCCGAACACCAGGGTGATCGCCGTCGACACGTCCAGTTCCGACGTCGGCACCACCGCCAGCAAGCCTTGCAGCCCGCCGACTTTCACCGTGGCGACCCACATCGACAGGCACAACAGAATGCCCATGGCCGGAACCGCGATGTAGGACAGAATCTCCAACCCGCGATAGCCCACGTAGGCCGTGGCGCAGAACAGCAGGCCAAACAGCACCATCAGCACCAGCACGCTGCCCTGGCTCAGCTCGAAATATTTGCCCAGCACCACGGCGGCGGTGGCGGTGCCCCAGGCGTACCAGCCGATCTGGGTGAAACCGAGGATCAAATCACTGAGCTTGCTGCCGACTTCGCCAAAACAGAAGCGCCCCATCAGCACCGAGTTCAGGCCGCTCTTGAACGCGATGTAACCCAAGCCTGCGGCATAAATGCCCAACAGCAGGTTACCCAAGGCCACGACGCCGAGCATGTCGACGAAACTGAATGCCACGCCCAGCTTGCCGCCGGCAAACATGGTCGCGGTGAAAAAGGTGAAGCCCAGCAGCACCATGGCGGTGGACGCCAGGCCCTTGCGTGCGTGCATCGGGACTTCGCTGAGGGGGTAATCGTTGCCCGGTTCTTGCTGCGTCATGTGCCTTGCTCCCTGAATGAGTGACGCAGGCCTATTGCACCGCGCGTGCCAATTGAGCAGCAGTGACGGGCGCACGGTGGGTGTTGTGCAGTATGCACAGGATTTATCGCCAGACAGGCGCGGAACGCGGGCGGGAGTGGTCGCGGTGCCCAATCGGGCACGAAAGCGGTACAGCGGTGATACAAATTGGATCAGTCGAACAGCGTCAGCGTGGTTTCGCCGCGATGAAACGCAAAGGCCGCCTCGAGATCGCTTTCGATGGTGCGCCCACGGGACAGCGGCGGCAGGTCGTCGAGGGCGAAAAAGCCCACCTCGGTGGTTTCGAACCCGGCCGTCGGCGCCAGTTGGTCGACCCGTTCACACAGGAAATACAGCTTGTAGAAGTCCCGCACATCCGGGCGATACAAGCCCTTGGCCTTGTGCGTGACGCTGTAGAGCGCCCGCGCCGTCACCGTCAGCCCGGCTTCCTCGCGGATCTCCTTGACGATGTTTTCTGCGGCCGACAGACCGATATCGGCATAGCCCCCCGGCAGCGCCCAGCAACCATCGGTCGCCTCGCGCACCAGCAGAATGCGCTCGCCGTCGATCACCGCGCCGCGGACATCGATCATTGGCGTCGAATAGCGCTGGGCGAAATCCGGGACCAGCCCGCTGATGCGCTCCAGCGGCACATTGCCCAATTGCGCGAGCATGCTGTGGGCGATCTCGGCAATTTCTTCCAGGCGCTCGCGTTCGAAGTCGTCGGTGCAAAAGTGCAGCCCCGTGGACGCCAATGCCTGCAAGCGTTTGGCCTGGGCCAGCCAGGTGTTTTCCATGGGGCGCTCCCGCAGGGCGTTGACGTGAGGGTTACTCGCCGCGATAGATGCAGCCGCTGGTGCAGGTTTCATGGATGCGAATCGCGCTGAGTTCCGGCAGCAGGGGCTTCAATTCGGTCCAGATCCATTTGGCCAGTACTTCGCTGGTGGGGTTTTCCAGGCCGGGGATGTCGTTCAGGTAGTTGTGGTCGAGGCGTTCATAGAGCGGCTTGAAAATCGCCTTGATCTCCGAGAAGTCGCGAATCCAGCCGGTATGGGGGTCCAGGTCGCCGCTCAGGTGGATCGCCACCTTGAACGAATGCCCATGCAGGCGCCCGCATTTGTGGCCGTCTGGCACGTGGGGCAGGCGGTGGGCGGATTCGAATGTAAATTCCTTGAAGATTTCCACAGTATTTTTCAGCTCGGTCAGGTTTCTGGCAGGCGGCGAGTTTAACAGCTACATCGCGCCTCGCGCATACCGCTGGGTCAAAGCGCCTGCAAGCGCTCGCCCAGGCCACCCTGGTCGGCCAGTTGCAGAAACTCATCGCCCAGGCGCCGGCTCTCGCTCATTGCGGTTTGCCAGTATTTGTTGCGAGTCGCGTCATCGCCCAGAAAGCGCTTGAAGTCGCTGCGGTCCGGCAGTTTGCCGTGGGGCAGGCGGGCCAGGTAGTCCTTCGACGGCGCCAGCAGCAACACGTCCTGCAAGCCTTGTTGATTGCTGCGTCGCCACGGCAGGCCCTTGTCGAACCAGCCGGGGATGACCCGGTCGGTGAAGTGCGGGTACAGCACGATGTCATCGCCGTGGTAGGGCAGGTCGAGGTGGTAATCCAGCAGGCCGCCGTCGCGGTAGGTGCCGGCACCGGCGCCAGGCAGGTCGCGCACGCCTTGCATCACCAGGGGAATCGAGCCGGACGCCAGCAGCGCCTGGCGCAGGTTGCCCAAGTTCAGGTCGAGGAAGCGCGACGGAAAATCCCGCAGCGCATGCACCGGCGGCGCCTGGCGCGGGTCATGGATGATCAGCCGCTCGAAATGCCGCGACAGCCGCGCGCGGCCGCGCAGGTTGTCGGCAATCACCGACGACAGGCCCAGGCCCAGCCGCCCGCGGTGGTCATCGGCGAGCAGGCCGTGGCTCTTGACCACCATGATGTTCAGCCGATAGTCGGGGTTGTCCAGTACCCGCGCATCGCGCCCGGCCAGCAGGTCATCGAGCATGCGCCGGCAGCTCTGGCTGACCTCGGCCATGGTCACGCCTTTGGCGAAGCGTTGTTCGTTGTACAGGCGGCCGAGGTCGAGCAGGCCTTGCACCGGGTCGGGCAGGCAGGCGCTGGCAAACCGCCAGGAACCGATGGAGGCACCGATCAGCGCACGTTCGCGTGGCGCGCGGGGCAGCCACTCGCCGAACAGCGCCAGGTCCAGGCCCTGGATGCCCAAGGCCTTGGGCCCGCCTGCCGCACCGGGAAGGATACCGACATCGGCAGGCTTGAGGCCTTGCTCGCGAATGCGCGCAAAGGCGCGTTTGCCGGCCTTGAGGGTCAGGACGGGAAACTTGATGTGGATGGCTGTCATACCGGTCTCTGTTGAAGCGAGCGGGGCAGTATAGAAAATCTCGCCGGGTGAAGGAAAACGCGGGTGACGCGAATTGCCATGGTGGCAATTCAGTTTCAGTTAAGTTGCCACGGATACGCTGGCGGGCGTAGGACAAATATCGTGAAACGGAGACTCAGCATGAAGCGTCTTACAATGCTGGTCGCCGCCGGGTTCATTGCCTCTTTGGCGGCACAGGCCCAGGCAGCCGACCCCGACAAGTCACTCCGCGGGCCCGGCACTGTTACTATTGTCGCCTTCGATCAACTGGACGCCACGGCCCTGGCCTTGCATCCCGGTTCGACCCTGCTGGACACCGACCTGGACGAGGTCTACGGCAAGTACCTCTACGAGGTCGAACTGGAGGATGTCGACGGCATCGAATGGGAGGTTGAATTGGACGCGCTCACCGGGCATGTGCTCAAGAATCATCAGGATACGTAATGAAGGTATATCGACGCGCCGCTGGTTGGGCGGGGCTGGTGCTCCTGGCGTTTTGCTCAAGCCTGTCAGCCCGCGACCTCAACCAGGACGAAGCCTTGGCACTGCGCCAGCAGGGGGTGATCCTGCCGCTCGAGCAACTGTTGCAGCAGGCCATGGCGCGCCACCCCGGCTCGCGGCTGCTGGAGGCCGAGCTTGAGAAAAAGGACGAGCAATATGCCTATGAGGTGGAACTGGTGACGACCGACGGTGTGGTGCGCGAGATCAAACTCGACGCCACCAGCGGTGCGCTGATCAAAGACGAGGAAGACTGATGCGCCTGCTGTTGGTGGAAGACAACGTACCGCTGGCCGATGAACTGCTGGCCGGCCTGCAGCGCCAGGGCTATGCCGTCGATTGGCTGGCCGATGGGCGCGATGCCGCGTACCAGGGCCGCAGCGAACCCTATGACTTGATCATCCTCGACCTCGGCCTGCCCGGCTTGCCCGGGCTCGAGGTGTTGGCGCAATGGCGCGCGGCCGCGCTGGCCACCCCGGTGCTGATCCTCACCGCGCGCGATTCCTGGGCCGAGCGCATCGAAGGGCTCAAGGCCGGCGCCGACGATTACCTGAGCAAACCGTTTCACCCCGAAGAACTGCACCTGCGTGTCCAGGCGCTGTTGCGCCGCTCCCATGGCCAGGTCAACCAGCCGACCTTGCAAGCGGCCGGCCTGCAGTTGGATGAAGGGCGCCAATGCGTGCTGCGCGACGGCGACGAAATCCAACTGACCGCCGCCGAGTTTCGCTTGCTGCGCTATTTCATGTTGCACCCGCAACAGATCCTGTCGAAAAGCCATCTGGCCGAGCATTTATATGACGGTGAGACCGAGCGCGATTCGAATGTGCTCGAAGTCCACGTCAACCACCTGCGCCGCAAATTGGGCCGCAGCGTGATCGAAACCCGGCGCGGCCAGGGTTACCGGTTCGGCGCCAGTCCTGCATGAAGTCGATCCAGCGGCACCTGAGCCTGGGGCTGATCAGCGTGATGGTGGTGGTCGGCGTGGTGCTGGCGCAAACCAGCCTGTGGTTGTTCGAAGCCGGTTTGCAGCGCTATTTGGAGGCCGGCCTGCGCAACGACAGCGAGAACCTGCTGGTGGCGCTGGTGCGCGGGCCGAATGGCGTGCAACTCGACGAGCAACGCCTGGCGCCGGCCTATCAGCGGCCGTTCTCGGGGCACTATTTCCGTATCGATTTCGCCGACACCCACTGGCGCTCCCGCTCGTTGTGGGACCAGGAGCTGCCACGCCTGCCCGCGGCCGGGCTCAAGGGCAATCTGCAACTGGGGCCGGAAGGCCAGCAACTGTTGGTACTGCGTTCGGACTACAAGCGCTTCGGCCAATTGATTTCCATCAGCGTGGCCCAGGACTACACGCCCGTGCGCGAAAGCTTTCGGCTGATGCGTCAGATCGGCCTGGTGCTGGGGGTGGCGGCCCTGTTGCTGGTGTTGATCCTGCAACGGGTCACGGTCCGTCGCGCCTTGCGCCCGCTGGAAGTTGCGCGCAACCAGATCGCCCAGCTGCAACAGGGCCAGCGCTCGCAACTCGACACCCAGGTGCCGCAGGAGCTGGAACCGCTGGTGGCGCAGATCAACCACCTGCTGGCTCACACTGAAGACAGCCTCAAGCGTTCACGCAATGCCCTGGGCAACCTCGGCCACGCGCTGAAAACCCCGCTGTCGGTGCTGTTGAGCGCGGCGTCGAGCGAAGCGCTCAAGGACCAGCCGCGCTTGCGCACGCTGCTGCGCGAACAGCTTGAACAGGTGCAACAGCGCCTCGACCGCGAACTCAACCGCGCACGCCTGGCCGGCGACACCCTGCCCGGCGCCTTGTTTGATTGCGCGAACGAACTGCCGGGCCTGCTGGCGACCCTGAACATGGTCCACGGCGACCACCTGGACTTGAGCCACCACGTCGTCCCTGGCCTGCAATTGCCCTGGGACCGCGAAGACCTGCTGGAGCTGCTCGGCAACCTGCTGGACAACGCCTGCAAATGGGCGGATGCGCAGGTGCGCCTGAGCATCGGCGAGACGCCGCACAGTTACCTGCTGGCAGTGGAAGACGACGGCCCCGGTATTCCCGAAGCCCAGCGCGACCGGGTGTTCAGCCGTGGTACGCGCCTGGACGAGCAGACCGACGGCCATGGCCTGGGCCTGGGGATCGTGCGCGATATCGTTGAGGTGTGGGGCGGGGTGTTGCAGTTGCAGGAAAGCCAACTGGGCGGGCTCAAGGTGCTGATCGAGCTGCCCAAACGCTGAGGTCGATCAAAAAGGGGGGGGAGGGGCTTACCCCGGTGCAGACCGGAGACATCCTTTACGTTTGAAACCGCGATCAAAAGTGTGGGAGGGGGCTTGCCCCCGATAGCGGTGAATCAGTCGATGTAGCCTTTGACTGACCCACTGCAATCGGGGGCAAGCCCCCTCCCACATTGGATTTCCTTCAGCGTTGGTGTCGGTTACTCACACCTGGAAATGATCCATCAACCCCTGTTGCTGATTGGCCAGGTGGTTCAACGCCTGGCTGACGCGCGCCGATTCGTTGGCCTGTTCCGACAGCGACTCGGTGACATCGCGGATTGTCGCCACGTTGCTGTTGATCTCTTCGGCCACCGCGCTTTGCTCTTCGGCGGCACTGGCGATCTGTAGGTTCATGTCGCTGATCACTGTGACTGCGGCGCCGATCTGGCGCAGGGCGGTGACCGCCTCGCCGACTTGTTCGACGCTGCTCTGGGCCTGGCGATAGCTGTTGCCCATGGCGCCGACCACATCGGTGGTGCCGCTTTGCAGTTGCTCGATCACCAGGCGGGTTTCTTCCACCGACTCCTGGGTACGACGCGCCAGGTTGCGCACTTCGTCGGCGACCACGGCAAACCCACGGCCGGCCTCACCGGCCCGGGCCGCTTCGATGGCGGCGTTGAGGGCCAGCAGGTTGGTCTGCTCGGCGATGCCGCGAATCACTTCGAGCACCGAACCGATCTGCGCACTGTTGGTCGCCAGGCCTTCAACCTGGGTCATGGCGGTGCTCATGTCCGCCGCCAGATGGCCGATGTTGGTGGTGGTGCGGTCGATCACCTGCAGGCCGTCACGGGTGGCCTGGTCGGCATCGCGTGCGGCTTGGGCGGCCTGGGCCGCACTGCGGGCGACGTCCTGGGCGGTGGCGCTCATTTCATGGGAGGCGGTGGCCACCTGGTCGACCTGGCGGTATTGCTGCTCCATGCCGGCGCTGGTTTCGCTGGCGATCGCGGCGGATTGGTCGGCGGTGCCGCGGGCGTCCTGCACCGAGCGTTTGACCTCAGCGATGATCGGCTGCAGTTTGTCGAGGAAGCGGTTGAACCAGCCGGCCAGTTGCCCCAACTCGTCCTGTTTGGCGTAGTCCAGGCGGCGGGTCAGGTCGCCTTCGCCGCTGGCGATGTCTTCGAGCATGTGCGCCACGCTCAGGATCGGCCGGGTCACGCTGCGCGCCATCAGCCACACCAGCCCCAGGCCGATCACGGCGGCGAGCAGGCCCAGGCTCAACTCGAGCAGGGTGCCGCGGGCGTTGTCGGCGTCCAGTTGCGCTTTGAGCGCTTCGGCCGGGCCCACCAGGATTTTTTCCGGCACATCCAGCAACACGCCCCACGGCTTGCCGCCGGGGATCGGCGTGAACGGTGCCAGGACCTTGAGTCGATGGTCGGCACGCAGGCTGCTGATCCGCGTACTGCCGGCCAGGGCGCTGAGCAATTGCGCGCCGCTGGCGGTGTCGACCTGGTCCAGGCGCTGGCTGAGCTTGCTCGCATCCGGGCTGTAGCCGGCCAGCAAGCCGGTGGCGCTGAGAATGCTGACCTGGGTCTGGCCGTCATACAGCGTGTGGCTCGCCTGCTGGCTCACCGCCTGCAGGCTGTTGAGGTTGATGTCCACCGACAGCGAGGCAATGACTTTGCCATTCACCATCAGCGGGAACACGAGGCTGGTCATCAGTACGTTTTGGCCGTCGATGACATAGAAGTACGGTTCGATCACACACGGTTTGAGGGTGGTGCGCGGGCAGGTGAACCAGGCATTGGCCTTTTCCCCGCTCGGGCCGACGCTGGTGTCGGACATGTCGCTTTCGGGCAGCGACATGGCGGTGAGTTTGCCGGGCGTCGGCTGTGACCAATAGAGGGCGAATCGGCCTTTGTCGTTGCTGCCCAGCTCTGGCTGGTTGACGAACAGCTCATCCTTGCCGTCCAGGGCATTGGCTTCGAACACCAGGGACAAGCCGAGCAGGTCGGGGTTGGCCTGCAAGGCGGCCTTGACCTGGCGGGTCAAGTCTTCACGGGTGTCGAAGGCGTCAAGGAAGCGCTTTTCCGCCTGTTCGCGCAGGAACAGCACCTGGCGGGAAAACCCGTGACCGTATTGATAGGCATCCATGAACTGCTGGCGGATGCCCAGCGCCTGCGCTTCGCCCTGGGCTTCGATACGCGCCCGGGCCGCTTCGTCGAGCATGTGCATGCTGGAGGCTTTGACCTGCTGCGAACTCTGTTCCATGCGATACAGCGACAGACCCACCAGCAGGGTCACGATCCCCAGCAGGCAGAGGCCGGCGAGCAGGGTGATTTTCCATTGAATGGACAGCTGTCTGAGGGACATCGCGGAGCATCCTTTACCTGAAAACATAGAGAGCCTTTATATCGGCGGCTATGTTTTTTTCTTTATTCAAACGTTCAATTTAAATTTGCAGGCGGCGCCGTTTTTTGACATGCGACCGCGCCTGCTGCAAAGTGCGCGCCCTCTAATAAGACCTCCTTCCAGCCTGCTCACCGGCAGTCATCCTCCATGGCCGCGCGGGTGCGGGCATGCCTGTATTTTGTTTTTTGCTTGAGGTAACCATGATTAACGCAGTCATCGCCGCGGTCGGCACCATGCTGGTGCTCAGCCTGTCCCGCGTGCATGTGGTCATCGCCATCATCGTCGGCGCCCTGGTGGGCGGGCTGACCGGTGGCCTGGGCATCGACGCCACGCTCCAGGCCTTCAACGGTGGGCTGGGTGGTGGCGCGACAGTGGCTTTGTCCTACGCATTGCTCGGCGCTTTCGCGGTGGCGATTGCCAAGTCCGGCCTGGCCCATGCCCTGGCGGACAAGGCGTTGCTGCTGGTCGATCGCCAGGAAGCCAGCGGCGGCAGCCATGTCAAATGGCTACTGATCGGCCTGCTGTGGGTGGTGGCGATCGCCTCGCAAAACATCCTGCCGATTCATATCGCGTTTATCCCGCTGCTGGTGCCGCCGTTGCTGTATGTGCTGACCAAACTGCAACTGGACCGTCGCCTGATCGCCTGCGTGATGACCTTCGGTTTGATCACGCCCTACATGTTCCTGCCGGTGGGCTTCGGCAACATCTTTCTCAACCAGATCCTGCTGGCCAACGTGGCCAAGAGCGGCGTGGACATCAGCCAGGTCAACGTGACCCACGCCATGGGCCTGCCAGCGCTGGGCATGGTGGTCGGCCTGCTGGTGGCGGTGTTTGTCAGCTACCGTAAAAAGCGCGTGTACGACCTGGAGAAAATCGAGCGGGTCGAACAGGTTGCGGTGCAATACAACCCGCTGACCCTGCTGGTGGCTGGCCTGGCGATCGCCTCGGCGTTCATCATTCAGTTGTGGTTGGACTCGATGATCATCGGCGCCCTGGCCGGGTTCCTGATTTTCTCGGTATCGGGCATTGTGCGCTGGCGCGAGACCGACGACCTGTTCACCGAAGGCATGAAGATGATGGCGATGATCGGCTTCATCATGATCGCCGCTTCAGGCTTCGCCGAAGTGCTCAAGGCCACCGGAGACGTGCGCTCGCTGGTGGAAACGTCGGCGGCGCTCATCGGCCATAGCCGTGGGATCGGGGCGTTGCTGATGTTGCTGGTGGGGCTGCTGGTGACCATGGGCATCGGTTCGTCGTTTTCCACGGTGCCGATCCTGGCCGCGATTTTCGTGCCGCTGTGTGTGCAACTGGGCTTCAGCCCGCTGGCCATTGTGTGCATCGTCGGCACGGCCGGCGCCTTGGGCGATGCCGGTTCGCCGGCGTCGGATTCGACCCTGGGCCCGACGTCCGGCCTGAATATCGACGGCCAGCACCACCACATCTGGGACACCGTGGTGCCGACATTCCTGCATTACAACATCCCGCTGCTGGTGTTTGGCTGGGTGGCGGCGATGACGCTCTGACGAGGTCGTCCTACAGAATCCGCGCAACTGGCCGTTAACCTCTCAAGCCGCCACTAATAAGAGAGAAAAGCCATGCGTCTGAGCCTGAAGGTCAAAGTCCTGTGCCTGGCCATCGTGCCGGTGCTGTTGTTTGCGTTGGTGATCAGCCTGACCACGGTGTGGATCCTCAAGGGGCAAGCGCGCAACGAGGTGGATGAGACCCGCCAGCACCTGCTCGACGCCGCCAAGGCCACTCTGCAGAGTTATGTGGAAGTGGCCATGACCACTATCAAGCCGCTCTACGACGCCGCCGCCCCGGGCGATACGGCGGCGCGTGCCGAGGTGGTCAAGCTGCTGTCCAATACCAGCTACGGCAAGGATGGCTACTTCTTCGGCTACGACTCCGAAACCATCCGCCTGTTCAAGGGCAACAGCCCGGACGGCGTGGGCAAGAGCTTCAAGGACAACCGCGACCCGAATGGCGTCTACGTCAACCGCGACCTGGTCAAGGTCGGCAAGGACGGCACCCACTACCTGCAATACAGCTCGACCCAGCCCGGCCAGACCGAACTGGTGCCCAAGCTCGGCTACACCGAGTACCTGCCCAAGTGGGACATGGTCATCGGCACCTCGGTCAACCTGGATGGCATCGATGCCCAGGTGGCGGTGGTCGAGGCCAAGGTCAAGAAACGCATGGAGGGCGTATTGCTGAGTATCTTCGGTGTGGCCGTGCTGGTGCTGCTGGTGATTGCGGCGGCGGGCATGGTCCTGGCCAATACCATCCTGCGTCCGCTGCACCTGATGAAAGCCAACCTCGACGATATCGCTGCCGGTGAGGGCGACCTGACGCGGCGCCTGGCTATCACCAGCCAGGATGAGCTGGGCGATCTGGCCGGGGCCTTCAACCGGTTTGTCGAAAAGATCCACGGTTTGGTGCGCCAGATCACCGAAATGACCGCGCAACTCACCGGGCTGGTGGGCCAGGTGTCCGACCAGGCGCAGCGTTCGGAGCAGGCCATGGAGCGTCAGCGTCACGAGACCGACCAGGTGGCCACCGCGATCAATCAAATGTCTTCCGCCGCCCAGGAAGTGGCGCGCAGTGCCCAAGGCGCTTCCGTGGCTGCGCAACAGACCGACGCCGAGGGCCAGGCTGCCAAGCGCGTGGTGGACGGCAGCATCGCGCAGATCCATGCGTTGGTGAACGATATCCGCAGCAGCGGCGTGTCCCTCGACAGCTTGCAGCAGGATGTGTCGTCGATTGTCAGCGTGCTCGGCGTTATCCGCTCGATTGCCGAGCAGACCAACCTGTTGGCCCTTAACGCCGCGATCGAAGCGGCGCGGGCGGGGGAGGCCGGTCGCGGCTTTGCCGTGGTCGCCGACGAAGTGCGTGCCCTGGCCAGTCGTACCCAGACCAGCACCCAGGAAATCCAGGGCATGATCGACCGCCTGCAAAAAGGCACCGTCGCCGCCGTGGAGGCCATGCGCCGCTCCAGCGATGCCGGGGACGGCACCTCGGCCCAAGCCAACGAAGCCGGGGCGTCGCTGGACACCATGGCGCAGTTGATCGGCACCATCAACTCGATGAACGCGCAAATTGCCAGCGCCGCCGAAGAACAGACCGCCGTGGCCGAAGAGATCAACCGCAGCGTGCATCAGATTGCCGTGGCGGTCGACAGCGTGGCCGATGAAACCCAGTTGGGCGCCCAGACGTCGCGCAGCCTGGCCGACCTCGGCCAGCGCTTGGGCCAACTGGTGGCCCAGTTCAGGATCTGAGGGGGGTTACTCGACGTCGCGCATCAACAGGCCGAAACGCAGATCCATCTGCGCCGGCAAGGGCACATACACCGTGTGCCCATCCCCCGGCGCCACCTCGATGGCTTCGCCCTTGGCGTTGTGCAGGGTGGCCAGGTCGAAGTGAAAGTTGCCGGCGGGGGTCATCAGTTCCAGGTGATTGCCCACCGCAAAGCGGTTCTTCACCTTGACCTCCGCCAGCTCGCCCCGGCGCTCGCCGGTCAATTCGCCGACGAACTGCTGACGTTCCGACACCGAACTGCCGTTCTGGTAGTTCTGGTACTCGTCGTGTACATGGCGACGCAGGAAACCTTCGGTGTAGCCGCGTTGGGCCAGTGACTCCAGGTTGGTCATCAGGTTGCGGTCAAATTCGCGACCGGCCACGGCGTCATCGATGGCCTGGCGATACACCTGGGTGGTGCGCGCGCAGTAGAAGTGGGACTTGGTGCGGCCTTCGATCTTCAACGAATGCACGCCCATGCGGGTCAGGCGCTCCACATGCTGCACCGCGCGCAGGTCCTTGGCGTTCATGATGTAGGTGCCGTGCTCGTCTTCGAAGGCGGGCATCTGTTCATCCGGGCGGTTGGCCTCCTGCAACAGGAACACCTGATCGGTCGGCGCGCCAATGCCCAGTGTGGGTTCCGGCTGATATTCCTGGACGATATCGCCGGTGGCGTTTTCCACCGCCGGCGTGGCCTGGTATTTCCAGCGGCAGGCGTTGGTGCAGGTGCCTTGGTTGGCGTCGCGCTTGTTCATATAGCCGGAGAGCAGGCAGCGCCCGGAATAGGCCATGCACAACGCGCCATGGACAAACACTTCCAGCTCCATGGCCGGCACTTGCTCGCGGATTTCGCCGATCTCTTCCAAGGACAATTCCCGCGACAGGATCACCCGGCAGATGCCCTGCTGTTGCCAGAATTCCACACTGGCCCAGTTCACGGTATTGGCCTGCACCGACAAGTGGATGGGCATCATCGGGAAGTGGCGACGCACCAGCATGATCAGCCCGGGGTCGGACATGATCAACGCATCCGGGCCCATGGCGATCACCGGGGCCAGGTCCTTGAGGAAGGTCTTCAGCTTGGCGTTGTGCGGCGCGATGTTGACCACCACGTAGAAACGCTTGCCCAGTGCATGGGCTTCCTCGATGCCCAGGGCCAGGTTGGCGTGGTCGAATTCGTTGTTGCGCACGCGCAGGCTGTAGCGCGGCTGGCCGGCGTATACCGCATCGGCGCCGTAGGCGAAGGCGTAGCGCATGTTTTTCAGGGTGCCGGCGGGGGCAAGCAGTTCGGGTGCAAGGACGAGAGACATGGGGAGTGGGGCCCAAAAGGCCGCGAGCGTAGCCGAACGCGTGCAGGGATTTATTGATCCAGGTCTACGCTTGCTGCAACAAAAAAGGCACTCCCGGGATTTGCGACGGACTAAGCACGTGGACGCAAGCGCGCGCCCGGCTTTTTGACCTGGATCGGACATGAATCAAACCAACCTGCAATTCAAGACTCTGCTGTTACTGCTGGCCCTGGTGACCGTTGCCTTTATCTGGATATTGCTGCCGTTTTACGGCGCGGTGTTCTGGGCGGTCATCCTGGGCATCATCTTTGCCCCGATGCAGCGGCGCCTGCAGGTGAAATCAGGCTGGAACCGCAACCTGACCTCCCTGGCCACCCTGACGGTGTGCCTGGTGATTGCGATTCTGCCGGTGATCATCACCAGCGCCTTGCTGGTGCAGGAGGGGGCCACGCTGTATAAAAATGTCGAAAGCGGCAAGCTGGACGTGGCCGGGTATATCGAACAGTTCAAGAACTTCCTGCCACCTTATTTTCAGCACCTTCTGGATCGCTTCGGCATGGGCAACCTGGAAAGTCTGCGCGAGAAAATCGTCAAGAGTGCGATGCAGGGCAGCCAGTTCTTCGCCAGTCAGGCGTTCAGCTTTGGCCAGGGCACGTTCGATTTCCTGGTGAGTTTTTTCATCATGCTATATCTGCTGTTTTTCCTGCTGCGTGACGGCCCGGAGCTGGTGCGAAAAGTCCGCACGGCGGTGCCGCTGGCCGAGCCGCAAAAGCGCCGCCTGCAACTCAAGTTCAACCGCGTGGTGCGCGCCACGGTCAAGGGCAACGTGCTGGTTGCCGTGACCCAAGGGGCGTTGGGCGGTTTGATCTTCTGGTTTCTGGACATTCCCAGCGCGTTGCTCTGGGCGGTGCTGATGGCGTTTTTGTCGCTGCTGCCGGCGGTGGGCGCGGGGATCGTGTGGGGGCCGGTGGCGGCGTACTTCCTGCTGAGCGGGGCGATCTGGCAAGGCGTGGTGCTGAGCCTGTTTGGTGTGTTCGTCATCGGCCTGGTGGATAACGTGCTGCGCCCGATTCTGGTGGGCAAGGACACCAAGATGCCGGACTACCTGATTCTGATCTCGACCCTGGGCGGCTTGTCGGTGTTCGGCCTCAACGGCTTTGTGATCGGGCCGCTGGTGGCGGCGTTGTTCATGTCCAGCTGGGCGTTGTTTGTCGAAAGCAAGCCGCGGCTCAAGTTGCCGTTGCCCTAGGCATCAGGCGCGCAGCCTGAAGGTTGCCGCTTGTTGCTCGGCAGCCGATAACGAGGTGAGCGGGCCGCTGACGGGTTCGCCATCGTGCATCAGGTACCAGCAGGCGAGTACACCCAGCTTGCGCAGGGGGGCAGGAACGGCGCTGCCGATGACGGACATGATCTGAATAGTGGGCATATGGACCTCCAATCGCTATGAGGGTCACCTTACGGGGTGCCAGCGTCGAGGAAAAATCACCCGGCTTGATAGTCGACATCAACGCCAGGCGTCACTCCACCACTTGATCGAGCATGTGTACCACTTCTTGCTCATTGAGCAGGCCTTTGCGCACCAGGCTTTCGGTCAGCAGCGCGAGGAATTTTGCGCTGCGGTGGCCTTCCAGGTGCTTGAGTTCGGTCAGTGCGCTGTAGACCTTGCTGGACGTACAGAGTCCGGCTACGTGGTGTGGGTTTTGCGTGGGCATGGTCAGCCGTCCTTGTTGTTATCGGGTTCAGAGGTGGGATAGTGAAAGTGAGTCGTGACACAAACATGACAGCGCGAGACCCGGTCGGGCAAGTAGACTTTCGGCTTCGATGATGTGGGATTACGACTCGGCCATTGTCCTTATAACGACCTTGGTACGATCAATCCGCACGATGTGCAATAAAACGCCATGCAAAAAAAGGCCCCGCGGGTGGGCGAGGCCGGTTCAGGCAGATCGGTTCAAGCTTACCAACCGCGGCCATAGTAGCCGTGGGGGTGGCCGTAATAGCCACGCGGTGGCCCGTAATACACCGGTGCCGGGCGGTAATAGACCTGTTGTTGCACATACACCGGCGGCGGTGGTGCGTAGTACACAGGCGGCGGTGCGGCGTAAACCGGTTGCGGTTGCACATACACCGGCTGCTGCACATAGACTTCACGGGGTTGGCTGGCAACCACGGAGCCTACGACGGCGGCGCCGACTAACGCACCCAAGACGGCCGGACCACCCCATCCACCACCGTGGGCGGAGGCTTGGCCTGCCATAGCGAGTGTACCGATAAGCAAGGCGATCTTGGGGATTTTACGAATCATGGTCATTCCTCGGTTAGCCCCTGCGCTTGTGGCCTGCAATCAATTGGCTCAAGTAATGTCGCGGGATACTTTTAAGACAACGTATTTCTGAAAAACAGCACGGCCGATTGGTAAAGGTTGTGTAAGGTCTGTACCGATTTGCTTACTTCAAGGAGTTACCCATGCAGATGCACCCCAACAAGGATACCCAACTGTGCATGTCACTGTCGGCGCGTCCCGGGAATTTCGGCCTGCGATTTCATAACCATTTGTATGAACAACTGGGTCTGAATTTCTACTATAAAGCCTTCAGCAGCCAGGATTTAGCCGGCGCGATCGGCGGTATCCGGGCGTTGGGGATTCGCGGTTGCGGGGTGTCGATGCCGTTCAAGGAGGCCAGTATTGCCCTGGTGGACGAACTGGACAGTTCGGTCAAAGCCATCGCGTCCCTGAACACCATCGTCAACACGGCCGGCCATCTCAAGGCCTACAACACCGACTACATCGCCATCGCGCAACTGTTGAAAAAGCATGCAGTGCCGACAGATTCGACCTTTGCCCTGCGCGGCAGCGGCGGCATGGCCAAAGCCGTGGCCAGTGCCCTGCGCGACGGCGGGTATGCCAATGGCGTGATCGTGGCGCGTAACGAAGCGGCGGGCAGGGCGCTGGCGCAGAGCCTGGGTTATCAATGGCAGGCGCAATTGGGCGATCTGCGCCCGCAGATGTTGATCAACGTCACGCCGATCGGCATGACCGGCGGGGCCGAGGCCGATCAGTTGGCTTTCGAGGCTGACGCGGTGGACCAGGCGCAGACTGTGTTCGATGTGGTGGCGATCCCGGCGGAAACACCGTTGATCGTGCGCGCACGTGCCCAAGGCAAGCGCGTGATCACCGGGCTGGAAGTGATCGCGATCCAGGCGCTGGAGCAGTTTGTGTTGTACACCGGGGTGCGGCCGACCCAGGAGCAGTTCGAAAACGCCGTCGCGTTTGCGCGAGGCTGAACAGCGCGGCCAATCAACTGTAGGAGCAGGCAAGCCGGCTCCTACAGGGGGTTGAGCGTGTCAGGCCTGTTCCAGCTGTGCCAGCCGTTCTTCGAGCGCGGCAATCCGCGCTTCCAGCTCTTCGATGCGCTCGACTGAGACCCCGCCGGCCCCGCGTTCCACCGGGTTGCCGCGCGCCGCGATAATCGCCTCGATATCCGCCGGGTCGCCCAGCGCGTGGGTATAGCGATCCTCGCGTTGCCCCGCCTGGCGCGGCACCAGCACGGCCAGCCCCCGCGCAATCAGGCGTTCCAACTGGTGTACGACCTGGTCGGCGTCTTCGAAGTCATGCATGCGCCCGCTGCGGGTCAGCAGTTCGTTGACCGTCTGCGGCCCACGCAGAAACAGCAGCCCGGTCAGGATCACCTGGGCCGGCACCAATTCCAGCGCCTTGTCGACCCGGTGTTCCCAGCGGTCGGCGCGGCTGCCCATGACCAGGCGGGTGAAACCCTGGCCTTCCAGCACGCGCAGGCTTTGGCCGACCTGGCCTTGACTGAGGTTCATCACCGGCTCGCGGCTGGTCTTCTGGTTGCACGCCAGCACCAGCGCGTTGAGGGTCAGGGGGTAGGTTTCCGGGTTGGTCGCCTGTTTTTCGATCAGGCAGCCCAGGATGCGGATTTCCGTGCTGTTCAGGCGCGGCTCAGGGGTGTCGGTATCGTGCTCAGCGGTCATCGCGCTTTCCCTATGCAGTGAACGCACTAGCCTAATCCTGAAAAAATAAAAGACAAGCGGCCGGCATGGCTATAATCGCTGCTGGTTCCAACCCAGCCCTTACCGATGAGACTGTCATGACTATTTCCCTGTACGCCGCTTCCGTCCCAGTCTTCAAGCAAATGCTCACCGCCCTGAGCGGTGTGCTGGACAAAGCCGAAGCCCACGCCACCGCGAAGAACATCGAACCCAACGCCTTGCTGCAAGCGCGCCTGTTCCCGGACATGTTCCAACTGGTGCGCCAGGTGCAGATCGCCGTCGACTTCGCCAAGGGCGTTTCCGCGCGCCTGGCCGAGATCGAAGTGCCGAAATATGAAGACAACGAGGTGACCTTCGCCGACCTGCAAGCGCTGATCGCCAAGGTCTTGGCGTTTATGGACAGCATCAAGCCCGAGCAAATCGACGGCAAAGAAGGCATCGAGATCATCACTCGCCCAGGCACGCCGAAAGAGAAGCGCTTCAGCGGCCAGTCCTACCTGCTGACCTACGGCCTGCCGCAGTTCTTCTTCCACGTCACCACCGCCTACGCGCTGTTGCGTCACAACGGTGTGGAAGTGGGCAAGCGTGATTACATGGGCGCTTTCTAAGCGCTTGAGCCTCCAGGGTCATTGTTTAAACAATGACCCTGGGTGTTTTGAGGGTGATATCTCATGTGTGTTCAAACAGCCCGGCGATTTTCTCCGGAAGCGGTGTTGACGAGATCAGCACCAGGCGTTGGCCTGCGCGAGTCATTGCCATGTAGAGCTTGCGAGCGTTTTGCTCAAGCTCGCTTTCGGTAACGCTGTGGCTTTGCACAGTGTTTCGCAGCAGCTTTTCCAGCCCGACCAGAAACACGGCATTAGCTTCCAGTCCGGTCGCGCTTTCTACCGTGGCGATCCGCAGACTTTCATCATGACCGGGCGCCGCGCGCTTATCGTTCATGTCCCAGATTCGGTCTACACCAAAACGCGTCTTCAGCGTTTTAACCAATAGCGCCTTGTCGATCCCTTTGCCGTACAGCAACAACATACCCGACAAAGACCATTCAGCGCTTTTCTGGTGAGCAGCAATTTCATTGCAGGTCTGTGCGATCGCATCCTGTGGGGAGTGCGACAAAACAAACAGCGGCGGCGTGCCCGTTGCCATTCCTTCGAAGTCCGGTTGCAGATAATCGTCCGGATCGGTTTGGGTGATTCCTGCCAGCATCTGATTGGCCGCGCTCAGGATTGCCTGGGTTGTGCGATACGATTTGCGCAGTTTTTTAGTCTTACCTGCCACATCAAGGCCGACGCGTTTCCAACTGAGGCGATTTTTCAGAAAGCCCTGATTCGGATCGGCACATAGAAACAACGTCCCCTCGGTTTTTTCCAGAGTGAGTTTGATCAATTGGAACCAAGAAGGTGCGAAGAACTGGGCCTCGTCCACCAGAATGTGCTGATAGACGTCTAGCGTGTCGTGGCAATTGGCCAGGCATAGATCACGGGACAGGGAGCTCCACAAGCGCAGGCCGGATTGTTTCAGCAGAGCGGTGGTTACGCGCTCGTAAAGTGCCCAGACCTGCTGTCGTTCCTCTTTTCGCAACGCAAAGCCCTGGCCAGCGCGTTCGACCTTGAAGTAATCAACCTCGTTGATGATCACTGTGTCGTTTATAAAATTGAATTCGTCGAGCAGTTGCTCGTTACCCGGCTTCAGGTCAGGGTATTCTATGTTCCGAAAGTGCTGGATAAGATCCAGGGTTTCTTTGTTGTAGCTGGGCATTTTCGGGGTTTCTTTGAACAGCGTCCTCCATTGCTTTGAGATCCAGCTCAGCGCTGTGATGATGGTGAGGTTGGCCGGTATTTCCCCATATACGCGTTGCAGGCGGTGCTTGAGATCTTTCACTACTGGGACGTTGTGGATCAGCATAAGCACCCGTTGGTCAGGAAACTTCCTGGCCAGGATAAGGGCGCGGTTGGCAGCGATGAGCGTTTTGCCACTGCCCGCTACACCATTGACCAGCCTTACAGAAAAGTCACCTGCCATTTCTGTCTGCTCATCCGGTAGCTCCAGATCAAGCTTGCTGGCCCACTCCTGCTGAACGTCCAGAAAGTAGCGTTGCGTCCGGGCACTATTGTCGCGGACGAACTGACGGCGCGTAGTACGGATTCCGGCTATTTCCGCCTCTGGGAAGTAATGGCCCATGATGGTCTGTCTGGCGTCCGTAGATAGGCCTTTAAGCAGTTTGGGCAGTTGCTCCGCGCCGGAGTCAATGAATGTCTTCTTTGACATCAACCATATGCCACGGCCTTCGCAATGCCTCGACCACAAAGCTTTACACTGATCCGAGTCGCAGCCCCACATCACTACCAGCTTGCGCATGGCAGGGATATCCGTCAGTGACTCGAATGTCGACAGCTTCTCCAACATCTGGCTGAATGCTGTTTGCTCTGCGGTTATAAACAACTGACTCGGATCTAGCGTGTCGAACTGCAGCTCGCATACCATCAGCGCCAGCCACTCAAGCTCATCGCGTTGCAGGAAGAAGTCTGGCGACCAGATGCCCTGCGTAATGCATTGGCGTACGACGTAATCACCCTCAAGCTTCTTGAGTACGCGCTTGCATTGCAATCGTGAGCCACTGCTGCGCTGCCATTCAGGTATGAACAGGGTCATCGCGCAAACTCGACTTTATGGCATTGGCTGATCAACTGGCGGTATTGCTCGGCCCAGACCTGTACGACATCGTTGGAGCAGGCAATCCCGCGAGTCAGTTCCGGGCCGATGATTATCAACTTGGTCATCGCACGAGTGATGGAAACGTTCAGGCGTTCGGGCTGGAAGAAAAACTCCCCTATTGCGCTGATAAAGGCCTCGTCGCCACTGGCCAGCGACAGAATGACCAACTCGCGCTCCTGACCTTGCATGCGCTCGACGGTATCGGCCACGACTGTATTGGCGGCATCACGACCGAACTGTTTCGCGAGTGCCTGGCGGATCGCGCGACCTTGAGCACGATAGGGTGTGACAATACCGATTTCGTGCAGTGGTAGTCCCAGTTCGTGCGCTTCTTTGCACAACTGGACGACGTACTTTGCGTCCGTCGGGTTTCGGTTCCTGGCCTTTACGTCTTGCGTAGCGATGAAAACTGCACAGGCTTGCGGATTGAGCGCTTCGCTGACGGCCTTCTGATGACCGACCATCAGCCGTCGGTTTTTGTTATGCCCCGCAGACTGTAATTGTCCGCTGTAGTACATCTGACTGGGCCACTCTGTCAGCCAGCGATTCATTCGGTAGGTTTCTTCCAGCATCACCGTGTGATCGGCGTCTTGGGCTGTCAGGCGCGCGAACACCGACATGGACTCCTTGGACAGAATCGAGCATGAAAGCAGCACAGGAGGTAGTTGTTTTTGGTCACCGATGAAAATGAATCGTTTGCCCTTGCGCATTGCCATCAAGGCGAGAGGCAGGGTGATCTGGCTGGCTTCGTCGAAGATGATGGTGTCGAAACTGTAATTGGCCAATGAGCTGCAAGTCGCAAAGGGTGTTGCGCCAATCACATAGCCTTGGCCTGCGTCAGGCATATGCTCCCAATTGGCTGGTTCGGCTTCCCAATCCACGCTCTTGTCGAGGTCTTCCCGGCGGCCGCCAACCTTGAGGGTCGGCACATTGCGCGCAGCGATCTTACTAAGGGCGTTGTTGATTGCCATATGCGTATGTGAAGTGATGAGCACGTGTTCGCCGCGTGCTACCAGCAGTTGAGCGATCAGGGCCAGCGCTCGGGTCTTTCCGGTACCCGGTGGGCCTTGAATGCAGGCAATCTGTTCCGCGCCCAAGGCAAGGCCCACGGCATACGCCTGTTTCTCGTTACAACCTTCTTCGAGCGCAGTTTGCTCGCCGTATTCAACGTCAGCGTCATTGAAGCTAATGTCCGGCGTATTGCCGAGCAGTGGCAAAATTGCGTTGTTGCCCAGTGAGTCATTTTCTATGTCTTGTAGGGCTTGAATGTACCTAGGGGTCAGATCAATGCCATCCGGGTCGGCGTAGCAGTGACCTTCCTGATAGTCATCCCAGACAAACATTGCCCGATCTGAGCTGAGCAGCCAGCGGTCATCCTCTTCCTTTTCGAACTTCATGCCCTGACACAATACTTGCCCCCGGGCATCGCCAAGGTGCAACCGCAGCAGGTCACCTGTGCGAAAGCGCGATTCGTTGTCGTCTAGGTGGGCCCACAGTTGTTTGGGATTTTCGCTGCGTTCAAGGCGAATAAAGCCCTGTGTCCACCCTTGCAACAGCTTGTCCTGCAAGGCACGTTCCCATATATCACCCAGTTTTTGCAGGTTGGCAGCCTGCTCTGCGTAAACGAATTCGTACAGTTTTTGAATCAGTGGATGCTGTCCAGGCATGGCGGTGAACAATCCTTATCGACCGAGGCTCATGCTGGCAGTGTTACATAATGTTTGTAGTGCGTGCGAGCCAGGGATTGCTCATCTGCACCGCTGATGAAGTTGCTACGAATACCGGCGATGTAACCTGGCTGAGCACCTGACTTCGTTTCGAGAGGGTGAGGCCCGGCCGTTACAGTGATGCATTTCAAAAAAGCCCGAGGTCGTTCTGCAGGGAACGGCCACGGGCGTTTTTTGTCATTTTGTCCCGTCCTGAATAAGGTTTACGCCTTCTGACCTATCTTCAGGAGGATTCAATGGATACGGGCAAAAGGCGCAGCCAGCGCGACTACACGTTAGCTTTTAAATTATCGGTCGTAGACCAAGTCGAAAAAGGCGAGTTAAGTTATAAAGAGGCTCAACGGCGCTTTGGCATTCAGGGCCGGTCCACGGTACTGGTTTGGTTACGCAAGCATGGCCGACAGGACTGGAGCCAAGGCGCATCAATTCGAGCGCCGCGGAGCAAGCCAATGACCGACCCCAACCTCCCGCTAACACCCGAACAGCGGATCAAAGAGCTTGAAGAGCAACTGGCACTGAGCAATCAGAAAGCCCAGTTCTTTGAGGCTGTCGTGAATGTCTTGAAAAATGACTACGGTGTTTCCATTGTAAAAAAGCGACCCGGCAAGTCCTCTCGCAAGGGCAAATCCAAGACCTGAGCATTACCAGGGCTTGCCTGTTCATGGGTATTTCGCGTCAAGCGTATTACAAACGCAATCGAGTTTTTGATGCCCGAGTCCGCCAGGACCAGGAAGTGGTGGACTTTGTTCTGGAAAAGCGTCGACGCCAACCCAGGCTAGGAACGCGCAAGCTGCATTACCTGATGAGCATTGAGGCTGGAGCGGCATTAAGTGTCGGCAGAGACCGCCTGTTTGCCATCTTGAGAGAGGCGCGAGCGCTCGTTCCACGCAAGCGGGCCTACCATAAAACCACTCATAGCCATCATCGTTTTCGCCGCCATCCAAACCTGCTCAAAGCAGGTCCGGAACAAGTCGTAGCCAGCAGGCCCGAACAGGTTTGGGTCGCAGACATTACCTATCTACCAACGCGGGAAAGTGTCGCCTACGTCAGCCTGATAACGGACGCGTACTCACGCAAGATCGTAGGTCATCATGTGCATGAAAGCCTGCATACGGAATCGGTGATCAAAGCGCTGCAGAAAGCGGTTAGCCAGCGAAGCTCCAAGGAGCCGCTTGTCCATCACTCAGACCGCGGCGCCCAATACTGCTCCGACTTATACCAGCGGATGCACATCAAGCACGGGATCAGGTGCTCAATGACCGACGGTTATGATTGTTATCAGAACGCGATGGCCGAGAGGATAAACGGGATTTTGAAAACTGAATTTTTGCTACATCGCCCCAAAGACTTGGCAGACGCAGTAAAGATGGTGGATGAGTCGGTGCGGATCTACAACGGGGAGCGACCGCATTTCTCCCTGAAATACAAAACGCCCGATGCGGTGCACCGGGCGTTTTGAGACTGAAATAGGTGTAAACCTATTTCAGGACTAGACATTTGTTTAAGTAGGCTGCTCTTCCTTGCCCAGGCACGCCGCCGCAGTAAACAGCACATCGGTGGACGAGTTGAGCGCGGTTTCCGCCGAGTCCTGCAACACACCGATGATGAAACCTACGGCCACCACCTGCATGGCGATATCGCTGGAGATGCCGAACAGGCTGCACGCCAGCGGGATCAGCAGCAGCGAACCGCCGGCCACGCCCGACGCACCGCACGCGCAAATGGCGGCGACTACGCTGAGCAGCACGGCGGTGGGCAGGTCTACGACGATGCCCAGGGTGTGTACGGCGGCCAGGGTCAACACGGTGATGGTGATCGCCGCCCCCGCCATGTTGATGGTGGCGCCCAGCGGGATCGACACCGAGTAGGTGTCTTCATGCAGGCCCAGGCGTTTGCTCAACGCCAGGTTCACCGGAATGTTCGCTGCCGAACTGCGGGTGAAGAATGCCGTGATGCCGCTTTCGCGCAGGCACAGCAATACCAGCGGGTAGGGGTTGCGGCGCAGTTTCCAGAATACGATGGCCGGGTTGACCACCAGCGCCACGAACAGCATGCAGCCGATCAGCACCACCAACAGGTGGGCGTAACCGAGCAGGGCGCCGAAGCCGGAGGTGGCCAGGGTCGAGGCCACCAGGCCGAAAATCCCCAGGGGCGCGAAGCGGATCACCACGCGCACGATCAAGGTCACGCCGTTGGACAGGTCATCGAGCACCGTGCGAGTGGTTTCGCCGGCATGGCGAATCGCGATGCCCATGCCGATGGCCCAGGCCAGAATGCCGATAAAGTTGGCGTTCATCAGCGCGCTCACCGGGTTGTCCACCACGCTCAGCAACAGGCTCTGCAACACCTCGCCGATGCCGCCGGGGGCGCTCACGGTGGCGTCGTGGGTGGCGAGCACCAGCGGCGAGGGAAACAGCGTGCTGGCGATCACTGCAACCACGGCGGCCGCGAAGGTGCCCAGCAGGTAGAGGAACAGGATCGGCTTGATGTGGGTTTCCTGGCCGTGTTTGTGGTTGGCGATCGACGCCATCACCAGCACGAACACCAGGATCGGCGCCACGGCCTTCAGCGCGGTGACAAACACTTTGCCAATGAAACCGGTGGCCCTGGCGGCGTCGGGCGACACGAAGGCGAGCAGAATGCCGGCGATCAGGCCGATGACGATTTGCGTGACCAGGCTGGCGCGCGTGAGTCGTTGGAAAAGGGAAGGGGCAGCAGTCATAAACGGTTGTCTCTGGTTTTTTTAGTAGGACGCAGCATTGCAGGTGGAGCGCGCTGTAGGAAGCGGGCGCGGAGTCTATCATGCTGTAGGAAATGTCCCTGTTGATGCGGCATTCCGTCACCCATTTGCGGCCAATTCGCACAGATCCTGTTAATATCGCCGTCTCTCATCTTTCTTCTTCGTCAGCGGGCCTCCGGGCTTTCGTTGATGTCGTCGTTTCTGGAGTTTTCATGCTGTTTCCCATCCTGCTGCTGTCGGCCGCCGGTTTTACCGTGCTGACCACAGAATTCATTATCGTCGGCCTGTTGCCGTCGATTGCCCGGGACCTGAATGTCAGCGTGTCCCAGGCCGGCCTGCTGGTGACGCTGTTTGCGTTCACCGTGGCGGCGTTCGGCCCGTTTCTCACGGCCTACTGCGCGCGGTTCCAGCGCAAGCGCCTGTTCATCACGATTTTGATCATGTTCGCCGTGGCCAATGGCGTGGCGGCGCTGGCGCCGAATATCTGGGTGATGTCCCTGGCGCGCTTGATTCCGGCGTTGGGCTTGCCGGTGTTCTGGGCGCTGGCCAGTGAAACGGCGGTGGACATCGTCGGCCCGGCATACGCCGGTCGCGCCATCGAGAAGATCGGCTTCGGGATCGTCTGCGCCACCGTCTTCGGCATTCCGGTGGGCACGTTGATTTCCGATATGTTCGGCTGGCGCAGCGCGTTTGCGGTCCTCGCGGTGATTGCCTTGGCCAAGGCGCTGCTGCTGTTTGTCTACCTGCCGGTGACACAGGCGAAGAACGCGCAGGTGACGTTGCGCTCGCAATTCAAGCTGTTGCGCAGCCCGTTGATGCAGGGGCATATCCTGCTGTCGATCCTGGTCTTCAGCGGCATGTTCACCGCCTACACCTACCTGGCCGACATCCTTGAGCGCCTGGCCGGCTTCGACGGCACGCTGGTCGGCTGGTGCCTGATGGGCTTTGGCGCAGTCGGGTTGATCGGCAACTCCCTGGGCGGCCGCGCGGTGGATCGCCACCCCTTGATTGCGTCGATGGTGTTCTGCGGGTTCATGATCGGCGGCATGGTCGCGTTGGTGCCGGCGATTCACTCCACCATCGGCCTGGCGGCGGCGATGGCCGTGTGGGGCGTGACCCAGGCGGCGATGTTCCTGGTCAGCCATGTGCGGCTGATGAAGGCTGCGCCGCATGCGCCGGCGTTTGCCGCGTCGCTGAATATTGCCGGTGGAAACCTCGGTATCGGTCTCGGCGCCTTGGTCGGTGGGCATGTGATCGACACCCTCGGCCTGGCCAGCCTGGGCCTGGCCGCGTCCGGGTTCATCCTGGTGTCGATGCTGCTGGCGCTGTGGCTGATGAGCGCCAAACCGCTGCCGACTGGCGCTTGAACCCTCAGGGCAGGGCGGTGAACAGTTCTCGCCTGGCGCCTTCGGTAATCGCCACGATGCCGGGGTGCTTGACCTTGCGTTCCACCGAAATCGCATAGAACGATTCGGTCACCGCCTCGGTCTGGCCAATCAGCGCGACGCCGTACTGGCGCACCACCTCATCGGCGATCACGCTGGGGGCGATAAAGATCCCGCTGCCGGATTGGCCGAATGCCTGCATCAAGGCACTGTCGTCGAACTCGCCGATGATCTTCGGTTGGATCTGTTGCTCGGCAAACCAGCGCAGCAAGCGGCTGCGCACCACGGTCTCTGCCCCCGGAATCAATAGCGGCGCGCCCTGTAAACACTGTGGGAAAACGCCGCGGTGTCGGTCAGCCAATGCTTGGGTAGCGAAAAAACTGATGCCGCATTCGCCCAACTTCTGGCTGTAGCCTTTGATGTCCAGATGCGTGGGCATGGGGCTGTCGGAAATCACCAGGTCGAGGCGCTGGATCGCCAGGTCGGCGAGCAGGCGTTCGAGTTTGTCTTCGCGGCAGGTGATGCGGATCGGCTCGCTGAGCTCCATGGTCGGCGCGATCAGCCGGTAGACGATGGATTTGGGCACCACATCCGCCACCCCGACGCGAAACAGAATCTGCTGCTCATTCGGCTGGGCGCGCAACATCGCCTCCAACTCGTTGCCGGTCTGGAACATCTGCTCGGCATAGGGCAACGCCTGGCGCCCGGCTTCGGTCAGCTCCAACTGACGGCCGACCCGCTGAAACAGGGCGATACCGAAGGTTTGCTCGAGCAGACTGATCTGCCCGCTGATGGTCTGGGGTGTGAGGTTCAGTTGCTCACAGGCGCGCACGATGCTGCCGGTCTTGGCCACCACCCAGAAGTAATGCAATTGTCGGTAATTGAGCATGCCGGACTACACTTCGTTAAAACCGAAGTATACGCGAGAAAAATACGAATTTTCCTGAAGTGTTCCCCTGCATAGAATGCATCGCTATCGAGGGGTCACTGTTTGGACCCAATGGTTCTAATGAGGAAAACATCATGAAACTCAATTCCCTGGGCGCGGCATCGTTGCTTGCGCTTTCATTAGTAGTGGTCAGCGGTTGTGATCAGGTCGAAAAAAGCGCACAGCAGGTGATGGGCAAGGCCAGCGAATCGGCCAAGCAAGTGATCGATGACACTCACAAGGCCGCCGAGCAGGCATTGAGTGAAGCGACCCAAGGCCTGATCAGTCCGCAGAAAAAAGACGATCAGCCGCAAAACGAGTCTGAATCGACGCGTAAAGAAGCCTAATTTCCCAGCACAACGTCAGGATTGATCTATGGACTACCTTGTACAACTGGCCGCCAGCCCTACCGCCTGGGTCGCACTGGCGACCTTGATCGTGATGGAAATCGTGCTGGGCATCGATAACCTGATCTTTATCTCGATCCTCACCAACAAATTGCCCGAGCAGCACCGGGCCAAGGCGCGGCGCATCGGCATCAGCATGGCGTTGGTGTTGCGCCTGGGCCTGTTGAGCACCATTGCGTTCATCGTGCAGTTGACCACGCCAGTGTTTGAGATCCTCGGCCAGGCGTTTTCGTGGAAGGACATGATCCTCATCGCCGGCGGCCTGTTCCTGGTCTGGAAGGCAACCACCGAGATCCATCAAAGCATGGACCCGGAGCCTGAAGAGAAGGCCAGCAGCGGCAATGCCGTGTCCATCGGCTTTGCTGCGGCCATCGGCCAGATCCTGATGCTCGACCTGGTGTTCTCCATCGACAGCATCATCACCGCCGTGGGCATGACCGAGCATTTGCCGATCATGATCGTTGCCGTGGTGACCTCGGTCATCGTGATGCTGGTGGCGGCTGATCCGCTGGCCAAGTTCATCCACGACAACCCAACCGTGGTGATGCTGGCCCTGGGCTTCCTGATCATGATCGGCATGACCCTGATCGCCGAAGGCTTCGGCGCCCATGTGCCAAAAGGCTACGTGTATGCGGCCATGGCGTTCTCGGCGGCAATCGAGTGCTTGAACATCGCCCGGCGCAACCGCCACAAGCGGTTGCTGGCCGCCCGCCAGTAATCGCAGCACCCCAAAAAGGCCGGCTGTGCTCGTAAGAGCCCCGCCGGCTTTTTGCCGTCTGTTAGAATCCGCGCACTTGATAGCTTGAGGTCCACCATGAACGAGCCGATTCGCCTTACCCAGTACAGCCATGGCGCGGGGTGTGGCTGCAAGATTTCGCCCCAGGTATTGGAAGTGATCCTCGCCGGCAGCGGCGCACAGAACCTTGACCCCAACCTGTGGGTGGGCAACGCCTCGCGGGACGATGCGGCGGTGTACGCCATCGACGACGAGCGCGGCGTGGTCTCCACCACTGATTTTTTCATGCCGATTGTCGATGACCCGTTCGACTTCGGCCGGATCGCGGCCACCAACGCGATCAGCGATATCTACGCCATGGGCGGCGACCCGTTGATGGCCATCGCCATTCTGGGCTGGCCAGTGAATGTCCTGGCGCCTGAGGTTGCCCGCGAAGTGATCCGTGGCGGCCGCTCGGTGTGCGACGAGGCCGGCATTCCCCTGGCCGGTGGCCACTCCATCGATGCGCCGGAGCCCATCTTCGGCCTGGCCGTGACCGGCATCGTGCAAAAGCGCCATATGAAGCGCAACGACACCGCCACCGTCGGCTGCCGTTTGTACCTGACCAAGCCCCTGGGCATCGGCATCCTGACCACTGCCGAAAAGAAGGGCAAATTGCGCGAGGCGGATATCGGCCTGGCTCGTGACTGGATGTGTACCCTCAACAAGCCTGGCAGCCGCTTCGGCAAACTGGCCGGCGTCACGGCAATGACCGACGTCACCGGCTTCGGGCTTTTGGGCCACTTGGTGGAAATGGCTGACGGCAGCGGCGTGACGGCACGCATCGAATACGACAAAGTCCCACGCCTGCCTGGGATCGAGGACTACCTGGACCAGGGCTGCATGCCGGGCGGCACCTTGCGCAACTTCGACAGCTACGCGAGCAAGCTCGGGCGCCTGCAGGAGCTGCACAAGCGTGTGCTGTGTGACCCGCAGACCAGCGGCGGCCTGCTGATCGCCGTTACGCCCGCGGGCGACGCCGAGTTTCACACGGTCGCCAGCGAACTGGGCCTGACCCTTGAGCCCATCGGTGAATTGGTTGAGCGACAGACCCACGCGGTAGAGGTGTTTTGATGGCGACTGACATCACCGACTACCGCGACATCTTCCTCAACGACCGGCCGATGATGGATACCCGCGCGCCGGTCGAGTTCGCCAAGGGCGCGTTCCCGGGCGTGGTCAACCTGCCACTGATGACCGATGACGAGCGTCAGCGGGTCGGCACGTGCTACAAACAGCAGGGCCAGCAAGCGGCTATCGTGCTCGGGCACGAACTGGTGTCCGGGGCGATCAAGGCCGGGCGTATCGAGCAATGGGCGCGGTTCGCCCAGGCCAATCCCGACGGCTACCTGTACTGCTTTCGTGGCGGGCTGCGCTCGCAGATCGTGCAGCAATGGCTGAAAACCGAAGCCGGTATCGAGTACCCCCGTGTCGGCGGCGGCTACAAAGCCATGCGTGGTTTTTTGCTGGAGACCGTCGAACAGGCAGTCGCCGAGTGTGATTTCGTGTTGCTGGGCGGCATGACCGGCACTGGCAAGACCGAAGTGCTCGGCCAACTGCGCAACGCCCTGGACCTGGAGGGCCACGCCAACCATCGCGGTTCCAGCTTCGGCAAGCGGGCCACGGTGCAACCGTCCAACATCGACTTCGAGAACCGCCTGGCGGTGGACCTGCTGAAAAAACGCGCGGGCGGCGTCGAGCAGTTTGTGGTCGAGGATGAGAGCCGCATGATCGGCAGTTGTGCGCTGCCGTTGCCGTTGCACAAGGGCATGCAGACCTTTGCGATGGTGTGGCTGGAAGACACTGTCGAAGGCCGGGTTGAACGTATCCTGCGCGATTACGTGGTCGACCTTTGCGCCGAATTCATCGCGGTATTTGGCGAAACCGGCTACGTCCTGTTTGGCGAGCGCCTGACCCAGAGCCTGGCCAATATCCACAAGCGCCTGGGCGGCGAGCGTTTCCAGCGGTTGCAGGCGATTCTGCAGGACGCCCTGGCGGAACAGACCCGCAGCGGCGCTGTGGACCTGCACCGGGTGTGGATCGAAGGGTTGCTGCGCGAGTACTACGACCCGATGTACGCCTTCCAGCGTGAAAGCAAAGGCGCGCGCATCGAGTTTGTCGGGGAGCAGGCAGCGGTGGTGGAGTATTTGCGCGAGCGTGGTGCGTTGCGAGGTTGATGCTTGCCTGCAATAAGGCCCTCAACCCCGCCTGCCACTTACAGAATCGCCGCTCCAATCAAGCCGCAGACCACGCCTACCAGCATGGTCAAGCCGGCCACGGTGACCAGCACCCGCGCGTCGAAATCCTTGCGCAACATCAGCAGCGACGGCAGGCTCACGCTCGGCAGGGTCATCAACAGGGCCACAGCCGGGCCGCTGCCCATGCCCAGCGTCATCATGGTTTGTACGATAGGAATCTCCGCGGCGGTTGGAATCACGAACAGCGTGCCGACAATCGCCAGCGGCACCAGCCACAGCAGGCTGTCGGCCATCGCCCCATCCACATGGGGAAACAGCCAGACCCGCGCCGCGCCCAACACCAGCACTGCCAGGATATACACCGGGATCGTGCTCCAGAACAGTTGCCACAGGGTGCGCAACCAGTGGCTGAAAAACGGTTGCGACTCGATCACGCTGGCCTCGGCCACCGCGCCCAGCGCCGCTTCCGGCACTTGTTCCGGGCGCGCGATGCGCTGGGCCACCAGGGACACGCCCACCACCAGCACAATCCCCGCCACCAGCCTTAACGCCGTGAAGCCCCAGCCCAGCACAAACCCCATGAATACCAGGGTGGCCGGGTTCAGCACCGGGTTGGCGATCCAGAACGCCAGCGCCGCGCCCACCGACACTTGCTGCCGGCGCATGCCTGCCGCCACCGGTGCCGCGCAGCAACTGCACATCATTCCGGGCAGCGCGAACAGCCCGCCGCGCAGGGTCGAACCCAGCCCGGCACGCCCGAACAGGCGCAGCAGCCAGTCGCGGGGGATCAACACTTGCAGCAACGAGCCCAAGATCACCGCCAAAACGGCGGCTTTCCAGATCGCCAGGAAATACACCTGGGCGTAGGCCAGCGCCGCGGCCAGTGGCGAGGTTTGCTGGTCATTGAGAATCGACGCGCCGATGCTGTGGTTGTCGGCGGCGACAAATGCCTTGAAGTAGTAGGGCGACCACTTCACGTAGTAGAGGCCGATGCAGGCGACCAGCAGGAACAGCGCTGGTTTCCACCAGAACGACCAGCCCCGGTTGGGCTGGGTGGAGACGAGGTTGGACATGGTGTTGATCCGCAGATGAGTCAATAGCCGCGCATCATACGCCGCTATCGCCCATCCTTCAGATATCTGCGCTGATCTGCGTCGCCGGTGGGCAGGTTTGTTCGCCGTTGTTCAGGCCCTGCTTGTAGTTGCGGCTCAGCAGCGAGGCCTTGCCGTTATGCCAGGTGAGCGTCAACACATACAACGTGTCGTAGTCATTGCCGGACCAGTCTTGGGTGATGGTGTGCTTTTCGCCCACCGCTTCGCTGGCCACCTTGTTGATCAATTCCGGCAAATAGCCGTGGGACCAGGCGGTGTAGATGATGGCGTTGTGGTACTTGTTTTCCACCAGTTCGTCGGCGAGGGCGCTGGTGTCATTCGCCGAAAACGTGATGTTCACCGGCAAGCCGAGCTTGATCGCGCTGGGGCTGATGGTCATCAGTGGGCGAATGTAGCTGTAGGAATTATCTTTTTCGCCTTCCTCGACATTGCGCGTCGGGTTGGCGGCGAAGACGAAGTTGGCCTTGCCGAACTTTTCCGGCAGCACGGTAGCCAGGTTCATCGCACGGTTCAGGCCCTGGCAATTGAGTTGTCCCAGGCCGCCGACGGGTTTTTCGCCGTGGCGCAGGAACACCAGGGTTTGCACGCCGTCCACCGATTCGGCGCGGCTGATGCGCGATTGCAGGGTCAGGTCGAGGGCGCCGCCGACCAGCAACAGCGGTAATATGATGTATGAATATCGTTTGAGGCGTTGCGCAAGGCACAGAGGCTTTATTGTCATTGGGTTCGAGTCTTCAGTGCATCGGATTAAGGCGGACAAGCCCGGCCCCAGTGACACACGCGGCGTCCTGCGGGTTCCGTGTCTTATTAGCAGGGTGCCTCCATTCACCGTTCAGCGCACTTAAGAGTCCACTCGGCCACTTTGGTTCGCTCGTGGGGGAGAGTAGCGAGGGCATGTTGCGCAATGATGACCCATGCAGGATGCCGGGCAGATGATTATCATGGGGGTTTTCGCCGAGGGATATCCCGATGAATTCACTCGCCGCTTTCCCGATCAACCGTAAATGGCCCGCCCAGCATCCGGAGCGTCTGCAACTGTATTCGCTGCCCACGCCCAACGGGGTAAAAGTCTCGATCATGCTCGAAGAGCTGGGCCTGCCCTATGAGGCGCACAAGGTCAGCTTCGAGACCCAGGACCAGCTGTCGCCCGAGTTCCTGTCGCTGAACCCCAACAACAAGATTCCCGCGATCATCGACCCCAACGGCCCCAGCGGTCAGCCGTTGGCGCTGTTCGAGTCCGGTGCGATCCTGCTGTACCTGGCGGAAAAAACCAGCCAGTTGCTTTCCGAAGACCCGGCGACACGTTATGAAACCATTCAGTGGCTGATGTTCCAGATGTCCGGCATCGGCCCGATGTTTGGCCAGGTGGGGTTCTTCAACAAGTTCGCCGGCAAGGCCTACGAAGACAAGCGCCCGCGTGACCGCTACGTCGCCGAGTCGCGGCGCTTGCTGGAAGTCTTGGAAAAACGCCTGCTGGGCCGCACCTGGATCATGGGCGATGACTACAGCATCGCGGACATCGCGACGTTTCCGTGGATCCGTAACCTGATCGGTTTCTACGAATCCGGTGACTTGGTCGGCATCGCCGATTTCCCCAATGTGCTGCGCGCGCTGGACGGCTTTGTCGCACGTCCGGCAGTGATCCGTGGCCTGAACATTCCGAGCTGAGCCCATGCCGACTTTCGATTTCAAACAACTGGATGTCTTCAGCAATGTGTCGCTCAAAGGCAACCCGCTGGCGGTAGTGCTGGGGGCCGACAGCCTCAACGAGCAACAGATGGCCGACTTCGCCAAGTGGACCAACCTCAGCGAAACCACGTTTTTACTCACGCCCCGCGATCCACGGGCTGACTACCGGGTAAGAATCTTCACCACCTTGCAGGAACTGCCGTTCGCCGGGCACCCGACGCTGGGCAGTTGCCATGCATGGTTGCAGGCCGGTGGCATTGCGCGAGGGGAGGAAATTATCCAGGAGTGCGAAATCGGCCTGGTGCGTATCCGTCGCCAAGGCGATGAGCTGGCGTTCATCGCGCCGCCGTTGTTGCGCTCGGGCCCGCTGGAGGCGGCGTTGCTGGAGCGCGTGCGGCTGGGGTTGGGCCTGGCGCCGGAGGCTATTGTGCGCAGTCAGTGGGTGGACAACGGCGCGGGTTGGCTGGCGGTGATGCTGGCCGACCGCCAGGCGGTGCTCGATCTGCAGCCCGATTACTCGCAGTTGCTCGGTCTGGCGGTGGGCGTGATTGCCCCCTGCGATCCCGAACGCGACGCTGTAGACACGCACTTTGAAGTGCGCGCGTTCATCGCCGGCGACGGGTCCCCGGAAGACCCGGCCACCGGCAGCTTGAATGCCGGGGTGGCCCAATGGCTGTTGGACGAAGGACTGGCACCGAACTGTTACCTGGTCAGCCAGGGCACGGCCATGGGGCGCGCGGGGCGTATCCGCATCGAGCGCCAGGGCGATGAGATCTGGGTCGGCGGTGCCGTGGCGGTGTGCATCGAAGGGCGTCTACAGCTCTAGATCAATGCAATTGTTGTGGGCCTTGCCATAAACTATTGCCTGCCTGGCATTTGCGCTGCCGGGGTCGGGGGGCATACGCTTTCGCCCCAACGTTTTTAGCCTTATTCAGGACAGCCATGACCAGCCAGTTCCCTCAAGCCCGCCCACGCCGTCTGCGCCGCTCCCCGGAGTTGCGTAGCTTGTTCCAGGAAACCGAGTTCACCCTCAACGATCTGGTGCTGCCGATTTTCGTCGAAGAAGAAATTGACGACTTCGTACCGATCACCAGCATGCCGGGTGTGTTGCGCATCCCTGAGAAAAAGCTGGCCGGGGAAATCGAGCGCTATGCCCGCGCCGGGATCAAATCGGTGATGACCTTTGGCGTGTCCCACCACCTGGACGCCAGTGGCAGCGACACCTGGAAGGAGCGCGGCCTGGTCTCGCGCATGTCCTCGATCATCAAGGACGCCGTGCCGGAAATGATCGTGATGTCCGACACCTGTTTCTGCGAATACACCGATCATGGCCATTGCGGTGTGATGCATGGCGCCCATGTCGACAACGACGCGACCTTGGTCAACCTCGGCAAGCAAGCCGTGGCGGCGGCCCGTGCCGGTGCCGATGTGATCGCGCCGTCGGCGGCGATGGACGGCCAGGTTCAGGCGATTCGCCGGGCGTTGGATGACGCCGGTTTTACCCATATTCCGATCATGGCCTACTCCACCAAATTCGCTTCGGCCCTCTACGGCCCGTTCCGTGAAGCGGGTGGCAGCGCGCTCAAGGGCGACCGCAAAAGCTATCAGATGAACCCGATGAACCGCCGCGAAGCCGTGCGTGAATCGCTGCTGGACGAGCAGGAAGGCGCGGATGCGCTGATGGTCAAACCGGCCGGTGCCTACCTCGACATCATCCGCGACATCCGCGAAGCCTCGCGCCTGCCGGTGGCGGCGTATCAGGTCAGCGGCGAGTACGCGATGATCAAATTCGGTGCCCAGGCAGGCGCGATCGATGAGGACCGCGTGGTGCGGGAAACCCTGGGTTCGATCAAGCGCGCCGGCGCGGACCTGATCTTCACTTACTTCGCCATGGACCTGGCGCTGGCAGGGATCTAAAGCGCTCAACCTGTGGGGCGGGTAAGCCCTCCCCACAGTGGGTTGCAGCGTTTTTCAGCGCTGTGCGAGCGCCAGGTTCAAGCCCAACCCCGCAAAGGCCGCCGCAAAACTGCGTCGCAGCCAGTTCTGTACCCGTGGTGACTCGATCACTGCGCGGCGAAACACATTGGCCAGCAGGCCATACACCACAAACACCGCAAACGTCATGGCCATGAACACGCCGCTCAGCACCAGCATTTGCAAGGCCGGCGCCGTGCTGGCCGGTGTGACGAACTGAGGCAGGAAGGCCAGGAAGAAAATCGTCAGCTTGGGGTTGAGAATATTCAGCAAAAAACCGCGCAGCATCAGGCCACGGGCCGTGGTTGCCGTTGGTGTGTCATTCACCGCGAAGGCCGAACGATCGCGCCACGTGGCGTAGGCCAGGTACAGCAAGTAGGCGGCTCCGGCGAATTTCAGCGCTTCGAATGCCAATGCGCTGGTGTGCAGCAGGGCGGAAAGGCCGAGTATGGATGCCAATAAGTGCGGGATGATCCCGGCGGTACAGCCCAGCGCGGCGAACACGCTGGCGCGCTTGCCGGCCATGAGGCCCGTGGACACGGTAAAGATCACGCCGGTGCCGGGAATCAGTACAACGATCAGGCAGGTGATGAAAAAGTTCATGCTGAGCATGGCATTCAAACGCCTTGTACGAATGGTCGATGAAAGATCCTGTCATATTCGCATCGCGTAGGCGAGGGGGCACAGGGCGAACCCGCGTTAGACTTATCGGTCGATATCTGCACCCCCGGCCCATCGCCCTTCAAGGAAGTCCCATGCACCTACGCCGCCTGATCCTGTGTCTCACGCCCTTGCTGGTGCTGGCCGGTTGCTCGACCGCACGCGGCCCGCAACAGCCGGAGCGCAGTGAAGCCGAGGTCAAGGCGCAGATCGTGCGTTTGCTGCCCGCCAAGGTCGCCGATCGCAACGGTTGGGCCCAGGATATCTACACCGCTTTCGACACCCAGCACATCTACCCGAGTACCGAAAACATCTGCGCCGTGCTGGCGGTGACCGAGCAAGAGTCCACTTTCCAGGTCGACCCACCTGTGCCGAACATGGGCAAGATCGCCCAGGATGAAATCCTGCGCCGTGCCGGCAAGGTGCATGTGCCGGCGGTGTTGGTCCGCACGGCACTGCAACTGCGTTCGCCCACTGGTAAGTCTTACGCCGATCGCTTGAACGCCGCACACACGGAGAAAGACCTGAGCGGGATCTTCGATGACTTCATCAGCATGGTGCCCTTGGGCAACACGCTGTTCGGCGGTTTCAACCCAGTACACACCGCCGGCCCGATGCAAGTCAGCATCGACTTTGCGCAGAAACAGGCGCGGGGTTATCCCTACACGGTAGACGGCACGATCCGTCGGGAAGTGTTCACGCGACGTGGCGGCATGTACTTCGGCATCGCCCATTTGCTTGGTTATCCGGTGAGTTATGACCGGCCGCTGTACCGGTTTGCCGACTTCAACGCCGGTTGGTACGCCAGCCGCAACGCTGCGTTCCAGGCCGCCGTCAGCCGCGTCTCAGGCACCGAGTTGGCGCTGGACGGGGATTTGATCCGCTACGGCTCGCTGCTGCCCGGCAGCACCGAATTGGCGGTGCGTTCCCTTGGCGCCCGGCTGGACATGCGCAACCCCAGCATCCGCAGTCAGCTGGAGCAGGGCGAGCAATTGGATTTTGAGCAGACCACGCTCTACACACGCGTGTTTGCCCTGGCCGACACGGCGGCCGGCAAACCGCTGCCGCGGGCGATCCTGCCGGGCATCGTGCTCAAGAGCCCGAAGATCACTCGCAATCTGACCACTGCCTGGTTCGCCCAGCGGGTGGATGAGCGTTATCAGCGCTGTATGAAGCGCTGAGGCCGGTCCTGAGCGGGGTTGGCGAATCAGCCCCAGGCATTGCAGAGGATATGTGCGGCTGATGGTAATGGTCGCCGTGTGAGGCCTGGGGTACACCTCATGCCTGACTCCAAGGAAGACTCCGCGATGATCGCTCACGCCGTGCCCGAAGGTTTTGTCTCACTGCCGCGCAGCAGCCCGCTGCTCGACTTGTTGGGCCCGGCGTATTGCCGGGGTGAAGGTCTGCAACTGGAAATCGGCCTGCGCGCCGACAACCGCCATGCCAATGGCCGCGGCACGGTGCATGGCGGGGTGTTGGCGACCCTGGCGGATATCGGCATGGGCTACGCGATGGCGTTTTCCAGTGAGCCGCCATTGCCGTTGATTACCGCGAGCATGACTGTCGATTACCTGGGCGCGGTGCAAGTGGGGGAGTGGATCGTGGTACGACTGGAGCATCACAAGCGTGGCCGGCAAATGGCGTTTGCCACGGTGAGTCTGCAGGTGGGGGAGAAAGTCGTGGCGCGGGCGAACGCGGTGTTTGCGGTGCCGCGTGCGGACTGACAGGCGAAAAAAAGCCCGGTTTTTCGTGGAACCGGGCCTTTTCGTGTGTTGCTCTTGAATCAGCTGCGCTCAAGGGCCAGGGCTACGCCTTGGCCGCCACCGATGCACAGTGTCGCCAGGCCTTTTTTGGCGTCGCGCTTGATCATTTCGTGCAGCAGGGTCACCAGTATGCGGCAGCCTGATGCGCCGATCGGGTGGCCAATGGCAATCGCGCCGCCGTTGACGTTGACTTTGTCGGCGTCCCATTCCAGCTCTTTGGCCACCGCCAGGGATTGCGCGGCAAAGGCTTCGTTGGCTTCGACCAGGTCCAGGTCGCCGACGCTCCAGCCGGCTTTGTCCAGGCAGCGGCGGGTGGCCGCGACCGGGCCGATGCCCATGATGGCCGGGTCGACGCCGGCATTGGCGTAGCTGGCGATACGCGCCAGAACGGGCAGGCCAAGGGCCTTGGCCTTGTCGGCGCTCATCAGCAGCACCGCGGCGGCGCCGTCGTTGAGGCTGGATGCGTTGCCCGCGGTGACGCTGCCGTCTTTCTTGAACGCGGGTTTGAGTTTGGCCAACGACTCGGCGGTGGTGCCGGCGCGCGGTTGTTCATCCACGGCGAAGGCCACCGGGTCGCCCTTGCGCTGCGGGATCAGAATCGGCGTGATCTCATCGGCAAAGCGGCCGGCTTCGATGGCGGCTGCGGCTTTTTGCTGGGACGCGGCGGCGAAGGCGTCCTGGGCTTCACGGCTGATGCCGTACTTGTCCACCAGGTTCTCGGCGGTGATGCCCATGTGGTAGTCGTTGAATGCATCCCACAGGCCGTCGGTGATCATGCTGTCGATCATCTTGGCGTGGCCCATGCGCAAACCGGTGCGCGCACCAGGTAATACGTAGGGGGACAGGCTCATGTTCTCCATGCCGCCGGCGATGATCACGTCGGCATCGCCACAACGGATGGCCTGGGCGCCCAGGTGCAGGGCCTTGAGGCCCGAACCGCAGACCTTGTTCAAGGTCATCGCGGGTACGGCATGGGGCAAGCCGGCGAGGATCGACGCCTGGCGCGCCGGGTTCTGGCCTGAGCCTGCGGTGAGTACGTGGCCGAGGATCACTTCATCCACCTGGGCCGGGTCGAGGCCGGTCTGCTCCAACAGGCGACGGATTACGGCAGCGCCCAACTCCGGTGCCGGGATGCTCGCGAGCGATCCTTGAAAACTGCCTACGGCGGTACGTGTGGCAGCAACAATCACAACGTCTTGCATGGAATGTGTCCTCACTGGAATTGCATTTCTGGAACGTGGTCGGGGACGATTAGTTTACCGGCTGTCTTGCTGACAATCTCTTCAATACTGACCCCTGGGGCACGCTCCTTTAGGATAAAGGCGCCGTTGTCGATTTCCAGGTATGCAAGGTCCGTCAGCACACGCTTGATGCAGTGGGCACCGGTCAGCGGCAGGGTGCATTGGCTGAGCAATTTGGACTCACCGTCCTTGGAGGCGTGGGTCATGATCACGATGATGTTTTCCGCGCCGGCCACCAGGTCCATGGCGCCGCCCATGCCCTTGACCAGCTTGCCCGGGATCATCCACGAGGCGATGTTGCCCTGTACGTCCACTTCAAACGCGCCGAGCACGGTGAGGTCGACATGGCCGCCGCGAATCATTGCGAAGGACTCGGCGGAGGAGAAGATCGAGGCGCCGATGCGCGCGGTCACGGTTTGTTTGCCGGCGTTGATCATGTCGGCATCGATGGTGTCTTCGGTGGGAAACGGGCCCATGCCGAGCAGGCCGTTTTCCGATTGCAACATCACTTCCATGCCTTCCGGGATGTAGTTGGCCACCAGGGTCGGAATGCCGATGCCCAGGTTGACGTAGAAACCGTCCTGCATTTCGCGGGCGACGCGTTGAGCCATTTGTTCGCGGGTGAGAGCCATTGTGCTGTTCCTCTTGTTCTCTTCGGGCTGGAGGGATTATTTGCGGACGGTGCGCTGTTCGATGCGCTTCTCGAAGGTGCCGCAGATGATCCGGTCGACGTAGATGCCAGGGGTGTGGATCTGCGACGGTTCCAGCTCGCCCGGTTCGACGATTTCCTCGACTTCGACCACGGTGATCTTGCCGGCGGTGGCGGCCAGCGGGTTGAAGTTCTGGGCGGTGTGGCGGTAGATGACGTTGCCGAAGTGGTCGGCTTTCCAGCCTTTGACGATGGCGAAGTCGCCGGTGATGGATTCTTCCATCAGGTACGGGCGACCGTTGAATTCGCGGGTTTCCTTGCCTTCGGCTACCGGGGTGCCGACGCCGGTGGCGGTGAAGAAGGCCGGAATGCCAGCACCGCCGGCGCGCATTTTTTCCGCCAGGGTGCCTTGGGGGGTGAGCACCACTTCGATTTCGCCGCTGAGCAGTTGCTTCTCGAACAGGGCGTTTTCGCCCACATAAGACGCGATCACTTTGCGGATCTGCTTTTGTTCCAGCAGCACGCCCAGACCAAAGCCGTCGACGCCGCAGTTATTGGAAACCACGGTCAGGTCGCGGGTGCCTTTGCGCTTGATCTCGGCGATGAGGTTTTCCGGAATGCCGCACAGGCCAAAGCCGCCAGCGAGTACGGTCATGCCATCTTCCAGGCCTGCGAGGGCTTCTTCATAGGACGCCACGCGTTTATCGAAACCTGCCATATGCACCTCTTTTATTGTTAGTGGGCCAGCCAATGTCTCAAGTGTTGCGCCGACGGATTGATTTGTTAAGTTGTTTTTTAAGGTTGATTGATTTAAAAAACTGCATAGTCGAACCGTCGTCCGGAGTAATGTCATGACCGTCAAACAGATTCGTGCCTTTTTGGCCGTGGCGCAGAGCCTGAGTTTTGCCGCCGCCTGCGAGCGCCTGCACCTCTCTCAGTCGGCGCTGAGCCTGACCATCAAAGGCCTGGAAGAAGGGCTGGGCGGGCGCTTGTTCAGCCGCAATACACGGAATGTCGCGCTGACCCCTGAAGGGGAATCCTTATTGCCGCTGGCGCGTCGGCTGATTGCCGATTGGGACAACGCCGAGGATGAACTGCGCCAGCGCTTCACCCTGCAGCGCGGGCGCGTAACGGTGGCGGCGATGCCGTCGTTTGCGGGTAACCTGCTGCCGCCGATCCTGAAGATATTCCGCGCGCGTTACCCCCATGTGAACGTGACGGTGCATGACCTGATCAACGAACAGGTGCTGGAAATGGTCCGCGATCGCCAGGTCGAGTTGGGCGTGGCGTTCGAACCGTCCGAGGGGGCGTCGCTGGTGTTTACGCCGTTATACCTGGACCGCTTCATTGCCGTGGTGCCCATGGATTCACCCTTGGCACTGCGCGCTGAAATCGACTGGAAAAGCCTGTTGGAGCAACCGTTCATTGCCCTGCAACGACCCTCGACGGTACGGGTGATGCTGGAGGAGCATCTGGGTGCCTTGCAGATGAAATTGCCGGTGGCGCTGGAGAGTCATCAATTGGCGACGGTGGGCAAGATGGTTGCCAGTGGGCTGGGGGTCAGCGCCGTACCGGCATTATGTGCGCAGCAGATGCAGGAGGCGGGCGCCCATTGCATCACCTTGACCGATCCGGTGATCGAGCGGCCGATTGGTGTGTTGACCAAACCGGGGCATGAACTGTCGGCGGCGGCACAGGTGTTGTTTGATATTTTCCGCGATGAAGCGGGGAAAGGGCGTTACCCCAACTTTTGAAGTTGCATAAAAAATGTGGGAACTGGCAAGCCAGTTCCCACATTAGTTGAGAAGTACTTAGTAGTAGCGGTCGATTACTTTAACTTGCGAGTTGTCTTTGAAAGACTCCCACGCGTGGTTAAGTGTGTCGAACACTTGCTCGATGAAATTGCGATCGGCCGCCGCTTTCTTGCCGACATAACCCTGGCCACGGCGGTACATCTTCAGGCGCGCCGCCAGTTCACGGTTGTTTTTGTCGAACTCGGCTTCTTCGGTGTGGGGCGCCAGGCAGTCAATTTGGACTTTGCCCGATTTGCCAATCCACAGGATATGGTCGTCGAGTGTGTCTTTCTGCGCTGCGAACATCTCAGCCAATTCTTCGATAGTTGGTTGGTTGTTCAGATTCATGTGTAAGCCCCTTGACCAGTTGGCGATCTATCAATTGATTCGTTAAAACTGCTTAGTTGTCTCCGGTTCCGAAAACCGGGCGTCAGTGACGGTCTGCCGAATACGGGCAGGGTCTTGAACCTGATGCATGTAGTCTTGCTGATGAACTGCTACGCAATGGTTTCATAACGAAGACAAGCAGCGTTTGAGCTCCTTGTACCGAACCCTTCGGGTCGGTCAGCTTCATCAATCTGCCTTGTGGGCAGTGCACATCCGGAAGAAACAGCTCGGCGGTCAGACGAGCTTGTTCAAAACGCTTGTTACCAACGCTCCCGATCCGGGAGACGTCTAGATCATGCAAGGACAAAAAGGTTACGTCAACGGTTATGTAGTGATTATTTTTGATCACTACATAAATCGCCGTGGGGACGGGGGCATGCGAGGCGGTGTGACTCAGGCGTCATTTTTTGTGCGGTGGGTCGCTGCAGTTCATTGGCCTGCCCGGGTCTCCCGCTGATTTTTGAGGGGCGGTGCCCTGGCTATCCCAGGCGCTCTGCCAATAGCGGCAATAACCGCTCGCAGGATGCCGCGATCTTCAACTGCAACAACTCATCCCCACGGGTCTTGCCCAGATTGATGGCAATCACCGGTTTGCCTTGCTCGACCATCGCCTTGCACAGGCGAAACGCCGAATAGGCCATCAGCGACGACCCCACCACTAACAGCCCCTCGGCGTGTTCCACCGCCGCCATCGCCCTGGCGGCGGTGGCTTGGGCAACGTTTTCGCCGAAGAACACGACGTCCGGTTTGAGCCGTTCACCGTCGCAATGGGGGCAGCGGGGCACGCGAAAACGTTGTTCAAACGCTACGTCGAGCAGCGTATCGCCGTCGGGTGCCTGCACGGCGTCGACGCCTGCCAGGTATGGGTTCTCGGCCTCCATCAACCGTTGGATCACATCGCGTGCGCTGGGCCGATGGCAATCCAGGCATAGCACGCGATGCAAGCTGCCATGCAGCTCGATCACATCCTCACTACCGGCCTGGTCATGCAGCGTGTCGACGTTTTGTGTGATCAGCCCGCTGATACGCCGGCGATGTTGCAAGGCGGCCAGCGCCAGGTGGGCCTGGTTCGGCTGCGCAATCCGTACCCGTGGCCAACCCAGCATCGCCCGTGCCCAATAACGGCGCCGCGCTTGCGGGGTGGCCAGGAACTCCTGGTACATCATCGGCGCCTTGCCTCGGCGCACGCCTTCGCTGTCCCGATAATCCGGGATACCTGATGACGTGCTGATCCCCGCCCCGGTCAGCACCAGAAAACGCCGTGCGGCCATGGCCCGGTGCAGGGTGTCGAGGTGGTCTTCTTGATGTTCGAGCATGTCGAGCATGGGCTCTCCTATTCGCCGCGAATGTATTGCTCCAGTTGCTTGATCAGGTTGGCTTGTTCGGCAATGGCTTCCTTGACCAGGTCACCGATGGAGAGCAGGCCCAGCAGTTTTCCGTCGACGACCACCGGCAAGTGGCGCAGGTGACTGTCGGTCATGATGTTCATGCAGGCTTCGACTGTCTTGTGGGCATCGACCGTGATGACTGGAGAGCTCATGACCTCGTGGACTTTGGTGGTGACGGAAGAAAGGCCTTTGAGTATCAGCTTCCGTGCGTAATCGCGCTCGCTGATGATGCCAACCACCTCACCCTGCTTGACGACCGGCAGGGCCCCGACATTTTTCGATGACATCACCACCAACGCTTCGAATACGGTGTGGTCCCATTCAATGGTGTGGACTTCCTGGTTTTGCTTGTCTTTGGCTTTGAGTACTTCTGAGACGGTTTTCATGGTGGCCACTCCGGTGTTGTTGTTAGGAAGTCAGCAATCCCCTACAGAATCCTAGACGGCCGGCGCCGGAGCAAGGACCAAAGCGGCGTTAAAGCTGTCGAAAAACGTCATCCGCCGGATTTATTCATGGTTTACCCGGTACTTGTCGGCTTTTTCGCCCGTTTTGGGCTGGCCGCCGTCTTGCGGGGCGCGGCCGTGCGTTTCTTCTTCCACGGGGTGGCGCCGCGGCCTGCCGGGCTGGCGGGGCCGGTGATGGTCATACGCATACCGTTGCAGCGGGCGATTTGCTTGCTCATCCAGGCCGCTTGCTTGGCGACGAATTCTTCCAGGCTCATTTCGCCGCTTTGCACCATGTCCAGCGCCTGTTCCCAGATCGCCGTGGTGCCGGGGTCGGCGATGGCGCGCGGCACCGCATCGATCAGGCTGAACGCCGCCGGGGTGGCCGAGAGGGCCTTGCCGTTCTTCACCAGGTAGCCTCGGTCCAGCAGGCCCTGGATGATCCCGGCGCGGGTGGCTTCGGTGCCGATGCCGGTGGTGTCCTTGAGCTTTTGCTTGAGCAACGGGTCTTCCACCAGCTTGGCGACGTTTTTCATCGCCTTGATCAGGTCGCCCTCGGTGAAGGGTTTGGGCGGCTGGGTCCACAGGTCCTTGAGGTTGACCTTGGCAACGGCGTAATCCTGGCCCTGCACCAGCGCCGGCAAGGCTTGCGGTGCTGGCGCCTCACGGCCTTTGGCGGGTGCAAGGGCTTCGGGCAGCGCGCGTTTCCAGCCTGGCTCGATGACGACTTTGCCCACCGCGCGCAGCGCTTGGCCGGCACAGTCGAAATCCGCCTGGGTGCGGTCGTATTCATGGTTGGGCAGAAACTGCGCCAGGTAGCGCGCGCGAATCAGTGTGTAGACCGCCCGATGCTTGCCGGTGAGCTGCCCGGCATCCTTGCCGGCGCCGGTGGGAATGATGCCGTGGTGGGCGCTGACCTTGGCGTCGTTCCACGCCCGTGAGCGGCGCTGGGGATCGAGATGCGGCATCAGTTCGTTGACGGCCGCGTCGGCACGGCCCAGGGCGGCAAGGATCTTCGCCGCGTCGCCATGCTGACTCAATGGCAGGTAGCCGCAATCGCTGCGCGGGTAGGTGATGGCCTTGTGGGTTTCGTACAGCGATTGGGCGATGTCCAGGGTTTCCTGGGCGCCGAGACCGAGCTTCTTCGAGCAGATTTCCTGCAACGTCCCCAGGTCGAAGGGCAGGGGCGCGACCTCGCGCATGCGTTCGGTGCGCAACTTCACCAGCCGCGCACTGGCGGCGTGGGTCATTGCGTCGGCGGCGTCCCGGGCGAGTTGCGGGTTGAGGCAGCGGCCTTGATCGTCACAGGCATCGTCGGCGGCGCGCCATTGGGCGGTGAAGGTCATGTGCGCGTGGCGCAGGTCGACATCGATGGCCCAGTAGGCCACCGGTACGAAATCGGCGATGCTGCGGTCACGGTCGACCACCAGGCGCAGGGTCGGGGTTTGCACCCGGCCCACCGGCAGCACGCCTTGGTAACCGGATTGGCGGCCGAGCAAGGTAAACAGGCGGCTCATGTTCATGCCGATCAGCCAGTCGGCGCGGGAACGGCCGAGGGCCGAGTGGTACAGGCTGAAGGTCTCGGCGCCGGGTTTGAGCGCGGCCAGGGCCTTGCGGATGGAGGCGTCGTCCAGCGCGGACAGCCACAGGCGTTGGATCGGCCCGCGATAGCGGCAATGTTCCACCAGCTCGCGGGCGATCATTTCGCCCTCGCGGTCGGCGTCGGTGGCGATCACCAGTTCCAAGGCTTCCCCCAGCAGGCGCTTGACCGCCTTGAACTGGGCGGCGGTCTTGGGCTTGACGCGCATCTTCCATTTGTCCGGGACGATCGGCAGGTCGGCGAGCACCCAGCGCTTGTACTTGGCGTCGTAGGCGTCGGGCGGGGCGGTTTCCAGCAGGTGGCCGATGCACCAGGTGACGGTCACCCCGTTGCCCAGCCAGCAACCGTCGCCACGGCGCGTGGCGCCGAGCACCGCCGCAATATCCTTGGCCTGGGAGGGTTTTTCACAGAGGAACAGCCGCATGGTCATCACATCAGATCGGGTTGATGCCTTGCAGGATGCGTAGTCCGAGGGATTTGAGCAACCATTATCTGTATGGATGTACAGCAATTTGTGTGGCGCCGCAGAGCAGATGTGGGAGGGGGCTTGCTCCCTCCCACAGGGGACCTGCGGTGTTCAGGTGGTCGGGTCAGTTGTTGTCGATATCCACATGCCGCGTTTCCTTGAGGCAGAACATCCCGACAACCAGGCTCACCCCGGTCACGACCACCGGATACCACAAGCCATAGAAGATATCGCCGGTGTACACCACCAGGGCAAACGACACGGTCGGCAGGAAGCCGCCAAACCAGCCGTTGCCGATGTGATAGGGCAGGGACATCGAGGTGTAGCGGATGCGTGTCGGGAACAGTTCCACCATCAACGCCGCCAGCGGGCCGTAGCACATGGCCGCGATCAGGATCAGCACCACGATCAGCACCACCACCATCACCTTGTTGACCTGCGCCACATCCGCCGATGTCGGGTAGCCGGCGAGGGTCACGGCGGCGCGCAGGGCCGACTCGTCAAAGCCATCGATGCGCACGTCGCCCACGCTCACCTGCACCGGGCTGCCCGCAGGGGCGGCGGCGCTGCTGTAGGGCAGGCCTTGCTTGACCAGGAAGGTCTTGACCTTGTCGCAGGGGCTGTCAAAACGCGCCTTGCCCACCGGGTCGAACTGGAAGGTGCAGGTGGCCGGGTCGGCCAGCACGGTGATCGGCGCCTGGCGACTGGCCTGGTCCATCGCCGGGTTGGTGTAGTGCGCCAGGCCCTTGAAGATCGGGAAGTACAGCGCGGTCGCCAGCAGCAGGCCGAGCATCAGCACCGGTTTGCGCCCGATCTTGTCCGACAGCCAGCCGAAGAAGATAAAGAACGGTGCGCCAATCACCACGCTGATGATCAGCAGCATATTGGCCAGGGCCGGGTCCATCTTCAGGAACTGCGTGAGGAAGAACAGCACATAGAACTGCGCCGCGTAAAAGGTCACCGCTTGCCCGCCGTTGATGCTGAACAGCGCAATCAGCACCACCTTGAGGTTTTCCCACTTGCCGAAGGACTCGCGGATCGGCGCCTTGCTGGCCTTGCCTTCCTCCTTCATTTTCAGGAACGCCGGCGATTCATGCAGGCTCATGCGGATCCAGGTGGAAATGCCCAGCAGCACGATGGAAAACAGGAACGGAATGCGCCAGCCCCACACTTCGAACTGATCGCCAGTGAAGTAGCGGCAGGCCAGCACCACCAGCAGTGACAACAGTAACCCCAGGGTGGCGGTGGATTGAATCCAACTGGTATGCAGGCCGCGCTTGCCGGCGGGGGCGTGTTCGGCGACATAGGTCGCCGCGCCGCCGTACTCGCCGCCCAACGCCAGGCCTTGCAGCATGCGCAGGACGATCAGGATGATCGGCGCGGCAATGCCGATGCTGGCATACGTGGGCAACAGGCCGACGCAGAACGTCGCCACACCCATCAGGATAATGGTCACGAGGAAGGTGTACTTGCGCCCGATCATGTCGCCCAGGCGGCCAAACACCAGCGCGCCGAACGGGCGCACCACAAAGCCGGCCGCGAAGGCCATCAAGGCAAAGATAAACGCCGTGGTGTCGTTGACCCCGGCAAAGAACTGTTTGCTGATCACCGCCGCGAGGGCGCCATAGAGGAAGAAGTCATACCACTCGAATACCGTCCCCAGGGACGAGGCGAAGATGACTTTTCTCGATTCGCTGACGGTGCTCGTGCTGACCGCCGAGCCCAGGGTTTGAGCATGTTCTGACATCGGGTATCCCTCACAGTGATTATTTATTGTTGTTCCACTGTCGGCGCCAACCTCAGCGCCGGTCTGTTTTCCGTTCCTCTGTAGGCGCGCGCTTGCTCGCGAAAATCGCCAACGATTACGCGGGAAATCTGGATGAACGCGGCGCCTTTGCGTTTTTCGCAGGCAAGCTCGCTCCTACAGTGTTCGGCGAAAGGATCAGTTGCGCGGCTTTCTCCGCGATCATCAGCGTCGGTGAGCAGGTATTGCCGGATGTGATGCGGGGCATGATCGAGGCATCGGCGATGCGCAGCCCCGGCACGCCATGCACCCGCAGCTGCGCGTCGACCACCGCGTCCTGGTCACTGCCCATGCGGCAGGTGCCCACCGGATGGAAGATCGTCGTGCCGATGCGCGCCGCGGCTTCGTGCAGTTGCTCTTCGGTTTGCAGCGCATCGCCGGGCAAGTATTCCACCGGTTTGAACGGGCTCAGGGCCGGCGCGGCGACGATCCGTCGAGTCAGGCGAATCGCGTCGGCGGCCACCCGCAGGTCTTGCGGATGGCTGAGGTAATTGGGCTGGATCAACGGCGCATCCGTCGGGTTGACCGAGCGAATATCGATACGCCCGCGGCTTTGCGGGCGCAGGTCGCAGACCGACGCGGTAAACGCCGGGAACGCGTGCAACGGCTCGCCGAAGCGCTCCAGGGACAGCGGCTGCACATGGTATTCAAGGTTGGCCGAGGTTTGTTCCGGGCCCGAGCGGGCAAACGCGCCGAGCTGGCTGGGCGCCATCGACAGCGGGCCGCTGCGGTCATACAGGTAACGCAGGCCCATGCCCATTTTGCCCCACACGCTGCCCGCGATCTGGTTCAGGGTGCGCGCGTTTTCCAGCTTGTAGATCAGCCGCAGTTGCAGGTGGTCCTGCAGGTTGCCGCCAACCCCTGGCAGTTCATGCAACACATTGATGCCGAGCGGCTTGAGCACGTTGGCGGGGCCAATCCCCGAACGCTGCAAAATGCCGGGCGAACCCACGGCGCCAGCACACAACACGATTTCCTTACGGGCCTTCCAACGGAGCGACTGGCCGTGCTGACGCCCGACCACTGCCGATGCGCGGCCGTTTTCCAGCAACACGCGGTCGACTTCGACTTCGGTCAATACCGTCAGGTTCGGCCGCTGGCGGATCGGCTTGAGGAACGCCTTGGCCGCATTCCAGCGGACGCCGGCCTTCTGGTTGACCTGGAAGTAACCGCAGCCTTCGTTATCGCCCTGGTTGAAGTCGCTGACGTTGGCGATGCCGCTTTGCGCTGCGGCTTCACGGAAGGCATCCAGAATCGGCCACGACAGCCGTTGTTGCTCGACGCGCCACTCGCCGCCGTCGCCGTGAAATGCCGAACCGCCAGCAAAATGGTTCTCGCTGTGCTTGAACAGCGGCAGCACGTCTTCCCACGCCCAGCCCGGGTTGCCTGCCGCCGCCCAGCCGTCGTAGTCCTGAGCCTGGCCGCGCATGTAGATCATGCCGTTGATCGACGAACAACCGCCGAGCACCTTGCCCCGCGGGTAACTCAGGGCGCGGCCTTGCAGGCCGGCCTGGGCTTCGGTCTTGAAGCACCAGTCGGTGCGTGGGTTGCCGATGCAGAACAGGTAGCCGACGGGGATGTGAATCCAGGGGTAATTGTCGCGACCACCGGCTTCAAGCAACAGCACACGGTGGGCGGGGTTGGCGGACAGTCGATTGGCCAGCAGGCAGCCTGCGGGGCCGGCGCCTACGACGATGTAATCGTATTCAGCAGTTGCAGTGGGCATCTGAGGTCTCGCTTGTTTTTCTTATTGGCTCCATCCTAGTTGTTAGTTTTCGTCTTAAAAATGTTAGTTTTTACCCAGTGGCTGTGCGTTTTTAAACAGCACGGCCCAGACTCACGGATTGGAGGCGCTATGTTCGACTGGAATGACCTGCGGTTTTTTCTTGAGTTGCAGCGCAGCGGCCGCCTGCTCACCGCCGCGCAACGCCTGAAAACCACCCACGCCACCGTGGCGCGGCATATCGAGGCGATCGAGAAAAGCCTCGGCACCGCGTTGTTTGTGCAGCACGCCCACGGCTATGAGTTGACGCCGTCCGGCGAGGCCCTGCTCAAACACGCCGAAGCCATGGAAAACGTCGCGCTGCTGGCCGAAGACGAATTGACCCACACCGCCGCGCCTCTGGGCAAGATCCGCCTGGGCGTGGCCGAAGGGCTGGGGGTGATGTTCCTCGCCAGCCGCATGGGCGGGCTGTTCGAGCGCTATCCGGGGTTGGAAGTGGAGCTGGTGGCCGTGCCGCGTTTCGTCAGCATCCTCAACCGCGAAGCCGAAATCAGCATCCACCTCGAACGTCCCAGCGTCGATCAACTGGTCACGCGCAAACTCACCGACTACCGCCTGGCGCTCTATGCCAGCCGCGCGTATCTGGCGCGCACCCCGCCGATTGAAAAACGCGAAGACCTCGCCGCCCATGCCTGGATCGATTACGTCGACGATCTGCTCTTCAGCCAGGAACTGAAACTGCTCAGCAGCTTCTGCCGTAACCCCAAAGTGGTGTTCCACAGCACCAGCGTGATCGCCCAGCACCAGGCGGCGCGTTCCGGGCTGGGGATTGCGGTGTTGCCGTGCTTCATGGCGGCCGGTGATCCGGACCTGGTGGCGTTGTTGCCGGGGGAGGGGATTCAGCGCAGCTATTGGATCAGCTCGCGCCGGGAACTGCACAAGTCAGTGCGGCTGCGGGTGTTGTGGGATTACGTGGTGGAGTTGTGCGCGCGGGAGCAGGCACTGTTGCTCGGCGAGTCCACCTGAAGAACCTGGATCAAAAATGTGGGAGGGGGCTTGCCCCCGATAGCAGTGTGTCAGCCAAAACATGCATGACTGAAGCAGCGCTATCGGGGGCAAGCCCCCTCCCACATTTTTGACCGGATTCAGCTTCCAAGATCAGGTTGGCTATAAGGCCAAGCAAGAGCAAAAGCAGATCAGGGTCTATCTGATCTATGGAGATCCAAATGTGGGAGGGGGCTTGCTCCCGATAGCAGTGTGTCAGCCAAAACATGCATGACTGAAGCAGCGCTATCGGGGGCAAGCCCCCTCCCACACTTTTGACCGGATTCAGCTTCCAAGATCAGGTTGGCTATAAGGCCAAGCAAGAGCAAAAGCAGATCAGGGTCTATCTGATCTATGGAGATCCAAATGTGGGAGGGGGCTTGCCCCCGATAGCAGTGTGTCAACCAAAACATGCATGACTGAAGCACCGCTATCGGGGGCAAGCCCCCTCCCACACTTTTGACCGGATTCAGCTTCCAAGATCAGGTCGGCTATAAGGCCAAGCAAGAGCAAAAGCAGATCAGGGTCTATCTGATCTATGGAGATCCAAATGTGGGAGGGGGCTTGCCCCCGATAGCAGTGTGTCAGCCAAAACATGCATGACTGAAGCAGCGCTATCGGGGGCAAGCCCCCTCCCACACGTTTGACCGGATTCAGCTTCCAAGATCAGGTCGGCTATAAGGCCAAGCAAGAGCAAAAGCAGATCAGGGTCTATCTGATCTATGGAGATCCAAATGTGGGAGGGGGCTTGCCCCCGATAGCAGTGTGTCAGCCAAAACATGCATGACTGATTCACCGCTATCGGGAGCAAGCTCCCTCCCACATTTTTGACCGGATTCAGCTTCCAAGATCAGGTCGGCTATAAGGCCAAGCAAGAGCAAGAGCAGATCAGGGTCTATCTGATCTATGGAGATCCAAATGTGGGAGGGGGCTTGCCCCCGATAGCAGTGTGTCAACCAAAACATGCATGACTGATTCACCGCTATCGGGAGCAAGCTCCCTCCCACATTTTTGACCGGATTCAGCTTCCAAGATCAGGTCGGCTATAAGGCCAAGCAAGAGCAAAAGCAGATCAGGGTCTATCTGATCTATGGAGATCCAAATGTGGGAGGGGGCTTGCCCCCGATAGCAGTGTGTCAGCCAAAACATGCATGACTGAAGCAGCGCTATCGGGGGCAAGCCCCCTCCCACACTTTTGACCGGATTCAGCTTCCAAGATCAGGTCGGCTATAAGGCCAAGCAAGAGCAAAAGCAGATCAGGGTCTATCTGATCTATGGAGATCCAAATGTGGGAGGGGGCTTGCCCCCGATAGCAGTGTGTCAGCCAAAACATGCATGACTGAAGCACCGCTATCGGGGGCAAGCCCCCTCCCACATTGAAGCTGTGGTGTTGCTTGAACTGAGTCAATCGCGCAAGACGAATTCCGCGCTGCCCAGCCGTTCTCCATTCACCAGCACATGCACCGCGTGCTTGCCCGGGTAGTGCTTGCGCGTGGTCAGTTCACGGATATGTTGTTCGCGGCTGATGTGCTGCTGCTCGCCTGCGCCAAGGGTAAAGGCCTTGAGCTTGAACACTTTGGCCGCACGATGGCCGGCGCTTTTTACGTAGTCGATGGCGTAGTCCACCACCAGTTTTTGTGGTGCGGCGGCGGTGGATTCCAGGCTGAAGGTCAGGTTGATCCGCTCCCCCAGTGTGATCACCGCCGGCGTGACGCGCAGGTGATGAATTTTGACCTCGGCCTTGGCTCCCGCGCCGATGATCGTCAGCGCGCGGGTGTTGCCCTGCTTGATCAGGCTGCGCAGTGCATGGCGGGCGATCCAGGCGGTGTGCGGGTTATCCAGCGACCAGCCTTCGATCAGGCTGAGGACCCAATCGGGGTGGTCCTTGGTGATGTCGTTGAGGTGGTTGGCCACGGACTTGCGCACGTAGAGGCTGCTGTCGGCCTTGAGGTTGTCGAGGATCGGCGCGCACAGCCCGGGGTTGGCCTGTACGTTGGCCAGGCGGAATGACCACGGCAGGCGCGGTCGCGAGCCTTCGCTGGCGAGGCGGCGCACGTGTTCGTTGTCATCCAGCGACCACTGTTGCATCACCGCCAGGGTGCGTTGGAAGTCGTGCAGCAAGAAGTGCCGGATCGCGAATTCGGCGGAGCCAAAGGTGGTGAAATATTTGAGCGCGGCCATGGAGCGCTCGAAGTCATCCCGGCCATGACTCGCCACGTAGTGCGGCAGGAACAGGCTGACAAACCCGCTGTTCAAGCGCGGCGCGAGGGCATAGAGCAGCGTGAGAGTCTGTGGGTAATCCAGCGGGATCACCGCATGCAGGCTGTCGCTGACCCGTGCCACGCGCTGCATCACCGACAACTCGGCCAGCCCGGCCTTGGCGTGCTGGAGAAAGCCCTTGGCGTCGAACGCCGGGTACACCGCCGTCATCTCGGTGGCGATGTGTTGCAGGCGTTCGGCGTTGAAGATTTCCTTGAGGGCCGGGGCGCTTTGGTCGGTCATCGGTGATTCCATGGGGGGTTAGAGAAACCAGCGGTATTCCCGTGCGTTGATCTCCTGCTGAAACGCCAAGTGGTCCTGGCGTTTGTTCTCGCAGTACACGTCGACAAATTCCGCGCCCAGCTTATCGCGCAATACCGCTTGATGTTGCATGGCGCGCACGGCCTCGAGCATTTCCAGGGGGAAGTCGGTGCCGCTGTTGCGGTCGTCGTTCAGTGGGGCGATGGGTTCGCGCTTGGCGTCAAGCCCATACTCCAACCCCACCAGAATCGCCGCCAACACCAGGTACGGGTTGGCATCGGCGCTGGCCAGGCGGTGTTCGATACGCAGGTTGCGTGGGTCGGACTCGGGGATGCGTACGCACGCATCGCGGTCTTCGAAGCCCCAGCTGGCACGGGTGGCTGCGTTGACCGTACCGCCCAGGCGGCGGAAGGCGTTGTGGTTCGGCGAGAAGATCGGCATGCAGTGCGGCAGCAACTCCAGGCAGCCGGCCACGGCGTGGCGCAGGGGTTGCTGTTGATGGGCCGCGAGTATGTTGTTGCCGGCGCCGTCGTACAGGCTGACATGCACGTGCATGCCGCTGCCGGGGAATTGCAGGTAGGGCTTGGCCATGAAGCTGGCGCGGTAGCCGTGCTTGAGCGCCACGCCACGGGTGCTACGGCAGAACAGGGCGGCCCAGTCGGCAGCGCGCAGGCCATCGTCCAAGTGGCCGAAGTTGATCTCGAACTGGCCGGGGCCGAGTTCCGCGGTGATCACCGTGATGTCGATGCCTTGGTCCTTGGCGGTTTGCGCCATATCGTCGAGCACCTCGCTGAAGCGCGACAGTCGCTCGATATGCAGGTTGGGCTGGTCGTCGGCGTCGTCACTCAGCGGGTCGCGGGCGAATTGCGGCAGGCCGTTGTCGAGCTGCTTGTCGAACAGGTAAAACTCCAGTTCAAAGGCCACCACCGGGTGAATGCCTTTGTGGTGCAGGCGTTCCAGGACCTTGGCCAATACTTCCCGCGGTTCGAATTCGATCGGCGCTTGCGTACCGTCCGAGGTGATCAGCATCTGGCCCAGCGGCTGCGACTCCCAGCTCACCGGCTTGAGCGTGCCCGGCACCAGGCGGCGGTTGGCGTCGGGGTCGCCGTCGTTGAAGCAGTAATCACCGATCTTGAACAACCCGCCCTGAACCCCCAGCAGCACGGCGTTCTGCGGCAGCTTCAAGGGGCCGCCGGCGGCGACTTTTTCCAGCATCTCCACCGGGTAGCGCTTGCCGTAGAAATGCCCGGGGATGTCCAGGGCGATCAGGTCGACATAACGCACGTCGGGGTGGTTCTGGCGAAAGCTCCGTACTTCGGCCAGCAGCGTGGAGGAATGGCTTTTCACGGGTGTAGCTCCTAGTTGTAAACCCACAGCACGCGGGCGGGCAGTTCGGTCAGGTTGGCGTAGCGGCAACGGGCGAAACTGGCCAGGTGGAAGCTGTCGCCTTGGTGCAGGGTGACCGAGTCGGCTTCCCCTTCCACCCACAGCGTCAACTCCCCCTCCAGCACAAACCCGGCCTGCTCGGCGCGGTCGCTCATGGTCTGCTCACCGCTATTGGCTCCGGGGGCCAGCAGGCTGTCGAGCATCGAAAACGCACCGTTCATGTTGGGGGAGACCAGGATGTCGGTGATGCCATTGGCGTAATACACCGTGCGCCGCTCGTTGGGGCGCGTCACCCAGTTGATGGCCTTGGGCTTGCTCAGGCTGTAGAAATAGGTGGTGGGCACGTCAAGGGCGTGGCTGATCGCGGTCAGGTCCGCCACGGTCGGGCGTGACAGGCCTCGTTCGACCTGAGACAGGAAACCCACCGAACGCTCGATCTTTTGCGCCAATTGCGCGAGGGTGAGTTTCTTGTACTTGCGCAGGTCGTGGATCAGGATCGCCAGGGCTTCGAGTTCTTCTTGTTGGTTCATGAAATTTATTTCGTTAAATTTCATGAAAAATTACAGGATAAATTTCATGAGGGCAATAGGTTTGTGCTGCTCAAAACCACTAACGGCACCATCCTCGAGATCACTCCGGTCAAGCAATAATCCGCTGGCAACGCCTGCTTTTTTTCGGGTTCCTGAGGTAAGGTGACCGGCTGCAATGGCCGCGTTACCTTCATGGAATGAGAGCAGGATGCTTGCCACCCTTAGACACTACCCCCGCACAGTGAAGCTGTTGCTGTCCGCCACGTTGATGTTGACGCTGGCCAAGGCGATCACCTTTCCGTACCTGGTTATCTACCTCACCCGGCACTTTGCCCTGGACATCACTCAGGTCGGCCTGGTGATCGGCAGTTCGCTGATCGTCGGTTCGTTGCTCAGCGTGTATGGCGGGTTTCTCGTCGATCGCATCAGCAGCTATCGGTTACTGCTGGGCTTGAGTGCGCTGTTTGTCGTGGGCTTTATCGGTACGGTGCTCGCGCAGACTATCTGGGCGTTCTATGGCTGCCTGATCCTGATCAACCTGGCTTACGCGGTCATCGATATTGCGATCAAAGCCGGCTTTGCCAGCCTGTTGCCGGAAGATGCGCGCAGTGAGGTGTTTTCCATCAAGTACACCCTGACCAATATCGGCTATGCGGTGGGGCCGTTCTTTGGTGCGATGGTGGCCAGGCTGGATATCAGCTTGCCGTTTATGCTGTCGGCGCTGTTGGGGGCGGGGTTTTTCCTGCTGTACTGGCGCTGGGGCGATCGTGCGCTGGCCACTGTCGATGCCACGCAAAAGCCGGTGTCGTTCCTGGCTGTCGGCCGCGTGCTGTTAAAGGATCGGCGCCTGGTGTGCTTCACCGTTGGCGGCGTGCTCAGTGCGGTGGTGTTCGGCCAGTTCACGGCTTACCTGTCGCAATACCTGGTGACCACCACCACTGCTGAATACACCTACAAGGTCATCAGCGCGGTGCTTACGACGAACGCCGTGTTGGTGATTGCCTTGCAATACGTGATCGGTCGGCGCATCTCGCACCGTTACCTGAGCCAGTGGCTGATCTTCGGCTTGAGCATGTTCATGCTGGGGTTGATCGGCTTTGCGCTGTCCACCAGCGTGCTGTGGTGGGTGCTGGCGATGGCGGTGTTTACCGTGGGGGAAATCGTCGTGTTCCCGGCCGAGTACATGTTTATCGACCGTATTGCCCCGGACCACCTGCGCGGCATGTATTACGGCGCGCAAAACCTGTCCAACCTCGGCGCCGCGCTGGGGCCGGTGCTGTGCGGGTTGGTGTTGGCCAGCCTGCCGGCGCATTACATGTTCTACATGCTGGGGGCGTTTATCGTCGGTGGCGGGGTGTTCTATTTCATGGGTGCGAGGCTGAAGGCAAGTCATCCAGAGTGAGTTTGCCCAGGTGGTTGCTGTGCAGCTCGTAGCGTAATTCTTCGACCATCTTGTCCACTTCTTGCGGGGTCTGCAGCCGATTGGTGCTGATCCCGGTGACCACCAGGTCGACCCGGCCGGTTTCGGCGTCGAAGACTTTGAGGGTCAGCGACGCGTCCCGGCACAGGGTGAATTCGCACGTCAGCGGCGACAGGCCTTCTTCGATGCAATTTCGCAATTGAGACAGGGTAAACATGCTAATTCCTTCCGGGTGTGGAATACGACGACACAGGATCGAAAGCCTGTGCCCACCCCAGGAAGGTTAAGCATTACACCTAGGCGCAATAAGGCGAATTCGCACTAGCCGCACTAGTGCATTTGCACTTTCAGCGCTTGTTTTTCAGACGCAGTTCACCGGCGAACAGCCCGCGCTCACGGGCCCAGACGATCGCTGCACTACGGCTATGCACCCCCAGTTTGGAATACACCGTGGCCACATGGTTACGCACTGTGTTGGGCGCCAGCTTCAGGCGCGAGGCGATCTCTTTGTCGGCCAGGCCTTCGCAAATCAAACCCAGCACATCGCGCTCGCGGGTGGTGAGGTCGGTGAAGGCAATGCCTGGCACATTGGGTCGGTTGGCGCCTTTGGCGTTGGCCAGCTTTTCGATCAGGGTCTGGCTGAACCAGGAGGCGTCCTGCATCACTTCTTCGATGGCCGCCACCAGCTCCAGCTCCGAGCGCTTGCGTTCGGTGATGTTCATCAGCACCAGCAGGTAGCAGGGCACGTCCTGGATGCTCACGGTATCGGCGGACACCACGCAGTCGATCACCTCATCGCCTTTCTTGCGCACCTTCAGATCCAGCCCGTCGAGGTTGCCGGCTTTTTCCAGAGTGGCGAACAACTGCGCGCAGGCTTGGGCGCTGTCGATGAAGTCGATGTCTTCGATGGCTTTGCCGATCAGTTCCTCACTGGTGTAGCCGGTAATGCTCATGAAAGCTTCGTTGATATCCACCACTTGACGGTTGTCGGCGTTGCACACCAGGGTTGGCACCGGCGTCAGGCGGAACGACTTGGCGAAGCGCTCCTCACTCTGGCGCAGGGCGATTTCTGCCTTGCGCCGCGGTTCCAGGTCGGTGAAGGAAAACAACATGCAGTCTTCCTCGTTCATGTCCAACGGCTGGCCGGCCACGATCACCAACTTGCTGCCGCCCTCGGGCAATCTCAATTCGGCCTGCATCTGCGGGATGGTCGCGCCTTCGGCCAGGCGCTGGATGGCCAGGTCCTTGAGCTCGGCGTGTTCCAGCACGTCCAGTTCATACACCGAGCGGCCGATCACTTGGTCGCGGTTATAGCCGGTCATCTCCAGAAAGCCCTGGTTGACCTTGATATAGCGCAGGTCGCTGAGGCGACAGATCACGGCGGGCGCGGGGTTGGCGTTGAAGGTTTTTTCGAAGCGCTGCTCGGCGCTCGCCCATTCGGTGGCGTCGCTGAGGATCAACACCAAAAGCTCCGGTTCGCCGCGTGAATCGGTCAGCACCAGGCTGCGCAGGCGATGGACCCAACTGCGCTCGTCGTCGCCGGTGGGGCTGACTTCCACGATCACGTCGCTGAACGCTTCGCCGGCCGCCACCCGGCTGAGCGGGTAGTTGTCCGGCAACAGCGGGTGGTTATTGCGATAGCGCAAGGCGAATCGCTCGGCATAGGCCTGATTGTTGGCGCCCAGGTGTTCGACCGCGCTGACCCCGTGCATGGTCAGCGCGGCCTCGTTGGCCCAGAGGATGGTCTGGTCGAGCTCGGCCAAAATCACCCCGTCGGACAACCCGGAGATGATCTGCTGCAATTGGCGGCGGTTGGTTTCTTTGGCGAGGACGTCCTGGCTCATGGTTTCTCCTGGGAATGGGCGCATGCGAGTTACGACACCCAGGCTGCGCGATAGTGCAGCGCAACTGCCCCGTGCGATCTGGCGCACGCTGCTGTTGCGCACGGCGCTGAGCGTTTCCTTTCTTCACCTGCCGCGTTGAATGGGTAAAATGCCGGCTTTTTACGCGTATCCCGCAAAGGTGTATCTTGAACGCAGGCAAATTCGTCGGCTTGTTATTACTCACTTCGCTGCTGGCGGCCTGCGGCACCTCGCCACCCCGCACGCCCAACGACCTCTGCGGCATCTTTCGCGAAAAGGCCGACTGGTACGACGCCGCCCAAGTCACCCAAAAGCGCTGGGGCGTGCCGATCCAGTTGCCGTTCGCCATCATGTACCAGGAGTCGGCCTTCCGGCAGGACGCCAAGGCTCCGCGTAACTACCTGTTGTGGATCATCCCCTGGGGCCGCGTCTCCACTGCCGCCGGCTATGCCCAGGCCAAGGATGAAGTGTGGAACGACTACCGCAAAAGCACCGGCCGCAGCGGCGCCAGCCGTCAGGACTTCGACGACGCCATCGACTTCGTCGGTTGGTACATGGACAAGACCTACACCATCAACGGCGTTTACAAGTACGACGCCTACGGCCAATACCTGAACTACCACGAAGGCTGGGGCGGCTATCGCCAGCGCACCTACGCCAGCAAAGCCTGGCTACCCCCCGTGGCCAGCAAAGTGCAGGCTCGCTCGCAGCTGTATGCGCAGCAATATGCGGGTTGCAAGAATGATTTGGGGCGTGGGTTCTGGAGCCGGTTTTGGCATTGGTTGTGAGGCCGCTCGTGTTCAACGCGGCAATGCTCGATGCTGCATATAGCCCAGCATCTGATCGTACAGGTCAACCCGCCGATCCCTTTGCAGATCATTGAGGCTGTTCCAGATGGGCGCACTGCGCGCGCTGCTCAGGTCGATATCGGCGAACAGGATTTCCTGGCGATTGGCCGACGCCACCTTGCCGATAGGCCACCCATTGGTCCCGGCAATCAGCGAACACCCCAGGTAACGGGCATCGCGCTCTTCGCCGATTCGACTGGCGGCGGCAATAAACACGTTATTGACGTGTGCTGCCGTCATCGTCAGGTAGGACGCCATGCACCGCCCGGCGTCGTCGAACAGCGGGGGCGGCGTCCAGACCCAGTTGTTCAGGCTGCAAATGATATCGGCACCCTGCTGGCTGAGAATGCGCGGGACTTCGGGAAACCAGATGTCCCAACAGATCAGCATGCCGATCCGCCCGATCGGTGTCTCGAAGACTGGAAATCCCGTGTTTCCCGGGGTGAACCACAGCTTCTCCAGGTTCCATAGATGGGCCTTGCGGTACTTGCCGATAAAACCGTCCGGGCCGAGCAGCACCGCTGTATTGAATAATTGCGCTCCGTCGATTTCGTTCAGGCCCGCCACCAGATAGACCTGGTACCGGCCGGCAAAGTCGATCCATGCCCGCAGACTCGGACCGTCTGGCACCGCTTCGGCGTGATCGAACGCATCTTTGCGGCTGGAAAAAAAGTAACCGCAGTTGGAAAGCTCCGGCAGCACGATCAGATTGGCGCCGCCGTTCGCTGCTGCGGCTGCCAGCTCCAGGCTACGTCGCAGGTTTGCGGTACGGTGGTCCACACCGACCTGGGGATCGAATTGCACAACAGAAACACGTACAGGGCTTGTGGCTTGGTTCATTGTGGGTGATCTCTTTGGATGGTTACCGCCGAAGTGGCTGGCGCTCCATAAGAGGTGATCTGACGGGCGGGAGAAAATCGGGCGCTTCCGGTTGAGGTGTCAGTGGGCTCTTGATAGTTCGCTGCCCATATTCGTGGAGAGAGGTCAGGTCTTTTGGTCCCAGCGAAATTGGATCGACATGCACTAGCGTTGGTTGTGAGAACGACACCCGGCAACTGGTACAGACCTGTGAACTCTGACAGTAGGCAGGATGCAGTGAGCTTCTTAAGCTGCTGCGTCTGCCCTCACGCATTGTTGAAGAAGGAAACTGACAATGAAAAAGTCTGAATTTAACGCTTACCTTGATAAAGAGATTAATACTGCCCAGGGCCGTATCTCATCCAAGGACAGCAAGTCCGATAAGGTCGATTCGGGCCGGGTGGAGTTTTTGACAGCGTTGAAGGATGTTGTCGATGGGAAGCCCCAGCCTAAAAATGTGGGCGTTGTCGGCGCCGTCAATGACGTGTTGCAGACACTAGGTCTGCTCTCTCGCGACAAAACCTTACTATCCGGTCTTGAGCTTTGAGGCGGTGATTGCTTTTGTTGTGGTGAGGCAATCGTCCCTCATCACAACGCGTGCCGCCGGTTCAGCTCGGCAGCATGCACTCCAGCGATCAATTCACCGCCCCCCCTCCGATTATGTTCATCGAGTGCGATCTCGAAGTAACTCCCCTGCGCGAGGTGCCGCCCAGCCGGCGGAAACGCCCCGCAGGTTAAAGAGAAATGTCATTGAGCCGACGCTTCCTCCACTTGCCAAACCCACCCAATTCTGGGAAAACCCCAGCCTTTGCGCAGTCAACGAGAGCCCCCCATGAGCGACGAACAACTCCAGATCACCGACATCCGCCCCGGCACCGGCAAGGCCGTGGTCAAGGGCGCGTTGATCACCACTCAATACACCGGCACCCTGGAAGATGGCACGGTGTTCGATTCGTCGTGGGAACGGGGCAAGCCGTTTCAGTGTGTGATTGGAACGGGCCGGGTGATCAAGGGCTGGGACCAGGGGTTGATGGGCATGCAAGTCGGTGGTGTACGCACATTGTTCGTACCGGCGCACCTGGCGTATGGCGAACGTTCGATGGGCGCGCATATCAAGCCGAACAGCCCTTTGCGCTTTGAAATTGAATTGCTGGAAGTACTGACGCGTGATGATTGAGGGCGGCGGTTGCACGCCGACCTCGAAGCATGGGCCGTCACGCAGGGTGCCGAGTGGCTGCGCCTGACGGTGGTGGTCGGTAATCGCAAGGCCGAGCGTTTCTGGCCGAAACTGGGGTATGTGCCGGTGCGTATTCGCGAGGGAGTCAGGATGGGGCGACAGCTGAATACGGTGTCGATTCAGGTCAAGGCGCTGGTGGGTGGGCAGGTGGATGATTACCTGATACGGGTGCCGCGAGATCGACCTGTTGCACCTTAGCTGCGGATAGACACATTCAACCTGTGGGAGGGGCGGTGCGACGACTCGACTTGCTCCCGATGGCGGTGGGGCAGTTAGCTTATCTCTAGCTGCACCATCGCCATCGGGAGCAAGCTCCCTCCCACATTTAAGCCTCGGAGGGCTTCAAGATAGGGGTTCCTGAACCCATCCTGAAGAATCCTCTTATTCATCATGCAGGTACTTTCTTACGGTTTACTCTCCTGTAATCGGGGCGTAAGCTTCGCGCGTTTTCATCAATAGCGGAGACCCTCAGTGGGTACTTGTTCAAGTGACAGTCGTCGGCCGGTTTCGGTAACCGGCACAGACTTGGCAAGGTAACGCGCATTCTTCCGATGCCGTTGTCTCGCCAAACAGCGAGAAGCGGCATCCCGGCAGCGACCAGTCCTGGCGCCTGCCTCGATCCACTCTCATCGACGCTGACCAGCACCTGACTCACCTCAGGTTGCTACGGACGCGCCTGCCTTTTTGCGGCGGGCGGGCCAGGCTGGCTGTGCCTTTTTGATCGGGCGCGGCGCAGTTGGCCGTACCTGCACGATGGTTTCCTCGCGCAGGAGTAACACCATGAACTTCACTCTGTTGAAAGAGTTCTTTGCCGGCTTCCTGCGGACCCGGCATATCGCTCGGCATTTCCGTCGCCTGGCACTGCTCGACAGCGTCACCGACGCCAGCGTCAGCCGCGAAGTCCCGCCGAGCCTGGCGCAAACCCTGGTGGCTGCGGCCAACAGCGGCGCGGAACAATTGCTGGGCACCCTGGGCAGTCACGCCGAAGGCTTGGGCGTCCAGGAAGCCGACGCGTTGCGGGAGCAACACGGCCTCAATGAAGTCGAACACGAACAGCCGCTGCCCTGGTGGGTCCACCTGTGGCATTGCTACAAGAACCCCTTCAACCTGCTGCTGACCTTGCTGGCGGTGATCTCCTGGCTGACCGAAGACATGAAGGCCGCCACGGTGATTTTTTCCATGGTGGTGCTGTCGACGCTGCTGCGTTTCTGGCAGGAGGCCAAGTCGAACAAGGCTGCCGACGCACTCAAGGACATGGTGAGCAATACCGCGACGGTGTTGCGCCGTGAGGCGGCCAAACCCATCGAGCTGCCGATCAAGCAACTGGTGCCGGGCGACCTGATCGTGCTGTCGGCCGGCGACATGATCCCCGCCGACTGCCGCGTGCTCAATGCCAAGGACCTGTTCGTCAGCCAGGCGGCGATGACCGGCGAATCGATGCCGGTGGAGAAGTTCGCCCAGCAGAAGGATGCCAAGACGCGCAACCCGCTGGACCTGGAAAACATCCTGTTCATGGGCACCAACGTGGTGTCCGGCGCGGCGACGGCGGTGATTCTGACCACCGGCAACAGCACCTATTTCGGCGCGTTGGCCCAGCGCGTCACCGCCACGGATCGCGCGACCACCTCGTTCCAGCAGGGCGTCAACAAAGTCAGCTGGCTGCTGATTCGCTTCATGTTCGTGATGGCGCCGCTGGTGTTGTTCATCAACGGTTTCACCAAGGGCGACTGGACCGAAGCGCTGCTGTTCGCGCTGTCGATTGCCGTGGGCCTGACCCCGGAAATGCTGCCGATGATCGTCACCTCGACGTTGGCCAAGGGCGCGGTGTTTCTGTCGCGCAAGAAGGTCATCGTCAAGCGCCTGGACGCGATCCAGAACTTCGGCGCCATGGACGTACTGTGTACGGACAAAACCGGCACGCTGACCCAGGACAAGATTTTCCTGGCGCGCCATGTGGACGTGTGGGGCGAAGAGTCCGACGACGTGCTGGAAATGGCCTACCTCAACAGTTACTACCAGACCGGTCTGAAAAACCTGCTGGACGTGGCGGTGCTGGAACACGTGGAAGTGCATCGCGAGCTGAAAGTCGCCACCGCGTTCCAGAAGGTCGATGAGATCCCGTTCGACTTCAACCGGCGCCGGATGTCGGTGGTGGTGGCCGAGCAAGGCCAGCCGCACCTGTTGATCTGCAAAGGCGCGGTGGAAGAGATTCTGTCGGTGTGCAACCGGGTGCGCCACGGTGACTCCAACGAAGCGCTGACCGATGAGTTGCTGGCGCGCATCCGCCAAGTAACCGCGGCATTCAACGAAGAAGGCTTGCGGGTGGTCGCGGTCGCCGCGCAGCCGATGTCAGCGGGGCGCGATACCTACAACCTGGCGGATGAAAAAAACCTGACGTTGATCGGTTATGTGGCCTTCCTCGATCCGCCCAAGGAAAGCACCGCGCCTGCCCTCAAGGCCCTCAAAGCCCACGGCGTGGCCGTCAAAGTGCTGACGGGCGATAACGAACTGGTCACCGCCAAGATCTGCCGCGAAGTGGGCCTGGAGCAGCAAGGCCTGCTGATGGGCAACGACATCGAGGACATGACCGACGCCGAACTGGCCAAGGCCGTGGAAACCACCAACGTATTCGCCAGGCTGACGCCGTCGCACAAGGAACGCATCGTGCGCCTGCTCAAGGCCAACGGCCATGTGGTGGGCTTCATGGGCGACGGGATCAACGACGCACCGGCGCTGCGCACGGCCGATATCGGTATTTCGGTGGACAGCGCGGTGGACATCGCCAAGGAAGCGGCTGACATCATCCTGCTGGAAAAGAGCCTGATGATCCTGGAGGAGGGCGTGCTCGAAGGCCGGCGCACCTTCGCCAACATGCTCAAGTACATCAAGATGACCGCCAGCTCCAACTTCGGCAACGTGTTTTCGGTGCTGGTCGCCAGTGCGTTCATTCCGTTCCTGCCGATGCTGCCCATGCATTTGCTGGTGCAGAACCTGCTGTACGACATTTCGCAGATCGCGATTCCATTCGATAACGTCGATGAAGACATGCTCGCCAAGCCGCAACGCTGGCAACCGGGGGATGTGGGCCGTTTCATGCTGTTTTTCGGGCCGATCAGTTCGATCTTTGACATCACCACGTTCGCACTCATGTGGTATGTGTTCGATGCCAACACCCCGGACCACCAGACCCTGTTCCAGTCGGGTTGGTTCGTGGTGGGGTTGCTGACCCAGACGCTGATCGTACATATGATCCGCACCCCGAAAATCCCGTTTCTGCAAAGCCGTGCGGCAATGCCGCTGATGGTGATGACGGGGGTGATCATGGCCGTAGGGATTTTCCTGCCGATGGGGCCGTTGGCGCACTACTTCAAACTGCAGGCGTTGCCGTCGCTGTACTTTGTGTTCCTGCCCGTGATTCTGTTGGGGTACATGGCGTTGACCCAGGCGGTAAAGGGCTACTACATCCGTAAGTTTGGCTGGCAATAACAGTTGTATCGAACGCCCCTGGACCCGGTGGGAGCCAGGCTTGCCCGCGATGGCAGTGGGGCTGCCGCCGCATTCATGGAGTTTTTATGCAGGCAATCAACAACATCAACCTCGATTCCCTGATCGATACCGTGGTCAGCCTGACCGCCGCGTTTATCCTCGGCGGCTTGATCGGCTTCGAGCGCCAGTACCGCCAGCGCACGGCGGGCTTGCGCACCAACGTGCTGGTCGCAGTGGGCGCGGCGATTTTCGTCGACATGGCCAACCGCCTGGGCGGTGCAGACGGTGCTGTGCGGGTGGTCGCCTATGTGGTGTCGGGCATCGGCTTTCTGGGGGCCGGCGTGATCATGCGCGAAGAAGGCAACGTGCGCGGGCTCAACACCGCCGCCACCCTCTGGGCCTCGGCCGCGGTGGGCGCCTGTGCCGGTGCCGACCTGATCCTCGAAGCGCTGCTGGGCACGTTGTTCGTACTGGCGGCCAATACGCTGCTGCGGCCGATCGTCAATAACATCAACCGCCAGCCGCTGGATGTGGTGTCGGCGGAGGTGACCAACATCCTCTATGTGATTGCACGGCGTAGCCAGCAACAGGCGGTCATGGTGCTGCTGGAAGCCGAGCTGGCACGTTGCAACTACCCCGCCAGCGATGTCGATGTGCGCCCGTTTGGCAGCGAAGAAGTGGAGATCGAGGCGACCCTGGCGGCCACTTCCGTGGACGGTGATGAACTGGACGCCCTGGTGACGCGCATTTCCATGTCGAGCCTGGTGGTGCAGGCTTTCTGGAGCCCAAGTACCACCGACTGATCCATCCTGGTCAAGCCTAGGTAGACCCAGGATTGGCTATGCTTTTGTAAGGAAAAGTCCTACACGCAGTCAGGATTATCCCTTCGTAAGAAACATCACCCCATTGCTAAGGTTGATCGCTGCGGCTGGCCGGCAGCAATGATATGGCTTCATATGTTCGTGGTGATTTTCAAGGGAAGGGACCAGGCACCCGTCTGTTGGCGCTCTGAGGGACTGTACCGTTCGTCGGGACTGTCAATTCTCACAGGTGGCTGCGTCCCGTGTGATGTGTCAGCGTACTTTGTCCTCTCAGGGGTGTTTTATGAGCAAAGCGTTAGTAGTGGATGACCACCCGTTTATTCGTGCCACTGTCAAATTTCTGTTGAAACAGGAAGGTTTTACTGAAATTGATGAAGCGGGTAATGGCGCGGATGCCGTGCAGAAGGCCAGAGAAGGGCGTCCGGACCTGGTGATTCTCGACCTGGCGATGCCCAAGTTGGGTGGCCTGGAGGTCATCAGTCGGATCAAGGCCTTGGGCCTGCCGTGCAAGATCCTGGTGCTCACGTCCTACTTGGCGGTGTTTTTTTCGACCCGGTGCATGCGGGCCGGTGCCATGGGGTTTGTCGCCAAGACCGGCGAGTTGGACGAGCTGCAAAAAGCAATCAAGGCTGTGATGTGCAACTACAGCTGCTTTCCCAGCCTGCCCACCAGTTCGGTGCGCCGCGATGATTTGCAGACCTCCGAGCACGAGTTGGTGGAAGCTCTTTCGGACCGCGAGTTGACGGTGCTGCAGAAGCTGGCCCTGGGCCTGGGCAACAAGGAAATCGCCGAGGACATGCTGCTGAGCCACAAGACCATCAGCACGTACAAAACCCGCCTGAAGGAGAAGTTGCGCATGTCCTCCGTCGTGCATTTATCCAAGTTCGCCCAGCGCAATCATCTGATCTGAAATGACTGCCACTGTGTTTAAGCGGCTCGCCGCGATCTTGTTGATGGGCCTGTTGCCCATGATCGCAGTGGCCGTTGATCAGCCACATGCACTGTTCCTGTTGGGGCACTCTCAGCTCGAAAACCCCAGCCTGACGCTGGATGAAACCGACTGGCGCTGGCTACGTGAGCGGCGCACGTTGGTGATGGGGGTGTCGGCGCCGGATTACGCGCCATTCGACCTGAGCAACAACAACGACGAGCTTGAGGGCATTACCGCCGATTATGCGGCGCTGGTGGCGCAGGCGTTGAATATCATCATCGAGGTGCGACGCTACGATACCCGCGATGAAGTGATTGAAGCGCTCAAGCAGGGCGCGGTGGATTTCGTTGGCTCGGCCAACGGCTATGAAGCCGCAGACCCTGAGTTGGAGCTATCACGCTCTTACGCCAACGATCAACCCACCCTGGTCACCCGCATCGGAGACACCCAGGCCCTGAGCGCGGACTTGGCCGGCAAACGCGTGGCCATGCTGTATCACTACATGCAGCCCGATGCCGTGCAGCAGTTCTACCCCCACGCGCAGTTGCAACTGTTTGCCTCGACCTTCGAAGCCATCGGTGCGGTGGCGTTCGGCCGGGCCGATGCGTACCTGGGCGATGCCATCAGCACCCGGTACCTGATCAACAAGAACCACCTCAATAACGTGCGCGTGGCGGATTTTTCCGGCCTGGAGGTCAACCCTTTCGGGTTTGCGTTCACCAAGGACAATATTCGCCTGCGCAATATCATCAACGCCGCGTTGGCCATCGTGCCGGTCAACCAGCAGATGGATATTCTGCGCCGCTGGAGTGCTGGCGGCAGCGGTTTCATGGAAGCCGAACGGCTGCGCCTGAGTGACAGCGAGCAGCGCTGGCTGGAGAAACACCCGCGGGTGAAAGTGGCGGTGCTCGACAAGTTCGTGCCATTGTCGTTTTTCAATGAGCAAGGGCAATTCGAAGGGCTTAGCGCGGAGGTGCTGGCGCGGATCAGCTTGCGCACGGGCCTGAAGTTCGATGTGGTGAAGGGCAGTTCGTTGCCTCGACAAATCGATGAGGTCAATGCTGGCCAGGCAGACATGCTGGCGGTGATTACCCCCAGCGTCGAGCGGGCCGAGAAGTTGCGCTTCACCCGGCCTTACCTGTCCAACCCGTATGTGCTGGTGGTGCGCGCCGAAGACGAGCGGCTGGTTACCCTGGAAGACTTGCCCGGAAAGCGCCTGGCGTTCATTCGCAGCAACAGCCTGGGTGAGCAAATCACGCGGGATTACCCCGGTATTGAGTTTATCGACAGCGCAAACCCCGAAGCCGCCATGGAGTTGGTGGCCAATGGCGGGGCCGATGCGACCGTGATTTCGCTCATCAGTGCGCGCTACATGATTGCGCGTCATTACCGCGACCGCTTGCGTATGACCAGCACCGTCGGCACGGAGCCGGCGCGGATCACGTTTGGCGTCAACCGCAGCCAACTGGAGCTGTATTCGATCCTCGACAAGGCATTGTTGAGCATCACACCTGAGGAGCTGGATGAGCTGACCAATCACTGGCGCAGCGAGATCATCATTGAAGACAGCTACTGGCTGCGCCATCGCAACGCAATCATCCAGGGTTTCAGTCTCGCCGCGGTGCTGTTGTTGATCACCCTGTGCTGGGCCTTTTACCTGCGCAGCCTGATTCGCAAGCGCGCCCAGGCCGAGCGGGCGTTGAGCGATCAGATGCGCTTTATGAGCGTGTTGATCGACGGCACGCCTCACCCGATTTACGTGCGCGATCGCCAGGGGCGGTTGATGGCCTGCAACAATGCCTACCTCGACGTGTTCGGTTTCAAGCTCGAAGACGTGATCGGCAAGACCGTGGTGGAAACCGACACCGGTAACCCGCCGCAAGCCCAGTCGTACCATGACGACTACCTGAAGTTGATGGCGCGGGGCGAGCCGCAGATTCATGACCGGATCCTCAGGGTGCCGGGCGGTGAAGTCCTCACGATTTACCATTGGATGCTGCCGTACCGCGACGGCGACGAGAAGGTCGTGGGCATGATTGCCGGCTGGGTGGATGTGAGTGAGCGCCACCGCTTGCTGGGCCAGTTGCAGGAAGCCAAGGACGATGCCGATGCCGCCAACCGCGCCAAGACGACGTTCCTGGCCACCATGAGCCACGAGATCCGGACGCCGATGAACGCGGTGATCGGCATGATCGAGCTGGCACTCAAAAGCGCCGAGCAAGGTCGGGCGGATCGCGATGCGCTGGAAGTGGCGTCGGTGGCCTCGCGCGGCATGCTGGAATTGATCGGCGACATCCTGGACATCGCCCGGATCGAATCCGGCCACCTGTCCCTGGCCCAGGAGCCCGCCAACCTGCGTGAGCTGCTGGCCTCGGTGGTGCGGGTTTTCGAAGGCCTCGCGCGGGCCAAAGGGCTGGCGCTGCGGGTGACGCTCGATCCGGCGCTCGATCGCCCGGTGCTGATCGACCCGCTGCGCTTCAAGCAAGTGGTTTCGAACCTGCTCAGCAATGCCATCAAGTTCACCAGCAAAGGCCAGGTGCAACTGGGCGCCCAGGGCGATGTCGCCGAGGATCAACTATGGCTCAGGTTGTGGGTGCAAGACACCGGTATGGGCATCAGTGCTCAGGACCAGCAGCGGCTGTTCAACCCGTTCAGCCAGGGCAGCAACGCTGAACAATCGGCGCGCAGCGGTTCCGGCCTGGGGCTGGTGATCAGTCGCAGTCTGTGCGAAATGATGGGCGGTCAGTTGCACCTGAGCAGCGTGCTGGGGCAGGGCACCCGGGTGGACGTGAGTGTGGCGCTGAGCCTGGCGGCCGCGCTGCCGGTGCCGGCTTCGGCGCCTGCTCCGCACAGCCCACCGACACGCGCGTTGAGTATCCTGGTGGTGGATGACTACCCGGCCAACCGTTTGCTGCTGGCCCGGCAGTTGAGCTTCCTGGGGCATCGCATTACCACGGCCGAGGACGGTGTACAGGGGCTCGCGCTGTGGCAGGCCGGGCACTTCGATGGCGTGATCACCGATTGCAATATGCCTCTGAAGGACGGTTACACATTGGCGCGGGATATTCGTACTCAAGAGCACGAACGAGGCCTGGTGCCGTGCCTGCTGCTGGGGTTTACCGCCAATGCCCAACCCGAAGAAGCCGAGCGCTGTCGCCAGGCGGGCATGGACGGGTGCCTGTTCAAGCCCACCGGGCTCGAAGACTTGCGATCGGCCCTGGCGCCGCGCATGGCGAGCCTATGCGAGCCGCAAGCCGAACCGGCGTTCGATCTGGGAGCGCTGATCATGCTGACGGGGGACGATCATGCAGCGCTCAACGAATTGTTGATGCCGCTGCTCGACAGTCTGGAAGCCGATCAACGGCTATTGCCGTCATTGCGACGCCAGGCCGACTTTGCCCAGTTGCATGACCTGGCACACCGCGCCAAAGGCGGCGCGCGGATGGTCAAGGCGCACGCGCTGATCGCTTGTTGCGAAACCTTGGAGGCCGTGTGCGAACGGCAGGACCTCCAGGCGTTGGGGCCAGCGGTTGAGGGCGTCGAGCAGGCGATCGATGATTTGCATCACTGCTTGAGCGTTTATTGCAATCAACCTTGACGCGGTTGGGTGGTTATTCGGTGGATTTGGGACAACTCCTACATGAAGGGGGAACATGCCTGATTTTGTCTGCGGGATATGTCTGGAAAATGGGCTGCTCTCATTCAACGAGCACAGCCTGCCAGGGGTTTGCCATGCCGAACAAAGCACTGACCATCCTGATTGCCGATGAACAGCACCTGCAACGGTTGTATATCGAAAAAATGCTCAACCGGTTGGGGTATCACCGGATTGTGCCGGTGCAAACCTTTGAAGAGGTCCAGATCCTCACGGCGATCCCGGCCGAACCCTTTGATGTGCTGATCGTCAATGCAGGCTTGGCGGCCCACGCCGGTGGGCCGCAGGCCCAGGTGCGCCACGTTCTGGTCTACGATCACTTGGACCTGGGCGTACCCGTCGGCTTGACACCGCAGGTACTGGTCCGCTTGCCCGGCGTACCGGATAACATCAACCTTGAGCACTTCATGGACATCATCGACCCACCTGAGGCCGCCGCGGGCTTGCGCGTATTGCCCTGGCTGCGGGAATTATCGCGCACGCCGGTGGCCGGGGTTTAGTTCCGCGTCGGCGCGATGCCATTGGGGCTGTCAGGTGCGGGCTCCGTCGCGGCCAGCAATCTGCAGCTTGTCGGCAGTGCTCAAGGTCAGTTGCAGGGCCTTGAGGTTGCTCTCCAGGTTGGCGGCCGTCCGACTTGCCCGCGCTTTGCAGGCAAGCCGGTGTCCATTGCTCAGCCGATGGCGTGTTCGCGCAAGCGTTGAGCTGCGCTGCGCAACAGCTGCTCGGTGCTGTCCCAACCCAGGCAACCGTCGGTCACCGACACGCCGTATTTCATCGCCGGCCCCAATGGTTGGCAGCCTTCGAACACGTGGCTTTCGAGCATCATGCCGATCAGCGAAGTGTCGCCCTGCAGGCGTTGCTCCAGCACTTCATTGAACACTGCCGGCTGACGCAGCGGGTCTTTGCCACTGTTGGCATGGCTGCAATCGACCATGATCCGCGCGGTCACCTTGGACTTGGCCAGGTCCTGTTTCACCTGGGCCACGCTCTGCGCATCGTAGTTCGGCCCACGGTGACCGCCGCGCAACACCAGGTGGGTGTCGGGGTTGCCCGGGGTCTGGATGATCGCCGGGTGGCCCTGGCTGTCGACGCCGAAGTGCCGGTGCGGGTGGGACGCCGAGCGCATCGCATCGCAGGCAATGGCGACGCCGCCGTCGGTGCCGTTCTTGAAGCCGACGGGCATGCCCAGGCCGCTGGCCATTTCGCGGTGGATCTGCGACTCGGTGGTGCGTGCGCCGATGGCGACCCAACTGAGCAGGTCGTCGAAGTAGCCGGCGGCCATCGGTTGCAGCAACTCGGTGGCGACCGGCAGGCCCAGGCGCAGCATCTCACGCATCAGTTCGCGGGACAGGCTGAGGCCGGCGGCCATGTCATCGCTGCCATCCAGGTGCGGGTCGTAGGCCAGGCCTTTCCAGCCAATGGTGGTGCGCGGTTTTTCGACGTAGGCGCGGATTACTAGCAGCATCTGGTCGCTGACGTCCAACGCCAGTTTCTTCAGGTTGCGTGCGTATTCCATGGCCGATTCCGGGTCGTGGATCGAACACGGACCGACGATCACCAGCAAACGTGAATCTTCGCCATTGAGAATGGCGCGCACGGCTTGGCGATGGGCGTGGATTTGCTCATTGAGGAATGGGCTGAGAGGTAACTGGTGCTTGAGTTCAAGGGAACTGGGCAAGCGCAGGGTCAGCGCTTCATTGGCGCTGGTCAGGGTAGAGACGGGCAGAGCGGCGACGGAGGAGTTCATCTTCAAGGCTTCCTGGGCAAGCGGCGGGCGATTCCCGCACGCTCTGCCCTACTGGGGTGTTCGACAATTGGCCGTAGTGGCTACGTGTGTTGGCTTGCCACCGATAGGTGACCGATCGGAGGCGGCAGGCTGTCCCGAGCGGAGCTTGCTAAATCGCCATGCAGTGCTGGTGTCGTAGCGGTAATAGGTGGCGTAGTTCATGTCGTGATTCCTTTAAATGGTCTTGATCAAACAAAGTGTTCAGGGCTGAAAAAACAAAACCCCCGATCGGGGAGCCGACCGGGGGTTAGATTTCTCTGGTAGGCGACCCCTTGAGCAGTGGGCGCCGATTTCAGGTATCAGGCGCGCCAGTGGCTAAACCAATACCCAAAATAAAAGCTGACCAGTGCGCTCAAACCGTTCACACGGGTAGCCGATACCGAGCGCGAGGCGCTGGCAGCAGGGCAAACCTGGGTGTGGGTGAGTTGCAACATGGTGGCTCTCCAAATGATGGTGGCAGCTTACTAGAGGCGCACGGGTGGATTCAATCGGTAATTTCTATTGTGTGGAGGTACTTACGACTATGGGGTGAGTGCCGATATGCTGGTGGCCACTCAATAATGCTTGCCGGGACGCGACCATGACTGCCTTGACCCTTGCCGCTGCTCAATCCGTTTCCATCGCCGGCGACGTACCGGCCAATATCCTGCGGCACCTGGCGTTCATGCGCGCCGCGGCTGAGCAGGGTGTGCAAGTGCTGGTGTTTCCGGAGCTGTCGTTGAGCGGGTATGAGCCGTACTTGGCGGCTGAGCTGGCAATCGCCCCCGAGGACGCGCTGTTGACGCCGCTGCGCGAGATGGCGCGGGAGCTGCGCTTGACGGCGGTGGTGGGCATGCCGATCCGCTTGGCGCCAGGGGCGGGCGTGTCGATCGCCGCGTTGGTGCTGGGAGCAGACGGTTCGCTTGCGGTTTACACCAAGCAGCATCTGCATCCCGGCGAAGAGGTGGCGTTTGTCGCGGGGCAGGGCGGTGACGTGCTTGAGTGGCGGGATGATCGGATCGCGCTGGCGGTCTGCGCCGACTTTTCCCACGCCAGCCATGCACGTCAGGCTGCGCAAGCGGGCGCCACTGTATACGCCGCCGGCGTGCTGATCAGTGAAGGCGGCTACGCAACGGACAGTACGTTGCTCCAGGGCTACGCTGCCGAGCATGGCCTGGTGGTATTGATGGCCAATCACGGTGGCCCCTCGGGCGGCTGGGCGTGCGCGGGGCGCAGTGCTATCTGGGGCGCCGATGGGCAGGTGCTTGCCGCCGCGCCGGGGGTGGGCGACGCGCTGGTCATTGCCCGTCGCGATGGCGGGCGCTGGACCGGTCAAGCGGTAGCACTGTGGGCTGAAGGGGCGCGATGACATGACGTTTCACTTGCGCGCGGCGACTGACCAGGACCGCTCATTTGCCCGGACGCTGACCTACGAAGCCATGCGCGGCTACTACGCGCAATACCGTTTGCTGTGGTCCAACGATGGTTTCGACGTGGCCTGGGCGGGGCGCGAGAATTGGCTGATCTGCAGCGACGATACTGTGGTGGGCTTCATCAGCCTGAGTCGCGACAGCCAGGCGCTGTACATTCGCGAGTTGCATATTCTCGAACCGTTCCGTGGCCGTGGAGCAGGCAGCTGGGTAATGGAGCAAATGGCGTTCAAGGCGTGCGCTCAAGGTCGCGGTCTTTTACGGTTGACCGTGTTTAAAACCAATCCGGCAAAAAGGCTTTATCAGCGCAAGGGTTTGCAAGTTGCGGGTGAGGATGCGTGCTTCTGGTGCATGGAACGCGATTGTCGGCCCATGTCCGCAGACTAATAAGTGACTCATTTGCGCAAAACAGGCGCAACGGCTTAATAAGCGCATACTGAGCCTAGGGTAATATTTCTTGTTCCTGCCTCAGAGGCTCATTCTCGGCAAGGATGATGCCTTCTTTCATGCCCAGAAGGACCGCTACCTTATGGGCCTCTCCCCGCCGTCCTTTCTTGCGCCCAGCGAGCACCTGATACGTGGTTGCCGGGTCGACACCGTGTTCCCGGGCGAACGCTTGAACCGACTTACCTTGGTGTTCAAGCCAAGCCTTGGCTTGTGCAGCAGTACGAATTCCGGGCATAGTTCAAAACCGTTCAAGTTTGTGTAACCAAGGGATCAGCGTATCACCTCTTGGGGTGTGCCAATTTAGGATCATACATCCAAATGAGTGGAATCGGTTTGCGTCTAAGGCAGGAAAGAGAGCGGCTTGGGTTGTCGCAAAAAGTGTTTGGTGAAATTGGAGGCGTTGAAGCGAACGCACAAGGCAAATATGAAAACGGCGGGCGGGCGCCGAAGGCCGATTATTTATCGCGTGTGGCCGAACGCGGCGTGGATTTGCTCTACGTATTAACGGGGGCTCCTACGCCAGCTCAAATGGATAACCTGAGTCAGATCGAAGAAAAAGTGCTGGGCAACTACCGGGCCATGTTCAAAGAGGACCAGGATGCAATCAGGCGGTTGACCTCTACCCTGGCCGAGCATTCGCTGACGATGAAAGTGAACGGCAAATTAAAGCTGTAGCCCAGGATTCCTGACCTTTCCCCCAGGAAACAGCGCTGCTCGTCGTTCGACGGGCACGCTCTTCGCGCTCAAGCGCTATATATATGACACTTGCAACTAGGTCTGCGCCTTGGTTTTTTGCTAAGGTGTTCAGCAACCTATAAGACCATATCGCGAGGTGTCTGCTTGATTAGGGTGCTAGTAGTCGATGACCATGATCTCGTTCGTACAGGCATTACACGAATGCTGGCTGACATCGATGGCCTGCAAGTAGTCGGCCAGGCTGAATCGGGTGAAGAGTCCCTGATCAAGGCCCGGGAGTTGAAACCCGATGTGGTGTTGATGGACGTCAAGATGCCTGGGATCGGCGGTCTTGGCGCCACTACCAAATTGTTGCGCAGCCACCCGGACATCAAAGTCGTGGTGGTCACCGTGTGCGAAGAAGACCCGTTTCCTACACGTCTGCTGCAGGCGGGGGCGGCGGGATACCTGACCAAGGGCGCAGGCCTGGCGGAGATGGTACAAGCCATTCGCCTGGTATTTGCCGGCCAGCGCTACATCAGCCCGCAGATCGCGCAGCAGTTGGCGATCAAGTCCTTCCAGCCCACCAGCGATTCGCCGTTTGACGTGCTGTCGGAGCGTGAAATCCAGATCGCCTTGATGATTGTCGGCTGCCAGAAGGTGCAGGCCATCTCCGACAAGCTGTGCCTGTCCCCCAAGACCGTCAACACCTACCGCTATCGCATTTTCGAGAAGCTCGCCATCAGCAGTGATGTTGAATTGACCCTGCTCGCGGTGCGCCACGGCATGGTGGACGCCAGCGCCTGACATGACCACACCGTTTGATCCGAGTGCCTTTCTCTCGACCTGCAGCGGCCGCCCCGGCGTGTACCGCATGTTCGACAGCGAGGCGCGCCTGCTGTATGTGGGCAAAGCCAAGAACCTGAAAAACCGCCTGGCAAGCTACTTCCGCAAGACCGGCCTCGCGCCGAAAACCGCGGCCCTGGTGGCGCGTATCGCCCAGGTCGAAACCACCATCACCGCCAACGAAACCGAGGCGCTGCTGCTTGAGCAGACGCTGATCAAGGAATGGCGGCCGCCTTACAACATCCTGCTGCGTGACGATAAATCCTACCCCTACGTGTTTTTATCTGACGGCGACTTCCCACGCCTGAGTATTCATCGGGGCGCGAAGAAGCAGAAGGGCAAATACTTCGGACCTTACCCCAGCGCCGGTGCGATCCGCGAAAGCCTGAGCCTGCTGCAAAAGACCTTTTTCGTGCGGCAGTGCGAAGACAGCTTCTACAAGAACCGCACCCGGCCGTGCCTGCAATATCAGATCAAGCGTTGCAAGGCACCCTGTGTCGGCCTGGTTGAACCGGCGGAGTACGCCGAGGATGTGCGCCATTCGGTGATGTTCCTCGAAGGGCGCAGCAACGCCCTCACCGACGAACTCTCCGGCGCCATGGAACAAGCCGCGAGCACCCTGGATTTCGAGCGAGCCGCCGAGTTGCGCGACCAGATCTCCCTGCTGCGGCGTGTGCAGGACCAGCAAAGCATGGAGGGCGGAACCGGCGACGTCGATGTGATCGCTGCGTTCGTCAACCCGGGTGGCGCCTGTGTCCACCTGATCAGTGTGCGTGGCGGTCGGGTGTTGGGCAGCAAGAACTTCTTCCCGCAGACCGGGATCGACGAGGAGGTCGCTGAAGTCATGGCCGCGTTCCTGGGCCAGTATTACGTCAGCAGCCCCGAGCGCGACTTGCCGTCGGAACTGATCGTCAACGTGGTGCATGAAGACTTCCCGACGTTGATCGAGGCCATCCACGCGTTGCGTGGCCGTGAACTGGACATCAGCCACCGCGTGCGCGGCACGCGGGCGCGCTGGCAGCAACTGGCCGTGACCAACGCCGAGCAGGCCCTGAGCGCACGCCTGGCGAATCGACAGCACGTGGCCGCGCGCTTCGAGGCCCTGGCCGAAGTCCTCAACCTGGACGAACCGCCCCAGCGCCTGGAGTGTTACGACATCAGCCACTCCAGCGGCGAAGCCACGGTGGCGTCCTGCGTGGTGTTCGGGCCGGAGGGGCCGATCAAGTCCGATTACCGGCGCTACAACATCGAAGGCGTCACCGCCGGCGACGACTACGCCGCCATGCACCAGGCCTTGACGCGCCGCTTCAGCAAATTGAAGGAGGGGGAGGGCAAGCTCCCCGATATCCTGCTGGTGGACGGCGGCAAGGGCCAGCTGTCCATGGCTCGCGACGTGCTCAACGAACTGGCGGTGCCCGACCTGATCCTGCTCGGCGTGGCCAAGGGCGCCACGCGCAAGGCCGGCTTCGAGACGTTGTACTTGAATGATGCCGCCCATGAGTTCACGTTGAAGGGCGACTCGCCTGCGCTGCACCTGATCCAACAGATCCGCGACGAAGCCCACCGTTTCGCCATTACCGGCCATCGCGCCCGTCGCGGCAAAACCCGGCGAACCTCAACCCTGGAAGGCGTGGCCGGAGTAGGCCCGACACGCCGACGCGATCTGCTTAAACATTTTGGTGGCTTGCAAGAGCTCTCCCGTGCCAGCATTGACGAAATAGCTAAAGCACCCGGTATCAGTAAAAAGCTCGCTGAGTTGATTTATGCAAATCTGCACAGCGAGTAGAATGCCTTCTCACCTCGCAGCCAGTTGTGCCGATGAATATCCCTAATCTGATCACCGTTCTACGCGTCCTGCTTATTCCGATTTTCATTTTGTTGTTCTATTTGCCTTACGAATGGAGCTACATGGCCTCCAGTTCGGTGTTCGCCGTTGCGGCCGCCACCGATTGGCTCGACGGCTACCTGGCCCGGCGCCTGGAACAGAGCACGCCGTTCGGCGCGTTCCTCGACCCGGTGGCCGACAAACTGATGGTGGCCGTGGCCCTGGTGCTGCTGGTGCAGGAACACGGCAACCTGTGGCTGACCTTGCCGGCTGCGGTGATCATCGGCCGCGAGATCGTCGTTTCGGCCCTGCGCGAATGGATGGCCGAAATCGGCGCCCGCGCCCACGTCGCCGTGTCGAACATGGGCAAATGGAAAACCGCCGCGCAAATGCTCGCGTTGGTGATCCTGCTGGCCAACCCGTCGGACTTTTCCTTCTGGGTCTTGCTGGGCTACGCCTTGCTGCTCATCGCTGCCGGCCTGACGCTGTGGTCCATGCTCCAGTATTTACGCGCTGCCTGGCCTCATCTGCGCACCACTGTTGAAAAAAAATAAAACTTTTTTGAATCAAGGGGTTGACGGGTGCTGAGGATTCTATAGAATGCGCCTCACCAAGACGCGGGAATAGCTCAGTTGGTAGAGCACGACCTTGCCAAGGTCGGGGTCGCGAGTTCGAGTCTCGTTTCCCGCTCCAAACATAGCGCTACAGAGTTCCACTGAATTCTGTCAGCGATCGAAACAAGGACCTTCGGGTCCTTTTTTCGTTCCGGCGGGAATCACTGACATCCAGCACCGTCCAGTGCTTTTAAGTCCCGATTTATGTCCCGAATGAGGGGTTTGGATTTGGATATGCACTGAATCGGTTTTTTGCTGGAGCAGCTTGGATAGCGAGACGAGCATCCGCTCCTGACTCTGTTCAGGAGCTCGCTATGGCACTCTCGGATACGACCGTTCGGCCAGCCCGAATCACCGGCAATGACTACACGCTAGGCGACACGGATGGGCTTGCGCTCAACGTGACGGCCTGCGGCGGGAAAATCTGGCGTTTCAATACTGCTGGGCGGGCGTGCAGAAGCGTATGTCTCTGGGTCGCTATCCGCAAATGCTGTTGGGCGTTGATCGGTTCATGTCGGAGGCTCGGGCGATCACTAACACCATCGGCAACGGTGTGGGCACCATGGCCATTGCCAAGTGGGTCGGAGCACTGGATGTGGTGAAAATGCACAAGGCTTTGAATGGTGAGGTCGAAGCGCAAAAGTCCGATGCAGTGCAGGTGGCGGTGGCGCATGAAACTCCATCCGCGCCAGGCAGTTCTTTGCTACCTCCGTTAAACAAAGTATCCAGGGCGTGAGGAATATGGCGCTGAGCGTTACGCAATGAGCTTGCAGAGTGTCTAGAGAGTCCGTGGCGATTCAGCGAACCGCTCTACGAGGCGAACGTGCCTCTGTCCGCAGATGCTCAAAAAATCATCATCGATTAGGGAGCTTGCTCGCTCGTAGCGAGATGAGCCCAGCAGTCCTTCACGGGCCACACGACGCGTACTCATCACCTCTTAGATTACGTCTACCGGTCGACAACTCCGCTCTCGTTACGCTACAGGCGCATCAGAGTGCGATGCTACAAGCCGTGTGTAAGAACGGTTATCTGCAAAATGCCACTGATCGGAGGACGTTGCGGGGTGGAGTCGTCAGGCCGCCTCGAATACTGGAGGCGGTCTTCTGTCATGCGGGTGTATCGGCAGTCATCTGGGGATGGCGGGTAGCAGGTCCATGACGTTGCAGAAGAGATTACGCTGCCTCCAGTCATTGCGATCACCGATCACATACAGCCGGCGCTTGGCCCGGGTGGCGGCGACGTTGAGGAGGTTGGGTTGAGACACTGCCCAATTACGAGCGCCGGCGTTTTCGCTGTTACCGCCCAGGACGAGGATGATGACTGCGGCTTCCTTGCCCTGCATGGTGTGGATGGTGCCATGTACGATCTTTCCGAGGAGGCGGTCCTTGAGCTGGTTGCGTACGTCCTGAAAGGGTGTGATTACGGCGATACTGTCGGGCGGCACGCCGTCGGCATCAAGCAACGCCAGCAGGCGTTCGAGGGCATGCCCTTCGTTGTCGACCCAGTTGCCGGAAGAGCGACCGTTTACGTGAACCCAACCGGTGGATAGGCGGGCAGGGGTTTCCTTGGCTGGGGTCGGGGCAATGGTGCCATAAACCATTGCGCCGTCGTAGGCGATGCGGTTGGCCAGGTCGAACATCGGTTTGTCGCAGCGCCGGTGCACCACCAACGGCAAGCCTACCCAGCATTTTTGGCCTTGTGGGCCGGCCATGCGACCCCAGGGGGTGGCGTGGTCGGCAAGCGTCTGGGCGGACTGGCGGTTGGGCAGCCAGTGGGCGTCGACCTGGTAGCGGGTGCGCATGTGTTCAAGCACCGCGTTGGAGACGGTGACGATGGGCTCCAATTGCAGCGGATCACCGACCAGTACGGCACGGCGCGCGCGCCATAGCGCACCCACCGCAGCCTGTGGGGTGGCCTGGCCGGCTTCGTCCACCAGCAGCCAGCCGATCTCGCCGCAACCGAGGCTGCCGAATGAGCGGGCGAATGAGGCAAAGGTGCTACTGAGCACTGGCACCACCATAAACAGCGACGCCCAGGCCGAGCGCATCACGGCTTGGGACACACCACGATAGCGGCTTCCGGTCAGCAGGCTGGTGATGAAGGCCAAGTTATTGCCCAGGCGCGAGGCTTCGATCTGGAAGAAGGTGCGATGTAGCTTGAGCGCTTCAATGAACACTTTTGACCTGGCCTGGCGCCAGCCTTCGAGGATCCAGGGTTCGAGCAATTCGATCTCGCTGCCTCTGCCAAGCTGGCCTTGCGCGAGCCAAATCAGCAGGTGTTCGGCCTGGCCGGCCTGGGCAACGCCGCGAGCCTTGTCGATTTGCAGGGTGGCGTGGCGTATGGCTTCGTTGATCTCCTGTTCGTCCGTGGCCAATTGTCGATTGAGTTGGCTGAGCTGGGCGCTGAGTCGCTGCAGTTGGCGTTGGACGCTGTCGAAGGCCTCACGGGCCAGGGCATGGGCGCCGTCGAGCAGGCGTTGCCGGGCGGACCAAGTGCGATGAGCACCCCATAGGCTGAAAAGGTTTGCGAGCAGGCCGGGCTTTTGTACAAGGTGCGCTTCGAGGGATTGGAGTTCACGCTGCAGTTGCTCACGGGCGGGCGTTAGCTGCCGGATTTCAAGCGTGGTTTGTTCCTCGTCGAGGCTGCGGCGCTGCGTCAGGCGGATTTGACGCTCCTGTTCCTTCTGTCTGATCCGCGCCTTGGCACTGATTACGGCCTGGATCCGTTCCAGGATGTCGCTGACCTGAGCACGCAGCGCCTGTTCGGCGCCCTTGGCGTCTTCGTACTGCTTGACGGCGGCACGCCAGAGGGTGGCTTTTTCGGCGGGCGTGAGCAGCTTTATCTGCTGCGACTGCGCGTTCAGCCACTCGCGCATGCCCTTGGGCGCCGGCTCGTTGTTCGCTTCCGGGTTGTCGAGCATGGGCTCACCGGTGTACAAGTCTTCGTCCGGGGCTTGGTTGTCGAGAGGTTCCAGGTTTAGAGGCGTAGGCTCGTTTTCTGACTTCGTCGCTTTAGAAGGACGTTTGCCATAGAAGAAGCGTTCGACGAACTGGGTGCGCTTGGATTTGCTGCCCAACGCTGCAGAGATCAGGCCCCAGGCAGGTCTGCCGCTGGTAAGCTCGGCGAGCTCACTGAAATATTCGGCATCGGGCAACCAGGACGGGTCGATTTTGTCGCGCTGGGGCAACTCGAGGGTTACGTTCTCGACGGCACCGTTGTTGGACGAGGCCACCACTATCTCGAAGCCGAACAGGCGCGGATCAAGTTGGTACGCATAGCGCTCGCGTCCGCCATCGTTGGCAGACTCGCGGCCATTCTGGACGAAGGCCTCCGAGGCCTTGCTCAGCGAAGCCAACACATCGGCTCGCTGCGTCACCACGGCGGCGATCAGGTCGCGCAGCAGGGTTGTCTTCCCGGTGCCTGGCGGACCGTTGACGCCCATCACGCCGGTGTCGTTGCCCAAAGTCTGCAGCAGACTGTTGACCGCCAATTGCTGGGAGTGCACCAGGCCCAGGTGCCGTTCGGCAGGCCAGCAGCCGACGGCGTAGCGCGAGGGGGCGAGGCGATCGATTAGCGCAAGGTCCGCGCGGGGTTGGTCGAGATGCAGCCGCTGGCTGGAGTCGTGCAGGCTCAGATAGCGGGCTAGCGGTTCACTGGTCTTGCCGTGGGCCAGGGCATCGGCCACGTCGGCCAGATCGCTGAGCAGGAAACTGTTGAGTGGATCGTCTTCTTGTTCGGGCTTGTCCGGGTTGATCGGCGCCGAGCGGAAGCGATGCATGCGCGGCTTGTCGCCGAACAACGCATCGAGCCCAAGGGTCTGGCGGATAAGCTCGGTCATGCTTGCCAGGTCGGCAGCCATGACCACACCTCCAAGCAGGCTGTTGGCCTGCTCGCGAAGGAACTCCTGGGTTTCGTCGAAGCCACGAGTCCAATCCTTATGGTTGATGGCGCAGCCGACAAACCACGCCTCGCTAGACAGCACCAGGCTGTCGATCACCATCATGCCCTGGCCGTTGAATTTCAATGCGAACAGGGCCGACTGCCGACGTTGCGGCTCCTTGTAGCCTTGGTCTGCACCGTAGAGCGCTTCCAACTGTCGGGCTACATCAAGATTGTCGTAGAGGTGCGCGTAGAGCGTGTGGCTCCATGCACGTTTGTTGGGTAAGGGCTGCCTGCTCAGGGGGTTGGCTGGCATCCACGGCAGAATCTGGGCTGAGACGGGGATGTCCTGGAAATAGGGCTGATAGTCGCTATCGCGCTTCTTCAGCTTGGGGACCGCCTGAGGTTGCAGTAGCTCGACAGCGTGCCAATAGCGCACTATGTTTTGCGGATTCATTTACGTCCTTGAAGCGCTTGGGTTGGATTCCTGATGGGAAGGATATCAGGCATGGGGGGCATCGCTTCCTCGTGCGGCGCGCGGAAGCGATGCTGACCGTGGGCCAGGTCAGTGATCAGTCGTTGGGCAGATGCAGTTGCACTTCTATGGCGTCCTGAAGGAGCCGGACGACCTCTATCCCGTCGCTGGTTGCACACCGTTCGCTTCCACTTTAGGAGGCATCGATCCGCGTCTCCGTCATCGGCACCAGACGTACGGTAGTCTCCGACGGGACTAGGTTTGAAGCGGGTTTGGAATTCGATGGAAAATTTAGCGTACCCCCACTAGTAGCTATAAATAAATCAGCTAATTATGGCGTTTGGTGGAACCGAACTCGGGATTTTTTACATGTCAGCACGTTGTCGGCCTGCAAGAAATTCAGAGCCGCATGCGGAATGGTAAACCTCCTGAATTCGAACGTTGTCGATCATCCCCTCCGTCGAGAATAGGCAGGAGTTCGCCAAAAGCTGCCGTGGCGATAGGCAGCGGACGGCCGATTCTGTTGAAAAAGTAGCTACCCTGTTTGGCCAGCGGCAAAATTGCTTCATTGGTCGGCTGGGGATCACACAGCATGATGTGACAGCTATCGATTGGGCAGGAGCGGCATTCGTTCACCTTGAAGATCACATCCCCGCCAATCACCTTCTGCGCAGCATTGATCAGTCTCTCGATCTGAGCGACTTGCGCCATCACCTCGCCGATTTCTATACCCTGATTGAGCGTCCGTCGATTGATCCCGAACTGATGATTCGCATGCTGATTGTGTGAGCTATTGCTACGGCATTCGCTCAGAGCGGCGGTTGTGCGAAGAGGTCCATTTGAACCTGGCGTATCGCTGGTTCTGAGCCATAGCAATCCCCCGGCTAACGAGTAGCCGTACTGCGGATGTATCGAGCCGGCGATGAACCCAGCGTTTTGCGAAACATACTGATGAACGAACTGACCGACTCGTACCCGAGTGCTTCGGCGGTTCGTTGCACGGATTCGCCCTCGGCCAGGCTCTGCAATGCCACGATGATTTGCCATTGCTTGCGCCATTGGCCAAATGTCAGCCCGGTTTCGCTTTTGACCAGGCGCGCCAGGGACCGCTCGCTCATGGCGACCCGGCGTGCCCACTGGGCCATGGTGCAACGATTTGACGGGTCTTGGGCCAAGCCTCGTGCGATGAAACGCAACTGCGGTGTGGCGGGAAGCGGCAGGTACAACTGTTCCGAGGGGGCCAGTTCCAATTGTTCGAGGAGCACGCTCGCCAAGCGTGCATTGGCAGACGCCGGCGGGTAGTCCTGGGCTTGGGTGCTCAAGTGCAGGATCAACTCCAGGACCAGCGGTGAAAGCACCAGCGTGCAGCATTTGTGCGGTAATGCGGCCGCACCGGGTTCTACAAACAGATAGCCGATCTTGCCGTTGGCGGTAACCCGGTTGCTGTGGGCAATACCGCCCGGAATCCACACGCCGAATCCCGACGGCACCATCCACACGCCATCCTCTACGGTGCAGACGATGCCGCCGTGATAAGCCACTACCAGTTGACCTTTGCGGTGCGTGTGAACAGGGAATTCGGTGTCGTTTCGCTGGCTCCCCAGCATCAACGCCACCGCGGGTTGGTCGAAACTGTCCAGTTCGAATTGATCAACCGCATAGAGATTTGTCCCGTCCACGCCGCCCTCCTCAATTGTCCGAATTTGATTATATCTTGGCAGCCTACTCAATATCGGCAAGACCTTGCAGCCCCTACCATCGTCATCAAGGCCATTGCCGACTGCGAGACTCAACCGATGCTGAGCGAAATCACGATTGCCCACCTCTACATGCCGCCCTTTTTGCTCTACCTGGGTATTACAGCGCTGGTTTACGCGCTGCTGGAGCGGATCATACGTCGCTGGCTGGACTGGACTTGGCACCCGAGCATGGCGCGTTTCTTTGTGTCGTTGATCGTACTCTCGATCCTCGTCCTGAAGTTTTAAGGAGGGCGCGATGACGATCAAACACATCCTCAAGTCCCTCGTAACCCTTGTGCTCGGCTTGACCGCGCTGCTGCTCTGTACGCAGTTGTGGCGCGCCTATGAGCTGGCCCCCTGGACGCGGGACGGGCGTGTCAGCGCGCAAGTCATCCGTATTGCACCTGAAGTGTCCGGCCAGGTTGAACAACTGCTCGTTGGGGACAACCAGTGGGTCGCCAAGGGCGCGTTGCTGTATCAGATCGACCGGAGCGCCTATCTGCTGGCGCAGCAACAGCGAACGGCCGAGCTTGCCGAGGCGCGCAGTGTCTTCGAGCAGCGCAGCTCACAGCTCAACCGCCGCAAGCAACTCGGCGATGCCATTGCGCGGGAGGAAACCGACAATGCGGCCCGGGACCTGGTGGTTGCCAGGGCGCGTCTGGATGCGGCCCAGAGCCAGTTGGCCCATGCGCAGTTGGATCTGGACCGCACGACTATTCGTTCGCCGGTCGACGGGTATGTGACCCAGCTGCGGCTTCAGCCGGGTGACTACGCTGCGGCGGGCGATACCAATATCTTTTTGGTCGATAGCCATAGCTTCTGGGTCACCGGTTACTTCGAAGAGACCAAGCTGCCCGGTGTTCGAGTGGGGGCTACGGCGTCAATCAAGCTCATGGGCTTTTCACCGCTGCTCGAAGGGCATGTGGCGAGTATTGGCAGAGGTATTGCTGACGGCAATGAGCTGCGCAGTAACAGTGGTTTACCTCAAGTGGCTCCAACGTTCAGTTGGATACGCCTCGCCCAGCGTGTGCCGGTCCGGATTGAACTGGACAAGGTGCCGGCAGGCGTTGAACTGGCGGCGGGGATGACCGCGAGTATCGAGGTCGTCGAGGCAGGGGCTGCAACCCGCTGGAGGCTTACGCAGTGGCTCCAGGAGTTCATGTGATGGCCCTTGCGCTGCGAATGCTGGGCGCGCTGCCTGGGGCTTGGTCGCCCGACGTATCAGGTTATGTATTGCGCAGTCTTGCAGCGGCCTCATTGGCCCTGTGGCTGGGGTTCCAATTGCACTTGGAGGCGCCGTTCTCGGGAGCTTCGACGGTGTTGTTGCTGATCCATCCGCTACAGGGTGCGGTGGTCGGCAAGGGGTTCAATCGGGTACTGGGAACCATGGTGGGTTTGGTCGCAGCCTTGGTCCTGACCGGCCTGTTCGCGCAAAAAATGCTGCTGTTCATCCTCGGGGTCGGGGTGTGGCTAGGTCTCTGTGTCGGTGCCATGACCGTGCTTCGGCACTACCAGGCTACGGCGGCAGTTGTCGCAGGCTACACCGTTTGCCTTGCCCTGGGCCCCGCCATTGTCGCCCCACAGCAAGCTTTCGATCATATCGTGGCGCGGGGCACGGCGGTGGTACTTGGGGTGCTGAGCCTGAGCCTTGTGGCGACGTTGTTCAGCCGCAAAACCGTTGAGGACAAACTGAACAAGGCGCTTAAGGACGTCTCTGCCCGCACCATGCGGTTGCTGGCCTTGCGATTTGAGGGGGAACACAGCGCGCAATCGGCTATAGCGCAGGGCCCGCTCGCCATTGATGTAAGTAAGGTGGACGAGCTGCTCGGGATCGGCCGAGGTGAGTCCCACCTGGTCCGCTCCAGGCTTGCGCCCCTGCAGGCAGGGCTTGCGTATTTGCATGCCGTGATCCTGGACGAGTCACCGGTCAATCGCTGTGGCTTGCCTGCCCTTGATCGAATTGGCGAGCAGTTGCAGCAGTTGGCCGACGCACAGCCGGGTTTTTCTGCGGCGGCTGATCGTGTCCGGGAGATGCAGCACAGCTTCGCCCACAATCATGAAAACAGTAAAAGCCAGCAGCGCTTGAGTGAACAATTGGCAGACCTGTCCAGCGCCTTGCTGTGCTTTGCCTGCCTTGAGCGCGCGCCCCAAACAGCGACCCGCGCCGTCGGTTTTCACCGCCATTACGGCGACGCGCTGCGTAACGGTTTGCGTGCCCTGGTGACCACGCTTGCAACCGCCGCTGTCTGGTACCTGACCGCCTGGGACCAAGGGCCAACGTTGTTGGCGGTGTTAGGCCCCTGCTGCACTTTGCTGGCCACTAGCGCGGCGCCCGCTCAAGGCATTGCCCGCTTCTTCAAGGGAACGCTCTACGGAATACTGGCGGCAGCGGCGTGCAAGTTTCTGGTGTTGCCACACATCAGCGGGTTCGCGTTGCTTACATTCGTGCTGATCGCATTTTGGGGCGTCGGGATTCATGCCACCACCCGGCCACGTCACGCCATGCAAGGCATTGCCTACCTGATCGCCTTTAACACGCTCGTCAGCACCGGCGGCACAGCCCAATACGATTTCACCGACTTCGCCAATCAAGCATTCGCCTGGCTGGTAGCGCTTGCCATCTGCCTGTTGGCCTTCCAGCTACTGCCGGGAAAATCCGGCAGCCACGTACACGTCCTGACCAAGGCGCTACACAGGGATACGCGACGATTACTCCGTCACGGGCGACGCATGGATCTGCTCAAGTGGCAGGCCAGGCAACAGCACCGATTAGTCGCTTTGCAGGCACTTTTGGGCGCTGATCACCAACAGGCTGACCAGGCCGGCTCTGTGTCCCTTCAATTGAGTCGCCGGTTGCTGACTCTGCAACGCAAAACACACGAGTTGGAACCCGACTCAGCGATCGCCAAGTGCGCGCAACGGGGAGATCGGCGAATTTCAAGGTATGCCTTCAATTCAGCGATCAGCGCGGCTCAGGCACGCCGAACGTCGAGATCGTTGATGCGGCTGGGTGCTCACGATCTGGCAGCTTGCTACCAGGATTTAGCGGGGCTGCTCGACACGTACTCAAGCATTACAAACGCGGATATCCGCACCCGTTTCAATTCAAACAGTCAGGGTGAGATGAAATGAAGCAACTTCTTATTTGGACGCTTTTCGGCATGATCGTGTCGACTCCACTGGCAGTGCAGGCCTCGGACGGGGCTGACGCGCTGGTGCGCTGGCATCAGCAATTCAAGCAAGAGCAAAAAAAGCTCACTGAACGCCAAGCGGGTGGCCATGGCGCAGGTTCCAAGGCGGCTGTAAGCGGGAATGGAAGAACATGATCGGTTAGCTGATCACAACCGGCAGTGTCCATATATGGGACACCGCTCACGGGATAGGTATGCCTGCATTCAGCAAAAAAAACCAAATTAACCCACTAACTGAGCAACAACGGTCAACGAAGGATCGAGAAACCACTCAATGTGGTGAGTCGGTTCTCCAGTGGTGGTCGTGCCTGAGGTCAGGCAAGCTAAAAATTCGACTGTTTTCAACAGAATCGGCCAGTAGCGATCACTTAACTGTTCAGCGACATCGGCTTGTCGCCACCCGGAGGCAACCCAAACACCTTCCGTACCCCATTAAGAAACACCCCATAAGGTCGTCCCAAAGCCAGCATCATCAACGCCGCACCGAGCGTGCCGCGCACCAGCCCACCTCCCGATGCACCACTGAAGGCAATGATCGCTGCATAGATGGGCACCTGGAAACTGACGAGGGCGAGACTGTCCCACAGCATCCTGGAAACCCGGCGCTGACTGGCCCGCTTCATCACCCAGTCCCGCCATAGGCCGTAAGGTCTCGCGACTGGCACCATTAGCGCTGCGCCCAGAAGGCGCGCATGAAGGACCTGATCCCACGTCATGCCGGCAATGAAACGTTCATTGATGATGCCGGTGGTTGTGAAAAACAGGATTAGCGCCGTGGTGTCTGCAAAAAACGCAGTCCGACGCATTGACTGTTGCGAGCGTTGAAGCAAATCACATCTCCTGTCTTGGCTTGAACAAACAAAGCACTGGACCTTGATTCACGCACGAGGCCAGCTCAGTCAAAAGTGCCAACCCTCAGCCCAGTTGCTCAGCCAACCCTACGATGATGCCCTCAGGCCCGCGAAGATAGGCCAGTCGATAAGACTGCTCGTACTGCATCTGGCCAATCACGGCTGCGCCGTGGGCCTGCATCCGCGTTATGACAGCCTCGATGTCGTCAACGGCGAACATGATGCGCCGCAGCCCCAAAGCATTCACCGGGGTGTCCACGGGCCCGAACCTGACGGCGTTGGGTGTGTGGAATTTGTCCAGTTCAATGCCTTGTCCATCGGGTGTGCGCAGCATCGCCAGGGTGGCGCGCATGTTGCCAAGCCCGATGAGGTTGCCGATTTCAGACCCTTCGACCGTGGTCTGACCCTCAAGCGTGAGGCCTAACGCGATGAAGAAGGCCTTCATCGCTTCGAGATCGTCGACAACGATCAGCACGTTGTCCATTCGTTTGAGGGTCATGTCTGTCGCTCCTGCTTTGCTTAGCTATATGTCAACGCATCTTCCTGATGTGACAGCGGCTGCGCCGCCAGGTGCGGAGATTCGCCGAAGAACTCGATCAGCAGTTCGGTGAGCACGCGTATTTTCCGGGCGGGATGCGGACCAGGCGGGCGGATGATGTAGGCACCGGCCGTGGGGGGCGGATGGTTTGTCATAATCGGCACCAGTGCGCCCGATGCCACGTGTTCATGGGTGAGGCAGTCGGGCAGGTAGGCGACGCCGAGGCCTGCGGTCGCGGCGGCGACGAGGGCGATGCCGTTGTCGGCCTTGAAGCGTCCTTGCGGACGAACCGTGATGATCTTGTCGCCGTCCATGAATTGCCAGGCTTCGGTGCCCTGCAGGAGCGCCTGATGATCGACCAGGTCGTCCGGCGTCTCGGGCGCACCGTGCGCCTTGATGTAGTCCGTGCTCGCGACAAGCTTGGTGTAGACCGGGCCAATGCGCCTTGCGATCAGATTGGAGTCCTTCAGATAACCCACCCGAATGGCGCAATCGTAGCCCTCGGTGATGAGGTCAACGAAGCGATCACTGTAGCAAGTCTGCATATGCAACTGAGGATGACGGCGTGCCATTTCCGCCAGCACCGGTGCGAAATGAGTCGGGCCGAACGACAGCGGAACGGCCACGCGCAGGCGGCCGCGAAGGGTGCCGGCAGGCAGGATCGTTTCCTTGGCGATGTCTATCTCGGTACAGACTCTGGCGGCGTAGTCCCGGAATGTCGCGCCGGACTCAGTGAGTGCCGACCCGCGAGTGGAGCGTGCCAGCAGTTGCACACCCAGTTCGCTTTCAAGCCGAGACAGGCGGCGACTGACGATCGACTTCGATACGCCAAGACGCAGTGCAGCCTGCGAAATGCCGCCGGCATCGGCCACTTCCACGAAGGTCTGCAGTTCTTCGATATCCATGCTTGCGTTCCTCTTTTCGCGACACAGCATATCGCGCAATGCTACTACTGCCTCGAGCATGGGAACAGCACAATGGATTTCCCAGGCGCAGCATCCTTCGCACGTGTCCTGGAATCCATTACCCGCATGGGCTTCGGCCCTTTCACAAACGTGCGTCACCCATAAAAAGGATTTGCCAATGGCAAGCGAGACTCTCCGCAACCCCCACACCGACCAACTACTGACCCCGGAAAACTCGGCGTTGATCATCATCGATTATCAGCCTGTTCAGGTTTCCTCGATCCGCTCGATGCCGCGTGAGGAACTCGTCTTCAACATCACCAGCGTCGCCAAGGCGGCGGTCAACTACAACGTTCCGATCATCCACTCGACCGTTAATGTGGCAACCGGTCGCAATAAGCCGCCGATTCAGGCGTTGCAGGAGGTGCTTGGCCACCTGCCGACCTATGACCGCACCTCTATCAATAGCTGGGAGGACACTGAATTCAAACAGGCGGTCAAGGCGCTTGGGCGTAAGAAACTCATTATGACTGCGCTCTGGACCGAAGCCTGTCTGACATTCCCGGTGCTCGACGCTATCCAGGAAGGCTATGAGGTGTATGTGCCGGTCGATGCGGTTGGCGGCACATCGCTCGCCGCCCATGAGGCAGCGTTGCGCAGAATGGAACAGGCGGGCGCGAAGCTCATCAGTCGTGTGCAGATGTATTGCGAACTGCAGCGCGACTGGGCGCGAGAAGTGACCGTGCCGGGCTTTATGGGCGTGTTCGAGAACTTCGACGGGTTCAACGCTGAAAAGGCTCTGGAGGAGGCGGGCAAGAAGGCCTGATTAGCTGGCAGATGATGACGGTGGCGCTTGCAAAAGCGGGCGCTGCCTTTATTTTTGCAGTGAATAAGCCGGAGATTTTGGCACTCCCGGGCATCGTAAAACCCTTCTAGTGATGCAAGTTCACACTGATGAACTTGCTGCTGCGACTCTACGACGTCGACAGCGGGGAGATTCGTGTCGACGGCACAAAACATTGTGCACGTGCTGCACGACAGTCGGCGCAGCGCTATCGGCAGGGTTGACCACTACATAAATGCCGAACCAGAGCGCAGTAATGAATAGCAATAGACTGCCGAGAGTGAACACGAAGAATAGGGAAAACTGTGTTTAAGGTGGAAAGCTAAACCAATTCATGAGTGGGAACGGGGATATGGTAATAATGGCAATTGCTAACCATAATCCAATCCCTCGCGTTCTAACGGTAGAGCGCGGCAAATCCAAGTAAACGGAGTTTAGGTGGTTGGGTTGGGCAGCACCGGTGAATAAGGATCGGTGCTGGGAGGCTGATCCGGCATCGGCAAATCGCGCTTCCATCCGGGGGCCGGTGGGTCGAGCAAAGGTTCGGTGAAGAACGCGAGCCCCGGTTGCAGGCGTTCATCGTCACCTTCCACATGGGCCAATTTGGCGTCATTGCGCAGTGCGGCCAGCCGCGTCTTGGTGAAAGGCTTGCCGGCGATGTCGCGCTTGTAGCGGCCGGGGTAGTCGTAGCGTTCGTAGTCCTTGTGCTGGTTGTTCAGGTCCTGGTCGCCGGTGGCGGTGTGCTGCTGGTTGTAGCGCGGGTGGGTGAAGGTGTAGTCGCGTTGCACCTGGCGTGCGGTGCGCACTTGTTCGGTGTAGTGGAAGCGGGTCAGTGCCGGCTCCGTAGCATCGTCGCCGCCCATGGGCTGGTAGATCACCGGGCAGTGCTCTTTGCCGTGGATGCTGATATACGCGATTTGGCCGACCGCGCTGCTGTCGACGATTTCCAGCGAGTAGGGCGGCGCCAGGTCATGAGGGATATAGGCTGCTTCAGTTGATGGCTTGTATTCAGGGCGCGCTGCGTGACTCGAGGTCTATTTCGGCTGGCCATCGCACTTTGGGGGCCAAGCGACGCGCGAGATTGAAGGTCACGTCTTCATTGTTCCAGTCACGAGGTGGGCGGGGGAGAGTGGGCAGGGCTTGCGGGCCTTGTTGCATGAACAGTTGGGCCATGGCCCAGTACATTTCGCCTTGTTGAATTTCGTGGGCGAAATGAAAACGTTCTATTACCTGATGGGTGCCAGGTTTCACCACGGCAAGTGTGACGGTTTCGATGAGGCCGCCACTGCCCATGGGGCCGTACACGCTGCAGGCTTCGGCACGCAGGTTATCCCAGTCATAGACTTCGGCCCGAACGCCCCAAGCGGTGCGGCTGAAGGGTCTGAGGCCGTCGCGGTAAAAGCGGTATATATAGACTTTGCGTCGGAAACGGTTGAAGCGGATGGGTTCGTCACGGGGAGGGGCAACGTCCATTCGCCAGAAGTAAATCCCTAGCCACAAAGCTGTGATGAGTCCAAAAAATGCTACTAAAACGAGAGAGGTAGGGGGGGCACTATGCTCTTTAACTGCAAAAGCAACCAGCGTAGCCGGAAATCCTAGAGACAATAGAAAGATGAAAGGAACCATCCAAACACCAACTCCACGAACTCTCATCGTGGCGCGCGCCAGTTCGAGATACACATCGTCAACATGATTGGGCGGATTCGATAGTACGGGAGGATACGGTTCATTGGAGGGCGAGTCGTTTGGTCCTGGCAGATCGTGCTTCCAGCCAGGAGCAGGTTTGTCGAGTAAAGGTGTTTTAAATACCATGATGAGCAGTTCCAGTTCGGGGTGATCGCCGCTTGTATCTTTAGCCGGTCGTCGTATTAAGGCTGCTTTGGTTGATGACTTTTATTCAGGGCGCGCTGCGTGACTCCAGGTCTATTTCGGCTGGCCATCGCACTTTGGGGGCCAAGCGACGCGCGAGATTGAAAGTCACGTCTTCGTTGTTCCAGTCCCGGGGCTGGTGGGGGAAGGTGGGCAGGGCTTGCGGGCCCTGTTGCATGAACAGTTGAGCCATGGCCCAGTACATTTCGCCTTGCTGGATTTCGTGGGCGAAATGAAAGCGGTCAATGACTTGGTTTGTACCGGTTTTTACAACGGCCAAGGTCACAGTTTCGATGAGGCCGCCGCTGCCCATGGGGCCATATACGCTGCAAGCTTCGGCGCGCAGATTGTCCCAGTCATAGACTTCGGTTCTTACGCCCCAGGCGGTGCGGCTGAAGGGCCTGAGTCCATCACGGTAAAAGCGGTAGACATAGACTTTGCGTCGAAAGCGGTTGAAGCGGATGGGTTCGTCCAGGGGAGGGGTAACGTCCATTCGCCAGATATAAATGCCTAGCCATATGCCAGTAGTACATAAGATGAGGCTGAGAAAACTCAGCACAAAGGGAGGGAGATATTGCTCCGCGACAACATAGCTAATCAAACCGACAGGTATAGCCATGGACAGCAGAAACATAAAAAGTGCTATCCAAATACCCACTCCGCGAGATCGCACTGTGGCGCGTGCTAGTTCAAGGCATACATCATCAACGTGATTGGGTGGGTTTGAGAGTACAGGAGGGTATGGTTCACTTAACGGTTGTTCGTTTGGCCCCGGCAGGTCGCGCGTCCAGCCAGGAGCAGGTTTGTCGAGTAACGGTGCTGTAAATAACATGATGGAAAGTTCCAGTTCGGGGTAAGAGCTGTGTGTGACCTTTGGCTTGTCGATCAGGCAGCAGATAACCAGCAGGCAGGCACACTGTTGATGACGAGCAGCGATGGTCGCCATGGGAAAAGTAGGCAAATGCCCATGCCAAGTTCACCCAAGGCTGTGGTTTACAAGCTATCCATCAAGATGAGCTCGGCGTAGGCATCGTGAATGTCGCAATCGGGCCAGTAGGTTACCGACAAGGTCGCCGCTTCAATGTTGTGCCGGCGGCGGTCGGGCAACAGTACAACCGCGCCTTTGATGTCGTTGACCTGCGAGGTACGGTTATCGGGCAACGAGACGGTGCGAACTTCCTGCGTGGGCAGGGTGCTGTCGGCCCGGTAATCTGGCTTGTTCGGGCGTTTGGGCACAGCCAGCGCTGCTCGGCGTTCGCTGGCGGCGGTTGCCAGGGTGGGGGGATTCAGCTCGCCTTCGGCCAGCACTTCGCCGCCGGTGTACTGGTTGGCCGAGCCATCGCCGTGACGATGAACCGTTAGCGACCAGCGATAGGCCGACCGGTTGGCGTCGAAGAGCGGCAGAATCAGGTGATATTCAAGGTGCTGTTCATGGACCTGCGCGCCTACGCTACCCATGGGGCCGCCCCAGCCATGTGAGCCGCTATCGACGATTCGTAAGCGAAAATTGATTCCTGCTTCAACACCTATGGTCGCGGCATTGAGTTCGGCGATTGCGATGTGGGCGTGTTCAGGTTTGTTCCAATGAATGGGGGGAACTTCGTTGTGCAAACCAAAAAAACAACGGCGCGCCCAGCGGTCGAGTGGTGTTGATTCTTCTCCCTCGGCCCATTTGTACAAACCGTATCCTACTAGGCCGAGAAGTATGGCTATACCCAATGGACCAAGTAGTGTGCTGGTACCTGCGGCTGCTGCCCAAATGCTGGCCCCCGCTCCCAGACCAGAGGCAATGGCAGACAGGAAATAGGCTGTTGCTGCTGGAGTATCCCCTTCGTTCCGAGTGCGATTAAAAGCAAACCCCGCCCGCGTCGCATCGTACAATCCCGCCACAGCACCAATACTCCCCCCGACCCGTACAAATACGTTGCCTACGCGTGCAGTCGCTTTTGCGGCAGTCATCGCCTGGGTAGACAAGCTGCCCGCCTTCTGCATCTGCACCGCCCCTTTTTCCAAGGCGATGCCTACGATTTCCACCCCTCCACCCAACACCCCCAAACTACTTCCATACAACGCCAACCTGGCCTCAACGGCCTTTTCGCCCATGGCTTTCTCCGCTTCCTTGAGACTTTTGTTCAGCGAGTCACTAAGCAGGTACATCCCGCCCATCGCCATCAAAAACTCGCTACTGCCGACCACGCCACGCAACCCGGTAAAGCCGCTGCGAACCCATCCAGCCGCCAGGTACGAGGACACCTTGACCCCCTGCAGCACCTTGCGCGCCTGCGGGTCCAGGGTGCCAACCCCAGCAGCGATTTCGACTAGCGCAGCGTGGGCACCTTTGCCTAGCTGATCCACGCCGAGGTTGGCCTGGCGCATCAGGCTGTCCTGCAGTTGGGTGACCTGGCCTTCCACCCAAACGCTGAGGGTCACGCTGAGGTTGGCTATTTTCGGGTCCAGCACCGCCAGGCTGAGCAGGCCGCCCTGAATCAGCGGGCGCACTTGCTTGCGCGCCTTGCGGGCCTCATCGTCGGTTTTGCCCAACTCGTCCTTGAGGCCTTCCCAGGTGCGGTCGATGGCATCAGCGGCTTTGCGTTGCAGGTTGCGCAGGTGCTCGCATTGCAGGGCGTAGTATTCACCGAGCTTCATCTTTATCTTGAGTTCGGTCAGATGAATGCCGTTGTAGAGCAGTTGGCTGGCACTGTTGATGCGCGAAACCGCCCGGCCCACGCCAGGGCCGAGCGACGGTTGCAAGCGGGCGGCAGCGGCGTTGAGGGCACCGAGAAGCTGCGCCATGGCATGCTGTAGACGGGGGCGGACATGCTTCTTGAAGTCGTCGTTGGCGATGAGCTTGGTAATGGTGGAGTAGAGCTTTTCGCTGTCGTTCCAGTCGCTATCACCTGTGGCATTGAAACTGGGCAACAGATCGGCCAGCAAGCCTTTGTCACGCAAGAGAAGGGCGCGGTAGATCGGGCTTTGTGGGTCGGTGGGCGCGGCGATTTGGTGGTCGACTTCCTGGGCGAGGATTTCGTCTTCGTGGCCTTCCACATAAACGTTGCCCACCGAATCGGCGGTGAACGCACCTTTAGTGATGTGGCCCTGGTCTTTGCCGTGGATGCTGATGTACGCGGGTGTTGGCATGACATGCTCCTTGTCGCGATCAAGTGAACGACCCATGGGGTCGCGGGTTATGGCCTATAAGTCCATGGCTTTGCAGGCGCTCGGGATGAGCACGCTGAAAATCGGTTACAGGTGCAGCACCCGCTCCAGCGACACCAGCACCTGCTGGGTGATGGTGTTCAGGGCGACCGTCAGCATGACGGCGGCCATGGCCCAAGGCGTCCACAGCGGCCATGCGCGTTTGATCCGGTAGTTGCGCGGCGCGACGTTTTTCAGCGGGTCGGTCAGGCGCTTGGGTGTTTCGCCGCGCAGGGGGCGCAACAGGCCATGCAGTTGGTCGATGATCTTCTGTATCTCGTCATCGCCCTTGATATGGGCGCCGTATTTGCCCTTGAGGCCGGAGATCAGGCACTGGTACATGAACTCCAGCACATGCTGATACCGGGCGGCTTTGGGGATCATGTTGTTCATGACGGTGAAGAATTTTTCGCCACCCGAGGTATTCAAGGTGCGGTGCGTGACTCCAAGTCTATTTCCGTCGGCCACCGTACTTTGGGAGCCAAGCGGCGCGCAAGATTGAAGCTCACGTCCTCGTTGTTCCAGTCGCGTGGCGGGCGTGGAAAGTGGGGTAAGGCCTGCGGACCTTGCTGCATGAACAGCAGGGCCATGGCCCAGTACATCTCGCCTTGCATCGTTCCGTGGGCAAAATGGAAGCGGTCGATGACCTGATGTGTGCCGGGTTTCACCACGGCAATGCTGACCGATTCGATCAAGCCGCCGGCGCCCATGGGACCATAAACGCTGCATACCTCGGCGCGCAGGTCATCCCAGTCGTAAACTTCCGTACGTACGCCCCAGGCGCTGCGGCTAAAGGGGCGCAGCCCGTCGTGGTGGAAGCGATAGACGTAGACTTTGCGGCGCAGGCGGTTGAAGCGGATGGGTTCGTCGCGGGGTGCTTCTATGTCCATTCGCCAGACATGAATACCGAACCAAAACAGGACAATGGATAAACCGAGACAGACAAGAATGAAGGCCCAATCAACAGATTCCCATGGCGCAGGAGGGAGGATTAGGGGAGCTGTAAGCAGGAGAAAGGACAAACCTAGAATAGCTATCGCCAACCAGGCGCCTAGCCCTCGTATTCTCAGTGCCGAGCGTGGTAGTTCCAGATAAATGGTGTCCACATGATTAGGCGGACTTGGCAGCACCGGTGGATATGGGGCGGTGCTGGGAGCTTGATCCGGCTTTGGCAGATCGCGTTTCCAGGCAGGTGCTGGTGGATCGAGTAACGGTTCGGTGAAGAACATCAGTGAATTCCGGAGAGATTAAAGGTTGGAGTACGTTGTGAGAGTCAGGGCCGCATAGCCCTCGGAGATGTTGCGATCAGGCCAGTAGGTCAACGACAGGATGGCCGCTTCGACTCGGTGGCGACGTTCAGTAGGCTTGAAAACGAGCGCGCCTGAAATGTCTAGGATCTGTAGAGCGCTGTTGTTGGGTGACATGGCGCCGCGAGTCTTGACGGTCGGCGTGCCGGGCTCCGCCTGATAATTCACATTTCGGGTGGGGTTGGCTGCTTCGTTGGTCGTTAGTGGCACGGGAGGAGCAACCAGATTGCCACTTGCGGCCACTTCGCCGGCATCTTCGGTGTTTGGGTTATCGCCCTCGCGCAAGAGGCGTAGGGTCCATTGATAGTTCGAATGCTCCGGGTGAAAGCATGGCAATACCAAGCGATATTCCAGCCTCTCTTCCTGAGCTAGGGTACCGGCCCCGCCGGTCGAACCACCCCTGTGGTGGCTCTGGCCGGCGATCAAACGCAAACGAAAGCGCACGTCGGCCTCGACGCCGAAAGTTGCGGCGTTGAGTTCGGCGATGGCAACCGGGGCATGTTTGGGCTGATTCCAATGAATCTTTGGAGTTTCGTCGGCGTAACCGAAGACACAGCGTCTGGCCCATTTTTCAAGGGGCGTGGACTCTTTACTCTTGGCCAATTGAAAAAAAGCATACGCTGTAATCCCCAGTACTATTGCAAGGCCCATTAGTCCCATAAGAGCCGAAGCACTATATATGCCAGCACCAATGGCAGCAGCGGCGCCTGCCCCGCTTACTACCGCTGACGCGAGGTACCATCTTGTCGCGGCCCTATCACCGCTTTTCGACGTTCGAATAGCCGCCATCCCCGCCTGCGTCGCATCAAACAAACCGGTCACAGCTCCGATCATGGCTCCCGTTCTGGTAAGTATCTGGCCGGCGCGAAATGTAGCCTTGGCGGAAGCTGCCACCGGAGCAGGCAGGCCTGCCACCTGCTGAATTCTCCCTGCGCCCGCTTCAAGTGCAATCCCTATGACTTCCATACCGGCGGCCAGTATCCCCAGCGTCGCGCCATACAGAGCCAGTCTGGCTTCGGGAACCTTGTCGCCCAGGGCTCGCTCGGCTTCTTCAAAGTTCTTCTTCATGGAGTCGTTGAGCAAATAAAACCCTCCCAACGCCAACAACAGCTGGCCGCTGCCGGCAACTCCCCGCAACCCGGTAAACCCCGCGCGCACCCAGTTGGCTGCCACGTTTGCAGACACCATGAGTCCGCGTAATGTCGCACGGGCCTTCGGGTCCAGGCTGCCAACGCCTACCGTAACTTCTTGCAGCATATGTTGGGCGCTGGCCCCCGCGCGGCCGATACTTTGTTCGGTATTGCGCATCAGGTCGCGTCGCAGATTGTCGGCTTCGCCCTCCACCCAAACCGAGACGGTTATCAATTGATTGGCTATCTTGGGATCCAGCACGACCATGCTGAGAAGCCCTGTCCTGATCAGCGGGACGACCTTCCTTTGCACCTTTTGGAACTTGTGGTTCACCTTGTCCACGCTAGCCTTTACGCTTTTTTCGCCCCGGCGGATGGCTTCGGATGCCCGAATTTGCGCCTTGCGCAAATGCTCGGATTGCAGGGCGTAGTACTCGCTGAACTTCATTTGGATCTTGAGTTCGGTGAGGTGAACCTGGTTGTACAGCAGCTGGCTTGCACTATTGAGTCGAGAAACAACACGCCCGACACCAGGCCCCAGTCTGGGTTGGAGTCGGGCGCTGGCGGCGTTGAGTGCGCCGAGGAGTTGGGCCATGGCGGTCTGGATACGCGGCTGGACATGACGTTTGAATTCATCGCTGGTCAGGGCCTTGGCCACTGCCGAGTAGAGCTTTTCACTGTCGTTCCAGTCGGTTTCCCCAGTCACGCTGAAACTGGGTAACAAGCCGGCCAGCAGCGAATCGTCCCTCGTTAATATCGCGCGATAGACCGGGCTGTGCGGATTTTTCAGCCACTCAAGCCAAAGCTTGGCTGTTGGGTCTTTATCCGTAAAAGGAGTTTTTTCATCGGCGCTCTGCTGGTTGACGAGCGGTGCTTCACTGATGCCGCCGCGCAGACACATCGACATGGTCAGACTGTAGGCCACTCCTGACGTGAAATCAGCGCCATCATAGTCATGCTCCTCAATGCGCTTGAACGGCGTGCCGTGGCAGAGCTCTGCGTACTGCCTCCCGCACCAGTCGATATAGTGTTGGTAGTTTGCCAACTCGCGCTGATAGTCTTCTTCAAACGAGGCGCGATCGGCTTCGCTGTAGCGCTTTTCCAGTGACGCATTGTATTTCCGGACTTTTTCTTCGATGGCGCGCCGACGCTCCACCTCGGGATCGCCAAAGGTCGGTGCCGCATCGCCCGTCATGGGGGCAAATGAGGCGGTCTGTTGGTCGGCCCAGATCGGGTGCATTTCGCGAATAGCCAGGAGCAGATCTGACGTCTGGCGCTTGTAGGTCCTCATCGGGTCTTCAATGTACCGCTGACGAGCCTCAACCCAGCCGTTACGCAAGTAGTTGTACTGTTGAATCAGACCCACCGTGTCGTCCAGCACCAGAGCGAGCACACCTTGTTGCAACCCTTGCTGGTCGATCGTTTGGCGCAGGTAATTCTTCAGTGCTCCCACCCGTGTTACGCGGCTGTGAAACCCATGCACCTTATCCAGGTCTCCGACAGCCTGATGACGCTGATATTCATGCACTTGCTGATCCACACGAGGCTCCGTCGCTGTCATCATCAACGCGTCCTCCATGCTGTCGGGGGCGTCCCGAGCAGTTCGCAGGTCGAGTTTTCGGAAGCGTCCTGGAGCAGCGCTGTTTTTGTAGGCGTCGAGAACGCTGCGAGGCCAGGGGTCACTGGCAAAAGCCAGCCATGCATGGGTGTATTTACGGATATCGATGTTGAGAAAGGACGCTGGAGCGTCGTGGCCTGCCGAGGTACACGCATCGCACAACGGGGTCTCATTGGCAGCGGGTGGCGCGTCGGGATTGAACTGACGTAGATAGCCATCGGGTGTCACTTGATAGGCTTGCCACGTCTGCTGATCGAGTAATACGTACAAATAGCCTGCGCGTAGTGTACGCAGGCCCATGCGAGAATTGGACATCGCACCGGTGTCTTCGCCAGCGCGCGGAACCAGAGCTTTTCGCAGCGGAAGGATTGGTAATCCTTGGCGGGTGCAGGCGTTGCATTGGTCCAAAGGAAGGCATGTTTCTACTACGGCATTGCCAAGCTGCGAGCTTAGGGTCATGGTTGTGCTCCTGCAAGGGTCAATTCCGACACGATTCTTTGCCAGGATTGGTCATTTAGTTCGGAAAAAAGCTTTGCGAGCGACGTGCCATTCTCGATTGCCCGCTTTATTGATATGCCTATGTCTGTGTGTGTATGAATGCTCGAATGCAGCAATAGACGATGTAGTGCCAGGGTCACAATGTCGTGTTGTTTTTTCAGGCCCATAATACGTGCGTCACGTATCTGCTCGTAAGCCCGAGCAGCAGCTTGAGGAGGTAGCAAAGTAGCGCCTTGCCAGCGAGCGGGGGCGTAAGTAAGGGGAAGGCTGACAGCGTGACGCCACGCGCCGAGCAGTGAGGACACCAGTCCTGCATTCTGTTGTATTGCGCTGGTAAATGGCGAGAAGTCAACGCTCGTGCCCGGCTGGCCAATCAAGCAACTGCTGCCGCCACTGCTTGTGGGAAATAGCCATTGATGGATTGGCCACCAGCTTCCTGTCTCCCCAAATTTCAACGTGGCGACCAGTAGTTCCAGGCGCAACGGTTCATACACCGGAAAGAATGCTGTCCCCACCGAGGTTGGCAAATGACCGAGTTCTATCAGGTGACTGCTGACCGTCGTGGCTGTTGCGGTACTACTGAGCCAACCACATACATAGCGTCTTGAGCGGCGTTCATCTTCTTTGGCACGCAATGCCGACAACGACAGTAAATATTCTGAAGGTTTGGCGCCAGCCGTTGCGAGGGTCACCAGCACCGGGCACGCTTGTGGTGTGTGGACCAAATCTGGGCGGCGCAGTCCAGTGAGTGCATCGTTGCCTAACGATTGGCGTAGAGTGTCTATATGTAATGGGTCGTCTTCGGCGCAATCCGCTAGTGGATCGAGCAGCAGATACAACGACGCATTGGCGGTGTATTGCTCGGTTGCGAAGGTCTGGACAACAGCTGGAGTCATTTTGTTTTCTCCACGCAGGTGTGTCCCGCCTCGGGTTCCAGTTGCAGCGAGAAAGGTTGCCCGCCGCCCGATGCTGTTGCAGACACTGGCCCCTGGATCGTGATGGCTAAGCCATTGATGTGAATGCCTTGAGCATCGAGAGTGATGCTGCCCCCTGGACTCTGAAAGATGATTTTTTCACTGGTCTGCAAGCTATAAACGGTAGTAATGCATTCGAAACCCTGACCTGCCGTAACGCTATGCTGCCCCTTGATCGTGTGCTCGCTATGACCGCCAACTTCGACACTGTGGTTGGCGGTTGTGGACTCGTATCGGTCATTGCCAACGCCATCCCACCGGTCGCGCCCAATGAAGACCTTATAGTCATGACCGACGTCAAGAATGCGATTCTGGCCTATGGCGTGAGTTTGATCATTGCCGATCGAAACATGCTCGTCGTTACCAATCTCTTTCTTACGGTCATTTCCAACAAAAAAACTATTGTCGTTTTTGACATGAACGTTTTTGTCCTTTTCGGCATGGATGTACACCTCTTCCTGCCCCAGCTCATCCTCAAAACGCAGCTCGTTGAAACCTTCGCCCTTATGGGTCCGGCTCTTGATGGTCATCCGCGTTTTGTGCTTGGGCAGCTCATACGGCGGCAGGTTAGTTTCGCGGTAGGTGCGGCCGGTGGCGATGGGCTGGTCAGGATCACCACTTAGGTAGCTGATCACCAGCTCCTGACCTACACGCGGTACAGCCATGGCGCCCCAGGTCGCGCCGGCCCAGCCCTGAGCCACACGAATCCAGCACGAACTCTGGTCGTTGTTTTTGTCCGAGCGATCCCACGGGAACTGCACCTTGACCCGGCCCCATTCATCGCAATAGATCTCTTCCCCTGGCGGGCCGACTACGGTGGCGATCTGCGGGCCGTCGATGCAGGGTTTGTCGCACAGCGGCGCTTTCCAGTCGGACATCCAGTGGATCGCGCTGGCCTTCATTTTGTAGGAAGTGCCGCTGTCGCTGCCGAATGCTTCCTCCTCCAGACTGCTGTGCTGTTTGCCTTCGTGGGTAACAGCAATGGTGCGCCAGCGATCATTGAAATCCTCACGGGGATGCTCGTTGAGGTCGAACGCCAACCCCGGTTGCAGGCGCGCATCGTCACCGGCCACATGCGCAAGCTTGGCGTCGTTGCGCAGGGCGGTCAGGCGGGTCTTGGTGAAAGGCTTGCCGGCGATGTCGCGCTTGTAGCGGCCGGGGTAGTCGTAGCGTTCGTAGTCCTTGTGCTGGTTGTTCAGGTCCTGGTCGCCGGTGGCGGTGTGCTGCTGGTTGTAGCGCGGGTGGGTGAAGGTGTAGTCGCGTTGCACTTGTACGGCGGTGCGCACTTGTTCGGTGTAGTGGAAGCGGGTCAACGCCGGTTCCATGGAATCGCCGCCACCCATGGGCTGGTAGATCACCGGGCAATCGGTGTGGGTGCCGATGGTGCCCAGGCCACCGACGCGGTCGGTGAGGACCAGGGTGTGGCCGTCGGCGCGGTGTTCGAAGGTGTAGAGCAGGCCTTCTTCGGCGGCGAGGCGAGCGATGAAATCGAGGTCGGTTTCGCCAGCCTGTACACAGTATTCACGGGGTTGGTGTTCGAAGCAGATTTCGCTGCGGATGTCGGTCAACTTATGCTCGGCCAGCACGCTGGTGATGATGCCGGGAACGGTTTGGCCCTGGAAGATGCGCCAGTTGGAGCGCAGGTCGAAACGCGCCAACGTCGGTTCGACCACAGCGGTGTAGCGGGTGCGGCGAAAGCCGGTGTCACCTTGTTGGAACAGGCTGACCAACCCGTGGACGTAGCGCACTGGGGTATCGCCACGCCATAGGGTAAAGAGCCCCGCCAGATCGAGCACCCGATTGAAGTCGATGGCAGCGTTGTGGCTGGCCAGTTCCAGTTCCAGTTTGAACGGCCGGGACAGTCCTTCTTCAAGGGTGAACGAGACCACGTCGAAGGCGTCGCCTTTCAAGGGTTCAAAGGTGAAACGCAGGTCGCTTTGGCGGGGCATGGAGCCTCCTTGTCGAGAGTGTGAATGTCAGTCGATCAACCAGCTGATATCACCGTTTTCCAGTTTTCCATCGTGATCGGTGGTATCGCCGACACGGGCTACTGGCTGTCCATTAACGGTCATCGAGGGCGAGCCGCTGGTGATCACGGCACCGCAACCCAGGGCGTCGCCGACACGGGCGACGGCGCGACCGTTGACGGTGACATTGCGCGTACCGCTGTTGATAGTGGTGGGGCCACACAGAGGGCAATCATGGTCGTGACCGACCAGAACGACGGCAGGCATAGAGCCTCCTTAAATGGGTTGAGTCAGTGAAGGTTCTGCCGCTGCGCGAACCGCAGCGGCGGAATGGGCGCGCTTAACCCGCTGCAGCCGGTTTGCGCCAGTCGTCCGAGGCTTCGGTGCCGGCCACCACATGACTCCAGCTGACCTTGCGGTAAGCCAGGCTGGTCTTGATCAGTTGGGTATAGTTTTCGTTCTCGCTGTCCTGGGCGTGAGGCAACACGGTGTGGATGTCGACGACGGTGGCCTCTTCCAGCTTGGTGGTGAAGAAGTGCTCCTGTTTACCGTCGGTGGAGGTGCGGAACCACCTGACCTCAACGGTCGGCAGCATTTCGCCAGTGGCCAAGGCCTGGTAAAGCAGCGGCGAGGCTTTGTTCAGCGCGCTGGTGAAGGTCAGCGGTTTATGCACGCGCTGTCCGGTGGGTTGGCCGCTTTGCGGGTCGGTTGGGGCACCGATTTGATGGTCTATTTCCTGGGCGAGGATTTCGTCCTCGTGGCCTTCCACAAAGACGTTGCCCACCGAATCAGCGGTGAAGGCACCTTTAGTGATGTGGCCCTGGTTTTTGCCGTGGATGCTGATGTACGCGGGTGTTGGCATGACATGCTCCTTGTCGCGATCAAGTGAACGACCCATGGGGTCGCGGGTTATGGCCTATACGGCCATGGCTTTGCAGGCGCTCGGGATGAGCACGCTGAAAATCGGTTACAGGTGCAGCACCCGCTCCAGCGACACCAGCACCTGCTGGGTGATGGTGTTCAGGCGGATGGAGTAGATCGTGTAGGCGACCGTCAGCATGACGGCGGCCATGGCCCAAGGCGTCCACAGCGGCCATGCGCGTTTGATCCGGTAGTTGCGCGGCGCGACGTTTTTCAGCGGGTCGGTCAGGCGCTTGGGTGTCTCGCCGCGCAGGGGGCGCAACAGGCCATGCAGTTGGTCGATGATCTTCTGTATTTCGTCATCGCCCTTGATATGGGCGCCGTATTTGCCCTTGAGGCCGGAGATCAGGCACTGGTACATGAACTCCAGCACATGCTGATACCGGGCGGCTTCGGGGATCATGTTGTTCATGACGGTGAAGAATTTTTCGCCACCCTGGGTTTCGCCATGGAACTGGCTGAGCAATGAGCGTGCGCTCCAACTGGAGAGCCGGCCCCAGGTGGTACTCATGACCACTTCGTCGAGCAACAGGCACAGGCTGTAGGAGTAGGCCTTGAGCATGCCGGCGTCGTAGTCGAGCTGGCTGACTTCTTCCATGATCGTAGTGATCTGGTTGCTGACGCTCAGGTACAGCGCAGGTACGTCATCGTGCTGGTCCAGGCGGCGCAGGCGGATCACCAGGCCGATCAGTGGCGTGGCGGCATCGCACAGCGGGTTCCAGGCTACGCCGCGCAAGTCGAATTCAGGGTCGGCCAATTGTCTTTGGCTGTTGGCAGTGATCGTTTCGCCGGCAAAGTCGATGGCGCCGGAGACTTCCTCGTGGTGCCATGAATTTGGTGTGGTCTTAGTCATCTCTCTCACTCCTGATCGCCCAGAACTGCAACTCCAGCTCCGGGAATTCACCGGCAATATGGAAACCGAACCCGCTGCCGCTGCTCAGGCTTTGCCAGGCAGGGTGATGGCGGTCGAGTTCGAAGTAGCTGAAGCCGGCATGGAACGGCAGGTGGCGCGGCGCCACCGGCAGCGGCCGCAATGGGATGCCCGGCAGTTGCAGGCTGACCAATTGCTCCAGCCCTTCGGTGGAGGTGATCTTGATCTGCCTCGGCAGTTGCTGACGCAGGGTTTCCGCGGGCAGTTCAGCGCGCACGGCGAGGATGAATTCGGCGTTGTCCAGCAGGCGCTTGTCGTTCAAGGCGGCGCTGCGCACGCCGTACTGCTGCTCGACAATCGGCAGCGACACCGCGCGTGGTTGCAGTACTGTGCCCAGGGCGCGGCGCAGGGTGTGCTCCAGCATCTGGAAGGATTCGCGCAGGTTGTCGTGCTGGTAGGCCGGGTATTCCTGGGGCAGGTGGCCCTCGTCGGTAAAGGTCACCAGTTCTCCGCAGGCTTGCGCCAGCGCGATGTACAGCCGCTCCGGGTGAACCTGGCGTTGCCGGGCCAGGTGCTGGAACAGCGGGAACAAACGATTGAGGGTTTGCAGCAGGTTGAAGTCGGTGACATCGGCCACCCCCGATTGCCCCGGTGAGCCGATCCGCTGGGCCAGGTTCTTGGCGCGTTCACGCATCAACCCGGCCACTTCACCCAGGTAGCGATGCAACGCCGGCACCGCTTGCAGGGACAGGCTGGTGGGGTAGAAGTGCTCGTCCATCACCAGGCTGCCGTCCGGGCGTTTGTCCTTGATTTTGCCCAGGGCGATGCCGGTAAAGGCACTGCGGTCGCTACGTTCGAGCATCAGTTGCAGGTTGGGCACGGCCAGGTCCATGCCGACTTGATCGCCGTCATCGCTGTGGGTGTCGCGGATTTCCTCGCGGCGGGCGATGTAGCGGCTGTTGCCGTACTGGTCGGGCCAGCGCACTTCGAGGGCTCCGTTGGAGCGCAACGGCAGTGCCAGGTAGACGATCTGGCCGACCGCGCTGCTGTCAGCGATCTCCAGCGGGGAGGGCGGAGCCAGGTCGTGGGGAATGTCGAAGACGCTGCCGTCGGGCATGATCCCGCGTGCCCGGGTAATGGCGATTTTGCCGAAGCTCAGGTATTCGTCGTTCAACGCCAACTCGCTGAAGCCATAGAGCGCGTCGTTGAGGCTGTGCAGGCGCTGGTGCACGGCGGCTTCGGCGGCGCGGGCCTGTTGTTGGAAGTGCTGGGGTTTGACGAACAAACCTTCATGCCAGATGACGGGGTTGCGTGAACTCATCGGTGATTACTCGGGGCAAAAGCGACTGAAAAAGGCGTCATCGGGTTTCTCCTTTGAGGCTGACCTGGGCGGCGTCCAACTGCACCAGCACGGCGTATTGGCGGCCCTTGGGCTCGACGCGCAGGCGCTGTTTCCACCGGCCGACATCAGTGCTGTGGTAGTTGGCAATCACTGCGATAAAGCGGGTGTCTTCATCCAGGGCGCGCAGGTCGATGAACTTGAATTGGCCGGGGTTGAGCAGGTAGTCGTCGGCGCGGATGTAGGTGCTGCCCAGGGTCTTTTTCAGGTCGTCGGCCATGGCTTGGGGACTGGCGTTGACCAGCAGCGAGTCGTCAGTCAACTGCAAGACCTTGAAGGCGATGGGCGTGGCGACGTGCTGCAATGCCGGGTTGCCCCAGGGCGTGGTCAGGCTCACGCCTTGAGCGTCGTAGTCGCCCAGCAGCGCGTCTTCGATAGGCGACATGGGCACTACAGGGGCTGGCTCCAAGCTCAGTGGCGACTGGGCCGGTACGCTTTCGTAAAGGTGACTGAGCAAGGTTTGTACTTTGTCCGTCAGCGCCTGCGGGCTGGTTGCTTGCACGTTGAGGGTGTAGGGCGAACGGCTCGCGTCTTCATCCAGTGCCGTGCCGGTGCTGATCAGGCGCGGGTTGACGTCGTCGCTGGCGTGCAGGCTCAGGGAGTAGCGGCTGGGCTGATCGTCGGGGCCGCCGACCGGGATGGAGGGCGTCCAGATCACTTGGCCGATCTTGCCGAGCATGGTGCAGCCGCCGAGGGCCAGGCAGGCGAGCAACAGGGTGCCCAGGCGCAGGTTGCTGAACAAAATGGTGGGAGGTTTTGGAACCATCGAGCGAACTTCAGGCGGCTGATTTTTTGAAGGCGGCGCTGCTTCCAGTGCTCGCAGCGGATCGCCTTGCTCCGTCAAATCCACTGGCTGGCAAAGACGCTCGAACTCCGGGCAAGTGGCAGGTCGCTTATCCGCTGGTGGCCGACTCGGCAGGTCTTCCTGGTGCCATACGTGCATGCCCTCAGGGTGGTCGCCGAGCAGCTCATCGAGCGAATGCTGTCCGGGGGCGTATTCGCCCAACTGCACCGCAACCTGATACGCACCAATCTGCAATCGATCACCGTCGTTGAGGCTTATCGCAACATGGCGCTCAAGCGGCAGTTCGTGACCGTTGACGTAGGTTCTACCGCTGCGGTCGATCACGCAGAACCGCCCTTCGATGACGCGGATATCGCAATGGTTGGGGCGTACGCTGTTGTGGCGATCTTCCAGGCGCCAGTCCACAGCGGCACTGCCGATGCTGCCGCCCTGTGGGCCAAACCGGTGAAGAGGCAAATACCCGTGCAACAACTGCGCAGGATTGTTGATGACCAGTGTCAACTTCATGCGCGCCCCCGAATCCGCACCACGGCGGGATGGCGGTGTTCTTGATGTTCGATAAAGCTGGTCCAGCCCAGGTGGGTACCGCTGGTGCGTTGCAGGTTGAACGGCGGTACATCTTCTTCGCGCAGCCCCAGTTCCAGGTCGTAGGCGGTGGCATCGCGCAGCAGAAAATCCATCAACTGGCGCAATCGCCCGAACTGCTCGCCGCTGGGCAAAAACTGCCGAAAGCGCGTCTGGGTCAGGTTGGGAATCACCAGGGTGAACTTGCTGGCGCGGGTCTTGCTGCGGTCGCCCACCACAAAATCGCTGCCCAGGGTGCCGTTGGCTTTGCCCAACGCTAGGCGCTGACGCTGCGGCAAATTTACCGAGCGCACCTCGAACTCACGGATATAAACGCCGTGCAGATCAAAGCTGTGCTCAACAATGCCGGACACTATCGAAGGTGAACGGCTGCGACTGGCGATCAAGCCAGCAAAGCTCAGCAATCGGCCCCACGGCAGCGGTGTCGCACCGCGAAGGTCGTTGTCGTTCAGCCCAACCATGGAAAATACGTAGCGCGAAAAGCGATCGCTGGCCTCGGCCTGAAAGCGAATGTAGTAGCGGTACTTGCGCCAGCTGGTGTGCAGCAGGGTCAGCAGGCGATGATTGAAAAAGTCCATGAACGCCGGGCGAATCCCGCGCTCCTGAGCCTGCTCGTAGGCCAGGCGGTCCAGGTAATAGCCGGGCAGCGGTGAGTCGGTACCGTGCAGGCCAAAGAAGCTGGTCTGCAAGCGATAGCGCACTTCTTCGCGGTCCTCCTCAATGCGTGCCGCTTCGACCACATCGGAGGCCGGAAAGCCCAACCCTGCATGGCTTTGCAGGCGCACGCGGCGTCTCGCCGCCGCACTCAAGGGCTGCGCCTCCAGGTCATCGCCGTGCAAAGCGTGCAGATGCTCCAGCAGACGGTGAAACGAGTAGTTCCGCGCGTCGGCCAGCAGCATATCGGCTAGATCACGGGTTGTCTGCCGGTCAACAGTGGCCATTCGTAGCGCTCGTTGTTAGTGGTATTGATCACTTCCAGGCGGTGGAAGGAATTGATGCTCGCGTAGAGGGCGAAGAAGTGCGAAAGCACGCTGGCGAACAGGTACAACTCGCCCTCGCAAAGAAACGCGTTCTGGTCCAGTTGCAGGCGGGTCTGCACGCCCCGCACGGGCTGGCCCTTCATCAGCCAGTCAATCGGCGTGGTCACCGCATCACGGATGCCGTTGAGGCGCTTGCGGGTGGCGCGGGCTTGTTGCAGGTCGTGCAGGGCGGCGAAGTCATAGGCGCGGATCACCGCCTTGAGCGGCTCGGCCGACAGCAACGACAGGTAGTTCAGCGACAGGTTGGAAATCAGCGTCCAGTGCAGGCTGCTGTCCAGCACGGGCCGGTAGCTTCGGGTCGGTGCGATCAGGTTGGTGTAGGTGGCAAACGACGGCGTGACTTCGGTGGACAGCGATACATCTCCCACGCCCAGCAACTGCGGCAAATCGCGGTTGCTGCAGGTCAATTCGATGGATGCTGCTTCATGCTCACCGATGTACAGGCTTTCATCGCCGCGCACGAAAGCGATGCGATGACGCAAGCCCTCGCGCCCGTGGGACTCTTCGATATGCGTGCGGAAATACAGTGCCGTGCGGCCCCGCGCGTGTTCGATCTCATGCTGGAACGATTCGAATGGAGTAAAGCGTCGCAGCGGATCGCCTTTGCGCTCCTTGTCGGCGGCATCCCAACCGGCCACGTTATCGACACTGAAAATTTCGAAGGCCTCGGGGCGGTTGCCGCTGGGGCTGATACGCCGCTCCAGACTGCGCCCATCCAGTGCAATAGGGTTGGCATCGTGGCGGAACAGGTTGACCGCCGGCGCGCAGTACAGGTGCAGGTCACTGGTGCGCAGGCGGATATCAGGCGGCATGGGCCGGCTGAACTGAAATTCAAAGCGCAGGCTGGTGGCGCTGATCTCCGGCCAGACGCGCGCCAGCTGGGTCAGGCTGAAAAAGTGAAAACGCTGCGGGAATACAAAATACTCCTGCAGGATCCGGTAGCCATCGAACACATTGCGCGGGTAGGGCAGCAGCGCTTCTTCGGCGGTGAAACCGGGAAAGCCGATAGCCTTGGCTGGCAGGCGATAGCTTTGCTTATCAATATGTAACGTGACGCTGTCCAAGTAGTGGGCGAGCCACAGGTACAACGTCATGGCGGTGGCGTTATCTCCACCCAGATGAAAATCCAGTTGGTCGCAGGCCATGCTGGTCAGCGGTTGCTCGGTCAACACCTTGAGGTCGATGCGCATCACCGAGGCCTCGCGGCTGTGGGCATCGCTGACTTCCTGCAACGCCAATGGATACAGGTTGACGTCAGTGCAGGTACGAAACTGGCAGGAGATGCCATCCACCGGTTTGGCAAACAACGGCGTGCCCTTTAGGATCACCTGGCGCTGGCTGATCGCATCCGGCAACGGTGTAAAACGGATGATGGTCGCGCTGGGCAGGGGCCGCAGGTAATTGGGCCAAAGCATCTGCAACAGCGGATGGGTCAGCTCCGGCAAATCCTCGTCGATCTTCATGCCCAGCTTGGCGGTGAGGAAGGCAAAGCCTTCCAGCAGCCGCTCCACGTCCGGGTCGCCGGCCTGATCACCGAGAAATTGCGCCAGTTGCGGGTTGTCCTCGGCAAACTCGCGGCCGAGTTCGCGCAGGTAGCGCAGCTCCTCGGCAAAGCGTTGTTTCAAGTCCATTGCATCCTCATCGCACGCGGGTGTAGCCGTCGCGGCCGTGCATGGCCACCTCGATCTGCACCTGTTCTTCCTTGTGGTTGACCTGCACCTGGCAATCCAGGCGAAAGTTCAGCTCCAGTGGCAGGTCCGGGTCGGGCTGAAAACGCACGCCCCTGACCTTGATGCGCGGTTCAAACGCTTCCACCGAGCGCCGGATATCGGCGCTGATGGCCACCACCAAGTCACTGCTGGCCTGGGTGACGCCGTTGAAATCGCGCAGGCCCAGTTCAGGGCTGCTTTGCGAGCAGCCCTGGCGTGAGTTGAGCACCTGTTCCAAGTGGCGTTTGATCGCCTCGACCCGCTGGCGCACCTGCTCATCCGCGCTGCCGGGGCGGTAGCGCGGTGCGTCGGGTTCCAAGCGTTCGAACAGGCTGGCGCCCACTTATTGGGTGTCCAGCCGACCGACCAGGGAGATCTCGAAGTTGGCGCCCATGTACTTGAAGTGCGGGCGCACGGCCAGCGACACCTGGTACCAGCCTGGATTGCCTTCCACGTCCTGCACCACGACTTTTGCGGCGCGCAAGGGGCGACGGCTGCGCACATCGGACGAAGGGTTTTCCTGGTCGGCGATGTACTGCTTAAGCCAGTCGTTCAGCTCGCGCTCCAGGTCCTGGCGTTCCTTCCAACTGCCGATCTGTTCGCGTTGCAGCACCTTGATGTAGTGGGCCAGGCGATTGACGATAAACAGGTACGGCAACTGGGTGCCAAGCTTGTAGTTGGTCTGGGCTTCCTGGCCTTCGCGGGTCTTGGGGAAGTTCTTCGGTTTTTGTACCGAGTTGGCAGAGAAGAACGCCGCGTTGTCGCTGTCCTTGCGCATGGTCAGTGGGATGAAACCGGCTTCGGCCAGCTCGAACTCCTTGCGGTCGGAGATCAGCACTTCGGTAGGGATCTTGGCCTGCAATTGGCCCAGGGATTCATACAGGTGCACCGGCAGGTCATCCACCGCGCCGCCAGATTGCGGGCCGATGATGTTCGGGCACCAGCGGTAGCGGGCGAAGCTGTCGGTGATGCGCGAGGCCATCAGAAACGCGGTGTTACCCCACAGATAATTATCGTGATTACCGTCGACGGTTTCGTCATAGCCGAAGCTGCGCGCCGAGTTGTCTTCAGTGCTGTACGGCGTGCGTAACAGGAAGCGCGGCAGGGTCAGGGCCAGATGGCGGGCATCCTCGGATTCCCGCAGACCACGCCACTTGGTGTGGCGCGGCCCCTCGAAAATATCGCTGATTTCCTTGAGGTCGGGCAGACCCTGGAACCCTTCGAGGTTGAAGAGCTCAGGCCCGGCCGCCGAGACAAACGGCGCGTGGGACATGGCGCCGATGGAGGCCACATAGCTGAGCAACTTGATGTCTGGCGAGCTGGGGCCAAAGGTGTAGTTGCCGACGATGGCGCCCACTGGTTCGCCGCCAAACTGACCATAACCGGCGGTGTAGACGTGCTTGTACAAGCCGCTGCGGGTGATGTCGCCGGCGTTGTCGAAGTCGTCCAGCAGCTCTTCTTTGGTGACGTGCAGCATTTCCAGCTTGATGTTCTCGCGGAAATCCGTGCGATCCACCAACAGCTTCAGACCACGCCACGACGACTCCAGTTGCTGGAACTGCGGTTGATGCAGAATCACGTCCATCTGCTTGCTCAAGGCGCGGTCGATTTCGGCAATCATCTGGTCGACGCGGTGCTTATTGACCGGCTGCTGGTGATCGCCGCTTTGCAGGATCTCACTGATAAACGCAGCCACGCCTTGGCGGGCAACGGCATAGCCTTCCTGGGACGGGCGAATGGTGGTGTTGGCCAGCAGTTGGTCAAGCAACGACGGCGGTTCGTCAGCCACCAATACTTTGGCGGCGGCGCTTTCCATAGGCATGGGGAGTACTCCGTTGAGAAGGGTGTTCAAGTCAGTTGTTGGGCGCGTCGAGCACCAGATTCAGTTCACTGGCCAGGCGTTGACGGGCGGTTTCATCGGTCAGCAGGTTTTGCAGGTGTTTACGAAAGGCCGGGACATTGCCCATCGGGCCCTTGAGCGCAACTAAGGCTTCGCGCAGTTCCAGCAACTTGTTCAACTCCGGTACTTGGCGGGCGATCGCATCGGGGCCGAAGTCATTGATGCTTTTGAATTGAAGTTGCACGTTCAAGTCGGTGTCTTGATCGTTGTTCAGAACAGACGGCACCGCCATGTCCAGAGCAACTTCGGCTTTGGTGAGTACTTCATTGAAGGTGTCTTTATCTATTCGAACGGATTGCCGGTCTTCAAGGGCGGTTAGTTCACCGTGGCCTTTGAAGTCGCCGGTAACCAACAGCTTCAGGGGAAGCTCTACTTCTGCTTGTTGATCGCCTGTGGCTGGGACGTACTTGATGTTGATGCGTTCTTTTGGGGCGACAGAACCCTGAGTTTTCGACATTGGAAAAATCCTTTTCGTAAGGTCGGCGTATTAGAACCAGCTGTTGCAAGGTTTGTCTTGTAGGACGAAATGGACGCGATTCGTGGGCTTTGGATGTAGGAAAAGGCATCGCGATAAGGATTTCTAAATTTCCTACGCTCGCTATGGAGCTATCTGAAAGATATCTCTTTTTATTCTCGATTTGGCAGTGTGTTGCTCGTCTTTTACTTGCCTATCCATTGAGGGCGGGTGACGCTTTGCAAGTTAATGAATTTAACTTTCGGTCTAAGCCGCGTTAGTTCGAAAGTTGAAAAATATCCGGTTTGGATTCAACGAGGCATATTCAGGAGGCGTTGATGCGCAACGGATGGCGAGGATGGAAATGGGCGCTCTGCCTGACGGTTGTGGCGGTAATGGAGGCGCGGGCAGCGACCCAGGATTGCCCTGCCATCGTCTCGCCCTTGAAACGCCTGGAATGCTTTGATCTGGCGGCCGGCACGCCCATTCATCAGCCACCTGCGCCGCCACGTGCCCTGGGCCGGGTGTTGCCGATTGTCGATCTGGTCCAACGCAATGAGGCCAAGCGTCCATCCGAGGATCAGCGTTTTCTGTTGTCGTCATTCCCGGAGCCGGACAACGACCAGCAACAGCGGCTGGTGATCTCAGCCCCAGCGTTGGGCGCGCTACCGCCTCGGCCTTACTTGGCCATCAGTTGTGAGTCGAAAATCTCGCGCCTGCAGTTGGTGCTGGATGAACCGGCCAAGCCTAACAAGATTCGCATCCAACTGTTCAAGGATGAGCGCCCAGTCTCCGGGGCTTATCAGTGGCAGGTGCTGGACGACGCGGGTCTGGTGGTCGACGCCGGGCGCGGGCTGCAGGCGATTGCCTTGTTGCGCAATATGGGCGGTGGCCAGCGTCTACGACTGGAGAGCGACTATCTGCGGCTGCACGGCCTGGTCTTCGACGCTGAAGGGCTGGGTGAACTGATCGAACAGGAGCGCCAAGTATGTCGCTGGTAATCGACGTGCCGGCGGACACTGTCAAGTTGCTGCTGACCCCCATCGACCCGGAGCAACCTGCCGGGCATTTCGATGTGGAGGATGAAACCTACCAGGCCATCGACCAAGAGATGGTCAAGCTCGGCGGCCTGCGTGAAGGCGATATCGACTGGCCGTATATCGACGAAGCCTCCCGCCAATACCTGGCGACCCAGTGCAAGCACTGGCGGGTCGTCGCGCACCTACAGGTGGTGTGGCTGCGCACCCGGCAATGGGCGCGCTGGGCCGATGCCCTGGGTTTGTTGGCCGGCATGGTCGAGTTGTATTGGGACAGCGCTCACCCCAAGCCCGGCCCCACCGGCTACCTGAACAAACGCAAGCAAGTGCAGCGCCTGTTGGGCGACCTGGGGCAGGTGTTGCCGACCCTGGAGCGCAGCAGTTTTGAACCGGCCTACCAAGCCGCGGCGGAACTGGCCCTGGCCAATCTGCAACGCTGTGCCGAAAGCGCCAAGCTCGACCCGGCCCCGTTGGACGCGTTGCAACGCCAGTTGGACAAATACAGCGAGCCGGTCGTTGCTACTGAGCCCGCCCGTGCGGCCGCCTCCGGCAGTGTGCTGGAGTCGGCCTTTTTCGCCCTCCCCAAACCGCAAGCGCCGAGCAACGAGCGCGAACAACGCCGCGCCGTGTTGAACATGGCCGAGCAGATCAACCAACAAGATCCCTACGACCCCACCGGCTACCAACTACGACGATTCGGCCTGTGGTCGCATTTGCGTACTGCGCCGCCCATCACCCGCGACCGTCGCACCGAATTGACCGCCGTGCCCAAGGATATCGTCGACGGCTACCAGGACGCGTTGAACCACAACGCCATTGAGCCGAACCTGCTGCTGCGCATCGAAAAAAGCGTCTGCGCCTCGCCGTACTGGCTACGCGGCAGTTACCTGGCCGCCGAGGTCGCCTCGCGCCTGGCGATGGAAGAAGTGGCGGCCGCCATTCGCCAGACCTGCGAGCGGTTTGTCTGCCGTTTGCCGGCCTTGCTGGAGTTGTGCTTCAGCGACGGCACACCGTTCGTGGATGTGCAAACCCAGGCCTGGATCACCGGCGCCGACCAGGCGCAAACCACCGGCAGCTCGGTGCAGGAATACGCCGGCCTGCGCGACGAACTGACCACCCAGCTCAATACCGAAGGCGTGGAAGTGGTGCTGCTGCGCCTGCAGGAACTGCACGCCACCCATGAGGCTCCGCGCCAGCGCAGCTACGCCACAGTGATTGCTGCCGACTTGCTGGCATCGCGTGGGTTGTCGTGGCTGGCGGATGACCTGTACGCCAGTGTAGCGCGGTTGATGCGCGAGACCGCGGCGCAGGGGTGGGAGCCGGAGTTGTATCAGAAGGTGGCGACCATTATCAGTGAACGTAAGGACTAGTCACGTGCCCCGCCAAAGCGATCTGCGTTTTACCTTCGAACCCCTGAAAGGCGACGCCTTCGACGTGGTTTCGTTCAAGCTCGATGAAAGCCTGTCCCAGCCGTTCAAGCTCACCCTGGAACTGGCCAGCCACAACGCCGCCGTCGACTTCAATAACGTGCTCGACCTGGCGGGGCTGTTCACGATCTGGCGCGGTGAAACTCCGGTGCGCTATGTGCATGGTCTGGTCAGCCTGTTCCAACAAGGCGACACCGGCTTTCGCCGCACCCGCTATACCGCCGTGGTCGAGCCAACCCTGAAGCGTTTCGATCTGCGCTCCAACTGGCGCATCTTCCAGGCCCAGACCGTGCCCGACATCATCACCAGCATGCTGGCCGAGCAAAAGCTGACCGACGTCCGCACTGAAATCTGCTTCGAACACCAACCCCGCGAATACTGCGTTCAGGCCGGCGAAGCCGACCTCGACTTCATCGCTCGCCTCGCCGCCGAAGAAGGCCTGCTCTACACCTTCGAACACCGCGCCGACGGCCACACCCTCGTCCTCACCGACCGCGTCGGCGGCCTGGGCACCATCGGCACCCACACCGACTGCCCGGTGATCTACCAGCCTATGGGTGGCGGCGATTCCATGGAACCGGCGTTGACCCGCTTCCACTACACCGAACAAGTGCGCACCGCCGTACAAGTGCAACGCGACTACACCTTCACCCACCCGCTCTACAACCAGCAGCACACCGCGACCGGCGACCAGGACCTGAACAACCAGCACAAGGATTACGAACGCTACGACTATCCCGGCCGCTACAAACGCGATATTGCCGGCAAGCCTTTTACCAAAACCCGCCTGGCCGCCCTGCGCAATGACGCCAAGCTGGCCCATGTGGAAGGTGACGACGAACGCCTGCAACCGGGGTTGGCCTTCGACCTCAACGACCACCCGCGCGAAGACTTCAATGATCGCTGGCGCACCATTGCCATCAAGCATGAAGGCAAGCAGCACACCAGCTTGCAGGAAGAAGCGTTTGGCAGTGACAGCGGCACTTCCTATGAAGTGAAGGCCACGGCCATCCGCTGGACCTCTGACTGGAAAGCTCCTCTGCCCAACAAACCCCGTATCGACGGCCCGCAGATCGCCACCGTGGTCGGCCCGCCGGGTGAGGAGATCTATTGCGATGAATGGGGCCGGATCAAGGTGCAATTCCCGTGGGATCGCTCGGACAAAAACAACGACCACAGCTCGTGCTGGATCCGCGTCACCCAAGGCTGGGCCGGGGCGACCTGGGGCTCGATGGCCATCCCCCGTGTGGGTCAGGAATTGGTGATCAGCCATCTGGACGGAGATCCCGATCAGCCGATCGCCATTGGGCGAGCGTACCGGCAGACCAATTTGCCGCCCTATGAGCTACCCAAGCTGAAAGCTATAGCAACAACCAAAAGCCGCGAGTTTGGCGGCACCCAAGCCAATGAGTTGCGTATTGACGACACCACCGGGCAAATCAGTGCGGCATTAATGAGCGAGCACACGCACAGCGCTCTGCACCTGGGTTACCTCACGCATCCACGTCACTATGGTGGTGGCCGGCCAAGGGGCGAAGGCTTTGAATTACGCACGGATGGTCATGGTGCGTTGCGTGCAGCAAAAGGATTGTTGCTGACTGCCGAAGCGCAACTGAAGGCCGGTGCGGGTCAGCTAGAACGCCAGCAGGTGATTGATGTATTGCAAGCCGCCCTGACATTGGCCAAACAGCTGGGAGCATCTGCCGAAAACGCCCAGGCAATTGCCCTGGATGCGCAGCCGCAGCAGTCCCTGACTGATGCCGTGAACGCGTTGGGCCATGGTGCCAATGATCAGGCCAATGGCATCGGCAATGGCGCGCAACCCATCATCGCGTTAAGTGGGCCTGCCGGCATCGCTGCCGCGACGTCCCGCAGCATCGCCATAGGCGCAGGCGAGCATATCGATAGCGTGGCACAACAAAACCAGCAACTCACCGCCGGCAAAAAAGTGGTGATCAATGCAGGCGACGAAATCGGTCTGTTTGCCCAAGGCGGCGACATGCGCCATATCGCCCATAACGGCCAACTGCTGTTGCAGGCCCAGCACAACAGCATCCGGGTGCAGGCGGATCAGAGCGTGGAGCTCAGCGCCAGCCAGCAACATGTGCTGGTGGCGGCGGACAAGCACATCACCCTGTTGTGCGGTGGGGCATATATCAAGATGCAGGGCGGCAATATCGAGCTGGGGATGCCGGGAAATTTTACGGTGAAGGCAGCGAACAAGTACTTCATTGACCCAAGCAATGCCGCCATCGAACTCAATAGCTGGCCCAGCACATCGTTCAACGAACGCTTTCAGACCCTCTTCTCCGACGGGAAACCTATCCGAAACCGCGCCTACGCCTTGGTTCGCAAGGACGGCGCACGCTTTGAAGGGCGAACCGATGCTGAAGGCTTCGTCACCCTGCAACAGGGCATGACGCTGGAAGGGCTTGAATTGGAATGGCTTGAAAACGGAGAGCCCGTATGACCGATAACCCTTCGGCGCCTCGTATTGCGCCCATGACCTATAACGCACGCGGCAATCCTGTGCATACCTGGGCCTTGACGCCCAGCCATATCACCGACCCGGTTCTATGCATGCTGCCGCCGGAGGGGGTGCTGCCGGTGATCTTTGTGCCGGGGATTATGGGGTCGAATTTGAAGAGTAAGCCTGACAAGCGCAAGGAAAAGGAAAAGGCGGTTCCTGTATGGCGTCTGGACGCTGGATTCATGGGCAAAAATGTGTGGCTGGCCGTGAACTGGATCAACAAAAAGGCAGGCATACGCCAGCGCCTGTTACACCCGCAAAGGGTGGAAGTCGATAGAGAAGGCGCGGTGCCCGAACGGCCGGTAGGCACCGTCTTGACGACGCCTGGGCCGGACAAAAAAAGCACAATGCTTGCCCTGACTAAACGCTATCAGGAGCGCGGCTGGGGCGAAGTCAGCGAAACCAGCTATCACGCGTTTCTTCTTTGGCTGGAAGAGACCCTGAATAGCGAGTTCGTGCCCCAGCGGTGGCCTCAATTCGATATTCGGCCGGAGCACCTGCATACCGTCGCCGTCGAACCGGGGCCGACTCACATCACCCGTCTCAAGCCCGCTATAAACATCGGCATGCCAGGGCTGGGTGCCACCCTGGCCAGTCAGTTGCCGCCGATTGTGTCGGATGAGCTGGTGGCGCGCGGTGGTTATCGGATGCCGGTGCATGCGTGTGGGTATAACTGGTTGGATTCCAACGAGGATGCGGCATTTAGGTTAGCTGAACGTATTGACGAACTGATGCGCCAATACGGCCGCAATTGCCAGCAGGTGATTTTGGTCACGCACTCCATGGGCGGGCTGGTGGCAAGACGGTGCGCGCAACTGCCCGGCATGGCCGACAAAATTGCCGGTGTCGTGCATGGCGTCATGCCGGCAACCGGCGCGCCAGTCGCCTATCGCCGTTGCAAGGTCGGCATGAAAGATGAAGACCCTATTGCCGGTGCAGTGATTGGTCCGACCGGTCAAGAAGTTACGGCGGTCTTCGCCCAGGCACCCGGTGCCTTGCAATTGTTGCCGACCCAGGATTACATGCCCGGCTGGCTAAGGTTGGTCGACGACCAAGGCCTTTCGGCAATGCCTCGCCAACCGGTAAAAGATCCTTACGAGGAGATTTATTTACGCCGTGACCGTTGGTGGGGATTGTTGCGTGAAGAATGGTTGGCGCCGAAGGATGGAGACGCGATCACCTGGAAGATATTTGCGGGCAACATTCAGAAAGCAAAAGTCTTTCATCAAGACATCAGTGGCTCCTACCACCCTCAAACCTACGTCTACTATGGCAGTGAAGACAAACACCCCAGCTTCGAGTCCATCACTTGGAAAATGACTCGCGGGGCCACTGTCAATGGCCTTCACGGTTCACGCCCCGATAGCTACACGGTTTCAAATCTGCAGATGCATCAGGTCAGGGATGACGGCCGCAGCCCTGTTTACGTCGGCGGCCACGAACAATCCATACCGCCCCTGCGGGGCGATCCCGATGCGCCCGTCAAAACCGTGCAGACCAGCTACTGGGAGCTGCATTGCAAAATGCAGGACGGCTCCGGCGACGGCACCGTACCGGTCAGTTCGGGGAGCGCGCCGATAAAACAGGCGCGCAATGGTGGCGTTCGCCAGCAAATCAAGGCCCCAGGCTTTGATCATGAAGCGTCCTATACCAACCCGTTAACACAGCAGTTCACCCTTTATTCAATCATCAAAATTGCGGCGAAAGCCAAGGAGCCCCTGTGCGTCGGATGACCGTTTTTTTGGCCTGCCTGGTGCTGGGTTCCCTCACCGCATGTACCACCTTCAAACAACCCAGCGAACAGGAGAAACACAACGTGAGCGAAATGACTACCCACATGCGCACGTTGGCGCTGGGCCGAGGCCTGATCGACTTGCCCGCCAACTGGACTGGCGGCGGCGATGTGAAGCTGTTCTATGGGCTGGGCGCCGATCACTCGTCGGTTGAGGTGCGGGTGTTGGGAGAAGGCGTGACACAACAACGGTTTGACGCCGCCTTGAATGAGCGATCGCATCGAATCGCTGCGATTAAAAACTATAAGCAGTCTGATGTGTCCATGTTGGTGTCGGCGATACGGCTTTCGCCGCAGAGTGTAACGCTGCAGTATTTTCAGAGCGCCGCGCTCCCAGATACCTTCGTTCACGAATTCCATCTGCTGGTAGGCGATGCCTACGTCATGCTCCGCGCCGAATCTTACGACGGTGAGACAGCCCCCGTTGAGGCCCGGCTGTTAAAGCTGTCCAAGGAAATATTCAAAGTTGCGCCGGAAAACGCAGGTGCGGGCTTTGCGTTGGGACCTATCGTGATCAGAAGCCACCACGATCAGGAGATTGCCAGCTTTGATTTCAGCCCACCTGCTTCGGATGTCTCGCTGAGCATCTATATCAACGCGCTGTCACCGGATGACGACGAGCGCTTGCACGTCCGCACCCCAAAAGACACACAGATTTTTCTCGCTGGCGATTATGAAAACTTACGCGCCGGAAAAATCACACTGGCTGAAATGCAAGCCGAAGAGTCCCTGATCGGTTTCAGTGACGATACTCACCGTCAAATACTCTTCGTGAGTGAAAACTACCGAGCCGATCCTTCCCTAAGCCGGCCTGCCATGAGCTTGCGTTTATCAGCAGGAGGGATGAAAACCGGACCTGACGATCCGAATGAGCCCGAGGACCTCGTCCGCTGGACCCTTCCCCAGTTCGCCAACAAAGGCTACGACCTACCGCTCTGGCAACAACCCGCAAGCCCAGAACCCGTCAACCCGTCACTGACCGACTACGAAGCCATGGCCGTGTGGGACGCGATCCTCAAGTCTGTGCGCATCCGCTACGGCGCCGTCGCGCCCAAGCCAGACCCATGGGCCAACTATCGCGGCCCCAGCGCTGAAGAGGCGGCTGAAAGCAAACGCATCCTTGATGAGTTCATCGCCAGCTTCGAGAAGCCGAAGGCGGATCCGTGGAAGGAGGGTTGATGAGTATGCGTCAACTGACCGTTTTTTTTGCCTGCCTGGTGCTGGGTTCCCTCACCGCATGTACCACCTTCAAACAACCCAGCGAACAGGAGAAACACAACGTGAGCGAAATGACTACCCACATGCGCACCTGGGCGCTGGGCCGGGGCCTGATCGACTTGCCCGCCAACTGGACTGGCGGCGGCGATGTGAAGCTGTACTACGGGCTGGGCGCCGATCACTCGTCGGTTGAGGTGCGGGTGTTGGGAGAAGGCGTGACACAACAACGGTTTGACGCCGCCTTGAATGAGCGGTCGCATCGAATCGCGGCGATTAAAAACGATGAAATGCAGGATGCATCCATGCTGGTTTCGGCAGTACGGCTCTCGCCGCAGAGTGTAACGCTGCAGTATTTCGAGAGCACCGAACTCCCGGATACCTTCGTTCACGAATTCCACCTGCTGGTAGACGATGCCTACATCATGCTCCGCGCCGAGTCCTACAACGGCAACACAGCCCCCGTTGAGGCCCGGCTGTTAAAGCTGTCCAAGGAAATATTCAAAGTTGCACCGGAAAACGCAGGTGCGGGCTTTGCGTTGGGACCTGTCGTGATCAGAAGCCATCACGATCAGGAGATTGCCAGTTTTTACTTTCGCCCGCCTGCTTCGGATGTCTCGCTGAGCATCTATATCAACGCGCTGTCACCGGATGACGACGAGCGCTTGCACGTCCGCACCCAAAAAGACACACAGATTTTTCTCGCTGGCGATTATGAAAATTTGCGCGCTGGAAAAATCACATTAGCGGATATGCAAGCCGAGGAGTCCCTGATCGGTTTCAGTGACGACACTCACCGTCAAATTCTCTTCGTGAGCGAGAACTATCGAGACAACCCCTCACTAAGTCGTCCGGCGATGGGTATCCGTTTATCTGCAGGGGGGAAAAAGCGCTCCGCTATTTATCCAGATAAACCCAGAGACCTCGTCCGCTGGACCCTTCCCCAGTTCGCCAACAAAGGCTACGAGCTGCCGCTCTGGCAGCGCCCCGCAAGCCCAGAGCCCGTCAACCCCTCACTGACCGACTACGAAGCCATGGCCGTGTGGGACGCGATCCTCAAGTCGGTACGTATGCGCTACGGCGCCGTCGCGCCCAAGCCGGACCCATGGGCCAACTATCGCGGCCCCAGTGCCGAGAAAGCGGCCGAAAACAAACGCATCCTTGATGAGTTCATCGCCAGCTTTGAAAAGCGCAAGCCATGACCATGACTGTGGCGTTAGCAGACGCAAAAACAAACGCGTTCGTGCCATCTGTAGGCAACGAATTCCATAAATACGCAAGGAGCGATTCATGAAGACGGTCTGGAGTTACGTAAAACGCTGGGGCCTGCCGGTGCTGCGTCAGTTCAACCAAGCGGTGCCAGTATTGGTGCTGCTGGGCGTGGTGTTTTTGTTGATCGCCATCTGGTGGCTGGGCCCGCAGTGGACCTGGCGCGAGCGTCAGCCGCTGGGTGAACTGGCAATGCGCGTCTCGGCCAGTGTCGTTGTGCTGGTGGTGCCGCTGCTGATCTGGGCGTGGCGGGTGCGCAATCGTTACCAGCGTCTGCAGGTTGAACGTCAGCATGAGGCGGCGGTGCAGGCCGATCCTTGTCTGCCTTATATCGAGGCGCAGGAGCGTGCGCTGGACCGCAGCCTGGGCAATTTGCTGAACAACATGGAGCGTCGCCGCTCGCTCTATCAGCTGCCGTGGTACCTGGTGCTGGGTGAGGAAAATGCCGGCAAGACCAGCCTGATCACCCGCTCCAACCAGAGCTTTGCCTTGTCCCATGTGACCAAGGTAGGGGTCAGGGCGCATCAGGAAGAGCAATTGGCCTATCCGGTGGATTGGTGGATTGGCGACGAAGCAGTTTTGATCGACCCGCCGGGTGAGTTCCTCAGTCACTCGGATTCACCGGCTGAAGACATCGAGCAGCAGGGCAAGGTCAAACCGGTGTTACCCAGTGGCACCCATGCGCGCCTTTGGTCGCACCTGCTCGACTGGCTAACGCGCAACCGCAGCCGTCGCGCATTGAACGGCGTGGTGCTGGTGATCGATGTGCAGGCCTTGCTGGCGCAACGTCCTGAACAACGCAAGGCCCACGCCAACCTGCTGCGCACCCGGTTGTTTGAACTGACGCGGCAATTGGGCACGCGCTTGCCGGTGTACGTCACGCTGAGCAAGTTCGACTTGCTGGAAGGCTTTGAAGAATTCTTCGCCCGGTTATCGCGCAGCGGGCGCGAGGACCTGCTGGGCTTCACTTTCAGCCTGGACGCGGTGGATGATTTTGATGCCTGGCTGGCGGAACTGACGCGCCAATACCAAACCTTTGTCGCCTGCCTGACCGAGCAGGTTTTCAACAGCACCAGGGAGTCGCGTACATTGGATGAGCGTGATCGCTTGCAGGCGCTGATGCATCAGATGGCGGGCTTGCGCCCGGCATTGTTCGGCTTCCTCAGCGAAATGCTCGGCAGCGACCGTTTCACTACCCCGGCGTTGGTGCGCGGACTGTATTTCTCTTCGGTGTTGCAGCAGGGCACCCTGAGCAACGCTTTCGTCAAAGAAGCGGGGCAAGCCTATCAACTGCCGCCACCGCCACCCGAAGTTAAACCAGCCGGTGGCACGGTGATCTACTTTGCCCAGCAACTGTTCCAGCGGGTGATCTATCCCGAAGCGGGCCTGGCGGGCGACAACATCAAGGTGGCCCGCAGCAAGCGGCGGTTGCTGATCGCTGGGTTCAGCGTCGCATCCCTGGGCTGTTTGGTCGTCATCGGCACCTGGCAGTTTTATTTCAATATCAACCGTGACAAGGCGGCCAACGTCTTGGCCAAGAGCCAGGAGTTCAGTGAGCGGGATATCGACGCCAAGGTCGACCCTACCGGCCGCAACCTGTTGTTGCCCCTGGACCAGATCCGTGATGCGGTGCTGGTCTACGGCGACTATCGCCAAGCCTGGCCGTTGCTGTCGGATATGGGGTTGTACCAGGGGAGGGCGATTGGCCCCACAGTGGACGAGGCCTACCTGAATCTTCTGTCCAAACGCTTCCTGCCGGCGATTGCCAGCGGTGTGTTGGATGCCATCAATACCGCACCCGCCGGCAGCAATCAGCAACTGGCGGCCTTGCGCGTGTACCGCATGCTCGAAGAGCGGCAAAACCGTCGCCCGGCCATCGTCGAAGAATGGGTTGCCAAGCAATGGCAGCGTGCCTATCCAGGTCAGGGCCAGTTGCAGGCCGATCTGATGGGGCACCTGGGCTACGCACTGAAATATGCCGACGCTGACCTGCCGCACTACCGTGAACGCATTGCCCAGGTGCAGCAACAACTGCGCCAGTTGCCCATGGCCGAACGGGTCTACATGAGCCTGAAACAGGACGCCCTGGAACGTTTGCATCGTCCGTTGGACCTGCGCAACGAAGTGGGCCCCGCGTTCGATATCGTCTACCGCCCACTGAACACCGATCAAGAGGGGAGCGGCCTGCAGTTGCCGCCGCTGCTCACCGCCAAGGGCTTCAAGGACTACTTCGAGCCCGGCACCGAGGGCATCATCGAACTGGCGATGATCGATCAGTGGGTGCTCGGCGAACGCCAACGCCTGGACTACTCCGACGAAGACCGCAAAGTGCTGACCCAACGCATTCGCGCCCTGTACAGCGCCGACTACGTCGACAGCTGGCGGCGGGCGCTGAATCAGTTCGCGGTCACCGACTTCGACGACCTCAGCCACGGCGTGGCGGTACTCGAACAAGTCACCGGCCCGGCCGCACCGCTACGACGGTTGCTGGAAACCCTGCGCGACAACAGCGTGATCTACCCGACCGTGCCCTTGGCTGAAGGGCAAGCGCCGCTCAAGCTGGACAAGATGCCAGAGGGGCAACAACAGGCAGCAGGGATTCGGCGCGCATTCTCCAGTCTTTCAGAGCTGATCACCGCACGAGGCGAGCAGCCGTCTTACTACGAAGAAACCCTGCGTTCGGTCAGTGCCGTCTACGACTATGCCAAAACCGTGCACGACAACCCCGATCCCGGCAAGGCGGCGCTGAAAACCGTACTCAACCGCTTCTCCCTGGACGGCGCTGACCCGATTGCCAACCTGCAGCGCGTCGCCGTGGGCCTACCCGAACCGCTGAACCAGCACGTCAAAAAACTCGCCGACCAGACCTCACAGGTTCTGGTAATCGCCGCCTTGCGCGAACTGGAAAAACGCTGGGACAGCGAAATCTACAGCTTCTACCGCGACCGTCTGGCAGGCCGCTACCCGTTCAAGGCCAGCGGCGAGGACGCTTCGCTGGAAGACTTCGAAGCCTTCTTCGGCCCACAAGGGCGCCTGCAGCAGTTCCACGATCAGTACCTGAACGTGTTCCTCAAAGACAACCTCGACGCCCTGTACTCCGACAGCCTCGGCGGCTACCTGGTACGCAGCGACGTGCTGGAACAACTGAAAAAAGTCGAGCGCATCCGCGACACCTTCTTCAACCATCGCGGCCACTTGGCCGTGCAACTCACCATCGAACCCCTGGCCCTGAGCGCCACCCGCCTGAGCAGCATGCTCAGCGTCGACGGCCAACTGATCCCTTACCAGCATGGCGCGCCGCAACGCACGGGGCTGGTGTGGCCCAACAGCCTGGGCAACACCAATGGCAGCCAACTGACCCTGGTACACAGCACCGGCAACACCGCCAGCCTGAGCTATCGCGGGCCGTGGTCGTTGTTTCGCCTGCTCAGTCGCGGGCATCTCAATGGCAGGACCGACACCAGCGTGGACCTGACCTTTTCAGTCGCTGATGGGTTGATGCGTTATCGGATTGGGGCAGAGAAGGCAAATAACCCGGTTACTCAGCGCAGTTTTGAAGGGTTTGTGTTGCCGAGAACGCTGCTGGAAGAACGATGGAGCAAAAAGATCGCCGTCGACGTTACGCGACGCTGAGCAATACCACGAAAAACAGCCAGTGCTGAGATGAATTAACGACGAATGAAAAAGGACCTTTACATGGCAATCAGGCTACAAATGTTGACCGAAGACCCTAAAGAAATTGAGTTGATCGAGCGTTATTGGGCCGTCGATGAGTTCGGGCAATACCTCGAAAAAGTGAGCGCGCTAGCGGGCCTCATTGAAATGGCTCAGGGCGTTACGCTGACCAGCTTCATACGGGAGCGCTGCAATGCGTTTGATGAAAATCAGGTCTGCCCAAAATGCGCAGAATTGATTGAAATCAAAAATCGCTGACAGGCCAAGAAGGTCTCCCAGCCATCCATCAAGCTCTGTACGTTGTGTCAGAAAGACCAGGATGACATTGCACTGGAAGCTAAAAGGTCGAAAGCTGCGGAGCTTGAGCGGCAGTTGGCTGAATACTCCCGCAATCAGTCAACCCGAACGGTGGACTACTCAGCGATTCCGGATGCTCATGTGCTGATGTTGTTGGCGTTAGACAGGGCCATTACGCCGAGACTGGCCAATGGCGGTTTCACAATAGGTGACTGCCGAGGACTCGCACCACTATATATCGGTGACTTTGTGCTGCAATTGCGCGAGGCAGGGCTGGTCCTTGATGAACCCTGCAAAGCCAGGCCGGGCACCTACTATTGGGAGGGCGATGAGATTTGGATGGTGAGGGACCAAGTGGTTTACCGTTTGGCACCCGATGCTGAATCACGAAGTGCAGACGAGGTTATCCGGAGTCTGTCGGATAGGGTGTAAACAGACGCGGAAGGGATCTTCAATCTGTGGCTTGATTACTCAGCTGCTGATGTTATGCGCTATCTGGGTATCCAATGCGAACTCTATAACCATGAACTCACTGAACAAGAGCTGGAGGAAATTAAAAGTACCCTGCGATCAGCACTGGAAACCTATAGTGTCTCGCAGCTCTGGTCGGTGGTCTGGAAGGTTGTCAGAGATGCCGCAAGTTTAGCTAATCGCGAGTACTACAACCGTCCAAAAGCGGCTGCGACCATTCCCGGGAAGATTCGGCGGAACCTGGAGAAGGTGCGGCGCGAGTCGATTGAACTCAAGTCATGGAGCCGCCCGGACCAGCATCCCGCCGGAACATTGGGCATGGTGCTGGGTGAAATTCTGAGTGTTGACGAAAATACCTCAGGGCACATGGTCTCTTCCCTTGTTACCTGGCTCACCGGGCAGGGATGTTCACCTAGTGTCGGAGCAGAGCTTGACGAACCGATACGGGAATTGATGACCATAGCGTTGGCCCACGATGTCAGTTCCTCAGTGATGCTGCGGTTTGCGGAGTTGATTCGTGCCGGCCATGACGTTGGTTTTGCCATTGAGGAAATTGGTGAGACGCTTCGGTCGTAAAGGTGGCGGGGCAACTTCAGAGGAAGAAGATGCGGGTAGCAAGCCTGTCCATCACGGCGTCTGGGCGGGGTGGGAGAGACGCTGCTGCGGAAGGCTGTCCCTATCATTTTGTGCGTTCTATGATCCGCAATGTTATCGTGCCATCACGTATGACAGCTTCGTCAGGGACTGAAAGGGGACAAGATGACCGATTTTGAGCAGCAACCTTTTGCGGACGCCGAGTTTGCAGAGAATCCGGAGCAACGATGCCCCTGCATACTGCTGTTGGACACGTCATCGTCCATGAATGGCGCGCCAATCAGCGTTACGCAATGAGCTTGCAAAGTGTCTAGAGAGTCCGTGACGATTCAGCCGGAAGAAACCTGCTGCTCGAGCACTGGTTTGATGAAGTCCTCAACAATGTTCACTCCATTCCGAGACGAGGTAAAACGATGACTATCGACAGAATACTGCGTACTCGCTTGACCAGATCGACCTCGCTGTCGAATCCAGGCGTCCTAATGCGCCGAGCTTGAAAGATGAAGCAAGGTCGAGGGAACGGCTCATCGGTCAAACCTTGAAGTGACTGACAAGTTGCTGTAACTGTACCCCCAGGCGCGCGAGTTCGATACTGGAGGCCGCTGTCTCCTCACTAGCTGAGGCGGTCTGCTCAGACACGTCGCGTACACTCAAAATGCTGCGGCTTATTTCCTCCGCCACCGAACTTTGTTGTACTGCGGCGGCAGCAATCTGTTGGTTCATGGCTTGAATCCCGGAAACCGTCTGAGTGATGCTAGCTAAAGATGCGCCTGCTTTACCTGCCAACGCCACAGTGCTATCGGTTAGTTCGCGGCTGCTCTGCATAATACTGGACACCTGACGTGTTCCACCTTGCAAGCCTGCCACCAAGCTTTCTATTTCCTCAGTGGACTGCTGAGTACGCTGAGCCAGTCCTCGTACTTCGTCAGCGACCACTGCAAAACCGCGCCCTGCCTCACCTGCGCGAGCAGCCTCAATGGCCGCGTTAAGGGCCAATAAATTAGTTTGCTCAGCCACCGCCTTGATCACGTCCATGATCTTAACGATGCGCCCACTTTCTTGTTCAAGCTCATTCATAGCTTCCGCTGAACGCCCGACTTCGCTGGACAAACGCTCAATCTGGGCGATGGCTTCCGCGACTACTTTGTCACCAGCGCGCGCCTGAGCATCGGCCTCTGATGCGGCAACGGAAGCTTGTTCCGCATTCCGCGCAACTTCATGCACAGTGGCCGACATTTCGTGCATCGCAGTAGCCACTTGGTCGGTCTCGGTTTTCTGGCTATTGACCCCAGCGCTGGTCTGCTCAGTGACAGCTGAAAGCTCTTCCGCTGCACTGGCGATCTGGGTGACTCCATCGCGGATACCACCGATCAGATCGCGCAAGGTACGACCCATGCGCTGAATACCTTGTTGCAGCACACCCAGTTCGTCTCTACGGGTCACGACCATGTTTTGCGTGAGATCGCCCGCTGCAATGCAATCGACCACAGCCAGAGTCTCCTGCAATGGGCGGGTAATCTGGCGGGTGATTATCAGAGCTGCAAGAAGCCCCAATAACATTGCCAAAGCAGTGCAACTCAACTGCAGCGTGCGGGCCTGAGCACTATCTGTTTCAAGGGCGGCCAGCTGTCTGGCATACATTTCATCAGTCAGACGGGTGATGGCCCCTCCGAAATTGACAGTGTCCTGTACGGAGTGGTCGATAGCCCCATTACTGGCTGTAAAATCCTGCACTGAGCGGCGGTAAGCCATCAGAGCGGTTTCCAGTTGCCTGATAGGATCGGCATAGGCAGCACCAAAGGTGTTGTTGAGGGTTTCAATGCCCTTGAGCGCACTATCAAGCTGGCGGGCGGCGGCTTGTTCCGTGGTGCTGTTGGGATTGCCGGTGTAGCCACGAACTTCATAACGCACCAGCGCGACATCCTCTTTGGCCTTGAGGATGACTTTGTATAACTCATAACGGCGCTGATCAGAGACTGGCATTGCTTCTACGTCATTGATGAGCTTGGCAATCAGCGCGGCGCCTTTGACCGCATTGGTGGCCATTTCCTTACGGGTGGCCGCACTATTGCGATAGGCCTCGCGCATCGTATTAATTGCCATTTGATACTGAGTGGTGGCTTGGTTGATCAGCGCAAGACTTTGCAAGTTTTCAGGTTGCTGCAGTTCTTTTGCGAGGCTTTTTTGCTTGGCGACAAACAGTTCCAGCGCATCCTGGATCAATGCACCTTGCTGCTCGTCACCCTTGTCCACCTGATACTGAAAACGGGCCCTCCGTAGATGATCAAGACGGTTGCCGAGTTCGGTGATGCTGGCCATTCGATTACTACGGTCAATCATTTTTCCCAAGCTGAACCAGCTGGTCGCGGCAAGGATGGCGGTTAGAAGGAGTACAACAGCAAAGCCCAAGGCCAGCTTGAGCATGACGCTGATATTCGCGAACCAAGAGTTCATAGCGTTCCTTTGGTAATCAGCCGTGACCGATCAAAACTGGCGCGGTCATCTGAGAAGGGGGGGCAGGTATAATCAATATTGATATGGATGATTGGATGAATATAGCACAGTGATGGCTCGGTGCCATCACAAGCCTTTAATGATTTCGACGATACGTGTCAGAATGGCGACAGCTAGAAAAATGAATCGCCCAGGATTCTCTAGATACCTTGCAAAAAGTTATACAAGGTGCTCGATTGTGTACAAGGGTGGTGGCCGGCCTATGCAAGTCGGCATGCAATCCTTACGCTCCACCCTGAAGCCTCTCTAGGTGGTTTTGACATCTGCCGCACTCAGGAGAAAGTCCGGTTAGCGCATTGCTTTCAAGACAGGACGGTTGCAGAGGTTGCATACGCCGTCATGAACAGTGAGAGGCAACTATTGTGGGTGGGTTTTTCCTACATTGAGGTCTGAATGACGAACCTTGCAAGCCGTGAAGAGCTAATCACATGGCGAACCTTAAGGTCTTCTCATGCACAGTTATGCGCGCTTAGATATCCAGACAAATTTTGCCGACCCTATGAGCACCGTAAACAGCAGCGTCGTGCTGTTCGTTTTGCGGCAGAGCAGGCCTTCGAGGCCGTGTTCAATCTATGGGTGGAGTTCCGCAGGCTGAGCCTGAAGGAGGGGCGCCAGAGCACACTCTCGCAAATCTTGAGAATCTTCACATGCTGTTTAGCAGACGAGATAAACGAGCGCGCGGATGTAGTTGTTGTCAGGGGGGGATACCTGTTACTGGCTGCATCCTTGCAGCCAGTAACCAAGGGTTGTTACTACGTATTGTTCAAGAGGGTTCCCGAGCAAAGTCGCAGTAAGTTAGGTGGGATATCTCGATCCTATCCGCAACGAGTTTTTCATCGAGCTCAAACCCGCTGCCTGAAAGCCCTGGGTAGCGATTACTTGAGCGTGACGTCGAGCATCGGCGGGATGTAACCGTAGTCGTACTCGGCAACCACGAACGTCTGCTGCCCTTTGATCTTGATCCCCACCGTCGGTGCTTCGGTGCCGCCGATACGAATCTGCGTGCCGGTTTCGTCGGTCGGTACGCTGTCGATAAATGAGGTCACCAGGCCGTTGGGCATCACGCAGTGCGAGTAGGTCTGGAACGGCTGGGAAGACGGATTTCCCAGTACCAGGCCGGAACCGTTCAAGGGTACGTACGGACCGAACAGCGAATCTGCGACAAAGCCGTACACACCGTCTGGCCCGGTCACCCCATCGGCATAGGTAAAGGTGTGGCTGATGGTGAACAGGTAGTACTTGCCGTCCTGGAACACGAAGTGCGGGCGTTCGGTCTGATCGTTGACGCCTACCGCGGTCAGCAGCGGCGGCAGCATTTCCCAGTCGTCGCCGTCTTCGTCACGGGCTACGGCGATACCGACACAGGCCGTCTGGAAGCGCGAGTTGCCGACGTCTTCATAACCCGGCGGCACATCACCGACTTCTGCTTCACCGACCTTGTGCGAGCCGCGCTCGCCGGCCACGTTGCCCTCGAACAGCATGTACAGCTTGCCATCTTTCGGGTCGCGGAACGGCCATGGATCACGGAAGCCCCAGAAGGCGTTTTGCGCTTCGGTCTGGTACATCTTGCCGTCGGCCTCGAACAGCGGCTTGACCTTCTCGAAGCCGACCAGGCTGACGCCATGCTCGGTGGTCACCACACGGCCACGCACCTTGACGATGGTCGCGCCCGGCGTGACCGCGGTGTAGTACAGGTCCACTTCGCCTTGCTCGTTCAACAGAATCGGCGTGCCGGCCCATTCGCGAACGGTCGGCGAAACCCCTTCAGCCATCACTCGGCCGCCGAGTTCCCAGTCCTTGCCGGTGCGGGAGAACCAGTAGTACATCTTTGCCCGGCCATGGCGATCGTTCCAGTCGCGGGTGATGTCGTAGTTACCGTTCTGGTCGAGGTATTGCGGGTCGTTCGGGTGACGATCCGCAGTCAGGGTGAAGATCACTGACCAGCCATCGACAGAGGTGATGTTGCCGTCGATATCACGTAGCGGCATGGTGTCCCAGATAAACACCTCGTCGCTCAGTACCGGGAAGTTCGCACTGACCAGTGGCTGGGTGGTAGTGGGGTCGTCCGCGCGGACTTTCAGCGCATCGGCTCGGGTCCACAGGCTGGGTTGATGGGGTGTTTTGCCAAATTTCTCAGTGTTGCTTTTCATAGGGAAAAACCTCGTCCATGAATGGATTCAAATAAATACTGATCAAAAAATACTGTATTTATATACAGTCATTTAACTGTAAAAGACTCCTCCCTTCGGGTCAAGGGAAAAAATGCATTTATGCATAATTGAGTTTTTTGTTGAGGCTGATACGTTTCAGCTTGTGATGTTTCTAGAGGTTTGTTCTCGGACCGATCAGCGACGTTACCTGCATGATGCTGGGTAGACGTAGGTGGTCAAATCGATCAACGCTGTCGAACCTTGCAAAGAGTTTTGGTGCGATGGCATGGACGTAGCCCTGCGTCTTCAACGCCTGCATCACTATCAGTAGGAGTCAGGCGATGAACGGTGCAATCGATGCGCGGGCACGTCACCGAGAGGCTCAACCGGCATTAATACTTGCAAGTTAGGGTCTGCGGATTGTGGGTTAAGTCAGTCGAATTAATTTCGCAGCTGTTTCGAAAGCCGACAGCAACGATGCTACCGAGCCACTCAAGCTGATCAGGTTGCCTGGGATCGGGTACATCACCCCAAGGGGTTAGTACCGATACAAAGTCGACTCACCGGAGGTACGGACGAAAACTTGGATGACCTGATGGCGATCTCATCCCAGGCCTAGGTCTGTGAAAGCTACCAAAGCGGAGCTGGTCGGCCGGTCCGTGTGCCCGCCAGCGGCGGGCGCCTTCCACCCTGTCAACGCTTCGTAACGTTCCTGCGCGTAGCGATGGCGCAGACCGTGCATATGGCTCAGTCCCGCCGCTTTGCACTGCCCATCATAGACATGGCGTTGCTGGATGTAGGTCTTGTGCGCCGGAATCAGAGAGCCGACTCCGGCGAACTGATGGACTTGCTCAAGCAGTGCTCGTTGCCCTGGCGTCGTGACCGGCACGACGCGCTCACGCCCGCCCTTGGTCCATGACCCCTTGAGGGTGATGTGATCGCCGTGATCAGCGAAGCGTGGCTGGAATTTGATGGACTCCTCGCGCCGCAAACCAAATGCGGCTTGCAAGGCCAGGCTCATTGCACATGGGGATCGCTCACGCGATCCAGGCCGTCACCCAGCGCCTGTGCTTTGTTGGTATGGGGCGTGGCGCGGCGCGCAGAAACACCCAATCGGGTGTTGTCGGCAGGAATCAGTCCTGCTTTGCCGATCTTCTCGGCCCACCAGCGCAGATGGGCCAAACGGTTCTTGAGGGTGCCTGAAGACAACCCTTCGGCCTGCCAGCGTTCAATCAGCGTTTCGATATGCTTGCCTTTGAGCGAAGTGGCCCGCATCTGCCGAAAACCGGCTTCGCGCAATTGGCGAGCGATCAGGGTGAGACTGCGCTGGCGGTCGGCTTGTGTCGTGTGGCTTCCATCGCGGTTGCGCTGGCACAGTTGACGCAAGGTATAGGTGAGATCGTCCATAGTGCGCTCCATGGGGGGGCTGCGGTGTTCTGTGTTGTTCTGAGTTGCATTCGGTGAGTGTTGGTGCCAACTCGCCAAGGCGAGATCCCCGAGGGGCAAGGGCCAGGTGCTCAGATCACCTGTTGCCTCGATGAGGCGTCCGCCGTGCTTCCTGTGGGAAGCGCGAGGCGGGATGTTGCCAAGAAACGACACATTTGGTTGCCGTGATAAACACCTCCTGTGGAGTGAGAGAGTGGAAGGCAGGCGACGGACATTGCGCCTGAATACGTTGCCGCAGACGAACACGTGCCCAGGGCACGGAAGAGGGAGGAAGGCAAGGTGCTTGCCATGGATGAACAGGGTTCCACCCCGTGGGTAGGGGGCGATGCGCAGCGTGGAACCTGGGCGCATCTGGGATGGTTCCTCCCGAGATGGGATAGCACTTTCAGGAACCTGTGCTCTGGGCAACCGGATGGCTACGGCATCGGCGAGTCAATCGCACGGTGTGACGCTTACTGCCCGCGCCAGGGGTTCCGGTGATGAGACCCACCGGCAGGTCGTTGCAGGCTCAGTGTGCAGGGCATCGTCATGCAGTGCCAACGTAAATAGGAACTGCGCGATGCCGCATTGTTGCGGGGCTGCTGGGGGTCGTCACTGCGGCGGCAGTGACGGCCCTTACTCGCGATCACTCTTTGGCACAGATGACCCAATTCAGGCTGACGCGGCCTGACGGCCTTGTCGGCCACTGGCGCGCGAACCGCGTTGCGGTTCACTTGCCACTGGCTGGTGAAGGGGGGCTTAGATGCTGGAGGATTGTCTTATTGGGCCGCTGTCCGTCACTATCACGATGGCTCCAGTCCCATCCAAAGCCAGACGACTCTCTCACCACCCACTGTCGGCATCAGAACGCCATGCTCGATGACTTGCTTACTCCCCGGCTTATACTCACACACCCAGGCACCCGGATACGGACAGGGTTGACCGCTGTTCGCACGCATGCCGCTGACCGTCCAGTGCCAGCGCACGACTCGGCCTTCGTGGGCGGGTAGCGGTTCGCTCAACTGAACATCGCGTGCGATGAAGCGGTCGTTTTCAACTTCCCAGCGCCCTGCGCGAGGAGCCGGATCATGGGTATTGGCATGGCGGGCAGGCTCTGGTGGTGTTTGATCAAAGTCACGCTGCCATGTCACCAAATCATCTGTGGACGCCGCATTGAGGTCTGGCATGATCTCGCCCTGTTTGAAGGCTCGCCGGGTTTCCGCTTGCCCTGGAACCAGCCACCATCCGGCTTGAATACAAGCTGTTCCAGCTACCATACGAAGAGGCATTGGCGTAGAGGTTTGGGCGGAAGGCATGGGCGATGGAGCAATGAAGCGCATTGCTGGCGTGGGCCAATCGCTGTCGGCGTCAAAGCGGGACATCCAGCGACGACTGTCAGCGTCAGTGAAACGTTCGTTGGGGTCGCCGTCCCATTGGCCGAAGCCCAGCAATCCCAAATCGTCGTAGCGGATGGGCTTGAGCAGTTTGTTCAGGAGCATGGGCAGTTCGGGCACGCCTTGCTCGACCGGATACAATTCTGGCTGTTCGCCCAGCTCAATCCATTGGCCGCTCTGTAATTCGGTGATGCTGATGTGTGGGTGAGACAGCGCCGTATGCACTTGTTCGCGGGTCAGGTCAAGCTTTTCGCGCCAGTGGTCGGCAAGCAGGAAGGCCCAGGTGGGGGGGCGAATGCCGTTGAGCAGTTCGCCGCGCATGTTAAAGGCGTAGTCAATATCCAGGCCGTGAAAGTTGGGGGCTAGTGCTCGCTCCCAAGTGGTAACGGCTGATCGCGTACCAAATTCGAGTGGGTTGGCCATGGCGAAGCCACTGTAGACCTGATGCGCCTTGAGCAGGTCAATGGTTTTGAGCACAAAGCAGCGCCACGCTTCGCGGTTGTCCAGCCACCATTGCCAGCGGTAATAAAACGTGATTGAGGAGTACGCGGTTCTTCTTCCTTCGTATTTTTTGAACCATGTGCGCCAGAAATATCCTGCTGTCGTCGGTGACGAGGCATGATTTTTTTCGTCGGTAAAATTAAAAACAAAGGATTCGTCGTCGAAACTTTTCCTGGCCTGCTCACGCAGATTTGGCAGGCGTTTCGAGCCATATGGGTGTGGGCGCTCCGAAATTGGATGGGTGCCAACGGTGTAAGGCTTGCCAAGGAGCTGTTCAAAGGCTTCGTGGATATCCACCATCAGCAGCGCTTCTTCTTGGTGTTTGTCTGGGGCAGGGGGGAAATAGAAGTTGATGAAAGGGCTCACACTGTGTCGAGCATCATCCGTACCCCAATCAGTGTTTGGCCACTCCTTGAGCTCTGCGATGAATTCAGCACGCTCATCTTCATCAAACAAACCATGGGTTGTACTCACGTTCACCTCCTGTTTTTGGTGCCTTTGGATGTCGGGGGCTGTTTGTTATCCGTTTCAGAGCCAGTGCAATCCTCCGGAACGCGTAGCAAGGCCACTTTCTCCCGACCAATTTTTTCTCGGTTGACGCCAGTTCTCGGCTCCATAAGCTCAGCGTACTGGTCGATCTGTTTTTGTTTTACCCAATCCCCTGGAAACTTGATCTCAACTGCCGCAAACACATTTTCCGATTCGAATGGCTCTTGTCGGTACTCAACAACGACTAGATCAGGCGCTAGCAATCCTCCAGGCCGTGGCCAAAACGGCTGAATATCGCTGCCGAACCGTTTGGGACGAGTTGCAGGGATCCCCAGTAAGGCTTTCTTGCTGGTGCCGTTGTAATTGGGCTCGGCCTTGAGTGAACTTCGCCATTGCAGCGCCTCATCTACGGCTTCAAAAAACAGAGAAGCCGTGAACTGCTTTAGGGCGACTTCAATAGTGGTCTCAATTTTATCGCCGGCAATTTTCTTGCTGATACGGCGTGGCACTTTGATCGGCAGTTGCAAAGCAACTGTGCAGACTTGGCTAATGGCTGGGCGAAAAGGCACTTTACGTTCAATGTATTCCTTGAAATTCAAGTTCTCCTTGCCTCTTCGAGAAACCGTGCTATTGCCACCCCGGTCCACTGCGGCAAACGTGGAGCTTTTGACGTCGATTTCACGCGTCATTGCTTCAATAGTTGCTCGAAGCATTTTTTTAATCTGGTTTCTTCGCTCGTTAATCTCTACTGCGAGTTGGGCTAACTCGGCGGCGGTTTTGGCGTTTTCATAAGCCTGGTTTGCTCGGTAGGCCCGATAGGCTCTATCGATAACGTGAGCGAGAGTACGGGCAATGGGGGCTACTGGCATCAGTCGAGGTCTCCACTGTGCTGAGCAAGAAAGTCATCAGGAAAAATGGCCTTGGTCTCTACGGGTGGGGCTTCATCGTCGAAAGCCATCAGATAGGGCTGCCAGGTTTCGGTGATTCGCTGATCGTCGCGCATGATTGCCTTATGAGCTTGCACGGATTTGGATGCCTCGGTAACAGTCCAGTCAGTTCCCCCTTGGGGGCAGGTCAGGCCTTCGGTGAGTAGGGTGGCTCCATCGGTGATGCGATATCGATAGCCCGCGAAAGCACGTTGATCGTTCTTCAGCAACGTGTAACGTCCCAGGAATGCTCCAAGCGGTGCGGGAGGCGATTGTGGACTGCCAAGCGGATTGCCCGTACCGATTGCATCTGTGGTGACGGGGCCTTTGATCTTGATGGTCAGCCCATCAAGGGTAATGCCATCGCTATCAATCGTGATGCTGCCACCGGGGGCTCTCAGAACAATGCGTTCGCCCGATGTGACATCGAACACTGTCGTTTTTTGCTCAATGCATTGCCCTGCGGACAGGTAGTAGCGGTTCCGGACTGATTGCTCAGCACTGCCTCCGATCTGGATGTTATGGTCAGCGGCAATTTTATCATGCCGGTTGTTGGCAATTTCTTCGACTCGGTCCCCGCCGATGCTGGTGTGATGATTACGCCCCAGCGTCTGAATTCGATCACGGCCCAGTTCCAAATGCTGATCCTGCACAATAGCAATGTGCTCATCGTTACCTACTCGCTCGTTGCGGTTATGGCCGATGTCTACCTGCTCGTCGTGTTCGACCTTCTCGCTTCGGTCGTTACCCACGTAGGTGGTGTTGTTGTGCTTGATGTGGACGTTCTTGTCTTTTTCAGCATGGATATAAACTTCTTCCTGCCCCAGCTCATCCTCAAAGCGCAGCTCATTGAAACCTTCACCTTTATGGGTTCGGCTCTTGATGGTCATCCGCGTCTTGTGTTTCGGCAGTTGGTAGGGCGGCAGGTTGGTCTGTCTGTAGGCGGTCCCAGTGGCGATCGGCTGATCAGGATCTCCGTCCAGGTAGCTGATCACTAACTCCTGACCCACACGCGGGATCGCCATGGAGCCCCAGGTCGCCCCGGCCCAGCCTTGGGTGACGCGGATCCAGCAGGAGCTGTGGTCGTTGTTTTTGTCCGAGCGATCCCACGGGAACTGCACCTTGACTCGGCCCCATTCATCGCAATAGATCTCTTCCCCCGGAGGCCCAACCACCGTGGCGATCTGTGGGCCGTCGATGCAGGGTTTGGGACGCAGCGGAGCCTTCCAATCGGAGGTCCAACGGATGGCGCTGGCCTTCAACGAGTAAGACGTACCGAGGCCGCTACCAAAGGATTCTTCCTGCAGGCTGGTGTGCTGTTTGCCCTCATGCCTGATGGCAATGGTGCGCCAGCGATCATTGAAGTCCTCACGGGGATGATCGTTGAGGTCGAAGGCCAATCCCGGTTGCAGGCGCTCATCGTCGCCTTCCACATGGGCCAGCTTGGCGTCGTTGCGCAGTGCGGCCAGGCGCGTCTTGGTGAAGGGCTTGCCGGCAATGTCGCGTTTGTAGCGTCCCGGATAGTCGTAGCGTTCGTAGTCCTTGTGCTGGTTATTCAAGTCCTGGTCACCGGTGGCGGTGTGCTGCTGGTTGTAGCGCGGGTGGGTGAAGGTGTAGTCGCGCTGCACCTGGCGCGCGGTGCGCACTTGTTCGGTGTAGTGGAAGCGGGTCAATGCCGGTTCCAGGGCGTCGCCGCCACTCATGGGCTGGTAGATCACCGGGCAATCGGTGTGCGTGCCGATGGTGCCCAGGCCGCCGACGCGGTCGGTAAGAACGAGGGTGTGGCCGTCGGCGCGGTGTTCGAAGGTGTAGAGCAGGCCTTCTTCGGCGGCGAGGCGAGCGATGAAATCGAGGTCGGTTTCGCCGGCCTGTACACAGTATTCACGGGGTTGGTGTTCGAAGCAGATTTCGCTGCGGATGTCGGTCAGTTTCTGCTCGGCCAGCATGCTGGTGATGATGTCGGGCACGGTCTGGGCCTGGAAGATGCGCCAGTCGGAGCGTAGATCGAAACGCTTCAGAGTCGGTTCGACCACGGCGGTGTAGCGGGTGCGGCGAAAGCCGGTGTCGCCCTGCTGGAACAGGCTGACCAAACCATGCACGTAGCGCACCGGGGTGTCGTCGCGCCAAATGGTGAACACGGCGGCCAGGTCGAGCATGCGGTAGAAGTCGATGGCGGGGTGATGACTGACCAGCTCCAGCTCAAGTTTGAAGGGTTGGGAGAGGCCTTCTTCAAGGGTGAACGAGACCACTTCGAAGGGATCGCCCCGCAGCGGTTGGAAGGTGTAACGCAGGTCGCTTTGACGGGGCATGAAACCTCCTTGTGGTGAGTGTGGGTCAGTTGATCAACCAGCTGTCGTCGCCGTTTTCCAGCACGCCTTCGTGGTCGGTGGTGTCACCGACGCGGGCCACGGCTTTGCCGTTGATGATCATTGACGGCGAGCCGCTGATGATCACGGCACCGCAACTGAGTGTGTCGCCAGCGCGGGCAACAGCCCGGCCATTGACAGTGAAGCTCCCTGATCCACTGGCGACAGTGACTGGGCCACACGTTGGACAAGCATGGTCGTGACCGACCAAAACGACGGTAGGCATAGAGCCTCCTTATGGCTTTCACATGGGAGTTAGAGCTTGAGAATTTTGTCCAGTGAGGCAAGGACTTCTTGGGTGATGGCGTTCAGTCGTAGGGTATAGATCGTGTAAGCCGTGCCTAGTACGGCGGCGGCCAGTGCCCATGGCGTCCACAATGGCCACGTACGTTTGATCCGGTAGTTACGTGGCACAACGTTGGTCAACGGGTCGGTCAGGCGCTTGGGTGTTTCGCCGCGCAGGGGGCGCAACAGACCGTGCAGCTGGTCGATGATTTTTTGTATTTCGTCATCGCCCTTGGCATGGGCGCCATATTTGCCTTTGAGACCGGAGATCAGGCACTGGTACATGAACTCCAGCACATGCTGGTACCTGGCCGCTTCGGGGATCATGTTGTTCATGACGGTAAAGAATTTTTCGCCGCCCCATGTTTCCTCATGAAACTGACTGAGCAGTGAGCGTGCACTCCAAGTGGAGGACTTGCCCCAGGTAGTGCTCATGACTACCTCATCCAACAGCAGGCACAGGCTGTAGGAGTAGGCCTTGAGCATGCCGGCGTCGTAGTCGAGCTGGTTGACTTCTTCCATGATCGTGGTGATCTGGTTGCTGACGCTTTGGTACAGTGCGGACACATCGTCGTGCCGGTCTAAACGACGCAGGCGAATTACTAGGCCGATCAGCGGCGTGGCGGCATCGCACAGCGGGTTCCAGGCCACGCCGCGCAGGTCGAATTCGGGATCTGCAAGCAGCGGTTCAGGTTTGGTGCCAGTAGGCGTCGATTCAAGGGTGTTTTCGGGCGAGGCGGTAGGTGTTGGTTCTGTGTGGGTGGCTCTGTTCGAAATGGCGCCACTCATCGCATGCACTCTTCTATCTATATTGGTTGAGAGCTGCAACGCCAGTCCTACAGCTGTCGCCACTCTAGGCAGACAAGATTTGGCGCTTCAATAGGGCGTGGACGATCAAGAGACGTCCTACAACTGCTGGTGTAATAATCTGTCAGTTTTGACTGTCTTTGGCGGGCGTCTTTCGGCGGTGGATGTGGTTAGAGGTCTTGCGAGTGGGTTGGGCATACTCCGTGCAGCGTTCCACGGACATCTCTGCACTGCTGGCTATCGGCCTTTCAGGTAGGGGTTGCCAGCTTTGCCGAAGTAGTACACAACGTAAACCAACGAGGCGTACCTAAAACCTATTTGGAATCAACGAATTGCGCGGGAAACGAGTGTCTCGTTTCCCGCTCCAAACGTAGCGCTACAGAATTCAGTGGAATTCTGTCAGCGATCGAAACAAGGACCTCCGGGTCCTTTTTTCGTTCCGGCGGGAACCACTGACATCCAGCACCGTCCAGTGCTTTTAAGTCCTGAATTGTTGGCACCGAGCGTTCTCCACCGCTCAAGCCCGGTGACTCGGCGAAGCCCTGAACGCTTCCACCGTCAGCGGGCGGCGCCGTGTCGTACCACTTCTATGCAAAAGGCCTGTTCGTAGGGCGGTACGTTGCATTCGACAATATCAGTGGCGGCGACTTGCAGGTGTATACCGACAATGTCGGCCCGGATCGGCTGCTGACGGACATGCCGGTCGACCAGTACCGCCGTATGGACCCGACGAGCCCCCAGTTGTGCCAGATATGCACAAGTGCGCAGGAGGGAATGGCCTTCGAAGAGCACATCATCGACCACCAGAAACGTGGTATTGGCCAGATCCAACCTGCCCAGGGCCGGGTTTTCGGTCAATTGCGTGTAGGTATGCAGCACTTGCAGGTCGTCGGCGTAGCGCTTGACCTGCAGCGGGTAAACAGGGAGTTCCGGCCGGCCGGTCTGACGCGCAATGTACTCGCGCAACCTTTGAGCCAGGGGCTGGCCCCTGCGTTCGATGCCTATCAGTGCCGTATGCGTCGGTGGCAGAAGGGTGGCGGCCTTGCGCGCCATCGTCTGCAACACAACATCCAGCTCATCACTGTCATACAGGCGCAACCGTTGACTTGCCACTAGGATCGTCATTGCTTTCTCCTGCTCGGGAAACATGGGGTCATGCGGTGCCGGCTACGGCAGCAGGCGTATGCCATGAGATACGTGTGCAATCGGCGAGTCTGAACTCCTGAGGCGCCGCACCCTTGCGAGTGCATGTTGGGTCAATGTAGACCGGCTGACCCTGGCAAGATTGATATTGATCAATCGCGATCAATCCAACGCCCGATCCTTTCAACCGACGCGAATCGGCGGTGGCGCCAGAGGTGTGGGCACAAGCTGTCGCGAGTGAATGTATTGCTTGCCCGGGCACTTGATATAAATCAACTCCAAGGCCGCATCGACGGAGGATTCTGAGTTCATAAAGAAGGTGCTCGGTTCGGCGGTGAACACGACAGTTGTCCGCCATTGCGGGCAATGACAAACGTGCAAGCCCATGGAGTCCGATCATGAGCCAGTATCAACGGTTATTGCTGATCATCAACCCGGCGCTGCGCCGGTCTCAAGCCATGAACCATGCTGCCGCTCTGGCCAAGGTCAGCGGTGCGAGCCTGCACATTGCTGCCTTGATCCCTACCTGGAACCTGTTGTCGCTGCTCGAAGAGGGTGACCGGGAAAAAGCTCGCGAAAATTATCTGCAAGATCATCGTGATTGGCTCAAATACCAGGCGGCTCATCTGCGTGATAGTAATAAAGGTATCGAAGTGACGGCTGAAGCGAAGTGGGCCGACGACCTTCAGCAAGAGATTCTCGATTACGTCGCAGAAATGCAGCCAGACCTGCTGATCAAACAGGTGCAGCGCGAACCGGCACTCAAGCGTGCATTCATCACCCCGCTGGATTGGCGTTTACTGCGTCACTGCCCGATACCGGTCTATCTGCTCAGCGAAGACGACCTGCCCTTGCCGCGCAAGATCGTGGCGGCGGTCGACGCCTCCAATACCCTTGCCCAGGACAACGAGCTCAATGAACGGATCATCCAGCAGGCTTCCAGTCTCGCCATCCAGTGTCAGGCCGAGTTGCACTTGCTGTATGCCTGCGACATTTCCATGGTGTACCTGGGCGATATGGGCGGCGGGGGCCTGACAATTTCAGACCTTGGCAGGCAATTGCGCAAAGGTCATGAAAAGTCATTCCTCGAACTGGCCGACCGTTATGGCGTGCCTGCCGACCGGCGGCATTTCATCGAAGGGCAGCCTGTCGCGGTGCTCCATGCGTTCACCGATGAGCAGCATATGGATGTGATTGTGATGGGCAAGGTCCAGTCCCACGGACTGGACAAGCTGCTGGGCAGCACCACCGAACATCTCCTGTATCAGGTGTCCTGCAGCATTCTGGCTATCTAGCGCGGCGAGGGCCGCCTATTCCGAAATCACAGGCGTTATCGTCGGAGGAGGTCCTCGTGATCCTTAGTCCCTCATTGCAAACCCTCTTGCCAAACCGCGTCGAGGCCGGTCGACGACTGGTGGAACCCTTGCTCAAATACGCCAACAGGTCTGACGTCATCATTCTCGCGTTGCCCCGGGGCGGTGTTCCGGTGGCTTATGAAGTCGCCACAGCCCTGAAGGTTCGCCTGGACCTGATGCTGGTACGCAAGCTCGGCGTGCCTTCACACCCGGAATATGCCATGGGCGCCATTGCCAGCGGAGGTATACAAATCCTTAATGACGACGCGATGCGGGTGCAGTCGATCGATCGAGCCGGTCGAGGATTGCCGCTGCCAGGCTCGCGGACGGAGCATCTTGATGTTTAAACCAATATCACGATCCATGGACCTGCCGGGCGTTGAACTGGACGCCGATTTGCGTTTGCCGACCAACACCCGCGCCTTGGTCGTTTTCGTACACGGCAGCGGTAGTGGCCGTTTGAGCCCGCGTAATCAATATGTGGCCGATGTACTGGCCCATCGGGGCTTGGGTTCGCTGTTGTTTGACCTGCTCACGGAAAAGGAGCAGCGCCTGGATAACTTGACCGGGGAGCTGCGTTTCGATATTCCGCTGTTGGCCAGACGCTTGATCGATGTCATCGACTGGGCCGCTCGGGACCCCCAATTACGCTTGCTGCGGATTGGACTGTTCGGCGCGAGCACCGGCGCTGGCGCGGCACTGGTGGCGGCGGCCGAGCGTGCGCAGGTGGTCGGGGCGGTGGTCAGCCGGGGTGGGCGGACCGACCTGGCGGGACCGGCGCTGGCCCGGGTGAAGGCACCGACCTTGCAGATTGTCGGCGCACAGGACCCGGTGGTGTTCGACTTGAATTGCCAAAGCAGCCGGGCCCTGCGGTGCGAGCAACGACTGGAAGTCGTGGAGGGCGCCACGCATCTATTCGAAGAGCCTGGCGCCCTGGAGACAGTCGCCCGACTCGCTGGCGAATGGTTTGAAAAATACCTGCAGTCCCCGCACCCCTGAGAGGGCTGCATTCAGCATCACACACCAAACGGATAGGTTTCTGGTTCCAGGTGTTGGGTTTTCGGCCACGGCAGCGCGGCAACCGGCTTGGTGTGCTCAATCCAGATCATGGCATCGAATTGATCTGCTGGCACGGACTCGAAGTAGTGACTGAAACGCTCGGTTTCGGGGTCGCTCAGGCCCGTCGAGCCTGGCTGGAGCCCCATGACGTGCTCAATACTCGTTTGCTACCTGAGCTGAAGCCATTCTTGCGCGGTGCCGGGGCAAGGCGAACAGAACGCGATCAAGGACTATGTCAGTCATAGACAATATCGTTGCGCGGGTACTGGCCTAGCACGCTCGTTTTATCAATATCTTCAAGCGTGTATGCCAATGAAGAAACTTTATTCCCGGCGATCACTTCCTCGCGATTTTCCAAGCAAGCGCCGCTTTTGTTTTTCCAGGAAGAACATCACCTCGAGCTTCAGATTATCGGGGTCGAGGAAATAAACCGCATAGTAGCCCTCGCCATAATCCGGATAGTCAGCGGGCGCGTCGACAATCGTAACCGCCTGATCCAGCAGGAACACGTAGAGCGCATCGACGTCCTCGCGCGCGGCAACCTCGAACGCATAGTGGTGATAGCCCACATCGCCGGTCCGGTGCTTGTGTTTGCGCCCCTGGGCATCGGCTTCGGTGATCCAGAACAGGGTTTCGCCATTGGTCCAACCAATAACCCGGTCGAACTCCCACTCTATGGTGAATCCCAAGAAACCGAGTACCTGATCGTAGAACGCCCTGGAGCGGTCCAGATCGCTGACACGAATAGCCAAGTGGTCTATCCCGATGACGTTCATCCTGTCAGGTCTCCTCGATTTCGGTTTCTTGGGACAAAGAGCGCTGTTGAACTCAGAACGGGGCGTCGATATCGACCACGACAATGAGCTTGTGGTTGACGAACTCCTTGAGCCCGAGCCCGATCAGCTCGCGACCGTACCCCGAGCGGCGCACGCCACCGAAAGGCAGGTCGGCTTCGACCTTGGTCGGATGGTTGACGAATACCATGCCGGTGGAGATTTTCTTCGCGACTTCTGCGCCATGCGCCGTGTCCGAGGTGAACACCGAACCGCCGAGGCCGAACGGCGAGTCGTTGGCGATACGCACTGCATCGTCTTCATCCTTGGCGCGGAACACCATGGACACCGGGCCAAAGAACTCCCAGTAGCGAGCGGGGTTGTCTTCGGCGACATCGGTCAGGATCGTCGGCTGCACGAATGCCCCATCGACAGGCACGGGCGGCCCGACTTCTTCGGCCTTGGCGCCAAGCTTCACGGCTTCGAGGATCTTTTGCTTGACCTCATTGGCCGCGCTTTGCGAGGAGAGCGGTGCCAGGGTCGTCTTCGCATCGAAGGGATCGCCGGCCACCAACTCCGCGACGCCCTTGCGATAGAGCGCGAGGAAGTCGTCATAGACCGCATCGACCACGATCATGCGCTTGGAGGACACGCAGACCTGCCCGGCATTCCAATGCCGGCCGAACACCGCCCATTTGCTCGTTTTCGCCAGGTCCGCGTCGGCCAGCACGACGAAGGCGTCGGCGCCGCCGAGTTCCAGGGTGGACTTTTTCAGCGCTTTGCCCGCCTGCGACGCAACCACCGCACCGGCGCCTTCCGAGCCGGTCAAGGCAACGCCCTGCACGCGGGCATCGTTGATGATCAACTCGATCTGCGAACGCGTGGCGTACAGATTACGGAAGGCGCCGTCAGGCAGGCCGGCATCCTTCATCAACTTTTGAAAGCCAGCGGCGCTTTGCGGCACATTCGCTGCGTGTTTGAGAAGCACGGTATTACCGGCAGAAAGCTGCGGCGCCAGAATGCGGGCGATCTGGTAATAAGGGAAGTTCCACGGCTCGATCGCCAGCAGCACGCCGAGCGGTTCGCAGACGAGAGCCGCCTCGCCCTCGGCAGGGTCGAGGACCGGGAGTTTCTCCGGCTTGAGCAAGGTTTCGGCATTGCGCACATAGTATTCGAAGATTTTTGCCGACAGCTCGACCTCGGCTTTCGCCTCGGCAAACAGCTTGCCCATCTCCAGCGTCAGTACCCTGGCAAAGGCGTCGCTGTCCTTGCGCAGGATATCGGCCGCATTCTGCAGGATGCGCGCACGTTCGGCGAAAGAGGTGTCCTTCCACGCCAGGAAAGCCTCATGGGCCTTGCCGATGGCCGCGGTGACTTCTGCATCGGTCGCATCGGGAAAGGTATGCAGTGTCTCGCCCGTATAGGGATTGATTGTTGCGTATGCCATGTAAAAGCTACTCCAGAACCGTTTCGACTAAATGGCCAACCCGCCGCTGAGTGCATATGCCGGGCCTGCCGAAGGTACACGAGGAACAGGTTTCAAACATGGAGCCAAAGGTCGCAGGCCCACCCAGACCCGAGAGATCGGGGAGCTCACTTGACGTTCAGGGCGGCGGCGACGGTCACTGAAAGCGGCCACGATGATCTGCCGATCAGCGTCTCCTGTTGATCTTTGTCATAGAAAGGCAAAGAAGAGGCGTCCTTGCGCGGGTTGCCTGACTAATAGGCATCCCCCTTTTGCGCGACTTGTGCCATAAGACCGGTAGCGTTGGCGACCCGATGGCGCAGCAATAGCATCCATTGACTCCCCGACCCTGGGGCCGGGTGGCGGGCATTGCGCCAGACTTCGGAGCGCTGGAAGGGTGGTGCTGTACTGCTTTGGCATTTGTTGGGCCCGCTGTAACGCAAGCTCACTCACGGATACAAGGAGATAAGCATGAAAGCTGCTGTTGTTGCCCAAGGGCAACGCGTGAATGTGATCGAAAAAACATTACGGCCTCTGAAACATGGTGAGGCTCTCCTTAAAATGCAGTGCTGCGGGGTCTGCCATACCGACCTGCACGTCAAGAACGGCGATTTCGGTGATAAAACCGGAGTGATCCTAGGCCATGAAGGCATCGGTATCGTGCAGCAGGTAGGACCAGGCGTCACCTCTCTGAAGCCTGGTGACCGGGCCAGCGTAGCCTGGTTCTTCCAGGGCTGTGGGCACTGTGAATACTGCAACAGCGGCAACGAGACACTCTGCCGCAACGTAAAAAACTCCGGCTACACCGTGGATGGCGCAATGGCCGAAGAGTGCATTGTCGTCGCCGACTACTCGGTGAAAGTGCCTGATGGGCTTGATTCTGCGGCGGCGAGCAGCGTGACCTGTGCTGGCGTAACGACCTATAAAGCCGTGAAGGTTTCCAATATCCGCCCTGGGCAATGGATTGCGATCTACGGGCTGGGCGGCCTGGGGAATCTGGCGTTGCAGTACGCAAAAAATGTATTCAACGCCCGAGTGATCGCCGTGGACATCAACGATGATCAACTGCAGTTCGCCAGGGAAATGGGCGCTGACCTGGTCATCAACTCCCGCAACGAGGATGCCGCAAAAGTTATCCAGGAGAAGGTCGGCGGAGCTCACGCGGCTGTCGTGACGGCCGTCGCCAAGGTCGCGTTCAACTCTGCGGTGGATGCCCTGCGTGCCGGTGGACGCTTGGTCGCAGTTGGGCTTCCGCCTGAAGCCATGAGTCTCGATATTCCTCGGTTGGTGCTTGACGGGATCGAGGTGGTCGGCTCGCTGGTCGGTACTCGACAAGACCTCGTAGAAGCCTTCGAGTTTGCCGCGCAAGGCAAGGTGGTGCCGAAGGTGACACTGCGTCCGATCGAAGATATCAATGAGATCTTCGATGAAATGCAGCAAGGGAAAATCAAAGGCCGCATGGTGATTGATTTGAGTCATTGACGGGCCATTGGCAGTCGCTCGGGCGGCTGCCAATACCGTTGGCTCCTCGCGACGAGAAGCGCAGCCGATCGCTTTTGCCGATAGTTTCTGGATGGTTTTCTCACTTGCATCGCTAGATATTGAGGCGAGGTTGATGATAGGTTTTGCGTCCAAAACCATCCTGCGCGGGAGATAACCGATGTTTGGCGTGACCGACTATGGCGCTTTCATCATCGCCTTCATTATCGTCCTGGCCATTCCTGGCCCCGGCAATTTTGCCCTCATCACGGCCACCGGCAAAGGCGGGATAAAAGCGGGTTTGGCTGCGACGTGCGGAGTGATACTCGGTGACCAGGTGCTCTTATGGCTGGCGGTCGCTGGCGTCGCAACCCTGCTGGCCGCGTATCCGGCAGCGTTCCATCTCATTCAATGGTTGGGTGCGTCGTACTTGGCGTGGCTGGGCCTGCGAATGTTGTTTAGTCAGGCTGGGGCCGCGCCGCGCAAGAGCCGAATGGATAACGGCCACTTCCTGCGTCAGACCATGATGATCACGTTGCTCAACCCCAAGGCGATCATCTTCTACATGGCCTTTTTCCCGTTGTTTGTCGATCCGGTGAAGCATCAGGGCATAGTGACATTCGCGTTCATGGCCGCGACCGTAGCGGTGGTGACGTTCCTCTATGGTTTGATAGCCGTCCTATTGACCCACAAGCTCGCTCAGCGCATGCGGGCCAACCCGCGCATCGCCAATCTGCTGGAGCGCTTGGCCGGCGTTTGCCTGCTGGGGTTCGGCGTCAAGCTGGTCGCCATGCGCTGAATACGAGCCGTTGGTTTACCCTGTCAGCAACCTGAAAACCATTGCCTTATCGAAGCCAGCCGCTCACTCGGCATTGGTGAGTCAGCGCTGCGCCGCTGGGTTGACCAGGTTCAGAAAGGGCCCCAAGGCGTCACGCCGCAGAGCAAGACGCTGACCCCAGAGCAGCAGAACATTCAGGAGCTGGAAGCTCGGATCGCCTGGCTTGAGCGAGAGAAATCCATACTAAAAAACTGCCTCCCCGGCGCTCCGCGGCTCATTGGATTAGAAACACTGCGTTCTACACTGATCTTACTGGACAGTGGTCGCTGGCTTTTTGGAGGCTTAGTCCCCGTCAAAAAACTTGACCGAGGGGAAGCTGCGGACCCGTTAGTGGTGGCACGAACTTAACGAGGTTAATGTCGTGGCGCCGTTCCACCTAGTCGCGTTGCCGAGTCGGCATTGCGCGATGCCGCCTGTTACCGTCGAGCAGGTTGCGTCGTAAACATCAGTTCGCATGCCGGTATCCGTCCTAAGGGCGCATCTATTCCCTATGCGGTAGTTGTAATGCTGGTCGAGTCGGACGACTTGACCGGCGAGATACTCCTCTCAGACGGCGGGTTGAATCTGACCTAGGTTTAGCGTGCTCCGGTATCTGGAGATGGTTGCAGGCGTTCCGCTTGCGCCTCGTTGACGGTGCCGATGTGTATTATTCCGAGGTATCAGGCCTCGGAAAGCTGAAACCGATAACCGACCCCATACAACGATTCGATGGGCGTTTCCCCTGGGCACGCCTGCTCCAGCTTGCGCCGCAGGTTGCGGATATGGCTGTCCACGGTGCGGTCGGTGACCACGCGGTGGTCGGAGTAGATCTTGTCGAGCAGTTGGTCACGGGAAAACACGCGGCCGGCAGAGCGGGCGAAGGTGCTGAGCAGCCGTAGCTCCAGGGGGGTGAGGTCCAGGGCGATGCCGTCTATCGAGGCGCGATATTGCGCTTCGTCGATCAGCAGGCGCGGCGCTGAGCTGGCCAGCAGTTGGGGCCCGCGGCGCAGGATGGCCTTCTCGTCCAGCTCGGCATTGGCCGGCCTGTTCAAATCCGGCAGCGGTGCCTGGACCTTTGCCCCGAGCATCAGCGTGCCGATTTTCGACGCCGGGAGTAACCGCGCGACCCTGGATTCGGCCAAGGTCGAGCGTGACATCCAGATACAGACTTATCAGCAGACCCTGCAGACCGCGTTCCGCGAAGTGGCCGACGCGCTGGCCGTGCGCAGCACCCTGGATCGCCGGATCGCCGCGCAACAGGCGCTGACCGACGCCAGCCGCAAGAGCTTCGAGCTCTCGGACGCCTTGTACCGGGGCGGGTCGCAAAGCTACCTGGAAGCCCTGGATGCACAACGCTCGCTCTACAGCGCCCAGCAGGACCTGATCACCCTGCGTCTGACCGAGCAGAGTAACCGCATCACGTTGTACAAAGTGTTGGGAGGCGGTTGGAATTAATAGCCCTGTCTCTTGCACACACAATCGCCGCGATGGAACGGCTGGCGCGCGTCAAATCGGCTGACTTCATTCAATGGGAAATCAACATGCGTGCATCTCGTTCCACTTTAAGCCGTTGCGCTCAGGTACTGACCTGCGCCAGTTTCATAACGCTTTCAGCCCTTTGCCAGGCGGATTCCGACAAGGACCCGTGGGAGCGTATCAACCGACCCATTTTCTCATTCAATGACACGCTGGATACCTACGCACTGAAACCCCTTGCCCAGGGATATCAATTTGTCACTCCGCGCATTGCGCAAGACGGCGTGCATAATTTTTTCAACAATCTGGGGGAGGTCAAGAACCTGGCGAACAACTTACTTCAAGCCAAGTTCTATAACGCCGGGGTTGATACGAGCCGCTTCTTACTCAACAGCACCATTGGCCTGGCAGGATTGGTCGATGTCGCGACGCCCATGGGGCTGCAGCGCAATGACGAAGATTTCGGTCAAACCCTCGGTTACTGGGGGGTAGGTAGTGGTCCTTATCTTGTGCTGCCGCTCTTGGGGCCCAGCACACTTCGCGATGCGCCGGCCATCTTTCCCGATATCTACGCCAACCCGGTTCGTTACATCGGCGACGTTCCGACGCGTAATAGCCTGTACGGCCTGGGCATGATCGACGGACGCGCTCAATACATGAAATCTGAAAAGCTCATCACCGGGGATAAATACAACTTCATTCGAAGCGTTTATCTGCAACACCGGGAGTTCAAGATCAACGATGGCAACGTAAAGGACGACTTTTGATCCGCGCGGTTCGACCTCGGGATCAAGTTACCCGTTGACACTATCCGGATGCGCCGCCCATCGAAGCCCAGGCACTGATGGCCGGTGCGGCCGTGGAATAGCAGGCTGGAGTGCTCGCGGCCCTCAAACAATATCGTCGATCAGGATATGAGGCTGCCCGCGACTGCACTGTTCAATGCGCGCCTGGACCTTATACACAGTGCGCAGCATCTGTTCTGTAATGACCTCACGGCTCGCGCCACTGCCTTGTGCGGTACCGTCCGCAATCACCAGCACCTGATCGGCAAAACGTAACGCCTGGTTCAGGTCATGGATGGCGATGAACACAATGACCCGACGCCGGCGGGCCAATGCCTGCATGAAGTCCAACACCTGGACCTGGCGGTGCATGTCGAGGGCGCTGGTGGGTTCGTCCATCAACAGGATCTCCGGCTCGCGCACCAAGGTCTGCGCGATGGACACGAGCTGTTGCTGCCCGCCGCTGAGTTCGCCGAGGTTGCGAAAGGACAGGCCGGTGATCCCCAGCGCCTGCAATATCTCGTCGACCAGCGTCAGCTCATCATCGTGGACGACCCAGCCGGGCGACAGTTGTTTACGTGCCAGAAGCACCGATTCGTACACCGTCAATCGAGCGCTGCCGTTCAAGCCTTGCGGCATGTAGCTGATGCCCCGGATGCCCTTTTTCGAGCCCTGCAGAATCACCCGGCCGGGGCCGTCGATCAAGCCTGCCATGCGCTTGAACAGGGTGGACTTGCCGGCGGCATTGGGGCCGACCACCGCGACCACTTGGCCACCCATAAATGCGCCGGTCGTGACACCGCTGATGATCGTGCGCTGACCGTAGCGGGCACCAAGGTTCTCCAGCTGGATCGTCACCATGAGTTTTTCTTCCCGCTGAGAATCAGAGATATGAAGAACGGCACGCCGATCAACGATGTGACCACGCCGATCGGAAAGATCGCGCCCGGAATCAGGGTCTTACTGACCACCGAACTGACGGACAGAATCAGTGCGCCGGTCAGCAGCGACGCCGGCAGGAAGAACCGCTGGTCTTCGCCAATCAACATCCGCGCAATGTGCGGGCCGACCAGCCCGATAAAACCGATGGTGCCGACGAAGGCCACGGGAAACGCGGCGAGCAGGCTGACCATGATCAACGTCTGAAAGCGCAGGCTGCGCACGTTGATACCGAAACTTGCGGCCTTGTCGTCGCCCAGCCTCAGGGCTGTGAGGGCCCAGGCGCGCCTGGCGAAAATCGGCAGGGTGACCACGATCACCAGGCAGATCACACCGAGTTTTGGCCAGGTGGCTTTGGTCAGGCTGCCCATGGTCCAGAACACCACGGCCGCCACGGCTTGCTCGGTGGCAAAAAACTGCACCAGGGCCAACAACGCGTTGAACGTGAACACCAGGGCAATGCCCAGCAGCACGATGGTTTCAGCGGTGACGCCGCGGCGCATGCTCAGGAAGTGGATCAGCAAGGCAGAGAGCATGGCCATGACGAACGCGTTCACCGGCACCATGTACTGTGCCGCCAATGGGAACAGGGCCACGCCAAACGCCAGGCCCATGGCCGCGCCGAAGCTGGCGGCGGCAGAAATGCCCAGGGTGAAGGGGCTGGCCAGCGGGTTGTTGAGGATGGTCTGCATCTGCGCACCCGCCAGTGATAATGCCGCGCCCACGGCAACCGCCATCAGGGCGACAGGCAGGCGGATATCCCACATCACCACGCGCACCTGCGCCGAAGCGTCGTCCGGCGAAAACAGTGCGCCGAGTACTTCGCGCAGGCTGTAACTCGCCGGGCCCAGGGCCAGGTCAAGCAGGACACTGCAGAGCAGCAGCGTCATCAGCCCGGCGAGGATCAGCCGCTTGCGCAGCACCAGGCGACGGTAGGTCTCGCGCTGCACCACCAGGGTGTCGCTCGGTGCGCTCATGGCTTGACCTCGGGGGTGCGCAAGCTGACGAAATAGCCCGGCTCGTAAGGTACCGGCAGAAACCGCTCGTGCAGCTCGCGAAAGGAGGCCTCGGGGTCCAGGTCGGCAAACAGCGTGGGATGAAACCATTTGGCCAATTGCTGGATGGCCACGAACTGGTAAGGGCTGTTGTAGAACTGATGCCAGATCGCATGAAAGGCCTGGTTGTCCTGCGCCTTGATCCCTGCGTAGGCTGGCCGTTGGGTGTACCAGGCCAGTTTGTGCCGGGCTTGCGTCATGTCGGCGCCCGGGCCGACGCCGACCCAATGGCCGCCAGGGGCGAACGCCTCCCAGTTGGCGCTGGTGACTACCACCTGCGCCGGGTTGGCGACGATGACCTGTTCGGGATTCAACTGGCCGAAGGTGCTGGGGATAATGCCTCTGGCGATATTGTTGCCACCGGCCATGTCGACAAAAAGCCCGAAGTTTTCGTTGCCGAAGCTCAGGCAGCAATCGTCCGTGTAACCGCCGATGCGTTCGATAAACACCGCGGGGCGCACAGGCTGCTGCGCCGCGATCACGTCGGTCACCCGGCGGATCTGCCGGTTGCGAAAATCAATGAAAGCCTCGGCACGCGCTTCTTTGCCCAACAGCCGGCCGAACAGGCGCATGGTCGGCTCGGTGTTCTGCATCGGTTGATTGCGAAAGTCGACGTACACCACCGGTATGCCCAGGGCATCGAGCTTCTCGATATAGCGCGCATCCTCGGTGGCATGCTGTGCCTCGATGTTGAGGATGATCACGTCGGGGTGTTGGGCGATCGCTTGTTCGATGTCGAAGGTCCCGTCTTCAAAACCGCCAAAGGTGGGAATCCTGGCAATGGCGGGAAATTTGCGCAGGTAGGCTCCGTAGGTGTCCGGGTCCGACTGGATCAGATCCTTGCGCCAGCCGACGATGCGTTCGATGGGGTTTTGCGTATCCAGGGCGGCGACTAGGTACAGCTGGCGACCCTCCCCGAGAATCATCCGCCTGACCGGCAGATGGACCTTGACCTCGCGGCCGAGCAGGTCGGTGACGGTACGGCGCGCGGTATCCGCCTCGGCGGCGGGGGCGGGCAGTGAAGCCCCGAGCAAGCCAGCCACTAACAGCGCCGCGAAGGCGTGGCTGCGTCGAACGATGGTAACCATGGTTAAAGCCTTTGCAGGTGTCAGAAGTCGACCGTGGCCGAGAGTAAAAGCGTGCGTGGCGAGCCCTGGGAAAACGCTCCATAAGAGGCGACACCCGACCAGTACTCGCGATCGAACAGGTTTTGCACCGTGGCGCGGAACGTTGTCGGCCGCTGTGCGATACGCGTGGTGTAACGTGCGCCGAGGTCGATGCGGGTCCAGGGATCCAGTTGTTGGCTGTTGGCCTGGTTGACGTACTGGCGGGCGGTATAGATCGCGCCACTGGTGAACGTCAGCCCCTCGACCCAGGGGATGTCCCATTCGGCCCAGAGGTTGGCTTGTACATCCGGCACGCCGACCGGAGTGTTGCCTCGGTTGGCGGCAATGCCGGTTTTGGTCAACTGCGCATCCAGCAGCGTCACTCCCCCGAGCAGGCGCGCGCCTGGGGCGACCTCGCCAAACAGGTTCAGCTCGATGCCCCGATTGCGCTGTTCGCCTTGCACCGAAAACGTCCCGCCCGACAACTCGCCGCTGGGCTTCTTGATCTGGAACAGCGCCAGGGTCGCCATGAACGTGCCGTAGTCGAGCTTGACCCCGATCTCCTGCTGCCGGGAAACGTAAGGGGCGAAGATCTGGCCTGCATTGGCGGCGTTGGCCGGGGCGACGTCGCCCTTGCTCAGGCCCTCAAGGTAGTTGTAGTAGAGCGACACATGGTCCCAGGGTTTGACCACCACCCCGAACAGCGGCGTGGTCTTGCCTCCGTCATACGACGTGCTCAGCGTACCGGAGGCGTTGTAGTTGCTCGACTCAATATGCTGTCTGCGCAGGCCGAAGGTGACCTGCAGGCGTTGTTCGAGCACCGACAGGGTGTCGGCGATGGCGATGCCGGATAATTGCGTCGCGGAGACCTTTGGCGTATCCGGCTCGGCAATCGAGGGCTTGGGCTGATCGATCGGGTGGTAGATGTTCGACAGGATGACCGCGCCGGATGTGATGCCACGGGACAACTCATCGCGATAACGCGAGACTTGCAGGGCCGTGACGTGGCCGACCGGCCCGGTGTCGAAGCGTAGGCGCGTGCCCGCATCGACAGTGTAGCGCTGCACGTTGAACTTGTAATAGCCGGGTGTCGAGGCGGTGTCGCCGGCGGCGTTGAGGAGGGTTGGGGTCTGGTCGGACATGCGCGCGACAGCCGACCTGCCGCCACCGGCATGGGCGAAGACGGTCAAGGCGTCGGTGAGGTCGTATTCACCGCTGAGCAACGCGGATTTATCACGGGTTTCGGACCAGCCCCAGTCTTGGCTCACATTGGTCCGACCATTGGCGGCGGAAGGCATCTCCACGCCCGTGTCGATCAGGAACGGTCGAGATGCCGCATCGAACTTTTCTTGCTGGGAGATCAGGTCCAGGCTGCCTCGCAGGCGATCGCCCCGGTAGTCCAGGGACACGGCGCCGAGCCCGACGGCGCGCGATTGGTCGTCGATCACGGTGTTGCCTTGCTGGACACTGGCGTTGACCCGCACCCCCCATCGGCGTTCCTCGCCAAAGCGCCGGCTGATGTCGATATGGTTCCCCAGTTGCGCATCCTGGGCGTAACTGGCGGTGAACCGCGTCAAGTCTTCATCCAGGGAGCGCTTGGGCACCACATTGATCACCCCGCCGACGGCACTGTTGGGCGACATGCCGTAGAGCAGTGCGCTCGGTCCTTTGACGACCTCGATGCGTTCGGCGTATTCGGTGAACACCCGATAGTTGGAGGCCACGCCATAGACACCGTCGAAGGCCAGCTCACCGAGGTTGCCTTCGCCGACCGGAAACCCACGGATAAAAAAAGAATCGACAATCCCGCCGGTCTGCCCGGTGGCGCGGACCGACGAATCGCGCTCCAGCACGTCGCCCACGGTCGTTGCCTGTTGGTCCTTGATCAGCGCCGAGGTGTAAGTGCTGACGCTGAAGGGGGCGTCCGTTACATCGATATTACCCAGCATGCCCAGGCGTCCTCCCGCGGCCACCTGGCCCCCCGGGTACACCGGGGGCAAGGTCTCGGCCGGCTGGTCGTGGCCACTGATCGTGGTCTGCGCCAGGGTGACCCTGCGGAGCGCCAAGGTGTAGCTGCCGTCGTTGCGCAGCAGCATGTCCAGGCCACTGCCGGCCAGCAAATGCGCGACTGCCGCCTGGGTCGAGTAATTTCCAGAAAGCCTTGGGCTGATCAACCCTTCAGTGATCGACGGCTCGAAGGACAAGGCAATGCCGGCCTCCACGGCAAAGCTCGACAAGGTTGCGCCGAGCGGTCCGGGGGCAAGGTTGTACGCGCGCACGGTCACTGAATCCAGCTGCACCGGCGCGTCCGCCCAGGCCAAAGGGCAGGCCGCACCGATCAGGGTCAGGCTGAGCAACGCGCTGCGAATGACCGGCATCAATGGGGGGCCCTGTGGCGAGAGGAAGTGGCTGTTCCTTCATTGCCAGTTGAGATCAAAAAAAGTATCAGCCTGGCAACGCTTTATTTTTTTGCGAGGTTTGCCTTCGCGGCGTCAGGCGGGCGACAGCGTGACCCAATACCCGTTCAAATGGCCGGTGGCGAGCACCGGGTAGGTTTGCACCAGCATGTTCAAGGTGCGTTGGGTATCGCTGATCGGGAAGGCACCCGAGACGCGCAGGTCGGCAATGGCCGGATCGCAGCGCACAAAACCACGACGATAACGCGCCAGCTCGGCAACGAAATCCGCCAGGCGCATCTTGTCCGCCATCAGCATGCCCTGGGCCCAGGCACCGACGTAGCGACCGGCGGCAGTCAGCGCTCCAAAGGTCTGTGAGGAAAAGTCGGTGCGCTGCCCGGCGTTGACGATCAGCGGCTCCGTTTGGCGGTTTTCGGCCAGTTCCACTTTCACTGCGCCTTCCAGTACGGCGAGCTGGGTACGCGGGCCCAGTTCACGCACGGTAAAGCGCGTGCCCAGGGCCTGCATGCGGCCCTGTCGGGTGATGACGAGGAAGGGGCGGGGGACGGAAGCGGTATCCGGTGCGGTCTGCACCAGTATTTCGCCTTCGCGCAGATGGATCAGCCGCTGTTGGCCATCAAACAGCACATCCATGGCGGTGTCGGTATTCAACGTGATGCGTGAGCCATCGGCCAGGGTCAATTCGCGTTGTTGGCCCACGGCCGTGCGGTAGTCGGACGACCATCGGCCTGACTCCACCAGCTTCCAGCTGCCCCAACCCGCCGGTATCACCGCCAGCAGCAGGGCCAATTTACCCAGGGCTGCACGCCGCTCCGGATTGCTTGGCCGATCCAGCGCCGACATCGCCAGGGAAGACGGCAAGCCGCCCAGCTTGCTTTGCAGCAATTGCGCCCGCGACCACGCGCGATCGCGCTCGGGGCTGCTGACCTTCCAGCGCTCCCACTCGGCACGCTCGTTGTCGCTCAACCCGTTGTCGCTCAAACGCATCAGCCATTCGGCGGCTTCTTCAAGCACGTCGGGATTCAGCGGTGGCTCTCTGCGCAGCGCGCGCATCTATTCGACCATCATCATGCAGTGCAGGAACGCTTGCTTCATGTAGCGTTTGACGGTGATCAGCGAGACGTCCAGTTGCTTGGCGATGTCGTCGTATTTCAGCCCGTTGATCTGCGACAGCAGGAACGCCCGCTTCACCAGCGGCGGCAGGGCATCGAGCATGGCGTCGATTTCGTGCAGGGTTTCCAGCACCATGAAGTGCGATTCAGGCGACGGCACATCCTGTGCGGGCGCATTGGCGAGTGCCTCCAGGTAGGCGCGCTCCAGCGCCTTGCGCTGGTACCAGTTGATCAGGATGCCCTTGGCCACGCAGCTCAAGTAGGCGCGAGGCTGCTCGATTACCGTGACCTGTGAAGCCAGGATACGGGTGAAGGTGTCCTGCGCCAGATCCGCCGCATCCATGGCGTTGCCCAGTTTTCTTTTCAGCGTCGCGTACAGCCAGCTGTGATGCCCGCTGTACAGGGCCTCAATCGCGCGCAGGTGACTCGGGTTGTTCGCGGAGTGGGTTTGGCTCATGGCGCGGGCGTGCATCTAATTGAGAAGTATTCCCAATGCTAGTTGACAAGATGCTTGAAAAGCAAGGGGAGATCAGTGCCCCGCGATCGGTGCGATCCCATGTGCTGGCGTGTCCTTCATCGCCAGGCACCTGGTTCAATCCCGACCCGCGACTTGGTGGGGTTGCTTGCCCGCGGGCCAATAACGCAGGGCGACGATCAGCACCAGCGCCAGCACATACGCCAGGCAAACGAACAGATACGTGTAGGGCAGGCCATACGCTTGGCTGAGCAAGCCGCCGATGCAGATACCGGCAATCGAGGCAAACTGCGCGGTGCTTTGCGCGATACCCAGTACATAGCCCTGTCGGGCACTGTCGGCGGTGGTCGAGATCAGGGCCATCAGCACTGGCGTCGTGGCACCCAGCAGTACTCCCCAGACGAAGTAGGCCAGGATAAACACCACGGGGTTGCGGGTAATGCCCGCCACGGCGGTCAGCGCGATGCAACCGATCACCACGTAAGTGATGCGCTGCAGCGTCTGGTGTAGAGAGCGCTGCTCGAAGTAACGCGACCATGCCGTCGCCGAAAGAATGAAGCCCAGGGCCAATAGCCCGTAGCACAGGCCGACCACTGAGTGGCTGACATCGAATGTGGAACTGACGTAAAGCGAGAACGAAGTCTGGGGCAGCATTCGCGCCAACAGCAGAATCCCCATGATGCCCAACAGCGACAGCAGGGGCGAGCCACGCCAGCCAGCAGCGCTGGCCTGGGCGGGGGCGCAGGTGTTTACCGGCGCGGTTTTTTTCACGGGGGGGACGTCCGGCAGTGTCATGGCGGCGATCACCGTGCAGGCGGCGCATAACACCGAGGCCACGATATTGATCCAGAAAAACGTCGCGTAATCGAGAATCAGGCCGCCGAGCACGGCGCCCAGCAACGAGCCGACGTTGGTCGAGATCTGCAGAATCGCGAACAGCCGGGCCCGGCGCGACGGGCTTTCGATACTCACGCCGTAGGCCTGCGCCGGGGCAATGTAGCCCGCGAAGGCACCCTGCAGGAAACGCAGGGCCAGGATCGCCCAGATGTCGCTGAAAAACGCCAGGCCGAGCTGGGTCAAGGACAACCCGGCGAGCGCGCGGATCATCATCAACTTGTGCCCGTATCGATCGCCGATACGGCCCCAGAACGCACTGGTCAGCATGATGCCCAGCATCGGTCCCACGTACACAGCGATGCTGGCGAAACTGAAAAGCGCCTCCGAAGAAGCCAGCCCGCGCAGGTGTACGGGCCAGAACGGTCCGCTCATTTCCATCGCGCCCATGGAGACCAGTTGGATCGCGAACAAAAGATAAACAAGGGTTCTGACACTTGAACCCTGAATGACACCTGCATGGGACATGAGACGGCCTCGGCGGATGAACCCGGTAAAAAAACAGGGAGGGATGATACTTTTTCGCAAGTCGGCTGGCATTAGGAGTGATTCCCATTTTCCTACGTTGAAAGGATCCTCTCGTCATGCCCGTTATCTGTCGTCCCTATGGTGAACGTGTGTTAACCCTCGCGATTCGGAGCGCCATGCTGAATGTCGTCTTGGTCGCATGCAGCGCCAATGCCTCGGCGGCTACGCCACAGCCCGCAGCGGGCGACGCGTCAACGCCTGACAGCGCGCAGAGCCTGATCCTCGACACCACCACCATCGACGCCCGCGAGGCTGGCCCCACGGCATTGCCGCCGGTACTGGCCGGCGGGCAGGTCGCCCGTGGCGCGCGCCTGGGGATGATGGGCAACAAGGATGTGATGGACGCCCCGTTCAGTGTGACCAGCTACACCGCCAAAACCCTGGCCGACCTGCAGACAGTGACGGCGGCCGACGCCCTGGAGCGCGATCCTTCGGTGCGGTCCACGGGGCAGACGGGCGGTATCGTCGATTCGTTTTTCATCCGTGGGTTTGCCATCGGCGAAGGCAACCTTGGCGAGTTGGCCTATGACGGCGTGTACGGTGTGGCGCCGAACTACCGGACGTTCACCGACTACGCCGAACGCATCGAGGTGCTCAAAGGGCCCGGTGCGCTGATGTACGGTGTCTCGCCGAACAGCGGCGTTGGCGGCGTCATCAACATCGTGCCGAAGCGGGCGCTGGATGAAGACCTGACGCGCTTTACCGGCAGTTACGCATCGGACTCCCAAGTGGGCGGCCGCTTGGACATCAGCCGGCGCTTTGGTGAAGAAAACCAGTTTGGCCTGCGCTTCAACGGCAGCCTCCAGGGCGGCGACACCGCCGTCGATAATCAGAAGCGCGAGGTGGATATCGGGGCCATTGCCTTGGATTATCGCGGCGAGCGGTTGCGCCTGAACCTTGACTACATCAGCCAGAAAGAAAACTTTGACGGCGCCTCGCGCCCCTTCACCGTCGCAACGGGCGTCGACGTGCCATCTGCCGCCAATGGCCGCACCAGCCTGCCGCAAAAATGGGGTTGGTCGGACACCAAGGAACAATCGGCACTGCTCGGCGGCGAGTATGACTTGAGCGATGCGCTGACCGTGTTCGCCCATGCCGGCGGGGGCAAGTCGGACGTGAAGCGCCTGTCCGACCAGGTGCCCAGGATCCTCAACGACGCCGGCGATACCAGCAATATCCCGGGTTATTACAAGTTCAACGTCGACCGTTCGACCGCCGATGTGGGCCTTCGCGGGCTGTTCGCCACCGGGCCGGTGACGCACATGACCACGCTGATGGCGACCCGTTACCGGGACGAACTGTCCCGAGGCATCACCAATGGTAAGGAGATCCGCTCCAACATCTATCACCCGGTGGATACGCCCAAGCAATACCTCGACGCCCCCAAGGTGCTGCGCATTTCGGAGACGGAACTGTCCGGCGTCGCACTGACGGACACCCTGGGCGTGCTGGACGACCGCCTCCAACTGACCCTCGGCCTGCGCCGGCAAGCGATCGAGTCGCGTAACTACAATGCCGCCGGGGCTGTCAGCTCCCGCAACAAAGACACTGCCACGACGCCGTTGCTGGGCGTCGTGGTCAAGCCCTGGGATGACGTGTCTTTGTATTACAACTATGTCGAAGGCTTGAGCAAGGGCGATACCGCCCCAGGCACCGCGAACAACGGCGGCCAGACATTCGCCCCTTATGTGTCCAAACAGCACGAGCTCGGCGTGAAGTATGAACACCACACGTTCATCACGAGCGTGGCGTTGTTCCAGATCGAAAAGCCCAGCGGCGAGCTGGGTGCCAACAATGTGTATTCCGTGCAATCGGAGCAACGCAACCGTGGCGTGGAAGTGAGCCTGTACGGGGAAGTCGCGCCGGGCACGCGCTTGATGGGGGGCGTGACGTTCCTCGACGGCGAGTTGACGAAGTCCGCCACCGCAGCCAACCGGGGCAACAAACCGGTCGGCGTACCCGACATCCAGGCCAACCTCTGGGCCGAATGGGATACCCCATGGCTGGAAGGCTTTACCTTGACCGGCGGCGCGATCTACACCGACAGCCAATACGTCAACCAGGCCAACACCCAGGAACTGGACGCCTGGACTCGCATCGATGCGGGCGCGCGTTATGCCACGAAGATAGAAGGGCGACCTACGACGTTCCGCGCCACCGTGCAGAACGTATTCGACCGTGAGTACTGGTCGGGCGTCGCCTCCTACGGCGCCTTTTCCCCGGGATCTCCGCGCACCTTGCAGTTGTCGGCCACGGTTGATTTCTGAGGTCGGTGTGGAGTGTGCTTTTCATGACGGCGAATGTGCCACGCACCGCCGGCTACCGGCTCGATGCAGCGATAGCGGAGTTAGTGTTATCGAATAAAAAGTTTTATTGACTAAAGATAAATATCGGGTAATGATTTCTGCGCATCTGCTCTCATGCAGAGTCATCTCCAGGGTCATCTCCCGATGAGTCATAAAAACCCGTCTTTTCTTGCGACGCTTTACGTCGAGGCCACTGAATCGTCGTCGGCCACTTGCGCGGCCCCTTTGCTGATGCGTGGCTTTCCCGCCGAGCCGGAACACCGAGTCACGTGGCACAACTGGATGCGTCCGCCCTTCAGCCAGTGGGGGTTCCGCAACCTGGCGCGCTTGCGCCCCACCATTGACGTACCGGCGGGCCCAGGGCCGGTCGGTATGCTCAAGCAGGCTCCCAATGCGCTGGACCAGCTGTGTTTCGACAGTGAGTGTGGGCTGAGCATCAGCGTCATCGATCACCTCGAGGCCAGCCAGACCGACGCCTTTTTGGTGATGCAGGGCGACACGGTATTGTTCGAGCGCTACTTCAACGGTCAGCAGGCCTGCGACCGGCACATCATGTTTTCGGTGACCAAGTCGCTGATCGGCACCCTTGGCGAACAGCTGGTTTCCAGTGGTGTGCTCGAGCCTGGGTTACCCGTCGCGTACTACGTGCCCGAACTGGTGGGCAGCGCGTTTGGCGATGCGACGGTGCGCCAGTTGTTCGATATGGCGGTGGGCATCGACTACAGCGAGGTGTACGACGATCCCAACTCGGAGAGCTCGCAGTACGGTTACGCCTGCGGGTTTCAACCCGCACCGGCGCAATACGCTCAATTCGAGTCGTTGTACCAGTACCTGCCATCCCTCAAAAAGCGCGCCAGCCACGGTGGCTTTTTCCATTATGTGACCGCGACCACCGAAGCCTTGGCTTGGGTCATGGAGCGCGCCTCGGGCAAGGCCTGCAGCCAGTTGTTAGCAGAAATCTGGAGCCGGCTGGGCTGTGATCGCGACGGCTATTTCATGGCTGATCCCTGGGGACGTAACGTTGCCGGGGCGGGTTTCAGTGCGACGTTAAGAGACATGGCGCGCTTCGGCCGTCTGCTGGCCAACGATGGCTGTCACGAGGGGGTTGAGCTGCTGTCGCCCGAGACCGTGGCACGTATCGCCGGCGGCGGGGATCCGGCGATCTACGCGCAAAATGCCGAGTTCTCCGGCTGGACACCAGGTGCGTCCTATCGAAGCCAGTGGTACGTGTTCAACGATCACAGCCAGGCCCTGATGGCCGGTGGCATCCACGGCCAGTACCTGTTCATCGACAAGCCCTCCGGCGTCGTGATCGTCAAGCAATCGTCGCTGACCGATGCGGTCGGCCCGTTCGATGCCGATAGCGTGCGAATGCTGCGCGCTATCAGCGCTCACCTGAGTCACTGACACACCCCGAAAAATAAGAGTCTTGCGTTCTATTCACCTGGCTTTGCCATGTGTTGGCGGCGCTTTGCGTCGCCATTGACTGCCCTGTAACAACAATAATCACACAGGAGCTTCTTATGGTTTTCATCAAGCGTTTCTCTCGAGCGCTCATCGCGGTCGGCTTACCCTTGACCACCCACGTCGCGTTGGCGGGCTACACCTTTGAGGACGGCGATCTCAAGGGCGAAGTCAACCTCACCGCGGGGGGCGCGACGCTATCAACCCGCGGCGTCAACTTTGGCAGCGGCCGGGTCGATGCGCGCAACGGTAAAAATGGCGGCACCAAGATCGACTGGCAAGAGTTCTACGTAAAACCCGGGGTCAAACTCGAGTATGCGTTGCAACCCGATTTCAGCTTGCTGGCCGGCGGTTCCCTGGTCGCGGCAAGCACGTTCGGCGACGGCGATGCGGGCGGCTTTACCCGCAGTTCCGACGGCAAGGTTGCCGCTGAAGAACTGTACGGCGGGTTCCGTGCCGGTGAGTGGAAGTTCACGGCTGGCCGCCAGAACTACATGGTCGGTACGGGGTTCATCGTCATGGACGGCAACCTGGACCAGCTCAAGGACGGCGCCTACTGGCTGGGCCCTCGAACCGCCTTCAAGGATTCGGCGATCCTGGCCTGGGAACATGGCGCCTTGAAGTCTCAGGCATTCACCCTGCGCACCGACGATGACCTGGGTGATTTCCGCATGACCGGCGTCAACCTCGATTACAACCTCGACGACCAAGTGACCCTGGGCGCCATGGCCATGCGGGTCAACGCCCTGGGGCCCAAAGGCAGCACGCTGCCTCGTCGTCGCGACGGCATGCAGGTGTACAACCTGCGGGCGCTCAATGCCAAGGTGCCCGGCGTACCGGCGCTGACCCTGAATGCGGAGTACGCGTTGGAGCGCGGTAGCGGCGAGGGGGTCGATTACGATGCCAACGCCTGGTACGGCCAGGCCGACTATGCCTTCAGCACGTTGCCGTTGACGCCCGTCATCGGTTATCGCTACGCGAGCTTTTCCGGTGATGACAACCTCAGCGATAACCGCCAGAAAGCCTGGGACCCGTTGAGCAAGGGCTTCGTCGACTGGAGTACGTGGCTCGTCGGCGACGTGGTCGGCAACTACCTGCTGTTCAACAGCAACGAAAATGTCCAACAGTTCTCGCTCAAGACCCACCTCAACGAGACCCTGACCCTCGGCGCCATTCACTACCAGTTCTGGCTCGATGAGAAAAACTACATGGGCGCGGCGGTCCGCGATCGGCGCTTTGCCGATGAGAGCGTGATATTCCTCGACTGGACGCCCACGCCGTCGTTCTATACGTCGCTGTCCTATAACTGGGTCAAGCCACTGGCCGCCGCCAAGCAGGTGTTCGGTGACGACCAGACCTTCAGTGCGTTGGAACTGTATTTCACCTATCGCTATTAAGTGCCGCGAGCCTTTGCGGCCGCGCTGGAGTGTTTTTATCATGAACAGTTTTTTGCGTAATACCCTGCTGGGCACAGTCGCTTCGTTGTTGATCAGCGGTTTTTGTCTGGCCGAAGAACGAACCGTAAGGATCTACAACTGGATCGAATACCTGCCGCCGGAAGTGCTCAAGAGCTTCCAGGAAGAGACCGGAATCCGCCCGATCTACGATGTATTCGACAGCGCCGAAACCATGGAGTCCAAGCTGCTGACGGGAAACTCCGGGTATGACGTGGTATTCCCGGGCACCGCCAACCTGGGGCACCTGATCACCGCCGGTGCCGTCCAACCGTTGGACCGCGCGCAGTTGCCGAACTGGCAGCACCTGGACCCCGAGTTCATGAAATCCCTGGAAGCGGTGGGGGACACCGGCAATCGCTACGCCGTGCCGTACCTATGGGGCACCACATTGATCGGCTACAACGTCGACAAGGTGCGCAAAGCCCTGGGCGCCGACGTGCAGATGAACAGCTGGGACATCATCTTCAAGGAAGAAAACCTCGCCAAGCTCGCCAGTTGTGGCGTGGGTTTTCTCGACGCCGGCAACGAGATCCTGCCGATTGCCTTGCACTACAAGGGCCTCGACCCCAATAGCCAGAAGCGTGAGGACTATGCGCAAGCCCAGGCCGTGATGATGAAGATCCGCCCTTACGTCACTTACTTCAACTCGTCGCGCTACGGCATGGACCTGGCCAACGGTGATATCTGTGTGGGCGTGGGCTGGTCCGGCGGTGTCGCATTGGCCGCGCGACTGGCAGATGCCGCCGGCAAGGGCGTCAAGGTCGAGATGGCACTGCCCAAGGAAGGCGCGCCGATGTGGGCGGACGTGATGATGATCCCGGCCAATGCGCCCGATACTGCAGAGGCCCATGCGTTCATCAATTACATCCTGCGCCCGGACGTGATTGCGCGCATCAGCAACAAAATCGGCTACCCCAACCCGAACAAGGACGCCACTGCGCTGGTGGACGCCAGCATCCGCAACGACCCCAACATGTATGTGCCGGAGGAAGCGCGCAAGACCCTGTTCGCCCTGGAGCCGATCCCGGCCGCCGTGGAGCGCATCCGTACCCGCACCTGGACCGCCATCAAGAGTAACCGCTGATCGGTATGGCCTGACCCCGTAATGGGTCAGGCCTGCATGCCGTAAAACAGCAACTCGGTGATGCGCCTGACCTGGGTAGAGTGCGCGTCGATATCCGGGTGTTCCTGGTTCACCAGTCGGAACAGTTGCAGGTGCGAATAGTCGTTCAACAGGAACGCGGCCAATTCCACATCGAGCTGCGGACGCAGCTTGCCAGCCCGTTGCAATTCCCGCAGCAATTCGCTGATTTCGGCCCTGAGCGCATCGTTCATGGCCCGATAGCCTGCCGGCAGTTCATTGTTGCCACCGAAGAGAATCAGCGGCAGCAGTTCACGCCACAGGCTGGGGTGCATGACTTCCAACGCATAGCCGGTAAGAAGGCGTTCCAGGTGGCAGAGCGCCTCGACCGGGTCGTCTATTTCGTGGATCCGGCTGCGGGTGTCGATGATCGCGCGTTGATCGGCGTGGTGCAGGATTTCCAGGATGATTTCCTGCTTGTTGCCGAAGTACTTGAACACCGTCGGCGGCGACACCCCGGCCTGGCTGGCGATCTGTTCGATGGTGGTGTTCTGGAAACCCTGGCGTTCAAACAGTTCGATCGCGGCCTTGCTGATGGCTTGCCGGCGTTCGGCTTTCTGACGTTCACGCAGTCCGCTCACAGGAGATCCTTGTCATGAGTAAAAAGAGGGGCGCTTGTCGCCCCGGTATCCCTGCAAAATACTTAATTGGGTAAAGCTTTTAAAGCACTAATTGCCATTCAAGGGGTTTGCCGCTGATGCTTCTTCAATCGGTAGGCAAATTGAGCGCGGCTGAGCCCCACGAGCCTGGCGGCGGCGGCCAGGTTGCCGGCGTTTTGTTGCAGCGCTTCATTGATCAGGCGCGATTCAAGGCCGTCGATGGAAAACCCCTGGTCCAGCTGGCCAAGGGTGTCCAGCAGTGCAGGGCGGGGCGCTGTGGTGGTTAGCTGCGGCCCGCTGTTTGACAGGCTGCCGTGGTCGTCCAGGCCATAGGGATCGGCGGGCATCGGCTCGTTGCGAAACAGGTGCACCAGGTCAATCGCTTGGCCTTCGTCACTGGCGATCAGGCCGCGTTCGATCAGGTTTTGCAGCTCGCGCACATTGCCCGCGAAGTCATAGCGCAGCAAAACCTTCAGGGCGCGCATGGTCAGGCCCGCTGGCGTTCGCGCGTATTCCTGGCAGAAGCGTGTGAGGAATGCGTTGATCAGCAGCGGGATGTCGTCCCTGCGTTCGCGTAGCGGTGGCAGGGCGATGGGGTAGACATTCAGCCGGTAGAACAGGTCTTCACGAAACGTACCGTCAGCCACGGCTTTACGCAGGTCGATATTGGTGGCGGCGACCACGCGCACATCCACCTTGATACCGCGCACGCCGCCGACCCGTTCGACTTCCCGTTCCTGCAAGGCCCGCAGCAACTTGCTCTGCCCGCCCAGGCTGAGGCTGGTGATTTCATCCAGGAACAGCGTGCCGCCCTGGGCCCGTTCGAAACGCCCAGGGCGCGAGTGCGTCGCGCCGGTATAGGCACCGCGTTCGACGCCGAAGAGTTCGGCCTCGATCAGGTTATCCGGAATGGCGGCGCAATTGAGCGCCACGAACGGGCCGTCATGGCGGTGACTGAGCTGGTGCAACTGGCGCGCAAACATCTCCTTGCCCACTCCGGACTCACCGCTGATCAACACCGTTGCCGGGGTCAGCGCGACGCGTTGCAGGGCTTGTGTCGCGGCGTTGAACGCGGCGCTAGCGCCCACCAGCGTTTGCGGCGGGTTGGCCCTGGCGCTGCGGCTCACCGGGTGCTCGGGCGTGGGCGCGAGCGTGGTGCTGGTGACGGCCTGGGACACATTCAGGTAGCGCAGGTCCTGCTCGACGTCACCCCATTGCTCGGCCGTCTTGCCGATCACCCGACAGCTGCGGTGGCCCATGCCACGGCATTCCACTTCGCGGAAAATCACCATTTGCCCGAACAGGCCACTGACGAAACCGATGGCATAGCCGGTTTCAGTCCAGCACACCGGGTCCTGGCCGATGCCGTAGGCGCCCACATGCTCATCGGCCTCGCAGGAGTGGTGCCAGAGGAACTCACCTTCATAGAACCCCGAATCGGCATCGAACTTGAAGTGCAGCGGCTCGACCTTGGTCATGCCCTCCAGGGTGTGCAGGTGTGTCCCGGCGCGAAACACCGCGGCGGCATCGGCCTGTGGCCAGCGCTCGCGTATCAACCGCGCATCCCGCGCGCCGGAGGCATAACCGGTGCGGGTGAACAGGCCGCGCGCCTGCTCCAGGCCCAGGCGTTCGATGACCTCCCCGCGCAGGGCGCCGAACGACGAACTGTGCAGCAACAACATGCGTTGATCGTTGAGCCAGATACGCCCGTCTTCGGGAGAAAAAAACAGGCAGTCGGTCAGTTCCGCCGGCGTGGGCGAGCTGCCGGCACTGAGTTGGCGGCTGTCGCCGCGCGGATGGAAGGCCGCATTGGCCACCCGGTCGTCGGGCAGCGCACTGGGGGGATTAGTCATTGTTATGCCCCTGCAAAGCGAGTGAACGATATGAGTAACTGCTCAGATAGTTATTAAACATAACCTTATCAATTGAACAAGTGGCAGGGCCCCGGTTCTTGCAGGCAACCGCTCGGTGGGGTGTGAGCGCGACGCGGCGGGCCGCGACCCAGAGCCCTCGACGCGTTACGTCAGCAGCTTTGCGCGCAAGCGGCACAGCCTTTGCTCAAGGCTTGATGCGGCGTTTGCACCCTGTGCAGGCGATGACAATTACAAGAACTCGGAGTTGCCATGTCAGTGTCTGAAACCACTCACTTTCTACAGCGGGCCATTGCGTCCGAATGCCTGTTCAACGGCGATTGGATACCCGCCTCGGGGTCCGTGATCCCAGTGATCGAACCCGCCACCGGCGAACCCCTGATGCGCTGCGCCATGGCCACCCCGGCCGACATCGCCATCGCCTGCCGCAACGCGGCCCTGGCGCAGCCGGCATGGGCTGCATTCGGCCCTCGGGAGCGTGCCGAGGTGTTTCGCAAGGCGGCGGACCTGGCTCAGCAGTCCTTCGCGGAACTGGCGCTGTATGTCGCGCGGGAAACCGGCGGCGCGTTGTTCAAGGGTGAACACGAAGTGCGCGAAGCGATAGTGCTGCTGCATCAGGCGGCGGGGCTGTTGTCCCAACCGCACGGGGTGGTGCTGCCCAGTGAAGCCGGGCGCCTGTCCTATGCGCGGCGTCAGCCCCATGGCGTGGTCGGGGTGATTTCGCCGTTCAATTTTCCGCTGATCCTGTCGCTGCGCTCGGTGGCGCCGGCGCTGGCGGCGGGCAATGCGGTGGTGCTCAAGCCCGACCCGCAGACGCCGGTCAGCGGTGGTTTTCTCATCGCCCGGCTGTTCGAGGAGGCGGGCTTGCCCAAGGGCCTGCTGCAGGTGTTGCCCGGCGCTGCGCCGGAGGGGGAGGCGCTGTGCCGCGATCCGAATGTGCGGATGATTGCGTTCACCGGATCCACCGCGGCGGGGCGCAAAGTCGCCGAAGTGGCGGGGCGACACCTGAAAAAAGTCGCGCTGGAACTGGGCGGCAAAAACCCGCTGATCATTCTCGAAGACGCCGACCTCGACCTGGCCGCGAGCAATGCCGCCTGGGGCGCCTGGATGCACCAGGGGCAGATCTGCATGGCGACCGGCTTGATTCTCGCCCACGAATCCATCGCCGAACGCCTCACGCGCAAGTTGGTGGACAAGGCCCGGGCGTTGACGGTGGGCAATGCCGCCCGGGGTGAGGCCGCGCTCGGCCCATTGATCAACCAACGGCAATTGCAGCGCGTACACGCAATCGTCAGCGACAGCCTGCAAGCGGGCGCGCGGTTGGAGGCGGGCGGCGAATATGACCGGTTGTTCTACCAGCCCACCGTGCTCAGTGGCGTGCGTCCGGGGATGCGCGCGTTTGAGGATGAAATCTTCGGCCCGGTGGCCACGGTGGTCAGCTTCGCCACGGACGAGGAGGCCATCGAACTGGCCAACCGCACCGAGTACGGCCTGTCGGCCGCCATCATCTCGCCGTCGGTCGGGCGCGCCATGGCCATCGGCGAGCGGCTTGACTGCGGCCTGTTGCACATCAACGACCAGACCGTGGCCGACGAATGCATCAATCCGTTCGGCGGGCGCGGCGCCTCCGGTAATGGCGGCAGCGTGGGCGGGCCGGCCGACTGGGACGAGTACAGCCAGTGGCAGTGGGTCACGCTGAAAAATACACCGCCTGCCTATCCGTTCTGAGCCCTGGCTCATCGGTTTGATCCATCCATGCCTATACAAAAACAAGAGGGCTTGAACATGAACCTGCAGAACAAAACCTTGATCGTCACTGGCGTCGCTTCCGGCATTGGCGCCGAGCTGGCGCGGCTTGCGCGCTTCCAGGGGGCCACGGTGATCGGCGTTGATCGCCATGCACCGCAACTGACCCTGGATAGCTTCGTCCAGGCTGACCTGGGCGACCCTGCCAGCATCGATGCGCTGGTGGCACGCCTGCCGGCGCGCATCGATGGGCTGTGCAACATTGCCGGAGTGCCCGGTACGGCGCCCTTGCAAGCGGTGGCCACGGTCAATTACCTGGGGCTGCGGCACCTGACCCAATCGCTGCTGCCACGCATGTCGGCGGGCGGCAGCATCGTCAATGTCGCCTCGGTCCTCGGCGCGCAATGGCCGCAACGGCTGGAGCGGCACAAGGCCCTGGCCGCGACGCCAAGCTTCGAGGCAGGGCAGCAGTGGCTGGCGGCCAACCCGGTGGAGCAGGACAACTGTTATCAGTACTTCAAGGAAGCGCTGATCGTGTGGAGCTTCCAGCAATCCCAGGGCTGGTTTCGCGATCACTCGGTACGCATCAACTGCGTCGCGCCGGGGCCGGTGTTTACCCCGATTCTCGGTGATTTCGTCAGCATGCTCGGGCCGGAACGGGTGGCCGCAGACAGCCAGCGCATGACCCGGCCAGCCCTGGCCGATGAGGTGGCGGCGGTGATTGCCTTCCTCTGCTCGGACGCCGCGCGCTGGGTCAACGGGGTCAATCTGCCGGTGGACGGTGGCTTGGCCGCGACCTACGTGTAGCGCTTGCAGCGGCGCTAAACCCCGGCGCGGCGCCTTCGCGCCGGGGGTCTTGAACAACAACAAAAATACAGGACATCCAAGATGCTCAAGCCTATCTTGCGCACGGTTGCGGCCATGCCTTTTGTCGCACTGTCATCGATTGCACACGCTTACGACCTGCCCGGGCTCAACCTCGGTAGCACCAGTTTCTACGACGGCTCACCGGCCCCGGCCGGCCCTGGCTGGTACCTGGAGGAATACCTGACGTACTCCCGGGCCAGCCGCTTCAATGACGCCAACGGTCACAAGCTGGCGTTGCCCAGGCAGGACCTGGACGTGGTGGCGCCCACCACGCAGATCATCTACCTCGGGCAACCCCTGGCCAATGGTGCGATGCCGGGATTCACCCTGATCAACACCTCCCTGGTCCACGCAGATGTCGACGATGGCTTGAACAATGCGGCGCTGAGTTCTCGCGCCGGGTTTGGTGATGTGACTGTGGGGCCCTTCCTGCAATTGCCGACCCTGAGCCGCGCCGATGGCAGCCCGTTGTTGACCCAACGTGTCGAAGCCGATATCTCGGTGCCGGTGGGGGCCTATGATCGCAAGCGCTCGATCAACCCAGGCAGCAACTTCTGGTCATTCAACCCGTATTACGCGGCAACGTACTGGTTCAGCCCGAAGTGGTCGGCGAGCGGGCGTTTCATGTACCTGTGGAATGGCAAGAATGATGAGCCGCAGGCCGGCTTTGGGGATGTTTCCGATACCCAGGCCGGCCAGGCGTTGCATGCCAACCTGACCGTGCAATATGCCTTGAGCCAGCAACTGAGCGTGGGGGTGAACGGCTACTGGTTGAAGCAGATCACTGACACCCAGGTGGACGGGCACGCCGTGAGCGGGCGCCGGGAGAAGGTCTGGGCCATGGGCCCAGGCCTGTTATACGCCTTCAACAAGGAGAACGTGCTATCGGTGAACGCCTACTTTGAACAGCAGGCTGAGAACCGCACCGAGGGCAACAAACTAGTGCTCAATTGGCTGCACAAGTTCTAGGCTTTGGTGTGCCCGGCCGCTTCCGGGGTGGACAGGTTCAGTGGCGCCTTACGCACCATGACGGTGATGATGGCCAGCGCCGCGATCGCCAACCCGGGGGAGGTCGCCAGCAGGACGCCTGTGGTGCCCGCACCTGCGGCGAGCAGTTGTCCCGCCGCCAGCGGTCCGGCCACCGAGCCCAGCCGGCCGATGGCCACGGCCGCACCGACGCCGGTGGCGCGCACCGCCGTTGGATAGGAGGGCGGTGCCGACGCATAGAGCACCAACTGCGCGGCCATGACGAACAAGCCCGCGGCGAAACCGGCGATGGCCATGGGCACGATGCCCACCGACAGCCCGACCCCGGCCAGGGCCGCGAGCAACCCGGCATACACGAACAGCACCACTCTGAGGGCATTGCAGCGGTCCAGCAGGACGCCGCCGAGCAGCGAGCCAAGGGCGCCGCCGATGTTGAACAGCATCTGCACCATGCCCGCCTGGGGTTTGCTGAAGCCTTGTTCGAGCAACAACGACGGCAGCCAGTTGAGCAGCATGTACATCACAGTCAGGGTGAAGAAGTAGCTGAGCCACAAGGCCAGCGTGGTGCCTGCGCGCCCCTCGCCGAACAGCGCCTGGCGGGTGGAGGGGCGGGCACTGAGGGTATTGTCGAGCTGTTGGCGAAAGGCATTGGACTCGGGCAGCAGCAGGATCATCAACGGCACGGCCAGCAAGGGCGCCAGGCCGCCGATGATAAAGGTGGTCTGCCAGTGTTCACTGGAAAACATCGCCACCACCGCCGCCAATGCGCCGCCCAACGGCACGCCGCAGTACATCACGCTGATGGCGGTGCCCCGGCTACGTTCGCTGACCGCTTCGGCGCACAGCGCGATCAGGTTGGGCAGCGCGGCACCCAGCCCGAGGCCGGTCAGAAAGCGCACCAACAGCAGGCTCGAGTAGCTTTCGACAAACGCGGTGCAAAGCGAGAACAGCCCGAACAGCAGCACGGCGATCACCAGGATTTTCTTGCGCCCGATTCGGTCGGCGACCCAGCCGCCGAAGAACGCCCCCGGCAGCAGGCCAATGATCCCGACGCTGAACACCCAACCGAGCATCTTCGGGTCCAGGGCAAAACTCTGGCGCAACCCCGCGGCGGCGGTTCCGGCGGCTTGCAGATCGAACCCTTCGATCAGCGCAACGATAAAGCACAACGCGATAGTCAGCGTCGAACGACGCGATGGACTGTCCATGGGCAAACCTCATTGTTGTTGTTTTTGTTGTGGTGGCGAGCGCAAGTGGCTGCTGCTGATTAAGATAACAAAGATAACTAAAAAATGAATGGCGTATTAAAAATGCTAAAAACAGTAAATAAGTGCTTTAAATTCATGGTGTTGTGATGCGTGTCAGTGTTCATCATAAAAATAGATAGCTTTATTAATGTTCGATTATCGGTCAGTCGCTGTTGACGAGTGCCGTCGGCTGTTTCCATTCTCTATTGGCGAAGCCGAACGGGCCGAGCGTGTGCCACCCCCAAAAACAACAACAAAAAATGGACAACGAACATGCCAAAACTCCCGATGGAGGACGCCGTTGCAGTGGCGTCCGTCTCCTGTGTGTCGAACCGCAAGCCAGGCCTGGTCATGGCGTTGCTGGCCTTGAGCGTGTTGCCCTCCCAGCTGTGGGCGGCCGGCTTTATCGACGACAGCCACGGCACCTTGACCCTGCGCAATTACTATCTGGATCGCGACTACAAGGACGACGGTGCAAAGACCGCTGCGCGAGAATGGGCCCAGGCGTTCATCCTCAACCTGGAATCGGGGTACACCCCGGGCCCGCTGGGCTTTGGCCTGGATGTGCGCGGGTTGATGGGGGTCAAGCTCGACTCGTCGCCGGACCGCAGCGGCACCGAGTTGTTGCCGGTGTCGGCCAGCGACAAGCGTGCCGCCGATGAGTACTCGCGCCTGGCGCCGACCGCCAAGCTGCGGTTTGCCCAAACCACCGTGAAGACCGGTGACGTGTCGATCTTCCTGCCGTTCGCCTTTGCCAGCCCGTCGCGCCTGCTGCCGCAAACCTTTCGCGGCACCACCTTGAGCTCCAAAGACATCGACGGCCTGACCTTCAATACCGGCTATATCGACCGCATCAACAAACGCGACTCCACCAGCTACCAGGCCATGACCATCGCCTCGCCCAACCGGCGTTTCAACGCCACCGCCACCACCTCGCACCTGGCTTACGTCGGCGGTGACTACCAGGTCAACAAAGACCTCAGCCTGCGCGCCTATCACTCGCAGATAGCCGACCTCTACCAGCAGGACACCCTGGCGTTGCTGCACAATCTGCCCGTGGGCGATGGCGTGCTCACCAGCGACTTGCGCAGTTTCTTCAGTCGCGAGGACGGCAGTGCCAAGGCGGGGAACGTGGATAACCGCAACCTCTCAGCGTTGTTTGGCTACCGCCTGGGCGGTCACAAATTCAGCCTGGGCTACATGCATTCCAGTGGGGAGACGGCCACGCCCTATATCTCCGGGACGGAGCTGATGGGCATGAGCGAACTGACCATGAGTTCGGACTTTCTCAACGCCAAGGAGCGCACCTGGCAGGCGATCTACGACTACGACTTCGCGGCTTCCGGTTTACCGGGCCTGAAGGGCCGGCTGCGTTACGTGCGCGGCGATAACATCGAGCTGGCGGCATTCAACGCCGAGGATCGCAAGGAGCGCGAGTTCCAGATGGAGCTGGGCTACGTGATCCAGAGCGGCCCGCTGAAGAACGTCGGGCTGCTGGCGCGCAAGTCGATCTATCGCAATGACTTCCCGGCTGGCGCGGCATTTCGCGATGAAAACCAGACCCGTTTCCTGGTGCTCTACACCGTGGCGCTCTGGTAAGCCGTCAGTCCTGATACACCTTCTTCAGCAAGCGCAGCAGCTCTGCACGTTCCTCAGCGTCCAGGGCTGCGGTGGAGTCCAGGTCACTCTGGACGGCGATCTCTTTGAGCGCCTTGAGCAGAGTTTCGCCGGTCTTGCTGAGGAAGATCCCATAGGAGCGCTTGTCTGGTTTGCAGCGCACACGCACGGCGAGGGCGCGGCTTTCCAGCTTGTTCAGCAACGGCACCACCTGGGGCGGCTCAATCGCCAGCGCGCGAGCCAGGTCGGTCTGCATCAGGCCGGGATTCTGCTCGATGATCGCCAGGGCCGAGAACTGAGCGGGGCGCAGGTCGTGCTCGGCAAGCCGACCGATCAGGTTCTGGAACAGCTTGAGCTGCGCACGCCGTATGGCGTAACCGATCAGGTCGTCCAGGGCCGAATCCAGCGGCGCACGCCCCTCGGTGGTGTCGGGCAGGGCCAGGTTGGCGTCGGCGATGTTGGAAGGCTTGGCCATTGACAGTGCAATCCTCAGAAGGTGGAGGTTAAGAAAGCTATCTAGTTTGCCGAGGTTCGTGAGCCGTGGCTATGCCGGCTTTTCATAACGCCCGAGCGGCTTAGGTTTTACAAGGGGAAAATATTGGTTATCAAGGTTAATAGTTAATTGACATAACTATATTTGCGGTTTAATTTCGAACCATCTTCCAACCAAGAACAAGAGCGTACCGTCATGAGCAATTACGAAGGCCGTTGGACCACCGTCAAGGTTGAAATCGAGGAAGGCATTGCCTGGGTCATTCTCAATCGCCCGGAAAAACGCAACGCCATGAGCCCGACCCTGAACCGCGAAATGATCGACGTCCTGGAAACCCTGGAGCAGGACCCCGCCGCCGGCGTACTGGTACTGACCGGTGCCGGTGAAGCCTGGACCGCCGGCATGGACCTCAAGGAATACTTTCGCGAAGTGGATGCCGGCCCGGAAATCCTCCAGGAGAAAATCCGCCGCGAAGCCTCGCAATGGCAATGGAAACTGCTGCGCATGTACGCCAAGCCCACCATCGCCATGGTCAATGGCTGGTGCTTCGGCGGCGGCTTCAGCCCATTGGTGGCGTGCGACCTGGCGATCTGCGCCGACGAAGCCACCTTCGGCCTCTCGGAAATCAACTGGGGCATCCCACCGGGCAACCTGGTGAGCAAGGCCATGGCCGACACCGTGGGCCATCGTCAATCGCTGTACTACATCATGACCGGCAAGACCTTCGGCGGGCAGAAGGCCGCCGAGATGGGCCTGGTCAACGAAAGCGTACCGCTGGCGCAACTGCGCGAAGTGACCATCGAACTGGCGCGCAACCTGCTGGAGAAAAACCCGGTGGTGCTGCGGGCGGCCAAGCATGGCTTCAAGCGTTGCCGCGAACTGACCTGGGAGCAGAACGAGGATTACCTCTACGCCAAGCTCGATCAGTCGCGCTTGCTCGACACCGAAGGCGGCCGCGAGCAGGGCATGAAGCAGTTCCTCGACGACAAGAGCATCAAGCCCGGCCTGCAGACGTACAAACGCTGAGGCTGGCCGGCGAATGGCGGGCGCATCCCGCTGTTCGCCGCCTCACCCTGGCGCTACTGTGACATCGCTTGAATGCATTCCCCATAAAGACAATAAAGAGGAATCACCATGCTGGACGTGCCCCTGTTGATCGGCGGCCGGTCGTGCCCCGCCCGTGACGGTCGAACCTTCGAGCGTCGCAACCCGGTGACCGGTGAAGTGGTTTCGCGGGTTGCCGCCGCGACCCTGGACGATGCCGACGCCGCCGTGGCCGCAGCCCAGGCGGCGTTCCCCGGCTGGGCCGCGCTGGCGCCGAACGAACGCCGCACCCGGTTGCTCAAGGCGGCCGAGCACTTGCAGGCGCGCAGCGCCGAATTCATTGCCGCCGCTGGCGAAACCGGCGCCATGGCCAACTGGTATGGCTTCAACGTGCGCCTGGCGGCCAACATGCTGCGTGAAGCGGCGTCGATGACCACCCAGATCACCGGTGAAGTGATTCCCTCCGATGTGCCCGGCAGTTTCGCCATGGCCCTGCGTCAGCCGTGCGGCGTGGTGCTGGGGATTGCGCCGTGGAATGCCCCGGTCATCCTCGCCACGCGCGCCATCGCCATGCCGCTGGCCTGCGGCAATACCGTGGTGCTCAAGGCTTCGGAGTTAAGCCCGGCAGTGCATCGCCTGATTGGCCAGGTCTTGCAGGATGCCGGGCTGGGCGATGGCGTGGTCAACGTCATCAGCAACGCACCGGCCGATGCCGCCGCGATTGTCGAACGGCTGATCGCCAACCCGGCGGTGCGCCGGGTCAACTTCACCGGCTCGACCCATGTCGGGCGGATTGTCGGCGAACTCTCGGCGCGTCACCTCAAGCCGGCCTTGCTGGAGTTGGGCGGCAAGGCGCCGCTCCTGGTGCTCGACGACGCCGACCTGGATGCGGCGGTTGCCGCGGCAGCGTTTGGTGCCTACTTCAACCAGGGGCAGATTTGCATGTCCACCGAGCGCCTGATTGTCGATGCCAAGGTCGCCGATGCGTTTATCGCCAAGCTGACCGCCAAGGTCGCCAGCCTGCGCGCCGGTGACCCCGCGGCGGCGGATTCGGTCTTGGGTTCCCTGGTGGATGCCAGTGCCGGTACGCGCATCAAGGCCCTGATCGACGATGCGCTGGACAAGGGCGCACGGCTGGTCGCGGGCGGCCAGTTGGAGGGCAGCATCCTGCAGCCGACCCTGATCGATGGCGTCACCGAGAACATGCGCTTGTACCGCGAAGAATCCTTCGGCCCGGTGGCGGTGTTGCTGCGCGGTGACGGTGATGAAGCACTGCTGCGCCTGGCCAACGACTCCGAGTTCGGCCTGTCGGCGGCGATCTTCAGCCGCGACACCGGGCGTGCGCTGGCGCTGGCGCAGCGGGTGGAGTCGGGCATTTGCCACATCAACGGGCCGACCGTGCATGACGAGGCGCAGATGCCCTTTGGCGGGGTCAAGTCCAGCGGTTACGGCAGCTTTGGCGGCAAGGCGTCGATTGAACACTTCACGCAATTGCGCTGGGTGACCTTGCAGAACGGGCCGCGGCATTACCCGATCTGAGCAGGCGTCGCGACATAACAATAACAAGGCGGCTGTGATCCGCCTTGCTGGAGGACACCCTTGTGAGTTCCGAATTCAGACCGCAACCCCAGCCCGCACCGCGCTACCGCGAGGTCTCCATCGGCCACGCCCCGGTGGCGGTCACTGAAGAGCGGGGCGTGCTGCATATGCGTTCCCTGGAGCCATTGGCCGAGTTGCCGGCGCGCTTGCTCGATCGTCTGGTGCATTGGGCCCGGGTGCGTCCCGAGCAGACCTTCATTGCCGCACGCCAGGCCGATGGTGACTGGCGTCGCGTCAGCTACGCGCAGATGCTTGAGAGCGTGCGGGCGATTGCCCAGGCCTTGCTGAGTTACGGCCTGTCAGCAGACAAGCCGCTGGCGTTGCTGTCGGGCAACGACATCGAGCATCTGCAACTGGCCCTCGGCGCGATGTACGCCGGTATCCCTTACTGCCCGGTGTCGCCGGCGTATTCGTTGTTGTCCCAGGACTTCGCCAAGCTGCGGCATGTATGCGACCTGCTGCAACCGGGGCTGGTGTTCGTCAGCGATGCGGCGGCCTACCAGCGTGCGGTCGACGCGGTATTGCCGGCCGAGACGCCGCTGATCTGCGTGCGCGGCCATGTGCCGGGACGCACCCAGGTCAGCTTCGCGAGCCTGCTGCAAACCCCGGGCGGCAGTGCGGCCGATCAGGCGTTCAATGCCACCGGCCCGGACAGCATCGCCAAGTTTCTTTTCACCTCGGGCTCGACCAAATTGCCCAAGGCGGTGATCACCACGCAACGCATGCTCTGCGCCAACCAGCAGATGTTGTTGCAGACGTTTCCGGTGTTCGGCGAAGAGCCGCCGGTGCTGGTGGACTGGTTGCCGTGGAATCACACCTTCGGCGGCAGCCACAACGTCGGCATCGTGCTCTACAACGGCGGCACCTTTTACCTCGACGCTGGCAAGCCCACGGCCCAGGGGTTTGCCGAGACCCTGCGCAACCTCAAGGAGGTGTCGCCCACGGCCTATCTGACGGTGCCCAAGGGGTGGGAAGAGTTGGTCAGCGCCCTGGAGCAGGATGCCGAGTTGCGCGAGTGCTTTTTTGCGCGAATGAAATTGTTTTTCTTCGCCGCCGCGGGCCTGTCGCAAAGTGTCTGGGACCGCCTCGACCGGGTGGCCGAACAGCACTGCGGAGAACGCATCCGCATGATGGCCGGGCTGGGCATGACCGAAGCCGCGCCATCCTGCACCTTCACCACCGGGCCGTTGTCCATGGCCGGCTATATCGGCTTGCCCGCGCCGGGCTGCGAGGTGCGCCTGGTGCCGGTGGACGGCAAGTTCGAAGGGCGCTTTCGCGGGCCGCACATCATGCCGGGCTACTGGCGGGCGCCGGAACAAACCGCCGAGGTGTTCGACCCGCACGGCTTCTATTGTTCGGGGGACGCGATCAAGCTCGCCGACCCGAATCGGCCGCAACTGGGGCTGATGTTCGACGGGCGCATCGCCGAGGATTTCAAACTGTCCTCCGGGGTGTTTGTCAGCGTCGGGCCGTTGCGCAATCGCGCGGTGCTGGAAGGCTCGCCGTATGTGCAGGACCTGGTGATTGCCGCGCCGGACCGCGAATGCCTGGGCGCCCTGGTCTTCCCCAGGCTCTACGAATGCCGCCGGCTGGCGGGCTTGAACGCCGACGCGAGCGACGCCGACGTACTCGCCAGCGTGCCGGTGCGCCAATGGTTCGGCGACTGGTTGCAGCGCCTCAATCGCGACGCCACCGGCAATGCCAGCCGTTTGGAATGGATTGCCTTGCTCGACGAGCCGGCGTCTATCGACCGTGGGGAAATTACCGACAAGGGGTCGATCAACCAGCGTGCAGTACTGCAATGGCGCGCGGCCAAGGTCGAGGCGCTGTATCGCGGTGAAGATGCTGCGATCCTGCGTGCCGAGCCCAAGCCTTGAGCGGCGTGGGGCAATATTCGGCGTTTGCCGACGTGGCGATTTACGAGGCGCTACGCACGCCGTGGGTCGACCTCGGTGGCGCCTTGTCCCTGGTCTCGCCCATCGACCTGGGGATCAAGGTCGGCCGTGAAGTCCTGGCCCGTGCCGGTATCGACCCGCTGGCGGTGGACAGCGTGCTGGCCGGCTCCATGGCCCAGGCCAGCTTCGATGCCTATTTGCTGCCGCGGCATGTCGGGTTGTACAGCGGCGTGGCGCAATCGGTGCCGGCGCTGGGGGTGCAGCGCATCTGCGCCACGGGTTTCGAGTTGTTGCGCCAGGCCGCTGAGCAACTGCGCGACGAGGTGCAACTGGCCTTGTGCGTGGCCAGTGAGTCGATGTCCCGCAACCCGATTGCGGCCTACACCCACCGGGATGGGTTTCGTCTCGGTGGCGAAGTGCAATTCAAGGATTTTCTCTGGGAAGCCCTATACGACCCGGCTCCGGGGCTGGACATGATCGCCACCGCCGACCACCTGGCGCGCCGCCATGGCCTGAGCCGCGAGGCCGTGGACCGTTACGCCTGCGCGAGCCATCAGCGTGCGTTGCAGGCGCAGCGTGACGGTGCGTGGGCTGAAGAGATCGTGACGGTCGATAACCAAGTGTTCGAGCTGGAGGGGTATCAGCCGCGTGGCATCAGCCTGGCACGCCGCGCCGCTGCCGTCACCCAGGACAGCCACCCACGGCCCACCGACCTTGCGGCCCTGGCACGCTTGCGCGCCGTGCATGCCAATGGCGTGCAAACCGCTGGCAACAGCTGCGCGGTGGTCGATGGTGCGGCGGCAGCCCTGGTCGGGCGCGCCTCGGCCTGCCCGCGTGCGCCCCTGGCCCGGCTGCTGGCCAGCGCGGTGGTCGGTGTGGCGCCGGAGTTCATGGGCATCGGTCCGGCGCCGGCGATCCGCTTGCTGCTGCATCGCAGCGGGTTGAGCCTGGATGACATCGGCCGTTTCGAGATCAACGAAGCGCAGGCGGCCCAGGTATTGGCGGTGGCCCAGGAACTGGAGCTGGACAGCGCCCGGCTCAACGTCCAGGGCGGTTCGCTGGCGGTGGGGCATCCATTGGCTGCCACCGGCCTGCGCTTGGTCATGACGCTGGCCGGGCAATTACGCCGGCACAACCTGCGCTACGGGATTGCCGCTGCGTGCGTCGGCGGTGGGCAGGGCATGGCGTTGTTGATCGAGAACCCGGCCTATCGCGGTTGAGCGTTCAACGGTGTAACTCCTTTTTATTCGATGAGGTTTGCCATGTGGAGCTATCAGGCGCCGCTGCGCGATATGCAATTTGTGCTTGAACATTGGCTGCAAGCCCCCCAGGCGTGGAGCCATGTTCCGGCGTTCGAAGCGTTGGACATGTCTCTCGCCGTTCAAGTGTTGGAGGAAGCGGCGCGCTTCAGCCAGGGGGTGCTGGCGCCCCTGAACAGTAGCGGCGATCGTCAAGGCTGTCGCTGGAACGCCGGCCAGGTCAGCACGCCGGACGGTTTCGCCGAGGCCTATCGCGCCTATGTCGACGGTGGCTGGCCGGCCTTGGCATGCGCTGAAGGGCAGGGCGGCCAGGGGTTGCCGCAACTGCTCGACGCGGCGCTGCAAGAGATGCTCTACGCCAGCAACCACGCGTGGGCCATGTACACCGGGATCGCCCACGGCGCCTACCTCTGCCTCAAGACCCACGCCGCGCCCTGGTTGCAGGCGCGTTACTTGCCCGAGATCGTCAGTGGGCATGCCTTGCCCACCATGTGCCTGACCGAGCCCCAGGCCGGCAGCGATGTCGGGTTGCTGCGCTGTCGCGCGACCCCCGAGGGCGATGGCCGTTATCGCCTGCAGGGCAACAAGTTGTTTATCTCCGGCGGCGAGCACGACCTCACGCCCAATATCCTGCACCTGGTACTGGCGCGCCTGCCCGATGCGCCGCCGGGCAGTCGCGGCCTTTCACTGTTCCTGGTGCCCAAGCGACTGGATGACGGCCAGGCCAACGCTGTGCATTGCGACGGCATTGAACACAAGATGGGCATCAAGGGCAGCGCCACGTGCTCGCTGGTGTTCGACGGCGCCCTAGGCTGGCTGATCGGCGACGCCAACCGCGGCCTGGCAGCGATGTTCGTGATGATGAACTCGGCGCGCCTGCATGTCGGCCTGCAAGGCCTGGGGCATGTCGAGGCGGCTTGGCAGAACGCTGCGCAATACGCCGCCGAGCGCATGCAAATGCGTGCGCCGTCGAGGCCGCAAGGGGCATCGGCCCAAGCGGCTGACCCTATCCGTTATCACCCGGCGATGCGCCGCGTGTTGCTGGAGTTGCGCACGGCCAGCGAGGGGATGCGGGCCATCGGTTATTGGGCCGCGCATTTGCTCGATCAGGCCGAGCATGACCTGGACCCGCAAGCACGAGCGTGCGCCGGTCAACTGGCGCAGTTGCTGACGCCGATCATCAAGGCGTTTTTCACCGAGCAGGGTTTTCGTCAGGCGAGCAATGCCTTGCAGGTCTTCGGCGGTTACGGCTACGTCGCCGAGTTCGCCATCGAGCAAACACTGCGCGACAGTCGCATCGCGATGATCTATGAGGGCAGCAACGAGATCCAGGCCAATGACCTGCTGCTGCGCAAGGTGCTGGGCGATGAGGGGCGGGCCTTCGACTTGCTGCTGGCAGTGCTGCGCACCGAGGCCGGGCAGGGCGGCCAATGCACCGCGTGTGCAGGTTTCGCCGAAGCGCTGGGCAGCCTGTGTGACGCACTGGCCCGTGTGGTCGAGGCCATCCGTGAACGGGCGCTGGAAGACAGCGAGTACCCCTATCGGGCCGCGCCGGACTTTCTCCAGTTATGCGGCGTGGCCCTGCTGGCCCTGGCATGGGCGCGGGCCGCTCGGGTTTCCCGGGCATTGCCCGAGGACGATCCGTTGCGCGCCGCCAAGCTGCAAAGCGCCGGGTTCTTTTTCGATTACCTGCCGTCCCGGTTGGCGCAGCACCTGGGCGCGATAGACGCGGCACGCGCGGCGTTGGCGTTCGTCTGACGCGGTTGGATGCTTGCGGTACTACTTGCGGTACTACTAGCGGTACTATGGCGACCCACGTTTTCTGGAAGTTGCCTGGATGAGTAAACCCGGTCAATTGGTGCTGGTTGCACTGCGCAAGATGATCGCCAGCGGCGAGTTGGCGGCGGGCGAGCGGCTGATGGAGATTCCCACGGCGCAACTGTTCGGTGTGTCACGCATGCCCGTGCGTATGGCGTTCCGTACCCTTGAGCAGGAAGGGCTGCTGGTGCCGTTTGGCGGGCGTGGGTATCAGGTGCGTTCGGTCAGCCCGGACGACATTGCCGGCGCCGTCGAAGTGCGTGGCGTGCTCGAGGGCCTGGCTGCGCGTCAAACCGCCGAGCGCGGGTTGTCCGACGCGGCGCGTGCCACGCTCGAGCGCTGCCTGGTGGAAGGCGATCAACTGTTCGACAAAGGGTACGTGACCGAGGACGACCTTGAGGTCTATCACGACCTGAACATGCGCTTTCACCGCGTCATCGTTGAAGGCAGCCACAACCCGGCGATCGCCGACGCACTGGCACGCAATGATCACCTGCCGTTCGCATCGGTCACCGCGCTGGCGGTGGATCGCGACGACATGGTCCGCGAATACCGGCGTTTCAACTATGCCCACATGCAACATCACTCGGTCTTCGATGCCCTGGTCAATCGCCAGGGCGCGCGGGCCGAAGCGATCATGCGCGAGCACGCCAACGCGACCTTGCGCTATGCCGAGATCTTCGGTTCCGCGACCGCCAACGCGCGGATGAAGGTCATTTTGCCCACGGCGTGACGCCTTTCAGAGATCGAGCACCAGCAGCGGGGTTTTCGCGCGCGAGCAGCAGGGGGTGAACTGGTCGTTCAGCGCTTGTTCCTGCTCGGTGAGGAACAGATCGCGGTGCTCCGGTATGCCTTCGAGCACGCGGGTCAGGCAGGTTCCGCAAATCCCTTGTTCGCACGACACGGCAATCTCGATACCGTGGCTTTCCAGGACCTGGACCACGCTCCGGTCGGCGGGTACGTCGAAGACCTGGCCGCTGCTGGCGAGCTTCACCGAAAACCCTGCGTCGAGGCTGCTGTCCAGCGGCGCCGCAGCGAAGTATTCGCGGTGCAGGCATTCCTCCTGCCAGCCCTGGGCCCGAGCGCTGTCGAGCACGTGCTGCATGAAACCGCCGGGGCCGCACACATACAGGTGGACGTTGGCGTCGGGCGCCGCCAGCACCTGGGCGGTGTTCATTGCCGTATGGGGCTGCTCGTCGAAATGCAGGAACACGCGCTCGGCGAACGATGAGTCCTTGAGGCGTTGCACAAAGGCGGCGCGTTCACTGGCGCGGGCGCAATAATGCAGTTCGAAGTCAGCCCCGACATGGGCCAGGCGCTCGGCCATGCACAGGATCGGGGTGATGCCGATGCCGCCGGCGAACAGCAGGCTGCGTCGGGCTTCGTGCGCCAGCGGGAACAGGTTGCGCGGTTCGCTGATCTGCAGGTGGGCGCCCGTCTGTATGTGTTCGTGCAGGCAACGGGAGCCGCCACGGGAGGCCGGGTCGTTGAGCACGCCGATCAGGTAGCGATGCCGTTCTTCCGGGTGATTGCACAGGGAATACTGACGGACCACGCCGTCGGGCAGGTACACGTCGATATGCGCGCCAGCGCTGAAGGCCGGCAGCGTCTGGCCATCGACGCGGGCCAATTCAAAGCTGCAAATGTCCTGGGCTTCGTTGTTGCGGGATACCACCACCACATCGATCATGTTCAGTCCTCGTAGCGTTAGCGCGCGGTTCAGGCGCGGGTCGTGGTGATCAGTTGCGGCGCGAGGGCGCGCTCCTTGGCGATCAGCCGTTCGAGGACCTTGCGTGACTGCACGCCACCGGCATCGATATTGAGCTTGAGCAGATTGCGCGTCGGGTGGGCCAGCAGGTTCTGTTGCTGGCGTTCAAGCATCTCCAGGTCTTCGCTGAAAATCTTGCCCTGGCCTTCGCGAATGCTGGCGGTCAGTGCCTGGTCCTGAGGGTTGAAGTTGCGCGCCATGCCCCAGAAGTACCAGATCGATGTCTCGGTTTGCGGGGTGATGAAGTCCACCACGATGCTCGCGGCCTTGTGCTCGGGCGCGGCGTGGTAGCCGCCCTTGCCGGCGTGGGCCACGCCGACTTCGATCAGCACATGGCTGGGCGGGGTGAAGCGGCAGATCTGCCAGCGGTCCACCGGCACGTCATCGACGAGGTTATTGCCACGCAGGGCCATGCGCCAGAACGGCGGGGCCATGATGTTTTCCATGTGGCGGGCGGTGACGACTTCATCGCCTTCGACCGTGGTCACGGGCGGCGCTTCGTCGATTTCCTTCTGGCCGATGCTGGAGGCGTGGACGTAGGTTTCGTGGGTCAGGTCCATCAGGTTGTCGATCATCAGGCGGTAGTCGCACTGGATGTCAAACAGACCGCCGCCATAGGCCCACTGGTCGCTCACGGCCCATTCCAAGTGGTGGATCAACGCCGGGTCGGCCAGGGCCTGATCGCCGGGCCACACCCAGATGAAACCGTAGCGTTCCACCGCGGCGAAGGTCTTGTTGCAGGGAAACCCGCGCACCCGCTGCCCGGGCATTTCGACGGTCTTGCCGTCGTCCCCCATGACCAGGCCATGGTAGCCGCAGACCAGCTTGCCGTTCTCCACATAGCCCAACGAGAGCGGCGCGCCGCGGTGCGGACAGAAGTCCTCGACAGCCACGACGGCGCCTTCCAGCCCGCGATAAAACACCATTTTTTCCCCGCAGATCTGCCGACCCAGCGGCTTTTGCGCGATTTCATCGGCGGTGCAGGCGACATACCACGTGTTCTTGGGGTACATGGTGACTCTCCAGGCGAGTGATTGTTCTTATTTAATGGATCCATTAAATGAAGTGCGTCACTTTTAGTCAACGTGCTCTTTGGGTTTATTGCGTTTTATTGGGGCGATTATCGATCATCTGTTTATTTTGGATCCACTGATTGCATTTTTGTCGGCTGATAACCCGGCCCGAAGCCGGGTTTGTGTTGCTCCAGAAGGCCTATGCGACGGCCACATTTGAACGATCCGCCCAGCCCAGGTGAATCACTGGGCGGTCATTCACCACAGCTTCCAGGTGTAATCGACATTCACCCGTAGCTCATTGTCGTCCCGATGGCTGGCCTGGGCGGCGAAATCATTGCGGTACCATGCGTTGCGCACGCGCAGATTCAGGCCTTTAAGGGGCGTGCTCTGAAGCACATAGTTCAGTTCGATATCTTTTTCGCTTTCCTTCAGGTTGCTGCCGCCCAGTTTGGGTAACTCAATGTTGTCGCCGCTGACGTAACGCAGCATGCCATTGAGCCCGGGCAAGCCCAGCGCGGCAAAGTTGTAGTCATAGCGCAGCTGCCAACTGCGCTCCTTGGGGTTGAGAAACTCCGAGCTCAGCGTGCCTTCGGTGATGACCAACGGCTCGGTGCCGAACAGGTAAGGCATGGCGGTCTTGCCGGTCAGTTGCATGTAGCCGGCGCCGAATTTGTGCGCGCCCAGGCTGTACGTCAGCATCAGGGCGGCGTTGCGATTGTCCACGGGGCCGGCCTTGGCGGCACCGTTTTCACCGGTGACGAACAGGCGCACGTCGCTTTTCAGGCGGCCGGGGCCCATCGGGCGATTGTCGACGAAACCGTAGAAATCCTTGCGATAAAGGTCAGCCAGTTCGGCGTGGTAGTACTTGAGCGTCAGTTGCGGCGACCAGGCATAGTCGCCGCCGAGGAAGGTAAAACGGTCGGATTCGGCGGCGCCATTGAAGCGGCCGTTGGGCGAGGCTACCGACATTTTCTGGTAGTGGGTGGAGTCGCGCAGGTTGATGCGGTCGAGCCAGCCGACGTGCAGGGTCAGGTTGTCGATTTCCTGGGACTTGAGGTACGTGCCGCGGAAGGTCTGCGGCAGCAGGCGGGTAGGGCTGGCGAAGGCGATTGGCAGAAACGTGCTGATGGTCCCCAGTTGCCACTCGCTCTTCGAGGCCCGGGCCTTGGCGGTCAGGCCCAGCTCCGAATATTCGCTGGCCGGTTCACGGGTCTGGTGGTTGTACGGTAGCAGGCCGGTGCCCGTGCGTGCGGGCGAGGAGTCCAGACGTGCGCCCAGCAAACCCTGGGCGTCCAGGCCGAAGCCGACAGGCCCTTCGGTATAGCCCGAGCGCATGTTGAGAATGAAGCCCTGCGCCCACTCGCGGGCAGCCGCCTGCGGCGTGGCGTTCACGTAATTGCGATCGAAGTAATAGTTGCGTATCACCAGATCGGCCTGGCTGTCGTCGACAAAACCAGCGGCGCAGGCCTGGTCTACGAAAAAAACACAGGTGCAGGCGCTGACGCCCCGAAAGAAGTTCCTGAGCATGGCAGTGTTCACTTTTATTGTTGTAGGGGTATGCCCCGCGCCATCGTGGCGCGGAAGGCGAGTACGGATTGGCGCTCAGTCAGCCGGGCAGCGGTTGCGGCGTACCGACAGGTAAAACATCGCCAGCGCGGCGATGACAATGCCGGGTGCCGAGGCCATCATCACGCCCGTGGTGCCCGTGCCCAGTGCGAGCATCTTGCCGGCCACCAACGGGCCGCTCATCGCACCCAACCGGCCAATGGCGACGGCGCTGCCGACGCCCGTGGCGCGAATTGACGGACGATAGAAATGCGGGGCCAAGGCATACAGCACACATTGCCCGCCCGTGGCGAAGAACCCGGCGACGAAGCCTGCCGCCAGCATGCTGTGCCATTGGGTGGCCATGCCCAGCGCAGTCAGTGACGCGAGGATGCCGAGGTAAATCAGCGCCGACAACGCCCAGGCCGGCAGGCGATCCATGACCCAGCCCAGCAACAACGTGCCGGCCGCCGCGCCAAATTGCAGCGCGAGCATCACCCAACTGGCCTGAGAACCGCTGAAGCCTTGGCCGACCAACAGGCTCGGCAGCCAGTTGATCAGGATGTAAACCACCATGAGCGTAAAGAAGTAGCTGACCCAGATCATCACGGTCGGCCATGCCGCGCCCCCGCGGAACAGCCCGCTGGCCACACTGATCGGCGCGGCGTCGCGCACGCTGCGAAACGCCGCGGATTCCGGCAGATAAACCCCCAGCAGCGGCACGATCAGCAACGGCACGATACCGCCGACGTAGAACACCACTTGCCAGCCGCCGGCCAGTTGCGCGATGCCAATGCTGGCCGCCAGCGCCGCGCCCAGGGGCACGCCGCAATACATCAGGCTCACGGCGCTGCCACGCAGGCGCGGGCCAGCCACTTCACTGGTCAGCGCGATCAGGTTAGGCAATGCCGCGCCCAGGCCGACGCCCGTGAGGCAGCGCGCAACCAGCAGGCTGTTGAAGTCCCAGGCCATGGTCGTGACCAGCGAGAACAATCCGAATAGGGCCACCGAGGCCATCAACACCCGTTTGCGGCCGATGCGATCAGCCAGCAAGCCGCCGAGAAACGCTCCGGGCAGCAGGCCGAAAATGCCGGCGCTGAAGACCCAGCCCATGTGTAGTTTGTCCAGTTGGAACGCTGCCGCCATGCCTTGGGCGGCGATGCCCGAGGCTTGCAGGTCGAGGCCTTCCATCAGGGCGACGAGGAAGCACAGACCGATGGTCCGCGCCATGTACAACGGTGTCAGCACGTTTAGCGATGTCATGGGAAATACCCGTTTTATTGTTGTAATGGGCACAGCAAAACCGTCCGGCCGCTGCGTGGGCGACCGGACGGGGGGATGCACGGTTCAGCGTTTGAGCAGGTCCAGCGCGACGTCGACGATCATGTCTTCCTGGCCGCCGACCATCCGGCGTTTGCCCAGCTCGACGAGGATGTCCACGGTCTTCAAACCGTACTTGGCCGCAGCGATTTCGGCATGGCGCAGGAAGCTCGAATAGACCCCGGCATACCCCAGCGCCAGGGACTCGCGGTCGACCCGCACCGGCCGATCCTGCAACGGCCGCACGATGTCGTCCGCTGCGTCCATCAAGGTGTAGAGGTCGGTGCCGTGGTTCCAGCCCAGGCGTTCGGCGGCGGCGATGAACACTTCCAGCGGCGCGTTGCCGGCCCCGGCGCCCATGCCGGCGAGGCTGGCGTCGATGCGGTCGCAGCCTTCCTCGACCGCGGTGATCGAGTTGGCCACGCCGAGCGAGAGGTTGTGGTGGGCGTGCATGCCGGTTTCGGTTTCCGGCTTGAGCACGGCCTTGAACGCTCGGAAGCGATCACGGATGTCCTGCATGTTCATCGCGCCGCCGGAGTCGGCCATGTACACGCAGGTCGCGCCGTAGCTTTCCATCAGCTTGGCCTGGGCGGCGAGCTGCTCGGCCGGGATCATGTGGCTCATCATCAGGAAGCCGACGGTGTCCATGCCCAGTTCGCGGGCGTATTCGATGTGCTGTCTGGAGACGTCGGCCTCGGTGCAATGGGTGGCGATCCGCACCACGCGGGCACCGGCGTTGTACGCCGCCTTGAGGTCATGCACGGTGCCGATGCCGGGCAGCAACAGCGTGGTGATCTTGGCGTGGCTGATCACGTCGGCGGCGGCTTCGATCCATTCCAGGTCGGTGTGCGCCGCGAAGCCATAGTTGAAGCTCGAGCCTTGCAGGCCGTCGCCGTGGGCGACTTCGATCGAGTCGACCTTGGCCTTGTCCAGGGCGCGGGCGATGTCCTGCACGTTTTGCAGCGAATACTGATGACGCACCGCATGGCTGCCATCGCGCAGGGTCACGTCGGAGATGTAGATTTTCTTACCGTTCATGTCGCTCTCCTCAGGCCTGTTGCATCGACTGCGCCATGCGCTCGGCGGTAGCCAAGGCTGCGGAGGTCATGATGTCGAGGTTGCCGGCGTAGGCTGGCAGGTAATGGGCGGCGCCTTCGACTTCGAGGAACACCGAGGTTTTCAGGCCGGAGAATTTGCCCAGGCCAGGAATGTTCAGCGGCGCATCTGCCGGGATCACGTCGAACTGCACGTTTTGCTTGAGGCGATAGCCCGGCACATAAGCCTGCACGGCCGCCGCCATTTCGACGATGGAGGCTTCGACCAGCGCCTGATCCGCCGCTTCGGACAGCACAAACACCGTGTCGCGCATGATCAACGGCGGCTCGGCCGGGTTCATCACGATGATCGCCTTGCCCTTGGCCGCGCCGCCGATGACTTCGATGGCCTTGGACGTGGTCTCGGTGAATTCGTCGATGTTGGCGCGGGTGCCGGGGCCGGCGGATTTACTCGCGATCGAGGCGACGATCTCGGCGTAATGCACCTTGGCCACGCGCGACACCGCGGCGACCATCGGAATGGTCGCCTGGCCGCCGCAGGTGACCATGTTGACGTTGAGCTGATCGAGGTTCTGCTCCAGGTTCACCACCGGCACGCAGTACGGGCCGATGGCTGCTGGCGTCAGGTCGATCAGGCGGATGCCGGGCTTGATCGCGCGCAGGAACGCATCGTTCTGCACATGCGCGCCGGCCGAGGTGGCATCGAAGACGAAGTCGATGTGCTGGAACACGTCCATGCGGGTCAGGCCTTCGACGCCTTCGTGGGTGGTGGCCACGCCCATGCGCTGGGCGCGGGCGAGGCCGTCGGAGGCTGGGTCGATGCCGACCATGACCGCCATTTCCAGGTGTTTGGCGTTGCGCAGGATCTTGATCATCAGGTCGGTGCCGATGTTGCCGGAACCGATGATGGCGACTTTGAGTTTATTCATTGTTATTGCCTCATATGCACGCAAGTCGCCGATTACTCGGCGCGACTGTCTACCGAGAAGTTCACGCCGACCCGGCCGATGCCGTCGATCTCGGCCTCGAACCGATCACCGGCAGCGACCGCCACCATAGGCCCCAGCGCGCCGGTGAGAATGATGTCGCCGGCGCGCAGCGGATCGCCCAGACGCGCCATGGCGCAGGCCAGCCAGACCGCCGCATTGAGCGGGTGACCAAGGCATTCGGCGCCACTGCCGCTGGACACTTCTTCAGCGTTGCGGGTCATCCGCATGCTGGCCTGGCGCAGGTCGAGCCCATCGAGACGTCGAGCCGGGCCGCCCAGTACGAAGCAGCCGCTGGACGCGTTGTCAGCCACGGTATCGACGAAGCGGATGTTCCAGCCCTGGATGCGACTGCCGACGATTTCCAGGGCCGGCACGACCCAGCCGGTGGCCGCCATCACGTCGGCGAATGTGGTGTCGGCGCGGGGCAGGTCGCGTTCGAGGATCAGCGCGATTTCAGCCTCGATCTTCGGTTGCAGTACGCGGCCGCTCGGCACGGTGGCGTTGTCGCCGTAGCACATGTCGGCAAACAGGGTGCCGAAGTCCGGCTGGTCCACGCCCAACTGGGCCTGGACCTTGGGGTTGGTCAGGCCGATCTTGCGCCCGACCACGCGGCGCCCGTTGGCCACGCCGTGGTCGACGTTGAGGCGCTGGATGGCATACGCGGCGGCGGCGTTGTCTGCACCGATCCGCTCGCGCAGCGGCCCGATGGCTTCGCCGTGGTCTTCGGCCTGGCGCAGGTCGGCGGCGAGTTGTTGCAGGGTGTCTTGAGTCAGTGTCATGTCAGCCTCGATGATCAGTGGGTCAGGAAGTCCAGGACCATGCGGTTGAACTTCTCGGCGTGTTCCCACTGCGCCCAGTGGCCGCAACGGTTGAACACGTGCAACTGCGCCCGGGGCAGGCCGGCCAGCAGGCGCAAGCCGGTGTCCATCGGCACGAAGCGGTCCTCGCGGCCCCAGACGAGCAGGGTGTCGGCGCTGATTTCGTGCAGGCGGTGGCTGAAATCCGGAAATTGCTTGGGGTTGAGCGTGCTGCTCTTGACGAAGTTGTCCAGGTGATCGCGGCGCGACAGGATGTTGTCCAGGCGGGTCTGGAACAGTTCGTCGGTGAGGCCGCTGGCGTCGAAAACGAAGACATTCATCATCTTCTTCAGGTTCTCGATGGTCGGGTCGCGGTACAGCGCGCCGATCAGCTTGATGCCTTCGGTGGGCTGCGGCACGAAGGCACTCGGGCCGCCGGTGCCGCCGCCCATCAGGATCAGCTTGCCGATCCGCTCAGGGTATTCCAGGGCGAAAGCGACGGTGCTGTGGGCCCCCATCGAATTGCCGATGATGTGCACGCGCTCCAGCCCCAGCACATCGAGCAGGCCCTTGAGCGCTTGGGCATTGAGGTTCGAGCGCGAGCCTTCGCTGACGATCGTGTCGCTTTTGCTCCAGCCGGGGCAATCCATCAGGATCACGCGAAAACCGGCATTCACCAGCGGCTCGATATTGCGATTGAAGTTGGCCCAGCCGCTCGCGCCCGGCCCGGAGCCGTGCAGCATGACCACGGTGTCGGCGCCTTCGCCAAGGTCGTTGTAGTGCAGTTGCAGGTCCAGGTCGCCTTCCTTGATACGGGCAAAGCGGCTGGTGGAGGCTTCACTGAAAGCAGTGGCAGTCATGGCAGTGTTCCTTGAATTCATGGGTGAGGGGGCAGCGGCTGTGCGCCAAGCGCACCGAAACCTGCGATCCACTCGGGAATCGGGCGGTAGTAGCGGCCTTCGGTCTGATACGGGCCGAAGGCACTCAGGGCAGCGAAGGCGGCGACCCAGGTTTTGACTTCGTGGGTCGACTTGCCGGCCAGCGCCGACAACGCGTCATTGCCCAAGCTGTCGAGGTCGCGCATACGGCCCTGTTCGAGGCTGTCGAGAAACTGCTGATCCCAGGCCGGGTTCAGCGGGTGCAGGCTGTTCGGGTCTTCGACGAAAGCGCGGGCGGCTTGAATCACCCGGTTCTGGCGGGCCTGTCGTTCATCGGCGGGGAGCTGACGCCCGCTGCCCATCAGACGGTCAGCCATGCGTGCGTCGACCTTGGCCAGTTCCGGTACCGGTGGCTGATGGGACAAACCACCGGAAGCGAGGAACAGCACACGTTTATCCAGCGCTTTGGCCCATTGGCCGATCGCTTCACCCAGCAGTCGGGCGCGTTTGAAACTCGGCAGCGGCACCGCCACCGAGTTGATAAACACCGGAATCACCGGGCAGCGCTGCAAGCCGCCGAGCAACAGTTCCAACGGTTGCGCGAACCCATGGTCGACCTGCATGCGATACGACACCGCGGCATCGACACCGGCATCCAGCACCGCCTGGGCGCAGGATTCGGCCAGCGCTTTGGGCACGTCGAGCGGGCCGGCGGCGGTGTCGAAATCGCCAATCGCGTGGGCCGCCATGCCGATGCAAAAGGCCGGCATCACGTCGTAGAAAAAGCCGTTGTAATGGTCGGGAGCGAACAGCACCACCAACTGCGGGTCGAAGCGGGCGATACGCTCGCGCGCGGCGTCGATCACGCCGTCGACTTCAGCCAATACCTGCGGCGCCGGATCGACGTAGCCCACCAACGGCGTATGAGACAAACAATGCACAAAGGCGCTCATGTCACGCGACCTTGCTGACAACAGCGTTCGCCGAGGTCGGTGGCACGGCTTTGAGCGCCCGGGCCAGGTCATCGCAGGCCAGGCCGACGGTTTGCGGGATGGCCAGGCCGGCGAGGAAGCGGTCCGGACGCACCAGGGCGATGGACGAGGTGCCGAGCGCGAACCATTCTTTCAAGCGCCCGCTGTTGTCACCCACGCGGATCACGTCTTGGCCGGCATCGCTCGGTACTCGCAGCTGGACGTCCGGCAACACTTGGATGAAGCGCGTGCCCAGGGCTTTCCAATGGGCGATTTGCGTGGCCGACAGGCCCCAGGTCGGATCGCAGCCCCAGGCAATGATCGCAAAGTTGTCGCCAATCACTTCGTCCAGCAGCACGGTGGTGCCGGCGTCGGTCAAGACCTTTGGCTGAATGAACATCTTGCCCACCGGCGAGCCCTTCGTAGTCGGCACGATCAACGCGCCCCGGGTGTATTGCGGCATCGGTTTGAAGCGCATTTCCACGAAGTAGCGCTTGACCGGCGGCAGGTAGTTGAGCAGCCACGACACCCCATCGCGCAGGGTGCCTTGCCAGCGTTTCGGCGGCGCCAATACGTGGCCGGCGAGTACGGAGAGGTTGATCATCGCCTTGGCGTGGTCGCGGCGCTCCTGTTCGTAGCTGTCGAGCAGGCTGTCGGCGGCCAGGCCCTTGATCACCAGCGCGAGTTTCCACGCCAGGTTCAAGGCATCGCGCATGCCGCTGTTGTAACCCTGGCCTTGCCATACCGGCATGATGTGCGCGGCATCGCCGGCCAGCAGCACCCGGCCCTGGCGGAACCGCCCGGCCAGACGCGCGTTATGGGTATAGACGCGGCTGCGGATCAGCTCGATGCGGTCGGGGTTGGGCAAGACTTTGCTCAGCAGCTTGCGCAGGTTCTCGGGCTTGCTCAGCTCGGTCTCGGTTTCGCCGGGCATCACCATGAACTCGAAACGACGCACGCCGTGGGGCAGGGCGGCGGACACGTAAGGACGCACCGGGTCGCAGCACAGATAGACATGGGGCGTGGCCAGCGGGTCGTTGGCGATGTCGACCACGATCCACTGATTGGGCGCGGTCTTGCCTTCGAAACTGATGTCCAGGCTGCGCCGCACCAGGCTGTTGCCACCGTCGCAACCGATCAGGTAACGGGCATTCAGGCGTTCGCTGCGGCCATGCTGATCCTTGAGGTTGAGCACCACCGCGCTGTCGCTTTGTTCAAAGCTGTCTAGCTCGCGACTGAACAGCACCTTGACGTTGCTGAAGCGCTGCAGGCCGTCGAACAGCACGCGGTCGGCCAAAGGTTGAATGAACGCGTTGCGGCGGGACCAGCCGAACTCGTCGGTTTTCGGTTGGATATCGGCAAAGCAGCGACCCTTGGGGGTCAGGAAACGCATGGCGTGCCAGGGCGTGGTATGCGGCAGCACCTTGTCCGCCAGACCGACGGCCTGGAACGTGCGCAGGCTTTCATCGTCCAGGCCGATGGCGCGGGGGTAGTCGATCAGGGTGTCGAGCTTTTCCACCAAGGTGACGTTCACGCCACGTTGTCCCAGGTAATTGGCGATCATCAAGCCGACAGGGCCGGCGCCGACGATGGCAACGTCGGCGGTCAGCTCCAATGTGGAAGGAGCGGGTGCAAGACTCATGGGTATCTCCGTACAGCGTTTTTGGATTTCTTGTGGGACGCAGTATGGAAATCACGAGGCTGGTGGACAACGAAAACCCCTGCTAGTGTGCACCAGGTGCACAGCGTTGATTTGAAACGATAATGGAGCGTCCATGAGCGAAACAGAATACAAAACCGTTCGTGGGCTGATGCGGGGTTTGGCCCTGATCAATGGCTTGAATCGTTTCGATGGCGGGGCCAGTACGGCGCAGTTGGCCGAGCAAAGCGGGCTGCACCGGACCACGGTTCGCCGGCTGCTGGAGACCTTGCAGGCCGAGGGTTATGTACGCCGCAGCGAGTCGGATGACAGCTATCGCCTGACGCTGAAAGTCCGTGAACTGAGCGAGGGATTTCGCGACGAGCAATGGATTTCGTCGATTGCCGCACCGCTGCTCGGCGAGCTGCTGCAACAAGTGGTCTGGCCCACTGACCTGTGTACGCTGGACGGCGACGCCATGGTGATACGCGAGACTACGCATCGCTTCAGTCGCCTGTCGTTTCACCGCTCCATGGTCGGCCGGCGTTTACCCTTGCTCATGACCGCCATCGGGCGCGCGTACTTCGCGTTCTGCCCGCCGGCCGAGCGCGAAGAGCTGATCGAGTTGTTGATCAGCCGCGACGATGAACAGTCGGCGCTGGCGGCGGATCGCAGCTTTGTCGATCGGTTGGTCGAGCACACCCTCGGCAAGGGCTACGGCGAAAACAATTCCCACTGGGGCCTTGAGCGTAAAATCGCTGCGATTGCGATTCCGATCAGGCACGAGGAGCGGGTGATGGGCTGCCTGAATCTGGTCTACATCGCCAAGGCGATGTCGGTTGAGGAAGCCGCCCGCCGCTATCTGCCGGCCATGCAGGGCGTGGTGGAAAAAATCAGAACGCAATTGGCGGAGTGCTGATGCTTGGTTGTGTGGGGCTCTAATCGGCCGGCGAGGCTTTTTCCGCCGCCTCATTGATCAGCACCATACTCTGCGGCGATGACAGCGCCACGCCGAGTTCGCGCAGGCGCCCGAGGACGGTGAACAGCAGGTCGCTGCGGGCTGTTCCCACCGAGCGCGGGCTGTTGACGTAACCGCTGACGCCGATGACCAATCCGTTGGCGGTCAGGTCCTTGAACGTCACCGACGGCGCCGGCGTGTCCAGCACGTCTTCGTGTTCGGTGAATGCCGTCAACAGCAGTTCGCGGATCTGCAGCACATCGGTTTCCAGCGGCAGGGTCAGGGTGATGCCGACCACGCCCAGCGCATTGCCCATGGTCACGTTGCGCACGTTCTGGGTGATGAACTGCGAGTTGGGCACGATCACCGTTGAACGATCGGACATCTGGATTTCCGTGGCGCGCACGTTGATGCGGCGGATATCGCCTTCGACGCCCGCGAGGCTGACCCAATCGCCGACTTTGACCGGGCGTTCGGTGAGCAGGATCAGGCCGGAGATGAAGTTCTGCACGATCGCCTGCAGGCCGAAACCGATGCCCACCGACAGCGCACTGACCACCCAGGTCAAGTTGGTCAGGCTGATATTCAGCGTGGACATCACCACCACCGCGACCAGCACGAAGCCGATGTAACCCACCAGGGTCACCAGCGAGGCGCGCATGCCGGCGTCCATGTTGGTTTCCGGCAGCAGCCGTTCGCCGAGCCAGTTCTTGAGCACGCGCACGCCGAACAGGCCGATCGCGAGCAGGACAAGGGCCAGCAGAATATCGCCAGGGGCGATGTTCAGGTTGCCCAGCGGCTTGCTGCCCAGGTCGAGTTGCGTCAGCCCCGCCAGCAGCTCGCCCGGGCTGGAGCCGGAGGGCAGGAACGCCAACAGCACCGCGGTGAACATCAGCAGGGTGCGGCCCACGCCCGCGAGTATCGTGCTGGCCTGTGCCTGGTGGCGTTCGGACAGGCCCAGGGCCGAGCCGAGCGCCAGGCCGCCAGGCTGTTTCGGCGAGAGCAGGGTCTCGCAGAGGTCGCCGAAGCAGGCGATCAGCAGATAAGCCGTCGCCGCGACCACGCTCATCCACAGCAGTTTGACGGTGAGGAAGTAAGCCAGGGTCAGGTAGCCGCTCAACAGCGCCAGCAGGCTGATCCCGATCCAGGTCCCGGCGACAAACGGAATCAGCCCGGCGATGCCGCTCATGCGTTCAAGCGCGTATCGGCGGCGGGTGCGGCGGTAACGCAGCAGGCCGAAGAAGAACACCAGCGCGATAGCCAGCGCGGTCAGGCCGTTCACCGCCGCGGTCAGTGCCAGGCTGCTGGCGATGACGCTGTTGATGCGTTCCTGGGTGCCGATCAGCATCAAGGCCAGGCCCATCAGCACGGGGAAGGGGGCCAGGGCGACGGCGATCTGGTCGGGGATCTGGGGCAGGCGCCAGGACGGATGCGCGCGCATCAACAGGGCGCGACCGAGGCCGACAATGAAGGCGCAGAACACCACCAGGGTCTGCAATTGATCGAGCAGCGTGAGCATGTCGGCGCTGGGCACGGTGTCGCGTAGCACGCCCCAGCGCAGCAGCGTGGCGGCCAGGCTGATGGTCAGCACGGTGGCCAGCCCCACCGCCAGCGCCAGCGCACTGCGACGCAGGCGGCCTTCGGGGATCCAGCGCACCGTCAGCCGGACCAGCGTGTGCTCCAACACCCGTCGTCCCGTCACCCAAACCAGCAGCGCACTGAACAGCATGCTCACGAAAAACCAGCGGTTTCCCGGCGCCACGGCGGTGTCCGTCACGCTGCGTACATCGGCGTACAGGCCGCGTAAACGGCTGAGATCGTCGTCGGTCGGGCGGATGATGTTGGACCAGAACACCACACTGATCGGGCTCGCCGAGCGGGTGCTGATCTGTGAGTCGAAGAGGCTGCGGCGCAGGCTGAAGATCTGCGCGGCCATGTCGCTGGCGGATTGGCTCAGGCTGCTGGCCTGGCGCTGCTCGTTGAGCAGGGTGTTCTTCTGCCGGGTCAATGCGCTGCGTTGTTGGGTCAGGCTGGGAGGCTCATTGACCTGTACCGGGCCAAGCACGTTGAGCTGGTCATCCAGGTGTTCAAGATCGAGGATTTGTTTGGCGGCCAGGGTGTCGGCCTGTTTTTGCACCTGCAAGGCGGCCTGGCGCAAGGTCGAGAGCAGGTCGTCGTTGGCGCTGCCCGTGACTTTCTGGCGGATCAGGTCGAGTTGGTCGTTGAGGTCTTGCACACTGGCGTCTTCAGCCAGCAGCGGCACACTGCGCGGGTCGTTGATCGGCGAAGGCGCAGCCTGCGCGAGGCTGGGCAACGTAGCGCACAGCATCAGCAGGGCGAACAGCCCGGTGAAAAAACGGCTCGTGGTGACTCGATGCATGCGCCTTGCCCTTTGACGGTTACCCAAATACCTAAGCGTCACCACTCTATGAGGCGAAGGCAAGCCATTCGTGCGAATTTTTTGGGGAGGCACGGCGGCAACGATGCGCGTCGTCAGGCGGCGGCACAAGATTGTTTAAACCTTCTGCCTCAGCGCTATGTCGATAGCTGGACATACTTCGCCAGCTGAGGCAACGCCAATGATAGGAGTCGTGATACCCGCCCATAATGAAGAGCGGCAGATCAGCGAGTGCCTCGCTTCTGTGCGGCTCGCCAGTGAACATCCCGCGCTTGACGGCCGCCCGGTTGAGATACTCGTGGTTCTGGATGACTGTTCCGACCGCACCGACGCGTTGGCGGCGGCCCACGGTGCGGCGACACTCGACGTGCGTTTTCAGAATGTGGGCAAGGCCAGAGCCGTCGGCGCCGAGACGTTGCTCAAGCGCGGCGTGCAGTGGCTTGCCTTCACGGATGCAGACACGCGGGTTCCCCAGGATTGGCTGGTGCGCCAGCTCGGGTTTGGCGCTGACGCGGTGTGCGGCACCGTCGAGGTCGACAGCTGGAACGAGCACGGCGAACGGGTGCGCGCGCAATACCTGGAGCGCTATCGATTCATCGAAAACCACCGCCACATCCATGGTGCAAACCTTGGGTTGAGTGCCGAGGCCTATCGCACCGCCGGTGGGTTTCAGCACCTGGCCGCCGATGAAGACGTCCGCCTGGTGGCCGACCTTGAACGGACCGGCGCGCGGATCGCCTGGACGGCCACCATTCCGGTGATTACCAGCGCGCGTCGGGACTACAAGTGCCAGGGCGGGTTTGGCGAATACCTGGCTTCGCTGATCCCGCCGTCCGCTCACACCGAAGCCGATTCCCCCTGCACCTGAGCCCCGTGCGTGGATTGCCTGGAAGCGATTGACGGAAAATACGCTAAAGTCCATTATGGATTTATAAGTACAAAAAACCTGCCTGACTTTTTCTTCAATCTTGCCAAATCGACAATAACTTGCGAGACCACGACCATGAAGAAACGCTCCCTCATCACCGCCCTGGCCCTGAGCCTGTTCGCTTGCGGCCACGCCCTGGCCGCCGAGAAAACCCTGCGCATCGGCATCGAGGCAGCTTACCCGCCGTTCGCATCGAAGACCCAGGAAGGCACAATCGTCGGGTTCGACTATGACATCGGCAACGCTTTGTGCGCGCAGATGAAAGTCAAGTGTGTGTGGGTCGAAGGTGAGTTCGATGGGCTGATTCCTTCGCTGAAAGTGAAGAAAATCGACATGGCCTTGTCGTCCATGACCATCAACGAAGACCGCAAGAAGTCGGTGGATTTCACCCACAAGTATTACTTCACCTCATCGCGCCTGGTGATGAAGGACGGCGCGGTGGTGGACGACCAGTACGCCAGCCTCAAAGGCAAGACCGTCGGCGTGCAGCGGGCCACCACCACCGACCGGTATGCCACCGAGGTGTTCGAACCCAAGGGCATCAACGTCAAGCGCTACAGCAATAACGAAGAAATCTACATGGACCTGGCGGCGGGGCGCCTGGATGCGATCTTTGCCGACACCATCCCCCTGAGTGACTTCCTGTCGCTGCCGCGAGGCCAGGGTTATGCGTTTGTCGGGCCGGAACTCAAAGACCCGAAATACGTGGGCGAGGGCGCCGGCATTGCGGTGCGCAAGGGCAATAGCGCGTTGGTCAGTGAGTTGAATGCGGCCATCGACGGCATCCGCGCCAATGGCGAGTACCAGAAGATTTCCGCGCAGTACTTCAAGTCCGATATCTACGGCGACTGATGCTGAATACGCACTTGAAAACGCTGTAGGTCAGTGTGAGAGCTGTCGAGCCCTGGCAAGCCCGCTCTCACATTTGATCGCGGCTGCCGGCTTCAGCCCTTCAGTTCCTTCAAGTGCTTGTAGACCGTCGCCCGCCCCATGCCCAACACGTTGGCCACGTAGTTCGAGGCGCTCTTGCCCTTGAACGCGCCTTCGGCGTGCAGCGCCAGCACCAGCTCGCGCTTGTGGTCGCGGGTCAGCAGGTTCAGGCTCAACTGGCGTTCGCGCAGCCAGGCGTGCAAGAAGGTGTTGATCCGTTCCTGCCAGTCATCGCGAAACAGTGAGTCCGGTTGCGGGATCAGCTTGCTGGGTGACAGAAACAGGTCCAGCGCCGCCTTGGCGTTTTCGAACAGCGAGATATTCAGGTTGATGCACAGCACGGCCAGCGGGCGACCTTTGTGGTCGCGCAGCACGGTGCTCAGGCTGCGGATTTTCTGACCGTCCCAGTTGAGCTTTTCGTAGGGGCCGATATTCACTTCGCGGATGTCGTCGCTCAGCATGTCTTCCAGCGCCGAATCGTCACCGATGGCCCGTTTCGACAGGTTGTTGGCGATGTAGTCGACCTTTTGCGTGCGCAGGTCGTGCAGCACCACTTCGGCGTGGGGGAAGAACAACGTGGCGATCGCATCGGCGATCGCACGGAAGTTCTGCAGGACCTTGTCTTGTTCAGCGGTGTTCATCAATGCGGCTCCAGGCGTTCGGGGGAGAGCATACCAGCGTCCAGGCCGAACCGCGCCAGTGGCTCCGGCAGCGCCGCGCCGCGCACCAAGGCCGCGCTGGCCTGGCCCATCGCGGGCGAGGTCTGGATGCCGTACCCGCCCTGTGCCGCCACCCAGAACAGCCCGGCCACCCGCGGATCGAAGCCGGACAGCAAATCACCGTCGTGGACAAAACTGCGCAGGCCGGCCCAGGTGCGGGTCGGGCGGCGGATGGTCAGGGTGGTGGCTTCTTCGATCTGGTGGATCCCCATGGCGATGTCCAGTTCTTCGGGCTGGATGTCCTGGGGTTCCACCGGGTCGGCGTTGGCCGGCGAACCGAGGAACATGCCGGCATCGGGTTTCATGTAGAACGCTTCGTCGAGGGCCACCAGCATCGGCCAGGCGTGGCTGTCCATGCCTTCGGGGCCGGCGAAGATGAACGCCGAACGACGCTTGGGTTGCAGGCCGACGGACGCGGCGCCGGCCAGCCCGCCGATATGGTCGGCCCACGCGCCGGCAGCGTTGATGATGATCGGCGCGGTGCAGGTTTCATGCTGGGTTTGTACGTGCCACAGGCCGTCGGTAGTGCGGCTCAGGCCCAGCACGTGGCTGTCGGTCCGCACTTCGCCGTGGTTGCGGCGGATGCCGCGCAGGTAGCCTTGGTGCAGGGCGTCGGTGTCGATGTCGCTGGCGGTCGGGTCGTAGATCGCCCCGTGGACTTTGTCGCGCCGCAGGATCGGCAAGCGCGCACAGGCTTCGTCGGCACTCAGTCGTTCGACCTGCGACACGGTGGCCTTGGCGCTGAGGTATTGCTTGTCCAGTTCGGCCGGGTCGCCGCTGAAGTCCACAGTCATCTCGCCCCGGGGCGTGAGCAGCGGGTGTTCGCAGAAACCGGCGGGCGGGTTGTCGAAAAACGCCCGGCTGGCCAGGGTCAGTGCGCGCACTTGCGGGGTGCCGTAGGCGGCGCTGTAGAGCGCGGCCGAACGCCCGGTCGAGTGATAGCCGGGGTGGGCCTCACGCTCCAGTACCAGTACCTTGCCGTGGGGCGACAGCCAGAAACCCGTGGACGCGCCGGCAATCCCGCCGCCAATGATGATGAAGTCTGCGTGGCTCATGAACATCTCCTGAAGGTGGGGTTAGCGCTGCAGCTGGTACAGCGCGTTAGCCAGTGCAATGTCTTCCAGACCCAGCCCGATGGACCGGAAAAACACCGGGCGCTGGTAGTCCGGGCGCTGTGCCATGTCACTGAGTAGCTCGGGCAGGTCGCCCATCACCGCGCGTTTGTCCCAGCCGTGCTGTTCGCTGGCGATCAGCATTTCGCCGGCCGCGTCCGGAGTGGTCTGGCGATAGTCGCAGAATACCTGCATCGCGTTAAGGCTGTGGGGCGGCACTTCATGGGCGCGAGGCGCATTGGTGCTGATCGAAGTGATCAGCGCCGGTTTGCTCAGGTGCGCCGGGTCGAGCACCGGGCCGGCCGACGAGGTACACAGCATGATCACATCGGCATCCGCCACGGCCGCCGCGCAGCTGTCGGCGATGCTCAGGCGCGGGTCGAGGCCGGTGAGCTGCGCGAGGGTGGCGGGGCTGGCGCTGGCCAGGCTCGGTGAAAACAGGCTGATGTGCTGCCAGTCCCGCAGGTTTTGCACGTAGCGCAAGTGCGCCTGGGCGACCTTGCCGCTGCCGATGATCGCCAGGCGCCGGGCCGCCAATGGCGCCAGGGCGTCCACCGCGAGGGCCGTGGTGGCGGCGGTGCGTGCGGTGGTCAGTTCATGGGCATCGCACAACAGCAACGGTTGGCCGCTGTGCATCGACATCAACAGCGTCCAGGCCGTCACCAATGGCCCTTGCTCCCCTACGATGTACGGCGAAGTCTTGACCCCGTACACGCCGTCCTCGGCCAGCACGCCCAGGTAGTTGATGAAGTCGCCGGCGCCCTTCGGAAACGCCACTAACTGTTGCGGCGGTTGCACCGCCAGCCCGGCGGCGAGGTCGCGGAACAGCTTGTGCAGGATCTGGGGCACGTCGATCTGAGCGAGTAACTCGCGCGCTTGGGCCTGCTGGATGACATGGGGCGTGCTGGACATGGGGAACTCCGCTGTAAACTAATTTGTCCATTATGGACTTTTAGTCGTTGCGGGCAATATCCCGGCGAAAAAAATACGCTCAAGCCGGCCGCCCCCACATCTATGTAGGTCACCTGTTCGCCACGGCTCAAGTACGTTTCGGCACCACCCCTGTTGCCACCCGGACGTTCGACCATGCTGACCCGCTGCATCTTCCCCCTCGTGTTACTGCTGTTGCCTTGCCTTACCGGCCACACCCACGCCAGAGACCTGGCCGAGGGACTGAACGATGACAGCGCCTCCCTGGCGCTGCAGAACCACGACCAGCGTTACGCGCTGTGGTCCGGTATCGGGTTGTTGAAAAATGCGATCGGCCAAACCTGCAACGCGGTGCTGCTGGACACCCGCAACCGCCAGAGCAAGGCCGTCGGCCCGGCGTATGTCTTGACCAGTGGGCATTGCGTGTACTTCAGCTTCGGCACGGCCCATGTCAACCAAGCCATCGAGGCGAGCATCACGTTCAATTATTTCCACGACACATCGGCGCAACAGCGCACGTTTCGCATTAAAACGGCGCATTGGACCAGCATGGTCGGCACTGATCTGGCAGTGCTCGAACTGGATACTTCACTCGCCGGGCTGATCACCGACGGCATCATGCCGCTCAAGCTCGCCACCCATCAAAGTACCGGGGAACGTGAGGTCGTGAATGTCGGTTCGCCGAGCGGGTTTCGCCAGAAGGGCTTGCGTATGAGTGCCTGCAAGGAAACCGCGACCAACAGCTTTGTCGAGCATCCCGGGGTGTTTCCCGGTGCCCTGAAAAACCGCTGCAATGACCTGCAGTACGGCAGTTCCGGCAGCCCGATGCTGGACCGGCATACCAATGAAGTCACCGGCATTGTCAGCAAAGTCGCCGCGGTCATTAAAAAAGACATCCTCAACAACTGCCAGAACGTCTCGGCGTGTGAAGCGGCCAAGTTCAACTACAGCTATCCCGCCAACGACCTGCACCGTTGTTTTGTCGAGGGCCAATTCTCGAACGATACGCCCGCTTGCCAGCTCAAAGCCGTCGATATCCACCTTGAGGAACCCTGGAAGCTCAACCCCTATGTGCATATGCAACTGGGCGAATTCGGGCAGAGTGTGCGGCCCACCTGGAACATCAGGTTCTCGATCCAGGACCCGTTCTATCGCTTCAAGGCTGTGCGCAACGTCAATGAATGCAGGCTGCCCAATGGTTATCAACGTGCCATTGCGTCAACCCAGGGCTACATCAATCAGGCCATCGGCCCGGCGCTGGGGGCGTATGTGCTGTGCATCATCGGCGTTCAAACCCCCGGCGAGCCGTTGACGCCGGCCTTGCTGCACAATGCGTTCACCCACTCGGTGTTCTTGACCGACCCGGCGCCGGTCCCGCGCATCGGCCTGAACTACAGCGTCAACTGGGACGACCCGCAAACCGCCTTCAGCCACCATTACTTCTATGTGGACACCTCGGCGGAAGCTGCCTGCCGTGACAATGACGACGTCCGCTACATCCTCGCCACGGGCGGAACGAGTTACCCGCTCTCGCAACTGCCCGTCACCCTGTGCAGCTTTGCGCGTAACCCGGCGGGGCAACCTTCGGCGGTACGCACGGATGTGATCGAGCGATCCACCTACCTGCCGCCCACCCAAACGCGCCAGCCGGCAGCGTCTCAGCGATGAGGCGGTCAACCCGTGACACGAAAGCCACCGGAGAGTTTTTCCTTCAGATAACCCACCAATGCACTTACGGACTTGGGTACATGGGGCGAGTAGGGCCGTATCAAGTAAATCTCATCGGCAAACGCGCCCTTGAGCGTCCAGCCCTTGAGCACCTGCACCAGCGTGCCGCCGGCCAGCGCCGCATGGGCGCTGAAATCCGGGAGCAGGGCGATGCCCAGGTGATTGAGCGCCGAGTCGCGCAAGGCTTCGCTGTTGTTGGTCGAGAAGCTTCCGGCGATCGGCACGGTGACCCGTTCGAGGGTTTTGCCGCCGCGCTCGAAGGTCCAGGCGGGCTGCTCGGTGCCGCGCGGGTAGTAGAGGCAGTTATGCGCGCTGAGCTCGCCGGGGGTGCGCGGTTCGCCGTGGCGTTGCAGGTAGTCGCGGGTGGCGACCAGCACCGAGGTGGTGTCGCACAGCTTCCATGCGACGTGGGTTTCCGGCACCTGAAAACCGTGGCGCACCGCCAGGTCGTAGCCTTCGGCGGCCAGTGAACTCAAGGCATCCGACACCTCCAACTGCACTCGCACCTGCGGGTACAGTTGCAGGAAGGCCGACAGGTGCGGCACCAGTTGCTGCCGGGCGAACGCGACCGGCGCGGTCAAGCGCACCAAGCCGCGGATTTCCCCGGCGGCGTCGCGCACCGAAGAAAAACTGCGGGCGATCTGTTCGTAGGCGCTGCGCACGTCCCGCGTCAGTGACTGCCCGGCGTCGGTCAGGCGCACGCTACGGGTGGTGCGGGTGACCAGGCGCGTGCCGGTGGCTTTTTCCAGGTCGCTGATGCGCTGGCTGACCGCCGACTTGCTCACCCCCAGGCGCGCCGCGGCGGCGGTGTAGGTGCCGTGTTCTTCCAGCACCGAGAGCCAGTGAATGTGGCTCCACAGCCCTTCGATCTCAGACTTTTCCATGAGATTATTGTTCGCCTATAAGGACAATCAGTTCTGGATTCTGCTCTGGTTCGGAACAAATCGAAAGCCTATCGTGTGTCCCAACGCTACCCACCTGGGACCTACTGCCATGACCAGCACCATCGAGCACTACATCAACGACCAGCGCGTGAGCCGCGATGATCGCTATCAGGACGTCTACAACCCGGCCACCGGCGCCGTGACCGGGCGCGTCGCCCTGGCCAGCCGCCAGACCGTCGGCGAAGCCGTCGCCGCCGCCCAAGCCGCTTTTGCCAGTTGGGCCGATACCCCGCCGATCCGCCGCGCCCGCGTATTGTTCGAATACCTGCACCTGCTGCGCGCACGCAAGGACGACCTGGCGCGCATCATCGTCGCCGAACACGGCAAGGTGTTTACCGATGCCCAGGGCGAAGTCGACCGTGGCATTGACATCCTCGAATTCGCCTGCGGCATTCCCAACCTGCTCAAGGGCGAACACTCCGATCAGGTCTCGCGTGGCATGGATAACTGGACGATGCGCCAGCCCCTGGGCGTGGTCGCTGGCGTCACGCCGTTCAACTTCCCGGTGATGGTGCCGATGTGGATGTACCCGATCGCCATCGCGGCGGGCAACACCTTCATCCTCAAGCCCAGCCCGACCGACCCGAGCGCCGCGCTGTTCATGGCTGAGCTTTTGCGCGAAGCCGGTTTGCCCAGCGGCGTGTTCAACGTGGTGCAGGGCGACAAGGAAGCGGTGGACGCGCTGATCGAACACCCGGACGTCAAGGCCGTGAGCTTTGTCGGCTCCACGCCGATCGCCCAATACATCTACGAAACCGGCGCGCGCCACGGCAAGCGCGTGCAAGGCCTGGGCGGCGCGAAAAACCACATGGTGGTGATGCCCGACGCCGACATCGAACGCACCGTCGACGCGCTGATGGGCGCCGCCTACGGCAGTGCCGGCGAACGCTGCATGGCCATCTCCGTGGCGGTGCTGGTGGGCGATGTGGGTGACAAAGTCATCGCCGCCCTGACCGAGCGGGCCAAGCAACTGCGCATCACCGACGGCCGCGACCTCAAGGCCGAAATGGGCCCGATCGTCTCGCGCGCGGCACTGGAGCGCATCAGCGGCTACATCGAACAAGGCGTCCAGGCCGGCGCGCAGCTGCTGCTCGACGGCCGCGATTACGTGCCGACCGAACCCGGCCTGGAAAACGGCTTCTGGCTCGGCGCGACCTTGTTCGACCATGTGACTCAAGAGATGAGCATCTACCGCGAAGAAATCTTCGGCCCGGTGCTGGCCTGCGTGCGCGTGAATGATTTTGCCGAAGCGGTGAAACTGGTCAACGACCACGAATTCGGCAACGGTGTCAGCTGCTTCACCCGCGACGGCAACATCGCCCGCGAATTCGCACGGCGTATCGAAGTGGGCATGGTCGGCATCAACGTACCGATCCCGGTGCCGATGGCCTGGCACGGCTTTGGCGGCTGGAAGAAGAGCCTGTTCGGCGATATGCATGCCTACGGCACCGAAGGCGTGCGCTTCTACACCAAGCAGAAGTCGATCATGCAGCGTTGGTCGGAGAGCATTGAGCAAGGTGCGGAGTTTGCGATGCCCGTCTCCAAATGACAGCCTAAGGAACACAGAGAAACCCATGTGGGAGGGGGCTTGCCCCGATGACGGAGTGGCAGTCACTGCATGAGTGCCTGAACCACCGCTATCGGGAGCAAGCTCCCTCCCACATTTTTTGTGCGTGGTCAGGCAGTGGTCTTCGTGGGCCTGAGGCATTCGATGGAGCGGTCAACCGTGGTTTTGGCGATTTCCAGCAAATGCCACACCGCGAGGATCTTCGCCCGCTCCGGCTTTTCCAGCAGCTCCCCGCAATCCAGCGCCGTCGCCGAAGCGCTGTCCAGCAGACTGGCGGTGTAGAGCAGGGCGTCTTCGAAGCTCAGGTCTTCGTTGACGGCGTGGAAACCTTGGGTGGGCAGGTAATGGTCGATGGCGCGGTTGAAGGCAGCGCGGTCTTTGGTGGGATCGATGGGTGGGTCGGGTAGGGCTTTGGTCATGGTGTAATTCCGTGATGGATTGAGATTCGCCACCCCGCCGCGACTAAACGTAGGGTGGCGGCTGTACGCAGGTTAGTCGACCGGTCATCACGAAAATCCGGCGCACCCGAAGGCGCCCTGCGCACAGCCACCATAAAAACTGATGGAAGACCGTGCACGTGATGAGAGGTCGGGCGACTAAACCCGATCACTGATTTGGCAGTGACGGACCGCAGACTAGCCATCGATTCCAACAGGCACAAGGCGGCGCAGATTGTCTAGGAAACGTCCTGCAATTTAAAGCGACCCGGCTTGCTGGCCCTTTAAAAACCATGACCAAATGCCACTAACTCCAATGAAATGCGGTCCATGTGGGAGGGGGCTTGCCCCCGATGGCGCAGTGGCAGTCACTGCATGAGTGCCTGAACCACCGCTATCGGGAGCAAGCTCCCTCCCACATTTTTTGTGCGTGGTCAGGCAGTGGTCTTCGTGGGCTTGAGGCATTCGATGGAGCGGTCAACCGTGGTTTTGGCGATTTCCAGCAAATGCCACACTGCCAGAATCTTCGCCCGCTCCGGCTTTTCCAGCAGCTCCCCGCAATCCAGCGCCGTCGCCGAAGCGCTGTCCAGCAGACTGGCGGTGTAGAGCAGGGCGTCTTCGAAGCTCAGGTCCTCGTTGACGGCGTGGAAACCTTGGGTGGGCAGGTAATGGTCGATGGCGCGGTTGAAGGCAGCGCGGTCTTTGGCGGGGTCGTGGGGTGGGTCGGGTAGGGCTTTGGTCATGGTGAAACTCCTGTCTGATCAAGGAGACGGCACTCTTCGCGACTAAACGAAGGTGGCGGCTGTACGCAGGTTAGTCGACCGGTCAGAACAGGAACCCGGCGCGCCCGAAGGCGCCCTGCGCACAGCCACCATTGAGCTTCATGGGACCATGCGCCTGTTCTGAATCCGGGCGACTAAACCCGATCACTGATTTGGCAGTGACGGACCGCAGACTAGCCATCGATTCCAACAGGCACAAGGCGGCGCAGATTGTCTAGGAAACGTCCTGCAATTTAAAGCGACCCGACTTGCTGGCCCTTTAAAAACCATGACCAAATGCCACTAACTCCAATGAAATGCGGTCCATGTGGGAGGGGGCTTGCCCCCGATGGCGGAGTGGCAGTCACTGCATGAGTGCCTGAACCACCGCTATCGGGAGCAAGCTCCCTCCCACATTTTTTGTGCGTGGTCAGGCAGTGGTCTTCGTGGGCCTGAGGCATTCGATGGAGCGGTCAACCGTGGTTTTGGCGATTTCCAGCAAATGCCACACCGCGAGGATCTTCGCCCGCTCCGGTTTCTCCAGCAGCTCCCCGCAATCCAGCGCCGTCGCCGAAGCGCTGTCCAGCAAACTGGCGGTGTAGAGCAGGGCGTCTTCGAAGCTCAGGTCCTCATTGACGGCGTGGAAACCTTGGGTGGGCAGGTAATGGTCGATGGCGCGGTTGAAGGCAGCGCGGTCTTTGGTGGGATCGATGGGTGGGTCGGGTAGGACTTTATTCATGGTGTAACTCCGAATTTTGAGTAAGGAGCCGAACCGGTCGCGACTAAACGAAGGTGGCGGCTGTACGCAGGTTAGTCGACCGGCCAAAATCGGAAACTCCGGCGCACCCAAAGGCGCCCTGCGCACAGCCACCATAAACTGCATGGACCATTGCGCCGAATTTGGAGTCCGGGCGACTAAACCCGATCACTGATGAGCAGTGACGGACCGCAGACTAGCCATCGATTCCAACAGGCACAAGGCGGCGCAGATTGTCTAGGAAACGTCCTGCAATTTAAAGCGACCCGACTTGCTGGCCCTTTAAAAACCATGACCAAATGCCACTAACTCCAATGAAATGCGGTCCATGTGGGAGGGAGCTTGCTCCCTCCCACATGGAAGAATGGGGTTTATCGCCGACCCGCCCGCGTACTCACATCCACCCACACCGCCAGCACCAAAATGCTGCCCTTCACAATCATCTGCCAGTAACTGTCCACATCCAGCATCGACATGCCGTTATCCAGGCTGGTAATCACCAGCGCCCCGAGCAGCGCGCCATACACCGTGCCCGAGCCGCCGCGCATGGAGGTGCCGCCGATAAAGCAGGCGGCGATGGCGTCGAGTTCGCCCATGTTGCCCGCCGACGGTGAACCGGCGGCGAGGCGTGCGGTGTTGACCAGGCCGGCGAGGGCGCACATCACGCCCATGATGCCGAAGATCCACAGTTTGACGGCCTGCACGTTGATGCCCGACAGGCGCGTGGCTTCCATGTTGCTGCCCACCGCATACACGCGGCGGCCGAATACGGTCTGGCTGGTGACGTAGCTGAACACGCCGAGCAACACCAGCAACAGCAGCACCGGCACCGGGATGCCGTCGTAGCTGTTGAGGATGGTGACGAACCCGGCCAGCACCGCGCCGATCACCGCCACGCGCAGCACGTCGCGCATCAATGAGTGTGCGGCCAAGCCATGCAGTGCGCGGTTGCGCCGTTGTTTCCAGGTCAAAAACAGGGTCAGGGCAAACAGCAAAATCCCGAGGCCGATGCCCACCGCATGCGGCAGATAGCCCTGGCCCACGTACACCAGCGACGGCGACACCGGTGCGATGGTGGTGCCGCCGGTGATGCCCAGCAGAATCCCGCGAAACGCCAGCATGCCGCCCAAACCGACGATAAACGACGGGATGCGCAGGTACGCGGTCATATAGCCGTTGGCCAAACCGATCATCAGCCCGCACAGCGCCACCAGGCTCAGGTTGGCCAGCAGCGGCAGGTGATAGACCACGTCCAGAATCGCCGCGAGCCCGCCCAACAAGCCGAGCAACGAGCCCACCGACAAATCGATCTCGCCGCTGATGATCACCAGCACCATGCCGCACGCCAGAATCCCGGTGATCGACATCTGCCGCAGCAGGTTGGACAGGTTGCGCGGGGTGAGGAAACCGCCCTCGGTCTGCCAACTGAAAAACAGCCAGATGAACGCCACGGCGATCACCAACGCGAGCATTTTGTAGCGGGTAAACAGCTGTTTGAGCTGATTCATCTAAGCGGTCTTCCGATCATTATTATTTTGGCTGAGCGCAGCGGCGAGGACCTGTTCCTGGGTGAGGCCTTCGTTGATGAAATCCCCGCGCAACTGGCCGTCGCCGATTACCAGCACGCGGTTGGACACGCCGAGTACTTCGGCCAGTTCCGAGGAGACCATGATGATCGCCACGCCTTCGGCCGCCAGCGCGCCCATCAGTTTGTAGATCTCATACTTGGCGCCCACATCCACCCCGCGCGTGGGCTCGTCGAGGATCAGCACCTTGGGCTTGGCCATGAGCATTTTCGCCAGCACGGCCTTTTGCTGATTGCCGCCGGACAGGCTGGTGATCGGCAAGAGCGGGCTGGCGGTCTTGAGGTGCATGCGCGCGATCTGCCGGTCGATGCTGCCCAGTTCGGCCTCGGCGTCGATGCGCGTCAGGTGCGCGTAGGTGTCGAGTACCGCCAGGGTGATGTTCTGGCCCACGTCCAGGTCGGGAATGATGCCCTGGCGCTTGCGGTCCTCGGGCACCATGCACAGCCCGGCGCGGATCGATTTGAGCGGCGTGCGCGTGTCGATCAGTTGGCCGTCCAGCCAGACTTGCGCGCTGTAGCGGCCGGGGTAGGCGCCGAACAAGGCCGAGACCAGCTCCGTGCGCCCGGCGCCGACCAGCCCGGCAATGCCGAGGATTTCCCCGCGCCTGAGTACGAAGGAGATGTCGTCCACGCGTTTGCGCTTGGGGTTGTCGACGTCGTAGCAGGTGACATGGCGCGCTTCGAACATCACCTCACCGATCTCATGCGGCTCGGTGGGGTAGAGGTTGCTCATTTCGCGCCCGACCATCTGCGTGATGATCCGGGGGATATCCATGTCGGCCATGGCGCTGGTCGCGATGTGCTGGCCGTCGCGGATCACCGTGATGGTGTCGCACACCGCCGCCACTTCATCGAGCTTGTGGGAGATGTACACGCAGGCCACGCCCTTGGCCTTGAGGCCCTTGATGATCTCCAGCAGTACCTCGATTTCCGAGCGGGTCAGGGCCGAGGAGGGCTCGTCGAGGATCAGCAGGCGCGCCTGTTTATTCAGGGCCTTGGCGATTTCCACCAGTTGCTGGTAGCCACCGCCGTACTGCGACACCGGCAGCGCGACGTTCATGTCCGGCACCTTCAGCTCGCGCATCAACGCTTCGGCGCGGTGCAGCATCGCCGGGTAGTTCATGCGCCCGCCGGGCAGGGTCAGCTCGTGGCCCATGAAGATGTTCTCGGCCACCGACAGGTCCGGCACCAGGGTCAGTTCCTGGTGAATGATGACGATGCCGGCCGCCTCGGTTTCGCTGATCGACTGGGCCTTGAGCGGCTGCCCGTCCCAGAGGATTTCGCCGTCCCAGGTGCCATGGGGATAAACCGCCGACAGCACCTTCATCAAGGTGGATTTACCGGCACCGTTCTCGCCGCACAGGCCGACACATTCCCCCGGCCGCACCTTGATATCGATGCCGTTGAGCGCGTTGACACCGCCAAAGCGTTTGACGATGCCGTTCATTTGCAGCAGGTAGTGCGACATGGCGATGGCTCACACAAAAGGCCGAAGAAACGCGGTTTCCCGTAGGAGCGAGCTTGCTCGCGAAGAACCCTCAGGCAACGCGCACATCCAGGATGCCCGCGTTATCGTTGACGTTTTTCGCGGGCAAGCCCGCTCCTACAGGCCGATCTGCTCTTTGGTGTAGAAGCCGTCCTTCTCCAACAGGTCGATATTGGCCTTGGTCAGCGGGGTCGGGGTGAGCAGGATGGTGTCGACTTTCTTGCTGCCGTTGTCGTATTGCGAGCTGTAGGTGGGCTTCTCGTTGCGCGCCAGTTGCACCGAGAGCTTGGCGGCTTCGGTGGCGATCAGTTTGAGCGGTTTGTACACGGTCATGGTCTGGGTGCCGTCGATCACGCGCTTGACGGCGGCGAGGTCGGCGTCTTGCCCGGAGATCGGCACCTTGCCCGCCAGTTTCTGCGCGGCCAGGGCCTGGATCGCACCGCCGGCGGTGGCGTCGTTGGAGGCGACGATGGCGTCGATCTTATTGTTGTTCCGGGTCAGGGCGTTTTCGACGATGCTCAGGGCTTCGGTCGGGTTCCATTCCTTGACCCACTGCTGGCCGACAATCTTGATGTCGCCCTTGTCGATGGCCGGTTGCAGCACTTTCATCTGGCCTTCGCGCAGGACCTTGGCATTGTTGTCGGTGGGCGCACCGCCGAGCAGGAAATAATTGCCCTTGGGCGCCGCCTGCAGCACGCCATTGGCCTGCATCTCGCCGACCTTTTCGTTATCGAAGGAGATGTAGGCGTCGATATCCGCGTTGAGGATCAGGCGGTCATACGACACCACCTTGATCCCGGCCTTCTTGGCTTCGGCGATGGCGTTGGTCAGCACGGTGGCGTTGAACGGCACGATCACGATCACGTCGACGCCGCGTGATATCAGGTTTTCGATCTGGGAAATCTGCTTTTGCTCGTTGGCATCGACCGACTGCACAAACACCTTGGCGTCGAGTTTTTCCGCCGCCGCGACGAAGTAGTCACGGTCACGGGACCAGCGTTCCAGACGCAGGTCGTCGATGGAAAAACCGATTTTCGGATGGGCCGGATCGGCCATGACCGGCAGGGCGAGCAGGGCCAGGGCAGAGGCGAGCAGGGTGCGTTTAAATGACTTCATGGTGGTGCGTCCTTTTATTGTTGTTGGAAAGACACAGCGTGATGCGGGTAGAACTGTAGAGCGTCCCTCGACGCTCTGTGCGTAGATTTGTCGCGCAAATGTCACCGCCGCCCCCTGTGTAGGAGCGAGCTTGCTCGCGAAAAACGTCAACGATGACGCGTGATGCCTGGATAAACGTGTCGAGTTCACGTTTTTCGCGAGCAAGCTCGCTCCTACACAGAGGGCTGCGTGATCAGGTGTAGATAAACCGATTGACCACGCCTTCAAGCATCTCCTGCCGACCACTCACGGCCTGCGGGTTGAGCTCGTGGGCAAACGCATGTTCGGCCAGGGATTCCAGGCTGAATTCGCCCGCCAGTACCGCCTGGCCCAACGGTTGCTGCCAGCCGGCATAGCGCTGGTCCTTGAACTGCTGCAACCGATCGTTCTGCACCATCGCCGCCGCGCGTTCCAGCGCCAGGGCGAGCACATCCATGGCGGCGACGTGGCCGTGGAACAGGTCGATCTCGTCCAGGCTCTGGCGGCGCACCTTGGAATCGAAGTTGTAGCCGCCATTCTTGAAGCCACCGGCCTTGAGGATTTCATACGTCGCGAGGGTCATCTCCTCGACGCTGTTGGGGAACTGGTCGGTGTCCCAGCCGTTCTGCGGGTCGCCGCGGTTGGCGTCGATGCTGCCGAAGATCCCGAGGGACACGGCGGTGGCGATCTCATGATGAAAGCTGTGCCCGGCCAGGGTCGCGTGGTTGGCCTCGATATTCACCTTGATCTCGTGTTCCAGGCCGTACTCATGCAGGAAGCCGAACACCGTGGCGCTGTCGTAATCGTATTGGTGCTTGGTCGGCTCCTGGGGCTTGGGTTCGATCAGCAGGTCGCCCTTGAAGCCGATCTTGTGCTTGTGCTCCACCACCATGTGCATAAAGCGCCCGAGCTGTTCGCGCTCGCGCTTGAGGTCGGTATTGAGCAGGGTTTCGTAACCTTCACGGCCGCCCCACAGCACATAATTGGCGCCCTTGAGCCGCAGCGTGGCGTTCATCGCGCTGCACACCTGGGCGGCGGCGTAGGCGAACACCTCCGGGTCCGGGTTACTCGCGGCGCCGGCGGCAAAGCGCGGGTTGCTGAAGCAATTGGCGGTGCCCCACAGCAGTTTGACGCCGGTCTGTTCCTGGTGGCGTTCGAGGTGATCGACCATCTGCGCGAAGTGGTTGCGGTACTCCTTGAGCGAGCTGCCTTCCGGCGCCACGTCGGTGTCGTGAAAACTGTAGTAGTCGATGCCCAGCTTGGAGAAAAACTCAAAGGCCGCCTCGGCCTTGCCGATCGCCACTTCCATCGGCTCGCCGCTGCGCTGCCACGGGCGCTTGAAGGTGCCCATGCCAAACATGTCCGCGCCGGGCCAGACGAAGGTGTGCCAATAACAGGCGGCCATGCGCAGGTGTTCGCGCATCGGTTTGCCGAGGATCAGTTTGTTGGCGTCGTAGTGGCGAAAGGCGAGGGGGGCGTCGCTGGCGGGGCCTTCGAAGCGAACCTTCTCGACACCGGGGAAGTACGTCATGGCGTGTTCCTTATTGTTCTTGGCGGTGTCTGGATACTAACAACGGCACTGGGCCCGGCGATTATGAAAATCGTCAAGGTGTAGTGCGATTTTGAATGGCGGGGTCTAACCTGTGGCGACCGGCCTCAGGACAAAAACAATGAAAACCCTACCGCCCGTCCACCGCATCGCCTTGCTGTTCAACGGCAGCAAAATCTATGACCGCGGCATCATCACCGGCATCGGCAATTACCTGAGCAGCACCCGCGCGTCCTGGGATTTATTCCTGGAGGAAGATTTTTTGTGCCGCCTCAAAGGCATCGAGCGCTGGCAGGGCGACGGCATCATTGCCGACTTCGACGACCCGCTGATCGGCGAGGCACTGGCCGATATCAAGCTGCCGGTGGTGGCGGTGGGCGGTTCCTATGAGGATGCGCGTGCCTACCCCAGGGGCATCCCCTACGTGGCCACCGACAACCATGCGCTGATGAAGCTGGCGTATGAGCATTTGATCGAGGCCGGACTGACCCGGTTTGCCTGTTTCAGCCTGCCGCCAGCCCAGGCCAATCGCTGGGCCCAGGAACGCGAAACGGCCTTCAAGCGCCTGCTGCAACGTGATGGTTTGCCGGTGGAGGTGTACCGCGGCCTGGGCACCAGCGCGCCGTTGTGGGACAGCGCGGTGGAGCAGCAGATCGCCTGGCTGCAAAGCCTGCCCAAGCCCATCGGCATCATCGCCGTCACCGACGCCCGCGCCCGGCAATTGCTGCAGGCCTGCCTCACTGCCGGTATCGCCGTGCCGGAGGAGGTGGCGTTGATCGGCATCGACAACGACCCGCTGACCCGCACCCTCACGCGGGTGCCGCTGAGTTCGGTGATCCAGGGCACGGAAACCATGGGCCGCACGGCCGCCGTGCTGCTGCATCAGATGCTGCACGGCAAACCCTGCACCGGCACGCAGATCCTGGTGCCACCGGATGCAATCAATGTGCAGGCTTCCAGCTTGCATCAGCCGTTGGGCAATCCGTATGTGATGCAGGCGCTGCTGTTCATCCGCCAGTACGCCTGCCAAGGCATCAAGACCGCCCAGGTCGCGGCGTATGTCGGTGTATCGCGTTCATCCCTGGAATCGCACTTTCGCAAGACACGCGGGTGCAGCGTGCATGACGAGATCCTGCGCTTCAAACTCGCCGCCGCCGCCAAAGGCCTGGAAAACCACGCCCTGGCGATTGCCGATGTGGCGCAGCAGTGTGGCTTCAAGTCGGCGCAGTACCTGCATACGGTGTTTCGCCGTGAGTTTGGCTGTACGCCGCGGGAATACCAGCAAGGCGCGGCCTAGAAAAAAGCCGCTTGCTCCGTGAAGAGGCAAGCGGCTTGGTCATTCACCGATCAACGAAACGCTGGCACGACCTGCTCGATAAACAGCGCCAGGGACTTTTTCTTCTCGGCATGGGGCAGGCTGTTGTCGCACCAGAAGCTGAACTCATCCACGCCCAGTTCCTGGTAGTACTTGATGCGCGGGATGATTTCTGCGGCGGTGCCGATCATCGCGGTCTTGTGCAGGCTGTCCAGCTCGAACTCCGGGCGGCCGGCGAATTTTTCTTCCGGGCTTGGCGCCAGGAAGCCATTGACCGGCACTTCCTTGTTGCCGAACCAGGCATCGAAGGTGCGATAGAACCTGGAGATCGCCTTGGCCCCGACTTTCCAGCCTTCCGGGTCGTCGGCGGCGTGTACGTGGGTGTGGCGCAGCACCATCAATTGCGGGCGCGGCACGCCGGGGTTGTTGTCGAGGGCGGTCTGGAATTTGTTTTTCAGGTCCAGGACTTCTTCATCGCCTTTCATCAGCGGCGTGACCATCACGTTGCAGCCGTTGGCCACTGCGAAGTTGTGGGAGTCCGGGTCGCGGGCGGCGATCCACATCGGCGGGTTGGGCTTCTGTACGGGCTTGGGCACACTGGTGGAGGTGGGGAATTTCCAGATGTCGCCGTCGTGGTCGTAGTCGCCTTGCCACAACGCGCGCACCACCGGGACCATTTCACGCAACGCCTGGCCGCCGCTGGCCGCGGGCATGCCGCCGGCCATGCGGTCGAACTCGACCTGGTAGGCGCCACGGGCCAGGCCGACTTCCATGCGGCCGTTGCTGATCACGTCGAGCAAGGCGCATTCACCCGCCACCCGCAGCGGGTGCCAGAACGGCGCGATGATGGTGCCGGCGCCCAGGTGAATGGTGGTGGTCTTGGCCGCGAGGTAAGCCAGCAACGGCATCGGGCTTGGCGAGATGGTGTATTCCATGGCGTGGTGTTCGCCAATCCATACGGTGCTGAAGCCACCGGCTTCGGCCATCAGGGTCAATTCGGTCAAGTCTTCGAACAACTGGCGGTGGCTGATGCTCTCGTCCCAACGTTCCATGTGTACGAACAGGGAAAACTTCATGACGCTTACCTCGGATCTATTGTGATCGGCCTGTCGACCGCGGGCCCTTAAGTGCTCTCGCCGTTGTAACGCTTGCCGGGGATAACGGCTGTTCGGCGGATTGATTGTTGGTATACCATAATATGGAATATCCACAAAACTTTTCTCTCCAACGGTTACACCCTCATCTCACAAGGAAGGCGAGCCCGATGAACATAAAACAAAAACTGATCCTGGCCTTTGCGGTGATTGCCAGCCTACCGGTGATTCTGGTGGCTGTGCTGATCATCCTCAACGTGCATGAGGTTCTTCACCGAGCCGACCATGATCGCGTGGTCTCACGCCACTGGGAGGGGCTGACACCCCGCAATCAAACTGTGGGAGGGGGCTTGCCCCCGATAGCGGTGGGTCAGCTACAGATAAGCTGGCTGTTCCTCCGCCATCGGGGGCAAGCCCCCTCCCACATGATTGGATGTGTGGCTTAAGCCGGCATGGGCAATGCGCCCATCTTGCCGTGGCAATACACCAGTGGCGCGGCGTTCTGTTGGGGCACGATGAGGTTCTCAAACTGTGGGAGGGGGCTTGCCCCCGATAGCGGTGGGTCAGCTACAGATAAGCTGGCTATTCCTCCGCCATCGGGGGCAAGCCCCCTCCCACATGATTGGATGTGTGGCTTAAGCCGGCATGGGCAATGCGCCCATCTTGCCGTGGCAATACACCAGTGGTCCGGCGTTCTGTTGGGGCACGATGAGGTTCTCAAACTGTGGGAGGGGGCTTGCCCCCGATAGCGGTGGGTCAGCTACAGATAAGCTGGCTGTTCCTCCGCCATCGGGGCAAGCCCCCTCCCACATGATTGGATGTGTGGCTTAAGCCGGCATGGGCAATGCGCCCATCTTGCCGTGGCAATACACCAATGGCGCGGCGTTCTGCTGGGGCACGATGAGGTTCTCAAACTGTGGGAGGGGGCTTGCCCCCGATAGCGGTGGGTCAGCTACAGATAAGCTGGCTGTTCCTCCGCCATCGGGGGCAAGCCCCCTCCCACATGATTGGATGTGTGGCTTAAGCCGGCATGGGCAATGCGCCCATCTTGCCGTGGCAATACACCAGTGGCGCGGCGTTCTGTTGGGGCACGATGAGGTTCTCAAACTGTGGGAGGGGGCTTGCCCCCGATAGCGGTGGTTCAGCTACAGATAAGCTGGCTGTTCCTCCGCCATCGGGGGCAAGCCCCCTCCCACATGATTGGATGTGTGGCTTAAGCCGGCATGGGCAATGCGCCCATCTTGCCGTGGCAATACACCAGTGGTCCGGCGTTCTGTTGGGGCACGATGAGGTTCTCAAACTGTGGGAGGGGGCTTGCCCCCGATAGCGGTGGGTCAGCTACAGATAAGCTGGCTGTTCCTCCGCCATCGGGGCAAGCCCCCTCCCACATGATTGGATGTGTGGCTTAAACCGGCATGGGCAATGCGCCCATCTTGCCGTGGCAATACACCAGTGGTCCGGCGTTCTGTTGGGGCACGATGAGGTTCTCAAACTGTGGGAGGGGGCTTGCCCCCGATAGCGGTGGGTCAGATACAGATAAGCTGGCTGTTCCTCCGCCATCGGGGCAAGCCCCCTCCCACATGATTGGATGTGTGGCTTAAGCCGGCATGGGCAATGCGCCCATCTTGCCGTGGCAATACACCAATGGCGCGGCGTTCTGTTGGGGCACGATGAGGTTCTCAAACTGTGGGAGGGGGCTTGCCCCCGATAGCGGTGGGTCAGCTACAGATAAGCTGGCTGTTCCTCCGCCATCGGGGCAAGCCCCCTCCCACATGATTGGATGTGTGGCTTAAGCCGGCATGGGCAATGCGCCCATCTTGCCGTGGCAATACACCAGTGGTCCGGCGTTCTGTTGGGGCACGATGAGGTTCTCAAACTGTGGGAGGGGGCTTGCCCCCGATAGCGGTGGGTCAGCTACAGATAAGCTGGCTGTTCCTCCGCCATCGGGGCAAGCCCCCTCCCACATGATTGGATGTGTGGCTTAAGCCGGCATGGGCAATGCGCCCATCTTGCCGTGGCAATACACCAGTGGTCCGGCGTTCTGTTGGGGCACGATGAGGTTCTTCACCGAGCCGACCATGATCGCGTGGTCGCCGCCTTCGTACTCGCGCCACAGCTCGCATTCGATCACCGCCGTGGCATTCGCCAGGATCGGATTGCCCCGCTCGCTGAGCGTCCATTCGAGGCCTTGGGCCTTGTCCTTGCCCTTGCGCGCAAAGGCATACGCTTCGGTTTGCTGGCCGCCGGAGAGCACATGGATGGCAAAGCGTTTGTTCTTGATCAACACCGGGTACGAGTCGGAGCTGTAGTTGGGGCAGAACAGCACCAGCGCCGGATCCATCGACAACGAGCTGAAAGCACTGGCGGTCAGCCCGACGATTTGCCCGTCGTCATCGAGCGTGGTGATCACGGTGACCCCGGACGGAAACGAACCCATCACTTGTTTGTAGATAGCGGCATCGATCATGGGACGGTCCTCGGCGGTGGAGCGGTTTTTATAAGCTTGTAGGTATGATGGTATACCGTAATACAAAGCATGCAACTGCTTTTTCAAGCGCCCGATGAACGTCAATTCTTGGTCTTGTATCCAATAAATACTGGGGTAAAGGCGATAAATGGCTATTGGCCATGCGGCACATTAGCAGATCAGATTAGCGCCAGAGCTACGGATCAGTCGTGTAAAAAACTGGGGGCGTGTGACGCTGTCGGGCGTGATCCTCATCGGTTGCTGCCTGACGACGCGACAGCACACGCAGGCGGTCAGGGCGGGGCGGTTGGGGTATACCGACTGAACAGGTTTTTCTGGCGAGAGCGCGGCGTTGACCCTGGCTTACCGCGTCATCGTTAACGACCCTCGCGGGCAAGCTCCGCTCCTACGGCGACGGGGTCATCTGTAGGAGCGAGCTTGCTCGCGAAAAACCTGAGAACGCCACGTTGACCCTGGCTTACCACGTCATCGTTAACGACCCTCGCGGGCAAGCTCCGCTCCTACGGTGACGGGGTCATCTGTAGGAGCGAGCTTGCTCGCGAAAAACCCGAGAGCGCCACGTTGACCCTGGCTTACCGCGTCATCGTTAACGATCCTCGCGGGCAAGCTCCGCTCCTACGGTGACGGGGTCATCTGTAGGAGCGAGCTTGCTCGCGAAAAACCTGATGCCGCTGCGTTAATCCTGGCTTACCGCGTCATCGTTAACGATCCTCGCGGGCAAGCTCCGCTCCTACGGTGACGGGGTCATCTGTAGGAGCGAGCTTGCTCGCGAAAAACCCGAGAGCGCGGCGCTGATCCTGGTTTTACGCGCGATCGGCAAGTCCCACCCCGCCAAACTCCTCCAACGCATCCCGCAACGCGCCGTCGAAGTAGTCCTTCGAGGCGCGGTCCCAGAGGATGTGGAACGCTGGCGCGTCCACGCTTCCCGAGTGGATGACGATCACATTGATCCGCGCCGCCGCCGTCTGCGCCACCGCCCCCGGCTTGAAGGCCGGAAAACTGAGATCGACGCCGCACAGCTTGGCCATCACCTGGGCAATCACCGCGCCGCTGAGCAGCACGCAAGCATGACTGTCCTGGCGCGGCAGCAGGTAGTGGGCGCGGTGGTCGAGTTCCCAGCGTGCTTCTTCATCGGCGATGCGCTGGCCTTGATCCGCCGGGCTGCCCAGCAGCAGGTATTCGTTCTGTGACAGGCGCGCCACCCAGCTGCCGTCCGCCTGCGCGGTCGCTCGGTTGGGCGCGTCGGGCAGGGTGAAGCCGCGGGCCGTGAGGTACTCGGCGCTGTGTGCGCCGCGAAAGCCGACCCGGGGCAGGTCGGTCTGGTCGATCAGGCGGCAGGGCGGCGTGAGCAATTCGTGGGCTTTCAGACTGGTCATGGCTTAACCCTCCTGGCGTTGGTTGGTGGGGTCGAAGAACGGTAGCTGCACCACTTCGGCCTGGACGACGATGCCGCCTTCGACGCGAATCGGAATGCATTGCCCCGGTGTGCTCTGGTCGATCCCGGCGTAGGCCAGGCCGATGATCCGGCCCAGGCTGGCGGAGTATTCACACGAGGTGACGTTGCCGCTGATGTCCGGGCCGTTGAGCACCAGGTGGCCTTCCAGCGGCTGCACGCTGCCCTTGGGCAAGGTGAAGCCGACCAGTTTGCGTTTCAGCGGTTGGGCTTCGAGGATGTCCACCGAGCGGCGGCCGATGAAGAACGGTTTGTTGCGGCTGACGGCCCAGCTCATGTCGATTTCCGCCGGGTGGGTCATGCCGTCGGTGTCCTGGCTGATGATCACGTGGCCTTTTTCCAGGCGCAGCAGGCGCTGGGTTTCGACGCCGAAGGGGCGAATGTCGAAGGCTTTGCCGGCGGCCATCAACGCATCCCACAATGCCAGGCCATGACGTGCGGCAACGTGGATTTCATAACCCAGTTCGCCGACGAAACCGACCCGCAGCAGCCGCGCCTTGATCCCGGCCACCGTGCCCTGGCGCACGCCCAGGTAAGGGAAACCCTCGGCGCTCAGGTCGAGGTCGCTGCACAGCTGTTCCAGCACTTTGCGCGAATCCGGCCCGGCCACGTTCACCGCACAGATTGCGGCGGTGACGTTGGCCACATCCACGTCCAGGCGCCATTGCGCGTTCCACTTGATCATCTGCTGGTAGATACGGTCGACGCCGCTGGTGGTGGCGGTGACGTAGAAGTGCTTGTCGGCCAGCCGCGCGCACACGCCGTCGTCGATCACCACCCCGTGTTCATTGGTCATCAGCGCATAACGCGAACGGCCCACCGGCTGCTTGAGAAATGCGAAGGTGTACATCCGGTTGAGCAGTTCGGCGGCATCCGGGCCGCGCACGTCCAGGCCGCCGAGGGTGGACACATCGATCAGCCCGACCTTGTTGCGCACATGCAGGGCTTCGGCCTGCATGCACGCGTCGCGGTCCTCGGCCTTGCCGTAATAGGCCGGGCGCTGCCAGATGCCGGCGGGCATCATCTTCGCCCCGGCCTGCAGGTGCCGCGCATGCATCGGCGTTTGCCGGTAGGGGTCGAAGGCGCGCCCGGCGACGTGGGCGAGTTTCTCCGCCACGAACGGCGGCCGTGCGGTGGTGACCCCGGTTTCGCTGATATTGCGCTGGGTCGCCCAGGCCACCAGGCGCGCAGTCGGCAACGCCGAGTGGCGGCCCTGGGACGGGCCCATGCCGACGGTGGAGTAGCGTTTCACCAACTGCACATCGCGGTAGCCGATGCGGGTGGCGTTGACGATATCCGCCACTTGCAGGTCTTCGTCGAAGTCGACGAAATCCTTGCCCTTGGGGTGCGGGAAGATCGGCCAGTTGAAGTTGACCTGGGCTTCGCTACGCAGCGGGGTAGGCGCTGCGGCAGGGCTCAAGCCGAGGGCGAGGGCGATGTCGTGGGCGGCGTTGCTCGCGTCCGCCAGCACATTGTCCAGTTGGTGCCGACCGTGGACCGAACCGGCCACATTCAGGTTCTGCGGCAGGCCGCTGAGGCTGAACTCCGCACGCGAGTCCTCATAGGCCAATTTGCCGCCGGCCTGGCACAGCAGTTGGTACACCGGCATATAGCCGGCCGACATGCACAGCAGGTCGCAGTCGATCACCTGCCCCTTGTCGCTGACCTGGCCCTGGGCGGTGATCTGGCGCACATCGACACCCTTCACATGGCGCAGGCCTTTTTCATGCAAGGCCTCGAACACCGTGCTGTTAGTCAGGCAACGGATCTTGCGCTGCGTCAGCGCGCCGGCCAGGGCCTGGTCGGCGGGGGCGTGGCGCAGGTCGATCAGGGCGGCGACGTCCACGCCCTGGTCATGCAGGTCGAGGGCGGCGAGGTAACCGTCATCGTTGCCGGTGAGCACCACCGCGCGTTTGCCGGGCTTGACGGCGTAGAGCTTGATCAGGCGTTGCGCGGCGCTGGTCAGCATCACCCCCGGCAGGTCGTTGTTGCGAAAGATCACCGGCTGGTCGAACGAGCCGCTGCACACCAGGCACTGCTGCGCGCGCACCTTGTACAGGCGCTTGCCCTGGATCACCGGCAGGTAGTTGTCGGTGAACCAGGCGTTGCAGGTGGCCTCGGTGAGCACCTGGATATTCGCGTGTTGCTGCACCGCGCTGAGCAATTTGTGGCGCAGGCTGTCGGCGCGGGTGCCGGCGATATCGAAGCGCGCATAAGTGAGCGAACCGCCGAGGATCGGCTGCTGCTCGATCAGCAGCACCTTCGCCCCGGCATTCGCGGCGGTCAGCGCCGCCTGCAAGCCGGCGGGGCCGGCGCCGATGACGGCGAGGTCGGTGAACAGGTAGGCCTTGTCGTAGTACTCGGGCTGGAAGTTCAGGTCGAGCACGCCCAGGCCGGCTTTTTTACGGATGATCGGCTCCCACACTTTCCACATGCCCTTGGGCTTGTAGAACGAGCGGTAGTAGAAACCCACCGGCATGAATTTGGAGAACTTGCCCATATAGGCATCGCGGTCGTGGTCCAGCGTGCCGTTGACGTTCTGCGCGGTCACCGCCAGGCCGTTGCTCAGTGCGTGGGCATCGGCCAGCACATTGGGTTCCTGGGGCAATTGCACCAGGCTGTTGGCGTCCTGGCCGGCCATGCTCAGCGGCCCGCGTGGGCGGTGGTATTTGAACGAGCGCGACATCAGAAAGCGCCCGTTGGCGAGCAGGGCGCTGGCGATGCTGTCGCCCTGCAGGCCCTGGTAGGGGTGGCCGTCGAAACTGAAATCGAGTGGCTGATCGCGTTGGATCAGCAGGCCCATGGGGGCGGGGAGGCGGTTCATCCGGCGATCTCCTGGGGGGTGTTGAAGTCGACGCGGTGGGTGAACAGTTCCTTGGGATCGAAGGTGCGCAGGATCTCGTCGGTGACGGTGTGGCGCTCGGCGAGGAACCAGTAGCTGGACGGCGTGTGCATCCACCATTCACGCACTACACCGGCGAGGTTGTCGGTGTTGAACACGTAGTCGGCCCATTCGGCGTCGCTGCAGTTGACCGGATCGGGCATGGGCTTGAACTCGCCGCCGTAGGTGAACTCGCTGATATTGCGCGGCCCGTTGAGCGGGCACATCATGATTTTCATAGTCCGCTCTCCATCAGTGACTGGCCGCCGTGGCGCCCATCTCATTGACTTGCTGGAAGGTCGAGAAACGTTCGAGGCCAAAGGGTTTGATCAGCTCCGGCACCTTGCCGCCGCTGGCGACCAACTCGGCCATGGTCTTGCCGCAGATCGGCGTGGCCTTGAAACCCCAGGTGCCCCAACCGGCGTCGAGGTAGTAATTCTTCACCGGCGACAGGCCCATGATCGGGCTGTAGTCCGGGGTCATGTCGGTGATCCCGGCCCACTGGCGCATCAACTTGGCGTTGGCCAGGAACGGGAACATCTCGATGGCATGGGCCAGCAGGCTTTCCTTGAGGTCCAGGGTCGAGCGTGTGTTGAACAGCGGGTAGGGGTCGGAACCGCCGCCGAACACCACTTCGCCGCGACTGGTTTGCTGCACGTAGCAGTGCAGGGCCGAGGAACTCACCAGCGGGTCGAGGAACGGCTTGAACGGCTGGGTGACCATGGCCTGCAGCGGGAAGGTCTGGATCGGCGAGCGGATGCCGGCCTTGGCCATCAACAGTGAGCTGTGCCCGGCAATCGCCTGCACCGCGCAGCCGCACCGGATGGTGCCGCGATTGGTTTTCACCGCGGTGATGGCGCCGTTTTCAATGATCAGGTCTTGCACTTCGGTGAGCTGATGGATTTCCACGCCGCGCTTGGCCGCCTGCTTGGCGTAGCCCCAGGCCACGGCATCGTGGCGCGCGGTGGCGCCGTCGATGTGCCAGAGCCCGGCGAGCACCGGCAGGCGGCCGGGGTCGAGGTTGAGGCTGGGCACCAGTTCGCGGATCTGCTGGCGGTCGATCATCTCGGTGCGCCCGCCGAAGTGCTTGTTGACCTCGGCGCGCTGGCGGAACGAACGCACGGTGGCGTCCGTGTGGGCCAGGGTCAGTTGGCCGCGCTCGGAATACATGATGTTGAAATCGAATTCGTTGGACAGCGCCTGGAACATCTTCACTGACTCGGCGTAGAAGCGCACCCCTTCGCTGGTCAGGTAGTTGGAGCGGATCACCGCTGTGTTACGCGCGGTGTTGCCGCCGCCCAGATAGGACTTTTCCAGCACGGCAATGTTGCTGATGCCGTGGTACTTGGCCAGGTAGTAGGCGGTCGCCAGGCCGTGGCCGCCGGCGCCGATGATCACCACGTCGTAACTCGACTTGAGTTCTTTGGGCGGCGGCAGATCCACCTCCACCGGGTACTCCGAACTCAGCCCGTATTTCAATAGATTGAATGGCATACGGCCTCCGATTGGCTGCGTAGGGCGTGATGTTGCGCAAGGGCGGCGGTCACGGTGTTTTTCATCAGGAAGGCAATGGTCATCGGGCCGACACCGCCGGGGACCGGGGTGATGGCGGCGACGTGGGGCAGGGCGGCGTCGAAGTCGACATCGCCCACCAGGCGGCTGCGGCCGTCGTCATCGATACGGTTGATGCCGACGTCGATCACCACCGCGCCGGGTTTGAGCCAGCTGGCATCGATCAAGCGTGGGCGGCCCACGGCGGCGATCACGATGTCGGCCTGGCGGCACAGGGCCTGGGCGTTGTGGCTGCGCGAATGCAGCACCGTCACCGAGCAATCGGCCTTGAGCAGCAGCGCCGCCATGGGCTTGCCGACGATGTTCGAGCGGCCGACCACCACCGCGTGTTTACCGCGCAGGTCGCCACAGGTTTGCTCCAGCAGGTACAGGCAACCGCTGGGCGTGCAGGGCGTGAGCACGGCGCGCCCCTGGCTGAGGCCGCCGACGTTCTGGCTGTGGAAACCGTCCACGTCCTTCTGCGGCGCGATGGCTTCCAGGGCGCGCAGTTCGTCCATCTGCTTGGGCAGCGGCAATTGCAGGAGAATGCCGTGGATCGCCGGGTCGGCATTCAACTGGGCGATCAGGATCAACAGTTGTTCGGTGCTGGTGTCGCTGGGCAGCCGATGCTCCACGGAGCGGATGCCCACTTCTTCGGCGCGCAGGATCTTGTTGCGCACATACACCTGGCTGGCGGCGTCGTTGCCCACCAGGATTACCGCCAGGGCCGGTTGAATGGCTTGCTCGTGCAGGCGCGCCACGTCTTCGCGCACTTGCAGCAGTACCCGTGCGGCGGCGGCTTTGCCGTCGATCAGTTTGGGCGCGCTCACCGGAACACCACCGTTCTGTCCTGGTTGAGGAACACCCGATGCTCCAGGTGGTACTTGACCGCCTTGGACAGGGCCACGGTTTCGGTGTCGCGGCCGATGGCGACGAGGTCGTCGGGCTTGTACACGTGGTCCACGCGCTGCACTTCCTGCTCGATGATCGGGCCCTCATCCAGGTCGCTGGTCACATAATGCGCGGTGGCGCCGATCAACTTCACGCCACGCTGATAGGCCTGGTGATAGGGCTTGGCGCCTTTGAAACCGGGCAGGAACGAATGGTGGATATTGATCGCGCGCCCCGACAGTTGCCGGCACAGGTCGTCGGAGAGGATCTGCATGTAGCGCGCCAACACCACCAGTTCGGTGCGGGTGTCGTCGACGATCTTCATCAGCTCGGCTTCCTGCGCGGCCTTGGTGTCCTTGGTCACGGGCAGGTAGATAAAGCGGATGCCCTCGCGCTCGGCCATGGGCCGCAGGTCGAGGTGGTTGGAGACGATGGCGGTGATGGTCATGTCCATCTCGCCCTTGTGGTAGCGGTAGAGCAGGTCGGTGAGGCAATGGTCGAACTTGCTCACCATCAGCAGCACGCGCATCGGCTCGCGGGTGTCGTACAGCGCCCACTGCATGTCGAAGGCCTGGGCGACGTCGGCGAAACCGGCGCGGATCTGTTCCAGGTCGCCGGCGTGCCCATCGTTGAAACGGAACACGGCACGCATGAAGAAGCGACCGCTGAAGTCATCATCGAACTGCGCCATCTCCCCGATGTAGCACGCGTTGTCCGCCAGGTACGTGGTGACGGCAGCGACAATGCCGGACACCGCGGGACAAGTGACCTTGATGATGAAATGGTTTTTTTCGTGTTGCATGACACGTCCTCGGGATGATGGCGGCAGCTCATCGCATAGCGAAAAAACGTCAGAGGACAGCAGGCTCATTTCGTGAGCGCATTTTCTTATGAGGAATAAAATATTCCTGAAGTGGCTTTATAGGGGAATGGACGCGGGGCGTCTAGGGGTTTTGGGAAAGTTTTTTAACTGAGGGGAAATTTTCTACAGGCCCAGCGGCATCGAACGCTGTTAAAAATGTGGGAGGGGGCTTGCCCCCGATGAGGGAGTGTCAGTGAATGCATCTTTCACTGCCCCCCCTCATCGGGGGCAAGCCCCCTCCCACAATTGGATCTCTGTGCTTCAGGTGTATCGCGAGTCCGGATTATTCTTTGTCGTTGCCGTAGTTCATGATCGACAGCAGGCGAATCGGCACCCGCACCAATTGCTCCGGCCCATGGGGAATCTCGCCCTCGAACGTCAGGCTGTCGCCGGCTTCCATCCGATACAGCTGATTCCCATGCCGATAAATCAGCTCCCCTTCCAACAAGTGCAGAAACTCGGTCCCAGGGTGGGCAAAGGTCGGGAACTCCTCGCTGGCGTCATCCATGCTGACCATGTACGCCTCGAAGCTCTTCTTCGGCCCCCGGGTATGGTTGAGCAGATGGTAGGTATGCCCCTTTTCCGTCCCCCGGCGCACCACTTCCATGCCTTGGTCGGCCTTGACCAGCAAGGCACTGCCGTCCTGTTGATCGTATTCGGCGAACAATTTCGATAACGGCAGCCCGAGCACATCGCACAGGCGGCTGAGGGTGTCGAGGCTGGTGGAGACCTGGGCGTTTTCGATCTTGCTCAACATGCCCTGGCTGATATCGGCAATCTTCGCCACGTCGGACAGCTTCAGGTCCTGGGCCTGGCGCTGGCGTTTGATCTGCAAACCCAAGTATTGCTCGAGTTTGAGGCGGGGGGCGGTTTCGGTGGACATAGTCATCAGATCCTGCACGCTTTCCGTTCAGTAATATTAGTTTCGCACTAGGAAAGTGCAAGCAGCGGCGCTTGGCGGCCGTGCCCAGGCACGTATTCCCACGGGGAAAACAATTTTCCCATATATACAGCACAAAAGCGCTTTCACCGGCACTTCAATCGGCCGCTCGCGAATCTGGCAAGGGTATTGCATTCCTGTGGAGAAACTAACTTTCTTTTTAGGAATAAAAAGACAGTCCAGGCCCACCCACACGGTTTTGCCTTTCGCGAGGAGTGACACGCAATGTTGCCAGCAGAAACCCAGCGCATCATCGACAAGTACGGCATCAAGTACGTGCTTGCGCAGTTTGTGGATATACATGGTGCGGCCAAGACCAAGTCGGTGCCGATTTGCGGGCTCAAAACGGTGGCCGAAGAGGGCGCCGGGTTTGCCGGGTTTGCCATCAGCGGCATGGGCATGGAACCCCACGGCCCGGACTTCATGGCGCGGGGTGACCTGTCCACGCTGACCCCGGTGCCCTGGCAGCCGGGTTACGGGCGCGTGGTGTGCGTCGGGCATGTCGACGGCAAGCCCCATCCCTTTGATAGCCGCTACGTGCTGCTGCAGCAGGTGCAGCGCCTGCAGGACAAGGGCTGGACGCTGAACACCGGCCTGGAACCCGAATTCAACCTGATGCGCCGCGACGAGCAGGGCAAGCTGCAACTGGTCGACCCCAGCGACAACCTCGACAAGCCCTGCTACGACTACAAGGGCCTGTCGCGCTCGCGGGTATTCCTGGAGCGCCTGACCGAAGCCTTGCAGGCGGTGGATTTCGAGGTCTATCAGATCGACCACGAAGACGCCAACGGCCAGTTCGAGATCAACTACACCTACAGCGACGCCCTGACCTCGGCCGACCGTTTCACCTTCTTCCGCATGGCTGCCGGCGAGATCGCCAATGACCTGGGCATGATCTGTTCCTTCATGCCCAAGCCCGACCCGAAGCGCGCCGGCAACGGCATGCACTTTCATCTGTCGATCAGCAGCGCCGAGAACAAGAACCTGTTCCACGACGCCAGCGACCCGAGCGGCATGGGCCTGTCGAAGCTGGCCTATCACTTCGCCGCCGGCCTGCTCGCCCATGGCCCGGCGCTGTGTGCGTTCGCCGCGCCCACCGTCAACTCCTACAAGCGCCTGGTGGTGGGCCACTCGCTGTCCGGCGCCACCTGGGCCCCGGCCTTTATCGCGTTTGGCGCCAACAACCGTTCGGCCATGGTGCGCGTGCCTTACGGCCGCCTGGAGTTCCGCCTGCCGGATGCCGGCTGCAACCCTTACCTGGTCAGCGCCGCGATCATCGCGGCGGGCCTGGACGGTATCGATCGCCAGCTGGAAATCGACCACGTCTGCAATGAAAACCTCTACAGCCTGAGCCTGGAACAGATCGCCGAGCGCGGCATCAAGACCTTGCCGCAATCCCTCAAGGAAGCCTGCGACGCGCTGGAAGCCGACCCGCTGTTCGCCGAGGTGCTCGGCCCGCAGATCGTGGGTGAGTTCATCAAACTCAAGCGCATGGAGTGGGTGGAATACAGCCGCCATGTGAGCGACTGGGAAGTCCAGCGCTATACCGAATTTTTCTGACACCGTGTGACGGAGACTTGATATGTGTGGAATCGTAGGTCTGTACCTGAAAAACCCCCGGCTGGAACCCCAACTCGGCCAGCTGTTTGAACCGATGTTGCAGGCCATGACCGACCGTGGCCCGGACAGTGCGGGCTTTGCCATCTACGGTGATGAAGTCGCCGACGGCTGGGTCAAGCTGACCCTGCAAGCGACCACCGAGGCCTTCGACTGGAAAGCCCTGATGGGCGAGCTGGAAGGGCGCCTGGGCTGTTCGCTGGACTGGTTTCAGAACGCCAGCGCCGCCGTGTTGAAGGTCCACGCCGACGAAGCCCCGGTACGCCTGGCCCTGGCCGAACTGGCGCCGAGCGTGCGCGTCATGAGCGCCGGGCAGAGCATCGAGATCCTCAAGGGCATGGGCCTGCCCCAGGAGATTTCCCAGCGCTTCGGCCTGGCGAGCATGCAGGGCAGCCACATCATCGGCCACACCCGCATGGCCACCGAAAGCGCGGTGACCATGGAAGGCAGCCACCCGTTTTCCACCGGTGCCGACCTGTGCCTGGTGCATAACGGTTCGCTGTCGAACCACTTCCGCCTGCGCCAGGAACTCAAGCGCGAAGGCATCCATTTCGAAACCGACAACGACACCGAAGTCGCCGCCGGCTACCTGACCTGGCGCCTGCAACAGGGCGACTCGCTCAAAGACGCGCTGGACCACGCCCTGGAAGACCTCGACGGCTTCTTCACCTTCGCCATCGGCACGCGCAACGGTTTTGCGGTGATCCGCGATCCGATCGCGTGCAAGCCGGCGATCCTCGCCGAGACCGACGACTACGTCGCCATGGCCTCCGAGTACCAGGCGCTGTCGAGCCTGCCAGGCATCGAGAATGCCCGCATCTGGGAGCCCGCACCGGCCACTTTGTACATCTGGGAACGCCAGTCAGCTTAAGGAGCGCACACATGAAAACCATCGACCTTTCCACCGCCACCGTGCGTGACCTCAACCAGGCGCTGCACGCCCAGGCCATCGACAACGAGTGGCGCGTCACCCACTCCAACGGCAAGCACAACCTTGCGGTGGGGGTGAATCAGGCGGTGTCCATCGATATCGAAGGCCACGCCGGCTACTACTGCGCGGGCATGAACCAACAGGCGTCGATCACCGTACACGGCAACGTCGGCGTGGGCTGCGCCGAGAACATGATGTCTGGTTCGGTGCGCGTCAAAGGCAGCGCGTCCCAGGCGGCCGGGGCCACGGCCCATGGCGGCTTGCTGGTGATCGAAGGCGACGCGGGGGCGCGTTGCGGGATTTCCATGAAAGGCATCGACATCGTGGTCGGCGGCAGCATCGGCCACATGAGCTGCTTCATGGGCCAGGCCGGGCGTCTGGTCGTCTGCGGCGATGCCGGCGATGCGCTGGGCGATTCGCTGTACGAGACCCACATCTACGTGAAGGGCACGGTCGAGTCGCTGGGCTCCGATTGCGTCGAAAAAGAGATGCGCAGCGAGCACCTGCAAGAGCTGCAGGAGCTGCTCGATCGTGCCGGTTTCGCCCACCGCGCGGCGGATTTCAAGCGCTACGGCTCGGCCCGCCAGCTGTACAACTTCAAAGTCGATAACGCCTCCGCGTACTGAACCAGGAGCTACACCATGAGTGAAAAAACCCCTCCAGTGTTGCGCGAGTCGGCCACCTTCGACCGCCTGACCATCCAGGAAATCCAGCGTGCCGCCGAAACCGGCATCTACGACATTCGCGGCGGCGGTACCAAGCGCAAGTTGCCGCACTTCGATGACTTGCTGCTGCTGGGCGCCAGCGTGTCGCGTTACCCGCTGGAAGGCTATCGCGAGAAGTGCGGCACCGATGTGATCCTCGGCAACCGCTTCGCCAAGAAGCCGATCCACCTGAAGATCCCGGTGACCATCGCCGGCATGAGTTTCGGTGCGTTGTCGGCCAACGCCAAGGAAGCCCTGGGCCGTGGCGCGAGTATCGCCGGCACCAGCACCACCACCGGTGACGGCGGCATGACCCCGGAAGAGCGCGGCCAGTCCCGGCACCTGGTGTACCAGTACCTGCCGTCGCGCTACGGCATGAACCCCGATGACCTGCGCAAGGCCGATGCCATCGAGATCGTCCTCGGCCAGGGCGCCAAGCCTGGCGGTGGCGGCATGTTGCTGGGCATGAAGGTCACCGAACGCGTGGCCGGCATGCGTACCTTGCCGATCGGCGTGGACCAGCGCAGCGCCTGCCGCCACCCGGACTGGACCGGTCCGGACGACCTGGCGATCAAGATTGCCGAGTTGCGCGAAATCACCGATTGGGAAAAACCGATCTACGTGAAAATCGGCGCCAGCCGGCCGTATTACGACGTGAAGCTGGCGGTCAAGGCCGGTGCCGATGTGATCGTACTCGACGGCATGCAGGGTGGCACCGCGGCGACCCAGGAAGTGTTCATCGAACACGTCGGTATCCCGATTTTGTCGGCGATCCCGCAAGCGGTACAGGCTTTGCAAGAGATGGGCATGCACCGCAAGGTCCAGTTGATTGTGTCGGGCGGGATTCGCAACGGCGCCGATGTGGCCAAGGCCATGGCGATGGGCGCGGATGCGGTGGCCATCGGCACGGCGGCGTTGATTGCCCTGGGCGACAACCACCCACGGCTGGACGCGGAACTGAAAAAGATCGGCTCGGCCGCCGGCTTCTACGACGACTGGCAGAACGGCCGCGACCCGGCCGGCATCACCACCCAGGACCCGGAGCTGTCGAAACGCCTGGACCCGGTGGAAGGCGGGCGTCGTTTGGCCAACTACCTGCGGGTGATGGTGCTGGAAGCCCAGACCATGGCCCGTGCGTGCGGCAAGTCGCACCTGCACAACCTCGACCCCGAGGACCTGGTGGCGCTGACGGTGGAGTCGGCCGCCATGGCCCGGGTGCCGTTGGCGGGGACCCGTTGGATACCGGGTTCCGGTTACTGAGTTACGAGCCGGCTTGCCGGCTGCTACGGCGTTCCACCCCTGTAGGAGCGAGCCTGCTCGCGAAGGTCGTTAACGATAACGCGGGCATCCTGGATGACCGCGTTGCCTGGACGTTTTTCGCGAGCAAGAACTAGGCGTCCCCCTCGCTCCTACATGCATCTCCCCTATCTTTTGCAGGAGCTTTGAACATGATCAATCGTCTTCTCGGCAAATCCCTCTTCGGCTTATTGGCCGCCAGTGCCTTCGCCCCCTTGGCCCAGGCCGCCGATGCGCCCACCTTGAACACCGGCAGCACCGCCTGGATGGTCACCGCCGCGGTGCTGGTGCTGTTCATGTGCCTGCCGGGGCTCGCGCTGTTCTACGGCGGGCTGGTTCGGGCGAAAAACATGCTCTCGCTGTTCACCCAGTGTTTTGGCGTCGCCGGGCTGGTGGGCGTGCTGTGGGTGATCTACGGCTACAGCATGGTGGTGGACACCACGGGCATGGTCGAAGGGCAGGTGACCTTCAACAGTTTTGTCGGCGGCCTGAGCCGCGCGTTCCTGGCGGGGATGACCCCCGAGAGCTTGGTGGGGGATATTCCGGAAGGCGTGTTCGTGACCTTCCAGATGACCTTCGCGATCATCACCCCGGCGCTGATCGCCGGCGCCTTCGCCGAACGCATGAAGTTCTCGGCGGCGCTGCTGTTCATGGCCATCTGGTTCACCCTGGTGTATGCCCCGGTGGCGCATATGGTCTGGGGCGGTTCGGGGGCCTTGATGCATAACTGGGGCGTGCTCGACTTTGCCGGCGGCACCGCCGTACACATCAACGCCGGTGTGGCCGCGCTCGCCGCATGCCTGATCCTCGGCAAGCGCAAGGGCTACCAGAACACGCCGATGCCCGCGCATAACCTGAGCCTGACCATGGCCGGTGCGGCGATGCTCTGGGTCGGCTGGTTCGGCTTCAATATCGGCTCCGGCGGCGGCCTCAACGGCACCTCGGGGATTGTCATGCTCAACACCCAACTGGGCGCGTGTGCGGGGATTCTCGGCTGGATGTTCACCGAGTGGTTCAAGGTCGGCAAACCCAGCGCCCTGGGCCTGGCCAGCGGTGCATTGGCCGGTCTGGTGGGGATCACCCCGGCGTGCGCTTATGTCGGCGTCGGCGGCGCGTTGGCCATCGGCTTGCTGTGCGGGGTGTTCTGCTACTTGAGCGTGACCGTGTTGAAGCGGCGCTTCGGCTACGACGACAGCCTCGACGTATTCGGCCTGCACGGCATCGGCGGCATGATCGGCGCGGTGCTCACCGGGGTGTTCTGCGTGCCGTCCATGGGCGGCCTGGTGGAAGGCGTGACCATGGGCGGCCAAGTCGTCGCCCAGATCAAGGGGGTGTTGCTGACCACGGTGTACTGCTTCGTGGTCAGTTGGATCATTCTCAAGGTGGTCAATGCCCTGGTCGGCCTGCGTGCCCATGAGTCGGTGGAAGAAATGGGCCTGGACCTGGCCGAGCACAACGAGCGCGCCTACAACCACTAACGGCCCACTGTAGGAGCGAGCTTGCTCGCGAAGATCGTTAACGATAACGCGGGTATCCTGGATGACCGCGTTGCCTGGGCGTTTTTCGCGAGCAAGCTCGCTCCTACAGGTACAGCGCCAGCGCCTGGGGCAGGGCTTTGTTCTTCAGCCTGCGTGCCCATGCGTCGGTGGAAGAGATGGGCCTGGACCTGGCCGCCTACAACCCCTGAGAACCCTGTAGGAGCGAGCTTGCTCGCGAAGGTCGTTAACGATAACGCAGGCATCCTGGATGACCGCGTTGCCTGGACGGTTTTCGCGAGCAAGCTCGCTCCTACAGGTGCGGCGCCAGCGCCTGGGGCAGGGCTTTGTTCTTCAGCCTGCGTGCCCATGCGTCGGTGGAAAAGATGGGCCTGGACCTGGCCGCCTACAACCCCTGAGAACCCTGTAGGAGCGAGCTTGCTCGCGAAGGTCGTTAACGATAACGCAGGCATCCTGGATGACCGCGTTGCCTGGACGGTTTTCGCGAGCAAGCTCGCTCCTACAGGTGCGGCGCCAGCGCCTGGGGCAGGGCTTTGTTCTTCAGCCTGCGTGCCCATGCGTCGGTGGAAAAGATGGGCCTGGACCTGGCCGCCTACAACCCCTGAGAACCCTGTAGGAGCGAGCTTGCTCGCGAAGGTCGTTAACGATAACGCAGGCATCCTGGATGACCGCGTTGCCTGGACGGTTTTCGCGAGCAAGCTCGCTCCTACAGGTACAGCGCCAGCGCCTGGGGCAGGGCTTTGCGTTGCAACTGGCTTGCCACCAGGGTGTTCTTCAGCCTGCGAGCCCATGAGTCGGGACCTGGCCGCCTACAACCCCTGAGAACCCTGTAGGAGCGAGCTTGCTCGCGAAGGTCGTTAACGATAACGCGGGCATCCTGGATGACCGCGTTGCCTGGACGGTTTTCGCGAGCAAGCTCGCTCCTACAAGTGCGGCGCCAGCGCTCGGGGTAGGGCTTTGTTCTTCAGCCTGCGTGCCCATGCGTCGGTGGAAGAAATGGGCCTGGACCTGGCCGCCTACAACCCCTGAGAACCCTGTAGGAGCGGCGCCAGCGCTTGGGGCAGGGCTTTGCGTTGCAACTGGCTCGCCACCAGGGTGTTTTTCAGCAGGTAGGCAATCGTCATCGGTCCCACACCACCCGGCACCGGCGTAATCGCGCTGGCCACGGTGCGTGCGCTGGCGTAGTCCACATCGCCCACCAACCGCGTACCGGTCTCGGTGCTGATGCGGTTGATCCCCACATCGATCACCACCGCGCCAGGCTTGAGCCAGCTGGCATCGATCAACTGCGGCCGCCCGACCGCGGCGACGACGATATCGGCCAAGCGGCACAATGCCTGAGCATCGACGCTGCGTGAATGCACCACGGTGACCGAGCAGTTGGCCTGCAACAGCAGGGTCGCCATCGGTTTGCCGACGATATTCGAGCGGCCAATCACCACCGCGTGCAAGCCACTCAAATCGCCGCAGGTTTCATGCAGCAGGCGCATGCAGCCGCTGGGCGTGCAAGGCGTGAGCACCTCGATGCCTTGCACCAGGCCGCCGACGTTCTCACGGTGGAAACCGTCCACGTCCTTGATCGGGTCAATCGCATGGATCACGGCCGCCTCGTCGATATGCGCCGGCAACGGCAACTGCACCAGCACGCCGTTGACCGAAACGTCGGCGTTCAACCGGGCCAGCAGATCGAGCACTTGCGCCTGGCTGGCGTCATCCGGCAGCCGGTATTCAAGGGAGCGAATCCCGACTTCCTTGGCCCGCAGCAGTTTGTTGCGCACATACACTTCGCTGGCCGGATCGTCGCCCACCAGCACGACAGCCAGGGCCGGGAAGATTTTTTGCGCGGCAAGCAGCAGGACCTCTTCGCGAACCTCGTCGAGAACCTGGGCAGAAATGGCCTTGCCGTCGATATCGCGGGCAAGGGAAGGGAGAGTGCTGGTCAAAAGCGTCACCGTTGTCTGGAGAAATAGGGGCGCTGAGGGATAAATCCCTCAGCAATAGGCAGCCCAGGGCATTCAGGCTACCAGTTGATGGCAGGCATACACCACCAGCACACCGGCGATCAGTGTGGCGTAGGGCAGCCAGCCGGCGCGGCGTTGGCCGTCATCGACCTGGATATACAAGTCACTGAGCATGGCCGCGGGGAAGCGGCCTTTGTCCTGCACATAGTGGCGGTAGCAGAACACCGGCAGGATCAACAGCGCCAGCAGCAAGCCGGTGACCAGCGTGCCTGCGCCCCAGATATCCGCACCCAGGCCCATGCACGCCAGGTTGACGAAGCTCAGCACGCCGCCGGCCGCCAGCAGCACGGTGGGGGCTTTGTACGGGCGCACCCAGTCGGGGCGGTCGAGGCGGTGGATCCAGCCGGCGTTGAGGTTGAGGAAGTTGAAAATGATGTAGCTGACGTTGGACGCCGCCAGCACGAACACATAGTCCGACATCAGCAACAACAGCAGGTTGAACGACAGGTCGGTCCACATCGCCGCCGTGGGCGCACCGTGTTCGTTGGTGCGCCCCAGGTATTTGGGCAGCCAGCCGTCCACCGACGCCTGATACAGGGTGCGCGACGAGCCGGACATCGAGGTCATGATCGCCAGCAACGTGGCGAGCACCAGCATGATCAGCACGATATTGGCGACCACCTTGCCGCCGCCGATGCTGTCGGCCATCACCTGGCCAACGCCCATGCCGCTGTAGATCGCCGGCGACAGCAGGCCGCTGTACACCGCCGGAGTCACTACCGCGCCGCTGGCGTCGAGCACCGCCGGGGTCACCAGTTGGCCCAGCCCCAGGCTGCCTTGAAACGCCAGCGGCACCAGGGTGAACACCAGGATGCACAGCAGGCCGGCGTAGAAGATCGCCTTGAAGGTGTCACGCTTGGGGTCCTTGAACTCGCGGGTGTAGCACACCGCCGTTTCGAACCCGTAGGTGGACCACGCGGCCATGAACAGCCCGCCGGCCATCAGCGACCAGCCGGACATATCCCACGGGCCGTCGATGACTTGCCCGGCCGCGTCATGGGCCAGCGGGAACAGCGGCAGGAAGTTGGCCTGGGTCGCGTCCCCGGTGAACAACGGCACCACGCCCACCAGCAACAGCGGGATCAGCGAGGTGACCCCGAGCACCAGCGTCAGCCGCGCCGAGCGCAGGATGCCGCCATGCTGCACGGCAAACACCGTGAGCAGAATCAACAGGCCAATGGCGAACGTCGCGTTGATGCGCAACGACAGGCCGCTCTTGACCCAACCCAGGTCAAGCAGGGTCAGTTGCCAGGTGTTGATCAGCGCATCGGCGGGAAACAGCGCGGTGAGGATATACCCCGCCGCCAGCCCCGAGCCGATGGACAGCACCGGCGACCAGGCCAGCCAGTTGCACCACACCGACACCGGTGCGATCAACTTGCTGTAGCGCACCCAGGCCACCGCGCCGTACACGGACGCGCCGCCGGACTTGTGCGGGAACAGCCCGGCGATCTCGGCATAGGTGAAGGCCTGGATAAACCCGAACAGGATCGACACGATCCACACGATCCAGGCCGGTTTGCCCACCGTGGCGGCAATCGCGCCGATGGAGAACAGCACCAGCGCGGGCACGCCACTGGCGACCCAGAATGCACCGCGCCAATCGATCTTGCGGTGCAGGCTGCCCACTGAGTGGGCAGCCTGCGGTACAGCCTCGAACGTCGTCGCTTCCATCTTCGTATTCCCATGTCTGAGTAGCGGTTAAGAAGGGCAATCAAAGTGGGCAGTCAAAGTGGGGTGGCACACATCGGTATCGGGACGATCAGCTACGCACGCGGCTCTTGTCCGGGTCATAGAAAATCGCTGCGCTGACCGTGGCGCTGATGCGCTTCTGTAGGCCATCGACTTTGCCAATCTCAAGCAGGGTGCCGGGCTCGGCGCAGCTCACGTCGACCCGGCACAGCGCGATATTGCTGGCCAGCAACGGTGAGCGGCAGGCGCTGGTGATGACCCCGACCTGGGCGCGGCCGTGGTACACCGGGTCGCCGTGGTGGGCCGCCTCGTTGCCGCCGAGGTGCAGGCCGACCAGTTTGTGGCTGGGATGGGCGCTGCGCCGCAACAGGGCGTCGCGGCCGATAAAATCATCGGTCTTGCTCTTGAGTGGCACGCTGAAGCCGATGCCGGCCTCGAACGGGTCGGTCTGGTCGTTGAACTCGTAGCCGGCAAAAATCAGCCCGGCTTCGATGCGCAACAGGTCCAGCGCTTCCAGGCCGAGGGGCACCAGGCCCAAGGGTTGGCCGAGTTGCCAGATGCGGTCCCACACCCGTTCGGCGTCTTCGGGCTGGCACCACACCTCAAAGCCCAGTTCGCCGGTGTAGCCGGTACGCGAAATCATCAACGGGCAGCCCTCGAAACCGTCCAGCCGGCCGACCAGGAAGCGGAACCAGCCGAGGCTGTCCACGCTCGGTTGGGTGGGCGGCGTCCAGACCATCTGCTTGAGCAGCTCGCGGCTGAGCGGCCCTTGCACCGCCAGGTTGTGAATCTGCTCGCTGGCGGACTTGACCCACACCTTCATCCCCAGTTTGTGGGCCTGCTCGCGCAGCCACACACCGGCGTAGTCTTCGCCGCAGATCCAGCGGAAGTTGTCCGGGCCCAGGCGCAGCAGGGTGCCGTCGTCGAGCATGCCACCGTGTTCGTGGCACATCGCCGAATAGACCACTTGGCCCACCGCCAGGCGCCGCACGTCGCGGGTCAGGCAGTATTGCAACAGGGCTTCGGCGTCGGGGCCGATGATCTCGAATTTGCGCAGGGCGGTCAGGTCCATCACGGCCACGCGTTCGCGGCAGCCGAGGTATTCCTCGGTGGCGCCATAACCGTCGTAGCGCAACGGCAGCCACCAGTTGCGGTAGTCGATGAAGCTGCCGGTGAGGGCGCTGGTGCGTGAGTGGAACGCGGTCTCACGGGTCAGTATCGGGTCGGCATCGGCCGTGGTTCGAGTGCTCATGGCGATGGAAAAACGCTCCTTCTCGCGGTAGATACGGACATGGATATCGGTCGGGTTCCAGCCATTGGCCGGGTCGATGTCATCCGGGCACGAGGTACTGCCGCACACCAGCTCGGTCATGGCCCGCAGCAGTACGTAGTCGCCGGGCCGCGACCAGGGCTCATCCAGGGTCATCTGCTGGTGTGCATCAATGCCGGTGTTGAAGAAGAAATTGATCGCCGGCCAGCCGTTGCGCGCTTGCACGCCGTAGGGCGCGAGTACGCGGCTGAGGTTGTCGCTGCAGTTGTCGTGCCCGAAATAGCCATGGGATTCGTAGTAGCGCGCCGCGCAGGCCAGGGCGAAGGCGTCGTGGCGCCCGACGGTGTCCTGCACCACCTCCAGCATCGGCTGCATCCGGCGGTCGAAAAACTTCGAGAACAGCCCCGGCGCCGGGTAGGCGCTGCCGTTCAGCGTGCGCGTCACGGTCTGGTCAAGGTCCAGCTCCATGCCGCGATCCAGGGCGCGGCGGTCGAGGGCGACGAAGTCCGAACACTGGCGGCCGGCGACGTCCAGCACCTGCACGTACTGGCCCTTGGCGACGCTGTAGCCGTGGGCCGTGCCCGCACGCACGGTGAACTCGTCCAGCACCTCGCCCAATGGCTCGGGCAGGGCAGGCACCAGCAGGGGCGACGGGTTGGCCCGTGTCACCAGCAGGCGCAGTTCGCTGGGCCGGTATTGCCGGTCGACGGCGGTGGGCCCGGCGGGAGCGGCGACGATCACCAGCAGGCGATCATGGGCGACAAACTGCCGAGTGTGACCGGGCGGGCTGGCGTCGTCCCACAGCGCGGCGGCCAGGGGCAATGCCTGCGCGTCGATACCGCGCCGCTTGAGCGCCTGGCCGACACGCGGTGGCACGCGGCAGGCGCTCGAGCCACTCAGCCCCCAGCTCGCCAGGGCGCTGCGGCCGCTGGCGTCGAGGGCCAGCAGTTCGCAGATTTGCCGGCCTTCGAGGTCGATCACCTGCAGGCCGTCGCCGGGCTGCAGGTCGACCAGCGTCACACCGCCGACGGCCACGCGGTAGCGTTCGAGGTTCGGCGCCCGGGCAAACAGCCCGGGTTCTCGCGGGTGGGAAACACGCGGAGCATTCATCATGGGCACCCGCTCAGCCGACTGATTTGATGGGCGTCACGGGCTCGCCCAGGTACGCCGCCATCGAGTCGTCCAGGGCCAGCAGCCACGGGGTGTGGTGCGGCGGCGACTGGGTGCCGGTCATCAGCGAGCGGTAGGACTTGTCGCGATAGCCCATGATGTTTTCGGCCTTGTCGTGCTTCCAGTGCAGAAAGGTCTCGTTGACGGCGGCGATGTCGAAATCCGGGTAGTCGGTGGCGTCCACCAGGTGCTGGATGTAGGCGCCCTGGAACTCGAACATCTGCTGGTTGGTTTCCAGGGTCAGTTCCCGTGCCTGCCATTGCTGGCTGTCGGCGATCATCGCGGCCTGGCTGGGCAATGGGATACGCCCCAGGATCACATCGCGGGCATACCAGGCCTGGGCGTCGAACATGTTGAACGAGTACCACTGGTCCTGCATGCCGAGGTAGATCAGCCGCGGGTTGGGTTCCCAGAACACACCCTTGTAGAGGTTCATCGGCCACAGGCGGTTGTCGGTCCTGAGGCTCAGCTCATCCGGCAGGAACGGGAAGTGGTGCTTGTAGCCGGTACACAGGATCACCGCGTCGATGTGCTTGCTGCTGCCATCGGCAAAGAACGCACGGTTGTTTTCCAGGCGTTGCAGCAGCGGTTTTTCTTCCCAGTTGTCCGGCCACGCATAGCCCATGGGCGTGGTGCGGTAGCAACTGGTGATGCTGCGCGCGCCATATTTGTAGCATTGCGAGCCGATGTCCTCAGCCGAATAGCTGCTGCCGATGATCAGCAGGTCCTTGTCCTTGAATTCCAGCGCCTCGCGAAAGTCATGGGCATGCAGGATGCGCCCGGCGAACTGCTCGAAGCCTTCGAAGTACGGCACCTTGGGCGTGGAGAAGTGGCCGCAGGCGTTGATCACGTAGTCGAATTCTTCACAGGTCAAGGTGTCGTGGGTGTAGTCGTGGGCGTACACGGTGAAGCGCTGGGTCTGTTCGTCGAAGGTGACCTGGCGCACCACATTGTTGAAGCGGATGTAGTCGCGCACGCCGGCCTTTTCCACCCGGCCCTTGATGTAGTCCCACAACACTTCGCGGGGCGGATAGGAGGCGATGGGCCGGCCGAAATGTTCTTCAAAGGTGTAATCGGCGAACTCCAGGCATTCCTTGGGGCCGTTGGACCACAGGTAGCGGTACATGCTGCCATGCACCGGCTCGCCGTTTTCGTCCAGGCCGGTGCGCCAGGTGTAGTTCCACATGCCGCCCCAGTCCTGCTGTTTCTCGAAGCACACCAGTTCGGGAATGGCGGCGCCCTTGTCGCGGGCCGACTGGAAGGCGCGAAGTTGTGCCAGGCCGCATGGGCCGGCGCCGATGATTGCTACACGTAAAGTCATGAGCGTGCCTCCTGAAGGGTTTCAGCGAAAGATCACTGTCTTGTCGTGGTTGATGAACACCCGGTGTTCCAGGTGGTATTTCAGGGCTTTGGAAAGGGCGACGGTTTCGGTGTCGCGGCCGATGGCGACCAGTGAATCGGGCAAGTGGGTATGGTCGACGCGCTGGATTTCCTGCTCGATGATCGGGCCCTCGTCGAGGTCGCTGGTGACGTAGTGGGCGGTGGCGCCGATCAGCTTCACCCCCCGGTCATAGGCCTGGTGATACGGCTTGGCGCCCTTGAAACCGGGCAGGAACGAGTGGTGGATGTTGATCGCCCGCCCCGACAGTTGCTGGCACAGGCCGTCGGACAGGATCTGCATGTAGCGCGCGAGCACTACCAGATCGGTCTGGGTGTCTTCGACGATACGCATCAGTTCGGCTTCCTGGCCGGCCTTGGTGTCCTTGGTGATGGGCAGGTAGATGAAGCGGATGCCCTCACGCTCGGCCATCGCCCGCAGGTCCAGGTGGTTGGAGACCACGGCGGTGATGGTCATGTCCATTTCGCCTTTACGGTGGCGGTAGAGCAGGTCGGTGAGGCAATGGTCGAACTTGCTGACCATCAGCAGCACGCGGGTCGGCTGGCGTGAGCTGAACAACTGCCACTGCATGTCGAAGCCGCCGGCGAGCTCGCCCAGGCCTTTGCGCAGGTCGCCGATATCACCGCTGACGCCCTTGTTGAAACGGAACACCGCGCGCATGAAAAACTGCCCGGTGAACTCGTCGTCGAATTGCGCCAACTCGCTGATGTAGCACTGCTGCCGGGCCAGGCAGGCGCTGATCGCGGCGACGATCCCGGACGCCGCCGGGCAGGTGATCTTGAGAATGTAATGTTCGCTTGAGGCGTCCATCGAAGGCTCCTGAATGCGGTGAAGGAAGGCTCAGCCCTTGGCCGTGCGCTTGGTTTTTTGCGGGTCGTCGAAGGGCAGGGCGTGGGTGGTGGCGGTGCCTTCGAAGCTGCCGCGCACCTGCAACGCGATGCCGGGTACGGCGCAGGCGACGCTCATGCGCGCGATGGCCATCGAGCGTTTGCTCAGGCGCGAATACATGCCGCAGGTGATCACGCCGACTTGCTGGTTGCCCTGCCACAAGGTGTCGCCAGCCTCGGCCGGGCGCACGCCGTCGAGCAGCACGCCGGTGATCTTGAAGCGCTCCTGGCCGCGCAGGCGCAGGTGTTCCTCGGCGCCTCGGAACGCTTGTTTGCCGGGCGAAACCGTGAAGTCCAGGCCCATTTCCCACAGGGTGTCGCCGGCCTTCTGGTCGGCGAAGGGGTACATCTGCGAGTTGTCGTAGGGGAAAAACATCAGCGAGCTTTCCACTCGCAGCCAGTCCAGGGCGGTGAAGGCGCAGGGAATGATTCCCAGGCTCGCGCCCTGTTCGAGGATGCTGTCCCACAGGAACGGGGCGTCCGCGGCCTTGCAGAAAATCTCGTAGCCGCGCTCGCCGGTGTAGCCGGTGCGGGAGATCATCACCGGGCGCTCGAACAGGCGCGTTTGCAGGTGATGGAAGTACGGCAGCTGGCGGATGCCAGGCACATGCTCGGCGAGAAAATCCACCGCCAGCGGGCCTTGCAGCGACAGGTCGTGCAGGTCGTCGTCGAACAGCACCGCCACTTGCCGGCCCTGGGCCGAGCGCACCAGCATTTCATGCCCGGTGCCGGCGCCATGCACGACCATGAACGCATTGGGCCCGGTGCGGTAGACGATGCAGTCATCGACGAATTTGCCGTCCTCGTCGAGCATCGACGCATACACCGATTTGCCGGGATAGAGCTTGGCGATGTCGCGGGTGGTGGCCCACTGCAACAGGCTTTCGGCGTGCGGGCCGACGTAGTGGACTTTTTTCAGGCCCGATACATCCATCAGGCCGGCGCGGGTGCGGATCGCTTCGTGGTGGTCGGCCAGCGCGCTGCGGTAGGTCCAGGCGGTGCCCATGCCGTTCCAGTCTTCGAGGTTCGAGCCGAGCGCGCGGTGCCGCTCAGCCAATGCAGAAATACGCCAGGAGTGGGTCATGTGAGATTCCTTGCTGTGAAAAGGAGCACCGGGAAATGGTTCAGGCGAGTGGATCGAACTGGCGCAGCCACTCGACCAGGGTGTGTCGATAGCGGGTCATGCCCTTGTAGTCGGCGATGGCATCGGGCAGGTCGCGCAGCACGCGGTGCAGGCGGCAGCCCCAGCCGGGGTGGCTGACCAGTTCGTCCAGGCTGATCAGGTAGGTGCGAATGCTGAACATCACTGCGTTGCTGCGCGGCAGGCGCGCCATCACTTGCAGTTCGACCCGCAGATGCACCTGTTGCCCGACGTTCTGCGCGGTGATCCGGCCGCGGTCGGCGCCCCATTGATGGAAGGTTTCCGGCGACGAATCCAGGCGCGGGTTGATGGTCAGGGTCCAGTTCAGGCGCCGGACCGGCTGGCCGGCCTGCAGGTTGAGCAGGTACTTCAGCGCGCGCTCGAACACGCCCATCTGGTGGGCCATGGGCACCGGTGCATGCCACTGCTTGAAACTCATCCCGGCATCGAACGCCAGTGACCAGTCGGCCGGGCTGGTGACCAGGCCGGCGTCCATGTACAGGTCGCCGTCGCGCTGGTCGAGCAGGGCGAAATCCCCTTGCACCTGGCGGCCGATGTATTCCAGCGGTGCGCAGGGCAGGCTGGCGGCATCGCCGAAGATGAACGGTTGATCGATCTGCAGCAGGTGGTTGCGCCAGTGCCAGCGGTCGCCGTCACGCACCAGGCTGAACCACTGCGGGTAGTCGACGGCGAGGTTTTCCATGAGCATTTGCAGCGCATCCCAGGCCGCCGCTTGCATGTGCGGCATCACCAGGTAGCGGCGCGGGTCGTTGTCCAGGATCAGGGCGCGTTCGGCCATTTCCGAGCGGTAGTGCTCGTCGATGTCGAAGGCGTGCTCGTAGACGGAACCCGGGTCGCGGGAGGTGGCCGGTTCGATGTTCACCGAGTACAGGTAGCTGTCCTCGATAAACGGAAACGGGAAGCGACGGATCGCCGCCGGGCTGTTGCGAAAGCTGAAATCGTCGCGATAGCTCAGCACAGGGCTCGATTGCAGGGGCATGGCACTCACTCCTATAGGTCCAGCGAAACGCAGGGGCCGCTGCCGCGTGAGACGCAGGGCATCAGAAATTCGGCCTGCTCGGCCGGGCTGAGGAAACTGTCGCGGTGTTCGATGGCACCGCCTTGATGGCGCGTGATGCACTGGCCGCAGACCCCACCACGGCACAGGTTGGGCACCTGCAACCCCGCGTGCTCCAAGGCTTCGAGCAGGCTCTGCTCGGCCTCCACGCGCAGGGTGCGGCCACTGCGCAGCAGTTGCAGGTCGAACGGCTGGCCCGGTTGCGCGCCTTTGAACGCCTCGGCATGCAGCCGATTGCGCGGCCAACCGAGGCGATCGGCGTGTTGCTCGACCGCCTCGATCAAGGGTTGCGGGCCACAGGTGTAGACGTGGCTGCCCAGCGGCCGGTTGGCGAGGATGCGGCTCAGGTCCGGGCGGCGGTCGTAGGCGTGCAGGCGCGGGCCGAGGCGCTGTTGCAATTCATCGAGGTAGGCGTCGCTGAGGCCTGGCCGGAACAGGTAATGCAGTTCGAAGTCGGCCTGCTGTTGTTCCATCGTGGCGATATAGGCCATGAACGGCGTGATGCCGATGCCGGCGGCGATCAGGATGTGCCGGCGTGCGGTGCCATGGGGCGCGAACAGATTGGCCGGCGGCGAAATCCGCAAGGTGTCGCCGACCTGCACCTGGCGATGCAAGTACTGCGAACCGCCGCGAGACGCGTCCTGCAGGCGCACGGCGATGCGGTAGTGGCGAGTGTGCGCCGGGTCGCTGGTCAGCGAGTAGGCGTTACGCACCGTGCCCTCGGCCAGCGGCAGATGCACCTGTACGTGGCTGCCGGGCGAGAAAGCGGGCAGGGCACCGTCGCAGGCAGTCAGGGTGAACTCGCGCACCACGGGGGTGAGCATTCTGGCCGCACTGACCTGAACCTTGAGGGCGGCGCTCATGGCTGGAACCCCGCGTAGGGCTGGTCGGGGTTGATGCACACGCCGAGGTAAGCCCCCAGGCGCCGGGAAAAGTGTGCGCGCACTTCCAGCCCGACGTTGCAGCCGATGCAGTTCAACACCGGCTCTGGGCCTGCGGTCTGGGTCAGCCCGCAATGGGCGCAATACACCTGGCGCAGGCCGGGCATCGTGCAGGTCACGCTGATCTCGTCGTCTTCCAGGCCGGCGGCGCGGGCTTCGGTGTGAATGCGCCAGACAAAGGCCTCATCGCCCAACAGGTAGAGCCGACAACCCACGGTTGCGCTGGCCAATGCCTGTTGTAAACGTCGGCTGAAGTCGGGTTGTTCGCCGCTCAGCAGCAAAGGCTTGTGCAGGTCGGCGGCAACCGCCATGCCGGCGGTTGCCGATTGCATCACCACGATGGGGCGGTTGTGGGTGTGCGTCATGCGGGCTCTCCAAGGTGCGTTTTGTTTCCTGTTGGGAGAGATACTTTCCTATGAGGAAAATCTTCTCAATCTGGAAAAAGGGCTATGCCTTTGGAGATAAGCCTTGCCGCACTGGCGTTCGGGGCATGGAAGTTGCTGGTCTTGCAGTAATGCTCAGCAACCGGACGGGGAGTTATCGAAGAGTGCGAACGCGACCGAAGAGCTGGCCGCTCTGGTTGGGGCCTGTGCGCCCCGAACAGGCGCGCAGCGTGCGCAGGCTGTTGGCCGGGTTGCCCCTGCACGCTGACGGTGCCTTGTCGGGTTTTCTGGACCGTTTCGACGCACTGCTGCCCGCCGCCAGGCTCAACCTGATCCTGGGCGGCGAAGACCTGGGCCCGACGCGACGTGGCTTGATCGAGGGCTGCCAGAACGTGGCGCGCTGCCCCTGGCGCGACGCGAGTGCGATGGACACGCCCCAGGCCTGCGGCCCTTGCCGGCAGCGCGGGGTACACCGATTGGTGTGCGCCTTGCCCGAGGGTGAAAAAGGCGCGTTACTGCTCGACACCCCCCGACGGGCCGGTGCCAGTTGGCGCCAGTTGCTGGAGGAAGCGGCGCAAGCCGTGGCGGTCAGCGTGCGTCTGCGCAGCGACAACCGTGAGCAGCAGCGCAGGCAGGCAACGTCGCGCCACGGCGCGCTGGCCCGTGAGCTGCACGATTCGGTGGCGCAACAGTTGGGTTACCTGGCGTTCCAGGCCCACGGCTTGCAGTCACAGCTGGGCGCGCCTGCCCTGCAGGACCTGTGCGCCGGCCTCAGCCAGTTGCAACGCCAGGTGCGCGAGCTGATCACCAGCGCACGCCTGACCATGGACGGACGCTCACTGCGCCAGGCCCTGGCCGACTCCGTCGCGGAGTTTTCGCGGCGTTGCATCATCGTGTTCGAGTTGGATAACCGCCTGGCCGACAATGCCCTGAGCCCGGAAACCGAATTGCAGATCCTGCAGATTGTTCGCGAGGCCCTGGCCAATGCGGTGCGCCATTCCCACGCGCGGCATGTGCGTATCGAACTGCGCCAGACCCAGGACGGCGATGCCTCGGTGTCGGTGGAGGACGATGGCATCGGCTTGAGCCCGGCTTGCGATGAGCATAACCATTTCGGCCTGGCGATTATCCGCGAGCGCGCCGCCAGTATCGGCGCGCGGCTGAGCATTGAAGCGATCCGCCCGCACGGCGTGCGCGTGCATCTTGGCCTGCGCCGCCACCACGACCTGCCACACGGGAGTCTCGATGGACTGCACGACCTTATTACTGATCGATGATCACCCACTGTTTCGCAAAGGCCTGGCGCAACTGTTCGATGCCAGCGACGACTTCGAAGTGGTGGGGCAGGCGGCCAGTGGCCGGGAGGGCATCAATCTGGCCGTGAGCCTGACGCCGCAGCAGGTGTTGCTGGATCTGCACATGCCTGGCCTCAGCGGCCTGCAGGTGCTGGACGAACTGCGCCAATTGCGCCTGGACTGCCAGGTGGTGGTGCTCACCGCTTCGATGGACCGCGCCGAACTGCTCAGCGCCCTGCGCCTGGGCGCCAGCGGTTATGTGCTCAAGGAAACCGAGCCCGAGGCGTTGCTGGCGTATATGCGCAACTGCCACAAGGGCGCGATCATGCTCGACTCAACCCTGATCGCCTTGCTCGCCGACCCGGCCGAGCCCAGGCCACACGGTGAGACGCCGGGCGGTGAAAACCTCACCGAACGCGAAGGCCAGACCCTGGCGCTGATCGCCGCCGGCATGAGCAATAAACAGATCGGCAGGGAGCTGGGGATCAGCGACGGCACGGTGAAAATCTATGTGCGCAGCCTGTTGCAGAAACTCAACCTGCATTCGCGCCTGGAGCTGGCGGCCAGGGTACACAGCGGCGCCTTGCTCAAACACGAGGAGCGTCACTAGATGAGGGAAAGCCCTGACGCTTGGGGGCAGACATCGCCCGCGCACCTGATGGATTGTTTTCCCGCCGCCTTGCTGCACCTGCGCGACAACGGCCAGATCGCCCACTTCAACCTGGCCTGGGCCGAGTTGATGGGTGCGCCGGGCGCGGAACGCAACGTCGTCGACTACGTCCACCAGGAAGACCGCCCGCTGTGGCGCCAGGCCTTGCATGAGCTACGCCGGCGTCCCGAGACCTCGTTCAACCAACGCCTGCGCTTCGTGCATCCGTGCGGCGAGCTGCGCTGGTTCGAGGTCAGTCTCAAGCGCGGCCCGCAGGGCTTCTACCTGGTGGCCGGAGATATCACCGCGCACAAGCGCCGCGAAATCGCCCTGCAGGCCAGCCAACGCAGCAGCATGAGCTTGCTCGACAGCATGCCTGGGCTGATCTATCGCGGCCGTAACAACCGCGACTGGACCATGGAATTCGTCAGTGCCGGCTGCCTGCAATTGACCGGCTACCCCGCCGAGCGGTTGGTGGACAACCATGAGTTCACCTACAACAGCCTGATCCTCGCCGAGGATGCCGACTACGTATGGCGCGAGGTGCAATATGCGTTGTCGCGCCAGGAACCGTTCGAGCTCAATTACCAGATTCGTTGCGCCGACCAGTCGATCAAGCACGTATGGGAGAAGGGCGTGGGGATCTATGCCGATACCTGCGAGGTGCTGGGCATCGAGGGCGCGATTTTCGAGCGCAGAGTTCTGTAGGAGCCGGCTTGCCGGCGATGGTCGTCAACGATGACGCGGGAAGCCTGGATGCCCGCGGTGGTTGTGGGTTTTTCGCTGGCAAGCCAGCTCCTACAGGGGATGGTTCAGCTTTTTGTTTGGCTTAATGGGCGCCGGCGGCTTTGTTCAGATCGCTTTCGGCCCATTCGGTGTACACGCAGGCATCCGCCGTGGCCCAGCGCACGCGCACCGGGTCGCCGGCCTTGAGCGGCATGCCGGCGGCGGACAATGCCTTGACCGTCATCGAGGTGCCGCCCAGGGTTTTCACGCTGCAGGTCTGGCTTTCACCGAGGAACAGCACTTCGCCGACGATGGCCGACACTTCGTTCCAGCCTGCGGCCAATGGTTGCCCGGCGGCCTGTTCGACGCTCAGCGCGAGGGCTTTTTCCGGGCGCACCATCAGCAGCACGTCCTGCTCGCTGCGCAGGCCGCCGGTCAGGCGGATCGACAGGGATTGGCCTTCGAACGACGCCGCCGCGTTGCCCTGGGCCTTGAGCTTGAGGAAGTTGGAGTTGCCCAGGAATGAGGCGACAAACGCATTCGGCGGGTTCTGGTACAGGTCGAAACCGCTGCCCAGGCCGACGATCTTGCCGTGGCTGAAAATCGCGATGCGCTGGGACAGGCGCATGGCTTCTTCCTGGTCGTGGGTCACGTAGACAATGGTGATGCCCAGGCGCCGATGCAACTGGCGCAGCTCGTCCTGCAAGTCTTCACGCAGCTTCTTGTCGAGGGCGCCGAGCGGTTCGTCCATCAGCAGGATACGCGGCTCGTACACCAGCGCCCGGGCGATGGCGACGCGCTGTTGCTGGCCGCCAGACAGTTGCGACGGGCGGCGATGGGCGAACTGTTCCAGTTGCACCAGCTTGAGCATGGCGTCGACGCGCTTCTCGCGCTCGGCACTGGCCAGTTTGCGGATCGCCAGGGGGAAGGCGATGTTGTCGCGTACCGACAGGTGCGGGAACAGCGAGTAGCGTTGGAACACCATGCCGATGTCGCGCTTGTGCGGCGGTACGTTGACTAGCGATTGGCCGCTCACCAGGATCTCGCCGCTGCTCGGCGTTTCAAAGCCGGCGAGCATCGACAGGGTGGTGCTTTTGCCCGAGCCGCTGGAGCCGAGGAAGGTGAGGAACTCGCCGTCCTTGATGTCCAGCGAGATGTTGTCCACGGCGGCGAATTCGCCATAGAACTTGTTCAGGTTGCGCAGGCTGACCAGAGGTTGGCCAGGGGTCTGCGCGGCATCTTGGATCACTGCACTCATGTTCTGCTCCTGGGCGCTCAAGCGCGGGTTTCTGTGCGCCGGCGAACGGCGGCGGCGATGACCATGACCAGCACCGAGAGGCCGATCAGCAGCGTCGAGGCGACGGCGATCACGGGTGTCAGGTCCTGACGCAGGGTGGTCCACATTTTCACGGGAAGGGTTTGCAGGGTCGGGCTGGCCATCATCACGCTGAGCACCACTTCGTCCCATGACACGAGAAAGGCGAACAGCGCACCGGCCACCATCCCCGGGCGAATCGCCGGGAAGGTCACCTTGAACACCGCCTGCAGGCGCGACGCACCGCAGATCACCGCGGCGTCTTCAATCGACTGATCGAACAGTTTCAGCGAGTTGATGATCGAGATGATGGTGAACGGCAACGCGACAATCACGTGGCTGACCACAAAGGCGAACATCGTGCCGGTGTAGCCGAGCTTGAGGAACAGCGCGTACACCGCCACGGCGATGATCACCAGTGGCACGATCATCGGCAGGGTGAACAGGCCATAGAGCAGTTCGCGGCCGGGGAAGCGCCCGCGCACCAGGGCAAATGCGCTGGGCAGGCCCAGCGCCACGGCGAACACGGTGGTCAGCACGGCGACCTTGAGGCTGGCCAGCGCCGCGTTCATCCAGTCGGCGTTGGAGAAGAACTGGCCGTACCATTTCAGCGTCCAGCCCGGTGGCGGGAACACCAGCCATTGCGACGAGCCGAACGACAGCAGCACGATAAACACGATCGGCAGCAGCAGGAACAGCCCAATCAAACCGGTGGTGGCGTAGAGGCCCAGACGCATCCTGCGGCTCATGGCATTCGGAGTCAGCAGCATGACGGCTTACCTCGCATGGCTGGCGCCAACCGGGGATTCCGGCTGAAGCTTCAGGTAGAAGTAGAACAGCACCAGCGTGATGAAGATCAGCAACGCGGCACCGGCACTGGCCAGGCCCCAATTGAGGAACGACTGCACCTGCTGGATGATGAACTCGGGCAGCATCATGTTCTGCGCACCGCCGAGCAACGCCGGGGTGACGTAGTAACCGAGGGACATCACGAACACCATCAACCCGCCGGAAAACAACCCCGGCCGGCACAGCGGCAGGAACACCCGGAAGAAGTTGGTCCACGGGCTCGCGCCACAGATGGAGCCGGCCTGCAGGATCATCGGGTCGATGGCCTGCATGGTCGCCTGCAACGGCAGCACGATGAACGGGATCATGATGTAGCTCATGCCGATCACCACGCCGGTGAGGTTATGCACCATCTCCAGGGGCACATCGATGATGCCCATGGCCAGCAGCGCCTTGTTGATCACCCCCGAGGCTTGCAGCAACACCAGCCAGGAATAGGTGCGGGCCAGCAGGCTGGTCCACATCGACAGCAGCACGATATTCAGCATCCAGCGGCCCCAGCCGCGTGGCACCAGGGTAATCGCCCAGGCCAGCGGGAAGCCCAGCAACAGGCTGAACAGGGTCACCAGGCCCGCCACCGAAAAGGTGTTGAGCAGCACGCGGGCGTAGGCCGAGTTGGCGAACAGCTGTTCATAGTTGCCCAGGCCCGGCACGGGCTCCAGCACGCCGCGCAGCAACAGCCCGATCAGCGGTGCGAGGAAGAACAGGCCGAGGAACAGCAGGGCCGGGATCAGGTTGCCCGCCCCGCGCCAGCGCTGGGCCAGGGGCGGCGATACGGCTTTGCTGCAAACCGCGCCGGCAGCGCCGAGGGCGCTCCCGGTCGGTGTGGTTGCCGTCATTTTCATTTGACTAGCCATTCATTCCACCGTGTCGCAATGGCCGGACCGTTCTTGGCCCAGTAGGCGAAATCGAGGGTGATCTGGTCCTTGGCATACGCCGTCGGCAGGTTGGGCGCCAGGACTGAATCCAGGCGCTGCACGCTGTCGATATTCACCGGTGCATAAGCGGTCAGGTTGGAGAAATCGGCCTGGCCCTTGGCGCTGCTGGCACTGGCCAGGAACTTCATCGCGGCGGCTTTGTTTTTGGTGCCCTTGGGCACGACGAGGATGTCGGCCATGACCAGGTTCTGCTTCCAGCTGACGCCCACCGGTGCGCCATCTTCCTGCAGGGCGTGGATGCGACCGTTCCAGAACTGGCCCATGCTGACTTCACCGGAGGCCAGCAGTTGCTGCGATTGCGCGCCGCCGCCCCACCAGACGATGTCTTTTTTGATGGTGTCGAGTTTCTTGAAGGCGCGGTCCAGGTCCAGGGGGTAGAGCTTGTCGGCGGGTACGCCGTCGGCGAGCAGGGCCAGTTCGAGCACGCCAGGGCTTGGCCATTTGTAGAGGGCGCGTTTGCCGGGGTAGGTCTTGGTGTCGAACAGCGCGGTCCAATCCTGGGGCTTGGCGGCGCCGAGTTTGCTTTCGTTGTAGCCGAGCACGAAGGAGAAGAAGAACGAACCGACGCCATGGTCGGAGACGAAGCGCGGGTCGATCTTGTCGCGCTGGATCACCGAGAAGTCCAGGGGTTCGAGCAGGCCTTCGGCGGCGGCGCGCAAGGCGAAGTCGGCCTCTACGTCTACCACGTCCCACTGCACGTTGCCGCTTTCGACCATGGCCTTGAGCTTGCCGTAGTCGGTCGGGCCGTCTTGCACCACGGTGATGCCGCTGGCCTTGCTGAAAGGGTCGGCCCACGCCTGCTTCTGCGCATCCTGGGTGCTACCGCCCCAGCTCACGAAATTCACGCTTTCGGCCGCCAGGGCCGCGTGAGTGACCGTAGCCAATAAACCCGCGAACAGCACTGCGGTTGCACGTTTGTTCAACACCATTTTCACGCCCTCATTTGTTGTGTTTTTGAGCGGGCTTGGTAATGCCCGCCTATCGGGAGCAGTAGGTCCATCGGAGCCTCTAATCGAGGCCCAAAAGGCGACCGTGCCAAGGGCTGTTATTGGTGCTGTCCCTGGCGGGCGCACTTGGCGAAAGCGTTCGGTCTATGGAATATCATATTATGGTATTCCAAACTTTGTGCAAGCATTTTGCCTTACCGGTTATCCGTCACTCGGTGAAGGGAATGCTCTCGACTACCTCCAGGTCGTAGCCAGTCAGCCCGGCGTATTTCAGGGGCGGGCCGAGGTGACGCAGCTTGCCGACGCCCAGGTCCTGCAATATCTGCGCCCCGGTGCCGACTTCCGAATAAATCCGCGATTGTGAACGGTTGAACTGGCGCGGCGCCTGGGTCAGTTGCGGTACGCGCTCCAGTAATGCCTGGGACGATTCATGATTGGCCAGCACCACCACCACGCCACGACCTTCGGCCGCGACGCGTTGCAGGGCGGCCCACAGCGTCCAGTTGGACGGACCGCTGTAGTCGGCACCGACCAGGTCGCGCAGCGGGTCGATCACATGCACGCGCACCAGCGTAGGTTCATCGCGGCGCAACGGGCCCATCACCATGGCCATGTGTACACCACCGTCGATGCGGTCTTCAAAGGTGATCAGGCGGAACGTGCCATGCACCGTGGGCAGGTCGCGTTCGCCAATGCGCGCCACGGTGCGTTCGGTGCTGAGGCGGTAGTGAATCAAGTCGGCGATAGTGCCGATCTTGATCCCGTGCTTGCGCGCGAAGATCTCCAGCTCAGGTCGGCGGGCCATGGTGCCATCGTCGTTCATCACTTCGACGATCACCGAGGCTGGCGTATGCCCGGCCAGGCGTGCCAGGTCACAGCCGGCTTCGGTGTGGCCGGCGCGGGTCAGCACGCCGCCGTCTTTGGCGCGCAACGGAAAGATGTGCCCGGGCTGCACGATATCGGCCGGCCCGGCATTCACGTCCACGGCCGCCGCCACCGTGCGTGCGCGGTCGGCGGCAGAGATACCGGTGGTCACACCGCTGGCCGCTTCGATGGACACGGTAAACGCGGTGCTGAACGCGCTGCCATTGCTCGGTACCATCTGCTCCAGGCCCAGGCGCTGGCAGTGTTCGTCGGTGAGGGTCAGGCAGATCAGACCACGGGCTTCACGGGCCATGAAACTGATAGCCTCGGCACTGCAGCACGCCGCAGGCAGCAGCAGGTCGCCTTCGTTTTCCCGGTCTTCGTCGTCTACCAGGAGCACCATCTTGCCTTGGCGGTAGTCTTCGATGATGTCTGCGATGCTGTTGAAGGACATGTTGGGTGCTCGATTTGTTGGTTGTATGTATTATGGTATACCACAAAAATCAAGCAAGAGGATGTCGCGATGAAGGCCTACTGGATTGCCCATGTAGATGTGTCCGATGCAGAGCAGTACACGCAGTACACCCAACGCGCGCCGGCGGCGTTTGCGCAGTTTGGCGGGCGGTTTCTGGCCAGGGGCGGGCGCAGCGAAGCGATGGAAGGCGGGCCGGCGCGGCAGCGTAATGTGGTGATTGAGTTCGATAGCTATGAGCAGGCGGTGGCGTGTTACGAATCCGCCGAGTATCAGGCGGCGAAGGTCCACCGCGAGGGCGTGGGACAGGCGCAGATCATCATCGTGGAAGGCCTGGCGCCTTAGGTATATCAGTCCAAGTATTGTTCCCAATGTGGGAGGGGGCTTGCTCCCGACGGCAGTGGTTCAGTCACCTCATTCAGTGGCTGACACACCGCTATCGGGGGCAAGCCCCCTCCCACATTGGGTTCGGTGGTGTGGAGTAGGATGCGTTGCAGCGCCCTGGTTTCGACGATGAGCAGGGCTGATTCGTGGCTGAATAAACGCGCTTCAAACTGTGGGAGGGGGCTTGCCCCCGATAGCGGTGTGTCAGCCAACGACGATGTTGAATATGCCACTGCCATCGGGAGCAAGCCCTCTCCCACATTTGAACCGAGTTCAGCTTGAGGATCAGCGGATGAAGTGGATCTTGCCGCTGTCGTCATTCCCGATGTAGATGCCATACACCCCGGCCTGGCGTTCCTCGATGTAGCGTTCGAGGATCTGCCGGATCGCCGGGTAGTAGATGCTGTCCCAGGGAATGTCCTCGGGCGCGAAGAATTGATAGTCGAGGGTTTCCGGCCCGAACTGGCCGGTGATCTCCTGCGCGATGGCGCGGAAGATGATGTACACCTCGCTGATCTTCGGCACGCTGAAGATTGAGTAGGGCGAGACGATCTCGGCGCGCACGCCGCTTTCTTCCCAGACTTCGCGCAACGCGGCCTGTTCGGTGGTCTCGCCGCCTTCCATGAAACCGGCCGGCAGGGTCCAGGTGCCGGGGCGCGGTGGGATCGCCCGTTGGCACAGCAGGTACTTGCCGTCCTGCTCGATGATGCAGCCGGCGATGATCTTGGGATTGATGTAGTGGATATAGCCGCAACCGCGGCACATCAGGCGCTCATGCGTATCGCCCGGAGGCAACTGGTGACCGAGGTCACTGCCGCCGCATTTGGGGCAAAAGCTTGGCCTGAACACGGTCAGTGACCTATACGCGGTTCTTTGAGGGCGATGGGCAGGGTGATCTCGGGGATCTTGCCGGTCTCTTCCTGTTTGCGCTTGAGGTAATCCAGGGCCACGGCCGCCGCCGCGCGCACGTGGTCGACGCAGGCCTGGTGGGCGGCGAGCGGGTCGCCGCTCTTGATCGCCTGGACCATGCGTTCCATTTCCTGATTGCTGGTGCCGCGACGGTTTTCCTGGGACACCGACGTGGCGCGCAGGTAGCTGATGCGCGCCTGCAATTGACGCAACTGGGTGGCGGCCACGCGGTTGCCGGAGCCTTCAAGCAACACGTCGTAGAAACCCTGTACCGAATCGATGACCTGTTGCAGTTCGCCGTCCTTGAGGGCCTTGCGGTTTTCCTCCAGGGCTTTTTCCAGGGCCTTGATGTCCTTGGCCTTGGCGCGCAGGGTGAACAGCTGCACGATCAAACCTTCGAGCACGCAACGCAGTTCATAGATGTCGACGGCATCGGCCAGGGTGATGATCGCCACCTGGGGCCCCTTGGCATCGGCGAATTCCACCAGACCTTCGGACTCCAGGTGACGCAAGGCTTCGCGCACCGAGGTACGGCTGACGCCGAGGCGGTCGCACAGGTCGCGTTCCACCAGGCGATCACCCGGCAGCAGCTGGAAGTTCATGATGGCGCTGCGCAGTTTCTCCAGCACGATTTCGCGCAGGGTGACCGGGTTGTGATTGACCTTGAAGCTGTCGTCGAGGGGCAGGCGTTTCATGGGGGCTGCTCTGAATGGGGCGGTTAACGGGATGCCTCGGCATCGGCTTCGGCGAAGGCTTCCCGGGCCAGCCGGAAGCTGTCCACGGCGGCGGGAACCCCGCAATAGATGCCGACCTGAAGCAGAATTTCGCGTATTTGTTCACGACTCAGGCCGTTACGCAAGGCGCCGCGCACATGCAGCTTGAGCTCGTGAGGCCGATTGAGGGCCGAAATCATTGCCAAGTTTATCATGCTGCGTTCTTTAAGCGACAAACCCTCCCGGCCCCACACATGGCCCCAGCAGTATTCGGTGACCATCTCTTGCAAGGGGCGGGTGAAGTCGTCGGCGTTCTCGATCGAGCGCTGCACATAGGCTTCGCCCAGCACCTGGGTGCGGATCTTCAGGCCCTGCTCATACTTTTCGTTGCTCATTGCACACAGCTCCTCAAGCCAGGGTGGGCAGCGGGCCCAGCTTGCCTTTGTGATAGATCATCGGCGTGATCGGTTGCTCGGGCAGGATCAGGTTCTTCACGGCGCCGACGATGATCGCGTGATCGCCGCCGTCGTATTCGCGCCACAGCTCGCACTCGATGATCGCCGTGGCCTTGGCCAGCAGCGGGTTGCCCAATTCGCTCAGGTGCCACTCGATGCCCTTGGCTTTTTCCTTGCCTTTGCTGGCGAAGGCATAGGCTTCGGCGGTCTGGTCGGCGGACAGCAAGTGAATCGCAAAGCGCTTGCTGTCACGCAGGATCGGGTAGGTGTCCGACGCATAGTTGGGGCAGAACAGCACCAGGGCCGGGTCGATCGACAGCGCGCTGAACGCGCTGGCGGTGATGCCGACGATGCCGCCGTCCGGGTCGAGGGTGGTGACCACCGTGACCCCGGACGGGAACGAGCTCATGACGTCTTTGTAAATGCCGGGTTCGATCATGGTTGTGGACTCTTAACGCATCACAAAAGGATCAGGCATGGGCGCCTGGGAGAGGTTGATCCACACCGTCTTCAGCTCGGTGTAGGCCAGCACCGAATCGATGCCGCTTTCGCGTCCGTAGCCGCTGTTCTTGAAGCCGCCGATGGGGGCCATGGCCGAGACCGCGCGGTAGGTGTTGACCCAGATGATCCCCGAGCGCACATCGCGCGCCAGGCGGTGGGCGCGCCCGAGGTCGCGGGTCCAGATACCGGCAGCGAGGCCGAACTGCGAGTCGTTGGCGATGGCCAGTGCTTCGGCTTCGTCCTTGAAACGGATGACCGAGGCCACCGGCCCGAATACTTCCTCTTGCATGATCTTCATCGAGTTGCGGTCGCACTCGAACAGCGTCGGCTCATAGAACCAGCCTTCGCCGAGGTTCTGCGGGCGCTTGCCGCCGGTGCGCAGGCGTGCCCCTTCGGCGATGGCGTCCGCCACCAGGCCTTCGACCACGGCCAGTTGCTGCGCGGTGGCCATGGGGCCCATTTCGCTGGCGTCGTCTTGCGGGTTGCCGATGCGGATGCGTTGGGCGCGCGCTACCAGGCGCTCGACGAATTCGTCGTAGATAGCGTCCTGCACCAGCAGGCGCGAACCGGAGACGCAACTCTGCCCGGACGCCGCGTAGATGCCGGCGATTGCACCATTGATGGCGCTGTCGAGGTCGGCGTCGGCAAAAATGATATTCGGCGACTTGCCGCCCAGTTCCAGGGAGAGTTTGGCGAAGTTCTCCGCGCTGCTGCGCACCACATGCCTTGCCGTGGCCGCGCCGCCGGTAAAGGCGATCTTGCGCACCAGCGGGTGGCGGGTGAGGGCGGCGCCGGTGCTGGGGCCAAAGCCTGTGACCACGTTGACCACGCCCGCTGGAATGCCGGCTTCGAGGGCCAGGCGCGCCAGTTCCAGGACGGTCGCCGAGGCATGTTCCGACGGCTTGATCACGATGGTATTGCCCGCCGCCAGGGCCGGCGCGAGTTTGATCGCGGTCAGGTACAGCGGGCTGTTCCACGGAATGATCGCAGCGACTACGCCCATGGCTTCATGCACGGTGTAGGCGAACAGGTCGGGCTTGTCCAACGGCAGGGTGCCGCCTTCGAGCTTGTCGGCCAGGCCGGCGGTATAGTGGAAAAACTCCGGCAGGTAGCTGACCTGGCCACGGGTTTCGCGGATCAGCTTGCCGTTGTCACGGCTTTCCAGCTGGGCCAGGTGTTCCTTGTTCGCGGCGATCAGGTCACCCAGGCGGCGCAGCAGTTTGCCCCGCGCGGTGGCGGTGAGGCCGCGCCAGGCCGGGCTGTCGAAGGCGCTTTGCGCGGCCTGCACGGCGCGCTCCACGTCGGCTTCGTCGGCGTCGGGCAATTGCGCCCAGGGTTCGGCCAGGGCCGGGTTGAGGCTGTCGAAGGTCTTGCCGGAGAGGGCATCGACCCATTCACCGCCGATGCACATCTGGAAGCGTGCGAGTGTCATGCAACGATCCCCTTGATTGGAGTGTTTTGGGCGTACACCGTGTCGAGGAACCCCAGCAGCAACTGGTTGACCAGGCGCGGCGATTCTACCGGCATCATATGCCGTTGCTCGGCCAGCACCGCAACGCTGGCGCCGGGAATGCGATCTGCCAGTTGCCGGGCCATTTCCGGGGTCGAGCCAGGGTCGAGTTCGCCGGTGGCGACCAGGGTCGGTGCGCGCAACCCCGGGAGGTCGTCGGCACGGTACATGTCCTGGGTCGCAAACAGTTCATAGGTGGTCAGGTAACCCTGGGGGTCGTTGCCCGCCAGGGTTTCACGCAGCGCGGCGATCTGCGCCGGGTTGGCCGCCTGGTATTCACGGCTGAACCAGCGCGACAGTGCGGCTTCGGCATTCGCGTCGGGGCCGTGTTCGGCGGCCTGGGCGGTACGTGCGATGACCCCGGCACGCTGTTCAGGGCTGCGGTTGAACACACTGTTGAGCACCACCAGGCCCTTCAGGCGCTCGGGGTAATGCAAGGCAAACGCCCGCGCGACCAGGCCGCCCATGGAAAACCCGATCACCGTGGCCTGGGGCAGTTGCAGGTGGTCGAGCAGTTCCAGCAACTGGTCGGCATAGCCGAGCAGCGGGGTGTCGGCGGCCGGGCGCGGGCTGGCGCCATGGCCGAGCATGTCATAGGTGATCACGCGGTAGTTCGTGGCCAGGCCAACGACTTGCCCGCCCCACATTTCTTTATTCAGGCCCACGCCGTGGATCAAAACCACAGGCTGGCCTTGGCCGGTCGCCAGATAACTGGTGCCAGCCGGGGTGCGTTCAGCGGTGAGCCGAATCATGGAGCGCTCCTGCATGCTTTTTGTTGGGGTGGCCGGTCTTGCTTACTGGGCTTTTTCAGCCGCCAGCTCTTCCAGGTCGATATAACGGTTGCCGATGCGCGGATGCAGGCGGCCGCCATCGGCGCAACCCAGGACCACGACGATTTCGTCGGCACGCGGCGCATCTTCGATCTGCATCTCCAGGGTGATGTAGTGCGAACGCAGGCCTTCGTCGTCCTTGTGCATCATCGGGATCTGGATCGACGTGCCCGGGCCGCCGCGCTTGTTGGTAAAACTCAGGTAGCTCTTGGCCTTGACCGCCTCACGGTAGTGGTTGCCGAAGCGCAGGGTGTGGATGATCGCGCTGGCATGTTCGATCTCGCCGTCGGCACCGACCACTGCCGCCTTGCCGTAGGCCTCGATTTTTTCCGCGCCGCCGATGATGCCCACCAGGCGTTCGACCATCAGCGCGCCGAGGTCGGAGCAATTGGCACGGATCTCAGGCTTGAGGTCTTCGACGAAACCGCGACCCAGCCAAGGGTTTTTCAGCACCACGGCCAGGCCGACCATGGTCACGGGAGTGTCCGCGGCTTTACCGCCTTCGATAAAGGTTTCTTCTACGTAGCTGACGATCTTGCGGATTTCGAAACTCATGGGCTGCTCCGTCTGATGTGAGAGGTATGCGTATGATGGTATACCATAATACGAGAATCGCAATAGACGTCAGCACGTTCGAATGATCGGCGGTTGCACGCCAGCCTTATCCGCGGATGCGGACAGTGACGCCGAGGTCGGCGGGAGGTATTGGCGTATTGATGCACCTCAAGGCGACCGGTTGCGCGGTCGGGCTCAAGGTAGAGGCTGGCGTGGGGTAAGCAGCAGAGGCGGTGAGTGGCTCACCGCCTTGCATTGGCGGGGGTTAGAACTTGAAGCGGCCTACCAGGCCTTTGAGCTGCCCGGAGATATCCGTCAAACGGCCAGAGCCGGTCTGCGCCGAGTGGGCAAAGTCTTCCACCAGTTGGGCATCGGCGTGGATTTGCGCGATGTGCTGGTTGATCTGTTCGGCGACCTGGTGCTGTTCCTCGGCGGCGGTGGCGATCTGGGTGTTCTGGTCGCGGATCGAGTCCACCGAGCCTTGGATCTTGTCGAAGCTGTCGCGGGCCTGCTGGATGCGTTCCACACTGGTTTGCGACACCTGCAGGCTGCCTTGCATCTGCAGGGTGACTTCCTGGGTGCGGCGTGCGAGGTTGCCGAGCAGGCTGTCGATCTCGCCGGTGGAGTCGGCGGTGCGGCGGGCCAGGGCGCGCACTTCGTCGGCGACCACCGCGAAGCCGCGGCCCTGGTCACCGGCGCGCGCGGCTTCAATCGCCGCGTTGAGCGCCAGCAGGTTGGTCTGCTCGGCAATCGAGCGGATCGTGTCGAGGATGGTGTTGATGTTTTTGCTGTCCTGCTCCAACTGCTGCATGGTCTGGGTCGACTTTTGCAGGTCTTCGCTCAGTTTGAGCACGCTGCCGGTGGCTTCGCCGATATGCTGCTGGCCGTCGTGTACATCGCGGTAGCCTGCGTCGGCGCTGGACGCGGCGGCGCTGCAGGAGCGGGCGACTTCGTTGGCGGTGGCCACCATTTCGTTGAATGCGGTACTCACCAGCTCCACGGCTTCACGTTGGCGACCGGCGGCCTGGTTCAGGTTGTTGGCCACTTCGCGGGTGTCGGCGGCGGCGCTTTGCAGGTCGGAGGATGCGCTGCCGATGCGCTGTACCAGCTGGGCGATCATGCCCAGGAACTGGTTGAACCAGCCGGCCAGGCTGGCGGTTTCGTCCTTGCCTTGCACCTTGAGTTGGCGGGTGAGGTCGCCTTCACCTTCGGCGATTTCTTGCAGGCCGTCGGCGACCCCGCGAATCGGGCGCACGATCATGCTGGCGAAGCTCGCGCCGACAATTGCGAAGACCACGGCGAGTACCGCTGCGATGGCTGCGATCAGCCAGGTCAGGCGGGTGGCGTCGGCCATGACTTCGTCGCGCTTGATCAAGCCGATAAAGCGCCAGCCCAGGTCTTTGGAGCTGACCACGTTGGCCATGTAGGCCACCCCATCAATATCCACTTGGGTCACGCCGTCGCCGCGCTTGGCCAGTTCGGCGTAGTTGGCGCCGAGTTCGGCCATCGGCTTGAAGTTGTGCTTGGCGTCGCTGGGGTCCACCAGCACGTTGCCGTTGGCCTCCACCAGCATCAGGTAGCCGCTGTCGCCCAGCTTGATGTTGCGCACCAGTTCGGTGAGCTGTTTGAGCGAGACGTCCAGGCCGACCACGCCGAGCAGGGTGCCGCTGGCGTCGACCACGGTGTGGACCGTGCCGATCAGCACCACATCGTCCGGTGCCCAGTAATAGGCCCCGGTCCGCACGGTGGTGCCCGGAGCGGCCACGGCGGCTTTGTACCAGGGGCGTACACGCGGGTCGTAGTTGTTCAGTTTGGTGTCGTCAGGCCAGCTCGCATAACCGCCGTCGCTCAGGCCCAGGGACAGGTAGGCGGTGCTTGGGTGGCTTTTGGCGAACTGCTCGAATATCGCCAGCAGCTCTTTATTCGTCGGCGTCAGCGGGATTTGTGCGGCGTCGGCACCGGCGTAGTTCTTCAGCTCCTTGGCCGCGACAACGCGAGGGTCTTTGGCCACGTACTCGACGTTCTGGCTGATGCCGTCGAAGAACTGCTTCATGCCGTTATCGATCTGACGGATCTCGCGGCCGCTGCTGTCGAGGAAATTGGCCACAGCCGCCTCGCGCAGGTTCAGCACCACCAGCACCGCCACCAGGATAACCGGCACGCACGCGATGGCCGCAAACGCCCAGGTCAGCTTTTGCTTGATATTCATGACTTCTCCCGCGGGTATTTATAGTTTTGGCAAGGGGAAAACAGTAGCGTCGCATGTATTGTTATGAGGGGTGCGCCCATGCGTACCCCTTATATCGACCGTCGGGGCACGCACTTGAGGCCGTGGAGGCGTTCAGCCGATACGGTTGCCGCCCAGCGCATCGCGCTGCATCGACTGCAGGTTGTTCTCGATGGTTTCGCAGATGGTTTCCATCTGGATCTGATGTTCGCTGGAGTGAAACGGGCTTTGCAGGTCGGTGCCGATGCGCTCGATGGCCAGCAGCATGAAGCCCACCACCGTGGAGGCCAGCGGGGTGAACCAGCCCAGGGATTCGACCAGGCCCACCGGCACGATCAGGCAGAACAACGAAATGAACAGGCGCGGGAAGTACACGTAAGGGTAGGGCAGCGGGGTATTGGCGATGCGTTCCATGCCGCCCTGGGCGTTGGACAAATCCACCAGCGTCGACTCCAGCCGCGCCAGGCGGATGCTGTCCAGGTGCCCGGCCTTGTATTCCCTGGCCAACAGCGCCGCCGAGCCGGTGAGGATGTCATTGGCGAAATTATTGGTGGCGCCGTTGCGCGCAAATTCCTCGGCCGGAATAAATGCTCGCACCTCGTCCGGGCACGACCGGCCCTTGAGATGGGCGGCCAGGCAGTTCACATAGGCCACATGGCGGCGCAACAGGGTGGCCTTTACCGGGTTCACGTCGTTGCCGAGGTCATCCAATAGCGTCAGCACCTGCCGCGCGAAACTGCGCGAATTGTTGACCATCGCGCCCCATAAGGTGCGCGCTTCCCACCAGCGGTTGTAGGCGCTGCTGTTACGAAAACTGATCAGCACCACCAGCGCTGAACCGAGCAAGGTCAGCGGCATCAGCGGCAGGTTGATCTTGGTGGTGAGAAACAGCATGAAGTCCACGGTGACGGCGACGTCCCACAGCAACAGCCAGAACAGGGCCCAACCGACATAGCCCATGGTTTTGATGATCAGGCGGTATTTTTTGACGATGGCGGCTTTCAAACGGAGACCTCGCGGCGAGCGGTAAGCAACAGTGCCTAAGCTCGGACGTTGGTTTGCCGTGAAAGGTTCGGTGAAGGAGGGCGGTACACCGGATCAAATCAATGATTGCGCCCGTCGAGCTGGGTAGAGAGCAAGGATCACCACCATGCTATGCTCGAAAAGCTAACAGAGGGATTCCAAATGACGAGTACAACCGATGTCAGTATTGCCAGCAAAGTGCGCAGGCTGGCTAAAGCGCATCATGTCACCGCTGAACGTGACAGCATCAGCCGAATGGCGGTTGCCATCACCGGACTGGCTGGTGATGCGGTCGAATTGGATGGCGTGGAACAGTTATTGGTCAACCTTAAGCGCAAGGGTATTTTGAGCAAGTCGGAAACCCTTGCACTTCAAGGCAGTTATCTTCAGGAGAAGCGCCGCGCCAAGAAGAAACTCAGCGCATGAGTTTTGATCCTTTCGGAGATTTTGATACCGCTGGATATCTTCAAAACGCGTTACAGCTTAAAGATCCTATGGAGGTCAAGGAGTCCGAGCATCTGTCCTTTGAGTTGAGCGTGGAAGATGCACTGGGTTATTTGGCCAAGAAAAAACCGATTGATTACAAGTCGGTCCTCAAAGTACACGAAATCTTGTTTTCTGATTTCTATCACTGGGCGGGTAAAGATCGAAATGATCTGGTGCCGCATCTTGCCGTATTCAAGGGTTCCCACGACGATCCTTGGCACACTGTCTTTGAACATCCTGGCTCGATCAAGCGCTCCATTGACTATGCGCTTGAACTGGCGTCGAACAAGAAGCGCTTCAGAGAGCGTCCTGGCGATGTGATGGGGCAACTAGCATTTGCGCACCCTTTTCTTGATGGTAATGGGCGCACGATTCTGCTTGTTTTCATGGAGCTTTGTTATCGCTCCAAGTTCGCCATTGAGTGGTCGAAAACGAACAAGGACGATTATCTTCGGGCACTTAGCGAAGAGCTCAGGGCACCGTTCAAGGGGCATCTGAATAATTACTTGAAACCCTTTGTCGTCGATATTGCCCACCGTGATGAATGGCCGGGCATGATAGGTGGCATCAAGGGATTGGATGGCCTGGATAAAGAAGGGATAACTTACGAAAATCTGGACGATCCTGAGGTTCAACAGATCTACAAAACCTATCGAGCACAACTGATCGATACACCCCCGTCCGCAAAATAGAGCAGTGACGTAATACGCTCGGATCGCTGTCCTGATCCTATCGTTTACCGCTGAGCCAAAACACTCGCCAGCAACCCGGGAAAACGCGCCTCAAGCACATCCGCGCGCAACGAATTCAGATGCGTGGTGCCGACGCTGCGGGTGTGGACCAGCCCGGCATCGCGCAGCACGCGGAAGTGGTGGGACATGCTGGATTTCGGCCGTCCGCCGTCCAGTTCGCCGCAGGTGGCCTCGGGCACGTCGGCCAGGTAGCGGATGATTTCCAGGCGCACCGGGTCGCTCAAGGCGTAGAGCACGCGTTCGAGTGTCAGGTCTTGCAGGGCGGGGTGTTTGAAGGCTCGCATAAAACAAATGATAACAGGGCTGGTGTTGAATACCATAGTTCGAATACCATCGAACTATCGAATCAATCACTCGCTCCTGGAGGTGCCTGATGGCTGCCTTGTTTGAACCCTACAAACTCAAAGACGTGACCTTGCGCAATCGCATCGTGATCCCGCCGATGTGCCAGTACATGGCCAACGACGGCATCGTCAACGACTGGCACCACGTTCACCTGGCCAGCATGGCCCGTGGCGGCGCCGGTTTGCTGGTGGTCGAAGCCACCGCGGTGTCCCCTGAAGGCCGTATCACTCCCGGTTGTGCGGGTATCTGGAGCGACGCCCACGCCCAGGCGTTCGTGCCGATGGTCAAGGCCATCAAGGCTGCTGGCGCGGTGCCAGGCATTCAGATCGCCCACGCCGGTCGCAAGGCCAGTGCCAACCGCCCATGGGAAGGCGACGACCATATCCCCGCTTCCGATGCGCGCAGCTGGGAAACCATTGCGCCTTCGGCCATTGCGTTCGGCGCCAACCTGCCTAACGTGCCGCGCGCCATGACCCTGGACGACATCGCCCGCGTGCGCCAGGACTTCGTCGACGCCGCCCGCCGTGCCCGCGACGCCGGTTTTGAATGGATCGAACTGCACTTCGCCCACGGCTACCTGGGCCAGAGCTTTTTCTCCGAACATTCCAACCAGCGCACCGACGCCTACGGCGGCAGCTTCGACAATCGCAGCCGTTTCCTCCTGGAAACCCTGGCCGCTGTGCGCGAAGTCTGGCCGGAAAACCTGCCGTTGACCGCGCGTTTCGGCGTGATCGAATACGACGGCCGTGACGAGCAGACGCTGACCGAATCCATCGAACTGGCCCGTCGCTTCAAGGCCGGTGGCCTCGACCTGCTGAGCGTCAGCGTCGGCTTCACCATTGCTGACACCCAGATCCCGTGGGGCCCGGCGTTCCTGGGGCCGATCGCTGAGCGCGTGCGTCGCGAAGCCGGTATCCCGGTCACTTCGGCCTGGGGGTTTGGCACGCCGCAATTGGCGGAAGGTGCGTTGCAGGCTGGGCAGGTGGATTTGGTCTCGGTGGGGCGCGCGCATCTGGCTGATCCGCATTGGGCGTACTTTGCCGCCAAGGAACTGGGGGTAGAGAAAGCCTCCTGGACCTTGCCAGCGCCGTATGCCTATTGGTTGGAACGCTATCGCTGAGGCGGCCGCTCAGCCCGACCTGTGGGAGATGTCACACCGATGCCGGCAGGCCCGCCGCCATCGAAGCCTCGCTGGGGCTCGACATCTCCCACATTTGATCTCCAGGGCTGACAGAAAGTGTTCTTGCGCCCCTACCTTGCGGGTGCCGTCGAGCCTCACGGTTGTCGAGCGAGGGTGGGGCTTATAACGGCGTCAGCACATTCATCACCGTATCCAGCGCCACCCGCGTGTCGTCCAGTTGCACCAGCGAGGCATGCCGGGCGCCGAGGGCATCGCGGTTCTGGATCGCGGTGAGGATCGCCTTGTGCCGGGGCAGGCTCAGGCCCTGGATATCCGGGCGGCGGTTGGTGATGTTGATCGACTCGCGCAGCGGCAGCGACAGCATGTTGCACATATACGCCAGCAGGTCGTTGCGCGTGGCGTCGGCAATCGCACGGTGGAAGTCCAGGTCGGCCTGTAGCAGCGCGTCGTGGGTCTGCGCGGTTTCCATGCCGAGGTAGGCTTTTTCGATGGTGGCGATGTCTTCAGCGGTCGCGGTGGTCGCGGCCATGGCGGCGATTTCCGGTTCGAGGATGCGCCGCACGCCGGCCAGGGTGTTGAAGAACTCGCTATGGGGGGTGGACTGCATCAACCAGGACAGTACGTCCGGGTCGAGCAGGTGCCACTTCACCCGCGGCCGCACCACCGCGCCCACCCGTGGCTTGGAATACACCAGGCCCTTGGCGCTGAGCACCCGGGTCGCCTCGCGCAATACCGAGCGGCTGACCTTGTACTCCTCACACAGCGTGGCCTCCATGGGCAGACGTTCTTCTGGCTTGAAGCGACCGGAAACGATGTGCATGCCCAAGTCCTGGACGATCTGGGCATGCATGCTCTTGCGCGGCTTGGACGGCTGGTGATCCATAACGACAGGGATGCTCTGGCTAAATAGGCGGCATCATAGCATCCCAATTAGTGGGAATGACGTGGGACTTCGGCCCCGCGGCAACCCACCAGGAAATCGAAGTCGCAGCCCTGGTCCGCCTGCAGCACATGGTCGATGTACAGCTGGCGGTAGCCGCCGACGATCAGCTTCTGCGGTGGTTTCAGGTCAGCCATGCGTGCCGCCAGCTCGGCGTCGGGGATGTCCAGGTGCAAGCGCCCGTTGGCGCAGTCGAGTTCGATCCAGTCGCCTTCGCGCACCGCGGCCAACGGCCCGCCGGCAGCGGCTTCCGGTGCGACGTGCAAGACCACCGTGCCATACGCCGTGCCGCTCATGCGCGCATCGGAGATCCGCACCATGTCGGTCACGCCCTGGGCCAGCAGCTTGGCGGGCAGGCCCATGTTGCCGACTTCGGCCATGCCCGGATAACCCTTGGGCCCGCAGTTTTTCATGACCAGGATCGAGTGGGCGTCCACCTCCAGTTCCGGGTCGTTGATGCGCGCCTTGTACATGTCGAAATCCTCGAACACCACGGCGCGGCCACGGTGCTGCATCAGCTCCGCGCTGGCGGCCGACGGCTTGAGCACCGCGCCCAGCGGGGCCAGGTTGCCGCGCAGCACACAGATGCCGCCGTCGGCGCGGATCGGGTTGTCGAGGGTGCGGATCACTTCGTCCTGGCCGTAGATCGGCGAGTCCTTGGTGTTCTCGCCCAGCGACTTGCCGTTGACGGTCAAGGCGTTCGGGTGCGGGATCAGGTTGGCTTCACCGAGCCGGCGCAGCACCGCCGGCAGGCCGCCGGCGTAGTAGAACTCTTCCATCAAGAAACGCCCGGACGGTTGCAGGTCGACGATGGTCGGCATGCCGCGCCCGATGCGCGTCCAGTCGTCCAGGTCCAGCTCCACGCCGATGCGCCCGGCGATGGCTTTGAGGTGGATCACCGCATTGGTCGAGCCGCCGATGGCCGCGTTCACGCGGATCGCGTTTTCGAAGGCTTCCTTGGTGAGGATCTTCGACAGCTTCAAGTCTTCGCGCACCATCTCCACCGCACGCATGCCGGACATATGCGCCAGCACATAACGCCGTGCATCCACCGCCGGGATCGCCGCGTTGTGGGGCAGGGAGGTGCCGAGTGCCTCGGCCATGCAGGCCATGGTCGACGCGGTGCCCATGGTGTTGCAGGTGCCCGCCGAACGCGACATGCCGCCCTCGGCCGCGAGGAAGTCATCCAGGCTGATGGTGCCGGCCTTGACCTGTTCGCTGAGCTGCCACACCACCGTGCCCGAGCCGATGTCCTGGCCCTTGTGCTTGCCGTTGAGCATCGGCCCGCCGGTGACCACGATGGCCGGCACGTCGCAACTGGCCGCGCCCATCAGCAGCGCCGGGGTGGTTTTGTCGCAGCCGGTCAGCAACACCACGCCGTCGATGGGGTTGCCGCGAATCGCTTCTTCCACGTCCATGCTCGCCAGGTTGCGCGTGAGCATGGCGGTAGGGCGCAGGTTCGATTCGCCATTGGAGAACACCGGGAATTCCACGGGGAAGCCGCCGGCCTCGATCACGCCGCGTTTGACGTGCTCGGCGATCTGGCGGAAATGCGCGTTGCACGGCGTCAATTCCGACCAGGTGTTGCAGATACCGATGATCGGTTTGCCATGGAACTGATGGTCGGCGATGCCCTGGTTCTTCATCCAGCTGCGGTACATGAAGCCGTTCTTGTCGGCGGTACCGAACCACTGGGCGGAGCGTAGGCCGGGCTTTTTATCAGGCATGATGGTTTCTCTTATTGTATGACTATATGTTCTATGCGTGCTTAAACATAAGCGCAAAATCGAAGCTTTGGAAGAGTTGTTTTGCAAATAGTCCTACTATATAGTCTGGCTTAACTGAGGTATGGCCCTGGCGGATTTTCGCGAGAGGCGTCCCCCGAGCTTCTATAAAAACAACAATCGGAGATCGACCCCCATGAGCCAGGAACTGCGGCTTATACGGCGCATCACGCTGAAACTGATTCCCTTCCTCATCCTGCTGTACCTGATCGCCTACGTGGACCGCTCCGCCGTGGGTTTCGCCAAGCTGCACATGGGCGCCGACGTCGGCATCGGTGATGCGGCCTACGGTTTGGGCGCGGGTCTGTTCTTCATTGGCTATTTCCTGTTCGAGATCCCCAGCAACCTGATGCTCGATCGCTTCGGCGCGCGGCGCTGGTTCGCGCGCATCATGCTCACCTGGGGCGCCATCACCATCGGCATGGCGTTCGTGCAGGGGCCACACAGCTTCTATGTGATGCGCTTTCTGCTCGGCGCGGCGGAGGCGGGGTTCTTTCCCGGCGTTCTGTACTACATCACTCAGTGGTTCCCGGTGCGCCATCGCGGCAAGATCCTCGGGCTGTTCATCCTCTCCCAGCCGATCGCGATGATGATCACCGGCCCCGTGTCCGGTGGCCTGCTGGGCATGGACGGCGTCCTCGGCCTGCACGGCTGGCAATGGCTGTTCATCGTCATCGGCACCCCGGCGCTCCTGCTCACCTGGCCGGTGCTGCGCTACCTGCCGGACGGCCCCAAGCAGGTCAACTGGATGAGCGAGGACGAAAAAACCTGGCTCACCGGCGAACTGGCCAAGGACCTGCAAGCCTACGGCCAGACCCGCCACGGCAACCCGCTGCACGCCCTCAAGGACAAGCGCGTGTTGCTGCTGGCGCTGTTCTACCTGCCGGTGACCCTGAGCATCTACGGCCTGGGCCTGTGGTTGCCGACCCTGATCAAGCAGTTCGGCGGCACGGACCTGGTTACCGGCTTTGTGTCGGCGGTGCCGTATATCTTCGGCATCGTCGGGCTGTTGATCATCCCGCGCAGTTCCGACCGTTTGAACGACCGCTACGGCCACCTGGCGGTGCTCTATGTACTGGGTGCCATCGGCCTGTTCTGCAGTGCCTGGCTGAGTGTGCCGGTGCTGCAAATGGCCGCGCTGTGCCTGGCGGCGTTCGCACTGTTTTCCTGCACGGCGGTGTTCTGGACCCTGCCGGGGCGGTTTTTCGCCGGCGCCAGTGCGGCAGCGGGCATTGCGTTGATCAACTCGGTGGGCAACCTCGGCGGCTACATCGGCCCGTTCGTGATCGGCGCGCTCAAGGAATACACCGGCAACCTGGCTTCGGGCTTGTACTTTTTGTCCCTGGTGATGGTGTTCGGGCTGGTCTTGACCGGCGTGGTCTACCGCGTGCTGGAGCGCAAGCATGTGCTGCCTGCCGAGCAATTTGCCGCCAGTGCCCGTGGCGCCACACGTACTTAATCGAGGAGAAGTTTCATGCGTTTAGTTCAGTTCGAGGTGTCCAACGGCGAGCGCCGGGTCGGCGTGGTGGAGGGCAGCCAGGTGCGCGAAGTGCTCAGCGCCCACAGTGTGCGCGAGTTGGCGCTGGCCGCGATCGAAGCCGGCGTGGGCCTGGTGCAGCAGGTGCAGAGCCTCGGCCTGGGCGACAGTCATCATTACGCCGAGCTGCTGGCCGATCTGAAGATCCTGCCACCGCTGGACCACCCGGACCCGGCCCATATGCTGATCAGCGGCACCGGCCTGACCCACCTGGGCAGCGCGTCGGCGCGGGACAAGATGCACCAGCAGGCCGGTGACGACAGCGCGTTGACCGACACCATGCGTATCTTCAAGTGGGGCGTGGAAGGCGGCAAACCAGCGGCCGGCCAGGCGGGCGTGCAGCCGGAGTGGTTCTACAAGGGCGACGGCGGTATCGTGGTGCGCCCCGGCGCGGCGTTCCCGGTGCCGCCCTTTGCCGAAGACGCCGGCGAAGAGCCGGAGATCGGCGGGCTGTATGTGATCGGCCACGACCGCAAGCCCTATCGCCTGGGTTTCGCGGTGGGCAACGAGTTCTCCGACCACGTGATGGAACGCAAGAACTACCTGTACCTGGCCCATTCCAAACTGCGCAGTTGCAGCTACGGCCCGGAGTTGCGCGTGGGCGAGTTGCCCCGGCATCTTGCGGGCACCAGCCGCATCCTGCGTAACGGCGAGGCGATCTGGCAGAACGAGTTCCTCAGTGGCGAGGCCAATATGTGCCACAGTCTGGAAAACCTTGAGTACCACCACTTCAAGTACAGCCAGTTCCTCAAACCCGGCGATGTACACATTCATTTCTTCGGCACCGCCACCCTGTCATTCGCCGACGGTATACGTACTCAACCGGGCGATGTGTTCGAGATCAGCCAGGCCGAGTTCGGTGCTCCGCTGGTCAATCGTGTCGGCAGTGCCGACGCCGTCTTCGAACCCGGCGACGTCATCACCCTTTAAAGGAGAGCCACATGCCCCAGTTCCTTGGTCACAACTACATCGGCGGCCAGCGCAGCGCCAACGGCAGCGTCAAGCTCCAGAGCATGGATGCTGCGACCGGCGAAGCCTTGCCCCAGGATTTTTACCAGGCGACCCCGCAAGAAGTCGACGCCGCCGCCCAGGCTGCCGCGGCGGCTTACCCGGCCTACCGCGTCTTGAGTGCCGCGCGGCGTGCGCAGTTCCTCGACGCGATCGCCGACGAGCTGGATGCCCTGAGCGATAACTTCATCGACCTGGTGTGCCGCGAAACCGCGCTGCCCGCCGCGCGAATCAAGGGCGAACGCGGGCGCACCAGTGGGCAGATGCGTCTGTTCGCCAACGTCTTGCGTCGCGGCGATTTCTACGGTGCGCGCATCGACAAGGCCCTGCCGGATCGCCAGCCCCTGCCACGCCCGGACCTGCGTCAGTACCGCATCGGCCTGGGCCCGGTCGCCGTGTTTGGTGCGAGCAACTTCCCCCTGGCGTTTTCCACGGCGGGCGGGGATACCGCCGCCGCGTTGGCGGCCGGCTGCCCGGTGGTGTTCAAGGCCCACGGCGGGCATATGGCCACGGCCGAACGCGTCGCCGATGCGATCATTCGCGCGGCCGAGGCCACCGAGATGCCGGCGGGCGTGTTCAACATGATCTTTGGTGGCGGCGTCGGTGAAGCGCTGGTCAAGCACCCGGCGATCCAGGCAGTCGGCTTTACCGGCTCGCTCAAGGGCGGGCGCGCCCTGTGCGACATGGCGGCGGCGCGTCCGCAGCCGATCCCGGTATTCGCCGAGATGTCGAGCATCAACCCGGTCATCGTGTTGCCCCAGGCCCTGCAGGCGCGGGCCGAAACCGTGGCACGCGAGCTGACTGCCTCGGTGGTGCAAGGCTGCGGCCAATTCTGTACCAACCCCGGTCTGGTGATCGGCCTCGCGTCGCCGGCCTTCAGCGCGTTCACCCAGCAGGTGGCGCAACTGATCGGCGATCAGCCGGCGCAGACCATGCTCAATGCCGGCACCTTGAGCAGCTATGACAAGGGCCTGCAAAAACTGCTGGCGCACCCCGGCATCCAACACCTGGCCGGTCAGGCTCAAGCCGGGCATCAGGCGCGGCCGCAGTTGTTCAAGGCCGATGTCAGCCTGCTGATCGACGGCGATGAAGTGCTGCAAGAGGAAGTGTTCGGCCCCACCACGGTGTTCGTCGAAGTCGCCGACCAGGCTCAGCTCAGCGCCGCCTTGCATGGCCTGCACGGACAGCTCACGGCGACGATCATCGGCGAGCCGGCCGACCTGCAACAGTTCGCCGAACTCACGCCGCTGCTGGAGCAGAAAGTCGGGCGTATCCTGCTCAACGGTTACCCGACCGGCGTGGAAGTCTGCGATGCGATGGTGCATGGCGGGCCGTACCCGGCGACGTCGGATGCGCGTGGCACCTCGGTCGGCAGCCTGGCCATCGACCGCTTCCTGCGCCCGGTGTGTTTCCAGAACTACCCGGACAGCCTGCTGCCCGACGCGTTGAAAAACGCCAACCCGTTGCGTATCCAGCGCCTGGTGGATGGCACTCCGTCACGCGACTCGCTGTAACGCGCACCTGAGAACAATAACAATCCAGGAGGCAACATGTCGTTTCACGCCGTCAGCGCACACCGTGCGCAACTGGGGGAGGGCCCGTTCTGGGACGTGCCCACCCAGGCCCTGTATTGGGTCGACATCGCTGGCAAACAGGCGCTGCGCCTGCTGGACGGGCAGTTGCAGGCCTGGCGGTTGCCGGAGCATGTGTCCGCGTTTATCCCATGTGAACGCGGCGATGCGCTGGTGACCTTGAGCAGCGGCGTCTACCGACTGGACCTGGCGAGCGCCGCCTTGAGCCTGTTCTGCGTGGCCGACCCGCACGCGGGCAACCGTGGCAATGAAGCGCGCTGCGACGCCCAGGGCCGCCTGTGGCTGGGCACCATGCAGAACAACATCGGCGAGCACGGCGAAGACCTGCCCGTTACACGACGTTCCGGCGGGCTGTTTCGTGTGGATGCCGATGCGCGGGTCACGCCGTTGCTGCACGGCCTGGGCATTCCCAACACCTTGCTGTGGAGCGACGACGGCCGCCAGGTGCATTTCGGCGACAGCCTCGACGGCACGCTGTATCGGCATGCGATCCAAGCGAACGGCCAACTCGACCCCGCCCAGCCCTGGTTCGGCCCGCATGGGCGCGGCGGGCCGGACGGGTCGGCGATGGACAGTCAGGGCTACATCTGGAACGCGCGCTGGAACGGCAGTTGCCTGCTGCGCCTGACGCCGGACGGTGAAGTCGATCGCATCGTCGAACTGCCCGTCAGCCGCCCCACCAGTTGTGTGTTCGGCGGGCCCGACCTCACCACCCTGTACATCACCAGCGCCGCCAGCCCCTTGGATCACCCCTTGGACGGTGCGGTGCTTGCCATCGAGGTCGATGTGCCCGGTAAACCCTGTCACCGCTTTGCCGGATAAACGCTATACCGCTTCACCGCTTTACCCCTGTAGGAGCGAGCTTGCTCGCGAAAAACGTTAACGATGACGCGCGCATCCTGAATGTACGCGGCGCTCTCTGGCTTTTCGCGAGCAAGCTCGCTCCTACAAAAAAAAGAAAACAACAATAAGGAGTCAACCGTATGAATCGTCGTCGTGCTATCCGTTCCTTGTGCTGCGCCGCTGTGGCGGTCTCGGCCATCAGCTTGAGTGGGCTGTCGCTGGCCGCTGAAGCAGTAAAAATCGGCTTCCTGGTCAAACAAGCCGAAGAACCCTGGTTCCAGACCGAATGGGCCTTCGCCGAAAAGGCCGGCAAGGAACATGGTTTCACTGTGATCAAGATCGCCGTGCCCGACGGCGAGAAGACCCTCTCGGCCATCGACAGCCTGGCCGCCAACGGCGCCAAGGGCTTTGTGATCTGCCCGCCGGACGTGTCCCTCGGCCCGGCCATTGTCGCCAAGGCCAAGGTCAACGGCTTGAAAGTCATGGCCGTGGATGATCGTTTCGTCGACGCCAAGGGCAATTTCATGGAAGACGTGCCGTACCTGGGCATGGCCGCGTTCGAAGTCGGTCAGAAGCAAGGCGCGGCGATGGCCGCCGAGGCGAAGAAGCGCGGTTGGGACTGGAAGGACACCTACGCGGTGATCAACACCTTCAACGAACTCGACACCGGTAAAAAACGCACCGACGGTTCGATCAAATCCCTCGAAGAAGCCGGCATCCCCAAAGACCATATCCTCACCGCCGCGCTCAAGACCCTCGACGTGCCCGGCAGCATGGACGCCACCAACTCGGCCCTGGTCAAGCTGCCCAGCGGCGCGAAGAACCTGATCATCGGCGGCATGAACGACAACACCGTGCTCGGCGGCGTGCGCGCCACCGAAAGCGCCGGCTTCAAAGCCGCCAACGTGATCGGCATCGGCATCAACGGCACCGACGCCATCGGCGAGTTGAAGAAAGCCAACAGCGGTTTCTTCGGTTCGATGCTGCCCAGCCCGCACATCGAGGGCTACAACACCGCGCTGATGATGTACGAGTGGGTCACCACCGGTAAGGAACCGCCGAAGTACACCGCGATGGACGAAGTGACGCTGATCACCCGCGCCAACTTCCAGGAAGAACTGAGCAAGATCGGGCTGTGGAAATGACCGCAGCGGCACTGCGCTTTGACGGCATCGGCAAAACCTTCCCCGGGGTCAAGGCGCTGGACAGCATCAGTTTCACCGCGCACCCGGGGCAGGTCCACGCGTTGATGGGCGAGAACGGCGCGGGCAAGTCGACGCTGCTGAAGATCCTCGGCGGCGCCTACATCCCGAGCAGCGGCAGCGTGCAGATCGGCGCGCAGACCATGGCCTTCAAATGCGCGGCCGACAGCATTGCCCGCGGCGTCGCGGTGATCCACCAGGAGCTGCATCTGGTGCCGGAAATGAGCGTCGCCGAGAACCTGTTCCTCGGGCATTTGCCGGCGCGTTTCGGCGTGGTCAACCGCAGCCAGTTACGCCAGCGGGCGCTGGCGTGCCTCAAGGGCCTGGCCGATGAAATCGACCCGCAGGAAAAGCTCGGGCGCCTGTCCCTGGGCCAGCGCCAACTGGTGGAAATCGCCAAGGCGCTGTCGCGGGGCGCGCATGTGATCGCCTTCGATGAACCCACCAGCAGCCTGTCGGCCCGCGAGATCGACCGGCTGATGGCGATCATCACGCGCCTGCGCGACGAGGGCAAAGTGGTGCTGTACGTGTCCCATCGCATGGAAGAAGTGTTCCGCATCTGCGACGCGGTCACGGTGTTCAAGGACGGCCGCTACGTGCGTACCTTCGACGACATGCGTGCGCTGAGTCACGACCAGTTGGTCACCTGCATGGTCGGTCGCGACATCCAGGACATTTATGACTATCGGCCGCGCGAGCACGGCGAGGTGGCGCTCAAGGTCGACGGTTTGCTCGGCCCGGGCTTGCGCGAACCGGTCAGCTTTGAGGTGCGCAAGGGCGAGATCCTCGGCCTGTTCGGCTTGGTCGGCGCCGGGCGCACCGAGTTGTTTCGCCTGCTCAGCGGCTTGCAGCGTGCCACGGCGGGGCAGTTGGAACTGTGCGGGCAAGCGCTGCAATTGCGCTCGCCGCGCGACGCTATCGCCGCCGGCGTACTGCTGTGCCCGGAGGACCGCAAGAAGGAGGGCATCATCCCGCTGGGCAGCGTGGCCGAGAACATCAACATCAGCGCACGCGGCGCCCATTCCCGGTTCGGCTGGCTGCTGCGCGAGGGCTGGGAGCAGGGCAACGCCGAGCAGCAAATCCGCGGGATGAAGGTCAAGACGCCGAGCGCCGCGCAGAAAATCATGTACCTGTCCGGCGGCAATCAGCAGAAGGCCATTCTCGGCCGCTGGCTGTCGATGCCGATGAAGGTGCTGCTGCTGGACGAGCCGACGCGGGGCATCGACATCGGCGCCAAGTCGGAGATCTACCAGATCATCCATGACCTGGCGGCCAGCGGTATCGCGGTGATTGTGGTGTCCAGCGACTTGATGGAGGTGATGGGGGTTTCCGATCGCATTCTGGTGCTGTGTGAAGGCGCTTTGCGCGGCGAACAACGGCGCGAACACGCCACTGAATCCAACTTGCTGCAACTGGCCTTGCCGCGTGGCCTGGCGAACTGAGAGACGACTATGACGACCCAACACAACGCGTTGCCGACGGCACGCAAACCCGTGGACCTGCGCGCGCTGCTCGACAACTGGGCGATGCTGCTCGCGGCGCTGGCGATTTTCCTGCTGTGTGCCTTGCTGATCGACAACTTCCTCTCGCCGCTGAACATGCGCGGGCTGGGCCTGGCGATTTCCACCGTGGGCATCGCCGCCTGCACCATGCTGTTCTGCCTGGCGTCGGGGCACTTCGACTTGTCGGTCGGTTCGGTGATCGCCTGCGCCGGGGTGGTGGCCGCGATTGTGATGCGCGACACCGACAGCGTCATGCTGGGCATCGGCGCGGCGCTGCTGATGGGCCTGATTGTCGGGCTGATCAACGGCATCGTCATCGCCAAGCTGCGGGTCAATGCGCTGATCACCACCTTGGCGACCATGCAGATCGTGCGCGGCCTGGCCTATATCTTTGCCGACGGCAAGGCGGTAGGAGTGTCCCAGGATCAGTTCTTCGTGTTCGGCAACGGCCAGTTATTGGGCGTGCCGGTGCCGATCCTGATCACCATCGTCTGCTTTGTGTTCTTCGGCTGGCTGCTCAACTACACCACCTACGGGCGCAACACCATGGCCATCGGCGGCAACCCGGAAGCCGCGCTGTTGGCCGGGGTCAACGTGGACCGCACGAAGATCCTGATCTTTGCCGTGCATGGCCTGATCGGTGCGTTGGCCGGGGTGATCCTCGCGTCACGCATGACCTCGGGCCAGCCGATGATCGGCCAGGGCTTCGAGCTGACGGTGATTTCCGCCTGTGTGCTGGGCGGGGTGTCGCTCAGCGGCGGCATCGGCATGATCCGCCATGTGATCGCTGGGGTGCTGATCCTGGCGATCATAGAGAACGCGATGAACCTGAAGAACATCGACACGTTCTACCAGTACGTGATCCGCGGCTCGATCCTGCTGCTGGCGGTGGTGATCGATCGCATGAAACAACGCTGAGCTCCTTCCTTTGCATTAGCGGAAGAACTCGCCGGGAGTGGCGTCGAATTGCTGGCGAAACGCGTTGATAAACGCCGACGTGGATTCATACCCGCACGCCAACGCCACATCCGTCACCCGCTCGCCTTGCTCCAGGGCGGGCAGGGCGCCGAGAAGGCGCAAGCGCTGGCGCCAGGCGCGGAAGGTCAGCCCGGTGTCACGCAAAAACAGGCGGCTGAGGGTCTTCTCGCTGACCGCCAGCTTGCGGCTCCAATCCTCCAGCGTGGTGGGTTGCTCCGGGTGCAGCTCCAAACTGCGATAGATCTGCCGCAAGCGCGGGTCGAGGGGCAACGGCAGCATCAAATCCACCTGGGGCGCCGCCGCCAGTTGGTCCAGCACCACCTGGGCCAGCCTGCCGTCCGGGCCCTCTTCGGCATATTCCACCGGCAGTTCGCTGAAGCGGCGGATCAACTCGCGCAACAAACTGCTCACCTCCAACACCTGGCAACGTTCGTCCGCCCAGGCGGTGACGCTGCAATCCAGGTACAGGCTGCGCATCTCCGTGTGCGGCGAGCTGTAGACCCGGTGCGGCATGCCCGCCGGAATCCACACCGCGCGCTGCGGCGGCGCGACGAAGCGGCCGACGCTGGTCTGGATCTCCAGCACCCCGGAAATCGCGTAGGACAACTGCACCCACGGATGGCTGTGCCGACGGGTCAAGGCGCGGTTGGGCAAGGATTCGGTGCGTCCGTACACCGGGCGTGGCAGGCTGGAAAGCCCGGGCACGCTGCGGCGGACGGTCTTGTCATGTCCTTTAGGCGGCATTTACTGGCTCATTGGCGTTAGTCGGTAATAAAGCGTTACGTTAGAGTCGCGATGACGTTCTTGGCAACCCCGGAAGATCCGCTTATGACTCGCCCGCGTTTTCTGCCCGACAATTTCACCCTGACCCTGATTGCCACTGTGCTCCTTGCGTCCTTGCTGCCCGCCAGCGGCCAGACCGCCGTGGCTTTCGGCTGGGTGACCAACCTGGCCATCGCGCTGTTGTTTTTCCTGCACGGCGCCAAGCTGTCACGCCAGGCCATCGTCGCCGGGGCCGGGCACTGGCGCCTGCACCTGCTGGTGTTCAGCCTGACCTTTGTGCTGTTCCCCTTGCTGGGCCTGGCGCTCAAACCGCTATTGTCGCCGCTGATCGGCAAAGACCTGTACATGGGCATGCTCTATCTGTGCGCGTTGCCGGCCACGGTGCAGTCGGCGATTGCCTTTACGTCCCTGGCGCGCGGCAATATCCCGGCGGCGATCTGCAGCGCGGCGGCGTCGAGCCTGTTCGGGATCTTCCTCACGCCGCTGCTGGTGACGCTGTTGCTGAATGTCCACGGCGAGAGCGGTTCGACCGTCGACGCCATCCTGAAAATCAGCGTGCAACTGCTGTTGCCGTTCATCGCCGGGCAGATCGCCCGCCGCTGGATCGGCGAGTGGGTCGGCCGCAACAAGGCCTGGCTGAAGTTCGTCGACCAGGGCTCGATCCTGTTGGTGGTCTACGGCGCGTTCAGCGAAGCGGTCATCCAAGGCATCTGGCAGCAGATTCCGCTGTGGGAGCTGGGCGGCCTGGTGGTGGCCTGCTGCGTGTTGCTCGCCCTGGTATTGCTGGCGTCCACGCTGCTGGGCAAGGCTTTTGGCTTTAATCAGGAGGACCGCATCACCATCCTGTTCTGCGGTTCGAAGAAAAGCCTGGCGACCGGAGTGCCGATGGCCCAGGTGCTGTTCGCCGGGGCGACCATGGGTGTGTTGATCCTGCCGTTGATGCTGTTTCACCAGATCCAGTTGATGGTGTGTGCGGCCTTGGCGCAACGTTATGCGCAGCGCCCGGAAAGCATTCCGGAACTGATGGGGCAGGTGGACCCGTGATCGGTCTATCAGACATTTCTTAAAGCGACGAAAGGCCTAAAGCCTGCGTCAAAACGGACGACTCACTTCTTGTCAACCCAAGAAGGAGCGTCGACATGAACGTTATACGTTTGTCACTGGTTACAGGCTTCCTCGCTGTATGGACGGGGACGTGCATGGCGGCGCCGCAGGGTGGCGTCGTCCGATTCTACGGCAGTATCGTCGAGCCGGGCTGCACCACGGCGGCGGCGAGCGGCTCGATAATGGACTTGAAAGGCTGCCCGCAGGCCAGTCGCGGCAACCAGCTCGCGGTGCAGCCGGTCCGCAGCGTCAAGGCGGTGGGCGCGCCCAACGCCCATGTGCGGTTGATGGCCGACACCCCCAACGGACGTTATTACGACCAGCGGTATGTCCTGGTGGACGCCTTCGATAAGCCCATTCAGACGGGTAGCTACTTGATCACCCTGACCTCGCCCTGATCGATCCGCAGGCGATTTGCTCCGGATGAGCGTCAACAGCCGCCCGAGAAACCTATAGAATGCTCGGCGGCGGCGCTTGTCCTGGGTGGCCGTTTGATCATCGTCAGAGTGCCGCGCCCTTCAATGAGCCTTTCAACCGCAACGCCCCGTGCCAACTGGCAACCGGTCATCGCCCTCGCGCTGGCCGCCTTTGTGTTCAATACCACCGAATTTGTGCCCGTCGGCCTGCTCAGCGCCATCGGCGCCAGCTTCGACATGCCCATTGCCAGCGTCGGCCTGATGCTCACCATCTATGCCTGGATCGTGTCGCTGACCTCGCTGCCGGTGATGCTGCTGACGCGCAACATCGAACGGCGCAAGCTGCTGATCGTGTTGTTCGGCCTGTTCATCGCCAGTCATATCCTCTCCAGCGTCGCCACCAGCTTCGGCCTGCTGATGGTCAGCCGGATCGGCATCGCCTTGTCCCATGCGCTGTTCTGGTCGATTACCGCGTCCCTCGCGGTACGCCTGGCGCCGGCCGGCAAACAGGTGCAAGCCCTCGGCCTGTTGGCCACCGGCACGTCGCTGGCGATGGTGTTGGGCATTCCCCTGGGCCGCCTGCTGGGCGAAGCGATGGGCTGGCGCACCACGTTCCTGGTGATTGCGGCCTTCGCCGCCGGCCTGGTGTTCTGGCTGGCGCGCACCTTGCCGCTGTTGCCAAGCCAGAACTCGGGCTCCCTGCGCAGCCTGCCGCTGCTGTTCAAGCGCCCGGCGCTGGTGGCGCTGTACGTGCTCACCGCCATGGTGGTCACCGCGCAATTCACCGCCTACAGCTATATCGAACCGTTTGTCGAACGTGTCGCTGGCCTGAGCGGTAACGTCGTGACCCTGTTCCTGCTGGTGTTCGGCGGCGCGGGCATCATCGGCTCGCTGTTGTTCAGCCTGGTACACCGCTTCAACCCGCATCTGTTCGTGGTCGGCGCGGTGTTCCTGCTGGGCGCGTGCCTGGCACTGATGCTGCCGTTGAGTGGGGCCGAATCCTACCTCGTCGGCCTGAGCGTGTTCTGGGGCATGGCGATCATGGGCTTCGGCCTGGCCATGCAGTCCAAGGTCCTGGTACTCGCCCCGGACGCCACCGACGTGGCCATGGCCATGTTCTCCGGCATCTACAACATCGGCATCGGCGGCGGCGCGTTGCTGGGCAGTTGGGTCGGCAGCCACTTCGGCTTCGCCTGGATCGGCGCGGCGGGCGGGTTGTTGGCGGCGCTGGCGTTGATCGGTTATTGCCTGGCGATCCGACGGTTCGGCCAGGGTGTCGCACGCGACTGAAATCAGACAAGTCTTACAGGGCAATTTGATGCCTGTTGCTACCGTCTCCCTGGACCTCCCACATCCTGTGGTGACGGCGATCACCACGCCCTTCGATCAGGGCCGTGGTGTTTGAAAAGCAATGGAGTCGATTGTGCAAAAGCGTTTGACCGCAGAGTTTGCAGGTACCTTCTGGTTGACGTTCGGCGGGTGTGGCAGTGCCATCCTGGCGGCGGCATTCCCGACGCTGGGGATCGGGTTTCTGGGGGTGTCCCTGGCGTTCGGGCTCACCGTGCTGACCATGGCCTACGCGGTGGGCGGTGTCTCAGGCGGGCATTTCAACCCGGCGGTGACCATCGGCCTATGGGCCGGGCGCCGCGTTCCCGGTGCCGATGTGCTGCCTTACATCGCCGCCCAGGTCGCAGGAGCGATTGTCGCCTCTGCCGCCCTGTACGTGATTGCCAACGGGCAGTCGGGTTTTGAGCCGGGTGGTTTTGCCGCCAACGGCTATGGCCCGCTGAGCCCCGGCCAGTTCGACATGAAGGCGGCGTTGCTGGCCGAACTGATCGCTACGTTCTTCTTTGTCCTGATCATCATGCGCGTGACCGCACCGGGCGCGGTTGCCGGCTTTGCGCCGATTGCCATCGGCCTGGCGCTGACTTTGATTCACCTGATCCTGATCCCCGTGACCAACACCTCGGTCAACCCGGCGCGCAGCACCGGGCCGGCGTTGTTCGCCGGGGTCGAGTACCTCGCGCAACTCTGGGCGTTCTGGCTGGCGCCGATTGCCGGCGGGGTGTTGGGGGCGTTGGCGGCGCGCGGGTGGGAGGCGCGCAGCCCGGCTTGAATCGAAAAAGGGGGGAATCAAGCGCATTCCCCCTGCATCACTTCCAGGTCTGCACGTCCTGTGCATCCACCGCCTTGAAGAACGCATCCGCGATCTTCTGCTGCTCAGCCAACTGATCGATCGTCCCCGGTTACAGGTGCGGTTTCACCCATTTCCCGGCCTGTACTCACTGCGCGCACACCCCCGATAAATACTGTTCCGATCTGAGCTTAGGACGCTTTTTGTGCGTTTCGAGGCATCGGGCATAACCATAGAATTATATGGTTCTTTCATAATTGCCGCTGATTAATATAATTAAATTGTAGTTTTGCCGCAGGTGCCCTGCATGACGCAAGGCGCGCAATCTACCTAGCGAACACAATCATGGGAGTTTTTGCATGGCCGCTTTCGATCCTTTAACCCGCCGCCGCCTCCTGGGCATGGCCGGTATTACCCTGGCCAGCCCCTTGCTGCTGTCGCTGCCCCGCCTGGGCTTCGCCGCCGACGAGCACGCCGCGCACCACACGCCCCAGGAGCCCGCCGGCACCGGTGAGTTCATCCGCCTGGATGCGCCTCGCGCGCTGAAACTGGCGGTCAACCTGAATGCCGTGTGCCTGGCCCCGGTGGTGATCGCCCACGCTCAAGGTTTCTTCAAACAGCACAACCTGGATGTGGAACTGGTCAACTTCGGCAATTCCACCGAGGTGCTACTGGAAGCCATCGCCACCGGCAAGGCCGATGCCGGTGTGGGCATGGCGCTGCGTTGGCTCAAGGCCCTGGAGCAGGGCTTCGATGTCAAGCTGACCGCCGGCACCCATGGCGGCTGCCTGCGTTTGCTCAGTGCGGCGAACGGCGGCGTAAGCACACTCGAAGCCCTCAAGGGCAAGACGATCGGCGTGACGGACATGGCCAGCCCGGACCGCAATTTCTTCTCGATCCTGCTCAAGAAGCACGGCATCGACCCGGTGCGCGACGTCGAATGGCGCCTGTACCCGGCCGACCTGCTCGGCACCGCCCTGGAGCGCGGCGAGGTGCAGGCGGTCAGCGGCAGCGACCCGTTCATGTATCGCCTGATCAAATCCGGCGTGGCGCGGGAACTGTCCACCAACCTGGTGGAGGCCTACGCCAACCTCAGCTGCTGCGTGGTCGGTGTCACCGGCAAGCTGGTGCGCGAAGACAAGCGCGTGGTCGCGGCGCTAACCCAGGCGATCCTCGAAGCCCACGACTATTCCGTGCAACACCCCGAGGTCGTCGCCAAGGGTTTCCAGGCCTATGCGTTGAACACCTCCACCGAAGAAGTCCAGGCGATCCTCCACGACCACACCCACGGCCACCATGCGGTCGGCGCCGCGCTGACCGCGGAAATCACCACCTACGTCACCGACCTGAAAACCGTGGAAGTGATCAGCCAGGGCACCGACCCGCTGGCGTTCGCCAAGGAGATCACCGCCGATGTCTTCAGTTGACGCGACCACCCTCAACCCACCCGTGGCGTTCAAGGTCTGGTGGTCGGGCCTGGCGGTGGTCGGCGCCTGGTTGGCCGTGGCGCTGCTGATCAGCTACTGGCCCAATGCGACGCGCGACTGGCCGATGACCCAAGGCTTGGCCCATCTCTGCGTGGGCGTGGCGGCGGTGTTCGGGGTGTCGAGTGTGGCCGGGCGCCGGTTCGCCAGGCTCGGCCTGCGCCTGCGCGGAGCCGCGTCATGGCTGATCGCTTTACCGCTGCTGTTGGGCATTTGGGAGCTGCTCACGGCGAAACTCGCGCTGCTGCCGGTGCCGTTCTTCGCGCCGCCCCAGGCCCTGCTCGCGGTGTATGTCGAAGACTACGCGCGCCTGGCCGACAGCCTGCTGCATTCGGCGTTGCTGCTCGGTGCGGGCGTGGCGTTGGGCGCGGCGACCGGGTTTATCGCCGGCGTGGCCATCGGTTGGTCGACGCGTATCGGCTATTGGCTGCATCCGGTGCTGCGCATCCTCGGCCCGGTGCCGTCGACGGCGCTGTTGCCGTTGTGCTTTTTCCTGTTCCCCAGCAGTTGGAGCGCCAGCGTCTTCCTGATCGCCCTGGCCACTTGGTTTCCGGTCACGGTGCTGACCTGGTCCGGCGTGGCCAGTGTCGATAAAGCCTATTACGACGTGGCGCGCACCCTTGGTGCAAAACAGCCTTTTCTGATCTTCAAGGTGGCGATTCCCGCCGCCTTGCCCCATGTGTTCGTTGGCCTGTTCATGGGCCTCGGCGCCTCGTTTTCGACCCTGGTGGTGGCGGAAATGATGGGCGTGAAATCCGGCATCGGCTGGTACCTGCAATGGGCCCAGGGGTGGGCGGCCTACGCGAATATGTATGCAGCGTTGTTAATCATGGCGCTGGCCTGCTCGGGGTTGATCAGCGGCTTGTTCCGGCTGCGCGACCACTTGCTGGCCTGGCAGAAAGGAGCGATGAAATGGTAGCCCTGGCAACCGCAGTAGAAGCCGCGGCGGGATTGACGCTGCGCATCGAAAACCTGAGTCACGGGTTTGCCTTGGACGGTGAGCATCTGCCGGTGCTGCAGCGGGTTTCGCTGGACGTGGCAGCGGGGGAGTTCGTTGCCTTGCTCGGGCCTTCGGGGTGCGGCAAGTCCACCTTGCTGCGTCTGGTCGCTGGGTTGGAACCGGCGGATTCCGGGCGCTTGCTCGCCGATGGTGAGCCGATCAGCGGCCCGGACCCGAGCCGCGTGGTGGTGTTCCAGGACCCGACCTTGTATCCGTGGCGCCGCGTGTGGGACAACGTCGCCCTCGGCCTCGAAGCCCAGGGCCTGCTCAAGACCCATGCCGCCAAAGTCGATGAAGCCTTGGAAAAAGTCGGCCTCAGCCAATTCGCCCGCGCCTTCCCTCGGCAACTGTCCGGCGGCATGGCGCAGCGGGTTGCGCTGGCCCGTGCGCTGGTGAACCAGCCGCGTCTGCTGATCCTCGACGAGCCCTTGGGCAAACTCGATTCCTTGACCCGCATCACCATGCAAAAGGAACTGATCGACCTGTGGCAACGCCAGGGCTACACGGCGTTGCTGGTGACCCACGATGTGGAAGAAGCCTTGCTCCTGGCCAACCGCGTGATCGTGTTCAGCGACCGCCCGGCGACCCTGCAGGCGCAATTGACCATCGAGCGGCCATACCCCCGGCACCGCGACGATCCTTATCTGGTGGACCTGCGCCGGCAGATACTCGGCTTGCTGGGGTTGGGGGAGAGCTGGTAGGTATGACTTGATCAGTCTGAGCAGCGCCTGGCGACTCAATCTATAAAGCTGTCGATGACAAGGGCCGGTATCTGCATTGGGACGAGTTTCGTCGATATCCAGCGCCGGGTCTCAAGAAAGAGGCCGCATGGGCAGCTATCAAGATGTCCCGGGCTTGCGCGAGTAAGACCCTGGAGCTTCGCAGCGAGTGCGGCAGTGCGTTTTTTTGTGCATCACTGACTTTTGTGAGGCGGTTGTTCACGGCGTCGAGTCGTTGACCTCCAGCTTGGGCGGGGCAGTGGCGTCTTCTCTCCAATACCGCCTGGTGGACTCCTATATCCAGCGCGCAGTTGGAAGGCGCCGCGACGACTCGTAAAATCGCCAAGGACATGTTGGCCAAGGCGCGCATGCCTCAAGACGATGATGAGCGGATGATCCTCAATCCTGTTCCTCGCCTCGCAACTGCACGCTCATCGCCTCGCAACTCTGCGCCCAGTCGCTCAGCCACTGCGGCAGGGGCGGCGATGTTTCGGCCAGCCCCAGCTCCCGCAGGAAATCCGCCGGGGGCAGGGTGCCCTTGGCTGAGCGGAACAGCCCGCGCATCACCACCACGCCGACCACCCGACCCTTGCTGACGAAACGGTGCTCCATCAGGCTCCACTTGTGGTCCCAGCCGAGTATGCGGGTGTGTACCTCGAACACTTCGAACACCTTGAGTTCGCGGCGGAACTTGCCCCAGGTATCGCCCACGATCGGCAGCGCCTTGTTGCGCAGGGCCACGCGAAAAGCGCCAGTGCGCAAGACAAAATCCATCCGTGCAACGTCCGCCAGGGTGAAGTAGCGGCCATTGGTGACATGCCGGTTGAGATCCAGGTCCAGCGGCCACACCCGCATGCGTACCACGGTGGTGGCCAGGCCATGGGCAGGCTTGCGCCAGGGGCGACGGCAGAGCATGTAGAGCAATCGAAACCAGAGATTCATAAAGACGCCACAGAGTTGAACAGTGGCAGCACTGTAAGGGCGCCAAATCGGCTAAGGTAGGTGCGCAAATGACTTATTTAATGCGAAAAGCGCAAAAAGGTCCGTGAATGCACATTACCTTGCTCCTGGCCGATCACTGCTCCGCCGCCAGCGCCACCCTGGCCCTGGAAATGCTCAGCGCCGCCAACCTGTTTGCCGACCATCCGCCCTTCGAGATCGTGGTCGCGTCCCTCGACGGCCAGGCCGTGAATGCCTGGGGCGGGCAGCGTCTGCAAGTGGCCTGTTCGACCGCGCAGATCGCACAGACCGACCTGGTGTTGATCCCCGGCTTTCTCTTCACCTTGAAAGAGGCTTTGCCGACGTTTGCCGCCTTCGGCCCCTGGCTGCGCGAACAGCATGGGCGCGGCGCCGTGCTGGCGTCGATGTGTACCGCCGCCTTTCTGTTGGCGGAAACCGGTGTACTGCAAGGCTTGCGCGCCACCACCCACTGGGCGTTTGCCGAGCTTTTCCGGCGACGCTACGCAGACGTAAGCCTCGATGACGCGCAGATGCTCTGCGAAGAAAACCGCGTGATCACCTGTGGTGGCGCCAGTGCGGCAATGGACTTGATGCTCCACCTGATCCGCCGCTTCGGCTCGCCGGAACTGGCTCACACCTGTGGCAAATACCTGCTGATCGACACGGTGCGGACGGTGCAGTCGGTGTACGCGATGTGGTCGTTGCCCAAGAGCCACGGCGACGCGCAGATACTGCGCGTGCAGCATTGGCTGGAGCAGCACTGCGCCGAGGCGCTGGTGATTGACGAGGTGGCCCGGCACTTTGGTTTTGGTGTGCGCAATTTCAAGCGACGTTTCAAGGATGCCACCGGCTATACGCCGATCGCTTATGTGCAGACCCTGCGCCTGGAGCGCGCCAAGCAGATGCTGGAGTCGACACGCATGACCCTCGAAAGCATCACCTATGCGGTGGGCTACGAAGACAGCAACTCGTTCCGGCGCCTGTTCCAGCAGCGGGTGGGGATGCTGCCGGCAGCGTATCGCAAGCGATTTCAGGCCAGTACCCGATAAGCAGGCGAAAAAAAACCGGCTGATCAGGCCGGTTTGGGGTGCCGCGCACACAGCGAGGGGTCAAGCGTTGTTGCCCTGCAGGCGATCTGCACCGCCTTCAGCCAGGCCACGTTCCTGCAGACGATCCGCACCGCCTTCAGCCAGGCCACGTTCCTGCAGACGATCCGCACCGCCTTCGGCCAGGCCACGTTCCTGCAAGCGATCCGCACCGCCTTCAGCGACGCGACGTTCCAGCAGGCGTTCAGCACCGCCTTCGGCGACACGGTTGCCTTGCAGACGCTCGGCACCGCCTTCGGCGACGCGGTTTTCGTTGAGGCGATCAGCGCCGCCTTCAGCGACGACTGGGTGGGCAAAAGCGTTTGCAGCAAGTACCGAGAAAGCGAGGCTAAGCAAGAGTTGGCGTTTCATGAGAGTGTGCTCCGAGTGTTTGATTAGGGTGTTGCCTGGTGTGGGTTTGATGTTACGCGTTGGCATTTTTAAGAGAACTTCATTGGGCTGATGGTGACTATCGACGCCAGCGATAGCCCGCGTCGGCGGGCTATCGTGCAGCCGTCATGGCATCTGCGGCAGTTCCAGAGGGCGCAGGTCAAATACCAGCACCTCGGCATCGTCACCGTGGCTCAGGCGGATCTGGCGCTCATCGCGCACGCGGGCCCCGTCGCCTTCCTGTAGGCGTTGGCCGTTGATCTCGACGCTGCCGCGGGCCACATGGATGTACACGTGGCGGTCCGGCGCCAGGTCCAGGCTTGCGCTTTCGTCAGCGTTGAACAGCCCGGCATAGACCCGTGCATCCTGGCGCACGTGAAGGGAGCCTTCGGCGCCATCCGGCGAGATGATCAACTGCAAGCGTCCACGTTTCTGCGCTGCACTGAAGTGCTCCTGCTGATAGCGTGGCTCGGCGCCGGAGACATTCGGCACGATCCAGATCTGCAGGAAATGCACGCCACGGCTCTGGCTATGGTTGAACTCGCTGTGGGCCACGCCGCTGCCGGCGCTCATCAGTTGCACATCGCCGGGGCGGATCACCGAGCCGGTGCCCAGGGTGTCCTTGTGTTCCAGGGCGCCTTCGAGCACATAGGAGAAAATCTCCATGTCGCGGTGCGGGTGCTGGCCGAAGCCACGGCCTGCGGCGACGCGGTCATCGTTGATCACCAGCAGGTCGGAAAAACCCTGTTCGGCGGGGTTCCAGTAGTTGGCGAACGAGAAGGTATGGAACGACTTCAACCAACCGTGATTGGCGGCGCCGCGGTCGGAGGCTTTGCGAAGGGTCAGCATGGTGGTGTCCTCAAGTCAGAGCGGGCTGCGAAATGCAGGGCGCTTGCGTTGAGAAGAAGGTTACTGGTTACTGGAATATTCATTAAGGAGCTGATATCTGAATAACTGTCGCATTGAGGTTGACAGTTGCGGACGTGGCATAATACCCGCTGCCTTCCTTCCTGATGGACGTCTCCCTCTATGAACACCGTGGCCATGGCGCTGTTTCCGGACTTCCTCCTGCTCGACATGGCTGGGCCGCTTGAAGTGTTTTCGATTGCCAACCGCTACCTGCCAGCGGCGCAGCACTATCGGATCCTGATCGTCGGCACCGAGCCCGGCCCGCTGCGTGCGTCCAATGGCGTGGTCGTGCAGCCCGACCTGCTGCTGGCCCAGGCGCACGAGGCCTATGACCTGCTGCTGGTGCCCGGTGGTCCCGGTGCCTATAACGAATGCCACCCCGACCTGTTGCCCTGGCTCCAGGCCGCTGCTCCACGCGCGCGGCGCTTCGGCTCGATCTGCACCGGTGCCTTTGTGCTGGGGCATGCCGGGTTGCTCGACGGCCACCGCGTGACCACCCACTGGCATTACACCGAGCGGCTGATCAAGGCCTTCCCCCAGGCCGTTGTCGAAACCGACCGCATCTACCTGCAGGACGGCCGCCTGATCACGTCCGGCGGGGTGACGGCGGGTATCGACCTGGCGCTGTCGGTTGTCGCCCAGGACCACGGCAAGCAGGTCGCGGTGGACGTGGCCAAAGTGCTGCTGGTGGTGATGAAGCGCCAGGGCGGGCAGGCCCAGTTCAGCCCGATGACCGCCGCCGTGGCGCCCCAGGAAACCGCGATCACGCGGGTGCAGAGCCATGTGCTGGCGCATCTGGACCAGCCGTTCACCATCGAATCCATGGCGGCACTCGCCGGCATGAGTGCGCGGCACTTTGCGCGGTTGTTCGCCAAAGAGGTGCAGATGACGCCGATGGCCTTCCTGCAGGGCGCGCGCATCGACCGCGCCCGGCACCTGCTGGAAACCACCGACCTGCCGCTCAAGACCGTGGCCTTTCACGCAGGCTTTGGCAGCGTGCGGCATATGCGCTTTCTGTTCAGTGAAAAACTCGGCCTCAACCCCACCCAATACCGACAGCAGTTCAGTTAACGACAGGATGTCCGTCTCGCTCACCCGATTGTCCGTATCGCTCCCCGTGCCAGCATTGTCCTGTTACAACGAGCTGGCAAGATAACGGCAGGCCCATGGAAGAAGGATGCGCGGAAGCCCAAGCTCGGGTGTTTCAGCGCTTTTACGCAGATGAACAACGACCATGCGATGCGCTTTGGCCCTTACACCTTTCATCGCCAGCAGCGCCTGGTCAGCAAGGCGGGCATGCCCGTGCCGTTGGGCGGGCGCGCGCTGGACATCCTGGCGGTGCTGCTCGAAACGCCCGGGCAATTTGTCAGCAAAGACACCCTGATCGCCCGCGTCTGGCCGTGCAGCGTGGTGGAAGAGAACAACCTGCGGGTGCATATCGCCGCCCTGCGCCGTGCGTTGGACGGTCGTCGCTATATTCTCAATGAGCCCCAACGCGGCTATTGCCTGGTTGCGCCGCTGCAGGAGGCCGCTGGGAACGCGGCACCGCGGCACAACCTGGCGACCCGGCTCAGCCCGCTGATCGGTCGCGACGAACTGGTGGGGACGCTGGTCCGACGCCTGTCGGGGCAACGCCTGATGACCCTCACCGGAGGCGCTGGCGTCGGCAAGAGCAGCCTGGCGCTGGCGTTGGCCGAGCGTGTGTCGCCGCGTTATCGCGACGGCGTGTGGTGGCTGGATCTGGCCGGTGTCGATACGCCCACGGCAATGCTGCGCCACTTGGCCGAGACCCTCGGGCTCGACGCGGCTGACAGTGGCGCGGCACTCTTCCGCCAATTGGCCTCGCGCCAGTTATTGCTGGTGCTCGATGGCGCCGACGTGTTGCTCGGCGCCTGCCGTCATCTGGTGCGCGCGCTGCAGGCCAGCGCGCCTGGGGTGACGCTGTTGTTGAGCAGTCGCGAAGCCTTGCGGGTGCCCGGCGAGTGGGTGCAGCGCGTGCCTCGCCTGGCGCTGCCGATGCCGTCCGCCTGGGGCAGCGTCGAGTAGGCGATGGCCTACTCGGCGGTGCAGGTGTTCGTCGCGCGCGTGCGCGCCAGTCAGCAAGGGTTTGCCCTGCGGCCCCAGGACTTGCCGGCGCTGCGCGATATCTGCCGCCGGCTCGACGGTATTCCGTTGGCCCTCGAACTGGCGGCGGCCCAGGTCGATGCTCTCGGCGTGCAGGGCTTGCAGGTGCAATTGCGCAGCGGCCTGCAAGTGCTGGCGCGCGGTCGGCGCACGGCGCTGGAACGCCACCGATCCCTGGCGGCGGCCCTGGACTGGTCATACGAGCGCCTGAGCCTGCCGGAGCGTTGGCTGTTCCTGCAACTGGGCCTGTTCAAGATGGCGGTGAGCTTGCCCGTCCTGGGGCAGTTGATCGCCGGCACCGAGCTGGCTCACGCCGACCTGCCATACCTGCTGCGGCGACTGGTCGACATCTCGCTGCTGAGCGTGGAGCCCGGCCTCGGTCCCGAGCGTTACCGCCTGCTCAACAGCGTGCGCAGCTACGCCCTGGCGCAACTGCGCGACCCGCTGCAAGTGGCGCGTCTGCAGCAAGGGTATGGGCATTATCTGGGGGCGTTTTCAGGCCGGCCGTTTGTCCTGCAACTCGTCGAGCAGGCGGCGCACGCCGATTAGCTCCTGGGTGGCGAACCCTTCGCTGAATCGCCCGTAGACCGAGTCCAGCAACTCGCGTGCCGCTTGCCGGCGGTCTTGGCGCTGCCACAGCCGCGCCAGCGCGGTCGCACTGCGTAACTCCCAGGCCAGGGCGCCTTGCTGGTGCGCCAGGCCGAGTGCCTCGAGCAACAGCGCTTCTGCCGGGATGTCGTCACTGTGCTCGGCGCGCACCCGCAGGATCTCTGCCGAACACCAGCCGGCCGCGCCGCTTTTGGCGCGTTCGAACATCGCCGCGTCCACCGCGCCCGCGTTAAAGGTCACCAGGGTATCCGCGATCAGGCCGAGCCCGGGCATGGCTTGCGTCGGCGCTGCGCCCGCGTAGTGTCGGGCCCAGGTATGAAACAGCTGCACCGAGTGCTTTTGCGCTTGTTGCAACAACAGTTCCTGCAGCGAATGGGCCGCGGCCGCGTCGCCGTTGTAGCGGGCGATGACCACCCCGGCCAGGGCCAGGGTGTAGCAGATCGAGGTGCCGTGGTTGATCTGCAGCGCCAGTTCCAGGGCCTGGTTCGCGGTGCGCCAGGCCCGCTCCGGGAACCCCCGCAGCCACAGGATGCGAGCGAGGATCGTCAGCGAGGCCACGCCCTGGTCGTACTGCACGCCGAAGCCATGGGTGAACCGGTTCAGATGGCCGCTGTGGGCCATGCGCTGGATCACCTGTTCGGCATTGCGCAGGGCCAATGCCTGGTGACCGGCAAAGTGCTGGGCCAGTACCCGCAGGCGCTGGGCGCTGAGGTCGAGCAAGGGGTCGGCCTGGGGGCCGAGTTGATCGAAGTGCAGGCTTTGCGCAAGTGCCTGGCGATAATTGCCGCAGCACAGGTTGACCGCCATATGGCCCGACACCGCACGCAACTGGCCGCTCAGATCGTTGTTCGCTTCGGCCAGGCGCCGCGCGTAGGCAAAGGCGTCAATGGTCTGCGGCGTACCGCCCTGGGTGTGATACGAAAAACTGCCCAGCGCCAGTTGCAACGCCATGTGCAAGTGCGGGTTCGGCGCGGGCGATTGCGCCAGCCGTGCGAGCGCCTTGCCCACGTACAGCCCGTGTTCCCCCAGCAATGACAGTTCCTGCCACAAGGGCATCGCGCTGACCGTCAGGCGAATACCCAACAGGTGCGTGCCCTGGTCGCCCAGGCCCCAATCCAGTGCGGCGCGGATGTCTTCGCGCAGGGGCGCGTAGCGGTCGATCCAGGGCTGCGTCGCGGTCAGTTCCCAATCGTCCCGGGCCTGTTCCATCAAGGCCAGGCAGCGTGCGGCGTGGCGCTCGCGGGTGGTGTCGAGTTCAGCGGCCACGCTGAGCTTTTCCAGGGCGTAGGTGCGGGTGATGTCCAGCAGGCGGTAGACCATCTCGTCATCGCCGGGCTCGACATTGAGCAAGGACTTGGCCACCAGTTGGGTGATCGAACCCAGCACCTCGGCCGGTGCGATCTGTTCCCCAGCGATCACCGCCGCCGCGCTGGCCAGGCTGAAGCCGCCGCGAAACACCGCCAGGCGGCGCAGGCAGATCTGTTCGCAGGGCGCGAGCAGGTCGAAACTCCAGTCCAGCGTGGCGCGCAGCGTCTGTTGACGGGGCAGGGCACTGCGGCGGCCACGGGTCAGCAGGCGAAAGTTGTCTTCCATCTGCACCAGCAGGCCTTGCAGGCCGAAACGTTCGATCTGCGCCGCCACCAGTTCAATGGCCAGCGGGATACCGTCGAGGCGCTGGCAGATATCAATCGCCAATGGCAGTTCGGCTTCGCTGAGGGCGAAGCTGTCCTGATGGGACATGGCGCGCTCGATCAACAGTTGCAGGGCCGGATAGCCCAGCGCCTGGGCACGGTTGCCGGTGGCGGGCGGGCAGGCCAGCGGCTCCAGGCGCTGCACGTATTCACCCTCGGCGCGCAGTGCTTCACGGCTGGTGGCGAGGATGTGAACGTTGGGGGCGTGGCGCAGCAGGGTCTCGCTGATCAGGGCGATGTCATCGAGCAGGTGTTCGCAGTTGTCGATCACCAACAGCAACTGGCGCGTGTGGAGACTGCGCGCGAGGGTCAACAGCGGCGCGTGTTCGTCGGGGGTGAGGTCGAGCAGGGCGGCGAGGTTGGGCAGGATCATCGACGGTGCGCTGAGGGGGGCGAGGTCGAGCAGGCGAATGCCGTCGCGGTAATGCCCGATCAACAACTCGGCGACACGCAGCGCGACCGTGGTCTTACCGATGCCTCCCGCGCCGGTCAGGGTGATAAAGCGTTGTTGCGGCAGTTGCTGCACCAGCGCATCGATCAGCGCCTGGCGGCCGATCATCCGCGTGCTGCGCAGCGGCAGGTTATGGGCCTGGCTTTGCGCACTGCCGTCGGTTGGAAGGGCCATCGGTTCGATGCTCAGTGGCGCAACAAAACTGTAACCGCGCTGGGCCACGGTGACGATATAGCGCTGCCCGGCCTGGCCATCGCCCAGGGCCTTGCGCAACGCCGCCATATGCACGCGCAGGTTGCCGTCTTCGACCACGCTTTTGGGCCAGACCCGCGCGATCAGTTCCTGCTTGCTCACCACATTGCCGGCCTGTTCCAGCAGGATCAGCAGGATGTCCACTGCCCGCCGTCCCAGGCGCAACGGCCGGCCAGCCTCCAGCACCAGGCGTTGGCGCGGGTGTATCCGATACGGGCCGAAGTGTACGGCCTGTTCGCTGAGGTCGTTCATGCCAGCGCGAGCTCTGAAAAAAGGGTTCGCCCAGCATATTCCACGCTTGCGCTGACCACTAGGCGGCAATCGCCTGCTTGCGACGCAATTGGTGATTACGCCAGGTCATCGGGTTGACGCCTTCGCTGCGCGTGAACATATGGCAGAAGTGCGCCTGGTCGCAGAAACCACATTCCAGGCTGATTTGCGTCAGGCTCAAGGACGTGCCGGTGATCAACTCCTTGGCGCGCTGGATGCGCTGTTGGCGAATCCATTCCTGCGGCGACAGCCCGGTGGTGCATTTGAAGGCGCGGGAGAAGTGGCTGCGCGACAGTGCGCAGGCCTGGGCCAGGTCGGCAATCGCCAGGCTTTCGCCGAGGTTGGCGAGGATCAGTTGCTTGGCGATACGCTCGCGCCGGGGGCAGAGGCCGCCGGTCGCGCAGAAGCTTGGAGCACCGTGCTCAAGTCGGGCCATGACGAAATATCCGCAGTCGATGGGAGCGTTCCCGGTGAATGGATGCAGTGTAGACGGCCTCATTCTTGGTGCCGTGCCGTCCGACTGACGAGTTAATCGTTGTTAATTTCGCCAGTTGTTGGCGTGGAAAAGACAGCACAGGTGTGCAATCGCGCTCGCCGCGCTGCGTGCTTAGCTGGTGCTCTGTCAACTGTTTGGGGACCGCCATGAACCGCAACGACCTGCGCCGCGTCGACATGAACCTGCTGGTGATTTTCGAAGCGCTGATGTTCGAGAAGAACCTGACCCGGGTCGCCGAAAAACTGTTTATGGGCCAACCGGCGGTGAGCGCGGCCTTGGGCCGTTTACGCGATTTGTTCGACGACCCGTTGCTGCTGCGCAATGGGCGCGGCATGGAGCCCACACCACGCGCAATGGCAATACTCAAGGAGCTGCAACCGGCCATGGACACCATCTCGAGCGCGGTCAGCCGCGCCAAGGATTTCGACCCTTCCACCAGCTGTGCGGTGTTCCGCATCGGCCTGTCCGATGACGCCGAATTCGGCCTGTTCCCGCCGTTGCTCAGCCAACTGCGCGACGAGGCACCGGGGATCGTGGTGGTGGTGCGCCGCGCCAATTACCTGTTGATGTCGTCGCTGCTGGCCAGTGGCGAGATCACCGTGGGAGTCAGCTACACCACGGATCTGCCGGCCAATGCCAAGCGCAAGAAACTGCGCGACATTCCGTGCAAGGTGCTGCGCGGCGATGGCGGCACCGCACCGCTGAGCCTGGACGAATACTGTGAACGGCCGCATGCCATGGTGTCGTTCTCGGGGGACTTGAGCGGCAATATCGACCTCGACCTGGCGCGCATCGGCCGGGCGCGCCGGGTGGTGCTGGCGGTGCCGCAATTCAGTGGCTTGCGGGCGTTACTGGCGGGCACGCAGATCATCGCGACCGTGCCGGACTACGCCGCGTGCGCCTTGACCGAAGGCACCACGTTGCGCGCGCAGGACCCACCGTTTGCGATCGACGCCGCAGAGCTGTCGATGGTGTGGAGCGGGGTGCATGACAACGACCCGGCGGAGCGCTGGTTGAGGAGCCGGATCAGCGCGCACATGTCCAGCTTCCCCGCGTAGGCGGCCCGGCAAGTCACCGCGCCAAACAGCACAAACATCCAATTCCGAATCGCCCGTCGCCGCCAAACTCGCCTCATCGCTCAGCTCTCCAGGGGGGAAGAACACACCATGGACCCAACACCTGAAACCGGTTCCGACGAAGTCGTCACCCTGATCGTCAAACACCGGATCAAATCCGGCAGCGAGGCCAACTACGAAGCGTGGCTACGCCGCATAGTACGCATCGCCGGCGAACGCCCGGGCCACCTCGGCGTCGACGTCGTGCGCGGTAAACACGACGGCCTGGCGCTGTTCACCTGCGTGTTGCGCTACCGCTCCACCGACGACCTGCAACGCTGGCTCGACTCCCCCGAGCGCAAAACCCTGATCGAAGAAGCCGCGCCGCTGCTGGCCGACGGCGACCACACCGAAATCGGTGCGGTCAACGAGTTCTGGTTCACCCCCCAAACCGACAGCGTCGCCAAACCGCCGCGCTGGAAACAGGCCGTGGTCACCCTGTGCGTGATCCTGCCGCTGACCCTGCTGGTACCGATCGTGTGGGGCCCGATATTGGGCCTGCACCCGTTCCTGTCCAACTACGTGGTCGCCACCTTCCTGATCACCCTGACCATCGTGTTGCTGGTGGTGTACCTGCTGATGCCGGCGGCTACCCGCCTGTTCGCTCCCTGGCTTGAAGCCTCTGTAAAGGAAACCCTATGAACGCCGATCTGATTTTGTTCAATGGCCAGTTCCACACCGTGGACCGTGAAAACCCACGCGCTACCGCCGTCGCCATTCGCCAGGGGCGCTTCGTGGCCGTGGGCACCGATGGCGAGGCCATGGCCCTGCGCGGCAGCGGCACCGAGGTCATCGACCTCAAGGGCCGCACGGTGATCCCCGGCCTCAACGACTCGCACCTGCACCTGATCCGTGGCGGCTTGAACTACAACCTCGAACTGCGCTGGGAAGGCGTGCCGTCCCTGGCCGACGCCCTGCGCATGCTCAAGGACCAGGCCGATCGCACCCCGACGCCGCAATGGGTGCGCGTGGTCGGCGGCTGGAACGAATTCCAGTTCGCCGAAAAGCGCATGCCGACCCTGGACGAACTCAACCAGGCGGCGCCGGACACGCCGGTGTTCGTGCTGCACCTGTACGACCGCGCCTTGCTCAACCGCGCCGCCCTGCGCGTGGCCGGCTACACCAAGGACACCCCGAACCCGCCGGGCGGCGAGATCGTGCGTGACAGCAACGGCAACCCCACCGGCATGCTGGTGGCGCGGCCCAACGCGATGATCCTGTATGCGACCCTGGCCAAGGGCCCGAAACTGCCGTTGGAATACCAGGTCAACTCGACCCGCCAGTTCATGCGCGAACTCAATCGCCTCGGCCTGACCAGTGCGATCGACGCCGGCGGCGGCTTCCAGAACTACCCCGATGACTACGCGGTGATCGAGCAACTGGCCAAGGATGAACAACTGACGGTACGTATCGCCTACAACCTGTTCACGCAGAAGCCCAAGGAAGAACTCAGCGACTTCAAGCACTGGACCGGCAGCGTCACCCTGCATCAGGGCGACGACTACCTGCGCCACAACGGTGCCGGCGAGATGCTGGTGTTCTCCGCCGCCGACTTCGAAGACTTCCTCGAACCGCGCCCCGACCTGCCGCTGAGCATGGAGCAGGAACTGGAGCCGGTGGTGCGCCACCTGGTCGAGCAGCGCTGGCCGTTCCGCCTGCACGCCACCTATAACGAATCGATCTCGCGCATGCTCGATGTGTTCGAGAAGGTCAACCGCGACATCCCGTTCAACGGCTTGCCGTGGTTCTTCGACCACGCCGAAACCATCACCCCGCACAACATCGAGCGCGTGCGCGCCCTCGGCGGCGGGATTGCGATCCAGGACCGCATGGCGTTCCAGGGTGAGTACTTTGTCGAGCGCTACGGCGCCAAGGCCGCCGAAGCCACGCCGCCGATCAAACGCATGCTCGCCGAAGGTGTACCGGTCGGCGCGGGCACCGACGCCACGCGGGTGTCGAGCTACAACCCGTGGACCTCGCTGTACTGGATGGTCAGCGGCCGCACCGTGGGTGGCCTGGAGCTGCACGCCGAAGGACTGCCGCGCCTGACCGCGCTGGAACTGTTCACCCACGGCAGCGCCTGGTTCTCGTCCGAGCAGGGCAAGAAGGGTCAGATCAAGGTCGGCCAGTTGGCGGACGTCGCCGCGCTGTCGGCGGATTTTTTCAGCGTCGATGAAGAGGCCATCAAGTGGATCGAGTCGGTGCTGACCGTGGTCGGCGGCAAGGTGGTGTATGGCGCCGGCGACTTCGAAGATTTCGCACCGCCGCGCGTGCCGGTGCTGCCGGACTGGTCGCCGGTGGTCAAGGTGCCGGGACACTGGCGTCCCGCTTCGCCGCTGCAGGCGCAGGCTCACCACTGCAGTGGCCCGTGTGGCGTGCATGCTCATGGCCATGAGAAAGCGCGTCTTTCCAACGTGCCGGTCAGCGACTTCCAGGGCTTCTGGGGTGCGTTTGGCTGCTCGTGCTTTGCGTTCTGATACCTAAACCCACAAAGGAGTTAACCCATGACTTACAAGCGCTTGAACAAAGATGACGCCGTGGTGCTGTTGGTGGATCACCAGACCGGCCTGATCTCCCTGGTGCAGGATTTCTCCCCCAACGAATTCAAGAACAACGTGCTGGCCCTGGCCGACGTGGCGAAGTTCTTCAACCTGCCGACCATCCTCACCACCAGCTTTGAAAGCGGCCCCAACGGCCCGCTGGTGCCCGAGCTCAAAGCACTGTTCCCGGACGCGCCGTACATCCCGCGCCCTGGCCAGATCAACGCCTGGGACAACGAAGACTTCGTCAAGGCGGTGAAGGCCACCGGCCGCAAGCAGATCATCATTGCCGGTGTGGTGACGGATGTGTGCGTAGCGTTCCCGACCCTGTGCGCTCTTTCCGAAGGCTTTGAGGTGTTCGTGGTCACCGACGCTTCCGGTACCTTTAACGAAACCGTGCAACAGGCTGCCTGGGCTCGTATGACCGCAGCCGGCGCGCAACTGGTGAACTGGTTCTCCGTGGCCTGCGAGCTGCAGGTTGACTGGCGCAACGACATGGAAGGCCTGGCCAACCTGCTGTCGCCGCGCATTCCCAACTACCGCAACCTGATGAACAGCTACTCGGCGTTCACCACCAAGTAACCCGACCTCGGGAATCTCGGTAATCCCCTGTGGGAGGGGGCTTGCCCCGATAGCGGTGGATCAGTCATGCATGTAGTGGCTGACATATTGCTATCGGGGGCAAGCCCCCTCCCACTTTTGATTGTGTTGGCACATTAGGTTTGTGGTGCAGCACCTGACAGGCTATAAATCAGCAAAATGTCCACCGAGACGCGACAATGAATCCCTTCGAAGACATGCGCCTGTTTTGCCAGGTCATGGAGTCCGGCAGTTTCACCGCCGCCGCCGAGCAATTGGGGCTGTCCAAGCAATTCGTCAGCCGCCGCCTGATCCAACTCGAAGACCGCCTCGGCGTGCGCCTGCTCAACCGCTCGACCCGCCGCCTGGATGTCACACCCCTGGGGCAGAGTTACTACGAATCGGCCTTGCGCCTGCTCAGCGAAGTCGAGCAAGTGGAGCAGGGCATCGCCGGGCAGAACAGCGAACCGCGCGGCACCATTCGCCTGAGTGCGCCGTTGTCGTTTGCCATGGCCCATCTGGGTTGTCTGCTGCCGCTGTTTTTGCAGCGCTATCCGCAGGTGTCGGTGGAAGTCGATCTGAGCGACCGCCCGGTGGACTTGATCGGCGAAGGCTACGATCTGGTGTTGCGCATCGGCATCCTCGAAGACTCCACCCTGATCGCCCGGCGTATCGCCAGCGTGCAGCGTGTGTACTGCGCCAGCCCCGAGTACCTTGCGTTGCGTGGCACACCGCAGAAACCTGACGATCTGACCGACCACGATTGCCTGCCCTACGGCCACGGCCGCCAGGTGCAATGGCGGTTCCAGAGCAAAGGCAAGCCGCAGTCGCTGAACGTCAGCGGGCGCATGCGCGTCAATAATGGCGAGTTGCTGCGCGACGCCGCCATCGCCGGGTTGGGCGTCACCTACCTGCCGACCTTTATCGTCGCCGATGCCTTGGCGGACGGGCGCCTGGTGACGCTGTTGCAAGACTTCGCCCCCGAAGCCCTGACGCTGTCGGCGGTGTACCCGCAGCACCGGCAGAGTTCGAGGCCGGTGCAGGCGCTGGTGGAGTTCCTGCGCGAGCGCCTGGCTAACGGCTGTTGAACAGCTGACGGATCAGGTTCGGCGTGGTGCCTGTCCAGCGCTTGAACGAACGCCGGAAGTTCGCCGCATCGTTGAAGTTCAGGTACGCGGCCACTTCATCGTTGCTGAACCCCTTGACCTGATACAGGTGCAACGCGACGTGCTTGCGCACCCGATCCACCTGCTGCTGAAAGCCGGTGTCGTGCTTGTGCAGTTTGCGCTTGAGGGTCGCCGGGCTCATGGCGAACGCCTGGGCCGCCTGTTCCAGGCTGGGCGGCTGGCGCACCTGTTCGCGCAGGTAGTCGTAGAGGCAATCGAGAAAACTGTCGGCAAAACCGAGCTGTTCGATCTGCTCGCGGGCCTGCTGGCGCGCGACTTGGCCGGCGGTGGCGGACGCGCCGGGCCAGGCCATGACCAGGTATTCGCGCGGGATGCACATCATGTCCAGCGGGCGCGCGAAGCGCGTGTGTTCGCCCAGGTGAACCCAGTATTGTTCGACGTAATGCGGCTCGCCATGGCTGAAGCTGCATTGCCACGGCAGGCGCTGGCCGCTGAGCCAGCGGCTCATGGCGACCAGCGAGGTCATGCTGGCTTCCAGCAGGAACCGCCAGTGTTCGCCGGCGCCGCAGCTGTCCCGCCAGTACAGGTAGGCATGGTGTTCATCCCGCTCCAATTGCAGCGTCACCAGCGGGCTGAGCAGCACCTGTTGCTGGATCAGGATCTCCAGCGCCTGATCCAGGTTCTGCGCGTGGCCCAGGGCATGGCTGGCGGCGCCGTAATAGCCGGGCAGCAGGCGTTGGCCAAACAGGAAGCTGCTCTCATCGGCAGCGAGCAGGCGCCGGCTGTTGCCGATCAATCCGAGAAACTGCTGCGGGCTCAGTTGTGCTGTACCGGCGAGGATGTCCTCGTGGAACAACCCGGTGCCGCGCAACAGGCGATGGCTGTCGATGTCGCGGGACAAGGCCAGGTCGATCAACGTGGCGGGTTGGTAATGCCCTGGGATGAAGCGGCTGTCGGCCTCATACCAACGTGTTTTCACGGCCATCTCAGGCGCTTTTCGCAAGCGGTTGTTTGGCCCGGGCGAGCGTCAGGTTCAGGCGCTTGAGCAAGTCCTGGGGCGGCTCGTCCAGGGCCATCACCACGGCCGTGCTCGCCGCCAGTTGCAGGCGCTCGCCGTGTTGTCGCGTCTTGTGCGCCAGGCTGCGCACCGCTTGCTCCAACTCCAGCGCCAACGCCTGGGCCTGGCGCTCGCCGGTGTTGGGCAGCACCACCACAAAGCGGTCGCCGGCCAGGCGGCAGAGTAAGTCCTGGCGGCGCAGATTGAGCAGTAGCACATGGCTGAGGGCCTGCAATACCGCATCGCCCTCGGCGTGGCCGTAGGCCTGGTTGATCGCAGTGAAATTGTCCAGGTCCAGAGCCAGCAGCGACAGCGGTTGTTGCTGGTCGCGGCTGTCTTGCAGGCTGTCGGCCAGTTGGCGCTTGAGGTAATCGGCGCCGCCCAGAGGCGTGAGTGTGTCGAACAGCCGGTGCTCGCGAAACAGCCGCTCGCGCTTCTCCATTTGCGCGCTGATCGCCAGTTGTTCGCGGTGCCAGTGGTAGATGCCCAGGGTCAGCAGGATCATGCCCACCGGCATCGGCCCGGACTCCAGCCAGTGATCCCAGGTGATGCTGGCAGGCAGGCGAATGAATTCGTCGAGGCTGTCGATCCACCAGGAGAAAAAGATGCACGACAGGCCCAGTGCCAGGTAATTGGTGACGCGCCCGGCGGGGCGGCTTTTCAGCACCAGGCCCAGCCATACCAGGGCGAGCAGGGCGGAGCCGCCTTCGCCGATGATATCCAGCCATACCCACTCGCTGACGCTTTTGAGCTCGCCGCAGGCCAGGTGCAGGATCAGCCCCAGATTGGCCGCGAGCAGCAGCAGGGCGAGTTTCCAGCGGTGGGGTTTGAGCACGCAAAACATGGCCGCGAGTCCTCTGGCGAATGAGCGATGGGCGCCAGCACAGCAGATGGATGTGACGATTGGATGACGCTGGGGGAGGGTCGAATCAGCTCACCCCACACGCGATGAAAACCAACGGTGGGAGGGGGCTTGCCCCCGATTGCGGTGTGCCAGATGGCTTATCTATTGACTGACCCACCGCTATCGAGGGCAAGCCCCCTCCCACCGTTGACCTCCAGAGGTCATTTCGGCTCATTCCACGTTGAGAACCAGGCAAAACTCCCGGTTTACGGGCCTTGCGGCCAACCCCTGTCACAGAACCGTCATCCCCCGGCCCTAGCGTGCCCTCCCAGTTGCCGGGCCTCTTGCCTGGCGCCAACGGACTCTTGGGGAGGACTTCATGTACAAGCGCACCGGGCTCGTCAGCTTTACGCTCACCGCCTTGGCCCTGGCGATGGCCAGCGAGCGGCTCCAGGCCGCCGACGCCACCCACACCGAGCACGTCGACGTGGTCGGCCAGGCGGCCGCCATCGACCAGGCGCTCAAGGAACAGCGCTCCTCCGACAGCATCAAGAGCGTGGTGCATGCCGACGGCGTGGCGCAGTTGCCGGATGAAAACGTTGCCGAAGCCGCGCAGCGCCTGCCCGGCATCAGCGTCGAGCGCGACCAGGGCGAAGGGCGGTTCGTCAGCGTGCGTGGCCTTGGCCCGGACCTCAACAGCGTGACCATCAACGGCACCCTGGTGCCGTCGCCCGAAAGCGAACGTCGCGCCGTGGCCCTCGATGTGCTGCCCTCCGAGCTGGTGCAGTCGCTGTCGGTGATCAAGACCCTGACCCCGGACATGGACGCCAACTCCCTCGGCGGCACCGTCGATGTGAAGAGCCTGTCGGCGTTCGATCACAAAGGCCTGTTCTACACTGGCAGCACCGAGGCCAGCTACGACAAGAACACACGCCAGACCAGCCCGAAATTCTCCGGCGCGGCGAGCAACCGCTTCAGCCTCGGTGATGGTATCGACAACTTCGGTGTCGCCGCGGCCCTGAGCTGGCAGAAGCGCGACTTCGGCTCGGACAACGTCGAAACCGGCGGCGCCTGGGACTTCAGCCAGGGGGCCAAACTCAACAAGTTCGAACAGCGTGACTACGACATCAGCCGCGAACGCGCCGGCGGTGGCCTGAACTTCGACTACAAGCCCGATGACCTCAGCAGCTACTACCTGCGCACCCTCTACAGCCGCTACACCGATACCGAGACCCGCAACGCCGCCAGCCTCGAATTTGCCGACCCCCAGGCCCCTGGCGAGCTGGGTGTGGCCGAGGGCAAGCGCAAGTTGAAGAGCCGTGAGGAAACCCAGGAAATCCAGTCCTATGTGTTCGGCGGCGAACGCATGCTCGGCCTGTGGACCCTCAGCGGCCAGGCCGGCTACAGCCAATCCAGCGAAGACAGCCCGGCGCATATCGCCGGCGCCACCTTCGATGGCGGCGACTTTGCCGACAGCGGCTTCTACGACAAAGACAAACCGCGTCCGATCGTCGGCGCCGGCTTCTACGACGCGAGCAACTTCACCCTGGACAAGGTCGACTGGGAAAAGCAGAACACCCAAGACACCGAGAAAAACCTGCGCCTGGACCTGGCCCGCGACTACGACCTGAGCGGCTACGCGTCCCAGGTCAAGTTCGGCGGCAAGGTCAGCCGTCGGCACAAGGACAACGACCTGGAAGCCTGGGTCTACAAGAACTTCGACGACCTGGGCTTCACCGACGAACAACTCAACCTCACCCGGTTCCAGAAGGGCAGCGTCGACTACCGTCTCGGCAATTACGGCCCGGGTATCAGCGCGGGGAGTATCAAGCAGCTGATCGGCAGCCTCAACCGTGATGACTTCTATGACGAGACCGAATCCCGGGTCAACGACTTCACCATCCGCGAAGACATCAACGCCGGCTACCTGATGAACACCATCGACATCGACGACTGGCGTTTCATCGCGGGCATGCGCTACGAAGGCACCGAGTTCGAAGCCAAAGGCACCGGCGCCACCGACGGCCAGTTCAGCGCCACCGAGACCAAGCGGCGTTATCACCATTGGTTGCCGGGCCTGCATGCGCGTTACCAGATCGACAAGAACACCCAGGTGCGCGCGGCCTGGACCAAGTCCGTGGTGCGCCCGACCTTTGGCCAACTGGCGCCGGGGTTCGTGATCGACGATGACGAAGCCACCTTCGGCAACCCGGACCTCAAGCCCCTGGAGTCGAGCAACCTCGACCTGGGCATCGAGCACTTCATGGGCCGCGCAGGCACCGTGTCGGCGTTCGTGTTCTACAAAGACATCAAGCACTTTGTCTACAACACCGACGTGGCCGGCACCGGCGCCTGGACCAACTTCGCCGAGGCCCACACCTACGCCAACGGCGACAGCGCCAAGCTCTACGGCCTGGAACTGGCCTATTCACAAAAGTTCGACTGGCTGCCTGCGCCGTGGAACGGCCTGTTGGTCGGTGCCAACACCACGTTCAGCCGCTCCAGCGCCGATATCGAAGGCTTCGACGCGGCCAGCGGCGGCAACCGCACACGCAACATCAGCTTGCCCAACCAGTCGGACACTGTCGGCAACCTGATGCTCGGCTGGGAAAACGACAAGCTCAGCCTGCGCGTGTCGGCCAACTACAAATCGGCCTACCTGTATGAGTTGGCCTCGATCAACGACAAGGCCCACGACCTGCACGTCGACGCACAGACTTTTGTCGACTTCAGCGCACGCTACTCGCTGACCAAGAACCTGCAAGTCAGCTTCGAGGCGCAGAACCTCACCGACGAGTCGTACTTCGTCTACACCGGCCACCGCAGCTACAACGGCCAGTACGAAGAGTACGGCCCGACCTACAAGCTCGGCCTGACCTTCACCCATTTCTAACCACCACCTCGACCCGAGTGTGGGAGGGGACTTGCTCCCGATAGCGGTGTGTCAGTCGCCGGATTTATCAGCCGAACCACTGCCATCGGGAGCAAACCCCCTCCCACATGGGTTGTTCATCGTTTTCGAAGGATTTGCCTGTTCATGAGATTTTCCAAGCTATACCTGCTGATGGCCCTGGCCACCTGCGGCCATGCGCTGGCCGCCGACCTGGCCCTGACGCGTTGGGCGCCGAACCTGAACGCCGAGGCGCTGGCCTTCCTGCCCAACGGCCCCGAACGCCTGGCCGCCAGCACCCGCGACGGCCTGTTGCTGCTCGACGAAAAAGGCGCCGAACTGGCGCGTTTCAAGGGCAACTTCAGCAGCCTCGACAGCCGTGCCGCCGGTGCCCAGGTGCTGGTGGCGACCCTGGATAACCAACGCCAGCAGGCCATGCTGATCAGCCTGGATAGCGCCGGCAAACGCTGGGGCGCGCCGCTGTACCTGCCGACCCGCGACTATCCGGTCAACGGCGTGTGCCTGTATCGCGACTCGGCGGCCAACCTGTTTGTGTTCCTGGTGGGCGAAGAGGGCAAAGGCGAGCAATGGCTGGTGGGCAATGGCCCGACGTTGCTGGCCCGACCCCAGCGTGTGCGCGGCTTGCCGCTGCCGCCGTCGGCGCAGTTCTGCCAGGTGGACGATGCGACCCATCAACTGGTGGTGAACGAAGAAAACGTCGGCTGGTGGGCCTACCCGGCGCACCCGGAAGCCGAGGTGAAACGCACCCCGGTGGCGCTGTTCGACAATCCCGGGCGCGCCGCCGGGGCCATGGCGCTGGTGCCGGGTGGGCTGGTCGCGCTTGATCCGAAGACCGCGCAACTGCAGCTGTTCCAGCAGGACGGCGAGCGCTGGGTGGCCCAGCCGAGCCTGCACCTGCCGGGTGTGAAGGAGGCGGAAAACCTGGCAATCAAAGGCCGGCAGCTGCTGCTGCGCGACGACGACAGCGGCAACCTCTATCAGGCCGAGTTGACGTGGCAGGCTACGCCCGTCGCGCCGCTGCCGGTGCTGCCGGAAGTCGCCGCCCAGCGCCAGACCGACCCGGTCGGGCGTCAAGGCGATGCGGCGGACGACCCGGCGATCTGGATTCACCCGCAACGACCGGCGCAGAGCCGCGTGCTCGGCACCAACAAAAAACAAGGCCTGCTGGCCTACGACCTCGACGGCAAGCTGTTGCAGGAGCTGGCGGTGGGGCGCCTGAACAACGTCGATGTCCGCCCTAACTTCAAGCTCGGCCAACAGACCGTCGACCTCGCCGTGGCGAGCAATCGCGATCACAACAGCCTGAGCCTGTTCAGCATCGACCGTCAGAGCGGCGAGTTGCGCGAAGCCGGCGAAGTGCCGACGCCGCTCAAGGAAATCTACGGCATCTGTCTGTTCCAGCCGGCCAGCGGTGAACTGTACGCGATCGCCAACGGCAAGGACGGCACCTTCCTGCAATACCGCTTGAGCGCGCCGGCTGGCCGCGTGCAGGGCGAGTTGGTGCGCCAGTTCAAGGTCGACAGCCAACCCGAAGGCTGCGTCGCCGACGACCAGCGTCAGCGCCTGTTCATCGGTGAAGAAGATGTCGGCGTCTGGGCGGTGGACGCCCGAGCCGATCAGCCGGCGACGTTGACCAGCGTGATCAAGGTCGGCGCGCAACTGCACGCGGATGTCGAGGGCCTGGCGCTGTACCAGAGCGGCGCGCGCGATTACCTGGTGATCTCCAGCCAAGGCAATGACAGCTACCTGGTGGTGGATGCCGAACCGCCGTTCGCCGCCCACGGCGCCTTTCGCGTCGGTTTGAACGCTGAGGCCGGGATCGATGGGGCGTCGGAAACCGATGGCCTCGAAGTCACCGCCGTCAACCTCGGCGGGCCGTGGAGCCAAGGCATGCTGGTGGTGCAGGACGGGCGCAAGCGCATGCCCGAGCAAACCCAGAACTTCAAGTTCGTGCCCTGGCGCGATGTGACCCGCGCGCTGAAATTGCCGTAAGCCGTCATCACCCGGTCATCACTTTTTAATCGAATAGGAGTTCACCACCATGCACGCGACGATGGAACATATGACGATCTGGGGGTTGATCAGCGACGCCAGCCTGTTGGTCAAGGCGGTGATGGTCACGCTGCTGTTGGCGTCCTTGCTCAGTTGGTACTTGATTCTCCAGCGCGGCAGTGTGCTGCGGCGCCTGGAGCGCCAGTTGAACGGGTTTTTGCCGCGCTTTCGCGCGGCTCCAGACCTGCAGGCGCTGTACCGCGACACCGTGCAGGCGGGCGAGGGCGGCGTGGCGCCGATCTTTATCGCCGGGGTCGAGGAATACCAGCACCTGCACAGCCACGATCCGGCGGTGCTCGAAGGGGTGGAGCGCGCCTTGCAGGTGGCGATCACCACGCAGGAAATCGAGTTGGAAAAGGGCCTGCAGTTTCTCGCCACCGTGGGTTCGGTCAGCCCGTACATCGGCCTGTTCGGCACGGTGTGGGGCATCATGAATTCCTTTCTCGGCTTGTCCCAGGTGCAACAAGCCACGCTGTCCACGGTGGCGCCGGGCATCGCCGAAGCCTTGATCGCCACGGCCATCGGCCTGTTTGCCGCCATCCCTGCGGTGATCGCCTACAACCGCTTTTCGGCGCGCAGCCAGACGCTGCTCACCCGCTACTACGCCTTCGGCAATGAACTGCAAGTGCGCCTGCATCGCAGCCTGAGCGGTATGCCGACCCACCTGGCCACGGCCGCCTGAACAGGAGCAAGCCCATGTTAACCAGGCCGCAACGCAAGCACGGGCCCAAGGCCGAGATGAACGTGGTGCCGTATATCGATGTGATGCTGGTGCTGCTGGTGATCTTTATGGTCACCGCACCGATGCTGACCCAGGGCGTGAAGATCGACCTGCCCAAGGTCGCCGCCGAGGCGCTGGCCACCGACACCCGCCAGCAGATCCTCACGTTGTCGGTAAAGGCCGACGGCAGTTACTACTGGAACCTCGGCGACGAGCTGGACACGCAGCACCAGACCGACAGCGCCGTGAGCCTGGAGGACATGGGCGCAAAGGTCATGCAAGTGGTGGCGGCGCGCAGTGACACCCAGGTCTATATCCGCGCTGACGAAGACGCCGGGTATGGGCGGGTGGTCGCGGCGATGGCGGTGTTGCAAAAGGGCGGCGTCAGCCACCTGGGGCTGGTGACCGAGGCCCCGCAATGACGGCGATGATCATGCACAGTCCGAGCCTGGTGATGGCGCCTCGGGATTGCAGCGGGTGGTGGCGCAAAGGCTTGGCGGCGAGCCTGGCCGTTGCGCTGCATGTGGGCGTAGTGGCCGGGCTGATGCTGAGCTGGTCACCGCAGAAGCCGATGGTGCAAGCGCCGCAGGTGATGCATACGCAACTGGTGATGCTGCCGCCGGCTGCGGCCCCCGTGCCTGAACCGCTGCCTGAAGCGCTGGCGGTGGCGGTGCCGACGCCGGTGAAACCCACCCTCGACCCGCAGATCCAGGCGCAAAAACTGGAGAAAGCGGCCCTGGCGCGTAAGCGCGTCGAGCAAAAGCGCCTTGAACAGCAACAGGAACGTCAGGCCACCGAACAGCACAACCGCGAGCTGGAGCAACAACGGCTGAACCAGGCGCGGCTGGCCGCTGAAACCGCGCGGGTTGCCACACCTGCTCCAGCCCCGGCGTTCGACAGTCGCCAATACTTGCCGCTGAGCAAAGAAGCACCGCAGTACCCCGAACGCGCCCTGGACAAAAACATCGAAGGCGATTGCTCGGTGGAGTACACCGTCAACTCCCTGGGCCGCGTGGAAAACCCCAAGGTGCTGGACGGCTGTCATCCGCTGTTTATCCGGCCTTCATTGGCGGCGGCGAATACCTTCCGCTACCAGCCGAGGATCGTTGACGGCAAGGCGGTAGCGGTGCCGGCGGTGCGCAATACCTTTCACTACCGCATCAAATGAGATTGGCCAGCCGACACAAGGCCCCAGCCACATTTTTTAACCGAGTCAGGCGTTGGCCGAGCGCACCTCAGACGAGGATGCTCAGAGTGGTGCCCTTGCTCATGTGCGTTCCTTCTGCCGTTGGGCGAAGGCCGCCTTGCCGACGCCTTGCAGCACGGCATCGTTCTGCGGGGTGTGGACGCGGCTGCACAACACGTCGCGGTAGTGGCGCTGCAGCGGGCTGTGGCGGGACAGGCCGGGGTTGCCCGAGGCTTCGATCGCCAGCTCCACGGCGCGGATCGCGTTGCCGGTCACCAGGTACTTCAACTGCGCCGCATTGCCGGCCGGGGTATGCCCTTCGGCGGCGGCGTCGAGCAGGCTGCGGTTGGCAAACAGCAGGGTGTCGATATGCCCGACGGTTTCCTGGAAACGCGGCAATGTCGCCAGCGCGGCGCCGAGGTTGGACGGCTGGCGCGTTTGCAGCCAGTTCACCAGCCAATCGCGCGCGGCCTGGGCCACGGCGTCATACACCGACGACAGCAGCACTGACATCCACAGCAACCCCTCGGCATCCAGTTCCGGCTGCGGTGCGCTCCAGGGGCTGACGCTGACGGCGTGGTCGAGCGGCACCAGCACGTTGTCGAACACCACGTCATGGCTACAGGTAGCGCGCATGCCCAGGTGGTCCCAGCTGTCGATGATGCTTATGCCGGGGCTGTTTTTGGGGACCAGCCAGGCGCCTACCAGCGGGTCGGCATCGTCACTGCGCGCCCACACGCTGAACCAGCTCAGGCCGTGGCTGCCGGTGGAGTAGAGCTTGCGCCCGCTGATGCGCCAGCCTTCAGGGCTGCGCACTGCGGTGGTCGCCGGCAGGCCGCCGCGGGCGGGGGTGCCGAGGTCCGGCTCGACGCGCAGCGCGTTGATCAACGCACCGTGGCGTACCGCGTCTTCGGCGACTTTTACACGCAGGTGCGCGGGCCAGGTTTTGCTGTCTTGCAGGCGCGTGTGTTGCAGGTACTGCATCACCAGGATCAGCGCGGTAGAGGGTTCGCCCTTGGCAATCGCGCTGATGGCTTTGCGTGCCTGGGCCAGGCTGGCGCCGCCGCCACCGAGGGCCTTGGGCACGGTGAGGGCGAGCAGGCCGTGTTCATGCAGCCGTTTGAAGTTGGCGTGGGGGAAGGCGCCGCTCTCGTCGAAAAGCTGAGCGCTGCCGGCCAGTTCGGCGCTGAGACGGTCGAGCAGGGCGTCGAAGTTGGCGACTTCCACGGCGCGCAAGGACGGTGGCGAGGATGACGTCATGATGCATGGACTCGGTCAGAAATCGGGGCGCGGGCTGGCTCCCCGTTGTGGAAGGATTCGCTCATGCCAATGCCTCCTGCTGTGCTTCGACCTCGGCGGCGACGCTGTAGCGGTTGGCCGGTACGTGCAGGCCGAGGTTGTCGCGCAGGGTCTGGCCGCTGTATTCGCTGCGGAACAGGCCGCGCTGTTGCAGCAATGGCACCACCCGTTCGGTGAAGTATTGCAAGCCATCGGGCAGCACCGAATTGACGATGAAACCATCGCTGGCGCCGGTCTCGAACCAGGTCTGGATCGTATCGGCGACGTGCTCCGGGGTGCCGACAAAATCACGCTTGGGCCGCGAGAAATGCAAGGCCACTTCGCGCAGGGTCAGGCCTTTGTCCCGGGCCAGTTGCTTGATGTGGTCGGAGCCGCCTTTCTGGCTGTTGGAACCCAGCTCGCCCAGCTCGGGGAACGGTTCGTCCAGCGGGTACTGGCTGAAGTCGTGGTCGTTGAACGGGCGACCGAGGGCGACAATCGCATCTTCCACGGTCACCAGGTCCACTGCCTGCTGATAGCGGCGTTCCACTTCGGCGGCGTCGCGGCCGACAATCGGGCGGATACCCGGCAGGATCGACAGGCTGTCGGCGTCGCGGCCGAAGCCTGTGGCGCGGCGTTTGAGGTCTTGGGTGTAGGCCAGGCCATCTTCGATGCTGTCGACATGCACAAAGATCGCATCAGCATGCTCGGCGGCGAAGTTGCGCCCGTCCTCCGAGGTGCCCGCCTGGAAAATCGCCGGCTGGCCCTGGCGCGAACGGGCGATGTTGAGTGGGCCTTTCACCGAGAAAAACTCGCCCTGGTGATTCAGCGTGTGCAGCTTGTGCGGGGTGAAGAACTCACCGCTTTGCTTGTTGTAGGTAAAGGCGTCGTCCTCCCAGGAGTCCCACAACCCCTTGACCACATTCAGGTGTTCCCTGGCGATGCGGTAGCGCACCGCATGTGGCGGGTGCTCGGCCTTGCCGAAGTTGTCGGCGGTGCCGCTCAGCCACGAGGTGACCACGTTCCAACCGGCGCGGCCGCCGCTGATGTGGTCCAGCGAGGCGAACTGGCGCGCGACCTGGTAGGGCTCGGTGTAGCTGACGGTGACGGTGGCGACCAGACCGATGTGCGTGGTCAACGCGGCCAGGGCCGAGAGGATGGTCAGCGGTTCGAACCGGTTGAGGTAATGCGGGCTGGATTTGGCATGGATGTGCAGGCTGTCGGCGATGAACACGAAGTCGAACTTGGCGGTTTCGGCCAGTTCAGTCTGCTGTTTGTAGAACGCAAAATTCGTACTGGCATTCGGTTGCGCCTGTGGGTGGCGCCATTCGCCCCAGCCGTGGCCGACACCGTGGACCATGGCACCGAGTTTCAATTGACGTGGCTTGCTCATGTTCTGCTCCTGTTAACGCGATGCTTGGTTTTGGGGGGCACGCTTGGCGTTAAAGCTCTTGTCGAAACCCAGCGACACGTCGATGTGCCGGGGCAGCAGGCCTTCTTGTTGGTAGGTGTCGGCGGTCGCTTGCAGGCCGCTGATCACGGCGTCGTCAATCAGCACCGGGGTCAGGTGGGTTTCTTTGGCCACGGCCACATGCACAGCCAGCGGCAGCCCGGTGATTTTGCTCTGGGCGGCGGCGTACTCGTTGGGGTGCGTATTGGCCCAGGCGTAGGCGCGGTCGACGCGTGCGACAAAGTCGTCGAGCTGCGCGCGTTTTTCGCTGATGGCCTGGCTGGTTGCCGCGAGGTACAGGTGGTTGCTCAACAGCGTGTTGCCGCTGGCCACGATCCGCGCCTGGCTTTGTGAGGTGACCACAGTGGTGTAGGGGTCCCAGGTCGACCAGGCATCGGCGCTGCCATTGTCCAGCACCAGGCGCGATTCGCTGGGCAGCAGGAAAATGAACTGCACGTCCTGGGTGGTCAGGCCGGCGCTGGCCAGGGCCTTGATCGCCAGGTAATGCCCGATGGAGCCTCGGCCTGTCACGATGCGCTTGCCTTTGAGGTCCGCCACGGTCTTGATGGGTGAGTCCTTCGGCACCAGCAGGGCGGTGGTGCTACGCCCGTCGGCGTGGATGATGCTGACCACCTTGAGCGCCGCACCGGCACCGAGGGCGAACACATACGGTGCATCGCCCAACGCACCGATATCCACGGCGCCGGCATTCAAGGCTTCACCCAGCGGCGAGGCGGACGGGAATTCCGCCCACTGGATTTCATAGGGCACATTCTTGGCTTCGCCGGAGACTTCCAGCAGCGCCTTGATCGTCGATTTCTGATTGGCCACCCGCAGCGGTTGCAGGTCGGCGGCATGGGCGCCGGTGCTCAGGCCGAAGGCCAGTGCGGTGCCCAGGAGCAGGCGTTTGAACGGGAAGGCAAAGACCATGGGATACAGGCTCCAGGCAGATCAAGAAAGGGTTCGGCTACCTCCGCCTGGAGAAGGGGTCGGTGAGGGGTTAACGTTATCCCCATAAAAACCTGCTGTGAAGTTCTTTTTGGTTATATGGTAATTATTAAAATAACTGATTATCTGGTTTATGATTATTCCTTTGATGCATTTAGTTTGGCTGCTGATTCGGAGTATTCCTACGAGCGCATCGGAAAGTCTCACCTGAGCAAGGCAACCACCGCGTGATTTGATCCGGGTCTTTTTCAAACACGGATCGTTGCGCATGACTGACACGCCTTGGGCTGCCCGCGAGGGCGATGCGCTTCTGCACAGTTCCATGCTGGCCGACGTGTTAGGCGGCGTCCTGGAGATTGCCGCCAATGTGGCCGTGACCGCATTGGCGACAGCGGCGGTGGTTGCGGCGGCGGGTGTCACCGTGGCGACTGGCGGCCTCGGCTGCGTTGTACTCGGCGCCGTGGTGGGTGCGGTGGTCGGCGTCGGCATGAGCAAATCCGGCGCGGATAAAGGCCTTTCACGATTATGTGAGTATTTTGCCAATGCCCTGTTTCCTCCCGTCATCGACGCCTTCATCAGCAGCGGTTCGCCCAACGTATTCATCAACGGCAAACCCGCGGCGCGGGCGGCTGGCAAGATCTCGGATGTAATCGCGGCGCCAGAGGGTGAGCCTACTTATCTGGATATCGCTGAAGGCTTTTTCTCTCAGCTATGGCGCCCGACAGTCGCTACGCCAGCCTTGGGCGCCGTGCCTTGTCCTGGCGATAAAGTCGACTGCGATAAACACCCGCCGATGCCAGAGCAGTACATGGCCGAGGGTTCCAGTCGCGTATTTATCAACGGCCAGCCCGCCGTGCGCAGTGGGGATCGCAGCACCTGCGAGGCCAAGGTTGGGACGGCGCAGGTTTCGCCGAATGTAATCATCGGCGGCGCCCCGGTCGTCGTCCGCGAAATCCGCAGCGGCAAGACGCCCGGTGTCGGGCTGGCGGTGACGGCGCTGCTGACCTTGCGCGGCGGTGGCGCGAAGTTTTTCAGCAAGCTGCCGTGCATGGCGGTGAGCGGGCTGGTGTCGTGGGGCAGCAGCCAGGTGAGCAATGCCATTACCTCGGCGGTCGCCGGTTCGCCCAACCCGGTACACAGTGCCACGGGCGCGAAAATTCTCGACGGTGAAGACGACTTGGACTTCACCCTGCCTGGCCTGTTGCCGATCGAGTGGCAGCGCTACTACAGCAGTCGGGACGAACGCCGCGATGGCCTGTTCGGCGCCGGTTGGAGTGTGATCTACGAGGTTTTCGTCGAAATGCAGGGGCTTGCTGAGTGCGGCGAGCGCCTGATCTACACCGACGAGCAGGCCCGGCAGATTGACATGGGCGTCATCCCCCTGGGCGGTGCGGTGTTCAGCGCAGGCGAAGGCCTGAGCGTGCGGCGCCATGCCAACGGGCAGGTGCTGATCGAGAGCGTCGATGGGCTCTACAGGTTGTTTGAGCCGGCGCCAGGCAACCCGTTGCACCTGCGGCTGAGCCAGTTGGGGGACCGCAATGACAACCGCATCCTCCTCGACTACGACGCCCAAGGTCGCCTGAGCCAATTACGCGATTCCTTCAATGATGTACGAATTGAACTGGGCTACAGCCGTCAATGGACCGGGCGCGTGGAACAGATCGAACGGCTGTTCCCGGATCAAAGCCGCGAAGTGTTAGCCAGCTATCACTACGATGCCGCTGGCGACCTGGCCGAAGTTCGCGATGCTGCCGGGCATGTGCAGCGCCGCTTTGCCTACGACAGCGGCCAGCGCATGGTCGAGCACCAACGGCCCACCGGACTGCGTTGCTATTACCAATGGGCCTGTGTGGACGACGCCGAATGGCGCGTAGTCCGACACTGGACCGACGAAGGCGACGACTACCAGTTCGACTAGGACCTACACGCCGGAACCACGCGGATTACCGATGGCTTGCAACGGGTCAGCACCCGTCGGTGGAATGCCCAGTACCAGATCACCGAGTACACCGACAACCTCGGTCAAACCTGGCAATTCGACTGGAATGACCAGCGCCAGTTGCTCGGCGCCACCGCCCCTCAGGGCGGTCAGTGGACGTTCGGTTACGACGAGTCCGGCAACCTGTGCGAGACGCAAGATCCGCTGGGGCGGATCGAATCCACCGTGTGGCTGGAGCATTGGTCGCTGCCGTTGGTGGAAACCGATGCAGCCGGACAGGTTTGGCAATACCGGTACGACCCGCGCGGCAACTGCGTCAGCGAAATCGATCCCCTTGGTCAGACAACGCGCTATCGATACGACCGCTTTGGCCAAGCAGTGGAAATCATCGACGCCACCGGCAAAAGTAAAAAGCTGCGCTGGAACCCGTTCGGGCAACTGGTCGAGCATGTCGATTGCTCGGGCTACCCCACGCGCTTTCGCTACGACGAGCGAGGCTATTTGCAGGTCATCACCGACGCCCTCGGCGAACGCACTCAATTTGGCTACAACGCTCAAGGACGCTTGCTCAGCAGCCAACTGCCGGACGGGCGCACCGAGCAGTATCAGCGCGATGCCAGCGGTCAGTTGGTGGGCTATACCGACCCCGCCGGTCACACCACGCTCTACCAGCACAACCGTCGCGGCCAGGTACGCCAGCGCACCGACGCCCATGGACGACAGGTGCAATTCGGGTATGACAGCTACGGGCGGCTGCAAGCGCTGGTCAACGAGAACGGCGAAAGCTATCGGTTCGCGTGGGATGCCGGGGATCGGCTGACCCAACAACAAGACCTCGACGGCAGCGCCAAGCGCTACACCTATGACCTGCTGGATAACATCACGGCGGTGAGCGCCGTTGCGGCGACTTATGGCAATGACTTGGCGATAGTTCCCGAGGAGCCACCGGCCCCCATCATTCATCGGCTGGAGCGCGATGCGGTTGGGCGGTTGATTGCCAAGACCACCGACGATGGCCGCACCGACTACAGCTACGATGCGGTGGACCAGCTAACCGCCGTCACCTTCACCGACTTGCAGGGCAATACCCAGGCTCTTGGTTTCGCTTACGACGTCCTTGGCCAGTTGCTTGCCGAACAGAGTTCGGCGGGCAATCTGCACCACCACTACGACGAACTCGGCAACCTGATCCAGACGCAACTACCGGACGGCCGCTGGCTCAATCGCCTGTACTACGGCAGCGGCCACCTGCACCAGATCAACCTCGACGGCCAGGTCATCAGCGACTTCGAGCGCGACCGCCTGCACCGCGAAGTGCTGCGCACCCAAGGCCAACTCAGCACCCGCAGCGAATACGACCGCAGCGGCCGCCTGCGCGCACGCCAGCGCCGCCACGCCAGCCAGCCCTCGTTGATGCCGGCGGCCACACAAAAACACTTCGAGTACGACCCCGCCGACAACCTGATCGGCAAACTCGACCAGCAACCCGTAGCGCAACATCGCCAACTGCTGCACTACGACGCCACCGGCCGCATCATCGCCAGCCAGGACAACCTGCACGGCCAGCGCGAAACCTTCGCCTACGACGCCGCCGCCAACCTGCTCGACGGCCCGCAAACCTCTGGCGGCTTGGTGCGCCATAACCGATTGCTGACCTATCAGGACAAGCGTTACCGTTACGACGGCTTTGGCCGAATGATCGAAAAGCGCAGCGCTGCGCGAGGTGTGCAGCATTTTGCCTACGACGCCGAAAGTCGGCTGATAGAAGTACGCAGCCAGAAAAACGGGCGAGAAACGGTCGTGAACATGACCTACGACCCGCTCGGTCGACGCATAACTAAAACCGAACACGACAGCCGGGGTTATGCGCTGGGAGAAACCCGATTCACCTGGGATGGCCTGCGTCTGTTGCAGGAGCATAAACACAGCCAGACCAGCCTTTACGTCTACGCAGACGAAGGCTACGAACCCTTAGCGCGAGTCGACGGCATCGGCCCGCTGCAAAAAATCCGCTACTACCACAACGACCTCAACGGCTTGCCGGAACAATTGACCGAAGGCGACGGGCATAACGTCTGGCGCGCGACTTATCGGGTGTGGGGCAATACGCTGGAGGAGGTGCGTGAGCCTTATTACATCGAAGAACAGAACCTGCGGTTTCAGGGGCAGTATCTGGATCGGGAGACGGGGCTGCATTTCAATACGTTCAGGTTTTATGATCCCGATGTGGGGCGGTTTACGACGCCTGATCCGATTGGGTTGATGGGTGGGGTTAACTTATACGTATATGCACCAAACCCTTTTGGATATGTCGACCCTATAGGATTAAACTGTGGCTCATCGAAGGGTTTTTCCAGGAAATCTACGATAGCCAAACGCTGGATTGATAAGTTGACAGGCAAGAAATCTGCTGACCTTGATGGCTATCTAAGCACTCGTGGCTGGACTAAAAGTTATCCTCAAGCTGGCAGACCTGATGCCATTCAGCACGTTCAATTTTCTCGAACTACAAAATCCGGGTCCATATATAAGCTGGATTATCACCCGGGTGGAAATAAAAGCCAAAAAAATATTCACGGTAACGACTACTGGAAGATTTATAAAGTAAATAAATCGGGGGAAGATGTGGTTTTTGGCCGAATCGGTCACGGGGGATTTAAAAATTACGATTTAATCAAAGATTCTCCAGTCTATGTCGATGGCGCACTAATGAACGGGAGTTTATAAATGATTGACTTCAATGCTGAAATAAAATCCGGGGAGTCTCTCGCAAACATTGTACTCGATAGCAATGTTTCTATTTACCTTAAAGAGCTGTATGAGTACCATGAGGTCGTAGTTAAAAACTATACTTTGCCTGATAGCGAAATCAGGACGGCTTATTGGGTGGATAATACAATAACTATTACTACCAAGGCTGACGGTGCTATATGTTCGCTGGGTTGCAATAAGAACTACAAGGGTACGTACCGGAAAACATTCAGGACTGGCATGTTTTTTTATGAAATAGCTGAGCTATCAAAAAGACAACGCATTTTCAATGGCTCCCTCATCCTAGAGGACGACTTCGGTATTTCATACGTAATACCTTCACCTTTCGATGAAATTGCCGACAGTATTCAAGATATCCCCGCAAATCTAAAATTAGATGAAATCTATATTTCTGATTTTTCCTCATGGGTAAAATAGTGTGTACGATCTGCCAGGTAAATTATCGACTTCTAGGGGGCGGTTTACGACGCCGGATCCGATTGGCTTGGCGGGGGGCTAAATCTATACCAATTCGCGCCTAACCCGATTGAATGGGTAGACCCTCTCGGGTTAACTTGCATTAAAGCCCTTAATGGAGGGAAAAACATTTCTAAAAAGTGGGCGAGCAAGCTTTTCGGCAAAACGCCTCAGCAAGTTGAAATGTCGTTATTGAAAAAAGGCTATACCAAAAGTATCACAAATTTTAACACCAACAAGACTCAGCAGACGCAGTTTACTAGGATCACAAAATCCGGAAACAAAGATGTCCCGGACTACCATCCGGGTATTGTAAGGTGTACCGAAATGGGGAAGTCCAAGGACGCGTAGCCCCAACAGATTTTGTAAAATACGAAAAAATTGTCGATAGCCCAGTTTTTTTAGGCAGGGCATTAGTGAACGCTCCGAAATAGAGGTGGTTATGAATTTGACTAACGCAATGGTATCAAAAGTTTCGAACGGTGGAATAACCATTGGAGAAAGCATTGCACAAGTACAAGCACGTCTGTCAGATAAGTACAAAACCCATAACAGCCCCAATTCGTTCACCATCGACAACGGGTTTGTTGCTGCGTATCAGGTGTATGATTTTTAGACTCAATATCCATCAGTACACACCTAATCCATTCATGTGGATTGACCCCTGGGGTCTTGAAACCTGCTATCAGAAGAGAACGAAAAGTGAAATCAAGAAGATGCGTGCCAACCTTGGAAAAAAGGCGGAGCTAAGGAAAAGTATCTGAAGAAAGTGGCAAAAGATCCAAAATTGCTTAAAAAACATGGCCGGGCAGAGGTAGATAGAATGACAAAAGGCCAAGTCCCTGATGGCTTTGACGTGCATCATAAAAATCCGAATTGATATTACTGCCAACTCGATATCGCCCAAGCCAATCTACTACTGACAGGCAGAGCAACCCACCATGACCTATCGACTCAACGAACTGCAATTCACGCTGCCCACTGATGATGTCCAAGACTCATCCATCAACATTCTGAAATTCGCCGACCTGAGCACTTCATTGATCATCACCCGTGCCGTGCTCGCTGATGGAGAAACCCTGCGCAGTAACTTTACAGAGCAACTGAAAAAGCTTGAGCAGCAGGTTCAGGAACTACGCTACCAACCACTGCAAAATGTTCGCGTCGGTGCCAGGCAAGATGTTGACGCCCTCGAGGTCCACAACCAGTTCAGCAGAGGTGGCGAACGCATTTATCAGTATCAGTTAGGGCTGATCGTACCTGGCACTCGCCAACTGCTTGCCCTGAGTTACATCAAGGCCCAGCCCATGGGCGATCTCGAAAACGCGCAGTGGACGGGCCTGAAAAACACACTGGTGCTTAACTAACAACCTACAAGCCGTTCTTCCATGTCGACGCACATTTGGCGGCTCGCCCGGACATCAACGTCGACGGCGCGTCATCAGCGATTTCGAATGCGGCCGCGTCTGCCTATGCACACGCAGCCAGCGTAGCCCGCGCTGATGGCAGACTCAGATCACATAAAACCCATGTGTCCCATCCCGAGCCAATTGCTCCACCAGCCCAAACTCCCAATCCAGATAGGCCTGCATGGCTTCCTTGGGATTGTCGGTGCCTTCATACGGCCGGCGGTAGCGGTCGATGCGCGGCGAGGCCAGGCGGGTTTCACCTGCTTCCAGCGGCAGTTGGGCGGCGATCCAGCCGGCGGTGCCGTCTTGCAGCAGGAACACGTGTTTGCCGGTGAGGGCTTCGACTTCGGCCACGGCCAGGCGCGCCAGTTGGCTGCTGCCGCAGGTCAGGACGTAGCGCTCGGCGTTCGGCACCTTGGCCAGAGCTTGCGGCAGTTGCGCGCGCAGGGCCCACCAGGCGCCGGGGATGTGGCGCTTGACGTAGTTGGCGCTGGCGGTGAAGTCCAGCACCACGGTGTCGCCATGGGCCTGCCACTCGGCCAGGGTTTGCGGGCTGATCAGTTCGGCCTGGGGCGCGGCGGGCACCGGGGCGACCCAGGCGCCGGTTTCACTGAAGTGTGCCGGTTGCAGGTCATCCAGCACATGCACTTCCCAGCCCAGTTGGGCCAGCCAGGACGCAGACATATTCGCCCGCACGCCATCGTCATCGGCCAGCACCAATCGCGCACCGCGCACGCTGGCGACATGGTCGGTTTCCTGGACCAGTTGGCCGCCCGGGGTGGAACGGGCGCCGGGCAGGTGGCCGGTGTCGAATTCTTCCGGGGTGCGTACATCGAACAGGTAGGTGGTGCGCGTCGTGTCCTGTTGCCAGCGTTGCAGGTCGGCCAGGCTTGCGCGGCCGACGCGGGCGCGGTCGGCCACTCGGCGTGCATCCTGGGCGGCGAGTTGGCGGTGGGCTTCGCCGGTCGGCGCAAAGCGGCGCGACTGGTCGTGGGCGAGTGTCTGCCCGGCCAGGGTCCAGCCGATGGTGCCATTGCGCAGGGCCGACACGGGGTTGGCTACGCCGGCATTGATCAGCGACTGGGTGCCGATAATGCTGCGGGTGCGTCCGGCGCAGTTGACGATGATGCGGGTGGCCGGGTCGGGCGCCAGCTCACGGGCGCGCAACAACAGCTCGGCGCCGGGCACGCTGATGCCGGTGGGGATGCTCATGGTCTGGTATTCGTCGAAGCGGCGGGCGTCGAGCACCACCACATCGGCCTGGCTGTCGAGCAGGGCCTGCACCTCTTCGGCAGCCAGGGACGGCGTGTGGCGCTCACTCTCCACCAGCTCGCCGAAGGCCTTGCTCGGCACGTTGACGTCGATAAACAGCTCGCCACCGGCGTTGCGCCAACCGTCCAGGCCGCCCTCCAACAGGCTGACTGCGGTGTAGCCCAGCGCAACCAGGCGTTCGGCGGCGCGGCTGGCGAGCCCTTCGCCGTTGTCGTAGACCGTCACCTGGGTATTGCGCCGCGGGATGCGCGAGTACACCTCCAGTTCCAGCTTGGACAGCGGGATGTTCGCGGCGAACAGCGGGTGGGATTCGGCAAACGGCGCTTCTTCGCGCACGTCCACCAGGGCGACTTCTTCGCGGTCCAACAGAGCCTGGCGAATCTGGGCAAAGCTGCGGTGCGATACGGTGCTCATAGGGCAGGGCTCTTTTCTTTGGACAAGTCCCAGATGTTCGGGAGAAAGGCGTTGGAATAACCGGAGATAAACAGCTTCTCGCTGCCGTCAGGCTGGTACACCGCGCGGCGCACGGCACCGATATTGGCGCCGTACACATGAATGCTGATCGACACCTGATCGGGGTGAGCATTGCTTACCTGATGGATATCGCCGACCTTGGGCGACACGGCCTCGACCTGGCCCGGCACCAGTTGGATCGGCTGGCCCGCGGCGACCAGGCGCCCGTCGGTGGCGCGCGCGAAGCCTTGGGAGAATTCCGAACCGCGCAGCATGCCGATCAGGCCCCAGACCCGATGGTCATGAATCGGCGTGCTTTGCCCCGGCCCCCATACGAAACTGACGATGCTGAAGCGCTGGCGCGAATCGGCATGCAGCAAAAATTGCTGGTAGCGCTCGGGGTCGGGTTGGGCGTATTCGTCGGGGAGCCAGTCGTCATGGCTGACCAGTTGCGCGAGCAGCTTGCCGCCACGGTGCAACAGGTCGCCTTCGCGTGGATTAGCGTCGATCAATTCCGCCAGGGCGCCTATGAAGGCCCTGAGTCTTTCGGGGTGCTTGGCCTGGGTCATGACACTTCCATCGGCTACTGTTGATCGGTTTATCTAAGCATAATGTTTGTAGTTAATATGCTATTTTTTAATGATTAGCTTATAGCTGAAGGTGATTTAGAACCGCTCTGCATCGTGTTAGACGTTATCGAACACAGCCCGGGCTATCCAGAAAACGTGCCTGCAACTATGCTTCGCACACATCTTAATGACTGTTTTCTATGTGCGGCCCAAATGAAAATTGACGATATCGATGCTTTTGTCGAAGTGATTCGGTGCCAGTCCATCAGCCATGCTGCCGAGTCGTTGCAACTGACCCAGCCGGCCATCACCCGCCGTGTGCAGAACTTCGAGCAGGCGTTGGGCGTGGAGCTGTTCGACCGCAACACCAAGCCCCTCAAGCCTACGCTGATCGGCACGCGCGTCTATGAGCAGTGCCGACTGATCCTGCGTGAGATGGACGCCCTGCGCGAACTGGTGGCCACCGATGCGCCGCCCACCGGGCTGTTGCGCCTCGGTGTGCCGCAAACCATCGGCGACGTGGTGCTGCTCGATGCGCTCAAGCACCTGCGCACCGAATACCCTGACCTGCGCGCCCAGGTCGCCACCGGCTGGGGCAGCCAATTGGTCGGCAAGATCGAACGCGGCGAGCTGGATGCGGCGGCGGCGTTGTTCCCGGCGGGCAAGATTTTCCCGGACAACGTGGTGGGGGAATCCATCGGCAAGATGGAGTTGGTGGTGGTCTGCGCCAAGGCACAGTTGCCGAAGAAACCGTGCAAGCTGGCCGATGTGTACCAGAACGGCTGGATCCTCAACCCGGACGGCTGCGGCTTCCGTGCCGGCTTGCAACGCACCTTGTCCGATCAGGGCCTGGCGTTGCGGGTGAACCTGGAAACCTTCGGCACCGAGCTGCAACTGGGCCTGGTGGCGGACGGCCTGGGACTGGGCTTGGTGCCGCGCCCGTTGCTGGAGCGTAGCGCCCACCGTGAGCAACTGGCAGTGATGCCGCTCAAGGACTTCAAGCCGGTGATGAACCTGTGGCTGATCTACCCGCACTTCCTCGGTAACCTGCAAGGGCCGGTGGATGCGTTCGGCAAGTGGGTGGCGGACGCCTTGCACAAGATCCGCAACGCCGCTTGACCCCTGTGGGCGTGTAGGGGCGCGGGCGGCAAGGGCTTTAACCTGACCGTAGATAACGTTGTGTTTTCCCTGGGCCTGAGGTCTGATGGGCGCGGAAAATTGCTGGGTCAGGTGGGTCACTCATGCGCGAAGAACTCGCACACTATGGCGGTATTACCGTCATGATTCCGGCCGCGCTGGTCATCGCTGTGTGGCTGCGCTATTCGTCGCCGCGGGCGCTCAAGGGATGGCTCATCACCGTCGCTTGCACTTATTCAATCGTGGCGTTCAGCAAGTTGCTGTTCAAGGGCTGGGGCGTTTCGTTTCAACACCTTGATATTGCCGTGCTCAGTGGCCACGCCATGAACACATGCCTGGTGGTCACCGTGGCAATGAGTTTGGTGGCGCGCCAGTTCAACCCGGCCTTGCGCTGGCCCGCGGCGCTCGCCGGATTGATCGCCACCGGTTGGTTCAGTGCTTATTGTGTCGCGCCGTACATCCACCCTCTGAACGAGGCGCTGGCGGGCGGGTTATTGGGCGCGGTGGCCGCGCTGACGTTCTTGTGGCGAATAGATGTCGCGCAGGTCAATGTGTCGCCATCGCTGATCGGCGCTGGGGCAGTGGTCGTGTTATTGAGTGCGCTGGTGCCCAAGTACAACGCCGAGAACCTGCTTAACCATGTCGCCGTCAGCGTCTCCGGGGCGTCACGCGCCCATCAGGAGCCCGCGTGGCGCGTCGGCTCCGGGCCGATCAAGGCGCAATGAGTGGCGGCGTGTCTTGAACGGGCATACCGGTTGATGGGCGTCCCTCGGTGCTGAAGATGTTCGCCAGCAGCTCGTCGGTCTTGGTTTGCATGAAATGGCGGTCGCCACGGCTCTCTACGCACAGGCAGACGGACAGGGCATTACTGACTTGCAACTTGAAGCGCCAGTCGGCGAAGACCATGGACAGCCCGGAACCGGATTCGTCGAAGTCTAAAGAGTTGCTGGCATATAACATGTGCATTCGCTCAACCACCGTTGTCGAGTTGTCGACATTGACATGAATGTTTCCCGAAGACGGGAACAGGCCAATACGCTCTACCAGTAACTTTGAACTTTTCATGGCCGTGCCTCGTTGCTGTGCTCGGTGGGCACTTTATTATGAAGAGGCGCAAAAGTAAGGGAATGTTATTTTTAGTCGGTCAATAGGCGATTATGTTATTTATTGTCCGGCTGAAGAGATGGTCGAAACTTATTGCCTGTGAACATAATTGCCTGGCTTGTTTCAGGGTGCTATTGGCTGGCGTTGATGTTATTTATTCTTTGCTTTGGCTCATGAGTACTTTGCGGCGCGTGGGAGATGGCGGTGTTTAATAAGATTTTGATTGTGTGTGTCGGCAATATTTGTCGCAGCCCCATGGCGGAAAATTTACTGCGTGCCGCACTTGCTTCCAGTGATATACAGGTGAGTTCGGCGGGGTTGGCGGCGCTGCATCAACACCCGCTGGAAGCCACGGCTTCGCGGGTACTGGAAGAACACGGGCATGCTTTTCAGCCCCACCAGGCACGGCAATTGACGAGCGGGGCGGTGAGTGAAGCGGACCTGATTCTTGTGATGGAACAGTGGCAGATCGAGGAGGTGCTCAAACTCGCGCCGGTGGCTCGGGGTAAAGTATTCCTGCTGGGCAAGTGGCAGTGCAATAGAGAAATCAAAGACCCTTACCGCCAAGGCAAACCGGCATTTCTACAAGCGTATGGCTTGATTGAAGAAGCGACGGGTGCGTGGGCGCAGTTGTTGGCGGGTTGAGGTTGTTTGAATGTTATTTAAGGTCGGACATGATCGCTTGAACCCTCTACTGGAATATTGGGAAAGTGACTCGTGAATTGAGCGTCAAGTGTTGAGAAAATTGTGTTGTCAGGCTCTAGTGAGCGTTTGTGTGTCGAGTATAGCCGTTGTACGTGCATGGAGCCGGGCGTCTTGCACCCTGTGCCATTCCTAGACTATCTGTAAGAAAAAGAACTGACTTATGCAATCAGCAACTGCGGTAACTTCACACCATTCGGATGACACTGATTTAGACTTTATGGCGCTGGTGGGTACTCTACTGGATCATAAATGGCTGATCGGTGGAATCAGTATTGCCTTTATGGCCCTTGGCGCGGCCTATTCGGTATTGACGCCGCCGATCTATCAAGCGACCGCGTTAGTTCAGGTCGAACCGAAGAAGGGCGACATGCTGGGCTTCTCGGATGTCGGCAGCCTGCTCGGTAAAGAATCGCCGACGGTGACCGAAATCGAACTCATCCGCTCGCGGATCACCATCGGGACCGCCGTCGATAACCTGAACCTGGACCTTGACGTCAAACCCAAGCGTTTTCCATTGCTGGGGGGCTTTGTTGCCCGTCGTTTCAAGCCCACCGAACAGGAGGCAGTGGCTGCACCGTGGTTGGGGTTGAGCAGCTTCGCCTGGGGTGGTGAGGAGCTGAAGTTTTCCGAGCTGCGCCTTCCCACCAAACTGCTGGGCCAGGAGCTGACGTTGACCGCCGGCAATGGCGGCAGCTTCACGCTGTCGGACCAGGACGAGGCTGTTTTGCTTGAGGGCCAAGTGGGGCGCGCCTACGACAGCAATGGCATCAAGCTGCGTGTCGAACAGCTTCGGGCCAACCCCGGCACCACTTTCAGCGTGGTCCGTTCACCGCGCCTGAGCACCATTTTGCGCTATCAGAAATTGCTGGATGTGGCTGAACGCGGCAAGGAATCGGGGATTATCGGGCTGGCCCTGGAAAGCCCGCGACCTGCCGACGCGATTCAAGTGCTCAATGAGGTCGCACGCATCTATGTGCGGCAAAACATTGACCGCACCTCGGCAGAAGCCGCGCAAAGCCTGGCGTTTCTCAAGGGCCAGTTGCCGCAAGTGCGCAAGGATGTCGAGCAGGCGGAAGCGGCGTTGAATCAATTTCAGATCCGCAACAAGACCATCGATATCAGCCTGGAAGCGAAAGCCATCCTGGATCAGATCGTCGCGTTGGATGCCAGCATCTCCGAACTCAAGATGCAGCAGGCGGAAATAGAGCGCAAGTTCACCCCTCAGCATCCCGTGTACCGGGCGTTACTGACTCAATTGGCAGAGCTGACCGATCGCCAGAATGAGTTGGCCAAGAAGGTCGAGAGCCTGCCCACCACCCAGCAGGAACTGCTGAGCCTGACCCGCGATTTGAAGGTCAGCACCGAGATCTACACGCTGCTGCTGAACAAGTATCAAGAGTTGGACGTGATGCGCGCCGGCACCGTGGGCAATGTGCGGCTCATCGATACCGCCGATGTCGATTTGCGAAGCCCGGTCAGGCCGCAGAAAGCGCTGATTATCGTGATTGCGACACTGCTCGGTGCCTTTATCGCGATCGCATTGGTGATGTTCCGCAAAGCGCTCAACCGCGGTGTTACCAACCCGAATGACCTGGAAAAGCTCGGCTTGCCGGTCTATGCCGCGATCCCGTTCAGCACGATACAAAAAGAGCTGGATCAAAAAACCTTTCGTAAAGACCGGGTCGGTGGCGCACGACTGTTGGCCATGACTCACCCCTCGGACCCAGCGATCGAAGGCTTGCGCAGCCTGCGTACCAGCTTGCATTTCGCCATGCTGGAAGCCGCTAACAATCGCCTGATGATCTCCGGGCCGAGCCCGCAGGTCGGCAAGACATTTGTTTCGGCGAACCTGGCGGCGGTGGTTGCCCATTCAGGGCAGCGGGTGTTGTTGGTCGACGTGGACATGCGCAAAGGCTACTTGCACAAGGTCTTCGGCGTATCGGTTGAAAACGGCTTGTCTGACGTGCTGGCCAAAAACTGCGAACTCACGGCAGCCATCCACCACACGGCCGTGGACAACCTCCACTTCCTCGGGCGAGGGCAAGTGCCGCCGAACCCCTCTGAATTATTGATGCACGCCAATTTCAGCGCGTTCCTCGAACAGGTCAGCGCGCTGTATGACCTGGTGATTCTGGATACCCCGCCGTTTCTCGCGGTGACGGACGCAACCATCGTAGGGCGTCAGTCGGGCACCAACCTGATCGTGGCTCGCTTCGAGGTGAACTCCGTGCGTGAAGTGGAGTTGACGATGCGTCGCTATCAGCAAAGTGGCATCGAGCTCAAAGGCGCGATTTTCAATGGCATCGAAAAACGCTCATCCGCCAAATACGGCTATGGCGCCTACAGCTATTACAACTACGACTACAAGTCAGACAGCGTTTGATCTTGCGCTACCGGCAATCGACGTCCAACGAGCAGCCTTTTTACCACTGGCCGCAGGTTCAAAGAGAAACGCTATGAAAGTTACAGTTTTTGGCATCGGTTATGTCGGCCTGGTCCAGGCCGCGGTACTTGCTGACGTCGGTCACGACGTGCTTTGCATCGACATCGACGTTTCGAAGGTCGAACGTCTCAATCAGGGGCATATTCCGATCTATGAACCTGGCCTGGAGGCCCTGGTCAGGGATAACCGTGCTGCTGGTCGCCTGAACTTCACCGCCGATGGCGTGGCTGCGGTCAAGCATGGCGAAGTGCAGTTTATCGCCGTGGGTACGCCTCCCGACGAAGACGGTTCCGCGGACCTCAAGTACGTGCTGGCGGTGGCTGAAACCATCGGTCTGCATATGGACGCGGCGCTGACGATCATCGACAAATCCACCGTCCCGGTGGGCACGGCCGATAAGGTCTGCGCGCGTATCGCGGCCATGCTGGCTCAGCGCGACCGCAGCGATTTGAGCTTCGAGGTGGTGTCCAACCCGGAGTTTCTCAAGGAAGGCTGTGCGGTTGCCGATTGCACACGGCCAGACCGCATTGTCATCGGCACGGCCAGTCCACAGGCCGAAGCGGTCATGCGCGAGCTGTACGCGCCGTTCAATCGCAATCACGACCGAATCATCGTGATGGATGTACGCAGCGCTGAGCTGACGAAGTACGCAGCCAACTGCCTGCTCGCCACCAAGATCAGTTTCATGAACGAGATGGCCAACCTGGCCGAGCGCTTGGGCGCCGATATCGAGATGGTTCGCCAGGGGATCGGCTCCGACCCGCGCATCGGCTATCAGTTTCTTTACGCGGGCGTCGGTTACGGCGGCTCGTGCTTCCCCAAAGATGTCCAGGCGTTGATCCAGACCGCCGACGGCATCGACTTCGATGCCACGCTGCTCAAGGCCGTGGAACGGCGTAATGCCGAACAGAAACAGACGCTGTTCAACAAGCTTTCCAGTCGCTTCAACGGCGAGCTGGCGGGTAAGACCTTTGCGCTCTGGGGGCTGAGTTTCAAACCCAACACCGATGACATGCGCGAAGCACCCAGCCGGGTGCTGATGGAGGCCTTGTGGCGCGCGGGCGCCAAGGTGCAGGCCTATGACCCGGAAGCCATGGAAGAAACCCAGCGCATTTATGGCGACCGCGACGACTTGCGCTTGTGCGGCACCCAGGAGGCAGCCCTCAAAGGTGCGGATGCATTGATGATCGTCACCGAGTGGCAGGCATTCAAGGCGCCGGATTTCAACGTGATCAAACGGCAACTCAAACAGCCGTTGATTTTTGACGGACGCAACCTGTTCGACCCCGGCAGCGTGCTGAAGAAAGGCATTGAGTACATTTCCATTGGGCGACCTCTCAATACGGTATAGGTCTTCCCATGAGTGTGTTTAAAAGAGTCGTCAACGGCATTGGCGCCAACTCGTTTGGTCAGGTGGTCAATCTGCTGATCCAACTGGTGAGTGTCCCGGTCCTGATCGCCAGTTGGGGGTTTGGCGCCTACAGCGAATGGGTCGTGCTGTCCGCGATCCCCACCTACCTGGCGTTGTCCGACCTGGGGGTTACCACCGCCGCCTCGAGCAAGGTGGTGATATGGCATGAGCGAGGCCGGTTGAAGGTTGCCAGTGCGGTCTACAGCACCAGCTTTGCGTTTTTACTGTTGGTGGGGGTTAGCGTGTTATTGCTGGCTGTTGGCTCTCTGGCGTTTTTCGACCTGTTCAGCCTGCTCAATCTCAAGTCCATCCGGAGCGGCGATGGGGTGTTGATCCTCTCGGCGTTGACTGGGTATTCGTTGTTGTGCCTGCTGACCAACATGGTTTCGATACGTTACCGCGCATCCAAGGCGCTGCCTTTGTCGTCCTTCATCATGAATGTGATCAGGATGCTGGAATGGTCGGCCGCCTTACTGTGCGCGTATCTCACCCATAGCCTGGTTGCCACCAGCCTGGCGCTGTTGATCGTCCGTTCGAGCGGAATTGTGGTCAAGAATCTGCTGGCCGACCGGCTGGGCATCAGCTTGCGCTTCGATCCTTCGGTGGTCGGGAAGCGGGCGTTCATCACCTTGATCAGACCCTCGCTGGCGTCTTTGGCCTTTCCGATCGGGCTGGCGCTGAATGTTCAAGGGCTGACGATTTTGTTGTCGATACTGCTGTCACCGGCCCATGCCGCGATATTCGGTCTTTACCGAACGATCTCAAGGGTGTTGGTGCAGTTTTCCACGGTGGTGAATCAGTCGATCTGGCCGGAAATCTCTTATGCATTCTCCGTCGGTGACAACCAGTTGGTCAGGAAAATGATTCGTTATGCGCTGAGGTTTTCACTGCCCATTGCCTGTGTGATGGGTGCGCTGATCGTGGTATTCGGCGGGTCGATATTCGATGTCTGGTCGGGCAGAAAGGCGGATTACTCGGCAACCGTCATGCTGGTACTGATTGTCGGCGCACTGACGCATGTGGCGTGGCAGGTGTACTGGGTGGCCATGATGGCAACCGCTTCCTACTCGGCGTTTGCAGTGGTGTTCATGTTGGTGTCGATGGTCAGTGTGCTCGCGGTTTTTTGCCTGGCTCAAGACTTCGGACTGCTGGGTGTCTGTTATGTGCTGGTGGCCACGGAAGGGGTGTTGTTCTGCTTTGCCAAACGCGGGTTTTATCGTCTTGAACAGAGGATGGCCCGTGTTAATTAATTACCTGTTCCAGCACCGGCTGAGGGTGAGCCCGTTCAAGCTCGCCGGGTTGAAATACCTGGCCAAGCGTGCGCTGCTGCTCAGCCGATTGCTCCAGGCCAACCACCGCCAGTGCCGGCTGCGCCGACAGGGCGCGACCATCGGTGCGCTGGTGATGATCAACGATGCGGAGTTTGAAGGCGCCGTTGGCCGTTTCAGCATCGGCGCGGGCAGTTTTATCGGCAAGCGCACGTTTATCCAATTGCACGCCCCCGTGAAGGTTGGCGGGCATGTTGCGATCAATGACGGTGTGCGAATCCTGACGGGCACGCACGGCGTGGACGATCCCGCTTGGCGGTTGAAGGTCGCGCCGGTGGTGATTGGCGATTACGCGTGGATTGCCACGGGCGCGATCATCTTGCCGGGGGTGACCATCGGTGAAGGCGCCGTGGTCGGTGCGGGCAGTGTCGTTGCCCGCGATGTAGCGCCTTTCACGATCGTCGCGGGTAACCCGGCGGTCGCGATCAAACGTCGCGCCGAGTGCGCGTTCACCTATAGCCCGGTCAGGTCGAGTGCCGTGGTTGAAGCCTGGATGGGTAAATAAGATGATCCTGGTCGCTCATCCGGTGGGTAATCAAAACGTTCGCGCGCTGTTGGGTGCGTTGAATCAACGGCGCTTGCTGCATTCGTTCCATAGCTCGCTGGCGTTGCATAAAGACTCTTGGCTTTGCCGTCTTCCGGTCGTTGGCAAAGAGTGCCTGCGGCGCACGTTCGACATGGTCGACGGCGCGTTGCTGCACAGCTACCCGCGCTACGATGTGCCTCGCGTGCTCTGTGACAAGTTGAAGTGGTACAGCCTTACGCAGCGCAACATCGGGATGTTCTGCCCGGAAAATGTGTACGAACACATTGATCGGGCCAGCGCGCAGTTCTTGTACAACACCGTGCGCAAACCCAGCCAGGTGTACGGTTATGACGGCAAGTGCAAGGCCCTGTTCACCGCCGCCAAGGCGGTTGGCGGGATCACGCTCAATTATGAGGCGGCCTTCGGCTCCATTTCCTACGCGTGCGGGATGCTGGACCATGAGCGTGAAGCGAACCCCGCGTGGCGGGCGAGCATTCCCAACCTCAGCGAAACCACCATTCGCAAGCAGACCGCCGAACTGGCGTTGGCGGATCGGATCATCGTGGCCAGCACGTTTGCCAAACGCACTCTGGGTGAATCCGGCATCGCCCACCAAAAAGTTGCGGTGACCCCCTATGGCGCACCCGCACCGATGGTCCACAAAGAGGTGAATGTCCGGGCCGGGGGGCCGCTCAAAGTGATTTTTGTCGGTGCGCTGACCCAGCAGAAGGGCATCTCGTATTTTTTCGAGGCGCTGAAGATCGCCTCGGGCAGCGTTGCCCTGGATGTCACCGTCATCGGTGCCGACTATGCCAATGGGCGTAACCAGGCGCTCAATAGCGAGCTGAAGAAGTATCGCTGGCTCAGCTCGGCGCCCCACGATCAGGTCATCCGCCAATTGCTGGCGGCCGACGTGCTGGTCTTGCCTTCACTCGCCGAAGCGTTCGGCCTGGTGGTGGGCGAGGCACTGTCCACGGGGACGGCGGTCATCGTTTCGCAGAATTGTGGCGCGGCGGATTTGATCATCGACGGTTTCAACGGGTATGTGGTGCCGATCCGTTCCGCCGAGGCCATTGCTGCCCGTCTGGTCGAGCTGGCCGATGACAGTGAAAAACTCAGTGCGCTGAAGCACAACGCGGTGTTCTCGGCAGGTAGGACGACCTGGGACACCTACGCCAAGGAGGTGCTGGATGCAATCCTTGGCCAACCCTGAGCTGTCCAGCCTGAAGGAGCGTTACAGAAAGCGCGTGGTCAGTGCGTTTGTCCTGATCTATCTGTTCATTTTGTTTGAAGGGGTTTTGCGCAAGTGGCTGCTGCCGGGCCTGAGCTCGGCCATCTATTTCATCAAGGATCCGATCGTTCTCTATATCTATTGGTACGCGTTCAGGTTCGGCTTTTTTTCCAAGAACCTGCTGTCGGCGTACTTCGTCATGTTGTTGGTGGTGTTCTTTGTTCTGGTCTCCGCATTTTTGTTGAGCAGCCCTGAAGGGCTGGTCATCTACGGCTATGGCGTCAGGAACTACTTGCTGTATTTCCCCCTGATATTCGTTGCCGGAAAAACCCTGCAGTTGGCCGATGTCTACCGTTTTGCCCGGATCACGCTGTTTGCGGCGATTCCCATCAGCGTGCTGGTGGTCATGCAGTATTCGTCTGGACCGCAAGCCTTCGTCAATAAAGGCATTGGGGACGATGACTTCATTTTCATGATCGCTGACGGGGTTGTCCGGCCGTATGGGACGTTCACGTTCACCGCCGGGCACGTTGTTTACGTGTCTGCCTGCTTTGCTTTCCTGGTGGCGGCGATTTTCGACCGGGCCTTGTTCCGCGCAGTGTTTGCCGGGCGATACCTGTTGTTCCCGGTGTCGGCCATCTCGGTGGCGGTGATGTGTTTCTTGACCGGATCGCGGGCCATCTATGCGTATGCCGCCATCGTGCTGTTGGCGGCCTTGATGGTCGCCTTGATCAAGAAATCGCAAAGAAACCTGTTGTCGCTGTTTTTCCTGGTGGCGGCACTGTTTGTCAGCCTGCTGATTTTCATGTCGTCCGACAGTTACCAGATTCTCGTCGAACGCAACCGGAGTGCCGTCGCCAGTGAAGGTTCGCCGGTGACCCGGGCATTCTCCAGTCTGTATGCGTTCACTCGCGTGATCGACGATGCACCGCTCTGGGGACACGGCATCGGCTCGGGTACGAATGCCGCCTCGGCGATATTGCGCGCGGGGCGCGAGCAAGGCGCGGGGTTTTTGCTGGCCGAAGATGAATGGTCGCGGATCATCCTGGAACTGGGCCTTCCCATCGGGGCGCTCTTTATCCTGTTCAGGATCTTCTTGCTGATCTGGTTACTGCTCAAAGCCTATAAAGCGCTGATCAGGCAGGGCACCGGCGTTCCATTGCTGCTGTGCGGTTTCCTGGCGCCGATTTTATTCAATGGGGTCATGACCATGCAGGGCACGTTTCTGGCCTTTGGCGTGTTCTACGCCTGCCTGATTCTTGCCGCTTGCAAGAAGACTTGAATCAATTCAACGGATGAGCGGACAGCACTTGAAGTTATTAAGAATCATCTCTTCGGTTAAACCGGAAAAGGGCGGCCCCATCAACGCTGCCCGCGAAATCGACAAGATTCTCCAGCAGAACGGGCATCTCGTGGATGTCTTGACGCTGGATGCGGACTTCGCCGTCGACTACCCGGGAACCGTTCACTTCATGGGGCCGAGCCTGTTTGGGTATGGCGTAAACGCCAGGATCCGCCAATGGCTGGAACAACACGCCAGTGACTACGATTTTTTTATCGTCAACGGTTTGTGGCAGTACCACGGGTTTATTGCGCGCCAGGTCCTGCACAAGTTGGGGCGGCCTTACATCGTTTATACCCATGGCATGCTCGACCCCTGGTTCAAGCACGCATATCCGCTCAAGCATTTGAAGAAATGGCTGTACTGGCCATGGGGTGAATACCGCGTATTGAGGGATGCCCAGCGCGTGGTGTTTACCAGTGAAGAAGAGAAAATCCGTGCGCGCGAGTCATTTTGGCTGTACCGCGCCAAAGAGACGGTCACCGCCTATGGCACCGCCAGCCCACCTGCGGGCGGTGCAGCGCTGGCGCAGCGCTTTGTTGATGAGCATCCGGTGTTGAAGGGCAAACGGGTGCTGTTGTTCCTGAGCCGCATCCACGAAAAAAAGGGCTGCGACCACCTGCTGCAAGCCTTTGCCCAAGTGGCTGGCGAAGACGAACGCTTGCACCTGGTCATGGCCGGGCCCGATCAAGGCGGCTGGGTGCAGGCGCTGCAGGCGCAGGCCGTGGAACTGGGGATCGCCGACCGCGTGACGTGGCCGGGCATGTTGCAGGGCGCCGCGAAATGGGGCGCCTTTTACGCCGCCGAGGTGTTTTGCCTGCCGTCCCATCAGGAGAATTTCGGCGTGGTCGTGGCGGAGGCGCTGGCCTGCGGCAAACCGGTGCTGATCAGCAACAAGGTCAACATCTGGCGCGAAATCGAAGCCGACGCGGTTGGCTTTGTGAGCGACGACACGGTGCTGGGCGCCGTGCATAACCTGCGCCGTTGGTTGCGGCTCGACCCGCAGCAGTATGCGGACATGTCCGGGCGCGCCCGCCGCTGTTTTACCGAGCGCTTTCATATCCAACGCGGCGCGCAGCGTTTGCTGGAGATCGTGCGGGAGTGCCTTGCATGATTCTCCAAGGCAATGATCCGTATCGCGCCGCTTCATTTTCATTGTCCCATCGGTTGCGGCGGCAGCTGTGGAACACGGTCTATGTGCTGCTATTCCGTACCAGCCCGCGTCCCTTTCATGGGTGGAGGGCGTTTCTGTTGAGGCTGTTCGGCGCGCGCCTGGGCAAGGGTGTGCATGTTTATCCGCGGGCCAAAGTGTGGGCGCCGTGGAATCTCGAGCTGGGTGACCATGTCGGTATTGCCGATGACACCAATATTTACAACATGGCGCTGATTTCTATCGGGCGTTACAGCGTGATTTCCCAGGGCGCGCATTTGTGCGGCGGGTCGCATGACTACAACAGTCGCAACTTTCAACTCTACGCCAAACCGATCGTGCTCGGAGAGCACGTATGGGTGTGTGCCGATGCCTTTATCACGCTGGGCGTGTGTATTGCCGATGGCGTCGTAGTGGGCGCCCGCGCGCTCGTCATCAAAAACATCGCGCAAGCGTGGACCGTGCATGCCGGGCATCCGACCCGGCTTATCGGCCAGCGTACCCAGCATCTGCAAGAGCCTGCACCACGACAAGGGAGTCAAGCCTGATGACCGCACCGCATAACCTGCCTCACCTGCACGGTGGCTGACATGAAACGCGAAACCGTCAGTGTGATCATCCTCACCTACAACGAAAGCCTGCATATCGCCCGCGCGATCGAGTCGGTGCGCGCCTTCAGCGACGAAGTGCTGGTGGTCGACTCGTTCTCCAGCGACGACACCTGCGAGATCGCCCGGCGCCACGGCGCCCTGGTGGTGCAGCACGCGTTCGTCAACCAGGCCAAGCAGTTCCAGTGGGCGCTGGATAATTTGCCGATCACCGGTAACTGGACGATGCGCCTGGATGCCGATGAAATCATCGAGGCCGATCTGGCGGCGCAGATCAACACGCGGCTGCCGACGCTGGACCAGGGCATCACCGGCATCAATTTCAAGCGCAAGCATATTTTCATGGGCCGCTGGGTGCGCCATGGCGGCCGCTACCCGTTGAAGATGCTGCGGCTGTGGCGCACGGGGCAGGGGCGCATCGAAGATCGCTGGATGGACGAGCACATCTCGGTGGCCGAGGGTCGCACCATCACCCTGGAGGGCGGGTTTGCCGATCACAACCTGCACGACTTGACGTTCTTCACCCACAAGCACAACCAGTACGCGACCCGTGAAGCGATTGAGATCATCAACTCGCGCCTGGGGTTGTTTGCGGTGCGCCATGAATTGAATGAGGGCCACAGTTCGTTCCAGGCCAAGCTCAAGCGCCTGGTTAAAAACCGGGTGTATAACCGCGTGCCGTTTACCTTGAGTTCGACGGCGTACTTCCTCTGGCGCTACATCGTTCAACTGGGTTTTCTCGATGGCCGCAGCGGCCTGGTTTATCACTTGCTGCAAGGTTACTGGTACCGCTTTCTGGTGGGCGCCAAGGTGCTTGAACTGGAAACCGCGATCGCTCACTTAGACGATAAGGACTCAATCGTCCGCGAACTTTCAAAGTTGACCGGACATAACTTGACGCTGCCCATACCGAAATAACTGACCGTTTTTAACAAACACCCAAGTTCGGGTGTCGGCCTTCGCTCGCCTATTATTTGGGAGATAGACATGAAAAAAGTCGCGCTTATTACCGGGATTACCGGGCAGGATGGTTCTTACCTGGCGGAACTGTTGCTGGAAAAAGGCTACGTCGTGCATGGCTTGAAACGCCGCTCTTCGTCGTTCAATACCCAGCGCATCGATCACATTTACCAAGACCCCCAAGCCCTGCATAAAAACCTGATCCTGCATTATGGCGACCTGGCGGATTCGTCCAACCTGACGCGCATCATCCAGCAGATCCAGCCGGACGAGATCTATAACCTCGGCGCCCAATCCCACGTGGCCGTCAGCTTCGATTCGCCGGAATACACCGCCGACGTAGACGCCCTCGGCACCTTGCGCATCCTCGAGGCCATCCGTCTGCTTGGCCTGGAAAAGAAGACCCGCTTCTACCAGGCCTCCACGTCCGAGTTGTACGGGCTGGTGCAGGAAACCCCGCAAAAGGAAACCACGCCGTTCTATCCGCGCTCGCCCTATGCCGTGGCCAAGCTGTATGCCTACTGGATCACCGTGAATTTCCGCGAAGCCTACGGGCTGTATGCCTGCAACGGCATCCTGTTCAACCACGAGTCGCCCCGTCGTGGCGAAACCTTTGTCACCCGCAAGATCACCCGCGCCTTGACCAACATCGCCCTGGGCCTGGAGCAATGCCTGTACATGGGCAATATGGACGCCTTGCGCGACTGGGGTCATGCCAAGGACTACGTTCGCATGCAGTGGATGATGCTGCAGCAGGACAGCCCCGAAGACTTCGTGATCGCCACCGGGGTGCAGTATTCGGTGCGCGATTTCATTCGCTGGTCGGCGGCGGAACTGGGGCTGCGCTTGCGCTTTGTCGGCGAGGGCGTGGAGGAAGTCGGGGTGGTCGAGCACATCGACGGCGACCTGGCGCCCGGCATGCTGGTGGGTGACGTGATTGTGCGGGTGGACCCGCGTTACTTCCGCCCGGCGGAAGTCGAGACGCTGCTGGGCGACCCGTCCAAGGCCAAACAGAAGCTGGGCTGGGTGCCGGAAATCAGCGCCCAGCAGATGTGTGCGGAGATGGTCCGCGAAGACCTGCAAATCGCGCGGCGCCATGCGTTGCTGCGCCTGCACGGCCACGATGCGCCGATTGCCGTGGAGAACTGAGCATGGCACGTGATCTGAACGCACGGATCTTTGTCGCCGGCCATCGCGGTATGGTCGGCTCGGCCATCGTGCGCCGCCTCTGGGCCTTGGGTTATACCCAGATCCTCACCGCCGGCCGCGATCGACTGGACCTGTTGGACCCGGCGGCCGTGCACGCGTATTTCGCCGAACAACGGGTCGACCAGGTGTACCTGGCGGCCGCCAAGGTCGGTGGGATTCACGCCAACGCCACGTACCCCGCCGATTTCATCTACCAGAACCTGATGATCCAGGCCAATGTGATCCACGCCGCCCACACTCATGGGGTGTTCAAGTTGTTGTTCCTCGGATCGTCGTGCATCTACCCGGTGCTCGCCGCCCAGCCGATGACCGAGCAGGCGCTGCTTGCCGGCTCGCTGGAACCGACTAACGAACCCTACGCCGTGGCCAAGATCGCCGGCATCAAGTTGTGCGAAAGCTACAACCGCCAGCACGGGCGCGATTACCGCAGTGTGATGCCGACCAACCTGTACGGCCCGGGCGACAACTACCACCCGCATAACAGCCATGTGATCGCCGGCTTGCTGCGCCGTTTCCACGAGGCGGTACAGCGCGGTGACGAAGAAGTGCTGATCTGGGGCAGCGGCGCGCCACGGCGCGAGTTCCTGCATGTGGATGACATGGCGGCCGCCAGCGTGCATGTGATGGAACTCAGCCAGGAGGGCTATGGCGAACACACCGAGCCCATGCGTTCCCACGTCAACGTCGGCACCGGCGTGGATTGCACCATCCGCGAACTGGCCGAGGCGCTGGCCCGGGTCACGGGCTTCAAGGGCCGTTTGCGGTTCGATACCAGCAAACCCGACGGTGCGCCGCGCAAGTTGCTCGATGTCAGCCGTATCAACGCCCTCGGCTGGGAAGCCTACGTGCCGTTGGAGGAGGGGCTGCGCGATGCCTACAACGCGTATCTCGCGGCCCTCGAACAGCCTCGGGGCCATTAATGAAGATCCTTTTGTATGGCATCAACTACAGCCCCGAGCTGACCGGCATCGGCAAGTACAGCGGTGAACAGGCGCGCTGGCTCGCCAGCAAGGGCCACGCGGTGCGGGTAGTCACGGCGCCGCCGTATTACCCGCAATGGCAGGTCGGCGAGGGCTACTCGGCGTGGCGTTTTCGCACCGAACAGGTCGACGGCGTGACGGTGGTGCGCTGCCCGTTGTACGTGCCGCGCAAGCCCACGGCGCTGAAGCGCTTGCTGCACCTGATCAGCTTTTCCGCCAGCTCGTGCCTGGCGGTATTGGCGCAACTGCGCTGGAAGCCGGACCTGGTCATCCTGGTGGTGCCGACCTTGTTCTGCGCGCCCCAGGCCTTGTTGTTGGCCAGGCTGTGTGGCGCCAAGTCCGTGCTGCATATCCAGGATTATGAAGTCGATGCGATGTTCGGCCTGGGCCTGGGCGGCAGCCCGTTACTGCGGCGACTCGCGTGGGGCGTGGAGCGCGGCTTGCTGCGGCGCTTTGACCGGGTCTCGACGATATCCAGCGGCATGCTGGAGAAGGCGGCCGGCAAAGGCGTCGAGGCGCAGCGCCTGCTGTTCTTTCCCAACTGGTCGGAGACCGAGCGTTTCCTCGACGTACCGCGCAACAGCGGGCTGCTGGAACGGCTCGGCGTGCCGGCGGGAAAGCGGGTGCTGTTGTACTCGGGCAACATCGGTGAGAAGCAGGGGCTCGAACTGATCCTCGATGCCGCCCAGGCTCACGTCCATCGCCCGGAGCTGGTGTTTCTGATCGTCGGCCAGGGCGCCGGCCAGGCCCGCCTGCTGCAGCGCGCACACAGCGAGGGCCTGCATAACGTGGTCTTCGCCCCGTTGCAGGCCTATGAAGACTTGCCTGCGCTGCTGGCCTCGGCGGACGTCCACCTGGTGATCCAGAAACGCGGCGCGGCGGATTCGGTATTGCCCTCCAAGTTGACCAACATTCTGGCCGTCGGCGGCAATGCAATCATCACCGCTGACCCCGACACCACCCTTGGCCGGCTGTGCGACGAGCATCCGGGCATTGCCGTGCGGGTCGAACCCGAATCGGTCAGCGCCCTGAATGCAGGGATCGAGCGGGTGCTGGCATTGCCTGTGCGCAACGTAGTGGCGTTGAACTACGCCGCGGATTTTCTTGATAAAGAGCGTGTCCTCCAACGCTTTATGGCACAGGTCTGACGCTTATGTGGCTTGATTTACCGACCTTCAATACGGTCGTGATGTCGACGCCGTTGGTGGCCATCGACTTGATCGTGAGGAAACCCAACGGCGATACGTTGCTGGGCTTGCGGATCAACCGGCCGGCCTATGGCTTCTGGTTCGTCCCCGGCGGGCGCATCCAGAAAAACGAAACCCTGGATGACGCCTTCCGCCGCCTGACCCACGAAGAACTCGGCCACACCTTCGAACGCGCCGATGCGCAGTTGCTGGGCGTGTTCGAGCACTTCTACGACGACAGCATCTTCGCCAACGCCGGGAACGGCCCGGACACCCACTACGTGGTGCTGGGTTATTGCCTGACCCTTGCCGAGAATCAGGTCCTGGAACCGCCCACCGAGCAGCATCGGCACTACCGCTGGTGGCCGCTGGATGAGCTGCGCTACAGCCCACGTGTACACGAGAACACCCGTGCCTATTTCTGACCCTCTATCGAAGGACGCGTTCATGTTATTACCGGTGATCTTGGCGGGCGGTTCGGGTTCGCGCCTGTGGCCGCTCTCGCGGCAACTGAACCCCAAACAGTTCTTGCGCCTGACCCATAAAAGCCTGTCGATGTTGCAGCAGACCATCGGCCGGCTGGAGGGCGCGGATGTCGCCTTGCCGCAAGTGATCTGCAATGAGCAGCACCGTTTTCTGGTGGCCGAACAATTGCGTCAATTGGGCATGGAGCAGGCGAGCATCCTGCTCGAACCCATGGGGCGCAATACCGCGCCAGCGATTGCGCTGGCGGCCTGCAAGGCGCTCGACGAGTCCCGCGACCCGATCCTGCTGGTGCTGGCGGCGGATCATCTGATTGAAGATGTTCCTGCGTTTCATGCCAGCCTCGCGGTGGCGCTGCCGCTGGCCGAGGCCGGCAAGCTGGTGACGTTCGGCATCACGCCGACCAGCGCGCACACCGGGTACGGCTATATCGAGCAGGGCGAGGCGGTGGGCGAGGGCGGGTATGCGGTGAAGCGTTTCGTCGAGAAGCCGGATGCCGCCACCGCTGCCGACTACGTGGCGCGGGGCGATCATTACTGGAACAGCGGCATGTTCATGTTCCGTGCCAGCCGTTACCTGGACGCCTTGGCACGCTTGCAGCCGGCGATTCTCACGGCCTGCCGTGCGGCGTTGGCCGCGGGGAGCCAGGATCAGTTGTTCACCCGGGTCGATGAGGCGCTATTCGCCGCCTGCCCGGACGACTCCATCGATTATGCGGTGATGGAAAAAACCAGCGACGCGATCATGGTGCCGTTGCAGGCCGGTTGGAGTGATATCGGTTCCTGGTCGGCGTTATGGGAAGCCAGCGAGAAAACCGACGGCGGCAACGTGCTGCAGGGCGATGTGCTGCAACTGGATACCCGCGATACCTACGTGAACGCCGACAGCCGCCTGGTCGCCACGGTGGGCGTGCAGGACCTGATCATCGTCGAAACCAAGGACGCGGTGTTGGTGGCGCACAAGGACCAGGTGCAGCAGGTCAAGGGCATTGTCGACCAACTCAAGCGCGACGGGCGTCATGAGCACCTCAACCATCGTGAGGTCTACCGGCCCTGGGGCATGTATGACGCCATCGACAGCGGCCACCGCTACCAGGTCAAACGCATCACCGTGAAGCCCGGCGCCAAGCTGTCGGTGCAGATGCATCATCACCGTGCGGAGCACTGGATCGTGGTCAGCGGTACGGCCAAGGTCACCAATGGCGAACAGACGTACCTGGTCTCGGAAAACCAATCGACCTACATCCCGATTGGCCAGGTGCATGCCTTGGAGAACCCTGGCGTGATTGCGCTGGAATTGATCGAAGTGCAGTCGGGTTCTTATCTGGGCGAGGACGATATTGTGCGTTTCGAAGACAAGTACGGCCGGGCCTGAGGTTTTCCGACAATTAATAACATTTGCTCCGATGTTAAACCGCCAGCCTTGTTAGTTTCGCGGCCTCAACGTGTTGATACACGGGGGCTGGCTTCGAGAAATGTTATTTTCGAACGAATACGTTCAACTTTCCGGGTAATGAGCGGGCTGGTGCGTTGTTTACTTGAGTGGCACTATCAAGGTGTATTTCAGCGGCACCCGCTCGTTTGCTAAATGCTCACTATCGATAAGGAGTCTGATATGAGAAAACAACTGGCTATTATTGTGCTCAGTCTCTTGAGTACTTCTGCCATGGCTGCCGAGTTGCCGCTTGGCCTGAGTACCGCGGTGGTCGGCTCTGTGACGGTGGGGGAAACCCTGCTGGTCGGCGCGGCCCTGGTCGCGGGCGTCGCCGCCGCGTCCAGCAGCGGTGGCAGCGCCAATGGAGGCACCACCACAGGCACCACTGGCACCACGGGTACCACCGGTACCGGCAACTAACAGAACGCCTTCCGCTTTATAAGACTGCTTGGAAACCCCTCCCAAGTAGTCTTTTTTTCTTGTCGTTTATCGCGAGTGTCTTAGCACTATGATGCGTATTTTTTCTGTGGCGGTCGTGGCCTCCGCATTGTTACAAGGCTGCATGTTTGCGCCCGGTCAATATATGGACACCGAGGCAATGACCAAGGAGGGCGGTGCTGAAAGCAGTCGCGTGGAGTTGATCCCGATTACTCCAAAGTTGCTGGCCATGGACGCGGCGACTCAAGTCTCTTATGCGCTTCCCAAAGAACTGCTCGATTATAAACCCGGGCCCTATTTGATCGGCCCAAATGATGCGTTGTACATCACGGTCTGGGACCATCCGGAATTGACTGCGCCTTCCGGTCCGCAGCAGCAAATCGATGCCAACGGGCGCCTGGTCAACCCCGACGGCAACCTGTTCTACCCCTACGTGGGCGAAGTGGTTGCCAAGGGCCGCACCCTCGCGGCGCTGCGCAGTGAAATCACCGATAAGCTCCGTCAGTACATCGACAGCCCCCAGGTGGATATCAGTGTGCTGCGTTTTGCCAGCCAGCGAGTGGTGATCACCGGGGCAGTGCTCAAGGCTGGGCCTGTACCGATCACCACCACCCCGATGAGCGTCATGGAGGCCATCGGTGCTTCCGGCGTCGATCCGATCAATGCCGACCTCTCGAACCTCACGCTGACCCGCGGCGGCAAGCGCTACACACTCGACCTGGACACGTTCAATCTCAACCCGTCGCGCTTGAACGATATCTACCTCAAGGACGGTGACCAGTTGTACCTGCCCTACAACGACCGCAAGCGCATCTATGTGATGGGCGAGGTCATGCAGCCCCGCGCGTTGAGTTTCAAGACACGCAGCATGAACCTCACGGATGTGTTGGGCTCGGTGGGCGGCATCAACCAGAACACCTCGAACGCCGATGCGATCTACGTGATCCGCGGCGCACAGAACCTGGACACGCAACCGGCCAAGGTCTTCCATCTGCAAGCCGGCTCCCCGGCAGCCATGGCCCTGGCCACGCGCTTCGATGTGCAGCCCCAGGACGTGGTGTTCGTCGGCCCCGCCAATATCACCCGCTGGAACCGGGTCATCAGTCAGTTGATACCTTCCGCCTCGATCATCGGTACCGGTGCTTCCACCCAAAACAACCTGAGCGAAGCCAACAGCCGATAAGGGTGGAACCTGCGTGAACAGTGTGAAAACCGGTATTTACGTGTGCCTTGCGTGGCTGTTGTGCGGCTGCAATCCACTGATGCAGGCCTCGCTCGATACCTTCAAGGCGGCCGTCGTCGGGCCTGCGCCATTGGCGCTGAGCCAGGCCCAGGTGGACGCCGTGCCGTTTCCCCAGATCAAAGTGACCACGGTGTCCAGCGAAGGCGTGATGGCGTTGATTCGCCAGCGCGACGACCTGCAGTTCTGGGTCGCCTCCGGCAAACAGGTGCTATTGATGCGCGATGGCCTGGTGGTGCGTACCGTTGGCCTCGGCACTGATCTGGATGGCACGCGCTGGCAAGGGCAGTCGCCGTTCCAGCAGGGGCTGCACCGCGTGCCGGACGGCTACCGCAGCAGCCGGCAGATCGACCTGGTGGATGGCTATCGCGTCGGCATCACCGTCACCAGCCGCCTGACCCGCGAGGGCATGGAGACGCTCGAGATCCTCGACAAGCCTTACACCTTGTTGCGCGTCGATGAGGACATCGAAGCCCAGGCCCTGGGGTTTCGTGCGCGCAACCGTTATTGGGTCGACCCCACTGACGGCTTCATTGTGCAAAGCGAACAGCACCTCAGCCCGCGCCTCACGTTGAAAATCACCCAACTGCAACCCGCCCGCAAGGAGGCCCGATGACCGCCCGCAAACGATGGGCGCTGGCGCTGTTGTGGAGTTGTGCCAGTGCATGCCACGCCGCCCTGACGGTGAGCGGCCAAGTCCTGCACCCCGGGCCGATCGCCCTGCCGCCCGAGGCGCGCTTGCTCGACGCGATCATCGCGTCACAACCGGATGCCCAGGGCTATTGGCTGGCGGCGGCCTGGCTGCACCAGCCATTGATCGAGCCCCAGGCCCGGCTCAAAGCCGGCGTGCTGTTTGACCTGGATACGTTGCGCCAGGCGGCCTTGGCCGCCGGGTACGACAGCCGGGCCGACTTGGCGGCGCGCGTTTATCGACAGGTGCAGGCCTTGCCGGTGACCGGCCGGCAACGCGCGATGCTGGACCCGGTGGCGGTGGAGGTCGGCTTTGCGCCCAACCTGCGGGTCAGCGAGGGCGATCGACTGATCTACCCGCCCAGGCCGGCAGGTGTGCGCGTCCTGGGCGCGGTCGCGCAGCCTTGCACCCTGGCGTTCCAGCCGATGCGGGCGGCACGCGATTACCTCGACGAATGCCCGGCGGTGGCGGGGGCCGACGTCGACTACCTGTGGCTGATCCAGCCCGACGGCCTGGTCACGCGCCTGGGCATTGCCCCCTGGAACCGCGAGACGGCGGCCGCGCCTGCACCGGGCAGCACGCTGCTGGTGCCGCTGCGCAGCGACGACCTGGAACCGCCCACCCCTGAGCTGAACCAACAACTGGCCGAGTTTCTTGCCACCCAACCCCTGGCTGAGGTCACGCCTTGAAATTATGTATTGCAGCCGTGCTGCTGGTGCCCTGTGGCGTCGCGCACGGCGATCCGCGTTACACCCAGAGTGATTTTGGCGGGGTCGGGCTGTTGCAAACCCCGACCGCACGCATGGCCCCGGCCGGCGAACTCAGCGTCAATGCCAACCGCACCGAACCTTACAGTCGCTACAGTTTTTCCGCGCAACCGCTGGACTGGCTCGAAGGCACCTTTCGCTACACCGCCATCACCAACCGCCCCTATGGCCCCGAATCGTTCAGTGGCAGCCAGAGCTACAAGGACAAGGCCGTCGACGCCAAAGTGCGTCTCTACGAGGAAAGCCACTGGTTGCCCCAGGTCGCGCTGGGGATGCTCGACCTGGGCGGCACCGGGCTGTTTTCCAGCGAGTACCTGGTGGCCAACAAGCGTTATGGCGAATTCGATTTCAGTGCGGGCATCGCCTGGGGTTACCTGGGCAGCCGGGGCGATTTTGGCAACCCGCTGGGCGCACTGAGTGATCGCTTCAACGAGCGGCCCACCGCCGAAGGTTCCGGCAATTTCTCCAACGGTTACTTCCGCGGCCGGCCCGCGCTGTTTGGCGGCGTCGCCTACCAGACACCCTGGGCGCCGTTGAGCCTCAAGCTGGAATACGAGGGCAACGACTACCAGAACGAGCCTCGAAACAACCATCTGCGCCAGGACTCGCCGGTCAACCTCGGGCTGGTTTACAAGGTGGCCGACTCCGTCGACCTGAGTGCCGCGTGGGAGCGCGGCAACACGGCGATGTTCGGTATCACCCTGCACACCAATTTCGTCAGCCGCAAGGCGCCGGTCAAAACCTACGACCCGCCGGCCCCCAAGCTGCCCGCCCAGGCGCCGAGCGTCGCGATGGATCAGGTGGATTGGGCCGCGGTGTCCAAGCGTTTGCAGGACAATGCCGGCTATAACGTGCAGCGTATTGCCCAGCGCGGCCCTGAGTTATTGGTGTATGGCGAGCAGCAGCGCTATTTCTACAGCGCCAAGGCCGTGGGTCGCGCCAGCCGTATCCTGGACGACAGCGTCAATGACCAGATCAGCTGGTTCACCCTGGTGAGCGAGCGGTACGCCATGCCGATCGAAGAAACCAGCGTGCCCCGCGAGACGTTTCGCGAGGTGGTCAACCAACGCGAGCCCCTGCAGACCCTGCATCGCCAGACCGAAGTCAACCCGCCCAGCGCCCCGGCGCAAACGCTGCTTTACACCCAAGCGCCCAAGCCCTTGAGCTACGGCGTCGGGCTGGGTTACAAGCAGAACGTCGGCGGGCCGGATGGCCTGCTGTATCAGATTTCCGCCGACCTCGACGCCGAATACCGCTTCACCCGCAACACCTGGTGGAGCGGCCTGCTCAGCGTCAACCTGCTGAACAACTACGATGGCTTCACCTACGACGCGCCCAGCGGCTTGCCGCGCGTGCGTACCGATCTGCGCAAGTACATGACCAGCTCTGACGTGACCGTGCCGACGTTCCAGCTCAACCACGCGGTGCGACTGGATCAGGACCTGTATGGCATGGTCTACGGCGGGTTGCTGGAATCGATGTACGCCGGTGTCGGCAGTGAGGTGCTGTACCGGCCGATGGGCCAGCGCTGGGCCTTGGGCGCCGACCTGAACTACGTGCGCCAGCGCGGGTTCGAACAGGACTTCAGCCTGCGCGACTACCGCACGGTCACGGGGCATATCACCGGCTACACCGACTTGCCGTTCAACACACAGGGTGCGCTGAGTGTCGGTCGCTACCTGGCCCGGGACTGGGGCGCCACCCTGGACTTGTCGCGCGAGTTCAACAATGGCGTGCGGATTGGCGCCTGGGTCACCCGCACCACCGCGTCAAAAGAAGCCTTTGGCGAAGGCAGCTTCGACAAAGGCCTTTACCTGTCAATTCCCTTTGATGAGCTGATGAGCCTGTCGACGATGCGCCGCGCCAATCTGGTGTGGGCACCGCTGACCCGCGATGGCGGCGCGCGCCTCAATCGCGCGTATTCGCTGCATACGATGACTGATGGCCGCGACAGTGACCTGTTCTATCGGAACTTCGAGAAGATCACTGAATAGACAAGGAAAGGGGGACCTGAAGTCCCCCTTTGTTTGCCTCAGTAAATGTCTTTGGACAGCAGTGTGAACGGCGTTTTCAGCAGGATCTTGATGTCCAGCCACAGTGACCAGGTGTTGATGTAGCGCAGGTCGATGTCGACGCGCTTTTGCATCTTCTCCAGGGTCTCGGTCTCGCCCCGGCACCCATTGACCTGCGCCAGGCCCGTGATACCGGGCTTGATACGGTGGCGCGCCATGTACGCGTGAATCTTCCCTGAGTAGTAGTCATTGTGCGCAACCGCATGGGGTCTTGGACCGACCAGGGCCATGTGCCCTTGCAGCACGTTGAACAACTGCGGCAGTTCATCGATGGACGTGCGGCGCATGAAACGCCCCACGGGGGTGATGCGTGAATCGTGGCGGCTGGCCTGGCGTACTTCGTGGTCGTCATGCACGCGCATCGAGCGGAACTTCCAGACCTTGATCACCTGACCGTTCCAGCCGTGACGGTCCTGCTTGAAGATCACCGGGCCGGGGGAGGTCAGTTTGATCAGCACGGCGAACAGCAACAGCAGCGGGCTCAGCAGGATGAGCGCGAGCAAGGCCACGCTTTTGTCCAGCAGCGACTTGCTCAGTGCGGCGGTCGGACGGCTGGTCAGCGGGCTTTCATTGAGGAAAATCGCCGGCAGGCCGTCCACCTCGGCCACGCAGTGATTGAGCAGCAGCATGTTGTTGAGGTCGGGGACCCAGATGACGTCGACGCTGATCTCCAGCAGGTTGATGTACAGCGCCTCGATATGGGTGGCTTCCTGCAGCGAATGGGTGATGTACAGCCTGCGGATGCCGTGCTGCCGGATCAACTGCGGGAGGTCCGGCAGCTCGCCGAGTATCTGCGATTGCACGCCCGGGGCTGCGGTCGCCGTGGCGCCGACGAGGCCGACCAGCGGTGAGCGTTTTTGCCGGGAAAGTGTTTTCGCCAGGTCGGCAGCAAGTTTACCGGTACCCACGATCAGCGATTTATGTCGCTCGTGAAGTTGCCCGTGGTAATAGCGGGAAAGACTGTGGATAGGGATGTAACAGAGCGCCAGCACGGCATAACTAATCGCCGCCCACAGTAGCAGGATTTCGACGGGGAACAACGCGTTAGCATTGCAGGCGATACCCACCGCAACCAGTATCAGCAGGGTAAGTAACCAGCCCATGAAGAGTCGGCCCAGTCCCACTGCGTAATCATCTTTCTTGCTGTAGACGTCACATAACATATAGGCCGGGATCGAGGCCAATATGCTAAAGGCAGCCAATACCCGGTAGGGATATTCCAGCTGGCCAGTCTTTAAAATAACCAATGCAAATAACAGTGTGACGACCAAACTTGACGCCAGCGTCCACTGTCCCCAAAAGGTCAGACCTTTGGGTGTTAGGTTACGATGCATTCTCCGGTTATTCAGCATACTACTGCTCCCAGTGGTGACCACTCATGGTGGCAGGCTTAAGCGAGGCGTGGCATTGAAACAGCCAAATAGACAGGCACGCGTAGGCGCGCACAGATTGATATTAATCAACGGCAGGGGGCAGTAGCTGACGAGTTATAACAGGCACATAGCGATAGTTAAGTGGCTGTTGGGTGAGACGGATTGTTATAAAAAGGCAGATAGTGGAGCGTGACCAACGCCAAGATTAACGACTCTGGAATTATTATATTTTTTCAGCGAAACTGCTGGGCGAGTTCCAGGGGGTTTTTTATCCTCTGGGTCAAGCAATAGCCCCGATTTCTCACCGAACGGAACAACCGCTCGCCATCGTTGACGCGCTTGAATTTTTCCTGAAGTCGGCTGAGGCACATTTCCAGGCCGCGATACAACTCGGGTTCGCGACCAATATTGCGAATAAGTTCTTCTTTACTCACCACACGTTCTTCATGGTGTAACATTTTTTTGATAAGTGCTGACTCGATCGTGGTCAAGGAAATGCGTAGGCCACCCTTGACCAGCATTCGATCATGTTGTGTAAAGGTCCAGTAGTCAGGTGCTTGTAGCGGAGGTTTTTCGGTGTGGGTCGCCAGTGCTTTTTGAGGCCTGTCGGTGCTGTGGAGTTGAACATTTAGTTCCAGTTTATTATAGGGCTGTAATGTTTTGTAAATGACCGGCGTTGATGCGTTATTGGCGCTGTCGGGTTTTTCGATCGTTGAATTGTTGGTGTAGTGCGAATTGAAATACTGGTTGCCAAACAATGGCGTGCTGGTTGTCTGGGTTTCTGCTGTCTTGGTTCGCGGCGGGCAAGCGATATCGCCATAGAGTAACTCCACATTCGACGCAAAGTCGGGCAGCGGAATAAAGACGGGCGTAGCGGTGGACAGGTGTTTTTTGAGTGAGCTCATAGTGGTTACCATGGTCCTGTGGGTTGAGTGTTATAAATTTTCGGCCGGCGAGTAGTAACCGCCCTGAAAGTAATTGAAAGGCAAGCGTTTGGCGAGTGTTGCACTGTCAGAGAATTCAACTTTGTCTGCAATGAATGAGACTCGACTGGCGCTTATCAGCTCTAACATGCGGTCATAGAGCCGGTCGAAAAAATCCGAGCGTATATTCAGACTCAGTCTCAGGGGCGCATCCGGAAATGGCATTTTTATATAGTCATAGAGTTTCAGTTCGATCAACAGGTCGGCCTGCTTTGTATCCAGTGTGTAGTTATTGTAGGCAAGCTTGATACTGCTGCGGTCTTTGAGGTTATACAGTTGGCGCACCATCGCGCGGCGCTCCGTGGGGCCGGGAAGTGCGTCCAAGGGGTTTTCTATACTGATAACGAGTTGCTGCTTATAGCTGTCCAATACATGCGCGACCTGGATAAGTTCCTTGAGCGTGTCTTCGGACATAAGCGCTGATTGCTCGATGCGTAGAAATTTATGAGTCGCCGGCTGTGCAGAAGCAAGTGTTAAATGACTGAAATCGGCAGTCATGCGTGGGTCGATGCGCGATAGGGCGTCACGGTAGGCGCATTTAAGTTGAGCGCGATACAAGGGCTGCGAATGCTCTGGAAGATTGAGCAGATTATGTGTGCTGGTTACGCGAATCTCATTGCCCCAAAGTGCGCAGCTGCGTTCAACTATCGCTTGCCTGAAGAGCTTGGGTTGGGCTATTGCGACAGGCGATATTTTCTCGTTATTCACGATGCTGTCTCTCTTGGGCTGGGTGCAAATACTGGGCGGAAATAATCCCACGGCTCAACTTGTAACCGTAGCCACGGATGTTCTGAATGATATTTTCGCCATAGCGCGCCTTGATTTTGCTGCGCAGGCGGCTAATGGATTTCTCCAGGGCTCGAGAGTCGTAGAATTTGGTGTTGAGCCCCATAACATTGGCGATTTCATCGTGACTGAGCAGTCGGTTATAGATCAGTGCCTCGAGAACTTTCATTTCGATGAAGGAAATTTCAAGTTTCTGGTCGTTGCCGTAAATGCACATCCGGTCTTGATCGAGAATAAGTTTGCAGCAGTCCAAGCGATACGTTTCATTGAGAAATGCCTCGACTAAACTCAACTTTTCTTCAGGGGAAGTTTCGGTGGCTTTTAGGCAGTAGTCCGCGCCGGCCAAATAATATTTGGTTTTACTTTGAGTAGAGGCAAACGTGATGAAGACAACTATCAGGCAGGTCGGGTTTTTGTGCCTGGTTTTTTTTATGATGTCCAGGGTTTGATTGCTGGCAGAAGGTGTGTCGATTTCTATGACGATGGCGCGATAGTCGACGTGATCTTCATGATGACCGACTAGTTGACCGTAGCTGCGTGTATCGACTTTTAAATCATTCGGTACAGTACGAACTATAAGTGCTCTGAAATCCTCAGTTTTAGACGCAGTCCGTGCAATAGCGAGGACGTTGGAAAAATGCATCACCTACTCCCTTTTCTGGCATGCAAGGCCGACAGTTCAATCGCTGCTAGCGTTAGATACTAATCGAATTGATTCCGCCAAAACGTGACAAATTTTAACATTCGTAGCTTTATTCTAAAGGCGGCGGCGGGGTGAGAGGGAGGTGTTGCGGGTGCGGCGTTTGCATGGGTGTACACATATGCTAGTGCAGATTGTTAGTGTGCAATAAGTATCTTAGGTCAATTGGTTTTTAGGCCTGTGGCGATTTAATTTTTTCTATAAATGAGGCCAGGTGACGGGGCGACTAATTGCCTTAAACCGCCAGGAATTTGCCATCGACGCCTGCCCGGTGCTGTCGATTCTGCGCTTTACTTGCGCGGTCCTCCCGGATCCGACGACGGCTTAAGCTAATTCTAAAAAGGTATTTATTGCCGATTTTTAAGATCGTTTAGCTTGATCGCTCCCCCAAGACGTTCATGGAGTGAGCCGCCGATGCTGCAATCAATCACCGCCTTGCCGCTGCTGGACCTGTCGTTGCTCGATGGCAGCCCGGCGCAGCGCAGCGCGTTTCTCGATGAGCTGCGTTTTGCCGCGCGGCATGTCGGCTTCTTCTACCTCACCGGTCACGGTATCGCCCCGGCGTTGCTGGCCGAGGTGCAGCAGCAGGCGCGGGCTTTTTTCGCTTTGCCCGAGGCAGACAAGCTGGCTGTCGGGATGATCAACTCCCCGCACTTTCGCGGCTATAACCGCGCGGCCTCGGAAATCACCCGGGGCCAGCCGGACCTGCGTGAGCAGTTCGACGTCGGTGCCGAGCGCGAACCCTTGGCCGTCGCGCAACACCCCGCGGCCTGGGCGCGCCTGCAAGGCCCCAATCAATGGCCGGCGGCGTTGCCCGAGCTCAAACCTCGGGTGTTGGCCTGGCAGCACGCGATGACCCGGATGTCGTTGCGCCTGCTGCGCGCGTTCGCCCAGGCCTTGTCCCTGCCCGAAAATGCGTTCGACGCGCTGTACGGCGACAAGCCCAACGAACATATCAAGCTGATCCGCTACCCCGGTCGCCACGCCGGGCAGAGTCGCCAGGGCGTTGGCGCGCACAAGGACTCCGGCTTCCTGAGTTTCCTGCTGCAAGACCAGCAGGCCGGTTTGCAGGTGGAAGTGGAGGAGGGGCGCTGGATCGACGCCGCGCCGCGGCCCGACACGCTGGTGGTGAATATCGGCGAATTGCTCGAGCTGGCCAGTAACGGCTATCTGCGCGCCACGGTCCACCGCGTGGTGTCGCCGCCGGTGGGCAGCGAGCGCGTGTCCCTGGCGTTTTTCCTTGGCGCGCAGCTGGATGCGGTGGTGCCGGTGTACCCGCTGGCGCCCGAACTGCTGCGCGATGCCCACGGCCCCACCAGCGACCCGCGCAACCCGTTGCTGCGCGACGTCGGCTGGAACTACCTCAAGGGCCGCCTGCGCTCCCACCCGGATGTGGCCCAGCGTTTCTACGCCGACGCCACGCTGCCCCATGCACTGTCCGCCTGATCAGGAGATCACTCTGTTGAAGACATTCACACTAACCCTGGCGGCCTTGCTGAGCGCTTTCAATGTGGCGGCCGCCGATGCCTTGCGCGTCGCTGCCGACCCGATTCCCCATGCGCAAATCCTCGAATACGTGCAGAAGCTCGACCCGGACCTGAAGCTGAACATCATCGAGATCCCCAGCGGCGTGAACTCCAATGAGTTGCTGGCCCATGGCGATGTCGACGCCAATTACTTCCAGCACCTGCCGTATCTCAAGGCCCAGGAACAGGCGCTCGGCCAGACGTTCGCGGTGGCGGCCGCCGTGCATATCGAACCGTTGGGGATCTATTCGCACCGCCACACCCGCTTCGACCAGGTGCCGGACAACGGCACCGTCGCCGTGCCGAATAACGTCACCAACCTCAGCCGCGCCCTGTACCTGTTGCAAGCCAATGGCCTGATCACCCTCAAGCCGGGCTTCAACGATGCGTCCAAGCACCAGGCCACGCCCAGGGACATTGCCGAGAACCCCAAGCACCTGAAGATCCTGGAAATCGAATCGCCGCAGATCCCCCGGGCGCTGGAGGATGTCGACCTGGCAGTGATCAATGGCAACTTCGCCCTGGAAGCCGGGCTGCAACCGGCCAAGGATGCGCTGGGGCTGGAGAAGGCTCAGGGCAACCCTTACGCAAATATCCTGGTGACCACGCCCAAACTGGCGCAGGACCCGCGCATCCAGCAACTGGCCAAAGACCTGCGCTCGCCGGCGGTGGCCAAGTTCATCAGCGAGAAATATGCCGGTTCGGTGATCCCGGTGGCGCTCGAATGATCGTCGTCGAGGGTGTCAGCAAAACCTACGCCGACGGCCAGCCGGCGGCGCTGGACAACGTGTCGTTGCAGATCGCCGATGGTTCGATCTTTGGCATCGTCGGCCGCAGCGGCGCCGGTAAAAGCACGTTGCTGCGCTGCCTTAATCTGTTGGAGCGGCCGACGTCCGGGCGCATCCTCATGGATGGCCAGGACCTGACCCGGTTAACCGGCAAGGCGCTGCGCCAGCAACGCCAGCGCATCGGCATGATCTTCCAGGGGTTCAACCTGCTGCACTCGCGCAACGTGGCGGATAACGTCGCGGTGCCGTTGGAGATTGCCGGGGTGCCCAAGGCCGAGCGCGTCGCGCGGGTGGCGCAGTTGCTGGCGTTGGTTGGCTTGAGCGACAAGGCGGCGGCGTTTCCGTCGCAACTCTCCGGTGGGCAGAAGCAGCGTGTCGGCATCGCCCGCGCACTGGCCGCGCGCCCGGCGTATTTATTGTCGGATGAAGCCACCAGCGCCCTGGACCCGGAAACCACCGCTTCGATCCTGGCGCTGTTGCGCGATATCAATCGGCAGCTGGGGGTGACCATCGTGTTGATCACCCATGAGCTGGACGTGGTCAAGGCGATCTGCGACAGCGCGGTTTCCCTGGCGGCGGGGCGCGTGGTGGAAAGCGGCACGCTGCTGCAACTGCAGGCCGACCCGTCCTCGCGCCTGGGCCGCGCGCTGGCGCCCAACCTGCAGGTGGTGAGGGCGGGATGAAAACCGACTGGAATGAAGTTCTCCAACTGCTGCTCAACGCCACCGGCGAAACCCTGTACATGGTGCTGCTGGCAGGGCTGTTCACCTTGTTGATCGGCCTGCCATTGGGCGTGCTGCTGTTTATCAGCCGCGCGGGTGGGCTGTTCCCGCTGCCAAGGCTCAACCGTGCGTTGGGTGCGGTGATCAACCTGGGGCGTTCGCTGCCGTTTGTGGTGATGCTGATCGCGCTGATTCCGCTGACCCGCCTGATTGTCGGTACCACCCTGGGCAGCACGGCGGCGGTGGTGCCGATCACCATCGGTGCTTTTCCGTTTTTCGCACGCATCGTCGAGACCGCCCTGGATGATGTGGACAAGGGCCGCATCGAGGCAATCGTGGCCATGGGCGGCGATATCCGCCATGTGATTTTCAAGGTGCTGCTGCCCGAAGCCTTGCCGGCGCTGGTGGCCGGGGTCACGTTGACCCTGGTGATGCTGATCGGCTTTTCCTCCATGGCCGGGGTGATCGGCGGCGGTGGGTTGGGCGACTTGGCGATTCGCTACGGCTACCAGCGTTTCAACAACCAGATCATGGTGGTGACGGTGGTGGTGTTGGTGGTGCTCGTGCAGGGCGTGCAAAGCCTGGGCGATCGCTGCGTCAGGTCGTTGGCGCATCGCCGATGAGCCCTCATGTCGATAGTGATCGCGGCTCGCGCACAGTTTTGAGCAACAGCGTTTCGAAGGCTTGTTGCACCCCGGGCCCGTCACTGTGGGCCACATTGAAGCGCATCGAATCAGGCAGCGCCGGGTCGTAGCCGAACAATGCCCCCGGCGCCAGCACCATGTTCTGCTTCAACGCCTCCTGGGCCAACTGTTCGCCGTTCACCCCCGGCGGCAGGCGGGCCCAGATGAACATGCCGCCTTCATACGCCATCGGCAATTGACAGCCGCAGCGCTTGAGCCATTGTTCGACACGCGCACCGGCTTCCAGCAAGCGCTGCACCATGCGCTTGCGGTGCCGGGCGTAACTGCCTTCGCTGAGCATGCGGTAGACGATCTGCTCGAACAGCTCCGAGGTCACGCCGCCGCTCATCAACTTCATATGGGTCAGGTTGGCCGCCAGTTGCGGTGCGGCCACCACGTAGCTGACGCGGGTGTTGGCGCTGAGGATTTTCGAGAAGCCCGACAGGTAGGTGACCTGGTCCAGGCCGGCGATGGTGGCCAGGCGCGGCGGCGGGTTGGGATGCAGGTCGCCGTAGAGGTCATCCTCGACGATATGGCAGTGGTACTGGCGGGTCAGTTGCAGCAGACGAAACGCCTGGCTGGGGCTGAAAGAGTGCCCGGTGGGGTTATGCAACACACTGGTGGTGAGGTACAGGCTGGGGCGATGTTCGGCCAGCAACTGTTCGAGGGCGTCGAAATCGAAGCCATCCGGGCGCCGCTCGATCGTCACCACCTTGACCCCGTGCAGGGCCAGGTTGGCGTGGAAGTTGAAGTAGCAGGGCGCGTCGAGCAGCACCGTGTCGCCGGGGCGGGCGAGCAAGCGCATGAGCATGTCCAGGCCTTGCAGGGTGTTGGGCGTGGTGATGATTTGCTCCACCGGCACCGACAACCCTTCGGCATGCAGTTTGTGTTGCAGTGCCTGGCGCAACGGCAGGAACCCGGCCGGCGTGCCCATCCCGGCAAGGCGCAGCGACGGCGCGCGCACCACGCTACGCATGGCTTGGCGAAGCGCCTCGCTGTTCAGCCACTCCTCCGGCAAATGCCCGCCACCGGGGCGCAGATCTCCATTGACGGTGACCAGCGGCCGGCGTAACACGCTGAGCAAGTCCTGGGGCAACAGGTCGACCCAGCTCGTCGAGGTGGCGCGGATGATGTCTGTTGTCACAAAGTGGCCAAGGCCCTGGCTCGAGGTCAACAGGTTGCGCCCGCGCAGGCGGTCCAGCGCTTCATTGAGGGTGAACTTGCTCACGCCCAGAGTTTGGGTCAGCTCACGCACCGACGGCAACTTGCTGCCGGGCGCCCATTCGCCGTTCTCGATGGCCTGGCTGAACGCCTCGACGATCTGTTGCACCTTGGGTGCGCCAGCCCGAAAGGCGATGGCGGATACAAACATGCGGCTTCCTTGTCTTTGCTAGTGATTTTACCGGTGAAGTAGGGCCGGATTAGGCCTTACTTTACCTGCCCTGCGCAATGCCGCGGCCCTAGACTGCCGGCTATCCCGCCACTTTCCGGCTGTCTTCCCAAGGTCCAAGGCTATGACAAGCGCGTTGACGCTCTCTTCGTTTCTCTACTTTCTGCTGTTTTGCGCCACTGTGACGTTCAGCCCCGGCCCCATGACCTTGCTGCTGCTGAGCCTGGGCTTGAAGGACGGCCTGCGCGGCTCGATCCCGGCGCAGCTCGGCGCCAGTGTGTCGTACCTGGTCTCTATCCTGATCTTTGCCGTGGGTTTCTCGGAATTGATCAAAGGCAACCTCGCCATTACCCAGGGTATCCAGATGGTCGGCGTCGCCTACATTATCTACCTGGCCTACAAACAGTGGACCGGCAGCGGCGTGTCCATCGACGGGGTCGTTGCCGTGGAAGGCGCACGCAGTCTGTTCGGCAAGGGCTTGCTGACCGGGTTTTCCAACCCCAAGGCGATCATTATGTTCAGCGCCGTGTTCCCACAATTCGCCGGGGCCGGGGAACACAACTCGATGTCGGACATCGCTATCCTCGGGCTGACCTTTCTGTTGCTGCAGTTCGCCAGTGGCTGCCTGTATGGCTATTTTGGCCAGCGCATCAAGCCGGTGCTGGAAAACCCCCGGCGGCGGGTCTGGTTGCAACGGATCACGGCATTGTTGTTGCTGGGCGTCGCCGGGATGCTGGCGCGGGGCTTTTCCCACTGACGGCGCTGAGCTTACAAGGGGTAGTGGCGATATGCTGTTGCCCTGATAGACTCCAGGCACCTACCCAGGATCGCACCTCACCATGCCAGCCGCCGGAGGAAATGGAGTTCCGCTCGCTACCCGCTTGTACAAAACCCGCACGTTGGGGCTGACACTTGGCTTTGCCTGCGTGGCCTTCGGCATGTCCGCGTTGAACCCACCGCTTTGGGTGTGGGCGTTGATGCTGATCAACGGCTTTGTCTGGCCGCACCTGGCTTATCAATGGGCACGCCGCACCGCCAACACATTGCGTTGCGAGCGCCACAACCTGCTGTTCGATTCGTTTTGCGGTGGCTTCTGGGTCGGTGCCATGCACTTCAACCCACTGCCCAGCGTCACCACCTTGTCGATGATGACCATGAACAATGTGGCCATCGGTGGTCCCCGTTTCATGCTGGCGGGCTGGGTGGCGCAGGCGTTGGGCGTCGGCGTGTCGCTGCTGATCTTCACCCCGGCGTTCATCGGCATAACCAGCCAGGCGCAGTTGTATGCCTGTTTACCGATCCTGGTGCTGTATCCGCTGGCCCTGGGCTGGATTTGCTATCGCCAGGCCGTGTCCCTGGCCGGGCACAAGCGTGAGCTGCTGGCCCTGAGTCGCACCGACAGCTTGTCCGGCCTGCTCAACCATGGCGCGTGGAAGGACCATCTGGACATCGAGTTCCAGCGCTGCCACGGCGGGCAGCAGGGCGCGGTGATTGCCCTGATCGACATCGATCATTTCAAAGTGATCAACGACACCTACGGCCATGTCACCGGCGATCTCGTCCTGCGCCAGCTCAGCAAAGTGCTGCGCCAGAACCTGCGCGCCACCGACCTGGCCGGACGCTACGGCGGTGACGAGTTCTGCGTGATCCTGCCGGACGTGCCGCTCAATCGCGCCACGCAAGTGATGGATACCCTGCGCGATCGCTTCAATGCGCTGGCCTATACCCAGGACCCGACCCTGCGTGTCAGCTTGAGCATCGGCCTGGCGCCTTATCGGGTCGGGCATAGCGATTCGACCAGTTGGCTCAACGATGCCGACCAGGCGTTATATGACGCCAAGAGCAGCGGGCGCAATCGGGTCAGCGCGGTGCAGGGGCCTTGGTTGAGGTCGGTCTAGCGGGACGGCGTCCCCAGCCAGCAAAAACAAACTGAGGACGTGTTGATTGTCCTATGCATAGAACGAACAACGCCGCGTTTGCCGGCTAGTCCCCAAGACCCGTGGGACTTATGGTGTAGGCACTTTGGAGGTACACCATGAAAAAACTCATCGGCATCTACACCAGCCCCCGCGCCCACTGGGTCGGCGACGGTTTTCCGGTACGCACGCTGTTTTCCTACGACACCCTGGGCAAGCACATCAGCCCCTTCCTGTTGTTGGACCACGCGGGCCCGGCCGATTTCACCCCGACCACACAGCGTCGCGGTGTCGGCCAGCACCCGCATCGCGGCTTTGAAACCGTGACCATCGTCTACGACGGCGAAGTCGAGCACCGCGACTCCACCGGGGCTGGCGGCACGATCGGCCCCGGCGACGTGCAATGGATGACCGCCGCCAAGGGCATCCTCCACGAAGAGTTCCACTCCGAAGCCTTCGCCCGTAGCGGCGGGGTGCTGGAGATGGTGCAACTGTGGGTCAACCTGCCGGCCAAGGACAAAATGGCCGACGCCGGTTACCAGACGATTGTCGACAGCGATATTCCGCTGCTGCCGCTGGCCAATGAGGCTGGCCAACTGCGCCTGATTGCCGGTGAGTTCGCGGGCACCAAAGGCCCGGCACGCACCTTCACGCCGATCGACGTGTGGGACCTGCGCCTCAACGCCGGCAAGGCGCTGACCCTGAACCTGCACGCCGGACGCAACACCGCGCTGGTGATCTTGCGCGGCACGGTGCTGGTCAATGGCGAAGAAATCGCGCGCCAGGGGCAATTGGCACTGTTTGAGCGCGACGGCACGCAACTGTCGCTGGAATCCAGCGACGACGCGAGGGTGCTGCTGCTCAGCGGCGAGCCGATCGACGAGCCTATCGTCGGCCATGGTCCGTTCGTGATGAATACTGAGCAGGAGATCCATCAGGCGTTTGCTGATTTCCACTCTGGTCATTTCGGGCAGATGCAGCACTGAAAGGCTGACGCCAAGCCTAATGTGGGGGCGGGCAAGCCCCCACATGCGTAATTGCATGGACTTGACCCGTGAGGCCGAGAGTGGTCGTTATGCTGTAAACGTTCGGCGGCGATCATGAGTTCGAACCGGCAGACTCTTCTTTGCGGACATGATCCGTATGCTTCCTTGGAAAATGCTTACAAGCCTGCCGACGCAACTTTCTATTTTCCGGCTTCTTGGTCAGCCTCGAGAATCAAGCTCGGGGATGGGCCGCGAGCCTTTGCGAACCACCACATGGCAAATGTCCCAAGAATAGTCGTTAACACGGCCAAAATCAGGATTACGGTCTGGGTGCCCAAGGGCGCAGCTAACAAAGCCACCAGTAAACCTGCCAGAGGCTGGGACATGTTGTTCAGCAGCGTGATCACACCTACCGTCTTGCCGAAGTCCTGAGGCGGTATCACCTGCTGCCGGATAGTGCGTATGTAGACGTTGAACATTTTGTCGAAGCCTGCGATCAACAGGAAACCCAGCACATAGCCGAGCAGACTCGGACTCAGGGCGCTGATGAATGCCCCCGTTGCGATCATCGAATATCCGACACCCCCGAGGACTCGCAGAGGCAGCACCACCCGAGCGAGAAGGAACAGGATCACGATTGTTGTCACCGCACCCGCCGCCTGAAGCCCTGCATAGCTATCCTTGCCGGCGCTGTACTGGCCGATCACCATGGCCGCCGAAGTTGCCAAGGTGCCACCAACGATCAGGTTGACGCCTACCGCCAGAATGATGATTTTTTTCAATTCCGCCAGGCTACGGATATGCCCAAAAGCGATCCGCAACGGCTGCAGCCAGATGTCTTGATGCTGCTCGAACACCTCTAGCGTCATACGGCCAAGACGTTGCCACGCCAGCATGCTCAGGTCTGCCAGCAGGAACAATCCGGCGATCCAAAGCACCACCCAGTGCCAAGCCCAAACCTCAAGCATCAGTGCCGCCACCAGAGGCCCGAGGACCAGTCCCGCCTGGTCGGCGATCTGGGAGTAGGACAACGTCTTGGTGTAGCTGTAGTGCTGGAAGATATGCGGCATCAGCACTTCGCGAGCCATGATGCCTTGCGTGGTCAGCACTCCGCACAGTGCCGACAGCACCACTATCCAACCGATGCCACCAAAGATTCCGTAGAGCACCACCCCCAGCACACAGAGCCATGCCCGGTAGACCTGACTGATATGCAGGATCTTAATAGGCGGGTACTTGTCGCACAGCGCGCCGCACAGCGGGAACGCGAGAAATCGCGGCAGCGATTCGACGAAAAACGCTAGCCCTGCCCATGAAGCGCTGTTGGTGGTCTGGAACACCACCAGCGGCACAATAAACAACAGGATCTGATCCGCCAGCCTCGATAGAAAGAGCGCGATAAAAAAGGCGAGGTAATCCTTACGCATAGGGAACTCCTTTGTGTAAGCGACGTGGCATAGCGGTCTGAAGAAACATCAGTATGAGTTTACAAGGTGTCTAGATAATCCGGCGCGATGCAAACGCCTGGTCAGTGCTGATGCAATCAGGTGGTCAGATACGGTGCAATTTCCCACCCGCATTTCGCTCCGCGCTATACCCCCACATCCCCATTTCATGCGATCTTCTCGGCATTCACCCTGGAGTCGCCTGGATGCCCTCATTTATCGCTGAGCACCCCATGTTGTGCGCCCTGGCGCTGATCTTTATCGACATCGGTGTGTGGCGCTTGATTTCCGCTGAGCTGGCCAATTGGAAGCTGGCGGCGCGGTTGGTGATTTTTGCGGTGTTCAGCGCCGTGTTGTTCAACGACGGCATGAACCCGATGCTCGTCGCGCCGTATGCCGACAACACCGCGCTGCACCTGGCCGCCACTGCGTTGCAGATCGGTTGGTGGCTGTTCGCGGCGCGGACCCTGACGGTGTTGCTCGGCGCGGTGATGATGCAGCGCGTGGGCCACACCGGTCGGCTGTTGCAGGACCTGCTGGGCGCGGTGATTTTCCTGATTGCGATCATCGCCGCCATGGCCTACGTGCTCGACCTGCCGGTCAAGGGCGTGCTCGCCACCTCCGGTGCGGTGGCGATCATCGTCGGCCTGGCGCTGCAAAGCACCCTCAGCGATGTGTTTTCCGGGATCGTGCTCAACACCACCAAGCCGTACCAGCTCGATGACTGGATTTCCATCGACGGCACCGAGGGGCGCGTCACCGATATCGATTGGCGCGCTACGCGGTTGCAGACCTCCCAGGGCAGCATGGCGGTGATCCCCAATTCGTTGGCGGCCAAGGCCAAGATCGTCAACTTTTCGCGCCCGGCGGATATGTTCGGCCTGTCGGTCTGCCTGCAAGTCAGCCCCCACGCCCGCCCGCAAACGGTGATCGAGGCGCTGGAGCGGGCGATGCAAGGGTGCCGGCTGCTGCTGGCCAAACCGGCGCCGAGCGTGGCGTTCAAAACCTCGGCCAGCGACGGCGTGGAGTATGAAATCAGCGGCTTTGTGCCGTCGATGCCGCTCAAGCGCGAAGTGCGCAACCAGCTGTACGACCTGGCTTTCCGGCACTTGCAGGCGGCGGGCGTCGGTTTGCTGTCTGCCACCGAAAGCAGCGCGCCGCCGGCGCTGTCGGGGGCGCGGGCGTTGCTGGAGCGCTCGTCGATTTTCTCCACCCTGCGCCAGGAAGAGAAAGACACCTTCAGCCAGAACATGACCCTGCACAGCTATCGTGCCGGCGCGGTGATCCTGCCGGCGGGGGAGGTCAGCGATCATTTGTTTATCGTCGAATCCGGCGTGGTCTCGGTGATGATGGACAAGGCTGGGCACATGTTCGAAGCCGGGCGCATGGGGCCGGGGGAGGTGATCGGCGAGGCTGGGATCTTGTCCGACGAGGCCACGCTGGCGGACTTTCGCGCCAAGACCTTCTGCACCCTCTATCGCATCGAGAAGGAATACCTCAAGCCGTGCCTGGATGCGCGGCATGACATCGGCGAAGCGATGAAAGCGCTGCTGGATTTCCGCATACATGCGGCGCAGACCCTGACCCAGGAAGCACCGGTGGTGCCGGTGAAGAAGGGGTTCCTGCAGTGGTTGCGCAAGCGCCGGCTGTAGTGCGATCAGGGTGCCGGGGCGAGGCGGCAACGCTCGTCGAAATCTTCGGCCAACTGCGCCAGCGTCACATCCCCCAGCCGCGCCAGTAACAGTGCCTGGGCCTGGTCGAACGCGTCGCTCAGTGCCGCGTTCACTGCCTGTTCCACCAGGCATTGCGGGTGGTCGGTGGACAAGCCGATGGCGAATATCGACGGCGTGCCCAAGGCATTGTGGATATCCAGCAAGGTGATTTCACTCAAGGGTTTGCCCAGGGTCCAGCCGCCCTGATGACCTTTTTCCGAGCGGACATAGCCTTTTTCCTTGAGCAGCCCCAGTGTGCGCCGCACCACCACCGGGTTGGTGCCGAGCATCTGCGCGATGGTCTCCGAGGTGGCGCGCGCTTCATGGCGGTCCATATGGATCAGCACGTGCAGCATGCGCGAGAGGCGGGTGTCGTTTCTCATCAAAAAACCTCAAGTCGATTCGGTCGAAAGTATCCTTCGTAACCCAAAAAGTTGCGAGACACTTGACGTGCTATTTTTACGTAACTTATGGTGTGTCGTGAAAGCGCGCGGATAACCGCGCGCACCTGACAAGGGGCACTTTCATGATGCATGACGTCATTATCGTGGGCGGCAGCTATGCCGGCTTGTCCGCCGGCCTGCAATTGGCGCGGGCACGACGCAAGGTTCTGGTGATCGACGCGGGGCAGCGGCGCAATCGGTTTGCCGCCACCGCCCATGGCTTTCTCGGCCAGGACGGCCAGGCGCCGGACGTCATTGCCGCCGAAGGTCGCAGCCAATTGATGGAGTATCCGAGCGTCACCTGGGTGCAGGACAGCGTATTACAGGCGGCTACGGCGCCGGGCGGTTTCAGGCTACACACGCAATACAACGGCGGATTCGAGGGGCGACGCCTGATCCTCGCCACCGGGGTGGTGGACGAATTGCCCGCCCTCGAAGGCTTGGCGGAACGCTGGGGCAAGCACGTGTTTCATTGCCCTTACTGCCACGGCTATGAGCTGGATCAAGGCCGCATCGGTGTGTTGGCCACCTCGCCGCTGGCGATGCACCATGCGCTGATGTTGCCGGACTGGGGCAGCACCACCTTGTTCACCAACGGCGTGTTCACCCCGGATGCCGAGCAACAGGCGCAGTTGGATCGGCGCGGGGTCCGCGTGGAGCGCACGGCGGTGACACGGATCAGCGGTGAGCGCGTGGCTCTGGAACTGGCTGATGGCCGTGTGATTCAACTGGACGGCGTATTCACGATGTCCCGCACTCGCCTCAGCCCCTTGGCCGAGCAGTTGGGCTGTGTGCTGGCCGACGGCCCCACCGGCCCATACCTGCACACCAACGAAACCCGCCAGACCTCCGTGGCCGGCGTGTTTGCCTGTGGCGATGCGTCCCTTGCCGCCGGTTCCGTGGCGCTGGCGGTGGCCGAGGGCGTGCGCGCCGGGGTGGGCGCGCACGTTTCGTTGATTCACGGTTGAGGCTGGCCGGGATCGGCGCTCAGCGCACCAGGCACGGGCGATTGTTATCGAAACTCCAACCGGGGATCAGGAACTGCATGGCCACGCTGTCATTGCGCGCACCCAGGCCCATGTCTTTGTAGCGTTCGTGGGCCTGGGCCACCGCGTCCATGTCGATCTCGACGCCCAGCCCCGGCTTGGTCGGCACCTGGATGTGACCGTCGACAATCTGCAATGGCGCCTTGGTCAGGCGCTGGCCGTCCTGCCAGATCCAGTGGGTGTCGATCGCAGTGATGTCGCCCGGTGCGGCGGCGGCCACCTGGGTGAACATCGCCAGGGAAATATCGAAGTGATTGTTGGAATGCGAGCCCCAGGTCAGGCCCCATTCATGGCACATCTGCGCCACGCGCACCGAGCCTTGCATCGTCCAGAAGTGCGGGTCGGCGAGGGGAATGTCCACCGATTGCAGCTGGATCGCGTGGCCCATTTCGCGCCAGTCGGTGGCGATCATGTTGGTGGCGGTGGGCAGGCCGGTGGCGCGGCGGAATTCAGCCATGACTTCGCGGCCCGAATAGCCGTTTTCCGCGCCGCATGGGTCTTCGGCGTAGGCCAATACGTGATGCTGGTCGCGGCACAGGGCGATGGCTTCCTTGAGTGACCAGGCGCCGTTTGGGTCCAGGGTGATGCGTGCGTCGGGGAAGCGCTCGGCGAGGGCCGTGACCGCTTCGATTTCTTCGGCGCCGCGCAACACGCCGCCCTTGAGCTTGAAGTCGTTGAAGCCGTACTTGGCCTGGGCGGCTTCGGCCAGGCGCACGATGGCGTCCGGGGTCAGGGCCGGTTCATGGCGCAGGCGGCACCAATCGTCACCATCGGCTTCGCTGCGGTAGGCCAGGTCGGTCTGCTGGTGGTCGCCGATGTAGAACAGGTAGCCGAGCATCTTCACCGCGTCGCGCTGCTGGCCTTCGCCGAGCAGGGCGGCCACCGGCACTTCAAGGAACTGGCCGAGCAGATCGAGCAGCGCCGCTTCCATCGCGGTGACGGCGTGGATGGTGATGCGCAGGTCGAACGTCTGCAGGCCACGGCCGCCGCTGTCGCGGGCGGCAAAGGTGCGGCGCATGGCATTGAGAATGCTCTGGTACGCGCCGATCGGCTTGCCGATCACCAGGCTGCGCGCGTCTTCCAGGGTTTCGCGGATGCGTTCGCCGCCCGGTACTTCGCCCATGCCGATGTGCCCGGCGCTGTCCTTGAGGATCACGATATTGCGCGTGAAAAACGGCCCGTGGGCGCCGCTGAGGTTGAGCAGCATGCTGTCGTGGCCGGCCACAGGGATCACTTGCAGGTGGGTGACGATGGGGGCATGGCTGGCGTGGTGCTGGTGTTCTGTATTCATCAAAACGCTTCCTTATTTGCTCAGGACGGGGGCGGGGTGCAGCACGCTCGGGCTCTGGGCGCCGGGCCGGGTCTTGGCGAAGAACACCAGGATCGCCGCGAGGATCGAGGTGCCGGCCAGCCCATACAAACCACCCTGGATCGACCCGGTGGTCTGCTCCAGAAAGCCGAAGGTGGTGGGCGCGACAAACCCGCCGAGGTTGCCGATGGAGTTGATCAGCGCGATCACCGCCGCGGCGATGCGCGCATCCAGGTAGCCCTGGGGGATCGGCCAGAACAGCGACGATGCCGACTTGAACCCGATCGCCGCAAAACAGATGGCGACAAAGGCAAAGATCGGCCCGCCGGTGGTGGAGAAAAACATTCCCGCCGCGGCAATCAACAGCGCCGTGGCCACCCACGCCTGTTGGTGCTTGTACTTGCCGGCCAGGGCCGCGAACGAATACATGGCGATGATCGAAATCAGCCAGGGAATGGAATTGTAGAAACCCACCTGGATGTCACTCAGGTCGCCCATCTTCTTGATGATGCTCGGCAGCCAGAACGTGGCGGCGTAGATGGTCAGTTGGATGCAGAAATACAGGGCGCAGAACAGCATGATCTGGCGGTCCTTGAGCAGTGTGCCCAGGCTCGGCTTGACCGTCGTGGCGGCGTCACGCTCGCGTTGTTCGCGCTCGATCTCGCCCACCAGCGCGTCCTGTTCGGCGCGGCTGAGCCACTTGGCGTCATGGGGTTTGGAGTCGAGCCAGAACCACACGAAAAAGCACAACAGCACCGAGGCCATGCCTTCGATGATGTACATCCATTGCCAGCCGTGCAGGCCCAGCCCGCTGATTTGCAGCAGCACGCCGGACAGCGGACCGGAGATCAGCGAGGCCAGGGCCGAGCCACTGAGGAAGATCGCAATCGCCTTGCCGCGCTCCACCCCGGGCAGCCAGCGGGTGAAGTAGTAGATCACCCCCGGAAAGAACCCGGCCTCGGCCACGCCCAGCAGAAAACGCAGGATATAGAAGTGGGTTTCGTTCTGGATAAAGGCCATCAGCGTCGCGGTGATGCCCCAGGTGAACATGATGCGGGTCAGCCAGATACGCGCGCCGACTTTTTGCAGCAGCAGGTTGGAGGGCACTTCGAACAACGCATAACCGATGAAGAACAAGCCGGCGCCGAAACCGTAAGCGGCCGCGCCGATGCCCAGGTCGTGTTCCATGTGGGTGCGGACAAAGCCGATGTTGACGCGGTCGATGTAGTTGACGATGAACATGATCACGAACAGTGGCAGCACATGCTGCTTCACTTTCTTGATCGCGCGGGCCAGGACGGGGTCGAGGGCAGGCGCAGCTGTCGCAGGGTTGGAAGCGGTCACGGGGTAGAACTCCCACGGATTATTGTTGTGCGGGGATGGGTTCAGGGCTGCCGGGGGTGCCTGGCAACTTGATAGACATCATACAACTGCTTTTTTCCGCGTCGCAACGTAAATTTTGGCTGTACGAGCACGCGACAGGGCTGGTAATCCTGTTTTACAGGCGTCATAGCGCATGAAATCAATCGCGCCGATGCAATCGCAGGCAATCCAGCTTCCATGAAAACGCGGCGCAGTTGCGGCGTAATTTGTTTGTTGTCATACAAGTTGGTGGCGGAGGGGGATGTTAGTATTGACCGGGTCCAACCGATGGAATGACCGATGCACAACGACACCCCCCGCAAGCGCTCCCAGGGCCTGGCCCATGACATCGTGACCACGCTGACCCAGCGCATTCTCCTCGGCCAACTGGCGCCGGGCGAGAAGCTGCCCTCCGAGTCGGCCATCGTCGGCGAGTACGGTGTCAGTCGCACGGTGGTGCGTGAGGCGCTGTCGAAGTTGCAGGCGGCAGGGCTGGTGGAAACCCGGCACGGGGTGGGCACCTTTGTGCTGGCGCGGGACCAGCGCCAGGGCCTGCACCTGAACCACGACACCGCCGTCAGTGTGCGCGGCATCCTCGAGTTGCGCCTGGGCCTGGAAACCCAGGCCGCCGCCCTGGCCGCGCTGCGCCGCAGCGAGGTGCAGTTGCAGCACATGCGCGAGGCCCTCGATGACTACCAGGCCTCGCTGGCCAACAACGACAGCAGCGTCGAACCCGACGTGCGCTTCCATCAGTTGATTGCCCAGGCCACCGGCAACACCTACTTCACCGATGTGATCCAGCACCTGGGCAACTCGGTGATCCCGCGCACGCGCATCAACGCCGAAGAGCGCGGCGATACCGACCTGATGAAACTGGGCCAGTTGGCCAACCTGGAACACGAGGCGATCCTCAACGCCATCCGCCGCCAGGACCCCGACGCCGCCCGCGCCGCGATGTTGTTGCACCTGAGCAACAGCCTGGAACGCATGACCGGCGAGTAGCAGGGGCATTTTCTTCAATACCCGGCTCGCCGGGGTGTTTACCGTGGCCCCTGTTCATCACCACAACAGGGAACCGCAATGAGCTTGATCCTTTCCATGGCCGCCTTCGCGTTGGCCACCTCCATCACACCGGGCCCGGTGAATGTGGTCGCCCTCAGTTCGGGCGCGCGCTTCGGTTTTGTCGCCAGCCAGAAACACGTGTTCGGTGCCGCCACCGGCTTCACGCTATTGCTGGTGCTGATCGGCCTGGGGCTGCATGAAGTGCTGCTGCGCTGGCCCATTCTGACCCAGTTGATCCAGTGGGGCGGGGTCGCCTTTCTGCTGTACATGGCCTGGAAACTTGCGGTGGACGATGGCCGGCTGGACGCCGAAGGCACCGCAACGGCGCCGTCGATGCTCTACGGCGCGATCATGCAATGGCTGAACCCCAAAGCCTGGCTGGCCTGCGTGGCGGGGATGGGGTTGTTTGTCGCGGATGGCGACGCCCGGCAAGTGTGGCTGTTTGCGGCGCTCTACCTGGTGATCTGCTACCTGTCGGTAGCCTGCTGGGCCTACGCCGGCACGTTTTTGCGCCGTTACCTCGGCAACGCGCAGGGTGTGCGGGTGTTCAACCGTTCGATGGCCGCGTTGCTGGTGGCCAGTGTGGGTTATTTGCTGATGGCTTGAGCAAGTCGCGGTACTGCCCCGGCGTGGCGGCGAAGTGCAGCTTGAAGGTGCGCTGGAAGTGCGCCTGGTCGGCAAAGCCGGCGGCCAGGGCGACGTCGGCGATCAGTTCGCCGTTGCGCAATTGGGTGCGGGCGAACTGGATGCGCCGGTTCACCAGAAACGCATGGGGCGTCAAGCCGTAATACTGCTTGAAGGCGCGGATCAGATAAGACGGCGACAGCTCGGCCGCCAGGCAGATGTCTTCGAGTTTCAAGGCCTGGGTGCAGTGTTCGCGGATGTATTCGGCGGCGCGTTCCAGCTTGTGATTGACCTCCCGCACCGGCGTGTTCGAAGGGTTCAGGCGCTGCTGCACCTCACTGAAATAACTCACCAGCATGCTCTGTTTTTGCAGGAGTTCGGCGTGCTCATCCAACAGCGTCCGGTACAGCTCGATCAGGCCGTTGTACAGCACCGGGTCGCGGGTATAGGGCGTATTGAACGGTCGATAACCCTGGTCGGTGCTGAAACCCAACTGGTATTGCAGGTCCGTCAGCCAGGGCGTGTCGAGGTAGAGCATGTGATACGACCAGGGTTGGTCGTGGATCGGGTTGCACGCATGCACATCGCCGGGGTTCATCAGCACCACCGTGCCGGCGCTGATCTGGAAGGTGTCCGCGCCGTAGTGGTAATAGCTGCGCCCGGTGGTGATCGCGCCGATGGAGAAATGCTCGTGGGCGTGGCGGGTGTAGGTGACCTTGCGCCCATCGGCGATGGTCCGCGCTTCGATGAACGGCAAGCGCTCGTCGCGCCAGAAGCGCGGCGCTTGCGCGGGGTGAGTGGCGGTGTTCAGCGACATGGCGGCGGCTCCATCCCTCGGGAGATCGAGGGAGGATCATTGCACAGACTGCCGGGGCCGTCAGCCTAGAAGTCCCATTTAGTCGCCAGTTGCAGGCTGCGCGGTTCGCCGTAGAACCCGGTGCCGAAGTTGCCCAGGCCCGTGTAGTACTTTTTATCGAACAGGTTCTTCACGTTAAGCGTGGTGCTCAGGTGCTCGTTGAAGCGGTAGCGGGCCATCAGGTCGACCAGGTAGTAACTGTCCTGGGTGATGCGTGCGTTCTGGCCGAAGTTGACCGTGTCGTTCGGGTCGGGTTGGAACACGTTGCCGAAGAACTCGCTCTGCCAATTCACGCCACCGCCCACGGTGACATGCTCCAGCGCGCCGGGCAGGCGATAGCTACTGAACAGGCGCACCACCTGCTGCGGCGTGGTGGTTTGCAGCACCGAGCTGTACACATAACCGTTGTTGGCATCGCGGGTGTGCTGGTAGGTGTAGCCGGCCGAGATGTTCCAGCCGTCCAGCACTTCACCCGACAGTTGCGCCTCGAAGCCCTTGGTGGTGGCGCCGGCAATCGGGCGGTACACCGAATCGGTCTCGAAGCCCGAGACGTACTCGGCGACATTGTCCTGCTCGATGCGGAACGCGGCAAAACTGGCATTCAGGCGGCCGTCGTAGAACGCTGCCTTGAGCCCGGCTTCATAGGTGGCGCCTTCGATCGGATCGAGCAGTTTGCGGTCGGCGTCCTTGCTGCTTTGCGGGCGGTAGATCTGGGTGTAGCTGGTGTACACCGACCAGGTGTCGTTGAGGTCGTAGACGATTCCGGCATACGGCGTGACCACGCCGCTCTGGCGGTAGGTGGTGCGGTTGTCGGCCTTGGTCGGGTCATAGAAATCGGTGGTGTCGGTGCCGCTGAACGTGCTGACGCGCGTGCCGAGGATCACTGACAAATCGTCCGTGGGTTTCAAGCGCGTGGCCAGGTAGGCGCCGGTCTGGCGTTGCACGATATCGTTCTGGCCGCTGCGCGGGATATCCGGTTTGGCGTACTCGCCGTGCCAGTCGAAAATGCTGCCGCCCACGGCGGGGTAAATCGAACCGTAGACCGGCACGTCCTGCTTCGAGCGGGTGGCCATAAAGCCCATGATCAGCTCGTGCTCGCGGCCAAACAGGTTGAACGGCCCGCTGAGATTGACGTCCAGGGTGTTCTGTAACTGGTCGCCCTTGTACTTGCCCATGAACATGTACATGCCGTCGCCGCTGACCGGGTCCGGGTTGCCGCCGCTGGCGGAGGCGAGCAGGGTGTCGTGCTGACTGCGCTTGCGGTCGAGGCTGACCTTGAGCGACCAGTCGTTCGCCAACTGCTGTTGCACCGAGGCGAACAGCGTCTGGTTCTGGAAGTCGCGGCGGCTCCAGTCGGCCGCCGGGTTGAACGAGCGCGAGAAGTGCGTGCGCGAGCCGTCGCTGAAGAACATCGGGAAACCGGTCCAGCTGGCGCCACGGGAGCGGGTGTCTTGCTGGTCGATACCGAAGGTCAGCAGGGTGTCGGGCGTAAGGTCCGCTTCAAGGATGCCGTAGCCGATGTCCTTGGTGTGCTGGTAGTGATCGAGATACGACTGGCGGTCCTGATACACGCCGACAAAGCGTCCGCGCAGATTACCCGACTCGGTCAAGGGGCCGGAAATATCGCCTTCGGTGCGGTAGTTGTCCCAGGAGCCGAAGGTCTGGGTGACCGAGGCCTTGAATTCCCGCGTGGGCTTTTTGCGGATCAGGTTGACCGTGGCCGACGGGTCGCCGGAACCGCTGAGCAGGCCGGCCGAGCCCTTGATGATTTCCAGGTGGTCGTACACTGCCATGTCGGTGCTGGTGGTGCCGTAGTCGTACACGCCGTCATAGGTGGCGTTGACGCCGTCGTACTGGAAATTGGTGATCGGCAGGCCACGGCTGGAGAACTCCCAGCGTTCGCTGTCGTAGTTCTGCACGCTCACGCCGGGGGCGCGGCGCAGGGTGTCGGCGATGCTGTTGGAGCCCTGATCGTCCATCTGCTGGCGGGTGATCACCGTGACCGACTGCGGGGTGTCGCGCATCGACAGCGGCAGGCCGGTGGCCGAGGCCATGACACCGGTAGTGTAGGCATGGGTGTCTTCGGTGATAGCGCCCAGGCCCTGGCCGGAAATCGTCGTGGCGCCCAGCTCCAGCGCGCCGCTGTGGGCGGGGATCAGCTCCAGCACGTAACCGTTGTTGCCTTGGGGCAGCGCCTGCAAACCGCTGCCCTGCAACAGGTGCTGCAAACCGCTGGTCGGGGTGTAGCTGCCGTTCAGGCCGGGGCTGGTTTTACCGGCAGCGAGGCTGTTATGGCCGGCGATGAACATTCCGGACTGTTCGGCGAAGCTGTTCAGCACGGCGACCAGGGCGCCGCCCGCGATGCGATAACTGCGCGCGGCTTCCTGGGTCGAGGTCGGCTCGGCGGCGTACAGCGTCGGTGCGCCGAGGCAAAGCAGGGAGGTGGCCAGCGCCAGTGGGCGCAGCGCGAAGCGAGCAGGTTGCGGCATGGAGGTGTCCCTTTGGATCAAGTCGATCGGCGAGTTGAAAGCGTCTGCAGGGTTAACCGAACGAGTGTCGAAAAAGGGAACTGGCGGGTGAAGTTTTTTACTGCGGCCCCACGCTGACCCACCACGGCATCGGCCGCTCGACCCGAATCGGCAGCGCGGCTTGCAGCAGGTGCAGGGCCTGGTCGCTGTCCTTGAGCGGGAACGAACCCATCACCGGCAGCTGCGCCACGGCCGGGTCGCAGCCCAGGTGGCCGGGGCTATAGCGGTTGAGTTCGGCGATCAACTCGCCGAGCGGCAGGTTGTCCGCCAGCAGCACGCCACGGCTCCAGGCTTCACGGGCCGGGGAGGCGACGCTGGCGGTGTTGAAGTGGTTGCGGGTAAACGTCAGCTGTTGGCCGGTGTCGACAATCCGTGGGTGCGGGTTGAGCGTACTCACCCGCACCCGGCCCTCGAACACCGTGAGCTGGGTATGTTCATCACCTTGCACCACGCTGAAGCGCGTGCCCAGCGCCTGCAGCCGGCCTTGTTCGGTGTCCACCAGGAACGGACGGTTGGGGTCCTTGGCGGTGTCGATCAACACTTCGCCAAAACGCAGGCGCAGCAAGCGTTGCGCGGCATCGAAGCGCACATCCAGCGCGCTCAGTGCGTTCAACCACACATGGCTGCCATCGGTCAGCAGCGCGTCGCGGGTCTCGCCGTTGGCGGTTGCATAGTCGGCACTCCAGCCGCTTGCCAGGCGGGGCAGGGGGCTGTGGCGCCAGGTGCCCCAGGCCAGTGTCGAGCCGACACCCAGCACCAGCAGGGTCTTGAGTGTCTGGCGCCGCGAGCTGCGCAAGGCCCGGCTGGCGCCATGGGGTTGCTCCAGCAACGGCGCAAAACGCTGGCTGACGCGCTGTACGTACTGCCAGGCCGCCAGGTGCTCGGGGCTTTGCGCAACCCAGGTTTGCCAGCGCAACTGTTCGAGCGCACCGCCTGGGGCCTGCAGGCGCACGTACCAGTGCGCAGCCTGCTCCAGGCTGGCGTGGCTGAGCTGGCCGGGGCGGCTCATTGCACCAGCATCCCGTCGAGTTCGGCTTCCAGAATCGCGCAGTGCAGCAGGGCCTGGGCCATGTACTTCTTGACCATGCGCTCGCACACGCCAAGCTGTACGGCGATCTGCTTGTAGGGCAGGCCGTGCAAGTGCGCGAGTAAAAAGGCCTCGCTGACCTTCTTCGGCAGGCGCGCGAGCATCGTGTCCACTTCGTAGAGGGTTTCGACGATGATCGCCCGCTGCTCCGGCGACGGCTGCTGCGCTTCCGGGCGTTCGGTCAGGGTTTGCAGCCAGGCGCGTTCCAGTTGGCGGCGGCGCCAGTGGTCGATGCACAGGCCACGGGCGATGGTGGCCAGGTAGGAGCGTTGGCCGACGTGATCGGTCTCGGCCAACGGGCGGCCGAGGATGCGGATAAACGTGTCGTGGGCCAGGTCGGCGGCATCCCAGCGGTCGTTCAGGCGCCGCCGCAGCAGGCCGAGCAGCCAGCTGTGGTGGGTGCCATAGATGTGGGTGAAGGAGGTCGACACACTGTCCATCCAGCGCAAAGGCTTTGGCGTAAATAAGAATTGGTCGCGATTAAACCAAAGCGTCGGGTTGTGCGCAAATGATATTGGTTTGCTTTTGGGAGGCTGTATCGATGGATTGAAGAAATCAGCTCGGGCATCAAGAACCTGGATACCCAGGCCATCATCTATTCACCCGTCGGTACCGGCACGTTGATCTCCAACGAGTGAACGCCTGAATCTCACAGCTGTTTCGACAGAAACACCCGGCTGTTGCCCTCGGGTTCACAGGCGATTTCGCCAAACCGCACCCAGCCGTTCTTCTCATAGAACCCCGGCGCCTGGAAGCTGATGGTGTAGAGCACGGCATTGCGACAACCGCGGCGTCGGGCTTCGTCTTCGAAGGCGCGCAGCAATCGGCTGCCGATACCGGAACCGCGCAGGGTCTCGGGCAAGTGGAAGAGGTCGAGGAAGGCCATGCCGAATGCGCTCCGGCCGGTGATGCCGCCGAGCACCTGCTGGGTGTGCGGGTCTTTGACCAGCACGCTCAGCGGGCGCCGGTCATGGTAGCCGGTGGCTTGTTCGTTGAACGCCGCCAGGCCGTTGCCGAGGATGCGTTCGGCGTCGGGGTTGGGCTGGTCGCTGATTTCAATGAGAGGAGGCTGCATCGCGCTGGATTCCTTGTGGCCCGTTGTCCGACAAGCGTCTAGACAGTTCTTTATACGATTGAGTGTGGGCGTGATCAGGGTTTTTCGAGCAATAAAGCGCGTACCTCCTCTTCCTGCAACTGCTTTTCCCTGGCTTCCTGGCGCGCCTGCTCCTCGGCGCGTTACTTGGCCTCCCGGCGGAACTGGTCGACGGATAAGTTTCGGAGGTGCTCGATGTCCTGCGCAGTGGCACCGAATGCAACCGGCACCATGGCCATCAACGGGGCTGCGATCAAAGAGGAGGTCAACAAGCGGCTGATACGTGCCCTGGACATCAAAGCACTCCGAGTCAATTCGTGGTGCCTTGTTGGGCGCTGCAACAGGGATAAGCTCCCAGGGTGACTATTAAAAGGCCATCACCATCTCATGCCACGCCATCCCGCCATGATCCGACGCCGACGGCTGCACATAGCGGTAGCCCAGGCGCGTGTACAACGCCACATGGCGGTCCTTGCACATCAAGTGAATCGTCTGCTTGCCCAGCGCGCGCATGCGCTGCACAAACTCGCGCATCAACGCGGTGGAATAGCCCTTGCCCTGGTGCGCCGGGGCGACCACCACCGACATGATCACCACATTCGGCGCCTCGGCCGCATGGCCGACCAACTCCTTGAACGCCTCATCCGACATCACCACCTTGTGGGCGCAGCCGCTGTTGATGAAGCCCACCACCTCGCCATCTGCCTCCAGGATCAAAAAGCCTTGCGGGTATTGGGCAATGCGCGTGGCGATCTTTTCCAGGGTCGCGGCTTCGTCGCCTTCGTAGGCGCTGGTTTCGATGTCGAAGCAATGGGCGGCGTCGCTGGGGAGGGCGTTGCGAAAGGAGAGGGCGGGCATGCGGTTTCCTCGGAGGGTAAGCGAAAGGCCACATGATAGCCGGGTGCCAATAGCGCCGCCATTGTGGCCTCTGGGTCGACCAGGATGTTCGGCCAGCGTGGTTCAACGGGGCCAAGTGACGGGGCGTGGTGACCGTCCAACTGCTGGAGGCCGGACTCGGTCAACTGTGGGAGCTGTCGAGCCCCAGCGAGGCTGCGATGGCGGCGGGACAAACACCATCAAATCCACTTCCCCGCCAACTTCCAGTTCACCAGAAACCAGAAAACCCGCCAAAGCGGGTTTCCTCAACACTTACATCACATCAACTCACCGCAGGCGAATCAAACCCACGCCGCTCCATCACCGTAAACACATCCGCCACATCCTGGACCATGATCCGGGCGGTGTTGGCGACGGTATTGATGTCGTGCTCGGCATAGTCGGACACTTTGGAACAGGCCATCAGGTGCAGGTAGGCGAGCGCGGCATTGAGGCGCTCGCTGGCGCAGGCGTGCAACTCGCTGAGCGGGGCGTCGCTGTCGATCAGCAGGACCGGGTAGTCGGTTGCGGTTTGGGACATGGGGGTGAAGCGGCGGGGCGGATTTTGATTGGTCATGAGGTTCGATTCTATTTGGGTAAAAAGAATCACCACCTTGCTGCTGCGAAACAGATTGGGTGGCAACTGTGCGCGGGTTCGCAGACCAGGAAGAATCACCCCCGGCAGACCCGAAGGTCTCCCACGCACAGCCGCCATAAACGAGGCGCAGGCGGACTTCGCCTGAGGGTCTGATGACTGTGCAGGTTGATTCTATTGTGTAGGGCTGCGAAACCCTGTCGCCGACCAATGCCAGCGACGGGGCGAACTATAAGGTGCGGTTAATCGAGGCGCAACCGACAGGCTGTTTCAAACTCCACCCACCAGCGTCCCCTCCGCCATCCGCCGCTTATACGCACTGTCCCGACTCGCCAACCAGAAATACAACGGCGACGTCACCACCAACCCCACCACCCACGACAAATCCGCGCCGTTGATGTGCTGCGAAATCGGCCCCACGTACAGTGGCGTGTTCATGAACGGAATCTGCACCGCGATCCCCACCGCATAGGCCAGCAGCGCCTGGGGGTTGTAGCGCCCGTAGATCCCGCCGTCCACGCGGAAGATCGATGCAATGTCGTACTTGCCTTTATGGATCGCGTAGAAGTCGATCAGGTTGATCGCCGTCCACGGCACCAGTACCACCAGCAGCACCAGGACCATGTCGACGAAGTGGCCGATAAAGTCTTTCGAGGCGAATACCGCGGCCACCGAACAGGCCGCGAGTACGATGATCGAGATCACGGCGCGGCTTTTCGCGGTGGGGATCCAGCGGTAGGCGAAGGTCTGCACCAGGGTGATGATCGACAGCACCGCACCGTACAGGTTGAGGGCGTTGTGGCTGATCACGCTGAGCAAGAACAGCACCAGCATCAATGGGCCGATGGCGCCGGTGGCGAGTTTGACCGCGTCCATGGTGTCCATGCCCACCGGGGTGGCGAGCACCGCGACGGCGCCGAAGATGAACGACAGGCTCGAACCCAGCGCCGAGCCCAGGTAGGTGGTCCAGAAGGTCGACGCGACGGGTACGTCGGCCGGCAGGTAGCGCGAATAGTCGGAGACGTAGGGCGCGAACGCGATCTGCCACAGCGCCGCCAGGGACACGGTGGCCAGCCAGCCGGAGAGGTTGAAGCTGCCGCGGGTCAGAAAGTCGCTGGTCTGTATATGGCTGAAGATGTAGCCGAAACCCAGTACGATCCCCGCGCCCAGTACCCAGGTGCCGATGCGGTTGAGTACGTGGATGAAGCGGTATCCGATGATGCCGATGATCCCGGAACCGATGGCGCCGATCACGATGCCCACCGGCACGGGCACGCTGTCGACCACGCCATGCAGGGATTTACCGGCCAGCACGATGTTGGAGGCGAAGAAACCGATGTACATCACCCCGGCGATCACCACCACCAGCAACGCGCCGAGGGAGCCGAATTGTGCGCGGCTCTGGATCATTTGCGGGATGCCCATCTGCGGGCCCTGGGCCGAGTGCAATGCCATCAGCACGCCGCCGACCAGGTGGCCGACGAGGATGGCGACGATGCCCCAGATCAGGTTGAGGTGGAACAGTTGCACGCCCAGCGCACCCGTGACGATCGGCAACGGCGCGATGTTGCCGCCGAACCACAGGGTGAACAGGTCTCTTACCTTTCCGTGGCGATCTTCCGGGGGCACGTATCCAATCGTGTGTTTTTCGATAAGCGGGGCGCTGGATGTTGCAGTGGTAACCATGACGAGCTCCAAGGCAAGGTGAGTACGTTGACGTACTTCGCTGTGCGCCGCTCAGCGGCGCTTTGTTGTTGGAGCGATCATCTGCAATGGGGGCGGGGAGGTAAATTAGTAAGTTTGTTGCTATAGACCTTAAAAAAAGTATCTCGCGTGGCCACGCGCTCCGGTATGTTGCCCGCTTGTGTCCTGGGGCGAAGTCCCACATTTGCGGAGGGCCCGATGGCTGCCTATAACCTGCGCCAGCTCAGATATTTCGTCACCACGGCCGAGTGCGGCAGCGTCGCCGAGGCGTCGCGCAAGCTGTATATCGCGCAACCGTCGGTGTCCACCGCGATCAAGCAACTGGAAGACAGCTTTGGCGTGCAGCTGTTTATCCGCCATCACGCCCAGGGCGTGTCGCTCACCCCCAGCGGCGCGCGCTTTTATCGCAAGGCGCTGGAGCTGCTGCGGGTGGCCCACGAGTTCGAGCAGAACGCCCTGGCCGACAATGACGTGGTGGCGGGGCAGATCGATATCGGCTGCTTCGAAACCGTCGCGCCGCTGTACCTGCCGCGTTTGATCGCCGGTTTCAAGGCGCGCTGGCCGGGGGTGGAAATCCGCATGCGCGATGGCGAGCAGCAGGAGTTGGTGCAGGCGCTGACGGCCGGCAGTATCGACGTGGCGATGCTGTTCGAGCATGACCTGGGCGCGACCATCGAGACCACGCCGTTGATGCCGCCGCAGCAGCCGTATGCGCTGTTGCCGGCCGATCACCGCTTTGCGCAGCAGGCCAAGGTGTCGCTCGCGGACCTGGTGCTGGAGCCGATGATCCTGCTGGATGTACTGCCGAGCCGCACGTACTTCGTGAGCATCTTTGAAGAGCGCGGCTTGACGCCGAACATCGTGTTCAGCTCGCCGTCGATCGAGATGGTGCGGGGCATGGTGGGGCGCGGGTTTGGCTTTTCGATCCTGGTGACCAGGCCGTTTACCGAGTACACCTATGATGGCCAGAAAGTCGTGTGCCTGCCGCTGGCGGAAACCGTCACCGGCTCGGGCTTGTCGGCCGTGTGGTTGCGCCGCGCACCGTTGACCAAGCCGGTGCAGTTGTTCGTCGATTACTGCCGCGAGGAGCTGGCGCGTTTGCTCGCCTGATCGGCGCGCTCAAGCCTGGGCCAACAACGCATCGGCCCGGCTGTCCTGGGTCACGCAGGCGTCAACTCGGATCGGCGCTGGGATTACTCCTCGGGCCCGACATTCCGGATGTTCAGTTGCTTCAACCGTGCGTCGAGTTGTGTGCCGAAGTTGTTGACCGCCTTCAAGTGCCCCGGGCTGTAAGTGTCATCCGGACGGTCCGGGCGGAAGTGGACGGACAGCGGCACCACGTTGCCCGGAGGGTTCAAGTTGTTATCGAGGTAGGGCCTGCCGTGGCTCGGGTTCAGATCCTTGATGCCGTTAGCTTCTGCCACGTCAAAAAAGACATCCAGCGTGCGGTATGCATCCTCTTCTCTTACGGCCATGCGTATGCTTTCCCTGTCAGGTACACCCGCTTCGGGGCGCTGACGCAACTCTTCAGGCGGCGCAGCGTTGAGCGGGTTGTTCAACGGCGAGTGCGGTGGAATTCCTATCATGGTCAATACTCAAAGGCTGTTGAAGTGAAAACGGCTATTAGCCGTTTTCCTATGTGGGCCGCCTTCAAGTACGGTTCCATCAGCTGCGGGTAGCGATTGATGCAGGGTATGTCGCCGGCACAGCCGAGGGCCGTCAACGCAGCGCGTTCAGCATGCTGTGCAACATCTGATCGCACTGTGCCAACTGCGCCACACTCACAAACTCGTCCGGCTTATGCCCCTGGTCCATGCTGCCGGGCCCGCACACCACCGTGGGAATGCCCACCGCGTCGAACAACCCGCCCTCGGTGCCGAACGCTACCGTGCCGAACGCCCGCGAGCCGCAAAATGCCGCGATCAACTCGGCCGCCTCGCTATGCTGATCGGTCATCAGCCCCGGATACGCCGACAGCTCGGTAAAGCGAATCGCACTCTGCGCGCTCACCGCCTGCATGCGCGGCAATACCTGCTGCTCGGCGTAGGCGCGCAATTCATCCGCCACCGCTTGTGGGGCCTGGCCCGGCAGCGCGCGGACCTCAAAATCAAACCGGCAGTCGGCGGGCACGATGTTCAGCGCCTTGCCCCCGCCAATCACCCCGGTTTGCACCGTACTGAATGGCGGATCAAAGCGCGTATCCTGCTTATCGCGCAGCCGTTGGCCGATGCGTCCCAGTTCGCCGATCAATTCGGCGGCATGCTCGATCGCATTCACGCCATGGGGCGCATACGCCGAATGACAGGCCGCGCCATGCACATCGCAGCGCATCGCCAGCTTGCCTTTATGACCGAGCACCGGTTTGAGTTCGGTCGGTTCACCGATGATGCACAGCATCGGCTTCACCGGCCGCTGCGCCAGCACGCTGAGCAACGAGCGCACGCCCAGGCAACCGACTTCCTCGTCGTAGGAGAGGGCGATATGCACCGGCCGGCGCAACGTCGCTGCGACCAGCGCCGGCAGCAGGGCCAGCACGCAGGCGATGTAGCCCTTCATGTCCGCAGTGCCCCGGCCGAACAGCCGACCGTCGCGTTCGGTCAGTTCAAACGGCGGCACGCTCCACGGTTGCCCATCCACCGGCACGACATCGGTATGCCCGGACAGCACAATCCCGGGCACCTCCACCGGGCCGATGCTGGCAAACAGGTTGGCCTTGGTGCGGGCTTCGTTGTAGATCAGTTCGCTGGCCACGCCGTGACTCGCCAGGTAATCGCGCACAAAGGCGATCAACTGCAGGTTGGACTCGCGGCTGGTGGTATCGAACCCCACCAGCGTCTGCAGCAACGCGCGGCTGCGGCTCATCGCTCGTCCCCGGCGACGCCATAGCCGGGCGCGTGGTCGGGGGCCAGGGCGCGGTCGATGTAGGCCTGCACTTGTGGGCGATAGGCATCCCACAGCGTGTGCAGTTGGCCGATCGGGTCGGCGTCGGCCCAATCCACCCGCAGGTCGATGATCGGCCAGGTCAGCTCGCCCACCACCTGCAACGCGGCCGAATGCACCGGGCCGGCTTCGCCACCGGCGGCGATGGCGGCATGCATCGCGGCCAAGAGTCGATCGGCCAGTTGGCCTTCGCCTTGCTCGAAGGCCTGGACCATCGCCTCGATCACTGCGCGGTCGGCGAGCATATTGCCGGCCGCGACGCACTGTTCGCCCGACACCGCGTGGTGCTTGCCGAGGGTTTGGCTGCCGCTGAAATGCACGCTGCGGCCCAGGTGATCGATCGCGGTCAGTTGGCGGTATTGGCTGTAGCCGTTGCGGGTCAGCGCCTCATCGATTGCGGCGGCGGGGGCCAGGCCTTGTTCCAGCAGGTCGAGCACGTCCGGGCCGAGGGCCGGCAGCGTGATGTTCTGGGTCGCGACCGCACCGACACCCGGCCGCAGCCAGGGGCAGCGTGCGCCGACGGCGATGCTCGAAGAGCTGATGGCGATGCCCAGTTGGCCGGTGTCGGCGCAACGGCCGACGATTGAAAAGGTCATGTACGGCTCCTTACTCGGGAATCACGGCGATCACATCGATTTCCATCAGCCACTGCGGCTGGCCCAGGGCCGATACCACCAGCCCGGTGGAAATCGGGAACACGCCCTTGAGCCATTTGCCGACTTCCTGGTACACCGGCTCGCGGTAGCGCGGGTCGATCAGGTAGGTGGTGGTCTTGACGATATGGCTGAGGTCGCTGCCGGCTTCTTCCAGCAGTTGCTTGACGTTGCGCATGGCCTGCTCGGCCTGGGCACGCGGGTCGCCGAGGCCGACCAGGTTGCCGTCGAAATCGCTGCCGACCTGGCCGCGCACATACACGGTGTTGCCGGCGCGCACGGCCTGGCACAGGTCATTGTCCAGGCTCTGGTTGGGGTAGGTTTGTTTAGTGTTGAACATGCGGATGCGCGTGTGGGTAGGCATCAAAAAACTCCGGAAAAAATGATCAGGCGCTGACAGGGGATGGGCGCACGAGCGGGGCCGCGACGCGATATTCGAGGTACTGACGCTGGGTGGCGATATGGTCGGCGAGGTATTTGGCGTCATGCCACACGCCCCAGATAAACGACGAGCCACGGCGCGACTGCCAGGGCAAACCGAGGAAGTAGATGCCGGCCTCGCTGGACACGCCGCGCTGGTGCTGCGGCTTGCCGGCGGCGTCGAACGCATCGACCTTCAGCCAGCCGTAATCCACGGCAAAGCCGGTGGCCCAGATGATCGAGGTGATGCCGGCGCGGGCCAGGTCCAGTTGCAGGATCGGCTGTTTCACGCACTCGGCATCGGCGAAGACGCGCCGGGCTTCGGGCTCCATGGGCAGGTCGAGGCCGTTGCGTTCGATATACGCATCCGCCGCGTCCAGCAGGGCCAGGTAGTTTTCGTCGCCGCGTGCGAGGTTCTCCAGCAGGGTGGGTTGGAAGGTGGCCACGCCGCCATGGAAAGACTCGGTGGGCCCGACCAGAGTCATGCCGCGCAGGGCCAACTCGCGGAAGTCGATGGTCTTGCCGCCGTGGGCGCCGCTCACGGCAATGGTCACGTGTTCGCGGCCGGGCTTGATCGCGGCCTGGTCCCATTCGCCCAGTACACCGAGCCACCAGCAGAAATCACGCTGGCGATAGGCGCGCGGCGGGCGGTCGTGGGCGCCGACCGACAAGTAAACCTGACGGCCGCTGCGCTGCAGTTCATCGGCGATCTGCACCCCCGACGAGCCGGCGCCCACCACCAGCACCGCGCCTTGGGGCAGTTGGCCGGGGTTGCGATAGTCGGCGGAATGGATCTGATGCAGTGCTGTGTCTGTCGGCGCGATCGCCGGGATCACCGGCGTCTGGAACGGCCCGGTCGCCGCCACCACGCGGTTGGCTTCGATCACGCCGTCGCTGGTGTGTACGGTAAAACCGGGGCGGCCGACATTGCGCAGCACCGAGGTGACTTCCACGCCGGTGCGGATCGGCGCATTGAACTGGCGTGCATAGGCTTCGAAGTAATCCGCCACGCGCTCTTTCGGCGCGAAGGCATCCGGGGCGAGCCCTTCGAAGGCCAGGCCGGGAAAACGGTCGTGCCAGGCCGGCCCGTTGGCCACCAACGAATCCCAGCGGCCGCTGCGCCAGCGCTCGGCGATCCGGCTGCGTTCCAGCACCAGGTGCGGCACGCCGTGCTTGCTCAAATGCTCGCTCATGGCCACGCCGGCCTGGCCGGCGCCTACCACCAGGGTGTCTGTTTGGGTGATTGCTTGCGTCATGTGTCTGTCCTTGCGTAATGCAGTTGGATTCAGCTTGGGCATGACTTCAAGGTAGGGGCCGGGCGGTTTTTAATAAAATATTATTAAGCTGGGAAGTGAGCATAAATATCGGATGCAAAGGGCCTCGGCAGGCGATGGCAAGGCGATGCTGGATCACCTCGAAGCGCTGGCGAGGACGCTCAGGATCGAGGAGTTGGTGCTGGATGCGAGGTTGAATGCGGCCACCCGTTACCGGCGGTGCGGGTAGGTGGGGCACGATGAGGCGATTCACCACTCGCCGTCGGGGTTGCAGTGGGCGTGTATCCCAAAAAAGCCGGCGATCTGTGTCTGTCGCGCAGCATTCCAGGTGGTTAGGGTCGGTTCACGTTAACTGACGACCGAGCCCACCATGGAACTCACTGCTGTCCCGTTTGGCATCACCGACTGGTCCACCCTCGAACCCGAGCTTCATCCAGGTATCACCGGCAGTGCCTGGTGGCGCACTGGCCACTTCGGCACCACCCGTGTACGCATGGTCGAATACACCCCCGGCTACCTGGCCGATCACTGGTGCTGGCGTGGGCATGTGCTGCTGTGCCTCGAAGGCGAGCTGCACACGGAACTGGAAGATGGCCGTCAATTCACGCTGACGGCCGGGATGAGTTATCAGGTGGGAAACAACATGGAAGGGCATCGCTCCTCGACGCGGGTTGGCGCCAAGCTGTTCATCGTGGATTGAACCGGCGCCAGCCCATCAATGCATCTTGCCAGGGGCCATGCCATCCAACCCACGGGCAGCGGCCTTGACCTCGACGGTCTGCCGCTCGCCCTTGGCGTTTTCCACGGTCAAGGTCAGCGGCACCTGGTCGCCTTCCTTGATCTGCCCGGTCAGGCCCATCAGCATCACATGATAACCGTCCGGGTCGAGCTTGACCGGGGTGCCTGCGGGCAGGGTGATCGAGTCCACCGGGCCCATTCGCATCACGTCGTCTTTCATGCTCATTTCATGGATCTGCACGTCCTTGGCTACCGGCGAGGCGACGCGCAGCAGTTTGCTGTCGCTGTCGGCCGTCACGGTCATGAACGCGCCACTGGATGGCTGGCCCGGCACCGTGGCGCGCACCCACGCGTCGCTGACCTGGACCTGGACCTGGGCGCTGGCGTGCGCGGCGAGGCCCAGCAGGGACAGGCCGATCAGGGTGCGCTTGAGGTGTTGAACGGCAGTCATTAGCAGACCTCCATGACGGTGAGCAGGTCTTCTGCACACTCTTTAGCGTTAAGGGATGCCGACAGGCCCAGGCGCAGGTTGCCGCGGGTGTCGAACACGAAACTGGTGGCGGTGTGGGACAGGGTGTAGGTGTCGCCGGCGGGGACCTTTTCATAAAAGATCCCGAATTCCTTGGCGGCCACGGCGATCTCTTCCGGGGTGCCGTACAGCGCTTCGAAGCTGGGGTCGAAGGCCTTGACGTAGCGGTCTAGGATCTCTGGCGTGTCGCGCTCGGGGTCGAGGGTGATAAAGATCACCTGCATGATCTCGCCGTCGCGGCCCATCAGTTTCTTGGCCTGGGCGGCGCGGGCGAGGGTGGTCGGGCACACGGCCGGGCACTGGGTGAAGCCGAAAAACACCACCGGCATCAGGCCACGGTACGAACTCAAGGTGACGGTTTCACCCTGGGTATTCTTGAGCTTGAAGGTGCGGCCCATGATCTTGTCGCTCAAGTCCTTGCCGTACTTGAAATTCAACTTGGGGCTGTTGTCACAACCGGCCAGCAGGCCCAGACCCAACAGGCCCATGCCGGTCAGGACCTTGCGGCGGGTGAATAACGTACTCATCAACTGTGCATCCTGTGAAGCGCCTGCCTTGCCCTGGATCTATACGCCAGGCGTTGAAAAGGAGTAAACGCGGAGGGCGCCAAGTCTACCAACCCTGGCCGATGCGCGTAATCTGCGACGTTCTGCCACAGGGGCGCGCCGCGCTTCATCCCTGCGGGGCTTCGATGGTAGAGTCGCCGCCATGAAACTGCGCCGCTCGGACCGTTCGCTGATCGCCTGGACCCTGTACTTCTGCGTCCTGCTGAACCTGTTTGTGTGCGGTTTGGGCCATGGCCAGATGCTCGGCCAGCAGCTCAATGGTGTCGGTGGCGCGTTCTGTTCGGTGGACAGCAACCAGGCGCCACTTTCCGACAAAGGGTTGGGTAGCCCGGCTTCCAGCGATATCTCGAATTACTTTGCCTGCCCGGTGTGCGCTGCCGTGAGCGTGGCCATCGTGTTCCTGATCGGCCTGGCCTGGCTGCTGGGCCTCGGCCAGACCCCGCGGCCGGCCCATGAACGGCGCAACAAGGCGCCGCCGCGTTATTCCTGGCCCTCGGCCAACCCCCGCGCATCCCCCGCATTCTGACGTGTGCCTTGGGCTTCCTGTGATCAGGAGGCGTTTTATCGTCACGACTGTGAGTGCGTTTTATGAACCCTCTATTGCCTGCCGGCGCCAGCCGCCTGGTCAGCAAGGCGTCGCGCCGCCTGCACACGGAGCCGGCGCGGCCGGAATACCCGAGCAATTCGCGTAGCTTCGTGCATCTGGATGCACGCCTGTTGCCCTATTGGCACACCTTGTTCGACATCTGCCCGGCGCTGCTCAAGCTCGACCCGCCCGAAGGCTTGAACCTGTTTCGCAGCTTCATGACCTGGGCCTACCGCAACCAGCTGGCGCAGGACTGGACCTGGCACCTGAACATCGGCCGCTGGCTGCTGGGCTCGCCGTACCGCGCGCAGATCGACGATGAACCGATCGACACGTTCATGGCCGCGGCGGCGGCGCGGTGGGTCGACACCGATGACAGCCAGGCCCAGGGTGTGGTCCTGGCCTGGCAGGGTTCGGAAGTCTTCGATTGGAAGGGCAGCGCGTTTGCGCTCGACAAACAGCCGCCGTTGCCGCCTCCCGCCTGGGACTTCGCCTGGTGCCCGCTGACCCGGCGTGGCGGTTTTAGCGCTTGGTTGCCGGTGCCGTGAAGTGCCTGCCGCCGGCACCCCGTGGAGGCTTGCACGCCCCGGCGAGGCTGGTGGGCTCCGGCGATTGTTACAAAAAGTGAAAAACTGAATAACGGTTTTAGCGACTATTTCCCGGCTGCCCAACGCTATACCGTGCGCGCACCCGTTAGATGCAGCACCACCCGACCAACAAAGAACAGGGTTGGGCTGTGACGGGTCGCCTCAATTACTTTCAGGAGCCTTCATGAACCACAAGACTTGCATGGCGCTCGCCGTCTCCCTGGGCGCCGCGCAGCAGGTGGCTGCGTCGGGTTTTATCGACGACAGCAAAGCCAGCCTCGACCTGCGCAATTTCTACTACAACCAAGACACCCGTAACGCCAAAGCCCCTACGGATAAGGAGTGGGGCCAGGCGTTCATGTTCAACTACCAGTCCGGTTTCACCGAGGGACTGGTTGGTTTTGGTCTGGACCTGCAAGCCATGTATGGCCTGCGCCTGGACGCCTCGGGGCGCGCAGGCAAGGCTGGTGAAGACAACACCCCCGGCAGTGTTTTCCCGTTGTCCGATGGCAAGGCCGCCAACGACTTCAGCAAGACCGGCGCCACCGGCAAGATGCGTATCTCCCAGACTCAGTTCAAAGCCGGCACGCTGATGCCCAAGCTGCCCGTGCTGACGACTGAAGACGGCCGGCTGTTGCCGCAGACGTTTCGTGGCTATCAAGTGGACTCCAAGGACCTGCAGGGCTTCAACCTGATCGCCGGTAAAATCGAGCAGGTACTGGACCGTAACTCCAGTAACGGCCAGGGCATGTCCATTGTCGGTGCGAATGATCCGGTCAAGGGCAAGTCCAGCAACCAGTTCTACTACGGTGGGGTGGATTACGCCGTCAGCAAGCAACTGCAACTGCAGTACTACTACGCCAACCTGGAGAACTTTTACCAGCAGCACTTCTTGGGCCTGATCCACAACTGGCAGTTGCCGGTGGGCCAGTTCAAGACTGACCTGCGCTATTTCTACAGTACCGCCGACGGCAAGAACGCCAGCGCCGCCGGGCGTGGCGAAGGCTATGTCAGCTCCGGGTATTACGGCGCGGGCGTCAACGCCGGCAAGGTCGACAACCGCCTGTGGAGTGCGCTGTTCACTTACGGCCTGTACGGGCATTCGCTGAGTCTCGGTTATCAGAAGACCACCGGTGAAAGTGACTTTCCGCATATCAACCAGGGGCAGGGCCGTTCGCTGTACCTGATCACCAACTCCCAGTCGCTGAAGTTCGTCAATGCCGGGGAACAGGCCACGGTAGGCAGCTACGCCTACGACTTCAGCAGCCTTGGCCTTCCGGGCCTGCGCTCGAGCGTGACCTACATCCGCGGCAGCCACATCCAGACGGCAGGTCGCGACAACAGCGAGTGGGAGCGCGACCTGCGTGTCGATTACGTGATCCCCTCGGGCACGTTCAAGGGCCTGGGCCTGACCTGGCGCGGTGCGGTGTGGCGCGGTAACGACTCGGCCGACAAGGACGAGACGCGACTGATCGTCAGCTACAGCATCCCACTGCTGTAAGCCGCACTCTCGCAACGCTTGATCGGTATCAAGGCCTCGCGTTGCGCCAGGCCGCACACTGAAGTCCCAACGGCCGGTCCCCTTGAGAGGCCACCATGCTTTACCCCGTGTTTTTAGTGGCTCACCTGTTCGCCGCGCTGATCTTCATCGGCACGGTGTTTTTCGAGGTGCTGATCCTGGGGCACCTGCACCGGCAATTGCCGGCGCGGGTGATGGTGTTGGTGGAGCAGGGCGTCGGCCAGCGTGCCCGGGTATTGATGCCGTGGGTGTTGCTGGTGCTGTTCGGCGCAGGCCTGGGCATGGTCTGGCTGCGTTACCTGCCGGTGCTGGCTGCGCCGTCGGCCTCGGCTTTCGGCACCTTGCTGACCCTCAAGCTGATCCTGGCGGTCAGCGTGCTCCTGCATTTTCTGCTGACCATGGCGCGCATGCGCTGGGGCTCGGTGAGTGCGCGTTATGTCCGCTGGGTGCATCTGAGCCTGTTCGCGCACATGGTCGCCATTGTGCTGCTGGCCAAGGGCATGTTTTACCTGAACTGGTAGACGGGCGGGGCTGCGACCTTGATGCACATCAAGGCGTGTGGCCCAAGCGCACCGGACAATGCACCACCGCCGCCCGAACCGGAGTCCGTCATGCGTACCCTTCTTCATCCCGCTCGCTTTCGTCACGATCAAGGCGTGTTGGACTTGGCTTGCCAAACGGACACCCGTCGCTTCCATGCCGGTGTCGGCTCCCTGGACCTGTTGCGCGCCTTGCGCAACAGCCGCCAGTGCCAGCGGCCCCTGGCATTGAACCTGCACTGGCCGGCGGGCGACGTTGGCGCTGAGTATTTGCACAGCCTCACCCAGGAAATCCAACTGATCGGCTGCCAACTCGGCGGCCGCCAGCCGGTCGATCACTTTCACCTGCGCGGCACCACACCGGCGTTCGCCCAGGTGCAGCAGTTGATGGCGCAGTTGCACGAGCGCTTCAATTTTCTCGACCACGACCGGGGTGACTACTGCGTCGACCTCGACCCCGGGCACACGGACTGGGCCACCATGGGCCTGCTGCGCGAACAAGGCTTCAACCATGCAAGCATCGGCGTGCCGGACGCCAACCGCGAGGGGCCGCTGTGCCAGGCGCGGTATCAGGACCCGGCGCCGATCGAATCGCTGGTGGATGCGGCCCGCACCTTCGGGTTTCGCTCGGTGAACATCGACCTCGGCTACGGCCATGCCTGGCAGACCCCGGCCAGTATCGAGCTGAAACTGGCCAGCCTGATCGCCCTGGAGCCGGATCGCTTGCAGGTATTCGATTACGCCCATGCGCCTGTGCGCTATCAATCCCAACAACCCCAGGCGTTCAGCAGCGAGGCGGATAAGAGCGCGATGCGCCGTATTTGCTTCCAGCTCCTGGCCGCGGCGGGCTATCACTACATCGGCCTGGGGCAGTTCGCCCGGGCCGACGACGACCTCAAGCAAGCCCAGGAACGCGGGCGCCTGAGCCGTAACTGCGAAGGCTTCACCCTGCACGGTTACTGCGACCACATCGGTTTCGGCGTGGGCGCCATCAGCCAGATCGACACGTTGTGCGCGCAGAACACGGCCGATGCCCGCGAGTACCGTGAGCAACTGGGCAATGGTCAGCTCGCCACATGCCGGGGCTGGTTCCGCGAAACCTCTGACCCGGTGCGCCTGCACGTGGCCGAACGCCTGGCCTGTGACCTGGAGCTGGATGTGCAGGCGGTGGAACGGCGCTACGGCCTGGTGTTCGCACGCTATTTCGCCTACCTCTGGCCGTTGCTGGAAGCGCTGCACCGCGACGGTCTGATCGAGCTGTCCCCGACGTTCATCTGGTTGCTGCCCGCCGGCCTGCCGCAGGTGGACGGTATTTGCGCATTGTTTGAACGTGCCGTGCTCGCCACCCCGGTCAGCGCCAACGACGAGGTGATCGACACATGAGTGCTTTTGAATTCGACCGTGCCCTGGTCCACAAATACGACCGACCGGGGCCACGCTATACCTCGTACCCGACCGCGCCGCAGTTCAACAGCGCCTTTGCCCTGGATGACTATCACCAGGCGGTCCGCGCCAGCCATGAGGTGGCCGTGCCCAAGGCGTTGTCGGTGTACATCCACATCCCGTTTTGCCAGAGCCTTTGCTATTACTGCGGTTGCCACAAGATCATCACCCGCAAGACCCATCGGGCCGTGGAGTACCTGGCGTATCTCAAGCGTGAGATCCAGATGCAGGCGGCGCTGTTCGAGCGTTCCCGGTGCCTGACCCAGTTGCACCTGGGCGGCGGTACGCCGACCTATCTGGACGACGCGCAATTGGCCGAGCTGATGGCCTGCCTGGCCGAACACTTCACCCTGGATGACAGCGACGCCCATGAGTTCTCCATCGAGGTCGACCCGCGCACCATCAGCGTTGAGCGGATCAACACGTTGCGCGGCCTGGGCTTCAATCGCCTGAGCTTCGGCGTGCAGGACTTCGACCCCGACGTGCAGGCGGCGGTCAATCGGGTGCAAAGCGAAGCGCAGATCCTGCAATTGGTGGCCGCGGCGCGTGAGGCGCGCTTCAAGTCGGTGAGCGTTGACTTGATCTATGGCCTGCCGCTGCAAACCGTGGACAGCTTCGACGTGACCTTGAGCAAGCTGATCGCCCTGCGCCCTGATCGGGTGGCGGCTTACAGCTACGCACACCTGCCGAGCCAGATCCGCGCCCAGCGCATGATCCGTCCCGAAGACATGCCGCCGCCGGCGCGCAAGCTGGAACTGCTGGAACTGACCATCCGCCGCCTGACCGAGGCCGGTTACGTCTACATCGGCATGGACCACTTCGCCTTGCCCGACGACGAACTGGCGCTGGCCCGTGCCAACGGCACCTTGCAGCGCAACTTCCAGGGCTATTCGACCCATGCCGACTGCGACCTGATCGGCCTCGGCGTGTCGGCCATCGGCAAAGTCGGTGACAGCTACAGCCAGAGCGTCAAGGAACTGTCCCAGTACTACGCCCGACTCGACGCGGGGATGCTGCCGGTGCAGCGCGGCTATCGGCTCAACCCGGATGACGTACTGCGCCGCGAGGTGATCAATGGCCTGATGTGTGATGGTCGAGTCGACTTCCCACAGATCGAGGCCACCCATGGCGTGCGCTTCAACGACTATTTCGCCGAGGCACTGCTGCAATTGGACGAGCAGGTGGCGGACGGGTTATTGCTGATCCAGGCCGATGCGCTGCAACTGTTGCCCAAGGGCCAACTGATGGTGCGCAGCGTGGCGATGGCCTTTGACGCCTACCTGGGCGGCGCGCACAAAGGCCAGTTTTCCCGCACGGTTTAAGCGAAGAGGCCTGCATCCGCTGTGGGAGCTGTTGATCGCCATGTCCGCCCGCAGCGCGGTCCCACATTTGATCGTGGTTGTTTTTGAATACCGTGCTAGTCGGCAAAACTGCGATCGAAGAAATAAATCTTCCCAGGCTTCAAGTTCTCCATCGTCGCCTGGGGCCTGCCGCCTTCGCCTTGTTTCTTGCGCCCCGTTTCCCGCAAATACCCCTGCTCAGTCAGCTTCAGCAAGCGCTGGCGAATGCTGGTCTTCAACACCGGCCGCGCGAGCACCAGTGAGAAGATCGCCGTCGCTTCCGGGGCGCTGAATTCCTGGCCCAGGAACATCAGCGGCAAGCTGCTGTACAGCGACTTGGACAGTAACCGCTCCTGCACGGCGGCCACGATGGTGTTGTGATCGAACGGCAACTTGATGCGGCCGTCGGCTACCGCATCCAGCGAAAACCAGCCTTGATGCTCGCCCAGCGTCACCTCATCCGCGATGATCGCCAGGTAGAACGTGGACGACGACCAGCAACGCGGGTCGCGGAACGCGTCGCCCACCGTACCCACTTGCTCGCTCCACACCAGGTCGAGGCCGACTTTGTCACTCGCGCGCAGGCGCTCCACGGCATCCGTGAGGCTCAGGTCCTGCACGTCGCCATTCACCACCACACCCGGCAGGGCCCAATGCCCGGCGAAGGGTTCGGCGTCGCGCTTGTTCAGCAGCAGCTTCAGTTCTCCTGCGGCGCGGCAGTAGAACAGCACGCACAGGTCGACGGTGTGGAGGTAGGCGCTAAGTGGCATGTGCAGTCCTTCTAAACAGCGGGGGGCACAGTCTAACGGATCGAACAAATATGTCATGTACTGACTAAAGCCTAGATAAACAAATCTTTCTTGCAATGAAAGTACATGACGTGTACTTTTGTTTTCAGGCCACAGGAGACCCGCCATGACCCTCTCGAAACATGCCATCGCTTCATTCGACGTCGACGCCCAGAAGAGCTTTACGCCGCTGTGCCCCAACGAATTGCCAGTGGCCGAAGGGGACCTCATCGGTGCCGAACTCAACTACATGGCCAGCCTCGCGGGCTACCGTGTCGGCAGCAAGGACGCCCACACTCCGCATGCGCCGTGGGTGGTCAAGCAACACAGTGAGATGCTGCAACCCACCGGCCTGGCTCACGCCGATGTCACCTGGGTCAGCCACTGCGTGCCGGGCACCGAGGGCTTCACCCTGCTCGACGAACTGCCCGCCCCGTATGACTACGATTACTTCATCTGGAAAGGTGTCGAACCCGACCTGCACCCTTACGGCGCCTGCTACCACGACCTGCACGACAAGCTGTCCACGGGCGTGATCGAGTACCTCAAGGCCCAGGGCGTAAGCCGCGTGATCGTCGGCGGCCTGGCCCTCGACTACTGCGTCAAGACCACCGCGTTGCAACTGCTCAAGGCCGGCCTGGAAGTGGTGCTGCACCTGCCGGCGTGCCGCGGTATTACGCAGGAGGGCGGCGTACAGGCCGTCAACGAGTTGCTCAAGGCCGGTGCCGGCATCAGCCGCACCCGCGAAGAACTGGCCGCGATGGCCACGCGTTAAGGAGATACGCCATGGAAAGTGCCTACGACTACGAAACCCCGGTGATCCAGGGTTTGCTCGACACCGACTACTACACCTTCACCATGATGCAGGCTGTGTTGCACCAGCATCCGAATGTCGACGTCGAGTACAACTTCATCGTCCGTTCCAAGGAAAAACTGGGCCACTTGATCCCGCAACTGCGCGATGAACTGGAAAAACTCGCCGGCCTGCAGATGCGCGAAGGCGAGCTGCGCTTTCTGTTCAACCCACGCTTTCGCGAATACCTCACGCCGGATTACGAGCGCTTCCTCGGCCTGTTCCGCTTCAACCTGCGCTATATCCACGTCAGCGAAGTCGACGGCCAACTGAACATCCGCGTCGTCGGCCCGATGTTGCACTGCATCATGTTCGAACAGCCGGTATTGGCGCTGGTCAGCGAGCTGCGCAACCGTGACAAATACCCCGATGTGAGCCTGGAGGACGTCACCCGCAAGCTCTACCAGAAATTCGACTGGCTGGAGAAAAACCTCAGCCGCGACGAACTTGCCGACCTGCGCGTCTCCGACTTTTCCACGCGCCGGCGCCTGTCGTTCAAGGCCCAGCGCGAAGTGGTGGACATCATGCGCCGCGACTTCCCCGGCCAGTTCGTCGGCACCAGCAACGCGCACCTGGCCTACGCGTTCGACCTGCCGCTGATCGGCACCATGGCCCACCAATGGTTGATGGTACACCAGCAACTGGGCCGCCTGCGCGAAAGCCAGAACGCCGCCCTGGAAAACTGGGTACGTGAATACCGCGGCCGCCTGGGTATCGCCCTGACCGACTGCATCAGCACTGACTTCTTCCTGAAGGACTTCGACCTGTACTTCGCCAAGCTCTACGACGGCCTGCGCCAGGACTCCGGCGACCCTATCGTCTGGGCCGATAAAGTCCTGGCCCGCTACAAGCAACTGGGTATCGACCCGATGACCAAGGACCTGATGTTCTCCGACGGCCTGAACTTCGAGAAATGCCTGCCGATCCTGCGCCACGTGCGCGGCAAGGCCAGGTTCGGCTTCGGCATGGGCACCAGCCTGGCCTGCGATGTGGAAGGCGTCGAGCCGCTGAGCATCGTGATGAAACTGGTGCGGGTACACGGTGAGCCGGTGGTGAAATTCTCGGATGACCCGATCAAGAATGTCTGCGAAGACGCCTCGTTTTTGCGGTACGCAACGCAAGTATTCAACGTCGGCAGCGTGGAGGTGTGACATGCAAACCCAGGACCGTATTGCCCTGGAACTGAATATCAACCGCTCGTTGGTCAAGGGGGGAGCGCCCCGGGAGATCCAACGGCGTATCGACTTCATTAAAACCACCCTGCGCCATTCCGGTTGCAAGGCTCTGGTGCTGGGCATCAGCGGCGGCGTCGATTCGCTGACGGCCGGGCGCCTCTGCCAACTGGCGGTAGAGCAACTGCGCAGCGAAGACTACGCCGCAGGCTTTATCGCCCTGCGCTTGCCCTACAAAACCCAGGCCGACGAAAGCGACGCCCAGGCCTCCCTGGCCTTCATCACCCCCGACCACATCGACACCCTCAACATCGGCGCCAGCGTCGACGGCCTGATGGCCTGCCTCACCGCCACCGAAGCCAGCGCCGCACAGGTCGACTTCATCAAAGGCAACGTCAAGGCCCGCACCCGCATGATCGCGCACTACGCGATGGCCAACCTGCACAACGGCCTGGTGGTCGGCACCGACCACGGCGCCGAAGCATTGATGGGGTTTTTCACCAAGTTCGGTGACGGCGCGTGCGACCTGGCCCCGTTGTCGGGCCTGACCAAGACCCAGGTGCGCCTGTTGGCCAGTGCCCTTGGGGCTCCGACGAACCTGGTGCACAAGCAGCCCACTGCCGACCTGGAAGAACTCGTACCGGGCAAACTGGATGAACATGCCTACGGCTGCACGTACGAAGAGATTGATGCGTACCTGATGGGCGAGCCAGTGAGTGAGCGGGTGAGGACGATTGTCGAAGGGGCGTACAGCAAGACAGCGCACAAACGCGCGCTGCCGATTGCTCCTTGATTTCTGCAATGCATTTTTGACACCTCTATCGCTAGGGATTGGGAGGAGGCGTGTTTGCTTGGACTTATCTACAAATGGGCTTCAAACGGGGGGAGAGGAGGATGATTGTAGAGTGGCTGCGACCAGAGGGAGCTGCGACAGCAGCCAGATTATTTGTTACGTCGGCAGCCGCGCAGTCCATCTATTCTACAAACGCCCTGGCAGAGTATTTGTAGCATCCAGGCAGGGTTCGTCGCGAAGTAACTTGGCACGCCAGCCGGGTATGTCGTCTGCATCCACATCCAAGCGCTTGAGCCACTGGTCAGCCGACCAGTCCACCAGTCGCAACTCGCCATCATGAGAGCCGCCGTGCAATGAACCTACCGTCTCGTAGCGAATGCCCTTGAGTACATGGTTCAGTAATACGTAGGCCACCGGCTTCGGATCATCGGCATCACCGCCAAGGTAGGGGTATGCGCCGGCCTGGATCACTACGCCGTTACCGTAGTCATAGAAGGCAAAATGGCTGGAGGGTAGCTGCGCACGTAGCTCCTCCAGACCGCCAACAATATCCAGGCGCGTTTGGTCGAGCAAGGTCAGCCAACTGACCGTCTTGATTTTTGTAGGTTTGAACTCGGGGATATTGACCAGCAGACCTGCTGTTCCTACATCCAATCCAGGCATGCGCGCCGCCATAAAGGCTTCGGTAGGCTCGTTGCCATCCCGGTTGGTGACGGAAAGGTTGAAGGCATGTCCCGCGTAGCCCTGTTCTGGAGCCAATCGGCGTGCTGAGTCAAGGAACAAACGCAGGAAACGGAGTGGGTTCTGCTCTTGGTACAGAAGCGGTATTGAGAACTCCAGAGCGCTTAGGTCATCTCCCATCTTTGCCTTCCATCCCCGCATACCAAAAACATCGAAGAGCCAAGCGCTGGCGTCATTTGGTTGCTTGCCACTGAGGTAGTAGAAGCTGAGAAGATCATCTTCATCCATTGCTTCGACCATATCGCGCAATGGCTTTGCGTCAGCATAAGCTGACAGCGGTTTACCCTGAGGAGGTTCTTCGCGCCAGAGCCACGTGAGGTAGGGCTCAGCCAAGCGCTTGAAATCGTCGAAGCACTGGCATAGTGACTCGCGTACCAAGCGTGTGTGCGCATCCCTGAAATAAAGCGTCCCGCGCAGACATAGCACTGCGCCAATATAGTTCTGGCTCCCGCCCTTCATTAGCAAGTGGCCGGGTATTTCCAGCAGGTGTGGTTGCTTGGCAAGTTCTTCGGCTACATTGAATTCCGGTTCCATGGGTGTTCCTTAGAATCAGTAAGCGGGGATCATTGGCCGAGGGGAGCGGCCACGCGTCAGGATAAACATCACACTCCCAGCGATGGCTGCGGCCCACCCGAGCTGTTCCACCGGCACATTGGATTGCTGATGTTCCTGACCGCAGTCGCATTCAGTGGATGTCATCTCAACGACCTTGTTTTTGTTGCCGGCAATTTTTGCATAATCCTGCGCCTGCTCCACTTTCGGTGGGTCAGGTGGAAACTTCATCTCGACAACTTGTTTGATATTGTCCTGAGTTGGCGGCTTGCTCGCAGCCTTGACGATCACGACATCAGGCCGCCGAATCATCCCTTTCCCAGGCTTGAACGGTGGATGCTCTGGGTCCTCATTCCAATACTTGTTGATCCAACCCGGTATCCAGCCATGAGGGCTGTTCCCTGTTTGGCTGTCGAGGATTGGCTGTGGTGGATTCTTGGTCATGTCGTAACTGACCTCGGGCTTATACGGACTGCGCCTCTGGAGAATCTCGTCAAGCTCCCCAAGGCGCTGGGCCACACAGCCCTGTTTGAGATGCTTGCCATCCTGGCTGATGTTGGGTGTGCTGCTGCAATAGCAAATTGCCGAGCAAAGTACGTTCTTGTCCTGGGGATCGAGCTTCGGCTTCAGGATGCCGACAGGGTTAGTTTTTCCTTCGGGGCTCATGCCACCCTGAGAAAGGCCGGGTTGATCATTCATTCTTCGCCTTCCTGCACCAAGTCAATATAGATAGACTCCGACGCAGCATGGCTAACCCACGATGTCATGCCTTCGATATTCGTGGTGTCGAGCGTGCTCCAACCGGCACTAGACCAGACCTTTACCTTGCGGCCAACAATGGGTTTGCCGGTTTCCTGATCTATGAGTTGAAAGCGTCCGGAGTAAGGGGCTGTGGAACGGCTCAATGGCACGATGGGGGTGAATGGGGTCGGTGTGAATATGTCGCCGATAATCACTGTTCCCGATCCACCGATGATCACGTTGCCATGTTCACCGACACTGCCGAGCGTTGCGGCAGGTTTTCCGTTGATAAAAACCGTCGATGATACGGCCGAGCTGATCGGGCTCCCGCAAGCAGATACATCACCTTGGCGCGCTGCGGGCAAGCCATCGAAGAAGACGTCAGGAGAACCTTCGATGATAGGGTTGGTGCCGTGCTCCGGCATTGGACATGCCGTAGGGTCAGTAACGCGGGCGGCGGGCTTTCCACTCATAATGCCTATCCTTGCAAAAGTGGTTGGAGGTCAAGAAAACGTGCTGAGTTAACGAGTCGCTTCAAAAACATATCAATTGCGATACTCGTTCCTTGTCTGATCGTTCGCCGGTAGTGACGAATGGCGTACTTTTCCTATTCCTCCGATTAACTACAAGATGCTTAGCCGAGAGCGGGAAGTGCCTGTCAAGAAAAAGGAAAATTTCCTACATTGTTGCGGGATATTGAGTCTTTACGCTCTGCACTCTTATGAGTTCGGGAGTAAAGGAATGGCAGTTGGCATATTCAAGGATGTTTCCCCTGCACTCATCTCACTACCCGTGAGTGCATTGAAGGCAATATCAATCTGCGTCGGCTGTTTGCTTCCATCGATGCCGATTCGGCGATTGCCGGGGCAGGGGTGATTTGCCAAAGAGGTTCGCCCAAGTCGAGCTGCGACAAGCAACTCTCGTTCAAAACAAGGATGTGGTGGGGCTCACCGGTCGCGATAGGCAGCGCCATGACCGGTAACTTTCGAACAACCGCAGTGGGGCTCTACGAGGAGTTTGACGAATGATATTTCTGATGAGCCTGGAGGAGCTTTGGCGTCTTCTGAAATGTTATTTTCCGGTCTTTGCTGCGGCAAACTTTTCTCAGCTATTTGCTTTGGCAATTGGCATTCCGATAATGTTTGACCGTTACTTCGGCGCTTTGCCCGTTAACGTAAATCTCAAATACACATTTTTTTTACTATCGGCTCCGCCGTTCCTATTGCTCACTGCAACTTCATGGTCGTCCGTGGCTATCCAGGCTGGATATGGATCCCTGTCATCTTGATGCTCTTGTGCTTGCTGGGCGTTTTACCCACCATCGAATATGGGCCCCACAAAGTACTTTATGCATCAGGCATTCTGTTCCCGCTGCTGGCTCTATTACTGCTCAACAGCAAACGCCACCGCGAAGCCCGCAACGAATGGGTAAAACTGCGCCAAAAACGCCAGCGCATCAGTAGGATAATCCGTACCCAGCGCCAAAGAGTTCGGCGCCGAGCAGGCTTATGAAACGCTACCGCTCAATCGACCGACTCCACCGCGCATTCCACTCCGGCCGCGCCTGGTTCACCTGGTCCCAATCAATCGAAATCGCCGTCTGCAAATAACCCTGCATCGCCTCCACCCGGGCGCGGGTCTTGTCGCTGGTGGGCGTGGTCGGGTTCGACGGGATCTGGTCACCTTCCTCCAGCGCCGGTGCCTGGGCTTCGGCGGTCAGCAGGAAGGCCGCGAGTTTCTGCGCCAGTTCCGGTTGGTCGTTACGCGCGATCACGCATTCGGCGACGTTCAACACCACGGCGCCTTCCTTGGGTTGCGCATATTCCATCGGCACGCCGAGCAGTTTCTGGGTGGCGACCTGGGTCGGGGTGAGGGGGAAGATCGCGGCTTCGTCGGTTTGCACCATCTCGGAGATTTTCGCGGAGCTGGCGATGTACTCCAGCACGTTGGGGCCGACGGTTTTGGGCCAGGCCTTGAAGCCCGGTTCCACGTTGGTCTCTGAGCCACCCTGGAGGCGGTTGAACATCAGGAAGCCGTGCAGGCCGAAGGTCGATGAGGCCAGGGACTGGAACACCACTTTGTCCTTGAAGCGCGGGTCGGCCAGGTCCATCCACGAGGTCGGTGCAGCCCAGCCTTTCTCTTTGAACAGCCTGGCGTTGTAGCCCAGGCCGGTGACGCCGAGGGTCACGGCCACGGCTTGGTCCTTGATTTTCGCCTTGGCCGGGATCTGCTCCAGGGGCGGGCTCGGCGCCAGTTTGTCGCACAGGCCCATGGAGATGGCGCGGTACATGATGCCGTCGTCGAGGAACATCACGTGCATCTGCGGGTTGTCTTTGTTGGCCTGGACCTTGGCGAGGATGTCCGACGACGTGCCGGGTACGATCACCACCTTGACGTTATTGGCCTTTTCGAACGCGGGCAGCACCTTGTCGGCATACACCCGTTCCATGGTGCCGCCGTTCATGCCCAGGTACAGCGTCGGGGCGGCATGAGCGGTGGAGGCGAGCAGAGCGAGGGACAAGCAGGACAGCGCAATACGAGTATTCATGGATGTTTTTCCTCTCAGGCTTGGAAACGACGGATGGAAAACGCTTCGATGGGTTGCCGGCTGGCCCCTGTGCAGACGATCTCTGCCAGGGCTTCACCGACCGCCGGGCCCAGCTGGAACCCGGCGCCGGCAAAGCCGAAACCGTGGAGCAGGCCAGGCTGGGTGCTGCTGGGGCCGATCACCGGTTCATGATCGGGTAGGTAACCTTCGGTACCGCTCCAGGTGCGAATCGCCTGGGCACCCTTGAGAAACGGGTACAGCTCGCCGGCATGGCGCAGAATCTCCAGCACCGCCGCTTGCCCGGGCCGCGCCTGCCGGGGGCCAAGCGCAAAACCGCGACCGCCGCCGAGGATGCAATTGCCCCGGGCCACCTGGCGCGCATAAATCCCGCCGCCTTCGACGCCGGTGCTGACGTTCATCACCACGGGCAGCGGCTCGGTGACCAGCATGGCCGGGTGCGCAGATGTCATGGGGACCGGCTCGCCGAATTGCGCGGCGACGGTCCCTGCCCAGGCGCCGGCGCAATTGAGCAGCCATGGCGCCTGCAGGTGCAGGCCGTTGGCGCAATCCACCTGGAACTGGCGGCTGTCATGTTCGATGCGGATCACCTCGGCCTGCTCGTAGACACACGCGCCAAGGCGCTGCGCGGCACGGGCGAAGGCGGGGGATACCAGGCGCGGGTTGGCATGGCCATCTTCGGGGCATAACGACGCACCCACTGCGATATCCCCGACCCACGGAAAACGTGCGCGCAGTTCGGCGTAATCGAGCAACTGCAAGCCCAGGTCAAAGCCCCGCGTGTGTTCGGCATACGCCTGCAACGCGGCAAAATCCCCATGACTGCGCGCCAGTTTCAAATGCCCGGAGCGCACGTATTCGCCGTCGATACCGATCAAGCCGGGCAGGTCGGCCCACAACTGATGGGCGCGCTGCGACAACGGCAACTGATGCAACGGGCGTCCCTGGCGCCGCACGCCGCCATAGTTCACGCCACTGGAGTGCGAGCCGCAGAAGTCCCGTTCCACCAACGCCACACGCTGACCTTTGTGCGCCAGCATCAAGGCCGCCGACGCACCGACAATCCCGCCGCCGAGGACGATGACGTCGATCATGGCTGCACCTCCACGCCAAACGGCAGCGGTTTGATCGGGGCCTGGCCGCGCAAACGCCCGACGTCTTCTATCCCGCGACCGCTGCGCTCGGCGACGATTTCAGCCGCCGCCAGCCCGCACATGCGCCCCTGGCAGCGGCCCATGCTCACCCGGCAATGGGCCTTGACCCGATTGATTTCCCAATGACCTTCATCCACCACCGTGCGGATATCGCCAACCCGGACTTCTTCACAGCGACACAGCATCAAGTCGTCCGGCGCCTGCGCGGCCCAGTCTGCCGGGAAGGGAAACGCAGTCTCCAGGCCCTGGCGAAAGCGCTGGATGCGCGCCAATTGCCGCTCAAGCAGGGCCGGGCGCTGATGATCGATCGCGACGCCTGCGTCTTCCAGCACCGCCAACGCCGCCCGCTCACCGGCCATCTGCGCGGCATCGGCACCCATGATCCCGGCACCGTCGCCCGCCAGGTACACACCGTCGACGCTGCTGCGCCCGGCACCGTCCCGTTGCGGTAGCCACGCACGGTTCAAGGCATTCCAGGCAAATTCACAACCGAGCAGGTCCGCCAACTGCGTTTCGCTGCGCAGCGCATGGGCGAAGGCCACGGCGTCGCAGGCCAGGGTGTGGTCGCGCCAACGTATGCCGCTGACCCGTTGTTCGCCGTCGATCTGCTGCAGCGTCACGCCCTGATGCACGGGAACGCCGTGGGCCGTGAGCCAGGCGCGGTAGTACAAGCCCTTGGCCAGGGTCGCCGGTTGCCCGAGCAGCGCCGGCAAGGCGCGGCATTGGGCGCTGAACGGCGCGCTGTCGAGCACGGCGACCACATTGGCGCCGGCCTTGGCGTATTGATACGCCACCAGATACAGCAACGGCCCGCTGCCACAAAACGCCACGCGTTCGCCGATGGCGCAACCTTGGTACTTCAAGGCGATTTGCGCCGCACCCAGGCTGTAGACACCGGGCAAGGTCCAGCCCGGCACCGGCAGGATACGGTCGGTGGCGCCGGTGGCGACGATGATCCGTGAATACTCGACGCTGGCTGCGTGACCGTTGCTCAACAAGTCCAGGCGCCGATCTTCGGCATTCCACACCAGGGTTTCGGGCCGGTAGTCGATCAGCGGCGCCAGTTCATCCAGGGTGCGATGCACGGCCTCGGCCTTACCCGCCTCGAATCCGTATATTTGCCTGGCGGTGCGTTGGAAGCCTGGGGGTTGGCGGCGATAGATTTGCCCGCCGCCGCGCAGGCTTTCGTCCACCAGGCAAGGCGTTACGCCGTGGTCGAACAGGGTGCGCGCGGCACTGATCCCCGCCGGGCCTGCGCCCACGATCACCACCGGCTTCATAGCTGGCGCCCCGGGTCGCGGCTGATCGCCTGGCCTTCTTCCAGCAGGGTCGAACAGGCGCGCACGCGTTGTCCGTCCGCCAGGCGCACCCAGCAGTCCTGGCAGGCGCCCATCAAGCAAAACCCGGCGCGGCGTTCGGCACTGAAATCGCTGCCGCGCAGGTGCTCGGCGCAGGTCAGTACCGCCGTCAGCAGGGTGTCGCCGAGCAAGCCTGTGGCCGGTTGCCCGTCGAGGGTAAACGCCAGGGCAGGGCGTGCGGTTTCGGTCAATCGTTTGAACAAGGCCATCAGTGTTTTCCCACCAGCACGCGATCCAGGCCGTAGACCCGGTCGAGCACAATCATGGCCGCCGCCGTGAGGGCAATCACCAGCGCCGACACTGCAGCCATCATCGGGTCGATGGATTCGGTGGCGTACACGTACATACGCACCGGCAAGGTTTGCGTGGCCGGCGAGCTGACGAAGATCGATAAGGTCACTTCGTCGAAACTGTTGATGAAGGCCAGCAACCAGCCGCCGGCCACTCCGGGCAGGATCATCGGCAACGTCACCAGGCGAAACAGCGTGAAGCGTCCGGCACCGAGCGATTCGGCCGCCTGCTCGGCACTGCGATCGATCCCGATCGCTGCCGCCAATACCAGGCGCAGCACATAGGGCGTGATGATCACCACGTGCGCCAGCATCAGCCAGGTGAAGCTGCCGTTGACGCCCATCAAGGCGAACAACCGCAGCATCGCCACCCCCAACACCAAGTGCGGGATGATGATCGGCGACAGGAACAACGCACTGAAGAAGTTACGTCCCGGGAACTGATACCGGCTGATTGCAAGCGCCGCCGGCACTGCAATCAGCGTCGCCAGGGTTGCAGCGGTAAATGCCAGGATCAGGCTGTTGTAGAACGCCTGGATAAAGTCAGCACGCTCGAACACCGCGCGAAACCAGCGCAGGGAGAAGCCCGACGTGGGCAGGCTCAAGGTATTTTCCGGGGTGAAGGCCACCAGGCACACCACCACCAGCGGCGCCATCATGAACACCACCACCAGGCCGTGGAAGCCAAGGGCCAAAGGACCGTTTCTGGACATGCGCTTAAACCCCCAGGGACTTTTTGTAGCGGCCTTCGACCATGCGGTTCCAGCTCAGCATGATCAGCAGATTGACCAACAGCAGGACCACCGCGATGGTCGCGCCCATGGGCCAGTTGAGTTCCGAGAGGTACTGGTCGTACACCACGGTGGCGACCATTTTCAGGCGCCGCCCACCGAGCAGGCCGGGGATCGCAAAGGAGCTGGCGGCCAGGCCGAACACGATCAGGGTGCCGGACAGCACGCCCGGCATTACCTGGGGCAACACGATCTTGCGCATCACCGTGGCCTGGCTCGCGCCGAGCGACAAAGCCGCCTGTTCGGCCGAGGGGTCGAGCTTTTGCAGGGAGGTCCACACTGGAATGATCATGAACGGCAGCATCACGTGTACCAGCGCAATGATCACCGCGAACGGCGTGTACAACAGCTTCACCGGGCGCCCGCCCAGTGCCTGGATCACCTGGTTGACCAGCCCGTCGGCGCCGAGCAGCAGGCTCCAGCCGAACGCTCGCACCACCACCGAAATCAACAACGGCGTGAGGATCAGGATCAGGAAGATCGAGCGCCACGGCGTGCCCATGCGGCTGAGGATGTAGGCTTCGGGCACACCAATCACCACGCAGAGCAGCGTCACTAGCGCGCTGATCCAGAAGGTGCGCCAGAAGATTTCGTAGAAGTACGCGTCGCTGAACAACGCCAGGTAATGAGCCAAGGTCCACTCATCGGCCTTCACCCCCACTTGGTAGTCGAACACGTTGAACGACAGCACCAGGGTCAGGCCCAGCGGCAGAATCAGCAGCCCGGCGAACAGCAGCAACGCCGGCAACGAGAGTAGATAGCCGCGACTCATGGGTGTACCTCATCCGCCGTCAGCACCCGCAGCAACTCGGCTTGCCAGTCCAGGCCGACTGCCGCGCCGCAACCCAGCGGCGCGCTGCCGTCGTTGCTGCGCACCACGGTGATTTCGCCCAGCGCGGTATGGATTCGGTACAGCCACTGGCTGCCGAAGAAGTAGCGGTCGAGCACCTGACCTTGCAGGCGACCTTCGCTTGCGCCCACCAGCTGGATTTTTTCCGGGCGCAGGCTCAAGACCAGTTCGCCGTCACCCGCGGCGTGGCGCACCTGCGGGATGCCGCGTGCGTCGTAATCGCCGGCCAGCAGGTTAGCCTTGCCGACGAAGTCCGAGATAAAGCGCGTCCGCGGGTGTTCATACAGCTTGTAGGGCACGTCGATCTGCGTCACGCGCCCGGCCTGCATCACCACCACACGGTCGCTGATGGACAGCGCCTCGGCCTGGTCATGAGTGACCATCAGGGTGGTGATGCCCACCGCGTGCTGTATGCGGCGGATTTCAAACTGCATTTCTTCGCGCAGGTTCGCGTCGAGGTTGGACAGCGGCTCATCCAGCAACAACACCGGCGGCTCGATCACCAGCGCGCGCGCCAGGGCCACGCGTTGGCGCTGGCCGCCGGACAATTCACGGGGGTAACGGTCGGCGTGGGGGGCCAGGCGCACCAGCTCCAGCACGGTCTTGACCTTGGCGGCGATCTCGGCGGCCGGCACTTTGCGCATCTTCAGGCCGAAGGCGATGTTGTCGCGCACGGTCATGTGCGGGAACAGCGCATAGCTTTGGAACACCACGCCCAGGCCACGGCTGGCGGGCTTGGCGTAGGTGATGTCGCGACCGTCGAGCAGGATCTGCCCAGCGCTCACGTCGACGAAGCCGGCGATCATTTGCAGGGTGGTGGTCTTGCCGCAGCCCGAGGGGCCGAGCAGGGAAACGAACTCGCCTTTTTCCACCGCAAGGTCAGTGGCGACCACCGCATCGACGGCGCCGTAGCGTTTGCTCAAGGCGTTGAGTTGGAGAAATGCCATGTCTGCGTTCCACCTTTTTTTGAGTCGCGTCGAAACGCGCTTTTTTGTTTTGGGCAGATGCGAAAAGGGTGTTGCGGGTGCGTTGGCGCTCGATCTTGAGTCGGCTGCCGGTTGTTGTTCATTTCGCCCCTGTGGACGCAGATTAGGACGAAGACTAGGATGGGCGAAAGATAGAATTTCACTGAATGGAGTGTTTTTTTCAGTTTTATTCACTGACAAGAATTATTGATGAGATAACACGCTATGAATTCTACTGAGCGGAATGAAAATACCAAGGAAGTGGGTGCGGGCGGCGTATCTCGCTTGTTCGCATTGCTGCGTACCTTGGGCGGCGTGCCCGACGGCGGCGAACGCGTGACTCAGCTCGCACAACAGGTCGGCCTGTCCCAACCCACCACCCACCGCCTGCTGCGCAGCCTGATGGATGAAGGTATGGTCGAGCAGGACGCGCGCAGCAAACGCTACCGCCTGAGCCTGGAGTTCTTCGCTCTGGCGGCGAACGCGGGCAAGACCGGCAACCTGCGCGACCTGGTAAGGCCGAGCATGCTGCGCCTCAGTGCGTCCCTGGGGGATTCATTGTTTTTGCTGGCGCGCAGCGGCTTTGATGCGATCTGCCTGGACCGCAGCGAAGGCCCGTACCCGATTCGAACTTTCACGGGTGATATCGGCGGGCGCGTGGCATTGGGCGTGGGGCAGGGCAGCCTGGCGATCCTGGCCTTTTTGCCGGAGGAAGAGCGCGAGACGGTGATCCGCTACAACTTGCCAAGGCTCAAGGATTTTCACCTGTATGACGAGGTGTTGTTGCGTTCGGAAGTGGAGAACGTGCGCAATCTGGGTTATGCGGCGCGCAATACCGGCGTGCTGGAAGGCATGGCGGGATTGGCGGTGCCGATCCTGAACCGGGACGGCCATGCGGTGGCAGCATTGAGCGTGGCGACCATCAGCGACCGATTGGGGCCGAGTCGCTTGCCGATGGTGGTGGAGTTGCTCAAGCGCGAAGCAGCGGCGATCGGGCCCCGGATCAATCCGTTTGATCCGACGCTGCGCCGGCCCTCACAGACCTTTGGTGGGTAGGTCATCCAGATTGCGCGCCAGCTCCAGAGCGTAGCGTCCAAGCCCCTTGACGCACATCCGTTTTCGGCAGCAAGAATCGGAGTGCGGGTACATTTCGAACTCCCTTACGGTGAGACTCCAAACTTAGAGGCGTCCACCATGGCTTCCGTATGGCTGGCCTTTTCCCCTTAACCACTGCAACAACTTTTTGGATTGCCCGGCATCAGCGATGCAATTCTCGAGTCATTTTTTTAGTTAACGAACAGCGCCGGAGGCAATCCATGAAATTATCCGATTATGTTCGACTACTTGCGCTGGCGGCGATCTGGGGCGCCAGTTTTCTCTTCATGCGTATCTCGGCTCCTGTTCTGGGCGCATTGCCGACGGCATTTTTCCGCGTGTTGTTGGGGGCCATTGGCTTGGCCGTCATTCTTGCCATTTTAAACACCAGCGTCGACTTCAACGGCAAGCTCCGGCAGATCATGGTGTTGGGTGTTATCAACTCGGGCATCCCATTTTTGATGTATAGCGTGGCGGCACTGCTGTTACCTGCCGGCTATTCAGCCATTTTCAATGCGACCACACCGATGATGGGCGTCTTGATCGGTTGGATGTGTTTCAACGATCCGTTGACACTGAAAAAAGCTGCCGGCGTGTTGATCGGGATTATGGGCATTACGTTGCTGACCAGCACCGGCCCCGTCACACTTTCAATGAGCGTGGTCATGGGCGCGCTGGTGTGTTTAGTCGCCACCAGTTGTTACGGCGCAGCCGGATTTCTGGCTAAACGATGGGTAGCTGACAAGGGGGGGCTGGACGCGAAACTCGTAGCTTTTGGCAGTCAGATTGGCGCGACGCTGTTTCTCGTGCCGTTCTTTGGAATCTCAACCGCAATAAGCCCACCGACGACCTGGGGTACCCCGCAGGTTTGGATAGCACTGGTTGCGCTGGGTTTCATCTGCACTGCGTGTGCGTACATTCTGTATTTCCGCCTGATCGCGGATATCGGGCCGGTGCGTTCGCTGACCGTGACCTTCCTTATCCCTCCCTTTGGCGTACTGTGGGGGGGATGTTCCTTGGTGAACGTCTTTCGGCCGCACATTTGTACGGCGGCGGGCTTATTTGTTTAGCGGTGTGGTTCGTTCTCAGCAAGAGCAAACCGAAGCAAGAACCCGCACCCGCCTCGGATTGATCCAACCACTCAACTGCCCTCAACGATTTCTCATCTGATGGGCGGGTGACTACGTAAGTGAATACCATGTCTCGTTTTTGCGCCGTCCGCTGGATGACTTGGCCGGGCGGACGCACTTCTTGAGTTTGACTTATGTACCGGGCTCTTTATTGTCTAAAAAACGATGCCTTTTCATCCGGTACATTTCATTATCCGAGTAGGTGAGCAATGTGTCGGCATCCTTGCCGTCCTCGGGATAATAGGCAACGCCGATACTGCACGACGGCATCTTGAGTGCGCCGAATTCAGGCGGTAATGGCGCAGCCATGACGTCGTGAATCTGTTCTAACTTCTTGGAAATGGCGTCTCTCGACTGGATATCGGTCAACAGCACCGTAAATTCATCGCCGCCCATCCGGGCCACGGTATCCGTCTCACGTATGCAGCTTTCTAGACGTCGGGCAATCATGCAAAGAATACGATCCCCCGCGGCGTGGCCATGGACGTCATTGATACTCTTGAAGTCATTGATATCCAGAAACAGCAAAGCCAACTGACTATTGTGACGGTGCGCGACGTGCAGGGCAGATTTCAGTCGATCACTGAAAATCGAGCGGTTGGTTAGTTTTGTCAGCGGATCATGATGCGCGAGGAAACGTAACTCCTCCTCGGCCTGAGTCAAAGCCGTCACGTTGCGTGCGACGCCAATCCTTGCACCAACCTCTTCCGACCAGAATGCCGCCCACAGGATGTACACGACGCCTCCGTCCTTGCGGATGTAACGGTTGCGGAAATCGAAGTGGAATTGACCATTCATGACGCGGGCAATCGAGTCCCGTGTGCTAGCCAGGTCTTCAGGATGCATATAGCGGGTGATAGGGGTGCCGTTCAGCTCGTCAGGACGGTAACCCAGCAGGGCCTCACAGGCATCACTCACAAAAACAATGTGGTCGTCTCTATCAACCACAAACACTGTATCCAACATCAGATGGATCAGTTTGGGGTAGAGCGCTTGTAGGTCAACGGCCATAAGTCATGGGGGATATCCGATTCATAGAGCGCGATCATAGCCTGATCGATAAGGCCAGCGGCGAGTAATCTTACCGGCAAGTATGGGAGCACGTATGCCAGGCGAATACGACCTCATGCCACTCTTGCTTGGTGCGATGGTGTCTCCCTAAACGCGGAAGCTGTTTGCCCTGGATTTATCCGCCTTGATGCGAGCCAAGCCCAGTCAGCAGACGATTGACCGCCGCGCTTGATTCTTCCATTTCGCTTGCGGCGCGCAGTACAGCGCTCCAGTCATTTTCAATGATTGCCCTCATAAAAAGTATGGAAACGTTTCACCGAATGAGCTATCGTTTTTTTGACATCGTATTGCCACTATTCAAATAACAGGCTGATGCCATTTGCAGGAGTGCTGGTAGTGAATGAAAGCTCTTCTCAAATAGGCTTGCGTCAGTGGATCTGGCGGGCGTTCATGCAGAGTGCATTAATCCCGTTGGTCCTGGTGGAGACGATTCTGATTGCTTGTTACCTGCTGACCAATCAGGCGATCCGTGTATCGCAACTCGATTATTTGGAACGCAGTGCAATTGAAAGCCTTGGCGCAACTGCCGACCAAAACACCCGAATCATCCAAGATCAATTAACCCACATCGCCGATGTCACTCAGCTATTTGCGGATATGACGGCCAACTCACTGCGTGCCGCTTCAACACCCTTGAGTGAAACATTAAGCACTTCTGCCGATGGGGCTCTTTACAGTGGAAAAGACCTGGGCGGAGCGGCGTCGTTCTACTCGTCGGTCACACCTGTTGCGCAACAGAACCTGGGTAAAGTGCAGAAGTTGTCCAGCCTCGACCCATTGATGCGTGCGATCAAAGATCATGAAGCGATGGTCGCCAGTGTCTATTTCAATACGTGGGACAGTTACAACCGGATTTATCCGTGGATTCGTGCCGATGAACAATATCCGCATGATATGCAGATACCCGGTTATAACTTTTATTATCTGGCCGATGCCGAACATAACCCGCAGCGAGGGGTTCGCTGGACTGACGTCTACCTCGACCCGGCGGGTCATGGCTTGATGATGTCCGCGATCGCGCCTGTTTATGAGCGCAACTTTCTCGAAGGCGTGGTCGGGCTGGATATCACCGTGGGCGATCTGCTGAAAGAAATTTCCACGCTTAAGGTGCCGTGGGGCGGGTACTTGATGCTCGTCGGCGCGGACATGAAGATCATGGTGTTACCGCCCGAAGCCGAACATGACTTTGAAAAAGGCAACTGGAGTGGTTCGGGGGCAAAGGCCACGAATGAAGGCGCGGTCAACCTTGCGGGTTCAAATCTGATCGATGCGGTGGACCCTCGGGAGTTGGCGGCCGCTGTCGCGCGCAATAGTCGTGGCAGCGCCGAAATCGTGCTCAACGGGCGCTCCCATCTGGTCGCATGGGCCGAAGTGAAGCCGGCGGGCTGGCGATTGCTGGCGGTCGCCGATGAAGAGGACGTCATGGCGGCCACGAACAGCTTGGCGCTCCATTACCGCAACATCGGCTATTTGATGATTGCCGGCCTGGTGATGTTTTACCTCGCGTTCTTCAGTTACATGTGGATTCGTGCGCGTAAATTGAGCCATAGCCTGCGGCGGCCGATCCGCGATATCAGAGACATGCTGCAGCAAATTGGTCACGGCCAGTGGCTCCCGCAGCGCGCGCGTTCGAGCATTCGTGAGCTGGATGAAATGGCGGGCAACGTGCTGTCAATGGGCGCCCAACTGTCATCCAGTGAAGCACGGCGCAACGCGGCGCAGAACCGCCTCAATCTTGTCGTTGAAAGCATCACCGCCGGGCTCTGGGAATACCGCCTGGATACTGACCGCCTGTCGTTGAGCGAAGCGTTCTGCACGCGTTTCGGGGTGCCGGCGTGCCAACTGGAGCGCTTCTGTTTTTACGATCACGTCGACCCCGAAGATGTGCAGGCGCTTGATCAGGCACTCAACGCGTTGCGCACCGGCACCGCGTCGGTGATCGACCTGGAGTTACGTTTATTGCGGCCCGATGGCTCGCCAATCTGGTTTTTGTGCCGTGGACGCCTGATCGAGTCTCCCGATGCGCGCATGCGTTTATCCGCGGGTACGTTTGTCGATATCGACACGCTTAAACAGGTTGAAGAGGATCTGCGTCGCCGTACCCTTGAAGCGCAAGGGGCGAGCAAGGCGAAGTCGCGTTTTATCTCCAGCATGAGCCACGAATTACGCACACCGCTGAATTCGATTCATGGATTCGCCCAGTTATTGCGCCTGCAAGTGGCCGATGGGCAGGAGGAGGCCAAATCCCTTGATGAGATCCTGGGCGCCAGCCAGCACCTGGCTCACCTGGTCGACGATTTGCTCGACTGGTCGAGCCTGCAGGCGGAGGCGCCGCGCTTGCAGATGCGTGTCCTGGAGGTCGACGGACTGATGCGCGAATGTGCCGAAATGGTCCGTTCCCAGGCCAAGGCTGCGGGTCTTGACCTTGAGTTGCAGTCGACGAGCCCCGCGCTGAGTGTGCTGGCCGATGCCAGACGCCTGCGCCAGATCCTGCTGAACCTGCTGTCCAACGCCATCAAGTACAACCGCCCTCACGGTCGCTTGTTCATGGGGGCTGAACTCCATGACAAGGGGCGCGTGAGGGTGTTTGTCGAAGATGGCGGCGCAGGTATTTCCGCGGCCCTGCAAGGCGCGCTGTTCGAGCCGTTCCAGCGTTTGGGCCAGGAAAACACCGCGATCCAAGGCACCGGTATCGGCCTTGCGTTGTGCCGAGAACTCGCCACGTTGATGAACGGCAGCATGGGGCTCATCAGCGAAACGGGCGTCGGCAGTCGCTTTTGGGTCGATCTGCCCCAAGGCATCGCGGCAACCAAGGTCCATAAGCGCTTGTTCTCGCTGTGTTTCGTGGGGCAGGACGAGGAGACGCTGCGCTGTCTTGAAGACACGTTGACGGGCATGGTGGAACTGCGCCACGGAACGCTTGCGCAGTGTCTGGAGCAGGTACGGCGCGACACGGCGCCGGACGTCATGCTGATTGACTGTGACTTACTGGGAAATGACTTGACCGATGCGCTGTCGCGGTTACGACGTTTGCCAGGTGGCGATCAAATCCTTCTTATTCTGCTGTGTACATCACCACACCTGCTCGCGACGTTGGGGTGTGAGTTTCAAGCAGTGCTTAAACAACCGCTGGAACCCAATGAGCTACGCGAACTCATACGCGCGATGATGCAAGTGGAGAAACCGAATGTTCAGTGATATCCCCGCCGATACCCGAATTGTGATTATCGATGACGTGGCTGCGAACCTGCGCTTGCTGGAGTCCAGCCTGAAAGCCTTCGGTTTGCGCAACGTCTTGAGTTTCGCCGACTCGGCCAGCGGGCTGGTTTGGCTCAAAGAGCAACCGTGGGATCTGCTGCTATTGGATCTGGATATGCCCGCGCCCGATGGGTTTGAGATTCTGCGCCAACTCAGCGATCGCAATCGCTCAAGGTCTCCCGTGATTATCTTGACGGCATTGAGCGAGCCGCAAAGCCGCCGTCTCGGCCTTGAACTGGGGGCCAACGATTATCTGACCAAACCGTTGGATTTGCCTGAGCTGCTATTGCGCATACGCAACGCTCTGCGCTTGTCCCATGCCACCCGCCAGTTGCAAGACCTGAACAGCGAGTTGGAGCAAAGGGTGTTTGAGCGCACCGCTCAGTTGCAGGAAAGTTATTGCGCCATGATCCGCGCATTGAGTCGTGCGGCTTGCTATCGCGATGATGAAACGGGCGCCCATGTATTGCGCATTGGCGAAACCGCGGCCTTGATGGCCGAAGCAATCGGTATGCCGCAGAGGTGGTGCGAGCTGATTCGATTGGCGGCGCCGATGCATGACTTGGGGAAAATCGGCATTCCTGATCGGATCTTGCACAAGGAAGGCCCATTAACCGTGCCGGAACGCCAGCAGATGATGGAGCATCCGCGCATCGGCCATGCAATCCTGCAAGATGCACACGCCACGGACCTGACCGATATGGCCGCGGACATTGCCTATGGTCACCATGAAAAATGGGACGGCAGCGGCTATCCGCAAGGGCTTGCCGGAAAGGACATTCCGCTGTCGGCAAGGATTGTCGCGTTGTGTGATGTCTATGACGCGTTGCGTATGGAACGTCCCTATAAGCGGGCCTGGAGCCCTGAACGGGCGCAGGCCTATATTCTTGAGCAATCGGGCGTGCATTTTGATCCGGAGCTGGTGACGGTGATGCGCCGCTGTTTCGGCCCGGTTGAACAACTCATCGAGGATGACGCCGAACTGGCTGGCATACACAAGCAACGACAAGCCGATGCGGGCACTGGCCAGCCCCCACATTAAAGCGTCGCCAACATGGGCGCCCGGCTCGGGCTCATCGCGGCCAAGGCCACCGACGTCGCCGCCGTGCGCGTCTCCACACCCAACTTCACATACACATGTTCCAGGTGCTTGTTCACCGTCCGCGGGCTCAGCCCCAAGATATCGCCGATGTCCCGATTGGTCTTGCCGCACGCCACCCAGCGCAGCACCTCGACCTCGCGCTCGGTCAGTTGAAAGCGTGCCGACAACAGCTTGTGCGCCGGCTCATCCTCCAGGGTCAACACACTCGGTTGCGTCGCCGCCCGCGCCGACAGCAGGATGCGCGAGGTGCGTAAATGCGCCGCCACCCGCGCCAGCACCTCGTCGGTCTGGATCGGCTTGGTCACGTAGTCGCTGCCGCCCACTTCAAAGCCTTGCACCACATGCTTGCTGTCGGTCAGCCCAGTCATGAACACCACCGGGATGTCCGCGCTGGCAGGTAACGCCTTGAGCCGGCGGCAGGTCTCGAAACCGTCCAGGCCCGGCATCATCGCGTCCAGCAGGATCAGGTCCGGGCGCCGGCGTTGCACGCGGTTCAGCGCGCTGAGCCCGTCGAGCGCCACCAGCACCATGTAGCCGGCGTCGTCGAGGGCGTCGGAGAGCATGGCCAGGTTGTCCGGGGTGTCGTCGACGATCAGTACCACGCCGGGTTCAGTGCTACGGGTGAGTACATTCATCTTCGGCCTCCTTGAGGGTTCGGTTGAGTTCATCCAGGCGGAAACCCTTGAGCAACCCGCGCACTTTGCTGATGAACGGTGCGGCGTCCGGGCGGTGTTCGAGGATCGTGTCGAGTTTTTCGTGCAGGCCCCGCACGTAGCCGATCGCGCTGAGTTCGGCGAGCACGGCGAGGTCGTCGGCGCTCGGCAGCACGCTGGGCGGTGGCGGCGCGACGAAGGTTTTGGTGCGTCGCAGCCATTGCAGGCCGAGGTGTTGTTGCAGGCGTCCGAGCAGTTCCGGGGTACGCACCGGCTTGGCCAGGTAGTCGTTGCAGGCGGCGGCGATGCTGCGCTCGCGGTCGTCGGTAAAGGCGTTGGCCGAGATCACGATGATCGGCGCGGTGGACAGCGCATTGCGGCGGATCAGCCGGCTGGTTTCCAGGCCGTCCAGGGTCGGCATCGACAGGTCCATCAGGATCAGGTCGGGCGCCAGCAGCGCGACCTGGCGAATCGCATCCTGGCCGTTGCTCGCCTGGATCACCTCAAAGCCCAGAGGCGTGAGCATGCCGCTGAGCACCTTGCGGTGGTCCACATGGTCGTCCACCACCAGAATGCGCCGGCGTGCGCCGTGGTAGCCGATGATGTCGTGTTCCACATGCACCACCGCCTGCGGCGCGCGTACCTGGGACAGGAACAGGCGCACTTGGAAACAGGTGCCCTTGTCCAGCTCGCTGGTAACGCGTAGCTCGCCGCCCATCAGCGCGGTGAGCATGCGCGTGATGGTCAGCCCCAGGCCTACGCCTTTGTCCTGGCGCATCAGGTCGCCGCGCTCGAACGGTTGGAAGATCCGCTCGATCTGCCCGGGGTCGATGCCGATGCCGGTGTCGATGATTTCAAAGTTGGCGGTCTCGCGCATGTAGCTGACCCGCAGGCACACTTCGCCGCTGTCGGTGAAGTTCACCGCATTGCCGAGCAGGTTGATCAGGATCTGGCGCACGCGTTTTTCATCACCGCGCACCACGGCGGGGATCTTGCCGACGCAGTCCAGGCGAAAGCGCAGGCCCTTGTCCTGGGCTTGGGGGGTGAACATCTGCTCCAGGTCGTGGATCAGTTCGGGGAAGGGGATTTCGGTGAGTTCCAGGCGTAACTTGCCGGCCTCGATCTTGGCCACGTCGAGCAGGCCGTCGATCAATGACAGCAAGTGCGAGCCGCTGCGCAGGATGGTCGCCAGCGCGTCCTGGTGTTGCTCGGGCATGGCGCTGTCGCGCTGCAGGATCTGGGTGAAACCGAGGATGCTGTTCAGCGGTGTGCGCAGCTCGTGGGACAGCCCGGTGACGTAGCGGCTCTTGGCGGCGTTGGCGGCTTCCGAGGCTTCCTTGGCCTGTTGCAGGGCCTGGTCGGTGAGGCTGTGGGCGTCGATTTCCTGCATCAGCAGCAGGGTCTGGCGGTCGGATTCCTGCTGGGCGACGCGGCGGCTTTCGCGGGTCAGCACCACCCACCAGGCGAGCACGGCGGCCAGCACCGACAGGGTCAGGAACGCTTTGAAGAACGCCTGGTACAAGGTCTCGGAATGCGGCAAACCCTGGGCCGCCTGCACGTAGATCAAGGCCAGGGCGCCGGCGAGCAGCAGCACCAGCACCGATAACAGCCCCAGGTAATGGGCCAGCCGCGTATGCAGGCGTGGCATCAGGCTGTTGGGCAGCAACCGGCGCAGCACGCCTTCGAACTGGCTGACCAGCCGCGCATGGGGTTTGCAACGGTCGCCGCAGCGCGCATCCAATGAGCAACACAACGAACAGATGGGCGTGCTGTAGGCCGGGCAGAACGCCATGTCCGCCGTCTCGAACGGGTTGCTGCACAGCCCGCAGACCGCATGGGTGGCGGGTGCCACCGGGTGAATCAATTGGGCGTCGCTGGTGCGTGCGATGTAGTACTTGCCCTGGGTCATCCAGGCCAACAGCGGCGCCATCACCAGCGCCGTGCCGAGGGCGACAAAGGGCGGCGCGGCCTGGGCCAGGGCGCCAAACAGGCCGAAGTGGGCGAGGATCGACAGCAGCGAGGCAATCAGCATCGAGCCGACACCCACCGGATTGATGTCGTAGAGGTGCGCGCGCTTGAACTCGATGTGTTTGGGCGACAGTCCCAGGGGCTTGTTGATCACCAGGTCGGCGACCAATGTACCGATCCAGGCAATCGCAATATTCGCGTACAGCCCCAGCACCTGATCGATCACATCGAACACGCCCAGCTCCATCAACATCAACGCAATGGCCACGTTGAACACCAGCCACACCACGCGCCCGGGGTGACTGTGGGTGACGCGGGCGAAGAAGTTCGACCAGGCCAGGGAGCCGGCGTAGGCGTTGGTCAGGTTGATCTTCATCTGCGAGATGAACACGAACAGCACCATGGCGCCGAGGGCCCATTCCGGCGAGCTGAACACATAACGGAAGGCGACCAGGTACATCTGGGTCGGCTCGGCGGCGCGTTCCATGGGGATTTCATGTTGCAGGGCAAGGAACGCCAGGAACGCGCCGCCAAACATCTTCAACGCGCCGGGGATAATCCAGCCGGGGCCGGAGCAGAGCAGGGCGGCCCACCAGCGCTTGCGGTTGGCGGCGGTCTTTTCCGGGAGAAAGCGCAGGTAGTCCACTTGCTCGCCGATCTGCGTCACCAGCGACAGCGCCACGGTACAGGCGGCGCAGAACGCCAGCAGGTTGAAACCGCCGCCGTCGCCGCTGCGCCCGACAAAGCTGGTCCAGTCACTGAACGCGTCGGGGTTTTTCCACCACACGAAGCCATAGGGCAACACCAGCAAAAACAGCCACAGCGGTTGGGTCCACAGTTGCAGGCGACTGATCAGCGTAACGCCGTAGGCCACCAGCGGAATCACCAGCAGCGAGCAGATCACATAGGCGAAGGCCAGCGGGATATGAAAATACAACTCCAGTGCCAGCGCCATGATCGCCGCTTCCAGGGCGAAGAACAGGAAGGTGAAGCTGGCGTAGATCAGCGAGGTGATGGTTGAACCGATATAGCCGAAGCCGGCGCCACGGGTCAGCAAGTCCATGTCCACGCCATAGCGGGCGGCGTAATAGCTGATGGGCAGGCCGGTAAGGAAGATCACCAGGCTGATGGCCAGGATCGCCCAGAAGGTGTTGGTGAAGCCGTAACTCAGCACCAAGACGCCGCCGATCGCCTCCAGCGCCAGGAACGACACCGCGCCCAGGGCGGTGTTGGCGATGCGCAGCTCCGACCACTTGCGAAAGGATTTGGGGGTGTAGCGCAGGGCGTAGTCTTCCATGGTCTCGTCGGCGACCCAGGAGTTGTAGTCGCGGCGGATCTTGACGATGCGCTGGGTGCCGGGAGGGGATTGCACGATGGTGAGGCTCCGCAGAGTGGACGAAGGGAGTGAGCAAGTTCCATGCCCTCGACTGCGCTGGGAGCCAAATGTGGGAGGGGGCTTGCTCCCGATGGCGGTGGGTCAGTAGCCAATCAGTTGACTGACCCACCGCCATCGGGAGCAAGCTCCCTCCCACATGGGATCGCAGTGGCCAGGGGAGCGCGATCCTGCCCTGCATTGGTGCGCAACGGCATACGTCAAATGACGTACTGCGTTACGTCAGGCTGCGTATACCCGCGCTGGCCCGCTGCCGCCATGCTGGAGCCCTCATTGCAGAGGAGTCGCCCCATGGAACCACGATTGATCCGCTCCAAACCGTTGTTGGCCCTGTCGTTGCTGGCGGCCGCGCTGTTCAGCCAGGGCGTGCTGGCCGACAACGAAGGCCTGGCCGTGACGCCGACCGAAGTCACCGTCGGCCAGTTGCACTCGGCCACCGGCACCATGGCTATCTCCGAGACCGGCTCGATCCAGGCCGAACGCCTGGCCATCGAGCAAATCAACGCCTCGGGCGGGATTCTGGGACGCCAGATCAAAGTGATCCAGGAGGACGGCGCCTCCGACTGGCCGACCTTCGCCGAAAAGGCCAAGAAGCTGTTGGTCAACGACAAAGTCGCCGCCGTGTTCGGCTGCTGGACCTCGGCCTCGCGTAAAGCCGTGCTGCCGATCTTCGAGAAAGAAAACGGCCTGCTCTACTACCCGACCTTCTACGAAGGCCTGGAACAGTCGAAAAACGTGATCTACACCGGGCAGGAAGCCACCCAACAGATCCTCGCCAGCCTGGATTGGATCGCCAAGACCAAAGGCGCCAAGACCTTCTACCTGGTCGGCTCCGATTACATCTGGCCGCGCACGTCGATGAAGATCGCGCGCAAGCACATTGAGAACGTACTGCACGGCACCGTGGTCGGCGAAGACTACTACCCGCTGGGCAACACCCAGTTCGGTTCGCTGATCAACAAGGTCAAGCTGAAAAAGCCTGATGTGGTCTTCGCCGCCGTGGTGGGCGGTTCCAACGTGGCGTTCTACAAACAGCTCAACGCGGCGGGCGTGAATGCGTCCAAGCAAACCCTGTTGACCCTGTCGGTGACCGAAGACGAACTGCTCGGCATCGGCGGCGAAAACATGGCCGGCTTCTATGCCTCGATGAAGTACTTCCAGAGCCTGGACAACCCGAACAACAAAGCCTTCGTCGAAGCCTTCAAGGCCAAGTACGGCAAGGATGCGGTGATCGGCGACGTGACCCAGGCGGCTTACCTCGGCCCATGGCTGTGGAAAGCGGCGGTGGAGAAGGCCGGCAGTTTCGACGTGGATAAAGTCGTCGCCGCCTCCCCGGGCATCGAACTGAAAACCGCGCCCGAAGGCTACGTGAAGATTCACGAGAACCACCACCTGTGGAGCAAGTCGCGCATCGGTGAAGTGCAGCCCAACGGCCAGTTCAAGGTGATCTACGAGTCGGATCTGATCGAGCCGAATCCGTTTCCAAAAGGCTACCAATAAGCTTCAAGCACACCGATTCAAATGTGGGAGGGGGCAAGCCCCCTCCCACATAGAGCAAAAGCACATCGCATTCCAACTATCACCTCCCGCTCTCAGGAGACCATCATCATGGAATGGCTATCGGAATTTGGAGCCATCGCGGCGATGCAGGGGTTCAACGGCTTGTCCGTGTTCTGCGTGCTGTTGCTGATGGCGTTGGGGCTGGCGATCATTTTCGGCCAGATGGGCGTGATCAACATGGCCCACGGAGAATTCCTGACCATCGGCGCCTACACCACCTACGTGTGTTCCAGCCTCACCGCGCACTTTGCGCCGAGTTTTCAACCCTATTACTTCTTCTTCGCCATTGCCCTGTCGTTCCTCGTTGCCGGTGCGGTGGGCTGGGTGGTGGAATGGGCGATGATCAGCCGCTTGTACAAACGGCCGCTGGATACCTTGCTGGCAACCTGGGGCCTGTCCCTGGTGATGCAGCAAACCTTCCGCTCGGTGTTCGGCGCCCGGGAGGTCAGCGCCGAGCCGCCGGCCTGGCTGATGGGCTCGGTGAACTTCACCGACGCGATTGAAATCCCGCGTAACGGCCTGTTCATGATGGCCCTGACCGTGCTGCTGACGGCGGCGATCTTCCTGATGCTGTACCGCTCGCGTTGGGGCCTGCAGGTGCGTGCGACGGTGCAGAATCGCCTGATGAGCCGCGCGGTCGGGATCAATACGCGCAAGGTCGACCGCATGACCTTCGCCCTCGGTTGCGGCGTGGCCGGGGTGGCCGGTGCGGCGTTCACCACCATCGGTTCCACCGGGCCGACGGCGGGTTCGCAGTACATCGTCGACACCTTTCTGGTGGTGGTGTTCGGCGGCGCGCAAAGCCTGTTCGGCACCATTGCCTCGGCGTTCGTGATCGCCCAGACGCAATCGCTGTCGGAGTTTTTCCTCAGTGGCTCGATGGCCAAGGTGCTGACCTTGTCCTCGGTGATTCTGATCCTGATGCTGCGCCCGCAAGGGTTGTTCTCCATCAAAGTGCGCAAGTAGAGGCGAGCAGATGAAGGCTTTAGACAAGCTGCTGGGCGGCCAGCAAAACCTGATCGGCATCGCGCTGCTGGCGTTGCTGATTCTCGTGGTGTTCCCCCTGACCCTGGATGCGTTCCGGCTGAACATGGTCGGCAAGTACCTGACCTACGCGTTTGTCGCGGTGGGGCTGGTGCTGTGCTGGGGCTATGGCGGCATTCTCAGCCTGGGGCAGGGCGTGTTCTTCGGCGTCGGCGGCTACTGCATGGCGATGTTCCTCAAGCTGGAAGCGTCCGACCCGGAAAGCACCAAGATCCAGTCCACGCCGGGCATCCCGGACTTCATGGATTGGAACCAGATCACCGAGCTGCCCTGGTTGTGGCAACCGTTTCACAGTTTCAGCTTTACCCTGGTGGCGGTGATTGCGGTGCCGGTGCTGCTCGCATTCATTATCGGCATGGCCTTGTTCAAGCGGCGCGTGGGCGATGTGTATTTCTCCATCGTGACCCAGGCGATTGCGCTGATCCTCACCGTGCTGATCGTCGGCCAGCAAGGGCTGACCGGCGGCGTCAATGGCATCACCGACCTCAAGACCCTGCTCGGCTGGGACCTGCGCACCGACAGCGCGAAGCTGCTCCTGTACTTCATCAACGCCGGCTTGCTGTTCGGTTGCATTTTCATCGGCCGCTTCATCCTCGCGTCCAAGCTTGGCCGGTTGTTGATGGCGATGCGCGACAAGGAAGAGCGCGTGCGCTTTTCCGGGTATGACGTGGCCAGCTTCAAGATCTTTGTGTTCTGCGTGGCCGCGGCGTTCTCGGCGATTGGCGGGGCCATGTTCGCGTTGCAGGTGGGCTTTATGTCGCCGTCGTTCGTGGGCATCGTGCCGTCGATCGAGATGGTGATCTTTGCCGCCGTGGGCGGGCGCATGTCGCTGCTCGGCGCGGTGTACGGCGCGCTGCTGGTGAACTATGGCAAAACCTACTTTTCCGAGTCCTTTCCCGAGCTGTGGCTGTACCTGATGGGCGGGCTGTTCATCGCCGTGGTCATGTACTTCCCCAATGGCCTGGCCGGCTTGTGGGACAGCCATGGTCGGCAGGCATTGGCCCGGCTGCTGCGCCGTCAACCACCGGTGAAAGCCGTGGCGCCGCTGGTCAAGCCCAAGACTGAAAGCAAAATCCTGGAGACCCAGCCATGACCGCCGTCGGCTTTGAAATGAACAAACCGGTGCTGGCCATCGAAGGTCTTACCGTGTCATTCGACGGCTTCAAGGCGGTCGACAACCTCAACCTGTATATCGACCGCAACGAAGTGCGCGTGGTCATCGGCCCCAACGGTGCCGGCAAGACCACGGTGCTCGACCTGATCTGCGGCAAGACCCGCGCCACCAGCGGCAGCATCCAGTTCGACGGCCAGGAACTGACCACGATGCGCGAGTACAACATCGTGCGCGCTGGGGTCGGACGCAAGTTCCAGAACCCGTCGATCTACGAAAACCTCACGGTGTTCGAGAACCTCGAGATGTCTTACCCGGCCGGGCGCAAGGTCTGGGGTGCGCTGTTTTTCAAGCGCAATGCCCAGGTGATCGCACGGGTGGAAGAGGTGGCGCGGGAGATCTTCCTTGGCGATTTGCTGCAACAACAGGCCGACCTGCTGTCCCACGGGCAAAAGCAGTGGCTGGAGATCGGCATGCTGTTGATGCAGGACCCCGAGCTGCTGATGCTCGACGAACCGGTGGCCGGCATGAGCGTCAACGAACGCGCGCAAACCGCCGAGCTGCTCAAGCGCATCAGCCAGGGCCGCTCGGTGCTGGTGATCGAGCACGACATGGAGTTTGTCAAAAGCATCGCCCACAAGGTCACGGTGCTGCACCAGGGCAAGGTACTCGCCGAGGGCAGCATGGAGTCGGTGCAAAGTAATCCGAAAGTCATCGAAGTGTATTTGGGCCACTGAGGAGTCCGGCATGTTCAAGATCGACCAGTTGTCCTGCGGCTACGGGCAGAGCCAGATCCTCCACGACCTGGACCTGAACGTGGCCAAGCGCGAGATCGTCGCGGTGATGGGCCGCAACGGCATGGGCAAGACCACGTTGTTCAAGAGCTTGATGGGCATCCTGCCGCAGTGGAAAGGCCAGGTCAGCGTGGACGGGCACGATGTGTCGGCGCTGGAAACCCATGAACGGGTTGAACGCGGAATTGCCTACGTCCCCCAGGGCCGCATGATTTTTCCGAGCATGACGGTGCTGGAAAACATCCAGACCGGCCTGCCGGCCTCGGCGCGGGGCAAGGTGCCGGAGGACTTGTACGCGCTGTTCCCGGTGCTCTACGACATGCAGTCGCGCAAGGGCGGCAACCTGTCCGGCGGGCAACAGCAACAGTTGGCGATTGCGCGGGCGCTGGCGACCAACCCCAAGGTGCTGCTGCTGGATGAACCGACGGAGGGCATCCAGCCGTCGATCATCAAGGACATCGCCCGCACGCTGAAGGAGATTCGCAACTTAAGGGACCTGACCATCGTGGTCTCGGAGCAGGTGCTGTCGTTCACCCTGGAAATCGCCGACCGCTTTTTGGTGATCGAAAAGGGCCGATTCGTGATCGAAGAAACCCGGGACCGGGTGGACGAGGCAACCATCAGCCGCTACCTGTCCGTCTAGCAGCGACCGATTGTAGGAGCCGGCTTGCCGGCGAAAAACGCCCAGGCGCCGCGTTCATCCTGGCGACGCGCGTCATCGTTAACGACCTTCGCTGGCAAGCCAGCTCCTACAGAAACGCACACCTGCGAACCTGCCGGCGAAAAACGCCCAGGCGCTGCGTTCATCCTGGCGACGCGCGTCATCGTTAACGACCTTCGCTGGCAAGCCAGCTCCTACAGAAACGCAGGGCTGCGAACCGACCTGTAGGAGCCGGCTTGCCGGCGAAAAACGCCCAGGCGCCGCGTTCATCCTGGCGATGCGCGTCATCGTTAACGACCTTCGCTGGCAAGCCAGCTCCTACAGAAAAACAGGGCTGCGAACCCACCTGTAGGAGCCGGCTTGCCGGCGAAAAACGCCCAGGCGCCGCGTTCATTCTGGCGACGCGCGTCATCGTTAACGACCTTCGCTGGCAAGCCAGCTCCTACAGAAACGCAGGGCTGCGAACCGACCTGTAGGAGCCGGCTTGCCGGCGAAAAACGCCCAGGCGCCGCGTTCATCCTGGCGACGCGCGTCATCGTTAACGACCTTCGCTGGCAAGCCAGCTCCTACATTTTTGTTTGGGTTTCACTCTCTGGCAGAGCCATACGTCATCCAACGTATTTCCCGTTTTACCTCGCTCCACGAGACTGGTTTCAACGCCACAAGCCATCCGTCCAGGAGCCAGTCCATGACCGAAACGCTGATCAAAGTCGACCTCAACCAACCCGTCACCGAAAACGAGCAGATCCACAACCGTTGGCACCCGGATATCCCGATGGCCTGCTGGGTCAAGCCGGGCGATGACTTCATCCTCGAAACCTACGACTGGACCGCTGGCGCGATCAAGAACAACGACGACGCCAGCGACGTGCGCGATGTGGACCTGTCCACCGTGCATTACCTGTCCGGCCCGGTGGGTGTACACGGCGCCGAGCCGGGCGATTTGCTGGTGGTGGACCTGCTCGACATCGGCGCCAAGGCCGATTCCCAGTGGGGCTTCAACGGCTTTTTCTCGCGGCAGAACGGCGGTGGCTTTCTCACCGATCACTTCCCCAGTGCGCAAAAGGCGATCTGGGACTTCAAGGGCATGTTCACCAGCTCGCGGCACATTCCAGGGGTGAACTTCGCCGGCCTGATCCACCCTGGCCTGATCGGCTGCCTGCCGGACCCGGTGATGCTCGCCGACTGGAACCGTCGCGAACAGGAACTGATCGACACCAACCCGACCCGTGTCCCGCCGCTGGCCAACGCGCCGCTGGCCGCCACGGCGCACATGGGCAAGCTCAAGGGCCAGGCCCGCGACGATGCCGCCGCCACCGGCGCGCGCACCGTGCCGCCGCGTGAGCATGGCGGTAACTGCGATATCAAGGATTTGTCCCGCGGCTCGAAGATCTTCTTCCCGGTCTATGTCAAGGGCGCCGGGCTGTCGGTGGGCGACTTGCACTTCAGCCAGGGCGACGGCGAAATCACCTTTTGCGGCGCCATCGAAATGGCCGGCTGGGTGCATATGAAGGTCGAGCTGATCAAGGGCGGCATGGCCAAGTACGGGATCAAGAACCCGGTGTTCAAGCCGAGCCCGATCACGCCGAACTACAAGAATTACCTGATCTTCGAAGGCATCTCGGTGGACGAGCAGGGCCAGCAGCACTACCTGGACGTCAACATCGCCTACCGCCAGGCGTGCCTGAATGCGATCAACTACCTGACCAAGTTCGGCTACTCACCGGCCCAGGGCTATGCGCTGCTCGGCTCGGCACCGGTACAAGGGCATATCAGCGGTGTGGTGGATATTCCGAATGCGTGCGCGACCTTGTGGCTGCCTACGGAAATCTTCGAGTTCGACATCAACCCCAACGCCAACGGCCCCACCAAGCTCCTCGACGGCAGCGTCGACCTGCCCATCGCACCGGACCTGTAGCCATGCCGACCTACGAATACGCCTGCGAGGCGTGCGGCACGTTCACGATGTTGCGGCCGATCGCCCAGCGCAACGAACCCAGCCAGTGCCCGTACTGCGCCGAGCCGGGAGGGCCGTTGCAGGTGTCGGCCCCGGCCTTGCAACTGCTGTCGACCAACCAGCGCAAGGCCATCGCCGGCAACGAGCGCAGCGCCAACACGCCACAAACGGTCGGCGAGTACCAGGAAAACCGTCGCCATCCGGCCGGTTGCAGTTGCTGCGGCACCAGCAAAAAGGTGCTGCCGAGCAAGGCCAACCCGCTGGGCCTCAAGACCAAGACCGGTCCACGGCCGTGGATGATCAGTCACTAGACCAGGAGCATTGCAATGCGTCATGGCGATATTTCCAGCAGCCCGGACACCGTCGGTGTCGCGGTGGTGAACTACAAGATGCCGCGCCTGCACAGCAAGGCCGAGGTCATCGAGAACGCGAAGAAGATTGCCGAGATGATCCTCGGCATGAAGCAGGGCCTGCCGGGCATGGACCTGGTGGTGTTCCCGGAATACAGCACCATGGGCATCATGTACGACCACGACGAGATGATGGCCACCGCCGCAAGCATCCCCGGCGAAGAAACCGCGATCTTCTCCGCCGCCTGTCGCCAGGCCAACACCTGGGGTGTGTTTTCCCTGACCGGCGAGCGCCACGAAGAGCATCCGCACAAGGCGCCCTATAACACCCTGGTGCTGATCAATAACCTCGGCGAGATCGTGCAGCGCTATCGCAAGTGCATTCCCTGGTGCCCCATCGAAGGCTGGTACCCGGGCGACCGCACCTACGTCTGCGATGGGCCCAAAGGCATGCAAATCAGCCTGATCATCTGCGATGACGGCAACTATCCGGAGATCTGGCGCGATTGCGCGATGAAGGGCGCCGAGTTGATCGTGCGCTGCCAGGGCTATATGTACCCGGCCAAGGAGCAGCAGGTGCTGATGTCCAAGAGCATGGCCTGGGCCAATAACTGCTACGTGGCGGTGGCCAACGCCGCCGGGTTCGATGGTGTGTATTCGTACTTCGGTCACTCGGCGATCATCGGTTTTGACGGGCGCACGCTAGGCGAATGCGGCGAAGAGGAGATGGGCATCCAGTACGCCCAGCTATCGGTGTCGCAGATCCGCGATGCGCGGGCCAATGATCAGTCGCAGAACCACCTGTTCAAGCTGCTGCACCGCGGCTACACCGGTATGCATGCCTCGGGCGATGGCGACAAGGGCGTGGCCGATTGCCCGTTCGAGTTCTACCGCACCTGGGTGCTCGATGCGCAAAAAGCCCAGGAGAACGTGGAGAAAATCACCCGCGGCACCGTGGGCGTCGCCGCCTGCCCGGTCGGGCAATTGCCCCATGACGGCCACGGAAAAACCGCGGGGTAGGGCATACGCTCGGTAGTTCTGCGCAATAAGACTTGCAGTCTGAAAATTCCCCTCTAATATAACCCGGGTAAAACAAATACTACCCGGGTATAAATCATGGATTCTCAACATTCCCCTCGTTGCACCGCTTTCGTTCACCACCGACGTGTGGCGGACGGTCCCTATGCCCACGTTGCCCAGGCGTTGGCAGACCTTGATCTGCCGGCCGGCAGCTTCCTGGTATTCGACGATGCCACCGGCACCCAGGTCGATTACCCTTGGCCCCCAGGTTATGCACCCGAGCTACCCGCGCCCGTAGAAGCACCAGATGAGCCGCCGACGTCCCCTGCGGTCGGGCGCCCCAAGCTGGGCGTGGTCGCCCGCGAAGTGACTTTGCTACCGCGCCATTGGGAGTGGTTGAGCCAGCAGCGTGGCGGTGCGTCGGCTGCGTTGCGGCGGTTGGTGGATGAAGCGCGCAATGCCCATGCCAGTCGTGATCAAATGCGCCAGGCCAAAGAGGCCAGCTATCGCTTCATGAGCGCCATCGGCGGTGACCTGCCGGGTTTCGAAGAGGCCTCGCGGGCGCTGTTTGCCCACAACGCCGCAGACTTTTCCAACAAGATCGCGCTCTGGCCGGTGGACGTGCAGACGTACCTGGCCTGGCTGTCGCGCAACGCTTTCACTGCCTGATCATCATCCAGGGACTCGAACTACCATGGAAGTGACCCAACAACGCCCGCTATGGCAGATCTACCTGGTCTTCCTCGCACCGATGGTGCTGTCGAACTTTCTGCAGAGCTTTTCCGGCACGCTCAATGGCATCTATGTCGGGCAAATGCTCGGTACCCAGGCGTTGGCGGCGGTGTCGGGGATGTTCCCCATCGTGTTTTTCTTTATCGCCCTGGTGATCGGCCTGGGGGCGGGGGCCTCGGTGTTGATCGGCCAGGCCTGGGGAGCCCGGGAAACCTCGATGGTCAAGGCGATCACCGGTGCCACCCTGACCCTTGGCGCGCTGGTGGGTTTGGTGGCAGCGGTGCTTGGCAGCCTGTTTGCGCGTCCGGCGTTACTGGCGCTGGGCACGCCGCTGGATGTGCTGGATGACGCGGTAGGTTATGCCCAGGTGATGATGCTGATCATGCCGCTGTTGTTGGTGTTTATCCTTTACACCCAACTGCTGCGCGGCGTCAGCGACACGATTTCGCCGCTGCTGGCGCTGATGGTCTCGACATTCGTCGGTCTGCTGCTGACGCCGGCGCTGATCCGCGGCTGGATCGGCCTGCCGCCCATGGGCATCCAGAGTGCGGTGTATGCCGGCCTGGTGGGCAACGCCGCGGCGATGCTGTTTCTGGTGCTGCGCCTGCGGCATAAAAACCACGTGATGGCGCCGGACCGCGCATTGCTCGCGGCCTTGCGGCTGGACCGGGTGATTCTCGGCAAAGTCCTGCGCATCGGGCTGCCCACCGGGCTACAGATGGTGGTGCTGTCATTATCCGAATTGGTCATCCTGGCCTTGGTCAACAACCACGGTTCCCAGGCAACGGCGGCCTATGGCGCGGTGACGCAGATCGTCAACTACGTGCAGTTTCCGGCGCTGTCGATTGCCATCACCGCCTCGATCCTCGGCGCCCAGGCCATCGGTGCCGGGCGCCTGGAACGGATCGGGCCGATCCTGCGCACCGGGTTGCTGATCAATACCTGCCTGACCGGCGGCCTGATCCTGCTCGGCTACCTGTTGTCGCCCTGGTTGCTCGGCCTGTTCATCACCGACGACGCCGCGCGGATCAAGGCCGAACACCTGCTGCATATCATGCTGTGGAGCATCCTGGTGTTCGGCTTCCAGGCCGTGATAGGCGGGATCATGCGCGCCAGCGGCGTGGTGCTGATCCCGGTGGCGATTTCGATCTTCTGTGTGCTCGGCGTGGAATTGCCGGTGGCCTACCTGCTCAATGCGCGGTACGGCCTGGAAGGGGTGTGGATGGCGTTTCCGGTGACGTACCTGGCGATGCTCGGCTTGCAGACCGCGTATTACCGGTTGGTGTGGCGGCATAAACAGATCACACGGCTGGTGTGATAAAAGGTTGCGCAAATCAAGGAAAGAAGGCGTTTCAATCATGGCAAACCCCTACGCCGAGTTGTTCCAGGCGCCCGGCGCCCGGGCGTTCGTACTGGCCGGCATGCTCGCGCGCATGCCCATCTCCATGACCGGCATCGGCTTGATCACCATGCTCTCGCAGGTGCATGGCGGCTACGGCCTGGCCGGCTCGGTGGCGGCGGTGTTTGCCTTGGCTACGGCATTTTGCGCGCCGCAGGTATCGCGGCTGGTGGATCGCTACAGCCAGGGCAGGGTACTGCCGATCGCCGCGCTGATCGGCGGCGGTGCGTTGTTGTTGCTGTTGTTGTGTACGCGTTTGCAGGCGCCGAACTGGGCGTTGTTCGTGTTCGCCGCGCTGGCCGGTTGCATGCCCAACATGTCAGCCATGGTCCGGGCGCGCTGGACCGAGCTGTACCGCGGCCAGCCCAAGCTCCAGACCGCGTTTGCCCTGGAGTCGGTGCTCGATGAGGTGTGCTTTATCATCGGCCCGCCGATTTCGGTGGGGTTGTGCGTGGTGCTGTTTCCCGAGGCCGGGCCTTTGCTGGCGGCGTTGCTGTTGGCGGTCGGTGTCACGGTGTTCGTGATGCAACGCCAGACCGAGCCGCCCGTGCATGAGCGCCATGATCATCACGGGCGCTGGCTGATCGCTTCGCCCTCGGTGTTGATCCTGATGATCCTGCTGCTGGCCATGGGCGTGATTGTCGGGGTAGTGGATGTGGTCAGCGTCGCTTTCGCCCAGCACCAGGGCCAACCGGCGGCGGCGAGCATTGTGTTGTCGGTGTATGCCATCGGTTCGTGCCTGGCGGGGTTGGCGTTCGGTACGTTGAAACTCAAGGCGCCGTTGCCCCGGCAGTTCCTGTGCTGTGGTGTCGCCACGGCGCTGACCACCTTGCCGTTGCTGCTGGTCACCAACATCCCCGGCCTGGCCGTGGCGATCTTCATTTCCGGGCTGTTCTTCGCCCCGACCCTGATCGTGTCCATGGCCCTGGTGGAGCGGATCGTGCCACCGAGCCGGTTGACCGAAGGCATGACCTGGCTGATCACCGGCCTGAGCATCGGCGTGGCCATCGGCGCCGCCAGCTCCGGCTGGATGATCGACCACTTCGGCGCGGCCAGCGGGTTCTGGGTGGCGCTGGCGGCGGGGGCGGTGGTGTTGGGTTCGGCGGTGTTGGGGTATCGGCGGTTAGGGTGACGGATGAGCGGTGCACTCACCGCTGAGGAGGTCATCCACCGCCTGGCGAAAGGCGGCCTCCAGTTCCTCTTCGGTTTGCCCTTCATAACTGACCAGTGAGTCGATGTTCAAAAGCCTCCCAAACACGCAGTTGTCTTCGACGCTGGTTTCTATTGAGCCGGTATGACCCTTGTATTTAAGTCGGCGATTCATTGAGCCGCTGCTCCTGTGCGTAATGGTTCTTAGGATCTGGCGCCGTTTAACCTAGGCCCGAAGCGCTTCAAGAGGTATCAGTTGCATACGGGTTTCGTGTAGGGCATTTCCCGGCAGCCCGCATTCCTCGCAGTCAACAGCCTCCCATCCCCCCGCTAATTTTTCCCTCTCCGGTTCGTTTTATAGGGACGACGTGCCTTTGTGCTTCCCGCCTATTGCTCCGGACTCCAAGAAATGAATGCTGAAGACTCCTTGAAACTTGCTCGCCGGTTTATCGGGTTGCCCCTGGAAAAACGCCAGCTGTTCCTCCAGGCGTTGGAGAAGGAAGGGGTGGATTTTTCGCGGTTTCCGATTCCTGCCGGGGTGGATGTGGAGGACCGCGATGCGCTGTCCTACGCACAGCAACGCATGTGGTTTCTCTGGCAGTTGGACCCGGCCAGCGGCGCCTATAACCTGCCGGGCGCCGTGCGGCTCAAGGGCGCGCTGAACCTGGGCGCGATGCAGCAGGCGTTCGCCAGCCTGGTCGAGCGTCATGAAACCCTGCGCACGGTGTTCCAGCGCCAGGCCGACGAGCGCCTGGCGCAGGTGGCGGCACAGCCGGCGCTGGCGATCGAGCAGCACGACCTGAGCGACCTGGCCCCCGCCGAACGCGAGCAGGCCGTCAACGCCGCGGCCACCCGCCAGTCGCTGCTGCCGTTCGATCTGGAGCACGGTCCGCTGCTGCGCGTGCAGCTGTTGAAACTCGACGAGCAGGAACACGTGCTGCTGCTGACCCTGCACCACATCGTCTCCGATGGCTGGTCGATGAACGTCTTGATCGACGAGTTCATCCGTTTCTACGACGCGCATGAGTGCAATGAGGCGCCGCAACTGCCGGCGCTGCCGATCCAGTACAGCGACTATGCCCTGTGGCAACGCCGCTGGCTGGAAGCGGGGGAGCAGGCGCGTCAGCTGGAATACTGGCAAGCGCGGCTGGGTGATGAGCATCCGGTTCTGGAATTGCCCAGCGACCGCCCACGCCCGGCCATGCCCAGCTACAGGGGCACGCGCCACACCTTCGCGATCGATCCGGATCTGGCCGCGCAACTGCGCAGCTGTGCGCAAACACACAACGTCACGCTGTTCATGCTGCTGCTCGGTGCGTTCAATGTGCTGCTGCATCGCTACACTGGCCAGGGCGACATCCGCGTCGGCGTGCCGATCGCCAACCGCAACCGGACCGAAGTCGAAGGGCTGATCGGTTTCTTCGTCAACACCCAAGTGCTGCGCACCGAACTGACCGGGCAGACCCGCGTCAGCGAGCTGCTGCATGCCATCAAGGAGCATGCCCTGGGCGCCCAGGCCCATCAGGACTTGCCCTTCGAACGCCTGGTGGAAGCGCTGAACGTCGAGCGCAGCCTGAGCCATACGCCGTTGTTCCAGGTGATGTACAACCACCAGCCGGTGGTGGCCGACATCGCCTCGATCCGCACGGCCTCCGGCCTGGAGCTGGCCGCGGTGGAGTGGCAGGGCCGCACCACCCAGTTCGACCTGACCCTAGACACTTACGAACAGTCCGGCACCCTGCATGCCGCGCTGACCTACGCCGACGACCTGTTCGACGCGCCATCCATCGCACGCATGGCACGGCACTGGATCAGCCTGTTGCAGGCCATGGTCGCCGATGGCGAGCAGCGCGTCGGTGAGTTGCCGATGCTCGCCGCCGATGAGCAGCAGGTCCTGGTGAGCGCCTGGAACCAGACCGCGCAGGCCTATCCGAGCGAGCGCGGCATTCATCAGTTGATCGAAGACCAGGTGCGCGCCACGCCGGAGGCGCCGGCGCTGGTGTTCGGTGCGACCACGCTGACCTACGCCCAGCTCGACGCCCGCGCCAACCAGTTGGCCCATGCCTTGCGCGAGCAGGGGGTTGGCCCCGATGCCCTGGTGGGTCTTTGCATCGAGCGCTCGATCGAAATGGTGGTCGGCCTGCTGGGGATTCTCAAAGCCGGCGCTGCCTATGTCCCGCTCGACCCCGAGTATCCCCCGGAACGCCTGGCCTACATGATCGAAGACAGCGGCATCCAGCTGCTGCTCAGCCAGCAAAGCCTGCTGCCGTCGCTGCCGGTCGTGGTTGTCCAGGTGATTGCCCTGGACGCGCCCGCGCTGTGGCTCGACGGCTACAGCTGCGAAGCCCCCGCCGTGGCGATTCACGGGCTGAACCTCGCCTACGTGATCTACACCTCCGGTTCCACCGGCCAACCCAAGGGCGCCGGCAACAGCCATCGCGCGCTGGTCAACCGCCTGTGCTGGATGCAACAGGCCTACACGCTGGAGGCCAGCGATGCGGTGCTGCAGAAAACCCCGTTCAGCTTCGACGTGTCGGTGTGGGAGTTCTTCTGGCCGTTGATGACCGGTGCGCGCCTGGTGGTCGCGGCCCCTGGCGAACACCGCGAGCCGGCGCGCCTGATTGCGACCATCGGCCGACACGCGATCACCACCGTGCATTTCGTGCCGTCGATGCTCCAGGCGTTTATCCATGAGCCGGGCGTGCAGGCCTGCACTGGCCTCAAGCGCGTCGTCTGCAGCGGCGAGGCCTTGCCGTTGGATGCGCAGAGCCAAGTGTTCGCCAAACTGCCACAGGCCGCTCTGTTCAACCTCTATGGCCCGACCGAAGCGGCCATCGACGTGACCCACTGGAGCTGTGTCGATGAAGGCGCCGACAGCGTGCCCATCGGCCGCCCGATCGCCAACCTCCACACCTACGTGCTCGACGCCCAGCTCAACCCGGTGCCGGCCGGCGTCTCCGGCGAGCTCTACCTGGGCGGCAGCGGCCTGGCGCGCAGTTACCACCGGCGTGCGGCCCTGACCGCCGAGCGTTTCGTGCCCAGCCCGTTCGCTGACGGCGCACGTGTGTACCGCACTGGCGACCGCGTGCGCCAGCGGGCCGACGGCGTGATCGAGTACCTCGGCCGTCTCGATCATCAGGTCAAACTGCGCGGTCTGCGCATCGAACTGGGTGAAATCGAGACACGCCTGCTGCAGCATCCCGGCGTGCGTGAGGCGGTGGTGCTGGTGCAGGGCGGCAAGCAACTGGTGGCCTACCTGGTGTTGGAAGGCGAAGCGCCCACCGACCTCAAGGCGTGGCTGCTCGGCAGCCTGCCGGAGTACATGGTGCCGACCCACATGCTGCACCTGGACCAATTGCCGGTGACCGCCAATGGCAAGCTGGATCGCAAAGCGCTGCCAGTGCCGGACGCCGCCGCGCAGCAGGCCTATAGCGCCCCGCAAAGCCCCGTGCAGCAGGCGCTGGCCGCAATCTGGGGCGATGTGCTCGGCATTCCGCAGGTCGGCTTGGACGACAATTTTTTCGAGCTGGGCGGCGATTCGATCATCTCCATCCAAGTGGTCAGCCGCGCGCGCCAGGCAGGCATTCGCCTCAGCCCGCGCGACCTGTTCCAGTACCAGAGCGTGCGCAGCCTGGCGTTGGTGGCGACCTTCGAGCAGGCCGCGAGCATCGACCAGGGCCCGGTCAGCGGTGAGGTGATGCTGACTCCGGTGCAGCAGAGCTTCTTCGCCCAGGCCATCCCGGTGCGCGAGCATTGGAACCAGTCGTTGCTGTTGATCCCGCGCGAAGCCCTGGAGCCTGCGCGTCTCGACGCGGCCTTGACCCAGGTGATCAATCATCACGACGCTTTGCGCCTGCGTTTTGTCGAGCAGGCCGAAGGCTGGCAGCAAACCCATGCCGCGCCGATCGCCGCGCCCGGATTGTGGCAATCCCACGCCAGCGACGACACAGAACTGACCGCACTCTGCGAGGCGGCCCAGCGCAGCCTCGATCTTGAACAAGGCCCGCTGCTGCGCGCCGCCCTGGTGAGCATGGCCGACGGTACCCAGCGCCTGTTGCTGGTGGTCCATCACCTGGTGGTGGACGGCGTGTCCTGGCGCATCCTGCTCGAAGACCTGCAACAGGCTTACGGCGCTGCGCCGCTGCCGGCCAAGACCTGCGCCTACCAAGTGTGGGCCCGGCAGTTGCAGGCCCATGCACAGACCCTCAACGCGCAACTGGCGTACTGGCAGGCGCAGACGGCCGACACCGATTTGCCTTGCGACAACCCGCAAGGCGGCCTGCAAAATCGCCTGGGCGCCAAGCTGGAAATCCGCCTTGACGCCGAACACACCCGTCAACTGCTGCAAGACGCCCCGGCCGCCTATCGCACCCAGGTCAACGACCTGCTGCTGAGCGCATTGGTGCGGGTGATCTGCCGGTGGAGCGGCCAGACGGCTGCGCTGATCCAGCTGGAAGGCCATGGCCGTGAAGACCTGTTCGACAATGTCGACCTGAGCCGTACCGTCGGTTGGTTCACCAGCCTGTTCCCGCTGCGCCTGCAGGCCGAGGGCGGGTTGGCGGATGCGATCAAGTCGGTCAAGGAGCAACTGCGGGGCGTGCCCGATAAAGGCATCGGCTACGGCCTGTTGCGTTACCTCGGCACACCGGACGCCCGCGAAGCCCTATCAAGCCTTGCCGCGCCGCGCATCACCTTCAACTACCTGGGCCAGTTCGATCGCCAGTTCAACCAATCGGCGCTGTTCGTACCCGCCACTTGCGGCAGCGGTCAGGCCCAGGACCCCGAAGCGCCGCTGGCCAACTGGTTGACGCTGGAAGGGCAGGTGTACGGCGGGGAATTGACCCTGCAATGGGGCTTCAGCCGTGAGATGTTCGAGGCGTCGACGATCCAGCGCCTGGCGGATGACTATGCGGCGGAACTCAAGGCCCTGATCGTGCATTGTTGTGCCACGCCGGCAGGGCAGGTCACCCCGTCGGACTTCCCGCTGGCGCGTCTGACCCAGCGCCAGTTGGATGGACTGCCCGTCGCGGGACCGGCCATTGCCGATCTCTACCCGCTGTCGCCGATGCAGCAGGGCATGTTGTTCCACAGCCTGTACGAGCCCGAGGCCCAGGCCTATATCAACCAGTTGCGCCTGGACATCGGCGGCCTCGATCTTTTGGCGTTCGGTCGCGCCTGGCAGGCCGCGCTGGAGCGGCATGACATCCTGCGCAGCAGCTTCCACTGGCTGGGCCTGGACAGTGCCCATCAGTTGATCCAGCGGCAGGTCGACTTGCCGTTGCAAGTCATCGAAGACCTCGACGCCGACGTCGAGGCTCTCGCCGCAGCCGAGCGCGACAAGGGCTTCGCGCTCGACGCGGCGCCGCTGTTTCGCCTGTTGCTGGTACGTGGTGTCGGCGCGACCTGGCAGCTGATTTTCACCAGCCACCACATCCTGATGGATGGCTGGAGCAACGCCCAATTGCTGGGCGAAGTCATCGCCCACTATGCCGGCCATACCGTGCCGGCACCGCCGGGACAGTTCCGCGACTACCTGGGTTGGCTGCAACAACAAGGGTCGGGCGAAGCCTTCTGGAAAGCCACGCTGGCGCTGTTGCAAGCGCCCACCTTGCTGGCGGAGGCGCTGCGCGTGCCGGCCCACGCCACAGGGATGGCTGACCATCGGGTGGTGCTCGACAGCGACTTCACCCAAGCGCTCGGCGAGTTTGCCCGCCGCCAGAAAATCACCCTCAACACCTTGCTGCAAGGGGCGTGGAGCCTGTTGCTACAGCGCTACACCGGCCAGGATTGCGTGGCGTTCGGTGCCACCGTCGCCGGGCGTTCGGCGCCGTTGCCGGGGATCGAGCAGCAACTGGGCCTGTTTATCAACACCTTGCCGATCGTCAGCCTGGCCGCGCCGGCCCAATCGGCCGCGTGCTGGCTCAGCGAGCTGCAAGCGCTGAACCTGAGCCTGCGCGATCACGAACATGTGCCGCTCTACGACATCCAGGGCTGGGCGGGCCAGCAGGGCGCGTTGTTCGACACCTTGCTGGTGTTCGAAAACTTCCCGGTGGCCGAAGCCCTGAAACAGGGCGCGCCCGCAGGCCTGACCTTCGGCCGCCTGCACAACCATGAACGCACCCACTACCCGCTGACCCTGGGGATTGAGCTGGGGGCCAGCCTGCGCCTGGAATGGAGCTACGACCGCACGCGTTTCAGTGCCGATCAGGTCGCGCGATTGAGCGCCAACCTGCAGCACCTGCTGGTGCAACTGCTCGCCGATGCGCAGGCGCCCCTCGGCAACTTGCGCCTGCTCGACCCCGCCACGCAGCGCGACGTGCTCGCCCTGGGCCGGGCACCCGGCGCGGCCCTACGTGAGCTGCACGTGCATCAACGCATTGCCGCCCAGGCCGCCGCCACCCCGGATGCGCTGGCGGTGCAGGCCGGCGAAGCGCGCTTGAGCTATGCCCAGCTCAACGACCACGCCAACCGCCTGGCCCATCGCCTGCTGGCGCTGGGCGTGGGGCCTGGGCAGCGCGTGGGCCTGGCCTGCCGACGTGACCCGCAGTTGATCGTCAGCCTGCTGGCGGTGCTTAAAAGCGGCGCCGCCTATGTGCCGCTGGACCCGAAATACCCCAACGAACGCCTGGCCTACATGCTGGCGGACAGTCGTGTGGACCTGCTGCTCAGCGAAACCGGGCTGCTCGCCGACCTGCCGCTGCCGCAAGGTCTGATCCGTGTGGACTTCAGCGCATCCGGCGCTGAGTTGGCCGCTTACCCGCGCGCCAATCCGCCCAGCCACGTGGGCGCCGCCGACCTGGCCTACGTGATCTACACCTCCGGCTCCACCGGCCAACCCAAGGGCGTGGCCATCGATCACGCCGCCCTCGGCCAGTTCTGCGACAGCGCCGCGGTCTACAGCCGGCTGTGTGCAGCGGACCGTGTACTGCAGTTCGCCACGTTCAGCTTCGACGGCTTTGTCGAGCAGTGCTACCCGCCGCTGTGTATAGGCGCTGCGTTGATCATGCGTGGCGATGAACTGTGGGACGCCGGGCAACTGGCGCGGGAAATCGTCGAGCAGGGCGTGACCCTCGCTGACTTGCCGGCGGCGTACTGGTACCTGCTGGCCAAGGAATGTGCGGTCGAACACCGCGCCCTGGGCAATCTGCGCCAGGTGCATGTGGGCGGCGAAGCCATGTCGGTGGAAGGCCTGCGCGCCTGGCACGCCGCCGGCCTGGGCCACGTGCGGCTGGTCAACACCTATGGGCCGACCGAGGCCACGGTGGTGTCCAGCGTGCATGACTGCCAGTTGCTGGATGCCAGTGACGCGTTCGGCGTGCCCATCGGCCAGGCCATCGAAGGCCGTTCGCTGTATGTGCTCGACAGTGCGTTCGAGCTGTTGGCCACCGAGGGCGTCGGCGAGCTGTGCATCGGTGCCGAGTACGGCCTGGCCCAGGGCTATTTCGACCGCCCGGCGCTGACGGCCGAGCGCTTCCTGCCGGACCCGTTTTCCGCCGTGCCGGGGGCGCGGCTCTACCGCAGTGGCGACCTGGCCCGTTACAACCAGGCTGGTGCGTTGGAGTACGTCGGGCGCATCGATCATCAGGTGAAGATTCGCGGTTTCCGTATCGAAATCGGCGAAATCGAGGCCAGCCTGCAAGGCTTGCCGCAGGTGCGTGAGGCGGCAGTCATCGCGCAGCCGGGCGCCGTGGGTGCGCAATTGGTGGCCTACGTGGTGCCGACCCAGGGCCAGCGCCTGGACACCCAGGCGCTGGCGGCGATCTTGCACCGTGCGTTGCCCGACTACATGGTGCCGGCGCAGTGGGTGGTGCTCGATGCCTTGCCGTTGAACAACAACGGCAAGCTGGACCGCCGCGCACTGCCGGCGCCGGACCTGAACCAGCCCCGACAGGCCCACCGCGCCCCGCACAGCCCGCTGGCGATCCGGTTGGCGGCGATCTGGCAAGCGGTGTTGCAGGTCGAGCGCGTGGGGCTCGATGACCATTTCTTCGAGCGCGGCGGCCATTCGTTGCTGGCCACCCAGGTGATCTCCCGCGTGCGCCATGACCTCAAGCTGGAAGTGCCGTTGCGCGCGCTGTTCGAGCAGCCGACGCTGGAGGCCTTCGCGACCGCGTGCGCCGGCGTGCAGGGCGACACGGCACCGACGCTGCAGGCGGCGGGGCGGGACCGGCCGCTGGCGTTGTCCTTCGCCCAGGAGCGCCAGTGGTTCCTCTGGCAACTGGACCCGACCAGCGCCGCCTATCACGTCCCCGCCGCACTGCACCTGCGCGGCCCGTTGGATATCGCCGCGCTGGAACACGCTTTCCACGCCCTGGTGCAGCGCCATGAACCGCTGCGCACCACCTTCGTGGAGGAGGGCGAGCAGACCTGGCAGGTGATCCACCCCGACCTGGCGATTGCACTGGCGCATCAGCACATCGCTGCAGCCGCGATCGAAGCGACGGTGGCGCAGGAGATCCAGCGCCCGTTCGACCTGGTCAACGGCCCGCTGATGCGCGTCACGTTGCTGCACGTCGAAGCGGAGCACCACGTGCTGGTAATCACCCAGCACCACATCATCTCCGATGGTGGGTCGATGCAGGTGATGGTCGACGAACTGCTGGCCCTGTATCAGGGCCAGGCGCCGTTGCCGGCGTTGCCGCTGCACTATGCCGACTATGCCCTGTGGCAACGCGAGTGGATGGCCGCCGGGGAGAAACAGCGCCAACTCGATTATTGGTGCGCCCGCCTGGGCAGCGAACATCCGCTGCTGGAGCTGCCCCTGGACCACCCGCGTCCGGCGCTGCAAAGCCATCGCGGCGCGCGCCGACAACTGCATCTGGACGCCGCGTTGGTCGCCGAACTCAAGGCCCTCGCCCAGCGTCAGGACGTGACCCTGTTCATGCTGCTGCTCGCCGCGTTCCAGACCTTGCTGTTTCGCTACAGCGGCCAGTCCGCGATCCGTGTCGGGGTGCCGATCGCCAACCGCAATCGCCTGGAAACCGAGCGGCTGATCGGCTTCTTCGTCAACACCCAGGTACTGCAGGCCGAGCTGCATGGGCAGATGGGCTTCGACCGCTTGCTGGCCCAGGTCAAGCAACGTGCGGTGGAGGCCCAGGCCCATCAGGACTTGCCCTTCGAACAACTGGTGGAAGCGCTGCAACCGGAACGCAGCCTCAGCCATAACCCGTTGTTCCAAGTGATGTTCAATCACCAGGACAACCTGCGCGCCGGCCCGCTGCAGTTGCCTGGCCTGGACCTGCAACCGGTGGATTGGACCGGCCACAGCACCCAGTTCGACCTCAACCTGGAAACCGAGGAGTCGGCCGATGGCCTCTGGGCTGCGTTGACCTACGCCACCGACCTGTTCGAACCGGCGACCATCGAGCGCCTGGCCGAGCATTGGCAGAACCTGCTGCGCGCCGTGGTGTGCGATGCCTCCCAACCCCTGGACGAGCTGGCGCTGCTCAGCGCGGCGCAGTGGCGGCAGATGCTCGAAGCGTGGAACCACACGGCCTTCGATTACCCCCGCGAGCGCTGTGTGCATCAGCTGTTCGAAGCGCAGGCCCTGGCCCAGCCCGACGCCATCGCTGTGCAATTCAACGACGACGCCTTGAGTTATGCCGAACTCAACCGCCGCGCCAATCGCCTGGCCCACCGCCTGATCGCGGCGGGTGTCGGCCCGGACGTGCTGGTGGCGGTGCATGTGGAGCGTTCCCTGGACATGGCGGTCGGCCTGCTGGCGACCCTCAAGGCCGGTGGCGCCTATGTGCCGCTCGACCCGCAGTTCCCGGCGGAGCGCCTGGCGTTCATGCTCGAAGACAGCCGCGCCCGGGTGCTGCTGACCCAGCCAGCGCTGATCGGCCGACTGGCGCAACCGCAAGGCCTGCACGTGCTGCTGGTCGATGACAGCGACGCTGGCGAACACAACCCGCAAGTGGACCTCAGCCCGGAACACCTGGCCTACGTGATCTACACCTCCGGCTCCACCGGCCAGCCCAAGGGCGTGATGGTGCGCCACCGCGGGCTGTGCAGCTTCACCAGCGGCATGGCCGCCAGCCTGGATATCGACCGGGATGCGCGAGTGCTGTCGCTGACCACGTTCTCGTTCGACATCTTCGCCCTGGAGCTGTACGTGCCGCTGACGGTTGGCGCCACGGTGCTGCTGAGCGAGCAGGCCCTGGCCCTCGACCCGGAGGCGATTATCGACCTGGCGCACCACCAGCGCGCCAATGTGCTGCAAGCCACGCCGTCAACCTGGCGCATGCTGCTGGACAGCCCGCGTGCCGAGCGGCTGCATGGCATCAAGGCACTGTGCGGCGGCGAAGCGCTGCCGGCCGACCTGGCCCAGCGCCTGCTCGATCTGCAAGGCCCGGTGTGGAACCTGTATGGCCCCACGGAAACCACCATCTGGTCGGCCGCCCATCGCCTGTTGGCGCCGCAGCCTTTTGTCGGGCGGCCGATTGCCAATACCGCGTTGTTCATCCTCAACGCCGGGCTCTGCCCATGCCCGTTGGGCGCGGCCGGTGAGCTGCTGATCGGCGGTGTCGGCCTGGCGCGCGGTTACCACGCACGGCCAGCGCTCACCGCCGAACGCTTCGTGCCCAACCCTTATGGCGCGCCAGGCGAACGCCTGTACCGTACCGGTGACCTGGCGCGCTACCGCGACCACGGCGTGGTGGAGTACATCGGCCGGGTCGACCAGCAGGTCAAGGTGCGCGGGTTCCGTATCGAACTGGGCGAAATCGAAGCCTGCCTGCGCGAACACCCCGGTGTGCGCGAAGCCGTGGTGCTGGCCGAAAACGACCGCTTGATCGCCTATCTGGTGACCTCCGCCCCACAGACGCCTCAGGTCTACCAAGCCGCCTTGCGCGAGCGTTTGCCGGACTACATGGTGCCGGCGTACCTGATGTGCCTCGACAGCCTACCCTTGACCCCCAACGGCAAGCTCGACCGCAAGGCTCTGCCCCGCGTGGACGCCAGCCTGTTGCTAAAAGGCCATGTCGCTCCCGTCACGCTGCGCCAACAGCAGGTGGCGGCGATCTGGGCCGAGGTGCTGGGCGTACCTCATGTCGGCCTCGACGACCACTTCTTCGAACTGGGCGGGCATTCGCTGCTGGCCACCCGCGTGGTGTCGCGGGTCCGCCAGGCGCTGACGCTGGAAGTGGCGCTCAAGACCCTGTTCGAACACTCGGCGCTGGGTGACTTCGTCGCGGCGCTGGGCGAGGAGGGCGTGGTCGCACCGGCGATGCTCAAGGCCGACCGCACCCAACCGTTGCCACTGTCCTATGCCCAGGAACGCCAATGGTTCCTCTGGCAACTCGACCCGCACAGCGCCGCGTACCACATCCCCAGCGCCCTGCGCCTGAAAGGCACGCTGGACCTGGCCGCGCTGCAACGCAGTTTCGACACATTGCTGGCGCGTCACGAAAGCCTGCGCACCCATCTGCATCAGGACGCCAGCGGCACACGGCAAGTGATTGAAGAATCGGGCCTGATCGACGTCGACCAGGCCGACAGCGACGAAGCCGGGCTCAAGGCGCAGGTCGCTGCCGAGGTCGCGCGTCCGTTCGACCTGCTGCGCGGGCCGTTGCTGCGGGTTACGTTGCTGCGCCTGGCCGAGGATGACCACGTGCTGGTGCTGGTGCAGCACCATATCGTCTCGGATGGCTGGTCGATGCAACTGATGGTCGAAGAACTGGTGCAGCTCTACGCCGCGTTCAGCCAGGGGACCACGCCGCACCTGCCAGCCTTGCCGATCCAGTACGCCGACTATGCCCTGTGGCAGCGTCAATGGATGGAGGCCGGTGAGACCGCGCGTCAACTGGCTTACTGGCGTGAGCAACTGGGCGGTGTGCAACCGGTGCTGGAATTGCCGGTCGACTACCCGCGCCCAGCGCTGCAAAGCCACCGTGGCGCGCGCCTGGGTATTGAGCTGGCGGCGCCGTTGCTCGCCGGTTTGCGCAGCCTGGCACAGCGCACCGGGGTGACGTTGCCGATGGTGTTGCTGGCGTCGTACCAGGCCTTGCTGCACCGCTACAGCGGTCAGGAGGACGTGCGCGTCGGCGTGCCGATTGCCAACCGCAATCGCCTGGAAACCGAAGGGTTGATCGGCTTCTTCGTCAACACCCAGGTGCTCAAGGCCGATATCCACGGGCAGATGAGCGTCGAGCACTTGCTGCACCAGACGCGTCAACGCTCCCTTGAGGCCCAGGCCCATCAGGACCTGCCGTTCGAGCAGTTGGTGGAGGCCTTGCAGCCCGAGCGCAGCCTGAGCCTGAGCCCGCTGTTCCAGGTGTTGTTCAACCACCGCGTGACGTCGGTCGACAGCCATTGGCAGCGCCTCACCGAGCTTGACGTCGAGGTCCTGAGTTGGGATGAAGGCGTCGCCCAGTTCGACCTGGCGCTGGACGTCGAGGAAAGCCAGACGCTGTTGCGTGCGTCCCTGAGCTACGCCACCGACCTGTTCGCCCCGGCGACCATCGCACGCATGGCCGGCCACTGGCAGAACCTGTTGCAGGCGATGGTCGCCGATCCGCAGCAGACCCTCGGCCAGTTGAACCTGTTGGATGAGGATGAACAGCGGCACATCCTGCAGTTGTGGAATCAGTCCGACGCCGGCTTCCCGGCCGGGCGCCTGGTACACGAGTTGGTGGCCGAGCGTGCGCGGGAAAACCCGCAGGCAGTCGCGATCAAGTTCGACACGCAAACCCTGACCTACGGCGCGCTGGATCGCCAGGCCAACCAGTTGGCCCGTGCGTTGATCGCCCGTGGCGTCGGCCCGGAAGTGCGCGTGGCGATTGCCATGCCGCGCAGTGCGGAGATCATGGTGGCGTTCCTTGCGGTGCTGAAAGCTGGCGGCGTTTACGTGCCGCTGGATATCGAGTACCCACGCGACCGCCTGCTGTACATGATGCAGGACAGCCGCGCCAAGCTGCTGTTGACCCATACCGCCGTGCAGCAGCAACTGCCGATTGCCGAAGGCCTGGATACGCTCGCTATCGACTGCACCGAAGCCTGGAGCGGCTTCAGCGACACTGTGCCGTCGGTAGCTCTGGACGGCGACAACCTCGCCTACGTGATCTACACCTCCGGCTCCACCGGCATGCCCAAGGGCGTGGCGGTGGCCCACGGTCCGCTGGTGGCGCATATCATCGCCACCGGCGAACGCTACGAAACCGGCCCGGCCGATTGCGAATTGCACTTCATGTCTTTCGCCTTCGACGGCTCCCACGAAGGCTGGATGCACCCGCTGATCAACGGCGCGAGCGTGCTGATCCGCGATGACAGCCTGTGGCTGCCGGAATACACCTACGCGCAAATGCACCGTCACAACGTGACCATGGCCGTGTTCCCGCCGGTGTACCTGCAACAGTTGGCTGAGCACGCCGAGCGCGACGGTAACCCACCGAAGGTGCGTGTTTACTGCTTCGGTGGGGATGCCGTGGCCCAGGCCAGCTACGACCTGGCCTGGCGTGCGCTGAAACCCACTTATCTGTTCAACGGCTACGGCCCGACCGAAACCGTGGTTACGCCGTTGTTGTGGAAAGCACACAAGGGCGATCCCTGCGGCGCCGTGTATGCACCGATCGGCACGCTGTTGGGCAACCGCAGCGGCTACATCCTCGACGCCCAACTCAACCTGCAACCCATCGGCGTCGCTGGCGAGCTGTACCTGGGCGGCGAGGGCGTGGCGCGCGGTTATCTGGAACGTCCGGCACTCACCGCCGAACGCTTCGTCCCCGACCCGTTCGGCAAGCCCGGCAGCCGCGTGTACCGCAGCGGCGACCTGACCCGTGGCCGCCCGGATGGCGTGGTGGATTACCTCGGCCGTGTCGATCACCAGGTGAAGATCCGCGGTTTCCGTATCGAACTGGGCGAGATCGAAGCGCGTCTGCGCGAGCAGGACAGCGTTGGCGAAACCGTGGTGGTGGCTCAGGAAGGCCCGACCGGCAAGCAACTGGTGGCCTACGTGGTGCCGGCAGATGCCAGCCTGGCCAACCACACCGAGTGGCGCGACACCCTGCGCCGCGCCCTGAAAACCCGCCTGCCGGATTACATGGTGCCCGCGCACTTCATGTTCCTGGCGCAAATGCCGCTGACCCCCAACGGCAAACTCGACCGCAAGGGCCTGCCCGAGCCGGACGCGAGCCTGATGCAACAGGCCTACGTCGCCCCCGAAACCGAGCTGGAACAGCAGATCGCCGCGATCTGGGCCGAGGTGCTGCGCCTGCCGCACGTGGGCCTGAATGACAACTTCTTCGAGGTCGGCGGCCACTCGTTGCTGGCGATCCAGATCACCTCGCGGGTCCAGGCCGAACTGGGCCTGGAAGTGCCGCTGGTGGAAGTGTTCCAGACCGAAACCCTGCGCGCCTACGTGCAGGCCGCTGCCACCTTCCGCGCCGGCAGCACGCAAGATTTCGACGACCTTCGTGACTTTTTGAGCGAACTAGAGGCGATTTGACCCATGCGTTCCAACCCTAATATCGATCTGGTTTCGCGCTTTCTTCGCCTGCCGCTGGAACAGCGCCAGCAGTTTTACCAGCGCCTGCAAAGCCGTGGCATGAGCTTCGCCCAACTGCCGATTGCCTCGATCCGCGAGGACGGCCAACGCCTGCCGCTGTCCTATGCCCAGGAGCGCCAGTGGTTCCTGTGGCAGTTGGACCCGGACAGCGCCACCTACCACATCCCCGGCGCATTGCGCTTGCAGGGGCGCCTGGACCTGGCGGCGTTGCAGCGCAGCTTCGACAGCCTGCTGGCGCGCCACGAAAGCCTGCGCACCCGGCTGATCCAGGACGGTGAGCAACTGTTGCAAACCATCGAGCCCAAGGCGCGTGTCGAGATCCGGCAGGAGGTTGTTCACGAGGCGCAACTGATGGCGCGGGTCGAAGCCGAGGTCGCCCGCCCGTTTGATCTGCAACAAGGGCCGCTGTTGCGCGTGACCCTGTTGCAACTGGCGGAAGATGAGCATGTGCTGGTGATGGTGCAGCACCACATCGTTTCCGATGGCTGGTCGATGCAAGTGATGGTCCAGGAACTGGTGCAGTTGTATGCCGCCTACAGTCAGGGCCAGGACCTTAGCCTGCCGGGCCTGCCGATCCAGTACGCCGACTACGCGCTGTGGCAACGCAACTGGATGGAGGCCGGGGAGAGGGCCCGCCAGCTGGCGTACTGGCAGGACCTGCTGGGCGGTGAGCAACCTGTGCTGGAATTGCCCCTCGATCACCCGCGCCCCGCGCAGCAAAGCCATCGCGGCGCGAGCCTGCAGGTGCAGTTGCCGGCGGACCTGGTGGCGGGCCTCAAGCGCCTGGCGCAGCAAGAAGGCGTGACGCCGTTCATGCTCCTGCTGGCGTCGTTCCAGACCCTGCTGTTTCGCTACAGCGGCCAAGCGGATATTCGCATCGGCGTACCGAATGCCAACCGCAACCGCGTCGAAACCGAGCGGCTGATTGGCTTTTTCGTCAACACCCAGGTGCTCAAGGCCGACCTCGATGGGCAGATGACGTTTGCCGAACTGTTGCAACAGACCAAGCGTCGTTCCCTGGAAGCCCAGGCGCACCAGGACCTGCCGTTCGAACAGTTGGTGGTGGCGTTGCAGCCTGAACGCAGCCTGAGCCACAACCCGTTGTTCCAGGTGATGTTCAACCACCAGACCGACACCCAGGCCAGCGGTGACGGCCAGCACCTGCCCGGCCTGCGCGTGACGGAACTGGACTGGGACAACCAGACCACCCATTTCGACCTGAGCCTGGACACCCATGAATCCGCTGAAGGCCTGTGGGCCGCGCTGACCTACGCCACCGACCTGTTCGAGGCGGCGACCATCGAGCGCTTTGCGCAACACTGGCAAAACCTGCTCCAGGCGCTGGTGAGTGCGCCGCGCAGCCGTCTTAGCGCGCTGCCGATGCTCGACCGTGCGCAGCAGCAGACGATGCTCCAGGATTGGAACGCGCCGGCCAGCGTCGCCGGCGCACAAGCCGTACACCACCGGTTCGAGGCCCAGGCCCGCCAGCATCCTGAACGCCAGGCGCTGGCCCTGGATGACCAGACGCTCAGCTATGGCGAACTGAACCGCCAGGCCAATCGTCTGGCGCACTACCTGATCGACCAGGGGATCGGCCCGGACGGCCTGGTCGGTATCGCCGTCGAGCGTTCCTTTGCCATGGTGGTCAGCCTGTTGGCGGTGCTCAAGGCGGGCGGTGCCTACGTGCCGCTTGACCCTGAGTATCCGCGCGAGCGCCTGGTGCATATGCTCGAGGACAGTGGCGTGCGCCTGGTGTTGACTCAGTCTCACCTTCGTGAGCGCCTGCCGTTGGCCGGGTCGTTGACCTGCCTGGATATCGACCTGGCCCACGCGACGTTGGCGCCGTATGCCGAACACGCTCCGGCGCTCGACGTCGAGCCGCAGAGCCTGGCCTACGTGATCTACACCTCGGGCTCCACCGGCAAACCCAAGGGCGTTGCCATCAGCCACGCGGCGCTGAGTGAGTTCGCCGACATCGCGGCCGACTATTCGCGCCTGGTCCCACAGGATCGGGTGCTGCAGTTCGCCACCTTGAACTTCGACGGCTTCGTCGAGCAGCTGTACCCGGCGCTGACCCTGGGCGCCACCGTGGTGTTGCGCGGCCCGCAGTTGTGGGACGGCGCCGACCTGTACCGGCAGATCATCGATCAGGGCATCACCCTGGCCGACTTGCCGACGGCTTACTGGAAACTGTTCCTGCACGATTGCCTGGCGGCGGGCCCACGGTCTTACGGGGCCTTGCGCCAGGTGCATATCGGCGGCGAAGCCATGCCCCTGGACGGCCCGGCGATGTGGCGCCGGGCCGGGCTGGGGCATGTGCGGCTGCTCAACACCTACGGGCCCACCGAGGCCACGGTGGTGTCCAGCGTGCTCGATTGCAGCGCCGACGATGGGGTGATCGGCGGCAGCGCCAGCCCGATTGGCCGCGCGTTGCCGGGGCGGGCGTTGTATGTGCTGGACGGCGACCTCAACCTGTTGCCGGTCGGCGCCGTGGGCGAACTCTACATCGCCAGTGCCAGCGGCTTGGCGCGTGCTTACCTGCAACGCCCGGGCCTGACCGCCGAGCGCTTTGTCGCCGACCCGTTCGGCGGCCTGGGCGAGCGTCTTTATCGCACCGGCGACGTGGCGCGTTATCGCGCCGACGGGGTGATCGAATACGTCGGCCGCGTCGATCACCAGGTGAAGATCCGTGGGTTCCGTATCGAGTTGGGTGAAATCGAGGCGCTGCTGCTGGCCCAGGATGCCGTCCGTGAGGCTTTCGTGCTGGCCGCCGACAATCAGTTGGTGGCCTATCTGGTGGCGACGCAGCCACTGTCCGAGCCGCAGCAGATGAGCGCCGGCGAACAGCTCAAGGCCACCTTGCGCGAGCAACTGCCCGATTACATGGTGCCGGCGCACCTGATCTTCCTCGAGCGCATGCCCTTGAACCCCAACGGCAAGCTCGACCGCCAGGCCCTGCCGACACCCGTCGGCGGCTCGGCACAGCAGGCATGGTTGGCACCGGTCACGCCGCTGCAGCAACAGATCGCGGCGATCTGGGCCGATATCCTTGGCGTCGAGCGTGTCGGCCTGGCCCATCATTTCTTTGAACTGGGCGGGCATTCCCTGCTGGCCATGCAAGTGGTCTCGCGCATTCGCCAGGCCCTGGACCTGGAAGTCCCGCTCAAGACGCTGTTCGAGCAGCCGCGCCTGGCAGGCTTTGTCGCTGCCTTGACGACCTCCGATCCCGCCGCCCCGAAAGCCCCGGCCCTGCTGCCGGCCGGGCGCGACCAGCCGTTGCCGCTGTCGTATGCCCAGGAGCGCCAGTGGTTTCTCTGGCAGTTGGAGCCGCACAGCGCGGCGTACCACATCCCCAGCGCGCTGCGCCTGAAAGGCCAGCTTGACCGCGCGGCGTTGCAGCGCAGTTTCGACGCCTTGCTGGCCCGTCATGAAAGCCTGCGCACCTCCCTGCGCCAGGAGCGCGAGCGCACGGTTCAAGTGATTGAACCGCAGGTGTCGTTGCACATCGCGTGCGCCGATGTCGATGAAGCTGCGCTGAAGGCCCGGGTAGAAGCCGAGATCGCCCAGCCCTTCGACCTGCAACAAGGGCCGTTGCTGCGTGTCTGCCTGCTGCGCCTGGCCGCCGATGAGCATGTGCTGGTGCTGGTGCAGCATCACATCGTCTCCGATGGCTGGTCGATGCAACTGATGGTCGAAGAACTGGTGCAGCTCTACGCCGCGTTCAGCCAGGGTCAGACCCTGGCATTGCCGGCGCTGCCGCTCCAGTACGCCGATTACGCCGTGTGGCAGCGCCGTTGGATGGAGGCGGGCGAGAAGGATCGCCAACTGAACTACTGGCGCGACCGGCTCGGCGGTGAGCAGAGCGTGCTGGAGCTGCCGTTCGACCACCCGCGCCCGGCGGTGCAAAGCCACCGTGGCGCACGCCTGCCGATCGAACTGGCGCCCGCGCTCGCCCACGACCTCAAGGCCCTGGCCCAGCAACAGGGCGTGACCCTGTTCATGCTGTTGCTGGCTTCGTTCCAGACCTTGCTGCACCGCTACAGCGGCCAGGAAGACATCCGCGTCGGCGTGCCGATCGCCAACCGCAACCGCAGTGAAACCGAGCGCCTGATCGGCTTTTTCGTCAACACCCAGGTGCTCAAGGCCGACATTCACGGGCAGATGAGCGTCGCGCAAGTGGTGCAGCAGACCCGGCAACGGGCGCTGGAGGCGCAGGCCCATCAGGACCTGCCGTTCGAGCAATTGGTGGAGGCGTTGCAACCCGAGCGCAGCCTGAGCCACAACCCGTTGTTCCAAGTGATGTTCAACCACCAGACCGACGTCGGCCAGGCCCAGGTCCAGCACCAATTGCCGACGCTGCGGGTAGAAGGGCTGGAGTGGGAAAGCCGGACCGCGCATTTCGATCTGGACCTGGATATTCAAGAATCCACCGAAGGTATCTGGGCCACATTGGGGTATGCCCAGGACCTGTTCGAAGCCTCGACCGTGCAGCGTATGGCGCGGCATTGGCAGAACCTGTTGCAGGCGATGGTCGCCGATCCGCAGCAGACCCTCGGCCAGTTGAACCTGCTGGACGGGGATGAACAGCGGCACATCCTGCAGTTGTGGAATCAATCCGACGCCGGCTTCCCGGCCCAGCGCCTGGTACACGAGTTGGTCGCCGAGCGTGCGCGGGAAAACCCGCAGGCAGTCGCGATCAAGTTCGACACGCAAACCCTGACCTACGGCGAGCTGGACCGCCAGGCCAACCAGTTGGCCCATGCGTTGATCGCCCGGGGTGTCGGCCTGGAAGTGCGCGTGGCGATTGCCATGCCGCGCAGTGCGGAGATCATGGTGGCGTTCCTTGCGGTGATGAAAGCTGGCGGCGTGTATGTGCCGCTGGACGTCGAATACCCGCGTGATCGCCTGCTGTACATGATGCAGGACAGCCGCGCCAAGCTGCTGTTGACCCATTCGGCGGTACAGCAGCGTTTGCCGATCCCGGACGGCTTGGCTGTGCTTGCGGTGGATCAGGCGCAGGCCTGGTCCGATGAGCGTGACAGCGCACCGTCAGTGGCTCTGGACGGCGACAACCTCGCCTACGTGATCTACACCTCCGGCTCCACCGGCATGCCCAAGGGCGTGGCGGTGGCCCACGGTCCGCTGGTGGCGCATATCATCGCCACCGGCGAACGCTACGAAACCGGCCCGGCCGATTGCGAATTGCACTTCATGTCCTTCGCTTTCGACGGCTCCCACGAAGGCTGGATGCACCCGCTGATCAACGGCGCGAGCGTGCTGATCCGCGATGACAGCCTGTGGCTGCCGGAATACACCTACGCGCAAATGCACCGTCACAACGTGACCATGGCCGTGTTCCCGCCGGTGTACCTGCAACAACTGGCCGAGCATGCCGAACGCGACGGTAATCCGCCGAAGGTGCGCGTGTATTGCTTTGGCGGTGACGCGGTGGCGCAAGCGAGCTACGACCTGGCCTGGCGTGCGCTGAAACCCACTTATCTGTTCAACGGCTACGGCCCGACCGAAACCGTGGTCACGCCGTTGCTGTGGAAAGCACGCAAGGGCGATCCCTGCGGCGCCGTGTATGCACCGATCGGCACGCTGTTGGGCAACCGCAGCGGCTACATCCTCGACGCCCAACTCAACCTGCAACCCATCGGCGTCGCTGGCGAGCTGTACCTGGGCGGCGAGGGCGTGGCGCGCGGTTATCTGGAACGTCCGGCACTCACCGCCGAACGCTTCGTCCCCGACCCGTTCGGCAAACCCGGCAGCCGCGTGTACCGCAGCGGCGACCTGACCCGTGGCCGCCCGGATGGCGTGGTGGATTACCTCGGCCGTGTCGACCACCAGGTGAAAATCCGCGGTTTCCGTATCGAACTGGGCGAGATCGAAGCGCGTCTGCGCGAGCAGGACAGCGTCGGCGAAACCGTGGTGGTGGCCCAGGAAGGCCCGAACGGTAAGCAGTTGGTGGCCTATGTGGTGCCACTGGATCCGGTGCTGATGGACGATGCGGTGGCCCAGTCCACCTGCCGTGAAAACCTGCGCCGCGCCCTGAAAACCCGCCTGCCGGACTACATGGTGCCCTCGCACCTGATGTTCTTGGAGCGCATGCCGCTCACCCCCAATGGCAAGCTCGATCGCAAGGGCCTGCCGCGTCCTGATGTGAGCCAGATGCAGCAGGTGTATGTGGCGCCACAGAGCGAGCTGGAGCAGGACGTGGCGGCGATCTGGGGTGAAATCCTGGGCCTGGAACGGGTTGGCCTGGCCGACCACTTCTTTGAATCGGGGGGGCACTCGTTGCTGGCGATGCAGGTCATCTCCCGTCTGCGCCAGTTGCTGGGCCGGGAAGTTCCCCTCAGGACCCTGTTTGAACACCCGCGGTTGCAGGGTTTTGTCGAGACGCTGCAGCGTTCGGCAGCCGAGACGGACAGTGCGCCGGCGATTCTGCCCGTCAGCCGCCAGCAGCCGTTGGCATTGTCTTATGCCCAGGAGCGCCAGTGGTTCCTCTGGCAACTGGACCCCCAGAGCGCCGCGTACCACATCCCCAGCACCCTGCGCCTGCGTGGCTGGCTGGACCAGGCCGCGCTGCAACGCAGTTTCGAAACGCTGGTGGCGCGCCATGAAAGCCTGCGCACCCAGGTGTACCAGGACGCAGGCCGCGCCCTGCAAATGATCCGGGATGCGGGTGCCGTGGAGATCCTGCATGCCAATGCCGACGAAGCGGATGTGCAGCGCCTGGTGCAAGCCGAGATCGCGCGACCGTTTGACCTGCAACAAGGCCCGCTGCTGCGGGTGACCCTGCTGCGCCTGGCTGACGACGAACACGTGCTGGTGCTGGTGCAGCATCACATCGTCTCCGATGGCTGGTCGATGCAGGTGATGGTCGACGAGCTGGTGCAACTGTACGCGGCCTACAGCCAAGGCCAGGACCTGCAACTGCCGGCGCTGCCGATTCAATACGCCGACTATGCGCAGTGGCAGCGCGACTGGATGGCGGGCGGCGAGCGCGAGCGTCAATTGGCTTACTGGCAAACGCTGCTGGGCGGTGAACAGCCGGTGCTGGAACTGCCCGCCGAGCGGCCGCGACCTTCGGTGCAGAGCTATCGCGGGGCGAGCCTGGATGTCGTCCTGGACCCGGCGCTGGTGACGGGGCTCAAGGCCCTGGCGCAGCGTGAGGGGGTCACGTTGTTCATGGTGCTGCTGGCGTCGTTCCAGACCCTGTTGCACCGTTACAGCGGCCAGCAGGATATTCGCGTCGGTGTGCCGATCGCCAACCGCAGCCGGGTCGAAACCGAGCGGCTGGTGGGGTTCTTCGTCAATACCCAGGTGCTCAAGGCCGATATCGATGCTCAACTGACCGTCACCCAATTGTTGCAGCAGGCCAAGCGGCGGGCCCTGGATGCCCAGAGCCATCAGGACCTGCCCTTCGAACAATTGGTCGAGGCGCTGCAACCCGAGCGCAGCCTGAGCCATAACCCGTTGTTCCAGGTGATGTTCAATTACCAGAGCGAAGCGCGCCTGGCCAACAGCGGCCAGCAGCTTGCCGACCTGAGGGTTGAAGGGCTGGAGTGGGGCACGCAGACCGCGCAGTTCGACTTGAGCCTGGACACCCAGGAGACCGCCGAAGGGCTGTGGGCGACCCTGACCTACGCCACCGATCTGTTCGACGCCGCGACACCCAAGCGCATGGCCCGCCATTGGCAGAACCTGTTGCAGGGCATGCTCGGCGATCCGAATCAGCGGGTCACCCAGTTGCCGATGCTGGAGCGTCTGGAGCAGCAGGTGATGGTCGAGCAGTGGAACGACACGGCGCAGGATTACCCGTTGCAGCAGAGCGTGCAGCAGTTGATCGAAGCGCAAGCCGAACGCACGCCGGATGCCCAGGCATTGCTGTTTGATTGCGAAGTGCTCACTTACGCCCAACTGAATGCTCGTGCCAACCGCCTGGCGCACCGCCTGATACAGGCCGGTGTCGGGCCAGACCTGCTGGTGGGCGTGGCGATGGAGCGTTCGGTGGAGATGGTGGTGGCGCTTCTGGCCGTGCTCAAGGCTGGCGGCGCCTATGTGCCGCTGGACCCGGAATACCCGCGCGAGCGCCTGGCCTACATGCTGCAGGACAGTGGGGTGCAACTGCTGTTGACGCAGGCGCATCTGGTAGCGTCGTTGCCCATCGGTGACTGCGTACAGTGCCTGGTAGTGGAGCAGGGTGACAGCTGGCTGGCAGGGTTTGCCACCTTCAATCCCGAGGTCGCCGTCGAGGCCGAAAACCTCGCTTATGTCATCTACACCTCCGGTTCCACCGGGCAGCCGAAGGGCGCCGGTAACCGCCACTGTGCATTGACCAACCGATTGCTGTGGATGCAACAAGCGTATGCACTGGATGCCAGTGATACGGTGCTGCAAAAGACGCCGTTCAGTTTTGACGTGTCGGTCTGGGAGTTCTTCTGGCCGTTGATGAGCGGCGCACGGTTGGTCATGGCGGCTCCGGGTGATCATCGAGAGCCGTCGCGCCTGGTGACGTTGATCAATCGACACCAGGTCACCACTTTGCACTTCGTGCCCTCAATGTTGCAGGCGTTCCTCCAGGACTCGCAGGCCGGCAGTTGCCAGGGCCTGCAACGCATCATTTGCAGCGGCGAAGCCCTGCCGGTGGACGCCCAGCAACAGGTGTTCGCCAAACTGCCCAAGGCCGGGCTGTTCAACCTGTACGGCCCGACCGAGGCGGCCATTGATGTGACCCATTGGACGTGTGTCGATGAAAACCGCGACAGCGTGCCGATTGGCCAGCCGATCGCCAACCTGCGCACCCATGTGCTGGATGCGCAGTTGCAGCCGGTTGCGGCGGGTGTTGCCGGTGAGTTGTACCTGGGCGGTGTCGGGCTGGCGCGCAGTTACCATCGCCGTCCCGGCCTGACCGCCGAACGCTTTGTACCGTGCCCGTTCCAGCCTGGCGCGCGGTTGTATCGTACCGGGGACCGGGTCCGTCAGCGCAGGGATGGCGTGATTGAATACCTGGGGCGCCTGGATCATCAGGTCAAGTTGCGTGGTTTGCGGATCGAGCTGGGCGAAATCGAAGCGCGCCTGCTGGAGCATCCGCAGGTGCGTGAAGCATCGGTGCAAGTGCAGGATGGCAAACATCTGGTGGGCTACCTGATGTTGCACGACCCGGCCGCCGCCTGGCGTGATGCCCTGAGTCATCACTTGCTGGCGCATTTGCCCGACTACATGGTGCCTGCGCAATGGGTCGTGCTGGACCGCATGCCCTTGAGCCCCAACGGCAAGTTAGACCGCAAGGCCCTGCCGGCGCCGGACGCCAGCGTGCATCAGCGGCACTTCGTTGCGCCGAGCAACCCGCTGGAGCACACCGTTGTGCTCGCCTGGCGCGAGGTCCTGGGCCTTGAACAGGTGGGGGTGGAGGACAACTTCTTCGAGCTGGGCGGGCACTCGTTGCTGGTGTTGATGCTCAAGGAGCGTATCCGCAAGGCTACCGGCGTGGAGCTTTCGGTGAGTCAGCTGATGCTCAACCCGACGGTTGCGGGGCAGGTCGCCTGTGTTAATGGTCAGGCCGGCAACTCGTTGATCGTCAGGTTGAACAGCCAGACCCGTGGCACACCGTTGTACCTGTTTCACCCCAGCTATGGTTCGGTGCATTGCTACAAGGCCATTGCCCTGGCGTTGCGCGAGCAGCGGCCGGTAATGGGCGTGATCTGCCGGGCGTTGGCCGAGGAGGGCAGTGAAGTGCCGGCCTGGCACGAGATGGTCGAGGACTACACCGCGCAATTGTTGACGGCGCAGCCGGAGGGGGCCTTCCGTCTGGCGGGCTGGTCCCTGGGCGGCAACCTGGCGATGGAAGTTGCCCATGGCCTGGAGCAGGCTGGGCGGGAAGTGGAATGCGTGGGCTGGATCGACGCATCGCCACCCCAGTGGGTCAAGCCTTTCTGGGACACGGCGGTGATGGTCGATGAGCGCGAAATATCCGCCAATGATCGGCGCGTGGAGTTGTTGGGCGCGATGTTCCCTGAGTTCACGGCGCAGATCCATGCCAAGTGGTCGGGCCAGCAGGCCACGGTTGACGGCGACGATGAGCAATGGGCCGGGTTCAACCAGTGGGCCGGGGATGTGCTGGGTGAGCGCTTCCATGAACTCAAGGAAGAGTTGCTCAGCGGCCATGAGGCGCAAATCTCGTGGGAGGTCGACCGCATGCTGGGCCAGCGCCTGCATGATGCCGATTTCAAGGCGATCAAGGCGCCGATCAGTTGCTGGTGGGCGACCTTGAGCCGCACGGGTGTGCATCATCGGTTGATTGAGGCGAGCATGCTGGAGGTCGCCGGCCAGTCCCGGATTGAACGTTCGGTGCTGATCGAGACCAGTCATGATCGGTTGATCGACAACGCAGCGTTCGTGCGCAGCTTCGCCGACGCGATGGCGTAACACCGGGCCTGAACGAACAAGCCCCCAGCCACTGATGGTGACCGGGGGCTTTTTCGTGGGGTGGGGTTCAACGACCGGCCCCTGCAAAAACGCCCCGGGCAATGAATGCACGGGGCGTTAGGGTTGGAGCCCTCAGTAGCCGCCAGGGCGGCTACGAGCAGGCCTTAGAAGTCCCAGCGGGTGCTGAGCATGAAGTTGCGTGGCTCGCCGTAGGCGGCAGAGTTATAGAAGCCGATGTTGGTGTAGTAGGTCTTATCGAAGATGTTGTTGACGTTCAACGTTGCCGACACGTTCTTGGTGAACTGGTAGCGGGTCATCAGGTCCACCAGCCAGTAGGATTCCTGGGAAAACTCCTCGTAGCCGCCTTTCGGGCTGTTGTAGATGTCCTGCCAGCCAACACTCTGCCAGCGAGCGCCGCCGCCGACGGTCAGCTTGTCGAGGTTGCCCTTGAACTTGTACGAGGTGTAGACGCTGACCTGATCTTCCGGCTCGAAGGTCGAGATCTTGATGTCGTTGTCGTCGCGCACAACCTTGTGGGTATAGCCACCCTGGAGCTGCCAGCCCGGTGCCAGTTCGCCCGACATTTCGACTTCGTAACCCTTGGTCACGGCCTTGGTGCCCTTGAACGCATAGTTCGACGGTGTCGGCGTGCGGTTGTTGTATTCGTCGTCGGACACGGAACGGTTGGTTTCGTGGATCTCGAAGTAGGCGGCGCTGGCGTTTACACGACCGTCCAGGAAGTCTGCCTTGACGCCCAGTTCCCAGTTCTGGCCTTCATCCGGCTCGACCAGCTTGTTGTTGCGGTCGCGGTTGTAGCTTTCCTGCGGCATGAAGATATCGGTGTAGCTGGCGTAGACCGAGTACGTGTCGTTCAGGTCGTAGACCACACCGGCATACGGCACGAACCGTCCGGTTTCCTTGTAGGTCGGGTTGTTGCCGGTGACGGTGTAGTCGACCACGCGGCCGCCGAGCAGCAGCTTGAGGTCGTCGGCGAGGTTCAGGCGGGTGGTCATGTACGCGCCGGTCTGGCGCACGGTGTCGTCGATCTTCGACTGCGGTGTGCCCCAATCCGGTTCGGTCGCGTTGCCGTGCCAGTTGTGGAAGTTCACCAGGTTGGGGGCGAGGTTCCAGTAGCCATTGCCGTTCCACTCGGAAGAACTGATGGAGCCGCCGAGGACCAGCTCATGCTCGCGGCCACCCAGGCTGAACGGGCCGCTCACATATAGGTCGGCGGAGTCGCTGACGGTTTCGCCGGTGTACTTACCCGATGTCAGCTGCGAAGTGCCGTCCAGGTTGGGAGTGTTGCCCTGAATCGAGCCCATCTTCGCGTGGTAGCCGTTGATCTTGTGGTCCAGTTGCAGCTTGGTAACCCAGCCATCGCCGAGGTCGTGCTCGACTATGGCGAATAGGGTGCGGGTGTACTGCTCCCAACTGCTCCAGTCGGCGGCGTTGTTGAACGAGCGCTTCACCTTGTTGCGATTACCCTGGGCGTCGATCAGCGGGAAGCTGCCGGACCAGGACGAGCCTTTTGGCAGGCTGTCCTGGTAGTCGCCACCCACGGTCAGCATGGTGTCCGGGGACAGGTCAAATTCCATGATGCCGTAGTAGACCGGGCTTTGGCGCTCATAGCGGTCCATGAAGGAATGCTTGTCCTGGTAAGCCGCCACCGCCCGACCCCGGACATTCCCGGTTTCGGTCAGCGGGCCGCTCACATCCAGCTCGCTGCGGTAGTTGTCCCAGGAGCCGGCGCCCACGCTGGCGTGGCCCTGGAACTCTGCGGTGGGCTTTTTGCGCACAAGGTTGATGGTCGCACCCAGGGAGCCTGCGCCAGTGAGCAGGCCGGTGGCGCCCTTGAGTACTTCGACCCGGTCGTAGATCGCCATGTCGCTCAGGGTGTTACCCGCCGAATAGGCCACGTTGCGCGCAGTGGACGGAATGCCGTCGTACTGGAAGTTGTTGATGGAGAAACCACGGGCGTAGTAGTTGCTGCGCTCGGTATCGAAGGCCGAGACGGTGATGCCCGGCGTGTGGCGCATCACGTCGTCAACGTTGTTCAGGCCGAAGTCGTCCATGTGCTGGCGGGTGATGACGGTCACCGACTGCGGCGTCTCCTTGGGCGTCAGCACCAGGCGGGTCGAGGTGGCGATGTAGCCTGGGGTATAGGAACCGGTGTTTTCGGTCACGCTGCCCAGTTGGTTGGCGGTCACCTGGGTCGGGCTCAGTTCCAGCCCGGCGGAGGTACCGGCGGCGGTGACGGTCAGCGAATTGCCATTGAGGCTGTGGGTGGTCGACGTTCCTGACAGCAGGGTATTGATCGCCTGTTGCGGGTCCAGTTTGCCTTTGACGGCGGTGCTGTTCTTGCCTTGCACGTCGGTCGGGCTGTAGAGCACCTGCATGTTGGCCTGATGACCGAAGGCCTGCAGCGCGCTCCCCAGCGGCTGCGCGGGAATGTCCAACTCGATCTCTTGTGCCTGCACATAGCCGGCCACCGGCAGTGATATGGCCAGGGCCAGGGCGTTCGGCAGGAGGTTGATGTTCAGGGCCCGACGCATGGATAGCGCTTTGCTCAGTGGGCTGAGACCGAGTCGTGCTGGCATGGGTGTTTTCTCTTCTATGTTTTAAGTGGGCAATTATAAGTGTTTATTGAGTCTGGTTCTCATTACCACTAGTGAGACGTTCCTATCCCGGGAAACCGGAAAAGAAAATTCACGCCGGCGTCATTTCGCGCACGACCTGGCCGGCGCGCAGGCGCACCAATTGGTCGGCGATATCGAAATAGCGGTCGTCGTGACTGATCACGATGATGGTCTTGCCCAGGCGCTTGAGGTCCGGCAGCAGCTCGGTATAGAAGATCCGGCGGAAGGCCGGGTCCTGGTCGGCGGCCCACTCGTCGAACACCAGCACCGGGCGTTCTTCCAGCCAGGCGTTGACCAGCGCCAGGCGCTTGCGTTGGCCGGTGGACAGATCGGTGGTGCTGAACACGCCGTCCTTGACGCTGACCTTGTGGGCGATCTCCAGGCGTTCCAGGTATTTTGTCGCGCTGTCGAGTGACTGGGCGGCGCTGCCCTGGACCAGGTCGTCGAACAGGTAGTAATCGGCGAACACCGTGGTGAACAGCTGGCGATAGTCGTCGCGCTCGGAGTCGCTCACGGCGTTGCCATTGAGCAGGATTTCCCCGGCCTGCGGCGGGTACAGCCCCAGCAGCAGCTTGATCAGGGTGGTCTTGCCGCTGCCGTTTTCGCCGACGATGAACACGATATCGCCCTGGGCGATGTTCAGGTCGATCGGCCCCAGGTGGAACGGTTCGCTGCCTGCCACTGCCGGCGGGCTGTAGCGCACACCGCGCAATTCCAGGCTGTTGACCACCGGTTGCGGGGCTTCGCTGTCATCCATCAGCAGGTGCGGTTCCGGCGAGGAGAAGCGCTGTGACAGCTCACTGATACGACCAAATGCAATCTTCGCCTTGCCCACCACAGGCAGGTAGCCGAGCAGGTGTTCCAGCGGGCCTTTCATGTACAGCAGCACCAGGACGAAACCGGTGATCACGCTAGGGTCGGGGTTGGGGTTATAGGCCTGCATCGCCAGGGCCAAGCCGATCACCACGAAGAACAACATCGAGCCAAAGGTCTTGGCAAGGATGTAGATGTTCACGGAACGCACCTGGATGTCGGCGATGCGGTCCGCGGTTTCCTGAATGCGCTGGGTGTTCATGCGAAAGCGCCGGGGCCGGTGCATGCGCAGTTCCTTGGCGCCGGAGGCAATGGCGTTGTAGTAACGCTGCAGCTCATCCTCGTGGCTGCGCGCCAGGTCGAAGCCCTGGATGCCTTTGCCGCCAGCGATGAACTGCACGGCACTGCCGATCACGATGGCGACCACCATCATCAGGAACATCGGTACCGACAGGTAGGCCAGGTAGCCCAGGCAACCCAGGGTCACTGTGGCCGCAATGGCCAGCGGTGTGAACGCGAAGGAGAAATCGCTGATGGTGTCGACGTCGTGGGTCAGTACCGGGATCAGCCGGTGGGAGCGATAACCCTCGATCTGCCCGATCGGCGCCGACAGCACCTTTTCGCCGAGGTCCTTGCGCAGGGCGGCAATGATCCGTTGGCCGACGTAATTGGTGCCGATATCGGAAATGATCGAACTGACCAGCGCCAGCACACACAGCGCAGCAAACGTCAGAATCACCCCCTGGGTCATCCCGGCGGCGGAGTGCAGCGCATTATTGATAGTCGCCAGCAGCAGCGTGATGGCCAGGCCACCGGCCATGCCCAGGGCGACGGAGACGCTCACGATGGCGCGAAAGGGCCTGAGCAATGCGAGCAAACCGCTGAAGGCGCCGCGCTTGGGGTCGGTCATAGGTACTTCCCGGAAAGTGAATGGAGGGGGCTGGGCACACAGACCCTTACCCATGACAAACGAAGCGTCGGCGCGAGTATTTAGCGCGGCGTGCCCGGCGGTGGCGGTGGCGGATAAATTGCCCGCTGCCTGGTTCGTTCTTGTTGGGTAGGCGCACGCGTAGGGTCGCGTGCCGGATCTATCCAGTGAGAGCGAACCAATGACGAAAAAAAACCTGGTGTATGTGTGGTCCCTGAGAAATGCCGCCGCCGACAAGGCCGGGCAGCCAGTGGCCTATAAGGACCACGAGCGCTACATGAAGTCGGTGCTGGAGTTTCTGGTGGGCTCGCTCAACGATACGTCGCTGGGCGAGGCCTATAACCTGGTGGGCGTGGTGTATGACGACGACGAGCAAAACCCGCGTGACCGGCAATTGGTCGCCGACTATGGCTTTGCCTATGCGCCGGGCCGCCAGTGGCTGTACCCGGCGGACCTGCGGGTGCAGGGGCGTCTGGTCAACGATTTGCTGCTGAGCGTGCCGTCCACCTACCGCCGCCTGCCGCGTGGCAGCGCGCAACACATCGCCGGCAAGCAGGACTTCGAACGCCGCCTGCACGACACGCTGGTGGAGCTGAAGGCCGATATCGTGGTGCTGGACGGCCTGTTGGTGATCCTTGATGAGCTGGTGCGCCCGGGTGCGCCATTTGCGCGGCGGATCATGAACATTCACCCGGGCATTACCCGTATCGAATCGCCCTACGAGCGCCGGGGCGCCTACGCCACCTGGAACGCCTTGTACGGTGCCCGTGGCCAGGCGGTGGTGGATTGGACGACCAAGGAGACGCAGCCGTGCGAGCCGCTGTACCTGACCGGTGCCTCGTTCCACTACGTGGACAACGGCATCGACTCCGGAGAAGTGTTCCACGACGTGCTCAAGACCGAGATTTCCCCGGACGACACCATCCTCGAATTGCGCTGGAACAACTTCAACAACAGCCTGTTTCCGGCGTTGCATGAAGGTTTGGAACGGTTGGCTCGGCAGGGCTGACGCGCGCCCTCTGTAGGAGCGGGCTTGCCCGCGAAAATCGCCAACGATAACGCGTTTATCCTGGATAAACGCGGCGTACTCGGGGGCTTCGCGAGCAAGCTCGCTCCTACAGTGGGTGCGGTGGGTGCAGCGGGTGCAGCGGATGCAGTGGGTGCAGTAGGTGCAGTAGGTGCAGTGAGGGGATTTGTTGTTACAGGTCGCGCACTACCCGAAAGCCGATCCAGTCCCCGCGTGTCTGTGGGTAGATGTTGTTGCGATTGCCCGAGCGCGAGAACACTGGCGCTTCGCCCCAGTCATTGCCACGGATCTGGTAGCTCTCGCAGTTCGGTTCCACCCAGGCGCTGCCGTCGGTCGGTGCGCCGATGTAGTTGGGGTGTTCGCAGTCGGCCACGCGCTCGTAGACGTTGCCGTGCATGTCGTACATGCCAAATGCGTTCGGCGGGTAGCTGCCGGCCGGCGAGGAAAAACTGTAGCCATCCGCCGGACCGTAGGTGTTGGCATGTTCGGCAATGCTGTAACCCTTGCCCTCGTCGAACGGAAACGGGAAGGGCCCGCTGGAGCCGGCGCGCGCGGCGTATTCGCGCTGGGCTTCGCTGACCATGTGGTACGGCTGCCCGGTCTTTTTCGACAGCCAGGTCACGTAGTGTTTGATGTCGTCCATGTCCATGCACACTGCCGGCTGACGCGGGCTCTGGGGGTAGCGCGGCTTGCTGGCGATGCATTCGCGGCCGGGGCGGGTGTCGCCGTCGGCGATCTTGACCCCGGTCTGGCGGATATAGCTGTCCCACTCGCCAGCGGTGATCTGGAAGCGGCTCATGGCGAACGGCTTGGCGAAGGTCACGGCATGCATCGGGCCTTCGTCCGGCTCGCGGCCGACCTCATCGTCGGGCGTGCCCATGGTGAAAGTGCCGGCGGGCAGCACCACCATTTCCGGGCAGTCCTTGCAGTCCTTGAATACTTTGCCGGGTTGCGGCGTGGCGGCCTCGGCCAGGTTGGGCAGCAGCGCTGCGCACAGGGCGGTGAGGGCCAAAGCGGTCAGGGGGGCGGATGGCGTCATGTGGGCCTCTCGTTCAAAGGGCAAAGGGCGTGCGTCGCCACCGCTGGCTCAGCACGGTCATGTTGTGCTCACGGGCTTACGTCGAGGGTGATGAGCGGTTGGCCAAGGGCTTGGCGGCTTTTTGTACCTGGTCCCACACCCGCAGAAAGTTGCCGCCCCACAGCTTGGCGATGTCGGCTTCGGAGTAGCCGCGCTGGATCAGCTCGGCGGTGACGTTGCGGATTTCGCCGACGTTGTTCCAGCCGTCGATACCGCCGCCGTCGTTGAAGTCCGACGCCAGGCCGACATGGTCGATGCCGATCTTGCGCACGGTGTAGTCGATGGCATCGCCCAGGTCCTTGAGGGTGGCCTTGGGTTCGTCATCGAGGATGGCGTACAGCGCGCTGGCGTACTCGCCGAACGTGTGCTCGGGCCAGGCGGCGATGATTGCGTCGCCCGGCATCAGGGCCACGGCCAGGTTGGGCAGGGGTGGCAGGTCGAAGCGGGCGCGCAGGCTGTTGAGCTTGTCCTGGGTCGGCTGGCTCAGCGGGCGCAGGTAGGCGGAGAAGGCCACGATCTGTACCACGCCGCCGCTGCGCTTGATCAGTTGCAGTTCCTTGTCGCTGAGGTTGCGCGGGATATCCACCGCCGCGCGTGGCGCCGAGTGGGAGGCCACCAGTGGCGTGCGGCTCAACTGCGCAACCTGTTCCAGGGCCTTGGTCGACATTTGCGACACATCGATGATCACCCCCAGGTCATTGAGGCGGTGTACCGCTTGCTGGCCGATGTCCGAGAGGCCGTCGAGAGCGTCGGTGGAGTCATTGAAAAATGGCAGTGGCCGCGACGAGTCGGACCAGGCGTTATTGCCGATATAGCTGAAGCCGAACATACGCATGCCGCGTGCTGTCCACAGGTCCAGTTGGTTCAGGTCGCTGCCCAGCGGGTAGGCGTTGAGCATGCTGATAAAGATTGCGAATTTGCCTTCGCCATGCAGGCGCCGGAAGTCATCCGGGGTGTAGGCGATGCCCACTTCGTTGGGGAAGTCGCGCACCATGCCGGAGATGATTTTGTAGCGCACTTCCTGCTCGTGGCGGGCTTCCTCGACAAAGCCGTCGCTGGGCCTGTGGGGAGCATTGGCGCCGTTCCAGATTTCCGGCCAGCCGAAAACCGTCAGCGCCGCCCCGGACAATCGCCCGCGACGCGCCTTGGCCAGGTCGAACTGGCCGCCGCCGTCGTGGTCGGCCTCATTGCCGGCAGTGCCGAAATCCAGCGGCACGGTGATATGGCTGTCGAACGACAACAGGCGCTCCTGCAGGTCATTGGCCTGCTTGATCACCGCCAGCGGGTAACCGGCATTGCCTCGGAACCAATGATCCCAGGCCAGGAAACCGGCCCCGGCGCCGATGGCCAATGCCAGTGGCAGGCCGATAAACAGCGCCTTTTTCGAACGTGGTTTTGTCATTGCCGTCTCAGTCAGTTGAGGCCTTTGCTATCTGGGAAGAACGAGCGATGAGCGCGGAAATTTAGGCCTCGGCGACGGCGCGGTAAATTTCCCGCGCGAGTAAACGTTCTAGCTCTGATAACGCCGTTTCCTAAGGTAGACAATGACGATCTCTCGACGTGGGTTCATCGCAGGCCTGGCGCTGACCGGCGCCGCCGTGCCGGCGGCCTTATATGCCCATCGCGAGTGGACGCGTGAAGAATTCCCCATCACCCCCGGCGAAGCTACGGTGGATCTTGCCGATACCGCCGGCCAGCACCTGGCGAACACATTGCGCGGGGTGTGGAACCTGCGCCTTGAAGGCCGCGATGCCGGCCTCAAGGGTTTGCCCGCGCAGGGCCTGGCGTTGCTGCTCGATGTCGCGCCGCGTGGGCGTGGCTTGCGTGGTTATCTCGACACGGCCGAGCACCTGCGCGGCGATGGCGAACCCCGTTATCGCGTGTTGGGTGACTTGCTCGCGGGCGAGGGCACCGAGCTCTATTGGCGGCTGATCGACCGTGATGCCGCCGACGGCGCGCCGGCCTATGAATTCAGCATGATCGTCGATGAAGTCTGGGGCGTCTTCGGCAACGCCGGCAGCGGCACCCTCAGCGGGCAGATCCTCGACCTCGACCGCCCCCTGGCGCTGACCGCGCCGGAGAATCGCTTTGTTGCCCACAAACAGCCGTTTCCCGAAGCCCGCCAACGCATCGGTCTCAATCCTTCGCTGCTGGCCTGGCTGATTTCCCCCGAGCACCGCCTGTTCCACCAACTGTGGCACGCCACGCGCGACCAATGGCACAAGCTCTCCGAGGAAAAACGCGACGCCTTGCGTGGCATCGGCTGGCAGCCCGGCCCACGGGGCAAGGAGCGCGACGCGCGGGGCAAGCTCAAGGATCGCAACGGCTCGGGCATCGACTTCTTCTTCATGCATCGGCATATGCTCGGCACCGCACGTGCGATGCAAGACTTGCCGTCGTGGTCCGCCTTCCCCGAACCGCAACCGGCCCTGGAACGTGATCGCCTGGGCTTCCTGCGCTACTTCGACAACCATGACGGCTTTGCCCTGCCACCCACTTGGCTGGCGCCGGACGACGGCGACTACACCCAATGGGTCAGCGATATCAAAGCCGCCGAGACCTACCACAGCAACTTCCAGGTCTGGGAATCCCAATACCGCGACCCGCGATACCTGGCCAAATTGACCCTGGGCCAGCTCGGCTCCGAAATGGAACTGGGCCTGCATGACTGGCTGCACATGCGCTGGGCCTCGGTGCCCCGCGACCCCTCCAACGGCGCCCCCGTGCCCTTCGCCCGCGACCCGGCAGACTTTGCCGCGCGTTGGTATGCGCCCGAGAACGACTTTCTTGGCGATCCGTTTTCCTCCCACGTCAACCCGGTGTTCTGGCACTTCCATGGCTGGATCGACGACCGCATCGAAGACTGGTTCCGCGCCCATGAGCGCTTCCATCCCGGCCAGGTCAGCCGCCTGGAGGTCAACGGCGTGGCATGGTTCGCGCCGGGGCGTTGGGTTGAAGTCGGCGACCCGTGGCTGGGCCCGGATACCCATGGCTGCAGCACCACGCCAGGCTTGCAGAGGGGGCGTTCGATGGAGATGGACCCAGAGATCATGAAGCTCGCTCTGCGAATTACGTTTGCTGCGCAAGACGAAGCGCTGCAGGGTTTGTTCAAACGGGTGCCGAAGCGGCCATGGTATGCGCGGCATTTGAAGGTCAAGGCGCGCGAGGTGTAGGCGTTTTTTGCTGGAGTTCAATGTTTATGATGTAAAGCTGAGACGGAGATGGTTTATCTTCTGGTCGGCACGTGGGTGTTTTTTATAGGTTTTAGTACTATAAACAATGGAAGATGTTGAAAGAAATTCATATGGGTTGGTATATTTCTACTGATCTTTTATTGGGCGTCGCCACGGTTAAGAAATATCCGACAGCGAGGTCCCTGTCTGTGGTTTAAATCTTCAATAATCTTTGCAAGAAAGATAATCTTTGTGCTTTGTGGGAAATATCCCTGATGCGCAATGGAAAGTTCCCGTCCGTGATTCGGGGGCTGGTAAGTTCCGGCAGTGATACTTCATTCTAGTGAGCAAGCGGACGCCATGTGCCATGTAGCGCTTTGGCTTCCGGAAAGGGAATTTAAGTTGATTGGATTCCGGTTTTAATTTCCATCTGACCGCAGATCAATGCTGTTGGATAACTCACGGAATGAAACGATGACGCTAAGCAGCTTTCAAAATGAAGTGCCCAAGGCCAGGGTTAATATCAAGCTCGACCTGCATACTGGCGGTGCGCAGAAAAAGGTTGAGTTACCTTTGAAACTGATGGTGCTGGGTGACTACAGTAACGGTAAAGAACAGCGTCCGCTCTCCGAGCGCGGCAAGGTTGATATCAATAAGAACAACTTTGACAGCGTCCTGGGCGAGTTCTCGCCGGGTCTGAAGCTGGCTGTCGACAACACCTTGGACGACGATGCGTCCGACACCGCTGTCGAACTGAGTTTCCGGTGCATGAAGGACTTCGAGCCTGAGCAGGTCGCACGGCAGATTCCACAACTGCGTGCGTTATTGGCGATGCGCAACCTGTTGCGTGATCTGAAATCGAATCTGCTGGACAACGTGACCTTCCGCCATGAGTTGGAGCGCATCCTCAAGGATGACGCGCTCAGTGACGAACTGCGCGCTGAGTTGGCTGCCTTGGCGCCTGAAGAAGAGCGTTAATTCATAGCGGTAATTTAAAAGGGAAGTTAAAGCATGTCCTTAGAACATTCCAACGTGCAAGCGCGCGGCGCCACAGTGTTGTCTGAAGAGTCTGCGGGTGTTTATGCTGCGCTGTTTAACAAGATCAATTTAAGTCCTGTTGCTGAGTTGGTCGGTATTGATATCTTTCAGAACTCGGATGCGCTGTCCGAGGTGTCCGCCGATGAGCGGGTGACGGCAGCGGTCAGTGTGTTTTTAAAGTTGCTTAAGCAATCGCCGCAAAAAATCGAGCGTTTGGATAAAGTCCTGTTGGATGAGCATATTGCTTCGTTGGACCGGCAGATTGGCCGTCAACTCGATGCGGTCATGCACCATCCGGACTTCCAGCGCGTCGAGTCAACCTGGCGCGGTGTGAAATCGCTGATTGATCAGACGGATTTCCGTCAGAACGTTCGCATAGAACTATTGGATGTCAGCAAGGACCACCTGGTGCAAGACTTCGAGGACGCGCCTGAAATTGCCCAGAGCGGCTTGTACCTGCATACCTACACGCAGGAGTACGACACACCGGGGGGCGAGCCGATTGCGGCGGCTATTTCAAACTACGAATTCGATCGCAGGCCTCAGGACATCGCGCTGCTGCGCAATATTTCCAAAGTCGCCGCCGCCGCCCACATGCCGTTTGTGGGGGCTGTAGGCCCAGCGTTCTTCGGCAAGGAAACCATGGAGGAGGTGGCCGCGATCAAGGACATCGGCAACTATTTTGATCGTGCCGAATACATCAAGTGGAAGTCATTCCGTGACAGTGACGACGCGCGCTACATCGGCCTGACCATGCCGCGCGTCCTGGGGCGCTTGCCCTACGGGCCCGACACCGTTCCCGTGCGCAGCTTCAATTACGTCGAGAATGTCAAAGGGCCGGATCACCACAAGTACCTGTGGACCAACGCATCGTTTGCCTTTGCCGCGAATATGGTCAAAAGCTTCATCAGCAACGGTTGGTGCGTGCAGATACGTGGGCCGCAGTCGGGTGGTGCGGTCACTGAACTGCCTATCCATTTGTATGACTTGGGCACCGGCAATCAGGTCAAGATCCCTTCCGAAGTGATGATTCCGGAAACCCGTGAGTTCGAGTTCGCCAACCTCGGTTTCATTCCGCTCTCGTACTACAAGAACCGCGACTATGCGTGTTTCTTCTCGGCCAACTCCGCGCAAAAGCCGGCGCTGTACGACACGGCCGACGCCACCGCGAACAGTCGAATCAACGCACGTCTGCCTTACATTTTTCTGCTGTCACGCATTGCTCACTATCTGAAGCTGATCCAGCGCGAAAACATTGGCACCACCAAGGACCGGCGTTTGCTGGAACTGGAGTTGAACAAGTGGATCGGCGGGCTGGTCACCGAAATGACTGATCCGGGTGATGACTTGCAGGCCTCACACCCGCTGCGGGAGGCGAAGGTCACGGTGGAAGACATCGAGGACAACCCCGGTTTCTTCCGCGTCAAGTTGTATGCCGTGCCGCACTTCCAGGTCGAGGGCATGGACGTGAACTTGTCGCTGGTTTCGCAGATGCCCAAGGCCAAAGCCTGATTCAGTCGTAGGGAAACGATGCCATGAATATCGATCGCCCTCTGTGGGCCGCCGGGGCGTTGCTGTCGCCGCAACAATTCCAGCAACAGGCGCGCTGGGAGGCTTGGACCAACGAACAACTCGCGCACCTGGCCCTGGCACACCCCTGGGGTGTCCAGGCGGTAGGGTTCGACCTGGATGCATTACGGCTGGGTAAGCTCAAGGCGACTCAGTTGCGGGTCCGCATGCCCGATGGCACCTGGATCGACACCGAGCAGGTCGACCGCCTGCCTCCGGCCTTGGAGCTGGCGCAGTTGCTGGCCGACGAAGATCAGGACGCGTTATTGCACTTGGCCTTGCCCCTGGAACAGGCGAATGGCGACAACTGCCTGTTCGACGGTGGCAGGGCCGATCGGCCCACACGCTATCGCCAGTCTTGGCGCGACGTACAGGATATGTATGCCGATGAGGTGCAGTCGATAGGCGTGCTGGAGCATGCACTGAGCCTGCGCCTGCAGCGCGACGATAATGCGGACTACATGACGTGTCCGGTCGCGCGCCTGGTGCGCGACGGGCAGGGCGCCTGGAGCCTCGACCCGGGCTATGTGCCGCCGTTGCTGAGCTTCGCCGCGCACCCGGGGTTGCTGAACCAGCTGGACAACCTGTTGACGCAATTGTCCGCCAAGCGGCAACGGCTCATGGGCATGCGGCGGGAAAGCAATCAGCGCATGGCCGACTTTGCCGTCGCCGACGTGTCGCTGTTCTGGCTGCTCAATGCGTTGAATACCTACCAGCCGGTATTGGCCGATCTTCGGGAGTTTCCCGCGCGCCACCCCGAGCAGGTCTACCAGCAACTGATCAAGCTCGCCGGTGGCCTGCTCACGTTTTCGCTGGAACACGACGTGGACAAAATCCCCGCTTACCGGCACACCTCGTTGGAGGCAGTGTTCCCGCCGCTGATGCACACCCTGTCGCTGTTGTTGGAGGCCAGTCTGCCGTCGCGGGTCATTGCTTTGAGCCTGGAGGTACAGGGGGCCAATCGGTGGCAGGTCACGCTGAATGATCCGCGCTTGCGCGAGCGTGAGGGGGCCGACTTTTATCTGTCGGTGCGCAGTCGGCTACCGGCGGCGCAGGTGCAGGACCAGTTCCCGCGCCTGTGTAAGATCGGTACGCCGGATGAGGTCGATTATCTGATCAACGCGGCGCTCGACGGGGTGCCGTTGCAGTCCCTCAGCCATGTGCCGGCGGCGATTCCATTGCGCCTGGAAAATCAGTACTTCGCCCTGGACCTCGGGCATTCCAAGGGGCAGGCGGTGCTGGACGAAGGGGTCTGTGCTTTCTACGTTCCCAGCAGCTTGGTCGACGTCAAGCTGGAACTGTTTGCGGTGCTGCGCTCATGAAACCGACGCCTTCCAACGAGCAAGCCGCAGCAGCGGTGGATATCGACGCGCTGTTACAGGACACCTATCTATTGGTGGTCGAGTTGCGCCAGGGCGCCTCGGTGCAACCTGGCCGGGAGTTGGGCCAGCTTTGTATCGAACAGGTTGAGCAGGCTCGGCAGCACCTTGAACGCGCGGGCCTGAGTCAGCGCAACATCGACCACATCAGTCATGCTCAATGCGCGTTACTCGACGAAACGGTGCTGACCTGCGCCGACGCAGATGCCCGCGCTGCCTGGGCCAGCGAACCGCTGCAGGCCAAGTTCTTCAATCGTCATCAGGCCGGTGAGTTTCTGTACGAGGCCATGCGTGACGTGTTGAGCGAACCCGCGCCGGACCGGCATGTGTTGACGGTATTTCAGCGCGTATTGATGTTGGGTTTTCGCGGGCGCTATCGTGATTTGAGCGACCCCGGACGCGAGCAACTCTTGGCTGCTCTCAACGCACAGGTGGCGCCGTTCAAGGTCAGCCAACAGGTGCCGACGCAGGTGGCCGGTGGCGAACTCAGCGCGGGTTTTGGCTGGCTGCGCTCTCCCTTGATTCATCTGCTGACAGTGGCCCTGTTGCTGGTTGCGACGTGGTGGGGATTGGATCATCTGCTGAGCGATGCGATTGCCTCGCTCTTGCCTGATCAGGGGTAAGTGCGGATGACCTTCAATCTGCATCGCATCCTTTACCTGTGGGCCGGTGTCCTCGTCCTCGCGTTGCTGCTCATCATTCCGCTGGCGATGTGGGCGCGTGTGCTCGGCGTGCTGATCGCGGTGTGCTGTGTGACATGGGCCTGGGTATCGCTGCGCCTGCGCGCCGAGCGGCAGCGTGGGTCGGTGAGGTTGGCCGAGGGCATGGTGCTGCCCGCTGCGGGGTTTCGTCAGCCGGTGGTGCTGGTCTGCGGTGATGGCCTGGATGGGCTGTTCGGCGGGGTTGCCGCCGGGCAGTTGGCCCTGCGGGTAACCGAGCGAGGGTGCTACGTGCGCGTACCGAGCCTGGAGCAACTGCCGGCTATCACCGATCACCTTCTGGCCTTGCGTCCTGGCTGGGCCGGGCAACTGGGCGTGATGTTCAGCGTCAGCCCCGGCGCGCAGAGTGATGGGGCGATACTCGCCGGTCAGATGCGCGCCTTCAGTCATCAACTGGCCTTGGCCCGCAAACGCGGGGTTGCGCTGCCGCTGTTGCTGGTGAGCTACCTGCAAACCCTGCAGGACGAGGCGCCCTGGTTCTGTTGGGGCAGCGGGCAGGCCGAGGTCCGTGTGTGTGATGCGGGTGCTTGCGTCAGCCTGGATGACTGGCAACAGCAACCCGCTGACTCGCCCAGGCAGGCCGCTCGGATGCACGCCAGCATTCAACTGAACAGCGCTGTGGCCTGGCTTCACGAAGCGGTACTGCCGCACCTTGTCATGCGTAGCGCTTCTGGCCTAGTGGCGATCTGCGCAGTTACGTGGGTGCCGGCATTGGCGCATGCCGTGAACGGGAACCTGTGGCAGCAATGGTTACGCAGCAAAGTCGCGCTGGCGGATCACAGGGCGGTTGTGGCCGATGCGGTGTTGCCGGTCCCGGACCCTTTGCTCAACCTGCTGCCGCTCGGCCCGCTGCGTTCCCCGGTGCAACGCGCGAGCGTTGTTGCGCTGTGGTTGTTCGCCGTCGCCGGTGTTGTCGCACTTGCCAGTTCGGCGTGGCAGAACGCCCTGTTGCTGCGCCAAGTCAGTGATGACCTGCGACGTTATTCGGCGATCCCGCAACCGACCCAGCGTAATCAGCGCGAGTTTCTTGGGCGTGAAAATGCCGTGGGCGTGTTGCGCCAGGACGCCCAGCGTCTGGACGCGTACTACCGGCACGGTGCGCCCCCGGCATTCGGCCTGGGCCTGTATCGCGGCGAACGCCTGCGCGCTGCGCTGCTGGCGGTACTGGCTGCTCACGTTGAGCCGCCACCGGCCGCATCGCCTGCGCGGGCTGCCAGCCCGGTGCGGTTGGACAGCCTGTCGCTGTTCGCCAGCGGCAGTGCCCAGCTCAAGGCGGATTCAGCCAAGATCCTGATCAATGCGCTGGTCGATATCAAGGCCCAGCCCGGCTGGCTGATCGTGATCTCGGGGCATACCGATGCCACTGGCGACCCCGAGAACAACCTTCGACTGTCCCGCGCCCGCGCCGCTGCCGTGCATGACTGGATGCAACGCATGGGCAGCATTCCCGACAGCTGCTTTGCCGTGCAAGGCTTCGGCGCCAGCCAGCCGATTGCCGGTAACGACACCGAGGCGGGGCGTGCAGCCAACCGCCGCGTTGATATCCGTCTGGTGCCTGAGGCGGGGGCCTGCGCGCTTCCCGTTGCAAGCCCGGACAGGCAACCCCCGGTCGCATTCCGCGACATTTAAATCTACGAGAAAAAGGAGCTTCACATGGCAATTCCCGTTTACCTCTGGCTGCAAGACGACGGCGGCGCAACTATCAAGGGTTCGGTGAACGTGCAACAACGCGAGGGCAGCATCGAGGTGGTTGCCCAGGATCACAGTCTGTACATCCCCACCGACAACAACACCGGGAAATTGACCGGTACGCGGGTTCACACCCCGTTTCTGTTTTCCAAGGAAATCGATGCCTCCAGCCCCTATCTCTACAAGGCGGTCACCACCGGGCAAACCCTCAAGAGTGCCGAGTTCAAGTGGTACCGCATCGACGATGCGGGGCAGGAGGTCGAGTACTTCATCACCAAACTCGAAGAGGTCAAGGTCGTGAAAGTCGCGCCGAAAATGCACGACGTCAAAGACCCCAGCAAAGAGAAGCACAACCACCTCGAGCAGGTGGAGTTGCGTTACGAGAAGGTCACCTGGACCTACAAGGACGGCAACATCATCCACTCCGATTCGTGGAATGAACGCCAAAGCGCTTGATACGCCCGGAGCAGCAGGTGGGTCTTTGCCTGCTGGCTCCCGGTGTGCTGGGTTGAGCGTCCGTTCGCGGGCGTTCAGCCAAACACATCGAGTTTCCAACCCGTGGCTGGTGTTAAAGATCACGTACCACCATCACCGAACAAGGATGTAGCCGTATGGCCCAGAATTCCACGCGCTTGCTTCGTCGTCTCAACCCTTACTGCGCCCAGGCGTTGAGTGCAGCGGCCACGCTGTGCCAAAGCCGTGCCCACGCGCAGATCACCGTCGAACACTGGCTACTCAAGTTGCTGGGGCAAGGTGAAGGCGACCTGGCCGTGATCGCACGTCGCTATGAGTGGAATATGGAGACGTTGTGGTATGGCTTGCTGGAGCACATCGATCGTCTGCCGCGTAGCGTGCAGAGCAAGCCGCAGCTGTCGGCGCCATTGCAGCAACTGATCAAAAATGCCTGGTTGCGTGCCTCATTGGACGAGCACAACGACAGCCTGCGTTCCGTACATCTGCTGAGCGCGTTGATGGAGACGCCCAGCCTGCTGGCGTGCGAAGCCGTATGGCCCTTGCTCAGCCTCAGTGAGGTGCAGTTGCAGCGGCTGCAGGTGTTGCTGGACCAAACCTCCGAAGAGCGCCCCGAGGCGCAGACGTCAGGGACCGCGGGGCCTTCAAGTGAACTCGCCATACGCCCGCCCAGCGTGTCGAAAGACGACGCGTTAGCGGCGCTGCTGGACAGGTTCACCCAGGACCTGACCGCCAAGGCCGCGCAAGGGAAGATCGACCCGGTGTTCGGCCGCGATGATGAAATCCGTCAGGTCATTGACATCCTCAGCCGTCGGCGCAAAAACAATCCGATCCTGGTAGGTGAACCTGGTGTCGGCAAAACGGCGCTGGTTGAAGGCCTGGCGTTGAGCATTGCCCAAGGCAAGGTGCCGGACAGTCTCAAAACAGTCAGTGTGCGTACCCTTGACCTGGGATTGTTGCAAGCCGGCGCTGGCGTCAAGGGCGAGTTCGAACAACGCCTGAAAAACGTGATCGACGCCGTACAGCAGTGCGAACAACCGGTGCTGTTGTTTATCGATGAGGCCCATACCCTGGTCGGGGCCGGCAACCAGGCCGGCGGCGCCGATGCGGCTAACCTGCTCAAGCCCGCTCTGGCCCGTGGCGAGTTGCGCACCATCGCCGCGACCACCTGGAGTGAATACAAGCAGTATTTCGAGCGTGATGCCGCTTTGGAAAGACGCTTTCAAATGGTCAAGGTCGAGGAACCGGACGACGCGAATGCTTGCCTGATGCTACGCGGGCTCAAGGCGCGCTACGCCAGCCATCACGGTGTGCATATCCAGGATGCGGCAGTGCAGGCGGCGGTCAGCCTGTCGAGGCGCTACCTGACGGGGCGCCAGTTGCCGGACAAAGCCGTCGACCTGCTGGACACCGCCAGCGCCCGGGTGTGCATGAGCCTGGACTGCGAACCGCAGGCGTTGCGCCGTCTGAGTGCCCTGCAAGTGGCCCTGGAACTGGAGGGCCAAGCGCTGGAGCAGGATCAGCGGCTTGGCGGCCACAGCGTGGATGAGCGTCTGGCGACGATTGCCGCGCAACACGCCGATCTGCAACGTCAGCACGCCGATCTGGAACAGCAATACCGCCAAGAACTCGATCTGGCCCAACAATTGATTGCTGCGCGCCAGGCGCAGCCACCGCAGCGGGATACCTGTGCACAGTTGCAACGGCAGTTGAGTGACATTCAAGGCAGCCAGCCACTGCTGTCTTTGGATGTCGATGCACGTAGCGTGGCGCAAGTCATCGCCGACTGGACCGGCGTGCCACTGGGCAGCTTACTCAAGGACGAGCAGGCCAATCTGCTGCTGCTCGAACAGCAATTGCAAGCGCGCGTGATCGGCCAGGCTCCGGCCTTGAGTGCCTTGGCTCAGCGCCTGCGTGCAGCCAAAACCGGGCTCACCGATGAGAAGGCGCCGTTGGGCGTGTTCCTGCTGGTCGGTACCAGCGGCGTAGGCAAGACCGAAACGGCGCTGGCCTTGGCCGACAGCTTGTTCGGCGGCGAAAAATCACTGATCACCCTCAACTTTTCCGAGTACCAGGAAGCCCACACAGTCAGTCAACTCAAAGGCTCGCCACCCGGCTACGTCGGCTACGGCCGGGGCGGTGTATTGACCGAAGCCGTGCGCCAGCGGCCCTACAGCGTTGTGTTGCTCGACGAGGTGGAAAAGGCGCATCGCGATGTGCTTAACCTGTTCTACCAAGTCTTCGATCGTGGGTTTATGCGCGATGGCGAAGGGCGCGAGATCGACTTCCGTAACACGGTCATTCTGATGACCTCCAACCTCGGCAGCGATCTACTGCACACCAGCGTGCAGGAACACCCGGAGATACCGGACAGCGTGCTGCATGAACGACTGCGTCCGATCCTGCGCGAACACTTCCAGCCAGCGTTGCTGGCGCGCTTTCAAACCCTGATCTATCGCCCGCTGCAAGCCGACGCACTCAAATGCATTGTTGCGATCAAGCTGGCCCAGGTCGCCAAGCGCCTGCAGCGTCATTACGGTCTGGATTGCCGGATCGACGACACCCTGAACGACGCCTTGGTTGCCGCCTGCCTGCTACCGGATTCAGGCGCACGCAACATCGACAGCTTGCTTAACGAGCAGCTCCTGCCGGTCCTCAGTCAACAACTGTTGGCGCGTCGAGCGGCGCAACTGCGCACCCACGGCGTGAGCTTGGGCTATAGCGAAGATGAAGGGATCAGTCTGCATTTCACCGATGTTCAAGACACGGCTCAGGCCGTCGCCCTGGAGGTGTGAACGTGCTGAGCGGATTGCAGGCTTTCTTCGACCACAGCCGGCACACCCTGAGTGTGCGCAACATCGAAGCCCGTCTCGACGTGTTGGCCTTTGAAGGCCACGAACACCTGAGCCAACCCTTCACCTATCGCGTGGAATTCACCAGCACCGAACGTGACCTCGCCGCCGAAACCCTGCTTGGCCAGGACGCCCGTTTCAGCCTGCACGCCGCCCCGCAAAAACCACCGGCCTCAGGCTTCAGCGCGCCCGCGGTCAAACCGCTGCGCACCTTGCACGGTGTGGTCACCGGCTTCAAGCGCCAGTGCGGCTCGAACGACCAGGCCCGTTATGAAATCACTCTGCAGCCGCGCCTGGCCCTGCTCGGCCAAGGCAGACAATTTCGCATCTACCAGCATCAATCCGTGCCGCAGATCGTCGAAAGCATCCTGCGCAGCCGCCACGATTTTGAAGGCCAGGACTTTCTGTTCAGCCTGAAACGCGACTACCCCAGGCGCGAGCAGGTCATGCAATACGGCGAGAGCGACCTGGCCTTCATTGACCGCCTGCTCGCCGACGTCGGCATCTGGTACCGCTTCACCAGCGACGAACGCCTGGGTATCGATGTGGTCGAGTTCTGCGACGATCAGCGCCTCTACCAGTTCGACATCGCGCTGCCGTATCGCCCGCAATCCGGGCTGGGCAGCAGCGGGCAGGACGCGGTGTGGCACCTGCAATCGAACCACCGGGTGGTCGAACAACAGGTGCATATCCGCGCCTACCACCCCCGCGACGCCGGCGCGCACCTGAGCGGCGAGATCGACCAGAGCCGCGGCGCCAGCGGCACCTACGGCGAGGCCTACCACTACGCCGAGCCCTACACGACCCTCGGCGACCGGCTGGATCAGGACGAAGACCTGCTCAGCGAAAGCGGCTACTTCTACGCACGCCTGCGCCACGAGCGTTACCTCAACGCCCAGACCCAACTCAGCGGCATCACCAGCAGCGCCACGTTAGCGCCGGGGCAGGTGCTGCACATCACCGGCGGCGCGCCCCAAGCCTTCACACCGGGCGCGGTGATCACCGGCCTGACCACCACCGCCGCCCGCGACAGCAGCTTGGTCGCCACCTTCCAGGCCATACCCTATTCAGACACCGTGTGCTTTCGCCCCGCACTGCAGCCCAAACCCCAAATCGCCGGCACCGTCCCGGCCCGCGTCACCAGCCCACAGGCCAACGACCCCTACGGCCACATCGACCTCGAAGGGCGCTACAAGGTCAACTTCCTGTTCGACCGCGACACCTGGAAACCCGGCGAAGAAAGCCTATGGCTACGCCTGGCCCGACCCTACGCCGGAGATACCCACGGCCTGCACCTGCCGTTGATTGCAGGGACCGAAGTGGCGATTGCGTTCGAGCAGGGCGACCCGGACCGGCCCTACATCGCGCACGCGTTGCACGATAGCCAGCATGTCGATCATGTGACCTTGCGTAACTACAAACGCAACGTGCTGCGTACCCCGGCGAACAACAAGCTGCGGATGGATGACACGCGGGGGCGGGAGCATATCAAGGTCAGTACTGAGTATGGAGGTAAGAGCCAGCTGAACCTGGGGCATTTGGTGGATGCCGCGAAACAAAAGCGTGGGGAAGGGTTTGAGTTGCGCACGGATAGTTGGGGCGCGATTCGTGGGGGAAAGGTTTGTTTATCAGTGCGGATGACCAAGGCCAAGCTCGGGGTGAACAACTCGACATGGTGGCTGCCATTGAGCAACTGAAAAGTGCGCTATCGCTGGCGCGCTCTCTGGCGCAGGCAGCTCGTAGTGCTGGAGTGCAGCCTAGCGATATTGAGAGCCAACTGGATTTGGTTCAGTCACTCATAGGGTTGGCGCAATCGGGATTACTGCTGCATGCCCCGGCGGGTATCGGCGTAATGAGTCCTAAAGCCGTGTGTCTGTCTTCCGGAGGAGAGAGCGTGGGTATCATCGCCGCGCACAACGCCGACATCAGCGCCGGACACGATATCACCGCCGCCGCCGAGGGTGGCGTCAGCGTGCTTGCGCAAAGTGCTGACCTGCAATTCAAGGCGGCCCAAGGCAAAGTTGAACTGCACGCTCAAGGCAGTTACCTCCATGCTTTGGCAAAGACCGACGTTAAGATCGAAAGCGTGGAAGGTCGTATAGAAATCAACGCCCCGCAAGAACTGGTGCTCAACTGTGGCGGTGCCTATATCCGTTTAAAGGGCGGTGATATAGAGCTAGGGGCGCCAGGCAATATTTATCTAAAAGCTAACCATGTGCAAAAGTTTGGCAGCGCCAGCCTCAATACACCGGCGTCACTGTTGCCGGCGGGTTACTCCGGCGGCTATACCTTGAAAGACGACACGGAAACACCACTGCCATTTAGTCGCTACCGGATAACCACCCAACAAGGTGAGGTATTCAATGGAGTGACCGATAAACATGGGCAGACGATGAGCGTTCATACCTTATTGCCCGGAGACCTGAAAATTGAATTACCAGAATCAGTAACACGCTATGACGAACAGCTTCGCTTGATCGGGCCTGATGGCGAGCTTGTAAGTAATTTTAAATATTCGGTCACTCTGGCAGATGGACATGTATTTGAGGGGGTGACAGGTGCGCAGGGTTTTACCCAGCGCTTCGAAACTCAGGAGCCGACACGGATCACGCAAATAGAACTTTTTCTTACGGAGGATTTCGGGGCTTTCTGCTGCGCTGCGGAAAGCATTAAAACCCCGATGGTCATTGATCTTACGTCAAGTGATGTATCAACTAACGAGGTAGCAATAGGTAGCTCGATAAAGGAGGTTTCTCTACCTAGAGGCAAGAAGCGTTCTTTGACGCTTGGGGAAATTGCCATGGCAGGAACAATCTTTAAGGATGCTATTGATTACACAAAAGTTGAAGTGCATCACGCTGGGTGGTGGGGGTTCCTGGGGCGGCAGAATACGGCTGCAACTCCTAACGGTAATATGTATTACCCTTCAAGTACTGGGTACTATAGGAATGATTTTTCCGATACTGATGATGATCGAGATAAAGCGCTATTCATACATGAGATGACCCATGTATGGCAGTACCAGTTGGGTTATCCGGTAAAGCGAATGGGGTTGGTGGTTACAAGTCGTGGCGCACCTGCTTATCGCTATGCTCTGACAGAACAGAGCGTCTTGTCGGACTACAATATGGAGCAGCAAGGTGAAATCATCTCGGATTACTATTTGATTTGTGTGGTGGGCAATCCGCACGGTGTGTGGAGTGAGCGCAACTTCACCAAAAGTCCAGAGCTTCTTGCATCGACACTCGAGTCGTTTCTTAAAAAGCCAGCCGACAAAAAACATCTTCCAAGTTGAAAGAGGAGGGTCGTATGAAACTTGCACTGTTTTTAACGCTCAGCTTGCCATGGTTAGTAGTCGAAAGTGTTTACGCTGCATCATATGGTCGCAGAGAGGCTGGGAATGTGGTTTCGGTTAATGGTAAACCGGCTATTTGCGTGCCTAGCAATGCTAAGGGCGTATTTGCAGTGAGCCGCGTATCATTAACAGAAAGCTATATACGAAACCCTCCTACTTGGGGGGCGTCCCTTTTGCCGGGATTTAAACCATTGGAGCTGAGTCCAGGTGCCTGTATCGTTTTAGGTGCCGTGCCTGAGGGGTACGAGTACGACAACTACAAAATCAAAGCCCGCCCTCTGCTGCTTGAAGTTAATCAAACTTATATATTCAGTCTGCGTAATGCGTATCGCTCTACTGATAGTTACGACGCCGTCTTCTGTGTCAATAAAACCGCGACCGGAGTCATGGAATATCTTCAGTACACCCGGCTGGCCGATGGAAGCCAGATCATTCCTTCGTGCGGTGGCAACCGTAACACTGATCCATCGAGTCAGGATGGCACAAGAGATGTTGATAAATGAATGATTCCCTGCACCGCACGGATACGCTCAATTCGCGCAAGGAGTTTACTGGCGGTAAACAGAAACAGCATTGGATTGAATTCCAGTTGGTGGACGAGCAGGGGGCCCCCCTGGCGAACATGCCTTATCAGGCGATCAACGACGCCATCCGACAGAGGTGCTTCCCCGAATGCTCCGGGCTCAGCGATGCTCAGGGCGTGATTCGTATCGAGGGGCTGCACCCCATCCCCATCACCCTGAAGGTGCAGGCCGATCCTTTTGCCGAGTTGCTGCAAACCCGTCGCTTGCGTGCCCTGCGTGCCGAACCGCATCGGCCTGTAATCGGCAACTGCACCCCATTGTATGGCCCGCAGCGTTCGGGTTTCTCGCCCGTCGAGAAGCAGGCACTCGCGGCAGGTCACCGCTACCACTACCTGCGTATCGGTCAGTTATGCGACCGATTACCGACCCTTGATCCGCCTTTGGAGGACCCGAAGCGGCATCCGGCCTTTCACTTCCCGGACACGGCATTCAGCGGTTTCACCGTTGAGTACGAAGCGCTGAATCGCCGCCACGTGTTGGAAGTTTGCCCCTTCCGCGCCTGGTCGTTGGTGCTGCATCACCAACCCGAATACAGCATGGCCAATGCCTATAACCTTGGGCTGATGGCTAACCTGTCCTACAGCATTGTCGCCCAGAACATGTTGAAGCAACGACCGGGCACCGATCCCAGTATCGTCTCAGGCTCGGTGGAGGAGTTCTTTTTACGTCAGTGCCTGGACCTGTCGCGCACGCCGGTGATGATTGACTCTGGAGGGACGCGTCTGCCAGCACTGGTGGTAGACGTCCCCTTCAACCAGCGCTACACCACGGCGGTTATGCTGGATTCGCTGGAGGCCAAGCGACCATCGGGGGCCTCCGAGATTCCGCGGCTCATCATCGAAAACACCCAGTTGTTCTATTGCATCAACCAGACACAAGTGGTTGTGGCCTGGCGCGGGACACAGGAACCCAAGGACTGGCTGACGGATGTGCTGTACCGCCCGATGCCGGCCGATGGCAGCGGCTGTGACTTGAAGTCTGCGTGTACGCCTTTGACTGATGTCGGCAGTGTGCATTATGGGTTTTTGCATGCGTTTGAGGTGGCTAAGAGGTTGTTTTCTAAGCGCTTTGATGACATTCAAAAAGCGGTAGTTGAACAAAAGTTATTTATTTGCGGCCATAGCTTGGGTGGTGCCCTGGCTCTAATCCACTCTGCCGAGCTTATAGATCGCAGCCCTCTACTCTATACCTATGGTATGCCTCGCACCTTTACGGCCAGGGCACTGGAGCGCCTGAAAACGGTGACCCACTTTCGCCATGTCAACGACGCCGACACCATCACCAGCGTGCCACCCGAGGCGGAACTGGATAACTGGCTTTACGATGCCCTGGGGCCGCTGGGCCACGACCTGGGCTACATATGGTCCGTGGGTGAACTGGTGGCCGGCAAACTGGTGCGCTTTGGCGACCCCTACTGGCATCACGGCCAAATCGCCATGTTCTACCGTGCCGACCAGCATGTGGAGTCACGGGCCTCAAATAACCCCGCCGAGCGGAGTAGAGAAGGCCTGGGCGCGCCTTACCACACCACCATTCTTAAGCGTTTGCCACACCGAACCCGCCTCTATCTGGTGCCCAGTCTGAGCGATGAGTTCAGCCGCTTCGCCCGTGAAGAGCAGAAGGCCCTCATTCGCTCGATGAGCCGGGAAAGTCTGACTCGGTTCTTTCCGTCACACACCAATCCTGAACGCAGCACTCTCCGCAGTAACCCGATGGATCACTCGATGGTCGCTGCCTACTTACCCTTCTTGCACAACCAGTTGCTGGAGTTGAGCGATCCCGACCGGCCACTGGAGCGCAAGGCGCAACGGGCGAAGTTCGAGACGCAGATGCATGGGGTGGGCGTCCCCGAAGCGGAAAAACACCGCAACGAGCAGTTCCTTGCCTTGCAGAAGTTGTTACCCATGGCCTTGCGCATGACTCAAGACCTGGAAGGCGGTCCTGAAGCCCTGCAGCGCTTCTGCCGCGAGCGCGAATTTGGCGTGATGATCGAGATCACCCAAGCCTGAATCTACGCATCCGGGGTGCAACAGCCCACCCAACACACTAGCCATAAGGGAAGACATAAAACCATGAACATTCTGATCCACCCTGCGCAGGGGCCAGTGCAACACGTGAACTATCACGTAGTCGAGGAAATTGGGAGGGGCAGCCAACCCATTCCCTCCCGTTACCCAGATGCGAGAACCGTCGAGTTTCCCGACGCACTGCCAGCGATCACGGAGGAACACAGCCTATGAATGCTCGCCTAAGCCCCATGAGCGGCGCTTTGTTGCTGTTGCTCAGCCTAAACGGTTGCGCCCAGAACCAGGCCTTGGCACCGCCACCGGGTGGAGAGCAGGTCAGCATCGTGGTGAAGGTCCCGCAGAACCTCGCGGCGGAACCCATGCAGGTGATGTACCGCTCGGAGAAATGCCCGATCAAACGCTCCGGGCCAGACTGGACCACTTATGAAGAGGACGGTTACTTGTCCACTACGGTTCAACCGCAACAGCAGGGGCAGAGCGACCTGTATGAGGCCAAGTTGCCCATCAATGGTGGTAGCCGATGCCAGTGGCAACTGAGCAATGTGACTTTTGGCGTTACCTACGCCAATACAACGCACTTTGGCGAGAATGTTAAAGCGGGCCCTGGGGGCGGGGTGATCGTGATGTTCGATCAGCATCTGCCACAACAACGTTCTGCTTTTGAGCCGACGATAGAGGTCAGTGGCGACTTGCTGATCCGTAAGGATTACTACCCTTGGGTAAACGAACAGTTTCTGGGCCGACATGAAAAGCTCGCTTGGATAGTCGGACAGGGTGAAATGTATTCGTATTATCGAGCTCCAACGACGCGAAAGGTGGTTTTCGAGCCTCTGCTACATGCCGACTACGTCGTTTATTCGGTAGGGCCGAAGGTGAAAAAAGAGGGTAATCGCAACATCTTCACCTATTCTGACGGCAGTGTTGTGGTTGGTGGCAGTGACCCAAACTTCAAGAAGCTGCAATCCATTCGCCTGACTGCGGAGAAGGTTCGATGAATCGCATGTTTCCTTCTGTTCAGGCCTTACCGTTAACTCTTAATGTTTTATTCCGGATATCGGATGACGTGAGTCTTAGATAAAGCCTAGTCATGTACTTGTATTGGGTGGTTGCGATGATTTATTTGAGTTTAATTGCGGGTGCTGGCCAGTCTCGCTTTAAAAATATTGCCGGGGTTAGTCTGGGTAGTGGCTGTGCGAAGCGCTTAAAGTTCGGGGTTTTAGGACTTTTTGCCGGACTGCATTCGGGCTGTGCGGCAATAGGGGCGGCAGTTATGAATGGCCCGACTTGCCCTTATCAAGGCGTTCAGCTGGATTTTCATGCGGCGACTGATTGGACACTGATCAAGGGGAGTAATGGACTGATTATTCCGTTAGCTATTATCGACTTACCTTTTTCTTTTGTTCTCGACACGTTGACTCTTGGGAATGCATTAGATGCTGACAGCGGTGAGCTGAATTGTCCGCGAAAGTTTACGTAGCGCTTGGGCGCTGGCCAGCTAAAAGGTAGTGCGTTTTTGGGGGGGAGTAGTTTTTATTGGTCGAGATCATTTTTCTAACGAATGTTCTGATCGTTTTTATGGAAGCCTGTTTTTCAATGGGCGAGTTTTGGATTGTTTTATTTATGTCCCAGGGATTTGTTTTATTGGGTGATAAAACCACCCATGGTGGAGAAGTGATATCAGCTTCATCCACGATGATCGTAAATGGCAAGCGAGTAGCGCTGGTCGGAGACGAGGTTCGTTGCCCGCTGCCGGGACATGGCGTGAACCGGATTGTCGATGGCTGCCCGGACTGGTCTGAGGGGGATCGGGCGATGGTGATCAACGGCTGCCGCTGCGAGTGCGATTGCCAGGTGATTTCCAGCGCTCTCGATTGCGGGGTGGGTTAGTCATGGGCTGGGATCGTCAGGCACCTCATGTAGTGGAAGCTCCAAAACCGCCTGTGCCGGGTCGTTGGCTATTGGCTGCACTCATAGCGGTACTGGTCTGCGTGCTGCTGTTTTTGCTGCATACCTCCGAACGGATGCCGTTACTGAGTACGCTCAACATTTGGGCATTGTCCGCTTCGCCATTGGTGGTCTGGATCCTAGCGTTCGCTGCGCGTGCCTATGCCTATGGGACTGCGTTGAGCCATTGCCAGTTTCTGGAGGAGGAGGCGCAAAGTGTGCAGCGTTCCTGGCAGGCTTGGGCGCAGCGCTACCTGGCAGTGTCTGCCAGTTGTGTGCTGCTGCCTGATCAGGTGTCTGCGAGTGTATTAACTCAGGGTCCCTTTGATTTGCTTCCCCGCACAGGGCAAGCGCGGCGTATTGCGGCTTTGCCTGTAGGGCCGGAACGTACTCAAGCCGGACTGCAGATGTTGATTCAGGCATTGGTGCCGGCACTGCATGCGTTGCCGACGGGGCGGGAACTCCGGGTCACCCTGCTGAGCGATGCCGATCCCCGCGAATACGAAGCCTTGCGCGATACCTGGCAGCAGAGCTTGGTCATCACGATGAGGCTGCCGCTACCCGTAACGGTCACATTGATTAGCGAATTGTCGTACCGGTGGATCGATGAAACGTTGAAGGCCGCCACCGCAGTCATCGACTTGATCCTGGTGCTTCAGGTTCACGGTGAAGACTCTTACTCCGACGGGCTTGCCGCCTTGCTGCTATGCCCGGACAGCCTGGCAATCGCCTTGGAGCTACCGATCACCGCTGGTTTGTTGCGGCCAATGCCGTTGGATATCGATGTACTGGACAGTGAATTACCGTTGTTTCTGCAAACCCAAGTGAGTGCTTGCCGGGCAACCGGCATGTTGGCCGACGCCGCCGACTGGCAGCCACTGACCGGAAAAATGCTTGCTGTAGCAGGCGCCCATGGTGCTTCGCTCAACGTGGAGCAGCAGTGGATTCAGGAAAGTCTGTGCGGGCTATCTGGTCCGTTCGGTCACTGGCTAGTAGCTGCGCTGTGTGTGGAAATTGTCCGGCATCAGCGCGAGCCTTTGTTGGTATTGGCACGAGAAGAATCGCGGCACTGGATGAGCACTGTTGTCACGGGAGAGTTGGCATGAAAGTTTGGAGTAATTCATGGCGCCGTGTGGGGGCAGCAGTCTGGGTCATTGTGCTGGTAGCCGCTCTGGGCTGGGTGATCTGGCGTTTTGGCGATCAGATCGGGCTAGCTGAGAATCACCACAAACTGTTGGTTTTTCTACTGATCATCGCCATCGCAATGGGCGGCGTTCTGGCACCACGGTGGTTAGCGCATCTCAAACGTCAAAACCACCGCGAGCAGGGACGTGTGGGTAAGGTCTATCCCCCGGCGGACTCACAGATAGTTTTGCCTCACTCACCGACTACTCACCTCTTAGAGCTGCGCGAGCACCTACGCGAGCACTACGGCCTCTTTTGGCGCCACAAAACCCGCCTGCTGCTCATCATCGGCGAACCCACCGAAATCGAAGCCATCGCCCCCACCCTGGCCGCTCACCAATGGCTCGAAGGCCAAGGCACCGTCCTGCTGTGGGGCGGTAGTGCGCAGGCCGCGCTGGATCAGTCTTTCCTCAAACGATGGAGCGGCCTCAGCCGCTGGCGTGCGCTGGACGGAGTCGTCTGGGCGCTGAACAAAACCCAGGCCGCCGACGATGTCGCGATGGGCAAAGGTGTACGCCAGGTGCAGCGCCTTGCCCGTGACTTGCGCTGGCAGTTGCCGTTATCTCTCTGGCAGGTCTGCGGCAGTGCGTGGGCGCAGGACACGCGCAAAGCGCAGCCGGTGGGCTGTCAGTTGCCCGAGCGCTTTTCGGCGGCGGTATTGGACGCAGCGCTGAATCGTTTGCTGGAGCCTTTGCGTCGCGCGGGTTTGGCGCAGATGAACGCGGTGATGAAGGATGATTTTCTGCTGCGTCTGTCGCGGGATTTAAAGGGCGAGGGCATTGATCGTTGGCGTCACACCTTGGCGCACCTGGCCGGCGAATTTGCCCGTGGCGTGCCGTTGCGGGGGGTGTGGTTCAGCTTGCCGGTACAGCGCTCGCCGCATGATCAACAACAGGCGTGGTCGGTGGCCCCGGTGTGGCACGGCGTACTCGGCGATAACCCCCGTGGCCGTCGGCTGGGCTGGAGCGTGCCGCGAGTTGGCTACGCATTGGCTTTCGGCCTAGCCATGCTGTGGAGCGCAGGACTGCTGCTGTCATTCATCAGCAACCGCACGCAGATCGCCCAGGTACACAGCTCGTTGTCGACCTTGCAACGCGCATCACAAGGCGACGAACAGCTCCAGGCCCTTCATGAACTGGTCCGCGAATTGGCGCGTCTGGATGATCGCGTTCAAGGCGGCGCTCCGTGGTATCAGCGCTTCGGCCTGAATCAAAACCCAGTGTTGCTTGAAACCGTGTGGCCGCGCTACGTCGAAGCCAACAACCGCCTGATCCGCGACCCGGCCGTCGCCGCTTTACGCCAACAGCTCACGGCCCTGGTCAAGCTGGCCCCGGACAATCCCGAGCGCGCCGAACGCGCCCGTGCTGCTTACGACCAGCTCAAGGCCTACCTGATGATGGCGCGTCCGGCAAAAGCCGACGCCAGTCTGCTGGTGAAAACCCTCGGCGAAGTCGAGCCTTCCCGCGCGGGCCTCTGGCAAGCCCTGGGCCCCACTTTGTGGCAGTTTTACGCTGAACACCTGGCGGAAAACCCGGCTTGGCGCATCGACACTGACGCACGGCTGGTCGCGCAAGTCCGGCAGGTCCTGCTCGGCCAACTGGGTCAGCGCAATGCCGAAGCCAATCTGTACCAACAACTGCTTGATGACGCCGCCCATCACTACCCGGCCCTGGGCCTGCAGCAACTGGTCGGCGACACCGACGCCCAGGCCCTGTTCACCACTGAGGCCAGCGTGCCCGGCGTGTTCACCCGCCGGGCCTGGGAAGGCTCGGTGCGCCAAGCTATCGATGCGATCGCCGAGGCGCGCCGCGAGGAAATCGATTGGGTGCTCAGCGACCAACCCGCCGATGTCGACACCCGCCTGAGCCCTGACCAACTGCGCGCCCGCCTCACCGAACGCTACTTCCAGGACTACGCCAGCGCCTGGCAGGATCTGCTCAACAGCCTGCGCTGGCAGCAGGCCGCGAGTCTCGATGAGTCAATCGACCAATTGACGCTGATGAGCGACGTGCGCCAATCGCCCTTGATCGCGCTGCTGAACAGCGTGGCCTACCAGGCGCAGGCGGGCAGCCGCCCCCAGGCCCTGGCCGACTCGCTGGTGCAGTCCGCGCAAAAGCTGATCGGGCCGGACAAGGCTCCAGCGATCGAACCGTTGGCCCAGGCCGCCACGGGGCCGCTGGCGGCGACCTTCGGCCCGTTATTGGCGCTGCTGGACAAGTCCAACACGGACGGCCTCAGTCTCCCAGCCTTCCTCACCCGCGTGACACGGGTGCGTTTGAAACTGCAGCAGATCAGCACCGCGCCCGACCCGCTGGAAATGACCCAGGCCCTGGCACAAAGCGTGTTTCAAGGCCGCAGCATCGACCTCACCGACACCCAATCCTACGGTGCCCTGCTGGCCGCCAGCCTGGGCGCGGAGTGGGGCGGGGCGGCGCAGACGCTGTTCGTGCAGCCGCTGGAACAGGCCTGGCAACGCGTGTTGCAACCCTCCGCCGCAGGCCTCAACAGCCACTGGCAGCGCTCGATCGTCAGCCATTGGAACGCCGCCTTCGCCAGCCGTTACCCGTTTGCCGCCACCACCAGCGATGCGTCGTTGCCGATGTTGGGGCAGATGATCCGCGCGGACTCCGGGCGCATCGCACAGTTTTTACAGCAGCAATTGAGCGGCGTGCTGCGCAAGGAAGGTAGCCGTTGGGTAGCCGATCCGCGCCACAGCCAGGGCCTGCGTTTCAACCCGCAGTTTCTGGGCGCGATCAATCAACTGAGCGAACTGGCCGATGTGCTCTACACCGACGGCGGCATGGGGCTGAGCTTTGAACTGCAAGGCAAACCCGTGCGCGACGTGGTGCAAACCACCTTCATCCTCAACGGCGACCGGCACCAGTACTTCAACCAGAAAGAAAACTGGCAGCGTTTCAACTGGCCGGGGCGCAGCGACTATCCCGGCGTGAGCCTCAGCTGGACCAGCGTACATGCCGGCGAGCGGTTATTTGGCGACTACCCCGGCACCTGGGGCCTGATCCGCCTGCTGGAAAACGCCCAGGTCACGCCACTGGACGACGGCAACAGCCGCTACCGCCTGGCCCTCAAGGCGCCCGACGGCCTGAGCCTGACGTGGCACCTGCGCACTGAATTGGATGCGGGGCCGCTGGCGTTGCTCAAACTGCGTGATTTCAGGTTGCCGCAACAGATATTTCTCAATGAGGGCGCCGCAGAAGAACCCTATGCGCAGAACGGGAGTTTCGAACTCCGGTGAATCACTGCCGCCATCGGCGCGCTGACGTAACCAAGGAACACCCTTAACAGGTATTGGATACAAAGGATGTGTAATGCAAAAAATTAAAACTTATCTTCGGGACCATGGCCACGCTCCATTCAAATTCGGCGAGGGGCGTATCAGCGGTTATATCTGCGCTGCACTCGGGCTGTTGAGTCTGCTGGCCGTGTTGTGTTTCTTGCTTCCCGAGTGGCTGACCACGACCGAACTGCGCAAGGTTTACAACGAACAATTGGCGCGTAGCCTGCTACTGCTCGGATTGGCGCTCCTCATCTCCGCGGCGGTCTTTATTCCGCTGGAAAAGCTGTATGCCAAGAATGCGGTGCCGTGGTTATGGCGCTTCCATGCAGTACGCCATTCGAGTACGGCGATGGATTGGCTGGCCGGTTCGCGTGTCCACTTTGTCGAAGTGCTATTGACGCGCACCGCCGTACTGATGCCGCTGATGTTGCTGGGCTTTTCTGCGCAGGCATTGAATGCCTATGTGGTGCTGGTCGGCGTCCAGGCGGTGCTGGCTCATGCCAATGTGTGCATCAAAGGTGGTTGGCTGGAATACGTATTGGTACTTCCACGCTACCACCATTGGCACCATGCCCGTCATCCAGACTACCGCTACAAAAACTATGCGATTCACCTGCCGCTGATCGATAGGGTGTTTGGAACATTCAAATTGCCCGCAAAGGACTGGCCAACGCGCTACGGAGTGTTTGGCGAACCGTTGCCGGACGGCATTCTGCGCCAGCATCTATATCCATTCCAAAAGCGTGTGCAGAAGTGCGGCAAGCATGAGGGTGTAACACAGCCCGCTGGCGTGAGTGAGGGGGCCGAATGAGCCTGCGCACCTTGATCGCCCGCTGCCTTGGGGAGCGTGACGCACTGTCTGTCGCACACGAACACGCCGCCCACTGGCAACCCTGGCTACACCCCATCAGCACCGAATTCCCTGTCGGCGACGACCCCGGCTACGACGATGACTTCCAACGCATGCGCGAAGAAGTCAACAAACTGTCGGGTGCCGATGCCGAGCAGGTTGCCCAACTGGCGCAGAAGCTGCTGACCCAGCGCTGCAAGGACCTGCGCGTCGCCACGTACTACCTGTGGGCGCGCTTGCACAAAGACGGCGAACTCGGCTTGGCGGATGGCTTGAGCCTGTTGGCCGCGCTGGTGGAGCGCTTTGCCGACGCGGTGCTGCCCAGCCGTCCGAACAGCCGCAAGATGGCCCTGGAATGGTTGGCCAGTGGCAAGGTGTTGGACACGCTGTCGCTGTACCCGGAAGTGGTCAAGGCCGAAGCCGAGCGCACCGCCGCCGCGCTCGCCTGGCTGGAGCGCGGCTTGAGTGGGTGGGCGCAGGAGCAGCGTCCGGATCTGCAGCCGCTGTACGCGGCATTGTCGGCGCGACTGGCGCAGTCCGGCGGGATGGACGCATTGGTCCCGCAACACACCGCCAGCCTTGAGTCGACTGTGCATGCCAATGCGTCGCCGCCGACGATGATCAAATCCGGACGGGACCTGTTGGACAGCGGCCGGGCCCTGGCGAGCTACCTGCGCGAGCAACCCTTGGGCTGGCTGGCCGCTCACCGACTGATGAAGAGCTTGCGCTGGGACACCGTGCATCAGACGCCGCCTCAGGAGGCCAACGGCAACACGCGCCTGGCGCCGCCGCGTGCAGACTATCGGGCACAGCTCAAGCGTTTGTACCTGCAACAGAACTGGGCGGAGTTGATCGAACAGGTCGAGCGGATGTATGCCGAAGGCGTGAACCATTTCTGGCTCGACCTGCAATGGTACCTGTATCAGGCCTTGAGCAAACAACCCGCACCGCAGGATCGCTGGGCCGCTATCACCAAACGTGACCTGGGCATGTTCCTCGAGCGCCTGCCGGGTCTGGAGGTGCTGTGTTGGAGTGACGGCACCCCGTTCGCCGACGAAACCACCCGCGAGTGGATTGCCCAGCACGTCAGCGGCAACCAACCCCAGCAATGGCTGCCCGTACCCTCGGCGGCCGTGGCCAGCAGTGATGCGGACATCTTGTCCCTGGAAGGTGAGGCCGTGGCCCAGGCCGACAGCGACGGCGTGGATCACGCGCTGGCGTGGCTGGCTGCGCGGCCCGGTATCGACAGCGGGCGCCAGCGCTGGCTGCTGCGCCTGCTGATGGCGCGGGTGGCCGAACAGCATGGCAAGAGCGACCTGGCCATTCACCTGCTGGGGGAACTGGACGCCACCGCGCAACGCCAGGCCCTGGCCGACTGGGAGCCGGCGCTGCATTTCGAGGTCAAGGCGCGCCTGCTCAAGCTGCTGCGCGTGAAAGCCCAACGCAACGACGCCGACAAACCCAGCCTGGCGCGGCGCATGGAAACCCTGCTGGCGGCGCTGGTCGCCATCGACCCGGTACGCGCCGCCGTGCTGTGCGGCTAACCCTCATCTATCAGGAGTCGTTCTGTGAACATGGACAATCTCACACTGCGCTATTTCGATGCCGAAATGCGCTACCTGCGCGAGGCGGGCAAGGAATTCGCGGAGGCCTTCCCGGATCGGGCGGCACAGCTCAACCTGGACAAACCGGGGGCGCAAGATCCCTATGTGGAGCGCCTGTTCGAGGGCTTCGCGTTCCTGATGGGCCGCCTGCGGGAAAAACTCGACGATGACCTGCCGGAATTGACCGAAGGCCTGGTCAGCCTGCTCTGGCCACACTACCTGCGCACCATCCCGTCGCTGTCGATCGTCGAACTGGTGCCGGAACTGGCGCAGATGAAGCACAGCGAGTTGATCGCGCAGGGCTTTGAAGTGCTGTCGCAACCCATCGGGCCCCAAAGTACCCGTTGCCGCTACACCACCACCCAGGACCTGGCCCTGCGCCCGTTGGCCCTGGCCTCGGTCGGGCGCGGCTTCGCCCCGGATGGTCGCTCCGTGTTGCGCCTGCGTTTTGCCTGCGGCGCGTTGACCGACTGGAGCCAGATCGACCTGAGTCGCGTGCCGCTGTACCTGAATGCCGAAGCCCCTTTGGCCAGTGCTTTGCATCAGGCGCTGACCTTGAATGTGCAAGCGATGTTCGTGCATTGGCCCGGCCAGACCGAACGCCAGCCGGTGGCCGGGCATTTTGCGCCCAAAGGGTTTGCCGATGAAGACCGGCTGTGGCCCAAGGGCGACAGTGCGTTCAGCGGTTATCAGTTATTGCTGGAGTATTTCAGTTTCCGCGAAAAATTCATGTTCGTGACCCTGTGTGGCCTGGAGCATCTGCAGATTGCTCCCGACGCCGCCTGGTTCGAGCTTGAAGTGGTGTTACGTGAACCCTGGCCGGCCGATTTCGACCTGAGCCGCGAGCATATCCGCCTGCATGCGGTGCCGGTGATCAACCTGTTCGCGCTGGAGGCCGACCCGCTGACCCTGGCACCGTTGCAAAGCGACTACCTGCTGCGCCCCATGCGTTTGCAGGACGGCCATACCGAGATCTATTCGGTGGACCGCGTGACCGCCTCGCGAAACGCCGAGCGCCAGGACTATGTGCCGTTCAGCAGCTTTCGCCACAAAGGCGGCATGCTGCGCGACGAGGCTCCCGAACGCTACTTCCATACGCGCCTCAAGCGCGCCGCCAATGGCTTGCATGACACCTGGCTGATCCTCGGCGGCGAGGGCTTCGACAGCGACCGCCTGCGCACGCGTGAAAGCCTGTCGTTGCGACTGACCGGCACCCACGGCCAATTGCCGCGCAAGGCGCTGCAAAGCACCGTGCTCGACACGCTGGTGCAAAGCCCCCAGGCCGGTTTGCGGGTGCGCAACCTGTGTGCGCCGAGCTTGCCGTGCTACCCGCCGAACCGCGACCGCTTTCACTGGCGGGTGCTGAGCCACCTGGGCTCGAACTTCCTGCCGATGCTCGACAACGCCGAGGTGTTGCGCGGCACATTGGCCTTGTACGACTGGACGGGCAGCGAACTCAACCGTCGTCGTCTGGCGGCGATCGTCGAGGTCCGTCATCACTTGGTCCAACGTTTCGAGAAAGGCTTTTTGCTACGCGGCGTGGATATCGAGATCACCCTCGATGCCAACGGCTTTTCAGGGGAGGGCGACATCAGCCTGTTCGGCGAGATGCTCAATCGCTTCTTCGCCTTGTATGCCGACATTCATGTGTACACCCAGCTCACGCTGATCCTGCAACCTACTGGAAAGTGCCTGCGATGGAACGAGAATCACAGTCAGCGTATTCCCGGCTGAAAGCCAGCGGTTTGCTGGATGCCTTACAGGGGCAGGTGGCCGAGGCCAATCTGCAGCGTTTTTGCCAGTTGCTGGAACAGGCCTTGCCCGACCATCCGCCGCTGGGCAGCACCGCGCACCCGGCGGATGACGCCGTGCGCTTTCGGCCCGATCCGGGCATGGGCTTTCCGGCCGGCGAGTTGAAGTCGATTGAAATCGATGAAACGCACCCGGAGCGAGCGGCGACGGTACGCACGCGCTTGCTTGGGTTGTACGGGGTCGATTCGCCGATGCCGACCGTGTACCTGGATGACATCGCGCAGCGTCGGGAGGGGCATGAAGCGCTGGAAGCCTTCCTGGATATGTTCAATCACCGGATCTTCACCCAGTTCTACCGGATCTGGCGCAAGTACTCCTACCCGGCGACGTTCGAAGCGGGCGGCACCGATGCCACCTCGCAATGCCTGCTGGGCCTGATCGGCCTGGGCATTCCCGGCACCGCGCAACAGGTCGCCACGCCGGTCTCGCGCTTTCTGGCCTTGCTCAGCGTGATGCGCCTGCCCACGCGGAATGCACAAGGCATCGTCGCACTGGTCAAATTGCTCGCCCCCGACACCCAGGTGCAGGTGACTTCGCATTGGCCGCAGAACATTACGTTGGCGGCGCCGGCCAGCCTCTCCCGGCAACGTCCGGTGAGCCTGGCCCAGGGCACGCCGCTGGGGCGTATCGGCCGCGACGCCAACAGCCAGTTCGGTCTGACGCTCTATACCGAGCACGCCCAGGAAGCCCGTGGCTGGCTCCCCGACGGCCAGCTACACCGCGACCTGCGGGTGCTGTTGCGCGTTTACCTAGGGTGGCGTTGCACGGCGAAGCTGCGCTTGTCGCTGCCGTTGCACAGCCTGCCTGCGCCGGTGTTGGGGCTGGCCACCCTCCGGCTCGGCATGACCGGTGTGCTGGGCCTGGGAGACAGCGCCTGGCGCACGACGGAACACGAGACCCTCACGATCAACCTGGGGCGCTACCAAGGCCTTTCGATTAACCCGCGCAACAGGGAGACACAGCATGTCGCGTACCGTTTTTAATCTTGTGCTGCTGGCGGCTTTCACGCTACCGCTCGGCGGTTGTGGGTTGGCCCAGACCGTGGCGGATGGCACGGCATCCACCGCCAAGGCGATCTTCTACAAGCAGGTCAACACCCTGCATCTGGATTTCAGCGCGCGCACGGCGCTGAACACCGATGCCACGGACATGCGTGCGTTGTCGGTGCCGACCCTGGTGCGGGTTTACCAACTGCGCGACAGCAAGGCGGTGGAGCTGGCGACCTACGAAGGCCTGCTGGGCGATGACGAGCGCTTGCTCGCGCGTGCGTTACTGGACAAACATTCGGTGGTGGTAAAGCCCGAAGAGGGCGCTCAGCTGAACGTGCCGATGGACAAGGACGCGCAGTTTGTCACGTTGGTGGCGTTGTTTCGCGACCCCGATACCCGGCAGAACAGCTGGCGCCTGACATTGACGCGTGACGACCTCGACCCGGATCGCGCACGGGTGATCGAACTGGGCGATAACCGCTTGATCCTGCGCCCATTGACGAAGGATTGAGCCATGACCGAGTACACCCCTTCGCTCTACGAACGCCTGTTGCAGAATTTCGCCGGTGAACTGGACCTGCAGCGGGTCTGCGAGGCGGACCAGCACACCCTCTCGGTGCTGGACAACCTGCAGCGCATCCTCAACAGCCGAGCGGGCGCGCTCAGCCATCTGCCGGATTACGGGCTGCCGGACATGGGCCTGATCCTGCAAGGGTTGCCCGCCACGGCCCAAGGCCTGATCGGCGTCATGACCGACACGTTGCTCAAGTACGAGCCACGTCTGGCGGCGATCACCATCGAGCTGCTGCCCCAGGTGCTGCCGGGGCATCTGGAGTATGCCCTGGACATGCAATTGAAGGATGGGCAGCACGTGACCTTCGGCACCCGCCTGACCCCGAAGGCCGGGTGCTGGTGCGTCACTTGAAGCGACAGCATTACCTGTCGAAGCCTTGAACCGATAACGCAAGGGAAACCCGATGACGGCGTTGTTTGAGATGCGTATTCAAGTCGGCGGTGATCCGCGCGGCTTCAGTGAGTTCATCGCTTTGCGCGAGGAATTGGCCAAGCTCAGCCATCCCGCCTGCCCGGATGTGGACTGGGCCAAGGTCGAGCAAGGCTGCCTTGCGCTGTTCCAGCAAAACGGCGCGGAGTTGCACAGCGCGTGCTTTTACACCTTGGCTCGCGGCCAGCGTCATGGGGTCGAGGGCATCACCCAAGGTGTGGCGTTGATCGAGGCGCTGGGCGGCGAGTGGGTGCGCCTGTGGCCGCCGATGGCGTCGGCGCGCGTGGACTTGCTGGGATGGTTGTTCGAGCAACTGCAACTGGTGCTGCGCAGCCGGGCGATGACCGCCCACGGCGTGCCCGCGCTGGTTCAATTGGACCTTGAGTTGGCCCGTTTGCAGGTGCGTTTGCGGGCTCATCTAGACCACCCTCTACAACCGCTGCACGCCCTGCGCTATCAGGTCGGCGGCTTGATCCAGCGCCTGGAGCAAAGCCCCGCGCCGGACGGCACGATGCTCGCGCCGCTCAGGTTGCCGGCGCCGGCGCTGGTGAGCCCCGTGGTGATCCTGCCGCCACCCGCAGTGGTGGCGCGCCGGCCACGCATCGCGCTGTGGGGGCTGGTCGGGGCGCTGATCGTTGCCTTGCTCGCGGGGTTCGGTTGGCGCATGTGGTTGGCCGGTCCAGGCACTGAACCCCTTATGCCCGATCCCGTTCGACTGGACAGCCTGTCGCTGTTCGATGCCGGCAGCGCCACGCTCAAGCCAGGCTCGGCCAAGGTGCTGATCAATGCCCTGGTCGACATCAAAGCCCAACCCGGCTGGCTGATCGTGGTCGCCGGGCATACGGACGCGACCGGTTCCGTCGAACAGAACCTGGCGCTGTCCCATGCCCGCGCCTCTGCCGTGCGCGACTGGATGCAGCGCATGGGCGACATCGCCGACAGTTGCTTTGCCGTCCAGGGCTTCGCGGCCAGTCAGCCGATTGCCAGCAATGAAACCGACGTCGGGCGCGCCGCGAACCGTCGCGTGGATATTCACCTGGTGCCGCAGACAGGGGCCTGCGGCGAGGCCACGGTGGCCGTGGACTGAGCGCTATTTCATCGAATGCTCGACCACTTGTGTCGCACGCGGCGCAGCCCGCAGACACTTGGCCAAAGCCTGCTGCACATCCGCCAGCAGGTCGGCGATGTCCTCCAGCCCAACCGACAGACGCACCAACCCCTCGCTGATCCCGTGGGCTGCCCGCTCCTCTGGGGTGTAGGTGGAGTGGGTCATGCTCGCCGGGTGTTGGGCCAGGGACTCGGCATCGCCCAGGCTGACCGCGCGGCTGAACAGCTTGAGTGCGTTCATGAAGCGTCGGCCGGTCGCGATCCCGCCTTTGAGCTCGAAGGCAATCATCCCGCCGGGCATCCGCATCTGCCGCGCCGCCAGCTCGTACTGGGGAAATGAGCGCAACCCCGGGTACGTCACGCGCTCGACGGCGGGGTGGGCCTGCAAGGCTTCGGCTACTGCCTGGGCGTTGCTGCAATGGCGGTCCATGCGCAGGGCCAGGGTCTTGAGGCCGCGCATCAGCAGCGATGCGTCCTGCGGGGACATGACCGCACCGGTCAGGTCTTTGAGCCCTTGCAGACGAATGCGCTGCGCCAGTGCGTGGTTGCTCACCGCAATGCCGGCAGTGATGTCGCCATGCCCGCTGAGGTACTTGGTGGCCGAATGCACGACCACATCGGCGCCCAACTCCAGGGGCCGTTGCAGGTACGGCGTGCAGTAAGTGTTATCGACCACCACGATGACGTTGGGCTGCTGGTGCGCCAGCGTGGCGACGGCGGCAATATCGACCAGTTGCAGGTTGGGGTTGGCCGGGGTTTCGCAGTAGATCATGCGCGTGGCCGGGGACAGCGCGGCGTGCAGCGCATCCAGGTCGGTGAGGTCGACATGGCGCACCTTGATGCCGAACTCCGCGATGCCATGGTGCAGCAGGGCGAAAGTGCAGCCGTAGAGTGTCTGGCTGACGATCACCTCATCGCCGGGGCGCAGCAGGGTCCAGAAGGTGGCGGCAATCGCGCCCATGCCGGAGCTGAAAGCGACGGCGGCCTCGCCGTTTTCCAGGGTCGCCATGCGCGCTTCCAGCAGGGCCAGGGTCGGGTTGGAAATGCGCGTGTAGAAGTGCCCGCTTTCTTCACCGGCAAAACACGCGGCGCCGTATTCGGCGGTGGGGAAGGCGAACGTGGCGCTGAGATAGATCGGCGGTACGAGGGCGCCGTGGTGGTCCTTGGGGTCGTAACCGTGGTGGATGGCACGGGTGGAAAAGCCGAATGCATTGTGTTTATTGTTCATGTCGGACACTCCTTATTTCCTACAATGCTATGCTCATAACCACAGCTGAACTTTGCAATATTTGCTGACAAATCCCGCGCAATGGGATGAAACCTTCCTAAAAATAATGATTAGAGGCACGTTATGCCCCTCAGTCTGGATCGCACCGACAAGGCGCTTTTAAACGCACTGCAAGGCAACGCCCGCTTGACCGTGGCCGAGCTCGCCGAGCGCGTGTCCCTGACCACCTCCCCGTGTTGGCGGCGGGTCAGGAACCTGGAAGAGAGCGGGGTGATCAGCGGTTATCAGGCGATCCTGTCGCCCAAGGCGTTGGGCTATGGGGTGACGGCGTTTGTCAGCATCATGATGGAGAGCCATACCCAGGAAATTGCGCGGGCGTTCGAGCAGCGCTTGCTCGACATTCCGGAAATCGTCGCCTGCCATAACGTCTCGGGGCGCTATGACTTCCTGCTGGAAGTGGTGGCCAAGGACCTGGAGTCGTTTGGCGAATTCGCGCGGGAGGTGTTGCAGACATTGCCGTGCGTCAAAGAGATCTACTCGAGCTTTTCCTACAAATCGGTGCGGCCTTTGCGCGTGATTCCGCTGCCGCGCTGAGGGGCTGAGCCCGTGGGCACATTGGCTACCTGATCTTTGCCGGAATTGGCTATTTCTCCTGAGTGCTGCGCTGACTAATCTGGCCACCAATTTCCAGTGTTCAGGAGCTCTACCATGCAACCCCGTACCGATTTCTACACCGCTTCCCCAGACGCCATGAAAGCCATGCTCGCCCTGGAAACCGCAGTGGGCAAACTGTCCATCGAACTGCCCCTGCTGGAACTGGTGCGCCTGCGCGTGTCGCAGATCAATGGCTGCGCCTTCTGCCTCGACATGCACACCGCCGATGCGCGCAAGGGCGGTGAGACCGAACGCCGCCTGTACACCGTGTCGGCCTGGCGCGAAACGCCGTTCTTCACCCCGCGTGAACGCGCCGCCCTGGCCTGGGCCGAAAGCCTGACCCTGGTCAGCCAGACCCGCGCCGCAGACGAAGACTACAACGCACTCGCCGCCGAGTTCAGTCCCCAGGAACAGGTCGATCTGAGCGTAGCCATCGCCACCATCAACAGCTGGAACCGCCTGGCGGTGGGCTTTCGCAAAATGCCCAAGTAAGCCAGGGGCCGTGGGCGGTCAGAAGTTGACCGAGGCACTCAGGCGCGCTGTCAGCGGCGCGCCCTGGAACAGGTAGTCATCGCCCATGTACTCGCCCGCGTCGCGCCAGTAGCGTTTGTCGAACAGGTTGTCGACGCTCAGGCGAAACACCGTTTCATAGCCATCGACTTTGGTGGTGTAACGGCTGCCGACGTTGACCACCGCATAGTCCCCGACCTCGACGTTGCCGCTGCGGTTGGCGTACTTCTTGGCGCTGTATTGCACGCCGCCCAGGACCGCCAGGCCGTTGACCCACGGCAGCGCATAGTCGGCGTAGACACTGGCGCGCAGCTTGGGCACGTTGATCGCCTGGTGGCCTTCGTAGTCCGGCGTGCCGCTGCCGCTGACCCGCGCCCGAATCGCCGCGACGCTGGTGGCGATCTGCAGGCGGTCGGTGGCCCAACCATTCGCCGACAGTTCCAGCCCGGTGTTCTTCTGTTCGCCTTGTTGCACGTAGGTGAAACTCCCGGCGCCATCCGGCTTGGCGTACTGGTAGGCCTGGCGCGTCTGGAACACGGCCGCGGCGAAGCTGATGCGGCGCCAGTCGTATTTCACGCCGGCTTCGATTTGTCGCGACACGGTCGGGGCCAGGGTCTCGTCCGCGTTGTTCGCGAACCACGGCGCCGTGCCGCCCAGGGACAGGCCCTTGCTGTAGCTGGTGTACAGCGAGATGTTTTCAATCGGCTTATAGATCAGCGAGGCCTGGGGCAGGAACACATATTGCTGAGTGTGGCGCGCCTGGTCACCATTGCTGTCAAAGGCTTGTTCATCGAGGCGCACTTCGCGACCGCCGAGGAGGGTTTGCCACTGCTCGTTGAAGCGGATGCGGTCGGTGACGAACACGCCGTACTGGCGGCTGTCGAGGGTGCGATGGCTGTCGTTCAGCGGTACGTTGGTCGGCGCAAACGTCGGCGCGTCCTGATTGATATTGCCGCTGCCGATGTACTCGTTGACCGCCTTGCGCTTGTCGATCACCCGGCGAAACGCGCTGGTGCCGAAGGTCAATTCATGGCCCAGGCCGGCGGTGTCGAACAGCCCGGTCATGGCCGCCTGCACTTCATCGTCGCGGCGGGTGTCGTCGGGGCTGCGGTAGTCGTAGATGTCGTAGTCACCCTCGGGGCTGAACGTGTTGGTGTTGCACGTGTTCACGTAGAAACAGCCCCAGGCGAACGAACTGTAGTCATCGATCACCACCTTGCTGCGCGCCGCGCTGACACTGCCTTTCCACTGGTCGCTGAAGCGGTATTCGAACTTGCCGTTGAGGTTCAGCGAATCGATACCGACCTGCTTGGAACCGCTTTGATGGCCCAGCAGCTGTTTCGGCGATGCGTCGTGGGGCACTTCGCTGCCGCCCAGCAGTTGGTAGCCCGGCACCGAGCGCTGTTGTTTGTTCTGGTATTCGGCATCCAGTTGCAGTACTGCGTCGGGGCTGATGTTCCAGTCGAACGCCAGGGACAGGAAGTCGCGCTGGCCGTTGGCGTGTTCCACGTAGGAATTGAGGTCTTCATGGGCCACGTTGGCGCGCAGGCCAAACTGCCGCTCGCTGCCGAACCAGCCGCCGACGTCGGTGGCGATATAACCGCTGCCGCGGTCGTCGCTGGACACCGTCACCGAACGCACGTCTTGCGGGCGCTTGGTCACGTAGTTGATCACGCCGCTGGGCTCGGAGATCCCGCTTTGCAGGCCGGCCAGGCCCTTGAGTACTTCCACCTGCTGTTTGTTTTCCAGGGCGACGTTCTGCTCGCCGGTGATGGTGCGGCCGTTGATCTTGTAGCTGCTCGCCGCGTTCAGCGAGAAGCCGCGCACCACGAAGTTTTCGTAGTAGCCGATCGGCGCGTAGCTGTCGCCCACCGAGGCGTCGTTGCGCAGCACTTCGCTGAGCAGGCGGGCTTGCTGGTCCTTGATCAGGGCGGCGTTGATCACGCTGATCGAGGCGGGAGTGTCCAGCAGCGGCGCTTCATTGAAACCGCCGACCGAGGCGGTTTCACTGCGATAACCGGACTCATCCTGGCCCTGGACCTGTACCGCCGGCAGTTCAATTTCCGCAGCCAGGCTGCTGCCGATGCCACCGCTGAGCAGCAGGCCGAGGGCGAAACGTGACGTGACGACGGGGCGAAAACGCAGAACCATGGGGCAAGGCCTTAAAGCGCAGGACGGGGGGCGCATAAGCTAGGCATAAGTGCGTGCATTTACAAGGATTCGCGCATTGAGACATCCGGTCTCAGCGCGCACGCCGATTCATGTGCGCCTCGACAGCCCTGGCGTGCATCTGCGATAGACGAGGCTTCTCTCATCGTTGCAGGAGGTCGTTATGAGTACCGCTGGAAACCTCATCGCTGGAAAAGTTGCGCTGGTGACTGGCGCCGGGCAGGGTATCGGCCGCGCCATCGCCCTGCGCCTGGCACGGGACGGTGCCGATATCGCGCTGGTGGACATCAATGGCGCCAAGCTCGAAGCCGTGGCCGCTGAAATCGTCGCGACAGGGCGCAAGGCCTCGGTGTTCATCGCCGACGTGTCCAAGCGCGAACAGGTGGTGGCCGCCGTCGAACACGCATACCAGACCCTCGGTGGTTTCGACATCATCGTCAACAACGCCGGGGTGGCGCAGATCGATTCACTGCTGGACGTCAGCCCCGAGCAGGTCGAGCGCACCCTGGGCATCAATGTGCAGGGTGTGTTGTGGGGCATCCAGGCCGCCGGCAAGAAGTTCAAGGCGCTCAAGCAGAAGGGCAAGATCATCAACGCCTGCTCGATCGCCGGGCATGAAGGTTTTGCCCTGCTGGGCGTGTACTCGGCGACCAAGTTCGCCGTGCGCGCCCTGACCCAGGCGGCGGCCAAGGAACTGGCCAGCGCCGGGATTACGGTCAATGCTTATTGCCCGGGCGTGGTCGGCACCGATATGTGGGTCGAGATCGACAAGCGCATGGCCGAGATTACCGGCGCCGAAGTCGGTGCGACCTATAAGAAGTATGTGGACGGGATTGCCCTGGGCCGTGCGGAAACGCCTGAGGATGTGGCCGGGCTGGTGTCTTACCTGGCGGGGCCGGATGCGGACTACATGACCGGCCAGTCGCCGTTGATCGATGGTGGGATTGTGTACCGATAACGCGGTTCAAAGGTGGGAGTGGGCTTGCCCGCGAAGGCGGCGGTTCAGTCACGGCATCGGTGGCTGATACACCGCCTTCGCGGGCAAGCCCGCTCCCACATGTTTGACCGTGCTGGGTCAGATATGTTTGCCCGGCATGTCGATGCCCAGTTGGTTGACCCGGCGATACAGGGTCGCCCGCGAAATCCCCAGCGCCTGGGCCGTCGGCGACGGCTTCCAGCGATGCCGGATCAGTGCATCCAGCACCACCTGGCGTTCCGGGCTGACACGTTGTTCCACGTCGGCCTCGAGCCGCTCGCCGCGCACCTCCACGGGCAGGTCAGCCAACTGGATGGTGCCGCCGTCGCACACCGCACAGGCATACGCCAGCACATGGCGCAGTTGTCGCACATTGCCCGGCCAGGCATAGCCGAGCAGTACCTCCAGCGCGGCGGGGCTGATGCCCACGGAGATTGCGCCGCTGTGCGCCTGCTGTTCCAGCAGCCGATTGATCAAGGCCAGCTTGTCGCTGCGCTCGCGCAAGGGCGGCAGGCAGAACCGTGCGCAGCCCAGGCGAAAGTACAGGTCTTCGCGAAAGCGCCCCTCGCTGACCAGCACCGCCAGGTCGCGGTGGCTGGCGCAGATCACCTGGATATCCACCGCACGGGTTTTTGCCGCACCCAGCGGCGCGACTTCACCTTCGGCCAATACCCGCAGCAAGCGCGTCTGCAGAGCCAGCGGCATATCGCCGATTTCATCGAGGAACAGCGTGCCGCCATCGGCCTGCAACAACAGCCCGGGCATGCCCTTGTTCGACGCGCCGGTAAAGGCCCCGGCGACATAGCCGAACAGCTCGCTTTCGATGAGGTTTTCCGGGATCGCCGCGCAGTTCACCGCCACGAAGGGTCCGCCGCGACGAGCGCTGCGCTCATGCAGTTGGCGCGCGAAGACTTCCTTGCCGGCGCCGGTTTCACCCTGCACCAGCACCGGCAGGTTGCGGTCCTTGACCCGCAAGGCCAGGCGCAGGTGTTCTTCCACCCGGGGGTCGACCTGATTGTTTACGGCCTTCGCAGGACGCGCCGGCTTACGCCGCGGCGCGCTGACCCGCACATGCAATGCGCCGGGCTCGCCCAGCCAGTGCAACTGTTGCGCCGATTGATCGGTGACCGCGCGCAACGCATCCAGGTCGAAGACCTCGCCGATATGCGTCGGCACCTGGCCAAAGCGCCGACGCAGGGTCTGGCGCGCCTTGCTGTTCAACGCATGCAGGCGCCCATCCTGGTCCCAGGCCAGCAGCAGGTCGGGCTGGCTGTCGACATAGCCGGGCGTACTGTGGGCCTGGAGCACCCAGTGCTGACGGGCGCTGTGCATGAAGAAGGCATTTTCGATGGCTTGCGCGCTCTGCGCCACCATCTGCCGTACCAGATGCTGGCTGCGCCGGTCATCCGGGGATTTGAGCGCCGAGGCGTCCATCACCCCCAGCAGGTTGCCCTGGGGGTCGAAGATCGGCGCGGCGGAGCAGGTCAGCCCGATAAATGCCGCGCGAAAGTGATCGCGCTTATGCACCGTCACGGCAGCCTTGCTGGTCAGTACCGTGGCCACGCCGCAGGTGCCTTCTTCGGCTTCCGACCAGCAGGTGCCCAGGTACAGGCCGGCCTTGCGGCAATCGGTGCGAATCGCCGTGTCCACGCGGTGGTCGATGGTCTGGCCCTGGGCGTCGGTGAGCATCACGCAGTAGTCGGCATGGCGCACGCGGTGGTGGAGTTGGCCGACTTCTTCGCTGGCGATGTGCATGAACAGTTCGGCGCGCTCACGGCATTCCTTGAGCAGCGGTTCACTGAGAATGCGTGGCCCTTGCAGCGAGCCAGGGTCGAGGTGGTGTTGCTCCATGGAACGGCGCCATGAATCGAAAATCAGCGACGGCACCGGAGCCTGGGGCAGGCGATCGGCATTGCGGATCACGCGACTGACGCAGTCGACATGGTCTTTGGAGTTCGCGGCGAGCATAAGGCCTCCGGTTCTCGATCTTTTGTTGTTATGCCCGCCATTAAGCGCGCATGCGCGCAGGGGGACAAGGGCGGCCTGACCAACTGCCCGGTGTGAGACGCAGCGTCTCATCCGGCCACGCACGCCACGGGCAGGTTGCAATGGCGCGTCTCATTCTGTGGTTGGCGGTCGCCGCCGCACAACCGCGTGGCACTGCTCTAGATCAAGTCTATGCGAGGTTTATCGACGCGTTGGCACAGGCTGTGCTGAAGGTCTTGCAACTGGCTGCAGCCAGCCTTTTGTGTGTCGAGACAACCTGGAGAACAACAAGATGTCCACTCACCTGTCCACTGATCAACTGCTCCATGCCTACACCGTGATGCGTACCATCCGCGATTTCGAGGAACGCCTGCACGTGGAATTCGCCACTGGCGAGATCCCAGGTTTCGTCCACCTGTATGCCGGCCAGGAAGCCAGCGCCGCCGGGGTCATGGCCCACCTCAACGATGAAGATTGCATCGCCTCCAACCACCGTGGCCACGGCCACTGCATCGCCAAGGGCGTGGACGTGTTCGGCATGATGGCCGAGATCTACGGCAAGAAAACCGGGGTGTGCGGTGGCAAGGGCGGTTCCATGCACATTGCCGACCAGGAGAAAGGCATGCTCGGCGCCAACGGCATCGTCGGTGCCGGCGCGCCCTTGGCGGCCGGGGCGGCGCTGGCCTCGAAGCTCAAGGGCAGCCAGGGCGTGGCCGTGGCGTTTTTCGGCGACGGCGGCTCCAACGAGGGTGCGGTGTTCGAGGCCATGAACCTGGCCGCGATCATGAAACTGCCGTGTCTGTTCGTGGCTGAAAACAACGGCTACGCCGAAGCCACCGGCTCGGGCTGGTCGGTAGCGTGCAAAGACATTGCCGAGCGCGCCGTGGGCTTCGGCATGCCGGGGGTGATCGTCGACGGCAATGATTTCTTCGCCGTCCACGCGGCCCTGGGGGTAGCCGTGGAACGTGCGCGCAGCGGCCAGGGGCCGACGCTGGTGGAGGTCAAGTTGAGCCGTTTCTACGGCCACTTCGAAGGCGACGCGCAAACTTATCGCGGCCCCGACGAAGTGAAGAACCTGCGCGAATCCCACGATTGCCTGGTGCTGTTTCGCCAACGCTGCAGCGCCGAAGGCTGGCTCGATGCGGCGCAGTTCGAGCGCATCGACGCGGAGGTCGCGCAACTGATCGAAGACGCCGTGCGCCTGGCCAAGTCCGATCCCAAGCCCCAGGCCGCAGACCTGCTCACTGATGTCTACGTCGCTTACCGCTAATCGCCACCCACTACAAAAATAATCCGTGGAGAATTGATCATGGCTCGCAAAATCAGTTATCAGCAGGCAATCAACGAAGCCCTGGCCCAGGAAATGCGTCGCGACCAGAGTGTGTTCATCATCGGCCAGGACGTGTCCGGCGGCACCGGCTCCCCCGGCGAGCAGGATGCCTGGGGCGGCGTGCTCGGCGTGACCAAGGGCCTGTACCCGGAGTTTCCCGACCGCGTCTTGGATGCACCGTTGTCCGAAATCGGTTACGTCGGCATGGCGGTCGGCGCGGCCACCCGCGGCATGCGCCCGGTGTGCGAGTTGATGTTCGTCGACTTTCTCGGCTGCTGCCTCGACCAGTTGCTCAACCAGGCCGCCAAGTTCCGCTACATGTTCGGCGGCAAGACCGCCACGCCGCTGGTGGTGCGCGCCATGTACGGCGCCGGCCTGCGCGCCGCCGCGCAGCATTCGCAGATGCTCACCTCGATGTGGACGCACATCCCCGGCCTCAAAGTGGTGTGCCCGGCCACGCCCTATGACGCCAAGGGCATGCTGATCCAGGCGATCCGCGACAACGACCCGGTGATCTTCCTCGAACACAAAATGCTCTACAGCCTGCAGGGTGAAGTGCCGGAAGAGCTGTACACCGTGCCTTTCGGCGAAGCCAATTACGTGCGCGAAGGCAATGACGTGACCCTGGTCACCTACGGGCGCATGGTGCATATCGCCCTGGAAGCCGCTGCCAACCTGGCGCGCCAAGGCATCGACTGCGAAGTGCTCGACCTGCGCACCACCAGCCCGCTGGACGAAGACAGCATCCTGGAAAGCGTGGAGAAGACCGGCCGCCTGGTGGTGATCGACGAGTCCAACCCGCGCTGCTCGATCGCCACCGATATCAGCGCGCTGGTCGCGCAGCGCGGGTTTTCGTTCTTGCGCACACCGATCGAAATGGTCACCGCGCCGCACACGCCGGTGCCGTTCTCCGATGCGCTGGAGGATCTGTACATCCCCAACGCAGCGAAGATCGAAGCCGCGGTGTTGAAGATTGCCGATAAGAGGACTGCCGCATGATCCATATCTTGACCATGCCCAAGTGGGGCTTGTCGATGACCGAAGGCCGCGTGGATGTCTGGCTCAAACAGCCGGGCGACCGGGTGGAGAAGGGCGAGGAAGTGCTCGACGTGGAGACCGACAAGATCTCCAGCAGCGTCGAGGCGCCGTTTAGTGGCGTGCTGCGCCGCGTGCTGGCGCTGAGCGACGAGACCTTGCCGGTGGGCGGGCTGCTCGGGATCGTGGTGGAGGGCGAGGCCACGGAAGCCGAGATTGATGCGGTAATCGAAGGTTTCCAGGCCAGCTTCGTGTCGAGTGCGGCCGAGGCGCAAGCGTCCGGGCCCAGCGCGCAGAAAGTCGAGGTGGGCGGGCGGCTGTTGCGTTATCTCGACCTCGGTGAGGGCGGCACGCCGTTGGTGCTGGTCCACGGGTTTGGCGGCGACTTGAACAACTGGCTGTTCAACCACCCGGGGTTGGCGGCGCAGCGCCGGGTGATCGCCCTGGACCTGCCGGGCCATGGCGAGTCGGGCAAGCAACTGCGCAGCGGCGATGCCGACGAGTTGAGCCAGGCGCTGCTGGCGTTGCTCGATCATCTCGCGCTCGACCGCGTCCACCTGGCCGGCCACTCAATGGGTGGCCTGGTCAGCCTGACCGTGGCGCGCCAGGCCCCCGCGCGGGTCGCCTCGCTGACCCTGATCGCCAGCGCCGGGCTCGGCGAAGAGATCAACGCGGACTACTTGCACGGCTTCACCGACGCGACTAACCGCAACGCACTCAAGCCACACTTGATTCAACTGTTCAGCGACCCGGCGCTGGTCACGCGGCAGATGCTGGAGGACATGCTCAAGTTCAAGCGCCTCGAAGGCGTGGATCAAGCGTTGCGCCAGCTCAATGCCCAGCTGTTCGAGGGCGGGCGGCAGCGCCTGGATCTGCGCAATATTGTCGGGCAGCAGCCAAGCCTGGTGATCTGGGGCAGCGACGACGCAATCATCCCGGCCAGACATGCTGAGGGGCTCGAGGCTCAGGTGGAAATCCTGCCGGGGCAGGGGCATATGGTGCAGTTGGAGGCGGCGGAGCGGGTCAACCAGTTGATGGCAACCTTCCTCAACGCCCAGCCTTGATGCAATCCAATGTGGGAGGGGGCTTGCCCCCTCCCACCATTTAGAGTGCATTTCAAAAGTTGGAGGCGGCGGAGCGGGTCAACCCGTTGATGGCAACCTTCCTCAACGCCCAGCCTTGATGCAATCCAATGTGGGAGGGGCGGTGCGACGATTCGACTTGCCCCCGATAGCGGTGTCTCAGTCAATATTCCTGGTGACTGACCCATTGCCATCGGCGGCAAGCCCCCTCCCACTATTTAGAGTGCATTTCAAAAGTTGGAGGCGGCGGAGCGGGTCAACCCGTTGATGGCAACCTTCCTCAACGCCCAGCCTTGATGCAGTCCAATGTGGGAGGGGCGGTGCGACGATTCGACTTGCCCCCGATAGCGGTGTCTCAGTCAATATTCCTGGTGACTGACCCATTGCCATCGGCGGCAAGCTCCCTCCCACCATTTAGAGTGCATTTCAAACGGCGCGCTTGAGAGTTTCGCTCGGCAGCTCCTTGAACAACGCCCGGTAGCTATTGGAAAACCGCCCCAAATGCCAGAACGACCAGTTCATCGCCACTTGCGCCACTGTGGCCGCGGCTGAACTCAACAACTCCCGCCGCGCCCCGTTCAAGCGGCGCAAACGCAGCCACTGCGCCGGGCTCATTCCGGTGTAGGTCTTGAAGCCTTGTTGCAACTGGCGCAACGGCACGCCGGCGATCTGCGCCAGTTCCAGCAGGTTGACGGTGTCATCCGGTGCATCGACCGCCCATTCGCCGATGCGCGTCATCAGCCGGCGCTCTTCGCTGCGGCGCTGCAATGACTGGCGGTCCAGGCATACGCAGGCGTTGTCGAGAATGAACAGGCAATCGTCGAGCAACTGCTGGGTGAGGGCATCGCGGCTGATCGGGTCGGTGGTGCCGGACAACCGTGTGAGCGTGCCACTGAGCCAGCGGCTGAACAACGCATTCTGCTGGCAGGTCAGCGGCGCCATGAACAACCCTTCGAGTTTCGCCACATCCAACCGATGGCGCTGCACGAACTGCGGCCCGAATACCACCGCCACTTCACGGTAGTTCTCCGGGGTGATCCAGGTGTTGCGGCTCTCGCCATTGAGCAGGTACAGCGTGTTGTCGCTGCCGTCGAAACAGAACGCCAGGGCCCCCGGCGGCGCGTTGAAATGCTGCTCCACCCGGGTGTTCATGCTCTCTTCGTAGACCTCCACGCCGTGCAGGTCGAGGTAGCGGATCTGCCCGGCAAAATGCCCGGGGGACATCTGCTGGTAGTGCTGCACCCAGCCGGGTGTCGCACGGCATTGAGCGGCCACATCACCGGTGGTGAAGGCCTGTACGCGCAAAGCGGTTGCCTGTGTCATGGGGGGAACCTGCTCGCACTCTATTGGTGCGTTGTGTTCGGAGCAAAGTGGATAGATGCCGTGGCGCGGCGAGCCCAAGATAGACCTCAATGCGCCGGGAGTACAAGCCGGTGCAGTCTCCCACCCATGACGAGGTCCTTATGAACGCCCCCTTCGATCAGCTGTCCGCCTGGCTGAAAGAACACAAGATTACCGAGGTCGAATGCGTGATCAGTGATTTGACTGGCATCGCACGCGGCAAGATTGCGCCCACCAACAAGTTCCTGCATGAGCGAGGCATGCGCCTGCCGGAAAGTGTGTTGCTGCAAACGGTAACCGGGGACTTTGTCGACGACGATGTCTACTACGACCTGCTCGACCCGGCCGACATCGACATGGTCTGCCGCCCGGTGGCCCACGCGACCTACGTGGTGCCATGGGCGATTGAACCGACCGCCATCGTGATCCACGACACTTTCGACAAGCAGGGTAACCCCATCGAACTGTCGCCGCGCAACGTGCTGAAAAAGGTGCTGCAGCTCTACGCCGAGCAGGGCTGGCAGCCGATTGTCGCGCCGGAAATGGAGTTCTACCTGACCCAGCGCTGCGATGACCCGGACCTGCCGCTGAAAACCCCGGTCGGCCGCTCCGGGCGGGCCGAAACCGGTCGCCAGTCGTTCTCCATCGACGCCGCCAACGAGTTCGACCCGCTGTTCGAAGACGTCTACGACTGGTGCGAAGCCCAGGGCCTGGACCTCGACACGCTGATCCACGAAGACGGCCCGGCGCAGATGGAAATCAACTTCCGCCACGGTGACGCCCTGGATCTTGCCGACCAGATCACCGTGTTCAAACGCACCCTGCGCGAAGCCGCGCTCAAGCACAATGTGGCCGCGACCTTCATGGCCAAGCCAGTGGCCGACGAGCCGGGCAGCGCCATGCACCTGCACCAGAGCGTGGTCGACATCGCCACGGGCAAGCCGGTGTTCGTCGACGCCGACGGCCAGATGAGCACGCTGTTCCTGCACCACATCGGCGGCCTGCAGAGGTACATCCCCAAGCTGCTGCCGATGTTTGCGCCCAACGTGAATTCGTTCCGCCGCTTCCTGCCGGACACCTCGGCGCCGGTCAACGTGGAATGGGGCGAAGAAAACCGCACTGTCGGCCTGCGCGTGCCGACATCGAACCCCGACGCCATGCGCGTGGAAAACCGCCTGCCCGGCGCGGATGCCAACCCGTACCTGGCGATCGCCGCCAGCCTGTTGTGTGGCTACCTGGGCATGATCGAAAAGATTGAGCCGAGCGCGCCGGTGGAAGGCCGCGCCTATGAACGGCGCAACCTGCGCCTGCCGATCACGCTCGAGGATGCGCTGGTGCGTATGGAAGAGTGTGCGACGGTCAAGCAATACCTGGGCGACAAGTTCGTGCGCGGCTACGTCGCGGTCAAACGTGCCGAGCATGAGAATTTCAAGCGGGTGATCAGTTCCTGGGAGCGTGAGTTCCTGCTGTTGAGCGTCTAAACAATCATAAAGGGGTGTCGATATGCGTCTGATGAAAAAACTTCTCCCGCTGGCCCTGGTGGCAGCATTCAGCAGCGCCGCGCAGGCGGAGCCGACGGTCAGTGTCTACAACTGGACCGATTACATTGGCGAAACCACCTTGGCCGACTTCCAGGCCAAGACGGGGATCAAGGTGATCTACGACGTGTTCGACTCCAACGAAACCCTGGAGGGCAAGCTGCTGGCGGGGCGCACCGGGTATGACGTGGTGGTGCCGTCCAACCACTTCCTGGCACGCCAGGTCAAGGCCGGCGCGTTCCTCAAGCTCGACCGCGCGCAGTTGCCCAATTTCAAGAACCTCGACCCCAAGCTGCTTAAGCTGCTGGAGAAAAACGACCCGGGCAACGCGCACTCGGTGCCGTACCTGTGGGGCACCAACGGCATCGGCTACAACGTCGACAAGGTCAAGCAGGTGCTCGGCATCGACCATATCGATTCGTGGGCGGTGCTGTTCGAGCCGGAGAACCTCAAGAAGCTCAACCAGTGCGGCGTGGCCTTCCTCGACTCGGCGGATGAGTTGTTCCCGGCGATCCTCAACTACATGGGCAAGGACCCGCGCAGCGAGAACCCTGAAGACTACAAACAGGCGCAAGCCAAGCTGTTGACGCTGCGGCCTTACATCACCTACTTCCATTCCTCCAAGTACATCTCGGATTTGGCCAACGGCGATATCTGCGTGGCGTTCGGTTATTCCGGCGACGTGTTCCAGGCCGCCAACCGCGCCAAGGAAGCCAAGAACGGGGTGAACATTGCCTATTCGATTCCCAAGGAAGGCTCCAACCTGTGGTTCGACCTGCTGGCGATCCCCGCCGATGCGAGCAACCCAAAAGCAGCCCACGCGTTTATCAACTACCTGCTCGACCCTGAAGTCATCGCCAAAGTCAGCGCCTCGGTCGGCTATGCCAACGCCAACCCGGCAGCCAATGCCTTCATGGACCCGGAACTGGTGAACAACCCTGAGGTGTACCCGTCCCAGGCCGTGCTCGACAAACTCTATATTTCCACCACGCCGACCCCGGCGACCATGCGCCTGATGACCCGCGCCTGGAGCAAAGTGAAGACCGACAAATGATCCAATCGAACGACCACGCCCGGTCCTATTACCGGGCCTCGGCCAATGCCATGCCCGAGCGTCCGGCCTTGGCCGCCGACTTGAGCGCGGATGTGTGTGTGATCGGCGGTGGGTTCACCGGGGTCAATACCGCCATCGAACTGGCCCAGCGCGGGCTGTCGGTGATCCTGCTGGAGGCGCGGCGCATCGGTTGGGGCGCCAGCGGGCGCAACGGCGGGCAATTGATTCGCGGCATCGGCCACGATGTGTCGGGCTTTGCCAAGTATGTGGGCGAGGAGGGCGTGCGTTATCTGGAGCGGGCCGGGATTGATTCGGTCACGTTGGTGGGTGAACGCGTTCGCACGCAGGGTATCGACTGCGACCTGCGCTGGGGTTTTTGCGAACTGGCCAATACCGCGGCGCAGTTCGCCGCGTTCAAGGGCGAGCAGGAGCGCCTGTCGGCGCAGGGCTACAACCATGAGGTCCGTGTGGTGGGTCCGCAGGATATGCACCAGGTCGTCGGCTCGCAGGTCTATGCCGGCGGCCTGGTGGACATGGGGTCCGGGCACCTGCACCCATTGAATCTGGTGTTGGGCGAGGCGCGGGTCGCTGAGTCCCTGGGGGTGCGGATTTTCGAGCAGACCCCAGCGTTGGAACTGCTCCACGGCGACACCGTGCAGGTACGCTGCGCCGGCGGCACGGTGCGCGCCAGCAACCTGGTGCTGGCCTGCAATGCACACTTGGAGGCGTTGGAGCCGCGCTTGAGCGGCAAAGTACTGCCTGCCGGCAGCTACATCATCGCCACCGAACCGTTAACGGAAGGGCTGGCCGAGCAATTGATCCCGCAGAACCTGGCGCTGTGCGACCAGAAAGTCGGCTTGGACTACTACCGACTGACCGCCGACCGCCGCCTGTTGTTCGGCGGCGCCTGCCATTATTCGGGGCGTGATCCGCAGGACATTGCCGCGTATATGCAACCGAAGATGCTCACGGTATTCCCGCAACTGGCCAATACCGCGATCGAGTTCCAGTGGGGCGGCAAGATCGGCATCACCGCCAACCGCTTTCCCCAGGTCGGGCGGCTAAAACAGTACCCGAACGTGTTGTATGCCCAGGGCTATTCCGGCCATGGGCTGAACGTGAGCCATTGGTGTGCGCGGCTGCTGGCTGAAGCCATCCATGCCGGGCACAGCCAGGGCCTGGAGGTGTTCAGCCAGGTGCCGCACATGACCTTTCCGGGCGGCAAACTGTTGCGCTCGCCGTTGTTGGCGTTGGGCATGCTGTGGTATCGGTTGCGGGAGACCCTGCAGTGATGAGCTGCCGCCGCATGGGGGCGGCTGGATTGAGCCGCACCTAAGGCCGCAAGAAAAACCGCTTTTCCTCGTCATGGCAAGGTTGCACCTACGGCCCTGTAGTTGAGCGTGGAATCGGTTGCTGTGCCATACACGATCGCCCCGGAGCGCGTAATGCCCTCCAGCCGGCTCATCCGTCCGCCCAAAAGCGGGGTGATCGCTACGGTGCTGTTGACGCCGTCCCAGTAGGCGCCGCTGGGATATTGGTTGGCATCGAAACTGTTCAAGGCGACGGTGTCGTTATCCGCCAAACCCACCGCGTTGGTCTGGGCGCTGCCAGGCAGCGGCTGGATCGACTGCACGCTGAACGAGTTGGTGGGGTCTGGCCAAAAGAGTGCTTTCTCGAAACCCGACGGGTCCCTGCCATACGCGAGTATATGCCCGGGGTTGTTGATCGACACCGCGTAATTCTGCGCATTGAGGGGCATGGTCAGCAGCAGGGGCGCGCTGCTGGGTGTTCCCCAGAATGCCGTTTGCGGCACATCGCCGGTAGCGCCGCTGAACACGCAGGTACCGACCACCTGAAGCTGATCGTTCATGCCCACCGCCCAGCAATAGCTGGCGCCGGAGGGGCTGGCCAGCGCGGTCAACACGTAGCTGCTGCCGTTCCAGGTGGCGACGGTGGGTTTGGGCGTGGCATTGGCCCCCGGACAGTTCATGACGACACTGGGATAGCCGTTGATCAAGGTGTTGTTCACGTCGACCCCGGCACAGTTGTCGCCATAACTGGAAACGCGCTGCGGCGTGGCATTGCCCGGGGTATACAGCACCACGGTTGCCTGTAACGTGGCGCTGATGCTTTGAGCCAGGGCAGCGCCTAGCGGGTTCAGGGCGGTGGGTACGGTCTGGACATCGGCGGGTCGCAGCAGGGGAAATAGCAAGGTGCCAGGCAAGGGGGCCGTCGCCGTCGGCAGGCCACTGGGCGTCGCTGCATTCCAGAACACGGCAAAACTGAGATTGGCGGCGTTGGCGCAACTTCCCAGCATCCAGCCACTGTTAGCGATTGCCTCGACGCTGCACGGTTGCCCGTTCACCAGCGGCGGCAAGACCTGTTGAGGGCCGCTCAGCGATGCGGCGTACCAAGGATTGCTGTTGGCGCTGACCGTAGCGGATGAACAATTGCCCACGGCCTGCGCGCTATCGTTGACGCTACTGGTTGAACATTGCGCCCCGGCCGCACTGCCCGAGTCGACGTATGTGGCGGCACTGGCGGTTACACCATAGCCGTACAGCAGCGAGGCGCCGAGCAGTGTCAGCGCAGTGATCGAGGTTTTGAAATAACGCGGCATGATGAGTCCCTCCCTGGAGTGTTTTACCTGTCGGTGCCGTATGGGCAGGCGCCGGTTGCGTACCAGTAAACGCTGGAGATGGGGGCGTTACAACTGTCATTTCTAACAGGTACAGAACGAGTGGCTGTGCGTTAGCATCGGTATTTTTGTGCCCTGCGGGCCGTCCAGGCACGCAGATGATTTCAGTGGTCCGGTACGGCATGGCATCAATCTCGAGCATCCATCGCGCCACGAATAGGGGGTGAAGTGACGAATCGGCTGGCGTACATTGTTCAACCCCGGTCGCCAGCAACTGTCGGTGCGACAGATCTGGCGATCTGAATTGTTTATTGTCTGGAGTATTGATTGTGCCTACAGCTTCTTCTGTCATTGAAGTTCCGGTTTCGGCCGATCAGGTGTGGCAATTGGTCGGCGGTTTTGACGCGCTGCCGGACTGGCTGCCATTGATCGTCGAGAGCAAGCCGGGCGACGGCGGGCGCCTGCGTCACCTGAAGACCGCCGATGGCGGCGTGGTGGTGGAGCGCTTGCAGACCTTTGATAACGGGGCCCGCACTTACAGCTACAGCATCGAGGAGTCGCCGTTTCCGGTGAGTGCCTACCTGGCGACGTTGCGGGTCGAAGCCCTGACGGAATCGTCGGCGAAGGTGACGTGGTCGGGCGTGTTCACCCCGGTGCCGGGCACCACCGACGAGGCGGTGGAGGCTTTGTTTGCCGGCGTGTACCGCGGTGGGCTTGAGGCGCTGCGCGCCAACTTCCCGGCTTGACCTGATCGATCGGGCAACCGACGCCCAATGTGGGAGGGAGCAAGTCCCCTCCCACCGTTTCGATCGGTGTCGTGTCTGGTTTATTTGGGCATCAGTTGCTGGCGACACTCCAGCACCAACCGCGCACCGCCGCGTTGGCTGGTGCCAACGTCCAGATTGAAACCGTGCAGGTTGATGATCGCCGCGACAATCGACAAGCCCAGCCCAAACCCACCTTGCTGGTCGCTTTCATCCACGCGATAGAACCGCTGGAACACCGCCTTGCGTTCCGCTGTTGGGATGCCGGGGCCGGAGTCGTGGACTTCGATACGCGTGCTGCCCGCATCGTTGACCGCGCGCAAAATCACTTCGCCGCCCGCTGGGGTGAACTTGATCGAGTTGCTCAGCAGGTTGGCCAGGGCCTCGAACAGCAAGGCCCGGTCGCCGGTGATCCAGGGCAGGGATGGCGGGGTGTCGAGCACCAGTTGCAGTTCGCCTTCCTCGGCCAGGGGCAGGTAGAAGTCGTGCAGTTCGCGCAGCAGCGGCAGTGGGTCCATCACCAGGAAGCCCGAGCGGCGTTGGTGGTCTTCCAGTTCCGAGATCCGCAACAACCCGCGAAAGCGCGCCATCAGCGTGTCGGTCTCCGCGATGGCGTCGTCCAGCTGCACCGCGTGGGCCGAGTCGTGTTCGGCTTGTTGCTTGATGCGATAGAGCTGCGCGCGCAAGCGGGTGAGCGGGGTGCGCAGGTCGTGGGCGATGTTGTCGCACACGCCTTTGACCTCGTTCATCAGCTTCTCGATGCGGTCGAGCATGGCGTTGACGATGGCGGCGAGCATGTCCAGTTCGTCACGCCGGTTCGACAGCGGCAGGCGATGGGTGAGGTCGCCGGCGACGATGGCCTCGGCGCTGGCCTGGATCCCGCGAATCCGTCGCAATGGGCGGCGGCGCAGCAAATGCCAGCCGGCGGCGCCGGGGATGATGGTCAGCGACACCGCCCACAGCAGCGCGTGCCAGATGATCCGGGTTACGCCGAACAGCGAACCGTTGGCGCGCACCAGCACCAGCCAGCGGCCATCGGCGGTGTGGGTGACCACGGCGTCGCAGCTGTCTTTGGGCAGTTTCGGGTCGTCGGAGTCGACGCAATTGGCCAGGGCGTGGATCTTGCCGTCCAGGGGCAAGTCGGGTGGTATCGCCTGGATCGGTCCGTTCAATGGGCGAAATTGCGCATCGAACAGGCCATAGGCGTCCACGCCCTTCATGTCGAAGGTCATGCTGGTGGTCAGGGCTTCCAACAGTTCTTCGCCGTCGAACCGCTGGAACAGGTGCTGGCGCTGCATCAGCGAATGGCGCGAGAGGTCGCTGAGGTAACCGGATACCTCGTAATACAGCACCCCCATGAGGATGCAGCTCCAGGCCACGAACAGTGAACTGTACAGCGCCAGCAAGCGGCTGCTGGAGGAACGCCAGCCCTTAGAGGGGTTCAGCAATGACATACCCGGAACCTCGTACCGTGCGGATCAGCGGCGTGAGGCCCGGTGGATCGATCTTCTTGCGCAGGCGACCGATGTGGACATCGATCAGGTTGGTCCCGGGATCGAAGTGATAACCCCAGACTTCCTCGAAGATCATCATCCGCGACAGGATCTGCCCGGTGTTGCGCATCAGGAATTCCAGCAGTTTGTATTCAGTGGGCAGCAGGCTCAGCGGCTGCTCGGCGCGGCTGGCTTCACGGCTGATCAGGTTCAGCTCGAGGTCGGCCACGCGCAGGGCGGTTTCGAATTCCTTGACCGTGCTTTTGCGCCGCAGCAGCACTTCAACGCGGGCGGCCATTTCATCGGAGGCGAACGGCTTGGTCAGGTAGTCATCCCCACCGGCGCGCAGGCCGCGCACCCGCTCGTCGACATCGGAGAGCGCGCTGATCATCAGGATCGGCGTCGACACGCCGATGGTGCGCAGGGTGGTGACGATGGCCAGGCCATCGAGTTCCGGCAACATACGGTCGAGGGTGATCAGATCGTAATCACCACTCACGGCGCGGACCAGGCCTTCGCGGCCGTTGTCCACCCAATCTACGTCCAGTCCATGGCTACTCAGCTCGGCGACGATCTCGCGGGCCGTTACGGCGTCATCCTCAATGGTCAAAATGCGGGTCATAGGATTACCTGGTGAGCGATTCACACTAGAAGTGTGGGCATTTTGCCAAGAAATGGCTGAACGCTTCCTAAATAAAACTTCATGTTGGCAAAACTGACACAGTTTTCATAAATCCCGCCTACTCCGATGTGCGGGCTTGCCTGCGATGAAGGTGTGTCAATCGGCGGCTACGGTGACGGATCCTCCGTCAGTCGTCGAAGCCCACCTGCTCATGAATCTCATCCACCTTCAACTCCAGGCGATACGCCACCGCAATGAACAGCGCCTGGCACAGGCACAACGTGGCGCTCAACGAACGGAAGGCAAACGACGAGCCTTCATTGACCAACAGCACTGCGTTCGCGCGCTTGGCCAGGGGCGACAGGTTGCTGTCAGTAATGATCAGGGTCTTGGCCTGGTGGTGCTGGGCGATACGCAGGCAGTGCTGGGTTTCTTTGCCGTAGGGCGTGAAGCTGATGGCGATCACCAGGTCATTGGCGCGCACGCTGCGCATCTGCTCGCGGTAGCTGCCGCCCAGGCCTGAGATCAGGTGGATGCGCTTGTTGGTGTGCTGCAGGTTGTAGACCAGGTAATCGGCCACCGCAAACGAACGGCGCACGCCAACCACGTAGATGTTGTCGGCGTTGACCACCAGGTCGACGGCTTTTTCGAACGCCGCGTCATCCAGTTCCAGGCCCAGGCGCTCGATGCCCGAAAGCGTGGCATTGACACACTCGCGCGCCAGGTCGCCGCCGCTGGCCTTCTGCGACTTGTTGGCGATCATGCTGCGGATGCGCTGCTGATAGTTCTGCACCGGCGTGGTCTTGTGGGTGTACGCCTCGCGAAACAGCGCCTGCATCTCACTGAACCCGCTGAAGCCGAAACGCTGGGAGAACCGCACGATGGCCGACGGATGCACTTCGCATTCGCGGGCGATGTCGCTGATGCGGTCGACCATGATCCGATCGCTCTGCTGGCTCATGTAGCTGGCGATGCGCTTGAGCTGGCGTGGCAGGCTTTCGTATTCGTCGGTGATCAGCTGCAACAGGCGTTCGGCATTGATCGCAGGGCTGGCGAGAGTGTCTTGGGAAGCGGTCTCGGGCGTGGCCGGCTGATCGGTGCGGGACATGGGCAATCCTTCTGGCGGGTTCATCTGGTGCGCTGATGGTGGGTGCAAGTCTACAGGGTAGGCGCAAAAAAATACCCCGGCATGCGCCAGCGAGTGGGCGGCTGAAACGATGCACTGTCGCTGGCGTACCCTTATGCTGACGTATTGGAAAAAATATTCTACCAAAAATAATTATGGAATAAATATTGATTGGGCTCGCTGAACGTTCTAGTCTGCTCCCACCAAGAGCGTGTGCCGTCGCCACGGCGGCACAACGCAGGCTGATAAAAATAACAGGAGCCAGCATGGGCCAGACTCGTTTTGCCAGTGGGCGTCAATTGGATCTGATTTGCCTCGGGCGCCTGGGCGTCGACCTCTATGCGCAGCAAGTCGGTGCGCGGCTTGAGGATGTGTCCAGCTTTGCCAAGTACCTCGGCGGTTCTTCCGCCAACATTGCCTTCGGCACCGCGCGCCTGGGCCTCAAGTCGGCGATGTTGAGCCGGGTAGGGGACGACCATATGGGCCGGTTCCTGACGGAATCCCTGGCCCGTGAAGGCTGCGATGTCAGCGGCATCAAGGTCGACCCGCAACGCCTTACGGCGCTGGTGCTGCTGGGCCTCAAGGACCGCGAAACCTTCCCCCTGGTGTTTTACCGCGAAAACTGCGCCGACATGGCCCTGCGCGCCGAAGACATCAGCGAAGCCTTTATCGCCTCGAGCAAGGCCCTGCTGATCACCGGCACGCATTTCTCCACCGACGCTGTGTACAAGGCCAGCGTCCAGGCCCTGGATTACGCGGCCAAACACAACGTCCAGCGCGTGCTCGACATCGACTACCGCCCGGTGCTGTGGGGCCTGGCGGGCAAGGCCGATGGCGAAACCCGGTTTGTCGCCGACCAGAGCGTCAGCCAGCACGTGCAGAGCATCCTGCCGCGCTTCGATCTGATCGTCGGTACTGAAGAAGAGTTCCTGATCGCCGGCGGCAGCGAAGATTTGCTCAGCGCCCTGCGCACCGTCCGTGAACTGACCCCGGCGACCCTGGTGGTCAAGCTCGGCCCGCAGGGCTGCACGGTGATCCACGGCGCGATCCCGGCCCGTTTGGAAGAGGGGGCGATCTACCCCGGCGTGCGCGTTGAAGTGCTTAACGTGCTGGGCGCCGGCGATGCGTTCATGGCGGGCTTTCTCAGCGGCTGGCTGAACGATGCCAGCGACGCGCGATGCAGCCAGTTGGCCAATGCCTGCGGCGGCCTGGTGGTGTCGCGCCACGCCTGCGCACCGGCCATGCCGACGCCGGCCGAACTGGATTACCTGTTCAACAGCCCGGTGCCGATCACCCGCCCCGATCAAGACGTGACCCTGCAGCGCCTGCATCGGGTCACGGTGCCACGCAAGGCCTGGAAGCAACTGTTCGTGTTCGCCTTCGACCACCGCTGGCAATTGGTCGACCTGGCGCAACGCGGCGGCCAGGACCCGAGCCGCATCAGCACGATCAAGCAGCTGTTTATCCAGGCCGTCGAACGCGTGGAGAAGACGCTGCGCGGGCAGGGCGTCGAGGCCGATGTCGGTTTGCTCGCCGACCAGCGCTTCGGCCAGGACGCGCTCAACGCCGCCAGCGGTCGCGGCTGGTGGATCGCACGCCCGGTGGAGGTGCAGAACTCGCGGCCCCTGGCGTTCGAACACGGCCGTTCGATCGGCAGCAACCTGATCGCCTGGCCCCAGGAGCAAATCATCAAATGCCTGGTGCAATACCACCCCGATGACGAACCGCTGCTGCGTCTGGAACAGGAAGCGCAACTCAAGGCGGTGTACGAGGCTTCGCTGGTCAGCGGGCATGAACTGTTGCTGGAAGTCATCCCGCCCAAGGATCACCCCTCGACCTACCCCGATGTGCTCTACCGCAGCCTCAAGCGCCTGTACAACCTGGGTATCTACCCGGCGTGGTGGAAAATCGAGGCACAGTCGGCCGAGGACTGGACAAAACTCGACGAACTGATCGAGGAACGCGACCCGTACTGCCGCGGCGTGGTGCTGCTGGGCCTGAATGCCTCGGCCGAATGCCTGGCCGAGGGCTTCCGCCAAGCCAGCCAGAGTCGCACCTGCCGTGGTTTTGCCGTGGGACGCACGATCTTCCAGGAGCCGAGTCGCGCGTGGATGGCGGGGGAGATTGATGACGAGACCCTGATCCGCCAAGTCCGGGCCACTTTCGAGCAATTGATCAGTGCCTGGTGCAGTGCCAGAGGCTGAACGTAGTTCTTAATTTGAAATGTAATCCAATGTGGGAGGGAGCTTGCTCCCGAAGGCGGTGGTGCAGTTACAGAAGTGTTGCCTGACACACTGCCATCGGGAGCAAGCTCCCTCCCACATAATGCAGATCTCAGTGATACCTGAAAATAATAAAGGTGCAGCCATGCCCGCAATCCGAATTGGCATCAACCCGATCTCCTGGAGCAACGACGACCTGCCGGCCCTGGGCGGCGAAACGCCCCTGAGCACGGCGTTGAGCGAAGGCAAGCAGATCGGCTACGAAGGTTTTGAACTCAACGGCAAATTCCCCAAGGACGCCAAGGGCGTCGCCGATGTGTTGCGCCCCTACGACCTGGCGCTGGTCTCCGGTTGGTACTCCAGCCGCCTGGCCCAGCGGTCGGTCGCGCAGGAAATCGAAGCCATCGCCGCTCACGTCGAGTTGCTCAAACACAATGGCGCCACGGTGTTGGTCTACGGCGAAGTGGCCGATTCGATCCAGGGCTCCCGCATCCGCCTGATCGAACGCCCGCGTTTCCACAGTGAGCAGGCCTGGCAGGACTACGCCGACAAGCTCACCGAACTGGCGCGCTTTACCCTGTCCCAGGGCGTGCGCCTGGCCTACCACCACCATATGGGCGCCTATGTCGAATCGCCGGAGGACATTGATCAACTGATGCGCCGCACCGGCCCCGAAGTCGGCCTGCTGTTCGATTCGGGCCATTGCTACATGGGTGGCGGTGAACCCCTCGACGTACTGCGCAAGCACATCGACCGCGTGTGCCATGTGCATTTCAAGGACGTGCGCAAAGCAGTGGTGCAACTGGCGCGCAACCAGATGTGGAGCTTCCCCGACTGCATCGTCAACGGCACCTTCACCGTGCCGGGTGACGGCGATATCGACTTTGCCGCGTTGCTCGATGTGCTGCTGGCCGCGCATTACCGAGGCTGGCTGGTGGTCGAAGCCGAGCAGGACCCGGCTGTCGCGCCGAGCTATATCTATGCGAAAAAAGGTTACGACACCTTGCGTGCGCTGCTGAACGAGAGGACGGGGCAATGAGTTTGCTGGTCAAGAGCCATAAGCGCGGGCAAACCATGGTCGCCCTCGAAGCGGGCCGCCTGGACTATGTCGGCTTTGCCGCCTACCGCCTGAGCCTGGGCGAAACCCTGCCAGTCACCGCCGGCGATCAGGAGCTGTGCCTGGTGCTGCTTAGCGGCCGGGTGACGATCGAAGGCGAGGGGTTCAACTGGCAGAACCTCGGCGATCGTCAGTCGGTGTTTGAAGACAAATCGCCCTTTGCCGCTTACCTGCCGCCGGGCACCGACGCCCAGGTGACGGCATTGAGCGACGTGCAGCTCGCGGTCTGCGCCGCGCCTGGCGCGACGGGTTTCGCGCCGCGCTTGATCCGCCCCGAACAATGCAAGCGCAGCGTGCGCGGCAAAGGCGCCAACACCCGTTACGTGTGCGACATCCTGCCCGACAGCGAGCCCGCCCACTCCTTGCTGGTGGTGGAAGTCCGCACGCCGTCCGGGCATTCGTCGAGCTACCCGCCGCACAAGCACGACACCGACGACCTGCCGCACCAGAGCTTTCTCGAAGAAACCTATTACCACCAGGTCAACCCGCCCCAGGGCTTCGTGTTCCAGCGGGTGTACACCGACGATCGCAGCATCGATGAGGCCATGGCCGTGGAAAACAGCGACCTGGTGGTGGTGCCCAAGGGGTACCACCCGGTGAGCGTGCCGTATGGCTACGAGTCCTACTACCTCAACGTAATGGCCGGCCCCAAGCGCGCCTGGCATTTTCATAACGACCCGCAGCACAGCTGGCTGCTGGACCTTTAAGGGGCGCGACATGACCACCACTCGTTTGACCATGGCCCAGGCCCTGGTGAAATTTCTGGATAACCAATACATCGAAGTCGATGGTGTGCAGAGCAAGTTCGTGGCCGGGGTGTTCACCATTTTCGGCCACGGCAACGTGCTCGGCCTGGGCCAGGCGCTGGAGCAGGACAGCGGCGACCTGGTGGTCCATCAGGGCCGCAACGAGCAAGGCATGGCCCACGCCGCCATCGGGTTTGCCAAACAGCACCTGCGCCGCAAGATCTACGCGTGTACCGCGTCGGTCGGCCCGGGGGCGGCGAATATGCTGACCGCTGCCGCGACCGCCACGGCCAACCGCATTCCGTTGCTGCTATTGCCTGGCGATGTCTACGCCAGCCGCCAGCCCGACCCGGTGCTGCAACAGATCGAGCAGTTCCATGACCTGAGCATCAGCACCAACGACGCCTTCCGTTCGGTGAGCAAATACTGGGACCGCATCAACCGCCCCGAGCAATTGATGAGCGCGGCGATCCACGCCATGCGCGTGCTCACCGACCCGGCCGAAACCGGTGCCGTCACCCTGGCGCTGCCGCAGGACGTGCAAGCCGAGGCCTGGGATTACCCGGATTACTTCTTGCAAAAACGTGTCCATCGCCTCGACCGGCGCCCGCCCACCGAGGCGATGATCGGCGATGCCGTGGCGGCCTTCGAGGGCAAGCGCAAGCCGTTGATCATCTGCGGCGGCGGGGTCAAGTACTCCGGGGCGAATGCGGCCCTGCAGGCATTTGCCGAACGCTTCGAGATGCCCTTCGCCGAAACCCAGGCGGGCAAGAGTGCGGTGCTGTCCAGCCATCCGCTGAACGTCGGCGGGATCGGCGAAACCGGCTGCCTGGCCGCGAACCTGTTGGCCGCCGAGGCCGACCTGATCATCGGGATCGGCACGCGCTACACCGATTTCACCACGTCGTCGAAGTCGTTGTTCAAGCACGCCGAGGTGCGGTTCCTCAACCTCAACATCAGCCCCGGCGATGCGTTGAAACTCGATGGCGTGCAAGTGCTGGCGGATGCACGAGTCGCCCTTGAGGCATTGGCCGCAGCGCTGGGCGATTATCGCGCCGGTTGGGGCGAGCAGGTGCGCGATGCAAGGGCGCAACTGGATGCTGAAGTCGACCGGGTGCATCAGTTGGAATACGCCGGTGACGACTTCGTCCCCGAGGTCGACGACCACCTCGACCGCGGCGTGCTGCGCGAATTTATCGAGCTGACCGGTTCGTGCCTGACCCAAAGCCGGGTCCTCGGCGTGCTCAACCAGGCGCTGGCCGACGACGCGATCATCGTCGCCGCCGCCGGCAGCCTGCCCGGCGACCTGCAGCGCAGCTGGCGCAGCAAGGGCGTCAACACTTACCACGTCGAGTACGGTTATTCGTGCATGGGCTACGAGATCAACGCCGCCCTCGGCGTGAAACTCGCCGAGCCGACGCGCGAGGTCTATGCGCTGGTCGGCGATGGCTCCTACATGATGCTGCACTCGGAGCTGGCCACCTCGATCCAGGAGCGCCGCAAGATCAACGTGGTGCTGCTGGACAACATGGCTTTCGGTTGCATCAACAACCTGCAGATCGGCAACGGCATGGACAGCTTCGGCACCGAGTTCCGCTACCGCAACCCCGAGAGCGGCAAGCTCGACGGCGGCCTGGTGCCGGTGGACTTCGCCATGAGTGCGGCGGCCTACGGTTGCAAGACTTACAAGGTCAGTAGCGTCGAACAGCTCGAAGCGGCGCTGGCCGATGCGCGCACGCAAACGGTGTCGACGCTGATCGATATCAAGGTGCTGCCCAAGACCATGATCCACGGCTACCTGTCGTGGTGGCGGGTGGGTGTGGCGCAGGTCTCCACCAGCGAACGCACCAACGCGGCGGCGAAAAAACTCAATGAACAGCTGGCCAAGGCCCGGCAGTACTAATAACAAGAGGAGTGAATGTATGTCGTTGAAGCTGGGTGTTATCGGTACGGGCGCTATCGGCCGGGACCATATTCGTCGTTGCAGCCAGACCTTGCTCAACAGCCAGGTGGTGGCGGTGACCGACATCGACCTGGAGCAGGCCGCCAAGGTGGTGGCGGATCTGAAACTGGACGCCGAGGTGTATCCGGACGGCCATGCGCTGATCCGTTCGCCTCAGGTCGAAGCCATTCTCGTTACTTCCTGGGGCCCGAGCCATGAGGCATTTGTGCTCGCCGCCATCGAGGCGGGCAAACCGGTGTTCTGCGAAAAACCCCTGGCGGTCACCGCCGAAGGCTGTCGCAGGATCGTCGAGGCCGAAGTGGCGCACGGCAAGCGCCTGGTGCAAGTGGGCTTCATGCGCCCCTATGACGAAGGTTATCGCGCCCTCAAAGCGGTGATCGACAGCGGCCGGATCGGCGAGCCGCTGATGCTGCACTGCGCGCACCGCAACCCGCGGGTGGGTGAGAACTACAAGACCGACATGGCGATCACCGACACCCTGATCCACGAGCTGGATGTGTTGCGTTGGCTGCTCGACGACGACTATGTGTCGGTGCAAGTGGTGTTCCCGCGCAAGACCAGCAAGGCCCTGGCCCATCTGCGCGATCCGCAGATCGTGCTGCTGGAAACCGCCAAGGGCACGCGCATCGATGTGGAAGTGTTTGTGAACTGCCAGTACGGCTACGACATTCAGTGCGAAGTGGTGGGGGAGACCGGTATCGCCAAGCTGCCGGAACCGTCGCAGGTGCAATTGCGCAGCGAGGCCAAGCTGTCCAATGCGATTCTGATGGACTGGAAAGACCGCTTTATCGGCGCCTATGACGTCGAGTTGCAGGCGTTCATCGACAGCGTGCGCGCCGGGCAAGTGGGCGGGCCGTCGGCGTGGGATGGGTTTGCAGCGGCAGTCGCGGCGGATGCGTGTATCGAGGCCCAAGGCAGTGGGCAAATTGTCCAAGTCAGCCTGCCTGAGCGTCCGCGCTTCTACGGCTGACACGCGGTCAATGTGGGAGGGGGCTTGCCCCCGATAGCAGTGGGTCAGCTAATGAATCTGGATCTGATCCACCGCCATCGGGGGCAAGCCCCCTCCCACAGTTGGATTGGGTGTGCACTTCAATGAAGGAGTGAATGTATGCGAATTGGATTGGTCGGCTATGGCCACGGAGGGCGCTTCTTTCATGCGCCACTGACTGCAACCCTGCCTTCTGCGGCTAACACGCGGTCAATGTGGGAGGGGGGCTTGCCCCCGATAGCAGTGGGTCAGCTAATGAATCTGGATCTGATCCACCGCCATCGGGGGCAAGCCCCCTCCCACAGTTGGGTTGGGTGTGCACTTCAATGAAGGAGTGAATGTATGCGAATCGGACTGGTCGGCTGTGGCCACGGAGGACGCTTCTTTCATGCGCCACTGACTGCAACCCTGCCTTCTACGGCTAGCACTCGGTCAATGTGGGAGGGGGCTTGCCCCCGATAGCAGTGGGTCAGCTAATGAATCTGGATCTGATCCACCGCCATCGGGGGCAAGCCCCCTCCCACAGTTGGATTGGGTGTGCACTTCAATGAAGGAGTAAATGTATGCGAATCGGACTGGTCGGCTATGGCCACGGAGGGCGCTTCTTTCATGCGCCACTGACTGCAACCCTGCCTTCTGCGGCTAACACTCGGTCAATGTGGGAGGGGGCTTGCCCCCGATAGCAGTGGGTCAGCTAATGAATCTGGATCTGATCCACCGCCATCGGGGGCAAGCCCCCTCCCACAGTTGGATTGGGTGTGCACTTCAATGAAGGAGTGAATGTATGCGAATTGGACTAGTCGGCTATGGCCACGGAGGGCGCTTCTTTCATGCGCCACTGACTGCAACCCTGCCTTCTACGGCTAACACTCGGTCAATGTGGGAGGGGGCAAGCCCCCTCCCACAGTTGGATTGGGTTTGCACTTCAATGAAGGAGTGAATATATGCGAATTGGACTGGTCGGCTATGGCCACGGAGGGCGCTTCTTTCATGCGCCACTGATTGCAACCCTGCCCGGCGCTACTTTTGTTGGTGTGGTGACTCGTTCACCCGAGCGCCGTCAGCAATTGAGCACTGATCTTCCAGGGGTTAAAGCCTTTGACAGCATCGGCCAGATCGTCGAGGCCGGCGTTGACGCCCTGGTGATTTCCACCACGCTTAAAGGTCGCCCGGCGCTGGTGCTGGAGGCCATCGAGCACGGCGTCGCCGTGGTCAGCGATAAACCTTTCGCCGCCAACGCCGAGCAGGCCCGGGTGCTGATCACCGCGGCTGAACGCCAGGGCGTGTTGCTCAGCGTCTACCAGAACCGGCGCTGGGATTCGGATTTCCTGACCTTGCGCAAACTGATCGACGCCGGCGCCCTCGGCGCTGTCACCCGGTTTGAATCCCGCGTCGAGCGTTTCAGCCCGCAATCGGTGGGCAATGCCAGCGGCGGCGGCTGGCTGCGCGACCTGGGCAGCCATCTGGTGGATCAGGCGCTGCAACTGTTCGGCCCGGTAGATCGGGTTTTCGCGCAACTGCACTACAGCGCCGAACACCCCAGCATCGACCACGGCTTCTTCGTCTCCCTGACCCACGCCAACGGGGTGATTTCCCACCTGTGGGGCAACGCCTTGCAGAACAGCCCGGCACCGCGCTTGCGGGTCAGCGGCACCCTGGGTTGCTACACCGTCGACGGATTGGACGGCCAGGAAGACGCACTGATAGCCGGCAAGTCGCCCAAAACCGAGGGCGAGCACTGGGGCTCTGAGGAGCACCGCCGCTGGGGCTGGTTCGAACAAGGCCCCGAGCGCGAGCGTGTGCCGTCGGAAAAAGGCTGCTGGACCCAGTTCTATCGCCAGTGGCAGGCCGCCGTGCAAGGACAGGGGCCGCTGCCGGTGGACGCCTACGAGGCGTTGGAAACCACAAGGATATTGGACGCCGCACGCCTGAGCGCCGAGCGCCAGCAAGTGGTTTCGACAAAAATAGAATAAAATTCTAAAACAGGTTGATATAGAAATTATTTTCCAATAAAGTCTTTTCCAGGTTGCATAAAGTACGTTCCGGACTCGATCCCGACGACTCAACAAAAACAAGATCAAAAACAACCAGGTACCGTCAGATGAAAATCTTCAACGCTGTACTGCGAGTTTTACGCCCAGCCCTTGCGCCACGCGGTCTGCCCCGCACCCGGCCGTTTTACTTCTCCTTCCTCAACGTGCTGTGCGTCGAAAACCAAGGCGCCCTGGTGTGCTGCATTCCGGGAGCACCGCTCGTCCGCCTGCCGTCATCCTCGCTCTGAAAAACGCAACGTCCAAAAAACCAACAAGAAAGTGGAGACAGACCGTTCATGAAGACCCCGATCCGTTTTACCGCGCTGGCGTTGTCCCTGCTGCTGGCCAGCGGTTTTGCCATGGCTGCCGATCTGAAGATCGGCGTGAGCATGTCGCAGTTCGATGACACCTACCTGACCAATGTGCGTGAGTACATGGACAAGCAAGCCAAGGCCTACCCCAAGGGCGATGGTGTGCAACTGCAGTTCGAAGACGCGCGCGCCGACGTGGTCAAGCAATTGAGCCAGGTCGAGAACTTCATCAGCCAGAAGGTCGACGCGATCATCGTCAACCCGGTGGACACGGCGTCCACGGCGCGGATCAGCAAGTCAGCGCTCGAAGCGGGTATTCCGCTGGTCTATGTCAACCGCCGACCTGACCAGAAAGACCTGCCCAAAGGCGTGGCGGCCGTGACCTCCGATGATGAAGAGGCCGGCAGGCTGCAAATGCAGTACATCGCCGAAAAACTGGGGGGCAAGGGCAAGGTGGTGATCCTGCTCGGTGACCTGGCGAACAACTCCACCACCAACCGGACCAAGGGCATCAAAGAAGTCCTGGCCAAGTACCCGCAGATCAAGATCGAGCAGGAACAGACCGGCATCTGGCTGCGTGACCGTGGGATGACCCTGGTCAACGACTGGTTGACCCAGGGCCGCGAATTCAATGCCGTGCTGGCCAACAACGATGAAATGGCGATTGGCGCGGCTATGGCGTTGAAGTCGGCCGGCACCAAGCCGGGCAGCGTCTTGATTGCGGGGGTCGACGGCACGCCGGACGGCTTGAATGCGATCACCAAGGGCGAAATGACCGTGTCGGTGTTCCAGGATGCCAAGGGCCAGGCAGTCGGCTCGGTGGAGGCGGCGCGCAAGATGGCGAAGAAGGAAGCGATCGAGCAGAACATTGTCATCCCGTTCAAGCTGATCACCCCGGACAACGTCAAAGACTTCAAGTAGCCCTTACATCACAACAATAAGCCGGCAGGGCGGTCGTGCCCGCCCTGTCGATGGAGTACCGCCCTATGCTTGCTCAAGCCACTGTCTCGCAGCCGCCCGCTATCCAGCCGTCGCTGCTGGAAGAACCGTACCTGCTGGAAATCCTCAACATCAGTAAAGGCTTTCCCGGTGTGGTGGCCCTGGCCGATGTACAACTGCGTGTGCGCCCGGGCTCGGTGCTGGCGCTGATGGGCGAGAACGGCGCGGGCAAGTCGACCCTGATGAAAATCATCGCCGGCATCTACCAGCCCGACACCGGGGAAATCCGCCTGCGCGGCAAGCCGATTGTGTTTGAGACGCCGCTGGCCGCGCAAAAGGCCGGGATCGCGATGATCCACCAGGAACTCAACCTGATGCCGCACATGAGCATCGCCGAGAATATCTGGATCGGCCGCGAGCAGCTCAACAGCCTGCGCATGGTCAACCACCGCGAAATGCACCGCTGCACCGCCCAATTGCTCGCCCGCCTGCGCATCAACCTCGACCCCGAGGAGCAGGTGGGCAACCTGAGCATCGCCGAGCGGCAGATGGTCGAGATTGCCAAGGCGGTGTCCTACGATTCCGACATCCTGATCATGGATGAGCCGACGTCCGCCATCACCGAGAAGGAAGTCGCCCACCTGTTTTCGATCATTGCCGACCTCAAGGCCCAGGGCAAAGGCATCGTCTACATCACGCACAAGATGAATGAAGTGTTCGCCATCGCCGATGAAGTGGCGGTGTTTCGCGACGGCCAGTACATCGGCCTGCAGCGCGCCGACAGCATGAACAGCGACAGCCTGATCTCGATGATGGTCGGCCGTGAACTGAGCCAGTTGTTCCCGGTGCGCGAAACGCCCATCGGCGAGTTGCTGTTGTCGGTGCGCGACCTGGGCCTGGACGGCGTGTTCAACAACGTCTCGTTCGACCTGCATGCCGGCGAGATCCTCGGCATCGCCGGGCTGATGGGCTCGGGCCGCACCAACGTGGCGGAAACCCTTTTCGGCATCAGCCCAAGCACTCGCGGGCAGATAACCCTCGATGGCAAGGCGCTGCGTATCACCGACCCGCACATGGCCATCGACAAAGGCTTTGCGCTGTTGACTGAAGACCGCAAGCTCAGCGGGCTGTTCCCGTGCCTGTCGGTCCTGGAAAACATGGAAATGGCCGTGTTGCCGCATTACTCGGGCAACGGGTTTATCCAGCAGAAAGCCCTGCGTGCGCTGTGCGAAGACATGTGCAAGAAGCTGCGGGTGAAAACCCCGTCCCTGGAGCAATGCATCGACACCTTGTCCGGCGGCAATCAGCAGAAAGCCCTGCTGGCGCGCTGGCTGATGACCAACCCGCGCCTGCTGATCCTCGACGAACCGACCCGTGGCATCGATGTCGGTGCCAAGGCCGAGATCTACCGTTTGATTGCGTTCCTCGCCAGCGAGGGCATGGCGGTGATCATGATTTCTTCGGAGCTGCCTGAAGTGCTGGGTATGAGCGACCGGGTGATGGTGATGCATGAAGGCGAACTGATGGGCACCCTGGACCGTGCAGACGCGACCCAGGAAAAAGTCATGCAACTGGCCTCCGGTATGACCGCGGTCCACTGACGAACAGCCGCGCGGGCCTGCGGTTGGCCTGCGCCATAGAATAAAAAGGTGATTGGCTATGAACGCAATAACAGACAACAAGCCTGCCACGGCAGCGGTCAAGCACCGTCGGCGCTTGCCCACCGAGCTGAGCATCTTCCTGGTGCTGATCGGCATCGGCCTGGTGTTTGAGCTGTTTGGCTGGATTGTGCGAGACCAGAGCTTCCTGATGAACTCCCAGCGCCTGGTGTTGATGATCCTGCAAGTGTCGATCATCGGCCTGCTGGCCATCGGTGTGACCCAGGTGATCATCACCACCGGGATCGACTTGTCTTCCGGCTCGGTCCTGGCGTTATCGGCGATGATCGCTGCCAGTCTTGCGCAAACATCTGATTTTTCCCGTGCGGTGTTTCCGTCCCTGACCGACCTGCCGGTGTGGATTCCGGTGGTGGCGGGGCTCGGCGTGGGGCTGCTGGCGGGCGCGATCAACGGCAGCATTATTGCGGTGACCGGTATCCCGCCGTTTATCGCAACGCTGGGGATGATGGTGTCGGCCCGTGGCCTGGCGCGTTACTACACCGAAGGCCAGCCGGTGAGCATGCTCTCGGATTCCTACACGGCCATCGGGCATGGCGCGATGCCGGTGATCATCTTTCTGGTGGTGGCGGTGATCTTCCATATCGCCCTGCGCTACACCAAGTACGGTAAGTACACCTACGCCATCGGCGGCAATATGCAGGCGGCGCGCACCTCGGGGATCAACGTCAAGCGCCACCTGATCATCGTCTACAGCATCGCCGGGCTCCTGGCGGGCCTGGCCGGTGTGGTGGCCTCGGCGCGTGCCGCCACCGGCCAGGCCGGCATGGGCATGTCCTACGAACTGGATGCGATTGCCGCCGCGGTGATCGGCGGCACCAGCCTGGCCGGCGGAGTAGGGCGCATCACCGGCACCGTGATCGGCGCGCTGATCCTTGGGGTGATGGCCAGCGGGTTTACCTTTGTCGGGGTCGACGCGTATATCCAGGACATCATCAAGGGCCTGATTATCGTGGCGGCGGTGGTGATCGACCAATATCGCAACAAGCGGAAGCTAAAACGCTGACGCAGTGCAAAATGTGGGAGGGGCTTGCCCCCTCCCACATTCAGACCTGCATTCGTCAGATCCAACCGTTTGTCTTCTATATAGCTCCACAACACTGAATTTCTTGCTATAAACACACTCCGATGACCATTCGCCAAGCCCGTCCTGGTGCCTTTGGGGGTTATCTTGGAAAAAATGCCTGTCTTTTCAGTTGCTGCGCCCTCAAGTCGGCCTTAGACTGCCGCCCCTCGTAAATTGAGTGCCGGGTGGCGCTTGGAATGGATGGCGCCTTTCCGAGACCTGCAGAGGTTGACCGGAACGCTCCCTTATTCGCCTTAATGCACGTATTTTTTATAGAGAAATCAATGACAAAGGAAAAGTTGCTGGCCATGCCGGCGGATGACTACATGAATGCCGAACAGCACGCTTTTTTCGAGCAGTTGCTGCAAGACATGAAAGTGGAACACCACGAGCGCATTGAACAGAACCGCATCGCCATTGAGAGCCTGGACACCCCGGCCGACCCGGCGGATGCCGCCTCCGTGGAAGAAGAGCGCACCTGGTTGGTGAATGCCATTGATCGCGACCAGCGCATGCTGCCGCAACTGGAGCGCGCACTGGAGCGCATCAAGGAAGATTCCTTTGGCTGGTGCGATGACAGCGGCGAGCCTATCGGCCTCAAGCGCCTGCTGATCAGCCCGACCACCAAGTACTGCATCGAAGCGCAAGAGCGCCACGAGCAGATCGACAAGCACCAGCGTCAAGCCTGATGCGCTGAAGCTGGGGGGCGAGTACTGCGCTCCCCAGGGAAAATACCCGTTACGCCCGCTATATTGATCTGTTGCAAGCTCCCCCACTAAAGGCCCATGGATAATGGCCTGATAGTGGCGTTTAATGCAGAGACAATAATGACAAGCAGTGGGGTGACGAAGATGGCTGGAGACGGATCTCTGATGGGCGCAGCAGTGCCACCGCACGCGGTGGTGCGCGGGTTGCCCGGCTGGCTGACGCCGCTTTTGCAGAGCACCGCCGTGGTGCTGGTCCTGCTCGGCCTTGCGTTTGCCAGCCTGCCGATTTATCTCTGCCTGACACTGGCCTTGCTGGTGATCTGGCTGCCTCGCCTGAAAAAACGCACACCCAGCGCGGCGCCGTCCGAAGCGGTCGATGCGATTGGCGACCTGACCCGCGACCTGTCCTATACCACCAGTCATAACGCCTTGTCGGCGGCCGGCGTGGCCTATTCGGTCAAGCAACTGGCTGCGCGCCTGCAGTCGCAGTTGAGCGCTGCCCAGCAGATCGTCAACAGCGCCGAAGTGATGATCGGCACCGAACAAGTCACCTCCCAACTCAGTCACCAGGCGCTGGGCGCCGCCAGCCAGGCGCATCAGCGCAGCACCGAGGGCCGCGAAGTGCTGGCCCAGTCGATCACCCGCATGCACCAACTCAGCCAGCGCGCGAATGCCAGCCGCGAGATGATTGAAGCCCTGAGCCAGCGCAGCGAGGAAATCCAGCGGGTGACCCTGGTGATCCAGTCCATCGCCAGCCAGACCAACCTGCTGGCCTTGAACGCCGCCATCGAAGCCGCGCGTGCCGGCGAGCATGGGCGCGGGTTTGCCGTGGTGGCCGATGAAGTCCGCGGGCTGGCCGGCCGTACCGCCACCGCCACCGAGGAAGTCGGGGTGATGGTGGCCGATATCCAGCAACGCACCGGCCAGGTGGTGGAGCAGATTCGCCAACTGTCGGCGGACCTGCACACCGGCGTGGAGCAGGTGGAACACGCCGGTGAGCAGTTGCAGAACATCGCCAGCCTGGCCGCGGATGTCGAAGGGCAGGTCAACGAAATCGCCCAAGGCACCGAGACCAATCGGGCGCAACTCGACAGCCTGTTCCATGCCGTGGAGCAAATGCGCAGCGACCTGACGGTGAGCGACGAGCAAACCCGTCAACTGGCCGATGCCGCCGTGCAAATGGAAGGGCAGGCCGAAACCATCAGCGAACGCTTGGCCGCCGTCGGGCTAGATGACTATCACCAGCGCGTCTACGACCTCGCCCGCGAAGGCGCGAGCCGCATCGCCGAACAGTTCGAGGCCGATGTACTGCAAAACCGCGTCAGCCTGGAGGATCTGTTCGACCGCAACTACGCGGCGATCCCCAACACCCACCCCAGCAAGTACCACACGCGTTTTGATAGCTACACCGATCAGGTGTTGCCGGCGATTCAAGAGGCGCTGCTGCCGCGACACGAAGGTTTGGTATTTGCCATCGCCTGTACGCAACAGGGGTATGTGCCGACACACAACAAGGCGTTTTCCCAACCCTTGACTGGCGATGTACAGGTGGATGCGTTACAGAATCGCACCAAGCGCAAGTTCGACGACCGTACCGGGATTCGCTGTGGCAGCCATCAGCAAGCGGTACTGTTGCAGACTTACACCCGCGATACCGGTGAGTTGATGCACGACTTGTCGGTGCCGATCATGGTCAAGGGCCGGCATTGGGGCGGGTTGCGCCTGGGCTATAAACCCGAAGGCACGAACGCCAGGCACTAGAGATTGTTGCTGTTTGCGCAATAGAGCTATCCAGGGGATAGCTTTTTCTGACGGGAGGAAAAACGTAGCATGGCCGCCGTTGTTAGTTAGCTAACGATTGTTGCGGAGAAGCTCCATGCAAAACAAAGTCGATGTCGCTGTGATGATTGGCAGTGGCGTACCCAAAACCCTGCGTGCGTTGGGTCAGAAGGCTTGTTGGGTCGTGCTGCTCAACGGTGAGCAGCGTGGCACCGCCTTCGCCAGCCGTGATGAAGCCGAGGAGTGCAGGGCCGCCTGGCAAGCGCTGTTGCGCATGGAACAGTCAGACAGCCTGCATTGAGGGGCGTTATTGCGCTTGGTGCAGACGCTGGTTCAGTTCATCCACGGCCATCGCCCATTCAGCGTCTTCCCGAAGTTCTTCCTTGAGGAACCGAGCCTGCTGGGGCGTCCAGAAGGGCGCGTCGATCAGCTTGACGTCGTCGGCCAAAGGATGGGCAGCGATAAACGCGTCGATGTCCTTCGGGGTGGAGTTCAGGCCCAGTTGATCAAACAGGGTTTCAAGGGTTGGTACTGGCGCATCCATATCGTTCTCCATGCCGGTTTTGGGGGGTATGCATCGGAGGCTTGTCGCGCAGTAGAGTTCTATCGGATTCTCAGGAGGTCAACGCCCCTGAGTCCACCGCTGTCTTGAGGGCCCTGGCGGCTTCTTTTGCCGCGACGGCGGCGGCGTCCGCGGTCTTGAACCAACGATCTTTTTCCACTTGGTGCATTGTGATCGTGGTCAAGGGAGGCTTGGCACGCATTACGATAACTGCTTGGAATTCTCCGTCTACTTCCTTGGCTTCGCCATGGATAAAAAATTCGCCAATATCAAATTCCGTCACGTATAACCTTCCCTTCAAGGTAACTGCACTGATGAAACCTGACCCGCACGGGGCAAACTTCAATGGACGGGCCAGTATGGCAGTTGTTGAGGGGCGACGGCGCGGTAAAGTCATCCAGGTGACGAAACGATCCCGCCGTGCGGGGCGTGCAGGGCGGCCTCGAGGGTTTTTGCCAGTTCGCAGGCGCGGATATGGTTGCTGCGAAAGCCTTTGATCCTGCCGCTGGTGACTTCCATAATATGAAAGAAGTTGCGCCCGGCCGGTACAACTTGATAAAGCACGGAGTTTGAGTACCCATCATGGCTGTGCAAGCAGTAGTATTGGCGCTCGTCTTGATAGGATGAGTGAGTGCTGGAAGACGTAGCGTTGTGTTGACGTCGTTGCATGGTCAGCTCCTGTCGATCGATCTGGTTGGCCCGCCAGCAGCGGAACGGGTGGTTTTGACCCGTGTTGCTGTTTTAATATTGTCGTCGGCGATCGGTACTCGGTTCCATTCCAGGTGTTTTGTTTTGTGCAGGTTGTCGGAAACTGCGCTTTTTAATTGGGTTATTCTCTGAAGCTGGTCGACCCGTCTTCTCGGGCTGTTAAACCTGTGATTTGCTGTGAAGATCGATGGCCTGCATAAGGCTCGTCGTGTATGCCTGTATTAGTCTTACGGCACCGCAGGGGCGTTTTTTCAGGGTTTTTAATCAATGCGTTGTGTCAGCGTGCCGGTATGGCCGCTTTTTTGTGCTGCCCGTTCCGGCGGACAGTGCTTTTTTTGATCTGGGGGCGTTTCCTTGGCAGTCAGTAATCTGGATATGCACGCGTTATTCGTGCTGGGTGATTTGCGCGCAAAGTTGGTCAAGCAGTTTCAATCCCGTTTTGTTTACATCACTGAACAGACACCGGAAGGCATCTATATCGCCGAGATCGATACTGAATCGGCATTGGTCGTGGATGACAAACAACGCCTTGAACTCAAGGTCGGTGATCATTTTCGTGCCGCGGTATTGCCCAGTCGCGAAGGTGGCAAGTTTGAATTGAAGTTCCGCGATATCAAGTTGACGGTGTATGGCTTGGGCGACTATGCCTTTGTTTCCTCGGCCGAAGGCCAGGGCATTGTGTTCAAGGAAGGTCACAGCGTGATGCTGGTGTTTGCCGCCAACGAACAATTGCAGGAAGGCTTGACCAAAACCCTCAAGGCCGTGACCGGCAAGGCCGCCAAGTGGCGCAAGGGTGAACTGGTGACCTTCAAGGCCAGCGAATAACCCGCTCGTACAGCAAACAGCCTTTATCTCCCGGAACCTCTACTACAGTTGAGTTGACTTAACTATTCAGAGGCTTCGCGCAGTGGCGGCCAAGCCGTCCGTTATTGCAGCGAACACGTGAGGTGCAAAGGCATGAAAGGATTGAGATCCCTGTTGGCGGCGTCCCTGGCGAGCCTGAGTCTGTCGGTGACTTCGTTGCCGGTTTCGGCTGCACAGGCGCCTGTGCATTTCGCCGACCTGAACTGGGAAAGCGGCAGTCTGATCACCGAAGTGCTGCGCTATATCGTCGAGAAGGGCTATGACCTGCCCACCGACACCTTGCCCGGCACCACCATCACCCTGGAAACCGCCCTGGCGAAGAATGACATCCAGGTGATCGGCGAAGAATGGGCAGGCCGCAGTCCGGTGTGGATCAAGGCCGAGGCCGAAGGCAAGGTGGCCGGGGTGGGCGATACGGTCAAGGGCGCCACCGAAGGCTGGTGGGTGCCGGAGTACGTGGTTAAGGGCGACCCTGCCAAAGGCCTTAAGCCCCTGGCGCCAGACCTCAAAAGTGTCGCGGACCTGGCGCGTTACAAGGACGTGTTCAAGGACCCCGAATCCCCAGGCAAAGGGCGCTTTCTCAACAGCCCCATTGGCTGGACCTCGGAAGTGGTCAACAAGCAGAAACTCAAGGCCTACGGCCTGGACGACAGCTATGTGAACTTCCGCAGTGGCTCGGGGGCGGCGTTGGATGCCGAGATAACTTCCTCGATTCGTCGCGGTAAGCCAGTGCTGTTCTATTACTGGTCGCCGACGCCCTTGATGGGGCGCTACAAGTTGATCCAGCTGGAGGAGCCGGCGTTCGACGCCGAGGCGTGGAAGACGCTGACGGATGCGGACAATCCCGATCCGAAGCCGACACGGTCTTTGGCGTCCAAGTTGAGTATCGGCGTGTCCACGCCGTTCCAGAAAGAACATCCGCAGATTGTCGGGTTCTTCGAGAAAGTCGAGTTCCCGATCGAGCCGCTGAACAAAGCCTTGGCGACCATGAGCGAGAATCACACCGCGCCACGCGACGTCGCGCTGGCGTTTCTCAAGGCGCATCCTGATGTGTGGAAGGCCTGGTTGACGGAGGATGTGGCGCAGAAGGTTGAAGCCAGCCTGAAATAGCGTCCCATCCTGCGGCAGAACGCGGGGCAAGAATGTGGAAGCGGGCTTGTCAGCGTGTGCCCGCTTTCACATTGGCTAGCATTCCAGGCTCAGAAGCGGGTTTGCACCGCCACTTCAAACGTGCGCGGCGACCCCAGGTAATACGCCGGCGACACATGGGCAAACTCGGCATACACCTCGTTGGTCAGGTTGCGCACGCGGCCGGTCACCGAGGTGTGGGCGTCCACCTTGTAGCGCAGGAATGTGCCGAACAGGGTGTAGGCCGGCACTGTCTGGGTGTTGGCGTTATCCGCATACACCTGGGCCACATACCGCGCATCCACGCCGCCTTGCCAATCCTCGGAAAAATCATAGGTCAGCCACAGGTTGCCGACGCGCTTGGGCACATTGGTCGGCGTATTGCCCTTGCGTGAGACCACCGCGCCGCTGGCGATTTTTTCGTTGAACTCGTCGTACTCGGCGTCCACCCAGGCGAAGTTGCCTTCGGCGAGTAGTCGCGGCGTGATGCGCAACGAACTGGCCAACTCAATGCCCTTGGACGACTGTGCGCCTACCGGGATGCTGTTGGTGGGGTCCAGCGGGTCGGTGACGGCAAAGTCCTTGCGCTCGATTTTGTAAGCCGCGATGGTGGCCGAACCGCGACCGTCCAGGTAGTCGAATTTACTGCCCACCTCCCACTGTTTGCCGGTCGATACGTCGAATACCTGGGTGGTGGTACTCGGCTGTTCGGCGGCCGTGCTGTATTGCACGTACACATTGGCCGTCGGGATGAACTGGTAGGTCAGGGCCGCGCGCCCGGTCACCGGCTCCCAACTGCGCGTGAAGTGCCGTGGACTGCTGGCGGTTATCGCGCCATGGTTGGTGACATCCAGGTCGATGGCGTCGTAGCGCAGGCCCGTCAGCAATGTCAGTTTATCGGTCAGGCCCAGGCGATTTTCCACGAACAGTGCTTTGGTGGTGACCTCGTTGGTCTTGTCGCTGATAAAGCCCGGTCGGGTGCCTGGGATGTCGTAAAAGTACCCCGGGTCGTAATGGTCAGGATCGACCGTGCTGTTGCCTGCGGCTCTCAGCGGGCTATTGGTCGTGCTGTTGACCTTGTATTCGAAGCCGCCGGACCAGGTGGTGGCGAGGCCGACGACGCGGTCGTCGTGGCGCAGCTCGAACTGGTTGCCATTCTGCTCACCCTGATGACGCACCTGGTACGCGGTCGAGCGGTTCACCGCGCTGTTGTCGGCGTTGTATTGGTAGGTCTCCAGGTTGCGGTAATCGCGCTGGCTGTCCAGGTGATACAGGGTGTTTTTCAGTGTAGTGCTGTCGTTGATCCGGTAGTCGATGATCGAACGCGCCCAGAGCGTGCGCTGTTCGTAACGACCGTCGGCGACGTTGTAATTGTTGAAACGGTTGTGTTTATCGATCTTCAGCTCGCCGGCCTTGGGGTTCAGCACCGGCGTGCCCCAGTACGGGCTGTCTTCATGTTCGTCCTGGTATTCCAGGGCCAGGGTATGGGACAGGTTGGGGGTAAGGTCGCTGAGCAGGGAAAACGCTACGCTCCAGGCGTCGCGCTGGTCGCGGTCGATGTAGCTGTGGTTGGTGTTGCGGCTGACGTCCAGGCGTGCGTAATGCTGCACGTCGGCGCTGGGGTCGGTCAGCGCGTGGTTCAGGCCGAATGCCATGCCGGCGGTGTCGTAGCTGCCGTAGGTCAGTTGGCCTTCGGCGGCCTGTTCTTCGCGGGTGGCCAGCTTGGTCACGTAGTTCAGCGAACCGCCCACGGAGCCGGCGCCGTTGATCAAGGACGAGGGGCCGCCGACCAGTTCCACCCGATCATAGATCCACGCGTCCACCGGCCGGGCCAGGCCGGTGGCGACGTTGATGCCGTTGAACATCTGGGTGATCTGGCTGCTGGTAAACCCACGATACGAGACAAAACCCCCAAACCCCGGCGGTGCGCTGGCGTTGACACCGGGCAAGGTATTGGCTGCATCCCGGAACGTCTTGGCGCCATGGCGCTCGATGTCATTGCGGTTGGCGATTGCCACCGAGGCGGGCGTTTCGCGCACGCTCAACCCCAGCCGCGACGCCACGCCGCTGGACTGGTCCAGGGCCAGGCCGGGTTCGTGGGAGGGTTCGCCATCGATGGTGGTCGGGGCCAGTTCGAGCGCCCAGGCACAGACTGGCAGGCAACCGAACAGGCCTGCCAACAGAGGTAAATGTTTCATGCTTGAATCCTGAAAAACCTGCTTGAAAACAACGCACAGTCACCCGTACTTCCTTACGGAAACGGTGTCAGTGCAGATCAGAAAGCGCGAGGATCAGGCGAGGGCGGGCGGCGCCCGTGGGTGGGCCGTGGGCCAGGTGAAGCGGGCAGGAATGTCAGCCGCCAGTACGATAGCCGGCGGCGGTGCGTGGGGTTGCGGCAACACCGCGACGTTGAGGCTGGAGTTCAGCGCCGGGCCCATGCCGCCGGTCGAGCACAGCGGGCAACCAAACGCCTTGGACAGCGTCGGCAGGCTTTCCTCGGCGGGGGTGGACGGCTTGGGCGCCTGGGTGCGTGGGTCGACGGTACAGAACTGCCCGCCGAGTCCGTTGAGCTGCATGCCCGCCATCTGCCCATGCCCGATGCTGCACGCGAACACATTGAACAGGACGCTGCAGTAGAGCATCCAGGCAATGAGCGAGCGGTCGGCACGGGTGATTTTCATGGGGTGGCACTTTACCATCGGCCGCCGACGAAATGCCTGCAAAAAATCTCAGGGGGACTATCCTACTTCGCACAAATTCCGGGAGAGGCCGCCATGAGCTTTATCGTCGCACGATGGATCGTCGGTATTTTCACCTTTGTCAGCATGGTGCATTTGTACTGGGCCGCCGGTGGCAAGCTCGGCAGCCTCGCCGCCATCCCTCAACTTCCCGGCGAATTCGCCAGCGGCCCCCGCCTGGCGTTCAAGCCTTCGGCATTGGGCACCTTGCTGGTGGCGATGGGCCTGGTGGCAATCGCCTTGCTCGTTTGCCTGCGGGCCGGGCTGTATTTTTCGCCGGTGTCCCATGGCGCATTGCAATGGGGCATCAGCGCGATTGCCGTGATCATGTTTGCCAGGGCAATCGGCGATTCGGAGCTGGTGGGTTTTTTCAAAAAGGTCGGTGGTTCGCGGTTTGCACGGTGGGATACGTATTTTTATTCGCCGTTGTGCCTGTTGTTGGGCGCCGGGTTGTTGGTGGTGGCGTGGAGTTGATCGCCTGATCGCGCCGCGAGCGTTCACCCGCCTGCGGACCCGCCCCGTGGATTTGGGCGCTTACCGATAGGCGTTGATCCTGCCCACCCGTCAGGCAGCGCCCGTTATCCGGATCGTAGTAGCGGTGGCGATGGTAGTGCAGCCCGCTTTCCCGGTCGAAGTATTGACCTTGGGAGCGCAGCGGGTTTTCGACTTTTTCGACGTCCAATCGCGTGATCCGGCCGTCGGCGCGGTAGTGCGCGGACCACACGATTTCGCCGTCGGGCGTGGTGAGTTCCTGCGCGGTGCCAAGGTGATCCAGTTGGTAGTGGAAAGGCGTGGTGTGCTGTGGGCCGAAGCCTTCCAGCAGGGCCAGTGGGCGGACACTGTCGGGTTCGTAGACGTAGCTGCGATGCCGTTGCGCGCGGTGTTCGGCGATCAGTCTGTCGCCTTGCCAGAAAAACTCGGTGGTCGTGCCGGCGACGGTTTTGCTGATGCGGCGACCAAACGGGTCGTAGCGGTAGTGGACGGTTTGGCCGTTGGGGCGGGTGAGGCCGATCAGGCGGTGCTGGCAGTCGTAGCGGTATTCGGTAACGACAGAGTGGGCCTGGCCACGCCGTTCGCGGATGAGATTGCCAAAGGCGTCATAGTCGTATTGGCGGCCATCCTGGAGCGTCAGACGGTTACCCGCTGGCGTGTAGGTGAAACGTTCCTGTGCGGCCTGGGAATGATCAGCGCGGACCAGGCGGTTTAGCGTGTCGTAGTGGTAGCGGTGCTCGCCTTTGCGGGTGTCGAGCAAGTACCTGAGGTTGCCGGCTTTGTCGTAGCTGTACTGGCGGCGGTAGCGAGTGCCTTCGATATCGCAGATGCCATGGTTGAACAGGCGTGCATGCTCATCGTATTGGTAACTGCTGAGCAGTTTGCCTTGGGCGCGTTGGTGTTCTCGGCCGGCGTCGAACAGGTGAGACGTCAACAGCGCGCCATTGAGTTCAACGGTCGCAAGGTGGCCGCCCTTGTCATGGTTGAACCCTAGCTGGTTGTTGTCTGGCAGGCGCAGGTATTTGAGTCGGCCGCAGGCGTCGTAGCCATAACGGAGTGTGCCCCAGCCCTGGTGTTCGGCGATCAGGCGGTTTTGCGGGTCGTATTCGTAGGTAAGGGGGCGGTAGCCGTCGTCGACGCTGAGGAGGTTGCCCTGGCGGTCGTAGGTATATTCAACAATGCCGCCATCGGGCAGGGTTTTCCTGACCAACCGGCCGGCGTGGTCTCGCCGGTAGCGGGTGACGAGCTGACTGCCGTCGGTGCCGCGTGCGGTTTTTTCCAGCAGCTTGCCGTTGAGGTCGTAGGCATAGGCGGTGCGTCGGCCGTCGAAGTCGATTTCCTGCTGGAGCAGGCCGTTGGGGTGATAGTCGAAGCGGTAGATTTCGCCGATTTCGTTTTCGATTTCGGCGAGCAACAATCGCACGTGGTCGTAGCGGTAGTTGACCTGGCTACCGTCCGCATTGATGCGCCGGCTGATCAGGGGCAGACCGTCGGTGTATTCGTAGCGAGTGACGTGCCCCAGTTCATCGCGTTCGGCGGTGATTCTTCCGTAGGGGTTGTAGCTGTATTCCCGCGTGCCACCGCCGGGCATGACCACACGAACCAATCGTCCGACACCGTCCCACTGGTACTGGGTCGCCACCCCATGCTTGTCCTCTTGCGCCACCCTCCGACCGAGATCGTCATAGCGATAGCGCTTCACACTGCCGTTTGGCCAGTGTTCTTCAAGCAACTGCCCACGCTCATTCCACCACCGCCGCAGGCAGCTATGGTCGGGAAACCAAACCCCGATCAGTTGGCCATACTGGTTGTAGCTATAGTCGGTAACGTTGCCATCGGGGTCGGTCTGACGAATGACATTGCCTTGGTCGTTATGCGCGTAGTTCCAAACTGCCTGGCCACGACGTACAACTCTTAAGAATCCATTGTCATACTCGTAGGACGTTGGCTCATCTTCCCCCGGAAAAAACGCGACCAAGCATCCAGCGTCGTCGTACTGATACGCCGTTACCGCGCCGAGGGGGTCTTGCTCGACCGTGAGACGGCCCTTGTCGTCATAGGATCTGAAATGCTTGGCGCCATCCGGACCCACCCGCTGCACCCGCCGTGCCCGAACATAGGTTTCCTGGCTCCCATCGGCGTTGTGATGGGTCACGCTGCCGTCGTCCCCCCAGGCATACCGCGTGTCGATCTGCAAGAAACTCGCCCAATGCCGGACACATCGCGCCGCCTTGCCAGCCCGTTCCCAAGCCCAAAAGAAGCGCGCGCCGCCGGTTAACTGGCGTTCAAGGATCAAGTGTTGCTTGTCGTACCGATAGGTCTCGCTTTCCCCTACGGCATTGGTCGCCGAAACCAGTCTTCCAATGTCGTCATAGGTGTAGGAAACCACGGTCTGTTCGGTCATCCAATCCCCGGCCGCACGGCCCTCGGGCCGCTGAACCTGGTAATCGAGCGCCACCAAGTGGCCGCGCTCATAACGGAAAAACAGCGAGCGACCGACACCGTTATCCAGGCGTTCAATGTGCCCCAATACATCGCGGACAATTCGCAGCCGGTTGCCGTAGGCATCGCTGATCGCGGTCAGCACACCGTGGCAGAAGTGGTAGAAGCGTGATGCCTGGCACAGCACCAGCTCATCCGACCGCGCCCCCAGGTAGATCGCGGCGTCGGCCTGGCGATTGCCGGTTGTCGGTCGCGTCTCGGTCGGCAAGGGCAGGGCGGTCGATCGGTGCTCATGCTCGATCCACATCGTCGAGGCGTCCGTCAGCGTCAGCCGATGCGCCAGCGAGTGGCTCCAGCCAACCCCCAATCCGCAGTCCACATCCACCGCACGGGGGTGATAGCACCGCGTCCATTCGAACGGCAGGAGCCCGTCCAGTGCGGCATCGGTCAGCCTCAGCGAATCCAGTGCGCCATACCCGGCGTTGACCTGCTGGGGATACTCGGCCTGGCGTTGATGCACGCCATCCAGCTCCGGTGTGATAAAGGCAATGTGGGAAGCGTTAGTCATCCGTGACGTCTCGGCAAAGGGTAAGACGTCGGAGTCTGCCGCGGAAAAAAGACGCTGGACGAACGGCTGGAAAAATCAGAAGGGGCTGACACGCCCAGGGAAAATCCCGCGAAAAAGCAATTGAAAGGGCTACCCAAAAAGTCGATCCGACCGATTGCGAGACCGCCCGTCATTGTTCGCGCAAATAAAACCACTTGTCTTGCTGCCCGGTTTCCAGATATCGGCCGGCGAGTTGAGCCCGCGTTGTGGCGATCCTTCAATCCGTGCGATAAGGCAATTTAGTGGCCCCTTTGTAACAAAATTCTCGCCAGAATCGCTTTTATTTTCAGCTGGTTAGGTGAGGAAGCAAATGCGCAATGTAGGAATCATGCTGATCGCCTGTTCCCTGGCCGGCGGCGCGGCTGCCGTACAGGCACGGGAGTTGCGCGAGGGCGACAAGTACATGTGCAGTTGGGGCGCGGGCACGGCCGCCAGGGCACAGGAACTCAAGCTGTCGGGCGTTTCACTGTATGCCGCGCGGCAGAAGATCCAGACCATCAAGTTCAACAAGTCATGGATGCGGATGATGGCCATGGGCATCACCGAGCAGACTTATGACAGCCGTTCACGGCTCAAGCCCGAGGCGATTCGCCAGAGTTTCTATCAGGATTGCGTGCGCTACAAAGTGGCGCGCAAATAAGGCGCTTCTTGCTGGTCGAGCAGCGCGGTTTACAAATCCACGACAATCTCAGTGTTTCTATTTGCATACAATTGCCCCCGTCATTGAGGAGACTGGTATGCAAACGCTTTTTCCCGGGGCGACGTCGGATGATGTCGCCGCGCTGTTCCTGATCGCCGACGTTCGCTGCCAGAAGAGCAGGGCGCACTAAAATGATGACCCCTCCGGAGCCCCGGTCGCCCGACAGCTTGCGCTACTTCGCAGTCGCGGTGTTGTGCGTTGCGGTGTTGCTGGGGATCTATTTCGTACAACTCAATGCCAAAGTCGACCGCCAGCGTGAACAGACCGTCGAGTACCTGGCTCTCTGCAGGCAAGTGGAGCGCGTGGCCAGTGCCGCCTCGGCAAACAGGATTGAACTTAGCGATACGTGCAAACAGTTGAGCGGACAGTCATCGAAAAGTCTCACGCCGAAATCGATTGATAACCCTTCTTTATAAAGGGAAATAGTACTTAAAAGTCGCGATGGTATTTGCACCAAAAAGTGGCGCTTATATACCTCCCTACCTTGATAAATGTGTGGTTATTGAAGGACTTACGATTGTTTTATTCCGACGAAAGGATTAAAACCATCTTGTTACGGAATTAGGCAATCGGTACTATAGCCGGGCGTTCACCTCCCACGGTTTATGCATTTTTTAAATCCCAAGTTTCCATCAGCTACTTGGGATTTTTTTTGCCTGGGATTTGTTGTCGGCATCAACAAGCTCCGCGCGCATCCGACCATTGTGCTTGGCTTGGTACAGCAACATCGTCGATGTTCTCGACAAACTCGAGCATCACACTGTTCCATCCAACTCGTTGGACGAGATTACCGATTTCGGTGGCGAGCAAGTCGATAACCGGCCTGAGCACATTCGAGTGAAGCGCCCCGACGCAGAATCTGCACAGGTCGCCGGACAGAGCGCGGAACTACAGGCGTCGCAGAAAGGATTTGACGATGTGCCGGGTGGTATCGGTAGTGTCCAGCTCGTCCATCGCACCGTAGGCGTGCCAGCGGCAATCGATGATTTCGTTGCACGGCCGTGCTTGCGCGATGTTCACCACCGACGCCTCGAACACATGGTGCAGCGTGTCGCGCGCCTTCAATTCCTGCAGGTACAGCAGTCCGTCGACGTTCAACCCGGTTTCTTCTTCCAGCTCCCGTTCGGCGGCGCCGACCGGGCGCTCATCGCGTTCGACCTTGCCGCCCGGCAACGCCCATTTCGATCTGGCTTTGCGCACGAAGAGGATATGCCCCTCGTGTTCGCAAATCACCGTTGCGCGTATTTTCATCGTCTGTGCCCCGCAGCGAGATGTCTGTCATAAAAGTGTAATGCAAATGTCATGCTGGATGGTGGTGGCGTATCTGCGTGAGGATATAGATACTGGTCGATTGACGACAACGCACGAGGGGAGCAGATGAAGACGGTACGTTGGGGCATGATCGGCTGTGGCAGCGTCACTGAGTTAAAGAGTGGACCTGCTTTCTACAAAGCGCCAGGTTCGGCCCTGGTGGCCGTGATGGGGCGCCGCGAAGAGGCTGTGCGCGATTATGCGGCACGCCACGGCATTGGCCGTTTCTATACCGACGCCCAGGCACTGATCAACGACCCTGAGGTGGACGCGGTGTACATCGCTACACCGCCCGACAGCCACCTCGAATACAGCCTGATGGTCGCGGCCGCCGGCAAGCACTGTTGTGTCGAAAAACCCATGGCGCTGAATGCCGAGCAGGGCGCATTGATGCAGCGCACCTTCGAACGTGCCGGGCTGCATTTGTTTGTGTCCTACTATCGCCGCTCGCTGCCGCGCTTCCAGCAAGTGCGCGACTGGTTGCGCGATGGGCGCATCGGCCAACTGCGTCACCTGACCTGGTCCCTGTGCAAGCCGCCAGCCATCGAAGACACCAGTGCCGCCAATTGGCGCACCGACCCGGCCATTGCCGGCGGCGGCTACTTTGCCGACCTGGCCAGCCACGGCTTTGATCTGTTCCAGTACCTGGCCGGCGACATTGTCGAGGTTGCCGGGTTTAGCGCGCGACAGGCCGGACAGTATGCGGCGGAAGACGCGGTGACTGCCTGCTGGACTTTCAGCTCCGGCGCGCTGGGCATGGGCTGCTGGAACTTTGTCGCGGACCGCCATGAAGATCGCGTCGAGCTGATCGGCACCCTGGGGCGGATCACGTTTGCGGTGTTCGACGACCAGCCGTTGCGGCTTGAAGGGGCGGTCGCCGAAGTGCTGGAGGTGCCTTGCCACACGCATATCCAGTGGCACCATGTGCTGGGCATGAACGCCCATATTCGCGGCGAAGCCGAGCACCCCTCACTGGCGATCGAGGCATTGAAGACCGACCGGATTCTGGACAAGGTGCTGCAACGCAATCCCTATCATCCTGAGTAGTTTTCCTGGCGTCGGCGTTGCATTCACCACTTTCGCCGGACCCTGGCCTGCACTCACAATGCGGGCTTATTTTTTTCAAGGAACAGACGGATGAAATACAAGGCAGCCTGGCTGGCCGTGGGGTGGGTACTGGCAAGCATGGCGACGCAGGCGGCGCCACGCGAGCAACGGCCGGTGGGGGACTTTGATTTTTATGTGCTGTCGCTGTCGTGGTCGCCAACGTTCTGCCTGGCGCACCCGAACAACGAGCAATGCAGCGGCAAAGGCTACGGGTTTGTATTGCATGGGCTATGGCCGCAATACGCACGGGGTGGCTGGCCGGCGTCGTGCGATACGCAGTCGCGGCTGTCGGCGGATGAGCTGGCCAAAGGCGCGTTGATATTCCCGACGCAGGCACTGCTCAAGCATGAATGGTCCAAACATGGCACCTGCAGCGGCCTGGAAGCCACGCGTTACCTGCAGGCCACCGATGCGGCCTTGGCCACGGTGCAGATCCCACAGCAATTGCAGCCATTCAACGTGCCGGGTCACTTGGAGGCACGGGAGATCGAGGCGCTCTTTCGCGAGAGTAACCCGGCCATGGGCAACCATGGCGTGGCGGTGATCTGCAAGGGCAAGGTGCTGTCCGAAGTGCGCGTGTGCCTGAGCAAGGAACTGCGTTTTGCCGGCTGCCCCAAGAGTGTGAAAACCCAGTGCCGAGACGGTGATATCCGCATTCCGGTTCAGCGCTGATCGAGCGCCTGGAGCGAGTGCAATGCGATGGCCGCCGGGGCCTCGGTTGACGTCGACACCCCGACGCGGCCCGCCAGGTAACGCGCTGGCGGCTGGCCCACGGCCTTGCGGAACATGGTGATAAAACCGCTGGCATTTTCATAGCCCAAGTCCAGGGCGACCCGCTGCACACTTTCGCCCCTGGCCAGTCGTTGCAACGACAGGATCACATGCAACTGCCGACGCCAGCGGCCGAAGCTCAGGCCTGACTCCTCCAGCAACAAGCGCGTCATGCTGCGCTCGCTCATGCCGATGCGCGCCGCCCATTGGCCGAGCGTGGCCTTGTCGCCGGGGTTGGCCAGCAGGCTGTCGGCCAGGCGACGCAGCCTCGGGTCCTGGGGCATCGGCAGGTGCAGGCCTTCGATGGGCGCCTGGGCCAGCTCGTCCAAAAGCGTGTCGATCAAACGCCCCTGCGCACTGTTCACGTCGTACAACTGCGGGAAGCTCACCGCTTTGCTGATCAACTCATGCAACAGGCCGGATACCGACAGGGTGCAGCATTGCGAGGGCAGGGCGCCGGCAGCGTCCGGGTCGATCAGCAGGCAATACACCTCCGCTTCGCCGGCGCCACGCGCGGCGTGGGGCATGCCGCCGGGAATCCACAGCGCGCACTGGCGCGGCACAATCCAGATGCCGGCCTCGATTTCGCAATGAATCACCCCGCGCAGCGTGTACATCAACTGGCCTTTGCGGTGGGTGTGCTGAACGTGCTCCCAACGCTCGGACGTACTGGTCGCGCTCACGGCCACCACCGCACGCGGGACCAGATCGGCATCCTTGGCTAACGACGGATCATGCTGGTCCAGGCGATGGCGTTTCATGGTGAGCTCGCAGCTTGGCTGAATTGCGAAACATTCTGGCTATTCTGTGCAATGCCGTCCAGCTTCGTCAGCCTTATAGTGAGACTCTCTCTCATTAAGGAACTCTGCCATGCGACTCGACAGTTCAGCATTTCCCGTGGTGAAGATCATTTTTGATGCGCCGAATGAAGGCGGGTCGCAGGACAGCTTCGTGATGTTCGAAGGCCTGCTGGCACGTCAGCAATCTTTTGTGTTGCTGTATGAAAAAGCCTTGGACGAACTGAATCACGCGCACTCCTACGAAGAGCGCGAGCACGCCTCGCACTGGATGAAGACACACCGGCAGGCCCTGCGTGCGTATGTCAAAGGCATGATCCAGGTGGAGCCCTGCGCGGCCAAGCGCCGGGCACTCAAGCCGTTCGCCGCGACGTTTGGCAATGCCTGGGGTTATCCGCTGCTGATGGTGGCGTCCAATGACCAGGCGTGGGCGCTGGCGCGGGATGTGCTGGATGAGCAGGTGTCGGATGTGACGTATTTCTAAGCGATGCACCGCCTCCCGCCAGTGGGACTGCCGAGCGCATTGAAGTATCCTCCGCGCCCCGCTTACCACTGATTCAAAGAACGATGACAGGACAAGACATGCAGGCGCTGTTGGAGTCGATTCTCGACGAAGTTCGTCCACTGATCGGCCTCGGCAACGTCGCCGACTACATTCCCGCGCTGGCCGACGTGCCCGCCGATCAACTGGGGATCGCCGTGTACGGCAACGACGGCGCAGCCTACTGCGCCGGGGATGCCGATACCCTGTTCTCGGTGCAGAGTATTTCCAAGGTGTTCAGCCTGGTGCAAGCCATCGACCACGGCGGCGAAACCATCTGGGAGCGCCTCGGCCACGAGCCCTCGGGGCAACCGTTCAACTCCCTGGTGCAGCTGGAATTCGAACGCGGCCGCCCGCGCAACCCCTTTATCAATGCCGGCGCGCTGGTGATCTGCGATATCAACCAGTCACGCTTTGCCGTGCCGATTCTGTCGATGCGCGACTTTGTGCGGCGCCTGTCGGGCAACCCGCAGATCCTGGTCAATAGCGTCGTCGCCGAATCGGAAGCACAACACGGCGCGCGCAACGCGGCCATGGCCTACCTGATGAAGTCGTTCGGCAACTTCCATAACGATGTCGACGCGGTGCTCCACAGCTACTTCAACTACTGCGCGTTGCAGATGAGCTGCCTGGACCTGGCCAGGGCGTTCAGTTTCCTGGCCAACGAGGGGGTGAGTGCCCACAGCGGCGAGCAGATCCTGACTGCGCGCCAGACCAAGCAGGTCAACTCGATCATGGCCACCAGCGGGCTGTATGACGAGGCGGGGAACTTCGCCTATCGCGTGGGTTTGCCGGGCAAGAGCGGGGTCGGCGGCGGCATTGTCGCGGTGGTACCGGGGCAGTTCACGGTGTGCGTGTGGTCGCCGGAGTTGAACGCGGCGGGGAATTCGCTGGCGGGGATCAAGGCGTTGGAATTGTTGAGTGAGCGGATTGGGTGGTCGGTGTTTTGAGGCCGCTCCCGTGTGTGCAGGAAGCATCACGAATCCAAATGTGGGAGGGGGCTTGCCCCCGATTACAGTGTGTCAGTCAATACAGCTGTGACTGATCTACCGCTATCGGGGGCAAGCCCCCTCCCACATTTTGGTTCGGTCTGCTATCGCCTATCAGGCAATCGCATCCCAGGCCCGATCGCCGTGCTCGTCTTTGATCCGAGTCGGCAGGCCCATCACGTCCAGCGCTTTCAGGAACGGCTCAGCCGGCAGTTCCTCGACGTTGGCCATGCGCTTCACATCCCACTCACCACGCGCTACCAGTAGCGCAGCGGCGACCGGCGGCACGCCGGCGGTGTAGGAGATGCCCTGGCTGTCGGTCTCGGCGTAGGCTTCTTCATGATCGGCCACGTTGTAGATGAACACCTCGCGCGGCTGGCCGTCCTTGGTGCCTTTGACCAGGTCGCCGATGCAGGTCTTGCCGGTGTAGCCGGGGGCGAGCGAAGACGGGTCGGGCAGCACGGCCTTGACCACTTTCAACGGCACCACTTGCAGGCCTTCGGCGGTGGTGACCGGCTTTTCGGAGAGCAGGCCGAGGCTGTTCAGCACGGTGAACACGTTGATGTAATGCTCGCCGAAGCTCATCCAGAAACGCACGTTGGGCACGTCGAGGTTTTTCGACAGCGAGTGAACTTCATCGTGGCCGGTCAGGTACAGGTTCTGCGAACCGACCACAGGCAGGTCGTCGGTACGTTTGACTTCGAACATGGTGTTGCTGGTCCACTGGCTGTTCTGCCAGCTCCACACCTGTCCGGTGAATTCGCGGAAGTTGATTTCCGGGTCGAAATTGGTGGCGAAGTATTTGCCATGGGAGCCGGCATTGACGTCGAGAATGTCGATCGAATCAATGCGGTCGAAATGCTGTTGCTGCGCCAGCGCGGCATACGCGTTGACGACACCCGGGTCGAAGCCCACGCCAAGGATGGCGGTGATGTTCTTCTGTTTGCACTCTTCCAGGTGGTTCCATTCGTAGTTGCCGTACCACGGCGGGGTCTCGCAGATTTTGCCCGGCTCTTCGTGGATGGCGGTGTCGAGGTAAGCCACGCCGGTATCGATGCAGGCACGCAGCACCGACATGTTGAGGAAGGCGGAGCCGACGTTGATGACGATCTGCGATTGTGTCTCGCGGATCAGGGCCTTGGTTGCTTCCACGTCCAGGGCGTTCAGCGCGAAGGCTTGGATGTCGGCGGGTACTTTGAGGCTACCCTTGGCCTTGACGCTGTCGATGATGGCCTGGCATTTGGAGATGTTGCGCGACGCAATAGCAATACGACCGAGTTCGTCGTTGTGCTGCGCACACTTGTGGGCCACCACCTTGGCGACACCTCCTGCACCAATGATAAGAACGTTCTTTTTCAATTGCTTTATCTCTCCTTTATCCGCCAGCTTACGAAAGGCTGGACAGGTAGTCGTCGTAACCAAATTCACGAACCACCTCGACTGTACCGTCGAGTTGTTTCACTACGATGGACGGCATTTTCAGGCCGTTGAACCAGTTTTTCTTGACCATGGTGTAGCCCGCGGTGTCGATGAACGACAGCCGATCGCCGATGGCCAACGGACGATCAAATTGATACTCGCCGAAAATGTCCCCGGCCAGGCAGGATTTGCCGCACACCATGTAGGTGTGTTCACCCGTGCTCGGCGCCAGCTTGGCATTGAGGCGGTAGATCAGCAGGTCCAGCAGGTGGGCTTCGATGGAACTGTCGACCACGGCCAGGTGTTTGCCGTTGTACAGCGTGTCGAGCACGGTGACTTCCAGCGAGGCGCTGTTGGTGATCGCCGCTTCGCCGGGTTCCAGGTACACCTGCACGCCGTACTTCTCGGAGAACGCCTTCAAGCGCGCACAGAATGCGTCCACGGCATAGTCTTCACCGGTGAAATGGATGCCGCCGCCGAGGCTGACCCACTCGACCTTGTGCAGCAGCGCGCCGAAGCGTTCTTCGATGGTGCCGAGCATCTTGTCGAACAGGCTGAAGTCGTCGTTTTCGCAGTTGTTGTGGAACATGAAGCCGGAGATCTGCTCGATCACGCCTTCGATCTTCACCGGGTCCCATTCGCCCAGGCGGCTGAACGGACGCGCCGGGTCGGCCAGCAGGTAATCCGAACTGCTCACCTGCGGGTTGACGCGCAGGCCGCGGGTCTTGCCTTCGCTACGTTCGGCAAAACGCTGCAGTTGGCTGATGGAGTTGAAGATGATCTTGTCGCAGTTTTCCAGCATCTCTTCGATTTCATCGTCGGCCCAGGCCACGCTGTAGGCGTGCGCCTCGCCTTGGAATTTCTGGCGACCGAGCTTCAATTCATACAGCGACGACGACGTGGTGCCGTCCATGTATTGCTGCATCAGGTCAAACACCGACCAGGTGGCAAAGCACTTGAGCGCCAGCAACGCCTTGGCGCCGGACTGTTCGCGCACGTAAGCAATCTTCTGCATGTTGACCAGAAGTTTCTGTTTATCGATGAGGTAGTACGGCGTTTTGATCATTTTTGAGAGCCTGCGGCGGTGCCTGCCAAAAAAGGACACGCATTGTGCCCGCACTTGGAGCAGATCGAAAGGTTAGCGGGCGGATTTTGCGCGTCGGGTTTCCAAGCATAGCCCCGGAATATGACTCTCCAACGGCATGCATCGACCCAATGTGGGAGGGGGCTTGCCCCCGATAGCGTTGTGTCAGACGCCCGATAGGCCAGCTGATCCACCGCCATCGGGGGCAAGCCCCCTCCCACATTCGGATCGCGGTGTGTCCAGGGCGCTGACATCAAACCGTCATCTGTCCACCACGTTCCTGCCACATTGCGTCGCTAATGTCCTCGCCAATGAGATCGATCTCAAGCGAGTGACCATGACTGATTTGAAAGACGTTGCACGGCTGGCCGGGGTCTCCCGTGCGACCGCTGCCCGCACCTTTGCCTCTCCCGACCAGGTACGCCCGGCGACCCGCGAACAGGTGTTCGCCGCTGCCCGCGAGCTGGGTTTTCGGCCTAACTTGCTCGGCCGCCAACTGCGCCTGCAAACCACCAACCTGATCGGCGTGGTGGTGCCCAACCTGCTCAACCCGGTCTTCGCCGAGCAATTGCAGGCCATGGAGCGGGCGGCCCGTTTGCGCGGCTATAGCCTGTTGCTGGCAACCACCGACTACAACAGCGAGCGCGAAAGCATTGTGGTGGAAGAGTTGCTGCGCCAGCGCGTCGACGGCCTGGTGCTGACGGTGACGGATGCCGAAAGCAACAGCGTGCTGCACAGCCTGGCCACCGAGCAGACGCCGTTCGTGCTCGCCTACCACCAACCGAGCAACCCCGACTACAGCGCCGTGTCCGTCGACAACCGCGCCGGTATGGCCCTGGCGACGCGCTATTTGCTCGAAGCGGGGCACCGGCGCATCGGCATGGTCGCCGGCCCCGCGTTGCAGTCCGACCGCGCACGTCTGCGTTACGCCGGTTATTGCGATGGGATGAAAGAGCATGGCCTCCAACCCCGCCCGGTGATCGAAATGCCGGCCCACACCCAGGCCGAGTTCGCCGCCATTGCACCGTTTCTCAACGGCCCTGATGCACCGACCGCGCTGGTGTGTTCCAACGACTTCCTGGCGATCAGCCTGATCGCCGAGCTGCGCCGCAACGCCTGGAACGTACCCGAGCAACTGTCAGTGATGGGCTTCGACGGCATCGCCCTCGGCACCCAGATGCACCCGACGCTGTGCAGCGTGGTGCAGCCCATCGCCTTGCTCGCCAGCACCGTGATTGACCAGTTGCTGGCGCAGATCGCCGGCAACGCCCCGATTTCCCATTGCCTGCCTTGCCATATCCGGCCGGGTGAAAGCACTCAACCCCATGAGGAGACCCTTGATGCGCGTATTCAGTAAAACCCTGGCCGCCGTGCTGCTGTGCGGCATGGCCAGCCTGGCCCAGGCCGCCGACACGGCGATTTGCTACAACTGCCCGCCGGACTGGGCCGACTGGGGCAACCAGCTCAAGGCCATCGCCGCCAGCACTGGCGTGCAGGTGCCGCTGGACAACAAGAACTCCGGCCAGTCCCTGGCGCAGTTGGTGGCGGAGAAAGCCGCTCCGGTGGCCGACGTGGTGTATTACGGCGTGACCTTCGGCCTGCAGGCGCAAAAGGCCGAGGTGGTCGATGGCTACAAACCCAAAGGCTGGGAGCAGATTCCCGCCGGCTTGAAAGACCCGACCGGCCACTGGTTCGCGATCCACTCCGGCACCTTGGGCATCATGGTCAACGTCGATGCGCTGGGTGGCTTGCCGGTGCCGCAAAGCTGGGCCGACCTGCTCAAGCCTGAATACAAAGGCATGGTCGGCTACCTCGACCCGTCCAGCGCTTTCGTCGGCTACGTGTCGGCGGTGGCAATCAACCGCGCCCTGGGCGGCGACCTGGACAACTTCGCCCCGGCCATCGACTACTTCCAGAAACTGGCGAAAAACGCCCCCATCGTGCCCAAGCAAACCGCCTATGCGCGGGTGTTGTCCGGTGAGTTGCCGATCCTGGTGGACTACGACTTCAACGCCTACCGCGCACGCTACAAAGACAACGCCAACGTCGCGTTCGTGATTCCCCAGGAAGGCAGCATCAGCGTGCCCTACGTGATGAGCCTGGTGGCCAACGCACCGCACCGCGCCAATGGCGAAAAAGTGCTGGATTTCGTGCTGTCCGATGCCGGCCAGGCGCTGTGGGCGAAGGCTTACCTGCGCCCGATACGCCCGGTGCAGATGCCGACCGAAGTCGCCGCGCAGTTCCTGCCCGACAGCGATTACGCCCGCGCCGGCGTGGTGGACTACCAGAAAATGGCCGCCGTGCAGGAAGCCTTTGCCGCTCGTTACCTGAACGAGGTCAAGTAAGTGGCCGCATCGGCAAGACATACCGCCTGGGCCCTGGCCCCGGCCTTTGCGGTGCTGCTCGCGTTCTGGCTGTTGCCGCTGGCGCACCTGATGGTGCTCGGCGCCGAGAGCCGCGACAGCAACGGCAGCGGTTACTGGCAGGTCCTCAGCAGCGCGCAGTATCTAGGCAGCCTGGCGCAAACCTGTGCGCTTGCGGTGTTCGTCACACTCGTGGCGTTACTGATCGGCGGCATCAGCGGTGTATTCCTGGCGCGCCAGCAGTTCTTCGGGCGCTCGGCGCTGGTTGCGTTGCTGACGTTTCCGTTGGCATTCCCGGGTGTCGTAGTGGGCTTTTTGGTGATCCTGTTGGCCGGGCGCCAGGGGCTGCTGGCGTCCCTGGGCCTGCAGTTGGCCGGTGAGCGTTGGATCTTCGCTTACTCGCTGGCCGGGTTGTTTATCGGCTATCTGTACTTCTCGATCCCGCGGGTGATCCTCACGGTGATGGCCGCGTGCGAAAGCCTCGACCGCAGCCTGGAAGAAGCCGCGCACTCGTTGGGCGCAGGGCATTGGCGCGTGGTGTGCGATGTGATCGTGCCGGGCCTGGCACCGGCGTTGGCGTCCTGCGGGGCGATCTGCTTTGCCACGTCCATGGGCGCCTTCGGTACGGCGTTCACCTTGGGCACGCGGCTGAACGTGACCCCGGTGGCGATCTACAACGTGTTCACCAACTACGCCAACTTTGCCGTCGCCGCGGCGCTTTCCGTGGTGTTGGGCGCGCTGACCTGGGCAGTGTTGCTGCTCACCCGGCGCTGGGTGAAAAACGCGGGGACTGTCCTGTGAAGCGCTCATCGCTGTTCGTGATGCAACTGCTGTTTACCCTGCTGGTGTGCGCCTTCATGTTGGTGCCGGTGTTGATGTCGTTGCTGGCCGGGCTCACGCGCAATTTCTTTGTGGGCCTGTCCAGTGGCTTGACCTTCGATTGGTTGATTCAGGTCTGGCAGGCCTATTCGCCGACGGTGTGGTTGTCGCTGCAACTGGCCCTGGCCTGCGCGGTGTGCGTCTGCGTGATCGGCGTGCCGGCGGCCTACGCCCTGGTGTGCATGAACAATCGCTTCAGTCGCGCCTTCGAGGAACTGATGGTGCTGCCGGTGGCGATGCCGGGGCTGGCCAGCGCGCTGGCCTTACTCTTGACCTACGGCCAGTTCGGCGCGTTTCGCAGCAGTTGGCTGTTCATTTTGGTCGGCCATGTGCTGTTCACCTTGCCATTCCTGGTGCGCCCGGTGATGGCGGTGATGCAACGCCAGCAACTGCCGGTGCTGGAGGAGGCGGCGGCGAGCCTGGGGGCAGGTCCCATCAAGCGCTTTTTCAGCGTGGTGGTGCCCAACTGCCGGGCGGGCATTCTCGCCGGTGTGCTGATGGTGGTCACCTTGTCGCTGGGTGAATTCAACCTGACCTGGATGCTGCATACGCCCATGACCAAGACCCTGCCGGTGGGCCTGGCCGACAGCTACGCCTCGGCGCGCCTGGAAATCGCCAGCGCCTACACCCTTATCTTTTTGCTGATGATCGTGCCGCTGCTGATTGCGTTGCAGGCCATCAGTGCCCGTTTGTCCCGTGGAGAGCGTCGATGACCGCTATCACTATCCGCCTGCAAGGTTGCCGCAAGGCGTTCGCCGACGGCACCGTCGCCGTGCATGACTTGGACCTGACCGTCGAAGGCGGCGAAACCCTGGCCATCCTCGGCCCGTCCGGTTGTGGCAAAACCACGACGTTGCGCTTGATCGCCGGCCTGGAGCGCCCGGATGTGGGCCAGGTGTTCTTCGGCGACCAGGACGTCACGCGCCTGCCCATCGAGCGCCGCGATGTGGGCATGGTGTTCCAGAACTATGCGCTGTTTCCCAACCTGGATGTGGCCGGGAACATCGTCTATGGCCTGAAGATTCGCGGCGTGTCGCCAGCGGAGCGCAACAAGCGCTGCGAGGAACTGCTGGAACTGGTCGGTTTGCAACACCACGGCAAGCGCAGCATTTATGAACTGTCGGGTGGGCAACGCCAGCGCGTGGCCTTGGCCCGTGCGTTGGCGCCGCGCCCCAAGGTGCTGTTGCTGGACGAACCCCTGGCCGCCCTCGATGCGCAATTGCGTGAGCGCCTGCGCAGTGAGTTGAATCAACTGTTGCGCGGCCTCGGTATCACCTCGGTGTTTGTCACCCACGACCAGGGCGAAGCCATGGCCCTGGGGGATCGCATCCTGGTGATGGAACACGGCCGCGTCGCGCAACTGGCCAGCCCGCGGGACATCTACCAGAAACCGGCCAACGCCTTCGTCGCAGGCTTTGTCGGCAACCTGAATGCCTTCCAGGTCATTGAGCCGTCGCCCCATGGTTTGAAAGTCTGCGGCGGCGAATTGCCGTGGCATGCAGCGCAGTTGCCCGGCACCGTGTATTGCCGCCCCGAACACTTGCGGGTGATGGAAAACGAAGGGCATCTGCACGGCCATCTGCTGGCGCAGTTTTTCCAGGGCGCGCAAAGCCGCCTGCTGGTGGATGTGGGCGGCCCGCAACCGTTGCTGGTCGACAGCAGCGACAACCAGCTGTACGCCGTCGGCGCGCCGATTGCCTTGGCCATCGCGCCGCACATGTTGTTCACCCTGAATGCGTGAGAGTTGCCTTTTGAACCGTCCGTTTCTTGTTGCACAGATCAGCGATCTGCACCTTAAAGCCGGCCAGCGCCTGACTTACGGCGTGGTCGACACCTTGGGCGCGCTGCGCCGTGCCGTCGACCATCTGAACGCCAGCCACCCACGCCCCGATATCGTGGTGATCAGCGGCGACCTGGTGGACTTCGGCCGCGCCGATGAATACGCCGTGCTGCACCCTGAACTGGCGCGCCTGCACATGCCTTGCTACCTGGTGCCCGGCAACCATGACACGCGCGGGCCGTTGCTGGATGCGTTCCGCGATCACACCTACTTGCCGAGTTCGGCGGCGGGCCCGTTGGATTGGGTGGTCGACGCCCACCCCCTGCGCCTGATCGGCCTCGATTCCACCATCCCCGGCGGCCATGGCGGCCAACTGCTGGACAGCCAGTTGCAGTGGCTCGACCAACAGTTGGCACTGCGTCCGCAAGTGCCGACCGTGCTGATCCTGCATCACCCGCCGTTTATCAGCGGCATCGGCCATATGGACCGCGAGCACTTTATCAATGCCGCCGCCCTCGAAACCGTCGTGGCGCGCCACCCGCAGGTGGAACGCTTGCTGTGCGGGCATTTGCACCGGTCGATGCAGCGGCGTTTCGGCGGCAGTTTGAGCTGTGTATGCCCTGGCACGTCCCATCAGATCGTGCTGGACCTGCAAGACGCCGCGCCGGCGCATTTCAACCTGGAACCGGCGGGTTACTTGTTGCATCGCTGGGATGCGCAACAGGGGTTGGTCAGCCACAACGGCGTATTCGGGGACTACCCGGGGCCATATCCGTTTTATGACGCTCATGGATTGATTGACTGAGGTTCTACGGAGGTTCACTTCACCCAACCAAGTAACTGAACGTTAGTTAACGCAACGGCCAACTCATGTGTGGCCGTGTGCTTCCTGCTGTCCATTTTTAGCGCCCGGAACTTGGATTCCGCGCCGGAGTTCGTCCTGATGAAAGCTACTTTGAATGTATTAAGCCTATTGACCGGCAGCTTGGGCATCGCCCTGAGCCCCCTGGCGTCGGCCGATTTCTTGAGCGACAGCAAAGCCAACTTGAGCATGCGCAACTTCTACTTCAACAACGACAACCGTGACGGCAGCGCCGCACCGTCGAAGACTGAAGAGTGGGGCCAGGCGTTCATACTCAATTACCAATCGGGCTTCACCGACGGCACCGTCGGCTTTGGTCTGGACGCGGTCGGCATGCTCGGCATGACCCTCGACAGCAGCGCCGGCCGCCATGTGGGCAGCTCGATGATCCCAACCGACGACGGCAAGGCCGTGGACAACTGGGCTCGCGGCGGCGCCACCGCCAAGGCACGCTTCGCCAAGACAGAAGCGCGCTACGGCTACCTGCGCCCGAACCTGCCGATCCTGGTGAGCAACGATGGCCGCCTGTTGCCGCAATCGTTCGAAGGCGGGCAGGTCACCAGCAAAGACATCGACAACCTGACCCTGATCGGCGGTCAGCTTCAACACACCACCGGGCGCGGCTCCAGCGACCGCAGCGGCCTGGCGGCGGCGGGCGGCACCCAGGAAAGCAATAAATTCACCTACGCCGGTGCCGACTACCAACTGACCAAAGACCTGATGGTCCAGTACTACTACGCCAACCTCGAAGACTATTACCAACAACACTTTGCCGGCTTGATTCATGTATTGCCGCTGGGCGATTACGGTTCGTTGAAAACCGACCTGCGTTACTTCAAGACCACCTCCGACGGCAAAAACAGCAGCGCCGCCGGGCGCGCCGAAGGCTACAAGTTCAGCGGCTATACCAAAAACGGCAGCGGTGAAATCGACAACAACACCTGGAGTGCGGCCTTCATCTACTCCCTGGGGTCTCACGCGATTACTGCCGGTTACCAGCAAGTGTCCGATGACAGCAACTTTGCCCAACTCAACCAGGGCGGCCTGGTGAACAAAGGGGAGGGCGGCTCCAGCCTGTATCTCTACACCGACCGGACGGTGCAAACCTTTATCCAGGCCGGCGAACGCACGGCCTTTGCGCAGTACGCCTATGACTTCGCGGCGTTGGGCGTGCCGGGCTTGAAGGCGTCGATGATGTATTTGAAAGGCGACCATATCCTCACCGCCAGCGGGAACAACGCCAGCGAGTGGGAACGGGATATCTCGTTGGATTATGTGGTGCAGAGCGGCACCTTCAAGAACGTCGGGTTCGGCTGGCGCAACGGTATGTCGCGCAGTGAGGTCGCGCGGGACCAGGATCAGAATCGGCTGTTCGTGAGCTATTCGATTCCATTGATGTAACAGCCTGTAGGAGCGAGCTTGCTCGCGAAGAACGCCAACGATCATGCGGGCTGCCTGACGGTACGCGGCGCACTTGGGTTTTTCGCGAGCAAGCTCGCTCCTACAAGGGTCAGGTGTTCAGGCGCCGCGAGCGCGGTATTAACATGAGTAAATCTTGTGATCATCAGGAATAAAATGAGTTTGTCTCACTATCGTCATCTGCCGACAATGGCTGCCATTACTACCTACAGTGGAGTTGTAAGTCATGGCAGTCGCTCATTCCCTCGGATTTCCGCGCATTGGACGCGATCGTGAACTGAAAAAAGCGCAGGAAGCGTTTTGGAAGGGCGAACTCGACGAAGCCGGCCTGCACGCTGTCGGCCGCGATTTACGCAAGGCGCATTGGGCCTTGCAAAAACAGGCTGGCATCGAGCTGTTGCCCGTCGGTGATTTTGCCTGGTACGACCAGGTACTCACCCATTCGCTGATGTTCGGTGTGATCCCTGAGCGTTTTCGCCCGGCCGATGGCAAAGCCACCTTGCAGACCTTGTTCGGCATGGCGCGTGGCGTCAGTGACAATTGCTGCGGCGGGGCGCACGCCCAGGAAATGACCAAATGGTTCGACACCAATTACCATTACCTGGTGCCTGAGTTCAGCGTCGACCAGCACTTCCACCTCGGCTGGGACCAGCTCTTCGACGAGGTCAAGGAGGCGCTTGACCTGGGGCACACCGTCAAACCCGTGGTGATCGGCCCGCTGACCTACCTGTGGCTGGGCAAGGCCAAGGGCGGTGATTTCGACAAACTCGAGCTGCTCGACCGCCTGCTGCCCCTGTACGGCCAGATCTTCCAGCGCTTGGCTGACCTGGGCGTGGAGTGGGTGCAGATCGACGAGCCGATTCTGGTACTCGACCTGCCGCAAGCCTGGAAAAACGCCTTCGAGCGTGCCTACAACCTGATCCAGCGTGACCCGCTGAAAAAGCTGGTCGCGACTTACTTCGGTGGCCTGGAAGAAAACCTCGGCCTGGCCGCCAACCTGCCGGTGGATGGCCTGCACATCGATCTGGTGCGCGCACCGGAGCAGTACCCGACCATTCTCGACCGCCTGCCGGCCTACAAGGTGTTGTCCCTTGGGGTCGTCAACGGGCGTAACGTCTGGCGTTGCGACCTGGACAATGCCCTGGCCACCTTGCGGCACGCCCATGAAAAATTGGGCGATCGCTTGTGGGTGGCGCCGTCCTGCTCGTTGTTGCACAGCCCGGTCGACCTGGGCCGTGAAGACCAGCTCGATAACGAGTTGAAAAGCTGGCTGGCGTTCGCCGTACAGAAGTGCGCCGAAGTGGCCGTGCTGGCCCAGGCCGTCGACCAGCCCGACGCGCCGAACGTGCTCGCCGCCCTCGCCGAAAGCCGCGCCGTACAGGCGGCCCGTGCCGCATCGCCGCGCATTCATAAACCGGCGGTGCAAGCCCGCGTGGCGGCAATCACCGCTCAGGACAGCCAGCGCCAGTCGCCGTTTGCCCAGCGCATCGAGACACAACGCGCCGGTCTCAAGTTGCCGCTGTTTCCGACCACCACCATCGGTTCGTTCCCACAAACCGCGTCGATCCGCCTGGCGCGTCAGTCCTACAAACAAGGCAAGTTGAGCGAAGCCGAATACGTCGAGGCGATGCACAGCGAGATTCGTCACGCCGTTGAGGTGCAGGAAAACCTCGGCCTGGACGTATTGGTGCATGGTGAAGCCGAGCGCAATGACATGGTCGAGTACTTCGCCGAGCAATTGGACGGCTACGCCTTCACCCGCTTCGGCTGGGTGCAGAGCTACGGTTCACGCTGTGTGAAACCGGCGGTGATTTTCGGCGACTTGAGCCGCCCGCAGGCGATGACCGTGGCGTGGATCCGCTACGCCCAAGGCCTCACCCGCAAGGTGATGAAAGGCATGCTGACCGGCCCGGTGACCATGCTGATGTGGTCCTTCCCGCGTGAAGACGTGAGCCGTGAAGTGCAGGCGCGTCAACTCGCCCTGGCGATCCGTGACGAAGTGGTCGACCTGGAAGCCGCTGGCATCCAGATCGTGCAGATCGATGAAGCCGCGTTCCGTGAAGGCTTGCCGTTGCGCCAGGCGCAGTGGCAGCACTACCTGGTCTGGGCCACCGAAGTGTTCCGCCTGTGCGCCTGCGGTGTGCGTGACGAAACCCAGATCCATACGCACATGTGCTACAGCGAGTTCAACGATGTGATCGAGTCCATCGCGGCGATGGATGCCGACGTGATCACCATCGAAACCTCGCGCTCGGACATGGAACTGCTGGACGCGTTCGAAGCCTTCGCCTACCCGAACGACATCGGCCCGGGCGTCTATGACATCCACTCGCCACGAGTGCCGGACGCCTCGGAAATGGCCAACCTGCTGCGCAAGGCCGCCAAACGCATTCCAGCAGAACGCTTGTGGGTGAACCCCGACTGCGGCTTGAAAACACGCGGCTGGCCGGAGACGGAAGCGGCCCTGATCCATATGGTCGCGGCGGCGCGGCAACTGCGCGCCGAACTGGCGTAACACGGCCTGACAAGGTGCTAGGGCGCTTGCGCCCTTTCACCGCAGGCGCAGTGACAGGTCACAGGTATTTAAGCCACGCCACATCCCGCCGCCGCGCCTTCAGCCCGGCAAACCAGCGCACCGGCCAATACAGCACCATCGGCAAGAGCAGCGCGACCAGCCATACCGCGCCGACACTGTCGAAGCCGAAGTAGGCGCCATGGTTGAGGCCCAACAGCGCCACGCACGCGACATAGAGCATCTTCAGCACATACAGGTGCAACAGATAAAAGAACATCGGGGCTGCGCCGAATACCGCGAGCACGCCGATCCAGCGCCGCTGCCCCACGCGTTCAAGAGCCAGCAGCAATAACAGGCCAATGCCCAGCGTCAACGCGAGGAACAACAGCGACGGCGGATACTTGGTGACATTGAAAAAGCTCATCAACGTCAGCACGCCGCTGTCATACGCGTGCCACGGCTGCTCGCCATAGCCATTGGCCGCCCGCAACACCACGAATCCCAGCAATGCACCGAGCCCCGCCCGTAACAGGTAACGCTGGCGCAGGGCCGGCGCCATGGCCGTGGCAAACCATGGGCCCAGGCCGTAACCCAGCGCGATCACACCGATCCATGGCAACACCGGGTACGTGATGCGCAATCGCAGGTGATCGGACACCTCGATCCAACTACGCTCATGCAGGAGCGCCCACACAGTCTGCAGCGCTGTCCCTGGAGCGAAGTGCAGCGCGTCCAGCAGGTTATGCCCGGCCATGATCACCAGTGCCAAGCTGATCAGCAGCGGGCGCGGCAACCACAGCAGCGCGGCGAGGGCGATCATGCTCAGGCCAATCGCCCAGATCACCTGCAGGTAGATGACGCTGGGCGGCAGTTGGAAGGTCCAGGCAAAGTTGACCAGGCTGAACTCCAGCACGATCAAGAACAGCCCGCGCTTGAACAGAAAGGCCGACACATCGCCACGGCCCTGGTATTTTTGCCCGTACAACCAGGCGGACAGCCCGGTGAGCAACACAAACACCGGCGCACACAGGTGGGCGAGGGTACGGCTGATAAACAGCGCGGGCTCGGTGCTGTCGAGGCTCATCGGGTCGCTGACCTGACGGTGCAGCAGGAAGGTTTCGCGCACGTGGTCCAGCAGCATGAACAGGATCACCAGGCCGCGCAGGGCGTCGATGGAAAGCAGGCGTTGGCGCAGGGGAGCAGCATCGGTCATGGGCGTGGATCACAAGGGCAGGATGGAAAACGGATGTTATCCTATAACGCATGCGCGCGCCGCTGCGCGAAGTCATCGAGAGCGAACAGGTTCGCGCCTGGCATCGGGAGAGGCTGATCATGAGCAAACCACACAACGACACCCCGCACGCCGTCGTCGATTTCTGGACGCAGGCCGGTCCCAAGCGTTGGTTCGCCAAGGACGCAGCGTTCGACGCGGCGTTTCGCGACACCTTCCACACCACCCATTTGCAAGCGGCGCGGCGTGAGCTGGAGGGCTGGCTGGACTCGGCGCAAGGTGCGCTGGCCTTGCTGATCCTGCTCGATCAGTACCCGCGCAACGCGTTTCGCGGCACAGCGCATATGTTTGCCACGGACCCGTTGGCGCGCTTGTATGCGCGGCGCATGGTGGATGCTGGGCTGGATCAATTGGTCGAACCGGCATTGCGTGCGTTTTGCTATCTGCCGTTTGAGCATTCCGAAGACGCGCAAGACCAGCAACGCTCCCTGCTCCTCAACCAGCAGTTGGATGCCAACACTTACCGTTGGGCCAAGGAACACGCGCGGATCATCGAACGTTTCGGGCGCTTTCCCCACCGCAACGAGGTGCTGGCCAGGACGACCACGGAGGCGGAACGGGCGTTTCTGGAGCAGGGCGGGTTTGCCGGTTGAGGCGCTATTCCGCCGGGGAATGCCCCCATAAAAACTGCGCATTGTCTTTATCGCCGCCGATCTCGTAGCGTGGGGTTTCACTCAAGGAGATCCACCATGAATCAAGCTGCGCTGCGCCTCTACGTTGATTCGCTGTTCACCAGCCCCTACGCGATGTCGGTGTTCGTCACCCTGCGCGAAAAAGGCCTGGCGTTCGACACCGTGCCCCTCGACCTCGATGCCGCGCAACACCAGATGGCGGGCTTTGCCCAACTGTCCATGACCCAACGCGTGCCGACGCTGGTGGACGGCGATTTCTCCCTGTCGGAGTCCTCGGCGATCAGCGAATACCTCGACGAGGCCTACCCCGGAACGGCGGTGTACCCGGCCGACCCGAAGCAGCGGGCGCGGGCGCGGCAGGTCCAGGCGTGGTTGCGCAGCGATTTGCTGCCGATTCGCCAGGAGCGTTCGACGTTGGTGGTGTTCTATGGGCAGAAGATGCCGCCGTTGTCGCCATTGGCCGAAGCTGCCGCCCATCGCTTGATCAGTGCGGCGCAGGTGCTGTTGGCGGGGAATCCGGCGTACTTGTTCGGGGAGTGGTCAATTGCCGATGTGGACCTGGCGGTGATGCTCAACCGCCTGATCCTCAACGGCGACCCTATGCCGGCCGACTTGGTGAGCTATGCGCAGCGCCAATGGCAGCGGCCATCAGTGCAGGAATGGGTCAATCTGCCAAGGCCCGCGCTTTAGGCCATTCCTGCGCGACGCGTCGGTCCAGCTCTTCCCAGTCCGCCATGCCCAGCACGCGGGTGGTGTTCAAACCGCGCAGGTAACCGAGCAATTGCTGGGCGATGGCGTAGGCCTGGTCCGGGTCGGCGGCCTCGTCCAGCAGCACATCTTCATAGACAACCAGGTAATCGGCGACCCGATCGCGAAAATCCGGCAATACGGCTTCGCGGATGCGGTCGAAGGTTTTCTGGTGGGGTTTCATAGCGTGGTCCTTATAGATTTTATGTAAGCACTATTGATTCAGATAATAGTCAGCATCAGAGATTGCAAGTTCTGTTTTTTCCACAAAGGCGGAAAATCTCCCCATCAAGACGCAGTTCAAGGAAATCGCGCGATGAGGACGTTTATTCAACTGGCTTTAATGACCCTGATGATGAGCACTGTGGTCATGATCAACCCGGTAATCGCCGATGAACTGCGTGCAGGCCATTTGCTGTCACTCGGCGCTAGCGTAGACTCGCTGCGGCACGAGCAGTCAGTGGGGGTGCTGTACAGTGAAAACACGGTCGACAACCTCAGCTACCTTGAACGCTACCACGCCACAGCCTTGAATGGCGCCAGAGATGCCCTTGATGGGCGCATCCGGGCGGCGTTCGTCAACAGTTCCGACCCGGAGTTGGCGATTGACTGGTTGATGAATTCGTTGCAAGGCACGTTTTTGTCGGTGACCGTTTACGACACGCTGGATGCGCTCGTGCAGGCTCACCCCGATGTGGTGGTGATGCTCGACACCCATAACCAACTGTTGACCCCGCGTAACGACCTGGTCGAAGCGCATTTTATCGCGCGCTTCTATGACGCGGACCTGCAGTACATCGCCAAGGCCGAAGGCTCGGTGCATAAGCAAGTGCCGTCGGTGTGGACGCATGACAAGGCGGCCCCGGAGATTGCCGCGCAGATCGAGCAGCAGCGCGATGTACAGCTCGATGCCTTGAAACAATTTGATGCGTCGCTCAAGGCATTAGTCCGAGCGGGTTGATGTGAACTTTTCCTTTTATATATTCAGGATTTCTATGCGCTCTTTTTTTGCCCCGGCCCTGGCTGTCGCTTCTTTGTTACTGGCCGGTTGTGTTTCCGCTCCGAATGCTCCGACATTGACCCTGCATACCGCCAAGACCCCCGAAGGTTATATGCAATGCGTGTTGCCCAAACTTGAAAAACACAATCTCACCTCGACCGTGACGCAGAATTCGCGCCACGCCAAGGTGGTGTTGACCAGCAAGGTTGCCGCCGATGATGTACTGGAGGCCTACAAGAGCCAGGACGGCACCAAGGTGTTCCTGTATGAGCGCAAGCCGCTCGCGTCGACCATCACGCCGTCGCGCCTGGAATTGACGGCGCAAGAGTGCAAGTAACCGCAGGCCACCCCTAACTCGGTGGGCGCGAGGGTTGGCTCAAGGGGTTGCTTCGTGGCTGAAGCTGTCGACAACCCTGACCAGCCCTTGAGCCGCCAACGCCACCAATTCAGCGCCTTTCTCCACGGTCGCCAGGGCCGGGTCCGAGCCCATGCGCCCGTCGGGGAAGCGCGCGCGGAAGTCCAACGCTTCACGGATCGGCCCGGTGTTGGCGATCTGCGGCGAATAATCGGCAGACTTGATCGACTCCGGATAAGCCCATTGCGTCACGGCAATTTCCGACGGCGTGGCATGGCTGCCGTGGCCGACCGGGAACTGCCGGTGAGCCAACTCGTTGACGCCGTCCAGATCCCACCAGTTCACCAGCTTCAGCGCAAACCCGGCCGGTTGGCGGGCGAAGCTGGCGGCGGCATACAGCTCGGAAAACGCCGCTTCGATCGTGGCGATGTTGCCGCCATGGCCATTGAGAAACAGGATCTTCTCGAAACCATGCCCGGCCAGCGAACGCACCCAGTCGCCAATCGCGGCAATAAAGGTGGAAGGGCGCAGCGAAATGGTGCCGGGAAAGCCCAGGTGGTGCTGGGCCATGCCGATATTGAAGGTCGGGCCGATCAGGATGTCTGCGTGTAGCTGCGCTTGGTGGGCGATGATTTCCGGGCACATCCAGTCGGTGCCCAGCAGGCCGGTGGGGCCGTGTTGCTCATTCGAGCCGATCGGGATCACCACCGTGCGGCTGCGCTCCAGAAACTGCCCGATCTCGATCCAGGTGGACTTATGTAGAAGCATGCGACGCTCTCTTTATATCGGTGGGGACAGGCTAACCGCCACGGATTGTACGACTACTCGCCACCTGTTGGGGTTTGCAGTTGAGGTAGGTCGAAGACTTCAGCCAGCGCTGGTCCGGGTACCACGAGAACATGAACTGCCCATCCTTGAGTTTGTCCACCACCTGGCGCGCCACCTGCGGACGCACCGCCGGGCAACCCTGGCTGCGGCCGATGCGGCCTTCGCGCTTGCTCCACAACGGGTTGACGTAGTCGGCGGCGTGAATCACCAGGGCACGGTCGCGCGCCTGATCATTGAAGCCTGGCTCCAGGCCGTCCATGCGCAACGAATAGCCATGGGTGCCCAGGTAACTTTCCTGGGTACGGAACAGGCCCAGGCTGGACTGGTGGCTGCCTTCACGATTGGAGAACTGGGTGGCGAAGTTTTCCCCGGACTTCGCCCCGTGGGCCACCAGGTCGCGCAGCACCAGGGTCTTTTTGCGCAAATCGAAAATCCATAGCCGACGAGCGGTCGAAGGCTGGGAATAGTCAATCACGGCCAGGCGCTCGGAACGCTCTTCACCATTATTGACCGCGCACTGCACCGCGTTCAGCGCGCTTTTGAGTACAGTGGGATTGAGTTCTGGAGCCGAGCGCGCCAGGCTGCTATACAAGGAAACAGGGTTGCCGTCGGCGGCGAGCACAACGGTGCTCAGCGTAGCCACGGTCAAGGTCATCAGGCCGAGGCGGCACATAAAAGTCAGCATCTACAGTACATCCCCCCACTGTGGATTGGAGCAAAGCTATTGTTCAAAAAACACGCATGTTACTTGAGCATTTGCTTGCTCGTTGCACCGCTGGTCGCTACAGCCGACGAAGTACCGATGGGCACGTTACCGGTGATTCCAGCCAGCCCGGTCCAACAGGCCCTCGCGCAGTTGCCCAGCGTGTGCCCCAGCCTTGCGTCGCGCATCGACGCGGCGACATTGGCGCGTCTGCAGGCGTTCTATCGGCAGCAGGGCGATGTGCCGCTGTGGGTCGCCGAACGCCGCCAGGCACTGCAAGCGCAGTTGCTGATGCTGGCCGACGACGGCCTGGACCCCACCCACTATAGCCTGCCCCCGGCGAACGCCACGGACAACGTGCTGTGCAGCGATATCGGCAGCAGCGAACAGTACCTGCAAGCCCTGCAGGATTTGCATTACGGGCGCCTGCAGCAATCGCGCTTCGAACCGCTGTGGCATTTCCAGCCACCCACCCGCGACCTGGATACCGAGGTGTTGGCCTTCGCCGCCACCGGGCTGCACGACATGGCGCAAGCCTTCGACCAGGCCCGGCCCAGCACGGATTTATACCGCAGCCTGCGCAACGTCTATTCCACGCTGCGTAAGCAGCCATTACCGCATTGGGACGCGGTCGCCGGCGGGCCGCTGTTGCGCCCCGGCATGGAAGACCCGCGCGTGCCGGAACTGGCGCGGCGCCTCTACCGCGGCGGTTACCTCGCCAGCGAACCCAAGGACAACGGCAAGCAGTACCGCGACGAACTGGTCAAGGCGGTCAAGGCCTTCCAGGTCGGTCACTCATTGCAATCCGACGGCGTGATCGGCGCCGGCACCGTGGCCGAACTCAACATCAGCCCGGCGGTGCGCCGCGAGCAGTTGCGCATCAACCTGGAGCGCTTCCGCTGGCTGAGCCAGGACCTGGAGCCCGAAGGCGTGGTGGTCAACGTCGCCGCCGCGCAATTGAGTGTCTATCAGAGTGGCATCCCGGTGTGGCAAACCCGCTTGCAGGTCGGCCGCGCCGAACGCCAGACACCGCTGCTCAAATCACGCATCAACCGGTTGACCCTCAACCCGACCTGGACCGTGCCGCCCACCATCATGCGCGAGGACAAACTCCCGGCCATCCGCCTCAACCCCGAATACCTGCGCCAGCAGAACCTGCAAGTGCTCGACCCCGAAGGCCGCCCGCTGGCCCCCGAACACATTGACTGGGCCCGCCCCGGCAACATCCTGCTGCGCCAGGGCGCCGGCCCGCGCAACCCGCTGGGCAAGATCGTGCTGCGTTTCCCCAACCCGTACTCGGTGTACCTGCACGACACGCCCAGCCAACCGCTGTTCACCAAAGGCCCGCGTGCGTTCAGCTCGGGTTGTGTGCGGGTCGAACAACCGTTGCTGCTGCGCGACCTGCTGGTGAGCCCGGCGGAGCGCGTTCGCACCGATGAATTGCTGGCCACCGGCGTGACCCATGAATTCCGCCTGGCGACGCCGGTGCCGGTGTTGCTCGGGTACTGGACCGTGGAAGTGGATCGCCAGGGCGAGTTGGTGTATGCGCCCGATATCTACGGGCGCGACCCCGTGTTGATGAAAGCCATGGGGAGTGTGCTCTGATTTGTCACCGCCCACAGCACACGCCATGACGCTGCCTTTCGTGAAGATGCACGCCCACGGCGACGACTTCCTCATCATCGATCGCCGTGGTCTGGATGATCCGATCAGCGCGCAGGTCGCTCGCCGTCTCGGCAATCGTCACACCGGCATCGGCTTCAATCAGTTGGCGGTGGTGCTCGATTGCGCAGACGCTGCCGCACGGATCAAATTCTGGAACCCCAATGGCACGCCCCTGCAAACCTGCGGCAGCGCTACGCGCGGTGTGGCCGAGCGGCTGATGCATGAAGCCGGCACCGATACCATCGTGCTGCGTACCGACCGCGGTTTGCTGACCTGTGTGCGTGAGTCGGGGCAGCGGGTGTCGGTGAATATGGGCGCGCCATCGCTGGGCTGGGCCGCGGTGCCGCTGGCCGAGTCGATGGACACACTGTACTTGCCCCTCGAAGGCGACCCGGCGGCGTGCAGCATGGGCAACCCCCATTGCACCTTCTTTGTCGCGGACCTCGCCGCTGTCGACGTGGCGACCCTGGGCCCAGCCCTGGAAACCCACGTGCTGTTCCCCGCCAGGACCAATGTGCATTTTGTCCAGGTCATCGATCGTGGGCATATTCGCCTGCGGATCTGGGAGCGCGGCGGCGGCGTGCCGCTCGGGTCCGGCTCGTGCTGCTGCGGCGCGGTGGTGAATGGGATTCGCCGCGGCTTGCTCGACGACCGCGTCGAGGTGCAATGCGACGGCGGCACAGTCACCGTGCAGTGGGACGGGCAGGGCGGCGTGGTGTTGACCGGGAGCGTGGAGCCGATCATGCAGGGCATCGTCTATGTGCCCATAGGGTAAATTGAGTTCCGGCAGCGGTTCATCCGGTGCCGGCGGTTGAGCGTCGGCGGAGCGGGTAAAGCCGGTTCACCCCAGCACAATGTAGTCGTTCTGCTGGAGCACCGGCCGGTGCGGGGCTTGGACGAGGTGAAGGTAACGGCCGTCGACCAGATCGATGGGCAGGCAGTCGTCGATGTCCAGCACGCCGTCGGTGTGGGCCTGTGACCAGTGACGCAGCAGCTGTTGCTTGCCTTTGCCCGTCGCTTCCTTTTTGTCGCGGGCAACCACCAGCAGGTAGTGATGCGCCTCGCCAAAGCGGTTGGTCTCATAGCCGCCCAGGTTGATGAAGTACAGGTGCGGCGCGCCGGCCTGGGGCGCCAGGTGGCTGAGTTCGACTTTCCAACCGTCGACGCCATCGACCGCCATCCACGAATCGATATGCACGCCCTTGGGGCTGCCAAACCAGGCATCGCGTAACTGTGGGTAGGTGGCTTCCAGCGTATCCGCCACGGCGAATACCACGTCATGGACTTCGATCCTGGCCCGTGGGTGCTTGCCCCCGAGCATCACGACAAACAGCATTGCAGGCCCTTCCGGCGATTTGGCAAAAGGCAACCATACTTCGATTGAACCCGTTTGTCCGGTGAATGCCACACTGTTAACCCGCGAACCCATCAGGAGATTGTCATGCGAACCATCGATCTGGCCGGTGTTCCGGTCCCTGTCATCGGCCAGGGTACCTGGCGTATGGGCGAAGACCCGGAGCGGCGCCGCGCCGAAGTCGCGGCGTTGCAGTGCGGTATCGACGAGGGCATGACCTTGATCGACACCGCCGAAATGTACGGCGAAGGCGGCGCCGAAAGCGTGGTCGGCGAGGCCATTCGCGGCAAGCGCGAGCAGGTGTTCCTGGTGAGCAAGGTCTACCCCCGCAACGCCAGCCGCCGGGGCGTACCGCGCGCGTGCGATGCCAGCCTCCAGCGCCTGGGCACCGATTACATTGACCTGTACCTGCTGCACTGGCGCGGTCAGTACCCGCTGGCAGAAACCGTCGAGGCGTTCGAGCGCTTGCGCGAAGCCGGCAAGATCGGCCGCTGGGGTGTTTCCAACTTCGATGTGGCCGACCTGCAGGAACTTGCGTCACCGGCCTGCGCGACCAACCAGGTGCTCTACAACATCCAGGAGCGCGGCATCGAATTCGACCTGCTGCCGTGGTGGCAACAACATCACTTGCCGTTGATGGCTTACTGTCCGATCGCGCAAGGCGGCGAATTACTGTCCAGCCCGACCCTCAAGCAGATCGCCCATCGGCATCAGGCGACGCCCGCGCAGGTCGCGCTGGCCTGGGTAGTGCGTCAGGACGGGATGATCGCCATCCCCAAGGCCGTCACGCAAGAGCATGTGCGGCTTAACGCTGCGGCCGCTCAACTGGTGCTGGACGAACACGACCTCGACGCCATCGACCGGGTGTTCGGAGCGCCCAAGCGCAAGCATCCGTTGGCGATGGTGTGAGGCGATAAAACCAGCATGGGGCGTGCCGCGTCAGCCGCTCACGCCATGCAACTCGCAGTATTCGTCCCAGCTCATCCCCGCCATCTGCGCCACTTCCTTATGCACTTCGAGGCGTTGCGCTTCGAATGCCTGGGCGGATTCGGCCGTCAGCTTGAGGGTCAGCTCCCAGGCAAACAGCCCCAGGCGCTCGGCTTCGGCTTCGAACGCCTCATGCAGGCGTTCGGCGCGGTATTGCGCAAGGGTTTCGCCTTTGGCCTGGGCGGCCAGCGGGTTCAGAGTGTCCAGTTGGGTGAGGACATCCGGGTGTGCCTGCAGAAATCGGTCCAGCGCGAGTTGATGGGTATCGCCGGGTTGGGACACAGGTGGGTTCCTCGAAAAAAAGTCAGGCATCTGCGCCGGTGTCTTGGCAAGCCTGTCTACGCCGGGCGCGTTTGCGCATGCGGCGGTTTATCCGGGTGCGTATGGGGTCGAGGACGAAAAGTAACAGGTATGCGGTCAGCACCAGCGTCAGGTCGATCCAGGTTTCGCTGATCGGCCCTAAAAACAGCTCCATAACCGCCTTGGCCAGGTAGAGCAAAGCAACCCCACATAACCACAACAGTGCGTTAAACATCAGTGGGTGCATAGTATTAGACCGTTTGTGTTGTATCTCAAGCCAAGCTCCTTGCTGCTGGCGATTTCAGCGTGTTCCCCTTGCTGCGCGATCCGGGAACCCTGAAAAAGTCGCAGATATTACATCTTGAAACAGGTTTAGGGACTGGTTCTTATCAGAAAGTTCCATCGCTAAAGCGCAAGCGCGCACATGAGCGTGCTGAGGAACCTGAAAAATCAACTGGGCGACCGCAACGGCTTTTCGCGCCGCGCCTGGTCATGTGTGGCGTTGGCCGGTGTGTTCCCGGCCCTGTCTTCGAGGGGCTGCGCGCCGGCCGCGAGGGCGCGCTGTGTGTTATTCGGCGTCGGGGGGCGCCTCGACGCTGACCCGAGCACCCACGGCGATCAGGGTGGTCGTGGTGCTGTACCAGGTTGCGTGCGCGGCGGGTCTAGGCTTGGGCCGATCGGTATTCGCGCTGGGTCTGTTCGATCTCTTCGACCAAGCCCTCGATCCTCGCCAGGCGCGCACGGTTGTCGTGGTCCCACGGATGAAAGCCCGGCTTGAAGTAGTGCAGCCACGGCCGCAGCATCCGCGGGAACACGCCCTTGGGTCCATACAAAAACTTGAGCATGCGCCAGAACCCTTGCACATGCCCGCCGGCCTTGCGGTCGGCAATCAGCAGGCGCAGGTGGAAGTCGAACACCACCAGCCAGAAGAGCAACGTCGTGGTCAGCATGCTCCCGGTGCGCAGCAGGTAACGCAGGGGGCCCGGCTTGATCACGCGGTTCCACACGTCAAACGCCACCGCCTTGTGCTCGGTTTCTTCGAGGGCATGCCAGTACCACATCTGCTGGTAACCCTTGAGTGAATCGCCGAAGCGCGAAGGGTCGCTCAGGAGGATTTCCGCGAGCATCGCGGTGTAATGCTCCAGGGCGATGGTCACCGCCAGGTTGAACGCCGGCGGCAGGTGTTTTTTCTGCAGGTCGAGGAAGAATTTCAGGCGCCGGTCCAGGCGATGTGCCGGCAGGCCTGCGGCTTGCAGCAAGTCGTTATAGGCGAGGTGTTCGCGGCTGTGCATGGCCTCCTGGCCGATAAAACCCTGGATCTCCTGTTTCAGCGCCGGGTCATCGATGCGTTGGCGGTAGTGGCGCACGCTGTCCATGAAAAACAGCTCGCCCTGGGGAAACAGCAACGACAACGCATTGAAAAAATGCGTGATGAACGGACCTTGTTCGTGCCAGTCCTTGATGCGTTCGGCCGGCAAGGCAAAGCGGATATCGCGACGGATCGGTAGCATGGGGCTTGCTCCTGTTCAGAGACGGCTCTCGTCGTTGCTGTCAAACAGCGGCGTTGGGCGTTTGGGGACCATGCGCTTGCTGGCGAACACCACCAGCGCTTGATAGGCCGCCGGCAGGCAGCGGGTGAGCAGGTCGAGAACATACGCATCGCGGCCGATGAGCACGCGGCGTTTATTCTTGCGCACGCCCTGCAGGATCACTTTGGCGGCCTGGTCGGCGTCGGTGATGAACAGCTTTTCGAAGTCGGCGCGGGCCTGCTGTTCGCTGTGGATCAGAAAGCCGGTCATGTTGGCGTCGATGCGGCTGCTACGGCAGATATCGGTGCGGATGCCGCCGGGGTGGACACAACTGGCCGAGACGCCGCAACGTTGCAGGTCCAACTCCTGGCGTAGGGCTTCGGTAAAGCCGCGCACCGCGAATTTGCTGGCGTTGTAGCCGCTCATGCCGGGCTGGGCAAACAGCCCGAACACGCTGGACGTGTTGACCACATGGCCGTCGCCGCTGGCCTTGAGATATGGCAGGAAGGCCTTGGTCCCGTACACCACGCCCCAGAAGTTGATGCCGATGATCCATTCCAGATCGCTGTAGTCCACGCCTTCGACGGTGCTCGACAGCGCCACTCCGGCGTTGTTGAAGATCAGGTTGACCTGGCCGTGCTCGGCAGCGCAGCGCGCCGCCCAGTCTTGCATGGCGTGCCGGTCGGACACATCCAGCACCTGGGTGGTCACCCGCACCGGCGCCAGGGTGGCGGTTTGAATCAACGCCACGGTCTGTTCCAGGCCTTGGCTGTTCTTGTCCGCCAGCGCCAGGTGGCAACCTTCGCGCGCCAGGGCCAGGGCCAATGCGCGGCCCATGCCGGATGCCGCGCCGGTGATCGCCGCCACGCGGCCATTGAACGACTTCATGACAGGCTCCCTTCTGCGGTGGAATGTGGCGCAGCCATTGCGCGGGGCGCCGCGTCAATCGGTGCCATGCTGGCGACATAATCCTTGAGCGCAAAATGCCGGGTGATCTGCTTGAAGCGCCAGGTCGAGCCGGGCCACAGGGTGGTGTTCTTGCCGGTGCGAGGGTCGAGGTACCAGCTCCGGCAGCCGCCGGTGTTCCAGATGGTGCGCGTGAGTTTGTCCTGCAATTGGTGGTTGTAGGCTTGTTCCACCGCGGGTTTGACCTCCACTGTGGCAATGCGGTGGCGCTGCATTTGTTGCAGCGCATCGAGGATGTAAGCGACCTGGGCTTCGATCATCAGGATCATCGAGTTATGCCCCAGGCCGGTGTTGGGGCCGATGATCAGGAACAGGTTCGGGTAGCCCGGCACCGTGCTGCCTTTGTAGGCATGGGCGCCGTCGTGCCAGGCGTCCATCAGGTCGACGCCGTGACGCCCGATGATGCAGTCGCGGGGCAGCGGGTCGGTGGCCTGGAACCCGGTGCCGAAGATCAGGCAATCGGCCGGGTGCTTGACGCCGTCGGCGGTGATCACGCCATCGGCTTCGATGCGCAGCACGCTGTCGGTCACCACCTGCACATTGCTGCGCGACAACGCTGGGTAATAGTCGTTGGAGATCAGCACGCGCTTGCAGCCGAGGGTGTAGTCCGGCGTCAGCGCCTTGCGCAGGGCAGGGCGGGTGACGTGTTTGTGCAAGTGGCGCAGGGCGACTTTCTGCACCATCTTCATCAGCCGTGGGTGCCGGGCAAAGCCCACCACGCGGGCTTCCAGCGCCCAATACAAGGCGCCGCGCACCAGCCGTTGGGTGAAGGGCAGGTGCTTGAATGCCCAGCGCTCAACGCGGGAAATCGCTCGGTCGGGCTTGGGCATGATCCATGGCGGGGTGCGCTGGAACAGGTCCAAATGGGCGACCTGCGGCGCGATCTGCGGCACGAACTGAATGGCACTGGCGCCGGTGCCGATCACCGCCACGCGCTTGCCCTTCAGGGCATAGGCGTGGTCCCACTGCTGGGAGTGAAAGCGCTGGCCTTTGAAGCTGTCCAGCCCCGGGATATCCGGCAGCGCGGGGCGAGACAAGCCGCCCATGCCCGACACCAGCACCCGCGCGCTGACCTGGCGCCCATTGCTGAAGCTCAGCTGCCAGCGTTGTTGCTGCTCATCAAACACCGCACGTTGCAGGCCCATGCCGAAGCGCAGATACGGCGCCAGCGCGAAACGTCGGGCGCATTGCTCCAGGTAGGCGCGGATCTCCGCTTGCGCGGCGAATTGGCGGGTCCAGTGCGGGTTGGGCGCAAACGAAAACGAATAGACGTGGGACTGCACATCGCAGGCGCAGCCAGGGTAGTGGTTGTCGCGCCAGGTGCCGCCGAGTGTCTCGGCCTGTTCGGCGATAAAGAAGTCGCTAAAGCCGGCTTCCTTGAGCTTGATCGCCATGCACAGGCCGGCGAAGCCTGAGCCGATGATGGCGATGTCGATGGAATCACTGTGGGCATTCATAGGCGGGCCTGCGTGGGCATCGGATGTGCTCCTGTTTTTGTTTTGTCTTTTTAGATAGAACACCATTGCAAAGGAAAATTGAATTACTTATTTTAAAAAATATTTTAAATAATCTACCTGAAAATATCGCCTAGGCTAGTCCCTGGCTCCTTATGTGCGACGGTATGCACGAAGTTTAGGTCCAGGGTGTGGGCGATGGCTGAGGCCTTGATCAATTCCGGTCGGGCGGTCGGCAGCAGGGAAGCAGAGGACCGAGCTATGGCTGTCGAATGGGTTATCGCTGCGGGTGTGCTGGTCGGTGCGAGCGTGGTGGCATGGGGCTTCAGTGCCTGGATGACACGGCGCATCGAAGCGGCCGTTCCAAGTAACGGGCGCTTTGTGGACGTCGATGGCGAGCGCTTTCATTATCTCGACGAGGGCAAGGGCCCACCGCTGGTGATGATTCACGGGCTGATGGGCAGCAGTCGCAACCTGACCTACGCCTTGTCGGGGCAGTTGCGCGAGCATTTCCGGGTCATCACGCTCGACCGACCTGGCTCGGGCTATTCGACCCGGCATCCGGGCACGGCGGCGGACCTGCCGGCCCAGGCCCGGCAAATCGCGGCTTTTATCCAGGCGCTGGGCCTGGATCGACCGCTGGTGCTGGGGCATTCCCTCGGCGGCGCGGTGGCCCTGGCGCTGGCCCTCGACCATCCCCACGCGGTCTCCGGGTTGATCCTGGTGGCACCGCTGACCCATCCCCAGCGCCTGTTGCCGCTGGTGTTCCTGTCATTGGCGGTGCGCCCGGCGTGGCTGCGTCGCTGGCTGTCGCACACGCTGACGATGCCGATCGGCCTGCTGACCAAAGGCTCGGTGGTCAAGGGCGTGTTCGCCCCCGATCCTGCACCAGCGGACTTCGCTACACGCGGCGGCGGGCTGCTCGGCATGCGCCCGGCCAACTTCTACGCGGCCTCCACCGAGATCAACCAGGTCAACGATCACCTGCCGGGCATGGTCAAGCGCTACCCGCAACTGACCCTGCCCATCGGCCTGATCTACGGCGCAAAGGACAAGGTGCTGGACTTTCAAAAACACGGCCAGGCCCTCGCGAGCCGGGTGCCCGGCCTCAAGCTGCAACTGGTGGAGGGGCGCGGCCATATGTTGCCGATCACCGCGACGGAGCGTGTTGTGGCGGTGGTGGAACAGGTGGCCAAACGGGCCCGATCACCGCAAAACACCACCGTCCTGCATCCACCGTTGGCCCTGGCGGACAAATAATCGGGCCATCCGAGTCGCGGCACAACGGCGTCAATGCGCGCTCTAGACACCTGACCAGCCAGCTGAAAAAGAGACTGCTCGGTCACGCAAAAAAGGGCTCGATAAACTAGTTGACGACCTAACGATTCCGCGTTATTTATTTAAAAAAATATTTCAATGTTTGTTTTGAAATGATTTTTGAAATGCCTAAGAGCGAATAACAATGAAAAAAACGTCTTTTATCGCATGGTTGATTTCCCGGAGCCTTCCGCGCTCCTCGAACCTGTTTTGCACCTGCCTCGTCCGGAGGTTGCCATGAATCAGACCCTGGCCACCCCGCAGGTCTGGGCCGACGGCAAACGCCACCTGTGGTGGCTTGGCATCCTGCCCCTGGCAACGCCTTTACTCTCCGGCACACTGGCAATCACCAGCGGCGTGCAACAACTGTGGTGGGTTGGCGTATTGGTGATCTTCGGCCTCATCCCGCTGATCGATGGCCTGTTGGGCGAAGACGTGAGTAACCCGCCCGAGTCCGCCGTCAACCACCTCGAATCGCAACGCTATTACCGCTGGATCATCTACACCGGCGTGCTGTTCGTCATCGCTTCGGTGGTGATCACCGGTTGGCTGGCGGCCGGCGGTATCGACTGGATCATCAACGGCGGTTTGCTCCAGGCCACCGCCGCGCTGGAACCTTCGAGCTGGCTGGCGAAAACGGCCGCCTATCTCACCTCGCGCACCCAACTGCACGGCCAGGTCAGTGCGTTCACGTACCTGGGCATGGCCATGTCCACGGGCGCGGCGACTGGCATCGCGATCAACACCGCCCACGAGCTGGGGCACAAACCCAAGCCGCTGGAAGTGTTCCTGGCCAAAGTCACTTTGGCGCCGACGTTCTACGGGCACTTCTATACCGAACACAATCGGGGCCATCACGTCCGTGTCGCCACCCCGGAAGATCCGGCCAGCTCGCGGCTGGGGGAAAGTTTCTGGGCTTTCCTGCCGCGCTCGGTGTGGTTCAGCGCACGCTCGGCGTGGAACCTGGAGCGCGAACGCCTGCGCAAACTCGGCCTGCCGGCCTGGCACTGGAAAAACGCCGTGCTCAGCGCCTGGCTGTACAGCGTGGTGTTGTGGGGCGCGATGATTGCCTGGTTGGGGGCGGCGGTGATTCCGTTCCTGATCATCCAGGGCATCTACGGCTTCTCGCTGCTGGAAGTGGTGAACTACGTCGAACACTACGGCCTTAAACGCCAGAAGTTGCCCAACGGCCGTTATGAGCGTTGCTCGCCGCGACACTCGTGGAACAGTAACCGGATCGTGACCAATATCTTTCTGTTCCAACTGCAACGGCACTCCGATCATCACGCCAATCCGACGCGCAGTTATCAATCGTTGCGTCACTTCGATGAATCGCCGCAACTTCCCTACGGTTATGCAAGCATGATTGTCTGGGCTTACGTGCCGTATTTGTGGCGACGACGGATGGACCATCGGGTGCTCAGGCATTATGCCGGGGATATCACTCTGACCAATCTTCAACCGTCCAAGCGTTTGCACTATCTGAAACAATACGGCGGCAATAGCAAAACGTTCTGAGATGAACTGAAAAAGTTACCTGGCGTGCTCGGGATCTTTGTATCGCGCGGTTTCTTATCGCCCAGCGTTTATCGATTTCATTGCAAGAGAGTTGTTTGACCCCACAAAAATAAAAGCAAGGGAAGGACGTTCACCATGCAAACACCTGCCAAGTTCACTGCCCATATCTTATTGGCGGCATTGGGTCTGATTGTCTATCAGCAAGCCCAGGCTGCCCGTATTGAACCTGCCGGCAGTGCGTTTACTGCCCAAGGGCCCATCAGTTTTTCCAAAGGCAAGCTGATCAGTGCCGACTGCACCATCAAGGTGGCGGGCAAGGTTGCCGCCGACGGTTCGTCCGTCAATGTCGACAAGGTCGAATTCGACGGCGGCCTCAAGTGCAGCCGGGTCGAAGCGATCAACCTGCCGTGGATCTTGGTGGCCAAAGACACCCAAAGCGGCTCGATGTCGAAGATCAGCGTGGACGTCCACGCCTTCGGCCTGGGCGGCAAGTGCGGCCCCTCCACGGCCGACGGCACCTGGGATAACGCCACCGGCAAGTTGGAAGCCGCCAATGTACCGATTGGCGAAGACTGCAAGATCAAGACGGTGTCGATCAAGATGCCGGCCAACTTCAAAGTTGTCGAATAGATATATCCGATAGTTGCAGCGGTAATTGAATTGAAATTTGGCTGGAAAGGGAAGTTCTGCAGTTTCTCCGTGACCTCTCGTTCATGGCCATTACCCCTGGCGAATGACTCGCCATAACATGTGAGGAAAAATAATGAAAAGTTTGAAAACTCTCGTGTCGTTGTCTGCTTTGGCCGTGTGCATGGGTGCGGCCTCGATGGCTAATGCTGTCAGCATTAGCCCAGATGGAGCTTTCAGTACCTCCAGCGGTACTATTGTAGTGAAGTCGCCATCTTCATTTGGTGCTGCAGTGACTTGCGGTATTACCTTTAAAGGGAACGTTACATCTGGCGTGGCGACCATCAACGACGCGAAGCTCACCGGTGGGGGGCTTTGCGATTTGCCGGTACTGAAGAATATCCCCACCCCTGGCTGGGTATTGACTGCCACTAGTCTTTCGGGCGGCACAGTAACCAACGTTGGCTACACCATCACCAAGCCACTGATTCCGCTAACTGATTGCGGCCCTGACACTATCAACGTGACTTGGAACAACAGTACTCACGCATTGACCGCAAACAACCAGACGTTGACTGGCCACACATCCGGCACTAGTCCGAACTGCGTTGTGCAGTCTCTGACTGTGACGGCGCCAAGTCTGACCATTGTTCCTTGATGCAGTAACTCCATAAAGGGCTGATCACCCGTAGAAAGTGGGTGCCTTTTACCGGGCACCTACCGGGCGGTGACGCAAAGGCAACGCGTAGAGCGGCAGATAATAATAAGGATTGGAGCATGAATAATAAGAAACAACAGGTGCGGGTGACCGCTGGGTTTGCTCTTCTGAGCAGCTTGATCGTGGCCGGCTCTGTTCAGGCCGGTGGCTTTTCAACTCCAACTTATGGTGCTCCCGGCTGGGGGAGAGCGTTCGGGGGTGGTTCGTTGTTCAAAAATGACCCCAGTTCGGCGTACAACAACCCCGCCGCGATGGCGTTTGTGGACCAGAACGTCGCACAAATGACGGTCGACTACGCGCGCATCAAAATCAAATATAAGGGCGCGGCTAATGATTATCTGGGTAACCCTGTCTCGAACAGTCCAATAGGTGCGGATGGTTTCCCTGACCTTTCATCGCCAACGGTCAACAACAATGATGGTGGCGAGGGTGGTTTCACTGCCTGGTTGCCGACCGGGTTCATGGTGATGCCCCTGGGGGACCGGTTCGCTTTTGGCTTGAGCCAAGTGGTGCCACAAGGGATGCGCTCAACTTGGGACGAAGACTCCAAACTTCGCGATTTTGCTGTAGACACCAAGATCGAAACCGTGGGATTGACCGGTTCGCTTTCGTTCAAAGTCAATGATCAGTTCGCCATCGGCGGTGGGCTTATTGTTCAACACAGTAAAGGGTTTGTGAGTCAGAACATCGATTTGTTGGCGGCTGCTGCCAACTCCCAGGACCCATTACTGGGCAGTATTGATTTGCCGGCAGGTGTCGGAGGCGCGCTGATACGGGTCAAGGTCGACAATATCTCCACCGGCTGGTTTACCGGTATTACCTGGAAACCCACTGACCAAGACACCTTGGGCCTGAACTATCACGCCAAGATCAAGAACAAGATGACGGGCAAGTACAACATTCGTTCAGACTCGTACAGCTATGCCCTGATGACTCAACCGAACCCGTTCACTGGCACTGGCACGCTGGTTGGGTCGGCTTATCCTGGGCTGGCGTTGTACCCGGATGGCGCACATGCCAGTACCCAACTGGATATTCCCGCGACTGCGGGCTTTGACTGGGTGCATCAGTTCAATGACCGATTCACCTTGGGCGCAAGTGTGAACTGGACGCAGTGGTCGTCGTTCAAGGACCTCACGCTCAAGTCCGGCGATATCACCATCGTCTCGATCCCCTACAACTACAAGGACTCGTGGATGTACTCCCTCGGCGGCGACTTCCGTGCCACCGATGAACTGACGCTGCGTGCCGGTGTGGCCCTTGACCAGACACCAACCCGCAACTCGACCCGTGACCCCCGTATCCCGGATGGTGATCGTACGTTCTTGTCGTTCGGTGCGGGTTACGAGGTAAAGGCTGTAAAGGGCTTGAGTCTTGACTTGGCGTATTCCCATCAGTTCGTGCAGGAAGTGAAGCTGAAAACCAAAAACGTTGACCGCTTGGGTGGCGCCAGCCTGGACGGCAAGGCTGAGTCGTCAGGCGATGTGGTCAGCGTATCGGCCACCTACAAGTTTTAACAGATATCGAGGGCTATGGAGGAAGGCACTAAGCGCATCTGAATGCCTTCTTCCTGCTGTTTGCCCTCATTTACGGGTCGCCATGTGACCTATTCCGATTTTCGTATTCGTGACCCCGGCTGACGTGCTCAGCCCAGTATTTTTTTGCCCATGAGTTAAATAAAAATTTCAAAATATAATTTGAATCTGACTTTCCAAATTTGTAGTGTTGCCCTACGCCGCAGTTCATATCGATCTGCGCCAGCGTTCGCCACGCCCTGAATCGAGTAGAGGTATCCCCATGGTGATCTGGTTATTGGTGGGTTTCGCAGCCGCGATTGCCCTGGCGTATCGACAAGCCGCCGCTGTCCACTGGCTGGGCGCTGGCCTGGCCTGGCTGGCGGCCGGCTACCTGTTCAACGTGGTCGCCGTTTTCGGCACCACCGTCGTGGCGCTGTTAGTGGTATTGCCCGCGTTGCTGATGACAATCAAACCGCTGCGTCGCCGCCTGTTGACCAGCAAGGCTCTGAGCCTATTTCGTACAGTGATGCCGGCAATGTCCGACACCGAGCGCGCGGCCATCGAGTCCGGCACCGTGTGGTGGGATGCCGAACTGTTCAGCGGCCGACCCGACTGGCAGCGCCTGCTGCAAGCCGCGCCGGCCAGCCTGAGTGCCGAGGAACAAGCCTTCCTCGACAACGAAGTCGAAACCCTGTGCGACATCGCCAACGACTGGGAAACCACCCAGGTCTGGCAAGACATGTCCCCCGAGGGCTGGCAGTACACCAAGGACGCCGGTTTCCTTGGCATGATCATTCCCAAGCAGTACGGCGGCAAAGGCTTTTCCCACTACGCGCATTCGCAAGTGGTGATGAAGCTGTCGACACGCTGCTCGGCGGCGGCGATTTCGGTGATGGTGCCCAACTCCCTGGGCCCGGCGGAATTGCTGCTGCATTACGGCACCGATGCCCAGCGCAATTACTACCTGCCGCGCCTGGCGCGTGGCGAAGACATTCCGTGTTTCGCGCTGACCAGCCCGTATGCCGGTTCCGACGCTGGGGCGATTCCGGACCTGGGCATCGTCTGCAAAGGCCTGCACGAAGGCGAGGAAGTGCTGGGTTTCAACGTGACCTGGGACAAGCGCTACATCACCCTTGGCCCGATTGCCACAGTGCTTGGCCTGGCGTTTCGTGCGCAAGACCCGGAAGGTCTGCTCGGCCAGCCGGGTTCGCTGGGCATCACTTGCGCGTTGATCCCAACCTCCCATCCGGGCGTGAACAGCGGTCGTCGGCACTGGCCGCTCAACGCGGTGTTTCAGAACGGTCCTACCACCGGCAAGGATGTGTTCATTCCCCTGGAGTGGGTCATCGGCGGCCGCGAACAGGTCGGCAACGGCTGGCGCATGCTGATGGAATGCCTGGCGGCCGGTCGGGCGATTTCCCTGCCGTCGGCCAACGTCGGCCTGGGCAAGGTCGCAGTACGCGGCACCAGCGCCTATGCGGCGATGCGCAAACAGTTCGGCCTGCCCATCGGCAAGTTCGAAGGCGTGCAAGCCCCGTTGGCGCGCATGGCTGGGCATTTGTATGCCTGCGACGCAGTGCGCAAGGTGTCGGTGGCATCGCTGGATGCCGGCGAGAAACCTTCAGTGATCTCCGCCATCGCCAAATACCACGTCACCGAGCGCGCGCGGATGATCGTCAACGACGGCATGGACATCGTCGCCGGCAAGGGCATCTGCATGGGGCCCAACAACTTCCTGGCTCGCGCTTATCAACAAAGCCCGATTGCGATCACGGTGGAAGGCGCGAACATCATGACCCGCTGCCTGATCATCTTTGGCCAGGGCCTGATCCGTTGCCATCCCTATGTGTTGCGCGAGATGGAAGCGGCGCGCAACCCCGATCGGCGCAAGGCGCTTGAAGCGTTTGACAGCGCAATGTTCGGCCATGTGAGCTTTGTGCTGGCCAATACGGTGCGCGCCACAGTGCATTCGCTCACTGGCGGGCGCCTGATTTCCGCACCCTCCAAGACCGAGCCGGCGTTGGCGTCCTACTACCGTCAGGCCAATCGGCTGTCGGTGGTGTTGGCTTTGATCTCGGACGTTTCCATGGGTGTGCTCGGCGGTGCGCTCAAGCGCAAGGAAAGTATCACCGGGCGCCTGGGCGATATTCTTTCGCAGTTGTACATCTTGTCTTGCGTGCTCAAGCGCTTTGAAGACGACGGTCGGCCCCAGGCGGACTTGCCGTTGGTGCACTGGTCGGCCCAGGACGCCTTGCTGCGCGCCCATGAAGCGCTCGCCGAGGTGCTGGAGAACTATCCGTCGAAAGCCGCTGCGGCGGTGGTGCGCGGCTTGAGTTTTCCGTTTGGCATCCCGTTGCGCAAACCCTCGGATTGGCTGCTGGCCCAGGTGGCGGATGTGGTGCAGACCCCCGGCGAAACCCGTGAGCGCTTGCTGGCCAATTCCTATATCCCACGTCCGGAAATCGACAAGCTGGCCTACGGCGAATTGGCTTTCCGCCTGTTGCCGCAGGTGGAGCTGATCGAAGCACGGCTCAAGCCTGCGATCAAACAGGGCTTGCTCGAACCGATGCCGATCGCCGCCACGGCCTTTGCCGCCTGGCGCGTCAAGGCGCGGGCGCTGGACTTGATCAGCAGCGATGAAGACGCCTTGCTCGCGCGCTATGTGGAATATGCCGACCACGGCATCCAGGTCGACGACTTCCCGCAGGACTTCGGTCTGCTTGAGGCGTTGCAGCAGCGTAAGCATGTGTTGCAACCGTCTACCCAGCGTCGTACCAGCCAGGGCGAGAATGCTTCGGTCAATTGAGTGGCACTGAATGAACGCGCCTACATGGCTCGGGCGTTCATACCGATACCGTATCGTGAGTGGATGTTTATATGAGTGACAGCTACCTATCGTTCGTCAATTCTCCCTGGGGCCGACGCTTGGCCCAGGCCATCGGCCTGCCGCAACCGTTGCTGCTGCAACGTCATCGCCGTGGCCAGCAAGGCCTGGCCAACCCGGTGATCGTCGCGGGGGCAGGGCGCCTGGCTGTGCAAGTGCAACAGATTTTCAGCGCCACCGACACGGTCGCCGCCACTGCAGCGACCCTCAAGGCGCCGTCTACGGTCAAGGTGCAGGGCGCGGTGTTCGATGCCACGGGCGTCGTCGACCTGCAGCAGCTCGATGAGCTCTACGTATTTTTCCACGCCAATGCCAAGCGCCTCGCCCAGCATGGCCGTGTGGTGGTGCTCGGCACTGCTCCCGAAGACTGTCGGGATTTGCCCCAGGCCATCGCCCAGCGCGCCCTCGAAGGGTTGGTGCGTTCGCTGGCCAAGGAACTGCGCCGGGCGATCACCGTGCAATTGATCTACGTCGCGCCGGGGGCCGAACACGCCCTGGACAGCAGCCTGCGCTTCTTTCTGTCGCGTCGTTCGGCCTATGTGTCGGGGCAAGTGGTGCGCCTGGAAAAACCGCTGGACGGCCCTGTCACGGTCAACTGGGACACCCCCTTCGCCGGCCGCCGCGCACTGGTCACCGGTGCCTCCCGCGGCATCGGCTTGGCGATTGCCCAGGTATTGGCCCGCGACGGCGCCCATGTGGTGTGCGTGGATGTGCCCCAAGCCGAGGACGCGCTGCAACACGCCGCCGCCAGCGTCGGTGGCTCGGCGTTGCCACTGGACATTACCGCAGCAGATGCGGCCTCACTGTTGCAGGCCCATGTCAGCCAATCCGGCGCCTTCGACGTGGTGGTGCATAACGCCGGGATCACCCGCGACAAGACCATCACCAAGATGACCGAAGCGGCGTGGCGCAGTGTGCTGGCGGTCAACCTGCAAGCGCCGTTGCAACTGAGCCACGCGTTGCTGGAATGCCAGGGCCTGAACCCGGGCGGGCGTATCGTCTGTGTGTCGTCGATTTCCGGCATCGCCGGCAACCTCGGGCAAAGCAACTACGCCACCTCCAAAGCCGGCGTGATCGGCCTGGTCCACGGCCTGGCGCCGTTGGCGGCGGCGCAGCAGGTCACGGTGAACGCGGTGGCGCCGGGGTTCATCGAAACCCAGATGACCGCGAAGATCCCGCTGCTGATCCGCGAAGCCGGGCGGCGCATGAATTCGCTGTCCCAGGGCGGCCAGCCGATCGACGTGGCCGAGACCATCGCCTGGCTGGCCCACCCGGCGTCCGGCGGCGTCAACGGCCAAGTCGTGCGCGTGTGCGGCCAAAGCCTGCTGGGAGCTTGAGCCATGGACTACGTGACGCAGATCATCGACCCGCCGCCGTCGCAGCCCCAGTTGTTGCTGGACGGCCTGCGCGCCTTGCGCAAACCCAAGCTCGACGGCGCGCCTGAGTTGCCCAAGGCGCGTCTGGTGCGTTCGGCGGTGGAATTGTCGGCCACCGGCATCGCCGCGTATGGCCGCGCCTGTGGTTTCCGACATGAGCAGGGCGTGCCGCTGTCCTACCCGCAGGTGCTGGCGTTCCCGTTGCACCTGATGCTGCTGACCCGGCCGAGTTTCCCGTACCCGGCCAGCGGCATGGTCCACCTGGCCAATCGCATTCGTCAGCACCAGCGCTTGCACGCGGGCCAGGCCCTGCGCCTGGAGGTGTACTGCGAGCGTTGGGTGGCGCACCCCAAGGGCCAGGCGCTGAGCATCGCCACCCGGGCCTACGGTGCGGACACGCTGCTGTGGGAAAGCGACAGCCTGTACCTGCGGCGCGACGTGAAAAAACCGGTGGGTGAGCCATGGGCGGACGTGCTGCCCTTGCAGGAAGAAGGCCTGTTGCGCACCCAGCGCTGGGTGCTGCCCGCCGACCTGGGCCGGCGGTTTGCCAAGGTCTCGGGGGATTTCAACCCGATTCATACCTCGCTGATCGGCGCAAAACTCTTTGGCTTTCGCCGCGCCATCGCCCACGGCATGTGGACATTGGGCCGCGCATTGGCCGCCGAGCAACCGCCGGGTGGCCTGGATCAGGCGCAAGCGCATTGCGACTTCAAGCTGCCGATCTTCCTGCCCGGCCAGGTCGCGCTGTGGCGCCGCCCCGTGAGCGGCCCGCGGCGTGAGTTCGAAGTGCGCAACTTCGCCGGTGACAAACCGCACATGCGCGGGCTTTTTATCTGGAACGAGCGCCTTAAATGAATGACTACAGCTTCAACCCGGCCCCGGCCCGCCGTGTGGCGATCATCGGCGGCAACCGCATTCCGTTTGCCCGCTCCAACACGGTGTACGCCCACGACAGTAACCAGGATTTGCTGGTGGCCGCGCTGCAAGGCCTGGTCGACCGCTACAACCTGCATGGCCAGCGCCTGGGCGAGTTCGCCGCGGGCGCGGTGATCAAGCACTCGCGGGATTTCAACCTGGCGCGTGAGTCGCTGTTATCGACCACGCTGTCTGCGCAAACCCCGGCCTACGACTTGCAACAAGCCTGCGGCACGGGCCTGGAAGCGGCCTTGCTGGTGGCGAACAAGATCGCCCTCGGCCAGATCGACGTGGGCATCGCCGGTGGCGCCGACACCACGTCCGACGCGCCCATCGGCCTCAATGAAGCGCTGCGCCACACCTTGCTTGCGGCCAATCGCGCCAAGGCCATGGGCGACAAGGTGAAGGCGCTGCTGAAGGTGCGTCCGTCGATGTTCTTCAAGCCGCTGCTGCCGCGCAATGGCGAACCGCGCACCGGCCTGTCGATGGGCGAGCACTGCGAAGAAATGGCCAAGCGCTGGCAGATCAAGCGCCTGGCCCAGGATGAATTGACCCTCAGCAGCCACCAGCGCCTGGATGCCGCCTATCAACGCGGTTTCTTCGACGACCTGATCAGCCCCTATCGCGGCCTGGCGCGGGACAACAACCTGCGCGCCGACACCAGCCTGGAGAAGCTCGCCAGCCTGTCCCCGGCCTACGACCGCCAGAACGGCACGCTCACGGCGGGCAACTCCACACCGCTGACCGACGGCGCCTCGGTGGTGCTGTTGGCCAGTGAAGCGTGGGCCGCCGAACACGGCTGGCCGGTGTTGGCTTACCTGCGCACCGGCGAGACCGCGGCGGTGAACTTTGTCGACGGCAGCGAAGGCCTGCTGATGGCGCCGGCCTATGCCGTGCCGCGCCTGCTCAAGCGTGAGGGCCTGGGCTTTGCCGACTTCGATTTCTTCGAGATCCACGAAGCGTTCGCCGCCCAGGTGCTCTGCACGCTCAAGGCCTGGGAAGACGCCGACTACTGTCGCGAACGGCTGGGGCTGGACGCACCGCTGGGCACCATCGACCGCGCCAAGATGAACGTCAACGGCGGCTCCCTGGGCTGCGGGCATCCCTTCGCCGCCACCGGGGGCCGGCAATTGGCGGCGTTGGCCAAGGCGATCCACGAGCGTGGCGGCGGGCGCGGCCTGATTTCGATCTGCGCGGCGGCCGGGCTGGGCATTACCGCCATCGTCGAAAAGTAGCGCTATCCAAAACAACAACAAGGAAACTGCCATGAACGCTATCAGCCTGGAACACACCGAACGCATCTGGTTGAACGCCTACCTGCCTGGCGTCCCGGCGGACATCGATGCCGGTATCGAGGACTACCCGTCGCTGCGCGAGGTGTTCCTGGAGCACTTGGAAAAATTCCGCGAACGGGTGGCCTACGTCAGCATCGGCACCGAAATGACCTATGCCGACTGGCACATGCAGGGCATCGCGTTTGCCGCCTGGTTGCAAGGCCAGGGTGTGAAGACCGGCGACCGCGTGGCGCTGATGATGCCCAACTGCTTGCAGTACCCGATCTGCCTGCTGGGGACGATCCTGGCCGGTGCGGTGGTGGTCAACGTCAACCCGCTGTACACCGCCCATGAACTCAAGCATTTGCTCAAGGACAGCGGCGCGGAGACGGTGGTGATCTTCGAGAACTTCGCCCACACCCTGGAAAAAGCCATGCCCGGCAGCAGCGTCAAGCGCGTGGTGGTGGCGGCCATCGGCGACTTGCTCGGCACCTTCAAGGGCGCGGCGATGAACTTCATCCTGCGCCGCGTGCAGAAACAGGTGCCGAGGTTCAACCTGCGCGGTTCGGTACGCTTCAATCAGGCGCTCAAGCAAGGAAGGGCGCTGACCCATTTCCCGGTGGACATGCACCTCGACGACCTGGCCTTCCTGCAATACACCGGCGGCACCACGGGTGACGCCAAGGGCGTGATGCTCAGCCACCGCAACATCATCGCCAACCTGCTGCAAGCCAAGGCCTGGGTCGGCAACCAATTGGACCAGGACAAGCAGGAAACCAACGTCACCTTGTTGCCGCTGTATCACATCTTTTCCCTGACGGTGAACTGCCTGATGTTCATGTGCCTGGGCGGGCGCAACATCCTGATCGCCAACCCACGGGACGTGAAGCGCGTGCAGATGATCCTGCGCAAGGAGCGCTTCAACGGGATTGCCGGGGTCAACACGTTGTTTAACGGCTTGCTGGAGAACCCGGAATTCTGTGCGCGGGACTTTTCCGACCTGCGCATGGTGATCGCCGGTGGCATGGCCACGCACACGGCGGTGGCCAAGCGCTGGAAGGAAGTCACCGGGCTGCCGATCATCGAAGGCTACGGGCTGACCGAATGCTCGCCGGTGGTGAGCATCAGCCCCATCGATATTTCCCGCATGCGCGAGATGGAATTCACCGGCAGCATCGGCGTGCCCTTGCCGTCGACCTGGGTGCGTTTCATGCGCGAAGACGGCGAATTGGCTGACCTCGGTGAGCAGGGCGAATTGCAAGTGCGCGGCCCGCAGGTGATGCAGGGCTACTGGAAGCGGCCCAAGGAAACCGCCGAGGTGCTGGATGCCGAGGGCTGGCTGTCGACCGGCGATATCGGGGTGATGGATACGCGCGGTTATATCCGCCTGGTCGACCGCAAGAAGGACCTGATCCTGGTCTCGGGCTTCAACGTGTACCCCAATGAAATCGAAGACGTGGTGGCGCTGCACCCCGGCGTTGCTGAAGTGGCGGCAATCGGTGTGGAAGATGGCGTGACCGGCGAGAGGGTGAAGATCATCGTGGTGCGCAAGGACCCGAACCTGACCCAGGCACAGATCCTGGCCCATTGCCGGGAATACCTGACGGGGTACAAAGTGCCCAGGTACGTGGAGTTTCGCAGCACCGAGCTGCCCAAGACCACGGTGGGCAAGGTGCTGCGCCGCGCGCTGCGTTAACTTGAATTCTAGGTGATCTAAATGTGGGAGGGGGCTTGCCCCCGATAGCGGAGTTGAAGTCACCGAGCCTATCGACTGATCCACCGCCATCGGGGGCAAGCCCCCTCCCACATTTCAGAGCGAGTTCACATTGACCCAGCGCTGTTCTCGAGCCGCCATGTGGAGTTTCGCAGCACCGAGCTGCCCAAGACCACGGTGGGCAAGGTACTGCGCCGCGCGCTGCGTTAACTTGAATCTCTAGGTGATCTAAATGTGGGAGGGGGCTTGCCCCCGATAGCGGAGTTGAAGTCACCGAGCCTATCGACTGATCCACCGCCATCGGGGGCAAGCCCCCTCCCACATTTCAGAGCGAGTTCACATTGACCCAGCGCTGTTCTCGAGCCGCCACCCGAATCGCTGTCGCCAGCCGCTCGACCGCCCACGCCGTCTCGAAGTCGCTGCCGTCCGCGCCCTGGCCGGCCACTGCCAGAATCAACTCGCGCACTTCCAGCGTCTTCAATTCGTTGTAGCCCAACTGATGGCCGGCGGCCGGGCTGAACGCCGCGTAGCCGGGCAGGGCGGGGCCGGCCAGCAGGCGTTGGAAGCCGTCCTGGCCCTTGCGGCACAGGCGCAGTTCGTTCAAGCGCTCCTGATCGAAGGCCAACGTGCCTTGCGTCCCGCTGATCTCAAACGCCAGGTGGTTTTTGTAACCGTGCTTGAGCCAACTGCTGCTCACCGTGCCGCGCGCGCCGTTGGCGAAACGCAGCAGGGCGTGTACCTGGTCGTCCACGGCAATCGACTTGAGTGTGTCGCCGCCTTTGACGGCGGGGCGCTGCGCATGCACGGTCTGCGTATCGGCGCACACGCTGACCACATCGCCCACCAGATAGCGTGCCATCGACAGCAAGTGGCTGCCCAGGTCTGCCAGGGCGCCACCGGCATGTTCCACCTCACAGCGCCACGACCAGGGTGAAGCCGGGTCGGCCATGAAGTCTTCGCTGAACTCACCCTGGAAACTGATGATTTCGCCCAATTCGCCGTTGGCGATGATCTGCTTTGCCCACCCGATCATCGGGTTGTGCTGGTAGTTGTAGCCGACCCGCGTCACCACGCCCGCCGCACTCGCGGCGTGGCGCATGGCGTCGGCCTGCGCCAGGCTGACCGCCAGCGGTTTTTCGCAGTACACCGCCTTGCCCGCCGCGAGCGCGGCCATGGCCATGGGGTAGTGCAAATGGTTCGGTGTGGTGATCGCCACCACATCGACCGTGGGGTCGTTGACCAGCGCTTGCCAGTCACCATGGGCCTGGGCAAATCCCCAGGCATCGGCGCAGCGCTGGGCGCGTTCGGTGTCGGCATCGGCCAGGGCGGCCAGCTTGAGGCTGACCGGCAGCTCGAATACCGTGCGGGCGTTATTGAACGCCAGGGCATGGGCGCGGCCCATGAAGCCTGTGCCGATCAGGCCGATTCCGAGTTTGCGCATAGCCGTGGTCCTTTGGATTATTGTTTTCAGGGAGGCTATTAATGGAATATAAATTCTCATAATTCAATATGTGGAAAAAATAATTCATTTCTGAAGCTATATCATTGCAGTTGATGTGGTTATATTCAGCGCAGGGTTAAAAGCCGCCAGTTAACAAAAGATAACGTAGCGCCGATTGTCAGACGATTCGAAAGCCCGATAGGATGGCCCCTACTTCCTCCAGGCGCTCTAGATTGCAGGTTTCAGAGCCCGGGAAGGTAAGACGACCTAACAATAATAAATGGGAGAAAGGTCTATGAGTGAGCCTGTCATGGGTTGGGTTGTTTGCCGCCCACGCGCCGCACGCAGGGTTGCGTTGCTGGCCACAGCGCTCTCGTTGCTGGCCGGTGCCGCGTTGTCGCCACCGCTGTTGGCAGCCAGCGATACCGCCGCACAGCCGGTGTTTGCAATTGAATCCCCCAAGGCCGCCAAGGGCCTGATGATCGACGTGGTCCACGCGGGCTCGCGCCTGGTGGCGGTCGGTGATCGCGGGCACATCCTCTATTCCGATGACCAGGGCAGCACCTGGACCCAAGCCAAAGTTCCCACCCGCCAGTTGCTCACGGCGGTGTTTTTTGTCGATGACAAACACGGCTGGGCCGTCGGCCACGATGCGCAGATCCTCGCCAGCGTCGACGGCGGCGCCACCTGGGCCCAGCAATACCAGGACCTCAAGCGCGAAGCGCCGTTGCTCGACGTCTGGTTCAACGACGCCAACCACGGCCTGGCCGTCGGCGCCTACGGGGCGCTGATCGAAACCACCGATGGCGGCAAAACCTGGGAAGACGTCAGCGAGCGCCTCGACAACGAAGACCAGTTCCACCTCAACGCCATCGCCCAGATCAAGGATGCCGGCCTGTTTATCGTCGGTGAGCAGGGCAGCATGTTCCGCTCCAGCGACGACGGCCAGACCTGGGAAAAACTCGAAGGCCCCTACGAGGGTTCGCTGTTCGGCGTGATCGGCACCGCCCAGCCGCACACCCTGTTGGCCTACGGCTTGCGTGGCAACCTGTACCGCTCCACGGATTTCGGCAGCACCTGGGAGCAGGTCGAACTGAATGCGGCGCGCGGCGCTCTGGAGTTCGGCTTGTCCGGGGCGACCTTGCTCGATGACGGCGCGCTGGTGGTGGTCGGTAACGGCGGCAGCGTGGTGGTCAGCCATGACGACGGCCAGACCTTCAGCGTATTCAATCGCCCGGACCGTATTTCACTCTCGGCGGTGACGGCGGCGGGCAATGGCAACTTGATTCTGGTCGGGCAGGGGGGTGTTCGTGTTGCTACGCCAACCGGCGCCGAACCCACAAAACAATAAGAAGGCGGGGAAAGAATGAGCAGTCATCACAACGATAAAGCGACCTTTCTTGAGCGCCTGATCTTCAACAACCGCCCGGCAGTGATCGTCATCTGCCTGCTGGTGAGTATTTTCCTGTTCTGGCAGGCGACGTTGATTCGCCCCTCCACCAGCTTCGAAAAGATGATCCCGCTCAAGCACCCCTTCATCGAAAAGATGATGGAACACCGCAACGACCTGGCCAACCTGGGCAACACGGTGCGTATCTCGGTGGAGGCCAAGGACGGTGACATCTTCACCAAGGACTACATGGAGACCCTGCGGCAGATCAACGACGAGGTGTTCTACATCTCTGGCGTCGACCGCTCGGGCCTCAAGTCGCTGTGGAGCCCCAGCGTGCGCTGGACCGAAGTCACCGAGGAAGGCTTTGCCGGCGGGGAAGTGATCCCGCAGAGCTACAACGGCTCGCCGCAAAGCCTCGATCAACTGCGCAACAACGTGCTCAAGTCCGGCCAGGTCGGGCGCCTGGTGTCCAACGACTTCAAGTCGAGCATTGTCGACATCCCGCTGCTGGAGTCCTACCCGGACCCGCAGGACCAGGGCAAGTTGCTGGCGCTGGACTATCGGCAGTTCTCCCATGAACTGGAAGACAAGATCCGCACCAAGTTCGAAGCGCAGAACCCCAACGTCAAGATCCACATCGTCGGTTTCGCCAAGAAGGTCGGCGACCTGATCGACGGGCTGGTGATGGTCGTGTTGTTCTTCGGCGTTGCCTTCGTCATCACGCTGGTGCTGTTGCTGTGGTTCACCAACTGCCTGCGCAGCACCGTCGCGGTGTTGAGCACGACGCTGGTGGCGGTGGTCTGGCAACTCGGCTTGATGCACTTCTTCGGCTTCGGGCTCGATCCATATTCGATGCTGGTGCCGTTCCTGATCTTCGCCATCGGTATTTCCCACGGCGTGCAGAAGATCAACGGTATCGCCCTGCAATCGAGCGACGCGGACAATGCGCTGACTGCCGCACGGCGGACCTTCCGGCAACTGTTCCTGCCGGGGATGATCGCGATTCTGGCGGATGCGGTGGGTTTCATTACCCTGCTGATCATCGACATCGGGGTGATCCGGGAACTGGCCATCGGCGCGTCCATCGGCGTGGCGGTGATCGTGTTTACCAACCTGATCCTGCTGCCGGTGGCGATTTCCTACGCGGGCATCAGCAAGCGCGCCGTGGCCAGGAGCAAGAAAGACGCGAATCGCGAACACCCGTTCTGGCGCCTGCTGTCGAATTTCGCCAACCCGAAGGTCGCGCCGATTTCCGTCGCCCTGGCGCTGGTCGCGTTCAGCGGCGGCCTCTGGTACAGCCAGCACCTCAAGATCGGCGACTTGGACCAGGGCGCGCCGGAGCTACGCCCGGATTCGCGCTACAACAAGGACAACAACTTTATCATCAGCAACTACTCCACCAGTTCCGACGTGCTGGTGGTGATGGTCAAGACCAAGGCCGAAGGCTGCTCGCGCTATGATGCCATGGCGCCCATCGACCAGTTGATGTGGAAGATGCAGAACACCGAGGGCGTGCAGTCGGCGATCTCGCTGGTGACCGTGTCCAAGCAGATGATCAAGGGCATGAACGAGGGCAACCTGAAATGGGAAACCTTATCGCGCAACCCGGATGTGCTGAACAACTCCATCGCCCGTGCCGATGGCCTGTACAACAACAACTGCTCCCTGGCGCCGGTGCTGGTGTTCCTCAACGACCACAAGGCCGAAACCCTCGACCGCGCCGTGCATGCGGTGCAGGACTTCGCCAAGGAAAACAACAAGGACGGCCTGGAGTTCATCCTCGCCGCCGGTAACGCCGGGATCGAGGCCGCCACCAACGAGGTGATCAAGGAGTCGGAACTGACCATCCTGATCCTGGTGTACCTGTGCGTGGCGACCATGTGCATGATCACCTTCCGCTCTTGGGCGGCGACCCTGTGCATCGTGCTGCCGCTGGTGCTGACCTCGGTGCTGGGCAACGCGCTGATGGCGTTCATGGGCATCGGCGTCAAGGTCGCGACCTTGCCGGTGGTGGCCCTTGGCGTGGGCATCGGCGTGGACTACGGCATTTACATCTACAGCCGTCTGGAAAGTTTCCTGCGCGCTGGCCTGCCGTTGCAAGAGGCGTACTACCAGACGCTCAAGTCCACAGGCAAGGCGGTGCTGTTCACAGGGTTGTGCCTGGCGATCGGCGTGTGTACCTGGATCTTCTCGGCGATCAAGTTCCAGGCCGACATGGGCCTGATGCTGACCTTCATGCTGCTGTGGAACATGTTCGGTGCGCTGTGGCTGCTGCCGGCGCTGGCGCGGTTCCTGATCAAACCGGAGAAGTTGGCCGGGCAGAAAGGCAACTCGCTGTTCGCCCACTGAGTGCGGCGGTGGGGGCGGTTGCGCCCCCACCGGCAACGTCAGGCTGCGCTCACCGGCTTGCGCGCGGTATGGGCGCGATCGCCAGGAACAACTGATCCACCGGCGGCGTGATCAATACGTAGACAATCCGCCTGATCGGCTCGGCGCCCGGCTCCTGGGGGTTGCGCAAGCTGCTCTGGACGTGTTGCTTGAGCAAATCTTTCTGCGTGTATTTGCGCTGCTCCGCCAGTTTCAGATGGGCGCGGGTATAGCGCGCGGGCGGGGCGTCGGCGCTGGCGTAATGGAAGTGGGCATACCACAGCACCGTCGGCGGTTTTTTCGCTTTGTCATACACCGCGTATTCGGTGAAGAAATCGCCACTGAGGGTCGGCCGTTGCGGGTCGGCCAGGCTGGTCAGGTTGATATCGATCTGCTGGTGTTGCCACAGATACTCGAGGCTCTCCTGGGTCGGCCATTGACGCTTGTAGCCCTCGCTGCACACCCGTTCCGCCAGCCGCAGCATATCGCGGGCCTGGGCCTGGTACTCATCGATCAGGTCCTGGGCCGAGGGTTTGTCGAGGTGGTCGCGCTGGATTTCCTCGGCCAGCGCGGTGAGCTTGTCCGCGTGCCCGCTGAGCAGCTCATCCCAGTCGCCCGGGTTGACCTGTTGGCGTGTGCGCGGCGAGTCGAGTTTTTGCCGGTCGGCGGTAATGACGCGTTCAATGTCGCGGCGCTGTTCGATCAGCGTCTGGGCCAAACCTTTGAGGGTCGCCAGCGTGCGGCCTCGCGGGGGCTGCGTGGGGGCTTGGGAAGGCGGTTCGGCGGTGGTCGCCCAGCCGTCCGCGTGCTTGTTGAAAGAGGCAACGGCTTCACCGGTCAGCGTATCGGTGAGGGTGAAGTGCTCCTCGGCGTTCTGCGCATCGGCCGGCTTGAGTTCGCCGATCAAATACTCTTTTTTGCGGGTCTTGAACACGCGCTTTGTCGGCGCCTTGGCGCGCAGGGTTTTCGACAGCGGCAGCACCACCTCCAACGCTTCCTGCTTGCGCACCACCGATTCCAGCTCGCTGTTCGCCAGCGCCTGGGCGTATTCGAGGCCCGCCAGCAGACGTTCGGCCTGCGGGCGCAGGCGGCTCGGGTGGAGCGCCTTGAGTACGCGGATCGCCTCTTCATAACGGCGGTACTTTTTCAGCACGCTCTCGTACACATGCCGTTGTTCGACCAGGGTGTATTCGGTGCTGCTGCGCACTTCGACGTGAGACAGCAGCGCCGCGCTCAGGTCGGTTTGCTCCAGGCGTTTGACGTACAGCTCTTCCTGCGGCGGCAGGCGTACATCGGTCATCTCCACGCTGCTGACGGCCAGGTAGTCGAGGGCATTGAGCCGCAGGTTGTCGGGGAAAAAGTTCTGCGGATATTCGATCTGTGTCAGCAACTCCTGGCGTATCGTGCGCCCCGCCAGCGAATCGTTTTCCAGCTGTTCCAGGGTGGTTTCCATGGCAACGGAAACCTCGGCCATGTGCTGGCGGATGTTTGCTGACTCGGTGGCGTTGCGCACGTATTCGTCGTAGACCGTCGAGTCGCCGAGCAAGTTATTCACGAACATGCGGCGCGCCATTCGCGCCATGGGTTCGCCCGCGCCGGAAAAGCGCATGGCGTTCAACCGGCCCAGGAGCATCTCGTGGATAAACAGTTGTTGGTCCCAGACCGTCTTGAGGATTTTCGCGCGGTCATGCACATGCACGCCAGCGCCGCCGACTTTTTCCAGTTCTACGCCGAGCTTGACCATCTCCAGGCGCGGGGCGAGTGATTGGGCAAACAGCAATTCCAGGTTCTCCAGCAGAATCTGGAATTCGGTGCGCAATTGCTGATGCTTGAGGGTTTCGCGCTGATGCCGTGTTTCCAGGGCGGGCCTTTGCTGGTCGCTGGCTTTTTGCAGCAGGTTCCACACCAACTGCGCGGTTTTGCGTTGTTTGACCAAGGCGTCCAGGGCGGGAGATATCTGCGTGCTCGCTGCCTGGAATGGCGCCATCAGGTGCTGCATGTCTTCACTGAGCACTTGCACCCGGGCGAGCACTTCTTGTTTCTTGCGCAGGTTTTCTTCGCGCAAGGCGGCCAGGCGCTTGGGCCCGCCACCCAGCAGTTTGAGCCCGCGGTCCAGCGACCAATGGCCGTTGCCGTCGGTGCTCAGCAAAATCCCGGGATGTTCGGGTTTTTGCGGATGAACGATGAACACGTCAGCAAAACCCGGGACGATGCTCACCCTGAATAACAGCCCGGCCACCGAGGCATGCCACAGGCCGTTGATGCGGTACAAACCTTGGTGAGGCCCGGTGTCGAGTGGCGCGGGAGCGGGCACGGGCCACGGCACGTTGACGGCGCGCAGTTTCTCCAGCAGCGCGGCCGCGGCGGTGTCGCCGGCCAGCGAATGGTCGAAGTCCAACGGCGTGCGGCCACCGCCGGGTGGTTCGCTGGGCAGGCCGATGACGCCGCGTTCGACCGCCGCGGCATGGCGGGTTGCCAGGCCGGGCGGGCGTCGGAAGGGCGTGCGCGTGACGGGCTGTTCGTCGAGCGGCGGGCTGGCGCTGTGCGCGCTGAGGGGGCCTTGATGCACCAGCAGCATGCCGATGTTGAGCAGCAGGTCGACCCACGCCAGCTCTTTCGCCGTAGGGTCAGGGCTCTCCAGCGCCGGCAGGTCCTGGGTCAGGCTTTGCGTCGCCTGGATCAGCCAGCCGATCGTCGCCAGGGGGCCGCGCACGGCCATCAACAAGGTGTTGAAGCCCAATTGCATGCCTTCGAGGATCAACGCCCAGCGGCTTTGCGCGTTCGAGGTCGACTCGCGCTCGGCCTGGTCCAGCAACTGGCGGGTTTCGCAGCCGAACAGATAGTCCATCAGGCTGCCGTGGTTGAGCGCTTGGAGGATTTCGTCGCCGCTCGCATCGCCGGCCGGCGCCAATTCGGCGGGTTTGGGCACCTCGGGCAGCCGGTCGAACTCCGAACCGATGCCGATGCGCAGGATGTGCGGCTGGCTGAACCCGCCGTTGCTGTAGATCGCCCTGGCCGGGTCGGGCAGCCAGGTCAGCACGCTGTCCTGTAGCGCACCGGGTTGCACAATGGCCGCCAGCAGGTGTTCGCGGCTGCTGAACTCGAGCAGCGCGTCGCGATAGGCCGGACGGTATAGCAGGTGCGGCCCCAGCCGGGTGTCGAGCGGTTCGATGATGAACATGTTCTGCGCCACGTCCGCCGTGGCTGCCGGCGTGCGCAGAAAGGCCAGGGGGCGGATGACCATTTCGTCGCCATCGACCCGGCGTGCCAGCGGGTTGGTTGCGAGCAGTGCCCGCACACAGCGCGCGCCGCGCGCGGTCAGGCCGGCTTCGCCGCGGAGCGCGTGCTCCAGCGCCTGGGTTTTCAGGTGCAGGGGCCGCTGTTGGTTGAACAGCCGCTGGCGTTTGCGCGCGGCGGCGGTGTCGCCCATCAGTTCCCGGCGCAGGTAGGCGGGATAGTTGTTGCCGATGTCCACACGCTGGACCAGTTGCAGCACGTAGGCGGGCGTCAACCACGCTTCGAGCGCCCGGCCGCTGCGATGGCTGAGCGTCATGCGGCCTCTGGGGCTTCCCGACAGGTTCTTCAGCGCCAGGTCCACCAGGCTCATGGATACCGGCGCGAGGTAACCACCTGCAAGGCTGCCCACCGCGACATGAAAGGTCAGGGTCAACTCGTCGGCCCGGTAGCCGGCAGCGCGTGCCGCGTCGTTGCAGGTACGCTGGCCGCCCAGGGCGACAGCGCGATCCAGGCACAGTTGATGGTTCAAGTGCTCGGCGGCATAGCTATGCAGGGTTTCCAGGCCATCGAAGTCGGAATCGCCGAGGGTCTGGCGCTTGATCCCGGCCTGTTCAAGCAGGCATTCGCGGTAAGCCAGGCGGTCGGCGGCGCTGGCGCGTTGCAGCCAGTCGGGCAGGGCGGCCTGGAGAGACGCCAGCGTGGCCAGCGCCGTGCCGCGGGCGCGGGCGAAAAACCGCGCCGGTTGGGTGATGTCGGCAAACTGTTGTTCCAAGGCCTGCACCGTGCTGTTGGCCGGGAGTTGCAGGGCGGCCAGGTCCTCCAATTGCTGGTTGAGGATCAGCGCGGCCTGGACCTCGAAAATATTGCCGTCGGGTTCGTACTGCTGCCAGGTGATGCTGTCGACGCTGAAGCGCTGTTGCAGGTGGTCGGACCAGGCCTGGCCGAAGGCGTCCAGGTCAGGGTAGGTCTCGATTGCGCCGGATAGACGGCACAGCAACACCTGCTCGCGGCACACCACCAGCAGGTCGCTCGCTTGCAGCGTGAGCAGGCTGCCTGCGCGCGTCAGGTGCGCCTCTAGCGTATAGGCATGAATCGCGTTGTCGGGGGCCGGGCGGCGTGCGCGGGTGGCACGGTCTGGGTAGCGCGCCAGCGTATTGAGGATGTCCAGCGGTTGGGCGTGGCGTGCGGCGGCGTCGAGCAGCGTGCCTTGCAGCACGTCGGCCAGCCATTTCCAGCGGCTGCCGCCGGCGTCGCTGTCTTCGCCCCAATAGCTGGCCATGGCGTCTTGGAAGCCGATAAACAGCAGCGACGGCAGTTCGCGAATGACGGCTTCGATGACGTCAAGATCATAGGCGTGGGCGCCATTGGCCGGATAACCGAGCCGCGTGCCGCTGGCATCGCTCAAGTAGCTATCCAGGCCGTGGCGCGTCGACACATCGGGAAAGCTGCCGTCGGCGAGATGGCTCAGCGCGACCTCCAGCAACGGCAGCAACGCCCGCCCGCCACCGTCACGGGGCACGGCCAGTCGCAGGTCGGCGAGGGGGTGTGTCAACGGCGGATATTTCTCCGCCAGGTTGCGCGCCAGCATCTGCGCGGTGACTGCGCGCAGTGTCGGGCGCTTGAGAAACTGGGCTTCAAGCGCTTCCCGCAGCGGGTCGGCGGCGAGGGGGGGATTGCGGTCTGGCATGGGTATTCCTTTACGTTGAATAAAGACGTGCCCTTGCACGGTAATCCGCGGTGTGGCGCCGATGCGGTAGCCGGTTATGGTTTTAGGTCCTGGCGGCAAAGTGGCCTATCATTAGCCCTTTGAACCTGATGAAAGACTGTGATGACTACTACTTTGACGGCCGTCCTTGCCACCAGCGACATGCTTGAAATCGACGGGCTGCATGCCTTCGAGTTCGCACTGGATGAAGAAAAGCTGCTGATCATCGCCATGGATGGCCGTGCGCAAAAACGCTGGAGTTTCAGCCAGGAACAGCTGCAGGCCGCAGTCTTCGATGAGACTCTGCAAAGCTGGACGCTGACCGGTGATGTGGGCGAGCACCGCCTGGTCTGCGTGAATGCCTTCACCGGCAACAACAATGACGAGGATGAAGCGGATGCTGATGCGTAAATTCTGGCCCTTGTTGATCGCGGGCAGCGTCGGGGCGATGTCGGTACAGGCTGCACCGGCCGACACCCATGAACTGCTGGTCGGCAGCTACACCGCCGGCAGCAGCGAAGGGATCTATCGCCTGCAATTCGACAGCCGCACCGGGCGGTTCCAGGGCAAGCCGGTATTGGCGGCGAAAACGGCCAACCCGTCCTGGCTGACCGTCTCCAAGGATCAGCAGCATCTGTTTGTCGTCAATGAAAACGGCCCCGGCCAACAGGACGCGGTCGGTCGCGTCAGCAGCTACCGCATCGACCCGCAGAACCATCAGCTCACGCTGATCAACCAGGTACAAAGCCTGGGCAGCGAGCCGACGCATTCCAGCGTAGCCGCCGATGGCCGCTACCTGTTCGTCGCCAACTATTCAGTGCTTGAAGACCCGGGCGGCAGCCTGGCGATTCTGCCGCTGGACGCCCAAGGCAAACTGGCGGCGCCCGTGCAGTTGAGCGGGCACCCGGCGAGCCGCGTCAACCCGCAACGCCAGGCGTCCAACCATGTGCATTCGGTGGTGCCGGCGCCGGATGGCAAGTATGTGTTTGTGCAGGATCTCGGCGCGGACAAGGTGTTTGCCTACCGCTACGATCCCAAGGCCAACCCTGAGCAGCCCCTGACCCCGGCCAACCCGGCGTCGGTGCCCTTGCCGCCGGGCAGCGGCCCGCGTCATTTGCTGTTCAGCGCGGACGGCAAACATGCCTGGCTGACCACCGAGATGAGCGCTCAGGTCGCGGTGTTCGATTACCACGACGGCACGCTCAACCAAACCCAGCTGGTGGACTTCGCCGCCGGGCAACCGGTGTCCGACAAGGCCGGCGCGGCGCTGCACGCTTCCAGCGATGGCAAGTTCCTGTACGTGAGCAATCGCGGCACGGCCAATCAGTTGCTGGTGTTCAGCATCGATCCGGCGACCGCGCATCTCAAGGAACTGCAGCGCCGTTCCGTGGACGGCGACCACCCGCGCGAGTTCAGCCTGGACCCGAGCGGCAAGTTCCTGCTGATCGCCAACCAGAAAAGCAATGAAATCGTGGTGGTCGAACGCGACCCACACACCGGCCTGCTCGGCAAAACCGTGCAAAAACTACCGATCGATGCGCCCAGCGACCTCAAGTTCCTGGTGCGTCAATAAGCCATAGGCCCCGCACGTCGGGGCCTGATCCTCTTTATTAATTCGATTAATAACAGCTACTGTTTCAAAGCATTTCTAAGGCCCAACCCTCGGGCGTAAGTTGAGTTCCAAGGCCTCCCCGGCCACTCAACCAAACGAACACAAGGGTTACCGACATGAACTTCAATCTCTTCTCGATCATCGCCGCCTCCGCTGTTTCCGCCACTGTTGTACTGCCAGCTGCGGCCAGCGTGAACATCATCGGCAAACAATCCAGCACCAGCGCCTACACCCAGAAATACCTGCAACAGAGTGCCAACTTCTACGCCGCACTGGATCACAAAACCCAGTACTGAGCGACCTGTGGGAGCCGGCGCGCCCGCTCCCACATCGATTCAGACAGATTCAGGCTTGGCCATCACCGCGATAAACAGCGGCGAGTCCAGAAACCACTGCAACCACGCCTGCACCCGTCGATATGAGGTGCGCGCAAACCACTCCCGATCGACATGGGCAAACTGCCGCACAAACGGCGCCACAGCCATATCCGCAAGGCTTGGATGCTCGGCGAGCAAATACGCACGGTCAGCCAGCAACGCCTCCAGCTTCTGCAAAAACACCTCACCGTCGGCCCGATACGCTTCCATCGGCCGCTCCGGGTAGCGCTCGGCATACTTGTAGTGATTCAAGTGATGTTTGAAGCCCAGGTCATTCTCGGCAATCAGCGCCAGCACCGCGGGATCACCCTGCAGCAACCAGTCTTGCGGATCGTTTTGCGCGAGGGCCCAGCGCATGATGTCCAGGCTTTCGTCGATCACCCGACCGTCGACGCTCAACACCGGCACCGTGCCTTTGGACGACAGCGCGAGCATCTCGGCCGGCTTGGCCTTGAGGTTGACTTCGACAATCCGCAGCGGCACGCCGCAATAGCGCAGGGCCAGGCGGGCGCGCATCGCGTAGGGGCAACGGCGAAACGAGTACAGCAGCGCCTCGCTCACTTCACCTCCACGGTGCTCAAACCATTGCCCTGACGCTTGACCTGGATCTGCACCGGAATGCGCTCGTGCATTTCCTGTACGTGGGAAATCACCGCCACCTTGCGGCCCTGGGCTTGCAGGCCGTCCAGCGCGTCCATGGCCAATTGCAGGGATTCCGGGTCGAGGCTGCCGAAACCTTCGTCGATAAACAGCGACTCGATCTTCAAGGTACTCGAGGCCATCGACGCCAGGCCCAGCGCCAGCGCCAGGGAGACGAGGAACGTCTCGCCGCCGGACAACGAATGCACCGAGCGCAGTTCGTCGCCCATTTCCGTGTCCATCACCAGCAGGCCGAGCATGCTGCCGCCGCGTTTGAGGCGGTAGCGGCGCACCAGTTGGCGCAGTTGCACGTTGGCGTGGTGTACCAGCAAATCGAGGTTGTAGGCCTGGGCGATCTTGCGGAAGGTGTCGCCGGTGGCCGAGCCGATCAGCGCATTGAGGCGCGCCCAGCGTTGCCATTCTTCATAAGCCTTGGTGATCTGTTCGGCCAGGGCGTGGTTGGCATCCTGGCGGCGCTGGTCTTCGGATTGCCGCGCGCGCAGTTCGGCGCAGTGTTTTTCGCCCTCGGCCAGTTGCTGGTTGAGCGTGGCCAGTTGGGCGTCCAGTTGTTCGGCGTCGAGGTTGCCGTTGTGCAGCGCCTGGTGCTCGGCCAGGCGTTGTTCGCGCTCCTGCAGCAGAACCCGGGCTTGCTCGACGGCTTTTTCGCTGTTGTGCAGTTGCTGGCGCAGTGCGCTGGCATGGGCCTCGTCCAAGGCCAGCAGGCGCTTGAGCCCGGCGTCGTCCAGGTCGGGGTGCAGAGCGCGCCACTCGGCCAAGCGTGTCGCGAGCGCGTGTTGTTCGGCGTGCAGCGTGTGCTGGCGGTCTTGCTGGGCCTTGAGGTCGGCGGCCAGTTGGATCAAGGCGTTGCGGATGTCCTGCAGTTGTTGATTGGCGTCGGCTTCGCTTTGCCGAGACTGCGCCACGGCCTGTTCGAGTTGCTGTTGCCAGTCTTCGGCGCGTGGGTGTTCACCGAGCAGGCGGGTGAGTTTTTCCTGGGCCGCGTGTTGCTGGGCGGCCAGTTCGCTGACCTGCTGGCGCAATGCGTCGAGTTGCTGCTGGCGATGTTGCTGATGGGTGTGTTCTTTCTCGATCGCCTGCTGACGCGTTTGTTGCTCGGCCAGTTCATCGCGCTGATGGGCCAACTGTTCGAGGCGCTGACCGACCTGTTGGTCCAACTGCATGAAGGTCGCCGCCGGTTCGCTGCGCAGGCCCTCGAGTGTCTCGGTCGGCAACAGGCTGGCGAACGCCTGGAGTTCTTCGTCGAGGCGTTCGCGGTCGTTGGCCAGTTCGCGTTGCTGGTCGATCAGCAACTGGCGGGCCTGCTGGCTGGCGTCCTGGGCGGCTTGCAGCTGTTGCTGCAGGCGCCCGGCGTTTTGTTGCAGGTTGAGCAGGGCGCCTTGGCGTTGCTCGTCCTGGGTGATGTTTTGCGTCAGTTGACTGAGCTGCTGGGCCAGCCAGGTGCTGCGCCGGGCCGCCTCCTGATTGAACAGCGCGGCCGCCAGCGGGTGCGCGTCCAGGCTCGGCGCCAGGGCTTGCTGTTGGATTGCCAGTTGCTCCTGTTGCTGCAGGAATTCCTTTTGCTGGGCGATCAAACCGCCGACTTCACCGCGCAGCTCGGTGAGTTTTTCCTTGAGGCTGTCGACGGCTTTCTGCGCCATCGCCTCTTCGTTTTCGTCGTGGCGACCGAGGCTGTGCAGCAACGCTTCGGGTTGGTGATACGGATGCGCTTGGCTGCCGCACACCGGGCAGGGCTGGTCATCCTGCAATTGCCCGCGCAACTCCTCGACACTGGCACTGCGGGCCAGGCGCTGGCGCTCCAGCAGTTGCTTGGTCACCGTCAGGGTCTGTTCGGCGCGCGTGAGTTCGGCTTTGGTGTGCAGGCCGGTCTGGTTCAACTGATCGCGTTGTTGTTGCGCGTCCGCGAGTTTTTGCGTCAACACGCTGGCTTGCTGGTCCAGCTGTTGCTGGTTGTCCCACAGCCGGGTCAGGTCTTCGAAGGCGCGTTGCTGCTTGCGATTGTCTTGCAGCAGGCTGGCGAGTAACTGGATCTGCTCGGCGACGGCGTGAGGTTCGGCGCCGGCCTCCTGGTGCAGCAGGTCGAGGGCATCGCGTTGTTGGGCGAACTTCTCGGCGGCGGCGGTGGCGCGCTGTTCAAGCTGCGGCAGTTCGGCCTGACCTTTGTTCAGGCGATTGCCGACCAGCATCAGTTGTTGCAGGCGGTCGCGGTAGGCATTCCAGGCCTCGCTCAACGGCGCGAGGGCGGCGCTGCGTTCCAGGCCGGCGGCCAGGCGTTGCAGGCGCTCGGCGACGAGGGTGTGCTTTTCCTGCAAGCCCTTGAGCAAGGCCTGACCTTCGGCGCAGGCTGTTTCGTGCTGTTGCTGGTCCTCGTTGCGCTTGGCCAGTTCCTTGTTCAGGTGGGCGAGGGTGTTCTGTTCCTCGAAGGCCTGGCGCAGCAAAGGCCCGGCGTCGGCCTGAGCTTGCAGGGCCGCGGCCAGCGCTGTTTGGGCCGATGCCTGCTGTTGTAGGGCTTGCTCCTGGCGGCCATGCAGATCGGTTTGCTGCTCGATCTGCGCTTGAATGTGCGCGGCCAGCGGCGTGAGCAAGGTGTCGAGCTCAGCCTGGCGCGCGAAGTGATGACGCTGCGGCGCCAACTGTTCCAAGCGGCTCAAGTCCTCGCGCTGCGGGCCTTGGCTGTCCCAGTGCTGCTGGGCTTGCTGCAACTGTTCGACGGCACTGAGCTTGCGCTCCTGCCATTCGCGCAGTTCCTTGAGCCAGGTGTGCTGCAGCTCCAGTTGCTTGAGCTGGGCTTGCTCGGTCTTGAGCTGTTGCTGCGCGTTGGCCAATTGTTGGTCCAGTTCGGCGCGAGCTTGCTCGGCCAGGGGTTCCACGCCGGTGGCCTGGTCCTGCAGCTGTTTGTGGGCGTCCTTGGCGTCCTTGGCCTTGTCGAAGGCGCGACGGCCGAGTTGGGTGTAGAGCGCGGTGTCGGTGAGCTTTTCCAGCAGTTCGCTGCGCTCGTTGTCGTTGGCCTTGAGGAAGGCGCTGAACTCGCTCTGCGCCAGCAGCACCGCGCGGGTGAACTGTTCGAAGTTCAGGCCCAGGGCCAACTCCAGCTGGGTCTTGTATTCGGTTTTCTGGCTCGCCAGCAACTGGTCGCTGTCCAGGTCGATCAGGCTTTGCCGGCTGTTCTGCAACTTGCCGCTGGCTTTGTCGCGGGCGCGGTTGGCTTCCCAGCGCGCACGGTAACGGCGGCCGTTGACGCCGACAAAGTCGACCTCGGCATACCCGCCGCCGGTGCCGCGTCGCAGCAACGTGCGCGGGTCGCCGATGGAAATATCGCTGTCGGCGTCGGGCATCTTGGCCTGGCCGGTATCGCCCAGGCGCGGCACGGCACCGAACAGCGCCAGGCACAGCGCGTCGAGCAGGGTACTTTTGCCGGCGCCGGTCGGCCCGGTAATCGCGAACAACCCGGCGCTGGCCAGGGGCTCGGCGGTAAAGTCGATCTCAAACGGGCCCGCCAGGGAGGCGAGGTTTTTCAGGCGGATGGCGAGGATCTTCATGGCTGTTCGCCCTCCTGTTGCACTTCCTGGAGCAGCACCGCGAAGTCCTTCAAGGTCTGTTCATCCACTTCACTGCCGTAGTTGTCCTGCCAGGCGCGGCTGAACAGCTCCTGGGGGTGAGCTGGTCGAGTTCGATCAAGCGCTCGTTGTCGGTGTCGTCGCTGCCGCGTTTGCCGGCGTACTCGGCAGCGATACGCACCAGGCGCACGGCCTTGCCTTGCAGGGCGGTTTCGATTTGCTGGCGCAGGTCGGGTTGCGGCTCGTCGAGGCGCACGCGCACTTCCAGCCACGGCTGGCGTTGGGTTTCGGCGAGCAGGTCGATGTCCGGCAAGTCGCCGAGCTGCTTGAGGATATCGGCCAGTGGCGCCGCTTCCAGGCGTTGCAGGTTGACCGCGCGCGGGATCAGGCGCGGTTCGACGCTGAGCAGGGTTGCGCCGTCGAACGTCACGTCGAGAATCTGGTGTTGGTAGCCGATTTCGGAAAACGACAACGGAATCGGCGAACCGCTGTAGCGAATGCGTTCTTCGCCGTTGACCCGCTGCGGCTTGTGCAGGTGGCCGAGGGCGACATAGCTGACGCTGGCGTCGAACAGGCTGGCGGGCAGCGCTTCGGCGTTGCCGATGATCAGGCTGCGCTCGGAGTCTTCCGACACCGAACCGCCGGCCATATGTGCATGGCTGATGGCAACCAGTGCCTGGCCGGGCTCGCGTTTGGCGTTGGCTGCGGCAATCAGCCACTCATGCACCTGGCCGATACCGCGCAGGTAATCGTCGCCCAGTTGCGCCCCGGTGACTTCCGCCGGGCGCAGGAATGGCAGCGCCAGGCACCAGGCGGCGATCTTGCCGTCGGCGCCGGGCAGCGGGATCAGCAAGCGCTCGGTATCCAGTTGCCCGTCATCGAGCCACAACACCCGGCCCAGGGCATGGGTGCGCAAACGGCGCATCAACGGCGCGGGCAATTCGATGCGCGAGCCGGAGTCGTGGTTGCCGGCGATCATCACAATCGTGAGGTTGGGGGTTTGTTCGTGGGCGCTGATGATGAAATCGTACAGCCGCTCCTGGGCCTTGAGCGGCGGGTTGACCGTGTCGAAGATATCACCGGCGATCAACAGCACGTCCGGCGCGTGCGCGCCGAGCTGGCGCAGCAGCCACTCGAGGAAACAGGCGTGTTCGAAGTCGCGCTCCTGGCCATGCAGGTTTTGCCCAAGGTGCCAGTCGGAGGTGTGAAACAGACGCAAGGCGAGCTCCGTGGAGAAGATGAAAAGGAGGGGAGTTTACCTGTATTGCGCACACGCTGCTCCAGACGACGCAGATCCAGTGTGGGAGGCGGCTTGCCTGCGATGGTGGTGGTCCGCTTGCTCAGTGTTGTCTGGCCCATCGCTATCGGGGGCAAGCCCCCTCCCACAGGGGTATGCGGTGTGCGTTATGCCTTGGCGGGCAGGCAATCCAGGGCGCGGTCGGACAGGTTCGGGCTATGTCGACCAGACGACGCAGATCCAGTGTGGGAGGGGGCTTGCCCCCGATGGCGGTGGTCCGCTTGCTCAGTGTTGTCTGGCCCATCGCCATCGGGGGCAAGCCCCCTCCCACAGGGGGATGCGGTGTGCGTTATGTCTTGGCGGGCAGGCAATCCAGGGCGCGGAAGGACAGGGTTCGGGCCATGTAGATCAGGCGACGCAGATCCAGTGTGGGAGGCGGCAAGCCCCTCCCACAGGGGGACGCGTTATGCCTTGGCGGGCAGGCAATTCAGGGCGCGGTCGGACAGGTTCGGGCTATGTCGACCAGACGACGCAGATCCAGTGTGGGAGGGGGCTTGCCCCCGATGGCGGTGGTCCGCTTGCTCAGTGTTGTCTGGCCCATCGCTATCGGGGGCAAGCCCCCTCCCACAGGGGTATGTGGTGTGCGTTATGTCTTGGCGGGCAGGCAATTCAGGGCGCGGAAGGACAGGGTTCGGGCTATGTAGATCGGACGACGCAGATCCAGTGTGGGAGGGGGCTTGCCTGCGATGGTGGTGGTCCGCTTGCTCAGTGTTGTCTGGCCCATCGCTATCGGGGGCAAGCCCCCTCCCACAGGGGTATGCGGTGTGCGTTATGTCTTGGCGGGCAGGCAATTCAGGGCGCGGAAGGACAGGGTTCGGGCTATGTAGATCGGACGACGCAGATCCAGTGTGGGAGGGGGCTTGCCTGCGATGGTGGTGGTCCGCTTGCTCAGTGTTGTCTGGCCCATCGCTATCGGGGGCAAGCCCCCTCCCACAGGGGTATGCGGTGTGCGTTATGTCTTGGCGGGCAGGCAATTCAGGGCGCGGAAGGACAGGGTTCGGACTATGTCGACCAGACGACGCAGATCCAGTGTGGGAGGGGGCTTGCCCCCGATGGCGGCGTGTCAGCCGACATCATAATTGACTGATACACCGCTATCGGCGTGGTGGGTCCGCTTGCTCGGTGTTGACTGGCCCACCCCCCGTCCCGACTCTCGATTCGTGACGTATCAGGAGCGCTATTTGGGATACAACGGCGGCAAGCTGGTGGTGTCGGTCGTCGGGTCTTGCTCGCGGTCGGCCATTGGAATGGCTTTTACCGCACGCCACAGTTCTTCACCCAGCCAATAATGGCCGCTTTCGCTGTACAGCGCGCCGTTCAACCCATCCAGCGCGTCGGACAGCGGCACGAAGCGCGCCGCCATGTCGGCCAGGGTTTCCGGTTGTTGCCGGGCCCAGGCGTCGAGGGCCTGGCGGGTGGCCTGGGGGTCGTTGGCCTGGGTCGCGCGCTTGAGATCGTCGAGCAGGGTGCGCGGGCTCGGGCCGGTTTGTGCGGCGCGTTGCACCGCCGGTTGGCGGCGTGCGCGCCACCACAGGCCGAAACCCAGCAACGTGGTGCAGGCAAGGAGCAGGGTGCTCAGTTGCCACAGCCACAGGCGGCTATCGTCGGGGGCGGTGATCACGGTCGGTGTCGCGGGCGTGTCCACCACCAGGCTCGGGTTATTCGCCACTTGCAGCGTGCGGGCGGGCAGGCGGGTGCGTTCGAGGTGGTCCTCATGGGTGTTCCACCACACCACTTCCACCGCCGGCAAGTCCAGCGCGCCGGCGCGGGTGGGCACCAGGGCTTCGCGGTCTTCTCGGCTGCCGATCAAGCCACGGTCGTTGTTCTGGTTGCCGACTACCGGCTGGTCCGGGTATCGGCGCAGGCCATTGATTTCGGTGCTCGGCAGTGCCGGCAGTTGTGCGCTGGAGAGGCCCTCGGCCTTGACCGTCAGGCTGCGGGTCAGGGAATCGCCGACCTGCACGTGGTCCGGCTCGGGGTTCCAGTTTTCGCTCAGGGTCAGGCTGCGTGCCGGCAGCCACGGCGCCTCGGCGGGGTACAGCTCGGGCTTGGGCTTGACCGTCAGCTCGAGGGGCGCGGAGCTGACGTGGATCAGCTTGCCCGGCTTGGTGCCCTGCAGCGTGTTCTCCTGCGGCGGGCGCGATTCCACCAGGGTCGCGCTGAAGGTCTGGGCGGCAATCGTCAGGCTGCCGCTGTGCTGCGGGTAGATCGCGTAGCGGGTTTCGATCACGCCGTGGCGAATGCTGTTGATGACCTTCTCGTAGGTGCGTGATTCGCCCAGTTGCTCGATGCGCGCATCGGGAATCTGCAGCGGTGTGAGGCTGCTGTCGTCGTACAGCGACACCGAGTGATACACGCGTACCGTCAACAGGGCCTGGGCCTGCACGTACACGGTGTTCTGGTCGAGGTTGGATTCAACGAACACCGGCGCGAGTTCGGCGTTGGTGTCCTGGCTGGTGGTTTCCAGCACTTGCAGGCTGATCGGCTGGGTCGTGTATTCGCCCACTTGCAGCGGCGGGATCACCACGGTGCCGTTCTGCTTGGGCAGCAGGGTGATGATCCAGCGCGTGGTGGCGTGGTTATCGCCGCCGAGGGTGGTGAGTTGGTTGATCTGGCGCGTGCCGCTGACTTCGAACTGCGCCTCCAGCGGCGACAGGTCGGGTTTGCCGAACTGCGTGACGTCGCCGGATTCCACCGTCAGCTCCACCGTTTCCCCGGAATTGAGGCGGCTGCGGTCGACGCTGGCGACCAGGTTCGCCGCCTGGGCGTGGCTTGCCGACAACGCGAGCAGAAGCAGAAGGGTGGTGCGGCGGCTCATCGAGTCTTGTCCTGATGCTGTTGCTGTTCGTACCAGAATTTGCGCCGCAGCAGTTCGCCGGGGTTGTCCGGGATCTCCTGCAGCCATTGTTCCAGGGCCTGGCGATGTTCGTCGTCCAGGCTGGCGCCGCTGGGGCGCAACGGCGGGGTGGTGGTTTGCTCGTCCTCCAGCTCGCTGCCCGGCACGTCATTGCCGCCCGCTTGTGGCGTGGCGCCGGCCTGGGTCTCGGCGGTGCCGGCTTCGCCCGGGTTTTGCGGCGATTGCTCGCCACCCGTGGCACTTTGCGCGCTCGCGCCCGGTTGCGCAGTTTGGCCGGGTTGGGTGGTTTCGTCATCTTCGTTTTTTGCGGGCTGGGCCGGCTCGGGCTGCGCCTGTTGTTGTATCAGGCTTTCCACCAGGGCCTTGTTTTTCAGGGCCGGCAGCAGATCGGGCTGGGCTTCCAGCGCCTGTTCGTAGGCATCGATGGCTGCTTCCAGCTCACCGGACCTGGCCAGTGCATTGCCGCGATTGTAGTGAGAGTAGGCGTCACTGCCCTCGGCAAAACGCTTGATGGCTTCGGCGTAGTTACCCGCTTCGTACAGCGCCACGCCTTGCCATTGCGGGTCTTGGAAGCGTTCGGCGGCTTCGGCGGGGCGTTTTTTCTTCAGCAGGTACTGGCCTTGCTGATCGGGGCGCAGCCACAAGTCCTGGAGTTCGAAGGCATAACTGGGCTGCGGTGCGCCAAGCAGCAGCAACGGCAAGCAGAACAACCAGCCACGCCGCCCGGCGCACGCGGCCAGCAGCAACAGCGGCAGTAGCAGCCAGTAACCCTGGTCGGCCCAGGTGTCGAGGTGCAGCAGTTGGCCGTCGTTGCGCAGGGCTTGCGGCGCGTCGAGCATGCCCAGTTGGCGCAGGTCCTTGTCGTCCAGGCGCGCGGCACGGTAGCGGCCGCCCATTTCGCTGGCGAAGGCTTTGAGCGTCGGGCTGTCGAGGCGCGGCACGAGGATGGCGCCTTGGTCGTCCTTGAGAAATTCGCCGCTCTCCAGGGTCACCGGCGTGCCCTCGCGGCTACCGATGCCGAGGATCGACAGGCTTGGCGCCTGGCCGCCTTGCAGCAGCAAGCGGATGCCCTGGCGTTCCTGCTTGGACAGCGATGAGCCGATCAGCAACAGGCGCCCCTGGCCGAGGCCGCCTTGCTTGAGCAGGCCGAGGGCTTTCTCCACGGCCAGGTCGGCGCGGTGCCCGGGCTCGGGCATCAATGAGGGGCGTAGCGCTTCGAGCAGGTTGCGACTGGTGGCCAGGTCGTCCGACAGCGGCACCAGGGTGTGGGCGCTGCCGGCATACACGACGATGGCGGTTTGTGCGTCGCTGCGCGCTTGCAGTAAGTCATACAGCTTGCGCCGTGCCTGCTCCAGGCGGCTGGGCGGGCTGTCGGTGGCGAGCATTTCCGGGGTCAGTTCGAGCAGCACCACCAAGGGGTCGGAAGGCTTCTGGCTGGTCTGTTCCACCCGTTGCCAACTGGGGCCGAGCAAGGCCAGTACTGCCAGCAGCCAGGCGATACCGAGGAGCACCCACGGCGATTTGCTTTCACGGCCATTGCCACCGCTGAGCAGCACGGCATGGAACGCCGGCGGCAGGATCATCTGCCAGCGCCCGGCGCGCTTTTGCCGGTGCCACAGCTGCCACAGCAACCAGCCGAGCAGCGGCAGCAGCAACAGCCACCAGGGACGGAACCAGTGCGGCCACAGGTCGATCATCGACGCCTCCGCAAACGCAGGCGTTTGAGGCGCTGGCGCCATTCTGGGTGCTGTTGCAGAAAATGCCCCTTGGTCGACAGTTTGTTGAACAGCCGTTGCAGCGTGTTGTTCGGCCAGCGCTCCTGCACCACCAGCAACAGGCTGAGGATCAGCGCCAATGCCAGGGGGCCGCTGTACAGCGCCTGGGCCGGGCGCGCCTGGGTCGGTTGCTGTTCGACCGGTTCGAGTTGGTCGAGGGTTTCCTTGACCGCTTGCAACTCTGCGCCATCGCGGGCACGGAAGTAGCGGCCGCCGGTGGCCTCGGCGATGGCCTTGAGCGCCGGTTCGTCGAGGTCCAGGCTCGGGTTGACGCCCAGCACGCCGAGGGAACCGGTTTGTTCAGGATCGGCGCCGATACCGATCGGATAGATCTTCACGCCTTCTTCGGCGGCCAGACGCGCGGCGGTCAGCGGGTCGATCCGGCCGCCGTTGTTGGCGCCGTCAGTCACCAGGATCAGCACGCGGCTTTGCGCCGGGCGCTGGCGCAGGCGCTTCAAGGCCAGGCCGATGGCGTCACCGATGGCGGTGTTCTTGCCGGCGATGCCGATGCGCGCTTCATCCAGCCAGGTGCGTACCGTGTGGCGGTCGAAGGTCAGCGGCGCTTGCAGGTAGGCTTGGCTGCCGAACAGGATCAGGCCGACGCGATCGCCTTCGCGCCCTTCAAGGAAGTCGCCGAGCAGGTGCTTGACCAAGGTCAGGCGGCTGACGTCTTCGTCTTCCCAGTGCATATCGGGGAAATCCATGGAGCCGGACACGTCCACCGCCACCAGCAGATCGCGGCCGCTGGCGGCAATCGGCAACGGTTCGCCGAGCCATTCCGGGCGGGCGGCGGCGGTCAACAGCAGCAGCCACAGCACGACGAAAGGCGCCTGTTGCCGCCAGCCGGGCAGGTTCGAGCGTGCGCGGCGGCCCGCCAGGCCTTCGAGGTCGCTGAGGTAGCTGACTTTCAGCGCGGGCTCGCCGCTGTCGGCCGCCGGCAGCACCAGGCGCATCAACCAGGGCAACGGCAGCAGGGCGAAGATCCACGGCCAGGCGAACTCAAACATGTTTGCGAATCCAGGTGTCGACGGCCTGGGTCAGGCCGGCGATGGCTTTGTCGTCGAGTTTGCATTCGGGCTTATAGGCGCCTTCCACCAGCACCATCCAGCGTGTGAGGCCGGCGGCGGGGCAGCGGTTATCGAGAAACGCCAGCCATTTGCGGCCGTTGAGGGTGTGGCTCTGGCTGTAGGGGTAGTCGTTGCGGCACAGGCGCTTGAGCAGGCCGTTGAGTTGCTGCAACCAGGCCCCGGCGGGCGCGCCGTCGTAGGGTCTGGGCATCAGCGCCAGTTCGGCCAGGGCGGCGATGCGCAGCGGGTCGAGCGGTTGTTCGGCGCGGGACACGGGACGCCGCGTGGGCAGGAAACGGCGCAGCCACCACACGCCCCAGCCCAGCAGCGGGATCACCAGCAGCAACAGCCACCAGCCTGGCGCAGGCGGCCAGAAGCCGATCGCCGGTGGGGCGATCAGCGGTTGGAGTTGGTCGAGGCTGCTCATTGCTTTTTAACCGGGCGTTGCGGGTTGAGGTATTCGCGCAGTTGCTCGACCATTTCGCTCTGGGTGCTCAAGGGCATCAGCAATACCCGCAGTTTCTGCGCGAGCAGTTCCCAGCGGGCGCTGCGCGCTTCGGCCTGGGCCTTGTAGGCCTGGCGCAAATCGAAGTTCAGCGTGTCCAGTTCCAGTTGCGCACCGCGTTCGGCAAAGCGCAGCAGCCCCGCGGCGGGCAGGGCGTGGTCGAGCGGGTCGGAGATCGGCAACAGCAGCAGGTCGCAATGGCGTGACAACAGGCTCAGCTGTTGTTCGGCGCCTTCGGTCAGTGCGCGCTCGTCGCAGATCACGATCACCAGGCTGCCCGGGCGCAGCACTTCACGGCCACGGCGCAGGGCCAGGCCCAGGGCGTCGGTTTCGGGGCCGCTCTCGGTGCTCAGGCTCTGGTTGACCCGCACCAGGCGGTTGAGCAGTTGCAGCAGGCTCTGTTTGCTGCGCCGCGGTTTGATTTCGTAGTGCTCGTTGTCGCCGAAGACCAGCCCGCCGACGCGGTCGTTATGCCCCAGCGCCGCCCAGCCGATCAGGCTGGCCGCCTGGGCCGCGAGCACCGACTTGAACATCTGCCCCGAACCGAAAAACAAGCGGCAGCTTTGCTCCACCATGATGAAAATCGGGCGTTCGCGCTCTTCGTGGAACAGCTTGGTGTGCGGTTCCTGGGTGCGCGCGGTCACGCGCCAGTCGATGGTGCGTACATCGTCGCCGGCCTGGTAGACGCGCACCTGGTCGAAGTCGACCCCGCGCCCGCGCAGCTTGGAGTGGTGCAGGCCGATCAGCGGGCTGCGCTGGCTCGGCGTGGAAAACAGCTGCACTTCACGCACGCGGTGGCGCATCTCAATCAATTCACTGAGCGTGACGCGCACTCCATCGCTGGCGTTCATCGATTTCAAGCGACGGCTACGACGTCGAGAATGCGTTGCACCACGCGGTCCTGGTCGATCCCGGCGGCTTCGGCTTCGAACGACAGAATGATGCGATGGCGCAGCACGTCGAACAGCACCGCCTGGATGTCTTCCGGGCTGACAAAGTCTCGCCCGGCCAGCCAGGCGTGGGCGCGGGCGCAACGGTCGAGGGCGATCGAGCCACGGGGGCTGGCGCCATAGGCAATCCACTCGGCCATTTCCGGGTCGAATTTGGCCGGGGTGCGCGTGGCCATGACCAATTGCACCAGGTATTCCTCCACCGCATCGGCCATGTACAACCCGAGGATTTCCTTGCGCGCGGCAAAGATCGCCTGTTGGCTGACGCGGCGTTCAGGCTTGGTTTCACCGTTGAGCGCCTCGCCACGGGCCTGCTGCAGGATGCGCCGCTCGACGGCCGCGTCCGGGAAACCGATCTTGACGTGCATCAGGAAACGGTCGAGCTGGGCTTCGGGCAATGGGTAGGTGCCTTCCTGCTCGATGGGGTTTTGCGTGGCCATCACCAGAAACAGCGGCGACAGCTCGTAAGTACTGCGGCCCACACTGACCTGCCGCTCGGCCATGGCTTCGAGCAAGGCCGACTGCACCTTGGCCGGGGCGCGGTTGATTTCGTCCGCCAGCACCAGGTTGTGGAAGATCGGCCCCTGCTGGAACACGAAGCTGCCGGTTTCGGGGCGATAGATTTCAGTGCCGGTGATGTCGGCGGGCAACAGGTCGGGGGTGAACTGGATGCGATGGAACTGCGCTTCGATGCCTTCGGCCAACTCCTTGATGGCCTTGGTCTTGGCCAGGCCCGGCGCGCCTTCCACCAGCATATGGCCGTCGGCAAGCAAGGCGATCAGCAGGCGCTCGATGAGTTTTTCCTGGCCGAGAATCTGCGTAGAAAGAAAGGTTCGCAGCGCAAGCAGCGCTTCACGATGTTCCATCGATGACGGTTCCTGGAGAGATGAGCCCGAGCGTCGAGAAAAAACGCCGGGCCTGGGGGGCTTACTTTAATGCATCGGGGGGGGCGGCGACTAACGGCGCGCGGGGTATTTTTCGCAAAACGTGTAGGAATTTTGTGTGGCAGTAGCCTCAGGCACGGATATAAGTGCCTGTGCCCCTGAGAATGTTCTGCAGGGTTTCTTCAACTTCAGCCATATCCTCAGGGGCGGTGCTGTGCAGAATCTCCAAGTGGTCCTTGCCGCCCAGCGCATCGGCATCGCCTGCCGCCAGCTCAATCAGCAACGTGCTGTCACTCAGCGTGACCTTCAGGCCCTCGAGGGTCGATGGTTCGTCGTCCCAGGTCAGCTCCACCTCGTCTTCATCCGGGTAACGGGCCAGTATGAACATCTCGCCCTTAGCGCTATGGCAGCAGAGCATGGCCATGTTGTCTTCTTCTTCGTCACATGGGTTGGCGATCAGGTTGGTAGTGATCAATTGCATGGCAGTCCTATGGGTTTATTGGCCGCAAAAGGGGGATTTTGCCACTGCCGCCATATTTATGTCGGTGTGAATTTCATCAGTGCGTCATGGCTTGAGCACAACGATTTTGCCTTTTTTATAGGTTGACTATCTAAACGGTGGCACGCCTGTCGGCTGTGGCCTGGGGGCCGCCTGATTATATTTATCCCATTGCGCAGAATATACGCCGCTGTCGGCGAACGAAATCGGCGGATTGATGTTATCCGGTGACGAGGTGGGTTGCGAAATGATGGGCGAGGGTGCTGTTGGCGTAATCATGACGGGCCTGCAATAGATGGCGGTCGGTAAACCACGCTCCCTGTGTTTTTTTGATTGGCGGTTGGCGCAGGAAAAGTTCCCTGATGTTTGAGGTCCCTTGCTTGATGTGCCGTAGGTATGTGCCGACGGGCTTCGCGTGTGTTAGCTATCATTGGCTTGAAATCAGCGCCGGTGACCGGCTTTTTTGTAGTTCGGTGTGCGTGGTTGCCCTTTGTGCAACCCTTCGTTGCCAGCCGATGACCGAATATGTCGCAGCGCCGCAAGCAGCTGTCTTCCTACTCTCGTTAAGCTGCGCAACGGATGTGCTCACTGCTGGGAGCCTGACCTGCCCGTCACACCGTCGCCTGGCAAGGTGTATGTCCAATGGAAGTTGTATGTGACCTGATCGTCTTGTCCAGCTTCACCCACCTGTCACCCTGATTCGTTTATGGTGCTTGTATCGTTACCTGCGAACAGGGCTGACGGTCTCCCCGCAAGGGGATAACACGCGACGCTTCCATCAATAACAAGCCCAAGCGGAGTACCACAGATGGCGTTCTTCACCGCAGCCAGCAAGGCCGACTTCCAGCATCAACTGCAAGCGGCACTGGCGCAGCACATCAGTGAACAGGCACTGCCACAAGTGGCGCTGTTCGCTGAACAATTTTTCGGCATCATTTCCCTGGACGAACTGACCCAACGTCGCCTTTCCGACCTGGCCGGTTGCACCCTGTCTGCCTGGCGCCTGCTTGAGCGCTTCGACCACACCGAACCCCAGGTGCGGGTCTACAACCCCGATTACGAACGTCATGGTTGGCAGTCGACCCACACCGCGGTCGAAGTGCTGCACCATGACCTGCCATTTCTGGTGGACTCGGTGCGTACCGAGCTGAACCGCCGCGGCTACAGCATCCACACCCTGCAAACCACCGTGCTCAGCACGCGCCGTGGCAGCAAGGGCGAATTGCTGGAAATTCTGTCCAAGGGCACCCAGGGCGAAGGCATCCAGCAAGAATCGCTGATGTACCTGGAAATCGACCGCTGCGCCAACGCCGCCGAACTGAACGTGCTGAGCAAAGAGCTGGAGCAGGTACTGGGCGAAGTGCGCGTGGCCGTGGCCGATTTCGAGCCGATGAAAGCCAAGGTCCAGGAACTGCTGGTCGGTATCGACGCCAGCCGGTTCAGCATCGACGGAGAAGAAAAAGCCGAGATCAAGAACTTCCTGGAATGGCTGGTGGGCAACCACTTCACCTTCCTCGGCTATGAAGAGTTCGTGGTACGTGACGAGGCGGACGGTGGTCATATCGAATATGACGCCGGCTCCTTCCTCGGTCTGACCAAGCTGCTGCGCGCCGGCCTTACCGCCGACGACCTGCGCATCGAAGACTACGCCGTGTCCTACCTGCGCGAGCCGACCGTGTTGTCGTTCGCCAAGGCCGCCCACCCGAGCCGCGTGCATCGCCCGGCTTATCCGGACTACGTGTCGATCCGCGAGATCGACGCCGACGGCAAGGTCATCAAGGAATGCCGCTTCATGGGCCTGTACACCTCGTCGGTGTACGGTGAAAGCGTGCGGGTGATTCCTTATATCCGCCGCAAGGTCGCGGAAATCGAACGCCGCTCGGGCTTCCAGGCCAAGGCGCACCTGGGCAAGGAACTGGCGCAGGTGGTCGAAGTACTGCCGCGTGACGACCTGTTCCAGACCCCGGTCGACGAGCTGTTCAGCACCGTGATGTCGATCGTGCAGATCCAGGAACGCAACAAGATCCGCGTGTTCCTGCGCAAAGACCCCTACGGGCGTTTCTGCTACTGCCTGGCCTACGTGCCGCGCGATATCTATTCCACCGAAGTGCGCCAGAAGATCCAGCAAGTGCTGATGGATCGCCTGAAAGCCTCGGACTGCGAATTCTGGACGTTCTTCTCCGAGTCCGTGCTGGCCCGTGTGCAACTGATTCTGCGGGTCGACCCGAAGAACCGCCTGGACATCGACCCGCTGCAACTGGAAAAAGAAGTGGTGCAGGCCTGCCGCAGCTGGCAGGACGACTATTCCAGCCTGGTGGTCGAAAGCTTCGGCGAAGCCCACGGCACCAACGTGCTGGCGGATTTCCCGAAAGGTTTCCCGGCCGGCTACCGCGAGCGTTTTGCTGCGCATTCGGCGGTGGTCGACATGCAGCACTTGCTCAGCCTCACCGAAGCCAACCCGTTGGTGATGAGCTTCTATCAGCCGCTGGGCCAGGCGTCCGGCCAGCGTGAGCTGCATTGCAAGCTCTACCATGCCGACACCCCGCTGGCGCTGTCCGACGTATTGCCGATCCTGGAAAACCTTGGCCTGCGCGTGCTGGGCGAGTTCCCGTACCGCCTGCGTCATGCCAATGGCCGTGAGTTCTGGATCCATGATTTCGCGTTCATTGCCGCCGAAGGCGTGAACCTGGATATCCAGCAGCTCAACGACACCCTGCAGGACGCGTTCGTGCATATCGTCCACGGCGATGCCGAGAACGATGCGTTCAACCGCCTGGTACTCACCGCCGGCCTGCCGTGGCGCGACGTGGCGCTGCTGCGTGCCTACGCGCGTTACATGAAACAGATCCGCCTGGGCTTCGACCTGGGTTACATCGCCAGCACCCTGAACAACCACACCGACATCGCCCGCGAGTTGACCCGGTTGTTCAAGACGCGCTTCTACCTGGCGCGCAAGCTCACCGCCGACGACCTGGAAGACAAGCAGCAACGCCTGGAACAAGCGATCCTCAGCGCCCTGGACGAGGTTCAGGTGCTCAACGAAGACCGCATCCTGCGTCGCTACCTGGACCTGATCAAGGCCACCCTGCGCACCAACTTCTACCAGACCGACGCCAACGGCCAGAACAAGGCGTACTTCAGCTTCAAGTTCGACCCGCGGGCCATTCCCGAGCTGCCCAAGCCAGTGCCGAAGTTTGAAATCTTCGTCTACTCGCCACGGGTCGAGGGTGTCCACCTGCGCTTCGGTAATGTCGCGCGCGGCGGCCTGCGCTGGTCCGACCGTGAAGAAGACTTCCGCACCGAAGTGCTCGGCCTGGTAAAAGCCCAGCAAGTGAAGAACTCGGTGATCGTGCCGGTGGGCGCCAAGGGCGGCTTCCTGCCGCGCCGCTTGCCACTGGGCGGCAGCCGCGACGAGATCGCGGCCGAGGGCATCGCCTGCTACCGCATCTTCATTTCCGGCCTGTTGGATATCACCGACAACCTCAAGGATGGCGCCCTGGTGCCGCCGGTCAACGTCGTGCGGCATGACGGCGATGACCCGTACCTGGTGGTCGCGGCGGACAAGGGCACTGCGACCTTCTCCGACATCGCCAACGGTATCGCCATCGACTACGGCTTCTGGCTCGGCGATGCATTCGCCTCCGGCGGTTCGGCCGGTTACGACCACAAGAAAATGGGCATCACCGCCAAGGGCGCGTGGGTCGGTGTGCAGCGTCACTTCCGTGAGCGCGGCATCAACGTGCAGGAAGACAGCATCACCGTGGTCGGCGTCGGCGACATGGCCGGCGACGTGTTCGGTAACGGCCTGTTGATGTCCGACAAGCTGCAACTGGTCGCGGCCTTCAACCACCTGCATATCTTCATCGACCCGAACCCGAACCCGGCGACCAGCTTCGTCGAGCGTCAGCGCATGTTCGAGCTGCCGCGTTCGGCGTGGAGCGACTACGACACCAGCATCATGTCCGAAGGCGGCGGTATCTTCTCGCGCAGCGCGAAGAGCATTGCCATCTCGGCGCAGATGAAAGAACGCTTCGACATCCAGGCTGACAAACTGACTCCGACCGAACTGCTGAACGCCTTGCTCAAGGCGCCGGTGGACCTGTTGTGGAACGGCGGTATCGGCACTTACGTCAAGGCCAGCACCGAAAGCCATGCCGATGTGGGCGACAAGGCCAACGACGCCCTGCGCGTCAACGGCAACGAGCTGCGCTGCAAGGTGGTGGGCGAGGGCGGTAACCTTGGCATGACCCAACTGGGGCGTGTGGAATTCGGCCTCAATGGCGGCGGTTCGAACACCGACTTCATCGACAACGCCGGCGGCGTGGACTGCTCCGACCACGAAGTGAACATCAAGATCCTGCTCAACGAAGTGGTGCAGGCCGGCGACATGACCGACAAGCAACGCAACCAGTTGCTGGCGAGCATGACCGACGAAGTCGGCAGCCTGGTGTTGGGCAACAATTACAAGCAGACCCAGGCCCTGTCCCTGGCCGCACGCCGTGCCTACGAGCGTGCCGCCGAGTACAAGCGCCTGATGAGCGACCTGGAAAGCCGTGGCAAGCTGGACCGCGCCATCGAGTACCTGCCGACCGAGGAGCAGCTCACCGAGCGCGCCGCCACCGGCAAGGGCCTGACCCGTCCGGAGCTATCGGTGCTGATCTCGTACAGCAAGATCGACCTCAAGGAAGCCCTGCTCAAGTCGCAGGTGCCGGATGACGAGTACCTGACCCGTGACATGGAGACCGCGTTCCCACCGAGCCTGGTGGCCAAGTTCGGCGAGGCGATGCGTCGCCACCGTCTGAAGCGCGAGATCGTCAGCACCCAGATCGCCAACGACCTGGTCAACCACATGGGCATCACCTTTGTGCAGCGGCTCAAAGAGTCGACCGGCATGAGCCCGGCCAACGTGGCGGGCGCCTATGTGATCGTGCGCGACATTTTCCATCTCCCGCACTGGTTCCGTCAGATCGAAGCCCTGGACCATCAGGTCTCCGCCGACGTGCAACTGGAGCTGATGGACGAGCTGATGCGCCTGGGCCGTCGTGCCACGCGCTGGTTCCTGCGCAGCCGTCGCAACGAGCAGGATGCCGGGCGTGACACCGCGCACTTCGGTCCGCACCTGGCCGCACTGGGTCTCAAACTCGACGAACTGCTCGAAGGCCCGACCCGTGAAGGCTGGCAGACCCGTTACCAGGCCTACACCGAAGCCGGCGTACCGGAGTTGTTGGCACGCATGGTTGCAGGCACGACGCACCTGTACACCTTGCTGCCGATCATCGAAGCCGCCGACGTGACCGGGCATGACGCCGCCGAAGTGGCCAAGGCCTACTTCGCCGTCGGCAGCGCCCTGGACTTGCCATGGTACCTGCAGCAGATCAGCGATCTGCCGGTCGCCAACAACTGGCAGGCCCAGGCCCGCGAAGCCTTCCGCGACGACGTGGACTGGCAGCAACGGGCGATCACCATTTCCGTACTGCAAATGGCCGAAGCGCCACAAGACATGGAAGCCCGCGTGGCCCTGTGGCTTGAGCAGCACCAGGACATGGCCGATCGCTGGCGCGCAATGATGGTGGAAATCCGTGCCGCGGTCGGCACGGACTACGCCATGTACGCGGTGGCCAACCGTGAGTTGCTGGACCTGGCGTTGAGCGGTCAGTCGGTGCTGGCATCGGTTTGATCGAGCGGTAAACAACTGTGGGAGGGGGCTTGCTCCCGATAGCGATGGATCAGTCAACACCTGTATGACTGATCCACCACTATCGGGGGCAAGCCCCCTTCTTCATTGTGAGCACCATCGACTTGGGATCAGTGGTGCTTGAGTAGTCGGGTCTCCAGGTGATCCAGGTGCCGGGTCATCAAGTTCACCGCAATGCCAGAGGCCCGTTGCTCGATCGCATCGACAATCGCCACATGCTCCTGCCACGCACAATAGCTGCTGGCTTGCGCCTCGTACTGGGCAATGATCAGCGACGTCAACGGCACCAGGCTGTTGAGAAACTGCGCCAACGGCGCATTCCCCGCCATCGCCGCCAATTGCAGATGAAACTCCCCCGACAAGCGAATCGCCGGCCCACGCTGGTCGCGTTCAATACAATCACGCTCGCGGGCAATCAGCTCGCGCAACTGGCGGATCTGCATCGGTGTGGCCTGGGCGCAGGCCAGTTGTACCACCGTGATCTCCGTCAACCGCCGCGCTTCCAGAATCTGCCGCGTCTGCTGGGCATCCGGTGCGGCTACCTGGGCGCGCTGGTTGGGGCGCAGGATGATCACGTGCTGGTGCGACAACTTGGCCAACACCCGGCGAATCACGCTGCGGCTCACTCCGAAGGTTTGGCCCAGGCTTTCCTCGGTCAACCGGGTGGACGGGGCGATGCGCTGTTCGAGAATGGCGTCGAACAGCCGTGGGTAGATGTCATTCACCGAGGGCTTTTTACCGGCCACCAGGCACATGGCGGGTAGGCCGGTGATGGGCAGGTCGCGTGGCAAGGCGTGGGCGGTCATGGCCGGTCTCCAAAAATCAACTGCCCAGATGGTCGTCCGGGATGGTCAAGCGAATGCCCATGCGCAGGCCTTCCTGGAGGATGTGCTTGCGCATTTCGGCACTGGCCAGGGCGCTGTTCTTGTTGCGGATGGCGCGCACCACGGCATCGTTTTCCTGCAGGCGTTCTGCCAGGTGTTCCGGGGAGTTGCGCAGCACCTGTGCGCTTTGCTTGAGAGCGTTGCTGGTTTGTTGCACCACGTTCTGGAAGATCGGGTTGGAGGTGAGGGCGAACAGTTCTTCGTGGAAGGCAATGTAGGCATTCATCCCGGCTTCGGCGTCGCCAGCGTCGAGGGCTTCGCGCATGTCCATCAGGGTCAGGCGCAGTTGGCCAACCTCTTTGCTGCTGATGGATTGGGCCACCAGGCCGACAATAAACGGTTCGAGGGTGTAGCGCAGTTGCAGGATATCTTCGAGGCTGGCGTCGGCCACGGCGTCACTCGATTGCGCCTCGTTGACGTGGGTTTCGAGCACCACCACGCCTTTGCCGGGCATCGAGCGCACCAGGCCGAGGGTTTCCAGCACGATCACGGCTTCACGCAGGCTGGGGCGGCTGATGCCCAGCTGTTCGGCCAGTTCACGCTGACCGGGCAGCATTTCACCGCGCCGCCACTGGCCCCGCGCCAGGGAGGCGCGGAGTTTTTCTACGACTGAATTGACGACGGTTGAGGGGGTGACCACGTCGATTGCTCCTTGATGTTGCGAATACAATTGCCACAAAGGCGACGATTGAGTGTGGGAGAGAGCAAGCCCCCTCCCACTGGTGATCTGTGTCGCTCATGCCAATGGGTCAGAACTCCTGGTGCGCGGGCACTACCGGCTTTTTAGCCTGGAACGCATAACCCTGCTGGCCGGCGAGTACCTTGTTGGCGCGCTGGATATCGATGTCTTTTTCCCAGCGCGCAATGGCCACGGTGGCGACGCAGTTGCCGATCAGGTTGGTCAATGCACGGCCGATGCCCATGAACCAATCCACCGCCAACACCAGCACCAGGCCGACCACCGGAATCGCCGGGATGGCCGTGAGTGTCGCCGCCAGAATCACCAGCGCCGACCCCGGAATGCCATGGGCGCCCTTGGAGGTGATCAACGATACCAGCAGGATGGTCAGCAAGTCGGTCATCGACAGCGGTGTGCCGGTAGCGTTGGCGATAAACACGATGGCCAGGGTCAGATAGATCGAGAAACCGTCGAGGTTGAACGAATAGCCTGTCGGAATCACCAGGCCCACGGTGGAACTACCGATGCCCAAGTGTTCCAGTTTACGCATGATCTGTGGCAGCACCGCGTCGGACGAGGCGGTGCCCATCACGATCAGCAGCTCTTCGCGCAGGTACTTGAGCAGCGGCAGCATGCGCAGGCCGGACAGGCGCATCACCAGGCCGAGGATCACCCCGACAAACATAAAGCAGGTCAGGTAGAACAGGCCTACCAGGCTGCCCAGGTGCTGCAGTGAGTCCAGGCCGTAGGTGCTGGTGGTAAAGGCGATCGCGCCGAACACGCCGATCGGCGCCAGGCGCACGATCATGCCCATGATGCGGAAGATCACGTGACTCAGCTCGTTGATCAGCCGCGAAATGCCCGACGCCGCTTCACCCACCAGGTTCAAGGCGCTGCCGAACAGCACCGAGAACAGCAGCACTTGCAGCACGTTGTTGTCGGCAAACGCACCGATCACCGAGTTGGGGATCAGGTCCATCAGGAACTGGCTGGTGCCCTTGATGTGTTGGCCCTTGTCGGCCAGTTCATGCAAGCCGGCGGAGGACAATTGCTCCAGGTGGATATTCGCACCGCTGCCGATGCCGGTGCTGAAGGCCATGAGCAGGCCGATCACCAGGGCGACGGTGGTCAGCACTTCGAAATAGATCACCGACTTGAGGCCGATGCGCCCGACCTTTTTCAAGTCGCCGGCGCCGGAGATACCGCTGACCACCACGCAGAACACGATCAGGCCAATCAACATCTTGATCAGTTTGATGAAACCATCACCCAGGGGTTTGAGTTGCGAGGAGAATTCGGGAAGGGCCAAGCCGCAGAGGATGCCGAGCATCAGACCGATCACGACTTGCAGGAAAATCGAACGCGAGCACCATCTGAACATGGGAGGGATCTCTATTCGGTGCCCTGGTGGGTCCAGGGCTTAATTGTTGTGGTCATACCGGTAAGTCCAGTGCGTGGCCAGTCTACGCTGGGTTTTTTCCAGGTCACAAGTGATTTTCGCGGCTTGTCCGGTTGCGGTCTGACCAGTTGCTCTGCGAGGGCGGTGCTTGAGCGGTTGACGGGGCGCAAATTTTTTCGCTTATCATCCGCCGCTGAGTACGCGAGGTGACGGATGGACAAACCAGGACTGAGCACCAACGACGCAGGGCTGACCCATTGCAGTTGGCGTACCGCTGCGCCGGAATATCCGCATTACCACGACCATGAATGGGGCGTGCCGGTGGCGGATGATATTCAGTTGTACGAGAAGATTTGCCTGGAGGGGTTTCAGGCGGGGATGGCCTGGATCACCATCCTGCGCAAGCGCGAGCATTTTCGGCGGGCGTTCGACGGTTTTGATTTCCGCCGTGTGGCGCAGTACGGCGAAGCGGATATCGAACGCCTGATGGCTGACCCTAGCATTGTGCGCAACCGCGCGAAGATCGTCTCGACCCTCAACAATGCGCGCAGGGCGTGCGAGTTGGTGGCGGAAAGCGGTTCGTTGGCGAAATGGCTATGGTCGTTCGAACCGACGCCAGACGAGCGCCCGGCGCGGGTGGATCTGGCGTATTGGAGCGCCAACCCGACGTCACCGGCTTCGGTGCGCTTGTCGAAGGCCTTGAAGAAACGCGGGTGGACCTACGTGGGGCCGACCACGATGTATGCGTTGATGCAGGCGACGGGGATGGTCAATGACCATCTTGAAGGTTGTGCCTGCCGCGAGCCGATTGAAGCACTGCGCCGTCGATTCAATCGCCCTTGAGTCTCGCAGCGGTGCTATTCGTGCGCCAGAGGGGTGAGCACCTCAGCCTTGTCATCCAGCACCATCACCACCAGCAGTTTCGCCGGTCGGGTCTGGCTGGCATTGCTCGACTCGAAGTGCCGCGAGCCCGGCGGTTCGTAGAATGACTGACCGGCCGTGTAGGTGATCGCCGGTTCATCGTTGACCCGCGACGTGATCGCGCCCTCCAGCACGTAAGCCACGGCAGTGCCGGTATGGCTGTGGGGCACGGTGGCCTGGCCCGCGGCGTAATCGACGCTCAGCATGATGGTTTTCTTGCCGGGCACGTTGCTCAGGGCGTGCTCTTGCAGAACCTTGATCGACTCCTGGTTGTACACCGGTTCATGGGCGAAGGCACTGAACGAGGCCAGTATCAGGGCGGTTGCGAGTGAGCGTTTCATGGCGAGTTTCCGAGTCGTTCGAGAGGTCTTCACCCTACGCCGCGTGCTCCCGCCGACCAATGACCAATCCAGCCGAAAAACCTCTAGCCAATCTGCTGGAGAATGTCGCGCACCTTGTCCAGGGCCGGGTCGATGTCCAGGGTTTCGATCGCGCCGAAACCGATGATCAGGCCCGGGCGTACCGGCGTGTCATGAAAAAACACGTCGAGCGGGTACAGGCCCACGTCGACCTGGCGTGCCAGCTGCATCAACAACGCAATATTCACCGGCACCTTGCACAGGGCCGCCATATGAAAGCCGGCCACGGTGGGCACCGCTTCGAACCACGGCGCCAGGTCGCCCGCCAGGCGCTGCAGGATGCGCTCGCGGCGCCCGGCATACACGCTGTGGCAGCGGCGAATATGCTTGAGCAGATAGCCTTCGCTGATGAACTTGGCCAACGCCCATTGCGGCAAGGTGGAGCTGTGTTGATCGGTCAATTGCTTGGCCTTGAGCACCGCGCCATAAAGGGCTGGCGGCAGTACCGCATAGCCCAGGCGCAACTCCGGCAGCAGGGTTTTGGAGAAGGTGCCGACGTAAGTCACCACGCCTCGGGTGTCCATGTTTTGCAGGGAGTCGGTGGGACGGCCTTCGTAGCGGAATTCGCTGTCGTAGTCGTCTTCGATAACCATCGCCCCCAGCTCGAACGCACGGGCCAGCAGGGCTTCACGGCGTGCCTGGCTCATGGGCATGCCGAGGGGGAACTGGTGGGACGGTGTCACATAGATCAGCCGCGCACCGTCGGGGATCCGCTCGACCTGAATGCCCTGATCGTCGACGGGCACCCCGATGACGTTTGCCCCCATCGCCATGAACAACTGGCGCGCCGGGGTGTAGCCGGGGTCTTCCATGGCGACGATGCTGCCCGGCTCCAGCACGACGCGGGCGATCAGGTCGAGAGCCTGCTGCGCGCCGTTGGTGACCACGATGTCGTCGGCGCTGCATTTGACCCCACGGGAAAACGCAATGTGCCCGGCGATGGCGCTGCGCAACGCCGGCAGGCCTTCGGTCTGGCTGTAGAGGCCACTGTTCTGGGCAATACGGCGCAGGGCGTCCTGGGTGCAGCGTCGCCATTCGTCCTGGGGGAATTGGTGGCGGCTGGTGGCGCCGCCGAGGAATTCGTAGCGCAGGGCACTGTCGCGCGTGGGGTGATGCATGGGTGAGGGCAGTGCCTGCCACTTCGCCAGGTTGGCGGCGCAGGCCAGGTCGGTGGCGGTTTGCAGGCGTTCGGTCGGCGGAGTGCGGCTGTTGACGAACGTGCCGCGTCCGATCTTGCCCACCAGCAGGCCTTCGTAGGTCAGGGTGGCGTAGGTGTCGGACACGGTCTTGCGTGACACGCCCAGTTGCGCGGCCAGCAGGCGGCTGGGCGGCAGTTGCGCCCCGGCGGCCAGGCGGCCGGAGTCGATGGCTTCGCGCAGTTGCTGGTAAAGCTGTTCGGCCAGGTCCTTGCGGCCGTTGATGATCACGTGCAGTTCCATGTTTTTCCTGAGGGGCTGAGTCGGTCCAAGACTACTCGCTGGCGACGTTTGCTCCAAAGGGGCTGTATGACAACGCGATAAAAAAAGTGGGAGCGGGCCTGCTCCCACCTGCGGATTGTGCTGCTTATGTGGTCAGGACAGGAAACCACCGTCCACGTTCAGCGACACCCCAGTGGTGTAGCTGGATGCATCGCTGGCCAGGTACAGCACTGCGCCGGCCATCTCGCTCGGGTCCGCTACGCGCTTGAGCGGGATCTGCGCCAGGGCCATTTTCAGGATCGCGTCGTTCTTCACCAGCGCCGAGGCGAACTTGGTGTCGGTCAGGCCTGGCAGCAGGGCGTTGCAGCGGATGCCGAATTCGGCGCATTCCTTGGCGAACACCTTGGTCATGTTGATCACCGCGGCCTTGGTCACCGAGTAGATGCCCTGGAACACGCCCGGCGAGATGCCGTTGATCGAGGCCACGTTGATGATGCTGCCGCCGCCGTTTTCGCGCATCAGCTTGCCGGCTTCCACCGACATGAAGAAGTAGCCGCGAATATTCACATCCACGGTTTTCTGGAAGGCGCCCAGGTCGGTGTCCAGCACGTTGCAGAATTGCGGGTTGGTCGCGGCGTTGTTGACTAGGATGTCCAGGCGGCCGAACTGCTCGCGGATGCCGGCGAAGACCTGGCTGATCTGCTCCATTTCACCGATATGGCAGGCAACCGCAGTGGCCTTGCCGCCGTCGGCGATGATCGCATCCGCTACGTGCTGGCAGCCTTCCAGCTTACGGCTGGACACGATCACGTGGGCGCCTTGCTGGGCCAGCAACTTGGCGATGGCCTCACCGATGCCACGGCTGGCGCCGGAGACAAAAGCGATCTTGCCGTCGAGGTCGAACAGGTTGGTCTTGGACATGGGGGTTCCTTGTGGGTCTTGGCTCGGTCGATCAGAGGGCGGATTTGCCGATGACATTCAGGCTCATCTGCTCCAGCAGCTTGTTCATCTGAATGAACTGCGCAAAGCGTTTGTCCTGGGTCTGTCCATGGAAAAAACGGTAGTAGATCTGCTGCACGATGCCGGCCAGGCGGAACAGGCCGTAGGTGTAGTAGAAGTCGAAATTGTCGATCTCAAGGCCGGCGCGCTCGGCGTAATAGTCGACGAACTGGCGACGCGTGAGCATGCCCGGTGCGTTGCTCGGCTGGCGGCGCATCAGTTGCACGGGCGCCGGGTCGGCGGCTTCGATCCAGTAGGCGAGGGTGTTGCCCAGGTCCATCAGTGGGTCGCCGAGGGTGGTCAACTCCCAGTCCAGCACGCCGATGATCTGCATCGGGTTGTGCGGGTCGAGGATCACGTTGTCGAAGCGGTAGTCGTTATGCACGATGCTGGAAGTGGGATGGTCGGCCGGCATCTTGTCGTTGAGCCAGGCGCGCACGGCCTCCCAGCGAGGTGCGTCGGGGGTCAGGGCTTTTTCGTAGCGGTCGCTCCAGCCGCGGATCTGGCGTTCCACGTACCCCTCGGGCTTGCCCAGGTCGGCCAGGCCGCAGGCGTTGTAGTCCACTTGGTGCAGTTCGACGAACTTGTCGATAAAGCTTTTGCACAGCGCTTCGGTCCTGCTCGCGTCCAGGCCCAGTTCGGCCGGCAGGTCGGAGCGCAGGATGATGCCGTTGACGCGCTCCATCACATAGAACTCGGCGCCGATCACCGATTCATCGGTGCAATGCACGTAGGCCTTGGGGCAGTAGGGAAAGCCGTCTTTCAGTTGATTGAGAATGCGGAACTCGCGGCCCATGTCATGGGCGGATTTGGCCTTGTGCCCGAACGGCGGGCGGCGCAGCACGAATTCCTGGCCCGGGTATTCCAGCAGGTAGGTCAGGTTGGACGCGCCGCCGGGGAACTGGCTGATCTTGAGCGTGCCGCTCAGGCCCGGGATATGGGCCTTGAGGTAGGGATCGATCAGGCTGGCATCAAGTTCTTCGCCTGGGCGGATCTGGGTCGATTGGTCGTTCAGCGCCATGCTTATCCCTTCTGCTTATTCTAAAGGCCTCGGACTATTGGCTAATCTAATGCGCCCAGCCGCCCGGCCACAAGGTCGGGGCGGCTTAATAGGTTCGCGTGTTGGATGATGATCAGCGTGCCTGATCGGTCATTTTTCGGGCGGGGGCAAGGCGACTGGCGTCAGCACCGACCGGCCGGCGAAGTACTCCAGCAGGTTGTCGGCCACCCGCTGCACCGTATCGTGCGCGGCTTCCGGCGACAGCCCGGCCACATGGGAGGTCAGCACGGTATTGCTCAGGCGCTTGAGGGCATCGGGCACCTTGGGCTCGTCGTCGAACACATCCAGTGCCGCGCCGCCGATACGCCGCTGTTCCAGGGCGGCGACCAGGTCGGCGGTCACCACCACGCTGCCACGGCCGATATTCACCAGGTAGCCGTTCGGCCCCAATGCATCCAGGGCATGCCGATCGATCAAGTGGCGCGTGCCCGGGCCGCCGGGCGTGGCCAGGATCAGGAAGTCCGAGGTGTGTGCCAGCTCCACGGCGGTCGAGCAATAGATGTAGTCCACGTCATCGCGCGGCTGGCGGTTGTGGTAACTCACCTGCATGCCGAACCCGAGGGCGGCGCGCTTGGCGATCTCCAGGCCCACCGCGCCGAGGCCGAGAATCCCCAGTTGCTTGCCGCCCAGGGAAGGGCGCATCACTTTGGGCCACTCGCCGTGGCGCACTGCCGCGTCCGTTTGCGGAATGCCGCGCACCAATGACAGCAGCAAGGCCATGGCATGGTCCGCCACCGAAGGCGCGTTCACCCCGGCGCCGTTGGTCACCACGATTCCGCGGTTGCTTGCCGCCTGCAGGTCGACATGCTCATAGCCGGCACCGATCACGCAGATGATCTCCAGCAATGGCAGCGCGGCGATTTCTTCGGCATACAGGCCCAGCGGGCCACGCGTCAGTACGGCCTTGATCTGCCCGCCGTGGGCCTTGATGGCCTGGGCGCGTTCGGCGGGCGTCGGTGCCAGGATCACATGAAAGTCATTGCTTTCGATGATGGGCAGGTATTCGTTGATGGTTTCGACCAGGACCAGAACAGTGGTTGTCATCGGACGGCTCTTCCTGAAGGTTTTGAGAGCAAGAGTATGCGGGATTTGTCAGCAAAATCGCTTTGCCGTGGCAGAAAAATCGTCGTAGGGCCGAGCTTGCAGGTGTTGAGGGCGACGCGCGCCCAGCAAGCTCGTGCCTACGGTATTTGCGTTGTCAGAAACTGATCGCGGCGGCGCTCACGCGTTGCACAAACGCCCCGGCCAACGTGGCATTGTGATGTTCGATGATCGCCGCCGCCGACAGCGTTGCAGTGTCCATGCAGGTGTGGCCGTCTTCGGGCAGTATCACCGAGAACCCCAGTTCGACTGCGACGCGGCAAGTGGTATCGATGCAGAACTGGGTTTTCATCCCGACAATCACCAGCTCATTGAGCTGCATCGCGCGCAGTCGCTGCGCCAGATCGGTGCCGAGGAAACAACTGGGCCGGGTTTTATTGAAGAACTGGTCACGCGCCTCATCGACATCCAGCTCGTGCCACACCTGCCAATACGGGCTGCCCGCAGCAATCGCGGAGCCCGCCGGGCCTGTGTGGCGGGCGACGAAGATCGGTGCGCCGGCGTGGCGGGCGCGCCCGATCAGTTGGTTGATGGTCTGCAGCACCCGTTCGCGTTCGAAGGGGTGGTCCGGGCCAGCGTACAGGCCGGTTTGCATATCGATGATCAGCAGGGCGTCAGCCATGGTGTTGCTCCTTTCGCGTGCCGGATGGCGGCGCAATAAAAAAGGCCCCGTCCATTGCTGGCGGGGCCTTGGGTTGAATCCGTGAGGTGTCTAGTTCAAGCACCCACAGCAACCGCACGACCCGCCGGAAGCGGTCGTGGTGGTGGTGCGGGTGAGGTGCTGCTGAAAAAGGTTCATGGCCGATCATGCTGGGGCATAAGTTTGGCTGTCAAGCGTTGCAGGCAACTTCTTATAAGGCGTGACGATGTTTCGGGCATCCACAAGGGACTCGTCTGACACGCGACTACCCAGGGGGCTCTTCACGCCAAGCGCGCAAAAAAATAGCCGACAACCTCGTCCTTGAGCCTCTGCACCGCTTAACCATTCCTCAGCTAAGCCTTTGCTTATTTAAAAGAATCCCGGACAATCGCGCCCCTGTTATAGCCGGGGCGCTGCCTGTCAGGTTTTTCTGACTCGTGCCGGCTGTGGAAATGCGGAGATCCGACTGGATGAATGATCAGGCCAATAGCGTCGACGAACGCTATGTCACGACACCTGTAATCCTTACAAGCTGGAGCCGTCAGGACACCACCTGGATGCTTGGCTTGTTTGGCACGGCGATTGGTGCCGGCACTTTGTTTCTACCTATCAACGCCGGCCTCGGCGGCTTCTGGCCGCTGGTGATCCTGGCGCTGCTGGCCTTCCCGATGACGTTCTTTGCCCACCGTGGCCTGACGCGTTTCGTGCTGTCCGGCCGTGAAGGTTCCGACATCACCGACGTGGTCGAAGAGCATTTCGGCGTCAAGGCTGGCGCGCTGATCACCTTGCTGTACTTCCTGGCGATTTTCCCGATCCTGCTGATCTACAGCGTGGCGCTGACCAATACCGTCGGCAGCTTCATGGAGCACCAGTTGCACATCATGCCGCCGCCACGGGCGATCCTGGCGTTTGTGCTGATCCTCGGCCTGCTGGCCGTGGTGCGTTGCGGTGAGCAGGCGATCGTCAAGGCCATGAGCCTGATGGTGTACCCGTTCATCGTCGCCTTGCTGTTCCTGGCGGTGTACCTGATCCCGCACTGGAACGGCGGCATCCTCAGCACCGCCAACGTGGTCCCGGCGCCTTCGGCGTTGCTCAACACCTTGTGGCTGGCGATTCCGGTGATGGTGTTCTCGTTCAACCATTCGCCGATCATCTCGGCCTTTGCGGTGGACCAGAAGCGCCAGTACGGCGCGCATGCCGATGAGCGCAGTTCGCAGATCCTGTCGCGCGCGCACCTGTTGATGGTTGCGATGGTGCTGTTCTTCGTGTTCAGTTGCGTGCTGACCCTGTCGCCGGCGCAACTGGCTGAAGCGAAAGCACAGAACCTGTCGATCCTGTCGTACCTGGCCAACCACTTCGACAACCGGACCATCGCCTTCGCCGCGCCGCTGATTGCGTTCGTGGCGATTGCCAAGTCGTTCCTGGGCCATTACATCGGCGCCAGTGAAGGCCTCAAGGGCCTGGTCGCGAAAACCGGCCGGCGTCCGGCACCGAAGACCCTGGACCGCATGACCGCCTCCTTCATGTTGGTGGTGTGCTGGATCGTCGCCACGCTCAATCCGAGCATCCTTCGCATGATCGAGACATTGGGCGGGCCGATCATTGCGTCGATCCTGTTCCTGATGCCGATGTACGCGATCCGCAAGGTGCCGGCGATGGCCAAGTACCGCGGGCAGGCGTCCAACGTGTTTGTCACGGCGGTCGGCCTGGTGGCGATTACTGCGCTGATTTACTCGCTGCTCTCCTGACCGCACGCTGCACCGAACAGGGCCGATTCGCACGCGTGGCGAGTCGGCCTTTTTTTCGCTCGGAAAACCTGACGCGGCGCAACCGTCGCGCGGCAATGGGCGCTAAGCTGGAACACATTTTTAGCCAGGATGGATGGGGCCGATTGAAAACTGAAACCGATACGCCCGTTGTCGTTGCGTCGAAGCGAACCCAGGACATAATTGCCGGCTTATCGATTGCCGGTTTGCTGTTGCCGGAGGCGGTGGCCTATTCCAGCATTGCCGCGCTCCCGCCCCAGGCCGGTGTGATTGCCTTGTTTGCCGGGCTGGTGTGCTACGGCCTGTTCGGCACCAGCCGTTTCGCGATCGTCTCGGCGACTTCGTCGTCGGCAGCGGTGTTGGCGGCGGCAACGGCCAGCCTGGCGGGGGATGACCCGGCGCTGAGGCTGTCCCTGGCCTTCGGGCTGGTGCTGATCATTGGCGTGTTTTTTCTGCTGGCCGGGCTGTTCAAGCTCGGTGGCGTCACTTCGTTTATTGCCAAGCCAGTGTTGCGTGGGTTTGCCTTCGGGCTGGCGTTGACCATCATCCTCAAGCAACTGGCCAGTGTGGTGGGCGTCCAACTGACCGATAACAACCTGATCCGCTTCCTGCCGCAGTTGCTGGAGCAGCTGCCGCACTGGAACTGGCCCGCCGCGCTGGTGGCTGCGGTGGCCTTGCTGGTGTTGTGGTTATGCGCCCGCGTTCCGCGCCTGCCCGGCGGGCTGGTGGTGATCGTGCTCGGCGTTATTGCCGGCCAGAGCCTGAACCTGCAGGCCCACGGCGTCGCGCTGATCGGCCTGATCGACCTGCGCCTGGAGCTGGGGCATTTGCCGGTACTGCCGTTTGCCGATTGGCTGCGCCTGGGTGAGTTGGCGTTTGCGTTGGTCATGATTTTGTACGCAGAGTCCTACGGGTCCATCAGTTCGTTCGCTCTCAAGCACGGCGACCGGGTGTCGTCCAACCGCGACTTGCTGGCGCTGGGCGCGGCCAACCTGGTGTCTGGGTTGTTCCACGGCATGCCGACGGGCGCCGGGTATTCGGCGACCTCGGCGAATGAGGCGGCTGGCGCCTATTCGCGTTTGGCGGGGATCGTCGCGGCGCTGGTGATCCTGGCGATTGTGTTGACGGTGCTGCCGTATGTTGCGCTCACGCCGGAGCCGGTGTTGGCGGCGGTGGTCATCTATGCCCTGGGCCGGGGTTTGAGCCTGCAGCCCCTGGGGCGTTACTTCCTGTGGCGACGCGACCGTTTGCTGGTGGTGTGTGCGGTGGCGGCGGTGCTGGTGCTCGGCGTGCTGGATGGTTTGTTGTTGTCGGTCGGGATCAGCGTGGTGTTGATGTTGCGCCAGATGTCGGCGGCGGATATCCAGGTGCTTGGGCGCCTGGGCGACACTCATGACTTCGTGGACCGTCAACACCATGCCGATGCGCTGACCGTTCCCGGCGTGTTGATCATACGGCCAAGCGAGGCGCTGTTTTTTGCGAATGCCGAGCGCATCCTCGGCGCCGCTCTGCGCCTGATGCGTCAGTCATCCGCGCAGACGGTGGTGTTGAGCCTGGAAGAGTCCCCCGACCTCGACGGCACCAGCGTCGAAGCGCTGGCCGCTTTTTTTGCCCAGGTGCGCGGGGAGGGCAAGCAATTGGTGCTGGCGCGGGTGCGCCATGACGCCCATGAAGTCTTGCAGGCGCTGCCCGAGGCCCAGGCGCCCGAGGTGTTGCTCAGCGGCTTGAGCGTCGATGGTGCGGTGCAACTGGCGTTGCACAGCCATCCCCAGGCATAAAAAAACGCCGCGTATCTTGCGATACGCGGCGTCCTTTACATCAACACACCCTTAGGCTTGCAGCACCGGGATGTTGGCGTTTGCAGCGCTTTCACGGAACTCGGCGATCTGATCGAAACTCAGGTAGCGATACACATCGCTGGCCATGGTGTTGATCTTCGCGGCGTATTCCATGTACTCCTCGACGGTCGGCAGGCGACCCAGGATCGAAGCCACCGACGCCAGCTCGGCCGAAGCCAGGTAGACGTTGGCGCCATCGCCCAGACGGTTCGGGAAGTTACGGGTCGAAGTCGACACGACGGTCGAATTCGGTTCTACACGTGCCTGGTTACCCATGCACAGCGAGCAGCCCGGCATTTCCATGCGCGCGCCAGCCTTGCCGTAGATGCCGTAGTAGCCTTCTTCGGTCAGTTGGTGAGCGTCCATCTTGGTCGGCGGCGACAGCCACAGACGGGTTGGCAGCTGACCCTTGACCTGATCCAGCAGTTTACCGGCAGCGCGGAAGTGACCGATGTTGGTCATGCACGAACCGATGAACACTTCGTCGATCTTCTCGCCAGCAACGCTGGACAGCAGACGGGCGTCGTCCGGGTCGTTTGGCGCGCAGAGCACAGGCTCCTTGATGTCGGCCAGGTCGATCTCGATGATTTCGGCGTATTCCGCGTCGGCATCGGCCACCATCAGCTCCGGGTTGGCAACCCAGGCTTCCATCGCTTGGGCGCGACGTTCCAGGGTACGTGCATCGCCGTAGCCTTCGCCGATCATCCAGCGCAGCAGGGTGATGTTGGAGTTCAGGTACTCGGTGATCGACTCTTTCGACAGCTTGATGGTGCAACCGGCAGCCGAACGTTCAGCCGAGGCGTCGGACAGCTCGAAAGCTTGTTCGATGCTCAGGTTGTCCAGGCCTTCGATTTCCAGGATGCGGCCGGAGAAGGCGTTCTTCTTGCCTTTCTTCTCTACGGTCAGCAGGCCAGCCTGGATCGCGTAGTAAGGAATGGCATGAACCAGGTCACGCAGGGTGATGCCAGGTTGCATTTTGCCTTTGAAGCGCACCAGGATCGATTCCGGCATGTCCAGTGGCATCACGCCAGTGGCTGCGGCGAACGCTACCAGGCCGGAACCGGCCGGGAACGAAATGCCCATCGGGAAACGGGTGTGGGAGTCACCACCGGTGCCGACGGTGTCCGGCAGCAGCATGCGGTTCAGCCAGCTGTGGATGATGCCGTCGCCTGGGCGCAGCGACACGCCGCCACGAGTCATGATGAAGTCAGGCAGGGTGTGGTGGGTGGTCACGTCGATCGGCTTAGGATACGCCGCGGTGTGGCAGAAAGACTGCATCACCAGATCGGTCGAGAAGCCCAGGCACGCCAGGTCTTTCAGTTCGTCACGGGTCATAGGACCGGTGGTGTCCTGGGAACCCACGGTGGTCATCTTAGGCTCGCAGTAGGTGCCTGGACGAACGCCAGTCACGCCGCATGCCTTGCCGACCATCTTCTGCGCCAGGGTGAAACCCTTGGTGCTTTCGGCCGGAGCTTCCGGCTTCTTGAACAGGTCGGACGGTGGCAGACCCAGTTCGGCACGCGCCTTCTCGGTCAGGCCACGGCCGATGATCAGCGGGATACGGCCGCCGGCACGGACTTCGTCCAACAGCACCGGGGTCTTCATTTCGAAGGTGGTCAGGACTTCATCGGTACCGTGCTTGCAGACTTTGCCAGCATGCGGGTACAGGTCGATCACGTCGCCCATGTTCATGTTGGTGACGTCGAATTCGATCGGCAGTGCGCCAGCATCTTCCATGGTGTTGTAGAAGATCGGAGCGATCTTGCTGCCGAAGCAGAAGCCGCCAGCACGCTTGTTCGGCACGTAAGGAACGTCGTCGCCGAAGAACCACAGTACGGAGTTGGTTGCCGATTTACGCGACGAACCGGTACCGACCACGTCACCGACATAGGCGATCGGGAAGCCTTGACCGCGCATTTCTTCGATCTGCTTCATCGGGCCGGTCTTGCCTTGCTCGTCCGGCACGATGCCGTCGCGAGCCATTTTCAGCATGGCCAGGGCGTGCAGCGGGATGTCAGGGCGGGACCAGGCGTCCGGCGCAGGCGACAGGTCGTCGGTGTTGGTTTCGCCGGAGACCTTGAACACGCGCAGGCTGATCTTGTCGGCCAGGGTCGGACGGTTCTTGAACCACTCGCCGTCGGCCCAGGACTGGATCACGGCCTTGGCGTGTGCGTTGCCGGCCTTGGCTTTTTCAGCCACGTCGTGGAACGCATCGAACATCAGCAGGGTGTGCTTGAGTTGAGCGGCGGCAACAGGCGCCAGTTCGGCGTTGTCGAGCAGCTCGACCAGGGTCACGATGTTGTAGCCGCCTTGCATGGTGCCAAGCAGTTCAACGGCGCGTTTCTTGTCGATCAGGGGAGAAGTGGCTTCGCCCTTGGCCAGGGCAGACAGGAAACCGGCTTTGACGTAGGCAGCTTCGTCAACGCCTGGTGGAATGCGGTTGGTGATCAGGTCAACGAGGAATTCTTCTTCGCCAGCCGGGGGATTTTTCAGCAGCTCGACCAGGCCTGCGGTTTGTTCGGCATTAAGCGGCTGGGGAACAATACCCAGGGCTGCACGCTCTTCGATATGTTTGCGGTAGGCTTCAAGCACAGTTATTACCCTCATCAGTGGTCCCACGGGACGCTCATCCAGAAATGAACGGCACGCATGCGCTCGGGGGCTTTTTGGGCCGCAAAGCCAGCGCTGCCGACATTCCTCACAGAAGCTGCTTTCAAAGTTTTACGCCTGCAGAACGGAGCTGATGAGGGTTGGCGCTGGCTTGACCTGCCGGGTCATTGACCATCGCCAACACCGTTCTGAAGGAACGACTGTGCTCGTGACGCTTTGAAAACAGCTTCCAGCGGATTATTGGCGCCTTATAAGGCCGGATGATTCTACGGCAAAAAAATTCTAAACGTAAGTTGCCAAGCCAAGTTTGCTGGGTGATCAACCTTAGACAAAGGGCTAACATGGCGCCCTGTTTCGCTGATTTGCGTGTTGCCGCCCATGTCCAACCAAGCCATCAAGACCCCCTGCGTAGGCCTGTGCTCCACGGTTTACGGTGACCTCGTGTGTCGCGGCTGCAAGCGTTTCCACCACGAAGTGATCCAGTGGAACGGCTATAACGAAGAAGAAAAACGTGCGGTGTGGCTGCGGCTCGAGCAACTGTTGGTGCAGGTCATGGCCGGCAAGCTGGAGGTTTTCGACCCCAAGACTCTGCGCAGCCAGCTGGAGCAACGCAAGATCCGCTTTGTGCCGCACCAGTCCGAGTACTGCTGGGCCTACCAGTTGATCGCCCGCGGGGCACGGGTGATTTCCAACCTGGAGGCCTATGGCATGGTGCTGCTGCCGGAGTTCCGCGAGTGGAACCTGCCGCAGCTGCGCGATGCCATCGACCGTGAGTTTTTCATCCTGTCCGAGGCGCACTACCAGCGCTATATCGCGCCGGGGTTTCTCAAGGATGTGTTGGGCGCCTGACGATCAGGCTTTGTTGGCCAGCTTTTCCAGTTGATCCGTCAGTGCCTGGGGCTTGAGCACCAGCACGTCGCTTTCCAGCGCATCGAGCACCACTTCCGCCGTATTGCCGATCAGCGCGCCGGTCAGCCCGGTGCGCGCCACGGTGCCGATGATCGTCACTGCGGCTTTCAAGGTGTAGGCGGCATGGGGAATCAGCACATCCGCCGGGCCTTCTTCGATATGCAGGTGGGCGTCGTCGATATCGAACGTGGCCTGGAATGCCTTGCACTGCTCGCGATAACGCGCCTCGATGGTTTCCTTGAGCTGAAACACCGGGTCGCCGGCCGAGAGCATTGGCGATGGATGGGCGCTGATGACATGCAGTGACGCCTTGGCCAGGCTGGCGATGTCGAAGCCGTAGTCGATGATCATGTGGTGCAGCGCACGATGCTCGGTGTCGGTATTGCCTACATCGATGGCGGCGAGAATGACGCCGTCGTTCCATGGCGTTGCTGTCTTGACCAGCAGCACCGGCACCGGGCAGTAGCGCAACAGCTTCCAGTCGGCCGGGGTCAGGAGCGCCTTTTTCAGCGGGCTGTCGGGGTAGTGCTGCTTGATCACCAGGCCACAGCCTTCGGCCTGCTGCACCTCGATGATGGTTTCATGCAGGCTGGTATTCCACGCCTGTTCGGTGGTGACGCTGTAGCCGTCTTCGGTCAGGCCGGACTTGAGCAGGCTCAACAGCGCCGAATGCTCATGTTTCTTGTCGCACACCAGCAGGTGCAGGCGCGCGCCGGTGGTCCCGGCGATCAGTTTGGCGCGTTTGAGGGCCAGGCTTTCCGAATGCTCGGGCTCAAGGACCACCAGGATGCTGCGGATGGCTTGCATGATCGGGACTCTCCAGAAAGGGGGCGTTGAACAACTATAGTTGCTGCCCGCCAGACGTCATGTTGATGCACATCAAGGCCAGCGGCTGGTGGTCTGCGGCGCGGTCGGTATAATCGGCGACCTTTTGTGATCCTTTGCCCGTGAGCCCGATGAACCTGCCCGAAATCCACGAATTCCTCGGTTGCCCCACCCCTGACGCCTGGGTCCAGGCCGCGTTGGCCGATCAGGAAACCCTGCTGATCGACCACAAGAACTGCGAATTCAAGGCCGCCAGCACTGCCTTGAGCCTGATCGCTAAGTATCACAGCCATGTCGACTTGATCAATATGATGTCGCGCCTGGCCCGGGAAGAGCTGGTCCATCACGAACAGGTCATGCGCCTGATGAAGAAGCGCAAGGTCGCGCTGCGTCAGTTGCACGCCGGGCGTTATGCCTCGGGCTTGCGCAAGGTGGTGCGCAGCCACGAGCCGGTCAAACTGGTGGACACCCTGGTGGTCGGCGCCTTTATCGAGGCGCGCAGTTGCGAGCGTTTCGAGGCGCTGGTGCCACATTTGGACGAAGAACTCGGCAAGTTCTACTTCGGCCTGCTCAAAAGCGAGGCGCGGCACTACCAGGGTTACTTGAAACTGGCTTATCAGTATGGCGAGGCCAAGGATATTGCCCAGGTGATCGAGCGGGTGAGGGCGGCCGAGCAGGAACTGATCGAGTCCCCCGACGTCGAGTTCCGCTTTCACAGTGGCGTGCCAGCCTGAGGCGACGGCTGCGCATACAACGCTCGGTGACGGCGTTAAAAATTGCAGGCTATTTGTTAAAAACTCTTAAAAGCATGAAGCTTCATCGCGTGTGGCCGGCCAAGCGCTGCCGGCGGGCAACTTGCCACCTATAATGCGCGCACTTCAATCCGCGTTGTGCACTGAGAACTTATGGAAAACCTGGGGCTGGGCAAGGTATTGCTCGTTGAGGACGATGAGAAGCTGGCAGGGCTGATCGCGCACTTTCTGGCACAGCACGGTTTTGAGGTACGGGCGGTGCATCGCGGTGATGCGGCCTTGGCGGCCTTTCTTGACTTCAAGCCCAAGATTGTCGTGCTCGACCTGATGCTGCCGGGCCAGAGCGGCTTGCATGTGTGTCGCGCGATTCGCGCGGTGTCCGACACGCCGATCGTGATCCTCACCGCCAAGGAAGACGACCTGGACCACATTCTCGGCCTGGAGTCCGGCGCCGACGACTATGTGATCAAACCGATCAAACCGCCGGTGCTGCTGGCCCGCCTGCGAGCGTTGCAACGGCGCCAGGCGCCGGAGCCGACGGTGCGCGGCGCCATCGAGTTCGGGCGCCTGGTCATTGACCGCAGTTGCCGGGTGGTCAGCCTGGGCGGCGAGAAGATCGACCTCACCACCATGGAGTTCGAACTGTTGTGGTTGCTGGCCAGCAGCGCCGGCAAGATCCTCTCGCGCGATGACATCCTCAACCGCATGCGCGGCATCGCCTTTGATGGCCTGAACCGCAGCGTCGACGTGTACATCAGCAAACTGCGCGGCAAGCTCAACGATAACCCCCGTGAGCCGGTGTGCATCAAGACTATCTGGGGCAAGGGTTATCTGTTCAATCCGTTTGCGTGGGAGGTCTAGATGCTGCGCCTGTTTCTACGCCTGTATGTGATTCTGGCCCTGGGCCTGGCGGGAGCGATCTGGCTGGTCAACTACACGTTCGACGAGTTGCTGCCCGAAACCGACGAAACCTATAGCCGCGAGGCCGTGCGCGGCCCGGCCTATGGCCTGGTCGAACAACTGCGGCCGCATGTCGGCGAAGCGCGGCAAGCCCGCTTGGCCGAATTGCAACCCCATTACGGGCTGCACCTGAAGCTGGTTGAAAGCGAAGCCCTGGGGCTGTCCGAGCGTGAAAAAAAGCTGCTGGACGACGGCTTGCTGGTGGTGCGCGGGGACTTCAAGGAGTTCCTCTCCCGCATCGACAGTGGCATGCAGTTGCTGGAAATCAAACTGCCGGAAGAACCCAAATGGATGTACATGTGGGTCTACGGCTTTCTCGGACTGTGCCTGGCTATCGTGCTGTATTTTTGGGTGCGCCCGCATTGGCGCGACCTGGAGCATATCCGCCTGGCCGCCCAGCGCTTCGGCGATAACGACCTCGGCTCGCGCATCCTGCTGCCGCGTCGCTCCACCGTGCGCGAACTGGCCGGGCACTTCAACCAGATGGCCGAACGCATCGAGAGCCTGATCGCCAACCAGCGTGAGTTGACCAACGCGGTCTCCCACGAACTGCGCACGCCCATCGCGCGCCTGTCGTTCGAGCTCGACCAGCTCAAACAACAGGCCGATCCCCGGCAGAGCCTCGCACTGATCACCGACATGTATGCCGACCTTGGCGAGTTGGAGGAAATGGTCTCTGAATTGTTGACCTACGCCAGCCTGGAGCGCGGCGCCACCCAGGTCACGCAGGAAAATATCGAGGCCCACAGCTGGCTCGACAGTGTGATCGGCAGCGTGGCCCTGGAGGCCGAGGCGGAAGGCGTGCAGTTGTCCTTGCGTACCTGTGAAGTCGACGTTATCCAGATCGAACCGCGCTTCATGGCGCGTGCGGTGATCAACCTGCTGCGCAACGCCATTCGTTACGCCGACCGCCGCGTGGAAGTGTCGCTGGTCAAGTTCGGCAGTGGTTATGAAGTGCGGGTCTGCGATGACGGCCCCGGCATCCCCGAGGAAGGCCGGGCGAAGATCTTCCAGCCGTTCATCCGCCTCGACGCCAGCCGCGACCGCCGCACCGGCGGCTTCGGCCTCGGCCTGGCGCTGGTGCAACGGGTTTGCCAATGGCATGGCGGGCAGGTCCAAGTAGTCGATTCGGAGTGGGGCGGGGCGTCGTTTCGGATGAGTTGGGCGTATACCGAATAAGGTTTTTTGGGCGGAGATCAGGTACGGGAGGGCGATTGCAAAAAGCCGCAGACTGCTGTGCCGACAGTCACACCACCCAAGTCATAGCTGGCACTCACGCCCAATTGCGTGCGCGATTTGATTTCTCCCAGGGCCTTGTCGGCGCCCTCAACAGGCACACTGAGCTGATGGACAGGCAAAGGTGTTTCGAGCGCATAAGCAGGTGCATCCATGGTTAGAAAATCAAGGGCTTATGGGGCGACTGCGTGCGTTTGAAGGCGTAGCCCGAGGCGCTGAGGCCGTTGACCTGGCGGCTGACGGTGTCGCCCAGGCCATAGCCGTTGCCGGCAAGCACGGCATGGGCGTGGTCCACGGGCAGCAGGATGTAATCGGTCAGCGGCTTGTCGTGCAGTTGGCCGCGAATCACCAGGAAGCCTTCTTCCAGGCGCACGCTGATGCCGCTGAGTGGCGCGTCGGGTTCGTGGGTGCTGAGCACTTGATAGGTGCCGACGGTGTCGGCCCAGGCCAGTGGCAGGGGCAGCGGGTCGATGCGTTCGCCCACGGCCACCCGCTGGCCGTGACTGCGCGCGGTGAGTATCTGCCGGCCTTGCACCGTCACCACGTCCAGTTGCACGCGGCCCAGCCCGCCGAGATCCTTGAGCCAGAACCCCAGGACTTTTTGCTGCGCGCGCAACCAGCCGTCTTCATCGCGCAGCAGTTCGAAGGTGTATCCGGCCAACTCGCCGGACAATCGCGTAGGGGTATCCCTGATCCGGAATACGCCCCAGGCCGTGGCGTAGAACCCGGCCAGGCGCTTACGGTCGATGGCGGCGGGCACCTGGCGCAACTTACCCCCGTGCTTGGGCGCCTGGCAGTCGTCGGCGCATACCGGCGCGCCGGTTTGCGCCTGGAGCATCAGGCGCAGGGTGTCGGTGCTCAGCGCGACCACCATGTCTTCGGCGTTGCTGTCGTTGGCCATGATGATCACTGCCAACTGCTGGTCCGGCAGCACCGTCACCTGCGCGGCAAAATCGTCGCCCCCGCCGCTGTGCTGGAACGTGCGTATGCCGGGGCTGACCGGCTTGTCGCCACAGGGCGAGAGAAACCAGCCCAGGCCCATCTGGCAATCGAAGTCCAGCACGTTGCCGATATTTTGTTGGGTAAACATCTGCTCGATGGAAGCGCGGTCCATTACGCGGGTGTCGTTGTAGAGGCCTTGCGCGAACAGCATCTGTACGTAGCGGCTGAGGTCCTTGGGGCTGGTCCACAAGCCGCTGGCGGCGAGGTCGCGCACCTGGGCATCGGTGCTCGCGCTGCCGTCCTGATAGCCGAGCGCGCGGTGGGGCACGTGCGCGCTGACGCCGACAAAACTCGATTGGTTCATCTTCAACGGCTTGAACAGGCTGTTTTGCAACTGGGTCTCGAATGCCTTGCCGCTGCTGCGTTCGATAGCCGCGCCCACCAGCGCATAGCCGAGATTCGAGTACGCCACCTGCGAACCCGGCGGGGTGCTCAGCCACACGCCCGACATACGCATTGGCATCTGGCCCATGGCGAAGGTGTTGCGCAGGCCGCGCAGGTGTTCGCTGGGCAAGCCCGACTGATGACTGAGCAAGCGGCGCAGGGTGATGGCGCGGTCGGCGTCGGCCTGGTCGTCATGGAAGCGCGAGCGCACATAGAACTCGCGCAAGGTTTGCTGGATCGGTGCGTCAAGGGCCAGTTGCTGTTGTTCCACCTGTTGCAGCGCGGCGGTGGCGGTGAGGAGCTTGGAGATCGCGCCGGCGCGAAATGCCGTATTCGGCGTCACCGGTACGCCCCGGGCCTTGTCGGCCACGCCGAAACCACTGGCCCAGATCAACTCTTGGCCATTGACCAGGGCGATGGACAGCCCGGGCACCTGCTCCCGAGCCATCTCCCACGGAATGCGGGTTTGTAGATAGCGAATGATCGCGTTGTAGTCGCCGTTGGGGATCGGCGGCGGGGCAGGCGGTTGACCATGGCAACCGATACTGCCGAGCAGGCAGCCCAGCAGCGGAATACCGCGCAATGTGCGAAACATGAAGAGCACCCGGATGGCTGTTTGGATGCTCGAATGCTAGGGAAGGGCTGTCCGACAATCTTTGCAAGCTTTGTCGGAAAACTGTCAAAGACTGTTAACGCGCCAACCCCAACCGCTCATGCCACTGCGCGATCGATTCTTCCGGGTATTCATCGAACTGCAGGTCGCCCTTGCGCACGCTGACTTCGACCCAGGGCGCCTTGGAACCGAGCATCAGGTGCGTGTGCTGTGGCGGCACCGGCAACGGTGTGTCGATGGCCGAGGCAAACGGATGGATCAGCTCCGGCCACTGCGGGCTGAACAGCCATAGCGCGCTGCCGCATTGTGAACAGAAATGCCGTTCGGCGCTGCTGGCATGGGCGCGGCTGGCGCCTTCGGGCTTGAGCCTGGCGTGGTAGATCGAGATCAGCTTGCGCCCGCGCACTTTCAGGCTGTTGCTGTCGCCCGCGAGGTTGATCGCGTAACCGCCGCCACCCTGGGTCTTGCGGCAAATCGAGCAATAGCAGCGCTGGTAAGGGTAGGGGTGGGCGCTGGTCAGGCTGAACGTCACAGCGCCGCAATGGCAGGAACCTTCGAGTTGCATGGGCAGTCTCCTCTGGCAAGGTGACTCTGGAGTCTAGGCGCTTTGCGGCATCAAGGTCGCGATCAGGGCACGAATGGTCCCCGGCAGCGCTTCCAGTTCGCGCACCAGGATACTGCGCTCGCGAATCGCCCATGGCTCATTCAGTTTCACCGCCACCAACTGCATGGTCCGGCTGTGCCGCAAGGCGGCGGATTCCGGGATGATGCCAATGCCCACGCCCGCCTCGACCATCCGGCAGATCGCCTCGAAACTCGACATTTGGATGCGCAGCGACAACTGCTTGCCGACCCGCTCGACGTGCTCGCGCAGGAAGCTCAGCAAGGTGCTGCCTTCGTGCAGGCCGATATGCTGGTAGGCGAGGGTCTGTTCCAGCGTCACCGAGGGTTGGTCCGCCAAGGGGTGGCCCACGGGCACCATCAATACCAGTTTATCGGTGCTGAAGTGCAGCACCTGCAGGCCCGCGGCCTCCACAGGGCCGGCGATGATGCCCATGTCGCTGGTGCCATCGAGCACGCCGCGCACGATGTCGCGGGACAGGCGCTCCTGCAGGTCGACAGTGACACCAGGCCGCTGGGAGAGGAAACCGGCCAACACTTCGGGAAGAAACTCAGTGACCGCCGTGGTGTTGGCGAAGATGCGGATATGCCCGGCAGAGTCGACGCCGTATTGGGTGAACTCACTTTTCAGGTAGTCCACCTGGCGCATGATCAGTCGCGCATGGTGCAGCAGCCGCTCGCCTGCCGGGGTGATCTCCACACCGCGGCTGTCGCGGTACAACAGACGTGTTTCCAACTGGCCTTCCAGGGCCTTGATGCGCGCACTCGCAGCCGCCGGCGAGAGGAAGGCGCGCTTGGCACCCTGGGTCAGGCTGGGTGATTCGGCGATATGGATAAACAGGCGCAGGTCAGCGAGATCGAAGTGCATGGCGGCTCCGGGGTGGACAGGGCTGTTCGGTGCAGCGGCGGTGCGGGGCTTGCCTGCGCTGACAGTGTGCCGGCGATGAAAATGCCAACCAACCGAAGCAAGCCCGTTGCCCATCAATGCGTGGCGTTCAGCATAGCCGAACGCTGGCTTATTGAAATGCAAATTCTCAGAACGGTCGAGCGCTTGCATGATCCGGGGCACACATTCACAGCCCGAGGACCTGCACCCGATGAGCGCCACTGATTGGATCGGCCGAAGCGAAACGGCCCACGACCACCTGAGCCACAACCTGCTCACACGCATCGCCGCGACATTCGGCGAGCCCGTGCCCGAACACGGCGCGGCGGTGCCGCCGTTGTGGCAATGGTGTTTCTTCCAGGACCCGCTGCCGGAATCGGCCCTGGGCACCGACGGCCACCCGGCCCGTGGCGGCTTCCTGCCGCCGGCGGATAACCGCAATCGCATGTGGGCCGGTGGGCGTCTCGAGTTCCTGCATCCGCTGCGCGCTGGCGAGGCGGCCAGCCGTGTGTCGACCATCACCCAGGTCGAAGAAAAAACCGGCCGCACCGGTGCGTTGCTGTTTGTCACCGTGCGCCATGACTACACCCAGGACGGCCGCCTGGCGATCCGCGAAGAACAAGACATCGTCTACCGCGAACCGACCCCACCCAAGCCGGGCAACGGCGCTGCGCTGGCGGCGGGTGAGTGGTGCGAAGCGATCGAGCCGACGCCGACCCTGCTGTTCCGCTACAGCGCTGTGACTTTCAACGGCCACCGCATTCACTACGACTATCCCTACGTCACCGGCACGGAAGGCTATTCGGGCCTAGTGGTGCATGGGCCGTTGATCGCCACGTTGAGCCTGCGCGCCTTTTGTCGGGCCCATCCCCGCGCCACGGTGCGCCGTTTCGACTATCGCGGCGTGCGCCCGCTGATCGCTGCGCAACCGTTTGAAGTCGCCGGGCGTATCAGCCAAGCCGGCGTGGCAGAGCTGTGGGCCGGTAATCACGATGGCTTGGCCCAGCAGGCCCGTGTGCATTTCGAATAACACCAGAACAACAGGCGGAGAGCCGTTAATGAACCCGAATGACAATGAAGCACTCAATGCCATCCGCGCAGGCGTGCGCGCTTTGTGCGCCGAATTCGATGCGACGTACTGGCGTCGGATCGACGAAGAAAAAGCGTTCCCCGATGCCTTCGTCAAGGCCTTGACCGCCGCCGGCTGGCTGTCGGCGATGATCCCGGAAGAGTACGGCGGCTCCGGCCTCGGCCTGGCTGAAGCGTCGGTGATCCTTGAAGAGGTCAACCGTTGCGGCGGTAACTCCGGCACCGTCCACGGCCAGATGTACAACATGTTCACCCTGCTGCGCCACGGTAGCGCCGCGCAAAAACGCTTCTACCTGCCCAAGCTGGCCAGCGGCGAATTGCGACTGCAATCGATGGGCGTCACCGAGCCCAGCACCGGCACCGACACCACCAGGATCAAGACCACCGCGATCAAGCGCGGCGATAAGTACGTGATCAACGGCCAGAAAGTCTGGATCTCGCGGGTGCAGCATTCCGACCTGATGATCCTGCTGGCGCGCACCACGCCGCTGGCCGACGTGAAGAAAAAGTCCGAAGGCATGTCGATCTTCCTCGTGGACCTGCGCGAGGCGATCGGCAACGGCCTGACCGTGCAACCCATCGCCAACATGGTCAACCACGAAACCAACGAGCTGTTCTTCGACAACCTCGAACTGCCTCTGGACAGCCTGATCGGCGAAGAGGGTAAGGGCTTCAAGTACATCCTCGACGGCCTGAATGCCGAGCGTACCCTGATCGCCGCCGAGTGCATCGGCGATGGCCGCTGGTTTATCGAAAAGGCCAGCGCCTATGCCCGCGACCGCGTGGTGTTCGGCCGGCCCATCGGGCAGAACCAGGGCGTGCAGTTCCCGATTGCCGAAGCGCATATCGAAATCGAAGCGGCCGACCTGATGCGCTGGCGTGCCTGCGAGGAATACGACCGCGGCGCGCCTGCCGGGGCCAGCGCGAACATGGCCAAGTACCTGGCGGCCAAGGCGTCCTGGGAGGCGGCCAATGCGTGCCTGCAAACCCACGGCGGCTTTGGTTTTGCCTGCGAGTACGACGTGGAACGCAAATTCCGCGAGACCCGCCTGTACCAGGTGGCGCCGATCTCCACCAACCTGATCCTGTCCTACGTGGCCGAGCACTTGCTCGAGCTGCCACGCAGTTTCTGAGGGCCTGAACATGAGCCATACCCAAGCCCTGTGTCGGTTCCTCGCCGAATTGACCTATGCGCAGTTGCCCGAACCGGTGCTGGCGCGTACCGAAGACCTTTTTCTCGATTGGCTGGCGTCGGCGCTGGCCAGCCAGGGCGCGCACCCGATCCCGCTGTTTGAACGCTACGCGCAGAAAATGGGGCCGAGCAGCGGCCCGGCGCAGGTGATCGTCAATGGCCGCAGCAGCAGCGCGTATTTCGCCGCGTTGGTCAACGGCGCCTCGTCGCACCTGGTGGAGCAGGATGACCTGCACAACAGCTCGGTGCTGCACCCGGCGACGGTGGTCTTTCCCGCAGCCCTGGCGGCGGCCCAGGACCTCGGCAAATCCGGCCGTGAACTGCTGCTGGCCGCGGTGGCCGGTTATGAAGCCGGGATTCGCATCGGCGAATTCATGGGCCGTTCCCACTACCGCATCTTCCACACCACCGCGACCGTCGGCACCTTGGCGGCGGCGGTGGCCGTGGGCAAATTGCTGGGGTTCGATCAGGAGCAATTCATCAACCTGCTCGGCAGCGCCGGCACCCAGGCTGCCGGGCTGTGGGAGTTTTTGCGCGATGCCGCCGACTCCAAGCAATTGCACACGGCCAAGGCGGCGGCGGATGGCTTGCTCGCCGCGTACCTGACGGCGGACGGGCTGACGGGCGCGCGCAATATCCTCGAAGGCGACCAGGGCCTGGCGGCCGGGATGTCCAGCGATGCCGAACCGCACAAGCTGTCCGCCGACCTCGGCCGGCGCTGGGCGCTGCTGGAAACCTCGTTCAAGTTCCATGCCTCGTGTCGCCACACCCATCCTGCCGCCGATGCGCTGCTGCAGTTGATGCAGCGTGAAGGCCTCGATGCCGCCGCGATCGCCAAGGTGCAGACCCGCGTGCATCAGGGCGCCATCGATGTGCTGGGGCGCGTCACTACGCCGGCCACCGTTCACCAGGCCAAGTTCTCCATGGGCACCGTGCTGGGCCTGATCGCCGTGCATGGCAAGGCCGGGCTGGTTGAGTTCCACACGCTGGCACTGAGCGATCCCGCCGTCTCGGCCTTTCGCGACAAGGTCAGCATGACCCTTGATCGCGAAGTCGACGACGCCTATCCGCAGCGTTGGCTGGGCCGCGTCACCGTCACCACCGAGGATGGCCGCACGCTGCACGGCGCTATCGACGAGCCCAAGGGCGACCCCGGCAACAGCCTGAGCCGCGCCGAGCTGGCGGATAAATTCCAGCGCCTCAGCCAGTTCAGCGGCGCACGCACCCCGGCCGAGGCCGACGCGTTGATCGCCAAGGTCTGGCAGTTGCGCAACACCCCGTGCATGGCCCACTGGCTTTGAGGAATCGTCATGACTGCTAATCAACGACCGCTGGACGGTATCACCGTTGTCAGCCTGGAACATGCGATTGCCGCACCCTTTTGCACACGCCAATTGGCCGATCTCGGCGCGCGTGTGATCAAGATCGAACGCCCCGGCAGCGGTGACTTCGCCCGTGGCTATGACGAACGCGTGCGCGGCCTGGCGTCGCATTTCGTGTGGACCAACCGCTCCAAGGAAAGCCTGACCCTGGACCTCAAGCAAGACGCGGCGGGCGCCATTCTCGACAGCTTGCTCGCCGACGCCGATGTACTGGTGCAGAACCTCGCACCCGGTGCGGCGGCGCGCATGGGCCTGTCGTTCGAGACGCTGCATGCGCGCTTCCCGCGCTTGATCGTCTGCGATATTTCCGGCTATGGCGAAGGCGGGCCCTACGCGCAAAAGAAGGCTTATGACCTGTTGATCCAGAGCGAGGGCGGCTTTCTGTCGGTGACCGGCGGGCCCGCTGACGACCAGATGGCCAAGGCCGGTTGCTCCATCGCCGACATCGCCGCCGGCATGTACGCCTACAGCGGCATCCTCTCGGCGCTGTTGTTGCGCGGCAAGACCGGCGAGGGCAGCCATATCGACGTGAGCATGCTGGAGAGCCTGGTGGAGTGGATGGGCTACCCGATGTACTACGCCTTCGACGGAGCACCGCCACCGCCGCGTGCCGGAGCGGCGCATTCGACGATTTATCCCTACGGGCCGTTTCCCACCGGCGACGGCGGTACGGTGATGCTCGGCTTGCAGAACGAGCGCGAATGGGCGGCGTTCTGCGACAAGGTGCTGCTCACCCCGGCCTTGGCCACGGACGAGCGCTTCTGCGCCAACTTCAAGCGCTCGGCCAACCGCGAGGCGCTGCGCCGGATCATCGTCGACAGCTTCGCCCGACTCGACGCCGAGGCCGTCATCCAGCGCCTGGAACATGCGCAGATCGCCAGTGCCCGCGTCAACGATATGCACGGCGTGTGGGACCACCCGCAACTCAAGGCACGTGACAGCTGGCGCGAAGTCGCGAGCCCGGCCGGTCCGCTGCCAGCGCTGTTGCCGCCAGCGCGCAATACGGCATTCAGCCCGCGCATGGATGCGGTGCCCGCGTTAGGCCAGCACAGCCAGGGCATTCTCGATCAGCTCGGTTATTCGGGCGAAACCATCGACGACCTGCGCGCGCGCGGCGTTATCTGACAAGGAGTGTGATGATGCCAACGCCTGTAGTCCGTTCAGCCCTGTTCGTTCCCGGCAGCCGCCCGGAGCGGTTTTCCAAAGCGCTGGCCAGCGGTGCCGACGCGGTGATTGTGGATTTTGAAGACGCGGTGGAAGAGCCGCTCAAGCGGCAGGCGCGGGAGAACCTTGGCGCGTTTTTGCGCGCCCACCCCGACACCCGGGTGTGGGTGCGGATCAACGCGCCAGAGCACGCCGAACACGCTGACGATGTGGCGTTCTGCAGCGCCCATGCAAACGTGGCGGGCGTGCTGCTGCCGAAAGTCGAAAGTGCCGCCCAGGTCGCGGTGGTGGCCGCCGCCGGCAAACGGATCTGGCCGATTATCGAAAGCGCCAAGGGCCTGCTGGCGGTGGCCGCGATTGCCCATGCGCGGCAGGTGGAGCGCCTGTCGTTCGGCGGCCTGGACCTGGCGCTCGACTTGAATCTGAGCAGCCCTTCGCCAGCGGCTGACTTTGCCCTGGACCAGGCGCGCCTGGCGCTGATCGTGCATTCCCGCGCCGCCGGCCTGGTGGCCCCGCTGGACGGCGTCCACCCGGCCATCGACGACCCCGAAGGCCTGCGCCGCTCGATCCGGCATGCCTATGAAATGGGCTTTGCCGGCGCGCTGTGCATCCATCCCCGGCAGGTGGCGGTGATCCATGCGGCCTTGGCACCGAGCGCCGCAGACCTGGCCTGGGCCAAGCGCGTGGTGGCGGGCGGAGCCCACGGGGCCGGCGCGTATCAGATCGATGGGCAGATGGTGGATGCCCCGGTTCTGTTGCGCGCACAACGGCTGCTCGCCGCCCGGCGCTGACGGACGCAGCCGAAGCCAGAGGCGAGAGAGGATCTGCATTTTCGTTCAGGTTGGCGTTCATCTAAGCCGAACGCAGGTATCAAAAACTCGAAATTCACTACACGCGCCATATCAGGCACCTTGCCCTACAACACAACAATAAGAAGGTGATTTCCCATGCTCAAGCTCTCCCGGGCGCTGTTCTGCGCCGCCACCTTGTTCGTAGCGGGCCTGGCCCAGGCGGCGGACCCGATTGTGATCAAGTTCGCCCATGTGGTTGCCGAAAACACGCCCAAAGGCCAGGGCGCGTTGCTGTTCAAGAAACTTGCCGAAGAACGCCTGCCGGGCGTGGTCAAGGTCGAGGTGTACCCGAACTCGTCGCTGTTCGGCGATGGCAAGGAAATGGAAGCGCTGCTGTTGGGCGATGTGCAGATGCTCGCGCCGTCCCTGGCCAAGTTCGAGCAATACACCAGACAGGTGCAGATCTATGACCTGCCGTTCCTGTTCAACGACCTGGCCGCCGTCGACCGCTTTCAGGCCGCCCAAGGCAAGCAGTTACTGACCTCGATGCAGAACAAGAACATCCTCGGCCTGGCCTATTGGCACAACGGTCTCAAGCAGTTGTCGGCCAACAAAGCCCTGCACGAACCCAAGGACGCCCGTGGCCTGAAGTTCCGCGTGCAAGCCTCCAGCGTGCTTGAAGAGCAGTTCAAGGCGATCCGCGCCAACCCGCGCAAGATGAGCTTTGCCGAGGTCTACCAGGGCTTGCAGACCGGTACGGTCAACGGCACCGAAAACACCTGGTCGAACTATGAAAGCCAGAAGGTCAACGAGGTGCAGAAGTACTTCACCGAGTCCAACCATGGCCTGATCGACTACATGGTGATCACCAACGCGAAGTTCTGGAACGGCCTGCCAGCGGATGTGCGCAGCACCCTGGAGCAGATCATGGCCGAGGTCACCGTTGAGGTGAACAAGCAGGCCGAGGCGCTGAACCAGTCGGCCAAACAGAAGATCGTCGACGCCAAGACCAGCGAAATCATCGAACTGACCCCCGCGCAACGCCAGCAATGGCGCGAAGCCATGCGCCCGGTCTGGCAGATGTTCGAAGGCGAGATCGGGGCTGACCTGATCAAGGCGGCGGATGCGTCCAACCTGTAATGCCGGGGCATACCGAGATCCCTCCCACAGGTTGATCCGGTTTCCACTCTGAAACCTATTCCCGCTTCGCGAGGTTTTGCCATGCAAACGCTCAGGCGCGTCTGGGAGCACCTGGAGGAAGGCGTCATTGCCTTCCTGCTGGCCGCCATGACCCTGGTGACATTCGTCTACGTCATGCTCAACAACATCTACACGCTGTTCTTTGCCCTGTCCGACAAGTGGGCCTGGAGCAGCCATTTTTTCAACGCCCTGGGCGACGGCAGCATGACCTGGGCCCAGGACATGACCTGGAGCGTGGCGCTGACCAAGGCCATGTTCGGCTGGCTGATTTTCTTCGGCATTTCCTACGGCGTGCGTACCGCCGGCCACCTTGGGGTGGATGCGCTGGTCAAGCTGACCGGGCGCCGGGTGCAGCGCTTGCTTGGGATGCTTGCCTGCCTGTGCTGCCTGGCCTACGCCGGGCTGTTCATGGTCGCCAGCTACAGGTGGGTGAGTGCGGTGATGACAGCACACATCGGCGCCGAAGACCTCGACCAGTTCGGCATCGATGTCGGCGACATCGTGCTCATCGTGCCGGTCGGTTTTGCCCTGGTGTTTATCCGCTACCTGGAAATTTTCTATCGCCTGTTCACCCACCGCCAGGTCGGGTTGGGGCTGGCCGACGAGGCCGGTGAGGCGAGCAAATTGGCCGGCGGCCATGAGGAGCGTCACTGATGGCCGTGCTCTGTCTGTTTCTGCTGTTGTTTGTGTTCATGTTCCTCGGTGTGCCCGTCGCGATTTCCCTCGGATTGTCCGGCGCGGTGTCGATCCTGATGTTCAGCCAGGACTCGGTGAGTTCCCTGGCGATCAAGCTGTTCGAAACCTCGGATGCCTATACCTTCCTGGCGATTCCGTTCTTCCTGCTGTCCGGTGCGTTCATGACCACCGGCGGTGTGGCGCAGCGGCTGATCGACTTCGCCAATGCGTGTGTCGGACATATCCGTGGCGGCCTGGCGATTGCGGCGGTGTTGGCGTGCATGTTGTTTGCCGCGCTGTCCGGTTCGTCACCGGCCACCGTGGCGGCCGTCGGTTCGATTGCGGTGGCCGGGATGGTGCGCTCCGGTTACCCGAAGGCGTTCGGCGCGGGCATCATCTGCAACGCCGGCACCCTGGGCATCCTGATTCCGCCGTCGATCGTGATGGTGGTGTATTCGGCCGCCACGGAAACGTCGGTCGGCAAGTTGTTCATGGCCGGGGTGATCCCGGGGCTGCTGCTGGGCCTGATGCTGATGGTCGCGATCTATATCGTGGCGCGCATCAAGAAGCTGCCGGCGCAGCCACGGGCGAGCTTTCGCGAGTGGCTGGCCTGCGCGCGCCGTGCGTTCTGGGGCTTGCTGCTGCTGGTGATCATCCTCGGTGGCATCTACAGCGGGATGTTCACCCCGACCGAAGCCGCGGCGGTGGCAGCGGTGTACTCGGCGTTTGTCGCGCTGTTCGTCTACAAGGACATGAGTTTGCGCGACTGTCCCAAGGTGCTGCTGGAGTCCGGGCGGCTGGCGATCATGCTGATGTTTATCATCGCCAATGCGATGCTCTTCGCCCATGTGTTGACCACCGAACAGATCCCCCAGGAAATCACCGCCTGGGTGCTGTCCGAGGGCCTCACGCCGATCGGCTTCCTGATCATGGTCAACGTGGTCTTGCTGATCGCCGGCAGTTTCATGGAACCGTCGGCGATCGTGTTGATCCTGGCGCCGATCTTCTTCCCGATCGCGATGAAGCTGGGCATCGATCCGATTCACTTGGGGATCGTGATGGTGGTGAATATGGAAATCGGCCTGGTTCACCCGCCAGTGGGCTTGAACCTGTTCGTGACCTCGGCGGTGACCGGCTTGACGCTGGGGCAGACCATTCGTGCGGCGATGCCGTGGCTGATGATCCTGTTGGTGTTCCTGATCATGGTCACCTACCTGCCGTTCATCTCGCTGGCGCTGCCGCACTGGCTGGGGATGTAGACCTCACGATGTGGGAGCCTGGCTCCCACCTTGCTCAGTGATCCAGCGCGCTCAGGATCGCATGGGCGACCTTGACCCGCTCGGCATTCGGATAGTTCTTGTTCGCCAGGATCACCACGCCCATGTCCTTGCTTGGCACATACGCCACATACGCGCCAAAGCCTGCGGTTGAGCCGGTTTTGTTGTACAGCACGTTGGCCGGTTGCGCTTGCGGCGTCGCCAGCCAATCGGGACGGTGAGGTTCCATGGCCATCGGTGTCGAGTTGCCGTCAATCAGCGCTTGCAGGGCAATGGGGTAGGGGTAGTACTCCCAGCCCAGGCCCTGGGTCATGCCGTTCACGCGGTAATAACCAGCGTGGGTACTGGCGATGGCTTGTTGCAGCGGCTTTTCCAGGGTTTGCGGGTGCAGGTTGGCGATCACATAGCGCGCCAGGTCGTGGGTGCTGGTCTTGATGCCGTAGGCTTCGTTGTCCAGTGCGCCAGGGCTTACACGGACGGGTTTCTGCTGCTTGTCGTAGCCTTGGGCGTACTCGCCGGATTGCGCGGTGGGCACGCTGAGGTGGGTGTTGCTCAACCCCAGCCTGGGCAGCAGGGTGTGCTCCATGGCGACATTGAACGGCTGGCCCAGGCTTCGCGCCGCGAGGTAGCCAAACAGGCCGATGCTCGGGTTGGAATAGAGACGTTGCGCGCCCGGGGCGTAGCTGGGTTTCCAGCGCTGGAAGTAGCCGAGCATGGCGTCGGCGTTGTCGGCGGCATCCGGAAACTGCAGCGGCAGGCCGCCGGGGGTGTAGGTCGCCAGTTGCAGCAGGCTGATGCGGTCAAAGGCGCTGCCGGCCAACGCAGGCCAGTATTGGCTGGCCTTGTCCGACAGCGTGAGCTTGCCGATGGCCTGGGCGTAACCGCCCAGGGTTGCGGTGAAGGTTTTGCTCACTGAGCCGATTTCGAACAAGGTGTTTTGGTTGACCGGTTGCTGCGTTTCTTTCGATGCCATGCCGTAGTTAAAGTATTGCACCTTGCCGTTCTGCACCACCGCCACCGCCAGGCCGGGAATGGCCTGCTGCTGCATCAGCGGCTTGACGCTGGCGTCTACCACGGCCTGTAGGTCGGTGGCGGCCAGGCACTGGCCGGCGCCGAGAAACATTGCCAGCGCCGTTAAATGACGCACTCCAAATACCGCTTGTTGGGGCATGATATCGCTTCCATGAGTATGATCGATTGAATGAACAGCCTGCGCGGGCGTGCCAAAGGTAGACAGTTCGCCGGGCCTGGGCAAACGATGATATTTCGCACCAGCCATTAGAAAAATTAGGGGCAAGCATGCTGCGTTCCCATCTGCCTCTCAATGCCCTGCGCGCATTCGAGGCCTCCGCCCGGCACCTGAGTTTTACGCGGGCCGCCATTGAGTTGTGTGTCACCCAGGCGGCGGTCAGCCACCAGGTCAAGAGCCTGGAGGCGCAACTGAACGTCACCCTGTTCAAACGCCTGCCGCGTGGCCTGATGCTGACCCGCGAAGGCGAGACGTTGTTGCCGGTGCTGCGCGAGTCCTTCGACCGCATTGCCCACACCCTGGGCCAGTTCGAAGGCGGGCACTACCGCGAAGTGCTCAGCGTCGGTGCGGTCGGCACTTTTGCGGTGGGCTGGCTGCTGCCGCGCCTGGCGGACTTCCAGCGCCGCTACCCGTTTATCGACCTGCGCCTGTCGACGCACAACAACCGTGTCGATGTCGCCGCCGAAGGCCTGGATTACGCGATCCGTTTCGGCGCCGGGGCCTGGCATGGCACCGACGCCTGCCCATTGTTCGAAGCGCCGCTGACGGTGCTTTGCGTGCCGTCAATCGCCGAGCAGTTACACACGCCAGCCGAGCTGTTGAAGCACACGGTGCTGCGCTCCTATCGCGCCGATGAGTGGAACCTGTGGTTCCAGGCCGCCGGGCTGCCTGCCGACACCCTGGTGCCGCGCAGCATCGTGTTCGACTCATCGCTGGCGATGATGGAAGCAGCGCTGCAGGGCGTCGGCGTGGCGTTGGCCCCTGCGCTGATGTTCTCGCGACAACTGGAAAGTGATGCGATCCGCCAGCCCTTCAAGGTGGGCATCAGCACCGGCAGCTATTGGTTGACGCGCCTGCAGTCACGCGCCGAAACCTCGGCGATGCTGGCGTTCAAGGCCTGGCTGACGGTGATGGCGGCGCAGGGCTGAGATTTTCATCAAGAAGCAAAATGAAACATTTGTCGGCGGCTAACCTCTACACATTCAGAGGCGGTCAGGCCAGGTATTTGTTGAACCACCCCAGCGTGCGCTGCCACGCCAGGTTCGCCGCCGCCTCGTCATAACGCGGCGTCGAGTCGTTGTGAAAACCGTGGTTGGCGCCCTTGTAGATATACGCTTCATAGGTAGTGCCCGCGGCCTTCAGGGCCTTTTCATAGGCCGGCCAGCCTTCGTTGATCCGCGTATCCAGTTCGCCGTAATGCAGCATGATCGGTGCCTTGATGCGCGGCACGTCCTTGGCCTCTGGCTGCCGCCCGTAAAATGACACGGCGGCGCCCAGTTCCGGGTAGGCCACGGCTGCTGCATTGACCACGCCGCCGCCATAGCAGAAGCCGGTAATCCCGACTTTGCCGGTGCTGTTGTCGTGGTGCATCAGCCACTCGATGGCGGCGAAGAAGTCGTTCATCAGCTTGGTCGGGTCGACTTTTTGTTGCAGCGCTACGCCTTTTTCATCGTTGCCGGGGTAGCCACCCACGGATGTCAGGCCATCCGGCGCGAGGGCGATAAAGCCGGCCTTGGCCAGGCGGCGGGCGACGTCTTCGATATACGGGTTGAGGCCGCGGTTTTCATGCACCACGACCACGGCGGGGATTTTGCCGGTGGCCTTGGCCGGGCGCACCAGATAGCCGCGCACCGTGCCGTTGCCCTTGGGCGAAGGGTAGGTGATGTAGTCCGCGACGATGTCCGGGTCGGTGAATTTCACTTGCTCGGCCAGCGCATAGTTGGGGCTCAGGGCGGCGAGCAGCGCCGACGCGGTGAGCCCGCCGAAGGTGAACAGTGCGGCGCGGTCGAGAAACTCGCGGCGGTTGATCTTGCCGTGGGCGTAGCCGTCGTAGAGCTCCAGCAGTTCGGGGGCGAAGTCTTTCGCGGTGAGACGAGTCATCGGTGCAGTCCTCAATTAGCGGTGCCAGTCAATGTAGACCAGGATCACGCGTTGCGAGCGTGGGCGGCGGCGGCCAGTTGCCCGGTATCGACGCGCACGAACACCGAATCGCCGATCGCCGTGAGCACATCGCCGGCGTATACCTCGCAGACCACGCGGCTTTTACGCCCCACATCGCCCTCGACCCGGGCACGCAAGGTCAGCGTGACACCCAGGGGCGTGGGCTTGATGAATTTGATCCCGAGATGCCCGGTCACGCAGTCGATACGCGGCAGGCTGCCGGGTTCGCGTTGTTCGGCGCGGTAGTGGTAGGCCATGGCGGTCCAGTTCGAGTGGCAGTCCACCAGCATGGCGATCAGGCCGCCGTAGACCAGATCCGGCCAGCCGCTGTATTTCGCTTCCGGTTGGTGCTCGGCGACCACGTGAACGCCGTCGGCGTCCCAGCGGCTCTTGATATGCAGGCCGTGGGGGTTGCTGCCGCCGCAGCCGTAGCAGATGCCTTCGGGGGCGGTGGTGTCTTGCAGTGACGGGGTGTGCATGCCAAGTCCTTATTGTTCTGGGGTGACTGTCCTGTTTAACAGGACGCGCGCCGGATGGGAATAATGCCATCGCCGCAGACGCTAGCGCGCAAACCGCTTGGCCCCGGCCACACAGCCGATCACCGCGACTGTCACCAGCACCATGCCCAGGCTGACCTGCTCATGCAGCAGGCCCGCCGCCAGCGCCAGGCCGAAGAACGGTTGCAGCAACTGCAACTGGCCGACCGCGGCGATGCCGCCTTGGGCCAGCCCGCGGTACCAGAACACAAACCCGATCAACATGCTGAACAGCGCCACATAGCCCAGGCTCAGCCACGCCGGCAGGCTGATGCCGGTGAAGGTCGGCGGCGCGAGCATCAGGCTCAACGGCAGCGCCACCGGCAACGACACCACCAGCGCCCAGCAGATCACTTGCCAGCCGCCCAGGCTGCGCGACAGCTTGGCGCCCTCGGCGTAACCCAGGCCGCACACCAGCACCGCCAACAGCATCAGCAGGTCACCGGCCGGGGCGGCGCTCAGGCCCTGGGCGACGGCATACCCCATCACCAGCGCGCTGCCCAGGATCGAAAACAACCAGAACACCGGGCGTGGCCGCTCACCGCCGCGCAGCACGCCAAAGAGCGCCGTGGCCAGCGGCAACAGGCCGATAAACACGATGGAGTGCGCGGACGTCACGTATTGCAGGGCCAGCGCCGTCAGCAAGGGGAAGCCGATAACCACGCCGAGGGCGACGATGACCAGGGGCAGCCATTGCGCGCGTGTTGGGCGTTTTTCCTTGAAAAAAGCCAACAGGCACAACGCCAACACGCCGGCCAGGGTGGCGCGCAGCAGGGTGAGGAACACCGGCTCGAATTCCATCACCGCCAGGCGCGTCGCCGGCAACGAACCGCTGAAAATCACCACGCCGATAAAGCCATTGATCCAACCCTGGGTGCTGTTGGCCAGGGGATTGAGCGGTGAGGTCTGTTCCATGAAGGGGGCCCGAAAAAAGGAGAGGTTGCGTGCGGGCCATGCTAGGCAGGAAGATTAAGACAATCAAAAAATTGTCATGGATACATCGCCCATGCCTCGCGCCCGTTACAAAAACCTGGTCGACACCTTCGCCGAGGACATCCGCAGCGGCAGGCTGTCGCCCGGCGAGCGTCTGCCCACCCATCGCCAATTGGCCGCGCGCCACGGCCTCGCGCTGGTCACCGCGAGCCGCGTGTACAGCGAGCTGGCGGCGATGGGCCTGGTCAGCGGTGAAACCGGCCGCGGCACCTTCGTGCGCGAGATCTCGCTGCCGCCGGGGCAGGGCAGTGGGCAGATGAGCGTGGCGCCGGGCATGCTGGATCTGAATTTCAATTACCCGTCATTGCCGGGCCAGGCCGAGCTGCTGCGCACGGCATTGCGTCAACTGGCGCTGTCGGGCGATCTGCAAGCGTTACTGCGTTACCAGCCCCACGCCGGGCGCCAGCATGAACGCGCGGCGGTGGCGCGCCATCTGCTGAGTCGAGGGCTGACGGTCGAAGCCGATCAGGTGCTGCTGGTCAGCGGCGCGCAACATGGGTTGGCCGTGACGCTGATGGCGCTGCTCAAACCGGGGGATGTGATTGCCGTCGACGCGCTGACCTATTCAGGCTTCAAGGTGCTGGCCGAGACCCTGCACCTGGAAATGCTGGCGATCCCGCTCACCGCCAGCGGCCCCGACCTCGATCATCTGCACCGCCTGTGTCGCAAGCATCCGGTCCGCGCGGTGTATAGCATGCCGACCGTGCATAACCCGCTGGGTTGGGTGATGAGCCTGGAGCAACGCGAACACCTGGTAGCCATCGCCCGTCAGCACAACCTGATGATCATCGAGGACGCGGCCTACGCATTTCTGGCAGAACACGCGCCACCACCGTTGGCGACCCTCGCGCCGGAACGCACGGTGTATGTCGGCGGCTTTTCGAAAAGCGTCGCCACCGGCCTGCGGGTCGGCTTTGTGTCAGCCCCGGCGGCGTGGGTGAAGGCCCTGGAACGCAGCATCATGGCCACGACCTGGAATGTGCCGGGGGTAATGAGCGCGATTGCCGTGGCCTGGCTCGACGACGGCACGGTGGCTCAACTGGAAGCACAGAAACGCCAGGATGCCCGGGCGCGCCAGGCATTGGCGGCGCAGGTGCTGAAGGGGCTGACGTACATCAGCCATCCTTCGTCGTATTTTCTCTGGTTGCCCCTGGCGGAAGAGGCCCGCGCCGATCAGATCGCCATGACCTTGCAGCGCGAAAATATCGCCGTATCCACCGCCGAACCGTTTGCCGTATCCGCCCATGTACCGCATGCGCTGCGCCTGGCGTTGGGCTCGGTGGACATGACGGCGCTGCGCGAGGCCTTGCTGGCGGTACGCAAGGTGGTGGCGTGGTGACGCTATCCGGCACTTCCTGCTTAAGTGGCACATCGCTATGCTACGGCGAAAACAACAAACCGCCTTGTGAGAAAAAATGGAATTTAATTGGCACAGCGACCCCATCACCCGCAGCACCCCGATCACCCCGCGCTACAAAAACACCCAGAACGTGCGCCGTTTCATGCTCGAACACTGCGGCCCGGGGTTTAAGTTCGATCGCGCATTCATGGCCTGGATTCGCAACGACACGGCCAAAACCCTGGGCGATGTGGTGGATGAGTGGCAGCGTCGAAACGCCGGCTTATGATTACTCAAGGCATGGTGGCACTGGTTAACTACAGCATCCATTTGACGCCAGGCCTGCTGCTGTTCGGCGCGTGGTTCGCGCTCACACCCAGGTCGATGACGGCGATCCGCATCCTGATTCTGTTGGCGGCGTTTGTGCTGATGCGCGATGCGATGACGCCGTTGCGCATGTGGGCGCTCAGTGACGATGTGCAGATAGCATTCACCGCCAACACCTTTGTGCTGGCGGCGCTGGGCGGTCTATCGCTGTTGCTGGTTGCCGGGCTCGCGTGGGTGGCGCCGGACTTGTCGCGGCTGGTCGTGTGGTCCAAGGGCAATTGCGCCGTCGGACTGGCGAGGGGCCTGGCGGTGGGCTGCCTGATCGGCGTACCGCTGCGGCTTTACCAGGGCGTGGATACGCAAGCGATCCACGACTACTGGGTGTGGTTGCCAGGCATGGTGGTATTGGCCTATGGCGCCAATGCGTTGGAAGAGGTGTTGTTTCGCGGTTATCTGCAGGGCTATCTGGAGCAACAACTGACGCCACTGCGGGCGGCCTTGATCAGCGGCGTGGCGTTCGCGGCCTGCCATGCGTTCCTGGCCCTGAGCGTCACTCAATTGGGCTGGCCGGTGTTGCTGTTTACCCTGATCGAAGGGCTGGCCTGCGCGTTGTTGCGCATGCGTCATGGTGTGTTGGCCGCGACGCTCGCCCATGGCACGGCGATCCTGTTGATTGCCGTGCCTCTGGTTGCCTGAGTGAGCAGCGCAACCAGGTGGGAGCGGTGGCTCCCACCTTTGGACCGCGCGTCAGCGTGGCGTGAGTGCCGGCGTGCGCGGCGGAACCAGGCGTTTGCTGCCGGTGGCTTCATACGCTGACGCCAGTTGCAGCAACCTGGAGTCATCGTAGGCGCGCCCGGCAAAGGTCAGCCCGACCGGCATGCCGATATCCGCCATCACGCCCATCGGCACGGTAACGGTCGGCACGCCCAAGTGGCGGATGGCAAGGTTGCCGTTGGCCACCCACACGCCATTGCTCCAGGCGATGTCGGCGGACGCTTCGTTCACATCGGCATCGGCAGGGCCGACGTCGGCGACGGTGGGGAAGATTACGGCATCGAGGCCGAGCTTATCCATCCAGTCTTCGAGGTCGATGCGCCGGGTCTGTTCGAGGCCGCGCAGGCCGTCGGGCAGGGTGCTGATCTGGTTCCACGGGGTGATCCCGCGTTGGGCCATCCGCACGTATTCGTCCATGCCGGCGGCCAGTTCGTCTTCACGGTTGGGCAAGGTGCCGGGGTCATGGGGGAAAATCTTCGGCCCGTCGACATCCGCCAGGCGGTTCAGGCTCGGGTCGTTATTGGCGCGCAGGAAGTCATCGAAGGCCCACGCGGACAGTTCCCACAACTCATCGTGGAGGAACTCCTTGGACACCAAGCCACGGGTAAACACCGTCGGCGCGCCCGGGCGGTCGCCTTCGCAGTTGGACACCAGGGGGAAGTCCACTTCGATGACTTCGGCGCCGGCCGCCTCGAGGGCCTGGCGCGCGGCTTGCCACAGGGCGATGACGCTGGCGCGGGTGATGATCTTTTGCCCGGTCGGGCCACCGATGCCGGGTTTCTCGCTGGTGCCGGCGTCGGGGTCGGCGTTGATGTACATGCGCGGTACGCCAAAGCGTTTGCCGGCGAGGGATGCGGCGGTCGCGGCCAGTTCAGCGTAAGCCGCCGGGCGCACCGAAGCGACGCTGGGGATGGGCACCCAAGGTTGCAGGCGCCACAGGTCGCCGCGGGTGTCGGGGTCTTCGGCGACCACCACGTCGAGTACTTCCAGCAGGTCGGCCATGGTGCGCGCATAAGGCACCACCACGTCCATGGTGGGGGTCAGCGGCCAGTTGCCGCGCACCGAAATCACCCCACGGGACGGGGTATAGGCACACAGGCCGTTGTTGGACGCCGGGCCGCGCCCGCTCGACCAGGTTTCTTCCGCTAGGCCGAATGCCGCGAAGCTCGCGGCAGTTGCGGTGCCGGCGCCGTTGGACGAGCCGGAGGCAAACGGTGCCGTCAGGTAGGCGGCGTTATACGGGCTTTCCGCGCGGCCATACACGCCACGCTGCATGCCGCCATTGGCCATCGGCGGCATGTTGGTCTTGCCCAGGCAGATGGCACCACCGGCCCGCAGCCGTTCGATGCTGAAGGCGTCGCGCTGGGCAACCAGCTTGGCGAACGCCGGGCTGCCGGACGCCGCCGTGAGGCCCTTGACCAGGTAACTGTCCTTGGCGGTATAGGGAATGCCGTCGAGCGGTCCCAGCGTTGCGCCCTTGGCCCGGCGCGCATCGGACGCCTCGGCTTCGTCCAGGGCTGCGGGGTTGCGCACCACCACGGCATTCAGCGCGGTCGCGGTCTGCGCGCCGTCGTAGGCGTCGATCCGCGCCAGATAAGCCTGGACCAGTTCGACGGCCGTGGTCTGGCCGGACTCAAGCGCCGCGCGCAATTGGGCAATGGAGACTTCGGTAACTTGCATCAGGTTTTTTTCGCCGCCTTCAAGTGGGGGTATGGCGGCAGTCTACGGACAGATATTTCACAAAACCAGCGCCGCATGACCTTCGAAAGCGCTGCGCATGACCTGCCATGTGAAGTCGTCGGCGGGAATCAGATGCTCGATCCGCAGCGAGGTGAGGGTAATGTCCTGGGGCATGCCGAAGGTGGTGAAGGTCGATAGAAAGTTCAGCTCGCCCTGGGTCGAGCGCACGCGGGTCAACACCAGTGGCGGCATGTCGCTGGGCAGCTCGGTGTGGGCGGGCACCGGCAGGCTGGCCAGCAGCGCCGCCAACGATGGGTTGGTCAAGGCCTCGCGGGTTGCCCGTTGCCAGGCGAGGGTGCGGATCTCTTCGGCGTTGATCAGGTGATCGCCCAGGCCGCCCGATTGCAGCAGGGTGCTCAGCAGGTTCACGCCATCGGCGGCGCCCGGGTCGATCCCGACCAAGCCAAAGAGCACGGCAGTGCTGGTGTTGGCCGCCAGCACCTGCCACTCACTGCCGAGCAGAATCGCCGGGGCGGGGTTGTTGGCGTGCAGCACATGGCTGACCGCTTCGCGAATGGCCGCCATGGCCGGCGAGGCGAGGGGGGTGGCGGCATAACGCGGGGCAAAACCGGCGGCGAGGAATACGCGGTTGCACTGGTCGAGGGGCACCTGCAGCGCGCTCAGCAGATTGTGCAGGGTGCCGGGGCTCGGCTTGGCGCGGCCGGTTTCCAGGCAACTGAGATGACGCTGCGAGACGCCGGTGATCAGGGCCAGGTCGAGCTGGCTCAACTGTGCCTGGCGGCGTAGCCGGCGCAAGTGTTCGCCGGCGGTAGCAGGGTTGTCCATGGCGTGACCATGACCTCCGAGGTCATTGCGAGGGGCTGAACCTTATCACTATCGTGGGCCTCGATCACTTCAAGGAAGAGACCATGCACAGACCCTTTATCGCCCTGGCCGGTTTGCTCGGGTTTTCGCTGTATACGCTGATAACGATGCTGACCGCGGAGCAGTCGCTGCTGGCGTTTGGCCGGCAATTGCTGTCGCGCCCGGACACCGCGCAAGTGGTGATCGACCTGTACCTGATGGCGCTGCTGGCCTGTGTGTGGATGTACCGCGACGCCCGGCGGCGTGGGCGGTCGGTGGTGTCGGTGCTGCCTTACTGGGTGCTGACGGCGCTGTTCGTTTCGGTGGGGCCGCTGCTCTATATCGTCATCACGGGGTTGCGGGATGAATGAGCTATTGCGTGTCTACGCACTGTGCGTGTTGATGCTGTGCCTGAAGATGCTGGCGATTTCCTGCTATCAGGGTTTTTTCCGCCTGCGCGCGCGGGCGTTCACCAACCCCGAAGATGCGGCTTTCTTCAACCGTGCGCCGCAGCCAGACGAACTGCCGCAAGTCGGCCGTGCCGCCAGGGCGTGGGCCAATGACCAGGAAAACATTCCGCTGTTTTTTGTCCTCGGCGGGCTGTGTGTCGTGGCGGGCACCGCTTCGGTAGCCACGGGAGTGCTGTTCGGGGTTTTTACCCTGGCGCGGGTGGCACACACGCTCATGTACCTGATGGCGTGCCAGCCCTGGCGCACGCTGGCCTATGGGGTGAGCGTGGCGTGTCTGATCGGGTTGGGCGCGATGCTCGTGTTGAACATGATATGAAGGGCACCGGCGTCCTCAAGCGCTAGCTGTAGGCGCCGGCCCCGTGCGATCGAACCGCCGGATGCCCCGGCAGGCTCAACCGATCAAACGCCTTTGGTCGACGGCAACAGAATCGTCAGAACCCCCAGCAACGGCAGGAACGAGCACAGCGTGTAGACGTACTCGATGCCATGGCTGTCCGCGAGCAACCCCAGCAATGCCGCGCCGATACCGCTGAAGCCGAACATCAGGCCAAAGAACACGCCGGCGATCATCCCGACATTGCCCGGCACCAGCTCCTGGGCGAATACGACGATGGCGGAGAACGCCGACGCCAGGATGAAACCGATCACCACGCTGAGCATCGCGGTCCAGAACAGGTCGACATACGGCAGGGCCAGGGTGAACGGCGCCGCGCCGAGGATGGAGAACCAGATGACGGTCCTGCGTCCGATCCGGTCGCCGATCGGCCCGCCAAAGAAGGTGCCCGCGGCCACCGCGCCGAGGAACAGGAACAGGTAAAGCTGGGAACTGGCGACCGACAGGTTGAATTTCTCGATCAGATAGAAGGTGAAATAGCTGGTCAGGCTGGACATGTAGAAGTACTTGGAAAACACCAGCAAGGCCAGCACCACCAAGGCAAAGGTCACGCGGCCTTTCGACAGGCCGTGGGTGGCTTTGCTGCCTTGCTTGAGCTTGAACAAATTGAGGTGGTTGCGGTACCAGCGGCTCAAGCCATACAGCACCAGGATCGCGAACACCGCAAACAGGCCGAACCAGGCGATATGCCCCTGGCCGTAGGGAATGACGATCGCCGCCGCCAGCAGTGGGCCGAACGCGCTGCCGGCGTTACCGCCGACCTGGAAGGTCGATTGCGCCAGGCCGTAGCGCCCGCCGGAAGCCAGGCGGGCCACCCGCGACGTTTCCGGGTGGAAGGTCGACGAGCCGACGCCGATCAGCGCCGACGCCAGCAGGATCGCCGGGAAGGTGCCGACAAACGCCAGCATCAGGATGCCGATCAAGGTACACACCATGCCCGCCGGCAACAGCCAGGGTTTGGGGTGGCGGTCGGTGTGGTAGCCGATCCACGGTTGCAGCAGGGAGGCAGTCAGTTGGAAGGTCAGGGTGATCAGGCCGACCTGGGTGAAGCTCAGCCCGTAGTTGGCCTTGAGCATTGGGTAGATCGAGGGCAGCACGGCCTGGATCAGGTCATTGATCAAATGCGCCAGGGCGCAGGCGCCGAGGACGCGCATGACCAAGGGGCTGACTTGGGGCGGGCTGGAGGTGGCAGCGGGAGACGCGGTCAAGGTCGACATGCAGGCATTCCATACAAGGCAGTGAACGACGGGGACGGGCAGCGATGATTTAAACCGCCGCTCCATGGATGAACTCGGCGTTTATGCTAGATTTGTCGAAAACGCCTGTCTCGCGAAATTCGGGCAGCAAACATCGCAAAAGAGGCGAAGCCATCAAAACACTGGATAAATTTCTGCGGGATATCGATGAGGGCGAGTGGGCCGTCATCAGCTCGGCCACCGACTATCCGGAGAGCTGGGTGATCCCCGACCATAGCCACGAGAAGCATCAACTGCTGTACGCCACCGAAGGCGTGATGGTGGTGCATTCGGCGCAGAATCAGTGGACGGTGCCACCCAATCGCGGCTTCTGGATGCCCAGTGGGCATGTGCATTCGCTGCGCTGCGTCGGGGCGTTGAAAATGCGCAGTGTGTTTGTGCGCCCCGCGAGTTTTCCGAACCTGCCGAGCGAAACCAAGGCCGTCAGCATTTCACCGCTGCTCAGCGAACTGATCAAGGCATCGGTCAGCTTGAAGCCGCCGTATGCCGAGGATTCGCGCGACGCGCGGATCATGCACCTGATCCTCGACGAACTGGCGCTATTGCCGGCCTTGCCGTTGTCCTTGCCCCAGCCTGCAGACCCGCGCATCCGCCGGATTTGCCTGGCGTTGCAGGACGACCCGGGCGATGCCTCGACCGTGGCGGATTGGAGCGAGCGCCTGGGCCTGGACCAGACCACCATCCAGCGCCTGTTCCGCCGGGAAACCGGCCTGACCTTCGGCCAGTGGCGCCAGCAAGCGCGGTTGCTGCTGGCGCTGGAGCGCATAGCCGTGGGCGAGAAGATCATCGATGTGGCATTTGAGCTGGGCTATGAAAGCCCGAGCGCCTTTACCAGTATGTTCAAGAAACAGTTCGGCAAGACGCCGAGTCATTTCTTCCGCTAGCGCAAGGCGCTGTCGAGCGCTAACACGGCGGGGTGCTCGCGCACACGTCCAGCAGGCCGTTGAAGGCGTCGACGTCCAGCGGTCGGCTGAGGAAGTAGCCTTGGCCTTCGTCACAGGCCACCGCCTTGAGCAGTGCCAGGTGTTCGGCAGTTTCGATTCCTTCCGCGGTGACTGTCAGCGACAGGGCGCGTCCCAGGCCGACAATCGCCTGCACAATGGCCTTGTCATCGGCGCTGTCCTCCAGCCGGTTCAAGAAACTGCGGTCGATTTTCAACCCGTCGAACGGGAACGCGCGCAAGTAGCTCAGGGAGGAATAGCCGGTGCCGAAGTCGTCCATGGCGATGCGGATACCCAGGTGCTTGAGGGTGTGCATGACTTCAAGCGCGCCGACGGCATCTTCAAGCATCACGCTTTCGGTGATTTCCAGCTCCACGCGCGTTGGCTCGATGCCGGACTTATTCAGGGCGTACCGCACGCGCTCCACCAGGTTGCCGCGCTTGAATTCGGTGGGTGACAGGTTTACCGACACAAACAGCTCATCCGGCCACTGCGCGGCGCACGCGCAGGCGGTTTCCAGCACCCAGTCGCTCAGCGAGAGGATCAACCCCGACTCCTCGGCAATCGGGATGAACGTGTCCGGTGCGATCAGGCCACGCTCCGGGTGTTGCCAGCGCACCAGCGCTTCGGCGCCGACCATTTGCCCGTCGCTGATGCGGTAGCGCGGTTGAAAGTGCAGACGCAGCTCTGCGTGCTTGATCGCAAACCGCAGGTCGCTTTCCAGGCGGCGCCGTTCGATGATCCGCGCGTTCATTTCGCCGGAGTAAAAACGCCAGGTATTGCGCCCGGCGGCCTTGGCTTCGTATAAGGCAATATCGGCGTAGCGCAACAACTCGGTGACGCCGTTGGCATCATTGGGCGCGAGGGCGATGCCGATACTCGCGCTGATGAACACGTCCTGCTCGTCGACCCTGATCACCCGCTCGACGGACTCGATCAAGCGCCGGCACAGGGCTTCGACTTCGTCCTGGGCGCCGGCATCGATCAGGATCAGTACAAATTCATCGCCGCCGACCCGAGCGACCAGGTCACCGTGGCGCACGCAATCAGAGAGGCGGCTCGATACCTCATTGAGCACCCGGTCGCCGGCGGCATGCCCGAGCAAGTCATTGACCGGTTTGAACCGATCCAGGTCCAGGCTGAGCATGACCAAAGGGTGGGTGAGGGTGGGCAAGGCTTTGAGTTTACCGTCCAGAAACGCTTGCAGGCGCGTGCGATTGGGCAGCCCGGTGAGGGCGTCGTGCTGGGACAGGAACTCGATGCGGCGACGCGCCTCGACTTCTTCGGTGACGTCGGTGGCCGTGCCGCGAAACCCGCCGCAGGGCATCTCACGCGCCGACAGCCGGGTGGTGCGCTCCCGTCCCCGGGCGTCGACGTAGCGACACTGCATGCTGATATCCGCGAGCCGCCCGGGCGTGGTCAGCCACTGAGAAAGGGCGCCGGCATCGGTGTCCAGCAGGTCGTACAGCGTGGCGCCGATCCAGGCCTGGCGGTCCAGGCCGGTGACGCTTTCGAAGCGCTCCGACAGGTAGGTGAAACGCCACTCGCCGTCGATTTCCCAGACCCAGTCCGAACTGGCTTCCACCACATCGCGAAAGCGTGCTTCGCTGGTGGCCAGCGCGTTTTGACTGTCTTGCAGCGAGGTGTGGCTGTTGTCGAGGGCCTGGGCGTCCGCCGTGGTGCGGCGCACAATCAGCCAGGTCATCAGGCACACCAGCAACGCCGCCAGGCCCAGCAGCGGCAAACCGACAGCCACCAAACGCATACCGGGCCGCTCGGGGTGCCAGTGCAGGCTGCCGGCGGCACCGTTCTCACCGAGGGCAAACAGCAGGGTCTCGCCGATTTCATCGGGTGTGGCGATGTGCAGGTGATCGACGCCAAAATCGTTGCCGATTTCGGTCAGCTTGGCGCTGTCGAGGATGTTGATGAAGAGCAATACCGAGGCTTTCCGGTCATCGGCGATCACGCTGGGGTCAGTGCCGGGCGTTATCGCCGCTGCCGCCACCAGCGTGGGGTTGCCGCGCACGTTAATGAACGTCGTGACCGGTGTGTCCGTCGCGGCGCCTGCGCGCGCTTGTTCGAGTAGCGCCGCGACGGGCTGGTCGAGCCATTCGGTCAGCTCAATCGGTTGCAGCTTGCCCTCGACCAACGCGTATACCGTGCGGTCCAGGTCGTTGACGACAAACACGCCTTGGAAACCGAAATCATGAAACAGCGTCGGCCCGACGTTTTCGCGGGTATAGGCCCAATCCGTGTCCACGGAAACGTGCAGGTGTTTGTAGGCATCGCCCCAGAATGCGTAATCCTTGACGGTCAGGCGCTGGGATTTTTCCAGGGACTGCACCGCCTTGCGCGTGTAGAAGGCGCTTTCGCTGTCTTCGAATCGGTTCAGTTCCTGGGCGAGGTACACCAGCGAATAGCTGGCCGCCGCAAACACACAGGCGAGCAGCACCACGCACTGGAACAACGACGTGCGCGCCATCGACAGGCTGGTGCGTTGGGAAAGGTTACGAATGATCGGGGCGAAGGTATTTGGCATTGATTCCCGCAGGGCGTCGCCGCTTGTCAGGGTGATGACAGGCTATCGGCAGCCTTACGCAGAAAATGAGCGTTTGAGGCGCGGCGCGCCCATTCTCCCGGTACCTGGCTCGAGTGTGGGCGGGTGCCCTTAGTTGATTCGAGGCATGGAACCTCATCCCAACAGCCGCCATTCGATGTTTTGCTCATTGACTGTGATGATGTCGGGCAGCAAAAACCGCGGCTTAACGGCCGCGGGTCTGCCGGTTGTCGGTTCAAGAAGTTTGGCTTTGGCCAATTGCTGGATCAGTGCTTCGCTATCCACCTGCATTTTTGCTTTAAGCACGCTCTTGAATTCCAGAGTGATGTCCTCGCGCGGAACCTCTTCGCCAACCCAGCGCAGTTTCAGCACCGGTTGCGAGTCGCTGGTGATCACCGAAATACGCAACATGATCTGTTGTGCGGTCAGAACTTCCTATGGGATCACGTTGAACAACAACTTGGCTGGGGCTTTGATCTGATCGAGGGTGTTGCGGCTGGCGTTGGTCTCGCCGACGGTACCATTCCGCTATCATTGCGCCGCGTCCTTTGCCAGTCCCGTCCGCGAGTCCAGCGTCTTAGCTTTGGCCATGCGTGCCACCAACGTCTCTGATGGAGCCTCACGCGGTTCGAGCTGCTCGCTCTTCCACAGGAACTCCCCGTTCCACTCGGGCAAAGCTGCAGGAGGCAACGGCACGATGCGATCCAGGTCAGGCACCCTCGGGGCGAATTGCTCTTCTTGGATCAAGAAGATGCGAATCTTCTCGTATCGTTCGTAACGCGCGGCGTCTTTTGCCACTCCCAGTGATCGCGTCGAGTTCGAACCCTCGCCAAAAGCCTCCCTGAGCCGATAGGCCGCAGCGGCATTCCCCTCCATTACCGCTTGCTGAAATCCTGCCATCGCTTCGGCGTAGCGCCGCTCATCGATTTGTTTGATGGCCAGTTCGTACATCGCACCGCCATGCCCTTGTTGTGCGGCACAGCGATAGAGTGGCAGGGCGAATGCTTTGTCCTCGGCTTTCGCTCCGAATGCCGCGGGACCTATGATCGAGTCGACGTCGAGATATTCGGCCAATAGGAACTGTGACTCTGCATCGCCCATGTCCGCCGCTTTGCGGAAAAGGACGAGTGCCTCGCGCAGATTCCATGCCTGCCGGAACATGCCCGCCTGCAGCCTATAACCACGTGACGGAGACTGTTGCGTGAGCAGCTCCCTCAGGCGCTTGGTTTCTTCCTCGCGATTTCGGCGAAGCCGGGTGGGGACACCATCGTAGGTGGTATCGGTCAATCTCCATTGCAGGTAGTGCAATGCCTCGGTCGCCTTGGCGTTTCCGTGCGCGGACGCGATACGGTAATAACGACTGATGCGATTTAATTCGTCGACACTTTCACTACCGAAATCACGTCCCTTAACACGTCTCTTAAGCAGGTAATCAAGATGGCGTGCGTAATCGAACAAGCGTTGTGCATCCGTATTCTGGGGGAAAGGAGACACATCATGCGTGCAAACGAAATCTGATCGTACGCCACTGGCCTCGAGCGGCGATTCACGTCCAACGGCCGTGTTGGAGCAAACCGCTAGCAACGATGCAAACAGCGCCGCTAGCCCCCCTTTCAGATTCCCTTTTGTGAAGAGGCTGGTGTCCAGGGTACGGAGAAATTCAGAAAAGAGTTTGTTGGTATACGACGGGGGCGTGCTGCATTCATTTTGCTGATCCTGAACCATAGGGGTTAGTCACTACTTTGCTCTTGCCGCATCCGCTAGAGCGCTAGGTAAACACTGAAAAAAACGCCGATAGGCGTGGGTCAGCTTTCAACCAGTGGCGAAAATTATTTACCCGGAATGATCTCATTGACCACAACGGTAGGCATTTTCCACCCTTGAGAAACTAAGGATATCTTTTTGTTGCATATTCCCTGTATGTAACTATTGCCAAGTACAAATTTAACTCCATCCCATATCCAAGACTTATATTCACCGCAATCCCTAGCGCGGTCTCGATATTCTGAGATGAGACCATTTCCATAGTCGGTAGCACTAATAGTAATTAGCGACGGCACACCAAGAAATTTTTTATCAATAGTCCAATAACCCTCACGATAATCTCTGGATGCTGGCGATTCCCACATGCCCGGCATTCCTTGACAAGCAGCAGATAGCAATACATGAGTTTCGTTTAATGGGTACACACGGATGCCTTCATTTACGCGTTGCAACGGAGCGCAGTCTTGGGGGTTGTCCAAACTCTCAATCAATTTATTCCCTACTAATATTCGCACGCTGGCAGGCTCTAACCATTTGCCCATAAACCCAATATGATACCCTTCAGGCATTACTCTATGGATTACGGGAACTTTTAGTGGATAAATCACACTGTTTTCGTCTTCTAGCCCTTTTTTAACTAGGGCTGCTGGAGTACCAATACGCTTTTGAGTTTCATCCATCTTCAGGAAAACAGCATAAGCTCCTTGCCCGGAAAGTGTTGTAACTTTAGAAGCTGCGGAGTAATCGACAACCTCAAAAGAGACACGAGCGTTTCCTTTCAGCGCATCAATGACTGCGGCAGTCTGCAACTCATCCAGAAAATAATCGCTATGCGAGTTGAGATTTAATCTCCCAATCAATCGATCATTGATGCGCAATAGCACCTGCTTGATTCCACCTACTAAAGTCGACTTAAAAGAATCAGTTTTCCAGTTGGAAAATTTCAAACTTGCAGTTGGTAATTGATTTGGGCCAGCATCGCGAGTGACCATTAATGCCAGTGTGTTATTGGTTGCTCCGACCGCCCGACAAGTATGAGTATTGTCGCAAACTAACTGCCACTCTTTATGAGTAAAATTTACTCCATTCGGAGAGGTAGCGGCATTTGCACTAGAGCCTGAAATGCCAAATAATAAAAAAATACTAATGCTGTTTAATGGAAAGGTATTCATATTCACTCCAAACTAGAGATGTACGGCTATTCTAATAACTGCTTATGAAATAACTACCTGGCTATACCGCCACCGCAGCTTGCTGATACCGTAAAATTTGACTTGCTCTGTGCTTCGGCTTGTTTGCAGTCATATCCAGATGCTCAAAATTGAAATTTAAAGCTGTCGGCCCTACAGGCTGTCCCTAGGACACGTGAGGTAGCATCAGACTTCGTTTATGGTCAGGTTTATTTGCCATCTTTGTATATATCGCGATTCCAACATTCAAGAGTGCTATATCTGCAATGCCATGCACATCAGGCATGACACGCATCAGTGGGGACGCGATGAACATCCATAGTTTTTTCCCTGCTAGGGCAGGTGTTGGGTAGAACACGCGTCTGGTCATGATCATCCGGTACTCCCGTGTCACAACCTACTGTAGGAGCTGTCGTTGCCTTGTTAGTTCTGTGGTGAGCCAAGTGCTCGCCGGTTGTACGCCTGTCGGGCATCGGACCTCATAGGCGGTGCCAGTTACACTGCTTTTAGTGGCCCCTAGATTGATGAAGTCTTCTGCACTGCTCACCATGTTCTTGCCTTCGAGATAATGCAGCTTTTTTCCCAAATGGGCACGAGCCTGGGCACCTGGGTATTCGCTCCCGTTGCGCACAAACCGACACTCACTGTGTTCGACAAAATCTAGCAAGCCCTGTATCTCTTGAGCGGCTTGCGGTGTGGTTTGAGCCTGTACATGGGGCACCATTATCATTAGACCGAGACCCGTCGCGCTCAACCATTGGCTGATGAGGCGAGCTATCCGCCGTGTCAAAATACGCATGATGTTTCCTCGTATTAATTTATTGTAAAGAGTGTTTGGTCATGATCACTGCCTGGCGCGCCGTTATTTCAGTGTGCTTGATGATTGGTCGAATGGCCTCGGCTAACAATAGCTTCGTTGTTTTGGTTGAGTGTCTGGTTAAAGTTTCGACCGGTGAACCCTTTCACTTGGCCGTCTTGTGAATGCGCGACCTCGATATCGCCACCATCAAAAAAGTCCATGCGATAAATCCGTGTTTGATCCACCGTTCGCACTGCCAATGACTCAATTTCGGATATATCCCGGATGCCTACCGATTTGGGGATAAGGTTTTCGATGGTGATATCACCGTCAATCATGCTTATCGTTACCCCGTCAGGACGAATGCCCCTCACACCGCCCTCACTTCTTTCCACGAAGTTGTCATATGAATGAGCTTCCATAAACATGCCTTGGTCGTCCCACTGAACAATGGTTTCAGCCTCTACTTCAAGCCTTGGCGGGGCGGGTTCACACTCTATCGTCACATCGTTTTTTTTATGGTTGCTCATGGTGTTGTTCCATTTAGTTGCCAGTGTTAGGGTAATTCCCAGGCCGGCCACGCACTTGAGTACACCTCGGGGTGTACAGCACAGGCCCCACAGCGGAGTAACACCGCAGCCAATAGCTCCACGGCAGAATAACGACGCCTCATCCGAGCAGTCCCCATGTCACTTCTTTATGCCGTTGCCGGTATTTTTCGGATAGCGGCCAAAGGCGCTTCTGATAAAAGCCCACGAGGGCCATAGGCATGATCTCGCCCTGAGAGAAATAGCGGGCCGTATTCCTTTCCACCAACTGATAAAACCCTCCGTGGCCGGACCACGTGATCTTCCAGTAGCCGCTCTGCGGGCAGGCTTCGCCGCTGGTGCAGGTTGGCCCGAGAAAGTTGGTCTCGCTGAACGAGGGTGAGCCCAGCATGGGTTTGCCGGTCTCTGGGTCGAGAACCATGGCATTGGCCAGTTGGTTGATCAGTGCGTCGCTGGGGTTTTCGGGCGGGACATTGGCCAGGCGTTCTTCCAGCCATTTGAGCTTGTCGTCCCAGGCGGGCAGCTTGGCCGGTGGTAGCGGGAGGATGTCGTTGATTTCGGGGACTTTGGGGTTGGCGTAGGAATAGTTACCTAGCACTTTGCTTATTTTGTTGTAGCGCTCGGCGCGTTCGAGGTCTTCCTGTTGGCCGAGATAATCAAGTTCATCGGTAGGGGGCGGATTACGAAAGACTTTTCCTAACGAATAAGCAGAAGTGCTATCACCCGCTGCCACTCCCAGCTGGAAGGCTTCGAGCGCTTCCTGGTATCGCCCTTTGCCCTGAAGATTGACACCTAATGCACGAGCAGCCTCTCCATTGCCTTGTTCAGCAGCACAGCGGCGCATTTGCCGGGCGATGTCCGGGGCCATATCGCTCGGTGCCAGTTTCTTGCCCACGTACGTCTGGGCTTGGGCATTGCCGCTATCGGCAGCTTTGCGGTAATAACGCAGGGCCATTTCCGGATCCTGCTTCAGCCCAGCTGAACCTTGTTGCAGGAAGATTCCGACGAAGTAATAACCCGTTGCCACACCCTCGTCGATCAGTCGCTGGCTCAAACGCAAATGCTCGTCGCCCCGAAGCTGGAAATATCCGCGCATGGCGCCGTTCTGAAGGTTGATGTTGGCCTTGTAGTGGCCGTTCTCGGCAGCAATGCGGTATAGGCGCTCGATCTCGACATCAACGCTCTTGTCCTGCTTGAGCTGGTTATTTTTCTGCAACCAGCGGGCGTACTGGAATAGAACGTCGGCTCCGGCCGACGGTTGGGGAATAGTCTCGTGTACGCAGGTAAAGGTCAGTTTTTCCTTAGCCTCGGCGATCGGGTTCATGGGAAGGTCCTGGTTCAGGTAAGTAAAGGCATCGCCGTTATTACAGGCGGCCAACAGCAGGCTTGATAGCAGAAGCAATTGGCGCATCAATCGAGTTCCTTCACGGTCTTTCCACCCTAATAATGTCGACGCGACCGATAGAGCCGTACCGCCGCCGGTTGTCTTGTCGCCGACGCGAAAAATGCCTTGCATGCCTCACCCCAACAGCCGCCATTCGATGCTTTCCTCATTGACTGTGATGATGTCGGGCAGCAAAAAACGCGGCTTGTGACTCTCAATCTGCAGGGTGGGCATGATCTCGTTCTTCTCGAAACGGCGGATCACGCCATCGCTGAGCCGCGCATAAACATCGCGACTCAGGCTGAATGCCCGCCAATAGCCAGTCTGGGGGCAGGCCTGGCCGCTGGAACAGGTCGGTTCGGGGTAGCTGGCCTTGATGAACGCGGGGGAGTCGGGCGTGGGTCTGCCGGTTGCAGGTTCAAGGAGTTTGGCTTTGGCCAACTGCTGGATCAGCGCTTCGCTGGGCTTTTTTGGCGGAACATTAGCCAGGCGTGCTTCCAGCCATTGCAGTTTGCCGTCCCAGGTGGGGAGTTTGGCGGGAGGTAAGGGGAGGATGTCGTTGATTTCGGGGACTTTGGGGGCAGCATAGGAGTAGTTTGCGAGAATTCGCCAGATTTTTTCATAGCGTTCGGCGCGCTCAAGGTCCTCCTGCTGGCCGAGGTAGTACAAACGATCATCCGACTTGGGGCCGAGAAAGCCTTTACTCAGAAAGGACGCGGAGGTGCTGTCACCTGCAATTAACCCAAGTTGAAATGCCTCAAGGGCCTCCTGATAGTGTCCATCTGTCGACAGGTCAACTCCTAGCGCCCTGGCGGCCTTACCATGGCCCTGTTCGGCCGAGCATCGGCGCATCTGCCGGGCGATGTTCGGAGCAATGTTGATTGGCGCCAGTATGTCCCCCACTTCGTACTGGGCTTGCGCGCTGCCCTGATCGGCGGCCTTACGAAAGTAACGCAATGACATGGCCGTATCCTGCTTCAGCCCAGCCGAGCCGTTTTTCAGAAAGAGGCCGATAAAGTAGTACCCCGTCGCCACCTTCGCGTCGATCAGTTGCTGGCTCAGGCGCAGGTGTTCGGCGCCACTGAGCACGAAGTGGCCGCGTATGGCGCCGTTTTGCAGGTTGATGTTGGCTTTGTAATGGCCATTCTCGGACGCAATACGGTACAGCCGTTCGATCTCCAGATCGACCGCCTTATCCTGCTTGAGCAGGTTGTTTTTCTGGAGCCAGCGAGCGTATTGGAACAGCTCATCGGCCTCGGCGGACGGCGAAGGAATTTGCTCGTGTACACAGGTAAAGGCCAGCTTGGCTTTAATCTCGGTCAGTGGGTTCACGGCAGGGTCCTGAGTTGGGTGAGTAGGGGCGCTGCCGTTATCGCAGGCGGCCAGCAGCAGGCTTGTCAACAACAAGGCCCGGTGCATTAGTCGAGGTCCGTCAGGGACTTTTCGCCGTAATAAAACTCGACGAGCGGAGTGATGGGTGCCAAATTTTTGGATTGACGATCCTTGTTCTTATCGATGATCTCCTGCCAAGCATCGAATGCTTTCGCGACATCATCCTGCGCCCCCCTCCCATTCGTATGCAGATCCCACAACCGCCGCCGCAACGCCCGCGTCACACTCATCCACTCATGCGCAATGTTCAGCTCGCTATCCACCTGCATGCTGCGCGTGTTGATATTCGCCGAGCCGTGGGTGGTGAACACGTCATTGACGATCATCAGCTTGGAATGGATGTACACCGGCATCCACTGCTGCCCCGCCGGCGAATCAGGCGCGACCAGTGAGCACACGTGGATTTTCAGGCCTGGGCGCGACTCTGGTTCAAGCGTGCTTTGCTCAATCGCCGCGATCTGGGCTTTGAGAGCTGTCTGTCGAGACACATTGTTTCTGGCGGCGTCCCGTTGGGCTTCACGGGCCTTATCGCTTATCTCGCCACCCCCCAGTGCGTCGGTCAGGCTGGTCAACGTGAGCAAGGCTTGTCGCTCAAGCAGTTCAGCCAAGGTCGGCGTCTGCGCGTTGGCTTGGGCTTTGGCCTGTTCAATGCGCTGCAACTTGGTGATTTCAGGAATGGTATCGCCGCGTCCGAGGCTTTCGAGCATGCGCTGAGTGTTCAAGCTCCCCGGCCCCACGCCGTCTGGGCTGGCATTGGTGATTACAAACAGGTGTAAATTTCCATGCAGGCCCGGATCACGCCCAGCGCCGGTTTGGACTTCGGCCGCCGCTTTGATGGCCTCGGCCAATGGCGGCCAGCGAAAGTACTGGTTCTCGATGTAGATGAATTGGGTCGCGTTGTTGACCGCCTTCAGGTAGATCTTTTCGATATCGCGCTTGCCGTCTTGTGCCTGGGTACGCACGATTTGGGCCAGCTGGCGGGTGACGCCGGGGGCGCATTGCAGTTGGGGGGCCACCGCCATCGCTTTGCGCGATGCGAGCAGGTCTTCACCGGTTTCCTTGCGCCAGGCAGTGGCGAAGTTATGGTGCAGGTGCTCCAGAATCGGCCCGCTGATCTGGCTGGAAATATCCTGGCGTGGTGTGTTGCCACGCGGCCCGCGATTGGGTGCAGGCTTGCTGCCCTCGGTGCGGTTCAGTGCTGAGTGCTTGTCGGTGTCCCAGTACTCGTCGAGCATGTTGTGGCCCATGACAAAACCAACGGCGCGGTCTGTCTGTTCATAGTCGATCAGGACGGTCTTCTGATGGTGGGTCGCAGTGCTGGCCAGCACGCCCAACGTGCTGAGGCTGAGCTGTGGGTCGAGGCTTTTGTATTTGGCCTGATAGGCAATTTCAGCCCGTTCATACATGCTGAAACCGCGGCCGACAAACACCGGCACATTACGAGCCACTCGGATCGCGGGCGCTAAGTGATCGGCGAATGCACATCGGGAAAACCATTTCCGATCTTCGGTATATTGGTCAGCGGTGGAGCTCTGCATCGCCCGATCCTTGATACGAAGCGGTCCTTTACCGGGAAGGTTGGCCTCGCCCCCTGCGCCCGCAGCATTGAACGGCATCTCCCAACCGAGCACCCGAACCTCGATCCCTTTCCCGGCTTTGGTCATCAGCAGTTCGCCAATGCTTGGGGCACTGCCATCGCGGATAAAGTACATCGACGGTTGAAACCCCCAGCAGATGATGTCGATGGTTTTAGTGGCTTGGGCGATAGCCAGATGCACGGCCTCGAAGGCTTCTTCACCGTTGATCAGCGGCTTATAGGTGGCTTTCGCAGGAGGGTACTCGGTGTTCGGCACGTACCAGGGCGCGGAGCAGGTCACCTGCTGTGTGTGTTGCAGGGCGACGGGGGCGACGATATCGGGTTCAGTCATGAAGTTTTCCCTTCCTGGTCATTGATCACGGCGGCATACAGGGCACGGTGATCCGTGTGCGATGTGGGTTGGCTCACCTCGGTGTCGGCTCGCGAGAGGTGGTTGTGCATGCCGCCATTGGCCAGGTGTGCTTGTTCGGCATTGCGATAGTCAGTAGGCACCGGGATCTGGTAGCTCACCCCGTTGGCCAACACCATTCGGTACTGCTGCGTCACGACCGCGTGGTCGATCGACACTTGCCCGGACTTGTCCAATACGCCGTGATTGAGCACTGCACCATCGGCGTAGAGCGTGTAGGGCATGCCTGCCCAGCCTTGATCAGGGGCATTGGGGGTTTGCGGCACGTTGAACCGCAGCGCTTGTTTGAACAGGCTTTGTGGGTACTCCGGATCTGCGGCTTTCTGGCTGGCTGGACCGAGGGCTTCGAAGTACGCCGATTTGATCAGGTAGTCGCCCAGGGTCCCTGACTTGATGCTGCTCGCATCGAGGGTGATGTAGCTGCCGCCGGCATTCAGGGTGATTTTCTTTTTCGCAACGATGCGGATTTCATCTTCGGAGCTGGTGATCTCCAGGCCATGCCGGGCCATCAGTTCCAGTGTGTCGTTCTGTGCCTGGACACTCACCGGCCCCTGGTTGGCGATCAATTTGATGCCCAACTCGCGTACAAACAGGCTCAATCCTTGGCCCACGCCTATAAACAGTCGTTTGACCACACTGATATCCGCCTCGGCTCCGGCGTTGATTATCAGGTTGTCCTGAGCGGCCAATTGCAGGTGCTGGCCGCTGGTGACGGCAACGCCTTGGGGGGCGCTGAGCAATACGACCGAGGCCTTGAGTTGATCGAGCTGGTCTCGCATCAATTTCAGTTGCGCTTGTACATCCGCTGGATCTGCGTTGGCGGCCTGGGCATCGGTCGATAATCCTTCCAACTGGTTACTCGCCTGTTGCAGCCGACCCAGCGCGGCGCTCATTTCCAGCATGTGTCCCTGAGCCTTGGGTTGTGCGTCGGCACTGATCAAGATCCCACTACCGGCACGAATGGCGGCATGCCCATCAGTCCGCAACTCCGCGCCCTGGCCTCGCGGTTGGCGCTTGGCATCAACCAAATGCCCCAGGTTGAGCTGGCTCTTACCACTGTGCTCAGTACTGAGCTTCACGTGTTCTTGCCCTCGCGTGTCGTCCATGCGCAATTTGTTATTGGCGGGGGTGCGCAAGACGTTGCGTTTGTAGTTGCGCAAGGTCACATGGTCAGGATGCTGGCTGTCGTGCAGGGCATGGGCGATGTAGGGCCGGTCGGGGTCGCCTTGTTCAAAGGCGATCGCCACCTCGGTGCCGGGGATCAACGGCAGGTGCAAGCCGTGGGTGTCGCCGGCGTAGGGCCTGGCCAGGCGGAGCCAGAGGCTTTCTTCGCCGGGTTTCCAGGTGTCGCGGTCGAACAGGAAATTGACCTTGTAGCGGCCTTCGATGTCGATGTGGCCGTAGGGGTCGTGCTCCTGCGGGCTGGTGACGCGGGCCGGGACGGTGCCGGCGATCCGAGGTGTTGGCGGCAGTGCTGGGCGAAAGCACACGGTTTCCGAGTAGGGAATGGCTTCAAAGTTGATTTCAAAACTGCGATCGCGGGCGGCGTGGGTGGTCAGTTGCGTGATCACCGCGCCGGAAGCAAAGGCCTGCGGCGCGCCGCCGGAGATGTTCAGGACCTGGCCGGGCGCCAGGGCGGCGCTACTGCTGACGCCGCTGAGTCGGGTCTGGCCGTTGAGGTAACGCTCGTGACGCAGGCGAGCATAGAAGTAGCCACTTTCGCTTTGCAGGTCTTCGTCATGGGCGTATCGGTCGCCCATCCCCGTGTACGCTTCGGCGTAGTGATAAGCCTCGCCGTAGGTACCGCTGGCGCCACGCGTTTGGTCGATCTCGCCATTCAGGTGAGCGTTGGCCACGCGGTGATGGTAGGTGCGGATGTTGACGCGTTTTTCCACCACGTGGTGGCTCGATTGCAGGCCCCACGTGCTGTCTTTTCCGCCGCTGCTGAGCCCGGATTGCGGACGGTAGGCCAGCTCGACATCGAACGTGTAATGACGCTGGTCGTCGTGAAATTCCACCACGTCGATGTTCAACCGCTCATCGTGGGTGAAGCGATACCAGATGCCCACATCGGCCAATAAGCGCGAGATAAAGGCCAGGTCGCTTTCGCCATATTGCATGACCTGCTCGCGCCTGGGGTATTCGCGCACCAGCTTGAAGAGGAAGTCCTGGCCTTCAAAGTCGTGGCGGCTGCGCAGGATGCTTTCGACGATCTGCGGGACAGATTGGTGTTGATAAATGCGGAACTGGCGGCCTCGCCCAAGCAGGGCCAGGCGCGGTTGCAGAGTGATTTCGTAGCGGGCTTCATCAACGGAGCCGGACAGGCGTTTGAAGCCGGTGACCACGCCGTGCAAGACACGCAGCGGTTCGCTCGAGGGCACGCTCAGGCCGCGAAAGGGCGGAGGCTGCGGCGCCCCGTACAGACTGAAGCAGGCGTTTTGGCCGAGCATCTTTTCAGCGGCAATGTCGCCGTCGGTGCTGGTGAATTCCACAGCATAGTTGAATGGTTGGCTCAGGCCTTCTGTGCCCTCGAAGGCCAGGACGTCGAGCGGCTCGTCAACATCGCGGACAGTGAGCGTGTGCCGACGATGGTCGAAGAAAACGCTCGGTAATACGCTGGAAGCCATTCCTTTTACTCCTAGGCGCGAAAGCCCGAAGAGTAAAGATTTGGTCTCGGTGATTAATGTCGGAAGATTCGCCTTTACGAGACAGCCACTTCCTGAACGTGTTTTTGCGCTCCCGCTCACACAGGGAATGCGGCGTGCTCGACGATGTCCTCAGTGAGGCGCCGAACTTGGCGATTTGGCGTGTCATCCTACAACCATGGTTTTCATGGTCAGCGCTGTATCCGCAGAATACCCAGATAAACGGCAATATTTCAGATTGACAGCGCAGAGGGCGCCCGCTATAAAAGTCACAGTTGTACGACGACATATGACGTTACATATGTCTTATCTAACAAAAATAAAAAGTGATGCCATGAACTTGAACGAGCCCATCAACGCCCATCGCGTGGGCCAAGCGGTAGGCAACTATCGCTGGACCATCTGCGCGATGCTGTTCTTCGCCACCACCGTCAACTACCTCGACCGCCAGGTGCTCAGCCTGTTGGCGCCACAGTTGTCCACGCAATTTGGCTGGAGCAACACCGATTACGCGAACATTGCGGCGGTGTTCCAGTTTGTCTATGCGATTTCCATGCTGTTCGCCGGGCGGTTCGTCGACAAGATCGGCACCAAGGCGGCCTATGTCGTGGCAATCGGCATCTGGTCCACCGGCGCCATCATGCATGCGTTCGCGGTGCCGATGGGCGAGGGGATCGCGGCCGTGAGCGGCGCGATTGGCCTAGCGGTGATTCCGGTGTCGATCGCGGGCTTTATGCTGTCCCGTGCGGTACTGGCGATCGGCGAGGCGGGCAACTTCCCGATTGCGATCAAGGCCACCGCCGAGTACTTCCCCAAGAAAGAACGCTCGCTGGCCACCGGCATTTTCAACTCGGGCGCCAACGTCGGCGCGATCCTGGCGCCGATCTGTGTGCCGCTGATTGCCGGGGTGTGGGGCTGGGAAGCGACGTTCATGATCATCGGCATGCTCGGCTTCATCTGGGTCGCGGTGTGGGCCGCGCTGTATGAAAAGCCCGATCAGCAAAAACGCCTGTCGGCCGAGGAACTGGCCTACATCCGCAGCGATCAGACGGTCCAGCCGTTCACCGCGCAGGCTGCAGGCGCGGCGTCGCAAAAAGTCTCATGGTTCAAACTGCTGACCTATCGCCAGACCTGGGCCTTTGCCTTCGGCAAGTTCATGACTGACGGCGTGTGGTGGTTTTTCCTGTTCTGGCTGCCGACTTACCTGTCGGCGCAGTACGGCATGAAAGGCGCCGATATCGTCATGCCGCTGGCGGTGCTGTACAGCATGACCATGGTCGGCAGCATCGGCGGCGGCTGGTTCCCCAGCTACTTCATGGCCCGTGGTGATGCGCCCTACGACGGCCGCATGAAAGCCATGTTGGTCATCGCGCTGTTCCCGCTGGTGGTGCTGCTGGCGCAACCGTTGGGCTACATCAGCTTCTGGGTGCCGGTGTTGCTGATCGGCGTGGGAGCGTCGGCGCACCAGGCGTGGTCGTGCAATATCTTCACTACCGTGTCCGACATGTTCCCGCAGAAAACTGTGGCCTCGGTGGTCGGTATCGGCGGCATGGCCGGTGGCCTGGGCGGGGTGGTGATGACCAAGGTCGGCGGCTGGGTGTTCGATTATTACAAGTCCATCGGCGATATCCACACCGGCTACATGATCATGTTCGCGATCTGTGCGCTGGCGTACCTGGTGGCCTGGAGCGTGATGAAGACGCTCGTGCCGCGCCACAAGGAAATCACCGACCTGTAAACCGGGCGGGGCTTGAGTCGTGCCAGCCCCGCATCACAACGCACGCGCCCAGGTCTGGCTGACCAATGGCTTGCCGAAACTGAGAGTGGGCTCTTCTTCAACCAGCTCAAAACCGGCTTTCTGGTAGAGCCTGCGTGCGTCGGTGAGGGCGCTCATGGTCCACAGCATCATGCGCGTGTACCCGGCATGTCGGGCAAAGCGCAGGCATTCGTCCACCAGCCGCTGGCCGATGCCCAGGCCCCGCGCACTCGCGTCGACGTAGAGCATGCGCAACTTAGCGGTGCTGTCGTCATGGCGCACGACGAACACTGAGCCCACCACCGCGCCGTCTTTCTCCGCGATCCAGCAGCGCTCACGGGTCGGGTCGAACTCGCGCAGGTACTTGGCGACAATCTCCGCCACCAACGCTTCGAACTCCCAATTCCATTGGTATTCTCGCGCATACAGTGCCGATTGCTGCTGCACCACCAGGCCCATATCGCCAGGTTGTGGGTCGCGCAACACGTAGTTCGGCGTGCTGCCTTGCAGCAACGTCTGAATGCGCTGCATGGCTGCGGTCAATTGCTGTTGTTGCGGCTCGGGCAAGGCACTCAATAAGGCCATGACTTCTTGCTGGGTTTTCTCTTCCAGCGGAGCCAGGACTGACCGGCCGAGGTCGCTGAGGTGCAGTTGCACCGCGCGCGCATCGGTGATCGAGCGGACTTTCTGGATCAAGCCCTTCTTCTCTAGCCCGCTGATCAACCGGCTCAAATAACCCGCGTCGAGACTGAGCATCTGACACAAGTCGGCGCTGGTCAGGTCGCCACGCGAGGACAGTTCGTACATCACCCGGATTTCGGTGAGGGAGAAGTCGCTTTGCAGCAGGTGTTCCTGCAGCACGCCGATCTGGTGCGTATAGAAACGGTTGAAGCCGCGCACGATACCGGCGCGCTGCACAAGCAGGGGAGTGGACATGATGTGCGCTCTGATGGTTGCCTTGGGCAATTATATTGTTGCCTTAGGCAATTATGTCAATGTGTTTAATTCAGCCGAACAGCACCTTCATCAACGCGGCGACGATGGCTTCCGGTGCGTCTTCCTGCACCAGATGCCCCGCGTGCGGGACGCGAATGCAGGTCGGCTCCGCCAGCCGGCTCGCGAGTGCATCGCCTTGCGCCACGGCGAGCCACTGATCTTCCTCGCCCCACAGCAGCGTCACCGGGCAGCGGATCTCGGCGAGTCGCTGTTCGATCGCGTCGGTGTAGCGTTGATCCATCTGTGCGATCTGTCGATAAAAGGCCATCTGACCTGTTTCGCCGGTCCACGGTGCGACATAGGTTTGCAGTACGTCGACCGGCAGTGGCTTGAAGGCGGCACCTTGGATGTAGGCGCGCACAATTGCCTCGTGGATATATGCCGGTGCTTCGCTGAACGCCGATTCGTGCAGGCGCACGTGCTGGATCAACGGGGAGCCCCAGGGCGCCATCGCGACGGGATCGACCAAGGTCAGGCTGGCGTAGTTGCAGCCATCCAGCAGATGGGCGCGCAGCGCCGTGGCACCGCCGAAGTCGTGGGCGAGCATGTGCGGGCGGTCCAGTTGCCAATGCTTGAGCAGCGCCGTGAGCAGGGTGTTTTGCATGCCGAGGGAGACGTCCTGGCCGGAGGCTTTTTCCGACTGGCCGTAGCCGAGCAGGTCGTAATAGAACACGCGACACCGTTGGGCGAACAACGGCGCAATACGCCGCCAGACCTGGGACGAGAAGGGCGTGCCGTGAACCATCACCAGCGCCGGTCCCGCCGTGCCGATGTGCCCCCAGCGCACGGCCTGGCCGTGGAAATCAAAGGTGTCGGGTAATGCAATGGCGTCACGCGCGATGGTCATCGATGAGTCTCCTGTGAGGATGATGCGAACGGTTATGAACACGCCGCCCGACACCGGCGAATGTTGAGGAATGCGCGGCGGTCATCAGGCTTATCCATGAGGCCGTGCCTGCATGGTGCATAACCCCGATGCTGTGCTACAAACGAGTTCTCGGCCCTGAATGCATAACTTCAGATTATGAATATGTTCGGCAAAACCTTACCGCCGCTCGCCAGCTTGTTGCCCTTCGAGGCGGCGGCGCGCCTGGAGAGTTTCTCCAGGGCCGCCGATGAGCTGCACATCACCCAGGCCGCCGTCAGTCGGCAGATCCGCGGGCTTGAGGACAACGTCGGGGTGAAGCTGTTCTGCCGGCGCAATCGCGCGGTGTTTCTCACGCAAGAGGGGCGTGAACTGGCGCAGGTGGTCAGCCAGGCACTGCTCAGCATCAGCGAGAAGGCCACTGCTCTGCGTGCGACGCCCCGGCGCAACCGTGTGGTCCTGCTCTGTCAGTTGTGCGAAGCGTTTTATTGGCTGATGCCGCGGCTGTCGAGCTTCCACCAGCAATACCCGGCCATCGAAATCCAAGTGGTGACGTCCACCCGGCCACTCACCGAATACAACGATCACTTCGACGTGGCCCTGCAAAGCACGCGGCGCGCCAGCGGTTCGCATCCGCTGATGTTCACTGCCTCCGATGAGGTGTTCCCGGTATGCAGCCCGGCCTACCTGAGTGCGGAGCAACCGCTGCACCTCAGCGAGCTGCAGCCCTGTACGTTTTTGCACCACAGCTCCGAGCCGCCCCATTTGATGGAGTGGGACAGCTGGTTGCAGGTGTTCGGTCAGACGCTGGCCAGCGACGCGCGCAGCGCCACGTTCGACAGCTACCCGCTGATGCTCCAGGCCGCTGTCGAAGGGCATGGGATCGCCATGGGCTGGCGGCGCACCGCGAGCCGGCTGATTGAAAGCGGGGTGCTGGTAAGGCCGTGTGTCGAGAGCGTGCATTTACCGCAGGCGCTCTCGGTGTACCGGCAGCAGGGAGGCGAGAGCCGCCCCGAGGTGACGGCGCTGTTGGCCTGGCTTGAGGCGCAACTGCAGGATGAGGGCTGACTGGAGCGAAGCCGCTCCCGCCACCCAGGTGGCAATATTGGCGTTCTACACGCGGGATTTCAGCGCTGAGGTCATCGGTCACGCCGACACTGAAGTGGCGTGACCGTTCTGTCACGGCTCAGTAGACATCGCGCAAGTAACGCTTCTGCTCACTCATCCGCCGCCAGTAATCGACGGCGCTCTCGACGCCCAGCCCGCCGTGGCGATGGGCAACCTGGCGCAGGGCCTGGTCGACATCCTTGGCCATGTGGCTGGCATCCCCACAGATATACAACTGCGCACCTTCCTGCAGCCAGCGCCACAGCTCGGCGCCGTGTTCGCGGATGCGATCCTGCACGTAGATCTTCTGCGCCTGGTCGCGGGAAAACGCCAGGCTCAGGTGGCTGAGCAAACCGTCGCGCTGCATGCCCTGCAGTTCATCCTGGTAGTAAAAATCGCTCGCCGCATGTTGCTCACCGAAAAACAGCCAGTTGCGGCCCTGATGCCCCAGGGCCCGACGTTCCTGCAAAAACGCGCGGAAGGGCGCCACGCCGGTGCCGGGGCCGATCATGATGATCGGCACATCGCCGTCGGCGGGAAGCCGGAAGTGCTTGGAGGGCTGCACGAACACCGGCACTTCGCCGTTGCCAGCACGGTCGGCGAGGAAGGTGGACGACACCCCCTTGCGCTTGCCGTAGCGCACGGCCGCCACGGTGAGGTGGACTTCACGCGGGTACGCCTTGGCGCTGGACGCGATCGAATACAAGCGCGGTTGCAGGCGCTTGAGCGTGCCGAGCAGTTCGTCCGCCGCGCAGTCGATCGGGTATTCGTGCAGCACGTCCGCCAGTTGCCGGCCCCACAGCCAGTCTTTCAGTTCGGCTTTGCGCTCAGGTTCGAGCAGGTGTTTCAGGCCTGGCTTGGCGCTGCGTGCGGCAATGAAGGCCAGGGTCTCGCTGTTGGGCCGGGCAATTTCAAAGTGCTCGGTCAGGGCCTGGTGCAGCGGCACGTCGCCGAGTCTGTCGATGTTTACGCAGGTACTGGAACCCAGGCGCGTCAGCTCGAGCAGCTCGCTGACCAGTTCCGGGCAGTTGCGTGGCATCACTCCCAGGGCGTCGCCGGCTTCGTAGGTCAGCGCGGAGTCCGCCAGGTCCAGGGAGAACTGGCGGGTTTCCTTGTGCGGGCTTTGCTGGTTCAGGTGCAGGTTGAGCAGCAACCGTGACGCATGAGGCTTGGGTTTGCCGCTCGGCGTGGCGAGCGCGACGGGCGTTGCCGGGTTGAGGGTGTGTAGGAACTGTGTGAACCAGGCATCGGCGCGCTCTTCGAATTCGGTATCGCAGTCGACGCGCTCTAGCAGGCGCGTGGCGCCCAATTCGAGCAGGCGCCGGTCGAGTTGTTTGCCGTGCTGGCAGAACTGGTCGTAGTTGGGATCGCCCAACGCCAGTACCGCGAAGCGCAGCGACTCCAGGCGGGTTTCGGCGAGGGTCAGGCTGTGCCAGAAACCTTCGCCGTTGTCCGGCGGGTCGCCGTCGCCGAAGGTGCTGCTGATCAGCGCGAGGTTCTGCGTGTGCGCCAGTTTGCTCGCGGGGAAGTCCGCCATTGCGCTCAGTTCCACCGCGATGCCGCCGGCGCGCAGGCGTTGGGCAAAGCGCTCGGCCAAGGCTTCGGCGTTACCGGTTTGCGAGGCCCACAGCAAGGTGACGGCCTGGGTGTCGGCAGCGGGCGCCGGTGCCACGGCGCTGGCCTCGGTGCGGCTGAACAAACCGCCCAACAGGCCGTCCAGCCACAGCCGCGCGTCCCTGGCCACGGGCGCATTCGCCGGCAGCGTCGGAACACCGCTGGCCTGGCGCGCAGCACTGGATTGCAGGCCACTGAGAAAACCGGCGAGGTAGGTGCGCTCATTGTCGCTCAATGACGGCGACGGCAGGTTGCGGATGCCGACCAGGTCGGCGAAGGCGTCGAGGCGCGACATGGCGAGTTCCTCTGTTAAGGGGGAAACGGGGTGGGCGGCCGGTGCCGATACATCGAGGAACTGGTGCTCGATCAGCTCGACCCGTTGCAGGGCGACCGCACAGAACTTGAACTCGGGCTGCAGCGAAATCGGGTCGACCGCGTCATGGGTCACGGCGTTGATCGCCAGGTTGTCGCCGAACACATCGTTCCAGTGAAACGGCGCAAAACAGTTGCCCGCCCGCACACGGTCACTGATCACCGCGGGCAGCACGGCGCGGCCGCGTCGTGAGCGCACCTCGACCGGGTCTTTGTGCTTGATGCCCAGGCTGGCGGCGTCGTCGGGGTGGATTTCCACGAAAGGGCCGGGGTTGAGTTTGTTCAGCGTGGCGACCTTGCCGGTCTTGGTCAGGGTGTGCCACTGGTGTTGCAGGCGGCCGGTGTTGAGCACGAACGGGAACGCTTCATCGGGCATTTCCGCCGGGGACAGGTGTGGGCGCGGGAAAAACCGGGCTTTGCCGTGTTCGGTGGCGAAAACGATCGTCGGCTGGCGGCCGTCGGCGTCGGTCTTGAGGGGCTGGTTGATGCCGTTGTTCAAGTAGCGGATCGGGTTGCGCTCTGCGGCCTCAATCGACGCGCACGGCCATTGCAGCGGTCGTTCGCGCAGGCGCGCATGGCTGGCGCCGCGGATGTCGTAGCCGGTGGCGGGGTTCCAGGCGCGCTTGATCTCGTCGAACACCTCGGCGGCGGACGCATACGTGAAGGCGTCGGCGAAGCCCATTTCGCACGCGACCCTGGCGATGATCTGCCAGTCGGCCAGCGACTCGCCGGGTGGCTCCACGGCTTTTTGCATCAGGGTCAGGTTACGCTCGGAGTTGATCATCACGCCTTCGGCTTCGGCCCACAGCGCGCCGGGCAAGAGGATGTCGGCGTAGCGATTGGTCTCGGTATCGAGGAACGCATCCTGGGTGATCACCAGTTCGGCGCTTTGCAGCGCCTTGATCACGGTCTGGCGATTGGGCGCGCTGGCCACCGGATTGGTGCAGATGATCCAGCAGGCTTTGATCTGCCCGGCCGCCATTTGTTCGAACATGCCCACGGTGCCACTGCCGGCCTGGCGCGGCAGGCTGTCGGCGGGCAGGTCCCACAGTGCTTCGATAAATGCGCGGTCGGCGTCGACCAGCACCGAGCGCTGCCCAGGCAGGCCGGGGCCCATGTAGCCCATTTCACGACCGCCCATGGCGTTGGGTTGCCCGGTCAGGGAGAACGGCCCGCTGCCGGGGCGGCAGATCGCGCCGGTGGCCAGGTGCAGGTTGCACAGCGCGTTGGTGTTCCAGGTGCCGTGGGTGCTTTGGTTGAGGCCCATGGTCCAGCAGCTCATCCACTCGGCGGCCTGGCCGATCCAGTCGGCGGCTTGGCGGATGTCGGCTTCGGCCAGTCCGGTCAGTTCGGCGACCCGCTGCGGCGGGTAGTCTTCCAGAAAGCCGGGCATGGCCTCCCAGCCTTCGGTGAACGCGGCGATAAAGGCCGGGTCGGTGTGCCCGTTTTTCACCAGCAGGTGCAGCAAACCGTTGAGCAGCGCGAGGTCGGTGCCCGGCTTGATCGGCAAGAACAGGTTGGCCTTGTCGGCCGTGGCGCTGCGCCGCGGGTCGACCACGATCAGTCTGGCGCCGGCCTTGACCCGGTCCATCATGCGCAGGAACAGGATCGGGTGACAGTCGGCCATGTTGGCGCCGATCACGAAGAACAGGTCGGCGCGGTCGAAGTCTTCATACGAGCCGGGCGGCCCGTCGGCACCGAGGGAGAGTTTGTAGCCGCTGCCGGCGCTGGCCATGCACAGGCGTGAGTTGGATTCGATATGGGCGGTCCGCACAAAGCCCTTGGCCAATTTGTTGATCAGGTACTGGGCTTCCAGCGACATCTGCCCGGACACGTAGAACGCCAGGGCGTCCGGGCCATCGCGGTCGAGGATGGCGCGCAAGCGGCCGGCGGTCTCGCTGATGGCCTTGTCCATGCCGATCCGCACCGGGTCATGCTCCCGCGCCTGGCGCAGGTAGGCGTTTTCCATGCGGCCGGACTCGGCGATGGCTTGCCCGCAGGTGGTGCCTTTGGTGCAGAGCCGGCCGGCGTTGGTGGGGTGGGCCTTGTCGCCGATCACCTTGACCACGCGGTTGTGCTCGACCTGCATGACGATGCCGCAGCCCACGCCACAATAAGGACACACGCTGCGTACACTTTGGTTTGCCATCGGTAACCCTCGGATCATTTCTGCCACCCATAAAAAAACGCCCTGCAACCCTCCGTTGGAAACGGGGATTACACGGCGCCTTTGTCGTGAGTGGCAGTCTGCGTTGACTGCTTGGTATGCGTATTCCTAGCAAGTCACGCGCCAGGTTTTTCACACGCCGCTGTGACGGGCCTGGTTGCCCCCAGCGCGGGCCCGTCACGCGCAGAAATGCACTTTTATGACGCCGGAGCGCACCAGTTGGAGGCACAACCAGCGGTGTCTGGCAGGGTTGAGCACCGTTTGCAGCCTTTGCGACGGGCATGGCGGCTGGTTGGCACAGAGCCTGCAAGCACACTGTACAACCCACCTCGGTCAACGACGATCGACAGGCCATACAGGTCATGGGCACCAGCGGTAGAACCGGCGAAGACGTCCGGGTCGACCCCGCATCAGAACAGGCAAAGACGCCTGGAACCGCAAGGTTTCAGGCGTTTTTTTTTGCTTTTTAAACCGTGATGAGCTTTGTCGGGTGCTTGATATGAATTCCACTCTCGCCAGTCTGAAACAGCTGAAAACCCTGATCGTCGTCGGCAATGGCATGGTCGGCCATCATTGTGTGGCGCAACTGATCGAGCGCGGCGCCCTGGAGCACTATCGCCTGCATGTGTTCAGCGAAGAGCCGATGCGTGCCTATGACCGCGTGCATTTGTCCGAATACTTCACTGGCCGTGATGCCGAGTCGCTGGCGTTGTCGCACGCTTCGCTGTACCAGACGCCGGGCGTGACCCTGCACCTGGGGGCGCCGGTACTGGAAATCGACCGCGCCCGCCGTGAGGTGATCACCGCCACAGGCAGCGTGGCGTATGACAAATTGGTCCTGGCAACCGGCTCTTACCCGTTTGTGCCGCCGATCAACGGCGCGCAAGGCGATTCGCGGCTGGTCTACCGTACCCTTGAAGACCTCGATGCCATCCGTGGCGCCGCCGCGAATGCGCGGCGTGGTGTGGTGGTCGGCGGTGGCCTGCTCGGCCTGGAAGCCGCCAACGCCCTGAAAAGCCTGGGCCTTGAAGCCCATGTGGTGGAGTTCGCGCCGCGCTTGATGCCGGTGCAACTGGATGACTTCGGCGGGCTGGCGCTCAAGGCGCAGATCGAGCGCCTGGGCGTGGGCGTGCATTTGTCCCGCGCCACTCAATCGATCAGCGCGGGCGAGCAGTACCGCTATCGCATGAACTTTGCCAATGACGAATTTCTGGAAACCGATCTGATCGTGTTCTCCGCTGGCATCCGCGCCCAGGACGCACTGGCCCGCCAGGCCGGCCTGGAGATCGGCCCGCGCGGCGGGGTGGTGATCAACGATGAATGCCTGAGCAGCGACCCGGACATCTACGCGATCGGCGAGTGTGCGTCGTGGAACGGCAGCCTGTTCGGCCTGGTCGCGCCGGGTTACCAGATGGCCCGAGGGGTGGCCGCCCTGTTGTGCGGGCAGACCGCCGAGCCCTTTGTCGGCGCGGACATGTCGACCAAACTCAAACTGCTGGGGGTGGACGTGGGTTCCATCGGCGACGCCCATGCACACACCCCCGGTGCGCGCAGCTACCAGTTCATCGACGAGGCCAGCGCCAGCTACCGACGCCTGGTGGTGGACGCCAGCGGCAAGCAGGTGATCGGCGCGGTGCTGGTCGGCGACAACAGCTACTACGACACCTTGCTGCAGTACATGCAGAACGGCATTGCGTTGCCGTCCGAACCGGCCGGCCTGATCTTGCCGTCGTCCGCCGGCGCACCGAGCCTCGGCCCTGGCGCGTTGCCGGAGTCGGCCACCGTCTGTTCCTGCCATAACGTCACCAAAGGTTCGATTTGCGCGGCCATCGACAGCGGTTGCGCCGACCTCGGCCTGCTCAAGGCGCAGACCAAGGCCTGCACCGGTTGCGGCGGCTGCGCCGGTTTGCTCAAGCAGGTGTTCGAGCATGAACTGGTCGCCCGTGGCGTCAGCGTCGACAAGAGCCTGTGCGAACACTTCGTCTACACCCGCCAGGAGTTGTATGCCCTGGTACGCGTGGAAGGGGTGATCACCTTCGAAGAGTTGCTGGCCAAGCACGGCCGTGGCCACACCGGTTGCGATGTATGCAAACCGGCGGTGGGCTCGATCCTGGCGTCGTGCTGGAACCAACCGATCATGGACGCCTCGCTGGTGCCGTTGCAGGATACCAACGACACGTTCATGGCCAATATGCAGAAGAACGGCACCTATTCGGTGGTGCCGCGTATTCCGGGCGGCGAAATCACCGCAGAAAAACTCATCGCCATCGGTGTGGTCGCGCAGAAATACCAGCTCTACACCAAGATCACCGGCGGCCAGCGTATCGACCTGTTTGGCGCGCAACTGCATGAGCTGCCGGACATCTGGGCCGAGCTGATCGACGCCGGGTTTGAAACCGGGCACGCCTACGGCAAATCCACGCGCACGGTGAAGTCATGCGTCGGCAGCACCTGGTGCCGCTACGGCGTGCAGGACAGCGTCAAAATGGCGCTGCTGATCGAGGACCGCTACAAGGGCCTGCGTTCGCCGCACAAGCTCAAGTTCGCGGTGTCCGGCTGCACCCGCGAATGCGCCGAAGCGCAAAGCAAAGACGTCGGAGTGATCGCCACCGAGAAGGGCTGGAACCTCTACATCGCCGGTAACGGCGGCATGCGCCCACGCCACGCCGAGCTGTTCGCGACCGACCTGGATGACGCCACGCTGATCCGCTACATCGACCGCTTTCTGATGTTCTACATCCGCACGGCCGACAAATTGCAACGCACCTCGGTGTGGCGTGAAAGCCTGGAAGGCGGCCTGGATTTCCTCAAGGACGTGATCCTCGACGACAGCCTGGGCCTGGGTGCCGAACTCGAAGCGCAAATGCAACTGGTGGTCGACCGGTACGAATGCGAATGGGCCAACGCCCTCAAAGACCCGGAAAAACTCAAACGCTTCCGCACCTTCGTCAACGACAAACGCCCGGATCCGGACATCCATTTTGTCCACGAACGCGGCCAGCGCCGGCCGATCATGGCCGCCGAACTCAACCTGATTCCCGTCATCGAGGAGCTTGCCTGATGAGCCAGTCCAACACTTTGCGTACCCTTGCCACCTGGAAAAGCGTGTGCAGCGAAAGCGACCTGGTGAACAATTCCGGCGTGGTGGTGTGGTACGACGGCGCGCAAGTCGCGCTGTTCTACCTGCCGGACGCGCCGGACCAGACCCTCTACGCCATCGACAACCATGACCCTGAATCCGGCGCGAACGTGATCGGCCGCGGGCTGGTCGGCAGTATCAAGGGCGATCTGGTGGTGGCTGCGCCGATCTACAAACAGCATTACCGTCTGGCGGACGGCCAATGCCTGGAGGCACCGCAGCAGCGCTTGCGGGTATGGCCGGTGCGGTTGAATGCGGGGGTGGTGGAGTTGGGGGTGAGTTGAGGCGAGGTCGGCCGAAGGCGCCCATCCTCCAGCTGCCTGCGGCATGTGGAGAATGGGCGCGTGCCTATCCGCCGTCAGCGGTTGAAACGTTCAACCAGTGCGTATTGGGTGGACGCGGTGTGGGTCAGTTCCTTGCTCAGGTCCGCGGATTGATGGGCCTGGACCGACGTCTGGTCGGCCAGTTCGGCGATGGTGGTGATGTTGCGGCTGATCTCTTCGGCCACCGCGCTTTGTTCTTCGGTGGCGGCGGCGATCTGGGTGGTCATCTCGGTGATGTGGGACACCGCTTCGCTGATGCCGACCAGCGCCTGGTCGGCCTCAAGTACCCGGGCCACGCCTTCCTGCGCCTGGCGCTGGCCGTGTTCCATGCTTTGTACAGCGTTGCTGGACGATGCCTGGAGCTTGGTGATCAAGTCATGGATCTGGGTGGTGGAGTGCGACGTGCGTTGCGCCAATTGGCGGACTTCGTCGGCGACTACGGCAAAGCCGCGGCCCATATCCCCGGCACGCGCCGCCTCGATCGCGGCGTTGAGGGCCAGCAGGTTGGTCTGGTCGGCGATGCCTTTGATCACGTCGACGACAGTGCCGATTTCGTCGCTGTCGCGGGCCAACTGCGCCACGGTGACACCGGTTTCGCCGACCACGGCGGAGAGGCGCTCGATGGCTTCGCGGGTATCGCGGGCCACCTCGCGGCCACGCCCGGTCAGCACGTTGGCTTGCTGGGTGGCATCCGCGGTGCGCTGCACGTGGCTGGCGACTTCCTGGGTGGTTGCGGCCATCTGGTTGACGGCGGCCGAGACCTGCTCGGTTTCGACGCGTTGACGGTCAAGGCCGGTCGAACTGGCCGTGGCCAGTCGGTTGGATTGCCCGGCCAGCGCGTTGAGCTGCTCGGCACTGTCCTGCAGGCGGGTGAGGCAGGTTTTCAGCCGAGCGTTCTGGCTGAAGAACGCGGTTTCCAGGCGGCCCTGGGGGCCGCGTTCATCGCTGTACATCTGCGCAATCAGCGCATCCGAGGTCGACGGTTCGATGCCCGAAAGCAAGCGTAACGTTGCACGCCGACGCACCTGCGCGCCGATCATGCTCACGGGCACCGCAACGGCTACCGCCACGGCCATGGCCAGCGGCGCACTGAGGAACAGCCCGCCCATGGCGCCGGCAAGCCCGGTGGCGACGTAGGGCACGCTGTCGAATAACGTCGACAGCCAACTGTCCCGGCGCGAAACCGCCGATTTGTTCTGGCTCAAACGCCGGTAAAGCGCCTGGGCACGTCGGATTTCATCGGCGCTCGGCTTGACCCGTACCGACTCGAAGCCCACCACACGGCTGCCTTCGAAGATCGGTGTAACGTAAGCATTGACCCAATAATGGTCGCCGTTTTTCGAGCGATTCTTGACGATACCCATCCACGGCAGGCCTTGCTTGAGCGCGCACCACATATGGGAAAAAACGGCTGAGGGGACGTCGGGATGGCGCACGATATTCTGCGGGGCGCCGATCAAGTCGGCGCGTTCAAAACCACTGATATCGACAAAAGCATCGTTGCAGTAAGTGATCATCCCGTTAACATCGGTTGCGGAGATGAGCTTCTGCGAAGGCGCGAGGGAAATCTCGCGCTGTGTCACGGGTTGGTTATTGCGCATTCGACTACTCCCAGAATTGCCTTTAGGACATCGGCAAGTATTCAGATAAGTTGAAGACCGATTGTCTGACAATCTCAAACAGCAACATTTCACCGGTCTAAATCAGGTATTCAGTCCTGTCAGTCGGCGGCCGAAACGCGAAAGCACAAGACTTCAAACGCAAATACCGGATAATGGCGGCCAATTTGAAGTTCGCTATTTTGGTAATCCCGTATGGAAATTAAGGTTAACTTTCTCGACAACCTTCGACTTGAAGCCAAGTTCGATGACTTCACGGTGATCGCCGATCAACCGATTCGCTATAAAGGCGACGGGTCGGCGCCGGGGCCATTCGATTACTTCCTGGCTTCGTCGGCATTGTGTGCGGCGTACTTCGTGAAGTTGTACTGCGAGACACGCAATATCCCCACGAACAATATCCGGTTGTCGCAGAACAACATTGTCGACCCGGAAAACCGCTACAACCAGATTTTCAAGATCCAGGTGGAGTTGCCGGCAGATATCTCCGACAAGGATCGCCAAGGCATCTTGCGCTCTATTGACCGTTGCACGGTGAAGAAAGTGGTACAGGCCGGCCCTGAGTTCGTGATCGAAGAGGTGGAAAACCTCGACGCCGACGCCCAGGCCCTGTTGATGCCCAATTCCACTTCCGAGGCGGGCACCTACATCGTGGGCAAGGACCTGCCGCTGGAGCAGACCATCGCCAACATGTCGGGCATCCTGGCGGGCCTGGGCATGAAGATCGAGATCGCCTCGTGGCGCAATATCGTGCCGAACGTGTGGTCGCTGCATATCCGCGATGCCCATTCGCCGATGTGCTTCACCAACGGCAAGGGCGCGACCAAGGAAAGCGCGCTGGCCTCGGCGTTGGGCGAGTTCATCGAGCGCCTCAACTGCAACTTCTTCTATAACGATCAGTTCTGGGGCGAAGAACTGGCCAATGCACCGTTCGTGCATTACCCGGACGAGCGCTGGTTCCAGCCTGGGCGCAAGGATGAACTGCCAGCGGAAATCCTCGACGCCTACTGCCTGAACATCTACAACCGCGACGGCGAGTTGCGTGGCTCGCACCTGTTCGACACCAACTCGGGCAATGAAGACCGCGGGATTGTGGCACTGCCGTTTGTGCGCCAGTCGGACGGCGAGGTGGTGTATTTCCCGTCCAACCTGATCGAAAACCTGTACCTGAGCAACGGTATGAGCGCCGGCAACACCCTGGCCGAAGCCCAGGTGCAGTGCCTGTCGGAGATCTTCGAGCGGGCGGTCAAGCGTGAAATCATCGAAGGTGAATTCGCCCTGCCGGATGTGCCGGCTGACGTGCTGGCCAAGTACCCGAGTATTCTGGCCGGGATCCAGGGGCTGGAAGCCCAGGGCTTCCCGGTGCTGGTCAAGGATGCCTCGCTGGGCGGCGAGTTCCCGGTGATGTGCGTGACCTTGATGAACCCGCGTACCGGCGGTGTGTTTGCCTCGTTCGGCGCGCACCCGAGCCTGGAAGTGGCGCTGGAACGCAGCCTGACTGAATTGCTCCAAGGCCGCAGTTTCGAAGGCCTGAACGATCTGCCGCAGCCGACGTTCGAAGGTCACGCGGTGACCGAGCCGAACAACTTCGTCGAGCACTTCATCGACTCCAGCGGCGTGGTCTCGTGGCGCTTCTTCAGTGCCCGCTCGGATTACGAATTCGTCGAGTGGGACTTCTCCGGCCAGGGCGAAAACTCCAACGCCGAAGAAGCCGCGACGCTGTTCGGCATTCTCGAGAACATGGGCAAGGAGTCGTACATGGCGGTGTATGAGCACCTCGGTGCCACCGCCTGCCGCATCCTGGTTCCGGACTACTCGGAAATCTATCCGGTGGACGACCTGATCTGGGACAACACCAACAAAGCCCTGTTTTTCCGCGCCGACATCCTCAACCTGCATCGCCTGGATGACGCGCAACTCAAGGCCCTGGCCGAACGCCTGGTGGAAAGCGAACTGGACGACTACACCGATATCACCACCTTGATCGGCATCGAATTCGACGACAACACCGCCTGGGGCCAACTGACCATCCTCGAATTGAAGCTGCTGATCTACCTCGCCCTGCAGCAATACGAGGAAGCGAAGGAAGCGGTGGAAATGTTCCTGCAGTACAACGACAACACCGTCGAGCGCGGCCTGTTCTACCAGGCGGTGAACGCGGTGCTGGAGATGGAACTGGATGAAGACCTGGAATTGGCGGACTACGAGGCCAACTTCCGGCGGATGTTCGGTAACGAGCGGATGGATGCGGTGATCGGCTCGGTCAACGGCAGTGTGCGCTTCCATGGATTGACGCCGACCAGCATGAAGCTGGAAGGGCTGGACCGGCATCTGCGCTTGATCGAGAGCTATAAAAAACTGCATAGCGCGCGGGCCAACGTCACGTCAGCCTGACGCAGCATCCATTGTGGGAGGGGGCTTGCCCCGATAGCAATCTGTCAGTCACTGAATCAGGAGACTGGCCCACCGCTATCGGGGGCAAGTCGAATCGTCGCACCGCCCCTCCCACATTAAGATGGAACTGGCAGACTACGAGGCGTCTGCAAAAACTGCACGGCACGCGGGCCAACATCACGTCAGCCTGACGCAGTATCCAGTGTGGGAGGGGGCTTGCCCCCGATAGCAATCTGTCAGTCACTGAGTCAGGAGACTGGCCCACCGCTATCGGGGGCAAGTCGAATCGTCGCACCGCCCCTCCCACATTAAGATGGAACTGGCAGACTACGAGGCGTCTGCAAAAACTGCACGGCACGCGGGCCAACATCACGTCAGCCTGACGCAGTATCCAGTGTGGGAGGGGGCTTGCCCCCGATAGCAATCTGTCAGTCACTGAATCAGGAGACTGGCCCACCGCTATCGGGGGCAAGCCCCCTCCCACATTAGATATGTGCCAACGCTTGCGCGAGGTCCGCGCGCAAGTCCTCCACATCTTCAACCCCCACCGACAACCGCACCAACCCATCGCCAATGCCCAATTGCGCCCGCGTCGCTGCCGGGATGCTGGCATGGGTCATGATCGCCGGGTGTTCGATCAGGCTTTCCACGCCGCCGAGGCTTTCGGCCAGGGCGAAGAGTTTGACGTGTTCCAGGAAACGCCTGGCGCCGGCCAGGTCGCTGTTCAATACCACTGAAATCATCCCGCCAAACCCGCGCATCTGCCGACGTGCCAGGGCGTGCTGGGGGTGCGAGACCAGGCCCGGGTAGTGAACCCGCGCCACCTGCGGTTGGTGTTCGAGCCAGCTCGCCAGGTCCAGTGCATTGCTGCAATGGCGCTCCATGCGCAGGGCCAGGGTTTTCACACCGCGCAGGGTCAGAAAGGCGTCGAACGGCCCGGCGATGGCGCCGACCGAGTTCTGCAGGAAGCCCAAGCGCTCGGCCAGTTCGGGGTTGTCGCCGACAATTGCGATGCCGCCGATCACGTCGGAGTGGCCATTGAGGTATTTGGTGGTGGAATGCACCACGATGTCGCAACCCAGCTCCAGCGGGCGCTGGATCCACGGGCTGGCGAAGGTGTTGTCGGCCACGCAGAGGATGCCGCGGGCGCGGCAGATGCGCGCGATGGCGCTGAGGTCGGTCAGGCTCAGCAGCGGGTTGCTGGGCGTCTCGACCCAGACCATGCGCGTGTCGTCCTGCAACGCCGCTTCAAACGCCTGCACATCGCTCAAATCGACAAAACTGAAACGGTGCCCGGCGCTGCGTTGGCGCACCTTGTCGAACAGGCGGAAGGTGCCGCCATACAGGTCGTTGCCGGAGACGACATGGCTGCCGGCATCCAGCAACTCCAGCACGGTGGAAATCGCCGCCAGCCCCGAGGCAAAGGCAAACGCCTGGCGGCCGCCTTCCAGGTCGGCCACGCAGCGCTCCAGGGCGAACCGCGTGGGGTTGTGGGAGCGGCCATAATCGAAGCCTTTGTGTACGCCGGGGCTGTCTTGCCGGTAGGTGGAATTGGCGTAGATCGGCGGCATCAGCGCGCCGGTGGTCGGGTCGGGCGATTGCCCGGCGTGGATCACACGGGTGGCAAACGCGCTTTTATCGGGCTGACTCATGCAAGGGATCTCCGCAGGTGATTGAGCAGGTCGACACGGGTGATCAGGCCATGGAAGCCCGACGCGTCGGCGATGATGGCGATCAGGCCGCGATCCAGCTCCGCCTGCAACTCGGCGAGGCTGGCGCTGGGGTCGAGCGTGTGCAGGGTTTCGGTCATGGCGCTGGCGACGATCATGGAAAAGTCCGCGGCGTCGTGGTGCAGGCCCAGCAGGATGTCGGATTCGTCGATCACACCCACCAGTGCCTGGCCGTTCACCAGCACCGGCAATTGCGAGACATCGGCCAGGCGCATGCGCTGGAAGGCCGTGAGCAGGGTGTCGTCGGGGCTGACGCTGATCACGCGGCCGTCTTCGAAGCGCCGGGCGATCAGGTCGCGCAGGTCGCCGTAGTGCTTGTAGTGCAGCAAGCCCGCGTCGCTCATCCATTGGTCGTTGTAGACCTTCGACAGGTAACGCGTGCCGGTGTCGCAGACGAAGCTGACCACGCGCTTGGGCGCGGTCTGTGCGCGGCAATAGCGCAAGGCTGCGGCGAGCAGGGTGCCGGTGGACGAGCCGCCGAGAATGCCTTCGGCCTTGAGCAACTGGCGGGCGTGGTCGAAGCTCTCTTCATCGCTGATGGAATAGGCGTGGCGCACGCTGGACAGGTCGGCAATCGAGGGGACGAAGTCTTCGCCGATGCCTTCCACCGCCCAGGAACCCGGGGTGACCAGGGTGCCGCTGCGGCTGTATTCGGCCATCACCGAACCGACGGGGTCGGCCAGCACCATCTCCAGCGCCGGCTGCACCCGCTTGAAGAAGCGCGTCAGCCCGGTGAGCGTGCCGGCCGAACCGACGCCGACCACAATCGCGTCGAGGTCATGCTCGGTCTGCGCCCAGAGCTCCGGCGCGGTGCTGGTTTCGTGGGCGAGCGGGTTGGCCGGGTTATTGAACTGGTCGGCGAAGAACGAGCCCGGGATGTCCTTGGCCAGGCGCGCAGCCACGTCCTGATAGTACTCGGGGTGGCCTTTGCCGACATCGGAGCGGGTGATATGCACTTCGGCGCCCATGGCCTTGAGGTGCAGCACCTTTTCGGTGGACATCTTGTCGGGCACCACCAGCACCACCCGGTAGCCTTTCGCCCGGCCCACCAGCGCCAGGCCCAGCCCGGTGTTGCCGGCGGTGGCTTCGACAATCGTGCCGCCGACGCGCAGGCGGCCGTCGCGCTCGGCGGCGTCGATCATTGCCAGGCCGATGCGATCCTTGATCGAGCCGCCGGGGTTTTGCGATTCGAGTTTGAGAAACAGCGTGCAGGGGCCGGTGTCGAAGCGGCTGATCCGCACCAGCGGAGTGTTGCCAATCAGTTCAAGCACGGCGGGGCGGGCAAGCGCGGGCATGTCGTCACCTGGGTGTAGGGTGGGGGGACAGCAAACGGCAAAGCGTGGCTTGGAACATAGGCCGCTATTGCACGGGTCGCAACTGCGCGGTCGGCCGGCTGTCTTTTTTTGGCGCATGAGCGAAGGCTCGGTGCGCCATCGGTGGGCAGTCTTGCCGCGCCGCCTGGGCGCGAACCCGCGCAATCGTTGGGTGTGCGCAGCTGGCCTGGGGTTTGCTAGAAACAAATCCAAACTTGGATACAAGATGGAGACCCTTATGCAGAGTGTTATCGGCTGGACCCTCGGCGAATGGCGTGAGGCCTATCGCAACGGGACGATCACCCCGGACATCGTGCTGACCCTGGCCGCGCAATACGCCGCCGCCGACAACGCCTGGATCGCCCGCGCGCGGCCTGAACAACTGACGGCGCAGTTGGCGCAATTGAGCGAGCGGCTGGCGGCGGTCGGTGGCGATATGACCCAGTTGCCGTTGTATGGCGTGCCGTTTGCGATCAAGGACAACATCGACGCGGCCGGTTGGGAGACCACGGCGGCGTGTCCGGAATTTGCCTACGCCCCGGCGTCGGATGCGAGCGTCGTCGCCAAGCTGCGTGCGGCCGGTGCGATCCTGATGGGCAAGACCAACCTCGATCAGTTCGCCACCGGCCTGGTGGGCACCCGCTCGCCGTATGGCGCGGTGGCCAACAGCTTCAATCCGGCGTATGTCAGCGGCGGTTCCAGCTCCGGTTCCGCTTCGGTGGTCGCCCGGGGTTTGGTGGCGTTCTCCCTGGGTACCGACACCGCCGGCTCCGGTCGGGTGCCAGCGGGGTTCAACAATATCGTCGGGTTAAAACCCAGCAAAGGCCGCCTGTCCAATACCGGCCTGGTGCCTGCGTGCCGCACGGTGGATTGCATCTCGGTGTTTGCCCTGACCGTGGAAGACGCAGAATCCGTGGCGCAAGTGGCCGAAGGCTACGACGCGAGTGACGCCTATTCCCGCGCCAACCCCCATACCGCGCCGGTGGCGGTGGGGCGTGCGATCAAACTCGCCATTCCGGCGACCCTGGAGTTCTTCGGCGACACCCAGAACCAGGCCGTATTCGGGCAGGCCGTCGAGCGCTTCAAGGCGTTGGGGGCGCAGATCACCCCGGTGGATTTCAGCCCGTTCAAGGCGCTGGCGGACCAGTTGTATTTCGGCCCATGGGTCGCCGAGCGCACGGTCGCCCTGCACAGCATGCTTGAACAGCAGCCGGACGCGATCAACCCGGTGGTGCGCGGCATCGTCGAAAACGGGCTTGAGTACAGCGCCTGCGACGCCTACAAAGCCGAATACCTGCGCGCCGACCTGAGCCGGCGCATCAACGACACGCTGGCGGGCTTCGACGCATTGCTGGTGCCGACCTCGCCGACGATTCGCACCCAGGCCGAGATGGCGCTGGAGCCGGTGCGCTACAACTCGCAATTCGGCTATTACACCAACTTCACCAACCTGGCGGACCTGTGCGCGCTGGCGCTGCCCGCCGGCTTGCGCGCAGATGGCTTGCCCAGCGGCATCACCTTGTTGGCGCCGGCCTGGCATGACACGGCCCTGGCCCATTTGGGCAAGCGCTGGCAAGCCGGCCTCGGCCTGCCGCTGGGCGCCACCGCGCGCGAGTTGCCCGCACCGGCCGCACCAACCCCCGCGCCCGGCAGCGTGCGCCTGGCGGTGGTCGGCGCGCACCTGAGCGGCATGCCGCTGAATTTCCAACTGACCACGCGCAATGCGGTGCTGGTGGAGCAAACGCTGACCGCCGACAGCTATCGACTCTACGCGCTACCGGGCACGGTGCCGCCCAAGCCGGGGCTGGCCAGGGCGGACAGTGGCCGCTCGATCATCGTCGAGCTGTGGGACATGCCCATCGCCCGCTTTGGCGAGTTCGTCGCTGAAGTCCCCGCACCGTTGGGCATCGGCAACCTGAGCCTGACCGACGGGCGCAACGTCAAAGGCTTTATCTGCGAACCCTGGGCCCTGGCCGATGCGCTCGATATCACCGAATTCGGCGGCTGGCGCGCCTTTATCGCGAGCCGGGGCTAAGCATGCCGGGCTCAACCCTGAAAAATCCCAAGGCGCGCCCCGACAGCCTGGCCGAACGCATCTACGCGCAGCTCAAGGCGGATATCTTCGACTTTCGCCTGCTGCCGGGCGACCGCTTCAGCGAAGGCGAAGTGGCCGAGCGCATGAACGTCAGCCGCACCCCGGTGCGTCAGGCGCTCTATCGTCTGGAGAAGGAAGGTTACCTGGAGGTGTACTTCCGCAGTGGCTGGCAGGTGAAACCGTTCGACTTCACCTACTTCGAAGAGCTGTATGACCTGCGGATCATTCTGGAACTGGCGGCGGTCAACCGTTTATGCCTGATGGATGAACCGCGCCCTGCACAGTTGCAAGGGTTACAGGCGATCTGGCAGGTGGAGGAGGGCGAACGCCAGCAGGACACCCAGGTGGTGTCCGAGCTGGATGAGCGCTTTCACTGCGCCTTGGTGGAAGCCACCGGCAACCGCGAAATGGCGCGCATGCACTACGCCATTACGGAAAAAATTCGCATCATCCGCCGGCTCGACTTTACCCAGGCATCGCGGATCGCGGCGACCTACGAAGAACACGCGCAGATACTCGACGCTATCCTGCAACGGCGCGGTGAAGAGGCGCAGCAGCTGCTCAAGCGGCATATCGAACTGAGCAAGCAGCAGGTGCGCAACATCACGTTGCACCGGTTGCAGGTGGCGCGGGACACTCAATCAACCGGCTTCACAGCAACGCTTGCAGACGGCTGACGGTGGCATCGCCGGCCCGCTGCATCGGTGCGCGCAATTCACTGCCGATCAGCCCCTGCAAGGCCAGCGCGGCCTTGACCGGTGCCGGGTTGGGCTCCATAAACAACGTATCGATCAACGGCAGCAACTGGAAAAACGTCTGCCGCGCCTCGCTCAACTGGTTATCCCGCACCTGCTGCCACAGCGCCACGAACCGCTCGGTGTGTACATGTGCCGACGCTGCGATCGCCCCACTGGCGCCAAGGCACAATGCATTGAATATCTGGATGTCCTCGCCACACAGCACATCCACCGCCCCACTGACCAGCAGCGCCAGGGTATTGCTCAGGTTGCCGCCACAGTCCTTGACCGCGACGATGCGCGGATGGGCGACGATGTTCAGCAGCGTGGCCTGTTCGAAGGTCGCGCCGGTGCGATAGGGAATGTCATAGAGAATGATCGGCACACTGGAGGCGTCGGCCACCGTGCGGAAGAACGCTTCAAGGCCGCTCTGGGACGGACGGATATAGCTGGGCGCCGGCACCAACAGCCCGGCCACCGGGCGTTTGAGGATTTCGCCCTGGAACTGCAACAGCTCAATCTGGTTATATCCCGCCAGGCCCATCACCACGCGGTGCGCCGGCACCCATTGCAACACCGCATCCAGCACCGCCAGTTGTTCCTGGCGGCTCAACGCCGCGGCTTCGCCCGTGGTGGTGCAGACCATGATCCCGGCCACGTGCTTTTCCAGCAGATGCTCGACCAGCCGGCGCAAGCCGATAAAGTCGATGGCGCCGTCCTGAAACGGCGTGACCACGGGAACCCAGATACCTTGAAACGCTGACATGCACTCTCTCCTGATGATTGACCGATTAAGTCACCGTCAGAAGGGCAGAAGGAATTGTGCAAGGGCAGGGTGTCCGTCGCGCTCAATGTCCTGTCAGCTCATCTGACGGGACAGCGCGCCCCGGTCACATGAGCGACTGTTTCTTCGATTTGAGGGCGCGCGCAACGCAACCTTGCGCCTTGGCGATCAAGCCAATGACGGAAAGGTTAACGAAAGACGTTGCAAGCATGAGCTGACACACCCTGAATGAGGGCTCCATCTTCAGGGGGTGTGAGTAAATGTGTCAAGCCCTGCGTAGTTACCGGCAGGTTGCACCGCCCAGGCACTTGAACGGTGCCTGGGCGGTGAAACGATCGTTGTCGGTCAGGGATTAGCCACTGCGGCCTCAATCGCGGCAATGTCGATCTTGGTCATGGTCATCATCGCCTCGAAGGCTCGCTTGGCCGTCGCCGGGTCGGCATGGGTCACGGCGGCCGACAACACACGCGGCGTGATTTGCCACGACAGGCCCCACTTGTCCTTGCACCAACCGCAGGCACTGGCCTGGCCACCGTTGTCGATGATGGCGTTCCACAGCCGATCAGTCTCGGCCTGGTCATCGGTAGCCACCTGAAAGGAAAACGCCTCGGTGTGCGGGAATGCCGGACCGCCATTCAGGCCGAGACACGGGATGCCCAGCACGGTGAACTCGACGGTCAGAATGTCGCCCTGTTTACCTGCTGGATAATCCCCCGGCGCGCGGTGTAACGCCTTCACCGCACTGTCCGGGAAGGTCTTGGCATAAAACGTCGCAGCGTCCAGGGCGGTGCCGTTGTACCAGAGGCACAGGGTGTTTTTGTTGTTCATGTTCGGTCTCCACGGTGAATGGGTGTGTGGAGTTTAGATCAGGGTGAAGGGCGGATGCGGTGTTGCGAACCGAGTACCGCGGCCTCGCCGACAGAGGCCGCATACAGAATCAGCATGCTGGGGCCAGCAACACCCACGATTCTCTCAAGCCGATCGTCAAGGACGAAGAACGCGCAGATGAGCAAAACGTCTGCGCGCCCCCAACGCCACCGTCACGAACCAAGTCGCTCGCTGACAGGCGCATGCTGCGCCATCAGCTCCGCGACCCAGTCGATGAACACGCGCACCTTGATGCTGATATGCCGGTTCGGCGGAAATGCCACGTAGATCGGCATCGGATCGAGACGCCAGTCCTTGAACAGGGGCACCAATTCGCCGCGTGCTTCGTAGGTCGTGGACATGTACTTGGGCAGCCAAAGCACACCCAGCCCGGCCAGGCCGGCCGCGAGGTAGGCGTTGCCATCGTCGACTGCCAGCGCATAGCGGCCTTTGACCTGGAGGCTCTCAGCGTGGTTGCGCATGGAGTAGGGCAGGGCTTTGCCGGTGCGCGCCCACAAGAAGCCGACGATACGGTGTTGCGAATCTTCCAGCTCCCGCGGATGCGCGGGGATACCGACACGGGCCAGGTAGCTCGGTGCTGCGAAAACGCCAAGCTGGAGGTCGCCAACCTTCCGGGCCATCAGCGACTGATCCTTTATCTCGCCGCCGCGCACCACGCAATCGATGTTCTCACCGATCATATCCACGATCCGGTCGCTGACGCCCATGTCGATCTGGATGTCCGGATAGCGCAGGTAAAACTCGGGCAATGCGGGGACTAGAATCATGCTGGCCAGCGGGCTTGGCACATCCACTCGCAATCGCCCCCTGGGCAGTGTCGAGGCGCCGGACAGGCTGGTCTCGGCGTCGTCCATGTCGGCCAGCAGTCGTAACACTCGCTCGTAATAGACTGCACCGTCGGCCGTGACGTTGACTTTGCGCGTGGTGCGGTTAAGCAATTTAACCCGCAACCGTGCCTCCAACTGCTGTACCAGTTGTGTCACGGTGGTCTTGCTCATGTGCAGTGTTTCGGCCGCTTTGGTGAAGCTGCCAGCTTCCACCACGCGAGCAAACGCCTGCATCGCATCAAAACGGTCCATTGCTAACCCCCGCTCTCGATTGGATTGTTTGGATTTTACAAACAGTGCTAGCTAGGGTTGCGTGTTTATCGCCCAGGTACAAGTCCATACAGTCTCTGCATCGTTAGTTCCGGGTCGGCTTTGACCCATTGATGGAGGCACCTATGACGCAGCGTGATGTTGTTTTTCCACCTGGACGCCAGGCGCTTTACGAGCGCAATCGCTATTCGCCGGCGATCAAGTCCAATGGTTTTTTATTCGTGTCGGGGCAAGTCGGCAGTCGCGAAGACGGCTCGCCCGAACCCGATCTGGAGGCCCAGGTCCGACGCGCGTTCACCAACCTGAATGCAATCCTGGTCGCTGCCGGTTGCACCTTCGACGATGTGATTGACGTCACCGTCTTCATCGTCGATCCCGAGTCGACGTTCGAGACGATCTGGAAGGTTGTGCCGGAGTTCTGGGGCCGGGCGCCACACCCGACGCTGACCGGCGTGGGTGTCACGTGGCTGTATGGTTACCAGTTCGAGATCAAGGTGATTGCCAAGCTGCCGGAAGGCACCGGGGGATGATCAGGCCAGTGATTACGCAAGGGCGCGGTACCGAAAGCGGTTCATCCTGAACCGTTGGGCTGTGACAGCGCGCACGTCACACCACCGCAGTTGCAAGCGTTCTGGAACGCCAGGCAAAAGCCAACACCATCAGCAGCCCCAGCCCCGCCATTGCTGCTCCGGCCAGGGAAATCGCCGGATAACCCAGCCCGGCATTGATCACCGCTCCGCCCAGCGCCGCACCAATCGCGTTGCCTAAGTTGAAGGCGCCGATGTTCACCGCCGAGGCCAGATTGGGCGCGTCCTTGGCCGCTTCCATGACGCGCATCTGCAGCGGCGGCACCAGGGCGAAGCTGGCGATACCCCATATCAGGATGGCAACGGCGGCCGGCAGCGGCCAACGCATCAGTACGGTGAACGCGAGCAAGACGAGAATGAGCACGCTCAGCGAAACGATCAGGGTGCGATCTATCGAGCGGTCGGCGGCCTTGCCGCCCCACATGTTGCCCAGCGTCAACCCCACACCGAACAGCACCAGCATGGCGGTGATGTAGGCGGTGGACGCGTGGGTCTTGCTGCTGAGAATCGGCGCGATGTAGGTGAAGACGGTAAACATTGCCCCCGAGCCGACGACAGTGAGGGCCAGTGCCCCCAGCACCGGGCCACGGCCCAATACCCGAATTTCGGCCAGTACGCCGCCGCTTTGCGGCGCCGGCAGGTTGGGCAGGGCGAACCATAACGCTGCCATGGCCACCACACCGAGGCCGGTAATCCCCCAGAATGCGCTGCGCCAGCCGAACAGTTCGCCGAACCAGGCGGCCAGCGGCACACCGCCGATGGTCGCCAGGGTCAGGCCCATGAACATGGCCGCAACCGCTCCGGCACGTTTCTGCGGGGCAACCACGCTGGCTGCGACGATGGCGCCGACGCCAAAGAACGCACCGTGGTTCAGTGAGGTCACCACCCTGGCGACCATGAGGCTGTAGTAATCGGTCGCCAGGGCTGACATCAGATTCCCCAGGGTGAAAATCGCCATGAGTCCGATCAGCAGATAGCGCCGTGGAATCCTGCCGGTGGTCAGGGTCATCAGCGGCGCGCCGAGCAGTACGCCCAGGGCGTAAGCGCTGACCAACAGACCTGCGGCGGGAATGGAAACACCGAGATCCGCCGCGATGCCCGGCAACATGCCCATGGGGGCGAACTCGGTAACGCCGATGCCAAAGGCACCCATGGCGAGTGCGACAAGTGGTGGATTGATACGCATGGAAGGCTCCTTATCTATGCCGCCAATGCTACGATTCAGCCTTTTCCGGCGGTAGATAGCATTTCTGGCAATCACCTTTGCGTAAGGAGCACAAATGGACTTCAACGGCAGATCGGGTGAAATGGGCGTGTTCGTCAGCGTGGCGCAGGAAGGCAGCCTGTCGGCCGCCGCGCGGACATTGGGGCTGACACCCTCGGCGGTCAGTCGGATCATCGCCCGTACTGAACAGCGTCTTGGCACTCGGCTGCTGTTGCGCACCACCCGGTCGCTCACCTTCACCGCCGAGGGCGAGGCGTTCCTGCGCGGCGCCCGGCGCATCCTGGCCGACATGGCCGAGGTCGAAGAAGCCATCGCCGACCAGGGCGTCCCAAGGGGGCGATTGCGCGTCAGCGCCGCGCTTGGTCATGGGCGGCTGGCGATCGTGCCCTTGGTGGCGGCATTCAGCGCGCGCTACCCGAACATCGTCGTCGACCTCACCCTCGGCGACGAAGTGGTCGACATTCTCGGCGGCCAGGCCGACGTGGCGGTACGTTTTGGTTATCTGCCCGACAGCCCGCTGACCGCACGCAGGATCGGCGCCACCGGCCAGGTAGTGGTGGCATCGCCCGCGTATCTGCAGCGCCACGGCATCCCCCTGGAACCGGAGGATCTACTGCGGCACAACTGCCTACGCTTCAACTTCCGACGTGCCGAACCCAACTGGCCATTCATCCGCGACGGAAAAGCGTTTTCCCTGAAGGTCAGCGGCAACATCGAATGCAGCAGTGGCGAAGCGCTGGCCCAACTCGCGCGAGTAGGTGCCGGCATTGCGCGTATCGGCGAGTTCAGCGTGAGCGAGGACCTGCAGCGTGGCGATCTGATACCGCTGCTGGAAGCCTGGAACCCCGGCGACGAGGAACCGATTCATGCGGTGTTCGTGGGGGGCTCGGCAATGCCGGCGCGGGTGCGGTTGTTCGTGGACTTCCTGCTGGAACAGCATCGGATGTAGGTGCTGGCGTTAGCTGATCCTTGCGGGTACTCGCGCGATGCTGTTTGCATTAAGCAAATAGTGAGCAACAACCGAATCCAAACTCATTCGAGTGCTAATAGAATGTTGAGCAGCAGCTGACGAAGTACCGAGCATGAATTGTATTCGACCGCCGAGCAATAAATTTATTGGCTCGGAATTGGTCGTTTTGGGTGAAATGCCGGGGCCAACCGCGAAGCACTGTTTTAGCTGCGCTTAAGCGTGACTTTGTTGTCCGACTCACTGACTATCTTATAGTTGCCTCTTAACTTTTTTAACACGCTAAGGCTTCTTACCGAAACGGCCATGGAAATAGCCGCCGAAGTTGCTGCAGCCCCTAGAACGCTGAGGGCTCCGCCTGACCCGGCAACCGCTGCGAAGCCAGCAACCGGTGTGGCAACACCACCCGTACCGACGGTGGCTATGACGCCATAAAAGACTATGCATATAGAACCAATGGCCACAGCCCATGCAACCGTGCCGGTAGCCTTTATCCGAATGGTTTTTTTTGCAAGATCGCCTTCAATCACGATGGTGTCTTCATTGCGGTTTACCGCGTCGGCTAGTTCTTTCTCTGTCGTTACGCTCATTGCTTGTCCTTCGTTTTTTTATTGCCGGCAATAATGAACCCGATGATTAAAAAAAGAATAATGATCGGTGGAAAAGCTACGCACAAAGCGATTGCGCCAAGTAGCAGCAGCCCGCCGATTATCACGCCTACCATTTCCCCTAAAAGTGGAAGTAATAGCTTGAACATAACGACGGCTAAAATAATTCCGGCTATTACGACAATAATCATGTGCGGCCTTATGTGGGTTGTGTTGGTTTTTAGAATATGTTTGTCGGGTCTGCACTAAAGGCCGTACCCCGGAATGATCCGGAAAGCGTCGATTGAGCATCCATGTCCGTCGCGTGAGTTTCTGATCTTCCAGTTTGAAATCCCATCGCGATCCTGCGTACTTTGCTTATCTGATACTTGGTTGGGCTTCTAAAATCCCCCTTCGCACGCTCAGGTTGTCGGCTGTCGCCCATCATTCTTTAGTTTTAAGGCATCCCTGCCAGTCATTCCCAATCCCCTCAGTGATTAATGATCTGCACTTCGCGGTACTCAAATAACAGTTTGAGGTGTCGAGGGCGAGGCACAGCCATTGAGCACGCTAGGGTTAGAGCAGCCCTTCGTTATTCAGCTTCAAGCGCGCATAGAAGAGAATCGCAACCGCGGGAATCAAGGCCGAGTAGCCGGGCTTGACTGCACTTTTCAGGTTCGTAACCGCCGCCTTGATGCGCTCGGTCGAAACCAGATGAGTGAGGGAGGGCAGTCGCGTTGCAGATGCCAGCGTTAACTCCTTGTTCTTACTGGTCAGCGTTGAGTGCGCCTTGCGATACACGGGGGCAGGTGCGCTAGGGGTCGAGAAGTAAGACGTAACGGTCAGGCTTGCCGCCAACGCATCGACCTGCTCAAAGTAAGCTTTCTCGGACATGACCTCCAAATGCTGGACAATGTCCTGTTTTGACGCGAGTACATGACCCTCACCGAAAGAAGAGTGGAAGCATTTGCTGATGAGCAACCCCTCCATCTCAATCACCCGAGCACAATCGTGCAACTCGTCTACCAAGTCGTAGTGTTCTGTCAGCATGAGCAGGATCTGTAGATACTTAAGACCGCGTCTACGCGCCAGGTTGGCCAAGCAGTGGCCGCCCAGTAGTTGGAATTCCTTAGTCAGCAGATACAGTGAATGGTCGGTCTCAAGGGTCGTCCAACTGCTGCTACGCAGGTGCTTGGCGACTTGATTGCGGATTCGATCGCTGGTCAGTTCGAGCAGGTCATAAATGAAGTGGTCGGTCACGACCGGATCGGGATTCTTGATGATCAGTTGGGGCTGATTCGACGCCGGCAGGCCACTTTTGTAGCCATGGAAGCCTGATGCCCTGAGCACTTGCTCCAGACGCGGCCAATAGTCTGTATGACCGAAGGACTCCATCCGAACGTTTTTGCAGTTACCGATTGGCTGGCGACCCGCGCTGCTTTCGCCCATATTCAATCGCAGAACGTCGTCATCTTTTGAGTAAGCATTGTACAGCCTGCAGTTTGTGCGCTTGCGGATGGCTCGAGCCTCGTCTCCCGACAATTCGGCAGCCGCCGCCATCAACAACACATCGCCAATTTCAAGATCGTGATCAGTTGGCCTGTCGAGCAGATCGAGTAGCGCACTCACGACGACCCGCCCGCCAAGCGAGTGCCCGACCAGATTGACCTTCGACACGTAGGGGTGATGTTTGAGCAGGTAGCCCTCAAGTTGCGAGAGCAGTGTCTTGCCCATGGCGGTGGCGCGCTTGCGGCTGGTGTTGAAGTGGACGGCGCGATCGGCCACTGCTGCCGCGGTACCCGCGAAGATGTTCAACCGAGCCATTGCAGCCACGCTACTGCTGGATAACTTATCGAACTGGCTCCAATGACCGGAAGGCCAGAACGCAAAGATGTTGATGCACTCGTGGAGGGATGACGGGATACATTTGCTCAGCGCGCACCGGTCTTCTATATCGTGGCCGGCTGAGTAGCCGTGGATAAAGATGTTGGCGACCTCGCCGGAGCGGTGGGGCAGGGTCAAGAACTTGAAGTTGTGGCTCACGCGACGTCCTTGTAGCAAATCGTAGATGAGCGAATGGTGGCATTTGGCTATTGCTGTTGTAAACGGATGTTTAGGCACAAAGGCGCGGGGCTAGACCTCGACTCAGTAGGGCCTGAACGTGGCTTGCTGCTTATTCGTCCCGAAAACGCGGTGTTGGTGTTTGAAGAGCAACCCATGAGGCCGACAGGCAACACCGCGCGTATCCCGCCGCTTTGATAACGCCATTCAAGCCCGCCGCGCCATCAGCAACACCGTCGCCGCCGCAGACAACAACCCCGCGCAGCAGCGATTGAACAACCGCTTGCCCCGTGGCTCGGCGAACCAGCGGCGCATGTGCAGGCCCATATAGGCGTAGAGGCTGATGGCGATCCATTCCAGCACCAGGAACAGTGCGCCGAGCAGGGCGAACTGTGGGGTGATGGGCTGGCCGGGCACCACGAACTGTGGGAGGAAGGCGGTGAAGATCAGGATGGCTTTCGGGTTGCCCGCCGCTACCAGAAACTCCTGACGCGCCAACGCCCATGTTCCTACCTTGGCCGTAATCGATTCGTCCTGCGCCTGCGGATCGGCCCGCCACAGTTGCAACGCCAGATAGAACAGATACGCCGCACCGACGATCTTGATCGCGTAGAACAACAACTCCGACGTTTGCAGCACCACCGCCAACCCGGCGGAGGCGAGGGCGATCATGCCGGCGAAGGCGAGCAGGCGGCCGATGCCGGCGAGGCAGGCAGTGCGGTAGCCGTAGCGCGTGGCGTTGCTGACGGACAGCAGGTTGTTGGGGCCGGGTGCCATGTTCAGTGCGAAGCAGGCAGGTAGGAAGAGGGCGAGGGTGGTGAGGTCCATGGCGGTTCCGGGTACTGGCGGGGAGGGTCGAGGATAAAGGGGCTTGAGGGGAGAAGACAATCCAAGTCCTAAAGTTTGCCCCCTTGACGTCGATAACCGCTGTGAACCACTCAATCATGGACCGATGAAATGGTACTTACCCTCAGTTCTACCTATATCCCGCCCGCCAATACCCACCTTACGCCTGCCGACCAGATACTCGTGGCCAAGCCTCTGACGGACCTCGCGAAGGACGCCGTGGCCAGCGCCGGCCCGGCGGCTGTCTACCATCCCAGCGCAGACGCTGAACCAATGCAGTCGCTGGAGGCTATCGATACGTGGGTCGGCCGCTCGGCATCACGAGCGCTTCCTCGGATCATCGAGATCGCCAAAGGCGCGCAAAGCGTGCTGAACGCCACGTTCAAGACATTCCAGTCAACGCTGGCGGCGACTTATCCGGATTTGGCCGGCACGAAATACGGCTTTACGGTGGAGGCCGATGGCGCGTTGAAGGTGCTCAATGAAGCCGGTCAGCTCAGCAGTTCGCAGACTCAGCGGCTGACCCTGCTGCTTAATCAATCCAAGGATCTGAAAGCCGCCGCCATTACGTTCCGCGATGCATCTATCGATATGGTCGATGCTGATTCGCCGTGGTCCGGGAACTACTTGGGCCGCTACAGCCTGACCAAGGAGAACTTCGCCGCCACGATTGACCTGGTGCCATTGTTCAACAAACCAGGCTCGGTGCCTCCTCAGGAGTATGCCGACGGCTTTTTTTTCAGCCAGTTGGAGTACAAAGGCGAACTGGCCACGCGCGAGACGGAAACAGCGATGTTTGAGCGTCGCGGCGCGCAGGGGCTTGCATCGCTCTACTGATGGGGCTTGCGCGCCACTCTCAACGCACGGATGAAACCCGCGTTCGTGCGTCTTTTGCGCCTGCCTGAAGATCGAGAACGGCTACCCGAGCGGCCTCATCAGCGTCAGAAACTGTACTTCGCCGTCACCCCAAAGCTGCGCGGGTTGCCGTAGGTGTCGTTGGAGCCCCAGATCGTGCTGTTGCCGATCGCCGAGTAGTAGGTGCGGTCGAAGATGTTGTTGGCGTTCACTTGCAGGTCCAGGTGCTGGTTCACTTGGTAACCGGCCATCACGTCCGCCACCGCGTAGCTGCCTTGCTCCAGGCGATAGCTGCCGTTGGTGAGGGCGATGTCGTTGTACATGCGGCTCTGCCAGTAGACGTTGCCACCGATGCGCAGTTTTTCCAGCGGGCCCTGGAAGCGGTAGGACGTGGTGAGTTTGAACAGGCGTTCCGGTGTATCGGAGCTGAAGCGCTGGTTGTCATTGGCCGGGTCGCTGTCCTTGATGAAATGCGCGCGGGTGTAGGTGAAGCCGCCGCCGACTTGCCAGTTTTCGGTGAGGGCGCCTTGCAGTTCCAGGTCGATGCCCTGGCTGCGCACCAGGCCGGCGGCTGCGTAGCAGGTGAGCACCGGGCAACCGGCCTGGGTGGCGGCGGTGGTGGCGCGGTTTTTCTGGTCGATCTGGAACACCGCCAGGCTGGCGTTGAGCGCACCGTTGAAATATTCGCCCTTGATGCCGACTTCGTAGTTTTCGCCCACGATCGGTTCCAGCACCTTGCCCGAGAGGTCCTTGCTGCTTTGCGGGTTGAAGATGTCGGTGTAGCTGGCGTAGACCGAGTGGTGCTCGTCGAGGTCGTAGATCACCCCAGCGTAGCGCGTCAGGTTGCGGGTGACTTTGTAGTCGCCGTCCTGGCTTTGGCGGTCGTCATAGTCGTACCAGTCCAAGCGTGCGCCGAGGATCACCTTGAGCGGGTCGGCCAGGTTGAGGCGCGTGGTCAGGTAGACGCCGTCCTGGGTGGTGAGGGTGTGGGTTTTGCCGTTGCGCTGGAAGTCGGGTTTGGCGCCGTTGAGCGGGTAATTGGTGTCGTAAGGGCTGTACTCCTTGGAGGTGGCGTCGTAGATGCGTTTGCTGGTGCCGACCACCACTTCGTGGGTGCGGCCGAAGGCGTCGACCGGGCCGCTGGCGAAGGTGTCGAAGGCGTACTGTTTGTCGTCCTGATGCGACTGGTAGGCGGTGCGCGCCAGCTCGGTCTGGTAGCGCGATTGGTAACTGCCGGTGAACACGCCGTCCAGCTGCGACGCGGAGCCGGCGACGTTGAGTTTCCAGCCATTGTCGAAGCGGTGCTGGATGTCGCCGAATACGGTGTTGATCGTCAGCTCCTTGTTTTCCCAGTCGCTGCCGGGGTTGGTGGAGCGGGGCAGGTTCAGGTGATGGCCGTCGGTGCCGATGGGCAGGCCACCCCAGAAGAAGTTGGTCTGGTCTTCCTGCCGGGAGAAACCGAGGGTGGCGGTGGTGTCTTCGCTGAGGTCGGCTTCGCTGATCGCGTAGAACAGGCCGTGGTCGCTGGTTTCGTTATCGCGGAAGCTGTTGGCGTCGCGGTACGAGCCGACGACGCGGCCGCGCAGGGTGCCGCTGTCGTTCAAGGCGCTGGAAGCATCGAGCTCCATGCGATAGTCATCCCAACTGCCGGCCGCGCCGGTGATCGACACCTGCGGCGTAGCGGTGGGGCGCTTGCGCACGAAGTTGATCGCCGCCGAAGGGTTGCCGGCGCCGGTGACCAGGCCGGTCGCGCCGCGGATCACTTCGACCCGGTCGAACATCGCCAGGTTGGGCTGCACGCTGTTGGCGTAGCCCGAGTAGGCGCTGGGCAAGCCATCGAACATCATGTTGTCGATGTCGAAGCCGCGCGAGCTGTAGGTCTGCCGGCCGGGGCCGCTGGACTGACTGAGGAACAGGCCGGGGGTGTTCTTGACCACATCGTTGACGCTGGTCATGGCCTGGTCGTCCATGCGCTGGCGGGTGATCACGGTCACGGCCTGCGGGGTTTCGCGCATGGTCAGCGGCAATTTGGTGGCTGTGGCCATAGCACCGGTGGTGTAGGACTGGGTGCCTTCGGTGGTCTCGCCTAGTGCCTGGCCGCTGATCTCGGTGGCGCCCAGTTCAAGCGGTGCCGCTGCCTTTTCGGTATCGGCCGCCAGCGTTGTCTGGGTGCCGCTGAGGCAGATGGCCAATGCCAATAGACTGGGTGAAAAACGCGTAGCGACAGGTTGTTGAACGGACATGAATCTGAGCCTCCCCGAGCGCCATCCATAGCGAATAATAAACGTATTGATAATTATTCGCGTGAGTGTGGCAGATTGAATCCGCGCAAAAAAGACTTGGGGGAGAATTACTTAACAACTTTTTCACATCTATCGGGGGGACAGATCACCCTCCCAGCGCCAAATCATCCGCTGCTGCGTGGGCTCGCGGGCGCCAATGGGCTGGCGCTCAAATCGACGGCACCGCGAAAAAAGTCGCTGTCAGAATTCCATTCGCAGGCCCACGGTGCCTTGTCGGCCGTTGAGCATCTGGCTGTCCAGGTTGCGGTTATAGCCGACTTCGCTGTACAGGCTGACGCCCTTGGCCACCTCCAGCGTGGCGCCCAGACTCAGGCCCAGGGTGGTGGATTTCTGTTCGGTGTCGATGTCTGTCACATGGTTAAAGGTGACGGTGTTCTGCCCGGCGGCGGTGTGCCAGATATTGGCCCGCGCGTAGGGCTGCAACGGCAGGCCACGGACCTGATAGTCGCCGCGCAGGCGTATGCCCAGGCGCGTGGTGACGTTGGTGTCGGCGTTGTAGGCCACGTCGGAGATGCCATCGTTCTGACTGTCCAGTTTGGTTCGGCTCAGGATCAATTGAGCCTGGGGCTCAACCACCCAATCGGCGGTCATCTGGAACGGCCTGCCGACCTCGACGGATGCGGCGACGTTATGCCCGCGGGTTTTCATCTTCACCCCACGGTCCGATTCGTTATTGCCATCGAAACGGGTGCCCATCAGCACCAGATCGAGGTAGGCCCGGTTGGCGCCGATCAGTGTCCAGTAAACGCCCAGGCTGTCACCGCGCAAGGTGGTGTTGCCAGCGGCGTTGTCTTGCCAGCCGCCGTTGAAGCCTTTCACGTCACCTTTCAAGCGGCTGTGGCCGACGAAGAAGCCGACTCGCTGCACCGCGCCGTTGGCGGTAGCGCTCGCGTACACGTCGGTACCGATCTGGAAGGCGGACATCGAACTGTCCAGCGTCGGGCTCACCGTGCCGGCAAAGCTCTGGCGGCTGCTGTTGCCATACATACGCCCCCAACCGGCAGGAAACGCACCGGTCTGCTGTTGTTGGCGCTGATCGCCCATGCGTTCGTGATAGGTGCCCAGCATGGCCTGTACGATTTGTTGCGCGGCAGGAAACAACACCGCGTAGATCGGTACTTCCGGGCGATAGATCGGGATCGGCGTGAGGCCCGGATTGGTCGGCAGTTCAGGGGTGCCCACCACCGGTTCGGGGAGCGGCGTCACCGGGCCCGGCAGTGGTGCCACTGGCACTGAAGAGCGCAGGTAGTAGTTTTCGCCCGTGCCCGCGTTGTCGCCCCCTTTGAACAGGTAGTAGTCGAAGGCGCCTGCGGAAACCCGGTTTGCCAGGGTGAACTGGGTGCCGGCGCCGCTGGCGCCGTTGATTGCGCGGACCACCTGGATGCCGTCCTGCACGGTTTCGGCCCCCGGCCCGGCGAGATTGGTCACGCTGATAGCGGTGGTGCCGCTGATCTGGCCCGTGCCGATCACCAGCAAATCGCTGGGTGAGCCGTCGCTGCCCAAGACGCTTTGCAAGGCGAGTCGGCCAGCGTTGCCGTTGTAGTTCCCGTTCACCGTCAGGGTGTCGGTGGCGCTGGTACTGCCGGTGGTCATGTCGATCAGGCCGCCGTTGTTCAAGGTGACGGATTGGCCGGCGGTAAAGGGGTCGATCGAACCGTTGGTGACAGTCAATTTGCTCGAACCGTCGAGGGTCATGATGCCGCTGCCGGTTGCGCTGTCGCCCAGCACGAAGGCACCGCCCAGCTTGAGGTCCGAGCCGTTATCCAGCAGCACCTGTTCCCAGCCGGTATAGCGTGCGGGGACGTCGGTCTGCGTATTGTCGAATGTGAGCGTGTCGTTACCCAGGCCACCATCTACCAAGGGGTTGGAGGACAGCGACGTTTCGTTGAGGTTTTTCAGCAGCGCGGTGTCGTCGTCGGCGCCCATGACGATCAAGCCGTTGACCTTGCCGCCATCGCGCCAGATCAACTGGTCCTTGCCGAAACTGGCGAGGATTTGCCCGTTGACCGTGCCGCCGCTGACTTCAATCAAGTCATCGCCGCCGCTGGTGCTGATGTTGCCGCCGATGTAACTGGTGCCCGAGACGAGAATATGGTCATTGCCGAACCCGGTGACCAGATTGCCCAGGATGGTGCCGCCTTGCATGTCGAACACGTTGTTATCGAGCTTCATATCGACCCGGCCAATGGTGCCGCTTCTCATCGTGGCTTGGTCGCCATCTTCAAACGCCCCGGTGATGACCCCGCCGCTCATGTTGAAGGTGTCCAGGCCATCGCCCTGGGCCAGGGAAGCGATGGTGCCGCCGCTCATGGCAAAGCTGTCGATGCCGCCGCCTTGGCTTATTGCACCCGCTTGCCCACCGGTGATCTGCACCACATCCGCGCCTGCGCCTTGGGCGACCGAGCCAGTGACGGTGCCTAGGTTGAGGCGGAAAATATTCGCGCCGTCGCCTTGGTTCAGCGCACCGTTGAGCGCCGCCGTCGGCCCGTTCACGTCCACCAGGTCGTTACCCGCACCAAAGGTGACATTGCCGTTGATGGCGCCGCTGCCACTGATATTCAGGGCGTTGTTGCCACCGGTGTCGGTAAACCCCGGTGCCGAGGCACTGTCGCAGGTGGAGATGTCGTCGCCGGCGCTGTTGTTGATCGTGCATGCGCCATAAGAGGGGAGTGGCCACGCCGTCACGGCGATGATTGAGCTGATGCCCAGGTACCACAAAGAAGATGTTGGTGCGCGCATGACCCGTCCTCGTTCGAAGGGAACATCTCCCGGCACCTGGACAAGCAGGTGCGTTCGGACCATGGCAACAACGAACGATACGGATCAGGGAATACCGGTTACCCGATTCTGAAAACATCGGCCAATGCAAAGGGTTGGCATGGCTTTCTCGACTGCGCCTTAAGCAGTGCAGGTTTTTTGCACCTTAGTCGCACATCAAACGGGCCGCCACTGTCAGAAATAACAGGTATAGACGAGTGGGCTTCTAGACGAACACGATCTCATAGGGCTCGCGCATCCGCTCCAGCAACACCTGGGCGAGCATCGGCGCGAGGCCGATCTCCGGGTCTCCGGCCAGTTGGCTGGCATAGGCATGGGCCGCATGCAGCTTGCGCGCCACGCTCCAGGTGTCGAGGCGCACCTTGCGCGCACGCTGCCAGGGGATCATCGAACCTTCGCGCGCCGTCCAATGCCAGGCCCAGATCGGCAGCTCATACAGACGTGCCCCGACCAGGCTGCATGCCTTGGCGCTGGCACGGCCGACGGCGTCGTGGTCGGCGTTGCCGTCGTTGCGCCAGGTGCTGAAGACCACATCGCCGGGCTGTAGATATCGGGCGATGAGTTGGCTCATGGGGTGTTCGCTGGCGGCCAGCGCGTCATCGCGAAAGCCGCCGCGAATCCACTTCAGGCTGTGCAGCGGCATGCCCAGCCGGCGCAGCGCTTCGACGCTTTCCTGGGGCCGCACCACGCTCAAGCGCCTCGCCGGCCAGACATTCGAGCCGGGGTGGCTGGCGCTGCCGTCGGTGATGGAAATCAACAGCATCGGGTGTTCGAGGGTGCTCAGCCGTTGCAGCAAACCGCCACAGGCCAACACTTCATCGCCGGGGTGGGGCGCGATGATGACCACCCGCGCACCCGCAGGCACCAGCGAGTGAGGATGAATGGCGGGGATTTGCGCCAACTGCGGGGCACTGTTCCAGATCTGCGCTGGACCGCGGCGGCTTTCGCTGAGGGAGGCGGGTTTCATGGCGGGCACGTCCTTGTCAATTGATGCTGGGTCGTAGCCCGTGGACGGGACGACGCTCTTTTTAGTCGCCGCAGGCTCCGCTGCAGCGATTGCTCGGCATTTCAATCCTGGATTGCCAGCAAGGCGTCCTCAGCATAGACAAGGATTCGCTGCTTTCACATCTTGTAACTTCGATTTTTTTTAACGGGCCCGTTTCAGGCCGCTCAACGCAGGCCCTCATGGGTGGCGACCGACGTACCGTCGCGGCTCCAGAGGTCGAGCAGGAAGTCACTGTCGTGGTGCCGCGCAACACACGGCATGGCCAGCCGTTGCTCGAGCAGCGCGTGCACTTGGGCGGCGGTTTGCGGGCAGCCGTCGATCGGCGCGCGCCAGTGACAGGCCAGCAGTTGACCGTCGTCGCTCAGCGCGGCGAGGGCGCAGTCGATCAGGCGGGTGAGGTCATCGGCGTCGAGGTAGTAACACAGCTCGCTCAGCACGATCAGGTCGAAGCGGCCGTCAGGCCACTGTGCGGGCAGGCGACGCTGCTGCACCTGGGCATGGGGAAATCCCATCAGACGTGTCTTGGCCAGGGCCACTGCCGCGGCCGCGGTATCGCAGCACACCAGGCGGTCACAACGCGGCGCCAGTTCGACGCTCAGTTCACCATTGGCGCAGCCGGGCTCAAAAATCGCGGCGTAACGCGGGCGGGTCAACAGCGCCAAGGTCAGCGCGCGCTTGCGCCGCTCGTACCAGCGTTGACGGAAGGCCCAGGGGTCATCGTTGTCGGCGAACAGCCGATCAAAATACGGTGTCGCCACGCTCATACAAACACCACTTCAAAAGGCTGCAGCAAACGCTCGACGACATACGGTGCCAGCACCGGCGGCAAGCCGATCTGCGGATCGCCCTCCAATTGGCTGGCGAACGCGTGGATGGCATGGCGCTTGCGCGCGACGACTTGGCAACTCAGCGGGAGTTTGCGCGCGCGATGCCACGGTACCTGGCTGTCTTCCGGGGTTGCCCAGTGCCAGGTCCACACGGGCAACTCGTACAGGGTCGCGCCGACCGCCAGTGCGGCACTGGCGCTGGCGTGGCCGACGGCTTCATGGTCGCAGTGGCCGTCTTCGCGCCAGGTGGTGAACACCACGTCCCTGGGTTTGAGGTGGCGCTCAATAAACGCGGCCAACTGCGCTTCGCGGGCGGCGACCTGGCTGTCGGTAAACCCGGCGCGCAGCCACTTCAACCGGTGCAGCGGCAAGCCCAGGCGGTGCAAGGCCTGGGCCGACTCCTGCGGGCGCACCACGCTGAGGCGCTCCACCGACCAGCGCCGCGAACCGGGGTGACTGGCGCTGCCATCGGTGACAGAGATCAACTGGATCGCCCGACCGAGTGCGGCCAAGCCTTGCAACAGGCCGCCGCAGCCCAGCACTTCATCGTCCGGGTGCGGTGCGATGATCACTGCGCGATGCCCTTCGGGTACCAACTGTTCGACGCTGATCGGCGCCAGTTCGGCCATGTGGGACGAGGTCTGCCACTGATGCAGCGACGTGCCCTGGCCCACGATCGGATTGGCTTTCATAACTGCCACCTCCCAGGTGGCTCGGCGGCAACCTGTTCACCGAGGGCGGCCAGGTCACGCTCGGCATGGCTTTGACGTACATACACCGGCAGGTCCGCCATCAGTTGGGCAAAGTGCGGATCTTTGCAAAAAGGCCCCGCACCGGCGGCGCGACCGACGTGGCGCATGACCTGTTCAACCGTGTCTTCGAGAGACGCGCGTACCTGTTGGGCCAGTTGCCTGGCATCGGCCAGCGGGGCGCGGTCGATCTGCCGCGCACTGGCGCGCAGCACGCAGGCGGCACTGTTCAAGGCGCTGTCGACCGCGCCGAGGTGGGCCAGGGCATGCGGTTCCGCACGCCTGTTGCACTGCTCGCGCAGCACTTCAGCCAGGCGTTGCGCCGCGCCATACCAGCACGCTGCGATACCGACGGCGCCTTGCCAGAAGCCGGGGCGGGCGAGGTAGTCGCCGGGCCTGCCGATGGCAATCCCGCTGGCCGCCTCGAACAGGACGTCGACACTGCCGGTGGCCGCCATGCCTACCGCCTGCCACCCCTCATCGGTCACGCAGATGCCGGGCTGGCCCATCTCCACTGCGACCAATTGCTGGCGATCCTCCTCGTCCCAGGCCGTCAACAACCCATGGCTGACCACCGCCGCCCCGAACACCAGGCTTTACGCCCCTGCAGCACCAGACGATGGCCGTTGCGCCGCGCCCGCACCCTGGCCGTCGGCGGTTCTGCCGCCCACATGCCCCAGAGGCTGCCCTCCGGCGGCAAGGGGCTGCGCAGCTCGGCAATGATCGCCAAGGCATCGGTGTGACCTTCGAACAACTTGCACAAGCGCAGGTCGTGTCCGGCGACCTGGGCCAAGCGGCTGAACCGTTCGAGGGTCTGGCCGCTGCCGGGGAGCGGCAGGCGGTCCAGCCCCTCGGCCTGCAGCGCCTTCAAGGCCGCGCCCAGGGCCTGCGTGTCCGCATAGCCTTGGTAGCCTTGAAGGAATCCATGCAGGCCCATGTCACACCTCTTCGTCGTGCTGCAGTTCAAACAGCAGCAGCGAGCGTCCGGTGACCGCGTACTCATGGTGGAAATCAAAGCGTTCCTGCCCGCGTATCGTCGTGTCATGGGTGTCGAGCATGCAGGTCCAGAACTGGCCTTCCGGCACGGGGGGCAGGCGGAAATTGACCAAGTCGTGATGGGCGTTGACCACCAGCAACAACGTGGCATCGCCACCCGGACGGCGAATCCCGGTCTCCTGGGCGCGGCCATCCATCAGCATGCCCAGGCAACGGCCGTGACTGTCTTCCCACTGTTCGGTGCTCATCTCGTTGCCATCCGGCGCGAGCCAGGTGACGTCCTTCACGCCGATGTCTTCGTTGTAGTCGCCCACCAGGAAGCGGCCACGGCGCAGGATCGGGTACGTCATGCGCAGTTTGATCACGCGCTTGACGAACTTGAGCAGCGCCTTGCCGTCATCGTCCAGCTCCCAGTTGACCCAGCCGATCTCGCTGTCCTGGCAGTAGGCGTTGTTGTTGCCGTGCTGGGTGCGCGCGAACTCATCCCCGGCCACCAGCATCGGCGTACCTTGGGCGAGCAGCAGGGTGGCGAAGAAGTTGCGCATCTGGCGCAGGCGCAGGGCGTTGATTTCCGGGTCGTCGGTGGGGCCTTCGACGCCATGGTTCCAGGACAGGTTGTTGTTGCTGCCGTCCTGATTGTTTTCGTCGTTGGCTTCGTTGTGCTTGTCGTTGTACGACACCAGGTCATGCAGGGTGAAACCGTCGTGTGCGGTGATGAAGTTCACCGAGCTGTAAGGCCGGCGGCCACGGTGGTTGAACATCTCGCCGGATGCGGTCATGCGCCCGGCGAAGTCCGCCAGCTGGCCGTCATCGCCTTTCCAGAAGGCGCGCACGGTGTCGCGGAAGCGGTCGTTCCATTCCACCCAGCCCGGCGGGAAGTTGCCCACCTGATAGCCTCCGGGGCCGCAGTCCCAGGGTTCGGCGATGAGTTTCAACTGGCGCAGCACCGGGTCTTGACGGCAGGCGACGAGGAAACTGTGGCGCTCGTCGAACCCGTCACGATAACGGCCGAGGATGGTCGCCAGGTCGAAGCGGAAACCGTCGACGTGCATCTCGGTGGCCCAGTAACGCAGGGAGTCAGTGACCATCTGCAGCACGCACGGGTGGCTCAGGTCGAGGGTGTTGCCGGTGCCGGAATCATTGATATAGAAGCGCTTGTCGTCCGGCATCAGGCGGTAGTAGGAAGCGTTGTCGATGCCGCGCATGGACAGGGTCGGGCCGCGCTCGTTGCCTTCGGCGGTGTGGTTGTAGACCACGTCGAGAATCACTTCCAGCTTGGCTTCGTGCAGGTGCGCGACCATCTCCTTGAACTCGGCGATCTTGCCGCTGGCCAGGTAGCGCGGATCCGGGGCGAAGAAGGCGATGCTGTTGTAGCCCCAGTAGTTGGTCATGCCTTTTTCCAGCAAATGCTGGTCGTTGACAAAGGCGTGTACCGGCAACAGTTCCACGGAAGAAATACCCAACTGGCGGATGTGCTTGAGCAGATCGTCTTCCATCAGCCCGGCGCAGGTGCCGCGCACGGCCTCGCCGACCGAGGGGTGACGCATGCTGATGCCGCGCAGGTGGGTTTCATAAATGATCGTGCGGTCCCATGGCACGCGCACCGGTTGGTCGTCGCCCCAGGTGTGCGCCGGGTCGATGACCTTGCACTTGGGCACGAAGGGCGCACTGTCGCGTTTGTCGAAACTGAGGTCGTCGTCGGGGTGGCCGATGGTGTAGCCAAACAGCGCCTCGGACCATTTGAGCTCGCCCACCAGCTGTTTGGCGTAGGGGTCGATCAGCAATTTGTGGTGGTTGAAACGGTGGCCGTTGGCCGGGTCATACGCGCCGTACACACGGTAGCCGTAAATCAGCCCGGGGTGGGCGTCGGGCAAGTAGCCGTGGAAGATTTCATCGGTGTATTCGGGAAGTTCAATACGTTCCAGCTCGACCACGCCGGCGTCGTCGAACAGGCACAACTCGACTTTGGTGGCGTTGGCCGAGAACAGGGCAAAGTTGACACCCAGGCCGTCCCAGGTCGCCCCCAGGGGGAAGGGCAAACCTTCGCGAATCCGCGATGGTTCGTGGGCCGGGGGGCCTGTTTTTTATCGGCTTTGCTCATTGTGTTGCTCCTGCATGGGTCTTTTTTCGGGCCGAACGTAGCCCTGCTGACGAGGGGGCAGCTAACAATCGGGCAAGTGGCTGACCTCCGGCCGGGGGTGCCGGCCGGAGGTTCATGACGGCACAGGGCTTACGGCTTGGGCTTTTTTGTGGCCGCCGGCTTTTTAGCCGCCGGCGTGGCCGGTTTGCCTGCGGCCGCTGCCGGCGGCTTGGCTTTTGCTGCCGGCTTGGGCGCGGTTTTCGGTTTGGCGGCGGGTTTGGGCTTGCTGGGTGTCAGTGCTTCGGCTTCTGCCAACTTGCGGGCCATTTCCCAATGGCGCGCATCCTGACCTTGCGGCTTGCCCTCCGATTCCCAGATCTGATACGCGAATTCGCGAACACGTTTGTCTTCAGTACTCATCACAATGTTCCTCGCAGAAAATTTCAGCTTGATTGATCATCAGGATCGATAAAGACGTTGACCGGGAAATCCCCCAGCGCAGTGCTGATCAACAGCTCCTTGTCTGGTGTGACTGCGCGTGTATGAAAAAGTCCCTTCCAGTTTTCGGTTGGCGCGGCGAACGGTAATTTCACTCGGGTATCGCCCCAAACCCGCGCATTGACCTGGGGATGCACACCGTTTTCCAGCAGGCGATAGGGCCAGCGCGGCACCACCACCAGTGCGCGTTTGCCCTGGTATTCGCGGCAGAACGCGACCACGTGCTCGGCGTGTCGACCGACCACGTCCAGGGGCGTGTAGCTGCCCCGATGGAACAGTTCAGGATGGGCCTTGCGCAAGGCCAGCACCTGGGCGATCAAGGCTTGTTTGATACGCCCGTCCCGCCAGTTGAACAACAGCTTGCCGATGTCCGGTGGGGTATCCAGCGCGTGCTGCCGTGCGTTGAAATCCACCGGGCGGCGGTTGTCCGGGTCGACCAGGCTGAAGTCCCAGAACTCATTGCCCTGGTACAGGTCCGGCACACCCGGCACTGTGACTCGAAGCAAGGATTGCGCCAGCCCATTGAGCGCGCCAGCGGGGGCAATCGCTTGGGCGGCGGCGCCGATGGCGGTGCGCAGTGCGCGGCCTGCGTCGCTGAGCAGCAGGCGCGTGAGAAACGTTTCCACGCCCTGTTCGTAAGCCTCGTTGGGCGCGCTCCAACTGCTCTGCAACTTGGCTTCGCGCAGGGCCTTTTGTTGCCATTGCCAGAGGCGTTGTTGATAGGCTTCGAGTGCTGGCCGGTCGTCCAGGTGCAGGTCCAGCGGCCAACTGCCGAGCAGTACCTGATAGAGGATCAACTCATCGCCTGCCGATGGGCAACTGGCGTCGTTGCGCAGCGGCGCGGCGAGGCGGCGCCAATGCGTCACCTGTTCGGCATACCACCCTGCGCACTCACTCAACACGGCGAGGCGGGCGCGGCTGTCTTCACCGCGTTTGTGGTCGTGGGTGGCGGTGGCCAGCAGGTTATCGGGGAACGCCTGCAAGCGCTGCTGATTGGCCGCGTGAAAATCGGCCAGCGGTGCGCTGAACTGTTCGGTACTGAAGCCCACGTCGTTGCGCGACAGCAACACCGCCGAGCGATAGAACGCGGTGTCTTCCACGGCTTTGGCGGCGGCCGGCGAGGTCAATTGCTGGAAGCGCACGCAGGCGTGCTTGAGCAGCTTGCGCTCGCGGCCGAGCGGGCGATTGCGCCACGGCTGGCCGCCCAACCATTTTTCCAGGTTGTCCAGCACCGGCCAGTCGCCTTCGCTCAAGGTGCTGCGCGCGCCCGCCAGGGCTTGCAGGAAAAACGTGTCGTCGCGTTCGCTGCGGCCACAGGCGCTGATGTAGGTGCGGTACACCGGGAAATGCACGATCAGTTCCTGCAGGGCGCGGCGGATCGCGCCGAGGGTCAGGTCGCGGCTCATCACGTCGTCGCGGGCCACTTGCAGCAGGGCCTGGGCCACGCTTTCGAAGTCGCCGGCAAGAGAACCGTTGAGGATCTGCCGGCGCGCCAGCCAGGCTTCTTCGATAAAGGCCGACGGCCGTTCGCTGTGCCGGGTCCACAGCTCGGCCAGCGTTGCGAAGCCTTGCGGGCGGTGTTGCAGCAGCGACAGTTGGTTCATGAATTCGTAGCCGGTGGTGCCGTCCACCTGCCAGTCCTCGCGCAGGGTTTCGCCTTCGCCGAGGATTTTTTCGACGAAAATCGGCAGGTGACGCTCGGGCGACAGCGTATCGACCCGCCGCCGCAGCTTGCGGCAATACCCGCGTGGGTCGGCCAGCCCGTCGATATGGTCGATGCGCAGGCCATCGACCAGCCCCTGGCTGATCAACTCGAAGATCTTGCCGTGGGTGGCTTCGAACACGGCGCTGCGTTCTACGCGCAGGCCGCCCAGATCGTTGACATCGAAGAAGCGCCGCCAGTTGATATCGTCCGCCGCGGTGCGCCAACTGGCCAGGCGATAGGCCTGTTGCTCCAACAGCCCGTGCAGGCGCTGGAACCCTTCGGGCTGGCGTGCGTCGAAGGTGCCCAGCCGCTGTTCGATGGCCTGCCGCACGGCGTTGTCGGTGGCGCGTTCGGCCAGGGCTTGTTTGAGCCAGGCCGCTTCGGCGTAGGCATCGCTCTGGTAGGCGAGGGTGCTGAAGCGGTCGGCGAGGGGCTTGAGCAGTTCATCGGCGCCCAGAATCGTCGCGTAATCTTGTGGGCAGATCGGGAAGCGGTGTTCGTAGTGCTCGACGGAAAAACTGCCGTGCGCGGCGTCGAAGTGCAGGGTCAACGTGCCGGCTTGCAGGGCTTCGCCGTAGTCGCAGCCGAGGAACGGCATGAGCAATTGGCCCTTGAGCAGCGGGTCGGGCGAGTGCCATTGAATGTCGAAGAATTCGCAGTAGGGACTCAACCGGCCCCATTCCAGCAGGTCGAGCCACCAGGGGTTGTCGGCGCCGCCCACGGCCATGTGGTTGGATACGATATCGAGGATCAGCCCCATGTCGTGTTCGCGCAGGGCGGCCACCAGGCGGCGCAACGCGGCTTCGCCGCCCAGCTCCGGGTTGACGGTGGTGGGGTCGACCACGTCATAGCCATGCATGGAACCTGCGCGGGCACTGAGTAGCGGTGAGGCATACAGATGGCTGATGCCCAGCCGGGCAAAGTACGGCACCAGAGCCACCGCGTCATCGAGGGTGAACCCTTTATGAAACTGCAGGCGCTGGGTAGCGCGCAGGGGCAGAGCCTTCATCGGTCACGCTCATGGGCTTGATTGCGCGCCACCGCCAGCAGTTCCAGGCGGCGCGCGGCCCCCGCGTTGTCGAGCAGGCTCGCCGCCTCACCCGGCAGGCGGCGGCGCCAATTGGGGTGGGTGTCGACGGTGCCGGGCAGGTTGGCTTGTTCTTCGAGGCCCAAGGCATCTTCCAGCGGCAGCAGCACCAGCGGCGCGCGGGTGTGGCCGAGGTAGCGTACGCTGGCGTCGATCATGTGGTCGGTTTCATTGCGCACTTCATCGACGAAGTTCTGCGGGTCCTGGCTCAAGGCCTGGCGCAGTGCCTGGCGTTCGCGCAGGCGGTGCTCGCGCCATTGCTCCGTGGTGGGCGCATCGATCAGGCCGAGCTGGACGTTCCAGTCGATGTCGCGGCTGTGCCACCAGCCATTGAGGGTTGGCAGGTCGTGGGTGCTGGTGGTGGCCAGGGCGTTGTCCGGCCAGTCGAGGATCGGCTTGAATTGGCCATCATGACCCTGTTCGAACAGCAGCACGCGCATGCCCAGAATCGAGCGGCCGATGAGTTTGTCGCGCAGGCCGTCGGGCACGGTGCCGAGGTCTTCGCCGAGGACGATGGCCTGGTGGCGGTGCGATTCCAGCGCCAGCAGACGCAACAGATCGTCCACCGGGTAATACAGGTAGGCGCCGTCCTGGGGCGAGGCATCCATGGGCATCACCCACAGGCGTTGCAGGCCCATCACATGGTCGATACGCAAGCCGCCGGCATGGGCGAAATTGGCCCGCAGCATCTCGATAAACGCACGGAAGCCGTGGCGCTTGAGACCTTCCGGAGCGAAGGCGGAGATGCCCCAGCCTTGGCCGGCGCGGTTGAGAATGTCCGGCGGCGCGCCGACGGTCAGGCCGGCGAGCAATTCATCCTGGCGGCTCCAGGCCTGGCTGCCGCCACCGTCGGCGCCGACGGCCAGGTCGGCGATCAGGCCGATGCTCATGCCACTGCCTCGGGCGGCTTGTTGGGCGCGTTCCAGGCAGCGCGCGATCAGCCATTGGCCGAAGGCGTAGAAGCCGATGTCGTCGCGGTTTTCCTCGGCGAAGCGCAGGAGTGCCGGGCTTTGCGGGCTGCGCCATTGCTCTGGCCAATGGCGCCAGTCGAGGTCTTCGCCAGCGGCGGCGCGCGCGGCCTGGACCGCTTCGAAACGGCAGTGGTTCTCCAGGGCTTCACCGCCCGCTTGGCGGAAACTGAGGAAGTCGGCGTGTTGCGGGTGTTGACCGTGGCGGAAGTCGTCGTACAGGGCACGCAACAGGCGGTGTTTGGCCTTGGCTGCGGTGGGCCAGTCGATCAGGGTGTGTTGTTCGAGGGTGTGCAGCTCGTCGGCCAGACCGCAGGCCTCGATGGCATTGCGCACCTGGCGCTCACCCAGGATGCAGCCGGGTGATGCGTACAGGCTATTGAGAAACAGGCGGCTCGACGGCGAGTACGGGCTGTAGCGCTCGGGGTCGGCGCTGAACATCGCGTGCATCGGGCTGATCGCCAGCGCGTCGGCACCGCGTTCGGCGGCCGAGCGGGCCAGGTGTTCCAGCGCCAGGGTGTCGCCGAACCCGCCGTCGCCGAGGCGGCGCAGGGCGTACAACTGGGCGCTCAGGCCCCAGGCACGTGGGGTTTGACTGTCGACGGCATCGGCGACGCTGTAGCAGTGACGAGGGGCCACGGCCAGGGTGAAGGCCTGGTCGGCGATATGCACTTGGTGGTAGCCGAGGGCGATCACGCCGGGCAGTACCGCGTTGCCGTCGAGGCGTAATTCGAGGACTTCGCCCTCCTCGAGGCTGACCCGGCAGACGGTGTCGGGTGCGAAGTAGCGCGCCAGGTCCAGGCCTTCGCCGCTGTCGACGGTGAGCAAGGGCGGCAGGTGTTTGTCCTGTTGCACTTGCTCCAGGTCTCGCAGGCTGGCGTCGATCTCGGCATCGCTGTCGGCCGGATGGCCCAGGCCTTTGAGGACGGCGCGCAGGGCGTCCGGTTTGACACGTTGCGGGCGGCCGTTTGCGTCGATCCAATCGACCGCCAGGCCCGCTCGGCCGGCGAGGATTTCCAGGTTCGCTTCGCTCAAGGGTGCTCTCCAACAGGGGATAGGGTAACGCGTGCGCTGAAGGGCGCCAGGTGCGCGTGGTCATGCGCTGGCGTTTGGAACAGCACATGCTGCGCAGCGGGGTGATCCAGGGCCGTGGCACTCAGGTTCAGGTCGATCTGTAACAGGCTGCCGTTGCCCAGGCGCCAACGCGCACTGACGGCGCGGTCTGCCAGCACCTGCGCACCGAGGGCCACGCTGCCGGGCAGGTGCGGCACGATATGCTGGTGGCGCAGGCGCAGCAGGTGGCGATAGAACTCGGTGTGTTCGTTGGCGGCGAATGACGGCGCCGATTGCTCGAAGGTCGGCAGCGCGTTGGGATCGGGAATCCGCTCGCGCCGCTCGGGGTCGTGGAACGCGGCGAAATCGGCGAATTCATTGCGACGTCCTTCGCGTACCGCTTCAGCCAGTTCGCCATGGTGGTCAGTGAAAAACAGAAACGGCTCGCTGGCGTTGACTTCATCGCCCATGAATAGCAACGGGATCATCGGCGACATCAGTAGCAAGGTGGTCGCCGCCTTCAGCGCCTGGGGCGAACACAGTTGGTGCAGGCGTTCGCCGAGGGCGCGGTTGCCGATCTGGTCATGGTTCTGCAAGAACGCCACGAAGGCGGTGGGCGGCAAGCCGCTGCTGGGTTCGCCGCGTGCATGCCCGTGGCGTGTGGTGTGGCCTTGGTAGACAAAACCGTCGCTGAGGCAACGTGCGAGTTTGGCGGTAGGCGCTTGGGCAAAGTCGCTGTAGTAGGCATCGGTTTCGCCGGTCAGCAGCACATGCAATACGTTGTGGAAGTCGTCGTTCCATTGCGCATCGAAATCGTGTTTCAGCAGGCTGGCCTGGTTCAGTTCGTTTTCCAGCACCAGCCAAACATGACGACCGATGTCGACCTGCTGGCGCACCCGGTGCGCCAGTTCCCGCAGGAAACCGGGGTTGTCGATGGCGTGTACCGCGTCCAGGCGCAGGCCGTCGAAGCGGTAGTCGAGCAGCCACATCAGGGCGTTGTCCAGAAAGAAGTCCCGCACTTCACGCCGCGCAAAGTCGATGCCGGCGCCCCATGGCGTATGCACATCTTGCTGGAAGAAGTCTTTGGCGTACTGGCCCAGGTAGTTGCCATCGGGGCCGAAGTGGTTGTAGACCACGTCGAGCAAGACCGCGAGCCCGTGTTCATGGGCGCTGTCGATCAGATGCTTGAGCTGTTCGGGGCTGCCGTAGGCGGCGTGCGGCGCGTAGGGCAGCACGCCGTCGTAGCCCCAATTGCGCTCGCCGGGAAATTGCGCCAGGGGCATCAACTCAATCGCGGTAACGCCCAGTTCGGCCAGGCGTGGCAGGTGCTGCTCGACGGCTGCGAAGCCGCCCAGCGCGCCGACATGCAGCTCGTAGATCACCGCTTCATGCCAGGGGCGGCCCTGCCATGGGTGGTGTCGCCATTCATAGGCGAGCGGGTCGACCACCAGGCTCCAGCCATGCACGTCCGAGGCCTGGGCCCTGGATGCGGGATCGGGGACATCCATTTCCCCATCGATGTTGTAGCGGTAGCGCGTGCCTGCGGGGCACTTTATCTCCGTTTCGAACCAGCCATTTGCCTGGGGCAGCATGGCGACCGAGCGGCCATCTTGCAATTCAACGCTGACATAAAACGCGTCTGGCGCCCACAAGGCGAAACGCGTGTGTTGCGCGTCCAGCATGATTGCGCCGTGGGGCCAGGTTTCCAGAGTCCGTAACGGCATCTATGAAGACCTCCCTTGATTATTTAGTCGATTTCCCCAGCGCCTTGGCCACCAGTTGTTCATACAGTTCGGCATAGGGTTCGACCGCCTGGCACCAGTTGAACGGTTGGGTCATCGCCCGGCAGCGCATGGCGTTGAGCAGGCCTGGGTAGGCGAACACTTTGAACGCACGGTTCAGGGCTTCGCGGTAGCTGTCCACGGTGGACTCGTTGAACAGAAACCCGGTGACGCCGTCTTCGATGGTGTCCGCCAGGCCGCCGGTGTTGCGCGCCACCGGCAGCGAGCCGAAACGCTGCGCGTACATCTGGCTCAAGCCGCACGGTTCATAGCGCGACGGCATCAGCAGGAAGTCGCTGCCGGCAAACATGCGGCGGGCGTCGGTTTCGTTGAAGCCGATGCGTACACCGACCTGGCCCGGGAAACGCAGCGCCAGTTCGCGCATGGCCTGTTCTTCTTCCGGCTCGCCACGACCGATGATCGCGATCTGGCCGCCGTTCTCGACGATAAAGCTGGCGACCGCTTCGGTCAGGTCCAGGCCTTTTTGATAGACCAGCCGCGAGACCACGGCGAACAGCGGCCCGGTGGAGTCATGCAGGCCAAACAGGTTGCGCACGTGGGCGGCGTTGACCGCCTTGCCTTCCCAATCGCCGATATTGAAGTTGTGGGTCAGGTGCGTGTCGGTGGAGGCTTCCCAGCTTTCATCGATGCCGTTGGGAATGCCGCTGAGCAAGCCTTGCTGGGTCTTGCTGGCGAGGAAGCCGTCCAGGCCGCAGCCGAATTCCGGGGTGGTGATTTCCTGGGCGTAGGTGGCGCTCACGGTGGTGATGTGGCTGGAGTAGGCCATCCCCGCCTTGAGGAACGACATCTTGCCGTAGAACTCCATGCCTTCCTGTTGCAGCGCATGGGGCGGAATGCCCAGCTCCGGCGTGGAGGCCAGGCTAACCACGCCCTGGTATGCCAGGTTGTGGATGGTGAACAGGGTCGGTGTGCGTGACCCACGCCAGTGCATATAGGCGGGGGCCAGGCCGGCGGGCCAGTCGTGGGCATGCACCAGGTCCGGGCACCAGTGGATCTGGGCGAGGTTGGCGGCCATGTCGGCAGCGGCCAGGCCCAGGCGCGCGAAGCGGATGTGGTTGTCCGGCCAGTCGCGGCCGTTGTTGGCGCCATAGGGCGTGCCTTCGCGCTCGTACAGTTCGGGGCAGATCAGTACGTAGATAACCAGGCCATCCTTGAGGTCCATGCGCCCGATCTTGCATGGCGGCAGCGCGGCGTGGCCACCCAGTTCGCCGATGATATGGATCGGGTTGTCGCTTTCCATCACCTGCGGGTAACCGGGGATCAGCACGCGCACATCGTGCAAGTGCCCCATGGCGCGGGGCAGGGCGGCGGAAACGTCGCCTAGGCCGCCGGTCTTGACCAGGTCGGCAAATTCGGAAGTGACGAACAAGACTTTCTTTCGATTGGGGTTATGACTCACGACCGGCCGCACAGCATTGGGCAGATCGACCAACGATGTTGGCCCCCCTGCCGATTTACTAAAACGCTCTCCCTGAGTTTCTACAGCAGCGGCACTGATCATAGTTCTCTCCCACATGTTGGTTGGCTGGTGGCCCGCTGCCACTAGCTCCGAAGACCGCTTCCTGCGGCCAGACGCACAAGCGCTATACAAACTGGCAAGGCTTGTGCCAGTTGCACGGTTAGCTGAAATAGATTGGATGGACGGGCATTCGGTCTGAACCGCTTATGCACGCCTTACCCTAAACCTGACCTACGGCAGAGTTTGAAAGTTTCGATTTTTTGCGGGGCTTTTGTTTTTGAACGGACCCATCGAGCTTGAGTCTAGGACAAATCCTAAAGACTGTAGGGTTTATGTGGAAATTTTGTAGGACAAAAAAACTTGTAACGATATGCGACGTTGGAACACGGTGTGGGCGCCTGGCGATCCGCGGACAGTGCGTAGCGAGGGCGCTCGGTCCGGTTGGTGGGCTGGCGCCCCGCTTCAGGGGCGTTTCGGGAGCAGGTGCCTCGTCACCGCAGTGCGCGTGCGCTGAATTGGTGCGTCAGCCGAGCACGCGAATGGGCGTGCCCGCGGCCCAAGCCTGGATATCGGCAATCATCTGCTGATAGAACTGCCGGTAATTCTGCTCGCTGACATACCCGACGTGGGGAGTGGCCAGCACGTTAGGCAAACGGCGCAACGGATGATCGACCGGCAGTGGCTCCTCGGCATACACATCCAGCGCGGCTCCCGCCAGGCGGCCGTTGCTCAAGGCCTCCAGCAGCGCCGGTTCGTCTACGATCGGCCCGCGTGCCGTATTGACCAGGCGTGCCGTCGGCTTCATCCAGCCGAGCGCCTCGGCATCCACCAGCCCACGGCTACGCTCGCTGAGGACCAGGTGGATGGTGAGAATATCGGCCTGTGCGAACAAGTCGCGCTTGCTGACCCACGTCACCCCGGATTCCGCCGCGCGTTGCGGTGTAAGGTTTTCACTCCAGGCAATCACCCGCATCCCGAACACCTGGGCAAATTGCGCGACCTTCTGGCCAATGCTGCCCAGCCCCAGGATCCCCAGGGTCTGGCCATGCAGGTCGCCGCCCAGGCCCACCTGCCAGTGACCGGCGCGCAGGGAATTGGCTTCGGCCAGCAGGTTGCGCGTGGACGCCATGATCAACGCCCACGTCAGCTCCGGTGCCGCGTGTTTATAGCTGTCGGTGCCGCACACCTGGATACCCAGGGCTTTGGCGGCGGCAAGGTCGATGGCGGCGTTGCGCATGCCACCGGTCACCAGCAGCTTGAGGTTGGGCAGGCCTTGCAGCAACGGGCTATCGAAGGTCGAACGTTCGCGCATCACGCAGATCACGTCGAAGCCTTTCAGGCGCTCGACCATTGTGGCGGTGTCCGCCGGGTAATCATGCAGAAAATGCACCTGGCCGAGCGCCGCCAGGGCTGACCAGTCCACCACATCACGGGCGACGTCCTGCCAATCATCAATGACTGCAATCTGTAGCGACATACGCGGGCGCCTCTTATAACGTTGGATTAAAGGTGGTCGAGCCCCTGCAGCAAGGCCTTGTGGAACTGCGCCGGTTCTTCCATCTGCGGTGCGTGGCCCAGGCCGGGGAATTCCACCAGGGTGGCGCGGGGGATCAACTTGGCTACCTGTTTGCCCAGCACCGCGTAGTGCCCGATCTTTGCCTTTACCGCCGGCGGCGCGAGGTCTTTGCCGATGGCGGTGGTGTCGCTGGTGCCGATCAGCAACAGCGTGGGCACCTGCAGGTCCTTGAACTCGTAGTACACCGGCTGGGTGAAGATCATGTCGTAAATCAGCGCCGAGTTCCATGCCACCTGGGTGTGGCCGGGGCCTTTGTTCATGCCGGCGAGCATCTGTACCCAGCGCTCATATTCGGGCTTCCAGTGGCCGGCGTAGTAGGTGTCGCGCTCGTAGTTGCGGATGCCGTCGGCGCTCACCTGCAATTCGCGTTCGTACCATTGGTCGACGCTGCGATAAGGCACGCCGAGGGCTTTCCAGTCTTCCAGGCCGATCGGGTTGACCAGCGCCAGTTGCTCGGTTTGCTCTGGGTACAGCAGCGCGTATCGGGTGGCGAGCATGCCGCCGGTGGAGTGGCCGAGCAGGGTGACCTTCTGAATGCCGAGTTTTTCCAGCAGTTGGTGGGTATTGATCGCCAGTTGCTGGAAGCTGTACTGGTAGCTGTCGGGCTTGCTCGAGGTGCAGAAGCCGATCTGGTCGGGTGCGATCACGCGGTAACCGGCGTCGCTCAGCGCCTTGATCGAACCCTCCCATGTGGCGCCGCAGAAGTTCTTGCCGTGCAGCAGCACCACGCTGCGACCGTTGGCGGTGCCGCTGGCCGGGATGTCCATGTAGCCCATGTGCAGGGATTTGCCCTGGGACTGAAAACGGAACTGTTGAACCGGATAAGGGTATTGGAAACCCTGCAGTTCAGGCCCGTAGCTGGGGCCTTCGGTGGTGGCGAATGCGGGCGCTGCGCCGGCGGCGAGCAGGCCGGCAAGGCAAAAGGTGCGCAGTAGAGGCATGACGGGGCTCCGAGTGGGGAGCTCGGATGCTGTTTGCAGGCGATTAAGTGGGGATTAACACCCAGTGCAGGGGCAGCGCGGCCAGCACGCCATACCGCACGCCCTTGGCCAGGGTCACCAGCAGCAAAAAACGCCACAGCGGTTCGCGCATCACCCCGGCGATCAAGGTCAGCGGGTCGCCAATGATCGGCACCCAACTGAGCAATAACGTCCAATGCCCCCAGCGTTCGTAGTGGCGGCGCGCCTTGTCCAGTTGCCGGGCGTTGACCGGAAACCAGCGGCGCGCCTTGAAGTGCTCGATCGAGCGCCCCAGCAGCCAATTGACCAGCGAGCCGAGCACGTTGCCCAGCGTCGCAATGCCCAGCAGCCACCACAGGCTGTAATGCCCGCTGAGCAGCAGGCCCACCAGCACGGCTTCCGATTGCAAGGGCAGGAGGGTGGCGGCGCCGAATGCCGCAAAAAACAGCCCCAGGTAACCCGTCAGCATCGATCAGTGTGCCGGGTAGTCGGCCACCACCACATCTTTACCGTCGCGGGTCAGGCCGATGACTTGGTAGGCGTCGCCGTGGCCGTCCATTTCCATGCCGGGCGAACCCATGGGCATGCCCGGCGCGGCGATACCGAGCAGATCATCGCGCTTGCGCAGCGCCAACACGTGCTCGGCGGGTACGTGACCTTCGACGAACTTGCCGTCGATCACGGCGGTATGGCACGAGCCCAGGCGCGGCGCGACGCCGAGGCGTTGTTTGACCGCGCTCATATCGGTCTCAACGTGATCATTGACCTTGAAACCGTGGCTTTCCAGATGGCGGATCCATTGTTTGCAGCAGCCGCAGTTGGCGTCGCGGTGTACGTCGATGGGGATCAGCTCGGCCGCCTGGGCCAGGCCGGTGGTCAACAGGGCTGAAAGCAGGGCCAGTCGCAATGGGGTTTTCATGGGGCGTCTCGCAAGTCAGAGAAGGTTGTGGGATGGGCGCTATCATGCCAGTTTACGTCCACCGCCAAACCCCCTTCAGGTGCTGGGTTGACCTGCGTCCTGTGGTTTCAGCGAAACTCGAACCGTTCGCTGTGCAGGTTGGCCGGTGGAATCCGGTGGGCGTTCATCAGCTCGCGAACCTTGACCAGCAAGCCTTTGGGGCCGCAGAAGCTGATATGCACTTTGTCAGGGTCGGTCTCGGCCACGGCTTGGCGCAGGGTGTCGGCCAAGCGTTCGAGGCCGCCGGCATTACTGACGAATTGCGCACCCCGTAAGCGGGCCATGGTCTGCACCTGTTCGGCCGGCGGGAAGGCGCGCGCGGGCGTGAAGCAATAGACCAGCGTGGCTTTGTCGAAGTCTTTGGCGGCAGGGTCTTGCAGCCAGGAAATAAACGGCGAAATGCCCACGCCGGCGCCGATCCAGATTTCCCGTTCGGCCTGCACAGCACGCTTGAAGCGCCCATAAGGCGCATACAGATCGGCGCGCATGCCGACCTTGGCGCAGTCTGCCAGGGCGTTGGTGTAATCCCCCAACTCTCTGATCATGAACGCAATCTGCCCGTTCTCACGGTTGGCGCTGGCGATCGTGAAGGGGTGCGGCTCGCGCAACCCTTTGACCTGCATGGCCAGGAACGCGAATTGCCCGGCCTTGAAGTCAAACCCGTTGTGAATCGGCGCCAGTGTCAAATGCAACGCACCGTTGGCACGGTTGACGGCCGTCACCCGGTATTCGCCGGCACGCCCAACCCAGGGGTAAAGCACCAGTTTATAGAGGGCTCCGATGACGCCCAGGCTGCAGCACAAGGTTAACCAGACGCCCGATGGCGCGGTCAGAGTGATTGGCGATTTGAAACTCAGCCCGTGCAGGATCACGATCAGGAACAGCGGGCCAGACAATTTGTGCCACCAGCGCCAGACGTTGTAAGGAATGTTGCGGTTCAACGCCAACAGCACGATCAGGCCCAGCGCCACGTAGCTCAGTTGACGGACGAGGCGCGTCCAGTATTTGGGCAGCTCGAGGATGGGCACGCTGTTCCACACATCCAGGTTAGCTTTGAACACAAAGTGATACGTGGCGAACACCAGCGCCCAGATGCCCAACCACTTGTGTACTTCATAGACGCGATCCAGGCCGCCAAACACGTTCTCCACCACCGACCAGCGACTGGCCAGTACACAGGACGCCGCCATGTACACCAGCGCGCAAGTGCCGAGCAGCAAACTGAGGGTCGCTGAGGTCAGCCACGTCTTGACCGGTATATCCATGAGTAACGTCAACGTCGTGATCAGGAAGAGGACGACGAGGCAGTGACGGGTTTTCAACGGGTGCTCCTAGGGTTTCTTCGGGGGAGTGAATACTCATCTCACATTTTTTAGGTTACCCGGTTACGTGAAGGGCGACCTTGACGTCGGTCATGCGCAAGGGCTCAGGCCAACACCTGGCCCCCGCGCTGAAGCCGACCGAGGTTTTTCGCTCAGTTCTTGAAGGTCGAGTGTTTACGGCCCTGGTCGCACAGGGCGAACACCACCACCAGCAGTGCCGCAATCGCGAGGATAATCACCACCCCGCCTGTGGCGTGGGTCGGTGACGCGGCCACCAGGGACAAGGCTCCCAGCGGTGCCAGGCCGCCAGCGATAGCGGTGCCGATTTCGCGGCCGGTGCCGAAGCCCGAGGAGCGCGTCTGGGTCGGGAATTGACGGCTTAAGAACGAGCCCTGGGGCGCGAACATCATGGGAGCGAGCAGGCCGGTGCCGACGCCGATGGCAATGTAGATCATTAGGCTGTCGCCAGTGTCGAGCAGGGCCAGGAACGGGTAGGCAAACAACAGCGAGCAGACGCCGCCGAGTACCAGCACTTTTTTGCTGCTCCATTTGTCGCACAGCCAGCCGAAGCACGGCACCGCGACGATGGCGATCAGGCTGGCAATGGTCACCGACAGCGACGTGACGTGCACATCGACGCCTTTGAATTGAGTCAGGTAGGCCAGGGAAAACGTCTTGAAGATATAGCTCAGGGCGTTGTAGCCAATGGCTACGAAGAACACCACCGCCAACCCCTTGAGATCGTTCTTGAACAGCGCTTTGAGTGGCGAAGGCTTGGCGACCTTGGGTGCCTGGCTCAGCTCCTTGAACTCCGGGGTTTCCGGAATGCTGTTGCGCACCCACAGGCCGACGCCCACCAACGCGATACTGCAGATGAACGGGATACGCCAGCCGCCTGCCAGCATGAAGTCGTTGCCATTGATGGTCAGCAGGTACACGGTCAATGACGACAGCAGCAGGCCCAGGTTCAGGCCCAACGCCGGCCAGGCGCCCTGGCTACCGCGCTTGCCTTCCGACGCGTGCTCGTAGGAAGTGACCGCCGCGCCCGACAACTCGGCCCCGGCGCCCAGGCCCTGGATGATCCTGATGAACACCAGGATGATCGGCGCCCAGATGCCGATGGAGGCATAGCTGGGGATCAGGCCGATCAGCGTGGTACACACGCCCATCATGCAGAAGGTCAATACCAGCACCTGTTTGCGGCCGAACTTGTCGCCCAGGTAGCCGAACAGAATGCCGCCGAACGGTCGGGCGATAAAGCCGATGGCGAAGGTGGAAAAGGCCATGAGCGAGGCGGTTTTCGGGTCACTGTTGTCGAAGAAGATCTTCGAGAACACGATGGCCTCCATGGTGGCGTACAGGTAAAAGTCGTACCACTCCAGCATCGATCCGAAGATCGTGGCGGCGGCGACTTTGCGCAGGCGTTTTTTGCTTTGTGCCGGCGTTTCCGGGGCAGCGGTATGCGGTGTTGCCGTCATTCTGTACTTCCTTCTGAGTCATTATATTTATTGTCAAAGTGACGCTTGTGGCGATGGCCCGGGAAGGGCCGGGGATGCGGTGTCAGCCGGGTGTGAACATGCGATCGGCGATCATTTCGCCGATGGGAATCGCCGAGGTGGCGGCGGGTGAGGGCGCGTTGCAGACATGGAGCATGCGGGGCGTCTGGGCGAACAGAAAGTCGTGGACCAGGCTGCCGTCGCGCATCACGGCCTGGGCGCGGATGCCTGCTTCGTAGGGCAGCAGATCTTCGCGGTTCAACGACGGGCAGTACTTGCGGCATTGCTCCAGGTAGCCGGACTTGAACAGTGAGTTTTTCATCTCGACGCTGCCCGAACCCAGGTTCTGCCAGAGAGTTTTCCAGAAACCGGGGAAGCTGGCGTACTGCGCCACGTCGCGCCAGTTGATCGAGAACTTGCGGTAGTTCTCCCGGCCCAGGCCCAGCACGGCGTTGGGGCCGACCGTGATGCTGCCGTCGATCATCCGCGTCAGGTGTACGCCGAGGAACGGCAGTTCCGGGTCCGGAATCGGGTAGATCAGGTGGTTGACGAGGTTGTTCTTCGAGGCCGGCAGGCGGAAGTATTCGCCGCGAAAGGGAATGATCTGGTGGTCGATCTTGACCCCGGCCATCGTCGCCAGCCGATCCGACTGCAGGCCGGCGCAGACCACCAGGTGCCTGGCTTGCCAGGCTTCGCCGCGGGTGTTGACGGTGACCTTGTCGGTGTCTTCCGAAATGGCGGTGACGGTGCGTTCCAGGCAGATCTCACCGCCTTGTCGGCGAATCACCTGGGCCATGGTTTCGCAGACTTCGCGGTAATCGACAATGCCGGTCGCATCGAGAAACAAGCCGCCCAGACCGATGATGTTGGGTTCGCGCTGGCGCAGTTGGTCGGCGTCCAGGCGTTCGACCTTCAGCTCATTCAACTGCGAGCGCGCATAAAGTGCCTCCATGCGCTGCATTTCCAGGGGCGTGGAGGCCACCAGCAACTTGCCGCACACCTCGAACTTGATCCCGTGTTCGCGGCAAAACCGTTTGGTGGCCTCGGCGCCGCGTTTGCACAGATCGGCCTTGAGGCTGCCGGGGGCGTAGTAGATGCCGGCGTGAATCACCCCGCTGTTATGCCCGGTCTGGTGCTTGGCCAGCGAGGCTTCTTTTTCCAGGATCACCAGTGAGGCGTTGGGCTGGCGTTTGAGCAGCTCCATCGCAGTGGCCAGGCCGACGATGCCACCGCCGATGATGCAGAAGTCGTAAATCATGGTTTGGAGTACCTAAGGGCTGCACATTTCAGTCTGCTTATCAGGTTGTCAGACTAATGTTTTTGTTAAAAAATGGCGTGCCTGAGGCACGCTGCACAAAGCTTGGATCATTCAGTTCGTGGCAGGCAGCTCAAGTTGCAGGCGTTTGGCCGCTGCGCGCAGGTGCGCTTCGGCATTGGCAGCGGCCGCTTGGGCGTCACCGTCGGCGATGGCCTGGTAAAGCGCTTGGTGTTCCTGGGTGGCGTCGGCCGAGCCACTGGCAAAACGCGACGCCGAGTTTTCCCAGGCGGTTTTGCGCGCACTGGCCAACTGGCTGCGCAGAAAGTCGTGGAAGGCGACAAAGTAGTCATTCTTGCTGGCTTCGGCGATGGCGCGATGAAACTCGACATCGGCGAGGGCGGCGGCCTCGAAGTCGGCGCGCTGGTCGTGCATTTCCTGCAGCGCCTTCTGCATGCGCTGCAGGTCGTCGGCATCACGGCGTTGGGCGGCGATCGAGGCGGCCTGGGTTTCGATCCACAGGCGCACTTCGAACATTTGCGCCAGGTCCGGACGACGACCGTTTTTTTCCGGGAAGCGAAACACCGTGCCCGCAGGGGTTTGCGAGATAAATGAGCCCAGGCCACGCTTGGCTGTCAGCACACCATCGGCCTTGAGTTGGGCAATGGCTTCGCGCACCACCGAGCGGCTGACGTTCAGTTGTTCAGCCAGTTGCTGTTCAGTGGGCAAACGCGACTCGGGCGCCAATTGGCCAGAATCGATTTCGGCGCGGATGGCGCTGACAACCCGTACAACGAGTGAGTCAGGGCGCTGGAGCTCAAGCATGGAAAAAACCTTGGTAGTCAGGTTGTCAGACAATAGAGGTTACGCTTTTGCCTTGTCAAGATGTTGCCGGAGATGTTCGCAGGCTGTCCGGTCGTTGGGTCGATAGGCTTGCCGTCGAGACTAAGGCGCATCGCGGCCGTGCGGAAGCTCGACGGTATGTTGGCTTATTCGACGAAGGCGGGGTTTTCCAAGCGTTGCTTGAGCTGGTCCAGCGCAACCGTGGACAGCTCCACCATGCGCTCGTGCAAGCCGGCCAGTTGCAGTTCGGTTTCGTAGGTCAACACGCGCTTGAACAGCGTGCCGTCACGGCAGGCGTGCAGGCTGTAGTGAATCGAGCCGTCGACGGCCAGGGAGGTGAATACCGCCTTGAATTCTTCCGGCGGCCGGGCGATCTGCACGCGGTAACTCATCGGCACCCGCACGCCCAGCAGGTCGATCACCTCGGTAAAGCGCGTGCCGGCGGAGAGTGAACCGGTGGTGCCGGTGTCGGCACTGAGGGAGGTCGGGTGCCATTCGTGCCAGCGATCGGGCTGGGTTACATAGTTGTAGACAGCCTCGATAGGCGCTTGGATAAAGCGTTCCTGACTGATCCGCTCCAGGCGGACCGACTGCTCGACAGCGCGCATGGAACACCTCCTGTGTGGTGAAACTCTGCACCCGGAGCTGTCAGGATAGACCTACTCCCATGCATTGCACGGGAGTGTCTCATAAATTTATCACTGCACCTTGAAGCGGCTCATCAGCGCGATCACCCAGGCATTGGCGTTGAGCAGGCTTTGCGTATTGGTTTCAGTGGCATGGCCGCTTTGCACCCGCTCTTCGACCATATGTCGGATATGGACCATGCTGCGGTTGATCCACTCGGTCACAGCGCTTTGCTGCTCGGCAGCCGTGGCGTTCTGGGTGCTGAGGTTGTTGATATGGCTGACCGGCTGGCGTGTGAAGGGTGTACTAGAGACCGTCCCCCTGAGCACTGAGATCAAATCGGTAACTTTTCCTAAGCGGTTTACCCATTTCTTCGGTCAAACCGTTCTCAGTGAAGGGTTTTGGATTAATGGTGCTTGGTGGCGTGGCGGGGTCGTTATCGAGGTCAAAAGGTTCTGCATCGCTGGGCAGGCCAACGACTTGGTGTTCTAAATGCGGGACGAGGTCCGTTCTGCCTGATTCCCGACGTTGGGTACTCTCACCCGCCAGGAACGTGCCGGTGGCGCCATTGTAGGCATGCCCAATCTCGTGAAAGAGGCCGGTTACGGGAAACCCTGTAAAGGTACCGTCAGCTCGCTCCCGGGTAGACTGGGGGTCATAAAAAATGTGGGCACTATTGGCGCCCAAACCGGCCACACCATTTTGGATGATTCCCTGCTCCGATGGGGTGAGAGCTTCGTATGCCTCAGGTGTCAGCTCGTCCTGATCAGTTCTCCAGAAAACGTATGACGTGTTGCCCGAGTCACCTCGTTCGATGGTGACTTTGCCGCCGTTCAGCACGGCGAGTTCATCCATTTTGGCAAGGGTCTGTTGGCCTAGCGGCGAACTGCGCAGGAATTCGAGGTCGTCGGTTACCCGTTGTTTGAACTCCAGGTGCCCGTCTTTCACGATGAACGCCTGCTCGCCGGCGTTGCTGGGTTTCACCTCGGTGAAAGCCGAGCCTTGGGTACGGTCGAAATGATCACTGGCGTTGGCGTAGATACGGTCCTTGCGCTGATTATTCAAAATGGTGTCGTGGCCTTTCCCTGTATAGAAGGTGGTACGGTCGCGCCCTATAAGAAGGTCATCGTCATTGCCGCCATGTGAAACCGTATGCCCGCTGCCTGAGACGAGTACATCTTCGTTGTCGCCACCGTCCAGATAACTCTGCTTGGTGGCGGGACCGTCGCCGGCAATGAGCAGGTCCATGCCCTTATTGCCATACATCACGGCATGGCCGCTTCCCCCAAGGATGGTGTCGTCGCCGTCATTGCCCTCGGCATAGCCGAGACCACTGCCCAGTTGCAGGAAGTCCTTGCCGTTCCCGCCATAGAGTCTGCTCCGGCCGCCGCCTGCCCGGATGTAGTCGTTGCCATCGCCCCCTTCAACGTCAACACGAAGCTTGACGTCATCGTCGATTATTACCGTGTCATCGCCCCCTTGGGTCTCGATCCAGAGGTGCTGCTCCGGGCCTTGTTTTTCTTTGATGTCGAAAAAATAGGGCTTGTCGTTGATCAGGATTTGCAGCTTGTCGCCGGGCCAACTGCGTACATGGATACGGTCCGAATGGTTACCGCTTTCCACGAAAAGCCAACTGCTCTTAATCTCCGGTTTTTCGGGGTCCGATGTATTCCAGTCAATGAGTCGACTGATTGTCACGTCGCCGTCAGTGTGCAGCGGGTGTTTTCTGAGGTTGTTGCCGTCTGGCGTCAGATCGGATGGGGGATCGTAAGGCGAGGGTTTATCGCGAGGGGCAGGTTGTGGCGTGTGGGTATGAGTGGCTGCGAAATAAACGAGAGGAAATAGCATCGGCGGGGCCTTCACATTCAATGAGGTGAGCATCTGATTGCGCATCAGGGCTGCCCATTCCGTGGTGGGTTGGCTGAAAGTGTTCCGCAGGATGGCGAGAAGCTTGGTGCAAAATGTTTCGTGCCGGCGGTGATCGGCGGGCCAAACGCGCCCTTTGAAGGCAGGTGGATAAGCGACGGCTTGAGCGGTCTCGCTCTGCGCAGGGAGAGCGAGACGCACGTGTGATCAGCGGTGGTAGTAACCCGGGCCGCCACCGTAGTAACGGTGGTCATGCCAGCCACCACCGTGTGGGAAAATGATGCAGCCGCTCATGCTCAGGATGATCAACAAGGGAATCAGCAGTGTGATTCGACGGAACATTTCAAAATCCTCTAGGGTACTCATAGATTGAATCAGGCGACGGGCAAGCCAAAGTTTTTCATCGCCTGTAACATGAGACCCTGCCGACCCGATTCCATCCCCGCCAGCGGGTATGTATTTGGCATGTTCGGCGATACAAAGTGGATACATTCTCAAGGTTCAGGAACCCGTCATGACGCAAAAGCAACGTTTGAAATACTCGATTCTGATCTCCCTGGTCGTACTGGGGACGATGTTTGGCCTGTCCTACTTGCAGAACACCGGGGTTATCAGCGAAAAAACGTTCCAGTACATCGCCATTGCGGTGGCGGTCACCGTGGTCGTGATCAACGGTGTGATGCGGCGCAAGGTCAAGCCCAACTTTTGATTCTGCTGCGTGGGTCAGGCGCGGCCTTCGAGTACTTTGGCAGCCTCTTCATGGAGGCTGTAGCTTTTGTCGGCATTGAGGGTGATCACGCCCTCGCTGCACAGGCGCTTGAGTACCTCGCGCACGCTGAGAAACGACAACGGGATGCCCAGCTCCAGCAAATGGCTGTGTACCCCGCGTACCCCAAGGGTGCGCTGGTTGTCGGCGGCGGTGAGGAGGGCGTCGATGACCTTCAGCCGGATCAGGCTGGTGCGCAAACCAAAACACTTGAGCAAATGGCGGATGCGCTGATTGCCGTGCTGTTCAGGTGCGCTGCCGAACGCTTGGGCGCCTCTGCCATGAGCGGCCTCGGCGGTCGGTGAATGTCCGTCCGTGGGCAGTTGCGAGTTGTACATGCAAAAACTCCTTATCAGAGCCTGATCAGGAAAATGATGGCGCTGTTACCTAATAAGACGAACGAGCGATGCAAATCATGAAGTGCCGGATGTAGAAAATTTGTCGGTATCCGCTTTGTCACATTGCAATCGCTCTGGATAGACGTCTTCTGGCTGCTGTTCCCGTCACACCGGCCACACTTCGCCGGCGAAAATCTGCAGGTCGCCGGTCAAGTCATCCGCAGGGGTGAGGGTGCCCGAGGGGCCGGGGCGTGGGTCTGCCGAGCGAACGCCGTAGTTAACGCGTCCGGCTCTTCCATATACGGCGATGCCGGTGGCGCCGGTCAATTCGGAGAGGCCCAGAACATTCTGGGTGGTATTGAGATGATGGCGCCCTACCAGGGCAACCCACTTGTCCTCGCCTGCGTGTTGCTCGATGGTGCGGGTGGCGTAGTAGTTGAACTCTTCGAGTCGTCGTTTGGCCTGCGCAGGTGTCTTGATGGGGCCGCCGAACAGGTGGCGTTCGTCGTTGTGCCGCGTCAGGTAAAAATGGTCAAGCGGTACGATTTCGATCCCGTTGTCTTCGAATTTCTTCAACAGTTCGCCCAGGGTCGGGCGTTGGTTGGGAGGGCGGTATATGAGCCCGATCCGGCCCATGCCATCGTCTTTCCAGCGCATGATTTTGTCGTACACCAGGCCTTCGACGAATAGCTTTTTTACCTTGTTTTGAACAAACACATCGACGTTGTCATACAAAGTTCGGAAAGCCGCCAAGCTGCTGTGGGATTCGCCGAATACCAGGCCAGGCGCCGTGCGAAAAGCATCGGCAATCACATCGCTCGTTTTCTTTGGCGCGGGAATGTTTGGAAACTCGGGGCGAGGGGGCAGCCCGTTTGCGGCCATGTGCGTATAAAAATCGCGCATTTCCTGGGCGAATTTCTCATGGGTTGCCTGCTTTCTGCTGGGGGTGAAATGGCCCTCGATGGGGCGGCCACGAATGCTGCTCACGTACTCGGCGTCGGGCAAATGGTCGATTTTACGCACCGGCTCGACTGGCAGCCCAGCCGGCGGTTGACTGAGTGGCGGACGTGACGGTCGGCTCAGCGGGTTGAAGCGATGATCGCGAGCCGATCGCCCCGGGTGTTGGGCAGTGGGTGAGGGCGGCATCAGTGTATGGACAGGGGTGAATGCGTCGAGTACGGGCCCATAAGGCCGCATGGTGTCTGAATCGAAGGCATACCATTTACCGTGTTGGCGTATGGCCGAGCCTTCCACTTGCTGCGTACCCACCTGTAAAACGCCTGTTGCGGCGGCCTCGTAACGTTGGCTGGCGATGACCAGCGACTGGCCGTTGGCCGTGCCGCGCAGCTTGCGGATGCCTTGCGCGCTGGCGCTGATGCCATCCGTGACAAGTCTGCCGGCACCCACCGCCAGGTCAACGCTGCCACTCAACGGGTTGAAGGCGTTGAGTGCGGTGACCCCGAGGATTTTGCCGCCACGCGCCAAGGCACCCAGGGTTGAACCCGCGTTTGTCACTGCCTTGCCGAGTTTTGCGGTAGCGCCCAACCCGGCTGTCACAAAGCCAAATATATCCAGCGCCAGGTCAATCGCGCCGTCCTTGTAGTGACCGTTGCGCAAGTGGGTGATCGCCGAGCGGAGGGGGATCAGGTTCAATAATGCGTCCGTTGTTGAACTGACCCATTCGCGTCGCGCCTCGTCCGGGGTTTCGCCTGCGGCGTATTGCTTGACGGCAGGCTCATCAAACCCCAACGCCTTGATCAGTGCGTCGGCGATGTAGTGGGTTCGCGGACTTTGGAACGTGTTGAAGGTGGGGTATTGCGGTTCCTTTTCTTCGGCGTCGTAGTTGTGGGTTGAGCGATTGGGATGAAACGCTTCGATTTTGTTGACTTCGTCCGACACGTATTGGTGGGGCCGGCTGATCCTGCCCTGGTCAACCTTGGAGATGATGCCGGTTGTGGTATCGAATTCGTATGTCTGATGGCTGTTTTGATATTCGCTGTGTACGAGGATCTTTGGGCTGGTGTGGAAGACCTTGTCTTGGGCGAAAGGAATCAAGCTGGTGCGGTAGTCGTTTTCCTTGAAAAAACTGATTTTTCCATAATTGAGGCGTGTTCGATCTGCCAACGGCAGGCGGTCAATGGCACTGATGAGTGAGTATTTTTTTACCTGTTTGATAGTGTCCAACGCGTTGGTGAATGCCGTGTCGAACGCCTGCGGGATATTGAAAGACGGGCTTCGGGTGAACTGCGCAAACGCCTCAAGATCGATGTCGGCGCGCGCGCCTCTGACCAGCCAGCTCTGCGCGTCGATTTCCAGCCCCTGCTGAGTGATGTCGAGCATCGAATAGGCTTGGCTGAAGCGCGGGGCCTTGGGGTCGTTGGATTTATAGTTGATGTGCAACACGCGATCCTCAAAGTCATCGCGTTCGCCGAAGGTGGCTTTCAGCAGATCCAGCGCCATCTGTTTGCGGCTGGGCAGTGTCGCGCCGACTTCTTTGGACGCGGCGCTCAATTCGCTGTGTTGGGTATTGAAGGCTTCGCGGGTGTACTCGATTTCTGCGTTGTTGTACGCCGCATCATCTTTGGCGTAGAGAAAACCGTTCACCACGCCCCAATCGATCAAGGCGGCCTTCTGCGCCGCTTCACCCGCCGGTGCTATTGAGTCGGCATGGCGCATGACCTCGGCAAAATCCATGTGCATTGCCTTGCCGGGTGCCTGGGCTTCAATCGCAGCCACGGCGATGCACAAGTTGGCCCATGCCTGGCTGCCGTACACCACCGTGGCGGGAATATCCTTGACCAGATATTGCGGCGCCACCCGTGCCAGCAGCAACCTGGCGCCGAGATCCGCGCTAGCGAGGGAAGTCTTGCCGCTGTCGCTCAGGTGTTTGGCCAGTGCGCTGATCACACTGGCTGGCGACATGCCCCAGTGGCTCTCGGCAGCGAGGTTGAAGCCCGCGACGGTATTTCTGCCAGGCTGTTCGATGGATTCGGGGTCCAGCCCCAAGTGGATCGCGCTCAGTACATAGTCGTTTGCGCTGGTATCGGTCGCGATGCCGCCGACTTTGGCCTGTATCGCCTGGCCCAGCTCCTGCGCCTTGGGGGTATCGAGGAGTTTCTCCAACGCCTTGGCCGGGTCCTGTAGCTCGGTACCGGATAGCGGATTACCTTCCAGCAGATACCCCAATGCTCCGCGCCGAGGGTCGAAAAGGGGCACGCCCGGCAGTTTCTCGGTGTTGTCGGCCACGACGTCGCGCACCACGCGCTGGTGTTCCACGCTCAGCGGCAATGCCCAACTGAGCCCGCCGCCCAAGTTGCCCAATGGGTGCGACAACGAATGATTGATCAGTGCGTCGGCCATGTCGAAAAGGTCTTCACGCGTGGCCGGAATGTACGTGCCGTGGTGTGTGATGAAACGCTCAAGGCTGATTTTCTGCGGCGATTGATGCTGAAGCGCCGAGTCTGGATCGACGTCCATCAGGGTTTCTTGCAGTGCGCGCAGCACTGCTTCGGCGCTGGCTTGCGGTGCCAGTGACTGGGCGGCCTGCTTGAGTTGGCGGGCGAGCGTTTGCAGGTTGCGCCTGTGCGCCAATGCGGTTTTGAGGGCCTGGCGGTTGTCATTGCTGTCGACTTCTTGCTCTGTAGGCGGGTCTGCGACCGGAGCCATGTCGTCGGTCGCTAAAGCCGTGGGCAGCAGCGGGTAAACAGGTTGCTGGGACGAGCCGGAGGTTAGGGTGACGGATGTCATGCTGAGTACCTTCTTTCACACGGTGAGGCAGTCCTTGCCGACGAACGCCTTTGTATGAAGGCGCTCGTTTGGGTGTTGAAAGCAGGTGCTTGTGTTCCGCTTGCGGGCGGTGCGGGTTGTCAGTATGTGTAACGGAGGCCATCGGAGCTTGGACTGACCACCCTCGTAGCGCAGAAAATGACGCGGCCGCATTCGTACCTAAATTATTCGCGGGCTGTTGCGTTCTTACGTTGGGGTGATTGCCCTGTGAGGCGGTTCAATCTGACGGTGGGGTCTGCGTGATTATTTGTAACGGGTTGTCCAGGGTGTGTGTGACGGCGCTATTGCTGGGCGTGAGCCTGGCCGCATCCGCGCGCGAGGCGGTGGTGCAGGCGGCGGACATCCGACGCACCAGTTTCGGTGTGCCCCATATCCGCGCCAGTGATGAGCGCGGCCTGGGCTTCGGCATCGGTTACGCCTATGCCCAGGACAATCTGTGCCTGCTGGCCAACGAGGTGGTCACGGTGAGCGGAGAGCGCGCCAGGTTCTTTGGCCCTGAACAATCGACCCTGGATGAGCGCAACAACGTTACCAGCGATGTGTTCTTTGCCTGGCTGAATACACCAGAGGCGGTGGCCACGTTCTGGGCGGCGCAGAGCCCACCGATCCAGCAGCGTATCGAAGGGTACGTCGCCGGCTACAACCGTTATCTGACAGAGCAGGGCGCTCCGGCCCAGTGCCAGGCGGCGTGGGTACGGCCGATCACGCCGCAGGATGTGATCAAGCTGACGCGCAGGCTGCTGGTGGAAGGCGGCGTCGGCCAATTCGCCGAAGCCCTTGTCGGCGCCACGCCGCCCAACACCACCGCCCATCGACTGGGCGACGCCAAGGCCTTTGAACTGGCCGCTGCGCATCAACAGCGTTTCACTCTGGACCGAGGCAGCAACGCCGTCGCCGTGGGCCGTGACCGCTCATTCAACGGGCGTGGCATGCTGCTGGCCAATCCGCATTTCCCCTGGATCGGCGGCATGCGCTTTTATGAGATGCACCTGACCATCCCTGGCCAACTGGATGTGATGGGCGCTGCACTGCCGGGCTTGCCCCTGGTGAATATCGGCTTTAACCAGCATGTGGCATGGACCCATACCGTCGACACGTCCAAGCATTTCACCGTGTATCGCCTGACCCTCGATCCCAAGGATGTCACGCGCTACCTGCTGGACGGTAAATCCATCCCGCTGGATAAAACCACGCTGACGGTACAGGTCAAACAAGCCGATGGCAGCCTCAAAGAGCAGGCGCATACCGTCTACCGTTCGCAATTCGGCCCGGTCGTGCAATGGCCTGGCAAGCTTGATTGGGACAACCGTTACGCCTTCAGCCTGCGCGATGCCAACCTGGGCAACGACCGCGTGCTGCAACAGTGGTACGCGATGAATCGCGCCGGCAGCGTCAAGGAGCTGCAAACCGCGGTACACACCCTGCAAGGCATCCCGTGGGTCAATACCCTGGCTGCGGATGACCAGGGGCAGAGCCTGTTCATGAACCTGTCGGTGGTGCCCAACGTCAACGCGGCCAAACTCGCGCAATGCAGTGACCCACGGGCCGGCCTGCAATTGATCGTACTCGACGGTGCCCGCAGCGCCTGCGCCTGGGACGTCGACCCGCGCGCTGCCCAAGCCGGGATCTTCGCGGCCGACCAGTTGCCGCAACTGGAACGTACCGACTACGTGCAGCATTCCAACGATTCGGCCTGGATGGTCAACCCCAAGGCGCCCCTCACCGGTTTTTCCCCGGTGATCAGCCAGGACAACACCGGCCTCGGCCCCCGCGCGCGTTTCGCCGTGCAACGCCTGCAGTCGCTGGACAACCGGCCGATCAGCGTTGCCGACCTGCAAAACATGGTGATGGACAACCAGGTCTACCTCGCCAGCCAGGTGATGCCCGATTTGCTCGAATTCTGCGCCAAACACCTCGGTGCCGACACCGCCACGCTGCAACCGCTGTGCGCCAGCCTGCAAACCTGGGACCAGCGCGCCAACCTCGACAGCGGCCTGGGCCTGGTGCATTTCATCAACCTGATGCAACACCTGCAGCACAGCCCTGACGCCTGGCGTGTCGCCTTCGACCCGGCCCAACCCCTCACCACCCCACGCGGCCTGGCCATCGAGCGAGCGCCCGTCGCCAAGGCCTTGCGCGAAGCCATGCTGGCCTCGACCGTCGAGGCCGGCCAACTCGGGCTCACCGCCAACAGCCGCTGGGGCGACCTACAAGTCTCCGGCCAGACCCCAATCCACGGCGGCCCGCAACAGCTTGGCATCTACAACGCCATGCAAACCGTGCCCCGCGCCGATGGCAAACGCGAAGTGGTCAGCGGCAGCAGCTACCTGCAAATCGTCACCTTCGACGCCAACGGCCCCCGCGCCCAAGGCTTACTGACATTCTCCCTGTCCAGCAACCCTGCATCGAAATACGCAAAGGACCAGACACACGCATTCTCCGAAAAAAACCTCCGCCCGCTGCCCTTCAGCGAAGCGCAGATCAAGGCCGATCCGCAGTACCAATCGCAGGTCATCAAAGAGTAGGGCGCGCACGCAACCCCTTGATGCCAGGGCAGAATATTTTTTGAAATCAAGGGGTTGCAGGCAAAAGCAAATGAGTACATAATGGCGCCCATCGAACGCAATGAAGCATTAAAAACTTCAATGTATTCAATAAGTTAGAGTAGAGGCACGCTTCACATAGCCCACTCAAGTTTGTATGCGGTGAGTGCCAGCAACCAGGGTACTGATCGTTTGAGGCCGAGTAGCAAAATGGTTATGCAGCGGATTGCAAATCCGCCTACGCCGGTTCGATTCCGACCTCGGCCTCCACTCTTAAAAGCCCCGTAGATTAACGTCTACGGGGTTTTTTATTGCCTGCGATTTAAGATCGCTTCCGCAATTTTTTGAATCGCTTCCGCAACCGGCCTGATTTACAGGAGGCTCTAGCCTTAATTGGCAGCGGTTTTCCTGTGTCAGGTGCATTTTTTGTCGATCTTGGTGGCGGGTGATGTACTCATGAGTCTGCGATAATCGAGGTTAGGACGTGGTTGTCGATGCTGGGGGCAATCCAGGGCTCAGAGATGGTCCGGATGGTACCTATTTGTGCGCAACCTGCGGGCTGTTGATGTCTCCAGCCCCGAAGCCCAAGGCCTAGGAAAAATTCCGGTAATGCCCAAGCCCAGTCCTACTGGGTCCAGGCCTTAGCAGCAGGGTGCTTTCGGCCCTCATGATCGAGAGGGAAACAATGAACAGGTTACTGGCGATAGTTTTAATGATGACGTCCCTGACGGCCTGCAATAGCCAAAACGTAAACAATTTCGAGCGGATAGATTCATCCGCTAAAAGCGTCACGGTGCCCGTCGGGTCTAGCGGTCTACTCGGGGGCTCAAACAATCTTTGAGGTCAAATGGTTGGAAAATGAGCGTTTACAAAGGCGCATCAATCATTGAAGGAACAATGGGTAAGGAAACCTCACTCCAGCACTACGACACATTCAATACACGATATACCCTGAAAGTAGCTTACCAACAGGTAGACACCTGCATCTGGGACCTTAGGGGATACTCGATTTTTGATATATCTCTAATAGATAACCAGTCAGGCAGTGAGGTATTTACTATCGCCGGTAAGGACTGCGATTCAACCGTCGTTAAAAAATTCGACGAGCTCGTGCGCTAGGTCTAAGCAAGAAGGTAAAGCGGCAAGCGCAACTACTCACACTGACCTCCGGGTCATAAACGCGCCGAAATTGGCGCAACCCCAGTCCTTGGGCTTGCAGGCAAAAGACTGGTAAATCCTTTAGCCTGCGCTATGGCAGGAGGCTGATGTCGTGCCAGAGAGCAAGGTCGTCGGCGGTGTCGCTTAAGTCGGCCTGTTTCGAACTTTCAATCGCATCAGCTATGCCTTTGAAAATTTCCTTGGCTTCTTTGCTAAGTTCATAGGGCGCCGGGTCGTTCTCGTCGACCCTTATATGTTTGTCACATATTTTGACTATCGGGATTTTTGTTTGAATCAGGTTGCCGACTATCACTTCCCTGGCTTTGCAATGCTCATCAAGAGAGGTGCCAGCGTTATCCACGGCATCGCGAATTAGCTTCGATTTTTGTCTGTTAGTGGTCATTGGCCTTCCCTACTGGCTAATTTTAAGGCCCAAAGCTACTACGGCGCTGACAAAGCAAGGTACTGGCATTCCATCCACGCTGGATGCCCGGACAGGAGTCAGTATGACGTTAGTACCCAAGCAAGTCCAAGTATCGGTTTACGCCTCGAAGCAGCGGGCATGGGTCCTGAGCGATCCAGTCTGCAATTTCTATCCGCGAGTTGAAAAGCTTATGAACCGGGCGAGTCCAGGGCGGCATCAGATATTCACCTAGTCTGTAGGCATTCAACTCGGTGCCTTCTACGACGACGAATAGCCACTGCCACAACTCGAAAATTCCGGCGTGTGAAATGAGTGAATTATTTACTGCGAAGTTTAGAACGTCGCCACGTTGTGAGTTCGTTAGCATGGGCAATCAACGTTCCTTGCAGAGAGTGAAAAGCCCGGCGGGCCGGGCTGTGCAGGAAGCGCGTCCCTACTCATCAATCGAAACAGAGTTAAAGGCGAACAGCACTTTGTACTGGACTAGCATGAGATCTGGTATGGCCTCGGTGGCGTACCGGACCGCCTCGGGAAACTCGCTTGCGATCAACATTCCGCGAGGTCTCTTACCATCTTGTCGGGCGTACCAGCCGAGGTAACGGGCAATCTGGCCAACTGCAGAATCCTTCGCCTGTCCGACCTTCAGTTCAATAACAACACGGCGACCTGCCGCGTCCTCTGCGAGTATGTCGACTCGGCCAACTTCGATATTGACCTGGCGATCGACGAAGCGCAGGCCCTTCTCGATGCTATCGAGGTTGCGAACCAAATGGGTTTCGACGTCCCGCTCCAGGGTAATGGAGGTTTCTACAAGCTCCTCGATACTGGCATCATCGCTAGTTTCAAATTCATCCGACTGACTCTCAACAGAAGGCGCCCATGTATTCACTCCATGCACTTGTGGGCTGTATCGGTGGAAACGCCCGTCTTCAGATCGGTAGAGAAAACGATCTGCCCATTTGTGATGGATGTAGGCCTTAGGATTGTTTACAGCGCATGCATAGAGATGTGCGGTCAGGGTGCCTGGTGCCCATTCGCCTGGAAATTTGCCTTCGATGTGGTCTTTGATTTGCTTCCTTGTTACGCCGCCGGTTGCTTGCTCAACGAAGCTGCGAAGGGCTTCTGCCATAGTCGTCATGCTGAGATCCTAAGTTTACCTTGGAGTGTGAAAAAGCCCGGTGGGCCGGGCTATGATTGAGGTTCAGCTTTGTATCGTTTCGCGAAGCTCAACTAAGTCCTTTGAGGGGACGGTTACAAATAATTAGGGATTGCAACTCCACCTACGCCAGTTCGATTCCAACCCCGGCCTCCACTCTTAAAAACCCCGTAGATTACCGTCTACGGGGTTTTTTATACCTGCGATTTACGATCCCTTCCGCAACGCTTCAGATGTGTTCCGCAACTTCACCGTTTTAACCGGATTACATACTGGATCACCTCTTCAAGGGTGCCTATGTCTGGAGCGTTGCTCGCTAATGCTTCTGGGCGGCACCATGGATAGTCCAGGCGGGATACCCACTCCATGATGGTGTGAAGATCGGTAGGTGGCAGGGTTTTCATATGCTCGATGGTGATAGTGAGCCGCTCGACAAGTCCCGACTCGGGATTGAACTGCCATCCATACTGACCACAACCGACTCGGACCTCGCCGGAGTTTTTGTCGGACATAGCGACCAGCCATTGGCATTGGAACGTTTTGCTATCCGGCTCCGGTGGGTGTCCCAGACAAAAGGTATAGACGTTTTCGAATGTCTGACCGAAGCGACTGACCAGCACGTCGCCGATGGACTCAAGGCCTTCAACGTGGGGTGGAAACGAGATAGACCCCGTGTGTACCACCATCTCCAGTTGTGCATCCGGCATAAAAGCCTGGCGCAGCAGATGCGGGCGGTTACTGTCCTTGGCGTTTATGTACTGCTGAATCGACCGTTGAGCTGTGTTCATTGTTGGTCCATTGCATCCATTCGTTGTTGTTGAGGGCAGTGCCGGCATCCAGGAGCGGTTGTTCGAAGGAAAACGAGCAGCCGATGGTGAAGGCAACCAGGTCATCCTGCCACAGGGGCACTATGTCTAGCAGTTCTTCGCTCATGCGCTAGGGCGGCAAAAAATTCTGAAGGAGCCCCGCTTGGTTAACTGTATCGACCAGTCGACCGGCTGTGTGGGGCAGATGTTGCGTGGACGTCGGAGCTCTCACCCTTCTTGGGAAGGGCGCCTCGCATAGACGGCCAAAACAATGCGTTCGGAATGAATGAGGTATTCAAGCATTGCTTCGCGAGCTTTGGCCATCTCGTTGCGTTCAACGAGTTCAAGAATCTGAAAGTTCATATCGACGTAGGGCTCATGCAAGAACTCGGCGTCCTGCAACAGCCCAAAAGTCAGCCGTAGCTCTGCAAGTATGCGCCGGAACATGGCGTTCAAGCGTTCACTGTCCGCAAGTTCAACGACTGCCGTATGGAAGTCCATGTTAGCTGTGCCCACTGCCAGCCAGTCCCCCGCGTCCCGTGCTCGTTGGGCCTGTTCTGCCGCTGCGCGCATGTTCTTCTTCGCCGGGTGGCGCGGGTAAGCCTCGGCCAACGCCTGGCATTCGATGAGGCGTCGCACGCGGTAGATGTCGATGACGGCCGCGATGCTGGGAACCACCACGAATACCCCACGGTTGGGTTCGTGTCGTAACAGGCCGTCTTTGGCCAGCGTCCGGAATACTTCGCGCAGGGTGTTTCGCGAGATGCCGAGGTTTTCGCTGAGCACCTGCTCGGACAGCCGTTGCCCAGGTGTGAATTCGCCTTGGGTGACTTGCTGACGCAACTGTTCGGCGATCCGCTCGTTTAGCGTCTGGGCTACGAATGAAGGGGAGGCGGGAAGGGGCATCGAGCGGACTTCTGAGTGGCAGGGGCGATTGGATTCTAGCAGGTTTTGCCCTACTCGCAGTGTCGCTTTTTCTTGTAGGGCTGAAACAGATTGGTATTTTGGCATACATATTGCTTTTTATTATCCGTGTTGGATTGTTGAACAATTCTGTTGAAATGATCATTCAATCGGATGAAGATAGTTGAGTGATCTAAGAAAATAACTCAAACAACTTGGAGAAACGCCGGTGCCCACTGACATCAACTTGTGGCCCTTGCTGGGGGTCGTCGTCATCATCGTGGGCTTCGTCCTGCGCTTTAATCCCATGTTGGTCGTGATTGTCACGGCCGTCGTCACCGCCTTCGCGGCGCACTTTCCGGTCGACAGGATTCTTGCCGCCATCGGCACGGGCTTCATCAAGACGCGTAACCTGCCGTTGATCATCCTGTTACCGCTGGCGGTGATTGGCTTGCTCGAGCGTTATGGTTTGCGCCAGCACGCCCAGCGATGGATCAGTAGCATCAAGTCCGCGACTGCGGGCCGCTTGCTGATTGTCTACCTTGGCGCACGCCAGATGACCGCAGCCATCGGTCTTACCAGCCTGGGCGGCCATCCACAAATGGTGCGACCGCTGCTCGCGCCAATGGCAGAAGGTGCTGCCGAAGCCCGTTTTGGGGCACTGCCGGAGAAGGTTCGCCACAAGCTGCGAGCGTATGCCGCAGCGACCGATAACGTCGGCCTGTTCTTCGGCGAAGACATCTTCGTGGCTTTCGGCGCGATCGTGCTGATGACCACGTTCTTGCGTGAGGCGGGCATCGAAGTCGAGCCGATCCGCGTCGCGCTCTGGGGGATTCCGACAGCTGTTTGCGCATTCACCATCCATGCTTGGCGCCTGCGCCGGCTTGACACTTGGTTGATGCGCGAGATGGCCAGCGGCGCCGCGGCTGCAACCGTCACAGTCGAAGGCAAGGAGTCCCGACCATGACGCTCACGATCACGCACCTGTACTACCTCGTCGGTGCCATCCTCGCCATCACCGCGGTGATGACACTTATGGACCGCCAGCACTCAAAGCGCTATTCCAGTGCCTTTTTCTGGGGCCTTTATTCGCTCGTCTTCTTGCTCGGCGACCAGTTGCCGCCGGTCTGGGTCGGCGTCGGTGTTGTGGTGATGGCGCTGATTGCAGCCTTCGGCGGTGTCGGCATTGGCCGTCACGTGGCCCGCTCGGCGGCGGAGTACTCGGCCAGCGCCAATTTGCTGGGCAACAAACTTTTCATCCCCGCCCTGGCGATCCCGGCCGTGACCATGATCGGCACACTGTCGGCGAAGTACCTCGTGGTTGGCGGCATACCGCTGCTCGACCCGAAGAACACCACGATGGTAAGCCTAGGGCTGGGCTGTATGGTCGCGCTTGCGCTGGTCTGCAAGATGACGAACGAAACGCCGATGCAAGGTATCCGCGAATCGCGTCGGCTGACCGATGCGCTCGGTTGGGCGCTGGTACTGCCGCAGATGCTCGGCATGCTGGGCCTCGTATTCTCCGACGCCGGTGTGGGCAAGGCCGTGGCGCATATCACCACCAGCTACATCAACATGGATGTACGTTTCTTCGCGGTGATGGTGTATGTGGTTGGCATGGCGCTTTTCACCATCATCATGGGCAACGGTTTCGCCGCCTTCCCCGTGATGACAGGGGGCGTCGGGGTGCCAGTCCTGGTCGGCATGTACGACGGTAACCCGGCCCTTATGGCAGCCATCGGCATGCTCTCGGGTTATTGCGGCACCTTGCTTACGCCGATGGCAGCCAACTTTAATATCGTACCGGCGGCCCTACTCGAACTGCCCGACAAAAACGCGGTGATCCGCGCGCAGGTGCCCACGGCGCTGGCCTTGCTGACTTGCAATGTTTTCATCCTGTATTTCCTGATGTTTCGCTAAAGAAAAGAAAACAACATGAAGATAGACCTCAATAGTGACCTGGGTGAAAGCCTGGGCGCCTGGCGCATGGGTGACGACCACGCGATGCTCAGCATCGTGAGCAGTGCCAATGTGGCCTGCGGCTTCCACGCTGGCGACGCCGCCGGCATCCTGCGGACGCTACGTCAAGCGGCGGAGCGCGGCGTGGCAGTAGGCGCGCACGTCGCCTATCCCGACCTCGTCGGTTTCGGCCGCCGCCAAATGGACGTGGCAAGCGCCGACCTGCAGGCTGACGTGATCTACCAGATCGGCGCGCTCAAGGGGTTGGCTGCGGTGGCCGGCACGTCGGTACGATACGTCAAGCCACACGGAGCGCTCTACAACACCATCGCGCACGATAAGCGCCAGGCACACGACGTGATTGCCGCCATCCGCGCAATCGACCCGTCGCTGGTGCTGGTCGGTTTGGCCGGCTCGCCGCTACTCGGCTGGGCGCAGGCAAGCGGGCTGAGCACGGTGGCTGAAGCCTTTGCCGATCGCGCCTACATGCCGAACGGTTCGCTGGTCTCCCGCCGCGAGAAGGGCTCCGTGCTGCACGATGCACAGGATGTTGCCGAGCGCATGCTACGCCTGGCGACCGAAGGTGTGGTCACGGCCATTGACGGCAGCATCGTGCGCCTTAAGGCCGATTCGGTCTGCGTGCATGGTGACAGCCCCGGCGCGGTGGAGATGGCGCGGCAAGTGCGTGCGCTGCTTGAGCGTTCGGGCGTCAAGGTCGCTCCTTTCGTCGACATGGGAGTCGTACCGTGATGCGATTTCTGCCGGCTAATCTCGACGCCCTGTTGGTCGAGCTGGATGACTTGTCGCAGACGCTGGCGCTGCTTGCATCACTACAGGCCGAGCCCATCGATGGCATCGTCGAACTCGTGCCGGCCGCGCGCACGGTCATGGTTCACTTCCGGCCTAACACGGTGACGCATGATGAACTCGTCACGCGCATCAGCCGCCGCGACCTCACGGCGCAGATCGAGCGTGCGACCACTCGCGTGGAGATTCCGGTCTCCTACGAAGGAGAGGACCTTGACGAGGTCGCGCAGATGCTTGATCTCTCGCGCGAAGAGGTGATTCGCCGTCATACCGGCTGCGACTACACCGTTGCCTTCACTGGCTTCGCACCTGGGTTCGCCTATCTGAGCGGCGGCCACCCAAGCCTCAACGTGCCGCGTCGCACTACGCCACGCACGCGCATCCCCGCGGGCGCCGTGGGGTTGGCCGGCGCTTTCAGCGGCGTCTATCCGCAGGCCAGTCCGGGGGGGTGGCAGATCATCGGCGTGACTGCCACGCCGATGTGGGACCTAAGCCGTGACGTGCCCGCGCTGCTGCAACCGGGCTTCAAGGTACGTTTCGTCGATGTTTCAGGGCGGCAGGTTTCGACTTTGCCAGCGCCGTCGCCTGGCCCCGTCGAGGTTCCGCTCCACAATGGTCCGGCGCTTGTTGTCCGTAGCACCGGCCTGCAGGCGCTGTTCCAGGATCTCGGGCGCGAGGGTCTGGCCGGGCAGGGCGTATCCGCCTCAGGGGCGATGGATAAGGGCGCACTGCGCGCGGCCAACCGTCTGGTCGGCAATGCGAGCGACATGGCCTGCGTCGAGATCGTCTACGGTGGCTTCCAAATCACGAGCCGCGCAGACACGGTGGTGGCCTTCACCGGTGCCGATGCGCCGATCGAACTCACGCGTGCGAACGGCGCTCGATATCGTGTGCCAGGCCATGAAGCCATCGCACTTTCTGATGGCGACAGTCTGTCGCTTGGCGACCCGCGTGCCGGCATCCGCAGCTACCTGGCGGTGCGCGGTGGCTTCGCGATCGCGCCCGTGCTCGGAAGTCGATCGACGGACACGCTCGCGCAGGTCGGTCCGCCGCCCATCAAAGCCGGTGACATTTTGCCGGTACCTGTGGTCACGCATGGCTCCATCGTCGGCGCGCCCGAAACGCCTCGTGCCGATCTCCCGACGACGACGCAGACCGTGGTGCTCGATGTCGTGATGGGGCCGCGCACCGACTGGTTCACACTGCAGGCCATTGCATTGTTGGCGAGCCAATTGTGGACTGTGACGCCGCAATCGAACCGCGTCGGCCTGCGTCTGGCCGGTGAAACGCCGTTGATGCGCGCACAGATCGCCGAACTGCCCAGCGAAGGCACCGTGTTGGGCGCGATTCAGGTGCCGCCAAGCGGCCAGCCCGTGCTCTTCCTTGCCGACCACCCGCTGACCGGTGGCTACCCAGTGATCGGCGCTGTCGCCCCTTACCACCTCGACCGTGCGGGGCAGATCCCCATCGGTGCGCAGGTGCGCTTCAACCCCATACGCGCGTTCACCGCGGCCCTCTCTTCCGACCTGCGAGAAACCCCATGAAGAAAGTTCTTATCGCCAACCGCGGCGAGATCGCTGTACGCATCGTGCGCGCCTGTGCCGATTATGGTGTGAAATCCGTCGCGGTGTATGCCGACGCCGACATCGACGCGATGCACGCTCGTATGGCCGATGAGGCCTACGGCCTTGACGGCCAGCGCCCGGCCGACACCTACTTGAACATCGAAAAGCTGCTCGCCGTGGCCGACCGCTGTGGCGCCGACGCGGTACACCCCGGATACGGCTTCCTTTCGGAAAGCGCAACTTTTGCCAGGGCCGTGATTGGCGCGGGCCTGAAGTGGATCGGCCCTTCGCCGGCAGCCATTGAGGCACTGGGTGACAAGGTGCAGGCGCGCAAGATCGCCCTGGCTGTCGGTGCGCCGTTGGTGGCTGGCACGTCGGAGCCCGCGCGCGATGCGCAGGAGGTCGTGGCCTTTGCCGAGAAGAACGGCCTGCCGATCGCCATCAAGGCGGCCTTTGGCGGTGGCGGCCGCGGCATGAAGGTCGCATGGCGGCTCGACGAAGTAGCCGAATTGTACGAGTCGGCGGTGCGTGAAGCGGTCACTGCTTTCGGCCGTGGCGAGTGTTTCGTTGAACAGTTCCTCGATCGGCCTCGTCATGTCGAGGCGCAGGTGATCGCCGATACGCACGGCCATGTTGTCGTGCTCGGCACGCGCGATTGCTCGTTGCAGCGGCGCAACCAGAAGCTGGTGGAAGAAGCCCCCGCGCCCTTCCTCAGTGATGAGCAGCGTGAGCGCATCCATCAATCGGCGCGCGATGTGTGCGCGAAGGCAGGCTACGTCGGTGCGGGGACTGTCGAGTTTCTGTTGAGTCCCTCCGGAACAATCTCGTTTCTGGAGGTCAACACGCGCCTGCAGGTCGAGCATCCAGTGACCGAAGAGACAACGGGCATCGACCTCGTCGTCGAGCAACTGCGCATCGCCGATGGCTTGCCGCTGTCGGTCACCGAGACGCCGAAGCCGCGCGGTCATTCTTTCGAGTTTCGCATCAACGCCGAGGATGTGGGGCGCGGCTTTCTACCCGCGCCGGGGTTGGTGCATCTGTTCGAGGCACCGTCGGGGCCCGGCGTGCGCGTCGATACCGGCGTGCAGTCGGGTTCTACCGTCCCAGGTACATTCGATTCACTGATGGCCAAGTTGATCATTACTGGCGCCACCCGTGCCCAGGCTATAGCCCGCGCGCGCCGGGCGCTGAAGGAGTTCCGAATCGAAGGGGTGCCATCGGTGCTTCCTTTTCACCGGGCGGTGATGGCACACGCCGATTTCACATCAGCCGATGCTTTCAGCGTGCATACGCGCTGGATCGAGACAGATTTTGCCGACACGCTGGCGGCCGCTGTACGGCCTGAACCGCTGGCCGATATCGCGCTGGTACGCACGGCCGTGGAGATCGATGGCCGAAGGATTGCGCTCGGGTTGCCGGCTGAACTGCTGCGCGGGCTACATTCCACTGCGCCGTCTGCTGAGCGCGAGGGGGCTGATGTGTCTTCCATTTCGACGGATGCCGCCGCCGTTGTAGCCCCGATCTCGGGCACCCTGCAGTCCTGGAACGTCGCCGACGGCGACAACGTGGCTGTGGGCGACACCCTCGCTTCCATGGAGGCGATGAAGATGGAAATGCAAGTCACGGCACACCGCGCAGGACGCATCACCCTAACGGTGTCCGTGGGTTCGACCGTCGCCGCAGGCACTGCAATCGCAAAAATTGTGAGTTGATGAGAGTCGACTCGCTCGCCCAGGGCTCGGCTCAACACGACTGAATTATTCGCTGTTGAAGGTTGTGATTTTTTAGATGGGATGAATAAATGATTGATGTTGCAACTCAAATGAAACGGACAGCTTTAGTTGCTTTTATGGCAGTAGCATCGGGGTGTTCGTCACCGCCAGAGCGTAGCGCTAATTCCACCAGACCTGCTGAGCCACTCGCGGATTCTCACTTTCATGTTTCCAACTATGCCTTCCAAGGCACAACGCTGCGCAATCTGGTAGATAACTACATGTAGCCTTTCCAATACATTTAATACCATCAAGTTACACGATAGGCGTGACGCACTTCATTTTGAACGGTCTTATTCATCGAGCATTAAAGCTTGTGACTAGAGAGTGTTGTGATGAAGTTGAACAATCTAACTAAGGCGGCACTGATTGTCGCGTTGTTATCGTCCCTGTCGGGCTGCTGGATATTCATGCCGCCGGGTAGTGGTGGTGGTGGTGGTGGTGGTGGTGGTGGTGGTGGTGGTGGTGGTGGTGGTGGCCACGGTCAGGGCGGGGGTCATGGCGGTCCCGGCCTGCGTTAAGTAACGGCTTATTGGGGCAAGCCACGCTATTCATCTTGATGAGGCGTGGCTTGCCTTTTTTTTGCCCGGCTTAAATCACAGGCAAAGAAAAGCCCGCGATGGGGAGAGCGGGCTAAAAGGTGTTTCTCTAGGAGCTGAAACAACACTAGGCGTTCACCTGTGAAAGCTTTGTGAAAGGCTTGAGTCAATGTATCGATGGCCAGTTTGCTGGTGCTGTCGCTGTACCCGAGGCTGTTTTCGCGTCGAGCGCCGGGGCTGCGCTGACGTCAAACGGGCGAGATGGTCGCCAGCAGACCGATGCCAATGGTCAGCACCAAAAAGCCAAACAGGAAAATTGCCATCTTGGTCATAAGGCCTCCGAAGGGAAGGGGGCGGCAGGAACATTCCTGTCGCGCTCGACAAGGGTGTCGGGAGTGGCCCTATTGTCCGCCTCGATGACATTTCGATACAGGCGCAGATAGTAAAGAAAAAACCGTATCAGATGCGCGCGCAACGCTTTGGCCCGGGGGGTTGGAGAGGGCTGGCTTTATCAAGATCAGCAGGTGAGCCATGTCTTGAGGGTACGGCGCGCCACCTGAGACAGCCGCAGCATTTCCCCCTAAGATGGCGCCCACAGCCTCAACAATAAGAGAGGGCCGACCCTCGATGGAAAGACGTCAATTCAGCGGTGGCATGAAAGGCAAGAACCTGCGCTACCTCAATGAAACACCCGGCCAGCCGGCGTCAGCCACCCGCGTTGGCTTCCTGCTGCTCGAACACTTCTCCCTGCCAGCCTTCACCCAGACCCTCGACACCTTCGTCACCGCCAACCTGTTGCGCCCCGAGTTGTTCGCATCGCGCACGTTCGGCTGGGGCGACGGCGAAGTCATCAGCGACCTGGGCCTGGTGATCCGCCCGGATGCACGCCTCGACGTGGCGGCCCTGCAAACGCTGGAGTTGTTGGTGATCTGCGGCGGCTTTCGCACCGAACTCAAGGCCAGCGACGACTTCGTCCACCTGCTGCGCAACGCCGCCGAGCAGGGCGTCAGCCTGGCCGGCTTATGGAACGGCGCCTGGTTCCTCGGCCGCGCCGGCCTGTTGCAGGGCTACCGCTGCGCCATCCACCCCGAACATCGCCCGGCACTGGCGGAAGTGTCCAAGGCGGCCCACGTCACCAGCGAACCGTATGTCATCGACCGCGACCGCCTGACCGCCTCGAGTCCGTCCGGCGCTTTCCACATGGCGCTGGATTGGATCAAGGGCCTGCACGACAAGGCCTTGGTCGAAGGTATCGAAGATATCCTGGCCTTCGAGGAGTCGCGCTACCGGCGCATCAAACCGACGGAAAACATCTGCGTCAGCGCGCCGTTACGCGAGGTGGTGAAACTGATGGACGCCAACCTCGAAGAACCCTTGGAGCTCGACCAACTCGCCGTCTACGCCGGCCGCTCCCGCCGCCAGCTCGAACGGCTGTTCAAGGAACAACTGGGCACCACGCCGCAGCGCTATTACATGGAACTGCGGGTGACCGAGGCGCGCCGGCTGTTGCAACACACTGAGTTGTCGCAGGTGGAGGTGCTGGTGGCGTGCGGGTTTGTTTCGCCGAGTCATTTCAGCAAGTGTTATAGCTCGTATTTCGGCTACAGGCCGTCGAAGGAAAAGAGGTTGGTCAAGTAGCGCGAGTGAAGCGTATCGATGAGATCTGTGTTGCCAGGTAGGCATTTGCAGGCGCGACTGAAGCGCTTGCCAGTACCAGCAGTTCGAGCGTCTCTCCCTCCAACTCCAAGGCACCACATAAGGCACGCACCGTCGCATCCGGAGTCTCGGCGGCGGTGAGACTCACGGATTGGCGCTGGAGTTTACTCGCGACGGCATTGATGTCGGTAAAGCCGCTAACCTCTGCGCCAGCGCCGCTGTTCGGACACGTCAGCTGCCCCCGAACGATACCCATGCGTTGCTTGCTGTGGCTATGCACGCTCAAGACCAGAGACGTCCCGTCGCCAGCGACCCAATTGCCCGCCAGGGCGTTTTCAACGGGTAACAGCGTGGATGGCAAAGGGGGCTCAACGTACAGCGGTTTTTCTATCCGACGATAAACCAACTTGTCGACATAGGTTCCCGGGGCGGCAAGTTCGGGGAAGTCGCTGGTCGCGACCAACAGATGGGACAACGTCAGCGCATCGCCCGCAACCGTCATACTCAATTGCCCACTCAACCCGGAAGTCCAGTTCCAGCTAGGGTCGCAGGAGTCGGCGCCAAGAGCGTGCCAGTTGATGGCCAGCGCGATGGGTTGGTTCTTTTCACGGCTGGCGCCCGCGCCCAGGGAAAAGCCGCGTACCGGATACTTGCCGGTTGAGCCTGTCGAAGAATGATAAGTGCCGTAGATTCGCTGTCCGGACACCTCCAGGTTCATGACCGAGCCGTAGTCGTTCTTCCAGGTGCCGGCGACCGACACGGTTTCATTCGAAGGGCCTGGGAGGGCGAGTTTTCCATTGACGATTGCGCGCGTTCCCGGCGTGAAACGTTTTGATGACGACCGCGTGATGATCTGCGGGCCATCAGCACGATTGAACAGCCAGACGCCTACGGGGGCCAATGAATAGACCTCATGACTGCATTTCACGACTTGATACTCGTACACCGTGTAGCAGTGCTCCATTACCAGCGACCCCACCAGCACCAGGTCAGCCAGGCCCAATGGTGCGAACTGAGGCAAGCGCTCACCTTTTTGCGGGCCTTCTTCGATCAGGCAGTTATAGAGGTCGGCACCCAAGGTGATCTCGCCGTCGGCAAACCCCAGCACGATGTCGGGTTCTCCCCCTGCGCAATACGAGCCAGGGTCCGGCGCATCAAACCGTCGTCCCCCTTGAACTGCGAAGAGCCTGAGTCGAGCGCAAACTTGATGTTGCTGGCCATCAGCTCTGAGCCGACCGAGTAAGATTTCAGGTCGGCCGACCAGATGTATTCCACACCCGCTAATGTGCTGTAGACCGACCACGGCAGAAATAACTGCGCGCCTTGGGTTTTCGTGGGATCCACGCCGCCCATTTGGCAGCTGCCGGTGCGGGCCTGGTTATCCCAATCAAATGCGACGAAGGGGTGATCGGGTGACAGTTGACCTTCACGCATTAATGCCTGGAGTAAAAAGGCGCTGCGCCCCTCGACGTAAGCACTGCTGCAAGGTAAACCCAGGCCGCCGTCCCAATCGAGTTGCTTGAATTGTTCGCCGTCATAGGCTGCGGCCAGCAGCAGTTGAGTCTCCAGTGGCGTACCGCAGGGCATTGTCAAAACGTCTGAGGCGGATTCCACTTGCATCGTGCCCCAAGGGCCAAAGCTGTAAGGCCGCTGCAAGCAGTCGGTAAAGGCAAAGGTGCTCGAAGCCTGGAAGTCAAAGCGGCTACCGGCAAAATGCACGCACTGGTCAGCGGGACAAAGTGCCGAGGTGATCCAGTTCATGTTGGTGCCAGAATCGATTGCGAACTTCAGCGGTTGGCCAGGGGTGCCGAGTTCAAGCGTGCAATACCAAGGCGAAGCACCGTTGTTCTGATAAGGCCCGCGCCGCATGGGAAAAACCAGGCGGTTGTCCAAGTGTTTATTGCTCATGGGAACTCCGTTTCCATTCGGACTGATAGGCGCCCGACAGGTGTCGGTGCCCGGAATAGGGCGCTTGAATGCGCCTGGCGATATTCAGCCCGATCTGCGTGGCGGCCACTGCCAGCGGCGAACCCTTCGGGTTGTCGGATTCGACGCTGAACTCAGGTGGTTTCAGCGTAACGCCTGGCCTTCGGTTTCCGGCATGAACGCGGCAAGAATGACCGTGACCAACAGAAATGCATTGATGATGGTGGTCGTCAGGTTGAACGACGAGCCGTAGGCGATTAACGCGCCGATCAGAGACGGTGCCAGTACGTTCGCCACACGCTGGGCGAAAATCGCCCAGCCATAACCCACAGTACGCAACGCGGTGGGATACAGCTCACCGATCCATGTACCCCACACTCCCCATGCGCCGAGGCTGAAGAAGGCCAAGGCGAAATTGCTCAGGTAGAGCATTTCCAGGGTCTGGGCGTTGGCGAAACCATACCCCGCCAGCACCGATGCGCTGATAAACGCCACGATGACTTTTTTGCGTCCAAAACGCCCCGTCAGATACGACGCGGCCATATACCCAGGGATCATGCACAGCGCCGACAGCGCAATAAAACCGTAGCTCTGCGGCAAACTCAGGCCGCGCTGCTGCAGCAAGGTGGGTAGCCAGGTTTGCAAGCCCCAGTAACCCCACGAGAAGGTAAAGTTGACGGTGATTTGCAGCAGGCTGACTTTGAGCAGGGCACGGCTGAATAGCTCACGCTGGTGTCCGGAAACCGTGCGATCAACCTGCAGTTCGCAGTCCTCGGGTATGCTCACCGCCCCTTGGCTCAATACGGCAATCGCCGCTCTGGCCTCCTGTTGCCTGCCGGCGGAGGCCAGCCAGTAAGGCGACTCCGGCACCCAGCGTGCCACGGCGATCGCCCACAACCCACCGAGCGAACTCAAGACGATGATCGCGCGCCAGCCTTGCGGCAGTAACCACACCGTGGCACCCAACGCCAGCAGCATGCCAACAGGCCAGCCAGAAGCGAGATAGACGGTCAACGAGCCGCGCTGGCGCACCGGCAGCAGTTCCTGATAATGCGCAAAGGTCACCACCATCATGCCCACGGCTGCAACCCCGGACAGCAAGCGCAAGGCATACAGGGTTGAGTAATCGGGTGCGAATGCACTGGCCAGGGAGACGGCCCCGTAAGCGCCCAGGCTCCAGACAATCGCGCGTTTTCGCCCGATGCGTTCGGCAACTTTGCCCCAGGCCAACGCACCCAGCAGCATGCCGATGAACATCGCGCCGATCAGGTGGCCCACGGCAAGGGCGTCCAGGCCAAACTCCGCGGCAATCAGTGGTGCGGTGTAGACAATGATCATCATCTCCCAGGCTTCAATCGCAAAGACAAAGAACAGCACCAGGCAACACTGCAGGTGAGTACGGGTGAGGGGGAAATTTCGGAAGACCTCGCCCACGTTGCGGGTGTGTGAGTCCGGCGTAGGTTCCGGGTGAACGGCATGTAGCGTTGAGGGAATATCACGCATGGTGGCGATCCTTTTTGCGAGTCAGGCGCTGACACGGTTGCCAATTGGCGCAGGGGCGCGGAACAAACCAAACCGTTCGATTTCAGTTTCCGGTGGCGGCTCACAACTGCCGACTCGACTCGGACGCCAGCCAAACCTGCGTTTCATACCCGCCATCGCTTCGGCCACCTTGAATGCGGCGACTACCGGATCTATCACGGGCACGCCGACTTCCCGTTGCACCTCCTCGAAAAAGCCGAACTCAATGGTGCAGCCGAGGATGATGGCTTCGGCACCGTCCTCTTCGACTGCGCGGTGGGCTTGTTCGATGATCTTGCGACGGGTCACGGCATGATCGCGCTGGAACTCATCGACGCCCATGCCCAACGGACGCAGCGAAGCCAACCGGGAGCCGGCGCCATAGCCTTGCACCCGCGCACGCATCTGCTCGATCCATTTGTTGCGCCCGACAATGATCGAAAAGCGATTGGCCAGGTGTTCCGCCACCTGCAGGCTCGCCTGGCAGGGCGCGACGACCAGGGTTTCACCGGAAATTTCCCGTGCGTCTTCCAGTGCCGGATCGTAGAAGCAACCCAGCACTAGCGCGTCTACACCCGCCTGGGCGCAATCGCGGGCGATATGCACGGTGCGTTCATACGTAAGGGCCTCGTAGGCGCGGTATTCCAGGTGCGTTGGGCTGGGCGTCATGTCGAACGACACTACCTCCACCTGAGTGGAGGGTTGTTTGATGCGGTGCAACAGCTCAGCGATGGGCGCGTCAAAGGTCGGGCAGCCGATCGGGTTGAGCCAGCGCACGGTCACTGCAATGTCTTGCGGTGCGATGTTGAAGGTTGAACTGTCCACACGGTATTCCTCGATAAGTGTGTTGAATGGCACTAGAAGAACTTCACCAGAGCCATGGTCAAACTATTGGAATAGGGCAGGTTGTCGCTGTGGTAGTAGTCGAAGTTCAGGTTGGCCGACAGGTAGAACCCCTGTTTGCTGAAACCGGTGTAGGTCATCGCCGGGCCGATCTTGCCTTCGCGGGATTCCTTGAAGTCGGACGCCGAGCGATTGTTGATGTGGTAAGAATGATGGACGCCCAGCCATACATCGTCGGTGACCAGATACCCGGCGGCGATGTCGGCCAGCCAGAAACTGACACCGCCGCGCAGGCGTGTCGGGTCGCCGCTGCCGAGATCGGTCGCGTGCCGATTGCGCGCGGCGTAGTGAATGCCGGCCGGCGTAAAGGTGGCGGCGAAACGGCCCAAGCGCAGGTAGTTGGCGACGCTGAAGCTTGCGCCATAGCGGTTGGCAAACGCGCCGTAACCCGTGCCCTCATCATTGCCGTTGGGAAACTCCAGGGAGAGCGTCGGGTTGATCCAGAAGGTGGTGAAGTCATCGGAACCATAGGCACTGGTGGGCTCCACCACGTTGTAGTAATACGCCAGGCCGAGGTTCGGTGACGCCACGCCCCACGAGCCGTTGTTGCGAGCGCTGTTGTCATTGCTGTAGCCCGTGTCGGCGCCGACCCAAAACTGCAATTGGTCGCGCTGCGTCCCGGTAAAGCCGGTTTCCGAAAAGTACGCCAGGACAGTGTTGCTGCCCGCGCGCACGCTGCCCGTTGTGGTGCGGCTGAATACAGGAAACGATTCCAGGGCCCACTGTCCGGGTACGCCCGGTTGGGCGAAGCCGATGAACTGTTCAGCGTGTGCCTGGGGTGTGATCCCCAAAACCCAGGCAAGCGTAGGCGCTACCCATAAACGAGATGAGTGTTGCAGTTTCATGAGGGTGCTCTCTTTTTGTTGTTGTTCTTGAAGGTCGAGCAGCAGGCGGGGCGCGGGAGGCGCCCCAAGGTCACGTCACCAGGCCGTATACCGACTGAGCGGTCGCCGCATCGAGGTAGCCGTTTTTCACGTCGTTGCGCACCGCGTCCGGATCTCGTTGGCTGGCGGGGCCATACCCTCCGCCCGCGCCGGTGCGTACCCTGACCAGATCACCCGCGCTCAACGCGATGCCGCTGGCCATCGCGTGGCGTTCGCGCTGACCGTTCCGGCGGATGACTTCGACGTAATTGGGCGTGCCTTCGGCCCCTTGTTCCAGGCCCCAGGGCGGAACGACCGCGCGGGTGTAGCCGCAGGTCATGAAGCTGCCATCGGCGCGAATCCGATAATCGATGCACACGCCACGGCCGCCTCGGAATTGCCCATGCCCGCCGGCTTCATCATTCAAGGCCATGCGTTCGACATACAAGCCATAGCGGGCTTCACAGACTTCGACGGGGCAGTTGTAGGTTTCGCCATGCAGCCCGGAGTAGACGGCATTGTTGCCATCGCGCCCGGGTTCGGCGCCCCAGCCGCCGATTTCCGGTTCGACCAGGGTGAACAGGCGGCCCGTGTCCGGGTGAATGCCGCCAATGATCGTGGCGCACACCGAGGCAAAATTGCCGGCGGGCAACCGGTCAGGAAAACGTTGGGCCAGACAGCACAGGATCAGGTCGTGAACCCGGATGAGGTTCTCGAAATAGAAACCTTCGGCGGCCGGTGGCAGTGCATCGAACAGCGAGCCGGGGCGGGTCAACACCCTGAGAGGGCGAAAAGTGCCGCCATTGGTAATGCCTTGGGGGGCGGTCAAGGCCTTGAATGCCATCTGTGCGGCAACGACGGTGCCGTCGCGACTAAGATTGGTTGGCCCTTGGCATTGATCGGGGTTGTCGCGCAGATCGACGACCATTTCGCTGGCGCGGATGTCGATCCGGACCTTGAACAGGCTGCCGTCATCCTGCAGTTCTTCCAGACTTAACTGCCCTGCAGGCAGTTCGCCCAGAGCCTTGAGGGACACCTTTTCGCCCAGGTCCATGAAGTCTTTCATCGCCAGCAGAAACAGCGCGCTGTCATACTTGCTCGTCAGCTCGCGCAGGCGCGCGGCGCCACCGCGCACGGCAGCCACCCCGGCCCACAGGTCACCCTCCATGAAGTCCGGCATCCGGGTATTGGCGCGCAGGATCTGCAACACCGAGCGGATTGGCTGGCCTTGGCTGATCAACTTGACCGACGCCAGGCGCAGACCTTCCTGGAAGATGTCCGTCGCTTCTGTTGACAAAGAGCCCGGCACTCGCCCGCCGACATCGTTCCAGTGCGCGATATTCGCGGTCCAGGCGACCAACTGGCCTTCGGCAAAGACCGGCATGGCCAGTACCACATCGTTGAGGTGAGTCACCGCACCGTCGTGGGGGTCATTGCTGATGAAGACGTCTCCGTCCTCGATGTCCTGCGGCAACGGATGGTGCTGCAGAATTTTCTTCACGGCCTTGTCCAACACGCCGACAAAGGCCGGAATACCTGCGCCGGAACTCGCAATGTCGCCGTGCGCGTCGGTAATGCCGGTGCCCATGTCCAGGACTTCATAAATCACCGGGCTCATCGCCGCGTTGCGCATGGCGGTGAACATTTCGTCGGCAATTGCCTGGAGCGAGTTCTGGATGATGTCGCGGGTAAAGATATCTAGCGTACTCATGGCAGCGCTCCTTCAGCCGTTGATCATGATGTGCAGGTTGCCGAGGCGGTCGACCTGTACGCGGTTGCCGGGGTGAACCACCACCGTGGTGCCGGCGTCCTCGACGATTGCCGGGCCGTAAAATGTCATCAGCGGTTCGAGCAAGTCGTAGTCGTAGAGGTTCGCGTTATGGCAACCCTCCTGGGCGTAATCCACACGGCGTTGGCCTTTGCAGGCGTCGCTGACGCGGCGGCCGGTGATCGGCAGCGCTTGGGGCGTCAACTTGCCGATCTGGGCCGTGGCGACCAGATGAAAACCGATAATTTCCAAGGGGGCTTGCAGGCGATAGGTGTAGTGCTGTTCGTAGAGACCATGAAAACGCTGCTCGATCAGTGCCCAGTCCGCGTCGAGACATTCGTGCGGGTTGAGCAGCACTTCGACTGAATGTTCCTGGTTCTGGTAGCGCAGCTTGCAATACACCTGGAGCTCGACCTGTTGTGGGGGGATCGCTTCGGCGACGAATTGCTCGCGGGCCGCACAGCTCAATTCGTCGAGAAATTGCTGTGCCTGCTCAAGCTTGTCGGCCTGGGCGGTATCGACAAAGCGGTTGATAAACAGATCGCGGCGCAAATCCGACAGCGTCATGCCCCAGGCCGAGAACACCGAGGCGCTCCGGGGGATGATGACCTTCTGCACGCCCAGTTCCTGCGCCAGTGCGACCGCGTGCATCGCGCCGCCGCCACCGAAGGCCATCAGCGTCAGTTCCCGTGGGTCATGGCCGCGGCTCAACGACACCAGTTTCAACGCGTTGACCATATTGTCGTTGGCCAAGCGCACGATGCCACGGGCGATCTCGTCGGCTGGCAAGTTCAGGCGTTGACCCAGCTCGTTCAAGCCGCGCTTAACCGCGGGCAGGTCGGCCTCCACGCGGCCGCCGCAAAAGTAGTCCGGGTTGATACGCCCGAGCATCAGGTTGGCGTCGGTCGTGGTGATGTGCGTACCGCCGTTGCCATAGGCGGCGGGGCCCGGTACTGCGCCGGCGGACTGAGGCCCCACGTGCAGTTTGTCGAAGTCGTCGACCCAGGCGATAGAACCGCCGCCGTTGCCGATCTCCACCAGGTCGACCACGGGCACCATGATCGGATAGCCGGCGTTGATCCTGTTGCGCTCGATCCAGTAATCGGTCTTGATCGATACTTGGCCGTTACGGATCAATGCACATTTGGCCGTGGTGCCGCCGATGTCGAGGCCCAATAGGTTGGGTTCGTCGATCAGTTGTCCCAGTTGCGCCGCAGCCCAAAAACCGCTGGCCGGGCCTGACTCGACCATGGTGATCGGGGTCTGTCGGGCGTGCTCTACGCTGTCGACGCCGCAGTTGGATTGCATGATGTACAAGGGCGCTGTGTAGCCGCTGTCACGCAGGCCATCGACCAGGTCATCCAGATAACGTGCAGCGATGGGTTGAACATAGGCTGAGAGCACGGTGGTACTGGAGCGTTCGTATTCGCGCCATTCACGGGTGATCTGATGGGAGGCCACCACCGATACCTGTGGCCAGAGCCTACGTACTTCGTGCAGAACCGCCTGTTCATGGGCCGGGTTGGCGTAGGCATGCAGCAGGCAGATAGCAATGGCCTGCACATTGTCGGCACGAAAGGCATCGAGGATCCGGGGCAGTTGCGAGAGGTCGAGCGGTTCACGTTCCTGGCCATTGGTGTGCAAGCGGCCTGAGACTTCGCGGCGCAGATAGCGGGGCACGAAGGGGGCTGGCTTGACCCATTTGAGATTGAAGTAGTCCGGCCGGTTGGCGCGTGCAATCTCCAGCACATCGCGAAAACCTTGGGTGGTAATCAGCGCCGTCTTGACGCCGCGACGTTCGGTCAGGGCATTGATCACTACCGTGGTGCCGTGGGCCAGAAAATCCACGCTGCCCAGGTCTACGTCGGCCTTGCCGATGACGTTGAGTACGCCTTGGGCAAAGTTCGGCGGGGTGGTGTCGACCTTGGCGGTACGAATGGTCTGTTCGCCGGTGACCGGATCGCTGATGAAATACACCAAGTCGGTAAAGGTTCCGCCGACGTCGGTGGCCACGCGCACTGTTTTGCCGTCCGTACCCACAGGGCATCTCCTGCTGTGTTTATTGTTATGGGCGCCAGGAGAAAAGGGCTCTCACTGGGGTTGACGGGATGCTAGGGCGCGGCACATGGCGGCGACTACACACGGGGCGGGTAGGTGGCAACGATCTAGGCAGATCGACTACCCGCACGGGTAGGTGGGTGGGTCAATGAAAAGGTGTCAGCATCCCCAGGCGCAACGCGGCGGCCATGGCGGCGGTGCGGTTGTCCACGCCGAGCTTTGCGAATACATGCTTGAGGTGGAATTTCACGGTGTTTTCAGAAATGTCCATGGCCTGGGCAATGGCTTTGTTCGATTGGCCTTCGGCGAGCAGGGCGAGGATCTGCGTCTCTTTGGCGCTGAAGGGCGTGCGCGGGCGAACGGGGTGGGCGCGCCATCCGCGCAGGCGGGTGAGCACCGCGGGGGGCCTGGAACGGCTGTTGGTGCAGGCCTCCAGGGCGGCGAGCACACACGGTCCGGCCTCGAGCAGGAGGCCGGGCAGGGCCGTTGCGGGTATCGACGCCAGGGTCGCGTCCAGCGCTACCGCATGACCTTTGCCGTGAGCGGCCAGGGTCAGCACCTGCAGGCGCCACGTGGGCAGTCGCAAGCCTTGTGGTTGCAGCACCCCGACGCCTTGTTGCAGGCGATTGAGCGCCGCGCCGGACGCGCCGGTGGCGAACTGAAACCGGGCCAATGCCAACGTAGCCGCTTCCAGGTTACGCCAGTCCTCGGCGTTGTTCGCGGTGTGGTCGAGGTTGGCGGCCAGCGCTTCCTGGCGCGCCTGGGTCAATGACCCGCCTTGCACCAATAAGTCGACTCGCCAGGTGCGGACCAAGCGTTCCAGGCGCTGCCAGTTACGCGCGCTGGCCAGTTGGGCGGTGTGCTCAAGCTCCAGCAGTGCCGGTTGCAGGCCCAGGTTTCGCAGGGCGCTGCGCCACGTCACCTCGGCGGTGGCGGCCGCGATATCGAGCCAGCCGTCGGTATGTTTGAGTGACGCCCAGCCATCGCGAAACCAGGGGGTCGCCTCGGCCCAGGCACCCTGCCAATACAAGTGCTGCGCCTTGAGGCAACCCACCAGTGCCCTGACCGAGCTTTCGCTGCCGAACTGGCTATCGGCAATGGCCAGTGCGTTATCGACCATCTGCGCTGATGCCGAAAGGTCACCCCCCAAGGCCAGGACCTGCGCCTCGTGGATACGGCAATAGTTCTCGCCCCGCGGGCTGGCGGCCAAGCGCATCTTGATGTGCGCCGAGCGGATGACTTGCAGGGCCAAAGGCAGTCGTCCCTGGGTCAGCGCCTGCAAGGCGTGGACGCACTCCAGCGTACCCTGTGCAAGTACATCGTCGCCTGCGGCGCCTGCGCAATGGTGCGGTTCGAAGCGATCCGTATAGGCATTCGCCAGCGTGTGGATGACATGAAAATCCCGCGCCAGGCGAGGGTCATCCTCGACCCTGCCATGGGCGAGGTACAGCAGTTGTGTGGCGAGGGCATGATCACCGAGCTTGGCGTGCAGATAGGCCTGGAGCAGGAGCAAGTCCGGTTCTTCCCTGCGGGTTTTCTCGTCGAATAAGCCCAACAGGCTTTGCGCGTAGCGGATGCCTTTGTGCAGCACGACCTCCCAACTGCCGGCTCGCACCACCAGTTGCACCGCCAGCCGGGTATCGCTGGCGCGCAGCGCGTAGGTGATCGCCTGTACCCAATCGCTCTCCTCAGCTAGCCACTGGGCCGCTGCGTAGTGGATATCGCGCGCGACGCTGGCGTCGATGCGCTGGTTGAGAAAATCCTGGAGCAAGCGGTGCTGGCGGAACCACTGGCGGTCGGCATCCAGAGGTACCAACAGCGCATCCAGATGGGCCAGTTGCATCAACTGCTGCGCACTGTCGCTACGGCCGCGTACCGCATCTGCCAACTCAGGGTTGAAGCGCTCGAGCAGGGCCATATCGCGTAAAAAGTCCTGGCTGTCCTGGGGCAGGCGTTGCACCACTTGCCCGGTCAGGTAGTCGGCCATATCGGCGCTGCAGCCTGAAAAGGCGTTCAGGCCGTACAACGATGCGTCGCCATTGGCGCACCACAGCCGGGCCAGTTGTACGGCAACCGGCCAACCTTCGGTTTTTTCGTGCAAATGCTGTTGTGCGCTCGGCGCAACAGTGGGGCCGAGAATTTCGCTGGTTTCGACCTGGGTGAACCTCAGCGCTTGGGCAAACACTTCGTGGACCCAACCGTTGGCCTTCCATTGGGCCAGTGGCCAGCCAGGGCGGACGCGGGCGGACACCACCCACTCGAGCCACGGTGCGGCCTGTTCCAGCAAAGCCTGTACAAGGGCGTCAAGCGCAGCGTTTGCCGCGGTGTGATAGTCGTCAAGAAACAGCGTAACCCGGCAGTTTTCCCGGGCGAACGCGTGGAGAAGGGCGGTGATCGTGCGATGCGGCTGCACATCCAGCGCCTGGGCGTGCGCCAGGCGCGTCAGATGGCCGAGATCAAGCCCCGCGCGATCCAGCGTCAAGATCAGATAGGACAGGAAACGATTCGGGTCGCCGTCGGCCTCATCCAATGACAACCACGCGACGGTTGCCGAGGGGGTGTTCGATAGCAAGGCTTGCCGCCGTTGCATCAACAACGTGGTTTTTCCGTATCCGGCCGGTGCGACCAGCAGCACCAGCGGCCCCCTTGTCCGGGCATGCAAGGCGGCCAATAGTGCCTGGCGTGGCAAGGACGTGAGCAATGTCAAGGGCGGCGCCAGTTTGCCAATCCAGCACCAGTCACTGGCGACAGCGGGAGAAACGTCTGTATTCATGGCTGCGGGCTCATGGAGAAGAGGGCCGCTTGGGGTTGTATCAATTACGTTTTGGCCTTGGGGGCGGCGAATAGTTACGTGATGTTTATTCGGTGTATGAAGCCAGGCCCGCAGTGGGTTCTGTTGTGAAAAACCTGTGCGAGCAGATGGGAGCGTCTGCGCGAAATCCTTGCCACGTCTGCGTTGGTGAGGCGCCGCGCCGCTTGTGTGCCACACGGTCCTACAAGAGCTGTGGGACCTTTCTGGATTTTGAGCGAAGCACGCTTGGCGCGACGCCGCTCAGAACCGCACCAACCGATACCCCTCCAACTCCGGCAAACCCGACAGTCGCGGCCGTGTCGAAGCCAGTTGCGCGATGAGCTCCGCAGTCACCGCTGCCTGCGTCAACCCCAGATGTTGATGCCCGAACGCAAGCAACACCTTGCCGTCGGCGACCCGATCGATGATCGGCAGCGAGTCCGGCAGGGAGGGCCGGAAGCCCATCCATGGTGTCGCGTCCTGTGCATTGAGGTCTTGCCGGAACAACCCTTTGCTCAGGCGATGCAGCTGCCAGGCGCGTTGCATATTCGCCGGGCGCTCCAGGCCGGCGAATTCCACGGTGCCGGCCAGGCGCAGACCGCCGCGCATGGGCGTCATGATGAACTTGCGCTCCAGGGAGGTGACGGCGAAGGGCAGGCGTTCATGTTCGTGGGGCAGCATCAGGTGGTAGCCGCGTTCGGTGTCGAGGGGGACGTGCTTGCCGGTCAAGGCGGCGGTGAGTTTCGCCGAGTGGGCTCCGCAGGCGATCAGCACTTGGCGTGCGGCCAATGGGCCTTGATCGGTGGTCAGCGTGACGCCATGGGCGTCGACTTGCCCGCCCAGCACCTGGCGGGTGAGGAATTGCACGCCGTTGGCTGTGGCGGCGTTCACCAGTTCGCACACCACCTGATAGGGATCGAGAAAGTGCCCGGTGCCCGCAAAGAACAGCCCGCCCTGGATGTGCTCGCTCAACTGCGGCGCGGCCTTGTGAATGGTGTCAGCCGACCAGAACACCACCGGCACGCCTTGCTGCGCCATGCGTTGCTGCAGCGCGTCGATGGCCCCTCGCGAATCCGCGCGCTCGAACACCAGCAACGAGCCGTCTTCGCGTAGCAGCTCCGGCCGGTCGATGCCTTGCAGCAGGCGCTGCCATGCGCCCAGGCTGCCTTCGTTCAGTGCGCGAATGCCGGCGACCGTGCGCCGGTAGCTGGCCGGGCGCAGGTTGAGCAGCAAACGCGCAAACCAGGGCAGGGCGCGGGGCAGGTATTTCCAGTCCAGGCGCAGCGGGCCCATGGGGTCCATCAGCATCGTGGGCAAGCGCTTGAGGATCGACAGGTCGGCGATGGGGAACACTTGTTCGCTCGCCAGATGGCCGGCGTTGCCATAGGAGGCGCCCATGCCGGGGGGCTGCGCGTCGATGACGACAACCTGGCGCCCTTGACGTGCCAACTGCAAGGCGCAGGCGACGCCGATGATGCCCGCGCCGACTACGGCGATGTCGGCGCTTGTGGGTTCAAGCGACATTCTGTTCCGCCGACCAGTTCGCATACCACTGGCGGAACAGCGCGTACTGGCTTTCGGCATAACGACGCTGGGCCGCGCTGAGCTGGTCGCTTTCGTTGAAGTGCAGGGCGTAGCCATGGTCGCCGTTGAGCACCATCAGGTGCTTGTAATACAGCACCAGATCGCAGCCTTCGTCGAACGATGACAGCACCGCCAGCGCGGCCTCCAACTCAAGGGCCTGGCGACGTGCCTTGGCGTCGCCCTTGGCGGCTTGCTTGCTTAGCGCCACCAGTTGCAGCACTTCCCGAGGTAGGGCGTTGCCGACGCCGGTGATAGCGCCGGTGGCGTTGCAGTTGACGAAGCCGTGTACCACCTGGGTATCGACGCCGACCATCAAACTCACGTTATCGTCCTGGGAGGTGATGTGTTCGGCGGCGTAGCGCAGGTCGGCGGCGCCGCCGAACTCCTTGAAGCCGATCAGGTTCGGGTGCTCGCGGCGCAGCTCGAAAAACAGCTCGGCGCGGGTGGCGAAGCCGTAGTAGGGGCTGTTGTAGATCACCGCCGGCAGGTGGGGCGCAGCGTCGAGGATCGCGGCGAAGTGGGCCTTTTGCGCGGTGGCCGAAGCGCCACGGGACAGCACGCGGGGAATCACCATCAACCCCTGGGCGCCGACCTTGGCCGCATGCGCCGCGTGGGACACTGCTTCACGGCTGTTGACCGCGCCGGTGCCGACGATGGTCGGCACGCCGGCGGCGGCCAGGCGCGCCACGCCCTCCTGGCGCTGGGCTTCGGTGAGCAACGGCCAATCGCCCATGGAGCCGCAATAGACCACGGCGCTCATGCCGATATCGATCAATTCGCGGCCCTTGGCGACGAGGGCGTCGAAGTCCGGCTTGCGCGCGGCGGTACACGGGGTCATCAGTGCGGGAATGCAGCCGGTGAAGATGGTGTCGCTCATGGGGCTAACTCCTTGGAATATTCAGTCAAACCATGCAGGGCTCAGATGCCCCAGGCGAAAGGGTCCTGCGCATCGATCAGCAGGGTGCTGTCGGCGGTCATGTAGGCGCGACCGGTGATGTACGGGCGCACGCGTTCGCCGTCCCATTCATAGCGGCCTTCGAACTGGCTGCCGGTGATGCTGGCTTGTACCCAGGTTTCACCCGGCGCGAGTTTGTCATCGGCGGCCAGGCAGGCGAGCTTGGCGCTGGTGCCGGTGCCGCAGGGCGAGCGGTCGTAGGCTTTGCCCGGGCACATGACAAAGTTGCGGCTGTCGGCGTGGGCGTCATCGGCGAACAACTCGATATGGTCGATCAGTGCGCCGTCTTCGCCATAGATGCCTTGGCGTTCGAGGGCCTTGAGCATCGCCCAGGTGTAGTCGGTCAGGGCGTCGACGTTATCCATCTGCAGCGCCTGGCCGTGCTCCGACACCAGGAAGAACCAGTTGCCGCCCCAGGCGATATCGCCATGGACCACGCCATGCCCCGGCACATCCACCGCTACCCGTTGGCGAAAACGGTAGGCGGGCACGTTGCGCAGGGTCACGGCGCCGTCTGCATGCAGTGTGGCCGCCACCGGCCCGACGGGCGTGTCGACGGTGTGTACGCCCGGCTCGATGCGCCCCAGATAGTGCAGCGAGGCAACCAGGCCGATCGTGCCGTGGCCGCACATGCCGAGGTAGCCGGCGTTGTTGAAGAAGATCACGCCGCAGGTGGCGCCCGGTGTGACCGGCGCGCAATACAAGGCGCCCACCAGCACATCGTTGCCACGCGGTTCCAGCAGGCAGGCGCGGCGCCATGCGTCGTGGTGGGTGCGCAGGTTGTCGAGTTGTGCGGCGATGCTGTTGCCGGCCAGTGCGGGGAATCCGTCCATCACCAGGCGCGTGGGTTCGCCGCCGGTGTGAGAGTCGATGACGTGCAGTCGTTTCATGACACGCTCCGTTCAGGGGTGAGCCTGGCCGATGGGATAGGCATGCAGTGGCCATATCGTGAACGCGTCAGCGCTGCGACGATTGATGTTTTGCGCCGGGTTGGATGACGAATTCAGCACAGTTTTCTACGCTCGACAGCATCCCGTGCATGGGGCAATCTGCTGGACGTCGAAGCGCAAAGAGGGGGCGGAGTGATGTTGCAGAGTGCGTTTGCAGCCCTGTGCCAAGGGCACGAGGCGAATCGCCCGCAGAGCATCGAGCAGTTATTGGCCGGCGTCATGCAACTGCTGCCGATGCTCGACGTGATCCCCAATGCCGCGATTTTCATCAAGGATCTCGACGCCCGCTATGTGCTCGCCAACCGCACCCTGGTGCAGCGTTGCGGGCTCAAGCAACTGCAACCGTTGCTCGGCAAAACCAGCGCCGAGGTGTTCCCCGAGCAATTGGGGCCGGGTTATACCGAGCAGGACCGGCGCGTGCTGGAGCAGGGGTTTGTATTGGCGGATCAGCTCGAGTTGCATCTCTATGGCAGCCGCGAACCGGGCTGGTGCCTGACCCACAAGTGGCCGCTGTACAACCACGTCGGGCAGATCATCGGCCTGGCCGGCATTTCCGTCGACCTGCAATCGGCCAGCGAAACCCACCCCGCCTACCAACGCCTGGCCGCCGTGGACGCGCACATTCGCACGCATTTCAATCGGCGCGTGACCTTGGGCGAACTGACGCGTATCGCCGGGATCTCGGTGGCGCAGCTGGAGCGCTACTGCAAGCGCGTGTTCCACCTGACGCCGCGGCAGATGATCCAGAAAGTGCGCCTGGAGCACGCCCATCGCTTGCTGCACAGCGACCTGCCGATCACCGACGTCGCGCTGCAGTGCGGTTACACCGACCACAGCGCGTTCAGTCGCCAGTTCAAGGCGTCGACGGGGTTTACGCCGAGGCAGTACCGTCAGTTGAGCTAACCGCCGGCATTGCGATGCAACGAATAGCCCCGCTCGCCGCTCCTATGCTTACGAGTAACCTTTTCACGACGACAGGTAATGGGCTTATGACGGCGGCTGACAACGATCATGTGAACTGGCTGGTGCAACAGTCGATGCTGCACGCGGCGCGCCAGCGCGCCAAGCTCTATTCGGGGCAAGGGCGCCTGTGGCAACAGCCGTATGCACATACCCGGCCGCGTGATGCTTCGGCCTTGTCGTCGGTGTGGTTCACCGCGTACCCGGCGTCGATTGTCACCCGTGAAAACGGCACGGTGCTCGAAGCGCTGGGCGATGAGGCGCTGTGGCATGCCTTGTCGAAGATCGGTATCCAGGGTATTCACAATGGTCCGCTGAAAAAGTCCGGCGGCTTGGCCGGGACGGAACACACGCCGACCATCGATGGCAATTTCGATCGCATCAGCTTCGACATCGACCCGCAGTTGGGCACCGAGGCGCAGTTGCAGGCGCTGACACGCATGGCGGCGGCTCACAATGCGGTGATCATCGACGATGTGATCCCCTCGCACACCGGCAAGGGCGCGGATTTCCGCCTGGCCGAGATGGCCTACGAGGACTACCCGGGGCTCTACCACATGGTGGAAATCCGCGAGGAAGACTGGCCGTTGCTGCCGGAGGTCGCCGACGGGCGCGATGCCCAGAACCTCAGCCCGCTGCAGGTGGACGCGCTGCGTGATAAACACTACATCGTCGGCCAGTTGCAGCGGGTGATTTTCTTCGAGCCTGGCGTGAAGGAAACCGACTGGAGCACCACGCCGGTGGTCATCGGCGTCGATGGCAAGCCGCGGCGCTGGGTCTACCTGCATTACTTCAAGGAGGGCCAACCGTCGCTTAACTGGCTCGATCCATCCTTCGCCGCGCAGCAGATGATCATTGGCGATGCGCTGCACGCGATCGATGTGATGGGCGCCAAGATCCTGCGCCTGGACGCCAACGGTTTCCTCGGTGTGGAGCGCAAGCTCGACGGCACGGCCTGGTCGGAAAGCCATCCGCTGTCGATCACCGGTAATCAATTGCTTGGCGGCGCGATTCGCAAGGCTGGCGGTTTCAGCTTCCAGGAACTGAACCTGACGCTGGACGACATCGCGTCGATGTCCCACGGCGGTGCTGATCTCTCCTACGACTTCATCACGCGTCCGGCCTATCAGCATGCCTTGCTGATGGGCGACACCGAGTTCCTGCGCCTGATGCTGCGCCAGATGCACAACCTCGGCATCGACCCCGGCTCGCTGATCCATGCCTTGCAAAACCATGACGAACTGACCCTGGAACTCGTGCATTTCTGGACCCTGCATGCCCATGACAGTTTCCTCTACCAGGGGCAGACATTTCCCGGCAACATCCTGCGCGAGCATATCCGCGAGCAGATGTACGAGCGCCTGGCCGGCGAACATGCGCCGTACAACCTCAAGTTCGTCACCAATGGCGTGTCCTGCACCACCGCCAGCATCATCACGGCGGCCCTCGGCATTCGTGACCTTGCGGCGATCACGCCGGCCGATGTCGAGCAGATTCGCCAGATCCATTTGCTCCTGGTGATGTACAACGCCATGCAGCCCGGCGTGTTCGCCTTGTCCGGCTGGGACCTGGTCGGGGCATTACCGTTGGCGGCGGATGACGTCGCGCACCTGATGACTGATGGCGATACCCGCTGGATACACCGCGGCGCCTACGACCTGGTGGACCTGAACCCGCAGGCCGAGCTTTCGGCGGGGCAGATGCCGCGTTCGAAAACCCTGTACGGCAGCCTCAACCGCCAATTGCAGGACCCGGACTCGTTCGCCTCCCAGTTGCAGAAAATCCTCGCCGTGCGCCGTGCCTATGACATCGCGGCCAGTCGCCAGATCCTGGTGCCGGACGTCGAACATCCTGGCTTGTTGGTCATGGTCCACGAACTGCCGGCCGGTAAAGGCACGCAAATCACCGCGTTGAACTTCGGCAGCACGCCGATCACCGAAACCCTGCACCTGCCCAATATCGCGCCGGGGCCGGTGGTGGACATCATCAATGAACGGGTCGAGGGCGATCTGACGGCCGAAGGGGCGTTCACCATTACCCTGGACGCGTATGAAGGGTTGGCGTTGCGGGTGGTCAGCAGTTCGCCGATGCTTTAGCGCAGATCAAGTGATGACCGGCACCGACCCGCCAAACTGGTTGGGTGCAGGTTGGCACACGGGTTGAGGGCAACCCGACACGACGCTCATCCAGCCATAAAGGAAACCCGACCATGTTGTTTGATGCATATGCTGAAGAGTCGCTGAACGGTATCGGACCTGTCGTCCAGGATATCGAGCAAGTCGCCAAGTACACTGAAGGCCTGCGAACGCGTCTTTCTGAACTCTTCACATCTACGCACAGCCGTTTTGGCGTGAGCTTTACCGTTCCGCCAGAGGGTTACTTCCAGCTTGAAGGCCATTTCGGCCTGATCAGAGCGAATCTGCTCTATGCCAATGAGGGCAGCGGCACCTTTGGTCGCGTGGTGCTTCGCAAGCACACGCTGGACGAGCAGGGGAGAGAAGCGTGGCCAGAAATCTGGGCGTTCCGCATTCTGAAAGATGGCGATGTCTGGGTGAGTGACAAAGGCCCGGTGCTCTACAACGAGTGGAGTACGCCAAGCGAACACAAGTTTGTCGCTGCTCGGCGTCTCGTTGAATCAATCGTGCTGTCTGCGATGAAGCCACGCTAGACCGCGCAGGTAGTCAGCAAGCAACCCCTGGGGGAGGCGCTTGAACGCGTTTACCGCTGCGGGTTGCGTCTTGCAAGCGCCACGGCCGCAGTGATGGCCGCGCGCGCTTGTGGGCTGTTCTTCCAGCACGTCGAGCCCAATGCCGCAGAGGCTTGGGCGAGGATGTCCCCCACGTTGGATTGGCTGAGTGCGTCCAGCGATTCAATGCCCATCTGTTCAAGCCGGGTAATCACCGTGGGGCCTACCCCCTTGAGTGCGAGCAACGCTGTTCTTTCTTCCAATGAGAATGGCATCGGTGAATTCCTTTTTCCAAGAGTCCAGGAGTGTGCCGGATACTGGAGAGTGCCTCAATAGGTCGTTGTTGATTGGGTATATCGAACTCCCCGGCTATCGACGACAGCGCCACGCGGGCCTCCTGTTTTTGTGCGCTGAAGAGCCATATAAAGAACGTTACATTTTTGACTGTTAAATCACTCTCCATTAAAAAATAAAATAGCTGACTTTGGAGTCAATCCGCAAAAACAGGATCATATTTGAAGTAGGGAAATAAATTCCCTCTTAAAAAGGTGAGCCAATTGGAATATACGTATAAAAACCAGTTTCACGAAAAAGCCAATGTAAAAGCGGTTCTCGTGGGCGACAGTAAAGTCATTAGTCCCTCCGAGTATATTGAGATCTTCTTAATAACCAGAGGCTATGACACGAGCCCGGAAAATAGACTCCGGGTCGCGGAAAGCCTGGCCCACGTGCCCGCACGCGAACGCCATTCCGCCTCTGAGCTGGACCACTGGCTTGATTGTCATTTCAAAAGCTGAGGGGCTCCGTCGCGGCACATTCAACGCAAGAGTGATAATCAAAGACAATGCCAGGTACTTATGCAGGCAGATTACGAGATACATTATATAAAGAGCGATCACAAGAAGGTCCGACGCGTCAGAGCCCAACACATGATGGATCTTGATGCGTGGAAATTCGCAATTATTGCCGAAGGCGGCAGCCGTGAAGAGACTTCGCCGTTAGTTTGTTTGGCACAGGTCAAAGCACTTGCCGCTAAATACGATGTAAGTTCAGTCAGGTGGAACAAGGCGATCCATGTCAACAACTTGGATACCGTCGTATCGAATAGGCGGATGGCGTTGGAGGATGCCGGCGACCGTAACTTAGAGTGGGCTCAACCTCGGGATGACGTGACACCCGATCAATCTGGCTGACAGCACGCAATCGAGTGTTGTTCGACTCGAAAAAGGCCTGGACGTGTTCCAGGCCTTTTCATCGAGCAGCGCCGCTTCAGCAGTTGGCGCTCCTTGGGCTTGGTTTTGTTGGCGCATAAAAAACCCCGCACTGGGCGGGGTTAGTCCTGCATCACCGATGCAGAGGGCGGGAAATAGTGCTGGGAACTTCCCCCAGCTTGCCCCAGTGGGGCGTTTTAACAAGCCTGTCATCAGGCAGGCTTTGTCGGGACTCTGTTAGCTGTTGGAGCAACCGTTAGCCATGACACTGTATTGCATGACATGTACGTGACCTTGGTGGTCCAGGTAGGTCATCTGGACAGGGACTACGGCACAGACATTGTCAGGGATGGAGTCCATGTGAATCACTTTGGCAATGTCGAGGTGCGAACTGTAGCTGTATTGCTCAACGGCAGGCTCATCGGCAAACGCCATCTGGCTACCCAGCATTACAAAAGAAGCAGCAATCAACATTTTAAACAGTTTCATTTTTTCAGTGTCCCAACGATGCAAACGATTTACGTCTTCAGTCGGATTGGCTATGGCCGAAGGCTCTACGAGGCGCTGGAGGGTGGTTTGCTTGGACCCTATGGATTCGCGCTTCGTCGCTTTGTTTGGAAGCTGGGTTTAGTTTATGCCTATGGCGATTTTGATAAATCCCAAAGACTGGAAAGCATTGTTGTTGAAAAAGTAATAATTCACTCCGGCGCCTGGTAGCCACCCCAGCCAATACACTCGGTTTCTGCTCCTGTCGATGACGCGAACTTGCGCTTGTTTAGTGCCGTGAGAAAGCATGGGGTTGGGGGTAGTACGAATCTCAAAACCGAGCGTCTCAGCATTAAGTGACGGTGGTTTGAATTAATACTATTGGCCTGTTATTTCAATATTTAAGCGTTCTGGTTAAAGCGCTCATGAATAAAAATAATTGAGAGTATTTCGCAGGCTTAAGTTTGTTTCGGTACTTGGACAATCAAGTGTTGTGTGAAAAATTTGTGATATGTCTGTGATGCTTGGCGAGTTGCTTTTGCACTATCCCTGTCGGCGGATCGTGTTGCCGGCGTCGCGCCAGGTTAATGATCAAGGTCGGGGCGGTGCCAGGGATCTACATGCGTCATAAGATTCAAAACACGATGAATCTGCATCACATTTTCCCTTGCGCAAACTGCAATGGCATGACCTTCCTCAACGGTAATTGAGGCATCCACTTCGATATGAGCGTCGACAATGATCATGTCCCCCATTTTTCGAGTGCGTAGATCATGTACACCTTTAATGCCGGGGGTATTTTTAAGCGTATTGCGGATAGTTTCGACTTCCTGCTCATCAGCCGATCGGTCCATCAGGTCGTGCAACGAATCCCAAGTGAAACTCCAACCCATCTTGGCGATCATGCCTCCAACAACCAGCGCAGCAATCGGGTCAAGAATCGGGTAGCCCGCCAGATTGCCCACAATACCTATGCCGACAACCAAGGAGGAGGCGGCGTCGGACCTTGCGTGCCAGGCATTGGCAACCAACAGACTAGACTTAACTTTTTTGGCTACCCGCAGCATAAAGCGAAACAACAGCTCCTTGGCCACCAGCGCTGCGATGGCAACCCATAAGGCCGCAATGTGTACCGTTGGAATCGATTCAGGGGTTTCAAGCTTGAACACTGCAGAACCGATCATGCCCACGCCCACGATCAACAACAGTATGCCCAATACCATGGATGCAGCGGTCTCGAAACGCAGATGCCCATAGGGGTGACCTTCGTCGGCATCCTCCTTGCTTTTGTGGCTGGCGAACAGCACTACGAAATCGGCGATCAAGTCTGATAGCGAGTGAATACCATCGGCTACAAGCCCCTGGGATTTTGACATCACGCCTACGACAATCTGTGTGCACGACAGCGCGATATTGACGATGACGCTCATCCAAGTGCATCGCGAGGCTGCCGCTGCGCGGGCGACTTGACTATATCCCTCGTCTTCAGATTGTTCAGAGATCTGTTGATGATTCATGTGTATTTCTCTAATTGAAATTGATACTCGTCTCGCGCGGTAAGACGCGCCACAACTTAGTACTGGTTGCGCTTTTTATCGGGCGTGGAGGGTAAGGCGTCTGCCTTAATTAAAGCAAGGTGCGATGAGTTATAAAAGTGCCTATTTATCGGTATTTAGGTCTGAGTGTAATGATGTAAATGCTAATACTTCGCGTAACTAAGTTTTCCACCTGGCTGCAGGGTTTGTGAGTCAAATAGGGATGACTCTCAACTTCACTAAAGAAAAGGTGGGCCGGTACGGTGGGGTGGGTTTTATCTCTCGAGCCGAAGCGGTCAGGCGCAGGAAAAATGCACGGAAGAATAATGTGATTGTCGTGGGGTATTTGTTTGTAATAGATGTATTGGGCGGCAAGTTCAGAACCTTGCGCTACAAAGTGAGGGCACGGCGAAAGACCTGGTGTTCGGTTGGCCAGACGCTTAGGAATGGGGAATTGCGGAGCCGGACAGATGATTGTGGCTCAAAAAAATAAGGGCCTGCACGAAGTTCATCATGCACGCCCTTGATATCCATGGTACCCAAAGCCGTAATCGAACCGGCACGCCCTTACGAGCGGGGGATTTTAAGTTCGCATGAGGGCATGCGTCGGGCGTGAACCTTTAAGCCCGGCGCCATCCGTAATTAACGGCGGAAGCGGAATTTTTGCCAGCCATACTTGAACCTGAAAGTTCCGGTATCTCCTCGTAGAACGTAGAGGCTGACCCTGTAAAAAGCAGTAAAACGAGAGAATCCAAGGTGTCTGATTTTTCTGTAGACCCAAACCCATCCGTGGCGATTGGTAGTTTTGGCGGGTCTCAACACGATTAACACGCTCCTTCTGCTATGCGTAATTTGGCGCAGATGATAGCGATGTGCCCCATCTAGAGGCTGTCAAATAATAACGGTGCGGGAACTCGTTGTCGCAATAGCTGTATTGCCAATATTCATCTTGGTACTGCACCGCGCGCCCACGTAAACCAAGCTGCTGTTCACCTCTAATCTCCGCCGTTGTGCGGGTTTTTTCGTAGGGAGAAAAGTATGACTGCAACCGGAAAAGACCGGGATATCTTGGCGCGCCTCCCCTTTGGCGTGAGGCCCGTGGTGCAGGTCTGGACGGACAGATCGCCGTGGCCCGGATCATCCGTCACCGAGTGCTCAACGAATTCTCGCCATCACCGGTGACGGCGATCAAGGATTGATCGCGCTGTGGGCGTGCCAGGCGTATGTGAGGAGTGTTTCAAAATAGGCGTTGGTGTTCGGTCGGCAGGACGCCGGGGAATGGAGAGTTGCGGAACAGGTCTGAAAATTGCGGAGCAAAAAAGATAAGGGCTCGCATGAAGTTCATCATGCAAGCCCTTGATATTTATGGTGCCCGAAGCCGGAATCGAACCGGCACGCCCTTACGAGCGGGGGATTTTAAGTCCCATGCGTCTACCAGTTTCGCCATTCGGGCGGCAGCGCGGTGCAGCAGGGTTGGGAATATATAGATCCGGGCGCCAGGGCGCAAGGTCGGAGGTTGCCTTTCTTGCACAAACATCGGGATGAAAAAGCTCGATAGATCAGTGATCTACATCGGCTTTTGAGCACAAGCCGAAGATTCCCAGGGCCGGCGAATACGCCTCATAAATGACAGGTGCGGCAATACGCCGTCACGCTGCTTCAGAGTGGACGACTCAGCAGTGGCGGCCTTGGGCATAAGCCGCTGCGACATGCGGTCCGCAACGGCGCTGGATGCAGGTGTAAGGTAGGCCGTGCAACGCTTGGAAATCTCAGGAAAAGCGAGGTGACTATGAGCGCTCCAACACTCAAGAAGCTGCATCTGAATGGGTATGACATCGTGCAGGTCAATTTCGGGCCGTGGCAGGTGTGTACGGCTCAGGACCGGTTGGCGTCCTTCGATTCCCGCGAGCAGGCGCTGGCCTATGCGGCCACGCTGTCGGTGCGCAAGGCGCGTGGCAGGCCGGGGTCCAATGATGACTGAGTGACTGATTCAGCAGAACCAAGCCCCGACGCAACCGGGGCTTCTGCTGCTTGGGACTACACGAAGGGCTGACCACTGAAGCCGCGTGGCAGGCGCTGCAACCCTGGCAGGTCGGTCAAGTGTTGCGCCCAGGCGCTGCGCCAGTCGCTGGAGGTGTGGGTCTTGGCTGCGCGCGAAGCTCGGCGGGCGGCGTTGCGCTGGGTGCGGCGCGCTTCCTTGTAGGCCTCGGTGTTGCGGCAGGTTCGGCATTTGACGCGGTTCAGCTCGGTGCTGGAGGGGAGGCTGCCGCCGTGATGGCCGCAGGCTAAGTGCCCGGCGACCTTGAAGTGAATGACCATGTAAGCGTCTCCTTCTTGGGTATACGCGCATCTGCAGATCCACAATGCACGCAGGGAGGGCGGGCTGCGATTGATCCCGACACCTACAATTACGACCCCGTGCTGGTCGCAGCGTTCGGTTTACGGGCCTGGCCCTTCTCAACAGCAAGGCTCGACGTTACCCTGCCTCAAGTCCAATCATAAAAAGGAGTGAGTGATGAGCGTCGAGAACCTGCCTCGTGAAGGCAGTTGCCGTTGTAACCGCGTGCGCTTCAGTGTGAGCCAGCCCCCCGTGATCACCATGGCCTGCCATTGCACCGGTTGTCAGAAGATGACCGCCAGCGCGTTCTCCCTCAGTGCGCTGATTCCCGCCAGCGCGTTCACCGTGACCCAGGGTTGCCCGGTGATCGGCGGCATGCATGGCGTGGACCGCCATTACTTTTGCCCCCATTGCATGAGCTGGCTGTTTACACGGCCCCATGGCATCGATGAGTTCGTCAATGTGCGTGCGACGATGCTGGAGAATGCCGAGGATTATCCGCCGTTCATGGAAACCTGGACCAGCGAGAAATTGCCCTGGGCCACGACGCCGGCGGTCGAGCACTTTGCACAATTGCCTGGGCCGGAGGATTTTCCACGTTTGTTGCAGGCTTACGCCGAGTTCAGCGCCCGCTGAGTTCAGTCGATCAGCGCGAGCAGGTCGGTATCGCCCACATCGTGTCCGGCCTGGGTCAGCAGTGTTGTCAGCTGGCCCCGGTGGTGGGTCTGATGATTGAAAAAATGCACCAGCAGGCCGAAGAACGGTTTGTCCGCCGCGACCCCGCGCATGTTGTGGTAATGCAGGCGCAGGTCGAGGTCAGGCTCGCGCAGGCTTTGCGCCCAGTCGATGATCAGTCGATCCAGCCAGGCGCGGTGGGTGGCCAGTTCGTGCAGGTCGGCGAAGGCCAGTTGCTTGAGATCGGTGGGCGCGGCAATGGCGCTTAACGGTGCCAGCGCCGCATGGCTGGCGGGGTGCTGGGCAAAGCGTTTGAGCCACACGGTGTCGCCCAGTGTCAGGTGGTTCAGCGTGCCGAGGATCGAGCCGAAAAATGCGCGGCGGTCCATCCGTAGTTCGGCGTCCGTCAGCTTCGCGGCCGCGTCGTAGACTTTACGGTTCATCCACTGGTTGTAGGTCGCCATCAGGGCGATCTGTTCGATACGGTTCACGGGCTTTCTCTCTGTCTGGGCGGCGCGATGGCGCCATCATAAGGCGTGCCCACCCCGCGGTCATCGGGTTCCGCCAGAGGACGCCACCCCTGCGAAGGCGTGACGCCTAGAAACGCAACGTGGCGCCGGTGGTCAACCATTGCGCGCGTTCAGCGACCAGGCTGCGCCCAACCACCACATCGATGTCGATCAACGGCCCAAGGTGGAACCGCGGCCCCGCTTGCCAGGCCTGCTCAGCGCCTTTTTGGCCGTAGCGCTCGACAATCAGCGTCAACGAGTGCGCTACCCGATATTCGGCGCCGGCGCCCCATGTGAGACGCTGGTTTTGCTCGCCGTCGTCATACGCGTGGGTCCAGCCGGCATTCAGGTTCAGTCGCAGGGGCTCCAGCGGTTGCCACGTCAACGGCGCGTTGACGTCCGCGCCATCAAACGCATGTCGCCGGTCCAGGGCAACGTGGGCGCTGGCGGACACGGCTATCTCCAGGCGCAGGTCCTGACGTGACATTACCTGCGCCTTCACTTGCGGGCTCACTTGCGTCTCGCGGTTGGCCCGTGACAATGCCGCGCCCCATTGCACGGCGGGCAGGGCCTCGAAGGTGCAGGCAGGCGACAGTGTCTCATTGTGCGTGCCGCCGTCGTGTCGGTGGGCGCTGTACCAGGCGTCGACGTTGCATTCGCCCGGCGCATTGATCGCGCCGTCGTCGACTGCATAAGCGCCCCCGGCCGCGAAAGCCTTCGAGAGTAGGCTGATGAGCAGGACGACGCTGAGTGTAAGCCCGATAAACATCAGGTTGCGCCGTAACGCCCGCCGTTTGGCTGGCGGTAACAACAAGAGGGTTTGGCGAGCGCCTCGATAGCGGGTAACCCTGTCCGAGGGTTGGCGGTGTTTTTTGTACATGTTGTGCCTCGCTTGAATTCAGCTTTCTACGGTCAGCACCGAAATGCCGCTGGCTTTGGCCTGACAGACCAGCTCTGACGTGTCATCGCCACCGGGCAGGGCGATGACCACATCAGGGCGGCTGTCGGTCAGCATGAAATGGTTGCGCTGGCGTTCCGCCTGCTTGCCGTGGCGTTGCCAATTGGGCGGATAACGCACCACGTCGATGCCGATTTCCCGCGCCCACTCCTCGATCTCGCTGCCGAGGAACTGGTTGCCGCCGTGGATCAATACCTGCACCGGGCGCAGGCGGTGGTAAGCGTCCAGCACGTGGCGGGAACGTTGGGTGTCGGCGTAATGACGACCTGCACAGATCAACACGCGCATGCTTGAAATCCTTGTAATGCACGGTGGCAGCCGAGCGACCGCCACCGTCTGAACGGCGGGAGTGATCAGTACCACTGCTTGAAGCGGCGGATGTAGATCGTCTTCATCAGTTGAGCCACGCAGCAGTAGCTGAGCAAGGTGCCTGCCAGCCATGGGAAGTACGCCAGCGGCAGCGGTTGCAGGCCCACCAGGGTGCCGAGCGGCGAGAACGGCACATAGATCCCCAGGGCGATCACCACACCGGTCATCAGCAACACCGGCCATGCCGCGGTGCTCTGGAAGAACGGGATCTTGCGGGTGCGCAGCATATGCACCACCAGGGTTTGCGAGAGCAGGCCCTCGATGAACCAGCCGGACTGGAACAGGGTCTGCATCTCCACGCTGTTGGCGGCGAACACGTACCACATCAGCGCAAAGGTGGTGATGTCGAAGATCGACGAGGTTGGCCCGATCCACAGCATGAAGCGGCCGATGTTCTTCGCGTCCCACTTGCGTGGCTTGGCCAGGTATTCCTTGTCCATCTTGTCCCACGGCAAGGCCAGTTGGGAGATGTCGTACATCAGGTTCTGCAGCAGCAGGTGGATCGCCAGCATCGGCATGAACGGAATGAACGCACTGGCCACCAGCACCGAGAACACGTTGCCGAAGTTGGAGCTGGCGGTCATGTTCAGGTACTTCATGATATTGCCGAAGGTTTCGCGGCCCTTGAGCACGCCTTCTTCCAGCACCATCAGGCTCTTTTCCAGCAGGATGATGTCGGCCGATTCCTTGGCGATGTCGGTGCCGCTGTCCACCGAGATCCCCACGTCGGCATCGCGCAGCGCCGGCGCATCGTTGATACCGTCACCGAGGAAACCGACAGTGTGGCCGTTGGCTTGCAGGGCCTTGAGCACCCGCGACTTCTGCAGCGGTGTCAGCTTGGCGAACACCGTGCGCTCTTCCACGCGGCGCTGCAGGGTCGCATCGTCCATTGCTTCGATGTCCACGCCGAGCAGCGGCTGGCCTGGGTCGAGGCCGACCTGGCGGCAGATCTTGCTGGTGACCACGGCGTTGTCGCCGGTCAGCACTTTTACCGCTACGCCGATCTGTTGCAGCGCCGCAATCGCCGGGCCTGCGGTTTCCTTCGGTGGATCAAGGAAGGTTAGGAACCCCTGGATCACCAGGTTGCGCTCATCGGCGGTGGTGTACTGCCGGCGCGCCAACGCGTTCGGGATATTGCGGGTGGCCACCACCAACACGCGAAAGCCGTCTTCGTTGTAGTCATTGGCAATCGCCAGCAACGCCTCGCGACGCCGCTGATCCAGCGGCACCGCGGCGCCGGCTTCGATCACGTGGGTGGCAATGCTCAGCATCTCTTCCACGGCACCCTTGCACACCAGCAGATGGTCGCCGGCGGCGTCCTTGACCACAATCGACAGGCGACGGCGTACAAAGTCGAACGGCAATTCATCGACCTTGCTGTAGGCAAACGGCGCCTGGAACTTGGGGTTTTGTGCCGAGAACTGCACCACGGCCTGGTCCATCAGGTTCTTCATGCCGCTTTGGTGATAGCTGTTGAGCCAGGCCAGCGACAGCACCGCGTCATCGCGCTGGCCAAAGGCGTTGACGTGATGTTCGAGGATGATCTTGTCCTGGGTCAGGGTGCCGGTCTTGTCGGTACACAGCACGTCCATCGAACCGAAGTTCTGGATCGCGTTGAGGCGCTTGACCACCACTTTGCGCTTGGCCATGGCGGTGGCGCCCTTGGCCAGGTTGGCGCTGACAATCATCGGCAGCATTTCCGGGGTCAGGCCGACGGCGACCGCCAGGGCAAACAGGAAGGCATCGCCCCAGTCACCCTTGGAGAAACCGTTGAGGAAGAACACGATCGGCACCATCACCAGCATGAAGCGGATCAGCAGCCAGCTGACGCTGTTCACGCCGCGATCAAACGCGGTCTGCGCCCGCGAGCCGACAATCGCCTTGGCCAGCGAGCCGAAGTAGGTGCGCGGTCCGGTGGCCACCACCACGGCTTTGGCGCGGCCGCTGACCACGTTGGTGCCCATGAAGCAGATGTTCGGCAGGTCGAGCAAGTTGCCCTGGTCGGCGGCAAGGGTACTGGCGGACTTTTGCGTCACGTCCCCCAGCGTGTCGTATTTTTCCACGGGCAAGGCTTCGCCGGTCAGCACCGCCTGGCTGATGAACAGGTCACGCGATTCGATCAGGCGGATGTCGGCCGGGATCATGTCGCCGGCCGACAGTTGCACGATATCGCCGGCCACCAGTTCGCGCATCGGCACTTCGCGCAGGGTTGGCTGGGCGCCGACCTGTTCGCGGCGTAGTACGGTGGCGGTGGTGCGGACCATGGCTTTGAGCGTTTCGGCGGATTTGGCCGAACGGTGCTCCTGCCAGAACCGCAGCAGGCTGCTGAGCAGGACCATGGTCATGATGATGATGACTTTGGTCAGGTCGACTTCTTCACCGGCCTGCAACGGCAACCAGTAATCGGTGACGAAGCTGATCGCGCCCAGCGTCAGCAGCACATAGATAAACGGATTGTTCAGCGCCTGCAGGAACTGGATGAACGCGTGAGGCGGCTTGTCATGGGCGACTTCGTTATGGCCTTGCTGTTGCAGGCGTGCAGTGGCATCCAACTCGGTCAGGCCATCCAGAGTGGCTCGCACATTGGCCAGGGTGGCCGACAGGCCGTTATGGGCTTCGCGGGCGGCCCGCATCGATAGCCGAGTGTCGGCGTCGGTGCGGTTTTTGTTGGGCTGTGGCGGTTTTTTTACGGCGCTCATGGTGTGTACTCCTGTCGCCAGTTCTCGACAAAACATACCCGGTACTGACCTGATGACAGGCGAGCGAAAGCATGCCGAGCCGCGGACTTCGCGATCGGTTCAAATAAGGTGTTGAATAACTTTCAATGGGCCCGCTAAGTGCGCGTTAGTTACTGCGCGCGCAGCGGGCTACTACTGGAAAGGTTCATAAAAGAACTCCAGGGTATTGATCAGAAAGTTGCTGTTTCCAAGCGGTCAAGCGGCGCGAGTGCCCAGGTAAAGAGCGGGCATCAGGCGGGCTTCAGCCAGGTTGGAAACGTTACGTCTCTGTGGGTCTTGAGGGGCGGCGTGAGCCCAATGCTGCTGCAGTCGGCCAGTCGTCGGGCAGGCACGCCAGTGCGCCAGCGGATGGGCCGGGCGCATTCGAGGGGAGGGTACGGCAAAGGTTGGGCGGGCAACACAAACGCCTGCGGGCGCTCGGCACAGCTTGGCCCGCAGGGTCGCGGCCAGCGTTCGTACATCTTTTACAACAAAGGTTTGGAAGGTCATAACACACCTCGGGACCGGACGGGCGACCGGTGAGGCAGTTACGGTGGAGCACAAGCTCTAGCGCAGCTTACCGGACCGGAGAGGCAAGTCCTGTCATCTTCTGGGTTGGGCGCCCGATGCCCGCCAACGCGGTGCTCGGACAGCGACTAGATACTGTGTCCATTGGCTTCTTTTGTGAGGTTTAAAAAAGGCCCCAATTGCGGGCAGGGGCAATCTACTCAGCCAGTTGCGGAATGTCAACGCATGATTAATTAAAATACCAAGTGTTCAGAGTCTATTCAGATAAAACATATTCATAAGTTACCGGGCATATATAACTTCATATGCCTTGCGCGGCGAGAACGGCGAGATAGATCAAGACTACACCGCACGCCGCGTAACTGATGCGTTGCCAGGTCGGCGAGGCGTTCTTGCGCAGCAGATTGACCAGTGCGGCCGTCAGAAAACACGACAGCACCGAGGCCAGCATGAAACCGCCGAAAAACATCAGCGTCTGCGTGTGGCTGGGCGTAGCCCCGACGATGCCCGACAACGCACTGCCCAGCGCCCCCCAGTACACAATGTTCTTCGGGTTGGCCAGCGAAATGGCTGCGCCCACCGCCAGCGCATTCGTGCCGGAGCCGGCCGGTGCGCTGTCGGCTGCGGGCAAACGCCAGGCGTCGAGCAGGCTGCGCACGCCGAGCCAGGCTAGGTAGAGCGCGCAGAGGAGGGTCAGCGGCACGCGCACGGCGTCATGCTGGATCAACAGCGCGATGCCGGTCAGGCCGATAACGGCCCACACCGCATCGCCGACCAGCGAACCGACCTGCACCAACAATGCCGGGGTGAAACCGTGCTGCAAACCACGGCGCAAGGTCTCCGCCAACACGGCGCCGGGAGACAGGCAAAACACAAAACCGAATACCAGTGCGTAAAAGAAGATCGCCAGCATCCCTATGCTCCATCAAGTGATGGCGGGCAGTGTGCTGGCGCACGCACGCGTTGTCTTGGACCAGATTGTGCTGTTCAGCGTTTCGCCACACTCTGATAGCGGCCAGGCGTGAGGCCATAGGCGGCGCGGAAATGCCGGTTGAGGTGGCTCTGGTCGGCAAAACCGAGCTGATGGGCGACCTCGCCAGCCGCCATCCCATTGCGCAACAGGCCTTTGGCGCGGCGCGTGCGCAATTGCATGGCCCACTGGCGAGGGCTGAGCCCGGTCTCTTTTTGAAAGGTGCGCAGCAGGTGGAACTTGGACAACCCCAGCGCCTCGCCGAGGTGGTCCAGGGGCAGCGATTGATGCAACTGTGCGGCGAGCAATTCCTGGGCGCGGCCGATCAGGCTTTTGCCGGCTGCCGCGTTGCCGGGCAAGCGCACGCCGCTGAGGCCGACCACTTCTCCCAGCAGCACAACCAGGGCGTCTTCGTTCAGCTCGCGGACCAGAACGTCGCCGCTCGATGCGCCTTTTGCCACAACCGCCAGGCGCCGCGCCAGATCCGGCTGGAAACACAACGATCGATCGAATTCGACATGCGCCAACCCCAGGTCGGCGGCCAGTTGCTCGGCGCTGACGTACAGGCTGATAAACTGCCACGGCGCGCCTTCCGCCGCACCGCCGCCCTGAATCTGCCCGGGGTTGTACAAGGTGATGGCGCCTGGCCCGGCCACGAACTCGCGGCGGTCCAGCCACACGTTTTCTTCGCCCACCAGGTTCACGCCGATCACGCATTCGTCGTGGCTATGGCGGGCAAAGGTCAGGCCGGAGCAGTGGACGCTGTTGATTTCGTAGTCGCCCAGCCAGGCGTGTTGCAGGGTGCTCATGGGGTCGGCTCAGTCATGGGATGGCCGTGAGCATACGCCGTCAGCCAGGCTCAGATCGACCGTTGATTGACCCGTTGCGACAGTTCTTCGGCGCTTTCCCTGCGCTCCGAGTAGCGGTCGACCAAATCCGGACGATCACGCAGCAGCACGGCGAACTTCACCAGTTCCTCCATCACGTCGACAACGCGATCATAGAGCGCCGAGGGTTTCATGCGGTCCTGATCATCGAACTCCATGAACGCCTTGGGCACCGAGGATTGATTGGGGATGGTGAATACGCATCCAACGCCCGAGTACGCGCAGTTGGTTGACCGTGTTGAAGGACTGGGAACCGCCGCACACTTGCATCACCGCCAGGGTTTTGCCCTGGGTCGGGCGGACCGCGCCCAAGGACAACGGCACCCAGTCGATTTGCGCTTTGAACACCGCCGACATCGAACCGTGTCGTTCAGGGGAACACCAGACCTGGCCTTCCGACCATTGCATCCGTTCCAACAGCTCCTGCACCTTCGGATGCTCACGCGGGGCATCATCGGGTAATGGCAAGCCGCTCGGGTCGAATGCGGCTTGGATGCTCGCCTCGTCGCCCGACATCCGAAGGGTCTGCCAACCCCCAGTGCGCCTTCAGCGCCGGGCCGAAATACACTGGGCAGGCTTCACCGGCGGCCTTGTCGCACACCGTGATCACCACATCCGGCGGGCTGCCTTCAAAGGCGTCGTTGCCCTTGCTGTACAAGCCCTGCGTGGCCTGCAACGTGCTCAGGCTGCGGGGCAGCACCTGACCCTTGGGGAAGCTGCCGGAGCTGACCGCCTCAAACCCTTCTGGCGCCAGGTGGTTGAACATCGCTTCGGACAAAATGCTCCGTCAGCTGTTGGCGGTACACATGAACAAGACTTTCATTGGCGTATGTCCTTCAGAGGCTAAGACGCAAGGCGAGGGCGGCGAGAGTGATCAGCAACACCGGCAAGGTCAGGACGATGCCGACCTTGAAGTAGTAACCCCAAGTGATGGTGATGCCTTTGCGCGCCAGGATATGCAGCCACAGCAGGGTGGCCAGGCTGCCGATGGGGGTGATTTTCGGGCCGAGGTCGCTGCCGATCACGTTGGCGTAGATCATCGCGTCCTTGACCACGCCCGCGGCATGGCTGGATTCGATAGACAGCGCACCGATCAACACGGTCGGCAGGTTGTTCATTGCCGAGGACAACAATGCCGTCAGCACCCCGGTGCCCATCGCCGCGCCCCATACGCCGTAGGTGGCGAAGGTGTCGAGCCAGGTCGCCAGGTATGTGGTCAGCCCGGCGTTGCGCAGCCCGTAGACCACCAGGTACATGCCCAGGGAAAAGATCACGATATGCCAGGGCGCTTCCTTGAGCACTTTGCGCGTGGAAATCTTGTGGCCTTTGGCGGCGATCACCAGCAGCAACACCGCGCACACTGCAGAGATCGCGCTGATGGGAATCCCCAACGGTTCCAGGGCAAAGCAGCCGATCAGCAGGATACCCAGCACCCACCAGCCGGCGCGAAAAGTGGCGTGGTCGTGAATGGCGCTGGCCGGGGCCGCCAGGTCGGCCGGGTCGTAGGTCTGCGGAATATCGCGGCGGAAAAACCACAACAGCACCGCCAGGGTGGCGGCGACGCTGACCAGGTTCACCGGCACCATCACCGCTGCGTATTCATTGAAGCCGATCTTGAAATAGTCCGCCGAGACAATGTTCACCAGGTTCGACACCACCAGCGGCAGGCTCGCCGTGTCGGCGATAAACCCGGCGCCCATGACGAACGCCAGGGTCGCCGCCGGAGAAAAACGCAACGCCAGCAGCATCGACATCACAATCGGCGTGAGGATCAGTGCCGCGCCGTCATTGGCAAACAGCGCCGACACCAACGCGCCGAGCAGCACCATGTAGGCAAACAACCGCCGGCCGCGACCACGGCCCCAACGGGCCACATGCAGCGCAGCCCAGGCAAAGAACCCGGCCTCGTCCAGCAACAGGCTGATGACGATCAGCGCGACAAAGGTGCCGGTGGCATTCCAGATGATGTGCCACACCACCGGGATGTCCGCCAGGCTGATCACGCCGCAGGCCAGTGCGAGGATCGCGCCCATGGTCGCGCTCCAGCCGACACCCAGGCCTTTGGGCTGCCAGATGACCAGGATGATGGTGAAGATAAAAATCGCAATTGCGACAAGCATGAATAAACGCTCCGGTGGCTCAACAGCAGGTGCTGGCTCGTTGTGGTCTGTCGCCCATTGCATCAAGACGCAGCGCGTCGTTTTGCAACCATGGCTGGTTGGCTTGCAGGGTGGTGTCCAGCACGTGAGTCACCCAGTCGGGCACTGCCGGATTGATGCGGTAGTAGATCCATTGCCCCTGGCGACGATCCAGCAGCAACCCGCAGTTGCGCAGCTGCGCAAGGTGGCGGGAGATTTTCGGCTGGCTGTCGTCAAGTGCGTGGATCAGTTCGCACACGCAAAGTTCGCCTTCGCGCAGGATCAGCAAGGTCATTCGCACGCGAGTGGCATCGGCCAGGCATTTGAATAGGGTTGGAGGTGAGAAAGGGACTGGCACGGTCAAGGCCTGCTCGTATAGGTATATCCGAATATACGTATTTCCATATATTTCGGTCAAATCCTGTTTCAATTGATATGGATCAAATGTCTGGAAACACGCCACAAGTGATTGAAATTAAAATGAAACACAAATGTCCTAAAGTGCCTGCCCATAGCTGATGAAGGAATACCACGCGTGACCCGTGCCACTCGCAATCTGCGCAAGACCCTCGATTCCGTCGCGGAAAATAACGAAACCGCGGCCTTCGATCTGATGCGTGCCGTCGAAAAACTCGGCGATGAAGTGCTGCGCCAGCGCTTGCTCAATACCATCCACCGTCTCAACCAGGACGCCTATGAACTGCGCGAAGCGCGGGACTCGGTGGAACTGGTGTCGGTAAGGCTCGCCTGAGCAAGATCGTTCAAGACAACCTGCATATTGCGCTGGCATGCTTGTCGACTGTCTGTCGATGAGCGGTTCCCATGCCTACTGCTTTACCTCACTACGCCTTCGCCCGTGGCGCGATTGCTGTCATTCCGTTGTCCCTGGCGTGCGCGCCCTGGGGCTTGTTGGCTGGCTCAATGGCCATCGAAGCGCACTTTTCCCCGCTCGAAGCCCAGGGGCTTTCCGCTATCGTGTTTGCCGGTGCCGCGCAACTGGTGGCCATCGGCATGGTCAAGAGCGGCGCCAGCCTGATCTCCATCTTGCTCACGACTTTGCTGCTGACCTCACAACATCTGCTGTACGGCATGCACCTGCGCCCCACATTGTCCGTGCTCAAACCGCGCTGGCGCATGAGCCTGGGTTTCCTGATGACCGATGAGTTCTTCGCCCTGGTCAGCCAGTACGACCGCGAAACCTTCAACCGCTGGTACGCGCTGGGTGTTGGCCTGACGTTCTATATCGCCTGGAACCTGTTCACCCTCGCCGGCATTGTCCTGGGCAAGAGCATTCCGGGGCTCGAACACCTGGGCCTGGAGTTCTCGATTGTCGCGACGTTTATCGCGTTGATCACGCCCGTGGTGCGCGATGTGCCCACCGTGGTGTGCGTGGCGGTGGCGCTGTTGTGCTCGGTCGGCTTGAGCTTCCTGCAGTGGGAGTCGGCCGTGGTGGTGTCGGGTGTGTTGGGCATGAGTGCAGGGTATGCCTGCAAACGACTGGGAGTCGGGCAGGCATGATTTTTGTGATGATTGTTGCAATGGGTTTGATCGTATTTTTTAACCGCTACCTGTTTATCGAACCGCGCCTGCCCGTGCGGCTCACCCGTGGTGCGCGGGAGTTTCTCGGGTTCGCGGTACCGGGCATGCTCACGGCGATTTGCGGGCCGATCATTTTCTTCGCCGACCACCGGCTCAACCTGAGCCCGGCCAACCCCTACCTGCTGGCCGGGATCTGCGCGGTGGCGCTGATGGTCTGGACGCGCAATGTGCTGCTCACCGTGCTGTTGAGCATGGCGTTGTTCTACCTGTTTCGCTGGTGGTTCTAAACACATAGGCGAAAAAAAGCCCGCGGGAGGGCGGGCTGAAGGAGACTTCTAAAAGTGAGCCCGGCCATTATCGGTGGCGCGTTCTGCTGTCACAGTGAAACTAAATTCATTCGGTGGGCGGCGTCGGCTTCTTTTTCGCCTTGGCCTCGGCCGCCAGGCACTCCAGCGCGAACTGCTCGGTGTAGGTCATCTGGATCGGCGTACTTTCGCCTTTCACCGTGCGCTCGCCGTCGAGAATGTAGCGAATGCGCTTGTCCGTCACGCCAATGCGCTTGGCGATCCACGTGGGCGTCTGGCCGATGCGGCTGATCAGCTTGTCGGCATAGTCGGTGGATGGGTTGTAGCGTTCGGCATTGGGTGTCATCGGTTTTCCAGGTAGAAGCGAACTCGCAAGTAGGCGACAGGGTGACGTAATAATCCGTGAGTGTCGCCTGCTAATGGTAGAGTCGCGTTTTTTTCCAAGGAGCGATGGCATGCGGAAACTGGTAATTGGCGCATTGGTACTGGCAGCACTGGCCGGCTGCGCGGGCTCGAAAATGAACGCGGCACGCACCGGCACGCCCTACAAGACCTTGGCGTCGGACAAGGCTGCGCTGGTGGTTGCCCAATGTATCCAGTTCGGCTGGCAGGACGAGGCGGTGTTTGGTGTCGACGCCGGCGGCTTCAAGGAGCCGATCGGGGCGGGCGGTTTCACGGTGTACACCACCGGCGGCGATTACTTTGCCGACGTGCGCAGCGCAGGGGCCGGTTCCTCTGTCGATTACTACACTGCCGAAGACTCCATGGTCGCCAAGCGCCGTTTGGCCGCACTTGCGACTTGTCTGTAATCTGTTGCCGTAGTGCTTTTAGGAAATGCCCTGCGGGACAGTCGCAGGGCATTGTCCTATGATTCCCCCGCTCGCTCGACGTAATAGCTCTTTACCAGTACACGGATGTCGAGGCCGTCACGTCGGGCGAGCCTCCCAGGTCATCAGCGCGGCATGTAACCCAAGTGCCAGCGCCGGGGGATCTTCAGTGACACCAGGCCCAAAACCGCAGCCAGCGCCCCGCTGACCAGCAGCGCACCCAAGCCCATGCGGTGCTCAAGCAGCGCCCCGATCACCGCCCCGATGAACATCCCCGTCCAGGGGACCAACTGCACGCGCCACCCGTTGCGACGCTCCCCCAGCAACCAGCGCCCCAACCCGCGACCAAAGCGTGACAGCGCGCCGGTGACATAGGTAAGCCCCACCGGCAAGCCGTTGACCTCTTCGACGGCGGCATTGAGCATGCCCATCGCCACAATCGCCGCGAGCAAGGCGGGCAGCATATCGGCGAACGGCCACAGCGCGCCGCCGCAGAGCAGCGCCGCGATGCACAGCAGCAGGGGTAGGGCGTGACGGCCGCTCATGCGGCTGACCACGATACCCAAGGCGTTGCCGACCACGAAGGTCGCGACCAGCAACAGCAGGCGCCCGGTCAGGCCCAGGTCACCTTCGCTGATCGCTACTGCCAGGCGCGTGGTGTTGCCGCTCATGAATGAGACAAAGTCGCCACTGGCCATGAAACCAATGGCATCGGTCATGCCCGCCAGCACAGACAGGCTGGCCACCAGCATCATGCCGACACGACCCCGCCATTGCTGTTGACGGGCGAGTACGACGTTGGCGTAGGGCTTTTGGGACGAAGGCAGCATCGGGCTGGGTTCCTCGGTGAGATTATGCGGCCACTACCGTAAGGCGCTTTGATGTCTGGCGCAATGACCTCAGGCCGCTTCCAGCCTCCAGCCAGCGTCATGCCAGACCAAAGTATGAGAGGACTCGATCGCCGGTAAAAAACTCGAGGTGTGACACGCCCATTGCGTAGGTAATGTTCTTGCAGGTCGCGGGGCAGGTCGGCGGACAGCAGGTTATAAACAGATCAGGCCGGTCTGTCTGATTGACTGCAACGCAAGACGCTGCGGCCACAAGGTTTCGCGGCTATGCCAGCACCGCCACCGCCTTGATCTGTGCCCACAGCATCTGGCCGGGGTGCAGTTGCAACTGGTCGCGGGAGAAGCGTGTGATCCGTGCCAGCAACGGCGTGCCGCCGGCATCCAGGCGCACCAGCACATGGGCGCTGTTGTCCGCCGCAATCTCCTGGGTGACCGTCACCGGCAGGCGGTTGAGGATGCTGCTGTGGGCTTCGGCCTGCAAATTGAGGCTTACGTCCCGCGCCTGCACCTTGACCCGCAGGGCTTTGCCCAAGGCCAGCGGCGTATGGGCGACGCGCATCTGCAAGGCGCTGCCGGGCAGTTGCAGGGTCAGCAATTGATAGTGCGCGTCGTAAGCGCTTACCGTGCCGTTGATCACCACACCGGCGTCGTCGCCCAAGGCCAAGGGCAAATCCAGCCGCGCCAGGGTTTCACCGATGGGGCCGCTGGCCAGGGCCTGGCCGTCGCGCAGCAACACGATGTGATCGGCCAGGCGCGCCACCTCGTCCTGGGCGTGGCTGACGTAGAGCACCGGAATGTCCAGTTCGTCGTGCAGGCGTTCCAGGTAAGGCAGGATTTCACCTTTGCGTTGGCTGTCGAGTGCCGCCAGCGGTTCGTCCATCAATAACAGGCGCGGGCTGGTCAGTAGCGCGCGGGCGATACCGATGCGCTGGCGCTCGCCGCCGGACAAGTGCTGCGGATGCCGCTCAAGCAAGTGGCCGATGCCCAACAGTTCGGTGGCCTGGGCCATGTCGACGCGACGTTGCGCACGCGGGATGCGCTTGAGGCCGAATTCCAGATTGGCGCGCACCGACAGATGGGGGAACAGGCTCGCTTCCTGGAACACATAGCCCAGCGCACGTTTATGCGGCGGTACGAACAGCCCGTTGCGGCTGTCTTGCCAGACTTCGTCGTTGACCTGGACAAAACCGTCCTCGGCACGTTCCAGCCCGGCAATGCAGCGCAGGCAGGTGGTCTTGCCGGAGCCGGAATGCCCATACAGCGCGGTGACGCCGCGACCGGGCAGTTGCAGGTCCACTTTCAGGGCAAAGGCGGAATACGTGAGGTGCAGGCGTACATCAATCATCGGCATCAACTCCAGCCCATCTTGGTTTTACGGCTGGAGTAGAGCGCCAGCAACACCAGGAACGCGAACACCACCATGGCGCCGGCCAGCCAGTGCGCCTGGGCGTATTCCATGGCTTCGACGTGGTCGTAGATCTGCACCGAGACGACCCGGGTCTTGTCCGGGATATTGCCGCCGATCATCAGCACCACCCCGAACTCGCCGACGGTATGCGCAAAGCCGAGAATCGACGCGGTGATAAACCCCGGGCGGGCCAGGGGCAGGATCACGCTGAAGAACGTGTCCCAGGGGTTGGCGCGCAAGGTCGCGGCCACTTCCAAGGGGCGTGTGCCGATGGCGGAGAAGGCGTTTTGCAACGGCTGCACCACGAACGGCATGGAATAGATCACCGAGCCGATCACCAGCCCGGCGAAACTGAAGGTCAGGGTGCCCAGGCCCAGCCATTGGGTGAACTGGCCGAAGTAACCGTGCGGCCCCATCGTCAGCAGCAGGTAGAAGCCGATGACCGTGGGCGGCAGCACCAGCGGCAGGGCGACCACCGCGCCGATAGGCCCGCGCCACCAGGAGCGCGTGCGCGACAGCCACAGGGCAATCGGAGTGCCGATGACCAGCAGGATCACCGTGGTCAGTGACGCCAGTTTGATGGTCAACCAGATCGCGGAAAAATCGGCACTCGATAGCGGCATTTAGAGCTCGTAACCGTAGGACTTGATAACGGCAGCGGCTTTCGGCCCTTTCAGGTACTCGACCAGCGCCTTGGCAGCGGCGCTGTCTTTGCCCTTATTGAGGATCACCGCATCCTGTTTGATCGGGTCATGCATGGACGCCGGGACGATCCACGCCGAACCGCTGGTGACTTTGCCGTCTTTGTAGATCTGCGACAAGGCCACAAACCCCAACTCGGCATTGCCGGTGGAGACAAACTGATAGGCCTGGGTGATGTTCTGGCCCTCGACGAGCTTGTCCTTGAGCTTCTCGGTCAAGCCTTCCTTGGCCAGCACTTGGGTGGCGGCCAGCCCGTAGGGCGCGGCTTTCGGGTTGGCGATGGACAGGTGCTTGAACGCGTTCTGCTTGAGCACATCGCCCTTGGCATCGACATAACCTTCCTTCGCCGACCACAGCGCCAGGGTGCCGACCGCGTAGGTAAAGCGCGAACCCTTGACGGTATCGCCTTCGGTTTCGAGTTTTTGCGGGGTGGTGTCGTCGGCGCTGAGGAACACTTCGAACGGCGCGCCGTTCTTGATCTGGGTATAGAACTGCCCGGTGGCACCGTAGGCGGCGATCAGCTTGTGACCGGTGTCCTTCTCGAAGTCGGCGGCAATCGCCTGGATCGGTGCGGTGAAGTTGGCGGCGACGGCCACCTGGACTTCATCGGCGTGGACCGCAGCGGCGGTGACTAGCGCAATGACGGCCGCCAGGCCGGGGCGAATCAAGCGTGGGAGGCTGAAGGTCATGGATAGCTCCGTATGAGAAGGAAAAAAGCCAGGATTGAGCGCTGCGGGACCAGGGGGGCGGTCAAGCGGTGTATGTATAGGTATATAGCGAAAAAATGGCAAGGGGAATCCGCCGGCCCCGCGCTGACATTTCCCGGCGGCAACGGCCCGCCTCCTGACAGCCAATGCACGGGAACCCGTTGATAGTGCAGCTCCTTTGGCCGGCAAAGGAGCAAGTGCCATGCAAAGGGAATATGCCTATATCAACGTCGGCGCCCCGAACAACCTTACCAGCGAGGCCGCCGTGAAGGCCTGGCTGGACCGCGTACTCAGCGCTTCGGCACTGGAACCGCAGGCCAAGGCGCTGATCACCACGCAATCGTTGATACCGGTGGAGTTTTCGATCCTGGAGGAGGGGGCCGAGCCGGGAAGTCCTGCGTTGATTGTCGAGCGCCAGGAAATGCCCCTGTGGAAAATCCTCGACAAGCGCTTTACCTGGCGCGCGAGTGTCGGAAAAAACCAATCGACTGACAGCGTGCAGGTCAATGTTCTGTTTCCCAAGTTTTACGGGGCATTGGCCCAACGCTTGACGGCCCATCGATACTTTCTCGACAGCCTGCGAGTGTCAGGCCAGGCCCAGAGTGTCGAGTGGGAAGAGCGTGGCCTGGCGATCGCGGCACGGCCTTTGCTCAAGACCGAGGTGGTGCTGTTCTCCGTGTGGGGGGCCAGTAAGCGCCTGCTTGCGGATATCTGGTTCGATCTCCCGCTGATTTCCCTGGGGGCCGGGCAATGGCCCAGGGCGATTGGCACCGGTTGGCCGGGGATGCGTATTGGCGCACGCAGCGGCGATCACATTCGTTATTCCGATGAGCCCGGCAAAAACACGCTGTGGGTCAAGCCGTTCGGCGAGGCGGTACTCGACGCCGATTTCAGCATTTTCCCGCGCTGGACGCCCCGTGCCGTCCTCCTGGCCGACCAAGCGCTGAAGGCCGACGAAGTGATTGAGGTGACCCTGAGCGCAATGCCTTATCAGGCCGATGAGGAGCGCTACATCATAGAAGTTCCGGCCTCGCGCCGCGCCGCTGCGGATTGGCACTACTATCTCAGCGTCTACATGAGTTACCGCTGCCCCTGGGTCAACTGCGGCGTCTTGCAGGAAGACGGCGGCATCCGGCTGCAGAGCGAGCGGCTCAATCAATGGTTCGTGCGCTGCGATGCCGCGCGGCTGTTTATAGCGGTCAGCATTCAGCCCCGCGAACGTACCGGCTGGAAGGTCCCCACCGCGCCCCCGACGCCCGAGGCAACGACGACCCAGGCCTGGCAAAAATGGGATGGGCTGAGGGAGAGCGTAGGCAATAACAAGATCGCCAAAGACTATATCGAATCGTTGATCGATCGCTGCCTGAAGAAGTCCGGTCTGCCTCAAGACACCCAGCAACTGTTCAAAAAAGAACGCCAATTCAAGTTCAAATACCTGATAGGCCACCCCACATATTCTCCTGGCGTGAGTGCATTCGTGCCGCCACGCTACAAGTACTTTTCCTTTGAACAAGTGCTGTTGGGTGAGCCGCAACGGCGTGCGTACTTCCAGGAAAAACTCAGTGCCGTGGATGTGCAGGGGCAAGCCTTGCCGGCGTCGCAAGTCGCGACATTGACCGGGATGCGCGACGTGTTGCTGGCTGACTTCCTGGCGGATATCGATGCGCTGGCCGCCAGCGACGACTACCAGAAACTATTCGGCGAAACCTGTGACGCCCTCGCCAGGGTGCGGGTCGCACGCTACCTCGCGCAAGTCGATGCAGCCGACGAAGACTTGCGAGGGTGTGCGTTCCGCTACTTGAAAGGCGAGTTGAAACCGCGACTGCTGCTATTCAACGAAGCGGTGGTGCCCAATGTGATTGTGCTCAAATTCAACTCACAGAAGGCATTGCTGATATCCCTCAACTTCACCGGGCTCAAGTGGGCGGTCTGGGCACCAAGCACCACCGCCGGGCAACCCTCGGAGGTGTTGATGCGATTTGTCGCGGAACATTCCCCTTTCCCGCAGAAAATGAACCTGGTGCCTCAGGATTTTTTCCCGCAAAAAAAACGCTATGGCTACCATTACCGGCGTTTCGCCCCGGAGCCGGTGTCCTTTCGTGATACCCAGCACATCAACGTGCAATTGCAGTTGGCGGCCATCGCGGATATCAAGGGGCAGGTCGACTACGCAGTGTTTTCGTCCGACGAAGAGCGGCGCCGGGTAAAACTGGCGATGTTCAAAAGTGTCGCCCGTGCGGTGTCCGGCCTGGTGACGGCGGCCGTCGGGCCTCTGAGTGGGTTGGGCGCGCTGCTGCTTTCCGGCATGGCGCGCTTCATCGCCAATGTCGGTGATGTCGGCCTTACGTATGCGTTGGCGCAAAATACCGATCGGCCCGAGGACTACGCCCACTACATCCATGAGTGCAAGCTGGGGGTGCTATTGGCGATGGTTGACCTGGGGGCCGATCTGCCCAGCGCCAATGCCAAGTTGCGCATATTGCTCAAGCAGTCGACGCTCGGCGGTCGGACCGTGGCGCCGATTCTGAATGCGCCCATAGACTACGACGCCCCGATAAAGTTGAAACAGACCAGTGAGTCCGAGACTTTTGTCTCCACGCCATTCTGGTTGATCGACCTGCGCCAGCGCATGGAAAAATCCTTCGATGACCGGGGCAAAGGCGCCGAACTCAAAGGTTACCTCCAGGCAACCGCCACCTGTGGGTATGCCGAGGCGAAAAGCTGTTCCGACTTTTTGCGCAGTCAGCGCTGGGAGACACAGGCCGTCGGCGTGCTGATTTTCTCCGAACTCGGCGATCAGCGCCCGCAAACGCATTTTGCGTTGTCGATTCGGGATGCGACGGACACCGCGATGGTCGATTTCAGCCTGGGCGACCTCGATGCCTCAATGAACGGTCGCGGCTATTTCGGTGCGTTGAAAGGCTGGGAGGACTGCGTGCGCGGGTTGCCGGCCTTGGAGGGCGCGTTGGTGATTTACAAGTTTTATCCGGATTTTGCCAACGCAAGCCTGGAGGTTGACGGGGCGTTTGCGCTGGGCATCAGTTGGAGCCCCTTCGTCAATAGCGGCGATTACAGCGTGCTGTCGTTTCCCCTGGATTTCGTCTGCGGGGTTCGCGAGCAGTTGGAGCGTGTCTGGGCCCAGGTCTTTCACCAGTTGCCGATCAATGCATCGCTATCGCTCAATGAGCCGGCGACCTTCAATCAGTCTGAACTGCTGGCGCAAGTCAGCAACCTCAGCGGCCTGGTCGACGAGGCGGAAGGGCTATTGCGGCGCACCATTGGCGTGCAGGCGATCGGTGAGTTGCGGGCCTTGATGCTGGGCTTCCTTCAGGCATGGCGTAACGAACCGTGGGGCGGCTATCGAGAACTGATGGAGGGCGTGATGGCTGAGGAGGCAGACTTGGTCAACCAGGCATTGATCCACCTCGAAGCCCTGCAGGCCGGTTTGCCAAGCACGCTCGCGAGCGCGCAAAACGCGCTGGTCGATTGTGTCGACTGGGTCGCGGTGCGGGCCGGAATCGACGACGATGCGTGGCGACTGTTATTTAAACAGCAACTGGAACTTCATGTGTCAGGCGAGCAGGCGACGGTGGATTTATACACCGCCGCTGAACTGGACACGCTGTATGAACAGCTCGCCCGGGGCCAGCAGCGCGAGTGTCATCACCAGCGCAGCTCCGGTTATGAGCGACTGACCATGACCAGTAGCCGGGCGTTGCTGGGGATAGGGTTGGGATTGATCCGCAAGATGGCCCAGGAGCGCCAGGCCGAATGCTGTTTCGCGCTGATCATGGCGAGCCAGCCCTATGACGACAGCAACGAACACTTTGCCCGAGTCGTATATGGCATCTGTGCGTTGCGCCAACAGCGGTTTACCGTGTTGACGCCGCTGCATGAACGTCGGCTCAGCGGCCTTCCACCCGCAGAGCCGATACTGATCTGACGTGCGTTACCGAGACAGCCGGCTCAAGGCTTGTTCTGCCAGCCAGGTGGTCAGCTCGCGGGTTGCGAACGGATGCCGCAGGCCCACCGCCTGGCCCGCCCACAGGTTGCTGAAGCCGGCTTCATCCTTGGCCTTGAGTGGCAGCAACGCACCGCCGGCCCTGGGGAAGGCCGGGGCCAGCGGGTTGATCGCGCCGAGTTCTCGCATCACCCGGTTGACGATGCCGCGCGCCGGTCGGCCGGTGAACAGGTTGGTCAGCGCGGTTTCGCTGGCCTGGGCGTGGCGCAATGCATGGTGGTGCGAGGGGCTGACCGTGGCTTCGGGGGTCAACAGGTAGGCGGTACCGATCTGCACCGCCGAAGCACCCAAGGCAAAGGCGGCCGCGATGCCGCGCGCGTCAGCGATACCGCCGGCGGCAATCACCGGCACGCTCACGGCGTCGACGATCTGCGGCACCAGCGCCATCAAGCCGATCTGGCTGTTGAGGTCGTCGCTCAGAAAAATGCCGCGGTGGCCGCCGGCTTCAAGGCCCATGGCGATGATCGCATCGCAGCCATGCTGTTCCAGCCAAATCGCTTCTTCGACGGTTGTGGCCGATGAAAGTACCTTGGCGCCGGTCGCTTTGACGCGGTCGAGCAGGGATTTTTCCGGCAAACCGAAATGGAAACTGACCACCTCGGGACGGAACGCTTCCACCACTTCACAAGCCGCTTCGTTGAACGGCGCACGGTTGGTCACCGGCGTCGGTGCATCAAAGTCGGCGCCCAGTTCGCGGTAGTAGGGTTGCAGCAGGTCTTTCCAGCGTCGATCACGGGCGTCGTCCGCCTCGGGCGGTTGATGGCAGAAGAAGTTGACGTTGATCGGCCGCGTGCCGGCCTGGCGGATAGTGCTCAACGCAGCGCGCAATTGCTCGATACTCAGTGCCGCCGCCGGCATCGAACCGAGCGCGCCGGCCTCGCTGGCGGCGATGACCATTTGCGCGGTGGTCGCACCGGCCATGGGCGCCTGGATAATCGGTACGTCGATGCCCAGCAGATCGAGAATGCGCGTGTCTGGCCAGGTGCTCATGGGATGCGTCTCCAGCGTTGGTAAGAGTTTTCGCTGTTTTAGCAGGGCCCTTGGCGTCCGGCCAGTCTGTTTTATTCACTGGACGCAGCCTGGGTTTCGTGTAGTGGCGCGGGCTGTTTTAGCGGTCGCGCTCGCGTTCCAGCAACTGGCGCTTGCGCTCCACCCCCCATCGGTAGCCCGACAACTCGCCATTGCTGCGCACCACGCGGTGGCAGGGAATCGCTACTGCGAGGCGATTGGCGCCACAGGCCTGGGCCACGGCCCGAAAGGCGGTGGGCGCGCCAATCCGTTCGGCGATCTGCGCGTAGCTGGCGGTGCTGCCCACCGGGATGTCGCGCAAGGCCTGCCATACCCGTTCCTGAAAGGCCGTGCCGCGCAGGTCCAAGGGTAAGTCCAGGCCCAGGGCCGGGGCTTCTATAAGCCCCACCACCTGGGCGACCAACTGTTCGAAGGCCGGGTCCGCACCCAGCAGTTCGGCCTTGGGGAATTGGTCCTGCAGGTCGCGCACCAGCGTGTCCGGCTCGTCGCCCAGCAGGATCGCGCACACGCCGCGATGACTTTGCGCCACCAGAATCGCGCCGAGGGAACATTGGCCGACGGCAAAACGGATGTGAGTATTCGTGCCGCCGGCTTTGTAATCGCTTGGCTTCATGCCAAGCAGTTGGTCCGCCGACTCATAGAAGCGGCTGTTGGAATTGAAGCCGGCGTCATACAGCGCGTCGGTGACGGTGTTGCGACCTTTGAGCCCCTTGCGCACTTTGCGTGAGCGCTGGGCGCTGGCATAGCCCTTGGGGGTGAGGCCGGTGACTGACTTGAACACGCGATGGAAATGGAACGGGCTCAGCCCGGCTTGCTGAGCCAGTTGGTCGAGGCTGGGCGGGGTTTCGGCGTGTTCGATCTGCCGACAAGCGTTGGCCACCAGCTCCGCATGGCGTGCCGCGCGTTGCGTCTGGTCACCGGTCGCACGTTTGCTTGGGCGATAGCCTGCCGCCTCGGCCTGTTGAGGTGTCTCAAAGAATTCGACGTTTTCCGGGCGCGGCAAGCGCGAGGCACTGCTGGGGCGGCAATACACACCGGTGGTTTTTACCCCATAGACAAACAGCGCGTCGGCCTGAGGATCACGGGCGAGGATCGCTGCCCAGCGCGGGTCATGTTCGTTATTCATTGCCTGCTCTCATGACGGGTCACGGCCAGATTAGTCGTGTCGCGGCGGCCTGGCACTCTGAAGCTTGCGGTCAAATCAGCCGGCGGTGCGAAAGGTCAGGTTGATGCGTTGCGGGCCCATGACCGGATGCGTGCCGTCCTTGACCGGCATTACTCCGTGGAAGCGCAGACGATCAACCCCGCCCCACACCACCACATCGCCATGGAACAACGAGATTTTTTGCGGCTTGTCGCTGCGTGCATGGCCGCCGAACAGGAAGATCGCCGGCAGCCCCAGCGACACGGAAACCACCGGCGCGGTATAGCAGCGTTCGTTCTTGTCCTGGTGCAACGACATCTTTGCCCCCGGCACATAACGGTTGATCAGGCAGGCATCGGGCACAAAATCGCTGAACCCGGCGTCGGCCGCCGCGTGTGCCGCCAGTTGGCGCAACGTTTCGGGCATGGCTGGCCAGGGGTGGCCACTGCGCGGGTCAAGCGCGGTGTAGCGGTAGCCGCTGGGATCGGTGGTCCAACCCAGTTCTCCGCAACTGCTCAGCGCGGCCGACATGGTGAAACCACCAGGCGTAACCATTTGCCGAAACGGCGACTGAGCCAGCACGCAGCGCAACGCTGGCAGAAGATGCTCAATCCAGGGCAGGGCATAGCCCCTCAGAACGTGGGACTGTTCGCCAATCTGCTCACGCCCTGCGGGTTGTTGCAGGGCGTCGTCGGCGAACAGGTCGACAGTCGGGCCGGGCATGGGCTTACAGCGCCTTGCTCACGTTGATGTCAGTGATTTCATCGCTGGCGTCGTGAATCTTCGCCAGTACTAGCTTGGCTTCTTCGACGCTGTTGCTGTGCAGTTGGGCAAACTCAAAGCGGCGTTCGCCGTTGAGTTTGTACTTGATGACGTATTTGGTCGTGGCCACAGCTTTTTTCCTGTCGAGTGTTCGGATCAGCTCAATTTGCTGTTGGTGCGACGAACGATGCGGATCTTGTGGGACAGCGCAGGTTTGCGGGTAACGCTGATGGCGCGGCGCGTCACAACGTCCAGGGTGATGTTCCAGAAACCGGTGCTCGGCGCGGTGATTTTCGCCGGGAACTTGTCGAACGCGCCGCCGTGGTAGGTGTGACGGCCGCCATTCTTGAAGCTGCGAAAATTCGCATCGCTCATCAGACGAATATTACAAGTCTGTGAGCATTCGATGACGACAATATCTCCCTCGTTGAGGTGCTCACGCTGGTGGATGAATTTCATGGGCGGGTGTCTCCAGAAGGGCTTTTTCTGAAAAATCAGAACGATACGTAGGTTAAGATAGAGTTTATCAGCCCCAGCGCGTTTATTATCGGGCCGTCGTCGACGACTTCGACAATTTAAAACAGTTATTTACCGAGTTATCAGGGATAAATCCTACGTTGGCGGGAGAAAATTACCATCCCCGCTGTCCTAGGGTCTTTATCGGAGGTTTTATATGAAGTGGAGTGTGTTGGTTCTGGCCTTGGCGATTGGTGGGTGTGCTTCGGTTGCAGATATCAAGCAGACCCCCCCGACCTTGGCGGTCATTTCAGGGAAAAAACCGCAGGAATATGCAGCCTGTGTGGTACGCAAATTGTCGACTACCCGCCGGCCGCCGCAGATCGAGCCGCATAAAGACGGCGTGCAGGTGATTGTGCCGCAGAAATTCTCCGCTGACCCGTCGGCTATTTTCGAGATTGACGAGCGCTCCAGTGGCAGCAGCATCAAGCTCTACGAGAGCATGTCCAATGTGCCGATCCGCCCGGGCGATGTGAAGAAGGCCGGGGAGGACTGCATTTCCGGCTGAGGCCGCGCGTTTACACGGTCCGTTTGAATCCGATAAAGAAGCCTGACCTGCCGTTGCAGTGTCGGGCTTTTTTTTGGTGGTGCGTTTTCGCAGTTGTCGCGGCGGGAAGGTTCTCCTACCATTTGTAGGCTTATGACATAAACGCCTAAATATATAACTATAAAAAATGGAGCCGTGATGATGTCTCTGGAACGAGTACTGATAGGCAGTGCGCTGATGTTGCTGCTGGGCAATGCCCACGCGCTGGATGGGAAGAAGATATTCACCGAGGGCGGCTCGCAGCCGGGCGCCATGCCCTGCGTAGCCTGCCATGGCGCCGATGGCGCGGGGCTCGCCGCCGCGGGCTTCCCCAGGTTGGCGGGGTTGCCGGCCCTGTATGTGCGTAAACAGTTGGAAGACTTCAAGCGCGGCACGCGTGCCAACCCGGTGATGCAACCCTTGGCGAATGCCCTCACTGACGCTGAGATCGACGCTGTCAGCCAGGCGCTGGCGGCGATGCCAGGCGTCGTCCCGCAACCGATCCATCGCAGCGAGATGCCTATCGGTGCTGCGCAAAAGCTTGCCCAGCAGGGCGCCTGGGAGCGGCAGATTCCGGCATGTGCAAGTTGCCATGGTCCTGCCGGTACAGGTGTCGGCGACACGTTCCCGCCTCTTGCCGGTCAGCCGGCCACCTACCTGGCAGCACAGTTGACGGCCTGGCAAAACGGCACCCGTCACAACGACCCGAATGACCTGATGGGCCACATCGCAAAATCCCTGACGCCGGATGAAGTACAGGGCGTGGCCCAGTATTTCGCCTCACTGAAACTGGAGGCCAAGCCATGAGCCCGTTTGTTTTAGTTCTAGGACTGTTGGGTCTGCCGTCCGCCCACGCCGCTACGATCGCCATGGAAGACCAGTCGCAGTTGCAGCCTTCTGCCGGCCATGCGGCTGTCAGTCAATTCCAGCCGCCCCAAGAGAGCGAGCTGCCTGACAATGCCTACGGCAAGCTGGTCAAGGAGGGCTACGCGTTGTTCGTGGATACCAAGCGCCTGGCGCCGACATTCGTCGGTAACGGGCTCAACTGCAGCAACTGCCACCTGGATCAGGGCCGCCTGGCCAACTCGGCGCCGCTGTGGGGCGCCTACCCGATGTATCCGGCCTATCGAAAGAAGAACGACAAGGTCAACACCTTTGCCGAGCGCTTGCAGGGGTGTTTCCAATTCAGCATGAACGGCGGTACGCCGCCGACCGCTGATAGTCGCGAAATTACCGCGCTCTCGGTGTACGCCTACTGGCTGGCCAGCAAAGCACCGTTGGGCGTGGAGTTACCAGGCCGTGGGTATCCCGACGTGGCCCAACCGGCCAAGGGTTATGACCTGTCCGGGGGCGCGCAGGTTTACAAAGGGCAATGCGCCGTCTGCCATGGCCCCGAAGGGCAGGGCCAGAAGGTCGGTGACAGTTACGTGATGCCACCGTTGTGGGGGAAGGACTCCTACAATTGGGGCGCCGGCATGCACCGCATCAATACTGCGGCGTCCTTCATCAAGCACAACATGCCGCTGGGCAAGGGTGGCAGCCTGAGCGACCAGCAAGCCTGGGACGTGGCGGCCTACGTCAACAGCCACGAGCGACCGCAGGACCCGCGGCTGGTTGACGGTTCCGTGGAGAAAACCCGGGTCAAATTCCACGCCAACGATGGGGTCAATCTCTACGGCCAAACCGTAGAAGGCGTGTTGATTGGGCAGGGCATCCGTTAGACTCACGCCCAATCAACGCAAAAATGCCGCGCAAACCCTCGGTTTGTGCGGCATGTGTCTTTTTTGGGAAGTCTTTCATGAAGCGTGAACACGTCAGGGCTCGCCAGGCCGAAGGTCAGATATCGGCCACTCACATCATCCAGAACCCGGCTGACCTCGGGGAATGGATCGTATTCTTCAAGAAAAGCGGCGGTCGCAGTTTTTTCCTGGTGGACGATCAGGATGAAGTCGAATCTTTCTCGCGCCTGGATGAGCTGGTGGAGACCGTCCGTGGCCTGGGTATCAAGTTTGCCGATATCCAGCTGTAGACGTAACGCTTACTTGCAGACCACCACCACACTGCGGCTTTTGAAGTTGCCCACGTCCTGGCCCAGGGTCTTTTCGCTTTCCTTGAGCGAAGGCGTGCCTTCGGTACCGACGATACGGTAGCCGGTGCCCGCACAAGAGGCATCGGCCTTTTCGTAGCAACTGGCCCAGGAATTGGCTTCGCCCGAGCAGTCGATGGTCAGGCCTTGTTCGCCGTTTTTCAGGTAGACATCAGACGTGGTCGTGCAGCCGGCGAGCGCCAATACTGCAGTGAGTGCCAGAATCTTGTTCATATGTGTTCATCATCGAGGGTGTTGGAGGGTGCGCTGACACTGTCGTGGGGCGTTTCGACGAGACTATAGCGAACTGCCATCTACGTATAGACATGTCTCGTCCTGAAAGTCAGGTGTAAGCCTATTCCAGGGTTATACAAAAGATACAAAAAAGCCCCGTTCACCGGGGCGTTTTTACGCAGCTTCCAAGGCTTACTTGCCCTTCGGTCGCTTGCTCGATGCGTGGCCCGCTTCATCCACAAACACTTCTGCAACCGCAGTTGCCTGGCTCTCGGTCGCGAATGCGCCAGCGACGCTGTCGCCGTGGAAGTTGATCAGGTGCCAACCGTCCGCTCGCTTAGTGATCAGGTAGCCGTTCACGCCTTTGGGTTCTGACATCTATTAACAATCTCGTAGTCTGGTTCAAGGGCGTAATGATAGCGCCAATTGTCGCGCCACCGCCCAAGTTATTCCAGGTCAATGTTTGCGGCGCCGAAGCGTGCTAAAAGGGTTGCAGCCCTTTTCAAGCCACAGGGCTACGCTGTTTTTGTCGGGGTATTGGTGAAGCTCTTTGTAGGATTAGCGGAACTTACGCCGACATTTTTTCTCTATGATGACATCGCAACGCCAGCAGGACCCATTGTAAGGTGACTGCGGCCTGATTAGACTGCGCCGAATTCCGTACGCACAGCCCTTTGTAAGGACCCATATGATCAAGAAATGCTTGTTCCCAGCAGCCGGTTACGGCACTCGCTTCTTGCCAGCGACCAAGGCCATGCCCAAAGAGATGCTGCCGGTGGTGAACAAGCCACTGATCCAGTACGGCGTCGAAGAGGCACTGGATGCCGGTTTGAATGAAATCTCTATCGTTACCGGCCGTGGTAAGCGCGCGCTGGAAGACCACTTCGACATCAGCTACGAGCTGGAAAACCAGATCAAAGGCACCGACAAGGAAAAATACCTGGTTGGTATCCGTAAGCTGCTCGACGAGTGCTCGTTCTCCTACACCCGTCAGACCCAGATGAAAGGCCTCGGCCACGCCATCCTGACCGGCCGTCCGCTGATCGGTGACGAACCGTTCGCCGTGGTACTGGCCGACGACCTGTGTGTGAACCTGGAAGGCGACGGCGTACTGACCCAGATGGTCAAGCTGTACCAGAAGTACCGTTGCACCATCGTCGCGGTTCAAGAGGTCGATCCTCAAGAAACCAACAAGTACGGCGTGATCGCTGGCGACGACATCGGCGATGGCCTGATCCGCGTGCGCGACATGGTCGAGAAGCCAGCGCCTGAAGATGCCCCGTCGAACCTGGCGATCATCGGTCGTTACATCCTGACCCCGGACATCTTCAAGCTGATCGAAGAAACCGAGCCGGGCAAGGGTGGCGAGATCCAGATTACCGACGCCCTGTTGAAGCAGGCCAAAGACGGTTGCGTGATCGCGTACAAGTTCAAGGGTCGTCGTTTTGACTGCGGTGGCGCCGAAGGCTACATCGAAGCGACCAACTTCTGCTACGAGCACTTCTACAAGACTGGCAAGGCTTACTGATTCACGGTTGCCCGCCTGTTGTAAGAGAAAGCCACCTTCGGGTGGCTTTTTCGTTTTTCACCCCCAACTAAGTCGGTATGCTGATTGCCTGCCGAGGAGAGTGAAATGGCCTACGATTTTGACCTGTATGTAATTGGCGCCGGTTCCGGCGGTGTTCGTGCTGCGCGCTTTGCCGCCGGTTTTGGCGCCAAGGTGGCCGTGGCGGAAAGCCGCTACCTGGGCGGCACGTGTGTGAACGTCGGCTGCGTGCCGAAGAAACTGCTGGTCTACGGCGCGCATTTTGCCGAAGACTTCGAGCAGGCCAGCGGTTTCGGCTGGTCCCTGGGGGAGGCGAACTTTGACTGGGCGACCCTGATCGCCAACAAGGACCGCGAGATCAACCGCCTCAACGGCATCTATCGCAACCTGCTGGTCAACAGCGGCGTGACCCTGCATGAAGGGCATGCGCGACTGGTCGATCCGCATCAGGTGGAAATCAATGGCGAGCGCTTCACGGCCAGGCACATCCTGATCGCGACCGGCGGCTGGCCGCAGATCCCGCAGATACCGGGGCATGAGCACGCGATCGGTTCCAATGAAGCGTTCTTCCTCAAAACGCTGCCCAAGCGCGTGCTGGTGGTTGGCGGTGGCTATATCGCCGTTGAGTTCGCCGGAATTTTCCATGGTTTGGGTGCGCAGACTTCTTTGCTGTATCGCGGCGACTTGTTCCTGCGCGGTTTTGACGGTGCGGTGCGCAAGCATCTGCAGGAAGAATTGACCAAACGTGGCCTGGATCTGCAGTTCAATGCCGATATCGAACGGATCGACAAGCAAGCCGACGGCAGCCTCAAGGCCACCCTCAAAGACGGGCGCGTGCTGGAAACAGACTGCGTGTTCTACGCCACCGGCCGTCGGCCGATGCTGGATAACCTGGGCCTGGAAAACACCGGGGTCAAACTGGATAAGCGCGGTTTTGTCGAAGTGGATGACCTGTACCAGACCGCCGAATCGTCGATCCTGGCGATTGGCGATGTGATCGGTCGCGTGCAGTTGACCCCAGTGGCCCTGGCCGAAGGCATGGCCGTGGCGCGTCGCTTGTTCAAGCCGGAGCAGTATCGTCCGGTGGACTACGCGATGATCCCGACGGCCGTGTTCAGCCTGCCGAACATCGGTACGGTCGGTCTGAGCGAGGAAGATGCGAAGGGCAAAGGCTATAAGGTGAAGGTTTTCGAAAGCCGTTTCCGGCCGATGAAGCTGACATTGACCGGCTGCCAGGAAAAAACCCTGATGAAACTGGTGGTCGACGCCGACACCGACAGGGTCCTGGGTTGCCATATGGTCGGCCCGGACGCCGGGGAAATCGTGCAGGGCTTGGCGATCGCGCTCAAGGCGGGCGCGACCAAGCAGCATTTTGATGAAACCATTGGCGTACACCCGACGGCGGCCGAAGAGTTCGTCACCATGCGAACGCCCGTGGCCGACTGATCAGGTGCTGGGCGTTGCCTCGGCGGTCGCTGCAACGGCGGCTGTCAGACGCAACGACTCGATGCTGGCCTGAGCCTTGATCAGGTCCAGCTCCAGCGCCTTGTTGGCCTGCTGGAATTCGCTCAGCGCGGCTTGGCGTGACTGACTGTCTTGCACCGCGACCCGCAGGCGTTCCTGGAGCAGGGTGCGTTCGCTGTCGATCTGCTTCAACTGTTCGCTCAGGTGGAGTTGTTGCGCCTGGTCCTTGCGCACTTGCTCCTGCAGTGTCGCCAACTCCTTCACCGTCACCCGATGTTCGATCAGCAGGCGCTCGTTGTCGCGGTGCAACTGGGTGATCTCGTCCTGGCGCACCATGGCGCTCTGCTGGGCCTGGCGCAGTTCCGCCTGGACCTGTTGCACCTGGCCTTCGTGGCGTCGTTGCTCCTGTTCGCGCTGTTCTTTGATGGCGTTGCGGTAATGCTCCAGCGCATCCCGGGCGTGCAGGTGTTTGTCTTCCAGCGAGCGAATCTGTTCGTCCTTGTCGCTGATGCGCAGCTCGTAGTCACTGCATGCCTGGCTCAACCCGGCGTTACGGGTTTGTTCGGTCTGCAGGCTGGTGCTGGTGGTTTGCAGGGCTGCGCTTTCTTCGGCAAGGGCCGCGGCCTGGATATCGAATTGCTGTTGCAGTTGGTTGTGGGCTGCTTGCAGGGTTTCGAGCTGGGCGAGCAGGGCGGTTTTCTGTTGCTCGAATTGCGCCAGGGCCAAGTCGATGGGCTCTTGGGCTTTCTCTTTCAGGCGCTGGGCAAGCCGTGCCACCAATTCGCCGAGTTCATCGTCGATGGGCGCTTCGGTGATGGTCTGCCGCGTTTCGCTCTCGTCCAGTTCCTTCAAGTAGCGATGAATCGTGGTTTTCGAGCCGGTATTGCCCATTTCGATGCGTACCGCATCGATGCTGGGGTTTTCGCCGCGGGCGAGGATCGCCAGGCGTGCCGTTTGAACGACTGCTTTGTTTATGCCGCCACGAGCCATGGGGTCTCCGTCGATTTAGTACTGTGGTACATGGTATGTATTTACATATCATATCATGAATAAAAACGAGTTAAAAATCATGATCTAACGGATGGGATATTGGCGTATTATCCCGTGTCAGCGCAGTTTTCACCGTAAGTGCGCCCTATCAGCAGTACGAAAAGGCTTTCATGAGCGATCTGGATCGTTACCTCAACGCCGCTACCCGCGATAACACGCGCCGCAGCTATCGCGCAGCCATCGAGCACTTCGAGGTGAGTTGGGGCGGATTCCTGCCCGCCACCAGTGACAGCGTGGCGCGCTACCTCGTGGCCCATGCCGGGGTGTTGGCGGTGAATACCTTGAAGTTGCGCCTTTCGGCATTGGCGCAATGGCATACGAGCCAGGGTTTTCCCGACCCGACCAAGGCGCCGGTCGTGCGCCAGGTGCTCAAGGGAATTCGCGCCGTACACCCGGCGCGGGAGAAGCAGGCGCAGCCGTTGCAGCTCAAGCATCTGGAACAGGTGGTTGCGTGCCTGGAAGGGGAGGCGCGCGCAGCGAGCGAAGCCCGGGACCCCGCCCGGCTGTTGCGCGCCAAACGCGACAGCGCATTGATCCTGCTCGGCTTCTGGCGCGGCTTTCGCAGTGATGAGTTGTGCCGATTGAGCATCGAGCACGTTCAGGCCGTGCCCGGGGCCGGCATCAGCCTGTACCTGCCGCGCAGCAAAAGCGACCGCGACAACCTCGGCAAGACCTACCAAACCCCGGCATTGCTGCGGCTGTGCCCGGTGCAGGCCTACAGTGAATGGCTCAGTGCCTCGGCGCTGGTCCGCGGCCCGGTGTTTCGCGGGATTGACCGCTGGGGCAACCTGGGCGAGGCGGGGTTGCACCCCAACAGCGTGATCCCGCTGTTGCGCCAGGCTCTGGAGCGTGCGGGCATTGCGGCGGAGCACTACACCAGCCACTCCCTGCGTCGGGGCTTTGCCACGTGGGCCCATCGCAGTGGTTGGGATTTGAAGTCGTTGATGAGTTACGTCGGCTGGAACGACATGAAATCCGCCATGCGCTATGTTGAAGTGACACCCTTTCTAGGCATGACCCTGGCAACTGCGCCGCTGATTTGAGGTTTCTTCTATTAATACTGTCGACTGATAGAGAAAGCCAATCGCGAGCATCAGGTTTGCCAATGAGCCATCGGCCAAGAGAGTGGGTAGGATTCACTTCATCAACTTACCAACCCCTGACGGAGAGTCAACGATGCCTATCATCAACAGCCAAGTAAAACCGTTCAAAGCGACCGCCTACAAAAACGGCAACTTCGTAGACGTGTCTGACGCTGACCTGAAAGGCAAATGGTCCGTAGTGTTCTTCTACCCGGCCGACTTCACCTTCGTTTGCCCGACCGAGCTGGAAGACCTGGCTGACAACTATGCCGAATTCCAGAAGCTGGGCGTCGAAATCTACAGCGTTTCCACCGACACCCACTTTGCCCACGCTGCCTGGCACAACACCTCGCCAGCCATCGGCAAGATCCAGTACACCATGATCGGCGACCCAACCCTGACCATCTCCCGCAACTTCGACGTGCTGATCGAAGAAGCCGGCCTGGCAGACCGCGGTACTTTCGTGATCAACCCAGAAGGTCAGATCAAGATCGTTGAACTGAACGACGGCGGTGTTGGTCGTGACGCTTCCGAGCTGCTGCGCAAAATCAAAGCCGCTCAGTACGTCGCTGCCCACCCAGGCGAAGTGTGCCCAGCCAAGTGGAAAGAAGGCGAAGCCACCTTGGCTCCGTCCCTGGACCTGGTCGGCAAGATCTAAGTCTGTGACACATCAAGGGCGGGATTCCGCACCTAAGTAAGCTGCAACCGCCCTCAAAAACGCCCGGGCGAGATTCGCTCGGGCGTTTTTTTTACCAAATTCAAAGGAATCGCCCGTATGTTGGACGCCAATCTTAAAGCTCAGTTGAAGTCATACCTGGAACGGGTCACCCAGCCGATTGAGATCGTCGCCTCCCTCGATGACGGCGCGAAATCCCAGGAAATGCTTGCACTTTTGCAGGACGTAACCAGCCTCACCACGCTGATTACCCTGAAAACCGAGGGTGACGATGCACGCAAGCCCTCGTTCTCCATCAACCGCCCGGGTGCCGAGATCAGCCTGCGTTTTGCCGGCATCCCCATGGGGCATGAATTCACTTCGCTGGTGTTGGCCCTGCTGCAAGTCGGTGGCCACCCGTCGAAGGCCAGTGTCGAAGTGATTGAACAGATTCGCGCGCTCAAAGGCGAGTTCAGCTTCGAGACTTACTTCTCGCTGTCATGCCAGAACTGCCCGGACGTGGTCCAGGCGCTGAACCTGATGGCCGTGCTGAACCCGAACATCAAGCATGTGGCCATCGACGGCGCGCTGTTCCAGGCCGAAGTCGATGAGCGCCAGGTCATGGCCGTGCCAAGTGTCTACCTCAACGGTGTGAACTTCGGTCAGGGCCGCATGGGCCTGGAAGAAATCCTCGCCAAGCTCGACACCAGCGGTATCGAAAAAGCCGCCGAGAAGATCAGTGCCAAAGCCGCATTCGATGTGCTGGTGGTCGGCGGTGGCCCGGCCGGTTCGGCGGCGGCTATCTACGCTGCGCGCAAAGGTATCCGTACCGGTGTGGCGGCCGAGCGTTTTGGCGGCCAGGTGCTGGACACCATGTCCATCGAGAACTTTATCTCGGTACAGGAAACCGAAGGGCCGAAACTGGCCAGCGCGCTTGAAACTCATGTGCGTCAGTACGACGTGGACATCATGAACCTGCAGCGTGCCAGCAGCCTGGTGCCGGCGAAAAATGCCGGTGACTTGCACGAAATCCGTTTTGAAAGCGGTGCGACGCTCAAGTCGAAGACGGTGATCCTGGCTACCGGCGCCCGCTGGCGTGAAATGGGCGTTCCGGGCGAGCAGGAATACAAGGCCAAGGGCGTGTGTTTCTGCCCGCACTGTGATGGCCCGCTGTTCAAGGGCAAGCGCGTAGCGGTGATTGGTGGCGGTAACTCCGGCGTCGAAGCGGCCATCGACCTGGCCGGCATCGTCAGCCACGTGACCTTGCTCGAATTCGACAGCAAGCTGCGGGCTGATGCTGTGTTGCAACGCAAGCTGTTCAGCCTGCCGAATGTCGACGTGATCACCAGCGCACTGACCAGTGAAGTTAAAGGCGATGGCCAGAAAGTCACCGGCCTGGTGTACAAGAATCGCGACAATGGCGAGTTCACGACCATCGGCCTGGAAGGCATCTTTGTGCAGATCGGTTTGTTGCCCAACACCGATTGGCTCAAAGGCACCGTCGAACTGTCGCCCCGGGGCGAGATCATTGTCGATGCGCGTGGCGAAACGTCACTGCCGGGTGTATTCGCTGCCGGTGACGTGACCACTGTGCCGTACAAGCAGATCGTGATTGCGGTGGGCGAGGGCGCCAAGGCTTCCCTGAGCGCGTTCGATCACCTGATCCGGACCTCGGCGCCGGCCTGAAGTCCGCGCCGTAAATAAAAAACCCCGTGTGTAAACATGGGGTTTTTTATTTCAGGATGGTTTCGGTAGCGTATTTTGCTGGGCTACGCCACTGCCCGATACACAAGGTCTGCACCTTCAGTGCGGGTTTTATTTCTGAGACATCACCTCAAACGCTGCTGGGTATCGGTCGCCCGAGATGTTTTCGGGCGAGAACGTCGCTTCGAGCCAGGTGCATTCCTCTTCGGTCAATTTCAGGCGGGTCGCAGCGACGTTCTGCTCCAGATGTTCGAGGCGTTTCGCACCGGGGATCGGAATGATGTCGTTGCCCTGGGCCAGCACCCAAGCCAGGGCGACTTGCGCAGCGCTCACTCCTTTTGCGGCGGCGATTTCTTCGATCACGCTCACCAACCTGCGGTTTGCCTCGACGTGCCCAGGCTGGAAGCGCGGCAGATTGTGTCGGAAATCTCCCGCTTCCAGCGTGGCGGTAACGGGCGCCTTGCCGGTCAGGAAGCCGCGGCCGAGCGGGCTGAACGGCACGAAGGAAATGCCCAGCTCGCGGCAAGTGTCGAGAACGCCATTGGTTTCGACATCACGCGTCCACAGAGAATATTCGCTCTGTAACGCGGTGATCGGGTGGATGGCGTGGGCTCGGCGCAATGTCTCGGCAGAGACTTCGGAAAGGCCGATCGCGCGAACCTTGCCCTCGGTGACCAGTTCGGCCATTGCTCCGACACTCTCTTCGATGGGCACCGCTGGGTCGACACGGTGCAGATAGTAGAGATCGATGACGTCGGTATCGAGGCGCTTCAGCGAAGCGTGCGCGACGGCCCGGGCATTTTCGGGACGGCCATCCGTTCCGGTGATTTCACCGAAATCGTTCCGATCCCGGTTGTAGATGAAGCCAAACTTCGTCGCGATGACCACGCGTTCCCGATACGGCTTGAGCGCCTTGCCCAGAAGTATCTCGTTGCGATACGGGCCATAAACCTCGGCAGTATCGAAGAAGGTTACGCCAAGTTCGACTGCACGATGCAGTGTCTGGATTGAACTGGCTTCATCTTGGACGCCATAGGCCTGGCTCAGTCCCATGCAGCCCAAACCGATGGCCGAGACGTCGATTTTGCCTAATTTGCGATGTTCCATAACGTGTTCCTCTGTGAAGTTAGCCGGAATACGAACAGGGTAGAGCGAGCGACTAGTACTGATAATCCGTGCAAGCGAGATTGTGTTGATCTAAAATTTAGAGCAATGGACAGAACACAGCTCTCCCAACTCGTCGTTTTCGTCGCCGTCGCCAAGACAGGCAGCTTTCGCGCGGCGGCCGATCAACTCGGCATCGCGCCTTCTGCGGTCAGCCATGCGGTCTCCACGTTAGAGGGCGCCTTGGGGCTGCGCCTATTGGCAAGGACCACACGCTCGACACGCCCGACAGAGGAGGGCGAACGCCTTCTGGCACGGGTCGCAGGCCCCCTCGCCGAAATCGAAACCGGGTTCGCGGAAGTTACGGAGGATGCTGTTGCTCCTTCTGGTCCCTTACGGATCACGATGCCGCTCCTCGCTGTCCAGGAAGTCATCATGCGTCGACTGCCGGCATTCGTGGCGCTCTATCCTGCGATTGAGCTCGACATTCGCGTTTCGGATACGTTTGAGAACATAGTCGAGGAAGGGTGTGACGCCGGGATCAGGCTCGGGGAGAGCCTGGAGATCGACATGATCGCGGTACGTGCTGGTGGGGCACGGCGCGGCATGATCGTTGGGGCCCCGGCTTACTTCGCCGGGCATCCCAAACCTCTGCACCCCCGCGACCTGGCCGCACACAACTGCATCCGCCGCAGGTTCCAGAGTGGCCGTATCTACCGCTGGGAATTGGAGCGCGACGGGCATGCCGTCAGTGTCGGGGTGAACGGCAATCTGATCCTGCCACAGCAGGAACTGATGAGGCAGGCCGCCCTCGACGGCATTGGGCTGGCTTTTTTGTTTGAGGAAAGCGTTTTGGCCGATGTCCACGCAGGCAGGCTGATTTCCGTCATGGAAGAGTGGTGTCCACCCTTCGATGGCTTTTATATCTACTATCCTTCCCGGCGACTGATGCGTCCTGCATTGCGGGCCTTCATAGAATTCTTCCGTTATGGAGAGTCTGCGTAACACGCCATTCGCGGCACGCTTGGGGATTGCGCGATGACGTCCGCCGGCCTGGGTCGTTTCATTGCGGTTGCCGGGGCTTGGTTCTGACATGCCCAAGCGTGCAACCGCTGCACACCCATATGGCCCCCAGCCCACCAAAGCGCCAGTGCTTCAGTGAGCGGAGGGCTGCGCCGTGTAGGTTTTCTTGGCGTCTCATGTCCTCACGCTAGGCGTGGCATCGGACATTTTGATGGCGTCGGATTTTTACAGCGGCGTGGGCTGAATGATCTCAACCCAGTAAGCGTCCGGGTCCTTGATGAACGCCAGGCTTTTCATGCGGCCATCGCTCAGGCGCTTCTGGAAGTCGCAGCCCAGGGCTTCGAAGCGCTCGCACGCGGCCACGATATCCGGCACCGAAATGCAGATATGGCCAAAGCCGCGTGGGTCGGTGTTGCCGTTATGGTAGGCGAAGTCGGCGTCGTTTTCGGTGCCGTGGTTGTGGGTCAGTTCCAGGATGCCTGGGATCGAGTTCATCCACTGGGTCCGCTCGGCGGCGTCTGCGGGGATCCGGGCCTTGTCCACCAGTGCGAGGAAGTACAGGCTGAATTCGGCTTCCGGGAAGTCGCGCTTTTCGAGCAGCGAGAACCCGAGGACGCGGGTGTAGAAATCCAGGGATTTGGTGATGTCCTTGACCCGCAGCATGGTGTGGTTGAACACGAAGTTCGACGTGGCGGTGTCAGGCTGGGCGGTGACGCCCGGGAAAGTGTTCAGATCATGCAGGCTCATGGGCCCTCCAGAAAAAAATGGGGCAAACGCGGCGTGAGATGAGCGGTGCGTTCCCTTGGCTTGCGGCAAGCATTCGTGCGGCTGGGCCATGATACGCAACGCCCGCCCGCCGCGCCAAATGAAAAAGCCCACGCAGGCCTTGCGAGCCGCAGGGGCTGGGCCGCAAACTTCGGCGCTTGAACCTGGGATGTTTTTGTAATGAGCGAATGTCGTACAGCGTTGTTGAGCACGTTGTGTTTGTTCTTGGGTAGCCCTTTGGCGCTGGCGGCCGAACCGGAAATTCACTGGCCCAGCGGCTGGCAAATCGAGGAAGTGGAGCCTGCCGGGGAGACGCCCGCCAACACTCAACCGGTGTCTCGGCAACGGGCAATCAAGAATGATGAAAATGGCGCGACAGTGATGGTCATGGAGTTGACGGGCACGCCGATCGAGGCCGGGCATGCCGTCAATCTTGAGGGCGTGTTACTGGAAATGCGCAAGTCCATCCAGAAAGACTTTGCCCAGGGCGGCTATCAAAGTGTGTGCAGCAAGATGCATCCTACAACATTGAGTCGTCTTGAGGCGCTGGAAACTACTTGTGTGATTACCGAGAACGGCCGCCACGTACTCTCGCAAACATTGGTGGGCGCTGTTGATACCGATAAAGCCTTTGTTTTTTCATACGCAGGGCAGGCGCAAGCATACGAAGCGAGCAAGGATGAAGTCCGTTCGGTGCGTGACAGCCTGAAACTTTGAAAAGGCCCCACGGTAAGCGTTTTTGAACAAAGTGAAATGTTATTTAAGTTCGCATTCGAACGTTTAAACCAAAAAAGCCCCGCTGTTGCGGGGCTCTTTGCAAGTGCGTTGTCGATCAGCCGCGAAGCCAGGAATCTACAGTGGCAGCGCCGTACTGTTCTTTCCAGGCTTTCAGGCCGCGGTGGTTGCCGCCTTTGGTCTCGATCAGTTCGCCGGTGTGCGGGTTTTGGTAAACCTTGACCACGCGTGCGCGACGCTGTTTTGGTGCGGTGGCGACCGCTGCGGCCTTGCCTGGGTTAGGGTCAAGGATGGAAATGATATCGCGCAGGCCCTTGCCATAGCTCTTCATCAACGCTTGCAGCTTTTCTTCGAATTCGATTTCTTTCTTCAGGCCAGCGTCGTTCTTCAGGGATTCCAGCTGGGCAAGCTGCTCTTGAAGGGCTTTTTCTGCTGCGCGAAATTCGGCGAGTCTGGACAAAATCTTTACTCCAATAGTGTATTTGGCTGATATCAACTGCAGATAACGCTATAAGCCAAGAGCTGTAAGGCGACTCAAGAAAGAAGCCTTCCTGCGAGTTCTGCACAGGTATGAAAAATTGTAGTAGTTAATCCGTCACGAGTAAATCATGTCTTTAGCTAATTAACACTCTTTCATCGGCGCGGTAGATGGCTATTCAATGGCTGATCAGGGATTTAATGAACTCGTCGCAGGGCAGCGGGCGCCCGAACAGGTAACCCTGCAGGAAATCCACGCCTTGTGCCGCCAGGTATTCACATTGCTCGATTGTTTCCACGCCTTCGGCAACGATGCCCAAGTCGAGCTTGCCGGACAGCTCTATGATGCTGTCCAGAATATGCCGCGAGAGTGCATCTACACCGATCATGGCGACAAAGCTTTGATCGATCTTCAAGTAGTCGACATTGAAGTTGCGCAAGTAGGCCAGGCTGGAGTGACCGGTACCGAAGTCATCGATTGCAATCATCACGCCCAGTTCATGCAGCGCATCGAACAGGCGGCGGGTGATGTCCGTAGGGTTGATCAGCTCGCGCTCGGTCAGTTCCAGCACCAAGGTTACCTGGCCAGGCGGGAAGGCCGCGAGAAACTCGCGACAGTCCTGCACCAGGGCCAAGTCCTGGCAATGACGCGCGGTGATATTCACGCCGATATGGAAACCGCGGGGAAAACGCTCGGCATGCGGCGCCAGTTGCGCTGCCGTCTGGCGCAGCAGCGCGCGCGTCATGGGTACGATCAGGCCGCAATCCTCGGCCAGCGGAATGAACAGGTCCGGCCGCACCAGGCCTTCCTTGGGGTGGTTCCAGCGCATCAAGACTTCGCAGCCGGCCCACTCGCGCGTATCGCCGCGTACCACCGGCTGGAAATAGGCGACGAACTCATTGGCGCCCAGGGCCCGTTGCAGCTCGTGGGTCGGGGCCGACGAGCGTTTCTGCAGCCAGTGAGCCAGCACGCCCGCCAGTACACCGAAGAACACCACCAGGCTGAACAGCGCCGGGTAACGCTCCTGCATATAGCGCCAGGTTTCCCCGGCCGGCATGCCGGCGTCGACACTGTAGTGATAACGCGGCGACACCAGATGGTGATGGGCCACGGCAAATACCGGCAACGCCGTGTCCTGCACCTTGCCGTCAGCGCCCATCCAGTGCGGCCCTACCTGCAGGACCAGCTCTGCGTGGCGGCTGATCAGGCGTAGGGCGTTGGTCAGGTGGTAGCCGTCAATCGACGCAAAGGCGCCTTGATCGCCGTCGACCAGGCGGTATACCAGCAGCGCGGTATCCGGTGTGACCGGGTTGCCATCCATCAACCACAAGCGCCCATCGACATAATCGCCCGGGTTGACCTGCGATTCATAACCGCCGCCGAACAAGGAGCTGCAATAGATTTTCTTCTGCCAGGACAAGGTGGTTGCCCGTACAAACGGCCGGCGCGTGACTTGCTCGCGCAGTGCCAGCTGCACGCCGCTGTCACAGGGCTGGCCGGCCAGTGGCAGCAAGGCCTGGGCGGCGAGGGCGGTGTTGTCGAGCATCAGGTCGAACTGGCGCACCGCTTCCTGGGCCATCTGCGCGGTACTTTGTTGCAGCGTGCGTTCAGCCTGCCAGTGCAGGATGAGTATGCCCAGGCCGATTGGCAGCAGCGCGCTGAGTGCGCTGATCAGGTAGCGGGTGGCGCGTTTTTGCGGGCCGTTGACGGTCAGGGGCATGGGGCGAACGGTCTGTGGTGGGAGGCGGAACGCCGCAAGGCGCAGGATTAACTCGATGATAGATGGCCGGGCTCAATTAAGCTCGCCGCGGCAGAGAAATCCACGCTTTGTGCAACTTGAATAAAGGCCAGGGTCGCCGGTGTCGACTGGCGTTGATCCAGCACCGCCAGGCCAACTTCGCGGCTGACCGGCGGCGACAGCGGGCGCACGGTGTAGCGCGCATCCGGCGTTTCGGGCAGCGACGCCTGCGCCACCACGCTGACGCCGTCGCCGCGACTCACCGCCTCCAGGGTGCTGAGCAATTGCGAACAGCGATAACGCACATTCGGGGTCAACCGGGCGCTGTCGAACAGTCGCGAAACCAGTTCCAGCGAGCCGGCTTCGGTGAGGATGAACGGGTCAGTGCACAGCGCCTTCAGTGCCACGCAAGGGCGTTCGGCCAAGGGGTGGGCGGCGGGCAAAAGGGCGACCATCTGGTCTTTGAACAGCGCAAACGTATCGAATCGTTCGTGCTCCAGTACCACAAACCCGACGTCGATACGCCGCTCATCCAGCCATTGGATCACTTGGCGATCCGGGCCTTCGTCGACATGCACTTCAATGCCCGGATGCTGCAGCCGATAGCGCTTTAGAATGCGCGGCAGCAGGCGATTGGATGAGGTGGGGCCGAAAGAGCCGATGCGCAGCGTACCGCGTTTCATCCCGCGCGCGTCGCAGGCTTCCTGCTGCAAGGTGTCGGCCACGCCGAGCAACGTGCGGGCGCGCATCAGCAGTTGCCGGCCGATATCGCTGAGCTCGATTGGGGACTGATGGCGTCGAAACAACTCCACCCCCAGCTCTTGCTCCAGGGCTTTGATCGCATGGGACACGGCAGACTGACTGATCCCCAGGCGAAGGGCCGCACTGGTGAAACCTTGCAGTTCGGCGACCCGCGAGAATATTTCCAATTGCGTGAGGGTCATGAGTATTTACTCATTTTACGATGATTGATCATTAGCTGGAGGATACGCCAATCCTACAGGCCACAGAGCAACCCGCCGATGACATCTTCCTCCGACCGCTCGACTTATCTGAAGCTCGCCGCTGTGACCGTGATCTGGGGCGGGACCTTTGTGGCCGGCCGCTACCTGGCGGCCGACCTTGACCCGCTGCTGGCCGCGACCCTGCGTTTTCTATCGGCGAGCGTTGCACTGTTGCTGTTCATGGCCTGCGCACGCGTGCGCCTGACTCGCCCTGACGCCAGGCAATGGGCGCGCCTGGCCGTGCTGGGTTTTTTCGGCATCTTTTTCTACAACCTGTGCTTCTTTTACGGCCTGCATTACATCAATGCATCGCGAGCCTCCTTGATCGTGGCCCTAAACCCCGCAGTGATCGGCGTGGCTTCATGGTGGCTGTTCAAGGAGCGCCTGGGCGCGGCCAAGTGGCTGGGGATTGCCTTGTGCCTGGTCGGCGCAGGCACGGTGATTGTCAGCCGCAATCCCCAACTGCTGCAGGCCGCAGCCAACGCGTGGGTCGGCGATGTGCTGATCTTCGGCTGCGTGGTGGGGTGGGGCGTGTACTCATTGTGTTCCCGTGAGCTCAACCAGAGCCTGGGCGCGTTGCAAACGGTCACGTGGTCGATTCTGCTGGGGACAGTAATGCTGACGGCCACAACCCTCATCAGTGGCAGGATCAGCCTGAATGCGCTGGCCGCCGTGCATTGGCCGCAACTGTTCAGCCTGTTGTACCTCGGGGTGCTGGGCTCGGCGCTGGCGTATATCGGCTGGTACGACGGCATCCGCCGAATCGGCGCGACCCGCGCCGGTGTGTTTATCGCGCTGAATCCGCTGACCGCCGTCATTTGCGGCGCGGCGTTGCTGGATGAGCGACTGACTCTGCCGATGCTGTTGGGCGGCGCGGTGATCCTGCTCGGTATTTACCTGTGCAACAAACCCCTTGCTCCGAGCAGGCCAATGGGGATTTGATAAGAGTACGGACAAACGCTGTTACGCTGTGTAGAATCGATTTACGCATACAAGAATATGGACTTGCGCTCACGCAAGCCTCAGCCGTCAGAGACTGATGTACCCATGAAGCTACTCGGCTCCCCCCTCATCTTCGGTGACTTCCTCGCCCGCAGCGTGCGAGGTCTCTCGTGTGCGCCTCCCTCCCACTTCATCCTTGCTGGCAATTGACATCCGTTCATCCCAAGAATGAAGAGGCGCCGAAAATGGCTGACCAATACGAAAACCCAATGGGCCTGATGGGCTTTGAATTCATCGAATTCGCATCACCCACCCCAGGCACCCTGGAGCCGATCTTCCAGATCATGGGCTTCAGCAAAGTCGCGACCCACCGATCCAAGAACGTCGACCTGTATCGCCAGGGTGAGATCAATCTGATTCTCAACAACGAACCCAACAGCATCGCCTCCTACTTCGCGGCCGAGCACGGCCCATCGGTGTGCGGCATGGCGTTCCGTGTGAAGGACTCGCAAAAGGCCTACAACCGCGCCTTGGAACTGGGCGCCCAGCCGATCCATATCGACACCGGGCCGATGGAGCTGAACCTGCCGGCGATCAAGGGCATCGGCGGCGCGCCGTTGTACCTGATCGACCGTTTCGGTGAAGGCAGTTCGATCTACGACATTGATTTCGTCTACCTCGAAGGCGTAGAGCGCAACCCGGTCGGTGCCGGCCTCAAGGTCATCGATCACCTGACCCACAACGTGTATCGCGGGCGCATGGCCTACTGGGCCAACTTCTACGAGAAGCTGTTCAACTTCCGTGAAGCGCGCTATTTCGATATCAAGGGCGAGTACACCGGCCTGACCTCCAAGGCCATGAGCGCCCCGGACGGCATGATCCGCATCCCGCTCAACGAAGAGTCGTCCAAGGGCGCCGGGCAGATCGAAGAGTTCCTGATGCAGTTCAACGGTGAAGGCATCCAGCACGTGGCGTTCCTCACCGACGACCTGGTCAAGACCTGGGACGCATTGAAGAAGATCGGCATGCGCTTCATGACCGCGCCGCCGGATACCTACTATGAAATGCTCGAAGGTCGCCTGCCGAACCATGGCGAGCCGGTGGACCAACTGCAAGCGCGCGGCATCCTGCTCGACGGTTCGTCCATTGAAGGCGACAAACGCCTGCTGTTGCAGATTTTCTCGGAAACCCTGATGGGTCCGGTGTTCTTCGAATTCATCCAGCGCAAGGGCGATGATGGCTTCGGCGAGGGCAATTTCAAGGCGCTGTTCGAGTCCATCGAGCGTGACCAGGTGCGCCGCGGTGTACTGAACACCGACTGATCACCTTCTCGTCACAACAAGCCCGGTCGAGGTCGCCTCTGCCGGGTTTTTTTGTACGCCAGGTGTGAGGAACCGTATTTCGAGCCGCGTCCACAAAGATGGCAGGGCCGCAGGAAACCTCCTGTGCCTTGATGCAGGGATGCCGAACTTCAGTAGTCACGTCGGGATACATTTTATGATCAATACATCCTATGCAAGCCAACATCCGCTTACCCCTTACGCGCAAAACGAGCCCGCAGTGTCCACTCGCCGCATCCGCTCGACCAGCGACTCGGACCCAGTCGACCAGGCGTTTCAAAACTACATGGACCGCATACAGTCAGAGTTCCGCGACGGTTCGCTGAGTGCCGGCGGGCGAGCGCTGGCGACTGCCGTCGTAAGGCCTGGCAAACCGGGAGCACCCGGTGTGCAGGTGTCGACCTTTGCCGTCGATGGCGTACAAGCCAAAGACATCGTCATGGCCAAGCGCACGCCGGCGACCGCCGAAGGGCCGAACTTTCTGATGTATTTGCCGGAGCAAGAAGGTCAGTCGTTTCACGCATTCAACACCCGTGAAGAAATGACAGCCTCGCTCAAGGCGGCGCTCAGCGATCCAAAGAAGGTGGACCAGCTTGCCGCACACTTCTCCAGTGACGCGGCGCCAAAGCAAGTGGAGCGTGTCAAGCGGGTGCTGGAAAAGTTTGCCGCTGGCGATCCCAATGCGGTGGTCGGCAGTTATGGGTATGAGAAGGGGGACATCTTTACGCGCCTGGACAAAGACGCCAGCACCCCGCCGGTGCCGGTCAACGGCCTGACCGACACGCGCCTCCACAACCTATCGCCGGACGGCACAGCTACCTACGTCGGGACGCGCGCGGATGGCAATAAGGTGCTTTATTATTATGACGGTTACGGCAACCTGCATGGCGGTAGCAAGGATGGTCTCTACTTAGTGCGTAACGGGCTGAACAATAACGACCCGCTCGTATTGATGACGCCCAAGGAATACAAAGCGGATCTCGGTAATCTTCTCCTGAGCAATGCGGGCGCCAATGATCTGAATGGGCTCTACGACGAGTTCCTCAAGCAGCTCAGAAACCCAGGCCATGGCCTGGGGACGGCGCTGGAGGCGTTGGGCGTTCCTGAAGACGTGGCTTATTCTATCGAAAAAATCGCCAAGAACCCGGTCACAGGCACGTTGCTCGAGCTGAACCAGGGCAATCGACTGGGCAATCTGTTTGGCGTCAAGAAAGAAGTGATGGATGCCTCCCTGGAAGAGGTAGGCAATCAAGTGCAGAGCGACATCCCGATTTACGGCTCAAGGCGCGAGCAACTGAACGCCGTGGCCGACCTGTTGGAAAAGCAATTTGGCACGCCTGTTCAGCCAACAGTCCAGGTGCAAACCCGCTGAATGGCGGCGCAGCCCTGAGCAGGAGGGCATGGATGCCCCCCACGCTCTCGCGCTTATGCCCTGCGTTGGCGCACCAGGTGCTTGAAGCCTTCGTACACCAGCACCATCACCGCCAGCCAGATCGGGATGTAGGTCAGCCATTCGCCCGCCTTGATACCTTCACCCAGCAGCAACGCCACCCCCAGCAGCAGGACCGGCTCCACATAACTGAGCAACCCGAACAGGCTGAATGCGAGCAAGCGGCTGGCAATGATATAGCTCACCAGCGCCGAGGCACTGATGACGCCCAGCATCGGGATCAACGCGTACAGTTTCGGATGGGCCGCCATCACCGCAAAGCCCTGTTCGCCGCTTTGCACAAACCACCAGGCCACCGGCAGCATCAGCGCCATGTCCAGCCACAGCCCGCCCAAATGGTCGGTGGTCAGGTATTTGCGCACCACGAAATAGACCGGGTAACCGATGATCACCACCAGCGTGGCCCAGGAAAAACCACCGACCTGATACAGTTCGTTAAGCACCCCAAGGGCTGCAAAAAACACCGCGATCTGTTGCAGCCGCGACAAGCGTTCGCCGTACACCAGGCGCCCGGTCAGCACCATGGTCAGCGGCAGCAGGAAATAGCCCACCGACACATCCATGCTGCGCCCATTCAGCGGCGCCCACATGAACAGCCACAATTGCACGCCGAGCAGCGCCGAGGACACCACGATGCCGCCAATCAGTCGCGGCCTGGCCGCCAGCATCCGCAGCACGTCCCATACCCGTCGCCATTCGCCGCTGATGAGCATGAACACCGTCATGCACGGCATGGTGAGTAACATGCGCCAGCCGAAAATCTCCAGGCCACTCAAGGGCGTCAGCAGCGACGTGAAGTAATACATCACGGCAAACAACACCGAAGCCAAGACCGATAACACAACACCTTTAGACACGCTGTCCTCGCGAAAACCGTTGGATACAAAAGAGGGGGGATTTCAGCAGGGGAATATAGTGCTTTTGGCGTCAGAAGGTGGCTCTGTTTTGGGGCGTTTCATCCAGGTTTTGCTCACTGCCCTTGGCTGGAGGGCAGTGAACTGCGATTTTTCGGGGGTTACGTGCGTGCCATGCGGCCCGACACAAAATGACCGACATCATTGAAGCCCGGGGTGGACGAGTGCCCCGGCGTCACCAGCGAGTCGATAAAGGCCTCGTCCTCAGCGGTGAGCTTCACATCCAGTGCGCCGGTGTACGCATCCCACTGCGCTTCGGTGCGCGGGCCGACAATCGCAGAGCTGACGGCCGCGTTATTCAGTACCCAGGCGATTGCGAATTCGACAATCCCCACGCCACGTTCTTGGGCGTATTGCTGGATTTGCTGGGCAATGCGCAGCGACTCGACCCGCCATTCGGTTTCCAGAATGCGCTTGTCCTGCCGCGCGGCGCGGCTGCCGGCCTCGGGCTTGGCATCGGGTGCGTATTTTCCGCTGAGTACGCCACGGGCCAGTGGGCTGTAAGGCACCACGCCCAAGCCATAGGCGGCTGCGGCGGTGATCTGTTCGACCTCGGCCTGGCGATTGACGATGTTGTACAGCGGCTGGCTGATCACCGGCTTGTCCACGCCCAGGCGCTCGGCCACGCGAATCACTTCGGCAATGCGCCAGCCGCGGTAGTTGGACAGGCCCCAGTAACGGATCTTGCCCTGGCGAATCAGGTCGCCGATCGCCGATACGCTGACCTCCAGCGGGGTGTTGTGGTCTTCGCGGTGCAGGTAGTAGATATCCAGGTAGTCGGTGTCGAGGCGGGTCAGGCTGGCTTCCAGTGCATTGAAAATACGCTTGCGGCTCAAACCGCTGCGGTTGGGCAAACCGTCCGGTGGGCCAAAGCCGACCTTGGACGCCACCACCCAATCCTGACGCTGGCGGGCGATGGCTTCACCGATCAGCTCTTCCGAACGTCCGCCTGTATAAACGTCGGCGGTGTCGATGAAGTTGATGCCCTGGTCCCAGGCCTTGTCGATGATGCGCAACGAGTCTTCGGTGTTGGTCTGTTCGCCAAACATCATGGTGCCCAGGGTCAAGGCGCTGACCTTCAACCCGGATTGGCCCAACGTGCGATAAATCATACAAAGCTCCTCAAATCAGGAAAACGTGTGCCATGCAATACCAGACTCGCAGGCTCTGGGACAAGCCCTGGGCGCGTTTCTTCATACGCTCAGCAGCGTCCGGCAACGTGTCTGGAGGAAGCGATGCAACACTTTCACCCGTTCCGACACTTGCAGGCGATGGGGGCACATCAGATTGAAGGGCGTGTGTTCGCCCTGCCAGTCGGTCAACAGTGGCACCAGGCGTCCGGCCTGGATGTCGCTGGCGATATCCAGGTTGGCTTTATAGGCGATGCCATGCCCGGCCAATGCCCAGCGCCGCACGATTTCGCCGTCATCGCTCAAATAGTCGCCCGTCACCTCGACTTCCTGCAGCTCGGCGCCTTGGCGGAAGTACCAGGTGTTGTTGGCCCGCCCCTGGCGCATGTAGCGCAGCGTATTGTGTTGCGCCAGTTCTGCCGGCGTGCTCGGTGCGCCATGGCGCGTGAGGTAGGCGGGGCTGGCGCAGGCGATGCGGCGGTGGTCCGGCACCACTGGCAACGCCACCAGGCTGGAGTCACGGGGTACACCGAAGCGCAGCGCGATGTCGACGGTTTCGCGGAACAGGTCGGCGTTACTGTCGTTCAGCAACAGTTGAACGCGGATGTTCGGGTGCTCCAGCTTGAACTCATCCAGCCAGCCCAGCAGCACGTTGCGCCCGAAATCCGAAGGCGCGGCCAATTGCAGCCAACCGCTGAGGCTTTGGCCTTGTTGCTTGATCGCCTGTTCACCCTCGGACAGGGCTTCCAGGGCCACACGCACGCTGTCCAGATAGCGCCGGCCTTCCTCGGTCAGGCGCATGCTGCGGGTGGAGCGCGCCAGCAGCCGTATGCCCAGGCGGGTTTCCAGGCGCTTGAGCGCAATACTCGCGGCGGCCGGCGTGAGACTGAGGCTGCGCGCGGCGGCCGACAGGCTGCCGGTGTCGGCGCTGCGCACGAAGACTTCCAGGTCGAGAATCGAGCTCATTTGTAAAAAACCTTTAAATATCTTGTCGTTTTACCGGGATTTTTCGCTGATTGCCAAGCTGGGAAGATGAACGCTCATTTTTTGACCCAGGATCTTTCTCCATGACCCATTCCCTCAGCGGTAAAACTGTCATCGTTATCGGCGGCAGCAGCGGCATTGGCGCGGCAGTGGCCAAGGCGGCAGCCGCGCGTGGCGCACAGGTGGTGCTGGCTGGACGGCGTGTGTCCTCCGGCGTCGATAACGGCGTGCGCAGCGAACCGGTGGACGTCACCGACAGCGCCTCGCTGCAACGCCTGTTCGAAGCCGTGGGGCACTTTGATCATCTGGTCTATACCGCCGGCCCGTCGGTGCGCGCCAAGAACCTGATCGACACCGACCTGGACGAAGCCCAGGATAATTTCAACGTTAAACTCTGGGGTTCGTTGCGCGCGATTCAACGGGCGCTGCCGTTCCTCGACGAGCACGGCAGCATCAGCCTGACCTCCGGTCAACTGGGGCGCAAATTGGCGCCCGGTCAGTTCATCAAGACCGGTATCAATGCCGCCACCGAAGCGCTGGGCAAGCAATTGGCCAAGGAGCTGGCACCGCGTCGGGTCAATGTGATCAGTCCTGGCGTGATCGACACGCCGGCGTATGCCGGGTTGGACGAAACGCAGCGCCTGGCGATGTTTGCCAAGGTGGAGAGCGCATTGCCAGTAGGTCGCGTCGGGCAGGCCGACGAAGTGGCGGCGGGGTTTGTGCTGGCCATGGAAAATGGCTTTATGACCGGCGCCGTGATCGATATCGACGGCGGCGGCCAGTTGTAAATCCCCAACCCAGAGTAGGAGCAAGCCTGCTCCAACTGTCAGACTTTGAGGGTGCGGGTCATACGCAGTGCCAACACACTGCCACCGACGATCACCGCCGCCAGCAGGTACAGCGCGATATCCGTGGACCCGGTGGCATCCTTCACAAAGCCGACGATGTACGGGCTGAGGAAGCCGGCCATCTGGCCCATCGAGTTGATCAACGCCAGGCCACCTGCCGCCGCGCCCGCACTGAGCATGGCGGTGGGCACCGGCCAGAACATCGGCAGGCCGGTGAGGGCGCCCATGGTGGCGATGGTCAGGCCGAGAATGGCGATGGCCGGGGTGGTGGCGAAATTCACCGCGATCACCAGGCCCAGCGCGCCCATCAACATTGGCACTACCAAATGCCAGCGCCGCTCCTTGCGCAAGTCGGCGGAGCGGCCCACCAGCAACATGAACACTGCGGCCAGCAGGTAGGGGATCGCGCTGAGCCAGCCGATCACCAGGTTATCGCTGAAACCCAGGTTCTTGATGATCGAGGGCAACCAGAAGTTGATCGCGTAGACGCCGCTCTGAATGCAGAAATAGATCAAGCCGAACGCCCAGATCGCCGGGTTCTTGAACACTTCGGCGAGGGAGTCGGTGGTGGTTTTCGGCTTGTTCGCCAGGTCAGTCGCGTGGTCGGCTTCCAGCATTGCGCGCTCATGCGGTTGGAGCCATTTGGCGTTGGCAAAGCTGTCGCTGAGCAGGAAGTAGGCGAGGGCGCCCAGGATTACGGTCGGGATGCCTTGCAACAGGAACATCCACTGCCAGCCGGCGAGCCCGCCTTGGCCGGCGCCGAAGTGGTTGAGTATCCAGCCGGAAAACGGGCTGCCCAGCAGGCCGGACACCGGAATCGCCGACATGAACAACGCCATGATCCGCCCACGGCGGAACGTCGGGAACCACTGCGAGAGATACAGCACCACACCGGGGAAGAAGCCGGCTTCGGCGGCACCGGTCAACAGGCGCAACGTATAGAAATGCGTCGGCGTGGTGACGAACAGCAGGCAGGTAGACAGCGTGCCCCAGACGATCATCATCAAGGCAATCCAGCGCCGCGGACCGAACTTGGTCAGCGCCAGGTTGCTCGGCACGCCACACAGCACGTAGCCGATAAAGAAGATCCCGGCACCCAGGCCGTACACGGTTTCGCTGAACTTCAGCGCGTCGAGCATCTGCAACTTGGCAAAGCCAACGTTCACCCGGTCAAGGTAGTTGAACAGGTAGCAGATAAAAATGAAGGGGATCAGGCGCAGGGTAATGCGCTTGTAGATGGCGTTTTTATCGTCATCGGTGGCCAGTGGGGCAACGGCGCTCTGTGACATGGGAGTCTCTCTTTATTATGATTTTTTGCGATGCGAGGGTAACGTTGATCGCCCCATGAGTCTCGGCCACCTGGCGGGGTGCTGTCTTTGTGCTCGCGCACAGTGAAGCATCCTTTGCGCTGTGCCGATGAACAACCGCCGCTTTCAAGGAAATTAGCCCCATGTTCGAGCTGGATCATGACCTGGCGCAGGATATCGTCGATCGCACCATGGCGATCCTGCCGCATAACGTCAACGTCATGGACAGCCAGGGCCTGATCCTCGGCAGCGGCGAGCCGGAGCGCATCAACACGCGGCATGAAGGCGCGCAACTGGTGTTGGCCAACGGCCGCGTGGTGGAGATCGACGGGCAGACCGCCAAGCACCTCAAGGGCGTGCAACCGGGCATCAACCTGCCGTTGATGCACGACCAGCGCCTGATCGGCGTGCTCGGCATTACCGGCGAGCCGGAGGGGCTGCGCACGTATGCCGAACTGGTACGCATGACCGCGGAAATGCTGGTCAGCCACCGGCATCAGCAAGCCGAGCAACAATGGCGACGCCAGCGCTGCGACGATCTGTTGGCGTTGCTGCTGGCCGACACCGGCGACTCGCCACGCCTGGTGGATGAGGCGCAGCAACTGGGGCTCAAGCCGCAGATGGCGCGCACGCCGTATCTGTTCGAGTTGGGGGCGGGGCAGACGGCGGAAGCGCTGAGTGCCTGGTTGACGTCGCGCTATCCGGACAGTTGGTGCGTCAGCTCCGCGCAGTATTCGCTGCTATGGTGCCGGCCGGCGGCGGTGCCGGTGGACAATCCGCGCCTGCTGGAAAAGCTCGAAGGCCTGGGCTGGACGATTCTGCGGGTGGCGGTCGGCGGGCAAGCCGATGGCTTGGCGGGGTTGCGTCGTTGTTATCGACGCGTGGGCGACCTGCTGGCCTACGGCCGCGATGTCCTGCCGCATTCACGGCTGCTGACCCTCAACCGCTATCGCCTGCCGGTGATGCTCTGGCGGCATCGCAACGACGATGCCCTGGACGAATTGCTCAACCCGCTGCGAAAAGTGCTGGCCAAGGACAACAACGGCCAACTGCAGGCGACCTTGCGCAGTTGGTGCGAACACGACGGGCAAAGCCAGGCATGCGCCGATGCGCTGGGCATTCACCGCAACAGCCTGCGCTACCGCATGGAGCGCATTGCCGAACTCAGCGGAGTCGACCCGTTGACGCTGGATGGCATGCTCGCGCTGTACCTTGGCGTCCAGCTGCTGCCCCAGGTTTTGTCGGAATGACCAACAAGCCGGGTTCGCACTTGTGCATCGGACCAGCGTCATTGCCGCTGCCAACTGGCAGCATGGGCGGCATAAAAACCGGAGAACGCCCATGAAAATCATCATCGCCCCCGATTCGTTCAAAGACAGCCTGAGTGCCGAAGGCGTCGCCCAGGCCATTGCCGAAGGCTTGGCGCAGGTCTGGCCGGATGCACGCGTGGTCCAGTGCCCGATGGCGGACGGTGGTGAAGGCACGGTGGAGTCGGTACTCGCCGCCTGCCAGGGCGAACTGCGGCACCAATCGGTGAAAGGCCCCTTGGGCGCTGCGGTTGACGCGCATTGGGGCTGGCTGGCCGACAGCCACACCGCACTCATCGAAATGGCCGAAGCCAGCGGCCTGCAATTGGTGGCGCCGGGGCAGCGCGACGCGTGCTCCACGACCACTTTCGGCACCGGCGAACTTATCCGCGCGGCCCTGGACGCCGGTGCCCGGCGCATCATCCTGGCGATTGGCGGCAGTGCCACCAACGATGGCGGCGCAGGCGCGATGCAGGCACTCGGCGTGCAGTTGTTCGATGCCGAGGGTCACCCTCTGGCACCGGGCGGCCTGGCTTTGGCCCGCCTGGCGCGGATCAGCCTGGAACAACTCGACCCGCGCCTGGCCCAGGTGCGCTTTGAAATCGCCGCCGACGTGAATAACCCGTTGTGCGGCCCCCACGGCGCCTCGGCGATTTTCGGCCCGCAAAAAGGCGCCGATCCGCAGCAGGTCGAACAACTCGACGCGGCCCTCGGCCATTTTGCCGACCATTGCGCCAAGGTCTTGCCCAACGACGTGCGCGACGAACCCGGCAGTGGCGCCGCCGGCGGCCTGGGGTTCGCCGCCAAGGCCTTCCTCGGGGCGCAGTTCCGTGCGGGGGTGGAGGTGGTCGCCGAACTGGTCGGCCTCGACGAAGCGATACGCGGCGCTGACCTTGTGATCACCGGTGAAGGTCGTTTCGACGCCCAGACGTTGCGCGGTAAAACACCCTTCGGCGTGGCACGCATCGCTCAGCGGCACCAGGTCCCGGTGATCGTGATCGCCGGCACGCTGGGTGAAGGCTACGAGCAGATGTACGCCCACGGCGTGGATGCAGCCTTCGCCTTGCCGTCCGGGCCGATGAGCCTGGAGCAGGCCTGCAGCGAGGCACCGCGCTTGTTGCGCGAGCGAGCGGCGGATGTTGCGCGGCTGTGGCGCGTGGCCCGGCGCAGGGAATAGCGGTAACCGTCGGCGCCGTGACATAGCTGTCGATAATTACTATGATCCGTGCACTCTTTAAAGACTGGCCGATCTGGCCAGACACGTTGGAAGCCGATCATGCAGATCAAGCGTTTTACCCTCGTCAATTTCCGTGGCATCGAGAAGATGGAGCTCGATTTTGAGGGCAAGAAGACTGTCGCTTTGGTGGGCGTCAATGGCGTGGGCAAGTCTTCGATTCTGGATGCGTTGGCGATAACGTTGTCTAGTCTGACGGCTCGGATGGTTGGTCAGCCGTCCAAGTCACGGTCGATCTCTAAAGATGACATCAAGATCGGAGCCGACTACACGCGGTTACATGTCGAAACCAAGCTATTTGAAAACTACGACGTCGATTGGGCAATTGCTCTGAATCGCAAAGGCGGCAAGCATCCCAGTGACCGTAGTAGTGATTTGTCTCGATTAAACGATGCCGCAGACGGCGTTGAGTATGGAATAGGTCAGTACGAGTTCATCGGCGGAGAGTCAATCGAGTTGCCATTGGCGGTCTACTACGATGTACACCGTGCAGTACTGGACGTACCGTTACGCGTTCGCGAGCATTTGGCAAATGCCATTGCTGAGGGGTATGACGACGCACTTGGCCATGGTGGCGCCGACTTCAAGCGATTTTTCATTTGGTTTCGCAACCAGGAAGATCTCGAAAATGAAAATAGTCGAGATATTCCAGGCTATCGGGACCCAGAGCTTTCCGCGGTACGCAGAGCGATCGAAACGTTTACCGGGTTCAAGGACGTTCGGGTTCGCCGCAAGCCTGCGTTGAGAATGACTGTTCTCAAAGGTGAATTCGAATTCAACGTCCTGCAACTTTCAGACGGTGAGAAATGCCTGTTGGCAATGGTCGGCGATTTGGCTCGCAGACTCACATTGCTCAATCGCGAAGTGCCTGACCCATTGAAAGGAAAGGGTGTTGTCCTTATTGATGAGTTGGATCTGCACCTCCATCCAGGCTGGCAACGCACCGTCGTCGCCAATTTAGAAAAAACCTTTCCCAACTGCCAATTCATCATTACCACTCACTCCCCACAAATACTGGGAGAATTACCTGCTGAATCGGTGATGCTGCTCAAAGACGGTCAGTATCTAGGCCATCCAGAGCGCTCACTGGGGCTTCGCAGTGGTGAGGTGATCGAAGAACTGATGGACGGCTTGTCACAAAACCTAAACGTCAGTCAGCAACTCAGAAAAATCTACCGCAATCTTGACGACGATGATCTTGAGTCGGCCCAGTCTCACCTTGCGCAATTGCGCGAAAAGGTCGGAAAAATTCCTGATGTCCTTGAGGCTCAAGCGAGCATTGATTCATTGAGGTCGTTAGAAGAGGGCGAGGCGTGAGGTCTATCAAAAAGGGCGCAGAACCGCGCGCGTTGATTGAATGGCGAAGGGAAAACCGTGATACACCGCAAAATCTCTTTTATGGCAAAGGCAGCAGCTTTCCTAGCGAGGCGGTTCGCCAAGCGCTATTGAAGGAGCAATTTCATTTATGCGCCTACACGTTGCGTCGTTTGCCGACAGCGGCAGAATGCCAGGTTAAGAATCAGGGCACACAATTCAGTTGCCATATTGAGCATATTCTTCCCCAGCACCCTTACAGGGCTGACAGCATCGTCTACACAAATATTGTGGCGTGTTATCCATCCAGCCAAACCAAAACGGTTTGCGGTTATGGCGCGGTGGCGAAGGAAGATTATGACCCGGCAAAAAAGCCCTTTATTTCTCCGTTGACTGCAAATGTAGAGCGGCATTTCCGGTTCACCCGTGATGGGTATGTCGAAGGGCTCACACCTGAAGCGATCGCAACAGTCGAGGTCTTGAACCTCAACCATCCGACGTTGGTCAATGATCGATCCGCGGTTATCAAAGGTCGATTGCAGCCACGGGGCAGCTATATTTCAGCGGCGATGGCCAGGCGTTTGGTTGAAGAGATCGATACGCCAGATAACCAGCAGTGCCTCCCCGAGTACTGTCAAGCGATCAAACAACAGGCTCAGCTTCACGCACAACACCTTGAAAAACGAGCGGTTCGTGTACGTGGTCAAGTGAGGCCTTGAACTCAACCCGCATAAGCCGTGAAACTGGCCGGCCACTTGTCTTTCAATGGATGAAACACAATGCACGCACCTGAACCCCATATCGTGATCCAGCGCTTTACCGAGGCCCATCTTGAAGGTGTCGCCGCGCTCTACAACGAGCCGGCTGTGTGTCGTCAGGTGCTACAGATGCCGTTCCAGTCCGTCGAGGCGTGGCGCAACAAGCTGGTGACAGATAATGAGCGGCGTCTGCAACTGGTGGCGCTGCATGGCGGGGAAGTGGTCGGCCAGCTCGGCCTGGAACAGTACCTGCGCGTGCGCCAGAGCCATGTCGGTTCGTTCGGCATGGGCGTGACGCCAGCCTGGCAAGGCAAAGGTGTGGGCTCTCGCCTGTTGACGGCCGCGTTGGATGTGGCCGACAACTGGATGAACCTGCACCGCGTGGAACTCACGGTGTATGCCGACAACGAAGCGGCCCACAACCTGTACCGCAAATTCGGCTTCGAAGTGGAAGGGCTGCTGCGCGATTACGCCCTGCGCGACGGTGTCTTCGTCGACACCCTGAGCATGGCGCGCCTGCGCCGCTCGGCTTAGTCCCGTAACGCGAACGCCACCGCTGCCTGCGCATGCAGCACCGTGGTGTCGAGCAGCGGCAGGTTGCTGTGTTCGGGTTTTATCAGCAGGCCGATTTCCGTGCAGCCCAGGATGATTGCCTGGGCGCCGCGTGCGGCCAGGGATGCGATCACGCGCTGATAGACCTGGCGTGACGCCTCGCTGATCACGCCGACGCACAATTCCTCATAGATGATCCGGTGGACGGCCTGGCGCTCGTTCGCATCGGGCACCAGCACGTTCAGGCCGTGGGCGGCCAGGCGCGAGGTGAGAAAGTCCTGTTCCATGGTGAACGCGGTGCCGAGTAAACCCACGGTCAGGGTGCCGGCGGCGACGGCTGCGGCACCCGCGGCATCGGCAATATGCAGAAAGGGAATCGACACCGCCGCTTCGATCCGCGGCGCCACCAAATGCATGGTGTTGGTACACAGCACCACGCACTCGGCACCCCCGGCTTGCAGGCGGCGCGCAGCATCCTCGAGGATCAGCGCGGCGTCGTCCCAGCGTCCGGCATGCTGGGCCTGTTCCACCGGGCCGAAGTCCACGCTGTACATCAGCAGTTGCGCCGAACGCAGCGGACCGAGCTGGTCGCGCACGCGCTGGTTGATGATACGGTAGTACTCGGCGCTGGACTCCCAGCTCATGCCGCCGATCAGGCCGATGGTGTGCATGCGATGCTCCTGACAAGAAATATCGCATCACCTTACCCATCGGTCGCCGAATAGTCATACGCAGTTGCGCGCCAAATCAGCGGAGCAGTTTCACATATCCAGATTGCCCCAGCCCGGCCTGGCTTGCTCCGCTGCCACCGCGTGGATCTGTTTGCCGGTGGCCAGCTCCACCCGGCGTGCCACCTCCGGGTCGTCGGCGAACGGAATCAAACTGGCCTCATCCAGCGTCTCCTCGGATTGACCGCGCAAACAGTACTCCACCGCGCCATACAGGCACACCACCATCAGAAAGCCCCACATCAGACGATCCTCGCGTCAAGCTGCGCAACCCGCAAGTCGGCGACCCGCACCGTGCGCCAGGTGTTGTAGGCCATCAGCAGCATGCCGCTGAGAAACAACACGCCACCGGCAAAGCGCACCACAAACCCCGGATGGCTGGCCTGCAAGGCCTCGACAAACGAGTAGGTGAGGGTGCCGTCATCGTTGATCGCACGCCACATCAGGCCCTGGGTAATGCCGTTGACCCACATCGAGGCGATATACAGCACGGTGCCGATGGTCGCCAGCCAGAAGTGCAGGTTGATCAGCGTCACGCTGTGCATCTGCTGGCGGCCGAAGACTTTCGGGATCATGTGGTACAGCGAGCCGAAGGTGATCATCGCCACCCAGCCCAACGCGCCGGCATGGACGTGGCCGATGGTCCAGTCGGTGTAGTGGGAGAGGGCGTTGACGGTCTTGATCGCCATCATCGGCCCTTCGAACGTCGACATGCCGTAGAACGCCAGCGACAACACCAAAAAGCGCAGGATCGGGTCGCTGCGCAACTTATGCCAGGCGCCCGACAAGGTCATCATGCCGTTGATCATGCCGCCCCAGCTCGGTGCGAGCAGGATCAGTGACATCGCCATGCCCAGCGACTGCGCCCAGTCCGGCAGCGCCGTGTAATGCAAGTGGTGCGGACCGGCCCAGATGTACAAGGTGATCAGTGCCCAGAAATGCACGATGGACAGGCGATAGGAATACACCGGCCGTCCGACTTGTTTCGGCACGAAGTAGTACATCATCCCCAGGAAACCGGTGGTCAGGAAAAAGCCCACGGCGTTATGCCCGTACCACCATTGCACCATCGCATCGGTGGCGCCGGAATACACCGGGTAGGACTTGAACCAGTCCACCGGAATCGCCAGGTGGTTGACCACATGCAGCATGGCGATCACCAGGATGAACGCGCCGAAAAACCAGTTGCCCACGTAGATGTGCCGGGTCTGGCGCCGTACCACGGTGGTGAAAAACACAATGGCGTAGGCCACCCACACCACCGTCATCCATACCGCGCCGGAGAATTCGATCTCGGCGTATTCCTTGGTGGTGGTGTAGCCCAACGGCAGGCTGATCAACATGATCACGATGACCGATTGCCAACCCCAGAAGGTAAATGCGGCGAGCTTGTCGGAAAACAGCCGCACCTGGCAGGTGCGCTGTACCGCGTAATAACTGGCGGCGAACTGCGCGCTGCCGGCGAACCCGAAGATCACCAGGCTGGTGTGCAACGGTCGCAGTCGGCCAAAAGTCGTCCAGGGCAAATCGAGGTTCATTTCCGGCCAGACCAGCTGCGAAGCGATCCACACGCCCATGGCCATGCCCACCACGCCCCAGACGATGGTGGCGATCACGAATTGGCGGACGACCTTGTAGTTATAGGCCTGTCCGATTGTTGCTGTGCTCATGCTCAGTCCTCCCACGGTTCCAAGTGGCAGGCACTGTAGGAAGTGTGGGTAAAACAAAACAGACTCAGAAAAAGCTGATTACTACGGATCAGTTTATTTGGCGTGAAAGCACGGCTTATAGCCCATCTGATCCGCTTTTTAAGCCTGCACCTGAATCTTTAATGCCCTGCGCCGCAGGCGCATAGTCGCCGCCTCTAGAAGCCGCGCCCTGGGACGCGGCCAACCCTGATGAGGCGGTGATATGTACCAGTACGATGCATACGACCGGGCGCTGGTGTTCGAGCGCGTGGCGCAATTTCGTGATCAGGTCGAGCGTTTTATCGCCGGCGACTTGAGCGAAGAAGAGTTTCTGCCCTTGCGCCTGCAGAACGGCCTGTACCTGCAAAAGCATGCCTACATGCTGCGGGTGGCGATTCCCTACGGCACCTTGAGCGCCGAACAGATGCGTACCCTGGCCAGCATCGCCCGCGACTACGACCGTGGCTACGGCCACTTCACCACCCGGCAGAACCTGCAGTTCAACTGGATCGAGCTGCACCAGGTGCCCGATATCCTCGAACGCCTGGCCCAAGTGGACATGCATGCGATCCAGACCTCCGGTAACTGCGTGCGCAATATCACCACCGAAGCCTTTGCCGGGGTCGCGGCCGACGAGCTGCTGGACCCGCGCCCGTTGGCGGAGATTCTGCGCCAGTGGTCAACCATCAACCCGGAATTCCTGTTCCTGCCCCGCAAGTTCAAGATCGCCATCTGCTCGGCCCGCGAAGACCGCGCGGCGATCATGATGCATGACATCGGCCTGTACCTTTACCGTGACGACCAAGGCGAGATGCTGTTGCGCGTGATGGTGGGCGGCGGCCTGGGCCGCACGCCGATCCTCGGTTTGCAGATTCGCGAGGGTTTGCCGTGGCGGCACCTGCTGTCCTACGTCGAGGCGGTGTTGCGGGTGTACAACCGGCATGGCCGGCGGGACAACAAGTACAAGGCGCGCATCAAGATCCTGGTCAAGGCGCTGGGGATCGACGCGTTTTCCCAGGAGGTGGAGGAAGAATGGCAGTACCTGCGCGATGGCCCTGCGCAGTTGACCGATGCCGAATACGCGCGCGTGGCGTCGGCCTTCGTGCCGCCGGCGTATGCGTCGCTCAGCGATACCAGCCTGGCCTACGGCACCGAACTGGCCGACAACCCGGGCTTTGCGCGCTGGGTCAGCCGCAACGTCATGCCGCATAAAGTCGCGGGCTACGCCAGCGTGGTGTTGTCCACCAAACCCGGTATCAGCGCGCCGCCCGGCGACGTCAGCGCCCCGCAAATGGAGGCCGTGGCGGAGTGGGCGGAGCAGTTCGGTTTTGGCGAAATCCGCATCGCCCATGAACAGAACATCGTGTTGCCGGATGTGCCCAAGGAGCATCTGCATGCCGTGTGGCGCCTGGCCTGCGAACACGGTCTGGGCGCGGCGAATATCGGCCTGTTGACCGACATCATCGCCTGCCCGGGCGGTGACTTCTGCGCCCTGGCCAATGCCAAGTCGATCCCCATCGCCCAGGCGATCCAGCAGCGCTTCGATAACCTCGACTACCTGCACGACCTGGGTGACATCAGCCTGAACATCTCGGGTTGCATCAATGCCTGCGGCCATCACCACATCGGCAATATCGGCATCCTGGGCGTCGATAAGAATGGCAGTGAGTGGTATCAGATCACCCTCGGCGGGGCCCAGGGCAAACACAGTTCACTGGGCAAAGTGATCGGCCCGTCGTTCAGCGCCGCCGAGATTCCGGATGTGATCGAGCGCGTGATCAGCACCTTCGTGCGCTACCGCGAAAGCGAAGAGCGCTTTGTCGATACCGTGCAGCGCATTGGCCTGGAGCCGTTCAAGGAGCAGGTGTACGCGGAGCAGCCGGCATGAATAATCTGTTGAAGCTTGAGCAGGGGCAGGCGCGTCTGGTGGCGGATGATCCGTGGGTGTTGGTGCGTGACGAGGTGCCGGACGGCGCTGCACTGATCCTGCCGCTGGCGTCCTATGCGCCGGGGCATGGCGTGTGGCTGGGCCCGGATGATGAGGTCGAACAGCTGCAGCCCTGGCTCGCCACGCTGCCGCTGATTGCCCTGGATTTCCCCAGCTTTCGTGACGGCCGCGCCTATAGCCAGGCCTATCTGTTGCGCACGCGTATGGGCTGGCGAGGCGAGTTACGGGCGATTGGCGATGTGCTACGCGATCAGCTCAGCCACATGCGCCAGTGCGGGTTCGATGCGTTTGCGGTGCGCGCGGACAAATCGGCTGAAGACGCCCTGAAAGGGCTGGCGGGGATGAGCGTGCAGTACGGGCGTAGCGTGATCGAGCCGCGCCCGCTGTTTCGCAGGCGTTAATCATACGGTGAGTTGCCGCATCTGCCATGATCGCGGTTCGCACTACGGCTCACCCGAGGAAAACCGCAATGGATGATGTACAGCAACTGGGCGAGATGCTTCGTCATTACGCCGATAGCGAAGCGCACAAAAAACAGCAGTTCGAGGTGCAATCGGCGCGCTGGGCGCTAAAGCTCGGCGAGCTGTTCCAGCAGATCGAACAATGGCTGGAACCGGTCAATACCGCTGGTTTGCTTGAAGTCCACCGTGAAGCGTATGTCGCCAGCGGCCCGAGCGTTCCGGTGGAGACATCGCCGTTCAAGAGCGAAAAACTCACCGTGCAGATCACCGGCAAGAATGTGGAGTTCGTGCCGGACGTGATGGGCGTCGGCGGCTTGATTTCGGTGTCGGTCATGGGCCTGACGGCGGCACGGCACGGCAGTGTTTCACTGGTGCTGCCGGCGGATAAAAACGACTGGTTGTGGAAGAAAACCAACGGTTTGAAAGACCCGGACACCTTCGCCTTCAACGCGAACTTCCTGGCCGCGCAGTTGCAGAGCCTGATCCCGCGCGAACGCAGCTGAGCTTTTCAGCGCTTTTTCCCAGGATTGGCTATACCTACAGCTCAACGTTCTGATGATGACTGCCAAGGAGTTCGATGATGAAACTAAGGCTAATGATCAGCACGCTCTGCATCGCCACGATCGGGATGGTGGGCTGTGCCAGCCAAGTCACGCAACCGGATGAGTATTCAGGATTCCTGTCCGATTACAGCCGCCTCAAGCCGGCCAAGTCGCCTTCGGGCGTCGAGGTGCTGCGTTGGGTCGATCCGAAACTGGATATGAGCCGCTACAACGCGGTGTATATCGAACCGACGCAGTTTTACCCCAGGCCCCAAGCCACCGCGAAAATTCCTGAGAGCACGTTGCGTGGCATCAATGACTACTTCAACCAGGCCCTCAAGCGCGAAGTCGGCAAGTCATTGCCCCTTGCCCAAGGGCCCGGCGCCGGAGTGTTAGTGGTGCGTGCGGCGATTACGGCAGTCAGCAGCAAAACCCAGGGCCTGAAACCTTATGAGTTCGTGCCGGTCGCCCTGGTGGCCGCTGCGGTGAGTAGCGGCACCGGCATCCGCGACCAGGACACGGTGCTGGGCACCGAGGCGCAGTTTCTTGACGGCGCCAACGGCAAGGTGGTTGCGGAGGTAGTACGCAAGGGCACCGGCAAGCCGCTGGAAAACGACTCGCAGGTGATGACGCCCAATGACGTGAAAAGCGTGATCGACGGTTGGGCGTCGGATTTGCATCAGTCGTATCTGAAACTGAAAAAGCGGTAAGTCGCTTGCCGTATCACTTCAGTGGCGTCAGCGGCGGCAGCTTCCACTGGCCGTTGTTCGCTTCGGGTTTGGGCAGGTACAGGCGCAACACCGCGTAGAACGGGCCGGGCGGTGCCGGCAACCAGTTGCTCTGTTCGGCTTTTGGCGGTTCGTGGTGTTGCAGCGCCAGGGTCAGGCCGCCATCGGCGTCCAGTTTGAGGTTGGGCAACATCCGCGAATTGATCACATAGCGCTTTTTGTGGTTGGGCACCAGCAACTTGGTCTTGGCGTTGTACAGGGTCAGTGACCAGAAGGCGTCGACCGGCGGCAGTTGGTCCTTGGCGAAGTGGACGGTGTAGCTATGGCGCGCGCCGTTGGCGGGCTTGCCTTCACTGTCGACGACGTAATTGAAGTAGGTGGCTTCATCGGCAGAGTTGCCGAAAAGCCCCACCTCGGCACCGGCATAGCGGTACAGGTCGTTGTTTTTCAGGTGATCGCGGTTGCCGAACAGGTCGCCTATGGCGACCTGCTGGGTGTCGAGTTTGTCTTTTTTGAACGCCGCGAACTCAGCCTTGGCGTCGGCGATCCCGTCTTCCAGTGCTTTACGCTGTTCGGCGCTCAACTGGTTGACCTTGAACGGCGCACCCGGTGCGATGCCGATGGTGGCAAAGCGTGCGAGCTGGTCTTTCTCGCTGTCCTGAGGGGCAGCGAAGGCGAGCATGAAGTTCAAGTAGCGAAACAGTTGCGGGCCTTCGGTCATGTTGGCCAGCGGCTTGGGCCAATCGATCTTCGGCGCTTTGGCCGGGGCGGCTTGTTTCACATAGCTGCTGAGCGACTGCACTTTGTAGCCATTCTGGATCTGCTTGACCTTGTTCAGGTCCTTTTCATCAAACAACTGCGTGCGGTACAGCGCATAAGCGAGGTTACTTTCGCTATACACCACACGATCCACATCGACCGGCTGCTGACCTTTCCAGTCGGGCCCGGCGATCATGTAGTGGCCGCCATTGTTGCCGGTGCTGCGCGTGCCCAGGTACGCGAAGTTATGCGTATAGAGGTCGACCAGTTGCACCGAGTAATAGCGGTTGTCTTCGATCTTGGGCAGCGTCAGCACCAGCGGCTCGCTACGCAGGTCCATCCAGACGAAGGAGTAGGGCGTGTCGGGGTTCGGCGTGGCCAGTGTGGTGTCTTTGGGGGTGAAGACCTGGGCGGTGTTGCCGATATGGTTGAACGGTGCCTTGAAGTTGACGCCGCCCTTGTCGACCGCCTGGGTGTAGAGCGTTTTGTACATTTCCACGACCGGGTAACCATACAAATAGGCTTCCTTGGCGATTGCCCGAGCCTCAGAGGGGGTGGCCGTGAAGTCGGCCCAGGCGCCAGAGCTCATGAGTATCGAGAGGCTCGCCAACAGCAGGCGCGTCGGTTTTCCAATCATCTTGTTGCGTCCTTCCAGAGGGCTTGTGAGGAGTACTATTGAATGGTGTGGCAAAGCGGCGAGTTTCCAACTTTATTGGCCGAACGTCACGTTAATCCCGGTATGACGTACAGCTTGACGTAAAAATGCCGCCTCTGTGGGCGGCATTGGACAAAAACGCAACGTCAGGCTGCGTCAAGCATTTGCTTAACCTTATTGCGCAATTGATCGATGGAGAACGGCTTGGCGATCGATTGCATGCCCGGCTGAACCTCGATGCTCTCGGGATAACCACTGGCAAACAGGACCGGCAGTTGCGGGCGCAGTTTACGCGCCTGGGTGGCCAAGTCCCGGCCGTTCATATCCGGCAGGCCGACATCGGTCATCATCAGATCAATGACTTCATTTGTGTTCTCTACGAATTCAAGCGCCGATTTGGCGTCTTCAGCCTCCAGCACACGGAACCCCAGCTCTTCGAGTACATCGACGATCAGCATACGCACAATGGAGTCGTCTTCGACTACGAGAATGGTTGAGGTGGGTGCCGACATAGTGAACATTCCTGAAAAAGTGAAGGTGCTGGGCGCGACAGGTCTAAAGGCAATCCACTAGTGAGTAGCGACAAGGCCAGCAAGTTCCGAAAAATTGCTGGCATTGTGAGCTTCGCGCCGGAGAATGTCGCGTCAGGGGCGGAAAAACTACAACGGGACCGACGCGATACGGTGGACCTGTGCGGAATCGCGGTAGAACTGCATGTCACCGGACTCAAAATAACTCACTTGATACTCAGGCGTGCCCGGATTCGTACCGTAAGCCCGATGCTGAAACGGGCTGGTGCCGCGATTCAGGGTACGTTCCAGGCCATTTTTCATGGCCTCGGCCGAGTCAAATTGGGCCATCCCGAAATTCGGATCGAAGTAGAACCAGACGGGTTTGTCGTCACGCACCATGACGCCGGCCAGCAGGGCGTGATCCTTCGTTGCAATCCTCAGGCTCCTTGGCGGGCTCGCATCGGTCAGCTCGGTGGCGATCTGATGATAGGGAATCTGCCTGGGCTGCTTGCCCATATGAAAGGTATCCACGTGTTTGACTGCTTCATGAAACGACCTGAGGGTGCGGATGAACTGCGTCGCCACAGGGTCCCGTGGATCGGCGGCCGCCTTGAACATATTGCCCAGGTAGGTCGTCTCTTGGCCCGATTGCATGGCCAGCGCCAGGGTATTGGCGATACCCGCACATTCGCCTGGTGAAGCCAGATTGACTTGGCTGAGGTAAAACTCCTGGGGCATCGGGGTCAAGGTGCCGCCGACGGCGTGGATATCCCGCTGGAACAGGGTAAAGCCTTCCTGGATCAGTCTGACTTTCTTGCGTTCGATCTGTTTGACCAGCGTGCCGACGTCTTCGGCGCCCAGCCACCCACGGGAGACCAGCATCTGAAGCTCGAGAATCGTCGAGTCTGACGAGAAGCCCGGCACCTTGTGCGGGTCACCGTTCGCATAGCCGGCGTTGAAGTCGGAAACCTTCTCGGGGCGTTGCGCGCGTTTCAACTCGTTTTCGAACTCTTTGGGTGCATATTGACCGAGTACGGTCGGCGGGCCCTCCGGCGACTGTATTTCGCCCGCCAGCTTCTTGTAGAGCCAGTCGGTGAAGCTCTGGTTGATCTGCCCCTTCGCCGACACCGTGGTGGGTGCGAAGCCCTGGAGTGGCCCGCCGTAGGCGCGCATTTTTTCCGCGTCGAAGGCATACCATTGGCCATTTTTCAGCACCGCGGCACCGTCGATACTGTGTTCGCCGATCTTCACGGTGCCTGTGGCGACGACGCCATGCTCGTTGCTGGCGGCTTTGAGCAGGTCGTAACGGCCCGACGCGCCACGCAATGCGTTCACACCTTGCGCGCCTTTGGCGCCGAGGAACTTGAGCCCGCCACCGGCCAGGCGGGCCCCGCCAACCGCCAGGTCGCCTGCGCCGCTCAGCGGGTTGAATGCGCCGAACGTGGCCATGCCGATGACTTTGGCCGACCGTGCCACCTTGGTCGCCGCCGAAACGGTGGTCCCTGCGATCTTGACCACTTTTCCGGCCGCACCCACACCCGCCGTCACGATGCCGAACGCGTCCAGGCTCAGATCGATCAAGCCTTCAGCAATGTTGCCGTTGCGGAAGTGGTTGATCGCGGAGCGCAAAGGGACCAGGTCCAACAGGAAGTTTTCAATCATGTCGGACCGGTTCCGAATATTGTCGTCGGTGGTGAGGCCACGCGCCTGTTGCTTGATCGCCGGATCATCGAGGTTGATATGTTCAACGAAGGCATCGGCGATCAGTTGGACGCGGTGCGAGGCGAAGGTATCGCTGGGTGAATCGCCAGGCGGTGTCTGCTCTGTATCAAGCGTGGCTTGACCGGCACTGGGGGTGAACACCTTTGTTTCGGAGACGATATTCGCCTTCCTTGAAGAGCCAGGCTGTGCCTGCCACTGCGGAATACTGCGGATAGCGCCGGCGTTGAAGTCGATCTCATAGGCCGTGGTCACCCCACCGCGCTCGATCCTTACCAGTAGTTCTTCGCCTTTGGGCAGCTCGGTTTTGTCACTGAACAAACCCAGCCCAAGTTTATGGGCGTGATTTTGATAAAAAGTGACGTTGCCATATTCAAAGTTTTTTCGGTCGTCTGCCGGCAACTGGCTGATCAAGTGCTTGATATACGTGCCGACCGCGCTCTTCTTTTCCTCGATCACCTGCTTGAATTGCGACTCGAACGCCGTGGCCACCCCAAACTCGGGATTGGCGTTCAACGCCCCCACGGGGATACGGCTGTCACGGGAGCCGTAGACCGCGTCGGGTCCAACGTCCATCATCGCGACATCCAGCAGCGAGTGCACGCCCGGCACCTGATTTCTACGCCGGATATCCCCGCCCGGCATATGGGTGACGCGAATCAAGGGTTCTTCGAACAGCTCCTCCTTGTCGGGAAAGCGTTGTTTCAGCTCGGCCAATGCCATCGCTTTACGGGACGGGATGTCTTTGTCGAAGGCCTCTGAGGCGGCCAGCATCACGGATTGGCGCTCGCTGAAGCGAGTCACCAGGTTGTTCAGTTCATCGGACGCGTACAGATGCTCGGCTTTTTTCTCCAGCAGGCCATTGGCCGTGCCCCAATCGATCAAGGCGTTACGTTGAGCGGTGTTCGTCATGTTCACGTCTGCGCCGCTGGCGTGTTCGGCTTCCAGCATGACCGCGGCGAAGCTCATATTGGCGACCCGGCCGGGTATGTGCGCGTCGACCATCGTCGCGGCGATTGCGAGGTTGACCCAGGCCGGGCTGCCAAAGGTCACGCTGTCGGGAATGTCCTTGACCAGAAATACCGGCGCACGACCCGCCAGCAGCAGCTGGGCGGCTGCGCCAGCCAGTTCTGGGCTGGTTTTACCCTGAGCCACCAGGTGTTGGCGCAGGGCATCGACGATTTGGGCGGCCGACTTGCCCCTGAGTGAGTCGTCGGCCAGGTCGAAGCCGGCCACGTTGTTGCGTTGGGGGGCGGTGATGGACTCTGGGTCCAGCTGCAGTATCACGGCCGCGAGCAGGTAATCGAGGCTGCTGCTATCGGTGGCAATGCCCTGCATCTGTTCCTGAAGCGCGTGGCCCAATGATTGTGCTTCTGGCGAACTGACAAGGGCGTTCAACGTCGCGCCCGGGCTCGTCAGCGCTTCGGCCGCGAGAGGGGTTCGATGCCGCAGGAACTCCAGTACTCCGCCAGTGGTGTGCTTGAGCGGCTGTTTTTGCCCAAGAGGGTCGGTGTAATCCAGGGTGCGGGTGCGCAAGCGTTGTTGCTCATCGGCGCTCAAGGGCACCGGCCAGCTGAGGGCGCCGCCCAGGTTACCCAACGGGTGCGCCTGGGATCGGGCGGCCATGGCGTCCGACAGCCCGGTCAGGGATAAATGGCTATAGGGTGAAAGCAATCCTCCCTGGCGTTTGATAAAGCTATCCACGCTGGTGCTGCCGCCGACTTCGCTGTGATAAACCGAGTCGGGGTGAACGTCCATCGGCGTGGTCTTGAGGGCTGCCTGCACGGCCGGGGTGGAGGCGTCAGGCCCAAGCCGCAGGGCGATTTCGTTGAGTTTGTCGGCGAGTGTTTTGAGGTTGTGATAATGCCCCAGCTTCGCCTTGAGGCTGGCGCTTTGCGCGACGGTGACGCTGGCTGGCGGCTGCACCGTTGGCGCGGGCGAATCGTGGCTGGGGACGGGTGTCAACGTCGGCGGTGTAGCGGCGGGTATTGCGGGTGGCGTGGAGAGCGGCATCAATGAAACGCTGGGGAGGGTTTGCAAGGAAATAGTCATACGAGCACCGTTTTGTTGAACAGAAGGTGAGCGCCTTTCTCGCGGAGTTTCCTTATTCCCAAGACGCTTTAGTCTGTGGAAAGGCTGATCAACCAGGTTCCGGTTCAGCACGGGCGGAGTGTGAGCAACTGAAACTGTGACGGGATGTGGGCGGTGTTCAGGGGGCCGTTGCCCGATTACGCCGTTTCGGGTTGCAGCGGTTTATGGCAGAAAAATAGCGTTCAACCGCAACTTTGGGGCAAACTCCCGGTTTTTCCGCATTTGGCCAAGGCATGCCCATGACTCCCGCGTCGATCGTCGATGAAAAGAGCTTTCGTAAGCTGTTGAGCCGCAACGTCGCACTGCCCCTCGGTGTAGGTGTGCTCAGCGCGGTGTTTTTTGTGTGCCTGATCACTTATTTGTTGTCGGTGATCCAGTGGGTAGAGCACACCGACCGGGTCATTAATAACCTCAACGAAACGTCCAAGCTGACGGTTGACCTGGAAACCGGCATGCGCGGCTTCCTGATCACCGGCGACGAGCATTTCCTCGACCCCTATGAAGTGGCCAAGCCGCGGATCATTGCTGACTTACACAATTTGCAGGAACTGGCGGCGGACAACCCCCAGCAGGTAGATCGCCTCAAGCGCCTGGAAAGCCTGCAACTGGAGTGGAACAACTACGCCCAGTCGATGATTGATATGCAGCGCGAGAACGGCGACTACCGCGGCGCGGTGAAAGCCGGCCGGGGTAAACGCCTGACCGATGAGATTCGCAATGAATACGACGATGCGGTGGCGATGGAGCAACAGTTCCGGATTACCCGCAACGCGGAAGTCACCCGTACCACCCTCATCAGCGTCACCCTGTACTTGGTGTTCGTGCTGGGGCTGAGTGGCTTTCTGGCTTACATTGGTCGTAAAAATTTACTAGCACTTTCAGATAGTTACAGTGCGAACTTCGCGTCGCAACAGAAGATCGCACTGCGTCTGGAGCAACAAGCTTGGCTGCGCAATGGCCAGACCGAACTGGCCGAACAGGTGCTCGGTCAACTGACCCTGAACATGTTGGGGCGCAATATCCTGCAGTTCTTTGCCCAGTACATGGGCTCGGTGGTGGCGGCGCTGTATGTGCGTGAAGAGCACGGCGGCCTCAAGCGCGTGGCCGCCTATGGTTTCTCCCGCGAGCAGGAGCAGCAGGAGCAGGCGATCTACAGCGACGAAGGCATCGTGGGGCAGGCCGCCCAGCTCGGTCGCCTGATTCGCCTGGACGACGTGCCGGTGGATTACTTCAAAGTGAGTTCCGGCCTGGGCGAAGGCACGACCCGTAGCGTGCTGGTGGTGCCGACCAGCGATGACGACCGGATCAACGGCGTGATCGAACTGGGTTTCCTGCGCCCGCTGCAGGAGCGCGACATCGAACTGCTGGAACTCATCGCCGGCAATATCGGTACCTCCATCGAAGCCGCCCGCTATCGCCAGCGCTTGCAGGAAGTGCTGGCCGAGACCCAGCAGCTCAACGAAGAGCTGCAAGTGCAGCAGGAAGAGCTCAAGACCGCCAACGAAGAGTTGGAAGAGCAATCGCGCATCCTCAAGGAGTCCCAGGCCCACCTGGAAACGCAACAGGCGGAACTTGAGCAGACCAACGAGCAATTGGCCGAGCAGACGCTTACCCTGGCCGAGCAGCGCGATGCCATGGACCGCAAGAACGTCGAGCTCAACCAGGCCCAGCTTGAGCTGGAAGACCGCGCTGACGAGTTGCAACGCTCGAGCAAGTACAAATCAGAATTCCTCGCCAATATGTCCCACGAACTGCGCACGCCGCTGAACAGCTCGCTGATCCTGGCCAAGTTGCTGGCGGAGAACCCTCAGGAAAACCTCAGCGCCGAGCAAGTCAAGTTTGCCGAGTCGATCTATTCCGCCGGCAATGACCTGCTCAACCTGATCAACGACATCCTCGATATCTCCAAGGTCGAAGCCGGCAAGCTGGAAATGCGCCCGGAAAACTCCAGCGTGGCGCGCTTGGTCGATGGCCTGCGCGGGATGTTCGAGCCGCTGGCGGCCGATCGCAAGCTGGGGTTCCAGGTGCAGGTGCAGGAAGGTACGCCGACCATGCTCTTTACCGATCGCCAGCGCCTGGAGCAGATTCTCAAGAACCTGCTGTCCAACGCGGTCAAGTTCACCGAGCAGGGCCAGGTCAGCCTGTCGGTGTCCCGCGCGCCGGGGGAGGGTGTTGCCTTTACCGTGCGCGATTCCGGGATAGGCATCGCCCCGGACCAGCAGGAGAGCATCTTCGAAGCCTTCCGTCAGGCCGATGGCACCACCAATCGCCGGTATGGCGGCACCGGCCTGGGCTTGTCGATTTCCCGCGACCTGGCCGCGTTGCTCGGCGGCTATATCAGCGTCACCAGCGAACCCGGCAAGGGCAGCACGTTCACCCTGGTCATCCCGGAGCAGTACGTCGAACGCGAGGAAGACGCTGCGCCTATCGAGCAACCGCGCCAGGTGATTGCCGCCCCGGCGCCCAAGCCCATCGCGGTCTCGCCCCTGCCGGTGGCCGATGCCACACAGATCCCGCGCTTTGCCGACGACCGTGAGAAAGCGCCGTTCGCCACGCGCTGCATCCTGGTGGTGGAAGACGAACCGAACTTCGCGCGCATCCTGTTCGACCTCGCCCATGAGTTGGGCTACCACTGCCTGGTAGCCCATGGCGCGGATGAGGGTTACAGCCTGGCCGAGGAGTACATCCCCGACGCGATCCTGCTCGACATGCGCCTGCCGGACCATTCCGGGCTGACGGTGCTGCAACGCCTCAAGGAACACGCCAATACCCGCCACATCCCGGTGCATGTGATCTCCGTGGAAGACCGCGTCGAAGCCGCCATGCACATGGGCGCCATCGGTTACGCGGTGAAACCCACCACCCGCGAAGAGCTCAAGGAGATATTCACGCGCCTGGAAGCCAAGCTGACCCAGAAGGTCAAGCGCGTGCTGCTGGTGGAAGACGATGACCTGCAGCGCGAGAGCATTGCCCGCCTGATCGGCGACGATGACATCGAGATCACCGCCGTCGGCTTTGCCCAGGAAGCCCTCGACCTGCTGCGCACGAACATCTACGACTGCATGATCATCGACCTCAAGTTGCCCGACATGCTCGGCAACGAGCTGCTCAAGCGCATGGCCACCGAGGATATCTGCTCGTTCCCGCCGGTGATCGTCTACACCGGGCGCAACCTGACCCGCGACGAAGAGGCCGAGCTGCGCAAGTATTCGCGCTCGATCATCATCAAGGGCGCCCGTTCGCCGGAGCGCCTGCTCGACGAAGTCACACTCTTTTTGCACAAAGTCGAATCGCAGCTGTCCCATGAACGCCAGAAGATGCTCAAGACCGCGCGCAGCCGCGACAAGGTCTTCGAAGGGCGCAAGATCCTGTTGGTGGACGACGATGTGCGCAACATCTTCGCCCTGACCAGCGCCCTGGAGCACAAAGGCGCCGTGGTGGTGATCGGGCGTAACGGCCATGAAGCCATCGCCAGGCTCAATGAAGTCGATGATATCGACCTGGTGCTGATGGACGTGATGATGCCGGAAATGGACGGTTACGAGGCCACCGCCCTGATCCGCCAGGACCCGCGCTGGAAGAAGCTGCCGATCATCGCCGTGACGGCCAAGGCCATGAAGGACGATCAGGAGCGTTGCCTGGCGGCCGGCTCCAACGATTACCTGGCCAAGCCGATTGACCTGGATCGCCTGTTCTCGCTGATTCGCGTCTGGTTACCGAAGATGGAACGTATTTAAGTGGAACGCAGTTTTTTGGAAAAAAGCAGTGATATTGAGCTGCGCCTGCTGATTGAGGCGATCTACCTCAAGTACAGCTATGACTTTCGCGACTACTCCGGTGCGTCGGTCAAACGCCGTGTGGCCCATGCCTTGCGCCAGTTTGAATGCGCGACGATTTCGGCGTTGCAGGAGCGCGTCCTGCACGATCCGGCAGCGTTCATGCAATTGCTGCAGTTTTTGACGATTCCGGTCAGCGAGATGTTTCGCGACCCGTCGCACTTCCTCGCGATCCGCCAGGAAGTGGTGCCGCTGCTCAAGACGTATCCGTCGATCAAGATCTGGATCGCCGGTTGCAGCACCGGGGAGGAGGTGTACTCCATGGCGATCCTGCTGCGCGAAGAAGGGCTGTTGGAACGCACCATCATCTACGCCACCGACATCAACCCGGCATCGCTGGATAAGGCCAAGCAGGGGATTTTTTCCCTGGAGAATGTGCGTGCCTATACCGCCAACTACCAGCAGGCCGGTGGGCAGCGTTCCTTTGCCGATTACTACACGGCGGCTTACGATCATGCGATCTTCGACAAGACGTTGCGCGAGAATGTCACGTTCGCCGATCACAGCTTGGCAACCGACAGTGTATTCTCAGAAACTCAATTAATTTCATGTCGCAATGTATTGATTTACTTCAATAAAAAATTGCAGGATCGGGCGTTTGGATTGTTTCATGAGTCGCTGTGTCATCGTGGCTTCCTGGTGCTGGGCAGCAAGGAAACCCTGGATTTTTCTGCCTACAACAAGCAATTCGAGCCCTTGGTCAAACAGGAACGGATCTACCGGAAATCATGAACGACGCTGCCGCCAACCCCATGTGTGGGATAGAAGCCATCGTCGTCGGCGCGTCCGCCGGCGGCGTTGAGGCGTTGCTGAGTATTTTTGGCGATCTGCCGCAGGCCTTCGGGCTGCCGATCATTGCCGTGCTGCACCTGCCGGACGAGCGCCGTAGCCAGTTGGCGGAAGTGTTTGCGCGGCGTTTGCAGATTCCGGTACGCGAAGGGCAGGACAAGGAAGTGATCCAACCGGGCACCTTGTACTTCGCCAGCCCCGGCTATCATTTGTCGGTGGAGCATGACCGCAGCCTGTCTTTGAGCCAGGAAGACCGGGTACACCATTCCCGGCCCGCCATCGATTACCTGTTCGCCTCGGCCGGCGATGTCTACGGCAAGCGCCTGCTGGCCATACTGCTGACCGGTGCGAACCAGGACGGCGCCCAAGGGCTGGCCCACGTCAAGCAATCGGGCGGTATCACTGTCGTACAGGACCCCGACGAAGCACGAATTGCCGTGATGCCGCGGGCGGCCCTGGCCCTGCACACGCCTGACCATATTCTGACCTTGAGCCGCATTGCCTCATTGCTGGCTTCCCTGGAATCTTCCCCATGTTAAGTACTATCCAGGCCAAACTGCTGATCGTCGACGATCTGCCGGAAAACCTGCTGGCCCTCGAAGCGCTGATCAAGCGCGAGGACCGCCAGGTCTTCAAGGCCTTGAGCGCCGACGAGGCCTTGTCCCTGTTGCTGGAGCACGAGTTCGCCATGGCGATCCTCGATGTGCAGATGCCCGGCATGAACGGTTTCGAGTTGGCCGAGCTGATGCGCGGCACCGAAAAGACCAAGAACATCCCGATCGTATTCGTCAGCGCCGCCGGCCGCGAACTCAACTATGCCTTCAAGGGTTATGAAAGCGGGGCCGTGGACTTCCTGCACAAGCCGCTGGATATCCATGCGGTGAAGAGCAAGGTCAATGTGTTCGTCGACCTGTACCGCCAGAGCAAGGCGATGAAGCAGCAGGTGGAAGCGCTGGAGCGCAGCCGCCGCGAACAGGAGTTGCTGCTGACACGCCTGCAGGCCACTCAGGCTGAGTTGGAGCAGGCGGTACGCATGCGCGATGATTTCATGTCGATCGTCGCCCACGAAGTCCGCACGCCACTCAACGGGCTGATTCTCGAAACCCAACTGCGCAAGATGCACCTGGCCCGGGACAACGCCGCCGCGTTCACCCTGGACAAGATGCGCGCCATGGTCGACCGCGATGAGCGGCAGATCCAGAGCCTGATCCGGCTGATCGAAGACATGCTCGACGTGTCGCGCATCCGCACCGGCAAACTGTCGATTCGTCCGGCGCGCTTCGACCTCACGCAACTGGTGCGCAACCTGCTGGAAAACTTCGCGCCGCAAGTGGCCGCCGCCGAGTCGTCCATGCAACTGGAGGCGGAAGGTCCGGTGGAAGGCAGCTGGGATGAATTCCGCATCGAGCAAGTGGTGTCCAACCTGCTGACCAACGCCTTGCGCTATGGGGCCAAGAGCCCGGTGGGCGTGCGGGTGTACAGCGAACACGGCGAAGCACGGCTGGAGGTGCGGGACCACGGGATCGGCATCAGCGCCGACAATCAGAAGCGCATTTTCCAGCAGTTCGAGCGCGTGTCCGCCAGCCATGTGGCCGCCGGTCTGGGCCTCGGGCTGTTTATTTCCGAACAGATCGTCGCGGCCCATGGCGGCACCATCGAGGTGGAGAGCCAGATAGGCGAGGGCGCCCTGTTCCGGGTGTGCCTGCCCCTGGACGCGTCGGCGTGAAAACAATCGTCACTTCGACGCAACCTCTGCGTGACTGCATGGTCGTAAGTGCAGCAATTGACCGGACAAAGGCTTCCCATGAGTGAAGATGCACAAGATGTCGTTCTGATCGTCGAGGACGACGAATCGATTATGTTTGTCCTGGATGAATACCTCAAAGGCCTGGGCTATCGGGTATTGAAGGCGATCAATGGGGAGCAGGCTTTTGAAATCCTCGCCAGTAAACCGCACCTGGACCTCATGGTGACGGACTATCGCCTGCCTGGCGGCGTCACCGGCGTGCAGATCGCCGAGCCGGCGGTGAAGTTGCGCCCGGAGCTGAAGGTGATTTTTATCAGTGGCTATCCGCAGGAAATTCGTGACTGCGACAGCCCGATCACACGCAAGGCGCCGATCCTGGCCAAGCCGTTTGACCTGGATACGCTGCAAGAACATATCCTGCGGTTGTTGGCGTGACACCTGCATGTGTCAGTCCAACAACCGCTGATGCCCCTGGCCGGTCAGGATTACCAGGCAAGCACCTCGGCCTTTGCATGTGAATCAAGTACCCGTGCGGGGTTGGTTCCCTCGAAGAGCTCAAACGATCCATCGGGTTTTATGTCAATACGGTTGGCCGTTGCGATCGTAGTGGACGCCGGGTATTTGTTTGCGATGTTGAACAGCACCTGTTCACCGGCGTCACCTTGTTTCAGAGCGATGCCTAATCCCGGAATGGTCCGGACATAATCGCCGCCCACATAAATCACTTTGCTTGTCTGGTCTAACGATCCCTCCAGTTGTTTCAGCACGCGCTGTTGTTCTGTCGTCGGCACGCCGCCTTGGAAGTGCATTAATGTTCGTTTCTGGTAGACACCCTCTTTCAAGTCGGTAAGCACCGCCAGGGCCGTACAATCACTGATGCCACTGGTGCTGATGATTGCGGTCGGGTTAGTGACGGTGACGTCCTTGTAATCCGACATAGCGATGTGGTGGGTCGGGGCGGGGGGCTTCAGGTGAGTAACCGTCGTCGGGATGGATTCTTCATAAAGCCGTTTGACCGGTCTGTCATGAAGACTCGCGGTGCTTATCCACGACTCGTGATGGTCGCTGATCTTGAATTCAAGTTTTTTGGGGTCATTGCTATAAGTTTTGTATTGGACCGGCAGCTTCTTGTCATTGAATATTTTTTCGAGACCACGCCTCATCATGGCCTCGCTTGAAAACTCGGCCACCCCAACATTCGGGTCGTAAAAAAAGAACTTCTTACCGTCGCCATCCGGCACGGACCCGGCCACCATCGCATGGCCGGGAGAGTCGATCATCACGGTCTTGCCCCCAGGCGCATTGGCCAGTTCCGTAATCATGTCCTGATACGTTACCTGGCGCTGTGGGTTACCGGCGTGAAACATGAACGGTGTACTGATGCTTTTTTGCACATCGTCTAATGTGCGAGCAAATACTCGCGACCCCTCAGCCCGCGGATTGGCAGCGGCAACGTACAGGTTGTCAATAAATACGCGTTCTTTTCCTTGCGCCTTGGCCGATGCGAACGTACGCGAGAGAGCGGCGCACTGCCCATCGGAAAGGTGGTTGACCTGGCTAAGGTAGATGGTCTGAGGTACGGGGGTGAACGTTCCTCCGACGGCATTTACGTGGGCGTTGAAATGCTGTGTGCCGTTGAGCCCGTGCTGGACAGCCAGCCTTTCCTGCTGGCGGACCAAGGTGCCCACCTCTTTTGCTGTTTTGTCCGGGCGTAGCGCCAGCTTCATCACGTCTTCTGATTTCATGCCCTTGGCATAGCCTTTAATCAGTTCCGGCGCGCCGTCCTCATAGCCACTCTTAAACGCTGCGCTGGGCGTCACCCCATCGCCCTGGTAACGATCCAGTAGCTTTCCCCAGTCTTTTCGAATTTGAATCGACTCCGGCGAGAGCGCGCGCTGCGTGTTTTGCCACGCATGAAGCTCCTGAGTACCGCCTCGTATTGACGGCTGGAAATCGTCCAGTGCTTTGCCAAACGGGCGTCGGGTCGTCGTATCAAAGGCATACCATTTACCGTCCTGAAGAACCGCGGCACCTTGTAAGGTCTCGCCGGACGTCTTGAAGGTACCCATCGCTGCTGCGTCGTATTGTTTGCTCGCGGCGACCAGGTCGTAGCCAGTGTGGGTGCCGCGTAGGTGCCGGATGTCTTGAATCGTGTCGGTGATGACGCGTTTACCGACGCTTGCCACGCCGCGACCGGTAGCGCGCAGTAAATCCGCCGCGCCGTCCAACGGATTAACCAGGCTGATCGCGCTCAACCCCAGGGTCTTTCCTATATGCAAGGCCTTGCTACCCGCAGACAGGGTTTTGGTTGCAACGTTAGCCAGTTTCCCTGCGGTGGAGGCTCCAACGGTCATGATGCCAAACAGGTCGAGTGATAAGTCGATGATCCCTTCGCCGAGGTTGCCCTCCGTAAAATGCTTGATGGCTGACCGTAATGGGATCAGGTTAAGAAGCAACTCATTTAACTTTTTATAAAAGGGTACCTCGGACTCAACCGTCGTCACCCCTCGAGCCTCGGCCTCCAGCGCGCCCCATACGCTGCTGACCTTGGCCACCGTGGCACCGATGGCCGCGCTCCGGGGGCTGGCGAAACTGTTCAACGGCCCGGCGGTGTCGGTTTTTTCTTGTAGCAGCTGTTGCCGTACCAGCGGGGAACCTTCATCGGGAATGGACAGTGTGACGGGGACCATGTCGGTATACGGCGTGTTGTTATCGCGCGGTTTTCCGTCTTCTATATGAGCCCCAGGCTGATAACCGGGCTGGAAATCGCCGAGGCCCCCGCGTTTGGTGAGCGTGTTCTTCTGGACATTCAGTTCATAGGTATGGGCAATCCCGTCGCGCATCACTTTCAATAGCACAGGGTTGCCGTCGGCAGCCGGGACCCGGACGATACCGCTGAGCTGATGTTCGCCCTTGAACTCCTTGAAGATCGAAAGGCTTCCGTATTCGATATTCTGCCGGTCCTCCAGCGGCAACTGGGCGATCAGGTGCTTGACCTGCGTGGCGACGCTGCTGTCGAGGGCGCGACCAAACTGTTGGAACTCACTGACGAATTCCCTGCTGATATTTTTCAGGTTTTGCGTCTTGCTCAAGACCTCCTCGAGGGTGAAGTTGGGCGTGTTGGCAGCAGAGCGTCCGGGGCCCCTGCGCGGTGGTGTGTAAGGCTCGATCACCCATTGATTGGGGTGTGACGCGTTGTTGTGCCGGGCCGGGTGGTAGGGCACATTGGGCGGGTTGTGCAGCATGTTCTCCATGTACAAGTCCAATATCGAATAGGGCCCGGGTCGATCTTTATCGTAAGTGTCCAGTACGATGCACTTCAGTTCCAGGCGCGCGTCATCGCCCAAAACTTCGCGCAGTTCGGCCAGGGCCATCTCCTTGCGAGACGCCGGCGCGGGCGTGCGCTGTGCTTCGGAAGCTGTTCGCAGTTCGCCGACCTGCTGGTTAAAGGCGTCGGCGATGGTTTGCATATCTGCGGGCGACGTCACACTCGTGACGATGCTGTTGGTCAGGCCCCATTCCTTGAGCGCGTCATGCTGGGCGACATATTCGATCTGACGCTGAGCCTGGGACACCGGGGCGATATCCGCGTACAACATGACCTCGCCGTAACTCATGGTGGATGCCCGGCCCGGCGTCTCAGCCTCTATGCGCGCCGCCGCGGTACTGAAGCTGACGTGGGCGGGGGAGCCGTGAGTGACCGTGGCCGGGATATCCTTGACCAGCAACTCTGGCGCCTTGGAGGCCAGTTTCAGGTTGGCCTGGATATTGGCTTTTTCCGGTGACGAAGCCTCTTTCGTGACGTAGTACAAATGGTCGGCCACACGCTGGGCCGTCTCTGATAAAGGTTTGCCTTTAAGCTGCTGGCCGGCCAGGTCAAAGCCTGAAATGTGCTTCTGGGGCAAGGTTGCCTGGGTGAATGCATCGGTGTAATTCAGGTTCAAGGCCGCCATTAACCAATCATTGACGCTGCCTTTGACCGACAGTGTGTTGAACTTGGCCTGGATGGCCGCCCCCAGCGCCTGGCCCTTGGGCGACTGGATGATGCGGTCGAGCAGTTGCTGTGGGTTGCGAAGCTCGTGGGCTTCGACTGCTACACCTTGCATCAATGCTTCCAACACATTGCGGTTGCTCCCCAGGTTCAGGTCGCCCACATTGCCGTGCTGCAAGAACGCCAACAGTTGGCGCTGGGTGTCCGTGTCAATCGGCTGCGGCCAGGACAGGGCGCCGCCGTAGTTACCATGGACGGGGCTTCGCGGTGTGGGGATGAGGAGGAATCGCCTGAGGTTCTCCACTTCCTGTGCGGTGCCGGGTTTTTCAAAGCCGTGGTATTCAAGAAAATCAGCCAGGTTAGCCACGCCTCCTTGCTGCACGCCTCGATCCCGTTCGTATGAGGAGTGGGGGTTCAATTCGAAGGTGGTTTCACGCAGATACGCGGGGACCTGCGACAGCTGAAGGCTGCCTGAGGCAAGGACTGTCCCCAGATGCTTCAACAACACAGTCGCTTGGTGCCGGTTGTTGATGTTCCCCAGCAGCGTCTGCTGCTGCTCGAGTGCGTCCTCGCTGCGCGTTTCCTGGAGCCCAGGGAATACAGCGGGGTCAAGCGGGGCAAAGGTTTTATCGCGCTCCAGCTCGGCGGCGCGTTGCTGGAGTTCGGAAGGGGCGATTCGCGTCGGCTCTTTGTAGAACTGCCCAACCAGCCAGGCCGGCGCACGGTTGGCGCTCTCGGACGACGGAAGGGGAAACGGCCTGTTCCTGTCGGAGATGACTCCTCCGGCATCCATTAACGGCCCTCGCACCGCCGACCAGCGCTTGTCCTCGCTCGCACGCAACTGTAAGGGCGCATTGAGCGAAACATCTGGGGTTACACGGTAGGTGACTTGACCACTTTGCGGCAGGATTTTGATCGAGTCGGGCAGGGCTCTGACCGTGAGCCGCCAGTCGAGGAACTCCGGCGACCGAGCGGCATTGCCTAGCAACTTCCACCACTGGCCAAATGTTGAATCCGGCGGAATATCCACCATGATCGCGTTGTCGTGGGCGGGAACGCCGCTGAAGCCCTGCAATGCCTTGCCGTAGTTCTGCGCCAACGCACTGTCGCCCCTGGCCCGGGGGGAATTGCCAGGGGCAGAGAAGTGGGGGCTTTCGCGGTCAGGCTCTACAGCTACCTGCTCGACTGGCTCCAGCGTGTCGCTGGCAATGGAAGAGTGCGGGGGAAAAGCGTGGGCAAGGCTGTTGGAAATCGTCATAGGTGGCGGCTCTATCATCAGGATTGAGGTCCACTGGGTGAAAATTCCAGGTCCCAGTGGTAATCCTTCGTACCCAAGCCCCTTGACCGATTCCATTTTCGAACCGTGGCTTTATTGCACCTTGTTGCCAGTCGCCTCCGCTTGGCTGGCGGCTGCGCGGATCATTTCCCTGACTTTCGCCGTCAAGAGATCAAACGTGAACGGCTTGGTAATCAACTGCATCCCAGGGTCCAGAAAACCACCGCGCACCGCCGCGTGTTCGGCATAGCCGGTGATAAATAGAACCTTGAGTTCCGGCCGAATCTGCCGGCCGATTTCCGCCAGTTGCCGGCCGTTCATGCCCGGCAGCCCGACGTCGCTGATCATCAGGTCAATGCGCTGGTCGGACTCGATGATCGGCAGTGCGGTGTTGGCATCGCTGGCCTCGACAAAGGCATAGCCCAGTTCCTTGAGCACCGCGCTGATCAGCACCCGTACCGCCGGGTCGTCCTCGACGATCAACACTGTTTCACCGGCATTGGCAAAGGGCAGCCGCGCGGGGTTGGCCGCTTCGGCCACGACCATTTCACCGACGAAACGCGGCAGGAACAGGCTGACGGTAGTGCCTTTTCCGACTTCGCTGTGGATCGTCACATGGCCACCGGATTGCCGTGCAAAGCCGTAAATCATCGACAGGCCGAGGCCGGTGCCCTGGCCGATCGGTTTGGTGGTGAAGAAAGGATCGAAGACGCGCCCCATTAAACTTTCCGGGATACCGCAGCCGCTGTCGCTGACGCTCAATTCAACGTAGTCACCGGGTTGCAATGTGCCGTAGGCGGCGGTGAACACGCTGTCGAGATGGCGGTTGCTGGTTTCCACGGTGAGGTTGCCGCCGTTCGGCATGGCATCGCGTGCGTTGATCACCAGGTTGAGCAGCGCGCTTTCCAACTGGTTGGGGTCGGCTTCGGCGGTCCAGAGCGGGTCGCTGAGGCGCATGTCCAGCGCAATGCTTTCATTGATGCTGCGTTGCAACAGTTCGCCCATGGAGGTCACCAGTTGGTTGATCTCGACGGGTTTTGAATCCAGCGACTGCCGACGGGAGAATGCGAGCAGGCGGTGGGTCAGGCCGGCGGCCCGGTTGGCGGAGGTGACACCCAGGTCGATCAGGCTGTCCAGGTCGTCCAGCTTGCCGCGGGAGACGCGCCTGCGCAGTAACTCCAGGCTGCCGATGATGCCGGTGAGCATGTTGTTGAAGTCATGGGCGATGCCGCCGGTCAACTGGCCGACGGCCTCCATCTTCTGCGATTGACGCAGCGCTTCTTCATTGCTGCGCAACTGCGCCGTGCGTTCTTCTACTTGCTGCTCGAGCGTCTCCAGCGTGCGTTGCAAGCGCAGTTCGCTTTCGCTCAGGTCGATCAGCCGGTCGCGCGCATCGTATTGTCGGCGTCGTCCGCGCAGTGCCGCCGTGACCAGGCTGATCAACGTCACAGGATGGAAAGGCCGCTCGAGGAAGGTGACATTGCCCAATAACCCGCTCAGGTGCGAGGAACCGTTCTGCTCGGCGCCGCCGTGATGGGTCATCAATACGATGGGCAAGTCCGACCACGCAGGCTGTTGGTGCAAATACTCGAGCAGCGGTTCCAGATCGACGCCGCGCAAGGCTTCGGCAGCAATAATCAGCAGGCCGGCCCCTTCTTCCAGTGCGTTGCACAAAGCCGTCAGGCCCGTGGCGATCATGCCGTTGTACCCGGCCTCGTTGAGCATCATCAGCGCCAACGCGCCGTCGCGGCCCATCGGCGCAAGCACGATGGCGCGCTCGGAGACGGGCGATAGGCTCGTCACTGGCCCTCATCCTTGAGCAGAGGAGAGCCGGCGCCCATGTACGTGGGGATACCGCGCAGTACGCCCTGGAAATTATCGAGCGGCTCGCCGACAGTCATGCCCTGGCTGCTGATGCGGTACTCGCGAATGGTCGATTCATGGGCACCGGTGCGTTTCTTGATGATTGAAATGGCGCGGCGCACCTTGCCCAGCGCTTCGAAATAGCGCAGCAGAATGACCGTGTCGGCGAGGTAGGTAATGTCGACGGGCGCCTGCATGTCACCGACCAGGCCGTGCTGGGCGACGGTCATGAACGTGGCGACGCCGCGGCGGTTGAGATACAGCAGCAGTTCGTGCATGTGCAGGATCAGCGCATTTTCTTCCGGCATGGCGGCCTGATAGCCGTTGATGCTGTCGATCACCACGGTCTTGATCCCGCGCTCATCCACGCAGCGCCGCACGCGGTGCGAGAACTCGCCGGGGGTCAACTCGGCCGCGTCGACTTGCTCGATCAGCAGGTTGCCGGTGGCTTGCAGCGCGGCGAGGTCGATGCCCATGTTTTTCATGCGCTCGAAGAGCAGGCCCAGTTCCTCATCGAAGATGAACAGCGCGGCTTTTTCGCCCCGCGCCACGGCGGCGGCGGCAAACACCATCGAGATCAGCGACTTGCCGGTGCCGGCGGGGCCGAGGATCAGGCTACTGGAGCCCGTCTCGACTCCGCCGCCCATCAAGGCATCCATTTCGCGAATGCCGCTGCTCAGGGTCTCGCGCACATAGCCGCCGCGATGCTCGGCCGCCACCAGCCGCGGGAACACATGCACGCCATCGCCCATGATGGTGAAATCGTGGAAGCCGCCGCGGTACTTTTGGCCGCGGTACTTCACGACCCGCACGCGACGGCGTTCGGCGCCGTAATTGGGCGTCAGTTCTTCCAGGCGAATCACCCCGTGGGCGACGCTGTGTACGGTTTTGTCGAGGGATTCGGTGGTCAGGTCGTCGAGCAGCAACACCGTGGCGTCGTAACGCACGAAATAGTGCTTGATCGCCAGGATCTGTCGTCGATAACGCAGGGAACTTTGCGCCAGCAGGCGGATTTCGGAGAGGCTGTCGACCACCACGCGGGTCGGCTTGACCCGTTCCACCACTTCAAAGATTTGCCGCGTGGCCTCGCCCAGCTCCAGGTCGGAAGAGTACAACAGGCTTTGCTGCTGTTCGGCATTGAGCAGGCTTTCCGGCGGGGTCAGCTCGAAAATATGGATATTGTCATCCAGATCCCAGCCGTGGGATTTTGCGCCCTGGCGCAATTCACGCTCGGTTTCGGACAAGGTGATATAGAGCGAGCGTTCACCATTTTCTGCCCCTGCCTTCAGGAAGTGCAGGGCGACGGTGGTTTTGCCGGTCCCTGGTTCGCCTTCGAGCAGAAACAGATGGCTGCGGGACAAACCGCCGCAAAGAATGTCATCAAGACCTTCGATACCGGTGGCCGCCTTTTCGGATAACAGCGCGTTGGACATAGACAAGAAGTGCCCTCAGGTCACATACGAGTAAGAGGTGCGCGTTCGTTCGAGCGCGCTATACCTTCTTGACCCTGGCGTATGAGCGGGGTTCCGCCTTTTCGTCTTTTGCGCGCAATGTCAGCGCCTGGGCGGCGATGCGGCGCGCCTACAGGCCCTGTTGCAGCGCCGGATCATCCGGGTTTTGTTGCTCCAACTGCGCCAGCAGCACCTGAACGTTCTGCAATTGACCGCTTTCTTTCCAGTAGCTGACCAGCAGCACCCGCGCCTTGCGATTGGCCGGGTGGCGCTGGATGATTTCTTCCAACTGGCGCTGGGCGGCTTCGAGTTCTTCCTGGGCGTGCAGGGTGGTGGCCAGGTCGTAACGGTAATCCTGATTGCTCGGTTCCAGTTCCACTGCCTTGGACAGGCCGAGCAAGGCGTAAGCACGCTCGCCATGGTGCAGCAACCACATGCCCAGGGCGTGTTGCAGGTACGCGGATTCGGGGTGCGCCGCGAGCTGGCGGGCCAGCAGTTGGCGGGACTCGTCGGTCTTGCCTTGTTTATCCAGCAGTTCGATTTGCGCAACCACGGCTTGCAGGTTGTCCGGCTGCAGGCGCATCGCTTGCTCCAGGGCGTTCTGCGCCTCCGGCAACAGCGCGCTGTGGATGTACAGGCGCGCCAGCTGGAGCCAACCTTCGGCAGTTTCAGGTTGCGCCTTGAGCTTCTTCACGAACTCATCGAGTACCTGCTGCAAGGGCCCGAAATACAGGCCGAGGGTGTCGGGCGAGAGGCCAAGCAATGCGTTGGCGGCGGCAAAGCGCACGTCTTGTTGCGGATCGTCGAGCAACGGCCCGAGCAGCAGCGTGCGCTGGCCCGTGGGCACCAGGCCGACGATGCTGTGAATCGCCGCTTCACGCACCTGCGGCGAGTCATCGGCCAGGTCCTTGTCGGCGAGCTTCAGTGCCTGGGGGCTGGGGTAATTGGGTAGCTCGGCGTGCAAGGCCACACGACGCTCGTCGGACAAGTCCGGCCGGGCCAGTTGCTGGTACAGCACGCGGGCGGCGCCCGGTTCGCCGTTGCGCGCCTGTTTCAAGGCTTTCGCGTAGCCATGGGCAATGGCGGGCGGCACGGCCACCGGGGTGGAACGGGAGAAATACCAGGTGATCAGCACAATCAACAACAGGGCGCACAGGCCGATGATGGAGTAACGGCGTGACTTTGACATGCAGGCGTCCGAGAGCTTAGGCAGCTAGGGCAAAGCTCTCAGCTTCGGTCAGACCACGGCGAGTGTCAAACCTGTATCAGGTCAGCACGTATTCCACCGGCTGCAGGGCAGGCGGCAAGGCCGTTTCGCCGAGGGCCGCCAGGATCTCGCGCTCCAGGGTCCGCACGATCGCGTTGCAGGGCAGATCGTTCTCATCGAAGCCGAAGGGGTCCTCCAGGTCGTCGCCGATTTCGTCGAGGCCAAAGAAGGTGTAGCTGACGATTGCGGTGAACACCGGTGTCAGCCAGCCCAGCGGTTCGGCCATGGCAAACGGCAACAGAATGCAGAACAGGTAAATGGTGCGGTGCAGCAGCAGGGTGTAGGGGAAGGGCAGCGGGGTGCTTTTGATCCGCTCGCACGCTGCCTGCACCTGGGTCAGGCTGACCAGTCGGGTTTCCAGCTGGGTGTAGCGCCATTCACTGATCACGCCCCGTTCGGCCAGCCCGGAAAACCGCGCGCCGAGCTGTTGCAGCACTTGGTCCGGGAGGTTGGGGTGGCCTGATTCGACGTCGATCCAGGGCTTCACCGCTCGCGCCTCATCTTCCAGGCGCAGGCGCGCGATCAATCCATGGGTAAAACCGCACAGACCGCGCAGCAGGCCAGCCCGCTCCAGCGGGTCGCTGAATACCTGGGTTTCACGGATCAGTGAGCGCACTTCAATGGTCATCTGCCCGAGTTGCTTGCGGCCTTCCCACCAGCGGTCGTAGCAAGCGTTGTTGCGAAAACTCATGAAGATCGACAGCGACAGCCCGAGCAAGGTGAACGGCGTGGCATTGACCTTGGAGAAATACGCCGGGTGCAGGGTTTCCACCAGCACGATGACCGAGGCCAGCAACGTGACCAGCAGGCTGCGCAGGGCGATGCGCTTGGCGATCGAGCCCTTGAGCGAAAACAGAATGCCCAGCAGGTTGGGTTTGGGGCGAACGATCATCGGGGGGCTTCTTCGGTGGCGCAGGCCATCAGGTTAGAAGCTGGCGGACGGCGCGTCCAATCGCTTGGGCCGACCGCTTGATCGGCGGGGTCTATGATCAAACGGCATTGGCCAAACCAGTCAGGCATGTTGGTGGCTTTGACCATTGCTGCTGCAGCGCTCTAGAGCGACTATTTCCGCGGTTCTTGTCCGAAAAAAACGTCCTGAAAATAAAAATACTGAAGGATTTGAAGCGATGCGTGACTATTTGGCTGCCACTACCGAGTTCGATTACCAACACACCGTCGACAGCACCTTGGCCGGTAACCTGCAAGGCCTCAATGCCTGCGTGGAATGCTGCGACCGGCATGCGTTACCAGGGCGCATTGCGCTGTTCTGGGAAGGCAAGGATGGGCGCAGTGCCACATCCACCTTCAGCGACTTGCAAGACCAGGCAGCACGCTTCGCCAATTTCCTGCTGGCCCAGGGCGTCAAACGCGGCGACAAGGTGGCCGGCCTGTTGCCACGCACCGCCGAATTACTGGTGGTGGTCCTTGCGACCTGGCGCATCGGCGCCGTCTACCAACCGTTGTTCACCGCCTTCGGCCCCAAGGCCATTGAGCATCGCCTGAACAGTTCCGGCGCGGCCGTGGTGGTCACCGATGCGGTGAACCGGCCCAAGCTCGCGCAAGTGGAAGGCTGCCCGACGATCGTCACGGTCACTGGCGCCAAGGGCGAAGGCCTGGTACGCGGTGATTTCAGCTTCTGGGCCGAGCTGGCCACCTATTCCAACCACTGCGAGCCGGTGCTGCTGGGCGCTGACGACCCGTTCCTGCTGATGTTCACCTCGGGCACCACCGGCCCGTCGAAAGCGCTGTCGGTGCCGCTCAAGGCCATTGTTGCGTTCCAGAGCTACACCCGCGACGCGGTGGACCTGCGCCCCGAAGACGCATTCTGGAACGTTGCCGACCCGGGCTGGGCCTATGGCATCTATTTCGGCGTGACCGGACCGTTGTCCATGGGCCACCCGATTACTTTCTACGATGGCCCGTTCACCCTCGAAAGCACCTGCCGGGTGATCAATAAATACGGGATCACCAACCTGACCGGCTCGCCGACCGCGTATCGCCTGTTGATTGCCGGCGGCGAGCAATTCGCCCGCTCGATCAAGGGCAAGCTGCGTATTGTCAGCAGCGCCGGCGAGCCGCTGAACCCGGAAGTGATCCGCTGGTTTGCCGACAACCTGGGGGTGACCATCCATGACCATTACGGCCAGACCGAGTTGGGTATGGTGCTATGCAATCACCATGGCCTGGAACACCCGGTGCATGTCGGTTCGGCGGGTTTTGCCTCGCCAGGGCATCGCATCGTGGTGCTGGACGACGCTCACCAGGAATTGCCCGCCGGCCAGCCAGGGATTCTCGCCGTCGACCGTGAGCAATCGCCGATGTGTTGGTTCGCCGGCTATGACGGCGTGCGGACCAAGGCGTTTGTCGGCAAGTACTACCTCAGCGGCGATACCGTCGAACTGAACCCGGACGGCAGCATCAGCTTCGTCGGGCGCAGTGACGATGTGATCACTACTTCCGGCTACCGCGTCGGCCCGTTCGATGTGGAAAGCGCGCTGGTCGAACACCCGGCGGTGGTGGAAGCGGCGGTCGTCGGCAAGCCCGACGCGGAACGCACCGAGCTGGTGAAAGCCTTCGTGGTGATCAACGAACAGTTCCGCGCCACCCCCGAGCTGGCCGAGGAATTGCGCCTGCATGTACGCCAGCGCCTGGCCGCGCATGCCTACCCGCGGGAAATCGAATTTGTCAGCGACTTGCCCAAGACCCCGAGCGGCAAGCTGCAGCGCTTCATTTTGCGTAATCAGGAAATCGCCAAGGCGCAAGCCGTGTTGGCCTGATCCACTTTTCAAGGAAACAACGATGCAGATTGCAAACAAGGTTTTTCTGGTCAGCGGCGGCGCGTCGGGCCTCGGCGCAGCCACCGCTGACATGCTGGTCGCCGCCGGCGCCAAGGTGATGCTGGTGGACCTGAACGCCGATGCCGTCGCGGCCAAGGCCAAACAACTGGGCGACAACGCCCGCAGCGCGGTGGCGGACATCAGCCAGGAAGCCGCTGCCGAAACCGCCGTGCAGGCCACCGTTGCGGCCTTTGGTGGCTTGCACGGGCTGGTGAACTGCGCCGGTGTGGTACGCGGCGAGAAGATCCTCGGCAAGAACGGCCCCCATGGGCTGGCCAGCTTTGCCCAGGTGATCAACGTCAACCTGATCGGCAGCTTCAACCTGCTGCGCCTGGCCGCTGCGGCCATCGCAGAAACCCAGGCGGACGCCGACGGTGAGCGCGGCGTGATCATCAATACCGCGTCGGTGGCGGCGTTCGACGGGCAGATCGGCCAGGCGGCGTATGCTGCGTCCAAAGGTGCGATCGCCAGCCTGACCCTGCCCGCCGCGCGTGAATTGGCGCGCTTCGGCATTCGGGTGATGACCATCGCCCCCGGCATTTTCGAAACCCCGATGATGGCCGGCATGACCCCGGAAGTCCGCGATTCCCTGGCCGCTGGCGTGCCGTTCCCGCCACGCCTGGGCAAACCGAGCGAATACGCCGCGTTGGTTCGGCACATCATTGAAAACAGCATGCTCAATGGCGAGGTGATCCGTCTCGACGGCGCCTTGCGCATGGCAGCCAAGTAAGAGAGGAAGCGTCATGAGTGATCCCATCGTAATTGTCAGCGCCGCACGCACCCCCATGGGCGGGTTCCAGGGTGATCTCAAAGGCCTGACCGCACCGCAACTGGGCTCCGCGGCGATTCGCGCCGCCGTCGAGCGTGCCGGCATCGCCAGCGATGCCGTGGATGAAGTGCTGTTCGGCTGTGTACTGCCGGCCGGCCTCGGCCAGGCCCCGGCACGCCAGGCCGCGCTTGGCGCCGGGCTGGACAAGGCCACCCGCTGCACCACCCTCAACAAAATGTGCGGCTCGGGCATGGAGGCGACGATGCTTGCCCATGACTCGCTGCTGGCCGGCAGCGTTGATGTGGTGATTGCCGGCGGCATGGAAAGCATGTCCAACGCGCCGTACCTGCTGGACCGCGCACGCAGTGGCTACCGCATGGGCCACGGCCGCGTGCTCGACCATATGTTCCTCGACGGCCTGGAAGACGCCTACGACAAAGGCCGCCTGATGGGCACCTTTGCCGAAGACTGCGCACAACATAACGGCTTTACCCGCGAGGCCCAGGATGCGTTTGCCATTGCATCCCTGAGCCGCGCACAAGCGGCGATCAGCAATGGCAGCTTCGCGGCCGAGATCGTCCCGGTGCAGGTCACAGTGGGCAAGGAGCAAAAAACCATCGTGCATGATGAGCAACCGCCCAAAGCCAAGCCGGAGAAGATCGCCAGCCTGAAACCGGCGTTCCGTGAAGGGGGTACAGTGACTGCGGCCAACTCCAGTTCGATTTCCGACGGTGCGGCGGCTTTGCTCCTGATGCGTCAGTCCGAGGCGCACAAGCGCGGGCTGCAACCCTTGGCGGTGATCCGTGGGCATGCGGCGTTTGCCGATGAGCCGGGCCTGTTTCCGGAGGCGCCGGTGGGGGCGATCCGCAAGTTGATGAGCAAGACCGGCTGGAACCTGGGCGACGTGGACCTGTTCGAAATCAACGAAGCCTTTGCCGTGGTCAGCCTGATCACCATGAGCAAGCTGGAGATCCCCCACGACAAGGTCAACATTCATGGCGGCGCCTGTGCCCTGGGCCACCCGATCGGCGCCTCAGGCGCGCGGATTCTGGTGACGCTGCTGTCGGCCCTGCGCCAGAAAGGCCTCAAGCGTGGCGTCGCCGCCATCTGCATCGGCGGCGGTGAAGCCACGGCCATGGCAGTCGAATGCCTGTATTAAGGATTGAACATGCTGCCCAATGACGAACAACTGCAAATCAGCGACGCGGCCCGACAATTCGCCCAGGAACGCCTGAAACCGTTCGCGGCTGAGTGGGACCGCGAGCACCGCTTTCCCAAGGAGGCCATCGGCGAAATGGCCGAACTGGGCTTTTTCGGCATGCTGGTGCCGGAACAGTGGGGCGGTTGCGACACCGGCTACCTGGCCTACGCCATGGCCCTGGAAGAAATCGCCGCCGGCGACGGGGCCTGCTCGACCATCATGAGCGTACATAACTCGGTGGGCTGCGTGCCGATCCTCACGTTCGGCAACGATCAGCAGAAAGAGCAGTTCCTCAAGCCCCTGGCCAGCGGCGCGATGCTCGGCGCCTTCGCGTTGACCGAGCCGCAGGCCGGTTCCGATGCCAGCAGCCTGAAAACCCGTGCGCGCCGCGAAGGCGACCACTATGTGTTGAACGGCTGCAAACAATTCATCACCTCCGGGCAAAACGCCGGCATCGTGATTGTGTTTGCCGTCACCGACCCGGCGGCGGGCAAGCGCGGCATCAGCGCGTTTATCGTGCCGACGGATTCGCCGGGCTACACGGTGGCGCGGGTCGAGGACAAGCTGGGCCAGCATGCGTCGGACACTTGCCAGATCCTGTTCGAAGACGTCAAGGTGCCGCTCGCCAATCGTCTGGGGGAGGAGGGCGAAGGCTACCGCATCGCCCTGGCCAACCTCGAAGGCGGGCGGGTCGGCATTGCCTCGCAATCGGTGGGCATGGCCCGCGCCGCCTTTGAAGCGGCGCGCGACTATGCCCGCGAGCGCGAAAGTTTTGGCAAAACCTTGATCGAACACCAGGCCGTGGCCTTCCGCCTGGCGGACATGGCCACGCAAATCGCCGTCGCGCGGCAAATGGTGCATTACGCCGCCGCCCTGCGCGACAGCGGCAAAGCGGCGCTGGTCGAGGCGTCCATGGCCAAGCTGTTCGCCTCGGAAATGGCCGAGAAAGTCTGCTCTGCCGCCTTGCAAACCTTGGGCGGTTACGGTTACCTGAGCGACTTCCCCTTGGAGCGGATCTACCGCGATGTGCGGGTCTGCCAGATTTACGAAGGCACCAGCGATATTCAGCGCATGGTCATCTCACGCAATCTTTAAGGAACCACTATATGAGTTACGAAACTATTTTGCTCGACGTGCAGGGCCGTGTCGGGTTGATCACCCTCAACCGTCCGCAAGCCCTGAACGCGTTGAACGCACAACTGATCAACGAGTTGAATCAGGCGCTGGACACCCTGGAACGCAACCCTGAAATCGGCTGCATCGTGCTGACCGGCTCGAAAAAAGCCTTCGCCGCCGGCGCCGACATCAAGGAAATGGCCGAGCTGACCTACCCGCGGATCTATATCGACGACCTGTTCAGCGAGGCCGATCGCGTGGCCAACCGTCGCAAGCCGATCATCGCTGCCGTCAACGGCTTCGCCCTGGGCGGCGGCTGTGAGCTGGCGCTGATGTGCGACTTCATTCTGGCGGGCGACGGCGCCAAGTTCGGCCAGCCGGAAATCAACCTCGGCGTGCTGCCGGGCATGGGCGGCACCCAGCGCCTGACCCGCGCCGTGGGCAAGGCCAAAGCCATGGAAATGTGCCTGACCGGACGCTTTATCGATGCGGTGGAAGCCGAGCGTTGTGGGATCGTGGCGCGTATTGTCCCGGCCGATGAACTGCTCGAAGAGGCGCTGAAAGTCGCCACGCTGATTGCTGGCAAGTCGGTGCCGATCAGCATGATGGTCAAGGAAAGCGTGAACCGGGCGTTTGAAGTGAGCCTGTCGGAAGGCGTGCGCTTTGAGCGTCGGGTATTCCATGCGGCGTTTGCGACGCAGGATCAGAAGGAAGGCATGGCGGCATTCGTGGCCAAGCGCGCGCCTGAATTCAAAGACCAGTAAGCAGCTTATAAACGCCACAACCCCCCTGTGGGACGCTCCCACAGGGGGGTTGTGGCGTGTCAGTCAGAGCTGGTAGTTCTTCAGCTCCCGTGCAATCACCATCCGCTGAATTTCGCTGGTGCCCTCGTAGATCTGCGTGATCCGCGCATCGCGGTAGTAGCGCTCCACCGGATAATCCTCCAGATACCCATACCCGCCATGAATCTGCATGGCCGAGGAGCAGACCTTTTCGGCCATTTCCGAGGCGAACAGCTTGGCCTGGGACGCTTCCGACAGGCACGGCTTGCCCGCACTGCGCAGGCGTGCGGCGTGCAGGATCAGTAAACGTGCGGCATTGAGCCGGGTTTGCATGTCGGCCAGCAGGTTGGCCACGCTCTGGTGCTCGATGATGGCCTTGTCGAACTGCACGCGGTCACGGGCATACGCCAGCGCCGCTTCAAACGCAGCACGGGCGATGCCCAGGGCTTGAGCGGCAATGCCGATGCGCCCGCCTTCCAGGTTGGACAGCGCAATCGCCAGGCCTTTGCCGCGCTCACCCAGCAGGTTGGCCTCAGGCACGCTGCACTGGTTGAGGGTGACGGCACAGGTGTCCGAGGCGCGGATGCCCATTTTGTGTTCGGTACGGTCGACCACGAACCCCGGCGTGTCGGTCGGCACCAGGAAGGCAGAAATGCCGCGCTTGCCCAGTTCCGGATCGGTCACCGCAAACACAATCGCCAACTTGGCGCGCTTGCCGTTGCTGACAAACTGCTTGGCACCATTGATCACCCACTGGCCGTCACGCAGTTCGGCACGGGTACGCAGGTTATGGGCTTCGGAGCCGGCCTGCGGTTCGGTCAGGCAGAAGCAGCCGATGGCCTGGCCGCTGGCGAGGTCGCTCAGCCAGGTTTGTTTCTGTTCAGGTGTGCCGTAGTTGAGGATTGGCCCGCAACCCACTGAATTATGGATACTCATCAGGGCGCCTGTGGCACCGTCGCCGGCGGAAATCTCTTCCACGGCCAAGGCATATGCCACGTAATCGACATAGGTGCCGCCCCATTCTTCCGGCACCATCATGCCCAGCAGGCCCAACTCGCCCATCTTCGCCACCAGGGCATCATCGATCCAGCCGGCTTTTTCCCAGGCCTGGGCGTGAGGGGCGATTTCGCCACGGGCAAAGTCGCGCGCCATGTCGCGAATCATGATCTGTTCTTCAGTATATTCAATATCTTGCATGGCTTATCTCGCAACCTGCGTGAAGTTGTGGAAGAAACTTTCCACGTGGCTCGGGTCCAGCCCATGGAGCGTCGACGGGTTCCAGCGCGGGCTCTTGTCCTTGTCGATGATCAGGGCGCGGACGCCTTCAATCAGGTCGCCACGCTCGAACCACTGGCGATCCAGATGCAGTTCCAGGGCGAAACACTGCTCCAGCCGCAAACGGCGCCCGCGCCGCAGCATTTCCAGGGTCACGGCCATGGCCAGCGGCGAACGGGTTTGCATCAGGTTAGCCGTGGTCAGCGCCCATTCATGGCTGTTGGCAACCGTTACTTGCTGCAGTTGTTCGACAATGCTCGGCACGTCCGGCAGGGCAAAGAAATGATCGATAGCGGGGCGCAAGGCGGCAAGCGGGGCGTCCGGCAGTTGTTGCACGGCCAGCTTGGCCAACACGCCTTGCAGGTCCTTGAGAGGGGAGTCTTGCCATTGCAGTTGATCGAGTTTCTGGTCGAGGTCGGCCAGCTTGGTGCTGTCCAGGTACCAGTCCGCCAGCCCGCAGTACAACGCATCGGCCGCGCGAATCTGCACGCCGGTAACGCCCAGATAAATGCCCAGTTCGCCAGGAATGCGCGGCAGGAAGTAGCTGCCGCCGACGTCGGGGAAGTAACCGATCGCCACTTCCGGCATCGCCAGGCGGCTGCGTTCGGTGACCACGCGCAGATCCGCGCCTTGCACCAGGCCCATGCCGCCGCCGAGGACAAAACCGTCCATCAGGGCCAGTATCGGTTTGCGGTAATGGTGGATGGACAGGTCGAGGGCGTATTCCTCGACGAAGAAATCCTGGTGCAGGCTGTCGCCGTTCTTGAAGCTGTCGTAAAGCGAGCGAATATCGCCGCCGGCGCAGAAGGCTTTTTCACCGGCTCCGCGTAGGACCACGGCGTACACCTGGGGATCGTCTGCCCAGGCCTGTAACTGTTCGGTCAGGCTGCGAACCATGTTCAGGGTGATCGCGTTCAAGCCGGCGGGGCGATTGAGGGTAAGGTGGCCAATATGGTTGCGAACGTCGGCCAGAACCTCTTGCTGAAGCCTGTCGGCGTGGCTTGCCTCGGATGAAACCTGAGCAGTCATCTGTAACTCCCTGCTTTTATTGTTCTTTATCAATATGTTCGGGGACGAACGCTCCCGCGATCGTACCAGTGCAAATTTGCCCAGTACAACCGGGAATCATGCAGGTCGTTTTTGCATTTATGCAGAACCGGCGATCAGGCCGCCGAAGGATGAAAATAGCCGGCCAGAGCCTCGGCGCAGAGCAGCACGGCCCGCCTGGCCGCAGGCTCGGCAGCGGGGTGGTTGATAAACCCGTGGCGCATGCCCGGGTACTCTTTGTGCCGCACCGACACCCCGGCGGTTTTCAAGCGCCGCGCGAAGGCGCGCCCTTCATCGCGCAGCGGATCGCAGCCGGCGGTGATGATCAAGGCCGCAGGCAAGCCCTGCAGGCACGGATCGCGGGCGGGTGAAAGCCAAGGATGCGCCCGCGGCGTATCGGCGGGTACGTAGTGGCTCACGTACCACTCCAGCAATTCGGCCGTCAGCCCGAAGCCTGTGGCGAAGTCATGTCGGGAACGATTGCGCGCCAGGCAGTCGAGAAGCGGGTAGAGCAGTAATTGAAAACCGATGTGCGCCTCGCCCAGGTCCCTGGCCATTTGGCCGATCACCGCGGCAAGCCCGCCGCCCGAGCCACCGCCTCCCACGGCGATACGCCGAGTGTCCAAGCCCAGGCTGGCACCGTGGCGGGCGATCCAGACCGTGGCGGCGTAACAGCTTTTTACTGCGGCGGGGAAGCGTTGTTCCGGTGGCCTCGGGTAGTCCACCGCCACCACGGCGCAGCCGGCCCACTCCGCCATCACCCGGCAAAAGCTGTCGTGGGTATCGAGGTCGCCTGTAACCCAGCCCCCACCGTGGAAATACATCAGCACCGCGGCCGGCGCAGGACGGGCCGGCCGGTACAGCCTCACGGCCACCGGCTGCCCCGGTGTGGCCAGGGTCAGGTCGCTGACATCCATCACCACCGCATCACGCACTTCCCGGCGTGCCTGCTCGGGGCTCATGGCCTGGCCTCCGGTGCCTGTGCCTGGGCTTCGATTTCCACCAGGTAGTCCGGGGTTATCAGCGCCTTGACGCCCAACAACATGGTGGTCGGTTCGCAGCCCTCGAAAAACTCCTTATGCGCTTGGGCGATTTGCGGCCACCACTTCACGTTGGTGGTGTACATGCGTGTGGCAATCACTCGGGTGCGATCGGTGCCCAGCCGTTTAAGCGCCGCTTCGATGATTTCCAGGCAGCGACGGGTCTGTAAGTACACATCGTCGCTGGCGTAGGGGTTGCCCTGCTCGTCGAAGGCTACCGTGCCACTGGTGACGATGGTTTCACCGACGCGCAAGGCACGGCAGTAACCGCCATTTTTCTCCCAGGGGGCGGCGGAAAAGCAGCGCTGGATCGATGCGCCCTTTGGAATCGGTTCAAGTTCGACGTGGAGGGTTTTCAAGCCGCGGAACTGCAGGTTACTGGTACGCCACACCGGCGGCTTTTTCTCCTGCAGGCGCAGGTTCGGGAAGCGCTTGAGCAGGCTGCTGAACACCACCTCGGCCTCCAGCCGGAACAGCGCCGGGCCCAGACAGAAATGCACGCCACGGCCAAAGGCCAGGTGGTCGTTTTTCGCGCGTTGAATGTTGAAGCGGTCCGGGTCGGCAAAGTGCTCCGGGTCGCGGTTGGCAGCGGCGCGTATCAGGTACACCAGATCGCCTTTGCGCAGGGTCTGGCCTCTGAGTTCGATATCTTGCGTCACGACGCGATGGCTGAACTGCCCCGACGGATCAATGCGCAGCATTTCTTCGATCGCGGGTTTCATCAACGAACCATCGGCCAGCAGTGCGTTCAGCTGGGCAGGGTTGGTCAACAAGTACCACAGGCCGATGCCCAGCATATCGGCGCTGGTGGTGTAGCCAGCCACCAGAACAAAGGCCACCTGGGCCAGCAGATCGTCTGTGCTCGTGTCGGGGCCGGCGGCGGCAATGACACGGCTGACCAAGTCGTCACGCGGGGCCTGTCGGCGTCGCTCGATCAGGTTGCCGAAGTAGGCGTACATCTCCTCCAGGCCTTGCGCGGCGGCGCCGGGAGTATTCGCCGGGTCAAGGTTGCCGACCAGAAACATCAGGATCACATCGGTCCAGCGCCGCAGCTTGAGCGCATCTTTTTTGGGGATGCCGTAGAGCATCGCCAGCACTCTGGCCGGCACCTGATTGAACAGGCGGCTCATCAGTTCGGCGGAAGGGCCCACTGTGGCGAGGAGTTCATCGGTAACCGCCTGGATGTCTGCCCGCAGCGCTTCAATCGAGCGCGGCGTGAACGCGCGCCCGAGCAGATGGCGGCTGGCCTCATGGACTTTGCCATCCTGGGCGTACATCCAGCGCGATGCTTTTTCAATAAAGGGCTCGTACATCGCGCGCTTTTCGGGCGGCAGTTGCGCGTTTACCAACTGGCGTATCCGATCCGAGGAGTAGCAGGTGGCGTCGCTTTGCGCTTTGAAGACGTCATCGAAGCGGGTCAGCATCCACGCCTTGTGCTGGGAACTCCAATACACGGGATGATGGGTGCGTAGAAACGCGTAGGCCGGGTAGGGATCGCGAACCGTGTCGGGGTCGCGGAAGTCGGGTTTGCCTTGAGGGTTCATGGTTATTGATCCTCATACAATGCGCGGGTGAACTGCTGGATGTAGTCGGCTTTCGCGATAGGCGCGTCGACCAGTTCGTCAGGCGGCTTCAGCCAATCGCCGAGCCAGGCAATGCGCGCAATGCTGGCGCACGGTTCGTCATCGTGAGCGAGGCCCCAGCGGTGCAAATAGGCGACAAACACTGCGATCAAGTCGCGCAGCAGGCCCGGTTCGAGCGGCTGGCCTTCGAGCGCCTGAATGATCAGATCGAGGGCGCGGGCGTAAGTCAGCCCCACCGCTTGCGGGTGGGAAAAATCACCGGCGTCCCGGCACTGCCGGACAATGCTCCGCTCGATTGCCTGGCCCGGGTTACAGGGCGCAACCCGGTCAAATCGCGGACGGGACAGCGCATCCTTGATCACTTGGTAGGCCATCACGCTGTTGTCCCCGGCGAATGTCGGGCTGATCTCGAAGTCCATGCGCAGGGTGACGATCTGGTTGTAGTGGTGAAACCCTTGTGAACCACACAACTCACGGCACTGGGCGATCACTTCCAGGCCCATCCAGGTGCCGATGCATTTGCTTAATGCCGCGAGAATGTGCAGGTCTTTGCGCCGTTCGGTCTGCGGCCATTGCGCTTCGAAGCGTGCGAGGATGGCTTGCTCAAGATACTTGAGGGCCAATGCCTTGAGCTGGACGTTGTACAGCCGCTGGCGAAACAGCGGGTTGCCCAGTAGCGGGCCGGCCTGTGTCAGGCGGTGGCGGGCGAATTGATAGGCCAGGTGCGCGCTCAATCCCGCACCAAGGCGCGAGGCGGCCATCAACAGCAGGCGCTCCTGGAGGAATGTCTCCAGTGCATTGATAAAGCGTTCGTTTTTGGGCAGGTCGCTGACGAACTGGCCGTTGCGGGTAAACCTGGCGTGGCGTTGCAACAAGGCGTCGGTGTCCAGCTGCATCTGGCAAAAGCGCAAACCGCCGACCTGATTGGCGTGAATGCCGCCCTTGGGGTCGCAAGCCATGACCTTGACACCCGGGCGCAACGGGCCGTTCTCTGTGTCGCGAATCACCACGCGAAACCAGTGGTGCCCCTGGTCTTCCCCATTGACCTGCAATCGCGCGAGTACCATCGCCACCTGGGCGGCATACAAACTGTTGCCGATCCAGTATTTACAGGCGCCGGCGCACGGTGAGTCGAGCACCAGGCAGTGCCGGGCAGGATCGTAGGTAACGGTTGTCTTGAGGTTACGCACGTCGGTGCCGCTGGCGATTTCAGTGCAGCCAAAGGCATACACAGCGCGCATCTGAATGACTTCATCGCGGTAGCGCGCCACTTGCTCCGGGCTGCCCTGGGTCAGTAAGGCGTTGGCGGCAATCATATGGTCGACCAGCGAGGAATACAGTGCGTAATCGTAGGCACCGATCACGCCGATCTGTTCGCACAGCGCCCTGAAATGTGATTCGTCCGGTTGGCCGAGCCACATGTCATTGTTGATCACCCCGGCATTGAAAATGGCGTGCATACGCCTGATGGTCAGGTCCATGTAGGCCCTGAGGGGGAGGTGGTGACGTTCTCGAGCAGCAAATAACGGGGTGCGAAGCAGGTGTTGCAGACATTCGTTCATGCCGTAACCCTCAGCCAGACTCTGCGTGTCTTCGCTACTGGGTTACGGCGTTCCAGACCTCAAGTGAACCACTGACATAGTTAGAACTTTAGCCGCCGTGTACTGCGTCGCAACTCTGTGGACACGCCACTCGTCGTGCGCCATACACGGGCTCAATTGACACGGCTTGCCAGCACCTCACCGATACTGCGGCGGCGCGCGTGGGTTTCTGCGGCGTGGATCAACTGTTCCAGTTCATTGGGTTCCACATCGTAGAACTGTTCCATCTCGGCCAATGCCAGCTTCAGGTCGGCGGCGGTAATCGCCGGGTCGCGCGCGGCCCTGGCATCCTTAAAGATCGCTGTCGGCGACTCGCTCGCACCTTTGGGATAGCGCGTGCGGGTGGCATTGTTGTAGGCCAGTGCGCAGGTCAATAGCGCTCCGGCGCCGAGCATCACCACCGGCAGTTCCTGCCAGCCGAGCGCCGCCGAGGCCGGATCGGCCAGTACCAGCGTCATCGCCAGGCCTCCCGCGGGTGGGTGCAGGCAGCGCAGCCAGCAGATCAGGATCACGGTCATGCCTGCTGCCAGGCAGGCGCTGCCCAAGGTGCGCCCCAGGACCCGCGCGACCAACAGCGCGACCACGGCCGCACACAGGTAGCTGCCGATGATCGACCACGGCTGGGCCAGGGCGCCGGATGAAACGGCAAACAGCAGCACGGCCGACGCGCCCAGCGGGCCAAGCAGGTGCAGGGCGACCTCCATGCCAAACACTTGGGCGCAGACCCATACGCTGAGCAGAGTGCCCAAGGCCATGCCGATCGCGGCACGGCTCCATTCGGCAGGGCGGGTATTGATGGCGGCGGGTAACCAGCGAGCGAGCATCGACAACTTCCATAAACAGCGGGCAAAAAAAAGGCTTGTCTGGTTTCCCGGAAAAGCCCTTGAAAGTTCCTGCATTTGGGGGAGGAACCTGCGTAGTGTGCCGAGCGCGATGCAAGGTCGCCAATGCATATTAATGCAGGTTAAATACAAAAATAATGGACTCAACTGGCCGGCTGCCGCCGGCGCGGTCAAGGTTGGAGGGGTTTGTCCAAGTGCAGCAGCACGTAGGGATTCTTGTCGAACGTGCCGGTGAGCGTCGGTGTGATCGAGCGCAATCGCGGGTCTTGCAACGCTTCGAAGTCGTCCTGGCTCATGACCAGCCACGCCGGGCCTTGCAACGTCGCCAGGTCGGCGGGCTGCTGTGTGAACAACGGCACTCGGTCGCAATCGAGGTTGACGATGAACTTGATGGCTTTGGCATCTTTGCCCAGCGCATGCAGCACGACGGGCGCCGGTTGCTGGTTGACCTGGGCCTGGACTTGCAGGCTGAAGGTACGCGTGTCATAGAGGCTACGCTCCAGTGGCTCGACCACCCAAATATAGGTGGTCCATACCGCCAGCACGGCGGTCAGCGCCGGCGCCAGCATGCGCAGGCGTGCCTGGAACACTGCCACCAACGCCAGCACTTGAAGCACGCCAAGCACGCCCAACACCCAGCCGATGTGCGCCAACTGCTCCGGGTAACGCGGGCGCGCCATCCAGAGCCCGGCGATCAGCAACGCAGGCAACACGGTCCACAGGCTCAGCATCAAGCCGCGCAGCCAGCCGAACAACCGGCCGTGGGCGACTTGAAACGGATACGCCGCAATAATGGCCGCCATCGGCAGCATCGGCAGCACGTAACGCGCTTTCTTCGCCTGGGGCACCGACAAGCCGAGCATCACCAGCAAGCCCGCCGCGGCGCAGTACAGCACCAACTGCAACGCCGGATCAGGTGCGCGTCGGCCGCCCAGCGCTATCGCCAGCAGCACCAGCAACGCCAGCGGGTAAGCCAGCGCGTAGTTGCCCAGGGAACTGCTGAAGTAATACAACGCACCGCTGGAGCCTTCACTGCCATCCATCCGCCCGAGGAACTGCATGCGGATCACGTCCTGCATGAACGCTTCGCCGCCACTGAGCTTGGCCAGCAGCAACAGCAGGCCGACGCACGCCCCCAGCAGTGCCAGAGCCAACAGGCCGAAGCTGAACAGTTGGCGCCATTGGCGGTTGATCAGGAAGTAGCTGCACAGCACGCCTGTGGGAATCACCAGGCCAATCGGCCCACGGATCGCAAAACCCACGATCAACAGCAGGTACAGCCAATGCAGGCGCTTGGCTGCACCGAAGTGATCATGTGCATAACCCAGGTAGAACACCGTCAGGGCCACGGCCGCGAGCATCTGGTCCAGCGACACAGCGCGGGTTTCGCTGATAAACGTGCTGCTGAGCAACAGCAGCGCAACACTCAGCAGGCCCCAACGCTGGGAGTAGGGCGCCGTCAGGCGATACACCAGCATGACGATCAGCGCCGAAGCGATGGACGTCGGCAACCAGGCCGTGAAGCTGTTGACCTGGCCCAGGGGCAAGGACAGCAGCCACGTCATCAGCGTCGAGGTCGCCAGGTAATCGGCATACGGTTGCCCGTAGGTCGTGGGGAAGAAGCTCGGCCCATGGCGCAGCATTTCCTGGGCGAATACCACGAAGCGCGAGTCAAACCCGATGATTGCCTGGTGCCAGTTACCGGCGATAAATAACAGCAACGCCAGCAGCGCCAACCCCAGCGACTGGCGCCGGATCGCTGCGTTCATCAGCTGGGGCATTTGATCGTTCACTTGTCAGGCTTCCCCTGCTTGCGGCACCCACTGTTGCTGGGGAATCGGCAACTGGCAGGAGTCGCCACGGCCCATCGGGAAGTACTGGAAGCCTTTGCGCGCCAGGCGCTCGCTGTCGTACAGGTTGCGCCCATCGAAGATCACCGGAGTGTTCAGGCGTTGGTGGATCAGGTCGAAGTCCGGTGCCTTGAACTGCTGCCATTCTGTGCAGACGATCAACGCATCGGCGCCGCTCAGGGTGGATTCCGGAGTGCCCATCAGCATCAGCCGTGGGTCGTCGCCGTAGATCCGCTGGGTTTCCTGCATGGCTTCGGGGTCAAACGCGCGCACATTGGCGCCGGCTGCCCACAGCGCTTCCATCAACACGCGGCTCGGGGCATCGCGCATGTCGTCGGTGTTGGGCTTGAAGGCCAGGCCCCACAGGGCGAAGGTCTTGCCGCGCAGGTCGCCCTTGAAGAAGGCGTTGATGCGCTCAAACAGCTTGCTCTTCTGGCGCTGGTTGATCGCTTCGACGGCTTCGAGCAGGTCGCTCGAGCAATGGGCCTGCTTGGCGCTGTGGATCAGCGCGCGCATGTCCTTGGGGAAGCACGAGCCGCCGTAGCCGCAGCCTGGGTAGATGAAGTGATAGCCGATGCGCGAGTCGGCGCCGATGCCCAGGCGTATCGCTTCGATGTCCGCCCCTAGGTGTTCGGCCAGCTCGGCGATCTGGTTGATGAAGCTGATCTTGGTGGCCAGCATGCAGTTGGCGGCGTACTTGGTCAGTTCGGCGCTGCGCAGGTCCATGAAGATGATGCGATCGTGGTTGCGGTTGAAGGGCGCGTACAGGTCGCGCATGACTTCGCGCACTGCTTCACGCTCGCAGCCGATGATGATGCGGTCCGGGCGGCGGCAGTCGGCAACCGCCGAACCTTCCTTGAGAAATTCCGGGTTGGAGACGATATCGAACTCCAGGTGCCGGCCGGTCCCGTGCAGGGTCTTTTCAATATGGGCGCGTAAGGTGTCGCCGGTGCCGACGGGTACAGTGGATTTTTCCACCAGGATCACCGGTTCGATGCGATGGCGGGCAACCGCATCGCCGACCGACAGCACGTATTTCAAGTCCGCCGAACCGTCTTCATCCGACGGCGTACCCACCGCGATAAACAGCACTTCGCCATGTTCGACAGCGAGCTTTTCATCGAAGGTGAAGCTCAATCGTCCGCTTTCAAGGTTCTCCTTGACCATCGCCGCCAACCCTGGCTCGAAAATGCTCACATGGCCCTGCTGCAATTGCCTGACCTTGTGTTGATCAACGTCCATGCAGATGACATCGTGACCGACTTCGGCCAATACAGTGGCCTGTACCAGACCGACGTAACCACTACCAAATACACTGATTTTCATGGGGCATTCCTGGGGCTTGCTGTGCTAGCACGACGAGAGTTAATAACCAGTACACCGAGGATGACCAAGGCCACCCCCAGGGTTTTTGAAAGCGAAAAATGTTCGTTGAACACCGGCAGGCTGGCGGCCAACAGGTAGACCAGCGCGTAGCTGATGCTGAGCAGCGAATAGGCGCGGCCCAGGGGCAAATCCTTGAGCGCACAGAGCCAGCACAGCATCGACAGCGCATAAGCGAGGATTGCCAGGCTCACCACGCCGAGGGCGCCCAGGTCGATGGCGTTGCTGCTGAATGCGCCGAGCCATTCGTCCGGCAGGGGCAGGCGCGTCATGCTCCAGCGCATCCCCAACTGGGCGGCGCTGACCAGACCGACACTGCCTAGGGCGAAGGCAAACCCGCGAGCCCGGCTCATACCTGGCGCCCCAGCAGCACGACGCCGGCAATCACCAGCGCCACACCCAGCCAATGCCGGGTGTCGATGTGCTCCTTGAATACGAAGCGCGCCATTAACGTGACCAAGACGAAATTGAGGCTGAGCATCGGGTAGGCAATCCCGACTTCGAGGCGCTGCAGCACCAGCAGCCAGACCAACAGGCCAAAACCCAGGCACAACAGCGCGGCCCACAACCAGGCAGAGCGCAGTTTCAGGGCCCAACCGTCAGGCTGGTCGCGCCAGCTTTCCACGGCGAACTTCTGAGCGACCTGGCCCATGCAAGTGAGCAGGCAGGCGGCCAATAACAGGAACAGGGTGATCATGGCGCAACCTGCGGGAAAATCAGGATCACGATATTGCCTTGCTCATAGCGCTTGCCATCCGGGGGCAGCAGGTTCACTTCGGCGATCTCCTCGTCACCCTTGACGCGCATCACCACACCTACGGAGCCTTGCCGGCGGGCCTCGTTCATCCATTGCTGGACCTGGGTCATGTCAACCTTGCGCTGCGCGGCGTCCGGGTAGGCGAGGCCGTATTTCACTTCGCCGATGGTGTTGTAGAGGGTGACATCAGCGCGTTGCAGGCGCCAGGCCAAGGCCGACGCCGCGCCGAGGTCATTGCTGAGCAGGGCGGATGTCGGTTGCAGTTCCTGCAGGTGGTCGATGATGAATTGATCCGGTGTCTTGTTGTACACCACCGAATGGGGCAGTGCGGCCGGGGCCAATGCCAGCAGCAACCAACTGCCCAGCGCCGGTGCGGCCCACAGTTTCAATGGGCGTGCAACCTGCAGCAGGTTGGCGATGATCCAGCCGAACAGACCGGTGAATACCAGCACCAGGCTGAGGGTTTCCTGGCCGTGTTCGTACAGCGGTTTTTTCAGTTGGAACCACGTCAGCGCGAGCAAGGCCACGACACCGAGGATCAGGTTCAGCCAGCCGTTGATGCGCAAGGCACGGTCACGGGCCTGGGCCAGTTTGTCGGTGAGCGCGTTACCCATGAGCAACGCCAGCGGCAGCAGGCACGGCATGATGTAGGACGGCAGCTTGCCTTTGGCCAGGCTGAACAGTGCCAGCGGCATCAGCAGCCACAACAGCAGGAATGCGGTGCCGGGCGCGCGCTTCTGCTGCCAGGCCTGCTTGACGGTGGACGGCAACAGCGCCACCCACGGCAGGCTGAATGCGACCAGCAGCGGCAGGTAGTACCAGAATGGCTCGGCGTGCTGCGCGTCTGCGCCGGCAAAGCGTTGGATATGCTCATGCCAAAAGAAGAAGTTCCAGAAATCCGGCTCCTGGCTCTGCACCGCAAGCGCCCAGGGCAGGCTGATGACAATCGCCACAGCGACGGCGACCAGGCCGTAACCGAGCAGCTCGCGCAAGCGCTTCTGCCAGATCGCGTAGGGCAGGGCGATCAGCACCGGCAGCAGCCAGGCGAGGAAGCCTTTGGTCATGAAACCCATGCCACAGGCAACCCCAAGCAGCGCCCAGGACCCGACGCGACCGTTGCGGGTGGTGCTGTCGAAGCAAAACCACAGCGCCACACCGGTCAGGTTGACCCAGAAGGTGAACTGCGGGTCCAGGTTGGCATAACCGCCCAGCGCCACGACGCTGAAAAAGCTCATGTACAGTACTGTGCTGACCAGGCTCTTGTGCGGGTCATTCCACAACCGGCGCGACACCCAGTACACCAGTAGAATGCTGAGCCCGGTACTCAAGGCCGACGCAAAGCGCACGCCGAACAGGTTTTGCCCGAAGAGCGCCTGGCCCAGCGCGATCATCCAGTAACCGGCAGCCGGTTTTTCGAAATAACGAATGCCCATAAAGTGCGGCGACGCCCATTTGCCGGTCAGCAGCATTTCCTGGCTGATCTGTGCATAGCGGGTTTCATCCGGAATCCACAGGCCATGGGTGGCCAGGGGTAACAGATAAAATGCGCCGAATGCCAACAGCAGCAGGGGCAGCGCCCAACGGCGGATCATGCCTGCTGCACTCCGAGCCAACCCTCACGGCCGCTCAGGGCGCCGCGCACCAGTTGTTGCTGGGGCAGGGTGGAGACGTCCGCCGGGAGCAGATCGCCCAGCGGTTTGAAATGGATGCCGCGCTGCCCTGCCTGGGCGAGCAACTGGCGAAAATCGTTGGACATCAGAATCCCTTCTACTTCTGCGTGGATCGTGTAGACGTTCAGCTTCGACTCTGCGAAGCGGTCGAGAATGAACCCGTTGAAATCCTTGGCAGCCACCACCGGCCCGACGACTTCGTCGAAGGTCGGCAGGTCTACCGGAATCTGTGGGGTGCCCGCGCTGCCATCGGCCAGGGTCGGACGAAACAGGCTGGTGCCCCGGCAATCGCTGTTGTAGCGAAAGTTGAAGGCTTGCTTGGCTTGCACCACGCGTTCATCGGCGCGCCAACCGGCGGCCGCTGAACAGTCGATACGTTCACCGAGGATGTCGCTCAAGGTGTCCACACCGCGTCGGACCTGCTCGATCAACTGTGCGTCGCTCCAACGTCCGGCGTTGGCCTGCCAGCCATGGTGATCCCAGGCGTGCAGGCCGACTTCATGCCCGGCGGCCTTGGCCTGGCGCATCAAGTGCCCCAGGTCGCGGCCGATCGGCTTGCCCGGCCAGGCGGTGCCGGCGAGCAAGATATCCCAGCCATACAGGCCGGCGGCGTTGGAACGCAGCATCTTCCACAGAAATTGCGGGCGGATCAGGCGCCACAAGTGGCGCCCCATATTGTCCGGCCCGACACTGAAGAAGAACGTCGCTTTTACCCCGGCTTCATCCAGGGACTCGAGCAACCGTGGCACGCCTTCGCGGGTGCCGCGGTAGGTGTCGACATCAATGCGAAGACCTGCCTGCATCAGCGCTTGTCCGCGATTTCGAGCATGGCTTCACGCAGGAAGAAATCCAGGGTGTTGCCGATGGTTTCGCTCATCTCCACGGTCGGCTCCCAGTTCAGCAGGCGCTTGGCGTTTTCGATGCTTGGTTTGCGGTGGGCCACGTCCTGGTAACCGGTGCCGTAGAACGCCTTGCTTTCCACGTCGCGGAAACCGGCGAACGGCGGGAAGTTGCCGCGCAGCGGGTGAGCTTCGAACTGACGCAGCAGTTCTTCGCCCAACTGGCGGATGCTTGCTTCGTTTTCCGGGTTGCCAATGTTGATGATCTGGCCGTTGCACGCATCGTTGTCGTTATCGATGATGCGCGCCAGGGCTTCGATGCCGTCGGCGATGTCGGTGAAGCAGCGTTTCTGCTCGCCACCGTCGAACAGGCGGATCGGCGTACCTTCCACCAGGTTCAGGATCAACTGGGTGATCGCACGGGAGCTGCCGATACGTGCCGAGTCCAGGCGGTCCAGACGCGGGCCCATCCAGTTGAATGGACGGAACAGGGTGAACTTCAGGCCCTTGGCGCCGTAGGCCCAGATCACGCGGTCCAGCAGTTGCTTGGAGACCGAGTAGATCCAGCGTTGCTTGTTGACCGGGCCGACCACCAGGTTGGAGGTGTCTTCGTCGAAGTACTGGTCCTGGCACATGCCATAGACTTCAGAAGTCGACGGGAAGATCACGCGCTTGTTGTACTTGACGCAGTAGCGCACCAGCTTGAGGTTCTCTTCGAAGTCCAACTCAAACACACGCAGCGGGTTGCGGGTGTATTCGATCGGGGTAGCGATGGCCACCAACGGCAGGACCACGTCGCACTTCTTGATGTGGTACTCGATCCACTCGGTGTGAATGCTGATATCGCCTTCCACGTAATGGAAGTTCGGGTGGCTGCGCAGGCGCTCGATGGCGTCGGAGCCGATGTCCAGGCCGTAGACTTCGTAACGGTCGTCACGCAGCAGGCGTTCGGACAGGTGGTTACCGATAAAGCCGTTCACGCCCAGGATCAGCACACGGGTGCGACGTGGCTTGCGGCCGGACTCGGCGCCGCGCAGGACGGAACCGTCTACCAGGCCCAATTCGTTGGCCAGGGACGGGCCGGCCAGGTACAGACCGTTGTCGTTGCGCTGACCGAACTTGATCACCAGCGAGTCTTCACCGCACGCGATGCGCAGCGGGTTGACGCTGATCACGCGGCCAGGCGCCAGGCCTTCGTTGCCCTGGACCACTTCGGCTTGCCACACGATCAGCTTGTGCTCGCCAACGGCGCAGAAAGCGCCCGGGTACGGTTGCGTCACGGCGCGTACCAGGTTGAACAGTTCTTCAGCCGGTTTTTGCCATTCCAACTTGCCATCCGCTGGAGTGCGGCGGCCGAAATAAGTGGCCTTGCTTTCGTCCTGGGCGGTTTCCGCCAGTTTGCCCGCAGCCAGTTGCGGCAAGGCGTCGCGCAGCAGGCTGCTGGCGGCGTCACGCAGTTTGGCGTGCAGGGTCAGGCCGGTGTCGGAACGCTCGATCGCGACTTTCTGCTGGGCCAGGATCGCGCCGGCATCGGCACGCTTGACCATGCGGTGCAGGGTCACGCCGGTTTCGGTCTCGCCTTTGACCAGCACCCAGTTGGCGGGCGCGCGGCCACGGTATTTCGGCAGCAGCGAGCCGTGCAGGTTGAACGCGCCTTTGCGGGCGGTGGCCAGCAGGGGTTCGCTCAGCAGGTTGCGGTAGTAGAAGGAGAAGATGAAATCCGGGTTGAGCTTGGCGATGCGCTCGATCCACAGCGGGTGGTTGGCGTCTTCCGGTGCATGCACCGGGATGCCTTTGCGGGCGCACAGTTGCGCGACGGAACCGTAGAAATTGTTTTCCTTGGGGTCATCGGCATGGGTGAACACGGCAGCAATGTCGTAACCGGCAGTCAGCAGGGCTTCAATGCCAGCACAGCCAATATCGTGGTAAGCGAAGACAACAGCTTTTGAATTCATGACGAAACCTGATCGGAAGGGGAAGTAGTGGTGGTATGGGAGGACACCATGCCGTCAACGACGACCACGGGTGCCGGTGCTGCCGGTTGGTTGCGCAGCACTTTTTCAATAAAGAACCGGGGGCGGGCGCGCACATCGCTGTACATGCGGCCCAGGTATTCACCCAAGAGGCCCATGCCGATGAACTGGCCGCCGGTGAACACGAACAGCACCGCGAACAGCACGAACGTGCCGCCGCCGGCCCATTGGGCGCCGAAGGCCAGGCGCAGGACGATCAGCGCAACGGCGAACAGCACGCCCAGGCCCGCCAGGCTGAAGCCGACGATGGACAGCAGGCGCAGCGGGGTGGTGGTCATGCAGGTCAGCAGGTCGAACATCAGGCTGATCAGGCGCATGGCGCTGTATTTGGATTCGCCGTGTTCGCGCTCAGCATGGTGTACGAGGATTTCAGTCGTGTGACGGGCAAAACCGTTGGCCAGGATCGGAATAAACGTGCTGCGTTCGCGGCAGGCGAGCATGGCGTCGACGATGGTGCGGCGGTACGCGCGCAGCATGCAGCCGTAGTCACTCATGGCAACGCCGGTCGAACGCTGCACGGCCAGGTTGATCAGGCGCGACGGCCAGCGGCGGAAGGCCGAGTCCTGGCGGTTGTTGCGCACGGTGGCAACCACGTCGTAGCCCAGCGCGGCTTGTTCCACCAGGCGCGGGATTTCTTCCGGGGGGTTCTGCAGGTCGGCGTCGAGGGTAATCACCACTTCGCCCCGGCACTGCTCGAAACCTGCCATGATCGCCGCATGCTGGCCATAGTTGCGATTGAGGATCACCGCGACCACATTGCTGCCGTCTTCGGCGGCGGCGTCTTCGAGCAATTGGGCGGATTTGTCGCGGCTACCGTCATCCACCAGGATGATTTCGTATTCGTAGGCCAGTTGCTTGCAGGCTGCCGTCGTGCGACGCAGCAATTCAGGCAGGCTTTCTTGTTCGTTGTAGACCGGGATGACGATCGACACACAATGAATAGGGTAGGGTTTCAAAGATTCATGACCTCGGGGTTTGAGCAACTTGGAGCGTAAAGACAACAGTCACTGGCCGAAAAGGCGGGTGTCTGGTTGAACCTGCTGTGGAGTTGGTGTGTTCATCCGACCATCCTGATGGGTTATTGAGATCTTCCATGTGCCGCCGAGAGTAAAGATCAAAAATTACAAAGATAAAGACGAATCAACAAGTTACTCGGCACAGTGCGGTTCGTTCTCAAGTCCTGCGGCCAAGATTAAGCGTAAAAATGTTCAACGAATATGAAAGCCGTATGAAAAACTCGTTTATTTGACAGGTAGACAGCTAGGGTTCAGCTACACAACTAAGGCACTGAGGGCGTTGTTTATTTAGCGTAATAGGAACGTTTTACATGGCGCCGGGCTCCACTGAGTAGGCGCGGATCTGCGTGGTGCGTGGCGGCAGTGTCTGCTACGTGTGTTTATTGAAGAATCTTCTCTGCATTGCGCCTCAAGTGCCGGTAAAGTAAGCCATCTCTTGCCAGGGTACTCGGATGAATAGCGTGCAGCGTTTAGGCGGCCAATGGCGGCCGGTGTTGATGGGATTGTTGATGAGCGCAGCCTGCGTCACCACCGCATGCGCCGATGACGCAGTGGCGCTGACCACGGTGGTCCAACTGCCGGAAGGGGTTGAAGTGCGCGGCAAGGAAGTTGCCGCCTACACCTGGGACGACCGCCAGGGCAAGAACCTGCTGGTGTTGGCCGAGCAAATCAGCGAACGCGAGGATGACGGCACCCAGTCGGCGTTTGTCTACGCGGCCCAGTATCTGATCGACGGTGACCGCCCCAAGCGCATGTGGATGCTCTACGACGACGTGCAGCACTGTGAATTCGATGCCGCGCTTCGCTTCGACATGGCGGCGACCAAAGTCACCGACCTAGCCGGCGACGGCACCACCCAGGCTACGGTGGGTTACACGCGCACCTGCACCAGTGATGTCAGCCCCAATGAATTCAAACTGATCATGCATGTCGGCAAGGCGCAGAAGTACCGCCTGCGCGGGGTCGACCGGGTCGGCGCCGCCTGGTGGGACGAAGAGGCTGGGGCACTGCGTGGCATGCCGCTGCCCAGGGATTGCAGCGTCGCCGGGCAACAGGCGTTGGTCAGCCAGTACAAGGAGCAGGGCACCGAGTTGCCTTTGCCGGGCTGCTACAGCGACGAGAAAGACTTTGCCAAGGCGCCGGAGGCCTACCTGACGTTCATGCGTCAGCACTGGTTCGCGCTGATGCAGAAACAGGATGCTGAATGGGGCCAGGCGCAGACCCCGTCCCAGGAGCCGACCGAGGACGAAGAGAGCGCCCCGTGATTTGGCGCCAGGGCCGATCGTGCGTTAGACTCGGCCGTCGCCAATTTAATAAATACCTCGAATAAACAATTGGTTACTCGAGGTATTTAATCCAAAGGCTGATCTACCTTGACTGAGTCTATCCGCAACCCTCTGACCCTCTACCTCACCCGCCTGGCGCCCTCCAGCCAACTGACCATGCGTTACGTGCTGCAGGATGCCGCCGACCGCCTGGGCTTCGAGGACATCAACCTTGAGGAGATCGACTGGCACCTGCTGCAACCCGAACAGGTGATCGCGCTGGTTGCGGCCTTGCGCGAGGACGGCTACGCGCCCAATACCTCATCGCTGTATGTCAACGCTGTGCGCGGGGTCATGAACGAAGCCTGGCGCATGAGCCTGATCAGCCAGGAACACCTGCTGAAAATCCGCACGGTCAAGGCTGCGCCCGGCACACGCCTGAGCCAGGGGCGCAACCTGCGTCGCACGTTGATCCGCGAAATGATGGATGTGTGCGCTGCCGATCCGCGCCCCCAGGGCCTGCGCGATGCTGCAGTGATCAGCATCTTGTATGGCTCAGGCATGCGCAAGTCGGAGTCGGTCAACCTCGACCTGGCGCAGATCAACTTTGGCGAGCGCAGCCTGCGCGTGATCGGCAAGGGCAACAAGGAACTGATCAAGTACGCGCCGGGCTGGGCCTTCGCCAAATTACAGGCCTGGCTCGAATTCCGGCGCGAACAGCTCAAGGAAGGCGAGCCAGACGATGCGTTCCTGTTCAACCGCATCCGCCGGGGCAGCCACATCACCCGCGAACGCATCACCAAGCATGCGATTTACTACATCGCCCGCCAGCGCGGTCAGCAAGTCGGGGTGACGATCATGCCCCATGATTTCCGGCGGTCTTTCATCACGCGGGTGATCGAGGAACATGACCTGTCGATTGCACAAAAACTTGCGCACCACACCAATATCCAGACCACCGCCAGCTATGACATGCGCGACGACAATGAGCGCCGGCGCGCGGTGGATCGGTTTGACCTGTAGCCGCCGGCGAGCGCGGCCGCCGCGTTCCATCCTCGGGCATGGTTCAGGAGGAAGGCGGGGCGCCGGGCAGCAGGTGCGCCGGTAAACGGCGCAAGGTCCACAACGTGGCGAGCATCGCCGCGACCGCACACAAGGCGATGCCAACCAACATCGGCGCGGGGGTGTGATCGGCGAAGATTCCCACCAGGGTCATGGAGACCGCGGCCGTGATCATCTGGATCGCGCCGAGCAGTGCCGACGCGGAACCCGCCACCGCGCCATGATCCTCCAGGGACAACACACCGGCCGCCGGTAACAGCAAACCGAGAAAGCCGAAACCGATAAACAGCAGTGTCATCATCAAGGCCAGGTGACTGCCCCACAGCGTGGTGGCGGCCAACACCACCATGACCGCCGCCACACCCACCACCGACCAGCGAATCAGCGGTGCCAGCCCGAAGCGTGCGCTCAGGCGGGCGGTGAGCTGGCTCATGGCAAAAAATGACGCCGCGTTCAGCGCAAAGCACAGGCTGAATTGGGTCGGGGTCAACCCGAAGTACTCGATGTACACGAACGGCGCGCTGCCGATAAACACAAAGAACGTCGCCAGGCCGAACCCGCACACCACCGATAAACCGATGAACACCGGGTCGCGCAACAACGCCCCATAACTGCTGAATGCATGCCCCAGGGTCTTGCCCAGTCGGCGCTCGGCGGGGTGGGTTTCAGGCAATTGCACGATGGTCATGCCCAGGCACAACACGGCCACCACCGCCAGCACGGCAAACACCTCGCGCCAACTCCAGAGCGCAATCACCAGGCTACCGGCCAATGGCGCGAGGATCGGCGACACACTCATCACCAACATCAGCAAAGCCATCAGGCGTGCCGCTTCATGGCCGGTATACAGGTCACGCACAATAGCCCGGGGAATCACCATCCCCGCGCATGCGCCGAACGCCTGCACGGCGCGAAAACCAATCAGCACTTCGATGCTCGGCGCCAGGGCGCAGCCGATACTGCCCACGGCGAAGATCACCAACCCGGCATAGATCGGCGGCTTGCGCCCGAACACATCGCTGATCGGGCCATAAAACAGCTGGCAGACGCCGATGATCATGAAGAACACCGTGAGGCTCATCTGCACCGCTGCCGGCGAGGCCTGCAGGCTGGCGCCCAGGGTCGGCAGCGCCGGCAGGTAGATATCGATGGCGAAGGGGCCGACGGCCGTGATCAGACCTAGCAGCAAAGCAAGGCGGGCGATACGTTTAGGCATGGGCAGTTCCGGGTGAAGCAAAGGTCGGTCAGCTTAAAGAACCGCCCCCGCGCAAACAAGGCGGGCAAGGCTTTGAGTTTATCTGCGCAGATCTGCGCAATTGAGCTTCAATAACAGGGAGCCTATGCCGATAACAGTATCAGTGACGCTCTAGCGGTTGGGTTCCCAACCGGCTGTCCAGGCTACGGGGATGACCAGCATGACGATCAAATTACGCTTGTGGCTATTGATTGCGACCGGGTTGCTCACAGCTTTGATCATGAGCCTGGCCGGTTACCTGGGAAACGTCCGGATGGCCGATGCCGTGCAGGATAACGAGATCAGCATGACGGTGCTGCGCAACCACATGGAAGCCGACATGATGCACGACGCCCTGCGCGCCGATGTGTTGTCGGCGATGTTGGTCGGGTTGGGTAAAAGCACCAGCACCAAGGCCGAGGTCGGCAACTCGCTCAAGGAGCATGCCGAGCACTTTCGCCAGGTGCTGGAGGACAACCTCAAGCTGCCGCTGGGCGACACGCTCAAGACCAGCCTGGAAAAAATCAAACCCAGCCTGGATACCTATATCAGCGCTGCTGAACGCATTACGGCACTCGCGCTGGACAACCCGGAGGCCGCTCGCGGCGAACTGGAGACCTTCAATACAGCCTTCAGCCAGTTGGAAGGTCAGATGGCGAGCCTCAGCGAGCTGATCGAAAACAATACGCAGCAAACCAGCATCGGTACCCGACAAACCATCAGCAACGCCAACTTCACCTTGGGCGTGGTGTTGATTGCGAGCCTGCTGCTGCTCCTGGCGCAGGGCCGCTGGGTTTCGCGGAGCATCATGGGGCCGTTGCAGGCCGCAAGCCGCATCGCCGACAGCATCGCCCGTGGCAATTTGAGCGAACCGATTGTCGAGCCCCAGCGCAAGGACGAGGCCAGCGCGCTGATACGCAGCCTCGGCACCATGCAGCGGGACCTGCGCGGCATGATCGAAGTGGTGCGCAGCAATGCCCATGGCGTCAATGGCATGAGCGAGCAACTGAGCCAGGGTTGCCATGAGGTGGCGGGCAGCAGTCAGCAGCAAAGTAGCGCCGCCAGCACCATGGCGGCGGCGGCCAGTGAAATGACCGCCAGTATCGAGGAAATCACCCAACATGCGGCGCGCGCACTGAACATGGCCAACCAGGCAGAAGCCTTGGCCAAGGACGGCGGTCGGGTGATCCACCAAGTGGTCAGTGACATGGCCGGCATTGCCCGTTCAGCGCAGCAGTCGGCTCACGTCATCCGCACGCTGGACAAGGAGTCCGAGGCAATCTTCAGCATTATCCAGGTCATCAAGGGCATTGCGGATCAAACCAATCTGCTGGCCCTGAATGCCGCGATCGAAGCCGCCCGCGCCGGTGAACAGGGGCGCGGTTTTGCGGTAGTCGCCGATGAAGTGCGCAGCCTGGCCGGACGCACCAGCGCCTCGACCCAGGAAATTGCCAGCATGGTCGGCCGTATCCAGCAAAACACCCGCGAAGCGGTGACCAGCATGGAGGAGGGCGTCACACAAGTGGACAAGGGCATGGCCGTGACCGCCGAAGTCGAGCGCGCCATCCGCGAGATTCTCCAGGCCACCCTCAACACCACCGAGTTGGTCAACGACATCTCCCGCACCATCAGCGAGCAAAGCCTGGCCAGTAACGAAATTGCCCATCAAGTGGAGATGATTGCCAGCATGTCGCAGCGCAACAGCCAGGTGATCGGCACGACGGCCTCGACGACGGACGAGTTGTCTGCGTTGGCGGGGAAATTGTCGCAGTCGGTGGATCGATTTCGGCTCTGAGCATCACCGCTGATTTAGACAACTCGACTCAATCCTAACGCCAGCAGCCATCGGCAATTCGTGATGGCTGAGGGATGAGGTTTGGCTGTTTGGTCGGCTGGCGGCTAGGGATATACGATCGTGACAGTCGCCATTGCAGTGACCGCTCCGGCGGGTGCGGTATCGACACCCGGCATCCGCACATACTGTGCTGTAAAGGGCATGGTATATGAGGCCCCCGCAGCAGCCGAGGAATTGCCATATTGAATCGGTGCCTGCGAAGGCAGCGTACTGCCCGTTGGCGTAGGGCCGAATGTGATCGGGGCTGTCTCGTTACTGTGGTAGAGGCGTACCCCCACTTTATTGCCTGCACTTGGCTGCAGATAGTTCTGCTGGCTACCGGTGTGAAGCGCATCGGTGAAATAGGTGGAATAAACCGCGCCTTTGCCGCAAGCCGAGGCTGTGATCGAAAACGCCATTTCGCCCACCGTGCCCGCGCTGCGCGTACTGCCTTGCGAGGCAATCTGCGACTGTGTGGCGGAGTTGAGTTTGACCGTCTGATTCAGTTCACCGGCGCTGAACTTGCAGGTGGGCAGGTCCTTGGGCAGTGCCGATTGCAACTGAGGCAAGTTCAACGCGTAGTTGGAACCTCTAAAACAATTGATTGTGCTCTGTGTCCCCGTCGAGTCCGGGTAAACATACATGCCCACAAGAAGTTGTGGCCCGCGCTGGGCGGCCATGTACTGCGACAGAAGTGTGGTTGTCGTATCATTGGCGGCATATTTGGCCGCGTCGACGATGACCAGTTCATACTGCGCATAATAGGTGACGCTGCCGTTATAGCGAATGAAATTGTTAGAGGTTGGCAGATAGGCGTAGGCGACGTCGAGCGTATTGGGGGCAAGTATGACTGGCGTATAACTAATTACTCTCGTGAGTATGTTGGACGTCAGTGAGGTTATCGTCATCCTGCCGCCGATACCGGACGTGGTGGAAAGTGGCACCGAATTGGTACTTGTGTCGTAATTCGGGTAGCTGCCCCCGGCGTTTGTCTGTATCCCCCATGAATACACGGAGTCCGCACCGGTGGTGCTGTTTCCGCCGCCGCGGATATTCGTCAAGGTGATTGGCAATTTCATGGTGATGGAAGCTAATACCGTACCATTGCCAAATGTCGCCGGCTGCTTGATATCCCAGCCCCCCGACGCTTGAAAGCTCGATGCGGAACAAGAGCCTATCTCCGCGTATACCGGGGAAACCCAGAGCGCACCCAGAATCAACGTGACTGCACTGCACAACTTAGCTAGACGGACACCCCAAGAGTTCAAAAGGTTGGCTAGTCTAGGCTCTGAATATTTCATCAAAATGCCCTCTGAAATTGGCCTGATATGCGTGGTATGGACTAAATATAGTTTGGCTGAAAACCTCCACGCGAGAACGCAAGTTAAAGTTAGTTTAAAAGTGCATCTAGCCGCTGTATATCGGACAAGTATTAAAAACGCTGGCAAGCCAGGTCCTGCACGATGGGATTAACCCCCTTCGAACTTGAACGGAGGTGTCACTTTGAACTCGCGCGACACTTCGCCGGAAAAGATATTCGACTGATCCTTGCCCAGGTCCAGTTTCATGACGTTGCCCGTGCCGGGGGAAAAATCGATCTTTTTCAAATCGACCCAGAAGGTATTGGGCGTCAGGGCCGATTCGAAGAAATACAACTTGCGTTGATGATCCACCACCGAACGCCAGCGGGTGGAGGAGATGTTCGGCTCCCCTGGCGTGGAGATGCCGTAGGGCACCGAAACGTTCCTGATCACGCTGAATACACTGGCCAGCGACACCTGCGGGTTCTCGTTCCTGGGGATCGCGTTGACATAAAAGGACGCCCGGGCGAAGCGGTCGGCCGCGCGGTTGGTGCCCGGCAACATGACTGTCCCGCCGATGGATTTCCAATAGGCATTGAGGGCCAGCTGTTGATCAAAGGTCGGTGAGTTGGTCATGACCTGGAACTCCCGACCATGGTGAATCACCGGTTTTCCCTTGATGTACTCGATGATTGCGCTGTCGCCTGACGCATCGGACAGGGACAGATGCAGGGTCGCCAGGCGAGTGTCCCCGGGAACCTTGGACGTCACCAGGGTGAACGGTTCTTTCTTCAGCGCCTCCACGGCTTCAGCCACAGTGGCGTAGTTGTCCAGCACGTATTGCGCCCAGGCGGCGATGCTCAGACCGGGCTTAGTGCTTTTGGCCGTTGGGTATTCCGACTCCACCAGCCACAGCAGGTTGGCGACCAAACCGGCCTCGTTGACCCCGTCGGTGGTGGCGATGTCATAACCCGAAGCAATCACGCTCCCATAACGCGAAGTCCACTTGATCGAACCTGCGCCCACTTCGCCATTACGCTGCATACCCTGGGGAAAGATCCACAGGTTGGTCGCTACATCGGTTTTCCAGTCCATGGAGCGCGCGGTGATCACCGTCTGGTTATCCCCCAGGTAGGTCAGTCGCGTGCAGGCCTGGGCCACCGGCAGACACAGCATGAATCCTGCCAGGCCAAGGGCTAGCGCGCGGGTGATGGGTTTACGCAACTGTGCTCCCTTCATTGTATGACTCCTCAACTGCTGATCAGAAACGCACGGACAGGCCGATTGCCGGGCCGCGCTGGGTAACGTCGTACTTGAACGTATTACCGGTGAAATCGTGAGTTTGATATTTCTGTGATAACACTCGATAGCCCGCTCGCAGCGTAGTTGGGTATTGGAACAAGTGGGTCCGATACCCCAAATACCCCTGGGCGCTGTAACTGCTCTTCGTCGCGGTATCGAAGCCGCCGACGTCCACTTCGCCGGAGGCCGTCCAACGTTCATCAAGATCCGTCAGCATCCGCACGCCCACGAACGGATCGCTCCATTGCGCTTTCTTGCGGGTGGCAAAGCCGATGCTGTCGATCTCCAGTTTGCTCGCCAGGCGGGTCCAACGTACCCCGGCAGTCGGTTCCACGCGCCAGGCGCGCGGGTCGCCGAAAATCGTCGTGCCGCCGAGCGCTTGCTCATGGGCGAGGTAATAGACCCCCGCCGCGATGGTGGTCTGCGTGATGTTGAGTCCAGCCTTCTGACCCAACACCCGGTGGGACTCATGAGTATCGGCATGGACTCCATCGACATAGAAGCCGAGGCTGCGGTTGGTGACGTCGAGATTACCCATGAAGACCGAGCGCAAGTTGTTCAAGGTTTCAGAAAACGGCACGTCGACGTGGGTGCTTACACCGCCGAGCGTCGCCTGGCCGGACATCGAAGGTGCCCACGCAAATGGGCTGACAAGCACGCGCCAGGGCGCATCGCCATGTGCGGATGCGGCGCTCGAGTCAGCCGCCTGGGCCTGTTGCCATTGCATGGAAAAACAACTGATGGCAATCAGGATATAGATCATTTTTGTTTTAGCGCACTTGAATGTCATGGCCGGATTTTTCCACTTTTGCACAATGGGTTCGCTCCGCAAAGTCATCGCCAAACCAAGGTTTTCCGGTGGTTTGCGAGATTAACAAGAGAAAGATATGAAGCGAGCCTGAACTTTATCGTGAATTTACTAGCGCCAGAAGATAGACGGACTTGCATTCGTTCCAGTCTTATTTGTTTGCACTAAAAAAGCAGACGGGTACGAGAGTCTGCAAGGTGGCAGGCCACTATATTAGTCCTCTGATAACGATTGGGCCTAACCATCAACTAGTTGCGAATATCATGAAAATCAATCTCATTATTGCTGACGATCACCCAGTATTAATCTCGGGTATACAACATGAGTTGTCCAGCATTCATACGCTGCAGGTGGTGGGAACTGCCAACAACTCTACTGAAATAATGGAGCTGCTCGCCAAGGAACAATGCGACATCCTGATCACGGATTATGTGATGCCTGGCGGTGAGTTTGGTGATGGGATGACCATGCTCTCGTTTCTGCGCCGGCGCTACCCGAGCCTGAAGATCATCGTGTTCACCATGATCGACAGCCAGATCATGCTGACCGAGTTGATCAAGCTCGGCGTACACTCGGTATTAAACAAATCGGAGCATATCAGCCACCTGATATTTGCCATTCATGCGCTCTACGCGGGGGCCACTTATTTTTCGCCGAAACCCCATCCCGGCAACGATCTCAACCTTGCCCAGACCCGCACGACGCGGCGTTTATCCAGGCGCGAGGCAGAAGTCATTCGGTTGTATGTGTCTGGACGCTCGGTCAATGAAATTGCCAGCGAATTCAATCGAAGCAAGCAGACCATCAGTTCGCAAAAAACCAGCGCCATGCGCAAACTGGGTATCAAGCGTGACGTTGAACTGATTCGCTTCGCCCGTGAGATGGGATTAGTTACCACCATGCGCTCAGATGATTACTTTGAGGAAAAACTCGATTAATTAAGAACACCATGATGAATGTTTTTGATACTTGTCTCATTGTTCGAGCATATGACGACCTGAATAATGAGTCGCGTCGCCACCCGCCAACTTTTCTTGGTTATGCAAAAGGCTTTATGGTTTTTTAACTCGCGTTACTGCAGTTGGTATTTCTCTATGTTTATTAAAAACAGTCTTGAGCCCGGGTTGAATGACCAAGAGCTCATCCATGCCATTACTGGCGGCCGGGCTTTTCGCGTGGTCTTGCAACCCCAGCATGATCTGCTGACCGGCGCCCTGGTCGGCGCTGAAGCCCTGGCCCGCTGGGACCATCCACAACGCGGCGAAATTGCGCCCTCGCTGTTCATACCTGCCTTGACCCGGCTGGGGGGCGAGCCCGGGCTGTTCAAACAGGTGGTCAGGCAGATCCAGGCGGTATTGTGGGTGCTGGTCGAAGCGGATGCGGCATGCCCGATTTCAGTCAACACCTCGGTGGCGACGCTGTCGATTCCAGGCCTCTTGCGCGAGCTTGAGTGCAGCCTGAACGAAAGTCGGGTGTCGCCGCGCTTGATGAAAATCGAGATCACTGAAGACCTGGCAATCGATGATCTGCAAAGCCTCGCCGATGAACTCCATCGGATGCGCGCTCAAGGCTTCGGGATCAGCATGGATGACTTCGGCATCGGTACCTCCACGCTGGAGCGACTGACACAGTTGCCTTTCACCGAGCTCAAGATAGACCGCTCCTTTGTCCGCCGCATGCTGTATCAGCCAGCGGCGGGCGCCGTGGTGCGGGCGGCGCTGGAGTTGGGTAATACCCTGGGGATGGAGGTGGTGGCAGAAGGCGTCGAGTGCGCCGAACAGATCCACTTACTGCGAGAGTTCGGCGGGCGGGTGGGGCAAGGTTATGGACTGGGCGCCCCCATGGAAGTCGAGGCCTTCATTGCCTATGCGCTGGCTGCGGCGCGCCAGCAAGAGATCACTCCGGGGACGCGTCTGTCTCGCTGGAAGGGGTAGATGCCGTGGCGATACCGGTTTCGTAGGCGAAGCGAAACAGGTCGGCATCGCGCTCTATGCCCAACTTGCGCATGGCGCTGGTTTTTTGCGAGCTGATGGTTTGTTTTGAGCGGTGCAGTTGTTCCGCAATTTCGTTGATCGACTGACCGCCGACGTACAGCCTGACCACTTCCAACTCGCGTTTTGTCAGATCCAAGCCTTCATCCGCATTCCTATGGTGACCGGCAGAGCCCGTCCGTGAAATCTCGGAGGGGAAATAACGAGCGCCTGCATGCACAGCATGAATGGCCGATATCAGATGACGGGTTTCGTTGACCTTGCCCAGCACCGATTCCACCCCGAGCTTGGCCAGTTCTTGAACGATGGCGGGGCTATCCAATGTGGTGAATACGACAATCTTCAAGGTGGGAAAACAACGGCGCAAATAAGAAATGAAGGTCAACCCGTCGCCGTAGGCACCTCCAGGCATCGCGTAGTCGGTGACCAGGACATCGCAGGATTGATGCTGCAATAATCCAACCAGTTCGCCAGAGTCCCGGGCGACACCGACGACGTCAAGGGTCGGAATCGCTGCGAGATCATGTTGGATGCCCGACAAAAGGGCTGGGTGATCATCGGCCAGCAGAATACGGATCTTCATGATGCGCGCACTTTACTCATGGAAGGTGGAGAAACAATCGATTCAAATCGTCGGGAATTTATAACAACGCCAATCAGGCACGGTAGCACTCGATTGTTCTTCGACGGAAGACACTAAGGCCTCATTCATCAAAGTACTAAAAGTTGCGTAATGGGGCTAGTACTTGTCTGCAATGGGTCTCCAGCCGTCCTGAAAAAGTCTGACTCGGTTCATAGTATGCCCCTACTAAAGGATGAGCCCAGTGCTGTGACCAACGCCCAAATAAACGTTTTGACTCGCTATCGCCGTTTTCAGCGACTGCTGCTGTTTGGAGGAGGTCTGTTCACCACGCTGATGGTGTTGTTGACTTTTTCATTGGGGGTGCATGAGCGCTGGCGCACGCATCTGGAAGTGTTACGCCAGGTCTTTATCGTTAACCGCAATATTCTGGCGACACAGGACATGAGCGTGCTGGTCACGCCATTCAATTTTTATGGCATGTGCAGCACTGTGCTGATTCTGCCGCGCAACGGCGACGTACAGGTCAGTGCCACCAACCCGTGCGATGACTCTCGCGACCTGGAGCCTGACTACCTGCATGATCTGGTCGATAACACTTACTTGCCTCTGCAAGAGCGATACGGCGACGGGGTGTTCAGCCTCACGGGTATCGTCGCGGACAGCGATTGGGTCCTGGTGCATGCCTATAGCTCGCGCAGTATCGGCATCATCATCGGCCGGCAAGTGGGCATGGAGGGCGCGTTGACCCTGATAACGCTGATGTTGATGTGGCTGTTACTGATTGCTCTTAGGCTAGGGGTCTTTTCTCCGTTGTTGAAATGGGCGCGGAGTGTCCACGAGAGTGAAAAACTCAACCGTATCTTGATCGACACCGTGCCGGTGGGATTGGGGGTGATTGCCCTGGATAGTGGCGAGGTACTGCTATGCAGCCCCACGATGCTGGAAACGGGTGAACGCTTAGCCCCTGTGGGCGCCTCCTTGCCGGCGGCCTTTATCAAACGGTATGACGAGTTGATGCTTGAATACCGCGGGCAACCAGGGAAACCGCCTGAGGCGTTCCATGAAGAGTTGAGCTTCACATTGCGCGATAACTCCAGGCTCGACTTGTCGGTGAGAATGGCGCGAGCACGCCACAAGGGGCGAGAGGTGCTGGTGACGGCGTTTGCTGATATCACGGCGAAGATCCGGGTGACAGAACAGATGCGCGAGGCGCGCCAGCTCGCCGATTCGGCCAATGCTGCGAAATCGGCGTTCCTCGCGGCCATGAGCCATGAGATCCGCACCCCTCTCAACGCTATCCTCGGCAATCTGGAACTGCTGTCCCATTCCGCCCTCGATTGCGTGCAGCGCGATCGGCTGAACGTGATCCGCGCCTCCTCCGATGGCCTGCTGGCGACTATCAGCGATGTATTGGACTTCTCTAAAATCGAGGCCGGCGAGCTGTGTCTGGAGCACATCGAGTTTGATGCGCTGGAGGTGGTGTCCCGCGCGCTCATGATGTTCGCTCCAGTGGCGGCGGCCAAGGGCCTGCGATTGATGGGCGAATTGGGCCAAGCATCGACGCAGCCGATGCGCGGAGACCCGACCCGCCTCGGGCAGGTGATCTATAACCTGCTATCCAATGCCATCAAGTTCACCGAGTCCGGGCAGGTCCTGTTGCGCATGCTGACGGACGAGTCCAGGTCACAGTTGCTGATCGAGGTCCAGGATACCGGCATCGGCTTGTCATCGGGGCAGTTGGCGCGCATGTTCCAGGCCTTTAGCCAAGCGGATGCGTCTATCAATCGCCGCTTTGGCGGTACCGGGTTGGGGCTGGCGTTGTGCTCGCGGCTGGTGCAGGCCATGGACGGCACATTGTCCGTCGTCAGCGAACTGGGGCAGGGCAGCCGTTTCATCCTGAGCCTGCCCCTGGGGGCGTGTACGCAAGTGCCATTGGTGCCGCGCTTCAATGGCCAGCACGTATTGCTGGTGGTGGCCTCGCATTCCGCCTGTGACTATGTCTGCGGCGTGTTGCAAGCGTGGGGCCTGCGTGTCACCTGCTACAGCCATCCCTCCCAGGTCGGATCAGAGGCAATTTCGACGGCGTCGATATTGATCCTCTGGGGGGAGCGGCACAGCTGGCACGCCGCTGAGGAAAATCGACTTGTGGAGGAGTCGTCGTGGGTCATCGATTGTGCTATCGATGGAACCCGGGAACCCTTGGTTGCTGGACGTCTGTTGAGTGTTTCGATGTTCGGGCTGCGTGGGCTGGTCGCAGGCTTGCGTCATGCGCTGCAAGGCAAAGCGTTGGCCGCGCCACAAAACGCCAGAAAAGTCCTGGTCAAGCCATTGCGGGTGCTGGTCGTCGAAGACAATCTATTGAACCGGGAGCTGTTCAGGGAGCAACTCAAGCTGCTGGGCTGTGCCCCGTTGGTGGTTGCGAATGGCGAGCAGGCGCTGGCATGGCTGGACGATCAACCGTTTGACGCACTGCTCACCGACCTGGCCATGCCCTTGCTCGATGGTTACGAATTGGCACGTCGGGTGCGGCAGCGCTGGCCCGATATGCCGGTGTTGGCGGTCACCGCCCATGTCACGATGCAGGACCGCAGGCGTTGCGAAAAGGCGGGCATGCTCCGCGTGCTGGGCAAACCCTTGTCGCTGAATGCACTGGCCCAGGCCCTGTCGGAAGTGACGGGCACCGAATGCACTTACTATGAGGTCGGTCAGGGCAGTGGGCTACTGGGTGGGCAGGTCATGCCGGACAGTATTCGCGAAATGTTCTGGGAGTCCTGCGAAAGCTCATTGGCCGTGCTGCGCCAGGCCAGGCGCGACGGTGATGTGCAGCAAATGCTCGCAGAGTTACACTCCCTGAGCGGCATGCTCGGGGTGTACCGGATGCGCGGGGTGAGCCGCAAGCTGATCGATGCGGAGAACGGGCTGAAGTGTGGGGCCGCTTCCGCGCTGGCGGAGGTGGACAGGCTGATGGCAGAACTGGCGGCAGAGATCAATCTGGTGCGCACCGCAGCTATCGCGTGAGCTTGCCGTTACCGCGTCTGAAAGCAGCGATCCATATTTCAGCAAATGAGTGCGCAGTGGGAGAACGTTCGAGCGATGACCACAACCTTTGACCAGGATGGTGTGCTGGCCCGCTTGCATCGCTATCAGACTATGTTGGTCATGGGCGGTGGCACTGCCATCACCGTGTTGGTGCTGCTGGCCGCGGTACTGGAAGTGGTTGCCTCGGTGATGACCTACGTTGCCCGGACCAACGAAGAAGTCTCCGTCGATGTGCGTCACGTAATGGACTTCACTGCGCGTGCCACGGCGACTTTACGCAACAATGTGCAGAACATGGAGCTTGCCTGGGAGCGTGCCGAGGCACCGGACAGCAAGCGTCTGCAGGCCTACATCGAAGCTGGCAAGCTGGTACGCGTCAATGCGTCCGCTGCCGCGCCTTCGTTGCTGGTGCTCGGCAGCACCCACCAGGACGATCCCGCCCAGGCCTGGCGCTACATCGATCTGGCGCAGCAGATGGCGCCCGCCACCGCAGTGATAGCGGCCCGAAACGCCGGTGATCTCAGCGCCTACTTCTACAGCCCCGAACGTAGTGTTCTCATCCTCGCGGTTGCACCCTGGCCTGGAGCAGAGTGGCAGGCGCGTATCGCGGCGTCCCGCGACAGTCTGTTCGAAACCCTGACCCGTCAGAACGGACGCGCACTGCTCGCAGCGGACAACCCTGCGCGGAATAGCGCAAAGGGGCTGCCGGCATTTCAGTGGCTGGCGCCCTATGACAGCCCGCTCACCGGCGCTTCGGCGATTCGGGTGGCGGCACCGCTGATCGGCCGTGATCAGCACTCTTTCGGCACTCTGGTGTTCGAGCTGCCGCTGGCCAGCCTGGCAGCCAAGTTGCCGGACACCGGCCTGCAAGGCAGTTGCATGATTCTGGGCGCCGATGGCTCGCCGATCTTTTCCTGTCAGCAGGCGGGTGGGCCTCAAACCTTGAGCGAGGCCCAGCAGGCATTGGCTGACGGCTTGGGGCGCAGCCGCCAAACGACCTATCTGCAAGGCCATGTTCTCAGCGGCTGGCCGCTGGGAGACACCTCCTGGACGCTGGTGTACGCCCAGTCGTGGCAGCAGATCGCTAAAGGTGTTGCACCGCAGATCGCCGTCACCGCACTGACCTCGGCCCTGATCATCCTGGCCACCTGGCTGGTATTGCTGCTGGTCAAGTGGCGGTTGCTGGCGCCAGCCGTGGCGCAGTCGCGCCGGGTGTTTGAAAACGAGCAACTCAGCCGGATTCTGGTGGAGACGGCACCGATAGGGCTGGGCCTGATTGCTGTCGACAACGAACAACCGTTGCTGCGCAGCCCGGCGATGATCGACATGGCCCGGCATATCTCCCGCCCTGGAACCAGCTTGTCGGCACTGTTTGCCCGGCATTTCAAACAACGGCTGACACTGCCGGGCACGCCTCCGGTGCATACCATTCGCCAGGAAGACCTCGGTGTTTCCACCCTCGATGGCCAACACATCGACCTGTCGGTGAGCATCGCCCAGGCCCGTTACCAAGGTCGTGATGTGCTGGTGACGGCGTTCACCGACGTGACCGCGAAAAAACGTCTTGAGCAGCAACTGCGTGAAGCACACCAGGCCGCGGACGCCGCCAATGCGGCCAAGTCCGGGTTCCTGGCGGCCATGAGCCACGAAATCCGCACGCCGTTGAACGCCATCCTGGGCAACCTCGAATTGCTTGCCTACTCGCCGCTCAACTCGCGCCAACGCGACCGCCTCAAGACCATCCAGACAACCTCCGATGCGTTGCTGGCGATCATCAGCGACGTCCTGGATTTTTCCAGAATCGAAGCCAATGAGTTACGCCTGGAGGACCTTGAGTTCGATGCCCTGGAGATCGCGTCTCGGGCGCTGATGATATTTGCGCCGGTCGCGCGGGCCAAGGGCCTGACGTTGCTCGGCGAGTTCGAGGAGAGTGTTTCGTTGCCGATGCGCGGTGATCCTACGCGCATGGGGCAGGTGATCCATAACCTGCTGTCCAACGCCATCAAGTTTACGGACAAGGGCCAGGTACTGCTGCGCCTGACTGCGGATAAAGTTGCGCGCACCGTGACTATTGAGGTCGAGGACAGTGGGATCGGTCTGACCGCCGAGCAACAGGCGCGGCTGTTCAGTGCGTTCAGTCAGGCCGACGCCAGTATCAACCGTCGGTATGGCGGCACCGGATTGGGGTTGGCACTGTGCTCGCGCTTGACCCAGGCCATGGGCGGCAGCCTTGTGGTGCAAAGCGAGCATGGTCACGGCAGTCGATTTACCCTGCGCTTGCCTCTGGGAGCGGCGACCGGCCACCCGGACCTTCCGCGCTTCGAGTCTGAACGCGCGCTGTTGGTGGCGGCCTCGCCTGATTGCCGCACCTATTTGACCCGGGCTCTGTGCAGTTGGGGGTTACAGGTCCAGTCTTATGGTCACCCGGCACAATTGCAAGATGACCAGCTTGAGGGCGCCGACACCCTGATTCTGTGGGGCTCACGACAGACCTGGCATGCCGATGACGAAAACCGCCTGGTGGAAAAGTCTTCTTGGGTCATCGATTGCACGGAGGACGGCCCGGCCGAACCCGTGGCCGCCGGGCGCGTCCTCAGTGCGTCGGTGTTCGGTCTGCGCGGGCTGGCAGCGGCGTTGCGCTATGGCTTGCAAGGTCAACCGTTAGCGAAGGCAGAGCAGGGCATATCGGCACTGGCCAAACCGCTGAAGGTATTGATTGCGGAAGACAACGCGGTCAACCGCCGACTGTTTGAGGAGCAGCTCAAGCGACTCGGATGCCTCGCCACTACCGTGGAGGGCGGGGCAAAAGCGCTGGCCTGTCTGGAGCAGGAGCCTTTCGATGTTTTGCTCACCGACCTGTCGATGCCGGGGATGGACGGCTATGAGCTTGCCTTGCAGGTTCGCCAGCGATGGCCGGCACTCCCGGTGCTGGCAGTCACGGCGCACGTAACACCGCAGGAGCGCGCGCGCGGCGAAGACGTCGGCATGACTCGCGTTCTGAGCAAGCCGCTGTCGCTCAGGGACCTGGGCCAAGCCTTGTCCGAAGTGACCGGCACCGAGTGGGGGGGCAAGGCCTGGTCTGGCAGTGAACTCCTGGCTGGCGACGCAGTGCCTGATGACATCCGGCGGGTGTTTCGCGAATCCTGCCAAGCATCGGTGGCAACCCTGTGTCGGGCCCGGGACGCGGACGATACCGCCGCGATCCTGGCAGAACTGCATGCGTTGCGTGGCGCCTTGGGCGTATTCAATATGCAACACATGGCCGCGCTGTGCATGGACCTGGAACAGGATGTGCGCGCCAACGGTGTAAGGGCTTGCAGCACCGGCGTGAAGCAATTGTGCGATGCGCTGCAAACCAGTGTGATCAGCCCCCCTGAATCATTGCATGATCTCCTGGAACGGATGTTATCCCTGGCGGATGCCAAGGCGCCCGAAGACGCCATGGCTCAAATCGCCGTGCTGGCGCGCCAAGCCCAACAACGTCTGCGCGATGGTTGATCGCGGTGACTGACTGCTATGCGTCGCTCTCGGCGTTAGTTACCTTTCCGAGGCTCCTCGGGCACGGAACTTGACCTGGATCAATAACGCTGTTAGTCCGCTGCGATTTTGCGCCGCAAGTTTAACTTCCGTACTGGTCCTACATAAAATCTTTCTGCTTTTACTTAGTATTCGTTGGTGCCGGTAACGGCTATCGATCGATATGCAAAGGCCTGTGGGACTTCCATTGGCGGACGATATCTATACTCCATTAAAGCAGACACTGAATATGAAAAAGCTCTTTCTAAGCGTTGCAGTTATTTCGGCAATGGGGCTCTCGGCCATGGCCAACGCGGCTTCTACTCCTACTGTTGGTGCTACAGGCACTATCACTTTCAATGGCACTATCAGTGCCGATAGTTGTGTTGTTCATAGTGACGGCCCTGGCACTGCGGGCGGCAACCTGACTTACAACCTCGGGACTGTTCCAGTCAGCGCCCTGGGGACTGAAGCCAATCCAAGTGGCGGCGGTACCCTGACCGCGCTGCCGACAGACCTGAACTTGAGTGTGGAGTGCGGTTCGGCGGCAACCACCGTCGAACTGAAACTGACGCCGACTGCAGTCTCCGGCAAAGGTATTGCGGTGAGCGGTGGTGCGACCAACGTACAAATCATGTTGGTTGATACGCGTACCAGTACTCCGGCACCGCTTGACTTCACCTCAGGCAGCGCAACCTTGACCGGTGCGATCAGCGGTGGCAGCAGCAGTATCCCGCTGAAGGCTTACTACACCCACACGTCCTCGGGCGCGGCAACTGCGGGTCCGGCCAACGCAACCGTGGCCTACACCCTGTCTTACAACTAAGCCCTCGGCTTGTCTCAAGCGAGGTTGCAGAACCTTGCTTGAGGTCTTTTTTCGGAGGATTGTTTTTTGACCACTTTCATATTTCGTAGTCTCGCGGCCCAAGTCATGCTGGTGACGGCGTGCCTGGGTTTCAGTTTGTCCGCGCAGGCTGCCATTTCCCTTAGTGGTACTCGCCTGATATTTGAGGGTAAGAATAAAGAAGCCTCTATCATTGTTCGCAATGAAGGTTCAAAAGTGCTGGTCCAGTCGTGGATCGAGAGCAATACGCCCGGTGATAGTGGTGAACTACCATTTGCAGTAACACCGCCATTGGCCAAGATGCAACCTAATGGCCAACAACTGTTGCGCGTACTCTATGCAGGCAAGAGCGATTTGCCGACCAATAAAGAGACCGTACTCTGGCTCAATGTTCAGGAAGTTCCGGAGCAAGTCGAAGGCGAGAATACGCTGCAGTTGGCGATTCGTCAGCGCATCAAGCTGTTCTATCGTCCAGCGGGCATCAGCGGAACGGCGGCCGATGCGGCTACCGGTTTGACCTGGCAATTGGTTCAGCAAGCCGGAAAACCGGCGCTGAGAGTCGTCAATTCCAGTGCTTTTCATGTCCCGATCAATACTGTCGATCTGAGTGCCATGGCGCAGCAGGAAAAACTCTCCACGCCCTTCATGATCGCGCCGGGAGAGACCCATTACCTGACGTTGAAGAACGCTGGCATTTCGCCCCAGGCGCGCCTCAGCTTCAAGGCCGTCAACGATTACGGCGGCGTCGACACTTTCAACGCACAACTTGTCAGCGGCACCCCCGTTCAAGCTCAACGCGCAACGCCTTAACCACACGCCCGAGCGCCTCCCTGGCATCTGTCCCATACATAGCGCTAAGGCTTGCGCTGATTGCCTGAGTCATACGGCTGCGCGTTCCTTTTTTTGAGCAGAATCTCTCGAAACTATCATGTCGATACCTAGCTTGTTTTTCACATCACACATGACCGGCTCGCGACTTCGCATCGGCACTCCGCGTCTGATGCTGTTGAGCACATGCTTATGTTTCTGGATCGACGCTATCGCGGCCGACGGCCTGGTCAAGGCCGTACCGGAGGCCGACACTCAGCTGATTGCCAACGCTACGGCGGTAGATATCACTCGCACCCCCGGCCGGGGGCATGAGGGCTACAACGTCGCGTTCCTGTATGGCATGGGCCAGTCTGCGGATGTGAAAACGTTGTTGATGGGCAGCGACGTACTGCCGGGCATCTATCGGGTCGATATCTATGCAAACAACACGCTGGTCGGACGCCAGGATGTGGTCTTTTCCGAGAACCCCAAGTCCGGCGAGGTCGAGGCGTGTTTCAGCGAGGATCTGCTCAAGCAAGTCGGCATCAACACCGTGGCGTTGCACAGCGAGGGGAAGCTCAAGGCCGACACTGACTGCTATCGTCTGCCTGATCTGATCGATCAAGCCGGTGCGGTCTACGATTCGCCGCGATTGCGCTTGAACCTGAGCGTGCCGCAGGCCGCGATGACTCGCGAGCGCCGCGGTTATGTCGATCCTTCCGTGTGGGATTCCGGGGTCAGCCTTGGCTTCGTCAATTACAACCTCAATAGCCGCTACGACTACAGTTCCAGCAATGAAAGCCGGCAATCGACCAACCTGGGGTTGCGCATGGGGCTGAATGTGGGTGACTGGCGTCTGCGCAATAACTCTTCCCAGACTTCCAGTACCGGGCAACCGTCGAAGTTCACCAGCCAGAACACCTACCTGCAGCGGGACATCACAGGACTGAAAAGCCAACTGTGGCTAGGCGAGACCTACACCAATTCGCCGCTGTTCGACGGGGTACGTTTTCGCGGGGTGCAGATGGCCTCCGACGAAGGCATGAGTCCGGATAGCGAACAGGGTTATGCGCCAGTCATTCGAGGGAATGCCGAGTCCAACGCCACCGTTGAAGTGCGCCAGAACAATTATCTGATCTACAGCGCAAACGTCTCGCCAGGGCCTTTTGAAATCACCGACCTCTCGCCGTCCGGTTCCAACGGCGACCTGGAGGTGACCATCATCGAGGCGGATGGCCGCCGTCGGGTGATGCGCCAGGCGTTTTCCAGCCCCCCCTTGATGGTGCGTGAAGGGCGGCTGCTGTATGACGCAACGCTGGGGGAGTTCCAGCAGGATTATGATTCCAGTGAACGTCCGGTATTTGCCAATGGCTCGATGATGTATGGCCTGACCAGCGACCTGACCTTGGCCAGCGGTCTGCAGGCAGCTTCCGGCTTTCAGGCGTATAGCATGGGCGCTGGGATCAATACGCGTATCGGCGCAGTGTCCCTGGACGGAACCCAGTCCCACAGCAGCATTGAGGGTACGAGCAAGGCCGGCCAGCGCTTGCGCCTGCGCTATGCAAAATTCATCGAGAGCACCAACACTAACGTGTCGGTCAATGCCCAGCGCAGCCTCAATGAAAACTTCCGAAGCCTCTCCGACCACGTCTATGCCAGCAGCGCTGCACAGGGGCATGCGTGGTATTCGAGTGAGTTTCCTGATTATTCGTCGACTTCTTCTGCGTACTCGCGAACGCGTCTGGACGTCTATCTGGCGCAGAACCTGGGCAAGGACAATCGCTTTGGCAGCGTGTACCTCAACGGATCGGACGACCGCTATTGGAACAATTCAAGCTCACGCAGCTACTCGGCGGGCTATAGCAACTCCTGGCGCAGCCTGAGCTACAACGTGGGTGTGACCCACGCGCAGAACGTCAGCTCGTCGGTGTATAACAGTCGCTACAGCGACACCACCCTCACGCTTTCACTGTCCTTCCCGTTAGGTGGCGGGGAAAGGCCGCCGCAAGTGTTCATGAACAGCAGCCGGCAGCAGGGCGGCGATACCAGCTTGCAGACGGGCGTCACCGGGACTTTGCCCAGTGACCGTGACGTGAACTATTCGGTGGTCGCCGGCCGGGGAGCGGACGGAACCGGCAATGGCTCGGCATCGGTGGGCAGTAACACGTCCGTCGGCAACATGACGCTGGGTTACAGCTATGGCAATCAGTACCACTCGACTTCTCTGCAAGCCAACGGCGCTATCGTCGCCCATGCCGGAGGCGTCAACCTCGCCCAGCCGCTGAGCGAGACCTTTGCCTTGGTCAAGGTCGAACCGCGCATGGCGGACGTACCGGTGGCGAGCTACTCGGGGGTGAAAACCGGTGCCAACGGTTACGCGGTCGTCCCCAACGCTACGCCATACCGGGCGAACTGGCTGGGCCTAAGCGCGAATGGGATGAGTCCTGACGTCGAGATCGACACGGCCATGCAACAAGTGGTGCCGCGTCGTGGTGCTGCGGCATTGGCTACGTTCAAGTCCAGCAGTGGACGCCGGGTGCAGTTCGAGCTGTTCCGCCCGGATGGCAAGCTGATGCCCTTCGGTGCGACGGTGGATCATGACGACGGCCAGCGCCTGGGTATTGCCGATCCACGCGGACGGGTGCTCGCGTTGCTGAGCGACGAGCAGACTTCGGGTGAGCTGCTGATTAGCTGGGATAACAATCAGTGCCGCGTAAGATTTGCTTTGCCGGAGAAAAAAGCCGGGGAGAACTATCAGAGTATTTCTCTGAAGTGCAACGCAGTGACTCCGACGCCAGACAAGCCTGCACCTGCACCGAAAAAGATCAAGAGTGCCGTGCCGAGCATTGCGTTCTACCAGCCTCGGCAATAACCCTCGACTTCGCCATGTTCATGAGCGCTATGGACCTCAATTGCGCGCCGCCCTCAAGGGCGGCGCTGCCTACACCAGAGCACGAGGCTCAGAAATAACTCAAGGTGATTCGGTAAGCGTCATGCGAAGCATCTTGGCTGAGAACAATACCTTTTCCCGTTGAACTCAGGTGCCGCCAGACAACCACATCAGTATCCATGCTTGCGGTGACCAGCGACGTCATTTCACTGCGCTCGCATTGGATGGCGAGCGCGGAGGGGAGGGCGGTGTGAGAGGGGGAGTGGAGGGGTTGGCATTGCGCCGCTTCTACGATTGCTCCGCTGAACTTAATCTTGCCCGTCGTAACGGCCTCTGCGTTGGCCTGATTAATCACGACAGGACTAATAAGAAATGTAAGTAACACCATTAGACCGGGTTTTATGGTATTCATGGTTTTCTCCTGCTAGTACTGGGTCGAGAATCGAACCAGGCTACTGCTATCTAATTCAACGGCACCTTTTTCATAAACTTTAGGGTCGGCTGATTAAATACAGTGCGCAGTAGCAGCGGAGCATTGATACGATCGGATCGTGTTCTGAGAGGTCTTATCCTGAATGGGACTGCTTGATTTCCGCGTGACTTCGTTCAATACGGATATCGGACGGTGTCCTGCACTGGAATGGAATTATCTGTTGATGAGATTATCCATTGGAGTTCCGCGCGATCGACAAAAGTCGCATCGCAAATGGTGACTTTACCGCAACGAATGACCGACCCGGCGACCAGCTTTTCGCTGCCATAGATCAATGCAGAGAGAATCTGCGGGGAGTCGAGGCAAAAAGCCAGTGGGGCAAAGCTGTTCTGGTTGCTGAATTTCTCGTTGAGAATCAGTACATCAAACGGCGCATACGCATAATCTACCAAGCGCCGTAATTCCGTAATGGACTGCACTGGTGCAATCCGGTGATAGCCCAATTGGTTCAATACCCTTTCAATTCGCAAGCGAAAGAAATGCTGTTCATCGGCGATGAGAATTCGTGATGACTTATGTATCATTTTTACAGCCCTGCGCGGTAAGGTATGCAGTAGAGGAAACTTATTCCTACAACAGCCCAGCCTAACGATGCTGTAATTTTTATTATATGGGACGAGTATTAAAAACAGCGCGCACACAGTAGCGATGTCTACGAAACCCCGTGACGATTCAATCAAAGACTCTTTGTAAGGTTGCCTAGCATCTCTTTTGCGGTAGAGACAACTTTGGAGTTCATTTCATAGGCTCGTTGAGTGGTGATCATGTTGACCATCTCTTCAACGGTACTCACGTTTGAGGTTTCCAAGGTGCTCTGCAATGTTGTGCCGATACCATTGACTCCCGGAGTGCCGACTTGAGGAGCCCCGCTGGCGGCGGTTTCCAGAAAGAGGTTGGCGCCTTGTGCTTGCAAGCCTGCCGGATTAATGAAATCGGCTATCTGCAGATTGCCAATCACCTGCGAGGCAGGGCTGCCGGCGACAGTGATCGATACAGTCCCGTCCTGGCCCACGGTGAATGTCTGGGCGTTGTTGGGGACAACGATCGCCGGTTCCAGGGCGAACCCATTCGCTGTGACGATCTGACCGTTTGCATTTAAGTGGAACGTGCCGTCCCTAGTGTAGGAAAGGCTGCCGTCGGGTTGCAGTATCTGGAAAAAACCACGGCCGTTCAGCGCCAGGTCCAGAGGTTGACCGGTCGTTTGCAGGCTGCCGGCAGAGAAGTTTTTCTGGGTGCCGACGACATGCACCCCGGTGCCTAGTTGCAGGCCAGAGGGCAATGCACTGTTCTGGGTTGACTGTGCGCCTGGCTGTCGTTTGATCTGATAGACAAGGTCTTGAAACTCGGCGCGATCACGTTTGAAGCCGGTAGTCGAGACGTTCGCCAGGTTGTTGGAAATAGTGGTCAGGTTAGTGTCCTGGGCAGAAAGCCCCGTTTTTGCGACATACAGTGCAGGAAGCATCCAAATCTCCTTGGCGGCCGTTTTGCGTGGTTAGGATTTGTCGGGGAGGGCAAACACAATTGACTTCCGAACGAGCCTCACGTCATCTGGAGTAACGTCTTGTTGATAGTGCTTTCGGTCGAAATCGTCTTGGCGTTTGCCTGGTAGTTGCTCTGGGCCTTGATCAGGTTCACCAACTCGGTGGTCAGGTTAACGTTGGAGTTCTCCAGAGCATTGGCGACGATCGATCCGAGTGTTCCGGCCTGAGGGACGTCATAACCCGGCTGGCCGGAAGCGAAGGTTTCCTTCCAGGCAGTGCCACCTGCCGGCTGCAGGCCTTGCTCGTTGTTGAAACTCGCCAGCGACAGCTGGCCGATCGCTTTACTTTGCTGGTTGCTGAACGTGGCGAACATCACACCGCTACCGTCGATTTTCAGGCCGGTGATTTGCCCCGTCGCGTAACCATCGGTGATCGGTGGGTTGCGATAGCTGGCTGAGTTGTACTGTGTAATGTTGGCCATGTTGATGGCAACGCCGGCCGGGTTGGCGGCAGCGCCGTTATATTTCCATGCTCCGTTTTCCAGTGCGCCCGGCTTCCAGTCGGTAATCGTCAGGGTGGTATTGGACGTTGCGGAGGGGGGGATCGTGATAGTCGAAAGAGTGCCCGACGTATCAAATGTCAAAAGGGAACCCCTCGGCGCGACACCGGCAATGCCACTGATTGCCGTACCGTCTGGGTTTCGCCCATCGATCAGGGTGTAAGACATCCATTTATTGGCGTCCGTCTTCACCATGTACTGCACCATAGCGTGCGAGTTGCCTTGGGTGTCGTACAAGGTGGTGCTGTATTGGGTCGTGAAGCTGCTGGTGTCGGTTGGGTCGAACGGCTTGGTGGCTTGGTTGATCGCCGGCGCAGACGCGTTCAGGTTGCTGGTGGAGTCCACCTTGCTGGAAGCCTTTGGCGGCAAGTTCGACAGGTTCAGCCGCAGGTCGGTCAACCCGCCCTTGATGATCTTGCCGTCGGCGTCTGCGGCGTAGCCTTGCAGGCGTGAGGTGCCCGTATTGTTGGTGATGTAGCCATCTTTGTCTGCGCTGAAGGCACCGTTACGGGTGTACTGCAGAGAGCCGTCGCTGCCTTTCTGCACAAAAAAACCACCGCCTTGGATCGCCATATCCAGTGTGCCGCCACTGCCGTTGACATCGCCTTGAGTGAACTGCTGGGACACAGCGGACAGGTTCACACCATTACCGATAGCATTGTGCCCAGTACCCAGCTTGGCAGCCGCATAGATATCAGCAAATTCTGCACGGGATGATTTGAAACCGGTGGTGGCGACGTTGGCGATGTTATTGCCAGTGACATCCAACTGTTTGTTGGCCGCATACAGCCCGCTGAGCCCAATATTAAAAGACATAGCCACTCCTTATTTTGCCATTCAGTTTGAATTTGAAGCAGGGGGCTGATCTGGCCGGGATTGAAGCATGGGGTTGCTGAGGCACCCTTGGAGCATCTTTTTCAGGCCGTCAGTTAGTCATCCAAGCGCCCACCGCTTAATCGGCGATGACTTTAGAGATGCTGATTGTGCGCAAAGAATGTTGGGTTTTATGGGAGGAACCATGGAGGAATGATGGAGGCGTCAGATTTCTTGTGGGAGGCATAACTTAAACGGTGATCTGATGACCGACGTGACAAGGTACATTGTGTTCGCACTCTTCCAAGGACAGACAATGCTTATCGTATTCAGCGGCCTTCCGGGCACTGGAAAAACCACTATCGCCAAGGCCCTCGTCGCTACGACAGGCGCCCTCTACCTGCGGATCGATACGATCGAACAAGCGATTCGAAACTCCGGTGCTCTTGCGCAAGACGTGGGGCGCAGTGGCTACATGGTCGCGAATGAACTCGCCCTGAGTAATCTTCGTCTAGGCCGTATGGTCATCGTTGATTGCGTAAATCCAGTCATCGAAAGCCGAATGGCGTGGAACGAAACCGCCTCAAAAACGGGTGTTCGGTTGGTAAATATTGAAGTGATTTGCTCGGATAAAAACGAACATCGGCGCCGCATAGAAACGAGGCTGGGTGATATTCCCGGGTTGATTCCAGCAACCTGGCAATCTGTGTTGGATCACGAATATGAAGCGTGGGCCGAAGCGCCGTTTTGCATAGACACCGCGCTGACTTCGCCGGAGCAAGCAGTATCGATGCTCACCGAAGGCTTATTGTCCAGTGAGTAGTGGCGGCTAATGGGTGCTTAGTCTGCGGTGAGGGCAGGGGAGACAACGGTGAGGATTTCCGAGTCGAACTGACGCAGATTGGCTACGGCTTGGCCCCGCCATTCGTCAGCAAAGTGCCTTGCCCCTTATTGACAGCGAAGCTGTATGGGGAAATACTTGCCTCCATATTCATATATATGACTAGATGACAAGGTGAACAAAGTCGATGAGTTCTCTTTCCAGTGATGTTCGCTTGCCGCTTTACCAACGCCTGCGTGACCATTTGGCTGAACAGATCGCCAACAATCGCTGGCGTCCGGGGGAAGCGATTCCCACCGAAGCTGCGCTTTCAGCGGAATACCAACTGTCTACTGGCACCGTGCGCAAAGCGGTCGATGCATTGGTCAGTGAAGGTATCCTGGAACGTCAGCAAGGTCGAGGCACTTTCATTCGCCGGCCTCAGTTCCAATCTTCGCTGTTCCGATTCTTCCGTTTTCAAACCGCTGCCGGCGAGCGTCGGGTGCCAGAGAGTCGCATCCTGTCGATCGAACCGGTGGCCGCGCCCTCGGCGGTGGCCCAGGCGTTGGGGCTGCCACTCGACGCGCCGGTGATCCGCATTGTTCGTGTGCGTCTGCTTGATGTTCAGCCGGTGCTCGCCGAAGAAATCTGGTTACCCCGCAATCGATTTCAGCCGCTGCTGGAGATCGACCTGAGTAGCAAAGGGCCGTTGTTGTATCCGATCTATGAAGAGGTCTGCGGTCAGGTCGTCGCCTCGGCCGAAGAAACGCTGACCGCTGAGTCGGTGAATGACGTGTACGCGCGATTGCTGCAAGTCCCGGTCAACAGCCCGGTGGTGGTGATCGAGAGGCTGGCGCGTGATTACGCCGGTACACCGCTGGAGTGGCGTCGTTCTCGCGGGCATGCCGAGCACTTCCGTTACCGCGTGGATATTCGCTGACCCGTGCCTGGGTAGCGTTTCGTTCAGCGGCGAGTCGGTCGCCGCTGGTTTGATCGTTTTGTCTGTTCTGACTGGCCTCGTAGCGGCGCGGTTCGCTCTCGGCTGCCTCACGTTCCACCTATAAGGATAAGAATCATGTTTAGCTGGTATCGCCAAGTCACTCCTCGGGAGCGCAAGACGTTTTGGGCCTGCTTCGGCGGATGGTCGCTCGATGCGCTGGAAGTACAAATGTTCGGCCTGGCGATTCCGGCGTTGATCGCCGCGTTCGCCCTGACCAAGGGCGACGCCGGGCTGATCAGTGGTGTCACCCTGGTCACTTCAGCCATTGGTGGCTGGGTAGGGGGGACGTTGTCCGACCGCTACGGCCGGGTACGCACACTTCAGTGGATGATTTTGTGGTTCTCGGTCTTCACCTTTCTGTCCGCGTTCGTGACGGGATTCAATCAGCTCTTGATCGTCAAAGCGCTCCAGGGTTTTGGCATCGGTGGCGAATGGGCTGCCGGCGCAGTGCTGATGGCTGAGACAATCAACCCTCAATATCGCGGCAAGGTCATGGGAACGGTGCAAAGCGCCTGGGCCGTAGGTTGGGGGTTGGCGGTAGGGGTGTTTACGCTGATTTACTCCTTTGTACCCCAGGACATGGCCTGGCGTGTGATGTTCCTGGTCGGATTGCTGCCGTCGTTCCTGATCATCTGGGTACGTCGCAACGTCGAGGAGCCCGACAGCTTCCAGCGCCTGCAAAAAGAAAACGCCATCCCGCAAAGTTTCTTCAAATCCCTGGCCGGCATTTTCCGCCCTGAACTCATCCGCGTGACGCTGTTCGGTGGTCTGTTGGGCCTCGGCGCGCACGGCGGCTACCACGCAGTGATGACCTGGCTGCCGACGTTCCTCAAGACAGAGCGCAACCTGTCGGTGCTGAACTCTGGCGGCTACCTGGCGGTGATTATCTTCGCGTTCTGGTGTGGCTGTGTGGTCAGCGGATTTTTGATCGACCGTATTGGCCGTCGCAAAAACATCGTGTTGTTTGCATTGTGCTGTGTCGTCACCGTGCAGTGCTATGTGTTCCTGCCGCTGACCAATACCCAGATGCTGTTCCTGGGGTTTCCGCTCGGCTTCTTCGCGGCTGGCATTCCGGCGAGTCTTGGTGCGCTGTTCAACGAGTTGTATCCAGCGGACGTGCGCGGCGCCGGTGTCGGTTTCTGCTACAACTTTGGCCGAGTGCTTTCCGCGGTGTTCCCGTTCCTGGTCGGCCATATGAGCGACTCCATGTCCTTGGGGTCTGCAATTGGCATCGACGCAGGGGTCGCCTACGGTGTGGCGGTGATCGCGGCACTTTGCCTGCCGGAAACCCGTGGGCGCAGTCTCGTGGCCTCGACTGCACCGGTGCAAACCACGGTCGACGGCAACGAGACCGCCCGGGCCTGATGACCATTACCTTCGATAGATGAAATCCATGCCTGATACCTGTCCTGCGCCGATCACCGGCATCGACTCCCACGCTCATGTGTTCAGCCGCGAGCTGAACCTGGCCGCTGCACGACGCTATACCCCTGGCTACGACGCCACACTTGCGCAGTATCTGAAGCACTTGCAAGCCCATGGCCTGAGTCATGGTGTATTGGTGCAGCCGAGTTTTCTCGGCACCGACAATAACTACCTGCTGGCTGCGCTGAGGCAGGTGCCGGAGCGATTGCGAGGGGTAGTGGTGCTGGAGCGAGGTGTCAGCCGCGTCATGTTGAACGACATGGCTCGGCTGGGCGTGGTCGGCATTCGCTTGAACCTCATGGGCAAAGCCTTGCCTGACTTTCACGACGCTGCCTGGAAGGACTTCTTCGGCAACATCGCTGAACTGGACTGGCACGTGGAGTTGCACCGCCAGGTGGAGGATTTACCGAAACTGATTCGTCAGCTGATGCCGTTTGGGATCAAACTCGTCATCGATCACTTGGGGCGTCCGGACGCGCGTTTTGGCCTTGATCAGCCAGGTTTTTCCGAGGTGCTGGAACTGGGGCTGAGCGGGCAAGTGTGGATGAAGGTGTCCGGTATCTATCGACTGGAAGGTACGCCACAACAGAACCTCGAGTTTGCCCGGATGGCGTTACCGCTGCTGGAGCAGAGCTTCGGCCGTCGCCGTTTGGTGTGGGGCAGCGACTGGCCGCATACGCAACATGAAGAAGGCGTCGGTTTCGATACGGTGATCGATCAACTTCAAGCACTGGAGTGCTCGACGGAGCTTATGCGTGCGCTGCTGGTGGACTCGCCACGGATGTTATTCGGGTTTGCAAAAGGCGAAAGCTGAAACTTACGCGTAAGTTTCTGGCTACTTCAGACCTTCCTTAGTTGTAGAGTAGGTAGGAAGGGATGAAGGAGCATATTAATAGCTCAACTAAATAGTCATTTAGTTGAGCTATATTCTTCCCGTTTACTGGCGTTGTTTTAAGTACTCGATAAACGGCTCGATATCAGAGGAGCACAGCAGATGTGCAACGCTGCGTACCTCGGTCTCAGGCCAATACCACCAGGCGGATTCTTCCAAGACCTGGCGAACAGGCTCATCAAAACGCCAACGGATAAACTTGGCGGGATTTCCGCCTACTATGGAATAGGGCGCGACATCTTTGGTCACCAGCGCACCGGCCGCCACAACGGCGCCATCGCCAATGGTGATACCCGAAAGAATCTTTGCATGGGAACTGATCCAGCAATCATTGCCGATCACGACGTCGCCATTGCTGCCGCCGAAGTCAGTGATGTAGGCAACTTCTTCGACCTTGGCGGGAAACGGATAACAGCTTAGCCAGTCGACGCGATGATGACCGCCCAGATAGACTTCGACGTTACCGGCAATCGACGTATAAGCGCCTACACGCAATGTGGTTCCTTCATGCCAGTCATGTACCTTGAGATCGCCATAGGTGCCAATTCCAAAGCTGAATTGCGGATAACGGTTGCGCAGTTTTTGTGTTGCACGCTCAAGCTTCGGCAGTGCACGCAGCGCTTTGCGTTCCTGACGATCGCGCCAGATGCGCAGTAGCTTCATGGGAAGAACCTTATTCAAACGTTGGAATGGGACGTTATCCTGAAGAATGAAAAACGGGGTTGCAAGCGAGCAAGTGAAATGGAGGGTTTGTTTTTTCGGCCTGTTGGGCCTCAGGTCTGAGGGCGAGAGGCAGCGCCAGGCATAAAATCTGACCACAACAGGCCCACAGTTCTGCATGTGTAGGTTCGCATAATGTATATTATGTTAAATCATGTGCCATGTTAGGAAGCCGCGGATTCGCGCTGTCCATTTCCACTTACCCCTAGTCGCTTTTCCACAAAACCCCGGTTGCTGAAAAATCAGCGCTGTTGGCGCTCCATTCTCACACCCGCCCTTAGGTCGCCCTGTCACGGAATCTCCGTTTCCGTATCTGAAGCTTTGGTGACTGGCTAGCACCCAGCACGTCTGCTAAACGTAAATGCACCACGCAAAGATTCTAGCGCGGGTTCACCAATGACGCGGCCATTCATCCCCAATCTTTCCTCCCTACAGTCATTGGCGGCCTATTTGCATCCAGGGGCTAGAAAAGATGCTCAAGTATTGATAGCGGCGAATGTGGACTAGCAGATACATCGCCGATACCGGCCTCTTTCGGCTTACGGCAGAAATTATTTACCTTGCACCACTCGAACATGTGCATGGCTGATGGCTTTGTAGACACGCATCAATCTTAAAAGCGGCCACCAGTCATATAGAAAAATCTGCAGCGGTCGCCACATTGCCACCCAGCCAACGATCATCAGGCTTTCGCGCGCTGTGCCGACTACAGCGCCAGTGCCCAGTTGGCCAATGACATCGACTGCAATCAGGCAAAGGGTAACAAAGGCGATGCCGATCACCAGGCTGATGCGGCCATCTCGAAGGAGGTGTTTTAACTCACTGCGCGTGAGGCCTGCCTTATGATCAAAGTAATTGTGGATTGCCTCGATCATGATCGCACTTGGATCGCCCTCTGCTGGTAGGTGCTCAAGGTGGATTGTGATACGAAGCCGGCTGTCCGACGAAAATTCCGCCGCCCAAGTCTCAATGAACGCTTCAGCTTCGCGATCGAGATCCTTGTTAAGAAAAGGTGTCGGATCCATCGAGTTAAACAACTGCCCAAGCTCGCGTACTCGAAGTTGAAGGTGATGCTCTGGTTTTTTTCTCATGGCACTTACCGATTGTGACGACTACGTCAGCGCTAACCTGACACGGCCTATCACAACAAGACAACTCTATCGATGCTGCCCTATCGCAGCGCAGCCAAATTGCCGCCGCCAACCTGACGGAAATGTAATCACGCGCGGGCTGATGATGTGACATCTTGCTCGCAAAATGGCAGCTGGCACCGACTCTCTGAAGCGAGCCATGGCCCTACTGTGGCAGCGCTTTCGTATCTGCCTGGACTCCGACTGACTGGATACCCCTCCATGCATTCCAGAACATCAAGACGCACTTTCGTGAAAGCCTTGGCGGCAGGCGGGGTACTCGCAGGCTTTGGGCTGTGGCGCAGCCCGGTGTGGGCAATTACCAGTCCGGGGCAGCCGTATGTGCTCGCTGGCACTCATTTCGATCTGACTATCGGTGAAATGGGGGTGAACTTCACGGGCACGCCCCGCTCCGCCATGACCATCAACGGCAGCCTCCCCGGCCCGATACTGCGCTGGCGCGAGGGCGATACGGTGACGTTGCGGGTCAGGAATCGGCTCAAGGAAAACACCTCGATCCATTGGCACGGCATCATTCTGCCGGTGAACATGGACGGTGTACCGGGTCTGAGTTTTCACGGCATCGAACCGGGCGGCCTGTACGTTTATTCGTTCAAGGTCAAACAGAACGGCACCTACTGGTATCACAGTCATTCCGGGTTCCAGGAGCAGGTCGGCGTCTACGGCCCTTTGGTCATCGATGCAAAGGATCCCGAACCCTTCAGCTATGACCGCGACTATGTGGTGATGCTGTCCGACTGGACGGATGAAGACCCAGCGCGGGTCATGAAGAAACTCAAGAAACAATCCAGCTACTACAACCTGCACAAGCGCACCGTCGGCGACTTCATTGATGACGTCAGCAAGAACGGTTGGTCTGCCACCGTCGCGGATCGGAAAATGTGGGCTGAAATGAACATGAACCCCACCGATCTTGCCGACGTTAGCGGCGCCACCTACACCTACTTGCTCAACGGACAGGCTCCCGACAGCAACTGGACAGGCATTTTCAAGCCCGGCGAACGGCTGCGCCTGAGGTTCATCAACGGCTCGGCGATGAGCTACTTTGACGTACGTATTCCTGGGCTGAAAATGACTGTCGTCGCCGCAGACGGGCAGTACGTGAAACCGGTGAGCGTCGATGAGTTCCGCATCGCCGTGGCCGAAACCTTTGATGTGATCGTCGACCCCACTGAAAATGCATACACCTTGTTCGCCCAGTCGATGGATCGCACCGGTTTCGCGAGAGGCACATTGGCTGTACATGAAGGGCTCTCGGCCCCTGTGCCGCCCCTGGATCCACGTCCGTTGATCACGATGAGCGACATGGGCATGGGGGATATGGCCGGCATGGATCATGGCGATATGACGGGTATGACCCAGGACTCGATGCAAGGCATGGAGAGTATGGATCACAGCCAAATGGCGGCCGGCGAGGACAACGGCATGCAGGGTATGACGGGCATGGACGGTGGATCGATGCAGAGCATGGATCACAGTCAGACGCCAGGCTCGGCAGACACGTCGGGGCACTCGATGCCGGGCATGAGCAGCATGGACTCGATGGAGCCTCACCCGGCCTCGGAAGCGAATAACCCGCTGGTCGACATGCAGACGATGAGTCCCACACCGAAACTCAACGATCCTGGCATGGGACTGAGAAACAACGGTCGCCGGGTGCTGACCTACTCAGACCTGAAGAGCACCTTCCAGGATCCCGATGGTCGGGAACCCAGCCGCACCATCACGCTGCACCTGACTGGACACATGGAAAAGTTCTCGTGGTCTTTTGACGGCGTCAAATTCGCGGACGCCGAACCACTTCATCTCAAATATGGAGAGCGCATCCGAGTGGTTCTAGTCAACGACACCATGATGATGCATCCCATTCATCTGCATGGCATGTGGAGTGATCTGGAGGATGAAAACGGTGATTTCATGGTTCGCAAACACACCATCGACATGCCGCCCGGCACCAAACGCAGCTACCGCGTGACCGCCGACGCCCTGGGGCGATGGGCGTACCACTGCCACCTGATGTACCACATGGAAATGGGCATGTTCCGCGAAGTCCGTGTACAAGAGTAGGAGCCAGACATGAACTTCGATAGAACCGCTAAACCGCTACTCGCCGGCCTGGCCATCCTCGGGATGGGTGTCATGACGCTTGCTTATGGGCAGACCGAGCCAATGCAAGGTATGGACGGCAACCAGATGCAGGGTATGAAACCCGCAGCGCCCCAGCAAAGCCGTACACCCATTCCGGCGCTCACCGATGCCGATCGCGCGGCGGTGTTTGAAAGCCATGCCGGCCACCAGATGCACGACAGCGCCATCAACTCATTTTTCCTGATCGATCAACTCGAATGGCAAGACGCTGACAAGGGCAGCGCATTACGTTGGGAAGCCAACGGCTGGATTGGCGGCGACACGGATCGTCTCTGGCTGCGTACCGAAGGCGAGCGAACCAATGGCGTGACCGAAAGCGCTGAGCTTCAGGCACTCTGGGGACACGCCGTCAGTCCCTGGTGGGACGTGGTCAGTGGTGTGCGACAAGACTTCAAACCTGGCGCACCGCAGACCTGGGCGGCGCTGGGGCTGCAAGGCATGGCGCTCTACGACTTTGAAACTCAAGCCACCGCTTACCTGGGCGAGGCCGGCCAGACCGCGCTGCGGCTCAAGGGTGACTACGATATTTTGCTGACCAACCGTTTGATTCTGCAACCCACTGCAGAAATCAACCTCTATGGCAAAAACGACCCGCAACGGGCCACAGGCTCAGGGCTGTCGGACACCGAGGTCGGCCTGAGACTGCGCTATGAAGTACGCCGCGAGTTCGCACCTTACATCGGCGTGACCTGGAACCGCGCCTACGGCAAAACGGCGGATTACCGCCTCGAAGAAGGCGAAGACCAGAGCGATACGCGCTTTGTCGTCGGTGTGCGAATGTGGTTCTAAACCTGACCGAAAGATACATCCATTCTAACAGTAACACCCCACCCACGGCCCAGGCCGTCAGGAGCCTTGCATGTCATCGTTTAAAGCCCTCGGTGCTGTCGCTGCACTCAGCATCGGTTTGTTGTTGAGCACTGCCGCCCAGGCGCATCCAAAACTACTGTCCTCCACCCCGGTCGATGGCGCCACCGTGGCTGCACCGGCAAAAATCGAACTGAGTTTCTCGGAAAAGCTCACCACCCAGTTTTCCGGCGCGAAATTGATCATGACCGAAATGCCGGGCATGTCCGCCCACTCCCCCATGGGTGTCAAAGCGAGTGTCGCGGGTAGCGACGATCCGAAAATGATGGTCATCACCCCGGCAGCGCCGCTCACACCTGGCACATACAAGGTCGAGTGGAGGGCGGTTTCTTCCGATACCCACCCGATCACAGGTACCGTGACCTTTAAAGTCAAGTGATCCATGGACGACTCCATCTACATTAGCCTTCGCTTCGCGCTCTATATCGACTTGATGCTGCTCTTCGGGCTGGCACTGTTTGGCCTGTACAGTCTCAGAGGAAAGGAACGTGCAGACGGCGCCGTGTTGAATTTTGGGTCGTTGCTGGTGGGAACTGCCCTTATCGGCATACTGCTATCGATGGTGGCCATGCTACAGATGGCCAAGACGATGAGCGGCGTGTCCAGCGTCATGGAGCTGCATCACCACATCCTGCAGATGATGTTGATGGACACTGACGTCGGGTTGACCTGGATGGTTCGAATAGCCTCATTGACCTTGGCGGCCATCGCCGCGACTCTCAATCGACGAAGCCCGGCATTGAGCCTCTGGCTGGCCACATTGTGTGGGGCCATCGCCCTCGCGACGCTCGCCTGGACGGGACATGGCGCCATGGATGAAGGCAGTCGACGCTACCTGCACTTCACCAGCGATATTGTCCATCTTCTGGGTGCAGGCAGTTGGTTGGGCGCTCTCGCTGCATTTGCGCTGTTATTGCGCTCAACCAACCTCACAGGCGATCTGCAGATACGGTTGCTGGCTCGAACGCTGATTGGTTTCGAATCAGCGGGGACGCTTATCGTCGCAACCCTGACTATCACCGGGATCGTCAACTATCTGATGGTTGTCGGGCCAGCATTCGAGACATTGACCTCCAGCACGTATGGGGCCCTGCTGTCTTTGAAGGTCTTCTTGTTCGCGGGGATGCTGGTATTTGCGGCGGTAAACCGCTTTCACCTGAGCCCGCTGCTTGAGCGATCCATTCAGGCAGATACTCACACCGTCGCGATCAACGCTTTACGGCGCAGCATGATTCTAGAGTTCTCGGTCGCGGTGATCATTATGGGCCTGGTTGCCTGGCTCGGCACACTCAGCCCGGAGATGGAGATGTCCGCTGAGTCCCCATGAAGTGAATGATGAGCGACCAGCTCCGGGACAAACCACACTGCTCAATTCTGAGCCTGCCAAGTTCTGCCAGATTTTCAACCAGGTCCCAAAGCATGTTTTTTTGAACTAGCATCCATCAGCCTCTCATGCATGCTGATAAAGCGGCACCGTTCATTCATTCTTCCAGAAGCTGCTTGCGGATATCCAGCAGTTCTTGGTGACGCTCCTCACTGGTCTTTGGATATGACATTTTCAGCCCATCCAGCACATCTGAAAATATCTGAGATACGATCAGTCGGGCATTTTTCTTGTCATCGGCAGGCACAACATACCAAGGCGTCTCAGTCGTGCTCGTTGCACTAAGGCATTTTTCGTAGGCCTGCATATAGTCTTTCCAATACTTGCGTTCCTCGATATCCGCCGCACTGAATTTCCAGTTTTTTTCCGGCTTGTCGATGCGATCCAGGAAGCGTTTTCGTTGCTCTTCTTTCGACAGATGGAGAAAAAATTTGATGATGCGCGTTCCGTTACCTGTCAGGTGGCGCTCCAAATTGGAGATCGAACGATATCGCTCCCGCCAGACAGTACTATTGTTTTCAAGAGCATCCGGGAGGCCCTCGCTTCGGAGAATTTCCGGATGGACACGGGCTATCAATACCTCCTCATAGTACGACCGATTGAATATGCCAATCTGTCCGCGTCCCGGTAGGTTGCGTGTGGTTCGCCATAGAAAATCGTGCTCCAGTTCTGCCGCGCTGGGATGCTTGAAGCTGAATACCTGGCAACCTTGCGGATTCACCCCTGACATCACATGTTTGATGGCACCGTCTTTTCCTGCCGCATCCATCGCCTGGAAAATCAGCAGAATGGCATAGCGATTGGATGCGTAAAGAAGCTGTTGCTGCGCGCTCAATTGCGCAACATGCGCTCTCAGAAGTTTGCGATATTGTTGCTTTGACTTGTAGAAAGGTTCCACTTTGGTCGGCCACTTATGGAGATTGACCTTGTCGCCTTCCCGTACTCTAAAATCCGCCGAATTTATTTTCATATTCCGCCTTTCGGTGCCGCCGCCGCGGTGACTGGTTGTCTTGAAGCTGCATTGGCAACTCGCCATCTGCTCAACGCAACCTTCAAAGTGTCGTTCAGAATTAGACTGGAGACTAGCGCATAACCAAATATTGCGAGCATCTGCCATCCTGGCAATACGTTGGGCCTGGTGACAGCAGTCGTCTGGCGCCCTCCTCCGCTGCGCCAGCCGCTAAGCCCGGCGGCCACGCACCAACTCAATGCCAGTGACGCGTGCCCACCCTTCACTACAGGTCGACCTTACTGGCGGCGGCACTGTCGAGCGTGGCGGCCACGCCCATTTTGCGCACAATATCGCGGATCGCCCGTTGCGCAGCCGCGTCGTCACGCAGCGCCACCACCAGCAACCGCGTCACCTTGTCACCCGTTATCGCCTGCGTGGCTTCGCGCCGGCTGGTCAAGCCGAGGATACGCAGCTGTTCCTCAAGGTTCTTCAAGCGCGTCTCGTTGCCATAGGTACCAAGATCCAAGCGCAGCCCTTCACCTGCCGACAGCCCCGTTACCACGGGCCGGGGCGTCCAGCACCAGGCAATCTGGGTCGGCGGTTGAATACTCGCGACACCCTGTTCGACCGGTGAACCGAGGGCAGCCAGCCGCACATTCGTCGCGGCGGCCTGGGTATCCATCGCCGCCAACTGTTCGGCGGTGGCACTCAAGCGTGCGTCGATGAGATTGGCCTGGCGCTGCATTTGGTCGGCCTGGTCGTACTTGTCCAGCAACACCTGTTCGCCTTCCTGGCGGTACGTCAGTTGGATGCCGATGAGATTCTCACTGCCCATCAAATTGCGCTGGCCGGGGAAATCGTCGGCGCTGAAGGTGTGTTGCCCACCGTTGAACAGCCGCAGGAAGTCCACGAACGCGCGGTCTCCGGTCCAGTGCCGGGTCAGCTTGAAGTTGGCGAAGCTGATCTCCAGGGCGACATCGGCACAGGCCCCCGGCGCCCAGACGAAGCTGGCGCTGGTGGGGAAGTTGAAGTTGTCCAGTACCGTCGAACGGCCACTGCATTGCAGCGTCAGGCGCGTCTGCTGGGGCAGCGAACGGGCACCGAGGTTGACCTGCGACGGCGCGGCGGACAGTTCCACCACCGCCGCGGTGGCCTGCAGTATGGCGATGCTCTGCTTGAGCTCCGCCCGTTGCGCCACAAGGCCTTTTTGCTCGGCTTCCAGTGCCTGTCGGCTTTGCTGCTCCGTGGCCTGCTGGGCCTGACTCTGTCGCTCGGCACCGAGCAGATCGTTGCGCGCATGCTGCATGCGGCTGACATAGGCGTAGAACGCACCGGTCAGCGGAATTTGCACACCCAGCGCCTCCCGTCCGCTGTAGCGCAGGACATCGCGTTGCACGAAGGTTTTCACCGCTCCGCTCATAAAGGCCGGCAGTTGACCGCGCTCGCCGTACAGCAACTCGTTGAGCATGACCGGGTCCTGCACGCCCTGAATCGAGCTGAGCAACTGCCCGCTCCAGTCGCCTTGCAGGCGGCAGGCCGCCACTTCGGCGGCGTAATGCGAGGAGAAATCCAACTGGCCGGTGGCCAACGCCCAGACCGCATCTTCACGCGGGTCCGGCCCCTTCAGCGCCTGGATCAAGGCGCTGCGCACGCTGTCGGCTTCCCAGAGCGGTGCGGACTTCACCGACGGATCGGCGCCGAAGCCCCAAGTCTCCACGGCCACCTGGAACGCTTGCGCATCGCTTTTCTGCAGATCGGCCACCACACCCTTCATCAACTGCTGGAACCTGGCCAAGGCACGGGCTTGGGTCAACTCGTCGCGCAAGCCGTTGACGCCACTCTCGATCGAACCGCCACTGGCCACGCCCTTGAGCATATCGCCGCCCAGGGCATTGGTGATTTTCAGACTGCCCAGCGCCCCCGCTTCGGCATGCAGATCGTTGTTACTGGCCAGTTCAAGCAAACGATCGAGCGACACCGCGCGGCTCGCCCAAGGTGCCCGCTGCTCGGGCGGGATCAAGGCAAACCGTTCGGCACTGCGATGCAACAGCTTCAGGAACGGATCATTGGGCGTACCGACCACACTCAGGGCCAATTGCCAGTCGCTGCGCGTCTTCAAGCGTGTCTGTGCACTGAGCAGGCTGCCCTGGATAAACCGATACCAGGCGTCCTGGGTATCGCTTTGGTACTGATCGAGGAATTTCACCCGCTGTGTCTTCCACAACGCGCTGTCACGGCTGGCAAGGCCGAGTTCATCCATGAACGCAAAAATCGCGCTGTGCCCTTGCAACGTATAGGCACCGGAAAGACTCAACCCCGGGTTATCGCTATCGCTCCAGTATTCCGTCAGCCGGATCGGTTGCAGATTGCCCTGCAGTTCCGCCCAGGCTTTCAGCCACGTCAGGGGGCGTCCTTCAAGCCCCATGCTCTCCAGTTGGCCCAGCAAGGCGGCGCGTTGGCCCTGCATCTGCGCCATATCGGTTTGCCACTCCAGATAGGAGCGATAGCTGCTCCCCAGGGTGACCAGTTGCCCGGCGCTGGTCGCTTCCTTGGAACCGTAGGTCAGGTTCAGGAAACCTACCTCGGAACCCGGCAGCGGCAAGTTATCCATCGACTGGTTATTCAGGCGAGCATCGAGCAGGTTGATCCGGCGCACGAGGAATTCGGCATAAGCGGCAATCAGCCGTGGATCGCCGCTGTTCAACGCGCCGCGCAGGTTCTGCGAAATGAAACCATCGAATACCGGCGTGCGTATTTCGCTGTCGAACAACCTCACGTAGTCAGAGCGGTAGTGCTCCTGGACCTGTTCGATATGGCGTGAGAACGGCAGCAAACCATGCCATCCGCCCTGCTGCTGGTCAGATAAGCTGATCAACGCTTGGCGAAACCGACGCAGCGCATCCAGGTCGCTCTCCAGCCCACCGTTGAAGTCCTCGGCCGCTGGCGGCTCGTCCAGCGCGTCGGTGAGCACAGCTTGAGTGTGGTGGTCGGCATACACCAGCAATGCGCCAAAGCCGATACACAGCCCCAGCCAGCCGATGACTGCGGCGTGGGCCAACAGCCTGCGCCAGCGATGCCAGCTATCGATGGGTTGATAGGCGTGGCGTTGCGCAGGCAAAAGCCTGCCCAGCAACTCATGACTGAACCAGCCTTCGCTTGTGCCGTCTGCCTCTTGCCCTTGCGCGGTCAGGAACAGCCCGCAGAGCAGCGGCAACTCGCTGTAGGGGTTGGCGTCAAACGCGGGTAACAGCAGATGCTGGAGACGCGAGCGCAGTTCAACGATGCGCTCCGGCAGGCTGAAAGCTTCTTCATCCGGCAGGCCACGCACGCCCAACTCGATGCGCAGGTCGAACAGACGCTGGCCAAGCCCGCTGAACATCTCGTCGAGAAACACCTGCGCCGCCCCCGTGCGCTGTTGGCTGAGCAGGCCAAACGGTTGCTCGCGTTGTGGCGGCGTGAGAGCGCAAGCCCACTGGGTGAAACCCGGCAAGGCTTCGGCACCGGTAATGATGAAATACACCGGCAGACGGGCACCAAAGACCTTCACCAGATCATCCAGGCGGCGGCGCAGATTGTGTCCCTGCTCGGCCAGGCGCGCATCGGAGTCGCTCAACAAGCGCTGGCAGTCGATCACCAGCAGTACACCGTTGAGGGGTTCGCGGCGCCGCGAACGCAGCAGCCAGTACAGCAACCGTCGCCATTCCGGGCCGGCGTCGCTGTTGCCCTCCGCCATGCGGCCGGCGGGGTCAATGATCACGCCACGCTCAAGGAACCACCAATCCAGAGTGCCAGTCGAGGCCGCCGGCTTTCCACCGCGGGTCGAACGCAAGGCCGAGGTCAGCCCGCTGTTGCCCAGCAACCGCCGGGTGCCGCTGCCACTCTCGCCCAGCGTCAGGAACCAGGGCAGCACATACAACGGTGAACCCAATCGACTCAGGCGCGACTGGCGCAACATCTGCACGCCGCTGTTCCAGTCCTGATCAAGCGCCGGCGCTTCATCGCGACGACTCTGGGGCAACTCGCTGTTCATCCGGCGACGCAAGCGCCAGGCATACCAGCGTCGCCCGACCCCGCGCAGGCAAAAAACCACCAACAGCGTCACGATGCAAATCAGCGGCACGTACCACAATGGCCAGCTTTTGTAGAGCGCCAGGCCCCAGAGCAATAGCACGATGCACGCCAGCAGCAGCACCCAGAGCAACAACACCCCTGCTTTCTTCAACATCAGCGCATCTCCAGCAATTGGCTGACTTGTCGACCCAGCGAGAGATCGAAACTGATGTAAAGCACGGTCAACAGAATCAACGGCACCCCGATCAGCAACAGCAGCGAAAGACCGGGCAAGCCCCGGCGCACCACACGCAGGCGCGTTGGCAGGTGGTCCTCGGGTTGTTCGAAGAGATGGCTGTTGGCGTCCAGCGGCACCATCTGCCGATCGAGAATGATCCGCTCCAGGCAAAGCCGACGGTATTGCATCAGTTCACCACCCGGGCGGGTCGCGTAACGCCCCTGGAAACCGCCGAGCAAGGCCAGGCCGAAGACCTCGCGGGCACCGACCGCCGCCTCGGGCAAAGCCTCCAGGCGTTGGAAGAACTCGACACCGGCGCGACTGGTGGAAAAATAGTGGCGCTGCAACGGCGCCCGCCGCCATTCGGCCGCCCCGGGCCATTCGCCGGACATGGCCGCTTCGTCGATCCAGGCGACCACCGCGAACAGCGCCTCGCGCACTTCGGCTTCGGCAAAGTGCAGCTCGCGGGCCCGATTCGCGGCGCTATCGAGCAGCACGATGAGCGCCGGCGCAAGCGTCTCATAGGACTGTGCCGGATCAATGAAGCCGCGCTTGGCAGCCTCGAAACTCGACATCCAGCAGTCAGCCAGGCGGGGATTGATCATGTGCGAACCACCACCAGGTCGATACTCAGGTCAGCCGGCGGCTGGGGCAGGAAGAACGCCGCCTGACGCTCCTGCTGCAGCGTTTCCCAACCCTCGCTCAGCGTTTCCAGGCGGAAGTACAACGCGCCCGCCACCCGCGGCAAGCCTTGGGGCGGAACCTGCAGATAGATCAACTCAACCCCGGGCAAGGCGCGGTTGACCAGGCCTTGCATGACGCTGAGAGCTCCCAGCTTGCCATCCAACGGCAGGCACTCGGCCAGCCACGCCGGATCGACCAGACTGCGCGCCACCAGATAGTAACGATGCCGCGCGCCGAAAAACGCGTCCGGCAATGGAGCCTGATAAAACCCTTCCTGCAGTTGCAGGTGGACCAGCAACTCTGAGCCGATGCTGATCTCATTGAGCTGCTGACCGATCAGGGCCACCAGTGCGATCGTCGCCGCGCCCGCGTCCTCATGCTTGTAGGCCGGCACCAACAGACGGCCATCCGGGGTTTCGCCGAGCATGTCGCAGACATCGGAAAACAGACTCAACTCACCAACAAGTTGGCGCAGGGTGCCGTAAAGCTGCCATGGCGACACCTGCGGGGTTTCCAGCAAATGCGTCAGCAACGGGCCATAGCGATTCAGTACCGCCAGGGCCATCAGGTGGTTGACCTGGGCCGCGTCGAGATCGCCCCGCCGCGACTCCCCCGGCTGCTTGTACACCGACAACTGCCGCGCCCGGCCGACCAGTTCGTCGCGGACTTCGCGCAAGGTTTGCAGGAGCATCGGCGATGCCGCCAGATTGACTGACGGCGGCACGTAGCGTTGGGCCGGCCGGAGGCGATCACCGTCCAGCTCAAGCCGTGCAATCGGCAGCAGCTCGTAGGCGCTCAGATGCTCCAGCTCATCGTCCCAGAACAGCCGCAACACATAGGACATGGGGCGCACCCGCGCTTCCGGGGAGTCGCCGAGACGGTCACCGATCACTTCCGGATCGGCCGCCACGATAAAGCGCGCTTCCGCCCGGGACCCGGCAGACAACGTCTCGAACACTTGCGCGTTGGCGTCGCCCGGCAGCAAGCGGCGTAGCCCCACAAACAGCGTACGGCCGCCACTGAAATCGCCGAGGTCAAGGGTGCGCGACTCCAGCATCGCATTGCCCGGATATTCGGCCAGCGTGCCTTCGGCAAAGCGCACCGACAATTGCTCCAGCAGGCACTGTTTGGCAACCAGCGCGGGCTCGTTGATCTTCAGCGAGATCAAACCCCACGGGTACGGATGGTTCAACTCTGTGGTCCGGGTCAGACGATGCTCGATACGCGCATCGTTCTGTTGAAAATGCTGAGGCTGGAGGAACAAGCCCTGGTGCCAATACAACAACTGATCGATATTCATAGGGCTCGGTTTCAGGCAAAAAATTGAAAAAGCGTGGCCACTGCAACGCTCACGGCAAGCAGCTCAGTCCTGTGCGCCGGGCAGGCGCACCTCACCCTCTCGGGGCTGCACCGGCTTGGGCAACGCCAGGCGACTCTCCTTGCCACGCAACAGCGCATCGGGCCCGACGAGCAGGTCAATGGCGATGGGGCGCGGGGTGGCGGTCCAGGTCTTGCTGAAAAACCCTGTCGACGTCACGTCGACGCCGATCTGATAGAGCTTGACGCTGCGCGTCGGGTCCAGGTGCGCGTAACCGGCGGCGATACCGACCATCTTCGCGCCCTCCAGTCGCGGCAGGCTCAACTGGCGGGTCTGGCCCGGCTCGATAAACAGCCGCGTCAGCCCGATCATCCCGGGCGGCGCGCTGTTCATCAGCAGCAGGCTGCTCAGTTGCTGGGAACTGCCGGTGTAGGCGGAAAACGCACTGATCTGATCGAACTGCGTGACCACCACCAACAGGTTATGTGCCTGGCCGTCGTACTGATTGAGGTCGTTATCGGCGGTGAAGCTCAGCTCGATGGCGTTTTCGGTGTAGTCCCATTTGAGCGCGGTGAGGGCCTTTTGCTCGGGGGTGAGGTCCTGGCTGCTGCAGGCGGCGAGCAGGATGCACAGGGCCAGTCCGCCTATGGAAAACTTGATGGAGGGCGCACGCCCCGCGCTGCTCACGCCATCACCAGCACAGCGGTCTGGCTCGGCTGCGAAACCGTCCCCATGGTGTTATTGGCGTTGTGCATGGTCTGGCAGGTGACACGCACGGCGGGCTTACCGGCGACCATCACTTTGGCGCTGCCATCGATGAAGATCATTTCACCCTTGACCTTGCCGCTGGTGACACCACCGGCCACCCCAGCTTCATCGCCACTGGTCATCAACACCTTGCTCGACATATTCATCGCTGGCATGCCGTCCACCAGCACGTCCATCACCAATCCACCCGGGGCCGCGGCGCTGGTATCGGCAGCGTTGGGATAAGGCAATGGCACTGGCCCGGCGGGCGGAACGGGCGTCTTGCAGATATCGGGCACCGTGGACAGCGCCATCGCACCGCCGTTATTGAGCATATACATAATCGATCTCACCCCAGCTTGATGCTGTCGCCATCAATGGCAACGCTACGTTGTGCATTCAGGTCCAGCGTGTCGGCCTGCACGCTCCAGTCATCGCGCACGCGCTGGCGCAAGGAGCCGGAATGAAGTTCTTCATGGCCTTCGACGCGACGGCGGCTGTCAGCAAAATCCGCCTCGTGGCGCACAGCCTTTTCGCGGTGATAAACGCTGCTGTCGTGGCGCTCGACCCAGTGGTTCTGAAGATGCTCGCCACTCATGGCCAGGGTGCCGACAGTCAGATGGGCACGCTGCATCTGCACACTGCCCTGCTCGGCGCACACCCGGAGTGCGATACCGGCGTCAAGGCTCACGCCGTCGCGGGCCTGAATGCTCAGCGCGCCGGCGGGCAGGCTCAAATGCAGGTCACCCTCCAGATGCATACGCGCCGGTTGAGCGATGGCGCGTTCCAGCACGCTAAGGATGTAACCGCCTTGCGCGTCCAGGCTGACCAACACCTTGTCCCCCACTGCCGGACGCACCAGGCAACCGAATGCGGGTTTTAGCCAATAGCGGCGGCCATCGCTGCTGACCACGCCGAAACGCTCGCCATCCAGTGCGTTGACCTGCGCATGCCGCAATTGAGCAGCGGCATCGCAATATTGCGGGGCTTCATTCATCTCGATTTTCCTAAAGAGGCAGGCTGCCATTGCTCGGCGGCGAGGCGTTCGGTATCTACGGGCTGGATGGCCTGGGGGTTGCTCTGCTGCCAGTCGGCCTGGGTGAAATCAGCGGCATGGGCATTCATGCCGGTCACGTCGGCGGCGACGAACGAGGCGCGTGGCGCAAGCAACGCGGTGCAGTCGGCATAACGCAACAGTGCGCGGTCAAAGCGCGCGCCTGGCATCTGGGCGTCGATCAGGATGGCCATCTCCAGAACGGCATCACTGAAATCGACCGAGTCAAAATGGCTGGCATTGAACAGAGCGCCCTTGAGATGGGCACCGGCAAACATCGGCGCGGTTCCCTTGCTGCGGTAGAACGACGCGCCCTCGGCCTGCACGGCATGAAAATCGGCCCCGCTCAACGACGATTCATCGAAGGCACACTGCTGCAACGACGCCAGACCGAAGCGCGCCTGATCGAGTTGGCAATCGATCAATCGTGCCTTCGCAAAATGCGCCGACTGGGCATCAAGGCCCGTCAGATCGCAGCGGTTCCATTGGGATTTGCTCAACTGGGCGGCTGCCAGCCTGATACGCGGTACGCGGCACTCCGCGAGTGTAAACGCCTGTAGCTGCGCGCCCGACAGATCCAGATCCTCGCCGTGGCATTGCGCCCAGCTGGTCTTGTTCCAACGCACATTCGTGAACAATGCGCCCTGCAATGAACACCCGTTCATGTGCAACGAGTCCGCAGTGCTCTCGGAAAAATTGGCGCCGTCCAGGCGGCAGTCTTTCCAGTGGCTTTGGGTCAGCATGGCGCCATTGAATTGCGCGCCACGCGCATCCACTTGTTCCAGCCGCGCGTTGCTCAAATCGACACCGCGATAGTCGCCACCGGCCAGATTCAACGCGCGCAAGGGCTGCCAATCAGCCAGCAATGCCCTTAGACGCTCGGCACTTAATACCTCAAGCATGAGTCAGGCTCTCCTTGAGTCGGCAGCGCGTCATCAATGCCTGCTCCAGGCGCACACCGCTGCCGTGTACAGCGTCACTGGCCAAGCCATGCAAGTTGCTGCCACTGAGGTTGGCCTGCTCCAGGCATACCTTGCGCAAGCGGCCGTTAAGCAGGTTGGCGCCGGACCAATCAGCGCGACTCAAGTCACATCCCGACAGGTAGACACCTTGCGCGACCAGCCCGACACCGTCGGAATCACTCAGGTCGCAACCGCTCAGCAGCGCGTCGTTAAGCCGTGCGCCGCGCAGGCTGGCGTGATTCAGATCGGCGTCTTGAAAACTGGCAGCGGTCAGGTCGGCATCGTCCAGGCGCACACCCGGCAAAACGCAGTGAGCGGCCAGGCGCAGGTTCTGCAGGTTGCACTCGCGCAAGTCCAGATCACGGCCCACCACCTTGGCGAAATCGGCTTTGCTGAGATTGGCGCGGCGCATATCCGTCGCGTCCAGTGTGCAGTCGTAGAGCTTGGCTTTGTGCAGGTTGCTGTCGGTGAGTCGTGCGCCGCTCAGGTCGCATTTATTGAGGCGTAGTTTGCTTAGATTGGCGTTGCTCAGTTGAGTCTTGTCGAGGCTGCATTCGTTGAGTTGGGCTTGTTGCAGGTTGGCTTCGGTGAAATCAGCAGCGGAGAAATCACAGTTCTGAGCGCGGATATCGATCAAGCTGGTGCCGCAGAACGAAGCGCCTTGGCATAGAACCCTATGAAACATTGCGTCCTGCAAGCGCGCCTTGCTCAGATCCGAAGCACCCAAGTCGCAGTCGATGAACTGACAGTGGCTCAGATCGGCGTTCTGCAGTCGAGTGCCATTGAGCTTGCAACTCATAAAAGTGGTATTTCTCAGGTCAGCGCTGCTCAGATCGATTTCGCAAAGATCAAGGCTCTCCAAACTGAGGTCTTGCAGCGTCTTACCTGCCGCGTGCAATGCCAGCAGCCGCTCACGGGTCAGACTGCAGTATTCAGGAAGCGGGAGAATGGGGGCGAATTGGATTCGATCAGCCGCCAGCGCTTTGTTCATGACGCTTAAAACACGGTCTATCTCAGCTTCCACGGCTTGAGACTCTGCTATGGCGGCAGTCAGTTTTTCCTTGGCTTGCGCCTGCTGGTCTGGAGGCAGCTCCAGGCGCTCAAGCATGTCCATGATATCGACCTTCGGTGCTGGCTGTTTAGCACGCGCCAACGCTTGCTCTGCATCTATGCCCAGCCGGGTCATCATCTGCTGGGCATACTCCATGCCTTGGGCCTTAGCCTTGGCGATTTCCGAATCAATTTCCAGCGCCAATGCCTCGGGGTCAAAGGGCTTGAGGGGGCGCATCGGTTCGCGCATCAGAACCGTAAAGTCCGTTGTCGCTGATGGTGGGTAATCGGTGGGGTTGAAAGGCAGGTTCATGCGAGTCGCCATCATCTGAGCGTATTGCATGCACTGCTCATGAGTTGCGCTTAACGCTGCATATTGCGCATCCGCAGCGGCCTGCAAACTGGCGATTATCGGCCCGGAGTCGAACGGGGTTGGTTCGACAGGCGCAACCTTGACCGACTCGACGGGAGGGCGTGGCCAAAGCCGCTCAATCCAGACTTGCGCGTCCAGCACGGGGTCACCCGCTCGCTCGAGGGCCGTAGCCAATTTGACGATATCTTGCGCATCTATATCGAGCACCGGTACTTCGACGCGGTACAGCAGAAGAGCACTTTGCGCATCAGGGAACAGCCATACCGTATCCAGGTCCATCGACATTTCGGTAACGGGTACACGCTTATCCGCACGCTCAATAAACAGCCGTGGCCGCAGGCCCGGCAATCGCCCGGCGACCCGGGCCTCGGTAGGGTGCATGCCTGAGATCGACCAGGCTTCGTCGCCACGCCAAAAACCGGCGTTGCATTGGTCCTGCGCCACTTCATCGAACCAGCGCGCATCAGTATCCGTCGGTAAGAATGGGGCGCGATAAGCAGTCCAATGCTCGTCAAGGGTGCCCATATACTGGCGGCGCTCAGCGCTTTGTACTGGCAATGGCAAAAAACTCGCCAGGGCTGGCCGATCATTGGGGTCAACAACTGTGGCATTCGCCACTTCCAGTTGTGCCAACGGCATTCCTTGCGCGGCGTCCACCTCCGGATAATGGCCTTTGCCTGTCGGATTATCTGGCCACTTATTACCGCCATAAGCGCTTTCAAAGTCCAACGGCAGGTTATCCAGTTGACCGCTCACAACGGGCGTCCAACCCAGAGGCCCTTTGCGCCATTGCCGCGGCGCGAGTACATGCAATGTTTTTTCCATATCCCCCAGACGCACCCGCACCGCCATGCCACCCCGTTGCACATCGGTCAACGGATAAGCCTTACCCTGTACGGCAAATGTGCCTCGACTTTTCTTTAAACCCCGATCAAGCATCTGCTTGCCAAGTCGCTCGGTTAACCAGGCCCAAGTTTCCCCAGCGGCCATTACCTGATCTTCAGCGTCCACCAGCAGACCCAGGGTGACGACCACACAATGAAGGTCCAGAAGTTTGGCATTGGCTAGCAATAGAAGGCTGGCCTGTTCACATTTGAGCTGCATCGGACTCTCCGAATAGGAAACTTACGCCTCTTTTTTTCCGTATCACGGCGCGGCAGCGGGCGGTGCAGCAGCATCGCCCGCTGCCGCGACCGCATCGGCGGCGCCATCAAGCAGGTCAACGGCGCCGTTTACAACCGCATTGGCTCCGCCCGCGGCCACTTTCACCGCAGCAAGACTTGGGCGTGATGCTAGCTTCAGACTTAACAGGCTGGGGCTGGGGGCTAGTTCAAAACACGGAAATTCCTGTACTTGATCCGAAGTGATCGTTGCACCCACTATAGTGCCGCTAACTCTCATGAACTTACTAAAAAAGGCGTTACCGCAAACTTCTAAATCCCCATCCACAAGAACATCACCAGTAACATGCACCTGGCCTTCAAGATGTATGATCTCGTCCGACTTTATGACAATCCCTGCCGCATTGATAAGTATGCTATTCCCACCCAGCTTAATCTCATATGAGGTTACATTTTCATGGCAGTAAATATCTGTATTCTTCAACTCCATCTTTGAGTTGGATGCTCGAACTATATGCATTCCTTTCAGATATTCTGAATTTTTAATACTCGCCTTATGATACTCCCAGGCACTGTTGCCAACGCTTTTCTTATACAAACTGTAGTCAGCCGAAAGCGAAACCAATCCAAGTTTCACTGACACGCCAACCCCGTAGAGAGAGAGACTTCCGCTGGCTATATTTACGTCACCCTTCAATTGAAGCATTGAAGTTGTAACGTCTAATTTTGTGCTCAGCTTTGGGTTGGCTATTGCGTCTTTGAAATTATCAAATCCGCTTTTCTCTGATGCGCTATTTGTTGTGCTTGGCGCGGAGGCAAGCTTGCTGCTACTGGCGGGAGTGGGAGGCCGATCTTTAAAGTTGGCACCCATCAAACTCTCTGAAGAGCTCGTCCCCGCCACCGGGGCCGGCGCATGCCCTCCCCCTATGGATTGCCAATAAACACCTGGCACCTGATGCTTATACGAACTAGACGCCAGCTGCATATGCTTGTCCGTGCGCAAATGCGCTCCACTGACATCGCCCTCACCCAAGGTAAAACTACAACCGGTGGACGCCCCCATCTTCATCATCGGCCCGGACGGGCTGTCTTCCATCGCAAACAAATGCCCACCGGGAGTGCTCAAGCCACTTTGGGTCGCGTTTTCGTCGGTGACCACATTGGGATTCTCGGAGTTGGGCACACTACCGGTGATCACCGGGCGGTCCGGGTCGCCGCCCAAGAACGAAACCAGCACTTCCGTGCCTTTGAGCAGCGGGAAATTCATGCCGTGGCTCGAACCACTGGACAGCGTGGCCATACGCAACCAGGCCGAACCACGCGTCGCATTCTTCTCACCGCGAATGAACGGGAAACTCACCCTGTAGCAACCATGCTCATTGAGCAGCGGCCGACCGGTATCTTCATCACCATCCACCACCGCACTGAGCACGCCCTGCACATAAGGCCGCGGTGTCACACAGGGTGCGCGGTACTGCACGTCGCCGGGCAAGGCGATAAACCGCGTGTTGATCCCCTGCCCCGGCCCTTCCCCCTCCGAGCCGAGGCCCGGCAACGGCTGATAACCGTCATGGTGAACTTCAATCACCTGATAACCGGCATTGAACAGCGGACGCGGGTGGCCGACTAACAGCATCGGATAACCGGCGCGCAACCCCGTGGCTCGACCGCTGCCATGAAACTCCCGTTGACGGCAACCGATGGCCTGGGCGCGGCGATTGGCCAACCATTGCCCCTGTTCGAGCGAACCGAAGTGCTCGCCATACAACCCTTGTCCGCCGATAAATACAGACGAACCAGAGACGGCCTCTCGTTGTGCGGTTGAGGCATCTGCGCCAAGGCTGGCAGCTGCCACCGAAGCATTGACCTCTAACTTCAACTGCGCGTTACTCGCGGAAAAGTCCTGGAGCGTGACCCCCGCCGCTTGCCGCACGAGTTTGCGCTCGAAGGTCCGCGCCACCGCCAGGACCCGGCCTACCTCCAGTTCCGAATCTTGGCGGCGATAGGTCAGCAGACTGGGGAGTTGCGGCTGGTACAGTCGGTCGCCACAGAACACCAGTGCCTCGCCGTCAGGCCCCTGCTCAAAGAAGTAATACACGCCGAAATATTCAAGAAGACGTGAAATAAAGGCGAAGCTGGTTTCTTCGAACTGGCAGGTAAACGTCGCCTGAGTCAGCGGATCATCGGCCAGCGGCAGGCGGATATCGAAGTCATACGCCGCCCCGGGCAAACCGTTCATACCCGCCCCTTCGACAGTCAGGTCGGCCAACTTGAGCACGTCGCGAATCAGCTCCGGCAGACTTTTGTCCAGCCAGATTTCCGAAAAGCGGAAATGCCGCAACTGCACGAAGCGCGGTTCCAGCACCACGCGGTAGTAGTAATACAAGGAGTCGGCGTCGAGATAATCCACCTCCGTGACCACGCCCTGATAGGGATGCGGCTGCCCCAACGCATCGCTCAGGGTCAATACCGCTCGGTTGCCCAGCAGCGCTTCGTCGTCGAACAATGGATTGATCGTGGCCAGCCGAACCTCGAAGCGATAGGGCTGAGAGAGCTGTTCCTCGCCCTGCCACTGCTGCACCCATAATGTTTCGAGCAGCAGCGAGGGGGCCAGGCTGGCGAAAGTGCAGAGCGCATGATCATTGAGAGCCATCAATCAATCCTTGTTCTTCAGTCGGTAAACGAGCGGTCACTCTAGGGGCTCAAGCAGCGCTTCACGCTCGGGTAAAGACCTGATCGCATCGACATCTTGCGTGGTAATGATCCACTCGCCGCGCGCATCCACCGCCACATGCAAGCCGGCCAGGGGCCGCTGATCGGCAATCGCCCCGAGCAAGACGTCAGACAGGCGCGGTGTCAGGCTCTTACGCAAAATGAAGTCGATATTGCGCGCCCCGCTTTCCACTTCCGTGCAGCGCGCGGCGATGGCGTCGGCGACCTCTTCTGCAAACGTCAGACGGACTTTCGACGAAGCCAGCAGACGCTCGCTGAGCCGGCCCAGCTTGAGGCGCACGATGCCCGCCAGTTGCGCGCCACCCAGGGTGAAGAACGGCACGATGGTCATGCGCGCCAGCAGCGCCGGTTTGAAATGCCGGGACAGAGTCGGGCGGATTTTTTCCGCGAGGGTGTCCGGGTCGGGCCGCCCGTCGACGCACAGGTTCTGGATTTCTTCGGTGGCCAGGTTGCTGGTCAGCAGCACCACGGTGTTGGAGAAATCAATCTGCCGCCCTTCGCCGTCGGACAGGCTGCCCTTGTCGAAGACCTGATAGAAAATGTTCACCACGTCCAGGTGGGCTTTTTCCACTTCATCGAGCAGCACCACCGAATACGGACGCTTGCGCACCGCCTCGGTCAACATGCCGCCCTCGCCGAAGCCGACATAGCCGGCGGGCGAACCCACCAAGCGGCTGACGGTGTGCTTCTCCTGATACTCGCTCATGTTCACCGAGATCATCGCCTGTTCGCCGCCGAACAGATGTTCGGCCACAGCCAGAGCGGTTTCGGTCTTGCCGACCCCCGACGGCCCGACCAGCAGGAACACACCCAACGGCTGTTGCGGATCGCGCAGGCCGGATTGCGCGGCCTTGAGGATTTCCGCGATCTGCTCGACGGCGGTGTCCTGACCGCGAATACGCATCTTGAGGTTGTCGGCCAGGGCCAATACGCCGCCCGCCGCATCGCGCAGCACTTTGCCCAGCGGCACGCCGGTCCAGTCGGAAACCACCTGGGCAATCGCATCGGGGCTGACCTCGGTGAACAGCAACGGCGCATCGCCTTGCAGTGCGGCCAGGGTTTCACGGGCCTGATCCAGCTCGGCCTGACGTTCCTCCAGCGAGGCCAGTACCTGCACAACCTCGCCTTCGGCCGGAACCGGCAGGTCCTGTGCTTGCAGGGTCAGTTGCTTGCGTGCTTCAAGGACGCGCAGCGCCGCGTCGCGCTCGGCCAGCCAGCGGACTTCCAGCGCAACCCGACGCTCGTCAATCTCAGCCTGTTCGTCGGCGATATCCGTCAGGCGCTGGTCTTCTACGGGGAAACCATTGCCACGGTCGCGCTCCAGCGCGCTCTGTTCACGCGCCAGACCGGACAACTGCCGCTCCATGCGCTCCAACTCGGCAGGCTTGATGCCCAGGCCGATGCGTACCCGGGCGCTGGCGGTGTCGAGCAAGTCCACGGCCTTGTCCGGCAGCAAGCGCCCGGTGATGTAGCGATCCGACAATTCGGCGGCGGCGACGATGGCGTCGTCACGCACGCTGACCCCGTGGACTTTTTCGTAGTGCCCCTTGAGCCCGCGCAGGATCAACACTGCGGTTTTGACACTCGGCTCGTCCAGCTTGACCAGTTGGAAACGACGCGCCAGGGCCGGGTCTTTCTCGAAGTACTTCTTGTACTCCGACCAGGTCGTGGCGGCGATGGTGCGCAACTCGCCACGGGCCAATGCGGGTTTGAGCAGGTTGGCCGCATCCGAGCCACCCGCCGCGCCGCCGGCGCCGATCAGCATGTGCGCTTCGTCGATGAACAGGATCACCGGCGTGGTGGACGCCTTGATCTCTTCGATGACGCCACGCAGACGGTTTTCGAACTCGCCCTTGACGCTGGCGCCCGCTTCCAGCGCACCGAGATCCAGGCTGAGCAAACGTGTGTTTTTGAGGAAGTCGGGGACTTCGTCCTGGCTGATCAACAACGCCAGGCCCTCCACCACGGCGGACTTGCCCACACCTGGCTCGCCCACGGCGATGGGGTTGTTTTTACGCCGCCGGGCGAGGATGTCGATCATCTGGCGAATCTCATCATCGCGCCCGAAAATCGGGTCGATGCGCCCCGCCGCTGCCTTGGCGGTCAGGTCTTCGCAAAAGCGCGCGATATTGTCTTCGGCTGCGGGCGCACTGCCGCCGGCGCCGGCCAACGAAGCACAGGCCGCGCCGGTCTGCAGGCTGTCCAGCGGACCTTCGCTGGAGCCGCCCAACAGTTGAGCGAACTCTGCGGTCAGGGCATCGGTGGATATCGGCTTGAGCAGTTCGCCGTAACGCGTGCCAGCACTGTAGTAGCCCAGGCGCGATACCAGCGCCAGCAGCAGCGAACCGCCGCGAATCCGCCCGCTGCCGACCACCAGCGAGGCAATCAGCCAGGCGTCCTGAATCCATTCGGTGAGCAGGCCAGCGAACACCGGACGTCCCGGGTTGCCGTTTTTCAACTGCGCCAGGCCCTCATCCAACAGCGCACGCAAGCGCATCGGATCGATCTCGAAGCGCGCGAGAATGCGCGTCGTATCGGCATCCGGATCTTCCAGCAACTGGCGCAGCAGGTGCTCCAGGGAAATCTCGTAGTGAGCGCGCGCCAGGGTCTGGCCCGCCGCGTTCTCCAGGGCCTTGGTGCTGTACACATTGAGCCGTGCGAACAGCGGTTTGAGTTCTACCTGAATCATCTAGCGAGCCCTCTCTTCGAGCATTGGTCCGTGTTCGGCCGTCAGCATGAATACAACGTCGTCCTGTGTGTCTCCGTCACCGAGCCAGGTATCCAGGCCCAGCCGCTGCCAGCCGCCGCCCAGCGAAGCGCACTGCTGCTTATCTGCCGCAAGACGCATGACCAGACGGCTGCGTAGCGGTGTCTGCAAATACAACCCCACCAAGCGTTCGAGCTTTTGATACAGCGCCTGCCCCGGCAATAACCCGTGAAAACGCTCGGTACTCAGTGACGTCAGGCGGATATCCAGGGTGCCGCTGCGGTCCATGACTTCACGACCGAGCAGGCTGTTTTCGCCCAACACCCCGCACTGCGTGCCCAGGTAAGTGCGTGCCGTGCGGTCGATCCGCAGGCGCGTCTCGACACACGGCACGACTTCCACCGTCACATCGCTGAGTACCGCCTTGACCAACTGCTGCAGACCCAGGGCCGAGCGCGGGTACTGGTTGAACAACCCGGCATACCGCAGCAAATCGGTGGATTGATCGCGCTGCTCCGGACGCGCATCCGCAATGCCGATCAGCGCCTGCAACTGACGCAGGCTCTTGACGTCGCGCCGCTCGGTAATGTCGATCCAGATCCGGTGCTTTTCCCAGGCACGGAACAGCAACGGATAGAGCGAGGCATGCAGGATGTCGAGAAAGTCACGTCCCGCCGAATGGCCCAGCAGTTGTTCGTCGATCAGGTCTTCGGTGTAAAACGTCGGCAACGGCGAAGTGACGCCATACAGCCCGAAGAAGTTGGCCTCGATCCGATAACGACCGTCGTCGTCCTGCTCGATCCCTTCGATATCCCGCAGCGGAAACCCGAGCCCCAGCCGCGGCCGGACCCGCACGTTGTCGACGAAGTGTTTTTCGCTCGGGAAACGTAACCGCAACAGGCGCAAGGCCTGGAAAAACCCGAACTCGCCGCCGTCATCGAGCAGCGGATCGATCACAACAGGCGTTGGTGCCCGATCTTCGCTGGCCATTTCAAGGTCTCGTGGTTGACGCTGTCGAACAGCGTGAAGGCGGTAAAGCTGTTGATGGCCGTACAGCCGGCGAAAAACTCATCCAGCACACAACCGAACAGGTAGAAATTGCCGGGGCTGAGGAAATAGTCGCCCCGGCACTCGACCCGGACCACACTGCCTTCGATCGGCAGCCCGCGAATAAAACGCCGCTCGTGGCTGACGGTGACTTTTTCGATGGCATCGATGCGCCGCTGGTTGGCGTCCTGGGCCCCTTCGCCGACGCTCGGCAGATACAGCGCGAGCAGGCCGCGCAGGTAGTCGCGATCGGCCAGGCGGAAGTGGTTGGCATTGAGCTGCGAGAGCATGCGCCACAGCAACTTGTCGTCGAACTTGGGCGGCTGGCACGGCGTAATGCCGCGAATGCTCTTGAATTCGACCCTGGGCGGCGTGTTGTCGGTGGGCTGGTTCAAATCCCCCAGGCGCAGGCTTTCCGGCAGCTTGCCATTGGTGCAGAGCAAGCCGATGGACAAGGTCATCTCGCCCGGCACTTTGCCTTCGCTGTAGGGCAGGCTCAGATAGTGGTCATAACCTTGGGCATCGATACTCGAGGCGCGGATGCGCAGGTTATAGGTGTCGCGCTGCGAGAAGGTATTGAACGGCTCCAGCAGGCGCTCCCCGCCTCCAGCGGAATAAGCACTGACCTTGAGCACCGAATGAATCCGCATGCTCATGCGCTGGCCATGGTCGGCAGGCTGGATGCGATAGTCGACTTGCTTGTGGTCGATGCGCAGCGGGTGTGCGTCCTGGGCGAACAGATTGATCGCTGGCGTCACCCCCAGCAAAAAACTGTTGGCCGACAGGTTCGGTGTCCAGTCCGGCAGGTTCTCGAACATCAGGCGCACGCTGAAGCGCCCGTCTGCGCCTCTGGCTCGCCACTGTTTGAAGCCGCGAAGCTCGATAAACAGGAATTTCTCGGGCAGCGCGAAGTATTCCTGCAGGCACCGATAGGCCGGGTGCGCGGTATCGGGAAACGGCAGCAAGGCGTTGCTCGCATCGAATCCCAGGCCACGCAAATGGCTGGCCGGCAATACCGTCATGGGCTGCTCTTGCGCAGAGATGCGAATCTCGCGCAGGTTGAGCTGCAACAGACGCAATAACTTGGAGCCATCGACCAGGCCATCCCCCAGATAGAAACGCAGGCTGTCAGCCAGCCAGCTATTCGGGTCAGCGGTGGTAAAAGCAAAGTCCAGGACCAGGCTGCGCTCTTCACCGGCGCCGCCGTCCCAGCGGCTGCCGAGCAGTTGCAACGGTTCCAGGTCGACCGCCGCTGTACTGCTAAAGCGCACGCGCTGGCCATCGACCGGCACCGAGGCAATTTCGCAGCCGGGCTCGATACGCGTAACCTCCTGCAATGCCGTGCGCGGCTGAAATTGCAGCAGCGTCAGGCAGGGCAACGGTTGCAGGTAATGGGGATAGAGCAGCTGCGCCAACTCTTGAATGAACTCGGGAAACTCGTCGTCCAACCGTTGGCGAACCATCCCGGTGAGAAACGCCACGCCTTCGAGCAAGCGTTCGACGTCCGGGTCATTGGCCGAGTCCACCCCCAGCAGCGGCGCCAGGGCCGGGTTGCGGCGGGCAAACTCATCGGCCAGACGCCGCAGTTGGTTGAGTTCACTTTGATAATGGCTGTTGAGCATGACTTAGTGCATCGCCAGGGACACGCGACCGTCCGAAGACACACGCGTTGCCAGGTGAATAGGAATGTCCCGGTCATCGATCGACACCACGCCCTCAAGACTGAAACTCAGCGACAACACTTCCTGGGCACCTTCGGCGACCAGGATGCGCGGCGATTTCAAGCGAGGCTCGTAGCGGGCGATCATGCGCGTCATGTTCTCGATTATTTGCGTGGTCTCGCCGGTCGCAAACGAACCGGCCAGATTGGTGAAGTCGGGTACGCCAAACTCGGCGTCAATCGGCACGCTGCCGCGCCGGGTATTCAAAATGCGTTGCAGATGCTGGACGATCGACTGCGTCAACACTTCAGCCTGGGTCAGGTGCGTGCGACCGGTTTCGGCCTGCAGGCTTGTGATGCGCTCCAGCAATCGCTTTTCTCTCAACGCGGTGTACCTTCTGCAGTAACAAGAACACCGCCCTGGACCAGGGCGGCATTGAACCGTCGAGCCGGGCTTACGCTTTTGGCGCCAACCACGAGTCTTCGGCTTCGATACCGTCCGGTACCCAGGTCCAGACGATTTTTTCGTAGGTGATGCCGATGTCTTCCATATGGCCCATTTGCTTGAACTCAGGGCTCAACACGTTCGGCACCCAGGTGCGGGCCGAAACGAGTACGGCATTGCTCAGGGTGATGGTGTAGTACTTTTCTTCGGTGCCTTTAGGCGAGATCCGATAGAACTCCAGGACTACCGACTTGAGTTGCTCGCCGGAAGTCAGGGCTTGCAGCAGCTTTGGAGAAGACTTATCGATTTCCTTGGTCAGGGTCATGCCCTGGTGGACACGCTTGCCGGCAGGCAGGCCGGTCTGCGGGTTCTTGGGAATATCGATCAGGTGTTCGACGGCCTGAACAAGGATCTTTCCTTCATGACCGGTAACCGTGCTGGAACCTTCGATCTTGCCTTGGTTCTGGCCTTCGATACTCAAGTAGCATGGCATTGGCATAACGTGTACTCCGGGTTTAATCAGTGAGTTTTCAGGCATCGATCAGCGCCTCTGGCCCTGTCTCGCTGCGTTGAATCCATCTTATGGAAACGCCGAGGCAATGACCCTCGGGTGAACACCTGAATGGGCAACGGCGGCGTTGCCCATTCGCGCTACCGATCAGCTCTTGTCGAGCTTGCCCACCAGCGACAGCGTGAAAGACGCGCCCATGTACTTGAAGTGCGGACGGACTTTCAAACCGACGCGGTACCAGCCTGGATCGCCTTCGACGTCGCTGACGGTAATCTCCGCCTGACGCAGTGGGCGACGGCTGCGCACACCGGCGGCGGGGTTATCCATGTCGGCCACGTACTGGCGAATCCAGGTGTTGAGCTCCGACTCCAGGTCGCCACGCTCTTTCCAGGTGCCGATGTTTTCGCGCTGGATGACCTTGATGTAATGGGCCAGGCGGCTGACCACAAAGATGTACGGCAGTTGGGTGCCCAGCTTGTAGTTCAGCTCGGCTTCCTTGCCTTCTTTGTCATTGCCGAAGAACTTGGGCTTCTGGCACGAGTTGGCGGAGAAGAACGCCGCGTTATCGGTGTTCTTGCGCATGGTCAGTGCGATAAAACCCTGCTCGGCCAGCTCGAACTCGCGGCGCTCGGAAATAAGCACTTCGGTCGGGATCTTGGTCTGGGTTTCGCCCATGGCCTCGTAGTTGTAGATCGGCAAATCACCGACGGTGCCGCCGCCCTGTGGGCCAATGACGTTGGCGCACCAGCGGTACTGGGCAAAGCTGTCGGACAGGCGACTGGCAAAGGCAAACGCAGCGTTGCCCCACAGGAAGTCCTGGTTGCCGCCACCGACGTTTTCGTTGTAGCGGAACGTCTTGGCGGGGACCGTGTCTTCGCCATAGGGCGTGCGCAGCAGGAAGTGCGGCAATGTCAGGCCAACGAAACGCGCGTCGTCGCTTTCACGAAAGGCATTCCATTTGGTGAACTGCGGCCCCTCGAAGACGGCTTGCAGATCCTTGAGGTTGGGCAGGTCGGCAAAGCTGTCGATGCCGAAGAACTGTGGTCCGGCCGCGGCGATGAAGGGCGTGTGGGACATCGCCGAAATCGCGGCGACCGACTGCAGCAACTTCATGTCCTGCGGCCCGGGGTTGAACTCGTAGTTACCGATGATCGAGCCGAACGGCTGGCCGCCGAACTGGCCGAACTCGGCGGTGTACACCGCCTTGTACAGACCCGAACGGGTGATCTCCGGCGCATCCTCGAAATCTTCGAGCAGCTTCTCTTTGGACACGCTGAGGATTTCCAGCTTGTTGTTCTCGCGAAAATCCGTGCGGTCGACCAGAAACTTCAGCGAGCGCCAGGACGATTCCAGCTTCTGGAACTGCTGGTGGTGAATGATCGCGTCGACCTGCCGGCACAGCTTGGCATCCAGCGTGGCGATCATGTCGTCGATCAACCCGGCGCTGACCTTCTCGGCCTGCCGGGCCGGCTCGAGCAGTTCGGTGACAAACGCTTCGAGGCCCTGACGGGTGACGGCATACGCCTCGTCGCCCGGCTTGACGCGCGTCGCTTCCACCAACTGATCCAACAGGGAAACCGACTCGACCGCCTGGCCGGTCGTGCTCGCTGCCTGACTCTTTTCTTCGCTCATGGGTTATTCCTTGTCCTTTACGCCAAGTTCCGAGAGCAAACGCTCGCGGGCCCCGTCATCGTTCATCAGGGCCTGCAGCTGTTTGCGAAACTCCGGCAAGTTACCCATCGGCCCTTTCAAGGCCTTGAGCGAATCCCGCAGGGCGATCAGTTGCTGCAACTCGGGAACCTGGGCCACGATGGCATCCGGCTCAAAATCGCGAATGGACTGGAAGGTCAGCGAGACCGGGATCTGCTCGTCCTCCGGCGCGTTTTCCGCCAGATGATTGGGCACCGCCAACTGCAGGCTCAGGTTCTGGCCCTTGAGCACATCGGTGAAGTTGTCTTTGTCGACGCGGATCGGTTTGAGGTCTTCAACCGGCGTGTCGTCTTCACGCAAGGTGAAGTCGCCGATCACCAGTTGCTTGAGCGGCAGCTCGACCTGTTCCTGCGCGCCGCCGGTGTCAGAGCTGTAAACAATATTGACGCGCTCTTTAGGCGCGACCGAACCTTCACTAGCCATTAAATCTCACTCCTGTTTACCGGACTCGCTCAACGCAGCCGTTAGAAAACTCATGGCATGGATATGCACACGCCTGCCAGGTATTGCCTGTTGCCCATTCAACTTGCCGGCGGGCTGGCCAAACGCCAGAACGCCGGCAAATCCATTGCCGCCAACTGTTGCGCCCACAGCGCTCTCGAACCGCCGTCGTCATGCGTCAGTGCCAACTCCAACAACGGCCGGACCAGCTCCGGCTCCCAACGATCGAGGCCCTGCTCCGTCGCTTCCTGGAGCAACACATCCAAGGCAACACCCAACTGCGCGCGCGGGTCGAAACGCTGTAGCAGATGGCATTGGGCAGCGCGCAGGCGAAACCGCTCGCGGCCGCTGCCCGCCTCTCGCACGGCGCTCTGCAAGCGCGCCAACGCTTCGTTCAAACGGCCTTCGGCGGCATCACGCGCGACTTCATCAATCAGCGTTTGCAGCCCATCCGTGGCGCCGCTGCCGGCCGCCGGTGCCAAACCTTCGAGCCAACTGCGGGTCGCGCCGTCGGCGAACGGCTGGCCGTCGGCGAATGTCAGCTCGACCAGCGCCGGCAGGCGCGCCAGAAAATGACGGGTTTCCAGGGCCAGGCTGGCAGCACCGGCCTGCGCCGCCGAACCGAGCCTCAAGAGCGCGGCATGACTGGCCCGATTGAGGTCCAGCCAGCACGGATAACTCGGTAACCGACCTTCGCAAAAACGCACGATGTCCAGCGGCTCGCCAACGCTCTGCAAGCGGCTGAAACTTTCGAGTTCCGCGTCCGAAGGCGGCGGCACGCGCGTCGTGTAGCCTTGCGCAGGAGGGACCTGCTCCAGGGTCGTCCACGCCAATTGACGATTGAGGCGAAACAGCAACGGCAAGGTCGCCCGAGACTCCAGGCAAAACCCCAGCAGCGGTGCAAGCGCGGCAAACACGCTATTGACCGCGTTCTCGATGGCTTCATCGCTCTCAAGACGGCCCAATGGCGGAGTCGGCACCAGGGCCGGGAGCGGCGCCGAAGGGGCGTGCGCAACCGGCGTCGGGAGCGCTGTAGGCGCATCGACTGCCGCTGGAACCTCTTCCGCCGTCACCGCTATTGGCTCGACACCCGCTTGCACGGGCAACTGCGATAGGCGACGACGCAACGCAAAAAAACTCGGGCCGTCGGCGTCCCGGTCGCGCCAATGGCGATCGATGGCGTCCCAGTCTTCAAGCAACTGCGCCAATTGTTCCCCGGGCACCGCTTCGAAGTTGGCTTCAAGTTTTACGGCGAGCCACTCGATCATCCACTCGGCCTGGTTGCGGCGGGCACGCAATCTGGCCGGCGGCGGGGTCAGGGTCTCCCAATACAACTCGAGCATTTCGCGCACTATATGCACGCCGGTCGCCAGGCCGGAAATGCCTTGCAGGGTGGTCCAGGCACATAACAACCAGACCGCGGCATTAAAGTCCTTGCCCTCTTCTCGCAGCACTTTTACACAGGCATCGGCGACTTTCTGCCAATCCACTCCGGACTCGGCGTGGATATTGTTCAATTTATCCACTTCGATTTGCGCGAGGGAAAAAGCCAGCCCTTCCCGAGGATTAACGCCAGCAGGATGAGTCAAACTGATCGCAAACGAACCTACTTCCCGGTCGAGGCAACTCATCCGTTACTCCTTACTTCAATAGGTTGTTTGATACATCGTTGCCGCGTAAAAAAATTCCGCCGATGCCGGGTTGATTTATGCAGCGGTGACGATCTTCATTGATTGATCCAAGGCCTGATATTTCGCCCACCGCGGCTGTAATCCGCTAAGCCAAAGCCCCGCGCGTTGAGCCGTCGGACAAGCATGTGTCAGCCAAGGCGCCGGGGCCATCGGGTGAACACCTGAAGTCCTGACCGGTTTAACGTACCCGTTCAGATCATCGCGCCGAAAATAACAAGGCCAATACCCAGCGCACTTTGCTTGAGAAACAAGCGCACGCATTCACAGCGTGGAAACACATAAACGCTGTCAAATGCGAATTTGCGTCAATCTATCAAGCGCCTTGCAGATGGCTTGACCCTGCGTTGCAACTTTTCAATTATTTTCAGGCGCCCTGCCCGGCTCTTGCCGCCGCCAGAAAGTGCGCAACAAGTTGGATACAAGAGGGATTGTCATTACTTTCATGGAGAAACCGGTTATAAGGAGCACCACAACCCATTCTGACTGGCTGCCGCTAGGTAGCACGGACGTACAGTGGGAAGATGCAACGCCTGTTCACGGGGCGTGAACATAGGCTTTCCGGGTTGTAGTGAATTCATGAATAAACCAGCTTCACTCATATGCGCCCCTAAACACGTCGGCTCCAGGCACGCCCATGATCACTTCGAGGTCAGCGCCGAGCCGGTTGCCAACCAACTGCTGGCCTGGCGTGATCGGGTCGGACACGTCATCGACGTCCTGCCTACATCCCACGCAACCACCACGCCCTTCAACGCGAGCATTGACCGCTACAAATTGGGTGATCGCGTCTTCACCGACTGCTCAAGCGACGCCTTGTTGCTCGACCGTTCGATTGCGCGCATCTCTACCGACAAGGTCCGGGACTATGTTTTCCAGGTCTTCACCCAAGGCGCAATGGAGTCCATTCGAGGCGGCCCCCAGGAACATGGCGTGTCCGCCAGGGCGAGCATCGTTGCCATGGACATGAACCAGCCGATCAAAATGAGCCGGGGGCGTTGCCGCGTATTGACCTTCTTTGTCTCGCGCCCGGTGGTGGAAGCGGCGCTGCCGCATGCCGAGTCGATCCACGGGCGTGTCTTCGAGAATACGACGCCTATGACCCAATTGATGATCGAGCACGTCGAGGCGTTTTCCAGAAAACTGCCGGTTATCAGCAGCGCCGAGGCCGCGTCGACATTCGATACCGCCGTTCAACTCATGCTCGCAGCCTTCTCGAAACAGGCCAAGCTGGGTGGGCACGTGCGGGCGGCGGCGCGCAGTGCGATGTTCGATAAAGCCAGGCGTTATGTGCAGAACAACCTGTATCAACCCTGGCTGACGCCAGAGTACGTGCTGATGGCCATGCAACTGCCTCGTGCCACGCTCTACCGTCTGTTCCAGCATGAAGGAGGGTTGGGTCGTTACATCCTCAACTGCCGTCTGCGTGAAGCCGCGGACGAACTGGTGCGCTATCCGGACCGCCAGGTGATTGAGATCGCCTACAGCCTGGGCTTTAACAGCGCATCGGCGTTTACCCGCGCGTTTCGTCGTCGCTATGACCTGGCGCCGCAGGATCATCGCCTGATGGCGGCACAGCGAATGGGCAACGCTATGCCGGGGCACCGTAACGTCGCTGGCCGAATTGATCAGTGAGCCGGCTGCCGCGCTGGAAATTTCACCAGTGCGAACAGGCTGACCAATAGCGCGCCCAGCAGATACCAGGAAGGCGCCATTGCGTTCTGGGTAACACCGATCAACCACGTCACAAAAAACGGGCAGAACGCCCCGAAGATCGTCACGCCGAAACTGTAGACCATCGACATCCCCGTGGCCCGGTGATGCGCCGGAAAAGCCTCCATGATCATGACGGTAGCGACGCCGTTGTTGCCCATCGCGACAGCCGAATAGATGCCGATGATCAGCAAGGAAGCCAGCTCGCCGACCCCATGGGTCAAGGCCAGGAACACCGGATAGACCAACAGGATGCTGAGGATCATCGTCACGTATTGGGTCGGCTTGCGTCGCGGCAGCCGGTCGGCGAACCGCGCAAACAATGGCGCGGCAATGAACAGCATCGCACTGGAAAAGCACGCCGAAAGCAAGCTCATGCTCGGCGACAGGCCTAACGTGCGAACCAGATAGGTCGGCATGTAGAGCACCATCAGGTAGATGCTTGCGGTGGGGGTTGCCATCATCAAGATCCCCAGCAATAGCTGGGGGCGGTGGTTTTTCAGCAAGACACGCAGCGACGGCGACTGGATACCACGCCGTGTTGTCTCCACCATATTGCGCCGAATGAACCACCCAAACGGCGCAATCAAAAGCCCAAGCACGAAAGGAATACGCCAGCCCCAGGCCAGCAACTGTTCGGGGGTCAGCAATGCGGTCGTGGTGGCACCGACAACCGCTCCCACCAAAACCGCGGCCGCCTGGCTGGCAGAACGCCAACTGACCAGATAGCAGCGTTGATTGCGCGCCGCCAGCTCCATCAGCACCACGGACGACACGCCGATCTCCCCTCCGGTCGCGAACCCCTGCAGCAACCGCGAGAGCACCAGCAACACCGTTGCGGTGACGCCGATCGATGCATGCGTCGGCATGAACGCGATCAAGGCGGTACCGGCTGCCATCAATAGATTGGTGACATTCAAGCCGGCTTTTCGCCCTTTGCGGTCGGCGAGGTTGCCGATCACGATTGCGCCCAGCGGGCGCATCGCGAAACCGATGCCAAACGTCAACAATGCCATCAGCAACGAGGCGAACGAACTGTCCGATGGGAAAAACAGCTTGCCGATGATCACGGCAGAAAAGCTGTATACCGTGAAGTCGTAGATCACCAGGCCATTGCCAACGACTGTCGCGACTATCACCTTCTTCGATTGCCTGAAGGTCACCGGACAATCGCCAGATTCAAGATAAGACATTTAGGCCGAGGTCCCGTCGAGTCAATCAAAGCGCGCTGGGTAGCGAACACGTGGGCCCAAAAGGCCCCTCATGGGTACGTTGGGCGCTAACAGCTCGATCGACGGGCTATTAATTTGTAGTAGCGTCCTGGCGGGAGCATCCTACGGAACAATATCAGGCTTGTATGTACCCCTTTTATAACGCCAGCAGGCGCGCACTCACTGCGGCTCCGCGCCGCAGGCTTCATGTCGGAAGATCACGAGCGCTCGCACTGATTGACCCGTTGAGCGCTTTTGACGATCGCCGAACCTATCAATCAGCCCGCCGCCCTTTCCCCCACACGGTGACGTGACACATTCAACGCCACCAACGACGCCAGGATCGCCATCACCATCCCCGCAAGAAACCCACCGCTATACCCCGCCTGCGCAGTCAACCCCACCAGCAAGGTCGAAGACAGCATTTCCCCCAGATCACGCGTGCTTTGCACGGCGGTCATGTCCGTACCGGCCTGGTCGCTTTGCGCGGCGAAGGCCATGGAGGCAGTCATGATCACCACCGAGGTGGCACCGGTCGCGAACGAGCCCAGGCCCACGGCCAACCAGATCAGTCCGGTTTGCGTGGCAAGCATGCCGTTGGCTTGCAGCAGCCAGGTCAACGCGGCAGCGCCGGCCATGCCCACCGCCAGGATGAACGTCGGCCACAGCCCCAACACCCGGATCAACCACGCACCACCGCCGCAGCCGAGGACGATGGTGACCACGCCGCCGCTCATGCCCAGTTGGCCGATAGCCTGCAAGGACCAACCGGCGTCATTCAGGAACAGCTTTGACAAACCAAAACCCGACACTGACGTCATGGCCGACAACAAGGCCAGCACCACCAGCGCCAGCGCCTTCGGCCGCTTGATAAACCGCCATAATGAGGCATGCGCCACATCTGGCTGTTTTTCCTTGGCCGGTGCCACGTGCAGCCAGCCGACGCACACCAGACTCAACAACGGCACCAAAGCCAGCAGACTGAACGCGCTGGTTTGCCCCAGGTAACCGCTAAGCAGCAAGGTGCCGGCGCCGCCAACGAAGAAGCCGACCATGGTGCCGCCCACTTGGATGGCGTTAATCCGCGCGAGCATGTTGCCGCTAAAGTACTCGGCCGCCATGCCGTCGGTGGCGATGTCCTGGGTGGCGCTGGCCAGCGAGGCAACAATCAGCAGGCCCACGGCGATGCCTGCCGTCTCGACGCGCAGGCCGATGCTCGCCAGGCAGGCAATGCACAGCAGCACCAGTATCTGCATGGGAATGATCCAACTGCGGCGCCGTCCCAGGCGTGGGCTCCAATGGTTATCCACCTGGGGCGCCCAGAGGAACTTGACCACCCACGGTATCCCCACCAACGGCAGGAAGGCCAAGGCGTGGAGCGCCGCGCCGTCATGACGCAGCAGGGTCGGCAAGGCGTCCATGGCGATGCCGAAGCAAATGCCTTGGGACAGGTACAACAGTGCAAAGGTCAGCACCATGCGCCAATGTTTCAACAGATCCAGCATTACAAGTCTCCCCTCAGGCAACATTGGCGGCGGCAGCCCGTGCCGCACGCGTAAAAGAAATCAGGCGCCGCAATGCCCACAGGGCACTGGCCGCGCACAGCAGCAACACAAGATCGATGGGCCACAGCGGCACGCTGCCTTGTTTCAGGCTGCCGGCCAGGTGCAGCAGCGCCGCCGCCAGGAAGCCCAGGCCCGTCACGGCCAGCAGCAGGTGCAGCGGTTGACGCCTGGGGGGCATCAGGCAGGCCAGCAGCAGGCTGGCAAGCCAACCGCCCCAGAACCACCACGCCAGGTTGGCACTGCCCAGCGCCCCCGCGCAGAGCAATACCGCCGTGGCCGCCAGCAACCCGCCACCGCCGCCGATCACCAGGCGCAGTAGCACCTGCCAACCGCCGCCGGCCTTGAGGCGCCGACGCTCCAGCCACAGGTACAAGCCGCTGAGCACCAACCCCGCCGCCGCCAACGCCATGCCGAAATGCACGGCACGCAGCAGTGACCCGCCAACAGGCACCCAGCGGTAGTCGGCAAAGTGCAGCGGCTGCACCGCAATAAACGCCTGCAACCACAGACCGCGCCCGCTGGCGCTGCTGGAGCCGACGGCGAGGCCGTCAGCGGCGCGATAGGCATGCCGTTCAAAGACGGCCGTACTGGGCAGGCCTTGTTGGATACCGCTCACTTCCACCCAGGCATCCGGCTCACCCCAGTGGTGCAAGGCGACGTTTTGAGCAGAGAACCCCGGATGGGCGACGGCGTCCTGGTGCAGCAACTGATCCAGGTCGACCGCCGGCGCCGAAGCCGTTGTTCGGCCGACCTGCGGCGGCGCCCCCAGCAACTGCATGAACGCTTGCTGCGGCGCGCCCGGGAACGCCTGCGCGGCAAGCCCCAAGGTGCCGAGCGCCCCCAGGCCGGACAACGCGCCAGTGATACCAAACAGCAGCAACCAGGGCCCGCACCAACGGCCGATCAGGCTGTGCAAGTCATGGGCGAACACCCGTGCCCCACGGTCGCGCCGCAGGCGCTTGAGGTCTTGCAGGCGCCCACTGTGTAATGCACTGCCTGCCCAGATCATCAGCAACAACACCACGCCCAACAAACTGATCAAAATCCGGCCGGGAAAACCGATGAACAGACTTTTGTGCAGGTTGAACAGGATATCGGCCGCGTTGCCTGACGCCAGCTCACGGCCATTGGAGGGGTCCAAGGCGACCGTGCAGTCCTTGGGCGATGCACACAACTCGACCACCGAGTGGCGGCTGTCCGGCAAACGAATGCGCAATTCACCGAGCGCCAGGCCGCGCTCGCGAGCGATAGCCGGCCATTGCGCGACCGGTAGCGCCGGCCCGTGAGCCAACGCCGCCGGGCCGCGAAACCAGGCGCGCAAGTCTTCATGGGCCATGCTCCACGCCCCCGTCAGCAGGATCACGAACAGCAGTACCCCAAACACCCCGCCTGCCCCGGCGTGTACACGCTGGACCAATGCCCTCGGTGCGCCCATCAGGTTCATCGCCAGGCTCCATCCCAAAGCAGCCAGGGCGTAAACAGCAGCAGCCAGACGCTGGAACGACACACCACGCGTTTGCGATCCGGCGCCAGCAGCGACCACAGCAGTACCGTCACCAGAAACCCCAAGCCCAGGAACACGCCGGCATACAGCCGCTCCAGCCCACCGCCCCACGGATAATGCCGCGCCAGCAGGACGGCCAGTTGCAGGCTGCTGAGCACACTGCCCGCCAGCGCCAGACAAATGCGCAGCGGCCAGGAACCGAGGGCCGGCGCGGCCATCAGAACGTACCTCGCAGGGTCAGATTGAGGCTGCGCGGTTCGCCATAGCGGTTGTTCCAATTGACGTTGGACAGGCTCTGGTAGTACTTGCGGTCCGCCAGGTTGTTGCCGTTGACCGCGGCAGTCCAATGCTCATCGATGCGGTAGGCGACCCGCGCATTGAGTAAGGCATAGCCGCCCTGCTCCAGGGTCACAGCGCCGGATTGGGTGGAGTAATCACTTTGCGCCTGCACGCCGGCACCGACGCTCCAGCGGCGGTCCTGCCACGGCAACTCGTACTGGGTCCACACCCGCGCCATGTGACGCGGCGTGAAGCTGGCATAGCGCTCACCCGAAGCGTTGGTGTCCTTGAGGTACTCGGTGCTGGTGTAGGTATAACCGGCGGAGACGTTCCATTCGGGGGTGATATAACCGCTGCTCTCCAGCTCGAAGCCCTGGCTGCGCACCTTGCCGCCGCTGATGTAATAGGTGGTCGGCCCCACACCCGGGTGGTCCGGATCGACCTGCGGATTGTTCTCCAGGTCGATACGGAACACCGCCAGCGACACATTCAAACGCCCGTCCGCCAACTCGCCCTTGATCCCGGTTTCATAGGTCTTGCCCTCCACCGGTTTGAGCAGGTCGCCGCTCCAGGTTTGCCCGGTCTGCGGCTGGTAGACCTCGGCGTAGCTGGCGTACCACGACCAGTTCTGCGCAAAGTCCCAGATCAAGCCGCCATACGGGGTTATTTCCCGGCCGGGGGTGAAGTGGCTGGTCGGCGCGTTCTGGTCCCACCAACTGGCCCGGCCGCCGATGACCAGGGTCAGCGGATCGAGCAGTTTGTAGCGGGTCAGCGCGTAGACGCCCTTGGAGGTGGTCGTCGTGGACCCGGGCGACGTGTAGGCGCCGATCCCGGGTTTGGGCACACTGCTCGGGTCCCAGCGATAGACATTCACCGGCACGTTGAGCGGCGTGGTGAACTGGGCGGTGCGCTGCTCGGTTTCGCCGTGGCTGTAGTTGGTGCCCAACAGCAACTCATGGCTGCGGCCAAACAACGAATACGGCCCATTGACCGAGGCATCCACGCTCTTTTGAGTGCTGCTGAATTTATACGCAGCGCCCATCAAGCGACCGCCATCGCCGGTGAGCGGGTCAATGGCGCCAAAAGCACCGGCATAGCGCAGGCTTGAGTCGGCATCCTGGTATTCGGCGGCGACCTTGGCTTTCCAGTCGTGATCCAATTGCTGCTCGAGAGAGCCGAACACCCGGCGCGTGGTCCACTTGAAGCGGTCCCAGTCCACGTCCAGATAGGTGGAGCGCGACAGGTTCAGGCTCGACCCGTCCTTGGCCATGGGCACGCCGGCCATGTTGGTCACCGAGTCGATGGTCTGGTATTGCGCGCCCAGGGTCAGCAGGGTGTCGGGGCTCAGGTCGAATTCGGTGATGCCGTAGAGCAACTGGGTGTCTTGCTTGCCGACATCGTAGAAGTAGTCGCGATCCTCGTAGGCCGCCACCACACGCCCACGCACGTTGCCAGTCTGGGTCAGCGGCCCGCCGACATCCACTTCGCCACGGTAACGGTCCCAGGTGCCGCCGCTGAGGGTGGTGCTGGCGGCGAATGCCTTTTGTGGGCGCTTGCGCACCAGGTTGACCGTGGCCGCCGGGTTACCGCTGCCGTGCAGCAAACCATTGGAGCCACGCAGGATTTCGACGCGCTCATACACCGCCATGTCCTGAGGCGAACCGGCGGTTTCACCGAGCATCGCCGGCACGCCATCCAGTTCGAAAGAGTTGATCTTGAAGCCACGCACGTAGTACGCGGTGGTCAGCAACTGGAACGGCTGCACCGTCACGCCAGTGGCCTGCTGCATCACTTCATCGAGGCTGAACAGGTTTTGCTGCTCGATGCGCTCATGGTCGATGACGCTCACCGACTGCGGCGTTTCCCGCAGTTTGAGCGGTAGCTTGCCGATGGTGGTCACGCCGGGCGGGGTCACCTCGCCCGAGGTGTCGTCACCCGCGACCTTGATGTCAGGCAATTGCACGGTCGCAATCGCCTGTGCCAACGGGCTCAGGCCCAGCACCAGCACCATCCCAAGTTGCGCCCCATTACGTTGGAAACCCCGCCCCGCCTTTGTTGCTCCCCGGTGTGACATTGCCCAGCCTCTTTATCGATAATAATTCGCATTAGTATCGTTTAAACGAACGCTGCGACTTTTCGATTAAGGGACTTTTTCAATGGCTGCCCGGCAGGTTTTGCTCGACGAACTGCGCATACCAGCGGTGCGTGGCCAGCAACTGCTCATGACTGCCGCAGCCACTGACGCTGCCGCCTTCCAGCACCAGGATCTGATCGGCACCGCGCACCAACATCGGGTTGTGCGACACCAACACCACGGTGCGCCTGCCATGCAGCGCCTGCAGGCTGCGATTGACCCGTGCTTCGCAGCGCGCATCGAGGCTGGCGGTGGGTTCGTCAAGCAACAGGATCGGCGCCGGGGACAGCAGCGCGCGCGCCAGGCCGACCCGTTGCCGCTGGCCGCCCGAGAGTAATGCGCCGCCCGGCCCCACCTCACTGTGCCAACCCTGCGGCAGGCTGCTGAGCACCTCATCCAATGCAGCATCCTTGGCGGCGTGTTGCAGTTGCGCAGGCGTGGCTTGCGGCCGGGCCATGCTGACATTCCACAGCAGGCTGCCGGCAAACAGCCCGCTGTTCTGGAACACTTGCGTGAGGTGGTTGGCCAAGGTGTGTTCGCTTAGCTGGCGAATGTCCACCTGGCCGAGTCGTACTGCGCCGGTCTGCGGGTCCATGCCACGCCCCAGCAAGGCCAGCAGAGTACTTTTACCCGCGCCCGACGGACCGACAATCGCCGTGAACGTTCCCGGCGCGCAATGGATGTCCACATCCTTGAGCAACTGCTCGCCGCCTTCGCCGCAGATATTCAAGCCTTGCCCTTGCAAACTTGCATCCTGAGGCTGCTCTCCGGGGTGCGGGCTGTGCAGCGTCGGCATGGCCAACACCGCGAGCACTTGAGATAACGCCTGCCACGCCATACGCAAAGCCTGGTCCAGATAAGCCAGTTGCGACAGCGGTTCGATGAAGCGCACCAGCAACACCAACACCGCCACCAACAGCGCGCCGGATAGCTGCCCCGCCGCCACCGCCAGCACACCACCTGCCAACACCAGCGAAAACACCACCTGCACCGCCGCCGCAAAGCCAAGCCCGCTGGGCAGCGCGCGGCGGTTGAGACGGTGCGTGGCCTGGTGTTGCTCGTGCAAGGCCTGACGCAACGCCAACTGGCCCTGGCTGGCATCACCGGCGCTGCGGATCAAGGCCTGTTGCTGCGCGAATGTCTGCAACAGCTGCCCGGCGCGACGGTCGACTTGCTGGCGCAGTTGCTCCAGCGCCAGGCTACGTCGCCCGGCCCAACGCAGCAGGGCGAACAACGGCAGATAAGCCAGGGCCAACGCCAGCGCCAAACGCGGTTCAATAAAGATCAGCCCCAGCACCACCATCGTCGGCGTCACCAGCGCCGTTACCAGCGGCGCCAGCAAGTGCGCCGGGATGCCCATGCTGTTGAACACCGGCCCGCGCACCAAGTCTTCCAACTGGCCCTGACGCGCCAATGGCAAGCGCGGCAGCTGTTGCACCAGTTGCGAGACCAGGCCGGCCGCCAACCCGGCTCCCGCCAGATAACCACGGCGCTGGGCAACGTAGCTGACCAAGGCCTGCAGCAACGTCAGCCCCAGCAACAGCAGCACACTTGGCTGCACACTCTGTTGATCGAACCAGGCCAGTATCAGCGGCACCAGCGCCAAACCCGCCAAGCCATCCAGCACGGCGGCCAGTAGCATCCACCCCAGGGCGCCGCGCAGTACGCGCCGGGCCTGGTCGGGCAAATGACGCAACGGCGAAAGTACACTCATGACACGAACTCCAGTTGATCGGCCGTCGACATTTGCTCGTTCCACAGCTGGCGGTACAGACCGTCCACGGCCAACAACTGTGCATGACATCCGCGCTGCACAATGCGCCCTTCGCAGAGCACCAGGATCTGCTCGGCATGGGCGATGGTTTCCAGGCGATGGGCGATGATCAGCCGCGTGCGCCCGGCCGCGTCGTCACGCAGTGCAGTACGCAAGGCGCGCTCGGTCTGCGGGTCGGTGGCGGAGGTGGGTTCGTCGAGCAACATGATCGGCGCACGCGACAGCAGCGCCCGCGCAATCGCCAGGCGCTGCAATTCGCCGCCGGACAGCCGCACATCATCGTCCACCACGCTGGCGTAGCCCTTGGGCAACCCCATGATCCAGTCGTCCAGGCAGGCCGCCTTGGCCGCGGCGCGAATCTGTTTTTCACTGGCGTGCGGCTGATACAGGGCGATGTTTTGCGCCAGTGACAGGCGCAATGCCCCCGCCTGCTGAAACACCAGCGCCAGATGCTGCTGCAATTGGCGGCTGGCGATCTGCCGAACATCCACCCCGCCCACGCGCACATGCCCGCTGTCGACGTCCATAAAGCGGGCGATCAAACCGGCCAAGGTGCTTTTCCCCGCGCCGGACGGCCCCACCAGCGCGGTGGTAGTGCCCGGCTCCAGGCGCAGGTTGATCGCCTTCAGTACCGTGACATCACCCTGGGAGAAGCTCACATCGAGCATCTCCACGCTGGCGTCCCGAGGCGATTGCGGTGCGTCGGGCTCGATCAACGGCGGTGTACTCAACACCTCCTGTAGGCGCCGGGCACTTGCGCGCGCGTTGTTCAGCGCATCAAAGCCGTGCCCCAGCGCCAATACCGGCGCTGCCATGGCGCGCACCAGCAGCAAAAAACCGCACACCTGCACGGCGCCCACTTCGCTCACGCCGATAAATAGTGTGCCGAGTACCACCCAGGCCAACAGCCACGGTGCGCTGAGCAGGACCTGGATCAGCGCAGCAAGATGGCCGGCGCGACTCACCCAATGGCTGAAGCGCTGATCAAACTGCTGCACCGCCTCTTGCACACGGCGATGAATGCCCGCGCTGGGAAATTGCCGGACCAGGCCCAGGTTGCTGGCGAACTGGCTGTAGTCGCTGAACAACCGCTGGATTGCGCCATTGCGCTGGGCTACGTCCTCGCGGTAATGCGCCGAGCCCAGGCGCCAATAGCCCAACACGCCCAATGCCAACGGCAGCAGGCACCAGAGCGCCAGGGCACTGTTGCTCCACAGCAGGTAGGCCAGGGTGGCCATGGGAATCAACAGCAGGTTGACCAGGTCGGTCGGCGCATGGCCCACCAGTTGGTGCAAGGCCCGCACATCCTGCTCGGCGTAACGGGTGACGCCCTCGGGCCCCAGCCGTGCAAACCAGCCCAAGGGCAAGCGTTGCAGATGCTCGGCCAGGCGCACGCGCAGACGGTCACACAGGTCGGCGTCCACCTGATGGGTCAGGTGCAAGGCCAGGGTCTGGCCGCACAACCACAGCGCTGACGCCACCACCGCCACCACCACCCAGTTCAGTGCCGAAGACGCCAGCGGCGGCGCCTGGCGCAAGCTGTCCGCCAGTTGCGCCAAGGCTATCAGCGGCAGCAGCGAGCAGATCCCAGCGACGGCCTGCAACGCGATCGCCGCCCCTAAGCGCGCACGGAAAGGACGCAGCATTTCGCTCAAGTGGCTCATCGGACGTGCTCCAATGCCTGGGCCAGGCCGGCCGCCGGTAACGTCAGCGACGGCTGCAGCGGGAACCCGAGCGCCGCCGTCACCTGTTGCCATAACCTCACCACTTCCAGGCTGCGCTGTTGCAGGCGCGCCAGCCCCACCCCCGTGATCAGCGGTTGCAATGCACTGGCCGCAGCTGTCGGCCAGACGCGGCGGTAAACCTGCGCCCAATCCGTCGCCGCGGCCTCCAACACTTCGGCGCACGGCAGCGACTCATCGGCCTGCGGCCCAAACAGGTCGAACACCCCGTCGGCATCTTGCACCGGCGCACGCACGGCCGGCAGCCACAGCAACGGTCCGTGGGGCGAGGCCAACAGCAACGTGCCGCTGTCAGTGGCGATGCTGATGCGCTGCAACCTCTGCATGCGCCCGTCATCATTGGCGGCCAACTCATTGAGCACGCGCAACGACACCGGCACTTGCGCCATGACCAGGCTGATATCCCGCCAGGCCGACAGCGCCGGTGCCACGCAGTCCACCGACCATGGGCCTACCGACTCCAACACTGCCGCCAGCACATCGAGGGTCGCGTAACTCACCTGCACCGCGCAGTCGGCGTCGATATGGCGAATGCCCTGTTGACGATGCAGCTGTCGCGCCAGCTCGATGAACCGCGCCACGCACGGCAACTGCGGGTAGAAACTGTTGAGCAGGCAGCGCCGATGCAGGCGCGCCGCCGTGCTCAGCAAGTCTTGCAGTTCCTGGGGCAGCAACGGGTGCTCGATCAACACATCAATGCCCCTCTCCATCAGCGCTTGCGCCAAGGCGGGGCCCTGTTCGCCCCTTGCTGCGCCGCCCACCGCTACGCAAGCCAGTTGTGTGTCGGCGGGTACGTGGGCCAAGGCCTCGAAACACGGCACTTCGAGATAGCGAGCCAGTGCGCGGGAGCGACGACTGCCCTGCCCCAGCACCCCGACCAGTTCCAGGTGCTCGGCCGCAGCCACACCAACGGCGTAGAACTGGCCGAAGCGCGAGCCCACCACCAGGGTTTTCACAGGCATAGTCATGGGCGTTCCTCCAGCAAGTAACGACTCAGCCCGGCGTTCAAGCACTCGAAGTGATTGCCGCGCAGGGTCTGCACAGTCAGCGGCGCCAACGACGCCGCCTGCCACCAGGCTTGCAGAGCGGCCTGGTGATCAGGGATCAACGGGTTGGCGACACTCGGCACAAACAGGCGGATGGCGCCCACATACGGCGCGCCATCACTGTAGTGACTGGCGCGCACGGAATGAGCGAACACCCGGAACAACTGCTCATCGGCAATGCCCTTGGCCGCCGCCAATACGCGGGATCTGAGCGCGGTGGCGTCCAGATCCAGGTGTTTGTCGAGCAACTGTTCAGCCGCCGGCAACCCCAGCGCAACGGTGTCCAGCCCCAGGGTGCCGGCGAAGCTGTAGAGCATCTGCACTTCATCCTCCACCAGGTACGGAATGCGGTAGCTCGATACGATGTCCACCCGACGCACCTCGGCGCCCAATTGCAGCAGGGCCTTGGCCAGCTCCAGCGTTACCAACCCGCCGGAGCAGTAGCCCAGCAAGTCGAAGCGGCGCCGGCCGCTGTCCCACAGCGCCTGGGCATAGCGTTTGCCGAGGGTGGCGTTGATATGCTCCGGCGGCAGGCTCAGGTAATCGTCGCTGTCATGCACCGCCAACCCCAGCAACGGGCCGCTGCCGGCCAGTTCGGCGATCAACCCGCGATACGGCAGCAGCGTGCCGAGCCCTTCATGCACCAGCACTCGCGCGGTGCCTTCACCCACGGCCAGTTCCGTCAGCGCATCCACCCGCCCGCGCCCACCCAGCGGCGCACGGCGGGTGTCCAAGCAGGGCACCACTGCGGGGGCTTCACTGCTCGACTCACTGCGCAAGCGCTGGGCCAGGCCTTCCGGGGTCGGCTGGCTGAGAGCCCAGCGCAACAGGCGGTCGAAGGGTTGCGCACGGGCCAATGGCTCTTGCTCGCGCAAGCCGGCGATCAATTGCGCGATCAGCAGCGAGTCACCACCGGCGCCGAAGAAATCCTGATCCGCCGACACCCCACTGCAATCGAGTACTCGCTCCCAATGCGCGATCAAGCGCTGCACCAGCTCATCCGCCACTTCCGTGCGCGCACGGCGTGCCGGTTCGAGCTGGCGTTGCTCGGCTTGGGTGGTCAGCGCGCGGCGGTCAATCTTGCCATTGGCGGTGACCGGCAAGCGGTCGAGTATCCGCACCTGCGCCGGCACCATATAACGCGGCACGCGCTCGGCGATGAAGGCCAGCAACGTCTCCTGGCTCAGTAATGGCCGGTCGGTTTTCACGCGTGCGACCAACAGGTCGTAGCCCAGCAGGTGCAGCACACTGTCGGCCGATGCCAGCGATTCGGCCTGGTCGCCGGCCTCGCTGTTCAGCCACGCCAGCCACTGGTCCGTATGCACAAACAGCTGCCCGGAGGTGGCGCGCACGTCCTGCGGCGTCTCCATCATCAGGCTTTGGCTGATGCTGATTTCGCGGTGTTCGCGGGTCAGTTCCTGGATCACCAGCCAGGCATCGGCTTGCAGTAATTGGCGTAACCCGGCGAGCAGGCGTGGTGTATCCAGGGCGTTGTTCAATGCGCCGGAGCTGAGCAGCAGGTCCAGGGACCCCGCGGCAAGCCCTTGTTCGCAGGCGGGTTTGTTCATGTCGAACGGCATGAAGCGCACCCACGGATACGCGGCAAAGCGTTCGCGCGCAGCGTTAAGGAAATAGCTCGACACGTCGGAAAACACATAGTCGATCTGCACCCCGTCCGCCACCAACGGCGCCAGCGCGGGGATGATCAACGCACTGGCGGCACCGGTGCCGGCGCCCACTTCCAGGATGCGCCAGCGGCGCTGGCTCTGGCGCGCAACGATCGCGCAAACCGCCTCGGCCATGGCCCGATGCAGCACTTGGGCATGCTGGCCACGGCTGTACATCGCCTCGGCAATATGTGCCGAGCCCTGCGGGAACATCAGGCTTGCCGGGCTCAGGCGCCCGTCCAATTGCTCGGCCAGGCGGGTCGCGCTGGTGCGCAGGTAATCGACCAATTCCAGCGGCCAAAGACCGCTCGGCGCCAGGCGGGCGAACTGTGTCCAGGCATCGTCCTGACTCAGGTCAGCCGTGCTGACCTGGCAGCGCCAACCGTCATTGTCCGCACACAGGTAGCCGCTGTCGGTCAACAACGTCAGCCAATGCCGCAACAGGCGATGCTGACCCGCGTCGAGTTGCAAGGCCTGGCACAGCGAGTCGAATGCCACGGACTGCCCCGGGATCAGCAAGCCACTACCGCCCAACCAGTGCAGCAACGACACATCCGCCGCCCGATCCAGCGCCGCCAGTGCCGCTTCGATGGCGGCGCGCGGGCCGAAATCCGCGTGTTCAAGGGTGTGGCGTGCCTGGCGCAGGACTTCGCCCAACTGCGTGCTCAGGTGAGGCGCAGGTGCGTGGGTGTGCAGGGTGACGAAGCTGCACAGCGAACGTTCGTGACGCTCGCCGAGCAACACCGTGGTACTCGCGGCGATCTGCGGATGGGCCAGCCAGCCCGCGTCGATTTCCGCCAGTTCGATGCGGTGACCGCGAATCTTCACCTGGTCATCCTGGCGCCCAAGAAACTCGATCAAGCCTTCCGCGTCCAGGTAACGCCCCTGGTCACCCGTGCGGTACAGGCGACGCCCGCTGGCATGGGTGATGAACCGCTCGGCGCTGCGCTGCGGGTCTTCGGCATAACCCAGGGCCAGGCCGAGTCCGCCGATATGAATCTCACCACGCACGCCCACCGGGCACTGGCGGCCCAGCGCGTCGAGCACTTCCAGGGTCTGGTGCTTGAGGGCCCGGCCGTAGGGGATGCTCGGCAAGGCCGTATCTTCGGCACGAATGGGATGTTCCACCGACCAGATCGCGGCTTCGGTGGCGCCGCCCAGGCTGAACAACTGGCTTTCGGGCCAGCGTTGCCACCAGCGGGTCGGCAGCGTGGTGGGAATCCAGTCGCCGGACCACAGCACACAGCGCGGCCCGGGGATTGCGCCGGGCTCGGTCTCCAGGTAATCCACCAGCATCTGCCCCTGTGCGGGCACCGAGTTCCACAAGGTGATGCCGTGTTCCTGCATCAATTGCGCCCAGTGCGAAGGATCGGCGCCGCGCTCGGGGTCGGGCAGCACCACCTGCGCACCGACCGCCGTGGCGCCGAAGAAGTCATACACCGACAGGTCGAAACTCAACTCTGCCAGGCCCAACACGCGGTCATCGACGTTCACCGCGTAGCGCTGGTTGATGTCATCGAGGGTGTTGACCACCGCGCCATGGCTGAGCATTACGCCTTTGGGCGTGCCGGTGGAGCCTGAGGTGTAGATGATGTAGGCCAGGTCCGCGGCCTCTACCGCCAGCGGCTCACGGGGTGGCCAATGCGGGTCGGCGGCAAGCGTATCGATGGCGATGCGCGGAAGTTCAAGGGTGTCCGGCAGTGCCTGGGCTTGCAGGACAATCACCGCGGCAATCCCCGCGTCGCGCAGGATCGCCTCGCGGCGCAAGGCCGGTTGGCGGATGTCCACCGGCACATAGGCCGCGCCCATCTGGGTAATGCCCAGCACCGCCATCAGTTGCCAGGCGCTCTTGGGCAGCATCACCGCCACCCGCGCCCCCGGCTGCACGCCGAGCGCTTCAAGCGCCTTGCGCACCGCGGCGGCATGCTGGGCGACCTGGCGATAGCGGTAACGGCCGTCGCGGTCGCTGATCACGAGGGCATCCGGAGTTCGCCGCGCCTGTTGGGCGAAGCCGTCGGCGATATTGCGCGCTGGGGCGCTGGCGTGGATTGGCGGGTTTGCCTGCTGCGCGGGCAGCACGATATCGCCACGCGCTTGCCACAATTGCGGGTCGCAGGCCAAGCGTTGCAGCAAGTCGACGTAGGCTGCGAACATCTGCGCGGCCATGCCCTCGGGCAACACGCCGATGCGGACATCCCAGCCGATCTGCAAACCGCCGTATTGGTCGCTGACCTGGCAGTCGATCCACACTTGCGGGGTTTGGCTGATCATGTAGCTGGGCGGCTGCAACACACGCCCGGCATCGCCGAGCATGCGTTCGACGCTGCCGATGCCACTGGTGAACACCACTGGCATCAGGTCGGCGCCACGCCCTCGCACACGGGCCAGTTCGCGCAGTACCTCAACGCCGGTGAAGCGGCCGTGGTCGAGGTCATCGAACAGCTGCGCGCCGATACGCCGCGCACGCTGGACAAAACTGGCGCCCTCGGTGCCGTCCACCGCGAGCAGGCTCAGCGCGGTGAAGTCCCCCACGACCTGGTCCAATTGCGGGTGCAGGTTCGGCCGGTTGAGCACGGTGAGGTTCAGGCAAAAGTCCGGGCTTTGGCTCCAGCGCCCGATCACCTCGACAAACGCGGCCAGCGTCACGCCCGCCGCGCTGAGGCCTTGGGCGCTGGCAAGGGCGCACAGGGCGTTCCATTGCCCGCTGCTCAACACGCCATGGTGGTGGGCGAAACGCGTGGAGCCCAAGCCCGCGTGCTCGCTCAGCGGCAGGTCCGGACGCCCGGGCAGGCTGTCCAGGCGCGCCAGCCACCACGCCTTGTCGGCGTGCCAGGCGGTGCTGCCGCGCGCTTGCTGTTCGTGCTCGAGGTAGTCGCGAAAGGTCGCTTCCAGCGCCGGCCAGTGGCGCGTCGGTTCCAAGTAGCGCTGGGTGAGTTCTGCCAGCAGCAGTTGCAGGCTGGCGTAGTCGAACAAGGTGAAATCCACCGAACAATGCAGGATTGCCTGCTCGCGTCCCACGCTCAGTTCGGGCAGCAGGATCGGCCATTGATCGAGCGCATGGCAGGCATGGTCCAGGCGCTTGCGCGCGCTGTTCAGGTGCGCCTCGAACGCCTCGGGCGTGGCGTCGCGGCGGTCATGCACCGGCAACTGTTGCCATGGCACCTGGGCTTGCACACGTTGCTGATGGTTATCGACCACCGCGCGCAGCATCGGGTGACGTTGCACCACGGCGTTCCAGGCCTGTTCAAGGTGTCCGGTGTCGACGTTCGCCGGCCACGGGTATTCGACATACAAGTGGCAAGCGTTGCCGCCATAGTCAAAGGCCGGGTTGCGTCCCAGTACATAGGCGCCCTGTACCGCGCTCAAGGCGAAGGGTTGCAGCGCCTGCTCCGGCTGTGCGCGCCATTGTTGGGGCGCAAGATGCACCAGCAGCGCTGGCCGCTGGGCGCGAATACGCTCCGCCAGGGCAGAGTCCAATGCGCCTTGCGGCGCGCGAAAATGCAGCTTGCCGTCAGTCGCCCAGAGTTCGATCTGGCGTTCACGGCAGATATGCAGCACATCATCCAGGCTCATAACACGCCCTCCTCGATAGCCACTTCGCCGCTGCGCACCAACAGCGCGGCCATGCCTGCCAATGTCGGCTGCAGGTAGAAATCGCTCATGCGCAGGCTGGCGCCCAGTTGTTCACGCACGCTAGCCAGCAGCCGCGTCGCCAGTAGGCTGTCGCCGCCCAGGCTGAAAAAACTCGCCTGGGCGCTGCGCACCGGCCGTCCCAGGATGGCCTCCCAGCACGCCGCCAGGGGCTGTAGCTCGGCACTGAGTTCGCCGTCTTCGTTGTTTGCCGGTTGCCTGCGTTGCAACGCGTCGCTGAGGCTGGCGTGCAGGCGCGCGCGGTCGATCTTGCCGTTGGCATTCAGTGTCAGGCGCGGTACGGACCACAGATGTTCGGGCCGCATCGCCTGGGGCAAGCGTTGTTGCAGCCATTGGTCGAGGCTTTCAGCGGTCAGGGTTTCATCCGCCGCACGCGCACTCAACAGCAGCATCGCGGGGTTTTGCCACAGGCATTCCAGGTGGCGAAAACCGCTCTGGCCGAGCAGGTGCGCCAGTTCGGCAGCGTCAGGCAATACCGGTGCGCGCTCATCCAGCAGCGCCGCGCTGACCAGCCGCAACGGCGAGTCGCGCAGCAGGTCGGCCAGCAACAGGCGGCCTTGCGGCTTGAGCAGTGCCTGCGCCAGATTCAGCCCATCGCCGGGCTGAGCATAACTGTGCAAGGCCGCGAAGCTGATCACCACGTCGTACTGTGACCAGTGTTCAGCGGGCAGCAGGCCCTCCACCAGCAGTTGGCTCGCCACGCGCCGGCGCTTGCCCACGCTGGCCGCCAGCAGGCCGGGGCTGCTCTCGAACAAGGTCAGTTGCACGTCGCGCGAACTCGCATGGTTCAGCCATTGCTCCAGCAACTGCCCGCCGCGCACATCCAGCACCGCGACTTTCAGCGGTGTGCCGCTGTGTTGTTGGAGCGCCTGGCTCAGGGTGTCCAACACCTGGCGGCCCGCCGGCAGGTTCAACGCCATGGCCTGCGGTGCCAGCAACGGATCGAATAACACTTGCGAGGCGCCGCCTTCGGTGCGCAACAGCACCTGCAAGGCACCGACCATGCGGTGCAGATCCGCCTCGCGCCACCCCAAGTGCGCCAACGCGTCGTGCAGGCTGAGCGACTCGACATGCTCGGCCAGCCACTCGCGCCACGTGTCGAGCAGGACGCTGGGCGGCGGGTCTTGCAGCAGGCGGCGCAACAGCTGCGCGGTGACCTGGTGTTCTGCGGCCAAGGTGTCGTCGAGCATCGAGACGGCCGGCAACGCCTGCGCCGATGCAGATTCAGCGCTGATCACCACGGCCGCGCCGAGGCTGCCGTTCAACACGGCGGCACAGGCGCTTTCAACCCGTGGGTGGGCGGTGAGCGCCGCTTCGATTTCCCCCAGTTCGATACGCTGCCCGCGCAGCTTGACCTGCTGGTCCATGCGCCCGAGAAACTCAAGGGTGCCATCGGCCCAGAAGCGCCCGCGGTCGCCGGTGTGGTACCAACGCCCGTGCTCATCACTGCGAAAGCGCTGTGCGGTCAGCAGCGGGTCATTGCGATACCCCCGCGCCAGGCTTGCACCACCGATCAACAGTTGCCCGATCACCTGGTCCGGCACATCGCGCCCGGTGGCGTCCACCACCCGATACGCCTGGCCGGCCAAAGGCTTGCCATAGGGAATCGACGGCCAGTGGTCGGGGACCTCATCAATGCTTTGCAGGTTCGACCAGATACCCGCCTCGGTGGCGCCGCCCAGGCCATACACGCGGCACTGCGCGGTGGCGTGGCGCCGCAGGCGTGCGGCGAGGTCGAGGGCAATCCAGTCGCCCGACAGCAACACCGCCCGCAGGCTTCGGTAATCACAGGCATCGGCGCCGACGCCCAGGGCCATTTCCAGCAACGCCGGGGCCGAATTCCACAGGCTCACGCGGTGTTCGGCGATCAGTTGCGCCCAACGCGCCGCATCGCGGGTTTCTTCAGGTTGCAGCAGCACCAGGCGAGCGCCCTGCCCCAGCACGCCAAACAGGTCGTACACCGACAAGTCGAAATCCAGCGCCGACACGGCCAGCAGGCAATCATTCGGTGTGACCTGCAGTTCGGCCTGCACCGCGTCGATCGTGTTGATTGCGGCGCCATGGCAGACTTCAACACCTTTGGGAATGCCGGTAGAGCCCGAGGTGTAGATCACATACGCGCTGGCGCGCGACGATAGCGTTTTCGGCGCGGCCAATGGCGCGGACTGCTCAAGCACCGCCGGGTCAAGCCATTGCAGTGCGTTGCCCGGCGGCTGATCGGCAATCACTCGGGTGATGCCCGCAGCCGATTCGATCAGGCTGCGCCGCGCAACCGGCTGTGCGGTGTCCACCGGCACATAGCAACCACCGGCTGCCAGCACGCCGAATACCGCGGCGATCTGGCGAGGCCCACGCGGCAGGCAGACCTCCACGGCCTCGCCCTGACGCATGCCCGCCTCAAGCAAACCCGCCGCTATACGCAGGGCTTGGGTAGCCAGATCGTTATATGTCCAGCGTTGCGCGCCGCAGATCAGGGCGAGTGCGTCGGGTTGCCGGGCACTTTGACGAAAAAAGTCTTCAAGCAGGCCACGCCCCGGCGCCAACGCCGGCAGGCTGTTCTGCTGGTCGCGGCGCGCCTGTTGCGCCAGCGGCAACAACACCGGTTGCGGCTGGTTCCAGTCGCTGTCGGCGAGACGCTGCACCAGTTCGACATAGGCGCTGAACATCGCCTGCGGCACGCCTTGCGGGAACAGGTCGGCAACGCTGTCCCAGGCCAGCAGCACACCGTCCTCAAGCCGATACAGTTGGTGGTCGAGCCACACTTGCGGGGTTTGCGAGAGCATGTCGTGCAGGTCGCCAAACACCTCGCGAAAGCTGGCGGGGACAAAACCCGAATCGCTCAGGTTGCAGGAAAACACCACCGGCGCGGAACGCGGATGACCTTGGCGACGTGCCTCACGCAGCACTTCCAGCGCGGGAAACGCCGCGTGGTCGATGGTGGCGTGCAAGTCGCGCTGGTAGCGCCGGGCGCCTTCGGCAAACGGCAACTGCGGTGCGTCTTCACACGCCACCAGCAGCAAGGTGGTGAAGTCGGCGATCACCTGATCGATGGATGGCTGGTCATCGTGACGGTCGAACAACGGCACATTGAGCAGGAAGCTCGACTGTTCACTCCAGCGTGCCAACACCGCGTTGAATGCCGTGGCGAACACACTGGGCAACGTCAGGCCATGGGCCGTCGCCTGGCGTTGCAGGCGTTCGACTTCTGCGTGACTGAGTACGTAAGCCTGGCGGGTAAACCGTGGCGCACGGATCGATTCCGGGGCACAGGCCAGCGGCAGTGCGGGGCCGTCCGGCAACTGCGCAAGGCGTTGGCACCAATACTCACGATCTCGCGCATACGCCTCTGCGCGACGTTGGCGGCGCCGGCCCAGGTAGTCGGCAAACTGCACGTCCGGCGCGGGCGCAAGCGCGGCCGGCGCCTGATAGGCCTGGCCCAGTTGCGCCATCAACAGGCGCAAGCTTTCCACGTCAACCGCCAGCAGGTCGACACTCAACCACACACGATCACGGCCTTCGGGCAACTGCACCAGACCGACCAACAACACCTGGCCCGCGTCCACGGCCAGGCATTCATGCGATCGCCATTCACGCAGCGCGTGCCAGGCGTCTTGCGCAACCGCCTGAGTGTGGTGGCGCCAATCCTGATGGTCGAAAACCGGCAATTGCGTTGCGCCAAGAATGCGTTGGCGGCCGTCGTTGAAACTGGCACGCAACATCGGGTGACGCGCCTGCACGCACTTGACTGCCGCTTCCAGGCGTCGCGCATCGATGCCCTGGCAGTCGAATTCCAGCCATGCGTGGCAACTGATATTGCCCAGCACTTCGGCGGGCCCGCGCCCCAGCCAGTACGCCTGTTGCACCGCGCTGAGTTCAAAACTGTCGTCGGCTGCGCTCAACGGGGCGACATCAGCCACCTCCACACGTCGCACCACCTGGCCATGCAGCAGGCCAAGCCAGGCCGCGAGGCTGGGTTCGGCGCTGAGTTGGGCGAAGTCGACCCGCAACCCGTGGCTGCGCAGGCGCTCCTGCAAGTACATCAGGCGGATGGAATCCAACCCGCAGCCCAAGAGGTTTTCCTCATCGCCCAGGCTGTCGATTTCTTCCACGGTAGCGCCCAGCAACTGGGCAAGGTGTTCGATCAGCCATCTGCGCAGTGCGGTGGTGTCTGCTGTTGTCAGCTCGCTCATGAAAAGCTTCCTGTGACCCGTCTAGATAAAGTCCCTGGCTCACCAAGATGGAAGCCATTCTCAATTGGAACTCTATCGCAAGCGGTTTTTCAGAAAGCGCTCAGGGCTTTAGACAAACAGGCCTTTTCATTCGATTCAGAGACACCGTGCCGTGATCAACGGATTTCGCTGGGCGATACACCGTAGCGTTTGCGAAAGGCGATGGAAAAATGCGCCGGGCTGAATCCCACGCCATAGGCGACGGTAGACACATTGCTTTCCTCGTCGCTGAGCATGCGGTGGGCTTCGTTGAGACGATGTTCGTGCAGGTAGCCGAACACGCTGGTACCGAACACTTTGCGAAACCCCGCCGTCAGTTTGCGCGGGCTCATGCCCACGTGGCTGGCCAGGGCGTTCAGGCTGGGCGGTTCGAGCAGCGAGCGCACCAGACGGTCCCGGGCGGCGTGTACACGCTCCACATCCGACGAGGTGATGCGCAGCTTATGCTCCGGCTGCCCGCGCTCACCGAGCAGGAACTGCGCGCTCAACGCGGTCAATTCCAGCGCCTTGCCACCCAGGTACAACGAGCGGCTCGGGCCCTGCATCGGGCATGTTGCAATTTGCGTGGCCAGTGCCTGCATCGCGCGCGGAGCCGGGCGCACCATCATGTACGGGTCGCCGCCGCCACTGCTGAGCAGCTTGCGCGGGGCCAGGCCGAGATGGCGGTCGAGGGATTCGAGGTCCAGCTGGACGATGGTGTAGCGCAGTGGCGTGGTGGTGCCGTAGATCTGCGACGAGGTGAACTCGCCGTCGTTGACGATGGTGCACAGGCTCGGCCCCTTGATCGACTGCTCGCTGTGCCCGGGGATGCGGCACGACAGCTCGCCACTTTGCACCAGAATCAACTTGAGGCCGCGCTCCAGCGGGTCCTCGACCCAGTTTTCGCTGTCTGACCACAACGTGCCGGTGACCAGGGTCATGTGCGGGTCCAGGTAGACCGTTCCGGGTTGGTTGCCCTTGGGTTCGGCCTGCGTCTCTTGTCGACTGGGGGCGATGATCGTAATAGTCATTGGGTTTTCCCTTGATCCTGAGGCCATTACGCGGGGCCTGACCTGAATGAGGAGGAGGCTTTTAAACCGTAAACCTCCCTGTTTATAGCCGCTGTGTATTTCATCTAATGAAAAAGTCACAGGTCCGAAAGCCTTGGCGTTGAGAAGCGCTCGGCGAAGGACAATGATAATAGATCTCATTTAGACGTTTGTAGCCAATTATTTCTACAAATAGGGGATTCCATGTCATTGCACACCTGCGCACCCGATTCAGACAGCGTTGGCGACGCGCCCGACTGGCCTGCCGCGTTCGCCGAACGCTACCGCCAGGCCGGTTACTGGCAAGACCAGACCTTCGCTCAGGCCCTCGATACGGTCGCCGCGCGCACCCCATCGGCCATCGCGATAACCGACGGCCCCTTGCACCTCAATTACCGCAGCCTGGCAGACCGCTGCCGGCGCCTGGCTGGCGGTTTGCACGCGCTGGGGATCGCAGAGGGCGACAATGTGCTGGTGCACTTGCCCAACGGCACTGCGTTTATCGAAGTGTGCTTTGCGTTGTTCCGCCTGGGCGCCCGGCCGATCCTCGCCCTGCCCGCCCACCGTCAACATGAGATCGGCGGCTTTTGTGGCTTTGCCCAGGCCTCGGCCTACATCGGCTGCGCTCAATTGGAGGGCTTTGATTGCCGCTCGATGGCGCGCCGACTGGCCGCTGCCAACCCGCTGTTGCGCCATGTGGTGATCGACGGCGATGCGCAGGAGTTCACCGCGTTGAGTGAGCTTTACAACAGCGCCCCGCTGGAGCGCGACGCCGGTCGCGCCGACGCCGTGGCGTGTTTCCAGCTGTCGGGAGGCACCACCGGCACGCCAAAGTTGATCCCGAGGCGGCACGCCGAATACCTCTATAACGTGCGCGCCAGCAGCGAAGTCTGCGAGCTGGATGCGCGCACCGTTTACCTCACCGCGTTGCCCATGGCGCATAACTTCACCCTGTGTTGCCCGGGTGTGATCGGCACCCTGCTGGCCGGTGGGCGCGTGGTGTGTACGCGCCGCTCGGACCCGGAGTCCTGCTTTGCGCTGATCAGCGAGCAGCGGGTCACCGTCACCGCCGTGGTGCCGCCGCTGGCGATGCTCTGGCTGGACGCCCAGGACCAGCGCCAGGCCGACCTGTCCAGCCTGCGCGTGCTGCAAGTGGGCGGTGCGAAATTGCTCAGCAGCGCGGCAGAACGGGTCACGCCGACGCTGGGCTGCACCTTGCAACAAGTGCTGGGCATGGCCGAGGGGTTGTTGTGTTTTACCCGCCTGGATGACCGCCCGGATCTGCTGCTGCATACCCAGGGCCGTCCGCTGAGCGCCGATGACGAAGTACGCATTGTCGATGAACAGGGCCAACCGGTGCCCGAGGGTGAAGTGGGTGAACTGCAAGTGCGCGGCCCGTACACCATTCGCGGCTACTATCGCCTGCCCGAACACAATGCCCGGGCGTTCACCGCCGATGGATTCTATTGCAGCGGTGATCGGGTCAGGCGCACCGCCGATGGTTACCTGGTGGTCGAAGGTCGTGACAAGGACCAGATCAACCGCGGCGGTGAAAAAGTCGCAGCCGAAGAAGTGGAAAACCTGCTGATCGGCCATCCCCAGGTACACGACGCCGCACTGGTGGCGATGCCGGATGCGGTGCTCGGCGAATCCACCTGTGCCTTTATCGTCGCCCGTGACCCGGCGCCCTCGGCCTTCGCACTCAAGCATTACCTGCGCGGCCACGGCCTGGCGGCGTTCAAGGTGCCGGACCGTATCGAGTTCGTCGCACACTTCCCGCACACCGGCGTGGGCAAAGTCAGCCGCAAAGACCTGCGCGAGCGCCTGCGCCAGGCCTGGCTGCAGAGTGCCGCTTCGTGAGCCTGCACGACGAACGCTGGGTACGCGCTTATCGACTCACGCCCATGCCACGCTGGCGATGGGTGTGTTTCGCGCATGCCGGGGGCAGTGCAAGTTTCTTCCGCGACTGGGTCCATGCCCTGCCCGCCGACATCGACCTGTTGGCCATCCAATACCCGGGCCGCGAAGACCGTTTCAGCGAGCCGTGCCTGACCGACATGCAGCGCCTCGCCGACGGTGCCGCGCAGGCGTTGTCGTGTTACGCCGACCGGCCGCTGGTGTTGTTCGGCCATAGCCTGGGGGCGGTGGTGGCGTATGAAGTGGCGACGCGCCTGGAACAACGGGCAATCGCCGTCGACCACCTGTTCGTGTCCGCCCACCCGGCGCCGCAGCGCCAACGCGGCGGGCAGTTGCACCTGGGCCCCGACGCGGCCTTGCTGGACGATGTGCGGCGCCTGGCCGAGCGCCCCAATGCGTTGCTGGAGAACCCGGCCCTGTGCGAATTGTTCCTGCCCGGCTTGCGCAACGATTACCGCATCGTTGAAACCTATACCTGTGCGCAACCGCGGCCACTCAAGAGCCGCATCGGGGTGTTCTACCCCGAGCAAGACCCGGAAATCGAGCTTGATGAAGCCATGGCCTGGCAAGCCGCCAGCCACCAGCCACTGCACCTGCAGCGCTGGCAAGGCGGACATTTTTACCTGGTCGAGCAGCGCCAGGCACTCATCGACGCCATCGTCGCGACGCTGTCGACCCCATCGCCCTCCTTGAAGGAAACCTGTCAATGAAAACCCCCGACGCCTGTGATGGCCTGCAGGACATCCGTCACGCCATCGATTCACTGGACCACCAGATCATCGACCTCATGCGCCAACGCATGGCTTACGTCAAAGCCGCCGCGCGCTTCAAGCCGACCGAAAGCAGCATCGCCGCGCCCGAACGTGTTGCCCAGATGCTCCCGCAACGCCGCGAGTGGGCCGAGCAGGCCGGGCTGGACCCGCACTTCGTCGAAACCCTGTTTGCCCAGATCATCCATTGGTACATCGGCCAGCAAGTGTTGCACTGGCGCGCGATGAGAACGCTGGCATGAGGGCCTTTGCACAGTTGCACGCCCATGCCGAGGGGATGACCGAGGTGTTCGAGCACGCCCAGCGGCGTGCCGTCGAACAAGGTGAACCGGTGTTGGCCAGTTACTCGATGAGGATCGCCCCGCTGGACTTGCTGGCGCTGTTTGGCAGCGTCGACCAACCTGGCGCCGAGTGCCTGTTCTGGCGGGCCCCGGAAGACGACAAAAGCCTGTTCGGCTGGGGGGTGGCGGCGGAGCTGAGCAGCGCGGGCACCCAGCGTTTTGCCTCGGTCGATGCGCAATGGCGACACTGGCTGCAAAGCGCAGTGATACACGGCCCGCTGGCGCCTTCGGTGTGCGGCGGCTTTCGATTCGATCATCAGGTCAAGGCCAGCCCCGCCTGGCAGGGTTTTGGCGATGCGTCCCTGTGGCTGATGACGCTATTGTTGGTGCGCGACGGTGCAGACTGTTGGCTGGTGTGCCAACAGCGCGTCGCGCCCAGCGATGCGGCGCGTTGCTGTTGCGAGCACGTACTGAAGGAGTGGAACACGCTGATGGATCGCTACGTCAGCGGCGCGCCCTCGACGGCTGCACGGCAGCACACCCGCGACCAGAGCCTGCCGCGGGCCTGCTGGGAAAGCAAAGTCGCACATGCCCTGGACGTGTTGCGCGACACCGCGTTGAACAAGGTGGTGCTGGCGCGGGAAGTGGTCAGCGAATTTTCCCGGCCCATCAGTGCCGGGCGCACCTTGGCTGCCCTGGCGATCAACGACCCCACGGCGTACTTGTTTGCGTTTCGACGCCACCACGCGTGTTTTATCGGCGCCTCCCCGGAGCGCCTGGTCAAACTGCACAACGGTCACCTGCAAACCCTGGCGCTGGCGGGCACAGCCCGGCGCGATCCCTGCCCGGAGCAGGATGCACAACTGGCGCAAATGCTGCTCGGCTGCCAGAAGAACCAGCATGAGCACGCCGTGGTGGTGCAGATCATTCAGCGTGACCTGGCGCCCTGGGTACGCCCGTTGCACGTTCCCCCGGCGCCGCACATCAAGCGGCTCAGCCGCGTGCAGCACTTGGCGACGCTGATCGAAGGCGCACTGCGCCCGCAGAGCAGTTTGCTGGACATGGTCGCAGTCCTGCACCCGACGCCCGCCGTCGGCGGCCATGAGCGCGGCCAGGCGCTGGAGCATATTCGCCAATTCGAGGGCTTTGACCGTGGCTGGTACGCGGCGCCGTTAGGCTGGCTGGATGCCCACGGCAACGGCGAATTCATCGTCGGTTTGCGCAGCGCCTTGCTCAACGGTAACCAAGCCCGTCTATTTGCCGGCTGTGGCATCGTCGAACACTCCGACCCTGCCAGCGAATACGACGAAACCTGCATCAAATTGGCGGGCATGCGCGCCGCGTTGCAGGTATAACCCGCTGCCCGATGCTTGAATCAAGTCCGGCGCAGGCCTACCCTGCACACGGAAAATTCACCCTCTGAGTCAGGAAGACCTTACATGTGGGATGGCAACGTTACCTTTGGTGATTCATGGGCCGGCTACATTGGCCGCGCGGATCAGAACACTGCCCACTCCCATGTTGCCATTCAGCTGTGCATCGGCGTACACCAGCCCGTCACCCTGGAGCTGCCCGGCCAGTCGATCCGCGCGGCCGGCGTGATCATCGGGCCCAATGTCGAGCACCGTGCCGTGCCCGACATTCATCCGGTGGCCTTTGTCTACGTCAACCCGGATACCCCGTTGGGGCGTGCGCTCAACGCGTTGCTGCAAGACAATGGCATCGCCCTGGCCAGCGACGAACTGCTCGAGTGCTTTCGCCACTCCAGCTCCCTGTCTCAGTTTGTGGAAGCGCTGGGGCGCTTGCTGGCGATTACGTCGCCCATCGACCAACGCCTCTACAAGGCCTTGAACATTCTGCGCCTGGACCGCGACGGTCCGGGCTCCGTCAGCCGCGCCGCGAGTGCGGTCGGCCTGTCCAGCCCGCGCTTGCGCTATGTCGCCACGCACCAGATGGGCGTGTCGCTGTCCCAATGGATCATCTGGAACAAACTCGAGCGCGCGTCCAAATCCCTCGCTGACGGTTCCACCTTGTCGGATGCCGCCGCCGATGGCGGCTTTTCCGACCAGGCGCACTTGGCCCGCATCATGCGCCGCATGATTGGCATGACGCCCCGCACCGCTGCCAGGGTTTTGCGAAAGACAAGCGTTTCGTTCAAGACGCATTGATATCAAAAAGCCAATATCGATCGCATCTTATTCGCGAAAACGATAAGCGCTGATTGCCGGCCTCACACAGCACCTCAGCGCTACCGACAGTGAATGCAAGAGTGTTCGCCAGGGGTATCCGTGCCCGGGATTTGGCGGAACGCACCGTTAATTCTTTCGATGAGTCCGCAGGAAGCGTCCTACATGTCAGAACAGCAAAAATTAACCGTCCTTCTCACGGGGGGCTCAGGCGTACTCGGTGAATCACTGATCGACTGCCTGGCAGAGGACTTTGACCTGGTATGCCTGGCGCGTAAAAGCCGCATTCGCCACCCGCGAGTGGAGGTGCTCAAGGGCGATATATGCAGCCCGCGACTGGGGCTGGACGTCGGCGATTATGAAGCGCTGCTCAAGCGTGTCGATTGGGTGATCCACGCCGCAGCGGTGACCCGCATGGATGGCGATATCGACCAGATCTTTTCGGTGAACTACCTCGGCACCGAAAACGTCGTGAACTTTGTCCAGCAAGCCAACGTGCCGCTTTACCACATCAGCACCGCCTTCACCCATCCGTGCGACTACTACGAAGGCGTGCAAGCAGAAACGCCTTACGAAGTCGCCAAGCGCCAGGCTGAAACGCTGGTGCGCTCGGCAGGTATCGATGTTTCGATCTTTCGTCCCTCCATCATCATTGGCGACTCGGACAGCGGGCACATGCCCAACTTCCAGGGGTTTCATATGACCATGGGTCTGATGATGTCCGGCGTGCTGCCTATCGTGCCCTGCCCGCCTGCCGGGTATATCGACTTGATCGCCCGTGACGTGGCGGCGCGGGCGATTGCCAACGCGTTGCGCCAGCGCTTGATCGGCGCAGACTACTTTCTCACCAGCGGCCCGCAGGCGCTTGATCTCAACGGCCTGTTGGACCTGATGTGCCAATCCATGGAAGCCCAGGCCCAAGCCTTCACCCGGCCGCGCTGCATGGCGCCGGATATTTATGAGCGGCTGATCCGCCCAGTGTTCCTCCCGGCACTGACCGGCAATATCCAGGCCGCGCTGGGCCGCGCCAACCAGCTGTGTCGCTATGCCTGCCTGCGTACACCGCTGCCCACGTCACTTCCTGAGTTGCTCGGCGAACCGGCGTTCAGCGCACGGGATGTCAGCCGTGAGTTACTGCTCTCGCTCAACCACTTGGCGCCCAAGCTGGGCGCGTTGACGCGCATGCTCAAGCAGCCGATGCCAACCGTCGCACAGGCGTCAGTCGCATGAACCCGCTTCTTACCGAACCCGCAGCCGACGCCGCACAGGTCGACCAGTACTTCCGCCAGCACGTGAATTCAGGGTACGCGCGCCTTGCGTCGTTGATGAATTTGCCGATCGAACAGTCCAGCCATGGCGTCTATATCTACGACAGCCAAGGCCGCAAGTACCTGGATGCCGGCGGCTATGGCGTATTTTTCCTCGGCCACGGCCACCCGGTGGTGGTGGCGGCCGTCACCCGGCAGCTGCAGCAAAACGCCCTGGCCAGCAAGCTGTTGCTCAACCCGCAACAGGCTTTCGCCGCGCAAGCCCTGGCTGCGCATTGCCCTGGCAACCTGGACTATGTGTTCTTTTGCAACTCAGGTGCCGAGGCCACCGAAGCCGGCCTGAAACTCGCCCGGCTCAACGGCTGCCGCCGCACGCTGTCAACCCTCGGCGGCTTCCACGGCAAGACCCTTGGCGCACTCGCCGTCACCGGCCGCGAAAGCTACCGCGAGCCGTTCAGCGGCTTGCTCAGTGAAAGCACGTTCGTCCCCTTCGGCGACAGCGCCGCGCTGGAACAGCAATTGCGCGCTTCGCCGGACAAGGCCTGTGTGATTCTCGAACCGATCCAGGCCGAAGCGGGTGTGATCCTCGCGCCGCCAGGCTACCTGACACGTGTCCGCGCACTGTGCGACCAGTACGGCGCCGTGCTGATCATCGACGAAATCCAGTCCGGCATGGGCCGTACCGGCCATTGGTGGGCATGCGACCAGGAACAGGTGGTGCCCGACATCATGCTGGTGGGCAAAAGCCTGTCCGGTGGCTGCGTGCCGGTCAGTGCCATGGTCGCCAGCGCGGCGATTTACGCGCCGTTCAACCGCAACCCCACGGTGCATACCTCGACCTTCGGCGCCAACCCGCTGGCCATGGCGGCCGTGCAGGCCGCGTTGCAAGTGATGGTGCAGGAAGACCTCGTGGAACGTGCGCGGCTGATGGGCCAGGACCTGCACGCCCGCTTCAGCGCGCTGTTGCAGCAGAGGGACCTGGCCGAGCGCGTCAAGTTGCGCAGTGCCGGCTTGTTGCTGGGCTTTGAATTCAGCGACGCCTCGGTCGCCGCGAACATGGTCATGGCCCTGATCGAACAGCAAATCATTGTGTGCCACTCGCTCAATGACCACCGGGTCGTCAGGCTCACGCCTTCCCCGCTGCTGACAGCCCAGGATTGCAATCGGTTGATCGAGGGGTTCGCCCACGCGCTGACCACCTCAATACCATCCCTTTGATTGGAGTTTCCCCCATGCAAGAAGTCAACGTACTGGCCCACATCCCCAGTGCCTGCGCTGATGAAGTCTTTGCCGTGATCAGCGACTTCAGCAACTACGTCGAGCTGTGCGAGTCGGTGCGCAATATCACGATCAATAAGGTCAGCGACCAGGTGTCGCTCACCTCCTGGGAAGTCAATTTCCACAGCGGCATTCTCAAGTGGCAGGAGCGTGACACGTTCAATGCCCAGACCCGGGAAATCCACTTCGAGCAAATGAGCGGCGATGTCGATCACTTCTCCGGCACCTGGCAAGTACTGGCGGACGGCAAAGACGCGGTCATCACCTTCGCCTCGCGCTTTGACCTGGGCCTGCCGATGCTCGCCGACATGCTCGACCCCGTGGCCCACAAAGCCATCCGCGACAACATTCACTCGATCATCACCGGTCTGTTCCCGGCGAGTTACTTGAAGGCCTGAACCATGTCCCTTTCACTGTTGAATCGCTCGCGTGCCTTGCTGCACAGCTACGCCCCAGGTTTTGACGAACGCCTGGCGAGCATCGCATTCGCCGAACGCGAAGCGCCGCCTAGCGAAGTCATCGCCCTGTTCAAGCAACAAGGGCCGGTCGGCCTGTTGGTCAACCGTGCCGCGGGCGGGTTGGGCGCGGGCATCCTTGATGCCGTGCATGTGCAGATCGCCCTGGGCGCGCGTTCACCCTCGCTGGCGGTGGCCAGCACCATGCATCAGTTTTCCGTGGCGAGCCTGTTGGCCCTCACCCAGAACGGCGGCGGCGCCGAAGGTTTGCTGTTGGCGGCGGTCGCACAAAAGCGCTTGCTGTTGTCCTCGGGGTTTGCCGAAGGCAACTCGGGCGCCGGCATTCTCGATTCGAACATGCAGGCGCTGCAAACCCCTGAAGGTGTATTGCTCAGCGGCAGCAAAAAGCCCTGCTGCCTCGGGCAGTCGATGGACTTGCTCACCGCCAGCTACACCCGCCAGACCGCCGAGGGCGAAGAGCTGATGGTCGCACTGATTCCGGCGAATGCACCGGGCATCACGCGGTCGCCGTTCTGGCAGAACAGCGCACTGGCCGCCGCCGAAAGCATCGAGGTGCGCCTCAACGAAGTCTTCGTGCCCGAACGCATGTTGTTTTCCGCCGGCTACAAACACCTGTTGGGCGACGTGCAAACCGTCGGTTTCATCTGGTTCGAGCTGTTGATTTGCGCGTCCTACGTGGGGGTCTGCGCCGGTTTGGTCGAGTCTGTGATCGAGGCCGGGCGCTGGACGCCCCATCACCGCGTGGAGCTGGCGGCTCAGCTGCAACTGGCGATCAGTGCGCTGGAAGGCGCGGCGCTGGATATCGAACGCAACCCGCAGGACCTGCCGAACGTGCTGGCCCGTCTGCTGCTGGTGCGCTACGGCATCGAACAACTGCTCACCGAGCTTTCGGACCAGGCCCACGCCATGCTCGGTGGGATGGCGTTTATCACCAGCAACCAGAGTTCGAACTGGTTGATGGCCTGCCGTGGCCTGCAGTTTCACCCGCCGGCGAAGATCTCGATGGCGAGCAACCTCGACACCTACTTGTCCCACTCAACCTTCAGCATCGCCGGAGCGCACCCATGAACCTGCTCGGAAAAATCGTCGTGATCACCGGAACCGCGCGCGGCCTCGGTTACGCGGCGGCCTGCACATTGAAAAAACAGGGCGCCACCGTGATCGGCCTGGACATTCTTGCGCCACAAGAGCCCGGGTTGCTGGAGGGGTTTTATCAAGTCGACCTGTGTGACCGAACGGCGCTGGCGCAGGTGATTGGTGCCATCAGCACCGACTTCGGCGACATCGATATCCTGGTGAATAACGCCGGCACCCTGACCCTGGAACGCGGTGAAACCGGCGTCACCGACGCAGTCACCCGCGCGGTGGATGTGAACCTGTTCGCGCCATGGCAACTGGTGGCCGGGTTCCTGCCGGGGTTGCTGCGCAAGCGCGGCAAAGTGGTCAACGTGTCGTCGCTGTTTGCCCTGGTGAACGCGCCTTATGTGGCCGCATACGCTGCCAGCAAACGCGCGCTGAGTGCTTATTCGGACGTGCTGCGCATGCAATATCGCGGGCAGCTCGACGTGGTCACCGTGTACCCGGGCTTTATCGACACCGCCATTCACTTGCCCGCCCAGCGCGTGGGTTTGTCGGTCAAGCGCCTGGTGACGTTCATGTGGGGTGACAGGACCCTGCTGTCCCTCGAAGAGAAACTCGATGCCGCCGCCGACGGCCTGGTTCGCGCCTGCCAAAAAGACGGCCTGCGCAACCGCGGGCTGACCTTTATGGGCACGCTGGCCATGTACACCGCGCGTATCGCACCAAGTGTGGTCGACGCCTTTATCGCCCTGCGCCTGCGCACGCTGACCCGCAGCGGGCACCTCGCGCTCAAACCTGAACTGATCGAGTAACGCGTTGCCAATGGCCAGACAACTCCACAGCAAGCCTCAGGTCCGCCTCGATCGCGCCTTGTTCAAGGCCCGGTCGGGTGAGTCCCTGTTGATCATCGGTTACGCCTTGTGCCTCTTCCTGCTGCCCCTCGCGCTGTTTGTGTGGGTGGCGAACACGGCCGCCACCCTGTGGGTGTTGCTGTGCTCGCCCCTTTGGGTGCTGGCCGGGTACGGGTGGTTTCTGCAAGCGATCCTCGGGCATGAAGGTTTCCACTTCAACCTGAGCAGCAGGCCTATGCACAGTTGCTACCTGGGCATTTTCACCAGTTCGTTGCTGCCTGGATTCTGCGTGACCGGTTACTTCGTCGACCATTGGCAACACCATCGCTACAGCAACAGCGAACAGGACCCGGACTATCGGCACTTCTCACGTTATCGGAGCCTGTTTAGCCGCCTTGCGCTGTCACGGTTGATGGCCACCTCGAACTATCTGCAGGCGACGTTGCGCCTGGCTTTCGGCCCGCCGGTCAGCCCATCGCCCTTGCCTTCGCCTTTGAGCGCAGCCCAGGTGCGACGACTGGCGCGCTGCAATATCGCGTGCCAGGTCGGCTGGTTGAGTGTCTACGCGGTCGCCCTGTGGCAGATCGACGGACTGCTGCTTGGGTTTGCCTTGAGCCTGGCGGTTGCGTTCCTGCTCTCGGCAGTCAATGCCTATCAGGAACATGCCTTCAGCGAGGGCCATGACCAGCCCCCTGCCCGCTCGCGTACCTCGCGCCTGAGCACCTGGCTGCACGCCGGCGCGAACTTTCACCTGGAACATCACTTTTATCCAGCGGTGCCGTGCTGGCGCCTGCCCAAGGTCCACCGCCAATTGCTGGACGCGGGGTGGTACGCAGACCGGCAATACCTGCTGGAAACACGCTTCATATCGTCCTTCAAGTACGCCTGCGGTCGCCATCCTTACCGGGGCGACACGCTGAACGACTGAACGGTCCCCTTACTTTCCCCATGGATTTTGGCCTGAACCATCAGGCCGCAGGAGCAGCTATGCCTTTTGATATCGACCGCCACATTGAAACCGAGCGCGCCCAGTTATTCGGCCACCCGCTTTTCGCCAATATCCGCACCGTTGAAGATGTACGCACACTGATGGAATTTCATGTGTTTGCCGTATGGGACTTCATGACCCTGCTCAAGCGCATCCAGCGCGACCTCACCTGTGTGGAGTTGCCGTGGGTACCGCCAACGCATATCACGGCGGCGCGCTTGATCAATGAAATCGTGGTCGGCGAAGAAACCGACGAACACCCCGATGGCGGCTTTATCAGCCACCTGGACCTGTACCTGACCGCCATGGATGAAATCGGCGCCGACAGCTCGGTATTCCGCCGCTTCCTCGCCGCCATCCAGGCCAAGGAACCGCTGGCCAAGGCCCTCAGCGACCGCGATATCCCATTGGCGGCCAAAGTGTTCATGTGCCAGACGCTCGATGTGGCGCAACACGGCACCACCGAAGCGGTGCTGGCGTACTTCTTCTTTGGCCGTGAAGACATCATCCCCGACATGTTCGGACGCCTGCTGTCGCAATGGTCGGTCAGCGAAACCGAGGTGCCGATGCTCACCTATTACTTGAAGCGCCACATCGAAATGGATGGCGACGATCACGGCCCGGCGGCTAAACGCATCATCGCTGAAATCGTCACTACCCCTGTGCAACACCAGCACATGGTCGAAAGCGCCAAGACCGCGATCAAATCGCGCATCGATTTGTGGGATGGCGTGCATCACTTCCTGCAGCACAAAGCGCAACACGCCACGGACCGCCCTGAGTGCCTAAGCCTCGCATGACCACAGGGAGCAGGACATGACCAAAGGTAAATTGATAAAACTGACACTGTGCGGCGTTGTGGTCGGTGGGTTACTGCTGCTCGGCTGGCAGCGTTGGCAGTATTCCAACGCTTACGTGAGTACCGATAACGCCGAGCTCGATGGCGTGATCATTCCGGTGCGCGCCAAGCTCTCGGGCGTGGTGATGAGCGTGCCGGTGACAGACAACCTCACGGTGCAAAGCGGTGATCTGCTGTTTCAGATCCGCGACAGCGAATATCAATACCAGGTCGAGCAGCGTGAGGCGCAATGGCAGGCGTTGCTTGCTGCCGCAGGGCGCGGCGGCGGTCCGGGTGCGTTGGACAGCCAGGTCCTCGGCGCGGTCGCGATGCGCCAGGCGGCGCAAGCGGCGCTGGCACAATCCAGCGCCAATCTGGAGCAGGCGCGCAACGATTACGGGCGCGCCCGCCGCCTGGGCGCGCAAGGGGTGTTGAGCACTCAGGATCTCGAGGTGGCCAAGGCGCGTTTCGACGCCCTGAGCCACGCTCAGGAAGTGGCACGCGGCAATGCCCAGGCTGCCGCGCAAAGCACCTTGGCCAACAAAGCCGAACTGAAAGTGCAGGACTACCGGATCGCGGCGGCGCAAGCCGAACTGGAACAGGCCCGGATCAAGCTGCACGACACTCGTCAGACCGCGCCGGTGCGCAGCATCGTCTCGAAAAAAGAAGTCGAGCCGGGCCAATTCGTGGTCGCCGGGCAAAAGCTGTTGAGCCTGATTGCCACCGACCCGCTGTGGATTACCGCCAACTTCAAGGAAACCCAGGTCGGGCGCGTGCGGGTCGGCCAGTTGGCCAAGGTCACTGTGGATGCGTTTCCCGGGCAGGCTTTCGACGGGGTGGTCGAGAGCCTCGCTCCGGCTACCGGCGCAAAGTTTTCACTGCTGCCCCAAGAGAACGCCACTGGCAACTTCACCAAGGTGGTGCAGCGCGTCCAGGTCAGGATTGCCCTCAAAGACGTGCCGGATGACTACAAAGCCTTGTTGAGCCCCGGCATGAGTGCCTTCGTCGAAGTCGCCACGCAACAGCACGGCAGCCACACGCTATGAAGTCGCCGTATCTGATTGCGCTGACCGTGACGCTGGTGTCGATGATGGAGCTGCTCGACGTGACCATCGTCAACGTGGCGATTCCCAGCCTGATGGGCACCTACGGGGCGTCGGTCGATGAAATCTCCTGGGTGTCCACCGGCTACGTGGTGGCCAACGTGGTGATCCTGCCGGTCAGCGGCTGGCTGTCGGCCTGGTTCGGGCGGCGCACTTATTACCTGGTCTCCACGGCAGTGTTCGTGCTGGCATCCGTGGGCTGCGCCTTTTCCGCCGAACTCTGGCAACTGGTGGCATTCCGCGTACTGCAAGGCTTGGCGGGCGGCGGGTTGCTGGGGATTTCCCAGGCAATCATTTACGACGTATTCCCCAAGGAGAAGGTCAGCAGCGGCATGGCGTTGTACGGCGTTGGCGTGATGATGGGGCCGACGTTGGGCCCCACCGTCGGCGGCTATCTGATCGACACCTTGTCCTGGCACTGGATATTCCTGATCAATCTGCCCATCGGTGCTGTGGCCCTGCTGCTGTGCTGGCTGTGCATCGGCGATTCCGCCAATGAAAGCAAACCCAGCAGCGTCGACTACAGCGGCTTCTGCCTGCTGGCCCTGGGCGTCGGCAGCCTGCAGATCCTGCTGGAGCGCGGCGAGCATTGGGACTGGATGGAATCGAACTGGACGGTTGCCTGCCTGTTGCTCAGCAGCTTCAGCCTGGTGGGGTTCTTCTGGTGGGAACGGCGCGCGACCAACCCGATCGTCAATGTGGCGTTGTTTCAGAACCGCGAGTTTTTGATGGGCTGCATCTGCGCGTTTTGCGTGGGTTTCGGGCTGTACAGCACGTTATTCATGGTGCCGCTGTTTTTGCAGACGTTGCTGGCGCAGAGCGCGTACCAGAGCGGGCTGGTGATTTTCCCCGGGGCGGTGGCCAGTGCCATCAGCACCTTGGTGATTGGCAAGCTGTCCCAGGAAAACAAGATCGACGAGCGCGTGTTCGTGACCTTGGGCATCGTCATGTACTGCTACGCGATGTTCCTGCACACCCAGTTCACCCTCGACAGCAACCCGGACACGCTCTATTGGCCCCTGGTGATTCGCGGCCTGGGCCTGGGCATGATCTTCGTACCGCTGACCAACCTGGCCATGCGCCGTCTGCCGCTGACGTTGATCTCGGGCGCCTCGGGCGTGCTCAACCTGATGCGCCAGCTGGGCGGCAGCGTCGGCATCGCCATTGCCGCGACCCTGCTCACGCGGTTTTCGTGGGAGCGCTATCGCCTGCTGTCCGAGCATGTGACCGAGTCCAGCCTGGTTGCCAGTGGCTGGGGCGGCGTGGAATCCAACCCGCTGTTTCTGTCCCTGAACCTTGCAAGCCATCAACAAGCCTTGGCCCTGATGCCTTACCTGCAAGCGCGTGAACAAGCGCAAATGCTGGCCTTCAGCATGCTGTTCGGCACATTGGGCGCGGTCATGGCCATCGGCATTCCCATGGTGCTGATGATGCGCAGAAGCACCCTCAGCCGATAACTTCTCCAGTGGAGCACATCCCCTTGCGTATTCCAGGGCTGCATCTCGACCCGATCACACTGCTCACTTTCCTGTGCGGCCTCAGCCTCGCCTGCTGCCCGGCCAATGCGGCGGCGGAAGACTTGTACCAGCTGTACCAGAAGGCGCTGACCCACGACATGAAGTTCGCCGCCGCGCAGGCGCAACAATTGGCCACCGCTGAAAAAGAACCGCAAAGCCGTGCCAACCTGTTACCGGACCTGTCGGTCACCGGCGGCGCGGCGTGGGTCGATGCCGAGGATTCGTCCGACTACCATCGCAACCGCAATAACACCAACGCCTATGCCGTGGTTCTCACCCAACCGCTGTTGCGCTGGCAGAGTGTGGTTGCCCACGACCAAAGCAAACTGATGATCAGCGCCAGCGAGGTGCAGACCGAACAAGCGCGCCAGGACCTGATGCTGCGTGTCGCCCGCGCCTACTTCGACGTACTGCTTAACCAGGAACTGCTGAACACCCGCACGCAACAGTTGCAAACCCTGCAGGAGAGCCAGGACCGCACCCGGCGTTTGTTGGCCGACGGCGCCAGCACCCACAACGCGCTCGAACAGGTTCAGGCCAAATACGACCAGGCCTTCGCCGAGCAAATCGCCGCACGCGGCGCGCTGGATATCGCCACCGAAGCCCTCACCCAATTGACCGCCGCCCAGGCGCGCCCATGGTCGGGCAAGGAGCCACAATTCAGCGCTCCGGTGCCCGCCGCGATCGGCGCCTGGGCCACCACCGCGCAACAAGGCAACCTCGCCGTGCAGCGGGCGCAGATTGCCCAGCGCCTGGCCGAAATGGACATCGACAAGGAACAAGCCGGCCACTTGCCGACGCTTGACCTGATCGCCGCCCATGGCCGTTTTGCCTCGGTCGGCGGCGATGTGTACGACGTCACCCTGCCGGAGAATCGTTATAACCAGACGGTGGTCGGGGTCAAACTGAGCGTGCCACTGTATGGCGGCGGCCGTACCAGCAGCCGCGTGCGCGAAGCCCATGCGTTGCAGAGCAAAGCCCTGGATGAACTCGAAGATGCGCGCCGCAGCGCCGGGCTGATGGCCCGCCAGGCCTACCTGCAAGTGACCAGCGGCATGAGCCAATACCAGGCGCTCAAGCAGGCGCTGAAATCCAGCCAGGTCAACCTCAAGTCGGTGACCCACGGCTTCGAGGCCGGTGCGCGCATCAACACGGAGGTGCTGGACGCACAGCAGAAAGTCACGGACACCCAGCAACGTTTGGCCCAGCAACGCTACGCGATTCTGCTCGCGCAGCTCAACCTGCTGGCGTCGACGGGGAACCTGAACGACGTGCGTCTGCGTGAGGTCAGTCGCCTGCTCGATTGAACCCGGTGCGCGCCCCATTCAGCCCATGTACCTGAGCCATTGAATTCAGGGTTCGATAATCGAACGGGTTCCCACTTCTGCCGTTCAAGTTCACTGCGTGAATGCGGATAGCACGATCACTATTACTTAAGTGGTCTGCGGAGTATGCCCATGTTTGCCCATCTGAAAATTCGCACCGGGATGATCGGGGTGCTGCTGCTGTTCGTTATTGCACTGTTGTTCTCGACCCTGAACGGCTGGCGGTCGGCGGTACGCAGTCACGAGCACATTGACGAGTTGGGGCGTACCTCGCGACAAATCGACGGGATCAACAACGCATTGCTGCTGGCAATCCGTACCAGCGCCAACGTGTCCTCGGCGTTCATCGAGACCGTCGGCGGGCGTTTCGACGACGCGGAAGCCCGGCTGGTGCGCAGTGAGGCGATCTGGAGTGACGCCATCGCCAAGGTCAATGCCTCGACCACAGACTTGCGTGACCCGCAGTTGAAGGCCCTCGCCGAAGATCTCAAGCGTGCGTTCGCCGTATACGGCACGGCCATCGTCGGACAACGCGCCGCCACGCGCGCGCGCTCCGCCGAAGAGTATTTTCAAGTCAACATCGATGCCGGCAACAGCATGACCAAGCTTCAGGAGATTCGCGTGAAGCTGGTCGGCGCGTTGGATGCCCGTGCCCAGGAGATCAACACGGAGGCGGCTGCGCGGCTGCAGACTTCGCAAACCCTGGCCATTGCCTTGATCCTGCTGACCCTGGCACTCGCTGTCGTCTGCTGGGTATTCATCTCGGGCACCGTCCTGCGCCCATTGCGCGCGGCCGGCGAGCACTTCAAGCGCATTGCCGGGGGCGATCTGACCCGCGAAGTCGTCTCGCCTGGCCGCAACGAAATTGGCGAATTGTTCCTTGAACTGCAACGCATGCAGGCCAGCCAGCGTGAAACACTGATCCAGATCGCTGACTCAGCAACGCAGTTGGCCTCAGCCGCTGAAGAACTCAACGCCGTCACCGAAGAAAGCAACCGTGGCCTCCAGCAGCAGGACATGCAGCTGGAACAGGCCGCGACCGCGGTGAACCAGATGACCAGTGCGGTCGAAGAGGTGGCGCGCAACGCGGTGTCGACTTCGCAAGCGGCCACCGCCTCCAATACGCTGTCGGAAAAGAGCCGTCAGCAGGTACGCGAAAACATCAGCGGTACGCAATCGATGACCGCCGAAATCCAGGGCAGCGCCGAGCGTATCCAGCACCTCGCCAATGAAGTGCGCAACATCGGCAAGGTGCTCGACGTGATCCGGGCCGTCTCGGAGCAGACCAACCTGCTGGCCCTCAACGCGGCGATCGAAGCGGCCCGGGCCGGTGAAGCCGGTCGGGGGTTTGCTGTCGTGGCCGACGAGGTACGCACCCTCGCCTACCGCACCCAGGAATCGACCCGCGAGATCGAACAGATGATTGCCAGCGTGCAGAGCACTGCCGAACACGCGGTGGATTCGATGCGCAGCAGCACGGCGCGGGCGCAAGGCACGCTGGAAATCACGCAGGCGTCGGGGGTGGTGCTGGAGGATATCTTCGCGGCCATCGGCCAGATCAACGAGCGCAACCTGGTGATTGCCAGCGCCGCCGAAGAACAGGCCCTGGTTGCCCGTGAGGTCGACAGCAACCTGTTGGCGATCCGCGACCTGTCGGCGCAATCCGCGGCGGGCGCCTTGCAGACCAACGCAGCGAGCCATGCGCTGTCACGCTTGGCTGCGGAGCTGAGCGGGCTGGTGGGACGCTTTCGGACTTGATCCTTGGCGTAAGACACACGCCGGCTTAGGGCATGCACGCAGCGGCTTTGTCGGAACCTGGACTTTTCACGACGACTGTCCGCAACGCACGTCCCGAATACTCGATAGAAATTGCCTGGTTTGGCGGTTGGATCGCAGACAGACGACGCGACATGTTGAGGGCGCCGTTGCCGCAAGCTGCCTCATCTTGGCACGCGCCGATTTACGGGTAGTCCACATGAAGTTGAAAAGCGCTAGAAGGTTCTTTAGCTGCTCTGGGCAATCCTCTGGAAGGTCGGGGCGAGTGCTACCACGCTGGGTCAAAGTTCTAAGAAACACACGCCAAAACCGAAGTACCGGCGACCGATCAATCCATATTAAGAGGTCGGCTCTGGCAATACGGTTATCCCAGGTGGCCGAATGGCCACCTTCAAAAATCCACTGATCGCGAGCCTCGGCCTCGTGACAAAGGCGAGTCTTCTCATCAGTGTTTCGCTCAACCCATCCCGGTTGCCAATGGATCGTGTCGATATGGATGACCGGAAGACCTGTGTGCTTGCCCATCGCCCGAGCCAACGTACTTTTTCCTGACCCTGGTTGGCCAATAATCATGACACGCTGCATAGGAGCCCCTGCGCATTGAACATCCTGATCATACTGAGCGACGCTGCCCCTCATTGGAACACTTCACAATCGAATCGTGTTGATTAGTGCTACGCGACGACGGGTGAAGTTCCAGGCGATAGGCGAGAGTAGAAAAACCGCGACAAGAAACGCCACCTGGGACAGGTAGAACGGCTCCAGCCACTGCTGGTTCAACGCGACGTAATAGGTGTTATGGGCGACGTCAGCCAGAATGATTGCTGCTGTAAGGATGATGCCCACCCTTGGTTTTATGAAAAGGAGCAGTGCCGCCAGCGGGTCAAAAAACGTAAGCGCCCCCCAGAAAATACGGCTAGCCCAATAGGCGCTGGCCCCGTATCCGTAGTCCCAGAGCAACCCATGCTGAAAATCTGCTCGAATGTGATTGGTGGTTGCGACCAAAAGGCAACAGGCGAACAAAACTCGGATGGCGAATGACGACCGTGGCATAGCTGGATCTGCTTTCGTGAAGTAATCCTATGATAACGGGATCAACCAACGTCGCAGCAATGTAAACGTATGGCAAACCCGTCTTGACCAGACGACTTTGGGCCGTGCGACAATTGGTTGCATATCGTTGGGCAAGAAATGTAGGTTGTACCGTCAACATAAATACGTCGTTTAACTGGAGCTACATGGACGAGCTAAGAGTTTTCAGCAACACCCACTGGATAGTAACTCATCGGCGAGATTCACGTTACGACGGGTATTTGATAATTTCATCTGAAGAGACGGCTTCAGATCTCAGCGATTTGAGCGACGAAGCCATGTCATCTCTCGGTTTGGTGATGAAAACCTCGGAGCGTCTGCTGGCAAAGGTGTATTCCCCTTACAAAGTAATGTTCTACAAATTGGGATTTTCTCCTGACTTCAACGCACATTTTCATGTCGTTCCAGTCTCGGAAGACTTGCTCGCAGAGATATCAAAACACCCCGGTTATTCCGACAATCCTGACGGTAACGACGCAATTGTTTTTCTAAGTCGAGAGTACTGTGAAAGACCTCTTACCGTTGGCGAAGCAGAAAAACAGCTCTCGGCGGTTCATTTGCTCAGGGCCTTTCTGTGACTAAGATACTTTCGCGCGGTTAAGCGGATACCCACTTGTGCGGTGGCAGTTCTTCAATCTCACTCGCCCGCTGCGTCGGCAGGCGCGTTAGAATATCCCTCAAATACGCGTATGGACCATGCCCATTCAACCGCGCAGTAAGCGTTTGGCCAACTCTCCTGGAGTAGTTGGGGTATTGCGCAGACTCTCCCATCCAATTGCATGGAATTGACATAAGTGTCCATTCAACACACATGTTGCGTGGTTAAACGCGCGCCTACTTAACTGTTGACTCTGATAGGAATAGGCAATGCTCTAAGACAAACCGGCATAGGTGACCGAGTTTTCGATAGATATCATGGCCTCGTCCCTACTTATTGGAAGTCGCCATGAACAGCAGAAAAACCATATTCATCACGGGGGTGAGCAGTGGCTTCGGCAACGCGCTGGCGCAAGAAGCTCTTGCAGCGGGCCACCGCGTCATAGGTACCGTGCGTAGTGAAGCCACCTTGCGCGCCTTTCAGGCGCTCTCGGTGGATCATGCTCATGGGGTGATTCTGGATATCACTGACTTCGCCCGGATCGACAGCGTAGTAGCTGCTATTGAAGCAACCCACGGCCCAGTCGACGTGTTGGTCAACAACGCCGGCTACGGTCATGAGGGCATCTTTGAAGAGTCGCCGCTGGAGGAAATGCGTCGCCAATTCGACGTCAACGTGTTCGGCGCGGTAGCGGTGACCAAGGCTTTCGTGCCTTATTTTCGCAAGCGTCGCACTGGTCATATTCTTAATATCACTTCTATGGGCGGCACCATCACGATGCCGGGCATCGCGTACTACTGCGGGAGCAAGTTTGCTCTCGAAGGTATCTCCGATACGCTGAGCAAAGAACTGCTACCTTTCAACATCTTCGTGACCGCCGTGGCACCTGGCTCGTTTCGCACTGACTGGGCCGGTCGTTCGATGCAGCGCACCCCACGAAGCATTGCTGACTATGACGCCAGTTTCGACCCGGTACGTAAGGCCCGCGAAGAAAAGAGCGGCAAACAGCTTGGCGACCCGCGAAAAGCGGCGCAAGCGATGTTGCAGGTCATTGCCAGCCCGACACCACCGGCACACTTATTATTGGGCAGTGACGCGTTGGGGCTGGTACGTGACAAGCTGAATCGCACGGCCAGGGAGATTGATCAATGGGAAGCGCTGACCCTTACCACCGACGGTTGAGCGGCCAGCAGAGGGGACATCAATGAATCGGGCCGACTCACGCACCTCGCGCATGGTGCATTTGATGGAAACCCTCGCGCCGGTCGAGGGCTACAACCTCAGCACGCTAGAGGATATCCGCTTTTTGCGTTCGAATCGGCCACTGACTCGCACTCCGGTGCTGTATGACCCGGGTATCGTGATCCTGTGCCAAGGGCGCAAACGTGGCTATCTGGGCGATGACGTATACGTTTATGACGCCCAGCACTATCTAGTGGTGTCCGTCCCAGTTCCTTTCACCATGGAGACCGATGCCAGCGAGGCGCAGCCAATGCTGGCGGTCTACATGCGCCTCGACTTACAAATGGCCAGCGAGTTGATACTGCAAATGGATGAAGCTCTCGGGCCAAGTGATGCCCAGCCCAAGGGCATGTATGCCTCGCCAATGGACGATTTGCTGCGCGCCTCGACGCTACGCTTTCTTGAGGCGATGAGCAGTCCGGGCGAAGCGCAAATACTTGGGCCGTCGCTGGTGCGAGAGATCTACTACCGCATCCTAACCGGCGAGCAAGGTGGTTCGATGCGCGCCGCGCTCAATCGCCAGGGTCACTTTGGTAAGGTCACTCGTGCGATCCGCAAGATCCATAGTTGCTACCAGGAGCGCCTGGATGTGGTGTCCCTTGCCCAAGAAGCGAGCATGAGCGTGCCCAACTTTCATCTGCACTTTCGCAGCGTGACGGACTCGTCGCCGATGCAATACCTGAAGTCGACGCGCTTGCACCAGGCGCGATTACTGATGCTACGCAACGCTATGACCGCTTCGACGGCGGCGTTCAATGTAGGCTACGAAAGCGCCTCGCAATTCAGCCGCGAATTCAAACGTTTCTTTGGGCGCACGCCCCAGGCAGAGATCGAATGGATGAAGGCGACCTACGCACTGCCTGCGCCGTCCACGCCATCTATGTACGTCTCGTCACATTAGCAATGAGCCGATCCGCTGCTCCGGCAACCCCAGTACCAGCGCTGTCCGCACCTGCCCAACATACTTTGGGCGGTTGAACGGGCGCCCATTTATGCGGCAGCAACTCGGTAATCTCACTTGCCCGCTGCGTCGGCAGCCGCGTCAGCACATCTTTGAGATAAGCATACGGGTCATGCCCGTTGAGCCGCGCCGACTGGATCAAGCTCATGATCGCTGCCGCCCGTTTGCCACGGCGTAAAGACCCTGCGAAGAGCCAGCTCTTGCGCCCAAGAGCCCATGGCCTGATTTGGTTTTCGGCCCAATTGTTGTCTATGGGCACGGCCCCTCATCACAGGTACTGCTTTTTCTTGCCGTATTAGGCGCCGTAAATCCGTAAGCGTTTCGGAAACACACCTTGTGAACTCCAGAATTAATGGCGATGGTGTTCGCGTACTTTAAGCGGACGCATGCACCATCTATCATAAGTCTGTGGGCGCCTTGATTCGCCTTGGCCATTTTTTGGATGTGGCCATCTCATCCCAATCAGCCAGGCGAGCGCGTTTTGTGTATGAATAGTACAAGCATAACTCCGCGCCAGATTGATCCTTCATGGATGGAGGGGGCTTAATGCCTCGCACTAATATTGCGAAAATTTCTTCCGAGTCGAGGAAATGCGCTTGAGTTCTTGAAAAGGAAGGCTTCAGCAGTTTACTTATTGCTTTGCAGGCTGTAACAGCCGCATTGGTCGATTGTCTGGTCTCATTCGGAGCAGCGTCCGCATACAAAAGTGTGCTGATCCAGGTCAATACCGCAAAAACTATCCACTTCAATATCTAGCTCCTTCAACAGGTTTTAATTGCCGGCTAACAAGTCTTGGTACGAACATGCCTTGTGTGATTAAAGAGGTCCCACTTATGTGGCGGCAATTGATTGATTTCACTCGCCGGCTGTGTAGGTGGGCGCCTGAACACCTTCAGGTAAACATACGATCATTACCATTCTAGGTCGCAATCTGTATAAATTAATGATCGCTGCTGCTGGTTTTCCGCTGCGCAGGGAACCTGCAAAACAAGCGCCCGCCGAACACACCTTGCTTGATTAAACGGGCGCCCATCTGCGCGGTAGCAGTTTGGTAATCTCACTCGCCCGCTGCGTCGGCAGGCGTGTAAGAACATCCTTCAAGTAAGCATACGGATCATGCCCGCTGAGCCATACCGACTCGATCAAACTCGCGATTGCAGCCGCACGTTTGCCACTGCGCAGCGAGCCTGCGAACAACCAATTCGAGCGGCCAAGAGCCCAGGGCCGAATTTGATTCGCACACACGTCGAGAGTCACACAGAAACCTTGCGCGTTTAACTGTCGAACCCGCGCCAGGGCTTCGCCTAGCGTGGCACCAGCAATGTAGCGGCGGGAGATTTTTTGGATAATTGCGCGCGGAATCAAAGGGATGGCACGAGCCATCAAAGCGTTAAAAAGGTGCATATCAATACCCGAGACGAAAAACAGCAAACTTCCGCTTCTTCGCGCCAAAGCGTCGAAAAACCACGGACGAAGCAAAGCCGCCACTCCTTTTTTGAGAGCAGCATGAAGCAGAGTCACAGTCGTATGCGTCAGCGCATAACGGCAGCGTCTACTGCGAGCTTCAGTTCATCAATGGGGGCCAGGCGGCGACGTGCATGTTTTCTTCTTCAGGTGCTTGTTAACGTCAATGTTGTTGAAGTCCTCTGCCCCAGTACTGCCCACGCTTTTTGTAGCGCTTAGAGGTAACACGCGTGACTGGACGAACAGACGCGCCTCGCGCCCGCCAGGCCCGTCAGATAATCACGCGCTACGAGCGGACGACTCCGCCGAATAGATGACGGTTTGCGCGCTGTTCGCCGCAACGGTTTGCCGGGTGAAGTAGGTGTCGCCTTCGTCGGTCAGAATCTCATAATCGACTTTTTGCGTGCTGCTGGCGTGTTTGATGATTTTCAGCACGCGCTGGAATTTCACGCTTTGCGTGCCGTTCTGGTTGGGCCCGGTCAGTACATTCACGCTTTGAAACCATCCGGCGTGTTGCTTGTTGCTCACCAGCGCGTTGGTCATCGCCTCGAACCGCTCCAGGCGGGTGAAGCCCCACAGCGTCTGCTCCTCGACGGTTGCGTCGGGGGTGGCGGCGCCGGTAAAAACGAAGATATTGATCGTCGGGCTGTCTTCACAAAAGAAGTCATACGGGACCAGGCCATCGACCATTTTCCTGCCGGGCACAAAGCCCTTTTTATGCACCTGAAACATCGCCACCTCCGCTCAAACAATGGCGACAAGTCTAATGAGCGGCGACGTACAGGGCGGTCAAGCCAATGTAATGTCGTGTAAAGATCGCGCGTTGTGCAGGTTGACCTCCACGGTCAGCCCGCCGCCTGACTCATTGCGTGCCGCGATGCTGCCGCCGTGCATCTGCACTGCCCGCGCGGCGATGGCCAAGCCCAGGCCAAAGCCGACGCTGGCTTATCCGATTCGCACGCCGGAGAACGCGGATAAACAGGTGTTTCAGTTTTCCATGGGCCAGACGTTCTGACCATTTCAGCGGGTTAACGCGCTGCTCGTCATCGCGGGATACCGGCGTTATGTTTTATCGCCTGGCTCCGATGGGGCCTCGGCGACGGTTGCGGATTCGCGAGGCACATACGGTTCTGGAATAGAGGGTGCGAGTGGGCGCCGTGTGAGGGCTGACCGGGACTTACCGCGAACTTTCTCTTCCCACTTGGCACGCTCCTGAGGGATGTCTTCGATCGGGATTTTCCTGTCCGTGCGTCTAAGTGCGATCAGTGCCACCACCAATACGGTTACGACGGCCGAGGATAGAATATCTAAAAGGTCCATGTTTCTTTCCGGTAGCCGTTGGCCGGCAATGGCTTGACTTCGCTGATGGTTGTTCGGCGAAGCAGAAAATTACTTTCCGATCGTTGTAAGAACACTATTCCAGGTTGTTTGTTTTCCTTAGTTGCGTAGGCGTGACGCCAAGTTTGCTGCGCAGGACACGGGTCAAATGCGCCTGATCTGAAAACCCACAATGATAGGCAATTTCCTTAATCGACAGTGTGCCGCTGTACAGCATTCGCTTGGCCCGCTCGATGCGCTGCTCGGTAACAAAGGTGTGTGGCGAACAGTCGAACGATTCGCTGAATTTCCTGGAAAACGTCCAGACGCCCAACCCTACGGCATCGGCCATTTCGTCCAGGCGTATGGACTCCTCCAGATGAGCATCGATGAACTCGAGCAAGTACTTTTTTTGTTGTTGCGACAGCCGCCCAGGCGCACTGGACTCTTTAAAGGTGACACTGGCGTAATGCCGTAGAAGGTGAATGGCCAACTGCATGCTCAAGGCTTCCACATACAATGCGCCACCAATCCCACGACTTCTTACTTCATTGGTAATTGCACCGACAATAGCCGTGAGGATCGTGTCTTGGGTACGGAGCAGATCATGCAGGCGCACCTCTTCAATCGGACGCTCCATAACATCCATGGCCACACGAGACATCAGCGCATTGGAAAGATAGAGATGAGAAACATCAATGTCTTCTGTCCAGTTCCAATGGGAGTCCTGTGACATCGTAAGCAGGGAAATATCGCCCGGCGCGCAAGCGGTACGTGTCCAGCCCTCATCCACACAACGATCCATCGGTGTGCGGCCGCCAAAGTAATAAACGATCATGAAATGATCAAGGGGTGGAATGAGGACGTCCTGACCTTTATATCGATATGAGCGTTGCTGCATATCTTTCCATCCGAGTTCTTCGCTTGAGCTGAGAACTACGCCTGGCACCCACTTGAGAAGTTCCTTTGGGGTAATGACGGTCGGCATACTTGAAGTCTCACTTGAGGGCCGTCACCTTGGCTCTTATTGCGCTCCTACGCAAATTTGAAAGCACTCGAGAGATGGCCGTGGAGTATTGTTTTTATTAGTATTTACAGCTCACCAGAATACTAGCATGGGATGAGCAGTGTCGAAAAAAATATCCAACGTTATGCGACTTAAGTGATTATAAAAAACCGAACACAGGGATTAAATGGCTATAAAGCGTGACCGAGATGATTTGCATGGGTTGAAGGTTGCGGACGTTTCCCGCCCCGCTAAAAAAACGGCCACCGCCGGGCGGCCGTAAAGGGGCTGCGAGAAGTGATTCTCGCAACGGAGCGACGCCTGTCAGGCCACCACAGCCCTGGTGATGTCTTCGCTGATTTTCCTGGCGTAGCCGGCGTTGCTCAGTGACTTAGAATACGTAAAGCAATCGAAGATTGACGCGAGACTCTTCCTTGAAGCCATTTTCAACTGAAAGGTCTCGCCCCAATGTCGCAAGCAACTGAGCTTTCGGCGTCACGAAATAAGACCCGCCCAGCACTATTTTTGCTTGACGGCTTTCATCTTCCAGTTCGGTTCCGTCAACTTTCCTCTGCCCGCCCCATAGCCGGGAATAACCGACATGCATAGCCGCGCGCTCACTGAACATGTACCTGATGAATCCTTGCATCTGATACTGCGGGTCCTGCTTCAGCGTCAGGTCGCGGGAGGAATAACGATCGTTGTCGCCGAAAAAAGTCACGTCAGCGACGAAATCCAGAATGACGCGGCTGCCGATGCCGTGCATGTATCCGCCCTGCAAGACATACTTCCATCGGTTCTCCCCAATATTCAACTCTTTATTCTTGTTGTAGTCGCCTATTGGCAAAAAAAGATATTGAGTGACGGCCAATGCGCGGTTTGTTGAAGGGTCCTGATGGATCCAGACCGCATTGGCCAGAATCGGATCGCCCATTCCGCTTTCGCTGCCCATGCCTTTTATATCGCCACCGGCCGACAGGTGGCCAAAAGGCAATAGCAGTTGGATATTCGTCAGGACGCCTGCAAACGCTTGATAGCTGACCCCCCTCAGAATACTGACATCCGAGTACAGGTTATATTTGTCGCTTAACTGATTGCCGCGCACGTAATAATCATGGCGTTCTGCATGCTGTAAATACAGCAGCCCGAGCTGTGTGCCGTCTGGCATTGGCGTATAGTCGCCAGGATCGACATCCAGTGCGTGGCACACAATCGGAAGTTGTAGACCAAGCATTAAAGTCGCCAACTGAAACGCATACATAATTCGGCAGTGGCTATTGTTTTTCCTCAGGCAGTCGACGCTAGCATCAGAACTCGACTTGAGCGTATTGGCCGCGAGCAAAGCATGTGCTGTTGTTATTATGTTCATCTTCAACCCTGTTTTTTTTAAAATTGTTCTGGGTCTAGCACAGGTGCCCTGTGCTATTTTTTTGAAGCTTGTTTCAATGTGTCGGGGACGAGAGTAGCTCTGTCAGATGGGCGTCCAGTTGATTGAGCATTTGCGTATCGGTGCCAAAAAGTCCGAGGTGACCGTCGATTGATTGCAATGGCCTGAACTCGCTGTTCGGGATCATTTTCTGCTCCGACAGACAATCGTCCACGGTAAAGAACTGGTCATGTGAGATGGGCATGACATAGGTTTTCGCTCGGATTCGCCCCAGGGCCGCCGCAAGATCACCGCCCGTGTTTCGACTGACATCGCCCCGTTGCCATTTCCAGGCCATGGTCAGGAGGTTGTTAGGGTCCATTGCCGCAAAGTAGTTCGTCATAAAGCTGTCGACGAATACCTGCATCGACTCGAAACCCAGCGCCTTATGCCGCTCGGCGCGGAAGAACGCGGTACTCCAGCCCATCAATGTCCAAACTTTCGCGTGGCGCTTGAGCCCGGCCGCCACTGCCGCCGATGAGCCGTATAAGCCAGCCCGGAAGGCCGGATCGGTGGTTATCGCATCAATCAGTATTTCGCTGAACAGGAAGTCATGTTCGCTATTGCGCGCGGTGCCCGCTATGGCTGCGGCGCGTTTGACAAAGTCTGGATAGCGCACGGCCCACTCGTAGGTTTGCTGTGCGCCCATCGATCCCCCGACCACTAACGCCAGGCTCTCGATGCCAAAGTATTCGGTGAGCAATGTGTGCTGGGCACTGACGTCATCGCCAATTCTGACATTCGGGAACCCAGGGCCAGCCAATGAACCGCCGGTGTTACTCGCAGAGCTGGAAAGACCGTTACCGATCTGGTTGACGACGATGATGCAGTATTTCGCAGGGTCCAGCGCCCGCCCTTCGCCGATGTAAATCTGCTCCATCGCCTTGCTTGTGCCGGAATACCAAGTGGGAACCAGTATGGCGTTAGTCTTGTCGGCGTTCAGGGTGCCATGTACGGCTACGGCCAGCTGACATTCAGGAATGCACGAGCCTTCTTCAAGCTGAAGCGCTCCGATGTTGATCAGTTCAAAAGGACCGTGATGTTCCTGGGAGTAATAGTTGTTCATTTCGGGTTACCTCGAATATCCAGCTGTCACGGCGCAATAGAGAGTCGGAGTGACAGCTGCAATCAATGAGCAGTCGTTCGACCTCAAGCCATTTCAAAGCCTGGGTAACCCTGTGCGGCTATTTCGTCGCAGCGGCGATGATAATTACCGACGCCGCCGATATACGATACAAGTCGGCGCGGTTTTCCATCGACGTTGGAGCCCATGTACCAAGAGTCGGTTTTGACGACCAGGGTCTTCGCCGCCGTCTCGTCGTGATGCTGTACCCAGTCGTCCTCGAACTCTTTGGAAGCTTCCACGACTTGTTTGCCGTGCTGGATGGCAAACTCAATGCATCCGGTGATCCAGTCCACCTGCTGCTGCAGGCAAGTGGTCATGTTGCAAAGTGCCGCCGACGGTGCCAACGGCGCACCGGTGGTGAACAGGTTGGGGTAGCCATGGATCTGCAGCCCCATCGATGTACGGATTTCTTGTTTCCACTGCTCCCTCAACGACCGGTTATCGCGCCCTCGAATGTCGATCCGGCTGAGTGCGCCGGAACCTGCATCGAAACCCACGGCCAGCACGATGATGTCTACCTCGTGAATCTTTCCATCCGCAGTCTGGATCCCCTCCGGCACAATGCGCTCGATCGGCGACTGCTTGCAGTCGACCGCCTCGACGTTGGGTTGCAGATAGACTTCAAGGTACTTGCTTTCCAGCGGTACGCGATGGGTGCCGAAGCCATAGTCGGTCGGGATCAGCAGGTTGCAGAGTTCTGGCCTCGACTGCAGGCGCTCACGCATCTTGATACGCACGAACTCCGACACGACTTCATTGACCTGTTCGTCAAAGAACATCTCGGGAAACGACGCCAGCCACATGGCCAGAGAGCCATCATCCCAGAGTTGTTCAAGCACGGCTTGTCGCTCGTCGGGGGTTTTCTCGGCCCAGGGGCCGGCGTCGAAGTCATAGTCGAAACCGGCAAAGGTCTCTCGCACGCGCTTCTTGAGCTGGTGGAATTGGGTGCCCCACTTTTCCCAGTCTTCTTTGCTGTACTTAGGGTTCCTCATCGGAATCACATACTGCGGGGTACGCACGAAGACCTTCATCGATCCCACCGCCGGAGCGATGGTCTGGATCACCTGAATACCAGTGGCGCCAGTGCCTACCACGGCCACGCGCTTGCCGCTGAAGTCCACGGGGTCTTTTGGCCACAGGCCGGTGTGATAGATCTGGCCGTTGAAGTCGGTTTGGCCGGGGAACCGATCGGACAGCGGAGCGGACAGCATCCCGCAGCAAGAGATCAGATATTGCGTATTGATCGTTTCGCCGGCCTCAGTTGTCACCCTCCAGTACCCGCTCTCTTCGCAGAAGTACGCGGCAGCGATGCGGGTGTTGAACTGGATATCTTTCTTGAGGTCGAGCCGATTGGCGACGAAGTTCAGCCACTGCTCTGTTTCGGGCTGAGCCGGGAAACGCTCGGTGGGTTGCCAGGACTTATAGAGTTCTTCAGAGAACCAGTACTGATAAATTTCTGCCTGAGAGTCAAACCGCGCACCGGGGTAACGATTCCAATACCATGTGCCGCCCACTCCGGAAGCCGTATCGTAGGCGCGGACCGTCAAGCCCATCTCACGAAGTCGATACAACTGGTAGAGGCCAGCTACCCCTGCACCAATCACCATTGCGTCCAAGTACGTGACTTTGCCGTTTTCGGCAGACACAGCGGCGAGTTTAGATTGAGCACTCATTTTGAAGCCTCATATTGTTATGTTTATATTTGCCTTTACTTACTTGCTGCCAGGCAATGCTTAAGGCACGGATAAACGATAACAACCGAGGCGCGTTCTACTCTTGAAGGAAATGGTGAATAGCTTGAACAATCCGGTGCGATTAACCGGGCTTCGTCGAGGTCTACACCAGATCGGAAGACCCGTCTGATTGAGGCCCCCGCGAGCTCCCGCTAGAGCGCATCCGACTCGCGGCTGGCAACCTGTATCACCTCACATGGGCGACTCTTGACCCACAGCCCAAACTCTTTCATTACCGCAACGACCGGTTCCAACCGTCGCCCGTCCACGGTGAGTTCGTACTCAACCGTCACGGGCACGGTGGGGAACACCGTCCGTTTGACCAGCCCGGCTTGCTCAAGGGCGCGCAAATCGAGGGTCAGCATGCGTTGCGAAATAGCCGGAATGTCGCGCCTCAGCGCATTAAAACGCTTCGGCCCATCGAGCAGGTAGGACGCAAGAAGCAGGCGCCAGCGGCCACCCAACAAACGCATCGCTTCTTCGACCGAGCAGCCGGAGATGTTGTCTTTCATGGTCAGAGTCCTGGCCGGGTGTAGGTATATTTTTTGTACCTATACTACAAAATAGTGCGTTCTTCCTATTTTATACCGGGCATCTAGAATCAGCTGAAGCGCGCTCTCCATTGGATTGACAGCGCTCCCCCTGTTCTGGAGTTTGCCAATGAAGTTGTACTACATCCCCGCGTCTTGCTCGCTTTCGCCCCACATCGTTCTGAATGAATTGGGTCTCGATGCCACGCTGATCAAGGTCGATCACAAGACGCACCTTACCGACTCGGGCGCCAACTACTTCGAGGTCAACCGTCTGGGCTACGTACCCGCCATCGAGCTGGACGATGGCACGCTCCTGCGTGAAGGCCCGGCAATCGTGCAGTATTTGGGCGACCTGAAGCCGGCGCTTGGGCTGGTTCCCGCTCATGGCACCCTCGATCGATACCGACTTCAGGAATGGCTGAGCTTCCTGTCGTCTGAGATTCACAAGGGCTACATTCCACTGTTGTACGCCACACTCGCAGGTCAATACGTCGAGACTGCCAAGCCAAAGCTGGAAAAGCGCTTCGCCTGGATCGACGAACAATTGAGTACCCGTCCATACCTCATGGGCGATGCCTTCACGGTGGCGGATGCCTATCTGTTCGCATTGACCGGCTGGGGCCAGGCCTCTTGGCTGACCAGCTATTACAAGGCCGACATCCACTTCGAGCACTTGCATAACCTCCGGGCCTGGTATGACCGGGTCAAGGTGCGTCCTGCGGTGCGCAAAGCATTGCGAGACGAAGGCCTTGCGTGAAAGGCCTCACGCGCCGATGTTGCCCCGGTCGGCCTCATCGCTCGGTAACCGCTGCGTCTGCACCGCCAGCACATGCCGAATCGTCGCCAGCACCGCATCCGGGCTGAGGCTCATTGAATCGATGCCAATCGACACCAAAAACTCCGCCATCTCGGGATAATCCGACGGCGCCTGCCCGCAGATTCCCGAGTGTCGGCCGTTACGCTTGGCGCCTTCTACCGCCAGGCGAATCATCTGCTTGACGCCCGGGTCGCGCTCATCGAAATCGAAGGCGACGATTTCCGAGTCGCGGTCCACGCCGAGCGTCAACTGGGTCAAGTCGTTGGAACCGATCGAGAAGCCGTCGAACAGTTTGGCGAACGCGTCGATCTGGATCACGTTGTTGGGTATTTCGCACATGATGTAGACCTCCAGCCCGTTTTCTCCGCGCTGCAGGCCATGGCTGGCCATGGTCGCCAATACCCTTTCGCCCTCCGCCACGGTGCGGCAAAACGGGATCATCAACTTGATGTTGGTGAGCCCGATGTGTTCGCGCGCCCATTTCATCGCCGCGCACTCCAGCGCAAACCCTTCGGCATAAGCCGGATGGCTGTATCGGGACGCGCCGCGAAAACCGATCATCGGGTTGTGTTCTACCGGCTCGAAATACTGCCCACCCAGCAGGGTCGCGTACTCATTGCTCTTGAAGTCGCTCATGCGTACCACGCACGGTTTTGGGTACACCGCTGCGGCAATGGTGGCGACGCCTTCGGCCAAGGTCTTGATGAAAAAATCCGTAGGGTCTGCATGCGCGGCGCTCAGCACGGCGATCTTTTCACGGGTGGCGTCATCCAGCTTTTCCGGGTGGACAAGGGCCATCGGATGGACCTTGATGCATTCATTGATGATGAACTCCATACGCGCCAGACCGATACCGTCGACCGGCAGCGAGGCCAGGCTGAAGGCCTGGTCGGGGTTGGCCAGGTTCATCATGATGTGCGTGTCGGGATGCCCGAGTTGGCTGAGGTCCGTTTCCTCCACATCAAAATCCAGGATGCCGTCGTAGACCGTTCCGATTTCGCCTTCGGCGCAACTGACGGTCAACAAGGCGCCGGTTTTGATTGTCGCTGCCGCATTGGTGGCGCCCACGATCGCGGGAATACCCAGCTCCCGCGCCACGATGGCCGCGTGGCAGGTGCGTCCGCCGCGGTTCGTCACAATCGCGGCGGCGGTTTTCATCACCGGTTCCCAATCCGGAGTCGTGGCTTCGGAGACCAGCACTTCGCCCGGTTGAAACTCGCTGAGCTGTTTCACATCGTTGACGATACGGGCCTTCCCGGCGCCGATGCGGGTGCCGACCGCCTTCCCCTTGAGCAGCACTGGCGAGCGTTGCTTGAGGTGATAGATCTGCAGCACGCTGCCTTTTTTCTGCGAGGCCACCGTTTCGGGGCGCGCCTGGACCATATACAAGTGGCCATCGATCCCGTCTTTCGCCCATTCCATGTCCATGGGTTTGTAGAAACCGGCTTTGCTCGAATAGTGGTTTTCAACCTTGATGGCATAGTCAGCCAGGACCATGACGTCCCCGTCCGAGAGGCAAAAGCGCGTTTGTTCTTCGTCGGGTGTTTCGATATTCGCGGTGTACTCCTGCGCGATGTTCCCGGTATTGAGGGTGTCGGTAAACACCATCTTCTTTTCTTTGCTGCCCAGGCTACGTTTGAGCACGCCACGATAACCGGCGACGAAGCTGGGTTTGTGTACGTAGAAACTGTCCGGGGCCAGCGCGCCCTGCACCACATTCTCCCCAAGCCCCCACGCGGCGTTGATGAACACGACATCCTTGAAGCCGGTTTCCGTATCCAGGGAAAACATCACGCCGCTGGCCCCGAGATCACTGCGCACCATTTTCATGATGACGACGGCGAGATCGACTTTGAAGCAATCAAAGCCGTTGTCGTATTTGTAATGGATCGACCGATCGGTGAAGTTGGAGGCCAGGCAACGCTTGTAGGCATCGAGCAGCGCATCTTCATTGGCGATATTGAGATAGGTCTCGTTCTGCCCGGCAAATGAGGCCTGCGGCGAGTCCTCGGCGGTTGCCGAGGAGCGCACGGCCAGTGAAAGGCTGTTGCCGTACTCGCGCTTGAGCTGGGCGTAGCTGTGCAGTATCGCGCTCTTCAGGTCTTCCGGCAGCGTACAGCCATACACAATCGCCCGCGCCCGTTTGCCGCGGGCTTGCAGGTCTTTGATGTCGTTGGGGTCGAGGCCGTCGAGCGCGGCATGCAGCGGCGCCCACGCCTTGTTGTGCTCAAGGACATAACGGTACGCGTCTGAAGTAACGGCAAACCCGTTGGGTACGCGGATGCCCTGGCCTGTCAGGTTCTGGTACATCTCCCCCAGCGAGGCGTTCTTGCCACCGACCTGTGCGACGTCGTTGATACCCAAGTCCTTGAACCAACGAATGTGCGGCTGTGAATGGGTCACGATGTCTCTCCATTGAGTGAGGGGACCGCCAGGGATACCCGATTGGCCTTCAGCAATCGCAGATACAGGGCGCTGTAAGGCTTTATGGCTTGGTGCCAATCGAACGGCTTGCGCATGGCGCGGCAACGCATTGCATTGAGCAACTCAGGGTTGGCGAACACCTTGATCGCCCGCGTCAGTGCTGCCGCGTAGCTTTCCACGGTGGGCTCCTCGAACAGAAAACCGCTCACGCCATCTTCGATCGTGTCGGCCAGCCCACCGGTATTACGGGCTACCGGTAATGAGCCGAAACGCTGCGCATACATCTGGCTCAGGCCGCACGGTTCATAGCGCGACGGCATCAGCAGGAAGTCACTGCCGGCAAACATGCGCCGGGCATCCGTTTCGTTGAAGCCGATAAGCACACCGACCTGGCCCGGGAAGCGCTGGGCCAGCTCCCGTGCGGCCTCCTCTTCCTGCGGTTCGCCACGGCCGATGATGACGATCTGCCCGCCCTGCCTGACGATGTGCCCGGCAACGCCAATGGTCAGATCCAGGCCTTTCTGGAAGACCAGGCGCGATACCACCGCGAACAGAGGCCCCGTCGACGGTTTGAGATTGAACAACTGGCGTACATAGTGGGCGTTCACCGCCTTGCCGAGCCAATCGTTAGCGGCAAACCGGCAGATCAAGTGCTCATCGGTTTCGGCGTCCCAACTGGCGTCGATACCATTGGCAATGCCGCTGAGCAGCCCTTGTTCGGCTTTGCTTTGCAGAAAGCCGTCCAGGCCGCAACCGAATGCTGGCGTGGTGATTTCCCGGGCGTAGGTCGCGCTGACGGTGGTGATGTGGTTGGCATAGGCCATGCCGGCCTTGAGCATTGAGAGCTTGCCGTAGAACTCCATACCGTCCGAGGCCTGCGCATGCTCGGGGATGCCCAGTTCGCGCCGGGAACCGCTGCTGACCATGCCTTGATAGGCAAGGTTATGGATGGTGAAAATGCTCGGCGTGTCCTGCCCACGCCAGCGCATGTACGCCGGCGCGAGGCCAGCCGGCCAATCATGCGCGTGTACCAGCTCCGGACGCCACTGGCACTTCACCGCGCCTGCGGCGAAGTCGGCCGCGGCCAGGCCAAGACGGGCAAACCGGATATGGTTATCCGGCCAGTCACGACCATTGTTATCCCCGTAAGGAGTGCCTTCACGCTCATACAGTTCAGGACAGATCACCAGGTAAATGACCAGGCCATCCGTCATGTCCATCCGCCCGATCTTGCACGCCGGCAATGCCGCATGGCCCTCCAGCTCGCTGATCACATGGACCGGATTTCCGCTGTTGAGCACTTGCGGGTAACCCGGCATCAACACGCGCACATCGTGCAGGGGATGCAGGGCCCGGGGCAATGCCGCCGATACATCGCCGAGCCCGCCGGTTTTCACGAGGCCGGCCAATTCGGAGGTCACGAACAGGACCTTGGCCCTGGCCGCCACGCTGGTAATGGGCAGCGAAACCGGCGCTAGCGCCAGCGGATCAACAGTCGAGGTAACCCATTCACTGACCGGCAGGTTGAAACGTTCAGCCTGCGGGGAAATGGCGGCTGTGCCCATGATCCTTTTCCTTTTTGTTGAGTCGAGAGTGCGGGAAGACGGTTAAGTCGGTCGCATGAGTATCTGGGGTTGCTCCCGATGGCCTCTGATCTTTATCAACAAATGCGCTTTGCTGCCGCGTGGGACAGCGCCCGTTGCGATAGGTGATGCTCTCGGTGTTCACCGTTCTTCTGCTATTGGCCGCCAGGCTTTACCCCGGTTTGGCTCGCTGACAATAGGCGCATCGCAGCTCAACGCTGCCACGCAATCAATGGGTTTTCCGCTGGCAGAAAGGCATCCGCGTGCCAGGCGCGAACCCTCGGAGTGTAGTGCTCCAGCGGGCGCGTGGCGGCGACCGAAATGGAATAGATATAACCCTGGATGGCGCCCGGAATCACATCGACGGCTTTCATCAGCAAGCACTCGGCGGGGTACTCGTCGCACAGGCCGCCATAGAGTTCCACCTTGACCCACAGAGGCGAGATCTCACCCAGATAGACCGGCACGCGAACGCACAGGCAGTCGCCATCGCGATGCCCCTCGACCGCGCCGAAGTGAATATTGTCCCAGGCCGCCGTCAACGCCTTCTGCCAGGCATGGAGCGTGCGCGCCAGTGCCGCGTTATCCTCGCGGCGGCGTCGAAACGCCTGAATCGCCGGTTGGTAAAGATGCTCCAGGTATTCCTGCAGCATGCGATTGCTGCTGTAGTACGGCCCCAGCTGCGACATGCTGGCGCGCATGCGTTGCACCCAGTCGCGTGGAATACCCTGTGCATCGCGTGAATAGAACGTGGGGACGACCTCGTTTTCCAACAGGCCGTACAAGCGCTCGGCGTCGACGTCGTCATCGCTCGGCGCGTCATCCCCGATCGCCCAGCCATAGGCGGGCTGGTACGCTTGCGCCCACCAACCATCGAGTTCCGAGAGGTTCAACCCGCCGTTGACGAGCACCTTCATGCCACTGGTGCCGCAGGCTTCCCAGGGCCGACGCGGGGTGTTGATCCAGACATCGACGCCTTGCACCAGGTGTTGGGCCATTTCCAGGTCGTAGTCTTCCAGGAACACCACATGCCGGCGCAGCCCCGGGCGATGCACGAAGTCGAGCCATGCCTGGATCAGTTGCTTGCCGCGCTCATCGGCGGGATGAGCCTTGCCAGCGATGAGCAGTTGTACCGGATGCTGCTCGTTGGTTAACAGCCGCGCCAGGCGGTCGCTGTCGTGCAGCAGCAGGTTCGGGCGCTTATAGTCGGTGAAGCGTCGCGCAAACCCGAGCGTGAGGCAGTTGGGGTCAAACACCTGCCCGCCCTCCGCCACCTGCTGCGCCGACTCGCCACGCTGCTCGAGCTGCCAGGCCAGGCGCTTGCGCGCATAGGTCACCAGGTCGCGCCGTTGCTCGGCAGCCATGTTCCACAAGGCCTCGTCGTCATTGTTGGCGACCGTCGCCGGCAGCAACTCGACTGCGCCGCGCCAACGCTCCTTGCCGCAGCTTGTGGTCCACAGATGATCGGACCACATTGAGTCCCAGGACGGCACATGCACACCGTTGGTGACATGCCCCACCGGTATCTCTTGAACAGGCCAGCGGGGATACAAATCGCTGAATAGCCGTCGGCTGACCTCGCCGTGCAAGCGGCTCACGCCATTGGCTTGAGCGCACCCACGCAGCGCCAGAAAAGCCATGTTGAAGGGTTCATCCGCGTCCGACGGATTGCGTCGGCCCAACGCCAGCAACTCGTGCGATGTGAGGCGGCAGTCGTCGAGATAGCCGCGGGCGTATTTGAGTACCAGCTCCGCGGAAAACACATCGAAACCCGCAGCCACTGGCGTATGGGTCGTAAACACGTTGCCTGCCCGCGTCGCCCACCAGGCTTCCTGGAACGATGTGCCCTTCTGATGCATGAAGCGCCGGGCACGCTCCAGCACCAGCAGTGCAGCATGACCTTCGTTGAGGTGGCACACATCGACATTGATCGCCAACGCTTCGAGTGTGGCCCAGCCGCCGATGCCAAGCACCACTTCCTGCAGCAAGCGCATCTCCGAACCGCCGCCGTACAACTTCGAGGTGATGCCACGGTCGCTGGCGCCGTTGAGCAGGTCATTACTGTCGAGCAGGTACAGGCTGGTACGCCCGACGATGGCCTGCCACACGCGTAAATACAGGGTCCGGCCGGGAAGCGCCAAGGGGATTTTCAACCACGCGCCGTCCTGTCCAAACGTCGGCTGGATCGGCAGGCTGGTGGGGTCGTTATAGGGGTAGGCCTCCTGCTGGCGCCCCATCGCGTCGATGGATTGTCGAAAATAGCCTTCCTGATAGAGCAACCCCACCCCGAGCACCGGTACGCCCATGTCGCTTGCCGTCTTCAGGTAATCCCCGGCCAGCACACCGAGCCCGCCGGCATAGAGCGCCAGCGCCTCGCTCAGGCCGAATTCCATGCTGAAGTAGGCGATCTGCTTGGAATCGCCGGCGCTTGTCTGCTGCGCATACCAACCCGGCTCGCTGAGGTAGTGCCGATGCTCTTCGATGGCGTGCGCGAGGGTTTGCGAGAACGTCGCATCTCGACAGAGTTCTCCTAGCCGGTGCGGCGAGGTGTTCTGCAGTATCAGCCAGGGGTTGTGGGTACGCTCCCACAGTTGCGGGTCGATGCTTTTCCAGAGTTCGTCGAGCGCATGGTTCCAGGTCCAGCGCAGGTTAAGCGCAAGCTCGGTCAATGCGCGCAACTGCTCCGGCAGTTCGCGTGGCAGGAATGCATACACGTCGACACCTCAAGGCGATAGTGGCTAAAGCGCCTCGCTCGAAACCGGCGCCGGCAGCAAGGCCAGGCTGTGTCGAGCGATGACTGCATTTTCATCAGTGGCGATGACCCAGGCCGATACCTGGCTGTCCGACGTCGTCAGGCAGGCTCCGGTGGGCGGGTGCTGGTGGCGGGTTACGCCTAACCAGGCGCAACCGTCGAGAATCCCGTCACGCACGGTGGGTGCATGTTCGCCAATGCCGCCGGTGAACACCAACGCGTCGAGCCCGCCGAGCAATGCGGCCAGCGCGCCGATTTCCTTGACGGCACGCCGTACAAACAACTCAATGGCCTGCGCGGCCCCTTCGGCGTGGCTGGCCAGCAGCGTCCGCATATCACTCGCCACACCGCCAGAGATGCCCAGCAATCCGGACTCGTGGTACAGCAGGTGTTCGACCGCCGCCGTGCTCATGCCGCGTTCGCGCAGCAGGTACAGCACGATGCCGGGGTCCAGGTTGCCCGGGCGGGTGCCCATCAACAGCCCGTCCAGGGTGGAAAACCCCATGGTGGTGCCGCAACTGATGCGGTTACGCATCGCGCACAGGCTGGCACCGTTGCCCAGGTGTGCGACCAGGGTGCGCCCGGCCGCCGCGCGCGGGTCGTAATCCGCCAGGACCCCGGCAATGTACTCGTAGGACAAACCATGGAAGCCGTAACGCCGCAGGCCCGCCTCGCTCAGTGCCCGGGGCAGGCCGTACAAGGTTTCCAGCGGGTCGAGTGTGTGGTGAAAGGCAGTGTCGAAGCAGGCCACCTGAGGCAGCTCGGGATGCTCCCGGGCCATATGGAGAATCGGTGCCAGGCACAAAGGCTGGTGCAACGGTGCCATTGGAATCAGTCGTTGTATCTCGTCGATCAGCGCGCTATCGACCCGCGCAGCCACTTCCCGACGGGCGCCGCCATGGACCACCCGATGCGCCGCGCCGACAATCTGCCATTGGCGGTTGCTGCCCAGCCAACGCATCAGGTTGCCCAGGGAAACTGCGTCCATGCAACTGTCGGCGCGCCATTGCTCCTGATGTTCGGCCTCGGATCCTGGGGCCTGATACACCAGCGTTGCCCTGCCCTGGCGCACTTCAATCATGCCGCTGCCCAGGCAATGGACCGTGGGTGCCGCCACGAAGTAAAGGGAAAACTTGAGGGTTGAAGAGCCCGCATTCAGCACCAACAATGCCGGGCAAGGGGCATCCTTCATGCGCGGCTCCACAACGCCGGGGAATCCACGGCCTGACGGGAGCCGCCAAGCAGTAACCGTAATGCTCGCATCATGGGCCGCCTCGACACTCGATGAGGTTACAGGGAACCTTGCCCCAGGTTGGCCTTATCCTGGCATCCACGGGGCGCGGCTGCTTGACCTTCCTCAATAAAATGTTCCCGTTACGGTTCAGCGCGTTCCTGGCGCATCAATATCATTGACGAACAACACTTTGGCGTTTAACGACGAAAACACCCGCGGGAAAATTTTTTTTGAAAAACAATTCAATCAGTTAAGTATTGCGACTGATCCGCAGACACTTACATCTGATCTAAATCAACCAGACCCAGCCCCTTCGCGCAGAAATTAGATGCAGCAGTCGCACCCTCGCATTCGACGGTGCAGATACTCACGTTTTCGTGGAGGCTCGTCATGGCTACGCATCTGCAAGGCTCTCAACCGATCGTCCCGCCGGCTGTCCAACCCGTGGCAGGCAGTCTGCGCAAGGTAGAACCCAAGCGCTTGTCGCTGAGCTTGTTGATTGCCCTGGTGGTCGGTTCGATGATCGGCAGCGGCATTTTCAGCCTGCCGCAAAACATGGCCGCCAGTGCGGGCGCCGGTGCGATTCTGATCGGTTGGTTGATCACCGGCGTCGGCATGCTGTCGCTGGCGCTGGTCTATCAGACCCTGTCCAACCGCCAGCCCGCGCTGGACAACGGTGTGTTTGCCTATGCGCGTGCGCTGGGTGGCGAATACCTGAGCTTCAACTCCGCCTGGGGTTATTGGATCAGTGCCTGGATCGGCAACGTCAGTTACCTGGTGATCCTGTTCGCTGCACTGAGTTACTTCTTTCCGGTGTTTGGCGAAGGCAATAACAAGGCGGCGATCGCCGGTGCGTCCGTGGTGTTGTGGGCGTTGCACTGGATGATCCTCAGGGGCTTGCGCACCGCTGCGCGGGCCAATGCGTTGACGACGGTCGCGAAGATCGTGCCGTTGCTGTTGTTCATCGGCCTGGTGATCGCCGCGTTCCAGCGTGAAACGTTCACTGTCGACTTCTGGGGCTCGCCAGCGTTGGGCAGTACGCTCGATCAAGTCAAAAGCACGATGCTGGTCACCGTTTGGGTGTTTATCGGGATTGAGGGCGCCAACGTGTTTTCTGCCCGTGCGGCGGAGCGGGCCAATGTCGGGCGGGCCACGGTGATCGGTTTTGTCATCACGTTGTTGCTGCTGATTTCGGTGTCCTTGCTGTCGCTGGGGGTGCTCAAACAACCGGAACTCGCCGCCTTGAAGAACCCCTCGATGGCGGGCGTGCTGCAGGCCGCGGCCGGGCCATGGGGCGCGGTGCTGATCAGCATCGGCCTGATTGTTTCGGTCGGCGGCGCCCTGCTCGCCTGGACGTTGCTGGCGGCCGAGTCGGTGTTCACGCCCGCCAAGGAAAAGGTCATGCCTGTCTCGCTGGGCGTGGAAAACACCCAAGGCGCGCCAGCCAATGCGCTGTGGCTGACCAACGGCTGCATTCAATTGTTCCTGCTGCTGACCTTGTATTCGAGCGCTACCTATCTCGCGCTGATCTCCCTGGCCACCTCGATGATTCTATTGCCGTACCTGTTCAGCGGCCTGTATGCGCTGAAATTGACCTGGAAGGGTGACACCTATGCCGGCCACCGCGCCCTGCAATTGCGCGACATGGCCATCGCGGCGGTCGCCACGCTGTATTGCATGTGGTTGCTCTATGCCGCCGGGCCGAAATATATGCTGCTCAGCGCCCTCCTCTACGCCCCGGGCTCGTTGATCTACCTGGGCACCCTGCGCGCCCGTCAGGGACAAGCGCTCAGCGGTCCCGAGACCGGCCTGTTGATCATCATCTGGGCGGCCGCGGCCTATGCCGGCTGGATGCTGTGGTCGGGGACGCTGACCTTGTAACGATGGGCTTGCCCCCGTGTTCTGTCCTGGCAGGCCGCGCAGAGGCCGTTCTGCTGCCTGCCTTCTATCTGAAGAGGAGTACCGAAAGATGAGCAATTCCGCAAAAAAAATGCCGGTCACTACCGAACACAAATCCGACCAGCATCCCATGACGACAGACCTGTGGCGGCCGCTGGAAAAACTGCGGCAACAGGTGGACCACCTGTTTGATGACTTCAATCTCGGTTCCGGCCTGTCGCCCTTCAGCCGGGGGCTGTTCGACGTTGAACCGTTCTGGCGTCGCGAGCTGATCGGCCATGGCATGCCTGCCGTGGACATCACCGAGAAAGACAAAAGCTACGAGATCACCGCCGAAGTACCCGGCATGGATCAGAAAGACATTGAGGTCAAACTGTCCAACGGCAGCTTGATCATCAAAGGCGAGAAACAGGAGGACAAGGAAGAAAAACGCAAAGGCTACCACCTTAGCGAGCGTCACTATGGTTCCTTCGAGCGGGTGTTCAACCTGCCCAAAGGTATTGATGCCGATAAGATCGACGCGAGTTTCAGCAAAGGCGTGCTGTGCATCTCGTTGCCGAAAAAGCCAGAAGCCATGAAAGCGGATAAAGTCGTGCCGATCAAAGGCGAATGAACCCCAGGCTGCACTGCCCCTTGGCGGGAAACCGACAAGGGGCTTTTTTTATCTGCAGTGGTTCAACGCTTCATCCCCGGAAAATATCGAACAGCTCGATCTTCAAGAGCGTGCGAATGCACAGGTAACGCCTGCCGAACGTCAGCCTAAGCCACATGTTCAGCGGCAGTCCGCTACGCGAAGAGATGATAGTCGGGGAAAACCAAGCCAATGCTGTTGAGTCGACGCGCAGGTGCCAGATGTGCTGCCTGGCAGGGGTGGTTGCAGGCCTGCGGCTGTCTTGCAGCAAACCCGACGACGTGTCGGGTGCTGCAACCGTTCACTACTTGCGGCTGGCTTTTTCGAGCATCCGGCTGGCGCGCTCATTGGCCTGGTCGGCAGTCTGTTGCGCCTGATTGGCCGCCATCGCCGCCTGCTCCGCTTTCGAGTAGGCTTCATCGGCTCTGGCGCGTGCCGACAGCGCAGTGCTTTGAGCAGCCTCCAGGCGTGCATCCAGTTCTTTGGCCGGTTTGTTACTGCAACCAGCCGATAACGCGAGGAGGACGCTGAGCAACACTACGGGTAAACGCATATTCATGGGTATTCTCCTTGAGGGTCGTAGCAGGAACGCTCCGGCTACGGTTCAAGTATCCGGCGCCGTCGGTGCGGGGCTCTGATTTTTGTCAACTTTCGACCAAGAATCAGACCGAACCGTCAGTTCCCGGCGCCTTGCGAACGCCCGCCTGCCATAGCGGCCAACAACGACTTCAGCGCGCTCAGCGAACGGGTATTGAGTACATCGCCCTTTTCCAGCCAGGCACGCCGGGCTTGCGCGACGCCGTAGCGCAAGTACGCAAAATCCGCGGTGCGCTGGGCATCCGAATTGATGCTGATCAGCACGTGTTGGTCTTTGGCGTATTGGCATTGAAGGTCGAACAGGTCCATGCGCTGGGGTTGCGCGTTGAGTTCCAGGCAGCAGCCGCGTGCAGAAGCGGCCCTGATGACGGCCGACAGGTCCATGTTCAACGGCGCGCGCTGATTGATCAGGCGACACAGCGGGTGCGCCAATAGCGTGAAATAGCGATGATCCATGGCCCTGAGCAGGCGTTGCGTCTGTTGCCGCAGCGTCAGGTTGAAATGCGTGTGGACCGCGCCCACCACAAGGTCCAGGCGAGCGAGAACAGCGTCTGGCAGCCCCAGGCTGCCATCTTCCAGAATCTCGACTTCAACGCCCTTGAGCAAGGTGATGCCGCGCAGGCGGGCGTTGAGCGCATCGATCTGGTCGATCTGCTTCAGCAGCCGCTCGCCGTCCAGGAAATGATCGGTGATCGCCAGGTATTCCAACCCGGCTTGCTGCGCGGCCAGTGCCATCTGTTCCAGAGTATTGGCGCCATCCGCGTCGCAGGTGTGCGCGTGCAAGTCACCCTTGAGATCACTCACTTCCACCAGCCTGGGCAAACGCCCGCTGAGTGCCGCCGCGACCTCACCGCGATCTTCGCGCAGCTCCGGCGTGATCCACGGCAACCCCAGGGCCTGATAAACCGAGACCTCCGTGGCACCCGCCAGGCGTTCCTCGCCCCTGAACACGCCATACTCGTTGAGCTTCAGGCCCTGTTCCCGTGCCTGCTTGCGAATCGCAATGTTGTGCGCCTTGCTGCCGGTGAAATACACCAGCGCGGCGCCCCAATCCGCGGGCTTGACCACCCGCACGTCGACTTGCAGGCCGGAGTCCAGTACGACACTGGCCCGCGTGCGGCCTTTGACCAATACGGTGGACACCTCCGGGTGCCTGATCAGGTGCGCCGTGACCGCCACCGCGGGCGCTGCTGCCACTAGGATGTCGATGTCGCCCACGGTATCGCGCATGCGCCGCAGACTGCCGGCCAGCCTCGCGTCCTCGACCCCGGGCAGTTGACGCAGATACTCGATCAACTGCAGCGCCACGGGCTCGACAACGCCCAGCGGCAACCGGCGATCCTTTCCGAGCCCCTTCTGCGCGGCGCTCAATAAGCGCGCCTCGAGCCTTTCGCCAAAACCGGGCACATGGCGGATGTGGCCCTGCTCGGCGGCCTCGCACAGTTGCTGCGCGGTTTCGATTCCCAGGCCGTGATACAGGTGTTTGATGCGTTTGGGGCCGAGGCCGGCGATGGACAGCAGTTCAACCAGCCCAGGCGGCAATGTCGAGCGCAGGCGCTGCCGTAGCGCACAATCACCGGTGCTGGCGATTTCACTGATCTTGGCCGCCAGATCGACGCCGATGCCCGGCAGTTTCGGCAAGGTTTCCCCACGCGCAATGAGCGGCGCCAACTCGACCGTCAGCGCCCTCAGCGTGCGCGCCGCAACCCGATAAGCGCGGATGCGAAACGGGTTGGCGTCATCGATTTCGAGCAGGTCGGCGATATCGTCAAACACCGCGGCAATGTCCTCATTGCTCACCGCCTGCGAGCGCTTGACCGTCGACGTCGGTGTGCTGGGTGCCTGCGGTGCGGCCGTGAGCTTCATGGCCCCAGCCTGGCCATGTAATGCGCGACTGCCTCGGCATCGGCGTCCGACAGTGTGTGCGCAATCTGGCTCGTCAGGTCACCGCGCTCACGCAGGTCGGCCTGTTGAAACACCTGGATCTGGCGAATCATGTACGCGGCATGCTGGCCCGCCACACGGGGGGTCTGGCCATGGCCCCGGCCCTCGGCGCCATGACAGGCGCTGCACTGAGCGATGCCGGATTCCGGCACGCCGTGGCGAAAGATCAATTCGCCCCGCGCGTCAGGCGTTTCGGCTTCAGCCTGCATGGCCGGCTGTTTTGAATAGTAGTCCGCCAGTTCAGTGATCTGCGATTCGGTCAAATGGGTAAAGCCCCACATGTATTGAGTCGAGGCTTTATCCATGCGCGTATGGTTTTTGAAATCAGTCAACTGCTGCTTCAGGTAGTCTTTTTGCTGGCCGGCCAATTTGGGAAACAACGGCGATACCGACTCCCCCGTCAGCCCGTGGCACAGCGAACACACGTCGTTTACCAAGGCCAGCGCGGGCATGGATGCGGTTTTTTGCGATGCCCGGTCGCGGGTGTCGGTACAGCCCACAAGGGCCACCACACAGAGGGCAAGCGTCAGGTGTGATCGATTGATAGAGCACCTCATATCACAAGCCTCCATGAGCCGCGTCGGTAGCCGGCGCGTACCGGGTTCAGCCACATTGGCTCAAGGCCGTGCAGGCTTTATTGACAAAACTCAATGATTCACCTGGGTCAGGGTGTAGGAATAGATAAACACTGAAGGGGACGACGGCCGTGAGCACACCCGCCCAACGCATGCTGGATAAACACTATGGCGCGTCTCGGCAGGTCGATAGAGCCGCCATCGCGGCGGTCCTGCGCCAATTTGCCGAGCCTCTGCCGGCGTTCGATTCTGCGGCGTTCGGCGAAATGTTCGATCGCTACGCGGATGCGCGGGTGGTGCTGATCGGCGAAGCCAGCCACGGCACCAGCGATTTCTATCGCGCCCGAGCCGCCATCACGCAACGCTTGATTGAGCGGCATGGCTTCTCCATCGTCGCCGTTGAGGCCGACTGGCCCGATGCAGGGCATGTCGACAAGTACGTCCGAGGGCTGGCCCCGTCGGCCTGGAAACGCCATATCTTCAGCCGCTTCCCGACCTGGATGTGGCGCAACGCCGAGGTCAAAGCCTTTGCCCACTGGCTGCACCGCTACAACCATCAACGCGCCAGTGAAGACCGTGTGGAGTTCCGTGGCCTCGACGTTTACAGCATGCGTAACTCGATCCATGAGGTGCTGCACTATCTGGACAGCGTCGACCCGCAACTGGCCCAAGAAGCACGGCGGCGCTACGGCTGCCTGACGCCCTGGCAGGATGACCCGGCCTTGTACGGTCACTTCGTCGAACGCAATGGCCTGATGCCCTGTGAACCGCAGGTGGTCGAACAACTCAACGTGATGCTGGCCAAGCAATTGGCCGGGCTCATCCAGGATGACGAAGGTTTTTTCAACGCCACGCAAAACGCCCGCGTGGTGCGTGCGGCGGAACAGTACTACCGCGCCGTCTATCGCGGCTCGACCGCGTCGTGGAACCTGCGTGACCGCCACATGTTCGACACCCTGCGCGCCCTGCTGGAACACCGGGGCCCGCAGGCCAAAGCGGTGGTCTGGGCGCACAACTCGCATATCGGCAACGCGGCTGCCACGGAGATGGGCTGGAAGGGCCAGTTCAACATCGGCCAGCTGTGCCGCAGTGCCTATGGGCGCGACGCCGTGCTGATCGGCATGAGCACCGACCGTGGCCACGTGGCGGCGGCCGACGATTGGGACGCCGAGATGCTCATCAAGGCGGTGCGGCCTTCCCGTCCCGACAGTTGGGAGCATCAGTTCCTCGAGGCCGGCGTGCCGGCGTCGTTGACCGACTGGCGCGACCCGCAGCGCGCCGAGCTGCGCACAGTGTTGTCCGCCACCCTGCTGGAACGCGCGATTGGCGTGATTTACCGGCCCACAACCGAACGCGACAGCCACTACTTCGAAGCGGTACTGGCCGAACAGTTCGACGCCATGCTCTGGTTCGAGCAGACGCAGGCGGTAAAGGCCCTGGCACTGCCCAAAAACGAGGAGCTGGAAGCGGAAGACGAAACCTTTCCGTTCGGTGTGTAAGGCTCACCTGCCGCGACGCATCTACAGCGGGTGCGCTTCAGTCGATTCGCGTTGCCAGGCCCGCTGCAATAACTCAATGACCTCTGCATCGGTGGTCTGGGGGAAATTCGAGTACCAGTAACCGATGGACATCATCCGCTCAGGAATCAGCGGGCAGATCACTTCATTGACGATACAGCGCAGGGTTTCCACCGTATCCAGCGGCGCGACCGGCACCGCCACGACGATCCGCGCCGGGGCCTGCACCTGTACCGCCTGGATCGCGGCGAGCATCGAAGCCCCTGTGGCCAGGCCGTCATCGATCAGGATGACCACCTGATCCTTCAACTGCAGCGGCGCCCGCGTGCCCCGGTAAACCTGCTCACGGCGCGATAACTCGCGAGCTTCCCGGGCGACCACCGCGTCATAACTGTCTTGATCAATCGAATGAGCCCGCAGCACCTCTTCATTGCGGATCTGGATACCGCCACTGGCGATGGCGCCCATGGCGAATTCGGGTTGGGACGGCATGCCGAGCTTGCGTACCACCATCAGATCCAGGCGCACCTGCAGGGCCGTGGCCACCTCATACGCCACCGGGACGCCGCCACGCGGCAAGGCCAGGATGATCACGTCGGGGCGGTGGGCGTATCTGAGCAACGGCTCCACCAGGCTTTGACCGGCCACCGACCGATCCTGCCAGAGCGTTTGCAGCGAAGGGCTATAACTCATGGGTCACCTCATCTGTCGTTTCATTGCACACCGCCTTTGCCGCGCTAGACCGCCAGTACGCCGCAAGGCACCTGATAGAGAATGTGTTCGGTGGTACTGCCCAGCAGCTTCTCGATGCCGTGATACTGGACCCGGCCCATCACGATCACATCCACCTGGTGTTCCTTGGCGAATTGACTCAACACCGCAACCGGATTGCCCAAAACGAAGTGATGACGATCGGAAGGCACGCCATAGTCTCGCGCCAGTTCGAGGAAGGTTTTTTCCTCCTTGCTCGCCAGGTCCTTACTGAGATTGGACAGGGCCATACCGCCCATGTCAGCCATGTAGATCGTCGACATGTCGCAGGCATACAGCAGGTGCAGCTCGGCATCGCATTGCAGCGCCAGGCTGGTGGCCTGCTCAATGATGCGCTGGTTCAACGCGCTGTTGGCCGGTTGAACATTCGACACGTCAACCGCTGCCACGACGATGCGCGGCAAGGCATGCCCACCACCGCCGACCAGATAGACCGGAATCGGACACTCGCGCAGCAACTGCCAGTCCAGCGGGGTGAAGAACGCGCGCTTGAACGCGGACTCTTGCTGAACCTGTTTGATCAACAGATCGGGCTGCGTCTCGGTGACGTAATCCAGGATGTCTTGCTTGAGGTTGGTGGCCCAGGTCACCTGGGCGGTCACGTTGAGCCCCAGGGCGTGGAGGTTCTTGGTTTGGGCGTTCAGCCAGTCGCGGTGGTCCTCGAGGTAGCTGGCCCGGGCCTTTTCACGCACGTTCTCGGCCAGTAGCAACAAGATGTCCAACGGTGCTGCCAGCGCGACAATATGCAGGCTCGCGCCGCTGGCCTTGGCCAGGGCGGCAGCATGGCCGATTGCCGGGGAATCACGCAGGGCGGGATTGATGATCAGTAACAAACACTGGTATTGGCTCATGATCTGGCTCCAGGGAGGAATGAAAAACAGCCCACGCGTCCGGGGTCTTAACGGATGGGGCCAGGCGGCGGCGTCGCGGGAACCATGCGCCATCCCTCAGGACACTGGCGTACGCTCGGGTAATAGCCTTTGGCGGAATCGCAGTAGTACCAGGCCGATGGCGCGGCCGTGACGGGCTGAGGCTCGACCACCACCGTCGGCGGGCTGGCCGGGTAGTAGTAGTACGTCGGGGCGGGATAGTAATAAACCGGATACGTCGGGTAGTAATACGGCGTGGCGATACGCGCGGCTTCCCAACCCAGTCCCAGGCCGAGACCAAACCCCCACCAGCCCGGCCCGCCCCCATGCCCACCGCCATGCGGCCCGGCATGCGCCGGCAATGCAACGGCGGCAGCCAGCAGGATGAACCCGGTCAGCACGCACTGTTTTACTGAGTCACTGTTCATGATGTTTACCCAGGAGGCTCGCGAATAGCATTACGGTTGGCTGGTCGGGTTGAGCCCGCCGCACCCTTGCGGCCATGCCATGTGCATGGGCATGTGCATGGGCGTTCGCCAACCGTCCTGATCGGCGATGCGGTGATGCATCACCGTCCAGAACAGATCGAAGATGGTTTTTTGCTGGGTATCGAGGGCATCGTAGAAGGTTTGGGTGCGTGCCTGAGCCGCGTCCAGACGGACCAGTTGCGCCTGCATCCAACTGGTTTGCGTGCGCAGGCGCTCTATACCTTTGGCCATTCTCTGCGGCGTTGTTTCGTCCTTCAGCGCTTGTCTGGCACTTGCCTTGTCAGCAGCGGCTGCGTTGCCTTTTTCCACTTGCTGATTGGCGTCTGCGATGACGCCTGCAGCCCAGGTTTCCCAGGCGGGCATTTGCTCCGGCTTGAGGCTGAGCTTGCCCTTGAGTTCTTCCAGGGTCTGCTGCGTATGCTTGACCCAATCGAAATTCGAGGCGTGACGGAACATACCGCCCTGCCCTGGCCCTAGCCCTAACCCTGGCATCGCGGGGTTGGCAAATGCGCCGGTGGACGGTAACAGCAGAACACTTGCCGCGATCAGCAAGCACTGGCCAAGCAAGCGTGGCTTGTTCATTTCAGCTCATCTCAACGTCGTGGGTTCAATCCGAGCATAGGAGCCGGCCTGGCGGGCGATCTGATCCACGTCAGAAAACCGAGACACCGGTCAACCGCTGGATCAACGGTAGCCCTGCCTGGGGCATCAGCCTATCCAATGGATCTCTGGGGTCTTATGCACGATGGGCGCGGGCACAGACTTCGGGTGCCCCACGATAATCGGTGCCACGGGTATCCACTCGGCGGGCAGGCCGAGCGCCTGCTTACCCTGCGGCGTATTCAGAAAGCCCTGGGCGAAACCGATCCAGCACGTCCCGAGCCCCTCGGCATACGCCGCGAGCATCAGGTTCTCGGCCGCCAGGGCACAGTCTTCGACAATGCACTGATTGGGCCCGTTGCCCGAGATCAGCACCAGGGCCGGCGCGTGGTAGAAAATCTGAAAACTGTCCTCGCTGAGCAACGCTTGGAAGTGGCTGGAGTGCGTTCCGGCGGGCGTGGTGGCGAGCATCCAGGCCCTGGCTTCGCGGGAAACCCGCTCCAGCAGCGCCTGGTCGCGGATCACCGTGAACGTCCACGGTTGTTGGTTCATCGCGCTGGGCGCCTGGGCGGCGGCATCGATCAAGCGACAAATGAGTTTTTCATCGAGCGGTTCTGGCGTGTAGTCACGTGTCGAGCGCCGGCCGGCGATTGCCTTGGTTACGTTCATGGGTGCATGCCTCCATCAGGGCGATTCAAATCGAAGCAAGGCGCGAGCAGGCGCTCAACCTTCAGGGAACGACGGTTGGGCTGGCGGTTCTTTTTCTGGGATATCGGTAATGGTCGCTTCGGTCAGCAGCAAGATACTGGCCACGGAAACCGCATTTTCCAGGGCAATACGCACGACTTTGGTCGGATCGATGATGCCGGCTTCGTACATGTCGACATAAGTATTGGCGGACGCATCAAAGCCAATGTTGCCCGGCTCCGCCAGCATGCGCGCAACGACCACGCCGGCGTCCACCGCCGAGTTTTCCGCAATGCGCCGCGCCGGTGCTTCCAGTGCCCGGCGCAGTATCTGCAGGCCGGTGCGGACATCGCCCTCCTGCCGGGCTTCCTCGGCGGCGATCAGCGGCACCGCTTTGAGCAGCGCGAGGCCGCCGCCGGGGACAATCCCTTCGGTGATCGCCGCGCGGGTCGCCGAGATCGCGTCATCCAGGGCGTCCTTGCGCGCTTTCATTTCGGCTTCGGACGGCGCGCCGACCCGGATCACCGCGACGCCGCCGGACAGCCTGGCCAGCCGCTCCTGCAGCTTTTCACGGTCGTAATCGCTGGTGGTAGCCGCCATTTGCCCGCGGATCTGCTGCAGGCGCGCGTCGATCGCGGCGCGTGTACCGGCGCCGCCGATCAGCGAAGTGCTGTCCTTCGACACCACCACCCGATGGGCCCGCCCCAACTGCTGCAGGTCGACCTGTTCGAGGCTGATCCCCAGTTCGTTGGAGACCACCGTGGCGCCGGTCAATACGGCCATGTCCTGCAGCATGTCCTTGCGCCGGTCGCCAAAGCCTGGGGCCTTGATCGCCACGGCCTTGAGCACGCCGCGGATGTGGTTGACCACCAGCGTGGTCAACGCTTCGCCTTCGATGTCATCTGCGATCAACACCAGGGGCTGACCGCTTTTGGCGACCTGTTCCAACAACGGCAGCAAGTCTTTGAGTACGCCGATCTTGTGGTCACAGAGCAGCAGGCAGGCATCGTCGAGTTCGACCTGCATTTTCTCGGTGTCGGTGACGAAATAAGGTGAGACATAACCCCGGTCAAAGCGCATGCCCTCCATGACCTCGACCACCGTTTCGGTGGTCTTGGACTCTTCGACGCTGACCACGCCTTCAACGCCGACCTTCTCCAGCGCGTCGGCCACCAGTTGACCGATGACCGCGTCGTTATGCGCCGACAGCGTCGCCACCTGGGCTTTTTCCTTGGGCGTGCTGACGGGTCGGGACTGCGCCGCCAGCGACTCGACGACCAGCTGCAGGCCCCGATCCAGGCCGCGCTTGAGATCGATCGCGCTGGCCCCCGCGACCACGTTGCGGATGCCATCGGCCAGGATCGCATGGGCCAGCACCGTTGACGTACTGGTCCCGTCGCCGACCGCGTCACCCGTGCGTTCCGCGGCCTGGCGCAGCATTTGCGCGCCGAGGTTCTCCTCGGGGTCCTGCAGGTCAATGCGTTTGGCAATCGTGACGCCATCGTTGCAGACCGTCGGGTTGCCCCACTTGTTCTGCATCAACACCGACTTGGACTTCGGCCCCAGCGTCACGCGCACCGCGTCCGCCAATTGGGTGGCGCCGCTGAGGATCTTCTCGCGGGCAGCCGCGCGAAACACGATTTTACTGTGAGCCATCAGGGTGCTCTCCTCTCACGTCGACGGAACTTGCATGCTTCTCTGAAGTGCCTGCGGCGAGGTTGACTTTTATCAACAAACTCACACCCCTTGCCGACGCCCGCCGCGACGCTTGCACCGGCGGTCGCCGGGCGCTCCGCGAGTTGACAAAAATCAACCCGCTCGGGCGGAAACAGCGTCCAAATCAACCTGTGAAATCCACCCGATCGTCAACACGTGGGTTTGCCCCTCTCGATGCGTCAGGAGAAACACCATGGACAAGTATCAGCAGAGTCAGAAAAACAAGCTGTTCAAAACGCCGCCCCATGATCCCTATTGCTTGCCGCGGGTTGAAGGTTCGGCGGTGTGCCCGCAGTGCGACGCGGTGTATCAGGCCGGGAACTGGACCTGGAACCGACCTGAAAACGCGGTGGTACATAACGCGCAAACCGTCACCTGCCCGGCCTGCCGCCGCATCGCGGACAACATGCCGGCCGGCACCCTGATGCTATCGGGCGGCTTCTTGCAAAAGCACCATGATGAAATCATCCACCTGATCGAAAACACCGAAAAAACCGAAATGGCCGAGCATGCGCTGGAGCGCATCATGCGCGTGACGGAGGTGGCGGACGACCTGATGGTGACCACCACCGGTATTCATCTGGCCAATCGCCTGGCGCATGCACTGGAAGGCGCATTCAAAGGCAAGGCGCAGTACCGCTACGGTGATAGTCAATACGGCGTGAACGTCACGTGGGCACGTAACGAGTAACCCCTCACGCCCCGCTACGGCGCAGCGCGAGCGCGGCTCAACCGCTGGCGACGGTAAAAGAGCCGCTTGACCCATTCCGCCGCGCCCATGTAGGCCAGGCTGATTGCCAGCACTGTCAGCAGGATCGGCAGTGGCAAGGGCACCAGGCCGAACCAGGACGCGATCGGGCTGTAAGGTAGCCCGACGGCCAGCAGGCCGATGGCCGCGGCGCTGAGCAACAGCAGTGTGGCCGGGCGGCTTTGGTAGAATGGGCGGTAGGTTCGCACGATGAAGATTGTCAGCAGTTGGGTCAGCAGCGATTCGACGAACCAGCCGCTGCGAAACACTTCCGGGCCCTTTTCCGCCAGCAGGTACAGGGCCGCAAACGTGAGCACATCGAACAGCGAACTGACCAGCCCGAACACCACCATGAAGTTGCGGATTTCCCTGATGTTCCAGCGGTGCGGGGTGTTTTCCCATTCGCGGTCGACGTTGTCGCTGGCGATCCCCATGGAGGGGATATCGGACAGGAAGTTGTTGAGCAGTATCTGCTTGGCCAGCATCGGCAGGAACGGCAATACCAACGACGCCAGGGCCATGCTGATCATGTTGCCGAAATTGGCGCTGGAGACGATGGAAATGTACTTCAAGGTATTGGCAAAGGTATGCCGGCCCTCTTCGATGCCTTCGCGCAACACGTCGAGGTTGTGCTCCAGCAACACGAAGTCGGCGGCCTGCTTGGCCACGTCGGCGGCGTTATCCACCGAGATCCCGATATCGGCGACTTGCAGCGCCGGGGCATCGTTGATGCCATCGCCCATATAGCCGACAACGTGCCCGGTCTTCTGCAGGGCGCGGATGATGCGTTCTTTCTGGTTGGGGTCGACCTCGGCAAAGAGCGTCGTCAGTGGCGCCAGGTGCATCAATGCTTCGTCTTTCATGGCCGCCAGCTCGGCGCCGGTGATAATGCGCTCCACGGGCAGTCCCACGGCCATGCCGACATGGCGGGCGACCAGATGGCTGTCGCCACTGATGATCTTGACTTGCACACCCAGGCGCTCAAGGTTGGCGAGAGTGTCTTTCACCCCCGGCTCCGGCGGGTCGAAGAACAACAGAAAACCGCGGAAGGTCATGGCCTTTTCTTCATCCCGGCCGTAGTGCGGCTGTTCCGGCAAGACCCGCGTGGCCAGGCCCAAAACCCTGAAGCCCTGCTCGCTCCAGTCGGCGAAACGCTGCGCGATGGCGGCCCGCTCGGTGTCGCTCAGCGCCAGCAACTGTTCGCCGCGGCGCACCTGTGTGCAAACCTCGAGCACATTGTCCAGCGCCCCCTTGGTCACCATCAGCCGGGCGGCCTCAGGCGCATTCGCGACCACCACGCTCAGGCGCTTGCGCACGAAGTCATACGGCACTTCATCGAGCTTGCTCGCGCCGGGGCATGGCGCCAGGGTTTTGCCGGCCAGGGTGATCGCATCGTCCATGGCGTTGCGCATGCCGGTCTGCAGGCTGGAGTTGAACACCGCCAGTTGCAGGATCGTGGCATCGGCATTGCCCGCCAGATCCATGGCGCCGTCCAGCACGACGACACCGCGGGTCAGCGTACCGGTCTTGTCGGTACACAGGATGTCCATCGCCCCGAGGTTTTCAATCGCATTGAGGTGACGCACGATGACCCCTTTGGCGGCCATGCGTTGCGCGCCTTTGGCCAGCGTGATGCTCAGGATCGCCGGCAACAGTTCCGGCGACAGCCCGATGGACAACGCGATGGCAAACAACAGGGTGTCGAGCGCAGGACGATGCAGCAGGATATTGATGCCGAACACCACGATCGTGATCACCAGCATCACCCGCAACAGCAAGCTGCCGAAGCGACGCAGGCCGCGCTCGAACTCCGTCTCGGGCGGGCGCAGCGTCAGGGTCTTGGCAATGCGCCCGATCTCACTGTCCGAGGCGTAGCGCGTGACCAGCACCTCGGCGGTGCCGCTGCGCACCGAGGTGCCCATGAACACGCAATTATGCCGCTGTCCGAGCGTGGCATCGGCGGCGCAGTCGCCCGGCAATTTTTCCACCGGGAAGGTTTCGCCGGTCAGCAGGCCTTCACCGATGAAGCAATCGAGCGCCTGCAGGATCCGACCGTCGGCCGCGATCAGGCTGCCGGCGCTGAGTATCAGGATATCCCCCGGCACCACCTCGCTGGCGGCGATGTCCACGGCCTTGCCGTCGCGCCGCACCGTGGCGCGCAGCGCGATCTTGCTGCGCAGTTGCTCCACCGCCGTACTGGCGCGATTTTCATACCAGGCGCTGAGAACCGCACTGATCAGCACGATGCAGCCGACAATCGCCGCATCTAGCCAATCCCCCACCACCACGGCGACCAGCGCGCCCACGATCAGGATCAGCACCAAGGGCGTCCGCATTTGCTCCAGCACCAACCGGGCCAGGCCGCGCGGTCGGTCTTTGGGCGTGGCCGGCGCGCTGCGCACCCGCGCGTTGGCGTCGGCCTCGCTCAAGCCCTGCGGCGTGCTGTGCAGGCTGCTGAACACCTGGCTGACTGGCGGGCTCCAATAATCGCCGGTTGCCACGCGGGCGGGCGGCTTGACGTTGGATCGCCACTCACGATGGGCCAACCAGAGGCCGGGCAGCATCGGCAACCAGAACGTCAGCCCGCGGAATAACAACGTGGCGGAAAGCGCCACCGCAATGTTCACCCCCACCCAATGCAGCGTGACCACCGCCGCCGCTTCGAAGGCGCCGAGCCCGCCCGGCACAATGCCGATACTGCGCAGCACGCTGGCCAGCATAAAACCGGCAAACAGCCCCAACGGCGGCGCGGACACACCCAGCGCGCGCACCAGCACCCACAATGTGGCGCTGTCGAGCACAATGATCACCAATTCCAGCAAGGTAATCCGCCAGAGTAACCCTTGGCTGCGTACCAGTTGCTTGTCGGCCCCGGTGAGCAATGACGCAATTCTGGCGACAATCGGAAAATGTCGCCCCGGCAAATGCGCGACCAGGCGCCGATTGCCGGCCAGCCTTGGCGTGACCACTGCCAGCAACAGGCTGACGGCGACGAACACCAGGCACGCCGTCATCACCGCAGGCGTGGCATGGCCCTGGAAGATCACCACCGGTAACGCCACGCCGACCGACACCGCATAGGCCAGGAAATACCCGGACAAATCCAGCACCAGGCTCGCCAGCACCAGCGGTTTTGCGAACCCGAGGCGGACGAAGGAGGCCACGACCGCAAAGGCGCCGCTGATGCCGGAGGACGGCAGGGCCTGATCGACAAACAGCTTCATCACGCTGAGTTTGCCTGCCTCCCAGAGTGAAAGCGGCTGCGTCCCGGCCCTGAGCACCACCCGAAAGACCTGCCCTTGCGCCATATACGTCAGGACTTGCAACGCCAGGGCGCCGACCAGCCACAGCGGCTCTGCCTGGGTCAGCAAGTGTGTGAAGGATTCGACGTCGGTGAATTGCAGCGCCACGCCGACCACTGTCGCAAACATCGCGGCGCCGAGCAGCCACGTCAGCCACAGCGCGGAACGGCTGTAATGCTGTTCCTCTTCAGGTACAGCCGGATCGATGAAACCAGCAGTGGGCGGTTTGACAGGCATGCCGTGCCCCTGAGCGAATCAGCAGAGAGTCCGATTCTGGCGCGGCCTGCGCGGGGCCGTTTGATCCAAGTCAACCTGCCCCTGGACGATCGGTTAGTCCGCATCACGCTTTCTGACCTTGATCAATACGCCTGCTGCGCATACCCCTCAGTGTGAACAAGGCCGTTCTTCGACCCCACTGTGCGCTGGAGCCCCCCATGCTAGCTAATCAACACACTGCGGCTCTGATTGCCGAGATGGATAAAGCCTCGCCCGCCGAGCATTGGCTGGAAAAACTGCACGACGGAACGCATGTGCTTATCCGTCCGTTGTCGACGCACGATCACCTGGGCCTGCTGCATTTTTTCCAGCGGTTGTCGCCGCTGTCACTGCGCTTCCGGTTTTTGGGCGCAGTGACCCATGTCGATGCGAGCGCAATCGATACACTGCTGAGCGAGCCGGCGCAGATCAGCCGCGGCTACCTGGCCTTGATCCACCATGACGGCGAGTTGCAGGTAATCGGTGTCAGCCGCTACCGGCGTGCCACCGATCAGGACGAACAGTGCGACTGCGCGGTCGCCGTCGCCGACCCGTGGCTGCGCAAGGGCCTGGGCCGTTTATTGCTGGGGCATCTGATCGATGCCGCCAGGCGTGAGGGGTTTCACAAAATGTGCTCGACGGACCTGTCGACCGATTACCCGATTCATGGCTTGTACAAGCAATCGGGTTTTACCTCGGCCTATCTGGGCCGGGATTTTGATCGCATCGTTCACGAGCTGGAACTGTAGACGCGCACGCCGCCCGACCATTCACTGCGGTTCCAAGTGGTAGCGCGATTGCACCAGATGCGCGATCTGTTCCTGGGCATCCCGCAGCGGTACAGACGCATCGTTTTCAAGCAGACGGGTTTCGTTGGCCAGCACGTCGTCGCGGATCACCTCGCGAAACCAGTTGGAAAAGTCCCCGGCCTCGCGGTGTTGGCGGAACGCGGGATCGTCCAGGCGCGCAAGCGAAGACAAAAACTCCGCAAGGTTCGAGGCGCGCTGGTCAAGGCTGGGAAAGTAGAATGCATGCCAGGCGCCCACATCCCCGACCGCATACTTGCCGCTGTGGCGATGATGTTTCTGCTCGGGTTGCTGCTGCGCCATCAGCACCACGTCGCCGCCATGACGAATGTCCCACAGACAGAAATAGTCGGGCGCGGATGAGCGCGCCGGGAATTCGGGGCAGCGTCGCTGCGTATGCTGGGCGTAGCGTTGGACCAGTTCGCGGGCGGTGCTGCCCAGGGTCACCAGCACGTCTACCGCGTCCAGCAGCGACGGGCAGACTTGATCGAAGTCCAGGGCAACGATGATCGCCCCCATATTCGCCAGAAACCCCGGAGGCCACGCAGCGCAATGGGGCAGCATGTAGTGGGCCTCGTCCACGACCATCCAGTACGGGCGGCCGGTGCTGCTGCGTAGCTGCTGGATAAACGGCAGTAATTCGCCGAACAACTGCACGCGGGCGGCCGGGTCCAGAGCCAGGGTGCTAACCACCACGTTAAGCCGCGCCTGTAACAGGTGATGCAGCGACTCTTCGGTTGTCGGCGGAGTGGTCAGGCCACCGACCGTGACCGCACCGTCCAGCGACAGATAGTCGCCTTCCGGATCAATGATGCAGAAGCCCTGGTGGGCCTCGACCATGCGTTCTGTCAGCCAGGTCACGTAGCTCGACTTGCCGGAGCCTGAATTGCCGATTACCAGCAGCACCGATTCCGGCGGCAACCACACCTTGCGTGCATCGGCGGTTCGCCCCAGTTGCACGCCGATACGCTCGACCGGCACCAGCGCGGCGTCCTTTTGCAGCAGCATGTCTATCAGCTCGCAGACCCCGCGCCCGTGATCCTGGCTCAGGCAGATGTCCGCGCGGGCCTTGATTGAGTCGATCGCGTTGTTCACCGCCGCCGCACAACCGCAGATCGCGAGAAACGCGTGGTCATTTTCGGCGTCGCCCACGCCGACCACATTCAGTTCGCAGATGCCCAGCCTCAGCAACGCGGCACTCAGCCCCGAGGCCTTGTTCACCCCCGTCGGCAGGACCATGATCGCGTCCTTGTTGAACGTCATCTGCAGCTCCAGGCCCAGCTCGCGAATCGAGCTGATCACCGCGTCCTCGAACGGATGCCAGGTGGCAATGACGGACCTGCCGACGGACAAGGGTGAAACCCCTTTGTCGCGCAGGCGCTCCACCAGTGCGGTCGAGGCCGAATCGGCGATGAGTTCCTCGGTGTCAGTGCGCGGGTCGTACAGGAGCGCGCCATTCTCCACGACCACAAGGTCAAACAGATCGAGCTGGGTAAAATGATGCTTGAGCGCCTGCAACTCCCTGCCGGTAATCAACAGCAACTTGCGACCGCTGGCCTTGAGGCTGGCAAGCGCTGTACAGACGTGTTCGGGAACATTGCCGTTTTCGGCAATGGTTCCGTCATAGTCGACCGCCAAGGCTAAGAAATGCATGTTCGCTCCATGACGGGTTGGGTTGTACAGGCCCGCGCTAAGAAGATGAAACCTTGCCATTGATTCCGGGCAGCGGCTCGCTGGGCAAAGGTTCCTTGTGCAGGTACTTTTCGAACCAATCGCCGGTCAGCCTGGCTACGTCCGCCAGGGTGCCCGGCTCTTTGAAAAGGTGCGTCGCGCCTTTGACGACCTCCAGGCTTTGCGTGCAGTGCAACGCCCGACTGGTCCGCACATTCAAGCGCAGGATCATCGGGTCTTCCGCGCCCACCACTTGCAACGTCGGCGCTTTGACCTCGCACAACGCCTGGGCGGCCAGATCGGTGCGCCCGCCTCGACAGACCACCGCCCGCACACCGCCCACGTGAGCCGCGGCGACCAGCACGGCGGCGGCGCCCGTACTGGCACCGAACAAGCCCATGGCAAGACGGCGTAATTCAGCGTCTCGGGCGATCGCGTCGATGACCTTGACCAGTCGATCGGCGAGCAATGCAATATCGAAACGCAGCACACCGGTCAGGTTATCCCAGCGCTGCTCTGTCCTTGTCAGCAGGTCGATCACCAAGGTGCCCATCCCGTGGCGCGCCAGGTACTCCGCGATAAAATGGTTACGCGGGTTCGAATGACCGCCGCCACTGGCATGGACGAGAACGACCAGGCTTTCGGCGCCGCGCGGCAATCGCAGATCACCAGCCAATTCATAGCCGGCAAAGTTAAACTTTTTGTATTGAAGCTCAGATACTGCAACACCGCAGTGAGAGGCCATTAGTTGAATACCTTCGTATATAACCTTTTCGAGGGGCAAGGTACTTCAAGAGTGGCTTCATCTTTCTTTTTGATTGTTCGTCAGGTCGATGGATTGGGCATGAACGCCTATCAGGTTAAAACCGAAAAAAGCCCGGCCTGCTCTGTTGGATACACGACGATGACCTGAAGCCTCTGGGGGGTAAACTGCGCTTTTCCGGCAAAGCGTACTTGATAAATATCAAACGCACGGCCATCCACGTTTCAAATCGGACATTTGACGTGCAATACACCACTCGCCGACATGTCCACGGACAATCAGCCGTACAGTCGACGCAATAACCCAGGTAAAAGATGCGGCACTTCTTTGGCCAGTAACCCTGGGCCGAATTCGGCAGCGGCCACATCATGCAACCACACGCCCGCTGCCGCCGCCGGAAAGGCCGGCATGCCCTGGGTCCGCAGCCACCGAATAATGCCGCCCAACAGCTCGCCGGTGGCGGCCGAGGGCACACTGCAATGGATCACGGCGCGGCCATCGGGGCAGGCAATCACCGTGTCACTGCCGCGATGCACAACCACAGCCGAGCCGTGCTGGGCAGCGGCTCGAGTGCGGGTCAGTTTGTCGCCGACGAAGTCGAACATCCGCCGAAATTCGCTCTCGTGAAGGGTCAGCACCTGCGTGGCATCCGCCGCAACGACCGGTGGGTGCCCCGCGACGGTATCGAGACCGGCTCGCGGTAAGTCGGGCAGCCACAACCCAGGGTGATTCTCAAATGCCTGGGGGACGATGGCGTCGAGCACCGCTTCGGGCGTGCCAATATCGGCCACAATCACTTCGCCACACAGATCGCGCCCCGGTAACAGCAGATGCCCCGGCTTTTTGCGAAAAAACGTCACCGTCAGCACCGCCGCCACCGCGCCCAACGACTCACCAGTATCGCCCATCACTCCGCTGGGCGTGTCGACCGCGACAATCGGCACCGTGCCACGGCCAGCCGCAGCCAGGGTGTCCAACACCTGCCCCTCCAGCGCACGGGCGAGGCCGGCGCCGAACACCGCGTCGACAATCAGCTCGGCCCCCTCAAGTACCGCGGGGCTCAGGGCTTGCACCTCGCCCGGCCAGCGCTGTGCATGTTGCCCGGCTTCACCTTTCAGCGCGGCGCGACTGCCCCACATCGCCACCCGCACCGGCCAGCCCGCTTGCGCAAGCCGGTACGCGCAGACAAAACCATCGCCGCCATTGTTGCCCGGCCCGCAGAGCACCAGCAGCGGCCGGGGTGTCCAGCGCCGCTGGATTTCGCGTGCCACCGCCGCGCCGGCATTGCTCATCAACTCGAAAGACGACACGCCGGCAACCACCGAAAGCCGGTCGGCTTCCGCCATCTGGCGCACCGTCAGCAAGGCCGCCTGGCGCGCGCCGTTATCGAGGTCGGGACTCAACGTGTTCATGCTTTTCACACTCTCGATCGCTACTGAAGTCACTCACCGCCTGCGCGGTGACGTCGCCCCGCTTGGTTACCCCAAGCCTCTGACCGCCTCGATCATCTTGACCAGGACGGCCTGTGCATCGCCGTACACCATGTTGCAGTTTTCCGCATAAAACAGCTGGTTCTGAATACCAGCATAGCCCTTGCCCTCCCCGCGCTTGACCACGTACACGTGATGAGCCTTGTCCACATCCAGGATCGGCATGCCATAGATCGGCGAAGCTTTGTCGTTGCGCGCGGCGGGGTTGACCACGTCGTTTGCCCCGATCACCAACACCACATCGGTGTCGACGAAATCGGTGTTGATGTCGTCCAACTGGAAGATCAGGTCGTAAGGCACACCGGCCTCTGCCAGTAGCACGTCCATTTGTCCCGGCATACGCCCCGCCACCGGGTGGACCGCGAATCGCACAAGCACGCCGTGGGCCTGTAACAACTTCACGAACTCATAGAGCTTTTGTTGGCCCTGCGCCACGGCCAGGCCATAGCCGGGCACGATGATGACCTTATTGGCGTACCGCATGGCGACGCCGGCATCACTCGCCGCCGTCGGCTTGAGCTCACCCACGATCGCCGCGCCTTTGCGCACGGGCTGGCCGCCAAAACGGGCAAACAGCACATGCGCGACCGTGCGATTCATGGCCTTGGCCATCAGCAATGTGAGCAGCACGCCCGCGGCGCCGACCAGCATGCCGGCGATCATCATGGCCGGAACCTGCAACACAAACCCTTCCAGGCCGACCGCCAGGCCGGTGAAGGCATTGTAGATGGAGATGACCACCGGCATGTCGGCACCGCCGATGGGCAATGTCATCAGCACACCGAACAACAGCGCGCAGCCGAAGAACACACCGATCAACCACAGCACGCCGTTCAACGAACCGTGTTCGGCGTGCATGACCACCATCAGCCAAGCGCCTACGCACAGCGTCACCAGCATCAGCAAGGCGTTGATCAGTTGCAGGCCTTTCATGTGCAGTGGTTTGTTGATGCGGCCATCCAGCTTGGCCCAGGCAATCAACGAGCCGGATAACGAAATCGCACCGATCAACGCGCCAAACAAGGTGCCGGCCAATGCGGAAAGGTCGAACACTCGGCCCCCGAACAACTCCATGGCGGCGATCGCGGCGGCAGCGCCCCCGCCCATGCCGTTGTATATCGCGACCATCTGCGGCATGGCGGTCATGGCCGCCTTGCGCCCGCTCCACCACGCTGCGCCACCGCCCAGCAGCAGCGCGACGAGCGCCAGGCTGACGTTGACAGGCAAATGTGGCCGGGCCGCCTCACTCACCGAAAATACGTAGAGAAAACTCACGATAACGGCGGCCGCCATGCCCCAACCGGCGACATGAATGCCACCGGCCGCCGTGACCGGCGAAGACATGCGCCACAACCCGAAAATCAGTAGAAAAGCGGCGAAGAAATACACCAGCCCTATCAGCCACTGCGACGTCATAATCAGCATGATCAAACCTCAAACCTTTTCAGGCTTCCGGGTGGCAGAGTGATGAGCTTTGCGCCGCTTGGGTTCCGGCGCGCTGGTCTGGAACATCGCCAGCATCCGGCCCGTCACGGCGTACCCGCCCGCGGCATTCCCCGCGCCCAGCAACACCGCGACAAAACCAGCCGCCTGTTCGGCCACGCTCGCCGCATCGAGCAGGCCGATAAGCCCGCCGATCACCACGATGCCATGGATAAAATTCGAGCCCGACATCAACGGCGTGTGCAGAATCGCCGGGACCCGCCCGATGATGACCCAGCCGGCGAACGCGGCGAGCATGAAGATATAAAGCCCGACGAAGCCAACACTGTTCATGAGGTCTTCTCCTGGGTTGCGGCATCCGCCGGGTTCAGCGAATGCATGAGTTTGCCGGCGTGGGTGAGTACCGTTTGCCCCAGAATCTGATCGTCCCAGTCGATGCTGATAACGTTGTTCTTCAACATCAGCGCCAACAGGTTGAACTGATTTTTCGCATACAGCAGGCTGGCGTCCTGGCTCAAGGATGAGGGCAGATTCAACGGCGCCATCAGGGTTACCCGACCGATCGTGACGGTCTGTCCGGGCACGCAGCCTTCGCAGTTGCCGCCGCCTTCGGCGCCAAGATCGACGATCACCGCGCCAGGTTTCATCCCGGCAAGCTGTGCGGCACTGATCAGGCGCGGAGACGGCCGCCCCGGCACTGCCGCCGTGGTAATGACCAGGTCCGCCTGTTGGATATGCTCCGTCAGCACTTGAGCGACTTGGGTTTTCTCAGCCTCACTCAGCTCCCGTGCATAGCCGCCCTTGCCTCGCGCATCGACCCCGACATCGACAAACTCGGCCCCCAGGGACCGCGCCTGTTCCGCGGTTTCCGGGCGCACGTCGTAGCCCTCCACCACCGCGCCCAGGCGATGGGCAGTCGCGATCGCCTCCAGCCCCGCCACGCCCAACCCCAGGACCAATACCCGCGCCGGCCCCACGATACCCGCCGCGGTGGTGACTTTTGGCAGGATGCGAGACATCTGCACCGAGCCCAGTTGGACCGCATAGTACCCAGACAACGCCGATTGACTGGACAGTGCATCCATCGACTGGGCCCGCGTGATGCGCGGCAGGCGCTCCATGGCAAAACACGTGATTTGGCGCTCCAGTAAACGTTGCACCAAGGCCGGATTCTTCTGCGCATACACAAAACACAGGAGTACCGACCCGGGCTTCATCTTGCCTACGACTTCCAGCGAAGGCGCCTGCACCGCGAGAAGCACATCGGCCTCATGCAGCCACTGTCCGCCGCTGGACACGAACAGCACATCCGAATAAGCAGCGTCCGGCAAAAAACTCGCTTCACCCGCCCCCGCCTGCATATGAAGCCTTGCCCCCAGCGCGCATAACTTCGCGCAGAGGCCAGGCACGAGGGCCACACGTCGTTCGTGCGGGTGGGTTTCTTTCAGCACAGCCACATTGACGTACATCGCGCGCTCCGTTGAAGGCACCCGCGCATGGCCGGGCACCCGGAATGTAAACAGGACAAGGCTTCAGACCGGCGCCTGAGCCAACACGTAACGCACCAGTTTTTTATTCACGAACTGCTGGATACCCATGTCGCCCAGCTCGCGGCCATAGCCGGAGTCCTTGATGCCGCCAAAGGGCAACTCGGCATCGCTCCAACTGATGTTGTTGATGAACATCATCCCGGTCTCGACGCGACTTGCCACACGACGCCCCCTGTCCAGGTCACGTGTGAACACCGAGCCGCCCAGGCCGAAGTCGGAGTCGTTGGCCAGGGCGATCGCGGCGTCTTCGTCCTTGACGCGGAAAAACAGCGCCACCGGGCCGAAGAACTCATCCCGGAACGCCGGGTTTTCAGGGGCGATGTCAGTGAGAATGGTCGGCGTCATAAAGGCGCCGGGGCGATCGATACGTGTGCCCCCGAGCAGAACCTTCGCACCGTGATCGGTCGCCGTGCGAACCTGCCCGAGCAACTGCACCAATGCCGCTTCCGAAGACAGCGGGCCCAGGGTCGTCGCTTCGTCCATGGGATCGCCGGGTTTCAGCGCCGCGAGCCCGGCCTGAAAGCCCTTCAGGAAGGCATCGGCGACCTTATCCACGACAATGAAGCGTTTTGCCGCGCAACAGGTCTGCCCGCAGTTGTACATCCGCCCCCAGATCGCCCATTTGACGGCCAGCTCCAGGTCGGCGTCTTCGAGCACAATGAACGCGTCGCTGCCGCCCAGCTCCATGGAAGACGGTTTCAGGTTCTGCCCGGCCCAGGCCGCCAGGCTGCGGCCCGCGGCGACACTGCCGGTCAGTGCAACCCCGCGAACACGCGGGTCATCGACCACCTGTCTGGACTGCTCATGGGAGATCGACAGGTTGGTATAAAGCCCGGCAGGCGCGCCGGCTTCGAGCAGGATTTGCTCGAAGGCCATCGCGCATTGAGGCACGCAACCGGCATGCTTGATCACTAGCACGTTGCCTGCCATCAAATGCGGACCGGCCACGCGAGCCAACTGATAGAACGGAAAGTTCCACGGCTCGACCCCGAAGATCACGCCGATGGGGCTGCTCTCCATGTGCGCCTCGCCTTGGCTCGGCTCCAGCGCTTGCGGGGCCAGGAAGCGTTCCGCGTTCTTGGCGTAGTACGCCATGATATCGGCGCTGAATTTGACTTCGCCTCGGGCCTCGTCGATGCGCTTGCCCATTTCCAGTGTGATCTTACGGGCCAGGGCATCGAAGCGCTGATGCATCAATTCACCGGCCTTCGCGATGATCGAGGCGCGCTGGGCATACGTTGTGTGTTTCCACGTCGCATAGCACTGCGCCGCAGCCGCCAGTTTGTGCTCCAGTTGCTCAGCCGTCAGCGTATCGAATTGTGCGAGCAACTCGCCGTTGTATGGATTGATCGTTGTATAAGCCATAACGGTTGCCTTCCCATGAGATTGAGTTAACCAACGTCAACCGGCTACCTTCAGCCGCCGTCCCCACGAACCGGCATTACGTTGGCCTGAATGCATTCAGCTGGCTAGCGTCGGAAACTACTTACGTCTGCCGCCTTGAGCCCGGGCCAGGGCCTGAAGAACGGGCACTCTAACGGTGCCGTCGGCGCACTTCGTTGGCGCAAAGCGCGGTGATGTGAACCGAAAGGCGGCCTGAACAAGGCGCTCAGCGTGAACGGCCTGCTGGCTCGCGATCAACCGAGCGGTTTAGAACCGTCGGGGCTCGGTAAATACTTACATAGATCAATTAAGCCGCCTTACAAACTGCATAGGATTACGCATCAGGCAATACGACTTTGCGTCTTGTCAGGAGGGGTAATCATGCAAGTCAAGCAATCCATGTCGGAAGATGTGTTGCCACGTCAGGCATCAGGCCCGGCATCGGCCTACTGTCCCCTCCCCGCTGAACGGTTGGGCGGCATCGATCAGAAACTTCGCCAGACCGCGCAATTGGTTTCACTCATCGTCGGGCAGCTTGAGGCCTGTGAATTCGACCCCGCGACACCGGCGCGCAGGGTGCTTGAACAATTGGATGCCACGCTGGAGAAATTGTTGAGTCGATTCGGGCTCGACCAACCCGCCCCCGCGACAGACTATGATCGCCACGCAGCGGTGGATTTCCCCATACAGGCCCTCTTCAAGGCATTGGCTCAAGACTTTTTGCCGTTGGCCGCCGCCCAGCGCCGCAACCTGCGGATCGTGCCGTGTTCGTCATGGGTCAGGAGCCTTCCCGATTGCCTCAGGCAACTCTTGAGCGGTCTGATTGCCAACATCATGGACAGTACCAGTACGCCACGCCTGACACTGGGCTGCAGGCGCCACGCGGAGTGGCTGAGCATCGAGCTGTGGTTCGCGGGCTGCAAAAGCCGCGACGACGCCTTGCGTATCGTGTCGATGCCTGTCTATGAGGCTTCGCTGCCGGGTGCCTGTGGCAAGCCTGCCCTTCGCTCGATAGCGGAACTCAGCGCGATGCTGGGTTTACAGCTACAGGTCAAAACCGCTGACGAACGCGCGACGCTGATCTCCATCAGCGCGCCGTTATCGCCGTCAGTCGTTCAGCCCGGCGCGCGCAGGCAACAGAACGCTCGAGCGCTGGGCATGGCTCGCACGTGCCTGCTGTTGATCGTGGAACCGGACGCCCTGCTAGGCGATATGCTCAGTTGCGGTTTGGGGGCGCTGGGCTATCGAACGGCAGCGGTGCGCGATAGCGTCGCCGCGTTGGAATGGATCGCGCGTTCGGGCATTCAACCGGACCTGATCTTGACCGAGCATGTGCTTGAGCGGTCCTCGGACGGTGTCCAACTGGTGCAAAAGATTCGCGATCAATTCAGTCGAGCCACACCCGCGGTCATATTGACCGCCGAGACGAAAAAGCAGGTTTCCCAGTCCGCCCTGACCGCCGACTGCATGCTCCTTCGCAAACCGGTGAGCCTGAACCTGCTGCGCGTCACCCTCGCCAGTGCATTGAGTACACACACCGAAGTACACGCTGTTCACGCCATGCCCTCGTCGCGCCAACCCGTCATTTACGTGGTGGACGACGACGCCGCGCTGCGCAGCGACTTGCGCACGCTATTGGAGTCGGAAGGTTACCTGGTGCGCGACTACGGCACTGCCGAGCAGTTTCTCGACAGTTATACCGCTGACCAACCGGGCTGCCTGATCATTGATGCGCGCCGCTCGGGCATCAGCGGGCTTGAGACGGTGGCCCGTCTTAAAGCACAGGGCGACGAGTTGCCCGTTCTGATGATCAGTTGCAACAGCCGTGTTGCCGATGTCGTCGATGCGATGAAGGCTGGGGTATGCGACTTCATTGAAAAGCCGTTTCGTTATCAGCAGTTGTTAACCAGCGTGAAGAAAGCGTTGGCCAGCCAAGTCGCAACCGAGAGTTCCCAGGTCCTTCGCAAGGCTGCGATTGACCATATCAACCACCTCACCGCACGGCAGCGCCAGATTCTGGCGATGGTGCTGGACGGTCATCCGAGCAAAAACATCGCTGCCAACCTGGGGATCAGTCAACGGACAGTGGAAAAGCACCGAGCGTCGATCATGAGCAGGACCGAAGCCAGGTCAATTCCCGAACTCGCCCGCATCGCCCTGGCAGCCGGCGAAAAAACACTCTCGGCGGCTACCAATGACAAACGCAACGGGCCCATCGGCGGGTAATCGCGGACGGTTATGTCGAACCCGGCGATTCAAGGCCGCTGGGCGATACCATCAGATTGTCGACAACCTTCTGCACACCCGCAGTGCCCGATGCCGTCAACCGCGCCATATCCCGCTCCGGGAGCGATCCGACAACCCCCGAGAGCGTGACTTCCCCGCCCTCCACACGCACGTCGATAGCGTGGGCGTCGATGATCGCCTTGCGGCGAAACGCTGATTCGATATCGGTCTTGATGGTTTGCGCAGAGGCATGGGCCTTGACGACGATATCGTTACTGATCCCCTTGATCCCTTGCAGATAACGCACCGCATAGCCGGCCGTCTGGCGCTGATGCTCAGAATCCACTTCTCCGCTGAGCACCAGCCAGCCATCGGTCACGCTGACTTTGACGCGGTGGTCCGCCAGCGAGGTATTCCATTGCAATGCGGAAACGGCGGCCGCGACGAGATCGCTGTCGGTCCGCACATGACTGGAAGGCAGCACGACATCGATCTGGTTGAGCAGATCCACGACACCGGCGACATGTGCGACCGCCTGTTCCGCGTGCCAGCGTTCGGCGTGACTGGCGACATTGCCGGAAAGCGTGACGATGCCATCGGACACTTGAACCAAAATCTGATCGGCTTTGAGTGCCAGGTCCCAATTCAGTTCTTCGATCACCTGTTGCCTAAGCTTTTCATCGGTATTCATAAAAAAGCTCCAGAATTTTTCAAAAGTCTCAATCAGCCAAAGCGTATCCGGTTGCGATGTTTTTCAGCAGGTCGGAAAGTACCCATCCTTGGCGCGGGAGCGGTGATTCAGGCGCGTTTTTTCGCCCTAGACCGGCAAAGGCTGCGCGACCGCCGGCAGTTCGACACTGTCCCGATACTCCGGCACCGACACCGACCAGCCCAGTTCCTGGCTGATGCGCCGCCGTAGCACGTCCGAGGCGTTCGGCTCGCCGTGTACGACGTAGGTGTGTTTCGGCGCACGCTTGAAGCCGCGCAGCCACTGCATGATTTCATCGGCATCGGCGTGCGCGGACAGGGTTTGCATCGGCACCACCTCGGCGTTGATCGGCACGTCCTGACCGTGGATACGCACCGACGGCACACCCGCGACAATCTGCGCGCCACGTGTGCCGCCGGCCTGAAAGCCTGGCACCAACAGGGTGTTGAGCGGGTTGGGCGCCAGCGCCTTGAGGTGGTGCAGCACCCGCCCACCGGTGGCCATGCCACTGGCGGCAATGATGATCGCAGGGGTGCGCTGCTGGTCCAGGTCAATCGACTGTTGCACGGAACACACAAAGTGCGTGCCATCGCACATGCCCTGGCAGTCCTCCAGCGACAGCCGATGCTCAGAGCGAAAACGCTGGTACAGGCGGGTGACCTCGGTGGCCATCGGGCTATTGAGGTAGATCGGCAGGTCCGGAATCGCATGCTGTTGTTTGAGTCGATACAGGTGATACATCAGCAGTTGCGCGCGCCCCACCGCAAACGACGGCACCAGGGTGATGCCGCGCCGCAGCGCCGTGCGGTTGATCACGTCCGCCAGTTGCTGTTCGGGAGGCTCAGCGGGGTGTCGACGATCGCCGTAGGTGGATTCCACCAGCAGGTAATCGGTCTGCTCGATGGTTTCCGGGGCGAACATCAGGGGATCGTTTGGCCGCCCCAGGTCGCCGGAACACACCAGCGTGACGCCATCGGCGACAACTTCGACCGTCGCCGCGCCAAGAATATGCCCGGCGTCACGCAGCAGGATGGTCAAGCCCGGCGCGATCGCGACCCGGTGGTGCAGCTCGATCGGCCGCAGCAGCTTCAACGCGCGCTCGGCGTCCTGTTCGGTATAGAGCGGCAGCGCCGGGTCGTGCTTGGAGAAACCATGCCGGTTGGCGAATTCGGCCTCTTCTTCCTGCAGGCGGCCACTGTCGCGCAGGAGGATTTTCGCCAGCTCGCAGGTGGCCGGCGTGGCATACACCGGCCCGCGATAGCCGTTGCGCACCAGAACCGGCAGGTAGCCGCTGTGGTCCAGGTGGGCATGGGTCAACACGATGGCGTGCAGGTCTTGAACCGGCAGCTGGAACGTGTCCCAGTTGTGCAGGCGCAATTGCTTATAGCCCTGGAACAGGCCGCAATCGATCAGTACGTGCAGGTCGCGATGTTCCAGCAAGTACTTGCTGCCGGTGACCGTACCGGCCGCCCCGAGAAATGTCATACGCATGGCTATGTCCTTGAGGTCTCATGGGATCGGTGGTTTCAGTCAACCCAGGGTGATGGCTTGACGATCATCAAACTGCAGGAGGTGCGGTTCAGCACACTCTCGGCGGTGCTGCCGATCAGCCGGTCAAGCTTGTCGCGATAGACCGTACCAAGCACCACCACGTCGAATGCATTGCGCCGGGCAAACAAGCTGATCACTTTGTGCGGAATGCCGGTCAGCACATGTTGGCGTTCCTGCTCGACCCCATAGCGTTCGGCGAGCACATCGAAGGCTTCCACCTGCGCGTCATTGACCGCCTCGCCCAAACTGCTATCCAGGCTTTGGGTCGGCACGCTCGTGGGGGTATCGCCCACCACCGACCAGTTGCTGACATTGAGCAGGTGCAGATGGGCATCGCACACATGCGCCAATGTCGAAGCCAGTTCGAGCACGCGCTCGTTCAGCCCGTATGTGAGTTCTTCGAGGTGCGACAGGTCAATGGCCGCGAGTACTTTCAACGGTTTGGGGTGCCTGGCGTCGGTGACCAGGTGCAGACAGGCCGGACAATCGCGCAACAACAGCCAATCCAGGGTTGATGGAAGGTCCGGTCAAGGGCCGAGACATGCTGGACGTCTTTGATCACCAGGTCGGCGTGAAAGTCGTTCACATACGCCAGCACGTGCGCCAGGTTGGGTTTGGCCCACACCACTTCACAGCTGACCGCCAGCCCCGCACGCCGTTGAACGCGCATTTGCTGCTCCAGCCAGTGGCGGTGGACCTGCAGGTAGCCTTCCCTGGCCTGGGCCATCGCGTCATGGTCAAACAGGCCGGCCACCTCCAGCGATGCGACATAATCAAACGCCACAATGTGCAACAACGCGCCGGTTGCAATGGCCAGTGCCTGGGCCCGGTCAAAGGCCGGGGTGCGTGTCATCTCCGAGGGTGCAATCAATAAAATACGTTTGAGTGGCAGCATTAGATACCTCGGCCTGGGCGCATGTAATCACCTGACTGCAACCCGACGTCCTAGCGAGCAGCGTGGCGCCCTGTTGTTGTGACTGAAAACCGTCGGTCAAGTATCTGGCGCCATAGGGCGCGCGCTCTGATCTTTGTCAACTAATGGCTGGCTTTCACACAATGAGTGAATCACTCAGGCCTTGTTGATATAGCTCAATGATTTTCCGTGGTTCGAGCGTAGAAACCAGTGACTGGCCACTCTCGGCCCGTCATCAGCCACGAATTCGATTGAGGACACCATCATGAGCGACTTGAGTTTGCGCAAAGCCATTATGGAAGAGCTTGAATTCCAACCGCAGATCGATGCAGCCAGCATCGGTGTTGCCGTGGAAAACGGCGTTGTCACGCTCACCGGACATGTCAGTAGCTATGAACAGAAGGTCTGCGCCGAGCGCGCGGTAAAAGGCATCAAAGGCGTGCGCGCAGTCGCCGAGGAGATCCAGGTGCGCCTGCACAAAGGCGCCGGAACCGCGGACGACACCATCGCCTCCCGCGCCCTGAGCATCATCAACTGGAGCGCCGACGTACCGGCGAATGCGGTTAAGGTCATCGTTCAGAACGGCTGGATCACCCTCGAAGGCCAAGTCGACTGGCAGTACCAGAAAGAAACCGTAGAGAAGGCGGTGCGCAAGCTGTCCGGCGTGCTTGGGGTGGATAATCGGCTGACCCTGAGCCCGCGGGTAGACATCGTCGATATCCGCAAACGCATCGAAGATGCGCTCAAACGCAATGCTGAAGTGGACGCCAAGGATATTCATGTCAGGGTCGACGGTGATGTGGTCCGGCTCGACGGCAAGGTTCACCTGTGGCGCGAGCGCAAGCTCGTAGAACGGGCGGCCTGGTCGGTGCCGGGCGTCACGCGGGTGGAAGATCACCTGCTGCTCGCCTGAGGTGATGCATGCTCCAGTGCGCCGACTGGGGCATTCAACGTTTGTGTCTGCCTTGCGTGCCCTTTTTTGAGTCAAGGTCATGAAAAAGAACCATCAGTGGAACCTGTCTTACTTTCTGACCGCGTTTGTCGTGTTCACCGTTGTGCAGTTTCTATGGACGGAACACCGCGTGGTGCAAAGCATCCCGTACAGTCAGTTTCTGCAGTTGCTGAACGAGCAGAAAGTCAGCGACCTGCAGGTCGAGAAAGACCAGATCAGCGGCAAGCTGCAAGTGCCGATCGACGGCCATAACCTGTTCACGACGGTGCGGGTCGACCCGACGTTGGCCACCAGCCTGGCGCAGTCGGGCGCGAGCTTCACCGGGGTCACTGACAATACCTTTTTAAGCGGCCTGCTGGGTTGGCTGCTGCCTTTTATGCTGATCATGGTGGTTTGGCACTTTTTGTTTCGCGGCGTCGCGGAAAAACAGGGCCTGGGCGGGCTGATGAACATCGGCAAGTCCCGGGCCAAGGTGTTTGTCCAGCGCGACACCGGGATCACCTTCGCGGATGTCGCCGGCATCGACGAAGCCAAGGCCGAACTGGTGGAGATCGTCTCGTTCCTCAAGGACAAGGCCAAGTACGCACGGCTGGGCGCGCATATTCCCAAAGGCACGCTGCTGGTCGGTCCGCCGGGCACCGGCAAGACCCTGGTGGCCAAAGCCATCGCCGGCGAAGCCGGGGTGCCGTTTTTCTCGATCTCGGGCTCGGAATTCGTCGAGATGTTCGTCGGCGTCGGTGCCGCGCGGGTCCACGATCTGTTCGAACAGGCGCGCCAAGCGGCGCCGTGCATCATTTTCATCGATGAACTGGATGCCCTGGGCAAGATGCGTGGCGTCGGTGTAATGGGCGGCAATGACGAAAAGGAACAGACTCTCAACCAGCTGCTGGCCGAACTGGACGGCTTCGATCCCCGCGAGGGCGTGGTGCTGCTCGCTGCGACCAATCGCCCGGAGATTCTCGACCCGGCGCTGCTGCGCGCCGGCCGGATCGACCGCCAGGTGTTGATCGATCGCCCTGACCGCAAGGGGCGGCAGGCGATTCTCAAGGTCCACCTGCAGAAAATCACCGTGGACAAGGCCCTCGACAGCGAGCGCATTGCCGACATCACCACCGGTTTCACCGGCGCCGACCTGGCGAACCTGGTCAACGAAGCGGCGATTGTCGCCACCCGCCGTGGCGCCGACACGGTCGGCCTGGACGACTTCACCGCGGCCGTGGAACGCCTGATCGCGGGCATCGAACGCAAGAGCAGCGTGCTGCGTCCCGAAGAACGCCAGGTGGTGGCGTACCACGAGATGGGCCATGCACTGGCGGCGAGCCACCTGCCGGCCATGGACCCGGTACACAAGGTGTCCATCGTGCCGCGCGCCATTGGCTCGTTGGGCTACACGCTGCAGCGCCCGACGGAGGACCACTTCCTCATCAGTTACCAGATGCTCAAAGACCGCATCGTCGTGCTGATGGCCGGCCGCGCCGCCGAATTTCTGATATATGCTCAGACATCCACCGGGGCCGCCGATGACCTGGCCCGTGCGACCGATATCGCGCGGCAGTTGGTGACCCGCTTCGGCATGAGCGCCGAACTGGGGCAGTCGGTGCTGGAGCGACAAAACATGACCTACCTGGGTGAACAGATGCAGAGTACGGGGCAGAAAGATTATTCGGAACAGACCGCCAGGGAAGTCGACCTGTGTATACGCGCCCTGCTCGACGAAGCCTACGCCCGCGCCAAGAGCTTACTCCAGGCGCATCGCGCCGACCTGGAGGCCGGCGCGCGCCTGTTGATGGAAAAGGAAAGCCTGACCCCAGAGGACTTCCCCGCGCTGCTGCCAATGAAACCCGTGCCGGTCGCCGCAGGTTGAGCGTCGCCCTGAAACCACGCACTGAGGCTCGCCATGCTGGCCGTCACGCTGATTAATACGCTGGTGGTCATCATCGCCGTGGTCATTCATTACGAATGCCTGTTGCGCCTGAACGACTGGTTGCCGCGGCTCAAGGTCTGGAGCCGCTTCAGGATGGTCATCGGGGTCTTCGGTGCCCTGCTCGCCCACGCGATCGAAGTCTGGTGCTTCGCCCTGGCCTATTACCTGATGACACGCGACGGCGAGTGGGGCCGCCTGTCGGGCCAGTTCGATGGCTCGTTCATGGACTGCGTGTACTTTTCCTTCACGACCTACACCACCATCGGTTTCGGCGACATCACCCCCATGGGCCACATCAAGTTCCTGACCGGACTGCAAGCGCTGACCGGTCTGGTGCTGATCACATGGACGGCGTCCTTTCTGTTCCTGGAAATGCAGAAGTACTGGAAGAACAAGTAGCCCCTAGCCGGCCGGGGTCCATTGCCAGTTCAGCACCTCGGGCAGGTCTTCGCCGTGTTCGATCAGGTACAGCTTGTGTTTCTCCATCATCGCCCAGTAGCGCGCCTGCGCGGTGTGGCGTTGCTCATGCAGCCGGGGCACGCGCTCGATGACGTCCAACGCCAACCGGTAGCGATCCAGGTTGTTGATCACCGCCATATCGAACGGGGTGGTGGTGGCGCCCTCCTCGATGAAGCCGCGCACATGGAAGTTGTCGTGATTGGTGCGTTTGTACAGCAGCCGATGCACCAGCGCCGGGTAGCCGTGGAAGGCAAAGATCACCGGTTTGTCGGTGGTGAACAACTCATCGAAGGCGGCATCCGCCAGGCCATGGGGATGCTGCGATGACGACTGCAGCACCATCAGGTCCACCACATTGATGACCCTGACCCGCAGATCCGGCACATATTCGCGCAGCAATGTCACGGCGGCCAGGGTTTCCAGGGTCGGTACGTCGCCGGCGCAGGCCATGACCACGTCCGGCTCCTGATCATCGCGGCAGGCCCAGTCCCAGCGGCCGATGCCCGCCAGGCAATGGCGCACGGCCGCGTCGATATCCAGCCACTGCCACTCCGGCTGCTTGCCCACCACGATGACATTGATGTAATTGCGGCTGCGCAGGCAGTGATCCGCCACCGACAGCAGGCAGTTGGCATCCGGCGGCAGGTAGATGCGCGCCACGTCGGACTTCTTGTTCGCCACTAGGTCGATGAAGCCGGGGTCTTGATGAGAGAACCCGTTGTGGTCCTGGCGCCAGACATGGGACGTCAGCAGCAGGTTGAGCGACGCCAGCGGCTTGCGCCAGGGCACGTCGGCCGCAGTTTTCAGCCACTTGGCATGCTGGTTGACCATCGAATCGACGATATGGATGAACGCTTCGTAACACGACAGCAGACCATGACGCCCGGTGAGCAGGTAGCCTTCGAGCCAGCCCTCACACACGTGTTCGCTGAGAATCTCCATGACCCGGCCATCCGCCGCCAGGTTCACGTCGTCGGCCTCCAACGGGTCCATCCAGGCCTTGGCGCTGACCTCGTACACGGCGTCCAGGCGATTGGAGGCGGTTTCATCCGGGCCGAACAGGCGGAAGTTGGCGGCGCCCTGTGCGTTTTTCATCACGTCGCGCAAAAAGCTGCCCAATACCCGGGTCGCCTCGGCACGCAGGCAACCGGGGGCCGGCAGGGCTACCGCGTAGTCGGTAAAGCATGGCAAGTCGAGCGTGCGTAATACCAGCCCGCCGTTGGCGTGCGGGTTGGCGCTCATGCGGCGGTGCCCGGTGGGCGCCAGCGCGGCGATTTCCGGGAGCAAGGCGCCGTCGGCATCGAACAGTTCGTCGGGACGGTAGCTGTTCAGCCATTCCGCCAGTTGCTGCACATGCCCCGGCGCCTGAAAGTTGGCCAACGGCACTTGGTGTGCGCGCCAGGTGCCTTCGACCCGACAGCCATCGACAAATTTCGGCCCGGTCCAGCCTTTGGGCGTGCGCAATACCAGCACCGGCCACAGCTGGCGCTCCGGCGTCTCGGCCCGCCGGGGCTGGCGCGCCGCGTGCTGAATCTCGCGGATTTTCAGCAGCATGGTGTGAAGGGTGCGGGCAAGCTCCTGATGCACCTGCGCCGGGTCATCGCCTTCGACGAAGTACGCATCGTAACCATAGCCATACAACAGCGCCGACAGTTCATCTTCGCTGATCCTGGACAGGACCGTGGGGTTGGCGATCTTGTAGCCGTTGAGGTGCAGGATCGGCAGCACTGCCCCATCGCGCGCGGGGTTGATGAATTTGTTGGAGTGCCAGCTGGCGGCCAGCGGGCCGGTTTCGGCCTCGCCGTCGCCGATCACGCAGGCGACGATCAGGTCCGGGTTATCGAAGACCGCGCCGTAGGCGTGCGCCAGGCAGTAACCCAGCTCGCCGCCTTCATGGATCGAGCCCGGGATCTGCGCCGAAACGTGGCTGGAAATCCCATAAGGCCAGGAAAACTGCCGAAACAGCCGCAGCAGGCCATTGGCATTGCGCTCCACCGAGGGATAACACTCGGTGTAGGTGCCTTCCAGGTAGGTCTGCGCGACCACCGCCGGCCCGCCATGCCCGGGGCCGGCGACAAAGAGCATGTTCAAGTCGTACTGGTTGATCAGCCGATTGAGGTGCGTATAGAGCAGATTCAGCCCCGGCGTGGTGCCCCAATGCCCCAACAGGCGCGGTTTGATGTGCGCCAGGGTCAAGGGTGTCTTTAACAACGGGTTGCTCTTGAGGTAGATCTGCCCGACCGCCAGGTAATTGGACGCCCGCCAATACGCGTCCAGCCCTTCCAGCTCCTCTGCACTCAAAAAATCGCTCATACACCCCTCCGTCAAGGCTCGACCCGTGGATTGTCGTTCGTCGATTCTGGGTGCCTCAACTGCGCGAGGCTTGATGTATATCAAGTCTTAAAGCCGGCGCTGAAGCTCAATTGAAACAGGAACTCGGGATATTGAGTAAAAGCGCTGGCAGCGCATTTTCCTCGTTCTCTCTATCACTCAGGCACATGCCTGGACGGAGCGCATGCATGAATGCCCATCACCTGCGTTTAGTCGGTCGCTCGACGGTGCTACCGCACACCTCTTGCCCCAGACCGGTAATCCCCCCAAAAACGGCATGTTCCGGTTGCGGCGTGTCGGCATGCAGCTTGCCAATCGGTCTCGATAGTCCTGACGTGTCCCACTTGGATGCATTGGTGGTGCAACGCTTCAAGGTCAAAAAAGGCGCAGCTTTATTCCGTACCGGCGATCCCTTGCGTTCGCTGTATACGGTTCGCACCGGCTCGTTCAAGACCGGCATCGTGTCTGTCGATGGCCGTGAACAAGTGACCGGCTTTCAACTCTCCGGCGATATGCTCGGCCTGGACGCCATCAGTGACGATGCACACGCCTGCACGGCGGTCGCCCTTGAGGACAGTGAGGTCTGCCCCATCCACTTCGCCCATCTGGAGAGCCTGGCGCGTAACCTTCCGTCGCTGCAGCACAACCTCACGCGGCTGCTGAGCCGTGAAATCGTGCAGGATCACACCCTGCTGATGCTGATGGGCAACATGAGTTCGGATGAACGCCTGGCCGCGTTCCTGCTGAACCTGTCGCAACGCTTCAGCTCCCGCGGGTATTCGGCCAGGCACTTTGTGCTGAAAATGCGCCGTGAGGAAATCGGTTCCTACCTGGGCTTGCGCCTGGAAACCATCTGCCGCGGCATCGCGCACCTGCGCGACCAGGGATTGGCGCAGATCGTCGGCCGCAACGTCACGATCCTGGACCTGGAAGGTCTCAAGCGTCTGGTCGCGGGCTGCCGCCGACCGATCTAGCATTACCGCCCGAACACCTGGAGATTCGTCATGCGTGCGATGGTTCTGCACACCCCCGGCCAGCCGCTGCAACTGGAGCAGCGCCCGATCCCGACACCCGGAAGCGGGCAGCTGTTGATCAAGGTCCTGGCCTGTGGCGTGTGCCGCACCGACCTGCACCTGGTCGACGGCGAGTTGCCGCAAGCGCAACTGCCACGGGTGCCAGGCCATGAAATCGTCGGTGAAGTGACGGCCGTGGGCGCCACGGTCGGGGCTGACTGGATCGGCCGCCGCGTCGGGGTGCCGTGGCTCGGCTGGACCTGCGGCGAGTGCGCCTTCTGTCGATCGGGCCGGGAAAACCTCTGCGATCAGGCGCTGTTCACCGGCTGCAATCTGGACGGCGGCTACGCTGAATACACGGTGGCGGACGAACGCTTCTGCCTGCCGATTCCCGACACACTGTCGGACGTTCAAGCCGCGCCCCTGTTGTGTGCCGGCCTGATCGGCTTTCGCGCCTTGCAGATGGCCGCGGACGCCGCCCACCTGGGGCTTTACGGCTTCGGTGCGGCCGCCCATCTGGCGATCCAAGTGGCGCTGGGCCGCGGGCAACAGGTGTACGCGTTCACCCGCCCGGGTGACAGCGCAGGCCAGGCCTATGCACGCTCATTGGGCGCCGTGTGGGCCGGGCCTTCGGACCAACTGCCGCCGCACCTGCTGGATGCCAGCCTGATATTCGCCCCGGTCGGAGCGCTTGTACCGCTGGCATTGGCCGCCACCGTCAAGGGCGGCTGTGTGATTTGCGCCGGGATTCACATGAGCGATATTCCGGCCTTCCCCTATCGACTGCTATGGGGCGAACGCAGCGTGCGTTCAGTGGCGAACCTGACCCGACAGGACGGCACGGCGTTCTTTCAAACCGTGCAGCACACGCCGATCCACTGCGACATCACCCGCTTCGCCCTGGAAGACGCCAATCAGGCACTCGCGCACCTGCGCAGCGGGCAGTTCAACGGCGCGATCGTGCTGACCCCATAACACGCAGCCGCGGCTATTTGCGGGTCGCGCTGGTCAGCATATGGATCGCTCTCTCGTTGGCTTCGTCGGCGGTGCGCTGGGCCTGGTTGGCCAGCGCCATCGCCTGCTCCGCCTTGAGGTAGGCTTCGTCAGCGCGCAGGCGCGCCGTGGCGGCATTGTTTTCTGCGGAGTCCAGGCGAGCCTCAAGCTCCTTGACATGTTGACTGCACCCGGCGGACGTTGCCAATACCAGCGCCAACAGTGAAACGGACAGGTAGCGGTTCATGGTGTTTCCCCTCGATTCATCGCGGTAAGAAATCAACAACGCACATTTTCAGTATCCGGCGTGGGCCCGCCGTGCCTCTGACCTTTGTCAATAAAGGATCAGAGCCCGGGCTAGCCCTTGACGTCGTTTCCCGGCTGGCGGATCGCTAAAATGCTGCCCGGCACCGAATACAGCGCCCGTTCGGTGTTGCTGCCGATCAGTCGGTCGAGCCCGACCCGGTGAGCAGTCCCCATGACCACCACGTCGGCCTGGAATTGCTCGACAAACTCCTGAATCACCGGCACTGGCTGGCCCATGACAAAGTGCCGTCTTTCCGGCGGTACGCCATAACGGTCGGCCAAGGTGACGAATGCCTGGTGCAACGACTGGCGCAGCTCTTCGGCGAAGTCCACGTTCCAACCGCCCATGGCCATCGGCGCATCGCCGTTGAATGCCGGGGACAGGTCATAGGCGTACAACAGATGCAGCGGCGCATCGCATTGCAGGGCCATGGAGTAGGCGCACTGAATGATGGTGTCGTTCAGACCGCTGATCTGCGTGCCGGGCTCGAACGGATCGACGGCCGCCACCACGCGATGGGGCAAACCGTAGCGCGCCTGGCTCACCAGATGCAGGGGGGTCGGGCACTCGCGCAGCAGGTGGCAATCGAGCGGGGTGATGAATATGCGCTTGAGAACCGGCTCCAGCTTCACGTCCTTGATCACCAGGTCCGGGTTCAGATCGGCGATCGTGCGCAGGATCTCCAGCACAGGGTGGGTGGTGAAGAGCAATTCAACCGTCACCTTCAGGCCGTTACCGCCCAGGCGCTGGACTTCGTCGACCAGCCAATCGCGATAGCGGTGCAGATAGTCCTGGAAAACCGACTCATCGACGTGTTCTTCCCACAAATGAATGATCGGCGCAGGTTCGATAAACGCCCTGATATCGAGCGCCGCGCCGCTGGCCTTGGCCAGGGCCACCGCGCGCAGCAGCGCCGGGGAGTGATACAACGAACGGTCGGTGATCAGCAACAGACGTTGATATTGGCTCATTTCGCACCTCGTCGGGCACCGGTTGGTCCTGGCGCCAGGTTCAATCCTTCATCAGTTGCGCGTCGGTTTGATCGCCCACATGCTGCACGGCGCGTGGTGCAGCAGGCTTTCGGCGGTAGTGCCCAACAGCTTGTTCAAGCCCCAGTGCTGCACGGTGCCCATGACGATGATGTCGATCTGGTGATCGCGGGCGAAGTCGCAAATGTTGAAGAGCGGCGTGCCCTCGATAAAGTGCCGATGCTCGACGGGAATCCCCTGGCGCTCGGCCAACGCGGCAAACGCCTCATGCTGGGCTTCATTCAACGACTCATAGAGCCCGGCGGCCAGGGGCACCGCGCCGAAGCCCATGTCCTTGGCATACACCGCGGCCCAGTCGTACACATGCAGCAACTCGAGCTGGGCCTGGCATTGCGCGGCCAGCTTGACCGCCGCTTCGACAATCTGGTCGTTGAAGATCTGGTCCTGCTCCTCGCTGCGCAACACATCGACAATCGCCAGCACCTTGCGTGGCAACGGGTGGCGCGAGTCGGTGACCAGATGCACCGGCACCGGGCAGTCGCGCAGCAGTTGCCAATCCAGCGGGGTGAAGAACACCCGTTTCAACGCCGGCTCTTCCTCGGCATCCTTGATGATCAGGGCCAGCGACATCTCGTTGACGAAATGCAGGATTTCCTCATAAGGATGATGCACCCAGACCACCTCGCTGGTGACCTCGACCCCGCGCTGGCGCATCACCTCGGCCTGCTCGGCGAGCCAGTGGCGATGGGTGTCCAGGTACCCTTCCCGGGCCCGATTGATCTGTTCGGGCGCAAACAGCCCGGCGATCGCCAGAGCCTGCAAATAGTCGAATGCCACGATATGCAACGGCAACTGCATCGCGCGCGCCAAGGCAGCTGCACGATCGAACGCCGGTGTGCGGGTCATGGACGAAGGGGCAATCAACAGTAAACGCTGAGTCTGCAACATGGGGGCACCTCGGCACGCGGCCATCTGATTCGGTGGATAGGCCTTCAGATTGAGCGTTCCGGCTCAGCGGCTACTTGATCTTTATCAGTTGGTGCCCGCAAAAGTTGATTTTCATCAACAGCCGCCGGGCCCCTTGCCCCTAGCCTGCATCAAGACTTGCAGCGTCACCGGCTCCGTCGGAGGGCACCATGATCGAAGATGAGCAGCAAGTGTTGGTGAGGGCGTTGGACGCGGCGACAAACCCGGTGCTGATCACCGAGAGATCGGGTTGCATTGTGTGGATCAACCGAGCGTTCAGCCTGTTGAGTGGCTATTCGAAGCTGGAGCTGGTCGGCAAAACCCCGCACCTTTTGTCGTCGGGACGACAAACCACCACGTTCTATCGGGAGCTGTGGATGACCATCATGGCGGGCCTGACCTGGCAGGGTGAGATGGTCGAGCGCCGCAAGGACGGCTCCAACTGTACGATCAATCAGGTCATTACCCCGGTGCTCGACCCGCAGGGCGTGGTCACGCACTTCATCGCGATCCTGCACAACTTCAAGGTGATGGACGAAGAACGTGCGCGCATGCAACAACTGGCGTTCCATGACGGACTGACCGGCTTGCCCAACCGCAGCCTGTTTCTGAGCCTGCTCAATCAAGCGATGAGTCATGCCACCCAGCAGCAACAGCCGCTGGCGTTGATGTTTATCGACCTGGACCGTTTCAAAGCGGTCAACGACACCCATGGGCATGCGTGCGGCGACAAATTGCTGGTGGCGGTGGCCGAACGCCTCAGCCAGTCGGTGCGCAGGTCCGATGTCGTCGGCCGTTTGAGCGGCGACGAGTTTGCGATCCTGGTGACCGGTATGGACCACGCCAGGCAGGTCGAGGTGTTGGCCGATAAATTGATCGGCGCGATCAACCAGCCGTTCATGATCGATGCCCACCGCCTGAACACACACATCAGCGTCGGCATCAGCCTGTATCCATGGGACGGGGCAAGCGTCGAGCAACTGCTCGCACGGGCCGACGACGCGATGTACCAGGCTAAACGACGCGGTGGCAGCGCCTGTCATTTCAACCTGCTTAGCCAGCCTGCCGACTGAACGGCGTACACCTCGCGCCCACCGTATGTGCGGTGGGCATAGCCCATTCTCAAACGTCATAATCCTGGGTTTTGTGGCGTGGTAATCTCTGACGACTATGAATAGGCATTGATCGTCAGTCGACAATGACCAGAACCAGGAAAGATCATGCCCAAAGTGTCCCACTCAGCCCTGCGTCGTAATTTCCGTGAACTGCTTGCTACGCCCCTGTGCGTTGAGACGGCCTCTGTGTTCGACCCGATGTCGGCGCGTATCGCCGCCGACCTGGGCTTCGAGGTCGGCATTCTGGGGGGCTCGGTCGCTTCGCTGCAGGTACTGGCGGCACCCGATTTTGCGTTGATCACCTTGAGTGAGTTCGTTGAACAGGCCACCCGGATCGGCCGCGTTGCGCAGTTGCCGGTGATTGCCGATGCCGACCACGGCTATGGCAATGCCCTGAATGTCATGCGTACCGTCGCGGAGCTGGAACGCGCAGGCGTAGCGGCACTGACGATTGAAGACACGCTGTTGCCGGCGCAGTTCGGGCGCAAATCGACCGATCTGATTTCCATCGAGGAAGGCATCGGCAAAGTCAGGGCCGCCCTTGAAGCACGGGTCGACCCCGAGCTGTCCATCATCGCCCGCACTAACGCGAAGGTGTTGCCGACCGAGGCTGTGATCGAACGCACCCTGGCCTATGAAAAAGCCGGTGCCGATGGGATCTGCATGGTGGGTGTCAGCGACTTCGAGCACCTTGAGCAGATTGCGCAACAACTCACGGTGCCCTTGATGCTGGTGACCTACGGCAACCCGAAACTCAATGACAGCCAGCGCCTGGCAAGCCTGGGAGTACGCATCGTGGTGGCCGGCCACGGCGCCTACTTCGCAGCGATCAAGGCCACCTACGACAGCCTGCGCGCCCAACGTCAGCTCACCCACAGCACCTCGAACCTCAGTGCCACCGAGCTTACTCACACCTACACCCTGCCGGAGAGCTACGTGGCCTGGGCCAAAGAGTTCATGGATGTAGAGGAGTGAGACTGACCCCGGGTGCGCGTCTAGCCGACCCAGCCGACAGCGGTTTTCGGAACCACCTCCGACTCATCCAGCTTTGACGCAAACATGCTCACGGCTTGCACCGCATCGCTGGTGCTGGTGCGGATCTGCAGAATCACCGCACCCGCCTGGTCGGCCAGGCTGACGCCACGTTGCGCGCCTTCCTGGGTCGCGCTCATGCTGGCGACCGCGTCACGGGTTTCCGACAGAATCAGGCCGATCATCTCGGCAATCTCGGCAGTCGAACGGCTGGTACGCCCCGCCAGTTGCCTGACCTCATCGGCCACCACCGCAAAACCACGGCCCTGATCGCCTGCGCGCGCGGCCTCGATGGCGGCGTTGAGCGCCAGCAGGTTGGTCTGGTCGGCAATACCGCGAATGGTATTGACGATCGCAGTGATCTGCTCGGAACGATCACCCAACTGTCCCACCAGGCGTGCCGAGGCGCCGATGTTATCGGCAATGCGGCGCATTTCACTGGCGGTTTCGTGGATCACCTGGGTGCCATGTTCGGCGAAACGCTCGGTTTCCGAGGAAATATGGTAAGCGCGGGAAGCACCGCGTGAATCCTCCTCGAACTTCTCGACACGCTCGCTGATGTCGCTGGCGAACTTGACGATTTTGATCAGCTTGCCGTCGCCGTCATACACCGGGTTGTAACTCGCCTCCAACCACACCACGCGGCCGTGCTTGCCGATACGCTTGAATTGCCCGGTGAAGAATTCACCATTGTTCAAGCGCCGCCAGAAGTCGGCGTACTCAGGGCTGTTGACCTGGGCCGGTTCGCAAAACATACGGTGATGCTTGCCTTTGAGTTCCGTCAGTGAATACCCCATGACCGTGAGGAAATTCTCGTTGGCATCGAGCACTTGCCCGTTCAAATCGAACTCGATCACCGCCATCGCCCGGTCCAGCGCAGCCAGCTTGCTGCGGGTCGCCGCCTCCTGCTCCACTTTGCGCGTGACGTCGAGGGCGTACTTGACCACTTTCACGACCTGGCCGCGCTCATCCAGCACCGGGTTGTAGCTGGCCTCCAGCCAGATGATCTTGCCGTGGGCGTCCACCCGTTTGAATGTGCCCGAGACGAACTTACCGGCCCTGAGTTCCTGCCAGAACTCGGCATAGGCAGGGCTGCTGGTCAGCGCCGACGGGCAAAAATCACGGTGGGTCTTGCCGGCCAATTGAGCGCTGCTGTAACCCAGGGTTTTCATAAAGTTGTCATTGGCGCGCAACACCTTGCCATTGAGGTCGAATTCGACCACGGCCATGGAGCGCTCAAGCGCGGCAATCAATCCTTGGTATTCAGCGACTTCGGCCCTCCTGGCCGCCAGTTCTGTTTTTAGTGTGTGATTGAACATGACGTAGCCTCAGCCGTGCGTAGAATCGGGGGTTATCTCCTGCACTATCGGCCAATAAATACCGGACTTGACCGATGAAAAATAAATATCATTTGACGTCAAATACTCGTCGCTCGCCACGCCTGCAAAGCCGAAGAGTACTGATCCTCGCGCCCCCTGTGTTTAAATTGGCGCCCCTTTTCCCTGCCAAGAGAACGTCATGGCCAACCACGACCTGTCCTTCACCCCTGATCCGGATGCCGACTCGATTTCCTCCGACGTGATCGGCTTCAACGGCATCCTGGTCTCCACCCAGATCCCGACCCGCGCCGACGGCAGCCTGGAACTGGGCGACATCACCGCGCAAAGTGAATGCACGCTGCAAGCGCTGAAAGTCGCCCTTGAACGCGCCGGCAGTTCCATGGACCGGGTGATGCACCTGACCATCTACCTGACCGACATGGCCGACCGCGCGGCGTTCAACGAGGTCTACAAGCGCTTCTTCGCCAAGCCGTGGCCGGTGCGTGCCGCGGTTGGCGTGGCGGCCCTGGCGGTGGAAGGCATGCGTGTGGAAGTCACCGCGATGGCCGCCAAGGCCTGAACCCGCGTCGATTGAAACACCCGTCATTGGCCTGGCACCTTGCAGGCCAAGCCCGCCGGCGGCCCTGCGGTAGGTGCCGGTCAGGCGTTTCACGGCTACAATGCGCGCCTCGACCGTGACAAGCCTGACTAAAAAAACTATGTCCTTGCCCAAGCATCACCTGGAATTGCTCAGCCCTGCCCGCGATGTCGCCATCGCGCGCGAGGCCATCCTGCATGGCGCCGACGCCATCTACATCGGCGGCCCAAGCTTCGGCGCCCGCCACAACGCCTGCAACGAGGTCAGCGATATCGCGCAATTGGTCGAATTCGCCCGGCGCTACCACGCCCGCGTCTTCACCACCCTCAACACCATCTTGCATGACAACGAACTGGAACCGGCGCGCAAGCTGATCCATCAGCTCTACGACGCTGGCGTCGACGCGTTGATCGTGCAAGACCTGGGCGTGATGGAGCTGGATATCCCGCCGATCGAGCTGCACGCCAGCACCCAGACCGACATCCGCACCCTGGGCCGCGCCAAGTTTCTCGACCAGGCCGGCTTCTCGCAGCTGGTATTGGCCCGCGAGCTGAACCTGCAGGAAATCCGCGCCATTGCCGATGAAACCGATGCCGCCATCGAGTTCTTCATCCACGGCGCCCTGTGCGTGGCGTTCTCCGGGCAGTGCAATATCTCCCACGCGCAGAACGGCCGCAGCGCCAACCGCGGCGACTGTTCCCAGGCGTGCCGCCTGCCGTACACCCTCAAAGACGATCAAGGCCGCGTCGTCGCCTTTGAAAAGCACCTGCTGTCGATGAAAGACAACAACCAGAGCGCCAACCTGCGCGCCCTGGTCGATGCCGGTGTGCGCTCGTTCAAGATCGAAGGGCGCTACAAGGACATGGGCTATGTGAAGAACATCACTGCCTATTACCGCCAGCGCCTCGACGAGATCCTCGAAGACCGCCCCGACCTGGCCCGCGCTTCCAGCGGCCGGACCGCGCATTTCTTCCTGCCCGACCCGGAAAAGACCTTCCACCGGGGCAGCACCGATTATTTCGTCAGCGACCGCAAGATCGACATCGGCGCCTTCGACACCCCGACCTTCACCGGCCTGCCGGTGGGCGTGGTGGAAAAAGCCGGCAAACGCGACCTGCAAGTGGTCACCCATGAGCCGCTGTCCAACGGCGACGGCCTGAATGTGCTGGTCAAGCGCGAAGTGGTGGGTTTCCGCGCCAATATCGCCGAGGCCAAGGGCGAGTTCGAGGAAGACGGCGAGAAGCGCTACCGCTATCGCGTCGAGCCGAACGAAATGCCGGCCGGCCTGCATCAGTTGCGCCCCAACCACCCGCTGAACCGCAACCTCGACCACAACTGGCAACAGGCGCTGCTCAAAACCTCCGCCGAGCGCCGGATCGGCCTGTCGTGGGTCGCCCGACTGCGCGAAGAGCACCTGGAACTGAACGCCACCAGCGAAGAAGGCATCACCGCCAGCGTCGCCCTGCCCGGCCCGTTCGGCGTGGCCAACAAACCGGAACAGGCGCTGGACACCCTGCGTGACCTGCTCGGCCAACTGGGCACCACCGAATACCACGCCACCGCTATTGAGCTGGATGCGCCGCAGGCATTCTTCATCCCCAACTCGCAGCTCAAGGCCGCGCGCCGTGAAGTGATCGAAGCGCTGACAGCGGCGCGCATCGACGCTCACCCGCGTGGTGGGCGCAAGGCCGAAACCAGCCCGCCGCCGGTGTACCCGGAAGCGCACCTGTCGTTCCTGGCCAACGTGTATAACCAGAAGGCCCGGGATTTCTACCACCGCCACGGCGTGAAACTGATCGACGCGGCCTTCGAAGCCCACGAAGAAACCGGTGAAGTGCCGGTGATGATCACCAAGCACTGCCTGCGTTTCTCGTTCAACCTCTGCCCCAAACAGGCCAAGGGCGTGACGGGGGTGAAGACCAAGGTTGCGCCGATGCAGTTGATCCATGGCGATGAAGTGCTGACCCTGAAATTCGACTGCAAGCCATGCGAAATGCATGTGGTGGGCAAGATCAAGGGGCACATCCTCGGGTTGCCGCAGCCAGGCAGCGTAGTCGGCTACATCAGCCCGGACGATCTGCTCAAGACCATCCCGCGCGCGCCGCATTGATCGAACCGCGGGCGCGCTGCAACGGCGCGCTCGCTCTCGATCACTGCACTTGCACCACAGCTTTGGGGCGCCACCACCAGCCCCTTTGCAACCCGGCGGCAGCCAACAGAATCGCGGCGACGCCCAGCCATTGCAGCCAACCCAGGCGATGCCCGAAGGCAATCCAGTCGACCAGAATCGCCGCAATCGGGTAGATAAACGACAACGCGCCGGTGATGGCCGTCGGCAACTTCTGGATCGCCCCGTACAGCAACACATACATCAAACCGGTGTGTACCACCCCGAGCGTCAACAAGGCCGCCCAGGCGTTGTGCGCCACCAGCAGACTGTGCCACGGCACCAGCGGCGCCAGTAACAACGCACCGGTCGTGACCTGGATCAGCGCGATCAAATGCGGCGGTACTGCCTTCAGGCGCTTGATGATCAGCGCGGCAAGCGCATACAGAAATGCCGCGCCGAGGGCCAGGGCGATACCGGCCAGGTAATCGTCGCCGGTTGGCTGATTGCCATGGGCGCTGACAATCGCCAGCATCCCGAGGAATGCCACACTCAGCCACGCCAGCTTCGGCACGCTGAGCTTTTCACCGAGAAACAGCGCCGCCAGCATCACCAACATGAACGGCTGCACGTTGTACACCGCAGTGCTGATGGCGATGGACGCGCGGGAATACGATTCGAACAGCAGCAACCAGTTGCCGACAATGGCCACTCCGCTGAGCATCGCCAGGCCGAGCCCGGCCCAACTGAGCAGGTCCCGGCGCAGATACCCGAGCAGCGCGCACACCAGCAATAACGTCAGCGCCCCGATCACGCAGCGCCAGAACACCACTTCGAGCACCGATACGCCCGACACCAGTACAAACCAGCCAATGGTGCCCGAGATCAGCATGGCGGCGACCATTTCCCACGACCCGCGACGGATGGATGTATCCATGATTGAGACTCCTCAAGTGAGGCTCAATTATGGCAAGCTGGTTCGCCGCGGCTCCAGCGCCTAAAAAAGGCGAAAAGCCTCAATGACCTTTATTTATTAGGCGCACACCATGATCGACACCATCGACCAACAACTGATCGGCGCTTTGATGGACGACTCCCGGCTGTCCCTCAAGGCCCTGGCCGGCATCACCGGCCTGTCCTCGCCCAGCGTCGGCGAACGCCTGCGCCGCCTGGAAGAGCGCGGCGTGCTGACCCATTACACGGTCGACATCGACCCCAAACACTTCGGCTACCTGCTGCAAGCCATCGTGCGTATCCGTCCCCTGCCCGGCCAATTGCAGGAAGTGGAGCGGCAGATCCAGGCCATCCCCGAATTCACCGAATGCGACAAAGTCACCGGCGAGGACTGCTTCATCGCACGCCTGCATGTACGCACCATGGACCACCTCGACAGCCTGCTGGATCGGCTCAACGTCTATGCCGAAACCAACACCGCCATCGTCAAGAAAACCCCAGTGAAGCGGCGCCTGCCACCGCTGACGGACTAACGCCGACAAACCTTAGGTGGGGATAGCAGTGGTTCAGGCACTTATGCAGTGACTGACACTCCGCTATCGGGAGCAAGCTCCCTCCCACAGGGCCAGATCAAGTCAGTCGTGCAAAGCCTTGGCCGCGCCCAACAGCCCCTGAAACTTGCGATAACGCGCCTCCAGCACCGGCTGTTGCGCCACGTCCGGTACATACCGCGCCTTGACCGGCATGCCCGCCGCGAGCAACGCCGCGCCCTGCCCGATGGCCAAAAAGCCCAACTTCGCCGCGCCGATGCACGCGCTCAGTTCACTGCCGTGCAGCGTGAAGATTTCCCGCTGCAGGATGTTGGCCAGCAACTGCGCCCAATACTCACTGCGCGCGCCGCCACCCACCAGCGCACAGGCGGTGACGTCGGCGCCGCTCGATTGCACTGCGCGCAACGCGTCGAGCAGGCCAAAACCCACGCCTTCCATCACCGCATACCCCAGCATCGCCGGGGTGCAGTCGTGGCCCAGGTTCATAAAGCCGCCGCGTAATAAGGGGTCGTTATGCGGGGTGCGTTCGCCGGCCAGGTACGGCAGGAACAACGGCGTATCCAGCGGCACCGATTGGCCGATGGGCAACTGGGCCTGGACCTGATCCAACAGCGCCTGTTCATCCGGCATGCCCGTCAGGCGCGTGACCCAGCGCAAACAACTGGCGCCGGCCAGCATCGCGCCCATGGTGTACCAACGGTCGGGCAGCGCATGGCAGAAGCTGTGTACCGCGCTGGCCGGGTTGCCCGCCGCATGGTCGGTGATGGCGACAATCGCCGCGCTGGTGCCCAGCGTGATGAAACCGTCGCCAGCATTGATCGCGCCGATGCCGACCGCCGCAACCGGGTTGTCGCCACCGCCGCCGGCAATCACCACCTCGGCGCGCAAACCCAGTTCGCGGGCGGTCAGACACGCGCTTGCCGCACCGCCCTCCACCAGCCTGGGCATTTGTTCCGGCGCCAGGCCGGTGGCCCGCAGCATGGGGCTGAACCATTGACGATTGGCCACGTCCAGCCACAGCGTTCCGGCCGCATCGGACATCTCGCTGACGCGCTCCCCGCTCAAGCGCAGGCGCAGGTAGTCCTTGGGCGACAGCACGCAATCGATGGCCTTGAACACCTCGGGCTCATGCCGTTGCAGCCAGAGCAGTTTCGGCGCGGTCAAGCCGGCCATGGGCAAGCTGCCGGTGACATCGGCAAACCCTGGCCCAAGCTGTGCCGCTTCGGCCACCGCGCGCGAGTCGTCCCACAGAATCGCCGGGTATAACACGCGGTCGTCATCCCCCAGCAATACCGCGCCGTGCATTTGCCCGGACAGGCCGATGCACGCCACACGGGCAAACGATTCATGAGCGCGCAACACATCCAGCGCCTGCAAACAGGCTTGCCACCAGTCTTGCGGCGCCTGTTCGGACCAGCCGGCGTGCCGGCGCGAGACGCTCAAGCGCACGCCGGCCTGAGCCAGCACCGCGCCGCTGGCGTCCATCAGGATGGCTTTGAGTTCCGAGGTGCCCAGGTCGATGCCGAGGGAAACAGCAGTGTTCATACGCGAGTCATTCCAATCAATCACAGCCACAGGAGTTACGTATTTGCAGGGTCGGCTCCAGACGCACACTGCGGGTCGGCGCATCGGGTGCGGCCATGCGTTGCAGTAACAGGTTGACCGCACGAGCGCCGAGCGCCTGGACCGGCTGGGCGATCAACGTCAGGCGCGGCACAAAGAAATCCGCCCAATCAAAATCATCGAAGCCCACCAGCGCCATCTGCGCCGGCACTTCGATATGTGCATCGCGCAAGGCCTGCATGGCGCCGAGGGTCATCAGGTTGTTGCCGGCCATGATCGCGGTCGGCGGCGCAGCCAGGCCCAGTAACTGCACCGTGGCCTGGCGTGCCGGTTCGGTGTTGGAGCCGCCGTTGACCAGCAGTTGCGGATCGAACGCCAGCCCCGCGGCCGCCAATGCCGCGCGGTAACCAGCCACCCGTTCATCCGTGGTGCTGAACCCCGGGCGCCCGGCGATAAAGCCGATTCGGCGATGCCCATGGGCGATCAGGTGGGCAATCAGCGCCTGGGTGGGCTGGGTATTCGCCACCCCGACCTGATCGAATTGCTCACTCATCATCCGGTCCACCAGCACCGCCGGAATCTCGCTGGCCCGTAGATACTCCAGGGCCAGCGAACCGTTCGAGGGCGCCAACACAATGCCGTCGACGCGCCGGTGATGCAGCGCCGTGACCACCCGCAGCTCCTGCTCCGGGTCGTCGTGGGTATCGACGAACAGCATCATGTAGCCGTGCTTGGCGCACTCGGTTTCGATCGCGTGTACGGTTTCGCTGAAGTAATGATTGGACAGCGCCGAGATCGCCACGCCGATGGTGTTGGTGCTCGAACGCGCCAGCGAGCGCGCCAGGGTGTTGGGGATATAACCCAGTTCCTGGATCGCGCGCTGCACCGCTTGCACCGTGGCCGGGCTGACCTTGCGGGTGCCGTTCAACACATGGGACACCGTTGACGTCGACACCCCCGCTCTGCTTGCGACGTCATCCATGGTGACCACGGCGCTGTCCCCCTCAATGACTCAGTGTTTACTCGACCAGCCGCTGTACGTCGCGACGTTGTCGCGGGTGATCAGTTTGGGCGTGAGCAGCGTAACCGTTTCGGCCGGCGCTTTGTCGTTGAGAAGGTCATTGCCGATGTTCACCGCCGTCTGCGCCATGGCCCATGGGTCCTGGCTGGAGGACGCCTGGATCTGGGTGTCGGTCTTCAGCGCATTCTCGATATCCGGCGCGCCATCTACCGAGGTGATGATGATACCGCTGCGTTTAAGCTGCTTGGCCGCTAGGTCGCTGCCGATGGCCTGGGGGTCGTTGATCGCGAACAGACCGTCGATTTTCGCAAAACGCGTGAGGTAGCCCTGCATCACGTTCAGGCCGCCTTCACGCGAGCCCTTGCCGTCCTGGTCATCGGACAGCACCTTGATCTGCGGCGCAGCGGCCAAGGCGGCCTTGCAACCTTTGACGCGGTCGGTCACGGCGGTCACTTGCGGGCCGTTCTGGATAATCACGTTGCCTTTACCCGCGAGTTTGTCCACCAGGAATTGGCAGGCCAGTTTGCCGGCTTCGACGTTGTCGGTCTGGACGGTCGCGTTGACCCCCTTGGCGTCCACGTCCACCGCCACCACGACTATACCGGCGTCACGGGCTTTCTTGATCGCCGAGGCCATGGCGGAGGGGTCGACGGCGTTGATCAGAATCAGGTCGACCTTGGACGAGATGAAGTTGTCGATCTGCGAAAACTGCTTGCTCAAGTCATAGTCGGCCGACACCGACGTGACCTTGACGCCGGGGTTCAGCTCCTTGGCGCGGGCCGTGGCGCCGTCGGCCAGGGTCACGAAATACGGGTTGCCCAGCGAGCCCATGCTGATGCCCAGGGCTTTCAATTCACGCGCTTCCACGGCTTGGGACATCAGGGCAGCCAAGGCAATGACGGGAAAGATGTGTTTTAGGTTCATGTGGGTCTCTCTTGTGATTGTTGTAGGAGTGAACTCAGGTCCGCGCACCGGACTGGCGATAGCGATCCAGCGCGACCGCGCCGATGATCACGATGCCCTTGATGATGTACTGCCAGATATCCGAGACGCCCAGCAGCACCAGGCCATTGGTCAGTACCGCAATGATCAGTGCGCCGATCAGCGTGCCGCCGATGGTGCCGACGCCGCCGGTAAAGCTGGTGCCGCCGAGGATCACTGCAGCGATCGCATCCAGCTCGTAGGATTGCCCCAGTTGCAGGCCATTGGCGGCGAACAGGCGTGAAGCACTCATCACCGCGCCAAGCCCGGCCAACGCACCGGACATCGCGTAGACGAACAGCAGCACCTTCCACACCTTGATCCCGGAGAGCCGCGCCGCTTCCGGGTTGCCGCCCACCGAATAGATCTGCACGCCCATCACCGTGCGCCGCAGGATGAACCACGACAACGCCACCACCGCGACCGCGATTACCACCAACCACGGCACGCCGAGGATCGAGTCATTGCCGATAAAGGCAAACGGCAAGTTGGGGTTGAACACGGTCTTGTCGTCGGCCAGCAAACGCGCCAGGCCGCGCATGGCGGTCAGCGCGCCGAGGGTGACGATAAACGGCGGCAAGCGCATGAACGCGATCAACCCACCATTGACCAGGCCCAGCAACAGGCCAAAGCCAATCCCGGCGGCAATCCCGAACATGCCGAACTGCGGCGACATCGAGGCCTGCAACGCCACCACGGCGGACGCCGCGAGGATCGCGCCGACGGACAGGTCGATGCCGGCAGTGAGGATCACAAAGGTCATGCCCGCCGCCAGCACCACGTTGACCGAGGCCTGTTGCGTGATGATCGACAGGTTCTGCACCGTCAGGAAGTTTTCGCTGGCCAGGGCAAAGCCCACCAGCAGCAGGACCAGCACCGGCAGCATGCCGACGCTGCGCATCAGTTCCCTGAGCCGCTCGGCCTTGCCGATTGGCGGGAGGGTCATTGTGTTGTTCGAATCAGCCATGGGCAGCCACCTGATCGCCACCGGTGGCGAGGTCAATAATACGTTCCTGGGAAATGACGTGGCCCGAAGCCCCGCCGACTTCGGCCACCAACTGGCCTTCGCGCATGATCAGCACGCGGTCGCAGGTGCCGATGATTTCCGGCAACTCGCTGGAAATCACCACGACGCCTACACCGGCCTGCGCCAGTTGATTGATGATGCGGTAGATCTCGGATTTGGAGCCGATGTCCACGCCGCGCGTGGGTTCGTCGAGGATCAGCACATGCGGCTTGACCTCCAGCAGCCGCGCCAACAAGACCTTTTGCTGATTGCCGCCGGACAACGCGCCGACGTTGACCTTGCCCGACGCCACGCGAATCGACAGCGACTTGATCGCGTCCTGCGAGCGTTGCGCGGCATGCCGTCGATTGAGCACACCACCGGCATGGGCGTCCGGCACACAGGCGCAGACATTGATGTTGTCGGCCACGCTCATGTCCAGGAACAGGCCCTGGGCCTTGCGGTCTTCGGTGAGGTACACCACGCCGGCGCGGATCGCGTCGGCCGGGGTGCGCAGTTGGGTGACGGTCTTGCCCACCACTTCCAGGGTGCCGCCGGTGCGCGGGTCGGCGCCGAAGATCAGCCGCGCCAGTTCGGTGCGCCCTGCCCCCACCAGGCCGGCGATGCCCAGCACTTCGCCGGCATGCAGGTCGAAGCTGCAGTTGCGCACGCGTTTGCCATCGGCCATGTCGCGCACGCGCATCACCACCGCGCCAGGGTCATAGGCCGCGTGTTCCTTCTTGTAGAAACCGGAGAGGTCGCGGCCGACCATCATCTTCACCAATACCTCGGCCGACAGCGCGTCGCGGGTCAGTTCGCCGATGTACTGGCCGTCGCGCAGCACCGAAACCCGGTCCGACAGTTCGTAGATCTCAGCCATGCGATGGCTGATATAGATGATCGCCAGGCCCTGGCTGCGCAGTTGTTTGATCAGTGCGAACAGGCGATCGGTCTCGCGCGACGAGAGCGGCGTGGTGGGCTCGTCCATCACCAGAATTTTGGCGTGGGCATGCAGGGCGCGGGCGATTTCCACCAATTGGCGTTCGGCAATCGACAGGCTGCTGACCCGCGTCGCCGCGGTGAACTCGGCACCCAGGCGTTGCAGCACTTCCACGCAACCGGCCTGCATGCCCTGGCGGTCGATGGTCCAGCCACGGCGCAGTTCGCGGCCCAGGTAGATGTTCTCGGCCACGCTCAGGTTCGGGCACAGGCTCAGTTCCTGATAGATCACGGCGATGCCGAGGGCTTTGGCGGTGGCGGGGTCGAACGTGGCGACAGGCTGGCCGGCGATGCGGATGGTGCCGCCCGGGTCGGCCTGGTAAGCGCCGGAGAGGATTTTCATCAGGGTGGATTTGCCGGCGCCGTTCTCCCCCATCAAGGCGTGGATTTCGCCGGGGTAGACTTTCAGGCTGACATTCTTGAGCACGCGCAAACCGCTGAAGGTTTTGCTGATGCCCTGCATTTCAAGCAAGGGTTCGAGGCTCATGACTGAGCTCCTGAATTTATTATTTTTGTATTCGCGCTCCTTGGATCAGAGCCGATCACCACCGACTCTAATCAGATAGATTTGCTTACGCAAGCGCTTGCGTAGCCCGTTTGTCGCTTGATGAAACGTTTCATCAAGCGACTTAACCGCAACCTCAGCGTTCTTAACGTTTTGGCAGCATGCGCAGCAAGGTGTTGTCCCGCACCCAATAGTGGTGGAACAAACCGGCGGCGGCGTGCAGGCCGATCAGCCAATAACCGGCGCTGCCCAACCATTCATGCCAGTGCTTGAACTGCCTGGCCAGGTCGGGGTCCGCTGCGACCAGGGTCGGCAAGGAAAACTCGAAATACGGCACCGGTTTGCCTGCGGCGTTGAGCATCAGCCAGGCCAGCAGCGGCGTGACGATCATCAGGCCGTACAACGCCAGGTGCATCAGGTGCGACATGCCCGTCTGCCAGGCCGGCGGGCGCGGCACGATCGGTGGGCGCGGCGTCAGGCGCCCGAGCAGGCGCAGCCAGACCAGCAGGAAAATCCCGATACCGAACAGCGCATGGGCGCCGAGGAACAGCCCCTTGAGTGCGTGCCCGCGGGGCAACAGACCTTTGATTTCGATGCAACCGTACACGCCGACAAACAACGCCAGCATCAACCAGTGCAGAATCATCGACAGCCTTGAATAGCGCGCTGTCATCAGGTTTTCGCTCATAGAAAAGGCACCTTGTGCAGGGGTTGGGGCCGAACCCGGCCTTGATAAAGTCGCGGTCACCCTGCCCGGCTAGTCTTAAGACAATCTGAAGATCGCTGAAACGATCATTTTCGCCACCTTCAGACTTCGTTAAGAAATGCCTTTGATACTTCTCCCAACTTCACTTGGGAGGCATAACGCCAATGCCCGGTATCGATTGGAAGATTCCCCTGCCCCTGCTGTTCGGCCAAGCCGACAGCGCATCGCTGTGCCTTTCCCGAGCACTGCCTCAAGACCCCCAACGCCCAGCCTTCGAAGCCTTCATCCAGCAGCGCTTTCGGATTGCCCACGGTGCCGATATCCGTCATTTCATGCCGCAGCTGTTTGGCGTCAGCCAGGCCAACGGTGAACTCTGCGCCGTCGCCGGGGTGCGCCTGGCGAGCGACGAGTCGTTGTTCCTGGAGCGCTACCTCGACCATCCGATCGAGCCGCTGATCAGCGCCGCCGCCGCGCAACCGGTAGACCGCGGGGCCATCGCCGAAGTCGGCAACCTGGCCGCCAGCGACACCGGCAGTGCGCGCCTGAGCATCATCGCCATCACCTGGTTGCTGGCCATGGCCGGCCTGGAGTGGGTGGCATTCACCGGCAATATCGGCCTGGTCAACAGTTTCCATCGCCTCGGTCTGAAGCCCGTCACCCTGTGCGCCGCCGACCCACAGCGCCTGGGCGATGAGCGCCATCACTGGGGCAGTTATTACGAAAGCCAACCCTGGGTGCATGTCGGCAATATCCGCGCCGGCTTCATCCATCTGCGCAACATGGGCCTGTTCTCGCGCCTGGGGTTGCCGACCACGATTGAGGATGCCAGCCATGTCGCCTGAAACCCGCCGTTTCCACGCTGTTCTTCGCGGCTATGCCGAACGCAATGACGGCGCCGTCGCCCTGTGGGGCGACACCTTGAAGATGGATTACACCGCGCTGTTCGCCGAGGTGACCGCTCGACAGGAACGCCTGCGTGATGAAGGCGTGAAGGTGGTGGCGCTGGCCCTGGACAATGGCATCGAGGCCATGCTGTGGGACCTGGCGATCCTGTTCGAAGGCTTGACCTGCCTGACTCTGCCGCCGTTCTTCAGCCCGACCCAGCGCGCCCACTGCCTGGAACAGAGCCACGCCGAGCGCGTGATCGCCGAGCCCTACCTGGACGCCGAATTGCACGCTGGCGGTTACCGCAAAACCGGTGACTTCTGGTGCCGCGCGTTCGACGGCCGCCCTTCGATGCCCCTGGGCACGGCCAAAGTGACCTTTACCTCCGGCACCACCGGCACGCCCAAAGGCGTGTGCCTGAGCGCCGACAGCGTATTGCGGGTGGCCCGCGAGTTGTACCAGGCCAGCCATGCCAGCGACCCGCGCCATCACCTGTCATTATTGCCGCTTGCCATCCTGCTCGAGAACCTGGGGTGCTACGCCGCGCTGTATGCCGGCGCCACCTTGAGCCTGCCCAGCCAGAAGAGCCTGGGCATCCAGGGCGCCAGTGCGGTGGACGCCGCGCAATTGCTCGGTTGCCTGGCGGTGCGCCAACCCCACAGCCTGATCCTGGTTCCGCAGTTGCTGCTGATGCTGGTCATCGCCGCCGAGCAGAAAGCCTTCAACCCGCAAGGCCTGCGCTTTGCCGCGGTGGGCGGTGCGCGGGTCTCCGAGGCCTTGCTGCTGCGCGCGCAGCACTCGGGCGTGCCGGTGTTCGAAGGCTACGGCCTGTCGGAATGCGCCTCGGTGGTGTGCCTCAACCGGCCCGGCGCCCAGCGCGCCGGCAGTGTTGGCCAGCCGCTGCCCCATGTGGAGATCCGCCTGGCCGAAGACAACGAGGTGCTGATCAAGGGCTCGACCTTGCTCGGCTATCTGGGCCAGACCGAACAGCCCGAACAATGGTGGCCCAGCGGTGACCTGGGCGCGTTCGACGACGACGGTTTTCTCTACCTCAAAGGCCGCAAGAAGCATCAATTCGTCACCAGTTACGGGCGCAACGTCAACCCGGACTGGGTCGAGGCCGAACTGACCCAGGGCGGCGCCATCGCCCAGGCCTTCGTCTACGGCGAAGCCCTGCCGCAGAACCACGCGCTGCTGTGGCCTCATCGCGCCGACTGCACCGACGCCCAACTGGCCGCCGCCGTGGCCCTGGCCAACAGCGGCCTGCCCGACTACGCACAGGTGCATTGCTGGACGCGCCTGGAAGAACCGTTCACCGCCGCCAACGGCTTGCTCACCGCCAATGGCCGGCCACGGCGTGACGCCATCGTCGCGCGCTATCAATCTCAACTTGCCCCTGCACTCAACGAGGAAACTTCATCGTGAACTTTTTCGACACCCTGCAAGACGCTACCCAACAAGAACGCCAGACCCTGTTCAGCCTGCCGATCATCCGTGATGCACTGGAAGGCAAGGTCAGCCTGGAGAGCTACCGTGAATTCCTCGCCCAGGCCTACTACCACGTGCGCCACACCGTGCCATTGATGATGGCCTGCGGTGCGCGCCTGCCCTCGCGCCTGGAGTGGCTGCGCAAGGCGGTCTGCGAGTACATCGAGGATGAATATGGCCATGAGCAATGGGTGCTCGATGACATCGCGGCCTGTGGCGGCGACCGCGATGCGGTACGTGATGGACGCCCGGGCTTGCCCATCGAGTTGATGGTCAGCTACCTCTACGACCTGATCGCCCGTGACAATCCGGTCGGCCTGTTCGGCATGGTCAATGTGCTGGAAGGCACCAGCATCGCCCTGGCCACCCACGCCGCCGGCAGCATCCGCGATCACCTGCAACTGCCGGAGACGGCGTTCAGCTACCTGAGTTCCCACGGTGCCCTGGACATCGGGCACATGGAAACGTACCGCCGCTTGATGAACAGCCTGGACGACCCCGAAGACCAGGCCGCCGTGATCCGCGCCTCCAAAGTCGTGTACGCGCTGTACACCGACATGTTCCGCAACCTGCCGCGTAGCGGGGAGGCTCCCCATGCGCCTGTCTGAAGCCCGTGTGGTGCTGACCGGCGCCAGCGGTGGCATTGGCCTGGCGATTGCCACCGCACTGTGCGCCAGTGGCGCGCATGTGCTGGCCGTGGCGCGTCATCGCGAACCGCTGGAAGCCTTGTTGGCGCAATACCCGGAACAAATGTGCTGGGTCGGCGCCGACCTGACCTTCCTCAACGACCGGCGCAAGGTGCTGGCCGCCGCGCAAGCCATCGGCGGCGTCAACCTGCTGATCAACGCAGCCGGGATCAACCACTTTGCCATGCTGGAACAGCTCGACGAAAACGAGATCAACGGCATGCTCGCGTTGAACATCACCGCGCCGATCTGCCTGACCAAGCTGCTGCTGCCCATGCTCAAGCAAGCCGCGAGCGCGATGGTGGTGAACGTCGGCTCCACTTACGGCTCCATCGGTTACCCCGGCTATGCCACCTACTGCGCGACCAAGTTCGCCTTGCGCGGGTTTTCCGAAGCCCTGCGCCGGGAACTGGCCGATACGCGGGTCGGCGTGTTGTACGTCGCGCCGCGTGCCACCCACACGCGCATGAACAGCCCTGCGGCGCAGGCCTTGAACGATGCGCTTAAATCCAATGTCGACGACCCGCACAGCGTGGCCGCCGCCGTGATCAAAGCGATTGCCAACGACCGCCGCGACCTTTACCTGGGCTGGCCGGAGCGCTTTTTTGTGCGCCTCAACAGCCTGCTGCCGAACCTGGTCGACCGAGGCTTGCGCAAACAACTGCCGCTGGTCCGCCGCCTCAGCGATAAACCCGTGAAAAAGGATCTGAACCCATGAAACGCCTCTTCGCCGCGCTGCTGCTCACCGCCCTGAGCCCACTCACCTGGGCGCTGGACAGCGCCGACCAGCAACGCCTGACCGAGATCCAGACACGCTGGGCCCATATTCAATACAACTTGCCCGAGGAACAGCGCACCAAGGCCTTTGAGCAACTCGCCGCCCAGGCGACAGCCTTCACCCAGGCGCGCCCTCAAGCGGCCGAGGCCTGGATCTGGTCCGGCATCGTCAGCAGCAGTTGGGCCGGTGCCCAGGGCGGGCTTGGCGCGTTGAGCAAGGTCAAGGCGGCCAAGGTAGACCTGGAAAAAGCCCTCGCCCTCGACCCCAAGGCCCTGCAAGGCTCGGCCTACACCAGCCTCGCCGCATTGTATGATCGGGTTCCCGGCTGGCCGATCGGCTTTGGCGATGCCGACAAGGCTGACCAGTTACTCAAACAGGCCTTGCAACTGAACCCGACGGGCATAGATAGTCTGTATTTCTGGGGGGATCACCTGTACCGGCAAAAACGCTACAGCGAAGCCCGCGAGGCCCTGCAAAAAGCCCTGCTGGCCGCTCCACGGCCGGGCCGGGAAACCGCCGATGCCGGGCGGCGCAAAGAGATCGAAAGCGTGCTGGCCGACATCAACAAAAAACTCAACTGACGGGAGTCCGCGTGCGCCTATTACTGATCGAGGATGACGAAGCATTGGGTGAAGGTATTCACCAGGCGCTGGTGCGGGAAGGCTACACCGTTGATTGGCTCAAAGATGGCAGCAGTGCATTACATGCACTGCTCAGCGAAACCTTTGACGTGGCGGTGCTCGATCTGGGGCTGCCGCGCATGGATGGGCTGGAGGTGCTGCGCCGCTTGCGCGACAGCGGCTCGAACCTGCCGGTGCTGATCCTCACGGCACGGGATGCCACCGAAGACCGGATCGCCGGGCTGGACGCCGGCGCCGACGATTATCTGATCAAGCCCTTCGACCTGGCCGAGCTCAAGGCGCGCCTGCGCGCGTTGCTGCGCCGCAGCGCCGGGCGCGCACGGGTGATGATCGAGCACGCGGGCATCTGCCTGGACCCGAGCACGCAACAGGTCAGCTACCACGGCGAACCGGTGCTGCTCACCCCCAAGGAGTATCAACTGCTGCACGAACTGCTGTCGCCACCGGGCCGCGTCATGACCCGCGACCAGTTGATGCAGTTGCTCTACGGCTGGAACGAAGAAGCTGAAAGCAACACCCTTGAAGTGCATATCCATCACCTGCGCAAGAAGTTCTCCAGCGAGCTGATCCGCACCGTTCGCGGCGTCGGCTATCTGGTTGAGGAGCGCGGATGACTTCTATACGACGGCGAACCCTGACCCTGATCATCGGCCTGCTGCTCGCCGGTCTGCTGCTGATCAGCGCGCTCAACCTGCATGACAGCAACCACGAAATCGCCGAAGTCTATGACGCGCAACTGGCGCAGAACGCCCGCCTGCTCCAGGGCGTGATGAGCATGCCGCTGGCCAGCCAGGACCAGGAAGACCTGTACCGCGCGTTCAACAAAGCCTTGGGCGAAGCGATGCCCAAGGTGGATGGGCACCCCTACGAAAGCAAAGTCGCCTTCCAGGTGTGGAACCCCAAGGGCGAACTGCTGGTGTTCACCGCCAGCGCCCCGTCATTTGTCCCCGCGCCCACCCAGCCGGGCTTCAGCAACGTCGAAGACCTGAACGGCCGTCAATGGCGCGGCTTCGTGCTCAAGGACAAGGACAACGGCCTGCGGATCTGGGTGGGCGAGCGCGACGACGTGCGCGACGACCTGGTGCAACGCATCGTGCGGCATACCTTGTGGCCCAACGTGCTGGGCAGCCTGATTCTCGCGGCGATGGTCTGGCTGGCGATCGGCTGGGGCCTCAAGCCCCTGGCCGATATGGCCGCCACCCTGCGCGCGCGGCATTCGGGCTCGCTCGAACCGATGCAACTGACGCCGCTGCCCACGGAGCTTGAGCCGATGCAGGCGGCGCTCAACCGCATGCTCGCGCAGATCCAGGAAATGCTCGGCCGCGAACGGCGCTTCATTGCCGATGCGGCCCATGAAATGCGTACACCATTGGCGGTATTGCGCGTGCATGCCCAGAACCTGCTGGAAGCCGGCACGGAAACCGAACGGCGCGAGTCCCTGGCCTTTCTGATCGCCGGCGTCGACCGCACCAGCCGACTGGTCAACCAATTGCTGACCATGGCGCGCTTGGAGCCCAGCGCCGGGCAACCGCCGGTACAGGCCATCGACCTGGCGACAACAGTGCGCGAAACCCTGATTCAGTTGACCCCATGGCTGTTGAGCAAAGGCCTTGAGCTGGTATTCGACGTCGAGGATGGCCCGTGCCCGGTGAATACCGACGCCGCCGCGATCAATATCGCCCTGACCAACCTGGTGACCAACGCCGCGAATTTCTCCCCGGAACACGGGGTGATCACCGTGGGCTTGCGCAAGAACGCCATGCGTTTTGCCCTTACCGTCGACGATCAGGGCCCTGGCATCGACGAAAACCAGCGCGAGCGCCTGTTCGAACGCTTCTACAGCCGTGGCAATGCCCAAGGCGCAGGTCTGGGCCTGACCATCGTACAAACCATTGCCCAACGCCTCGGCGGCCAGGTCAGCCTGGAAAACCTGGCGGCCGGCGGCCTGCGGGCGACCCTGGAAATCCCTGCCTGACGGAGCATCAGCCGGCCCATGTGACCAGCCACATCGCGCCGACCAGCAAGACCTGGCCGACGATCACATACACCGCGAAGTAACGACCGCCGCTGACCCCGGCCACCACGCACTTGCTCAGCGCGTTGCAACTGACCGCGAGCAACACCGGGATGGACGCGGCCTCCAGGGACAGCTGGCCGCTGGTGGCCAGGGCCGCGATCGAGGCGATGGACGCGTGGGCATCGGCAAAGCCACTCAGGGTGGCAGTCAATATCACGCCGACCTGGCCGAAGTGATGGAGCATCAGCGACGACAAGAAGGTAATGCCGGTCAGGGTCACGACCATGATCAGCGCCAGCTTGAGGTCGAATGCGCCGCCCACCTTGATGGTTTGGCTGGCCGCCGCCGTCGGCGCGTGCCACATCAGGCACACACCGTACAACGCGGTGGTGGCAAACCCGGCGAGCAGCGGCCAGGCCATCTGCGACAGCAGCGCCGGTTCCACGGTGCCGAGGATCAGAGCCGCCTGGGCCACCGTCGCAATATTCGAGAAAATGGCCGCCGCCGCGAGGATGCGCAGGTGCTCCGGCTCTTTGGCGACCATCTGGCCCATGGCGGCAACGGTCACGGTACTGGAGGCGAACCCCGAAGCAATGGCGCTCACGACGTAGCCATAACGTGGCCCCAGCGCGCGCACCGCCACGTGCCCCACCGCGCCGACCGCCATCAACAACACCGTCAACGTGCAGATGGTGCGCGGGTTCAGCGCGCCGTAGGGGCCGATAAAGCGATCCGGCGCCAACGGCAGGACCACCAGCGCAACGACCAACAACAACAGGCCGTCGCGCATTTCCACATCGGTCAATTGACTGCGGGCAAAGTTGTGCAACTTGTCGCGATAGGCCAGCAGGCCGGCCACCACCACGCCGACGGCCGTGGCCTGTTCGGGAGCGACCCCACACCAGGCGCCCAGTAGCAGCACCGTGAGCAACGCCACTTCACTGGTGATCCCCGGGTCGTTGTCCCGGCTCTTCCAGTAAGCGGTACTGACGATCACGGCCAGGCACCCGGCGATCAGGCCCAGCAACAGGCCACCGCCGACTTGCTGCGAGACGTAGCCCAATAACGCGGTAATCGAATAGGTGCGCAAACCGGCAAACGCGCGCAACTCGCCCTGGCCCTTGTGGCGTTCGCGCTCAAGGCCGATCAGCATGCCGATGCCCAGCGCCGCGGCGGCACCGGCCAGCCCGAGGGTTTGCGTCATTTACAGGCGCCTTCAGGGCGTGATCGCGACCTTCATGACACCGTCGCGCTGATGGGCAAACAGCTCATAGGCGGCCTCGATATCGTCGAGCTTGAAACGGTGCGTCACCAGGGGCGACAGATCCACCCCGCCGCTGGCCACCACGGCCAGCAAGCGGCGCATGCGTTCCTTGCCGCCGGGGCACAGGGTCGACACGATGCTGTAATCCCCCAAGCCCGCGCTGAACGCGTCGTAGGGAATGTGCAGGTCGCTGGAATAGACCCCCAGGCTGGAGACCCGCCCTCCCGGACGCAGCACGCGCAATGCCGACTCGAACGTACCCTGGGTGCCCAGGGCCTCGATCGCTACATCAACCCCACGGCCGTCGGTGATGGTCATGATCTGCTCGACAACATTGCCTTTCTTGAAGTCGACGATATGGGTGGCGCCCAGGCTGCGGGCGACGTTCATGCGCTCGCTGACGCCATCGACACCGATGATCATCGACGCGCCTTTGAGCCGGGCGCCCGCCACCGCGCACAGGCCGATCGGCCCGAGGGCGAAGACCGCGACGGTGTCGCCGATGGTCACCTCACCGCGCTCGGCTCCGGAAAAGCCGGTGGACATGATGTCCGGGCACATGAGCACCTGTTCGTCGCTCAGCCCATCGGGGATCGGGCACAGGTTGGCCAGCGCATCGGGGACCAGTACGTATTCGGCCTGGCAGCCGTCGATGGTATTGCCGAACTTCCAGCCGCCGGCCGCGCGAAAGCCATGCCGGGTGTCGGGGCCGTCCTGGGAGCCGCAGCCGCACAGGCAGGCATAACTCTGCCCGCTGGGCGTGATGGCGCCGGCGATCACCCGCTGCCCCTCAACGAAACCACGTACCTGGGAGCCCAGCCGCTCGATCACGCCCACCGGTTCATGGCCCACGGTCAGCCCTTTGGCCACCGGGTACTCACCGCGCAGGATATGCACGTCGGTGCCGCAGATGGTCGTGGTGGTGATACGCACCAACGCGTCCAGCGGGCCGACTTCGGGGATGGGTTTGTCGTCGAGGACGATGCGGTTTTTTTCAACGAAGACAGCTGCTCTCATGGTTGCCACGGCGTGACCTCCTGCGTCTGGAAAAGCCTGAATGACATCCAGACTGCACCGCGATGACAACACAGGGGTTGATCATTATCAACAATCCTCTGATTGATCGAGACACCCGGCTGGATGTCGCTGAGCGTGCGCTGGCTCAAGGCGACTTGATGCAAGTCAAACCGGCGCCGGCGCCCGGCGCCATGATCTAGAGTAAGTATCATTGCCCGATGCTATCTGCTGGTTACCCAAGGGAGATTGCCCATGTCTGCTCAAGCACGTTTCTTACTGCTGGTTTCGCCACTGATGGAACACAGCCCCGCCTTCGACCGGGCCGCCGCCCTGGCCAAGGCTGAAGGCGCCGCGCTGCACATCCTCGCCTTCGATTACCTGGAAGGCCTGGCTACCGCCGGCCTGGTCAACGAGCAGGCGCTGGAACAGATGCGAATTGGCTATGTAGAGCGCCATCACCAGTGGCTGGAGGATCAGGCCAGGCCCTTGCGCAACCTCGGCCTGACCGTCACCACCGAAGTGGCGTGGGTGGAGCGCCCGCTGCAGGAAATTCTGATTCGTCTTAAGGAAGAGCCCATGGCCGTGGTGATCAAGGCGCTGGAGCATGAGTCCCTGTTGTCGCGCTTGTTGTTTACGCCGCTGGACGTCCACCTGATTCGCGAATGCCCGGTGCCACTGCATTTTGTCAGCGGTGCGCCCCATGCGTTACCGCGCAAGATCGTGGCGGCCGTCGACCCGTTCCATCACGACGAGCACTACGACAGCCTTAACGACCGCATCCTGCATGAAGCCGTCAAACTGGCGACAGCCTGTGATGCCGAGGTCGAGGTAATTTATGCCCATGACCTGTCCGATCTCGGGGCTCAGGAGTATGGACTCGGCAGCGGTGCCGGGTTCTTCTCTTCGGTGGCCGCCAAACGGCTGTTCGACGAACAGGGGCAGGCCTTCAATGACTTGGCCGCGCGCAACGGTATTCCGCCGGCGCAGCGCCATATGATCTTGGGTAACCCGGCGAAAGTGCTGTCCAGCTATGCCGATGCCTACAACGTCGATGTGATCGTCATGGGCCGGGTCGGTCATCGCGGCCTATCGCGCCTGCTCGGCAGTACCGCCGAAATGCTGCTGTACAAAATGCCTTGCAGCGTGTGGATGGTTAAACCGGAAGTGCTCGACTGAGCGCGGTGATCGTATGCACACCCTCGCTGCACACTCGCGGCGAGGGCATGTCAAAGGCATTCATTGAGGGGGCATAACGAGACTCATCACACTCGAAAGCGATCAGCGGTCAAATATATGAAACATGCACCTATCTTTCTCCAATATTTGGATGTTAAGTAGGAGGAATATATATGTGTGTGTGCAAGAGGCTTTTGTGATGAAGTCAACTCCAGTTCTTGTACAAGTCCAACATTTAAAAACAACCTGCGCGAGCTGCAGCGTTTTAGAGTTGTGTTTACCCCTGGGTTTGACCGAGATCGAAGTGGGTCGCCTGGACACATTGATTCCACAACGCGTCAAAGTCAAAAAAGGTGCTTCGCTGTATCGCACCGCTGATCCGTTACGCTCGCTTTACGCCGTGCGTACCGGATTCTTCAAGACCTGCATACTGTCCATGGATGGTCGCGAGCAAGTCACCGGGTTCCAGATGGCCGGGGAAATGCTCGGCCTCGACGCCATCAGTGCCGATGCCCATGCCTGCAACGCGATTGCGCTGGAAGACAGCGAAGTGTGCCCTCTGCACTTCAACCAACTGGAGCGACTGGCCGGTCAAATACCGTCGTTGCAACATAACTTGAACAAAATCATGAGCCGCGAAATTGTGCGTGATCACGGCATGTTATTGCAGATGGGTAATATGAACGCCGATGAGCGGCTTTGTGCATTTGTATTGAATATATCAATGCGTATGAGTACGCGTGGTTATTCATCGCGATCTTTTATATTACGCATGCGACGAGAAGAGATCGGCTCTTATCTGGGCCTGCGCCTGGAGACGGTGTGCCGCAGCATTGCGCAGTTACGCAAACTGGGCCTGGTGCATATCAGCGCGCGCAATGTCGAGATTCTCGACCTGGCGAAACTCAAGACGTTCATATCCGGCTGTCATCGGCATGGTCCCGAGTAACAGGGCCTCATCTGATCCAAATCAGCTTTATCTGTCGGCAAAGGCGTAGAACCGAAGCAACAGGGGGCCGCTCCTGTCGCCCCCAAACCTCGGAGCTCACACCATGCTTACCGTCGAAGAGCACAACAGACAAGCCGCCATCGCCTATAAAACAAGCCCGGAACCGCACTGGATCGATAAGCTCAATGACGGCCGCCATGTGCTGGTGCGCCCGCTGAGAATCGAAGACCGGGACCGCGAATATAACTTCATCAAGAGCTTGTCCCGCGAGTCCCGGCACGCGCGCTTCCTCGGCGAAATCAACGAGCCCGGCAAGACCCTGCTCGATCAATTGATGGATGTCGACAATCAGCAACGCGTGGCGTTTATTGCCCTGGTGCATGACAACGGCAAACTGATCGAAATCGGCGTTGCGCGCTATGCCGCAGCCAAAGAGCACGAATGCGAATGCGCGGTCACCGTGGCGGACCCTTGGCAGCACCTGGGACTTGGGCACATTTTGATGCAACACCTGATGACCGCGGCGAAAGCAAACAACTTCACGTCGATGTACACCGTGGATGAAGCGAGCAACACCCCGTTGCGTGAGTTGACCAACGCGTTGGGCTTCCACACCGTCACCAATCCGGATGACGCTACCCAAGTGATCAGCAGCGTGAAGCTCTGAGTAGCACTGCACGGTAAAAGGGCGGCGCGCCGCCCTTGCCTTCCATACACTCGTTTGAGTGTATTCGTACCGAACCGAAAACGTCTGTTGCGCGAACGCCTGTAAGCAGGGTGAACCGCACCTGCGCCTGGCACTGCGTAATACCGGGTAACGGTGTTTTGGCTGAACGAAGGAATCAAGACCGCTTCTGTCGCTACACAAGGTTAATGCCGCGGGCACTGCCCCCCTGGCGTCATCTCGTAACCTCAGGCGACAGACCTCATGACCAGTGTTTCCACGCACATCACCGCACAACCCCAGCCATTCGCCCTATCCCACCTGCCACTCGCCAGACACAAACGCGAAGCCCCTGCCCCCACCGAGTCGGCAGGCGACGCTCGTACCGAAGGCGATCGCGCATTGGCGGCCGAATACAGTACTGCGTTGCTGCTGGCGGCCAATCGCGAGAGCAATATCAACATCCGCCCGATACCTGCCGATTCCTCATTCGGTCGGTGGTGGGGGCAGTTGCGTGCCGCCTTTCGATCACCCGACGTCGTTCAGTGGATGCGTGACAAAGGTATTAATGCTGAGTCGATAACACTCAAACCGGAATCGGGAACGATCACCTTCAAGCTCAAGCCTTCGGTTGATCCCGAGCAGAAACTGCATACCGTCGGGCAAGACGACAGGCGCTGGGGCGCGATCAGCGGCCCCATCCTCCAGGCCGCACGTGTGATCAACGCGGGGCACGAGGATACGGCCTTCACGCCGCCGGCAAGTGATCTCAGTGAATCCGCACCTTGGTTTATGGTGGGGCGGTTTTATCAAGAGCGGCAAGACCTTACAGGACCGGCGATGCGCAGGCGTGCTGAAGAACTCGACCGGGACCAAGGTTTTTCACGCCTCGACCCGAGCAGCGCGGCAGGCTTGATTGAATCGCGTAGCGCGGACGCGCTCCAAAAACAGGAAGCCACGGTGGGCGATGTGGTGAATCGGTATGAGGCCATCAACGAGCTGCGGCACCTGGCAAAGTCCGTGGACATCCGCAATCCCGAGCAAATCCCGGGCGAATTGAAGAGGCGGACGCTCTCTCTGTCTTCCCCGAGCACCTACCAACCCATCAGTGCTAGCCAATCGAACAGGGTCAGCCTCGTGCAATTCCTGGAAGATCATGGCTGGCATATTCCCACCCATCACGAACAGCTGGAGAACCTCGCAACCGCCCTCTCAACCCCGGCGCCCAAGATGCCGGCGCACGGTAACCTCGGCGGAGCGCTGGCTTGGCCTGTGCCGCTGGATCAGGGAGACCTGCAACAGCTGAAGGCAGATATTGGTACAGGCAAAATTGGCGATATTGACTTAGGACCGTCAAAAAATGTCCTGGACTACCTGCTGAGCGGCAGGACAATTTCCGCGGCGGAACAGAGCAACCCGCGAAGGCTGATCGATACCTGGATCACATCGCCCAGAGGCAAGGCGCTGGGTGAGGCGATTCAAACTGCGTTCGAGGCGCGGGGTGTCAAAGGCAGTGCTTCTGACTGGCTGCTCACGGCCCTGAACAGCGAAAGCGCCAGCGTCTCTGGCGACGACGTCGATCACCAAGCCCCTGGTCAAATTGAAGGCTATCGGCTGGTCTCGGCGGAGAACTCGGGCAAATCACCGTCGACGGTTGTCAAGGAGCTGGAGGATCACCTGGTCGCCAAAGGTAAAGCCTCATCCCCGGAAAAAGCCACGATTCAGGCTCACCTGTTACTGGCCAGCCGGGCACCGGAATTCCTGATCAAGGACATCCCGGAAGGCGTCGTCGTGGGCACCCACAGCTGGGTCAGTCTTGCCACGGCGGTTGCCCGAATCGAAGCGAAAGCGCCAGGAAACACGGCGTCGATGAGCTACGCCGACGTTATGCTCGAAGCCAGCGTTGCGCCGATCTCTGACGACGAACGCACTGTCGAATATGTCGCCCAGACCGACGCAATCAAACACTGGAGCGTTGCCAACGGTATGGATTACCCGTCGACGGAGGCCTCAATGACGACTGCCCGCGAGGCCTACAGCGCGCAGATTCGAGAGTTGAGAGAGGCTGCGCAAACGCACATCGGGCAAATGCCGACGACGAGGGGCATTGCGCTGGAACAGTTAAAAGTAGCGCTGCCTCACGTCGACCCGGAACTGTTCGAAGAAAAAACTATCACCCTGCAGCCTTCCAACCGGCACTTCCCCGGGCCTTACTCGATACTGGACATGTATATCGATGGTCGAGGACTCAAAGGCGCACCGGACTCAGCGGATAATTGGGGGGAAGCGGGCCGTGGTTTCGTGAACCTACTGACATTTGGCGGCGTCACTCTGCGGCCGGACGGTCGTCCCAGCGCATGGGTGTCCTCCTCGGACGGGTTCAGCATTAGCGATGTGCTGGAACGGCTTAACGAACTACCGCGCCCGACGGAGATATTCAACGAGACGTTCTCGGATTACTCCAGTGCCGTCAAAAAAACGACCGCCGCGCAGCTCAAGCACCTTATTTCGAAACAGCCGCTGGAGGATCGGCAGAATCTGGAGTTTGGCAAAATAACAATCCGCAAAGAAATGTCGTTCCACCGCGCCGATCAGCCCAGGCGTGTTTCAGACGGTGTTCTGCTGGTCGAGACCGAGCGCAATGGCCAGCGCATGAGCTATGAAATCGATCGACTAAAAGGGACGGTGACCAAGCTGCCGGACAAGACTTATCGGGACTATGAGCCGACGGTTCATTCTATAAAAGCAGGCAAACGTTTTGATGAGGTAAAACCCGCAGGTCACTATGCAGCGGGGATAACCCATGAAAACAAAGATGCACAAGGCGCACCCAATAGTTTCAGTAGCGCTAGAACCCAATACATCGTTGATGCATTGGTAGAGGATATCAACTTGCCGGCGGTGGAGAAGTACGCCAAGGGCAGAACCACCTTTGACTCTGAAGTACCGCTGCATGAGACCGTTGAGGAGATCGCGCTCAACCTGATCCCGTTACGGTCAGCCATTGTTAATTTTACCAACGGCAATGTTGGTGGGGGCGTTGTCGATCTTGCCTTCGATATCTTTGGTTTCGCCGTCGGCTTGGGAGCCGCGGCAAAAGGCGCGAAAGTCGCGGCGGCCGGCGCATCGACAGTTGCCAAGGTTGGTCAGGTCGCCAAGATTATAGGGCGCGCGACCGTGGGCGCACTCAATCCATTGGACGGGGTTGCCGACCTGGTTCGCGGCGTGGCGAACGGCCTGCATCAAGGCGTCAGCACAGCGATCAAGGGGGTCAAACATCTGCGCGGCTCTTACCGAGGTGTCGATCTACTTGAATTGGCGAAAAAAACCGATGTCGCCGAAGGCACACTCAAAACAGCTAATGGCACACGCGAAAGCAAAGCGCTGGGCAAATTCGATGAGGCGACCAATAAGTGGTACGCCTACGATCCGCTCGCGAAGCAGGCATACGGCAGGCCGTTGGACAACTTCAGCGTTGACACGCCGAGGTTGAATGACCCCAATAGCCTGCACTCGATCGGCAGTAATGATGTGGTGAAGACCGCCAGTCAGCAGCACGGCGTGGCAGCAACCGGCAGATTCACCGTGGGGCAAGAGACGGTCGAAGGTAACGTGGTTTTGTTTCAAGGTAATTGGCATCGCTACGACGCGATCAATAAACGTGCCTTCGGCCCGCCGCTGACGGATTTCAAACCGAGCCGGGTCGCGGCCAATGGTGACGTGAGGTCGATGGACGCCGATTTGTTGGGCTATGAGGTCAAGTACATTGCGCCCCAAGAGTTATCGACAAAAGGCTTACAGTCCAATGTGTACGTGGGTCGCAGTAAAAAAGAATATGTAAAAATCGATGGTAAGTTTTATGAGTCACACCTCAAGGATGGCCAGCGAGTTATCCGGCATCCGGCGCGCACGGGGCCTGACCTACCGGTCAGGGATCTGGGGCTTTCCGGATGGGAACCGCTCTCCAGAACCGACCGCCTCCTGGGGGGCGCGGGCGGCAACCCCTGGAACCCCGGAGAAAATACCTACTTAATCCCGCTGGACGATATCCACCTGACGGGAAACCCGACACGCCCCTATTCGCTGAACCACAAGGGCGTAGAACATGATGTCACCTTCAACATCTATGCCGGTACGTGGAAATCCAGCAACCTCAAACCAGCAAGCGGTGCCCCAGACCAGGATTACTTCTGGAGGAGTGGCAAAGGAAAATGGCAACGGGGAACGCTTAGTGAGTTTAAACACGCAAAAAAAGTCGATGCCCGCGCGTTTAAATATGTTGATGTTTCCCCTCCGACAATTTTACGGGTTCCAAAAGATGCTCACCCTATCCCCAAACAGATTCACTATTTTTGGGCTGGCAGTGACATTCCGCCGAACCTGATAGAAAACATCGCCAACAACTCTGCCAATGCACCTGGGTATAAATCCATTATCCATGTAGATGCGGACAGCCCGGCGATGTTCGAAAAAATCAAAAGCAAATTGCACACTCAAGCGCCTGGCCTAAGCGTCATGAATCTGCACGAGGACGATTTTTTCAAACAATTGAAAGACACTGAAATGTACAACTATTTTCGACAGGGGCAAGGTAAAAATCTCGCCGCCACTTCGGATGTCGCCCGTTACCCACTGATGAATAAATACGGAGGCATTTACCTCGACACCGATGATGCGATTCCAGTCAATATTGGCGCTACCGCATTGAAGGCGGGCTCCAGCGACATTCTGCTTAACAGACCCGTCGCCCATACTATTACGGACTACAAACCCTTCTACAACACCAGTAACTTTGCGACGCAGCCTGGCAATCCGGTTATTAACGATATGATCGCGGAGATGAACAAGCGTTTTTCCGCTAACAAAGCTTACTTTGAAAGCAACCGCCCCACCGTCACCAGAGGGCCCGGAGGGGAAATCCAATACACCTCTGAATTTCGCACCTACGAAAGTAAGATTTTCGAGACGGTAGGCCCAACAATGTTTGATGACGTGCTCCAGTCAAAAAGACCTGACATGTACCATCTGGGCCTCGATGGGTTGGCTAAAGAATCGAAGATTGTCGACGGTAAGCTGGTCTCATCCGGACCGATAGTCGATATTGAACGTGAAGCGCGCCAATATTATGCGAGCAAGGGTATTACTCCGCCGGACCTGCTGGGTAATCAGATAAAAAAGATGAAGGAGCACTACCTATCACTTCTTCACCAACTCCAGATAAAGATTGGCGCCGAACACTCCTGGATAGGAACATGATCAACTAATGCTCATACCGGCAGCCGGCCAACGCTGGCAAGGTATGAACAATCAGTCTTGATGTTCACCGCTGCCAGGGTCCGCGGCGTCATCCGGTTCCTTGAGCGGCACTTCTGCATCATCCATCAGCGACCCCGGGTCTTCGTTGCCGGGGTCGTTGAGGTCTTCTTCCGAATCTTTTGACATGACCGTCTCCTCTGATCGCCTTGACATAGCGTAGCTCTTTTGAAGAACGCGGCCTGCGTCAAGATGAGGCCCTGCGCGGGTCGTTAAAGTTCCGGTGAATCCCTGGCCGGGCATTCAGAAACGTTCAAGTTCGCGTATGCACCGTTGTAGTGCGCGCGCCGTTCCCTGGTGGCGAGCAAACGCGCTCGCCACCAGGGAATAGAGACGCTTTGCCGGTTTCGGCACAGGCATTGCTTAATCCATTCATCGTTCACCCGCCATGCCCGGATACAGGAGCATTCGTTACCCCCCGACCCAGAGCCGACCCCATAAGAAAGTAAGGACCTGGCCCGATGGCACCCTGCGCCACGGGCTCATAAAAAATGCGTTTTTCAAAGCGGCAGTGCCCCCCCGCGCTTCCCTCGGCACTGACAAGGTACTGGAATGGCTCGATCTTTCTTTGATGAAATGAATGACGCACACGGTGTATGCCGCGCGCACTATCAGGAATTCTCCCGCTGGCTGGCCAATACGCCGCCAGAACTGCTGGACCAGCGTCGCCGCGAAGCCGACCTGTTGTTCCACCGCGCCGGGATCACCTTCACCTTGTATGGCGACGAGCAGGACACCGAGCGCCTGATCCCCTTCGACATCATCCCGCGCAGCATCCCTGCCAGTGAATGGAGCATCATCGAGCGTGGCTGTATCCAGCGCGTCACTGCGCTGAACATGTTCCTTGCCGATATCTACCACGACCAGCGCATCATCAAGGCCGGGATCGTTCCGGCGGACCAGGTGCTGGGCAACGAGGGTTACCAGAAGGCGATGGTCGGCCTCGATCTGCACCGCGACATCTACTCGCATATTTCCGGGGTGGACCTGGTGCGCGATGGCGACGGCACCTACTACGTGCTCGAAGACAACCTGCGCACGCCCAGCGGTGTGAGCTATATGCTCGAAGACCGCAAGATGATGATGCGCCTGTTCCCCGAAGTGTTCGCCAAACAGCGCATCGCGCCAGTGGACCACTACCCCAACCTGCTGCTCAAAACCCTGAAAAGCGCCAGCCGCCTGGACAACCCCAATGTGGTGGTGCTGACGCCGGGGCGCTTTAACAGCGCATTTTTCGAGCATGCGTTCCTGGCCCGGGAAATGGGCGTGGAGTTGGTGGAGGGCGCCGACCTGTTCGTGCAGGATCTCAAGGTGTTCATGCGTACCACCGACGGCCCCAAGGCCGTGGACGTGATCTACCGCCGTATCGACGACGCGTTCCTCGACCCGCTGGCGTTCAACCCGGAATCGATGCTCGGCGTGCCCGGCCTGGTCGCGGCCTACTGCGCCGGCAACGTGGTGCTGGCCAACGCCATCGGCACCGGCGTCGCGGACGACAAGTCGATCTACCCCTACGTGCCGGAAATGATCCGCTTCTACCTGGACGAAGAACCGGTCCTGCAAAACGTGCCGACGTTTCAGTGCCGCAAGCCGGATGAGCTGTCCCATGTGCTGGCCCACCTGCCGGAACTGGTGGTCAAGGAAACCCAGGGCTCCGGCGGCTACGGCATGTTGGTCGGCCCCGCGTCCACGGCGGCGGAGATCGAGGACTTCCGCCAACGCATCAAGGCGCGTCCCCACGCCTATATCGCCCAACCGACCCTGAGCCTGTCCACCTGCCCGACATTTGTCGAAAACGGCATCGCCCCCCGGCATATCGACCTGCGCCCGTTCGTGCTGTCGGGCAAGGAGACCCGCCTGGTACCCGGTGGCCTCACGCGCGTGGCGTTGCGCGAAGGGTCGTTGATCGTCAACTCGTCGCAAGGCGGCGGAACCAAGGACACCTGGGTGGTGGAGGGCTGAGTATGTTGAGTAGAACCGCCGCAGACCTGTACTGGATGTCCCGTTACCTGGAGCGTGCCGAGAACCTGGCGCGCATGCTCGAGGTCAGTTATTCGCTGTCATTGATGCCCCAGGCCGGGCGCAGCGATGGCCTGGACGAACTGGCGATGTCGCTGCTCAGCAGCGGCACCCTGGACAGCTACCTGGAGCGCCACGGCCAACTGGATGCCGAGCGCATGCTGCACTTCTTCGCCCTCGACGAAGAAAACCCGGCCAGCATCTACAACTGTCTGCGCGCCGCACGGGGCAACGCCCATGCCGTGCGCGGGCGCATCACCGCCGACATGTGGGAAAACCTCAACGCCACCTGGCTGGAAATGCGCAGCATCGCCGCCGGCGGGCTGGCGCGCCATGGCATCAGCCACTTCTGCGATTGGGTCAAACAGCGTTCGCACCTGTTTCGCGGGGCGACGTCCGGCACCATCATGCGCAATGACGCCTACCGGTTCATTCGCCTGGGCACCTTCGTCGAACGCGCCGACAACACCTTACGCCTGCTGGATGCGCGCTACGAGATGTTCGGCGAGGAATCGGAGGAAGTCAGCGACTTGTCAGCACGCGGTTATTACCAGTGGAGCGCCCTGCTCCGCGCCCTGTCGTCATTCGAGGCGTACACGGAGCTGTATCCGAATGCGCTGAATGCACGCTCGGTCTCGGAGTTGCTGCTGTTGCGCAGTGATGTGCCGCGTTCGTTGCATGCCTGTATCGAGGAACTGAGCCACATTCTGGCGGACTTGCCAGGCAGTTATGGGCGCACCGCACAGCGCTTGGCCGCCGAGTTCGAAGCGCGGCTGCGCTATACCGGGATCGACGAAATCCTCGAAGCAGGCTTGCACAGCCGCCTGACGGAATTCATCGACACGGTACGCGAATTGGCGCGGGCGATTCACCGCTCGTACCTGGAGGTGGTTTAGACACCGAGGGGCGCGTGCTTTCGCTCGCGGTATTCCCGCGGGGAGCAGTTCATCAGGCGCTTGAAGGCACTGCTGAACGCGCTGTCCGACTGATACCCGAGTGACTGGCCGATACAGGAAACACTTCTGGCAGAAGAGTTCAAGGCCTGTAACGCCAGGTGCATGCGCCAGCGCGTCAGATACTCCTGGGGCGCCATTCCGACCCGCTGCTTGAAGTGCAGGGCAAAGGTCGACCGGGATTGGCTCGCGACACCGACCATGTCGCTCAAGGTCCAGCGGCGTGCCGGTGCGGCGTGTATTTGCTGCAGTACCGGCGCCAACCGCGGATCGTTCAACGCCGCCAACCAACCGGTGGTAGTGGCGCCCATGGATGACTGATAGAGGCGCAGGATCTGCACCAACATCATTTGCGCCAGATGCTCGGTCATCAACGCCGCGCCTTGCATCGGGCTGGCATATTCCCGAGCCAGGCGATCCAGACACCAGCGCAAAACGCTGGCCTGCTCGGACCTCGCACTGAAACGCACCACGGGCGGCAACCCCTCCAGCAATAGACGGGCGTCGTCACCGTAGCTAAAGCGCCCGCCTATCAGGAACAGATCCACAGTCTCACCCAGGCGAGCGATCCCCCCCACGGCGTCACGGTACACCGTGCGCGCGTCAACGCCCTCCAGTGCAAGGTTGCTGGACAACCTCCAGGGACGGTTCTGCGTCAACAAAAAGCAATCGCCCTCGCTCAAGGGCATCGGTACGGGCATGCCCTCGACTTCCAGCCAACACTTTCCCTCCACCACGGCATTGAACTTGATGCCCTCCGGCGGTGGAAAATCCAGGGCCCAATCACCGCCAGCCTTGAGGCCGGCGAAATAGGACCGATGACTCTTTAACAGCGCCACCACGTCAGACAGGGTATCCATAAAAAAAACTCCGGACGATCGCGACAGAAATACGGACTTTATGGCGTTTCGCGTCCGGCATCCAGGGGAGAACATAACGGCTCCCCCTGGAGAATTCCCTATGATCAATAAACAACGCCCTATCGAGAGTGGATTCGACGGCACGACAACCGCTATGCAAGCGTTGGCGGGTAAAGATTTGCACGGTATGACTGCCATCGTCACCGGTGGTTATTCAGGCATTGGCCTGGAAGCCGTTTTAGTCGCTATCGCCCACCATCGAGGCAACAGCTGCCGCACCCGCCCTTCGCCGAACCGGTCATCGATCAACATCACCACGCCTTGGTCCTGCTGGCTGCGGATCACCCGCCCCGCAGCCTGCACGACTTTCTGAATGCCCGGGTACAAGTAGGTGTAGTCGTAGCCGGAGCCGAAGATCGCGCCCATGCGCTGCTTCATCTGTTCGTTGATCGGGTTCAGTTGCGGCAGCCCCAGGGTCGCGATGAACGCGCCGATCAAGCGCGCACCGGGCAGGTCGATGCCTTCGCCAAACGCGCCGCCCAGCACCGCAAAACCGACGCCCTGGCTGTGTTCGGTGAACTGTTCGAGAAACGCCCGGCGCTCGGCTTCGGCCATGCCGCGAGACTGCTGCCACAGTGCGATGTGCGGGTGTCGCTCGGCGAGTAACAGCGCCACTTGTTGCAGATAATCGAAACTGCTGAAGAACGCCAGGTAATTACCCGGTTGGTGAGCGAACTGCTCGGCGATCAATTCAACGATGGGTTCCAGCGAGGCCTGGCGATGCACGAACCGGGTGGAGACCTCATCGACAATCCGCACCCGCAACTGCGCGGCATTGAACGGTGATTCCACGTCGACCCAGGCAGTGTCCGCCGGCAGGCCCAGCAGGTCGGCGTAGTAATGGCGCGGGCTGAGTGTGGCGGAAAACAACACGCTGCTGCGCGCCGCCGTGAATCGCGGGCGGATGAATTCGGCGGGCACCACATTGCGCAGGCACAAGGTGGAACTGCTGCGCTTGCCGCGCAACTGACGCAGGCTGATATCAAAGATGAAATGTTCGTTGAACAGCTCGGCGACCTTGGCAAATTGCAGTGCCTCAAAATAGAACGCCTGCAGATCGCCGTTGAGTGCCTCGGGGTGGTCGTTGAAATAGTCGCCCATGGCGCTGGCGCAAAGGCTCAGGGCCTGGAGCATTTTGTCGGGTCTGGCCGCGTAGGCCTGATACGGCGCGAGTTGGTCCTTGTGCAACGCGTTCCACTCACGATTCAAGCGCTGCAAGGGTTTCTTCAACGGCTCCGGCGCCGTATCGCGCACGGTCTTGAGGGTGTACTGATCAAGGCTGGCGCTGTACATCGAACGTGCGCGCTCCACCAGGTTATGGGCTTCGTCCACCAGCACCGCGACGCGCCACTGGTTGAGTTGGGCCAGCCCGAACAACAGCGCGCCAAAGTCGAAATAGTAGTTGTAGTCGGCGACCACCAGGTCGCTCCAGCGCGCCATCTCCTGGCTCAGGTAATACGGACAGAGGCCGTGCTCCAGGGCGACCTCGCGCAAGTTGCGTTGGTCGAGCAGGCGCACCTTGGCGGCCGCGATACGCGCGGCGGGCAAACGGTCGTAGAAACCCTTGGCCAGCGGGCAGGATTCGCCGTGGCAGGCCTTGTCCAGGTGTTCGCAGGCCTTGTCCCGCGCCACCAGCTCCAGCACGCGCAGCGGCAGTTCGGGACTGCTGGCATACAGCACTTGCGCGGCGTCGAGGGCCAGCTTGCGGCCCGGGGTCTTGGCGGTGAGGAACAACACCTTGTCCAGTTGCTGGGGCGCTAGGGCCTTGAGCATGGGGAAGATCGTGCCGACGGTTTTGCCGATGCCGGTGGGCGCCTGGGCCATCAGGCAGCGGCCGGTGCTGACGGCTTTGTACACCGACTCTGCGAGGTTGCGCTGGCCGGGGCGAAAGGCGCTGTGGGGGAACGCCAGGGCCTGTGCGGAGCGGTTGCGGGCGTCGCGGTGCTGCATCTCCTGGCGGGCCCAGCCGAGAAACAACGCGCATTGCCGGTTGAAGAAGCGTTGCAGATCGGCGGCCGCAAAGCGCTGGTTCAGCAAGATTTCGCCCTCGCCGACGATATCGAAATACACCAGCGCCAAATCGATATGCGCAAGCCCGAGCTTCTGGCACATCAACCAGCCGTAGACCTTGACCTGGGCCCAATGCAATTGCCGATGGTTGGCGGGCTGCGCGTCGAGGTCGCCGCGATAGGTCTTCACCTCTTCGAGGCGGTTGCTGTCCGGGTCGTAGCCGTCCGCCCTGCCCCGCACCTTGAGTTCCTCGTACTCGCCTTCCAGGGCCACTTCGTTCTGGTAGTGCGCGCTGCGCCGCGAGGCGACCGTGCGATGGCCGGCGATGCCTTCCTGGGCGCTGGGCGAGGGGGTAAAACGCAGGTCGAGGTCACCGACCTTGGCCGTGAACTCACACAGTGCGCGCACCGCCACGGTGTAGCTCAAGCGGACTGCGCCCAGCGCACATAGCAGACGGTGACCGGCATCTGGTACTCGCCACAGAACTCCAGCCAGCGCAGCTGGTTGTCTTGCAGGCGATCGCCGGGGCCTTTGACTTCGATCATGCGGTAGGTTTTCTGCGCGGGCCAGAACTGGATCAGGTCCGGCATACCCGCGCGGTTGGCGCGAATATCCAGCAGCAGCCGCTCGAACCAGCAACGCAAGTGTTCGGCGGGCAAGCATGCCAAGGCCTGCTCCAATAGTTCTTCACTGAGCAGGTTCCAGAAGACAAAGGGTGACTGGATGCCCCACTTGTCCACGTACCGTTGGCGGATGGTGTGTTTGTAGCGGTCATCCTGCAGTTGCTCGAGACAGGCGGCAAACAGTGACGCACGGCGCTGATGGAAGTCTTCGCTGTGCAAATCCGCCGGCCCGCGCTGGAACGGGTGGAAAAATGCCCCCGGCAGCGGCGCGAAGATCGCCTCCCAGCACAGCAGGCCGAACAGCGAATTGATCAGGCCGTTTTCGACGTAGTACACCGGCGCATCGGGCTCGCTCAGATGGGCCTGCACGCAATACTCCACCGCCATCGAGAGCGGCGGCGGCGGGAGCGCCAGGTCCAGGCGCGTGACGTCCCGAGGCTTGGCCTTGGGCACGGCTGGCGCGCCCAGCTTGCGCCGCAGGCGCGGCAACACTCGCAGCAGGTGTTGCTGCTCGGCGGGGCTTTCCGGGGCCTCGTGGGCGGCACATGCCAGGGCCATCGCCTGGGCGTAGTCTTCCTGGCGCTCCAGCACGCGAATCAAGCGTGCGCGCGCGCCGGGATAAGCACAGGCCCGGTAGATCTGCTCGGCCAACGCCAACTCGGCACTGCGCTCGCAAGACTGGCCGACCTGGAACAACAGCTTGGCCCGGCGTTTTTCCAGCCAGGGGTTGTCGGTCTGCAACGTGGCGATCTGCGCCAGCACGCTGTCCAGCGCCTGCGCGGACTCAAAGGCTTGCTGGCACTGGTGCAGGAACAGAAACCCCAGCACGTCATCGCGGCTGCGCAAACCGCGGGACTGCGCGCAAAACTCGACTTTTTCGTAGGTGTAGATCCCCAGGTCCGCCAGCACGAACTCCGACCAGTCCTGATGCAGGTTGCCGAAGAACATCAAGCGCAGGCGATCACACAAGTCCATCACGGTGACGCTGTAAAGCACGTCATCCAGCTCGGGGCACCAGTGGGCAAAGCAGCGGCGCTCATCGAACTGCGGCGCCAGTTGCTCGAGCCAATCGGCCTTTTTGCCCTTGGGCTGCTCGATCCACGGCTGGAACGCGCCCAGCAACTCGCCCTTTTGCAGCAACCCGAACAGTTCGTCAAAGCCCAGCAGGCACTGATCATCCACCCAACCCAAAGCCTTCAGCGGACGCGCTGCCGCATGAGCGCAGCCGATCTCCGGGTAATTGAGCTTGCCCGCTCGAAAATGCACGCCCTTGCGCATCACCAGACGTACCAGTAATGCCTGGGACGCCTGCGGCAACCTGTCGAATTGCTGAATGAAATGCGCTTCTTCAGCATCGAGCAGATCGGCATAGCGTTGTGCCAGCCAATCCAGTACCTGACGGAAGTTATGCAGGTAATACAGGGGATTTTCGAGGGGTTCGGGCATGGTCCGCAGCGATCAAATACTGGTTATGCATACAGAGTGCCGCCGCTGACGCGTTGTTGCAATCGGTAATAGATAAATGGCGCACGCAACTTTTTGCGTAAAAGTGATCAGATAGGGGAATTGATGGCGTAACATTTATGGCCCGCAGCCTCAGGCCGCGGGACTTTTCAGGGTTAAGGTAAGGGTTATGAACATGAAGAATTTGGGTCTGCCACTGGTTGCACTCACTTTTCTGGTATTGGCCGGTTGCGCGACGCAAACCGTAGTGACATTGCAGAACGGCACGCAGTATTTAACCAAAGACACGCCGAAGACCAAGACCGCCGACGGCTTCTATGAATTCACCGACATCGCCGGCAAGCGCATCCGCGTCAGGGCCGATGATGTGGCCACGGTTCGCAAGGAAGACTGATCCCTCCCGGCATCCTTCATCAAACATGTGGGAGCCCGCTTGCTCCCACCGTTTGAACCGCGTGCCAACGCGGTTTCAACCGATCACGACGCCCTCCCCCGACCAGTTGCTCACCCCCACCAACGTCACCGAATCCGCGCCAAAACTGATCACCGTATCGCCGCCCACCGCCTTGGCGTGCTCGCGATAATCCAGGCTGCCCTGCACATCCGTGAACACCAGTTTGTCGCTCGATTGATAGCCGATCACCCGATCCTGGCCAAACGGCCCGCTGAACAGAAAGGTGTTATGGCCACTGTTGTCGCGAAGGGTGTCGTTGCCCTTGCCGCCTTCGATGAAGTCCGCGCCCTTGCCGCCCTGGATCAGGTCATTACCGTCGCTGCCGATGATGAAGGTGTTGCCCTTGTGCGGCTCGGCATTGCGGTTGAGGTCCTGCACCCAGGTGGTAGCCCGCGCCGGGTCGGACAGGTTGGCGACGATCACCGTCGAGTCCCGGCTCATCTGGTCGTAGAACCCGGATTCGAGCACGCGGGTCATGCCGTCGCCATAACCGCTGGGCAAATGCGACACCCAGGTCGGCAGGTTGGCAATGGAAAACGGCAGCACGTTCCACAGCGTCGAGGCGTAGTGATCGTTGAAGCTGACGATGTTGTCGGTGGTCGATTCATGGGGTTTGTCATGCACGCCCAGGGACGACAGGTTGAAGGATGAACCGTCCAGCGCACGGAATACCGGGTCGTTTTCATAGCCGATGTTCAACACCTTGTCGCCGGCGCTCTGGGTCGGCGACGCGTAGGCCACATAGTTGGCGTCCTTGTAGAACCCCGACCATCGCTGGTCGCTCAACTCCGCCAGGCTGTTGACCGCCAGCCCGCCGAGGCTGTGGCCGCTGACCAGCACGTCGGAACCGCTCAGGCCATGGGCACCGGCATACTCGGCAACCGCCTTGAGCAAACCGCCGAAGGCTTCGCCGGCGTAGTTCTTCGCGTAATCCCTGGGGCCCAGGGCGGCGAGCAGATCGCTGAGCAGATCACCGATGGAATCGCTGATCAGGCTTTCCCGCGGCCCCGACGTGCCACGAAAGCCGATGCCGATTTCGAGCAGTCGACCGGCGTCATCGTACTTGCCCAGCACTTCGGCCTGCGCGGTGGTGTAGCCAGCCTTTTCACCGAAAAACGTGCCCCTGGCGTCAACCTTGCCGACGTAACCCAGGGTGCTCGCGCTGAGCGGCGTCCATCCGGCGTGTTGCAGCGCTTCCAGGGCGGCCTTTTCCGAATCGGGATTCCACGGGATACCGGGGATCACGCCTTGGGAGTCGGCACCACCGAGCAATGCACCGACCAGCGTCGCCGGCAGGCCAACGCCCAAGCCGTGGTGCTGATAGCCCACCGCAAAGCCGTTATCCAGGTTGTGGTAGGTATACAGCGTGATCGCCATCGCATCGGCGAACAGCGCTTTGGAACCCTCGGTGCCAAGGTTTTTATAATCAAAGATTCCCATCGGTAGTGCCTCTCTGTTGTTGGAGTTGTCGAGAAAGCGCAATGACGTCCCAGGTGCTGCTACGGCTGCTTGCCCACCGGCCCAAAGGCCTCATCGACTTGCGCCAGGTCGGTATCGCGCAGGTTGCCGGCGTAGTAGTGCAATTTGGTCCAGGCCATCAGGTAGTCATAACGCGCCTGGGCCAGGTCGCGCCGGGTGCTGTAGAGCTGCTGCTCGGCGTTGAGCGCATCGAGGTTGACCCGCTCGCCGCCGAGGATGCTTTGCCGGGTCGACACCACCAGCGCCTCGGCCGAGGTCAGGGCTTTCTGGTAGGCGCGCAGCTTGCTCACGCCCGACAGGCAGGCGCTGAACTGGCGACGCAGTTCGATCAGGGTTTCGCGGGTCTTGCCTTCCAGCTCGTATTCGGCCTGCTCCATGGCGCGGCTGGCCTGGCGCGTGGACGCGGAGACAGCGCCACCGGCATACAATGGCAGGCTGACTTCGACGCCGATGGTGTTGGTGTCGTAGCGCTGGTTGTAGGTGTTGCCGCTGTCGGATTCCTGCTGGCGCGAACTGGCATACGCGGTGATCTTCGGCAAGTGCCCGGCACGGTTGCGCTCCACTTCATAACGCGCCACTTCCAGGGCCTGGCGTTGCGAGGCCAGCGTCGGGTTGTTGCTGATCGCCAGCGCGTGCCAGGTGTCGTAGTTGGCCGGCGTCAGGCTGAAGGCGGCGAAGCGCTGATTGAGCGGCGCGAGGTCGTGGATGTTGACGCTCTGCACGCCGATCAACGCGCCCAACGCTCTTAACGAGGCGTCCTGTTCATCCAGCGCCTGGATTTCTTCGGCGGTGGCCAGCTCATAGCGCGATTCGGCTTCAAGGATGTCGGTGCGCGTGCCCTCGCCCTGCTGGAACAGGTGCTGGTTCTGCTGAAACTGCTGCTCGAAGGCGTTTTTCTTGGCGCGGGCGATCTCGATCTGGTCTTGGGCGAACAACGCTTGGGTGTAATAGCTCAACACCCGCACCAACAGCGCCTGGCTCTTGTCGCGAAAACTTTCATCGGCAAACAGCGCCTGGGCCACACCCTTGCGGTAGTTGGCATAGGCTTCGTAGTCGAACAGCGGCTGCTGCAGGCTGAAGGTCGAGCCGTAGCTGTTGTAATTGCGCGCGTCGCGATAGCTGCCGCCACGCCCGTCAGGCAGGTGGGCTTCGGAATTATTGCGCCCCTTGTTGTAGTTGTAGGACAGCCGCGGCAGCAACCCGGCGCGGCCGATGGTGCGGTTTTCCAGGCCGGCGTCGCGTTCCTTGAGCGCGCCAAGGAACACCGGATCGTTGCGCAGAGCCTGCTCGTACACATCGAACGGGCCCATGGCGGCCTGGGCAGGCGCACAGCTCAACAGCACGGCAATGAACAGCGGTTTCATGTTCATTCCTCGGTCAACGCAGAGCCGGCGCGGTCGAGCAGCGGCTTGAACAGGTAATTGAGCAACGAGCGCTCGCCGGTACGCACGAACATCTCGGCGGGCATGCCCGGCTTGATCACCAGGCCGTGGAGTGTTTCCAGCGCGGCCTCGCTGACGCTGGTGCGCAGCACGTAGTACGGCGCGCCGGTCTTTTCGTCGAGCAGTTGGTCGGCAGAAATCAGACTGACCTGCCCCGGCACACGCGGGGTACGACTCTGGTTGAACGCGGTGAACAGGATATCGACCGGCAGGTGGGTGCCGACCTTGTCCACCAGGTGGACCGGCAAATGCCCCTCGACTTCCAGCCGCGTGCCCTGCGGCACGATCTCCAGCAAGGTCTCCCCGGCACGCACCACCGCGCCTTCGGTGTGGACGCCGAGGTTGACCGCAATGCCATCGGCCGGCGCGTTGATTTCGCTGTGTTGCAGGTCGAACCCGGCGGACGTGAGTTGCTGCTCCAGGGTCAGGCTGCGCAGTTGCGCGTCGGCCAGTTGGCTGCGCACTTCCTTCTGGTATTCGTCGCTGTGCTGCTGCAGTTTGAGCCGCGATTCGAGGATGCCCTGCTCCACTCGGCCGCTTTCGCCGGTGTTCTGCGCCAGGTCCTGTTGCACCTGGGACAACTGGCGCTGGTACTCCATCAAACGGTTGCGCGGGATGTAGCCATTGTCGGCCAGGGGCTGCAGATTGCTCAGTTGATCGCGCAGGGATTGAGCCTGGGCGCTCAGGTCGCTGCGTGCGCGGCGCATGCCATTGAGCTGCGCCGTGGCGCCGTCGATATTCGCGCGAATCCCCGCCTGTTCACGGGCAAAGGCTTCGCGGCGGCTGCTGAACAGTTGGCGCTGGCCTTCGAGCACCAAGGCCAGCGCAGGGTCCGGGGCGGTGCGGAGTTCGGCGGGAAACACGATGGCCGCGCGATTGTCGCGCTCGCTCTGCCAGCGCGCCACACTGGCCCAGGCCAGGCGGTACTGCGCTTGCAGCGATTGCACATCGGCCTGGTTCTGGGTCTGGTCGAGACGAAACAGCGGCTGGCCCTGTTTGACCGTCTCACCTTCGCGCACCAGGATGCGGCTGACCACGCCGGGGCTGAAGGTCTGCACGGCCTTGCGCTTGCCCGAGACCACCACGGTGCCCTGCACCGGAATGCCCTGGTCCAGCGGCGCCAGGCTGGCCCAGAGGAAAAACCCACCGGCGCCGACCACCGTCAGCCACCAGCCCAGACGCACGAAAAAAGCGGCGTCGCGTTGTTCCACAGTGAGCATGCTCATGCGCCTGGATTCCTTGCGGTTTGATACTGACGACTGAAACTGACGCCGGTTTTTTCCTGCGTCGCCGCCTGCTGGCCGGACAACGCGCGCAGCACGTCCTGGCTCGGCCCAAACGCTTGCAGGTGGCCTTCGTTGAGCACCAGCAACTTGTCGGCCTGGGCCAGGACCGAAGAGCGGTGGGTAACGAGAATCACGCTGCTGCCCTGGGCCTTCAGCTGCACGATGGCGCTGGCCAGCGCGGCTTCACCGACGGTGTCGAGGTTGGAGTTGGGTTCGTCCAGCACAACCAGCCGCGGCCCGCCATACAGCGCACGCGCCAGGGCCACCCGTTGCTTCTGGCCGCCCGACAGGCCGCCGCCGTTGTCGCCCAACACGGTGTCGTAGCCTTGCGGCAGGCGCAGAATCAATTCATGCACCCCGGCCTGTTGCGCCGCCTGGACCACCTGCGCCGGGTCGGCATCGCGAAAGCGCGCAATGTTGTCGGCGATGCTGCCGCTGAACAGTTCGATGTCCTGGGGCAGGTAACCGATGTGCGGGCCAAGATCGTCACGGTCCCAGCGATGGATATCCGCGCCATCCAGGCGCACGGTGCCGGCCAGGGTTGGCCAAACGCCCACCAGCACCCGCGCCAGCGTGGACTTGCCGGACCCCGACGCGCCCAGCACCCCCAGCACCTCGCCAGCGCCCAGGTGGAAGCTGACCTGATGCAGCGTCGCCAGGCGTCGACCCGGCGGGCCGGCGCTGACCTGCTCGAAACTCACCTGACCCTTGGGGGCGGGCAAGGCCATCGGCTCGACGTCCGGCGCAAATTCGCGCAGCAGTTGGTCAAGCCGCTGATAGGCCAGCTTGGCCGAACTCCACTGCTTCCACACGGCAATCAACTGGTCGATCGGGCTGAGCACCCGCCCCATCAGGATCGAACCGGCGATCATCATCCCGGCGGTCATCTCGCCCTTGATCACCAAGAATGCGCCCAGGCCGAGCACCAACGATTGCAGGCACAGGCGCAGGGATTTGCTCAGGGCGGTGATCACCGAGCCGGTGTCGCTGGCCGCGTTCTGCAAGCCCAGGAACTGCGAATGCACGGCAAACCAGCGCTGGCGCAACGCGCCGAGCATGCCCATGGCCTGGATGGTTTCGGCGTTGTGCAAATGGCTGGTGGCCAGTTGGCTGGATTGCTGGGAGTAACCGCCAGCCTCAGCCAGGGGCTTGTTGGTCAGGTATTCATTGAGGCAGGCCAGGCCGATCAGCAGCAAGGCCCCCGCCGTGGCCAGCACGCCCAGCCACACGTTGAACAGGAAAATCACCAACAGATAGATCGGAAACCACGGCGCATCAAAAAACGCGAACAGCGCCGGCCCGGTGATGAACTGGCGGAGATGGGTCAAATCTGCCAGGGACTGCCCGGCATGCCCTTGGCCGCGTTGCAGGTTGCGTTCGAAGGCAGCTTTATACACGCGCAAGTTGAAGCGCCGTTCCAACTGGCTGCCGATGCGGATCACGATAAAACTGCGGATGACTTCCAGGCTGCCGATAAAGGCGAAGAAACCGACGACCATCAGCGTCAACATCACCAGAGTGGTTTCATTCTGGGAGGACAGCACGCGGTCATACACTTGCAGCATATAAATGGACGGCACCAGCATCAGCAGGTTAATTAATGCAGTGAAACAGCCAACACTGATCAAAATACTTTTATATTCACCCAGCGCCTTGAATAAAGGCGCAACAACAGGGGGCTTCGCCATGGTGTTTGATCTTCCTTGAACCCAATGACCGGCAATAGTTGCCCCAGCCCCTGAATAAGCGGCGGCCAACTATTAAATTCGAGTTATAGCGTTATAACTGGAAACTAAGGTATTCGTTGCAATGTCACGATATCGCCAGATGGCGTGCGCGCCTGGTATTCACCGTCGCGCTGACGATTCAAGTGGGTAATCCCGGAACCTTCGGCATTCATCAACCAGATCCCGTCCGGCGTCGGCGACCATGTCAGGGGTTTGTCTCCCAGCCATTGCTCGACGCAGGCCACATCGCCCCCCACGGCGGTGGCTTGCTCCAGCAAATCCAGGGCACAGACCTGATCCTGTCGGTGCAGTTGCCAATGTCCGGCCAACTGCGCGGTGGTGGGTAAAACGAGACTGCTAGCCATTGCGTGGGCTCCTGCCGACACGAACAACACCTGTAGGACACAGGCGATCAAATGCACAAAATGCGGCATGTGTATGCCCCTCCTGGAAGCGCGGCGCCACAACGCCGCGCCGGTGCATCAGGCCACGATGTCGCTGACCGCTGCCTGGCCCACGGTGGTGACGAGGAAATCCGCCACGCCGTGCCCGGAGAAGTCCACGGCCAAGGTACCCAGGTGGGTGCCCGAGGCATAGCTCAATACTGCGTCGCCGGCATGCCCGGTGAACGCGTTGACGAAGCTCAGGCCCGCACCTTTGGTGATGCCGCTCAGGTCGATCTTGTCGGCGCCGCTGGTGAAGTCAAAGATCTTGTCCGCCGCACCTGGCTTGGAATCGGAACTGGCACCGAACACAAAGGTGTCGTTGCCGGCGCCGCCCCACAGTTGGTCGGCACCGCCAGCGCCGTAGATGAGGTCGTTGCCGGCCCCGCCCTTGATCAGGTTGGCGGCATTGTTGCCGATGATCAGATCGTTGCCCGCGCCGCCGAAGGCGTTTTCCACGGTGACGCCCTTAGCGATGGACACGTTGCCCACCAGGCCGCCAACGTCGGAGAACGAGGTCTCATTGAGGTTGATCTTCTGGTTCTGGGTGAAACCGGAAAAATCCAGGGTGTCGTTGCCGCCGCCGTCCCAGACCGAAAACACCAGCTTGTCGGCGTTGGCGGTGGCGCTGAGGAAATCACGCCCGGTGTTGGAGTTGAAGCCGTAGGTGGTGTCGCCGGCGCGGGTGGCGTAGTTCGCGCCGTAAAGCTTCTGGATCGCCGCGATATCGTCGATCAACGGCCCGGAGGCATAGGCCTCGACCCCGCCCTTGCTGAAGTTCTGGTTGGTGTTGCTCTCACTCCAGTAACTCATGAGGCTGTAGCCGCGCGTGTCCTGTCCATAGGTCGCGTCGTTGTAGGTCGGGTTGCCATTCCCGGCGTTGTAGTCGCCGGGGTGAGCCAGGCCCAGGGTATGACCGATCTCGTGGGTCAGGGTCTGCCGGCCGTAGTTGTTCAGGTCCGGGGTCTTGTTGGGTGTGTAGCTGCTGTTGGTCAGGTACCACGAGGTGCCGTCGTAGCCCGCGCCGGTGCCGGGCAGGTAGGCGAAGGCCGCCGCGCCGTCCTGGCCGCCGCTGTAGTTGCCGAAGGTCATATGCCCATCGCCGCCGCGAGCCTTCTCGGTGAAGGCAACGTTGGCGACATCCGACCAGGATTGCATGGCCAGCGCGGCCTGGGCTTTCTGCTGGCTGTTGAACTGGCTGAAGCCCGAGATGCCATGCTTGTTCAGCGTGCTCGAGGAGGCCGAGGTCAGGAAGGTGTAGGTCAGGTCGATCTTGCCGTTGCCGTCGACGTCCCGGTACGCGGCGCCGTCGCGCAGCAGCTGGGTGGCGGCCTGGTCAACGGAGTAGGAGGGTTTGCCATTGATCGTGAGGTTGCCGCCACGGTCGTACAGATGGCTGAAACTATCGATTTGCGTATACGCAGTGCTGGCTTGCGCGGCAGACACAATAGCCTGGTCTTTTACTTTTGACATAAACGTACTTCCTTGTGTGCAAGTGCATCAGTCTTGGGTCGATAGGAACCCCGCTGGCGAGATCGTCCTATCACTCGCCTCTTTTGAAGGCGTCACGAAACTGACACAACTTGAAATCTTTCGTCTACATCTATTTACGCAGTGAAAACCGACAAGCCGGCAACTTAAGCAAGTCGCGTGCAATGTTTATAGGGGGTTAGTTGCTTTTGTCCGACAAAAAGCACCGTGCTGTTATTTAAATATTAAATAGCGGTAAAGCCGCTCAACTTGAGCGGCGCACTTGTTTAGATGGATCCAATATATTGTCACGGTGTCATTCGCCGCATTAAAGAACCAGCATCTTTATAAATACACCGGATTATCGGCAGCTGTTCCAGCCCGTCTCGCGCAATGCCTGCAACAGTGTTTCGCCGTCCAGGCCCGGCACTCGCACCCCGTCGTCGGTGGTCATGCTCTCACCGGCCAGCATGGCGTTGACGATCGCCTCCTCCACTGCCTCCGCCGCGGCGAGGAACAACGGGGACATATGATCGTTATTGACCATCTGCACCGCGCTGCTGAACGCCAGGTCCTTGCGCCCATAGTCCGCCGGGGGCAGCGCCTGATTGCCGGTGGCGAAGGCCAGGAACAGGTCGCCGCTGGAGTCCTCGGTGCCGCCGCCGGTGCGCGCAATGCCGATGGACGCGCGTTGCGCCAGGCGCCGGCATTGATGGGGCAGCAACGGCGCATCGGTAGCCAGGATCACCACGATCGAGCCCATGCCCGGCGTGCCCCGCTCGGCGAACGGCGATGGGATCGCCATCAACTGCCGGCCCACCGGGTAGCCGTCGACCCGCAGTTCCTGGCGCTTGCCATGGTTGGCCTGCACCAGCACGCCGACCGTCCAGCCGCCCTGCTCCGCCGGCAACCGGCGCGACGCGGTGCCGATGCCGCCTTTGAATTCATGGCAGATCATCCCGGTGCCGCCGCCCACCGCGCCTTCCTGTACCGGGCCGCTTTCGGCGTGCTCCAGCGCCTCGCGCACATGCGCAGGCTTGACGTGCTGGCCCCAGATATCGTTCAGCAGGCCGTCGTAGGTTTCCATCACCACCGGCATGCACCAGTACACGGCCGGGTCCGCCAGGCGCTCGCGTTCCAGGGCAATCAGGGTGTCGCGCACAATGCCGAGGCTATGGGTGTTGGTGATCGCCAGTGGCGTGGTCAACAGCCCGGCTTCGCTGATCCACTCCAGGCCCGTGGCGTCGCCATTGCCGTTGAGCACGTGATACCCGGCAAAGCACGGCTGCTGCCGCGCCTCGCCGGCACGCGGCTGGAGCACTGTGACGCCGGTACACACCTGTTTACCGTCGACGCGGGTCTTGAGCGTGCTGTGGCCGACCCGGACGCCGGGAACATCGGTGATGGCATTCAACGCGCCGGGCGTGCCCAGCCCCAACGTGATGCCCAATTGACGTGCGCGCATAACCACTCCTTACAGTTTCTGATACGCCGGACTCAACCGGCCACTGATGCAATACAGAATCACCGACAGCGCCAGCAAGCCGATGATGACCATGATGTCGCGCACCGAAGCCTCCGCGATCAAGGTCATCAACAGATACCCGGCGCCCAGCACCGCCAGCAATGCTGGCAGCGGCCACAAGGGCATGCGATACGGATGTGCGCGCTCACGCAGCAGCACCCGGCTCATCAGCGCACTCAAGGCCACGATCAGGTACACCAGCATGATCAGCAGCACACTGAACGAGGTGAGGTCCGCCAGGTTGGAGCTGAAACTCAGCAGCGCCGAAGGGATCGCCAGGAACAGCGTCGCCAGCCAGGGCGAATCCCAGCGCGGGTGAATGCGCGTGAACAGTTTGTTGATGGTCGGCGTCCACAGGGCGTCGCGGCCGCTGCTGAATACCACGCGGCCGATCTGGATCACGATGGCGACGATGGCGTTGAATACCGAGAGGAAGATCCCGGCACTGACCAGGCGTGACAAGGTTTCGTTGCCATGGCTGGTCAGCAGGTAGCCGATGGGGTCGGGGCTGCTGATCATCGCACTCAGCGACGGCGCACCGATCAGCAGTGCGGTGATCGGCACCAGTTCGATCACCACCACCAGCCCCAGGGACCACAACACCGCTTTGTGTACGCCCTTGCCGCCGCATTTCATGTCTTCGGCCAGCAGCACCGCCGGCCCGTAGCCATTGAAGGAGAACAGGCCGATGCCGACCGCACCGATCACCAGGGCCCAGGGCGCCAGGTGCAACATGCCGTTTTCGACGATCTGCGGCTGAAACAGCACGCTGACCGGCTGCACCGGATGGCCGAAGCCGAGGAACACGATCACCAGCAAGGCCGCCACTTCCAGCAGCAGGCAAGTGCCGGTGATCCAGGCATTGAGCTTGATATTGAGGATGCCCAGGGCGTAACTGCACACCACAATGACCAGCGCAACGGTCTGGGCATCGAACCGGGTGCCCAGGGCGTTATTCAAGTAGGTCGCCGCGCCCGTGGCCAGTACCGGTGGGATAAACAGCAACATCACCAGTACCGTCAGGAACGTCGCATAGCCCGCCATGCCGCCGAATACCCGTTTGGCATACACATATTCACCGCCAGCGCTGTTGTGGGCGCGGCCCAGTTCGGCGTAGCAAAAGGCGAACATCAGCGCGAGCAAGGCGGCCATGACAAAGGCCAGGAACACGCCGCTGCCGGCCTGTTGAATGGCGAACGGGGCGATCACGAACACCGAACTGGCGGGCGTCACCGCCGAAACGGTAATGGCCACCACATCGAAGACGCTCAGGGTGGGCTTGAGCACGCCGTCAGGCGCGGGGGAAGCACTCATATCGTTATCCTCTGTCGTTGTTTTTTGTGTGAGGCAGAAACGAAAAGTCTGAAAGTCGTGGGATATGTTTCCCACTCAATGATCGCGAAGTTAAAGCCAGAGCTGTTGTCAGCCAATTCCCCTATTGGCGTACTCCCCTTGACGACACCCGGCAAAAGCCGAACCCTTGGCCGATCTTTTGATGAGGGGAACCTGTGACATGAGCCTGTTCAGGGAAGTCGGCATGCATGCGGGGCTGGGACGCACCCTGTCACAGATCGGCAGCGAGCGATTCTGGAAACAGCTGGTGCTGTTGTTGCACCAATGCCTGCCGTTCGATAACGCCCTGGCGATTTTCTACCCGCTCGACGGCCTGCCCCAGGCCCTGGAGGAATACGACGCCCAGCCCAGCAGCAAACCGGCGTCGATGCTGGTGTACCTCAACGGCCTGTACGTGCTCGACCCGTTTTTCCAGGCCTGTCGCGAAGGGTATGCCAGCGGCGTGTACCGCCTGGAGGAAGTGGCGCCGGACCATTTCCGCCAGAGCGAATACTTCCTCAATTACTTCCACGACAACGTGCTGGAAGACGAGGTGCAATTCATCCTGCAACTACCTGGCGCGGGCACGTTGTCGCTGTCACTGGGCATGCAGCGGCGCTTCAGTGCTGAAGAAACCGGGCTGCTGACCACCTTGGCGGCGTGGGTGCTGCCGTTGATGCAGCAGCATTGGCAGCAAAGCACCCAGCGTGTACCGGCAGCGCAGGCGATGGCCAGCCAGATTCGCGATGCGCTGAGCCATTTCGGCTGCGGCGTGCTCTCGGACCGCGAGCTGGAAGTCGCCCGCCTGGTACTGCGCGGGTTCTCGTCCAAGGCCATGGCCGAGCGCCTGAATATCTCGCCGGATACGGTCAAAGTGCATCGCCGGCATCTGTACGCCAAGCTGGATATTTCTTCGCAGCCGGAGCTGTTTTCGTTGTTTATCCAGTCGTTGGGGCATGACCTGGAAAACCCCTGAAATCCAAATGTGGGAGGGGGCTAGCCCTCTCCCACATCAGTTCTTCAGCGCCCGGTACGAATGGTGTTCCACACCCGCGTGCGAACCCGGTCGATATTCAGCGGCATCGCTTCCAGCGCGAACAACTTGCCCATCATTTCCGCGCTTGGGTAGATCTTGGTATCGGCCTTGATTGCCGGGTCCACCAGGCTGTCCGCCGCACTGTTGCCGTTGGCGTAATGAACGGAGTTGGTGATGTCGGCCATCACTTGGGGCTCCAGCAAGTAGTTCATGAAGGCATACCCGGCCTTTTCATCCGGGGCGTCGGCGGGCATGGCCACCATGTCGAACCAGATCGCGGCGCCTTCCTTGGGGATCTGATAGCCGATGTTCACGCCATTCTTGGCTTCCTTGGCGCGGCTTTCGGCTTGCAGCACGTCGCCGGAGAAACCGACGGCCACGCAGATGTCGCCATTGGCCAGGTCGCCGGTGTATTTCGAGGAATGAAAGTACGCCACGTAGGGGCGAACTTTCATCAGCAGCGCCTCGGCTTTCTTGTAGTCCTCAGGCTTCTTGCTGTGGGGTGGCAGCCCCAGGTAATTCAGAGCGATCGGCAACAATTCCGGGCCATTGTCGAGGATGGCCACCCCGCATTTGCTGAGCTTTTGCATGTATTCGGGCTTGAAGATTAGGTCCCAGGAATTCACTGGCGCGTTATCGCCCAACACCGCCTTGACCTTGTCGACGTTGTAGCCGATGCCGGTGCTGCCCCACAGGTACGGGAAGCCGTGGGCGTTGCCCGGGTCGTTGTTTTCCAGGGCCTTGAGCAGCACCGGGTTGAGGTTCTTCCAGTTGGGCAATTGGCTCTTGTCGAGCTTCTTCAGGGCGCCGCCCTGGATCTGCCGCGCCATGAAGTGGTTGGAGGGAAACACCACGTCATAGCCGGAGTTACCGGTCATCAACTTGCCATCGAGGGTTTCGTTGCTGTCGTACACGTCATAGCTGAAACCGATGCCGGTTTGTTTCTGGAAGTTCTTCGTGGTGTCCGGCGCAATGTAGCTCGACCAGTTGTAGATCTTCACCGTCTCGGCGGCCTGGCTGACAGAGGCCACCAACATCAAGGGCAACAGGGCAATGGCTTTCATGGTTCGATTTCCTGGCGGTTTTAGGGCTGTTTTTATGGCAGGCGATCAAGGATCAAAGCGTTACAGGATCAATACATAGGTCTTGCGCACGGTTTCCTGGATATCCCAGGTTCCGCTGCTGTTAGCCGGCAACATCAGTGCATCGCCGGCTTGTAGGTGGACGATTTCACCGTTGTCAGGGGTGAAAGTGCAGCGGCCCTGGATAAAGTGGCAAAACTCCTGGGCTTTGATCTGCCGGCGCCAGCGGCCGGGGGTACAGGCCCAGATACCGGTTTCGACGCCGTCGCTGCGCTCGACGCTCAAGCTTGACGCCACGGCGATCGGCTCGCCCAGGGGCACGGCGACCGGTGACGAATCCGGCAGGTGGGCATTCAGCGCGTCTTTGAATTGAGTGATGCTCATGGGGCTACCTGTGTGAGTGGAACGGCTCAGTGCATGAAACTTTCCATGAACCCGGCCACGCCGATCGCCAACTTACGGCGCCAGGGCGCGGTATTGGGATTGGCCAATACCTGGTCTTCATGGACAAAACTGCGAATGATCGCGTTGTAGCCCAGCCAGCGGCACGGCTCCGGCTCCCAGGCCTTGAGCGCCTCCAGGCCACGCTCGCGGATCACCCAGGGTTGATGGGTCAACGGCGTCTCCTGGCCCAGGATCAGGTCGGCCAGGGTGCGGCCGCCCAGGTTCGTGGCACCGACGCCCTCCCCGCCGTAGCCGCCGGACAGCGCGATGCCGGTGGCGTGATGGCAGAGCATGTGCGGCCGGAACTGGCGCGACATGCCAAGGTTGCCGCCCCAGGAGTGGGTAATCCGCACGTTTTTCAACTGTGGGAACAACTCGCCGAACAGGTAGCGACGCAGCGCCACTTCGCTGTCGGTCAAATCGAAGTCGTGGCGCAATTTGCCAGCAAACTGATAACCGCCACGGGCACCGAACACCAGACGGTTGTCGGCCGAGCGCTGGCCATAGGTGACCTGGCGGCTGCTTTCGCCGAAGGCCTGGCCATGCCTCAGGCCGATTTCGTCCCAGGTGCTGGCGGGTAATGGCTCGGTGGCGACGATCAGGCTTTGCACCGGCAGTTGGTAGCGACCCAACGGCGCCAAGGTGGTCGCGTAGCCCTCCACGGCCGGCACCACCCAGGCGGCACGCACGCCGGCCTTTGCAGTGCGCAGGCGGCCGGACTGCCAATGGGTGACGGGCGAGTTTTCGTAGATCTTGACGCCCATGCGTTCCACCACCCGCGCCAGGCCGCGGACCAACTTGGCTGGGTTGATCGTCGCCACATGGGGCGCATAAACCGCGCCAAAGGGCTTGGCGATTCGCAGTTGCTCAGCCAGTTGTTGCGGGCTCAGCCAGCGGTAGTCGGCCTCGGTGAGGCCTTGGGCGTAGAGCTTGTCCAGATAAAGGCGCAGGCTGCTTTCCTGCTCGGGGTAACGCGCGGCGCAGTACAGGGCGCCGCCCTTGCGGTAGTCGCAGTCGATGCCTTCGCGGGCCAGCACCTGCGCCACTTCGTCGGGAATGCCGTGCAGCAGGTCAAACGAAGCACGCCGCTGCTCGGGCGTGAGGCCGGCGAGTAAACGGTCTTCCCCCAACAGGTTGCCCATCAACCAGCCGCCATTGCGCCCGGACGCGCCGAAACCGGCGGTTTGCGCCTCGATGATCGCAATGTTCAGCTCGGGCGCCTGGCGCTTGAGGTAATACGCGGTCCACAGACCGGTGTAACCGGCGCCGATGATGGCCACGTTGACGTCCAGGTCGTGCTCCAGAGACGGCCGCGCCAGCAGCGGGTCGTCCAACTGGTCCATCCATAAACTGATAGTGCGCCATGCCGGCATGCCAGGTTCCCCTACCTCGTTTCGATAGGCTGGATCCTAGAGCGGGATGTCAGGGGCTGTCTTGCGCGCGTGCACGCAGGGAAATGTTGGCGCGACCTGCTGCCCCGTCAACGCCGAATGATTGGCGCTAACCGACGCGGGCAGAGGCTGCGGGGCCGACTATTTATTCTACCCCTTGAAGGCGTACTGGACGTTTACGATAGTCGTTCGACCGCCAACACTGAACTCACAACTCACTACCCCGAATAACTGTTTAAGGGGGATGCTCCTGGTGAGCGACACCTCGCCTTTGTCAGCTGTATAGCTGTTACCGGTTTGATGGTCGACGTAAATAACATCTTTAACACTCTCCCCGCCCACCTGGTATTTACCCGTCGAAATGGTGGGCGGTGTGAGTTGCACTTGAACCGCTTCGAATTTATCCGGGTTCTCGTCAACGGTTCGGGCACCGAAAAACCTCAGCGCACCGTCTTGCTCATCCATATACACACGGTCCGCTTGAAAGGTGTGACCCGTTCCGTCGATGTTAATGATTCCGTCCATGCGGCCTTCACTCTCTGGACCGTTCGGGTGAGCGGATTTATTGTGCTTAGACATAGCGACACTCCAACTGAAAGAAAAGATGCCTGGGCATTACACTACGAATCCGCGAATGAAAAACCTGTCGAACATGACAGGTTTAACCCACATCTTTTTTATTGCCAGTTGATCTAGCCGACTCGCCCTCAAAGCGCCCTTTAATGTAAGCCTTCGGCGTCAGGCCGGTGTGCTGGCGAAAAGCGCTATAAAACGCCGATAACGAATTGAACCCCGCCGCATAGGCCAGGTCGTCCACGCGTATGGGCGGCCTGGCTTTATCCAGCGCAGCCAGCAAATGCACGAGCCGAGCCTGATTGACATAGCGATAGAAGGTTTGCCCGAGGACTTGATTGAGCAAGTAGGAAATCTGATTGCGACTGTAGCCGCACTCTTTGGCGACCCGTTGCAGGTCCAACTCCGGGTCCAGGTAGGGTTGTTGCTGCTGGAAGTAGTGCTGCAGGTCGTTGGCCATATGCCCTAGTTGCTGGGGCGACAGGCCCAGGCGGCTGACGCTCGGGCGCGTGGTTGGGGGGCTGTGTTCATGCACCAGTGACGCATATTCGTTGACCCGCCAGATCAGCCCGTCGCGCACGGTGATGGCCTCACTGGTACGGAACGACACCAGGCCCTGCCCGCCGCGCAGGGTGATGCGGTACTGGATGAACGCGGTGTCGCCATCGGCGCGAATGCGGTCCATGTGCTCGATGGCCTCGTCGGGCCCGCGCGGCATGCTGGCTTGCAGGTACTCGCGCAGTTCGGCGTAGCCGACGACGCGGTTCTGGAAGAAGTCGTGGTACTGGATGTGCGGATGGTAGTAAGACATCACGCCATCCAGGTCGCGATGACGCCAGCACAGGTGGTGGCGCGTCACTAGCTCGCGCGTGGCGTGGGTGTGCTGGCAATCATCGTCCGCGGCGGTGTGGGGCATGCATGGCTCTACGACGGGTAAAAGGTGGAGGTTGCCGAATTTCAGCGCTGCCATCAATGGCCGACGGCAACTTCTGACTAATGGCCTTTTGCCCAGCCTTTAGCAAGACATGACACACGTCAAGCTATAGGAAAAGAACCGCCGAACGGGGTGAAAAAACTGCCCTTGCATTTATGAACGAATGCTATTTTTACACTCTCACTCGCTGTGACCAGTGACGGTCATGGCCCCCTGCCGCGAGCTAAAGGAAGCGCTCAATGAACAAGGTGGGCAACATGAACAAAGTGACATTCCCCAACGCCTGCCAGCTGATGCGCTGGCATTTCCATCCCATGGGCTTCGAAGGGAGCATGGACGCTCCCGGCAGTATGGTCGCGCGTCTGTTCGACCGCGCCAGCGGCGAGACGCTGATCGCCATCGCCGGCATCCCCTGCGCCACCGTGATGAATGCTACCGATGTAGAGCGCATCATCGAAGCGGTGGAAGCGGAGCTGGAGTGTTTTGTGCCGCCACATTTGTTAAGGGCTTGAACACGACCAGCGGTGCGCCAGTCGAGCGGTCTATCGACTGATGCACCGCTATTGCGGGCAAGCCCCTACATAGGGCCTGCGCCAGACAGTGCTTAGCGCTGATCGTCAAAGAACGCTTTCCTGGCGTCGACCCGCTCCGAGGCCTTCGGCACATTCACGGCCTGGCCCTCGGGTTTTTCCACATACCAGTAGCAATGGCTGACCGCGCGGGTAATGCCGACATACGCCAGGCGCAGCACTTCGTCTTTTTGCGCGTTGTCGTAGGGTTCAGTGTCGCCGGCCTTGCCCAGGCCCGCCATGCGGTACACCTGGTTCTTGTACGGCGAACGGGTGACGTGCTGGCAATCCCCAAGCAGGAACACCGCATCCGCCTGCAGGCCTTTGGCGCTGTGATAGGTCAATTGTTTGAGCTTGCGCGCCGCGGGCGGCAAGCTAGAATCCACATTAACTACAGACTGAATATGCTCATTAATCAATAACTTATCGCTACTTTTTCGATACAGCATTAACACCGAATCGCCCTTTTGATAGTGCTCCTGCAGGCGCCGGCCCAAGGCCGCATCGTCGCGTTCCAGTACCGTGACGGGCACCAACGCCTTGGGTGTGCCGCTGGCCTTGGCCTTCTTGCCGGGGATCGCCGGCGCGGCGCGCACAATGTGTTCGGCGGCATCGATGATGTGCTGATGGCTGCGATAGTTCTCGCCGAGCATGACGCGGGTGGTACTCGGTGCCGGGAATTCCTGGTTGAACTGCATGAAGTACTTCGGCGAACTGCCGCGCCAGCCATAGATTGACTGCCAGTCATCCCCTACGCACAGCAGTGACGAATGCTGGGCGCCGCGTCCTACATGCATGGCTGGCCCACGGCTGCGGATTTCACGCAGGCTGGCGCGCAGCCAGGAGACGATCTGCGGCGAGACGTCCTGGAACTCGTCGATCATCAGGTGTGACAGCGGCCGCAACAGAGGGTCGCTGAGCAACTTGAGGTTTTCCGGGGTGTTTTCGCCAAACAGCGAGAACATGCGGTTGTAGGTCATGATCGGCGGCGACTGGTCGAGCAGATGATCTTCCAGAGCTTTCCAGAAAATGCTCAAGGCCTCGAAGAAGCAGCGGTCCGGATCGTCTTTGGCGAAGCTCATCTGGCCCACGGCACTGGGCACGTCCAGACCGAGGTTCTCGATGAAACCTGCGGCCATGACAAAACAGTCCAGCAACGGCGCCGACGCCAGCTCGCCTTTGACCTTGTAATCGAACCCCGGCCCCGCACTGGCATCACCGGCCAGGCTGCTTAAAAGACGCTTGGACGACTCGTAACTATCAAGCCATATCAAAGGCTTACGGCAGAATGCTTGAAACAGGGTGCGCTTGACCGCCCATTCTGCACGCACCGACAGCTTGGCATTGGGGCGGCTGAGCTGGGCGTTTTCCCGCGAATCGAAGCCCAGCACGACCCAGGCATCCAGCTCGGGAATATAGCCATGGCAATGGAATTGCGCGCCATTGATCTCCACGGTCTGGCGACTCGGCTCGATCCCTTTGATCGGCCAGGCGCCCGCGCGAAACCACAGGTCTTCAATCACGTCACACAGCTCTTCATCGCGCTTGGCGGCCAGTTCTGTCACGGCCATGCGCTTCTGCACGTCCGGGTGATCACGCTCCAGCTCCTTGAGCTGCAAACCATGGCGCGCCAGCGGTGCAATCAGTTCGCGAAAGCGCGCGTGCTGGCCGTACAGCCGGTGGTAGCAGGCGTTCATCTGCTGGCGTTGCGCCTCGTTGAGGCGCAGGTCGAACGGGTTGCTGTCTGCGTCCTCGAAGCCCGCACTGAGGTTCTCGAACGCCTGCAGCCGCTCGAAGCCCGGCAGGCTGCGCACCATCGGCAGGATGCGCGAGTGAAAGGTCCGCACCACGGCCTGGGCTTCTTTGATATCAAGGGGTTGCCCCCACAAGCTGAGCACTTCCATGAGCTTGTTGATGAAGTCCTTGCGCGACTCACGGGTGAACGTCACCACGGTCATCGAGCTCAGCTCAAAACCCAGGTAATGGGTGAGCAGCAGGATACGCAACACCAGCGAGGTGGATTTGCCCGCACCGGCACCGGCAATCACCGAGGTGGACGGCGTGTCGCTGAAGATCATCTTCCATTGGGCGGCGCTGGGCTGCGCGTGAGCCGGCAGCAAGCGTGCCACATCGGCCTTGATGCGTTTTTTCAGATCGGCCGTGAGGGGCAGCCGCCAATCATCGAACAGGTTGTCATCCACCCCCGGCGCACGGTGTTCTTCCGGGCGGAAGTCGCGAATCAGCAGGACCTGCCGGCCTTCTTCGATGCCGTCGGCCTTGCCCTCGCGATAGCCGTACTCCACACCCGCCTCGTGCCCACTGCGAAAACCGTCGGCCTGCCCATGCAGCCAGGAGAACCGGTGTTGCGCGCGCAAGCGGGTCAAGCCATGCCCGAACAAGCGGGCGGCGAGCCGTTTCAACCATGGCATTTCGGCCAGGGGGCGCAATTCAGGGGGCAGATCAGGCTGTTGTTGCGGCACGCGGACTCCTGCGATGAGCTGGGTGTTGACGAGTGCGCCATGGTCGCCGGAATCGCCGCGCAGTTCCAGCCAATTGCTTTGCTGTCATGCAGTTAGGCGATGAAGTGAAAGTCAAAGCATCCGAAACCAATCCAATTGATCGATAGGAATAAGGCATTTTTTACGCTTTTTATCGATCATGCACTGTTGGATGATGACCCCATCAACTGGAGACGATCATGCTCGAATTACGACCTTTCACCGCCCTGGGCGGCGCCCATCATGGCTGGCTTGACGCCCATCATCACTTTTCATTCGCTGAGTACCACGATCCCCAGCGCATGCACTGGGGCAACCTGCGGGTCTGGAACGACGACATCATCGCGCCCGGCACCGGGTTTCCCCAGCACCCGCATCGCGACATGGAAATCATCACCTATGTACGCGAAGGCGCCATCAGCCATGCCGACAACCTCGGCAACAAGGGCCGCACCGAGGCGGGTGACGTGCAGGTCATGAGCGCCGGCACCGGGATTGCCCACAGCGAATACAACCTGGAAGCCACCCCCACCAAGATTTTCCAGATCTGGATCATCCCCAACGAAGCCGGCCTGCCGCCGTCATGGGGCGCCAAGCCGTTTCCGAAAGGTGACCGCGAAGGGTTTGTGACCCTGGCCAGCGGCAAGGCCGGTGACAGCGAGAGCCTGCGCATTCGTGCGGATGCGCGCCTGGTGGCGGCCAACCTGAAAGCCGGGGAAACTGCCGAATACCGCCTGGACAGCGGGCGTCGCGCCTACCTGGTGCCGGCGACGGGGGTGATTGAGGTCAATGGCTTGCGCGCGCACGCGCGAGACGGTGTCGCGGTGGAAGATGAACAGCTGTTGCGCGTGACCGCGATAGAAGACAGCGAGATCGTGCTGGTCGACCTGGCCTGATCTCGAGGCGAAATGTAGGCGCGGGCTGACCCGCGCCTCCATTGACTGAGGCGTGTCAGCCAGCGCTGATTGCAGCGTCAACCAGTACCTGCGCCTCTTGCACCAGTTGCTTGAGGTGATCTTCACCGATGAAGCTCTCGGCGTAGATCTTGTAGATGTCCTCGGTGCCCGATGGCCGTGCGGCGAACCAGCCGTTTTCGGTCATGACTTTCAAACCGCCGATCGCCTGGTTGTTGCCCGGCGCATGGCTGAGGATCTGCTGGATGCGCTCCCCGGCCAGTTCGGTGGACGTCACCTGCTCCGGCGACAGTTTGCCCAGCAACGCCTTCTGCGCCGGGGTGGCCTTGGCGTCGACGCGAATCGCGAACGGTTCGCCCAGAGCGTCGGTCAGGCCACGGTAGATCTGGCTGGGGTCCTGGCCTTTGCGCGAGGTCATTTCTGCCGCGAGCAACGCCGGGATCAAACCGTCCTTGTCGGTGCTCCACACGGTGCCGTCCTTGCGCAGGAACGAAGCGCCAGCGCTTTCCTCACCGCCAAAACCCAGCGAACCGTCGAACAGACCGTCGGCAAACCACTTGAAGCCGACCGGCACTTCGTACAGGCGCCGTCCGATACGCGCCGCGACGCGATCGATCAAGCCGCTGCTGACCACGGTCTTGCCCACGGCCGCATCGGCGCGCCAGCCGGGACGGTTCTGGAACAGGTAGTCGATGGACACGGCCAGGTAATTGTTCGGCGCCAACAGGCCGCCGGACGGGGTGACGATGCCGTGGCGATCGTGGTCCGGGTCGCAGGCGAAGGCCACGTCGAAACGTTCCTTGAGTCCGATCAAGCCCTGCATGGCGTAGCTGGACGACGGGTCCATGCGGATCTGGCCATCCCAGTCGACGCTCATGAAGCGGAAGGTCGGATCGACTTCGGTGTTGACCACGTCCAGGTTCAAGCGGTAGTGCTCGGCAATCGCCGACCAGTAGCGCACCCCGGCGCCGCCCAGCGGATCGACGCCCAAACGCAGGTCGGCGCTGCGAATGGCGTCCATGTCGATCACATTGATCAGGTCGGCCACGTAGCTGTTGAGGTAGTCATGGCGATGGGTGGTGTCGGCTTTGAGCGCCTGGGCGTGGGTGATGCGTTTGACCCCGGCCAGCCGATTGGCCAGCAGCTCGTTGGCCTTGGCCTCGATCCATTTGGTGACGTGGGTATCGGCCGGACCGCCGTTGGGCGGGTTGTACTTGTAGCCGCCGCTTTGCGGCGGGTTGTGGGACGGCGTGATGACAATGCCGTCGGCCAGGCCGCTGGTGCGACCGCGGTTATAGCAGATGATGGCGTGGGAAATGGCCGGGGTCGGCGTGTATTCATCGCCCTCGGCGAGCATCACATGCACACCGTTGGCCGCCAGGACTTCCAGCGCGCTGGCCCCCGCAGGCGTCGACAATGCATGGGTGTCGAGGCCGACGAACAACGGCCCGTCGATGCCTTGGGCTTCGCGGTACAGGCAGATGGCCTGGCTGATAGCGAGCACATGCCATTCGTTGAAGCTCAGTTCGAACGAGCTGCCCCGGTGCCCGGAAGTCCCGAACGCGACGCGCTGGGTGGAGATCGCTGCATCAGGCTGACCGGTGTAATAGGCCGTAACCAGTCGCGGGATATCTACCAGCAACTGGGCTGGCGCCGGCTTGCCCGCAAAAGGACTGATTGTCATGCATAAACCTCGGAAAGAAGGATTCGGAAAAAATGACAGTTTACTGAGAGTTGGACTGCCGCGCGATGTTATAGATCCCACACCAGCAAGAGATTTTTCACACGCTAGGCGCTCTGCGCCTGCAGCAAGGCCAGCGCCAGCGCATCCAATGCCGCGTCCAGGTTCGGGTGCCCGTTGAACGCATGGCTCAGCCGTAGTTGCTGATGATGCAAGCCACTGAGGCTGAACAATTCCCCCGGGGCAATCACCACCTGTTGCGCCAGCAGGCGCTGGAACACCTGGCGCATGTCCACCGGCGCCGACGCGTGCAGCCAGAAACTCGCCCCTGCCAGCGGCATGCGGTAAGTCACCCGCCCTGCCAGGCGCTGATCCATGCGCTGGCTCATGGCGTCGGCCTGCTCACGCAGGCGCTGGCGCAATGTCTGCAGGTGCTGGTCCAGCCGCCCGCTTTGATACAGGTGGGCAATCGCGCGTTGACGGATCGACGACAGGCGAAACGAACGCAGCAGGAACTGGCGCTGCAGCTCACTGCTCAGGTGGCGTGACAGTACATAGCCGAACGGTGCTTCCGGGCCGAGTACTTTTTCGAACGACGAGAATACGATCAACCGTTCGGGGTTGACCTGGTTGCGCAGCGCCGTGTGGTTCTGCGCAAAACCCAACTCGCCAAAGGTGTCATTCTCCAGCAGCCAGCAGCCATATTCTTCGAGCAACTGAGCCACCCGCAAGCGCTCATAGTTGAGCATGACGTTGCCCGACGGCATGCCCACCACCGACGATAGCAGCACCAAGTGGACGGGTTCATGGCGCAACAGGTGTTCGAGCCGCGCCAGGTCCAGGCGACCGTCGACCTGCCAGGGCAACTCAATGACGCGCACGCCGGCAGCCTGCAGCAGGCGCAGTATTAACCAGTCGCAGGGGGACTCGACCAATACCGCGGCGCCCTTGAGACCCAGTACATCAATGAGTATTTCCAATACACCGCGCAGATCGGCACCGATGTAGACGTCATCGGCCTGCCAGCAGCGGGTCGGCGATGAGGTGTAACGCGCCGCCAACGCGGCGCGCAGCTCCCAGACGCCGCAAGGCTGCGACCAGGGTTGCAGTTGGCGTGGGTGACGGCGCACCAGTTGGCGTTCGAGCATCAGCAATGCGCCGTCCAGCGCTCCCAGCAGCGCCGGTTCATCGCCGCTGAGTACCACCATTCCGGGCCGCCGCGCCGCCGCATACAGGCGCTCCAACAGATCGGCGCCCGCCGCCATCAGCGGATTGGCTGCCACGGGCCAGGCGAAATAACCCGATTTGGCCACCGAATACACCCGCCCTTCCTTTTCCAACAGGGAGTACGCGTATTGAATCGTCGAGATCGACACATTCAGGCGCGTCGCCAACTGCCGCAAAGAAGGCAGTTTGACGGGCATGTCCAGGCTGACTTCGTTGATCAGGTTGATCATGTAGCGGTACACCGCCTGGTAGGCGAAATCCGCCTGCCGCTCACCTCGCAGGTTCATGACTGTCTACCTGGACGCACACACCGGCGCACCGCCTAGCGCCCGAACAACTGAAACGCCCGCGCCTCGGCGTTGGTCTGCAGACGTGCGGCGCGGCGCTTGCGCGCATCGGCGCCCTGTTCAACCGCCAACGGGCGCTTGCGGTAAAGGTGCTGGAGCAGAGGCAGCGGCAAGCCGCTGGTGTCGATCGCCCATTGCTGCAGCATGTCGGCAGCCGGCTTGCCCTGGAGTACCTTGTGCAACTCGGGGAGTGCCACCAGCATGCCGGGATGGCATTGACGCAGATAACCCTCCAACCGCTCACCATGATGGATGAAGGGCGAGAACAGCAAACAGGTCAATTGGGCCTCCTCCAGGCCAAAGAACTCTTGGGCGTAGGCCGTCGACTGCACACGCCCTTCCCCACCGCAGGCCTCTGCGATCAAATGTTCAGGAATTTGCCGGTGACACAGGTAGTCCATCGCCTGGCGCAGAAAACCCGCCACGCCGTCCTCGTAGGACAGCTCGCGCAGGCACTGGGCCTGCACCCCGCGCAGGTGAGCCATCAGCAGCGGGTTGGGGTAGGCCGGATGGCTGAAGTGAAAACCAAACGGATCGGGGACGTAGCCCAGGAAGTCGCTGAGCAGAGGGGTTGAAGCAATGTCGACGTTGTTAAGCAGGTCGGCGATACCAATGTAGGCCAAATGGCGGTGCCCACCCCGGCCGGGGCTCTCATGGGCAACGTATTGCTCGCCATAGAGGTCTTGATAACAGCCGTTGCTCCACTCCTCCATGCGCGCGAACAACCCGGTGAGCGAGGCCGGCTTGCCCGGCGCAGTGCTGACGCCGGCCGCTTGGGCCGCCTTTTTCAACCACGCCAGGTACTGGCTCTGCTTGCGCGGTGAATCACCGCTGACCAGCGCATGCACCCCTCCGTTCCAGGTGGTGACACGCTGGTAAAAATCCCCCAGGGACAGGTAAGTATCGTTACACAACGTCGCGCGAATATCCCCGGAGGTCAGGTGCCCCACCATCAGCATATTGCGCTGGCTGACCTCCCGGCCCGCACCTGAGGCCGGGCGCTGGTGGTTGAACGGCTGCACTACCTGGTTTTCCACCATCAGCAGCTCAACCCGCGGGTCGTCGTGGAAAAACAGTGTGCTGTAGCCACGCTGCAGGCTATCCAGCGTGGCCTGGGTCATGCCGGCATGTCGGAGCGTCGCCACACGCAAGTTGAAAGTCCTGGGCGCGCGGCCCGCGATAGTCAGTTGCGCCGCACGCAGCAGTGCCAGGGTATAGCTGCTGACTTCGCCGCCCCCATGGGCAACCAACACTTTGTAATCGCCCACTTGTTCCATGCCGCCGGCAGCCACGACAATTCGCTGAATCAATAATTGAAGTGCGGTACGTTCGGCGCGCGTGAAGTGCCCGACCAAACGTTGCAGAACTTGCTGATAAACATAGTTCATGGCTTGTTCGTGAATTGCGCTCATAGTTCTACTACCTGAGTTGAAATATCAGTTCCAAGTAACTGCCGAGGTTATTTGCTCGACCCATTAGATGCGTAGGAATGTCGTCACACCGCGTGGCGTAACGATAAATAAACCTTAGCACGCCGTAACAATTCGACAGGGAACGCCAATTGTGTGCCCTTCGCGCCGCCTCTCCTTGAGACCCTTGCGCCAGGGCGTCCTGACTACCCTAGGACCGTTCCGACAATGCCCTACACCGGCTTAAGCAGGAAACTAAGGATGCATCCGACATAAAGAAAAGATCCAGTTTAACCAATCAAACTTCAATAAATTGGAGTTACCTAACCCAACAGCTGCACCCTGTCTCGCAGGCAAGCATCGCGATAATTTAATTTCATATGTATCAGGCCGGAACGTCAGACATTCAATCATTGCTCAATCCTTGAGATGAGAGTGAAGTCACGATTATCGGCACTGGCATAATGATTAACAGATACAGAACGCCGCAAGAAACCAGTTCAGATGGCAATTGGGCAAGCCGTTGATTACGTGCACACACAGATGCCGCGCTGGAATACAGCGCGGCATCGGGGGGAAAGCTCGTGTTTTGCGGGGCCTGGCGCCCTGACGGCGGCTTAAACGCCGCGAGGGTTAAGCCCTGACAAATGGCGCATTTGCCCCATCCGTTCAGACGCCGGAGTATTCATTTGCGAATACTCCTACAGCTCAAACAGCTTCAACCTGCAATGCGACGCGCTCACGGCACGGGCATTCGTCCATGTAGCGGTGCGCTTCGACGAACTGGCTGAATGGAAACACGGTGGTTTTCAGCGGGACCAGCACGCGGTCGGCGGTCATCTGGTTGATGTCGCGCAACGCGCGCTGCAATGCCACTTGGTCCTGGATGATGCCCAGCTCCGGTTTGCCGGTGAAGTTGCCGATGCAATGCACAAAGAACTGAATATTCTTCTGGAACGCTGCACAGGCCGGGAATGGCGTCTGGTTGCCACCTTGCAGGCCATACAGCACCAGGCTGCCACGCGGCGCCAAGACATCACCGAGTAACGACATCTGCGGGCCGCCCAAGCCATCGAACACCACGTCAACGCCGCGATTATCAGTGAACTTGTTGATTTGCATGAGCAGGTCCTGCTCTTCGGTGACGATGACCTTTTCCGCCCCGAGGGACAGCAGGTACTCGCGCTCCGCGCTGTCCTTGGTCGCGGCAATCACACGCACACCCAAGGCCTTGCCCAGTTGCACAAAGGACGGGCCGGCGCAGTGGCTCGCGTCGGTCACCAAGGCAAACTGGCCGGGTTTGACCCGCGCCAAGTCCACATATGCAAAATATGCAATCAACAGCGGCGTGTAATGCACGCTGGCTTCGATCGGGCTCAAGACATCCGGATAACGGGTCAACGCCGAACGGGGCAGGACGATTTGTTCGCCATACACCGGGTAATCATTGGGGCTCTCGGCGGGAAAACTGGCGACTTTATCGCCCACGGCCAAGTCATCCACGCCGTCGCCCAGGGCTACGACCACCCCGGCCATCTCGTGGCCAAGGCCGGACGGCAAACGTGCGTGGGAAGACGCCAGGTTCTGGCGCCACAAAATGTCATACCAACTGATGCCAATTGCCTCGACACGTATCTGCACTTCGCCCGGTGCAGGCTGCGCGGCTGCATGCTCTTCGCACTTGAGCACCTCAGCCGGACCAAACTTGTGAAAACGGATCGTGCGGGACATCGCAAACCTCGTCAAAGTAACCTCTATTGCCCTGAACTCTATCTGGGCTTTCCGGGTAAGACCACCGGTCGCCGTTAATAGTCGACATGTCTGTCATTGATTCCGCGACTGAGGAATAGACCTCAACTATCGTAGGAAAACTCAATTAGCCGGTGCAGAGTACCAGCCTTTCCCCGTAAGATTCATGCCGGTCATGCTCCGAGCATGGAGATCATAGGGATCATGTATGGCCGCTCTCGTCAAGTTTACAGACTCATCCAGGACACAAGATGAACCGTAACGACCTGCGTCGTGTCGACCTTAACCTCTTGATCGTATTCGAAACCTTGATGCATGAGCGCAGTGTGACCCGTGCCGCCGAGAAATTGTTCCTCGGCCAGCCGGCCATCAGCGCGGCACTGTCGCGCCTGCGCGGTCTCTTCGATGACCCGCTGTTTGTGCGTACCGGGCGCAGCATGGAGCCGTCGGCCCGCGCCGTGGAAATTTTCGCCCTGCTGTCCCCGGCCCTGGACTCGATTTCCACCGCCGTCAGCCGCGCCGCCGAATTCGACCCGGCCACCAGCACCGCCGTGTTCCGCATCGGCCTGTCGGACGACGTCGAGTTCGCCCTGCTCCCCCAACTGCTCAAACGCCTGCGCGCCGAAGCCCCCGGCATCGTGCTCGTCGTGCGCCGTGTCAATTACATCCTGATGCCCGGCCTGCTCGCCTCCGGCGAAATCTCCATCGGCGTCAGCTACACCGCCGAGCTACCGGCCAACGCCAAGCGCAAGGTACTGCGCCGCAGCCTGCCGAAACTGCTACGCGCCGACAGCGTGCCCGGCGCCCTCAGCCTGGACGACTTCTGCGCCCGCCCTCATGCGCTGGTGTCATTTGCCGGGGATTTGAGTGGGTTTATCGACGAAGAACTCGAAAAGCTCGACCGCAAACGCCATGTGGTGTTGGCCGTGCCGCAATTCAACGGCCTGGGCACCCTGCTTGCCGGGACCGACATCGTCGCCATCGTCCCGGACTACGCCGCCGAGGCCCTGACCGCGGCGGGCGGCTTGCGAGCCGAGGATCCGCCACTGCCGGTGCGCTCGTTCGAGTTGCACATGGCATGGCGGGGCTCGCAGGACAATGATCCGGGTGAGCGTTGGTTGCGATCGCGGATTCAGATGTTTTTTGGCGATCCTGAGAGTCTTTAGGCGTCGTCTGGCAGGCGGTTCAGTTGATCATTTTTGCTTTTCCACAAACCATGGAGCTCCATCCACTTCCAGTGGATTGCTACGCCTCGGCGACCCTGGGCCTCGGACCGACTGATCCCGGCGCTCGCCGCGCATCTCAAGACCTGCCCGGAAGTGGGTATCGAATTGCAGGCCAACGACCGTGTGGTGGACTTGGTGGAAGACGGCTTCGATATGGTGTCCGCTACGGCGACCTGCCCAGCAGTGGCTTGGTGGGCTGCCTGCGCCCCACTGCGGCGTACCTGTGAAGCCAACGGCACGCCACGGATTCCAACGGGGCTGCAGTGCAATGCCATCGATTAGATGACATCCATGAAGCTACTCTCTGACCTGGGAGAAAGTAACCACTGGACCATATTCCTGATCAGACACTATCGCTTGCACACAAAATTTCTTTTCTGGAAATTTACTCAATAACACCATCCTCTACGACTGAGCAACAATCCTGCACAGCTGCTCATAAACAGTGTCATCCACCCTATCTCTGCAGCCTTCAAAAACATCAAACAGATGCAGATGATTCAAATTAATGGGTTTAGGTTCGGTGCTCATCCCCTGCTCAGCTGAGCATCAAGAGGGATTTCGAGGATGAAGGTTGCGCCCTGTCCCGCTCCGTCGCTGTGCACGGTCAAGCTGCCACCCATTTCCTGCGCGGCGAGCGCGCAGCTGTGCAGGCCGAAACCGTGTCCCTCTTTGCGCGTCGTGAAGCCATGGAAAAAGATACGCGTCAGGTGCTCGGGCGTAATCCCGCTGCCGTTGTCAGTTACCGTGATACGCAGTACTGGCCCGTCCGCGAGGGCGGCGTTGAACATTATGCACGGGCTGCGATCGACCACGCCGTCCAACGCCTGATTGGCGTTTCTGATCAGGTTCATCAGAATCAGCAGCACTCGGTGACGGTCCAGCGACAGCAGGGGCAAGTCGGCAATGTCCTTGACCACTATCACCTCCTGGCGCACCCGTGCCCCGGCACTCATGCGCAAGGCATCATCGATCAGCTCTGAGACCGGTATTGTCTCGACGACACTGACGGCAACGGCATAGGACTGCTGGGCCGCGACAATGGTTTTGATGTGGTCAATGCCCTTGGTGAGTTGCCCGAGCTCTTCGATGATGCCCTGTTGCTCTGCCGTCACCACCTCCGCCAGCTTGAGCAGGTAGTCGGGCAGCATCTTCCCTTTGTTGTCGCGGGTGAGGAATTCGCTCAGGTCATTGATATGCTCGTTCAGCATCTGAGCCACCTTGCCCAGGCCCTGGGCCTTGGAAGTGCGCACCTGACTGCTGACCAGTTCTGCCGATACATTCACGCTGTTGAGGATATTACCGACGTTGTGCAGCACCGTCGTGGCGATTTCGGCCATGCCCGCCTGACGGGATTTTGCATTCAGTTCGGCTTGCACCTGGCTCATGCGTAGGGCCGCGCGTACGCGAGCCTTGAGCTCCAGCGGCGAGAAGGGTTTGGCAATATAATCATCGGCGCCACTCTCCAACCCGGAGACGCAGGCCTCGCTGCCGCCGCGGGCGGTCAACAGGATGACGGGTATATGGGCGAAACCCGCGCTGGCTTTGATTCTGGCGGTCAGGCCAAAGCCGTCGAGCTCCGGCATCATCACATCCGAGAGAACGACATCGATTGCTCGACGCTGCAGTGTTGCCCAGGCCTGTTCTCCATCAGCGGCGGTGACGACGATGTAGTCGTCGCGCAAAAGCTCGCTGAGGTAGCTAAGCATTTCCGGGCTGTCATCTACCACCAGCACCCTGGACTGCAAGGCGTGCTCCGGGGTGCCCTCTCCAGTCGAGGCTTGGTCGTTGCTACTGCCATGGCGACCGTCGTCGAAAAGCAGGTGGCGCTGCTCGGCTGTGATGATCGTGGTGGGTGACGATTGCTCATGTATATCGCTGACTTCGGTCGGCACTGTGTTTTGCTCAGCCCCCCGCGCAAATCGAACAAAGAAGCACGCCCCCCGTCCAGGCTCACTGTTGACGCCGACTTCGCCCCCCATCAGTTCGACCAGATCCTTGACCAGGGCGAGACCGATGCCTGTGCCGCTGTATTGGCGAGTGGCGGAGTTATCGATCTGGGAAAAACGCTGGAACAACAGCGGCAGTTTGTCAGCCGCAATGCCAATGCCCGAGTCTTGCACCGACAGCTCAAATCGCTCGTCATCGAGCGCAGTGACGGCCAGATGCACGGTACCGCCAGCGGGGGTGAACTTGATGGCGTTACTCACCAGGTTGAGCAGAATCTTCTCGAAGTGCCGGGGGTCCAGGAACACCGTGCCAAGGGCGGGATCGATGCTGCAGGTCAAGGTGCAACCTTTGCCCTTGGCCACCATGGCCGCATCCTCGGCCAGCACACCCACCGCCTGGTTCAAGTCAATCGGCGCTGGGCACAACTCAAACTTGCCGGCTTCAGCCTTGGAAAAATCGAGGATGTCGTTCACCCGGTTCATCAAGCGCAGTGCGTTGCGTTGGGCGCGCTCGATCTGCACGCGCCAGTCTGCCGGCGGGGTAGTCGCCGCCGAGAGCTGCTCCAGCGGGGCCAGAATGAGCGTCAGAGGGGTGCGCAATTCGTGGCTGACCGTGGCCACGAAATCGCTCTTGGCCTGGTTAGCCGTATCGGCCTGGTTGCGCGCCTGAATGAGCTCGACGGCCTGCGCCTCCAGCACCTCAGTCTGCCGGTGCAGCGTGTCGGTTCGTTCGGCGACCATTCTCTCCAACGAGGCCTGGACCTGCTGTCGTTCGGCGTCGGCTTCGGCCTCCAGCACCCGGATGCGCAACGCATTTTCTTGGAACACCCGCACGGCCCGCGTCATGATTCCAATCTCATCGCCGCGTCCAACGCTGTCGATCTCGGCGGTCAGGTCACCGGCAGCAAGCCGGCGCATGACCGAGGCCAGGGCGACGATGGGCTGCGCGACAAACCGCGAGGTGCTCCAGGCGATGGCACCGGCCAGCAGGATGGCGACGGTGCCCGCGATGATTGCCGCAAGCATGCCGCGATCCTTGTGGGCCAAGGCGTCTGAGCGCGCCTCGCCAGCGAAGCGCGCAACCAACAGGCCCGCGCTCCGGGCCTCGTTGCGAACTTGGTCACGCGCGTCGCTCAAGGCGTTGCTCGCCTGATGGAACCTGGCGAATGCGGCTCGGTAGCCAGCAATCTGATCGCTGACCGTCAGGGGTGTAGCGTTGGTCTGCGGCCCGACAGACGAAGGGAGAACGCGAGAGAGACGGGAGAGCTCATCCAGGATGGTGCCGACAGAGTCGGCGACCTCGGCCGACGGTGACAGGCGAAACGACAACGTCTGCGCTTCCAGGGTGGCCACCCGCTCGGCGAAACGCTTGGACAATGCGGCTGCATTTTGCAGTAAACCGGTGGCTGCCTGAATGTCACTGGCGTCACGGGCAATGTGCTCGTCCACCTCACCCAACATTGCTTCGAGGCGCTCGGCCACATCCCCAACCGCGCCGAGATCACGCAAAGCCTCGCCTCCCAGGAGCCTGGGCGCCTTGCCAAGCTGCTCGACCGCCAGGCTGGCAGCAGTGATCGCCGTCGCCAACTGCCCCAGGGCCTCCACCTCCTGTGGCGCCTCCATCAACTCGCGCAATTGCTCGACCACGGGCGGCAGTGCCGCGCAGGCGTTCCTCGCCGCAGTGGCGGCCGCCCCATCACCGGTCACCAGCACCTTGGCCACATTGGCGGTGATGATCCGCTCTCCGTTGCGCAGGATATCCAGGATGCGATGGGCGCTCTCAATATTGCTCACCTGCGCCTTGTGGTCAGCGGCGCGGGAATCAAGCCCCTTCAGCCCATCGGCGATGCCCTGTTCGACGAGGATCGTCGCCTCTCGCATTCGGCTGTAGTGGGCTGTCATGCTCTCCGTTTCGCCATCCATGGTCAGGGTCGCCGCCCGTAAAGCGGCGATCGCCGCAGAGAGTCTTTCCAGACTGCCCTTGAGCGATTGCGCCTCTACCACCGGAATGTCGTCAAGGCCGGCGATAGCCGTCGCCACCATGCCTTCTGCCTGGGACAAGCTTTCCTGGTCGCGGGTGGCAATGAAGTTTTCCACCCGCCCGGTGGCCCCGTTGACCGAGGCCAGGATCTCTGCGGAATGACTGGCGGAATCCACCGCACGTACCATGCCTCGCAGGCCGTAGAGGTTCACCAGCGATACCGCCAGCATCAAGAACACCAGTGCGGCAACCGCCAGGCCGATCCTGACGGCAATGGGCCTGGCCGTGGCTGATTTGAATGTCAACATGGGGCCTCGCCTCCTAGCCCGCCGCTACTGTTTCTTGACCTCCGGCAAAGGCCCCGGCGCCGCCGTATTGTTGATGGCCGCGTCGATCATCGCCGCAACGGAAGCCTGGCTGTAGAAAGGATTGGCGGCGCCGCCCACCGGCATAGTGGCGAGCCAGGTGTCCAGGTCTTTCGCATCGATACGCACCAGCGGCACCTCGACGAACTTCGGCACCGGCTTGCCCGCCAGGATCTGCTGGGCCACCCAGAACCCCACTTGGGAGACACTCGGCGAGGCAGAGACAGAGACGGTCTCGTAGCCATTGGCATCGCGCTCCTGTTTCCACAAGACGAGTTCGTCCTGGCGGTTCCCCATCACGATGATCGGCAAAGGGCGTCCTGCCGCCTTGAACGCCATGGCCGCCCCGTAACCATCGCCCCCCTGAGTCGCCACGGCATCAATCTTGGGCAGCGACAGCAGCGCCAGCGCCACCTCCTTGCGGGCGACGGAAGCCGTCCAGTTCCCGTACACGGTCTTGGCGAATTTCAGTCCCGGATAGTCGCTGGCGGCCTTGCGAATGCCGTCGCTGATGTTTTTATCGGTGGCATCGCCGGCAATGCCGCGGATCTCCAGCAACGTTCCGTTGCCCTTAAGACGCTCGGCGATGTAATCCATTTCCACACGGCCCATGGCGGACCAGTCGTAATCCACGGTATAGACGCAACGTTCGGTGACCAGGCTGGCCATGACGACCACCACAATGCCGGCGTTGCAGGCGTCGCGGATCACCCCGTTGAGGGCCGTGTCGGAAGCGGCCAGGATGACAATGGCATTGACGCCCTTGACGATCATGTCCTGGATATGGGCCGCCTGTTCCGATGCCGAGTTATTGGCACTGACCACCGGGGCCTCCCGGATCAAGCCATCCTTTTGCGCTTGGAGCGCAATTTCCTGCCAGTTGCGCACCATCACCTTGCGAAAATCGCTGCCCGCGTAGGAATTGCTGAAGGCAATGCTATAGCCTGCGGTCGGGCCGCCAGCGCTGCCATCGTTAGCCGCTTGGGCTGGATTGGCGGCAACTATCGCCAGCCCCGCCACGCAGCCGGCGAAGCGCCACAAGAGTGTGTGGATTGGTTTAGCGTTCATGCTGTTCTCCGACGTGCCAGGGATTGACCAGCAGTAATCCACCCGCACCTGCCGGCAGCCTGGATCGACGGCTCGATCTGGTTGGAGCAGTTGGCCCGCAGATAGGAGATCTTCGACACTGTGAAGTTTGACGCAGGCATTGAACGTTTCCCTGTATGGCGCGTGCGGGGTTGTTCCATATTGCCTTTTAAAAAAACCTGAAGCCCACCCACCTAGTGTCTTGCCGGCATCGGACTGCTGGCCAACGACACTGGCTTTGATGGGGTTAGTGCCCTTGGCCAGTTGCCCAAGTTCTTCGGTTGTGTCGCCCTACGAAGGGCCGATGGACACGCGTTACCAGGCTACTCATTCGGTCGTTCCAATAGCAGGACCAGACATGAAGAAGCAGACACATACAGATTCCTCTCCTTGGCGGCCGGCAATTGAACCCCCTGCATTGGCAATGATCATAGTATCAAAGTGCCCGCTTCGCGCGGGGTCTTGGAGGATTTCAGCCAATTGAGCGACTGAATCGCCCCGGATTCTCTAGACACCTTGCAAGCGCGCGCGCCAGCCTTGATTGCCAGGTCGAGCATGCTCAACCCATCATTGACCATTCGACGCTCACGAATGCCCGTGCGCGATTCTATCCATTCGGGCGTGGTATCCAGGCCGCTGGAAATTTGCTGATTGTCAATTATCTGAGGCGCGTGGTGTCACGCGCGGCCCTAGTTCGCTTCCTGACGCGGGGCACGGCCCAGCGACCAACCAAAATTCATGCCCGCCGCCGCCAGCAGGATCGCGCTCGCGCCAAGCACTTGCAGGGTGCTGAGCGGATGGGCGAAGGCAACCCAGTCGACCAGGATGGCGACGATCGGGTAGATGAACGACAGTGCGCCAACCAGCGCCGTGGGGATTTTCTGGATGGCGCTGTACAGCAGGGTCGACATGAGCCCGGTATGGACCACGCCGATAATGATCAGATATGTCCAGGCGCCCTCGACCGTATCGACCCTGCTGAAATCCACGAACGGGGCCAGGACCACCACGCCTACCACCATCTGGATCAGCACGATCAGGTGCGCGGGCAAGTCCTTGAGGCGCTTGGTGATCGCCGCCGCCACGGCGTAGAAAAAGGCCGAAGCCAGGGCCAGGCAGACGCCGAGCACGTAGTCGGCGCCGGTGGCCTGCCCACTGCCCTTGGCGGACACGATCAGCATCAGCCCGGCGAAGGCCAACAGCAGCCAGCCAACCTTGGCGGCGCTGAGGCGTTCAGCGAAAAACAGCACACCCAGACCGACCAGCATGAACGGCTGAACGTGGTAGACCACCGTGGCAATGGCGATAGAGGAATGTTTGTAGGCGCTGATCAGGGAGCGGCGCAGCACCCCGAGGATCAGGCACGCAACCAGCATCGCCATCGCGCCGAACAAGCAACGCCAGAACACCACGGCCTCCGGGCTTTCCTTGACCGAGTTGGCGAAGCGCGCCGGGGTGGCGAAGTCGACCTTGTTTCAATTGGAGTCGGGAATCGGTAACCCCAGCATCGAAACCTTGTGGTCGCTGCTGAATGCCGGCGACTACATCAGCTACCTGGCGAATGTGCCTCACGTGTTCGAAGCACTTGAGGCGGACACTACTGCAGTGATGGTGATAGAGCATTCCTGAGGTAGGCGCCATGGACACGCCAAAGGATGAATCGCCCTGAATTTTCTGGACGCCCTGACAGCGACTCACGATACCCCTGACTCCAATGGGGAGTTAACAATAACCATTAGAACCCTGATGGAATTCTTCCAGCTCCCGCCATTTTCGTTCGCTCGTGTATCACGAGCGACCTAGGGGCAAGATTGGGGGCATATTTGAAATTTTTCTGCCTGCCCCGCCCATCTCTCGCACGCCGTTGGTACACATCTGCGTTGCCCGCAAAAAGTTGACGTAGTAAGTCTTTTTCAGAGCTTCCGTAACAGCGATCGCTCACCATTGTTGCGAAAACGGTAACTAGGCATTCCAGAAAGCGCGATGGTGCCACTGAAAAGCACATGCTAAGTTTCGCGCCGCGTAACAATTTGAAATATTTTCTATGGCCTGAGTGCGTCTAGCTCGACCATCAGACACTCTTAGCTCAACTTTCCCGGCACTGCCATGCGCCAACTTGCACGGCAGTTGAAAGGCGCCCATGAATCGAAATGAACTGCGAAAATCCGACATCAACCTGATGGTCATTTTCGAAGCGCTCATGCAGGAACAAAACGTCACCCGCGTCGCCGAAAAAATGTATTTAGGCCAGCCAACCGTCAGCACAGCACTGGGACGGCTGCGAACGCTGTTCAATGACCCCCTGTTTGTTCGAGTAGGCCACCGCATGGAGCCCACTCGCCGCGCCGAAGAAATCATCCGGCATCTGTCGCCAGCGCTGGATGCCATGGCCACGGCGCTCAGCCTCGCACACCAGTTCGATCCGCTGGAAAGCTGCCTGACCTTCAAGATCGGCCTTTCCGACGACGTCGAATTCGCCCTGCTGCCGCCCTTTCTGGCGGCGCTGCGCGATGAAGCCCCCAACGTGGTCGTGATCATCCAGCATGCCGACTATTGGCGCATTCCCGACCTATTGGCGTCTGGCGACATCACCGTCGGCATCACCGAGACCCGTGAACTGCCCGCGAATGCCAAGCGCAAACTGCTCAGACGCGTCGAACCACGCATCCTGCGCGCCGATAACGCTGACGCACCTTTGACCCTGGACGAGTTCTGTACCCGCCCCCATGTTCAAGTCTCTTACACGGCCAATATCCACGGTATCGTCGATGAATGCCTGGCTAAAATCGGCCGCGACCGCAAGGTGGTACTGTCGATTCCGCAGTTCAGCTCGCTGCCGGCGGCCCTCAACGCGACCAATCTGCTGGCGAGCTGCCCCGACTACGCGGCGAAGGCGTTGCTGGGGTGGGGCAATTTGCGCGACGAACCCTGCCCGTTCGAGGTGCCGGCACAGGAGTTGTCCATGGTCTGGCTGAGCCTGACTGACAACGACCCGGCCGAGCGCTGGTTGCGCACCCGGCTAGAGCAGCACATGGGCAACCTGGCCGCCACTGCTGCTTAGCCGGCAATTCAAGGTGCGCTGCCCAGCGTGTTGAAGTCACGCAATTTGGCCGGCTGGCGAGGATCACCAATCAGTAGCTGACCTCGCTGATAGGCCGGGTTGACGATGCTTTTCCACGGCTCGAACGTGTCGAAGCGCAGCCCTGCCAGATCCGCCCACGTGTGGATGAAGTGCGACGTGGTCCACTCGCGATGTAATGCATCGCGCAGATCGAGTGGGTTGTCCTCTTTCCAGCTCGGCGAGCGCCATACCAGGAAAGGCACGGTGTACATTGGCCGTGTCGGCGCCTCTTCATTGCGCCCCAGCATGTGCGGGGCCACCGGGTCGTACACCGACTCACCATGATCTGACAGATACACCAGGAAGCCATGCGGGTTGGAGCGCTTGAAGCGATCAATCAACGAGCTGACCACGTAATCGTTGTAGAACACGGCATTGTCATAGTCGTTGTATTTGCGCAGCGTCTTGTCCGTGATATAGCGCGGTACCTCGGCGCTGTCCTGGAACCGCGCGTAGCCGCTGGGAAACCGGTAGCGGTAGTTCATGTGGGTGCCCAGCAGATGCACGACGATCAGCTTTCGCGGCGCCTTGTCCTTGAGAACCTGGCTAAACGGCTCCAGCACGTCTTCGTCGTATTGGCTGGTGGAATTCTGATTCCGGTTGTTGTTCAGGTAGACCTGCTCGTCCGCCTGCTTGGAAAAGGTGGTGAGCATGGTATTGCGCTGGGTCATGGTCTGCTGATTGGTGATCCAGAACGTTTTGTAACCAACCTGCTTCATCATGCTGATCAACGAAGGTGTCGTCAGGTACAGGTCCGGGTGCTCCTGGTCGGCAAAAGTCAACACCTGCTGCAGCACTTCGATGGTATACGGCCGCGGCGCCACGACCTGATCAAACACGTCGAGTTCGGGCCGCAAGGCATCCAGCTGTGGCGTGGTCTGGCGAGTGTAGCCGTACAGACTCATGCGCTGGCGATCAGTCGACTCGCCGATAACCAACACCATTGTCGCTGGCTGCCCGGCATGGGCATCCACTTGATGCTGCAAGGGCGCAATGGCTTTCCAGCCCTCGAACATATTCGCCATATCGGCCAATTGCTGACGGTACTGCGTGTAGCCAATGACCATCTGCCAAGGCGATGCCGACTGCAGATTCTGCTGAAACTTACCGATGCGCATGTCCAGGTCGCCACGCTTGCGGTACTCATGGAGGGCTGAGTAGCCCACCGATGCAAAGGCAATCAGCAGGCACAACACCACCTTGGCACGCCCCGAGAACGCAACGGGGCGAACCCTGAACCATAACCCCAGCGCGATGACGGTATAGGCCACCAGCACGGCCAATTTAGACCAGGAGAAATACTGGGAAATATACTCACTGGACTCACTCATGTTGGACTCGAACATGATAAAGATCGCGCTTTGCGAAAACTCCTGGCCATAGATCAGGAAGTAAGCCAGCGCAGTCAGCGAGCACATCCACAACACCAGCCCTATCAACCCAACGATGGGCCGCGTCCAGCGCGGAAACAGCAATGGCGGGATCAGCCACAGCAGGCTTGCCGCGCTGGCTTGCCAGAAGCCGTCAAGGCCGGCGACATCGGCATGGTAGATCAACCATTGCAGGGGGCCGGAAAAATACCAGAAAAACAGGTACATGACGGCCAGCGAGCGGGCACTGGAACGGCGCAGGAGCGGCGTGCCAGAGGCATTCGCAAAGGGCTGGGCGCCGAGATGGGGCATAGATTTATTCAACGCGTGTAACCTGCGGTTCAAGAGATGAGGAAAAGCCCGGGGTCTCACTGACCAGTGTTTCGATGAGCTGACGGCAAATGGCATGCACCTGGGCCTGCGGCAAGCCCGCATCGACCTCGACCACCCGCGCCCCGGGGAACGTCAAGGCCGCGGTGGCGGCCACCTTGCGCTCGATCAGGGCTAGGTCATGGTCGGGCTTGCGCGCCCAGGCCGTGTGGGCGTCCACATTGAGCCGGATGACCAGCGTGGGCGGTATCTGGGCCATCTCGATGTAGAGGTCGCGCTCACGCCGGGCCAGCAATGCGGTTAACCAACCAGTGGCATGGGCGGCCGACAAGCCAGGGCCATCGTTGAGCCCGGCGATCTGCGCCTGCGGGTAGCGGTCACAGATCACCAGCCGCCCGCTCTCGCGCACGTGCAGCATGTGCAGGAAACGACGCCAGCGCAGCCTGCCGAACAGGTAGATGACCGCAGCCGTGACAGGCCCGGGAATACGCTCGCCGGGCGTTCGAGCCCGACTGGCCTTGGCGGACAGATGCCGCTCCAGCATCGCGCCTATCCACGGCAACTGCCGAATCTTCAGCCCCAGCGCCCCGGAGCCCAGCCCCAGGTAGGCATATTGGCTATTGGCAATGACGGAGCACAGGTAGTGCGCCGTGGTGGTCTTCCCGGCACCGTCCGGGCCGATGATGGCGACCAACGGCGCCAGGCGCCGGAAGGCGCTACGGCTGGCCATTACACGGCGCGCTGGCGGGCCAGGCATGCGTTGATGGCATGCTTGGCCTGGTCGATGACGGTATCCAGGGGCTGGGTACTGTCCAGATCAATGATCGGACTGCCCTGGTATTCCAGCTGCGGCACCAACGCGATTTTGGTGGCCAACGACGCGTAGCGGTGATCCGGTTTGCGCTTGTAGGCCGTTTCCAGATCGACATTGAGCCGAATCACCACGTCAGGGCGATAGCTCACCATGTAGCAGTACAGCAAGCGCTCGCAACGTGCCAGGCAGCGCACCAGCGCATTGCGATGCGGTACGCCACTGAGGCCCGGGCCATCGATCTTCATTTTGGCCACGGCAATTTGCGGAAAGCGATCGGCGATCACCGCAACACCCTGGCGTCGCAGCGACATCATCTTCTGATAGCGCCGCCAACGCCGTACGGACAGCAGAAAAATCGCGGCCGCCGCCAGGGTACTCGGCGCCTCGATGGAGGTTCGCGACGCTTCGCCTGGCGACACTGTTTTCGGCGAGTTTTTGGCAATCAGACGCTTGAGTACGCCCCCCACCATCGGCAAGCCCACCAGTTTCTCGCCCAATGCCTTGGATTGGATGCCCAGATGGCAGCTTTCAACCTGTCCGGACTCGCGCATCCACGCCAGGATAGCGTCGGAAACAGTGGTCTTGCCCGCACCATCGCAGCCTACAAAGGCGATCACCGGTGCTAGTTCGTTCTCATGGTTCATCGACATCTCAGCGGCCTCCCGTGCCATGGCTCAGAGCGGGACGCGGCAGCGGCGCATGCCCACCTGTCACGACCTTGAATTTACCCTCGACCAACTCGACAACCTTGTCCGCCACCTCGATCAGGCGCGGACGGTGCGACACGGCGATAATGGTGATGTTCGGCGTCAACGCCTTGAGCGTGGCGCAGATGTCGGCTTCGGATTCGGCGTCCAGCGCACTGGTGGCCTCGTCCAGGATCAGCAGGCGGGGCCGGTGCGCGAGCGCGCGGGCGATAATGATTCGCTGGCGCTGACCACCGGACAGTTGGCCGCCCCGCTCCCCAACCCGCGTGTGCAGGCCGTAATCCAGGCCCTGCACGAATTCCCAGGCGCCGGCCTGACGCAACGCATGCTCGGCATCGGCTTCGGTCAATGACGGCTCACCGAGGGTGACGTTGGCCAGCACACTGTCGTGTAGCAGCAGGGTTTCCTGGGTCACGTAGCCGATCATCCGGCGCCAACTGCGCCGTTGCAGATCGCCCAACGCCCGGCCATCCACGCGGATGCTGCCGTCTTGAGCCACCAGCAAAGCGCACAGCAGGTCAAGAACCGTGGTTTTGCCGGTGCCCGACGGGCCAACCAGCGTTGTCATGGTGCCCACCTCGAAACTCACGCTGGCCTCGTCGAGGACGCGTCGACCGCCGTAGGTAAACGAAACCTGATCGAACACAATGTTCCGGGCCAACGTTGGCTGGAGGCTGCCGCCGGCGGGTTCGCGCTGGGCCTCGGCTTCTTCCACCGCCTCGCGCAGGGCCCAGAACGCGCTCTCCTGCCCGACCATGCGGTGATAGCGCTGCTGCGCCTTGTGCATCAGCCCAAGCACGCGCACGACCATGAATATCAGCACCATCACCGAGGACATCGGCAGCTTCCAGATCACCAGGCCGGCGTACAGACCGCCTGCGGCCAGCAGCGCCAGCAGCGGCTCCTGCAGGGCGCGCAGGGTCTCGCGACTGGTGACTTCCTTTTCCATGGCAATGTTGAGCTCGGTCGCCTGGCTGCGCAGCAGCGAATCGGCGATGTCCTCGCGGGCCATCGCCTTCAGCGGTTTGACCGAACCCAGGGTGTCGCTCAGGTTGATCAGCAGTTCGCGCATCAGCCCGGTCTGGCTTTTGCCGGCCTTGCGCGAGGTTTTCACCAGGCCTCGCAAGGCCAGTAAAATGGTCAGGCCCAGGGCAATACACACCAGGGCGGCCTGCCAGGACACCACGAAGGCAATGATGGCGTAGGCAATGGCCTGAATCGTCAGGGCCACCATGTTGGCGGCGTGCTCGTAGGCCGTCGAGGCACGGAACGCCTCGGTGGCCACGGCGTTGGCCAGGGCCCCGCCCGGCTGACGCAGGTAATGCTCCCATCGGCTGCCCAGCGTGGCATTGATCAGGTCGACACGCAGGTCCGTGGCTACGTGTGCCACGGTGTAGCCCACCTGACGGTTGGCCAGCAGAATCAGCAGGCTGGTCAAGGACATGCCGACCACGATGATAATCAACAATACGGTGATGGAGGGCTCCAGCCCTACACTGTGCAGCACGCTGGCAACATGGCCGGCCACCATGCTTGAGTGGCCGCTGTCACCCAGCATGACCGACACCAGGGGCAGCATGGTGGTCAGGCTCGCGCCCTCCACCACACCGGCGACCACCAGGCTGAGCAGCATCAAGATAGTGCGAAGGGGGTAGGATTTGCCGAATGCCAGGATGATTCTCATGCCACCGACTCCAGGATATCGCTGTCACGCAGGGCGGCGAAGGCCTCCACCATGACGTCGATTTCCTGTTCCGAATGGGCCGCGCTGACACTGCACCGCACCAGCGTGATGCCCGCAGGCGCGGCCGGCGGCAGCACCAGGTTCACGTACACCCCGTGCTCGATCAACGCTCGCCAGAAGCGCACGCCCTGCTCCTTGGTACCGATCATCACCGGCACCACCGGGCTGGCATGCGGGCCCACCTGGTAACCCAATGCTGCCAGGCCGTCATACAGGCGATGGGCGTTTTGCCACAGCTTTTCGCGCAACTCAGGGGCTTGTGCAATGGTCTGCAGCGCCGAACGCACGGAGGCAATGGCCGATGGCGACGGCGAGGCGGTGAAAATATAAGGACGACTGGCATAGCGCAGCACTTCCATGCCGCGGTCATTACCCACCGCGAAGCCGCCAATGGCCGCGAGGCTCTTGCTGAACGTCCCGAGGATGATATCGACGTCCTGCTCCACATCCAGCGCCTGGGCCAGGCCACGGCCAGTCGCGCCCATCACGCCGAAGGAGTGCGCCTCGTCCAGCAGCAGGTAACCACCCAGGCGGCGCTTGATCTCGACGATTTCCTGCAGCGGAGCCACGTCACCGAGCATGCTGTAGATGCCTTCGACGATGATCAGCGCATGCTTGGCCTGTTCGCCGAGGCGCACCATGCGTCGCTCAAGGTCCGCGGCGTCGTTGTGACGAAAGCGGATGATCTGCGCCCCTCCCAGGGCGCATGCATCGTAGATACTGGCGTGGCAATCGGCATCGAGCAGCACCACGGCCTTGGGCGTCGCCAGGGCGCTGATGATGCCCAGGTTGGCGACATAACCGGTGGAGAAGACAATGGCGGATGGCCGCTCGAAGAACGCCGCCAACTCCTGCTCCAGTGCCACGTGCCCGCCGTAACTGCCGTTGGCCATGCGCGAACCGGTAGTGCCAGTGCCCTGCTCGACCAGGGCAGCCTGGGCGGCGGCAATGGCCTGAGGGTCAAACGTCAGGCCCAGGTAGTTGTTGGTACCGGCCAAAATGACGCGACGATTGCCGATGCGTCCCTGGGTGGCGCAATGGACCTCATCGATGCAGGTGCCAAAAGGGTTGAGGCCGTCGTCCTGGAACGCTTCGCGCTCCTGTGCCAGGCGGGAAAAACTGTCATACAACCCCATGATGCTCCTCCAGGTAGATCATCAGTGCGTCGGTGAGATCGGCGGGTGTGCTGACATCGATCAGGATATTGATTGGGATAGACAGGTCGAACTGGTCTTCCAGCATCATCAGCAAGTCCATGATCTTGATGGACTCAAGGCCCAGGTCTTCGATCAGGTTGCTGTGCAGGCCTACTGGCCGTTGCTTGTCGGCGGTCAAGCCGCTCAGGCATTCCAGGATGTAGTCGGTGACGACTTCGCGCTTCAACATAAAAAGAGTCTGATATCTGTATGAAAGTGGGATCAAAACAACCGTTCACGCAACGCGTGTTCAAGCTCGATGGCCGGGTACCAGCCCAGGTCCTTCGAGATAAGGCGGTTGCTGGATGACCAGTCGGGATGGATAAGCTCGTTGACCTTGCTCGGCGTCAGCATGGGCTCGCCACCTGCCAGGCGATGCCAGGCCAGGTTCAGGCGTGACAGCTGCAAGAGTAAGGCTGTGGGAACACCGATCAGACGCACCGGCCCGCCGCGTATCAGCGCCCCCATGGCGGCCAGTTGCTTCCAACCGTAGCCATCCTTGGCACCGTCATTGATTTCGTAGCGCACGGCATGAATAGCCTCCACGTCCAGCCAGCGCAGGGTGGCCTGGACCAGGTCTTCCACATGCAGAAAAGACAGCCGTGCATCGGCATGGCCAAGCCGGGGCAGCCAGCCACGCAGCAGTGCCGACAGTACCGGCTGCAATTCGCTGTCGCCTGGCCCATAGACGGCCGTAGGCCGGAAAATGCTGATGGGCATGTCGGCGGCCGCCTGGAGGGCAGCGACTTCGGCATCGAACTTGGACTCGGCGTACCACGACAGGTGCGGGTACCTGGCAGCCAGCGAAGAAAACAACAGGAAACGCTCGCAACCGGCAGCCTTGGCTGCCTGCACCAGGCGCTGGGTGCCCTCGACGTTACAGCGCTGAAACACTACGCGGCTGCGACCACGCACCTGGCCAGCACAATGGATGACTGCACTGGCGCCGCTGACCAGCCTGGCCAGCGATGCCTCATCTTCCAGCGACCCGCGCACCCACGTCACGGCGTCCAGGCTCGCCACCGATCGGCGGGTCAACGCACGCACGGCGATACCGCGCGCCAACAGGGCCTGCAGAATGCGCCGGCCGATAAAGCCGGTGGCCCCCGTGATTGCCACGGTCAGGCTCATCAGGCGATGGCCGCGGCAGGCAACGCAAGAGCGTCGAGCATGCTCAGGTAGCGACGTTTGGCCTCAGCACGTGCCGGTTTGCCGGATGAGGTACGCGGAATGCTTTGCGGCGGTACCAACTGAATGTCGACGCTGACGCCGAACTCACTCTGGATGCGCCCCGACAGCGAGCGGACCATTTGCTCGCGCGATGCGGGCGAGGCCACCCGGCACTGGATCTGCATCACCACCACTGACTCATCACCGCGCGACGTCACGAAGGCGATCGCATCGCCCGGCCGCACGCCAGGCTCGCCCTCGGCCACGTGCTCGATATCCTGAGGCCAGATGTTGCGCCCGCGAATGATAATGAGGTCTTTCTTGCGGCCGGTGACATGTAGATTGCCCTCGAACAAATAACCCAGGTCGCCGGTGCCCAGCCATTGGGAGGCCTGCAGTTGCGAGTCAGGGTCGCGGAAATAGCCACTCATCAGGCTGGGGCCGGCAATGAATATCTGCCCCACCTCGCGCTCGCCGAGCACCTCACCCTGGGCGTTGCGAATTTCCAGCCGGTGCCCGGGCAGGACCGCCCCGCAGTTCACGAACGTGCTGACGGCACGTGTGCGTGACGTGGGCGGTACGGCCTTGCCGCTGTGCTCCAGTACATCGCGATCGATCACATCGGCCCGCAGGCCTTTGGGGGTGTCGGCAAAGCTGACCGCCAGGGTGCTTTCCGCCAGACCGAAGCACGGCATGAACGCCTCTGTCGCGAAACCTGTTGCCGCAAAACGTTCGGCAAATTGCGTCAGTGCCTCGAACGGGACCGGCTCTGCGCCCACACCAGCAACCCGCCAACTTCTCAGGTCAAGCTCGGCCAGGTCCTTGTCACTGCAACGCCGCAGGCACAGGTTGTAACCGAACGGTGGCGCCACGGACACCGTGCCACGATTGCGGCTGATCAGCTTCAACCATTGCAAGGGGCGCATGGCGAAGTCCTGCGTGCGCAGGTAGTCGACCGACAGTTGAGTGGCGACGGGTGTGAGGACGAACCCCACCAGGCCCATGTCGTGATAGAAAGGCAGCCATGAAACGCAGCGGTCGCCTTCGCGCAGCTTGATGCCGTCACGACTGATAACCTGCAAGTTGGCCATGACCGCGCGCTGGGTAATCACCACGCCTCGAGGAAAGCGGGTGCTGCCCGAGGTGTACTGAAGGTACGCCACATCGTCCGCGCCAGGTGCCTGCAATTCGACCTCGGCCTCTGGCAGCGCGTCGATGTCGACACCACTGAGCAAGGGCATCGGCGGCATATCGGCAGCGGCCTCTCGCACCAGCGGCAGCCATTCCTCGCCACCGCACACCGCAGCCGGGCTGCAACTGTTCAGCAACCCACGCAGCTTGTCCACGTAGGATGAATGCTGGCCAACCCCCATGGGAATGGGCAACGGCACGGGGATCAGCCCCGCGTATTGGCAGGCGAAGAACACTTCGACGAACGTGGCATTGGTGTCGGCGATCAGTGCCACCCGGTCGCCCCGCACCAGCCCCAAGCCGAGCAGGCGACGTGCGCCCATCAGGGCGCGCCGTTTCAGCATGCGGTACTCGAACGAGCTGACCAACTGACTGCGTCGGTCATAGAAGTTCATGCCGGTTTGACCGGTGGCGGCATAATCCAATGCCTCTACCAGACTTTCAAAGTCTGCGTGACGCATGGGTATGGAATGATTTGAGCTTGTTTCTGACATATACAGCACAGCCATTAGATGAGAACCTTCGGCCTGATCGCATGACGGCAAATCCACCCGCAACATTTCATTTGGCCGATGCATTTATCAGGCGACAATAAGATAGGAAACAGCGCATCTGCGCCGCAGCCAGCAAGCGATTGTTACCTGCGCAGTGTTCAAATTCTGATTGAATCAAATTCGGCGCGAAGATTAACAGGAGTTGTTTTCTGAACGACTATTCATTTATCAGATACCCGCCATCTGAAACAGCGATGAAGATTTTATATACAAACTTAGTTAATAGCGGTTTCATTTACGCCGCATTTGCGGTGATCAACCGTGCGTTACGTTAATTAAGTTAACACCCCCTCGAAGTTAGTTGGATTTAGGTCAGCCATGATTTCCATAGAACAGGTCAGCGACAAGGCTGGTTTAAAAGCCTTCATCTCCCTGCCCTCCCACTTGTACGCAGACGATCCCCACTGGGTCCAACCCCTGCATGTGGAACGTATCGAGCATCTGTCGGCGAAGAACCCGGCATCGGACCACATTCACTGGCAGGCCTGGATTGCGCGACGCGGCGGTGAAGTGGTGGGCCGCATTACCGCTCAGGTGGATTCACTGCATCGTGATCTACACGGCATGGACACCGGCCATTTCGGCATGCTCGACGCCATCGATGACGAGGCAGTGTTCAGCCTGCTGACTCATACGGCGGAGACCTGGCTGCGCAAACAGGGCGCCCACCGAATCACCGGCCCGTTTGGCTTGAACATCAATCAGGAAAGCGGCCTGCTGGTCGACGGGTTCGATACACCGCCGTCGGCGCTGATGGAGCATGGCAAGCCCTACTACGCCGCACGCCTGGAGCAGCAAGGCTACGCCAAGGGCATGGACCTGCTGGCTTACTGGATGCGACGCACCGACCTGTCCTTCACCCCGGCGCTGACATCACTGATGGACTGCATGCGCGGTAGAGTCACCATCCGGCAGCTTGACCGCAAGCATTTCGCACGGGAAATGCAGGTACTACGCGCCGTGTTCAACGATGCCTGGCAGAAAAACTGGGGGTTTGTACCGTTCACCGAACGTGAGTTCGACGAGATGGGCGCGCAACTGAAATTCCTGGTGCCCGAAGACATGATCTATATCGCCGAGGTCGACGGTGAGCCCTGTGCCTTCATCGTTGCCCTGCCCAACATCAACGAAGCCATCGCCGACCTGGATGGGCGCCTGCTGCCATTGGGCTGGGCCAAATTATTGTGGCGTCTGAAAGTCAGTGGCGTACGCACCGCGCGGGTACCGCTGATGGGCGTGCGACAGCAGTACCAGTTCAGCCGAATGGGGCCGATCATCGCACTGTTGCTGATCGAAGCCTTGAAGGCGCCGTTCGAAAAACGTGACATCGAAGCACTGGAAATGTCCTGGATCCTGGAAACCAACACCGGTATGCGGACGATTCTGGATCGCATCGGTGCCGCCCCCTACAAACGGTATCGCCTGTATGAAAAAGCAATTTGAACCACCGCGTTTCGACGCGCTGGTGCTGGGTGCGGATCGCCATGGCCATGACCCGGTGGCTGCGCTGGGCTCGGCGGGTTGCAAGGCGCTGACGCCAATCGCAGGGGTGCCGATGCTGCACCGTGTGCTGGGCGCTTTGCACGACAGCGCCCAGGTTGGCCGGGTAACGTTGATCGGGCCTTCGCTGGCGCTGCTGGAGAAGGACCTCCATGTACGGTCGATGATCCTCAGCGAGCAGTTGAGCTTTCTGCAACCCCAGGCAACCCCGGCTGCAAGCGTCGCCCATGGCCTGGCCAGGCGACAACACTGGCCATTGTTGGTGACGACCGCCGACCATGCCTTGCTGCGCGGCGACATGGTCGACTACTTCCTCACCCAGGCAGCCGCCCTGGATTGTGACGTGGCGGTTGCCGTGACGCCCCTGGAGACAGTGCTGCAACGATTCCCCGGCACGGCCAGAACGGCCATCCGGCTCAAGGGTGGCCCGTATTGCGGCAGCAACCTGTTCGCCTTCCTCACCCCACAGGGTGCCAAGGTGGCGCAGTACTGGCGTGGCATGGAAGAAGCGCGCAAGCGTCCCCGACAAGTTGTGGCCCGTGCGCTGGGCCCGCTGGCTACCGTGCGCTACCTGCTGGGCGAACTGTCCCTCAAGCATGCGCTGAACCAGCTTTCCCGGGTGCTCGGCGCACGCGTGGGCGCTGTGGTCATGCCCTTCCCGGAAGCGGCGGTGGATGTGGATTCAGCCAACGACTTCGCGCTGGTGGAACGCACCCTGCGCGAGATGGCCAAGGACCACGGGCGCCCTGCGGCCTGACCGACTCACCCGCTTCATTCCCCTTTTTACTGTGCACGGCTGATGCCGCGTTGAAGGCTTGCGGTACATGCTTACGATCGAGCGCTACATCATTTCCGAAGTACGCCGTCCTGTGACGATGATGGTTGGCTTCCTGACCTTTGTTTTCGCCAGTTACTCGGCCGAACGCTACCTGACGGAGGCCGCCAATGGCACCCTGGCGCTGGGGGTGGTCCTCGACATCGTTTTCTACAAAGTGCTGATCGCGCTGGAGATGCTGCTGCCCGTAGGGCTGTATGCCTCGGTGGCCATCGCGCTGGGTCGGCTATACAACGACTCGGAAATCACCGCCATCCTGGCGTCCGGCGCCAGCCCGTTGCGTATCTACCGGGCCATTCTGATCATCGCCACACCGCTGGCCCTGGCGGTGGCTGCGCTGTCGTTCTACGGCCGGCCCTGGGCCTATACGCAAACCTATCAACTGGAACAGCAATCGCGCTCCGACCTCGACGTCAGTCACCTGCAGGCCCAACGCTTCAACCTCAACGATGACAACGGCCGGATGATCCTGGCCCAGCACATCGACCCGGACACCAACCAGCTCACCGACGCGCTGATCTACGACCCGACCGAAGGCAAAAGCCGCGTGCTGCGCGCCAACGTGGCGACCATTACCGATCCCGACCCCACGACGCCGGCGCTGACCCTGCAACAGGGCACCAGTTATACGCTGGAGCATCGCGGCAGCAAGGACAGCACACTGAATTACAAAGCGTTGCTGCTACACCTCAAGCCGGTAGAACCGACCGATGAGTCAAAGCGCAAATCCACCCCCAGCGCGATGCTGGCCATGTCGGCCATGCCCCAGGACAAAGCCGAACTGCAATGGCGTGAAAGCCGCGGCCTGAATGCCATTCTCATGGCCCTGCTGGCCGTGCCGCTGAGCCGGACCGCACCACGCAAAGGCCGGTTCTCAACCCTGCTGCCGATCGCGATCCTGTTTACGGTGATCTTCTATGCCGGCAACCTGTGCCGCACCCTGGTAGCCAATACCGCCCTGCCCCTGATCCCGGGCCTGTGGCTGGTCCCCCTGCTGATGCTGGTTGGTCTGGGGGCCTTGATGGCTCGTGACCTGCGGCTGTTGCCGAGGTTTTCGCGATGAGCCTTTGGGGTCGCTACCTGGTCAGGAACGTGTTCGTGGGTTTCGGTGCTGCCGCTGCACTGCTGATTCCGTTGTTCACGACTTTTGATCTGATCAGCGAACTCGACAATGTCAGCGCTGGCGGCTACCGCTGGACCCAGGCGGTGGCGGTGGTGCTGATGACGCTGCCCCGTCGCCTGATCGACCTGGGGCCCTTCATCGCCCTGTTGGGCGGCATCGTCGGCCTGGGCCAACTGGCGGTCAGCCAGGAGCTCACGGCCCTGCGCGCCGCTGGTGTGTCCATCGTGCGTATTGCCCTGGCGGCCGTTACCGCAGGCGTGCTGCTGACCGCCAGCCTGGCAGCACTGGATGAATGGGTGGCCTCACCGTTGCAGCAGCGCGGCCTGCAGATGCGCAACGCCGCCATCACCAGTTCCGATGAGGCAGTCAATGCCAAGGGGACGCTGTGGGCCAGGCGCGGCAATGAAATCGCCAGGATCGACAGCGTGGCCGCGCACAACCGGCCCATGGGCATCGAGATATTCCACTACAACCCGGACAACACCCTGGTCAGTTACATTCACGCCGACAATGCCAGCGTATCCCAGGACGGCAGCTGGACGCTCAACCAAGTCAACTTCAAGCAATGGAGCAACGGCGAAGAAACGGTCCGCGAGTTGGATAGCCTGCAATGGACGTCAATCTTTTCCAGTATTCATCTCAAGGAACTGACCCTGCCCAGCGACAGTTTTTCCATCAAGCAGTTGAGCCGCTACATCCACTTTCTCAAGGCCACCGATCAACCGGTCGATCAGTACAGCATCGCCCTGTGGCAGAAGTTCGGCCGGCCGATCCTGACGCTGGCGATGATCCTGCTGGCGGTACCCTTCACCTTCGTGCAACAGCGCGACCCCGGGATGGGCAGCCGCCTGGCGGTGGGCGCTGTCGTCGGTCTGCTGACCTATGTGGGTAATCAGATCATCGTCAACCTGGGGCTGCTGTTTGCCCTGAATCCGCTGTTGACCACCTTGTTGCCACCGCTGTTTATTCTGGGCGCGGCATTGATGCTGGTCTATCGCTTCGACCGAAACGCCTAGGCAACGTCATGAACATCAACCCACCTTCAATTGCTAAGCCACGATGCATCGGCGTTTTGATCAACCCCCTCAGCGGCCGCGTCCGTCGCCAGCAGGCACGCATGTGCCGCCTGATCCATAGATTGCCCCGCGCCCGCGTCGCGCAGGTGCGCACCCCGGCCGAGGTCGAGACTGCCATCGCCAGCTGGGCGCTGATGGAAAACGACTTGTTGGTCGTAGTGGGCGGGGATGGCACGCTGCAGGCGGCGCTCACCAGCCTGCTGCAAACCCCGGGGGCGAAAGTCCCCAAGGTGTTCATCGTCCCCGCAGGCACCACCAACATGAGTGCCAATGCCATCGGGTTGCGTGGCAGCCCACTCAGGGCAATCAAGGCACTGACGCGCTGGCTGACCCATGACGACCACACCGCGCGGGAGAAACCCACGGCTGTACTGCAAGTGTCTGACTCGCACACCCGGCGAGCACAATGCGGCCTATTCTTTGGCGCGGGTTCAATCGTCACCGGCGTTCGCTATTTTCATGAACGGGTTCGCCCCACCGGCCTCAAGGGGCTGGCAGGGCCATTGACCGCCTTCGTGCGCATGCTGCTGGCGTTGTTTTCCCGCACGGCCAGCCATCTGCTGCCGACCGTCAACGCCCCTATCACGGTGAACGGCACGACACGCGAGGCGCCATGGCTGCTGGTATTGGCCACCACCCTCGACAAATTGCTGCTGGGCAGCACGCCATTTTGGGGCGCCGAGCACCAGCCCATGCGGCTGACCGCCATTGCCCAGGCCCCTGCCCGCCTGTGCCGGGCCTTGCCCGCCGTACTGCGCGGGCGACCCAGCGCGGCCATGCGCCAGGATCCGGGCTACCTGAGCCACAACGCCCAGCACGCCAGCATTGACCACCTGCACGAATACCTACTGGACGGCGAGATATTCCCGGTGACCGGAACACTGGAAATCAAGGCCAGCCCGCCCGTGCGCTTCATCACCTTGTAAGGACATTCCATGATCGAGATTGAACGGGACCCGACGACACTCCCCCTGTTCGAGTTGGTGAGCCGTGAACTGGCGCGCCCGGTGGACCAAGACCTGCACGCACTGACTGAAGCGCTGATGGCGCGGTTCGGCGCAGGCATCTCAGCGATCCTGTTCTACGGTTCTTGCCTGCGCACACGCACCACCGATGAGGGGTTGATCGACCTGTACGTCCTGGTGGATCACTACCAGGACATCCACACCTCCCGGCTCAGTCAATGGGCCAACGCCCTGCTGCCGCCCACGGTGTTTCTGTTCACGGCCACTGATACCGCCGGCAAAACCCTGCGCGCCAAGTGCGCCATTCTTTCGGTGAGCGACTTTGAACAAGGCACCCATAGCTGGTTTCAAAGCTACCTGTGGGCGCGTTTTGCCCAGCCTAGCCGCCTGGTGTTCAGCCGCACGCCCGCCATCCAACGGCGCGTGGAGCGAGCGGTGTGCCGCGCGGCCTTGCGCATGATCAGCGAAACGGTCTCCCTGCAAGCTCCCTTGTTCAACAGCGACACGTTCTGGACCCGCGCGTTGAGCTTTACCTACGGCAGCGAACTGCGGCCCGAAAGCAGCAACCGCCCGGCACTGATTACCCAGCAGAATCAAGGCTACCTCGCCGCCCTCCTGGTCGCGGCCGCCCAGGTCGATGGCGTTGGCTTTGCCGGGTCGATGACCGACGAGCTGTATATCAACCACAGCACCGCTGAACAGCAGCGACGGCAGGCGCGGCACTGGCGGACCCGGCGCATTCAGGGCCGGGCATTGAACCTGGTGCGTCTGATCAAATCGCTGTTTACCGTCAAGGGCGCAGTGGATTACGCCATCTGGAAACTGGAGCGCCATTGGGGCGAGCCGATCAAACAGCCGGAACGGTTGCGCCGCTATCCGCTGGTGTTCTGCTGGCCGCTGCTGTGGAAGCTGTTGAAACAACGACCTCATACATGAAACCGACAGGATATTTCCCATGAGCACCAGGAAGACGGCTTTGACCCCCAAGAAAAAACGCAAACATCGTCCCAGCGTCGCCATCGGCCTGTGGATCATCAAACGCCTTGAAAATCTGATACGGCGCAGCTCTACGGTGGGTAACACGCCGTTCTTTGACCCGGCCATCTTCGCCTGGACCCGGGAGCTGGAATCCCGGTCGGCGGTGATTCGCGCCGAGCTCGATGCCGTGCTGCGCAACAGCGATGCCATTCCCAGTTTTCAGCAGATATCCAAAGACCAGGCCAGACTGACCCAGGACGACCGCTGGAAGACATTCTTCCTCTACGGCTATGGCTACAAGATCGACGGCAATTGCGCCCAGTGCCCACAAACGACCCAGGCCATCGAGGCCATCCCGGGCATGTACACCGCGTTTTTCTCGATTCTCAGCCCCGGCAAGCACATTCCGCCCCACCGCGGGCCTTACAACGGATTGCTGCGGGTGCATCTGGGGTTGATCATCCCGCAACAGGCCGAACAGTGTCGTATAGAGGTGGGTGATGAGGTCCACCATTGGCAGCAGGACAGTTGCCTGGTATTCGACGACACTTACAAGCATCAGGTCTGGAACGACACTGACGAGCGGCGCGTGGTGCTGTTCCTGGATGTGCAGCGGCCCCTGACATTACCAGGCCGCTTACTGAACCGGGTGGTGCTCAAGCTGATCCAGTGGTCGCCGTTCATACAGGACGCGCGCAGGAATCAGCAGAACTGGGATCGCGGGATCCTCAACCAGTAAATCATCGCCAATCAGGCTCCGGGGCTCCCCCGACGCCTGATTGGCGCGGTATCACGGCTTGCAATCAGGCTTGAGGGTGTCGAATCGCGACGCATCAACCAAGCCCAGGTGTGCAAGCACATCACGCCCCAGCTTGACCGGCGAACCACCTTTGCTGTGGGTTTTCAGCATAAGGTCCTCGGCGTATACCTTGTCACCCAGGCACAGCGACATCCGCACCAACTGATGCTGAGTGCTGCCAAAGGCGCTTTTGGTTTTTTCGGTGCGCAGTATTTTCCTCTCCAGCGTCAAATCGGTCGTGCCCGTCAATGCGTGCATCACCGGTACACTGAAACGCGCCCAATTCTCACCATTTTTCTGGAATAGAACGAGGTCATGAACTTCAATGGAAGACTTCGGCGAAGTGGGACTAAGTTCGACCTCCACACTCCCTTGCTCAGGTTGAATCAGTGCCTTTTCCTGCCAACCGAAAACGGCGGCCTGGGTCAATTGCGGAATAATCAATGCCAACATAAAGCTGCTTAAAACTGTGGTATAGCGACGCATTATTTCACCCGACGCAAATAGTAATTTCAGATAATGCAACAATAAAGCCCAATAACAGGCGCCCTGTGTTCAGCGCACTTTATCATCCGCTCTTATTTTACAAAATTAAATTATACCTAGCGCTAAAATATACACGCACTGCGGTAAATTATTAACTTATTCGAAATACACTCTTTCACTTCGTTACATAGCTACTTCCATCGGCTGGCTGTTAACGTCATGCGCCCCAGGCAAAGCCTCAAGCGCCAGACCTACATGGCGACAAGGGCCCCTGACAATGCCTACCGTGATGAGGAAACTATGGAACCCGGCAGCTACCAACTGAGCATGAGCGTGCTCATGACCCCCGACAAAGCCAACTTCTCCGGCAACGTGCATGGCGGCGCGTTGTTGAAAATGCTCGACGAAGTGGCGTTCGCCTGCGCCAAGCGCTATGCAGGCCGTTACGTGGTCACCCTTTCGGTTGACCAGGTGATTTTCAAGGAGCCGATCCACGTCGGCGAACTGGTCACCTTCCTGGCGTCAGTCAACTACACCGGACGCACTTCGCTCGAGATCGGCGTGAAGGTCATGACCGAGAATATCCATGAGCGTACCGTGCGCCACACCAACAGTTGCTACTTCACCATGGTCGCCGTCGACGCCGCTGGGCGCCCCAGCCCCGTGCGCCCCTTGCTGCCTGACACGCTGACCGAGCGCCGTCGCTACGCCCAGGGCCAGTTACGCAGGCAACAGCGTCAGGAACTGCAGGCTCGCTACGACGAGATACGCGAACTGGGCACGCCCCGTTAGGCCCTTCGCTCACCCGCAACCCTGCCCGGAACACCAAGGATCAACTATGAAAATATCGCTCCTGAGTCGGAGCGGCCCCGAGATCCTCCAGTCCATGCTGGAAGGTGATGAAGAACACGCAGCGCTCCATCGTCTAACAGCGGGTTAAAACAAGGCGGGTTCCACCGTGCGGCCGAGGGCTGGTCATCGTGCCCGGCACACCAGGTGGCCACCGCGCCTATCAAAACTTTCGACGTGATGCCCATCGGCGCCCAAGGCAAGTCCTTGAGGCGCTTGGTGATCGCCGCCGCCACGGCGTAGAAAAAGGCCGAAGCCATGGCCAGGCAGACGCCGATCAAGTACTCGGCGCCGGTGGCCTGTCCACTGCCCTTGGCGGACACGATCAGCATCAGCCCGGCGAAGTTCGGTTGTCTCAGCCTCACCCAACGGGATGCGTACTGGCTGTATGAGCAGATCCTGCCGCTGTACCGCTTCGCCACACCGTCGCCACTGCCGCGGGTGCTCGGCCTGCCGAGCCCGGACGACGACCCGTATCGCGGCTTCGGCTGGGCCACAAGCCTGCCCTCGGCCCTGGTCGAGCTGAACTTGCAGGACATCTTCGGCAACCAGACCGGCGCCAACCCCGCTGGCCAGGGCCAGGTCAGCCTGCCCAGCGGCTATACCGATCCATTGCTGGGCGTCGGTGACTGGCCGGCGCAGGTCAGTGCCTGGGCGGTCAGCGTCAGCGATGCCCAGGTGACCCTGAGCATCAGCCTGGAGGCGCGCCCGGCCACGGTGATGCCGTCGCCAAGCCAGCCCGGCGATGCGGCCGCGCAAACCGCCGAGCGCCAGGCCGAAGCCTACGCCAAGGCCTACTACCAACTCGGCCAGCCGCTGAGCGCGGCGGTGGAAACCAGCCTCGACATCAGCGCCGCCCACGGTATCGACCAGCAACCGCTGTGGCGCTTCGCCGCCGCGTCCCAGGCCTTCAGCGCCAGCGCATCGCGCCTGGGTGCCGCACGTGCCCCGGCCAATGCCACCCTCGCCTCGCTGGCCGAGGACTACAGCCTGCGCTACGCGGAAATGGCCCTGGCCAACGCGCAAGTGCCAATGCAGGCCCTGTTCGGTGTCGGTGCCCTGCTGAAGGTCCCGGCCTATGCGCTGTTCGCCGAAAACGACACGGCGCAGAGCATCGCCGCTATCACCCGCCCCAGCGGCTGGCCGAGCATCACTGCCGAGGCGTTGCTCGCTGCCCGCGAGAACGGCGAGCTGCCGCTGCGCAGCGGCGCGGTACTCAAGGTGTCGCCTGCACTGACCCGCAATACCGCCGACGGCAGCGCCAACCTGGCGACCCTGGCCAATCTCCTCGGCACCCTGCCGGGGTTGCTGGCCGGGGATAACGCCAGCCTGACCATCCTCACCCCGGGCATCACCTTCTCGGTCGCGGTGTCCGAGGCCGAGCAGGTGTCGGTCACGGTGACCGAGGCCGATGCACCGGCGCCGATCCGCTCGCTGGCGCAGGTCTGCACCGCCTTCGCCGCCCTCGGGGTGAATATCAGCGTCACCGACCTGGGCCAGAGCCATCAGGCGCTGCCGGCGATCTTCCAGGCCAACCAGCTGATTTCCAGCACGGTCTGGGTCGCGGGCAACGACGACAGCCTGGGGCACAACGGCAGCGGTCTGGACCAGGCAGCCCTGGCGGCGCTGAATACCCGCTCGGTCAATCTGTTCGAGATGGGCACGCTGTTGTATCTGGGCGACTTCAACGCCGGTGCGGGGATCAGCGCCGACGGCGCACAGACGCTGCACCAGTTCGCCGATGCCCACGCCTGCCCGGCGGAACTGCTGCTGGGTGCCAACCCGGATCTCGCGGTGCCGGCGGACGGCGCCTTCGCCCTGCCAGGCCGGGTGAGCTGGCCGAGCGACGCGGCACAGGTGCGGGTGCCCTACTCGATCCAGGGCGGCGACAGCCTCGACACCATCGCCCCGCGTTTCGCCCAGAACACCCTGGACCTGGCCACGGCCAACCTGGAGATGCCAGTGGTCGTGGCCGGTGGCGTGACCCTGAGCATCCGTGTCGGCGGCCAGTCCTACAGCCTGACCACCGCCGCCAGCGGGCAAAGCCTGGCCGTCACCCTGAGCCAGCTGCAACAACTGGCGCCTGCGGCGACCCTGGCGGATCTGCTGGCAGGCATGGGCGACGATAGCCAGGCGCTGAACCCGGGCGCCCTGCTGATCTGCGCCCCCGCGCAATTCGCCAGCGCCACCGCACCATCGGCGATTGCCGGGCTGCTGGGGGTCAGCACCGGAGCCTTCGCCCTGGCCAACGTCGGTACGCCAAACCTGATCGCCAGCGGTATCCGCCTAGATGCCCCGCAAGGCCAGGCCAGCGTGGTCACCCAGGCCAACGACTGCCTGAACAGCCTGATCGTGCGCTTCGCCGAAGCCGGGGTGCAGGTCAATGCCCAGGAAATCGTCGAAACCCCGGCGAACGCCGACAAACCGTTGTTCGCCGCTGCGGCACCGGCCCTGGTACCGCCAAGCGGGATGCGTATCCGCCTGCCGATCGGTGCCAGCGGGCCTTATCCGGGGCCGGCCTTCCCGCTCAATGTGAGCCTGACCCTGAGCCGGCCGACGGCGCTGATCAACCCGGACTTCGCCGCCGATAACAGCGCAGGCGTGTCGCGCAGCAGCAGCCCGATCCCGGCGCCGCTAGTACCTGCGGCCGAGGACCAGGGCGGCGGCCTGGCCTTCAATGCCTTTATCGCCGCCATGCGTGCGGCCCTGCCCGACCTGCGTATCGCCACCGGCCGCGCCCTGGAGGACAGCCGCGATCTGTGGGCGGTGAACTTCGGCGACACCGGGATCCGCTCCCTGAGCATCGCCGGGGCCACCACGGTGCCCGGTGCTCCGGGTCCGCAGCCGCGCTTCTTTGCCCTGACCCCGCTGTACAAGAGCCTGGTCAGTCGCCAGGGCGTCGGCCTCAACGTTTTGCTGCCCGACGGCACGCTGTCGCAAGCCAGCAGCCAGCACGACTTCCAGGGCATCGACGTGGAGCCCTGGGCCGGGCGTTTCCTCTCGGACATGGACCGCATCCTCGGCGCCAGCAACGTCGCCGCGCTGTACCGTACCCCGGATACCCGTCAGACCCTCAGCGACCTGGTGGCGGTCAAGCGCCAACTGGCCGGAGCTATTCCCGAGGGACTGGAGCCGGTCCTGGCAATCAGCGACCCGGATGCCGTCGCCGGCCAGGCGGCTGCGGCCACCACCCTGCAACAGCAACTGGGCGTCAACCTGTCCCGGGCCTGGAGTGCCTCGACCCTGGTGCAACTGAACCGCGAGGTCGCGTCGGCCTGGCAAGACCCGCACAGTGCATTGCTGCCAGCGGACATGTACGGCGGCATCGAAGTCACCAGCGGCGGCGAGGAACGCTCCTGGAGCATGAGCGCAGGCAAGTGCTGGCTGACTGACTTCTCGCCGTTCATCACCCTGCTGCTGACCGAGTCCGATCCCGCCAGCCACCGCACGGTCACCGCCAACATGGCCTTCGGCATCACCGACCTGGAGCGCAATATCACCAGCGCCGGCCTGCCCGACGGCTATGCCGCGTCGCAATGGCTGACCTTCGTCCCGCCGCTGGGCGGTAGCGACCTTCCAGCGGCGTTGAGCGTCGACCTGGGTGAAGTCTCGGTGCCGATTGCGCTACGGGATTTCCCGGCGCTGCCGGTGATCGTCGAGCAACGCGCCAGTGCCACCGCGCTGAACGCCGAACTGCGCCAGCGCCTGCGCAGCGGCCGCGCCCTCAGTACCCTGCGCGCAGACAGCGAGGTCAGCCTCGCCAGCCTGGCGCTGTGGGACCACCGCTTCACCTACTCCCACGAGCATGCCGAGCAGGACGACGTCAACCTGACCCTGAGCTACAACCTGCGCCCCGACCCGATGATGCGACTGGCCGTCAGCGACGTGGATCTGTTCGTCGAGTTGGCGCGCTATATCGCCGTGGCCGATGGCCTCTGGGACATCCTCGGCGACCTGCCGCAAAGCGGCGCCCTGACGCCGGTGCAGAGCAATGCAGCCAATACGCTGCGCGATCTGGCCCGTGCGGTCGCCGGCAGCTGGAACGTGCGCCTGGTCGACAGCCGCCCGGATGCGCGCCTGCAGGCCCCGGACACCGATCAGTTCAGCTTCCAGGCGCGGGTCACCGACCGGGGTGGGCCGCAGACCAGTCGCGAAGTCGCCAGTCTCGGCTTGACGGCACTGAGCGCCGGCGTCGGTCCCGACGGGCAATGGCCGCAGGTCTGGGCATTGACCGCAGCGGGCTTGATGGTGCAATTGGAGCGCACAAGCGTCTCGGCCAGCGAGTCCCGTTACGAGGTGGCGCCGGGTGTCCATGTCCCGGCGTCGTGGCCGACCTTCAGCCTGGTCTTCGCTGGGCTCAACGTCGCCCGCTGGCAGAACGCGACGGGCTCGATCCTGGTCCAGCGCAACCAGAAACTGCTGGGTGCCGACGGGCCCTCGACCAATCCGGCGTTCGTGTTCCAGACCGACCGGGTCGAAGCCGCCAGCGTGGCCACCCCACTCAATGCCTGGGACCAGCGCGTGCCGCTGGCGACTGCCCCTGCCACGATCAGCGCAGCCCTGCAGGCGGCCTTCGACAGCCTGTTCGGCGACGCTGCGGAAAATGGCGGGCTACGCATCACCGTCGGGGTGGCCTATGCCTACGAGCTGGCCACCGACCCACTCGAACCGAACCATGGGTTGGTCGGGGAAACGCCGGTGTACCTGTATCCCAACCAGACGCTCGACAGCAGTACGGCGGGCAATCTGCAAACGGCGGTGGATACCTGGCGCGAGCAGGCCAATCCGCAGCGGGATGGCGGGGAATGGGTGTTTTCGTTGACCCTGTATTCGTCGCTGGTGGAGGACCGGCGACCGTTGCTGGTGATCGGAAATATGTATCTGCCGATGCTGCTGGAGCAACGTTGACGCCGCTCAGAGGATGATGTGCGGCGTGACGGCTGCACATCCGAGGGGGCTATCACCGTCCTGCCGTTTGTCAGCCTTACCCCCTGCCGACTTGGCAGGGTTGTGGAACGCATGGCGGCAACTGGAGGATGCCGCCGTTGGTTGCTGACTCAGGGCTTCAGGGCCTCAGCAGATTCTTGGCAGCTGTTCGCCCGACAACCAGTCCACCACCCTGCGCCCGCCGAATCGGGTCTGCATCTGCACGAAACCGTGGGCGTCTTCAAGGACCGTGCCGATACGCACCGCATGTTCGCCCAACGGGTTGAGGCGCATACAGTCGAGCAGCGGCTGGGCGTCTTCTTCGGCGCAGATTGCGATCAGCTTACCCTCGTTGGCGATGTACAGCGGGTCCAGGCCCAACAGTTCGCAGGCGGCTTCAACCTGCGGCAGCACGGGAATCGCCGCTTCGTCCAACAGCATGCCGACTCCGGACTGACCGGCAATTTCGTTCAGCGTGGTCGCCAAACCGCCTCGGGTCGGGTCGCGCAGTACGCGCAGGCCGGGAGCGACCGCGAGCATCTGCGCCACCAAGCCATGCAGCGCCGCACTGTCAGACAGGATTTCGGTCTCGAACGTCAGCCCTTCTCGCTTGGACATGATCGCCACACCGTGTTCGCCGATGCTGCCGGACACCAATATCGCATCGCCGGGGCGTGCGCGATGCCCGCCCGTGTCGACCCCGTTGGGGATAATGCCGATGCCGGTGGTGCTGATGAACACGCCGTCGCCACTGCCGCGTTCCACGACTTTGGTGTCGCCGGTGATGATCGGCACCCCGGCATCGCGGGAGGCGCGGCCCATCGACTCAACGATGCGCTTGAGGTCAGCGAGGGCAAAGCCTTCCTCGATGATGAAGCTGGCTGAGAGATAAAGCGGCCGCGCGCCGCCCATGGCGACGTCGTTGAGGGTGCCATGCACAGACAAGCTGCCAATGTCGCCACCGGGGAAAAACAGCGGCGACACCACGTGTGCGTCGGTGGCCATGACCATGCGTTCGCCGGGTTTGAGTTCCGGGCTGAAGGCGGCGCCATCGTTGCCCTGGCGCAACCACGGGTTGTCGAAGGCGGCGACAAATAGCTCTTCGATCAACTGCGCCGAAGCGCGCCCGCCAGCACCGTGGCCCATATCGACCACGCCGTCGCGAAAATTGAGGGGGCGTACATAACCGCGTTTTACGGGGGAACGGCCGGTCATACTGCAACAACCTCAATGTCTTTATAGCGCCCGTAGGCGTAATGAGCGGCGCAGGCGCCTTCGTTGGAGACCATGCACGAGCCCATGGGGTTTTCCGGGGTGCATACGCTGCCGAACAGGCGGCAGTCGGTGGGCTTTTTCTGGCCGCGCAGGATCGGCCCGCATTCGCAGGCTTTGTTATCGGCCACGGCGCGGTAATGCAGGTCGAAGCGTTTTTCTGCATCGAAGGCGGCGAATTTCGCGCGAATGCGCAAGGCGCTGAACGGCACCTCGCCAAGCCCGCGCCATTCGAAGCTCTCACGCAGTTCGAAGATCTCGTCCATCAAGGTCTGGGCGGCGCTGTTGCCATTGCGGCCGACGGCGCGGACGAATTCGTTTTCGACCTCGGCGCGCCCGTCGTTGACCTGGCGCACCAGCATCAAAATCGCCTGTATCACGTCCAGCGGTTCGAAACCGGCAATCACCACCGGCTTGCGGTATCGGCGGGCGAACTCGGCGTAGGGTTCGGAGCCAATGATGATGCTCACATGCGCCGGGCCGACGAAGCCGTCCAGTTCCACCGCCGCCGGATCTTGCCCGGGGGCCGCAAGGATATGCTCGATGGCCGCCGGGGTCAGGACATGGCAGCACAGCACGCTGAAGTTTTTCAGGCCGCGAGCGGCGGCGTCGCGGATCACCAGGGCGGTCGGCGGCGTGGTGGTTTCGAAGCCAATGGCCAGGAACACCACTTCACGCTCGGGGTTGGCCTCGGCGATTTTCAGCGCATCGCTGGGCGAGTAGATCATGCGGATATCCGCGCCTTGTGCCTTGGCGCGCAGCAGCGAGAGGCCACCGGACGCCGGCACGCGCAGGGTATCGCCATAGCTGCAGAGGATCGCTCCGTCCTCCAGCGCCAGCTTCACCGCCAGGTCGATACGCCCAATCGGCAAGACACACACCGGGCAACCGGGGCCGTGGATCATGCGGACATTGGCGGGCAGCAAATCGCTCACGCCGTAACGCGATATCGCATGGGTGTGGCCGCCACAGAATTCCATGAAGCGGTATTGGCGTTCCGGCCGGACTTCGTCGCGGATGCGCTCGGCAATGCGTTGTGCCAGTTCGCCGTCGCGGTATTCATCGATGTACTTCATAGGGCTTCCGGTTGCAGGCGGTCCAGCTCTTCGAACATGGCCAGGGTCCGCTGGGCTTCTTCGGGGTCGATCAGGCCGAGGGCGTAACCGACGTGGACGATCACGTAGTCGTCGACCTGGGCTTGCGGCACCAGCGCCAGGGAGATTTCCTTGCGGATACCGCCCAAGTCGACGAGTGCGTTATCGCCGGCGCGCAATTCGATCACGCGTGCGGGAATGGCTAGGCACATGCTTGGGATTCCTTCAATGGCAAAGCGGGTTGGCGCTGCGGGTCGCGCCAGTGCGCGGCAACCCAGGCTTGACCCAGGGCCAGCCCGGCATCGCCGCACGACACAGCCTGCGCGCTGAAAACCGGTAAGCCCCTGGCGCTCAATCGTTGCGTGAGCCGGGCACTGAGCAGGCGATTGGCGAAGCATCCGCCCCCGAGCAGCACCGGCAGCGTGGTGGATTGGTGCTCGACCCAGTCAGCGAGAGCGGCGGCCAGCGTCAGGTGAAACAGCGCCGCGCCTTCTGCGCTGCGTGCGCTGTCGGCGAGTTCGAACAGGCGGGTCAGCAGCGGGAGCAGATCGAGCACGCCGTCAGCGCGGAGATGCCACAGGCCGTCGACGACGGGCTCGGCGTGGGTTGCCAGGTATTCAGCGGCCAGACGCTCCAGGGCAATGGCCGCCTCGGCCTCGAATTGTTGACGCACGCTGATGCCGAGAATCCCCGCAGCAGCATCGAACCAGCGGCCGGCGCCACTGCTCGGCGGGCAGTTGAGATTGCGCGCGAGCATCTGCGCGACAGTGTTCGCGCTTTGTTCGCCGACCAGCGGCCCGAGCCGCCTGAGGATTTCATCGTCGCGCCCCAGCAGGTGCAGCGCCGCGGCGGCCAGGCGCCAGGGTTCGCGGGCGGCCACATCGCCACCGGGCAGCGGCAGCGGCAATAGATAGCCAAGTCGGCGCCAGGCATCGCTGGCCACCCAGAGCAACTCGCCGCCCCAGGCTGCGCCATCGCTGCCAAGGCCCACGCCGTCCAGCGCCAGGCCGAGGACCGGGCCGTCGAGGCCATGTTCGGCCATCAGCGCGGCAATGTGCGCGTGGTGATGCTGCACGGCTACGGCGGGCACGTTGAGTTTTTCCGCCAGCGTCACCGCCAGTTGCGAGCTATAGAAATCCGGGTGCAAGTCATGGGCGATGGCTTGCGGCGTGACTTCAGCGCACGCCAACAGAGCGTCCAACGACGCCGCCAGGTCCAGGCAGCTTTGCGGGTCGCCCAAGTCACCGTGGAGTGGCGACCACAGCACCTGATCGCCCTGCAACAGGCAGGCGGTGTTCTTCAGCCACGCGCCACAGGCCAGCACCGGCGGCCAGACCTGCGCGCCAGGCAGTTTTTCGCTACGCATGCGGGGCCTCCACCTGAGCCTTGAGGCGGGCCAGTTCAGCTTCCAGTTCGGCGATGCGCGCGGCACGTCGGTCAACCTCGGGGGCGCCGGCCAGCAACCAGTCGAGCCAGGCATCCAGCCCGGTGCCGTCGCGGGCGCTGAGCTGGATGATCTGGATCTGCGGGTTGACCTGTCGCGCATAGTCCAGGCAGCGCTGCACGTCGAAATCCAGGTGCGGCAACAGGTCGATCTTGTTGAGGATCATCAGGCGCGCCGCGGCGAACATGTCCGGGTACTTGAGGGGTTTGTCTTCGCCCTCGGTCACCGACAGGATCGCCACTTTGCCCGCCTCGCCCAGATCCCAGAGCGCGGGGCAGACCAGATTGCCGACGTTCTCGATGAACAGCATGCCGGCCGGCTCACTGCCGTCGTGGGCATGATGGCTGTGTTGATGCTGTTGAGTCTGTACGTGGGCGTGCGGCTGCTGATCAACGTGGCTATGCATAGGCGACTGATGCGTGTGACCGGCCGCGTGCAGCGCGTCATGCAGCGGCAGGCGGCTGTAGGCTTCGGTGATCATCCGGGCATCGAGGTGGCAGCCTTTGCCGGTGTTGATCTGGATCGCGGGTACGCCGGTTTCGCGGATGCGCTCGGCGTCGTGACGGGTTTGCTGATCGCCCTCGATCACCGCCAGCGGCAAGTCGGCGCGGCGTTGGCGCAGGGCCATGAGGGTGCTGCACAACAGGGTGGTCTTGCCGGAACCGGGGCTGGACACCAGATTGAGGGCCAGTACGCCGTGGGCGGTGAAGTTTTCCCGGTTACGCGCGGCGTGCCGGTCGTTTTCGCCGAGGATGTCTTGCTCCAGGCGGATGGTGCGGGCCTGGCTCATGCCGGGCACTGAAACCCGCGCCTGACCCGCGCCGTAATGCAGGTCGCCGGTAGCGTCGACCTGCACATCGCTATCGGTGGCCGGAGCTTCGGTCTTGTCGTGTGAATGCCCGGTTCCGCAACCGCAGACGACGCACATGGTGTACCTCCAAAATCAAACGATTAATGATCCTCGACCTGCAGGTCGAGGATGCGCAATTCAGTCCCGCCGGTGGGTTGCAGCCAAAAGCCGCCGCATTGCGGGCAGCCGGCACCGCGCTCGATCAGCGGCACGCTGATGGCGCAATCCAGGCACCAGGCCTGGCCCGGCGGTTGTTCAATGTCGATTTGCGCGCCGGCCAGCAAGGTGCCGGGCGCCAGTGCTTCAAGGGCGAAACGCAGCGCCTCGATTTCAACGCCGGCCAGCTTGCCGGCCTCCAGGCGCAGGCGGCTGACCCGCACGAACGGATCGCGCCTGGCCGCCGCCTCGACGGCGCTGAGAATGCCGCCCGCCAGACTCACTTCATGCATGAATAATGTCCTCGCTCGGTACGGCTTCAAGCTCAAGGGTGAAGCCGATGCACGGGTCGAAAGCCGCGATCAACAGCTCAGCGCGACGTCGCGTGGCCGGATCGCCGGCTGACATCGTCGCCAAACCCTGGGCCAGCGCGCCGTGGGGATGAAGGTTCCATTCGGTCGGCGCGATGACCTGATAGTCGCGGATCAACACACCGGCATTCATTCGCTCCAGACAGACCCGGTGCAACAACAGGCCGCGCGACGTTTCGCTCCAGGCCAACGCCTCGTCGGGCCCCAGCGCCAATGCGCCGAGTGCCAAGCCAGCGGGCTGTGGCAGCGAGAGCCGCGCCAGTTCGGCGAGGCGCGCGCCCAGACGCAGCCAGACGCTGGCGTAGCGTTGTGGGTCGGCCTCACGCGCGCGGGTCCAACTGCCCGTCTCACAGGGTAGCCCGAAGGCCACCGGATGCAACGCAAAATCGCTGGCCTCTCGCAGTTGGGCGGCCACCACCTGCAGCGCTTGGGTGTTGCCGGCCAGCGACAGGGCATGCACCGGCAGTTGCAGGGCGTGGGCATCCTCGCGACAATCGGCCAGGGCGTGCGCCAGCCAATGATCGCTGCGCTGGCTCCACTCATCGAGCGCGCTGAACGGCTCGGCGTCCCATCGTTCAAGCCATTGCGCCACCGATTCGCCCAACCAGGCGGACATCGCCTGTTGCGGGGCGTGTTCCCAGGCATGCAGTTGGCTGAGATCGGGGCGCACCGACGGGTTACCCAGCAACCGCGGCCATTCGAGCAGCATACGCCGCACATGCTCGCGGCGGGTTTCGGCCTCCAGCATGCGCTGGGTGTTGGGGTCGATGGGGGTTTCGCCATGCAGTGCGGTGTCGACGGCCAACGCTGCGGTCAAGCGGTGCGCTTGCCCGCACAGGCTATAGAGCAACGGCAAGTGGTGCGCGGCGGTCTGTGGCGGCTGGCCGCGCAACAAGGTGGCGGCCAGCGCCGGACGCCCGCCGACAATGGCGGGCTGCTGGCCGGGACGCACCCGCAATGAGCCGCCGAGCCGTGCCAAGCCTGCCATGGCGATCATTGCGCCCCCCCGGACACGCGTCCGAACAGCAAGCCACGGCGGCTGATGGCCGGGCGTTCCGGTGCGCGTTCGGGCGCGTCCCGCAACAGCGCCAGCACCTGCTCGGCGGTTTGCCGGGCCGCGTCCTGATCGGCGAATTCAAACATCGGTGAAAACAGCGAACAGCTCTCGTAGCCACCGATGCCTTCACCGTCTGCGCCAATGAAGGTCAGGCACTGCCCGCCAAATTGATGTTCGCCTGACGCCCCCTGGGCCAGGAGTGTGTCGCGGTTCTCCGGCAGCCAGATCAGGTTCATGAACCAAGGGGTGATCAGAACACCCAGCACCCCGGTTGCCGCGTTTTCCCCGGCGATTTGCGCGCTGAAGCCCACCGCCTCGACCGCCAGCTGTTGATTGAGAAACGGCAACCCGCGCATGCGTGTCTCGGCGATGCCCTGGAAGTGCGCGCACAGGGTTTGTGCCTGTTGCGCCGGGCCGTCTTGGCGCTCAGACAGGTTCATCGATCACCATGAACTGCTCGGCATCGCCATCGCAATTCGGGCAACGCCAATGCTCCGGCAATGCGGAGAACGGCGTACCCGGCTCAATCTGCCAGACCGGGTCGCCGTCGCGCGGGTCATACACCCACCAGCAGATTTTGCATTCCAGGCGGGTGGCGTCGCTGATCCGGGCGTTGTCGCCGCCGTAGCTGCCTTCGAAGCCGGTTTTTTCGTTCATCGTGACCTCACTGCCCTTCGAACCACTGGATAACGTCTTCGAAGCGCTCCAGTGAGTCGGCCAGGTCTTCGGGGGCGGCGCAGATCACTTCCGGCAGGTCGGTGATTTCGATGGTGTCGAGGATTTGCGCATCCTGTGAGTTGAAGTACGTGATGCGCCAGCAGTTCTGTATCCGGGTCGCGCTGATCAGGCAATTGCCATAGCCACGGGCCAAGGCGCGCACCGGGCCGGCGGGCAAGTAGGCGTCGAGGAAGGCGATGTCCTGTTCGGACAACGGCAGCAAGGTCAGGTTGATGACATGCACCTGATCGCCAGGTTGCCAGTGTTGGCTGCGGTCTTGTACCTCGGTCAGGATCGCCGGAGCGTTCATGACGCCGAGCGGCAACGCTGACGACAAGTCGAAATCTGCCGGTCGGGCCGCCGCGCGGGCATTGCCGCGCAGTTGCGAAGGCGCCGCGCCCACTTCGACGTGATCGTAGCCCTGGCCGTAGATGCGCCATACGCCGGCGAAGATCGATTCCTGGATACGCAACGACGGCTGCGCGGCAATGATCGCGCTGACCTCGCCTTCGCCCAGCAATTGGTCGAGCAGCTTGCGGTCGCCTGTTTCCAGGCCACTGAGGTCGACGCTTTGCGTGGTCAGGCCGTTATTGCAGTCGCGCAGGCATTGCAGCAACGCTTGCAACGCGTGCCGCGCACCGGGCAGCGCCGCAAGCTCTTCAGGTTCGGGCAGCACCGGAATGCTATGGGTATACATGCCCTGAGGCATGCTGATGTATTCGAGCACGTCCTCATCGTCGGGTTGCGAGCCGGGGCCGATATCCACCACGGGGATGTAGTTCAGCGGATCGAACTCCACGGCGTGGCTTTGCGCATCGCGGTGATTGGCATCGTGGTTCATTGGCAACCTCCGAGGGCGCTGACCGGGGCACCGGCAAGCAATGGAATGCGCGCGTTGCTTTGGCTGACGGCAGCTTCCGCCAGGCGCAGGTATTCGTCCCAGTCGAGCATGCCGCTGAAGGTGCTGACGTAACCCGCATCGCGCAGCCACACCAGCGACGGCCAGCGGCGCACGGCAAAGCGCGCGGCGATGGCTTCTTCATCGGCACGACCGACCACGCCCAGGCGCAGGCTCAATTGGTGGCGGCGCGCGATTTCCACGCGCAGTTCCGGCAACACCACGGCCACGTCCAGGCATTCGGGATGGCGTACCGGGTCACCGCACAGCAGCAACAGGCAGTCGCCCCCTTCGGCAAGCCAGGCATCGAGGTTGTCGGCGTCGATCCAGGTCGCGTCGAATTGCTCCACCAGCCGGCTGATCAAGGCCGGGATGGCGGGTGTCACGGGAATGGGCGCCATGAAAACAGCGGAGTCGCTCATGTGGGGTCCTTGACTGACGGTTGAGGTGGGGTGAGCGCGGCAGGCGCAACAAGGGGTGGCGACGCGTGGCCCAACAAGGCCGCCAGTTGCTCGGCGTTCATGGCCGAGGGCAGGCTGAAACCCGGCACGCTGTCGGGCTGCGGGGCCGTGCCGAACAGGGCCGCTTCGAGCAGGCGCAGGGTGGAGTCGATTTCGCTGGCGCGTTGGGCGTCGAGGCGTTCACGGGCGGCGTCGAGAAAGATCAACAGCCAGTCGCCGACCGCACACGGGCCGACCAGTGACAGGTCGATACGGCGTTCTTCGCCGTGGCGGTCGCGGCAGCGGGCGAAGCCCAACTCGGCCGCGATCACTTGCATGGGCAATCCGATGCACATATCAGGCGCGCCTGGCGAGGATGCGTTCGTCGCCGATCCGGCAGGCTTGCTGTTCGGACGGGCGTTCGTTTTCGTAGCGTTGCAGTTCGAGGTGCGGCAGGGTCACCGCCTCTTCACCCGCGAGTGGCGAGGCGCGCTTGTGCGGTGCCGCGCCCCAACTTTCGAGCACGCGCAGCGCCTCATCCAGCGCACCTTCCATGGCGGCCCTGACGCTGGGGCGCAGGCTGCCGCCGTAGTCCATCATGTTTTCCGGCTGGCAACCGATCAACAGCACGCGTGTCGGGTAATGGCCGGTCAGTTGCGCGAGCATCAGCACCTCCTGAAAGCCGGTCTGGTGCAGGCTGAGCTTTTTGATGCCGAGGAATTTGGGGACATCGTCGTCGGCGATGAACTTCAGTTCGCCAGGCGCGAGGTTGTAATCCACGGCGTCGAAAATCAGCAGGTAATCGGCTTGCTGAACATGCTGGATCAAGTACAGGCCTTGCGTGCCGCCATCGATCAGCGCCACGTTGTCGGCGAACTCATAACGCTGTTGCAAGGCTTCGACGCAACGAACGCCGAAGCCTTCGTCGGCCCACAGGAGATTGCCGATGCCTAGCACAGTGATCTGCGGCAGTGTCGGTTGGAGAGGACTCATGGCGGTTTCTACCAATATGGTCATTTTTTAAAGGTCTTGTAGCCGGAAATCATTGCCCCGACCAAGCTCAGGCGCCCGTTGATTTCTTCGCGCACGGCGGCATAGATGTGGAACATGACGAATAGCACAATCACCCACATGCCCAAGTGATGCAGGACATGCACATTGTTGGATTGCCCCAGCAGCGGCAGTACCCAACCGAAGGTGCGTTCCTGCCAGGAGCCCATTTGCGCGCCTTCGCCATACAGCGCGAAGCCGGTCAGGATCATGAACAGCGAGGACAGCAAGAAGATGAAAAACATCGCGAAACGCGACAGCGGGTTGTGGCCGAACATCGGTTTTGGCGTCGGCCCGATGAACAGGTAGTAGCGCACCCAAGCGAGCATGTCGGCCCAGTAGACCTTGCTGGTCAGCGGCACCGAGAACAGTTCGCGGGCGTGATGATTGCCCACCAGCGCCCAATAGGCGCGCCCGATCATGGCGATGGTGAAAATGTACGCCGCGCTGAAATGCGCAAAGCGGATGTAGCCCATCACGAAATGGTCGCTGGCTTCGCCCGGTTGGGTCGCCAGCGGCGAACCGATCAGGTAGCCGGTGATGGCCAGCACCACAATGCAGGCGGCATTGATCCAGTGCCACAGGCGCACGGGGGCCTCGTACACGTATTCCGACGCGTCGAGGGGGCTTTGAGTAGGTTGAGTCATAGCGTCACCTTTGGATGGGCAGGCGCCGTGGCGCCTGCCGAATGCAGCGTTGAACAATCGATCAACTGACCTTGACTGTGCTCAGCTCCGCGCCGTCCTCGCTCATCACGTGGGTGGCGCAGGCCATGCAAGGGTCGAAGGAATGCAGCGTGCGCAGGATTTCCACGGGCTGATCGGGGACGGCCACCGGCGTGTTCATCAGCGCGGCCTCGAAAGCACCGATCTGACCCTTGGCGTCACGCGGGCTGCCGTTCCAGGTGCTGGGCACGACGCACTGGTAGTTTTCGATCTTGCCGTTCTTGATCCGAATCCAGTGGCCGAGCGCGCCGCGTGGCGCGGCAACGATGCCGACCCCCTTGGCCTCGGCAGGCCAGGTGGACGGGTCCCATTTTTCGACGTTGGCGGTGGCACGGTCGCCGTTGCGGATGTTGGTCATCAACTCGTTCCAGTCGTCGACCATCATTTCTGCGCAGTACTCGGCTTCCAGGGCGCGGGTCAGCGTTCGGCCGATCGTGCTGGGCAACAGTTGCTTGGCGCTGAGGTTGGTTTCCGCCAGGCCCAGGGCTTTTGGCAAGTCGAGGTTGACGGCTCGCAGCGAACCTTCCAGTTGTTCCTTGACCCGCTGGCAATGCGGGTTGCCTTTGAGGGCATGGGCATAGCCCAGGATGTAACGCGCCAACGGCCCGACTTCCATGGCGTGGCCGCGCCAGCGCGGCGATTTGACCCACGAATATTTGGCGCTTTCGTCGACTTCTTCGATGTTGGTGCGGGTGCCCTTGGTCTTGGCGCCCAGCTCGTAGTTCGGCTCGGTGATGCCGTCCCACGGGTGCAGGCCCTTGTCGTTGTCCGGGTAGTTGTACCAGGAGTGGGTCACGAACTCTTGCACTTGCTCGGGATCACGCGCGTCGACAGGCAGGATTTCGTCCCAGTTGCCGTTGAGGATCGCCCCGCCCGGCAATTGGTTGGTGCTGTCGTCGTAATTGACCTTGGCGTAGGTGCCGTAATCCATCACGTTGGTCGCCGACAGACCGCCGCCGTGCAGCCAGCCTTTTTGCTTGTAGATAGTGCCAATGGCCAGCACGTCCGGCACATACACGTTGCGGCAGAAGGTCAGCGCTTCGTCGATGCGCGCCCGCACGAAGTTCAGGCGTTCCATATTCAACGGCGCACCGGCGGCCAGGTCGCCATCGATATTGATCGCGCAGGGCACGCCGCCGACCAGGTAGTTGGGGTGCGGGTTCTTGCCACCGAAGATGGTATGGATCTTCACCCACTCTTTCTGCAGGTCGAGGGCTTCAAGGTAATGGGTCACGGCCATCAGGTTGGCTTCAGGCGGCAGTTGGTAAGCCGGGTTGCCCCAGTAACCATTCATGAACGGCCCGAGCTGACCGCTTTCGACGAACTTCTTCAGACGGTTTTGCACGTCGCGGAAATAACCCGGCGAAGACAACGGGTGAGCCGGCGAAACGGTCTGCTGCAATTCCGAGGTGCGTTTGGGGTCAGCCTTGAGCGCAGACACCACGTCCACCCAGTCCAGTGCATGCAGGTGGTAGAAATGCACGGCGTGGTCATGGACTTGCAGGGTCTTGGCCATCATCTCGCGAATCAAGTGCGCGTTCGGCGGGATGCGAATGCCCAGCGCGTCCTCTACCGAGCGCACCGAGGCCAGCGCGTGGCAACCGGTGCAGACGCCGCAGATGCGCTCCACGAATGCCCAGGCGTCACGTGGGTCGCGGCCCTTGAGGATGACTTCGAGGCCGCGCCACATGGTGCCGGTGGAAACGGCGTTGCGGATAACGTTGTTGGCATCGAGGTTGACCTCGACGCGCATGTGGCCTTCGATACGGGTCACAGGGTCGACAACGATACGTCGGCCTGTGTTGTTGAGGTCGAAACCCTGAGTCGAATAGGTGCTCATTGGTGCTTATTCCTGTCTTGTCGCTGGGGCGTCGGGCGAGGTAGTGGGCGCTTTGCCGTTGCTGGCGCGTTTGAGGGCGGTGACGGCAGCGTGGGCAGTGATCGCTGCGCCGACGGTGACGCCGGCAACCAGGCCGATTTCGTCCGCGTTCGCTTCAACGCCAAACTGGTTGATGCCGCTCAAGTGCTGATAGAACGAGCCCTTGTCCCAGAACCCCTCCTCCGAACAACCGATGCAGCCGTGGCCGGACTGAATCGGGAAGCTGGTGCCGCCATTCCAACGCACGGTCGAGCAGGCGTTATAGGTGGTCGGGCCTTTGCAGCCGACTTTGTAAAGGCAGTAGCCCTTGCGCGCCGCGTCGTCGTCCCAGGACTCGACGAACTGACCGGCGTCGAAGTTCGGACGGCGGTAGCACTTGTCGTGAATGCGCTGGCTGTAGAACATTTTCGGCCGGCCCTGACGGTCCAGCTCAGGAATGCGGTCGAAAGTCAGCATGTAGGTGATCACCCCGGTCATGACTTCGGCGATCGGCGGGCAGCCCGGCACTTTGATGATCGGTTTGTCGGTGATGACCTTGTGAATCGGCACGGCCTGGGTCGGGTTCGGCTTGGCAGCCTGTACGCAGCCCCAACTGGCGCAGGAGCCCCAGGAAATGATCGCCTTGGCATCGCGTGAAACGCGCTTCAACTGCTCGACGAAGGGCTTGCCGCCAATGATGCAACTCATACCGTCCTGGTTCAGTGGCGGGTTGCCTTCGACGGCCAGGATGTAGTTGCCCTTGTACTTGGTCATGACCTCGTCAAGGATCGCCTCGGCCTGATGCCCGGCGGCGGCCATCAAGGTGTCGTCGTAATCCAGGGAGATCATCGACAGCACCACGTCCTTGGCCAGCGGATGCGCGGAGCGGATGAATGACTCCGAGCAACAGGTGCATTCCAGGCCGTGCAGCCAGAGGACTGGCGTGCGTGGCTTGTTCTCCATGGCCCAGGCGATTTTGGGCATGAATGCCGGGCCCAGCCCCAGCGACGTTGCGGTCAAGGAACAAAACTTGAGAAAGCTGCGGCGCGAGATGCCTTGTCTGCGCATCACCTCGTAAAACGTTTCCATTACTTTATTTCTCCTCCCCGAGAAGGTACTTCAACGGGGGCTGCACTCGGTGTGTTGGAAATCTGTGCCCGACCAGGTGAGTCGGGCGCCATGCCGTCGGCTACAAAGGCCATCAGTTCTATGGGGTGTTGAGGCTGCAGCCTGGGCATGATTGCGACGGCTGCTGGAAACATGCGGGTAACCCATGACGTTCAGTTATCTGGTAAGTACAAGACCTGTGCCATTTCGCCGCGGCGTAGATAAATTGCTTACTAATTAATTTATCTATCTGTTTTTAAAGGACTTTTACTTTTTTACCGAGCGCATTGAGACACCTTGTAACAAACCTCAACTGGAATGTTTGTTTCCACTATTTATGCAGCCTGGAAACCATATGTCCGGCTTGGCAAGTGGCTGGCGAGAGAACCTCGCCAGGCGCTGAAAGGAAGAGAAGGCTCAGGCGGGCGTCGCGTCCAGGCGGTCGTAGCCCTTGAAGCGGTAGAACAACACGGAAACGGCCCAGGTCAGGATGAATATCCCGACGATCAGGTAGCCGATCATGCCGAAGTTGTCGGTCAGCGCAGTGATGAAATCCCACACACCGCCGTGCAGATCCCAGCGCGCCGCGACCAGCCCGAGCACTTCCACCCCGCCCACCAGCAATGCCACCAACACCGACATGGACGTGATGGTCAGGTTGTAATAGAGCTTGCGTGCCGGGTTGACCAGTGCCCAGTGGTAAGCACCGGTCATCATCACGCTGTCGGCGGTGTCGACCAGCGCCATGCCGGCCGTGAAGAGCGCCGGGAACACCAGAATCGACCAGATCGGCAGGCTCTGCGAGGCTTGCACCGCAGCGATCCCCAGCAGGCCGATTTCCGTGGCGGTATCAAACCCCAGACCGAACAGCAGGCCCAGCGGATACAGGTGCCAGGGACGGCTGATCAGGCGGAACAGCGGGCGCAACAGTCGGGCGATGGGGCCGCCGCCGGTGAGTATCGCGTTCATTTCTTGCTCGCCGATCCGTTCGCCGCGCCGCACGCGGCCAAACGCCTGGTACACCGAGCGCAGGATGAGCAGGTTGATCAACGCCACCAGCAACAGGAAGGCGGCAGACACCGAGGTGCCAATCAGCCCGCCGAGGCCGTGAAAGGCTTCGATTTCGCTTTTGAACGCCGTGGCCGTCAGTGCGATGCCGAGCGAAGCCAGGATCACCACGGTGCTGTGCCCGAGCGAGAAAAACAGGCCGACACTCGCGGTCTGCCGGCCTTCCTGGATCAGCTTGCGGGTGGCGTTGTCGATGGCGGCGATGTGATCGGCATCCACGGCATGGCGCAGGCCGAAGCTGTAGGCCAGAAAGGCGGTGCCGAGCAACAGCGGATAGTCATGGAAGGCCGTGAAAGCCCAGGCCCAGGCCAGCAGGTTGGCAGCGACCAGGCCGGCGAAAATGGCCAGGACGCGATGTTTGAACGTCAAAGGCGCACGAGTCGGTGAAACAGGATGCAAGGGCATGCGAACTCCAGAAAGATGGGTTCAAGTATGAAGAAACGAAAAAACCTCATACAAACCCTGTGCCAGTTTGCGTGCCGAGTACCATTCAGGCGTGGTCGGGCGCTCGCAGAACATGGCGGCTGGACAGTGACTGTCCAGCCGAGCCGATAACTGGACAATGAGCTTCCAGCGCCGCTGCCGGATTATCGGCTCAGGCGGGCCCGGCTTCGGGCAGCGTCACGGTGAACTGCGCACCGCCCTCGGGGTGATTGGCGGCCACCATCCGACCGCCACAGCGTTCGATGATGCCGTAGCTGATCGACAGGCCCAGGCCCGTGCCTTTGCCCACGGACTTGGTGCTGAAGAACGGGTCGAACACCTGGCTCAGGTGTTTCTCTGCGATGCCCGCACCGTTGTCGCGTAAACGCAGGGTGACCCAGCCCGGCTCCTGGGTCACCTCGATCCAGACTGTCGGCAAGGCCTGGTTGGCCGCTTGCGCGGCATCGTAGGCGTTCTGCATCAGGTTCATCAGCACTTGTAGCAGTTGCCCGGCATTGCCGCGCACCGGCGGTGTGTCAACGGCCTGCCAATGCACCTGCAGATCGGGCGCGACGCCACGGCAGACCCAGTGGATGGCGCGCTCGATGACGTCATTGAGGTCGACCTCGCCCAGCGCTTCACGATCCACCGCCGAGAAGCGCTTCAGGGCGCTGACGATGTCGGCGGTGCGTTGCGCGCCTTCCATGCTGCCCTCGATCAACGACGGCAAATCGCTCAGCAGCGGATCGATGCGTAGCTGTTGGCGCAAGGCTTGAAGACTGGCGTGCGACTCGCCGCCGTGGACCGCTTGCAGGTACTGCTGCAGGCGTTTGCCATAGCTGTCGAGCACATGCGCGTTGGCCAGCACGAAGCTGATGGGGTTGTTCAGTTCGTGGGCGACACCAGCCACCAGGCGCCCCAGCGAGGCCATTTTTTCCGCGTGCAACAGTTGCTGTTGAGTGCGCTTGAGCGCCTCGTGAGCCTCGTGCAGTTGGCGATATGCGTGCTGGAGTTCGCCCAGCGGTCGCCCCACCAGCACATGCCCGATAAAACGTCCGTTGCCCGTGCTGCGCACGGTGCAACTGACGTCCACGGGCACCGGCGCGCCGTTGACATCCTTGAAGTTGACCTCCAGCGAGGCGCTGGCGTTGGGATGGCGCAGGCTGGCGAGGGTCTGGCGCAACTGGGTTTCACTGTGGGGGTCGGCCAACAAGACATAGGCCGGGCTGCCGGACAATGACTGTTCATCACGGCCGACCAGCGTGCGCAGCGCGCTGTTGCTCTCCTCGATGCGCCCTTGCGGGTCGCAGGCCAGCAACACGTCGGACATCGACGACAGCAACCCGGCGATGAACTGCTGCGACTGCTCCAGTTCGACGTTCTTCTCTTCCAGGGCGATTTCATCTTGCACCAGCTTGGAATAGACCTCGTCCATCCTCGCGATGACTTCGATCCAGGCGTCTTCGTCGAGGCTGCCGGGTGGCGGTTTACGGGCCATGGTCGTCAGCTTTTAGGGTGCAGATGCAGGTGGCTGTGGACTTGCTCGTGGCTCGCGCCCTGCTCCACCGGGATCAGGTTCAGCGAGCCATGACGCACGCCGCGTTCGGCGCACACGCGATGGGCGAAATCGCGCACTTCATCGGACGAGCCCTTGAGCATCAGGCTTTCCAGGCAGTTGTCGTGATCCAGATGCACATGCTGGCTGGCAATGGTCAGGTGATGATGCGCGTGCTGCAGGTCCATCACCCGTTCGGTGAGGGTGCGCGAATGGTGATCGTAAACGAAGCTCAGGTTGGCCACGCAATGCGGCGCCTGGCCTTGCTCCAGGCGCGCCTGTTCGATATGCCGCCGCAAAATGTCGCGCATGGCCTCGGAACGGTTGTGGTAACCCTGGTCGCGAATCAGCGCGTCCAGTTCCTCAGCGAGGCCACGGTCCAGGGAAATGGTCAGGCGTTCCATGGGATTTCCTTTTCAATGCACCGTGCAAACCATGCACGGGTCAAAAGAACGAACGATATGTTGCACCGCTACCGGGCTTTTTTCGCCGGGTAACACGGGAGCACCCTGCAAGGCTTGTTCCAATGCCCCGGGCTGGCCCTGGGCATCGCGTGGCGAGAAGTTCCAGGTGGTCGGGGCGATGATCTGGTAGCGGGAGATTTTCCCGTGCTCCACCTCCAGCCAATGCCCCAGTGCGCCACGCGCCGCTTCGGTCAGGCCGACCGCGCGGCCTTTGTCGGGTAATGCTGCGGCGCGGTAATACGGCTCGCCGGGGCGCAGGGCGATCAACCAGCTTTCCATCAGCGGCACCACCTGCGCCAACTCCAGCAAACGCGCGAGCAGGCGGGTATAAACCGTTGCCGAACAGCGTGCCACGGCATCGCGCAGCAGCGCTTGGCCGGCAATCAACTGGCGTGCAATGGCGCCGGTTTCCAGCACCGCGCCGGCCAGGCGCGGGGCTTTGTTCCAGGTATACGCGTCGGGTTTTTCCATCAACGGCTGGGTTTGCCCATCGGCCGGGTGGCGCGGGCCGCCAGCGTCGTCGAGCCAGGCATGCGCGCTGTCTTCGCGGATATCGTCCAGGTCCAGCGCTTGTAGACACTGGGTGACGCCATTCCACAGGCCGCGCGGGAACACCATCGAGCCGTCGGCTCGCGGATACGCCCCGTAGGAAAGATACAGCCCCGGCCCCGGCCCCAGATGCTCAAGCCCGGTGTCCAGGGCGATTTGCAGAAATTGGCGGAAGTCGCCCTGCCCCGGCGCTTCGGCGTGCCATGCCCAGAGCTCGCTTTCGCTGGTGAAACCATTGATACGCTCCAGCGGCGCGGCGAACAGCTCGCCTTCCAGAAACTGCCGGAACTCGCGAACGCGGGTCAGCAGGCGCAGGCGCTCGGCGGCATCGATGGCGCGGGTCGAGCCACCCGGTTGGATCGAGCCGGTGTGCGGCCACTTGCCGCCCAGTGTACCGATCAAATCCAGCCAGCGTTTGCGCGCAGAAATGGCCAGGCGCTGCTGGCTGCCCTGAAGCGGGGTAAAGCGCGCCACCGCGTCTGGATACCAAGGGCGCTCGGCGTACACCGGGCGCACGAAATCCGGCATGAAAAACAGGTAGAAATGGCTCAAGTGATCGGCGAGGTTTTCGGTGGCGGCCATCAGGTTGATTGCCAGCAGGCCGTTGTCCGGCGGCTGTACGCCGGCCAGCCCGGCCAGGGCGCGGGCGGCGGCGATCGATTGCGACACCGAGCAGATTCCGCAGATGCGTGGCGCGTAGGTCAGCGCATCGAGCGGTGCGTGTTGCAGCAGGATTTGCTCGAAGCCACGGTACATGGTGGCGTTGACCCGTGCCGAACGCACATGGCCATCTTCCACGTCCAGTTGTACTTCCAGATCGCCTTCAACCCGATTGAATGGGCCGACCACCAAACGTGACATGCAAACTCCTAACGGCGGGGGGTGCGTACCGACGGCGCGATCAGCGGGTGATCGGACGTCGCATTCTGTTTGACGCGCTTGGGGGTGGCGGACTTGGACAGCGCCGACAGGGCGACGAACCAGGCCTTGGGCATGTCGATGGGCAGGCCGATGGGAATGCCCGCCAGCTTCGGCGTGCGCTGAAACGCGTGCCCCGGTTCTTCGAAGCCCGGGGCGGTGCAGTTGATGCAGGCAAACCCGCCACGGGTACACGAGCCCTCGCCGTTCCACAGGCGGGTATTGCAGTCGCCGTGGGCCTGGGTGCCTTTGCAGCCGAGGTTTTCCATCATGCAGCCCAGGTCCGAGGGCTTTTCCGCACTGGCTTTGTATTCGTAGAACTCGTTGCGCGTGCAGCCCTGATGCACCAGTTGGTCGGCGTAGAAACGCGGACGCCCGATGACGTCCAGATCGGCCTCGGCGAACAGCCCGGCGGCCAGCGCCATCAAGGTGTCGGTCACCCAGCCGGGGTGCGTCGGGCAACCGGCCACGTTGATCACCGGCAAGCCGCGCAACGACCGATAATCGGCACCCAGCAGGCCGCCGCGATGCTCACCGTCAAATTGCAGGCCGCAGGCGTCGGTCGGGTTGCTGCCCGCAGCGGTGATGCCTCCGTAGGCCGCACAAGTGCCGATGCCCAAGGTGTATTGGGCCACCGCCGCGAGTTTGCGCACCCAGTCGATCATCGGCGCATCGGTGCCCGCCAGCATGTGAAAGCGCCCGGTGCCGTGCGGGCCGCGCAGCAATGAGCCTTCGATGCACAAGGCATCGAGCCGGGTGCGACCTTGCAGGCAGTCCTCCAGGATATCCAGCACCTGATCACCGCTTTCAAGGGACAGCGATGGATGCCAGAGCAACTCAATCCCCGCACTGCGCCACATCGCGGAAAAATCCTGGGTATCGGCGCACAGCAAGGACATGTTGCAACCACCGCAACCGCCCGATTGCAGCCACAGCACTCGGAATGGGGTGTTCATCGGGCTTCCTCCAGGCCAAGACGGCGCAATTTCTGGCGCAGGCCCACGCGCGACAAGCCCAGTTCACGGGCCGCATGGGTTTTGTTCCAGCGGTGACGCAGCAGCGATTCCTTGAGTATGGTCGCTTCGATAGCGTCCAGTTGTTCTTGCAACGTGCCCGTGGGAGGCGACAGGCGTATGTCGTTGGTGTTGCGTCCCTGGCCCTGCATGACGCGCCAGGAAAACGAATGAGCACCGATTTGCGAGCCTTCCGACAACGCAGCGGCGCGGTAGATTTCGTTGCGCAACTCGCGAATATTACCGGGCCATGGGTAACCGATCAGGCTCGCCAGGGCGTCGTCGGCGAAGTGCAGGTTTGGCAGGTCCAGCTCCAGGCGGGCATCGTCGAGCAGCTTTTTGGCGATGGGCATCAGGTCGGCGGTGCGCTCGCGCAACGGCGGCAAGCCCAGGCTGACCGTGGACAGCCGGTAATAAAGGTCGCTGCGAAAACGTCCGGTGGCGACATCCTGCTCCAGGTCGCGATGGGTCGCCGCGATCACCCGCACATCGACCCGTACCGTGCTCGAGGCGCCGACCGGGCGCAGTTCGCCCTCTTGCAAGACGCGTAACAACTTGACCTGAAAAGCCGGCGAGGTGTCGCCGATTTCGTCGAGTAGCAAGGTGCCGCCATTGGCACGCTGGAACAGCCCGATGTGATCCTGATGCGCGCCGGTGAAGGCGCCGCGCTTGTGCCCGAACAGCTCGGACTCCAGCAAGGTATCAGGCAGCGCCGCGCAGTTCTCCATGACAAAGGCATTACTCGCACGCGGGCTGGCGTAATGGATGGCGCGGGCCAGCAGTTCTTTGCCCGTGCCCGATTCGCCCAGCAGCAGCACCGACAAATCATAGCGGGCGACCCGGGCGGCCAACTCACAGACCGCATCCAGCGGGCCGCCGGGGCTGCGCACGATGCGCGAGAAATCGAAGGTATCGCGTACCCGCTCCAGGGTTTCGCGGCTGCGGCGACGCAGCGCTGGCGTACCGGCGCGCAGTTCCAGGTCCAGTCGCTGCATATGGTTTTGCAACGATTGGCTCTCGACCGCATTGCGCACGGTGTTGAGCAGGTTTTCAGGCAGCCAGGGCTTGAGCAGGTACTGATAGATACCGGCCTGATTGACGCCCGCGATGATGTCTTCCGAATCGGTGTAGCCCGACAGCACGATGCGGACCACCCCCGGCCAGCGCTCGCGCACTTCCTTGAGAAATTCGATACCGCTGACATGGGGCATGCGCTGGTCGCAGAGGATCACCGCGACCACATGCTGTTCCAGCAGTTCGCGTGCTTGCCCGGCCGACTCGGCCAGCAGCACCTGGAATTCCTGATCGAGTACCCGGCGCAACGATTCGCGCGAGCGCAGCTCATCGTCCACTACCAGGATCATGGGCAAGTCGGATTGCGAGTCGAATGGGGAGGTCATGAGTCAGCGAAAGGCCGATTATTGAAGTTCATTGCAACATTATGTTGCTGCAAGTCATGGCGTCGATGGTAGCACGGTGCCAAAAGCAGACGAGGGTTTTCCTTCGAGGGAGGCCGCTACGGGATGTGTTTTAAACAGCGTCTTGCTCCGCCGGGTTATGCCACCCCCGGCCTAGAAGTTCGCCGGCGTATTCGCGCTGATGATTTCCGCCTCATCCTGCCCGATATTGCGGAACCTGTGGGGCAAGGTGGTGGGGAAGTAATAACCATCCCCTGGGTTCAATACGCTGACCTGGCCATCGACAGTGAGTTCGACGGTGCCACGGGTGACGAGGCCGCACTCCTCGCCTTCGACATGCACGATCGGCTCTTCGCCGGAACTGGCGCCGGGTGCGTACTGCTCGCGCAGAAAGCGCATCTGGCGGCTGGGGATCGGCGCGCCCACCAGCAGCAGGCGCAGGCCGTCGCGACCCAGGTCGGGCTGTTCGTTGGCGCGAAAGACGTATTGGTGTTCGCGTGGCGGCTGGTCGAAGGTGAAAAAGTCCGCCAGGGACATGGGGATGCTTTCCAGCAGCTTTTTCAGGGAACTGACAGAGGGACTGACGCGATTCTGTTCGATCAGGGAAATGGTGGCGTTGGTCACGCCGCTACGACGGGCCAGCTCGCGCTGGGAGAGTTTGTAGCTTTCGCGAACGAGTTTGAGTCGGGTGCCCGTGTCCATAGCTGCCTTATATAAGGGGTGAGTGTCGTGATGTTTATTGGTTGCGATAGCACTGCAGGAGCTGGGGCGAGCGCGGGCAGGCAATGTTGCGAAATTCGCCGATTACCCGACCCGGAAACCTGAAAGGCGGCTATTAAATCACGTTTGCGGGTGGAGCTGTAGCGCTGCTGAATATGCCTGCATGCGCAAAAAAAGCAAGCCCGCGGCCGCGGCCGAAGGCGGCGTGGGCCGGGGGCTCGCGGCGCGCGTGTGGCTGACCGGTCAAATACCGAGTCGGTCGCGCAGGGCGTAGTAGGCGGCGCCCATGGCCGTCAGCGGGGCCTGGAAGGTGCGGCCGCCGAACATCGGCATGTGCGGCAGTGAGGCGAAGGCGTCGAAGCGTTCGGCGTCACCGCGGATCACTTCGCTGATCAGCTTGCCCGCGAGGTGCGAACAGGTGACGCCGTGGCCGCTATACCCTTGCATGTAGTAGGCGTTCTTTTCGATACGGCCGAATTGCGGCATGCGCGACATGGTCAGCAGGAAGTTGCCGGTCCAGCGGTAGTCGATCTTGACGTTTTTCAACTGCGGGAAGGTCTTGAGGATCTTCGGCCGGATCAGTTGTTCGATGTCGTCCGGCTCGCGGGCGCCGTAGACCACGCCGCCGCCGTACAACAGACGGTTGTCAGCGGTCAGACGATAATAGTCGAGCAGGTAGTTGCAGTCTTCGACGCAGTAATTGTGGGTAATCAGGCTGCGTGCCACTGCCTCCGACAGCGGCTCGGTGACCACGATCTGCGAGCCGCAGGGCATGCTTTTGCGCGTCACCCGAGGGTCGAGATTCTGCGGCAGGTAGGCGTTGCCGGCGATCAGCAGGTACTTGGCGCGAACCACACCCTTGGCCGTGCGTACCACGTTGGGTTCGCCGTAGGTGATTTCCTCGGCCGCCGATTGTTCGAAGATCTTGCCGCCCAGGCCGATAATCGCGCTGGCTTCGCCCAGGGCGAGGTTCAGCGGATGGACGTGGCCGCCCTGCTTGTCCAGCAGGCCGCCGATGTAATTTTCACAGCCCACTTCGTTTGCCATGTCTTTGGCGTCGAGCAGTTGCAGGTTGCGGTTGCCATAGCGCTCCCAACTGCTTTTCTGTTCGACCAGGCCCTTGAGCTGTTTTTTGTTCAACGCGGCGAAGATCCCGCCCGGGCGGTAGTCGCACTGGATGTCGTAGTGCTGGATGCGCTGGCGAATGATCTCGGCGCCTTCGAACATCATGCTGCCGAGGATTTCGGCGCTCTTTTCGCCGTAGCGCTGCTCGATGACATCCACGTCACGGCTGTAGGAATTGACCAGTTGCCCGCCGTTGCGCCCGCTGGCGCCAAAGCCGACCTTGGCCGCTTCGAGCACGGTGACGCTGTAGCCGGCTTCCGCCAGGAACAGCGCCGACGACAGGCCGGTGTAGCCGGCGCCGATGACACAGACATCACACTCGACCAACTCTTCAAGCACAGGGAAGTCGCCGGTGTGGTTGCGGGTCGCGGCGTAATAGCTGTTTACATGGGGTTGCATGGTTAGGACTCCCTGGCGACTGGCCGGCACGCGCCGGCAATCGCCGTTGTTATTTGGGCTTAGAGCTTGATCCAGGTGGCTTTGAGCTCGGTGTACTTGTCAAAGGCGTGCAGCGACTTGTCGCGGCCATTGCCCGACTGTTTAAAGCCGCCGAACGGCGCGGTCATGTCGCCGCCGTCGTACTGGTTGACCCACACGCTGCCGGCACGCAGGCCCCGGGCAAAGCGGTGGGCGCGGCTGAGGTCGGCGGTCCACAGTGCGGCGGCCAGGCCGAAGATGCTGTCGTTGGCGATCGACAGCGCTTCTTCTTCGGTGTCGAAGCTGATCAGCGACAACACCGGGCCGAAGATTTCTTCGCGGGCGATGGTCATGGCATTGGTCACGCCGTCGAAAACCGTCGGCTCCACGTACTGGCCACCGGTGTCTTGCAGGGCGCGCTGGCCGCCAACCAAGAGTTGGGCGCCCTGCTCTTTGCCGATCTCGATGTAGCGCAACACGTTGTCCAGTTGCCGCTGATCGACCACTGCACCGACCTTGGTCGCCGGGTCCAGTGGATGCCCCGGCTTCCAGGCCTGGAACGCCTCCACCAGCAGCGCAATGAAGGGCTCGCGGATCGACCGTTGCACCAGCAGGCGCGAACCGGCCACGCAGACTTCGCCCTGGTTGAAGGCAATCGCTGCAGCCGCAGCGGCGGCGGCAGCACGCAAGTCCGGGGCATCGGCGAACACCACATTGGGGCTCTTGCCACCGGCTTCCAGCCACACCCGTTTCATATTGCTCTGGCCGGAATACACCAGCAGTTGCTTGGCCACCGCGGTGGAGCCGGTAAAGGCCAGCACATCCACATCCCTATGCAAGGCCAGCGCCTTGCCGACGGTGTGACCGTAGCCCGGCAGCACGTTGAACACGCCTGGGGGAATGCCGGCCTCAAGCGCCAGTTGGGCCAGGCGAATGGCGGTCAGCGGCGACTTTTCCGAAGGTTTGAGGATGAACGAGTTACCCGCCGCCAGGGCCGGCGCGAACTTCCAACTGGCCATGATCATCGGGAAGTTCCACGGCACGATGGCCGCGACCACGCCGCAGGGTTCGCGGGTGATCAGGCCCAACTGGTCGTGGGGCGTGGGCGCCACTTCGTCGTAGAGCTTGTCGATGGCCTCGGCACTCCAGCGGATCGCGTTGGCGGTGGCCGGTACGTCGATGGCCATGGAGTCGCCGATCGGCTTGCCCATGTCGAGGGTTTCCAGGAGCGCCAGTTCTTCCTGGTGTTCGAGGATCAGATCGGCGAAACGGATCAGCACGCGCTTGCGCGCCGCCGGGGCCTGCAAGCGCCAGATCCCGGATTCGAACGCCCGGCGTGCAGCGATCACCGCGGCGTCGGCGTCGGCCTCATCGGTGCTGGCGACCGCGGCCAGAAAACGCCCGTCCACCGGGCTGATGCTGTCAAAGGTTTCGCCGCTGGCGGCCCAACGGTATTCGCCGTCGATAAAGGCCCGGCCTTCAAGGTTCAGGGACTGGAAGTACTGCTCCCAGTCGTTGCGATGCTTGGTCATAGGGTGTGCTCAACGCAAAAAGTGGGAGGGCCGTCAGACCGTGTGCAGGTACCAGTTGTACTCAAGGTCGGAGATCGAGTTTTCGAACTCGGCCAGTTCGCTTTCCTTACACGCGACAAACACGTCGATGTACAGCGGGTCGATGTACCGGGCCATGACCTCGCTGTCGTCCAGCTCGCGCAGGGCGTCGCGCAGGTTGTTGGGCAGGCTCTGCTCGTTCTGCTCGTAGGAGTTGCCTTCGACCGGCGCCCCCGGCTCGATCTTGTTGGTCAAGCCGTGGTGGATACCGGCCAGTACCGAGGCCATCAGCAGATAAGGGTTGGCGTCGGCGCCGGCCACCCGATGTTCGATACGCACGGCATCCGCCGCGCCGGTCGGCACGCGCACGGCCACGGTGCGGTTGTCGATACCCCAGCTCGGCGAGTTCGGCACATAGAACTGCGCACCGAAGCGGCGGTAGGAGTTGACGTTCGGGCAGAGAAACGCCATCTGCGCCGGCAGGGTTTCCAGCACGCCGCCGATGGCGTGACGCAGGGCGTCGTTGGTCTCGGGGTCTTCGCTGGCGAAGATGTTGTTGCCCTGTTTGTCGAGGATCGAGATGTGTACATGCAAGCCATTACCGGCCTGGCCCGGGTAGGGCTTGGCCATAAAGGTGGTGTCCATCTCGTGGTCGTAGGCGATGTTTTTCACCAGGCGCTTGAGCAGTACCGCGTAGTCGCAGGCTTTGATCGGGTCGCTGACGTGGTGCAGATTGACCTCGAACTGCGCCGGGGCGCTTTCCTTGACGATGGCGTCGGCAGGGATGCCCTGCTCTTTCGCGCCTTCGAGGATGTCCTGCAGGCAATCGACGTATTCGTCGAGGTCATCGATCAGGTAGACCTGGGTCGAATGCGGGCGCTTGCCGGAGATTGGCGAGCGCGGCGCTTGCGGACGGCCGTTCACGTTGTCCTGGTCGATCAGGTAGAACTCCAGCTCGAACGCGGCGCAAATGGTCAGGCCCAATTCGTCGAACTTGCTCACCACCTGGCGCAGCACTTCCCGTGGGTCGGCGAAGAACGGCTGGCCCTCGAGTTCATGCATGGTCATCAACAGCTGCGCGGTGGGACGCTTCTGCCAGGGCTCGATGCTCAGGGTGTCGGGGATCGGGTAGCAGATGCGGTCGGAGTCGCCGATATCCAGGCCCAGGCCGGTGCTTTCCACGGTGGAGCCATTGATGTCCAGGGCAAACAACGACGCGGGGAGGTTGATGCCTTTTTCATACACCTTATGCAAGGCGGTGCGTTCGATACGCTTGCCGCGCACCACGCCATTCATGTCTGCAATCAGCAGATCGACGTACAGGACCTCCGGGTGTTTTTTCAGAAAGGCGTTGGCTTCGTTGAGCTGAACGGTACGCAGTGGGACCGACATGATGCACCTATGTGTTAATTATTATGTTCAAAGCTGTTTCGTAGCAGCAGTCAATCCGAAAGCCAAAGTGAAGTCAATAGCGAGAACAGGCACCACACGTTAATTATATTGGTAGCTATAGCACCAAAACTGGGCGCCAACCCAACCAATCAACACAAACATACTCACGAGCGTTTAGAATTTTTTACATTGAAGTTGTTAATTAAAATCAACAGAGATAAGCTCTGGAAAAACTCGTTCCAGCGTGAATTTCGAGGTGATAAAAATGGCACTCAAGCCATTGATCGGTGTTACAGCGTGCGTCAAAGAGATTGGCTTACACCCCTACCATGTCAGCGGCGACAAGTATTTGCGTGCTGTCAGCGTCGCGGCCCTCGGGCTGCCCGTGATCATTCCTGCCCTGGCGGACCTCTGCGAGATCAAGGACCTGCTGCACTACGTCGACGGCCTGCTGTTCACCGGCTCGCCGTCCAATGTCGAACCCTTCCACTATCAAGGCGCTCCCAGCGCGCCGGGCACCGCCCATGACCCGCAACGCGACGCCACCACCCTGCCCCTGTTGCGGGCTGCGGTGGCAGCCGGAGTGCCAGTCCTCGGCATCTGCCGCGGCTTCCAGGAAATGAACGTGGCCTTTGGCGGCAGCCTGCACCAGAAGGTGCATGAACTGCCGGGCTTTATGGACCACCGCGAAGCCGACGACCCGCGCCTCGACGTCCAGTACGCCCCGGCGCACCCGGTGGCGATCCAGCCCGGCGGCGTGTTCGAGGCCATGGGCCTGGCCGGCGAGATCCAGGTCAACTCGATCCACAGTCAGGGCATCGACCGCCTGGGTGACGGCCTGCGGGTCGAGGCCCTGGCCCCGGATGGCCTGATCGAAGCCGTTTCCGTGAAGCACAGCCAGGCGTTTGCCTTTGGCGTGCAGTGGCACCCGGAATGGCAGGTCCTGTCGAACCCGGCCTACCTGAGTATTTTCCAGGCCTTTGGCGATGCCTGCCGGCAACGTGCCGCGCAGCGTCAGCGCCTTTGACACCAGGCGGCCCGCGCCGGGCCGCCAGCACTCGCTTTACCGATTGACACGCCCTGCCCACGCGGCGCGCGCACCTGTGTGCGCCTGCCGTGCGGCGTGAACGGCAATACCCGAACAACAACAAGCAAGGCCAGGCAGCCAGGACGGCGGTGCCGAATAAACCTGCATTGCACTGAGGGTGCAGGTTTGCAATCAACCTTATTACGTCAGGCCGTATTGGCCCGACGACCTGTTGGGAGTTTCACATGGCAAACGCCTCCAGCATTTATCGCAAGGCACTGGAAGGTCATCAGCAACCGCAAAAGGTGCTGGTGAAGATCGACCGCGTGACCAAGAAGTTCGACGAAACCGTGGCCGTGGACGATGTGTCCCTGGAGATCCACCAGGGCGAGATCTTCGCCCTGCTCGGCGGTTCGGGTTCGGGCAAATCCACCCTGCTGCGCATGCTCGCCGGTTTCGAACGGCCCACCGAAGGCCGCATCCTGCTGGATGGCGTGGACATCACCGAGATGCCGCCCTATGAGCGGCCGATCAACATGATGTTCCAGTCCTATGCCCTGTTCCCGCACATGACCGTGGCCCAGAACATCGCCTTCGGCCTCAAGCAGGACCGCCTGCCAGCCGGCGAGATCGAGGCGCGGGTCGAGGAAATGCTCAAGCTGGTCCACATGACCCAATACGCCCGGCGCAAACCCCACCAGCTCTCCGGCGGCCAGCGCCAGCGCGTGGCCCTCGCCCGCTCCCTGGCCAAACGCCCGAAACTGCTGTTGCTCGACGAACCCATGGGCGCCCTGGATAAAAAGCTGCGCTCGCAGATGCAACTGGAACTGGTGGAGATCATCGAACGCGTCGGCGTGACCTGCGTGATGGTGACCCACGACCAGGAAGAAGCCATGACCATGGCCCAGCGCATCGCCATCATGCACTTGGGCTGGATCGCCCAGATCGGCAGCCCGGTGGACATTTACGAAGCGCCGGTGAGCCGCCTGGTCTGCGAATTCGTCGGCAACGTCAACATCTTCGACACCCAGGTGGTCGACGACGCCGAAGGCCACGCGGTGCTCAAGTGCGCGGACCTGGACCGCAACATCTACGTCGGCTACGGCATCGCCACTTCGGTGGAAGACAAGTCGGTGACCTACGCCATCCGCCCGGAAAAGCTGCTGGTCACCGCCCAAATGCCGACCTGCGCGCACAACTGGTCCAGCGGCAAGGTCCACGACATCGCCTACCTCGGCGGGCACTCGGTGTTTTACGTCGAGCTGCCCAGCGGCAAGATCGTCCAGTCGTTCATGGCCAACGCCGAACGCCGTGGCTCCCGACCGTCCTGGGGCGACACCGTGTACGTGTGGTGGGAAGACGACAGCGGCGTGGTACTGCGGGCATGAGTACATCGACCATGAGCACTTTCCATCAAGCGTTGATCCGTGTGCTGCCCAGCGGTCGCAAGCTGGTGATCGGCATTCCCTTCCTCTGGCTGTTCCTGTTTTTCATGCTGCCGTTTTTCCTGGTGATGAAGATCAGCTTCTCCGAAGCGACCGTCTCGATTCCGCCGTATTCGCAGATCTACGGCTTCGTCGACCAGAAACTCCAAGTGCTGCTGAACCTGGGTAACTACAGCCTGCTGGGCGCCGACGAGTTGTACATCTCGGCCTACCTGGGCTCGCTGAAGATCGCCCTGCTCAGCACGCTGATGTGCCTGCTGATCGGTTTTCCCATGGCCTATGGGATTTCCAAGACCCGCAAGGAAATGCAAAACGTATTACTGCTGCTGATCATGATGCCGACCTGGACCGCGATCCTGATCCGCGTCTATGCCTGGATGGGCATCCTCAGCAATAACGGCCTGCTCAATGCGTTCCTGATGGGGTGCGGCCTTATATCGAGCCCGATTGAAATCCTCAACACCAACACGGCGGTCTACATCGGCGTGGTCTACGCCTACCTGCCGTTCATGGTGCTGCCGCTCTACGCCAACCTGGTCAAGCACGACCAGAGCCTGCTGGAAGCCGCCTCGGACCTGGGTTCGAGCAACTTCAACAACTTCTGGAAAATCACCGTGCCGCTGGCCAAGAACGGCATCGTCGCCGGCTGCATGCTGGTGTTCATTCCGGTGGTCGGCGAGTTCGTGATCCCGGAACTGCTGGGCGGCCCGGAGACCCTGATGATCGGCCGCGTGCTGTGGCAGGAGTTCTTCAACAACCGCGACTGGCCGGTGGCGTCCGCCCTGGCGGTGGTGATGCTGGCGATCCTGATTATTCCCATCGTGCTGTTCAACCGCAGCCAGGCCAAAGAAATGGAGGCACGGGCATGAAGCGTTTCAGTTTTTCGACCCTGATGCTGGTGCTCGGCTTGTTGTTCATCTACCTGCCGATGCTGATTCTGGTGATCTATTCGTTCAACGCCTCCAAGCTGGTGACGGTCTGGGGCGGCTGGTCGCTCAAGTGGTACCTGGGGCTGTTGGACAACACCCAACTGATGGGTTCGGTGGCCCGCTCCCTGGAGATTGCCTGCTACACCGCTGTGGCCGCCGTGGCCCTGGGCACCCTGGCCGCGTTCGTGCTGACCCGGGTCACCCGCTTCAAGGGCCGGACCCTGTTCGGTGGCCTGGTGACCGCGCCCCTGGTGATGCCGGAAGTGATCACCGGGCTGTCGCTGCTGCTGCTGTTCGTGGCGATGGCGCAGATGATCGGCTGGCCCATGGAACGCGGCCTGGTGACGATCTGGATCGCCCACACCACGTTCTGCGCCGCGTATGTCGCGGTGGTCGTCTCGGCACGCCTGCGCGAGCTGGACCTGTCCATCGAAGAAGCCGCCATGGACCTCGGCGCGCGGCCACTCAAGGTGTTTTTCCTGATCACCATCCCGATGATCGCGCCGTCGTTGGCAGCGGGCGGCATGATGTCGTTCGCCTTGTCCCTGGATGACTTGGTGCTCGCCAGTTTCGTCTCCGGGCCCGGCTCCACCACCCTGCCGATGGAGGTGTTCTCTGCCGTGCGCCTGGGGGTCAAGCCGGAGATCAACGCCGTGGCCAGCCTGATCCTGATGGCGGTGTCGCTGATGACGTTCATGGTCTGGTATTTCAGCCGCAAGGCCGAAGCCAACCGCAAGCGGGCGATCCAGGAAGCCATGGACCAGACCACCAGCGAAACCTGGCAGCCGCAACGCACGCCCGCGACGGCCTAGGCCGTCGTGTGTTACCCCAAATGAACCCCTGCGCACCTTCACTCGGCGCGCCCCGCTTCCGTTCCCGTCGCGCCTTACCACCGCGACCATTGCTGTGAACGGCTTCACCCGGCTCCCTCGGTCAGGGTGAACCCCTTGGCGCCTTCGGGCGCCTTTTTTGCGTCCCGAAAGAGTGCGCGGCACTTCGTGGAACCCGAATAAAAACGTGCTACCTACGATTAATGACCTCCTGATGGGCATATTGCTGACGTTGTTATCGCGATTGCTGACTGTAGGGGTTCCAATCGCGGTATTGGGTCAACGCTTGCGCCTACCAGAAGGTGCTTGGAGCGTGCTCATCTGGGGCGGCCCGCGATGTGGTGGTTTCCCTGACGTATCTGGTGGTGGTTTTTTCTGTCCTGATCCAGGGCATGTCCATCGGTAAATGGGTCAAGCGAGTGATCCCATGTGCCGCAAGCAGAGACGCTGAATGAACCTTCGGCCATACAAAAGACTCCTTTAGGGATAATCAGCTCACCGCCTTTGTTTCCCTGAACCCTGGGGCCAGGGCCCTGCGTATTACTCACACAAGGTATAAAAAATGCTCGCACGCTGGCGCTGGGTGTTACATCAACTGACCAAACGGCTGTGGTTCAGGGCAAGCCTGTTTTCCTTGCTCGGCATTGCAACCGCGTTACTCGCCGTTGTCTTCAAGGACTACATTCCCGAATCATTGCCCGCCCGTATAGGCGCCGACGCCGTCGACAAGATCTTGGGCATCATTGCCTCAAGCATGCTCGCCGTGACCACCTTTTCGTTAAGCACGATGGTGACTGCCTACGGTGCGGCTAGCAGCGGCGTGACGCCTCGCGCCACCACGCTGGTGATGGAAGACACCACGACACAAAATGCCCTGGCCACCTTTATCGGCTCGTTCCTGTTCAGCCTGGTTGGAATTATTGCGCTGAGCACCGGCGCTTACGGTACACAAGGAAGGGTTTTGCTATTTGCGGTGACCCTCGCCGTGGTGATTCTGATTGTCTACACCCTTTTGCGCTGGATCGATCATTTGTCCAAGCTTGGCCGGGTGGGAGAAACCATTGACCGTGTCGAGCAGGCGACCATTGACGCCATAACCAATCGACTCCAATGGCCGCATTTGGGTGCAGCCGCCTACCCTTGCGACTCGATGGTCCCGAACTCTGCGCTGATCATCACAAGTCTCCACACAGGGTATGTCCAGCACATCGACGTTCAGGCGTTAGGCGCCATCGCCAAAGCAGACGAGACACGCATTTTTTTGGAGGTCCTGCCAGGTAGCTTCGTGCATGTCGGCATGCCGCTCGCCCGAATCGTCAGTCTGAGCAAGCCGCGCGAGGGCGAACAGCAGTCGAGTAGCGAAAAAATCATCTCTACCCTGACTATCGGTGTACGTCGCACGTTTGAACACGACCCCCGGTTCGGCTTGTCGGTGCTGTCAGAGATTGCCTCCCGCGCCTTGTCGCCGGCCGTCAATGACCCCGGCACTGCCATTGACGTCATTGGGCGCGGCATCAGAAGCCTGACATGCTGGGGTAAACCCAAAGCACCCGCCGCGAAAATCGACACCGATTGCCAGCAGGTTTACCTGCGCGCATTGACAGTAGATGACCTGTTCGATGACTTCTTCGCACCGATTGCCAGGGATGGCGCGGGTTTGGTGGAAGTCGACCTGCGCATGATGAAGGCACTTGTGTGCCTCGCACAGATAAACCCGGCGATGTTCAGCAGCGCCTGTGCCAGGCACGCGGGCCTGCTGCTCAAGCACGCGAACAATGCGCTTGTGCTGGAAGAAGACCGGCACACGCTCAGCGCGGTGGCGCGACCACTGCTGCGCTGACCCAGCCTATGGTTTGGCTTTTTGCGTGGCGGCGTCACTGCCCTCCGACTGCAAAAAGCCACGCGCCAACTGTTGATAGAGCTCAGGCCCCATCCTGGCACTGACTGCTTTGGCAATCAGCGCAACGGCCATCAGACTGATCACCATGCCATGGCTGTCGATCATCTCCATCACGATGATCGCGGACGTGATCGGCGATTGCGTGACAGCCGCCAGAAAGCCAACCATGCACAAGGCAATGATGGGCTGTGCCGCCAGAGCGAAGAACTCAGCGACGTTGGCTCCTACCGCAGCCCCTACCGCCAGAGACGGGGCAAAAATGCCGCCCGGGATACCGGAAAAATAAGTCACTACCGTCGCGAGAAAACGCGTGATCGGCGCGTGCCAGGGCAGACCGATATCGGACACGATGATCTGGGATGTGATCCCGTAACCGCTGCCAAAGGACATCCCGCCACTGAGCCAACCGAGAATAGCCACGATCATCCCGCAGCCACCTGCGAACCAGACAGGGTGCATGCGGCGCCATTCCCATACGAAAAATCGGCGATACCTCTGCGGCCACAGGAGCATCCGACTGAATAACCCTCCCATAAGGCCGCAGCCAATACCAATCGCCAGCACCGGGACAATGATATCGAGATTGACCTCTTGCACGTCGAAATGCCCGAAGTAGTTGTAGTTGCCCTGCAAAGCAATTGCGACTATCCCCGACAAGATGATCGTACTGAGCAAAACCCCGCTGGTACGGGTTTCCAACTTGCGCCCCAACTCCTCCACCGCAAAAGCCACGCCGGCCAAAGGCGTGTTGAACGCGGCGGCAATACCCGCTGCACCACCGGCCAGAATAAGATCTTCGGGGCGGATGATTCGAGCGTTAGGCAGATAACGGTGGAAGAAATGCATGATCGAGGCGGCGACTTGAACTGACGGGCCTTCACGCCCTGCTGAAAAACCACCGGTCAACGCCAGGGTACCTAGCCCTATCTTGGCAACAGCAAGGCGCAAGGACACCAACTTATCCACGGGCTTACCTTGGTGGGCCAACCGCGTAGCCGCAATGACCTGAGGAATGCCACTGCCTTGTGCCCCGACAAAAAACGGGTGGTCATCCATACGACAAACATGCCGATCAAAGGCGTGTAGATAAACGGCAGCCAAGGCCGGCCGGCGGTTTGTTGAACGAACTGCATCAGCGCAAGGTCGGCCAGCCGGGCGAATAGCACAACCAGTAACCCGGCGAAGGTAGCAGCAGCCCAGAGCGTCACACGAGTACGCCATCGGATCGAGGCAAAGCGACGACGTATGAGTAATATCGGTTTGATCACCCGAGCGGATTCCCGTTGTCGAGGTTAATAAACCCCACAAAACAAGACTACCGGGTTAAACGGTCAGGTCCAGCCAGCAGAGACTAAAGGATTATAACCATCATCTTCTCCTGCGACCCACTCCACGTGCAGTTACCTTGGCAATCTGATGCAGGGTAGGACTGTCCGCTCGCCACTGTGCTGATCAATCAACTACAGTTGAATCGCTCTGAATAAAAACAAACAAAACGGAGAGATTCCCATGCGCGTAAAGAACCGCTTCACCTTGCTGGCCGCCGCCACAACCCTGGCACTCACCTGCACGGCCCAGGCGGCACCTGTGTTCATCAACATACTGACCGGAGGCACCAGCGGGGTGTATTACCCGATTGGGGTTGGCCTGTCGCAGATCTACAGTGAAGGCATACCCGACGTGAAGACCTCGGTGCAGGCCACTAAAGCGTCCGTGGAGAACCTGAACCTGCTGCAGTCCGGTCGAGGCGAGTTGGCACTGGCGCTGGGCGACTCTGTGGCGGATGCAAAGAACGGCGTCGAGGAAGCTGGCTTCAACGCACCGCTGACCAAATTGCGCGCGATTGCCGGAGCGTATCCCAACTACATCCAAATCGTCGCCAGCAAAGAGTCGGGAATCAAGACGCTCGCGGACCTTAAAGGCAAAACCCTCTCGGTCGGCGCACCGAAATCGGGCACCGAGTTGAACGCGCGAGCGATTTTAAAGGCGGCAGGCCTGACCTATGCAGACATGGGCAAGGTGCAATACCTGCCCTTTGCCGAGTCTGTCGAGTTAATCAAGAACCGGCAATTGGATGCGACGTTACAGTCGTCAGGACTGGGCATGGCGGCCATTCGCGACTTGTCATCGGTGATGCCGCTGAACTATGTCGCCATCCCCCCGGAAGTCGTGGCAAAAATCGACAACCCGGCCTATCACAGCGCGATGATTCCGGCCAATACGTATGACGGCCAGCCTGAAGCGGTGCCAACGGTTGCTATCGTCAACATTCTGGTGACCCGCTCGGATGTACCCGATGAGTTGGCGTACCAGATGACAAAACTGCTGTTCGAAAACTTGCCGCGCCTGGGTAACGCTCATTCGGCCGCCAAGGACATCACACTGGAAAACGCCACCAGGAACCTGCCGATTGCGCTTCATCCGGGCGCCGAACGCTACTACACCGAAAAAGGCGCGCTCTAGCGACGCAAGGCGCAGCGGCACAGTATCGCCGCGCCAACAGCCCGCCCTTTTTCCATGCAGTGAGGCAGGTAACTAATGAGTGAAGATCATCACGACATCTCTGCGAACCCGCGAGACTGGCCAAAAACGCTGTTTTACGTAGCGTTGTTATTTTCGATTTTTCAGATCGTCACGGCAGCGTTTTCGCCCTTTTCGAGCCAGGTATTGCGTGCGATACACGTCGGTTTCCTGCTGTGGGTGGTCTACCTCAGCTATCCGGCCTATGGCAACAAACGCCCTTGGCAACCCTTGGCCTGGATACTCAGCCTCGCCGCCATTGCCACCGCCCTGTATCAATGGAGGTATGAGGCTGACCTGATCCAGCGTTCCGGGGATCTGACAACGGCGGACATGGTGATCGGCATTCTACTGGTGGTGCTCGTGTTCGAAGCCGCTCGACGAGTGATGGGCATTGCCCTGCCGGTCATTTGCGGCCTGTTCCTGGCTTATGGTCTGTTTGGCGAGTATTTGCCGGGCGATCTGGCCCATCGAGGTTATGGTTTCGACCAAATCATCAACCAACTGTCTTTTGGCACCGAAGGGCTGTACGGCACGCCAACCTATGTTTCAGCGACCTACATCTTCCTGTTTATCCTGTTCGGAGCGTTCCTCGAACAGGCCGGCATGATCAAACTGTTCACCGACTTTGCCATGGGCCTGTTCGGCCACAAACAGGGAGGGCCTGCCAAGGTTGCCGTTGCGTCGTCGGCACTGATGGGCACCATCACCGGTTCGGGCATCGCCAACGTGGTGACTACGGGGCAATTCACTATTCCACTGATGAAGCGCTTTGGTTATCGGGCCGCGTTTGCCGGAGGCGTGGAAGCAACCGCCAGCATGGGCAGTCAACTGATGCCGCCGGTGATGGGCGCAGTCGCCTTCATCATGGCTGAAACCATCAACGTACCATTCGTGGAGATTGCCAAGGCCGCGTTGATTCCCGCCATCCTCTACTTCGGTTCGGTCTTCTGGATGGTCCATCTGGAAGCCAAGCGATCCAACCTCAAGGGCCTGCCCAAGGATCAATGCCCCAGTGCATTGGGCGCCGTGAGGGAGAAGTGGTACCTGCTCATTCCGCTGCTGGTATTGGTCTACTTGCTGTTTTCCGGGCGCACGCCGCTGTTTTCCGGAATGGTCGGACTTGCACTCACGGCCATCGTGATTCTTGGCTCGGCGATCATCCTGAAAGTGCAAAGCTTCGGCTTGCGCTGCGCCTTCTGGATTGCGCTCGGCATCCTCTGTACCGGCTTTTTCCAACTGGGTATCGGCGTGATCTTTGCCGTCATTGCAGTGCTGGTGGGGGTCTGTGGGGTCATCAAAGGAGGGCACGAAACGCTGACCATCTGCCTGCACGCGTTGGTCGAAGGCGCTCGTCATGCTGTACCGGTGGGGATCGCGTGCGCGCTGGTGGGCATCATTATTGGTGTGGTTTCACTGACCGGCGTCGCCTCTACGTTTGCGGGTTATATCTTGGGCATTGGCCGAGACAACCTGCTGCTGTCACTGATACTCACAATGATCACGTGCCTGGTGCTGGGCATGGGGATTCCGACCATTCCCAACTACATCATCACCAGTTCGATCGCAGCCCCTGCCCTCCTCGAATTGGGCGTACCGCTGATTGTGTCGCACATGTTCGTGTTTTACTTCGGCATCCTCGCCGACCTGACTCCCCCTGTCGCCCTCGCCTGCTTTGCAGCGGCACCGATCGCTAAAGAGACCGGGTTCAAGATCAGCCTATGGGCGGTGCGAATAGCGCTGGCGGGCTTTGTCATACCGTTCATGGCGGTCTACAACCCAGCGTTGATGCTGCAAGGTGACAGTGTGTGGATGTCCGTCTACATGCTGCTCAAGACCCTATTCGCGGTCGGGTTATGGGGCATCGCATCCACTGGCTTTTGGCAGCGCAAGATGCCTCTATGGGAGCGTTTGCTGAGCGTCGCTGCCGGGGCACTCCTCGTGGTGGCGTTACCGCTGACCGATGAACTGGGCTTCGCGCTGGGACTCTGTGTGATAGTCCAGCACGTCTGGCGGTCCCGCCGGGCCGCGCTAGCCAATCCATGATCGGCGTATGCCTGGGCTTGACCGGCGTGCTGTGGGCCCAGTTGTCGGTTTCACACTTCACGCTGGCATGGGATCACACCATTGAAAAGATCCGCTGGGAGGAAGACTACCGCGTGACCGAGCAAGGGCTGGTGCTGGAAGAGGCTCGTGTACGCGGTAACGGTGCAGGAATGGAAGTTCCCGACGGGGCGTGGCTGGAAAATGGCAGTTGGCATTACCGGCGCCAATTGCCGCCTTTGCAACCCTTGCGCCTGGGGCGCACACCGGAGGCTGGCGATTACCAGCTGTGCGTTGATGGCCAGTGTCACGCCCTGAGTCACTGGATTGGCGCGCCAACCGCTCGCCAGCCTTTTATTCAAATGTGGACGTGCAAGGCCGGATAAGTCATCACTATTCCCCCTCATCTCAGTCAACCCGTTAGCCTGTTCGACGCCGAACATAAACTGGGGGGCGGCCATTGGTCGTCCTTGTGGACGCAGAGCAAGGCTATTGGTGGACACGCTGGTACTGCACGCTCAATGAAATCATCGAATAGCACTTGGGCCGCCTGTACAGGCGCGCGGGCACTTGTCGATACCGCACAGCAAATGCTGATTAACGGCAAGGGCCAGGCGGGAGACGCAATGGGTGCTTCACGTCGCGACGGCCCTGGGTATTGACCGTCTACCTCGGCTCGAGCCCTGTGAACAGTGAATAATCAATATCTCCAAAATACCGGCGTGACGAGCACTAACACCGTCAGGATTTCCAGCCTTCCAAGCAGCATTCCTACGGTCAAGAGCCATTTTGCGGCATCCGGTAATGATGAGAAGTTACCGGCCGGCCCAATGATCGTGCCAAGCCCAGGCCCGACGTTACACACTGCCGTAGCCGCACCGCTCAACGCAGTTGTCCAATCCAGCCCAATGAGACTCAGGCCCAAGGCAATCGCGGCAATCGTGATGGAGAAGAAAAATGAGAAAGTCAAAAGCGAACGCAAGATCTCTTCGTCAATAGGGTGGCCGTTGTACTTTTTCTGAATCACGGCGCGAGGATGGATCAGTTGCTTCAAACTGCTCACCAATAGCGCGGCCGCCACTTGAAAACGGAAGATTTTAAGACCACCCGCCGTGGAACCTGAACACCCACCGACGAAGGTCAAATAGAAAAAGAGCAAAACGGCGAAACTGCCCCACAAGGTGTAATCGCCCACGGCGACGCCAGTGGTGGTGACAACCGAAGTCACATTTATTGCCACGATACGAAATGCTTCCCACCATCCGTAATCGCTGTGAAAACACAGCCAAGTACCTACCACCAGCCACGTGAAGACCAAGAACCCAATAAATCCGCGAACCTGGTGATCCTTCAGCAGCGCACGCCGATGGCCGCGCAATGTCGCGACATACAACGTAAAAGGCAGGCTACCCAGAATCATGATGACGACTGCAACCCAGTGAATGGCAGGCTGTGTCCAATGCCCTAGAGAAGCGTCCGACGTCGAGAAGCCGCCGGTAGAGATCAACGACATGGCGTGGTTGACGGCTTCAAACGGCGTCATCCCGGCAATCCAGAGCGCGAGCGTTCCGGCGCCAGTGAGTCCCAGATAAAGAAAAAGGATGTATTTGGCTGCTACATGGGAGCGCGGCGTCACTTTTTCCGACCAGTCTGAAGACTCAGTCTGGAAAAGACGCATGCCCCCTACTCGCAGTAGCGGAAGAATCGCCACGGCCATGCCGATAAAGCCGATCCCTCCCAGCCAGTGAAGCATTGATCGCCAGATCAACAGCCCAGGAGAGGCGGTGTCCAAACCACTCAACACCGTTGAGCCCGTGGTTGTGATGCCAGACATCGTTTCAAAAAAAGCATCGGTGTAACTGATGTGATGGATAAACACCATTGGCAACGCTGCGAAGGTACACACCACCACCCAACTGCCGGTGGTCAGCAGGTACATATCCCTTGGACGAAGTTGAGCCGTCTCTGGGCGCCCTCGCATGATCAGCAACAGACCGCAGATGAACGTAATCAAACTGGACCAAAGAAAGGCGGACAGGTCGTCGCTGCGCTCATAGACCACCAGCGTGATCATGGGGATGGCCATGCTTATAGCCAGCGTAATAAGAAAAAGACCTAAGACAAAGCCGATGAGCCGTATTGCCGCGAGGGACATAAGAAAAAACCTGCCAAATTAGCGCCGCGCAGTATCGGACTGCTAACATTTTTGAGCCCGTAAATTTTGCGTAAATTTTCTATGGACGATCAGTCGTTTCGCCAACCTTAGCCTATTCCAAAGACTGCGCGGTTAAGGCGGGTTGCCCCAGCACTTTTTTTCAAACCTGCAGACATTGCGTCCACATTGACGCGGGGGGCGCTTTCATAGGTTGTTCAGATCCATGGAAAGCGGCGGTACCTTTCTTAAATCACATCCTCTTCCGAGGCCTTCAGGTGGAACAGCCCCTTGACCTTGGTTTACAGTTTTTTTGCGATGGCCTGTGCTTCAAGCGTGGTGCCCTGCTCAGCCTTGGGGACCGGCATCGGCGTTCGGCGACAGGGCGTCAAAACCTGAAATCACGTCAAAGAGTTCCTCGTCGATGTCGGCTTGGCGCAAACAGTGATAGGTGGCCTCAAGGTGTTGCAACAGTTCACCGATGTTGCGGTCTGCGCGCTGCATCGCGGCAAGACGGCCGGCGTCCCTCTCTCACGCAGGTTGGCCACCGCCTTGGCCACTGCCGACGCTCGCTGGCCAATGGCGCAATACACACAACACGTTCTTGTCGCGCTGATTAAAAATGGTAATGAGCGTGTGCCGGAGCAGCGTGGTAGCCAGGCCTGTTCAGGGCCGTCGGGCGAGCGACAGCAACAACCAATGGCACAGCTGCCGGCTGATTGAGTCTGGAGATGCCCCCCGAGTTGGGGGCGCAGACGATGCCGAACTTCGCCCGGGAGCTCGGCGAGTACGTGATTTTGTTGAGGCCCTGGTAGCTCCGACATATTCAGTAACCTTCTTTTTCGGCGCGATCTGAACACGGTGTGAGGCCCGTGAATTCAATGGCCGCGCAGCGCCTAAACGTCTGCTCTGCTCCACAATTGCACAGCCCCGAGTTAGCGGCCTGACAGGCTATAGAGTAGCCCCTTGAGTAGTACTACAGCGCCGTTGTCAGGGGGCCATTGCATACCGGGAGCTGGTGGGAAAGCCTCCCGATCGAGCTCCGTAGGTGTCGTGCAGGAGCAGAAGGTTCGGAAACTACTTATTAGTGGATCTTTGCAGTGATGCCCGAACATCTAGTTGTAAATTTTTGCCTAGACTGACTGCTTGACCGCATAACGAATACACGTCAGAACATCGACTGTACAAAACTAAAAAAACAAAAGGAATTCCCCGAAATGTTCAAATCCTTCTGCAAGGCACTTGCCTGCACGTTTGCTCTAGGGAGCATGAGTGCAGTCATGGCAGCTGATCCAATCATCATCAAGTTCTCACACGTCGTCGCCGACCACACGCCAAAGGGGCAAGGCGCACTGCTGTTCAAGAAACTGGTAGAGGAACGCCTGCCCGGCAAGGTCAAGGTCGAGGTCTATTCCAACTCATCGTTGTTTGGTGATGGCAAAGAGATGGAAGCCCTTTTGCTGGGGGATGTGCAGTTAATTGCGCCGTCACTGGCCAAGTTCGAACAGTACACAAAGACCGTCCAGCTGTACGATCTGCCCTTTCTGTTTGATGACATTGCTGCGGTTGACCGCTTCCAGATGAGCCCACAGGGCCAAGGGCTGCTCAAGTCCATGGAGAGTAAAAACATCACCGGCCTGGCCTATTGGCACAATGGGATGAAGCAGTTGTCTGCCAACAAACCGCTGCGTGTTCCTGGTGACGCCCGGGGCCTGAAATTTCGGGTGCAAGCCTCTGCCGTGCTTGAGGAGCAGTTCAAGGCCTTGCGGGCCAACCCGCGCAAGATGAGCTTTGCCGAGGTGTATCAGGGCTTGCAAACCGGTGTGGTCAACGGTGCAGAAAACCCTTACTCGAACATCTACAGCCAGAAAATGCATGAGGTGCAGAAATACATCACCGAATCCAATCATGGTGTGCTCGATTACATGCTGATCACCAACACCAAGTTCTGGAATGGCCTGCCGCCAGACATTCGCAGTGAACTGGACAAGATTATTGTGCAGGTGACCGCGCAGGTTAACAAAGATGCCGAGCAGCTCAATCAGGATGCCAAGCAAAGCATCATCGCCGCCAAAACCACCGAAATCATCACCCTGACACCTGAACAGCGCGAACAATGGCGCGTCGCGATGAAACCCGTCTGGAAAAAATTCGAAGCAGATATCGGCCCTGAGCTGATCACCGCAGCCGAAGCCGCCAACAAGGCTCAATGACCGGGAGGCAGGTGTTGCCGACGTGGTAGCACCTGCCAGTCATTACCATACGGGAGATGCCATTCATGCAGGCCTTTCGGCGCATCTGGGAACACTTCGAGGAAGGCTTCATTGTCTTCCTTTTGGCCGCCATGACATTGGTAACGTTCGTCTACGTCATTCTCAACAACCTCTATACGCTGTTCTACAAACTTGCCGACAACTGGGAAGGCGCCAGCGACTTATTGTTCGCCCTCGGCGATCGCGTCATGAGCATGGCTCAAGCCATGACCTGGAGCACCTCACTGACCAAGGCGCTGTTTGGCTGGCTGATCTTCTTCGGCCTGTCCTACGGCGTGCGCACGGCCGGGCATATCGGCGTTGATGCGCTGGTGAAGCTGGTCAGTAAACCCGTCCAGCGGCTCATTGGGATGTTGGCCTGTCTCTGCTGCCTGCTCTATGCCGGGCTATTCAGTGTGGCCAGCTTCGAGTGGATTCATACCCTGATGTCAGCAGGAATAGGCGCCGAGGATCTGGGGCACTACGGGATCATGCAGTGGCACATAGGGCTGATTGTCCCTGTGGGTTTTGCATTGGTGTTCATCCGTTTCGCTGAAATTTTCGTGCGTATCCTGCTGCACCGCCAAACCGGCCTTGGCCTGGCCGATGAGGCTGCGGACGTGATGAAACTGACCGAACACGAGGACGACAAGTCATGACCATTGCCTTCCTGTTCGCGACACTGTTCGCCTTGATGTTCATTGGCGTGCCCATCGCCATTTCCTTGGGCCTGGCGGGTTCGCTGACCATTGTATTTTTCAGCCCCGACTCGGTACGTTCCCTGGCGATAAAGCTGTTTGAAACGTCAGAGCACTACACCCTGCTAGCGATTCCGTTTTTCTTGCTTGCAGGCGCCTTCATGACCACCGGCGGCGTCGCACGCCGGCTGATCGATTTTGCCAACGCCTGCGTCGGCCATATTCGTGGGGGGCTTGCCATCGCCGCCGTATTGGCCTGCATGCTGTTTGCAGCCCTGTCCGGCTCCAGCCCTGCAACGGTTGCAGCAGTAGGCTCGATCGCCATTGCCGGCATGGTGCGCTCCGGGTATCCGCAGGCATTCGGCGCGGGAATCGTCTGTAACGCGGGCACTCTGGGCATCCTGATACCGCCCTCGATCGTGATGGTGGTCTATGCCGCCGCCACCGAGACGTCCGTCGGCAAGCTGTTCATGGCCGGCGTCATACCTGGCCTATTGCTGGGTATAGCGCTGATGGTGGCGATCTACATCGTCGCGGTTAAGAAAAACTTACCGGCCATGCCGCGCGCAACCCTGCGTGAGTTTCTGAGCGCCGCGCGCAAAGCCATCTGGGGCTTGCTGCTGATGTTGATCATCCTGGGTGGCATTTACAGCGGGATGTTCACACCGACAGAAGCCGCTGCCGTTGCCGCCGTGTATTCGGCGTTCATCGCCTTGTTCGTCTACAAGGATCTGACGTTTCGCGAGACACCCAAAGTGCTGCTGGACTCTGCCAAGTTGAGCATCATGCTGATGTTCATCATTGCCAACGCCATGCTCTTTGCTCACGTATTGACCACCGAGCAATTACCCCAGCAGATCACAGCCTGGGTGATCGAGGCAGGACTGACACCAGTGACCTTCCTGCTGGTAGTGAACATCGTCTTGTTGGTGGCCGGCGCCTTTATGGAGCCCTCGGCCATTATCCTGATCCTGGCGCCGATCCTTTTTCCGATTGCCATGAAACTGGGTATCGACCCGATTCACCTTGGCATCATCATGGTGGTCAATCTGGAGATCGGCTTGATCACGCCGCCGGTCGGCCTGAACTTGTTCGTGACGTCCGCCGTGACGGGGATGTCGGTGCCGGCCACCATAAAGGCGGCCATGCCCTGGCTGATGCTCTTGCTGCTGTTCCTGATACTGATTACCTATGTACCTTGGATATCCCTGGCCCTGCCCAACTGGCTGGGCATGAATTAATGACCACGCTTGCGGACACTTGAGGGTTGCTGCCGGTGAAACCGGTAGTGTTAAGGCGCCAATCGTTGGCAGTGCAAAAGACTACCCGCTCGCCCGTTGAAACGGCGATTGGCACGGGCATGCTGGCCCAGGCCAGGGCTTGAAACAGGCACGCGAACAGGCAGACCAGAAGGCCGAGGGTGGGCCGAGCGTGCGGTGGGTGCCTGTTGGAAAGCATGCAAGAATCCCTGCAATTGTTATGTCGTCAGCAATGCCCGTGGACAGGACATATTCCGTGCTTCAACCGTTAATCTGCAGAGCCCGCAACCGTTGGTTGAGGCTCGAACGCACATTGAAGGAGCGCCAGGAACCTTGCGATTCCCGGCGCTCAGTAACGCGACCCAAACCCTGCCAAGGGAAAATGTCGTGTCGACGCAGAATCTAGCATGCCCGTGCGCGCCACCTGACCTGCGACAAACCACCACAGACAGCGCCTCATTGCACAATCAAGAACCACGCCTTGGCGCTCTGCCCTCCTGACTGTGGCGGGCTGTCGCACCGGCCTCCTCGCTCAACGCCAACAACCGCAGTGCCGAGCCCCATGAACCTGGCTCATGAACGCCAAACCGGCACGCGGGCGAGTGAGGACCGGGACATCAGGCAAAAAAAAGGTTCTTCACGGAATCCCGGGAAACACAGAAACAAGAACGCCGATTTGATGGATGATGTTCGTGCGAGCAAACACATCTAAAAAACCGGCGTTCTTATGCGCAATATTAATACTTTCCTTCCTTTTTGGGAGGGCTTTTCTGTCGTTGCGATCAAACCTGACGGCGATGCCCTTCAAATCGATCTGATCCCCCAGGCCACGCGATTTCCCACCTGTGGTGGCTGCCAAAAGCTCTGTTCAACAACTCATGAGTACTGCGATCGAGTCGTGCGTGACTTGCCGATTCTCGGTCGTGCAGTCCGCCTCAACGTGCAGCTCAGGCGTGTTAGTTGCCGTGATTGTGGCAAGCGCATGGAGGTCGTCAGTTGGCTGGATCGCTATGCCCGCATGACGCGCCGGCTGGCAGAGGCCGTTATTCAAGCCTGCGAACGCCTTCCTACACTGCATGTTGCGCAAATGTTCGGGCTGCACTGGGACACCGTTCGGTTGCTGGAGCGGCGCGCTCTGCAAGCGGCGTTGAGTGCCTTACCCAAGGCCCAACCACGGCGCTTGATAATGGACGAGTTCGCGTTATTCAAAGGTCATCGCTACGCCAGCGTGGTGTTGGACGCTGATACTCGGCGAGTGCTTTGGATCGGCGAAGGCCGTAGCCGAGCGGCAGTCAGACCGTTTTTCGAAGAGCTGGGGCCAGAAGGGTGCGCCCGAATTGAAGCGGTAGCGATGGACATGAACACGGCTTATGACCTGGAGGTTCGCCAACACTGCCCAAAAGCACGGGTGATTTATGACCTTTTCCATGTGGTCGCCAAATATGGCCGAGAAGTGATTGATCGTGTTCGCGTTGACGAGGCGAACCGATTGCGCCATGACAAGCCCGCTCGAAAGATCATAAAGCAAGCGCGATGGTTGCTATTGCGTAACCCGGAGAACCTGAAAAAGCCGGAACAGCAGGTTCATTTACAGGATCTGCTGGCCGCTAACCAATCGTTAATGACGGTCTACTTGATGAAGGCCGAGCTCAAAATGCTCTGGGCGCCGAGCGATGCCTGGGACTGGAGATCAGCCTGGAAGCAGTGGCTGCGTCATGCTCAAGAAAGCGAAATACCCGCACTGATCCAGTTCGCAAAGCGACTAAAAGGCTACTGGCGGGGCATCGTGAGCCGGGTACGCTGGCCAATGCACACCGGTCAGTTGGAAGGAATAAACAATCGAATAAAGGTCATCAAACGAATGGCGTACGGTTACCGGGACAGCGAATTCTTTTTCATGAAGATCAAGAGCGTCTTTCCCGGCAATCCGTGAAGAACCAAAAAAAAGCCCTCTGGGAAGAGGGCCTGGCAACCGGCACATGAACGGGTTCAAATGCCGCGCTTCGAGCTACCGTGGAAGTGTCTGCCTCCGCTCAAAGCCTGCACACTTTATGAGCACAGTCTCAGGGCAACAACTGCGACAATCGGCCACACCTCGTGCGCTGATCGGCACGATCCGCGGTGCTGGCGGCGCGAGTGATCAATGCTGATCAGGCGTGGTGTTTTGTCGCAGCCCACTGGCGCCCTCCTGGGTCAACAGTGCGTCAAGGAATCGGCAGCCAGCGGCGAAATCCCACACCGCCCTTGCCGGTCAACGGGCACCAGGCAAAGTCCCAGGGCACGGGCGGAAACTCCTCCAGATCAGCTTCAAGCCCGGGCACCGGACGGGGTGCCTGCTTCCAATCGAACACCATTTGCGGCGCGCCCTGCCAGGCCAACACCAGCCCCCGAGCCTGGCTGTCATCGCTATTGATCCAGCGTGCCGCCGCAGCGCACATAAACGACTCGATGTGCTCTTCGTTGATCCGCGCCTGATACTTTGAGCCCAGTAGCCAGCGGCATATGCTCAGGTAATAGGTCCAGTTCAACGGCGGATGATTGCGATAGGCCCAGGTCATGAAGCCACGAAAGATATTCAGGCCATCGGGCGGATCGAGTTTGAGCAAGCCGGGGCACACATCGAACAAGGTGTGCCAGTAAGGCAGCAGTCGGGCATCCAGGTGTACGAAACTGCGCGCATTACCTGGGTAATCCGGAAACGGCAGCAGGAAGTCCGCTTGATTACGCAGACGCGAGGTTTTGCTGACCAATCGCGAAGCCCCCGATGGAACGGCTAGCGCGCGCATGGCGACCTCCGGCTGATCGGCGCAGTTGCGGATTTTGCGTGTTTTCTTGCGTAAACGGTCGCCGCCAATCCTGACAGTAGCCGGCGACGGAGGCGTGCAAATACATGAGCCATTTTGTGCTCCTTCCCGTGTCACCTTTAACCGTGGAGCCCCCCGCGACGCCTGACGAACCTGGGTCGACAGGCACAAGGGGGCTTAGACAAACGCGGTCATGCGCAAAGTGCGGGGGAAGCTCTGGGGTTGGCCGAGGGCCAGGAATAACGTGGGGGCGCCTTGCAGCGCTGTTCGCGGTCAGGCCGGCGTACCTGCGCGATCCGCAGCAACCAGCCCAGACAGAACAGCAAGGCGATGCTCAAGGTCACGGACGAGCAGATCGGACAAGCAAAACTCCCGGCCCAGCCACTGGCGGACAGATCGGCGAGGTCTGTTTTCGAGGTCGGCGCGGAACTGCCCTGGGAGGAGCAGAACTGCCCGCCGACGCCATTGAGCGTCAGGCCCGTCACCTGTCCGTGAGCCAAACCGCAGGCGAACACATTGAACAGGACGCAGAAATACAGCGTCCAGGCAATGAGCGAGCGGTCTGAGCGGGTCAGTTTCATGGCGGCGACTCTAACACCGAACAGCCAGTCGGTTGAAGCGCGACCAATGTCGCCTCACAGGTTCAAACAGCGAGCCTTCAAAGCCTGAGCTGCTCGACCTGCCCTTCCAGCACCCGTGCCAACTGCCGCAACGCGTCGCTGGAATCACGCGTGCTGACGCTGGACGCGCCGCTGACCGTCACCAGCGTATGGATGCGCGCCAGGGTGCGGCTGATTTCATCTGCCGTCACCGCCTGCTGCTCGGCCGCACTGGCGATCTGCAAGGTCATGTCGCTGACGGTCGCGGCCGACTGGGTGATCCGCTTCAAGGCGTCGCCCGCCCGCGCCGAGATCTCGACCGGCACACGTGCCGTTTCGACGTTTGCGACGATGCGCTCCAGCGCCCCACGGGCACCTGACTGCACCTGCTCGATGATCTGCTTGATCTCCACCGTGGAGGCCTGCGTGCGCTGAGCCAAGGTCCGCACCTCATCGGCGACCACCGCAAACCCCCGCCCATACTCGCCCGCCCGCGCGGCTTCGATTGCCGCATTGAGCGCCAGCAGGTTGGTCTGCTCGGCAATCGCGCTGATCACATCCAGCACACTGCCGACTCGGCTGGAGTCAGCCTCCAGTTGCTTGACCAGTGCATGGGTGCCGAACAGCGCCTCGACCAATTGCTGGATAGCGTCGATGGTCGACTGAACGATGTGCTGCCCATCGCTGGCCTGCCCTTCGGCCAGCCGCGTGGCATCTGCCGCCACGGCGGCGTTGCGTGCGACATCCTGCACGGTGGCGACCATTTCATTCATGGCGGTGACCAGGCTGTCGGTTTCCAACAGTTGGTGATCGAGGCTGGTCTGGGTAGCCGCTGTGACCTCGCCGAGGTCGTCACTCAGGCGCAACACCTGCCCGCTGGCCACTGCCGTGCCTCGACTGACTTCGTGGGCGGCGTGGATCAAGCAGTTGACACTGCGTGACAGTTGCGTGAGTTCGTCATTGCCAACGGCGGGCAGCCGTATCGTCAGGTCGGTTTGCCCGCTGACCGCTGCCCCCAGCACCTCGACCGTCTCCCGCAGCGGCCGGGTAATGCTGCGGATGATCATCCAGGCAAACAGCATCAACCCGAGCAGCACCACGGCGCTGATCCATGCCGGCGCCACCAACACGCGGTTGACGACCCGTTGTACATCGCTGGGGTAGATGCCGCTCGCCACCACCCAGCCCCAGGGCTTGAACAGGCGCGCCTCAGACAGTTTGTATTCGGCCGGCGCGCCATTGGCACGGGGAAAGTAGTAATCCACCAACACCCGCCCCTGCTCGCGCGCGCCTTCCACGAACTGGCGGGAAAACGGCTTGCCGTTCTGGTCCTTGAAGTCGCCCAGCGCCTTGCCCACCAACGCCGGCGCCGTCGGGTGCATGATCATCCGATAGTCCAAGTCGAGGATCAGCAAATAGTTATCGCCCAGGTAGCGCAGGGTTCCGACCACCTCGGCGGCCTGGCGCTGGGCCAACGCCAGGCTCATGTGGCCGTTTTCCACTTGCCCGGCGTAGTACGCAAGGATCGAATTGGCGGTGTTCAGCGCGGTGTCGACGCCCGCCATTTTTTCTTCGAGCAACGAGCGCTGCAGCAACAGGCCCAGCCAGATGGCCAGACAAATGATCAACACGCCCAGGCCAACCACCAACGCGCCAATACGCGTCGTGATGCGCCATTTTCTAAGATTCAGCACGCAAGCCTCTCAGGATTATTGTTGTTGGGCAGGCAAGCAAACCGGCGGCCTCGGGGAGCCGCCTGATTCACCTGGCCTGGGGGCACGCACGCTAAAAACGCGCACGGTCAGGCTCTAGACGAAGGCGTCGGCATAGAAGTCGGCCGCCTCCAGTTGCCGCAACTCGACGTAGTCGCGCCGCGCTGAATCAACCACGATCGGCGCGCCACAGGCATACACTTCAAACCCCTTGAGGCTCTGGAAGTCGCTCAGCACCTGGCGGTGGACGAAGCCGGTCGCACCCTGCCAATCACAGGCCGCGGTAGGATCGGACAGCACCGGGGTGTAGCGCAGCCACGGCAACTGTGCCTCCCAGGCCAGCAACTGTTCATGCCGATACAGATCCTCACGGCGCCGGCCGCCCCAGTACAGGTAAACCGGACGCCGGTTGTGCCCCTGTTCGCGCAGCTGTTCGAGCAAGGCCTGGATCGGCGCAAAACCGGTGCCGCTGGCCAGGAAGATCATCGGCCGCTCGCTGTCGCGCAGGTAGAACGAGCCGAACGGGCCTTCCATGCGCAGGATGGCCTTGGGTTGCAAGGCGTTGAACACATGCCCGCTGAACACCCCGCCGGGCATGTGTCGAATGTGCAGCTCCAACTGGTTGTCCCGTGGGGTGTGGGTCGCCATCGAATAGCTGCGCCGGCTGCCATCCTTGAGCAACACCTGCACGTACTGGCCCGGGAAATAAGTAAACCCGGCGCCCGGGGCGAGTGTCAGCCGCAGCACTGCAACGTCACTGCTGACCTTGTCGAGGCTGGCCACACGCACGCCCATCTGCTGGATGCCGATACCGCGCAACGCCGTCACTTCTGGCGCCTCGATCACCAGGTCAGAGCGCGCCGTGGCGCAGCAAAACAACGCCAACCCCCGCGCCCGCTCGGCCGCGCTAAGTACCTCCAGCGGGCTGTCGCCGTGCTCCACTTCACCGCTGAGCACCTGGCCCTTGCAACTGCCGCACGTGCCGGTGCGGCAGCTGTGCTTGAGCATCAGGCCGTCGGCCAGCGCCGCGTCCAGCACGGTTTGTTCAGGCAGTAGCGGACAACTCAGGCCGACCGGAAGAATCTGCAGTTGATAGCTCATGCGCGCCTCCTCAGTGTGTGTGCTTGCCAGCGGCCAACAGGTCCAGCGCGACGTCGACGATCATGTCTTCCTGGCCACCGACCATCCGGCGTTTGCCCAGCTCGACGAGGATGTCCACGGTCTTCAAACCGTACTTGGCCGCAGCGATTTCGGCATGGCGCAGGAAGCTCGAATAGACCCCGGCATACCCCAGCGCCAGTGACTCGCGGTCGACCCGCACTGGCCGATCCTGCAACGGCCGCACGATGTCGTCCGCTGCGTCCATCAAGGTGTAGAGGTCGGTGCCGTGGTTCCAGCCCAGGCGTTCGGCGGCGGCGATGAACACTTCCAGCGGCGCGTTGCCGGCCCCGGCGCCCATGCCGGCGAGGCTGGCGTCGATGCGGTCGCAGCCTTCCTCGACCGCGGTGATCGAGTTGGCCACGCCGAGCGAGAGGTTGTGGTGGGCATGCATGCCGGTTTCGGTTTCCGGCTTGAGCACGGCCTTGAACGCACGAAAGCGATCGCGGATGTCCTGCATGTTCATCGCGCCGCCGGAGTCGGCCATGTACACGCAGGTCGCGCCGTAGCTTTCCATCAGCTTGGCCTGGGCGGCGAGCTGCTCGGCCGGGATCATGTGGCTCATCATCAGGAAACCGACGGTGTCCATGCCCAGTTCGCGGGCGTATTCGATGTGCTGTCTGGAGACGTCGGCCTCGGTGCAATGGGTGGCGATCCGCACCACGCGGGCACCGGCGTTGTAGGCCGCCTTGAGGTCATGCACGGTGCCGATGCCGGGCAGCAACAGCGTGGTGATCTTGGCGTGGCTGATCACATCGGCGGCGGCTTCGATCCATTCCAGGTCGGTGTGCGCCGCGAAGCCGTAGTTGAAGCTCGAGCCTTGCAGGCCGTCGCCGTGGGCGACTTCGATCGAGTCGACCTTGGCCTTGTCCAGGGCGCGGGCGATGTCCTGCACGTTTTGCAACGAATACTGATGACGCACCGCATGGCTGCCGTCGCGCAGGGTCACGTCGGAGATGTAGATTTTCTTACCGTTCATGTCGCTCTCCTCAGGCCTGTTGCATCGACTGCGCCATGCGCTCGGCGGTAGCCAAGGCAGCGGAGGTCATGATGTCGAGGTTGCCAGCGTAGGCCGGCAGGTAATGGGCGGCGCCTTCGACTTCGAGGAACACCGAGGTTTTCAGGCCGGAGAATTTGCCCAGGCCAGGGATGTTCAGCGGCGCATCTGCCGGGATCACGTCGAACTGCACGTTTTGCTTGAGGCGATAGCCCGGCACATAGGCCTGCACGGCCGCCGCCATCTCGACGATGGAGGCTTCGACCAGCGCCTGATCCGCCGCTTCGGACAGCACAAACACCGTGTCGCGCATGATCAACGGCGGCTCGGCCGGGTTCATCACGATAATCGCCTTGCCCTTGGCCGCGCCGCCGATCACTTCGATGGCCTTGGACGTGGTTTCGGTGAATTCGTCGATATTGGCGCGGGTGCCGGGCCCGGCGGATTTACTCGCGATCGAGGCGACGATTTCGGCGTAATGCACCTTGGCCACACGCGACACCGCGGCGACCATCGGAATGGTCGCCTGGCCGCCGCAGGTGACCATGTTGACGTTGAGCTGATCGAGGTTCTGCTCCAGGTTCACCACCGGCACGCAGTACGGACCGATGGCTGCCGGCGTCAGGTCGATCAGGCGGATGCCGGGCTTGATCGCGCGCAGGAACGCATCGTTCTGCACATGCGCGCCGGCCGAGGTGGCATCGAAGACGAAGTCGATGTGCTGGAACACGTCCATGCGGGTCAGGCCTTCGACGCCTTCATGGGTGGTGGCCACGCCCATGCGCTGGGCGCGGGCGAGGCCGTCGGAGGCCGGGTCGATGCCGACCATGACCGCCATTTCCAGGTGTTTGGCGTTGCGCAGGATCTTGATCATCAGGTCGGTGCCGATGTTGCCGGAACCGATGATGGCGACTTTGAGTTTTGCAGGGTTCATACGGCTTCTCCGTAGACTTCAGCGAGGAGGATGACGCTGGGCTCGAGGCTGTCGGCGTACAGCCGTGTCACGGCCTCGGCGCGCAGGCTCAGCGCCATGCGCTGGTTGATGTAGCCTTTGTCGGTGATTTCGCCGTCGTTGAGGCTGGGCGGCGAATCGAGAATCACCAGGCGCATGGCATGCTGGGACGACGCCGGGAATTCCTTGGCCAGCGCCAGCAGCCCCGAACACAAGGCCAGGCGCACCTCGGACTGCATCGCCAGTTGTGCGCCGCTCATCTGTTGTCCGGCGGCACCGAGCAGATCGCGCAGGGCCGGGCTCGGGTAGATCAGCGCACCGATCACGTCGCGATCATGCCCACAGATCACGCAATCGCTGACGTAAGGCGCCAAGGCACTGACCAGGCGCGGACGCAGGGTGCCCACCGATACCCAGGTGCCGCTGCTGAGTTTGAAGTCTTCAGTCACCCGACCGTCGAACTGCACCCCCAACTCCGGCCGCTGCGGGTCGACCAAGCGCCCCGCGTCGCCAATGCGGTAGAAGCCCTCCTCATCGAACGCGGCCAGGCTGCTGACCGGGTCCTTCAGGTAGCGCGGGAACACCGACGGCCCGCGCACGCGCATCTCCAGCTTGTCGCCGCAGGGCACGAACTTGAGCTGCGTGCCCGGCACCGGCAGGCCGATGATGCCGGCCTTGTCGGCGGCGAAATGCACGTTGGTGACCACCGGCGACGTCTCGGTCGAGCCCCACTCGGTGGCAAAGAACAGCGGGGTGTCGCGGACCTTGGTGGCACACGCCGCCAGCCGCGCCCAACTGCTCTGGGGCAGCGCGGCAGCGGCGTAGAACAGCATGCGCAGACGCCCGAACAAGGCGCGCGCCAGTACCTCGTCGCGCTCGAGGTACGGCAGCAAGACCTCGTAGCCGCGCGGCACGTTGAAGTACAGGGTGGGTCGCACCGACTTGAGGTTTTCCACGGTGCGGTCGATTTGCCCCGGCAACGGCAGGCCGTCGTCGATGTACAAGGTGCCGCCGTTGCGCAGTACCAGGTTGAAGTTGTGGTTGGCGCCGAACACATGGCTCCAGGGCAACCAGTCGAGCACCACCAGTTCTTCGTGTTCAAGAAAGCGCCAGCACTGGGCAATCGCCTGCTGGTTGGCGCAGAGCATGCCGTGGGTATTGACCACCGCCTTGGGCGCACCGGTCGAACCGGAGGTCATCAGGTAGCGCGCCGGGGTGTCGCCGTCGAGTAGTGCAAACGCTTGCATCACCGCTGGGCTTTCGGCCTTGTACAACAGCGGCAAGGCCAGCGCCCCGCAAATTTCCTGGGCGTTGCGCGCCGCCACCACCAGGCAATCCGGGTTGACCAACTCGATGGCACGGCAATAGGCATCGCCGTCGTTGACGAAAATCAGCGCCGGCTTGAGCACTTCGACAATCGCCTTGAGTTTGCTGCACCCGCTGCCGGTGTTGCGCGAGTACGCCACGGAAATCGTCGACACCGGGATGCCCACGTGCAGCGCCGCCAAGGTCAACAGCGCCTGGTCCAGATCGTTTTCCGAGAGCATCAGCAGCGGGCGCCCCGCCGGCAAGTCCAGCTCGAGCAAGCCCTGGGCCAATGCCCCCACGCGCTGGCGTACCTGGGCATAGTTCAGGCTGAACCAGCCGGCGCCGCGCCGCTCGGCCAGGTAGGCACGCTGCGGTGTCTGCACGGCCCAGTGTTCGAGCCACTGCCCGATACAGCGCGCATAGGGCTGCAGGGGTTCGGGGGAACTCAGCACGAAGCTGCCGTCGGCACGTGCCTCATACAGCACCTTGGCAGGGGCCAATTGGGTCGGATCATTGAAAAAATCGTACATTGCACGCCCTCGTGAATACGGCAGGCCATCAGCCCGCTGCTCACTCGTTTTATTGTTGTAATCGCCACCGGGTCGTCAGCCCGGTAGCAGGGTTGTTGCCTGCCGGCCTCAGCCGAAACGACAGCTCACTTCACCCAGGCGGGTGAGGCGCAAGCGCACGCCGTCGCCCGCCACCACCGGCACCATGGGCCCGAGCGCGCCCGACAACAGCACGTCGCCCGCCTGCAACGGGCGCCCGGTCAGGGCCATGGTGCGCGCCAGCCACAGCGCAGCGTCGAGTGGGTTGCCCATGCACGCGGCCCCCACGCCGATGGCCGCCTGGGCCGCGTTCTTCTCCAGCAGCATGCCTTCGAGCGCCAGGTCCAGGCCGCGCAGGCTGACAGGGGTCTTGCCCAGCACGTAGAGGCCCGATGAAGCGTTGTCGGCCACGGTATCGACCAGGGTGATCTTCCAGTCCTCGATCGCCGAGTCGACGATTTCCAGGGCCGGCAGCACATGGTCGACAGCGCGCAGCAATTCGCCCAGGGTCGTATCGGGGTGAGGGAGATCGCGCCCCAGGACGAAGGCAATTTCGCCCTCGACCTTGGGCTGGATCAGCCGGGTGCTGTCGATGGTCTCGCCATCGCGGTATTCCATGTCGGCGAACAGCATGCCGAAATCGGGCTGATCGACGCCCAACTGCTGCTGTACCGCCAGGGACGTCAGGCCGATCTTGCGCCCGCTCAGGCGCCGACCGGCAGCCAGGGCGGCCTGGGTGTTGATCTCTTGCACGGCGTAGGCGTCGTGCAACGACTGGATGTCGAAACGCTCGGAAATGCGTGGGCAAGGGCTGCGGCTCGACCGCGCCAGGGCCAGCGCAGCGGCGGCGGCCTGAAGGTTTTCGTGGTGCATGGGGTTGCTCCTGAACGGTTCTGGATGGCTCACAACTGACGTGCGCGGCTTTCGCGATAACCCTGGTGCAACTCGTCCACCAGTTGCGCCACGCTGTAGGTGCCGGTGATCTGGCCTACGCCCTGGCCGGCCGACCACACATGTTTCCAGGCCTTGTTGGCAGTGGAGATGTCACCGGAAAAGTCGATGCTGGCGCGGTTTTCGGCGCTGGGGTCGATACCGGCCTTTTCCAGCGACGGCCGCATCCAGTTGGCAAGCACGCCGCTGACCGCCTTGGTGGTGGTCACGTCATCCAGCGAGCAGGCCACCAGCATGTCGCGGTAGGCGGCTTCCACCAGGCTTTCATGGGCGGCAATCAGACGGGTCCCGACCAGCGAGAAATCGCAGCCCAATACCTGCGCCGCATGGATGTCGCGGCCGTTGGAAATCGCCCCGGCCAAGCCCAGAGGGCCGTCCCAGAACTGGCGCACTTCGGCGACGAAGGCGAACGGGTTGTAGCTGCCGGTATGCCCGCCCGCCCCGTTGCACACCAGGACCAGGCCATCGACGCCAGCGGCCACCGCCTTGCGCGCCAGTGCCGGGCTGATCACGTCGGCGATCACCACGCCACCATAAGCGTGTACGGTTTCAAGGACACGCTTGGGGCTACCCAGGGCTGTGGACACGATGGGCGGCTGATAACGGCGCACCAACTCAAGCTCAGCGTCGAAGCGGTCGTAGGTGCTGTGTACGATCATGTTGAGCATCCATGGCGCCCACTGCTCGCCGCGTTGCTGCGCCAGCTCACGCTCGCGGCTGATCTGCTCCAGCCATTCCTGCAATTGCTCGACCGTTCGCGCATTGGGCGCCGGAAGGCTGCCGACGATGCCGGCCTGGCAGCAGGCAGCCACCAGGGCCGGCCCCGACACCAGGAACATCGGCGCCGCAAGGACCGGAAGGTTGAGCCCGGCAAACAGGTTCAGGAGTTGCTGTTGCGGTGCACTCAGGCTTGTTCTTGTCATCACGCATCTCTCTTATTCTAGTTATCAAGGCGTCGGCCTGGCTCAGGCCTTGCGCGGCTTGGCTGCACCGGCACTGCGGATCTCCCAGCCGCCATCGCTGTGGATGAAGTTCGCCGTGGTCAGGCCGGAATTTTCCCGCGAGGCCAACAGCACGTAGTGCCCGGTGTGGTCTTCGGGCTCGGCAATCCGTTGCAACGGCACCGCCTGCGCCGCACCGGCTTCGAAGCCCGGGATCTGGTTCAGCGGCACACTGCGGCTGTTCAAGCCTTCCAGGCTTTTCATCGGCGTGTTGGTCGCCCCCGGAGCCACGCCGTTGACGCGGATCTCCGGCGCCAGCTCATAAGCCAGCTGGCGAATCATGCCCACCAACGCATGCTTGGCGGTGACGTAGAGAATGCCACCGCCGCCGGCATAAAAGGCACTGTTGGAGAGGGTAAAGATCATGCTGCCCCGGGTTTCGCGCAGCGCCTCGATCGAGGCTTGCGCGCCCAGCAGATAACCCTGCACGTTGGTGGCGAAGAGTTTCTGGAAGGCGCCCTCGAACTCTTCCGGGGCAATACGGTCCAGGCGCGTGAAATAATCGAACACGGCAGCGTTGCCGACGAAGGTGTCAAGCCTACCAAACGCCTCGAGGGTCGCCGCCACCGCACGCTGATTGTCCTGATACCGCGACACATCCCCCTCAATCGTGATGACCGCGTCGCCAAGCGTGTCAGCCAACGCGGCCAGTTGCGCCGCATCGCGGCCCATGACCGCGACGCGCGCGCCCTCGGCCACGTAACGACGGACGATGGCGCTGCCAATCCCCCCGGTACCGCCGGTGACCAATGCCACCTGCCCTTTTAACCAAGCCATATGCCAGCCCTCAGAGGAAGGTGTTGATGTTCTTGCACAGCAACATCGCGTTAGGGATCAGGATCTTGCGCTTGAGCAACTTGAGGCCGTCGGCCTCCAGGCGCAGTACATCCTCGCGCCGGCCGGCGATCTGGTGATGCTCGTCCAGGCCGCGGCTGCGCACGTTGATAAAGCACGAGTAGGCCAGGTATTCGCCCGGCGCCGGGCCGGCATACACTTCGATGTTGCTGATCAGGTGAACGTTGCGCGTCGGCGGGTTCTCGGCCCAGGCCGACGGCTGCTTGAAGCGTGCCACGCGGCGCTTGAGTTCGCGCATGCCGTCATCGAAGAAGGCCATGTGTTCCAGGCGATAGGGCCCGGATTTGTCCTCGCGGCGCCGGTTCTCGATGCCCGGCATCCAGTAGTGGATGGCTTCGCTGAGACCGTGCAGCCACGCGTCCCAGCATTCGCCGTCGAGCAGGCGCGCTTCGCGCAGCAGGAACTGTTCGACGCGGCGGGTTTCCTCGACTGAAACGAGGCTGTCCTGTTGTTCGTGTGTCATCTGGCCCCCTCAGCGCAGCGTGCCGTTGCGGTCCGGAACATCGGCCCAGGTCGGAGCCTGCAGCAGGTCCTTCCAGCGCTGATAGAACGCCCGCGCATTACATTCGTTGAGCTGGCCCTTGAACACATTGCCGGGCAACTCGCTGTTTTCGAGACGGGTGTGCATGCCCAGGCCGACGTACAGGTCCTGATAACGCGTGACCACGCCACGGCTGCTCTTGGTGCAGTACTCCCAGTTCTCGCCGTCGTCCATCTCGAACACCCCGGTGGGCGAGAACGTCATCATCGCGCCGCGCCGCCATTTGTCCTTGATCTCCTGCGGGGCGTTTTTGTTGACGATCACCCAGGTGAACAGCTCGATCTTGTGCGGGCCGCGCGGCTGCCAGATGCGAACGGTGTTTTGCCCCGGCAGAAAGGAAAAGTTGGGGAACACGGTGAACGAGGAAATCGCCCCGATCAGCCGCGAGCGGAATTCGCCGAGGCGGTCCGCCACCTTGGGACGCAGCACGTGCAGGTATTTGTTGATGTCTTTCTCGCCCAGGGTCGCGGCGTTGCCGACCACGTCGGTGGCGAACTCATAGCCGTGGCCATTCCAGTTCACCGAGTACGACTCGGGCAACTCGCCGACATTCGCCACCGGCCCGCCGAGCATGGCCTTGGCCGCCGAATCGTGGGTCCAGCCGCCGTGCAGGATGTCACCGACGAAGTTCTCGGCGGCGATCTTCCAGTTGCACTCAATGGTGGAGCGGATGCAACCACCGAGAAACTCGCTGCCGCCTTCATCCATGTCGAGCATCACGTCCATGTACCAGGTCATCGGCCCGAGGTATTCCTCCAGGGTCGGCGCATCGCTGGCAAACGTGGCGAAAACCAGGCCTTTATAGCTGGCGACACGCGCCTCGCGCAGGCCGTGCCTGGACTTGTCGAACTGGCTTTCTTCGTAGCATTTGGACTCGTGCATGCCCATCAGCCGGCCGCCATCGGCACCGAACGACCAGCCATGGTAGTTGCAGATAAAACCGCGGGCGTTGCCGGCCTCGGCAAAGCACACCTTGTTGCCACGGTGCGGGCAGGCATTGAGGAAGACCTTGATCGAGGCGTCCTTCTGGCGCACCACCAGCACTTCGTCTTCACCCATCGAGGTGGTCAGGTAGTCGCCGGACTTGGGCAGCTGGGACTCGTGTGCGACGAACAGCCAGCAGCGCGCGAAGATTTTCTCCAGCTCCTGCTCGTAGATCGCCGGGTCCCAGAAGACCTTGCCGGACAGGCGCCCTTCCTCCATGTCGCAGATACGGTCGAGGTTGCCCAGGGCGGGCGTGCTTTCAATGGTTCTGAGCGGTATGTGTTTGTTGTTATCCATGGTTCAGACTCACAGGAATACGGTTGGACAGCGGCCCGGTCACACCGGGCTGTTGGCGGCGGCCAGCGCCTCGTCAGCCTCCAGGGCGATGTCGGCGAACACCTCGCGGTCGGTGACGATGACCTTGTAGGTGCGCAAGTGGCGCTCGCAGGGAAACGTCACCGCCTTGCCGCTGGGCACATGGAACTGGCCCCAGTGGACCGGGCAGGTGATCAGGTCGTCTTCCAGGTCGCCCTCGGCCAGCGAAGCGGTGGCGTGGGTACACATGTCGGTGGTGGCGTAGAACGTGCCCCCCAGGTTGTAGACGCAGATGGCGTCGCCCTCGCGGTGGGCAACCTTCTTCAGCTCCCCTGGCGCCAGCTCATCACGTTGGCAAAGTAATACACGGCTCATGCTCGGCCCTCACACTCAGTTGCACAAAGCCCAGCCCGGTGACCCAGGCGGGTACGGCTTCATAGGCAATCACTTCGCCCTGCGGGCGCTCGATGGCGGCCAGGGCGCAGGCGAAGTTACGGATTTCCATCGCGCCGTTGCCGGCCCGACGCAGGATCTCTTCGTCGCTGTAGGCGCACAGCGCTTGCAGGTCGCCATTGACGCCGAGGGCGAGAATCTCGCGATCGAAGTCTTCGGCCACCCGGCCCATCTCGGCGGTGCCGACCCAGTGGCTGATACCGCCACTGCCGATAATCACCACACGCTCGTCGGCATCGAACGCTTCGACGGCCGCCCGCAGCTGCCGGCCGAGGTCGGCCGAACGCTGGAGCGAGATGTACGGGTCAACGCCGCACGCCAGGTACACCGGAATGCTCGGCAACTCACGCCCGAGCAAGGCCTCGGCCGGCTTGACCACCAGTTGGTGCGGAATGGAAAAGGAATGGTCGACGGTAAAACTGCGCGCCACGGTCCAGTCCACGCCCTGCCCATCGCCGTGCTCGACAATGTGCGCGGCCAACGCTTGATGGTTGCGCACCGCGCCACGTTCCAGGCCCGGCAGGCGATCGATGGGGCCATCCACATCGCCGGTGCCGATCACATAGCGCGGCAGGCAATGGGTGCCGAACAGAATGTAATGGTCGCAACCGACGATGATCACCGAGGTCGGCTGCAAGGCCGCCAGGCGTTCGGCGCAGGCTTCGTATGCAGCCCATACCGCCTCACGTTGCGCCAACGGCGGCGCGTCGGGTGCCACGAACATTACCGGGTCATGCGGCATCCAGAAGCCGCCTACTATCTTGCCCATCGGTTCACCCCTTGAGCGCGGCGGAAAATCCCGCGCTGTGTTCGTCGGTAGCGCCCAGGCGCTGTTTGTAGAGGCTCATGTTGCGGTCAGGGGCAAGCTCCTGCCAGAAGCCCATGGTCAGCATCGGGTTGACCCCGGCCGCCTGCAGCCCGGCAACATCGAACTCGACGATCATGCGGACCTCGGCCTCCTCCAGGGCAAAACGCCCGAGGAACCCGACCGCGTCCTGCCGAAAGCGCTCTTTGGCGACACGCTCGACGCACAGCTGCCAGAGCGCACGCTCCATAACGTTTCTGCTCATACCGGCCTACTCGCTGAGGAAATCGCGGACCAGCGCGGCAAAGCGGCGCGGCTGCTCGCTCTGCACCCAGTGCCCGCAGCGCCCGAACAGGTGCAGGTCGGCATCGGGAATGCTGTTGGCGATCAGCAGCCCGCACTCAGGCGGCACCACGCGGTCTTCACGGCCGTGTACCACCAGCGTCGGCGCGACGATCTTGGCCAACGCGGCCGCGGGAAAGCCCTTGACCAGGGTCGGGCCGTCGGCGGCCGGCTGCGGGATCAGTTTGCGTAGCGCCTGCTGGGCACCAGGGCGCGCACTGGCTTCGTAACGTGCCTGCACCATCGCCTCGGTAATCAGCGACACGTCATAGGGGAACAGCTTCATCAGCTCGCGCATGTTGTCCAGCGATGGCTCGTATTCCCAGGCGCCGCGCAAGCCTGGGGTCTGCACGAACTCACCAGCCGGGGTGCCGAGCAACACCAGCTTGTTGACCCGCTCCGGTGCGAACACCGCTAGGCCGATGGCCAGCGCGCCGCCAAACGAATTGCCGACGAACGAGGCTTTTTCGATGTCCAGGGCATCCATGATGCCGAGCAGATGGTTGACCCACAGCTTGATGTCGTACTTGGCGTCGTCCTTGAACTCGGTGAAGCCGAAGCCGGCGATGTCCGGCACGACCACGCGCCAGCGATCAGCGAACACCGGCACGGTATTGGCCCAGTTGGCCCAGCCCGATACACCGGGGCCCGAACCATGCAACAGGAACAAGGCCTCGCCCTGACCGGCTTCGTGGTAGTGAGTCTGGTGCCCTGCTGCAAGCAGAGTCTTGGGATTTGCGCTCATGTCGGCCTCCGGTTCTTATTCTTAACATACAGATGTGTATCTGTATGCTATTTACCGATTTGACCTGCGTCAATTAAAAAAACGTGGCTTTGTGCAAATAATCTAAAATCCAACCTACACACATGTACTCTAGAATCCGAGCACACGCAGCCCCCATGCGCGGGCCACAGTCGGTGCGCTGGCAATAGCTTCGTCGTTGCGCCGGGCGTTAGAATGGCGGCTCGCTGCCAAGGCGGGCGTCGAACGCTGCTGTGCCCTGGCGCTTATCCAGCTTGTTGGACAAGGCCCCTAGACAATGTCATCACGCACCAACCTCACGCGGGAAGATTGGATTCATGCGGCACAGGAAGTCCTGGTTACCAGCGGCGTCGACGCTGTGCGGGTCGACACCCTGGCCAAGGAATTGAAGATCACCCGTGGCAGCTTCTACTACCACTTCAAAAGTCGCGGGGAACTGCTCGAAGGCATCCTCGGCAACTGGCGCGCACGCGCCACCGAAGATGTGATTCTGCACCTGCGCAATGCCCACAGCTCGCCGCTGCAACAACTGCATCGCCTGCTCGAACTGCCCTCCCACGGGCAGACCGCCAAGGACGCCGCCTCGATCGAGCTGGGCATTCGCGGCTGGGCCCGCCGCGACAAGCAGGCGCGCCAGGCCATCGACGAAGTCGACAGCCACCGCCTGAGCTACATCGAAGGCCTGCTGATCCAGGCCGGCGTGCCCAGTGGCGATGCCCAGGACCGCGCCTACCTGATCTATGCCTACCAGATCAGCCTGTCATTGCTGCACAGCGAAGACACCCCGCAACAACGCCTGGAACGCAGCCAGCGCATGGCCGGCATCCTGATCCCCGAATCCTGCACCCTCCCCGCCTGAGCCCGGATGCCGACCTGCGTCGGCATTCATAAAAATACATAAATGTATCTTTCAAAATCACAAAGCAGCACGCGCACTGGGTGCCGAGCTTTTCAGATGAAAAATATTATTTTATTTTTTTATCTAAAAACAACAACATAGATCAGAACACCGCCTTTAAACAAACCGTTACAGCGGCGCCTATTGACAAAGCGCCCACCCTCCCGCGTAGTCTATACATACACATTCACATGTGTATTTTAAAGCTGTGTATGGCGCTCCCTCAGGCTTATCCACACGACAATAAGAATAGAAAACGGGTACCTCACTATGCACTTGCATGCCCCCCTGCGCACGGCCACACCCTGCGCGCTTGACACCTCGCCCTCTCGACGACAGCACCCCGGCACGGCATTGACCGGCGCCCGCTGGCGCACACCTTCGCCTCCCTTCCCTACCGCTCGCTGAGGGCCGCTCATGGATATCTCGATACTGGCGTTTCTCGCCCAGGACGGCCTGACCACGGGCGCGATTTATGCCTTGGTGGCGCTGGCCCTGGTGCTGGTGTTCTCGGTGACGCGCACCATCCTGGTGTGCCAGGGCGACTTCGTCACCTACAGCGCCCTGACCCTGGCCACCCTGCAACTGGGGCTGGTGCCCGGCACCCTGTGGCTGCTGCTCGGCTGCTCGCTGGCCGCCTGCACACTGGACAGCATCGCCGCGTTGCGCCGTGGTCAATCGCGCCGGGTGCCCGGCCTGCTGGCACGCTACCTGGGCTTGCCGACGGTGCTGTGGGTGGTGCTGGACACCTTCGAGCTGGCCGGTTTGCCGGCCGTGTTGCAGATCCTGCTGACCCTGGCGCTGGTCACGCCGCTGGGGCCGCTGCTGTATCGCCTGGTGTATCAACGGGTGGCCGAGACCTCGGTGCTGTTGCTGCTGATTGTATCGGTGGCCGTACACATCACGCTGGTGGGTATCAGCTTGCTGATGTTCGGCGCAGAAGGGGTTCGCACCGATGCCCTGGCCGAAGCGGTGTTCATGCTCGGTGAGCTGCCGGTGGGCCTGCAAAGCCTGTTGGTGATCGCCAGCGCCCTGCTGCTGATCGGCCTGCTCTACGCGTTCTTCGGCCACAGCCTGTATGGCAAGGCCCTGCGCGCCACGGCACTGAATCGCAAGGGCGCGCAACTGGTGGGCATCCCCACACAGCTGGCCGGCAAGGCGGCGTTCGGCCTGGCGGCGTTGATCGGCGCCATTTCCGGCGTGCTGATCGGCCCGCTGACCACCCTGTACTACGACTCGGGCTTTCTGATCAGCCTCAAGGGGTTTGTCGCTGCGATCTTCGGCGGCCTGGCCAGTTACCCGATTGCCGCGGCCAGTGCGTTTTTCGTCGGTGTCCTGGAGAGCTTCGCCAACTTCGGCGCCTCGGCCTACAAGGAGGTGATCGTGTTCACCCTGGTGATCCCGGTACTGCTGTGGCTCTCGTTGAAGCACCCTCACCTTGAGGAGCAACACTGATGATCCGTCGACTGATCCCCCTGTTCGCCCTGCTGCTGCTGGCGGGCCTGGCACCAGTGCTGCTGCCGACCTTCCATGTCACGCTGCTGAATTACATCGGCCTGTACAGCCTGGTCGCCCTGGGCCTGGTGCTGCTGACCGGCATCGGCGGCATGACCTCGTTCGGCCAGGCCGCGTTCGTCGGTATCGGCGCCTACGCCAGCGCGGTGCTGACCACCCAATATGGCCTGTCGCCCTGGCTCGGTTTGCTCGCGGGCCTGGCGATTACCCTTGGGGTTGCCACCAGCCTGGGCCTGTTGACCCTGCGCCTGGCCGGCCACTACCTGCCCATCGGCACCCTGGCCTGGGGCCTGGCGCTGTTCTATCTGTTCGGCAACCTGCCCGGGCTGGGCGGCTTCGGCGGCCTGCAAAACCTGCCGAATATCAGCCTGTTCGGCTGGCAGGTCCGCGACCCGGCCGACTTCAGCCTGCTGATTGGGCTGTTGTTGGCGATCAGCCTGTGGCTGCTCGACAACCTGCTGCACAGCCGTCAGGGCCGCGCCATCCGCACCCTCAAGGATTCCGCCGGCATGGCTGAGGCGATGGGCATCGACACGGCGCGCAGCCGCTTGCAGGTGTTCATCATCGCGGCCCTGCTCGCGGCGTTGTCGGGCTGGCTGTACGCGCACCTGCAACGGGTGGTCAATCCCACGCCGTTCTCGGTGGTGATGGGTATCGAGTATCTGTTCATGATCGTGCTCGGCGGCGTTGCCAGCCTCTGGGGCGCACTGCTCGGTGCAGCCCTGCTGACCCTGATCAAACAGGTGCTGCAAGACGTACTGCCACAGCTGTTCGGACACGCCGACAACGTCGAGATGATTTTCTTCGGCGTGCTGGTGATCCTGGTCCTGCAATACGCCCGTGGCGGCCTGTTGCCATTGCTGAGCGGCCTGTTCCCGAGGGCACAACCCCGCCCGTTGCCCGAGCCCCCGGCCCATGCGCTGCCCCGCCGGACGATGCCCGCCAACGGGCAGCCGTTGATGGTCGCAGAAGGTCTGCTCAAGCAGTTTGGCGGACTGGTGGCCAACAAGGACATGGGTTTGACCGTCAATGGCGCCGAAATCACCGCGCTGATCGGTCCCAACGGCGCCGGCAAGTCGACCCTGTTCAATCTGTTGTCCGGGGTGCTGGCGCCCAATGCCGGCCAGATCGTTTTTCTCGGCCAGCGCATCGACGGCCTGTCGCCGCGTGCCATCGCCCGACTGGGCGTCAGCCGCACCTTCCAGCACGTGCGTTTGTTGCCGGACATGAGCGTCCTGGAAAACGTCGCCCTCGGCGCCCATGCCCGGGGCAAAGCCGGGCTGCTGCGCTCGATGCTGCATCTGGAGCGCGAAGAGGAAGCCGCCCTGCTGGCCGAAGCCCGGCGCCAGATCGAACGCGTGGGCCTGGGCGCCGCCCTGCACACCCCCGCCGGCAGCCTGCCGTTGGGCCAGCAGCGCATCGTCGAAATTGCCCGAGCGCTGTGCAGCGATCCCCTGTTGCTGTTGCTCGACGAACCCGCCGCCGGACTGCGCCATGGCGAAAAGCAGGCACTCGCCCACCTGCTCGAACAACTGCGCAGCGAAGGCCTGGGCGTGCTGCTGGTGGAGCACGACATGGAATTCGTCATGGGCCTGGCCGACCAGATCGTGGTGATGGAATTCGGCCAGCGCCTGGCCGGAGGCACGCCGCTGCAGATACAGCAAAACCCTGCGGTGCTTGCCGCCTACCTTGGAGGTGTCGAATGAGTCGCCTGCTGGATGTACGCAACCTGACGATCAGCCACGGCAAGGTCGAAGCGGTACGCCAACTCAACCTGTGCCTGGAGGAAGGCCAGATCGTCAGCCTGATCGGCCCCAACGGCGCCGGCAAGACCACCTTGATGGCGGCGCTGATCGGCCTGCTGCCAGCACAGGGCCAGGTGAGTTACGCCGGCCAGCCGCTGCTGGCGCACCACGACGTCGCCCAGCGCATCGACAAGGGCATGGCGCTGGTGCCGGAAAGCCGCGAACTGTTCGGCCTGATGAGCGTCGAGGACAACCTGCGCCTGGGCGCCTTCAGCCGTCATCGACGTGGCTTTCGCGACCACCAGAAGACCCTCGACGAAGTCTTCGGCCTGTTCCCGCGCATGTACGAACGGCGCAGTCAGCCGGCCTGCACCCTGTCGGGCGGCGAGCGCCAGATGCTTGCCATCGGCCGCGCACTGATGGCCAAGCCGCGCTTGCTGATGCTCGACGAACCCAGCCTGGGCCTGGCCCCGCGGGTGATCGGCGAAATCTTCACGATCTTCGAGACCCTGCGCCAGAGCGGCGTGTCGATCCTGCTGGTCGAGCAAAACGCCCGCGCAGCGCTGAAGATTTCCGACTACGGCTACGTGCTTGAAGTCGGGGAAATCGTGCTTGAAGGCAGCGCCCAAGCCTTGGCCAACAACCCCCAGGTGGCCGAAATCTACCTGGGCCGCCCACCCACCCGAGCCGCCATGGAGGTCACCAGCGCTACCGGCACGTAGCGCCCTGCCACAGCCTTTGCCACACCATAAAAAAAATATCAGGAGCGTGTATGAGATCGATTTTTCCCTTGCTGTTGCTGGCCTCACTGTCTGCCGCCGCACAGGCGGACATGACCGTCGGCGTGATTCTCTCCACCACCGGCCCCGGTGCCTCGCTGGGTATTCCCGAGCGCAATACCGTGGCCCTGTTGCCCAAGGAAATTGCCGGCCAGGCGGTGAAATACGTGGTACTGGACGACGGCAGCGACAGCACGGCCGCCGCCAAGAACGCGCGCAAACTGGTGAGCGAAAACCGTGTCGACCTGTTGATCGGCTCCACCACCGTGCCCACCTCGGCGGCCGTGGCGCAAATCGCCAAGGAGAGCAAGACCGCGCAGATCGCCCTGGCCCCATTCGCCCCGGCAAGTGGCGAACAGACCTGGATTTTCACCGTCGCCCAGACCAACACCTTGATGGCTGAGGCGCTGATCGAGCACATGCAAAAAGCCGGCGTAAAAACCCTGGCGTACATCGGCTACAACGATGTGTGGGGCGAGGACTGGCACAAAGTGCTGAGCGAGATGGCGCCGGCGGCAGGCATCCAATTGGTGCGAGACGAGCGCTTCAACCGCACCGACTCGTCGGTCAGCGGCCAGGCCCTGAAGGTCATGAGCAGCAAGCCCGATGCGGTATTGATCGGCGCCACCGGCACACCCGCGGCCCTGCCCCACACCGAACTGCGGCGCCTGGGTTACAAGGGCACCATTTACCACACCCATGGTGCGGCCAACAGCGCGTTCCTGCGCATCGGCGACAAAGCCTTGAACGGCGCGATCCTGCCCGTGGGGCCCGTGGTGGTGTGGGACAAACTGCCGGCCAGCCACCCGTCCAAAGCCATCGCCAGCCAATACGCGCAGGATTACCAGGCCCAGTACGGTGCCAACAGCCTGTCGCCATTCGGCGCCTACCTGTACGACGCCATGCGCCTGGTGGAGGCCGCCGTGCCGGCCGCGCTCAAAGGCAGCACACCGGGCACGCCAGCGTTTCGCGAGCAACTGCGCGACCAGCTTGAGCAGACCCGCAACGTGGTCGGCACCCACGGCGTGTACAACCTGAGCGCCACCGACCACTTCGGCCACGACCAGCGCGCTCGCGCACTGGTGACGGTGCAGGATCAGCAGTGGGTCCTCTTGCATGCCCCTGAATAACCCCGACAACAATAATAAAAAGGCAACGTCCATGAGTACTCTGAAACGGGTTCACACCACCCTCGCCCTCGGTACGCTGTGCAGCATCAGCCCCGCGCTGCTGGCCCAGGGTTTTATCGAAGACAGCAAGGCCACGCTGACTTCACGCAACTACTACTTCGACCGCGACTACAAAGGCGACTCGGCGCAATCGGCCACCCGTGAATGGGCGCAGGGCTTCATCCTGCGCTTCACTTCCGGTTATACCCCTGGCACCGTGGGGTTTGGCCTGGATGCCCAAGGCCTGCTCGGCTTGAAACTCGACTCCAGCCCCGATCGCACCGGCACCGGCCTGCTGTCGTACAACCCGGTTAATCGCCAGCCGAACGACAGCTATTCAGAACTGGGGCTGACCGGCAAGGTCAAGGTATCGAAAACCGAACTGCAGGGCGGCACGCTCGCGCCGAACCTGCCCATCCTGTTTGCCAGCCCGACGCGCCTGCTGCCACAGACCTTTCGTGGCGCCCAGCTCAAGTCCCAGGACATCGACAACCTGACGCTCAATGCCGGCTGGCTCGACCGCATGAACCAGCGCGATTCGACCAACTACCAGAAGATCACCCTGGCCTCGCCCAACCGGCGCTTCAACGGTGCGGCCGAATCGGACAGCTTCAGCTTTGCCGGCGGCGACTACAAATGGTCCGACGCTCTCACACTCAAGTACTACCACGCGGAACTTGCGGACATTTATCGCCAGGACTTCGTCGGGTTTATCGACAATCGCCCACTGGGCCCGGGGCGGGTGAAAACCGATGTGCGCTACCACATCAGTGGCGAGGACGGCCCCGCCAAAGCGGGCAAGGTCGACAACCGCACCTTCGGCGTGATGAGCACCTACAGCCTGGGCGCCCACAGCCTCGGGCTCGGTTACATGCAACTGAGCGGTGACACGGCAATGCCCTACATCGCCGGTTCAGAACCGATGGTGGTCAGTGAAGGCGCCTTGAGCAGCGAGTTCCTCAACCCCAAGGAACGCACCTGGCAGGTCCGCTACGACTATGACTTCGCCGCCCTGGCGGTTCCCGGGCTCAAGGGCATGCTGCGGTATCTGGACGCCAGCCATATCGAACTACCGAGTGCATTGGGCGGCAGTGATCGCAACGAGAGCGAAAAAGACATAGAGCTGTCTTACGTGGTGCAGAGCGGCACCTTCAAGAACGTCGCGTTCCGCTTGCGCCATGCCTGGTACCGCAATGACTTCGCCCCTACCGCTTCGTTTCGCGATGACAACGAACTGCGGGTGAACATCGATTACACCTTGGCGCTCTGGTAAAGCCTCAATAGGTTAACCCGTTGCGAAACACCCCGGCTTTGCGGGGTGTTTTGCGTTGAGGCTTACTCGGCCGCGTTGATCAGGCCGATGGAGGAGTAGACGTTGCCCGGGGCCAGATTGCATCGCGGCCCGCGCAGCCACACAATTTACTGAATTACCGTTACCCGACCAACCGCTGCAGCGCAAACGGCGCCATCGCCGCCGACATCTCCCCCGTCAACACCCACTGCGCAATCGCCTGTCCGAACAGCGGCGCGAACTTGAAACCATGCCCGCTCAACCCTGCCGCGACCATCAACCCCGGCACGCGCGGGTCCGGGCCGAGCAGCGGATTACCGTCCGGCGTGTCGTCGAAGAACGACACGCGGCGCCCGATCGGCTGTGCGCCCAGTAAACGTTGCACGCGTTGCGCGGCGCGGTCACGGTAGGCCAACACCTGAGTGTCGCTGAAGGTGCCGTCGAAGGCATCCGGGTCGATGGGCGCCCCTTCGGTGCCGCCCAGCGCGCCGATCACGTAGCTGCCGGGGCGATCCGGGCGCAGGTAGAAGCCGACGTCGCGGTCGCAGTAGCCCGGCATCGGCTTATCCGCGCCGCAGACCTCGAGAATGCCCACGCATTGCCGTGTGGCGTGGATCGGCAGCGGCGCGCCGCACTCGGCGGCCAGTGCGGCAGCCCACGGCCCGGCGGCGTTGATCACATGGCTGCTGGCGATAAACCCGCAGTCGGTCTGCACGCCGATGACGCGGCCGGCCTGGCGCACAATCCGCCGCGCCGCCCGGCCCTCTTCGATCACCGCGCCCAGGGCGCTCGCACCGGCGGCAAAGCTGCGCGCGGTAAGACGCGGGTCGCAATAACCGGCGTCCGGTTCGTAGACCGCGCCCGCCAGGCCATCGGTGTACAGGTCCGGCACCCGTTCCCGTATCTGCTCGGGGCAGAGCCATTCAAGCGGCGCGCCCGCTGCCCGCAGACGCGCGACATTGGCCTGGGTGGTCGCTTGCGCGTGCCCGGCAATACCGGTCAGGAACCCCGTGCGCTGGTAGCCGCATGCGCCGGGATAGTGCTGCGGCCACTCGCGATAGGCCCGCACACCTTGCGTCGCCAGGTAGCTGAGGGCGGGGTCGGAATAATAAGCCCGGACGATCCCCGGCGATGCGCCCGACGAACCGCTGGCAATCGCGCCTTTATCGAGCAGCCTGACCGACGCCCCGGCCCGCGCCAGGTGCCAGGCTGCGGCGGTGCCGGTGGTGCCGGCGCCGATCACGATAACGTCGGCGTATTCATGCATCGCTGGTGGCCCCGGCAAGCACCACGCTGGCCGGCAGGCACGGCGCCAATGCGGCCGGCGACAGCGGCGCAAAGCGCGGGCGCGCCGAGGTCTGCGGGCGTGGCTGCGAGGCAGCGCGCAGCGCCTGGATCAGCGGCAAACCGTCATGCCCCAGGCGCTGCCACAGGTACTCGGCCAGGCGCGGCATGATCGGCGCGGCCAGGTACGCCAGGCCCTTGAGCCACAGGTAGGCGTGGGCGGGCTGCGTGACGTCCAGGTCGGGGCGTTGCATCCATTGATGCAGCACGTCCCAGGCTTCGCGCACCGACACAGCGTCCAACCGGAAGGCCTGCCCCAACCGCGTAACGGCCAGCTCCAGGGCCGGCCACAACGCCGGGTCGATGGACTGCGGCCGCGTGTGATCGAGGGCGGCCAGCGCCAGGTCGATGCGGCCGTCGAGCGCACCGGCCAGGTCCACATTGACCACCTCGACAAACTCCTCCACGGCGAAGTTGGTTTCGCCCTGTTCGGGGCTTTCGCGGCTGAGGAAGTAACGCACCGCGTCGCTGGTCGCCGGGGTTTTTTCGACGATATCGGCGGCCCACACCACATGCAGGCGGCTGGTGGAAAACTTCGCGCCTTGCAGGTTGTAGAAGTAATTGGTCAACACGTAATCGAATGAGCGGTGATCCTGCAACGCATCCATCACCGCGACACTGCCGGCCAACAGCAGCACCGCGTTGTCGATGCCAAAACTGACCAGCGTCGTCACCTCGCTGCTGCACAGCATGGCATGGCCGTGCTCGGGCGCCTGTTCCTGGGATCGGTCGGCGCAGGTCAGCGCATACTCCCAGCCCGACTCGAACAGCGCGCGCGGGTTGCCGAAGCGGTCCGCGCTCCAGGCAACGCCCCATTCCCCCGGCGCGGTCAGCCGCACCCGGCCGTTTTCCCGTTCCAGGAAGCGCGCAATCACCTCGACGATCGACGCCGGCGCACCGGAGGTCGCCATGCGCTGCAGCAACTGCTCGGGGTGGGCGACGGTCAGAAACAGGCTTTCGACCTCAACCCAGTGCAGGGGGCTGTCGCCCATGCGCGGTTGCGGGTCAAGCATGGCTTCCGGGCGAAACAGTGCGCCGCAGGCTTCGCAAAAATAGCCGCCCGCCCCCGCCCGGCAATACGGGCATTGCCCCAGCAGCCAGGCCCCCGCCATGTAGCGCCGGGTGTCCGGGCAATACAGCACGCGTTCGACCACGCTTTGCGTCACCCCGAGCGCCACCAGGCGCTCCACCGTGCGCTGGGCATTGCGCGCATGCTGCTGCGCATAGGGGCCTTGCACCAGGTCGAGGAAGTCATCCACCTCGACATCCAGCGCGCGCAGGTCATGGGCGATTTGCCCGTGATAGTCGCGCACCACGGCTTCGGGCGTGCGCTGCTCTTGCAGGGCCTTCCACAGCACATAGGAGTCGAAGCCGTCGACCGCCGAGACCACGTCGACACGATGGCCCTGGCTACGCAGGTAGCGCCCCAGCATGTCCATGCGCAAGTACGGCCCGGCGATATGCCCCAGGTGCAGCCTGCCGTTCGGAGTGGGCGGGATGGGCATCAGGAAGAAGGTTTGCGCGGCGATAGCGGTCATCTTTTCAATCCATCGAAACAGTAGAAAGGGTGGGTTTGGCGGTAGCGGGCGCATCGGGCCACTGGGCGACGAGCAGGTCCACGGCTTCGCGGGCAATGCCCGGTGCCAGGCGGAAACCGGCGCCGCTGCCGGCGCCGGCAAACACCAGGTTCTGCCCGGCGTCGAAGCTCACCTGCGACTCTCCGCCGGGGCTGTAGCTGTCGCAGAACACCCGGCCGCCGCGACAGCGGGCCACCAGCTCGGGCAGGTAGTGCGCCAGCGTGCGGGTGGCCACCTGCACATCGTGGCGGTTGATTTCCAGTGCATGTTTGCGCGGCGCAACGTCCCATTCATCGCACCGGAAGCTGAACAACCACTGGTTACGCGCCGCCAATGGCATCAGGTAAGCGTCGGATTGCGGCAGGAACAGCGCCGCGGCGTTGCTCGGCGGTACGCCGTCGATATGCAGGGCCACCACCTTCTTCACGCGCAGCCCATGGCGCGCGGCAAGCGCGTCGAACGGCGGCTCGCTGACCCACGGCCCCGTGGCAACCAGGGTGCGGCGGGCGCGCAGCGTGGCGCCGTCGGCCAGGGTGATGCGCGTGCCGCTGCCCAGCGCATCGATCTGCTGCACGCCTACGCCTTCGATGCAGCGCACATGGGCACTGGCCAGGCTGTGGCCGATCAGCAACCGCGCCACCAGCGGTGGCTCATAGCTTTCGGCGGTGCCGCCACGCAACAGGCTTTCGTTCGTGCCAACGTTGAGTGGGGCGCCCAGGCGTGAGCCCAGGTCCGCCACGCACAAGTCGGCGGGCTGAACCGGCGCATCGACCAGGGCCTGCTCGATGTCTGCGCTAAAGCTGCGTTCGGCCAGCCAGTACACCGGCGCCTGGGTGGTGCGGATGCCCAGGCGATCACGCAGGGCCCGATACAGCTCGGCGCTCTCCCCGGCCAGGCGCCGTTCGCGCGGCGAGCGGCCGGTGGCCAGCAGCACACCCGCCGAATGGGCGGTGGCCCCGTCGCCGATGCGGTAGCGGTCGATCAGCAGAATCTGCCAGTGGGGATAGCGTTGCGTCGCATGATGCAACGCCCAGGCACCGATAATGCCGCCTCCGACAATCACCAGGTCGAAGTGCTGCGCCATGCTCATGCCCACCACACCGAAAACACCTGGACCTGGGTCATGCCGTTGTTGCGCGCGAAATGCGGCCGCCAGGGCGCGAAATACAGGCTTTCGCCATTTCTGACCGCGTGCCAGGTGCCGTCGTAGCAGACGTCCAGCTCCCCGCCGCTGATAAACCAGATTTCGTTCACGGCGTGCTTGTCTTCGTCGGTCGCGCTGTGTGGCTCGAGGGTGAAACGCGATGACTGGATCGGCGCATTGGCCAGTTTGCCGGCAAAGTGGTGCAGGTACAGGCGCACGCCTTCCGGCGCCACGGGCTCCTCGGTTTCTCGAATCACCGGGGCATTGCCGTTGGGGGCAAGTGTGATGGGTTCCATGACCGGGCTCCTGGGTCTAGTTGGCGAGAGCGGTCAGGCGATCGAAACGCGCATCGCCGACCTCGTCGAATACTTCGTTGGCGCCCCATTGGACGAACGCCTCGGGCTCATCCAAGTCGTACAGGGCTTGCCCGCTGACGCTGTTGATGATGTTCGCGCAACGCCAGGGGATCAGGCCCAGGTTCGGGTCGGCGATGCCTTTCTGGCTGCGCGCGGCGTTTTGCACATAGATGGCCGAGCCCTGCGGCCCATCCCAGGCGACGGAATAGTCATCGTTGAAGACGTACTCGCCGTTGCATTGGGTAATCCGTGATTCGAGCGCCGCCAGGCACGCCGGCATCTGGTAGGCATAGCCTGTACACAGCACCGCGGTGTCGGCACTCAGTTCCTCCTGCACCTGGCTGTGCCCGTGCGCTATCGACAGGCTCCAGTGATGCGGGCGCTGCTGAATCGCGGTCAACTCGCGCCCGGGCAGCAGGCGAATGTGACAGGGGTGCTGCAAGACGTGCTTGAGCTCGTACAGGCGGCGATAAATCGACTGCAACAACGCTTGGGAAATGCCGTCGCTCGCCAGTTTCTGCTCGACCAGCAATGGCCGGCGCACGGCCTCGGGCTGGGCGAAAAAGTGGTCGCTGTACTGCGGGGTGTAGAGCTCGTTGGTAAACGGCGACTCATCCAGCGGCGAAAAATTCCAGCGCCGCGAGACCCAGGTCACGCTGGCGGGCAAGGCGGCGGTGTCGGACAGCAGGTGCTGGATGATTTCGGCCCCGGTCTGGCCGCCACCGATCACCACCACGCGCTGGTCTTTGAAGCTGCGCTTGCGGGTCATGTACTGCGAGGAGTGAAACAGCGTATCGCCCAGATGCGCCTGCGCGCACGCCGGGATCGACGGTTGCTGCCCGGTGCCCAACACCAGGTGGCGCGCCGGCTGCGCCCAGGTATCGCCCTGGAGCAGGAACAGGCCGTTATCGAACGTCACCGAACGCACTTCGCTGTTGAAATGCAGATTCGGCAGCTGGCTGCACGCCCAGCGGTAGTACTGGTTGAACTCGCGGCGCAGCACCTGCTCGAAATGCGCGTTGATAAAACTGAGCAGCTGTTTTTTCTGCGCCAGGTAAGCGAGGAATGACAGCGGGTTGGACGGGTCCACCAGGCTGACCAGGTCCTTGAGGTAATGCACCTGCAGTTTGGCCTCGGGCACCATCATCCCCGCATGCCATTGAAATTCGCTGCTGCGCTCGAAGAACGCTGCGCTAATGCTCGGTTTGGGCTGGGCCAGCGCCGCCAGGCTAAGGTTGGCCGGACCGATGCCGATCCCTGCCATATCGACAACTGCAGGTGCAGAACGCAGATTCATGATCATTATCCCTATTGATGATGTTTTTCAGGTGCAGCGACGCTTCGCGAATGTCACGAAAACGTGCCGGGCAATCGCCTTTACAGGTGCAGGTCCATCAACTTTCCACGGGTTGCGCTGCCGGCGCTTTCAGCACCAGGGCGGCCATCAGCATGGCGAGCAACGACAAGCCGATGGCGACGCTGACGGCGACGTCGATGGCATCGCCCAGGGGCTGAATCGAGGTGAGCAAGGCGCCGAAGATCGCCACGCCGAAGGCGGAGCCGCTTTGGCGGCTGGCATTGAGCGTGCCCGCCGCCACCCCGGCCTTGGTGCGGTCAACCACACTCATCAGCACGGAGGTGGCGGCCGGGGTGATGATCCCGGCACCGAACCCCACGGCCGGGTAGCACACTGCGATACGCCAGTACGGTGCGTCACTGGCCAGGGCGAACAGGCCGATAAACCCCACGGTGTATAGGCCGAACCCCGCACACAGCACGGCGCGCGCGCCATACGCACGGGTCAGCCGGCCGCAGGTGAAGCTGCCCAGGGTGACCATGGCGGTCAATGGCAGGAAAGCCAGCCCGGTGTCCAGCGGCGACCAGCCACGCTCGCTCTGGAAGTACACGCTGAGCAGGAAAAACAGGCCATAGAACACCAGGGCCGATGCCAGCGACAGCAGCGTCGCCCCCGAGAACACCGGGTTGCGGAAATACTGCAGCGGCAGCATCGGGTCCTTGTGGCGGCTTTCGGTCACAAAGAACACGCACCAGGCGATACAGGCCACGAACACGCAGGCGTACACCCATTCGGAGTTCCACCCCAGCTTCGCCCCTTCAATCAGCACCGCCACCGAGGTCGCCAGCGCGATAATCGCGGCGACTTGCCCAGTGACGTCCAAGTGCCGGTTTGGCGCCAACGGTGCCGAAGACGGGATGCGCGAGGTCAGCCACACGCCCACCAGGGCGATCGGCACGTTGATCAAGAAGATGCTGCGCCAGCCGAACAGCTCGATCAGTATGCCGCCCACCAACGGTCCGGCCGCCATGGCGATGCCGCCGCACCCGGCCCACACGCCAATGGCGCCGGCGCGCTGGTGGGTCTGCGGGTAGGCGCTGTTGATCAACATCAAGGAACACGGCACCAGCAACGCGGCGCCCAGCCCCTGCAGGACCCGCGCACCGACCAACTCCGGCAGGTCGGTGGCCAGGCCGCATAACGCCGAGGCCAGGGCAAACAGGCCGAGGCCGACGGCGTAGATTTTCTTCGCGCCGAAACGATCGCCCAGCAGGCCACCCGTCAGCAGCAGGCTGGCGAAGGTCAGGGTATATGCGTTGATCACCCACTGCAGCCCGGTGATACCCGAGCCAAAGGTGCGGGAAATCGACTCCACTGCCACGTTGACAATCGAAGTGTCGAGGATAACGACCACATAGCTCAGACTCGTCGCAATCAGTACTTGTCGTTGGTAGCGGGTGTTGGAGGTCATGACCGCGAGCGTCCTTTAAGGGGGCGGCTCGACTATATGCAGCTTTCTGGGATAAACGCTTCGAGCTGTGTCGAAGTGTTTATGTTTATGTCATCCTGAAATCCGATTTCACCTGGCACAGCACGGAGTTCGACGGAATGACCCAGCCAAAAATCTCATCCATCGCCTACCTGATCGCCGAACCCGTGCGCGCAGTGATCCTGATCACCCTGGCAGATGGCAGTTCGATGTCTGCCAGCGCCTTGGCCGATGCCGCTGGCGTGACGCCGCAGACGGCCAGTTCGCACCTGGCGAAGCTGCTCGACGGCGGCTTGCTCACCGTGGAGACCAAGGGCCGCAACCGCTTCTATCAATTGGCCGGCCCCGATGTGTCCCATGTGCTGGAAAGCCTGGCGGCGGTCGCGCCGCAAACCAGTTCGTGGCGTAGCCTGCCCAACCGTTCGGCCCATGAATTGCGTTTTGCCCGTTGCTGCTACGACCACCTGGCCGGCCAGGTCGGCGTAGCGGTGACCCAAGGCATGCTGGAGCAGGGTTTTCTCCTTGAAAGCGACGAGCGCGAATACGTGCTCACCCGGCGTGGTACCGAGTGGCTGCAGTCACTCACCCCGCAGGCCGGCGAGCCATGCTTGTACGACCACCTCCAGGCCCGCCGCTGCCTGGATTGGACCGAACGGCAACACCACATCGCCGGGCCGCTCGGCACCCACCTGCTGGAGACTTTTTGCCGGCTGGGTTGGCTGCGCCGAACCGCCGGCTCGCGTGCGGTGTATGTAACCGGCTCGGGCTGGCGGGCATTCAAGCTGCATCTGGGGATTGAGCATCTGCGCCATCTCGAAGCACCGCTGCATGCCGTGACCCCGGCCAGGAAAACCCTTATGCCGGCACCTGTTGCGAGCTGAACAAGCGCTCGATTTCGGCGATGCGGCGCTCCTGGGCCACCCCACTCTGCTGCCAGGCGAGCAGCGTATTGATCCGCGCGTACCAGGCCGCCACATGGGGATACTCCAGAAACGGCGCCTGGGTCCGCGGGATATGACTCAGCGGGGCCGCCAGGTCGATGTCCGCCAGGCTCAACGCGTCGCCCACCACAAAGCGCCGGGTGCGCAAGTGCCCGTCGAGCACCGCCGTGTAGCGGTGGATCGCCTGCAACGCTTCGGCCACCAGGGTCGGGTTCTCGGCGCGGCCTTTGAGGCGGTCCATGAACCGCTGCTCGATCAGCACCGTGGGCCCGCGACGAAAATGCTCGGCGGCCCAGAACATCCATTTGAGCGTTTCGTACTTGGCATTGCCCGCGGGCAGCAATGACGAGCCGGCCCGTTCCGCCAGGTAAATCATGATCGCCGAGGCTTCGAACAGCACCACGTCGCCGTCGACCAAGGTCGGGATCGTGCCGTTGGGGTTGAGCGCCAGGTACTCCGGCGTGCGGTTCTCGCCACTGAACAGATCGAGGAAGACGAATTCGACCTCAAGCCCCAGGTAAGCGGCGGTCGTCAGTACGCGCCGGGTATTGCTCGAACCTCTGTCGCCATACACTTTCATGCCACTGCCTCGGTTGCGTGTTTGTCCATGAATGAAGGGTGCTCGGCGAGCAGCATCACCACCTCGCGGGCCTGGCGCACCGATTGGTACACCGAATTGACCATCGGCGCCGCCAGGTACGAGGCCACGCCCAGCAGCCAGATGTCTTCCGGCGCTTCGGCGCCGGGCAGGCTGACCTGCAACTGCGCTGACACATAAGGCGGCGTACACGGCGTTGCCGGCGGCACCTGCAGCTCAAGGCCGTTGCGCGAGGCATGGAAAAACTGTTTATGAAAACCGCTGGCGCACACCACCGCATCCACCGCCTCGATGCGCCCCTGGGCATCGTGGACCCGCCATTGGCCTCGCCACTCAAGCTGTGTCGGCAAGTGCGCGGCCAGTTGCAGGCGCCCTTCGTCGATCAGGCGCAGCAGCGTGGTTGCGGTCTGCAAAGGCACCGCGAACAGGTAACGCCCGACCGCTTCCCAGCAGTTTTGCAGCGCCGCCACGCGCACCGAGGGCGGCGCCGCGCGCAACTTCACGTCGGCCAGGTCCATGCACTGCACCAACAGGTTCTGCCAGTCCGTCGCGCCCCGTCGGGCCAAGGCGACTTCGCCGCGCAGGCGCTGGGTGGGCTCCGCGCTGCGATCGACTTGTTCGCGCAGCGAGCGGCCATTGATCGCCTTGGTCGCCCGCGCAACGATGCGCAGCAAGTGCCAGTACAGCTTGGGGTTTTCCAGGTCCAGCCGGGCGAATCGCGCTTCATCCAGGGCCACCGCGCCACGCCGGGGGGTGGCGGTACGCACGCCCGGCAAACGCCCGGAAGGCGACGCCATCAGCACCCGGTGTCCCGCGCCGCAGAGCAGCAACACACTGTCGACCGCCGACAGGCGACTGCCCAGCACCAAGACCCGTGACGGTTTATCCAGGCTGTCCAGCCAGGCCTTGGCCGGGTATGGCGTGGAGAAAATGCCCGGCGCACCGGCATGCGGGCTGACCAGCGGCGGCACGAACGGCGCGGCACTGCCGGTGCAGACCAGCACGGCACAGGCGCGCAGCTCGCTGCCTTCATCCAGCACCAGGCGATAGTCGCCGCGCGCGACCGGCTGGATATGCCGCACCGTCGCCCGCACGATCCGATGCGCAATGCCCCGGGCCTCGGCCACATCGCGGTACTCGGCATAGCGTTGCTTGAGATAGCCCGCCACCCAGGTCCGTGGCACAAACGCGTCTTCGCTGACGTCGATGCCCTGCGCCTGGAGGTAACGCTGAAAGTCGTGCGGCTCATCGTCCAGTATCGACAGGGTCTGCACCGAGGTATTGCATAACAGCACGTCCTCGCAGACGCCGAAGGCAATCGAGTCCGCCAGCCCCTCGGGATCGATGATGTCGATACGCTTGGCGTTGCCGACGCGCACCAGTTGGATAAACGCCGCGACACCGGTCACCGACCCACCAATGATCGCAACCGCCGCACGCGGGTTCACAGCGCTTGCGCCTTCGCCAGCACTGGCGCCAGCAAGCGCACGCCATACCAGCCCCAATACACGCGGTGGCAGGTGATCAAGCCGTCTTCTATCTCCATCATTTCCATCAGGTCGACCTGCTCCCCCGTCGGCGTCTTGCGCGGGTATTCCCACGTCAGGTTGCGGCCGTTGATGAAGGCTTTATCGCTGCGATACCACTCAGCCAGGTCATTGGGAAAGCGGCGCTTGCTGTCCTCCATGAACCGCTGGATCGTCCCCCGGCCGACCAGCACGCCGCTGCCGTGGTCGGGGTAGATCGCCAGCACCAGCGGCGTTTCGAACACCGCCTGCTCGGCATACAACGCCGCCGTCGCGGCCAGGTCGCCGGCACAGACGCTGGCGTGCCAGGCTTCATAGATAGCCAGCAGGCCGGGATCGATGGACGCAGTCATGAGGTTTCCTCGCGTGGCAGCACCGCTGCTAATAGAAGCCGCAATTGTAAAAAATTGCCACCCCGCCATGCTTCGACCTGGCCCGAAGTGTCAGGCACGCGATGCCTCTCAAGGATTACAGGGCGCCCAACTGTTTCATCAAGGTGAGGTTGTCTTCGATGTGCCAGTTGGCGGCGATCTTGCCGTTGTCGATCTGATAGATATCGGTGGCGATAAAGTCCACGGGCTGCCCAGCGCCCTTGATCTGGCCGAAGGTGCCGGTGAAGTGCCCGCGAAAATGCAGGTGAACAACCACGCGGTCGCCGGCGATGAGCATGTGTTCGACCTCGCAACGCAGGTCCGGTACCGCTTCACGAAACGCCCGGGAGGCGAGCAACGGGCCTTCGGGGCCTTGTTTACGTCCGGCCGGCGGGGTTTTGTCGATGAAATCTGCGGCCAGCGCCTCACGGGCCAGGCTTTCGTCGCCGGTATCCCAGAAGGTGTCATAACGGCGGGCGGCGGTTTCCATGAGCGCCAGTTGCGCAGGCGGGAGGCTCTTGTCCACCACCAGCACACCCGGCTTGACCAGTTCAGTGTTGGCCGCGAGGACGGCGCCGGAAAAGGTCGAGGTCAAGAGTGTGGCGATGAAGCAAACGCGCGCTATAGGTGAGGGTTTCATTGAAAAATCTCCTTGGGTGATGGGCTCAGAGGGTCTCGTGTTCGCGCAGGCTAAGCGGGCTTTTAAGGGTGTACTGCGCGATAGCGTCCTTGCGCATGAAGGCCACGCCGGGGTGGCGGTTGGCATAGCGCAAAAACTCATCCCAGACCCGGACCATTTGCGGCGTACCGCTGATGCGGTCGTGGGCGCTGATCGACATCATGCGGCGCCGGCTGCCGGCCTCTTCGTACAGCTGGTCGAAGTCCAGCTTCACCTGTTCCAGGAACTGCGACGGTGAGTAGTTGCGGCCTTCGATCAAGACGATGTCGTTGTTGCGCAAGGTGTACGGAACCACCACGAAATCCTGGCCGTTGACCTGCTCGATAAACGGCTCGTCGCGACTCACATCGTCGATGTGATAGACGTAGCCAAGCTCTTGCAGCAGCGCCAGGGTGTTGGGGCCACGGCGCAGCCAATTGCAGTTGTAGCCGCTGACCGGCTGGCCGGTGACGTCCTGCACCATGCTCGCGGCCTGGCGCAGGAACGTGCGTTCTTCATCGCGGCTCATGGCAAATTGCGAACTCCAGCGCGGGCCATGGCCCGCCGCCTCGTGTCCGCGCGCGACGATTTCCCGGGCCAACTGCGGATGCCGCTTCACCGCATCGCCGATCATGTGGCTGGTGACCTTCACCCCATGCCGGTCCCAGAGGTCGAGCAGCCTGGGAATGCCTTCGCGGTAGCCATAGGCGAACCAGGTATTGGTGGCCGGGTCAGCGGGCACGCTGTCGGGGAAGTCCACCTTGGGAAACGGGCTGTCGGTGCCCTTCAGCGGTTGCCCGCCGGCCTCGAACTGCATCGAGATCGAGACCACAAGCCGTGTGTCGCCGGGCCAGAAACCACCCTTGGCCTGGCGCGCAGCCGGTGCCGCCCCACTCTGCCCGGCCTGCGCCGCGCTCGCGTTGGCGCTGCCGAGCAGCGATCCGGCGGTCAACACCGCGGCGCCCGCGCCCGCCTGGGCCAGGAAGGTACGCCGTTGCAGGTTCACAGATGACATGACGGTAACTCCGTTGAATAAACACGGATGCAACGCTAGTCCTTTAGGTTTATTTTGATAATTGAGCTGAAATCAAAAATCACTTTCGGAAAAACCGAACAATGCTACTGAAGAACCTTGAGCTGTTTTTGTTGATCGTCGAGAAAGGCGGGCTGTCTGCCGCCGGCCGGGAACTGGGCTTATCGCCAGCCTCGGTGTCGGAACGGCTGGCGCAGTTGGAGAGTTTTTACGGCGCCAGCCTGCTCAAGCGCACCACCCGCGCGATCAACCTCACGGATGAAGGCCGCCTGCTGGTCGATGGCGCGCATCGCCTGTTGGCAGACGCCGACGAGTTGCACACCAGCATTCGCCTGGGCGCCGACACCCTTTGCGGGCCGATCCGCCTCAGCGCCCCGCAAGACTTCGGCCGCCAATACATCGAGCCGATCCTTGCGCAGTTCATGCAGGAGCACCCGCAGGTCAGCATCGACCTGAACCTCAGCGACGGCTATGTCGACCCCGTCGGCCAGGGGATCGACTTCGCCGTGCGCTTCGGCGCGCTGGCCGACAGCACCCTGCATGCCCGTCTGATTGGCGAAAACCGCCGAGTGGTGTGTGCATCACCGCTGTACCTGGCGCGCCACGGCACCCCGCAACACCCCGAGGACCTGGCCGCGCACGAGTGCCTGGTGATGCGCTTCGGCGTCAATATTTCGCGGGAGTGGGCGTTCATGCAGCACGGGCAGACCCACCGGATCATGGTGCGTGGCCGCCGCGTGGCGAACGACGGCGCGCTGGTCCGCCAATGGTGCCTGGCCGGCCACGGGATTTGCTTGAAATCGGTGTGGGACGTGCGTGCCGATCTCGACGCCGGCCGCTTGGTCGAGGTGCTCGAGGATTACGACCTGGGCCGCACAGCGCTGAACATCGTCTACCCGCCCACGCGCATTCAGCCCAGACGGGTGAGAATGTTGATAGAACGCATCGTTGCGCAGCTGGCGAGCGACAGTGCCAGTTAGGCGTTGCGGCGTTCCTTGCAGCGCGCGCAACATGCCTTTGTCATCAAGCATATTGATAGCTGCCTAATGAAACCCGCAGACTAGAGGGCTCACTCCGCGCTTATATCATTCCGAATGATAGTTATCTTTGCTTCATTCGATTCGTGACCTAGCAGCTCCCCGCGCATGATCCGCCCATCTCAAATACATTGGCGGATACACCTCATGGAACAGACACTCAAACACTTACGCTTGCCCCTGGCGATTCTGGCCGTGGCGGTGATGAGCGCGTGCGGCAAAACCCCGGAACAAGCGGCCGCCATGCCTCCTGCAAAAATCAGCGTGGCCAAGGTGCTTGAGCAACCGGTCAACGAGTGGGACGAATTCACCGGACGCCTGGAAGCACCGGAAACCGTGCAGATCCGTCCACGGGTGTCCGGCCAGATCGATCAGGTGGCCTTCACCGAAGGCGCCCTCGTGAAGAAAGGCGACCTGCTGTTTCAGATCGACCCACGCCCGTTCCAGGCCGAGGTGCGCCGCCTCGAAGCCCAGTTGCAACAGACCAAAGCCGCCGCCACCCGCAGCGATAACGAAGCGCAACGGGGCGAACGCCTGCGCCAGAGCAACGCGATCTCCGCCGAACTGGCCGACTCGCGCACCACCGCCGCCCAGGAAGCCCGCGCCGCTGTCGCCGGCATCCAGGCGCAGTTGGACCTGGCCAAGCTGAACCTGAGCTTCACCCGCGTCATCGCGCCGATCAGCGGCCGTGTCAGCCGTGCCGAGATCACCGCTGGCAACCTGGTCACCGCCGACGTCACCGCACTGACCAGCGTGGTCTCCACCGACAAGGTCTACGCCTACTTCGACGCCGATGAGCGCGTGTACCTCAAGTACACCGAACTCGCCCGCCAGGGTCGCCGTGGCGCGACCACCCCGGTGTACCTGGGCCTGTCGAATGAAACCGGCAACCCGCACCTGGGCCAGATGAACTTCGTCGACAACCAGGTCAACCCGGCCACCGGCACCATCCGTGGCCGCGCGGTATTCGACAACAGCAAAGGCGAATTCACCCCTGGCTTGTACGCCCGCCTGAAACTGGTCGGCAGCGGCACTTACTCCGCCGTGCTGATCAACGATGAAGCGGTCGGCACCGACCTGGGCAAGAAGTTCGTGCTGGTGATGGAAGGCGACAAGCCAGCCTACCGCTCGGTGGAACTGGGGCCGAAGATCGAAGGTTTGCGCATTGTGCGCAGCGGCCTGAACAAGGACGACACCATTATCGTCAAGGGCCTGCAGCGTGTGCGCCCGGGCGCGCCGGTCGCCCCGGAAACCATCCCGATGGCCAGCAAGGAAACCCTCGCCGCCTTGGCCCAACAACGACAAGCGCTTGAAGCCAGCAACCTGGAGCAAGTGGCGCCGGAAAAAACCGCGCCCAAGCTCGCAGCCGTCGCGACTCCACGCGGTTAAGGGATACGACTCAAGATGAATTTTTCCAAGTTCTTCATTTCGCGGCCGATCTTCGCAGCGGTGCTCTCGCTGTTGATCCTGATCGCTGGCGCGATCTCGCTGTTCCAACTGCCGATCAGCGAATACCCGGAAGTGGTGCCGCCGACCGTGGTGGTGCGTGCCAACTTCCCTGGCGCCAACCCCAAAGTCATCGGCGAAACCGTCGCCGCGCCGCTGGAACAGGCGATCACCGGCGTCGAGAACATGCTGTACATGTCCTCGCAGTCGACCGCCGACGGCAAACTGACCCTGACCATCACCTTCGCCCTGGGCACCGACCTGGACAACGCGCAGGTGCAGGTGCAAAACCGTGTGACGCGCACGCAACCCAAGCTGCCCGAGGAAGTGACGCGCATCGGTATCACCGTGGACAAGGCCTCCCCCGACCTGACCATGGTGGTGCATTTGACCTCCCCGGATCAGCGTTACGACATGCTTTACCTGTCCAACTACGCCTTGCTCAACATCAAGGACGAGTTGGCGCGCCTGGGCGGCGTGGGTGATGTGCAGCTGTTCGGCATGGGCGACTACTCCCTGCGCGTCTGGCTGGACCCGAACAAGACCGCTTCGCGCAACCTGACCGCCACCGATGTGGTGACCGCGATTCGCGAGCAGAACCGTCAAGTGGCCGCCGGTGCGCTGGGTGCGCCGCCTGCACCGAATGCCACCAGCTTCCAGTTGTCGGTGAACACCCAGGGCCGCCTGGTCACGGAAGAAGAGTTCGAGAACATCATCATTCGCGCCGGCGATAACGGTGAAATCACGCGCCTCAAAGACATCGCGCGGGTCGAGCTGGGTTCGAGCCAATACGCCCTGCGTTCGTTGCTCAACAACCAGCCGGCCGTGGCGATCCCGATCTTCCAGCGCCCGGGTTCGAACGCGATCCAGATCTCCAACGAAGTGCGCGACAAAATGGCGGAGCTGAAGAAGAGCTTCCCCGAAGGCATGGACTTCAGCATCGTCTACGACCCGACCATCTTCGTGCGCGGCTCCATCGAGGCGGTGGTGCATACCCTGTTCGAAGCGCTGATCCTCGTGGTGCTGGTGGTGATCCTGTTCCTGCAGACCTGGCGCGCCTCGATCATTCCGTTGGTGGCGGTGCCGGTCTCGCTGATCGGTACGTTTGCGGTGATGCACCTGTTCGGCTTCTCGCTCAACGCGCTGTCCTTGTTCGGCCTGGTACTCGCCATCGGCATCGTGGTGGATGACGCCATCGTGGTGGTGGAGAACGTCGAGCGCAACATCGAGCTGGGGCTGGAACCGTTCCAGGCGACTGAAAAGGCCATGAGCGAAGTGACCGGGCCGATCATCGCCACGGCACTGGTGCTGTGCGCCGTGTTCATTCCCGCCGCCTTCATCAGCGGCTTGACCGGGCAGTTCTACAAGCAGTTCGCCTTGACCATTGCGATTTCGACGGTGATCTCGGCCTTCAACTCGCTGACCTTGTCCCCTGCCCTGGCTGCTGTGTTGCTGCGCAGCCATGACGCGCCGAAGGATCGTTTCTCCAAGATACTCGACAAGCTGTTGGGGGGCTGGTTGTTCCGGCCGTTCAACCGCTTCTTCGAAAAAGCCAGCCATGGCTACGTCGGCACCGTGCGCCGGGTGATTCGCGGCAGCGGCATCGCGCTGTTCCTGTACGCCGGCCTGATGGTGCTGACGTGGTTCGGGTTTGCCCACACCCCGACCGGTTTCGTACCGGCCCAGGACAAGCAGTACCTGGTGGCTTTCGCCCAATTGCCGGACGCCGCAAGCCTGGATCGCACCGAAGACGTGATCAAGCGCATGTCCGACATCGCCCTGAAACAGCCGGGCGTGGAAAGCGCCGTGGCCTTCCCGGGCCTGTCGATCAATGGGTTCACCAACAGCCCGAACAGCGGCATCGTGTTCGTGACCCTCAAACCGTTCGACGAGCGTAAAGACCCGAGCATGTCCGCCGGTGCGATTGCCGGTGCGCTGAACGGCAAGTACAGCGACATCCAGGAAGCCTACATGGCGATCTTCCCACCGCCGCCGGTACAGGGCCTGGGCACCATCGGCGGGTTCCGCCTGCAGATCGAAGACCGTGGCAACCTGGGTTACGAAGAGCTGTACAAAGAAGTGCAGAACGTCATCACCAAGAGCCGCAGCACGCCGGAGCTGTTCGGCCTGTTCACCAGCTACACGGTCAACGTGCCCCAGGTCGATGCCGCCATCGACCGCGAAAAGGCCAAGACCCACGGCGTGGCGATCAGCGACATCTTCGACACCCTGCAGATCTACCTGGGTTCGTTGTATGCCAACGACTTCAACCGCTTCGGCCGCACCTACCAGGTCAACGTGCAGGCTGAACAGCAGTTCCGCCTGGATGAAGACCAGATCGGCCAGTTGAAAGTGCGCAACAACAAAGGCGAGATGATCCCGCTGGCGACCTTCATCAAGGTCAGCGACACCTCTGGCCCGGACCGCGTAATGCACTACAACGGCTTCATCACCGCGGAAATCAACGGCAACGCTGCACCGGGCTACAGCTCCGGCCAGGCCCAGGCCGCGATTGAAAAACTGCTGAAGGATGAACTGCCCAACGGCATGACCTACGAGTGGACCGACCTGACGTATCAGCAAATCCTCTCGGGCAACACCGCGCTGTTCGTGTTCCCGCTGTGTGTGCTGCTGGCGTTCCTGGTACTGGCCGCCCAATACGAAAGCTGGAGCCTGCCGCTGGCGGTGATCCTGATCGTACCGATGACGCTGCTGTCGGCCATCACCGGGGTGATCATCTCGGGCGGCGACAACAACATCTTCACCCAGATCGGCCTGATCGTGCTGGTGGGCCTGGCCTGTAAGAACGCGATTCTGATCGTCGAGTTCGCCAAGGATAAACAGCAGGAAGGCCTCGACCCGCTCGCCGCGGTGCTGGAAGCCTGCCGTCTGCGGCTGCGGCCGATCCTGATGACCTCGTTCGCCTTCATCATGGGTGTGGTGCCCCTGGTGCTGTCCAGCGGTGCCGGTGCCGAGATGCGGCATGCCATGGGCGTGGCGGTGTTCTCCGGGATGATCGGCGTGACCTTCTTCGGGCTGTTGCTGACACCAGTGTTCTACGTACTCATCCGTCGCTATGTGGAGCGCCAGGACGCGCGCAAAGCGGCCAAGGCCTTGAAGCTGGAGACACAGCAATGAGTGTGAAAGTCTTTCTGCCGAGCTTGCTGGTCCTGGCGCTGAGCGCCTGTGCCGTGGGCCCGGACTACACAACCCAGACCCCGGAGGCGGCCAATATCACGGCTGCCGCCGATGCCAAAAAATACGACCACGGGAAATTCGAAGGCATCTGGTGGCAGCAATTCGACGACCCGACTCTGAACCAGTTGGTGACTCAGTCGCTGAGCGGTAACCGCGACCTGCGTGTGGCGTTTGCCCGCCTGCGGGCCGCACGGGCGATCCGCGATGACGCCAGCAACGACGCGATGCCGACCATCACCAGCCGCGCCAGCAGTGACCTGGCCAAGGGGCAAATCCCTGGCCAGACCACCAAGCGCGTCAACAGCGAGCGTTATGACCTGGGCCTGGACATGGCCTGGGAGCTGGACCTGTTCGGCCGCATCCAGCGCAACCTGGAAGCCACCGACGCCGACCAGCAAGCGGCCGAAGCCGACCTGTACCAGCTGCAAGTCACGCTGATTGCCGAACTGGTGGACGCCTACGGTCAACTGCGCGGCGCGCAACTGCGTGAACGCATCGCCCTGGACAACCTGAAGAACCAACAGGAGTCGCGCACCATCACCGTCAGCCTGCGCGATGCCGGCGTGGGCGACCAACTCGACGTGGAACGTGCCGACGCGCGCCTCGCAGCGGTGGAAGCCAGCGTGCCGCAACTGCAGGCCGAACAAGTGCGCGAGCGCAACCGCATCGCCACCCTCCTCGGCCAGCGCCCCGACAAGCTGAGCGTGGACCTGAGCCCGAAAGACTTGCCGGCGATTGCCAAGGCGCTGCCGATCGGCGATCCAGGGCTACTGCTGCAACGGCGCCCGGACATTCTGAGTGCCGAACGCAAACTGGCATCCGCCACCGCGCGCATCGGCGTGGCCAAGGCCGACCTGTTCCCACGGGTCAGCCTCAGCGGCTTCCTCGGCTTCACCGCCGGGCGCGGTTCGCAGATCGGTTCATCCGCGGCGAATGCCTGGGCCCTCGGCCCGAGCATCACCTGGGCCGCGTTTGACCTGGGCAGCGTGCGTGCGCGCCTGCGCGGCGCCGATGCCGAGGCCGATGGCGCCCTGGCCAACTACGAGCAGCAAGTGTTGCTGGCGTTGGAAGAATCCGAGAACGCCTTCAGCGACTACGGCAAGCGTCAGCAACGCCTGGTCTCGCTGATCCGCCAAAGCGAATCCAGCCGCGCCGCCGCCGACCTCGCCGCGATCCGCTACCGCGAAGGCACCGTGGACTTCCTCGTGCTGCTCGACGCACAACGCGAACGCCTCGCTGCCGAAGACTCCCAGGCCCAGGCCGAGGTTGATCTGTATCGCGGGATTGTTGCGATCTACAAGGCGCTGGGTGGCGGTTGGCAGCCGGATACGGTGGTCGCTACGGCCAAGTGATGTAAAGAGCTCCTTTGGTTGGTCGCATCCAGCCAATTTTTAGCCCCGTGGTCTGTTTGGTCATGGGGCTTTTTTTGTGTCGCAGTTACTGATGTAGCCACTTATACAAGATGTCAGCGGTGGCGCTCATTAGAAAAAGCACTCCAACAAGCAGGGTTCCCTGAAGCAATCGCTTGAGGTTACGAGGAAAGGCTTGTACCTGCTGCCAATCCACTGCACCTCGTTTTACGTTCCACTTTGGTAGAACAACCGCTGCGGTGACGGCAGATAGTCGAATCATTCTTCCTCGAATCGAATTACCCCAAACACGTTGATTGGGTGTGATAAGACTGCATTTGTTTAGAAGATATTCCATTTCGTCGAGTCTTCGATAAGCCAGGTATATCAAAACCACAAAGGCGATGAAGACCAAAAAAAACAGAGTCAAATCAAACCAGAGCTTCAGCGGATGATAAATAAAACAATCAATACTCATATAGTTTCTCTCCTACTTACTTGCCGAGCTAACTCCCATAACTGCCCCTTACAGCGCCTGCGGTTCCCCCCGCCAGTGCCAAATGATGTAAAGAGTTCCTTTGGTTGGTCGCATCCAGCCAATTTTTAGCCCCGTGGTCCGTTTGGTCATGGGGCTTTTTTTGTGTCGCTGATCAGCGTGTTAGCCATTTATAAAATATGTTGGATATGGCAGACGTCATAAAAAGTACTTCCCCAAGGATCTTTCCCTGAAGCAAGCGCTTGAGACCGCGAGGAAAATCCTGAACTTGCTGCCGATCCACAGTACCGCGCTTTATGTTCCACCACGGCATAACAACCGCTGAGGTGACGGCACACAGCCGAATCATTCTTCCTCGTATCGAATCGCCCCAGAACTGTTTGTTAGAAGTGACAAGGCTGCATTTATTTAAACGATCCTCCATTTCATCCAATCGTCGATACATCAGGAAAATGCCGACTACATTGATGCTAAGGACTACAAACAGAACGCTCACACTAAACCAGAACTTAAGAGGAAGATTGAGCCAGTAGTCAATATTCATAAATTTTCTCCCCTGCGTACTCACCCAACTCGCTTCCAAGACTGCCCCCAACCGCGCCCAAGGTCCCACCTGCGATTAACAGGCAACTCAATGATCCCGGCCCAGTTGTAGGGAGTAGTACGGTGAAACATAAAGCTGCCGCCATAGACCCACCTGCCATCCCCCCCAGAACCCCTCCTCCTAGCTTGCTCACTTCCACATATTTCGCCTGCCTGCACTGCTCCTCCCTCCCCGTGGAACAGGCTTCCTTGATCTCCAGCCCAGTGGACGCAGCGCTCAAAGCAATCCCCAACGGCGTCCCTGCCTTGAGCACTTTCGCCACCCTGGAAATCCGCGCAATCCTCTCGGCATATCGACTGATCTCCCCGGTATGCAAATAACTCTTGGTGGAAATACCGAGCATTTTCTTGATCGAGCCTTCATTACGCAAACCCGTGCCGTAACGGGCAAACCCGCGCAGTTGTGCTTCCAGTTTTTTGAACAGGGTTTGGCGACGCGCCAAAAACTCCTCCCGCGCTGCGCCACCGCCTCGGCGCAACGCCTGTTTATGCAGGGCATCGATTTCTTCCAGGGTTTTGACGATCGCCTTCAAGTGGTGATTCCACGCATCTCCCGCCGTGCCGATACCGAGCGACGTGTAGCCGAGCAGTTTCTGCAACAAATCGTAGTTTTGCAGGGCAAAGGCGTCGCCCCCTTCGGCCATCACGCTATGGCGGATACGCCAGGCGGATTGCATCAGCAGATGCTCTTCCGGCTTGCACAACGCCGTGGAGTCATCACCGATGATGACCAACTGCCCCGGCAGCACCACAACGTTTCGAATATGGGTATTGAGCCTGTCGAACTTGGCTTCGGCGTGCTGGCTCAAGCGCAATCTTGCCTTGAGTTCAACTGAGGTTTGTTGCCAATCATTGATAAACGCATAGGGCTGAGACATTAAAAACCTCTCAGCAGCAGTGGGCGAAGGGAGCCGGTTGATGTGGGCGTATTGCTTGCCATACGTGCATTCCTGATTGAATGAAGATGGCGTCGTAATCTAATTAACGGCTCAAGCGCTGTCGCGGATTTGCCCGGTGAATTCGCGCATCGTCGATCAACTTGGGAAATGGACTTCTCCTCGTCTACCAATAGCTGTCAGACACTTCCTAATAGCTATTCCAATGGAATAATTTCGTTAACCAATATGACTGCGGCAACGCAAATGACGCGAAACGTCACTAGTACCAGACAATGTAAAGAGTCTCTTTGGTTGGTCGCATCCAGCCAGTTTTTTACCCCGTACTCCATTCGATCACGGGGATTTTTTGGCTCAACAACTTAAGAAAAACATTCCTACTGAATACTATTTCATTTACGCAGCCAAAAAACGACGCCGCACATAAAGACAACGACGATGACGAAATAGATACCACGAAACAAGTTTTTCAGGCTGCGAGGAAACTCCTGGACTTGCTGCCAGTCAATGACACCGCGTTTCAAGTTCCGTTTTGGCAGCAATACTGCTACTGCGACCGCACCGAATCGCATCATTCTCCCTCGCGGTGAGTTGTCCCAAAACTGGGCGTGAAACACAACGAAACTGCATTTATTCAGAAGGCGCTCCATGTATTCCAAACGCCGATAGGCCAGAAAAGCATAGATCAGTAAGGCAACGCCGAGTGAAATACACAACGCTATTTCAAACCAGAAAATGATATGAGGACTTAGTAGATCATCAATATTCATAGAGTTTTTCACCCACCATTTCCCCACCTCTGCTGCCAATTCCCGTACCCCATTCGACCACGGCTTTTTTGGATCGGCAACTTAAGACGAATCCTCCTACTGAGCACTATTTCATTTACGCAGCCAAAAAACGACGCCGCACATAAAGACAACGACGATGACGAAATAGATACCACGAAACAAGTTTTTCAGGCTGCGAGGAAACTCCTGGACTTGCTGCCAGTCAATGACACCGCGCTTCAGATTCCATGTTGGCAGTAATACGGCTACTGCAACCGCAGATAACCGCATCATTCTTCCTCGCGGCGAGTTGCCCCAAAACTGAGAGTGGAAGGTAACGAGACTGCATTTGTTCAGAAGGCGCTCCATGTAGTCGAGACGTCGGTAGGCCAGAAAAACGCCTATTAGTACAACGATATTGATAGAGAGTATTAACGCCACCAGAAACCAAAACATAACGCGAGAATTTAAGAAATAGTCAACACCTAACACTATTTGCAAAGCCAAAAATAGGTACCAAAGGCAAAGAAAACCACACCAACGAAGAGCATTCCCCTGAACAGGTTTTTAAGGCCACGAGGAAATTCCTGAACTTGCTGCCAGTCAATAACGCCGCGCTTCAAATTCCTCTTTGGCTGTAGTACTGCCACTGTAATTGCAGACAACCGCATCATTCTTCCTCGCGCAGAGTTGTCCCAAAACCGGGAGTGAAATACGACGAGACTGCATTTATTCAAAAGCCGCTCCATATATTCCAGCCGTCGATAGGCCAGGAAAACACCTATGAGTACGACAACGACGACCGAAACACACAAGGCTAATTCAATCCAAAAAATGATGAGCGGATTTAGGAAGTTGTCAATATTCATAGAGTTTTTCACCCACCATTTCCCCACCTCTGCTACCAATCGCACCTCCTACAACCCCCCCAGCCGCGCCACCGATTAATAGACAAGCCAGTGAGCCTGGACCGGTTGTTGGTATCAATACGGCAAGACACAAACTTGATCCTATATAACCTCCTAGAGCGCCTCCTCCAACCCCCATCGTGAACTTCCCCACCTCCACATACTTAGCCTTCGTACACTGCTCTTCCCTCCCCGTGGAACAGGCTTCCTTGATCTCCAGCCCAGTGGACGCAGCGCTCAAAGCAATCCCCAACGGCGTCCCTGCCTTGAGTACTTTCGCCACCCTGGAAATCCGCGCAATCCTCTCGGCATATCGACTGATCTCCCCGGTATGCAAATAACTCTTGGTGGAAATACCGAGCATTTTCTTGATCGAGCCTTCATTACGCAAACCCGTGCCGTAACGGGCAAACCCGCGCAGTTGTGCTTCCAGTTTTTTGAACAGGGTTTGGCGACGCGCCAAAAACTCCTCCCGCGCTGCGCCACCGCCTCGGCGCAACGCCTGTTTATGCAGGGCATCGATTTCTTCCAGGGTTTTGACGATCGCCTTCAAGTGGCGATTCCAAGCATCCTCCGCCGTGCCGATACCGAGCGACGTGTAGCCGAGCAGTTTCTGCAACAAATCGTAGTTTTGCAGGACAAAGGCATCTCCCCCTTCGGCCATCACGCTATGGCGGATACGCCAGGCGGATTGCATCAGCAGATGCTCTTCCGGCTTGCACAACGCCGTGGAGTCATCACCGATGATGACCAACTGCCCCGGCAGCACCACAACGTTCCGGATATGGGTATTGAGCCTGTCGAACTTGGCTTCGGCGTGCTGGCTCAAGCGCAATCTTGCCTTGAGTTCAACTGAGGTTTGTTGACAATCATTGATAAACGCGTAGGGCTGAGACATTAAAACCCTCTCAGCAGCAGTGGGCGAAGGGAGCCGCTTGATGTGGGCGTATTGCTTGCCATACGTGCATTCCTGATTGAATGAAGATGGCGTCGTAATCTAATTAACGGCCCAAGCGTTGTCGCGGATTTAGCCGGTGGATTTGCACGCGGTAGATCAATTTGGGAAATGGACTACCCCTCGCAAGCTAATCGCTGTCAGACACTTCCCAACATCTACTCCAACAGACTGTTTTCATTAAATAACATGGCCACAGTAATGCAACGGACACGAAGGCCATCAGCGTCTTGTGATGTAAAAATCTCCTTGGATTGGTCGCCTCCAGCCAATTCTTTGCCCTACGGCCCATTCGGTCACGGCACTTTTTTAAAGTAGGTACAAGAGTGGCCCGATATAAAAGTATACGTTTCGACTAATGGAGGATTTCACTATGGCCGTTTTATTTACTGCGGAACAAATGAGGTACGCCAAAGCGTCTAACCCGTTCCAGATAAAGAACCCGGAACAAGTTGTCAATACATTCACGATAACGGAAGAATCAAAAGCTTCGGACACGTTGAAGCTTCGAAAACAAGAGTCGATTGATGATCTGAAAGCTTTTTTGAAAGACTACGACATGACATCGATCACCACCAACGAACTAAAAAAGTCGGCAGACGGCTTTATGAAAACGACGTAATTGATGGCGAGGCGTTTCATATGTTCATATCTGGCCTGGGTGCTTTTGATGCCAACGGCCAGCAAGCTGAAACTGACGTAAAATACAAGGCAATCGCCTTATTTAACGAAAAGCTGGAAGATTACCTTTCGTTTCTTGAAAGCCATCCCAACGTGAAGCGGTCACAAGGCATCCCCGAATATGTTCAAGGCATGTTCGCTGCCAATCATGCAATCAATGCACTGGCATTTTTTGTTAATTCTTCCCGCAGTGATCTCTCGATAGAGGAGCGTGCCTGGGTTTGGCTCTTTATCCCGTACACTCACTCCATCACAGGCGATTTGTCTCGTTCAAAATCAAACTACGATAATGCCCCGGATTCGACCCGACCCATTTACGAAACGCCTTGTAGAACGAACTGGCATCGGCAAATCCCAATCGCGTGGCAATTTCGGCAAAGCTGATCTGCGGTTCGGCCAGCCAGACAATCGCCAACTCTTTGCGCACGCTGTCCTTGAGCCCCTGATACGTTTGCCCCTCTTCCGCCAGGCGGCGGCGCAGGGTCGAGGCGGAGATGCACAGGTTGGCAGCCAGGCCGTCGGTTTCCGGCCAGGTCTCGGGCGGCATCTGGCGCAGGTCGTGCTTGATGCGCGTGGCCAGGCTGTCGGGGTCGCGGTATTTGACCAGGATATTGGCCGGTGCGTGGCCAAGGAAACGCTTGAGTTCTTCGGCGCTGCGCTTGATCGGTAGGTCGAGGCAATCGGCGGAGAAGATCATGCGCGTGCGCGGCCGGTCAAAACGCAGGTTGTCGGAGAACATCACCCGGTAATCGTCACAAAAATCCGGTTGTGGGCAGCGCAGTTCGATGGCCAGGATCGGTATACGCCGCCCCGCGAGCCAACAGGCGACGCCGTGGACGATCATCCAATAAGTGAAATAGCTGAACGCCCGGCGCGGCTCGGGCTCGGTTTCGAGCAGCACGATTTCCGCCAGGCTTTGCTGGCGCACCAGTTGGGCAGGCAAATGCTCGAACATCAATGACAGGAACGCCAAGCCGGTTTCCAGACCGGCCGCCACCGTCGGTTGAGCCATGGCCACGCGGCACAGAAACGCCAGGCTGCCGGACTTGAGCGGGCGCGGGTCCATGCCAAAAAACTCATCGTCCAGGCGCCGCGCCAGCAGGCGCCACAACCGAGCGTAGGTCGTGGCCGAGACACGTGCACCAGGCTGCAACAGCAGCTCGGGAGCAATGCCCGCCTTGCTCAAGGCCTCAACGCTCGCTGCCTCCGACGCGCAGCTCTGCAACAGGGCTTCGCGCACAAGGTGGATGGAGATGGTGTCTTTTTCCGACATGGGTGTGGGGCAATCCAACGGCACAAAAGGTGGGGTGCATCATAAGGGCGCTTGAGCTTTGCCACCACCGTTCAGCCGCCGTTCAGTAAAGGTCAATGTTTCTTGTTTGGCAATGAGTATCATTATGTTACAACTTAGCTTCCTATCCAATTTCCCTGCGGTGTCGAATGCTTGTTCCCTTTCTCATCATGTTGCGCGAAGGCATTGAAGCCGCATTGATCGTTGGCATCATCGCCAGTTACCTGCAACAGACCGGCCGTGGCCAGTGGATGCCCGCCGTGTGGGTCGGTGTCTTCCTCGCCGCGGCCCTGGCCTTGCTGGTCGGTGGCGGCCTGGAACTGATGAGTGCCGAATTTCCGCAAAAGCAGCAGGAATTGTTCGAAGGCGTGGTCGGCCTGGTCGCCGTGGGCATTCTCAGTTCCATGGTGTTCTGGATGCGCAAGGTTGCACGCTCGATCAAACATTCGCTGCACCAATCCCTCGACCATGCCCTGGCCGGCTCGCACCACCAAGTCACCGCACTGATCCTGATGGTGTTTTTCGCCGTGGCCCGTGAAGGCCTGGAAACCGTATTTTTCTTGTTGGCGGTGTTCCAGCAGAGTGAAGGCCCCGGCGCACCGCTGGGTGCCCTGCTCGGCCTGGTGCTGGCGATCATCGTCGGGTTCCTGATTTACAGCGGCAGCATGCGCCTGAACCTCGGCGCGTTTTTCCGCTGGACTGGCCTGTTCATCCTGGTGGTGGCCGCCGGCATCCTCGCCAACTCCGTGCAGGCCCTGCATGAAGCCGGCGTGTGGAACCACCTGCAAAGCGTGCTGTTCGATGTCAGCGCGACGTTGCCGATGGATGGCCCGGTGGGCTCGGTACTCGCCGGGATGTTCGGCTATCAGGATGCGCCGACCGTCAGCACGCTGGGGGCCTACCTGATCTACCTGGTGGTGGCCCTGGCGATGTTCTTCCTGCCCGCGGCACCCGCCAAGCCGGTCGCCGCGCCCTCTTCCGTTTCTCACCCGTAAGGACCGTCCCTTGTCCAACCCAACTCCTCAACCGGCCTCGCCGCCACGCGCCTTGCGCTGGGCGGTGGCCGGCTCGGCGGTCGTGATGATCGCCGCCGGCGGCCTGTTCTACTATGCCTCGCAGCTGGCAGCGACCAAGCGCCAGACCCACCAAGATGAAACCGTCGTGACCATTCACGGCCACGCTTGTGAACCCAACGCACTGACCGTTGCGGCCGGGCGCGCGAGTTTTCGCATCATCAACCGCTCCGACCGCGCGGTGGAATGGGAGATCCTCGACGGCGTGCTGGTGGTCGAAGAACGCGAAAACATCGCGCCGGGCCTGAGCCAGGTGATCAATGCCAATCTGTTGCCCGGCGACTATGCAATTACCTGCGGCCTGTTAAGCAACCCGCGCGGCACCTTGCACGTAACGCCGACGGCGGCATCCGACGCCCAAGCCAAGGCCAAGCCGTCGATGGTGGCGTTTATCGGGCCGTTGTCGGAGTTCCGTGTGTACCTGAGCAGCCAGGCCAGCGCTCTGATCAAGGCCACGACCGCCTTGCAACAAGCGATCGACGCCGGTGACCTGGCCCAGGCTCAGGCGCTGTATGTGCCGGCCCGCGAGGCTTATCAGCGTCTCGCCGCGGCGTCGCAACGCCTGGCGCAACTGGATAACGCGATCAACGCCCGCGCCGATTATTTCGAAAAACGCGAGCAGGACCCAGCCTTCAGCGGCTTCCACCGCCTCGAATACGGCCTGTTCCAGCAACGCAGCCTCGATGGCCTGGCCCCGCTGGCGCAGCGCCTGGTGAGCGACGTCGGCACCCTCAAACAACAGTTGCTGGCGCAGTCGCTGCCACCGGAACAACTGGTGAGCATCGTGGTGCGCAACCTCAATAGCCTGGCCGACGTGCGCGCCGTCAGTGGCGAAGAGGAGCGCTACAGCCATATCGACCTGAACGGTTTCGCCGCCAACCTGGATGCCGCGCGCAAGGTGGTGGACCTGATGCGTCCGCTGCTGAGCAAGTCCGCCGCCGACCTGTTGCCGAACATCGACACGGCCCTCGCCGCGTTCGAGACGGCGCTCGATGGTTTGAAAGTCGACGGCCAATTCAGCCGCTACGACCGTGTTACCGCCGATCAGCGCAAGCAGATCGCCGACAAGGCCAAGGTACTGGCCGCCGCACTCGATGGAATCGACCCCGCCCTTGGCCTCTCCGGCCTACAGTGAAGACGACCGCATACATGAGTGATTTACCACCGTTAGACCTTCAACGCCGTCGCGTCCTGCTGGGCATGGCCGCCACCGGTGCCGCGCTTGCCGGCAGCACCTTGAGCTGCCCGGCCATGGCTGCTGCCGCCGAGCAAGTGACCACCGCCCCGCGCAGCGACAAGACCCAGGACCATCACGATTTTTTCGGCAAGCACCAAAGCGGCATCGTCACCCCGCGCCCGGCCTGCGGCATGCTGGTGGCCTTCGATGTCCTGGCTGCTGATCGCGACGACTTGGAGCGGCTGTTCCGCACCCTCAACGAGCGCATCAGCTTCCTGATGACCGGCGGCAGCGTGCCGCAGGTCGACCCGAAACTGCCGCCCACCGATTCGGGCATCCTCGGCCCGGTGGTTACGCCGGATAACCTGACCATCACCGTATCGGTCGGCGAATCGCTGTTCGATGAGCGTTTCGGCCTCAGCGCAGCCAAACCCAAGCGCCTGATCCGCATGGTCGGTTTCCCCAACGATGCGTTGGAAGCGGCGCAGTGCCACGGCGACCTGAGCCTGCAATTTTGCTCCAACACTCCGGATACCAATATCCACGCCCTGCGCGACATCGTGAAGAACCTGCCCGACCTGCTGCTGGTGCGCTGGAAGCAGGAAGGCAGCGTGCCGCCACAGGCGCCCGCCCGCCCCGGCGAGCCTGCGCAGAGTGCGCGCAACTTCCTGGGCTTTCGTGACGGTTCGGCCAACCCGAATTCCAACGATGCCAAGACCATGGACCAAGTGGTCTGGGTGCAGCCCGGCAGTGACGAACCGGCCTGGGCGGCCAATGGCAGCTACCAGGCGGTGCGGATCATTCGCAATTTTGTCGAGCGTTGGGACCGCACGCCGCTGCAGGAACAGGAAAGCATCATCGGCCGCATCAAGTCCACCGGCGCGCCCATGGGTGGCCAGCACGAAGCCCAAGTACCCGATTACAGCAAAGACCCGCAAGGCAAGCTGACCAAGCTCGATGCCCATATCCGCCTGGCCAACCCGCGCACCCCGCAGACCCAGGCCAACCTGATCCTGCGCCGGCCGTTCAACTACTCCAACGGCGTCAACAAAAACGGTCAGTTGGACATGGGGCTGCTGTTCATCTGCTACCAGGCCGACCTGGAAAAAGGTTTTATCAGCGTACAAACCCGGCTCAACGGCGAGCCCCTGGAGGAGTACCTCAAGCCAGTCGGCGGCGGGTATTTCTTCACCTTGCCGGGGGCAACGGGACCGAAGGATTTCATCGGGCGCACGCTACTTGCTGCAACGCACGTTCAACCTCCTGCCAACACTTAAAGCGGAAACCGTCCCATGAACAAGTCGACTCTCGCGCTGTCGCTGTTAATCACCCTCTCGCCCCTGGCGGCCTTCGCCGCCACGGCGCCGCTGGACCTGGTAGGCCCGGTGTCGGACTACAAGATCTACGTCACCGAACAAATCGCTGAGCTGGCGACCCAGACCCAGGCGTTCACCGACGCGGTGAAAAAAGGCGACCTGGCCACCGCCAAGCAGTTGTATGCGCCGACCCGCGTGCATTATGAGGCCATCGAACCGATCGCCGAGCTGTTCAGCGACCTCGACGCGGCCATCGATTCGCGGGTCGACGACCACGAAAAAGGCGTGAAGGCCGACGACTTCACCGGCTTTCACCGTATCGAGTACAGCCTGTTCGCCGAAAACACCACCCACGGCCTCGACGCCTTGGCCGACGGCCTGAACAACAACGTCAAGGACCTGCAGACGCGCGTGGCCGGCCTGACCTTCCCGCCGGAAAAAGTCGTGGGCGGCGCCGCAGCCCTGCTCGAAGAAGTCGCCGCCACCAAGATCTCCGGCGAGGAAGACCGCTACAGCCACACCGACCTGTATGACTTCCAGGGCAACATCGACGGCGCGAAGAAAATCGTCGACCTGTTCCGCGGCCAGATCGAGAAACAGGACACGGCCTTCCTGGCCAAGGTCGACAAGAACTTCGCCAGCGTGGACACGATCCTGGCCAAGTACAAGACGGCGGACGGCGGTTTCCAGACCTACGACAAGGTCAAGGAAAACGACCGCAAAGCCTTGGTCGGCCCGGTCAATACCCTGGCTGAAGACCTGTCGACCCTGCGCGGCAAACTGGGTTTGAACTGAGCCCTCTAGGCCTCGCTCAACGGTCGGTACCCTTCCAACGGCGTACCGACCGGCAAGCCGCTTTCAGGATTGGCCGCATACCAATGCGCGCCCATTTGCACCGCTCGAACGGGCACGCCTTGATGGTGCCCATTGTGCGTTGCCACCGCGCGATCTATTGCCGCGTGTACGCCGAAGAATGTGCGCAACTTTTCCTGCGCCGCGAGCATGTTCGCGAACGCCGACACGTTGGGCGCGCTGTTCAACGCGCGAGGCAAGGCGAGCACGCCTTTGGCACTGTTGACCAACAGATCGGCAGCGCCATCTACCGGATTCAAAAACGCGCTGACCACGCTCACGCCCTTTTCCAGCACGCGGAATGCCTTGGCGCCAAAAGGCGCGACGACCTTGGTGGATTTGACCAACGAGCGCACCGCCGTTCCCGCGCCACCTAGAAACGCACCGGCCGTATCGATCAACAAGCCCCGCGTACCTTCGATGATATTGCCCTTGGCCAGGTCCACGATGGCCCCGACAAACGGAATCATGCTCAGCAAAATACTGTCGTTGCGTTGCGACACTTCTCGTTGTTGCTCAAGGGGTAATTGGCCCTGGGCGTACTTGAGCACACTGTCGCGGTGATGAATGAAATTGCCCTGCATGATCCGGTCGACAATCGCTTGGCTGCGGGGCGATGCAAAGCTGTTGGGCACCGCCGCGCTCACGCGGCCATCCGCAGCCGCGGGAGCGGCCGGCAAGGTATCACCGAGCTTATCGATAATGATGCCGGCGAACGAAACGTCCGATCGCGGCAAGGCATCGGAGGTGTAGGCGGTGAAGTCGAACGGCTCCACTGCGCCGTTCTGCAACAGGACCGTCGAGGGCGCCCAACGTCCGTAGGTGCGCTGCGTCTCTTCGAGGGTGCCGCCCAGCACCAGTTGCTCGGGTAAGTCCGTGCGCTTAACGATCATCATCTTGGCCGGGAACACTTCAAAGTAGCTGATCTCCCCGTTGTAGTCACAGCGGATCAGCGTGCCTTTGCGCCCTCGTCGCGCTTCGACTTGCGCGGATGTCTGGTCCAGCGTGGGCACCCCGTCGATCTGTTCGCGCAGGGTAAACAGCTCGACGGCGCCATACTCCAGGGCCTGGCGATCAGCCAGGGGCAAGTTGGCGATCATGCGCTTGGTGGTAATGCCCAAGCCTTGCTTGAGGCTCGCCAGGTAGCCGTCGACTTCGCTCACCACTTGCCCCGGCAGGCTGGGCAAACGGTTGATCCTGGCATTCAGGGCGCGCACGTTTTTGACGATGGCAGCTTGTTCGGTGCGACTTGGGCGTGCGTTTGAAAAGGGCGTTCTTGCAGCGCCAGTGGCGCCGGGAGTGTCAGCCTCCAGCAGCATCCAGCGGTCCCTGACCAGGTCGCCGGTCATATAGGTCTCGATCAGCGAACGGATCTTGGGTTCCGAGACCTTCATGTTGCGGCGCTCGTCCGGGTCCGCAACGTAGACCTGCAACGCTTGCAACTGGGGCCCGCTGAGTTCCGGGAACACCTTCTGCAGGTTCGCGACCGCCTGGTCCCGGCGTGTCGGCAGCGGCGTCTTGAACGCCATCAGGGCCTGCAGGAGTTGCTCGCGCTGGGCCTGAAAGGCTTCACTGGCCTGCTGGTAGTGCTGCGGTGTATAGCGACCGTCGGCGGTCTTGGCGTAAACCCCTTGCATCAAGCCCCAGTCCAGCAACACGTCGACGCCGTGGTTATCCAGCACTGCCGCCTCGTCCGCAGTGCGTGCATCCAGCCGGGCAAGCGCCATGATTTCCGGGTAACTCATCGCCCGCGAGCTGCCCGCGCCGCCTTGACGTTCGGCAAAGGTCACGCCCAGGCGCAGATCCGCCCATTCCGCAGACCCCATGCGCAGCGTGGAGGGAACATCCCGAATCAGAAACTCAGGGGCGGCAGCGGCCAGAAACAGGTGGGCCAACAGGGGCGCGACCTTGGGGTCCAGTGAGGTTTTTTTCCACAGGTGCGTTTCGATATCCGTGCGTACCGAGGCCAGCGTCCGCCCATTGTTGGCAGGTTGGTAGATGTCATAGCCGGCAATGGTCCCGGGGCGTCCCGGGGCGTCGGGGTCGATTTGCAACATGATGGCCGCCAGCACCCACTGCTTGGCTTCGAGCGTCGAGAGTTGATCGCTGCCGGACGCGCCCTGGAACTGGCGATTACGCGCCACGGCCCTGCCCCAGTTCAACACCACGGGGCTGTTCAGGACCTGCTCAAGGAAGCGCTCAGCGTCGGCGCGCAAGGTGCCTGCGCTGTTGAGAGCAAGCACCCCGCGGATATCCAGGACACGCAGCAGGTTCACCGCAGGCTTGTTGCCAGGAGTATCGTCATCGCTCAACTCCGCCACGAAGCGTTTGTCGGCGTCGGACAAGACGCCAGGGGCCCACTGACGCGCGATCAACTGTGCATAGCCCCCCAGCGCCGGCGCTGGCGGCAGCGCAGCGTCGAGCCAGCGCAGGATATTGCGCACCTCCCGCGCCGTCTTCGGCACCGACAACCCATGGGACGCCAGCACCTCGCTGACCGCTGCCTGCTCGGCGCCGTCAATCGCCAGCGACGAGGTGCGGCTGATCGGCGTTTGCACGTCGGCCAGCAACACCTCGTCTTCATCGGAGAGGTGCCGCACGCGCTCACTCAAGGTGCCCGCCAGATGCACGCGCTCGTCCATCACGTCGATGACTTTTCTAGCCCTCAGGTTGCGCTGCTCCAGGCGCCCCTTGACCTCCGGCGACAAGGCAGACCAATCCGCCGTCGAGAGTGCCTGGCGCACAGTCTGCAGTTCGTCGGCGGTGTGCGGCGGGGGAATACCATACCCCTGCAACACCGCGTTGCGAGACAAGCCTTCGCTCTCGGGATGCACATACGCAAGCCCGTTGCCGGCCACATCCAGGGCGGCAGCGGCGGCGCGCAGCCTGGCGCTGACCTGCCACCATCCCGAGGTGTCGTTCAAGGTGAAGGTCTTTTGTGTCGCTACCCCACTGTCGACGACCCAACCGCTGACCGAGTCGGGTTTGACCACGACGGTATCCAGGGCCATCCCTTTGCTGGCGACCCAGGCCCGCATCTCGGCGGTATTGAAGGCACTGCGCAGCGCCTCGAAGCCTGGACGAATCGTGGCGCCATGGGGAATCTGGACGCTCGAGTCCGCTAACTGACGCAGGGCCGAGGTGCTCAACGCCGTGTGTAACTGATGATCGGCCTCCGCCGACGTGGCCGGCGCTGGCTGCAAGGTCCATGGCGGCGCCGCGCTGGCCGGTAGATCGGATGGCGCCGCGCGCCGGTAGCGCACAACGGTTTCGGGGATGATGCTGCCAATCGGCGCCGGCGCGGCGCTCAGCGCCAGCGGAATTGGCGAACGGGCATGAAGGATTGGGGAGACGGGCGACATTTCTAGTTCCTCTCTACCAGTGAATGGCAAGAGTTCTTGTCCTTAAGAACTGTCGAGAGAAAACATACCCGCCTGGGCCAGCGCTGCGTGTAGGCGAACTCTCAAGGCTTTGAAGGCAGCAAGAGAGTTCGTTGCGCGATGCCCGTGTTACAGAATGCGATACAACAACCGCTCGATCCGCACGCGGCTGACGCGGCGCAGGAACTTGCCGACTGCCTGCGGGTAATCCACCAGGGTCTGCAGTTGCTGATAACCTTCGATGCGCGTGGTGTGCTGGAAAATCTGCGCCAGCTCGGTGCGCCGGGGTTCCAGCCACTCGCTCTTGGGGTCATCGATCAGCAAGGCGTTTTCCAGGTCAAGGCGGAACGCGCGTGGGTTGAGGTTGTTGCCGGTCAGCAACGTATAACGCTGGTCGACCCACATGCCTTTGAGATGGTAGGTGTTGTCGCCGTCGCGCCACAGGTGCAGGTTCAATTGGCCGCTGTCGATCATCGGCTGATGGCGCTTGGCAAAGCGGCGCAGGCTGATTTCATAGAGGTACGGCAAGGCCGCGATCACCTTGAACGGCTCGCTGGGCGAAATGTAGAAGTCGTTGGCGGTCTTGTCGCCGACGATGATGTCGATCTTCACCCCGCGCGCCAGGGCGCGGTTGATTTCCCGGGTCACCGGCAGCGGCAGGTTGAAGTATGGCGTGCAAATGGTCAGTTGATGCTGGGCGCTGGCGATCAGTTCGAGGATCACCCGGCTCAGGGGGTTGTTCTTACCGACACCGAGCAAGGGGCTGACAGACAGGTGGCCGTTGGGCAACTGGCCGCTGGTGGTGTCGTAGGCCGCGTGCTTGAGGCGGCTGCGCAGGTCGCCGATATCGTTGCGCAGGCTGCGGGTCGTCGGCGGGTTGGGCAAGTCGAGGCGATGCACGGCCTTGGATGCCATCAGCCCGTGCTCCACCAGGTGTTGCATCGAATCCGCCAGCGGTGCGCTGTGGATCAGGTGGTAACGGTCGAAACGGTACTTGTCGAATTTGTGCAAATACACGTTGTTCAGGCTGGCGCCGCTGTACAGCACGCTGTCGTCGATCACAAAGCCCTTGAGGTGCAACACGCCGAACAGTTCGCGGGTCTGCACCGGCACGCCGTAGACCGGCACCTCGGTGGCATGGCTTTGGGTCATGGCCTGGTACCAGGCGCTGTTGCCCGGCTGTTTACCGGCGCCGATCAGCCCGCGCTGGGCGCGCAGCCAATCGACCAGCACCACGATGTCCAGCTCCGGGCGTGCGGCCTTGGCGGCGTGCAAGGCGTCGTAGATCTCCTGCCCCGCCTCGTCCTGCTGCAAGTACAGCGCGACGATATAGATGCGTTGGGTAGCCTGGGAAATTTTCTCCAGCAGGCAACGACGAAACGCAGCGGCGCCGGACAGCACCTCAATCGCCTCGGTGGAGAGTGGGAAAGCGCGCAGTTTGGGCAACAGGGAACGTTTGAAGAACGACGGCATAAGGCTCGCAATGGGTCGAATCCGAAGAGGCCCAGAGCTTACACCATGGGGGTGCTCAGGTCTCGTGGCCAGTCAGTGAAAAACCTTGTTGCGAAAGAAGAACGATCGTTCTACTGTATGGCACATGAACGATATTACCCGCAACATTATCCTCGACGTCACCGAGAAGCTGATCTATCGCCACGGCATCGCCGCCACTGGCATGGACTTCCTGGTGAAAACCGCCGGTGTCTCCCGAAAGAGCATCTACCGCTATTTCGCCAATAAGGACGAACTGGTGATCGCGGCCCTGCAACGTCGCGACGCGCGCTGGATGCACTGGCTGCGGGCCGAGGTGGAACGCCGTGAAGACAGCGGCGAGCGCCTGCTCGCAGTGTTCGACGCGCTCAAGGCCTGGTTCGGTTCGGCGGACTTTCGCGGCTGCGCATTCATCAACACCAGCGGCGAAACCGGCGACCCGCAAGCCCCGGTACGCCTGCTGGCGAAGGCGCATAAACACAAACTCTTCGAGTACCTGCTCGAACTGTGTCAAGCCCATGGCACGCCCGAGCCGCAACGGCAGGCCGCGCAACTGCTGATCCTGATCGATGGCGCCATTACCGTGGCCCTGGTGACGGGCGATGCAATCGCGGCGGATACGGCGCAATCCATGGCACGAACGCTATTGGGACTTTAAACCCACAGGCATCGCAACTTTCGATCAACCCTTATTGTTTTAAGGAGCCGCCCAATGTCATCCCCTGCAGAAACCCGCCCACCTCTGCCGCCGTTTACCCGCGAGTCGGCCATCGAAAAAGTCCGCCTGGCCGAAGACGGCTGGAACTCCCGCGACCCGCATCGGGTGTCCCTGGCCTACACCCTGGACACCAAGTGGCGTAACCGCGCTGAATTCGCCTACAACCGCGAACAAGCCAAAGACTTCCTCAGCCGCAAATGGGCCAAGGAGTTGGATTACCGGTTGATCAAGGAATTGTGGGCGTTCAGCGATAACCGTATCGCGGTGCGCTATGCCTATGAGTGGCACGACGACTCGGGCAACTGGTTCCGTTCCTACGGCAACGAAAACTGGGAATTTGACCAGCACGGCCTGATGGCCAACCGTTTTGCCTGCATCAACGACATGCCGATCAAGGACAGCGAGCGCAAGTTCCATTGGCCGTTGGGACGGCGTCCGGACGATCATCCGGGGCTGTCGGAGTTGGGACTCTAGCCTGTAGCCGCAAGCGTGAAGCTTGCGGCTTATTGCTCAATCCTGGTTCAGACCCACTCGGTACAACACCCCATCATCCTCATCGGTCAATACATACAAAAAGCCATCCGGCCCTTGCCGCACGTCGCGAATCCGCGCATTCAAGCCGCCGAGCAAGCGCTCTTCATGGATCGCCTTGTCGCCGTCGAACTGCAGGCGAATCAGCTCCCGGCTGGCCAGTGCGCCAATGAACAGATTGTGCTGCCATGCCTGGAAGCGGTCGGCATCGTAGAATGCCATGCCACTGATCGCCGGGGATTTCTCCCACACATGGTGCGGCGCCACAGTACCGTCCACCACCTTGCCCTTGGCCTCGGGGATCGGTGTCAGCGAATAGTTGATGCCATGAGTCGCCATGGGCCAGCCGTAGTTCTTGCCGCGTTCGATGATGTTGATTTCATCTCCGCCACGCGGCCCGTGCTCGTTTTCCCAGAGCGTGCCGTTCCACGGGTTCAACGCCAGCCCCTGCGGATTGCGCTGGCCGTAGGACCAGATTTCGGGGCGCACGCCCGGCTGCCCGACAAAGGGGTTGTCATCCGGCACGCGGCCGTCCGGGTAGATCCGCACCACCTTGCCTTGCAGCTTGTCCAGGTCCTGGGCGGTGGGTCGGTCGTTGTTTTCACCCAGGGTGACGAACAGGTAGCCGTCGCGATCAAAGGCCAGGCGCGAGCCGAAATGATTGCCGGTGGAGAGCTTGGGCTCCTGGCGCAGGATCACCTTGAAGTCGCGCAAACCGCTCAGGTCATCCGCCAACCGCCCGCGACCGACCGCAGTGCCGGCTGTGCCGCCCTTGCCGCCGCCTTCGGCATATGACAGGTACACCAGGCGGTCCTGTTTGAAGTCCGGCGACAGCACCACATCGAGCAAACCACCCTGGCCCTTGGCCCAGACCTCAGGCACGCCGGTCAGCGGCGCCGACAATTTGCCATCCGGGCTGACGACCCGCAGGTGGCCGGGACGCTCGGTGACGAGGTAGCCCTGTTTGTCCGGTAAAAACGCCACGGCCCACGGATGATCCAGGCCTTTGGCGATCGGCGTGGCGCTGATGCTGCCTTGTTCGCTGGGAAACTGCTGGGCTTCGGCGGCATACAGCGTTGTCAGCGGCAATAAGGCGCTTGCGCAACACGCGGCAAGCAGGGTTTTGCGTAGAGACATAAGACGGGGTCCTTACCGGCGCTCAAGGCCGGCGATTGCCGTTGGCGTCAACCGTGGGGGCTTTGGTTTCCGTCGCCGGGCGGCTAGGCGCAGCCTGGCGTTGCGGATAGCGATTGCCGATGCCGCCGTTTTCCAGGGTCGGCGTGCGCGTGGTCGGCCCGGTCTGGATGCCGCGAATCGCCGGCGCATTGGGCTGGGTGCCCTGCATACTGTTGGGATTGGCCCGGTGGATCGGGCTATTGTTGGCGTCATTGCTGCCGGGCAAGTTTTGCGCCTGGGCACTGGCGCAAAGCGCCAGGCCTAGCGCCAATGCTGCAAGATGTCGCACACAGGTGATCATGACAAAGCCTCTTGGGACGAGGAGTACATGCTTTCGATACCACGCTACGCTTTGGGTTCGCCTTTGGTAACTAAATAGTTTCTCATTAGATGTAACACGTTCTGTCCGAGCATCCGCGCACCGCAACTTCCACGCCAGCGATCGCACGGATGCCAGGTGTGTAAAAAGCCAGCGAAAAGGCCTCTTGAGCCGACCAAGATAGGGAGCACGATATGGCAAAGCCCCTGAGCGAATACAACCGCAAACGCGACTTCAAGATCACCGCCGAACCTTCCGGCGCCGCGTCGGGCGCGCAGCGCAATACATCGGCGCTGACGTTCGTGATCCAGAAGCACGACGCACGCAATCTGCACTACGATCTGCGCCTTGAGCTCGATGGCGTGCTCAAGAGCTGGGCGGTGCCCAAGGGCCCCAGCCTCGACCCCAGCCAGAAACGCCTGGCGGTGCAAGTCGAAGACCACCCCTTGAGCTACGGCAGTTTCGAAGGCAGCATTCCGGCCGGCCAATACGGCGCCGGCGATGTGATCGTCTGGGACCGTGGCATTTGGCACCCCCACGACGATCCACAAACCGCCTACGCCGCCGGCAAACTGGAATTCACCCTGGCCGGCGAAAAACTCTCAGGCGATTGGGCCTTGGTACGCACCCACCTCAAAGGCAGCGGCGACAAGGAACGGTGGCTGCTGATCAAGGAAAACGACCGGCACGCCCGCCCGGCCAGCGACTACGACATCACCGAAGCCCAGCCGCAAAGCGTGCTCAGCGGTGCCTGCGTGGGGAACGCCAGGCCCACGCCCGCGCCGCAAAAGACCGCCACGTCGGTCACCCTCGCCGGTGTGCAGATCACCCATGCCGAGCGCGTCATCGATCTCGCCAGCGGCACCCGCAAGCTGCAACTGGCGCAGTTTTACCAGAGCATCAGCGAATGGCTGCTGCCCTTCCTGCGTCACCGCCCCGTTTCCTTGCTGAGGGCGCCGGAGGGCATCGACGGCGAGCAATTTTTCCAGAAGCACTCGGAGCACCTGGCGATTCCCCATATCAAGCAACTGGACCAGCGCCTGGACCCTGACCATGCGCGCCTGATGCAGATCGACAGCCTCGCCGCCCTGATCGGTGCGGTGCAGATGGGTACCGTCGAACTGCACACCTGGGGTGCCACCTCGGACAAGATCGAAACCCCGGACCTGTTCGTCCTCGACCTCGACCCCGATCCGGCCCTGCCGTGGAAAGCCATGCTGGAGGCGGCGCAGTTGACCTTGTCGGTGCTCGACGAGTTGGGCCTGCAAGCCTTCGTCAAGACCAGCGGCGGCAAAGGCCTGCACCTGATGATCCCGCTGGCGCGCCGCGATGATTGGGCCACCGTGAAAGCCTTCGCCAAAGCGATCGCCCAGTTCATGACCCAACGCCTGCCGGAACGCTTCACCGCCACCTCCGGGCCGAAGAATCGACAGGGCAAGATCTTCATCGATTACCTGCGTAACGCGCGCGGTGCCAGTACGGTGGCGGCCTATTCAGTGCGCGCACGCCCCGGCCTGCCGGTGTCGGTGCCAGTCAGTCGCGAGGAGTTGAAGGGGTTGCGCGGCGCCCAGCAGTGGACGGTCGCCAACCTGCAACAGCGGTTGCAGGGTTTGAAGGGCGACCCGTGGGCGGGTTATGCCAACAGGCAGAGGCTCAGCAAACAGATGTGGGACACGTTGGGCGCGACGCCACCGCAGTGAGTCGCGCCACGTCGAGGTTCAGATCAGGATGAAGATCAGCGCAAGCACCGCGAAGATCGCCCACTTTTCCAGGTAGTAGCGCGTGCGGTTACGCTTCTTGAGTTCCTTGCCGCGCAGGCGGATTTTGTACAAGCGGCTAAACGCACGGTTCAGCCCGCCGGTCTTGTCGCCCGCGTCGTTCGGCGCGCCGGCGGCGGCCATCACCGTGCGGCTGAACCAGCGGTTGAACGCGGCCGCCCAGCGGTACTTCATTGGCCGCTCGACGTCACAGAACAGAATGATGCGGTTCTTCTGGGTGGCGTTTTCTGCGTAGTGGATATAGGTCTCGTCGAACATCACCGGTTCGCCGTCGCGCCAGGAGTAGTTCTCGCCGTCCACATTGATGTAGCACCCCGGATCGTTGGGGGTATCCAGGCCCAGGTGGTAGCGATAGGAACCGGCGTAAGGGTCGCGGTGGCGCACCAGCTTGGAGCCCGGCGGCAACTCGGCGAACATCGCGGCCTTGACCGAGCCGATGCTCTGCAGCAACTCGGTGGTGCGCGGGCACAGCTTCATCGCCGAGGGGTGGCTGTCGCCATACCATTTCAGGTAGAAGCGCTTCCAACCCGACTTGAAGAACGAGTTGAAACCAACGTCGTCGTATTGGTCCGAACGCTTGATCGCGCCCGCCTGCATCAGGGTATGGGCTTCCTGGCGGATTTCTTCCCAATGCTCCTGCAGTGGGCTCAGGTCCGGGAAGTCGCTGGGTGAGAGATACGGTCGGCTGGGTAGCTTGGAGAACAGGTAGAGAAAGCAGTTGATCGGCGCCAGGAACGTAGAGTGATCGCTGAGCTGGCGTCTCAGTTTATGCCGAACCCGGCCACGCAGGTGGACATACGCAATAGAGGCAACGTAGAGGAAAACAATAATGAGTTTCAATGGATTTCGTCACAAGTCAGGAGAAAACAGGCTGCTCCTGCGGGCCCACGACGGCCGAGGTTGGATAGCAGCACATGAAATCACAATTCACATACAGGCGGCACGACCGGCGGATAGCCCTTCGGTTCATAACCATCGCCCGATATTTAGCCACAATTTGTAACTAAAGGTTAACTAAGAATTGTGAAAAGCTGTCCACTGATTGTAATTGGAGGGGGCACGGGGGCTTGTCATGGGACAAGCCCTTTCGCATTAAACGTTACGGCAGCGGCTGATCATCCTTGCGCTCACGCCGGGAAAAGCGCCCGTCTTCCAAGCTCGAATAAGGCACGGTTTCGCGCCGGGTCAGCACAAAATGGCGGACCAGTGCGATGAACAAGCCGAGGATCAACCCCGCGACCAGGCTCAAGGCGATCACCAGGGCTTTTTTCGGTTTGATCGGCGCCAGAGGCTCCTGGGCGCGGCGGTCGACGGTGACCAGCTTGAGGTTGCTCATGTCGATGTTGAGATTACGCAAGCGCGCAACTTCAGCACGAAGCGGTTCAACATCCTGCAGGAAGATGTCTTCATTCCCACGCTTGCGCAGCACTTCAACCTCACGGTTGACCTCCAGCAGTTGCAACTCCTTGCCGATCTCGGCGACGCGAGGGTTGGTAAAGTCGTCGCTGGTCCGCTGTTGTAGCGCAACGCGCTCGGCCTCCAGGGCCTCGGTGCCGAGGAAGAAAAGCGGGATCTTCTGGTTGTTGACCTCGGTACGCATCACCTGGCTCGAACCGCCTCGTGCGGCATCCGCCATGGACGATGGCGTGGTCGGCGTTTTGATACCCATGGACTTGGCGATGGCAATGGCTTCCGACAGCTCTGCCAGGCGGTTGGTACGCTCCATTTTCATCTGCAGGCGCAGGGCACTGAGTTCATCTTGCAACTGGGCGCGCTTGAGTCGGTCATCTTCCAACAGCTTGGCGATCTTCGATTCCTTATCGGTATCGTAGTTGGCGCGCGCAGCGTCGATCTTGCCTTTGAGTTCATTCAGGCGGTTGTTGACGATCACCTTGAGGTCCGCACCGACTTGTTCGCGCTCCGCCGCAATGGCGTAGTCGACAAAGCCGTTCAGAATCGCCACACCGTCCACATCGCTCGGGTACTGCAACTCCAGGCGGATATAACTGCTCAACGAGTCTGACTTTTTCGGGTCCGGCAGAATCAAGTTGACCGAGTTGCGGTTGAAGTCTTCAAAACTCTGCTCCAGGCTTTGCCCAGGCTTCTGGAACGCAGTGAACAATTGCTCATGGGATCTGAAAAAGCCCAGCCTCGCCTCATAAGAGTCCAACTGCGCGCCCACCTTCGACAACGCATCGGCCGGCGGCAACTTGTAGACTTCGGAACGGTTCAATGCATCCAGTTCATTGATCGCCGCCGGGCGCAAGACACTGCTGACCTCATATGTCCGCGGCGCCAGGAAGGCATAACCGACGCCCAGCACGCCCGCCAGAATCGTACACCCCACTACCAGTTTTTTTTGCTGCCAAATCGAGTGGAACAGTTCAAGCAGGTCGATTTCATCTGAAGAGCTAGAAACAGTATGCGGGGAAGTTCGATTCAAAATGAAAGCACCTTAAAAATGATACTAAACGGCCATCACCGTCAAAAACCTGAATACCCCAGTAAAGAATCAGGGACAACGCCCTGAAGCCCACAGAGCAGGCTAACCAATCGCTATCTGACCACTCAGTCAGACGAAAAATCCCACGCTATTAAAGTTTGTTTCCCTTCATTCAAGCGATCATTGCCACTGGCGTTCATCAAGTAGGAATATTCTTGTCACAAGAATAGTCAAAAGTTTGTTAAATAGCTGCTCGCACTCGAAAAAATCGCGATAAAAGCCTGATAACACGAAGCTTCCTACGGATAAACCTGTATATACCCGGCTTTTTCTGACCGTTCGGTCGCGCTATTCAGCGCTATGCGCCTCAACAAAAAGGAATTTGTATGACATCCATTCTCGACTCGGACTACCAAGCCCTGCAGGGCACATGGCAGCAGGTCTCGCTCGAAGACAGCGGCGTGCTCAACCCGCCCGACGCCCACAGCGCCCCCGGTGCAATCACCACCCTTACCGACGATCACTTTGAAGTGCTCACCGTTGATGGCAAACGACTACTGGCCGGCCGATTCTTCCTGGACAGCACCACCCATCCCAAAAGCATCACCTGGATCGATGCCATGGGTGATGACGCGGGCAAGCTGCTGCCGGCCAGCTACCGCCTGGAAGGAGACGAGTTCGTATTCATCGCGGCGGATGAAGGCATGCCGCGACCGTGTGTATTCAGCACCGGCCCCGGGCAGACAATGCGTACATTCGTGCGTCGATCCTGAGCCCCGCGCCCATCTGAACTTGCGACGGGATTTTCACAAAGCATTCACCTTCCGGTCTATAGGGTGAAGCCTACCTACTCCAGTGAATCCCTTAGCCCGCCTCCCCCGGCGGGCTTTTTTTACGCGCAAAACAGCTCAGGGCAGGCGCTTGGTCGCCGTCAGGGTAAAACACAGCGGCAACTGGGCCGCCTGATCCTCGTACTGGTCGTAGAGTTCTTCGCGATTTGAATGCGGGTACTCTTGCAGATGAGCGATCTGCAACCGCGCCGCAATCGCTGCGCTGACCACACTGCCCAGCGTGTGTACAAACCAGTAGGACGTCGGCCCCGCGACTGCGCTCTGCCCTTCATAGACGATCGACTCTTGCAGCACAAAAGGCTCACGCTGGAAGTACGAACTGGCAGGCAGCAGCGGATTGGCTGCCAGCGGGTCGAACACTTCCAGGAACGGGTGGGTTTCGTACATCACCAGGGTGCCGCCGGGCTTCAGCGTTGTGGCGACCTGGCGCATGAACCGCGCCACATCCGGCATCCAGCCCAATACGCCGATGGTCACCAGGGCGATATCGAAGCGTGCGTGCAAGCGCTCGGGCAAATGGTGGATCTCGGTTTCGATGAATTCCGGGCTGTAGGGTGAGAGTGCCGCCAGTTCCCGAGCCTGATCGAGAAAGGCACGGGATTGGTCCACGCCGACGACCGTGCGTGCGCCCAGGCCGAATAACGACAAGCTTTCGCGGCCGTTGTTGCAACACAGCTGCACCACGTCTTTGCCGGCAACACCGACATCTTGCAACAAGGCGGTGAGAGTCGGGTCCAGGCACGAAAAATCCGGTTCGGCGACCGAGGCCAGCAGCGCCCTCCAGGTGTCCGTGTCTTTGTGCATCTGGGCGGATTCGTCCCAGGCGTCCTTGTTGCTGGCAATCGCCTGCTGGGCTGAGGGCATGTCCATTGCGTCTCCAGAAAGTCGGTTACAGTGAGCTACGGAAAATAAGCCAATTGCTCGTCAGATGAAACCCTCGCCTGCGGCCGAACTTATCTCCCGGCCCAGGTCACCAAACCGCCGACCTCGGTCATCTTCGTACCCTCACAGGCACAGACGACGGGTCAGGTCATTCAGCAACCATCGGCCTGCGTTGCCTAAATACGGGATCTAACGGACACCCCGCTGACCTTCGTGACAGCCCCCTGGTTACAGGCTTACTTCCCCCCCCCAACATTCGCCTGAAATGAAAGCGGTGTTGCAACTATCCGATGAACTTGCGGCCGAGTTGCTGGAAACCGATCACTTGGTTATTTCAACACCCGTCTACAACTATAACGTCCCTGCGGCACTCAAGGCCTGGGGCGATCATGTGGTGCGTAAAGGCCTGACCCTGGGCGTTGATGGCAAAGGACTGGTGACCGGTAAAAAAGCAACAGTGCTGCTCGCCTCGGGAGGTGTATATACCGACGACTCGCCGATTAAAGACCGTGACATTGCGACCCACTATTTGAAACTGATCCTGAACGTCCTGGGTATCACTGACATAACCTTTATCGCGGCCGGCGGCGCTAAAACCGTAGATCTCGGAGAACTCAGCATGCAGGACTTTCTAGAGACATTTGATCATCAAATTCAAAAGTCGCTGGTTTAGACGGCTGTTTTCCTTAGCCATACGACTCTGCTCGATCGACTACGTGTGGTTAAACGGGGATTCACTTATGCGGCAGCAACTGAGCGGTACGCGTTTCGCTCTGCCCAAAAAGTTGCGACTCCGACTGGACCTTTTATCCGACTTGAAAATGCCGTTGATTTTCTCGCCACCGACGCACTCGGAGTGCGTGAAGCAGACGACCGACCTGCACTACAGGGGACTCCAACACCGAAAGTGTTGAACATCCGTCGTCGACCGCCATACAACTGTCGTCACACCTATGCGACAATATGCAGTATGTCTGGCATGAACCCCGCCTTCATTTCCCAGCAGCTCGGCCATCGTGCGCAGATGCTGCTCTCGACTTATGCGCGTTGGATCAACCCAAGCTCGGACTGGAGCGAATCGGAAGAGCTCCAGATTGGTCCCAAATTGGTCCCAGCTCAAATAAGCGCACCCTAAGCTATTGATAGGTAAAGTAATTGATCTCCACAGCTAACATCACCATGCAGTTCGGCGCCAAGCCGCTCTTCGAGAATGTCTCGGTCAAATTCGGCGCCGGTAACCGTTATGGTTTGATCGGTGCCAACGGTTGCGGCAAGTCGACCTTCATGAAAATCCTCGGTGGCGACCTGGACCCGTCCGGCGGCCAGGTCATGCTGGAACCGAATGTGCGCCTGGGTAAACTGCGCCAGGACCAGTTCGCCTACGAAGAATTCACCGTGCTCGACACCGTGATCATGGGTCACGAAGAACTGTGGAAGGTCAAGGCCGAGCGCGATCGCATCTACTCGCTGCCGGAAATGAGCGAAGACGACGGCATGGCCGTGGCCGAGCTGGAAACCGAGTTCGCCGAGATGGACGGCTACACCGCCGAATCCCGCGCCGGTGAACTGCTGCTGGGCCTGGGTATTCCCCTGGAACAGCACTTCGGCCCGATGAGCGAAGTGTCCCCCGGCTGGAAACTACGCGTATTGCTGGCCCAGGCGCTGTTCTCCGACCCTGAAGTGCTGTTGCTCGACGAACCGACCAACCACTTGGACATCAACACCATCCGCTGGCTGGAAAACATCCTGACCCAGCGCTCCAGCCTGATGATCATCATCTCTCACGACCGTCACTTCCTGAACAGCGTATGTACCCACATGGCTGACCTGGACTACGGCGAGTTGCGCCTGTTCCCGGGCAACTACGACGAGTACATGACCGTGGCGACCCAGTCCCGCGAGCAACTGCTGTCGGACAACGCCAAGAAAAAAGCGCAGATCTCCGAACTGCAATCCTTCGTCAGCCGCTTCTCGGCCAACGCCTCGAAAGCCAAGCAGGCCACTTCCCGTGCCAAGGCGATCGACAAGATCCAGCTGGCCGAGGTCAAGCCTTCGAGCCGTGTGAGCCCGTTCATCCGTTTCGAACAAACCAAAAAGCTGCACCGCCAGGCGGTCATCGTCGATCGCATGGCCAAAGGCTTCGACGGCAAGCCGCTGTTCAAGGACTTCAGCTTTCAGGTTGAAGCCGGCGAGCGCGTGGCGATCATCGGCCCGAACGGTATCGGCAAGACCACCCTGCTGCGCACCCTGGTCAACGAACTGACGCCGGATGCCGGCAGCATCAAGTGGACCGACGCCGCCGAACTGGGCTACTACGCCCAGGACCACGCCCACGACTTCGAAGACGACATGAGCCTGTTCGACTGGATGGGCCAGTGGACACAGGGCGAGCAAGTGATCCGCGGCACCCTGGGGCGCATGCTGTTTTCCAACGACGAGATCCTCAAGTCGGTCAAGGTCATCTCCGGTGGCGAACAAGGTCGCATGCTGTTCGGCAAGCTGATCCTGCAAAAGCCCAACGTGCTGATCATGGACGAACCGACCAACCACTTGGACATGGAATCCATCGAAGCGCTGAACCTGGCACTGGAAAACTACCCGGGCACGCTGATCTTCGTCAGCCACGACCGTGAGTTCGTATCGTCCCTGGCCACCCGCATCATCGAGTTGAGCGCCAACGGCGTGATCGACTTCAGCGGCACCTATGACGACTACCTGCGCAGCCAAGGCGTGGTCTTCTAAGCACTGCGATCAGCTGTTAGCAACAAGAAAAAGCCCCGTCCACTGCGACGGGGCTTTTTTGTATCTGTCGGTCAGCCAGGTTGATAGTTAGGGTGCTTTCTTTTCCCCCGAGCCCTTGCGATGATGCCCTCACCGCCCGCCCGCGAACGAGTGCTCATGTCTGCCGCCGCCCCGAGTTCACTGTCGATCACCCTGCAGATCGTCTCGATCGTCTTCTACACCTTTATTGCCTTTATCTGCATCGGCCTGCCGATCGCGGTGATCCCAGGCTACGTACACGAGCAACTGGGTTTCAGTGCGGTGGTGGCCGGGCTGACCATCGGTTCGCAATACCTCGCCACCCTGCTCAGCCGCCCCATGGCCGGGCGCATGTCCGATAACGTGGGCACCAAACGCGCAATCGTGCTCGGCCTGGGCGGCATCCTGGCCAGCGGCGGGCTGACGCTGCTGGCAACACTGCTGCAAAGCCTGCCGCTGTTGAGCCTGGGCATCCTGATCGTCGCTCGTTTGTTGCTCGGCGTGGCCCAGGGCCTGATTGGCGTGGGCACCATCAGTTGGTGCATGGGCCAGGTCGGCGCCGAGCATACGGGGCGCTCGATTTCCTGGAACGGCATTGCGTCCTACGGCGCCATCGCGATTGGCGCGCCGCTGGGCGTGGTAATGGTCGCCGAATACGGCTACAACAGCCTTGGCATCGCCCTGTCGGTGCTGGCGGCGCTGGGCTTGGTGCTGATCCGCAATAAACCGTCCGTGCCGGTGGTCCGCGGCGAGCGCCTGCCGTTCTGGGCGGTGTTCGGGCGTATCGCCCCGTTTGGCGCCAGCCTGTGCCTGGCGTCCATCGGCTACGGCACCCTGACCACCTTTATCACCCTGTATTACCTCAATCGCGGCTGGGCTGGCGCGGCCTATTGCCTGACGGTATTTGGCGTGTGTTTCATCGTTTCGCGCCTGGTGTTTATCTCGGCCATCAGCCGCTTTGGCGGCTTCCGCGCGGCGATTGGGTGCATGATCATCGAGACCCTGGGCCTGACGCTGTTGTGGCTCGCGCCGTCTACCGGCGTGGCATTGATCGGTGCAGGGCTGACCGGCTTCGGTTTGTCGCTGGTGTACCCGGCGCTGGGCGTGGAAGCGATCAAGCAGGTGCCCAACAGCAGCCGTGGCGCGGGGCTGAGTGCCTACGCCGTGTTTTTCGACCTGGCCCTGGCGATTGCCGGGCCCTTGATGGGGGCGGTGGCGTTGAACCTCGGCTACGGCTGGATCTTCTTCTGCGCCGCACTGCTGTCGCTCAGCGCCTTGGGCGTGACTTTGCTGCTCAAACGTCGCGCTTACTGATCCGCCGTCTGCAGGCCGGCACGGGTGGATCGCCCGAGGGTGTGAGCGAAAAAGCGCCCGGCTTCGGAGGTCAGATCGCGGTGAATGCCTTCGCGGTCGACGCCATCGGCATCGGTGCAGATCGCCGGCATCAGCGCCAGTTGATCGCTGTCGCAGGGCGCCATGAACACGAAATGCCCGGCCCCGGCCAGCAATTTGAAGTCCGGCGGTTCGGGCAGCTTGCGCGCCAGGGCGGCGGCGTTCTTGTCCACCGCCACCAGCTTGTCGCCATCACCGCTATAGAGCAGCACCGGCACGTGGACGTCGGCCAGGGTGTGGCGCCCGAACATCAAGCTCAGCGGCGCCATCAACATCAACGCGTGAATGCGTGGGTCGGCTTGTGGCTGCAAGTCATCACGGTCCACCACCAGCTCGCCTTTGGTGGTGCAGGCGTCGCGGTCTTCCGGACGCTCCTGGCAATAGCGGCGCAGGCGGTCGAAATCGGGCTTGGCGCCCGCCAGGATCAACGCGGTTTCGCCACCGGCCGAGTAGCCGATGACACCCACTTGGTCGACGTTGACGAACGGTGAAAGCATCGGGTCGCCCAGGGTCGCGGTGATCGCTTCGGAAATCTGGATCGGCCGCCCATACAGGTTGCTCAACGTGCCCAGGCGGCTGTGATCCTTGTAGTTGTCGCCAGGGTGCAGCACCGCCACGACTACAAAGCCCTTGCGCGCCAGGGAGGTCGCCAGGTCATGCAGGGCCAGCGGCGTTCCTGTGTTGCCGTGGGACAGCATCAGCATCGGGAAACGGCCGATAGCGATCTTCGAATCTTCCGTGGCGGCCACGTGATACCCACCCACCCGGGTGGTGTGCTCAACGTCGGTGGACGGATAGAACGCGATGGCATTCATCGGCTGCAGATCCAGCGGGTCGAGAAAACTCATGCGGTGGAAGCCCACACTCCAATGCGGGTGCGGCGCAGGCGCGGCGTGCACTGAAACCAGGCCACCAAGCAGGGAAAGAACCAAAACAGCACAAAGACGCATCATGAGGATGTCCACCTTTGCTGCGCGATAACCGGCATGTCTATTCAAGATGTCCATGGTTCAAGGTACTCGCACCGAGTGATAAACCCATGCGTGCATAACCTGGGCCAAAGTAAAGACAGCGGGCCAACGAAAAAACTCCGTACTCCGGTCGCGTTCAGGCGAGCAGAATACAGAGTTTAGGCGCCCGGCTTCAGATTGAAACCGAGCAACAGCGAAATTTACACAAGCCTTACGCGGCGGCGAACAATTGTTCGTTGATGACAACGTTGGCGTCGCTCAGGGACTTGCTGCGGAACTCATCGCCATACGCCAGGCCCTGGGCGCGGACGAATTCGATGTCGGTGATGCCGAGGAAGCCCAGCATGACTTTCAAGTATTCCTCGTGGGCCACGCCGGTTGCCTGGCCAACATGCAGGCCGCCGGACGTGGAGACGATGATGACTTTCTTGTTGCCGCACAGGCCTTCCGGGCCGGCTTCGGTGTAACGGAAGGTCTGGCCGGCCACTGCAATGCGGTCGATCCAGGCCTTGAGCTGGGACGGGATGGTGAAGTTGTACATCGGCGCGCCCAGCACCACGGCGTCGGCGGCGAGGAACTCAGCCAGGGTCGACGCGCTGAGGTCGGCTTCGTGCTGCTGCGCGGCATCGCGCAGTTCGGTCGGCGTGCCCAGCGCAGCCAGGGTGGCGCCGGAGAAGTGGTTGATCGCTTCGCTGGCCAGGTCACGGTAAGTCACTTCCACACCCGGCTCGGCCGCTTGCCAGGCCTTGACCACGCCGGCACTGAGCTGGCGCGAAGCCGAGTTGTCGCCGAGGATGCTGGAATCGATGTGCAACAGTTTCATGGGTAAGCTCCAAATAAGATCAGCGGTGCGAATCAGATGGTGTTAAGCCTACGCATGAAACCAATAGCCGATAAGGTAGTTGAAATGCGATAGTTCGTCCTACTGACAGGACAATAGGCCGAGCATGCAAGACCTCAATGACCTCTACTATTTCGCCAAAGTCGTGGAAGCCGGCGGCTTCGCGGCGGCCGGGCGCCTGCTGGGGATTCCCAAGTCACGCCTGTCGCGACGGATCGCCGAGCTGGAAGAACGCCTTGGCGCGCGCCTGCTGCAGCGCACCACCCGGCAACTGACCCTGACCGCCGTCGGCGAGCGTTACCTGCGCCATTGCCAGGCGATGCTGCTGGAAGCGGAAATGGCCGACGAGGCCGTGGCCAGCATGTCCAGCGAACCCCGCGGGCGGCTGCGGGTCAGTTGCCCGGTGGGCATGGCCCAGCACATCCTGCCGGAGCTGGTCGCCGGGTTTCTCGCCGCCCACCCCCAGGTGCAGCTGGAAATGACCCTGGTCAACCGCCGCGTCGACCTGGTGGCCGAAGGCATTGACGTGGCGTTGCGGGTGCGCGAGCTCGGCGATGAAGACCCGCTGCTGGTCACCAAGCGCCTGCGCCAGGCCCAAACGCTGCTGGTCGCCAGCCCGGACTTCATGCGCGGCCGACAGGTCGACAACCTCGACGACCTCAAACAATTGCCGGTGCTCGGCGCCCTGGAAGCCGACCGCATGGTCCACCTGCGCCTGCTCGACCCCCAAGGCAACGCAGAAGACCTGGTGATGGAAGCCCGCCTGGGCATCGATGATTTCATTGTGCGCAAAGCCAGCGCACTCAAGGGCCTGGGCTTCACCGTGCTGCCGATGATGTATTGCGAAGAAGAACTGGCCAGCGGCCAACTGGTGCAACTGCTGCCGCAATGGTCGCTGCCGGGCGGCTGGTTGCAGGCCGTGTACCCGCATCGCCGTGGCGTGCTGCCGGCGATTCGTGCGTGGATCGATTACCTGGAAGAAGGTTTTAAAAGCTGTGGAGACCGCCTGTTATGAGCATGACCGAAGAACAAGTCGCGCACTTCTGCCTGAGCCTGCCCGGCGCGCGGGAAGACTATAAATGGGGTGGCGTGCGAGTGTTTTCGATTGCCGGCAACAAGATGTTCGCCTTGCAGAACCTGCGGGGTGACTCGTTGGCGTTCAAGGTCGACAAGGAACTGTTCCTCGGCCATGTGGACCGCCCGGGCATCCACCCGGCGCCGTACCTGGCGCGCGCGCAGTGGATCATCATGAACACGCCCTACCCGCTGGGCACCGAGGAGTTGCGTGGCCTGTTGCAGCGCTCTCACCAGTTGGTGGTGAGCAAGTTGCCCAAGCGCACGCAGATCGGGTTGTTGCTAGAGGACTGACCCCAGCGTGCCGCTGAGGAACAACTGGTCAAGCCAGAACACCTGATGCAACAGCACGATTGCCCAGAACAGCACCTGATACGAGACCTTGCGCGTCTTGTGCCGGAACACCTGCTGGGCAATCAGCGCCCCCGGCCATCCGCCCGCCAGCTCGACGGCGTGCAGGATGTTTTCGGGAATGCGCCGAGCGTCGGTACGCGCCTTGTGCTTGTCGCTCCAGTACAGCAAAAACGCAATCACGCTGACCACGCCATAGGCCGCCAGCGGCAGCACGGTCTCGCCGCGATGCCACACCAATACCGAGCCCAATAACGGCGCCGCGCACAACAGCGCAAAGATCAGCGCCTTCAGGCGTGGGTGCTGAATCATCATGCCTTGGCCGCAGACCAATCGATCCAGCCGAACTGCCAGGTCGCCAGGATCAGCAAGCCGAATGCAATCCGATACCAGGCAAATGCCGCATAGCTATGGCTGGCGATGAACTTGAGCAGGCCCTTGACCGCAATCATCGCGAAGATGAACGAGGTGACAAACCCGATGGCGAACACCGGCAGGTCAGCCGGCTGGAACAGGTCGCGGTACTTGTAGCCCGAATACACCGCCGCACCGACCATGGTCGGCATGGCCAGGAAGAACGAAAACTCAGTGGCGGCCTTGCGCGACAGGCCGAACAGCAGGCCGCCGATAATGGTCGAGCCCGAGCGCGAGGTGCCCGGGATCATCGCCAGGCACTGGGCAAAACCGACCTTGAGCGCGTCCTTCCAACTGATCTCATCGACGCTCTCGGCATGCACTTCATGCTCGCGCCGCTCGGCCCACAACATCACGATGCCGCCCACCACCAACGCCGTGGCGACGGTGATCGGGTTGAACAGGTAATGGTGAATCAGGTCAGCGAAAATCACCCCCAGCACCACGGCCGGCAGGAATGCGATCAGCAGGTTGACGGTAAAGCGCTGCGCATTGCGCTGGGTCGGCAAACCGGTCACCACGTCGAGGATCTTGCGGCGAAACTCCCAGACCACCGCCAGAATCGCACCCAGCTGAATGATGATGTTGAACGCCATGGCGCGTTCGCCACCAAAGTTAAGCAAATCGGCGACGATAATCTGGTGGCCGGTACTGGAGACCGGCAAAAACTCCGTCAGCCCTTCTACCACGCCGAGTATCAACGCCTGTGCGGCGGTCCACAAATCCATACGTCCCCCAAAGGTCTTGTTCTAAGACAAGCCTCGTTAGTCTTTTTAATGGTTCACTGACGACGAGCGCACAAAAAGGCCCGGTGCTGATAATCAACGCCGGTCTGCAAAAATTCCGTGAAAAATCAGGCAGTACTCAGGTTTTTCGATTTCAGGCCGAAAGCCTATCAGACAAGGCGTAAAAGTCGATGCAGCGCCGACAATTATAAAAAGTACGGAGTGACAGGACGATGAACAGTTTACGCAATATGTCGATCAGCCGCCGTCTCTGGTTGATCCTGGTAGTTGCCGTGTTGATGCTGTTGGCCCTGGGTTTGCTGATGCTCAAACAGATCCATGACGACCTCTATGAAGCCAAAAGCCTGCAGACCCGACACGTCGTACAGACCGCCAGTGGAATCCTGACGTTTTATCACAGCCTCGAAACCAGCGGCGTCATGCCCCGTGAAGCGGCACAAAAACAAGCCCTGAGCGCGGTGCGCGGCCTGCGCTATAACAAAGACGAATATTTCTGGATCAACGACCTGACGCCGGTGATGATCATGCACCCGGCCAACCCCAAGCTCGATGGCCAGAACCTCTCGTCGATTCGCGACCCGGACGGCTTTGCGATATTCAACGAGTTCGTGAGCCTGGCCAAGGCCAAGGGTGCCGGTATCGTCAATTACCGCTGGCCGAAGCCGGGTGCCGATACGCCGATAGAAAAAACCTCGTATATCCAGTTGTTCGAACCGTGGGGCTGGATCATCGGCTCCGGCGTGTATGTGGATGACGTGCAAGCCGAATTCAACGCGCAAGTGTGGAAAGCCTCGGGGGTCGGCCTGGGCATCGCCGTGGTCATGGCCCTGCTGGTTTCGTTGATTGTGCGCAGCATCGTGCGCCCGCTGCAGGCCGCCGTGAATGCCATGGCCAGTATCGCCAGCGGCGAGAGCGACCTGACGCGCAGCCTCGACACCCATGGCCGCGACGAAGTCACTCAACTGTCCCAGCACTTCAACAGCTTCACCGCCAAGCTGCGCCACGTCGTCGGCCAGTTGCAGATGTGCGCCAATGCGCTGGGCCAGTCCTCCACTGAGCTGGGCAACAACGCCAGCCAGGCCCACGACCGCAGCCAGCAACAGTCGCAACAGATGGAACTGGTGGCCACCGCGGTCAATGAAGTCACCTACGGCGTGCAGGACGTGGCCAAGAACGCCGAGCACGCCGCCAGCGAAATGCGCGATGCCCAGGCCCAGGCCGAGCAAGGCCAAGTGAACATCGACAGCAGCTTGCAGCAGATCGACCAACTGTCCACCACCATCAGCCAGGCCGTGGAAGTGATTCGCACCCTGTCGAGCGAAAGCACGCAGATCGGTGGCGTGCTCGAAGTGATCCGCTCCATCGCTGACCAGACCAACCTGCTCGCCCTCAACGCCGCCATCGAAGCCGCGCGTGCCGGTGAGCAAGGCCGCGGGTTTGCGGTGGTGGCGGACGAAGTGCGGCTGCTGGCCCAACGCACGCAGAAATCCACTGCTGAAATCCAGGTCATGATCGAACGTCTGCAAGGTCACTCGGAAGCGGCGGTCAAGGTCATCAGCGACAGCCACAGCGCGTCGCAACTGACCATCGAACAGGCCGGCCAGGCCGGGGCCAGCCTCACCGCCATCGGCCAGGCCCTGCGCAACCTCAATGGCCTGAATGCCTCGATCGCCAGCGCCACCCTGCAACAGGCCCACGTGGTCGAGGACATCAACCAGAACGTGACCCAGGCCGCCGGGTTGTCCCACAACACGGCAGTGGCGGCCGAACAGTCCAGCGTGGCCAGCGCACACTTGCGCGGGTTGAGCGAGCAGCTCGACGGCCTGCTGCGTCAATTCAAAGTCTGACGCCACTCAAACTGTGGGAGGGGGCAAGCTCCCTCCCACATTTGCCTTCCTGTGTTTTGAAGATTGGTTACAATCCCCGCCCTTTCCCTCTCTCCCAAGGAACCACCATGTCCGGGCTTGAACTGTTCGCCGCCGCGCTGGGGGTGATCGCTGTCTGGCTGACGGTCAAACAAAACCCCTGGTGCTGGCCCATCGGCCTGGTGATGGTGCTGCTCTACACCTGGGTGTTCTACGACGTGAAACTCTATTCCGACATGCTGTTGCAGGTGGTCTACGCCGCCCTGCAAGTCTACGGCTGGTGGCAGTGGACCCGACGCGTCGCCGACATCAAGCCAGGTCGCCAGGTCACCAGCCTGGGCTGGCCCGCGATCCTCACCAGCCTGGCTATCGGCGCGGTCGGCAGCCTGTTGCTCGGCGCCGCCATGGCTCACTGGACCGACGCCGCCCAACCCTGGCTCGACGCCGCCCTCACCGGCTTCAGCCTGGTGGCGCAGATGTGGATGGCGCAAAAGCGCGTGCAGTGCTGGCCATTGTGGATTGTCGTGGATGTGATTTTCGTCGGGCTGTTCCTCTATAAAGGCCTCTACCTCACCGCCGCGCTCTATGCGCTGTTCACCGCGATCGCCGTGCAAGGCTGGCGCGAATGGCGTGCCGACGCGGCGTTGCGCGCATGAAGGTGGTGGTCCTGGCCGGCCCCGAATCCAGCGGTAAAAGCTGGTTGGCCGCGCAGTTGCAAATGCAGTTCGGCGGGCTGATGGTGGGCGAGTACGTGCGGCACTTCATCGACCACCATCAGCGCGACACCACGCTGGCCGACATCCCGGCCATCGCCCGTGGACAACTGGCCTGGGAAGATGCCGCCCGCGCCGAGCGCCCTGCGCTGCTGATCCTCGACACGCACCTGCTGACCAACAGACTCTGGAGCCAGACCCTGTTCGGCGACTATCCGACATGGCTTGACGACGAACTGCTGGCCCGCCACTACGACCTGCACCTGCTGCTGTCCCCCGACGACGTGGAATGGACCGCCGACGGCCAGCGTTGCCAGCCGGAACTGGCCGACCGCCAGGCGTTTTTCCAGCACAGCCTGGATTGGATGCAGCAGCATCGCCAGGCCCTGGTGGTGATCAGGGGAAATTGGGAAGAACGCCGCGCCAAAGCCTTCGCAGCCGTCAAACAGATACTGTAGGAGCGAGCTTGCTCGCGAAAAACGCAAGAACACCGCGTTAATCCAGAATGCCCGCGTTATCGTTGACGCTCTTCGCGAGCAAGCTCGCTTCTACAGTGAGTTGCGGCGCTTAGTAGCCCAGGGACAGGCCGGTATTGCGACGCGGGTCGTTGGCCCCATAGAAACGGTTGTTGCCGACCGGCTTGCCGTCCAGGGATGGCGCGCCCACCAGGATCGCCGCCAAGTGGTTGGCATCCTGTGGCCCGGCAAACTTGTGGCCCCAGCTCTCAAGGATCTTCTGCGTATCCGGGCTGACCGCGAAGGTCTCCAGGTTAGTGGTGTCCGGCATCCACTGCTGGTGGAAACGCGGCGCGTCGACGGCCTCCTGGATGTTCATCTTGTAATCGATGACGTTGAGAATGGTCAGCAAGGTCGCGGTAATGATGCGACTGCCGCCCGGCGTGCCGACCACCATCACGGCCTTGCCATCCTTGGTCACGATGGTCGGGCTCATCGACGACAGCGGCGCCTTGCCCGGTGCGATGGCGTTGGCTTCACCCTGGACCAGGCCGTACATGTTCGGCACGCCGACCTTGACGGTGAAATCGTCCATTTCATCGTTGAGGATCACCCCGGTCTTGCTCGCCATCACACCGGCACCGAACCAGTCATTGAGGGTGTAGGTCACCGAGACCGCGTTGCCCCACTTGTCGACGATGGAATAGTGGGTGGTGTTGTTGCCTTCATGGGGCGCTACGCCCGGTTTGATCGCCAGGGAGTCGCCGGCCTTGTTCGGTTCGATGGCGTCACGCAGTTTCGTGGCGTAGTTTTTGTCCAGCAGGTGTTCGATCGGGTTCTTTACGAAGTCCGGATCGCCGAGGTAGCTGTTGCGGTCCACATACGCGTGGCGCATGGCTTCGATCTGGTAGTGCAGGCCCTGGGCCGAGTGGTAGCCCAGGTCGGCCATCGGGTAGCCTTCAAGGATGTTCATGATCTGGCAGATCACCACGCCACCGGAGCTCGGCGGCGGTGCAGAGACCACGTGGTAGCCCCGGTAGTCGCACTCGATGGGCGCCAGTTCACGGGTCTTGTACTTGTCGAGGTCGGCCTGGGTGATGATGCCCTTGCCGGCCTGGCTGGAATCCACCAACGCCTTGGCGACCCAGCCTTTATAGAAACCGTCGCTGCCCTTGGCGGAGATTTCCTTGAGGGTCTTGGCCAGGTCTTTCTGCACCAGCTTCTGGCCGACCTGCAACGGCTGGCCGTTGTGCAGGAAGATTGCGCGCAGGTCCTTGTCTTTTTCGAACTCGCCGGTGGCGGTGTGCAGCAGGTCGATATCACCCTGCTCCAGCGCGAAGCCGTTTTCCGCCAGTTTGATCGCCGGGGCAATCACCTGGGCGCGCTTGAGGGTGCCGTATTTGCTCAGGGCCAGCTCCATGCCGGACACGGTGCCGGGGACGCCGACGGCCAGGTGGCCCTTGGCGCTCAGGCCTTCGACGACGTTGCCGGCCTTGTCCAGGTACATGTCGGCGGTGGCGGCCAGCGGGGCTTTTTCGCGGAAGTCGAGGAAGGTCTTGCGCCCGTCGGCCAGTTGCACGGTCATGAAGCCGCCGCCGCCCAGGTTACCCGCCGCCGGGTACACCACTGCCAACGCGTAGCCCACGGCCACGGCGGCATCCACCGCGTTGCCGCCGGCCTTGAGCACATCTACGCCGACATGCGTGGCCAGATGCTGGGCCGTTACCACCATGCCATTTTCACCGGCCACCGGGGCCTGGGAGGCGGCTTGCACGCCGCTGACCGTCAATACCAGCGCAGTGGCAATCAAAGTACGGCTGAAGGGTTGGTATTTCATCCTTGGCTACTCGGGTTATTGAGATGCACCAAAATAGCCCGACTTGGATGCAATCCCCAGCGCAGTGGCGTTTTTATGACAGAACCTGTCGGTCACGGAACGATTCAGCGCTGGCCTCGACGGCCAATGGCGCTAGAATCGGCGCCATTCTTCACCTGACTCTCCGACACGAGCCTCCCCATGAGCTTTGATTTCGACACGATCCACCCCCGCCTCGGCACCGGCAGCACCAAGTGGAACCGTTACCCGCCCGACGTGTTGCCGATGTGGATCGCCGACATGGACATCGCCGCGCCACCCGCCGTGCTTCAAGCCCTGCACCAGCGTCTCGACCAGCAGATTCTCGGCTACAGCGTGGCCGGCCCGGACGTGCGCGCGGCCATCGTTGCCGACCTGTGGGCCAAATACGCCTGGCGCGTGCAACCGGACGAATTGCTGTTTCTGCCCGGGGTAGAACCCGGTTTCAATATGGCGCTGCATGCCTTCGTGCAGCCCGGTCAAGCGGTGGTGCTGCAAACCCCCAACTATCGGCCGATTCGCCTGGCGCCCGGAAACTGGAACCTGCCGCGCATCGAGGTGCCGTTCAAGCTGGTCAACGCGCAGTACATCACGCCGATGCCGCTGCTGCGCCAGGCGCTGACAGGGGCCGGCGCATTATTGCTGAGCAACCCGCACAACCCGGTGGGCAAAGTCTTCCCCCGCGAAGAACTGCTCGCAGTGGCCAATGCCTGCCTGGAACAGGGCGCGCTGATCATCAGCGATGAAATCCACGCCGAGCTGTGCTTCGACGGCCGTCGCCACATCCCCACCGCCAGCCTCAGCCCGGAAATCGCCCAGCGCACCATCACGCTGATGTCCGCGAGCAAGGCCTACAACGTGGCCGGCCTGAAGACCTGTTTTGCCGTAGTGCAAAACGCCGAGATGCGCGAGCGCTTCAACCAGGCGCGTTGCGGCATGGTCGACAGCGTCAGCCCCCTGGGCCTGGAAGCCACCCGCGCGGCCTACAGCCAATGCAGCGACTGGCTCGAGGCGTTGCTGCAGTACCTGCAGGCCAACCGCGACTACCTGCTCGACGCGGTAAAAACCCGCCTGCCCGGCGTGGTCATGCATGCGCCTCAAGGCACCTTTCTGGCGTGGCTGGATTGCAGCGCCCTGGGCCTGGACGACCCGCAACAGTTCTTCCTGGAACAGGCCAAGGTCGGTTTGAGCGCGGGGATCGAATTCGGCGATGACTGCCAGCAGTTCGTGCGCCTGAACTTCGGCTGCCCGCGGGCGTTGCTGGAAGAGGGTCTGCAGCGGATGGAACGCAGCTTGCTCACCCGTTAAAACTGACTGGCTCCTTCCCGGGGCCAGTCGTTCGATGGTGTTGGCCCACCCTTGGGCGTGCGTCAGGTTTGAGGATGACCAGTTTCAACTTTCATGCTGCTCACCTGCACAGTCCGGATGGATGAGCCCGCTTGGCGTGGCGCATTTATCACCATAGTCACACCGTCGTTGGTGATGAACATTGGTCGTGCCCGATCATCCTCCGTATCGCTGGAAAAGGCATTGTTGAAGACAAGTGCGCGGCTATTCCACGGCGTATCGCCGCTCGTATCAACGGATAAATCACCGGTGGGCGAAACACGCCAGCCAGAGTTGACCGTTGAGCGTGAACATATGGTCCTCATCATTATCCTGGATAAAACTTTGCAGTCGTTCAACCGTAGTCACATTGGAAAAAGACTGGAAATGCGCGATTTTCTTCAGCCCTTCCGTATTTGATTCCTGGGTTTTTATCGAAATCGTATTCGTCTTGAAGTTAATGACGTGCCCCGCTTATCGCGGCTACTTTGTCCGCTCCATCTTCTTTATAGGGGGTCGTTAGTATGATATTATCGACTTAACCTCCCTGTATAGATGAATGCCTTGATCGGAAAACACTAGCAAAGCAAAAAGCATTCAACTGTCAGACTTATCTGTTTACCGTCATTATCGTTTGATAACAATATATTTCGACTGCACGCCTGAAACTCAAACACTAAAGAATACGCGCGACCAATGCCCTTGCTCCCTTCCACCCAAGATCGGTACGCAGCTCCATACGCGGTTCAAAAACAGCGCCAACAGTAAGAAGGTCGAAACCCACAACGACACTCCCAAACTGTTTGACTACCTGCAGCGCCCCCTCACTAAGTTCCAGGCATTTATCTCATTTTATACCCTGCACCAACGCTCATAAAAACCATGCACCCTTTGAATACTCCGACAGGTTCGACTCAGCCAGGACTTCGAGTCCCTCTGCGGCGTAGTTGCCAGCCAGAACGCCGGCGACCAGAGCCTCGGCGTCAACAGCGCCGCCATCGCCAGCAAGCGGGCGCCTACAGTGAATTACGCAAGTCTTTAGAGTTTGGCGATGGAAACTTCAGTCGATTTCACAAAGGCAATCACTTCACTGCCCACCTTCAACTCCAGGTCACGCACCGAGCGCGTGGTGATCACTGAAGTAACGATGCCGGACGCGGTCTGCACGTCGATTTCCGACACCACTTCCCCCAGCAGAATCTCCTTGATCACGCCCTTGAACTGATTACGCACGTTGATCGCTTTAATGGTCATGTCGGCTTTCCTTTTGGCTGTTAGGTCGATCTGCACGAATGTGCAGAGCCTCAAAGTGCGCCACCCACAAAAACATTAAAAGGAATATATAACTATTTGTTTATTCCATATGGGTATATCAAAGCTGTTTCACCGCCAACAGTCGATCAACAGCTTGCCCTCCCCGCTACAGCCTTCTCCGCTCGAAACCACGTAAACATGCGTGGGCTGGCCTTGCAACCACGCGAAGCCGTCAGCCTGCTGGGCCCCAGTGTCTGAAACCTTCCGTCGAAACGAAACAAAACAACTGCCACATTTTTGATCGCCAGTGTCTTCAAGTGAGTGTGACCCAATACCGCGTCCGCGCCTGCACCTCGAACCCTAGACTCGAGGCCAGCAGGCTGAGGATGCGGTCGGTGTCATCCAGGCGAAAACTGCCCGTCACCCGCAACGTCTCCAGGTTCGGCGCCCAGCGCAACACGCCTGGGCGATAGCGCGCCAGCTCGCGCAGAAAATCCCCCAGTGCCTGGTTCTGTGCGGTCAGCACGCCGTCGCGCCAGCCTAGTTGCAACACATCGAACGGCACCCGCGCACCGAGCCCGCCGGCGCTTAATGGCGCTTGCTGGCCGTCCTGCAACGTCGCCAGTTGCCCGTTCACGTCGCGCACCTGCACGCGGCCCTTGAGCACCGACACCCGGCAGCCGGCAGCCAGTTGGCGCACGCACACCTCGGCCTGACTGACCCGCACCTCGCCGTAGCGCGTGCGTAGCGTCATCGCGTGTGCGCCCGGCACGTTCAGTGCCAGTTCGCCGTCCACCAGCGTGATGCGCCGTTGCGCCGGGTCCACATCCACGGCCGTGGCGGTGTTCAGTTGCAGGCTGCCGCCCTCGGCCAACGGCAGGCGTCTGCGCTCGCCGGTGGCGGTGTGCAGGTCGGCGCGCCAACTATCTATAGGTAACTGGCGACTGATCAACCAGGCCGTCGGCACCAGCGCCGCCACGCCCAACGCACGCTTGAGCAACGCCCGCCGCCCCACTTGCGGGCGGTCGAGGCTGGCCATCGCCAACGCCTGGGGCAGCGCGCTGAAGCGCTGGCGCAGGGCCTGAGCTTTCTGCCAGGTGTGTTCGTGCTGCGGATGACTGTCGCGCCAGTGCTGCAACGCAGCATGATCGCGTTCAGTGGCCGCCCCCGATTCCAGCAGCGCAAGCCATTGCGCGGCCGTTCGCGCAACCTCACGGTTCACAGGTCCACCAGCAGGCAATGTTCATAGGCTTGCGCCATGTAACGCTTGACCGTGCGCTCCGACACCTCAAGCCGCTCGGCAATCTCTCGATAGCCCAGGCCCTCCAGCTGACTCCAAAGAAACGCCCGGCGCACCAGTGCAGGCAAGCCGTCGAGCAATTCATCCAGGGCTTGCAGGGTTTCCAACACCAGCCAGCGCTGCTCGGGAGATGGCACGCAGGCTGGCGGCAGGTTGCCGAGTGCGGTCAGATAAGCCTGCTCAAGGCTGCGTCGCTGATGAAAATTGACCAGCAGGCGCTTGCCCACCGTCACCAGATAGGCCCGCGGTTCCTGCATCTGCGCGAGCGGCTGGGCACTGGCGAGCACCCGCACGAAAGTGTCCTGGCTCAGGTCAGCCGCATCCCAGGCATTGCCCAGGCGCCGCCGCAGCCAGCTTTCCAACCAACTGCGATGGTCGCGATACAGGCTCGACAACGTCGGTTCGGCGGCGTGCGAAGGGACAACAGCATCATTCATGGCAAGCAACCTGCGCAGCGCGACTGAGTCTCAAATGAGATTAATTCTAATTAATATCGCGGCGAGACACCACGTTCTTTTCAACGGGGCGTTCATACGGGCATCAAAGGCCAGTGAACCCAGGCTTTGCCACCACAGGTGTGCCTGGCAGCGACCTAAAACCGCACACGTTGTCCGTTGACCATGCTGATCACACCCCATATAGTGTGCCCACACCAACAAACAACCACTACATAGTGTGCGAACTCGTAAAACGCTGACCACACTATGCGCAGTATTTCAATGCCTTGAAGCCTGCAAATCACTTATTTTTGGACGGGTTCACACACCGTCAGCACAGACCAGGAAGGAGTATTTCAATGCTGAGTTGGGATGAAGTCGACAACGAAGACACCGGTGCAGCGGTGATCAGAGGCGCCAACGCCGGCCACGCCACCGAAGCCAACATGGACCGCCTCGACGGTGCCGGCGCCGCTGCCGCCATCGAAGCCCGCGCCGTCACCGCCAACGATTCCGCCGCGATCATCCGCGCCAAGGCTGCCCTCGACAAACTCGACATCGCCGAAGGCCTCGCCGAGCTCGAAGGCGCCTCCGCCCGCGTCGCTGTCGACGAAAAGCGCATGATCAACTGCCGCGCCGACCTCAACCAGCTCGTGCCCTTCAAGTACGACTGGGCCTGGCAGAAATACCTCGACGGCTGCGCCAACCACTGGATGCCGCAAGAGGTCAACATGACCGCCGACATCGCGCTGTGGAAAAACCCCGAAGGCCTGACCGACGACGAGCGTCGCATCGTCATGCGCAACCTCGGCTTCTTCTCCACCGCCGACTCGCTGGTCGCCAACAACCTGGTCCTGGCCGTGTACCGCCTGATCACCAACCCGGAGTGCCGCCAGTACATCCTGCGCCAGGCCTTCGAAGAGGCGATCCACACCCACGCCTACCAGTACTGCATCGAATCGCTGGCCATGGATGAAGGCGAGATCTTCAACATGTACCACGAGATCCCATCGGTCGCGAAAAAAGCCGCCTGGGGCCTGAAATACACGCGCTCCATCTCCGACCCGAAATTCGAAACCGGCACCGTCGACACCGACAAAGAACTGCTGCGCAACCTGGTGGCCTACTACTGCGTACTGGAAGGCATCTTCTTCTATTGCGGCTTCACCCAGATCCTCTCCATGGGCCGCCGCAACAAAATGACCGGCGTGGCCGAGCAGTTCCAGTACATCCTGCGCGACGAGTCGATGCACCTGAACTTCGGCATCGACGTGATCAACCAGATCAAAATCGAAAACCCACACCTGTGGGACGCCGAGATGAAGGAAGAAGCGACCCAGATGATCCTGCAAGGGACCCAACTGGAGATCGAATACGCGCGCGACACCATGCCACGCGGTGTACTCGGCATGAACGCGGCGATGATGGAGGACTACCTCAAGTTCATCGCTAACCGTCGTCTGTCGCAGATCGGTTTGAAGGAAGAGTATCCAGGGACGACTAACCCGTTCCCATGGATGAGCGAGATCATGGACTTGAAGAAAGAGAAGAATTTCTTTGAGACCCGTGTGATCGAGTACCAGACTGGCGGTGCGTTGAGCTGGGATTGATTGAAAAAAACGGCCCCTTCAGGGGCCGTGTTGTTTCACCTGTCGATGTTTTTTTATGCCCAATCAAACCATCAAGACCCCCTGCGTCGGCCTGTGCTCCACCGTTTACGGTGATCTGGTCTGCCGCGGGTGCAAGCGTTATCACCATGAAGTCATCCAGTGGAATGGCTACAACGCCGAGGAAAAACAGGCGGTGTGGCTGCGCCTTGAGCAACTGCTGGTGCAGGTGATGGCCTCCAAGCTGGACGTGTTCGACCCACAGCGCCTGCGCCAGCAACTGGAAAGCCGCAAGATTCGCTTTATGCCGCACCAGTCGCCGTACTGCTGGGCCTACCAGTTGATCGCCCGGGGTGCGCGGGTGATTACCAGGCTGGAGGCATATGGCCTGGTGTTGCTGCCGGAATTTCGCGAGCACAGCCTGGCGGATTTGCGCGATGGAATTGATCGCGAGTTTTTCCTGCTGTCCGAGGCGCATTACCAGCGGTATATCGCCCCCGTGTTCTTGAAAGAGGCCTTTGGGCCAGCCCTGATCGCCACGCTCTAAATGTGGGAGGGGGCTTGCTCCCGATAGCAGTGTGTCAGTCAGCTTATGGGGCACTGACCCGGCGCAATCGGGGGCAAGCCCCCTCCCACATTTAGGTCCAGGACGCTGCACGCTCCGCCTGGAGGCCATAGCGTTCAATCGCCTGCTGGCACACCTTGCGCGCCAGACTGCCCTGCTCCGCCAATGCCGTTAGCGCCGCCAACACCAGGTGATGGCGATCCACCTCAAAAAAATCCCGCAACGCCGCCCGTGTATCGCTGCGCCCGAAACCGTCGGTGCCGAGTACGGTGTAGGGGGAATCCAGGTACGAAGCAATCATCTGCGGCACCGCCCGCACGTAGTCCGACACTGCAACCACCGGGGCGCCCTTGGGCAGGCTATCATTCACATGACTGACGCGCTGGATCGCCTGCGGATGCAAGCGATTCCAACGCTCCACCTCCCGCGCCTGCCGTGCCAGTTCGCTGAAGCTGGTCACGCTGTAGACCTCACTCGCCACCTGCCAATCGTCCGCCAATAGCTGCGCAGCCGCCTGGGCTTCACGCACCAGCGTACCCGAACCGAGCAGGCGCACCTGGGCGTCAGGCGCGCCCTGCAAGCGGTACATACCTTTGATGATCGCCGCTTCCACCCCCTCGGGCAGGCTCGGCTGCGGGTAGTTTTCGTTCATCAGGGTCACGTAGTAGAACTCGTCGACATCGTGCTCCAGCATCTGGCGCATGCCGTGGTCGAGGATCACCGCAAACTCCCCGGCGAACGCCGGGTCGTAGGCACGGCAGTTGGGGACGCTGGCGGCGCTCAGGTGGCTGCTGCCGTCCTGATGCTGCAGGCCCTCGCCGCCGAGGGTGGTGCGGCCGGCGGTGGCGCCCAGCAGGAAGCCACGGGCGCGCTGGTCGGCGGCGGCCCAGATCAGGTCGCCCACGCGCTGAAAGCCGAACATCGAGTAATAGATGTAGAACGGCAACATGCGCAGGCCATGCACCGAATAGCTGGTGGCCGCCGCGACCCAGGAGCTGATGGCGCTGGCTTCGCTGATGCCCTCTTCGAGGATCTGCCCGTCGGTGGCTTCGCGGTAGCTGAGGATCGAGCCGATATCTTCCGGCTCGTAGCGTTGGCCGACGCTGGAGTAGATGCCGATCTGCTTGAACAGGTTGGCCATGCCGAAGGTACGCGCCTCGTCGGCGACGATCGGCACGATGCGTGGCCCCAGGTGCTTGTCCTTGAGCAGGTTGGTGAGCATACGCACGAAGGCCATGGTGGTGGACATCTCCTTACCCGCAGCAGCCATGGCGAAGCCGGCGTAACCGGCCAGAGGCGGCACACTGACCGGCGCGGCGGCCTGGCAGCGACTGGGCACATAGCCGCCCAGGGCGTTGCGCCGTTGATGCAGGTAGCGCAACTCCAGGCTGTCAGCGGCCGGTTTGAAGAAACTCAACGACTCGGTCTGCTCATCCGTCAGCGGCAACTGGAAACGATTGCGGAAGGCGATCAGCGCCTCGCGATCGAGTTTCTTCTGCTGGTGGGTGGTCATCTTGCCCTGCCCGGCTTCGCCCATGCCGAAGCCTTTTTTGGTCTGGGCCAGGATCACCGTGGGCTTGCCCTTGACCCGCCGCGCCGCGTGGTAGGCGGCGTGGATCTTGACCATGTCGTGGCCGCCGCGCTTGAGGCGGTCGATCTGTTCGTCGCTCATGCCCTCGACCAGCCTGGCCAGGGACGCGCTCTGGCCGAAGAAGTGCTCGCGGTTGTAGGCGCCGTCCTTGGCGGCGAAGGTCTGGAACTGCCCGTCCACGGTCTGCGACAGCGTATTGACCAGGGCGCCGTCGCTGTCCTTGGCGAGCAAGGCGTCCCAGTCCGAGCCCCACACCAGCTTGATCACGTTCCAGCCGGCGCCGCCGAACAACGCCTCCAGCTCATCGATGATCCGCCCATTGCCACGCACCGGGCCGTCGAGGCGTTGCAGGTTGCAGTTGACCACCCAGGTCAGGTTGTCCAGGCCTTCGCGGGCGGCCAGGGTCAGGGCCGACATGCTTTCCGGCTCGTCCATTTCGCCGTCGCCGAATACGCCCCAGACGTGGCGCTCGGTGGTGTCCTGCAAGCCGCGGTGCTGCAGGTAACGCATAAAGCGCGCCTGGAAAATCGAGCTGATCGGGCCGATGCCCATGGAGCCGGTGGGAAACTGCCAGAAGTCCGGCATCAACCACGGGTGCGGGTAACTCGACAAACCGCGCGCGCCGACCTTGGCCCCGCCGATTTCCTGCCGGTAGTGCGCCAGGTCCTGCTCGCTCAGGCGCCCCTCCAGGAACGCCCGCGCATAAATGCCCGGCGCGGAATGCGGCTGGTAGAACACCAGGTCGCCGCCAAAGCCGTCGTGGCGGGCACGGAAAAAGTGATTGAAGCCCACTTCGAACAAATCCGCCGCGCTGGCGTAGCTGGCGATATGACCGCCGAGTTCGCCATACGCCTGGTTGGCGCGCACCACCATGGCCAGGGCGTTCCAGCGCACCAGCGAGGCCAGGCGTTCTTCGGTGGCCAGGTCGCCGGGAAACGCCGGCTGCCGCTCGACGCTGATGCTATTGATATACGGGGTGCCGTGACGGGGTTTCCAGTCGATGTGCGGGGCGCCGCCTTCACGGGCCAGCACGTCGAGGATCTGCCGCGCCCGCGCGGGGCCGGCGTTGGCCACCAGCGAGGCCAGGGCGTCGCGCCACTCGTCCTGCTCGATTTGATCACCGGCGAGCTGATCCGTTGTGGTGTGATTCACTGCGCTCGCAAAACCGTTCATGGGCACCTCCAGGCTTTTTTTCCAGTTTATGTCGATGACTGAGGATTTTTTGCCTGATGTCAGGCGTACCAAAGCGTATTTTGAGCATGAATCGCTGCCAATCAGACGTTTCCCAGCACGTTGTGCTCCAACCCCCCGAAACCTCGCCATTGTGTTTAAAATGCCGCCCGCTCAACGAACGACGCTCAACGATGAACCCCGACGCCCTCGCCACACTGCACGCCCACCTGCTGACCGCCCTGGCCACGCCACCGACCGAAACCCGGCGCCTGTTCCACGGCCGCGGCCGTTGCTGGCCGGGCCTGGAGCAACTGACCGTGGACTGGCTGCAGGGCGTGGTGCTGGTTGCGCTGTTCAAGGAGCCGGAGGCGGCGCACCTGGACGCGCTGAAACAGCTGCTGGTTCAGTTCGAATGGGCGCAGTCCGGCGCCCACACGGTAGCCCTGCAGCACCGCTACCTGCCGCAAAGCACCACCGAATGGCTGGTGGGCGATGCGATCGATGAGCTGACGATTACCGAAGGCGGCCTGCGCTACCTGATCGACCTCGGTAAAAAACAGAACAGCGGGCTGTTTCTCGACATGCGCTACGGCCGCAACTGGGTGCGCGAACAGGCCAAGGGGCTGCGGGTACTCAACCTGTTCGCCTACACCTGCGGGTTTTCCGTGGCGGCCATCGAGGGCGGCGCCGAGCATGTGGTGAACCTGGACATGGCCCGCGGCGCCCTGAGCCGAGGTCGCGACAACCATCGCCTGAATGGGCATGACCTGAGCCGCGTTACCTTTCTTGGCCACGACTTGTTCAAGTCCTGGGCCAAGGTCATCCACAGCGGCCCCTATGATCTGGTGATCATCGACCCGCCGTCCTTCCAGAAAGGCAGTTTCCTGCTGACCAAGGATTACCAGCGCGTGCTGCGCCGCCTGCCGGATTTGCTCACGCCACAAGGCACGGTGCTGGCGTGCATGAATGACCCGGCGTTCGGCGAGGACTTCCTGATCGATGGCGTGACCCGCGAAGCACCGGGCCTGCGCTTTGTCGAACGGCTGGAAAACCCGCCGGAATTCCCGGATATCGATCGGCAAAGCGGCTTGAAAGCCTTGGTGTTCCGCCAAGGCTGATGCCGAAACGTCCGACGCTTGCTACGCTAAGCAATCACCGGGGTGGTGAACCTTATCCTCCCCTTCCCGGTCGATACCTGCATCCCCTGGCCAGACTCGACGCTGCCACAGCGTCGGCTGCCCCGTTTCACCCTTTGGAGAACCGCCCGTGATATCGACCCTGCATGTAGCCAGACTGAAAGCCTGGGGCGCCCACGGCTTCACTGCCACCGGAGTGGTGTTGGCCTTCCTGGCCACGCTGGCCTTGCTGGAGAACTCACCCAAGGCGTGCCTGCTGTGGCTGGGCCTGGCACTGGTGGTCGATGGCGTCGACGGTTCCCTGGCCCGCCGCGTGAATGTCAGCACGGTACTGCCCAGCTTTGACGGCTCGGTGCTGGACCTGGTGATTGATTACCTGACCTATGTGTTTATCCCAGCACTGTTTATCTACCGCTATATCGACCTGCCGGACTTTACCCACCTGTTCACGGTGTCGGTGATCCTGGTGTCGTCGCTGTTCTGCTTCTGCAACGTGAACATGAAAAGCAAGGACAACTACTTCGTCGGCTTCCCCGCCGCCTGGAACGTGGTAGCCCTCTGCGTGTATATCATCCAGCCCGACGCGTGGGTGACGTTGCTCACGGTGATTGGCCTGGCGCTGCTGACCGTGACGCCGATGAAGTTCCTGCACCCGTTCCGGGTCAAGCGGTTCATGCCGATCAACATCGCGGTGACCACGCTCTGGTTGCTGTGCAGCTTCTTGATGGTGGTGGATTACCCGAACACCAACCCGTGGACGTTTGGGTTGTGGTCGCTGATGTCGGCGTACTTCCTCGGGATCTGCATCTGGCGCACCGCGCTGGAGTGGCTGGGCACCCACAAATAGCCAGGCCGGCACCGTTTGAATGTGGGAGGAGGCTTGCGCCCTCCCACATTTGGATTTGCGTACATCGGGCAGGTAAGATGGCCGCCTTTCGCATAGCGCCCTGCCAACCATAAGCCCTGCCCATGCCCTTCGAACTCAGCGTAGACCTCACTACCCTCGCCATCCTGGCCGTCGTTGCGTTCATCGCCGGCTTCATCGACGCCATCGCCGGCGGTGGCGGCTTGCTCACCACCCCGGCCCTGCTCACCGCCGGCATGCCGCCCCATTTGGTACTGGGCACCAACAAACTCAGCTCCACCTTCGGCTCGGCCACCGCCAGTTTCACCTTTTACCGACGCAAGCTGTTTCACCCGCGCCAGTGGGTACATGCCATCGTCGGTACGTTTATCGGCGCCCTGGCCGGCGCCATCGTCGCCCACTACCTGCCCGCCGAAACCCTGAACAAGATGCTCCCGGTGATCGTCTTCGGTTGTGGCCTGTACCTGTTGTTCGGCGGCACGCCCAAGGCGCCGCTGGAGGGCGACGCACCGATCAAGAAGAAATGGCAGGCCACCCAAGGCTTCGGCCTGGGCTTCTACGACGGCGTGGCCGGCCCCGGCACCGGCGCGTTCTGGACGGTGAGCACGATGCTGCTGCACCCCATCGACCTGGTCAAAGCCAGCGGCGTGGCGCGCAGCATGAACTTCGTCAGCAACGCGGCGGCGCTGTCGGTGTTTATCATCAACGGTTCGGTGGACTGGATCGTCGGGCTGGCCATGGGCGTGTCGGTGATGGTGGGCGCGTTCTTTGGCGCGCGCAGCGCAATCAGCGGCGGCGCCAAATTCATTCGTCCGGTGTTTATCACCGTGGTCCTCGGCCTGACGGTGCGCCTAGCCTGGCAGCACTGGTTCAGCGTGGCCTAAGCGACGGGCCACGTAGAGGTCGATCAGGTAACGCGCAATCGAGCGTGACGCCGGCAACGGCGGCAAGTCGTGGATGTTGAACCACTGCGCGTCCTCGATCTCATCGGCCTGGGGCACGATATCGCCACCGGCGTACTCGGCATGGAAGCCCAGCATCATCGAATGGGGAAACGGCCAGCACTGGCTGCCCACGTACTGGATATTGCGGACTTCCAGCTGCACTTCTTCGTGAACTTCGCGGATCAGGCAGTCTTCGGCCGACTCACCCGGCTCGGCAAACCCCGCCAGCGTGCTGTAGACCCCGGGGACAAAGCGCGGCGACCGCGCCAGCAGGATCTCGTCGCCACGGGTCACCAGCACAATCATGCTCGGCGAGATGCGCGGGTAGCTGCGCAGGTCACAAGCCTCGCAGAACATCGCCCGCTCCCGAGGCACCTGGACCATGGCCTGGCCGCAACTGCCACAAAAACGGTGTTCCCGCGCCCAGGTGCCGATCTGCGCGGCATAGGCCAGCACTTTGTACAGCCGGTGATCGCCTTGCAGCATGAAGCCGCGCAGGCCTTGCCAACTGCATCCAGGCACGTCGCTGGTGGCATTGAGTTCGAGCAGGTACACCGGCTCGCCGTCAAGATGGCCGATGCCGTGTTCGGCGAACACCGCCAGGTCCTGGCGCTTGAGCCATTCCCGCGGGAACAGCGCGCCATTGGTGTCGTGTAAAAAACCCTCGCGGCTGCGCGCGACGGCCCAGCCGCCGGGGGTTTGGTTGTCCAGCAGTGTGGTGGTAATCCAGCCTGGGGTCATATCAGTCAATCCACGAATTCGGGTTTCTGCTTGCTCATATGGGCCGCGATGGCCACGCGCAAGTCGTTGGATTGCAACATAGCCGCGTTCCAGGTGGCAACGTATTCCAGACCGTCATTGACTGTATGGTCACGCATGTAGCTGATCATGGCCTTGGTGCCGGTCACGGCAATCGGCGATTTGGCGGCGATTTCCCGGGCGATGTCCAGTACGCCGGCCAACAGGCTTTCCTGATCGGGATACACGCGATTGACCAGGCCGATACTGCGCGCTTCCTCGGCGCCGAACTGGCGACCGGTGTAGGCCAGCTCGCGCAGCATGCCATCGCCGATGATGCGCGGCAGGCGCTGCAGGGTGCCGACGTCGGCCGCCATGCCGATGTCGATTTCCTTGATGGAAAACTGCGCGTCCTCGGCGGCGTAACGCATGTCGCAGGCGCTGATCAGGTCGATGGCACCACCGATGCAGTAGCCCTGGATCGCGGCCAGCACCGGCTTGCGGCAGGTGTCGACGGCGTTGAACGAGGCTTGCAGTTCGAGGATCTTGCGCCGCAACAGGCGTGCATTACGGCCCACGTCCTTGCCAAAATCATTGGCCACCGAGGCCAGCATCATCAGGTCGATGCCGGACGAAAAATGTTTGCCGGCACCGCTGAGCACCACGGCGCGCACGGCGTCGGTGTCGTCGACCCAGCGGAAGATATCGATGATCTCGGTCCAGAACGCCGCGTTCATGGCGTTGATCTTTTCCGGGCGGTTGATCTGCACATGGGCAACGCTGCCAATGAGCTCGACGACGAAGGCTTGGTATTCGGACATGGCAGTGATCCCTGACTGGCGAGTAATAAGAGCCGAACTATAACAAGGGTGAGCCACGGCGCATCAGCCAAAAACGGGACTGCTAAAATTCATCCGGGACGGGCCGTCGGCCTTGGAAAAGGCTGGATAAAAACCGCCTCAGGCGCCATCCTTCGCGCTTTAAGCCGCTGCCGCAGCGGCGCTCTACGTTTAAAGGATACGCCCCATGCTCACCCAACCTCTGGCCCCCGCCGATTTCGACCTGATCGAAGAAACCCTGCTCAAGTACGGTGACGACCACTCGGTGCTGAACCTCGCCGAACTCGATGGTTACTTCTGCGCACTGGTGTCCAGCCCGGCACCGGTGGATATCGCCGAGTGGTTCCCGGCGATCTGGGGCGGGCAGAACCCGCAGTGGGAAAGTGCCGAAGAAGCCAAGCAGTTCCTCGAACTGTGCGTTCGCCACATGAACGCCCGCGCCGCCCAACTGGCCACCGACGCCAAAGGTTTCCGGGCGCGCTTCGACGACACGGAGCATCAGGGCCAGACCCTGACCCTCGCCGAAGAATGGTGCTTTGGCTATATCCGTGGCGCCGCTATCGGCAACTGGCCTGAACTGCCCGCCGAACAGGCCGCACTGCTGGAGAAAATCTCCTGGTGCGCCGAACAGGACAACTTCGAACTGCCGGCGGACCTCGATGTACAGGCGCATCAGCAGCGCGTCAGCGAGATCGAACCGGCGGCGCGGGCGCTGCATGATTACTCGCTCGCCCAGCGCTAAGCCTCGACAAGCGTGACGTCTATGCCCGATTATTCGGGTCCGCCCGTCGGCCACTCCGTGCCACCTTGCCTTGAATCAGGAGCCTTGTACCTTGAGTTCGCAGAAAACCGTGACCGTTACACCGCCCACTTTCCCCCTCAATGGCAAGGTCGCGCCCCCCGGCTCCAAATCCATTACCAACCGCGCGCTGTTGCTCGCCGCCCTGGCCAAGGGCACCAGCCGCCTCAGCGGCGCGTTGAAGAGCGATGACACCCGGCACATGTCGGTGGCCCTGCGCCAGATGGGCGTGATCATCGACGAGCCGGACGACACCACCTTCGTGGTCACGGGCCAAGGCCAGCTGCAATTGCCTGCGCAGCCGCTGTTCCTCGGCAATGCCGGCACCGCGATGCGTTTTCTCACCGCCGCCGTCGCCACCGTGCAAGGCACCGTGGTGCTGGACGGCGACGACTACATGCGCAAACGCCCGATCGGCCCGCTGCTCGCCACCCTCGGTCAGAACGGCATCCAGGTCGACAGCCCGACCGGTTGCCCGCCGGTTACCGTGCATGGCGTGGGCAAGGTCCAGGCCAAGCGCTTTGAGATCGACGGCGGTCTGTCCAGCCAATACGTATCGGCCTTGCTGATGCTCGCGGCCTGCGGCGCAGCGCCGATTGAAGTGGCGCTGACCGGCAAGGACATCGGCGCCCGCGGCTATGTGGACCTGACCCTCGACTGCATGCGTGCATTCGGCGCGCAGGTCGAGGTGGTCGACGACACCACCTGGCGCGTCGCTCCCAGCGGCTACACCGCCCATGACTACCTGATCGAACCGGACGCCTCCGCCGCCACCTACCTGTGGGCGGCTGAAGTGCTGACCGGCGGGCACATCGATATCGGCGTCGCCGCACACGACTTCACCCAGCCGGACGCCAAGGCCCAGGCGCTGATCGCACAGTTCCCGAACATGCAGGCCACGGTGGTGGGTTCGCAAATGCAGGACGCGATCCCGACGCTTGCCGTGCTGGCCGCGTTCAACAACAGCCCGGTGCGCTTCACCGAACTGGCCAACCTGCGGGTCAAGGAATGTGATCGCGTGCAGGCGCTGCACGACGGCCTCAACCAGATCCGCCCAGGCCTGGCCCGCATCGAAGGCGATGACCTGCTGGTGGCCAGCGATCCGGCACTGGCAGGCACGGCCTGCACTGCACTGATCGACACCCACGCCGATCACCGCATCGCCATGTGTTTCGCCCTGGCCGGACTGAAGGTCTCGGGTATTCGTATTCAGGACCCGGACTGCGTGGCCAAGACCTATCCTGACTACTGGAAGGCACTGGGCAGCCTGGGTGTCGCCCTGCGCTACTGAGTCCGCGACGTCGAGATGGGGAGGGCTTGATCATGAACATTCGCCAACCCTGCCCGCCCGGCGCCTGTGTCTGTGACCGCGAACAGCTGCTGCAAACCCCAGGCGCCGACCTGCGCATCCTCAACCTGACGCGCCAGGAAGAAAAACGCCTGATCGAACGCCTGGAAGACCTGCAAAGCCTGCAAGACCTCGAACACATGCAGCAGCGCATGTACGCGCTATTGGGTATCCGCGTGCAGGTCGCGCCGGGGCACACCGAGGTCAAGAGCATGCGCGGGATTCAGATCGTCATCGACGAACTGCCCGGCCTGTGCCGCAAGACCCGGCAATCGATCCCGGCGGCGATTCGCCGAGGCCTGGAGAAACGACCGGAGATTGCCTACCGGCTGCTGGATGCACATGACCTGCTTGGACTCTAGTCGGTCCTTTCAGTGCATCGGCACCAAGCTGCGGCTCCAGGCCTGAGGCGTGCCGCAACTAACGTAGTTACCAGATGAAATTATCGCCGCCTTTCACGCCATGCCCATTAAGCACGTCCCGGTAAGTCATAGTGGGATACTTGATAAGCCTGTCCACTTGCTCGGAGTTCAAATCTTGAACTTCTCTAGGCGATATATTTGGAAACTCTTTCCCATGTGCATCCACCACTTGCTGAAAGTTCATATTGGGATATTTATCGAGCGTATTGTGTTGGTCAAAGGTCAAGTTTTGCAGGTCGCCATTCGATAGATTTGGAAACGGACTGTCTTCGTTCGCATTGTTTTCCTGCTCTTGTCTCACTTGATCTTGCGTGGGTTTTCCCTGGGATGTGTCAATGGGAGGAGCAATCGGTGCGGATCCAGATGCAGCAGAAATTGAAGTCATTATCAAATCTCCAGTGATTGTGAACGCCTTGATTGGTCGTCGAACGGTTTCTGGTTCCCTGCTCGCAACGAAATCATCCGGCGACCGTCTCGGTTTCGAACAGACCCTGGCCCACTGCCTTGGCGTGATCCAGATGCACCTGCACCTGGCCGCTTTCCGACTCCAGCAGCAACGCTGACGTCAGCACCTGCGCGCCACAGTAATCGAAGATCCCGTAATCGATTTGCGTGTGCATGGCCTTGGCATAACCATGGCGCTCAAACGCGCTTTGATCGGCAGCACCGAGGGCCAGCAGGTGAACCTGCAAGTGCCGCAGTTTCTTCACCACCGGAGTGTCGGGGCCGTAGTCGATCGCCCAGCCGTTGACGAACACGCGGTCGATCCACCCCTTGAGCAGGCCTGGCAGCGACCACCAGTAAATGGGGAACACCAAGACCAGGGCGTCGGCGCGGTCGATGCGGGCTTGTTCGGCGGCGACGTCAGCCGGCGGTTCGGCGCGGGTGCGATGTACGCGCTGGTCGGCAGCGTTGTAGCGCGGGTCGAAGCCTTCGGCGGCAAGGTCGGCGATTTCGAACGTATGGCCAGACGCGCTCAACCCGGCGGCGACTTGCGCGGCGAGGCTGTGGGTGAGGGATTGCGGGTCGTGATGAGCTACAACGATCAGTGCGTGCATGACAGTGACTCCCATTGGGTTTATGCTGGGCTTAAGTTACCTTTGGTAAGTTACTTTTGGTATATAAGCATGTCAAGCAGTGAATCCCCTGCCCCGCGTCGTCGCCTGTCGCGTGAAGATCGTCTGCGCCAATTGTTGGACGTGGCCTGGCAACTGGTGCGTGAAGAAGGCACCGAAGCCCTGACCCTCGGCCACCTGGCGGAACGAGCGGGCGTGACCAAGCCGGTGGTCTATGACCATTTCGTTACCCGCGCGGGGTTGCTGGCGGCGTTGTACGAGGATTTCGATGGGCGCCAGAATCAGGTGCTTGCCGACGCCCTCGAAGCCAGCAGCCCGACCCTGGAAGATCGCGCGTGGGTGATCGCCTCATCCTATGTCGACTGCGTGTTGTTGCAGGGCCGGGAAATTCCGGGGGTGATCGCGGCGCTGAGCAGCTCACCGGAGTTGGAAAGCCTCAAGCGCAAGTACGAAGCACTCTTTCTCGATAAGTGCCGCGACGTCATGGCCCCCTTCGCGCCGGGCGGCAGCGTGTCCCAGGCCGGGCTGCGGGCCATGCTCGGGGCGGCGGAGGCCTTGTCTCATGCGGCGGCCAGCGGTGAGCTCAGCCGTGAAGAGGCGCAACAGGAGTTGCTGGCGACCATTCTGGCAATGGTCAATCGCGGGGCGCGCAGCGCCCGTTGAGAGGCGTTTTTCAGCCTCGCCCCTGCACAAACAAGCGGACCTTGTGCGCCAGTTGATCCAGGTGCCGGTCACGTTGCTTCTCGGCATCCACCATGGCGCGCTTGCCATGTTTTTGCAGCAGGTAGGTATGAATCTGCCGCACTTCCAATGAGCTATAGATAGCGGCCACATCCAGCACGCCCATCAAGCCATCGGTGGCATAGGCGCGGGTGTTCATCAGCACCTGCGTGCCGCGCGCGCCGCGCACCTGAAAGCCCATCGCCGCGAAGGCCGGCACTTTGTCCACGGCGCAGGCCAGTTCGGCGTGAGGGTAACGTGCCAGCACCTCTTGCATCATGCCCCGCGCCACGCCCTGGCGCCGGCTGCCTGCCTGTACGGCCATGAACGCCACACCGCAGGCTTCTGGGTCGTCCTTGACCGGCAAGTACAGCAAAAACCCAATGACTTTTTCCGGGTCTTGCGCAGACGTCGCGACGATCAGTTCGACCGCGATCCCCTTCGACCCGTCCAGCGCCTGCAGGTACAAATGCACCTCAAAGCCGATGGCATATTGGTAAATGTTGTAGAGCAGGTTACTCGGCGGCAGCGCGACGCTGCTGATGTCGGTGAGGTTGTCGACCACCATCTGCAGGATCTGGCTGTTGACCGGTTCGGGGCACGGCGTGGTGTAGCGGGTAAGGCTGAACATGCAAATTCCTGAGGTTTCGCGTCAAGGCAGATGGGATTGTACCTGTTGCAGCAGGTTCGGGATCGATAGGCATGCCCGCCATGCTCTGCACGCCTGGCGGCTCGCATGCACATCGCCCCGGGGACGGGCCGCACTGTCATCGTCCGCACACCTCGCGCAAACATCCGCGCAACCAACGATGGGCCAGGTCGGCGTCCAACCGTGGGTGCCAGAGCATTGCCACGGTAAACGCGGGTAACGCCACCGGCAGCGCAAAACAGAACAGGTCGCGCCGGTCTGGGGTATAGCGCTCGGGCACCGAGGCAATCAGGTCGGTGTTGCGTGCCAGGGCGATGGCGCTGGAAAAACTCGCGACGATGCTGCCGATCTGCCGCTTCAGGCCCTGGGCTTCAAGGACGTCGTCGATCTGGCCGCGGTCCTGGCCGCGCCGCGATACGTAAAGGTGTCGGCCCTCGGCAAACCGTGCAGCGCTGATCTCGCCTTGGCTCAGGGGATGGCCGCTGCGCACCACGCCGATCAGGCGATCGCGAAACAGCGCCTGGGTCAGCACTTCAGGGCTGGCCGTGGGGTCGACCACGCCGATGTCCAGGTCGACGCGGCCTTCGCGCAGTTGCGCAGTGTCCTTGTCGGTCTTGCTGACGAAGCGCAGGCGCACGCCGGGGGCGTCCTCGGCGAGACGGGCGAGCAACGCCGAACCGAAGCCTTCGACAAACTCCTCGCTGGTTCGCAGGGTGAAGGTGCGGACCACGTGGGCCATCTCCAGCGCCTGTGCCGGGCGCAACACCGCCTGGGCGCCCTGCACCAGTTGGCTGACCTGTTCGCGCAGTGCCAACGCCCGGGGCGTCGGCACCAGGCCACGGCCAGCGCGGACCAGCAACGGGTCGCCGGTGGTCGCACGCAAGCGCGCCAACGCCCGGCTCATGGCCGAAGGGCTCAACCGCAGGCGCTTGGCCGCACGGGCGACACTGCCTTCGGCGAGCAATACATCCAGGGTGATCAGCAAATTGAGATCGGGCATCAGCGCTCCATGGCAGGCGTCATATGCAGGTATTTAGTGCAACTCATGCGTCTTCCGCCATGTTAGGCCACGCCGTAGATTTGCGACAGTTGCGTTCATTCAAGGAATCTTCCATGCATACCTCTTCCCGTGGCGGTCTTGTCAGCCTGTGCCTGTCCATGTTGCTGGCCGCCCTTGGCACCAGCATCGCCAATGTCGGCCTGCCCAGCCTCGCGCAGGCCTTCAATGCATCCTTTCACGCGACGCAATGGGTGGTGCTCACCTACCTGCTGGCGATCACGGCAGTCATCGTCAATGCCGGGCGCCTGGGCGATCGACTGGGGCGACGGCGGCTGTTGATCGCTGGCTTGCTGCTGTTCGCCTTGGCCGGCGGGTTATGCGGTGTCGCGCCTGGCCTGCGGTGGCTGATTGCGGCGCGCAGCCTGCAAGGTTTGGGCGCGGCGATCATGATGGCGATGACGTTAGCGATGGTCGGCGACACCGTCCCCCAAGCGCGCATTGCGCGTGTCATGGGCTTGCTCGGCACGATGTCAGCCGTCGGTACCGCCATGGGCCCCGGCGTGGGCGGCCTGTTGCTCAGTGTGTGGGGGTGGCGCGCGCTGTTTCTGGTGGGGATGCCGCTGGGCTTGCTCGCGGCCGCCCTCGCCTGGCGCTACTTGCCGGTGGATCAGCCACCCGCGCTACTGGCCAGCGGCACCGGCATTTGGCGCTCATTGCAGTCGACCTCGTTGCGCGCCGGCCTGGCGATGAGTGCGTTGGTGTCGGCGGTGATCATGGCCACCTTTGTCGTCGGGCCGTTCTACTTGTCCCGAGGGCTTGGGCTCGATCCGGCCGGGATGGGCCTGGCAATGGCCGTCGGCCCTGGTGTCGCGGCGCTCACCGGCATTCCGGCCGGTCGTCTGAGCGAACGCTTTGGCAGCCACGTCATGACACTCGTGGGGCTGGCTGTCTGCGGCAGTGGCGCCCTGTCGCTGTGCCTTGCGTCCGGGCTGGTCACTTATCTTGCCTCACTGATTACGCTGACCGCGGGCTACAGCCTGTTCCAGGCCGCCAACAACACTGCGGTGATGAGCGACGCCGATGCGGCACGCCGAGGCACGATCTCAGGCCTGCTGAACCTGTCACGCAACCTGGGGCTGATTTTCGGTGCGTCGGCATTGGGCGCGATGTTTGCCTGGACCACTCCCGATGTCACCCATGCCACGCCGCAATCCGTGGCTGACGGTCTGCACGCAACCTTTACCGCAGCGTTCGCTTTGATCCTGCTCGCCAGCGCCATGGCATGGCGGCGACAACCCGCGCGTCAGCTGGCGTGAGCTGAATATCCTCATTCATTGCGGGTTGATCATCCTCGCCATGCCAGCGCGGCGGGTGGTGGCGTTTGCCTTGCATGACCAGGGCCGTGAACATCCGGCATTCAAAACCCGAGGAAAAAAGTTCGGACCAACGGGTGCATGGACGCCCCTACATCGCGCATCATGGGCACTTTCAAGTTCAAGGGTAACGTCCATGCGCGTGCTGTCATTGATGATGGGTCTGACGACGCTGGCCGCCAGCCTGGTGTTCTGCGCCAGCGCGATGGCGAATGAAGAAAGTCAGTTAGTGCAACAGATCAACGCTTACCGCAGCCAGGTGCAACGCTGCGGCGACCAAGGTTCCCAGGAACTGCCACCGCTGGCCAGCGATACACGCCTGGTGCTGCCGGCCAGTAATGTCGGCGACTTGCAGCAGGCCCTGGCCCGCGCGGCGTACCCGATGGTCAACGTGCAGGCAATCAGCCTGTCCGGGCCCAAGGATGCCCAGGCGGCCATGAAAGCCGTGCGCGAGAGTTTCTGCCGCGTGGTGCTGGACCCGCAATTCGTCGACATCGGCGTGAGCAACAGCGGCCAGGACTGGCGCATCGTGCTCGCCCGCCCACTGCTGTCCAGCGGCCTGGGCGATTGGCAGACCGAAGGCAGGCAATTGCTGAACCTGATCAACGCCGCCCGCACACAACCGCGCCAATGCGGTCCCCAGGCGTTCACCGCGACCACGCCACTGTCGTGGAACGACACCTTGGCCAGTGCCGCCAACAGCCACACACGCAACATGGCCAACGGCAATTTCTTCGACCATCTGGACCACGACGGCCGCACCCCGGGCGACCGTGCCGAGCTGGCCGGGTACAGCGCGAAGAACATCGGCGAAAACATCGCGGCCGGCCTCGACACCCCGCGCAAAGTGGTGGACGGCTGGCTCGCCAGCCCCGGCCATTGCGCCAACCTGATGAACCCGCAATTCCGTGAATTGGGCGCCGCCTACGCCATGGACCCGAAGAGCGATGCAGGCATTTATTGGACAGCGGTGTTCGGAACACAACAGTAAGTGAACACCCGCGATGAGATCTATCCCAGCGGGTGAAGCATCAAAGTGCCATCTCATGGATAATTGCGCTGAACCGGCAGCAATCATTTCTGTCTGTTGCTTATTGGCCTGACGCATCAGGCATCCAAACAGACCGTGGCAAACAAGGTGTTCACCCGATGATGAATTGGCTGCAAAGCAGCAGCGACATGGCCGAGCGGGTACGCCAGCACGACTGGGCCAGTACGCCCCTGGGTCCGCTGGAACACTGGCCGGATGTGCTCAAGACCACCGTGGCGCTGTGCTTTGCTTCAAGTTTCCCCCAAGCCATCGTGTGGGGGCCTCAATTGACGACCCTCTATAACGACGCGTTCATTCCGATACTGGGCAATAAACCCTATGCGCTGGGGCGTCCATTCAGCGAGATCTGGAGCGAGGTCTGGGACGACATCAGCCCCATCGCCGACGCGGCTTTCCAGGGCCATGCGACCTATATCGAAAACTTCCCGCTGGTGATCGAACGCGGCGCGGCGCCGGAACAAGCGTACTTCACGTTCTGCTATAGCCCGATCCGCGACCCGCGGGGCCATGTCGTCGGCATGCTCGACACCGTGACCGAAACCACCGCCACGGTGTTCCTTTCGCGCCGCCTTGCGGTGCTGGATACTATCGGCAGCACGGTCGCCAATGCCACCGATGCCGAAGCCATCGTGACCGCCACCACGCACCTGCTGGCGCAGCACCTGCAAGTGTCCATCTGCGCCTACGCCGATATGGACGCCGATGAAGACGGCTTCACCATCCGTGACAACTGGACGGCTCCCGGCTCGCCCAGCATCGTCGGCCACTACCGCCTGCAGGCCTTCGGGCAGACCGCGGTCAGGTGCCTGCGGGCCGGTGAGCCACTGGTGATCGGCAACAACCGGCTCGAACTGCCCGCGCAGGAAGCCGCGGCGTTCCAGGCCCTGGGCATCACCGCCACGATCTGCATACCACTGATCAAACACGGTCGTCTTACGGCCTTGATGGCGGTTCACAGCACAGCAGAGCGGACCTGGTCGCCGTATGACCTGGCGCTGTTGGCCGAAGTCACCGAGCGGTCCTGGGCGCACATCGAACGGGTGCGCGCCGATGCCGCCGTGCGCGAAGGGTTGGCGGCCTTTACCGAATTGAACGCCACCCTCGAGCAGCGTGTGGAAGAACGCACCGCTGCGCTGGCCCAGGCCGAAGCGGCGTTGCGTCAATCGCAGAAACTCGAAGCCATCGGCCAATTGACCGGCGGCGTGGCCCATGACTTCAACAACCTGCTGACCATCATTCGTTCGTCGGTGGACTTTTTGCGTCAGCCCGGGCTGTCCGAAGAACGGCGCCAACGCTACATGCGCGCGGTATCCGACACCGTCGAGCGCGCCAGCAAGTTGACCAGCCAGTTGCTTGCGTTCGCGCGCCGCCAACCGCTGAACCCGGAAGTCTTCGATGTGGCGCAGCGGGTCAAGGACATTGGCGAGATGCTCGAGAGTGTCACCGGTGCGCGCATTCATGTGCAGGTTCAATTGCCCGAGCGGCCGTGCCATGTCCGGGTCGACTCGAGCCAGTTCGAAACCGCGCTGATCAATATCGCACTCAACGCCCGCGACGCCATGGACGGCCAGGGCACCCTGACCCTGCGCGTGGACACGTTGGACGCGATGCCGCGCATCCGGGGCGATGCCCAAGCCTGCCAGCCGTTTGTCACGGTGGCCCTGGCCGACACCGGCAGCGGCATTCCGGGGGAAACGTTCGAGCGCATTTTCGAGCCGTTCTTTACCACCAAGGCCGTGGGCAAAGGCACGGGCCTGGGGTTGTCACAGGTGTTCGGCTTCGCCAAGCAGTCCGGTGGCAATGTCGACGTGGCCAGCCGTCTTGGCCAGGGCACGGTGTTTACCCTGTACCTGCCCGAGGTCGAGCCGGAGGACGCCCGCCACGAGCCCTCCCCTAGTGACCCGGCACCGCCCCACGACACGACCCTGCGCAACATCCTGATCGTGGAAGACAACCTGGACGTAGGCCGTTTCGCCAACCAGATCCTCCAGGACCTCGGTTACCAGACCACCTGGGCGACCGATGCCGAACAGGCGCTGGCGCTGGCCGGTCCGGATGCCGCGGCTTTCGACGCGATTTTCTCAGACGTGGTGATGCCGGGCATGACCGGCGTGGCGATGGCCAGGCTCCTGCGCCAACGTCGCGCCGACCTGCCGGTGGTACTCACCTCCGGCTACAGCGAAGAACTCGCGGAAAGCGGCTACGAAGGGTTCGAGTTCCTCGCCAAGCCCTACTCCGCCGACCAGGTGGCGCGGGTGCTGGCCAAGGCCATGTTCAAGGACTGAGCCCTACTCCGCCACGGCCACTTGATTGCGGCCGAGGGCCTTGGCGCGGTATAGCGCCTTGTCGGCGGTGTTCATCAACGCGTGCAGGTCGCCATCCAAGGTGCAGGTCGACGCCACGCCGAGACTGGCGGTCATGCCCTGCACAGGTTCGGAAGCCATGCAGGAGATGGCCTTGATCAACTGCTCAGCGATACCCCGGGCGGTTTCCAGCGAGGTATTGGGCAGCAACACCGCAAACTCCTCGCCCCCCAGGCGACCGTACACATCGGCCTGGCGAAACGACGCGGTGATCACTCCGCCGATCTGCCGCAATACCTGGTCGCCGGCCTGGTGGCCGTAGGTATCGTTGATTTCCTTGAAGTGGTCCATGTCGATCATCAACGCGCACAGCGGCTGCCGGTTGAGACGGCACTGCGCGTACAGCAATTGTGCATGTTCAAAAAACGCGCGGCGGTTCATCAGCCCGGTCAGTTCATCGGTCTGTGCGGCGCGCGCGGAAATAGTGTGGGCGCGTTCCATCTGCCTGGTCAGGCGGAAGGCTTTTTCCAGGGCGCCGGACAACTTGCGCGTGGCACTGACCACAAACGAGGAAAACACCAGCACCGCAATCGCCACGCCGACCTGCATCGACGACGGCTGAAACAGCAGCCACAGCGTACACGGCAGCAACACCAGGCCCATGGACACCATGGTCATGTAGCGATAGGCCGAATAGCACGAGACAGCACTGACGGACATGCCCACGGTAAACAACATCACCAGTACTTGGGACATCCGGTCGTCGCTGGGCATTACCGCAAAGGCACCGGCGCCCCAGATGCTCGCGGACAGTATCAAGGTGAGCCAGTAACGGCGCTCCCAGCGTTCCGGCGTGCGCTCGCTGTGGGGGCTGCGAAACCACTCGAGGAACATTTTCACCCGCAGCAGCGATGACGCCGCCAGCACCGCCAGCCATACCTGCATGACCTGGTGGTCAAAACGGTCCCAACACAGCCAGCAAAGCATCGCCGCCGCGAAATAACTGCCGAAAATGGCGGCAAATGACTGACGAAACAGCTGATGCAAACGGTCGGTTCGCACCTGCCCCTCAATAACGCAATCCTGGTCTTGCTCATGCCCAAGGCCATTCATGAAAACCGCCTGATTCAACTGCCGCGACAAAGGTGCCATTGTGGCACCCTGCCACTAGCGCGGACAATAGACGCCAGCACCTTGGCGCCGTTAACTGTCTTGCGGACGCAAAATCAGCACGCCCAATGGCGGCAGATTCAACGACAGCGACACCGGTTGACCATGATGCGGTTCATCTTCGGTGAATACCCCCCCGCCATTGCCATAATTCGAACCGGCATACGTGTCCGCATCGCTGTTGATCACCTCGCTCCAACGCCCGGCGAACGGTACGCCGACCTTGTAGGCTTCACGGGGCACCGGGGTGAAGTTGGCCACCACCAGCACCGGCCTGCCGTCCTTGCTCCAGCGCAGCCAGGCGTAGACGCTGTTGATCGCATCGTCGCCGATCAGCCACTGGAAGCCCTGGGGCGCGTCGTCCTGTTCATACAGGGCCGGTTCCTCGCGGTACAGGCGATTCAAGTCACTCACCAGCTTCTGCACCCCACGGTGTTCGGGGTATTGCAGCAGGTACCAGTCCAGTTGCTGGTCGTGGTTCCACTCGCGCCATTGGCCGAACTCGCAGCCCATGAACAGCAGCTTCTTGCCCGGGTGCGTCCACATGAAACTCAGGTAGGCGCGCAGGTTGGCGAATTTCTGCCAGCGGTCGCCGGGCATCTTGTCGATCAGCGAGTGCTTGCCGTGGACCACTTCATCGTGGGAGATCGGCAGGATGAAACGCTCGGACCAGGCATACACCAGGCCAAAACTCAGTTCATTGTGATGGTGGGCGCGGTACACCGGGTCTTGCTGGATGTAATGCAGGGAATCGTTCATCCAGCCCATGTTCCACTTGTAGTTGAAGCCCAGGCCGCCCTGTTGGGTTGGCTGGCTGACGCCCGGCCAGGCCGTGGATTCTTCGGCGATCACCAGCGCGCCGGGGGCTTCGAGGGCGACCACGTCGTTCAAGTGCCGCAGGAAGTCGATGGCTTCGAGGTTCTCGCGGCCGCCATGGCGGTTGGGCACCCATTCGCCGGCCTTGCGCGAATAGTCGCGATACAGCATCGAGGCCACGGCATCGACGCGCAGGCCATCGACGTGGAAGTGTTTGAGCCAATGCAGCGCCGAGGCCAGCATAAAGCCATGTACTTCGGTGCGACCCAGGTTGTAGATCAGCGTGTCCCAATCCTGGTGGAAGCCTTCCAGCGGGTTGGCGTATTCGTACAGCGCCGTGCCATCGAATTGCGCAAGGCCGTGGGCATCGGTGGGAAAATGCGCCGGTACCCAGTCGAGGATCACGCCGATGTCGGCCTGGTGACAGGCATTGACGAACTCGGCGAATGCTTGCGGCGAACCGAAGCGCGCAGTCGGCGCGAACTGGGACAACGCTTGATAGCCCCAGGAGCCGCCGAACGGGTACTCCATGATCGGCATCAGCTCGATATGGGTAAAGCCCAGCTGTTGCACATACGGAATCAGCCGCTCGGCCAGTTCACCCCAGCCGTACTGGCGCGAAACCTCACCGGCCTCGTCCAGTTCGCACTGCCAGGAGCCCAGGTGCAACTCATAAATCGACAGCGGCGCCGTGGGCTTCTGCTTTTGCGCACGCGCCTGCATCCACGCGTGATCCTGCCAGTCGACCTGCAACGGCGACGCGACTTTCGATGCCGTGTCGGGCGGCATCTGGGTGGCCAGGGCCATCGGGTCGGCCTTGAGCGGCAAAATGCCGTGGGCCCCGAGAATCTCGTATTTGTAGGCCGCGCCCGCTTGCAAGCGTGGGATAAAGATCTCCCACACACCGGCCGGATGGCGCAGGCGCATCGGGTGGCGGCGGCCGTCCCAGATATTGAAGTCACCGACCACCGACACGCGCCGGGCGTTCGGTGCCCACACGGCAAACCGCACGCCCTGCACGCCATCGACCGTGGTCAACTGGGCGCCCAGGCAGCTGCTGAGGTCACGGTGATTGCCTTCGGCAAACAGGTACAGGTCCATTTCCCCCAGCAGCAGTTGCTGGAAACTGTAAGGGTCTTCGGTGATCTGTTCGCCACCGGCCCATTGGATCTTCAACAGGTAGGCCTGGCGGCTGCTGAAATGCCCGATAAACAGACCCGGCACCTGGGTCGCGTCGAGGCTGCCGATCGGCTCGCCAGTGTCGCGACTCAGCAGTTGGACGCTCAAGGCCTCCGGCAGGAACGCACGGATAAACTGGCCGCCCTGCTCGTCATCATGGGGCCCGAGAATCGAGAACGGATCATGGTGTTCGGCGCGCACCAGCGCTTCGACGTCCTTGGACGCCGGCATTGCTGTCAGTTTCGGCTGCAGCGGTTCTTTATTCGTAAAACTCATGACGTCTCCCCACCGCGTACAGATTTCGATCCAGGTATGAGCCCGCTGAGCAAACCGTGCAAACCCTGCAAGGGCACCGGCAGCCAGGTCGGGCGGTTTTCCGCTTCATAAGCCACTTCATACGCGGCCTTTTCCAGGCTGAACAAGGTCAGCGCTGCGTCTTGGCCTTTGGCATCCTGCCAGTCATGCGCCAGTGTAGCCGTCGCCGCGTGATAAGCCTTGATAAATGCCAGACGCGCCTCAATCAGGTAGCGCTCGGTCACACGCTGGCGCGCCGCGTCCGCTGCGGGCGAGTGGTCCACGCCTTGCACATTCAGGGCCATGGCCGCCGCGTAATCAAACGAACGCAGCACGCCACTGACATCTTTATACGGGCTGTGCTTGCCGCGCCGTTCGTGCAGCGGCCGCGCCGGTTCCCCTTCAAAGTCGATCAGGTAGGCGTCGCCTTTCACTACCAGCACCTGGCCCAGGTGCAAGTCACCGTGGACGCGAATGCGCAAGCCGCCCAACGTGGCCTGCGCCAACGCCCGGACCTGAGCGCCGATGGCTTTTTTCTGCTCCAACAATTCACTGACCCGCGCCTGATCGGCCGGGTTCAATTGGTTTTGATGCAGTTTGAGCAATTGCAGGGCGCGCTCGATCTGCGCCGCGATGTCCTTGGCCCAGGCCTCGGCATCCTTGGCGGTGGTGACTTCGGCTTGGAAGTCTGGGTTGGCCGTCGGCGCCGCCAGCACGCCGTGCATTTCACCCAGGCGCTGCCCGAGCAAGCCGGCAAAGTCGGCCAGCTCGCCCAAGGCGTTGTAATGCTGCTCCTGTTCGGACATCGCTTCGGCCAGTTCGTCGCGGATCGCGCGCTCCAGGTTGTTCTGGGTCCAGCCCCAGGCGTCGCCCTGGTTGCTCAGGTAGCCCTGGGCAATCATCAACAGGTTGTCCTGGCCTTGGCCGTCACGCCGAATCATCGAACCGAGCAACGGCGAAATGTTCGGGTAACCGGCTGCGGTCAGGTAGGCGCTCATCTCCAGCTCCGGATGGACCCCGGCGCTGACCTTGCGGATCAACTTGAGTACCAGGCTCTCGCCCACCACCACCGAGCTGTTGGACTGCTCGGCGGCCAGGTAGCGCACGGGCGACTCATCGGTCAGCGCCAGCCTGGCCAGTTGCGGCGTGGCTTCAAAGCGCAGCTCGCCCTCGCTGCTGTTCAACACGGTGCCGGCCTGCAAGGCCTGGATCACCGCGCGGATAAAGTGTTCCAGGCTGAACGCATCGGTCACCAACCCCACCTGACGCACGCGCCGCACACGGGCCAGGGCCAGTTGTTGCGGCAAGGCGCTGGTGAACTGGTCTTCGCCGAGAAAGCCGAACGGCAACTGGTAACGACTGACCTGCCCCCCGGCGCTCACCTCGATTTCGCTGAGCAGCACCGGGTGCTGCAGGTCGCCGAACCGCACGCCGTAGGCGATATGCACGCTGTCGATGGCCGTGTCCTTGCCGGCGAACCAGCGGCGCTTGGGCAGCCAGGCCGGCAGCGAGGTGTGCTCCAGGACGGCGCGACACGGTGCGTCGAGCAGCTCCTCCATGCGCTTTTTCAGAACCAGGGTGGTGAAGTCCGGCATGCTTTGCACCGGTTCCACATGCCAACTGGGCATCTGGTTTTCCGCCGCCAGCACGAACCAATAGAAGCCATACGGCGCCAGGGTCAGCAGGAAATTCAACTGGCCGATGGGCGGGAACGCATTACCGCCGAGCATCTCCACCGGCACCATGCCGGCGAAGGCCGAGAGGTCCAACTCGGCCGCCTGGGCGCTGCGCGAGACGTTGGCCACGCACAGGATGATCTCGGTGCGGCCGTCGTCCCCGGTGAATTCACGGGTATAGGCGAGGATGCGCCGGTTGCTCGGCGAGAGCATCTTCAAGCTGCCGCGGCCGAAGGCCTTGGACTGCTTGCGCACCGCGAGCATGCGGCGGGTCCAGTTGAGCAGCGAATGCGGGTCCTGGGCCTGGGTTTCGACGTTGACCGACTGATAGCCGTATTGCGCGTCCATGATCGGCGGCAGCACCAGGCTGGCCGGGTCGGCGCGGGAAAAGCCGCCGTTGCGGTCGATGGACCACTGCATCGGCGTTCGCACGCCGTCGCGGTCGCCCAGGTAGATGTTGTCGCCCATGCCGATTTCATCGCCGTAATACAGGGTCGGCGTGCCCGGCATCGACAACAGCAGGCTGTTGAGCAGTTCGACGCGACGGCGGTCACGCTCCATCAGCGGCGCCAGGCGCCGGCGAATGCCCAGGTTGATCCGCGCGCGACGGTCGGCGGCGTAGTAGTTCCACAGGTAGTCGCGTTCTTTGTCGGTGACCATTTCCAGGGTCAGTTCATCGTGGTTGCGCAGGAAGATCGCCCATTGGCAATTGGCCGGGATTTCCGGGGTCTGGCGCAGGATGTCGGTGATCGGGAAACGGTCCTCCTGGGCCAGCGCCATGTACATGCGCGGCATCAGCGGGAAGTGAAAGGCCATGTGGCATTCATCGCCGTCGTCGCCCTTTTTGTCACCGAAGTACATCTGCGTGTCTTCCGGCCACTGGTTGGCTTCGGCCAGCAGCATGCGGTCGGGGTAATGGGCGTCGATCTCGGCGCGGATCTGCTTGAGGACGTCGTGGGTCTCCGGCAGGTTTTCGTTGTTGGTGCCGTCGCGCTCGATCAGGTACGGGATCGCGTCCAGGCGCAGGCCGTCGATGCCCATGTCGAGCCAGAAGCGCATCACCGACAGCACGGCTTTCATCACTTGCGGATTGTCGAAGTTGAGGTCGGGCTGGTGCGAATAGAAACGGTGCCAGAAGTACTGGCCGGCCACCGGGTCCCAGGTCCAGTTGGACTTCTCGGTATCGAGGAAGATGACGCGCGTGCCGTCGTACTTCTGATCGTCGTCGGACCACACGTAGAAGTCCCGCGCCGCCGAACCGGGCTTGGCCTTGCGTGCGCGCTGAAACCACGGGTGCTGGTCGGAGGTGTGGTTGATCACCAGTTCGGTGATCACCCGCAGCCCGCGTTGGTGGGCTTCGGCGATAAAGCGCCGGGCATCGGCCATGGTCCCGTAGTCGCTGTGCACGCCGCGGTACTCGGCGATGTCATAGCCGTCGTCGCGACGTGGCGAGGGGTAGAACGGCAGGAGCCAGATGGTGTTCACACCGAGGTCGGCGATGTAGTCGAGTTTGGCGATCAGCCCGGGAAAGTCACCGATGCCGTCGTTATTGGAGTCGAAATAGGATTTGACGTGAACCTGATAGATCACCGCGTCCTTGTACCACAGCGGGTCTTTGATAAAGGTGGCAGCCTTGGGTTTCTTCGCCATTGGAAACTCCTGAAAACTCGAGGATTCTTGCGGACTGAAGCGGGTCGAAGTGCGGGGGCTTGCGCCCGATAGCGGCAGGACAGTCACTTGATCCATAGGCTGGCATAGCGCTTTCGGGAGCAAGCCCCCGCCCACATGTCGCTCCTTAGTACGTGGTGATGCGCCAGATCCCGAACGGCATCTGCGGCTCCAGCCGCATCCATTGGGTCTTGCCGTACCACGTCCAGCGATGGCCGTTCATCAAATCTTCGCCCTGGGTGTGGGCGTCGTCCGGCAGGCCCAGCTCCCACAGCGGCAATTCGAATTGCGCTTCCTGGGCATTGAATGGGTCGAGGTTGACCGCCACCAGGATGAAATTGCTGCCGTCTTCGCTGCGCTTGCCGAAGTACAGGATGTTCTCGTTCCAGGCGTTGTAGAGCGTCAGCCCCAGATGCGTGTGCAATGCCGGGTTTTGCCGGCGGATGCGGTTGAGTTGGGCGATCTCGGCGATGATGTTGCCGGGTGCGGTGAAGTCCCGGGGGCGGATCTCGTATTTTTCCGAGTCCTGGTACTCTTCCTTGCCCGGCACCGGCGCGGCTTCGCACAGTTCGAAGCCGGAATACATGCCCCACAACCCCGAGCCCATGCTCGCCAGCGCGGCGCGGATCAAGAAACCCGGGCGCCCGGACTCATGCAGGAAAGCGGGGTTGATGTCCGGGGTGTTGACGAAGAAGTTCGGCCGGTAGCACTCGCGCCAGGGCGACTCGTTCAATTGCGCCAAGTACTCGCTCAGCTCGGCCTTGGTGTTGCGCCAGGTGAAATAGGTGTAGCTCTGGGAGTAACCGACCTTGCCCAGGCGCGCCATCATCGCCGGTGTGGTGAATGCTTCGGCGAGGAAGATCACCTCCGGGTACTTGGACCGCACATCGCTGATCAGCCATTGCCAGAATGGCAGCGGCTTGGTGTGAGGGTTATCGACGCGGAATGTCTTCACGCCCTCCTCGACCCAAGCGAGCACGATGTCACGCAGTTCGGTCCACAGGCTGGGGATCGCATCGGCGGCGTAGAAATCGACGTTGACGATGTCCTGGTACTTTTTCGGCGGGTTTTCCGCGTATTTGATCGTGCCGTCCGGGCGCCAGTTGAACCAGCCCGGGTGCTGCTTGAGCCACGGGTGGTCCTGGGAGCACTGAATGGCGAAGTCCAGGGCGACTTCCAGGCCATGGTCGGCGGCGGCCTTGACCAGGCGCCGAAAATCGTCGCGGCTGCCCAGTTGCGGATGAATCGCGTCGTGGCCGCCCTCCTCGCTGCCGATCGCGTAGGGGCTGCCCGGATCGTGCTGCTCGGCCCTCAAGGCATTGTTCCTGCCCTTACGGTGGCTGCGGCCGATGGGGTGGATCGGCGGGAAGTACAGCACGTCGAACCCCATGTCATGGATCATCGACAGCCGCGAATGCACGTCGAGGAACGTACCGTGACGCGCTGGATGGTCGGTGATAGAGCGCGGAAACAGCTCATACCAACTGGCAAACTGCGCACGCTCGCGCTCCACGTCGAGCGGGTACGCGGGACTGATGCTCAAATAGGCGCGGTGATCGGCCCGGGTCATCAGGTACGCACTGTCTTCGTGCAGGAACAGCGCAACCTGCTCGGTTTCCAGCAGGCCGGAGAGCTCGTGGTGCAAGCGCATCAGGCGCTCGCGCAGCTCACTGTCACTGCGCTCGGCGGCCAGCAGCACCAGGCTGCGGCCTTCCTGCAACTCAAGGCTGACCGGCACGCCAGCCTCATGTTTCTTGCGCAGTTCGTAGCAGAAGCTGGCAAAGCTATCGATCCAGGCTTCGATGCAATATTCATGGGGCCCTTGGGCGGTGACGGTAAACGCGCCCTCCCAGCCGTCGTTGCCGATATCGGCCATGACCTCGCTGTGCCAGCTTTCATCGTGCAAGGCGCGCCAGCGGATCAGCACCGCAAGCGTATCGTGGCCGTCGGCGAACACCTTGCTGGTGACATTGATGCGTTGGCCCACCACGGCCTTGACCGCAAATTCGCCGCCGTCGATCACCGGCATGGTGCTTTCAATCGCTATGCGAGGCAGCAACAACGCCTGGGACAGCGGCAATACACAATCGTCTGGAGTCAGTGTTTCAGCAGTCATCGAGCATCTTCCCCTTACGCCCTGTGGACGCTCTTTGCTTGATCCGAATTCTGATACGGCACCGCTCTCCCTGAGCAGGGCCACATAAGGTCCGAGCCCGGGGCCGGGTGAAAAGTTCAGGTGGATGTGCCGCCATCGACGGGGGAATCAATTCCCCCGGGCGGCTGTCCACCGATAGAGCAAAGCACAAAGGAGGCCACACCGATGAATATCCCGATCCCCGCGCAAACGCCCGATCCGAATATCGACAAGCCGACCCTGCCGCCCACCGAACCGGCTGCGCCTCCTGAGGAGGAACCGCCGCAAGACCCGCCCGTGCGGGTGGAGGAACCGTTGGCGCAAGGCTACCCGCTCACCATCACCAGACGATGACAAGGAGTTCACCATGCCTGTACGTATCGAAAACCAGATCTGCTACTTCACGGTCGATGACAACGGCCAGGAACAAAGCCTGCCCGCGTCCCAGGTCACCATCAGTACCGACAGCGAAAAATCCATGTCTTTTGTGGCGCTGAACGACGATCGGATCTACATCACCGAGGTCGAGGCCGACGCGCTGACCGTCGCCGGCGCCCAGGATGGGCGCAAACACCTGAAGGCCAGCGACAGTGATTCGGTGATTTGATTGATCTGTATCAGCACACGCTGAATCGAGCTGCGCCCCAGGCGCCACGGGGTGCAGCACATTGTCGCAGCAGGGCCTTTGCAGCGCATCTGATCCGCTTTTTATCGCCACACCTGAGTCTGTTATGCAAACAGCACGACGAGCATAGTTCACCGGCCTGATGGAGGCTGATGAGCAAACGACCATGAGCGAAATGATCCCCGTCCGAACCGTGGAAATCCACGAGCCTGCGCACCCGAAGAAGGTGACGGCCAAATCCAGCGATAACCAGATCCATACCCGTAGCTTCACCGGCCTGTACCGCACCTTGCGCGTGGCTGGTGCAGGCTTTCTGTTCCTGGCGTTTTTCGGCACGGTGTGGCTGAACTGGGGCGGGCGCCAGGCCGTACTGTGGGACCTGGCCGAAAGCAAGTTCCACATATTCGGCGCCACGTTCTGGCCGCAGGACTTCATCCTGCTGTCGGCGCTGTTGATCATCTGCGCCTTCGGCCTGTTTGCGATCACCGTGTTCGCCGGCCGGGTGTGGTGCGGCTACACCTGCCCGCAAAGCTCGTTTACCTGGCTGTTCATGTGGTGCGAAAAAGTCACCGAAGGCGAGCGCAACCAGCGTATCAAGCTGCAAGCGGCACCCTGGAGCCTGAACAAACTGGCGCGGCGCTCGGCCAAACATACGCTGTGGCTGGGGATCAGCGTGCTGACCGGGTTGACCTTTGTCGGTTACTTCACACCCATTCGCCCGCTGGCCAGCGAACTGCTGACCTGGCAGATGGGCGGCGTGAGCCTGTTCTGGGTGGTGTTTTTCACCGCCGCCACTTACCTCAACGCCGGCTGGCTGCGCGAAGCGGTGTGCATGCACATGTGCCCATATGCGCGGTTCCAGAGCGTGATGTTCGACAAAGACACGCTGACCATCTCCTACGATGCGGCCCGTGGCGAACACCGCGGCCCGCGCAAGCGTGAAGCCAAACCGGCGGACGTCGGCCTCGGCGACTGCATCGATTGCCAATTGTGCGTGCAAGTGTGCCCCACCGGCATCGATATCCGCGACGGCCTGCAAATGGAATGCATCGGCTGCGCGGCGTGCATCGATGCCTGCGACTCGATCATGGACAAAATGGGCTACGCCCGCGGCCTGGTGAGCTACACCAGCGAACATCAACTGCAAGGCGGCAAGACCCACCTGCTCAGGCCACGCCTGATCGGCTACAGTGCGGTGCTGCTGGTGATGATCGCGGCGTTGGTCGTGGCACTGGTGCAGCGGCCGATGGTGTCGCTGGACGTGACCAAGGACCGCGGCATGTTCCGCGAAAACAGCCAGGGCCTGATCGAAAACATCTACAGCCTCAAGGTCATCAACAAGACCCAGCAACCCCAGGACTACCGCCTGGAACTGGTGGATGGCGAAGGCTTCCAGCTGCAAGGCAAGACCCAGATCAGCCTGGCCCCGGGGGAAATCAGCGACGTGCCGGTGTCGGTGGCGTTGCTGGCGGACAAGCCGGCGAGCAGTTCGCAGATCCTGCGCTTCAAGGTCACCGACGTCGACGAACCATGGGTCTACAGCGCTGCCGACAGCCGTTTCGTGGCACCGTTGAACCGCTGAGGGTTGGCCTGCATAAGAGATCAAATGTGGCAGCCGCTAAGCCGGCGGCCACATTTCGCCCTGCGTACATCTTGAGAAGATTAATTTGGCTACCATGAAACGCTACGAAAAATTCGCCGACGACATCGCAGAACTGATCCGCTCCGGCGTGCTCGGCCCTGGCCAGCGAGTGCCTTCGGTGCGCTATGCCAGCCAGACCTACGGCGTCAGCCCGTCCACGGTGTTCCAGGCGTACTACCTGCTGGAACGCCGCGGCCTGATCCGGGCACGACCGCGTTCCGGCTACTTCGTCAACACCCATGCGCCCAGCCCGTTCTCCGAACCGGTGGTGAGTGAACACGTGCATGAGTCCACCGAAGTCGATGTGAGCGAATTGGTGTTCTCGGTGCTCGAGTCCATCAAAGACCCGAATACCGTGCCGTTCGGCTCGGCCTTCCCCAGCCCGATGCTGTTCCCGCTGCCCCGCCTGGCCCGCTCCCTGGCCAGCGCCGCCCGTGAGATGGACCCGCGCCTGGTGGTCACCGACATGTCGCCGGGCAACCCGCAACTGCGCCGGCAGATTGCCCTGCGTTATATGGTCGGCGGCCTGATGTTGCCGATGGAAGAGCTGCTGATCACCAACGGCGCCCTCGAAGCCCTGAACCTGTGCCTGCAGGCCGTCACCGAACCGGGCGATCTGGTGGCCATTGAAGCACCGGCGTTTTATGCCTGCCTGCAAGTGCTCGAACGCCTGAAACTCAAAGCGGTGGAAATCCCCGTGCATCCGCGTGACGGCATCGACCTCAACGCTCTGGCGCAAAGCCTGGAGCGCTACCCGATCAAAGCCTGTTGGACCATGACCAGTTTCCAGAACCCCATGGGCGCCACGCTGCCGGAAGCGAAGAAACAGGAATTGGTGGAGCTGCTGCGCCGCCATCAGGTGCCGTTGATCGAGGACGACGTCTACGCAGAATTGTACTACGGACAACAGGCACCGAAACCCGCCAAGGCCTTCGACACCGAGGGCCTGGTGATGCACTGCGGCTCCTTCGCCAAGAGCCTCGCACCGGGTTATCGCATTGGCTGGGTGGCGGCCGGGCGCTATGCGCAGAAGGTCGAGCGTTTGAAGCTGATGACCTCGTTGTGCCCGTCGATGCCCGCCCAGGCGGCGATTGCCGACTACCTGCAACATGGCGGCTATGACCGGCACTTGCGCAAATTGCGCTACGCCCTGGAAGAACAGCAAAGCGCCATGCTTGCGGCCATTGCCCGGTATTTTCCGGCGCAGACGCGGGTCAGCCAGCCGGCCGGCGGGTATTTCCTCTGGCTGGAATTGCCGGAGCAGACGGATTCATTGAAGTTGTTCCAGATGGCCTTGGCCCAGGGCATCAGCATCGCGCCGGGGCCGATTTTTTCGGCGACCCAGCGTTTCAGGAACTGTATCCGCTTGAACTACGGCAGCCCGTGGTCGGAAGCATCGGAAAAAGCGATGGAGACGTTGGGACGCATTGTGCGCTCGTTTTGACGCGGAACCAGATCGACGCACGTACCACACAGGACACTCACTATTCCTGGTTCGAACCAGAGGTTTCCTATGAGCGTTTCTGTACCCCCAAGGCCTGCACCCCTGCCCATCCCGCCCAACTACATGCGTGCCGTCGAACAAAAGCAGGTTCGCGAGATGTACGCTCCGCTGGACCGACCGGCCGGCGACCTGCGCTCGGCACAGCAGATCATCGACCAGAGCCCGGTCATGACGCACTTCCTGCAAGGCCGCGACAGTTACGCGATCGCTGATGATCTTAAGCAGCAGGTCGGTGACTGGACCCCATCCAACGCAGACCCGGATGCGCGTGCTGACGCGGCTTACAACCTGGAAAAAGTGCTGCAGTTTCTCGACAACCTTGACGACCGCACCTTGAATGGCAGCCATGCCCGCAACGGGCGTATCGATGGGTTCTTCAACGACGGCTACAGCACCCTGGATAACTCCGAAGCCAGCCGGCTCAAGGCGTTTTCCTTTAAAGGCTATGAAGTGCTGCGCCATCTGCCGAGCTGAAGGCCGAGGGCCTCAACGACCGCCGCCCAGGTCGACGAACGTCCCGGTGGCATAGGACGCCTTGTCCGACAACAACCAGACAATCGCCTCCGCCACCTCGTCCGGCCGGCCGCCACGGGCCATGGGAATCCCGGACTCCAGCTTGCTGACCCGGTCCGGATCACCGCTCAGGGCATGGAAGTCGGTGTAGATATAGCCGGGGCGCACCGCGTTGACACGAATGCCCTCGCCCGCCACTTCCTTCGACAGCCCGATGGTAAAGCTGTCCAGCGCGCCCTTGGAGGCGGCGTAGTCGACATATTCACCCGGCGAACCGAGGCGCGCCGCCACCGACGACACATTGACGATGCTGCCGCCCTGCCCACCATGCCGGGGCGACATACGCAGCACCGCGTGCTTGGCGCACAGAATCGGGCCGAGCACGTTGGTCTTCATGATCTTCAGGATGCGGAACTCGGACATTTCATCAACACGGGATTTATGCCCCACGGTGCCGGCATTGTTGACCAGTGCCGTCACCCGCCCCAGCTCGTTGTCAACACGATGGAACAGCGCGATCACCTCATCCTCGATGCTCACATCGGCGCGCACCGCAATGGCCTGGGCGCCCAGCGCACGGACCTGGTCGAGCACGCGATGAGCGGCCTCTTCGTCCGACTGGAAGTTGATACAAATGCGATAGCCCTGGCGAGCCGCCAGCAATGCCGTCGCGGCGCCAATCCCACGACCGCCCCCGGTGATGATGAGGACTTTGTCCATGCCTACGCTCTCCTGAATCAACCAAATGTTTAGAGTTGGCCCCAAGAATACCCGTCAAGCACGCTGCTTGTCAGGCGCCAGCGCTGCTTGTGCCCGCAGGATGTCGGCCATGAAGCCATCCGCCGGTAACGGATGCCCGAGCAAGTAGCCCTGCAACGCGTTGCACCCCAGGCGGGTGAGGAAGCTCTGCTGGACATCGGTTTCCACCCCTTCGGCGACAATCCGCAGCCCAAGGGCCTGGCCCAGGGCGACGATGGCCGAGACGATGGCGGCGTCGTCGCCGTCGTGTTCCAGGTCTCGCACAAAGCCACGGTCGATCTTCAGTTCGTTGGCCGGCAGGCGCTTGAGGTACATCAGGCTGGAATAGCCGGTGCCGAAGTCGTCAATGGACAGATCGACCCCCATTTCCGACAGCTGCTGCAACACCGTCATGCTTGCATCGGCATCGCTCATGGCGGTGGTTTCGGTAATCTCCAGCGTCAGGCTGTTGGCCGGCAACTGGTGGCGATCCAACGCGGCGGCGACACTCTTGACCAAGCCGGCGTGGCAAAACTGCAACGCCGACAGGTTCACCGCGATTCGCCAGCCTTCATAACCCTGGGCGTACCACACGCGCATCTGACGGCAGGCTTCGTCGAGCACCCACTCGCCAATCGGAATGATCAGCCCGGTCTTTTCCGCCAGCTCGATAAAGGCCGCCGGCAGCAACAAGCCCTCTTGCGGATGCTCCCAGCGCAGCAAGGCTTCGGCGCCTATCGGGGCACCGCTGACAGCGTCGAACTTGGGCTGGTAGTACAAGCGGAACTGCTGCTGCTCGACTGCGTTGCGCAAGTCCTGCAACAACTGCAGTTGCTTGCGCGCGTTAGAGTTCATCGACACATCGAAGAAGCTGTAGCCATTCTTGCCCATGCCCTTGGCGTGGTACATCGCGGCGTCGGCGTTCATCAGCAGTTCCTGGGGCGTACTGCCGTTGCCCGGGAACATCGCGATACCGACGCTGGCTGAAATTTTCAGCACGTGTTCGGCCACCTGGAACGCGCGATTGATCAGCACCACCTGGCGTTCGGCAAGGCCCAGGGCATCATTGGGCTGCGTCAGTTGCACCAGCAGCACAAACTCATCACCGCCGATGCGCGCCAGGGTGTCCTGGCTGCGCAGATCTTCACGCAGGCGCTGGCTGACTTCGCGCAACAACTGGTCGCCCATGTGATGGCCGAAGGCATCGTTGACCGGCTTGAAGCCGTCCAGATCGATAAACATCAGGGCCAGGCAACCGCCCTGCTCTTTCACCGCCTGCATGGCTTGCTGAATCCGGTCGGCGAGCAGGGTGCGATTGGGCAGGCCGGTCAGGGTGTCGTGCAGGGCCAGGTGGGTCAGTTCCTGATTGGCCAACGTCAGCGAGTCGGCCAGCACCGCGGTACGCGCCTCCAGGCGCGCGTCGAGCAACGACGTGAGCAGCGCGATAACCAGCACGGCCAGGCTGGTGACCAACACCAGGTTATCCAGGCCCTTGCCGCTCAAGCCGGTCAGCGCGGCGCCGCAGAAACTGTCGTCGGCAAAACGCGCCGCCGCCATGCCGGTGTAGTGCATGCCGACGATGGCCACGCCCATCACCACGGCGGCGCCACCGCGTGCCAGACGCACATAAGGCGTGTTGCGCCGCAGATTGAAGGCGATCCACAGTGCCGCGCCAGACGCCGCCACCGCGATCAGCAACGAGGCGCCAAACAACGCGGGGTCGTAATCGATGCCCGGCAGCATCCGCATCGCGGCCATGCCGGTGTAATGCATGCTGCTGATGCCGGCGCCCATTATCAGCGCGCCAAACCCCAGTTGCCACATAGGCAGGCGCTGCTGGCTGACCAACCACAAGGCAAAGCCGCAGGACAACACCGCGATCAACAGCGACAACGCGGTAATGTCCAGGTCAAAACCCAGGGCAAACGGCAGCCTGAGCGCCAACATGCCGATAAAGTGCATGGACCACACGCCCACGCCCATGGCCAATGCCCCGCCCAGCATCCACAAGTAGATGGCGCGACCCTTGGCCGTGGCGATGCGACCGGAGAGGTCGAGCGCGGTGTAGGAAGCAAGCACCGCGACGAACAGGGAGATCACGACCAGAGAGGGAGAATAACTACCGATGAGCATGGAACTTCTCGAGAGCGACGGGTTGTAAACACCCGCCCCGGGTGGCAAAGCCGCGGATTGTAGCGAGAATAATTATTGAACAGGTGATTAATTATCATAGGGCCAACATCGGCAATTTGACGTCAATCTGCCCATTCAAAAAGGCCCGGACTTCACTCCTTTTCCGCCACTTGAGTCTGCCCATCCCAACCACCGCCCAACGCGGCGATCAGTTGCACGCTGGCCACCAATCGCGTCTGCAGCAAGGTCAGCACGGTGCGTTCGTTACTCAGCGCCGTCGCCTGCACGGTGACCACATCCAGGTAAGCGATCAGCCCCGCTTTGTATTGGTTCTGGGTCAGGCGCAGCGATTCGCGAGCGGCCTCCAGGGCTTCGTTGCTGACCACGGCTTCGTCTTCCAGCACCTTGAGCTGGACCATGTAGTTTTCCACTTCGCGAAAACCATCCAGCACGGTCTGGCGATACTTGGCCACGGTCTCATCGTAACTGGCCACGGTGCGGTCGACTTCCGCCGAGCGCTGGCCGCCGTCGAACAGGGTCATCGCCAGTTTCGGCCCGACCGACCAGAAGCGGTTCGGCAGGCTGATCCAGTCTGAATAGGTGCTACTGGAATAACCGCCAGCCAGGCTCAGGCTCAGGTCCGGGTAATAGGCGGCCTTGGCCACGCCGATATTGGCGTTGGCGGCGATCACCGAGCGTTCAGCCGAGGCGATGTCCGGGCGCCGTTCGAGCAATTGCGAGGGCAGGCTCACCGGAATCTGCGGCAAGGCCGGGATGTCCTTGCTCACGGCCAGGTTGAAGTTGGCCGGCGCCTCGCCGATCAACACGGCGATGGCGTTTTCCAGCTGGGCACGCTGCCAGATCAGGTCGATCAGGCTGGCCTGGGTGGACTTGAGCTGGGTTTGCGCCTGGGCCACGGCTTCCTTGCCGGAGACGCCGGCGCGGTATTGGTTTTCGGTCATTTGCAGGGAGCGCTGGTAGGTGTCCAGCGTGGCCTGCAGCAGCCGGGTCTGCTCATCCATGACGCGCAGTTGCAGGTAGCTTTGCACCAACTCCGACTGCTGGCTCAAGCGCATCGCGGCCAGGTCCGCCGAGCTGGCTTCGGCGCTGGCCTCTTTGGCTTCCAGGCCCCGGCGCAACTTGCCCCAGACATCGGCTTCCCAGCTCACGCCCAACTGCGCGTTGAGGGTGTCGCGGATGCCGCTGCTGGAACTGCTGAGGCTGGCGTTGCTGCTGCCGGTGCCCTGGCTGGCGCGGGTTTTCCCGACGCTCAGGTCCACCGTCGGGTAAAACGCCCCACGGGAACTGCGCACCAGCGCCTGGGCCTGGCGGAAGCGCGCTTCGGCCTGGGCGACGGTCTGGTTGGCGTTGTTCAGCCGGACCACGAGGTCATTGAGCTGACGGTCGCCGTACAGCTCCCACCAGGCACCACGGGCCAGCGCATCGCTCGGCGTAGCCTGGCGCCAGCCCTGGGCTTGCTTGAACTGCGCCGGCTCGATGACCTCCGGGCGCGTGTAGTCGGGGCCGACGGCGCAAGCGCTGAGCAACACCCCGCAGAGCACCAGGCTGGCGACGCGGGAACCACGGGGCATGGCCAATGTGGCGAAAATTGAATCGGTCATAGCGCAGTGTCCAGGGCAGCATCGGTACGCACGCCGCGCCAAGCGTTGAAACGATGGCGCGCGCGGTCGAGATAAAGGTAAACCACCGGGGTGGTGTAAAGGGTCAGGATCTGGCTGAAGACCAGCCCGCCGATAATGGTCAGGCCCAGGGGCTGGCGCATTTCCGCACCTTCGGCCCTGCCGAGCAACAACGGCAAGGCACCGAGAATCGCCGCCAGCGTGGTCATCAGGATCGGCCGCAGACGCAACAGGCAGGCGCTGCGAATCGAATCCAGCGGGCTCAGGCCATCATTGCGCTCCAGTTGCAGCGCCAGGTCGATCATCAGGATCGCGTTTTTCTTCACCACCCCGATCAACAGGAACAAGCCGAGCAAGGAGATCAGGCTGAACTCGCCGCCCAGCAGGTAGATGGAGAGCAAGGCTCCGACGCCGGCCGACGGCAAGGTCGAGAGGATCGTCAGCGGGTGGATATAACTTTCATACAGAATACCCAACACCAGGTACACCGCCACCAGCGCGCCGAGGATCATGAACGGCTGGCCCTTCTGGGTCGCCGCAAAGGCATCGGCGGTGCCGGCCATCTTGGCGATGACGTCCTCCGGCAAGCCCACCTTGGCAATTGCCCGCTCGATGGCCGCGGTGCCCTGCTCCACCGTCACGCCGGGCGCTATGTCAAAGGCGATGTTTTCCGAGGCGAACTGGCCTTCGTGGCTGACCCGGTCGTCCGCCAGGCTGTTCTCATAATGGGCAATGGTCGACAACGGCACCCGCGCGCCCGTGGAGGTGATCACCTGCATCTGGTTCAGGGTGATCGGGTCCTGGGCGTATTTCGGGTTGACCTCCATCACCACCTGATACTGGTTGAGGCTGTCATAGATAGTCGAGATCTGCCGCTGGCTGTAGGCGTTGTTCAGCACCGCAGTGACCATGTTCATATCGATTCCCAGGCGCTTGGCCTGGTCGCGGTCGACGACCAGCGTCACCTGGGCCGCGCCCCGGCCTTCGCGGGCGTCGATGGCGGTGAGTTCGGGTAACGCACGCAGTGCGGCCACGACCTTCGGGTACCACAGGCGCAGCGCAGACAGATCACCGCTTTGCAGGATGTAGGAATACTGCGCACTGGTCTGGTCACGCCCGCCACCGAATTGCAGGTCCTGGTCAGCCATCAGGAACAGCCGCCCGCCCGGCACCAAGGGCACGTTCTTGCGCAGACGCTCGATCACCGCCTGGGCGGAGACCTTGCGTTCGCTAATGGGTTTGAGTCGAACCAGCATCACCGCGTTGTTGGTGCCGCTGTTGCCGCCGATGAAACCGGCCACGCTGAGCACCGCCGGGTCTTGCAACACGGCCTTGCGGAAAATCTCCATCTTCGGCTGCATCACGCTGAACGACAGCCCATCGTCACCGCGCACAAAGCCGATCAATTGCCCGGTGTCCTGCTGGGGCATGAAGGTTTTCGGCACCACCACATACAGCGCGATATTCACCCCCACCGTGATCAGCAGGCTGAGCAAGGTCAGGCGCCGATGGCGCAGCACCCAGTCCAGGCTGGTGGCGTAGGCCGAGACCATGCGGTCGTTGACCTTCTGGCTCCAACGCTGCAAACCGGTCAGTTGGCCTTTGATATGAGGCTTGAGCCAACGCGCGCAGAGCATCGGCGTGAGGGTCAGCGAGACCACCAGCGACACGATGATCGCCGCCGACAAGGTGATGGAAAACTCACGAAACAGGCTGGTGACGATCCCGCCCATGAACAGGATGGACAGGAACACCGCCACCAGCGACACGTTCATCGACAGCAAGGTAAAGCCGACTTCCTTGGCGCCCAGGTACGCCGCCTTCATCGGCGGCACGCCCTCGTCGATATGCCGGGAAATGTTCTCCAGCACCACGATGGCATCGTCCACCACCAGGCCGGTGGCGAGGATCAGCGCCATCAGCGAGAAGTTGTTCAGCGAGAAACCGAACAGATACATCACCGCGAAGGTGCCCACCAGCGACACCGGCACCGCCAGGGTTGGAATCAGCGACGCACGGAAGTTACCGAGGAACAGGTAGACCACCAGGATCACCAGCCCAACGGCAATCAGCAAGGTCATCTCGGCCTCGTGCAGGGTGGCGGTGATCACCGGCGAGCGATCCATCGCCAGGCTCAGCTTGACGCTGGACGGCAGCACCGCCTGCAATGCCGGCAACTGCGCCTTGATCTGCCGGACGGTCTCGATGATGTTGGCACCGGACTGGCGGTTGATCACCAGCAGCACCGCCGAATCGTTGTTGAAGAAGCCGCTGTTGTAGCGGTCTTCCACACCGTCGCTGATCTTCGCCACATCGCCCAGGCGCAGGGCCGCGCCGTTCTGGTAGCGGATCAGCAGCGGTTCATAGTCCTTGGCTTTTTCCAGCTGGTCGTTGGCCTGGATCTGCCAGTTGCGCTCGGCGTCTTCCAGGGAACCCTTGGGCCGACGCTGGTTGGCGTTGGCGATGGTGTTGCGCACATCGTCGAGGGCCACGCCGTACTGGTCGAGGGCCTTGGGTTCGAGTTCGATCCGCACCGCCGGCAGGGAACTGCCGCCGATCTGCACTTCACCCACGCCCGGCACCTGGGACAGGCTTTGCGACAGGATGGTCGACGCCAGGTCGTACAGCTGGCCCTTCTGCAATACGTCCGAGGTCAGCGACAGCACCATGATCGGCGCCTGCGACGGGTTGATCTTCTTGTAGGTCGGCATGCTGCGCATACCGCTGGGCAGCAGGTTGCGCGAAGCATTGATCGCCGCCTGCACTTCGCGCGCCGCGCCGTTGATATCACGGTTGGAATCGAACGCCAGGATCACCCGCGTCGAACCCTGGCTCGACGAACTGCTCATGGTGGTAATGCCGGCAATCGCGCCGAACGAGCGCTCCAGCGGCGTGGCCACGGTGGACGCCATCACCTCGGGGCTGGCGCCGGGCAGGCTGGCCGACACCACGATCACCGGGAAGTCGATCTGCGGCAGCGGCGACACCGGCAGCAAATTGAAGCTGACACCGCCCAGCAACATGATCGCCAGGCTCAACAGCATGGTCGCGACCGGGCGGCGAATGAAAGGTCCGGACAGGTTCATGACTCAACCGGCTCCAGGCGTTGCGGCTCTTTGCGCCAGCGCCGCCCCAGGCGATCGAAGTACAGGTAGATCACCGGCGTGGTGAACAGGGTCAATACCTGGCTCACCAGCAAACCGCCGACCATCACCAGGCCCAGGGGTTGACGCAGCTCAGCACCGGAACCGGTGGCCAGCATCAACGGCACCGCGCCGAACAGCGCGGCCAGGGTGGTCATCAGGATCGGCCGGAAGCGCAACAGCGCCGCCTGGTAGATCGCGGTCTGCGGGTCAAGGCCCTGGTTGCGTTCGGCGTCGAGGGCGAAGTCGATCATCATGATCGCGTTCTTCTTGACGATACCGATCAGCAAAATGATGCCAATGATCGCGATCATGCCCAGGTCATTGCCGCTGAGCAGCAACGCCAGCAACGCCCCCACCGCCGCCGAAGGCAGGGTCGAGAGGATGGTGACCGGGTGGATGTAGCTCTCGTAGAGCACGCCGAGCACGATGTACATGGTGACCACCGCCGCCAGGATCAGCAGCAAGGTGCTCGACAGCGAGGCTTCGAACGCCTGGGCCGCGCCCTGGAACTGGGTCTGCACGCCCACCGGCATGCCGATGTCTTTCTGGGTCTGGTTGATCAACTCCACGCCCTTGCCCAGTGCGACGCCAGGGGCCAGGTTGAACGACATCATCACCGCCGGGAACTGACCGATATGGGCAATCGCCAACTGCGCCTGGCGCTGTTCCACATGGGCCAGGCTCGACAGCCGCACCTGGCCGCCGTCGGTGGTCTTGACGTGGATCTGATTCAGCGCATCCGGCCCCAGGGTCTCGCCCGACTGGGCCTGCAACACCACGCGGTATTGGCTGGCCTGGGTGTAGATGGTGGAAATCTGCCGCTGACCGAAGGCGTCGTACAGCGCATCGGTGATGGTCGACACGTTGACGCCCAGACGCGAGGCCGCATCGCGGTCGATCACCAGGTACACCTGCAGGCCCTTGTCCTGCAGGTCGCTGGCGACGTCGGTGAGCTGCGGCAACTGGCTCAAGGCATGGACCAGCTTTTCACTCCACAACGCCAGCAGTTCGGCATCGGGTGACGACATGCTGAACTGGTACTGGGTGCGGCTGACGCGGTCTTCGATGGTCAGATCCTGCACCGGCTGCATGTACAGGCGGATGCCCACCAGTTTGTCGATTTGCGGCTGCAGGCGGGTGATCACCTGGGCCGCGCTCAAGTTCCGCTGCCCATGGGCCTTGAGGTTGATCAGCAAGCGACCGCTGTTGAGGGTGGCGTTGTCGCCATCCACACCGATGTAGGACGACAGGCTTTCCACCGCCGGGTCGGCCAGGATGATCTTCGCCAGCTCCTGCTGGCGCTGGCTCATGGCCGCGAAGGAAATCGACTGCGGCGCCTCGGAAATGCCCTGGATCACCCCGGTGTCCTGCACCGGGAAAAAGCCCTTGGGCACCACCAGGTACAGCACCACGGTGAGGCCCAGGGTGGCGATGGCCACCAGCAACGTCAGCGGCTGGTGCTTGAGCACCCACTGCAACTTGCGCCCGTAGGCCGCGATCAACCAATCGATCCAGGCGCCGCTGGCCTTGTAGAAACGGCTCTGTTCTGCTTCCTCGGGCTCACGCTTGAGCAGGCGCGCGCACATCATCGGCGTCAGGGTCAGGGACACCACCAGGGAAATCAGGATCGCCACCGCCAGGGTGATGGCGAACTCGCGGAACAGGCGCCCGACCACATCGCCCATGAACAGCAACGGAATCAATACGGCGATCAGCGACAGGGTCAGGGAAATCAGGGTGAAGCCGATCTGTTTGGCGCCCTTGAGCGCGGCGGCCAGCGGGGTTTCACCTTCCTCGATATAACGCGAGATGTTCTCCAGCATCACGATCGCATCGTCGACCACGAAGCCAGTGGCGATGGTCAGGGCCATCAGCGTCAGGTTGTTGATCGAGAAACCCGCCAGGTACATCACGCCAAAGGTGCCCACCAGTGACAGTGGCACAGCGATCGACGGGATGATCGTCGCGCTGACGCGGCGCAGGAACAGGAAGGTCACCATCACCACCAGGGCAATCGCGATCAGCAATTCGTGCTGCACGTCGGTGACCGAGGCGCGGATGGTCTGGGTACGGTCGGTCAGCACCGTCACATCCAGGCCGGCCGGCAGGTTATCGGTGATGCTCGGCAGCAGGGCCTTGATACGGTCGACCACCTCGATCACGTTGGCACCGGGCTGGCGCTGGATATTCAGCAGCACGGCCTGGTTTTCGTTGGCCCAGGCGGCGAGGCGTTCGTTTTCGGCGCCGTCGACGATCTGCGCGACGTCCTTCAGACGCAGCGGCGCGCCATTTTTGTAGGCCAGGATCAATTCGGCGTATTGCTGCGGCGACACCAGTTGGTCGTTGGCGTCGAGCATCGACACGCGGGTCGGCCCGTCGAAGTTGCCCTTGGGCTGGTTGACGTTGGACGCGGTAATCAGCGTGCGTACATCCGACAGGTTCAAGCCGTTGGCCGCCAGGGCCTCGGGGTTGACCTTGATACGCACGGCCTGGCGCTGGCCACCGGCAATGCTGACCATGCCGACGCCGCTGATCTGCGCGATCTTTTGCGCCATGCGTGTGTCGACCAGGTCATTGAGCTTGGGCAGCAGCATGGTCTTGGAGGTAATCGCCAGGGTCAGCACCGGGGTATCCGCCGGGTTGACCTTGTTGTACACCGGCGGCGCCGGCAAGTCCTTGGGCAGCAGGTTGGTCGCGGCGTTGATCGCGGCCTGCACCTGTTGCTCGGCGACATCCATATTGATGTCGAGGTTGAAGCGCAGGGTCAGCACCGAGGCCCCGCCGGAGCTGGTGGAGGCCATCTGGGTCAAGCCGGGCATTTGCCCGAACTGGCGCTCCAGGGGCGCGGTGACTGCGCTGGTCATCACATCCGGGCTGGCGCCGGGGTACAGGGTCATCACCCGGATGGTCGGGTAGTCCACCTGGGGCAAGGCCGAGACCGGCAACAAGCGGTACGAGATGATCCCTGCCAGGACAATCGCCAGCATACTCAGCGTGGTAGCGACCGGGCGAAGGATAAACAGCCGCGACAGGTTCATGAACCGACCTTTTGCGCCTTGCCGGCGTCAGCGCCGGTCTCCCCTTTGGCCGCGGGCTTGCCTTGCAGGTGCTCGGTCGGCGTGGTCGGGACTTGACTGCTGTCGTTGACCACTTCGACTTCACTGCCGTCCTTCAGGCGGTCGGTGCCTTCCAGCACCACGCGATCGCCGGCGACCAGGCCTTGCTTGATCACGGTGTTGTCGCCGTCGCTATCGCCGACCACCAGGGGCTGGACCTTGACCTTCTTGTCGCCGTCGAGCTTGTAGACAAAGGTGCCGGCGTTGCCGAACTGGATGGCGGCGGACGGTGCCAGCACGACGTTGTGCAGGGTGTCGGCGAGCAGATGCACGTTGACGAACTGATTGGGGAACAGCGCCTGGTCTTTGTTATCGAAGCGCGCCTTGAACTTCAAGGTGCCGGTGGTGACGTCGATCTGGTTATCCAGGCTCTGCAGCACGCCGGTGGCTTGGCGCTTGGCGTCGCCGCGGTCCCAGGCTTCCACCGGCAGCTTGTTGCCGGCGTGGTAACGGGCGAGCACGGTTTCCAGGCTGTTCTCCGGCAGAGTGAAGGCCACGCTGATCGGCTGGGTCTGAGTGATCACCGCCAGCGCCGTGGTGTCGTTGGCGGCCACCAGGTTACCGACGTCAAGCTGACGCAGGCCGACGCGCCCGGTGATCGGCGCGCGGATCTTGGTGAATTCGAGGTTGAGCTTGGCGTCGTCGACCGCGCCCTGGTTGGTCTTGACCGTGCCTTGGTATTGCAGGACCAGCGCTTCGGCGGTGTCCAGGGTTTGCTTGGCGATACTGTCCTGGGCATACAAGCCGCGATAACGCTCGACATCGACCTGGGCGTTTTTCAACTGGGCCTGGCTCTGCATCAACGTGCCCTGGGCCTGGAGCAAGGCGTTCTGGTAACTGCGCGGGTCGATTTCCGCCAGCAGGTCGCCGGCCTTGACCATCTGCCCTTCTTCAAAGGCGATCTTCACCAACTCGCCGCCCACCCGGCTGCGTACATTAATAGTGTTGAGCGCGGTGACCGTCCCCAATGCCTTGTAGTACACCGGGAACTCCCCCAGCACCGCCGGCGCCACGCGCACCGGCACCGGACCGGTGGAGCCGCCGAAACCAGGGCGCGCCATGCCCGTTTTACCGGTGCGGCCGGCTGGCGCTTCTGGATGGGGCGCGCCGGTGGGCCAGAATTTCCAGCACAGGCCGGCGATAACCAGCAGCACGAGCAGGCCGAACAGCCAGCGACGGGAGTTGCGGGGGGAGGATTGCATGGAGTGATCAACCATTGGGCGCGAGGGCTTCTTCTTTGGGAGGCTGAAAGATAAGCACTGGGGCGCGTTAAGAAAAGCGCCTTTACCGGCTATTTACCTTGGGCTTACAACTTTTAACTTTTGAGCTTAGTCCACCGGCTATTTCGCTAAACATCTGACCAGCAAATAAAAACGGCCTGGACTAGGCCAGGCCGCAATTATGTACCGCGCAGTGTTACTGCATAACGACAGTAATGCGCAGAAACAGTTACTTCAAAACAGCCAGGGCTGCTTCGTAGTTTGGCTCTTGGCCGATTTCAGGGACCAGTTCGCTGTGCAGTACATTGTCGTTTTCATCCAGCACAACGACGGCACGGGCGGTCAGAGCCCGGAGCGGGCCGTCAGCAATCGAAACGCCGTAGTCAACGGCGAAATCGGCGTTGCGGAAGTCCGACAGGCTCTGCACGTTGTCCAGGCCTTCGGTGCCGCAAAAACGCTTCTGGGCAAACGGCAGGTCAGAGGAGATGCACAGCACCACGGTGTTGGCCACTTTGTCGGCCTGGGCGTTGAACGTGCGTACCGACGTGGCACAGGTCGGGGTGTCGACGCTTGGGAAGATGTTCAGCACTTTGCGCTTGCCGGCGAAGGTGGCCAGGGTCACGTCCGACAGATCGCCGGCGGTCAGGGTGAAGTCTGGCGCCTTGGAGCCGGTTTGCGGCAGTTCGCCTTCAACTTGGACGGGGTTACCACGAAGGGTGACTTGAGCCATGAACGGAATCCTTATGCTGGGTTTGGTTAAACGAATTCGAGAGGCGGAAGTTAACCACAAAGTGCCGTGACGACCTACCGCCAGACACAAATTGTCATGTCTCGCCGGGCACGCGGGCGGTTGTGGTTTAATTGCGCGGTTTTCGTCCCCGCTCAAGGAATCTGTTGTTGATGAATCAGCCCGCCACCAAAGTCCTGGTCATTGGTTATGTCTGGCCGGAACCGCGCTCCTCGGCTGCCGGCGGGCATATGATGCAGATTCTCGAAACTTTTCTTACACAAGGTTGGGATATTACCTTCAGCAGCCCAGCGACCATCGGCGAGCACAAAGCCGACCTGCCGGCACTCGGTATCACCGAGTGCGCCATCGAACTCAATAACAGCAGTTTCGACGACTTTATCCGCGAACTGGCCCCGGACATCGTGCTGTTCGACCGCTTCATGATGGAAGAACAGTTCGGCTGGCGCGTCGAGAAGCACTGCCCCGCGGCCTTGCGGGTGCTGGAAACCTCCGACCTGCAAAGCCTGCGCGACGCACGCCAGCAGCGGCTCAAGGACGACCTCAAGGCGCAACCGGGCAACGATGACTTCAGCGCCTTGTTCGCACCGGGCCTGGAAGACGAGTTCCAGCGCATGGCCGACACCGACCTGGCCAAGCGCGAGATCGCGGCCATCTATCGCTGCGACATCAGCCTGATGATCTCCGACGTGGAAATCCGTCTGCTCACCGAGCACTTCAAGGTGCCCGCCGCCCTGCTCCACTGGTGCCCATTGATGCTCGAGCCGCCAACCGAAGCATTCGCCCCCTTCGACGAGCGCGCGCACTTCCTCAGCATCGGCAACTTCCGTCACGCGCCGAACTGGGATGCCGTGCTCTGGATGAAGAACAGTGTGTGGCCGTTGATCCGCCAGCAACTGCCAGGCGCCCAACTGCATATCTATGGTGCCTACACCCCGCCCAAGGCGACGGCCCTGCACAACGCGGCCCAGGGGTTTCATGTGATGAACTGGGCCGAGGATGCCCTGCAAGTGATGACAGCGGCGCGCATCTGCCTGGCGCCGTTGCGCTTCGGTGCTGGCATCAAGGGCAAGCTGGCGGATGCCATGCTCTGCGGCACGCCGAATATCACCACACCGGTCGGCGCCGAAGCCATGGGCGACGAGCAGCCGTGGCCGGGGGCAATCGCCCACAGCGCCACGGCGTTGGCCGATGCCGCCGTGAGCCTTTACCAGGACCGCGAACGCTGGACCCAGGCTCAGGAGCACGGGCGCCAACTCCTGGCCCGCCGGTATGACCAAAACATCCACGGCCCCGCGTTGGTGGAATGCCTGGAACAGTGCCGCAACGACCTCGCCGCCCATCGCCGAAATAATTTCACCGGTAGCATGCTGCGCCACCATGCCCACAAAAGTACGCAATACATGTCGCAGTGGATCGAGGCAAAAAACCGTAACCTTTAGCGCATCAGGAAGCGTGAATATCGTAACTTCGACGTGCCGCCGCTGCGCGGCACGTCACTCGGGGCATCCCTAAACCTTAACGTCCCCAAACATACCTCACCTCATCCAGCGACACGCCACCACGGACCAGCGTGCGACGGCTGCCAGGCTCTTCTCTTCCGCCGAGCCCCTGATAAAAGCGAACAGCTCTTTCGTTTGCAGATAAAACCCATAAGGTAATATTTTTATAACCTTGATCAAACAAACGGTTTAAACCTGACTCCCACAATTTGGCACCGATTCCTTTACCCCAATACGCTGCCAAAATATAGATAGCCATGACCTCTCCCGACTCCGCTGCGGGCTTGTCTTCATCACGGCAACGGCCCACTGAAATCCAACCGACAACGTTTCCATCCACCTCTGAAACTAAAACGTCAGAATCTTTGCTTTCGATTGCCTGAGCCCAATAAGCCTCCCTTTTCGGCAATGTCGCAGTCAGCGAGGCCAAAAAATCAGCCGGCATCAGATTCGCATAAGCGTGTTGCCAGCTACTGACATGAACATCAGCAATGCTCTTCGCGTCCTTGGGCAGTGCATCACGAATCATAACCAACTCCTTGTTCGTGTTCTGTTTCAGATAAAACGCTTCTTTGCTCCTAGCGACCATGCCCTCTCGATTAGCACGACGCCTGCTCGTAAACGCTTTTGTTAATAGCACAGGCCAGTGAAATATATTAAGTAGCCGATAACCCAAAACGGCCTTCAGGGATGCTCCAACCAACTTGCCGCTGGCAGCGACAGCACACAAGGGGGCATTATTGCGAAGCGCAACCACAATAAAGCGACGGCAGCATGACCCGAGCAACGCGAATCACCGACCCTTCCTACGAGCTGATGGACGATCACAACGGTCTGTCCATCATCTATCGCCAGCACGGTTTCCCTTGCCCGTTGGTGCGCTGGCATTTCCATAAGGAATACGAGCTGCACCTGATCGTCGCCAGTTCCGGCAAGGTGTTCATCGGCGACTACATCGGCAACTTCTACCCGGAAAGCCTGTTCCTCACCGGCCCCAACCTGCCTCACAACTGGATCAGCCAGGTCGAGGAAGACGAAGTGGTGCCCAAGCGCGACATGCTGGTGAATTTCACCGATGAGCTGCTTGAGAACGGCAGTCACATTTTTACTGAGCTCAAGACCCTCGCGCCGCTACTGGAGCGGGCGCAGTCCGGCATCGAGTTTCGCTGCAAGAAGACCATCGCCCAGGCCATGACACTCATGCAACGCATCGAGGACGCCCAGGGCATGGCGCGCCTGGGGCACTTCTTTATCCTGCTGGACGTGTTGAGCGCGTGTGAGGACTACCAACTGCTGTCCGGCGTGACCACGCCGCAACTGGCCGACGAACACAGCATCGACCGCACCAACCGGGCGGTGGACTACATCTTTGCGCATTACGCACGGGAGTTGTCACTGGAGGAAGTGGCCGATTACCTGGGGATGAAACCGACGTATTTCTCGCGGGTGTTCAAGCAGGCCACCGGGCGCACGTTTATCGAATTCGTCAATCGCCTGCGCATCAGCAAGTCCTGCGAACTGCTGGCCGATGGCGACAAAGCCGTCACCGATGTGTGCTTCGAGTCGGGGTTCAACAACATTTCCAACTTCAATCGCCGCTTCCAGCAACTTAAAGGCATGACCCCTTCCCACTACCGGCGCCTGGCGGTGCAGCGGCTCACCGAACAGAACCTGGCTTAATCGATTCGGCTTTTGGTGAGCGAGTACAAAAAAGTATCAGTCCCAGTGCGCCCAAGGATTTGTCACACCCCCCATTTGAGGGCTGTAATCAACGCACACTCTTCCTGGCTCCGCGTGGGAAGACACAACAACAATAACTGTCCTTCTGCAGCCCCTGGGCGCAGAAAAGGAGTGCGCGATGAAGTTCACAGTAAAAACACTGCTTGCCTGTTCTTGCATGACGGCATGCATGACCCTCAGCGCCGTCAGCCTTGGCGCGCAAACCCTGACCATTGCCACCGTCAACAACAGCGACATGATCCGCATGCAAAAGCTCTCGAAGACCTTCGAGGCCGAGCACCCGGACATCAAGTTGAATTGGGTGGTGCTCGAAGAAAACGTCCTGCGCCAACGCCTGACCACCGACATCGCCACCCAGGGCGGGCAGTTCGACGTGTTGACCATCGGCATGTACGAAGCCGCACTCTGGGGCGCCAAGGGCTGGCTGGAACCGATGAAGGACCTGCCGGCGTCCTACGACCTCGACGATGTGTTCCCTTCCGTGCGTGACGGTTTGTCCGTCAAGGGTTCGCTGTACGCCCTACCGTTCTATGCCGAAAGTTCGATCACCTATTACCGCACCGACCTGTTCAAGGACGCGGGGCTGAGCATGCCCGAGCATCCGACCTGGACGCAGATCGGTGAATACGCGGCAAAGCTCACCGACAGAAACAAAGAACAATACGGCCTGTGCCTGCGCGGCAAAGCCGGTTGGGGTGAAAACATGGCGCTGATCACCACCCTGGCCAACGGCTATGGCGCGCGCTGGTTCGACGAAAAATGGCAGCCTGAATTCAATGGCCCCGAATGGAAGGACGCGCTGAACTTCTACGTCGACAACATGAAGAAATCCGGCCCGCCGGGCGCTTCGAGCAACGGTTTCAACGAAAACCTCGCCCTGTTCAACAGCGGCAAGTGCGCGATCTGGGTCGACGCCAGCGTGGCCGGCTCGTTCGTCACCGACAAGACCCAAAGCAAGGTGGCGGACCACGTCGGCTTCACCTTCGCCCCCCACGAGAAGACCGACAAAGGCACCTCGTGGCTGTACTCCTGGAGCCTGGCAATCCCGACCAGCTCCAAAGCCAAGGACGCCGCCAAGCTGTTCACCAGTTGGGCGACTTCCAAGGAATACGGCGCCCTGGTTGCCAAGACCGACGGCATCGCCAACGTCCCACCAGGGACGCGCAAGTCGACCTACAGCGACGCGTACATGCAGGCCGCGCCGTTCGCCAAAGTCACCCTGGAATCGCTGAAAGTCGCCGACCCGACCCAGCCGACGCTCAAGCCGGTGCCGTATATCGGTATCCAACTGGTGACCATTCCTGAGTTCCAGGCGATCGGCACCCAGGTCGGCAAGTTCTTCTCGGGTGCGCTGACGGGTCAGCAAACCGTGGATCAAGCCTTGAGCGCCGCGCAGACCACCACCGAGCGTGAAATGAAGCGGGCCGGTTATCCCAAGTAACCCCCGATCCTGTAGGAGCGAGCTTGCTCGCGAAAAAGGTACATCCGACGCCGACATGCGCCTGAAATACCTTCGCGAGCAAGCTCGCTCCTACAGGAGTTTTGCGCACCTGCCTCTAATCGGTCTTGATCACCATGAATACAACACGCAAAAGCCGCCTGGCCAACCCCGGCTGGTTTCTCGTCAGCCCCTCGGTAGCCTTGCTGCTACTGTGGATGATCGTGCCGCTGGGCATGACCCTGTACTTTTCGCTGATCCGCTACAACCTGCTCTACCCCGGCGAAAACCAGTTCGTGGGGCTGGAGAACTTCACCTACTTCATCACCGATTCGGGCTTCCTGCCCGGCGCCACCAATACCCTGTTGCTGGTGGGCAGCGTGCTGCTGATCAGCGTGGTGTTCGGCGTATTGATCAGCGCCCTGCTGGAGGCCAGTGAGTTCTTCGGCCGCGGCCTGGTGCGGGTGTTGTTGATCTCGCCGTTCTTCATCATGCCCACCGTCGGTGCGCTGATCTGGAAGAACCTGATTTTCCACCCGGTGTCGGGGATTCTCGCCGCCGTGTGGAAGCTGTTCGGCGCGCAGCCGGTGGATTGGCTGGCGCATTACCCACTGCTGTCGATCATCATCATCGTCTCGTGGCAATGGCTGCCCTTCGCGATCCTGCTGCTGATGACCGCCATGCAGTCCCTCGACCAGGAACAAAAGGAAGCCGCACGCCTGGACGGTGCCGGCGCCATCGCGATCTTCTGGCACCTGACCCTGCCGCACCTGGCGCGCCCGATTGCCGTGGTGGTGATGATCGAAACGATCTTCCTGCTCTCGGTGTTCGCCGAAATCTTCACCACCACCAACGGCGGCCCCGGCTACGCCTCGACCAACCTCGCCTACCTGATCTACAACCAGGCGCTGGTGCAGTTCGACGTGGGCATGGCCTCGGCCGGCGGCTTGATTGCCGTGGTCATCGCCAACATCGCGGCGATCATCCTGGTGCGGATGATCGGCAAAAACCTGACTGACAAACCTTGAGGGCCGCGCCATGACGCTTCAACAATCCCGCCGCCTGCAAAGCCTGCTGCTCGGCACCCTGGCCTGGGCCATCGCGATCCTGATCTTCTTCCCGATCTTCTGGATGGTGCTGACCAGCTTCAAGACCGAGATCGATGCGTTCGCCACGCCGCCGCAGTTCATCTTCACGCCGACGCTGGAGAACTACCTGCACATCAACGAACGCAGCAATTACTTCAGCTACGCGTGGAACTCGGTGCTGATTTCGTTCAGCGCCACCGCCTTGTGCCTGCTGATCTCGGTGCCGGCGGCCTACTCCATGGCGTTCTACGAGACCCAACGCACCAAGGGCACCCTGCTGTGGATGCTGTCGACCAAGATGCTGCCACCGGTGGGCGTATTGATGCCGATCTACCTGCTGGCCAAGAGCTTTGGCCTGTTGGATACGCGTATCGCGCTGATCATCATCTACACCCTGATCAACCTGCCGATCGTGGTGTGGATGGTTTACACCTACTTCAAGGACATCCCCAAAGACATCCTCGAAGCCGCCCGCCTGGATGGCGCCACCCTGTGGCAGGAGATGGTCCGCGTGCTGCTGCCGATCGCCAAGGGCGGGCTGGCGTCCACGGTGCTGCTGTCGCTGATCCTGTGCTGGAACGAGGCGTTCTGGTCGCTGAACCTGACCTCGTCGAATGCCGCGCCGCTGACCGCGCTGATCGCCTCCTACTCCAGTCCCGAAGGCTTGTTCTGGGCCAAATTGTCGGCCGTGTCGACCCTGGCCTGCGCGCCGATCCTGATTTTTGGCTGGATCAGCCAGAAACAGCTGGTGCGCGGGTTGTCCTTCGGCGCCGTGAAATAACGGCTTCTCTCTAACAAAAACGAATTCAGAAGCGGAGGCCCATCCCATGGCCAACCTGAAAATCAAGAATCTGCAAAAAGGCTTCGAAGGCTTTTCCATCATCAAGGGCATCGACCTGGAAGTGAACGACAAGGAGTTCGTGGTCTTCGTCGGCCCGTCGGGTTGCGGTAAATCCACGCTGCTGCGACTGATCGCCGGCCTGGAAGAAGTCAGCGAAGGCACCATCGAGCTCGATGGCCGCGACATCACCGAAGTCACCCCGGCCAAGCGCGACCTGGCGATGGTGTTCCAGACCTACGCGCTGTACCCGCACATGAGCGTGCGCAAGAACATGTCGTTTGCCCTCGACCTGGCCGGCGTCGACAAAAAGCTGGTGGAGAGCAAAGTCGGCGAAGCGGCGCGCATCCTCGAACTGGGCCCGCTGCTGGAGCGCAAGCCCAAGCAGCTGTCCGGCGGCCAACGCCAGCGCGTGGCGATCGGCCGGGCGATTGTGCGCAACCCGAAGATCTTCCTGTTCGACGAACCGCTGTCCAACCTCGACGCCGCGCTGCGCGTGCAGATGCGCCTGGAACTGGCGCGCCTGCACAAAGAGCTGCAAGCGACCATGATCTATGTGACCCACGATCAGGTCGAAGCCATGACCCTGGCCGACAAAGTGGTGGTGCTCAACAGCGGCCGCATCGAGCAGGTCGGTTCGCCACTGGAGCTGTATCACCAGCCGGCCAACCTGTTTGTCGCGGGCTTTCTCGGCACGCCGAAAATGGGCTTCCTCAAGGGCAAGGTCACGCGGGTCGAGGGCCAGGGCTGCGACGTGCAACTGGACGCCGGCAGCCTGATCAGCCTGCCGCTGAGCGGCGCCACCTTGAGCGTGGGCAGCGCGGTGACCCTGGGCATTCGCCCGGAACACCTGGAGATCGCCGCACCGGGCCAGGCCGGCCTGACCGTCACCGCCGACGTCGGCGAGCGCCTGGGCAGCGACACCTTCTGCCACGTCATCACCGCCAACGGCGAGCCGCTGACCATGCGGATTCGCGGCGACATGGCCAGCCAGTATGGCGAGACGCTGCACCTGCACCTGGACCCGGCGCACTGCCACCTGTTCGACACCGACGGCGTGGCCGTCACCCGACCACTGCGCGCCGCCGCCTGATTTCGCGAGAGTTATGATGAAACTGAATAAACACAACCTCACCCAATTGGCGCCGGAAGTGAAAATCCCGACTTACGCCATTGCCGATACCCGCCAGGGCATCGCCCATATCGGCGTCGGCGGTTTCCACCGCGCGCATCAGGCGTATTACACCGATGCGCTGATGAATACCGGCGAGGGTCTGGACTGGAGCATTTGCGGCATCGGCCTGCGCAGCGAGGACCGCAAGGCCCGCGACGACCTGGCCGGCCAGGACTACCTGTTCACCCTGTATGAACTGGGCGACAGCGACGACACCGAAGTGCGCGTGATCGGCTCGATCAGCGACATGCTGCTGGCCGAGGACGGCGCCCAGGGGCTGATCGACAAACTGGCCAGCCCGCACATCCGCATCGTCTCGCTGACCATCACCGAAGGCGGCTACTGCATCGACGACAGCAATGGCGAGTTCATGGCCCACCTGCCGCAGATCCAGCACGACCTGGCACACCCGCAGGCACCGAAAACCGTGTTCGGCTTTATCTGCGCCGCGCTGACCCAACGTCGCGCCGCCGGCACGCCGGCGTTTACCGTGATGTCCTGCGATAACCTGCCGCACAACGGCGCCGTCACGCGCAAGGCCCTGCTGGCCTTCGCCGCCCTGCACGACGCCGAACTGCATGACTGGATCCAGGCCAACGTGACGTTCCCCAACGCCATGGTCGACCGCATCACGCCGATGACCAGTACCGCGCATCGCCTGCAATTGCACGATGAGCACGGCATCGACGATGCCTGGCCGGTGGTGTGCGAGCCGTTTGTGCAATGGGTGCTGGAAGACCGCTTCGTCAACGGCCGCCCGGCCTGGGAAAAAGTCGGCGTGCAGTTCACCGATGACGTCACGCCTTATGAGGAAATGAAGATCGGCCTGCTCAACGGCAGCCACCTGGCCCTGACTTACCTGGGGTTTCTCAAGGGGTATCGGTTCGTTCACGAGACCATGAATGACCCGTTGTTCGTCGCGTATATGCGCGCCTACATGGACCTGGACGTCACGCCGAACCTGGCGCCGGTGCCGGGCATCGACCTCACGCAGTACAAGCAGACCCTGGTCGATCGCTTCTCCAACCAGGCGATTGCCGACCAGTTGGAGCGCGTGTGTTCCGATGGCTCGTCGAAGTTTCCCAAGTTCACCGTGCCGACGATCAACCGCCTGATTGCCGATGGGCGCGAGACCGAGCGCGCAGCGTTGGTGGTGGCCGCGTGGGCGTTGTACCTCAAGGGTGTCGACGAGACTGGCGCGGTCTACAAAATTCCCGACCCGCGCGCCGAGTTTTGCCAGGGCCTGGTGAGTGACGATGCGCGGATCAGTCAGCGCCTGCTCGGCGTGGAGGAGATTTTCGGCACGGCTATTCCCAAGTCGGCTGAGTTTGTGGCAGCGTTCGAGCGGTGCTATGCGAGCCTGCGCGACAACGGCGTCACAAAAACACTGCAGCAACTCCTGAAGAAACCGGCTTAAACCTGTGGGAGGGGGCTTGCCCCCGATAGCGGTGGGTCAGTAAAGAACATTTACACTGAAACACCGCCATCAGGGGCAAGCCCCCTCCCACATTTGAAGCGCATTTACAATCCAACAACAATGCTGAGCAAACCCTCATGACCCAGCAAAACCTGTTCCTCGGCATCGACTGCGGCACCCAAGGCACCAAAGCCATCGTCCTCGACGCTTCCAGCGGCAAGGTGCTGGGCCTGGGCGCCGCGGCACACACGCTGATCAGCGGCGCCAACGGCCGGCGCGAGCAGCACACCCAAGAGTGGCTGGACGCCTTTACCGAAGCCACCCACCGCGCCCTGCAACAGGCCGGCGTGGACGGCCAGGATATCCTCGGCATCGGCGTGTCCGGCCAGCAACACGGCCTGGTGTTGCTCGATGACAGCGGCCAGGTGCTGCGCCCGGCCAAGCTGTGGTGCGACACCGAAACCGCCGCCGAAAACGAGCGCCTGTTGCAATACCTGGGGGGCGAAAGCGCTTCGCTGGAGCGTCTCGGCGTCGCGATCGCGCCGGGCTACACCGTGTCCAAACTGCTGTGGACCCGCGAGCAGCACCCCGAGGTGTTCGCGCGCATCGCACATATCCTGCTGCCCCACGACTACCTCAACTACTGGCTCACCGGCCGCGCCGTCGCGGAATACGGCGATGCCTCGGGCACCGGCTACTTCAACGTGCGCAGCCGTACCTGGGACGTGGCGCTGCTCCAGCACATCGACCCCAGCGGCCGTCTGCAGGCTGCCTTGCCGACGCTGATCGAAGCCGACCAAGCCGTCGGCACGATCCTGCCGGCCATCGCCGAACGCCTGGGCATCAACCCCGACGCCATCGTGTCCAGCGGCGGCGGCGACAACATGATGGGCGCCATCGGCACCGGCAATATCGCCCCCGGCGTGATCACCATGAGCCTGGGTTCATCGGGCACCGTGTATGCCTTCGCCGACCAGCCCAACGTCAGCCCCCAGGCGTCGGTCGCGACCTTCTGTTCCTCCAGCGGCGGCTGGTTGCCGTTGATCTGCACGATGAACCTGACCAACGCCACCGGGGTGATTCGCGAACTGTTCGACCTCGACCTCGACGCCTTCAACGCCCTGGTCGAGCAGGCGCCGATCGGTGCCGACGGCGTGAGCATGCTGCCGTTCCTCAATGGCGAACGCGTACCCGCCCTGCCCCACGCCACCGGCAGCCTGCATGGCTTGACCATGACCAACCTGACCCGCGCCAACCTGTGTCGCGCGGTCGTCGAGGGCACCACCTTCGGCTTGCGTTACGGCCTTGATCTATTGCGCCAGACCGGCCTGCACAGCCAGAGCATCCGCCTGATCGGCGGCGGCTCGAAAAGCCCGGTGTGGCGGCAGATGGTTGCCGATATCATGCACACCGAAGTGATCTGCACCGAACAAAGCGAAGCGGCGGCCCTGGGCGCGGCGATCCAGGCGGCGTGGAGCCAGTCCGGCGAGTCCCTGGCCAGCCTGTGCGAAAAATGCGTGAGCGTCGACCCGGCCAGCCGGACCCTGCCGGTGGCCGACAATGTCAGCGCCTATCAACACGCCTACGAGCGCTATCAGCAGCACGTGGCAACCCTTTAAGAGCGAACGACTATGTATCTGGTGTGCGGTGAAGCGCTGTTTGATTTTTTCAGCGAAGACGATCCCAGCGGGCAAGCCTCCAAACTCAATTACAAGGCGATTGCCGGTGGTTCGCCGTTCAACGTCGCTGTCGGTTTACGCCGGCTCGGCATCGAGGCCGCGCTGTTCGGCGGCGTGTCCACCGACTTCCTCGGGCAGCGCTTGTTGCAGGTGCTCAGGGACGAAGGCGTCAACCCGCAGTTCCTGGTGGAATTCGCCGCGCCGACCACCCTGGCGATGGTCGCCGTGGGCGCCGATGGCTCGCCGCAATACAGCTTTCGCGGCGAAGGCTGCGCCGACCGCCAATTGACGCGCGCACACCTGCCAACCCTGGGCGATGAGGTTCGCGGGCTGCATGTAGGTTCGTTCTCCCTGGTGGTGCAACCGATTGGCGACACCCTGCTGGCCCTGGTCCAGCGCGAAAGCGGCAAGCGCTTGATCAGCCTCGACCCCAACGTGCGGCTCAACCCGCAACCGGATATCCAACTGTGGCGCGAGCGCGTGGCCGAACTGGTCAAGTACGCCGACCTGATCAAGGTCAGCGATGAAGACCTGCACCTGCTCTACCCCGACCAATCGCCGGAAAGCGTGCTTGAGGGCTGGTTGGAACACCGCTGCCAGTTGGTCTTCCTCACTCGCGGCGGTAACGGCGCCAGCGTGTTCAGCCGCCAGCACGGGCACTGGTCGCAACCGGCGGTGAAGGTGGTGATGGCCGATACCGTGGGTGCCGGGGACACCTTCCAGGCGGCGTTGATTGCCTGGCTGACCGAGCAGCAACTGGACTCGGTCGAGGGCCTGCAGCAACTGACCCGCGCCCAGATCGACGCGATGCTGGGCTTTGCGATCCGTGCGGCCGCCATGACCTGCGGCAAAACGGGCCCGGACCTGCCCTATCGGCAACAGTTGGGGTGAACAAACGATCACAGGCTGCAGCGTTCAGCATGGATTGACGGGTAGCAACAGCATCGGGCCTGGTATTTACCAGGCCCGCAAATCGGTGAAAGCAACGCTCGCTATCTAGTAGTGGCCGCGCCCTGCTGCTCTTTGCAGTGCAGGCCCCTGCGATTGCTTGAGGTCTTCGCGCAACCCGGTGATCAGGTTGCAAATGGCTCGACTGCTGTCGAGTTTGTCAGCATTGATGCCTTTGACTTCCAGATCCACCCGGTCACGGTCACGATCGTCATAGACCTTGATCGTCAACGAGGCATCTTCAGCTTTGGTGCATTCGCACCGTTTAGGCAGGAAACTTCCTTCAATGATACTGCGAAGTTCTAATTCCGAAAGCATGGTCAACCTCTCCTTTCTTGAGACGGCCAATCGATTGTTATAAGTCTTGCAGGCACTTACCCGCCACGTCCTGCCAACCCTGGAAGACGTTTACAATCAATAAGCCTACTCGGCAAAATCCGTTCTCGTTGTAACCTTTCCTCATAAGCAGTACCCAGTCTTGTATAACTTTGTTCAACTCAAATTCACTCGACGAACATCATCGCCGAACAGCTTCGATTAAACGTTTAACCCTGGACTTTGCGTTAACCGGCACTGTGTGCTGCGGCTCTTTCAGCAACATGTCGCAAACTATCAAAGTTGATATTGGCCCCTGAATTGACCGCCACCAGCGTCTGCCCGCGCACGCGGTGTTGCCCCACATAGCGGCGAATGCCCGCCACGGCCAAGGCGCCGGACGGCTCGACGATGGAACGCGTATCGTCGTAGATCAGCTTGATGGCACTGCACAGTTCATCGTTGCTGACCGTGACGACGTCATCCACCCAATCCCGGCAGATCTCAAAGCCATGGGCGCCGATCTGCGCCACTGCCGTGCCATCGGCAAACCCGTCCACACTGGGCAGCACCACGCGTTCACCGGCGCGCAAGGCTGCCAACAGGCAACTCGAGCCTTCGGCTTCGACGCCAACGATGCGTACCTCGGGCCGCAGGTATTTGACGTAGGCGGCGATCCCGGCGATCAGGCCGCCACCGCCCACCGGCACGAAGATCGCGTCCAGCGCGCCCTGCTGCTGGCGCAGGATTTCCATGCCCACCGTGCCTTGGCCGGCGATCACGTCCGGATCGTCGAACGGCGAGACAAACGTACAACCGCAGGCTTCGGCCAGTTGCAACGCATGGGCCAGGGCAAACGGAAAGCTCTCACCGTGCAGCACCGCTTGCGCCCCTCGCGAGCGCACACCCAGCACCTTCAACTCCGGCGTGCTGCACGGCATGACGATCGTCGCCTTGATCCCCAATTCCCGCGCCGCCAGCGCTACGCCTTGCGCATGGTTGCCGGCCGATGCGGTGATCACGCCGCAGGCCTTCTGCTCGGCGCTGAGTTGCATCAGCTTGTTGTAGGCGCCACGGATCTTGAAGGAAAAGGTCGGTTGCAGATCTTCGCGCTTGAGCAACACCTGGTTGTCGAGCAACAGCGACAGCGCCGGGGCGACCTGCAAGGGGGTTCGCACGGCCAAATCGTAGACCGGCGCGGCGAGGATCTTTTTGACGTAGTGCTCAAGCAGTCCCGAGACAGCGGTAGATGGGACGGGGCAAGTGCTCATGGGAGTCTCCTGGCTTGGGTAAGGGCACCTGGAGACGGAAAAACAAAACCCGCCTCTAGGGCGGGTTTGGGTGCAGCCGAGCGCTATCCCGCCAAATGAGGAATGGCGGTAATAATAATTGGCTGGCAACGCAGGGTTTGAAATGTCATGTCACGAAATTACCCGGCGGTGGCCGGTCAAGTCAATGGCAAGGGGCCATTTCGCTGACGGGGCTTTACGATGGACATACGAAACGTATACGATCCGTATATTCATCTGACACAGTGAAGCACATGGGCATCGTCAAGATCACCGACCAACTGCACGAACAACTACGCCTGGCCAGTGCGGCCATGGACCGTTCCATCAACGCCCAGGCCGAGTTCTGGATCAAGATCGGCCTGCTCGCCGAACTCAACCCGCATTTGCCCTACAACGAGCTGATCAACAAGCTGTTGCTGGACAAGCCGGACCTGATCCGGGGGCGCAGCTGATGATCAAAACCGCCGCACAACTCGCCGTGATGCGCGAATCCGGGCGCCTGCTGGCCCAGGTGTTCAGCATGCTCGACGGTTTTGTCGCCGCCGGACGCTCCACCCTGGAGCTGGACAGCGCCGTCGAAGCCTTCATCCGCCACGAGCTCAAAGCCCGCCCGGCGAGCCTCGGGCAATACGACTACCCCTTCTCCATCAACACCTCGGTCAACGAAGTGGTGTGCCACGGCATGCCCAGCGCCACGCAAGTCCTCAAGGACGGCGACATCGTCAACATCGACATCACCCTGGAAAAAGGCGGCTTTATCGCCGACTCGAGCAAGATGTACATGATCGGTACCGTCTCGCCGAAGGCACGCCGTCTGGTGGAGATGACCTTCGAGGCGATGTGGGCCGGTATCCGCCAGGTCAAGCCCGGCGCCCGCCTGGGCGACATCGGCCATGCGATCCAGCACCATGCGCAGGCCAATGGTTACAGCGTGGTACGTGAATACTGCGGCCACGGCATCGGCCGGCAGATGCATGAAGACCCGCAGATCCTGCACTTCGGCCGCCCCGGCACCGGGCTGGAGCTGCGCGAAGGCATGGTGTTTACCATCGAGCCAATGCTGAACCAGGGCAGCGCCAAGGTGCGCAGCCTGAAGGACGGCTGGACGGTGGTGACCAAGGACAACAGCCTGTCGGCCCAGTGGGAACACACCGTGGCGGTGACGGCGGACGGGTTCGAGGTGCTGACCCTGCAAGCCACGTCCTGAGCCGCCCCCCCCAGGGATGGGGGGTCACCTCCCATTCGCGCCGCCTGCCATCCGCTTGAGCCCCAGCACCATCAACCCCGCGCCCAAGCCCATCGCCAACAAAAACAGCGGGTACGACACCCACCACGGCGTACCCGCCGTCATCATGCTGAACTCCGACATGCCGCCAACGCTGGCGATCAGGTTGAGCGGCAGAAACACCACGTTGATCAACGTCAGCTTGCGCAACAGGTTGTTCATGCTGTTGTTCATCAGGTTGCCGCGCGCGTCGATCAGCCCGGAGAACACGTTGGAATAAATCTCCGCCTGTTTGTAGCACTGGTGGTTCTCGATGATCAGGTCGTCGATCAGGCCGAGAATCTCGGCGCTGAAATGCTCCTTCTCGCCGTGGTTGCGCAGCCGCGACAGCACGGCGCCATTGCTGTGCAGCGCGTTGATGTAATAGATCAGGCTTTCGCTGAGGTTGAACATCTGCATCAGATGATGGTTGCTCATGGACGCGTTGAACTGTTGCTGCAACTCCCGCGCGACCAGCTTGATCACCTTGAGGTGGCCGAGGTAGTGGTGAATGTTGTTGAGCAGCAGATCGAGCAGCACATCCAGCGGTGTGTGCAATGGGCGACGGGCGCCGAGCCCGGACAGCGGGGTTTCATCGGTGGCAATCACCAACAGCCGGCCAGGTGAAAACAGCAGGCCGCAGGACGACACCTCAAACACCAGGGTGCCCCCGCCGGAGTAGTTCTCCGGGCGCTTCCAGATCAGAAACAGGTTGTCGGGGTGAAATTCGATGCGCGAGACTTCATCCGGGTCGAGCGCCGAGGCCAGGGCATGCTCGTCCAGTTTGTGGTGCTCAAGCAGCCAGTTGCGCTCGGCATGGTCAGGGTTGCTGAACAACATGATCGGGGCCTCGTCACTGTCCCCGCTGCGCAACTTTCCATCGATCAATTCAAAGCGCTGGATCATCGCGACTCACCAGACCTGGCCCTGACGCTTCAACTCCAGGCGTCGGACGAATTCCTCCAGCACCAGGCCATACAGGTCGTCCTGCAAGTAAGCATCTTCGATACCGGCATCCAGGTTGGGGTTGTCGTTGACCTCGATCACCACCACCTTGTCGCCCGATTGCTTGAGGTCCACGCCGTAAAGGCCGTCGCCGATCAGATTGGCAGTCTTCACGGCCAACTCCACCACGGCCTTGGGGGCTTCGTGGACCGCCAGGGTGCGGCATTCGCCGTTGATGTCCTGGCCGATGGCCTTGTGGTTGTAGATCTGCCAATGGCCCTTGGACATGAAGTATTGGCAGGCAAAGATCGGTTTGCGGTTGAGTACGCCGATACGCCAGTCGTACTCGGTGTAGAAAAACTCCTGGGCCAGCAGCAACACCGAATGCTCGAACAGTTCGGCGGTGGCCGTGAGCAAGGCCTCCTGGCTTTCGACCTTGATCACCCCGCGGGAGAAACAGCCGTCGGGGATTTTCAGCACCAGGGGGAAGCCGAGGCGTTCGCCGACCCGTTCGAAGTCTTCCGGTCGTTCCTTGTAGAGAATCTCGGTGGCCGGCATGCCCAGTTGATGGCTGTTGAGCAGGTCGGTGAGGTAGACCTTGTTGGTACAGCGCAGGATCGACGCGGGGTCGTCCATCACCACCAGGCCTTCGCTTTCGGCTTTCTTGGCGAAACGGTAGGTATGGTTGTCGACGCTGGTGGTCTCGCGGATCAACAAGGCGTCGTATTCGGCCAGGCGCGCGTAGTCCTTGCGCTCGATCAGCTCCACATCGATGCCCAAACCTTTACCGACCCGGACGAAGTTTTCCAGGGCCTTGGCGTTGGAGGGCGGCAATTGCTCCTGGGGATCATGCAGGATCGCCAGGTCATAGCGGGCCAATCGGCGCGAGCGCGGCTGACGCCAGATCTTGCGGCTGAAGTTGTCGAGGGCGTGGGCGAATTGGTCTTCCTGGTCATCACGTAGCTTGTGCAATACGCCGGACTTGACCCCTTCGATATGCCAGCCGTTATTCTTTTTGAATTCAACTAACAAGATCGGGCACGGAAACGCTTCAAACAATTGGCGCGCCAACTCCTGCAACGGATCAATATTGGTTCGGCCAAAATAAAGTGTCAGCGTAAAGCCTTCGGTATTGCTGTAAAGATGATGACTCAAGGCTTTATCGAGGGTTTTATCCAGATCATCCAGGGCCAGCCCGTACAGTGACTTCTTGGTCAGTTCACTGATGGTCCGCACCGATGGAATCACCTTGTGCCCGCGAGCCTCGGCCAGCAGTGAGCAGTAGTAACCGTGCCCCAGGTACTTGTAGCCGCGACACAGGTTGATCACCTGCACACGCTTGCCGGTCTCGCTTTCGCGGGTTTGTTCGAGATATTCCTGGGCCGTGACGATGTCTTCGCTGGGGAAGTAGGAGGCCCAGTCTTCCTTGCGTTCGACAATGATCACCACTTGGCTCGTGCCTCTGGGCGGAGCAGAAAAATAACCTTTGGAAGTTATTGTCGCCGCGACTGTTTGCTCGGATACTTCACGCCAATGACTTTGTACCGCCGACATAATATTTGATCCGCTTTAGAGAACTCGACCTTTTCTATTAAGCACGATCTTTTAGAGAAGTCCCGTTTCATTACGCAACTTTTACGGCGGTCATATGGCTCTTTTCTTTCGCGTTGCAACCCCCAGCGATGTGCCGACATTGGTGGCACTGGAACAGCACTGTTTCACCACCGATCGACTGTCGCCGCGCAGCTTCCACTGGATGATCAGCCGCGCCCATGGCGAGTTGCTGGTGGCTGAACAGGACGGCCAATTGCTCGGGTATGCGCTGGTGTTGTTCCATCGCGGCACGTCCCTGGCGCGGCTGTACTCGATTGCCATCGCCGAACACGCGCGCGGCCTCGGCCTGGGCAAGCAGTTGCTGAGTCGCATCGAGGCCTGCGCGGTGGAGCACGACTGTGCGTACCTGCGCCTCGAAGTGCGCAGCGACAACCCCGGCGCCCTCGCCCTGTATGAACGCAACGGCTACCGGCGCTTTGCGTTGATCAACGATTACTACGAAGACCACGCCCCGGCCCTGCGCCTGGAAAAACGCATCGTCCAGCACCAGGACGCGCGCGTGGAGCGTGTGCCGTATTACCCGCAAACCACCGACTTCACCTGTGGCGCCGCCTGCCTGCTGATGGCCATGGGCGCGTTGCTGCCGGAACGCGTCGCCGCACGCCGCGAAGAACTGCAAATCTGGCGTGAAGCGACCACCGTGTTCATGACCGCCGGCCATGGCGGTTGCAGCCCTCAAGGCCTGGCGCTGGCCGCCTGGCGTCGGGGCTTTCGTGTGCGGATGCAGGTGAATGTACGCGGGCCGTTGTTTCTCGACGGCGTGCGCGATCAGCATAAAAAGGACGTCATGCGTTTAGTGCATGACGCCTTCGAGGAAGAGTTGGCCGGCAGCACGGTCGAACAGGTACTCGGCGGCGCGCTGGATCTGCCCAAGGTACTGCGCGACGGCGGGCAGCCGCTGGTGTTGATCAGCAGCTATCGGCTGACCCGCTCCAAGTCGCCGCACTGGGTGATGGTCACCGACTGCGACGACGACTTCGTCTACTTGCACGACCCGGATGTGGACCACAGCCAGCAACGCCAGCCCCTGGACTGCCAGCACCTGCCGGTCAGCCACGCGGAGTTCGAGCGCATGTGCCGGTTCGGCAACAACAAACTGCGCGCGGCGGTGGTATTGTTCAAGCCGCCGGCTTGATCGAGGCCTCGGCTTGCAGCTCGCACGCCAGCGGCAATACGCGACCGCGTACCTTAGAAAGCCAGCTTATAACCGATGGTCATCAACATGATCGCCAGGCACGGGCGCAGCACGCCGTCCGGGACTTTACCGGCCATGTGGCTACCGATGTAGATACCCGGCAGCGACCCCATCAGCAAAAAGCCCAGCAGGTGCCAATCCATATTGCCCATGCCGGCGTGGCCCAGGCCAGCTACCAGCGTCAGGGGTACGGCGTGGGCGATCTCGGTGCCGACCAGGCGCCGCGTGGCGAGGAACGGGTAAAGGATAAACAATGCGACGGTGCCGAGGGCTCCGGCGCCGATCGAGGTCAGTGCCACCATGGCGCCGAGGACCGCCCCCGTGACTACCGTCAGCGCGTTCAGGTTGCGCGGGTGCATGTGGTAATCGTCGCCAGCATGGCGCTGGGCGAAGGCCAACAGGCGATGCTTGAACAGAATCGCCAGGGCGGTCAGCAGCAACACCACGCCGAGCGCCTGTTTGATCACGGCGTTCATCGCGCTGGGGTCGGTGTGCAGGCTGGCGAGGAACCACAGGGTCAGCAGCACCGCGGGCACGCTGCCCAAGGTGAGCCAGCCGGTGATGGTCCAGTCGATGTTCTTGTTTTTGCCATGCACCAGCACCCCACCGGACTTGGTGATGGCGGCGTACAACAAGTCGGTGCCCACGGCGGTGGCCGGGTTAATGCCGAACCACAGCAGGATCGGGGTCATCAAGGAGCCCCCGCCGACACCGGTCATGCCGACGATAAAACCAACGATCAGGCCTGCAACTACGAAACCAACGTTACCCACATCCATCACAGCTACCTGCGGCCTTGTAAAATTCTGGCCGCAGGATAGCGATTTTTCTTATAACCACTTATATCAATATGATCTGACTTTATGCCTTTTACGTCAGTCGCTGGCAAACGTAGGCCTGGGTCTGATAGGGAAAGGCCACCGTATCGCGGCCTTTCAACGCCGGGTGAGTGGCGATCAGGTTGCGTAATTGCGCGGTGACCTCGGTTTTTTCAGCGGCGGGCAGTGCCGCGATAAAGCTGACGGAGAGGAAGCGATCCATGATCACTTCCTGCGGACTGCCGACGTGGTTGTAGGGAAAACAGGTCATCTCGGGGGCGGAAAAATACTCGCCGGTGAACGCCTCGCGCCATTTTCCGCTGTGAAAGCGCGGCGTATCGCCCTCGTAAGGCGTGATGATCGCGGTGATCGCTGCCACCCAGTCCACCGATTCATCCCGCACATTCCACACCAGCCCCAGACGCCCGTCGGGCTTGAGCACGCGGTGAATTTCGGCCAACGCGGCCTGGGTGGAGAACCAGTGGAAGGACTGGGCGCAGACCAGCGCATCGGCGCAGGCGGACGCCAGGGGGATGGATTCAGCGGTGCCGTTGACCAAGCGCACATCCGGCAACAACCTGGCCAATTGCGCAGCCATCGCCTGCACGGGTTCGACGGCAATCAGCGTCGGCGCCAGGGCGTTCAGCAGGCGCGTGAACTTGCCGGTGCCGGCGCCCAGGTCGATCACCGTCGACTGCGCGTCGATGCGCAGTACGTCAGCCAGCCAGCCCGTGAGTTGCCGCGGATAGTTCGGTCGGCCCTGGGCGTAAGTGACGGCCTGGGTCGAAAAACCCTGTTGCGCAGACGTGTGAACACCGGTCATTGCCAATCTCTCCTCGGGTAAAGCGGGGACACAGTGTGCGCCTTCCCACCCGGTTTTTCTAATCCGTCACACTCGGCAACCACACACGAAACCGCGCACCGCCGAGCGGTGAAGCCTGCGCGGTCAGGGTGCCGCCCTGGGCTTCGAGGGCGCGCCGACTGATCGCCAGGCCCAGGCCAAACCCGCCGGTGGAGCGGTCGCGGCTGCGGTCCAGGCGATAGAACGGCTCGAAGATGCGTTCGCGCTGGTCCGGCGGAATACCGATGCCATCATCGTCCACGCAGATTTCGCAGCCCGTGGGACATACCTTGACCCCCACCTGGATGCGTTTGTCGCAGTAACGCGTGGCATTGCGCAGCAGGTTTTGCAGGGCGCGGGCGGTCAGGCGCGGGTCGAGGTTGAAGCGCTCGACGCTGCAGTCGAGCACCACGTCGATCACAATCTCGGGGTTCTCCAGTTCGTCGTCGACGCTGCCCAGCACGCTGTCGATAAATTCATCGAGCACCACCTCGACCCGCTCCGGTAACTGCGCAGGGTTTTGCAGGCGGCTGTAGGAAAGCAACTCCAGCACCAGCTCATCCAGCTCACGGATATGCGCCACCAGGCTTTGCAGGCGCTCGCGGCTGGCCTGGGGCAGGTCTTCGGACAACGCCAGGGCCAGGCCGAAATCCAGGCGTGTCAGGGGGGTGCGCAGTTCGTGGGAGACCGCGTTGAGCAAGTCACGCTGCTGGTTCAGCAGGTGTTCGATGTCATCGGCCATGGTGTCGAACACCGTCGCCAGGCTGCCAATATTGGAACTTGGCGGAATGCGCGTGCGTTCGCCAAAATTCCCCTTGCCCAACTGCGTGGCAGTGCTTTTCAGGCGCTCCAGGTCGCGCCAGTGCGGGCGCAGCCATACCAGCAGGCAGGCGAGCAGCGCGGCACCGATCAGTACGTTCATCGACCAGTACAACAGGTTCATGTCCAGCGGGTCCGGCGGGATCGTCAGCTTGACCGCGAACTGCGGGTTGATCGGTGCGCTGACCTCGGCCATCCACCCCCACTCGCCCAGGCGGATCACCGGTTTGCCTTGCGCCAGCAACTGCTCTTCTTCGGGGGTGTAACGGGCGTCCTGGTGCAGCAGCAGTTCGACCTTGAGCGGCGCGAAGTCACGGCCCAGTTGCTCGGTGACCTGGGACCAGTGCTCCACCGGCGCCCGCTGGTATTGCTTGACGATGAGTTTCTGCAGGCCGCGGGACTGTTCGACGTTGTAGTCCACGTAGCGGTGCTCGAACACCTGGATCACCAACTTGGGAATCAGGAAGATCGCCGCGCTGTAGGTGACGATCGTGATCAGATAGAGGCGCAGCAGCACACGGAACATGGCTCAGCATTCCCACTCGGATCGGCTGAACAGATAGCCTTTGCCCCACACCGTCTTGATCTTGCGCGCTTCCCCGGCGTGGTCGTCGAACTTGCGGCGCAGCTTGGAGATGGCCACGTCCACCGAGCGGTCGGTGCCGTTGAACTCGATCCCGCGCAGGCGTTGCAGGATCTGGTCGCGGCTGAGCACTTCACCGGCATGCCGCGCCAGCACCACCAGCAGGTTGTATTCGCCGCTGGACAACTCCACCGCCTGTTCGCGCCAGGTCGCGGTGCGTTCCGACAGGTCGATGCACAGGTTGCCGATGACGATCTGGTCGTTGGCCACCTGCGGTTCGGACAAGCTGCTGCGGCGCAACAGCGTGCGGACCCGGGCCAGCAGCACGCGGGGCTCGCAGGGTTTGGTGACGTAGTCGTCGGCGCCCATTTCCAGGCCCAGCACCTGGTCGTGGCTGTCATCGCGGGCGGTCAGCATCAGGATCGGCAGGCCCGCCGAATCGGCGCGCAGCAAACGGCACACTTGCAGGCCGTCGAGGCCAGGCAGCATCAGGTCTAGGATCACCAGGTCCGGCGGGTTGAGCCGCGCGCGTTCGCGAACATGGTCACCCCGGCTGAGCACGCTGACGTGGTAGCCATTGCGCTCCAGGTAGCTGGCAATCAGTTCGGAGAGCGCGGCGTCGTCTTCGACCAGGAGGATGTTGGGCATGGTGTTTCCAAATAATGCGGTTATGGGTCTTACACAAATCCCACGTGGGAGGGGACTTGCGCCCTGCCACATTTGATCTTCAGTGTTTGCAAGGTTGTGCAAGGATATACGCCCGCAGCCGAACGTGGGCTGCACCTTACATTTCTTCACAGACGACCTACACAGCTTCACAGCACTGCGGCGCGGACGGCATTAGGATGCGCCAGTCAATATTGGGATAAGAGCATGTCGAAGAATCTGTTTGCGCCGTTTTGCTTGCTGGCCCTGACACTCGCCCTGAGTGCGTGTGACAAGTCGTCCGCCGAAGCACCGGCAACGCCCCTGGCCACAGTCCGCATCGAAACCCTCGAGGCCAAACCCCTGTCCATCAGCAGTGAACTGAGCGGGCGCATTGCCGCGCCGCGCATTGCCGAAGTGCGCGCGCGGGTCGCCGGGGTGGTGATGCAGCGGGTGTTCAAGGAAGGCCATGACGTGAAACAGGGCGACGTGCTGTTTCGCATCGACCCAGCCCCGTTCAAGGCCGATCTGGACAGTGCTCAGGCCAACCTGAGCAAGGCCGAGGCCAATGCGTTCCAGGCGCGCCTGCAAGAACAGCGCTACAGCCAGTTGGTCGAAGGCAACGCCATCAGCGGCCAGGACTACGACAACGCCCGCGCCGCCCTGCGCCAGACCAACGCCGAGGTCGCCGCGAACAAGGCCGCCGTCGAACGGGCCAAACTGAACCTGGGCTACGCCACCGTCACCGCGCCGATTTCCGGGCGCATCGGGCGTGCGCTGGTGACCGAAGGCGCGCTGGTCGGCCAGAACGAGGCCACGCCGCTGGCGATCATCCAGCAATTGGACCCGATCCACGCCGACCTGACCCAGTCCACCCGTGAGTTGAACGAGCTGCGCCGCGCCTTCCGCGCCGGCAGCCTGAAACAGGTCGGCCAGGACCAGGCCAAGGCCACGCTGATCCAGGACGACGGCAGCCTGTATCCGCTGCCGGGCAAATTGCTCTTCGCCGAGATCAGCGTCGACCCCGGCACCGGGCAGATCATCGTGCGCAGCGAGTTCCCCAACCCGGACCTCGACCTGCTGCCCGGCAGTTTTGTGCGCGTGCGCCTGGAGCAGGCGGTCGACCGCCAAGGCATCAGCGTGCCGCAACGTGCAATCACCCGTGACAGCGCCGGCATCCCGATGGTGCTGTTGTTGGACGCTGAACAAACCGTGAGCCTGCAACCGGTGGAATTGGGCGCCGTGATCGATGACCGCTGGATCGTCAGCGCCGGCCTCAAGGCCGGTGACCGCATCGTCGTCGAGGGTGTGCAACACGTGCGTCCCGGTGAAAAAGTTCAAGTGGATGACAGCACGCCGCCGCCCGCCCAGGCTTCCGGCCAATAAGGATCTTTGACCATGCCGCAGTTCTTTATTGACCGCCCGATCTTCGCCTGGGTGGTCGCCCTGTTTATCCTGCTGGCCGGCGCGCTCGCCATCCCGCAGTTGCCGGTGGCCCAGTACCCCAACGTCGCACCGCCGAAAGTCGAGATCTACGCGGTGTACCCCGGCGCTTCGGCGCAGACCCTGGATGAAAGCGTGGTCAGCCTGATCGAGCAAGAGCTCAATGGCGCCGATCACCTGCTGTATTTCGAATCCCAGAGCAGCCTCGGCTCGGCCACCATCACCGCGACTTTCCAGCCGGGCACCAACCCGGAGATGGCCCAGGTCGATGTGCAGAACCGCCTCAAGGCCGTGGAATCGCGCTTGCCCCAGGCGGTGACACAGCAGGGTTTACAGGTGGAGAAAGTCTCCGCCGGCTTCCTGCTGCTGGTGACCCTGACCTCCAGCGACGGCAAGCTCGATGACGTGGCGCTCAGCGACTACCTGGCGCGCAACGTGATGAACGAGCTCAAGCGCCTCGACGGGGTGGGCAAGGCCCAGCTGTATGGCGCCGAGCGGGCCATGCGGGTGTGGATCGACCCGCAGAAGCTGATCGCTTTCAACCTGACCCCGGCCGACGTGAATGCCGCGATCAGCGCGCAGAACGCCCAGGTTTCCGCCGGCAGCATCGGCGACTTGCCGGGCACCAAGACCCAGGAAATCACCGCGGCAATCCTGGTCAAGGGCCAGTTGTCCACGCCGGCCGAGTTCGCCGACATCGTGCTCAAGGCCAACCCCGACGGTTCCACCGTGCGTATCGGCGATGTGGCACGGGTGGAAGTCGGCAGCCAGGAATACCAGTTCTCCACACGCCTGAACGGCAAGCCGTCCACCGCCGTCAGTGTGCAACTGTCGCCGGGCGCCAATGCGCTGAGCACCGCGAACATGGTGCGGGCGAAGATGGATGAGCTGTCGCGCTACTTCCCGGCCAATGTCGAATACAAGATCCCGTATGACACCTCGCCGTTCGTCAAAGTCTCGATCACCAAGGTGGTCTACACCCTGCTCGAAGCGATGGCGCTGGTGTTCGCGGTGATGTTCCTGTTCCTGCAGAACGTGCGCTACACGCTGATCCCGACCCTGGTGGTGCCGATTGCGTTGATGGGCACCTTCGCCACCATGCTGTTGCTCGGGTTCTCGATCAACGTGCTGACCATGTTCGGCATGGTGCTGGCCATCGGTATCCTGGTGGACGATGCGATCGTGGTGGTGGAGAACGTCGAGCGGATCATGGTCAGCGAGGGCCTGTCGCCCAAAGAGGCCACGCGCAAGGCCATGGGCCAGATCACCGGGGCCATCATCGGCATTACGTTGGTGCTGGTGGCGGTGTTTCTGCCGATGGCATTCATGCCAGGCTCGGTGGGGGTGATCTACCAGCAGTTTTCGCTGTCGATGGCCACCTCGATCCTGTTCTCGGCGTTCCTCGCCCTGACCTTGACCCCGGCACTTTGCGCGACCCTGCTCAAGCCGATCGCCAAGGATGAGCACCACACCAAGGGCGGGTTCTTCGGCTGGTTCAACCGGCGTTTCGAACGGCTCACCGACCGCTACGAAGGCTGGGTGGCGTATGCCCTCAAGCGCAGCGGCCGTTACCTGCTGATCTACCTGGTGCTGCTGGTGGGCCTGGGGCTGATGTTCAGTCGCCTGCCCTCCTCGTTCCTGCCGGTGGAGGACCAGGGTTACACCATCACCGATATCCAGTTGCCGCCGGGCGCGAGCAAGAACCGCACGGTGCAGGTGGCCGAACAGATCGAAGCGCACAACGCCAAAGAGCCCGGGGTTGGTGACACCACCATGATCATGGGCTTCAGTTTCTCCGGCTCCGGGCAGAACGCGGCGCTGGCGTTCACCACGCTCAAGGATTGGTCGCAACGCAGCAGCGACGACTCGGCCGCCGCGATTGCCGACCGCGCCAACATGGCGTTCACCGAACTGAAGGACGCGATTGCCTATGCGATCCTGCCTCCACCGGTGGACGGCCTCGGCACCAGCAGCGGTTTCGAGTTCCGCCTGCAGGACCGTGGCGGCGTCGGCCACGCGGCGTTGATGGCGGCGCGTACCGAACTGCTGGACGCTGCGGGAAAAAGCCCGATCCTGGCCAACGTGCGTGAAAGCGCCCTGGCCGAAGCGCCGCAAGTGCAACTGCAGGTCGACCGCAAGCAGGCCAACGCGCTGGGCGTGTCCTTCGCCGATGTGGGCAATGTACTGTCGTCGGCCATCGGTTCGACCTACGTCAATGACTTCCCCAACCAGGGGCGCATGCAGCGCGTGGTGGTGCAGGCCGAAGGCGACCAACGCAGCCAGGTCGCGGATCTGTTGAAGATCAACGTGCGCAACAAGGCCGGCGAGATGGTGCCGCTGTCGGCGTTCGTCGTAGCCAAGTGGACCCAGGGGCCGACGCAGTTGACCCGTTACAACGGCTACCCGGCCATCGCCATTTCCGGTGAAGCGGCACCGGGGCACAGCACGGGCGAGGCGATGGAAGAAATCCAGCGCCTGGTCAACCAACTGCCGGCGGGCCTGGGCCAGGAATGGACCGGCCTGTCGTTGCAGGAACGCCTGTCCGGCTCCCAGGCGCCGCTGTTGCTGGGCCTGTCGCTGCTGATCGTGTTCCTGTGCCTGGCCGCCCTGTATGAAAGCTGGTCGATCCCGACGTCGGTGCTGCTGGTGGTGCCGCTGGGCGTGCTCGGCGCGGTGTTGGCCGTGACCTTGCGCGGCATGCCCAACGATGTGTTCTTCAAGGTCGGGCTGATCACCATCATCGGCCTGTCGGCGAAGAACGCGATCCTGATCATCGAGTTCGCCAAGGACCTGTACGAGCAGGGCGAAGACTTGCTCGACGCAACCTTGAAGGCCGCGCGGCTGCGCTTGCGGCCGATCATCATGACCTCGCTGGCGTTCATCCTCGGCGTGGTGCCCCTAGCGATTGCCACCGGCGCCAGTTCGGCGAGCCAGCAAGCGATCGGTACGGGGGTGATCGGCGGGATGATCACTGCGACGCTGGCGGTGGTGTTTGTGCCGGTGTTCTTTGTGGTCGTCATGAAGCTGGTGCGCAAGCGTCCATAACCCGCGCAAAAATGCGCTATGGTGCTCACAACCGCCCTTGTTGTGAGCACCCATGCCCTTCCTCGCCCGCACCCACCCTCGCCTCTCTTGCGCCGCCGTCCTGGGCCTTGTCGTTGGCATCCTGGTACCCGCCGATACACTCGTGAGCAAAATCCTGATCGGCTGGAATGCCGGCGTCTGGATCTACCTGGTGCTGATGCTGTGGCTGACCATCCGCGCCAAGGCCGAAGACGTCAAACGCATCGCCGAGATCGAGGATGAGAACGCCGGCCTGGTGCTGTTCACGGTGTGCATCGCGGCCATCGCCAGCCTGGCCACCATCACCTTCGAACTGGTCGGCAGCAAGGACCTGAGCACCGCCGAGCGGCTGTTGCACTACGGTTTTACCGGCCTGACGGTCATCGGCTCATGGTTGTTGATCGGGGTGATCTTCAGCGTTCACTACGCCCGGCTCTATTACACCTGGGCCGGCAAAGAGCCGGCGCTGCGCTTTGCCGAGGGGTTGTTGACCCCCAACTATTGGGACTTCCTGTACTTTTCCTTCACCATCGGCGTCGCCGTGCAAACGTCGGACGTGGGCGTTGCCACCCGCAGCATGCGCAAGGTGGTACTGGGACAATCGCTGATCGGGTTTCTGTTCAACACGGCGATCCTCGGCTTTTCGATCAATATTGCCGCGGGACTGTTCAATTGACGCCGCACAAACCTTCTAGACGCCCACGGCTCGATGGGCGCTAGATAACATCGTCTATTCCGCCTCGGTGTTGTGATGGCCGCGCACAATTGGATCGATCTGTCCCAGGACGCCGACACCGGCATCGAGACCCTGCGCGCGCATTTCGAGGGGCATGCCTACGATCCCCATTGGCACGACAGCTACCTGATCGGCGTGACCGAACAAGGCGTGCAGCAATTCAACTGCCGCCGCACGCGCCACAACAGCGTGCCCGGCCAGGTGTTCCTGGTGGAACCCGGCGAGTTGCATGACGGCGATGCGCCCACGGCCGACGGCTTTACCTACCACATGCTCTACCTCGACCCGCAGTGGTTGACGCGGGAAGTGAGCGCGGTCTTCGAAGAGGCTCCCGTCAACAGCCAGCTGAGTTTTGCCGCGACCTTGACCAACGACCCGCGCCTGGCCCTTGCCACCAGCCAAGCCTTTCGCACCCTGCACAGTGGCGAATTGCGCATCGTGCGACAACGGGCCATGGACCAGTTGCTCGAACGCCTCACCGGCCAGCTCCACTGGCGCAGCCGTTACCGTGACGACCCACGCCTGCCGCTGGTCGCCCACAAAGCCCGGGAATACCTGCATGCCCACCTGCATCACGATGTGGGCATGGACGCCCTGGCGCTGGCCTGCGGCGTCGACCGCTTCCGCCTGACCCGTGCGTTCAGGAGCGCGTTTGGCCTGCCGCCCCATGCTTATCTGGTGCAACTGCGCCTGGCCCGCGCGCGGCACTTGCTGGCCAAGGGTGAACAACCGGCCGATGTGGCGATCGCCCTGGGTTTTGCCGATCAGAGCCACCTGGGCCGCTGGTTCGTGCGCGCTTATGGCCTGACGCCGGCGGCCTACCGCAAGCGCTGCTCAAACCTTCCAGACAGGTGATACGCGGGCTTGTGAAGATCGACGCCATCAATGGGTCTATCGGAGTCGTCCACCATGCTGTCCACACTGCTGCCTTTCATGCTGTTTGCCTTCGTCGCCTCAATTACCCCCGGCCCGACCAATATCCTGGTACTGAGCAACAGCGCCCGTTTCGGTTTCAGGGCCACGCTGCCAATCATCCTGGGCGCCTGCGCCGGCGCGGCGCTGCTCGTGCTGGTGGTGGGCTCGGGGTTTGGCCAGTCCTTGGTGCAGCTACCCAAGGTACAAACCGCCATGCAATGGATCGGCATTGCCTGGCTGAATTACCTGGCCTGGCAGATTTTCAGCGCCCCCACCCGGACCATCGAAGCGGATACACGCCAAAAACCCCTGAGCCCGATCGGCGCCGCCAGCCTGCAATTGATCAACCCGAAAAGCTGGATGATGGCACTGGCGGTAGTCAGCGTTTTTACCGGCAATGGTGCGGAGCGCCAAAGCCAGGTGGTGTACCTCTCCCTGGCGTTTTTCCTGATATCGATCCCCTGCCTGGGCACCTGGGCGCTGTTGGGTGCCGGGTCCGCACGGGTGTTGCGTTCGACCAGCGCCATGCAGCGTTTCAACCGCGGTATGGCCGTGCTGCTGTTGGCGGCGGCTTGGTTAAGTGTGCTGGCCTGAACACACCGGCTATCTGGCTTTGTCCTACAACTTCTTGACGGCTTTCGTACTTTAGTGGTTTCCTGAAACCGGTTTCAGTCATTCCAATAAAAATAGAAGGTCGATGACCGTGAACAGTTTCTCTGCCGCCCAGCGCAGCCGCGTGACCATGCTCGACGTCGCCCAGCGCGCCGGCGTGTCCAAAGCCAGCGTGTCGCGCTTCATCGGCGACGACCGCGCCCTGCTCTCCGACGCCATCGCCCTGCGCATCGAGCACGCCATCGCCGAACTCGGCTACCGCCCCAACCAGATGGCCCGTGGCTTGAAACGCGGGCGCACGCGCCTGATCGGTATGCTGGTGGCCGATATCCGCAACCCCTATTCCATCGCCGTGATGCACGGTGTCGAAACCGCCTGCCGCCAGCACGGCTACAGCCTGGTGGTGTGCAACACCGACCGCGATGACGAGCAGGAACGCCAGCACCTAGCGGCGCTACGCTCGTACAACATCGAAGGGCTGATCGTGAACACCCTCGGCCACCACCTCGAACAACTGCTGGAACTGCAACGGGAAATGCCCCTGGTGCTGGTGGACCGCAAGGTCGCACCGTTGCGCAGCGACCTGGTGGGTTTGGATAACCCGGCCGCGGTACGCATGGCGCTGGAACACCTTGAGCAACAGGGCTACCGCGAGATAGTGCTGGTCAGCGAGGCCACCGATGGCACCAGTTCGCGCCTGGAGCGCCTTGACAGTTTCACCGCCGAGATTGCCCGCCGCCCGGCGTTGAGTGGGACGGTGCTGGAACTGGACGGCGCGCTGGAAAAGCGCCTGCGCAGCTTCCTGGCCAAGCCCGGCGCCAAAGCCGTGTTCTGCGCCAACGGCATTGCCGCCCTCGCCTGCACCCGCGCGCTCAAGGCGCTGGAGTGCGACCTGTTCGCGGACGTCGGCCTGATCGCCCTGGATGACCTGGACTGGTACCCGCTGGTGGGCACCGGCATCACCGCCCTCGCCCAACCGACGCAGGCGATTGGCGCGAGTGCCTTCGACTGCCTGCTCAAGCGCCTGCGCGGCGATACGGCGCCGGCCCGCACCCTGGATTTCCTGCCCGAACTGATCGTTCGCGGTTCCACCCAACCCACCTCGTAGCCGCTGTCGAGCCCTCGCGGGTGTCAATTCAATAGGTTGCGCAGAAAAATGAAACCGGTTTCAGAGGTACACAATCATGCATGAATACCCCGTCTCCATCAGCCTTTCCAGCTACGGCGCCGACCTCGTCCGCCAGCAGGGCCAATTGAGTTTTGTCGCCCTGCTGGCGGCGGCCGGTGCCCGGCGCATCGAGTGGCGCGAAGAGCTGCTGACCATTGAACAACCGGCACAACTGGCCCGGGCGGCGGCCGAACAAGGCCTGGAGTGCGTGTTCTCTTCGCCGCTGGAACTGTGGGTCGCCGGCCGCGCCCAGCCGAATGCCGAGCTCGCCGCCACCCTTGATCGCGCCCAGGCCTTTGGTGCGCGCTGGCTGAAAGTCTCCCTCGGCTACTTCACCGATACCAACGACCTGCACAGCCTGCACGCCCTGCTCAACCGCCACCCGGTCAAGTTGCTGGTGGAAAACGACCAGACCCTGCATGGCGGCCGCATCGAACCGCTGCAACGTTTCTTCAGCAAAGTCGAGCGCCTTGGCCTGCCGGTGAAGATGACGTTCGATATCGGTAACTGGCACTGGCAGGACCAGTCCGCGCTCACCGCCGCGCGCCTGCTCGGCCGGCATGTCGACTACCTGCACTGCAAGGCGGTGGCGCGTCGTGCGGACGGCAAGCTGGTGGCGCTGCCGCCCGGCGCCACCGACCTGCATCTGTGGGAACAACTGCTGGGCCACATGACTCAAGGTATTACCCGGGCGGTGGAATTCCCGCTGCAAGGCGATGACCTGGTCGAAGTCACCGCCCGGCAGGTCGCCACCCTCGCCCTGCTTGGCCAACCCCGTGCGGAGTACGCCCATGTCTGAGATCGATATCCTGTCGTTCGGCGAAACCATGGCGATGTTTGTCGCCGAACAGAGCGGCGACCTGGCCCAAGTGGGCCACTTCCACAAACGCATCGCCGGGGCCGACAGCAATGTCGCCATCGGCCTGTCGCGCCTGGGCTTCAACGTCGCCTGGCTAAGCCGGGTGGGCAACGACTCCCTGGGCCGCTTTGTGCTCGACACGCTCAAGCAACAAGGCCTGGATTGCCGGCACGTGGCGGTCGACCCGCTGCACCCCACCGGTTTTCAGCTCAAGTCCCGCGAAGAGGCCGGCGATGATCCCCAGGTCGAGTACTTCCGCAAGGGCTCGGCGGCCAGCCATTTATCCATCGCAGCCATCAGCCCGGCGCTGCTGCAGGCGCGCCACCTGCACGCCACCGGTATCCCGCCGGCCTTGTCCGAGGCCACCGGCGAGTTGTCCCGCGAGCTGATGACGCAAATGCGCAAGGCCGGGCGCAGCGTGTCGTTCGACCCGAACCTGCGCCCGGCGCTGTGGCCCAGCCAGCAGCAGATGATCCGCGAGATCAACGCCCTCGCAGGCTTGGCCGATTGGGTCTTGCCGGGGTTGAGCGAAGGTCGCTTGCTTACCGGTTTCGACGACCCGGCGGACATCGCCGCGTTTTACCTGGACCAGGGCGCCGAAGCCGTGGCCATCAAGCTCGGCCCGGACGGCGCGTATTACCGTACCCAACTGGACCAAGGCTTTGTCGCCGCCGTGAGCGTGGACAAAGTGGTCGACACCGTCGGCGCCGGTGATGGCTTTGCCGTCGGCATGATCAGCGCCCTGCTGGAAAACCTCAGCTTCCCCGAGGCGGTACACCGCGGCAACTGGATCGGCAGCCGTGCCGTGCAGAGCCGCGGCGATATGGAAGGCTTACCCACACGCACGGAGCTGCCGACCCGATCCGTTGCTTGACCCACTCCCTGTTGCCACAACTACAACAAGCTCAGGAGCAACCCCATGGATACCTTGAAACTCGCCACCCGCCGTTGGTGGTACATCATGCCCATCGTCTTTATCACCTACAGCCTGGCGTACCTGGACCGCGCCAACTACGGTTTCGCCGCCGCCAGCGGCATGGCTGAAGACCTGATGATCACACCGGGCATGTCGTCCCTGCTCGGCGCACTGTTCTTCCTCGGTTACTTTTTCTTCCAGGTGCCGGGCGCGATCTACGCGCAAAAGCGCAGCGTGAAGAAGTTGATTTTCGTCAGCCTGATCCTCTGGGGCGGCCTGGCCACCCTGACCGGCGTGGTGTCCAACGCCTACATGCTGATCGCCATTCGCTTCATGCTCGGCGTGGTCGAAGCGGCGGTGATGCCGGCGATGCTGGTGTACCTGTGCCACTGGTTCACCCGTGCCGAACGCTCGCGGGCCAATACGTTCCTGATCCTCGGCAACCCGGTGACCATGCTGTGGATGTCGGTGGTGTCCGGCTACCTGGTGCAGCATTTCAGCTGGCGTTGGATGTTCATCGTCGAAGGCCTGCCGGCGGTGCTGTGGGCGTTTATCTGGTGGCGCCTGGCCGATGAGCGGCCCAAGGATGCCCGGTGGTTGAGCGACAGCGAAAAGCACCAGTTGGAAACCGCCCTCGCCGCCGAACAGGTGGGGATCAAAGCGGTGAAGAACTACGCCGAAGCGTTTCGCTCGCCCAAGGTGATCATCCTCGCGCTGCAGTTCTTCTGCTGGAGCATCGGCGTGTACGGCTTTGTGCTGTGGCTGCCGTCGATCCTCAAGGCCGGTTTGCAGATGGACATGGTCGAGGCCGGCTGGTTGTCGGCGCTGCCGTACCTGGCGGCGGTGATCGGCATGCTGGTGGTGTCGTGGGGTTCGGACAAGCTGCAAAAACGTAAGCGGTTTGTGTGGCCGCCGTTGTTGATCGCCTCTATAGCTTTCTATGCGTCCTACGTGCTCGGCGCCGAACATTTCTGGTGGTCCTACACCCTGCTGGTGATTGCCGGCGCGTGCATGTATGCGCCCTATGGACCGTTTTTCGCGATTGTCCCGGAGATCCTGCCGGCCAACGTCGCCGGCGGCGCCATGGCGTTGATCAACAGCATGGGCGCGCTCGGTTCGTTCGGCGGTTCGTACCTGGTGGGTTACCTCAATAGCAGCACCGGTTCCCCCGGCGCCTCTTACCTGCTGATGAGCGGCGCGTTGATGGTCTCGGTGGTGCTGACGATGTTCCTCAAGCCCGGCGCCAGCGACCGCGAGTGCGCGCCGTTGCAGTCCCTCGAATTAAAGGTGAAGACCTGATGAAAAAGTCTGTCGTTCTGTACAAAAAACTCTCCGCGCCGCTGATGGCCCGGCTGCATGAGCACGCCGAGGTCACGCTGATCGACGCGCTCGACCCGCCCGGCCTGGCCAAACTGCGCGACGCCCTCCCCGGCGCCCAGGGGTTGCTGGGCGCGAGCCTGCGCCTGGACGCCGCGTTGCTGGACCTGGCACCGCAACTGGAGGCGGTGGCCAGCGTGTCCGTCGGCGTCGACAACTACGACATCGAGTACCTGACCCGGCGCGGCATCCTGCTCAGCAACACGCCCGATGTGCTCACCGAAACCACCGCCGACACCGGCTTCGCGCTGATCCTCGCCACCGCACGCCGGGTGGTCGAACTGGCCGATATGGTGCGTGCCGGCCAGTGGCACAAGAACATCGGCCCGGCGCATTTCGGCAGCGACGTGCATGGCAAGACCCTGGGCATCATCGGCATGGGCCGCATTGGTGAAGCGCTGGCCCAGCGCGGGCATTTCGGCTTCGGCATGCCGGTGCTCTACCACAGTCACTCGCCCAAACCACAGGTGGAAGAACGGTTCGGCGCGCAGTACCGGCGCCTGAACGACTTGCTGCAACAAGCAGACTTCGTCTGCCTGACACTGCCGCTCACCGCCGAAACCGAGCGGTTGATCGGCGCGCAAGAATTCGCCCAGATGGGCCCGGAGACGATCTTTATCAATATCTCCCGCGGCAAGGTGGTGGATGAAGCCGCGCTGGTCGAGGCCTTGCAGCAGCGCACGATTCGCGCGGCGGGGCTGGATGTGTTCGAGCGCGAGCCGCTGCCCCACGACTCGCCGTTGCTGCGCTTGAACAATGTGGTGGCCACGCCGCATATCGGCTCGGCGACCCATGAGACGCGGGAAGCAATGGCCGAGTGCGCGGTGGATAATCTGCTCGCGGCGCTCGCCGGTCAGAAGCCGAAAAACCTGGTGAATCCAGGCGCCTGGATGCAATAGCTTCTGACACCACATAGAGCGAATGTGGGAGGGAGCTTGCTCCCGATGGCGCTGGATCAGTCAGTAGATGAGTTGACTGACCCATTGCTATCGGGGGCAAGCCCCCTCCCACATTGGGATTGCATTGCAAAGTGGCTCAGATAACGAACCTGGCCACCATCGCATTCAAATCCACCGCCAGGCGCGACAGCTCATGGCTGGCCACGCTGGTCTGGTTGGCGCCCGCCGCCGACTGGGTCGCCAGGTCGCGGATGTTGACCAGGTTGCGGTCTACTTCACGGGACACCTGGGCCTGTTCTTCCGAGGCGCTGGCGATCACCAGGTTGCGCTCGTTGATCAGGCTGATCGACTGAGTGATCTGCTCCAGAGCCACGCCGGCCGCGCGGGCCATTTCCAGGGTGTTATGGGTGCGCTGGTTGCTCTGTTGCATGGATTGCACGGCTTCACCGGTGCCGTTCTGGATACCGGCGACCATTTTCTCGATTTCCTGGGTCGACTGCGCGGTGCGATGGGCCAGGGCCCGCACCTCGTCGGCCACCACCGCGAAGCCGCGCCCGGCTTCACCGGCGCGGGCGGCTTCAATCGCCGCGTTGAGCGCCAGCAGGTTGGTCTGCTCGGCAATCGCCCGGATCACGTCGAGGACCTTACCGATGTCGCGCCCCTGAGTGGCCAGACCTTCGATCAGCAGCGAGGTGTTTTGCACATCCTGGGTCATGGTCTGGATCGCGCCGACGGTCTCAACCACCCGGTCGCGGCCTTCCCGTGCCGCCTGGTTGGACTGCGTGGAGGCTTCGGAGGTGGACACGGCGTTCCGCGCCACCTCTTCCACGGCAGCAGTCATCTCATTGACGGCCGTGGCGGCCTGGTCGATTTCGTTGTTTTGTTGCTGCAAGCCTTTGGAGGCTTCTTCGGTGACGGCGCTCAACTCTTCCGCCGCCGAGGCCAATTGCGTGGCCGAACCGGCGATGTGCTGGATGGTCTGGCGCAAGTTGGTTTGCATGGCCGACAACGCACTGATCAAACGCGCCGGTTCATCCTTGCCATCGTCTTCAATGACTTTGCTCAAGTCGCCGCCGGCAATGGTTTGCGCCACTTCCACGGCTTTGCGCAGCGGTGTGACGATGCTGCGGGTCAGCAACCAGGCCAACAGTACCGTGAGCAAGGCGGCGGCCACGGCCACCACGACGATCCCGCTGATCGCGCTGTCATAGCTGCGTCCGGCCTGCTCGCTGGCCTGCTTGGCGCCAGCGGAGTTGAGGGCGATCAGCTTGTTCAACTGCTCGCCCATCTGATCGGTGCCGTTCTTGATCCGGGTATTGATCAAGGCGCGCATCTCATCGACCTTGTTTTGCTGGGACAGGGCCAGCATCTCGGCCTGGGCCGTCAGGTAGTTGTCCAAGGTGCCGACAAACGTCTTGTACAGGGCCGCTTCCTCAGGCACGGAAGGTAACGCTGAGTAACCGGCCTGGGCGGCTCTGACCTTGTCGATCAGTACGGCGATGCGCGTTTGCGCCTCTTGCAACGCAGCCGGTTCACGGTTGACCAATACGCGGAACGACAAGATACGCATGCGCAACACGTTTTCCGTGAGGCTGCCCAAGTAGGCCACGCTGGGCAGTTGGTTGCTGCTCATATCCACCGACGCCTGACGGATCAGCGTCATGCGGTTGACTGCAAACACTCCCAATACAACCACCAACAACGCAATGAATGCGAAACCGAGAGACGCTCGAGGGGCAATATTCAGATGACGAAGAGACATAGAGGTATTCTCAAGAAGGAGTGTCTGCGCGCATCCCTGCAGCGGAATGATCAGCTGGCGTCAACACGCTGCTCTGACCTTGGTCACCACTTGTTGTCATTGTTGGGTGGGCCTATGAAAGATATCGGCAGGCCCAGCGGTTTTCGCAGGGCCTCCATAAATATTTTTTTACACTTCTGACGATCTCCGGTTTCTGGCATCCTGCGCCTCCATTTTCTGTCCAGAGCCCGCATTTTGTCTGACGCTCAAGCCCCGCGCCCGCGCTATAAATCCGACCTGATCTACGGCCTGGAAGACCGTCCGCACTTCTCTGCCGCAATGTTTGCCGCCTTGCAGCATGTGTTGGCGAGCTTTGTCGGCATCATCACCCCTACGCTGATCGTCGGCGGCGTGCTGGGCCTGGAAAGCGAGGTGCCGTACCTGGTGAGCATGGCCTTGTTCGTGTCGGGGCTCGGCACTTTTGTGCAGGCGCGCACGTTCGGCCCGATCGGTTCGGGGTTGTTGTGCCTGCAGGGCACCAGTTTTTCGTTTATCAGCGTGATTCTCAGTGCCGGGTTCATGGTCAAGGCCCGGGGTGGCGGCACCGATGAGATTCTCTCGACGATCTTCGGCATCTGTTTTTTCGCGGCGTTTATCGAAGTCGTGCTCAGCCAGTTCATCGGCAAGTTGCGCAAGCTGATCACCCCGGTGGTGACCGGCACCATCATCACCCTGATGGGCCTGTCGCTGATCAAGGTGGCGGTCACCGACATGGCCGGTGGCTTCGGCGCCGACAACCTCGGCGCCGCGAGCAATATGGGGCTGGCCGCGCTGGTGCTGCTCACCATCGTAGTACTCAACCGCTTCAACAACCCGTTCCTGCGCCTGGGTTCGATCGTGATCGGCCTGACCCTGGGCTTCATCGTGGCCTGGTGGCTGGGCCGTGTGGATATGGCGGCCTTGCCCCAGGTGCCGTTGATCAGCGTGCCGGTGCCGTTCAAGTACGGCTTCTCGTTCGACTGGGTGGCGTTTATCCCGGTGGCGGTGATCTTCCTGATTTCGCCCCTGGAGGCCGCCGGTGATCTGACGGCCAACTCGATGATTTCCCAACAGCCGGTCAAGGGGCCGCTGTACATCAAGCGCATCAAGTCCGGCCTGCTGGCGGACGGCCTCAACTCGGCGATGGCCGCGACCTTCAACAGCCTGCCGATGGTGACGTTCGCCCAGAACAACGGCGTGATCCAACTCACCGGCGTAGCCAGCCGTTATGTAGCGTACTTCATTGCCGGCCTGCTGGTGCTGCTGGGGCTGTTCCCGATGATCGGCGCGGTGCTGCAACTGATGCCCAAGCCGGTATTGGGCGGCGCGACGCTGATCATGTTCGGCACCGTCGCCGTGGCGGGGATCAAGATCCTCGCCGAAGCCGGCCTGCACCGCCGCAATATGCTGATCGTGGCGATCTCCCTGGGCATGGGCCTGGGTGTCGCCGCCGTGCCGGAAGTGTTGCGCGACCTGCCCAAGGCGCTGCACAACATCTTCGAATCGCCGATCACCGTAGGCGCGTTCTGTGCAATCCTGCTGAACATTTTCCTGCCGGAAGAGTTCTTAGAACTGGAAGAAGATGAATTTGATCCGGAGTCCTCAACCCTCAAAGTGATGCAAGACCCGGACGTCACGCACTAGGAGCACCTTCGTATGCGCAAGCTCATGGTTCTATCGATACTGCTGCTGACCTTGAGCGCTTGCGCCCTGTTCCCCAATCGCGACCCGGTCACTATCAACGTGGTGGGCATCGAGCCGCTGCAAAGCCAGGACCTGGAAGTGCGCTTCGCCGTGAAGCTGCGGGTGCAGAACCCCAATGAAACGGCAATCGACTACAACGGCGTGGCCCTGGACCTGGAGGTCAATGGCCGGCCGCTGGCGTCGGGGGTGAGTGATCAGCGTGGAAGCATCCCACGTTTTTCCGAGACGGTTCTGATGGTGCCGGTCAGCGTTTCAGCGTTTTCCGTGTTGCGGCAAACCCTCGGCCTGAGCCAGACCCAGAGTTTGAACAACCTGCCCTACGTATTGCGCGGCAAATTGGCCGGCGGGCTGTTCGGCACCATGCGGTTTGTCGATCGTGGGACACTGGACCTGCCGAATACCGCCACTTGGTAACCCCCCATGCAACCGACCTTGGTCACCCAACGCCTGATTCTGCGCCCGCTGACGCTCGACGATGCCGAGGGCATCCAGCAACAGTTCCCCCATTGGGAAGTGGTGCGTTATCTCAATGCGCTGGTGCCGTGGCCCTACCCGGCTGACGGCGCGCGTCACTACCTGGAACACATCGCGTTGCCCGCCATGGCCCGGGGCGAGGAATGGCATTGGGCGATCCGCCTGCAAAGCGCGCCGGAGCAATTGATCGGCAATATCAGCCTGATGGACGAACCCGATAATAACCGTGGGTTCTGGTTGGGGCCGCGATGGCAGGGCCAGGGGTTGATGTCCGAAGCGAGCGAGGCGGTGACCGCCTATTGGTTCGAGGTGCTTGAGCGGCCCGTGCTGCGCGTGCCGAAAGCTGCGCCCAACCTGAAGTCGCGGCGAATTTCAGAACGCACGGGCATGCGTCTGATCAGGACAGACGAAGGTGAGTTTGTCGAGGGCATTTTTCCACGGGACATCTGGGAAATGACCCGTGAAGAGTGGCTGGATCGCCGCTCTTTCAAGCGATAGACATCAACCGGTGGGAGTGGGCTGACTCCCACCGGTTTTACCGCGCTCAGTCCGTGATGTAGCGCACGCCCGGCTTGGCCCGCTCATCGACCACCAGCTCGAAAACATCCGGCCGGGCGTAATGCCCCACCACGTCATAGTCATACCGTGCGCGCACCAGATCGTCGGTATTGATCTGCGCGCTCAAGAGCCCGGCTTCACCCAGCAGCGGCCCAGCCAGGATGTCGCCCATGGGGCCGACAATCACACTGCCGCCTGCAATCAACGGACGATCTGAAGGCCAGTTGGCCACCTCAACGCCCAGCGCCGCGGGCGATGCCTGCACCTGGCACGCACTGACCACAAAACAGCGGCTCTCGTGGGCAATGTGGCGCATGCTCACCTGCCACATCTCGCGCTCATCCACCGTGGGCGCACACCATACCTGCACACCCTTGGCGTACATCGCCGTTCGCAGCAGGGGCATCATGTTTTCCCAGCACACCGCGCCGCCGATGCGCCCGACCGCCGCGTCGATCACCGGCAGTGTGGAACCATCGCCCTTGCCCCAGATCAGCCGCTCGGTGCCGGTGGGCATCAGCTTGCGGTGCTTGGCCACCAGGCCGTGCGCCGGCTCGAAGTACAGCATGGTGCAATACAAGGTGCTGGCGCTGCGCTCGATCACGCCCAGGACCAGGCTGGCACCGGTTCGCGCCGACAAACCGGCCAACGCTTCGGTTTCGGCGCCGGGCACGTCGATGGCGTTGGCAAAATATCGCGCAAAGGCTTCGCGACCTTCGGGCAGGCGATAACCGAGTTGCGTGCCGAAGCCTTCGCCTTTGGGATAACCGCCCAGCAGCGCCTCGGGCATCACCACCAATTGCGCGCCACTGCGCAGGATCGGCTCTTCATACGCCAGGATTTGCGCCAGGGTGTCGGCCTTGCCGCCGGGCAAGGAACCGATTTGCAAGGCGGCCACAATAGAAACAGGCATCAGGATCACTCCGAACAATGAGGGGTTGCCCATTCTCCAGCCAGCCCGGATCATGAATAAAGCCCACCTCAGTGCTGAATGATATGAGCCAGATAAATATCACCCAAGTCGACCTCAACCTGCTGAAAACCTTCGAAGCCCTGCACGACGAATCCAGCGCCAGCCGCGCAGCGTTGCGCCTGGGCGTCACCCAATCGGCGATCAGCGCGGGCCTGCGGCGTTTGCGCGAGGTGTATGGCGACCAACTGTTCGTGCGAACCGGCCGTGGCCTGGCGCCGACCTTGCGGGCCAACCAGTTGAAGCCGGTGATCAGTGAGGCGTTGGACCGCTGCCGACAGAGCCTGGCAATGACCCACCCGGACACCCAGCAGTATCAGGGACGCTCCGTGGTGCTGGGTTTATCCGACGACTTCGAGATTGCCTACGGCCGCCGCCTGATGGCGGAAATTGCCCAGCGGTTGCCGAAATTGCGAGTGATTTTCCGTCAGACCCACAGCCAGATCGTCGCCGCCGCCCTGCTCGACCGCAGCCTCGACCTGGCGATTACCGCCGGCGGCTTTGCCGAACGCCGCCTAAGCCGGCAGGTGCTGGGAGAAGGTGATTACCGCTGCCTGGTCGACCCACACAGCCTGGCGCCTGGCCAGCAATGCATCGACCTGCACGCGTTCGTTAGCCGCGAGCATGTGCTGGTGTCATCCGGCGGGTTTATCGGGATCACCGATGAAGGGCTGGCGGCACAAGGGCTGAGCCGCCAGGTGTGTGCCTCCACCAGCCACTTCGCCGCGTTGCCGTTTCTGCTCAAGGGCAGCCAGGCGGTGGCGACCATTCCCGGGCACGCCGCCGAAGCCATCGCCGGTATGACCGGCTTGCAGGTTCTGCCGTGCCCGCTGGCGCTGCCGCGCTACCCGGTGGAACTGGGCTGGCGCACCCAGGCTCAGCTTGATCCGATGTTGCTGAAAGTGCGCGAGGCGATTGTCGCCAGCTTTACTTCGCCGCCGCCATCAGCTTGTTGACTTCGCTGCGCACCATGTTGGAGAACTCCGGCGGCGACATGCCGTCGAGTTCCGCGCGAACCCATTCGGCCCACTTGCCCTTGCGTTTGGCGCGCTCGCCGAACAGGCGCGCGGCTTCGCCCTTGGCCTTGCCCAGGTTGCTTTGCCACAGGTCGTAGAGACGGGACTTTTCATCTTCCAGCTCGGCGCGTTCGGCGAGGGTCTTGTTGGCGAGATTGAAGCTCATGTTGAATTTCCTGCTGCACAAATAGGTGACATCTTACACTGTAGGTCTAAGTTTCCTGATTCGGATTTCGCATACCCACGCCGGTCGGCAAAAAACTGCAACTTTTGCCGCCGCCCGACACTCCATTGTTCACTGTCACATTTACCTGCAAGGAGTCACACAATGGCCCGTAAATCTGCCGCCCAAGTCGTCGAAGATCAAATCAAGGATCAAGCGTTCAGCGAACTGACTGCACTGATCGAAGAGTCGGACAAACTGCTCAAAAACAGTGCTTCCCTGGTCGGCGAAGAAGGCGAAACGCTGCGCGAGCAGGTCGCTATCAAGCTCAAGCAAGCGCTCGACTCGGTGTCCAATGTGCGCGAGCGCAGCAAGCCGGTGGTGGATGCCACCGAAACCTACATCGGCGGTCACCCGTGGCAGACCGTGGCGATCTCGGCAGGCTTTGGCCTGGTGGTCGGCCTGCTGCTCGGTCGTCGCAACTAATACTGTAGGCCTTGCGTAGCCACTGCCGAACCCTGGCGAGGTAAGCGGCTACGCGGGTTTTCAGACGGCCCACTCACGTAGTTGATTCAACGCCTGCGCGTCCACTTCAATGCCTGCCGCCAACGACTTCGCCCGCGTGCGATGACGTCGATCCCCCGGCAACCGCCGCAACCCCACCGCGTGCATCTGCCGCACCAGTTCCTGGCTGCGCTCGGCGAAGTTTTGCCCGGCGGTTTTGCTCGGGTCGATCAGGATCAACAACTGGCCGGTCCACGGCGTGCGGGCGCCAGGGTGATCGGCCCAGTTGAACTCAAACGAGAAGTTGCCGCCGGTCAGGGCCGCGGCCAGTAACTCGACCATCATCGACAGCGCCGAGCCCTTGTGCCCGCCGAACGGCAACAACGCACCGCCTTCGAGGATGGCCTTGGGGTCCTGGGTCGGCTGGCCCAGGCTGTCGACGCCCATGCCCGGCGGCAGGCGCTCGCCGTTGCGCGCAGCAATCTGCACGTCACCATGGGCGATGGCGCTGGTGGCCAGGTCGAACACAATCGGCGCGCCGTCCGCCCGTGGCGCGGCAAACGCGATCGGGTTGGTACCGAACAGCGGGCGATCGGCGCCATGGGGCACCACGCAGGTCATGCTGTTGACCACGCTCAGCGCCACCAGGCCTTGCTCGGCGAAAGGTTCGACATCCGGCCACAGCGCGGCGAAGTGATGGGAATTGTGTATCGCCAGCAACGCAATACCGGCGCTGCGGGCCTTGTCCACCAGCAACGCACGGGCCGCCGCCAACGCCGGTTGGGCGAAGCCATTCGCGGCGTCGACCCGCACGAAGCCGGAAGCGACATCCGTGACCACCGGCGTGGCCTTGCCATCGACCCAGCCGCTCTCCAGCGTGCTGATGTATCCGGGCATCCGAAAGATGCCATGGCTGTGGGCGCCGTCGCGCTCGGCGCTGGCGCAATTGTGCGCGAGGATCTGCGCCACTTGCGGCGACGTGCCGTGCTTCACAAACACCGCGTGCAGCAACCCCACCAGGTCGTTGAAACCGATGAACGCTGAAGAATTGTCAACTCTCGGGGACTGGGCAGACATCGGTAGCTCCGATTTTGTAATTGGAAGAGACAACAAGAATCCAGACCGACGATTAAACAACGCCTCCCGTGCCTGCTGTCAACGGGCGCTTGAGTTATCTACTGCCTGACGCGCTTCGCCGTCCATTACGGTGTGTCGCGACTCCATCACCAGCCTGTTTGGGCGTGCCCCAACGAGAATAAAAGTTCAATTGATGCGCAATTGCCATGAAGGCTGTTCTCGCCCCCGGTCTCGGGAGGTTAGAATGTGGGAAATCAGGATGAATTAATGACCGAAAAGTCTGCTTTAGAAGCCGAATATGACGCCATCACCGACGCCGCCGCGCATTGGTGCATGCGCTTGCATGCAAGTGATTGCACGGCGGACGAACGACAGGCCTTTCAACAATGGCACGATGCTCATCCGCTGCATGCCTTCGAATACGCGGCGATGCTGGAAATCTGGGACGTGGCCGATCACTTGCCACGCAATGCGCCGCCCATAGCGCCGTTCAGACCGCGTCGCCGGCTGCGCGATTACGCGGTGGCTGCCGCAGTGTGCTTGGCCGCGCTGCCCCTGGCGGCGTTCACCGGCTGGGAAGCGGGCTGGTTGCCGACTGCCTATGAACGGTTCGAGGCCAGCAATGGCCTGCGCCAGGTCACCCTGGCCGATGGCAGCCAGGTTGAGCTCAACCTGGGCACCGAACTGGTCTACGCCGATTACAAGGACCAGCGCCGGGTCACACTGAGCAAGGGCGAGGCGTTTTTCAAGGTCAGCCATGACAGCACCCATCCGTTTGTCGTCAAGGCCGGTGAAGGACAGGTGCGCGTGACCGGCACCCAATTCAACGTGTGGAAATACGAAAATCAGGTGCGGGTGATGCTGCTCGAAGGCTCGGTGCAGATTTCCAGCGACCCGGCGCACGGCAGCGTGCCGCTGACCCCAGGCATGCAAGCCAGCTATCAACCAGGCGATGCCACCCCGCGCGTGCGCCCGATCAACCCCAACGACAGCGCCCTCGCCTGGCGCCAGGGCAAATTGGTCCTGGACAACCTGGCCCTGGCCGACGCGTTACCGTTGATCAACCGCTACCTGAACAAACCCGTGATGCTGGCCGATATCGGCACCGGAACGATCCGCATCGGCGGCATCTATAACATCAGCGAGGTCAACAACCTCGTCCCCTCCCTGCCCAAGGTTTTGCCGGTCTACCTGACCCAGAACCAAGATGGCAATCCCGTCCTCAACTCCATCCCACGTAAAGCGCCCAAGGGCTGAGGCTTCTGCCTGTCCCTGCGAGCCTGATTGCGCCCGCAGTGTCCATTTCTGAAACACCCTCCTCCTCTGAGCGGCCCTGACAGCGCGGCTTCATCGTTTTGTCATACGCAGTGTTACATCACTGATACAACCTCCCGAAAGCATGACCTGCGGGCCGGCCATCGGGCTGGCATCGGCGCGGTGTATCAGCGCTGAAACAGCATGGCCATCACTTAGCCTGCTATGTTTCATATCTATCTGATTAACAACAACAAAACAAAAGCGGCACGCCTTCTGCTCTATTCCTTACAGCGCTGTTTAGGGTCAGCGCAACGAAAAAGGAATGCCGCCGTGATCACACTCACTCAAGGTTCGATGAATGTACTGCTGGTCAGCTGTGTACTCAGCATCGGCGTCAGCGTTCCGAGCTTTGCTGCCGACGGTGTCATCGTGACCGGGCGTGAAGTGCAAGGTCATATGTACGGTCGCGCATCGTTCGGTCCAGACCCCTACCCCACCACTGCCAACGCCAATCCCAGCAGAGAAATCAACAGTGCCACCTCAAGTGAACTCAGCGATTTGGATATCGGCGGCATCAGCAGTGGCTCGAGCATCGCCCGTTCCATACAGACTGCGGGGAACTTGTCTGGCGTGACCTCCACGCAAAGCAGCATGTCGACACTGGGTACCGGTGCAACGGCCGGCCACGGCGCGGGCAGCAGCATGGGCGGCCAGATCAGCAACTCGATCCAGCGCGGCATGGCCCCCTGAACAACATTGGCAACATGATGGGGGGCAAGTAATGAATCGCACTCTTCTGATCCTCGCCCTGCTGAGCAGCACCACTGCATGGGCAGACGACTCCGCGGTGATCAACAACAGCGGAAAAAACTACAACGGCAACTTCTCGATCAACCAGTCGGCCGGCATCCAACAGCAAACGGCCAACAACCGTGCCATCACACTGGGTGGACAAGCCACCACCGTCAATATCCAAAACCTGAACGGCAAGGTCGACCCGTCGCTGAACGCCAAGGCCGCGATCGCAGGAACCTCTTTTACCAATGGCAACGGCATGCTGGGCATCAACCAGACAGCCGGGGCGAATAACCAATCAATCAATGCCGTGCGGGTCAGCATCAACCCTGGCCCGCAAAGCATCGACGACAGCGTCCTGTTGCAGCAGAACACGACGACGCTGGCAACCGACTCAGGGTTCACCCCTACCACTGGCAGTCGCCAGGTCGTCACAAGCGACCAGGCCTTCACAGGCAGCCGAGGAGTGATTCAGGTGAACCAGAGTGCAGGGGTGGGGAACCGAGTGGCTAACACCCTGGGCATCACTATCAAGTAAATGCTTGGTAGTACTCGCTAGACCGTACCAACACTTAACCAACTAAATTAGAAGCAAGGAGAAACACCATGAAACCTCAAATGGCTCTGAAACCAATGGTTTTCGCTCTGGCCGCGCTGATGGCTGCTGCTGCACAAGCAAATGGTGGTGGCTGGCATCCGGCCCCTCAACCTACCGGGGTTGTGGCCGCTGTTGTGACAGACGTACAAAATAGCGCTGGCAACAAGTTCGACGACACCAAAACCGAAAACAACGCTTCGGCCGATGGCTCGGTAAACAGCAACAGTGGTAACACTGGGGTCAACGTCCAGGCTGGCAGTGGCAACCAAGCAGACAACTCTGCTGCCATCTCCAGCGCCAAAGGCGACTTCGCGTCGGTATTCGCCGTGGTCGATGTCAATCAAAACAGCTTGCTGAACACCTACTCCAACAAAGGCACGCAAAACAACGCCTCCCTGGACAACTCGCTTAACAGCAACTCTGGCAACCTGGGTTACAACGGCCAGGCCGGTCAAGGCAACCAGGGTAAAAACAACATGGCAATCACTACCGCTGACGGCAAAAATATCGCGGCAGCGGCCAACACCGAGCAAAACTCGCTCGGCAACAGCTACCTGAACGCCGCTGCTACCAGCCACGGTTATGGCTATGGCTATGGCGGCAAACCTCAGTATGTGTCCAATAACTCGAGCCTCGACAACTCGGTTAACAGCAACTCCGGCAACGTAGGCGTAAACCTGCAGTCGGGCTTGGGCAACCAAAGCAGCAACAGCCTGTCCATCGGTCAGGGTTGCAGCAGCTGCGCCAGCGGCGTTCGCTTCTGATCCAACGGGGCCTTGGCAACAAGGCCCTTTTTTATTCCAGTGTCCAACAGGTCATTCGATCATGCGCCTCGCGACCCTCACCCTCCTGATGTTGCTCACCGGCCCAACATGGGCAGGCACGATGGCGATCTCCGCCATGCCCGGCGGTGCAGTCATCTATAAAAAGGTCGAGAGTATCCGTGAGCGTCGGTTCGCCAACCTGGTGGAACAGAAAACCGATTTCAGCTGCGGTGCTGCGGCACTTGCCACCATCCTGCGCCAAGCCTACTGGCTGGACGTCGACGAAGAACACATCATCAAAGGCATGCTGGTCAACGCCGACCAGAACCTGGTACGCACCCAGGGTTTTTCCATGCTGGACATGAAGCGCTATCTCGAAAGCATCGGCATGCGTGCCCGGGGCTACAAGATCGCACCAGACACTCTGGTGACCGTGAAGATCCCTGTGGTGGTGCTGCTGGAAATCCGGGGCTACAAGCACTTCGTGGTGATGCAACGCGCAGACAAGGACTGGGTATACATCGGCGACCCGGTGCTGGGCCACAAACGCTATTCGCGCGACGATTTCGTCAAGGGTTGGAATGGCATCGTATTTGCGGTGTTGGGCGAAGGTTATGACAAGGCCAATGTCCTGCTTGACCCGCCTACCCCTCTCAGTGCCAAGAACAAACTGAATGAATTCAGACCCGTGGGCGATGCCGAGCTGATGGACTTCGGTTTTATCCAAAGCGACTTCTTCTAAGAAGCGCCATTAGGGGCAGGAAGCTCCAGGAGCGAGAGATGAACACTTCCCGTTGGCTGACGGTCTTGTGTCTGGCAGCCTCAATGCCCGCTTATGCTTCATCGGGGTTCAAGCCTATCGAACTGAAAGACTCGGAAATGGCTGAGTTGCGTGGTCGTTATGTGATGCCGGGGCGGATCATCAGCTTCGGCATCGTCATGAGCAGCACCTGGACCAACTCGGTGGGTGACTCGATCACCGGCAAAGCCAGCATGCAGATCGACAAGACGACCATCACCCCGCAGTTTTACGTACAGACCGTCGGCGTCAAAGGCACGGGCACCAACCAGACCACAGGCACCGGTTCGGTAGTCGGCGGCGCGGGCCTGGGCAGCGGCCAAGGCGTGACCCAAAGCGTGCGTGCGGCCGGCGATGGCAACACTGCTTACAACAATGTCGGCATCAACGTCACCGAAAACGGCCTCGCACCGGGCAACCTGGTGCAATCAGGCCAGGTGCTGGTCGCCGGAGGCGTGGTCACCGGCAGCAGTGCGGCAGGCGATGTTGCCGTTTCGGCCAGGAACGGTGGCTTGCAAATGGCCATTCAGGCCAATAACAACCAGGGCAACAGCCTTCAACAGATCGGTGCTGGCAATGTACTGCAAGGTACGGTGCTTACCGGCAACACGAATTTTGTCAACAATATGACCCAGCTCAACATTGTCATGGGCAACAGCCTGAACAATGGCGCGCTGAACTGCAATCTTGACCAACTCAAAGGCCTACGCACTCTCGGATATTGAACTACGCTGAGCCTCGACACTTTACGCATTAAAAAAGGACGGCTTATTTCATGCATCGATCGCTATCATTACGTGCGGTTGTTTGTTTAAGTACGCTCTTACCTGCGTCCATGTTGTATGCCGCGCCGGACGCCGATATCGAGACGCTCAAACAAGAACTCTTGGAACTCAAACAGCGTTACGACGTGCAGCAAAAGGCCCTGGCGGTGCTGGAACAACGGGTGCGCCAGGTCGAAGACCAGCCGGCGACTCCAGCGCCCAAACGTCTGGCAAAATCCCCGTCGGACTTCAAAAAAGGTGGGACCACCGTCGCAGGTACAGGCGCGGCAGCTGCCTCCGGGGGAGCGGGTGGCGGCGGCAGTTCCTATGGGCAGTCGCTTAAGGACGACTCGGCGCCTGCGCAAAGCGTCAGCAACCTTTACAACGAAGCCAGCGGCTTCTTCGGCAACGGCAAATTCAGCTTCGAAACCGGCATAACTTATGCGCGCTACGACGCCCGTCAGTTGACCGTCAACGGTTTCCTCGCTCTGGACTCGATTTTCCTGGGTAATATCAACCTTGACCGAATCAAGGCGGATAACTGGACGCTGGACCTGACCGGACGCTACAACGTCGATAACCGCTGGCAATTCGACGTCAACGTGCCAGTGGTCTACCGCGAGTCCACCTACCAATCCGGCGGTGCCGGCAACAATGCCCAGGCCACGTCGGAAGCGTCAGTGACCCGCGACCCGACCATCGGCGATGTCAACTTCGGTGTCGCTTACAAGTTCCTCGACGAAACCGCCAACTTGCCGGATGCAGTCGTGTCGGTGCGGGTCAAGGCGCCAACGGGTAAAGAGCCGTTTGGCATCAAACTGGTCAAGCAAACCACCAACGACAACCTCTACGTGCCGGAAAGCCTGCCCACCGGCAATGGCGTCTGGTCGGTCACGCCGGGCATTTCCCTGGTCAAGACGTTCGACCCGGCGGTGTTGTTTGGCTCGCTCTCCTATACCCATAACTTCGAGGACTCGTTTGACGATATCAGCAGTGACGTGAATCAGAAGGTCGGCGGCAAAGTCCGCCTGGGTGACAGCTTCCAGTTCGGCGTCGGTGTCGCCTTCGCCCTCAACGAGAAGATGAGTATGTCGTTCTCGGTTTCCGACCTGGTCCAACGCAAGAGCAAGCTCAAGCCAGACGGCGGGGATTGGCAATCGGTGGTCTCCAGCGACGCCAACGCCGGTTACTTCAACGTGGGCATGACCATCGCGGCGTCGGATAACCTGACGATCGTGCCGAACCTGGCCATTGGCATGACGGATGATGCGCCGGACTTCACCTTCAGCCTGAAATTCCCGTACTACTTCTAAACCGCGCACAGGGAAAAGCCCCGCAACGATAAGGGTCGTTGCGGGGCTTTTCGGTTTACCCGCCCTAGCGGATCTGGTGTTTGTGCAACAACCGGTAAAACGTCGGCCGGGAAATCCCCAGCACACGGGCCGCGACACTCAGGTTGTCGCTGTGCCGGTTGAGCACATCGCACAGCGCCTGGCGTTCGGCGCGGTGTTTATAGTCTTCCAGTGTAGCCATCGGCGACGAAATTGCCTGCTGACTCTGCAAACCCAGATCAACGGCTTCGATTTGCCGCCCTTCGGCCAGCACCAGGCCTCGGCGCACGCGGTTGGCCAGCTCACGCACATTGCCCGGCCAAGGGTGGTGCCCCATGGCCACCAGGGCGTCTTCGCTGAAGCTGCGGGGGCGGCGCCCGGTTTCCTGGCTGTAGAAGCGCGCAAAGTGGTTGGCCAGCATGGCGACGTCACCGTGGCGCTCGCGCAACGGCGCCGTGACTACTTGCAGCACATTCAAACGGTAATACAAGTCTTCACGAAACGTACCCTTCGCCACGGCCGCTTCCAGGTCGACGTGGGTCGCCGCCAGCACTCGCACATCCACCGGGATCGGCTGGCTGCCGCCGACGCGTTCGATCTGTTTTTCCTGCAGGAATCGCAGCAGGTTGGCCTGCAGCTCCATCGGCAAATCGCCGATCTCATCAAGAAACAACGTGCCGCCATTGGCCGCTTCGATCCGCCCGATCTTACGCTGGTGGGCGCCGGTAAACGCGCCCTTTTCGTGGCCAAACAGTTCGGATTGGATCAGGTGCTCCGGGATCGCGCCGCAGTTGATCGCGACAAACGGCTTGGCATGGCGCTGGGATTGGCGGTGCAGGGTTTTGGCCACCAGCTCTTTGCCGGTGCCGCTGTCGCCGCGGATCAGGACCGGGGACTCGGTGGGCGCCAATTTGGACAATAACTTGCGCAGCTCGCGGATCGGTCGGCTGTCGCCCAGCAGTTCATGTTCAGGCTCGTCCACCGCGGTGTAGCCCTTGCCCCGCAGCCTTGCCATGCCAAAGGCGCGGCCGAGGGTGACCTGCACCCTGGACACATCGAACGGCAAGGTATGGAAGTCAAAAAACCATTCGCAGACAAAATCGCCGACATTCTGCAAGCGCAACACCTCTTGGGTGAGCACCGCGATCCACTCGGTGCCGCTGCGGCTGATCAGTTCCTTGACGGCTTCGGGCCGCTCCAGGTGATACGGCTGCAAGCGCAGCAAGCCGACATCGCAGGATCGCTCCCCCACGGCCGCCAACGTACAACTGTCCACCTCCCACCCCGCCGCACGCAAACCCGGTAACAACTCATAGCAGTCATCACAGGGGTCGACCACGAGCAAGCGGCGCTGCACAGGTGTAACAATCATGACTATTCCTTGGCGCCAGAATTGCTAAAGTTATTTATAAACAAAGGTTTGTGACGCCCGGCAATTACAGTATCAAAATCTTGACAGTTGCCTTGTATCGTTTTGCTATATGTCTTGGCAAAAAGCCACTCGACCGTCACATCCCAGCAAAAAAGTTGTACCTGCCGAATCGCGTATTCAGCTTTCAAAACAGCCGCTTACATGACGTCAATCACAGAAAGTTGAAAATTGTTGCTCTAACATGTGACCCGTACCCCGCCATCGCGCATCAGTACAAGTAACTCGCCGCACGGTCAGCCCAGCCGACGGCACTCACTTGATTGGGCATTTAGAGAGAAGACCCACATGAACGCCCCGCTCCGCATCAACGAAGCTCTTTTGATCGCAGACCGTGCCTTCCAACCCTTCCAGTGCGTGGCCTGGCACGATGGCAACGGTGCCCTCAGCCTGAGCGTCATCGACCGCACCAATACCCGCATCGGCACTAAACAACTGTCGTCGAGCGCGTATACCGACCCGGCACAACTGGAAGATTTGTTGTTGCAGGCGCGCGCCGAGCTCGATAAAGATGGCTACCAGTTGCAGTCCTGGGCCATGCCGAAGTAATCCGAAACTGCAACTTGCGAGCACTGTGTTGTAAAAGACAGGGCTCGCAAGTTCAGTATTAAACGCCGATGGTCTAACTTGGCGTATCGAACACTTTGTGTGGCACCTTGAGAATAAACCGCTCGATCGCTTGTGCCGCACCGTCTTCGAGATTGCTGCCGGTGACCACATCCGCCTGGCGCTTGACGGGCTCTTCAGCCTGCCCCATGGCAATCGACAATCCGGCCACATGAAACATTGCCGGGTCGTTGCCACCATCGCCGATCACTGCAGTCTGTGCCAACGGCACTCCGAGGTGCGCGGCCAAGGTTTTCAAGGCCTCGCCTTTGTTGGCTTTCATGGCGGTCACATCCAGGTAGATCGGTTGCGAACGCGAGACCTGGGCCAAGCCCTGCACCTTGGGCTGCAATTGCGCTTCCAGCTCCATCAATAATTGCGTGTTGCGACTGGCGGCGACGATCTTGTCGACCCGATCCAGGTACGGTTCAAAACTCTCCACCACCAGCGGCCCATAACCCAAGCCAGCGGTTTCAACTGCCACCATGGGCCCAGGCGGATCGCGCCGCAGCCATTCACCATCGGCAAACAGCCAGACTTCCACGTCCGGCTCGCCGGAAAACAGCGCCAATGCCACCAGCGCCGCCTCCGCCGGCAGCCGGTGCGCGACCAGCACGCTGCCGTCAGGGTTGACCAGTGTGCCACCATTGAAGCCCGCCACCGGCACGTCGATGCCAAATGCTTCGACCATATGCATCATGGCCTTGGGCGGACGCCCGCTGGCCAGGCTGAATAACACGCCGGCTTCACGCAAGGCGCGAACCGTTGAAAGGGTGCGTTGGGTCGGGGTGTGATCCGGGCGCAACAAAGTGCCGTCCATATCACTCAACACAAACCGGATGGGATGCTTCGCAGTATCACTCATCCGAGCGAGTGCCAGGCACGGCCATCGCGGGCCAGCAACGCATCGGCCGCCGCCGGACCATCTTCACCGGCCTTGTAGGCCTGGATGCCGTCGTCTTCCTTCCACGCATCGAGAAACGGCTGCACCGCACGCCAGCCGTTTTCGATGTTGTCGGCGCGCTGGAACAGGGTCTGGTCGCCGGTCATGCAGTCGTAGATCAAGGTTTCGTAACCCGTCGACGGCTGCATTTCGAAGAAGTCTTCGTAGGCAAACCCCAACTCAATGTTGGCCATGTCCAAGGTCGGCCCAGGCCTTTTCGCCAGCAGGTCGAACCACATGCCTTCGTTGGGCTGGATCTGGATCTTGAGGAACGTGGGCCGCAGCTCATTCACTTCGGTGTCGCGGAACTGCGCATAAGGCGCCGGCTTGAAGCAGATCACGATCTCGGTATCGCGAATGCTCATGCGTTTGCCGGTGCGCAGATAGAACGGCACACCCACCCAGCGCCAGTTGTCGATCATCACTTTCAGGGCGACAAACGTTTCGGTGCTGCTGTCGGGCGCGACGTTGGCCTCGTCGCGATAACCGGGAACCGGCTTGCCACCAATCTCTCCGGCGCTGTACTGGCCACGCACCGAATTGGCCCGCGCATCCTCTGCGGACCAAGGGCGCACGGCACCGATCACCTTGGCCTTTTCACCCCTCACAGCGTCGGCACCAAACGCCGCCGGCGGTTCCATGGCGACCATTGCCAACAGCTGGAACAGGTGATTAGGCACCATGTCACGCAGGGTGCCGGTTTTTTCGAAGAAATTGCCCCGGGTTTCCACGCCGACGGTTTCGGCGGCGGTGATCTGTACGTGGTCGATGTAATGGTTGTTCCAGAACGCCTCGAACAGCACGTTGGAGAAACGGCTGATCAGGATGTTCTGTACCGTTTCCTTGCCCAGGTAATGGTCGATGCGATAGATCTGCTTCTCGCTCATCACCTTGAGCAAACAGGCGTTCAAGGCTTCGGCGGTGGCCAGGTCGGAACCGAACGGCTTTTCGATCACCACGCGGCGGAAGTGATCGTCGCTCTCCGTCAACAAACCGGCACTGCCCAGGCGCTGCACCACGTCACTGAAGAAGCGCGGCGCGGTGGCCAGGTAGAACACCGCATTGCCGGTGCCGCTGTCGGCGATTTTTTCGGCGATGTCCGCGTAGGTGCTGTCGTCGAGGAAATCACCCTCGACGTAGCTGATACCTTTGGCCAACTGCGCCCACAGCTGTGGGTCCAGTGCGTTGTCGGCATTGCCCTTGACCTTGCTCGCGGCTTCGGTGCGAATGAAGTCCTCGAGTTTCTTGGCAAAGTCAGCATCGCTGATGGCGTTGTGATCAACGCCGACAATGCGCAAGCCATTGCCCAGCAGCCCGTCACGACTCAGGTTGTACAGCGCCGGCATAAGCAGGCGCTTGACCAGGTCGCCGTGGGCACCAAACAGAAACAGCGTAGTGGGAGGAGCGGGTTCGGCCTTGGGTTTCTTGCCGTTGGCGGTCATTTTTTGGACGTCTCCACGTGACCACCGAAGCCAAAGCGCATGGCAGACAACATCTTGTCACCGTAGGTGCTCTGCTGGCGCGAGCGGAAACGCGCAAACAACGACGTGGACAGCACCGGCACCGGCACGGCTTGTTCCATGGCGGCTTCGATGGTCCAACGGCCTTCGCCGCTGTCGGCAACCGAGCCGGAGTAGCCCTCGAGTTTCGGGTCGGTGGCCAAGGCGTCGGCGGTCAGGTCCAGCAGCCAGGACGACACCACGCTGCCACGACGCCAGACTTCAGCGATATCGGCAACATTCAGGTCGAAACGTTGGTCTTCTGCGAGGTTTTCCGAGTTTTTGGTCTTGAGGATGTCAAAGCCTTCGGCAAACGCCTGCATCATCCCGTACTCGATACCGTTGTGAATCATCTTCACGAAGTGCCCCGAACCTGCAGGGCCGGCATGAATGTAACCGTGCTCGGCGCGGGGGTCTGCGGCGGCCGAGCGGTCCTTGGTACGGGGGATGGAACCCAGGCCCGGCGCCAGGCTGGCGAAGATCGGATCAAGGCGCTGTACAGTCGCGGCGTCGCCGCCGATCATCATGCAGTAGCCACGCTCCAGGCCCCAGACGCCGCCCGAGGTGCCGACGTCGACGTAGTGCAGGCCTTTTTCCGACAGGGCCTTGGCACGACGCACGTCGTCCTTGTAGTTGGTGTTGCCGCCGTCGATGATCACGTCACCGTGGTCCAGCAGGTCGCTCAGTTCATTGATGGTGTTTTCGGTGGGGTCGCCTGCCGGCAACATCACCCACACGGCGCGAGGCTTCTGCAGCCCGGCGACCAGCGCCTTCAAATCGGCAACGCCGGTGGCGCCCTCTTCGCTCAGGCCTTTGACAAATGCTTCGTTACGGTCGTAAACAACGGTGGTATGCCCATTGAGCATCAGGCGCCGCGCAATATTACCGCCCATGCGGCCTAGTCCAATAATCCCCAGTTGCATGTGCTGATGCTCCTAACTACTAAAAATGTGTGACATAGTTTATAGCGCAATGAGGCTAATGAGGGTTAGTTCAGAGCGGATCGGTATAGTTTCATGAGAAAAAGTAGCCAGCATTTCACCATTACCGCCGCAAAAGTCACACGACCGCCAAAAATAAAAAAGTTCCCTTGATACATAAAAGAATCCAGAATTGCTTCCGACTGATGCCCAGAACCTCCAATCATGCGTTCTGGCACCGCGATCTACCGGCTATTTGCGAGGTAAGCAATGAGCACAGCACAGATGACCCGCCCGCCACAGACCCTCTACGTCAGCATCCGTCGCGACGAGTTGCGCCAATTGAAGGCCGAACGCGACCAACTGCAACAGGAAGTCTTGCGCCTGCGCTCGCACCTGCAAGGCCAGCTGGATCAGCCTTCCAGCACACAGCCCGCCCTCTGCTGAGCGGTTTTGTAAGGTAACTCCTACAAAAAACTCACAAAGTTTTCACATCTCCTTCACGATACTCGCGCCCGAAGGGCCGCCTTACACAAGGGCGGCCTCTGCTGCGTGCGTCCCTGCGCGTCAGCTGAAAAATTATCGGGTTGGAGCGCTGGATGGCGATGTTCAAACGCAGCACTACGTCTGCGAAAGGTTTTGATTGGGCCGGCCTGGGTTGGCTGTTCCTGTTCTTCTGGTACTTCTCGGGTATTACCCAACTGCTGATTCAACTGACCGGCACTTCCGGTTTCAGTGGCTTTCGCCAAGCCTTCTTCATGAGTGCGTTGTGGTTGGCGCCGATGTTGTTATTCCCGCGCCGTACTCGCCTGCTGGCCGCCTTGATCGGAGTGGTGCTGTGGGCTTGCTCCATGGCCAGCCTGGGTTATTTCTTCATCTATCAGCAGGAATTCTCCCAGAGCGTCATCTTCATCATGTTCGAGTCGAACATTTCTGAAGCGGGCGAATACGCCACCCAATATTTCGCCTGGTGGATCGTGCTGGCATTCATTGCCCACACCGCCTTCGCCATCTTCCTGTGGACGCGCTTGCGCCCGGTTTACCTGCCGCGCGGCCAGTCGATACTGGCAGCGGTAGCCATTGTGCTGGCCGTCGTCGGCTACCCGTTGGTCAAGCAGATCGCCACGAGCGAAACCATGGAACTGGCCATCGACCGCTTCGAAACCCGCATCGAGCCGGCTGTGCCGTGGCAGATGATCGTCGCCTACCGCCGCTACACCGAGCAACTGGACAACATGCAAGGCATGCTGACCAGCGCCAGCCAGATCCCGCCGTTGAAAAACCTCAAGGACAGCATGGCCGGCCAGCCTTCGACCCTGGTGCTGGTGATCGGCGAGTCCACCAACCGCCAACGCATGAGCCTCTATGGCTACCCGCGCAATACCACGCCGGAGCTGGACAAGCTGCGTGACCAGTTGGCCGTGTTCGACAACGTCATCACCCCGCGCCCCTACACCATTGAAGCGCTGCAACAGGTGCTGACCTTCGCCGACGAAGAGAACCCGGACCTGTACCTCAAGACGCCGTCGATTGTCAGCGTGATGAAACAGGCCGGTTACAAGACCTTCTGGATCACCAACCAGCAGACCATGACCAAGCGCAACACCATGCTCACGACCTTTTCCGAACAGGCCGACGAGCAGGTCTACCTGAACAACAACCGCAACCAGAACGCCCGCCAATATGACGGTGACGTCCTGGCGCCATTCGCCAAGGCCCTGACCGACCCCGCCGAGCGCAAGCTCATCGTGGTCCACCTGCTGGGCACGCACATGAGCTACCAGTACCGCTATCCGCCAACCTTCGAGAAGTTCACCGATCGCCAGGGTGTTCCGGACGCTATCACCGATGCCCAGTTGCCGATCTACAACAGCTACGACAACGCGGTGCTGTACAACGACTTCGTGGTGTCGAGCCTGATCAAGGACTACGCCAAGACCGACCCCAACGGTTTCCTGCTGTACCTGTCGGACCACGGTGAAGACGTATTCGACTCCGCCGGCCACACCACCCTGGGCCGCAACGAAGGCAAGCCGACGGCGCCGATGTACACCATCCCGTTCATGGCCTACGCCTCACCGAAATGGCGCGAAACCCACGACTGGAAATTTGCCGGCGACCTGCAACGGCCCTACAGTAGCTCGCAGTTGATCCACACCTGGGCCGACTTGGCCGGCCTGAATTTTGATGAGCTGGACCACAGCAAAAGCCTGGTCAGCGACAGCTTCAAACCGCGCCCGTTGTTGATCGGCAACCCCTATGAGCGCCAGCAGAAAGCGCTGATCGACTTTGGCCTGATCAAACCGAAGACGGCCGAAAACGACGGCGTGGCACTCAAGTAAATACCGCCTTGTAACAGAACGATAACAATCATTCTCGTTTACACCTAAAGTTCCACGCCTCCTTTCGTCTTTGAGCCAAGGCCTTTTCATACTGAGAAGGCCGCAAAGACGACAAGGAGTCTTCCGCGATGTTCGCGCCCTTTACCCGTTCCATGACCGTTACCCTCGGCCTGTTCAGCCTGGCGCTCAGCCCGGAACTGCTGGCTGAAACCGACCCCGAACAGACACCCGCCACCGCCCTGGAGCTGGGCAGCACCCACATCAGCGCCGAAGGCCTGGGCGCCAATACCGAGCACACCGGGGCCTATACCACCGGCTCGATGAGTACCGCCACCCGGCTGAACCTGTCGATCAAGCAAACGCCTCAATCCATTTCGGTGGTCACCCGCCAACAGATGGACGATTTCAATCTCAATACCCTGACCGACGCTTTGCGCCAGACCACCGGCGTGACGGTCCAGCATCTGGATTCGGACCGGGCCGGGTATTCCTCCAGGGGTTATTCGATCAATAACTTCCAGGTGGACGGCATGCTCAATACGTTCGGGCGCATGAAGTCCGACTCGGACACCATCATCTACGACCGTATCGAAGTAGTACGCGGCGCCACCGGCCTGACGACCGGTGCCGGCGACCCCTCGGCGACCGTCAACATGATCCGCAAGCGCCCGACCGCGCAATGGCAAGCCAAGACCGGCGTCAGCGGCGCCAGCCATGACAACTACTACAGCTACCTGGATGTGGGCGGCCCGCTGGCCTTTGACGGACGGCTGCGCGGGCGCACGGTGATGGCTTACCGTGACAGCCAATCCTTTCGCGACAACTACGCGCTGCAACGGGAAGTCGGCTACGGCATTCTGGAGGCCGACCTGACGGACGACACCGTGGTAGCCGTCGGCTTCGACTACCAGAACAAGCACGTGCAAGGCAGCTCCTGGGGCACCCTGCCCTACTGGAACAGCGACGGCAGCAAGGCCCGCCTGTCGCGCTCGGCCAACCTCGCGGCCGACTGGAGCTCCTGGCCCCTGAAGGACAAGACCACCTTCGCCTCCATCGATCACACACTGGCGACGGACTGGCGCCTGAAAGCCGCCTACACCCATCGGCAAAGCGATACCGACGGCAAGGTGTATTACGGCGGCGCCGGTTTTCCGAATGCCGATGGCAGCGGCATGACGGCCTGGACCAACCAGATGGTCGGCACCTCGAAAATGGATGTGGTCGACTTCAACCTGGCCGGCACCTACGCGCTGTTGGGGCGCGAGCATGCGTTGATGCTGGGTTATGGCGAATCCGAGCAGCGCGACACGTCACCCTTCCAACGTTTTGCAACGCCCCAAGGCTACGAGACCATCGAAGACTGGAAACACATGGGCGGCATCGGCAAATTCCCCGACCGCACCACCGGCCTCAAGGGCGAACACAGCAGCAAAAAACAAAAGGCCGGCTACCTCGCCACACGCTTGAGCTTGACCGACACGCTGCATGCGGTACTGGGCAGCCGCTATGGCAGCTGGGAAATCGAAAGCGCCTCGCCCACGTACAACCTCGACAATCAATTGACCGCCTCAAGCAAATCCAGCCAGACCCACACAGACATGTGGACACCTTACGCGGGCCTGCTCTACGACCTGACGCCGGAATACACGGTGTACGCCAGCTACACCGACATCTTCAACCCGCAGGACGAGCGCAACGCCAGCAAGCAATACCTCGAACCAGTGGTCGGCAGTAACTACGAAATCGGCCTTAAGGGCAGCCTGCTCAACGAGCGTTTGAACCTGGCCACCGCGTATTTCTGGAGCACCCAGGATAACGTCGCCGAACTCGACAATGCGGCCCCGCCGGACCCGATCACCCGCGAGCAGTTCTACAAATCCGGTGGCAAGGGCAACAAGGTGCAGGGCTTTGAAGTGGAGGTGTCCGGCGAAGTCATGCCGGACTGGAACCTCACGGCGGGCTACACCTACACCCATTCGCTCAACGGCGATAAACAACGCAACAACACTGGCCAGCCGATGAATATGCTGAAGGTGTCGACAGCCTATCGTTTACCGGGCGAATGGCGCGGGTTGACGGTGGGCGGCGCGGTGAACTGGCAGAGCGACTTCTACGACTTCGCCGAACGGCCGATCGGCGGCCGGGACCAAGAGGGTTACCTGCTCACCGAATCCACCAAGATCACCCAACAGGCCTATACCGTGGTCAACCTGATGTCGCGCTACCAGTTCGACGAGCATGTTTCGGCTTCGGTTAACGTCAATAATCTATTCGATGAAAAATATTATGAACGCGTCGGTTTTTATAATGGCGTGTACTGGGGCGACCCGCGCTCGATAACCTTGGCTCTCGACTGGAAACTCTAACCGCCCTCCGCCGAAGTTAACAACATTGTTAACTTCGGGAGTTCTCCACGTTAATACCCACTTAATAAGCTGCCCGCACAATCGCCCCATGAATCTGATCAAGGACCGAGCGGATACCGACCACACTGAATGGGAACACCTTGATGAAACCCTCGATTTTGATGCTTGCCGGCCTGCTGACCCTGACTTCCGCGGCGGCTTTTGCAGAAGGCGGCTCGGAGCGCTCGAAGGAGTTCTACAATAACTTCACCTTCACGCAGCAGAAACTCCACGGCAGCAATGAACAAACTGCCTCCGCTGACGGTAAAACTTTAAAGCGCGACACAGCTGATCAATCCAGCACCGAGGCACAACCTAAAAGTTAAGTTAACTTTTATTTAACTCGCATCACCCTGTGCCAATCCGCTCTGTTGGCAAAGGTTAACTTGGCGCCATTCAATGGCGCCTTTTTTTGCCTGTGCCTTATTACAGTGGTTTGTTCCAGAACAACATACGCCCATGGGCCGGATCAAATACCGAGTCGTCAAAACCGAACTTGCGGTACGCCGACTGCGCCACAGCATTGCCCTCGAGCACTTCCAGGGTGATCTTGCAGCAGCCACGCTGACGGGCGATTTCCTCGACCTTCTGCAGCATTTTCTGGCTCAGCCCCAGGCCCCGGAACCGATTCATCACGGCGACATCGTGGACATTGACCAGCGGACGACAGGCGAAGGTGGAAAACCCTTCAAAGCAATTGACCAATCCCGCAGGCTCGCCGCCCACGAATGCCAGGACACTGAACGCATGCGGGCGCTTGGCCAGTTCAGTCGGCAGTTGTTGCAACAGGTCGGCGGGCAGGCTGTGGCCGCCCCCCATTGGGTCTTCAGCGTAATGATTGAGCAGCAGGGCAATGGCCTCGGCATGCACAGGATTGGTGTAGCTGGCTTGCAGCACCAGGATTTCAGGGGTATCCATTTCCGTCCTCGATAACGACAAACAAGGGAATCAGTTCCCTTTGAGGAGGACGATTGTAAGCGTGGAGCAGGCGCCAGATGAAGGAGATTAACTACAAATAGCTGCCGGAAGGCGCGAAGGTTACCCGCATCAAAAGCGGCCATAGGACTTGCACCAGGCTTTTTCCTACCCACCAAAGCGCTGCAATTGCATCTCCTGCAAGCGACTCAAGGTTCGTCGGAAGGGGAATTCCAGATAGCCTTCGGTGTAGAGGCTTTCCAACGGCACTTTAGCCTCGATGAACAGCGGCACCTTGCGGTCATAGCATTCATCCACCAGGGCGATAAAGCGCCGCACGCTGTCATCGTGTACTGACAACTCGGGCAATTCGCGATCACCGGCCGCTACTCGCTGGACACCGTCCTCGGTGCCTCGGGCAATCCGTCCCGGTCGCTTTTGTGCGCTCAGGTTGGGGACCTCACCCAACAGGATCGCCTTGAAACGATCACACAGCAGCATGAAATCCATCGCTGCCAAAGGTTGCTCGCACAGGTCGGCATACCGGCACCACAACACCGTGTCGCTGGCCTGCACCGCCACGATGCAACGATGACCGACACTGATCGGGCCATGGCGCACCGCTTGGCCCTCGCTCAATTGCTCGAACACCGCCGCCAGCGCATCCGGCTGATCGACCCAATAACGTTGCACGCCGACACCCGGGTGCAAGCGATGGTCTTCGCCACCGTCCACCGCCACCACTTGCATGTGCTGCTTGATCGCCGCAATGCCCGGCAGGAAACGCTCGCGATTGAAGCCACCGGCGTAGAGCTGTTCGGGCGGTTGATTGGAGGTGCAGACCATCACCACACCTTCTTCGAACATCACCTGGAACAAACGGCCAAGGATAATTGCATCACCGATGTCACTGACGAACAACTCGTCAAAACACAGCACACGCACCTCTTGGGCCAGCTCACGGGCCAGCGCTTGCAACGGGTCATGGGTGCCGGTGAGCTGGAACGAACGCTGGTGTACCCAACCCATGAAGTGATGGAAATGCTGGCGCCGCGCAGGCACGCGCAGACTCAGGCAAAACTGGTCCATCAGCCAGGTTTTACCCCGGCCCACCGGGCCCCAGAGGTAAACCCCGAGAATCGGCGAACGCCCTTGGTGCAAGGCTTGGTGGCAGGTCTGCAGGGCATCCACCGCACGGCGCTGGGCATCGTCGGCGACGAAGCCCAGTTGGGTGGTGGCGTATTGATAAGCGGCGAGCGGCGAGTCGAAAGTCATGCGCGCCATTATGACTTACAAGGAGATATCCAACCGTGAAATCTTGCCCTGTTCGTTCAAGCGAAAGGTATAGCGCAGCTCCAGCGGACTGCCGGGGAAGTTGCCGGAAACCACATTGCTGACCAATACCTTGCCGGTGCGATGCTGCACGTTGAGCACTTCGACCCTGGGCTGATAACGCTGCGCGGTGTCTTCCATCCAGCGTGCGATGGCGGCGGTGCCGACCTGATGCGCGCCCTCATCGAACACGTTGGCGTCGTCAGCAAAACAATGGGCGACGGCCGAAGTGTCGCAGGCATTGGTTGCCGCAATGTAGGCGGCGATGGCCGGGGCCAGATCAGCGTGGGACATGGCACAGCTCCTTTGTGATGAGTTATGACGCCATGCTAAACCAGGGCTGTGTCAGTTTTTGTCAGGAGTGAACGGCGAGGAATGCTGCTGCTCCATCAACTTGCGCCAGCCCCGCAACCAATCACTGCGGCGCCCCGGATAGCGCTCGCCGCGGGACTCGGCGGCAGCCACGCGATCGGTGCGAAAGGTGCGATACGCGTCTCGCAGTTCGCACCAGGCCACGATCACCCGCACCTCATTGAGAAAGCCCAGCGCCAGGGGCCAGATCAGCCGCTGGCTCTGGGTCTGGCTCGCGTCGGCGTAATCGATGTGCAGCTTGGCCTGGTTGCGAATGGCTTCGCGAAACACATTGAGCGGTACGCGGTTTTCCGGGTAGCCGAACCCTGGCGGGCCAGGTAGCAGCGTCGGGTTGCGTAACGCTTCCTGGGCGGCGGGGTCCAGCACGTCGGCAATTTTTGCCAAGGCGTTGGCCGCGGCATGGCTCAAGACATCGTCGCCACGCTGATCCACATAGCGCAGACCAAGCACGATGGCTTCGGTTTCCTCGGCGTTGAGCATCAAGGGCGGTAAAAACAGCCCGCTGCGCAACACATACCCAACTCCGGCCTCGCCAAAAATCGGTGCGCCCAGCGCGGTCAATTCGGCGATGTCGCGATACAGCGTGCGCTCGGACACCTCCAACTGCGCCGCCAGTACGGCAGCGGTCACCGGACGCTTCTTGCCCCGCAGAGCCTGGAGCAAAGTCAGTAGACGAGTGGTACGCGACACGTTGAGCCCATCAAAAAAAGAAAGTGGCACAGCTTATCAGAGCACCCTGTCAGAAAATGTCAGCAGCCGCTCGGCCGCCGATTATCCGGGACGAAAAAAAACGGCCTGTCGGCCGTTTTTTTAATTGCGTGGTTTACGCAAGGCTCTTGCTGACCACCTCGAACACATCGCTCGACAGTTCACCGGAAGCTCGAATACGCTCCAGTTCCGCCTTCATCAGCGCCTGCCGCGCGCTGTCGTATTTGCGCCAGCGGGTCAACGGCGCCAATTGGCGCGAGGCGATCTGCGGGTTGAAGCCGTTCAACTGAATCACCAGGTCCGCCAGGAAACGATAGCCCGAGCCGTCCGCGGCGTGGAAGTTGATCAGGTTCTGCCCGGCAAACGCGCCCACCAGTGCACGCACTTTGTTCGGGTTCTTGATGGTGAACGCCGGATGTTCCATCAACGCCTTGACCCGCGCCAGCCCGCCCGGCAACACGCTGCCGGCCTGCACGCTGAACCACTGGTCCATGACCAGCGGGTTGTCCTTGAAGTTCTCGGCAAACACCGCCAAGGCCTTGGCTTTTTCCGCCTCGAACGGCGAATTCACCAACACCGCCAACGCGGTCAGGCGTTCGGTCATGTTGTCGCTGGTGTCGAACTGGTCCAACGTCGCCGCCAGCACTTGCGGCTTGCCGCTGAGCATCAGGTACGACAGCGCAATGTTCTGCAAGGCACGCCGGGCAAAGTGCTCGGCAGCCGCTACATACGGGGTTTGCTTGGACAGTTCGCGGTTGGCCTGGTAGCGCAGCCACAAGCCGTCGAACAACTGGTCGGCCAGTTGCTTGCGGGCGAATTCACGGGCGGCATGAATGGCGTCGACGTCGGCCACTTCGCTGATTTCCGTCAGGTAGGCCTCACCCGGCAACGAGAGCATTTCGGCGACCATCGCCTGGTCCAGGCTTTCGTCGCTCAATACCGTGCGCAGAGCGTCGATCAGGCGCTGATCCAGCTTCAGCGGCTGACCCGCCTGGTACTGGCCGATCAGCTCCTGCAACACCTGCACCGACAGTTGCTGGCCGGCATCCCAGCGATTGAACCCGTCGCTGTCGTGCTGCATCAGGAACATCAACTGATCACGGGTGTACGCAAAGCTCAGTTTCACCGGCGCCGAGAAACCGCGCAGCAGCGAAGGCAGCGGCTGTTCGTTGATATCGACGAAGGTAAAGGTCTGCTCGGCCTCGGTCACTGAAATCACGCGGGACGTGCCGGCAGCACTTGCCTCACCGGCCAGGCGCAACGCGACAGCGGCGCCCTTGCCGTCCAGCAGGCCCAATGCCACTGGAATCACGAACGGCAGCTTTTCCACCTTGTCCGGGGTTTCCGGGCAGCTTTGGCGGAAAGTCAGGCTGTAGGTTTTGGCCGCAGCATCGTAGGAATCACTCACCGCCAAGCGCGGCGTACCGGCCTGGCTGTACCAGCGCTTGAACTGGCTGAGGTCGGCACCGTTGGCGTCTTCCATGGCCTTGATGAAGTCGTCGCAGGTCACGGCCTGACCGTCATGACGCTCGAAATAGAGGTCGCTGCCTTTGCGGAAGCCTTCGGCGCCGAGCAAGGTGTAGATCATACCGACCACTTCCGAGCCCTTTTCGTACACGGTCAGGGTATAGAAGTTGGAGATCTCGATAAAACTTTCCGGGCGCACGGCGTGGGCCATCGGGCCGGCGTCTTCGGCGAACTGGTGAGTGCGCAGGTACGCCACATCCTGAATGCGCTTGACCGTGGCCGAGTTCATGTCCGCAGAGAAGCCCGAGTCGCGGAACACGGTGAAGCCTTCCTTGAGCGACAGTTGGAACCAGTCGCGGCAGGTCACGCGGTTGCCCGACCAGTTGTGGAAGTATTCATGCGCGACGATAGCCTCGACCCGCTGATGCGCGGCGTCGGTGGCGGTTTCGGCGCGGGCCAGCACGGCGCTGGAGTTGAAGATGTTGAGGCCCTTGTTCTCCATGGCACCCATGTTGAAGTCGTTGACCGCGACGATCATGAAGATGTCGAGGTCGTACTCGCGGCCGTAGGTTTCTTCATCCCAGCGCATGGATTTTTTCAGGCTGGTCATGGCGTGCTGGCACTTGTCGATATTTTCCGGCTCGACATAGATACGCAGCGCCACGGAACGGTTGGTCATGGTGGTGAAGCTGTCTTCGACACACCACAAATCACCGGCCACCAGCGCGAACAGGTACGCCGGCTTCTTGAATGGGTCTTCCCAGGTCGCCCAGTGGCGGCCGTCTTCGCCAGGACCGCTGGCAATCGGGTTGCCGTTGGACAGCAGCACCGGGTAGCTGTGTTGCTCGGCGATCACGGTGGTGGTGAAGGTACTCATCACATCCGGACGGTCGAGGTAGTAAGTGATCTTGCGGAACCCTTCGGCCTCGCACTGGGTGCAGAACATGCCGCCGGACTTGTACAAGCCTTCGAGGGCCGTGTTGGTTTCGGGGTGGATCTTGACGCTGGTGTCGAGGGTGAAGGTCTCACTCGTGGGCTGCACGGTCAGGTGGCTGTCGGTCAACTGGTAGTCAGCGTCCGTCAATTCCCGGTCAGCCAGGTTCACGCTCAACAGTTCGAGCTGCTGACCGTCCAGCACCAGCGGCGGCAAGCCGGCGCCACGTGCGGGGTTACGGCGCATCACCAGTTGCGCGTGGACCAGGCTGTGGTCCTCGAACAACTCGAAGGTCAGGTGCGTCTCGTCGATCAGGTAGTCCGGCGCCTGATAGTCCTTCAGGTAAATCATCTTCGGTTGTTCGGTACGCATGGGTGGCATCCTTTTACTGATGCACGGCGAGCTGGTAGGCCGTGTACTTGCGAATATTGATGACCCCGGTGTCGAAGATCAGGTATTGGCCCTTGATCCCCAGCAGCGTGCCTTCGGCAATTGGGTTCTTGTCCAGGTTGAAGCTGACGATCTTGGTCGGATACTGCTCGATCGGGTAACGGATTTCGATCGGTTCAATGTCGGCAATCGTTTGGATGGCTTGTAGGCCAAAGCGTTCCTGCAAACTCGCCAGGCCCTCGGCGCAAGACGCGAACAACTCATCGCGCACCTGCTTGAGGTCAACCGATTGCGCATCGCCCTTGAGCAAGGCACGCCAGTTGGTCTTGTCGGCGACCTGGCTGCGGAACAGGTCTTCGACGAAACCGGACTGCTGGCGCGTGGACACCCGCACGATCGGCAGCGCCTGGCTGGCGCCCTGGTCGAGCCAACGCGTGGGCAATTGGGTGGCGCGGGTGATGCCGACCTTGATCCCCGACGAATTGGCCAGGTAGACCACATGGTCGGTCATGCAGAACTGCTCGCCCCACGCCGGATCACGGCAGGTGCCGGCGGCGTAATGACAACGCTCGGGACTCATGATGCACAGGTCGCACTGAGCCAGCTTGGTCATGCACGGGTAGCAATAACCCTGGCTGAAGCTGGTCTTGGTCTTGCGGCCGCAATGGCTGCAATGGATCGCACCCAGGTATTCCAGGCGCACATGGGTACCGATCAACGGGTTGACCGGCACCTCGGTATCGCCCAGACGAAACGCATATTGAACGGTCGGCACACCGAGTTGCGCCGACATTTTGCTGACTGCACCGCGACCGATTTCAATCAATGGATCGCGTCCGACTTGAACAGGATGTTCGGCACCGTGGTCGACTTCGATTCACACTCCTGCGTTCCCATGTAGCCGGTGCGCTGGTCTTCCGGCAGGTTCTGGATCTCCCAGGCGATCATCGCTTGCAGCGACAGCTCCCGCTGCTCGGCGGTGAGCTTGCGGCCATCAGACCATTTGCCGATTTCCACGGCGAGCTTGAGGCTCCGGTAGATGTCCGGGGTGATGTTTTCGATCATTTCAGCAAAAGAGGACATTCAGGCTCTTCCTTAACGAATAGTGGATTTGCGACGACTGTATAAACCGCCCAACAAGCCGGTCAGGCAACCGATGGCCAGGCCGCCGACATGGGCGGCATTGGCGATTTCGCCGAAACCGATCATCGAGACCAGCCCCGACAGGCACAGCACCAACCACACCAGCATCATCACCAGCACCCCACGGGGCAGGCGATAAGCCGGGTTGGGCGAGATGAGTTGATAGATCCAGCAATGCCCCAGCAGCCCATACAAGACGCCGGACAAGCCACCAAACAGGCCGGGGCCGCCATACAGGTATTGAGCGAAATTGGAGGCCAGGCTGAACAACAGCGTCAGCCCCAGCAGGTTGATACTGCCCTGGCGCGCTTCAATACGCCGCCCCAGCTCCCAGTACCACATGCCATTCATGGCCAGGTGCAGGATGCCGAAGTGGATCAGCATCGGCGTGACCAGCCGCCACCACTGGCCCGAGGCCAAGGTGTCGGCCAACGGCGTGAACTGGATGTACTCACCCATCACCCGAAACGGCAGGAAGGTCAGCCAGCTCATCGCTTGCAGGTTTTCACCGAGCAAGGTCACCGCGCCGACGATCAGGCTCGCCAGCAGCACCAGCGCCGTCACCGGGCTATGGCGCACTTGCTGAACAAACCCCGGACGCGTGACCGCTGCCTGCTCCGGAATATCCAGTTGTTGGTCCGGATCGCCGGCCGGAAAACGTTGATACAAGACGCGCACATCGTCGCTGATGGTCTCGGGCACCCACAACACCTGCTCGCCCGCTTCTTCACTGACGCGATGGGGCACCTGCATGCGTTGCAGCAGTTTGACGAAACCGCCCAGGTCGACGCTCAGCGGCAAGCGTAATACGGGCACGGCACTCATGTAATCACCTCGGGGCGCTCAACGTCGACCCATACGAATTTATGCGGATCGAGGCGGGTTTCCTGATCCAATCGATACGCCACCAGCTTGCCGTACAGCACCGCGCTGTAGTCCAGGCAGGCCAGGTTCGGACGGATCGGCGCCGGTTTGCCGCTGCGCCAGTAATGCCCGACGAACAGCACAGGCTCGTCGACGCCGTAGCGCAGCAGGGAGTTTTTTTCAGAAGACGACAACGGTGTGCGCGCCACGGGCTCCGGCAATGCATCGGGCTGGAACACGATGTCGCCGTAGGTTTTCGGGTCCTCTTCCCAGAACTTGGTGCGGAAGAACGAGCGTGTCAGGCCGTCGCCGCCGGTCAGGGTCAAACCGTCCGGCAGACGCATGTCGGTGCCGCGCAACAGGCGATCAAAGGCATTGCAGGCGAAGCTGCCCGGCACGGCGGCGGCCTGCAGGAAATGCTGATCGATACAGCCATCGGGAAAAGTCGCGCGCAGCGGCTGGATAAACCCGTCATCCCAGCACGCATGCACCACACGGAAACGCCCGGCGTCAACGAACAGCGGCATGTCATAGAACCAGCCGAGGAAGTCGTGCCAATCGGCCGGGTGATCCTCGAATTGGGTCAGGGTCTCGTGGATCAAGCGCTCATGCCGCGGGGTGTGCTCGCGCACGAACTGCTTGCCGCTGCCCGGTGGCGCGGGCGTGGCCCAGCCCAGGGCGTTGAACTCGTGGTTGCCCATGATGCACAGCGCCTGCCCGGCCTCGGTCATGTCGTGGACAATGTGCAGCGCCTCGCGAATCCGCGGGCCACGGTCGATGATATCGCCGAGGAACACCGCCATGCGCGACGGGTGGCGCCAGGTGCCAGCGTGCTTGTGGTAGCCCAACTGGTCGAGCAGGTGCTCAAGGGTGTGGGCGCAACCATGCACATCACCAATCAGGTCGTAGCTACGCGCGGGATCGAGCATCAGTCGCCTCCACCCCCCAAGCGGCTGCCCCAGCCCAACTTGGTGCGGCACACTTCATAGTAATTGTGGTCCAGCGGGTGGATCAGCCGCAGCTTCTGCGCTTTTTTACTCACGGTGATGGTGTCACCGGGAGCGCAGGTAAAATGGTTCTGCCCGTCGCAGGAGACTTGCGGGTAAATCTGCATGTCTTTGGAAACCACGATTTTCAGCTCACTGTTGCCATCGACCACAATCGGCCGGCTGGACAACATATGGGGGTACATCGGCACGATCACAATGGCGTCGAGCTTGGGGTGCATGATCGGGCCGCCCGCCGACAGCGCATAAGCGGTGGAGCCGGTGGGCGTGGCGACGATCAGGCCATCGGCCTTTTGACTGCATACGAATTGGCCGTCGATATACAGCTCGAATTCGATCATCCGCGTGGATTTGCCGGGGTGCAGCACGACATCGTTGAGGGCGTCGCCCTGGCCGATGGCTTCGCCGCGGCGGCGCACTTCAGCCTGCAGCAGGAAGCGGTTCTCCACCAGGTAATGGCCGTCGAGCACCTTGGCCACTTCGACTTCCAGCTCATCGGGACGAATATCGGTCAGGAACCCCAGGCTGCCACGGTTGATCCCCAGCACCGGCACGTTATGCCGCGCCAGCGCCCGTGCGGCGCCCAGCAGGCTGCCGTCGCCGCCGACCACAATCACCATGTCACAGACTTCACCGAGCATCTTGCGCGAAGAGGTTTGCAGGCCATGGCCCGGGAGGATTTCGGCGATGGTGTCTTCGAGGATCACATGCAGGTGGCGCTCGAGCAAAAACTTTTTCAGCCGGCGGACGGTGTCCAACACCTGGGTACTGCCCAGGCGACCGATAATGCCGATATTGCGAAATTGCTCCATGGGGCTCCTGCGGGATTGGGGTGTGGCAAAAAAGAACGATTATGGGCGAAAGGCCGCGTCAGGCAAAATCCTTTGTCGCCGTGAAGCCTTGATGACAACGCTTCTCAGCCACCCTCCCCTGTGTAAAAGGCTATGCTCGGACCATGACCGTGTTCCCCGACTTGCACAACCTGCCCTGCCAACTGCGCCATCCCGAGGTGCGCGACCTGGCGTGGGTGATGCTCGCCCCGCCGATGCTCGCGCAAACGCCGTGGCCGCAACGCCATCCGCTGGCCGGCAGCGACTGGGTACAGGCGCCCGACCGTCTCGAACACTGGCTGCGGCAATTGGACCAGGACAGCAGCCCCCTGCAGCATTGGCTGAACCTGGCACGCACCCGGCGCCTGGGCCTCTACTACGAACGCCTGTGGCAGTTCGCCGTGCAGCATGCGCCGGGCGTGGAACTGCTGGCAGCCAACCTGCCGATCCGCCGCGCCGGGCATACCCTGGGCGAACTGGACATGCTGCTGCGCGACCGCGAGGGCGTGCATCACCTGGAACTGGCGATCAAACTCTACCTCGGCCCGCAGGACGGCAATGGCCAGGACACCGCGCAGTGGCTGGGGCCGGGCTGTCATGATCGGCTGGATCGCAAGCTGGCGCACCTGGCCCAGCATCAGTTGCCGATTTCGGCACGACCGGAGAGCCGCGAGGTGTTGGCCGCGCTGGGCATCGCGCAGTTCGATGCCCACTTGTGGCTCGGCGGCTATTTGCTTTACCCCTGGCCTGGCCAGGCTGAACCGCCCTATGGCGCTCACCCGCAGCATTTGCGTGGGCGCTGGCTGCATCAGCGTGATTGGCGGGACTTTGTCAGCGCCAGCGCGCCCGGCCGCTGGCAGCCCTTGCCCCGACATGCGTGGCTGGCGCCAGCGCATTACCAGGCAGAAGCGGTGTGGAGCGAAGAACAGATGCTGGAATGGCTGGCGGACCTGGCACCGATGGCACCGGCTCAGTTGCTGGTGCGACTGGTTCAGAACGGCGAGGAGTGGGAGGAAGCCGAGCGGTTGTTTCTGGTGGCGGATCTTTGGCCGAATGTGCCGGGCACTCCCTGACCTGCAAGGAGCGGTTTCACCGACTCGAAGGCTCAGCCCTCATTGAGAAATATCTGTTGCGGCAACCTGAAATCGCGCAGCTTGAGCAACGCCAGCGGCCCCGCATCCAATTCAGTGCGCAGGTGCCATGTCAGGTTCAGGCCGTCGGGCGCCTTGAGGGCCAGGCGGTAGCGGCTGTTGCCGTCGTCCAGTGGCGTGACCTGGGCGTTTTCCAGCAGGCGGATCAGGCCCCAGGGGCCGGGGTAGTCGCCAAATAGCCGCTCGCCGGCATGTACGCTGGTCCAGCTGAGGCTCACGCCGGGATAGTCGCTGCGCCCCGGCCAGTTGAAACGCTGCCAGCTTTCTTTCTGGTTGAAGTACTGGTGCCGGTCGCCGTTGAGGATGAAGGTGGTTTGCACCACGTCGCGCACGGGTTTGCCTTGCAGTTCAAAGCTCAGCCCCACGCCGCCGTCGGTGTAGAGCACATCGGCCAGTTCGCTCAGTTGATTGATCGCGCTCAGAAACCGTGGGTTGAAGCGCAGGCCTTGGCTGTGGCGCGGATCGGCTACCCAACGGCTACCTTCCTTGCGCAGCACGCCGCTCAATTGCTGCTGTAAAAACTGTGCGATGCGCCCGGAGTCCGCGCGGATCATCTGCCCCAACATCGGCAACGAGGCGTCGCTGGTGGTGGCGGCAAACGGGTAGCGGCTGGCGAAGGCGGCGTTCCAATGGCTGACGATCGAGCGCTGCCAGTGGCTGTTGAGGCCCGCGGCGGAGGGTTGCAACACGCGTTGCCAGGCCTGTTCCAGCGGCTGCACGAACAGCGTCTGCGCCGCCCCGCCCCACTCCGCGCCCAGGCTGGCGGCCAGCAGGGCACCGTAGGATTGGGTATCGGTGAGGTCGATGCTGCGGCCTTGAAACACGCTTTGTGCCAGGGCCTGGGTCATTTCCAGCGGGTCGGGCGCGGTGCTGATCTGCTGCAGTTTCAAACGCACCCGTGTCACGCGGGTGAGGAAGGCCGGGAGACTGAGGCCGTCCGTGTTGGACTTGTCCAGCAGCGCCAATAACGGGCCGAAGGTCGCCGCCAGCGGCCCCGTGGCGGCCTGGGCCAACGGTTCGATCGCTGGAGCCTTGTCCGGCCCGATCAGCTTTTGCGCGGACTGCACCAGCGAGTCGGCCAGGGCCTGGGGGCGGCTGCCCGCCTGCGCCTGGTAGGCCACGCTGTTCAGCAGCGCGATCAAGGGCGATTGGCGCACGTCGCTCATCAGCGTCAATTGGTCGATTGACTCATCGAGACTCGCGGCCTGCTGCCAGCGCAGGCTGTTGAGCAGATCCTGCCAGGCGCTGGCGTAGTCCTGGAAGTAGCGTTCGGTGAGGCGGGCGCGCAGTTGGTCAGGGCTCAGGCGGGTGTCGACATCGGCGGGTTGGTCGCTGAGCACCCAATCGATTTCCTCGCGGCGCGCCTCGGCGATCGCATCGATAGCTTGGCGCACCGAGCCTTCCCAGGCCCGGCGGGTGAACACGCCGGGCACGCTGGCCTCAGTGGTGAACAGGGCCTGGGCGTCGGTGTCGCCGACCAGTTGCTGCAGGCCCAGGGCCGGGTAGTGATGGGCGGCGTCATCAAGCAGTTGTTGGTACAGATTGGCTTCGGCATTGCGCTGACCCAGTTGGCCGAGCAGGACCTGCCGGACTTGCGCGACCAGCCGTGCGTCAGTGTCGATGCGCCAAGCCGGGTTTTCCGCCAGGTGTTCAGCGTAAAACTGCCACAAAGTGGGGCCCAGGGCTTGCCAGAGGCCCGCGCGGGAAGGCTCGACTTCGCCGAGGGTTTTCACCAGCAGACTGGCGTCGGCTTTTGCCGGACGCGCCATCATCAGGTAGGCCTTGAGCTGGTCGTAAGCAGCACGGGCGCGTTCGGCGCGCTCGGGATTGTCCGGGGCCAGCTTGACCAGGGCCGTGAGCTGCTGGCGTAAAGCGGCGACGGCCGGGTCGCGGATCAGGCGGTTGTTGGCTTCGACGTAGCGCGGCCACACGGTTTCAAGCAGCGCTGGGTTTTGATTCAGGCCGAAACGCTGATACCACGGAGCGCCGCCTTGAACGCGATCATCCAGGCGCGCCAATTCGCGGACCAGTTCATGAAGGGCCTGGAGCTGTTCGTCGCCTTGTGATGCGCGTTGCAAGGTCGACAACGAGCTGTGTACCTGGGCGATCTGCGTGCGGTTGCTGATGAATGACAGCAGCAGTCCTGCTCCCCATAACGTCGCCAAACCCAGCACCAGCGCGTAGCCAACTCGCGGCATGCTCCAACCCAGCCGGCGGCCACGGGCGTTATCGCCGAGTACGCCGTGCCACACCGGGGCCACCGACCACGCCTGTTGTTGATCATGCGGCGAGCGCTGTACCGGCAGGCTGAACCACAACCCCCGCAACGGCACGCCACGGGCAAATTCGCCGGCCAGGTGCGCCAAGGTGTGACACCAACGATCAATGCCCTCGCCCTTTAAATCCCGCGACAGACGCAGCAGAAAATCATCCTTCATCACCGCGTTCATCTGCGCCAAACCCGCGCGACGCAAAGGCTCCAGCAAACGATTCAGCGCGGCGTCCAACGCCGCCGCCGAGAAGCGCGCGGGCAACTGACAGCCCACCGGCTGCGCTTTGCGCGTGTCCTGCGCCCATGCACTGCCGCAGACCTGCCAGAGAGATAACGGCAACTGCCAGCGCAAGTCACGGGCAAGGCGCTGCACCTGGCGTACACCTTTGCCCATCGCGACATCGTCGGCGGCCTGGGTTTCGTTCAGCGCCCAGACGACCCCGTCCAGCGCACGCCAGCGGCTGAGGCCGCTCCATCGTTTGAGGAAAGACTGATCCAGCGCGGCCTGGGCACTGCCGCCCCACAGCAGGACGGTGCCTTGGCCTTCGAGCCATTGGTGAGCGGCCAGGGTGGGGGCGATGGCTTCGATTTCGGTGGGTTCGCCGATGATGAGCAGCAGGCGGGTTTTGTGGCGCCAGAAGAGGCCGTAGTGCTCGCGTAGGTGCTCGCGCACTTTTACCGCATCTGGCGATGCGGGTTCCCGGGTCAATCGCGAGTTCGGCGTTTGGGTGACCGCCCTCACGACCTGCTGTGCCTGGCGAAACGCCAGACGATCCCAGGCCAGCAAAATGACCGGGCAGAACCAGCAGAGCGCGAACCACACCCCCAGCCCCCACAGCAGCAATTGCTTGAGCGGCATTTTCGGCCAGCCCAGATAGCCGCTGCACAAGCCATACAACAGACCACCGAGCAGCACCAGCAGCGTCATAATCAGCAGATAGCCCAACCCCACGCGAACCAACGAGCCCTTACCCACGTCCTTAACTGTTGCCATAAGGCACCGCCACTCCAATCGCCAATCGTTGGTTTCCATCCTGGCTCAGCCAACCACAGGGCTGACCCGTCGCCCCCGCTTGCAGCAATGCCAGGGACATCCCGATAAACGGCGCCAGGTGCGCCAGCACGCCCCATTGCCCGGCCAGTTGATGTTCGACTGCCGACCAGCCGCCCTCTACAAACGCAGCCTGGCTGGCTCGATCCAGTGCCAGGCAGGTGGTCGGCGCAGATTGCAGTCCGGCGTAACGCTGCATCTGTGCACACAGCTCGACGGGCGACTGGCTTGCAAGGTATTCACCGCGATGCACCAACTGCCGCCCCGGCCAGCTCACTCGCCAGAAGAAACCCGCTTCCCCCCCCAGCTCGCCCTCTTCGGCACTTGCCACCGACGCCACGCCGGCGCACAACAACCAGTCGTCCTCGCCACGGCAATCGCGATGGAAGGTATCGATCAGGTCATCCAAATCAGTCAGGTTCTGTAGCAGCAAACGGGCCTCGGGCAACACCACTCCCGCCCGGACCAACGCCTCAACGAAAGCAGCCTGGCCGCTCTCACCCCCCACCCAGGCAATTGCCCGCAGCTGTGGCCAGCACTCGGACAACCCCGGGAGGGCCAAGGTTAAACGGGCGAGATGCCGTGCCAGTGCAGGTTCACGCTCGCTGATCAAGCTCAGCGACAGTGGGCAACGCAACATGGGCTGTGTAGCGCCGGGTATCGCCAAGGGTGGCGAGACGCTTGTCATCAAGTTCAGGTAGTCTTCTTGCATGTCACCCGCCGGGCCGAGCAACAACACATCCTGCACCGGTAAACCCAGCGAGCGCCGTTGCCACCAAGCCTGCATGGCGGCCTCCAGCGCGCGCAGATACACCTTGCGGTTGAACAGCTCGATCTGCCACACCAACACACGCACCGCCAGGATCAGCGCCCAGCACAGCGGCAGCACCGCGCTCCACAGCCACCATTCCAGGCGCGGTTGCTCCTGGGGCCACAGCATCAGCAAAACGGCCGACTGCACTCCCCATAGCAGTGCCAACCCCAACCACCAACTGCACCAACGCGGCTCGCCCGGTTCGATAACGTCGGGGTACTCAGGCGGACGGTTCATGGCGCAACCACCATTGAAGTGGCCGGCAGGGTGCTGACCAACTGGCAACCACACGCGCAACGATGGCCGTGCAGCGCCACAGGCTTGCCGTCCATGGTTGAACCCGAAGCGCCTTCGATAATGTGCGTAATGCCATGCAGGTTGCAGCGAACTTGATCATCCACGCAGGCCACTGGTTTGCCGAAGGATTTGTAGTGCCCCGACAAAACCTCACCGCCAAACGGGTGCAGTGGGTCGCCCATGCGTACGAGAGGCAGCATCAAACCACCTCGCGCTCAAGTTCGAAAAGACTGCCCGCCTCGCGCAACATGGCGCTGGTCCGCTCAATCCGTTGCCGATAATCGTCCAGCGCGATCTGGCGCTTTAGCTCGGCCGCCACCTGCCCCACGTGAGCGGTCGGTTGCAGGAGCTTCTCGGCACCCGCCAAGAACGGCAACGCCACGCCCCGCGCCTTGTCGATGACCTGATAACCGATGGTCGGCCCACCGATGCCGACGGCCAATCCACCCAGCCCTCCCGCCACGCCTTTTCGCTTGATACCGTATACCGTCGCCCCGGCTATCATCGCCACACCCAACACTCGGCCGGCTACCACCACCGGCGAAAGATACCGACTGTTGTCGTTGCCGAAATAAGTCATGCGGTAAAAGAAATAACCCGCCCACATTTCCCGCGTTTTCAAGGCGTCGTGCATGAACCAGGCCCGCGAGTCGTGAATCTGATCATCGAACAACGCTACCAGCAACGCCATTTGCGGGTCTGCGCTGGGGGTGCCGCGAGCGTCCCGAAACAGTAGCTTGCAGCGCTGCTCACCCGCCGCCTTGATGGCGGCGTGATCCTGGGTCTCATCATCGGAATTGAGCAGATATATCGCGTCGCGCAACAACACGTCGGTGATAGTGCCTGCCAGGCTGCTTTGCTCACGCTTCTGCCCGAGGTAGTCGCTCTTGAATTCGGCTGCGGCCTGGCTGAGCTGGGTCTGGTCGACCTGCGGCTCATAGATCGGCGGGCCGGGGTAGTTCGTCGCAGCTTCGGGGGTTTTCAGCCGCAGGTTCGCGAGATTTTTTTTATGTTGGTCGTAAGCCTTGCGCTCCTCACTGGCCTGATAAGTCGTAGTTTCCCTGGCCTGACTGAAAAAAGGCTGATGTTTGTAGCTGTCGTTACCGCCGTCGCGATCATTGGCAAAACGGCCTATGCGCCAACCGGTGATCCAGCCCAGTTGATCGGCCAGTACATCTTCCACGGGCGCATTCAGCCGCAGTGGCTGGTAGAGCCAAGGGGAGTCATGGGTGGGTTCGTCGGCGTTGATGCCGGGTAGGGTTTTGCGCCAGGCGTTGAAGCGTTCAGATACCAAACGATCTATATCAAACTCCGTGATGTTAGCCTCCGACATAACGCGCCACGATTTCTCTAACTGCAATGTTTTTGGCAACACTAATTCCGGCACCTGCAGGGGGGCACCAGCAGCGAAGGCAACTGCATAAAGGTCATGCAAAACGACCTGCGAAACCAATTCCTGAGTACCGCCGCGGGCCTTACCTTGGTCGTTTTGCGGATAACCGCCGCCAACATCGGAATGCACACCGGGATACACCACTTCATAGGTGTTGTCCGGGTATTGGCCATCCTCGTTACGGATCGAGTCGAGCGGGAAACACGAGCGCTGCTCGAAGCCTGCGACAAAATGTCGGCAACACTTGACCAGGCCAGGAAAACGCTGGGCATCCGGGATGAGTTGGGTATCATCGGCCCAATCCATATGCCCGGCGAAAAAAGGTGCCGCATGGGCGATGCCCACCGAAGCAACGGTGTCCAGTAGCCCGAGAAATTCGACACTTACCGGCAAGCCAATCAGACATTGCAAGGGCTGTTCGGCCCCCGTCGGTGTATCGAACAACTGGCTTAGCCAAGTGACAAAAGTGCGTGCTTCTGCCGCTCCGCGCGAGAAACCGTACACATACAATTTGACCGCCAGTACGCGGGGCTTGGCCAACTCTACTAGCGCCTGCAAGGGCTCGAGCAACTGGCTCATCGTTCGCCGTCGATTGCCCAGACCCAGGCCACTCATCAGTGGTGCTTTCCAGGTGCTCATGGCCTCGACGGCACGCTTCCTTTCAGCGTTAGACACATCCTGATCGGCCAAAGCGGACTTCAGAGCATGTGCCAAAGAAACCAGCGCCCAGTTGATTCGATCTTCACCACCCGTTGCATATTTCAATCCACCCTCGCTGTAGTCCAACTCACCTATCTCCGGAAAAGCGGTTCCAACTCCCGGCATGTAATAAGAGAAATAGCCATTTTTTTCTGCAGCTTCGCCTCTCAGGGCAGCATGAAAGAGCTTGGCAACATTGCTGGGGTGTTTTTTCTTGGTGTCGTTATTATCGTTATTATTAGTACCGTCGAAAAACAGACTAATATGGAGGCTATGGCAACACTCAAAATACTGCTTCCGCCCATTACGATTGACCAGTTGACGAAATCGATTTTCCTCTGCGGTCTGCATCTCATAATTAGCAACCACTTTGGTGATATCACAAGGCAGACGCCCTTCCGAGGGGAACCCTGGCGGCGCCCAAGCAGCTGCCTTTGAAATTTTTTTCATTTCGGACATACAGCTGGCTCCTGCAGACCCTTAGGAACTTTAATCGGATAATTTGACGAGCCATGAGCCCAACATGAAGTAGTCACCTCCACCTGATTACAAGTTAAGAAATGGACCTTAAGATCGCAGGACTCCGTACCAAACCATTGAGGAATATCCACTACTACTCTGTTACGCTGGTAATTTTCTCTATGCTTAGCTTGGGACAATCGGTATCCATCAGTACCTAGAGGAGACCACTTTGAATATGCATACGGATCAGGATCAACCTCCCACTCGATCGTGGCTTTCAAACCAGGCCTCCATACAACTGGCATAATAATGCAACACGACCGCCCACCTCCTCCGTCTGCCCGATAACCATTCACCGAGAGCCAGTTGATAGCCCCCGTAGTATGGTTAATCGCTTGTATATTTCCTCCCACCATCTGACTATCCGCGGAGGAACACCCGAACAACATCAAGCCCAAAAAAACAGATAAACATTTAAATAGCTCTTTGCAAACTATAAACCTCATAACACCCCCTCTCAAACAGCATCAGGCTTATACGCCAAGCTCATCAACCCTACACACAGCCAGGAAGTTTTCATCACGCAGATATCCGACACACCAATAATCTCTGATAACTTTATTTTGATGATCGCTACACAACATCACGGTATCGAACAAAAAAAACCTACCAGCATGCTGAACATGGCAAACTCTCTCAAAGCAATTTTTTAAATGTTTTCCCGATCTTGCGGGCACGTCGAACAGTCGATACACCTTCATAGCTCATGATTTCCTCTTTACGTACTCAGTCAAACTCCCAAAGTAGTTTTCCTGACTAGCCTGTACGGTGACCGAATACAAAGTAGCGAAACGCTGTTCCTGGCTGGATTCCAAGTAATTAAAGTTCCCACCATCCAACAGTTTCTGTGCATCACTGATACAACCAATCAGTTCACATTGCTGATCATCAAGGTCGATCCAGGTCGGTATTGCGATAGTATTTTTCTGCGGCTGCGCAATACCCTCTATCCACTGCGACTGATCATCCCGATCCAGCCAACCCCAGTAGCACGCAACTTTTAAGTATTCGACGCGCTGGACGTCTGTCAGGATCGAAGACATCAACAAGGGAAAGATTCGTGGGTCGTAATAACGCAACAAACCAGACTCCCCACCCCACTTCATTTGCGACAGGGCTTGCAGTGCATGACTCAATGACTTGAACGATAACGGTGAGATCACCACCAGCAAGCGAGCATCGATGGCGCAGTGGATCATCAGTTCTTCCAGCCAGGCTTTGTGTTGCCAATGTGCCAGATCAAGACGCATTAACAGCGGTGCCTGATCCAGCAAGTTCTCTTCCGGAGTACCGCTAAATAATGAAAACCACGGAACTTCAGGCCTCAACGTCTTCAGCGCGGGTACAGCACAGTTGTTCCAATCCGATTGGTCGAGCAGCAAGTCGACCTGTTGTAGACCCAGGCTGGCACATACCTGCTCGATCTGATCTTGCCATTCCGTTGGTGTTGCCATCTTCATATTCCCCATCAACCTTCGCGCATAAGTAAACCGACCGCATTTTTCCGAGCCTTTTCCAGGCACGCCTTGCACACCGACTGCGGCAACTCACGCAAAGGAAAGCGCTGGCTGGTCGTGGTTTCCCAGACGTGTTGGCCTTTAAGGTTGAGCTTGCCCGGGGTGTGGATGTCGATGGCTCCGGTTGGTGTGATGCGGATATACCCGCCACCACACGCCAAGGTGATGCCGTTTTTAGCCGTCAGTTGCAGATGCCCCTGTACGGTCTGCAGGGTGATGTCTTGCTGGGCAATCAGATTCAACACGTCGTTGTGGGATTCGATTTCCAGCGGCCCCTTGCCGGACACCAGGCGCATGCCTTCCTGCTGGGCAAGCAGGGAAATGGCCTGATTCGCATGGACGGACAGCCGTTGAGCGGCAGCCAGGTTGATCTCATCGTTGCTTTGCACATACATCGCCTCGCCGCTTTTGAGCAGCAGGCTTTCAGGGGTTACCGCGCCAATGCCCTTGGGCGCACTGAGTAGGATGGCCGAGGCGTTCAGGTCTTTGGCGTGGTCTTGGAACTGTTGCAGACCATCAATGGCGGGTTTGCGACTGCGATGAGACTGGGCGATTGCCTGCCAATCAGCGATTTGTTGTGTGGCTCCCGCGACCAGATCGGCGGCTGGCGCCATGGTGAGCACATCACCAGAAGCCTTGGCCTGTATATCCGCACTGATGAACAACCCTTTGCCTGCACGAATGCTCCCCCAACTATCCGTGCGCAGCTCAAACCCTTCCCCACGTTTTTTACGCTGACCATCTACCAAATGCCCCAGGTTCAGTTGGCTCTTACCACTGTGCTCAGTACTGACCTTGATATGCTCCCGCCCCCGCGTGTCATCCATCCGCAGCTTGTTATTCGCCGGGGTACGCAGCACGTTGCGTTTGTAGTTACGCAAGGTCACATGATCGACATGCTGGCTATCGTGCAACGCGTGCGCGATGTAGGGCCGGTCCGGGTCGCCCTGCTCGAACGCAATCGCCACTTCGGTCCCTGCAATCAACGGCAGGTGCAGGCCGTGGGTATCTCCGGCGTAGGGTCGGGCCAGGCGTAGCCATAGGCTTTCTTCGCCGGGTTTCCAGGTGTCGCGGTCGAACAGGAAGTTGACCTTGTAGCGCCCTTCGAGGTCGATGTGGCCGTAGGGGTCGTTGGCCTGTGGGCTGGTGACGCGGGCCGGGACGGTGCCGGCGATTTGGGGTTTGGGCTGCAGTGCGGGGCGAAAGCACACGGTGTCTGAATAGGGTATGGCCTGGAAGGTGGCGACCAAGCTGCTGTCGCGGGCGGCGGTGGTGGTCAGGCCGGTGATCACCGCGCCCGGTGTGAAGGCTTCGGGCGCGCCGCCGGTGATGTGCAGCACCTGCCCCGGCGCTAACGTGGCGCTGCTGGTGATGCCGCTGAGTTGGGTCTGGGCGTTGAGGTAACGCTCGTGGCGCAGGCGTGCGTAGAAGTAGCCGCTTTCACTGAGCAGGTCTTCGTCCTGATCCAGCCGGTCGCCGAGGGTCGTGTAGGGCTCGGCGTAGTGGTAGGCCTCGCCGTAGGTGCCGCTGGCGCCGCGGCTCTGGTCGATCTCGCCGCTCAGGTGGGCGCCGGCGTCGCGGGGGTGGTAGGCGCGGATATGCACCTGTTGTTCGACCACCTGGTGGTTCGATTGCAGGTGCCACACCGCGTCCTGCCCGCTGCTGCCCAACCCGGATTGCGGGCGATACGGCAGCGCGATGTCGAACTGGTAGAGGCGCTGATCGTCGCAGAACTCGACCACATCGATACCCAGGCGTTCGTCGCTGGTGAAGCGGTACCAGATGCCGACGTCGGCGAGCAGGCGGTCGATGAAGGCCAGGTCGCTCTCGCCGTATTGCATGACCTGCTCGCGCCTGGGGTAGTCGCGTTTCAGGCTGAACAGAAAGTCCTGGCCTTCAAAGTCGTGGCGGCTGCGCAGGATGCTTTCGACGATCTGTGGCACGGATTGATGCTGGTAGATGCGAAATTGTCTGCCTTGGCCGAGCAGAGCCAGGCGCGGCTGCAGAGTGAGTTCATAACGGGCCTGGTCGTTCGAGCCGGACTGGCGCTTGAAGCCGGTGACCACGCCGTGCAAGGTGCGCAGCGGTTTGACCGCGGGCGCGCTGAAGCCTGAGGCCGGTGGTTTTTGCGGGGCGGCGTGCAGGCTGAAACGGGCGTCCTGGCCAAGCAGGGTTTCGGCGGCGAGGTCACGTTCGGTGCTGGTGAATTCCACGCGATAGGTGAAGGGTTGGCTCAGGTGTTCGCGGCCTTCAAAGGCCAACACGTCGAGACGGGCTTCGATGTTGTGCACACTCAGGGTGTGCCGGCCATGATCGAAAAGAACCCTCGGCAGTACGCTAGAAGTCATTCCCTTTACTCCTGGACGCGAAAGCCCAGAGAGTAAAGATTTGTTATCGGTGATTAATGTCGGAAGATTCGACTTTACAAGAGCGACACTTCCCGATCTGGTTTTAGAGCCTAAAAACTATCGATATGTCGATAATCCAAATACAGGTGCTGAGCCAGTTCTCGCGCCCTCCCCAACCGAATCGGCCCGCGCTCGATGTCGACCAGCAACCCCGGGCACTCCAGCGATGGCAACGCGGCAATCTCCTTGAGTCGCCCGTCAGTCACCACCAGCAACCGCTGCTGTTCGGTGGGGAAACGCGTTCTGCGTGCCACCAGCCATTGCGCCGCCTCGCCCAGCGCGGCCAACAGCGGCGTACCGCCACCCGCGCCGAGCTGATCGAGCCAGCCAGCCAGGCTTTTCGCGGCTTTCAGACCCTGCACCTGCCACTTCGGCGACTGCCCGCTCGCCGTCAGCAATGCCATGCGCGCCCGCTGGCGGTAGGCGTCATCCAACAGTTGCGCCAATAACCCTTTGGCATCGGTCAAGGCACGATGCCGCCGCGTCGACGCCGACGCGTCGACAATCACCAACCATAACTCCTGGGCCGAGCGGCTGCGCAGGTGGAAACGCAGGTCCTCACGAGACTGCGGCCGCCCGCCGAGCAAGGTGCCCGGCCAATTGATCGAGCCCTGCTGCGCGTCGCGCGACTTGCCGTGCCTGCCTTTATCCAGTCGCCCCGCCTTGGGCCGGGCATCCGCCCCCGCGTCAGGTCGGGGGCAGATGCCTAAGGCTTTTTTGGCCAGGCGGGCACGTCTCGGCGAGCGCCCGTGGGCAAGGCCGGTGCGGGCATATCGCCCCACTGGCCTTGGCCGGGTGAAGTATCGGACGCTTGAGGCGCCTGGCCCTCATGGTTGGGCGGGCTGGGCGGCGGGGACTGCGCCTGGCGACGATGGCGCAAAGCAAACTCGGCCACGGCTTCGATATCTTCCTCGGCGATGGCGGTCGCGCCGCGCCAGGCTGCATGCGCTCTTGCGCCACGCAACCAGACAAGGTCGGCGCGCAAACCATCCACGCCCGCGGCAAAGCAGCGTTGGGTGATCTGTGCCAGCGCCTCGTCATCCAATGCAATGGCCTCGAGACAGGCCCGCGCCCGGGTGCAACGCTCGCGCAGGGCGGCCTGCGGTTCGGCCCACAGCGCGCAGAAGGCCACGGGGTCGCTGTCGAAGTCGAGGCGCCGGCGGATGATCTGCCCACGCTCGGCCGGCACGGTTTGCCCGCTCAAGGCCACATTGAAGCCGAAGCGGTCGAGCAACTGCGGACGCAACTCACCCTCCTCCGGGTTCATCGTGCCGATCAGCACAAAGCGCGCAGGATGCCGGTGGGAGATACCGTCGCGCTCGATCAGGTTGGTGCCGCTGGCGGCCACGTCCAGCAACAGGTCCACCAAATGATCGGGCAGCAAGTTGACCTCGTCGACATACAACACCCCACCATCCGCCTTGGCCAGCACGCCGGGTGAAAACTGCGCGCGGCCTTCGCCCAATGCCGCATCCAGGTCCAGGGTGCCGACCAGGCGCTCTTCGGTGGCGCCCAACGGCAAGGTGACGAATTGACCGCTGGCCAACAGGTCCGCCAAGCCACGTGCCAGGGTGGACTTGGCCATGCCGCGCGGGCCTTCGATCAGCACGCCGCCGATCTTCGGGTCGATGGCGGTCAGGCACAGCGCGAGTTTCAGGTCATCGGCACCGACCACGGCCGACAGCGGGAAATGGGGAATATCAGTCATCAGCTGTCTTCTTCTATATCCAGCAACAGGTTTTCCAACGCCTCGCGATACGCCCCCGGCGCTTGCCACATGCCACGCTGCTGGGCTTCGAGCAGGCGCTCGGTCATGTCCCGCAGGGCATCAGGGTTGTGCTGTCGCACAAAGGCGCGGGTGTCGGGGTCGAGTAGGTAGGCGTCGGCGAGCAAGGCGTATTGGTGATCGTCGATCAGCGCGGTGGTGGCGTCGAAGGCGAACAGATTGTCCACGGTTGCCGCCATCTCGAACGCACCTTTATAGCCATGACGCTTCACGCCTTCGATCCACTTGGGGTTGGCGGCGCGGGCACGGATCACCCGGTTCAGCTCTTCCTTCAAGGTGCGGATCTTCGGCACGTCCGGCTGGCTGTGGTCGCCATGGTAGCTGGCAGCCTTATCGCCGCTCAGGGTTTCCACGGCGGCGAGCATGCCGCCCTGGAATTGGTAGTAATCGTTGGAATCGAGCAGGTCGTGCTCGCGATTGTCCTGGTTTTGCAGCACCGCCTGCACCTGGCTCAGGCGTTGGGCGAATTGCCCGCGGGCGGCGGTGCCCCCGTCGGCGCCACCATAGGCGTAGCCACCCCAATTCAGGTAGACCTCGGCCAAGTCCTCGCGGCTTTGCCACAAGCGACCGTCGATCGCGCCCTGCACGCCCGCGCCATAGGCACCCGGCTTGGCCCCGAAAATACGCCAGCCCGCCTGTTTCGCCGCCGCGGCCTCGTCCAGGCCGGACTCAAGCAACGCCTGGCGCTCGCAACGGACCTTGGCGGCCAGCGGGTTCATATCGTCAGGCTCGTCCAGCGCCGCCACCGCTTGTACCGCCGCATCGAACAGGCGGATCAGGTTGGCGAAGGCATCCCGGAAGAACCCGGACACGCGCAAAGTCACGTCGACACGCGGGCGGTCCAGCAGGCTGATCGGCAGGATTTCGAAGTCGTCCACCCGCTGGCTGCCCGTGGCCCACACCGGGCGTACCCCCATCAGGGCCATGGCCTGGGCGATATCGTCGCCGCCGGTACGCATGGTCGCGGTGCCCCACACCGACAGGCCGAGCTGGCGCAGGTGGTCGCCGTGGTCTTGCAGGTGCCGCTCGAGAATCAGGTTGGCCGACTGGAAACCGATGCGCCAGGCAGTGGTGGTCGGCAGGTTGCGCACGTCGACGCTGAAAAAATTGCGCCCGGTGGGCAGCACATCCAGACGCCCCCGGCTCGGCGCGCCGCTTGGGCCCGCCGGCACGAAGCGGCCGCCCAGGGCATCGAGCAGGCCGCGCATTTCCGCCGGGCCGCACCCATCCAGGCGTGGCGCCACGACACTGCGCAGGCTTTCGATGACGGATTTGACGTCCTCCCAACCGGGCTCTTCCAGCTGTTCCAGCGGCCCCGCCAGCGCCTGTTCGATCAACCGTGCAGCGTACAGCTCCAGGCGCTCGCGGGTATCACCGGCGGTGCGCCACCGCTGTGGATCGATGGTTTGCAACACCTCCGGGCAGCGTCCGGTCCAGGGTTCGGCGAGGGCGCAGTCCAGCGGGTCGAAACCCAGCTCGAAGGCCTTGGCCAATACCCGTAACAGGCTCGATTGCGCGCCTCGGCCGTCGCCACGCGGGATACGCAGCAACGCGAGCAAGGTGTCGATACGCAAGCGGCCCTGGGGCGACTCGCCGAAGATATGCAGGCCGTCGCGGATCTGCGATTCCTTCAGGTCACACAGGTAGGTATCCAGGCGCGGCAGCCAGATCGCCGCGTCGGCCTCGCTGTCCAGTTCAAGCTCCTGGTCGATACGGGTTTCGCGCACCAGCTTGAGGATGTCCTTTTGCAGCTCGCGGGCGCGGCGCGGGTCGAGCAATTGCGCTTCGTAGTATTCGTCCGCCAACAGCTCCAGGTCGCGCAGCGGCCCGTAGGTTTCGGCACGGGTCAGCGGCGGCATCAAGTGATCGATGATCACCGCCTGGGTGCGCCGCTTGGCCTGGGCGCCCTCGCCCGGGTCGTTGACGATAAACGGATAGATATTCGGCAGCGGCCCGAGCAGCGCGTCGGGCCAGCAATTTTCCGACAGCCCGACGCCCTTGCCCGGCAGCCATTCCAGGTTGCCGTGCTTGCCGACGTGGATCACGCCGTGAGCGCCGTAGGTGTGGCGCAACCAGAAATAGAACGCCAGGTAAGCGTGAGGCGGCACCAGGTCCGGGTCGTGGTACACCGCGCTGGCGTCCACCTGATAACCGCGGGCCGGCTGGATGCCGATAAACGTCAAGCCCAGGCGCAGGCCGGCGATCATCAGGCGGCCATCGCGGCACATCGGGTCGTTGTGCGGCGTGCCCCAGCGTTCCAGCACCGCCTGGCGGTTGGCTTCGGGCAGGCGCTTGAACATCGCCTCGTAGTCGTCCAGGCCCAGGCTTTGGTGGCACGGGCGCAGGTCGAGGTTGTCCAGGTCGTTGGTGACGCCACCGAGCAGTTCGTGGATCAACGCGGTGCCGCTTTCCGGCAGGACCTGCGGCAGCGGATAACCCTCGGCCTGCAAGGCCCGCAGGATATTCAGCGCCGCCGCCGGCGTGTCCAGGCCGACGCCGTTGCCGATGCGGCCGTCGCGCGTCGGGTAGTTGGCCAGGATTAGGGCGATGCGCTTGTCGGCATTCGGCACCCGCGCCAGTTCGACCCAACGGCGCGCCAGTTCAGCGACAAAGTCCATGCGCTCCGGCGCTGCGCGGTAGCACACCACGTCCGACTGGCTACGCTCACTGCGCCAGGCCAGGTCCTTGAAGCTGATCGGTCGGCTGATGATGCGTCCGTCCAGTTCCGGCAAGGCGATGTGCATCGCCAGGTCGCGCGGGCCGAGGCCTTGTTCGCTGGCCTGCCAGGCGGGTTGGTTGTCCTGGGCGCAAATCGCCTGGATCACCGGGATATTGCGGCGAAACGGCCGCAAATGCGGCGCTTCGGGGCTGGACTGGGCAAAGCCGGTGGTGTTGAGAATCACCGCCGCCCCGACCTCATCCAGCCAGTCCTCGACCGCCGTCAGGCAGCCAGGCTCCTTCAGACTGGCCACTGCCATTGGCAACGGATTCAGGCCCGCCGCCTGCAGACGCTGGCAGAACACATCGATAAAACCGGTATTGGCCGCTTGCAGATGGGAGCGGTAGAACAGCACCGCCGCCACCGGGCACTCAGGATTCCAATCCAACTGCCAGTCGTTGAGGCACGCATGGGCTTTACGCGGGTGATAAATCGCGCTGCGCGCCAGGGTTTGCGGCTCGGCCCAGGCATAGTCGCGGCCCAGGTAAGCGCTGGCCAGGCAGCGATAAAAATCCAGCGCATTACCCAGGCCGCCCTGGCGCAGGAACTGCCACAGGCGGTCACGCGCTGCGGCATCCACGGTGCTGAGGCCGCTGAGTTCCGGGTCGGGGCGGTCATCCCCCGGCACCAGGATCAGCGTGACCCCGCGCTCGGCCAACGCCACCAGGCGCTCGACGCCGTAACGCCAATAGCCGATGCCGCCGTGCAGGGAAATCAGGATGACCTTGGCGTGGCGCAGCACTTCATCGACGTACAGGTCCACCGATGCATGGTTCTGCACCTGCATCGGGTTGGCCAGGCGCAAGCTCGGGTAATCCTCGGGCAACTGCTGGGCCGCTTCGGCCAGCAGCGCCAGGCTGGAATCGCCGCTGCACAGGATCACCAGCTCGGCGGGGGTTTGCCCAAGGTCGGCAATGTTGTCGTCCGCGACGAAACCGCCGGGCTGGGTCCTGAGCAGGTGCATGGGTTAAACGCTGAGGGCGGCGCGCAATTGCGCTTCGAGGCCCGCCGCGTCGAGGTCCTGGCCGATCAGCACCAGGCGCGTGATGCGCGCTTCGTCGGCGCTCCAGGCGCGGTCGAAGTGTTTGTCGAAGCGCGTGCCCACGCCCTGGATCAGCAGGCGCATCGGCTTGTTCGGGATCGCCGCGAAGCCTTTGACGCGCAGGATGCCGTGCTGCACCACCAATTGGCTCAGGGCGTCGAGCAGCAGGGCTTCGTCGGACTGGGGCAGGTCGATGGAAATGGAGTCGAACGCATCGTGATCATGATCGTCTTCGCCTTCGTGATGATGATCGTGATGGCTGTGGCGGCCGTCGATGTGCTCTTCGGAGCCGGCGCCCAGGCCGATCAGCACGTCCAGCGGTACCCGACCGCTGCTGGCTTCGATGATCTTCACCGCCGGCGGCAACTCTTCGGCGACTTCCAGGCGCACGCGGGCCAGGTCGTCGGGGCTGATCAGGTCGCACTTGTTGAGGATCACCAGGTCGGCGCTGGCCAGTTGGTCGGCGAACAGTTCATGCAGCGGTGATTCGTGGTCCAGGTTCGGGTCGAGTTTGCGCTGGGCGTCGACCTGATCCGGGAAGGCGGCGAAGGTGCCGGCCGCCACGGCGGGGCTGTCGACCACGGTGATCACCGCATCGACCGTGCAGGCGTTGCGGATTTCCGGCCACTGGAACGCCTGGACCAAAGGTTTTGGCAGGGCCAGGCCGGAGGTTTCGATGAGGATATGGTCAAGGTCGCCGCGACGGGCAACCAGTTCGCGCATCACCGGGAAGAACTCTTCCTGCACGGTGCAGCACAGGCAGCCGTTGGCCAGTTCATACACGCGGCCGTTGGCTTCTTCCTCGGTGCAGCCGATGGAGCACTGCTTGAGGATTTCACCGTCGATGCCCAGCTCGCCGAACTCGTTGACGATCACCGCGATGCGACGGCCCTGGGCGTTATCGAGCATATGGCGCAGCAAGGTGGTTTTGCCCGAGCCGAGAAAGCCGGTAACGATGGTGACGGGGAGTTTGGCCAGTGTTTTCATCGGATGCCCTTGGGGGCGGGCATACGGGACGATAGGCCCTGCGCGACGCGCAGCAGCAGATTTCGTCACCGGATCACCCCGCCCGGTTGAATTGAAAAATCGGTTGCGAGGCAGGTCTCCTGGCTTGGGGCTTGCGGGTCTTGCGACCGGCGCTGGCTGCGCCTTCCCGCCTTGATGGCAGTGGCGTGGCAGTCAGATAAACCCTTCACAGTTGCGGGGGCAGCCGCGGCTTGAACCGCGTTCCCTTCTTAGCTCCGGCCTGGGCCGAAGAACCTCGAGGGTGCAAGGCTACAGGGGCTCAGTCAATTTGACTACCGTCGCCCTGCATGCTTTCCTACACACCTTGTTTCGGGTGCCCTTCACAGGGTGAAACGGGAAACCGGTGCGTCATAGCGATATGACCAGTCCGGTGCTGCCCCCGCAACGGTAAGCGAGCGAAGCGTCACGGCCACTGTGCTTTGTGCATGGGAAGGCGATGCTTTCAGGACTCAGTTCAAGAGCCCCCTCGCAAGCCCGGAGACCGGCCCGAAAAAAATCATCTAACAAACCCGCGGTGGGCGGGCGCTGTTTGAACCCTGCGTGCCTGGCTCGCGGGTTTTGCATGCGCTCGTGTCACCCTGAACCCCTGAAGGGACGCGCCATGTCGATCATCAGCAGCACCTCGCCTAGCACCAGCAGCACCGCCACCCTGAGCCAACGCCTGGGCGCCGCCATCGGCGCGTCGATCCTCGGCGCGTGCCTGGTGTATTTCGCCGGGTTCTCGCATATCGAAGCGGTACACAACGCCGCCCACGATACCCGCCACAGCGCCGCGTTCCCGTGCCATTGAGACCTGCCGACATGATCAAGCGTATTGCGCAAACCGCAGGTTTCAGTGGGCTGCTGGCCGCCCTGTTGTTGACCTTGCTGCAAAGTTTCTGGGTCGCCCCGCTAATCATGCAGGCGGAAACCTTTGAAAAAGCCCCGGCCGCGACGCAAGTGGTACACGAGCACGCCGCCGGCACCGCTGCACACGCCCATGACGCCGAAGCCTGGGAGCCGGAAGATGGCTGGCAGCGCGTGCTGTCGACCACCGGCGGCAATCTGGTGGTGGCGGTCGGTTTCGCCTTGATGCTCGCCGGGCTCTACACCCTGCGCGCGCCGACTCGCACGGCTCAAGGCCTGCTGTGGGGCCTGGCCGGTTACGCAACCTTCGTGCTGGCGCCAACCCTGGGCCTGCCGCCGGAATTGCCGGGCACTGCCGCTGCCGACCTGGCACAACGGCAGATCTGGTGGATCGGCACGGCGGCCTCAACCGCGGCCGGTATCGCGCTGCTGGTATTCGGTGGCAACTGGCTGCTCAAGGCGCTGGGCGCGGCGATCCTCGTGGTGCCTCATGTGATTGGCGCTCCGCAACCTGAAGTGCATTCGATGCTGGCCCCTGAGGCTCTGGAAGCACAGTTCAAGATCGCCTCGCAACTGACCAACATCGCGTTCTGGTTGGCGTTGGGGCTGATCAGCGCCTGGTTGTTTCGCCGTAACCGCGACGATCGATACACCGCATGACCCTGGTCGTCGGCCTGGGCTGCCAGCGCGGCTGCGAGTTTCAAGCCCTGCTGGACCTGCTGGACGCCGCCCTCGCCGAGGGCGGTATCGAGCGCCATCGCATCACCGCCCTGGCCAGTCTTGATCGCAAGCAGGATGAACCGGGCTTGCTGGCCCTGACCCAATGGCTGAACCTGCCGCTGCACTGCTTCAGCGCGGCGCACCTGGCGATGTATGACGACCGTCTGAGCCACAGGTCTGCCGTCGCCTTTGCCCATACCGGTTGTTACGGCATCGCCGAAAGTGCCGCCCTGGCCCTGGCCGAACAACTCGGCGACGCCCCTGCGCGCCTGTTGGTCCCGCGCAAAAAATCCGCCCGGGCCACCTTGGCATTGGCCTGCGTCGACTGAAACCGCGATAATCGCCGCTTCCGATCATGAGCGTTCCTCATGCTCGCGCGTTTTTTCACAGGATTTGTCCATGACCGTCTACTTCATCGGCGCCGGCCCCGGCGACCCGGAATTGATCACCGTCAAAGGCCAGCGGCTGATCCGCAGTTGCCCGGTGATCATCTATGCAGGGTCGCTGGTGCCGGCGGCGGTACTGGAGGGGCATCAGGCCGAACAGGTGGTCAACAGCGCCGAACTGCACCTGGAACAGATCATCGAGCTGATCAAGGCCGCCGATGCCAGGGGCCAGGATGTGGCGCGGGTCCACTCCGGCGATCCAAGCCTGTACGGCGCAATTGGCGAACAGATCCGCCTGTTGCGCGAGTTGGGCATTGCGTTCCAGATCATTCCCGGCGTCACCGCCGTGGCCGCCTGCGCGGCGCTGCTGGAGACTGAACTGACCCTGCCGGATATCGCCCAGAGCGTGATTCTCACCCGCTACGCCGATAAAACCCGCATGCCCGCCGGTGAAGACTTCGACAGCCTGGCCCGCCACGGCACGACCATGGCGATTCATCTGGGGGTCAATCACCTTGAGAAGATCGTCGCCGAACTGCTGCCGCACTATGGCGCGGATTGCCCGATTGCCGTGGTACACCGCGCGACCTGGCCGGATCAGGATTGGGCTGTCGGCACCTTGGCGGACATTGCCGACAAAGTCGCGGCCAAAGGCTTCAGGCGCACGGCGCTGATTGTGGTGGGTCGGGTGCTGGCCAGTGACAGTTTCAGCGCGTCGTCGCTGTATCGGGCCGGGCATGCACACCTGTACCGCCCCTAATAAAAAACATCAAAAAACAAACATAAAACACTGATTTAACTAAACAAACACAAAATAAAATGTGGGAGGGAGCTTGCTCCCGATAGCGGCGGGTCAGTCGACTTATCAATCGACAGATACACCGCTATCGGGAGCAAGCTCCCTCCCACACCTAATGTTCAGCGTTAGGTAGGTCGCGTAAGAAGCTGAATTTTAAGCATAAAAAAACGGCGCTCACGGGGCGCCGTTTTTTTGCTCGCAGTGAACACCTGACTCAGTAGTAGGCGTTTTCTTTCTGCGTATGGTCAGTCACATCGCGGACGCCCTTGAGCTCCGGAATGCGCTCCAGCAAGGTACGCTCGATGCCTTCACGCAGGGTCACATCCGCCTGGCCGCAGCCCTGGCAGCCGCCGCCGAACTTCAATACGGCGATACCGTCATCCACTACGTCGATCAAGCTGACCTGCCCACCGTGGCTGGCCAGCCCAGGGTTGATCTCGGTTTGCAGGTAGTAATTGATGCGCTCGTTGACCGGGCTGTCGGCATTGACGTTCGGCACCTTGGCGTTCGGCGCCTTGATGGTCAATTGGCCGCCCATGCGGTCAGTGGCGTAGTCGACCACCGCGTCGTCGAGGAACGCTTCGCTGAAGGCATCGATATACGCGGTGAAGCTTTTCAGCCCCAGCGCGGTGTCTTCCGGCTTCTCTTCGCCCGGCTTGCAGTAGGCGATGCACGTCTCGGCGTACTGGGTGCCAGGCTGGGTGATAAAGACGCGGATGCCGATACCCGGGGTGTTCTGCTTGGACAGCAGGTCAGCCAGGTAATCGTGGGCGGCGTCGGTAATGGTTATGGCAGTCATGGAAACTCCTCACAGGCTTGCTGGCAGTTTACGCCAAAATATTACGCAGATACAAAGCCCCAGTAATTTTGTCGGAAAAGCCTCACCATCGCCGTCAGAGGTTTTCATAGCGGTTCATATCCAGCACACCCTCTTCCACCGGCGTGGTTTCGCGGATGTAGGTCGACAGATCGTGGAAGTACTCCCAGAACTGCGGATGGCTGCGGCGCACACCCCAACGATCGACGATCTTCTCGAAGTGCTGGGCGTCGCGGGCACTTTCCATGGCCGCGACGAACGCCGGCACTTGCTCGGCCGGGATATTGAACATGAAGTTCGGATAACTGCTCAGCACGCCGGGGTAGACCGTCAACGTGTCCAGGCCCGGTTGATAGCGAGAAGCCTCACCCAGCATGAACGCGACATTAGTGTGGGCACGGTTGCGCAGCAGGCTGTAGACCTCACGATGACCGGTGCGGGTTTCGATGCGCAGCATGGTCGCTTCCGGCAATTGGTCGATGACCTTGAGCCCCGCCGCCGGGCGCAACGTCAGGCGACTCAGGGCCTGCTCGGCATCGCGCAGCACCGGTTCGAGGCCCGGCCGCGAGCAGTAGGCGCCGACACAGCGATTGATCGGGTCCGGGCTGGCATTGAGGTCGCCATAACGCGCCAGCAACTGGTTGACGAAATCGCGTTTCGGGTCTTTTTCATTCAGTTTCAGGCCGGTGGGTTTATCGTCGTCGATCGACTCATAGTCCATCCACAACTTGACCTTGCCGCCGTTCTGATACCAATCGTCGAGGAAATCGTCCCGCGAATTGGCCGGCATCAGGCGCAGGAAGTTCTGTTCGGCGCCATTGCGGATCAGGTCGAAGTACAAGCGGGTCTGGGCCTGATGGGAGACGTTGCCGAACACGTCAAAATTGACCACCAATTGGTAGTAGGTGCGCTCCAGCAACGGATAGTCGAACAACCACATCGTCTGCGGGACTTCACCGATCAGGCCTTTATTGACCGACGCGCTGTCGAAGTGACGGAAGATGCTCAACAACGCATTGTCGTTGCCGGCCCACAGGGTCGACCAACCGGGCGCCGGCAACTCGCCATAGCGGTAGCGACGCAGCGCTTCGTACTCGTTGCGCTTGTCACGGTACTTGAGCCACAGGCTGAGCACGCTGCCCACGTCGTCGTTCTGCCCGGGCATTGCCAGCAACGGCGTGGCCCGGCCGCGATAGAGCGGATCGGTGATGTACAGGTCGTGTTCGGGGGCCTGGAACAGCGCCCAGAAATTGTCGCGGATCACGTCCGTGGCGATCTGGCCCCGGCACACCGGGCCACGGATGAAGGTGCGGACAAAGTACTCGGCGTTATCGAGCATGAACTGGTAGCGCGCCTGGGCCGGAATCGCCTCGAACGTCTCGAACGGGTTGGCACGACGGCCCGGACCGTAGCCCGGCAAGGCGCTGACCTGCCAGTCGCCGCTGTAGAACAAGGCTTTGACCCGTTCCATTTTCGCCGCGCTGAGCGGGTACGTGATGTGGGTCTTATGGACGATCACCCCTTGTATCGGCCACAGCCGGTAGTAGATCCGGGTACCGGGATCGTCGTTGGGGCGACGGGTATTGATCAGGTCGATCGGCTGCCCGCTGGGGGTGCGCGAGCGTACCCACTGGAAGAAATGCCCCGGCTCACCGCCTTCGAAATACAGATGTGCGATAAACAGGTGTTCAAACAGCCAGCGGGCGACCAGGCTTTCGCGGGCGCCGGGGGCGTTGAGCAGGTTTTCCCACTGCAGCACCTGTGCGGCTTCCTGGGCACTTGGCGCCACGCCCTGCTGGTCAATCGGCGCACCTGAGGCCAGCCAACGTCGCAGGGTCTGGTACTGCTGGTCGCTCAAGCCGGTCACGGCCAGCGGCATACCTTCATTGGGGTGCACGTCGGCGTAAGTGTCGAACTCCTCTGGCAGCGGGCACATGTTCTCGCGGTTCAGGCCCAGCACGATGTCGTCCGGCAGCTTGCCGTTGGGCTGCAACGGCGCGCGGCTGTGGCCCAGTTCGAGCATGCGCGCCATCAACGCAGCCTGGCTGCCTTGGGCGTCGAGCACGGAAGTGAAGCCTTCGTGCCGCCAGGCAGCCTTGCCGAACGCGTCGTAGAACAGACGCGTCGGCTTGGTCGCCTGACTGCGATCACCATCGTAGACCAGTACCTTGGTCGCCCCCCGCGCCGCGCCCTCGCCACTGCCCAGGTTCAACTGGCAGGCCGAGTCGTAGCAGGCATGGCACGCCACGCACTTCTCAGTGAAGATCGGTTGGATATCACGGGTGTAGGAAAGCGCCGGAGCGGGATCTTGGGCCTGTGTAGTGCTGCCAATCAGCAACAAAACGAAGCTGATGATGATGCGATACGGCATGAGCCTGGTCCCGATATGAAGCCAAAATAGAAAACCCCGCGGATTCTACCGATCTAACACGCGCACCAACATGAACGATATTCATGCAAAACCTGCACATGCTCCAAATCCACACAGGTTTGCTATGATCCACGCCCTCCGTAATGCCTGAACAGAGTAGTCCCATGTCCGATCGTAGCGCTCGTCTGCAAGCCCTTCACCAAGCCCTCAAGGAACGCATCCTGATCCTCGACGGCGGCATGGGCACGATGATCCAGAGCTATAAGCTGGAAGAACAGGACTACCGCGGCAAACGGTTTGCCGACTGGCCGAGCGACGTCAAGGGTAACAACGACCTGTTGCTGCTCAGCCGTCCGGACGTCATCGCCTCCATCGAGAAGGCGTACCTGGATGCCGGCGCCGACATCCTCGAAACCAACACCTTCAACGCCACCCAAGTGTCCCAGGCCGATTACGGCATGGAGTCGCTCGCCTACGAGTTGAACGTAGAAGGTGCCCGCGTCGCGCGCAAGGTGGCCGACGCCAAGACCCTGGAGACGCCGGACAAGCCACGCTTCGTCGCCGGCGTGCTCGGCCCGACCAGCCGTACCTGCTCGCTGTCGCCGGATGTGAACAACCCCGGCTACCGCAACGTGACCTTCGATGAACTGGTGGAGAACTACACCGAGGCCACCAAGGGCCTGATCGAAGGCGGCGCGGACCTGATCCTCATCGAAACCATTTTCGACACCCTCAACGCCAAGGCCGCGATCTTTGCCGTGCAGGGTGTATTCGAAGAGCTGGGCTTCGAACTGCCGATCATGATCTCCGGCACCATCACCGACGCCTCCGGCCGCACCCTGTCGGGCCAGACCACCGAAGCGTTCTGGAACTCGGTCAGCCACGCCAAGCCGATTTCCGTGGGCCTCAACTGCGCCCTGGGCGCCAGCGAGTTGCGTCCGTACCTCGAAGAGCTGTCGAACAAGGCCAACACTTATGTGTCCGCGCACCCTAACGCCGGCCTGCCCAACGAATTCGGCGAATACGACGAATTGCCGGCGCAAACCGCCAAAGTCATCGAGGAATTCGCCCAGAGCGGCTTCCTGAACATCGTCGGCGGCTGCTGCGGCACCACGCCGGGGCATATCGAAGCCATCGCCAAGGCCGTGGCCGGTTACGCGCCGCGCCAGATCCCGGACATCCCCAAGGCCTGCCGCCTGTCGGGCCTGGAGCCGTTCACCATCGATCGCCAGTCGTTGTTCGTCAACGTCGGCGAACGTACCAACATCACCGGCTCCGCCCGTTTCGCCCGGCTGATCCGCGAAGACAACTACACCGAAGCCCTCGAAGTCGCCCTGCAGCAGGTGGAAGCCGGCGCCCAGGTGATCGACATCAACATGGACGAAGGCATGCTCGATTCGAAGAAGGCCATGGTGACCTTCCTCAATCTGATTGCCGGCGAGCCGGACATCTCCCGCGTGCCGATCATGATCGACTCCTCCAAGTGGGAAGTGATCGAAGCCGGCCTCAAGTGCATCCAGGGCAAGGGCATCGTCAACTCCATCAGCATGAAGGAAGGCGTCGAGCAGTTCATCCATCACGCCAAGCTGTGCAAACGCTACGGTGCCGCCGTGGTGGTGATGGCCTTCGACGAAGCCGGCCAGGCCGACACCGAAGCGCGCAAGAAAGAGATCTGCAAACGCTCCTACGACATCCTGGTCAATGAAGTCGGCTTCCCGCCGGAAGACATCATCTTCGACCCGAACATCTTCGCGGTCGCCACCGGTATCGAAGAGCACAACAACTACGCCGTCGACTTCATCAACGCCTGCGCCTACATCCGCGACGAGCTGCCGTATGCGCTGACGTCCGGCGGCGTGTCCAACGTGTCGTTCTCGTTCCGCGGCAACAACCCGGTGCGCGAGGCGATCCACTCGGTGTTCCTGCTGTATGCGATCCGCAACGGCCTGACCATGGGCATCGTCAACGCCGGCCAGCTGGAGATCTACGACCAGATCCCCGCCGAACTGCGCGACGCGGTGGAAGACGTGGTGCTCAACCGCACCCCGGACGGCACCGATGCCCTGCTCGCCATCGCCGACAAGTACAAGGGCGACGGCAGCGTCAAGGAAGCCGAAACCGAGGAATGGCGCGGCTGGCCGGTCAACAAGCGCCTGGAACACGCGCTGGTCAAGGGCATCACCACGCACATCGTCGAAGACACCGAAGAATCCCGGCAGTCGTTCGCGCGCCCGATCGAAGTGATCGAAGGCCCGCTGATGTCCGGCATGAACATCGTCGGCGACCTGTTTGGCGCGGGCAAAATGTTCCTGCCGCAGGTGGTCAAGTCGGCGCGGGTGATGAAACAGGCCGTGGCCCATCTGATCCCGTTCATCGAACTGGAAAAAGGCGACAAGCCGGAAGCCAAGGGCAAGATCCTCATGGCCACGGTGAAGGGCGACGTGCATGACATCGGCAAGAATATCGTCGGCGTGGTGCTGGGATGCAACGGCTATGACATCGTCGATCTGGGCGTGATGGTGCCGGCGGAGAAGATCCTGCAGGTGGCCAAGGAACAGAAGTGCGACATCATCGGGCTGTCCGGCCTGATCACCCCGTCCCTTGATGAGATGGTCCACGTCGCCCGCGAAATGCAGCGCCAGGACTTCCACCTGCCGCTGATGATCGGTGGCGCCACCACCTCCAAGGCGCACACGGCGGTGAAGATCGAACCCAAGTACAGCAATGATGCAGTGATCTACGTGACCGACGCCTCGCGCGCGGTGGGCGTGGCCACGCAGCTGCTGTCCAAGGAATTGAAGGCCGGTTTCGTCGAGAAGACCCGCCTGGAATACATCGAAGTGCGCGAGCGCACCTCGAACCGCAGCGCACGCACCGAACGCCTGAGCTACCCGGCGGCGATCGCCAAGAAGCCGCAGTTCGACTGGAGCACTTACACGCCGGTCACGCCGACCTTTACCGGCGCCAAGGTGCTGGACAACATCGACCTCAAGGTGCTCGCCGAATACATCGACTGGACTCCGTTCTTCATCTCCTGGGACCTGGCCGGCAAGTTCCCGCGCATCCTCACCGATGAAGTGGTGGGTGAAGCCGCCACGGCGCTGTATGCCGACGCCCAGGAAATGCTCGCCAAGCTGATCGACGAGAAGCTGATCAGCGCTCGCGCGGTGTTTGGTTTCTGGCCGGCCAACCAGGTGAACGATGATGACCTGGAAGTCTACGGCGACGACGGGCAGCCCCTGGCAACCTTGCACCACCTGCGCCAGCAGATCATCAAGACCGACGGCAAGCCGAACTTCTCCCTGGCCGACTTCGTCGCGCCCAAAGACAGCGGCATCACCGACTACGTGGGAGGGTTTATCACCACCGCGGGCATCGGCGCCGAGGAAGTGGCCAAGGCTTACCAGGACGCGGGCGACGACTACAACTCGATCATGGTCAAGGCCCTGGCCGACCGCCTGGCCGAAGCCTGCGCCGAATGGCTGCACCAACAGGTGCGCAAAGATTACTGGGGTTATGCCAAGGACGAGCAACTGGACAATGACGCGCTGATCAAGGAACAGTACAGCGGCATCCGCCCTGCCCCCGGCTACCCGGCGTGCCCCGACCACACCGAGAAAGGCACCCTGTTCCAACTGCTGGACCCTGAGGCCCGCGAGATGCATGCCGGCCGCAGCGGCGTGTTCCTCACCGAGCACTACGCGATGTTCCCGGCGGCTGCGGTCAGCGGCTGGTACTTCGCCCACCCGCAGGCGCAGTACTTCGCCGTGGGCAAGGTCGACAAAGACCAGGTGGCGAGCTACACCGCACGCAAAGGCCAGGACCTGGCCGTGACCGAGCGCTGGTTGGCACCGAACCTGGGTTACGACAACTAAGCACGCGCAGATTGTCTATGCTTGCCTCACACATCTTGTGTCGAGGCACGTATGGACGATCCAGCCAACAACAAACCGCCTACCCTGTGGCAGATGCTGCACAGCGTCGTCGCCGCAGCCTTTGGCGTGCAGAGCGGCAAGAACCGCGCCCGCGACTTTACCCATGGCAAGCCCAGCCACTTTGTGGTCCTGGGCATTCTGTTCACAGTGGTGTTTGCCTTGACGCTGTTCGGCATCGTCAAACTGGTGTTGCTGCTGGCCGGGGTCTAGTGCAGCAACAGACGCATGCTGAAGGGGTAACCATAGGACGCAGGCTTGCCCAGGGCGGACAGTGCGCGGAAATTTACCGTCGGCATGGGCCCCAGCAAGCGCCGCGCCTGGGCGGAATCGATCAGTTGGAATAGCGCCTCCTGGCGGTCGCGCCCGCCGTGAGCGACGATGTCCACGCCCTTGGCATCATCATTGATCAGCACCATCGCCCACCCGCCCACGGTGAAATGCCCGGCGACCAGGGACGACAACTGCCCGTTCAGACGCGCCTGCAAGATCTCCGGCGAACTGTTGACCGCACTGAACAGCGCGTCCTTGCCAGGCACGCGCCCGCTGTCCCGAAACGCCTGCATGGCACCCAGCGCCATCTGATCGTTGGCCGACCACACCAGCGCCGTGTGCGGGTAACGCTTGAACAACTGCGTCGCTTGCTCGAAGGCGCGCTCGCGGCTCCACTCTCCATAAACCAACTGACGCAGGCGCACCTCGGGGTGTTCGGCCAGCGCCCGGTGCATGCCCTGCTCTCGCAACAGGGCAACGGGAGTGGTCTTGATGCCGGAGAAGGCCAGCAGGTCGAGGGATTCGCCGGGCGCAACACGGCCGTGCTGGCGCAACATGTCCTTGAGCATCAGGTAGCCGGCCTCTTCGTCGTCGGCGACCAGGCTGCCGATCAGATCGATGCCCGTGCGGGCGCCCAACAATTGCACCTGGTCGGCGGTCAGCGCGCTGTTCACCACCAGTAATTTCACCCCACTGCCCTGAGCCATGCGCAGAATCTGCGGGGCGACATACTGCTCATTGACCAGCACCAGATAATCCGGCCGCTCGCGGCCTTGCAGTTCCTCCCGGGCCTGGACCAATGTGGTGTGAAGATCGCGCTCGCCATAGCGCACGCGCAAATCCAGGCCGAGGTCCTTGGCCGCGGCCTGCATGAATTGCGCGTAACTGACCCAAAAGGTTTCCGTCGACATGCCCGGGTTGAGAAACACCACCGACGCCGCCTGAGCCACGCCACAAAATGCTGGCCCCAGCAACCACACACACGCAAACAGAACCTTCACCATGGTTATTCAAGCCTTGAACATTGACCGCCATGATACTGGCAATCGGACAGTCATTCGAGGCTCAGTCAACGCTGTTTACTGGTGGCCAACCCAGAACACCGCCGTCCCTACCACGAGAATGATCAGAAATAGAATGGCCCAGGCATCCACGGTACTGTCGGGTTTACGGGCTTTTGTCGGATGGCTCATCGCATCGCCTCTTGTCGGTTTTATAGGTGATTGCATTCAGACTCGCCCACAGTAAAGTTGATGATTGCCCGCATGACAAATGCGTGTATACCGACAATCGTTCCCATTAGTCGATTTGGTTCTTTGCATATACTCAAACATCACTTTTGCGCATAAACGCAAACTGGTATCGTGCCCCGGCTCCGTTGGGAGTGCGCGGCCGTGCGCGCAGATTTGCCGAGAACAGGACCTATATGTACGTATACGACGAATACGATCAGCGCATCATCGAGGACCGCGTCAAGCAGTTCCGTGATCAGACCCGACGCTACCTAGCAGGTGAACTGAGCGAAGAAGAGTTCCGCCCTCTGCGCCTGCAAAATGGCCTTTATGTTCAGCGCTTTGCGCCGATGCTGCGGGTGGCCGTGCCCTATGGCCAACTGACTTCGCGCCAGACACGCATGATGGCCAAGATTGCCCGCGACTTCGACAAGGGCTACGCCCACATCAGTACCCGCCAGAACGTGCAGTTCAACTGGCCGGCGCTGGAAGACGTGCCGGACATCCTGGCTGAACTGGCCACCGTGCAGATGCACGCCATTCAGACCAGCGGTAACTGCCTGCGCAACGTGACCACCGACCAATTCGCCGGGGTTGCCGCCGACGAACTGATCGACCCGCGCCCCTGGTGTGAAATCGTCCGCCAATGGACCACGTTCCACCCAGAATTCGCTTACCTGCCGCGCAAGTTCAAGATCGCCATCAATGGCTCGACATCGGACCGTGCGGCGATCGAAGTACACGACATCGGCCTGGAGCCGGTCCACAACGCCGCCGGCGAGTTGGGCTTCCGTGTACTGGTAGGCGGTGGCCTGGGGCGTACCCCGGTGGTCGGCGCGTTTATCAACGAGTTCCTGCCGTGGCAGGACCTGCTGAGCTACCTCGACGCGATCCTGCGGGTCTACAACCGCTATGGCCGTCGCGACAACAAATACAAGGCGCGGATCAAGATCCTGGTCAAGGCGCTGACCCCTGAGGTGTTCGCGCAGAAAGTCGACGCCGAGATGGAACACCTGCGCGGCGGCCAGACCACCCTGACCGACGCCGAAGTCCACCGCGTGGCCAAACACTTCGTCGACCCCGAGTACAAAGCCCTGGGCAATCAGGACGCCGAACTCGCCGCGCTCGACCAGCAGCACCCAGGCTTCGCCCGCTGGCGTGTGCGCAACACCCTGGCGCACAAAAAGCCGGGCTATGTCGCCGTGACCCTGTCGCTCAAGCCTACCGGCGTCGCCCCCGGCGATATCACCGACAAGCAGCTGGACGCCGTGGCCGACCTGGCCGAGCGCTACAGCTTCGGTCAACTGCGCACCTCCCACGAGCAGAACATCATTCTCGCGGACGTTGAGCAGAGCCAACTGTTCACCCTGTGGGGCGAACTGCGCGAAGGGGGTTTCGCCACGCCGAACATCGGCCTGCTGACCGACATCATCTGCTGCCCGGGCGGCGACTTCTGCTCCCTGGCCAACGCCAAGTCGATCCCGATTGCCGAATCGATCCAGCGCCGTTTCGACGACCTGGACTACCTGTTCGACATCGGCGAGCTGGACCTGAACATTTCCGGTTGCATGAACGCCTGTGGTCACCACCACGTCGGCCACATCGGCATCCTGGGCGTGGACAAGAAAGGCGAAGAATTCTACCAAGTGTCCCTGGGTGGCAGCGCCAGCCGCGATGCGAGCCTGGGCAAGATCCTCGGCCCATCCTTCGCCCAGGAAGCCATGCCCGAGGTGATCGGCAAACTGATCGATGTGTACATCGAGCAGCGCACCGAAGATGAGCGTTTCATCGACACCTACCAGCGCATCGGCATTGACCTGTTCAAGGAGCGCGTCTATGCAGCGAATCATTAAGAACAACGAAGTCGTCGACGAAACCTGGCACCTGCTGCCCAAGGACGCGACCTTCGACGGCATCTCCAACTGCGACGACCTGATCGTGCCGCTGGCGCTGTGGCGCGAGCACGGTCATGCGCTCAAGGCCCGTGACGGCGGCCTGGGCGTGTGGCTGGACGCCGATGAAGAAGCCGAAGAGATCGGTGACGACGTGGCGCACTTCCAGGTCATCGCCCTGAACTTCCCGGCCTTCACCGACGGGCGCAACTACTCCAATGCGCGCCTGCTGCGTGACCGCTACGGTTACAAAGGCGAATTGCGCGCGATTGGCGACGTGTTGCGCGACCAACTGTTCTACCTGCACCGCTGCGGGTTCGATGCCTTCGCCTTGCGCCCCGACAAAGACCCGTATGAAGCGCTGGAAAGCCTCAAGGACTTTTCCGTGACGTACCAGGCTGCAACGGACGAGCCGCTGCCGCTGTTCCGTCGCCGTTAAGCGTTAGCATCGCGAAAAGCCCTGGCATGCCAGGGCTTTTTTATACATCGAGTTTGATCGACGCCAGCACCTGCTTCTGCTCCATGGAACACGGCACACCCTCCGGCTGCGCGCGCACCGCCGCGATCACGCCCAGCAACTGCGCCTTGCTGTGCGCCAGTTGCGCCTGCATCCCTTCGATCTGCTGCACCTTACGCTCCAACGCCTCAATCAGCGCCTCGCGCTTGTGCTCGCCCGGCGTCGGCATCAGCGCCTTGAGTTCCTGCAAGGTAAACCCGGCCTGTTGCGCGCTCTGGATCAGTTGCAGGGTTTGCAGGGCCTCGGGGGCATAACGCCGATAGCCGTTGGCCTGCCTGCCCACCTGGCTGATCAACCCTTCGGCCTCATAAAACCGAATACGCGACGCCGCCAGCCCGCTCTGTTTCGCCAGTTCACCAATATTCATCGCCATGCCCGCTTGACATTAAAGTTAACTTTAAGCTTAGCCTGAGGCCTCCCCCGCTCAGGAGTCAACCATGTCACCTTTCGAACCCTTGCAACTGCCCAACGGCCAAGTCCTTGTCAACCGTATCGCCAAGGCTGCGATGGAGGAGAATATGGCCGACGCCCAACAAGCGCCGTCCCGTGAATTGAAGCAGTTGTACCAGGCCTGGGCGGATGGCGAGCCCGGCTTGCTGCTGACCGGTAACGTGATGATCGACCGCCGCGCCATGACCGGCCCCGGCGGCGTTGCGCTGGAGGACGAGCGGTCACTGGACAGCTTTCGCGAATGGGCCGCCCTCGGACGCAACAACGGCGGGCACTTCTGGGTGCAGCTCAATCATCCGGGGCGCCAGACGCCGGCCAACCTGCGCCAGCAAGCCTTGGCGCCGTCCGCCGTGGCCCTCGACCTGGGTATTTTTTCGAAGATGTTCGCCAAGCCCAGGGCTATGTCCGAAGACGAGATCCAGAACGTGATCACGCGCTTTGCCACCAGCGCGCGCCTGGCCGAGAAAGCCGGGTTTACAGGCGTGCAGATCCACGCAGCGCATGGCTACTTGCTCAGCCAGTTTCTCTCGCCCTTGAGCAACCGGCGCACCGATCACTGGGGCGGCTCGCTGCCGAACCGCGCACGCTTGCTGATTGAAGTGATCAAGGCCGTTCGCGCCAGTGTCAGCCCCTCGTTTTGCGTGGGGGTGAAACTCAACTCGGCAGACTTCCAGCGCGGCGGCTTCGACGCGGACGATGCGCGTGCCGTGATTGAGCTGCTCAATGCCCTGCCCATCGACCTGCTGGAGCTGTCCGGCGGCAGCTACGAAGCACCGGCCATGCAGGGCGAAGCCCGGGACGGGCGGACCCTGGCCCGCGAAGCGTATTTCCTGGAAATGGCCCGCGAGCTGGCGACCCTCGCAAACATGCCGGTGATGGTCACCGGTGGCATTCGCCGCTTGCCGGTGGTGCAGCAAGTCCTCGACAGCGGCATCGCCATGGCCGGTATCGCCACCGCCCTGACCCTGGAACCGCAACTGATCAAACACTGGCGCGAAGGTCGCGACCCCAACCCGCAACTCACATCGATCAGTTGGCAGCGCAAGCCCCTCGCCGCCCTCGCCGTGGTGCGTCACCAGATGCGTTGCCTGAGCCGCGGCCATCGCCCCAATCCCAAGGTTGCGCCGTGCATGGCACTGGTCCGCGATCAATGGTTTATCGCCCGGCGCACTCGCCAATACCGCGCAACCATGACGCAATCTTCACATTAAGCACGGAGCATTCGCCGTGATCGAACTGTCCTCTATTGATCAGCCACTTTTAACCTCACTGACGATTGGAGTTCTTCATGGCGAAAATCAACCTGGCCCAGCAATTGGCAACCACCCTTGAACAGGCGGGCATCAAGCGCATCTGGGGCCTGACCGGCGACAGCCTCAATGGCCTCACCGACGCACTGCGCACCATGGACAGCATCGAGTGGATGCATGTGCGCCACGAAGAGGTCGCCGCGTTCGCCGCCGGTGCCGAAGCCGCCGCCACCGGCGAGTTGGCGGTGTGCGCCGGCAGTTGCGGGCCGGGGAATCTGCATTTGATCAACGGCCTGTTCGACTGCCATCGCAACCATGTACCGGTGTTGGCCATCGCCGCACAAATCCCGTCTTCCGAAATCGGTTTGAACTACTTCCAGGAAACCCATCCCCAGGAACTGTTCAAAGAGTGCAGCCACTTCATCGAACTGGTGACCAACCCCGAGCAGATGCCCCAAGTGCTGCATCGCGCCATGCGCGCAGCAATCCTCAATCGCGGCGTGGCGGTGGTGGTGATCCCCGGGGATGTGTCGCTGCTGGAAGTGGAAGACACGCTCAAACCCTGGCCGGCCCTGCATGCGCCGCGCACCCTGCCGGCGGAACAGGACCTGCAACGCCTCAGCGAAATCCTCGACAGCAGCCAGAAAGTCACCTTGCTGTGCGGCAGCGGTTGCGCCGGCGCCCATGCCCAAGTGGTGGCCCTGGCCGATGCCTTGGGCGCGCCAGTGGTACACGCCTTGCGCGGCAAAGAGCACGTGGAATGGGACAACCCGTTCGACGTGGGCATGACCGGCCTGATCGGTTTCAGCTCCGGTTACCACGCCATGCTCAATTGCGACACGCTGATCATGCTCGGCACCGACTTTCCGTACCGCCAGTTCTACCCCACCGACGCGAAGATCATCCAGATCGATCGCAACCCCCAGGCGCTGGGTCGACGTGCCACCCTGGACCTGGGCATCGCCGCTGACGTGAGCGAGACCATCGATGCACTGCTGCCGCGCCTGACCCGCAAGGCCGACCGCAGCTTCCTCGAAACGTCCTTGAAACACTACGAGAAAGCCCGCCAGGGCCTCGACGAGCTGGCGCAAGCGTCGAAGGCCAACCGGCCGATTCACCCGCAATACGTGGCGCGCCTGCTCAGCGAACTGGCCGACGACGATGCGATCTTCACCGCCGACGTCGGCTCGCCCACCGTGTGGGCGGCGCGCTACCTGAAAATGAATGGCAAACGGCGCCTGATCGGCTCGTTCAACCACGGCTCGATGGCCAACGCCATGCCCCAGGCCATCGGTGCCCAGGCAGCTTTCCCCGGGCGACAGGTGATCTCAATGTCCGGCGACGGCGGTTTTACCATGTTGATGGGGGATTTCATTTCGTTGGCGCAGTTGAAACTGCCGGTGAAGGTCATCGTGTTCGATAACGCATCACTCGGTTTTGTCGCCATGGAAATGAAAGCCGCCGGCTACCTTGAGGCCGGCACCGAGCTGAAAAACCCGGACTTCGCCGCCATGTCCAACGCCATGGGCATCCTGGGCATTCGCGTGGAGCAATCCGAAGACCTCGAACCGGCCCTGCGCCGCGCCCTGGCCCATGACGGCCCGGTGCTGGTGGACGTGGTGACGGCGACCCAGGAGCTGGTGATGCCACCCAGTATCAAGCTGGAACAGGCCAAGGGTTTCAGCCTGTACATGCTCAAGGCAGTGATGAGCGGGCGCGGGGATGAAGTGATCGAGCTGGCGCGCACCAACTGGTTACGCTGATGTGAACACAGACTGACGGGCTTGCTCGCGATTGCGCGGCTTCAGTGCATGCATCTTCAACTGATACATCGCCATCGCGAGCCAGCCCGTTTCCACATCGGCGATCAGCCGTGCTGTTTTTCTACCCACTTGCCGTAGGCATCGATAAACGCCTGCAGGAACGGCTTGGTTTTCTCCGACAGCTTGCCCGCCTCGTCGAACACACTGCCCGCGCCGCCCAGGTAGGCTTCCGGCTGCTGCATGCACGGCACGTCGAGGAACACCAGGGACTGGCGCAGATGGTGGTTGGCGCCAAAGCCGCCGACAGCCCCCGGCGACACACTGATAATCGCCCCCGGCTTGCCGCTCCAGGCGCTTTGCCCGTAAGGGCGCGAGCCCACATCGATGGCATTCTTCAGCGGGGCGGGCACGGAGCGGTTGTATTCGGGGGTCACGAACAGCACTGCGTCGGATGAACGCACTTGTTGACGGAAAGTACTGTAGGCTGCGGGCGGTGATGCCCCGTCGATGTCCTCGTTGTAGAGCGGCAAATCGCCAATTTCGACAATGTTCAATGTGAGGTTGGCGGGGGCCAGTTCGGCCAATGCCAGGGCGACCTTGCGGTTGATCGACTCTTTTCTCAAGCTGCCCACCAGGACGGCAATCGTGTAGACCTTGCTCATTGAGGTTTCCCGACGTCTGACTAAAGGAGCTTGTAGTTATAGAGCCTTCGCGACGCGTTCACCAGAAGGTTTTGATAATTCCCCCGGCGTCTGCCTCGCGACCACCCGCGTAGGAAGCGTCTGAAAACATCAACGAATAGTATTTTTTTTCCATAGGTAAACTACCCCGCTCCATGACGGTCTACAGAACCGCAAATCGAGTGTTTATCTCCAGAGGTTCTAAACAGATGGCAGCAGTACTTGTCGGACAGTTCCATGCCAGAGACGCAGAAGGACGCGTGTATTCGGTGCATGAGTTCCAGGAATCCACCCCGCCGCTAGACGGCCTGGCTGGCTCGGCGCCCACCACAACCTACAAGCTGGCCATTGGCGACCGTGTAGAAAAACTGGAAGGCGATGAATTCAAATTGATTCAGTCCGGGACCATTATCGTCCGCGAATCGGAAACCGTCCGCGCGCAATAAGCTTGAGCCCCCGAGCGTACCTGCTCAGTCCTGGCCATTGACGGCATTGACTGGGCCGGGCGATCACGGGCGGCGAACCTCCGTCACTTCAATCCCCGGGTCTCCCTCAACCTGTTTGAGCGTGACCATCAGTCGCCCCTTCTCGCCCTCGACGTCATACATCAAGCGCTTGTAGCCCGGCGTACCATACGCGGGATACGCCACCACCTGCCTGACCAGCGTGATGCCCAACACCGCACCCACCTGCGCGCCCACCTGTTCCTGGGAACGGATGAACGCATCGAGTGCGAGGTTTTCGGACGTAGTGTCGTCGGGATTGCTCAAGAGATAAGCGGCCACGCCTCCCACGGTCACCAGGACCAGCAGTTGCCTGGCCGTTACCCCGAAGAAGTTCGCGGGCATCGGCATTTGAGACCAGACCTGTTTTTGTTGTAAGTACCGGGTAACCGGCATTGGTCGTTGATGATCAGACCAACCATTCTAAACAGGTCGATGGGTAATGCCAGATGAATCAGTTGTCGCCGTAGGTAATATCCTTGTTATCCCCGACACCGCCCAACGTCCGATCCTTGCCGAAGGAGAACAGGTCGAACGGAACCTGAGGTTGGCTCGGCGGAAAGTGATACTGATAGGCAACACCCCACGGATCGGTCAGCAGCTCCTCGTTGACATAGGGGCCTTTCCAATTCGCGTCGGCGGCGGGCGGCTTGATCAACCCCTCCAGGCCTTCCTCATCGGTCGGATAGCGGCCAGTGTCTTGATGGAAGTGCTCGACGGCCTTGCCCAGCTCGGCGACCTGGGCCTTGGCCATAGCGATTTCCGTCAGGGTCATCTCGCCAAACAGCCGCGGCCACAATGCCAGGGCCAACACGCCGATGACGACGAGCACCACCAGCACCGCCCACCGCGTAAAGCCGCCGTGGGTGCGCCGGTTGCCGACTATGACTGGTGCAGACATTCTGAGCCCCCTTGTCGCTCGGTTGATACGCTCGTTATATGCCCTGCTTGTTGCAGTTGCGCAAGGCTAACGTAAGTCGATGCGAATCAACGCTCCCGCTGTTTTTTTCCAGGCCATTGAATCCCGGCCCTGCTGACCCTAGACTCCGGCCATGCGTTTACGTCATATCGAAGTGATTCAGGCCATCTTGCAGACCGGACACCTCGGCACGGCCGCCGAATGGTTGCAGCTTTCTGTGGGCGATGTGGACGCGACGCTCAAGGACGCCGAGCAGCAATTGGGCTTTATGTTGTTCGCCAGCGTGCGTGGACGCCTGCAGCCAACACGGGAAACCCTGGAGTTACAGGCGCAAATCGCCCATGTGTATGAAGCGCTGGAGCCGGTACAACGCTTGGCCAGCCGCCTGAAGCACCATCACGCGCCAACCCTGCGTGCCCTGTGTACGCCGCCCCTGGCCAATCAACTGCTGCCGCAAAGCATCGCCGTGCTGCGCCGACGCTTCCAGGACACGCCGTGCAACCTGTCGAGCCAGCCGACCCGCGAGATTGTCAGGAGCCTGTTGCTGCACGAGGCCGACGTGGGCCTGAGCCTGCATGACCCGGAACATCCGCAAATCCAAAGCAGCGTATTGGCCCAGGGCAAACTGCAACTGCTCGCGCCCCATGGCTGGCTCAAACCCAAGCAGAAGTACATCGCCCTGCAGGACCTGGCCGGGCAGTCGATGATCGGGCTGGAGGGCCAGGACCCGCTCAGTCGCCTGCTCGACGCCAAACTGCAAGCCCTGCGCCCGCTGCCGGTGGTGCAGACGCGGGTGCAGACTTACCAGATGATGCGCAGCATGGTGGAGGCCGGTGAAGGCCTGGCGATCGTCGATCCGTTCACCGCGTTCGGCGCCCGGGAGGCCGGGCTGGACGCGTGCCCGGTATCGCCGCCGATCATGGTCAGCCTGTATGCGCTGACCCTCCGGGAGGGCGTGACCTCACCGGCACTGAATGCACTGCTGGAGATTGTCACGCAGAAAGCCGAAGGCCTGCTCGCGAGCTGAACGCGTCAGACCGCTTCGACTTCCGCCTTGAACAAGCGATACCAGAAAATCGCCACCTCACGGGTTTGCGGGTCGATCCCGCGATAGCGCAGGTGGTCGATCCCGCCCACCACGTACCCACAACGCTCATACAGGCGGCAGGCGCCGAGGTTGTTGTTCTGGGTCTCCAACATCATGCCCGGCAGGTTTTTCTTGCGACTCCAGAACTGCGCCACGTCCAGCAGCGCCTTGGCCACGCCGTGACGGCGCGCGGGCAACGCCACGGCCAGCTCATCGACGTGCGCGAAGCCATTCCAATTGGTACTGACCACGACATGCCCGACCGGTCTGTCGTCCAGAAAGGCCATGAAGATCGCGCTGTCGGGCGCGTCGCGAAAGCTGGCGAACTCCTCCGGGTCGATGCCGTAACACTTGCGGTACGGCAGGATGCGCTCCACGAGCCACTGTTCGACCCGCTTGCCCAGCTCCGGCACGCCATAGGCGCTGACCTCAAAACTGAAATCATTGCCCCACACGTAGGCGTCGAAGCCTTCGTCGGCGACCCGCACACTGAGCCCTGGATACTTCGGGTTCATTACAGCTTGCATAAACATCCTTATCCCTTGATGCAATCGACGGTGTAACAACGACCACTGCCGTCGTCTTCGTGTTGCAACCCATGAACATCCGCGACAAAGCCGGGGAAACTGCTATCGAACGTGCGGGCAAAGGCCAGGTAGTCGATGATCGAACGCGTTGACTCGGTAAAGCGCTCACCCGGCATGATCAACGGAATGCCCGGCGGATAAGGCACCAGCATCACCGCGGCGATGCGCCCAGCCAAGGCATCGATGGACACCGCCTCGACGTCACCCCTGACCAATTGGTCATAGGCGTCGGCCGGTTTCATCGCGATTTCGGGTAACACGGTGTACATCCGCTTGAGGTGTTTGGCGGTGGCGTTGCTACGGTAACAGCTATGTAATTGGTCGCACAGGTCGCGCAGCCCCAGGCCTTGATAACGCACTGGGCCCTGGGCAAATACCGAAGGCAGGCAACTGGCAAGGCTGACATTGGCGTCGTAGTTGCGTTTGAATTCCAGCAATTCGGTGAGCAAGGTACTCCATTTGCCCTTGGTGATGCCCATGGAAAACAGCACGAGGAACGAATACAGGCCGGTTTTTTCCACCACCAGGCCACGCTCCCAGAGGAATTTGCTGACCACCGCAGCGGGAATCCCGCAGTCGCTCAACGCGCCGCCAGCAGTGAGCCCGGGCATCACCAACGTGACTTTGATGGGGTCCAGCAGCACGTAATCTTCGGCCACGTCGCCAAAGCCATGCCAGTCGTCCTCGGGCTGCAACAGCCAATCCGCCGTGGCGACCCGGTCGATGCCGGCCACGGACGGCGGCTGCCAGATGGAAAACCACCAGTCTTCGGCAGCGATGTGCTGGCGCAGGTTGGCCAGGGCACGGCGGAAGCTCAAGGCTTCGTCGAACATTTCCTGCAGCAGCGAGCGCCCCGCCGGGCCTTCCATCATCGCCGACGCCACGTCCAGCGAGGCGATGATGCTGTATTGCGGCGAGGTGGAGATATGCATCATGAACGCTTCGTTGAACCGATCGCGGTCCAACTGCCGCGCGCCGCCGTCCTGCACATGGATCATCGAGGCCTGGCTGAACGCCGCCAGCAACTTGTGCGTGGAATGCGTGGTGAACACCAGCGGGCTGTCCGGCGTGCGCGACGTGCCCATGCCATAGCGCCCGGCAAAGAACTCGTGGAACGCCGCGTAGGCGTACCAGGCCTCGTCGAAGTGCAGCACCTCGACACTGTTGCCCAATTGCTGCTTGATCAGCTCGGCGTTGTAGCACAGGCCGTCGTAGGTGGAGTTGGTGACCACCGCCAGCTTCACTTTCGCCGGCCGCCCGCGGGTCAATGGGCTGGCCTCGATCTTGGCGCGGATCGACGCGGGGCTGAATTCACTGAGGGGAATCGGGCCGATAATGCCCAGTTCGTTGCGCTCCGGGCACAAGTACAGCGGGATCGCGCCGGTCATGATGATCGAGTGCAACACCGATTTGTGGCAATTGCGGTCGACCAGCACCAGATCATCTCGAGCGACCATCGAGTGCCAGACGATCTTGTTGGCGGTCGAGGTGCCATTGATCACAAAGAAGGTGTGATCGGCACCGAAATTCCGCGCAGCACGCGCTTCGGCTTCGGCCAGCGGCCCGGTGTGATCGAGCAGCGAGCCCAGCTCCGGCACAGACACGGACAGATCGGAGCGCAGCGTGTTTTCCCCGAAGAACTGATGAAACGCCTGCCCCACCGGGCTTTTGCGATAGGCCACGCCGCCACCGTGACCGGGGGTGTGCCAGGAATAATTGGAGTCGGCGGTGTGTTGTACCAGGGCTTTGAAGAAGGGCGGCAGCAGGCCATCGAGGTACGTGCGCGCGGCGCGGGCGACTTGCCTGGCGAGAAACGGCACGGTGTCTTCGAACAGGTAAAGAATGCCGCGCAGTTGGTTGAGTTCGCTCATCGCATCAGCCGGGGCGTTTTCCAGGGTGACTTGTTCACCCAGGGCGAAAATCGGCAGGTTGGGCGCCCTCAGTCGCGCGAGGCGGATCAGTTCGACCATGTTTTGCAGCAGATGGGTGTTTTCCCCAGCACCTTCGGCGGCGATCAGCATGCAGGCCAGGCCATGGTGGGTCGAGGCCACCAGCCGGCCTTCGGCATAGTCCACCGCAGAAAAGATACTGAAGCCCTCTTGTTCCAACTCTTGAGCGATACCCCGAACCCGGTCGCCGGCAACGGTGTCGGCCTTGATGTCGCGATGCACGATAAGGATGGGGAACTTCAGGTCTTTGTACATGGGGGCTTTGAGTCCTGAGGATGATGCACTCAGGGTAGAAGCTGTGAGCGGATGTAGCGAATGAAGATTTTGAAAGCAGCGACTGACCAATGTGGGAGGGAGCTTGCTCCCGATAGTGGCGGGCCAGTCGACATTGATGCAACAGATCCACCGCTATCGGGAGCAAGCTCCCTCCCACATTGCTGGATTGCGCTCAGCCAGATTATTGCTGGGTCAGTTGGGTCCACAACGCCGGCGCACCCGCCGACTTGGCAATCGCTTCAAGCCGCGCCGCATGCTCGGCCAGGTCCTGCTCGCTGGCGCGGATGATCGGCGTCGGTTTGCGATCCGCCGGCAGGCGACGGATTTCCGAAGGGCGATTGCCCGAACCCTCCGCCGAACCGGCACCGTCGGAGGCATTGCCGGCCAGGGACAGGCTGGTCTGCCCGCCGGTCATGGTCAGGTAAACGTCGGCCAGGATCTCGGAGTCGAGCAACGCGCCGTGCAGCTCACGGCCGGAGTTGTCGACGCCATAGCGTTTGCACAAGGCATCCAGGCTGTTGCGCTGGCCCGGGTGACGCTCACGGGCCATCATCAGGGTGTCGAGGATCGAGCAGTGCCGGGAAATATCCGCGCGATCCGTCTGCCCCATCAGGGCAAATTCGTTATTGATGAAGCCGACGTCGAACGCCGCGTTATGGATGATCAACTGCGCGCCGTTGATGAACTCGAAGAACTCGTCGGCGACTTCCGCGAAGCGCGGTTTGCCTTTGAGGAATTCGTCGGTGATACCGTGGACGCCGATCGCGCCCTCGTCACTTTCGCGGTCCGGTTGCAGGTAGACGTGGAAGTGACGACCGGTGAGGCGACGGCCCATGAGTTCGACACAGCCGATTTCAATGATCCGGTGACCATCGGTCACCGGCATGCCGGTGGTTTCGGTATCGAGTACAACAGATCGGATGGCCATCAGGGTTCAGCTCTCAACGGTGTGGTGTATTTCAAGGGGCGCAATCTTAACACGTCAGCCGGCATCAGCCCTGCTTGTAGCCCCGCACTTCGTCGACGCCACGGTTGGCCAACTGGTCGGCACGCTCGTTGCCATGGTGGCCGATGTGCCCGCGCACCCATTTCCAGGTGATGTTATGGCGGTTGCATTGCTCATCAAGCAGTTGCCACAGGTCGGCGTTCTTGACCGGCTCTTTGGCCGCCGTCTTCCAGCCGCGTTTCTTCCAGTTGACCATCCACTCGTTGATGCCCTTCATCACATATTGCGAGTCGGTCACCAGCAGCACGTCGCAACGCCGCTTGAGCTCTTCGAGGCCGCGAATGGCGCCCATCAGCTCCATGCGGTTGTTGGTGGTGTTGGCTTCGCCGCCCCACAGTTCCTTCTCCACGCCCTTGCACACCAGCAAGGCGCCCCAGCCGCCGGGGCCAGGGTTGCCTTTACAGGCGCCATCGGTGAAGAGTTCAACGCTATCGGTCATCGGTTACATCCATCAAAACGGGTTGCCGGGCTTAGGCCGGCAGTATCCCGAGGCCGACTGATCCGGCCTGAAATCAAAAAGAGGGTTCTACGGTTGGCTTTGCTTGCGGTTGACCTTGGCCATCGGCATCGGCACCAGCTTGCCCATGGGTTGGCGTAGCACCTGACGCACCGGCCGCAGCCCGACCACGATCTTGCGTGCGACCAGTAAATAGAAGCCGCCACCCGACAGTTGCCAAGCCCCCGCCCGACGCTCCCAGCCGGCCAGACGGGCCTGCCACTTGGTCGACGCCAGCGGCGGACGATAGCACCCGAAGCGGCGTTTCTCCAGCGCGAAGCCCAGCAGGTTCAGCCAGTCCCCCACCCGCGACGGCGAAATGCAACGGGCCTGGCGCAGGCCGTCATGGGCGAACACATGGCGCAGGCCCCAGCTGCTCCAGGGGTTGATACCGACAATCAGCAAATGGCCACCTGGACGCACGCTGCTGGCGGCTTCGCGCAACAAACCATGGGGTGACAGGCAGAAATCCAGGCCATGCTGCAGCACCACCACATCGGCGGCGTGCTCGCTCAACGGCCAGGCCTGCTCTTCGCAGACGATCTCCACCCCCGGCAACGGCGCGCCCAGGCGCACATTGCGTTGCACCTGCGGCGCGGACGGCGGCGTCTGGGCCGACGGGCCGTAATGCACCAGGTAACCGCCAAAGAACCGGCCCAGCTCGTCTTCGAGCATGCGCCGTTCTTCATCCAGCAAAAATTGCCCGATCGGCCCGGACAGCCAGTCACGGGCCGCGCTGATCAGGGCCAGCCATTCAGGATCGGCCTGGGCGAACGCTTTATCAGTCATTGCATTCTCCAACTCGCCTAGACGTTCTAAGATGCACCAATGTGTTCAGCTTGGCGAATCGAAGAATGATACAGATCAGTGCCCTGCCCGCCTTCACCGATAACTACATCTGGTTGTTACAGGAACCCCAGTCCCGCCGCTGCGCCGTGGTCGACCCCGGCGATGCCGCCCCCGTGCTGGCCTGGCTCAAGCAGAACCCGGGGTGGACGCTCAGCGACATCCTCGTCACCCACCATCACCATGATCATGTGGGCGGCGTCGAAGCGCTGAAACGCGTGAGCGGCGCCACGGTCTACGGTCCGGCCCACGAAACGATCCCGGCGCGGGACGTTGCCCTGCAGGACAACCAGCGCATCAGCGTGCTCGGCTGGGACTTCGCGGTGTACGCCGTACCCGGCCACACCCTCGGCCATATCGCCTTTTACCACCCAGGCGTGCTGTTCTGCGGCGACACGCTCTTCGCCGGCGGTTGCGGCCGCCTGTTCGAAGGCACGCCGGCACAAATGCATGCCTCGCTGCAACGCCTGGCCGCCCTGCCCGCCGACACGCGGGTGTACTGCACCCATGAATATACACAGAGCAATCTCAGGTTTGCCCAGGCAGTGGAACCGGACAACGCCGATATCGCCGAACGGGTGGAAAACGTCAACCGACTGCGCGCCCGTGGCGAGATCACGCTGCCGTCCAACCTGGCCCTGGAAAAACGCACCAACCCGTTCCTGCGTACCGCTGAAACATCCGTTAAACAAAAAGCGGACGAACGGAACGGCCGCGACAACCGCTCTGGGGACGAGGTATTTGCTAGCTTGAGGGCTTGGAAAGATAAGTTCTAACGTGACGCAATCTGATACGTAATTTCTGAATGGTTGACCGGAACCAAAGCGCTTTCTAGAATCGCCCGACATTTTTGCCCGGAACTTACTTCCAGCCAATGTCGTCATCTACTCGTAAATCCAATCATTCAGACGCATTGACCCGCCTGGCTCAAGCCGTGGCGGTGGCTGTCTCCGCAACTCTGGCGGGCTGCCAATCAACAAATTTCGCTGCACAATCCACCGTGCAACCCAAACCGAATCTTGCTGCCAAGATCAAGCAAAAACCTATTTGGCTCTCAGAGAAGCCGAGCCCCGAAGCGCCCCAGGATGTCTGGGAACGCATGCGTCGGGGCTTTCAATTGCAAGACGGTCTCGGCGTCAACCCGCGTATCGAGCAACAACGCCTGTGGTTCGCCAGCAACCCGTCCTTCCTGGAGAACGCCGGCGAACGCGGCAGCCTCTACATTCATTACATCGTCGAACGCCTTGAAGAACGCAACATGCCCCTGGAGCTGGCGCTGCTGCCAGTGATTGAAAGTGCCTACAACCCAATGGCCTATTCGCGCAGCGATGCCGTCGGCTTGTGGCAGTTCATTCCCTCCACCGGGCGTTACTTCAACCTGCGCCAGACCCGCGCCTACGACGGTCGTCGCGATATCACCGCGTCCACCACCGCCGCCCTGGACTATCTGACACGTCTGCATGACATGTTCAACGGCGACTGGCTGCTGGCCCTGGCCGCGTATAACGCCGGCGAAGGCACGGTAAGCCGGGCGATCGAACGCAACGAGAAGCTCGGCCTGCCGACCGACTACTGGAACCTGCCCCTGCCCCAGGAAACCAAGGACTACGTGCCCAAGTTCCTGGCGCTGTCCCAGGTGGTGCTGGCCCCCGAGGCCTACGGCATCAACCTGAACCCGATTGCCAACACGCCGTACTTCAAAATGGTTGAAGTCAAGCAAAGCATGGACCTGTCACGGGTCGCCGCGCTGGCCGAGATCGACGAAGACGAACTGTTCCAGCTCAACCCGGCGCTGAAACAACGCACCACCCTGGACGGTCCCCAGCATTTGCTGGTGCCCAGCTCCAAGGCACAACTGCTGACCAGCAGCCTTTCGGCGATGAAGCCTGAAGAATTGCTGGCATTACGCCCTAAAAAGCCGGTTTTCGACGAAGTCGAGAGCAAATCCGTGGCCGGTCGCAGCCGTAGCTACAAAGTGCGCAACGGCGACAACCTGACGCTGATCGCCAAGGCCAACAAGGTCGACGTGCATGACCTGCAGCGCTGGAACAAGCTCAACGGCCAGGCACTCAAGGTCGGCCAGACCCTGGTGATGCAGGACACGCGCAAGCTGGTGGCCAAGGCCGACAGCAAGAAGCCGGTGCAGTACAAGGTCAAGAAAGGCGACTCGCTGTATATCGTCGCCAAGCGTTTCAACGTCGAGATGCAACATCTCAAGCGCTGGAACCCACGCACTGGCATGGCGCTCAAGCCTGGGCAGATGCTGGTGGTTTCCGGGCCAAGATAAACCGCAGGCAAGCGCGCTCCTGTGGGAGCTGGCTTGCCTGCGATGCAGACACCGAGGTGTATCAGTTACATCAGGGTGATGCCATCGCAGGCAAGCCAGCTCCCACATTTGATCTCTACGCCGCTCAATACCTCGCCAGCCTCCTGCCACCCTTCCCAACAGCCTTTTTCCAACGGGAACAAGCTGTTACTGTACCGATCATAAAGCCCAAGCTGCCTGGATCGGATCTCTGACTTGACGCGTCCCCTCCTTCTACTAATAAGTCTGGCCTTGAGCTTTGCTGCGCACGCGACGATTACCGAAAGCCACGGTTATGCGCAGTTCGGCACGCTCAAGTACCCGACCAAATTCACCCACTTCGATTGGGTAAACCCTGCAGCGCCGAAAGGCGGGACGTTGCGGGTCATGGCGTTTGGCACGTTCGACACCCTCAACCCTTATACCTTCAAGGGTTCGAGCCCGGTTTCCACACCGAACTTCCTGCAATACGGCGTCAATGAGCTGAACGAACCGTTGATGGTCGGCACCGGCCAGTACGCGCCGTCCGGCGATGAGCCGACCTCCAGCTACGGGCTGATTGCCCAATCGGTGGAGTACAGCGAGGACCGCAGCTGGGTGGTGTTCAACCTGCGCCCGGAAGCGCGCTTTCATGATGGCAAGCCGATCACCGCGTATGACGTGGCGTTTTCCTATCGCACCCTGCTGACCGAAGGTCATCCGCAGTACCGCACCAACCTGCAGGAAGTCGCGCGGGTCGACATCCTCAACCGCCACCGTATCCGTTTTGTGTTCAAGCGCGCCGGCAACCCGTTGCTGATCCTGCGCCTGGGCGAACTGCCGGTACTGCCCCAGCATTACTGGAAAAACCGCGACTTCAAGGCCACCACCTTCGAACCACCGCTGGGCAGCGGGCCCTATCGCCTCAGCAAGGTCACCCCAGGCCGGCAACTGGTGTTCGAGCGGGTCAAGGACTATTGGGGCAAGGACCTGCCGGTCAACCAGGGTTTCTATAACTACGACAAGGTCGAAGTGGAGTTCTACCGCGACAGCGACGTCGCCTTCGAAGCCTTCAAGGCCGGCGAGTTCGATATCTATATCGAGCATCAGGCCAAAAACTGGGCGAATGGTTATGACTTCCCGGCGGTCAGCCGCGGCGACGTGATCAAGGCGCAGATCGCCCACCAGATCCCGACCCAAAGCCAGGGCCTGTTCATGAACACGCGGCGCCCGACCTTCAGCCAGGCCAAGGTGCGTGAAGCCCTGGGGCTGATGTTCGACTTTGAATGGACCAACCGCACCCTGTTCAGCAACGCCTATAAACGCACCTTGAGCTATTACCCCAACAGCGAATTTTCGGCGACCGGCGTCCCGGTCGGCCATGAATGGTTGATGCTCTCGCCCTACCGCGACCAACTGCCGGCCAATCTCTATACCCGACCGTTCAGCCTGCCCCAGACCGACGGGCACGGCATCCCTCGCGAGACCTTGCGCCGTGCCCTGGCCCTGCTCGGCGAAGGCGGCTGGAAGCTGTCCGGGCAGCGCCTGCTCAACAAGGACGGGCAACCGCTGCGCTTCGAGATCCTGCTGGTCAACCCGAACCTGGAGCGCATCCTGCAGCCCTACGTGGAAAACCTGAACAGTGTCGGTATCGACGCGCGCCTGCGCACGGTCGACCGGGCGCAGTACAAACAACGCCTTGATCAGTTCGACTTCGACATGATCCTGATGACCCTCAACCAGACCCTCAGCCCCGGCCTTGAGCAGTGGCAGTACTTCCACTCCAGCCAGGCGGCGATCAAGGGCAGCAAGAACTACGCCGGCATCGCCAACCCGGTGGTCGACCGCCTGCTCGAACAACTGCTGGCGGCACACACCCGCGACGAACAACTGGCCGCCGGCCGGGCCCTGGACCGGGTCCTGCTGTGGCAGCATTACAGCATTCCCAACTGGTACCTCAACTATCATCGCCTGGCCTACCGCAACCGGTTCGCCTTTGTCACCACGCCGCCCTACAGCCTGGGCCTGAGCGCGTGGTGGCTGAAAGCTTCGGAGAAAGCCCAATGATGTCTTTGCGTACAGCACTGCTCGGCAGTCTGTTGCTCTGCACGGCGGCCAACGCCGCCCCGCAACATGCGCTGACCCTCTACGACGAGCCACCCAAGTACCCCGCCACCTTCAAGCACTTCGACTACGTCAACCCCGATGCCCCCAAGGGCGGCACCTTTCGCGAGTCGAGCATGGGCGGTTTCGACAGCCTCAACCCCTACATCAGCAAGGGCGTGCCGGCGGACAATATCAGCCTGATCTACGACACCCTGGCCATGCAAAGCCTGGACGAACCCATCACCGAATACGGCCTGGTGGCCGGCAAGATCGAAAAAGCCCCGGACAACAGCTGGGTGCGCTTCTACCTGCGCCCCGAAGCACGCTTCCACGATGGCCACCCGATCCACGCCGAAGACGTGGTGTTCACCTTCCAGATGCTGATGAAGGAAGGCTCGCCGCTCTACCGCACTTACTACGCCGACGTCGACGAAGTGGTCGCCGAAGACCCGCTGCGGGTGCTGTTCAAGTTCAAGCGCACCAACAACCGCGAATTGCCGCTGATCCTCGGGCAACTGCCGGTATTGCCCAAGCATTGGTGGGCCACCCGCGACTTCACCAAGGGCAACCTGGAAATCCCGCTGGGCAGCGGGCCGTACAAGGTCGCCGAGGTCAAGGCCGGGCGCATGATCCGCTACGAGCGGGTCAAGGACTACTGGGCCAAGGACCTGCCGGTCACCCAAGGTTTCTACAACTTCGATCAGCGCATCACCGACTATTACCGTGACAGCACGGTAGCCCTGGAAGCGTTGAAGGCCGGGCAGTTCGACTACTGGCTGGAATTCAGCGCAAAGAACTGGGCCAACGCCTACAACATTCCGGCGGTGGCCGAGGGGCGCCTGGTCAAGGAAGAGATCCCCAACGGCAACCCCACCGGCATGCAGGGTTTCGTGTTCAACACACGCAAGCCGATGTTCCAGGATGTGCGCGTGCGCAAGGCCATCAGCCTGTTGCTGGATTTTGAATGGAGCAACAAGCAGCTGTTCAACGGCGCCTACACCCGCACCCGCAGCTACTTCGAGAACTCGGAGATGGCCGCCACCGGCCTGCCCGGCCCGGACGAACTGGCGATCCTCGAACCGCTGCGCGACAAGATCCCCGCCGAAGTCTTCACCCAGGCCTTCGAACCGTCCAAGACCGACGGCAGCGGCATGATCCGCACCCAGCAGCGCGAGGCCTACCAACTGTTGCAGGAAGCCGGCTGGCGCATCGTCGACGACAAGATGGTCGACGCCACCGGCAAACCGGTGAGCATTGAATTTTTGCTGGCGCAGACCGAGTTCGAACGCATCCTGCTGCCCTTCAAGCGCAACCTGGCAGACCTGGGCATCGACCTGGTGATTCGCCGGGTCGACGTCTCGCAATTCGTCAATCGCCTGCGCTCGCGGGATTTCGACATGCTGGTGGGCAGCTTCCCGCAGTCCACCTCGCCGGGTAACGAACAACGCGAATTCTGGAAATCCTCCAGCGCCGACAAGCCCGGCAGCCGCAACTACATGGGCCTCAAGGACCCGGCCGTCGACCAATTGGTCGAAGAACTGATCGACGCCGACTCGCGCAAAAGCCTGATCGCCCATGCCAAGGCCCTGGATCGCGTGTTGCAATTTGGCTACTACGTGATCCCCAACTGGCACATCAAGACCTTCCGCGTGGCGTACTGGGACCATCTCGGTCATCCCAAAGTGCCACCGCGTTATGACGTCGGCACCGCCACCTGGTGGGCCAAACCCGACGTCAAACCTGCCACCACCCTGGACACGAGCGCCGACCCGGCGAGCGGAGGCGATTAAATGCTGGCCTATATCATTCGCCGCCTGTTGCTGATCATCCCCACGTTGTTCGGGATTCTGCTGATCAACTTCGTCATCATCCAGGCCGCCCCGGGTGGCCCGGTGGAGCAGATGATCGCCAAGCTCGAAGGCTTCGAAGGCGCCACCAGCCGCATTGCCGGCGGCGGCGCCGAAGTCGCAGTGGCCGGCTCCAGCTACCGTGGCGCCCAAGGCCTGGACCCGGCGCTGATCAAGGAAATCGAAACCATGTACGGTTTCGACAAGTCGGCACCGGAACGCTTGTGGATCATGGTCAAGAACTACGCCCGGCTGGATTTCGGCGACAGCTTCTTTCGCGACGCCAAGGTCATCGACCTGATCAAGGAAAAGATGCCGGTGTCGATCTCCCTCGGGCTGTGGAGCACGCTGATCATGTACCTGGTCTCGATCCCGCTGGGGATCGCCAAGGCCACGCGACACGGCAGCCACTTCGACGTATGGACCAGCTCGGCGATCATCGTCGGCTACGCGATCCCGGCGTTCCTGTTCGCGATCCTGCTGATCGTGGTGTTTGCCGGCGGCAGTTACTTCGACTGGTTCCCCTTGCGCGGGCTGACCTCCAACAATTTCGATGAGCTGAGCTGGGGCGGCAAGATCCTCGACTACTTCTGGCACCTGGCCTTGCCCATCACCGCGCTGGTGATCGGCAACTTCGCGACCATGACCCTGCTGACCAAAAACAGCTTTCTCGACGAGATCAACAAACAGTACGTGGTCACCGCCAAGGCCAAGGGCCTGACCAACCACCGCGTGCTCTACGGCCATGTGTTCCGCAACGCCATGCTGCTGGTGATCGCCGGTTTCCCCTCGGCGTTCATCGGGATCTTCTTCACCGGCTCGCTGCTGGTGGAAGTGATCTTCTCCCTCGACGGCCTCGGCCTGATGAGCTTTGAAGCCGCGATCAACCGCGACTACCCGGTGGTGTTCGGCACGCTGTTTATCTTCACCCTGCTCGGGCTGGTGGTGAAGCTGATCGGTGACCTCACCTACACCCTGGTCGATCCGCGTATCGACTTCGCCAGCCGGGAGCATTGAGATGAATCTATCCCCCCTCAATCGCCGCCGGTTCGAGCGGTTCAAGGCAAACAAACGTGGCTGGTGGTCGTTGTGGCTGTTCCTGATCCTGTTCGGCCTGAGCCTGGGCGCCGAGCTGATCGCCAACGACAAACCGCTGGTGGTGCATTACGACGGCGACTGGTATTTCCCGGCGCTCAAACGCTACCCGGAAACCACCTTCGGCGGCGAGTTCCCTCTGGAGGCCAACTACAAGAGCCCGTATATCCAGGAGCTGCTCAAGGCCAAGGGCGCGTGGACGCTGTGGGCGCCGATCCCGTTCAGCTATCAGAGCATCAACTACGACCTGAAGGTGCCAGCCCCCGCGCCGCCGTCTTCGGTCAACCTGCTGGGCACCGATGACCAGGGCCGCGACGTCTTGGCGCGGGTGATCTATGGCTTTCGCGTGTCGGTGCTGTTTGCCCTGACCCTGACCGTGCTCAGCTCGATCATCGGCGTGATCGCCGGGGCCCTGCAGGGCTTCTATGGCGGCTGGGTCGACCTGGCCGGGCAACGCTTCCTGGAGATCTGGTCGGGCTTGCCGGTGCTGTACCTGCTGATCATCCTCGCCAGTTTCGTGCAGCCCAACTTCTGGTGGCTGCTGGGGATCATGCTGCTGTTCTCGTGGATGAGCCTGGTGGACGTGGTCCGCGCCGAGTTCCTGCGCGGGCGCAACCTGGAATACGTGCGCGCGGCCAGGGCGCTGGGCATGCAGAACGGCGCGATCATGTTCCGCCATATCCTGCCCAATGCCATGGTCTCGACCATGACCTTCATGCCGTTCATCCTCACCGGCGCCATCGGCACCCTGACCGCCCTGGACTTCCTCGGCTTCGGCCTGCCGGCGGGTTCGCCGTCGCTGGGGGAACTGGTGGCCCAGGGCAAATCCAACCTGCAAGCGCCGTGGCTGGGCATGAGTGCCTTTGCCGTGCTGGCGATCATGTTGAGTTTGCTGGTGTTTATCGGCGAGTCCGCTCGCGATGCCTTCGACCCGAGGAAATGAGATGAATCAGGACAATCTGATCGAAGTCCGCGACCTCTGCGTCGAGTTCGTCACCGGCGAGCATCACCACCGCGTGGTGAACCACGTCAGCTTCGACATCAAGCGCGGCGAAACCCTGGCGCTGGTCGGCGAAAGCGGCTCCGGCAAATCGGTGACCGCCCACTCGATCCTGCGCCTGCTGCCCTACCCCTTGGCGCGGCACCCCGCCGGCACCATCGAATACGTCGGCCAGGACCTGCTGACCCTCAACGAAAAAACCATCCGGCATATTCGCGGCAACCGCATTGCGATGATCTTCCAGGAGCCGATGACCTCGTTGAACCCGCTGCACTGCATCGAGAAGCAGATCAACGAAGTGCTCGGCCTGCATAAAGGGCTGACCGGCAAAGTCGCGACCCGGCGCACCCTCGAGTTGCTCGAACTGGTGGGCATTCCCGAGCCGCATAAACGCCTCAAGGCGCTGCCCCACGAACTGTCCGGCGGCCAGCGCCAACGGGTGATGATCGCCATGGCCCTGGCCAACGAGCCGGAGCTGTTGATCGCCGACGAACCGACCACCGCCCTCGACGTGACGGTGCAGTTGAAGATCCTCGAGCTGCTCAAGGAACTGCAGGCGCGCCTGGGCATGGCGTTGCTGCTGATCAGCCACGACTTGAACCTGGTGCGGCGCATTGCCCACCGTGTGTGCGTGATGCAACAGGGTTGCATCGTCGAGCAAGCCGATTGCGAAACCTTGTTCCAGTCGCCGCAGCACCCTTACACTCAGGAGCTGCTCGCCGCCGAACCCAGCGGCGGGCCGGCCGCCACCGCCGTCGGGCCACCGTTGCTGGAAGTGGACGACTTGAAAGTCTGGTTTGCGATCAAGAAAGGCTTTTTGCGCAACACCGTCGATTACGTCAAGGCGGTGGACGGCATCAACTTCAGCCTGCCCCAGGGACAAACCCTGGGCATCGTCGGCGAAAGCGGCTCGGGCAAGTCCACCCTCGGCCTGGCGATCCTGCGCCTGATCGCGAGCAAAGGTGGGATTCGCTTCGAAGGCCAGCAACTCGACCGCCTGAGCCAGCAACAGGTGCGCCCGTTGCGCCGGGAAATGCAGGTGGTGTTCCAGGACCCGTTCGGCAGCCTCAGCCCGCGCATGTGCGTCAGTGAGATCGTCGGCGAAGGCCTGCGCATTCACAAGATGGGCAGCCCGGCGGAGCAGGAAGCGGCGATTATCGCAGCGCTCAAGGAAGTCGGCCTCGACCCGCAGTCGCGGCATCGCTACCCCCACGAGTTCTCCGGCGGCCAGCGCCAACGCATCGCCATTGCCCGCGCCCTGGTGCTCAAGCCACGCCTGATTCTGCTCGACGAACCGACCTCGGCGCTCGACCGCACGGTGCAGCGCCAAGTGGTGGAATTGCTGCGCGGTTTGCAGGCCAAGTACAACCTGACCTATCTGTTCATCAGCCATGACCTGGCGGTGGTCAAAGCGTTGAGTCACCAGTTGATGGTGGTCAAGCATGGGCAGGTGGTGGAACAGGGCGACGCGCCGGCGATTTTCGCCAACCCGCAGCATGCCTATACCCGGCAGTTGCTGGAGGCGGCGTTTCTGGTGCCGACGCCTTAGCCCAGGGCCGTGACCTATCCGTTCAGCGCGAAAGGATAGGTCGCTCGCCTCAGGCCGCCAGCCCGCGCCCGGCCCGCTCCAGGTTGCGCCACAACCAGCCCGGCAATACGTCCGGGTCCAGGCTGTCGATCAGGTTCTTCAAGCCCAGCCCCAACTCCGTGTCGCCTTCAATCACCAAGCGACGCCGGAAGAACAAGGTGTCTGGATCTTCCTGGCGACTGGCCAGCAACAAGAACTCGCGCCAGTTACCACTGATGGTCACCTGGGCCTCGGCTTTTTCAGCGATGCGCAAGCCATCCCGCGCCAGCGTCAGGTACCAGCACAGCCCAAGGTCGGGGATGCGCAGGCACATCCAGCGCCCGCGCAGCAGGTCGAAGCCACCGTCGCGCAACGGCTCGGCCAGGCAGCGGTTGAGGCCTTGCTGCAAGGCCAGGCGCTGCACCCGGAACGGCACGTGGCGCACCAGCGGCAACAAGCGATCGGCGCCCTTGAGCAGCCATTGTTTGCGACTCAACACAGGCCCACCTCCTCGACCCGCAGCATGCCGGCCTGGCCATGCCAGTAACCGTTGCAGCCGTCGACGCACAACGGCGGCATCGCGCCCTGGCGCACCTGGTCGAACGCCTGGACCACGCCGACCATCCCTTCGGCGCGTGGGCTCAGGCGCAACAGGTCAGCGCCACACGCGACCAGGCCGGGGTAATCGGCGAGCAGGTTGGTGACATCGGCCGACATCGTCTGAATCCCGTTCAAGGTGAACAACGGTTGCCCTTCCTGGCTGGTCAGGGCCATGCCGTCGGGGTAGTTGATGCAACAGAACTGGCAATCGTCCTTGGGCCGGTTTTCCGCGCGGGCGGTGAAGCAACGGGCCGAGTACGCCAGGGGCAAATGCCCATAGGCGAAGATCTCCACTTCGGGCAGCGGCCGGCCGAGTTCGCGCACCTGTTCCAGCACATCGGCGATCAGGCTCTGCGAGCACTCCACCGGCGGCACCCAGCGCTGCATGCCCGCATCGAGCAATTGCGCCAGGGCGTGGCCGTTGTACAGGTTGAGCGCCGGGCCGCCGACAAAGGGCAACTTGCGCTCGATCAGCAACTGCACCGCGCCCATGTCGTTGGCCTCGACCAGCACCTCGCCGTTGTCGCACAGGCGGCGCAGGCTCGACAGTTCAGAGGCGGCTTCGATCAAGGTCAGGCTCGACAGCACGATCTGCGCCGGGCTGCACGACTGCAACTCGCGGCCCAGGCCCAACCATTGATCCAGGGAAAACGCGCGGCGTTTGGAGCACACGGTTTCCCCCAGGTAAATCACGTCCAGGGGCAAGCCGGCCATGTCTGAATAGAAGCGCCCCAAGTGTTCCTTATCCCAATAAAACAGCACCGGTCCCAGGCTGAGCTTCATCTGTGTTTCCTCATTGCCATGCGCGATGGTAAGCACCCAGGGTGGTCTGGCTGCCTTCGGAAAGTCCGGCCAGCACCTGGCGCCACTGGTCCTTGACCACAAAATTGGCCGGGGCGCTGCGGTGGGCGTCGAGGGCGGCGCGCCAGACTCGGGTGACTTGTTCCACATAGGCCGGGCTGCGTTGCCGGCCTTCGATCTTCACCGCCTCCACGCCGATGGCGCTGAGTTCGGGCAACAGGTCCAGGGTGTCGAGGCTGGTCGGTTCTTCGAGGGCATGGAAGCGCTTGCCGCCGACCAGGAAGCGGCCTTTGCACAAGGTCGGGTAGCCGGCCGGTTCCTCCGGGGTGTAGCGGTCGATCAGCACTTCACTGAGGCGCGCGCTGAGGCCATCGGCGTCGTCGCTCCAGCGCACCGCCTTGGCCGGCGAGCACACGCCGCACAGGTTGGGCGACTCACCGGTGATATACGACGACAAGTGGCAACGCCCTTCGGCCATGATGCACAGGCTGCCGAAGCCGAACACTTCGATCGGCACCACGCTGCTCGCCGCCACCTGTTTGACCTGGGCCAGCGACAGCACCCGCGGCAGCACCGCGCGGCGGATGCCATAACGTTCGACGTAGAACTTCAGCGCCGCCGCATGGGTGGCGGAGCCCTGCACCGACAAGTGCAACGCCATCTGCGGATGGTGCGCGGCAGCATAGCCGAGCACACCCGGGTCGCCGGCGATCAGCGCATCCACGCCATGATCGGCCGCACGGTCGACGGCGCGTTGCCAGCGTGACCAGATCTTCGGTTGCGGGTAGGTATTGACCGCCACATACAGCTTGCGCTGGTGCTGGCGGATATGGGCGACGGCGGCGTCGAACTGCTTGTCGTCCATGTTCAGCCCGGCGAAATGCCGGGCATTGGTGTCATCGCGAAAACCGACATACACCGCATCGGCGCCTTGGCGCACCGCGGCTTTCAGCGCAGGCAGGTTGCCTGCCGGGCAGACCAGTTGCATGGAGACTCCTCATTGAAACTCGGCGAAAGACAAGAAAGGCACCGGTGCATCCTTGAGCAGCAGTTGCTCGCGCTCGACAATCACCAGGCCATCGGCCCAGCAGGCGGCGGTGAGCATCGCCGAGCTTTGCTGGGGGTGCAGGACGGCGCGCAATTGCCCATCCGCGCCGGGGCTCAAGCGCGCGCGCAGGTACTGGCGGCGCTTGTTGGGGGTAGGCCATTCAAAACCGGCCGGCACCTGGACCGGCACCGGCAACACGCGCTCGACGCCCTGGGCGCGCAACAGGAACGGGCGCACCACCACCAACGCAGTGATCAGCGCGGCAGACGGGTTGCCGGGCAGGCCGATCCACGGTTTGCCCGCGACTTCGCCAAACGCCAGGGGCTTGCCGGGCTGGATCGCCAGGCGCCAGAAATCCACGCGACCGAGTTCCTGGATGGCTTGTTTGAGATGATCCTCCTCGCCCACCGACACGCCGCCGGTGGTCAGCAGCAGGTCGCATTCGGACGACGCGAGGATCAACGCGTCGCGGCTGGCGGCCAACGCGTCGGCCATCACCCCGTAGTCGAGCACCTCCACGCCCCAACCGCGCAATAACGCGGTCACCAGGTGGCGGTTGCTGTTGTAGATCTGCCCCGGCGCCAGCGACTCGCCCGGCTCGCGCAGTTCATCGCCGCTGCTCAGCAGGCACACGCGCAGGGGGCGATAGACCTTGACCCACGGAATGCCGGCCGACGCCAGCAGGCCGACTTCCTGGGCGCGCAGGCGCTGGCCGACACGCAACAGGCGTTGCCCGCGCTGCATTTCTTCACCGCGCTTGCGCACGTGTTCGCCCAGGCGAAGCGGCGGGCACCAGATACGCTGGCCGTAGACGCGGCAACGCTCCTGGGGCACCACGCTGTCGGCGCCGGGCGGCAGCGGCGCACCGGTGAAAATCCGTACTGTCTGCCCGGCCTGTAAAAGCTCATCGCTGCTGTGCCCGGCAGCAATCCGCCCGGCCAGCACCAAGTAGCCGCCCTGCTCCGGCACATCGGCGGCGCGCAGGGCGTAGCCGTCCATGGCGCTGTTGTCCCAGCACGGCAGGTCGAGAGGTGAAAACAGTTCTTCGGCGATCACCCGACCTGCGGCCTGGCCGAGGGGGATGACTTCGGTGGGCGGCGCAGGTGGCGCCTGCGCCAGCAGTTGCTCGATCGCCTCGTCCACCGGCATCAATTGCCCGCTGTCGCACACGCGGGTGTTCATGACCGCGCCTCGCAGGCGCTGAGCGCTTGTTCGAACTGAGGCTTGAGGTGCGCAACGAAGTTGCACGGGCCGGTGCGGCTGTCCAATTGGCTGAGCAGAATCTGGTCCCAGGCAGTACGGCACGCGCCGGGCGAACCGGGCATGCAGCACACCAGCACGCCATTGCTCATGCCCGCCAGGGCGCGGGACTGCAAGGTGGACATGCCGATTTCCGCCAGGGACACCTGGCGGAACAGCTCGCCGAACCCGTCCACTTGTTTATCCAGCAGCGGCAACACCGCTTGCGGCGTGTTGTCGCGAGCGGTGAAGCCGGTGCCGCCGGTCATCAGGATCACTTGCACCTGAGGGTCGGCGATCCACTGCGAAACACGGGCGCGGATCTGGTAGATATCGTCCATCACCAGGCCACGGTCGATCAGCACATGGCCGGCACCTTCAAGGCGCTCTACCAGGGTCTGCCCGGAGGTATCGGTGTCAAAGGTGCGGGTGTCGCTGATGGTCAGTACGGCGATGTTCAGGGAGACAAAACTGCGTTGGGTCAAATGGGCCATGATCAAGGCTCCAGGCAGGTAAAAAGATGCGCTCAGCCTGCGCCGCAACGGGCGCAGGGCCTATTCCTCGAAGGAGGTACCTCGTCAGGGCGCCAGCCGTGTGCGCTGCCAGGCGCCGTTTCGCAGGCGGTAGTCGAGGCGGTCATGCAGGCGATCGGGGCGGCCTTGCCAGAACTCGATGCGGCGCGGTTGCAGGCAGTACCCGCCCCAGTGCTCGGGTCGTGGCGGTTGCTGGCCGGCGAACCGCTCGGTGACCTCACGCAGCAAACCTTCCAGCTCGCTGCGGTGGGTCAGCGGCTGACTCTGCGGCGAGGCCCAGGCACCGAGTTGGCTGGCGGCCGGGCGGTCGAGGAAATAGGCGTCCGACAGCGCCGGATCGAGGCGCTCGACCGCGCCTTCAATACGCACCTGGCGCTCCAGGCCGGGCCAGAAAAACGTCATCGCGGCATGGGGGTTGCTCGCCAGCTCCTCGCCCTTGGCGCTCTGGTAATTGCCAAAAAACACAAAACCTTCGGCGCTGAAGCCCTTGAGCAGCAGGATGCGGCAATGGGCGTACCCTTCGCTGTCGACCGTGGCCAGGGCCATGCTGTTGGCCTCGGCGGGAGGCGCTTCGGTCTTGCGCGCCTGGCTCAGCCACTGGCCGAACAACACCAGCGGATCGTCTTGCTCGCCGTCGTCCCGCAGGCCGTAGAGGGTGTAGTTGCGGCGCAGTTGCGCGAGGGACAGGGGCATGGGACGAACCTCCAGAGAATTCGCCACAGTGTGGGAACTGCGCAGGTTTTAGCCCTTGACCGCGATCAACAATCCGCCGCGTCATGGCGCCGCAGGCGGCTCACCACAATGACTTCGCCAGCACCACAATCACCACCATGTGCGCGAGAATGCTGCGCCGTATCCACAGCGCACGCTTGGGGCTCAGGCGCTCGCGGGTCAGCCAGTAGGCCAGCAGCAGGTAGTGCCCGATGATGCTCAGGGCGAGGAAGATTTTCAGGCTCAGGAACAGTCCGAAATGACTGTTCCATGGCAGACCGCGGTAATGCCAGGCCAGGCCGATACCCGCGCCATACAGCAGCACCACCACGCCATGCAGCACCCGCCGCGAACGCCGGGCGATCGCGTGTTCCGCGGTGAAACGCGCCGACCAGGCCAGCTCCTCGCGGGCGCTGTGCCAGATCACCACTTCAAAGAACAGCGTGCCGATAAAGGCGATCGCCGCCAGCAGATGCACGATCAACAACCACGAATACAGCATGCAATGCTCCTAACCGGGGTGCCCGTCGACCCGCGCCCGCCACAACATCGGGCCATACCGCCACAGGTACAAGCCCAGGCCGACCGACCAGCACAGCCCCGCCAGCCACAAGGCCGCCACGGGCCAGATCAACACCAGTGCCACCCGGCACACAGCCGCCAGGTTCAACAGGGCGAACGCCAGGGTCATCCCGCCCGGCGGCTGCAACGGCCGACCGGTATGGCCCAGGCTGACCCGCGCCACCATCGCCAGGATCAGCCCGGCCATGGCGCCGATCGTCAGCGCATGCACGGCCAGGCTCGGGTTGAGCGGCGCGCCGAAATGCCACAGCGCCATGCCCAGGCAGGCCACGGCCAACCATGCGTAGGCCAGGTGCAGCGACCACAGCAGCGGCACGCGCCACAGGCCACGGTCATGCCAGCGCGCCAGGCGCAGCAAGTGGCCCAGGCCAAGCACAGCGAACAGTACGCCGCTCCACCGGCTGGGGAACACCGCCAGCCCGCTGGCGTAAAGCAACGCCACCAGGATCGAACCGCCCAGCAACACACGGTCCAGCCACGGCCACGGCTTGACCGCATCGACCCGGCCCAGGCCACGTTGGGTGAAAAATGGAATCACCCGACCGCCGATCAGCCCCATCATCGCCGCCACCAGCCACAACCCCGTGAGCACCGCCTGGCGCTCCACGCCTTCGTCATGGGTCAGCAACCCATACAACGCCAACGCGTCTGCCACGGCGAGCAAGCCCAGCACCAGTACAATCGGGTAGTTACGGGTTTGCCTGACCTTCCACAGCGTCCAGCCCATCACCCCGGCCACCGCCAGCGGAAAACTCAGTTCCAGCACCGCCAGCAGCGGCCACGGCAGGTTCAGCAACCAACCCAGGCGCGCCGCCAGCCATAACCCGGCGAGCAACGCCAGGGGCGCGCCGCTGAGGCCGGGGCGGCCGGTCCAGGTCTGCACCGCGGTCAGCAAAAAGCCGGCGATGATCGCCACGCCAAAGCCGAACAGCAGCTCATGCCGGTGCCAGGCCAGCCAGCCGCCGGCCGGTTGCCAAGTACCGGTGGCGCCGCCCAGGGCGAACAGCCACAGAGGAATGACCAGCACCGCCAACAGGCAGGCACCGAGGAAAAACGGGCGGAATGCCAGGCGAAACAATGGGGGAATAGCCATGGCCTTGCGTCGATCGAGCACTTGCATAGCACGGCTCCTAAACAGATGAATGCGACAATCTTGCGCTGCAGCCTGCGCTTTGCCCTTGTCGTAGATCAAGCACGCCCGCCACAGACAGGGGAACTTTGCCAGGAAATAACCGCCTGAATCCGGTACGCTCAGCGTTTTTACTCAAGGAGTTAATTCCCATGGCCAAAGCCACCGCCCGTCACATCCTCGTTGCCACCGAAGACAAGTGCAACGAACTCAAGGCCCAGATCGAAGGCGGCGCCGATTTCGCAGAAGTCGCCAAAGCCAATTCCAGCTGCCCATCCAGCCGTCAAGGCGGCGACCTGGGCTCGTTCGGTCCAGGCCAGATGGTTAAAGAATTCGACACCGTCGTGTTCAGCGCCCCGGTCAACACCGTGCAAGGCCCGGTGAAAACCCAGTTCGGTTATCACCTGCTGGAAGTCACCAGCCGTCAGGACTGATTCAGTCCACGCTGATGCTTGAAACAACGGCCCGCCTTTTGGTGGGCCGTTGTGCATGGGATGACTGGCGATGCTCAGGCCGTTAGCGTACAAATCCCTATTCTCCTTCACCCGGCGCTCAAGGCAGATAATGCGACTGGCTTTTTCGACTCTATTCAGCTCCACCCTGGCCCTGCTGCTGGCCAGCACCGCTGTGATCGCGGCCCCGCAAACCTACCTGACCGTGTATGGCGAACCGGCCAAATATGGCGCCGGCTTCAGCCATTTCGACTATGCCAACCCCAACGCGCCCAAGGGCGGCAGCCTGCGGCGTTCGGCCATCGAGATCGGGCGCTTCGACCATGTGCTGCCCTATATCGACAAAGGCATCGGTGTGTCCCAGATCGACGGCTGGTTGTATTCGCCGCTGGCCCTGCGCTCCCTGGACGAGCCGTACACGGTCTACGGCCTGGTCGCCGAGAAGATGGAACGCGCGGACGACGGCCTGTCGCTGCGCTTCTACCTCAACCCCAAGGCACGGTTCGCCGATGGCACACCGATCACCGCCGAAGACGTGCGCTACAGCTTCGATTTGCTGATGACCCAGGGCAGCCTGCGCTTTCGCACGCTGTTCGCCGACGTCAAACACGTCGAAGTCGAAGGCGAGCGGCAGGTGCGCTTCGATTTTTCCAGCGATGAAAACCGCACCCTGCCGCTGGATATCGCCACCCTGCCGGTGTTCCCCGAGCACTGGTGGAAAACCCGCGACTTCGCCAACGGCGGCGGCTACGAAGCGCCGCTGGGCAGCGGCCCGTATAAGGTCAGCAAGATCGACGCGGGCAGCACCATCACCTTTACCCGCAACCCTGACTGGTGGGGCAAGGACTTGCCGGTCAGCCGTGGCCTGTACAACTTCGATCACCTGAGCCTGGAATATTTTGGCGACACCGAAGTGGCGCGCCAGGTGCTGCGTGGCGGCGCGTATGACTTCAACCGCGAGTTCTCCGCCACCGGTTACTCCATCGGCTACAACGGCCCGGCGCTGGACGACGGGCGCCTGCAACGCGCGCACCTGGCCAAAGAGATGCCGCAACCGGCCCAGGGCTATGTGTTCAACGTGCAGAAACCGATGTTCCAGGACCGCCGCGTGCGCCAGGCCCTGGCGATGCTGTGGGATTTCGAATGGGCCAACCGGCAGATGATGCGCAACCTGTACATCCGCCAACAGAGCTACTTCTCCAATAGCCCGCTGGCCGCGAGCGAATTGCCGACCCCGGAAGAGCTGGCGATCCTCGAACCCCTGCGCGGCCAGGTGCCCGACGAGGTGTTCAGCCAGGTCTTCAAAGCCCCCGTCACCGACGGCAGCGGCATGATCCGCGACAAGCAACTGCAAGCCTTGGCCCTGCTGGAAGAAGCCGGCTGGAACCCCGACGGCGACAAGCTGGTCAACGCCGAGGGCGAGCCGCTGGAGTTCACCTTCCTCTATGCCCAACCCGGCCTCGAGCGTCTGTTGCTGCCGTACAAGCGCAACCTGGCGCAGATCGGCATCACCCTGATCATCCGTCGCATCGACTCCTCGCAGTACGTCAACCGGCTGATGACACGGGACTACGACATGATCGTCACCGGTTTCCCGGTCACCACCTCGCCGGGGATGGAGCTGTACAACTACTTCGGCTCCGCCGCCGCGTTCGACCCGGGCGCCAACAACTACACAGTGCTCAAGGACCCGGCCGTCGACAGCCTGATCAAGGGCCTGGTGAAAGCCAACACCCAGGCGCAGATGCTCACCTACGCCCACGCCCTGGACCGGGTGCTGCAATGGAACTACCTGTGGATCCCCAATTACTACCCGCCCGGCACGTCCGCCGCGTGGTGGAACCGCTTCGGCCGCCCGGCGATCGAGGCGAAGAATGACGAAGCCCTGGAAACCTGGTGGGAAATCAGCCCCACGCCACTGACGAACGCACAAATGAGCGCGGAGCTTAAAAAACGCGGAGGGATGCGCTGATGTTTGCCTATATCGTGCGGCGCCTGCTGTTGATCATCCCGACGCTGGTGATCATCCTGCTGGTCAATTTCGTGATCGTGCAGGCCGCGCCCGGCGGGCCGGTGGAACAGGCGATCGCCCACCTGCAAGGGATCGGCGGCGGCAGCATCGGCGGTTCCGCCGGCGAAGGCCTCGGCAGCGGCTCGCGGGCCAGCCGCGGCCTGGACCCGAAACTGATCAAGGACATCGAAAAACAATACGGCTTCGACAAACCGGCACCGGAGCGCCTGTGGCTGATGCTCAAGAGCTACGCCCGGCTGGACTTCGGCAACAGCTTTTTTCGCGGCGCGACCGTCACCGACCTGATCCTGGAAAAGATGCCGGTGACCATCTCCCTCGGCCTGTGGGCCACGCTGATCACCTACCTGGTGTCGATCCCATTGGGCATTCGCAAGGCAGTGCGCCATGGCAGCAGCTTCGATGTGTGGAGCAGCACCGCAATCGTGATCGGCTATGCGATGCCGGCGTTCCTGTTTGCGATGTTCCTGATCGTGGTGTTCGCCGGCGGCACGTCGCTGAACTGGTTCCCGGTGCGCGGCCTGGTCTCGGAAAACTTCGACGAACTGAGCACGGTGGGCAAGATCGCCGACTACTTCTGGCACCTGGTCCTACCGGTCACGGCGCTGGTGATTGGCGGGTTCGCCACGCTGACCATTCTGACGAAAAACTCGTTCCTCAATGAGATCACGCGCCAATACGTAGTCACCGCCCGCGCCAAAGGCTTGAGCGAACGGCAGGTGCTGTACGGGCATGTGTTCCGCAATGCGATGCTGCTGGTGATCTCGGGGATTCCCCAGGCGTTTATCAGCGTGTTCTTTGCCGGCTCGCTGCTGATCGAGGTGATCTTTTCCCTCGACGGCCTCGGGCGCATGAGCTACGAAGCCGCGGTGTCCCGCGACTACCCGGTGGTGTTCGGTTCGCTGTTTATCTTCACCCTGTTCGGCCTCTTGATAAAACTGATCGGCGACCTCTGCTACACCCTGGTGGACCCGCGTATCGACTTCGCCGCGAGGAACGCCTGATGTTCAATCTATCTCCCGTGGCCCGTCGGCGTTTCGAGCGGTTCAAGAAGAACCGCCGCGGCTGGTGGTCACTGTGGCTGTTTATCGGCCTGTTCATCCTGACCCTGGGCGGCGAGTTGATCGCCAATGACAAGCCCTTGGTGTTGAGCTTCAAGAACGAGCTGTATTTTCCAGTGTTCAAGCGCTACACCGAGCAGCAGTTCGGCGGGCAATTGCCGTTCCAGGCCGACTATCGCAGCGACTACGTGCAGAAGCTGATCAAGCAGGACGGCGGCTGGATGCTGTTCCCGCCAGTGCCGTTCAGCGACGACACGCCCAACTACGAACTGACCCGCCCGGCCCCCAGCCCGCCCTCGGCGGTGAACTGGCTGGGCACCGACGACCAGTCGCGCGACGTGGTGGCGCGGGTGATCTTCGGCGCGCGGGTGTCGATCCTGTTTGCCCTGGCGCTCACCGCGATCAGTGCGAGCATCGGCATCGCCGCGGGCGCGTTGCAGGGTTACTACGGCGGCTGGGTCGACCTGATCGGTCAGCGGGTGCTGGAAGTGTGGTCCGGGTTGCCGGTGCTGTACCTGCTGATCATCCTGTCCGGCTTTGTCGAACCGAACTTCTGGTGGCTGCTGGGGATCATGGCGCTGTTTTCCTGGCTGGCCCTGGTGGACGTGGTGCGCGCCGAGTTCCTGCGCGGGCGCAACCTGGAGTACGTCAAGGCGGCGCGGGCCCTGGGTTTGAGCGACGCCAAGATCATGCGCCGACACATCCTGCCCAATGCCATGACGGCCACCCTGAGCTACCTGCCGTTTATTTTGACCGGCGCGATTTCCACCTTGAGCGCCCTGGATTTCCTCGGTTTCGGCATGCCGGCGGGCAGCGCGTCGCTGGGTGAGTTGATCGCCCAGGGCAAGCAGAACCTGCAAGCGCCATGGCTGGGCCTGACGGCGTTTTTCACCTTGGCGCTGATTCTGTCGCTGCTGGTATTTATCGGCGAGGCGTTGCGCGATGCCTTCGACCCCCGTGCATGAGTGAGTCTGTATGAGCGACAACCTGATCGAGATCCGCGACCTCTGCGTCGCCTTCAGCGGCCAGACCGTGGTGCGCAACCTGAGCCTGGATGTGCGCCCCGGCGAGTGCCTGGCGCTGGTCGGCGAGTCGGGCTCGGGCAAGTCGGTGACGGCCCTTTCGATTCTGCAACTGCTGCCCGAAGCCGGCACGCAAACCAGCGGCTCCGTGCGCTATCGCGGCCAAGAGTTGATCGGCGCATCGGCGGCCACCCTGCAAAAGCTGCGTGGCGACCGCATCGCCATGATCTTCCAGGAGCCGATGACCTCCCTCAACCCGCTGCACAGCATCGAAAAGCAGATCGGCGAAACCCTGCTGTTGCACAAAGGTATGGGCGGCAAAGCAGCACAGGCGCGCATCATTGAACTGCTCGAACTGGTCGGCCTCCAGAACCCCCAGGAACGGCTCAAGGCCTATCCGCACCAACTCTCCGGCGGCCAGCGCCAACGCGTGATGATCGCCATGGCCCTGGCCTGCGAGCCGGAACTGCTGATCGCCGACGAGCCCACCACCGCGTTGGATGTGACCGTGCAGCGCAAGATCCTGTTGCTGCTCAAATCCTTGCAGCAACGCCTGGGCATGTCGCTGCTGCTGATCAGCCACGACCTCAACCTGGTGCGCAGCATGGCGCAGCGCGTGTGTGTGATGCATACCGGCGAGATCGTCGAACAGGCCGACTGCGAAACCTTGTTCAACGCGCCACAACACCCCTACAGCCGCTTGCTGCTCGACGCTGAACCGGCGGGCGAGGTGCTGTGCGGCGAAACGCGCGAAACGGTGTTGCAGGTCGACGACCTGAGCGTGCAATTCCCCCTCGGCGGCGGCCTGTTTCAGCGCAAGACCTACCTGCGCGCGGTGGACGGCATCAGCCTCAGCGTGCAGCGCGGCAAGACGCTGGGCATCGTCGGCGAGTCGGGCTCGGGTAAATCCACCCTGGGCCAGGCGATCCTGCGCCTGCTGGACTCCACCGGCAGCATCCGCTTCCAGGGCGTCGCCCTCGACGCGCTCAACCACAAACAGATGCGCCCGTGGCGCAAACAGATGCAGGTGGTGTTCCAGGACCCTTACGGCAGCCTCAGCCCGCGCATGTCGGTGCAGCAGATCATCAGCGAAGGCCTGGAAGTCCACGCACCGTGCAGCCTCGCCGAGTGTGACGCGCAGGTGATCCAGGTGCTCAAGGACGTCGGCCTCGACCCGGCCAGCCGGTATCGTTACCCCCACGAGTTTTCCGGTGGCCAGCGCCAACGCATTGCCATCGCCCGCGCGCTGGTGCTCAAGCCGGCGCTGATGCTGCTCGACGAACCCACCTCGGCCCTCGACCGCACGGTGCAGAAGCAAGTGGTGGCGTTGCTGCGCGAGCTGCAGGACAAGTACGGCCTGACCTACCTGTTCATCAGCCATGACCTGGCCGTGGTGCGCGCCATGGCCCACGACATGATCGTGATCAAGGACGGCAAAGTGGTGGAGCATGGCGCCAGCCATGATGTGTTTGAATCGCCGCAACACCCGTACACCCAGGAACTGCTGGCCGCCGCACACATCCCCTTGTAGGAGCGAGCTTGCTCGCGAAAAGCGCAAGGACACCGCGTTCAACCAGCAGGCCCGCGTCATCGTTAACGTTTTTCGCGAGCAAGCTCGCTCCTACAGGATTCTGCACGCATGAACACCAGCCTCAAGGACTACCAACAGGTTCGCGGCCTGGCCATCCAGTCGCTGTTCGAGATCATCGAGCAGTCCAGCGAAGGCACGGTGATTGTCGACCGCGACGCGAACATCGTGTGGATGAACGAGCGCTACGCCAAGCGCTTCGGCCTCAAGAGCGCCGACGAAGCCATCGGCCAACCCTGCGAACAGGTCATCGCCAACAGCCTGTTGCGCCAGGTGGTGCGCAACGACCAGCCGATCCTGCTGGATATCCAGGACACGCCCAAAGGCCCGTTGGTGGTGATGCGCCTGCCGATCCACAACGACGCCGGCGCGGTGATCGGCGCCATCGGCTTTGCGCTGTTCGATGAGCTGCGCAACCTGTCGCCGCTGATCGAGCGTTACCTGAGCATGCAGCAAGAGCTGGCGTCCACCCGTTCGCTGCTGCGTTCACGCCAGAGCAAGTACACCTTTGCGCACTTTATCGGCACCAGCGCCACCAGCCTCGAAGTCAAACGCCGCGCACGGCGCAGTGCGAGTGCCGAGTCGCCGGTGTTGCTGCTCGGCGAGACCGGCACCGGCAAGGAGTTGCTGGCCCAGGCGATCCACGGCGCCTCGACGCGGGCGCACAAGGCATTTGTCAGCATCAACAGCGCGGCCATTCCCCATGACCTGCTCGAAGCCGAGTTCTTCGGCACCGCGCCCGGCGCGTTTACCGGCGCCGACCGCAAAGGCCGCCCCGGCAAGTTGCAGATCGCCCAGGGCGGCACGCTGTTTCTCGATGAAATCGGCGACATGCCCCTGCCGCTGCAAAGCAAGCTGTTGCGGGTGTTGCAGGAGAAGGAATACGAACCGGTCGGCTCCAACGAGATGCGGCACAGCGACGTGCGGGTGATCGCCGCCACGTCCATGGACCTGGAAGCGGCGATCAAACGCGGCGAGTTTCGCGCCGACCTGTATTACCGGCTGAATGTGCTGCCGATCCAGGTGCCGCCGTTGCGCGAACGCCTGGAGGATATTCCGGCGCTGAGCGAAGCGATCCTCGAAGACCTGCGCAGCCACCACGAACTGGACCGCGAGGCCCTGGCGTTGTTGGCGCGGCATGCATGGCCGGGGAATATCCGTGAACTGCGCAACGTGCTGGAACGCGCGGCGTTGTTGAGCGATGACCGGCTGTTGGGCGCGGCTGAGATTCGCGCCGCGATCGGCACGTTCAGCCCGGTGGCGCACGAGGCGATGGAAACGTTCGAAGGCGAGACGTTCGAAGGCGAGACATTCGCGGCGGCGCGGGAGCGCTTCGATCGGCAGCTGATCACGGCGGCGCTCAAGGCCTGCAGCGGGAATGTGGTGGCCGCGGCCCAGCGCTTGGGGCTGGGCAGGTCGACCTTGTACAAGAAAATGGTCGCGCTGGGGCTGGCTACATCTCAATAAAGAGACAAAATTCTCAAAACAAAGACAATCCTTGTGGGAGGGGGCTTGCCCCCGATGGCAGTGCCTCAGTCAGCCTATTCTTTACAGATCCACCGCTATCGGGGGCAAGCCCCCTCCCACCTTTGATGTGTTTTTGTCTCTGAATTGAGACCAGATCTGAAAAGCTTGTTCATGGATACAATAATATCTATGTATTTCAATAGGTTATGAACATGGCACGCATCTCGCTATAGCCCTCCTCCAACGCATCACCCCACAAAAATAACAATCTGATGGAGACACACCATGAGTGTGATCATTGCCTTGGCAGCCCTCGCGCTGCTGATGCTGGCTGCCTACCGTGGCTACAGCGTCATCTTGTTTGCCCCCATTGCCGCCCTCGGCGCTGTCCTGCTCACCGACCCGTCCGCGGTCGCCCCGGCGTTTACCGGGGTGTTCATGGAGAAAATGGTCGGTTTCATCAAACTGTATTTTCCGGTGTTCCTGCTCGGTGCCGTGTTCGGCAAGCTGATCGAGCTGTCGGGTTTCTCGCGCTCGATCGTGGCGGCCGCAATCCGCTTGCTCGGCACGCGCCAGGCGATGCTGGTGATCGTGCTGGTCTGCGCCCTGCTCACCTACGGCGGCGTGTCGCTGTTCGTGGTGGTGTTTGCGGTGTACCCGTTCGCGGCGGAGATGTTCCGCCAGAGCGACATCCCCAAGCGCCTGATCCCGGCGACCATCGCCCTCGGCGCGTTCTCGTTCACCATGGACGCGCTGCCCGGCACGCCGCAGATCCAGAACATCATCCCCAGCACGTTCTTCAACACCACCGCCTGGGCTGCGCCGTGGCTGGGGCTGATCGGCACGATCTTCGTGTTCTGCACCGGCATGCTCTACCTGGCGCACCAGCGCAACAAGGCGCAACGGGCCGGTGAAGGCTACGGCACCGAACTGCGCAACGAGCCGGAAACCGCCGAGAACCTGAGCCTGCCCAACCCCTGGATCGCGCTGTCGCCGCTGCTCCTGGTGGGCGTGATGAACCTGCTGTTCACCCACTGGATCCCGCAGTGGTACGGCAAGACCCACAGCCTCAGCCTGCCGGGCATGAGCGCGCCGGTGACCACCGAAATCGCCAAGCTCACCGCGATCTGGGCGGTGCAGGCGGCGTTGCTGGTGGGCATCGTCATGGTGCTGGTGTTCGGCTGGTCGGCGATCAAAAGCAAGCTCGCCGAAGGCAGTAAGAGCGCGGTCAGCGGTGCGCTGCTGGCGGCGATGAACACCGCCTCGGAATACGGCTTCGGTGCGGTGATCGCCTCGCTGCCGGGCTTTCTGGTGCTGGCGGACTGGCTCAAGGGCATCCCCAACCCGCTGGTCAACGAAGCGATTACGGTGACGCTGCTGGCCGGTATCACCGGCTCGGCGTCCGGCGGCATGAGCATCGCCCTGGCGGCGATGTCCGAGAGTTTCATTGCGGCGGCCCATGCGGCGAATATTCCCCTTGAAGTGCTGCACCGGGTCGCGGCCATGGCCAGCGGCGGCATGGACACCCTGCCCCACAACGGCGCGGTGATCACCTTGCTGGCGGTCACCGGGCTGACCCACCGCGAAGCCTACAAGGACATCTTCGGCATCACGATCATCAAGACCCTCGCGGTGTTCGTGGTGATCGGTACTTTCTACGCCACCGGCATTGTGTGAGGTTTTCATGACGAACTTGAACGGCAAGACCGCCCTGGTCACCGGCTCCACCAGCGGTATCGGCCTGGGCATAGCGCTGAGCCTGGCCGAGGCCGGCGCCAACCTGATCCTCAACGGCTTCGGCGACGCCAGCGCGGTGATCGCCCAGGTACAGGCGTTCGGCGGCAAGGTCGGGCATCACCCGGCGGACGTCAGCGACCCGGCGCAGATCGCCGACATGCTCGCCTACGCCGAGCGCGAATTCGGCGGTGTGGATATTCTGGTCAACAACGCCGGCATCCAGCATGTGGCGGCGGTGGACGAGTTTCCGGTGGAGCGCTGGGATGCGATCATCGCGATCAACCTGTCGTCGGTGTTCCACAGCACGCGCCTGAGCCTGCCGGGCATGAAGGCCAAGGGCTGGGGGCGTATCGTCAATATCGCCTCGGTGCATGGCCTGGTGGGTTCGGTGGGCAAGGCCGCCTACGTCGCGGCCAAGCATGGCGTGATCGGCCTGACCAAGGTAGTCGGCCTGGAAACCGCCACCAGCAACGTGACCTGCAACGCGATCTGCCCCGGCTGGGTGCTGACGCCGCTGGTGCAGAAGCAGATCGATGATCGCGCGGCCAATGGTGTCGACCCGCAGCAGGCGCAACATGATTTACTGGCAGAGAAGCAGCCGTCGCTGGAGTTCGTCACCCCGCCGCAACTGGGTGAGCTGGTGTTGTTTTTGTGCAGCGAGGCCGGTGCCCAAGTGCGCGGCGCGGCATGGAACATCGATGGTGGTTGGCTGGCCCAATAGACCAAACACAGAAAATCCAATGTGGGAAGGGGCTTGCCCCCGATGGCAGTGGGTCAGTACCGCATGTGCTAGCTGATACTCCGCCATCGGGGGCAAGCCCCCTCCCACATTCGAACTCCACTGTTTGGAAGACCTGTACAAGAATAAGAGACGTGCTTATGTCCGAGATCCTCTGGCAACCCTCCCCCGAACGCATCCGTCACACCCGGATGGACCAGTTCCGGCGCTTTATCAATGACCGCTATAGCGTGCAGCTCGACGACTACCCGGCGTTGCACCAGTGGAGCATCGACCAGCGCGCCGACTTCTGGCAGGCGATCGTGGCGTTTTTCGACGTGCAGTTTCGCAGCCCGCCCAGCGCGGTATTGATCGAAGGCGCCGCGATGCCCAGCGCCGAGTGGTTCCCCGGCGCAACCCTGAACTTTGCCGAGCACCTGCTGCGCCGTCGCGACGCTCACCCCGCCGTGGTCGCCATCAGCGAAGACGGCCAGCGCGAGCAACTGAGCTACGCCGAACTGGCCGCCCACGTCGCCGGCCTGCAACGCAGCCTGCGGGCGGCTGGGGTCGGGCTGGGCGATCGGGTTGCCGCGTGCATGCCCAACACCTGGCAAACCCTGGTCGGCATGCTGGCCACCACCAGCCTGGGCGCGATCTGGTCGTGCTCATCGCCGGACTTCGGCACCCAAGGCGTGATCGACCGTTTCGGCCAGATCGAACCCAAGGTGCTGATCGCCTGCGCCGGTTACCGCTACGCCGGCAAAACCATCGACCAGAGCGCCAAGCTCAACGAGATCCTCGAACGCCTGCCCTCCCTGCAGCACCTGATCGTCGTGCCGTATGCCCGGCCCCAGGCGCGGGTCGAGGACTATCGGAGCGACGCCAATGTCGCGCTGTGGAGTGACTTCTACCAACCCGGCGGCACGCCTGAGTTCGTCGCGGTGCCGTTCGACCATCCGCTGTATATCCTCTATTCCAGCGGCACCACCGGCGTGCCCAAATGCATCATCCACGGCACCGGCGGCGTGCTGCTCACCCACCTCAAGGAGCACGGCCTGCATGCGGACCTGTCCCGCGAGGATTGCCTGTTCTACTACACCACCTGCGGCTGGATGATGTGGAACTGGCTGGTTTCGGTACTCGCGCTCGGCGCCACCGCCGTGCTGTACGACGGTTCGCCGTTTCACCCTGGCCCCGAGCGCTTGATCGACCTGATCGACGCGGAACGGATCAGCGTGTTCGGCACCAGCCCCAAGTTCCTCGCCACCCTGGAAAAAGCCGGCCTGCAGCCGCGCCTGAGCCATGACCTGAGCAGCCTCAAGGGCCTGATTTCGACTGGCTCGCCGCTGTCGCCGCAGAGCTACGACTACGTGTACCGCGAGATCAAGGCCGAGGTGTGCCTGTCATCGATGTCTGGCGGCACCGATATCGTCTCCTGCTTCGTCATCGGCAACCCGGTGCTGCCGGTACGCCGCGGCGAAATGCAGTGCAAGAGCCTGGCGATGGCCATCGAGGTGTGGGACGACCAGGGGCGGCCGTTGCTCGGTGAAAAAGGCGAACTGGTGTGTACCCGGCACTTCCCCGCCATGCCCATCGGCCTGTGGAACGACCCGCAGCAGAAAAAGCTGCGCGCCTCCTATTTCAGCCAATTCCCCGGCGTGTGGGCCCAGGGCGACTACGCCGAACAGCGGCTCAACGGCAGCCTGCTGATTCACGGGCGCTCCGACGCGGTGCTCAACCCTGGCGGCGTGCGGATCGGCACCGCCGAGATCTATCGGCAGGTGGAAAAAGTCCCGCAGGTGCTGGAAAGCCTGGCCATTGGCCAACGCTGGCAGGACGATGTGCGAGTCGTGCTGTTCGTGCGACTCGACGATGGCGTCGAGCTGGATGACGCCCTTGAACAGCAGATCCGCCAGGTGATCCGCGCCAACACCACACCACGCCATGTGCCGGCGAAGATCCTCGCTGTCAGCGATATCCCGCGCACCATCAGCGGCAAGATCGTCGAACTGGCGGTGCGCAATGTGGTACACGGCGAACCGGTGAAAAACACCGACGCGCTGGCCAACCCGGAGGCCCTGGCACAGTTTCGCGACCGGCCTGAGCTGGCGCTTTAAGATGAAAGGTTTCAGCGCCAACGCACTCATTTGCAGAAAAAAACCCAATGCATGCTATTTTTCGGGGGTAGTCACCCACCGCTATCCCACCGGATAATCGCTGTTGTCATTTTTCAAAGCGTTACGCTCAGGGCTTTTTATGAAGGAAACATCCACCGGTAGCGAAGCCGCCGCATTGATTGCGCGGCTGGACTGGGCCAAAAGCCCCCTCGGTGAGGCCAATGATTGGCCGCAAAGCCTGCGTACCGCCGTGGATATCGTCGTCCACTCGCCGATGCCGATGCAGCTGTTGTGGGGCCGCGAACTCATCCAACTCTACAACGACGCCTTCGCCCTGCTGGCGGGCAACAAGCACCCCGACGCGATGGGCCAGCCGGCGCACCAGACCTGGCCGGAATTGCACAGTTTCACCGCGCCGATCTATGACGCGGTCTTCAGCGGCCAGGTGCGCGCCTTCAGCGAGCAGCGCTTTGTGCTGCAACGCAACCAGCGCGACACCGAGATCTGGCTCGACCTGACCTACAGCCCGATCCGCGATGAACGCGGCAGCGTCGCCGGCATCCTCGTCACCGCCATCGAAACCAACGAACGCCGCCAGTTCACCCAGGAACTGCAACAGCGCTCCGAAGCCAGCCTCAAAGCCCAGCAAAGCACCGAGCAACGCCTGCGCCACCTCAACGAAAACCTCGAAGAGCGTGTGGCCCAGCGCACCCTGGCACTGGCCGAGGCCAACCAGCGCCTGCAAAACGAGATGGTCGAACGCGAACGCGCCGAAGACGCCCTGCGCCACGCGCAAAAAATGGAAGCGGTGGGCCAGCTCACGGGCGGCATCGCCCATGACTTCAACAATATGCTCACCGGCATCATCGGCAGCCTGGACCTGATGCAACGCTACATCGCCGCCGGGCGCAGCGACGACATCGGCCGCTTTGCCGACGCCGCGGTGGCCTCCGCCCATCGCGCCGCCGCCCTCACCCACCGCCTGCTGGCGTTCTCGCGGCGCCAGTCACTGGACCGCCGCCCGCTCGACCCGAACCAGTTGGTGGCCTCGCTGGAAGACTTGTTCCAGCGCACCAAGGGCGCGCACATCACGCTCAAGGTGCAACTGGGCCACGATATCTGGCCGGTGAACAGCGACGCCAGCCAGCTGGAAAACGCCCTGCTCAACCTGGTGATCAACGCGCGGGATGCGATGCCCGATGGCGGCGAACTGCTGATCGAAACCGCCAACAGCTACCTCGACGGCACCGACATCACCACCCCGGAACCGGTCAAGGCCGGTGATTACGTGATGCTCGGCGTGCGCGACAACGGCACCGGCATGGCACCGAAAATCCTGGCCAAAGCCTTCGATCCGTTTTTCACCACCAAGCCCATCGGCCAGGGCACCGGCCTGGGGCTGTCGATGATCTATGGCTTCGCCCAGCAATCCGGCGGCCATGTGACCCTTCACAGCGAACCGGGCCAGGGCACCTGCGTGCGCTTGTATCTGCCGCGCCTGCACGGCACTTCCCTGGCAAGCAGCTTGCCGGCCAGCCTCAGTGAGGCCGCGCCCGTGGCCCTGGCCGGAGAGGCCGTAGTGGTGGTCGAGGACGACCCGGCGGTCCGCATGCTGGTGGTCAATGTCCTCGATGAACTGGGCTACACCGCGCACCAGGCCGCGGATGCACGCACCGCCTTGCCGCTGCTGGAATCAGACTTGCGCGTGGATTTGCTGGTGACCGACGTCGGCCTGCCGGGCATGAACGGCCGGCAACTGGCGGAAATCGCCCGTCAGCACCGCCCGGGCCTGCGCATCCTGTTCATGACCGGTTATGCGGAAAAAGCCGCCGAACGCCAAGGCTTTCTGGAAGACGGCATGGACATGGTGGCCAAGCCGTTTTCCATCGACGTGCTCGCCACCAAAATCCGCAGCATGATCAGCGTCGACGATCCAGTTCAGGCATAATCGCGCGCCGTCGCACACCCCGGTAGAGAACCATGAAAGCCCAAGCCCGCCATATCCTGGTGAAAACCAGTGAAGAAGCCGAACAGCTCAAGCAGCGCATCGCCAAGGGCGAAGCGTTCGATGTGCTGGCCAAGAAGTACTCCACCTGCCCGTCCGGCAAGCGCGGCGGCGATCTGGGCGAGATCCGGCCGGGGCAGATGGTCGGCGCGATTGATGCGGTGATCTTCAAGAAGCCGCTGCGGGTGGTGCATGGGCCGGTCAAGAGCAAGTTTGGATATCACTTGGTGCAGGTGTTTTATCGGGATTGAGGGGTTGGCTTTAGGGCGCTATCGGGGGCAAGCCCCCTCCCACATTCGACCGCATTGCGCTCACTGTGGGAGGGGGCTTGCCCCCGATCCGCCGCAGGCGGCCATTCACCCCCTAGGAATCAACGCCCCCGCCACCTGGATCACCCGGCTCGCCAACCGATGCCCGGCCAAGGCCGCCTCTTGCGGCGAGCCGCCCTTGAGCCGACTGGCCAGGTACGCCGCGCTGAACGAGTCCCCCGCCGCCGTGGTGTCTACCACCGTCTCGACCTTCAACGCCGGCACGACAAAACGCTGGCCTGCGCAACGAATCAAACAGTCCTCGGCGCCGCGCTTGAGCACGACTTCCGCGACTGCCGGATACGCTGCGAACACCTGCTCGCTGTCGGCATGACCAAACAACGCGCGCTCGTCATCCTCGGTCAGCAAGGCCATATCCACCTCGGCCAACACTTTGTGATAGGCCGCACGCGCCGCCTCGATACTCGCCCACAAACGCGGCCGGTAGTTGTTGTCGAACACCACCCGGCCGCCGCGCCGACGGGTTTCGATCAAGGCCTGCAACAAGCGCTCGCGCCCGACTTCACCGAGCACCGCCAGGGTGATGCCGCTGAAATACACCACGTCATAGCCCGGCAACGCTGCCAGGATCGGAGCGGCGGCGGGCGTGGTGAAGCAGTCGCGCACGGCCGCTTCGTTGCGCCAGTAGAGGAATTTGCGCTCGCCGTTGGCGTCGGTCTGGATGCAGTACAAGCCCGGCAACCGCCCGGGCAGGCGCTGGACCATGCTCAGGCCCAGGCCTTCGTCGGTCCACTGTTGGCACATGGCGTCGCTGAAGCTGTCATCGCCCAGGGCGGTGACGTAGTCGACGTGGCCGAGCGCCCCCAACTCGCGGCGCAGGTACACCGCGGCGTTCAGGGTGTCGCCGCCGAAGCTCTGGTGCAGGCTGCCGTCGGCGCGGTGTTGCAGTTCGATCATGCATTCGCCGATGAGGGCGATGCGGGGTGTGGTGTTCATGCCTGTTGTCTCCGGTGCGGCTGATGGCCCCTTCGCGGGCGAGCCCGCTCCTACCTTTGAATGTGTTCACACATCCAAAGGGCGCAGCGGTTTTGCCTGCGATGGAGGCGACGCGGTCTAGAAGCAGGTATGCAGTGACTCGATCACCTGCAGTTGCTCATCCACCAGGCAACCGACCTGCCACTTGTCGAACGTCAGGCACGGGTGGGAAGTGCCGAAGGAAATAATGTCGCCGATGCGCAGCTCAACCCCTGGCGCAACGCTCATGAACGCATGCTGGTCCATCACCGCGGTGACCTTGCACGCGCTCACATCATCGCCTTGCGCCGGCACGATCCCGGCCTTGTAGCGCTTGAGCGGCACCGGCAAACCGGCGTCGTAGGCCACATCGCGCTTGCCCAGGGCGACCACCGCGAAGCCAGGCTCAGGCAACGATTGCACGTGGGCCCAGACTTCCAGCGCCGGGCGCAGGCCTTCGCTGAGGTCGCTGCGTCGGTCGAGCACGCAGCATTGCGCGTCTTTGTAGATGCCATGGTCATGGGCCACGTAGCTGCCGGGACGCAGCACGCTGAGGAAACGCCCGGCGGCGTTTTGCGCTTCGAAGGACTCGGCGATCAGGTCATACCAGGCCGACCCCGACGCGGTGACGATGGGCTTGGCCAGGTCGAACGAGCCGTTGTTCTGCAGGTCCACCGCCAGGCGCACCAGGCTCGCGGCGAAGTCGCGGATGCCACTGATGGCGTGTTCGCCGTGGATCACGCCTTCGTAGCCTTCGATACCGGTCAGGGCCAGCGCCGGCTGGGCCTTGATCGCAGTGGCCAGGTCGCGCACCTCTTGCTCGCTGCGGCAACCGCAACGGCCGCCGACCACGCCGTACTCGATCATCACGTTCAGGCGCAGGCCACGGGCGGCGAAGAACAGGCCCAGGTCGGCGACGTTGTCCGGGTGGTCGACCAGGCAGTGGAAGTCGAAGTCTGCGTCGGCCAGCAAGTCGGCGATCAACGCCATGTTCGGCGCGCCCACCAGTTGGTTGGCCATCAACACACGGCGCACACCGCCGGCATAGGCGGCGCGGGTCTGTACCGCGCTGGCCAGGGTGATGCCCCAGGCACCGGCGGCGATCTGGCGCTGGAACAGGGCCGGCATCATGCTGGTTTTGCCATGGGGCGCAAGCTCGGCGCCGCTGTTGCTGACAAAGGCCTGCATCCAGCGGATGTTGTGTTCGAGGGCGTCGCGGTGCAGCACCAGGGCCGGCAGGCTGACGTCACGGACCAGATGGGCGCCGACAGCGGCGGCGCCCTTTGCAACGGCGTTGATGGCAGGCATGAGCTGCTCCTATTCGTTGATGCGACGGGCCAGGTTGTTGGCGCTTTCGATCAACACCCGGCGATAGTCGTTGTAGTTTTTACTGGCATCGGCGCGGGGCGCGACGATGCACAGGGTCGCAATGCTGATGCCCTGCGCGTCCCGGACCGGGGCGGCAAAGCAATGGGTAAAGGTGTCGGCCACGCTGTCGAAGGAAAAGAAGCCATCGACGCTGGCCTGACGGATCTGTGCGAGGAAGGTCTCCAGCGGCAAGCGCTGGCCGTCCGGCAGGATGAAATCGTCGGGGTCGATCAGGTCGACGATCTGCTGGTCGCTCAAATGCCCCAGCAACAGGCGCCCGGACGCGGTCCACGGGATCGGTGCGTTTTCGCCGATGTCCGAGGAAATCCGGAAATGCCGCTCGCCTTCACGCATCAGCGCCACCGTATATTTGCGCCCGTTGAGCAGGCACATCTGCGCGGTTTCGTGGGTCTGGCTGACGATCGCCTGCAAGGCGTGGTCGGCCTCGCGGGTCAGGTCGAAATGGCGCAGGTGCGCCTGGCCGAGGAAGTACAGCTGACGGCCGAGGTAGACGTGCCCGTCCTTGCCCACGGTTTCCAGGATGCGGCGTTCCAGTAAGGAGGCGACCAACTCGTAGACCGTGGACTTGGGGCTGCCGATGCCGCTGGCGATATCATTCGGGCGCAGGGGCTGGCCGACTTCCTTGAGGAAATCGAGGATATCGAATGCACGGTCCAGGCCTTTGGCGCGGCGTTTGATGGTGTCTTCGGTCATGGCAGTTTCGGTCCGCTCGAAATGGTAGGGCTGGCGCAGGTCCACTGTGGGAGGGGGCTTGCCCCCGATGGCGGTGTGCCAGTGGACACATCTGTTGCTGATACACCGCTATCGGGGGCAAGCCCCCTCCCACATTGGATTTACTGTGGTTTCAAGAGTGGGGCATTTAGCCCTTTTTCTTGTAGGCCACGCAATCGATCTCGACCTTGCAATCCACCATCATGTTGGCCTGCACGCAGGCGCGTGCCGGGGCGTGTTCGGGGCTGAAGTATTCGCCGAAGACTTTGTTGAAGCTCCAGAAATCCCGTGGGTCTTCCAGCCACACGCCGACGCGCACCACGTCGTTCAAGGCGTAGCCAGCCTCTTCGAGAATCGCCACCACGTTGCGCATCGTCTGGCGGGTTTGCTCGACGATGCCGCCGCTGATGATTTCACCGTCCACCGCTGGCACCTGGCCCGAGACGTAGAGCCAGCCGTCCGCTTCCACCGCGCGGGCGAAAGGCCGAGGCTGGCCGCCGCCGGCGGTGCTGCCGGTGCCGTAACGAGTAATGCTCATAAATAGTGCTCCTTGACTGACAGTTAAAAACGAATGTTCTTCAGGAATTCCGCCAGGCGTGGCGACTGCGGGCGTTCGAAGATGTCCTTCGCCGAGCCCTGTTCTTCAATGCGCCCCTGGTTCATGAAGACGATTTTGTCCGAGACTTCGTAGGCAAAACGCATCTCATGGGTCACCAGCAACATGGTCATGCCCTCTTCCGCCAGGCCCTTGATCACGCTGAGCACTTCGCCCACCAGTTCCGGGTCGAGGGCCGAGGTGACTTCGTCGAACAGCATCAGGCTGGGGTTCATCGCAATCGCACGGGCGATGGCCACGCGCTGTTGCTGGCCGCCGGACAACTGGCCGGGGAAATGATTGCGGCGCTCCAGGAGCCCTACACGGTCCAACCATTTTTCCGCCAAGGCCACGGCTTCGTCCTTAGGCATTTTCTTAACTTTCAACAAGCCCAGGGTGACGTTCTGCAGCGCCGTCAGGTGCGGGAACAGGTTGAACTGCTGGAAGGCCATGCCGGTCATGGCGCGGTGCTGGGCGATCACCCGCTCCGGGTGGCGCACGCGCTTGCCCGCGATGTCGCTGTAGCCGATGGACTCGCCATCCAGGCTGATCTGACCGCCCTGGAACTCTTCGAGCAGGTTGACGCAGCGCAGCAGCGTGGTCTTGCCCGAGCCGCTGGAGCCGATCAACGTCACCACGTTGCCGCGCTGCATGGACAGGTCGACGCCCTTGAGCACTTCCACCGTGCCGTATTGTTTGCGCAGGCCGCGAATGTCCAGCAGCGGTTGGGTCGTTTGAGGTTGGTTCATGGCAAGGCCACCCGCTTTTCAATGTAGCGCCCGAATAACTCGATGGCGTAGTTGATGACAAAAAACAGAACACCCGCGAACAGGTAGAACTCCAGGGTCATGAAAGTGCGCGCGATCACCTGCTGGGTACTGAGCAGCAACTCGGCGACACCGATCACCGACAGCAGGGTCGAGGCCTTGACGATTTCCGTGGAGGAATTGACCCAGGTCGGCAAAATCTGCCGCAGCGCCTGGGGCAACAGCACGTAGCCCAGGGACTGGTAGAACGTCAGGCCAATCGCCTTGCCCGCTTCCATTTGCCCGCGGGGAATGGCTTGCAGCGCGCCGCGCACGATCTCCGCGACGTGGGAGCCGCAGAACAGCGTCAGCCCGACCGCACCGGCCTGGAACGCGCTGATCTGCCAACCGAGCGCCGGCAGCATGTAGAAACACGCCAGCACCAGCACAAACACCGGCGTGCCACGGATCAGGTCGACATACAGACGAAACGGCAGGCGCATCCAGAATCTGCCGTAGGTCAGGATCAACCCGGCGACGATGCCGATCAGGGTGCCGAAGATAATCGCCAGCGCCGAGACATAGACGCTGGCCTGGAACCCGGCCCAGAGGGTGTCCCGGGCGATCCACAACTCATGCAGCCAGCTGGGGGATTGGTACATGCGAGCCTCTTCTAACGACGGATCGCCAGACGCTGTTCCAAGTAACGGAGCAGCATGGCGATCAGGTAACAGGCGGCCACGTAGAGCGCGGTCGTGACCAGCCAGGTTTCAATCACCCGGTAGCTTTCGACGTTGATCTTGCGGGCGTAATAGGTCAGCTCCGGCACCGCGATCGCGGCGGCCAGCGAGGTGTCCTTGAACAGCGAAATGAAGTTGTTCGACAGCGCCGGCAGCACGTTGCGCAGCATCACCGGCACGGTGATATAGGCGCGGATCCGCCACTCGCCCAGGCCGATGGCCAACCCGGCTTCGCGCAAGCCCTTGGGAATATTCAGCAGCCCGGCGCGGAACACTTCGGTCAGGTAGGCACCGGCGTACAGCGACAGGGTGATGATGAACGACGGGATCTTGTCCAGGCGGATACCCAGGCTGGGCAAGGCGAAGTAGATCAACAGGATCAGCACCAGGATCGGCGTATTGCGCACCACCGTCACATACACCGAGGCCAACAGGCGCAGCGCGCGGTGCTTGGACAGCATGGCAAACGCCATCAGCAGGCCGATCACGCAACCGATGGCGATCGACAGCAGCGCCAATTCGAGGCCGAGCCCCAGCCCCGCCAGCAAGGTGTCGAAGTCGCGCCACACGGCGGCAAAGTTCAACTGATAGTTCATGGTCGACAGTACCTGATGGGGGCGCCGTTCGCGGCGCCCCGGTTTTCACGAATCACTTGAACTCGACGGGGAAACCAATCGCCGGCTCCGGCAGGTCGACGCCGAACCATTGCTTGAACGAGGCCTTGTAGGTGGGGAATTCGACACCGGTCATGGCTTCGTGCAGCGCGGTGTTGACGAAGTTCAGCCAGTCCTGGTCGCCACGCTTGACCGCGCACGCGTAGGTTTGCGGGCTCCAGGCATACGCCGGGCTGCGGTAGCGGCCGGGGTTCTGCACCATCAGGTACTTGACCGAAGACTGGTCGGTGGCGGCCGCATCGGCGCGGCCGGAGTTCACCGCCTGGTACATCAGGTCGACGCTGTCGTACTGGTCGACCTTGGCCTTGGGCAGCGCCTGGTGGACCAGTTCTTCGGCGTAGACGTTTTGCAGCACGGCCACGGTGACGCCGTCGCCGGCGGCCTGCAGGTCTTCGATCTCCTTGTACTTGCTGTTGTTCGGCAGCAGCAGGCCGACGCCTTCGCGGTAGTACGGCAGGGTAAACGCCACCTGCTGCGCACGGCTGGCGGTGACGGTAATGAACTGGCAACTCATGTCGACTTTGTCGGTCAGCAGGTTGGGAATCCGCGCGTCGGAGGACTGCACCACAAACTCGACCTTGCTCGGGTCGTTGAACAAGCCCTTGGCCACGATGCGGCCGATGTCGATATCAAACCCCTGCAACTTGCCATCCGCTCCCTGGAAGTGCCACGGCGCATTGGTACTGCCTGTACCCACGATCAGATGCCCACGCTTGAGCACATCATCGAGCTTGCTGCCCGCCGCCTGCACAGTGCTTGCGAGGGAAGCCGATGCGGCGAAGAGAAAAACACACGCTTTGAACACGGAAGGTCGGTGATGCATGACAAGCACTCCAGGAGTTGTGTATTCCGCTATACCGGAACTTAGTATGTAACAACGGAATAGACAGCAGAAAGTGTGCCATACGCACGAGCGGGAAAATAGGTTGAGAATAAACTTGTTTTAAATCAGTGATATAAACATTCACGCGGCACAAGGCGTATCGCCAGCAGGTGCAACCCCTTTGCTACCCAAGGCCCCACACTGTGGTGACAGGCTCACCTGGGCGCACCAGCCTGGCGTTACCGCGCACCATGGCAGTGCGCGCACTTGAACGGGTTCTGACGGGCGTGCGAGCGACCTGTGAAGATTGACAGTAGACGCAGGCGTTCTTCCCACCTAGCGTAAGCGCAGGTACAACAGGGAGAAGCCCTCGTGAACTATGTCAACGCGGTGGTGGAGGACAAGGCTGCGTTTGAACGGGAACTGAATACCCCGCAGCCTGTGTTTATCGTGTTCATGTCACATGACTGCACCGCGTGCAGTGACGCGATGCCGCGCTTCATGCGAATCAGCGAGCGTTACAAGGACCAGGCCAAAGTCTTGATCCTTGACTGCGTCAACACGCCCAGGCATCCGCGTGTCGACCGCATTCCGATGCTGCTGATCTACCGCGACCAGGTACTGCTCGACGCCCTCCCCGGCCTTGCCGAAGACGCGCTGGAAAGCGCCTTCAAGCGGTACACCCAAGCCTATCCGGTCACGCCTGTGGCACCAGCCCCCGGAAAACCTGCATGAACCATGGCGTCCGGCAACTCACCGGCAATGGACTCAAGAATATCGGTCATGCTCAACACGCCGATGAACTCACCGCACTCGTTGATCACGAAGGCGATGTGGGTCGAGGCCTGGCGCATCTGTTCCAGGGCGTTGAGGATCGAGCAACTCGCCAGCAAGTTGATCGCCCGACGCGCCAGTTGCTCAAGGTCCGGTTCGTTGCCGGCCAGGTAGTCCTTGAGCAACTCCTTCTTATGCACAAAACCTAATGGCTCATCGACAGCACCGTTGCGGATCAACGGCAGGCGCGAGTAGGACGAACGCATCAGTTTCAGGCGGATAGTGTCGCGATCGTCCGCCAAATCGATAAAGTCGACCTTGGCCCGCGGCGTCATCAAGCTGCGGATCGGCCGCGCGGCCAGTTGCAGCACGCCGCTGATCATTACGCGCTCACGTCGGTCGAACAGCGGGCCCTGAGTCACATCCGGCTCACCCAGCAGGTCAGCCACCTCTTCGCCCACCTCATCCTCCGCCAGGCTGCGACCGCCGAGCAAGCGCATCACCGCATGGGCGGTGCGCTCACGCACGGGCAACACGCCTTGCGCCGACTTCTTGCGTCGGGCCCGGGCAATCTGGTTGAACACCTCGATCAGGATCGAGAAACCAATCGCCGCATACAGGTAGCCTTTCGGAATATGAAAGCCCAGGCCTTCGGCGGTCAGGGCGAAACCGATCATCATCAAGAAGCCCAGGCACAGCATGATCACCGTCGGGTGCGCGTTGACGAAGCGGGTCAGCGGTTTGCTCGCAACGATCATCAGGCCGATGGAAATGACCACCGCGATCATCATCACCGCCAGCTCATCGACCATGCCCACGGCGGTAATCACCGCGTCGAGGGAGAACACCGCGTCGAGCACCACGATCTGCGCGACGATCGGCCAGAACATCGCATAGGCCACATTGCCCGAGCGTTGCGCCACATGGCCTTCAAGGCGTTCATGCAATTCCATGGTGGCCTTGAACAACAGGAACACACCACCGAACAGCATGATCAGGTCACGCCCGGAGAAGCTCTTGTCGAACACCTCGAACAACGGCTGGGTGAGGGTCACCAACCAGGAAATACTCGCCAGCAAGCCCAGGCGCATCAGCAAGGCCAGGGACAAGCCGATCAACCGCGCACGGTCGCGCTGCTCCGGCGGCAACTTGTCCGCCAGGATCGCGATAAACACCAGGTTGTCGATGCCCAGCACCAGCTCCAACACAATCAACGTCAACAGGCCAAGCCATGCCGTAGGGTCCGCTAACCATTCCATTTATAGAGTCTCTTTATCAGTGTTCAGAATGCCGGGCACGGCAAAGCGCGGTCAGGGGACCGGGAAAGGGTTAACCATTGGAATACGAGGTGCTTCAGCGGGAACAGCAACAACGGTTGTCTTGGGGAAAGACGACTGGGGGGCTCCGAAAGGGCGTTCATGCAAGTCCTGAAATAACAAAAGGACCTCAATCCTACATTCGAAATACAAATTCCCTACAACACAAAACCATTACAAAACCTGTCCCCAAACCCCATGTGCGAGGGGGCTTGCCCCCGATGACGGTGTATCAGCCAGCATATATGTAACTGAAAGACCACTATCGGAAGCAAGTCAAATCGTCGCACCGCCCTCCCACACCTTGACCTGTGGCGTGTCAGGCTTTACGGGTCGCTTCATCCAGCGCCAATATGGTATGAGCATTAGTGACCGTGGTCGCAAGAGTGTTGATCACCCCCGACCGCAACGCCCCCAACGTGGCCGCCGCCTTGGTGTTCTCGCTGGCAATCGCCACCACATCCGGAATCCGGAACAACTCCTGCACCGTCAGCCCGATCACCCGCCCCTGGATGGCGTTGACCGCCGGCTGCCCGTGGATATCGATAAAGTCATACCCCATCATGTCGCCCACCGTGCCGGACAACCGCGCCTGGGCAATCTCCTGGGGCGAGAACCAGCCCATGCGTACCATGTTGCTGTTCTCGCTCATGTCGCCGATGCCGATCAGCGCAATGTCGGCACGCCGCGCCCGATCGAGGGTCGAGCGCACCGTGTCGTTATTGATCAGCACGCCGCGCAGTTCCGGGTTGGCCACCAGGGCCGGCGCGTACAGGCTTTCACTCTCGCCGCCAAAGCGCAGGGCCAGGCGCCGGCAGATATGGTCGGGGTTCATGTATTCGCCAGCCTTGAGCGAACCGCCGATGGCGCAGACAAATGTGCAATTGCGCGTCACCGGCAGGAACACGTTATCGGCCACCGCGCCAACATTACGCCCCATGCCCACGGCGACGATCATGCCGTCGCTCAAAGTCTTGTTCAGGTAATTGGCCACCAGGCTGGCGACGGCCGAGCGCTGGGTGTCGGGGTCGCTGTGGTCGACGGCGATCAGGGCGCGGTCGAGCTTGAAGCGCTCCACCAGGGCGCGTTCCAGCTCATTGTTCATCGCCGGGTGCTGCAACACGCGCACTTCGACAATGCCTTCATCGCGCGCACGTTTGAGCAGGCGGCTGACTTTTGCCCGCGACAGGTCAAAGCGCTTGGCAATAGCTTCCTGAGTGACGTTTTCGAGGTAATAGAGCATCGCCACTTCGGTCATCTGATCGATATCACTGGCAATGCGCTGGCTACTGTCACTCATGGGGACGGGCTTCCGTTTCGGCGTCAAAGGCACATTCTCCCGACTCTTGCCCCGCCACGTCCACTACTGATGCCCATCGCGCTCGATCGCATTGATGCGCGCGACCTTGGCCCCGGAACGCGCCGCCTCGAACTCCGAGGCCAGGAACGCGGTGACGATGCTCTTGGCCAGCTCGGCGCCGATCACCCGTGCGCCGATGGACAGGATCTGCGCATCGTTGCTCTTGCGCGCGCGCTCCGCCGAGTAGGTGTCATGGGCCTGGGCCGCGCGAATCCCCAACACCTTGTTCGCCGAGATGGCCATGCCGATCCCGGTGCCGCACACCAGCACGCCCAGGCGCTGCTGCCCGGCATTGATGGCATTGGCCACGGCCAGCGCGATGTCCGGGTAGAGCACCGGCGCGGTGGAATGGGTGCCGAAGTCGGTCACCGGGTAGCCCAGCGTCTCGATATGGCGCTTTAACAGCTCTTTGAGCTCAAAACCCGCTTCATCGCATCCGATAGCCACCGGGAAAGGTGTGTTCATGGCGTCTGGCTCCGCTGCCGAGGTCGTACTTATGACTGATCAGATGATCACTCAGTGAAATATCGTTCAGTCATTTCGCGGGCATCACCCCCTCTCTGTCAAGCATGATTTAACTGACCCGGCAGTCAAAGCGGTCTAGAAAGGCGTTATTGGCGAAAAACACCAGAATCCTAGCTTTTACATGAAAGAGATTGACTGATCAGAATTTCATTTGATACACATATGCTCACAGCGAAACATGACTGTGCGACCTAATAAGAATTCACAGCACGAGGACACGCCGATGGCCACGCCATTACTGCTCCAGGCTGAACACGTCGCCAAGGCTTACGCCGGTATCCCTGCCCTGCGTGACGGGCGCCTCTCTCTGCGTGCCGGCAGCGTCCACGCCCTGTGCGGCGGCAATGGCGCGGGCAAGTCGACGTTCCTGAGCATCCTGATGGGCATCACCCCGCGCGACGCCGGCACCATCCTGCTCAACGGCACAGCGGTGCAGTTCAACCGCCCGAGTGAAGCCCTGGCATCGGGGATCGCAATGATCACCCAAGAGCTGGAACCCATCCCCTACATGACCGTCGCCGAAAATATCTGGCTGGGCCGCGAACCACGCCGCGCCTGCTGCATCGTCGACAACAAGGCCCTGAACCGGCGCACCCGCGAGCTGCTCGAAAGCCTGGAGTTCGACGTCGACGCCAGCAGCCCGATGCACCGCCTCAGCGTGGCGCAGATCCAACTGGTGGAAATCGCCAAGGCGTTCAGCCATGACTGCCAGGTGATGATCATGGACGAACCCACCTCGGCCATCGGCGAGCACGAAGCGCAGACCCTGTTCAAGGCGATCCGCCGCCTCACCGCCCGTGGCGCCGGCATCGTGTATGTGTCGCACCGCCTGAGCGAACTGGCGCAGATTGCCGATGACTACAGCATCTTCCGCGACGGCGCCTTCGTGGAAAGCGGGCGCATGGCGGATATCGACCGCGACCATTTGGTGCGCGGCATCGTCGGCCAGGAACTGACGCGCATCGACCACAAGGTCGGCCGCGAATGCGCCGCCGCCACCTGCCTGCAGGTCGACAACCTGAGCCGTAAAGGCGAGTTCCACGACATCAGCCTGCAACTGCGCCAGGGCGAGATCCTTGGCATCTATGGCCTGATGGGTTCGGGGCGCAGCGAGTTCCTCAATTGCATCTACGGGCTGACGGTGGCCGATTCCGGCAACGTCACCCTGCAAGGCAAGCCCATGCCGGTCGGGCAGCCCAAGGCAACCATCGATGCCGGCATGTCGCTGGTCACCGAAGACCGCAAAGACAGCGGCCTGGTGCTGACCGGCAGCATTCTGTCGAACATCGCCCTGTCGGCCTACAAACGCCTGTCGAGCTGGTCGCTGATCAACGCGCGCAAGGAAACCCGCTTGGCCCAGGACATGGTCAAGCGCCTGCAGATCAAGACCACCTCCCTGGAACTGCCGGTGGCCTCCATGAGCGGCGGCAACCAGCAGAAAGTCGTGCTCGCCAAATGCCTGTCGACCGAACCGGTGTGCCTGCTGTGCGACGAGCCCACTCGCGGCATCGACGAAGGCGCCAAGCAGGAGATCTACCACCTGCTCGACCAGTTCGTGCGTGCCGGCGGCGCCGCCATCGTGGTGTCGTCGGAAGCCCCGGAACTGCTGCACTTGAGCGATCGCATCGCCGTATTCAAAGGCGGCCGGCTGGTGACCATCAGCACCGACACCGCCCTTTCCCAGGAAGCCTTGTTGAGTCTTGCCTCATGAATGCCAAAACCCTGTCCACCCCCGCCACCTCCATCACCGCCGCGCCGCGCAATCGCCTGCGCCTGTCCCTCGACCGCTTCGGCCTGCCGCTGGTGTTCATCCTGCTGTGCGTGGTGATGGCGTTTTCCAGCGAATACTTCATGACCTGGCGCAACTGGATGGACATCCTGCGCCAGACCTCCATCAACGGCATCCTCGCCGTGGGCATGACCTACGTGATCCTGACCAAGGGCATCGACCTGTCCGTGGGTTCGATCCTCGCGTTTGCCGGGCTGTGCAGCGCGATGGTCGCGACCCAGGGTTACGGCCTGCTGGCGGCGGTGAGCGCCGGGATGTTCGCCGGGGCGATGCTCGGCGTGGTGAATGGCTTCATGGTCGCCAACCTGTCGATCCCGCCGTTCGTGGCCACCCTCGGCATGCTCAGCATTGCGCGCGGCATGACCTTCATCCTCAACGACGGCAGCCCGATCACCGACCTGCCGGATGCCTACCTGGCGCTGGGCATCGGCAAGATCGGCCCGATCGGCATCCCCATCATCATCTTTGCCGTGGTCGCGCTGATCTTCTGGATGGTGCTGCGCTACACCACTTACGGCCGCTATGTGTACGCGGTGGGCGGCAATGAAAAGAGCGCGCGCACCTCCGGCATCGGCGTGCGCAAGGTGATGTTTTCGGTGTACGTGGTCTCGGGCCTGCTCGCCGGACTGGCCGGCGTGGTGTTGTCGGCGCGCACCACTTCCGCCCTGCCCCAGGCTGGGGTGTCCTATGAGCTGGACGCGATTGCCGCCGTGGTGATCGGCGGCACCAGCTTGTCGGGCGGCACCGGCAGCATTGTCGGCACGCTGTTCGGCGCGCTGTTGATCGGCGTGATCAACAACGGGCTGAACCTGCTCGGCGTGTCGTCCTATTACCAGCAGGTCGCCAAGGGCCTGATCATCGTGTTCGCAGTACTGATCGACGTGTGGCGCAAGAAAAAACGCTAGAGAACGACCCAACTACAACAATAACGGAGTTCCCCTCATGAAACTTGGTACCACCTTGGCCGCCGTGGCGGCCCTCTCCCTGCTCGCCAGCAGTATCGCCGTGGCCGCCGACGGCAAGACCTACAAGGTCGGCGCAGCCGTCTACGGCCTCAAGGGCCAGTTCATGCAGAACTGGGTCCGCGAGCTCAAGGAACACCCGGCGGTCAAGGACGGCACCGTGCAATTGACCGTGTTCGACGGCAATTACGACGCCCTGACGCAGAACAACCAGATCGAAAACATGGTGACCCAACACTACGACGCGATCCTGTTCGTGCCCATCGACACCAAGGCCGGCGTCGGCAGCGTGAAGCAGGCCATGAGCAACGACGTGGTGGTGATCGCCTCCAACACCAAAGTGGCCGACGCCGCCGTGCCATATGTAGGCAACGACGACGTCGAAGGCGGCCGCCTGCAGGCCCAGGCCATGGTCGACAAGCTCAACGGCAAGGGTAACGTGGTGATCATCCAGGGCCCGATTGGCCAGTCGGCGCAGATCGACCGGGAAAAAGGCGAGCTGGAAGTGCTGGGCAAGCACCCCGGCATCAAGATCATCGAGAAAAAAACCGCCAACTGGGACCGCGCCCAGGCCCTGGCGCTGACTGAAGACTGGCTCAACGCCCACCCCAAAGGCATCAACGGCGTGATCGCGCAGAACGACGACATGGCCCTGGGCGCCGTGCAGGCCCTGAAGTCCCACGGACTGACCTCCAAGGACGTGCCCGTCACCTCGATCGACGGCATGCCGGATGCGATCCAGGCGGCGAAGAAAGACGAAGTCACCACCTTCCTCCAGGACGCCCAGGCCCAGTCCCAAGGCGCATTGGACGTGGCATTGCGCGCCCTCGCCGGCAAGGACTACAAACCGCAATCGGTGATCTGGGAACGTTATGCCAAGGACGTGAAATGGGCCGACGGCACCGCCAAGACCTACATCCTGCCGTGGGTGCCGGTGACCAACGCCAATGCCGACGCGCTGTACCAACAAGTCAGCGGCGGCAAGTAACTACTGGCTTGAAACACACTCAAGTGTGGGAGGGGGCTTGCCCCCGATAGCGGTGCACCAGTGATAGATCAGGTGATCTGACACTCCGCCATCGGGGGCAAGCCCCCTCCCACATTGAATCTCCAGTGTTATTTAAAGAGGAGTCATTCATGTCTGGATTCTGGAACCAAGCCTTCGACCTCACCGGCCGTTGCGCGGTGATCACCGGCGGTGCCGCCGGCATCGGCCTGGCCTGCGCCAGCCTGCTGGTCGAACGCGGCGCGCGGGTGGCGCTGCTGGACCGCGACCCGGCGGTGGTGGCCGTGGCCGCCGGCCTCGGCGCCGAGCATCTGGGCATTGCCGTCGATCTCAGCCAGATCGACCAGGTGCAACACAGCGTCGACCGGGTTTTCGCCCACTTCCAACGCCTCGATTACCTGATCAACAGCGCCGGCGTGGCCTTGCTGGACAAGGCCATCGACGTCAGCGAAAGCGCCTGGGACACCACCCTCGACATCAACCTCAAGGCCAGCTTCTTCGTCGCCCAGGCCTGCGCCCGGCACATGCTCGCCCAGGGCGGCGGGCGCATCGTCAACCTGGCCTCCCAGGCCGCGGTGATCGGCCTGGACCGGCATGTCGCGTATTGCGCGAGCAAAGCGGCCATCGTCGGCATGACCAAGGTATTGGCCATGGAATGGGCGCCACAGATCAACGTCAACGCCATCTCCCCCACCATCGTCGAGACCGCGCTGGGCAAACAGGCCTGGGCCGGCGAAGTCGGCGAACGGGCCAAATTGCAGATCCCGGCGGGCCGCTTTGCCCAGCCGGAAGAAATCGCCGGGCTGGCGCTGTACCTACTCAGCGACGCGGCGCAAATGATCACCGGCGCCAACATGGTGATCGACGGCGGCTACAGCATTCAATAATTCATCTATTTGTCGTGAGGTTTTGTCATGTCCACCGTTACCGAACGCACGCCCGAGCAACTCACCCCGATCATCCCGAAAACCATGCAGGCCGTGGTCTGCCATGGCCCGGAAGACTACCGCCTGGAAACCGTCGACGTGCCCACCCCCGGCCCCGATGAAATCCTCACCAAGGTCGAGCTGTGCGGCATTTGCATGGGCGACATCAAGACCTATCGCGGCGCCCCGTCGTTCTGGGGCGACGCCGAGCAACCGCGCTACGTCAAGCCGCCGATGATCCCCGGCCACGAATTCGTCTGCCGCGTGGTGGCCCTCGGCCCCGGCGCGGAAAAGCGTGGGGTGAAGGTCGGCGACCGGGTGATCTCGGAACAGATCGTGCCGTGCTGGGGTTGCCGCTTCTGCAACCACGGCCAGTACTGGATGTGCCAGAAACACGACCTGTATGGCTTCCAGAACAATGTGCAGGGCGCCATGGCGCAGTACATGATCTTCACCAAGGAAGGCATCATCCATAAAGTGCCGGACTCGATTGCGCCGGACGAGGCGATCCTGATCGAACCGCTGGCCTGCTCGCTGCACGCGGCGGAGCGCGCCAATGTGGATTTCGACGACGTGGTGGTGGTCGCCGGCGCCGGTACGCTGGGCCTGGGGATCATCGGCGCGGTACGCATGCGCAATCCGAAAAAACTGATCGTGCTCGACATGAAACCCGAACGCGCCGCCCTCGCCCTGCGCATGGGCGCCGACGAAGTGTGGAACCCGGCCGAGGTGGACGTGCTGGCGAAGATCCGCGCAATCACCGACGGCTACGGCTGCGACATCTATATCGAAGCCACCGGTCATCACAAGGCCGTCAACCAGGGCCTGGCGATGCTGCGCAAACTCGGGCGTTTCGTTGAGTTCAGCGTGTTCAACGACGAGGCTACGGTGGATTGGTCGATCATCGGCGACCGCAAGGAACTGGACATCCTCGGCTCGCACCTGGGGCCGTACATGTACCCGCGCGCCATCGACTTTATCGGCAACCGCAAGATCGACATGCGTGACGTGGTGACCCACAAGTTCGCCCTGGCGGACTTCAAGGAAGCGTTTGCGGTGATGGAACGAGGCGACAAATCACTCAAGGTCGTCCTCGAACCCTAAACACACCACGCATCCCAATGTGGGAGGGGGCTTGCCCCCGATAGCGGTGGCTCAGTAATTGATGAGCTCACTGTCACGCCGCCATCGGGAGCAAGCCCCCTCCCACACTGAACAGCTGTGAACCCATAAAACAAGAACACAGGAACCCGCGTTATGAATCGAGTCATCAACGATCCGGACCACGTGGTCGAGGACATGCTGCGCGGCATCCTGGTCGCGCATCCGCAATTGCGCCAGTACGAAACCAATCCACGGGTCATCGTCAAAGCCAAACCGTCGGGCCAAGGCTGCGTCGGCATCGTCACCGGCGGCGGTTCGGGCCATGAGCCGGCCTTCCTCGGCTACGTCGGCCCCGGCCTGGTCGACGCCGTGGCCGTCGGCGAGATCTTTTCCTCGCCCACCGCCAAGAGCTTCTTCGATGCGTTCCGCGCCGCCGACCACGGCGCCGGCGTGGCCTGCCTGTACGGCAACTATGCCGGCGACAACATGAACGTGAAGCTGGCAATGAAAATGGCCGCCAGCAAAGACATGCGTATCCGCACCGTGGTCGCCAACGACGACGTGGCGTCCGCGCCCAAGGCCGAGATCGCCAAGCGGCGCGGCGTGGCCGGGGAAATCTTCATGTGGAAGATCGGCGGTGCCGCCGCTGCCCAGCACTACGACCTGGACGGTGTGATCCGCGTCGCCCAGAAAGCCGTCGACCACTGCCGCTCGATCGGCATCGGCCTCACCCCCTGCACCATTGCCGCCGTGGGCAAGCCGAACTTCGAGATTGCGGACGGCCAGATGGAACTGGGCATCGGCCATCACGGCGAACCGGGCATCGAAGTCATCCCGATCGAACCCGCCGCCGCCATGGCCGAGCGCATGCTCGCGTCGATCCTCGCCGACCGCGACTTCAGCCAGGACGACAGCGTGGTGGTGCTGGTCTCCGGCCTCGGCGCCACGCCGGTGATGGAGCTGTATATTTTCTACGCCGAGGTGGAACGCCAACTCACCGCCAAGGGTTTGAAAATCCACCGTTGCTACGTGGGCAACTACTTCACGTCCCTGGAAATGATGGGCGTGACCCTGACCCTGCTCGGCCTTGATGCCGAGCTGAAAACCCTGATCGACCAACCCTGCCGTTCCATCGGCATGACCCAGGCGGAGTGAACCATGAGCGAGCATTTTTCCACCCGCGACGGCAGCGCCATCGTCGCCGACCTGGTCAGCGTGATCGTGGCCAACCGTGAGTACCTCAGCGAAATCGACGGTGCGATTGGCGACGGCGACCACGGCATCAACATGGCCAAGGGCTTCGCCCATTGCGGGCGTGCGATCGAAGGCCGCCAACTGAGCCTGGCCGAAGCCCTGGACGAACTGACCCTGAGCCTGATGGAAGGCATCGGCGGCTCCATGGGGCCGTTGTACGGCAGCCTGTTTATCGGCATGGCCGATGAAGTGCGCGGCTGCGAAGACATCGACGCGGCCACCTTCGCCCACCTGCTGCGCGGCGGCCTGACCTCGTTGCAGGACATCACCGAGGCCGGCGTGGGTGACAAGTGCCTGATGGACACCTTGATCCCGGCGGTCGAAGCGTTCGAGCGGGCCCACGCACAGAGGGCGTCCTTCGGCGATGCGCTCGACGCGATGAAAACCGCCGCCTCACAGGGGCGCGACTCGACCAAGGACTTGGTGGCCAAGATCGGCCGCGCCAGCCGCCTGGGCGAACGCTCACTGGGCGTGCTGGATGCCGGCGCGGTGTCGTGCTGCCTGATCCTCACCCGCCTGGCCGATTCCGTGCAGCCGCGGCTGGTGTAACGCTTCAGGCTGGCGCTTGCTTGACCTGCTGGATATACCGCACCACCGCCGGCGCTTGCTCGAAGCGCCGGTGAATCAACGACAGCCACGACGCCGCCTCACTGCCCTGGATACTGCGATAGACCACGCCCGGCAGACTCACATGCCCGACCACCGACGCCGGCACCACGGCCACGCCCTGCCCCAACGACACCAATGCCACCACCGCGACCAACCCGCCCGGCTGCGGCCCCAGGCGCGGCGCATAACCGCCTTGGGCGGCGACGTGCAACGTGCCGCTGATCTGCTCCGGCAGGATAAACGTCTCGTTTTGCAGATGCTCGCAACCGATGCCCTTCAAGCCCAGTAACCAGGAATCCTGGGGCAGCGCCAACACGAAACCTTCGCGGTGCAGGCGTACCGCCTCCACGCCGTCGGGCAACGTCATCGGCGAACGGATGTAGCCTATGTCGTAGCGCCCATCCGCCACCGCGCCGGGCAAGGTCGCCATCGCACATTCGCGCACGTTCACGCTGACGTCGGGAAACGCCTGGCTGAACCCGTGCATTTGTCGCTGCAACAACCCGGAATACACCGCCGAAGCCACGTAGCCCAATTCGATGTGGCCGGTCTCGCCACGCCCGGCACGCTGGGCACTGCGCTGGGCAAATTCGAATTGACGCACGGTGGCTTCAGCCTCGACCAGCAGCGCGGCGCCGGCTTCGGTCAGGCTGACTTCGCGCTGCTGACGGATAAACAAGCGCGTGCCCAGGCTGGTTTCCATGTCCTGGATCTGCCGGCTCAAGGTCGGCGGGGCGATGCCCAACTGCTCGGCGGCGCGAGTGAAGTTGCGCTGTCGGGCCACGGCCAGGAAGTAGCGAAAATGGCGGATGTCCATACGAGGATTAGCTCAAAGGTAATGAAGTGCTTCGCCGTGGCTAACAAAGGCAGCAGCGTGCGGGGATAAGCTCAAGGTACTTCAACAGTAGAGAGCCCTTGCGATGTCCGTCAACTGTCTTTTCCATATTGCCTGTAGGGTAATTACAGCATGAGCCGGGTCAGTCCACGCCTGACACTGCTGACCGCTTCCGGCGTCTGCTCGCTGATCGTGCTCGACACCAATATCGTCGCCGTCACCCTGCCGAGTATCGCCCGCGACCTGGGGGCCAACTTCGCGGATATCGAGTGGGTGGTCAGCGCCTATATGCTCGCCTTCGCCGCGCTGTTGTTGCCCGCCGGCAGCGTCGCCGACCGCTTCGGCCGCAAGAGGAGCCTGACCTGGGGCCTGGGTATTTTCATCCTCGCCTCCCTCGGCTGCGGCGCCGCGCCCAGCGCGCTGTGGCTGGATATCGCGCGCGCCGTCAAAGGCGTCGGCGCTGCGCTGCTGCTCACCTCGGCGCTCGCCTCCATTGGCCACACCTTCCACGACGAAGTGGAGCGGGCCAAGGCCTGGGCGTTCTGGGGCGCGTGCATGGGTGTGGCAATGACCGCCGCACCGACCCTCGGCGGCTTGATCACCGAGTACCTGGGCTGGCGCTGGATTTTCTACCTCAACCTGCCGGTGGGCCTGGGGTTGATGGCGCTGGTGCTGCACGCCATCCCCGAGTCCCGCGATACCCTGGCTGCGCGGCTCGACCCGTGGGGCAGCCTGGCGTTCAGCGCCAGCCTGCTGTGTTTGATCTGGGGGTTGATCGAGGCCAACCGCATCGGCTGGGACAACCCGCTGACCTACGCGCGCCTGCTCGGTGGCGGGTTGCTCCTGGGCGTGTTCGTACTGGTCGAGCGGCTGCAGCAGCGGCCGATGGTCGACCTGCAACTGTTCCGTCACCCGCGCTTTATCGGCGCCCTGCTGGGCATGTTCGCCTACGCCGGCTGCGCCCAGGTGATGATGACGTTGCTGCCGTTTTACCTGCAGAACGGCCTGGGCTTTTCCGCGATTGCCTCGGGCCTGGGCATGCTGCCGTTCGCGCTGACAATGCTGATTGGCCCACGGATCGGCGCACGCCTGGCGCAACGCTTGGCGCCGGCGACCATGATGGCCAGCGGTTTGACCCTCGTCGGCTGCGGCAACCTGTTGAGCGCCTGGGCGCTGAATGTCGGCGGCTACCTGCCCTTCGCCCTGGCGATTGCAGTCACCGGGGCCGGTGCCGGTTTGCTCAACGGCGATACGCAGAAAAACATCATGGCCTGCGTGCCACGGGAGCGTGCGGGGATGGCCTCGGGCATGAGCACCACCATGCGCTTCAGCGCGATCATGTTGGCCATCGGCGTATATGGGGCACTGCTGAGCAGCCACAGCGAACAGTTGTTGCGCGCAAGTATCGACCCGCAATGGCAGGCGCAGGTGGCGGGAATCGCTTCGCGGGTGGTGGCGGGTGATATGCCGGCGGCGCTGAACCTGGTGCCTGAGTCGGCACGGGTGATGGTACAACCGCTGGCGCGGCAGGCGTTTGTGGACGGGTTCAGCGGGGTGTTGTGGGTGGCAGGGTTATTGGGATTGCTCGGAGCGCTGGTGGTGGGGAGGCTGATGCGCAAGCCGATACCCACACCGAACTAAATGTGGGAGGGGGCAAGCCCCCTCCCACAGGTATTACCTATACCCCAAAGAGGCTTACCAGAACCGCTGCTGGGTCAACCGGCTCCACCAGGTCAGCAGCACGCGGTCCACCGAACCGCTGGCCGCCAGGCCCACGCGCTCTTGCAGGCTCTTGCGCTCAGAGTAATGCAGGTGGAATACCTCGGCGGTCTTGGCCTTGGTGGCCAGGTATTCGTCGCTGGTTTGCAGCTCGTCGACCAGTTGCTTGTCGAGGGCTGCAACACCCAGCCACACTTCCCCGGTCGCCACTTCGTCGATCGCCAGCTGCGGGCGATAGCGCGACACGAAGTTCTTGAACAACTGGTGAGTGATGTCCAGGTCTTCCTGGAACTTCTCCCGGCCCTTCTCGGTGTTTTCGCCAAACACGGTGAGGGTGCGTTTGTATTCGCCAGCGGTCAGCACTTCAAAGTCGATATCGTGCTTTTTCAACAGGCGGTTGACGTTGGGCAACTGCGCCACCACCCCGATGGAACCGAGGATCGCGAACGGTGCGCTGATGATCTTCTCGCCAATGCACGCCATCATGTAGCCGCCGCTGGCCGCGACCTTGTCGATGCACACGGTCAACGGCACGCCCGCCTGGCGAATCCGCGCCAGTTGCGACGACGCCAACCCGTAGCTGTGAACCATGCCGCCGCCGCTTTCCAGGCGCAGCACCACTTCGTCCTTGGGCGTGGCCAGGCTCAGCAAGCCAGTGATTTCATGACGCAGGCTCTCGGTGGCCGAGGCCTTGATGTCGCCGTCGAAGTCGAGCACGAACACCCGTGGCTTGGCCTCGGGTTTCTTTTTGCTGTTCTTCTTTTCGGCTTTGCTTTCAGACTTGCGCAGGGCCTTGAGCTGATCCTTGTCGAGCACGGTCGATTCAAGGCGCTCGCGCAGGCCTTTGTAGAAATCATTCAGCTTGCTGACCTGCAACTGGCCAGCCGATTTGCGACGACCTTTGCTGCGCAGTGCCGCGAAGCTGATCAGTACCACCAGAATCGCGACCACCAGGGTGACGGTCTTCGCCAGAAAGCTCGCGTATTCAGCCAAAAAATCCATGTGTCTCCTTAACAATGCACGGCGCCAGGCGCGGATCGCCCAAGCATACCGACGGGACCGCCGGGGAGCCAGTGCTCAAACCGCCAGCAGGCAGGCGCTCTAACACGCTTTTAAAACAAGCGTATGTTTTTTCATTGACAGCTCGCAGGCATCCTCATAACCTCGCCAGACTTTCAACGTACCGGGAAAACGGACGTGGGCAGCATCTATCTGATTCGACATGGCCAGGCCTCCTTCGGTGCAGACGACTATGACGTCCTGTCGCCCGTCGGCGTGGAACAAGCGCAAATCCTCGGTCGCCACCTGGCAGACATGGGCGTGACGTTCGACCGCTGCGTCGCCGGCGACCTGCGCCGCCAGCAGCACACCGCCACGGCCGCGTTCGATCAATACAGCGCCCTCGGCCTGGCGGTTCCAGCCCTGGAAGTCGACAGCGCCTTCAACGAATTCGACGCCGACGCGATCATCCGCGCCCTGCTCCCCGACCTGCTCACCCGCGAACCCGACGCCCTGGACATCCTGCGCAACGCCGCGCAGAACCGCAGCGAATTCCAGCGCATCTTCGCCCTGATCATCGAGCGCTGGGTGGCCGGCACTTACGATACGCCGGGGCTGGAAAGCTGGCTGGGGTTTGTCGAGCGCGTCCAGGGTGGCCTGCAGCGTCTGCTGGAAGCGGCCGACAACACGCACAAGATCGCCGTGTTTACCTCCGGCGGCACTATTACCGCCCTGCTCCACCTGATTACCCGGATGCCGGCCGCCCAGGCCTTCGAACTGAACTGGCAAATTGTTAACACCTCGCTCAACCAGCTGAAATTCCGCGGTCGCGAGGTGGCACTGGCTTCCTTCAACAGTCATACCCACTTGCAACTGTTGAAGGCGCCGCAGCTCATCACTTTCCGATGAAGTGCGGCCAACCGTGACCCCAAGGTCGCTGGACTCTACCCTAAAGGATCGAAACCATGACTGACGTAGCTAAAGCCGTAGAAGCAATGAAAGCCAAATTCAACCCAGCCGCTGCTGCCGGCCTGGACCTGGTATTCGGTTTCTGTATCGATGACAGCAAACACTTCTCGCTGATCGTCAAAGACGGCACCTGTGAACTGCAGGAAGGCGAAAACCCAGACGCCCAGGTGACCCTGGTCATGAACGGCGAAACACTGGAAGGCATCGTCAGCGGCGACACCGACGGCATGCAGGCCTTCATGAGCGGCAACCTGCGCACCGAAGGCGACATGATGCTGGCGATGAAGCTGAGCGATCTGTTCCCTTCCTGAGAACGCTGGCTGTAACGCACGCATTGAAACGACAAATCCCGCCAATGGCGGGATTTGTCGTTTCTCGGCCGGCGATCAGCGGCGTCGACTTTCTTGAACTGCTCCAAATCTGGTGGGGGATGGCAGCGTTCGCCATGATCTACATCCCTGTAAAAGTCGGGGCGGCGAATTTGCCCGATTCAAGGCGTGGAGGGTACATGCAACAGCAACGCCACCAACGCACTCCACCCCGTCTGGTGTGACGCCCCCAACCCGCGCCCGGTCTCCCCATGGAAATACTCATGGAACAACACCAGATCACGGCTGGCCGGGTCCGCCTCCAACTGCGCATACCCGGCCATCGACGGACGCAGGCCATTGTCATCCCTGAGGACCAATCGGCTCAGGCGCTGGCTGAGGCTGTCGGCGACTTCCTCCAGGGACGACAGATAACCACTGCCCGTCGGGTACTCCACCGAGAAGTTATCCGCGTAGTACCGATGAAACTCGCGCAACGATTCGATCAGCATGTAATTCACCGGCATCCACAACGGCCCGCGCCAGTTGGAATTGCCGCCGTACAAACGCGAATCGGATTCACCGGGTTGGTAGCGCGCGCACAACGTGTCGCCGTTCATCTTCAGCGCCAGGGGCTGCTCGGCAAAGGCCTTGGACATTGAGCGCACGCCAAACGCCGAAAGAAACTCATCGTCATCCAGCATGCGCCGCAGCAAGTCCTTGGTGCGCTCGCCGCGCAATAACGCCAGCAACAGGCGATTGCCCTGCCCCGGTTCGTTCCAGCGCGAGACCAGCTTGGCCAGGTCCGGCCGGTGGTGCATGAAGCCCAACAACCGCTCACGCAAGCCTTCGAGGCCCTCATGCTCGCGCTGTTCCAGCACCAGCACGGCGAACAGCGGCATCAGGCCGACGATGGAACGCAGGCGCACCGGTTCGTTCTGACCGTCGGGACGGTGCAGTACGTCATAGAAGAACAGGTCCTGTTCGTCCCACAGGCCCTCGGCGCTGTCGTCGACACGGTTGATCGCGCCAGCGATATACAGGAAGTGCTCGAAAAACTTCACCGCGATATCGACGTACACGACATTGCGCTTGGCCAGTTCCAGCGCGATACGCATCAGGTCCAGCGCATACGCCGCCACCCACGCCGTGCCGTCGGCCTGATCCAGTTGGTAGCCCGGCGGCAGTGCGGCCGAGCGGTCGAACAAGGCGATATTGTCCAGGCCGAGGAACCCACCCTGAAACAGGTTGCGCCCTTCGGCATCCTTGCGGTTGACCCACCAGGAGAAATTCAACAGCAACTTGTGGAAGATCCGCTCCAGGAAATCCATGTCGCCGACGCCGGTCAACGCCTTGTCCTGCTGATACACCCGCCAACAGGCCCAGGCATGCACCGGCGGGTTGGCGTCGTCGAAGCGCCATTCATAGGCCGGTAACTGGCCGTTGGGGTGCATGAAGCGGTCCTTCACCAGCAGCAACAGTTGTTGCTTGGCATACCCCGGATCGATCAGCGCCATGGCCACCGCCTGAAAGCCCTGGTCCCAGGAGGCGTACCACGGGTATTCCCAGGTGTCGGGCATGGAGAGGATGTCGAAGTTGGACAGGTGCCGCCAATGGCTATTGCGCCGTTGCAGGCGTTCGGGCGGCGGCGCGGGTTGGGTCGGGTCGCCGTCGAGCCATTGGTTCACGTCGAAGTAATAGAGCTGCTTGGACCACAGCAAACCGGCCAGGGCCTGGCGCTGCACATTGCGCGCATCGGCATCGGCGATACCCTGTTGCAACGCGGCGTAGAAGTCATCGGCTTCCTGGCGGCGCTGTTCAAACAGCTTGCGCGCATTGACCTCGGGCGCGTCCTTGGGCGAAAAACGCAGATACACGACTTTGCGCTCCAGGCCCGCCAACTCCAGGATGAAACGCGCGGCCGCCTTGGTACCGCTGTCGCGGCGAATCGCGGTTTCCTGCCCCGCCACCACGTAATCGTTGATCCCATCCTTGAACGGCCCCGGCGCCGGTTGCCCGTCCAGCTTGGGGGCGTTGCTTTCGTTTTCGCAGAACAGCCATTCGACGCCGTCCTGGCCCCAGGCGCTGAGGTGGCGGTCCGGCAATTCATGATGCCGCGCCAGCACGCGCTCGCCGTCCAGCCGCAACTGCGGTTTCGGCGCGCCGACGGCCCAGCTCCAATCATTGCGCGCCCACACCTGCGGCAGCACTTGCAGGCGTGTCGGCTGATCGGAGCGGTTGTGGACGCTGACGCGCATGAAGATATCGTCGGGCTGGTGCTTGGCGTATTCGACGCTGACGTCGCAATACCGGTTGTCTTCGAACACGCCGGTATCGAGGATTTCGTACTCGGCGTCCGCCAGCCCGCGCTGGGCGTTTTCGGCGATCAGGTCGGCGTAGGGAAACGCCGCGTGGGGATATTTGTAGAGCATACGCATGTAGGCATGACTCGGCACACCGTCGACGAAAAAGTACAGTTCCTTGACGTCCTCACCGTGGTTGCCCTCGGCGTTGTTCAGGCCGAACAGGCGCTCCTTGATGATCGCGTCACGCTCGTTCCACAGCGCCAGGCCCAGGCACCAGCGTTGCGCCTTGTCACTGAACCCGGCCAGGCCATCCTCGCCCCAGCGGTAAGCGCGGCTGCGCGCCTGTTCGTGCGGGAAGTAACGCCAGGCATCGCCGTCGGCGCTGTAGTCCTCGCGCACCGTGCCCCATTGGCGTTCGCTCAGGTAAGGGCCCCACTCGCGCCAGCACTCGGCGGAATCGGCGGCCAGGCGCTGGCCTTCAGTGGTTTGCACAATAGTGGCGCTCATCCAATCCTCCCTCAGCCATCGCGTAAGGCCAGTGTAGAACCCATTCCCGGCGGGATGCACATGAAGACGGTTTTACCCCACTCATTCGTTTGCAGAATGAAGTCCAGAGGAATCTTCGTTTGCGCGGGCCTGCGGCGCCCAACAGAATCAGGGGTAACGGCATTCATTACTCTTACCGCAGCCAGGAATTTTTCTATGCCCAGCACCGCGTTTATCAGCCCCGACGACATCCGCAAAGGCTTTTCCAAGGCCATGTCCGACATGTACCGCGATGAAGTGCCCCTGTACGGCGCGCTGATGGAGCTGGTGGCCGACATCAACCGCCGCGTGCTCGACGCCGACCCGAGCCTGGCGCAACAACTGCAACGGACCGGCGAAATCCAGCGCCTGGACATGGAACGCCACGGCGCCATTCGCCTGGGTACCGCCGCCGAACTGGCGACCATCCGCCGCCTGTTCGCGGTGATGGGCATGCAACCGGTGGGCTACTACGACCTGACCCCGGCCGGCGTGCCGGTGCATTCCACCGCATTTCGCGCCGTGCATGAATGCGCGCTGCAAACCAGCCCGTTTCGCGTGTTCACCTCGTTGCTGCGCCTGGAACTGATCGAGAACCCCGAACTGCGCGCCTTCGCCGAAGCCGCCCTGGCCAAGCGTTCGATCTTCACCCCCGGCGCCCTCGCCCTGATCGAACAAGCGGAACGCGATGGCGGCCTCAACGCTGACGACGCCGAGGCATTCATCCGCCAGGCCCTGGAAACCTTCCGCTGGCACCACACCGCCACCGTCACCGCCGCGCAGTACCGGCAACTGAGCGACCAGCATCGCCTGATCGCCGACGTGGTGGCCTTCAAGGGCCCGCACATCAACCACCTGACCCCGCGCACCCTGGATATCGACCAGGTCCAGGCCGCCATGCCCGGCAAAGGCATCACCCCCAAAGCCGTGATCGAAGGCCCGCCGCGCCGCCACTGCCCGATCCTGCTGCGCCAGACCAGCTTCAAGGCCCTCGACGAAACCATCGCCTTCACCGACGCCCAAGGCAGCCACAGCGCACGTTTCGGCGAAATCGAACAACGCGGCGTCGCCCTCACACCCAAAGGCCGCGCGCTGTACGACCAACTGCTGAATGCCGCCCGCGACGCACTCGGCGCCTTCCCCAACGAAGCCAACGCCGCGCATTACATGCACTTGATGGAACAGCACTTCCAGGCCTTCCCGGACGACCACACACAAATGCGCGAACAAGGCCTGGCCTACTTCCGCTACTTCGCCACCGACAAAGGCCTGGCGGCACGCGGCCAAGCCGACCAACCGCGCACGCTGGACGCGCTGATCGCCGCCGGTCACGTCGATGTAGAACCGCTGGTGTATGAGGATTTTCTGCCGGTGAGTGCCGCGGGGATTTTCCAGTCGAACCTGGGGGATGCCGCGCAAAGTCACTACACGGCCAATTCGAACCAGGCCGAATTCGAACAGGCGCTGGGGCGCAAGACCCTTGATGAGTTGGCGCTGTATGCCGAGACGCAACAGCGCTCGATGGATGAATGCACTCACACGCTACTGGCCTGAAACAAACTGCCCGCCCGGCTCAGCAGCGCAATCCTCGCGCCCTATAACCCCCAGAGCCGGGTGGACGGCGGGCATCATAAGTATCGGAGGGAAGGATGTCGTTCAGCCAAATCTGAAAAAATGTGCAAGGGAGCGACTGACGCGCTCCCTCCGTGGTGAATGGATCGCGCGCTTTACTGCAGCAAATCCTTGATCTCATCTTTAACCAACAAGCGCTTTTCCTTTAACTTCTTCAGCTCCTCATCGCTGCCGGCTGCCTTTTCAGCGCTCACCACCAATTCGTCGACGGCGTTGTATTTATCAAACAGCGCGTTCAGACGCGGATTTTTCGCCCGGTGTCCATCGACTTCGTCCTTGCTCAAACCCAAGTCCTGATACAGGTCGTGTTTCACTGGCATGGCCTACCTCCGCAAGTTGATCAATGATTACGCCCTTGAAGCTAGCCCATTCCAGGGGGTCTTGTCATGTTTGCGGGCAAACCAGTTCCGTTCGTCGCTACACCGGCGATGGAATCAAACCTTTGCCGCGCCCTGCCCTCCACTGTAGATCGCCACCCGAGGGAGACCGGTTTCATGAATCACGCCGCCACCGCTGTCGACACCCAATGCATCAACACCCTGCGCACCCTGGCCATGGATGCCGTGCAGAAGGCCAATTCCGGCCACCCCGGCACGCCCATGGGCCTGGCGCCGGTGGGGTATACGTTGTGGAGTCGCTTCCTGCGTTATCACCCGGAGCATCCCGACTGGCCCAACCGCGACCGTTTTGTGTTGTCGGTGGGGCATGCATCGATGCTGCTGTATTCGTTGCTGCACCTGGCCGGCGTGGTCGAGATCGATGCCCAGGGCCAGCGCTCGGGGCTGCCGGCGATCAGCCTGGACGATATCCAGCAGTTCCGGCAGATGGGTTCCAAGACCCCAGGCCACCCCGAGTACCGCATGACCACCGGCGTAGAAACCACCACTGGCCCCCTCGGCCAGGGGTGCGCCAACAGCGTCGGCATGGCCATGGCCGGGCGCTGGTTGGGCGAGCGCTTCAACCGCGACGGCCAGGTGCTGTTCGACTACAACGTCTACACCCTGTGCGGCGACGGCGACATGATGGAAGGCATCAGCAGCGAAGCCGCCTCCCTGGCCGGGCATTTGCGGTTGGACAACCTGTGTTGGATCTATGACAACAACACCATCAGCATCGAAGGCCACACCGAACTGGCCTTCAGCGAGGACGTGATCCAGCGCTTCCAGGCCTATGGCTGGCACACCTTGCACGTGACCGATGCCAACGACCTGCACGCTCTGAGCACGGCGCTGCAGACCTTCCAGCGCAATACCGGTGCGCCGACCCTGATCGTGGTCGACAGCGTGATCGGCTACGGCTCGCCGCACAAACACAACACCGCCGCCGCCCATGGCGAGCCGCTGGGCGAGGCGGAGATCCGCCTGACCAAGGCCGCGTATGGCTGGCCGGAAGACGCCAGCTTCCTGGTGCCCGAGGAGGCGCGCACGGTGTTGCGTGATGCATTGCACGCGCGCGCCGAGCCGTTGTACCGACAGTGGCAGCAAACCCTGGCGTCCCTCGACCCGCAACTGGCCGACGAACTGCAACGCATGCGCGCCGGCAACATGCCCGAGCAATGGCAGGCTGAACTGCCCAGCTTCGACCCCGACGCCAAGGGCGTGGCCAGCCGTGCCGCCGGCGGCGCGGTGCTGAATGCCTTCGCCCGGCAGATTCCCTGGCTGCTGGGCGGTTCGGCGGATTTGTCGCCGTCGACCAAAACCAACCTGACCTTCGACGGCGCCGGACGTTTCAGTGCCGATGACTACAGCGGGCGCAACCTGCACTTCGGCATCCGTGAACATGCCATGGGGGCGATCGCCAATGGCATGGCGCTGTCCTACCTGCGCCCGTACACCTCGACGTTCCTGGTGTTCAGCGACTACATGAAGCCGCCGGTCCGCCTCGCGGCAATCATGGAATTGCCGGTGGTGTTCGTGTTTACCCATGACTCGATCGGCGTCGGCGAAGACGGCCCGACGCACCAGCCGATCGAACACCTGAGCCAACTGCGCGCCACGCCGGGGTTGCTGACCCTGCGTCCCGGCGACGCGAATGAAACCCTGGAACTGTGGAAGGTTGCCCTGGCCCAGACTCACCGGCCGAGCTGCATGGTGTTGTCGCGCCAACCGCTGCCGACTCTGGACCGCACGCAGTACGCAGCCGCGTCCGGTGCCGCCCAGGGCGCCTATGTGCTGGCCGGCGCCGCACACCCCGAGGTCATCCTGCTGGCAACCGGCAGCGAAGTCAGCCTGGCGGTGGCAGCGTATGAACAGCTCAAAGGCGAAGGCATTGCCGCGCAGGTGGTCTCGATGCCCAGCTGGGAGCTGTTCGAAGAGCAGCCCACCGCCTACCGCGACAGCGTACTGCCGCCAGCGGTGACCGCGCGGGTGGTGGTGGAACAGGCCGGCCCCTTGGGCTGGGACCGCTATGTCGGGCAGACCGGCGCCAAAGTGGTGATGAACAGCTTTGGCGCATCGGCGCCCCTGGCCAAGTTGCAGGAGAAGTTCGGGTTTACCGTGGAGAATGTGGTGAAGCTGGCCAAGCAACAGATCCAACGGCAGGAACATTGATCACAACGGTGACTGACACTCCGCTATCGGGGGCAAGCCCCCTCCCACATGGGAGAGTGGGGCTCACCGCCGGCACCCGAGCATGAGCAAATGCCACTAACCCCGCCGATCAACCAAGGGAATGCGGTCAATGTGGGAGGGGGCTTGCCCCCGATAGCGGTGCATCAGTCACTGCATGAGTACCCGAACCACTGAAGTACGCCCCATTGATGGTCAGACCAGCTCCCGAGCGAGAAACGGCGCGGTGCGGCTTTTCTTGCTCTTCGCCACCTGTCGCGGCGTGCCGCTGGCAACCACCTTGCCGCCCAGGTCCCCAGCGCCCGGCCCGATATCGATCACCCAGTCACTCTGGGCCACTACGCGCATTTCATGCTCCACCACAACCACCGTATGCCCGGCGTCGACCAGATGGTTCAGCTGGCGGAGCAAGCGGTCCACATCCCGTGGGTGCAGGCCGGTCGTCGGCTCGTCCAGCACATACAAGGTGGCGCCCCGGGCATTGCGTTGCAGTTCGGTGGCCAGTTTGATGCGCTGTGCTTCGCCCCCGGACAGTTCCGTCGCCGGTTGGCCGAGGCGCAGATAGCCCAGGCCGATGTCGCGCAGCACCAGCAACGACCGCAGCACCCCCGGCTGCTCGGCGAACACCGCCACCGCCTGCTCGACGGTCAAGCCGAGCACTTGGGCAATGTTCAAACCTTGCCATTGGATCGCCAGGGTCTCGGGGTTGTAGCGCGCCCCGTGGCAGGTCGGGCACGGCGCATACACGCTGGGCATGAACAGCAACTCAACGCTGACGAACCCTTCGCCCTCGCAATTCGCGCAGCGGCCCTTGGCGACGTTGAAAGAAAACTGCCCCGCATCGTAATCACGCTGCTTCGCGGCCGCTGTGGCGGCGAACAGTTTGCGCACGTTGTCGAACAGCCCGGTGTAGGTCGCCAGGTTGGAGCGCGGGGTGCGGCCGATGGGTTTCTGGTCCACCTGCACCAGCCGGTGAATCCGTTCCAGCCCGGCGCTGATGCACCCGCCGCTGGTGGGCGGGGCGTCATCTTCCAGGCTCGGCTCGTCGTCGTTTTCGGGCACGCGGCCGAGGCCGCTGCCCACCAACTCCAGCAGCGCCTGGCTGACCAGGCTGGATTTGCCCGAGCCGGAAATACCGGTCACCGCAGTGAAGCAACCCAGCGGGAAATCGACACTCAAATCCTTGAGATTATTACGTGTCACGCCCTCCAGGCTCAGCCAGCCGGTCGGCTCGCGGCGCCGGGGATTGGCCGGGCGCCGTTCGGCAAACAGGTACTCACGGGTCTGCGACGCTTCAACCTGCGCCAAACCCGCCGGCGGTCCGCTGTACAGCACTTGCCCGCCGTGTTCACCGGCCGCCGGGCCGACGTCGATCAGCCAGTCGGCGCGGCGCATGGTTTCCAGGTCGTGCTCCACCACAAACAACGAATTGCCGGCGGCTTTCAAACGCGCCAACGCAGTGAACAGCGCTTCGCCATCCGCCGGGTGCAGCCCCGCCGACGGCTCATCCAGCACATAGATCACGCCGAACAATTGCGAACCCAATTGCGTGGCCAGGCGCAAGCGCTGCAATTCGCCGGACGACAAGGTCGGCGTGCTGCGCTCCAGGGACAGATAGCCCAGCCCCAGCTCGGTCAGGGTGCTGACCCGCTCGAGCAGATCCTCGGCGATGCGCTGGGCAGCCAGGCGCTTTTCCAGCGACAGTTTCATCGTGTCCTGCCCCGCCGCCACCGGCCGCAGCAGCTCGGCCAATTGGGTCAGCGACAGTTGCGAGAGTTCGCCGATGTCCACCCCGGCAAACTTCACCGACAACGCCGCCTGGGTCAGCCGCTTGCCGTCGCACAACGGGCAGGCGCTGCCCTGCATGAACTGCGCGACACGCTTTTTCATCAGCGCACTTTGGGTGTGGCTGAAGGTGTGCAGGATATAGCGCCGCGCGCCGCTGAACGTGCCCTGGTAGCTCGGCTCCAGCTTGCGTTTCAGCGCCTCGCGGGTCTGCTCCGGGGTGAAACCGGCGTACACCGGCACGGTCGGGGTTTCTTCGGTGAACAGGATCCAGTCGCGCTGCTTCTTCGGCAAATCACGCCACGGGATGTCGACGTCATAGCCCAGGGTCACCAGGATGTCGCGCAGGTTCTGGCCTTGCCACGCCAAGGGCCAGGACGCGACCGCACGCTGGCGGATGGTCAGCGAGGGATCGGGCACCATCAGCGCCTCGGTCACCTCATACACGCGGCCCAGGCCGTGGCATTGCGGGCAGGCACCCTGGGGCAGGTTCGGCGAAAAATCCTCGGCATACAGCATCGCCTGCCCCGGCGGATAACTGCCGGCGCGCGAATAGAGCATGCGGATCAGGCTGGACAACGTCGTGACACTGCCCACCGACGAACGCGCACTCGGCGTGCCGCGCTGTTGTTGCAGGGCCACGGCAGGCGGCAGGCCTTCGATGGAGTCCACATCGGGCACGCCGACCTGATCGATCAGGCGTCGCGCATAGGGCGCCACCGATTCGAAATAGCGCCGCTGGGCCTCGGCATACACCGTGGAAAAAGCCAGGGACGACTTGCCGGAACCCGACACGCCGGTAAACACCACCAGGGCATCCCGCGGGATATCCACATCGACGTTACGCAGGTTATGTTCGCGAGCGCCGCGAACCCGGACGAACCCAAGGTGTTGGGTGGTGATCTGAGGGATGTTGCGCGATGAAGTCATGGTCAACCTTGTGGCGCGGCAAGCACGCGGCGCACCCGATGCGTCTGGGTTTCGGGGTTATAGGGCTTGCTCAGCAGATGAATGTCGGGGCTCAGCAGGTGCGGAATTGGCTAAAAAATGCATCGGTTGGCTCTTGGCGAAGAGAAGCGTGGGTAGGTGGTGCAGCACCACGCATAGAAAATAGGAGCCTGCCAGCAATCATTCGTTTCATTGCATATAGCTTATCCACGCAGGCCAGGGCAACTGCGCTCAGTGAAAATCCCGGCTGCGCACAGCGATGCCTTGCAGCAGCGGCGACAGGTCGGTGAGGCGCCCGGCGATCAGGTGCCGCACCTCGCCCACCGCCTCCCAGCGCCCGTCCACCTTGAGCAGGCGCGAGCCGACCAGGGCCTGGCGCTGACGTTCTGCCAGGTCGCGCCAGACCACCACATTCAGGTTGCCGAATTCATCCTCCAAGGTGACAAAGGTCACACCGCTGGCGGTGCCGGGGCGCTGGCGACCGGTCACCAGGCCGGCGACGCTGACAGTGCGGCCATGCTCCACCGCCATCAGCTCACGGGAACTGCGGCAGCGCCGTTTGCGCAATTCATCGCGCAACAACGCCAATGGATGCGGGCCCAGGGTGGTACCGAGCGTGGCGTAATCGGCCTGCAGGTCTTCGCCCACCGTGGGTGTCGGCAACTCCACCCGCGCTTCGTCGGGGCTGGGCAGGCCGGCGAACAGCCCTAGTTGTTTGTGTACCCCCGCCACTTCCCAGCGCGCCGTGTGCCGGTTGCCGGCCAACGCCCGCAAGGCTCCGGCATCCGCCAGCAAGGCTTGGGCGCGGGGATCCAGCCCGGCGCGTCGGTCGAGGTCGGCAATGTCGCTGAATACACGGTGCTCGCGCGCCGCTTCGATCCGTCGCCCATCCTCTTCGCGAAACCCCGCGATCATGCGCAACCCCAGGCGAATCGCCGGTTGCGCGCCGGTGATGGGTTCCAGGCTGCAATCCCAGTCACTGGCCTGCACGTCCACCGGGCGGATCTGCAAACGATGGCGCCGCGCGTCCTGCAGGATCTGGTCCGGGCTGTAGAACCCCATGGGCCAACTGTTGATCAACGCACAGGCGAAGGCCGCCGGTTCATGGCATTTGAGCCAGCAACTGGCGTAGGTCAACAAGGCAAAACTGGCGGCGTGGGATTCCGGAAAGCCATAGCTGCCAAAACCCTTGATCTGCTCGAAGATCTGCGCGGCGAAGGCTTCGCTGTAGCCGTTTTTGAGCATGCCGGTGCGCAAGCGTTGCTGGTGCGGTTCAAGGCCGCCGTGACGCTTCCAGGCCGCCATGGAACGGCGCAACTGATCAGCTTCGCCAGGGCTGTAATCGGCGGCAACCATGGCGATCTGCATCACCTGTTCCTGGAACAACGGCACGCCGAGGGTGCGTTCGAGCACCGCTTCAAGCTGCGGCGACGGATAGGTGGTGGGCTCCTCTTTGTTCCGCCGCCGCAGGTACGGATGCACCATGCCGCCCTGGATCGGCCCCGGGCGCACGATGGCGACTTCAATCACCAGGTCGTAAAAGGTCTGCGGCTTGAGCCTGGGCAACATCGACATCTGCGCCCGCGACTCGATCTGGAACACGCCGAGGGTGTCGGCCTTGCTGATCATTGCGTAGGTGGCCGGGTCTTCCTTGGGGATCGTCGCCAGGCACAGGTCGTGGCCACGGTGGCGACGCAGCAGGTCGAAACAGCGGCGGATCGCGCTGAGCATGCCCAGGGCGAGGATATCCACCTTGAGCAGGCCGACGGCGTCGAGGTCGTCCTTGTCCCACTGGATGATGGTGCGCTCGGCCATCGCCGCATTTTCCACCGGCACCAGGGTGTCCAGCGGGTGTTCGGAAATCACGAAGCCGCCGGGGTGCTGAGAGAGGTGCCGGGGGAAACCGATCAGTTGCTGGGTCAGCGCGAGTATGCGGCGCAGCACCGGGCTGTCGGGGTCGAAACCGCCTTCACGCAGGCGTTCCAGGGGTGGCGCTTGGTCACTCCAGCGCCCGCAGCACTCGGCCAGGGCATTGACCTGGTCCGGCGGCAACCCCAGGGCCTTGGCCACATCCCGCACCGCGCCGGCACCGTGGTAGCTGCTGACCACCGCCGTCAGTGCTGCGCGGGTGCGGCCGTAGCGCTGGAATACGTATTGCAGCACCTCTTCGCGGCGTTCGTGCTCGAAGTCGACGTCGATGTCCGGCGGCTCGTTACGCTCCCGGGACAGGAAGCGCTCGAACAGCATGTTCATCAGGCTCGGGTTGATCTCGGTGATGCCCAAGGCGAAACACACCGCCGAGTTGGCCGCCGAACCCCGGCCCTGGCACAGGATCGAACGGCTGCGGGCAAAGCGCACGATGTCATGCACCGTGAGGAAATAGCTTTCATAGCCCAGCTCGCTGATCAGTTCCAACTCGCGGTCGATCTGCTGCAAGGTCTTGACGTCGGCCCCTTGCGGCCAGCGCCGGGCGATGCCTTCTTCGGTGACGGCGCGCAGCCAGGATCGGGCGTCATGGCCGGCGGGCACCAGCTCACGCGGATAGTGGTAGCGCAGTTGGCTGAGGTCGAAGGTACAACGGCGCGCGATGGCCAGGGTTTCGTCGAGCAACGACGGCGGATACAACGCCTGTAACGCCGACAGGCTGCGCAGATGCCGCTCGCCATTGGGATGCAGGCGCGTGCCGGCTTCGGCCACCGGTACGTGATGGCGGATGGCGGTCATGGTGTCTTGCAGGGCGCGGCGGCCGCGGGCATGCATATGCACATCGCCGCAGGCCACCGCCGGGAGCTGCAGGCTGGCGGCCAGGGCCAGGCGTTGCTCCAGGTGACGCGCATCGTCCTGCCCGCAATGCAGATGCACCGCCAGCCACAGGCGCTCGGCGAAGGTACGGCGCAGCCATTGGATCGAGGCCTGGGTGTCGCTGTCTTCGGCAATCCAGAGCGCCAACAGGCCGGGCAGCGGTTGGTCGAAGTCTTCTGGCAGCAGGCGATAACGGCCCTTCTCCGCCCGCCGCCGGGCCAGGGTGATCAAGCGACACAGGTGTTGGTAGCCGCTGAGGTCTTCCACTAGCAGTAGCAGTTTCGGGCCGTTTTCGACGCGCATCTCACTGCCGATGATCAGCGGCAAACCCACCGCTTTCGCCGCCTGCCAGGCGCGCACGATGCCGACCAGGGTGCATTCGTCAGTGATCGCCAGGGCGCTGTAGCCCTCGCGCTTGGCCCGCTCGAACAACTCCAGCGCCGTGGAGGCACCGCGCTGGAAGCTGAAGTTGGACAGGCAATGCAGCTCGGCGTAACTCATGCGAACCAGCCTTGCAGCCACAACCCGTCGCATTGCCCCACGGTGCGGTAGGCCCAGCCTTGCTGGCCGGCGCGGGTCTGGATCAGGTAATAGTCGCGGCGGATATCGGCGCCATCCCACCAGCCCGATTCGATGCGCTCCGGGCCCTTCAGGATCTGCACGCCCGCCTCGGCCAGCAAGGTCGGCTCGGCGAGCAGCCAGCCGGGGCGTTGCACGTTGTTCAAAGTGGGGCACGGGTTTTTATCGGTCGCCGCTTGCCAGGCGCATTCGGGGCGGTGGTCGGCGTGAAAGCGCAGGCCGTGTACCGCCTCATCGCCAAGCCGGGCGCGCAGGCGTTCGCGCAGTTGCGCCCAGGGCAGGGTCTGTTGCGGGCGGTCGTCGAACAGGTCCTGGCGTTGCGGCACGAACACCGGCAGGTCCTGGGCCACCAGGCGAACACCGCGCACGGGGGACGTCACTTGCACCTGCTCCAGACGCCCGCGGGCCAGTTCGAACAGCATCGGCGCTTCACGCTCGGCGCTGAGCAGGCCGACCGGGATCACGCTGTCGGGGGCCTGGGTGTGTTCCAGGTGCAGGGCGAAACGCTGGACGCCACTGTCGCGGCCACAGAGGAAGGCGGACAGGTCGCCGGTCAGGCGACGCAGCGGGAATAACAGGGCCTGGTGGGATTGCACGTCGTAGTTCAGCTCGATGCGTACATCGAAGCGGTCCGGCGGCTGATAGAAGCCCAGCGCCAACGGCCGCTGCCCGCTCAGGGCATCCAGATGCTTGAGCAACGCCGCATCGAAGCGCCGCGCCAGGGTGTGCCGAGGCAACGCCTGCACCTGGGCCAGGCTGCGCAAGCCCATCCGCGACAAAGCGATGGCGGCCTGCGGGTCCAGGCCGGCGCGGTCGATGGGCAGTGGCGCCAAGGCCTGCATCAACGCGTGATCATCGGCCACGGCCAGGCCATCGTAGCGGTTCGCCAGCACCCGCGCCGCCACCGGGTTGGGCGCGGCGACGATGCGATGACGAAAGCCCAGTTCGCTCAGTTCTTTGCGCAGACGGGCCTCGAAGCGCGGCCAGGGCCCGAACAGGCCCAGGCTCGACTCGATCTCAAACAGCAAGGCGCGCGGGTAAAACACGCTGACCTGGGAACTGAACTGGTAGGCCCAGGCCGCCAGAAACTGCTGCCAGCGTTCGATCTCCACGGGGTCGTATTCGGCGCAGGCAAAGGTTTTGACCAGCGCATGCGCCGCCGTCAGCGATTGACCGGGGCGCAGGCCCAAGGCATGCGCGGCCGCGTTGACGGTTTGCAGGACGCGCCGCTGCGGCGTGCCGGCCAGCAGCGCCAGCGGCTCGTGCGGCGTCGGATGCATACGCTGCACCGCGTCCAGCGCCAATTGCGGGAAGACAATACACACCCAGCGCATGCCAACCTCAGTGCCCGGCCAGCGCAATCGGCGCCGGGTGGGCCAGCCCGCCCCGGCACTTGAGCACCCGCACTTGCGCGGGCCGGGCGTCGACCGCCAGGCGCAGAGCGGCCGGCGAGGCGTTGAGCGCGTCACTCAGGGCGCGCCAGGCAAACGCCAGGGTCTGCCCGGTTTCCGCCGCCACCTGCAAGCGCCGCAAGGCACGATCATCGGCCTTGCGCGGCCAGCACAACACCGCACCGCAACTGCCCGAACGCAGGCACTGCTCGACCGCCCACAACGCATCCCGCTCCTCGGCCCGGACCACCGCGAGCTGACGCAAATCCACCCCGGCGTTCTGCCAGGCGTGGGGGTACGGCGTGTAGGGCGGCGCCACCAGCACTATGCGCTCCCCCGCCGCCGACAAACGCGCCAGGGTCGGCAACACCAGTTGCAGTTCGCCCACGCCGTCCTTGGCCATGAGGATTTCGCTGAGGGCCGACTCCGGCCAGCCGCCCGTGGGCAGCACCGCATCCAGCGCCGCCAGCCCCGTGGGGTGGACACTGGCCGGTGGCGCGGCGGGCCGGCCCTTCCACACACGCCCGCCATTGAACAGCGCGTCCAGGGCAACGACGGCGCCCATCAGCCTTGCCTCACCAGGCCGCAGAACACGCCTTCGATGGCCAGGTCCTGATCGGGCCCGACCACGATGGGTTGATACGCGGGGTTGCGCGGCAGCAGCCGCACGCTGTCGCCATTGCGTTCGAAACGCTTGATGGTGACTTCACCGTCCAGGCGCGCCACCACAATCTGCCCGTTCACGGCTTCGGCACTGCGGCGCACGCCCACCAAATCGCCGTCGAGGATGCCGTCTTCGATCATTGAGTCGCCCTGCACCCGCAACAGATAGTCCGGGGTTTTCGCGAAAGTGGCCGGGTCGAGTTGCAGGCGGCTGTGGACTTCGGCATCGGCGCCGATGGGCAAACCGGCGGCGACACGGCCCAGGACCGGAACGTCCAGCCATTCGGGCCGCGCTGGCGGGTTGAGCAGGCGAATGCCACGGGCCTGGTTGGGGTTGACTTCGATGAAGCCGGCTTCGGTCAGGGCCACAACGTGTTTGCGGGCGACGCTGCGGGAGGCGAAGCCGAATGCCTCGGCGATCTCGGCGAGGCTGGGGGATTGGCCTTGTTGCGCGATGCGGTCGCGGATGAAGGTCAGGATGGCGGTGCGGCGGGGGGTTAGGGTTGTCATGGAGTACATTTGTACTCTTGCGGGGGATTTCTGACAAGAGCCGGTAGTCGGGGGGTGGGGTTGGGGTTGGGGTTGTGTGTATATCCGTTATTTAGGTAACGGCAGCTATTGGTTCCGCTCTTACAGCGGGTCACTTTGGAAAAGCCCCAAAGTAACCAAAGGGCTCTTGCCCCACCACTCGGCACCTCGCTAGTGCTCGGTGTGCCCTCACTCCGGCTTGAATCCGTGGGCCGCCGTCATGGGCCATCCCTGGCCCAGGACGGCTAACCCGGCGTCCTGCCGGGTTACCCACGGATTCAAGCCTGCGTTCGGCCAGCGTGGTTTTACGGGGCGCCTAAGATCAAGATCAAAAGCCAGAGCCAGAGCAGAACGAGTTCTATCTGATCCATGGAGATCAAAATGTAGGAGGGGCCTTGCCCCCGATGGCGGTGGATCAGCCATGCATGTAGTGACTGACACACTGCCATCGGGGGCAAGCCCCCTCCCACATTTTTGACCGAGTTCGGCTTGCAGGATCAGGTTGGCTATAAGGCCGCGCCCAAGAGCAAGAGCAAGAGCAGAACGAGTTCTATCTGATCCATGGAGATCAAAATGTGGGAGGGGGCTTGCCCCCGATGGCGGCTTGTCAGCCAATACATGCATGGCTGATCCACTGCCATCGGGGGCAAGCCCCCTCCCACATTTTTGACCGGGTTCGGCTCGCAGAGTCAGGTCGGCTACAAGGCCGCTTTGCTTTTGATCTGAGGCACACCGGGCCTAGCTTTGGCTACTTGAGAAAACGGATATCGACACGCCCCACTCTCACCATCCCTCTTTCAACATCCGCAATTCCAGATGCTGCAACAGCATGATGGTCTTCCCATCCACGATCTCACCGCTCGCCACCATCGCCAACGCCCGCTCGAACCCCAGTTCCAGTACCTCGATGTCCTCGCCTTCCTCTTCGATCCCGCCGCCCATTCCCACCCGATCCTCCGGTTGGTATTCGCCGAGGAAAAAGTGAATCCGCTCCGTCACCGATCCCGGGCTCATGAATACCGCATAGATCTTCTCCACATGCCCCACGCGATAGCCCGTCTCTTCTTCGGCTTCCAGACGAATGCGTTCCTCAGGGCTGGCGTTGTCCAGCAACCCGGCCGCGGCTTCGATCAGGTAACCGGGGTAGTCGTTGACGAAGGTGGGCATGCGGAACTGTCGGATCAGTAGCACAGTGCGCTGGGCGCGGTTGTACAGCAGGATGGTCGCGCCGTTGCCCCGGTCGTACACTTCGCGGGTCTGGGCCTGCCAGCTGCCGTCGCGGCGGCGCAGGTCGAAGCTGTATTTTTTCAGCAGGTACCAATTCTCCGAGAGCGTCTCTTCGGCGGTGATACGAACGGGGCTGTTGTCCATGGTCGGGCCTTTGCTCAAAGGAGCAAGAGCATGTCGCGCCAGCAACGCCAACGTCAAGCCGGTCGCATACCGCTACAATCGGGCCCCACAAAAAGTCTCTGCAAGGGCAAGGCAATGTCGCTGCATATCCCGACGCTATTGATAGTCGCCGTGTTCGTGTTCTGCCTGATGGGCCTGCTCACCGTGCATGCCTGGAGCCGTGGCCGTGAACCGACCCTGGGCTATCTCGGCATCATGCTGCTGCTCGCCACCCTGGGCACCGGGCTGATCGCGGTGCGCGGCGTGGGCCTGGACTTTGTCGCGTTGATCCTCGGCAATGTCGTGCTGTTGCTCAGCGCCGCGATGAACTGGACCGCCATGCGCGCTTTCGTGCAGCGCAAGCCAAGCCTGCCGGGGATCTTTGCCGGGTGTGGCGTGTGGCTGTTGATGTGCCTGTTGCCGCAGTTCTATGGTTCGCTGTCGGCGCGGGTCACCCTGTATTCGCTGCTGGCGGCCGGTTATGGCGTGCTGTCGGCCCTGGAGCTGTGGCGCAACCGCGCGACCCTGGAAGTCGCCTACGCTCCCGCGCTGGCGCTGATCCTTTGGCACACCGCGTTCTATGGCATACGCGCAATCACCGACGCCGGCCTGCCGCTGAAAAACGCCCAGGCCTCGGGGGGTGAAGGCGCGCCGTTTTTCTCGTTCATGCTGTTTGAATCGATGCTGTATGCCATCGGCATTGCCTACATCACCCTGGCGATGGTCAAGGAGCGTGCCGAGTTGCGCTTCAAGGCCGCCGCCTTCAGCGATGCGCTGACCGGCGCCGGCAACCGCCGCGCCTTTATGCTCAGGGGCGAAAAACTGCTGGCCGACTGCAACCGTCGCCAGCGCAGCACGGCCCTGCTGCTGTGCGACCTGGACCACTTCAAGCGCCTGAACGACAGCTTCGGCCACCCCATGGGCGACCAGGCGCTGATCGCCTTCAGCCAGATGACGCGGACCATGCTGCGCAGCGGTGATGTGTTTGCGCGTATCGGCGGTGAAGAGTTCGCCTGCCTGCTGGCCGACAGCGATGCGGCCGGAGCATTTGAAGTGGCCGAGCGCATCCGCCGCGGGTTTGCCGAACTGGACCTGCTGACGCCGGGGTTCTTGAGCGTGAGCATCGGCATCGTCACCACCACGGCGGCAGGCCACGACCTCTCGCACTTACTGTCCCAGGCCGACCAGGCGCTGTACCAGGCCAAGGCCTATGGACGCAATCGCGTGCAGGTGGTGGCGCTCGCCTGAGCGGACGACGCTTGAATGCCGCAATACTTTGCAAGCAATCAGTAAACGCCTGATCTACGGGCATTCCCTGGCGGATGTGGCCACCGCCGTGGCGGATACCGCCTTGCCGGTGCGCTGGCTGCTGTCGCAGAAATTCGATTCCATCGACAAGATTGCCGACATCCATATGCCACTGCTGGTGGTCCACGGCCTGGACGACCGCTACGTTCCCCCACGGTTCAACGAGCAATTATTTGCTGCCGCCCAGGAACCCAAGCGCCTGTTGCTGGTGCCCGGCGCCAGCCACAACAACAGCATGAGCCTGGCCGGGCGCAGCTATCGCAAAGCGCTGGACAACCTGATGCAAGCGAAGATGCCGACACAGGTTGTCACCCACTCAACCGGGCGCGCCAACGACTCATAAAATGTGTTTTCGGCACTGGGTTCGCGCGGGGCTGTCAAGCGCAAACCCAGCCTATGCTGGCCCGCGCCAGAAGTTGATCAAATATTGACCTTGGGTTGAATCGCCAACCCCTGCCGGGCCCTCGCAAAGTTATCCACAGAGATACCCACGGTTTTCGTGGACAACTCTTTTTATTTTTTTACGATTTTTTTGCTCAGCCCGCGCCTTGGGGAAAGGTGCCAGGCAGCAAAATTTCGCGATTCACATCGCGTATATCGTTATACCCGCACAGCGCCATCGACACGTCCAACTCGCGGGCGATGATCTCCAGCGCCTTGGTCACCCCCGCTTCACCCATCGCGCCCAGGCCGTACAAATGCGGGCGGCCGATCAGGGTGCCTTTGGCGCCCAATGCCATGGCCTTGAGCACGTCCTGGCCGGAACGGATACCGCCATCGAGCCACACTTCAATACGCTCGCCCACCGCCTCGACGATCGCCGGCAATTGGCTGATGCTCGACGGCGCGCCATCCAACTGACGACCGCCGTGGTTACTCACCACTAACGCATCGGCGCCGGCATTCGCCGCCAGGCGCGCATCTTCCACATCGAGGATGCCCTTGATGATCAACTTGCCGCCCCAGCATTTCTTGATCCACTCCACATCGTCCCAACTCAGGCGCGGGTCGAACTGCTGGGCGGTCCACGCCGACAGCGAACTCATGTCCGCCACACCTTTGACATGCCCGACGATATTGCCGAAGCCATGACGCTTGGTGCCGAGCATGCCCATCACCCAGCGCGGCTTGGTCATCATGTTGAGGATATTCGGCAGGGTCAGTCTGGGCGGTGCCGACAGGCCGTTGATCAGGTCCTTGTGACGTTGGCCGAGGATCTGCAGGTCCAGGGTCAACACCAACGCATCGACACCGGCGGCCTTGGCGCGCTCGATCAACTGCTCGATAAAGGCGCGGTCGCGCATCACATAGAGTTGAAACCAGAACGGCTGGCCGACCTGTTCGGCGATGTCTTCCAGGGAGCAGATGCTCATGGTCGACAAGGTGTAGCGCAGGCCAAAGGCAGCAGCGGCACGGGCGGTGAGAATTTCACCATCGGCATGCTGCATCCCTGCCAGGCCGGTGGGCGCCAGAGCGACTGGCATGGCCATGTCCTGGCCGATCATGGTGGCGCGGATCGAACGTTTATCGATATTGCGCGCCACCCGTTGGCGGAATTTGATCTGGGCAAAATCGCTTTCATTCGCCCGGTAAGTGCTTTCAGTCCAAGAGCCAGAATCGGCGTAGTCGTAAAACATCCTTGGAACACGTTTTTGCGCCAGCTTGCGTAAGTCTTCGATGGTTGTGATCAACGACATCTGCGTCACCTCTCCCTGAACTGAGTAGGAAGAGTAACCGCCCATCCGCCGTACAACCAGCCATTGCGTTGATTGATCAGGCCGCTGACGGTTCGTCCGTGGCAGGTGGCTCGGGGGTGAGTCCCCAGTCGCCGTGCTCGTACCAGTCATCGCCGATCATCTCGGCCGGGTGCATGGTGCGGTCGGCGCCGTTGCCACAGGCCAGATCGGTCGTGGCGCAATAGCGGTCGCAGCCCCAGCAGATGCGTTCGGGGTGCTTGGGGTGCAGCGGAAAAGGCTTGGCCATGATGAGGTTCCCTACCGGCGAACAATAGAGTCAACCTAACCTGCTCGAGGGGGCATGGCCTTGACTGCGGTCAAGGTTGGCCAACATGAAATATCGCAGAAACTTGACAAGAATCATTATTATTTACGATCAACCTTCCTAGACTCGGGATCTTTCCCCCTCACCCGTCAGGAAGCCTCCATGCGTATCCCTTCTACTGTGTCCCTGGTCCTGCTGTTGTCCACCTCTGCGGCGTTCGCCAAGGAGTACCCGATCGGCGAGCCGCAGCACTGCCCAGGCCTGGAAATCGGCGCGGTGTACCTGCAACCGATCGAGATGGCACCCGCCGGCATGATGCGCGCCACGGCCGACTCCGACGTCCACCTTGAAGCCGATGTGCGCGCCACGGCGGACAATGCCCAAGGCTTCCAGGAAGGCAGTTTCGTGCCGTACCTGAACCTGTCCTTTACGTTGAAAAAGCAAGGCAGCGACACGCCGATCACCGGTGATTTCCACGCCATGGTCGCCAATGACGGGCCGCACTACGGCGACAACGTCAAGCTGCAAGGCCCAGGCAAATACACCCTGACCTTCAGCGTATTGCCGCCCAGCGGCCACCAGTCCCTGGGCCGCCATACCGACAAGGAAACCGGGGTCGCACCGTGGTTCGAACGCTGCGAAGTCCACTACGAATTCGTCTATGCCGGCATCGGCAAGAAAGGCGGTTACTGATGCGTCGCGCCTTGCTGCTGGGCAGCTTGCTGCTGAGCGGCGCGGCCCTGGCGGCGCCGTTGCCGACCTATGAACTGACCCTGCAGGACGGCCACTTCATCCCGCCGCAACTCACGGTCAAGGCCGGCGAGCGCTTCAAGATCGTGCTGCACAACCTCGGCCAAGGCCCGGCCGAATTCGAGAGCACGCCGCTGCGCGTGGAGAAAGTCTTGTCCCCCGGCGTGACCACCTTCGTCGTGATCCACCCGCTCACGCCGGGGTTGTATCCGTTCTTTGACGAGTTCAACCCACAGTTGCCCGAAGGCAGCATCCTTGCCCAATAGCCCCGGGAGCCGTTGATGAATCAATCGATGTTTATTGTCTGGCGCGAAAGCGTCGAGGCGCTGCTGGTGATCGGCATTCTGCAAGTCTGGATCAGCCGCCAGACTGCGCACTCGCGCCTGGGGCGTTTCCTGTGGGCCGGGGTGGTCCTGGGCTTGTTCTGCTCGGCCGGCCTGGCCGGCTTGATGCTGTGGGCCGGTGAGGCCATGACCGGCCCCCAGGGCGAATGGCTGCAAGCGGCGCTGACGTTATTGGCCAGCGGCCTGATGGTGCAGATGGTGTTCTGGATGCATCGTCACGCGGCCACACTCAAAAACACCCTGGTACGCGAAGCCGATGAACGCCTGGCGCGCCAGGGCGGTTGGGGCGTGTTGCTATTGACGCTGTTGGCGGTGAGCCGCGAAGGCAGTGAAACCGTGGTGTTTCTGTACGGTGCCGGCGCGCGTCTGCAGGGCCCGGCGCTGAACCTGTTCGCGATCGGCGGCGTGCTGGGCCTGGTGTTGGCGGGGCTCACGGTGCTGTTGTTGCGCAGTACGCGGCGCTTCATTTCCTGGTCGCTGTTTTTCGCCCTCAGCGAAGCGCTGTTGCTGCTGCTCGGCGGGGCTTTGCTGGTGGCGGCCGTGGACCGTATCAGCGGGCAATTGCTGGCGATGGACATGCCCGAGTGGGTCTATTCGAGCTTCGGTGAAAGCCGCTGGGACAGCAGTACCCTGCTCAGCGACAGCCACGGCCTGGGCGCGATGTTGGCTGACTTTGTCGGCTACCGCGCCGCGCCGAGCCTGGTCACCGTGCTGGTGCTGCTCGGCTATTGGTTGTGGGTGGGCAACGGCCTGCGCCGTTCGCGGCACGCGGCATGAGCTGGCTGCAGCGCCTGGGCGATGGCATGCGCCGCCATGGGCGCTTGATCCGTGCCGTGCAATGGGCGGTGGTGCTGGTCTACGCCGTGCTGCTGGTGCTGCCGGCGCTGCTGCCGTTGCCGGACAGCCAGGCGCGCCTGGTGAACAACCTGACGCTGCTCGCGCAATTCATCTTTTGGGGCCTCTGGTGGCCGTTCGTATTGCTGTCGATGGTGTTGTTCGGCCGCCTGTGGTGCGGCGTGCTCTGCCCGGAAGGTTCCCTGAGCGAATGGGCCAGCCAGCACGGGCGCGGCCTCGGTATTCCGCGCTGGCTGCGCTGGGGCGGCTGGCCGACGTTGGGCTTTTGCCTGACCACCCTCTACGGCCAATTGATCAGCGTGTATGACTACGCCCAGGCGGCCCTGTTGATTCTCGGCGGCTCGACCCTCGGCGCGGTGATCGTCGGCCTGTTGTTCGTGCGCGGCAAGCGCGTGTGGTGTCGGTACCTGTGCCCGGTCAGCGGCGTCTTCGCCCTGCTCGCCCGCCTGGCGCCGGTGCATTTCGCGGTGGATGAGCAGCGCTGGAAAGCCAACGACGCACCGCGCCTGCCGCTGCCCAACTGCGCGCCGCTGCTGGATATCCGCCGCCTGCAAGGGGCCAGCGAGTGCCATGCCTGCGGCCGTTGCAGCGGGCAACGCGGCGCGGTGCAACTGATCGCCCGCTCGTGCAATCAGGAGATCCTGCAGGCGCCCCATCAGCAAGGCTCGGCGTGGGACGCGCGGCTGTTGCTGTTTGGTGTGATCGGCCTGGCGATGGGGGCGTTTCAATGGACCGTCAGTCCGTGGTTTATCGCGCTCAAACAAACCCTGGCGACGTGGCTGGTCGGCCATGACTGGCTGTGGCCGCTGCAAGACAACGCGCCGTGGTGGTTGCTCACTCATTATCCGCAGCTCAATGACAGCTTCAGTTGGTTGGATGGCTTGTGCATTGTGTTGTATCTGGGGGGGAGTTCGTTGGTATTGGGGGGCGGCTGCTGGCTGCTGCTGCGGTTGGCCGCGTGGGTGGCGGGTGATCGCGCACTGTTTCGGCCCTTGGCGCTGACGCTGACGCCCCTCGGTGGTGCGGGTTTGTTCCTGGGGTTGTCGGCGACCACGGTGAAGTTGTTGCGGTATGAGGGGTTGGGGTTGGCTTGGGTGCAATCGGCGCGGGCCGTGTTGTTGATGGCGGCGGTTGGGTGGTGCTTGTGGTTGGGGTGGCGGCAGCTTCAGGGGGTTGGGGGGCTGCGGCGTTGGGGTGGGTGGTTGTGTGTGGGGTTGAGTGTTGGGTTGGTGGGGGGTGGATGGTGGTTGCAGTTTTGGGGGTGGGGTTGAGTGCCGTTTTTTCGGTGATTGCGGCGGCGGCTGAGTACATATCCGTTATGGTTCCGCTCTTACAGCGGGTCACTTTGGAAAAAAAAGCCTCAAAGTAACCAAAGGGCTCTTGCCCCACCACTCGGTGCCTCGCCTAGGCTCGGCATGCCCTCACTCCGGCCAGCGTGGTTTGACGGGGCGCCTAAGATCAAGATCAAAAACCAGAGCCAGAGCCAGAGCCAGAGCCAGAGCCAGAGCAGAATGAGTTCTATCTGATCCATGGGGATCAAAATGTGGGAGGGGGCTTGCCCCCGATAGCGGTGGATCAGTCATGCATGTAGTGACTGACACACTGCCATCGGGGGCAAGCCCCCTCCCACATTTCTGACCGAGTTCGGCTTGCAGGATCAGGTTGGCTATAAGGCCGCGCCCAAGAGCAAGAGCAGAACGAGCTCTATCTGATCCATGGAGATCAAAATGTGGGAGGGGGCTTGCCCCCGATAGCGGTGGATCAGTCATGCATGTAGTGACTGACACACTGCTATCGGGGGCAAGCCCCCTCCCACATTTCTGACCGAGTTCGGCTTGCAGGATCAGGTCGGATATAAGGCCGCGCCCAAGAGCAAGAGCAGAACGAGTTCTATCTAATCCATGGGGATCAAAATGTGAGAGGGGGCAGCCCCCTCCCACACTTTTTTGACCGCGTTGGGCTTTCAGGATCAGATCGGCTATAAGGCCGCCGCGCGTTGGTTACTTTTCGGGTTGGCCATTACCGAAGAAACGCATCGCCACACCACCTAAACCTTAAACCGCGCCACCGTCTGATGCAGTTCCCCCGCCATCCCTGCCAGATCATGCCCCGCCGTTTCGGTATGCAAGGCCCCTTGCAATACCTGTTGCGACAGGTTCCGAATCCCCACCAGGTTGCGATCCACTTCCCGCGCCACCAGTGCCTGTTCTTCGGTGGCGCTGGCAATCATCAAGTTGCGCTCATTGATCTGCGAAATCGAGCGGGTGATTTCATCCAGCGCCTCCCCCGAGCGTTGCGCTACGCCCAAGGTCGCCTGCACCCGTTCGCTGCTGCTGTGCATGGCGGCCACGGCGTGTTCGGTGTCCTGGCGGATGTTGCCGATCATCTGCTCGATCTCCTGGGTCGAGGTCTGGGTACGATGGGCCAGGGCGCGCACTTCATCGGCGACCACCGCAAAACCGCGCCCGGCATCGCCGGCCCGGGCCGCTTCGATCGCGGCGTTGAGGGCCAGCAGATTGGTCTGGTCGGCGATGCTGCGGATCACGTCCAGCACGCCGCTGATGTCTTGCACGCGGCCGGCGAGTTGCTGGATGCGTTCGGAGGTTTCCACCACGCCGGTGGCCAGGGTGTTGATCGAGGCCACGGTTTCCTGCACCTGCGCCCGCCCAAGCTGGGCGGTCTGTTCCGACAGGCGCGAGGCTTCGCTGGTGCTCACCGCGTTGCGCGCGACTTCATCGACGGCGGCGGTCATTTCGTTCACCGCGGTGGCGGCCTGTTCGATTTCCTGGCCCTGCAACTGCAGGCTGCTGCTGGTCTGGCTGCTGACCGCGCTCAACTCTTCGGATGAACTGGCCACGCCATCCACCGAAGCGGCGATCTGCCGGACCATCTGGTTGAGGTTCTGCTGCATCTGGTGCAGGTTGCGCATCACGCTGCCGTCGGCACTGTTGCCCAGCGGCACCTCGATGGTCAGGTCGCCCTGGGCGATATGGCTGAGCACCCGCGCCACCTCGTCCGGCTCGCCGCCCAAAGGCCGGGTGACGCTGCGCGTGACAATCACGGCGGCCGCCACGACCAGGCTCACGCATAGCAGGAATAATCCGATCATCGTGCGGCGCGCATCGTCGTAGAGAATTTGCGCAGCCTGCTCGCGCTCGACGAACAGTCGGCCTTGCATGGCCATCAACGCATCGAGGCTCTTGAACACCTCAAGCTCGGCCGGCACCACCTGCTGTTTGAGCTGGGCCAGGCCCTGCTCGCGGGCGCCCTGCTTGATCAGCGCCTGCACCTGGGTAAAGGCCGCGACGTAGGTTTCCCGATGGGTTTTCAACGCGGCATAGGCCGCCTTGCCTTCGGCGGTATCGAACAGTGGCTCCAGGGTGGCGAACGCCTGGGTAATGCGCTGCCGGGTGGTGCCAATGGCCTCTTGGGCCTGCTGGTTATCCTGGTCGATCAGCAGGTCGCGGGTGTTGCGCCCGTTATCGCGCACGCCGGTGGCGATCACCATGATCGGTGCGATTTTCGGCCAGTCCTGCTGCACGATCTGTTCGGACTGTTGCTTGAGGGTTGCCAGGTCGTGCAAGGCGTAAAACACCAAACCGACCAGAGCCAGCGGCGCAATCGCGAAGCCGATGACAATGCGTTGTGCCGTGGTTAACTGCGTCATTCTAAACATTCCTTGATGAATACCTGCCCGAAACGGGCAGCATCTTTAAAAATCCTGGAAGGGCGATCGGTCACCCTCGTAATACAAAAGCCGGAAACAACTCGCGCATGTGGCCCCACAACTCCGGCAATGCCATCTGTGCCGGGGCAATCGGCAATTGCTCATCGAGCATGCTTGCCGTGCGGACCATCTGCACGGCGAAGCGCTTGACACCACTGGCTTGCAAACGCTGGGCCAGGCGCAACAGGCGCGACGTATCGATCAGATGCCAATGCACCGTGGTGCGACACTCGTAGTCCACGCCACTGGCCAGCAAGGTCTCCAAACTGCGCCAATTGGCGGCGCCGCTGCCTTTGACCTGGGTGACCAGTTGATAGTCCTCGACCAGGGCCTTCACATCGAAGCCCACCCAGTCGGCATGGCGCAGCGCATTGGCAAAGCCTGCCGGTTTGATCCCCGCACTGTGCAGGCCCACGCGAAAGCCCATGGCGCGTACCTCGTCCATCGCCGCTGGCAAACCTTCCTGCAAGGTCGGCTCACCGCCGCTGAACACCACCGCGTCCAACAGGTCCTGGCGGCGCTGCAAAAACAGCAAAACCCGGCGCCAATCGATCTCCGCGCTACCGCGCGGTGCAATCAGGTCCGGGTTATGGCAGTAACGACAGCGCCAGGCACAACCCTGGCAGAACAGCACACAAGCGAGCATGCCGGGGTAGTCGAGGGTGGTCAGGGGCACCATGCCCCCAACCCGTAGCATTCGACTCATTGGCGCCCGGCCGCGCAAGCCGCTTCGGTAAAGTGAACACGCTCCTTGTGTTCGGACTGTTTGCCGGGGTTGAACGCGGACACCGGCCGGTGGTAACCCATCACCCGGGTCCAGACTTCGCAGCGCTGACGTTGTGGCTGGGATGTTTGCATGGTGAATCTCCTTGCGGGTTGAAAAACAGGTTCAAGACTGGGCGGCAAGCGCGAGGATCTCATCGCACTTGGGGCAGAACTCGTGTTCGCCGGCGAGGTAGCCGTGTACCGGACAGATCGAGAAGGTCGGGGTCACGGTCAGGTACGGCAGGCGGAAACGCCCCAGCGCTTTGCGCACCAATTGCTTGCAGGCCTGGGCCGAGGAAATCTGTTCGGCCATGTACAGGTGCAGCACAGTACCGCCGGTGTATTTGCATTGCAGTTCGTCTTGCAGCTCGAGGGCTTCGAAGGGGTCTTCGGTGAAGCCCACCGGCAGTTGCGACGAGTTGGTGTAGTACGGCGCATCCAGGCTGCCGGCTTGCAGGATGTCCGGGTAGCGCTTGCGGTCTTCCTTGGCGAAGCGGTAGGTGGTGCCTTCCGCCGGGGTGGCTTCGAGGTTGTAGAGGTGACCGGTTTCTTCCTGGAAGCGCAGTAAGGTGGCGCGCACATGGTCGAGCAGGCGCAGGGCGAACGCGCGGCCTTCTTCGGTGTGCGTGCCCTGCGTGTCATCCGTGAAATTGCGCAGCATCTCGTGCATGCCGTTGAGGCCGATGGTGGAGAAGTGGTTGCGCAACGTCCCCAGGTAACGCTTGGTGTAGGGGTACAACCCGGCGTCCATGTGGTGCTGGATCACCTTGCGCTTGACCTCCAGGCTTTCCATGGCCATTTCCATCAGGCTGTCCAGGCGTTGCAGCAAGCCGCCGGTATCGCCCTTGAACAGGTAACCGAGGCGCGCGCAGTTGATTGTCACCACGCCCAGCGAGCCGGTCTGCTCCGCCGAACCGAACAGCCCGCCGCCGCGCTTGAGCAGCTCGCGCACGTCCAGTTGCAGGCGACAGCACATGGAGCGCACCTGGTTGGGTTGCATGTCCGAATTGAGGAAGTTCTGGAAATACGGCAAGCCGTAGCGCGCGGTCATCTCGAACAGGCGGTCGGCGTTCTCGCTGTCCCAGGGGAAATCATGGGTGATGTTGTAGGTCGGAATCGGGAAGGTGAACACCCGCCCCTTGGCATCCCCGGCCTGCATCACTTCGATGTAGGCGCGGTTGATCAGCTCCATTTCCGTTTGCAGGTCGCCATAGGCAAATGGCATTTCCTCACCGCCGATCACCGGCACCTGCTCGCGCAAGTCTTCCGGGCAGACCCAATCGAAGGTCAGGTTGGTGAATGGCGTCTGGGTGCCCCAGCGCGACGGCACGTTGAGGTTGTAGATGAACTCCTGCACCGCCTGGCGCACCTCGGGGTAGCTCAACTGGTCTTTGCGCACATAAGGCGCAAGATAGGTGTCGAACGAGCTGAACGCCTGGGCGCCGGCCCATTCGTTTTGCAGGGTGCCGAGGAAGTTGACCATCTGCCCCAGGGCACTGCTCAAATGCTTGGGCGGCCCCGCTTCGACGCGACCCGGCACGCCATTGAGGCCTTCGTGCAGCAACGAACGCAGCGACCAACCGGCGCAGTAGCCGGCGAGCATGTCGAGGTCGTGGATATGCAGATCCGCCTCACGGTGTGCGCGGCCGATCTGCTGGCTGTAGACCTCGTCCAGCCAGTAATTGGCAGTGACCTTGCCCGATACGTTCAGCACCAGCCCGCCGAGGGAATACCCCTGGTTGGCATTGGCCTGCACGCGCCAGTCTTCACGGTCGAGGTATTCGTTCATCGAGGTGGCGACTTCCACCAGGGTCTTGCGGTCGCGGCGCAGGCGACCGTGCTGTTCGCGGTAGACGATATACGCGCGCATCGACAAGAAGTAACCGGCATCCATCAACACCCGCTCGACGCTGTCTTGGATCTGCTCCACATCCAGCCGTTCGATGCCGCGCAGCCGCGCCAGTACCGCACCGAGCAACAGGTCGACCTCGGCCTCCCGATACTCGCCGGTGGCATTGCCGGCGGCGATCAGAGCCTGACGGATTTTTTCGGCGTCGAAGGCAACGAGGCTACCGTCGCGTTTGTGCAGGCGGTTACTGACCAGCGGGCTGAGCATGCTTTGCATTGGAAGGCTCCAGACACTACATATAGATTTAATAAATCTTTGAAACACAATATGCAGTGATATTACGGTCAAGCGTTTGGGCTGCCATTGATCAAGGTCAAGTCTGAACGAAGATCAAAATGTGGGAGGGGCGGTGCGACGATTCGCACTTGTTCCCGATAGCGGTGGATCAGTCGTGCATGTATTGGCTGACACACTGCTATCGGGGGCAAGCCCCCTCCCACAGTAAGTTCCCTGCCACAGCAAGTCCCCTGCCACATTCAACCGCCGCTCATATTCATGAAGCGCACCACCTGCACCTCCCCTGCCCCGGTGAAATCATGGCGCAGCGGCTTACCCCGCAATCCCTTGTGCAACGCCTCGATCAACGGCGCGTCGTCCAACGGGTAACGCCGCAGCAAAGCGCGGAAGTCCACCGCGTTGTCCTGCCCCAGGCACAGCAGCAACTGCCCTTCGACGGTCATCCGCACGCGGTTGCAACTGCCGCAGAAGTTGTGGGAGTTGGGCGAGATAAAGCCGATGCGCGTGCCCGGATGCCGCGCCAGGCGCACATAGCGCGCCGGGCCGCCGCTGTTTTCGGTGCTGTCGAGCAAGGCATGGTGACGGGCGATCACGCTGCGTACTTCATCACTGGCACAGAACGTCTCGCCGCGGGAGCGGCCCACGTCGCCCAGGGGCATTTCCTCGATAAAGCTGATGTCGATGCCTTGGTCGATCGCGTACTGCACCAGCGCCGGCACTTCATCGAAGTTGCGCCCTTTCATCACCACGCAGTTGAGCTTGACCCGCTCGAACCCGGCCTCTCGCGCCGCCTCGATACCGTCCAGCACCTGGCGCAGATCACCGTTGCGGGTGATCGCGCGAAAGCGCTGCGCATCCAGGCTGTCGAGGCTGATGTTCATGCGCTTGACCCCGGCGTCCACCAGCGGCTGCGCGAGGCGCGCCAACTGCGAGCCATTGCTGGTCATCACCAGTTCGCGCAAGCCCGGCAGTGCCGCGATATTGCGGCACAACCCGACAATGCCCGGGCGGATCAACGGCTCGCCGCCGGTCAGGCGGATCTTGCGCACGCCCTGGCCGACGAACAGCGCGGCCAGGCGTTCCAGCTCTTCCAGGGTCAGCACCTGCTGGCGCGGCAGGAACGTCATGTTTTTCGCCATGCAGTACACACAGCGAAAATCACAACGGTCGGTCACCGACAAGCGCAGGTAATCGATCGAACGGCCCACCCCATCCACCAGGCTCATGTCACTGCACCAGCGGCGAGTCGGCGCCCTGCAGCGCGATGCCACGAATGTCCGCCGCGCCGATCAGGGTTTGCAGGTACTGCACCAATGCCTTTTGCCACACGCCTTGCTGCAACTGGGTGCGGATCGCCACCGCCACCGCTTCATACGGCAGCGGTTGGCCTTCGATACGCTGATCGACATAGATCACATGCCAGCCATAACGACTCTCCAGCGGCTTGCCGGCCAGGCCCGGCGCGAGGGTGAACAACTGACGCTCCAGCTCGGGCACGGTCTGGCCCTTGCTCACCTGGCCCAGCGAACCGCCCTGGGCCTTGGACGGGCACGCCGAATACTGCAGGGCCAGCTCGGCGAATTGGCCGGGCTGCTCGTTCAGGTTCTGCAGCAGCACTTCCGCCTGGCCGTGCGCCAGATGGCGCGCCTCGGCGTCGTCCGGCGCGCATTCGAGCAGAATGTGCCGCACCGCCAGCAACGGCGCGCTGTGAAAGCGCCCGCGGTTGTTCTCGAAGTAGCGCACACAGGTGGCCTCGTCGCACTCAGGCACCTTGACCTCACGCTCGAGCAGCAAGCGCGTGGCGGCTTCTTCTTCGTTCTCGCCGGCGGCGATCTCCACCGCCAGGCCCAGCTCGGCGATCCGCTGCTGCAACAGCTCGCGGATCACCAGCGCACGGGCGGCCAGATACACCGCCTCCTCGCGGCTTTCGGCCGGGTGATATTGCAACTCCAGGGCCATGGCCTCCGGCGTGACGGGCACGCCGTTGACGCTGATGATCGGCCATTCCTGTTCACTGCTGGCGATCAACTCAGGCGCCGTCAGTTCCTCGAACAGAGCCGGGGCCGCAACCTCGGCCACCACCGGTTCTTTGACCGACGAGCCGCAACCGCCGCTGCCGCCATTACCGCCACCACATCCGCATCCAGTTGTCATGACGCTCTCCTCAATACTTCTGCCGCACGATTTGATAACGACGCCCCAGGTACCAGATCGGCGCGCTGACCATATGCACCAAGCGGGTAAACGGGAACAGCACGAACAGGGTCAAGCCCAGCGCCACATGCGCCTTGTAGATCAGGCTGACCGGCTCGATCGACGCCGCCGCGTCCACTGGTCGCAACAGCACCACGTTCTGCGCCCAGTCGGCGAGCATCACCATGACCGAACCGTCCATATGCCCGGTGGACGCGACGATGGTCAGCAAACCGAGCACCAACTGCGCGAGCAGCACCAGCAGGATCAGGATGTCCGACGGGCTCGACGTGGCCCGCACACGCGGGTCGCCCAGGCGGCGCTTGACCAGCATCAGCAAACCCACCAGGCACAGCAGGCCGAAGACGCCACCGGAGACCATCGCCAGCAACTGCTTGTGCTCAGTGCTGATCACATGGTGATAGACCGACGCTGGGGTCAGCAGGCCGACAAAGTGCCCGGCCAGCACGAACAGCACGCCAATGTGGAAGAAGTTGCTCGCCACGCGCATGCCACGGTTGTTGAGCATCTGGCTGGAGCCAGCCTTCCAGGTGTACTGCGACAGGTCGAACCGCGCCCAACTGCCCAACAGGCAGATCGCCAGGGCGACATAGGGGTACACCCCGAATACCAGCAAATTCCACTTAGACATTACCCACCTCCGTGGCCGGCACTGCGGCCTGCCCTTCTTGCTGAAAATCCACCCAGTGCAACGGCACCGCGCTTTCTTCGCGGGCTTTGCCCGGTGCGCTGGGCATCGAGCTGCAACGGTCCTGTTGTTCGGCCTGCATAAAGTCCACCGCTTCCTCTTCCCAGATCTTGTCCAGGGCTTCGAGGGAGTCGTCACGCGGCTCGGCGGCGACCTGGGCGCGCAGTTCGGCCACGGCCTGGTGTGGCTCGGCACCCGAGATCTGCAGCAACGCACGGAAGCAACTGGCGTAGCCGCTCTCGCGCTCGTCCAGGCGTGCGGCGAGCAGCGCCAGCAAATGCGCCACATCCGCCAGGCCCTCGCGGGCCTCGATGTCTTCGCGGGTCGAGAGGAACTCCAGGTACAGCGGGATATAGTCCGGCAGCTCCTTGACGCCGATGGCAAACCCGGCCTCTTCGTACTGGGCCATCATGTCGACCATGGCCTGGCCACGGTCGCGGGACTCGCCGTGGACGTGTTCGAATAACAGCAACGACAGCGAGCGCCCACGGCCGAACAGCGCGCCGTAGTGTTCCTGGCCGTCCATCAGGTCATTGGCGCAGATCAGCTCGAGCAACTCGAACAACGCGCCGCGCTGCTTGGGGCTGATTTCCCGCGACTCGATGATCGCCTGTTCCAGTTCGTCGCGGCCGTTCACCAGGGTTTCGGTGGGGTAGTCCAGCAGCAACGAAATCACTTTGAGAATACGCATGCTCAGTCCTCCCAGATCTGTACGGTTTTCAACACGTCGCGACGGTTGGCCTTCTTGGCGCCGAACATGTTGGTGTCGGAGCTGCCGCTGCAACCGCTGCCGAAGCTGAAACCACAGCCGGAGCGTTCGGCGAACGCGTCGCTCATGGCGTCTTCACGGTGCGCGCTCGGCACCACAAAGCGGTCTTCGTAGTTGGCGATCGCGAGGTAGCGGTACATCTCTTCCACCTGTTCCACGCTCAGGCCGACGTCTTCGAGCACTTGCAGGTCCTGCACGCCGTCGACTTGCTGGGAGCGTTTGTAGGCACGCATCGCCAACAGGCGTTTGAGCGCACGCTTGACCGGTTTTTCATCGCCAGCGGTGAGCAGGTTGGCCAGGTAACGCAGCGGAATGCGCAGGCTGTCGACATCCGGGATCACCCCGTTCATGCCCACGGTGCCGGCGGCGGCAGCGTTCTGGATCGGCGACAGTGGCGGTACGTACCAGACCATCGGCAAGGTGCGGTATTCCGGGTGCAGCGGCAGTGCGAGTTTCCAATCGACGGCCATTTTGTAGACCGGTGAGCGCTGGGCCGAGTCGATCACCGACTGCGGCACGCCATCGGCCAGGGCCTGGCGAATCACCGCCGGGTCATTCGGGTCGAGGAAAATTTCCAGCTGTTTCTCGTACAGGTCTTGTTCGTTGGCGGTGCTCGCCACTTCGCTGATGCGGTCGGCGTCGTAGAGCAGCACGCCAAGGTAGCGAATCCGGCCGACGCAGGTTTCGGCACACACGGTGGGCATGCCGGCTTCGATGCGCGGGTAGCAGAAGATGCACTTCTCGGATTTGCCGCTCTTCCAGTTGAAGTAGATCTTCTTGTACGGGCAGCCGCTGATGCACATGCGCCAGCCGCGGCACTTTTCCTGGTCGATCAGCACGATGCCGTCTTCTTCACGCTTGTAGATCGCACCGCTCGGGCACGAGGCCGCGCACGCCGGGTTGAGGCAGTGCTCGCACAGGCGCGGCAGGTACATCATGAAGGTGTTTTCGTACTCGCCATAAATGTCGGCCTGGATCTGGTCGAAGTTCTTGTCCTTGCGGCGCTTGGCGAACTCGGTGCCGAGGATTTCTTCCCAGTTCGGGCCCCACTCGATTTTCTGCATGCGCTTGCCGGACACCAGCGAGCGCGGACGCGCGGTCGGTTGGTGCTCGCCCAAAGGCGCGGTGTGCAGGTGCTGGTAGTCGAAGTCGAACGGCTCGTAGTAGTCGTCCAGGCTCGGCAGGTCAGGGTTGGCGAAAATGTTCGCCAACACGCGGAACTTGCCGCCGATGCGCGGGTTGATCGAGCCGTTGGCGTTGCGCACCCAGCCGCCCTTCCACTTGTCCTGGTTTTCCCATTCTTTCGGGTAACCGATGCCGGGCTTGGACTCGACGTTGTTGAACCAGGCGTACTCCATGCCTTCACGGCTGGTCCAGACGTTTTTGCAGGTGATGGAACAGGTGTGGCAGCCGATGCATTTGTCCAGGTTCAGGACCATGCCGATCTGTGAGCGAATCTTCATCTCAGTTCTCCTCGATATCAGTCGGCAATGGGCGCGGCAAGTCATCGCCGGTGGAACCATCGAGCCAGTCGACCTTGGCCATTTTGCGCACCACGACAAACTCGTCGCGGTTGCAACCGACTGTGCCGTAGTAGTTGAAACCGTAGGCCTGCTGGGCATAGCCGCCGATCATGTGGGTCGGTTTGAGCACCACGCGGGTCACCGAGTTGTGGTGGCCGCCGCGGGTCTTGGTGGTTTCCGAACCCGGCACGTTCACGATGCGTTCCTGAGCGTGGTACATCATCACCATGCCTTCCTTGACGCGCTGGCTGACCACCGCACGGGCGGTCAGTGCGCCGTTGACGTTGAAGCACTCGATCCAGTCGTTGTCCTCGATCCCGGCGCGCTTGGCGTCGATCTCCGAGAGCCACACAATCGGCCCGCCGCGGCTCAAGGTGAGCATCAGCAAGTTGTCGCTGTAGGTGCTGTGGATGCCCCACTTCTGGTGCGGAGTGATCCAGTTCAGCACGATCTCGGTTTCGCCATTGCTGCGCTTGCCCTTCACGCCTTCGATGGTCTTGGTGTTGACCGGTGGCCGGTAGCTCATCAACTGCTCGCCGAACGCCTGCATCCACGGGTGATCCTGGTAGAACTGCTGGCGGCCGGTGATGGTGCGCCATGGGATGTTTTCATGGACGTTGGTATAGCCGGCGTTGTAGCTCACGTGTTCGTCTTCCAGGCCGGACCAGGTCGGGCTGGAGATGATCTTGCGCGGCTGCGCCTGGATATCGCGGAAGCGAATCGCTTCATGGGCCTTGGAAATCGCCAGGTGGCTGTGGTCGATGCCGGTGAATTCCGACAGCGCGGCCCAGGCTTTCAAGGCCACCTTGCCGTTGGTTTCCGGGGCCAGGGACAGGATCACCTCGGCGGCATCAATAGCCGTGTCGATTTTTGGCCGGCCATGGCTGATCCCGGCATCGTTTTCGTGATGGTTCAGTTCGCCGAGGAACTCGACTTCTTCATCAGTGTTCCAGTTGATGCCCTTGCCGCCGTTGCCGAGCTTTTCCAGCATCGGGCCCAGCGAGGAGAACTGTTTGTAGATGTTCGGGTAGTCGCGTTCCACCACTGCGATGTTCGGCGCGTTTTTGCCGGGTACCGGGGCCACGCGTGCGCTTTTCCAGTCGGTGCCGCCAAACGGTTGGGCCAGTTCGCCGACGCTGTCGTGCATCAGCGGTACGGTGACCAGGTCTTGTTCCACACCCAGGTGACCGACCGACATGGCCGAGAACGCCTTGGCGATGCCTTTGTAGATTTCCCAGTCGGAACGCGATTCCCACGCCGGGTCGATAGCCGCCGACAACGGGTGGATGAACGGGTGCATGTCCGAGGTGTTCATGTCGTCTTTTTCGTACCAGGTGGCGGTCGGCAAGACGATGTCGGAATACACGCAGGTGGAGGACATGCGGAAGTCCAGCGTGGTCACCAGATCGAGCTTGCCGATGGCGCCGTCCTCGACCCATTCGGCCTCGGTGGGCTTGCATTCGGTGCTGTGGCCGATGTCTTCGTTCATCACGCCGTTCTTGGTGCCCAACAGGTACTTGAGCATGTACTCATGGCCCTTGCCCGACGAACCGAGCAGGTTGGAGCGCCAGATGAACATGTTGCGCGGGAAGTTCACCGGGCTGTCCGGCTGTTCGCAGGCAAAACGCAGGCTGCCGTCCTGCCAGGATTTGACCACGTAGTCTTTCGGCGTCATGCCGGCTGCGGCGGCCTCACGGCAGATGTGCAGCGGGTTGGTGTTGAGCTGCGGCGCGCTGGGCAACCAGCCGGCGCGTTCGGCGCGGATGTTGTAGTCCAGGGCGTGTTCGGGGAACTGCGACTTGTCGGCCAGAGGCGAGAGCACATCGTGCATGCTCATTTTCTCGTGGCGCCATTGCGAACTGTGGCCGTAGAAGAAGCTGGTGCCGTTCATCTGGCGCGGTGGGCGGTTCCAGTCCAGGCCGAAGGCCAGGGGCAGCCAGCCGCACTGCGGGCGCAGTTTTTCCTGGCCGACGTAGTGGGCCCAGCCGCCGCCGGTCTGGCCGACGCAACCGCAGAGCATGAGCATGTTGATCAGCCCGCGGTAGTTCATGTCCATGTGGTACCAGTGATTCATCGCCGCGCCGACGATGATCATTGAGCGACCCTTGGTCTTGTCCGCGTTGTCGGCGAACTCACGGGCGATCTGGATGGCTTTCTCGCGGCTGACGCCGGTGATCGCTTCCTGCCACGCCGGGGTGCCCGGCACGCTGGCGTCGTCGTAGTCCTTGGCCACGTTGTGGCCGCCCAGGCCACGGTCGATGGCCAGGTTGGCCGCCGACAGGTCGAACACGGTCGCCACCTTGGCCACGCTGCCGTCGGCCAGGGTCACGTTGTGGACCGGCACGCGGCGGTACTGCACCGCCTCGCCAGCGACGTGCTGGAAATGCTCCTGGACTTCGCCGGCGAAGTACGGGAACGCCACTTCGGCGACGTCGTCACCGATCAGGCTGAGTTTCAGGTCGATCGCGCGGCCTTCACCGCCCTCTTTGGCGAGGATGTTCCACTTGCCCTTCTCGCCCCAGCGATAGCCGATGGAGCCTTGCGGCGAGACCAGTTCACCGCTCTCGTCGAGGGCGATGGTTTTCCATTCCGGGTTGTTGTCCTGGCCGAGGTTGCCGGTGAGGTCGGAGGCGCGCAGGAAGCGGTCCGGCTGGAAGCCTGCGCCGGGAGCGAAACCGGTCATCGGCTTGAGCATCACCAGCACCGGCAAGTCGGTGAAGCGCTTGGCGTAGTCGGTGAAGTAGGCGCTCGGCTTGTCCAGGTGAAATTCTTTGAAGATCACATGGTTGAAAGCCTGGGCCAACGCGGCGTCGGTGCCCTGCTTAGGGTTGAGCCACAGGTCGGTGAGCTTGGCCACTTCCGAATAGTCGGGGGTGATCGCCACGGTCTTGGTGCCCTTGTAGCGCACCTCGGTGAAGAAGTGCGCGTCCGGGGTACGGGTCTGCGGAACGTTGGAACCCCAGGCGATGATGTAGTTGGAGTTGTACCAGTCGGCCGATTCCGGCACGTCGGTCTGCTCGCCCCACACCATCGGCGAGGCCGGTGGCAGGTCGCAGTACCAGTCGTAGAAGCTCAGGCACACGCCGCCGATCAGCGACAGGTAACGCGAACCCGCCGCGTAGCTGACCATCGACATGGCCGGGATCGGCGAGAAGCCGACGATGCGGTCCGGGCCGTATTGTTTGATGGTGTAGACGTTGGAGGCGGCGATGATTTCATTCACCTCCTCCCAGTTCGAGCGAATGAAACCGCCCATGCCGCGCTTGCTCTTGTAGGAGTCGGCCTTGGCCTTGTCCTCGACAATGCTCGCCCAGGCTTCCACCGGCGCCAGGGTCTGGCGCGCTTCACGCCACAGCTTGAGCAGCGGCTTGCGGATCTTCGGGTACTTGAGCCGGTTGGCGCTGTAGATGTACCAGCTGTAGCTCGCACCGCGCGGGCAGCCACGGGGTTCGTGGTTGGGCAGGTCGTTGCGGGTGCGCGGGTAGTCGGTCTGCTGGGTTTCCCAGGTGATCAGGCCGTTCTTCACGTAGATCTTCCACGAGCAGGAGCCGGTGCAGTTCACGCCGTGGGTGGAACGCACGATCTTGTCGTACTGCCAGCGCGAACGGTAGACGTTTTCCCAGTCGCGGGACTCTTTACGGGTCTCGCCGTGGCCGTCGGAAAATTCGTTTTGTTTGCGGTTGAAGAACCGCAGTTGATCCAACAAATGACTCATGGTGCTTTCCTCATCAGGCGTGCTGCGGGGTGCGTTGCCCCGCGAATTCAGGTCGGACTAGCAGGGGGTGGCGCAACCTTTGCGGGCATACCACCACCAGGTCACGACAATGCAGCTCAGGTAGAAACCGACAAACATGTAGAAGGCCATCGCCGGGCTACCGGTGGCGGCCATGGAGGTGCCGAAGGACTTGGGAATGAAGAACGCACCGAAGGCGCCCATGGCCGAACTAAACCCCAGTACGGCGGCGGATTCCTTGCCGGCATTCTTGATGGCCTGCTCGCGCTCGGCGGCGGATTTACCGGCGCTGGCTTTCTCGTGCTGGGTGCGGAAGATCACCGGGATCATGCGGAAGGTGGAGCCGTTGCCCACGCCTGTGGTGATGAACAGCAACATGAACAGGCCGAGGAAGCCGTAGAAGTTGCCGCCCTGGCCGTTCTGCGGCAGGAAGTGCAGCACGCCGAATACCATCACGATCATCAGCACGAAGTTCCACAGGGTCACTCGCGCGCCGCCCAGTTTGTCCGCCAGCCAGCCGCCCAGTGGGCGCACCAGGGCGCCGACCAGCGGGCCGAGGAAGGCGAACTTCAACGCCACCACGTCCGGAAACGAGGTTTTGATCAGCAGCGGGAACGCCGCCGAAAAGCCGATGAACGAACCGAAGGTCGCCAGGTACAACCAGCACATCAGCCAGTTGTGCTTGCGTTTGAAGATCACCGCCTGCTCGCTGAACGAAGCGCGGGCGCTGGACAGGTCATTCATGCCGAACCAGGCCGCCACGGTGACGGTGAGGATGAACGGCACCCAGATGAACCCGGCGTTCTGCAGCCACAGCTGGCTACCGTCGGGCAGGGTTTGCGCTTGCCCGCCGACCATGCCGAACACCCCGAAGGTGATCACCAGCGGCACGCAGAACTGCATCACCGACACGCCCAGGTTACCGAGGCCGGCGTTCAGGCCCAGGGCCGTGCCTTGCTGCGCCTTGGGGTAGAAGAAGCTGATGTTGGACATGCTGGAGGCGAAGTTGCCGCCGCCAAAGCCGCACAACAAGGCGATCAGCACGAACACGCTGTAAGGGGTGTTGGGGTCTTGCACCGCGAAGCCCATCCACAGCGCCGGCAGCAACAGCGACGCGGTGCTCAGGGCAGTCCAGCGACGCCCGCCGAAGATCGGCACCATGAACGAATAGAACACCCGCAAGGTCGCGCCGGACAGGCCGGGCAACGCCGCCAGCCAGAACAGCTGGTCGGTGGTGAAGCTGAAGCCGATGGCGTTGAGGCGCACGATCACCGTGCTCCACACCATCCACACGGCGAAGGCCAGCAGCAGCGCGGGAATCGAGATCCACAGGTTGCGGGTAGCGGTCTTTTTGCCGCTGGCCCCCCAGAACGCGGGGTCCTCGGGGCGCCAGTCGTGAATCACCGGGCCCGAATCGGGCTTTTGCGCGATGGACATGTTCATTCTCCTTGGAGACGTTGGGCGGTGTTGCCCAGCAGCGGTTGTTTGCGGATTTCGCTGAGGTACATCCAGGTCAGGGACACCCAGACCACGCCGTACATCAACATGAAGCAGGACGAGCGCACGCCGGTGAGGTCCACCAGGGCGCCAAACAGAATCGGCAGCACAAAGCCCCCCAGGCCACCGGCCAGACCGACGATGCCGGACACCGCGCCCATGTTCTGCGGGTAGTCATTGGCGATGTACTTGAACACCGAGGCTTTGCCGAACGCGAAGGCGATGCCCATCACGAACAGCAGCACGGTGAACAGGGTGGGGTTGAGGCCGATGTGCAAATCCAGGGGACCGTTGACGGTCTGCACCTGCAATTGAGTCTGCGGGTAGCTGAGCAGGAACAGGCAGACCCAGCTCACCCACAACACCCACCAGGTCACGCTCTGGGCGCCCCAGCGGTCGGACATCCAACCGCCGACCGCGCGCAGCACACCGCCGGGCAGGGAGAAACAGGCGGCCAGCAGCGCCGCGCTTTGCAGGCTGAAACCGTATTCCTGTACGTAGTACTTGGTCATCCACAATGCCAGGCCGACGTAGCCGCCGAAGACAATCGAGTAGTACTGGCAGTAGCGCCACACGGCCGGGTCTTTCAGGCACCGCAGTTGCTCGCGCAAGGTGGCGCCGCCGGCACTGCGGTGGGCCTTGTTCTCGCTGGTGAGGAACCAGAACAACAGCGCGGTGATGAACAGGATCGCGCCGAACACCTTGGGCACCAGGTGCCAGGTGCCGAGGGCGATCAGCGCCGGGGCGAGGAACTTGGTGACCGCGGCCCCGGCGTTACCGGCGCCGAACACGCCCATGGCGAAGCCCTGGTTGTCCTTGTCGAACCACTTGGCGACGTAGGCGATGCCCACCGAGAACGAACCGCCGGCCAGGCCGACAAACAGGCCCAGCACCAGGAACTGCCAATAAGCGGTGGCGTAGGTGATCAGGTACAGCGGCAGGACGCAGGCCAGCATCAACAGGAAGAACACGATGCGCCCGCCGAAGCGGTCAGTCAGCAAGCCCAGGGGCAGGCGCACCAGGGAACCGGTCAAGACCGGCGTGGCGGCCAGCAGGCCAAACTGGGTTTCGTTGAGTTGCAGCAGCTCTTTGATGGGCACGCCCAACACGGCGAACATCATCCACACCATAAAGCAGACGGTGAAGGCCAGCGTGCTCATGCCCAGCACCAAGCCTTGTCTTATACGGGGTTGAGTCACGGTATGCGCTCCGAAAGGTGATTTCATGAGCGCAGGTTAGGGGCGACACCCCCTTGGAACTTGACGCAGATCAACGTCGGCCAGGTGGGTATAAGGCTATGCTGATCCCATATACCTCTAAGGAGGTAGTTCCTATAACAAGAGAAAGTCTTTATTTATCAATGGATTGATCTCTTGTGCCGGCGTTTTCCCGTGGGAGGGTTTGCCGGCAACTCTTTAGAGGTAGTGCGCCAGGGATCGCCGTTTTCCAGCTCGTTTTTCCTTTTCAGGTGCCGCCATGCAGGCTTTCTCCCCCCTCCGACTACGCCGTGATGTTTAGCTGGCTACGCAGCTCCCTGCCCGCACGCGCCGGCTTGGCTGTGATCCTGATCGCTATCCTGGCCCTTGCCAGTTCCTTGAGTGCGGGGCTGATCGCCTGGTTCAGCCAGGGCGACGCCGCCGCAATCAACACCGCCGGCTCCGTGCGTATGGAGACCTACCACCTCAGCTGGCGGCTCGCCGCCGCCGCGCCGGCCGAAGAGATCGACAGCATCACCCAGAGCCTGCAAGGGCGCCTCGACAGCGACTCGCTCAAGGCGGTGCTGGAAGACGGCCCGAACAGCGCCCTGCTGCAGAGCTACCAACAGATCCAGCAACGCTGGAACGACGAGCTGCGCCCGGCCCTGACGCGCGGTGATACGGCACAGTTCCAGGCCAGCGCGCCGACATTCGTCGAGCAAATGAATCAATTCGTCAGCCTGTTGCAGCAACAGAGCGAACGCAAACAAAGCTGGCAGCAAGGCATCCAGGGCCTGGCGCTGTTCAGCACGTTGATCATCCTGTTGATCGGCCTGTATGAGTTGCAGTACGGCGTGGTCAACCCTTTGCAGGAACTGGTACAGGCCACCCGGCGCTTTCGCGACGGCGATTTCAAGACCCGGGTCAACCACCGCTCCGACGATGAGCTGGGGCAACTGGCCCTGAGCTTCAACACCATGGCCGAGACCATCGAGGCGTCCCACCGCACCCTGGAAAGCCAGGTGCGCCTCAAGACCCTCAACCTGCAACAAGCCAACGCCGCCCTCGAACTGCTGTACCAGAGCAGCAGCAGCCTGGCCACGCGCCTGGCCAATGCCGAGGGCCTGGACGAATTGATCCGGCGCTTCCAGAAACGCCTGCCGGGGTTGCGCCTGTCGTTGTGCCTGCAAGGCCACTTCCTCGCACCGGCCCAGCAGATGCTCGCCTTGCACGGCGGCGACAGCCGTAACATCTGCGCCATCGGCGATTGCGCGAGTTGCCATAAACACAAAGTGGCGCCGCCGCAAATATTCAGCATCAGCAACCAGGGCTCGGAACTGGGGGAACTCAAGGCCCACTTCGACGATGGCCACCCTCCGCAAGACTGGGAAAAGCAATTGATCCAGGCCCTGGCCAACCTGATCGGCACTTCGCTGTCGCTCAAACGCCAGCGCGAACAGGACCATCGTTTGCTGCTGCTCGACGAGCGCACCATCATCGCCCGGGAACTGCACGACTCCCTGGCGCAGGCGCTGTCGTACATGAAGCTGCAAGTCAGCCGCATGCAAACCCTGATCCGCCGTGGCGAACCCGTGGAAACCCTGGCCACCGTCACTGCCGAACTGCGCGACGGCCTGAACAACGCCTACCGTCAACTGCGCGAGCTGCTGACCACCTTCCGCCTGCAAATCCACGATGCCGGGTTGGTACAGGAGCTATCGGAAACCGCCGAAGAGTTCTCCCGGCGCGGCGAATTCCAGGTCCACCTGCACGTCGACGCCCTCGCCTTCCAATTGTCGGCCAGCGAACAGATCCACTTGCTGCAGATCACCCGCGAAGCCCTGTCCAACTGCCTGCGCCACGCCCATGCGCAAAACGCCTGGCTGCAACTGCGCCAGGAGGGCGAGACCGTGAGCCTGAGCATCGAGGACGACGGCCGTGGCTTTTGCGGCGCCGTCGACCAACGCGAACACCACGGCCTGACCATCATGGACGAACGCGCGCGCAGCCTGCACGGCCAACTCGACATCAGCCCCCGCGAGCCCCAGGGCACACGGGTGCATTTACGTTTTCAACCGGAATTTCTCGGGCAACCTCTACAAGGTAACCTCCCATGAGCACACTCCCCCGCCACCGCATTTTGCTGGTCGACGATCACCCGATGATGCGCCACGGCATGCGTCAGATACTCGAACTCGAAGACGATCTGCAGGTGGTCGGCGAAGCCGGCAATGGCCAGGAAGCCCTGGACCAGATCGAAACCCTGCAACCGGACCTGGTGCTGCTGGACAACAACATGCCGCAGATGAACGGCCTGGAAACCCTGCGCCGCCTGCGCGCCATGAACTATGCGGGCAAGGTGCTGCTGTTTACCGTGTCCGATGCCGAGGATGACATTCGCGATGCACTGCGCCTGGATGCCAACGGGTATCTGCTCAAAGACATGGAGCCGGAGTTGGTGGTGGAGTTCATCCGTGATGCGTTGCATGGAGCGCTGGTGATCAGCCCCGGGTTGACGCGGGTGCTGGCCCAGGCACTGCGCTCGCCGCAACCCCATGCGGCGGTGGACTTGACGGAGCGGGAACGGCAGGTGCTGCGCACGATTGCCAGTGGCTATAGCAATAAGGTGATCGGGCATAAGTTGGGGATTACCGAAGGGACGGTGAAGGTGCATGTGAAGAATCTGCTGCATAAGTTGGGGTTGCGGTCACGGGTGGAGGCGGCGGTTTGGGCGATGGAGCACTTGCGGCAGGCGGGTTGATGGTTTTTCTGGGGATTGGGTACATATCTGTTTCTTCGGTAGCGGCGGCTGGTGGCTCCGCTCTTACAGCGGGTCATCTTGGAAAACTCCCAAAATAACCAAAGGGCTCTTGCCCCAACACTCGGCACCTCGCTAATGCTCGGGCAAGAGCAAGAGCAAGAGCAAGAGCAAGAGCAAGAACAGATCAAAAGCAGAGCAAGGTCTATCTGATCTATGGAGATCCAAATGTGGGAGGGGGCTTGCCCCCGATAGCAGTGTGTCAGCCACTACATGCATGACTGCTCCACCGCCATCGGGGGCAAGCCCCCTCCCACATTTTGACCGAGTCCAGCTTCCAGGATCAGATTGGCTATAAGTCCGCGCCTAAGAGCAAGAGCAAATACAGAATGAGGTCTATCTGACCCATGGAGATCCAAATGTGGGAGGGGGCTTGCCCCCGATAGCAGAGTGTCAGCCACTACATGCATGACTGCTCCACCGCCATCGGGGGCAAGCCCCCTCCCACATTTTTGACCGCGTTCGGCTTGCAGGATCAGGTTGGCTATAAGGCCGCGCCTAAGGGCAAGAGCAAATACAGAATGAGGTCTATCTGACCCATAGAGATCCAAATGTGAGAGGGGGCTTGCCCCCGATAGCAGTGTGTCAGCCACTACATGCATGACCGCTCCACCGCCATCGGGGGCAAGCCCCCTCTCACATTTTTGACCGCGTTCGGCTTGCAGGATCAGATTGGCTATAAGGCCGCGCCTAAGAGCAAGAGCAAATACAGAATGAGGTCTATCTGACCCATGGAGATCCAAATGTGGGAGGGGGCTTGCCCCCGATAGCAGTCTGTCAGCCACTACATGCATGACTGCTCCACCGCCATCGGGGGCAAGCCCCCTCCCACATTAAGGCCGCCTCTTTAACCCAAGCTGACCGAACGTGGGAAGAGGTACCCCCTTCGAGGCATATCCCCAAACCCCGGGCCGCCCTACCCTGATGAACCGCGGAGGCCCTTATGCTCACCCATCCCAACATCGTTCTAACCCTGCGCAGGCATCACCTGTTCAGCCGGCTGCCTGAAAAAACCTTCCAGGATGTCTGCACCCTGGCCAGTCTCAAGCGTTTGCCCAATCACACCCCGCTCATGCACCAGGGCGATCCCGCCGATCGGTTCTTCCTGCTGGTCAGCGGCCAGATCAAGCTGCACCGGGTCACTGGCGAAGGTCAGGAGCATCTGGTGGAAGTCATCCGCCCCGGCCAGACGTTTGCCGAAGCGCTGCTGTTCACCCAGGCCAAGGCGTACCCGGTGAGTGGCACCGCGCTCAAGGACAGCGTGCTGGTGAGTATCGAAGGCCAACACTATCGCCGCGCCCTGGAAGACCAACCGGCCATTTGCCTGGCGATTCTGGCGAGCATGAGTATTCACCTGCATCAGCGCCTCCAGGACATCGACACCCTGACCCTGGCCAATGCCAGTCGCCGGGTGATCAATTTCCTGTTCCAGGAGCGCGACGACGTCAGCGGTGAGGTGGTGTTGCAGGTGCCCAAGCGCCTGGTGGCGTCGAAGCTGGGGATTCAGCCGGAGACGTTTTCGAGGATTCTGCATCGGCTGGTGGAAGGCGGGTTGATCGAGGTGCGCCAACGCACCATTCGAATCCTGAACGCAGAACAGTTGATGGGGTATCAAGCCGGTTGATACCCCCTCGCGGTCAATGCCCGCTGTGCATCATCGGCATCGGTTGCTGCAACAGCGCCAGGTCGATCTGCTCGAAACGCAACAGCCGACCACCGGTGTCCGCCGCGACTTTCTGCGCTTTGGCCTCATCGGCAAACGAAGCCAGGACCACGCCCATGGCGCCCTTGAGCCCGGTGCCGATCACGTAGTACGCAGTGCGGGCGTCGATCAGGTGCTTGTCGTCCGGGGCATTCCATTGGCTGCGGCCCATGTCGTGTACGTACAGCTTCGCGTCGTCGTGCCGGTTTTCCGGTTGCAGCCACCAGCCGAGCATTTCGGCGGTAGAGCAGAATTTCTTCACCCCGCCCCGCTCCACCACTTGGCCCTTGGGCCCGGGGAATTCGTTGATCACCATACCGCACACGTGGCACTCGTCGTTGGGATGAAACGCCACCGGCGCGTCACTGAAGCTCGACTCCGGCGCCTTGTCGCAGGCGCTCATCAACAAGCCGACCAACAAGGCCGCCACTACCCGTGTCTTGAAACCCATTTCACTCACTCCAGCAGTCATAAAAAATCCTCACGCCGCACGGCGGCGGAACAGCCCGTAGGCCAGCGCCAGCGGCACGGCCACCCACGCCAGCAGGCACGCCCACAGGGCCAGCGGCGGCACGTCCAGGTCCGAACCCAGGGCCATGACCCCGACGGACTGGGTGCCCGTACCGAAACCCGAGAGGTTGATCAACCGATACACGTCGGTGGGGTTGAGCAGCAGTAACCAAGGCAGCCCCTGCGGGTTGAACTGGCCTTTGCTGAGCACCAGCAAGGCCAGCAGCGCCAGGTCGAAGACCAGCACGAAGAAGAACCACACGCCGAGCGCCAGCCCGGCGGCGGTGGATTTTTCCGCGCACAGGCTGCTCAGGCCATAAGCCAGCCCGAGAAAGCACCAGCCAAGCAGGGCCGAGGTCAGCATGAACCGGCCAAAGGCCCAGAGCAGCATGGCGAAGTCCACGTCGTCGACCAGCAACGCAATGGCGAGCATCGCGCAGCCGAAGCCGAGGACCGTGGCCAGCGCGAGGATCAGCCCATGGCCGACGAACTTGCCGAGCAGGATCTGCCCGCGCCCCAACGGATAGGTGAGCAACAGCAACAAGGTGCCGCTCTCGTCTTCGCCGACGATCGCGTCGTAGGCCAGCAACAGCGCGATCAGCGGCATCAGGAACGTCGCCAGGCTGGCCAGGCTGGCGATGGTCGCCGGGATCGAGGTGAAGCCCAGTTGCCCGGCGGCGGCGGCGCCCAGCCAGGCGATGCCGATGGCCAGCACCGCGAACAACAGGCTGATCGCCAACAGCCAACGGTTGCGCAGGCCGTCGCAGAACTCTTTGCGGGCCATGTTCCAGATCGGGTTCATAAGGCCGCCTCCTGTGCCATGACCATCGCGCTGTCCATGTAATGCCGGTAGATGTCTTCAAGGGACGGCGGCAGGATTTCCACGTCGCTGGGGCTGTCCTCGGCCAGCAGTTGGCGCAGCAGTTGCACCTTGCTGCCGTTGTGCGCCGCCACTTGCAGCCCTTCGACGCCCCAGCGCCGGGTGACATGGCCGGCGGCGCTCCAGCGTTGTTGCAGCGATTCGACGCGCTGCAAGCCGCAGGTGCGGATCAGCGTCGGCAAGCCGGCCTCGGCGCGCAACTGCGCCAGGCTGCCCAAGGCCAGCAGGCGGCCCTGGGTCAGGATCGCCGCACGGTTGATGTGCGCCTCGACGCCCGGCAGCACGTGGGAACACAGGATGGTGCTGGTGCCGGCCGCACGCAGGCGGTCGAGCAGGCGATACAAGTCCTGGGTAGCGAACGGGTCGAGGCCCACGGTGGGTTCGTCGAGCAGCAACAGGCGCGGCTCGCCGAGCAAGGCCTGGGCCAACCCGAGGCGCTGGCGCATGCCCTTGGAATAGGTCTTGACCCGCCGCCCTGCCGCCGCAGTCAGGCCGACGTCGTCCAGCAGGCTGTCGACCTGATGCATCGGCGCGCCCTTGAGCCGGGCGAAGTGACGCAGGGTTTCGACGCCGCTCAACTGTGCATAGAACGTGACGTTTTCCGGCAGGTAACCGAGCCAGCGGCGCACGTGGGGATCACTCGGCGCACGGCCGAACACCCGCACCTCGCCGGCGCTGGCGCGCAGCAGGCCGAGCACCAGTTTCATCGCCGTGGTCTTGCCCGCGCCGTTGTGCCCGAACAACCCCAGGACTTCGCCGGGGGCCAGGCTCAGGTTCAGGTCGTGCAGCACCGTGGCACGCCCATAGCGCTGGCTGACGCCTTCGATCTCGACGACATTCATCATGCAGGTTCCTTCTGAGTGGGGGCTTGCATCAGGGGGTGGCTGTCCATCACACCCGGCGACTTCATCACCGGAAACGCACGTTGCACCCAGCGCAGCAACTCGATGCCGGGGCTGTTCATCAACAGCCGCACCTGGGGGTACAACCACAGCAGGCGGTCGACGTTGTCGTTCGGCTCATACGCCACATCGCCGAGGCCATCGCCGTTGCGGTCCCAGCCGAGGTAGTCGCTCCAGTAGTTGCCCCGGCCGTCCGCCGACCATTCCTGCAAGCGGCTGGCGACGTATTTGACCTGGCGCTGGTTGTCGATGAAGGCGTTGCCGGCGATGCGGTTGTCTTCGGAGCCGGCGGTCAGGTGAATGCCCACCGCGCTGCGCGCGAAGCGGTTGTTTTCGATGCGGTTGAACAGCGAGTTGTAGATGAACAGTGCCTTGCCTTCGCCGCCGGCGATCATGGTGTCGCCGGTGGAGCCGTCGCGCACATCGGTGACGACGTTGTCCTGCAAGGTCGAATAGGTGATGTAGTTCATCAGGATGCCGTAGTTCTGGTCCTGCTCGGAGCGATTGCCGATCACCGTCAGCTTGCGGCTTTGCATCAACGCATAGCCGGTGCGGGTGCGGCGGGTGGTGTTGCCCAGGACCTGGTTGTCGTTGGCAAACATGTAGTGGATGCCGTAGCGCAGGTCTTCCAGGGTGTTGCCTTGCAGCAGGTTGCCGTTGGAGGTGTCGATGTAGATGCCGTCGCGGGTGTCGCGCACGTGGTTATCGATGACGCGGGCACCGTGTACCGCGTACAGGTGAATGCCGTTGCCCCGGTCCTGCGAACGTACCGAGGTGTCACCCTGGATGCGGTTGCCGATCACGCTCACGTCCTGGGTACCATCGACCCAGATGCCAAAGCCCTGGCCTTGCAGGCGGTTGCCCAGCACTTGCGCGCCACGCGCCTGGGGCTGGATGAACACAGCGGCGTTCATGGCCGTGAGGTCGGCGCCCCAATCGAGGAACGTGCAGCCTTGGACGCTGACATCCGGCGCGCTGATCAGCAGGCCGTTGCCCTGCCCTTCGGCCTGGAAGATGGCGCCGGGGGCGCAGGTCAATTGCAGCGGTTGGTCGATGCGGAACGAGCCCCGGTACTCGCCGGCAGGCAAGCGCCAACGGTTGGGGCCGTCGGCTTGCAGGGGTAAGTCGGTGATGGGGCGAACGGCGGCGACCGCTCCCGCCGAAGCCACTATCAGCATCACCAGGATGACGAGTGATCGAGCCACGATGATGTCCTCTTAAAGGAAATGCGGCTAAAAGTGGGAGGGACGGTGCGACGATTCGACTTGCTCCCGATGAGGGTGTGTCAGTTGATGCATCTGTGACTGATTCACCGCCATCGGGAGCAAGTCGAATCGTCGCACCGTCCCTCCCACATTTGCCTTGTGTCGTTTCTCAAACAGCGTGTCAGGCGGGCTCGACCTTCATCCGCCCGACCATTTCCATGTGCAGGGCATGGCAGAACCAGCTGCAGTAGTACCAATGCAGCCCGGGCTTGTCGGCAATGAACGTGATCGACGAGGTCTGCTGCGGGCTGATTTCCATGCTCGCGCCGTGGTTGACCATGACAAAGCCGTGGGTCACGTCTTCGATCATGTCGATATTGGTGATGGTCACGGTGACTTCATTGCCCTGTTTGACGGTGAACTCCGAAAGCCCGTAGGCCGGGGCCATGGAGGTCATGTACACGCGCACCTTGTTGCCGTCGCGGATCACCTTGCTGTCGGTTTCCAGGTTGATCCCGTCCTTCTTGGCGATGGCCACCGTTTCGGCGAAGAATGGATCGTTGCGCTCCCAGATTTTCTTGGTCTTGATCTGGTCGCGGCGCGCCATCACACAGTCATGGGGTTCGGCGAAGGCCGGGCCGTCGTGGACCAGTTTCATTTCATCGCCGGAGATGTCGATCAACTGGTCGTTTTCCGGGTGCAGCGGGCCGGTGGGCAGGAAGCGGTCCTTGGAGAACTTGCTCAAGACCACCAGCCACTGGCCGTCGGCGTCGCGGGTTTCGGTCAGCGACGCATGGTTGTGACCGGGCTGGTACTGCACATCGAGCTTCTGCTTGATGTAGTTGACCTTCTCGCCGCCATAGGCGCGGATGGCCTCGGCGATGTTCCACTTGACCACCTGGCTGTCGATGAACAGCGTGGTGTAGGCAAAGCCGCGTCCGTCGTAAGTGGTGTGCAGCGGGCCCAGGCCCAGCTCCGGTTCACCGACCACCACACCGCGCGGGTCGCTGATCTTGCCGCTGAACAGGTCGTCGAGTTTTTCGATGGCGATGATGGTGCAGGTCGGAGACAGCTTGCCGTTGGCGATGAAGTACTTGCCATCCGGCGAGGTGTTGCAGCCGTGGGGGTTTTTCGGCACCGGAATGTAGCGGGTGAACTCGCTGTCCTTGCCGTCCTCGGATTTGCGTCCGTCCACCACCGGCACCTTGACGCCGTCCACATTGATGAACTTGCCGGCCTTGATCGCCGCTTCGATGCGCGGGATGTTGAACACCACCACCCAATCGCGCTCATTGCGCATCATGCCGGCCAGGTCGGTGGCCTTTTCCGAGTTGTAGCAGGTGGCCGCTGCGTACTTGCCGGTGTAGTCCATGTCGGCGTTGTCGAGGTTGCCGTCGACGATCACCTGGAAGGCCATCTCCATTTTTTCCGCATCGATGGCGTTGAACATGGTGAAGCTGTTGCGATCCTGCAGGTCGAAGTTTCGGCCGTCATTGGGGTGCGGGATGATGAATTCGGCGTTGCAGAACACGTACTTGGTGTAGGGCACCTTTTGCAGGCGCAGGCCGTGGATGGCCTGAACGTTCGGTACGGTGAGGATTTTGTCGCACTTCATGATGTCCAGGCGGATGCGCGCCACCCGGCTGTTGGCCTTGTCATTGATAAACAGGTACTTGCCGTCGTAGTGGCCGTCGGTGGTGGACAAGTGCGGGTGATGGCAATCGCCGTTGGAGTACTTGGCGCCCTCGCCGAGGATGCGCTTGCTCTCGTTGGTCAGGCCCCAACCGGTGGCCGAATCGACGTTGAACACCGGGATACGCATCAGCTCGCGCATCGACGGGACGCCCATCACCCGCACTTCGCCCTGGTGACCGCCACTCCAGAAGCCGTAGTAGTCGTCGAGCTGGCCGGGTTCCACATGGATTTTCGATTTGGCGTCCTTGGCCGCCGCCGCGAAGGATTCACGGGTAAACACCGCGCCGCCGAGGGCCGATGCACCCGCCAGCACGGCGCCGGTCACCGCACCGGTGCCGAGGAAACTGCGCCGGGTCAGGCCGTCATGTTTATCGTCTGTATCGTTCATGGGTTGCTCCTTCAAGTGTTGGGATTGATCTGCACTACGGGAATCTGTTCGGGCGCCGCCTTGTTGCGCTTCTTGCGTTTGTTGATCAGCGGCGGGCATTTGTTTTCGTTGTGCCAGGTCATCTGGCAGTCGAGGCAGTAGTGGCATTCGTTGGCGTTGATATGGCCGTCCGGGTGGATCGCCTGGATCTCGCATTCCTTCGCGCACAGCTGGCACGGGTTGCCGCATTCCTGGCGCCGCTTGAGCCAATCGAACAGGCGGAATTTGCTGGGGATCGCCAGGGCGGCGCCGAGGGGACAGAGGTAGCGGCAGTAGACTTTGCGGGTGAACAGGTTGATCACCAGCAACGCCACGGCGTAGAGCACGAACCACCACTGGCGGTCGAACTTGAGCGTGATGGCGGTCTTGAACGGTTCCACTTCGGCAAAGCGTTCGGCGGTGGCCATGGATTCCAGGGAGAGGCCGAACAGCACCAGCAGGATCAGGTACTTGATCGCCCACAGTCGTTCATGCACCGCGAAGGGCAATTCGAACTGGCGGATCTTCAGGCGGCGCGCGGCCTCGTTGAGCAGTTCCTGCAAGGCCCCGAACGGGCACAGCCAGCCGCAGAACACCCCGCGCCCCCAGAGCAGGATGCTGGCGGCGGTGAAGACCCAGAGCATGAAGATCAGCGGGTCGGTGAGAAACAGTTCCCAGCGGAAGTCCTGGACCAGCGCATGCACGAAGGTCAGCACATTGACCACCGACAACTGCCCCAGCGCATACCAGCCGATGAACCCCACGGTAAACACCAGGTAGCCGCGGCGCAGCCAGTGCAGCAGGCGCGGGCGCCGGGCCAGGCTGTCCTGCAGGAACAGGATCGCGGTAAGCAGCAGCAGCGCGACGCCGAGCACCATGACCTGCACCTGTTTCTGGTACCAGATGCTCAACCACAGTGGGCGGCTGGCCTCATCCAGCGCGGCTTGTTCGGCGGCGGTGGGCAGCGGCCGTTCCAGGTACTGTTCGGGCATCTGGTAAGGCAGTTCGAAGCTGCTGAACGTGCCGCTGACCGGGCCGGTCTGGCGCCGCACCAGCAGTTCCAGGGTCCAGGGCGAGCCGGGGTCGAAGCCGGCCTGCGGGCGCACGATGAATACCGACATCTCGTCGAAGGCCGGGATGCCCTCGGCGTAGACATCGTCGATGCGCTGGTGGTCGAGGTCGCGGAAGCTGATCACGTTGCCGAACTGGCGCAACTGCACCCGGTCGAAAATCCCGCCGCGCACATAACCCGAACCCTTGAACGAAAACAGCCCACGGCCGAGCACGGCGATGGCCTGTTCGCCGGGTTTGAGCCCCTGCATCAGGGTGCGGTAGTGCTCTTCGCCCAACAGGTTGCGGCCGATGCTCGGCGGGTTGATGTCGGCCACATAGAGGTCGATGAAGGTCTCGTCCGCGGCCTCGGCGCCTTCGGCGGCGGTGTCCTTGAAGGCCGCGTCGACCTGGCCCCGGGTCAAATGCAGGCGGCGGATAGCGCCATTGCCGGTCAATTGTGCCCAGGTGGCGGGGTCAAACCGGTCGGTGCGGATCAGCGCGACTTTCTGCGCGGTCGCGGCCTTGCCGTCGATCAGCTTGAGCCACACCGCCACGTCATGGGCCGCCCGCATCACCACTTCATTGACCACCATCGCGGTCACGGTCGCGCCGGCAATCGCGTCCACCGTCACCGCCTTCGGATCGCTGGAACGCCCGACCACCACGCGCTGGCGCACATCGACGCCGGAATAGTGCGCGGTGAATTCGTGCAGTTTGACCTCGGGAATACCGATCAACAGGATCGGCTCGTGGTGTTCCAGCACGTAGGCATCGCGGATCACCCCGGCGGCGTCGAGGATCACCAGGGTGTTGATCGGCTTGCCTGAATACGCCGGGATCGCCACCACATCCAGGCTCTGGAACACGTAGCCGATGGGCTTGCCGGCAGTCGAAATGGTCCGCACCTTGAACGGCCCGTCGGGTGCGGAGACCGCATCCTGGGCGGGGAAAGCGCGTTCGATACGCTGCTGTTCGATGTCGCCGTAAGGCCGGGCCTGGGCGGTGAAGCTGGTGATGAGCAACACCACCAGCAGCGTCAGCCAGTGGCGTGTCAAGCGCGCGGAGCGAGTCATGGAGTCCCTTGAGGCGTCGGGCTGAAGATGGGACGGATGGTAGGGGTGGTGATGGCAGGTGGCCCTTGACCAGAATCAAGTCTGGCCGGTAGGTAGTGCGGCAGATACGCACAGCTGGCGTGTTGTCACACCCCTTACTTGAGCCTCAGGCGCCGCGCCAGCTTGTGCAGGTTGCTCGCGTCCACGCCGAGCAAACGCGCGGCACTCGCCCAATTGCCGGCGCAGTGTTCCAGGGCGTGGCGAATGTTCCAGCGCTGGCACTCGTCCACCGCCACCGCCAAGGGTTGGAAGGCCTCGATCGATGACGCGGGCATGGCTCGTTCCACCGCGACGGCGGCCGTGTCCAGGCCCAGAGCGTGCGGTTCCAGGCGGATCACCGAACTGCGCGGTTCGCCACGACTGAGCTGCTTCAACGCGGCGCGACTGATCACATGCTCCAGCTCACGCACATTGCCCGGCCAGGCGTACTCGAGCAGCGCCTGTTGCGCCGTCGGCGACAGTTGCAGGTCATGCAAGCCCAGGCGCTCGCGGTTGAGCTCAGCGAAATGCCGCGCCAGCAGCAACACATCCTCGCCACGCTCGCGCAACGCCGGGATCGGCAGCGGGTACACCGACAGCCGGTGATACAGGTCGGCGCGAAACAGGCCGTCACGCACGCGGTCGGGCAGGTGGCGATTGGTGGCGGCGATGATGCGGACATCCACATGCAATGGCCGATCGGCGCCCAGGCGTTGGATCTCGCCATTCTCCAGGGTGCGCAGCAGCTTGGCCTGGATGCTCAAGGGCAATTCGCCGACCTCATCGAGGAACAAGGTGCCGCCGTTGGCCGCATCGAACCGCCCGGCGCGGTCGTGGGTGGCGCCGGAGAAGGCGCCCTTGACGTGACCGAACAGCTCGCTTTCGGCCAACGCCTCCGGCAGCGCCGCGCAGTTGACCTGCACCAGAGGCTTGTTGCCGCGTTGCGACAGGCGATGCAGGCGCCGCGCGAACAGCTCTTTGCCGACCCCGGTTTCGCCGAGCAACAACACCGGCAACTGCGTTTCGGCCAGCAGCGCCAGCTCGTCGAGCAACTCCTGCAACACCGCGCTCTGGCCGAGGATGCCGTCGAGCGGCGCGGTCATTTCGACCCTCCTGGGGTTCAGAGCACCCTGGCAGCGTGTGGTCATGATTACCTTACTCCGGGATAAATCGTTACTTTTCAATGCGTTAAAATTGGCACGCTGCCTGCAATCACTGGTTCATACCCGTACTGCCGATGAGGAAAGCCCGATGACCGTGAGCGACTGGAACACCCAAACCCAGGACCACTTGATCGACCATCTGCTGGCGCGCTACCACGCACGTCATCGCGAGCAATTGCCGGAACTGGTCCGCATGGCGAGCCGCGTCGAACAGGTCCACGGTCAGCACCTGCAATGCCCCAACGGCCTGGCCGACCTGCTGCTCGACATGCAGCAGGAACTGGAGAGCCATATGCTCAAGGAGGAACAGGTATTGTTCCCGATGCTGCAAATGGGCATGGGGCCGCAGGCGTCGACGCCGATCCAGGTGATGCGCTACGAGCACGACCAACACGCCGAGGCCCTGGAGCAATTGTTGAGCCTGACGAACCAGATCACCCCGCCGGCCGAGGCCTGTAATACCTGGCGCAGCCTGTACCGCGAGCTGAGCGCCTTTCATGCCGACCTGCGCGAACACATCCGCCTGGAGAACGACATATTGTTTGCCCGGGCCGCGCCCAGCCTCGCCGCGGCCCGCGCATAGCGCACTTTCGCAAGCGTTCACTGCGACGATCGTGCAGCGTTGCCTGTGCGCTGCCCTTGTCGTAGATCAAGTACGGCCGACGCCAACAGGATTAACCTTGGGTATCCCTTCCCGATATTCCCCGAGGTCAAGATGGTGCTCCATCGTGTTCATCACCAGATCCTGCGCAGCCACCACTTGTTCGAACCCCTGGACGAGGCGCAGTTGAACGAGCTGATGAGCAGCAGCCAATTGCTCAGTGTCGACAAAGGCGAACCGCTGTTCCGCCAGGGCGAACCGGCCGATGCGTTCTACTTCGTGATCGCCGGCGCGGTGAAAATCTACCGCCTCACCCCGGACGGCCAGGAGAAGGTGTTCGAGGTGATCGGCGAACGGCAGACCTTCGCCGAAGCCATGATGCTGATGGATACGCCCAACTACGTAGCGTGCGCCGAAGCGGTGTGCCCCACGCAGTTGTACCGGCTGTCCAATGCCACCTACATGCGTTTGCTGCAGAGCAACAGCCGCCTGACCTTCGCCCTGCTCGGCAAGTTGTGCGTGCGCCTGCACCAGCGGGTCAACGAGATCGAAACCCTGTCGCTGAAAAACGCCACCCACCGCGTGGTGCGCTACCTGCTCACGCAACTGGTGCGCTTGCAAAGCACCACCGACTGCAGCTTCGAGCTGCCGATGGCCAAGCAGTTGATTGCCGGGCACCTGTCGATCCAGCCGGAGACGTTTTCGCGGATTATCCGACGCTTGATCGACGAGAAAATCATCACCCAGGACGGCCGGCAGATCGCAATTCTCGACCGCCCGCGCCTGGAGCAATTCGAGTGAAAACCTGCCTGGTCTGCCAGCACGGCAATGCCGTGGAGCGCGACCTGTGCGAGCGTTGCGCCACACCGCTGCCCGAGGCCCACGCCAGCACCCAGGCGCGCCGACTGAAGCGTTTCCAGTGGTTCTGCCTGGGCCTGACGCTGTTCTGCGTGGTGATGTTCTTCTGGTTGCCCAGAGACTTTTACTGAGTCTCGGTCAACTGCCGATACAGCTGCGGCAGGCGTTGCGGTAATTGTTCGGGGCGATGGATCAGGGTAAAACCATGGGCGCCGAACATGTACGGCAGATAGTCGCCGGCCTGTTTGTCGATGGTGATGCAGAACGGAATCAAGCCCTGGCGCCGCGCTTCGACCACCGCCTGGCGCGTGTCCTCCACGCCGTAACGTCCCTCATACAGGTCCAGGTCATTGGGCTTGCCGTCGGTGATCAACAACAGCAACTTGCGCCGCTGCGGGCAGGCGCCGAGCAACTGGGTAGCCTGACGGATAGCCGCGCCCATGCGCGTGTAGTAGCCCGGCTTGAGGCCCTGGATCGCGCCGCGCGTGCGGTCGTCATAGGCTTGCTGGAACGTTTTGAGCACCTGCAAGCGCACCTGGTGCCGCCGCAGTGAAGAAAACCCATACAACGCAAAGCGATCCCCTGCCCCGGCCAGGCTTTCGCCGAACAGCAGCAGGCTGTCGCGTATCACATCGATGACCTTTTGCTCATCGTTGACATGGGCATCGGTGGACATCGACAGATCGGCCAGCAACAGGCACGCCAGGTCGCGGTGGGTGTGGCGTTGTTCAAGGAACAGCCCGCGTTCGGCGCAGGCACCCTGCTGGCGCTGCACATGAAAATCCAGCCAGGCCTGCAGGTCGACCTCTGACCCCTGGGGCTGCTGGCGCTGCCATTGGCGGTCGGTGCGCAGGCTCTGGAATTGCCGGCGCAAGCGCTGGGCCTGGGCCTGCAACCGCGCGGGCAAGGGTTGCGGTGCGTCGCAACGCGGCTGCATCAATTGCAGGTTGACGAAGCCTTCCTGCAAGCACTGCCGGCGGTAATCCCACTCGGGCAACTTGATGCCGTCGCCCAAGGGGATGTCGTCGACATCGGCGGGCGGCAGATCCAGGTGCAGCTTGAGCCCGCCGCTCTTGCGCACGCGCTGGCGCGACAGGCTCAACTGGTCGAGGTCTTCGGCGACGCGGGCGGCGTCCGGGTCCTGGCTGTCGTCGGACCAGCGATCGAGGTCGACGTGTTCGCTCCAACTGAACAGGTTTTCCAGGCGCACCACCAGCAGGCCGCCATCGCGGCTCGCGTCGTCAACGCGGGTGGCACGCTTGGGCCCGCCTTGCTGCTCGCCGGGCGGGGCTGAGAGGTCGTCGCCCTCCTCCTCCAGGTCGGTATTTTGCGCGGTGTCCAACTGCAGCGCCGGGTACAGCCATAACGGCAACGGCCAGGCGGCCCGTGAACTGCGCGGCAAGTGACGCACGCTGCCGGGTTCGCGCAGGGCCTTGCGCAAGGCCCGCTCCAGGGCGGCTTCGTCGGGTTTGAGGCTGGCGGGGTCGGGGCGCAGTTGCAGGTGCGCCTCCACCAGGCGTTGGTAGCGCGGCAGCATCGCCGGGTAGCGCTGCAACAGCAGCCAGGTCCAGCGTTGGTTGTCGCGGGCCCAGTGGCTCATCGGCCCGGCGTGGGCCGCGAGCAGCGCCAGCCAGCGGTACAACTCGTGATTCAGCGCCGCGTCGGGAAATACCGCCAGGCGTGCCGGCAAGCGCAAGCGGTTACCGTCGCAGGACGCCAGGGGGGCTTGCTTGCAGGTACCGGCGATACGCATCAACAGGTTGCGGCGCAGCAACAGGTCGCGCTCGCAGGCCGCCTCCAACGCCATCCCGCCAGCGCCGCCCAGGGCGCGGAACAACAGGGCCAGGCTGCGCTGATGGTCCGTCAGCGCGACCTGCGCCTCGGGGAAATCGACATTGGCACGGCGGGTGATGAAGCGGTGCCAGACGCTGCCGACCCACTCTTCCAATTCCAGGGTAAAGGCCATGAGCCGTGCTCCAAACGTAAAACGGCCCGCTGTACCAGCCGGGCCGCCGTCTTAGGGATTGACGATCAATACACAATCGGCGCCGGCGCACCGGCGACGGCTTGGCGTTGGCGGAAGCTGTACAGGTAGCAGAGCAGCCCCAGCAGGAACACCACGCCACTGGCCAACCGGGCCCAGAACAAGACGGTCAAATGCTCGACCGTGGCCATGAACGGCAAGGCCACACCGTCCGCCGGCCAGCGCTGCAACCACACCTGCACCACACCGGCGGCGGTGAGGAACAGGGTGATCATCACCATCGACAGCACCATCAGCCAGAAGCCCCAGATTTCAATGGTCTGCGAACGCGCATCGGGCGCTTCGCCGAGGCCGCGCAAGCGTGGCATGGCGTAGCTGATCAGGGTCATCACGATCATCGCGTAGGCCCCGAAGAACGCCAGGTGACCGTGGGCCGCCGTGAGCTGGGTACCGTGGGTGTAGAAGTTGACCGGTGCCAGCGTATGCAGGAAGCCCCAGACCCCGGCGCCGAAGAACGCCGTCACCGTGGTGCCCTTGGCCCACAAGGTCGCCGCGCGGTTCGGGTGCTGGCGCCGCCGACGTTTGACCATGGTGAAGGCGAACATCACCATCGCCAGGAACGGCAGCGGCTCCAGGGCCGAGAAGATCGAGCCGACCCACAGCCACACCTCGGGTGCGCCGATCCAGAAGAAGTGGTGCCCGGTGCCGATGATCCCGGTGATCAAAGCCATGGCGATGATCACGTACAGCCATTTCTCCACCACTTCACGGTCGACGCCGGTGACCTTGATCAGCACGAACGCCAGCATCGAGCCCATGATCAGTTCCCACACGCCTTCTACCCAAAGATGCACCACCCACCACCAGTAGAACTTGTCACGTGCGAGGTTGCCGGGGTTGTAGAAGGAGAACAGGAAGAACACCGCGAGGCCGATCAGGCCGGTCATCATCACCATGCTGACCGTGGTTTTGCGGCCCTTGAGCAGGGTCATGCCGATGTTGTAGAGAAAGCCCAGGCACACCACCACGATGCCCATTTTGGTAATGGTCGGTTGCTCGAGGAACTCGCGGCCCATGGTCGGCAGCAGTTCGTTATGGGTCAGCTTGGCCAGTGCCGCATAGGGCACCAACAGGTAACCGAGGATGGTCAACACCCCGGCTGCGGCAAACACCCAGAACAGCAAGATCGCCAGTTTGGGGCTGTGCAGCTCGCGGTCGGCCTCCTCGGGTATCAGGTAATAGGCGGCGCCCATGAAGCCGAACAACAGCCAGACGATCAACAGGTTGGTATGGACCATCCGCGCCACGTTGAAGGGGATCAACGGGAACAGAAAGTCGCCCACCACGTATTGCAGGCCCATGATCAGGCCAAACAGCACCTGGCCGACGAACAGGATCAAGGCAAACACAAAGTAGGGTTTGGCCACGGCCTGGGATTGGAATTTCAGATAGGGATTGGCGCTGCGCATGGCTCAGCCCTCCTTGTTGGGTGGCCAGTTATTGGTATCGATCTTCGAGCTCCATTTGAGGAACTCGGCCATATCGTCCACCTCCTGGTCGCTGAGGTTGAATTGCGGCATGGCGCGACGCCCCGGCACCCCAAGGGGCTGCATTTTCATCCAGGCGTGCAGGAACGGCTTGAACCCTTCGTCACCCCCACGACGCTTGAACACATTGCCCAGCTCCGGCGCAAAGTACGCGCCTTCGCCCAACAGGGTGTGGCAACCGACGCAGTTATTACGCTCCCAGACGCTCTTGCCTCGGATCACGGATTCAGTGAGCTGGTCGACATTGCTACGGGCGGGAAAGGTTTGTTCGGTGTGGTAGGTCAAGGCCAGGAAAATCAGGAAGAAGAACACGCTTCCTCCGAAATAGATGTTCCTGGCCATGCCCTTGGTGAAGGTCTCTGACATGGTCGCTTCCTCATGGCTTGGCGGGGGTCATGATAGGAAGGTGGAGGGTGAAAACCGCTTGATGGCGATCAAGAATTGTTGATCGGGGTGGTCAGGTATTCTTGGGGGGATTGAGTAGCAGTCGGTTTGGCTCCGTGTGATTCAGGGTGTGGCGAAGAAGCTAAGCGTGCTCTTTAGCGTTGCCCAGTGAGCCGCTTCGGCGGGCCCGAGGGGTTGGGTCTTGACGTAACTCAACGCGATCAGGCGGCGTGTGCCCGGTAGTTGCAGCGCCAACTGGTACTGGTAAAAGCTGTCGCTGCCTTTGTTGAAACTGTTCTGCACTTCATAGGCATCGACATCCAGTGCGGCCCCCACCTTTATGGCTTGCACTGGCGAGTAACGAAGGTACTTCTCCTGTTGTTCGAGCGTCTTGAGCTGCGCTTCGAAGTTACTTTGCAACGTTTCGCCGTCCGCCAGCGGGCTACGGCTGACGACCAGCGTGGTGCCCAGGTGGGCGAACTTGAGGATATTGATCGAGGCATCCTGTAAGGCTGCATCGGGCAAGGTGAATTGGGCTTCATTGATCAAGTAGTTCATGGTGCAAGTATCTCGTTATTGGCCGGCGCCCGGCTTGTCCGCAAATGTTGATTCGACGGCGTTATGGATAGTGGCTCGCACACCCTGCTGACCGGGTGATGTGCCCTCGTCACTGCCCTGGTTGATATCCAGTTTGCCTTGTGTCTGGATCTTGCTGCTGCCGGAGGAAAACAGATTGAACGAGCCACAGGTCAGGTTGATGGCTCCGTCTGCCGTGAGCTCAATCACACTGTCGCCGCACACCAGACGAATACTGTCTCCAGCTTCGATGGTATAGCGCGTGGCGGCGCTGTCAGACTTGGGGCCGACCACCAGCGCGGTCTGCGGGCCTTTGACGATGGGGCGATAGGTGTTGGCCAGCGGGCGGAAGCTTTGTTGGGCGTCGATGCAGGTCAGGCTGCTGTCGAACTGCGCCGAGCTGGAGCCGCCGCCGCTTTCCAGGCTTTCCTGAACGATGTAATAGCGGCAGCCGACGATCAGGTATTCGCGGTTCTGGTCCTGGCGACTGAAGCCGGTGAGGCTGAACAGGTGGCCGGAACCGAGCCCGCGGGCGTTGCCGTTGAATTCGATTTGTTCATGCAGGGTTTGCAGGGCTTCGATGCGGGTGCGCGCGTAGTGTTCGCCGTCCGCGCTTTGCACGTAGGTGCCGGGGTAGTCGTACAGCGGGTAGTCGCCGGCGGCGTGCGGGCGCGGCATCGCCGAGCGCACGTCGATGCTCGCGCTGGGGCGCTGGAAGTCGTAGTCGTTGAGCTCCAGCGAGCCCGGCTGCACTTGCTGGGCCAGGTGCCAGTTGTACAGGTGGTCGCGTTCGCGTTGCTGCTCGTCCTTGGGGTAGTACGGAATCGACGCGTAGCCCGGCACCGTGGCGTGGGCGCCGTAGGCATCGGCCAGCACCAGCACGTGGCGGTCCTGTTCATGGCGGAAGAAGTAGTAAATGCCTTCCTGTTCCATCAAGCGGCTGACGAAATCGAAGCTGGTCTCGCGGTACTGCACGCAGTATTCCCACTCGCGGTACGGCCGGCTCAGGGCGTCTTCAAAGTCGGAAAAGCCCAGGTCGCGGAACACCTGTTTGATGATCTGCGGGATGCTCAGGTTCTGGAAAATCCGGCAGTCCGACGTGCGGCTCAGCAGCCACAGCCACGGGCGCAGCGTCACCTGGTAGCTGGCGAACTGGCCCTGGTCGATGCTCTGGCTGCACTGCGCGACGATGCCGTGAAAGTGCCGCTCGCCGCCGTCCGCCAATTGCACACCGACGCTCATCGGCTTGCCCAGCAACTGGTTGAGGTCGATGTTGGCGTCCACGGAGGTCAGTTGCAGCTCATAGGCGAACAGCCGACCCAACTCTTCGCCGCCGCCCATTTGATTGAGCAACAGCACGTCCGGCCCGAGGGGACTGGTGATTTTGGCCAGGCGTGAGGTTTGGTTGAATAGCATCGAAGTACCCTAATAGCTGAAGGAACCCAATCCAAATGTGGGAGGGGGCTTGCCCCCGATAGCAGTGTGTCAGTTGATGCATCTGGTGACTGATTCACCGCCATCGGGGGCAAGCCCCCTCCCACATTTTTGATTATGTTTCTTCAGGTCAATCGTTGAACTGATAGTGCAATTCGTTATCCCGGCTACTGATCCGCACACCCGCCAGCGCCTTGCCTTCGAGCATGCGCGAGAGGAATTCATGCCCTTCAGGACCGTCTTATTTATGCCTTTTTGCACTCGCTTAAGTGGCCGAAAAATAAACAGACTAAATAACAAATAGACCTATCCCGTCTTACGCGCCTGAGCGATAAGCGCTGAGTGATAAGCGCTGAGTGATAGTCTTAGTCATTAGGCATAAGAATCTCACTAATATCAGCGCCTCTTAATTTTAATGATTTTATTGCGCTCTTTATTTCAAGTGCGGTTTCGATGCCGAGAATAATGGCCGGGCTTTTTTCTTTCCCGCTACCGAAGCCAATACTTGTGAAAAACATTCCATATTCTAGACGCTTCCCAGTTTCTTGATAGAAACTCGGGATGGGAACCACACAGTCAAAATATTGACCACACGTACTACAGAGATTTTCCAACTGTTGAGCACTGTATTTGATGATTTTTTGAGGCCGCATCATGAATAGCTGATTTTTTTCATTGACTAATGAAAATCCAACACTCAATTTTAAATTTTCGATGTATTCCTTGAAACGTAGCGACGCGATGAAGCGCCCATCATAAGTTGCACCAATATCAGCTTTGTTTGGTGTTTTAAGTTCTCTAGGCAGATAGTTTTTATCAATGCAGCAACCACAGGTTTTGCAAAAAATACTATCAGGTGCTCCATCAAAAAAGTACGCGTGATTATCTATAGCGCTTAAGTCGTAGGCAATGGTTAAGAACTGAGTCACTACTTTAGCCCCTGGTGTTGTATGAAGAAGTCAAAAACAGCATCTTTGTATTGTGCACCCTTACCTTTGTAGAAGTCAGCAAGCGCTCTGAGCCTTTCAGTCCTGGTGAAATTCAACCGTATTTTTTTTCCGCTGTTACCTCGTTGAGGCCGCATATGCACGGTGCCGCCATTGATGTTTTTTGTTTTTCCGACTAAGAAGTCATTCATATCACGGTGAAGCTGTTTGTGATCAGTGTCGGTAAGTTTCGTCAGATTTTGGTTATGTTTTCCCCCCATGAATTTTGGATCGGAGTGATGCCCATGGTGACCACATGCCCAGCCAAAAGGATCGATCCATGTGACCGGGTTAGGGGCATACTGATAAAGGTTGAACCCACCCATCAGGTCAATAGGGTCGGTTGTTGTAAAGCGGCCTATATCGGGATCATAAAACCTAAACGTATTAAAATGCAGCCCCGTCTCCCGATCCAGATACTGCCCCTGAAACCGCAAATTCTGCTCTTCAATGAAGTAAGGTTCCCGCACCTCCTCCCGCGTATTGCCCCACACCCGATAAGTCGCTCGCCAGATGTCGTGGCCGTCGGCCTCGGTGAGTTGCTCCGGCAAGCCGTTCAGGTCGTTGTGGTAATACCGCACGCGTTGGTGTTCACCTTCACCGTCGACCCTGGCGAGTGGCTCGTAGCTGTCGCCATCGTAGAGATAAAGGCTGGTCTGACTGTGTTTATGCTCCTGCAACAACCGCAGGCCATCCCAGGTGAACCGGGTTTCGCCCAGCGGATAGCCATCGCTGCCGTGTTCAGTTTTTTCAATGCGCCGACCCAACGGGTCATAGACCATCCTAACAACGCTGCCGTTTTCATTACGCACTTCAACCAACCGGCTTTCGGCGTCGTAGGCAAAGCGCTGCAAACCTCGTGCAGCGCTGCGCTTTTCAACCATTCGCCCAAAAGCGTCGTAGGTATAGCGCTTGTCTTGATACGTCAGCAGCCAGTTATGCCGTACCAGGCCGCCTTGTTGTGGCCCGTCGAGCAGGTTGGCCGCCGCATCGTAGGCATAGGTTTCGATCCGGCCTATCTGTTGGCTGACGAGGATACGTCCGCTACTGTCGTAGGCCAGGTGCTCTTGGCGATCGGTACGGCGGCGTCCGATCAGGTTGTCGCTGGGGTCGTAGCTGTAGTGGGTTTCGACCAATGGCGGCAACTGCCACGGCTGGTCGATGCTGCGCCGCTGGCGTGAGCGGACCCGGCCACTGCGGTCATAGTCGGTATTTGTTCTGAGTTGACCCTGGGTGCGTTGCAGTTCGCGGTGCAGGCGGTCGCGTTCAAAGTCGCTGATGACGTGGCCGTCGAGATTCAGCTGATGCAGGTGGCCGCTGCCGTAGTACAGGCGATTGAGCCAGCGTCCGTCAGGCAAGTGGGTTTGAGTCAGGTTGCCCAATTCGTTGTAATGGTGTTGCAGACACCCCGCCGAGCTGTGTTCTTCAAACAGTTGCCCCAGCGCGTCATAGCTAAAGCCAAGTGCTTGCTCGCGACCGTCGAGAGCGGTGAAGGTGACCGCGACCAGTTGGTCGTTCAGGTCGTGCTTATAAACGGTGGTGCCGTCGGCGGTGACTTTGCTGACCAGGCGCCCGAGCGGGTCGCGTTGGAACTGGTGTGTCAGGGCGTCTACCGGCTCGCCTTCGGTGCCCGGCAGGTAACCGACGGCGACGACGTTATCCAGCGGGTCATAGGCATAGCAGCGCCGACTGTGGTCGAGGTCTTGTTGCTGCACCAGGCGGTCGGCCGCGTCCCACTCAAAGCGATAGCTTTCGCCGTTTTCATTGGTCAGTTTCAGCAGTCGCCCGTAGGCGTCGTGGTCGAAGGTGACGCAGCGGTTGTGCGCGTCCCAGCGTTGTTTGACCTGGCCGCGCCGGTCGTAGGCATAGCGGGACGTGTTGCCGGCGGGGTCGACATAGCCCGTCAGATAACCACTGGCGTTGCGCTGGAAATGCTCAAGGCGCCCGTCCGAAAGTCGGCATTCCAGCAACAACCCTTGCCGGCTGTACTGATAGCGCACCGACTCACCTTCAGCATTGGTGTGCACCACCACATTGCCGAACGCATCGTACTGGTAGCCGGTGGCGTAGCCCGAGCAATCCACCTCCTCGATCAGTTGGCTCCACTCGTCCCAGTGCAGCTTCCGGGTTTTGTCGGTGGCATCGATGATCTGCACCGGCTGGCCGAAATCGTCGTAGACATAGCGGGTGCGGTTGCCCAGCGGATCGATCTCTTCGATGCAGTTGCCATGCCGGTCGTAGCGGTAATGCCAACGGTTACCCGCCGGGTCGGTTTCCACTTCGGGCAATGCCCAATGCGCCAGCCACTGGGTGTTGCTGATCCTGGCCAGTGGATCGGTCACTGCGCTCAGGTTGCCGGATTCGTCGTAACTGAAGCGCCACTGGCCGTTTTGCGGATCAATCGCGCCGAGCAATTGGCGATCTTCGCTCCATTCGAACTGCCACGTATGGCCCAGGTTATCGACGTAGCGGGTGATCTGGTACTGCGGGTTCCAATAGCGTGTGCTGACCCGTTTCAGGCCATCGGTAACGCGCGTGATACCGGCATCCAGGTCGTAATCGAAGGTGAATTCATCGCCGGCGTCGGTCCAATGCCGGCTGACCCGCCATTCTTCACCCTGCGGGCCAGACACTGCGCGCCATTGGTAGAAGCAGCGCAAGCCACTCGGCAGTTGGTGTTCGACCATGCGCCGCGCGCTGTCGTAAGCAAAACGTCGTTGGCTCGTGCCTTGTGCGTCGAGGACTTCGGCCAGGTCGCCGTGGGTGTCGTAGCGATAGCTGACCAGCACGTCGCTGCGCCCAGCAAAATGTTGCCGATGCAGGTAACGGCGCTCGATATGGCTCACGCGCCGCGGATGCTCGACGGTGTAGCTCACGTCGACGTGCATCAGCGCATGGCTGTCGCGCAGGCGGCACAGGCGACCCTGGGCGTCGTAATCCAGAAAGAGGCGCCCTTCGTTGCGATCACCCAGCAGATACAGGCGCATCCGCAAGGGGTTCAGAGGGTCGGGCTCGAAGAGCCGATACAGGCCGTCGATACTTTCGATCAGGATGGCGCCGTCGGCGCTGCGCCTGACCGCAAGGCCTTCGCCGGGGCTGAAGGCGCCGCCTGACAACGGGAGGTAGCCGATGTCTACGCGGCGCCCCTGTTCGTCGATGTAGGTGAGGTGTTCATCTTGATCGATCTCGACGGCGACCTCATAGGCAACGCTCCAGCCGGCGCCGAAAAGGCCGTCGTGGCGTTGATCGAGGCTGCTGTAGAAGCGCTGCCAGTCGATGGGGAGCAGGCCTGGCAGGACGAAGTCCAGTTCTTCTTCGGCGCCGAGGATTTTGGCCCCGGTCGGGCTATGCACCGGGTTGGGCGAACCGTTGACCGCGCTGTTGAGTGCCGAGGTGAGCTTGCCGGTTCCATACGCCACGGCCCCGCCCGCCAGCGCGCCGCCGGCCAGGCACGGCAATTTGCTCCAAAAGCCTTTCACATTGCCGCGTAGCGCAAGCAGCGCGGCAATCGCCAAGCCGACGCCCGGTGTCTTGCCACTGCGAATTTCGCGCACCACCACGGGGTCGCCACCGATACGCACATCGGCAGAAATCAGCCCCTCGACGCTGCCGATCTTGGCGTCACACGTGCTGCGGTCACCGCTGCGTGCGGCCGGTTGCCCGTTGATGAAGACCGAACTGGAACCCTCGGCAATAAATTGCTCGGGCATGGGCGGGTGCTTGGTGCAGGCGACCGTGTCCAGCGGACACGGCACGGTACCGGCAGCGGGTGTGGCGACCGTCGGGCGCCACAGTTGTGAGAAAAATCCCTGTGCGATGTCCAGAAAACGGGGGGCCGGTGGCTCACTGGGCGCGATCGGCACAGCCATCATCTGTCCGGCGGCCCGGGCCGCTGGTTTGCCATTGATGAAAACGTCGTTTGAGCCGCTGGTGATAAAGGCCTCGATCACCGGCGGAAAAACCCAGTTGGCGGCGGTTTCGCACCAACTGGAGATCTTCACGTCAGCCCCCGAGAGCCCGGCGCTGATCCCCACCACCGCGCCGACCGCCAGTCCCAGGGCGACGCATCCAACGCCACCTGTGGCAATGGTCACGCCGGTCGCTGCGGCAATCAGCGCGCCAGCGGCCAGGCAGCCCACGGACGTGATGGCGGCATAGGCGGCGACTTCCAGCACACCGCCGAGAACATCGGCCATCATTGAGGCGTGCAGCAGCGCGTCGCCTTCGCGGGCGGCCCAAAACGCGTCAGTCATGACCAGCAATCCCTGCCTGAAAAGGCCGGAATCAAATCACGCGACTAACGTGTTGCTCAGGTGAGACTTTCCGAGGGAGGCGTAAGAATTTTCCCAAAGCAGGCGGAGCGGAGGTGCCTGCGATGCAGACATCTCAGTCCATCAGGTCCACCCAGGCGATGCCATCGCAGGCAAGCCAGCTCCCACTGGTGACCGGGCCCGGCTTCCAGAATCAAGTCGGCTATACGGCCGCCTCGCTTTGGCTTTTGATCTTGGGCGCCCCGAGCCTAGACAAGCCCCACCACCAACACCAGAACCACCGGCCAACCCAGCACCAGCCGACGCCAAAACCTGGGAGCATGCCGCAACTCCATGAACCCATCGGCAATCAGCCACGCCTTGACCACCGCCAGCAGCAAAACCGCCAGCCACAGCCCGGAGCCGCCGGCGAGCACGGTGCCGACGCTGAGCACCACCAACGTGGCCCAACACACGATCAGCCCTTGGGAAATGGACATCGGTACCTCATCCAATCACGTAAACCAACGGAAACAGCACCACCCACACCAGGTCCACCATGTGCCAATACAGCACCCCCGACTCCAGCCCGCCGACCGACAGCCCGCCGCGCCAGCAGCCCAGCGCCAGCCACGCGAGAATCACCATGCCCAGCAGCACATGCAGGAAATGGAACCCAGTCAGTAGCCAGTACAAGGTAAAAAACGTGCTGTGCTCCAGGCCCAACCCGGCAGCGCCGAGGTGGGCGTACTCGGTGAGTTTGATCGCCACATAGACCAGCGCCACCAACAGCGCCGCGACGAACAAACCGGCACCGCGTCGCCAGCGCTGCAATCGCACCTGCTGCAACGCCAACGCCGCAAGCAGCCCGGCGGTCAACAGGCTCAAGGTCATCGCCAGCCCGGTGGAGGTGTCCAGTTGCGCGCGCCCTTCGGCAAACACCTCGGGCTTGAGCACCTGGGTCACGGCGAACGCGAGGATCAGAATCGCAAACACCGACAACTCGGCAAGGATGAAAAACCACATCGCCAGGTCGCCCGGCAGGCGGCGCGGTTCAGGCAAAGTACACATCGACCACGTCCATCAAGGCGGTCACGGTGTGCGGGTCGTCCGTCAGCGCCTCGGCCAGGCATGCCAGGCAGGCTTCGCGAATGGGCATGCCGGCGGCGATCAGGCGCGCGGTGAAAATCAGCAGACGCGTGGAGGCCACTTCTTCCAGGTCGTGTTGATCGAGGCGGCGCAAGGCCTGGCCGAGGCGCACCACCTGGGTCGCCAGGGCAAGGTCCACCTGGGCCTCGCGCGCCACGATGCGCGCTTCGCCCTCGACGGCCGGGTAATCGAAGCGCATCGCGACGAAACGCTGGCGGGTGCTGGGTTTCATGCCCTTGAGCAGGTTCTGGTAACCGGGGTTATAGGACACCACCAGCATGAACGACGGCGGCGCCTTGACCACTTCGCCGGTGCGCTCCAGGTACAACTCGCGGCGGTCGTCGGCCACCGGGTGCAGCACCACGGCGGTGTCCTGGCGCGCCTCGACCACTTCGTCCAGGTAGCAGATGCCGCCTTCGCGCACGGCGCGGGTCAGCGGGCCGTCCTGCCACCAGGTGCCCTCGGCGCCGATCAGGTGACGGCCGATCAGGTCGGCGGCACTCAGGTCGTCGTGGCAGGCCACGGTGTACAGCGGCAAGTTCAGACGATGCGCCATGTGCTGCACGAAACGGGTCTTGCCGCAGCCCGTGGGGCCCTTGATCAGCACCGGCATGCGGTGGCGCCAGGCGTGTTCGAACAGCAGGTGTTCATTGTCCAGGGGTTGGTAGAAGGGCTCAGTCATGACAGGCATCCACAGCGGGTTTGATGGCCACGCTAAGGGCGCCTGCGACAACCTGGCAAGCACCGCCCGAGACAAACTTGATCGTGATCAAGCGAAGTTTGCGGTGCTGCCCCCTAGTCTGGCCCCGCACGAAGAACCTGCGCCCCGCACCGTGTTGCGAGGCAACGCAAAGGTCCCGCCTGAGGAGTAAATGGAATGCTGACTCGCAACAGAAAACCCTTCACCCTGAGCCTCGCCGCACTGAGTTGCGCGTTGGCCTTGGCACTGCCCTTGAGCGCCCATGGCGCACCCCAGCCGGCCGAAGTGAAAACCGCCGGCGCGCCGGACATGAGTCAGGCGGACTTCGACACCTCCAAACAGATTTACTTCGAGCGCTGCGCCGGTTGCCACGGCGTGCTGCGCAAGGGTGCCACCGGCAAACCGCTGACACCGGACATCACCCAGGCCCGTGGCCAGGCCTATCTGGAAGCGCTGATCACCTACGGTTCCCCCGCCGGCATGCCGAACTGGGGCACCTCCAATGCGTTGACCAAAACCCAGATCAGCCACATGGCCAGTTTTATCCAGCACACCGCGCCAACCCCGCCGGAATGGGGCATGGCCGAAACCCTCAAGACCTGGAAAGTGCTGGTCAAGCCCGAAGACCGGCCGAAGAAACAGCTGAACGATCTGAACCTGGAAAACCTGTTCTCCGTCACCCTGCGCGACGACGGCAAGATTGCGCTGATCGATGGCGACAGCAAGAAAATCGTCAAACTGATCAACACCGGTTATGCCGTACACATCTCGCGGATCTCCGCCTCGGGCCGCTACCTGCTGGTGATCGGCCGCGACGCCAAGATCGACATGATCGACCTGTGGCCCGCCGAACCGACCAAGGTCGCCGAGATCAAGGTCGGCATCGAGGCGCGCTCGGTGGAGACCTCGAAATTCAAGGGCTACGAAGACAAGTACGCCATCGCCGGTTCCTACTGGCCGCCACAGTTCACCATCATGGACGGCGAGACCCTGGAGCCCAAACAGATCGTGTCCACCCGCGGCATGACCGTCGACAAGCAGGAATATCACCCCGAGCCGCGTGTCGCGGCGATCATCGCCTCCCACGAATGGCCGGAGTTCATCGTCAACATCAAGGAAACCGGCAAGGTGATGCTGGTCAATTACCAGGACATCAAGAACCTCACCATCACCACCATCGACGCCGCGCCGTTCCTGCATGACGGTGGTTGGGACAGCACGCACCGCTACTTCATGACGGCGGCCAACAACTCGAACAAGGTCGCGGTGATCGACTCCAAGGAGCGCAAGCTCACTGCCTTGGTCGAGGTCGGCAAGACCCCGCACCCAGGCCGCGGCGCCAACTTCGTACACCCTACCTACGGGCCGGTCTGGGCCACCAGCCACTTGGGCGACGGCGGTATTTCGGTGATCGGCACCGACCCGATCAAACACCCGCAATACGCCTGGAAACAGGTGGAATCGCTCAAGGGCCAGGGCGGCGGCTCGCTGTTCATCAAGACCCATCCCAACTCCCGGCATTTGTATGTCGACACCACCCTCAACCCCGACGCCAAGCTGAGCCAGTCGGCCGCGGTGTTTGACATCGACCATCTGGACAAGGGTTACACCGTGCTGCCGATCGCCGAATACGCCGGCATCAAGCAAGGCGCGCTGCGCGTGGTGCAGCCGGAATACAACAAGGCCGGCGACGAGGTGTGGTTCTCGGTGTGGAACGGCCAGACCGAGGAATCGGCGCTGGTAGTGATCGACGACAAGTCCCTGAAGCTCAAAGCGGTTATCAAGGACAAGCGCCTGATCACCCCAACCGGAAAATTCAACGTCTACAACACCCAACACGACATTTATTGAGCCCCATCAACACAAGGACTTCCGATGAAAAATACTCTCTTCGCACTGCTGACCTGCACCGCCGCATTCAGCCTGCAACCGGCCTTCGCCCAAGACGGGCTGGCCTTGTTCAGCAGCAAACCCTGCGTCGGCTGCCACATGGTTGACAGCAAACTGGTGGGGCCGGCCTTGAAGGACGTCGCGGCCAAGAACGCCGGCGTGAAAGACGCCGCCGTGACCCTCGCCAGCCACATCAAAAACGGCACCCAAGGCAACTGGGGGCCGGTTCCGATGCCACCGAATATGGTGACGGAAGACGAAGCCAAGGTCTTGGCCGAATGGGTCCTGACCTTGAAATAAGCACAAGGAGCGCGCCATGAATGCATCGATGATCGGTACGGCCATGGCGCTGTTCCTGCTGATTCCCACGTGGGCGCTGGCCACACCGGACGCCGCCCGCCTCGAACACCTGCTGACCCAGGACTGTGGCGCCTGCCACGGCCTGTACCTCACCGGCGGCCTGGGCCCGCCCCTCACCCCGGCGGCCCTCGCCGGGCAAAGCCGCGACAGCCTGACCGCCACCATTACCTACGGCCGCCCTGCCCGCGCGATGCCCGGCTGGGCGCCGTTGCTCAATTCCAGCGAGATCGCCTGGCTGGTCGAACGCCTCTTGCAAGGAAGCCCCGCACCATGATGCGCCCCACTCTTCTATCGCTGTGCCTGCTGCTCGGTGCCTGTGCCCAACCGCCGCTGCGCGGTACTGGCGACCTGGGCCTGGTGATCGAACGCGCCAGCGCCAGTGTGCAAATCATCGAGACCAGCGGGATGACGGAGCTGGGTCGGATCGACGGCTTGGGCGACCTGTCCCACGCCTCGGCGGTGTTTTCCCGCGACCAGCGCTACGCCTACATTTTCGGCCGCGATGGCGGCCTGAGCAAAGTCGACCTGCTGCGCCAACGCGTTGAAAAACGCATCATCCAGGGCGGCAACAGCATCGGCGGCGCCATCAGCCAGGATGGCCGCCTGATTGCCGTGTCCAACTACCAACCCGGCGGGGTCAAGGTGTTCGATGCACAGACCCTGGCCCAGGTGGCCGACATTCCCGCCACGCCCCTGGCCGACGGCAAACGCTCGCGGGTGGTGGGCCTGGTGGATGCGCCAGGCCAGCGCTTCGTGTTCAGCCTGTTCGACACCGGCGAGATCTGGAGCGCCGACTTCAGCCAGGGCAACACCCCGCAGATCACCCGGTTCCGCGGCATCGGCGAACAACCCTACGACGCGCTGATCACCGCCGATGGCCGTTACTACATGGCCGGGCTGTTCGGTGAGGACGGCATGGCCCAGCTCGACCTGTGGCATCCCGAGCACGGGGTCAAACGCGTGCTCGCGGATTACGGGCGCGGCCAGGCAAAACTGCCGGTGTACAAGATGCCCCACCTCGAAGGCTGGGCCGTGGCCGACAACCAAGCCTTCGTGCCCGCCGTCGGCCATCACCAGGTGCTGGTGATGGATGCGCGCAGCTGGCAGCAGACCGCCGCCATCGACGTCGCCGGCCAACCGATTTTCGTCACCGCACGCCCCGACGGGCGCCAGCTATGGGTCAATTTCGCCTACCCGGACAACGACCGCGTACAGGTGATCGACACCGAGACCCACAAAGTGGTGGCCGACCTGCGCCCCGGTCCCGGGGTGCTGCACATGGAGTTCACCGGGCGTGGCGAACAGCTGTGGCTGTCGGTGCGCGACGGTGAGCAGGTGCAGGTCTGGGACCCGTACCGCATGACCTTGCTCAAGACCTTGCCGGCCTTGAGTCCCAGTGGAATTTTCTTCAGCAGCCGCGCGCAAAAAATGGGGTATTGAGATGGACCTTGACCTGCTTAGCCGTCAATTGATCGAACGCTACCAGCACGGCATGCCGCTGTGCGCCGAACCTTATCGCGAAATGGCCCAGGTGCTGGGCTGCAGCGAGGCCCAATTGATGACGTGCCTGCACCGCCTGGAACTGGCCGGTTCGCTGTCGCGGGTCGGCCCGGTGTTCGAACACACCCGCGCCGGCGCCAGCACCCTGGCTGCCCTGGCGGTGCCGGTCGAACGCCTGGAACAGGTGGCACGGCGCGTCAGCCAGTACCCGGAAGTCAACCACAACTATGCGCGCGAGCATCAGTACAACCTGTGGTTCGTGTTGACCGGCCCACACCGTCAGCACCTGCGACAGATCCTCGACGAGCTGGAACAAGACACCGGCCTCATTCCCCTGGATCTGCCGATGCTCACCGCCTATCGCATCGACCTCGGGTTCTCCCTGGGAGCGCATCCGTGATCATCCCGCTGAGCCAAGAGCAAATGCTCGACCTGCGCCAATGCCTGGAACGCGGCTTGCCTCTTGTCTCGCGGCCCTATGACAACCTCGCCGAACAGATCGGCGCGCATCACGACCAGGTGTTGCAGCAGATGCAGCAATGGCAGGACCAGGGCCTGTTCCGCCGTGTCGGCCTGGTGCTCAATCACCGCGCCCTGGGCTTTGTCGCCAATGCCATGCTGGTGCTGGACGTGCCCGATGCGCTGGTGGACGAAGTGGGCAACCGCCTGGGCCGCGCGCCCGGTGTCAACCTGTGTTACCAGCGCCCACGCCGCCTGCCGCAGTGGCGCTACAACCTGTTCTGCATGGTGCATGGCCGCGAACGCAAGGAGGTCACGGCGCATATCCAGCGGATGCTGGAACAGCAGCAACTGAGTGACCTGCCGCACCAGTTGCTGTTCAGCACCCACGCCTTCAAGCAATGCGGCGGGCGCTTTACGCCGCCGTCGTCGCAGGTATGGGCCCATGGATGATCTCGACCGGCGCCTGATCAATCGCCTGCAACACGGCCTGCCGCTGGTGCGCGAACCCTGGCGGCAGGTGGCGCAGGAACTGCACAGCGACCCGAGTGAAGTGCTCGACCGCCTGCACGACCTGCTCGAAGACGGGGTGCTGACGCGCTTCGGGCCGATGTTCGATGTCGAGCGCCTCGGCGGCGCCTTCACCCTGGCCGCGCTGGCCGTACCCGACGCGCGCTTTGACGCGGTAGCCGAACAACTCAACGCGCTGCCCCAGGTGGCCCACAACTACCGCCGCGAACACCGCTGGAACATGTGGTTCGTGCTGGCCTGCGGCACCGAGGCCGAACTGGCCGCCACGCTGTCCCGCATCGAGGCCCTGACGGGGTTGGCGGTGCTCAATCTGCCGAAGGAGCAAACCTACCATGTCGGTCTGTATTTCCCGGTCTGACCATCACCTGGCCCTGCGCCTGGTCGCCCTCACCCAGGGTGGCCTGCCGCTGCTGGACGATCCCTGGGCCTGGCTCGCCGAGCAGTTGGGCATCAGCGTCGAGTCGACCCTCGACTTGCTCAAGCACCTGCAGGCCGAAGGCGCGATCCGGCGTGTCGCCGCCGTGCCCAACCATTACCGCCTGGGCTATCGCCACAACGGCATGACCGTGTGGGACGTGGCCGACGTGCAGATGCCGCGCCTGGGCGAATTGATCGGTGCCCAGCCGTTTGTCAGCCATTGCTACCGCCGCCCGCGCCGTCCCGACTGGCCCTACAACCTGTTCGCCATGGTGCATGGGCGTAGCCGCGAGGAAATCGACAGCTACCGCGAACACCTGCGGTTCCTGCTCGGCGATGCCTGCCGCGGCGACGAGATGCTGGTGAGCAGCCGCATCCTGAAAAAAACCGGCCTGCGCCTGACGCCGGCACCTTAGAAGGAGCGTCCTATGCTACGGATCAGTCAGTACCTGCGTACCCTGGCCGGAAAATGCCCGCCACCGCGGACCTCGCCGCCCGGCAAGGAGCGGCCGCCGGTGGTGATCTGGAACCTGCTGCGGCGTTGCAACCTCACCTGCAAACACTGTTACGCCACCAGCGCCGACAGCGTGTTCCGCGATGAACTGGACACCCCGGCGGCGCTCCAGGTGATCGACGATTTGCACGCGGCCGGGGTGCGTGTGCTGATTCTATCGGGCGGCGAACCGCTGCTGCGCGCAGACCTGTTCCAGCTCAGCGCGTATGCCCGGGACAAAGGTTTTTTCGTCGCGCTGTCGAGCAACGGCACGCTGATCGACGAACACAATATCCAGCAGATCACCGACGCGCGCTTCGACTATGTGGGCATCAGCATCGACGGCCTGCAGGCGACCCACGATGCGTTTCGCCAGTTGCAGGGCAGCTTCCAGCGCTCGATGCACGCCATCCGCCTGTGCCGCGAGGCCGGCATTCGCGTGGGCCTGCGCACCACCCTGACCCAGGAAAACCATGGGCAGTTGCCGCAACTGCTGGCGCTGATGCGTGACTACGATGTGCAGAAGTTCTACCTGTCGCACCTCAACTACAGCGGGCGCGGCAAACGCAGCCGGCAGTTGGACGCGCACCGGCAGATGAGCCGCGATGCGATGACGCTGATTTTCCAGCAGGCCTGGCACGACATCGAAAACGGCGTCGACAGTGACTTCGTCAGCGGCAACAACGACGCCGACGCCGTGCTGTTGCTGCAGTGGGTCCACCAGCATCTGCCCGAGCATTACCCGCAGTTGGAACACCTGCTGCACGGCTGGGGCGGCAATGCGTCGGGCAGCGGCATCGCCAATATCGACAACACCGGCGAGGTACACCCCGACACGTACTGGTGGCAGCACTCGGTGGGCAATGTGCGCAACACCACGTTCCGCCAGCTCTGGCTGGACCGGCCCGACCCATTGTTGCTGCGCCTGCGCGAACACCCGCGGACCATCGGCGGGCGGTGTGCCGAGTGTCGCTGGCTGCCGATCTGCAACGGCAACACACGCACCCGCGCCTGGGCCAACGGCGACCTTTGGGGCCCCGACCCGGGTTGCCACCTCAGCGACGCCGAGATCGCCCTGCAGCCTCGCAACCTGATCCCTTGCTCGACCACCCGGTGACACAACCGGGGGCAGCCTACCTGATGATGTATCAAGGACGTCTCATGCACACTCCGACCACCTTACCTGCCAGTTTGCACAGCCCCTTCCACCCCGGCGAAGTCGCCTTGGTGGGCGCCGGCCCCGGCGACCCGCGCCTGCTGACCCTGCGGGCCTGGAGCCTGCTGATGCAGGCCGATGCGGTGGTCTTCGACCGGTTGATCAGCGCCGAGATGTTGGCGCTGATCCCGCTGACCTGCGCGCGCCATTACGTGGGCAAGGCCAGCGGCTGTCACAGCCTGCCGCAGGATCAACTCAATGAACTGCTGGCCGAACTGGCCGACCAGGGGCAACGGGTGGTGCGCCTCAAGGGCGGCGACCCGTTTATCTTCGGCCGTGGCGCCGAAGAGCTGGAATACCTGCTGGCCCGAGGCGTGCCCTGCCAGGTAGTGCCGGGCATCACCGCCGCGTCCGGGTGCAGCGCCTATGCCGGCATCCCCCTGACCCACCGCGATCTGGTCAACTCCTGCCGCTTCGTCACCGGGCACCTGCAACGCGATGGCGCGTTGAAGCTGCCTTGGGCCAGCCTTGCCGAGCCGAGCCAGACGCTGGTGTTCTACATGGGCCTGTCTAACCTCGCGCTGATCGCCGAACACCTGGTGGCGGCAGGCCTGCCGGCGGACACACCGGCGGCGCTGATCAGCAACGGCGCGCGAGCCGACCAGCAGGTGGCCCGTGGCACCCTGCGCCAGTTGCCGACGATGGCCGCCGACTGCGAACCCGGTGTGCCGACCCTGACGGTGATCGGCCATGTGGTCAACCTGTTCGCCGGAGCCGCCCTGCACTTCCCTGCCAGCCTGTCGCCGGCCCGCGAAGCGGTGGCGGTATGAAACGCCTGCTACTGCTGCCCTTGCTCTGGGCCGCCGCCGCCCACGGCACGCCGGCCGAGGACTACCAGCGTCACTGCGCGAGCTGCCATGGCGTCAACCGCATCGGCGCCAGCGGCCCGGCGTTACTGCCGGAAAGCCTGGGACGGATCAAGCCGGAGGAAGTGCGCAAGGTCATCGAGCAAGGGCGCCCGGCCAGTCAGATGGCGGCGTTTGCACCACAGTTGAGCGCTGCGCAGATCGACGGCTTGGCGAATTTCCTGCAGCAACCGCCTGCCACACCGGCGACATGGAACGCGCAGGACATCCATAACAGCCACACCCTGCTGGCAGACCTGAGCCGCTTGCCGACTACGCCTCAGCATCATGCCGACCCGCTCAACCTGTTTGTGGTGGTAGAGTCCGGCGACCATCACATCGACATTCTCGACGGTGACACCTTTGCCGTGCTGGACCGCTTCCCAACCCATTTCGCGGTCCACGGCGGGCCGAAATTCTCCCCCGATGGGCGCTTTGTGTACTTCGCCTCGCGCGACGGCTGGATCAGCCTGTACGACCTGCACAACCTCAAGCTGATCGCCGAAACCCGCGTGGCGCTCAACACCCGCAACCTCGCGGTGAGCAAGGACGGACGCTGGGTGCTGGTGGGCAATTACCTGCCGGGCAACCTGGTGGTGCTGGATGCCCGGGACCTGTCGCTGGTCAAGACCCTCGACACCGCGTCGCGGGTCAGCGCGGTGTACACCGCTCCGCCGCGCAACAGCTTTATCGTGGCACTCAAGGACGTGAATGAAGTCTGGGAACTGTCCTATGCCGCCGCCCGGCCCAGCTTCGAACCCCGGCGCATCCAGGCCCAGGACGTGCTCGATGACTTTTCGTTTTCCCCGGATTATCGCCAACTGGTCGCCACCTCACGCAAGGCCGGCGGCGGCCAGGTAATCGATCTGGACACCGGCCACGTGGTCACCGACATCCCACTGTCCGGCATGCCGCACCTGGGCTCGGGGACGTATTGGCAGCGCAATGGTGAGTGGGTGTTTGCCACGCCCAATATCAGCAAGGGGCAAATCTCGGTGATCGACCTCAAGACCTGGACGCTGATCAAGCAGATCCCCACCCTCGGCCCGGGCTTTTTCATGCGCAGCCATGCCAATTCGCGTTATGTGTGGAGCGATGTGTTTTTCGGGCCGGACAACGATGCGATTCACCTGATCGACAAACAGACCCTGGAAATCGCCCACACCCTACGCCCAATGCCGGGCAAGACCGCCGCCCACGTGGAATTCACCCGCGACGGCCGCTACCTGTTGCTGAGCATCTGGGCCAACGATGGAGCGTTGATCGTCTATGACAGCCAGACACTCAAGGAGATCAAGCGCATCCCGATGAACAAACCGTCGGGCAAGTACAACGTGGGCAACAAAATCGAATTTGCCGAAGGCACATCACACTGAACCTCGCGCTGGGGACCTGCCCGTCAGCGAGGAAACCCCGGCATGGGTTGAAATGAAAATCGACAGCTCCCCCAAGGAGACCGCGCTGCGGGCGGACATGACGATCTAGTGTGGGAGGTGTCGAGCCCCGGCGAGGCTGCGACGGGGCCGGTACTGCTGATATTTTTGCCGCCTGACCGTCCGCTATCGCAGCCTCGCTGAAGCTCGACAACTCCCACAAGGAGACCGCGCTGCGGGCGGACATGGCGATCTACTGTGGGAAGTGTCGAGCCCCGGCGAGGCTGCGACGGGGCCGGTACTGCTGACATTTTTGCTGCCTGACCGTCCGCTATCGCAGCCTCGCTGAAGCTCGACAGCTCCCACAAGGAGACCGCGCTGCGGGCGGACATGGCGATCTACTGTGGGAGGTGTCGAGCCCCGGCGAGGCTGCGACGAGGCCGGTACTGCTGACTTTTTTGCTGGCTGACAGCCCGCTATCGCAGCCTCGCTGAAGCTCGACAGCTCCCACAAGAAGACCGCGCTGCGGCCGGACATGGCGATCTCCTGTGAGAGATGTCGAGCCCCGGCGAGGCTGCGACGGGGCCGGTACTGCTGACAGTTTTGCTGCCTGACAGCCCGCTATCGCAGCCTCGCTGAAGCTCGACAGCTCCCACAAGGAGACCGCGCTGCGGGCGGACATGGCGATCTACTGTGGGAGGTGTCGAGCCCTGGCGAGGCTGCGACGGGGCCGGTACTGCTGACAGTTTTAGCGCCTGACCGTCCGCTATCGCAGCCTCGCTGAAGCTCGACAGCTCCTACAAAGGGACCGCGCTGCGGGCGGACATGGCGATCTAGTGTGGGAGGTGTCGAGCCCCAGCGAGGCTGCGACGGGGCCGGTACCGCTGACATTTTTGCCGCCTGACCGTCCGCTATCGCAGCCTCGCCGAAGCTCGACAGCTCCCACAAGGAGACCGCGCTGCGGCCGGACATGGCGATCTACTGTGGGAGGTGTCGAGCCCTGGCGAGGCTGCGACGGGGCCGGTACTGCTGACAGTTTTGCTGCCTGACCGTCCGCTATCGCAGCCTCGCTGAAGCTCGACAGCTCCCACAAGAAGACCGCGGTGCGGGCGGACATGGCGATCTAGTGTGGGAGGTGTCGAGCCCCGGCGAGGCTGCGACGGGGCCGGTACTGCTGACTTTCTGCTGCCTGACAGTCCGCTATCGCAGCCTCGCTGAAGCTCGACAACTCCCACAAGGAGACCGCGCTGCGGGCGGACATGGCGATCTAATGTGGGAGGTGTCGAGCCCCGGCGAGGCTGCGACGGGGCCGGTACTGCTGACAGTTTTGCTGCCTGACAGCCCGCTATCGCAGCCTCATGCTCGCTCCCACATGTTGATCGGTGTATGGCCTAACTCATCCAATTACCGCCATCGACGTTGTAGGTCTGGGCGACGACATAGTCGGAGTCCTTCGACGCGAGGAAGATCGCCATACCGGTGAGGTCTTCAGCGGTGCCCATGCGTCCGAACGGCACCTCGTCGCCTACCCGCTGCTTCTTCTCACCCGGCGCCAGGCCTTCGTGCTTGGCGAACAGTGCGTCCACCCCGTCCCAATGCTCGCCGTCGACCACGCCCGGGGCGATGGCGTTGACGTTGATGCCCTGCTTGATCAGGTTCAGCCCCGCCGATTGGGTGAGGCTGATCACCGCCGCCTTGCTCGCGCAGTACACCGCGACCAGCGGCTCGCCGCGCCGCCCCGCCTGGCTGGCCATGTTGATGATCTTGCCGCCGTGGCCCTGGCGGATCATCTGCCGGGCCGCGGCCTGCAGGGTGAACAGGGTGCCGGCGACGTTGATCGAGAACAGCCGCTCGACACTCTCGCGGGTGATGTCGACAATCGGCGCCAGATCGAACAGCGCCGCGTTGTTGATCAGAATATCCAGCTGGCCGGCATGGGCCACCACGGCGGCAATCGCGGCGTCGATCGAAGCCTGGTCGGTGACGTCCATTGCCACCGCGTAAGCCTGCGGACCCAGTTCGGCCGCTGTGACCTGGGCCCGCTGCAGGTCGATATCGGCGATGGCAACCGTGGCGCCTTCATGGATATAGGCCTGGGCAAAGGCGCGACCGATGCCTCGCGCCGATCCGGTGATCAGCGCGCTCTTACCTTCCAGTCGTTTCATGGGGTGCGTGTCCCTCGGGCATTGATGGGGGATAACCGGCGCGATTGATCTCGTGCTCGGCGGTGTCCACCGCTTGTTTTTATGGTCGAGGGCCGATTACAGCAGCTTGGCCGGGCCCTCACAAACCCGTGGCGAATGCCCGACCGATACTTTTTTAACCGCAGGCCCGGGATCAAAAAAGTATCAGTGTCGGGCGAAAGCTTCGGTAGCGCGGCTGTCACCAACACGCGTATTTTGGCGCAATTCCCCAAGTACAAGAGGCATCACCATGCCCATCAGCCGCGCCGAGTTGTTCGAACACCGCCCCGCGGAACTCGAAGTGATCCTGCCCGAGCCGGAACACTGTTTTCGCTGGTTCGAACATGACTACCCCTACGAACTGGCGCGCTGGAATCACCACCCGGAATTCGAGATCCACCTGATCCGCCAAGGCAGCGGCAAGTTGGTGGCGGGCGATTACATCGGCGCATTCAGTGCCGGGCATGTTGCGCTGATCGGCCCGGACCTGCCCCACGACTGGATCGGCGACCTGGCCCCCGGCGAACACCAGAGCGGCCGCGATGTGGTGCTGCAATTCGATGGCAGCGCCCTCCTCGCCCTGCGCAAGACCCTGCCGGAACTCGGCGACGTGCAGCCGTTGTTCGAACAGGCCCGGCGCGGCCTGGCATTCAGCGGCGAAACCGCCGTGCAAGCGGCCCGCCTGCTGGAAGACATCGGCAGCGCCCACGGCCTGCAACGCCTGATCCTGTTCCTGCAACTGCTCGACACCCTCAAGAACGCCCCGCCGCCGCAGGTGAAGGCCCTGGCCAGCCCGTGCTATGCGCCGACCCTGGACGCGCGCAGCGCCGAGCGCATCAACAAGGCGTTCGACTACCTGATGCGCGAATTGACCGGCGATGTGCGCCTGTCGGTAATCGCCCGGCAACTGGAGATGAGCGAAGCGGGCTTCTCACGCTTCTTCAAGCGCAACACCGGCCACGGTTTTATCGACCTGATGCGCAAGTTCCGCATACAGCGGGCGTGCCGGCTGTTGCTGCAAAGCGAGCTGTCCGTGGCGGCGATCTGCTTTGAAGTGGGCTACGCCAACCTGTCCAATTTCAACCGGCACTTTCGCATCGAGATGCACCAGACGCCCAGCGAGTATCGGCGCGAAACGGCCATGCACCTGTTCCAGCGCAGCGAAAAAATGACACCGCGTCAATACTGACCCCAAGAACCCGACATTGATCGGCAGCCAGGACATCAGTCTTCGGCCACAAGGATTGTTTCGAACGGAAGGGGTATATCGACGTGTCGAAGATTCTCGGCATCGGTAACCGTAATGAAAAAGGCGCATGGGATCATGGCTCGCCGCTGTTCATCGAGCACGAACCACGGACCTCCATCGACGATCCGGCGGCGTGCAGCCTGGCCATCGGCGCGGTCAAGGAATGGTACGCGGCCTTTGACTGGATCTACGACCACGGCAGCACAATGGCGCCAGCAATGAATACGCATGGGACGGCCACCGTGCGCAGCTGAAATACTTCGCGCCCATCCGGCAGTTGAACGACGGCGCCTCACTGACCTATATCGGCTTCACCAACTGCGATTTCGGCAAGGACCTGCGCAAGGAAAACCCGGCGCACACCGCTAACATGCTGGGGTTACTACGCCGGCGTAGGCTACCAATTCTGATCAAGGAGTTTTAGATGAGTCTGTTTACCCGTGTCTCGCTGGCCGTCGGCCTGGCGCTGCTGCCCCACCTGGTACTGGCGCAGGCGCCTGCGCCGATCAAGCCCAAGGTGATGCTGGTCACCATGTTCGCCCCCGAGGCGCAAACCTGGATCGATCGCCTGGCGCTCAAGCAGGAAGTCCGCGTGCCGGGCTTGTCCGCCGAATACCCGGTGATTCGTTGCAATACCGAAGACGTCTGCCTGCTGGTGACCGGCATGGGCCAGACCAACGCCGCCGCCTCCACCCTGGCGTTGGCGCTGTCACCCAAGTTCGACCTGCGCCAGAGCTACTTTCTGATCGCCGGGATCGCCGGCATCAGCCCCAAGCACGGCACCCTCGGCACCACCGCCTGGGCGCATTACCTGGTGGAGTTCGGCACCCAGTGGGAAATCGATTCGCGGGACGCGCCCAAAGACTGGCCGACCGGCTACATCGGTATCAACACCAAGGGTCCGAACGAAAAACCGCCGCTGGACTACAAGACCGAAGTGTTCGAGCTGAACCCGAAACTGCAGGCCAAGGCGTTTGCCCTGTCGCAGAAGGTTGAGCTGACGGAAAGCCCGAAATCCAGCGCCTGGCGCAAACACTACCCTGCGGCACCGGCCAACCAACCGCCGCAAGTCACCCGCTGCGACACCCTGGCGGGCAACACCTGGTTCTCCGGCACGCGCCTGAGCGAGCGCGCCGAAGTCTGGACGCGGTTGCTCACCGACAACCAAGGCGAATACTGCACCACCCAGCAGGAAGACAACTCCACCTATGAAGCCCTGCTGCGCGCCAGTCGCGAAGGGCTGGTGGATATCCAGCGCCTGGCGGTGGTACGCGCCGGGTCGGATTTCGACCGGCCTTATCCGGGCTACAGCGAGGTGGATAATCTGCTCAAATATGCGGACCAGGGCGGCTTCGTGCCGGCGCTGGAAAACCTGTACCGCACGGGCAACCCGTTGGTCCAGGCGATCCTGAAGCACTGGTCGGCGTGGGAAAAAGGCGTGCCCGACGCCTAGTCAAAAACCACCGGTGGGAGCGGGTTTGCTCCCACCTGTTCAAGCGCGTCAGGGCAGCAGGACGATCTTATCGGCACTGCCCACATTCACCTCCTCGAAGCATTTCACGCCCTCGGCCAACGCCACTTCGCGCAGGCCGCTCGGCAGCGGCAGCAACCCTTCGTCAAAGAAGTGCCCGAACTGCTCCAGCATCACCGCACATTGCTCGCAGTTGTAGAGCAACGAATTGATCCCCACCACCGAACCGCCCTTGCGATACAGGGCCAGGGCCGGCAGTTGCACATGACCGTCGACCGGCGCGGCGATGATCGCGATGCGCCCGAACGGCGCCAGCCCCGCCACGGCGGCGGGCAACCAGAACCCCGTGGTGTCGAAGATCACATCGGCGCCGCCCTTGAACACGGCATTGACCTGCGCGTCCAAATCCTCCGGCTGGCCCAGGGTAATCGCGGCGATACCTTGCGCCTGCAACACTTCGGCCTGCTCAGGGCGTCGCACCGCCGCCAGTACCTGCGCCCCAAGGATTTTCGCCAAGGCCAACGCCGCACTGCCGACGGCCCCGTTCGCACCGATGACCAGCACCCGCGTGCCCTCGCCGACCGCGCTGCGCTGCAGGGCGTCCCACGCGGTGGTGTACGGCACACCGAGGCTGGCGGCCTGGGCAAAACTCAGGTGGCTGGGTTTGTGCGCCACGCCCTTGGCCGACACAGTGAGGTACTGGGCGTGGGAACCGTCGGCGAAGAAACCGAGGTCACGCCCGGTGCCCCAGACCGCCTGCCCGACCCATTCCTGCGGGCCTTCGACCACCACGCCGGCGAAGTCGCGACCGGGAATGCGCGGCAGCGTGGTGTAGGGAAAGCGACCGAGCACATTCTTCACGTCGCTGGGGTTGAGACCGGCGGCCTTGATCTGTACCAGCACGTCCCCGGCGGCGGGCACCGGGGTGGCGACGTCGACGAAACGCAGGGTGGAGAGGTCGCCGGTGGCGGAAAATTGCAGCGCTTTCATGAGCGGCATCCATCAAAGGGGAAAGGACATTCAGGACAACCAACCACTGACCAATTGACGCCCCATCGGCCACAGTTTTTCGCCGAGCAACATGCCCATCAGGCCTACCAGCGCGATGGCCGGCGGCGCGGGCGAGCGGAAATCCAGCGCACCGTAGATCACGCCGACGAAGAGGCCAATGGCAAGGGAGATCAAGTAACTCATGGGGGCAGCGCCTGGTGGTTGGATGGCGCTCAGTGTAGGAAGCCGCCACCCACCTCATCGGCCAAGTGCTTCAGGATTTCGGCCAAACCTTCAACCGCGGTACTGCGACGGTGCCACGCCGAGTTCACGACGGAACATGTCGCTGAAACTGCTGGGCGAGTAACCCAGGGACCGCGCGATCGCGCTGACTGACTGGCCTTGGATCAACTCAGCCACCGCCGTGGCCAGTTGCACCTGGCGGCGCCATTCGGCGAAGCCCATGCCAAGGTGGTTCTGGAACAGCCGCGCCAAGGTCCGCACACTGGCACCGGCGGCCTCGGCGTGATGCTCGAAGGGAATCGCCAGGGATGGCGCCGCCATCACCGCCTGGCAGGCATTGACCAGGCGGCGGTCAGCCTCCGGCGGCATGGCGATGCGGATTGACGCGCGGCGTGCGCGCTGCAGCTCGAGCAGGGCCAGGCCGACCACCGCGTCGTAATAGCCGGCATCGCCACTGTCGCCCTGCTCCACCAGGGTGACGATCAACTCGCGCAGCAGCCCGCCGACTTCAATCACCTGCACCTGGCTGTCCAGCGTCGCGGCCAGCGCCGGGCGCAGGTAGATATTGCGCATCTGCAAATCCGAGACCACGCGTATCCCATGTTCCACGCCCGGCGGCAGCCAGACGGCGCGTTGGGGCGGCACCACCAGCGCTTCGCGTGGCGTCTCGACCCACATCACCCCGCTCATGGCATAGAGCAACTGGCCCCAGTCATGCCGATGGGGCTCTACGTACCAACCACGCGGGTAGGTCCGCGCCAGCGGTTGCACGGGCACGGCGTGATCACTGAGGTCGGGGGGCGTGGCCAGGGCCATGGGGAACACATCCGGCAAGGGTGAGCGGCCATGGTAATGACCAGCGCCCGACAAACCGAGCGAATTTTTACCGCGCTCAGCCTTTAGCCGACTTGGCGCATTCGCAGCCCGTCGGCGCCACACACGGCTCACCATGGGCATGGTGTTCGGCACAGCCCTGGCAGCAATAGCCCTTACCGTCTTTCATCACCGCCTCCACTCCCAGTACACATTTGCAGTGTGGGCAGGCACAGGTTGTATCTGGCATGGTCAGACTCCTTCGTCATGGTCGTCCCGGTGCGGCGGGCGCCGACACCTTTAGCAGTGACTGCGGACCGGCGCGGATGGTTCCTACCATCAGTCAGTCGGTGCGGGTGTTGCTGCGGTACCTGAACATCAGCGCTAGCGCCAGGCAGGCCATTGCCACGATCCGGCTGCCCGACAGTTCGATGGCCGGGTGGCCCAGCCAGCCGAAATGGTCGATCAGCACGCTCATGGGGAAAACGCCTCGCGGTTAAAGTAGGTCCATTCCGATTTTTCGGGCCACTATTCCTAAGCCCGGCACGCTGCGACAGACTTCGGCGAAACCCTTGTTTGGAGCAATGCCATGGATGTCATGTACCGCAACCCGTCGCGCTCAAAACGGTTGGCGTCAACCAGCGGTCAGGCTGTCTTTGATAGCGCCAGCAGTTCTGGCTATATTTGGCCAAAATATGCGGAGAGCCCCATGATTACAGTGCCGTTGGGCGAAGCCAAAAACACGCTGTCAAAACTGGTTGATGAGGCGGCTGCCGGCAAAATCATCACCATCGCCAAACATGGGCGAGCGATGGCGCAGCTTGTCCCTGTTGGAAAATCCAAAGGCCGGCGAATTGGCGCCATGCAAGGCAAGTTGGTGATCCCGGATGACTTCGACGCGCCTTTGTCCGACGACCTCATCGAAGCGTTCCAGGGCACTCATTCATGAGAGTGCTGCTGGATACCCACATCCTATTGTGGACGTTGAACGATGACCCCAAGCTCTCCAGCAAAGCCCGAAAGCTGATTGAACATGCCGCAGAGATCTACGTCAGTGCCGCCACATTCTGGGAACTGGCGATCAAGGTCGGCCTGGGGAAACTCACTGTCGATCTGGATGAAGTCCGTGAGTGCTGCCTGCAAAGCGGTTTCGTCGAACTCCCCATCACGTCAGAACACGCCATTGCGGTCAAGGATCTCAAGCCTCATCACAAAGACCCTTTCGATCGGCTCATCGCTGCAACCGCCCTGAGCGAACCGATGAAGCTATTGACGGCCGATCCGCAGGTTGCCCAATACACATCGCTGGCGGTCCTGGTGTAGATCGCCCCAGCACCGCGGGCCTTGGATCAAAACAACCACTGCCCGATCAACCACGCATTCGCCCCACTGATCAGCGCAAACAGAAACCACGCGAGCACGCGCGTCGGCAGGCGATTGACGAACGGGCCCATCAGTCGCGCGTCGCCGGTCATGCGGATCAGCGGATACAACGCAAACGGCAACTGCAGGCTGAGCACCACCTGGCTGAGAATCAGCAACTTGCCAATGGCCGCGTCGCCCATCAGCCACACCCCCACGAACGCCGGGATCAGCGCCAGCCCACGGGTGATCAGGCGTCGCTGCCAGCAAGGAATGCGCAGGTCGAGGTAGCCCTCCATGATCACTTGCCCGGCGATGGTGCCGGTGAACGTGGAACTCTGCCCGGAAGCCAGCAAGGCGATGCCGAACAGGATACTGGCGAAGGCGCCGCCGACCAGAGGATCGAGCAAGTGGTAGGCGTCCTGGATCTCGACCACATCGGTATGCCCGGTTTTATGGAACGCAGCGGCGGCAAGCACCAGGATCGCGGCGTTGACCAGCAAGGCCAGGGCCAGGGAGCCGATGGTGTCGATACGCGCCAGCTTGACCGCGTCCTGCTTGCTGGCGAGGTCTTTGCCGATCAGCCGGGTTTGCACGATCGAGCTGTGCAGGTAGAGGTTATGCGGCATCACGGTGGCGCCGAGGATACCAATCGCCAGGTACAACGGCGCGGCATCGCTGATGGCCGACAACGACGGCGCAAAGCCGCTGAACACGTCCGGCCAATAGGGTTTGATCAGCACCAGCTCGATGAAGAAACACACGCCAATGGTGGCGACCAGCGCCAGCATGATTGCTTCCAGGCGACGGAAACCACGGTTTTGCAGGGCCAGCACCAAGAGCGTGTCAAACGCGGTGATGACAATGCCGGTGGTCAACGAAACACCGAGCAGCAGGTGAAACGCCAGGGCGCAGCCGAGCACTTCGGCGAGGTCGGTGGCGATGATGGAAATTTCCGCCAGCACCCACTGGGTGCGGGCCGAGCGTTGGCTGTAGCGTTCGCGGCACAGCTGCGCCAGGTCCTTGCCGGTGGCGATGCCCAGGCGCGAGCACAGGCACTGCACCACCATGCCCGCCAGGCTGGCCAGCAGCACCACGAACAGCAGGTTGTAGCCGTAGCGCGAACCGGCCTCGATCGCCGTGGCCCAGTTGCCCGGGTCCATGTAGCCGATGGAAATCAGCAAGCCGGGGCCGGCAAACATCAGCATCCGTTTGAAAAACGACGCCTTGGGGTCGACGATGACAGAGCCAGCCACTTCCGGCGGGCAAAACGGAGCGGTAGCGATTTTCGGCAGGCTGAATTTCACGCAGTATCCCAGGCAAACACTCTAGACAAGCCCGTAGCTTATCAGTCGGATGCAACCGTTCGCATCACCGTGTCCCGCGGCAGGTCAAACGCTTCGACCACTTGCACCACCAGGTCCATTTCCTGGTTCAACGCTTCGCGCTCCATGCGCTGGCGGATCACCCCGATCACCAATACCGCCAAGGTCGTGATCGAATACGCCGGGCCGGAAAACGCACGCACCCCGCTCACCAGCAACATCGCCGCCGCCAGTGCCTGGCCCACCAGCGGAATCGCCGTGGCCGCGCCGCGCCGCAGGATGAACCCGGTCAGCCCCGCCAACGCCGTACCGCTCAACGCCGTGGCGGCCGAACGGCCGACATCGATGCGATGGAACAGGCCCTGCTCCTTTTGCGTCGCCGCCTGAAGCTCGGCGTCGAACGCCTGGCGGTCGGCGTGGCTGAGTTTGTCCTTGTATTGTTCGATGAGTTTTTCCGCGACCTGCGCTTCGATGTCCGCCAGCACGACGGTCTCCATCGGTTCATCGAACTTGATCCCCAGCCGCTGCGCCACATCCTCGGCGATCTGGCGATACCCCACACCGTGCCCCCGGGCGAGGTTCATGAAGCTGTCGCCGCCCATGCGCTGCAACTCGATGGCCAACTTCAGCGGCTCGCGCACCGTGGCATCAATCGAGGCACTGCGCTTTTGCGCGATCAATTCGGCGAGGAACTTCAGCTCGTCCGGGCGCGCCCGCACCAGCACCGGGAACAGTTCGTCATCTTCTTCGGCAAAGCGCACCTCGCTACTGCGCTGGTCGGCGCGGATCATGCCGCGTCGCTCCTGCAGCAGGTCGGTGTACTGCACCACCGTCTGCAACTGCGGCCAATAGGCCGCGTGATCGAAGCTGGCCAGGTGAACGTTGGTCACCTTGGCCTTGAGCGCGGGCGTGATCGGGATGGCGTAGCGACCGATGCAACGCTCGATATCCGGTTTCATCGCCAGGGCCCAATCCTTACTGGAGTGACAATTGATCACCCGCCCCGAAAGCGCTGCGCACACTTCATCCCAAGGGCTCGACGTACAGATCGCCCCGCCCATCAACAGCAAATGGTTCAACGGCAGTTCGCGCGCAGTGTCGGGGTTGGCCAACACGCTCTTGACCAGGATGCGCGCGCCGAGGGAATGCCCGATCAGGTTGATGCGCCGCACCTGCAGCGACTCGCCGTGGAGGAATTCGGCCAATTCCGGCAACAGGCTGCGGGCCACTTCATCCACCCGCGCCTCGACACTTTTGTAATGGTCGAGAAAATACCCGATCGCCTTGCCCACCCCTACCGTCGCCGCTCCCAGGCCGCCGCCGCCGAGCATCGCGGTGATCACGTCCTTGAACGGTGCGAACAGGTTTTCCAGAAAATGCCCGGCCGGCCAGAACAGCATCAGGTTGGTCGAACCTTCGATACTTGCCAGTTGCGCCGTGAAGTTGCCCAGTTGCTGCCGGTTGAAGAACGCCGAGTAACCGTGAACATAGAGATTGAGCACGTCCCCCTGAGGCTCGCCGCACAGTACGAACGTGGGCTTGCGGGTACGGTGCATTTCATCCCACTGGTGCTGCATGGGCCGATGACTCCTGGTGACGAAGGACGCCGATAGTAACAAAGGGCGGGCCACAGGAAGGTGAATCCTGACGGGCGCGGACGCCGCAACCCCCTCAGAACAACGGCGCGGCCTTTGATTTAGTCAGATAACGCGCCGGGGTATCGCCCAGGTTGCGCCGGAACAACGCAGTGAAGGCGCTGGCACTGCTGAAGCCCAACTCAAACGCCACCTCGGTGACGGACACGCCGTGGCTGAGCCGGGCAGTGGCTTCCAGCAGGCAGACTTGCTGGCGCCAGGCGACGAACGTCATGCCCGTGTTCTCAAGGAAATGGCGGGTAAAGGTGCGCCGGCTCATGCTCGACCACGCGGCCATTTCGTCAATCGAAGTGTGTTGCGTAGGGGCCTCCAGAAAACGCTGGCAGGCGCTCGCCAGCCGTGGCTCGCGGGGCAACGGCGCGCTGAGGGGCAACTCGGGCATCGCTCCGATCTCGTCGATCAGCAGCGTCAGCACGCAGGCCTGCCTGGCATTGGGTAAGGTCGAGGGCTCGATGGCCAGCGCCGCCTGCAACAGATGCCTGAGCAGGGGCGACACTTCAAACACCTGGCAGCGTGCCTGCAACCCCGCCCGTGCGGCGGCGCCGGCGTCCAGGTAGGTATTGAGCATCACCACATCGCCGCGCATCTGCATTTCATGGGGCACGCCGCCGGGCACCCAGATCGCCCGCTGCGGCGGCACCACCCAGTTGCCCAGGTCGGTAAACATTTTCAGCGCTCCGGTGGAGGCGTAGGCGAACTGACCTCGCGGGTGCGTGTGCCGCGCAAATACGGTGCCAGAGGGGTATTCGCGCAGCGTCACCAGCGCGTCGGGGCTGTCGGAATCAAAAGTCGGCATCATGGCCCGATTCTGTCAAAAGTTGACCTGGCATAGCAAGCGGGCCACTGCCCTGCCGCCTAACATCGACGCCTTTGAAGCTGCACTCTGCCTAAAGGAAACCCCATGCAGAAAAAACACCTGGTGCTTGCCGTGCTGGTTACGTTGGTCTGGGGGGTGAACTTCCCCCTGACAAAATTGGGCCTGCGTGCAATCGACCCCTTTGTCCTCACCGGCATACGCTTTGCCCTCGCCGCCCTGCCGCTGGTGTTTTTCATCAAGCGCCCCGCCGTGCGCTTCCACTATGTGGCGGCTTACGGGCTCATCTTCGGGCTGGGGATGTGGGGCGTGATCAACTATGGCATTCAGGTCGGTGTCAGCCCGGGAATCGCCTCGCTGATCATCCAACTCAGCGTGTTTTTCAGCATGGGTTGGGGCTATGTGCTGTTCCAGGAAAAAATCCGCAGGGCCCAAGTGCTCGGCGCCGTGCTCGCGGTGACCGGCCTGGCGGGGATTATCGCGACGCAACACGGCGACCACGCGCTGCTGGGTATTCTGTTGATCGTCTTCAGCGCGCTGGCCTGGAGTGTCGGCAACGTGATCATCAAGCAATCGGGCGTGAAAGAGATCTTCTCGTTCATGGTGTGGGCCAGTCTGTTCCCACCGATTCCGCTGTGGCTCATGGCCTGGTGGCTACACGGCAGCGCAGCGTTCGCCAACGTGGGCGCCAACCTCGACCTGACGGCGGCGGGTTCCATCCTGTTCCAGGTCTACCTGGCCACGCACTTTGCCTACTGGGGCTGGAACTCACTGCTCAAGGCATACCCGGTATCCACCGTAGCGCCGCTGTCCCTGCTGATTCCGGTGTTCGGCATGACCAGTTCGATGCTGATCATCGGCGAGCGCATATCCACGCCCAACCTGCTCTCGATTGCGCTCATCATCACGGGACTGGCCGTGGGGTTGTACCGCACGCCCGCCAGTGCGCCTGGAAAAACACTCAGCCAGTGAAAGACACGCCCGCGAGAACGCGGTCGCCCAGCAAAAAATCACCTGCCCAGCACGATCCCACACTGCAAAAACACAATTATCGACATGTAAAAAGCGCTCTAATAGCCGCCTGTTGATTGGCTTTAAAGATTTTGGAGTTCGCAATGCCCCATGAAGGCAACCTGTTACAAGCAGCCGTGGTGTTCCTGCTCGCCGCCGTGCTGACCGTGCCCCTTGCCAAGCGCCTGCAGTTGGGCGCGGTGCTGGGCTATCTGTTCGCCGGTGTGATCATCGGCCCGTCGGTACTGGGCCTGATCGGCAACCCGCAAAGCGTCGCGCAGTTCTCGGAGTTGGGCGTGGTGCTGCTGCTGTTCATCATCGGCCTGGAGCTGTCGCCGAAACGTTTATGGGTGATGCGCAAGGCGGTATTCGGTGTCGGCCTGGCCCAGGTGCTGCTCACCGGCCTGGTGATGGGCGGGGTCGCGCTGTGGCTGTTCGGCCAGTCGTGGAACAGCGCAATCGTGCTGGGCCTGGGCCTGGCGCTGTCGTCCACCGCCTTTGGCCTGCAAAGCCTGGCCGAGCGCAAGGAACTGAACCAGCCCCACGGGCGCCTGGCTTTTGCGATTCTGCTGTTCCAGGACATTGCGGCGATCCCGCTGATTGCCATGGTGCCGTTGCTGGCCGGGGGCGATCACCCAAGCACCCAGGCCCAGGGCGTGCAGCACGTGTTGCAGATCCTCGGCAGCATCGCCGTGGTGATCATCGGCGGGCGCTATCTGTTGCGCCCGGTGTTTCGCGTCGTCGCCAAGACCGGCCTGCGCGAAGTGTCCACGGCCACCGCGTTGCTGGTAGTGATCGGCACCGCCTGGCTGATGGAGTTGGTCGGCGTGTCCATGGCCCTGGGCGCGTTCCTCGCCGGCCTGCTGCTGGCGGACTCGGAATACCGCCACGAACTGGAATCCCAGATCGAACCGTTCAAGGGCCTGCTGCTCGGCCTGTTTTTCATCAGCGTGGGCATGGGCGCCAACCTCAGCCTGCTGCTCAGCTCGCCGCTGGTGGTGATCGGCCTGACCCTGCTGTTGATCGGTTTGAAACTGCCGCTGCTGTATGCCGTCGGCCGGCTGGTGGGCGATCTCAACCGCGAGAGCGCCTTGCGCCTGGGCGTGGTGCTGGCGGCAGGCGGTGAATTCGCCTTCGTGGTGTTCAAGATCGGCCGCGACCAGGGCCTGTTCGAACCGCACCTGTATGACATCCTGGTGCTGACCATCACCCTGTCGATGGCCGTGACGCCGCTGCTGTTGCTGGTCTGCCCGAAGCTGTTCAAGCCCAAGGTCAAACCCGTGGAAGTCCCCGAGGAATACCGCACCATCGAAAGCGATGCGCCGCGCGTGATCATCGCCGGCATGGGCCGCATGGGGCAGATCGTCGCGCGAATCCTGCGCGCGCAGAACATTTCGTTTATCGCCCTGGACACCTCGGTCGAAACCATCGAGCTGACCCGCAGCTTCGGCGGCATGCCGGTGTTCTACGGCGACCCGCAACGTCCGGAGATCCTGCACGCGGCCAAGGTCGACCGGGCGGAGTTCTTCGTTATCGCGATGGATGACCCGGAGATCAACATCAAAACCGCCGAACTGGTGCGCAGCCTCTATCCGCACATGAAGATCATCGCCCGCGCCCGTAACCGCCAGCACGTCCACCGTTTGGTGGACCTCGACGCGTCACCGGTGCGCGAAACCTTCTATTCCAGCCTGGAAATGAGCCGCCGCACCCTGGTGGGCCTCGGCCTGAGCCAAGCCCAGGCCGACGCGCGCATCACCCGGTTCAAGAACCACGACCTGCAGGTCCTCGCCGCCCAGCACGCGGTGTACGACGACGCGGCCAAGGTCATGCAGACCGCCCAGGAAGCCCGTGCGGAACTGGCGCGGTTGTTTGAAATGGACCGTCTTGAGGAAGAGTCCGACAAGGTGTGATGGTGCAGATGAACGATCTTGCGAATTTTCTGACAGAATATGGCGCAATTTCGTTCATCTACCGGAGCGCTTCTTCATGGCCACTTTCACCAAGACCGCCGTCCTGCTGGCCCTGGCGCTTAGCGCCGGCAGCGTATTCGCCGCGGCCAAGCCGGCGGATCAGACCATCTCCACCTTGGGCGGCAAGTTCAGCTTCGACCTGCCCAAGGCCTATGTCGCCGACACCCTGCCAGCCGGCAAGGCAGCAGACGGCACCGGGGATACCCAAGGTACGATGTACGCGAACCAAACCACGAAAAGTGTGGTCATCGTCGCCGAAACCGTGCGCAACGACGGGGTGACCATTAAAGATAATGACCCGCAGTTTCTCGACGGCGCAGTCGCCGGCTTCGTCAAGGACCAGAGCGCCGCCCTGCCCGACTTCAAGAAACAGAACGAAAAGAAACTGACCTTCAAGGGCCTCGGCCTGCGCCAGGTGGACAGCACGGCCACCCAAGGCGGCGGTAAAACCTTGAACTCCACCTTCCTCGGCGGTTCCGGCAATCACTTACTGGTGATCCAGGCGATTTCGCGGGCAGATGATGTGAAGGGGCATGCGCAGTTGGTGAAACTGATCACCGGCGGCAAGTAAACCGACCGTTAAAACCACACCGATCAACTGTGGGAGGGGGCTTGCTCCCGATGGCGGTGCATCAGTCATGCATGTGTTGGCTGACACACTGCTATCGGGAGCAAGCTCCCTCCCACATTTTTAGCGGTGTTCACTTCACATTGGTTTCCAGCCAGGCCTTCAAGTCCTGCACTTCCGCTGCGCTGATGGTGTGGTTCATGCCCGGATAAGTATGAAACTGCGGCTTGAGCCCCAACCCCGACAACACCTCGTTCGCCCGCGTCGCCGAGGCATACGGCAGCGCCTGGTCCAACGTGCCGTGACCGATGAAAATCGCCAACTGGCCCAATCGCTCATCCGGCTTGAGCTGCGCCTTGAGCACCGGCAACACGCTGCCACTGAGCGCCGCAATCCCGCGCACCAACTCAGGGTCACGTAACGCCACCTCGTATGACATGATCGCGCCCTGGCTGAACCCCACCAGGAACACCCGGTCAGGCTGGGTGTGGTATTTGACGGTAGCCTTGGCGACAAACGCCTTGATCAGCCTGGCGCTGCTCTGCAGGTCGTCGGTCATCCCATCGTAATCGCCGTCACCCGGCGTCTTGGTGAACCAGCGGAACCCTTGAGCGTCCACCGGCATCGGCGCGCGCGCCGACAGGTAGGTCCAGGTGGACGGCAGCGCATCCTTGATGCCGAACAGGTCTTCCTCGTTGCTGCCAAAACCGTGCAGGAAAATCACCAGCGGCTGGTTGCGCGCATCGCCCTGGGTCTGTTCCAGGTACAACAACGGCAAGTCGGTGTGCAGGTCGGAATCGGCGTGGGCGGCACCGGCCACCAGGGTCAGCACCAGCGCGAACAGTTTGAACATGGAGATCGACCTCAGGGTTTGCGCAGCAAATAAGTGTCCATGATCCAGCCGTTGGCCAGACGCGCAGCCTTGCGCACCCGTTGGATGTCTTCAGCGACTTCACTCACCTTGCCGCTGATGAGGATTTCATCCGGCGTGCCGAGGTAGGCCCCCCAATAAATGTCCAGATCCTGATCGGCCACGCTGCGGTAGGAGTCTTCGGCGTCGAGCATCACCACCAGGGTGTCGGCGTCGCTCGCCTGCCCCGCCGCCAAGCGGCGCCCGGTGGTGATCTCGATGGAGCGGCCGATGCGGTTCAGCGGCACTTTGTGCTGGGCCGCCAAGGCCTGCACGCTGGTGATGCCGGGGATCACTTCGAATTCAAAGACGCAGCGGCCACTGGCCAGGATCGCCTGCAGAATGCGGATGGTGCTGTCGTACAACGTCGGATCGCCCCAAGCCAGAAAAGCCCCCACTTCGCCGTCGGCCATTTCTTCGTTGATCATGCGCTCGAAGGTCTGCTGCTTATCGCGGTTGAGGTCCTGCACGGCGCGGGTGTAGTCGATGTCCCCGCGCACCCGCTCGGGGCAATCGGCCTCGACGAAGCGGTAGCCGGGCTCGGTGATGTAGGTCGCGCAGATCTCACGGCGCAGGTCGATCAGCTTGTCTTTGCTCTGGCCCTTGTCCATCAGGAAAAACACGTCGGTGCGGTTCAGCGCCTTCACGGCCTGCATCGTGATGTAGTCAGGGTTGCCGGCGCCAATGCCGATGATCAGGATGCGTTTCATGGGTTGCTCTCATTGCGGGGCGTGGATTTTGCCATGTTCACGCACTCAGGCGTGAGTTTCCAGGCGCAGGCGCCAGACGCCGTTGAAACGCAGCTCCGTGCAAGACAGCGGCTCCACATCGATGCGATAGAACATCGCGACGGGAAACTGCATGACGTAGAGCATCGCGGCGCGGATGACAAACGGGTGGGTGATGGCCACGACATGGCCGGATTCGGTCTGCAGCGACTGCATCCACTGCGCGACGCGCGCGCAGAGCCGATCCACCGACTCGCCACCGTGGGGTGCGCTCGCGCTGTCGGTGAGCCAGGTCGTCAGTTCGGCGCTGTCGAGCGCGGCGATGTCCTGGCCTTTCCAGTGCCCGACATCGCCATCGCGCAAGGCCTCGTCGATCTGCGCCCGATCGCCGAACAAGCTCGCCGTCTGACGGGTTCGCGCCTCGGGCCCACAGCGCAGCCGCACGTTTTTCTTGAAGCGACCGGCCAGGGATAACGCCGCGTTTTGCCAATCCATCACCAACGATTCGTCATCGGCAAAGCAGCCGCGCTTTTGCAACGGCGTGACGGCATGGCAGATCAGAGTCAAACGGGTGGCTTGCATCGCGGATCGCAGCTACAGGAACAATGAGGCCGCCAAGACTGGCGCAGTTGGGGCGATCACGCAACGTCCGGGGCCGGATCCGGCACTAATCAAACCACTCCCGCCGCCCCTCGAACGTACTGGTGATCAACTCGACAATCATCTGCACCGCCTCGGCATGCTGCACCTGCGCTTTCACCGCCAGCCACACCTGGCGCTGCATGGGCTCGGCGAGCAATCCCGGCAAGGCCACCAGGCCACGGTCGAAGCTGCCCATGTAGCGCGGCAGCAAACCGATGCAGGCGCCGCAGCGGATCATCTCGAGCATCAACGAATAGGCATGCACCTGCACGACCGCGGCCAGGCGCTGTGCCACCACCGTGTTCCATGGCTGTAAGGCGTTCACCTGCCCATCCGGCTGCCACTGCACCAGCATGTAGTCATCCAGGTCTTCGACACTGTCGGGGCGGGTTGTCAGCCGCGAGTAACGCTTGGCGATGTGCGGCAGGTACTCCAAGCGCGCCAGCACTTGAGGCGGCGCAGTGGGGAAACTCGGGCCGGGCGTGGGGCCATCGGCGTCGGAGAGCCACAGCACCACGTCAACGTCCACCGCTTGCAGGGACAATTGGCTGTCGATGGAGATGATCTCCAGGCGCACGCTGGCGTTGCGGCGCAGCAAGGCGATCAGGTCGCGCCCGAGGATGTCGTGCAGGATCGGCTCGGCCACGGCCAGGCGAATCAGCGGCTGCTCCACCACCGGCAGGCGCCGCGCATGGGCCAGGGCAATCAATTGCGCCTGCAGCAGCTGGCCATCGCGGCTGAGTACCAGGCCGTTGCCCTGAAAAATGAACAACACATGGCGCAGCTGTTCCTCCAGTTGCGCCAGGCGTTTGCGCAGCAGCGTCGCCTTGATATTCAGGCTGCGCGCCGCCTGCATGAAACAGCCGCAGCGCGCACTCACCAGAAAGTAGCGCGCGACCTCCGGCTCGATGTCGTTGGCCAGGGCCAACCAGGCGCTGCGGGACTGGCTCGGCTCGCGATAGGGTGCAGGCCCCTGGGGGCCAGACGGTTCTAGAAATGCCATGGGAGACTCCCTGTCTTGTAGGTCTTGTGCATCCAATGCGCTTGACGCGGGTTACTCCAGCACCTGGTTCAACTGCGCGCCGTCGATGCTCAAGGTCGCGGTATTGAGCATGCCTTCCAGGTACGCCTTGGCGATCTGTTCCTGGCGTTGCGCGCGCAGGGCCTGGGTCAGGCGCTCGCGCAGTTCGTCGAGGGTGGCGGTGCGCGCCGGTTGCTGGGCGGTGAGTTTGAGCACATGGAACCCCGCCGGGCTTTGCACCACCTCCGAGACCGCGCCGACCTTGAGCCGCGACACCGCTTCGCGCACCGCTGGCACCAGTTGCTGCAACGGCTGCAAGCCCGAGTCGCCGCCGCGCTGGGCGGTGTCCGGATCTTGCGAGTATTGCGTGGCCAGGGCGGCAAAATCCCCCGGCGCGGCCTGGGCCTTGCGGCTCAGTTCCTGGGCCTGGCGACGTACCGCGTCGACACTTTGCGGGTCATTCAGCGCCAGGAAGATCTGGCTGACCCGGTACATCGGCGGCGTTATCCATTGTGCTTTGCCAGCGTCGTAGGCCTGCTGCAATTCAGCGGCGCTGGGGTAGTCGGCCGGCACCTGGCTGACCGAGAGCATGTAGTCGCGAAACACGATCTGTTCGGTGGCGGCGCGGGTCTGTTGCTCCACCTCCGGGCGTTGGCGCCAGCCCTGGGCGTCGGCCTGTTCGAGCACGGCCTTTTGCGCCAGGCGCGAACGCAGCCAGCTCTCCAGGGCGCCACGGTTGCCGCGCAGTTGCTCACGGGATTCGGCCGGCAGGCTCGCCAGCACGCTTTTCAGTTCAGGCACGTCGATCTGCTGGTTGCCCAGGCGCGCCACCGCCGGCGCGCCACGCTCGTTGGGCGAGGACGTGACGACAGGCGCCGGTTGCTGAGCGGCGACCGGGTCGCTGCCCGGTCGCAGGCTCAACCCCACCGCCACCACCAGCAACGTCAGCGCCCCCGCGCCGACAACCACAGTTCGCTTCTTCACAGCACCGGTACCTCTTCAGCTACAGGTTCAGCCGCCTGGGCCTGCAACTGCGCGGCGTGCTGGCTGTACTCACGCAGGTAGACGATAAATTCCTGCAGCAGGCGGTCCCACAGTTCCAACTGACTGCGCAGGTGCGTGGCGCCAACACCGGCCACCACCACGTCCATTTCCATCAGCAGAAATTCACCCTGCACCGACAGCCGCGCAAAACGGCGCGAGGCGTTCCACACCTGGGCCAGGCCTTCGGGCAAGTCGCCCTGCACGCGCAGCGCGCAGCTGTAGGTGAAATCCACGTAGCTGCCCGGCTCCGTCGCCGGGTTGCCGAAACGCACCGCAAAGCCGATGCCCTGGCTGGCGCTGAGCAGTTGCACGATGCCGTTCTGCTCGCTCTGGTTGACCCGGTAGCCGGCCTCTTGCAGCAACTCGGTGAGGCTCTGGGCGGTGACGCTGGTGATCAATTCGTTCATGGTCTGCTCTTCCTTGTGGATCAATGATTGACGCCCGCCTGGGGCGCATCGAAGCGGGTCTTGTACAGATCGTCGCCAAAACCCTGGGCCAGTTCCTCGAACTTGACCCGCGCACCGCTGGCGAAGGGTTGGCGAATACTCATCACCTCGGCCACGTCGATTTTTTCGTAGGCCGCGAGCAACTGCTGAGCCACGCCGTACATCTGCTGATTCTTGGCTGAACATTGCTGCACTTGTGTGTCACGTTCGCTCAGTTGCGCCTGCAGGCGTGCGCGCTCGGTTTCTTTGCCCTTGGCCAACACCAGCAGTTCGTCATAAGCCTTCTTGAACTTGCCGATCTGCTCGTTGCTCGCCGCCGCCTGGGCTTGCGCCTGGCTGTGCAGGTTCTGTTGCTGGCCGGCGAGTTGCTCGGCCACGCCACGGGCCTTTTCCAGCTCGGCGGTCAATTGCTTGATTTGCGCCTGGGCCTGCTTGGCCTGGTTTTCCGCCGCCAGGCGCGCGGCACTGGCCTGGGCCTGCTCGCTTTGCAGCGCCTGCAACTGCTGGGTGGTGCTGCGCAGTTGCGTGCGCAGGCGCTCTTCCATGCCTTCGGCCGAAGCACCGGTGGTAACCAGCAGCAACAGCAGCGCGCATATTCGCGTGTTCATGGGGCATCTCCCTGCGCATCAGAAGCGCGTGTTGAGTTCCAGTTGCATCACATCGACTTCGAACGGCGCGCCATACACTTCCGACGCACTCAACCAACGCGCACTGGCGTAGATGTTCTTGTCGATGCCGTAGTTGCCGCCAATGAAGTAGCCCTTGGCGTTGGTGCCGCCGAGGTGATACGAGGAGTCGTTGAAACCGTCAGGCAAGGCGTCAGGCTGGATGTACTTGTAGCCGGCCAGCACGTTCCAATCGCCACGTTTGCGCATCTCCAGCGCACTGCCGAGGGTGAACTGCACCATCATGGCGTTGCCGCCACTTTCAAACTGGCCCTTGCTGTTGATGTTGTTGACGATCTGGCCTTCGCTGCGCTTGAGCATCTCGCCTTTGTCGTAGGCCAGGTTGCGGATGTAGTTACCTTGGGTGCGCAACTTGAAGTCGCTGGGCAGTTCGCTGTCCCAGACCAGGTTGAGGTCCAGCACGTCGAACTTGGACGCCAGGCCTACGTACTGCGGGTCTGGCGTTCTGACAGGGTCCGCCGGGTTGGTGGTGTTGTTACGCAGCAGGAACACACTGTTGCCTTTTTGCATAAAGGCCACACGCGTGCCGTCGGTGTCGCAACCGGGGGCGCCGGCCCACGGCGAACAAGGGCTGGAGCGCTCACCCTGGATGTCCTGGAACTGGTAATAGGCCGCGGCGAGCTTAAGGCTGTTGCCGCGGTTGATCTTCCAATCGGCGCCGATTTGCCCGCCGAACAGCCATTTGGTCTGACTGTCTTCCTTGTCGATGCCGTTGCTGCTGGCGGCATCCGCAGTGTATTCGACCGGGAATGCACCGAGGGTGCCGAACAGGCCCCACTCGTTGTTGAGCTTGTGGTTGAAGATCGCGGCCACGCCGTCGAAATTGAGCTCGTTGGAATACATCATGTCGGTGGCGTAGAACGGATTGGCGATTCGCCCGCCGGTCAAGGTCATGTAGTCGGTGGTTTTCCACCTCAGGTAACCCTGGTCGAGCCAGATGTCCTTCTTGCCGAAGCCACCGCCCAGGGTCTGGGTAGTGGACACCGGGTTATTGTCAGAGCCGGTGCCCAGGCGAATGCCGGCGGTCCATTCCGGCGAGATCACCGCTTTCATGCCCAGGCGCGCACGCAGGCGGAACAGGCTTTCGCGGTCTTCACGGGTGTTGAGCAGCGGCGGCAACTTGGTGTTGGAGTTGCGGTTGACGTCGTAAGGCCCGTTCTCATTGAGCTTGGCGTAATCGAGGATTTCATTGCTGTTGCTCCCCGAGAAATAGCGCGACTCGTCACGCAGGCGGATATCGCCATCAAAGCTGATGCGCGAGACCCAATCCGGGAAGGTATTGGGCTGGGCCCAGTTTTCCTGCTTGGCGGTGGCCATGACTTCGGCCTTGACCTGATCGCGGATCTGGTCGCGTACCGCTTGCGGCACATACTGCACGCGCACATCGCCAGGTGCCGCCGTCGGGCCGCTGGCGACTACCGGCGCGGCATTGGCCTGGCGTGCCTGCTGGGCCTCTTTTTCTGCCTGGGCGATCAGCCCATTGGCGGTGTCCTGGGTGAGCACGCCTTGCTGTACCAGCAGGCGGATCAGGTTGATCGTGACGTTTTCCGAAGGGGCGACCGGGGCGGCCGTCGCCTGGCCGACCAGGGTCGCGATGACCATGCCGACCGCCAGGGTCAGGCGATTCACGGGGGAAATCATTCGTAAGCAACTCCTGTAAAAAACTGCAAAAAATGGGTTCGATCAATCCGGACGCCGACCCTTGAGGGACAGGCGCACCGGCATGCTCACCGAGGCTGGAACGCGTTGCGCGGCATGCGGTACACGCAACGCCGCCAGCACCTGGGCATCGGTCTCGCGGTCGCCGCTGGACTTGGCCAGCTCCACACGCGTGACCTGGCCCTCGGCGCTCAACCACACATCCGCCTGTACCGCGTAGGCCTTTTTGCGTAACTCCGGGTCTTCCCTCAGCAGGCGTTGAAACACCCCCGCCAGGTATTGCTTGTACGTGCCGGCACCGAGGCCACCGCCGCCGGAACCGGCCATGCCACCGCCCTTGCCCGCGCCGATGTTGAAGCCGTCGTTACCGGACTGCGCATCGCCATCGATCTGCATCGGGTTGGCCAAGTCGTCGGCCGGCGAAGGCGGTGCTTCTTCCGCCGGTCTCACCTCTTCGGGCTCCGGCGTGGGCACCGGCTCGGGTACTTTTTCTTCCACCTGGGGCTCGGGTTCCTTGGGTTTTTCCGGCGGCGGTGGCGGCGGTGGCGGCAACGGGATAATGGTCGGCACCTTGGGTGCTTCGCGGCGTACCCCACTCATGTCATTGGCCCATTGCCAGAGAAACCAGGCGGCCACGGCGCCCAGCAGCAGGCCGGCGCCCCACTTCAGCGGGCGCAGCGGCGGCTTGTTCTTCACGGGCAACGGCGGCATCGGGATCTGTGCGGTCATGACTCAGCCCTGGCTCGGTTTGCCGGTGACCAGCCCGACCTGGGACAGCTCCAACCGCCGCAGCAGGTCGAGCACCTCGATCACCTTCTGGTACTGCACCGTGGCGTCGCCGCGCACGATCACCGGGAAATCCGGGTTCAGCGCTTTCTCGATGCGCAGGCGCTCCTCCAGCTCGCCGAGGGTGACCGGGTAGGCATCGAGAAACACCTGGCCGCCGTCGTTGACGGAGATGGCCTTGGTCTTGGCCTCCGACAGCGACACCGAGGCGCTGGCCTTGGGTAGATGAATCTGGATGCCCGAGACCTGGGCGGTGGCGGTGAGGATGAACATCACCAGCACCACCATCAGCACGTCCACCAGGGGCGTGATGTTGATGCTGTCGACGGCGGCATCGTCGTCATCGTCGTGGGAGGCATTTACGGAAGCCATGGCGATTCTCCTCAGGCCGAAACCGGCGCGTGGTGCGGCACGCGGTGCGCCGCGTCACTGAACTGGCTCTCGCCGTGCATCTCCGCCAGGCGTGTGATGAACTCGTCAACGAACACGCGCATGTCGGCGCTGACTTCCTTGTTGCGCGTGATCAGACGGTTGTAGCCGAACAGCGCGGGGATCGCGACGAACAGGCCCATGGCCGTGGCCAGCAAGGCCGCCGCCATGCCCGGAGCGATCGCATTGATATTCACGTCGCCGGCCATGGCCGTGCCGAGGAACACCACCATGATGCCCAGTACCGTACCCAGCAGGCCGATGTACGGGCCGCCGGCGATGGCGTTGGACAGCGTCGACAGTTTGGAACTGAGTGCCTGGTTTTCGCGGGTACGCACGCCGTCCATGGAGCAACGGATGGCTTCGATGGTGGCCGCCGACACCGATGAGGTGTCGGCGCCCTGGGCGCGGCGGGTGCGGATCTCCTTGACCGCCACGCAGTACAGGCGCCACAGCGAAGAATGGCTCAGGCGTTCGGCGAGTACGCTGTCGTCGTAGAACATTTCCAGGCGGGTGCCGATCTGCGCGAACTGCTCGCGAAACGCCTCGTTGGCACTGCTCACACGGCTGACCATGCGGTTCTTGCGAATCATGATGACCCACGACTGGAACATCATCGCCACCAGCACCAGGATGATCACCCAGGCATCCACCGGCACCGCGTTGAGCAGAAAGCCCAGGCTGCCGAAACCGAAGCCCGACTGTTCTTCATCCACGCCGTAAGCGACCAGTTTCGACTCGGCGCCCTGGGCACTCGCATCGGCCAGCAACACGGTCGCCGGGCGGGCCACCTTGGACAGGCGCAGCTCATCCATCGCCCCGGCAAACGGCAAGTGCGGGCCGGCTGCTTCCGGCAGATCGGCGCCGATCGCCAGTTGTGTATTGAACGCCGGCATCGCCACCGCCAGGCTCGCGGTTTCGCGGCCGTTGACATACAGCGTGACTTTTTCACCCTCGGCGGTGAACGCCAGGTGCTGCCATTGACCAGGGTTCAATGGCTGGGTCGAGACGGCGCGCTGGCCGTCGACTTCCACGAACGGCATGCCTTGGTTCAACCCGAGCAACAGGCTATGCGGAGCCTCACGCCGGGCGAGGACGATCTGCTCGCCGCTGGCCTGGTCCAGGCGCAGCCAGGCGCTGAATGTGAAGGCGCCACCGGCGGCATGTTGCAGCGACGGGCTGGCCGGCAACAGCAAGGGCTGGCCACTGAACTGCAAGGCCCGCCCGACCACGCCGTCGATGCTGCTGCCGGTGGCATTCAGCGCGGTGTTGGCGTAGGCCGTGGTGTCCCGTGGCGGTGTGCCGCTGGCCCCGTCAAAGTGATACAGCGCGGTGTAATTCGGGTCGAAGGTCAGCTGGCCGTTGGCGGTGGCCGGGGCCTTCTGGTTGCCGTAGTACATCCACAGGTCCTGGCGCTGAGCGCCTTCGACCTTGGGCACATCGACCCAGATCAGCGCCATGCCCATCAGCGGGTCGAAGCTTTCGATCTGGTGGTTGAACACGGTCTTGTCATCGGCACCGACAAAGCGCAGGTCGCTGCCGTCATCCTTGACCCCGTCAAAGGTGAAGTTGCCGGTGTGCAGGCGCACCAGCAGCGCGGTGCGGCCCAGAGCCTGGTTGATCGCGGCGCCTTGGGCGGTGGTGTCCACGCTGATCTGTTTGCGGTAGTGCCAATCGTCCTGCCACCAGGCATGGGCGGTGGCCGGGAGCGCGAAGCCCAGGCAGATCAACAGGCTCAGGAATAGGCGTTGCATGGGAAGAATCTCCGGGGAAAAGGGTCAGAAGGTCGCCTGCACACTGAAGTGCAGTCGCGAGTCCTGTTTCTGGGTGTTTGGTCCGTCGAGCAGCGGGTAGCCCCAATCCAGGCTGCCGGACAACCATTTGCTCAAACTGGCGCGGGTGCCAAGGCCGACACTGGCCAGGCTGTATTCGTCTTCCTGCTCGGGCAGCGGGTCGTGCAGACGCAGGCGCGCGCCTTCGGCGAACGCGTAGAAGCGCCACTCCTGCACATAACTGCCGAGGAACTTGGCCAAAGACGGTGTGCGCAACTCCTGGGAGAGCAGCAACCCCTCATCCCCCGTGCGCTCGGCCGCCAGGTAACCGCGCACCGAGGTGGCGCCGCCAGCGGAATACTGCTCGTTGGACACCAGCGGTCCCGAGGCCAGCTGGAAGCCGGCCTTGGACGCCGACTGCCAGTCGTTGGCGAAGGTGTAGGTGTAATTGGCATCGCCCTTGAGCACGGCGAAACTCGGGCTGGAGTCCCAGCGCTTGGCACGGAATTCTTCGGCATCGCTGCCGTAGCCGAAGAACGCCCGGGTGCCCACCACCAGGTTCAACCCCAGGCCCAGCTGGGATTTTTCGCTGTAGCGGTAGCCGTTGTAGCCAAAGGTGAACGGGGCATACTTGAGCGGCACCTGGTCGCTGCTGGCGCCGAATTTCAGTTGTTCGTCGAAGTCCTTGAAGTCGATGCCGAAGGAGAACGAGTTGGCCCAGTTCCCGTCCAGCGGCAGGTTGTAGATCGCCGACACCCCGTAGGAATGGCCCTTGCCCAACACGTTGCTGCCGCCGATAGTGGCGATGTTGCTGTCGGACTGATAACCGGAAAACTGCAAGGTCCAGCGTTCATCCAACGGCGCGCTGTAGGAACCCGACCAGACCTTGGCATTCGAGCTGTCCTGGGGCGCGGTGAAATACGTCAGCGAGATGCTGTGGCCCAGTTGCCAGAGGTTGTCGTAGCCCAGGGTCGCGACCGAGCGCAGCTTCTCGGTGTCGGCGCTGTAGTCGTTGTTCAGGCCAATACTCGCGTGCCACGGATTCTGGTCTTCCACCTGCAAGTCGACGTCCATCGTGCCGGGGCGCTGCCCCTCGCGGACCAGCGGCGTGACCTGGCGCCCGGCACTGCGGTTGAGCCCGGCCAGCTGGGTTTGCACGCTGGCGAAATCCGGCACGGCGCCTTCCTTGAGCGCCGGTACTTCCTCGCGGATTTCCACCGGCGAGTAATGCTTGGCCCCCACCACCCGCACGCGGCCGACCTTGGTTTCGCTGACTTGCAGGTAGACGATGCCGTCATCGACCTTCTGCTCCGGCAGCTCCACAAACACCGATTGGTAGCCACGCGCCTGGTAGATCTTCTGCAGCGCGTCGCGGGCGCCTTCGATATCGTTCAGGGTCTTTTGCGGGCCGAGAAACGGGTACACCGCCTCTTCGATCGTTGCCGCATCGAGCACGGTATTGCCGCGCACGAAGTACTCGTTGACGTCCACCCGGCGCGCCGGGGCATCGCCCTCCTCGGCCAGCGCCGGCTGCACCAAGGTGCCCAGCGCCAGGCAACACAGCGCCAGCGTTGACTTGAACAGATGCTCCACACAGCCCCCTAAATGTCTAAAATGTTGCGCCCTCGCCGATTGCACGGCGTTTGGCCTGCTCAATTGCGGGTTATCGAAAGTTGGCTGTGCCGTGCCAGCCAGGTGTGCAACAAGGCGAAGTTCAACGAGAACTCCGGCATGTGCAGCAAGGCGCCACAAAACACTTCACCGATGACGGTCTGGATCAATTGCACCGCCCGCGGGTTGCTCAACAGGGTGGCGATATCACGCTGCAGCACTTGGATGCCCCACACCTTCTGGTGCAGGTCGAGGCCGACGAACCAGCGGAACAGCAGGTTGTAATTGAGCTGTTCGTGCAGTTGCTGTTCGCTGGGCACGGAGTACAGCAATTGCAGCAGCAGGATCTGCAACACGGTGCGCGGCGCGATCTGCGTCCCGGGTGCGGGCTGCAGCAGGTCGTGGTGCCGGTCGAACACCGCATCGATCTGCGGGCGCAACAACACCAGCGAATGGCCGGCGGGGATGTAGCTGGAGACTTCCTTCAAAGCGCCCTGCCAATCGTCCTGCGAAACGATCCACACCCAGGGCGCGCCGTAGCGGTACACCGAAACCGGCTTCTTGCGCGCGGCTTCGACGATCTTCGACAGGCGCTGATCGAGCTCCTGCATGCCGACTTTCGAGTAACGTTCCATAGTTCCCATGTGCCCCACTCCTGGCGTCCTGCTGACGGCTGGGGAGACGACTTGTGGCCGCCTCCAGCGCGTTACATAGGCAAGACGGGCGTAGCCGGGCACTACCGAACTTTTGTCACGAAAGCTTCATTTTGGATTGAGTGGGGGGCATTTTTTGGGGAGGGGGTGATCGGCTACATGTCCGGTTCTTTGGGTTCTGATCCATGGAGATATCTGATCCATGGAGATCAAAATGTGGGAGGGGCGGTGCGACGATTCGACTTGCCCCCTCCCACCCTTCCAGCCGAGTTAGCCATGAAACACCAGCCGACTATTAGGCCGCCGCGCCAACAGCAAAAAAAACGGGGCAATCACTGATTGCCCCAAACGTACATCGAGAGGTCCTTCCACCTACAACGTGATCTGCTTGCGCTCCTCATCCGTCAACCGCGCACGCGCCTGTTCGCTCAGCGGCCCGGCGCCCAGTACCTGCACCGGGCTGTTGGGGTTGTACCCCGAGGTCTTCGGCTGTTCCTGCGGTTCGCGCTGCACCGGCTCGGAGCCAAAGCTCAACACCTCCACCGTCACGATCGACGCCCTGCCCTGCTTGGCCGCCGCCTGCTGGCTGCGCGCCGCGTCTTCCGCCGCCTGGGACGCCGCCGCCCCCGCGGCGCTGGCCGAGGTCATGGCGCCGGTGTTGACGGTGGCCGTCACCGGCACTCCGGACGACTTGCCCTGGGTCTGGATGTTCGCCGCGTTGACCACATGCAAGGCGGCGATGTTGACGTTGCCCGAGACCCGAATGCCCGCCTCGCCCGCGTCGATGGTGCCGGCCGGAGCCAACAGGTCGATGTCACCGGCCGGCACTTCGGCGATCGGTGCCAGTGTGGCAATACCGGCACCGGCGCTTGGCACATTGGGTGACAAGGTCACGTTGCCCCAGGTGTCATAGAGCCGCTTGGGCGGTGTGTACAGCACGGTGGTTTTCGAGCCACGGCCGGCGTTGATGTCGCCTTCGTTGGACCAGGCGAGAATCGCCCCGCCAAAGGTGGTCATGATCCGGCTCTGGCCTAGCAGGATGCTGCCCCGGGAATACAATTGAATATCCCCGGCACCCTGCGTGAGGACCCCGGCACTGGCCGGCGGCACGTTGCCTTCAATCCCGAACACCTGCTGCCCGCCAGGGCTGAGCATCTGTATATTGCCGCCAAACAGGGTATGCACCCCGGCACCGCCGTACAGGGTGATGTCGCCGTTGTACACGATCGGGTTACCCGCCACGTCCTTGCTCGGCAACAGTGCGTTGATGGCCGCGCGGCTGCGGACAAAGCTACCGGAACGCGGGCCAGCGGCCAGGTTGTATTCGCGACCACCTTCGCGCACTTCGGCGAAGTACACCGAACGGGCGAAGATGCGTTGCTGCTCGGGGCCCAAGCCTGCAAAGTACGCCCGCGCCTGCTCGGCATCGCCGCTGAAGGCGTAGCGCTCGTTGAGCCATTGCAACAGTTCGGCCTCGTAGGTTTTCGCCACCTTGCCGGCTTGCGCAGCCAGCGCGACCCCCTCGACCGCCTGATTGGCGCGGTCCAGGTAGGGCGTGACGAACTTCAGGTAATCCAGGCCGTTGAGCCCGACCCCGGCTTCCAGCACGATGGATGCCCCCGGACGGGAGTCGCCCGCCGCCACCGGTCCCAGGCTGGTGATGGATGCTTTGTCGGCCATCAACAGGTTGCGCCCGGCACTGACTTCCAGGGTGCCGGGGCCGGCGACGTTGAAGCTGCTGTAGAGAATGTCGCGCCCGGCGGAAACCACTGACACGTCCTCAGGGCGGCTGTGAACGAACAGGTTGCCGCGGCTTTCACCCAAGTAATCGCCGTTGTAACCCAACAGTTTAGGAAGCACCGTCGACGAGCCCATATCGGTACCTGAACTGACAATGTCGCGCCCCGCCCGCATCCAGACCGGGCCTGCGGACTCATAGCGGACCTGGCCTTGACGCGGGCTGCCGAACGTCAGGATCTCACCGCTGCGCAGCCCCACGATGTCGCCCTGCTGGGCATAAAACCTGGCCGGCTCTGCCTGGGAAGCCGGACGCGCAAGATCAGTCGCGCTGCGGAAGGCGAACAAGGAAAGGTCGTCCTGTATCGCGTCACTGCCCAGGTTGTTGACGACCAGGCTGAACCCATTCCTGCCGACAAAGGCTGGCGCGAACGGCGTCGGTATAGCACCCTGGCTGTCACCCGACTGGTTGACCGCATAACCGCTGGCGTAAATTGAGTCCCCGGCCAACATGGCCAATCGTCCTTTGCTCGACGGCGCCAATAACAGCGAATAAGCAGGATTGTTAGGCAGCGGGCCAGCACCCAGCGCGGATGCGCCGAGATAAATACTGCCATTGGCTGCTACCACGCCGAGCTTGGAGGGGAAGATGAAACGCCCGTCCGAACTGGAGTAGTTTTGCTCGGGCAGAGGATTCAGCTGGCCATTGGCGCTCAGCGACATGCTCTGCACGCTAGGCGTCAAACTGCCACCTGCGGAGAACAAGTCGATGGCGGTACGCTCGGTCCATAATGAGAACCATGTGGTGCCATTGCCATAAGCGCTACCGTTGTAACTGAACGCTTGGGTATTTTCGGTAGAGACGCGTCCAGGGTCGCCGGTCCCCGCCAACACCAGGTCACCTCGCGTCGACAGGGTGGCCGTGGCGTCGCCCAGCATCAAGGTGATCCCGCCCGTGGCCGTGCCCAGGCTTGCGGTGTACGGCGAGTAGGCTCGGCTTTCCTTGACATCCTGATCGTTACGCATACTGCCATAGTTCAAGGCAATGCCCCCCAGGCTGCCTGCCTGCAGGTTCAAGGCGCCACGCAGGTTGGTCAGCACGCCATTGAGGCTGAGTGTTTGTGCCTTATAGTCGACTGATTGCAAGCTGGCGGTATTACTGCGGGTCGCACGAGCGTCCAGCCCAGGGTTCAAATCGCCTCCCATGCGTACATCCAGGTCGCCGCCCCCCGTCAACAGCAATTGACCGTCCACCACCCGCCCGGTACTCCCCACTGCCAACACCAGGCCTTCACTGCGCGGTGCTCTCAAGCCATCCACGGAGCCACGGCGCGTCTGCATGCCACCATCGCTGCCCAGGTCCAGGGTCAGATTGCCGCCGCCCAGCGTGCCGACACCGGTGAACCCCACCAGGCGTGGCAGCTGGTCTATCTGTGCAGCGTCGTCAAAATACCGGTTGGCAGTGCCGCTTTTGCCCTTTATATAAGTGCCAAAGTTGATCCACCAACTGGTCGGTATCGGGGTGACACCCGCCGTGCTGCCTGTGCCTTGGCGCCACAACCAGTTGCCCAGGTTCGCACTGTTGAGTTGGCTGCGACCGTCATTGTCCATTGGCCTATCTTGCATCGGCGTCCAGACAGCGCCCGTCAGGCTACCGCCGGTGCGCAGCAACACGTTGCCGCCGCCGTCGGGGTACCAGGCGGCGTAAGGGCTGGCGCTGCTTTCATCGACCAAGGCTTCATACGCCTTGGCCGCGCTGCCCAGCACCGTCACATCCGCAGCGGTGACGCGAGCCTGGTTGAAGTCGGCGGCGGCACCACCTGCGCGAGACGCGCTGGACGCCCCTGCGGTGTACACGCCGTAGGGCGATTGCATTGAGACGTTGCCCGCAGCGATCAGATCCAGATCACCGGTGCCGGTGCGCAGCACACTGAAATGCTGACTCACGGGTGAAACCAGTTTGACCGGACCGACGATCACCTGCTCAGGGATTGCTGGAGTGGGTTCGCCCAAGGAAACGCACAGATCTGCGTCGCACGTGCTTTCGTTTTCGGGTGACACCGGCGCCCCGGGAGTAAAGCCAAACAACTCGGCTAAGTCGCTCCACACGTAGTTGACGCGCACGCACAAGTCCGGGCAAGAAGCCCACTCGGACTCCGGCACCGGAGTACCCGCCGTGACGCCGAACAGCTCGGCGGCAAAGTCACTCCAGTACCAGGCGCCGCCTGGCCGGGCCGGTTGCCCCGGGATGGTGGTTTTACTGTGAGTCTCGTAAATGCCGTAGTGCGTGTCCGCCAGGGTCAGGTCGCCGGCAAAGGCCGGCTGGATAGAACGCGTGTCGGCCGCCTGGGTATCAGCACCGGACACCAGACGCAACGACCACGACTGCGAGCCTTCGGCCAACATCGGCGCCACAGCCCAGTTCTGGCGTGCCGTGGCGCCGGTCACGGTGCGCAACGGCACCGATATCGCGCCGTTCGGCAGTTTGACGTCCGTGCCATAAGGAATCAGCGCGCCAACCTTGAGAGCCAGGTTCACAGCCAGCAAAACACCGTCGGTCGCACTGCCGATCAGCACCCCTCGGCTGGGTAACGGCACGCCGGCCGGCCAGGTCATCGCGCGCAGGGCGGCAGCGCCCGCCAATACGGTGCCGGCGTCCAGTCGTGTATCGGCAGCGAGCACCACAGGTTGTTGCAACAACGTGCCGGCGGCATACAGCAGGTTGCCGGCGCTGTCGCGCACCGCCGCGCTCAACACGGTATTGGCCGGCAGGGTCAGTGGCGCATCGAGGATGCCCTGCGTCGGCAGCACAGTGCCTTGCGCCAGCGTGGTGGCCTGGATCGGTAACGAGTAGTTGAGGGTCTTGCCAGTGGGGAATGCACTGCCCTCTGCCAGCACCACACCAGGGCCGGGCACGATCACATCGCTGCCGAACCCTTGCAGGCCGGGGGTCAGCACCCAGCCGTTGTCGTCCGGGGTGGGCGGCGGCGGGGCAAAACCGTCGTTGATGCTGCCGTAGACGTCCAGATTGCCACCGGCACGCACCACCAGGCTGCCGACCTCGCCCGAAGGCGTATTGCGGTTGAGGCTGGCATAGCGCATGCCCGACAGGTCCAGGTCGCCACTGACCACCAGATCGCCTTCGGCGACGATTTCCACGCCTGGGCGCAGGTGGAAGGCGTCGGCGTAGCGGCTGTTGTTCAAGCCCGCCAGCTTGCCTTGCGTCAACCCGAGGTTGTTCAAGGCATTGTTGATAAAGGTTTCACTGAGCGCGTGTTTTTATTCAGGTAATCCTGATCGATCATCTGATACGGCCGGCCACTGACCGACGGCTCAACGCCGGGCGGCGCATCGGTGTAACGGGCGACAGCGTTCAGCGCGATGGAGCGAGCGCCAAGGATATCGACGCGCCCGCGCGCATCGATGGCCACATCATTGGCATTCAGCCGGGGGGCATTCAGTTCCAGGGTGCCACGGGCCAGGCCGTCGTATTGCCCCGGGCCACGGCCCAGGAGCGCAGCCGTGCCGTGGCGCACGTCGATACGCGCGCCATCGGCCAAGGTCAATTGACCGTCACCGCTGTTGAGTTCAACCATCGCCCGGTTCGGCGCATCGATGATTTTGCCGTAGCTGTCGACCCGCAACGCCGTACCGTGGGCATCCAGCACCGCACTGCCGGCGAGGGTCAGACCCTGCTTGCCGGCCAGGCGGATACTGCCGACCCGCTCACCACTGGCGTCGATAGTGCCCACCACCGTCAAACTGCCGTTATCCACCGAGACGTTGACCTGATTGGCCTTGAGTTCATCGCCGATAACCAGGTTGCCCTGCTTGAGCTGGAAGCTGCGCGAACCCCACACCTGCCCCTGGTTCAAGCGTTGGTTCAACGCGGCGAAATCCCCCATCTGCTGCGCACGAATGTCCACCCCGCCCGCCTGGTACGGTACCAGGGTGCCACCGGCATCGTAATAGCCGCTGCTACCGGCGCGGATCTGCCCTTGCAAGTCGACCTGCCCTGCTCCGGCGTCCACCGCCACGGCTTTGAGCAGGCCACCTTGGTTGTATCGGGCGGACAGGTCGACGAGCGCACCTGCGGCCTGATAAATGTTGCCGTGGCGGCTTTCCAGGCTGACGTCACCGCCCCAGCTGTATTTGCTCACGTCGTTGTTCCGCACGGTGCGACCACTGAGGTCCAGACGCGAAGAAGCGCCCAGGGTCAGCGCTTCATCGGCGCTGAGAGTCAGCTTGCCGCTGGGCAACACCACCGCCGTATCGACCGCCACGCTGCGCCCGGACAGCAATAACTCGGCGCCCAACGCGTCGATGGCCGTCGCATCCGCCGGGGCCGCACCGTTGGCCGGGGCCACTACGGTCACTGCGCCACCGGCGGTGATCCGGTTGATCGAACCGGCTTCACCGGTCAACAACGGCGCGGTGATGGTCAAGTTGCCGCCACTGTAGGCAAAGCCCTTGCCCGCTTCATAAGCGCCCTGGGACTGATGCACCGCCAGGCTGCCTTTGTGGTTGGCCGTAATGCGTTCGTCGGCGTTGAGGTGGACATTGGCAAAGCCCAGGGTCATGCGGCCATTCTCGGTCAGGCCATCGGGCTGGGCGTTGCGGCCATAGCCGAATTCGATGCGCCGAGCCTGCAGCTCCAGGGTGCCGCTGCCAGTGCCCGCGCCTTGGTTGATCACGGCCGGCGGCGCACTGGTATCGCCTCCCCACACCAAGGTGCCGGTCTGGATCAACGCCACATCCGCCGCGTTGCCATAGCCATAGATCGCCGGAGTCGTCAGTAACAGTTCATCCAGCAGTGACTTACCCGAGCTGTCGAGGGTGCTCAGGGTTGCGCTGCCATAGAAGTTCAAGGATTGCCCAGCTGTCAGTGCCAGGCTTTTCAGGGCCGGTGCGCCGCGTGAGGTATCGCCGCGCAACAGGCGATCCATCACTTGCTGATTGAGGGTCAAGCCCGACGGCAACACGCCGCGCGCGGCTGCCTCGGCCAACGCCTCCGGGCTGCCGACGTTGATCCCACCCACCGCCAGCGCCAGATGACGGGTGCCGTAGCGCACACCGTCACCCAAGGCAAAGCGGTTGGTGGTGGCAAAGGCAATCGAGCCCTCGGAATACAGTGACGTTTCACCGCTGCAAGCCCCTGGATTGCACTGGCCGATCAGGATGCTGCCTGGTCCTCTATTATTGTCGCCAGCGGTTGGGGCCAGCATCTGCAAGCGCCCGTTGGACACTGCCAGGACACTATGAGCGCCTGGTCGATAGATAAAACCATCATCCGAGTCATAGGCAGCCTTGCCGAGCCCCAGGGTGTTGATCGACGCACCTTGTTCGATCTCAATGGCGCCCGAGGACGTACCCGTCATCAAGAACACTTCCGGCGCCGCCAAGCTCGCCCCCTGACGCACAATCACCGAGTTCGCGCTGGATCCTGTGTCGAACCCGACGAAATTACCACCCTGGCCGTACATCACCGTCGTCAAGCCGCCCACCACCAAACGGGCGGCCCCCAAGGCATTCAAATCGCTGGCGCGTACCGCCACCGTCGACGGTGTGGTACTGGCTTGGGCAGTGTCAGAAATCACCTCGATGGCGTTGCCCTGCACCGCTACAGTGGCACCGAATCCACCCTCCGCGGGTTTAAAACGCCCCTCGCCATCAAAGGTGAACCCCACGTCTTTTTGACCGGCGATCAGTTGCAACTTCAGGGTTTTGGCGTCGGCTTCAAGGGCCGCACGCGGGACGCCCAGGCGCGCAGCGTCAGCGCGCACGAAGTCTGCGTAACGGGTTTCGTTGTACTGGGAATACCGGCGCAATACCGCCGCCGGCGTGACGATCACCTGGCTCGACAGGCTGTCGCGAATGCCGGTGTGGGCAATCGACAGGAAGCCCTCGGTTGACCAGGAACCGTTATTCATGGCCGAAGCGTTCGGCATCGAACCTGCGGCAAACGCCGTTGCCAAGCCGTTGATCTCGACCCGAAACGCCCCCGGCAACAAGGCGTAACTAGACGGCAGCAAGGTGTAGGTCCCCGCCGGCAAGCCTGGAACCCCGGCACCGATACTGATTTGTTGCCCCACCAGCGGCTGGGTCGCACCCGGCTCGCCACCGCTGGGCGCGACTCCCGGCTGGGCGCCGGGAACAATCGCATAGATCGGGTTGGTGGCCAGCCCCGGCAAGGTAAAGCGCCCGTCCGCACCGATTTGCACCAACGGGTTGTAGCGCGCATCGGTGGAGCCGCCGCGCCCGGAGACAAACGCCGCGCCGAGCAACTCACCGCCACCGGCAAGGTCCAGCACCGCGCCCTGCTGCACATTCAGCGAGCGCCCGACCAATTGCATACCAACGGCCAGACTGCCCGTGTTATAGGTGCCGCCGACGCCCAGCAACTCCACCTGTTTGCCGTTGTACTGCCAGGTCACGCCGTCGACTGTCCCGCCATACGGCAGCACCAGGCCACCGGCGCTGACGGAGGTCAGGCTGCCAGGCAACAGGTTGATCACTTTGGTGGAACGGACGATGCCGCCATCCATGCCCAGGGTCAGCACACCCATGGGCGCCCGTAACACGCCGCCTTGTTCGATGGTCGAGGCACTCAGCAGTAAGCTGCCAAACACTGAATAAGGTTGCGCCGGGGCCTCACTGCCGACCCGGCCGATGCGCAAGGTGCGTGTCGGGTCAAAGTCGCTGTTAGGCCCCGTGTAGCCGGCCGTGACCTCGGCAACGGCCCCCGTGGCCGGGTAAATCTGCGCCGCCGTCAGGCTCAAGTCGGCCTGGGTGGTCAAGGCGGTTTTAGTATTGTTCGCGCTGCGGGCCAGAAAGCGCATATCCCCCAGGCTGACCAACTGGGCCTGATCGAAGGCGCGTCGGTCAAAGCCGTTGGCCAACGCCTTGGAGCGCTCGGCATGGGCACCGAAGTTGAGGCTATCACGCACATCCAGCACGTTTGCCGCTTCAACCCTCAAGAGCCCGGCTGTACCCTGCGTGGAAACGCCACCCTGGACCGTCGGACGAACGGCGCCGTCACTGCCCTGGCTGTTGTTGCCAACCCCGGCCAGGCGTACATAAGGCGCCGCCAGGAGCACCTGGGACTGTCGGGGCGCGCCATCCGTCAACGCCATGGCCCCGGAATACAGGCTCAGGCTCTGCCCCAGACGCAGGGACACGTCACCGTCGAAGCTGATCAGACCATTGCTCAACAGCGACAGGTTATCGAAGCCGCCGGCGTCGACCTGGCTGACCGTGAGCCGGCCATGACCGTAGACCAGGCTGCCCGCGGCCGATTCGGGGGTGCTGCCGGCGGGCAACGGCACGCCCGGATCGGCGGCACTGACAATCAATTCACGGGCTTGCCGCACGCGAGCGGCGGCTGATTCGGCGTACAGCGGCGTTTCCAAGGCCAGGCTCAGGGAACCACCCGCCGCACCGGCACCACCGCTGCCGGCCTTGAGCGTACCGTCGAGGTACACGCCGGTGTTGGATGCCAGGGAGATGTTGCCGCCACGGCTGGCGATCACGCTCGGGCCGGCACCGTCCAGGTCCAGCACCGCCTGGCTGCCGGAAGCGTCAAGGCGCGCGCCTTCGCGCACCACCACAAACAGGTTGGCGGCGGAGGCGATCCCGGTGGCCGGGTCGATCACCCCGCCAATCACGATAGTGCCGCCCTGGCCGACCGTACCGTAGCGCCGGCCGAGACTGTCCACTGCGGTGAACGCCCGCCCGGCCACGTCCAGTACTGCGTGTTCACCGATCCAGATCGAACGGCCATGGCCCTGGTTTTCAACGCCATCGGCCACGTTGGGTTGCACGCTGACGGCGCCCAGCGTGATGCTGCCACCCCAGGCATTCAGGCTGCCATCCACAGTCAACTGGCCAATGCTGCGTAGACTGATCGCTTGACCCGGATCAACCTCAATCCGCGCGCCCTGGCCGATGCGCAGTTGCGCCGACGCCATCTGCGCCGCTGTCGACAACAACGTACCGGCTTGCAAGCTCATGCTCGCGCCTTTGCGGGGGGTCAACAGGCCCTTGGTGGGGTTTTCCTGATACTGCGGCGGGGTCCAGATCTCCAGCGCAGTGCGTGGCGCTGCACCGCTCGCCACGCTTTGTGCGTTGTCATTGAGGCGGTACACCGGGGTTGTCACTGCAAGCTGGGTGCCATCGGCGACCACCAGACCTTCATTACCCGTGATGTCATAGGCGCCAAAGCCCTTATTGAAGAACCCACTGCCGAGCTGCAACGTCCCGGTACCTGGGGCAACCGCCGAATCGCTGATCAGCACCTGGCCGGCCTGCACACTCAGGCGCCCGCCGCCATTGACCCCATACCCGAGCAACTCACCGTCGAGGGCCAGGCTGCCTCGGCTGTCGCCACTATTGGCGTTGGCCGCGAGCGTCAGGTCACCACCCTTGCCGCCAGTGAGCTGGCCCTTGGCATCCAGGGCTGCGCCGGATGACACGTCGACCTGGCTACCTGCCGCCAGGGTCATATCACCGCTACTGCGCAACGCCACGCTGCCGCCGTTGAGATAGGGCAAACGGCTGCCATCGCCGGTGCCCAGCCGCTGATTGCTCCACAGGCCGCTGGCATCCAGGGACACGCCGTTGTTCACCGTCAGGCTGCCACGCCCACCGAGGGTCACATCGACTTTGCCGGCGGGGGTGATCTGCGTTTGTACGTTACCCAGTTGCAGGCTGCCGGAATGCGCGGTCAGGTTGGCATTGACCTCGATTTTCGGAGCAAACAGGGTGATGTCGCCGGCTGCGGCCACCTCCAGCGCACCGTTGACCAGAATCGAACCGGTGCTGGCGATTTTGATCGTGCCCAGCTCCGTCGCGTTCAAGGCATCGGTGTCCAGATAGAGCGTGGACACCCGATCAGCCGGCAGTGCGGTGGTCAAGTCCAGACCTGCGGCGATAGCCGCCGCCCGCTGCCCGAGCACGACGTTTTTCACGGTGCTGGCATCCGCCCCCAGGGCGTACTGCAACGTGGCGCTGTCCTTGACGTAATACGGCACGTAACTACCGACCACGAATTGGGCACCGCGGGCCACGGCTTTTTGCGACTGCAAATAACCGTCCAGGCCTTTTTGCGCGGCCTGGGTCTGGCGTTCGCCCTGATAGGTGTCACCCACAACCTGGCCCTCCAGAACCGCACTGGCGGTACTGACGACCAGGCGTCCGGCATCGCGCCCTACGGTGTAGGCACCTTCTGAACGCTCACGCGGGGCGATCAACGGGTTGTAGTAATACTCGGTCACGCCCCAGCGCTGGCTGTGGTCCTCATAGCCTTTGTAAATCCCGCTGTAGAGCAAGTCCCCCGGCGCGGTGGACAGTTCATACAAACGCCCGTCCGGCCCTTTGAGCCAGGTTTGCTGGACCTTGCCCGCTTGCACATCGAGGGTGCCGCCGGACAAGTTGATCTGCGAACCCTGTTGGGTCACTACGTCCTTACCGCTGAAGGTCACCGTACCGCCCTGGGCCATCCACTCGCCAATGCCGTGGTTACGGGTGCCCAAATAACCGCCCACTTCCAGCAGGCCGCCCGCGGTGTACCAGCGGTCGGTGGCATAGCCATTGGTCCCGGCCGCGACAAAAATCAAGTCGCGGACATCCACCCACACATCGTTGTTATTCAGGGACTTGTCGTCGCGATTGACCGCCGCATCGCGCTGCTCGTTGCCTTGGATATTGACCTTGACGCTATTGGACGCCATCGACACCTTGACCCCGGTGGCGCCGGACACGTCGATCACCGCGCCGTCGCGCACCAGGGTGCGCTGCGCAGCCTTGATACCGACTTGGCCGCCAGTGGCCAGGGTCACGGAACCGCTGCGAAAATCCACCGTGCCGTCGCTGGTGATTTCCACCAGGGACTGGTCACGGCGATAGGTATCGGCCGGCACAATGTTGCCGTTCTGATCAAGCGACGGCGTCATCAGCCCAGCGCGCTGGCTGTCGAGGGCGCTGCTGCTGTCGAGCAAAATCGCGCTGAGGCTGCCCTCGCCCAGGGTCACGCTAGCGTTGTTGCCCGTGCCCTTTACATGCAGGGTACCCCGGGCTTCCACCGACGAACTGGCAAGTAACACGCCGTTTTGCAACACCTGCTGGCCGGCCAGGGTGATGTCACCGGTAGAGGCCTGAATCAGCCCGCTGTTGCTGACCTTGCCGTTGCCGGTGACGCTGACTTCATTGCCCCGCGTGGTGGACGCGACATTGCCATCGGTGCTGTAGCCCTTCTTGATCACAAAGCTGTCGCCCGCCGCCAGGGTGGTCTGGCCTCGCGCGGTGGAAATGGTCCCGGCGTTCTCCACCTCTTTGCCGAGCAACAGCACATAACCGCCGCCCGCAGTGGAGGTGGCGGGCACCTGGGTCTGGATCTGCGCGCCACGCTCGACCGTCACCTTGCCGGCGGCCTGGGTGAATCCGGGCGCGCTGTTGCTTGAACTGTACAGCCCCTTGGCGGTGAATTGCTCATCGCTGAAGCCCGTGGCGGCAGCCACCAGGTTGCGCACGTTGACCTGGCTGCTGCCGCTGAACACGACGCCGTTGCTGTTGAGGATCAGCACCGTGCCGTCAGCTTTGAGAGCCCCTTGGATCTGGCTCGGCGCCGTGCTGTTGTTGACCTTGTTGAGCGCGGCCCAATCGCTGTTCTGTTGGAACTGCACGGTGGTGTTGCGACCGATGTTGAAGGTGTCCCAATTGAGGATCGCCTTATCGGCCGTTTGCTTGATCGAGACCAGCGTCTTGCCGTTGGCATCGGTTTGCACCGGCCCCTCGGCGTTGACGAACAGCGGCTTGCCATCCGCGCCGATCACCACATTCAAGCCGTTGCCGCCCAGACCGTTATGGATCGTCTCCGGCCCCGCGCTGGCGTTATTGCGGGCAGCGGCCTGCGCCGCCTGTTGCGCGGCAATTGCGGCGACGCTGGTGTTGAGGGTCTGAAAGGAGCGTTGCAACTGCTGACCAAGCGCCTGTTGCTGGGCCAACGGCGGCGGCGTTCCCGGCGACGTCGCGCCAGGGCGTGCGCCGCCATCGGCCTGCGTCACGCCCTTGGCGGCAAACCAACCCGAACTGAACGCATGGGGCTGCGCCGCGTGGGCACCGCCGGTAAACACCAGCAGTGCGATCACATGGGCCAGGGGTTTAAGGCGCAACACCGGTTGACCGGCAGTGGCAGGCACGTTGGCAGCGCGGTTGGCAGGCAGCTTCAGACGGGAACGCATCACTTACAGGTCCTTTTGACGGGGCAGGCGAACGACGGGCGCGCGAACACTGCGCGGGCACGTGTTGTGGTTATTGCTTAAGGCGGTTGCCGAGGGGTGCGACCGAACTGATGTCACACAATGTTCATACAACGCGGTTCAACTGGCGGGTCGCGATGCACAACGACAAAACCGGCAATGACGCGAAGTCATTGCCGGTTGTGGGGCCAACCCTGTCGAGACGGGGTGTTACAGCGGACGACCGATACCGTTGCAGGTGTTGGTGTCGCCGATGCGCAGCGAGCTGGTGGTGGCAACGAAGTTGTCGTAGACCGCTTTCTGCCAGGTGGTGGACAACGGAATGAACGAGTGGCTGCTGATAGCCGCGTTATTCACGCCGGTGTAGTGACGTTTCAGGAAAGTCTGGATGCGGATGTTGTCAGTGGAGTCTTTGTAGCACTGGCTGAAGACCAGGTTGGTGTAGCCGACGATGGGGTAGCCCGCAGTCGGGTTGGCAAACGTAGGGACCCAGTTCAACGGGTCGGCGGCGGCGGCGGAACCGACGGCCGGTGGCGCAATAGTATCGAGAGAAGCTTGAACGTTCACTTCAGTCGGCAGGAAGCCATTGACCGAGGCAACGGCGGCGGCGCTGTTGAACGCTGCGTAGTCAGGGCTGACGTAACCGATGGCACCATTGTTATTGGTGATAGCAGTGGCGACACCTTGACTGCCGGTTACAGCGAGGTAGCTTGAACCGACCGGAGCGCTGGTGGCTGGGTCAAAGCCGATGGCGGTGACGAAGCTGTTGCTGACATTCGGTACCGATGCGGGTTTTACCGCTTTGAGGTGGTTGGTAAAAATCTCGGTGGTACCGCTGGTTTCCTGACGGTAGACCACTTTGATCTGCAGGTCTGGACCGGCAGCCCCGTTGAATTGCACGTCTTTCCAGTTAGTGATCTTGCCGGCGAAGATATCGGCCAACTGAGCACTGGTGAGCTGCAGCGAGGTTTTACCGTCGATGTGGTAAGGCACGGTCACCGAAGTGGCTTCAGCCGGGACTTGAACCAGCGGGCCATAGGCGGCGCGGCCTTTAACGGTGTCAGCGTTGTAAGCAGCCAGTTCCGCGGCGCTCACCACCGAGTCGCTACCGGCATAATCAATGGTAATACCCGCGGCCAATTTCAGCTTGGTCGAATCGTTACCGAAGAACGCCTTCTTGCCGTCGCCGCTGCCCACACCGATGTAGGGGCTAAAACCTGGAATGCTGGCAGAGAGGATGCCGGTAGCCGTCGTCGATGTGGCAGTGCTGCCGTAGAGTTTTTCCGGCAAGGTGGCCCCGCCACCGACCACTGCGGCCATGGATTGGGCCGAAGCCAGTGCTGCAACTGCCAAAGAGGCCGCGATCATAGTGCGCTTAAACATGAAGAATCTCCTTTCGTCGTGTTTGTACGTTTGAGGTAGATGGCTCTTGCATGACGCCATGGCTTCGGTCCCAAGCCGTGTTCCGGGGGTGACTGGGGTGAGGCCATGGCTAGAGAATTTCGCAGTTTCCGATGACAGCAATGGGAAAAAACCTCGGGAGGAAGAGCTTGATTTTTAAAAAGATTCTCGGGTGTTTTGGTCATGGTTTTGAGCGGTTTGGAGGCAGGTGACAGCGCGGTTTCAGTGGGGGTTTCGTCAAGGCGGCGTAGGCTGCGGCGAGGGGCTTGGCTGTGACGAAACGATGAACCCGAGGTTGCGGGCTGGCGGTATCGGCCCACCCCCAAATCAACTGAACAGGTAGGGTCCAATGTGGGAGGGGGCTTGCCCCCGATGAGGGAGTGTCAGCCAAAGATGCATAGACTGACCCATCGCAATCGGGGGCAAGCCCCCTCCCACATTCAGGTCACCAGTTGGTTGATCTCGATGATCGGCAACAGCACCGCCATCACGATCACCAGCACCACGGCGCCCATCACTACGATCATCAGTGGCTCGAGCAGCGCGGTCATGCCCATGGCACGGCGTTCGATGTCCCGCGACAGGGTCTGCGCCGCGCGTTCGAGCATGGGCGGCAGTGAGCCGGTTTTTTCACCGCTGGCGATCAGGTGGATCAGCACCGGTGGGAACACCTTCTCCACCGCCAGCGCCGGAGCGAGGTTGACGCCCTCGCGCACTTTGGCGGTGGCGTCGTTGACGCACTGGCTCAGGCGCTCGTTGGACAGGGTCTGGCGCGCCGCTTCGAGGGCGCGCAACAGCGGCACGCCAGCACCGCCGAGGATCGCCAGGGTCGAGGCAAATCGGGCGGTGTTCAGGCCCAGCACAAAGCGCCCGATCAGCGGCAAGCGCAGCACGCGGCTGTGCCAGTTCAAGCGCGCCACCGGGTCGCGCAGGTACAGGCGCCAGCCCCAGAAGCTGCCGACGATCCCGGCAAAACACAGCCACCCCCAGGCGCGGATGAAGTCGCTGGCGTTGAGCATCGCCAGGGTCAGCCCCGGCAGGTCCTGGCGCGCCTGGGAGAACGCGCTGACCACCTGGGGCACCACGTAGCTGAGCAGGAAAATCACAATGCCGATGGACACCAGCCCCACCACGCCGGGGTAGATAAAAGCGGTGAGGATCTTGCCGCGCAGGTTGTTGCGCTCCTCGATGTAGTCGGCCAGGCGCTCCATCACCTGGGCCAGGTCGCCGGACTCCTCCCCCGCCGCGATCAGCGCACGGTAGATCGACGGAAAGTCCCGTGGCCGTGCCGCCAGGGCATCGGCCAGGCGCATGCCGCCGCGCACATCGGCGCGCACGGCGGCCAGGGTCTGGGCGATGTGTTTTTTCTCGGCCTGCTCCACCGTCGCGCTCAGCGCCGCTTCCAACGGCAGGCTGGCGCCGAGCAGGCTCGCCAGTTGCCGCGTGGCCCAGGCCAGGTCGTTGTCCGACAGCTTGGCGCTGAATAGGCTGCTGCCGCCCGCGGCCTGTTGACTGCCTTCGACCTGCACCAGAAGCGCGGTCAGGCCACGGCTGCGCAACGCGGCAAACGCCGCGCTCTGGCTGTCCGCCTCCAGGTGCCCGGCCTCGACCTTGCCGCTGGCGTCGGCGGCTTCATAGCGATAGCGATTCATCAGGCGTCCCGTGTTACGCGCAGGATTTCTTCGGCCGCGGTGGTGCCGCTGCGCACCCAGCGCTCGCCGTCTTCACGCATGCTGAACATGCCGGCGCGGCGTGCCGCCTGGCGCAGCTCCTGCTCGCCAGCGCCCTGGTGGATCAGGCTGCGCACCTCGTCGTCGACGCAGAACAATTCATGGATACCGGTACGCCCGCTGTAGCCGATCTGGTTGCACTGCGCGCAGCCCACCGGGCGCCAGGTGCCCGGCATGGCCGGGTCTGCCTGCTTGCAGTGCGGGCACAGGCGCCGCACCAGGCGCTGGGCCAACACGCCCAACAGTGAAGACGCCAGCAGGAACGGTTCGACGCCCATATCGATCAGGCGGTTGACCGCCGACACCGCGTCGTTGGTGTGCAGGGTGGCGAGCACCAGGTGGCCGGTGAGCGAGGCTTGCACGGCGATCTGGGCGGTCTCCAGGTCGCGGATTTCGCCGATCATGATGATGTCCGGGTCCTGGCGCAGGATCGCACGCAAAGCCAGGCCGAAGGTCATGTCGATCTTGGCGTTGACCTGGATCTGGCTGATGCCCGGCAGGTCATACTCCACCGGGTCTTCGACGGTGAGGATATTGCTGGTGCTCGCATCCAGCCGCGCCAGCGCGGCGTAGAGGCTGGTGGTCTTGCCGCTGCCGGTGGGCCCGGTGACCAACACGATGCCGTGGGGCTGGCGGATCAGCGTGTCGAGGCGGGCCAGCAGTTGCGGCTCCATGCCCAGGGTCTCCAGTTGCAGGCGCCCGGCCTGCTTGTCCAGCAAGCGCATCACTACGCGCTCGCCATGCCCGGTGGGCACTGTCGACACGCGGATATCAATCGGCCGCCCGGCCACGCGCAGGGCGATGCGGCCGTCCTGGGGCAGGCGTTTTTCGGCGATGTCGAGCTGGGCCATGATCTTGATCCGCGACACCAGCGCGCCATGCAGCGCCTTGCGCGGCGAGACCACATCGCGCAGGGTGCCGTCGACGCGGTAGCGCACCACGGAGTGGGTTTCGTAGGGTTCGATATGGATATCACTGGCCTCATCGCGGGCGGCCTGGGTCAGCAAGGCGTTGATCATTCGGATCACCGGCGCGCCGTCCTGGGTGTCGAGCAGGTCGGTGATCTCGGGCATGTCCTGCATCAGGCGGTCGAGGTCGACTTCGTTTTCGGCGGCACCGACCACCGCAGCGGCGCTGCCGGTGTCGGCATAGGCGCTGGCGAGCAGGCCGTCGAGCTCATCATCGCGCACCTGTTCAAGGCGGCTCTGGCCGAACTGACGTTGCACTTCGCTGATCGACCAGCCGGGGGTCGACGGGCAGACCGTCAGCAGCAGGCCGGCCTCGCCGGGGCGCAGGAGGATGCGCTGGGATTTGGCCCAGGCGTAGGGCAGCAGGCTCATGGGGTTGACCCTTTTGGATTGAGTACATATCCGTTGCTGCGGTAACGGCGGCTTACGGTTCCGCCCTCACGGCGGGCCGCCGCGCAGTGTAAATGTGGGAGGGGGCTTGCCCCCGATAGCGGTGTGTCAGTCAATTCATCTGTAACTGAACCACCGCTATCGGGGGCAAGCCCCCTCCCACATTTTGAAGCGGTGAGTGCCTGGGGATTCTCAGTCAAATCCGACTGCACCCGTCTGGGCACTGCATTGATTGCAGCGGGGTTGTGGCACAAATCCAGGCCATGAAAAAACACCGCCCCCCGCGTAAACACGATGCGAAGCGAGCCGCTTTTGATCTTAAACCACGCAAGCCTGCGTTCGGGCACACCGAGCCCAAGCGAGGTGCCGAGTGGTGGGGCAAGAGCCCTTTGGTTACTTTGGGGCTTTTCCAAAGTGACCCGCCGTAAGTGCGGAACCATAAGCCGCCGTTACCGAAGCCCCGGATATGCACTCGCTCAACATCAATCACGAGCCGGCACCGCCCTGATCACCGCCCTCGGCCCAGCCCCCGGAATCGCCTTCTCCACCGACGGCAACTGCGGTGCCTGCACATCCGGCATTGCCCAACTGCGCTCCGGCTGCAAGCCTCCCTGGGCGCGGCGCATGAACTCATAGCGGTTCAGCGTGATACTGCGCCCCGCGCCACTGTCGCGAATGATGTAGGGGCGCAAAAACACCATCAGGTTGGTCTTGTTCACACTGCGCTTTTCATTGCGAAACAACGCGCCCAACCCCGGGATATCCGACAGCCACGGCACCGCGTCATTGCTCTGGCTGTAGCCGTCCTGCAACAACCCGCCGAGCACCATGATCTGCCCGTCGTCCAACAGGATGCTGGTATCGATCGCCCGCTTGTTGGTCACCGTGCCCGCGTCCACCGACGCCCGCGCGTCCACGCTGCTGACTTCCTGGTAGATATCCAGCTTCACCGTGCCGCCTTCGGAAATCTGCGGGCGCACGTTGAGCTTGAGCCCCACTTCTTCGCGCTGCACGGTCTGGAACGGGTTGTTGCTGGTGCCGCCGCCGCCCGTCACATAGCTGCCGGTGACGAACGGAATGGTCTGCCCGACAAAAATGCTCGCGGCTTCGTTGTCCAGGGTCAACAGGTTCGGTGTCGACAGCACGTTGGTGCCGCCCTTGCTCTTCAAGGCGCGGGCCAGCACTTTGAGGTCGAGCACCTTGCCGATCCCGGGGATGTCGACGCTGCCATCGACCAGGCCGATATTCAGGCCCTTGGGCAGCACATCGATGCTGGTCTTGCTGGTCGACGTGCCATTCACCCCGCTGCCCCCCAGGTTCACCCCGCCAAAACCGCCCTTGCCGCCGAGGTTGCCGGCCTGCCACTGCACGCCGAACTCGCTGGCGTCGTCTTCGTTGACTTCGACGATCAGGCTTTCAATCACCACCTGGGCGCGGCGCTGGTCAAGCATGTCGATCACTTCGCGCAGGTTGCGGTACAGCGGGTCCGGCGCGGAGATCAGCAAGGTGTTGGTGGTGGCGTCGGCCTGGATCGTCACGCCGCCGGCGCTGAACGCGGTGTTCTGATCGCTGGGGTTGCTGCCGGTCGCCGGTTTGTCCTGGCTATACCCGGCCTGCACGCCGCTGCCGGTGGGCGTGCCGCTGCTGTTCTGCGCGGTGCTGTTGCCCTGGGTGCTCTGGGCATTGCCACCCATGGCACTGAGCTTGCCCCGCGCCTCGTCGCTGACGCCGGACTCGCTCTCGCCGGTGAGCAAGCCGCGCAGCGACTGTGCCAGCTTGCCGGCCTGGGCGTTGCGCAGGTAGACCACGTGCATGTTGCTCGGGTTGCTCTGGGCATTGTCGAGTTTGTAGATCAGGTTGCGCGCCAGCTCGGTGCGCTCGGGGCTGCCGGAACGGATGATGATCGAGTTGGAGCGCGGGTCACCGATCACGTTGATCTTCTGGGTCTGGTCGGCGCCCTGGGTTTCCAGGAGTTCGCTGACCATGGCGGCGATGTCCACGGCGATGCCGTTCTGCACCATCACCACGTCGGTGTCGATGGCGCTGGGGGTGTCGATGCCGTCGATGATCTGCGCCACCCGCGCAAGGTTTTCCGCGTAGTCGGTGATGACGATGCTGTTGTTGCCCGGGTAGGCGTTGATCGGGTTGTTCGGCGACACGATCGGGCGCAGCACCGGGATGAGGTTCACCGCGTTTTCGTATTGCAGGCGAAAGGTGCGGGTCTGCATGCCGCTGCTGCCGGCGCTGTAGATCGGCCCGCCGAGCAACTTCGCATCGGCCTCCGGCACCACCTGGGCCACGCCGCCGACGTCGACCACGCTGAAGCCCTGCATGCGCAGCGCCGCCAGCAGCATGTCGTAGGCTTGATGCGCCGGCACCTGGCCTTCGCTGACCAGGGTCAGGTTGCCTTTGACTCGAGGGTCGACCAGAAACTGCTGGCCGGTGGCACGGGACAGCGCGCGCACCACCGCCTGGATATCGGCATCGACAAAATTCAACTGCACCGGCTGATCGCCCAGTGGGTTGCGCGTCTTGACCGCAGCCGGCGCGTGGCCACGGGCGCTGTTGGTCAGCGGGTGCTGGACGCGGGGCTTGGGCGCCGGCTCGCGCTGGCGCTCCAGCACGCTCTCGCTGCTGCGCCGGGTGTCGGCCAGGGGCTGGCCGAGTTCGCTGTCCACCTGCAACGGCTTGGTCGGCGACGGGGTGTTGCTGCACGCGCTCAAGGCCAGTAACAGCAGCGGCGCGATCTTGCGAAAAGGCGCAGGGTTGGGGACTGACCACTTCATGAAGCTTCCTTAGCGCCAAGCGCCTGATCCATGCGAACGGTCCCGGACACAGTGCCGGCCGAGTTGTCGATAGCGTCCGCGCTACGCTGCAAGCGCGCCTCGGACACCTCCAGGGAAAACGAACGGGGATTGCCCAGTAACCAGTCCATCACCGCATCGGCCGGCGCGTTGTCGAAGCTCAGGCGCCAGGCGCCGGCATCCAGCGCCTGCAACTGGTAACGACCTTGCAGGCCGGCGCTGTCCAGGGCCTGTTGCAGCGTGGCGGCATCGGCGGGCCGCGGCGCCGCGACGCCCTGCAACAGCGCGTGCAAGGTGGCCGCCTGGGTGCGCAACTTGGGGGTTTCGGCCTGCCAATACGCGATCGTCTTCAAGGGCGGCTGAATCAGCACCAGCCAGGTCAACAGACCTGCCAGCACCAGGCCGGCGCCGCTGAGCATGCGTTGTTCGCGCAGGGCCAGGCCGCTCCAGAACGCCTGGGCCTGGCTGCGTAGACGGCGCCACTTATTCATCAGCGGCTCCCGGTTTTTCGGCGCTTTCCACCGGGCCCAACGTCCAGCCATGCTCATCGCGGGTCGCGCTAAACCCGGCCTGGGCCAGCGCCGCTTGCCCATCGTCCGGCGCCGTCGGGCTACGGCTGTCGGCCAGCAAGCCCACGTGCAAGCGGCCCTGTTCGAAGCTCAGGTTGTCGACGTTGCCGACCATGAACGGCAGGCTGCTGCCGGCCACTTGCAGCAGGCTGCCAAAGCGCTGGGCGGGGTCGGCGGCGGCGCCGGTTTGGCGGGCGGCCAACTGTTGGCGGGCCTGCTGCAAGGGGTTGAGGATCACCGGTAATTCGGGGAAGGCCTGGCGCACCTGCTGGCTCAGCAGCGCCTTGAGCTGCTGGCCTTCGCCCGCCTGGCGCGCGGCGTACAGGTTCAGGCCCAGGGTCCAGACGGCAGTGGCCAGGGCGACAGCGGCCAGCGCCCTGCCCCAGCCACCGCTCGCCGATTGGTTGAGGCGGCCGTGCAAGCCCCAGCCAGGCACGGCGCCACTCCAGCGTTGCGCCTCCGGCGCCAGCGGCACCTCCAGCCCTTGATCCAACACCTGTTGCCCGAGCGGATGCACCGCCGCTTGGTGCAGGCTATGGCGTGTCAGCAAGTAACCGTCGTGCATGGCCGCGGCGCCGAGCGGCAAGGCATACGGCGCCGGGTACAGACCGCGCAACCTGAACTGGCCCTGCGCCAACACCTGGCCCAGGCGCTCCAACCCGGCCGTGGACACCCAGGCCACCTGCACGCGCCCATCGCTGTCGCGCGGGCCGTGGGCCACCTGCATCTGCTCCACCGGCCCGAGGATCAACGCCTGTGCGGCACAGGCCACGGCGGCGGCGGTTTTGGCGGCGGCCAGCGGCGGCAGCTCGAGGCTGGTCGACAGGCTGTCGGCGGGGTGCAGAAAGCACTCCACCGACGGCTTGGACCGGCCCAACTGCAGCAGGCTTTCGCCGCCCTCGCTCACCACGGCACCACGCTCCAGCCAGGCAAATTGCACCTGGCTGTCGACCGTCAGTTGATCGAGTGGCGGCAAGCCGATCCGCAGGCGTTTCATGCGCCCACCCGCGACCAGATCACCTGGGGCCGGCGGTCTTCAGGGCGATGCAACAACGCGTCGATTGTCACCCGGCGCTGTTCACGGCGTACCTGGCCCTGCAGGCGAAACCACTCGCTGGTGATGCCCACTTGCACGCTGTCCACCGCCACTTGGGGCAGGTGCAGGCGGTTGACGAAATCGCCACGGTTGATAAACCAGCGCCCGCTGTCGCGCTCGGCCACCAATGCCTGGGCCTGGGCCAGGCTGAGTTCCGGCACCACCGCGCTGAGCACTTCGGCGCTGGCGGTGTTGCCGTTGACCCAGGTATTGCCGGGCAGCACGCCGACGAAGGTCTGTAGGCGTCGCAGCAGCAGCGGGTCGAGCCCTTCGATACCGCTCAGGTCATCCAGGCTGCGCAGCATCGGGTAGCGCGCCGGCAGCAGCGTCTTGTCGGTACGTTGATCATAGGAGGCGATCACTCGCCGGCTGATACGTCGGCTCACGGCCGGGTCGATGTCAATCAGGCGGCACAGGCGCTCGAAAGCTTGCAGTTGTTCGGCGTCGAGCCGCTGGTGATTGACCAGATTGCGCAGGTTGAACTTGCCCTGCTCGTCCTCCAGGCGCCCTTCAAACACCCCGCCCTGGGGCCGCGCCCACGGCTGATCGAGGCGCGTCAGCACGTCCTTCTGGCGCGCCTCCCACAGCAACAGGCGGCTGTGTTCCAGGCGGCCTTGCAACAGCCACTGACCCTGAATGCGCAATTGCTCGGCCTCCACGCTGCGGGTGAATACGCTCTGGCGCGTGAGCATGGCGCCGGCGATCACCGCCACCACCGCCGCGATCAGTAACGCGCTGATAATCGCCATGCCGCGCTGCTTCGCCGCTGCGGGCGAATCCCGTTTCATCGCGCGCTTTACAGCTGCCAGGAGCCGATATCGGCATTCACGCCGTCGCCATCCGGCTGGCCGTCGGCACCCAGGGAGAACACATCGACCTCGCCGTTGGCGCCTGGGTTGAGATAGTGATAAGGATGGCCCCACGGGTCATTGGGCAGACGGTCGAGGTAGGCGCGCCAGTTGCTGTTTTTCGCATCCGCCGGGCGTTCCACCAGCACTTTGAGGCCCTGGTTCATCGTCGGGTAAGTGCCGTGGTCGAGGCGATAGAGTTTCAGCGCCTGCATCAACCCGCCGATGTCCTGTTTCGCCGCGGTGGCCCGCGCCTGGTCCGGACGGTCGAGTACCTTGGGCACCACCATCGCCGCCAGAATCCCGAGAATGACCACCACCACCATGATCTCGATCAGGGTGAAGCCACGCTGGCCGCGAGGGCCTGGCAGTGGGGATGTTAGGCGTGCGATATCCATCTCGACATTCCTTGGCTTGAGTGCATTTCGGGGCGCAGTGTTGCAAGAACACATGTCAGTCGTATTGAAAATCCTCGGGAGTTTCGGTCGCCAATCGGTCAACTGCCAGCGCTAGGCTGCGCACCTGTTTCCAGGCTTTGAGAACGCCATGCGCAGGCACCGCAACGAGCGAGGTTTTACCCTGATTGAAGTGCTGGTGGCGCTGGCGATCATCGCGGTGGCCATGGCCGCGGCCGTGCGCGTGGCCGGGCTGATGACCCAGAGCAACGGCCTGTTGCGCGACAAGTCGATGGCGATGCTGGCGGCGCAAAGCCGGCTGGCGGAGTTGCAGTTGGAGGGGCGGTTGAGCAGCGGTAAGAAGACCTTCGCGTGCGATCAGGGCCGCTTGAAACTGCGTTGCGAGCAGACCCTCAGCAGCAGCCCCGACAGTCAGTTGGTGCAGGTCGATGTGCAGGTGCGGGACGCCAGCCGCGAGGCGCCCCCGTTGGCGCGCCTGGCGACGACCCTGGCCAGGCCGCAGGTCAAGGCCGAGTGAGGCGTGGCAATGCGGGCGCCTGCGGCAACGTGTCGAGCTGCACGCGCACCTTCTCGCCGCCGCGCTCGATCTCGACACCGTCGCCCGCGATGGCCGTCAAGCGCACGCCGGGGCTGAGGCGCTCGCCGAGCAGAAAACTGCGCGGCGGGCCATCGTTGAGGCTGAGGATCGCCACCGCGCCCCGCGCTCCGGCCAAGACCCCCGAGACCTTGACCTGCAATGCCGTCGGCGCCGTGGAAAACCACTGCAACGCCGGGTTATCGCTGCGCGCCGCCAACACCTCGGCGGCCGCCGGCGGCGTGTGGGATTCGGCGGAAGTGAGCAGCAACGGCGTCCAGACCGCCACGCCGGCCAACGCGGCAACCACGGCCAGTGCCTGCACGCCGAGGGCGGGAGAAAAACGAAGGGCAAGTGCCATGGGTGGACCTCCTGTTTGTCCGTGGCATCAGCCTACAGGCCAATTCGCACGTTTTTATTTCATAACCTCGCCAGCTTTCCAGGTGCCGCCCCATGAAACAGCAAGGTTTCACCCTGATCGAACTGATGGTGGTGCTGGTGATCATCGGCATTGCCAGCGCCGCCATCAGCCTGACCATCAAGCCCGACCCGCTGCACCTGCTGCGCAAGGATGCCGAGCGTGTGAGTCAGTTGCTGCAAGTAGCCCAGGCCGAAGCCCGCGCCGATGGGCGGCCGATCACCTGGCGCGCGGACGCCAAGGGTTTCCGCTTCAACCGTCGCAGCGATGACGGCCTCGGCGTGGAGTCATTCCAGGGCGACGCCCAACTGCGCCCGCGCCTATGGGAGAGCACGCCGATGCAGGTCACGATCGAGCCCCGGCAAACCTTGGTGCTCGACGCCGAATGGATCAACCCGCCGGTGCGGGTCGAGCTGTCCGACGGGCAACACCGCCTCAGCCTGCAACGTGATGCCGCCGGTTTGATGCGCGTGGTGAGCCAGCCATGAGTGCCTCGCAGAAAGGCTTCACGCTGATTGAGGTGATGGTGGCGATCATGCTGATGGCGCTGGTCAGCCTCATCGCCTGGCGCGGCCTCGACAGCGTGACCCGTGCGGATCAGCACTTGCAGGCCAGCACGGAACAGACCGAGGCGTTGTTGCGGGCGCTGAACCAGTTGCAGCGCGATCTCAACATGCGCGCCAGCGTGGAGCTGAGCGTGCCGGCTTCTCTGCAAGCCGATAAAACCAAGCCCAGCGGGTTGGCGGCGGTGACGGTGCGCAGTTCCGACAGCAAGGGCTTTCGCCTGGACGTGATCCGCAGCGCGCCGGTCGCGGCGGATGGGCTGCAACGGGTGCGGTGGTGGCTCAAGGGCGACAGCCTGTACCGCGCAGCCGCACCGGCGCGGGATCGCTTTCCGTTGCCGGCGGCTAAGGATGGGGTGGTGGTGTTGACCGGGGTCAGTGATCTGCAGGTGCGGGTGTGGGAAGCGGACAAGGGCTGGCGGCAGTTGAGCGGGAATCGGCGGGAAGATCCGCTGGGGCTGGAGGTGAGCCTGGTGCGGCAGACGGCGCAGGGGGTGGAGCGGTATCGGCAGGTGGTGGGGCCGCTTTGGTAGGGGGTGGGTGATGGGGGCATATTCGTTTTTTTGGTAATGGCGGCTTGGGGTTTTGATGGGGGACATATCCGTTTTTTTGGTAACGGCGGCTTAGGGTTCCGCTCTTACAGCGGGTCACTTTGGAAAAGCCCCAAAGTAACCAAAGGGCTCTTGCCCCACCACTCGGCACCTCGCCTAGGCTCGGTGTGCCCGAACGCAGGCATTACTCCGCGGGCCGCCGTCACGGGCCATCCATGGCCCGGGACGGCTAAACCGGCATCCCTGCCGGTTTACCCGCTGCGTAATACCTGCGTTCGGCCAGCGTGGTTTTACGGGGCGCCTAAGATCAAGATCAAGAGCAAAGCAGAGCAAAGCAGAGCAGAGCAGAGCAGAGCAGAGCAGAGCAGAGCAAGGTCTATCTGATCTATGGAGATCCAAATGTGGGAGGGGGCTTGCCCCCGATAGCGGTGGATCAGTCATGCATGTAGTGGCTGACATATTGCTATCGGGGGCAAGCCCCCTCCCACATTTTTGACCCGGTTCGGCTTCCAGGATCAGGTCGACTATAAGGCCGCCTCGCTTTGGCTTTTGATCTTAGGCGAGGCACCAAGTGGTTTTACGGGGCGCCTAAGATCAAGATCAAAAGCAGATCAAAAGCAGAGCAAAAGCAGAGCAAAAGCAGAGCAAGGTCTATCTGATCTATGGAGATCCAAATGTGGGAGGGGGCTTGCCCCGATAGCGGTGGGTCAGTCATGCATGTAGTGGCTGACATATTGCTATCGGGGGCAAGCCCCCTCCCACATTTTTGACCCGGTTCGGCTTCCAGGATCAGGTCAGCTATAAGGCCGCCTCGCTTTGGCTTTTGATCTTAGGCGAGGCACCAAGTGGTTTTACGGGGCGCCTAAGATCAAGATCAAGATCAAAAGCAGAGCAAAAGCAGAGCAAAAGCAGAGCAAGGTCTATCTGATCTATGGAGATCCAAATGTGGGAGGGGGCTTGCCCCCGATAGCGGTGGGTCAGTCATGCATGTAGTGGCTGACATATTGCTATCGGGGCAAGCCCCCTCCCACATTTTTGACCCGGTTCGGCTTCCAGGATCAGGTCAGCTATAAGGCCGCCTCGCTTTGGCTTTTGATCTTAGGCGAGGCACCAAGTGGTTTTACGGGGCGCCTAAGATCAAGATCAAGATCAAAAGCAGAGCAAAAGCAGAGCAAGGTCTATCTGATCTATGGAGATCCAAATGTGGGAGGGGGCTTGCCCCCGATAGCAGTGGATCAGTCATGCATGTAGTGGCTGACATATTGCTATCGGGGGCAAGCCCCCTCCCACATTTTTGACCCGGTTCGGCTTCCAGGATCAGGTCAGCTATAAGGCCGCCTCGCTTTGGCTTTTGATCTTAGGCGAGGCACCAAGTGGTTTTACGGGGCGCCTAAGATCAAGATCAAGATCAAAAGCAGAGCAAAAGCAGAGCAAGGTCTATCTGATCTATGGAGATCCAAATGTGGGAGGGGGCTTGCCCCCGATAGCAGTGGATCAGTCATGCATGTAGTGGCTGACATATTGCTATCGGGGGCAAGCCCCCTCCCACATTTTTGACCCGGTTCGGCTTCCAGGATCAGGTCGGCTATAAGGCCGCCTCGCTTTGGCTTTTGATCTTAGGCGAGGCACCAAGTGGTGGGGCAAGAGCCCTTTGGTTACTTTGGGGCTTTTTGTACGGACCGGAACCATAAGCCGCCGTAACCTAAATAACGGATATGTACTCAATCCAATCCAATCCAAAAAAAATGCCCGGTCAACCTAACTCAACAACACCACCCCCCCGGCAATTCCGTACACTTCGCCCCATACGCATCACGAATCAACAACGCCACCCCCGCCAACTGCTGCAAACTGAACCGCGCCTGTACCCGGCGCTGGCCCAGTTGTTTGTTCAATAACACCAACATCCCCGGCCGGTAGCGGTTTATCTCGTCCACCACCGTCGCCAGCGTCGCGTTGTTGAACACCAGCACCTGCTCGCGCCAAGCCACCACCGCCTGGGCGTCTACCGTCTCGACCGCGCCGATCCCGGCGGCGCCATAGGTGAGCTGTCGGCCACTCTCCATATGCACAGTGCGTCCGGCGACATCCACCGACAGCCACCCTTCGATACAGGTGACGCACACGTTGCGATCGGTATGCCGCACATTGAACCGCGCCTGCGCCGCACTGACCCAGCCGGCGCCGGCCTGAACCTTGAGCGGCTGGGCCACGTGGGCGAGCACTTCGACTTCGCCTTCGAGCAATTCGATCCCCTGCCCCACCCGGCTGATGCGCGTCTGGGTATTGAGTTCCAGGCTCACGCCGTCGCTCAACAGTACCTGGCGCTGCTCGCCGACCGCAGTGCGATAGTCCGCGGTCAAGCCGGCCAGCCCACCTGGGGCGCCGACGCCCACCATCACCAACGCCGCCGACGCCGCTATCGCGCCGCCGAGGAAGGCTCGCCGGCCAAAATGGCGCGGGGGCTGCGCTTGTTCAACCGCCGTGCCCACTTGCCGCCATAACGTCTTGGCCTGCTCGAACGCCTGGGCATGCTCCGGGCTCTGGGCGCACCACGCTTTCAGGGCCTTGGCATCGGCTACGGTGGCGCGGCCCGAGGTCAGCAGAAGCAGCCAGTCGCGGGCTTCATCGTGCAATGGGCTGGCGGGGGTTGCCCGGGCGGTGGAGAGGCTAAAAATGTTCAAGCGCGCAAATACTCACGGATTTATCAGGGACTCAACACTAAGACGGTTTTCCGGCCCCGGGACCGAACCGCTGGATCACTTTTCTTTCCAGGCGCTTGGCACAGTGGCCCAGGGCGGCCTTGATTTCCTTTTCGACCATGCGCGTGGAAATGCCGAAACGTTGGGAAATTTCCAGGTGCGGCGCTTCTTCCAGGCGCGCGGCGATGAGGATCTTGCGACGGCGCGCCGGCAGTTCGTAGAGCGCCTTGACCAGGGACTGGATTTCTTTCTGCCCGCCCACTACCCGCGAGGGGTCCTGGGCTTCGTCGGCGCTTTGCAGCAGCTCTTCGACTTCGCTGCCGGTCAACAGCCGGGCGTCGGCTTCGCGGCGATCGGCGGCGATGTTCAAGGCCATGCGGTACAGGTAGGCATTGGGCTGCGCCAGGTTCGGCGGCATGTCCATGCGGTCGACGCGCAGGTAGGTTTCGTGCAGCACATCGTTGGCCAGGTCTTCCGAGCCCAGGCGCTTGCGCAGACGCACCTTGAACTCCTCGTAGGACGCCAGGAACAGGCTGACCATCGTGCTGTGCCCGGAATCTTTCATCCGCCCCAGGCTCCTTTCCCTGCTGTGCATTCCATGCGCGTTCCTGTTGTGTCGGGCATCAAAAGTAAAGTCACCGGCTGGCGCAGCGAGCTCGGCGCCGGGCGTTCGACCCGGGCAGCGCCCAGGCTGCGCACCAGGGCTTCATCGCGTTGTTCATCGCCGGTGGAACTGACCAACCGGCTGTATTCGATCAACCCCTGAGGGCTGACCCAGACCTGCACCAGCGCTCTGAAGCTGCCGGGGTGGGTCAACGGCGAACGGCACAGGCTGGTTTCGATCGCCTGTTGCAACGCCGCGGCATAGCTGTTGTTGATCCGTGCTGCGTTGCGTGCCGATGCACCACGGGTAACAGGAGGTTGGCTGACCGCGGGCAGTTGCAAGGTGAACGCGTCACTGCGTGCATAGCGCGCCATCAGGCCACTCCCCGTCAGCAACATCGCCAAAGCCTCCTGCGCCGTGAAGCGCCCGCGCACGCTGATGGAGCGCCGGCCCCGCGTCAGTTCACGGTCGACCAGCACCGCCATGCCGGTGGCGCGGCTGTACGCTTGCAGTGCGTGTTCCAGATCTTGTGCCGGCAGGTCCAGTATCAACAGCGGCGGCTCTGCCCTCGCCGGGGTACCCAGCGCCAGCAGCAACAGCAAGGCCAGGGCACCGATGGCGCGCCGCAAGCCCCACTGTTCCCCCCCCGCTCTGCATCGCTGCACGGCCGACGTGTCCTTGAAAACCGTCATCCTGAGGCCAGTTTATGAACCTGATGTTACGGTGATAGCAAAAAAAACATCACGGTGATGGGAAACCCGCTGCACTACACTTTCAAGCCTTATCGGCCCAATTCCCCAGGCCCGCCAGGAGGCCCCATGAAGCGACTCCCCACCCTCACCAGCCTGTTGCTGTGTACCGCGCTGCCCCTGCTCGCCCACGCCGAAACCGCCGCCAAAGGCTGCACCGAGGTGACGGTGGATGGCTATAAGGCTCCTGACTATGGCTGCCTGGGCCAGCAGATGGGCAACAACGCGGATGCGGCCAAGGCGGCGCAGAAAAACCGCGAGGCGCAGAACGTACCGGTGCAGAAGCGGCCGCCGAATCAGGTGGGCCTGTCCACCCCGGCGGCGACCAGCATTCGCATGGGCAATACGTTCGGGACGTCGGTCAAACCGCAGCGGCCTTGAACCTCTGACAAGCCATCAAGGCTGAACCGCTCAACCGAGCACGCCCATACAATTCGCTTGGCTGCCCTAGCCCCTAATCTCCTGACTTTCCAAAAAGGCGGGAGAGTAGGCATGTACAAAAAAGTGAGAACGGTATCGCTGGCATTGACGCTATTGACCGGCGCCATGATGAACTGCGCCTTTGCGGCGACGCCAGCGGTCGCCGTGGCACCGCAATATGACACTAGCCATGTGTACGTCGCCCCGGCCGATGTGGACCGTTTCACCCAGAGCTTCCTCGCCACTTTCGGCGGCAGGAGCACGCCCCAGGTGGTGGTGAATGTGCTGCCGGTGCCCAGCAGCACCACCTCGCAGTTGCTGCAGACGCCGGCAGGCACGGTGTCGCTGTTTGGCTTCACCACCCCCATCCCGCATCCGTTCGGCCAGGAACGCAACGGCTATCTGGTCAAGGACATGGACGCAGCGCTCAAAGCCGCCCGGGACAACGGTGCGGCGGTGATCGTCAGCGATTTTCCCGACCCGATTGGCCGGGACGCGGTGATCCAATGGCCAGGTGGTGTGAACATGCAGCTCTACTGGCACACCAAGACCCCAGACTACGCGGCGTTCCAGACCCTACCGGAAAACCGCGTTTACCTCTCCGCCGATCGGGCCGACACGTTCATCCGGTCGTTCCTGGGCTTCTCCCATGGCAAGGTCCTGGCCGATGACAAGCACGCATCCGCGGTCGATGTGGGCCAGGTCAGCGGCACCTACCGGCGCGTCGAGATCGAGTCGCCGTTCGGACGCATGGCGGTGCTGGTCACTAACGGCCAACTGCCCTACCCGTTTGGGCATGAAACCACCGGCTACCAAGTGGCGGACCTGACCGCCACGCTCGGTAAAGCCACCGGCTCGGGTGCCAAAGTGCTGGTGCCGGCCTTCACCAGTAAAAACCGGCGCAGCGCGCTGGTTGAATTCCCGGGCGGCTATATCGCGGAAATTCACCAGCTCAATACGGTGCACTAAGCCCATGCCCATGACTCGACGCACCGGCTGGGGCCTGGCTGTGCTGTGGCCGCTGCTCGCCAGCAGCGGCCACGCAGACGAGTTGGCCACACGACCGGCGATCAAGACCAACCGCTGGCAGGAAGACTGGTCCGTACTCAGCGATCCGGCGCTGCGCACGCAGCCACTGGACAGCTTGAAGTACCTCCCGCTGTCCAGCGCCAACCCATTCACCTACCTGTCCCTCGGCGCAACATTGCGCGAGCGCTTCGAGATGAACGATGCCAGCGGTTTTGGCGTACACAATGTGGCCCGTGATAGCTACTTGCTCCAACGCTTCCAGGTCCATGCCGACCTTCACTTGAATGAAAACTGGCGTGTGTTCACCCAACTCGAAGATGTGCGGGCCTACGACAAGACCACGATCGGCGGCGCCGATCAGAACCGCGTGGACCTGCGCCTGGCCTTCGCCGAATACATCAACACCTTCGACGCCGGCACCTTCAAGAGCCGTATCGGCCGCCAGGACTTTGCCTTTGACTTGCAGCGTTTCATCTCGTCGCGGGACGGCCCGAATGTGCGGCAATCCTTTGATGCGCTGTGGGCCGACTGGGAGACCCGTCAGTGGCGCTTTATCGGCATCGCCAGCCAGCCGGTGCAGTATCAGGACGGGCGGCACTTCGACGACACATCCAACAGCGATGCGCGCTTTCATATGCTGCGGGTCGAGCGACTGGTAGGCGGCAAGAATGAACTGTCAGCCTACTACGGCGTGTATGAGCGCAGCGCCGCGCACTATCTGGATGCGGACGGCGATGAAACCCGGCATTTCGTCGACGCACGCCTGGGCGGGGCGGCCCAGGGTTTCGACTGGGACATCGAAGCCATGCTGCAAAGCGGCTCGGTAGGCCACAAGGACATTCGCGCCTGGGCCGGCGGCAGCCGCACCGGATACACCTTCGATAGCCTGGCGTGGAAACCGCGCATCGGCCTGCAATTGGATATTGCCTCGGGCGACCGTAAAGCCGGCGACGACACCCTCGGCACTTTCAACCCGCTGTTTCCCAACGGCTACTATTTTTCCCTGGCGGGCTATACGGGCTACAGCAACCTGATTCACGTCAAGCCCTCGATCACCGTTCAGCCTGTCGACAAGCTGAGCGTGCAGACCGCCGTCGGCCTGCTCTGGCGGCAGACCACCAGCGACGCGGTCTACACCCAGCCGAACTTGCCGGTCGCCGGCACCGCAGGCCAGGGTGATCGCTGGACCGGCGCTTACGCTCAACTGCGTACCGACTATGTGTTTACGCCAAACCTCAGCGGCGCGGTTGAAGCGGTGCATTACGCAGTCGGCCGGACCTTGCGCGATGCCGGAGGCGACGACAGTCATTATTTGGGGGTAGAGCTCAAGTTCAGTTGGTGAACCCAAGCAAGCACACCCATACAAGCCCGTTGCCCGGTTTGGGGCAATAGTGATCCTGATGTTTTTCGTTCCTCAACCAAGGAGTTTTCCATGAGCACATTCGTTGCCAAAGACGGTACCCAGATCTACTTCAAGGACTGGGGCAGCGGTAAACCCGTGTTGTTCAGCCATGGCTGGCCGCTGGATGCCGACATGTGGGAATACCAGATGGAATACCTGAGCAGCCGCGGCTTTCGCACCATCGCGTTTGACCGCCGGGGTTTCGGGCGCTCGGATCAGCCGTGGAGCGGTAACGACTACAACACCTTTGCCGACGATATCGCCCAACTGATCGAACACCTGGACCTCAAGGACGTAACCCTGGTCGGCTTTTCCATGGGTGGCGGCGACGTCGCGCGCTACATCGCCCGCCACGGCAGTGCCCGTGTCGCCGGCCTGGTGCTGCTGGGCGCGGTGACGCCGCTGTTCGGTCAGAAACCGGACTACCCGCAGGGTGTGCCCACCGATGTGTTCGACGGTATCAAGGCCGGCCTGCTGAAGGATCGGGCGCAGTTCATTGCTGATTTCAACCTGCCGTTCTTCGGCATCAACAAAGGTCAGAAAGTCTCCGACGGCGTACTGACGCAAACCCTGCAGATCGCCCTGCTGGCATCGCTCAAGTCGACCGTGGATTGCGTCACCGCCTTCTCCGAGACCGACTTCCGCCCGGACATGGCCAGGATCGACGTGCCGACCCTGGTGATCCACGGCGATGGCGACCAGATCGTACCGTTCGAAACCACCGGCAAGGTAGCGGCCGAGATGATCAAGGGTGCCGAGCTGAAGGTCTACAAAGACGCGCCGCACGGGTTTGCAGTGACCCACGCCCAGGCATTGAACGAAGACCTGCTGGCGTTCCTGAACCGCTGAACCGCTTAGACCCCCTCTCCTTATTTGGCCGGGCTTGCCCGGCCTTTTTTTGCTCAGGCAAAACGCTGACCGAGGGTGAAGCGACCCGGCCCGGCGATCAGCACGCTGGTGAACATGATCAACAGCAGCCAGCCGAACTGCCCTTCCAGCAATGTCCACTCCGGGTGCACCACCAGCATCGCGATCAGCAGCACCGCGAGGATCGGCAGGCAGGCCAGGCGCACCAGCACCCCGGCGATGATCAACAGCGGGCACAGCACTTCGGCGCCAATCGCCAGCAGCAACGTGACGTGGGCGCCGAGGTGAAACGGGTCTTCGATCAGCTTCAATTGCTCGCTGTAATTGAGCAACTTGGGCATGCCATGCACCCAACACAGAAACAGCGCGCCGCTGACCCGCAGAAACAGCAGACCCACATCCTGATTTCTTGATTCGTTCATAAGCGACCTGTCCGTGAGATGACTGAGGCCGATTGTGTGCACAAAGATGCCGGCGAGCTTGCAAGCGTGTGCTGACCTCAGTCCCCGGTGCCGGCAAACCCCGCGACGATTTCATCGATCACCACCCGCACCCGCGCGGTGTGGCGCAGGTCGGCGTGGGTCACCAGCCAGACGTCGTAAGGCATCGGCCGAGTGCGCTCCGGCCAGAGACGCACCAGCCCGTCGCGTTCGCCGGTACACACCGGCATCTCACCGATACCGATACCGGCGGCAATGGAACGGCGCACCAGCAGGCCGGAGCTCAGGGTGGCCGCGATGCGGCCGCGGCCCAGGGGTTCGCAGACCAGGGTCATGTCCTTCTGGCTCTGCAGATAGGCGTGGTACACCACCAGATCATGGCCTTCGAACAGGCTGCCGGGCTCCGGTGCGCCGTGGCGGTCGATATAAGCCTGGGAGGCAAACAACCCAACCGGCCAACGTGCGATACGCCGCGCGATCAGGTCAGGGCTGTCCGGGCGCATGTTACGCACGGCGATGTCGGTTTCGCGCTTGGCCAGGCTGAGAAACTGGGTGGACGCGTCCAGATGCACGCGCACGTCGGGGTGCTGCTCGTGCAAGCGGGCAATCGCCGGGATCAGGAAATCGATGGCCAACGAGTCGGTGGTACTGACCCGCACGGTGCCGGTCAGGCGTTCGTCCAAGCCTTGTATCTGGCGCTCCAGGTCGAGGGCCGAGCGTTCCATTTTTTCCACGCTGCGCAGGGCGGCTTCGCCGACGGCGGTCAGCGCGTAGCCTTCGGAAGTGCGCAGGAACAGGGTGGCGCTCAAGGACTTTTCCAGCGCGTTGATCCGTCGGCCGACGGTGGCCTGGTCAACCCCCAGCACCCGCGCCGCGCCACGTAAGGTCGACTCGCGGCACACCGCCAGGAAGACCCGTGCATCGTCCCAATTCATGCCCCCTCCTTATGCTGCATATATGCATCGATGTGCCGCATACTCGCAGCGTTATTGCATCATGCAACGGGGCTATGCTGAGCGCCAGAGAAAACCCTCAGGACCGCCGTCATGCCCGACACTCACACCCCGCCCCGCCGCGCACTGTGGTTACCGATCTTCGCCGGCCTGTGCGCCAGCCTGGTCAGCATCGGCCTGGCGCGCTTCGCCTATACCCCGCTGATCCCCTCGCTGATCCAGGCTCACTGGTTTGCCGCCAGTGACGTGGTGTACCTCGGCGCCGCCAACCTGGTGGGCTACCTGGTCGGCGCCCTGATCGGACGGCCCCTCGCCCGGCGCACCTCGAACACGGCCGCCTTGCGGCTGATGATGGTGGCCGTGACCCTGGCGTTCTTTGCCTGTGGCTTTCCCTTGTCGTTGCTCTGGTTCTTCGCCTGGCGCCTGCTGTCGGGCATCGCCGGGGGCGCGATCATGGTGCTGGTGGCGGCGACGGTGTTGCCCCACGTACCCGCGGCGCGTCGGGGCCTGGCCAGCGGCGCGATCTTCCTCGGCATCGGCCTGGGCATTGCAGGTTCCGGGACGATTGTGCCGCCGTTGTTGAGCCTGGGTTTGCAACAGACGTGGTTCGGCCTGGGCCTGTTGGCGCTGGTATTGACGGCAGCGAGCTGGTTCGGCTGGCCTTCGGGCACCCTGCATGAAGCGGCACCGCAAGCCAACGCGTCCGTCGCGACCCCGCCGGGCGTATACCTGCTGTTTGGGCAATACGCGTTCATGGCCGCCGGGCTGGTGCCGGCCATGGTGTTCCTGGTGGACTACGTCGCCCGTGGCCTGGGGGCCGGGCCGCACGTCGGGGCGATGATCTGGGTAATGTACGGCCTGGGGGCGATTGTCGGCCCGGTTACGTATGGATTTCTCGCCGACAAGCTCGGTGCGCGCCTGAGCATCCGCCTGGTGCTGGCGGTGCAGGCGATTACGGTCGGCCTGCTGCCGGTCTCCAGTTCGTTCACCGCGTTGGCGCTGCTGGCGGTGATCCTCGGTTCGTTCCCGCCGGGTATCGTGCCGCTGGCATTGGCGCGGGTTCATGAGCTGGTGCCCAACCATCACCATCAACAGCTCGCCTGGAGCCGCGCAACGGTATCTTTCGCCACTTTCCAGGCGCTGGCAGGCTTTGCCTACTCGGCGCTGTTCAACGGCAGCGGCGGCCAGCATGCCCTGTTGTTCATGATCGCGGCCGGGGCCATCGTGGTCGCGCTGCTGCTGGAACTGGGCATGATCCTGCTGAACCGCCGCCCGTCAGAGGCGGTCCCAACCCATACGCTCATCGCCACAGGAACTCTCGAATGACGCTCCCGCACGAAATGACCCTGATCGAAATCACCCAGCCCGGCGGCCCCGACGTCCTGCAACCGCGGCGGGTCGCCGTACCGGTGGCGGGACCGGGCGAGATCCTGATCCGTGTGCAGGCGGCCGGGGTCAATCGCCCGGACGCCTTGCAACGCGCCGGCAAGTACCCGCTGAAACCCGGCATGAGCCTGATTCCGGGGCTGGAAGTGGCCGGTGAAGTGGTGGCGCTCGGCGACGGCGTCAGCGCATACGCCATTGGCGACAAGGTGTGTGCCCTGACCAATGGCGGCGGCTATGCCCAGTTTTGCGCGGTGCCCGCCAGCCAGGCGTTGCCGATCCCCGAGGGCATGGACTGGATTCAAGCCGCCGCCGTGCCGGAAACCTTCTTCACCGTGTGGTCCAACCTGTTCGGCCTCGCCGGCGCGCATAAAGGCCAGCGCGTGTTGATCCACGGCGGCACCAGTGGCATCGGCACCACCGCGCTGATGCTCTGCCGCGAATTCGGTATCGAGGCCTTCGCCACCGCCGGCAGCGCCGACAAATGCGCCGCCATCGCCAAGCTGGGCGCCGAACCGATCAACTACCGCGAGCAGGACTTCGCCGACGTCATCGCGCAGAAGACCGCCGATCAGGGGGTTGATGTAATCCTCGACATCATGGGGGCCTCGTACCTGAACAATAACCTCAAGGCCCTGGCCATGGACGGTCACCTGGTCATGCTCGGCTTTCTCGGCGGCGGCAAGGCGCATGACGTCGACCTGCTGACCATCCTCGGCAAACGCGCGGTGTTAACCGGTTCACTGTTGCGCCCCCGCACCCGCGAGGAAAAGGCCATGATCGCCGAACAGCTGCGCGAACAGGTATGGCCTGTGCTGGCCGCCGGGCGTTGCCTGCCGATCATCGACAAGGTCTACGCCTACACCGACGCCGCCCAGGCCCACGCCCGGATGGAAGGTGGGGATCATATCGGCAAGATTGTGTTGCAGGTGGCGTGACGCCTGATGCCGTCACTGTCGGGCCTTGGCAGGGCCCGACAGCTCGCACAAGAAATGACCTATTGGGCATGCACCGGGTAATCGATATAGCCCACTTCATTGCCACCATACATCCCCTCCGCCCGCAGCGGATTCAACGGCCAGCCATTGAAGAGCCGTTGCGGTAAGTCCGGGTTGGCAATGAAGGGCCGCCCGAACGCAATCAGGTCGGCCAACCCCGCGTCGACCAACCGCGCACCGCGCTCGGCGGTGTAACGCCCGGCGTAGATAATCCGCCCGGTGAAGGTGTCACGCACGGCCTGACGGAACGTGTCGGGCAGGTCGGGGGCGTTGTCCCAGTCGGCTTCGGCAATCGAGACATAGGCGATGCCCGCCGCTTGCAGCACCTTGATCGCTTCCAGGTAGGTGTGGTGCGGGTCGTCTTCCACCAGGCCGATGTACACGCGGTCCTGATCGGTGCCGCTGAACAACGGCGAAAAGCGCACGCCCAGGCGCTGCGGGCCGACCACCTGGCTCACAGCCTCGACAATCTCCCGCAAAAAACGCAGACGGTTGTGCAGCGAACCACCGTACTCGTCGTCGCGCTGGTTGGCGTGGGCCGAGATGAACTGGTTGACCAGGTAACCGTTGGCCGCATGGATCTCCACCCCGTCAAACCCGGCGTCCAACGCATTGCGTGCCGCCTGTGCGTAGTGCCCGACCAATGCCTTGACCTCAAGGGTGGTCAAGGCACGGGGCACGGGCGGTTGGACCAGTTCACCCTGGCCAGGCCCGGTGGCGATGAACGCCTTCGCCTGTTCGGCCTGGAGCGCGGACGGTGCGACGGGCGCGGCGCCGTCAGGCTGCAACGCATTGTGGGACACCCGGCCCACATGCCAGAGCTGGGCGAAGATCACCCCGCCTTCGGCATGCACCGCGTCGGTGACGGTGCGCCAACCGTCGATCTGCGCCGGGGTGTAGATGCCCGGCGTCCAGGCGTAACCCTGGCCGCGCGGCTCGATCTGGGTGCCCTCGCTGACCATGAAACCGGCCGAGGCACGTTGACGGTAATACTCGGCCATCAGCTCGGTGGCGACATCGCCGGGTTGCGCGCTGCGTTGACGCGTCAGCGGTGGCAGGACGACGCGGTTGGCCAAGGTGTGATGCCCGAGTTTTATCGGGGTACTTAAAACACTGTGGGTCATTTGAAAGATTCCAAATTCAGGACGAGCGAAACCGTTGGCGGCTCTTGAGAGCCGCCAATCCATGCAGGTTTAAAACCGTTGATTAACTTATGCGGTGAGCTTCAGCAGGGCCTTGGCAACAGCGCTGGAACTGGCAGGGTTCTGCCCGGTGACCAGCAAGCCGTCTTCAAGCACAAAGGATTGCCAATCGGCGCCCTTCTCATACTTGCCGCCCAGTGCCTTGAAATCGTTTTCGATCAGGAACGGCACCACATCGGTCAGGCCGACCGCGGCTTCTTCCGCGTTGGAGAAGCCAGTGACGCGACGGCCCTTGACCAGCGGCTCACCATTGACCGCCTTGACGTGGCGCAAGGCGCCCGGTGCGTGGCAGACAAAACCGATGGGCTTGCCGGCCCGCTCGAACGCCTCGATCAGGGCGATGGACACCGGCGATTCCGCCAGGTCCCACAGTGGGCCGTGGCCACCCGGATAGAACACGGTGTCGAAGTCGGCGGTGTTGATCGTGTCCAGCTTGACGGTGTTGGCCAGGGCCTGCTGCGCGGCCGGGTCGGCGGCAAAGCGGCGGGTCTGTTCGGTCTGCGCATCCGCTTGATCGCTCGCCGGGTCCAGTGGCGGCTGGCCGCCGGCCGGAGACGCCAACACCACATCGGCGCCGGCGTCCTTGAACACGTAGTACGGTGCGGCAAATTCTTCGAGCCAGAAACCGGTCTTGCGCCCGGTATCGCCCAGCTGGTCGTGAGAGGTCAGTACCATTAATACTTTCATGTTCCAGTGCCTCGATAGGGTTAAGGTCAGTGTGTGTCAGGGCAACCCAACAGCTGGCGGGTCAGCAGCAGCGCCTGATCAAACGGCGCGGATGTACGGGTGATCTTGCTCATGACGCTGCTCCCCAGCCATAACGCATACAGGCTCCGGGCCAGGCTTTGCGGGGCTTGCGCCACTGTCAGCGAACCGTCTTCGATGCCGCGCCCGATCGCGCCGGCAAGCAAGGCGATGGTCCTCGACGTGCCGCGATCCAGGGCCAAGCGCATGGGTTCTGAAAGGTCTGACACTTCCGCACCGAGTTTGACTGCAAGGCATTTGCCCGCGTCGGTGCAGCCGGTCTGGTTGTCGATCCAGCCTTGCCAGTAGCGCATCAACTTGGCGCGCGGGGACAACCCGGGCTGCTCGAACAGTTGCGTCATGCCTTCTACGTAGTGATCGAAGTAGTGGTCGAGCAATACCACACCGAATGCATCTTTGGAGTGGAAGTAGTGATAGAACGAACCTTTGGGCACATCGGCGGCTTGCAGGATTTCGTTCAACCCCACCGCAGAAAACCCTTTGGCGCCGACAATCGATTGCGCCGCGTCGAGAATGGTCTGCCGTGGACTTTTGCTGGCGCTGTGCATGCTTCACTCCGTCCGATTAGACCAGTCGTCTAGTGCATGGGGTGAATGTTAGGAGCCGGGCCGGGCGCCCACAATGTCATATCCGCAAGGATTGCGGACATGCGCCGAACCCGGTTGCCGTTTTCCCGGCACGCGCCGACAATCGCCCCTCCCGCCCGCGTTGGAGTATGGCGATGCATAGCGTTGCGCTGATGGTTTACCCGAACTTCCAGTCCCTGAGCCTCAGCCTGGGCTCGGTGTTCGAGTGCGCGAACCTGCTGCGCGGCGAGCCGGCCTACGAGTTTCACCTGGTGTCGGAAAGCGGCGGCGCGGTGATGACGTCCCAGGGGTTCTCGGTGAACACCACGCCGATCCGGCCGCAGGGCTATGACACCCTGATCGTCAGCGGTTACCTGGAATTTCGCCTGCCGGAGGCCAACCTGCTGGCGCTGGTCAAGGCCGCGTCCGCTCAATCGCGGCGTGTCGCCTCGCTGTGCATGGGCATCTTTGTGCTGGCCGAGGCCGGGTTATTGGCGGGCAAGCGCACCACCACTCACTGGATTCACGCACCGGCGTTTCGCAAGCGCTACCCGGATATTCAGTTGGAAGAAGACAAACTGTTCATCGTCGACGGCCAGATCTGGACCGGCGCCGGCATGAGCGCTGGGGTCGACCTGGCGCTGGCAATGGTGGAGAACGACCTGGGCAGCGACCTCGCCCGGCGTATCGCGCGCAAGCTGGTGATTGCCCAGCGCCGGGGCAGCGAACAGTCGCAGTTATCGGCGTTGCTGGAATTGGACCCCAAATCCGACCGCATCCAACTGGCCCTGGCCTATGCCCGCGAGAACCTGACCCACGACCTGTCGGTGGAAGCCCTGGCCGATGTCGCCCGGCTCAGCCCGCGCCAGTTCAGCCGGGTGTTTCGCGAAGAAACCGGGCAGACACCGGCCAAGGCCATCGAATCCCTGCGGGTGGAAGCGGCGCGGGCGATGATGGAAACCAGCCGCCACCCGGTCGAGGTGGTCGCCCGCGAAACCGGCTTCGGCGACCGCGAGCGCATGCGCCAGGCGTTTCTGCGTGCCTTCGGGCAGCCGCCCCAGGCCATGCAGCAGGCTTTTTTCAGCGAGCGCAGCGTTTAGTGCAACGACGCCCGCGTGATCAGGTAACTGGTCAGTTGCGGATCATCGTCCAGTTCGAGGGTCTGCACCGGGCGTGGCAGGTTATCCAGCACGGTGCGCCAGAACGCCTGGGACACTTCATCCTGGTCATAGAAACGCACCAGCCAGTTGGCCGCGCCGCTGCATAGCACCTGGGTGGCGATCGCGCTGCCGATGCCCTTGCGCCGGTAGCGCTTGAGGATGAACAGGTCGGCCAGTTCCAGGGCATCGATGCCCGGCAATTCACTGCCTTCGATCAGCAGGAAGCCGGCGATATAACCGTCGACCAGCAGCAGGTTGGCGCTCCACTGCGGGTCGTGCCAATAGCGGTTCAGGTGTTCGTCATGGATGTAGAAACGGCCGTCCGCCTCGACATCTTCCTGCTCCCAGTCCGAGGATTCATAGGCGTAGTACTGGTACAGGTTGCGGATCAGCTCGGACGCTTCCGGGCCGGTCTGGATCAATTCGACGGTGGTTTCAGGCATGAGGCTCTCGGTGAAAAAACGCAGGGCGCCATTGTTCACAAAACGCTGCCCCAGTCCAATAGCGGCATGAACCTTTCTACTTGCTGAATCGATTGCAGATAGCTGCCGCCTCGCCCGAACCTTCGAAACATTTCGAATAAACTTCGCCGGCTGCCTCTTTTTTTCTCAAGGACATGTACTTTGACCAACGTCTGTTCCGCCGGCCTGGATGTGGGCTTCGCCTCCCTGGATTACCTGCAGATTTTCATCCTGGGCGTGATCCAGGGCATTACCGAGTTGTTGCCGGTGTCGTCCACCGCCCATATGCGTGTGATCCCCGCCCTGCTCGGCTGGCAGGATCCGGGCTCGGCGTTTTCGGCGGCGATGCAACTGGCGGCGCTGGCGGCGGTGGTCAGTTACTTCTGGCGCGATGTGCGCCAGGTGGTCAGCGGCAGCATTGGCGCGGTGCGCCAGGGTGACTACAACAATCAGTGGTTCAAGCTGGCGGTGGCGATTGTGCTGGCGACCATTCCGATCTGCATTGCCGGCCTGGCGTTGTCGTCGACCTTGAATGCCTGTAACTCGCCGCTGCGCGGGTTGATGGTGATCGGCATTGCCTGCGTGGTGATGGCAGTGTTGCTGGCGGCGGCCGAACTGCGTGCGCGGCATACGCGGGAGGTGAGCGAAATGCGCCTGCGCGATGCGTTGATCGTCGGTATCGCACAGATTGGCGCCTTGATTCCCGGGGTCTCGCGCTCCGGCTCCACACTGACCGCCGCGCTGTTCCTCAATTTCAAGCGTGAAGAGGCTGCGCGTTTCTCTTTTCTGCTGGGCCTGCCGGCGATCGCCCTCGCCGGCTTGAAGGAGCTGTGGGTGCTGCTGCACGCCGATATGCCGGTGCATGCCTGGCCGCACTTGCTGTTTGGCCTGGTAGTCGCCAGCGTCTCGGCGTTCTTCGCGATCTGGGGCCTGATGAAGTTCCTGGAGCGGTTCTCCACCTGGCCGTTCGTGATCTACCGCGCGCTGCTGGGGATCTTCCTGATCGTGGCGGTCAGCACCGGGTTGTTGAGCTGAGCCTCATCGACCTCAGCGCTCGAAATCGCGTGCATCGTGCCGCTCCGGCAGTTGCTCTTCGAGCGGCCCGGACACCCGGTTGACCCGCCGTCCACGCTGCACCGCCGGGCGCGCCTCGATCGCATCGGCCCAGCGCAGCACATGTTTGTAATCCTGCACCGAAAGGAACTGCGCCGCGTCATACAGGCGGCCTTTGACCAGGCCGCCGTACCAGGGCCAGATTGCGATGTCGGCGATGGTGTAGTCGTCACCGGCAATGTACTCGCTCACGGCCAGGCGCTTGTCGAGCACATCCAGTTGGCGCTTGGTTTCCATGGCAAAGCGGTTGATCGGGTACTCCATCTTGCTCGGCGCATAGGCGTAGAAATGCCCGAAACCACCGCCCAGGTACGGCGCGCTGCCCATCTGCCAGAACAGCCACGACAGGCACTCGGCGCGGGCCGCAGGTTCAGTCGGGAAGAACGCCCCGAATTTCTCCGCCAGGTACTGCAGGATCGCACCGGACTCGAACACGCGAATCGGCGTGGCGCCGCTGCGGTCGAGCAAGGCGGGGATTTTCGAGTTCGGGTTCACCGCCACAAAGCCGCTGCCGAACTGGTCGCCGTCGCCGATCTTGATCAGCCAGGCGTCGTATTCCGCGCCGGTATGCCCGAGGGCCAGCAGCTCTTCGAGCAGGATCGTGACTTTCTGCCCATTGGGCGTGGCCAGCGAGTACAACTGCAGCGGGTGTTTGCCGACCGGCAGTACCTTGTCGTGGGTCGCCCCGGCGATGGGCCGGTTGATACTGGCGAACGTGCCGCCACTTTCGGTGTCCCAGGTCCAGACCTTGGGGGGTACGTATTCGGTCATGCTTACGACTCCTGATGTGCTTGAGGTCAACGAATCGACCCAGACTAAACCAAAGGTTGGGGTTGCGTCACAACCCAGCCTTCATCCTTGAGCGCTGGGTGGACACTTATCGGTAACGCCTTTCAATTGCCCCAGGTAGCCGTCCACTTCCTTGAACAACCACTGGGAAAACGCCTGCTGCTTGGTGTGCGAACCTTCGCGGGGCGGCCAGACCAGCCAGTAGGGATACGCGTAGGGCACACTGATATCGCCGAGCTGCACCAGTTCGCCACGGGCGATGGCGTCCTGCACCAGGCTGCGCCGCTCCAGGGCGATGCCCTGCCCCAGGCGCACCGCCTCCAGGATCAGGTTGGAGTCATTGCTGCATAAGCCGGCGCGCTCACCGGACATCTCGACGCCCGCCGCCTCGCACCATGGCAGCCAGGACTCGGTGCTATGGATGATCGGGCTGTCGACGATCTGCTCTGGTGTCTGCGGCAACTGCCCGTGATTGAAATGAGGCGCGGCCACGGCGATCACTTCATCGTGAAACAACAGCCGCTGCTCTACGCCGTCCCAATCGCCCTCGCCCATGCGGATGCCGATATCGACCGATTCCTGATGCAGGTTGGAAATGCTCAGGCTGGCTTGCAAGCGAATGCGGATATGCGGGTACAACGCCTGGAACGTCGGCAGGCGTGGGACCAGCCAGGAGCAGCCGAACGAGGGCAGCACCGCGACCACCAGTTCATCGGTCTTGGGTTGGGCCTGGATCAAGCGCGTGGCTTCGGCGATATCTCCCAGCGCCTTGCGAATCTGCAAGGCGTACAGGCGCCCGTCTTCGCTCACCCGCAGGCCGCGACCTTCGCGCACGAACAGGGCCAGACCGACGAGCTCTTCCAGCACTTTGATCTGCTGGCTGATGGCTGAGTGGGTGACGTGCAGTTCCCTGGCCGCCAAAGTCACGCTGCCCAATCGCGAGGTGGCTTCGAAGCTGCGCAGGCAGGTCAAGGGAGGAAATGCGTTCATGTAAGCTCAGCTAACCTTTCACGGTAAAAATAATCGATATTGCAGGACCTACAGCCGCTTTAAAGTTACCTAAATTAACCAATCCTGCCAACTACCCATTACCAAGGAGGCTTTATGAAACTGGTCGGCATGCTGGACTCGCCTTATGTACGTCGCGTGGCCATTTCCCTGGAACTGTACGGGGTGGATTTTGTGCATGAGCCCTTGTCCGTGTTCAGCACCTACAACGCATTCGCGCGGATCAACCCCGTGGTCAAGGCGCCCACCCTGGTGCTGGACGATGGGACCGTGTTGATGGACTCCAGCCTGATCCTGGATTACCTCGAAGCCCTCGCGCCAGCTGACAGAAAGTTGCTGGCGCAGCCCCCGGCGGCACGCGCCAAGGACCTGCAGTTGCTCGGGCTGGCCCTGGCGGCCTGTGAGAAAAGCGTGCAGATCGTCTATGAACACAACCTGCGGCCGGCCGAGAAGCAGCATGCGCCGTGGCTCGACCGCGTCAGCGGGCAATTGCTGGCCGCGTATACGCTGCTGGACAAACACCTGAGCCAGGCCGACAGCGAAGCGCTGACCCAGGCCTCGCTGACGGTAGCGGTCGCCTGGTCCTTCAGCCAGTTCACCGTGGCCTCGGTGGTCAAGGCAGATGCGTTCCCCCATGTGCAACGCCACGCCGAACGCCTGGAGCAGCACCCGGCCTTCAAGCGCTACCCCATCAAATGACCGGAGTTACACCCAGCCGCCATCGACAATGAAGTTCTGCGCCGAACACATCGCTGACGCCTGCGAGGCGAGAAACAGCGCCATGCTGGCGATGTGTTCCGGCAATACGCTGCCAGGCAGGCACTGGCTGCGGCTGATCAGTTCCTTGGCGGCGTCGTCGACCCACATCGTCAATTGTTTTTCGGTCATCACCCAACCCGGCACCAGCGTATTGACGCGGATACGGTCCGGGCCCAGCTCACGCGCCAGCGCCCGCGTCATGCCGTGGGCGGCGGCCTTGCTGGCGGCGTACACCGGGTAGCCGGCGGAGGCCATCATCCAGCCAACGGAGCCCAGGTTGATGATCGAACCGCCGCCCGCACGTTTCATCATCGGCACCACAGCCTTGGCAGCAAAAAAGGCGTGCTTGAGGTTGACCGCGATCAGCTTGTCGAACGTCTCCGAATCAACTTCCTCCAGGGTATGACGCACGTCGTTGGCGGCATTGTTCACCAACACGGTGATCGGCCCCAGGGCGTATTCGAAGCGCGCAATCGCGGCCTTGTAGGCAATCTCGTCGGTGATATCGCAGTGACCGAACTCGACGGTGTGCCCCTGGGCACTCAACAACGCGGCCAGGCGCTCGCCCTGGCCTTGCGCGCGGTCGACGAACGCCACCTTGGCCCCCTGCCCAGCGAAGGCTCGCACCATGAATTCGCCGATCCCCGAAGCGCCTCCGGAAATCAATACGGTCTTGCCCTTGAGGTCGGGATAAACGGCCTGTTCAGTACTCATATCAAGGTTGCCTCGATCAATTAGTCTTATTTTATTTTACGAAATCGGCGTTTAAGGCTATAAATTTGCGGCCTAACCGACAAAATATCGCACATTAGTAGAACTATTCCACTCAAAACAACAAAAGGAAGTTCGACCATGAAGCACCCTCGATACCTGTTGTCCGGCCTCGCCTTGTCCATGCTGATCGCCAGCGGTGGCGCGCAGGCCGCCGGTCTGTCCAGTGAACACAAACCCTTCGGGAAAACCAACGACGGCACCGCTGTCGAGCAGTACATATTGCGCAACAGCCATGGCATGCAAGCCACGGTCATCACCTATGGCGGCGTGTTGCAGGCGCTGAAAGTGCCGGACAAGCACGGCAAGGTCGAGGACGTGGTGCTCGGCTTCGATGATGTGCAGGGCTATCAGCGCGGTACGGCGTTTTTTGGCGCGACCATTGGCCGCTTCGGCAATCGCCTGGCCGGCGGTGCGTTCGAGCTCGACGGCAAGCGTTATCAGGTGCCGCTCAACGACGGTCCCAATTCGCTGCATGGCGGCGCCCAGGGCTTCGACAAGCGCGTGTGGCAAGCCAAGCCCGTCAAGGACAAGGATTCGGTCGGCGTGACCCTGACCTACCTGTCCAAGGACGGCGAGATGGGCTTTCCCGGCAACCTGACCACCGAAGTCACCTATCGGCTCAACGACAACAACGAATTGCACATCGACTACAAGGCCACCACCGACAAACCGACGGTGCTCAACCTCACCAACCACAGCTATTTCAACCTCGCCGGCGCGGGCAACGGCGACATCCTCAAGCAGGTGGCGACCTTGCACGCCAGCCACTACACGCCGGTGAATGCCACCTTGATTCCCACCGGCGAAGTGGCACCGGTCAAGGGCACGCCGATGGACTTTCTCCAGCCCACCGCCATCGGCCAGCACATCAAGGACGCGCATCCGCAACTCAAATTCGCCGAGCCAAAACAGGGCGGGTTTGACTTCAACTGGGCGCTGGATACCCAGGGCGACATCAAGCAACTCGCCGCCGACGTGTACGACCCCGCCTCCGGCCGCCGTTTGCAGCTCTACACCACGGAACCTGGGGTGCAGTTCTATACCAGCAACTTCCTCGATGGCTCGGTGAAGGGCAAGGCAGGCAAAACCTACCTGCATTGGAGCGGTTTCACACTGGAGACCCAGCACTTTCCCGATGCGCCGAACCAACCGACGTTTGCCTCGACACGCTTGGACCCCGGGCAGACCTACACCCAGCGCACCATCTTGAAGTTTTCCGCCGATTGAGGATGGCGGCGGGCTTGCCGGCGACCGAAACGCTGTCGCCGGCAAGCCGGCGTCCGGCGCTAATGTGATGCAAATAGTCCCCAAAACCGTGCTTGGCTGCTATTGTGCCGCGCTTTGAAAAGCCGCCTACCAGCAAGGAATTGGACGTTGAACACTGACGAAAAAATGACCGGAGACCTGTTCGAGGTGGATAAGCGTCTGTCACTCAAACCCGTGGTGGACTTCAACGCCTACCTGCGCAACGCATTCGGCGACGGCCCCTGCACCTGCGTGCGCTGTGCTGCCGCTGGCGGGGAGGAAACCGGCTATGAGTTCCAGCACACCTTCAACCTCGACACAAAACCCACCCACCGCCGCTTTGCCTCGACGGCCGGCAGCGATGTGCTGTTGATGTTGAAAAAGGCGTGGCTGTCGTACACCAAGGCGGAGTTGCCGCTCAGTGGTGTGCTGGCATTGCCGATGGTGAAGGAGTTTGTCGAGCCACAGTTGCACAAGCGCCTCGCCCCGTTGTTTCTGGCCAGTGGGTTGGCCAAGGATGTCGACGGCGAACTGCGCATCCAACCGCAGGCCATGGCCTGATCCCTCCCTTGAATGTGCGGCTCAGGCGTCGGGGTGATAAATCGAACCGTTGAGTGAGCACAGTAGCGAGCGTCCTACCCAGGGACGCCGCTGTCCCTACGCCAATCCTGCCTATTTCGGCTTTTTCCTTGCGCAAGTTTCATCAGTGGGATCAGCATGGCCCTCAATGAATAGCCGCTTGATCGAATAACGCGCCTTCACCGCCAAAGCCGAACACCGTCGCACCGAGACGGGCATCCTGCGCGTGACGATGTCGCCCGACTGCCGCCGCGCAGGGTTGGCGCACCGAAAGCACAGTTCAGGTTTTGCGTTGATCACAAGGAGTTCCGGATGGCCGCACCAAGCAAGAAGATGAGCCTGTTGGGCCTGACCACCCTGGTAGCGATCAATATGATGGGTTCGGGGATCATCATGTTGCCGGCCAGCATGGCGCAACTGGGCGCGATTTCACTGCTGTCGTGGGTCGTCACTGCGCTCGGTTCGATGGCGATCGCCTACGGCTTCGCTCAATGCGGGCTGTTCTGTACCCACAGCGGCGGGATGTCGGCGTATACCGAGGAGGCCCACGGCAAGTCGGGGTTTTTCCTGTGTTCGTTTCTGTATTTTCTGTCGCTGATCATTGCCAATGTGGCGATTGCGATTTCGGCGGTGGGTTATTTGTCGTCGTTCATTCCGTGGCTGGGCAGCGGGCCGGGGCCGTTGTTCGTCGGCAGCCTGGGGCTGATCTGGCTGACCACCGTGGCCAACTTCGGCGGCCCGCGCATCACCGGGCGCATCGGAGTGGTCACGGTATGGGGCGTGATCATTCCAGTGGCGGGGCTCTGCGTGATCGGTTGGTTCTATTTCAAGCCCGAGGTGTTCACGGCCGCCTGGAACCCACACCAACGGCACCTGTGGGACGCCGTCAGTGCGAGTATTCCTCTGACCTTGTGGGCGTTTCTTGGCATGGAGTCGGCCGCCCAGGGCTACGACGCGGTGGAGAACCCCAACCGCACCGTGCCCCTGGCCTGCCTGCTCGGCACGCTTGGGGTGGCGGTGGTGTATGTGCTGTCGACTGCGGTGATCCAGGGCATCGTGCCCAATGCCGAACTGGCCGCGTCCTCCGCACCGTTCGCACTGGTTTACGCACAGATGTTCAGCCCCTGGGTCGGCAAGCTGATCATGGCGCTGGCGGTGGTGGCCTGTATCGGCTCGTTACTGGGCTGGCAATTCACTCTGGCGCAAACGGCCAAGATGTCGGCGGACCAACGCCTGTTTCCGCGGTTTTTCAGCCGCATCAGCGCCGCGAATGCACCGGTGCTGGGGCTGCTGGCGTGTGCCACGCTGCAAAGCCTGATTGCCTTGTCGACCATCTCGCCCAGCGCCAGCGCGCAGTTCAGCAAACTGGTGAACCTGGCCGTGGTGACCAACCTGCTGCCCTACGTGACCGCCCTCACCGGCCTGCTGGTGATGATGTACAAGGCACACGCCAGCGCGACGGTGCAGGCGCGCAATACGTTGGTGGTGCTGGTGGCCGTGGGGTATTCGCTGTATGCGATTTATGCCTGCGGTGAAGAGGCGGTATTTGGCGCGATGCTGGTGCTGGCGTTCGGGTATCTGTTGTATGGCTTCCTGGCCAAGCGGTTTATTGGGGAACCGGCAGATTCCCCTGGCAGATGAAGATCAAAATGTGGGAGGGGGTTTGCCCCCGATTGCGCCAGTCGATACATGTATTGACTGAACCACCGCTATCGGGGGCAAGCCCCCTCCCACAGTGTTTACCGCGTTTGCCTGAACTGATTATTTACGCGCCGCCTCCCACTGCTTGAGCAGGTCGCCGTAGGCCACGGTTTCGCCTTTGGGTTTCTCGTTGGCCAGTTTCGGCTTCGGCGCGCCCGGCTGGTCGAACCAGTATTGGGCGTCACGCTCCGGGTTCATTTTCGGACCGCACACCGGTTGCACTTTGGAGCGTTCCAGGCGCGTCATGATCGCGTCTTGCTCCTTGGCCAGGTTGTCGAGCGCCTGTTGCGGGGTTTTCTCGCCGCTGGCCGCCGCCGCAATGTTGCTCCACCACAGTTGCGCCAGGCGTGGATAGTCCGGCACGTTGGTGCCGGTCGGGGTCCACTCGACCCGGGCCGGGCTGCGGTAGAACTCCACCAGGCCGCCAAGCTTCGGCGCCAGGTCGGTCATGGCCTGGGAATTGATGTCCGACTCACGGATCGGCGTCAGGCCGACGATGGTTTTCTTCAGCGACACGGTTTTCGAGGTGACGAACTGCGCGTACAGCCAGGCCGCGAGCTTCTGCTTCTCAGGCGTCGACTTGAGGAAGGTCCAGGAACCCACGTCCTGATAACCCTTCTTCATGCCCTTTTCCCAATAAGGCCCGACGGGCGACGGCGCCATACGCCATTTCGGTGTGCCGTCGGCGTTGACCACGGGCAGGCCCGGCTTGGTCATGTCGGCCGTGAACGCGGTGTACCAGAAGATCTGCTGGGCGATGTTGCCCTGGGACGGCACCGGGCCGGATTCGGAGAAGGTCATGCCGGCCGCTTCCGGCGGTGCGTAGGCTTTCATCCAGTCCACGTATTTTTGCGTGGCGAACACGGCGGCCGGGCCGTTGGTGTCGCCGCCCCGGGTCACGCTGGAGCCCACCGGGTGGCAGTCCTCGACGCGAATGCCCCACTCGTCCACCGGCAAACCGTTGGGCAAACCCTTGTCGCCGCCACCGGCCATGGAGAACCAGGCATCGGTGAAGCGCCAGCCGAGGGACGGGTCTTTCTTGCCGTAGTCCATGTGCCCATAGATGCGCTTGCCGTCGATTTCCTTGACGTCCTCGCTGAAGAACTTGGCGATGTCTTCATAGGCCGACCAGTTCACCGGCACGCCGAGGTCGTAGCCGTATTTTTCCTTGAACTTGGCTTTCAGCTCCGGCCGCTCGAACCAGTCAGCGCGGAACCAGTACAGGTTGGCGAATTGCTGGTCGGGTAACTGGTAGATCTTGCCGTCCGGCGCGGTGGTGAAGGAGATACCGATAAAGTCCTTGATATCCAGGGTCGGCGAGGTGAAGTTCTTGCCTTCGTTGGCCATCAGGTCAGTGATGGATTCGGTTTTGCCGTAGCGAAAGTGCGTACCGATCAGGTCGGAATCGTTGACCCAGCCGTCATAGATGTTCTTGTCGGACTGCATCTGGGTTTGCAGCTTTTCCACCACATCGCCTTCCTGCAGCAGGTCGTGGGTCAGCTTGATACCGGTGATTTCACTGAAGGCCTTGGCCAGCACCTTGGATTCGTACTCATGGGTGGTGAGGGTTTCCGACACCACGTTGATCTTCATCCCACGGAACGGTTCGGCGGCCTTGATGAACCACTTGAGTTCCTCGAGCTGCTGGTCGGCCGTGAGGGTCGACGGCTTGAACTCGCTGCCGATCCATTTTTTCGCCGCCTCTTCATACGCATCGGCCCAGGCCGTGGCGCTCAAACCACTGAGGGCCAATACGGCGGCCAATGAAATGCTATGTCGCAGCTTATTGTTTTTATCGAACATAGAGACCTCCTGGTTGATTTCAAAAGGGACTACAAACGCCACACACCCCTTGTAGGAGCGAGCTTGCTCGCGAAAAACGCCCAGACACCGCGCACGCCCAGAAACGCCGCGTTATCGTTGACGAATTTCGCGAGCACGCTCGCTCCTACAGAGAATAGAGGCATCCGCACTAGCCCCAACGCATCACACACAACAGCCATACAAGGGAGAGCGCGGACGCCACCCAGATGCTCCAGTCGGTTGCGCCGATCACCAGCAGGTGCAGGTAAGCGCTACCGAGAAGACCGATAAACAAACGATCACCACGGGTGGTGCTGATCGGCAGAAACCCGCGCCGAGGGATACTCGGCGCGCGCAGTTCCCAAGTGGTCATGCCCGCCAGAATCAGGGCGATACCGCCAAAGAACAGCGCGGTGGGGGTGGTCCAGGCCATCCATTCCATCATCGACTCCTCAGACCCGGCCCAGGGCAAAGCCCTTGGCCACGTGGTTGCGTACAAACCAGATCACCAGCATGCCGGGCAGGATGGTCAACACCCCCGCCGCCGCCAGCACGCCCCAGTCGATCCCCGACGCCGAGACGGTACGGGTCATCACCGCCGCGATGGGCTTGGCATTGACCGAAGTCAGGGTGCGCGCCAGCAGCAGTTCGACCCAGGAAAACATGAAGCAGAAAAACGCCGTCACGCCGATGCCGGAGCCGATCAATGGGATAAAAATCTTCACAAAGAACTTGGGGAAGGAGTAGCCGTCAATGTAGGCGGTTTCGTCGATTTCCTTGGGCACACCCGACATGAAGCCTTCGAGAATCCACACCGCCAATGGCACGTTGAACAGGCAGTGCGCCAGGGCCACCGCGATATGCGTGTCGAACAGGCCGATGGACGAATACAGCTGGAAAAACGGCAACAGAAACACCGCCGGCGGCGCCATGCGGTTGGTCAGCAGCCAGAAAAACAGGTGCTTGTCGCCCAGGAAGCGATAGCGCGAGAACGCATACGCCGCCGGCAGCGCCACGCTCAAGGAGATCAGCGTGTTCAGGCTCACGTAGTACAGCGAGTTGAGATAGCCGGTGTACCAACTCGGGTCAGTGAAGATCACCTTGTAGTTGGCCAGGGTGAAATCCTGCGGAAACAGCGTCAGCCCGCCGAGGATTTCGGTGTTGCTTTTGAAGGACATGTTCAGCAGCCAGTAGATCGGCACCAGCAGGAACAGAATGTAGATCAGCAGCGGTATGACTTTGCGCTTGCTCATGTTGGTGGCCTCAGCGGTTGGCGTCGGAATGGGTCATGGCGGTGTAGAACAGCCAGGACACCAACAGGATGATCAGGAAGTACACCAGGGAAAACGCCGCGGCCGGGCCCAGGTCGAATTGGCCGACAGCCATCTGGGTCAGCGTCTGGCTGAGGAACGTGGTGGCGTTACCCGGCCCGCCACCGGTCAGTACGAAGGGCTCGGTGTAGATCATGAAACTGTCCATGAAGCGCAGCATCACCGCGATCAGCAGCACACTTTTCATCTTCGGCAGCTGGATATGTCGGAAAACCGCCCAGGCCGACGCCCGATCGATACGCGCCGCCTGGTAGTACACATCTGGAATAGCGCGCAGCCCCGAGTAGCACAGCAGCGCCACCAGGGAGGTCCAGTGCCAGACATCCATCACCAGCACCGTGACCCAGGCGTCCATGGTGTTGGCCGCATAGTTGTAGCTGATGCCCATCGCATTGAGGGTAGAACCGAGCAGGCCGATATCGGCGCGACCGAAAATCTGCCAGATGGTGCCCACCACGTTCCACGGAATCAGCAACGGAATGGCGAGGATGATCAGCACCAGCGATGACCAGCGGCCCTTGGTCGGCATGGTCAGGGCGATGGCGATGCCCAGCGGGATTTCGATCAGCAGCACGCACGCCGAGTAGATGAACTGGCGCAGCAGCGAGTCGTGCAGGCGCGGGTCGAGCAGCACCTGCTTGTACCAGTCGGTGCCAACGAAATAGCGGCTGGACTGGTCGAAAATGTCCTGTACCGAGTAGTTGACCACCGTCATCATCGGGATCACCGCACTGAATGCCACCAGCAGGAACACCGGCAACACCAACCACCAGGCCTTGTTGTTCTGCACCTTGTTCATGGCCGCACCTCCAGCAGGTAATCGTCGGCGTAGAGCATCAGCCACTGCGCGGGGAAGCTGATAGAAGCTGTGCCTTCGGGCACCGGTTTGTCTTCGGCCAGGCGCACTTTCAGGGTGGCGCCGTCCAGGTTCAGGGTCAGGATCTTGTAGGTGCCGAGGTCTTCAATATGAGTGACGTCGGCTTGCAGTGCGTCAGGGTTATGCTCATCCCACACATGAATGAATTCCGGGCGGATGCCCACCTGCAAGGTCGTGTAGGGCGTGTCGGCGAGGCGTTGCTGCACGGCCTCGGACAACCGCAGATGGGTGTCGGCAAAACGCACTCCGCCGGCCTCAGCCTGCACTTCGATCAGATTCATCCCAGGGCTGCCGATGAAATAGCCGACAAACGTATGGCTCGGCCGCTCGAACAACTCCCGCGGCGTGCCGAATTGCACGATTTGCCCGCCGTACATCACCGCGATCTTGTCGGCGAAGGTCGAGGCTTCCAGTTGATCGTGGGTCACGTAGACCATGGTGATATTGAACTGCTCGTGGATCTGCTTGAGCTTGCGCCGCAGTTTCCATTTGAGGTGCGGGTCGATCACCGTCAGCGGTTCATCGAACAGGATCGCCGAGACGTCGTCACGCACCAGGCCCCGGCCCATGGAGACTTTCTGTTTTTCGTCGGCAGTGAGGTTGCGTGCCTTTTTGCTCAGCAGGCTTTGCAGGTCGAGGACTTCGGCAATTTCCTGCACCTTGCTGTGAATTTTCGCCTCGGCCATGCCCTGGTTACGCAACGGGAAAGCCAGGTTGTCGAACACCGTCATGGTGTCGTACACCACCGGGAACTGGAACACCTGGGCGATGTTGCGTTTTTCCGGGGTCAGCTCGTTGACCACTTTATGGTCGAACAGCACTTGCCCTTCGGACGGGCTGAGCAGGCCGGAGATGATATTAAGCAGGGTTGATTTGCCGCAGCCCGAAGGCCCGAGTAAGGCGTAGGCGCCGCCCTGCTCCCATACGTGGTTCATTTCCCGAATGGCGTAGTCCTCGGGACCTGTCGGCGTAGGGCTGTAGCTGTGCGCCAGGTTCTGCAAATGGATCTCGGCCATCAGGCAACCCTCGCGACACGGCGCCCGGGGGCCTGGACCAAGCGGCCCTGGCCATCGAACACAAACAGTTTATGGGTGGGGATATACACACGGATCGGCGCGTCGACGTCGTACTCATGCACCCCCGGCAAGTGCAGCACCAGCAGGAAATGCTCGCTGCGCACATGCAGGAAGGTTTCCGAGCCGCTGATCTCGGCGACTTCCACGGTCACCGCCAGTTCGAGGTCGTCGTCGTTGCTGGGCACCAGGCTGATATGGCTGGGGCGCACGCCAAAGCGGAACTCGCCCTCGCCGATGGGACGCAGGTCAACATTGAGTGGGAAGTGTACGAAATTGGCGAAGCTCACTTCATTGCCGCTGATGCTGCCCGGCATCAGGTTGATCGGCGGTTCGGAAAACAACTCGGCGGCCAATACGGTCTGCGGCTGGTGATAGACCTCGGCCGCCTTGCCGCTCTGGATCACCCGGCCTTCGTGGAGAATGGTGGTGGTGCCGCCGAGTGCCAGCGCTTCGTTGGGCTCGGTGGTGGCGTAAATCGCAATGGTGTGGCGGGCCTTGAACAGCTCGCGCATTTCCTGACGCAGCTCTTCGCGCAGTTTGTAGTCCAGGTTCACCAACGGCTCATCGAACAGGATCAGTTCGGCATCCTTCACCAACGCGCGGGCCATCGCCGTGCGTTGCTGCTGGCCGCCGGACAGCTCCAGCGGGTGGCGCTTGAGGAACTTCTCGATGCGCAGCATCTTCGCGGTTTCCAGCACCTTGCTCTGGATCAGCTCGTTGGACACACCGGCCTGGCGCAACGGCGAGGCGATGTTCTCGAACACGGTCATGGTCGGGTAGTTGATGAACTGTTGATACACCATCGACACGTTGCGCAGGCGCACCGGTTTAGCGGTGACATCCACGCCGTTCATCAGGATGCGGCCGCTGTCGGGCTTGTCCAGGCCGGCCATCAGGCGCATCAGGCTGGTCTTGCCGGACAGGGTGCGACCGAGCAGCACATTGAAGGAGCCGGCCTCGAAACGCAGGTTGGCGTCGTCGATCCAGGTCTGGCCTTCGATGACGCGGGAGACATGTTCCAGGGTCAATGACATGACACGCCCTTTTTTATTATTGGAATGAATCTGGCCAGTGGTCACAGCGAGTTTCGTGCCAACCGCAGCAGGTGCTTGATCCACAAGGAAATGCCCTGAAAGCGAGGTTCGGGAGCGAACAAAAATGAACAATTCGGACTGAACAACTGAACACTCAGCGGGTTGACAATGAACAGTTCTGAACAACACTGTTTGAACCCGATTGACTGAGCAACGCAGAACACATGCGGGAGGGGCGGTGCGACGATTCGACTTGCCCCCTCCCACATCGACCGGGTGACATCCGTTAGATTGCGCAAGACCCAAAAACAATAAAAAGAAGGTCTCCATGGCCGAACCGCTGACTCACGACACCCTCATCCAGGAGTCCTGGCGCCGCTGCCGCGCATTCGGCCTGGACCACCAGAGCCCACCCAGCTTTGACCAACTGCCCGCCGAGAGCATCAGCCAATTGCTGGAGAGCCAGCATTCCCTGGTGCAGACCACCCACCAGGAAGTGTTGCCTTACTACGAGAACATCCTGAGCAACTCCAACTGCCTGATCATGCTGGCCGACAACCAGGGCCAGGTTTTGACGTCGTGGGGCACCCAGCGCTTTATCGACCCCAAGTTGGCCCGTGGTTTCAGCCCCGGCGCCAGTTGGATGGAGCGTTCCAGCGGCACCAATGCCATCGGCACCGCGCTGGCCTGTGCCCAGGCGGTGCATATCGAACACGATGAACACTTCCTCAAGGCCAACCGCTTCATGACCGGTTCGGCGGCGCCGATCTTCGACGCCCAGCGCGAAATCATCGCGGTGCTGGACGTGTCCAGCGACAGCTACCTGCCGCCCTCCCACACCCTGGGCATGGTCAAGATGATGAGCCAGACCGTGGAAAACCGGCTGATCCTCAACCTGTTTCGCGGCGAGCATTTCCAGCTGACCTTCAACACCGGGCTGAACAACCTCGACAGCCAATGGGCGGGACTGCTGATCTTTGATGAAAGCGGCCAGGTGTTATCGGCCAACCGCCGCGCCGACAACCTGCTGGGCATCAGTCTGTCGCGGGTGATGATCGACCGTTTGTTCAAGGTGTCGATGCTGGAGTTACTGAATCAGCCGGAGGATTTGCCGTTCTCCTTGCAGGCGGCCGGCCGCAATCGCTTCCAGTGTTTATTGAAGCGGCCCAAGCAGATGCCGGTACACGCGCGGGTTTTCAGCGAACCGGCGCCGCCGCAAGCCACACCGATCAGCCTCAAGACCCTGCATTTCGGCGATGTGCGCGTGGAAAAAGCCGTGCGCCAGGCCGAGCGCCTGCTGGAAAAGGACATTCCGCTGCTGATCCACGGTGAAACCGGCGTGGGCAAAGAGGTGTTCGTCAAAGCCCTGCACCAGGCCAGTTCGCGCAGCCAACAGGCATTTATCGCGGTGAACTGTGCGGCGATTCCCGCTGAGCTGGTGGAATCGGAACTGTTCGGCTACGAAAAAGGCGCCTTCACCGGCGCCAATCAAAAAGGCAGCGTCGGCCTGATCCGCAAGGCCGACAAGGGCACGCTGTTTCTCGACGAGATCGGTGATATGCCACTGCCGACCCAGGCCCGCTTGCTGCGGGTCTTACAGGAACGCTGCGTGCAACCGGTGGGCAGCAGCGAGTTGTTCCCGGTGGATTTGCGCATCATCTCCGCCACCAACCATGTGCTACGCGAGCAGGTGCAGGCCGGGCGCTTCCGTGAGGATTTGTACTACCGCATTGGCGGGTTGACCCTGGAGTTGCCGCCACTGCGCGAGCGCACTGACAAGCAGGCGTTGTTCCAACAACTGTGGCAGCAACACCGCGAACCGAAGCAGTGGGCCGGGCTGAGCGCCGAGGTGCTGGCGTTGTTCGAGCAGCACCCGTGGCCGGGCAATTTGCGCCAGGTCAGCAGTGTGTTGCAGGTGGCGTTGGCCATGGCCGAGGAGCAACCGATCCGCCCGGAGCATCTGCCGGACGACTTCTTCGTCGATCTGAACGTGACGGCGCCGCTGCCCGCCAGCGCGCCTCTGGAGGACAGCATTGACCTGACGCGGCGCTTGAAAGCGGCAGGCGGGAATATTTCCCACCTGGCGCGGGAACTCGGCGTGAGCCGCAACACCCTGTACAAGCGCCTGCGCCAAGGCAATGACTGAAACCCGGGCAACAATCGACCGCTGCCCTCTCGGGCTTGAAACCGCCTTGCCCACACGCGACACTGCGCCGCTCCATCACGAGGACACCGCCGATGACCGCAACCGCCGCCACCGTTTCTGCACGGGAGGCTTATCAAGTGCTCAAGGATATGGCCCTGGAAACGCGGGTCATCAGCGCCTGCGCGGCAGCGGATGACACGGTGAGCGTGGAAACCGACGGCTGGCGGATGGTGCTGCTGACCCAAGGTGCGGTGCTGGTGGGGTGCCAGCACTGTCGCTCACCCGACGGGCGGCATGGCTCATTGGACAGTTGGCAACGCTATGGCACCAACCCAGTGGCATTGATGAGTACGTGGGAGCACGCGCAAGTCGAGCGTCTGTTGTCGGTGTCTCAGCGCCAGCTCCACGACACGCCGGTGTAGATGCCCCGACCATCCCCGGGCGTGGAGCGGGCGGCGTCCAGGCCCTTGTCGTCATAACCCGGGGTGACGGTGTTGGCGTAGCGGCGGTTGGTCAGGTTGCGCAGGTCAACCCAGGCTTGCCAGTCCTGCTGCGGGGCGTCGTAGCCGAACGTGGCGCCGAGTAAGGTATAGGCCGCCGCGTAGTAGGAATTGGCGTAATCCACCGCCACCCGCGAGGAATGCTCGGTGTTGAGGCTGGTGTAGAAACCGGTCGGATGGCTGTAGCGCAACTGTGCCTGGTAGTAGTGCTTGGGAATGCCCGGCAAGGTGTTGTCGCCGAAGCGGTCGTCGTTGCGGTAGTGGAAGTCGCTGAAGGTGTAGGCCTGGCGCAGGGCGAGCTTACCGCTGCCGCCGCCGTCCCACAGCGGGCTGAGCAGGCTCAGTTCAACACCTTGGTGAACCGTGGGGCTGGCGTTGGCCTCGGCGAGGATCGCGTTGGTGGTGGGGGTCTGGGCCTGGGTTTCAACGGTGAGCAACTCGTGGCGCACTTCCGAGCGGTACAGTGCCAGGTCCCATTGGCCGAACCACGCGTCACCACGGCCGCCGACTTCCAGGGTGGTGGCGGTCTGGTTTTTCAAACTCACGCCTTCGCGTTGCAGGCCGGTGGCCGGTCCGCTGCCCGACCCGAAGTATTTGTTGGAACCCCAGATCATCGACCAGGCATGCGGCGGCTCGACCGAGCGGCTCAGGTTGCCGTACACCTGCAATTGCGGGGTGAAGTCATAGCGCAGGCCGATGCGCGGCGCATAGTCCCAGTCATGTTGACTGAGCGGCGCCTGGCCGTCGGGATAGGTCACCTGGGTTTCGCGGCGGGTGTAGATCGCGGCCAGGCCGGTGGTCAGCCACAGGTCCGGGACCAGTTCCAGGTCGTTGCCGATATGCAGCACGGTGTCGGAGCCCAGGTAGCTGTAGTCGCGGGTCTTGGTGCCGGGGGCATAGCCTGCGGTATTACCGACAGGAATTCGCACGTATTCCGACGCGCCATTGTTGGGCATCGCCTGGGTGGTGCGCAGGCCGATCGTGGTTTTACTGTCGTGACCGAACAGGGTGTCCTGGCGAATGTAGTTCAGCGTGCCGCTGATATCGGTATAGGCGACTTTCAGGCGATTGGTGCCCTCGCGCAGGTCCATCGGGTAGTCGTGATAGGCCAGGCCGACTTCCAGCCGTGCGTTGTCGTCGAGCTGCAACGTGGTCTTGTTGGCGATCCAGGTGGAGCCCGGTTGCAGGCGTTTTGAATCGCGGGCGGCGTTGAGGCTGTTGGCGGCACGCGGATCATGGCTGATCTGGTAGCGCGTGAGCTTGCCTGGTGTGTCGTTGGTGGTTTCGCGGTAGCGTAAGTAAAAGCGCGTCTCCAGGTTCGGGTTGAAACGGTAGCCGAAGTTGGCCGCGACGCCCTTGCCCGTGCCGGCGCTCTGCTGCTGATAGCCGTCGGATTCGGAATCGGTGAGGCTGATGTAATAGTCGGCATCCCCCAGCACCTGGCCCGAACTGATCTCGCGCTGGGCGTAGCCACGGCTGCCCGCTTCGTAGCGCACTTGCAGCTTGGGCGCGTCGTAGCCGGTATGGGTCACGTAATTGACCGCCCCACCCAGGGCCAGCGCGCCCTGATCAAAACCGTTGGCACCGCGCAGCACCTCGACGCGGCTTTGCCACAAGGGGTCCTTGAGTTCATAGGGCGTACCGCCGGGGCCCGTCAGCGGCAAGCCGTCGAGCGTCTCGTACAACCCGGAAGCATGGGCGCCGGGGCTGCGGTTGAGGCCCGAGCCACGGATCGAGAGTTTGACGCCTTCATTATTCGCCGCCTTGGCGTACACCCCGGCCTGATACTTGAACACGTCCTCGTTGGTGCTCACCCGCCCCTGTTGCACGCTGCCCATGTCGATGTAATTGGTGCCGCCGGGCACGCGCTTGAGCTGCGCCTGCGCCACTTCAGCCGCGCTGGCTTCGCTGATGGTGACTTCGACCGGCGCCAGTTGCAGGTCTTCGGCCTGCACAAGGGAACTGAGGGTCAGGGCAGCAAAAAGCAGCGGGGGTTGGCGCAGCAACATGGGGCGGGTCCTTGGAATGCGGGGGCGTGAAGGCCAGGCCTCGCACGCGAACTGTGATGGGAAGACCGGGACGCTCGCCAGGTCACGCCTTATTCACGGCGCAGAGCCTTCCCGGTCCCTGAAAAAACTACCTGTCTCCTAGCCCGCGGCGGACGCCAGCGCGCGCATGAAGTCATCCGCCTCCGACCCCGCCGGAAAGCGGAAACCGTACATTTCGTCGGTCGTCAGAATGCTGTTGAGGGCGTCGCGAAATTGCGCCTCAGTCGGCGACTCCTGCAGCAGTTTGTGTGCCGGTAACAACAGCTCGGCAGAGACGCCTTGCGCACTCGCGGCGTCAATCACCGCAAACAGGATAAATCGCAGGCGAATTTCGCGATCCGTGGGCCAAACCGTTTTTCGCTTACCCAAGGTAGGGCCTCATATTTAAGAAAAGTCCGAGGCTATTGCCGACAGATGGGCGTTTCAAGCAGTGCAGTGCAAGATAGGGCACTTCCTACAGAGGAAACGGAAACACCGCACTCAACGGCCCTAACGCTCACTGCACCGGCAGAAAATTCATCAGCAACAGGCTTTGCGCGTAATTGACGCCAATGCGTCGGTAGCGCTCATCGAGCATCTGGGTCAGCAGGTCGAGCCGCGCGACGATCTTGCCGAACTCGACGGCGAAACTGAGGTTGCTGCCCTCCTCCGAGATCTCGTTGGAAAACAGCAGCAGCACGCCATTGGCATCCTGACGCTGGCTGAGCAGCCAGGTGGCCTTTTCGATATTGCGCGCCGCGTTGCTGACGAATTGCGGGTTGATCGTGTCAGAGATATAGAACCGGGTGCGCCCGCCATGTGCAGTCACCAGCATGCTGCCAATCGCATAGATAAACGCCCCGACCCGATCGCCGCGAAACTCGGGGCTCAAGGAGTAACTCAGGGCCGCCAGATCGCGACGATCCCCCAGGGCGGGCAGCGGTTGACGGTTTTCGATGGCCGAACGGATTTCCCGCGCCGCGCTCACCGCGTCCAGGTAACCCGACTGCCGCCACTGGTTGGGGTTGCGCAGGTACAGCTTGTTCATCAGCAGATACAGGCTTTGCAGGTTATCGCGCATGCCGAGGGTGGCCATGCGGTCGACGCTGGTCTGGAGAAACTCATCAGGCTTGCCATTGCTGAATTGCCTGGCGATATCGCGCCCCTGTTGCTGGCTGCAGGCGGTGGTGCAGAGCAGAAACACGAGGACGAGCCAGCGCGGGCGGTTCATCCATCGGCAGGTAAGAGGCGGGAACGTATGATCCATCGGCACCAGGTCTAGTTCTTATGTCCACACGCAGTATGAGTATGGCTGGGATAGAGATAGATCCGAAAAATCCGAAAAAGTGCAGGATTGGGCAACAGAACATCCGGAAGGTCATGAGAAATGCCCAGTGCATGTCAGTGGGTTTCGCAACAAAGCGACCTCAGGGCCGGTCGGCACCCGAATCAGCACAAGCGCGTAACGATCCGCAGGTTCAGGCTGCCAAAACGGGAACCTCAACCTTGTAGGGCAAGCGTCGGACATAGCCTCCCGCCGACAAAGAACGCGTTATACAAACAAAAACGCCAGCTTCAGCAGAGCTGAAACTGGCCGTCAATGCGTTGCGTCTTCCGGACTTGACCGGCGATCGTCCGCTTAGAAAATCGAGATTGGGTAATCCACGATCAGACGGGTTTCGTTGTAATCCCCTTCCGCCTGATCAGCGTTACCGCGGTGCCAGGCTTGACGCACGCGCATCGACAAGTCTTTGACCGGGCCGCTCTGCACCACGTATTTGGCTTCAAAGTTGGTTTCATGGTGCTTACCGTCAGCACCATAACCATAGGCACGGTAGGCGCTGCCGACCGGCATGTGCGTGCCGTCGATATTGTCACCGTTGAGGTAGCGCGTCATAAAACTCAGCCCTGGCACGCCATAAGTCGCCATGTTCAAGTCGTAACGGGCCTGCCAGGACTTTTCGCCTGGGCCGTTAAAGTCAGAATATTGAACCGAGTTGGCCAGGAAGATGGAGTCGGCCAGATCACCCGACTTGTTATTACCCACGGCCACATAGTCGAACGGCGTGTCGCCGTGAACTTTCTGGAACGCCAGTGTGACGGTATGAGCACTCAGGAAAGAGTACGCCGCTGCCAACGACCAAGTGGTGTTGTTGATGGAACCGGCTTTGGACTGGCCGGAATCGGTGGTGCGGTAGATGTTGAAGTCCAGGTTCAATGATTGATCGGCAGTGAACGGAATCGTGTAGTTGGCATTACCGTAGTATTGATGCCAGACGTCCTTGAGGTCCGAGGCAAACACGCTCATGGACAAGTTATCGGTCAGCGTGTACTTACCGCCGAGGTAGTCAATGCTCTTGGCCGGTATGTTGGCATAACCGGCATACAATTCGTGGCTATTGTTGGTCGTGGTCGGACCGTTACTGCTGGTGAAGTGCCCGGCGTCGAAGTTCAACCCTTCAATTTCGCTGCTCAACAGGTTGAAGCCAGTCGCTGTTTGAGGCGTGGCGCGAGTACCCGCCGTGGCCAGGACCGGGTTGTTGGGCTGCAAGTTGCCATAATGCAGTTCAGTCTTGGAGAACCGTGCCTTGATCGACGCGCCTGCACTGCTGAAGTCATTCTCCGGCCGGCCGTTGCTGTCGACCGGCAAGTTGCCAGAGCCTGCATTGCCTTTGCCACCGTCCAGCTTCACGCCCCAGTATCCGTAAGCATCTACACCAAAACCGATGGTGCCTTGGGTGAAGCCGGAGGAGAAGTTGCCTTGTATCACCTGCAACCAGTCCTGTTTATCACCCGCCGAATTCTTACCGTCACGATCAAAATAAAAGTTACGAAGCAGCAGGTTCAAACTACTGCCTTCAACAAACCCCTTGGCAGTCGCCTGGTCCTCCACACCCGCGGCTGACGCTAGTTGACTAGCACCCAGCGAGACCGTCAGCGCCACCAAATTCCACTTAAAAGACATTGTTTGTTCCCCTGTTTTTAATAGAGCTGCCTCGTCTCTCAACGCACAGTCAGCAGGGTCTCCCCTGAAGTCAGGCGGTCAAAAGCGAAGAGTCATAAGTCGATGGCAGATGAGAAGGTTTCTAAGTCGCAACGCATTGACTGCGCAGCGCAAGGTACCGTTTTATAACGGTTTATTTTTAGTACAGGGCAGAGCCTAAGGTGAAAAACTTATAACACTTTCCCGCCGATGGAATGACCTCGTTTCCCGTGAAAGTAATTTTCCATTTCTGTAACAATTCAGGTTTATACAAGACAGCCGGACGCGTGAAATGAGCTGGACATCGATGTTTCGCATACATCTAAAGTCCCAACTGCACGATGAAAACGGCACGCTCTGAGCCTGGATATCCGCAAAGGGCCAAACTGATTCAGGCGTTCTTGGGGCTCCCTTATCGAGAGCGGCGAATGCCGCAATATTTAAAGCAACGTTGTGCTAGCGTACCTGTAGGACGGATTACATGATGGTCTTAGACGCATGCCTCGAGGTCGATACGACTACAAGCCTCGAGGCAAGACATCACATCGCTATAGAGCCAGCCTGCAGGTATCGCAGCGCCATGGGGGTACAGAACCTGATGACACACATTGCCCCATTGCCCCCCCTTGATTTGAATCACGATCACCCACTCATAACGGCCGCGTTGTGAACGCTGAGCTACCTCATTCAGGTTCGCAGACGCCGCTTGAGGGTTTGTGCGAGGCAGAGGTGCAGCAACGTCTGGCGCAGGACGGGCCGAACGAACTCCCCGCCTCCCGCCGACGCAGCGCCTTGCGCCTGATGTGTGACGTAGTCTTCGAGCCGATGTTTCTCCTGCTGGTCGCGTGCGGCGCTTTGTATATGGTGCTGGGCGATGTCCAGGAAGCCCTGATGTTGCTGGGCTTTGTCTTCGTCGTGATGAGCATCAGCTTTGTCCAACAGCGGCGCAGTGAACGCTCCCTGAATGCGTTGCGGGACCTCTCCAGCCCAAGGGCTAAAGTGCTAAGGCAAGGTAAGGAGTGCAGCGTTCCCGCGCGGGACCTGGTCGTTGGCGATGTTGTGATGCTGGCTGAAGGCGATCGCGTACCCGCTGACCTGCAACTGACAACATGCGCCAACCTATCAATCGATGAGTCCTTGCTGACCGGAGAATCCATGCCAGTCAGCAAGCTGGTCGCGCCGCAGTCTCATACACTTGGTGATCCAGCGCCGCCGCCAATGGATGCGACCCTTGCGCAGGCATTTTCAGGCACATTGGTCACGTGCGGCACCGCCCAGGGACGTGTCACCGCCACAGGCGAGCGCAGTGCGCTGGGCCGGATTGGCCAGTCACTGGCAGACATCGAGGTGGAACCCACCCCGACACAACAGCAAACGCGTCGTGTGGTCAAGCGGGTCGCTGTCATAGGCCTGGCGCTGGCGGCGGCGCTCGCTATCGCTTTCGGGCTGCTGCGCGGTGACTGGCTGCATGGGATGCTGGCGGGCCTGACGCTGGCGATGGCAATCCTACCGGAGGAGTTGCCGGTTGTACTGACGCTCTTTCTAGGCCTCGGCGCCTGGCGACTCGCCCGTGAGAAGGTGTTAGCGCGTAGCATCCCTGCCGTCGAATTGCTCGGTGCGACCACTGTCTTATGCGTCGACAAGACCGGTACGCTGACGGCTAACAGAATGACGGTCAGGCGCCTTTGGTCCGAGGAGGCTGAGTATGAAGTCGCCAGGGACGGTACTGACGGCGGCATGCCTTTGCAGGAGGCACTCCATGGTGTGCTTGAGTACGCGGTTCTCGCCAGCCACCGCCATGCTTTCGACCCGATGGAGTCGGCCATCGGCGAGACCGGGCAGAGCCTGCTCGCGCTCACCGAGCACCTCCACGCCGACTGGACGCTGATCGACGACTATCCCTTGTCACCCCAGATGCTGGCAATGTCGCGGGTCTGGCAATCGCCGAATCAACGAGAGCGACTCATTGCCGCAAAGGGAGCGCCCGAGGCAATCGTCGATTTGTGCCATATGGATCCCGTTCGCAGCGCGCGCATTGCGGCTCAGGTGCTGGCGATGGCGATGGCGGCAGACGGGCTTCGCGTTCTCGGCGTCGCACAGGCGACCTTCGCCGCCGAGGTATTGCCCGGTTTACAGCACGACTTCGACTTCAGGTTTCTAGGATTGGTCGGGCTCGAAGATCCGATTCGTCCAGATGTGCCGCAGGCTATTGCCGAGTGCCGAGCCGCCGGCATCCGTGTGGTGATGATGACGGGCGACCACCCGGCCACAGCGATGTCGGTCGCCAGGCAGGCCGGGCTGGGCACTGATGCGCCGGTGATCACGGGAACCGAACTGTCCACGCTGAACGATTCTGAACTGGCCGCACGACTGATCACCACGCAGATCTTCTGCCGTGTTCAGCCAGAGCAGAAACTGCGCCTGGTACGCGCGTTCCGTGCACAGGGTGATGTCGTCGCCATGACCGGCGACGGTGTCAACGACGCGCCTGCGCTGAAGGCAGCCGATATTGGCGTTGCGATGGGTGCGCGTGGCACCGAGGTCGCACGCGAGGCGGCCGCGCTGGTTTTGCTCAATGATGATTTCGAGTCGTTGGTGACCGCCGTGCGCTATGGCCGCCGCATTTTCGCCAACTTGCGCAAGGCGATTGTGTTTGTGGTGGCCGTACACGTGCCGATCGTCGGCCTATCGATGCTTCCAGTGCTTTTCGGCTGGCCGATGGTGCTGATGCCGGCGCACATTTTGTTCTTGCAACTGATCATCGACCCCGCCTGCTCGGTCGTGTTCGAGGCCGAACCGCTTGAGCCGGATGCGATGAAGGCTCCTCCTCGTCGAAAGGAGCAACGGTTGTTCGACAGCGCAGTGATGATACGCGGCCTCTGCCAGGGCATTGGCTTACTGATACTGCTTCTCGCGACGTATGCAAGTATGAGGTTCTTTGCGCCGGTTGCGTCTGAGCGAGATGAGCTGGCGAGAACACTGACCTTCGTCGTCCTGGCGCTGGCCAACCTCGCCCTGATCCATACCAATAAGTCATGGGGCCGCACGCGCTGGGTGGGGCCTGGCGCGTTTGGCACCCAGCTCAGTTGGATCGCTTTCGCAACGTTGGCCATGTTGGCGATAGCGCTGTTTTTTCCGCCGGTTACCCAGCTGTTCTCATTCGTGACACCCGCGCCAGTACTGCTACTTTTCGCATTTGGCATCGTCGCGCTGAGCGTAATGTGGTTCGAAGTCGTGAAATGGCTAATACGATTGAGGAGCGGGCATAGCGACTGAGCGAAGCCTTTCGTGCTGATCCCCGAGTTCGCCAGGGGCTGCACATGTCGCAACCCAGGCGAGGTTTGTTCAGCAGTTAATCGCTTAGATTGGCTCCCAGCTTTGGAAAAGCAAACCGGATCAGCAGCGCAGCATCGGGCCCTTCGCCCGTGAGAGTAATCTCCGCCCCTCGAACATTATCAGGTAACGCGGCGAGTGGACTCGTCACGTTGGCGAACCTCTTACTCGGGTCAACGCCTTCATAAAAGGTGTGCGTCAGGATTCGAACCCTGGAATCGCCAGTAACGCTCACTGGCTTCCAGGAATCCAAAGTAACTTTTTAAAACAATACGTTAGATTCTAATAATTACCGCACCAAGGCATTTTTGAATGCGTTGGAGCCCGCGCCGATCATGGGGCGCATAAGGTTGCGGAAATCATTCCGCCCTCCCCCGCGTGCTGCCGATCGAACACTATCGCCAATAGTCGTAGTGAAACATCCGGGGGCCGCTGATAATCTGCGACCACGTTCGCCAGCCGTTTAGGGATGGAGGCGAAAATAGAAGCCCTGGAGCCGCGAACCTCCGGGGCTTTGCTTTTTTGGCGCAGGCTGACACCCAACTCTTCTGGGCATTTTTTCCTTTGGCCCTAAATTGTTCAGGGCGCTGGGCGAAATCCCTTTCAGTACCGACATGGCCGAAATCGGAATGGTTGTGATGTGCCTTGATCTTTCCCGATAGACACGTTCGATTGCACCCGCCGGATTGTTTGGCTGTCATGGATTTGGTGTGTTTGTGCATTGGCGTAGCCGTGAAGCAAGCCTACGATCAGCCCCTGAGACAGCCGACCTTGCGATTGCTCATGGTCGCGTTTAGCGCGGATACAACAACGCCCGCGTGGCGGCGGGCGTTTGGCATAGATCGTCGAAGCGTTATCGCCTTAATCGAAGGCGCCGTTGAGGACTTCGTAGATTATGCCGGAAGCAATTGCGACCAGTATCAAGTCCGTGCCTGCCTGCTGCCATTCGTAGCCGTCGTAATGTGGAAGTCTGCCCAGCAATCGACCATCAAGTTTCTTGGCGATGCCTGGAGGAAGAGGCTTCCCTCTGGCGAGGTTCTTTTGTATTCCGGGTGGCAGTGAAGGGCCTGGGCTCCAGTAGTCACGGTAGCCGCCGAGCACTCCCAATACGCTGCCTCGGTCAATGCTTGGTCCGCGAGACCAATCGTCTCCGCTGGGACCTTTCCCCTTATTACCCTGGTTGCCATGACCCTGACCACCTTGTGAGTTGCCTTTTCCATTGCCTTGACCTTTCCCATTGCCAGGGTCTGCGAGTGCAGCCACCGAGCCAACGGCCAAAGTAAGGCAGATAGCAGCTACAAGCGTGCGTGATCTAAACATGACTGTCTTCTCCGGAAGGGAATGCTCCCTGAAATGTAGACGGTATTGAAGGTTTTAGTTCCGTAATACCCATCCCACTCGCTGCATCTGTTAACGGAGCGTGGCACCCAACAATAACCGCCGATTAGGCACCCTCCAGGTTAAAAAATTGCGGGATCAGGTGCTGCTTTCGAATTCACCAATCGTCGATGCCTTACACCCAGCACTGCCAAACACGTACATACATTCCCCTTGTATTTGATAGCTTAAAGCCATCAAGCGGCATGCCTCATGCGCAGAGCCACCTTGGACAAGACGTGGACGTCTGGCAATCATCACTCATTGGTGAATTGTTTCTATCAGGGAAGAGGATCTGAAGCTGGTGACCGCCACCCCATCCTCCATAGCCAAATGCTCAGGCATGCACGCGCGCCTATGGCTGACCCTGCCCGACCAAAGCGTTAAGCATTGGTGCCTTCCCAGGAATCTGTTTTGCGACCAACAGTCGTTGCCCAGGAGCACCCTCAGGAAATGGATTCCGGAAACCATTCAATAAACGGGGCGAACTCCGAAAAGCCAAACGAGTAGGAACTTAAATATGGAGATTTATAGTATGTCAGCTCAAGAAAACTACGTTGGTGTTGGCGGATGGACTGCTTACCACGAACTGACTCCAAAGGACCACGCTGTATTCAAAGAAGCCTTGGAAGGCTTTGTGGGGGTGCAATACACCCCTGAGACGGTTGCGACCCAGGTCGTCGCCGGCACAAACTATCGCTATCACGCCAAAGCACAGCAGCCTGGTTCGCCAGCAATCTGGGCAGCAATCGTAGAAATCTACGCCCCCCTCAAAGGTAAGCCGCACATCACCCAGATCATCCGCATCTAAGCGCGCTTAACACCCTTCGGGTCACGCGAGGATTGCGGGACTCGAAGGCTGATCGCGCGCCCTTGCTTGTGCTGCGCTTCTGGCTTCTCCCTCCCCTGGAGCCGCAAGCATGACGATTGATGCCCTCCCCGACCTGAATGCGTATCCCACCCCTGAGCGGGCGTTTCGCTATCTGCGACTTATTGCGAGGTGGCCGAGGTTCGTGGGTGCGATGAAGGCTACGTGCCGGACCTCTTCCCCGCCCAGCATTACGGTGACTACCTGATCCTGAACATCGACCTGAAGCCAGGCCGGATCAAGAACTGGAGGAAGCCGGTCGCCACCGACATCGAAAAGATGATCGAGGCGAACCAGGAAAACTGATCAACCAGCGCGGTGTATCGGATATCGCTCAGCCCTCTGTGATGACAGCAGGGTGGTTGCCTTGCCCCTGGCCTTAGCGGATTTTGTCGCGGCGTAGACGGGCAACACTCGAAGGGATTCAAGCGACATCCGATGCGGACGAATTCGCGGCCTATAACGCTATAGGCCGCCACTGATACTCAAGGAATCAGTCATCCCGATCATCACGATCTCGACCGTGATAACGATCATACCCGCGATCATCGTATCGGCGATCATACCCACGGCCCCGACCTTGGTCATCGTAGCCCTGGTCGTATCTGCGCCCATGATCATCCCCTCTGTAACGATCATGCCCATACCGTCCTCCGTCGTCCCAGATAGGCACGCAACCACCAAGCAGAATAAGACCAGAAATGGCCAAAAGGGTTATTGCTGCGCGCTTCATCTTGAACGTCCTAATTGCTTGAGAGGGTTAATTTTTTGACTGCAAATCAGCCCAATGATTCAGCCGTGCCCGCGAATAAACATCGGCCCGAGCGGCCGCCAGGGCATGATCAATTACACGTCGCTGAAGAGCGTCGCGCCGGGGAAAATTGGCCAGGCCGATCTACCTGAGCGCCATGTGCATCGACGCCCGGGGCGACCGCTACAGCAATTCCGTGGAGAGGGTGAGCACTAAAATCCACCAACACCGCTAAGCCGTGCGTTAAAAGTAACCGTACAGTAGACACATCTTGACGAAATCATCTTAGGCCATGGCGCGAGCAAGACGCCCTTGTTGACGGTAGCGGTGAAGCGTTTACGAGCTTTTGGTGTCCGGGAGAGGCCCTTTGGCCCAGTGGGCCAATGCTTCACCGCTCAGGTAAGGCAGAGCCTCGCGGGCCGTATGTGCGAACCGAGTACTACTGGTACCTTTATCGTCATATCTGAACCAGTGGTCGCCGCCCATAAGCTGTATCAAAACGTGGGCTTTGTGCTGGAGTCGGAGCAGGAAGGACAGCAGTGGTGCAAGTCGGTGGTGGAGCAGTGTTTTGTGCGGCAAGGGGTTTGACGCAACAGCGCCCCAGTAAATGGGGCACTGTTACGGCCTGACGATCACTCGTCGAGATTGCCCATGGCTGTGGTGTTAAAGCCGCCGTCCACGTACATGATTTCCCCGCTGATTCCCGACTCCAGGCCCGAGCACAGGAAGGCGCCGGCATTGCCGACCTCTTCAATGGTGACGTTACGGCGCAACGGCGTTTGCGCCTCGTTGGCCACCAGCGTCTTGAGGAAATTCTAGATGCCGGAAGCGGCGAGGGTGCGAATCGGCCCGGCAGACACCGCGTTAACCCGCGTGCCTTCGGGGCTCAACGAGCCGGCCAGATACCGTACGCCAGCCTCCAGCGAAGCCTTGGCCATGCCCATCACGTTGTAGTTGGGCATGGTGCGTTCTGCGCCCAGGTAAGACAGGGTCAACAGGCTGCCATTGCGGCCCTTCATCAGCTCCCGACCGGGAATATTACGAGGCCCATGGGCGGTTGGGGAGATACTTTTTCAAGTGATGGCATTAAGCTATCTCGCACTTAACCATCATGGCATTTAACAGGGTTTGAATTTATCTATGGGTCGTTCCTTTGCTTGGGTCTTTCCGTTGTGCCTGGTGGCTGTTTTTGGTGCGGGTTGTTCTTCTCATAAAGGCCTGCCGCCGGCCAAACCCAAGCCGGTCGTACTGACGGCAGACGACCACCATGCGAAGGTTATTTTCAGAATGCTCAGCACCGAATCGCAGGTGAGCTTCAGCGCTGGGCCCGAGGGGAATTTGAGCAGCGTGGGGGTTGTTTACAACGATTCCCTGGAGCAACAGGCGCCGGCGTTTGTCCGAGGGTTATACAAGGGCCTGGCCCATGGGCTCTATCGTGCCCGGCCGTTCCGGGAGACGTTGGTGCCGGCGAATCAGTTGACGGTGGTGGAAGGCGTTGCGAACTGGCGCAATGATCGCGGGACCTCGTACAGCCTGGAAAAGTGCGGGCCGTTGTCGCGCAGCTTTCTGCCGAAAGCGAACAAGACCTATCTGGTGGAGTTTGATTTGCAGGGGTTCTCGGTGTGTAGCGAGAAGGTTTATGACGTGACGGTGGAAGGGCAGAAGGAGTTGGTTTTACCGGTAGCGAAATGACCGGTCACGACGCGCAAAATACGGCGCGCACCGAGATGACTCTTGAAAAACGGCGCTTACTCCAGAACTTCTCTAAGGAATACCTGTGCAACGAATTGCGTTACTGCTTTCCATGGCAGCCGTCGGGGGGTGTGTTAGTCAGCCAGTGTCGCTGAGCAAAAGTGCGGTAAAGGCATATGGCGTTTTTCTGGGTCAACCTGTGGTAGCTGATACGGTATTCCGTGACGGAGACAGATTGAATTTCCAGCTCGTCGCTCCGAAAACAGATGCAAAACCGGAACGCACCGTTGTGCAATTGGAGGCGTCTTGCAGCGTGGCACAACTGCGTGCCGCTTACATTGATTCTCCCTTTGCGCGGGTTTACATCAATCGGCAAAACGGGGTGTACGTGGGCGCACGCTCCCTGACGTCATCCCTTTATTCAGGGCTCACCAGTAACCCGAGTTTCATTCACGCCTGTTCTGAGACACCGCAGCCCGACTGGAGAGTCGTCAGCGTAAAAGAGGATGACCAATGGGTGATGCTTGATAGGCATAGCATCAAACAGCAAGGCTCGGAAACGCTGTTCTGGGGGGCGTATGACAATAAAAAAATAGTGACGGATGCCTCGCAAGGCACGCCGTCTGCCCAAAAGCGTGAACACTATGCTGTCGATTGCACCGAGCAGAAGTTTCGTCGGCTGGCCAGTTATGACGTTGATATATTTAACAGTGTGATAGACGGTGAGACCCCGCAGAATCCAGTCGTCAAGACTGTTGCGCAAGCCCGCGATGATTACAAGCTGTTGTTCAAGACGCTGTGCGCCGGCGCTGAACAACTGAAGCAACTGCCCACGTATAAACCGCGCTACAAAGTGCGTGCTGTGCCAAGCCCATATAGTGTTGGTACGCCAATGCTTTCTGCAATCAACGCCCTCAATCTGCAACCGGCAGCCAAAAAACTCAGCTATGTTGCGACGAGCCGGACACCCACCCGCAAGGGTGGTGCTTCGTTGGTGTACGAAGAGAATTTCCTCACCACGGACTCAGCGAGCGGGCAAGTAGTTGTCGATGTACGCAGTGAGGCGTACGAGATACGTAGAGTTACTTGGCGGGGGTTGATTGTGCTCGCCAGTACCATCACTACGTTTGACCAGAAAGTGGGCACCTATGAACTCAAAAGCTTGAGTTTTTCCGGGGATTGGCAGCGCATGCCCATAGGCTCTCTCCTGAGTTACTCCGCTCAGGGGCGCCAGCACGGCGCTGAGCAACGTTGGGGCGACGGGAAAGGCTACGCGGTCGACTGCACTGTAAAGCGCGAACTTGACGCCGATGAGCTCAGTGCTGGACTGACTGGAAAAGCCAAGGAAATGGGCTGCACGACTCAAGGCGACAAGCACGCAATCGTTAGAAAATTTTATTATTTGGCTGACTACGGCTATTTTTTCGCATGGGGTACGCAGAGCAATTCGCTCTCTGGTGATGAAGTTCATATTTTGAGCGTTCGCTAAACGATAGCGCTAAAAAAAGAGGGGTGGTCAGGCACAAGAAGCCATCAACGCATTGGTATGGTCGATCTGGCTCTGCATTTGTATGTCTTACTGTGTAGCCTTAGAAGCGACCTTCAGAGCCGCGTCGAGATCCTGCTCAGCGATGGAAAGAATGATCCTTAGATTCTCCATCTCGTAATGATGATCCTTGGATACCGCAGCCATTTCGAGCAGATTCTGTTTATTGATTTCCTCAATTTCGGCGCGGAGCTCCTGGCTTAGGGCGTTCTGACGAACCACGCTCGAACCGAGGGTCGCTGCGACCTCTGCTCTCGCTTTTTTGCTCTCGATTAACGTTAGTACCAGTACACCGGTCACGATCAGAAGCGCACCGATCACGAACACCCAGCCAGCAGAATAACCGCCAGTCCCGCTACAACACTTCGCATGTCGTTCCCTCTTTGGTTTGGCGGGACTGTAGCACCTGGCCGCAGAAAGCAAAAAGCCCAGCGCGAGGCTGGGCTCAAAGCAACTAATCTGCAAGAGACTAAGCGTCTGGAACTTCTTTATCGAGTGCAAGCTTTGGATCAGCCACCTCTACCCAGCCCTTCTTCAAATACTCATCTGCCACAATTTTACGTATCAAAAAACAGTAGATGATTGGCAGTCCAGCAATAGGTATAGCTGCCCATGGCGGGCCTGCAAACAGCCCCAACCCTATAGCAATACCCCAGATCAATAAATGGCGCCAAAGGCCGGCGAAGCAAAGATAGAGTGGGCCTAGGAACAATATTGCCAGAACCTGAAACGCATCGACTTCTTCAACCTTGCCATTGTCTAGACTTTTGAAGTATCGGGTCATTGCACTCTCCGTGTGGGGGTTAATTCGGAAAAAATAGCACTGGGAAAGCCAGATGCAAAGAGCCCTGCGTGGGGCTGGGCTCTTCTGTTGTGAGCTCAGCCCTTCTTCAGTGCGATGAAAGCACCGCCGACTCCAAAAACAGCACTGTAGCCGGCCCCGCACGGAACGTCGGGTTGTGCTTGGCTGCCTCAAGCATATGCGGAGCGAGATCATGTGCATCAAGCGCTTCTTTTGATGCCCACTTCTTGATCAATACCCTGATCCTGAACATCGACCTGAAGCCGGGCCGGATCAAGAACTGGAGGAAGCCGGTCGCCACCGACATCGAAAAGATGATCGAGGCGAACCAGGAAGGCTGATCAACCAGCGCGGTGTATCGGATATCGCTCAGCCCTCTGTGATGACAGCAGGGTAGTCACCTTGCCCCCAGCCTTAGCGGATTTTGTCGCGGCGTAGACGGGCAACACTCGGAGGGATTCAAGCGACATCCGATGCGGACGAAATCGCGGCGTATATAGCTCGGCCTATAACCTCTCCCGGCAACACCAAAGCGAACTGTCAGTAGCTATCCACCAAGATGAACCGAACTATTTTGCTGCGTAGCTTTTGCAAAGATCCTGCGTCAAAACCACCAGACCCGAGCTTTTGAGAGATTGCACCATAAATTCAATCTCACCTTTGTAAGCGGGGTCTGAGCTAACTTTGCGAGCCTCGGCCTTGGTTGCTTCGTCCGTGTCAGGATCGCTGGCCAGCACGTTTTCGAAAGAGCCATTTAAGGCCGGGTTTGCCTTATTGCAGAGCTGCTCCACTGCAATGAGGGTTACTGCAACTTGATGAGCATCAACAGGCTGACTCGCAAAACAGCTACTGGCAAAGCCGGTGCTGACCAGGGTAAGGCAAAGCGTTGCGTTTCTTACTGAAAACATTCAACAGCCCCTAAACTTTCAAATAAATGAGTATGGCTTTGACCATATCGGCCTAAGGCCATTCAGCTTTACCCCTTCCCGAAAATATCCGCATGCACTGCCCCCGCGCCAATCGGCAACCAGAGGGAGGCATGAGTGTTGACGAATACAGGTGAACCAACGAATGGAGAGAGTCATGGGCAAAGACAACAGCACCCCGGCGTTCCCGAGCGACAGCAATGAATACGGCGCGGTGCTGGGCATGAGCATGCGCGACTACTTCGCCGCAAAAGCGCTTACAGCTTTCATGCAGTGGGAGTTGAGCCAAATGCCGGAAGGTACTGCTGATTCGCGTGGCGCGGCGTCAGCCAGCGGCCGCCAGGGCATGATCAACTACAAATCGCGGAAGAACATCGCACCGGGGAAGATCGGTCAGGCCGTCTGCGGCATCCCGCATCGATGGACTATCTACCTCCGCGCGCTCTGCATCGACGCCCACGGCGACCGGTACAGCAAGTCAGTGGAGATTGCGCCCGATGGGCTCTACCTCTCCGACCACCTGGAAGACGTGATCGAGCATTGCTACAAGGAACTGCGCGATTCTGCAAACCAAAGTCAGATGGTGACCTCGGGATGGATCGCGATTCCCAAAGCGATGTCGCTGGACGAGGCTCACGCCGCGCGGTTCTTCGAAGCGGTCGGCGCCTGGAATCAGCAGAAGGTCGCTGCGTGAAACGAATCCACAAACAGGTCAGCGCGAGACACCGACTAACCTGGCTCGCACTGCCGGCCAGCGAAATAGAAGAGGTAGGCCATGGCCAAATCAGTACAGGAGCGATCAGTCAAGGCTGCGCAGAAGCGCTTGGCGGTCGCGGAGAAGGAATTGCGGCACAAAGTCAGGCCGGGTATCGAGCGGGCCATGGAGCGTATTCGGATGCCCGGCAAGGTGCCGGTCATCAGCGAGGTATTGCAGATCGCTATCATGAAGATGGACTTGATGGCTGACGACGAGCTGATCGAGTTCTTGAGTTATCCACGCCACGAAATCGTGATTAGCGAAAACGTGGCGCGAACGTTTCACAATCGAAGTATGACTGAGATTAGTCGGGACCCAGGCGAAGAAATTGTGCCTCCTATCGCTCAGCCTGCAGAGTCAGAGTTATCGACCCCGGCTCACCCTCTTTGGTGAGACCCGGGATCTGGGTTATCACGTGGCCTTGGAAGCTGCCACCCACTGAAAGAGTGACATCAAACTCACCCTCTAGGGCCGGATCGCCAGCATGACTGTATGTGCCTTCGCGGAGCGTGACCCTGTACACATCGATTTTGTCAGTATCTTCTAAAAAAAGCTCTTCCGGACTTTGTTTTCGGTCATAGAGCGCCGCTCTAGATCCTGTTCCAATTGACAAACGATCTATCTTTAACTTCCCCACGAATTTCTCCTTGATCCGGCTCCATGCCGGTCCCCTTTGATACCCTATATCAACGAACCGTGCCAGCCGGCGAGGCATTTGACATTATCGGTTCGGGGTAGGCTGCAGCAAAGGCATCCGTAAAATTTACCCAATAGAAATTCAAATTACTGAGTCGCATTGAAAGCTCTTGCAGCAAAAAGATGTACTCCTGCTCAGGTAAAGCCGTAGTGCCAAGGCTATTGCGCGTCTGAACTAGAATGCTAGCGACACTTGCCACCAACCCACTGTGAGCAATCACAAGATCGTAAGTACCAAGCTCGTGCGCCGGTAGCAATTTCAATGAATCAAATGATGACTCTATCGAGTGCGAGTACATCAAGTTCCAGTTCATTCTGACAATCATAAAAGAGTGACTGTGCTGCGTAAAACTCACGAAATTGTTTGCAGCATCCACAGCATTTTTCGCTACAGCAAAAAAAGCAGATGCTTGCCTATTACGCTCCTCTGCTCGCTCCGACTGCTGGCGTTCGACCTGCCGATTACTGATTTGGAATGCCCCCCAAATCGCTGCAATCGAACCTAGTGCTTGAGCCCAGCTTGCAAGCTCGCTGCTGCTGAGGTTGAGAAGAGACAAAATAAAAATCACCGCTGCCGCTAAAACAACGTTTTGGACTGAGCACAAAGGCTTGAAAAGACTTTTACCGTAATCGTTCAACATTCCCGCCCCCTATTTTTACTAATTCCGCAAATATACCCGGCGAGGCTCCCCTATGTCCGACATTACCTACGGCTCTGTGTGCAGCGGAATCGAAGCCGCTACCCAGGCCTGGCACCCGCGGGGCATGCGCGCCGCTTGGTTCGCCGAGATTGAGCCGTTCCCCTCGACGGTCCTCGCCCACCATTACCCCGACGTGCCGAACCACGGCGACATGACCAAGCTTGCCGCCCTGGTGCTGGCCGGCAAGATCCCGGCACCGGACGTACTGGTCGGTGGTACCCCGTGCCAGGCCTTCTCAGTCGCCGGCATGCGCGAAGGCCTCACCGACCCGCGCGGCGCCCTCACCATCAAATACGTGGAGCTTGCAGATGCAGTTGACTATGTTCGCGCCGGCCAGCGAAAGTCCGCCAGCGTCATCGTACCCGGCGTCCTCAGCGACAAAGGGAACGCCTTCGGATGCTTTCTTGGCGTGCTTGCTGGGGAAGACTGCGAGCTGCAGCCTTCAGGGAAGAAAGGCAGGACGCTGGTTGTGTGTATGGCCCCAAAAGAACAATCGCGTGGCGGGTCCTGGACGCCCAATATTTCGGCCTGGCCCAACGACGCCGTCGTGTGTTCGTTGTCGCAAATGCTCGAAACGGGTTCGATCCCACCGAGGTACTTTTTGAGTGCGAAGGCATGCGCCGGGATACTGCGCCGCGCCGAGGCCATGCGGAAGCTCCCGCCGGCACTCTTAGAAGCACTGACGGTGGCGGTGATGTTGACCACGCAGTAGCTGGCCATCTTCAGTCAACCGCATTTGGAGGCGGCGCCAACTGTGAACAGACCGAGGTAGCAACTGCTCTCAGCGCGCATCCGGGCGGCACACGGATGGATGCTGAAACCGAGACCTTCATAGTCTCAGCGCCTCTCACCACAAACCCATATGGCGACCACGAGAGTCGGGAAAGTCTTCTTGTCGTGGCGGGCACATTACAAGCGAACGGGAAAGCGGCCGGAAGCGCAACCAATCAGGATGCCGAACAACTGGAAATGAAGAACGCGCGCACATAAATTTCGCACCAGAACTCTTCTCCCACTCCACCGCCCGGGCATGGCCCGGCAAGGACTCTCCATGCCTTACAAAGCAGTGCTATCTAGTTTTGTCAGAGGATCGTCCAATCTCTTCTCGAGTAGGCATGGTCCAGTCGGAGGGCCGCCTGTCATGAACCGACTCCTTCTTCGGATAGCCATCGATTCCAAAACCGATCAGATAAATGGCAAACGCAGCACCGGCCAAAACTGCCCTCGATGTAGGCGAGGCGTCTTTGGAGAACCCTCCAGGCCCGATCGCAACCCAGCCACCACGAAGATAAGCGAACACAGCTTGACCAAACCAGGCTTGCAGCATCAGCACGGTCCAGAAATTTCTCCAGTCCCCCGCGAATCTTACAGTCGCGCTCACCAGCGAGGCGGCAACCATCAACAGTAGTATCAAGTACCGGTAACGTTTCAATAACCCCAGAGCGCCATTTTCCATTTCCATTCAGTTAATTCCCTCACCTATCACGAGGAGCCAGCGGCATGGCCTCATCTGCCCAAATCATTACGCCAAAAAATACTGAGTTCATGTTAGGGGATAAAGAAACTGAAAATGCAACTATCGGCATGACGGTCGTGAATGCCCATGATTTGATAACGAGGGAGGATGCCGCAGTACCAACATTTTCCAAGGTGATGTAAAAAGTGCAGCTGCCATTTCAAACAATCACTGGATTCCGGCGAACACATGCAGATCATCCGTACTGGAACAGTTTTAACTGGCGAATATGCCGGTTGGACGATAAAAATTCTGGATGACCGCGCCGGTGAAACTGGTGGCTATTACCTGTTCTTGGTGCAGGACGAATCAAATGGTTTCGATTCTTGGTTTGAACTCATAGAGCAGTTGCAGCAACAGATTTCAGAACTCAACGTTCGCTGGAATTAACGCCTCACTCATTCGCTTCATCTACCCCCCTACCCCTTCAAAGTAAGCCGCTATAGCGGCAAGGAGCAGTCATGCCCGAAGAAACTGTTTTGCCAGTCGCCCAACCCGGTATCGAGTACGCCTACTCAACCAATGGCGAAGACTGGACCGCAGACTGGTGCTCGTTCATAAGCAAAAACGAAGATTTTTCACCGGGCGACGAATGCCAGCGCGGCGAAATGCACTATGCAGACCCCGCTGAGTTTGTCGATTCAGACGCAGTGATCGACACCATGGCCAACAACGCAAGTTCAAGCGAACTCGGAGAGTGGGCAGACGACTTCCCAAACGTAAGCGCCGATGCCAAGCAAGAGCTGGAAGACCTGCTCGATGCCTGGGCTCGCAAGAACTGCGACTGCTCGTTCTACCGCGTAAAGAACATTGAAACATTCAAGATCGCCCACGAGGACCTGGAACACCTGGACGAGGTGACGCCAGCTTCAACAGGGTGGTGTTCGATCCTCCGCACTTTGTGCGCGCCGGCTGCGAAAGCTGGCTGCGGCTCAAGTATGGGATCCTCACCGATGAGTGGCGCGACGACCTCTGCAAAGGGTTCGCCGAGTGCATCCGCGCTCTGAAGCCAGGCCAGTTCCTGATCTTCAAGTGGAACGAAACCCAGATCCGGGTCAGCGAAATTCTTGCCCTTACCGATGATCAGCCGCTGTTTGGCCACAAATCCGGCAAGCGCGAGAAAACGCACTGGATCACATTTATGAAGGGTGCGAAAGATAAATAGTCGGGAAACCGACACCCCTGTACATCAACCATTGAGGCTCACCCCACAAGGAATGCCTCATGAAACATTTCGCAGAAGCAGTCATCGCAATTGCGTCAGTACAAACTCGCAAGTCTAGGAATCGCTTCTTCCGAGAATACGACCGATGGACAGACCGCCTGCTTCGGCTTGGCCTCATCGACCTTGAAGAGCGCCAGGATTTGCGGCGGCACATCGCAGGGGCATATCTCGCAACCTTGATGTAGAGATCCCGAATCCCTTCTCTATAAGCCTGCCGGAAAACGGCGGGCTACCTTCTGCCGCCCAGCGCGGCAAGGACACCTTATGTTGCGCTTGCGCTGGGACAAGGCGCGGGAAAAAGCTCAGCAGAACGCCATCGAATAAGGCGATCCGACACTCGCGACCAAGATTGGAGGGTTTCAGTTCCGCGACATACGGCCGAAGGCGGCCTCGGAAATCATCGATATCGGCGATGCAAGCCTGCTGCTGGGACACAGCAAACAGGAGATCACAAAGAGGGTTTACAGGAGGATCGGGGCGACCGCGAAACCGTCCAAATAGGCAAAGTTTCGGAACGCCTGCCAAAAACCGCCTTTTCCTGCGCAAACCCCAGAAACGCAAAAGCCCCGCTTTCGCGGGGCTTTTGTGTAAATCTTGGCGGGAAACCAGGGATTCGAACCCTGGGAACGCTATTAACGTTCGCCGGTTTTCAAGACTGCCGACTTAACAATATAAATCAACAACTTAGCCGTTAATAGTTTCCGCACTTGAGCAATTTTAGATGCCCTACAAGCCGCGCAGATCAAGGCGCACGCATCAGGTTGCGGAAATGATTTTCACCCCTCCCCCGGCGTCCTGCCGATCGAACACAATTGCCAATAATCGTAGTGAAACATCCAAAGCCCGCTGATAGTCTCCAGCTACGTTCGTCAGCCATTTAGGGATGTAGGCGAAAATAGAAGCCCTGGGGCCGCGAACCTCCGGGGCTTTGCTTTTCTACTTTGCGACCGCATAAATTGCCAACGATACGGCCGCGACCCAGGAAGCAGCCAAAATGTGAGGCGAGCACAACCTCAAGCAGTAGTGCTGATCATCGATCCGGTGCTTTTGCCACCCTCAGCAGTTACTGCCTGCAATAAAGCAGAAGTCACTGTCTGCAAAGCAGCTGCAGTCGCTGAAATCTGCGTTTGGGCCGCCGCCACCGCAACAGCTTTAGCTTCTGGACTTTGGTTGCTTGACTGCGCTCTTTGCAAGGCTTGCTGCTGCTGTTGAAGTTGCTTTTGCAACTTCTCAATTTGCTTCTTAAGCTCCTTGATGGTGTCGGACTGCTGTGTGCTCGACGCCTCCTTGACGCCTTCACTAGATGAGGTTGTAGCGCTTTTCTCGAAACTGACGGTCAGGCCGCTAGAGCTTTCAGTTTTTGCACCCTCACCAATTTCGGCAGTGGTTTGACTGCTCGGCATTGCAGGGGAACTGCTGATATTCACAAGCATGCTATACATCCATTTACAGTTTAGATTTACATATATCGGTCCCCTCGCTGATTACTTGAAGGACACAGCTCTCCTTCGCACTATTGAGAAATACCCCTGACATAAGCCTGGCAAGCCCGTAGCGCGATCAGTCCTTGGTCACCGTCACCGGTGATGGCGACAATTCGTTGAGCATGCGCTGGGTCAAGTTGGGCGCGCGCGGCTCCATGAACCACGCCGACGGCGCCGGGGGTGGCAGGCACGTTGCAGCCACTGGCTGAATCCGCGGCGTCGAGAAGGACTGACAGCCGCAGATCAGAAGTGGCAAGGCGATCGCGCAGAACAGCCTGGTTGCGTTGGGCATCGGATAATTCCCTGGTGTGTTGTTGGTCCTGGCCGGCGAGCTGCTGCTCCAGGGCCAGGCGCTTATCGGTCTCGGCGCGCGCCTGTTTGGCTGCTGCCGCACTGACCAGGCCGAGGTCCTTCTGGAATTCGCCGGCCTGCTCGGCGAGCTTCTTGCCCATCCGCCAGTCCTGCACCTGCCAGGCGCCGCCAAAGCCGATGGCCATCGCCAGCAGGATCGCGGCCAGGATCTGCCCGGGCGTCACGACATCACCCCGCCCGCCAGCCGGTACTGCTTCAGCAGATCCTCCAGGCGGTGTTCGCGCTGCCCGTATCCCGCGCCGGGCAGGCTGGCCCAGATGTTCCGGCACTTCGCGATAGCCGTTTCGATCCGCCCGGCCACCACGTCGGGCAAAGCCCTGCACTCGCGGATGTGCTGCAGCGCCAGAAGGTCTTGGCTGATCGGGCTGAAGTCAGGCAGCTTGAGCAGCGCCTTGTAGTGCGGCCAGTCCTTCAGCATCTGCTGGTATCGGCCGGAAGCATTGGACGTCAGCCCCTTGCTGTTGATGACCTTCGACGCGCGCCCCTTGGCGAACGGGTGATCTGTGAAGTCTTTGAACACCTCGGGCTTTCGATCGATACCAGTGACGATCACGTCGTAGCCATCCATGGCAGTGGCTGGAGATGTGCTGGTGCCCTCGGACCAGGCGAGCATGTCCAGGAACGCCAACGTGTTACGGCCGCCGGCGAGTGATTCGGAAAGTCGTGCCATTGCTTTTCTCCAGACAAAAAAATGCCCGCTCGTGGCGGGCGAAAAATCAATGAGTTAATACAAAGGTGGATGTCTCGTCAGAGTGATCTATCCTCAAGAGGACTGAGCTATGCATTCATCAGCGGCGCATATGAAGTTTTAGCTGCAAGACATATAGCCTCAGCCAACACTCAATAACTGGAGTGAATATATGAACGCCATAACTGGAAAACGGTCTAAATTTTTTGCTGTATGCGGTGGCGCCTTTTGCGCAGCTCTCTCGCTCTATGCATTCGCAGTGGACTTTCAAACTACATGCCCAACCGAAGGCAACAGGGTTCTTTGTACCGGCACACAGCAAGATTGCATTAAATCCGGTCAAGAGCACGCTTTCAAAACGGGACATCAAACCATAACTAAGCCATACCCCTAGAAACTAGTTAAAGGGCGGCTTAAGTAGTGCCGCCTCATCTCACGCATACACACCACATGGCTATCTCTCCAGTAAACACAAACCAGCTCATAGCGGGTGGCGGTGTTCGGCAGAAACTCAAGACGCTGGTAGAGGGCTCAGCCGGTTGATGGTTGCGCGGGCGGCTGTGCGTGCCTCTTTGATGTCGTCCGGGATGGGCGTGCCATCCTCAAGCAGGGCGAAGGCATGCCAGTTGGTTTCCTTCAGGTATGCGTGGGCCCGCTCCAGGCTGACCTCATTCGCACGATCCTGCTCTGTCTTGACCGGTTCAAGCTTGCTCCAGTCCACCATTTTCTTGTTCCTCCTGAGTTTCTGGTAGCTCAATCACGGGCGGCGCGGGTGGCGAGGTGTCGGGGAACTTTACCGGACCGCTGCGCGCTTCGATTACGATTGGCTCTACTGGATTGCGGTATTCCTCGGGGCTGTTCCAATCGACAGGTAGTCGAAGGGTGAAGTACAAGGTCTTGCCCTTGCGCTCAACGTATTCAGTTTCAACGAAGAACTTATTACCAACCGCACTACCAGGAAGTCGATAACCGTCAGGGATGACTGACAAGTCTATAGCCTCACCATTAATGGTAATAACGTCGCCATTAACAGACGCTTCAAGCGGCCACTCGACAAGGTCTGGCCAAAGTTTAATTTTCATTATTTCCACCGCCCAGAAACTTGAATTGCGCCTGTGAACGTCTGCGCCGTTGCGCCGTTGCGAAGTAAAACTCTTACAGTTGTTGCCGAGGTTAAAATGCCCATTGCGCCGCCAACGTCCCACGTCATAGATGGCGCTGGTGATGCGCTAACTGTTGCAAAGTAGCTAACGTTAAGGACGTTTGGAATTGTTACATCAAGATAGCCATTGCTATTTGCCGCTATTGTTGCGCTGGTCGGTATTGGGCCAATAAGTTCGATCTTGCCGTTTGCATATTTAAAAATATCAAACCCTGAAACGGTAGTTCTAGACATTAACCCGCCGCTTGCCGGATCAACAAAGGCGTTTACATCATCATATATTTTTGCCCAGGTGCCAGACACTCCACCTGCCCGCCCTCGACGATATAGATTTCCGGTTCGCCAGTCCCCCAGCATCTGATAAACAAACGATCCAGTAGTCTCATAGCTAAGGCTTATCAGTGCGCCGTCCGTAGCCCCTGTAGGATATGAACCGCCCTGCCCCCCGTAGGAGAATGATGCGCCCGACATTAAGGTTAACGCTGCATCGGGAGTGTTTGACCTGTTCTGTAACTGCCCACCCACCCCGCCATACCCCACGGTCATTAGTCGGCCAGGGTTGACGTCATTGGTCGCCCCAACCGGAACCAGGCCCAAGGCTGCCTGAGCGGCTGCCTGCGTCTTCCCGCCAGTGCCACCTCGCTCCAATGGCAGCGGTGCGGCAGGCGTGCCAATGCCCTGATAGAGCTCCAAGGTCATCGCATTTATCTTCGAACTCGCCACGCGCGGCGTGTCGCCACCGAGACCTGTAGGCGGCGTACCGAGAATAATTTCTTGTCTTGCCATGGTTTTCTCCAGGCGAAAAAATACCCGCATAGCGGGTGGTGTAGATCAATTGATGAGTGCCCGATCAGGTGCCGGGGAGTCTGGCGAATACAGCGCCGGGGGCGCCGATATTTGTCCATGGTGAGAGAGCGCTAACCCCAAACACCTGTAGCCTGTTCTCTGAATAGTTGAACCTTACAGCTGATGTAAGCCAGTTTGTGTGGTTCTGTAGAATTCCTCGCGAGAATGGATTGATCATAAAGTACTCATCAGATTGCAGTGGCGCAACAGATCCATTCGCCCAGTAGTACGCCTGTGCTGTCGCATTTAGAACTACCTGCCCCTGATATGACCATGAGTTATTGGCCCTCGTGAAGATCACCGGAGCGGCCCCTGAGTCGAAAATCAGCACGCCATTTGCGCCCCACATCCTGAGCCCGTAATCGGCCTTAGTGATTGACGCGAACACCGCCGCAAACCACTTGCCTGTTGGCCTGAAGTTAATGTTCAGGGACGTTATTGAAAACCCAGTCCAAGCACCAGGACCGCCGCTAATGGTCATGCTCGTGTATAGCTCATTCGGTCTAGCCGAGCTGTTCTGAATGAATACGCACGGCGGCTCCGGCGTGGTTATGGCGGATGGGAACGACACTGACACCGATGAACTGCCGGATGCCTGATACGTTCCACTGTACAGCGCACAAAGCCTAGGTTGCTCTGAGTCTATCTGTACATAGCTTCCATCGTTTACAACAGATAGACCGAAATTCAATTTTTGAACCTCATTACAAGCAACCTGAACTGTATTGTTGATCCTATAGCGCCCGGCTCATTTGGGTGTTTTGAGCGTACAACAACCGAACCGACGCCTACCGACATAAACGGCATAGCGCTGTAGCAGTAGTTGTTAGCTGCGGCCTGGGTAGGAAGTATGACGGCTGTGCATGTTGCCGGGTTGAACCCGGCAATGTTTGCTGTAACTACGGCGCCCATGGCGAGCGTATAGACTGCATTGTGCAGCACCTGATAGGTGTAGCTGTCGGTATCCATTTCGAGCACGCCATTCGCGCTCCACGTCCTTACTCCGTAAGTCATGGCGAAAGCCTCCCCACCAATACACGCAGAAGCTCGTTGATGTCGTATACCGAAAGGCCATCGTTATTGAGCAGTGTCGAGCCACCGGTGCCGGCGCTGCGAAGCGTGAACGTGCCGGCCTTAACATTGATCTCCAGTAACGGCCGCCCCTTGGAGTCGACCGTCTCTGATTTCAGCGTCATCCCCAGAATGATCTCCTGGATAAAGGCCTTGCTGATAATTGCCTGATTGAGGACTGCCTGGTTCCCCTGAACAACAAACATAGGAGTGAGCTGTCCGCTAACCTCGTCGACTACCGCAAAACGCTGCGCAAAAATCAGAAACTCCGACTGCTCGCCATCTGAGCCAAACGCGAAGCCGGAGGCGACCGTCTTTCCTCCAGCAGTGGTTTGGGCCTTGAACGTAACCATCGACGAAACCTTCCCGTCGGTGGTGGCCTGAGCTTTGCTGACGACCTGAATAGCTGCCGAGTTATCGCCGGCGACCGCCTTAAGGGTTTTGATCTCTTCGGCAGTGGCTGCTTTGTCAGTTGCCATGGCTGTCTGCACGGTCGTGATGCTTGCCGCGTTCGCCGCCACATTCGCTTCGACAATATCTGTACGCTGCGACTGCGCGAAATCCCGCTCAGCAATTGCGGACATCAGCGACCAGGCCCCGGCCGAGGCGGTGTCATCCCCCGCGCTACCCTCCTCCGAGCCTGCAGAGTCGGACTTCACCAGTGCATAGACGCCTTCTAAGCGCTCGGCGGTGGCCATGACCTTGCCGTCCACCTCTTCGATAGCCGCCTTGTTCTGGCTGATTTCCAGCGCCATCGCCGCATTCGTTTCGGCGATGGTGCCCAGGTTGAACCAGTAGTTGGCGTTCGGCGGTGTGGTGTTGACCGGTACCGCCTTGGTGGCCTGGAACAACTGCTGGCCTACCCGGACCATGTCGCCCTTGACGTAGGTCTTTGTGGAGACGTACTCCAGAGCGTCGACCACTTCCGAGATCAGATCCTCCAGCTCCTGCTTGGCCTTCTCCAAACGATCGTTGACCGAGCCCGGCCCATCACCAGTAATCAGGTCGATCTCTTCCCGCAGGCTCTGGTACAGCGCACCCTTGCCGATCTTCTCGGCGAAGTACTTGTCGTACTCCGTCTGATCAGAACTGGCCCGGCCATTCACGGCGCCCGGGATCGGCCAGAACGGCCCGACGTTGCCGGTACGGTCCACCAGGCGAGCCCAGAAGTAGACGCTCGCCCCGGCCAGGATGTTCTGCATCTCGTGCTTGGCCTGCGGGTAGCTGAAGTCGCTCAGCTTCACCGCAGTGGTTAGGTCCGGTGACTGGCTGTACCAAAGCTCCGTCCGCTGGGTGTCCTCAGCGCCCGGCGGGAAGCCCCACTGGATGCCAATGCCATAGACCAGGCTGGTGGTGGTCAGGAACGCCACCGCCGGCGGCAGGCCAACCTTCCCTTCCAGGTTGGTCAGATTGGAGGTCTTCCAGATCGAGGAGATCTCAAAGGCGCTCACCGACCGAACCCGGGCCACGTAGGCGCCCGAGTAAATGCCAGTGACGTCGACACTGGTCGAACCAGTCCGCTGCACCTTGATCCAGTTGCCGCTGTCCTTGCGCCACTCCACGTCATAGGCGACGGCGCCGTTCACTGCAGGCCACGAAATGTTCATGGTGCTGATGGCGATGCCCTGGTTCACGGCGTAGCTCGACGTCAGCGTGACGCTCGCCGGCGCCGGAACGACGGTGATCGGCACAACGCTGATTGGGCGTTCTTCCAGGCGCGCGCCGGTGTCGATGTGCGCGAATTTGCTTGGGTCGTACTGCACGGCCGATATCTCGAACACGCCTGGCTCCGGCCGGGCCACGCTCACCACCCGGTACAGCGGGATGGCGAGATCGTCGGCATCGAGCGCCCATACCAGTTCGGGTTCTGGCGCCACAGAGTAGGCCACGGTAACGGTGACCTGCCGGCCGCTGACCAGTTGCACGGTGCGCCCCTCGCACTTGCCGTCTGGCAGGTTGAGGATCAATCGGTCACCGGGCTTGGCCTGAGTATCGCGGTCCAGTGTGATGACCTTGCCGTTCACCGCCGAGATTCGCCCGCCCACCGGCCGACCGGCCAGGAGTTCGTCGGCGATTGGGATCACGTAGCCAGGCAGCGGTATGCGCCCGTCGAGGCCGACCTTGAAAGTAACGGCCCGATCCTTGGAGTTGGTGAGCAGCCCCCACTTACCGCGGCGCTGCGCCTCAGACTCGCGGGTGCAGCCGATGGCACTGATCTCCAGCGGATTGTCGCCGTAGCGGCGCTGCAGCTTGGCATCCGTAACGGCAGTGACGTCGGTGTCGTAGTTGTTCGCCGGGTTGTCGTAGCTGATCAGCGCGCGGCTGTACCGGGTGCGCTCCGACGAGCTCGAGTAGGTGAGCTTGCTGTCGATCACATTCGCCCGGGTGTAGGCGAAGTCGAAGTCAGTGGCGCGTGGCATATCCGACAGGGTGAAGACCTGGCCCTGGGCCCAGTAGGTCATGCCCCGGTAGATCGCCGATATGTCGCGCAGCAGCGACCAGGCGTCAGCCTTGCTCTGCAGGTTCAGGTTGCAGATAAAGCGCGGCTCCTGGCCGCCCTTCCCGTCCGGCACCAGTTGGTCGCAGTACTGCGAGATGCGGTAGAGCTCCCACTTGTCCACCATCCACGGCTTGATGCGACGGCCCAGGCCGAAGCGGTCATTGGTGGTGATGCCGTATGTAGCCCAGGTCGGATTGTTGGTGTAGGCCTCTTTGAGCGTTCCGTCCCAGATACCACTGTATGTCCGCGACACGGGGTCGTAGTTGCTTGGGACCTGCCATTTGCGAGCCTTGCAGCCGACGGTTACCGCCGGAATGCTGCGGAACTGCTCGGCCGAAAATTCGATGTAGAGCAGCGCGGTGTTCGGATAGCGGATCTTGGCGTCGATCACCTCAGTGAAGCCGGCGATCTGCATGGTGTCGGAGATTTTGTTGTTGTTCTGGTTGATGGTCAGTCGGGTGATTCGCATAAGCCAGCCGGATGTTGCCTTCGGCAAATCGATGCGGCGGGTACGCTCATAAGTGCTCGTGGTCTTGCCGTCGACCGCCTCACTCAGCACCTGCTGGTAGGCGCCGCCGTCGGTGGCGAGCTCAACTTTGTACTGAATCCGGTAGCCGTTGATGTTGTTGCTGGCATCTACGGACTGAAGTGCTGGCCAGGCGAAGCGGACGCGCACGGCGGAAAGTTGGGTATTACTGATCGCCCGAACCCATGGTGTGCCGCTGCGCAGCTCGGTACTGATGGTGGTTTCGTTCTCGATCGAGGGGATGCCCTGGATATAGGTCTGGTCCACAGCCCCGGTGCGCCACTCCCACTTCACGTTAGGGAAGTTCATGTTGCCCTGAGGATCTTGCAGCGGGGTGTTGTCGAGATAGATGTCGCGCGCTGTGGGAGTGCCTTCGAACTCACCCTCTCCGATGGCAATCAGCATCTTGGCGATGGCAACAGAGCGCAGGCTATCCGGGGCTTCCGTTGGCGTTTTTGCTTTCTCTTCGCCGCCCTTGGCGCCGTGGATATCAATCTTGCGTGCTGCGCCCATGCTTTCCTCCAGGCAATAAAAAACCGCCTCTTGGGCGGCTGCGGTGCTGCGGGTTTCTGCTACATCTGGTCTTCGGCGTAGATGGCGGCGCTGATAATTGCGCCACCCCACCGGCGCTCGCCTATACAAAGCGGTACCGGGTTACCGGATGCAGTGGTGTTCTTGGCGCTGCCGAAGGCATAGCCGGGGGTGTTCTCTGGCGCGGCGCTGGTCTTGAGGCCGCTGGCCTGGGGGCTGAGCATTTGGATCACGCCGCCAGCGACCAGACCGATGCCGGCGGGAGCCAAATATGGTGCGGTAACCGGGAAAACATAAGAAATAGCGAGTAGCACTACACCAACGATTGTCTGGAGAATCCCAGCCCGTTTGCTACCAGTAATTACCGGCGCAATGCGGATGTCGCCTTCTCCGCCAAAAGCGAGCTCGCCCTCTCCAATATTCTTTTTCCCCCTGAACACCGCGAACTCAATCCCTCGAGACTTCGCATTCGACAAGAACCGCTCGAAGCCAGGAACCTGCACGCAGAGGGCCTTGATCGCCTCGGCGGTCGTTCTGACCGAAAGTTTGAAGGAGCGACCGAACTGGCGTAGCTGACCGAAAAGCAGGATGGTGGTGAGTGGCTGGTATTCGATTGCGAGCGCTGCCATAGTTTTCTCCGGACGTGAAAAAGCCGCCCGAAGGCGGCTTGATGTAGTTGTTCGTTACAGGCAGTCGCGAACTGCCTTTTCAATGGCTGATCGACCGTAACCGGGCGCCCAGGACAATCGCTGATAAAGCGCGATGCTGCTGCCATTTGAGGATTGATTCACCTCAAGAAGCTCCTCGGCCGTCGAGTCCGTAGCAACGATGAGCCTATAACCAGTCGAGGTTTCGGCCATCGTGGCTCCTGAGCGAGCATCCTGCCATTTGGGCATGACGCAGAGGGCATATTGTTTCGGCGCCTTACTCGACGAGGCGCTAATGGTTGCCTTTCCGCCTTTGAGGTCGCCAGGTGTTGTGCAACCCGCCAGCATCGCCACCGCTACCGCCGCTATCAAAATCCGCATGATTCTTCCTTGTCCTGAAAGGAGCGACTGTAGCGCTGCGCCACCCGGGCAACCAGTTCTGTTAGCCTTCAAGCTTGGGCCAGTTGAACTTGTAGTTCAGGGGAGGCAGCTCATAGTGCTCGGCCAAGTAGAGAGCAAGCATCTCTCCTTCCTTTGCGTAAGCTGTGGCTTTATCAACAGTCGGATGCCAGCTAACCCAGAGAGTTTCCAATGGAAAAACCTTCTCGAAAGCCGCGTAATTGAAGCGCCAGCCGGCCATATGCCCAGCGGCTCCAGGATTTTTGGCGCATCGAACAAACGCAGCGAGGCGGCGCCTCAAATTATCCGACTCGCCAATAGTCAGGACGCCATTATCATCGACGCCTACGGCGCGGTGGATAGCTCTATCGGCGCAGATTAGATACGCACCCGGTACGGCCGGGGCATCCAGATAGTGCTCGGTCAGTTTGAGCCACTCCGGCTCCCAGCCCGTCCAATTTTTGACCTTCATATACTACCTCCGCTGTTAGAGGCAAAACGATATCACGCTAGATTGGGTTTTCAGTAGTACCGATATTTACCGCCAGATGCAAAAAGCCCAGCACGGGGCTGGGCTGTTTCTCACTGCAGACGAACATCCAGAATTGTCGCGCCTGGATATTTGGCGAGAATTTTCCGCTCAGCCTCCCGCTGATCCACTCCGTTCTGAAGCACATTGCTCATTCCAGAACCATTGCTTGCTTTCAACTTGAACACGAATGTCTTCACTGCTGCCACGTTGCGACTCCTTCGCCTTGATTGAAATCCGACGATAGCACTTTGCCTGTCCGGGCATCCAGCGTGGATGGAATTCCAGTAGCGCGCATCCGTTGATCGGTAGTAGTTTTTGGCTTCCACAAACCAAGGAATGGCCATGTCAGTCAGAAGTCTCGTGAAGAATCTACCCGCAGATCCAGATATGCCTGGATGGGTGCTTGGATGGGCCGTGGGTCGTAATGCTCCCTGGAGCTTTATTGACATCTACGCCGACAAACATGTCGCAGAGGTCGAGGCTGAGCGCTTGGGTGATGGTCACACTGTGAAGTATGGTTCGCACAGGCTCGGGACTGATGACTTCATGGGTGGCGGCGAAGAACCTAAATAGCGACCGCCTGCGCCAAGCCAAAATCAATTCTGCCTGGACCAGATACAAGCGCCGCCTGAAGCCCTGACTTGCCATGGTAGCTGCGGCTGTAGCCACCTTCGCTCTGGCACTTGCCGGAAAATTTCACACGATCAATCTCGACTCCATCATCCAAAATGGCAACCACCGCTTCAGCGCCGCAAATGCTGCCTTCGGTGACGGTAAAGAGGTCGTGAATGGTCAACGTGTAGCGCTGCGGGGCTCGCATGATCTTCCCCTGCGGCCATGCCGCGTCAAGTTGGTTGTCTTGCGTCTTTGTGCCTGAGGATCAGGCGTGTCCGGTCATGCCAGGGTCCGCCGTAGACGATGATCTCGGACGGCCTACCGTAAAGGTGGTGCAGCAGGAATGGACCAGGGCCGAACGCGCCCAACTCTTCGCCAGGTAGCACCGGATCAGTGCTTAGGTAGATCCCGGCATGGTTCGGGTATACAGTGCGCCCGACCTGCATAACGATCAGGTCACCGCGTTGCGGCCGGTCGACACGTACAAAACCGGCAGCCTCGTAGTTCGCCTCGTACAGGCTTGCGTTCTCCGTACTCTCCCACCAGCCATCGGCGCGCTGGAAGGCTTCGAATTCCAGACCCCATTCGCGCTGGTACCAATCTGCGCAGACCTGCCAGCAATCCCAGGCGCCGTGTACGAACGGACGCTGGAGCAGCGGCGTGCGTCCGGTTGGCGTGATGGTGCGCAGATCGCCCTCGGGCCAACTCAAAATGTGCCAGGGAACGGCCATGGCCTCGCACATCGCCAGATCATGCGGTGACGGCCGACTGGTTGCGTTTGGGTGCGAGTGAACGATGCCGATCACCTCGCCCAAATCTTCCGCCGCGGCGTAATCCTCGGGATCGAGCCGAAACTCTTCGTTCGGCTCCGTGGCGATGTTCCGGCAAGGGAAGTACTTCTGCGCGCGGCCAACGACCAGCAGCAGACCGCAGCACTCTTTCGGGTACTGGGCTGCGGCGTGCGCCTGGATCGCCGCAATGATGTGTTTGCGCATGGTCAGCTCCTGGCTATCAGGGAAACGGCGGGGAAGCCACCGAAGGACAGCTCGTTGTTCTCCCCAAAGCGCAACTTGCAGGACGACAGGCAGCCTTTGCACTGATCCTTGGCGGGGTCATCCGTGGGGTTGTCCTCGTCATCGAACATGGCCGCGCCGGTGTAGCCACAGTCCGCTCCCCGGTAGCCATTGGTCATGGCCCAGTGGCAGAACGTCGTCATCTGCCGGCCGGGCAGTCCGTGGTTGTCGATCTCACCCGGGGAAGACAGCTCCCAGACCACCGCCTCGCTGTCCTCGCTGGTTTTCTGGTCGATGTACCAGATCTCCAACGCTTCCTGGGTCGGGTCTGCAGTCGGGTTGCCGTCGGGAAAGTTGGCCGCGTCCAGGTACTGGGCCAGGGTCTCGCGAACCGTCAGCTTGAACTTGAGCATGTCCTCGAAGGCCAGGCACAGCGCCGTGACTCTGCCGTTGACGTTGCCGGCGGCGAATGTCGGCCGTGAGGCTGTGCCGTCGCTACTTGAGGAAATTCCCTCAATTTGCACCGGCCAGGCCGCGTACTCCTCGCCCTGCCACCAGATCGACTTCGCTGGCAGATCCTCTTCCGAATGCTCGTAGGCCAGCAGCTCTTCAGGTGTGTGCGGAATGGCGTGCCCGTGGAAGCGCAGGTAATCCGCGCCGTACTCAGTCCCGTCAATTTCAAACAGGCGAATCTCGCCGCCGGGCTCCAGTTTCTGGATGTCCGTGATCAGTGCCATGGATTGGCCTCAGGGATGAAAGGTTTGCTTGAAGGTGGCGGTGATGGCGTAGACCTGGCCACCGCGGTGAACCGGCTTGTAGCCGTTGCACTTGTAGAGGCCAAGCTCGCCCAATGGCGGCTCCCATAGGAAGCCCTTAGCGCCCTTGTGCCGATCGAGGAACGCCTTGATTTCCAGAACACGAGCCTTGGCGCCGGTGAACGTGAGCGGCCAGGATTGGGACTGGTTATTGAGGCCATCTTCGACCGACTGCTCGTACCCATCGCCGAACTGCTTGGTCCGGACGCGCTGGGTCACATCACCCTCCGCGCCCTTTTCCGTTGCCCAGGTGAATCGTTCGATAGCCATCATCGCCCCTTAATTGCGTTGTTGATGACGCCGCCCTGGCGCATATCCCTGCTGCGCAGTTCCTGATATTTCTGCTCAACGAACGTCGCCAGCTCCTTGCCGAACAGGTCATAACCAGGCGCATCAGAGGTAGACGATGCGTTTCCTTCACCGTCGATACGCACCTCGACATTGATCTGTGTTCCGCCGGACCCGCCGCCCATGGCCATAACGCCGAGCTTGCCGCTGGACGTCCGGGTTAGAGGCATGATCGCTTCTTCCCCTGCCTCTCCCATGACACCGGTTTTGCCGTTGGCCATACCGAATGCCGTGGGCTTGCTGACGATGGAGTTGGTGAAGGCACCGCCGTCGGCGAACATCTGCACGCCGCCCGACCAGGCGCCGCCCATTGCTTGCGGGAAGTAGCTGCCCGAGTAGCCCCCCGCTGAAGCGCCAAGGTTGGAAGATGCAGCGCCAGCAGATCCGGCTGCCAGCCCGTTGCCGCCGGCGGCACTGCCTCCGAAGTAACTCGCCGCCGCCCCTACCAGGCTGCCCAGCAAAGCGGAACTGGCCTGACGTGTCGCAATGCGCGCCATGTCCGCCAAAATCGACTTGGTGAAGTCCGCGAACGACGCTTTGCCTGTAACGGCGAAGTTGACCAGCGAATCCTCCATGGAGCTGAAGGCGTTGCCGAACAGGCTTTTCGTCTGGCCGGCAATGTTTCGCGCCGAATCCAGGTAGTTATCCCAAGCAGCCGTCGCGCCCTTCGTCCAATCACCCTGGGCAGCTTCCACATCCGCATAGTTCTGCCGGATTTGGTCGGTCGCCGCCTTATTCGCATCGGCGAGCGCCTGGGATTTACGCTTGAACTCCTCCTCCGACATATTCCGCGACGGGTCGGACTTCTGGTTGGCCAACTCCAGGGACTGCTGAGCAAACCGGTCTTGCTGGCTGTTCAGCTCGCCGCTGAGCGCGGTTTGGCGATCACCCTGGCCCACGCCGAGGACTGCGCGCTGGCCAGCCAGTTCCAAGGCTCGCTGCTGCTGCCCCAGCGCCTGAATGTAGGTGCTGATCGCGCGCTCCTGCTTGGCTAGCCGCCCGGACTCGTTGGTCGCCAGCACCTCAAGCTGGCTATCGGCATCCTTCTGCGCTTTGACCATCCCTGCGCGCGCGTCGGCGATCTTCTGGTCAAGCTGAATGCTTTGCGCGGCCGACGTGGTCTTCTTGCCCTTGGCGGCTTCCAGCGCGGTGATTTCCGCCTCGTAGGCTGCCGTCACCTGATCGCGCTCGTTGCCGATTAGGGCCTGGCGGCGCAACAGGTAGTCAGCCTCGGATATCAGGCCGGCCTTCTGCGCGGCGTCCAGTTCCTTCTGGTAGTTTTTGTAGTCCGCGGCGATGGCCGCCAGGCTGTTCTTGGCGTCGTTGAAGCCGGTCAGGTCGACCTGAGAACTCGGGGCCTTCGGGTCTTTGAACTTGTCGTTGATGTTGGAGATGTTCTTGTCGATCGCCGCCTGATCGAGGCGAGAATCCTTCGGGTCGACCTTGCGGATGTCTTCGAGCTGCTGCTTGTACTCCTTGATTGCCTCGGTGCGCTTCTGCTCATTCGTCCACGACGATTTGGTCAGTGCGTCGATTTTCGCCATGGACGACACTGCATCGCCCTGCGCTTTCGCTTGCTCGCTCTCCCACTTGGCGATATCGGCTTGCGCGGCCTTTTGGTCCTCCAGCATGTTCAACTGGTTGGTGTAGTAATCGACCATCACCTGTTTATTTTGGAAGACACCAACGTTGCCCTTCTGGGCTTCGGCCAGGTCACGGCGCGCCTGTTCGATATCGGCGCCGATGTCTGGCCGACCGAAATTCTTGAGGTTATCGGCGGCGCGCGCTACGGCGTTGTAGCCTTTCTCCCAGAAACTCAGGTTTTCCAGAATCTTCGGGGTGCGCTCGTTGATCGCGTCAGCGTAAGACTCTGTCGCCAGCTTTACCGCACCAGCGTGGTCGCCCTGCTCTTCCAGCGCAGTGATCTGCGAGTAAACCGAAGCTGTCAGGTAGTGGTACTGCTCGTTCAGCGCAGCGGACGCCTTGACCGGGTCGTCGGCCAGTTTGGAAAACTCGGCGACTGTCTCACTCACCGCCTTGCCCGTGGCTTCCTGCATCGACACAACGGCCTGGGTGATGCCAGTGAAGCTCTCGCCAGCGATCTTGCCGTTGTCGGCCAGCAGCGCGAGAACCGCAGCAGCCTGGCCGGTGGTGCCCATGGTTGCGCTGACCTGCCGCGCCATGTCGCCCAGTTGCCCTGCGCTAACTCCAGCGTAGTTGCCGGTGAGGATTAGTGATTTGTTGTACTTGTCCTGCTCTTCACTGCCTTTGTAGTAGGCGACCCCAAGAGCGGCGACAGCGCCTGTCGCAAGCGCAATAGGCGCCAGCATGGCCAATAGGCCGGCGGCCGATGCGCCAGCACCTGCGCCAAGCTGAAGAACAGCACGAACACCGCTCCCCCAGTCACCAGAAGACAGCGCGTTGCCAAGCTGCGTAACGTTTTCCTGCGCCTGGCGGGTGCCGAGGCGCAGCTTGTCGAAGCCGGTGGTGGTTTTTTCGAGCTTGGCGTAGTCCTTGTCGATATTGCCCAGGGCTTTGTTGTAGTCGTCCTGACTCAGACGCCCCACGTCTAAGTGCTTGCCCAGTTGCTCGACTTGAGTGTCGAGTTTCGCCAGCGCCGCGCGGGCCGGGTCAATTGCCCCCAACAAGCTGTTGAGAGCTTTTTGCTCATCCAGAGCGGACTTGGCCAGAGCAACCTGCTGCTTGTCGAGCTGCGCGGAAATCTTCACCGCTTCCGCCTCGCCATAGGCGCCGGCCTTGGTCAGCTTGGTGAGCGTGTCCCGCTGCTTGGCCAGATCCTGGGTAGTTTTGGCGCTGGTGGACAGCGACTTCTCCAGGGCCTGAATTTCGTTCATCAACGAGGCAGCGGACTGCTCGGCCCGGCCGCCGGCCTTGGCCATCTCATCCAGGCTTGTCTTGGCCTGGATCGCATCGGCCGAGTCGATCTTGACGCCGAGTTCTGCAATGTTCATCGACTCACCTTGAATAAGTGCCAGTGGTTAGGGGCTGTTTTCCCTTTCCTCCGCCATGACGCGCAGGGCTTCGCCTTCCAAGACTTGAAGGTCAGGGAAGATTTCAGCGAGTTTCTTTTTCTTGATGCCAAGGAAGCTGGCCACGTCGCGGATGCTGCTGTAGTCGAGACCGATCGCCCCGCCCGTACCTGCACGCCACTGAGTAGACATCCGGTTGAACAGGAGGAAGGCCGGCCAGTTGCAGGGCCAGACCTCGACATCGTCCTCATCGAGGTCGGCAGCCGTCAGCCCGAGAGCAGCCAATTGCTCAGCAGATTGGCCGCTTTCGTACATTGCTTTGGCTGCCGCTATCAGTTTCCCAGGCGAGCCTGGCTGAATGCGCTCTGATAGGCGCTGACAACCGCTTCGGCGGTGCCGTAACAGGACTTAACAAGGGCCTGGATGCTCTTGTCGTCAAACTTGTCATCGAACCCCCACCCAACGACGAGATCCTTGATTTGCTGCACCTGAAGCTCGGTCTCGGCAGAAACGACATCGGACAAAGTGGTGGCTTCGCCGAAGCTCTCACGCATCTCCTTTCCCTTTGCGCTCCACTCATCGAACAAGGCAGCAAGCCCCGGGCGATCCCGATACTTGAAGGTGAACTCGATTTTCTCGGGCTCCTCTCCAACAATTGGGATCAGCACGAATGCCTTGAATGTAGGGTTCTGGGCGATCCTGATCTTTGCCATGGGAAATCCTTATGCGCCAGCCAAATAACGGAGCGAACGAGCGGAAAGCCCGATGCTGATGGTGCGCGTCATGACGTTGTTGCGCTCCATGGTTGGGTCAGGGGTAATGCTCACATAGCCCGGGTAGAGAATCTGGTCACCGTTACGCAACTTCATGCGGACCACCGCCAGTTCCTTGGTGTCGTCGTATCCTTCGACGGTTTCGACGTACTGAGCCGTTGGCTGGTCCTCCACCACGATGGTGATCGTGGTCGGATTGCGGTTTGTCGGGAACTGTTTGTCGTCGTCATCTTCCAGGTAGCCGACGGTTTGGTACTGCTGCTCACCGCCGGAGGACGTGAAAGAAGTCACCTTGGAGATTTGCGTCCATCCGGACACGGGAATCACAGAACCAGCGCCTGCACCGATGGTGTATTTGTCGGTATTGGTCGTGTTGAGACCGGCCAGAGCGAAAGCATCAGCAGTAATGCCGGAAGCTTTTACGGCGCGGTCGTTGATCAGCGCCCAGCCAGAATTGATCAGCAGGACGTCGCCGTTTTCAATGCTGTGCCCTACAGAAGCAGCGACTGGCGATTTCGCATTGGTCAATGCGGTGAAAGCGACTGCGGAGCCCATAACGCTGGCAATCTCCAGCACAGCGCCGTTCGGCAGCGGGAAGCGTGCGGCCATGGTGTATTTCCTCTTGAGTGCCCGCCTGACGGCGGTAGGTTATGCCCCGGCGGGCGGTTGGTCTGCGACACCCAGATAGGTGAAGCTGGCCGGGACCGTGTAGGTCGCCGACTCTGTGATAGTTGGTCCCTGATCTACTGGCTCAGTGATCAGGCCTTCGAAACCGTTACGGGTCAGAGGCGTGTCGACGCGGAACAGCCGGGTCAATTCGTCAATAAGCGTCTCGGCGGTGGCCAAAGCCTGGCCGGACGGACAAACGATGCTGACCTGGTAAACACCGGCGTACTCGTAGGCCTCCCCGCCGAGATAGCGGCAGGTGGTGCTGGCTGGAAGTTGAAAGGCTCGGAGGTAGGTTTCAGAAGAACCCGGAGTGAACGGTTGATTTGGGTAGGCCACCCTTATCGGGCGCGCAGCCGCCCATGCGGCCAGCTTCGTTTCGATGGCCTGACGGGCGCGTGCGTGACTCATACTTGGTTGTTCCTGATGGCCTCCAGCACGATCTGCTGAAAGCGAGCCACAGTTACCCGAACCATGCCGCCGGGGGCCTGGGTTGAGTGGCCGAACTCCAGCGGGATCGCGTAGGGCAAGTTGTTGATGATGTAGGCCATTTGGCCAGCGGTGAAATCACTCATCGCGGCAACCATTGCAGCGGTGGTTTCGGCGCCGCTCGGGTCAACCTCATCAAAGGTGACGCTCTCTATCACGCCAAGCGATATGTGCCAGTTCGCCCGGAACCGGCCGCCGACGTAGTCCTTGCCAGCCACCAAACCGTTAACGTTGAAATTCTGGTCGCGCTCGGTCTTTGTCAGGGGCTTGGCGTACTTCACACCCTTTCGCAATTTGCCGGCTTTGGTGAAGTTCGACTCGTTGAGGTTGATGATCGTATTGCGGACCGCGACCTTGAAGTCATAGTCGTCGGCCGCCCGGGTGTTCGCCTCACGGTGAGCAACGTTTGCGGCCCAGATCTCCGGGTTACCCACGGGAGACATTCGAATCAGGCTGCTGCCGACCTCGATGATGATCTCGCGCACGCTGGCGTCGATGGCTTCGCTGGTTTGGGCGGCGAACTCGGCGAGGCTCAGGGCGAAACTGCCGGATTGACCGGCGCCTGCCCGGCTCAAGACCGCACCTGCAGTTCATACAGAATCGGCGTGCCGGCCGGGTTGACCTCTTTCAGCGGCGGAACGATGGACCAGGTGCGGCCCTGAGCGACCACTTTGTCGAGCAGCCCCGGCACCCAGGCCAACCCCTGCGCGGCGATCTTGAGCTTCTTGTCGCCCTGTTTGATGAGACTGTTGTTTTGGAATTCTTGGCCGGTGAAGTCGAGAAGGATCCCCTGGGCGATTTGCTTAACAGTTGCCTCCGGCGCTTCGCCGCCCGTCTCTGGGTCGTACTCGCCCGATTCCGTCTTGCTGATGGTTACAGGCTGGCCAAACTCTGTAATCATCTCGAGCGCCGTTACGGCCAATTCGCCATAGAAATTCAACTTACCCTCCGGGGCACTCATGAAAAAGGCGACCTTTAAGGACGCGTTGCTGGATTTGAAAGACGCCATTGCAAACAAGCACGGGAACATTCCAGCAAAGGAACTCATCGTAAAAACCAGGCTTGCCGAGGAGATAAGGGAAACCCACTTGAGTGAGCGCTATCTGGATATTTATGAGGACTGCTTTCCTTACGGAGACTCATCGAATATCGAACTGCTAACTGAGTTGGCAGAAGGGGGAATGACCAAAAGACGGCCGCTCACAGAGAAATACTGGGTCAATCAGCTTGAAGACGACTTGGGGCTTTAGGCTCGGATCGCAAACAATCCCCTCTTTTGTAAGTAGTCCGCAAACTGCGTAGCACTCGGCCGGTCCGGCGCCGCCGGCAACAGTCGGCCGCTGGTGTTCGGAATAGTCGCGTACTCGCGAGTTACCGCGCCCTCGACACGCTCCAGAGTTACCGCGCCCTTGCGCTTCTCCACCGGATCGATGTCGTCCTGATGGATCTCGGCGGCCAGGGCCATCTGCCCATACTGGATACGCGCCGGCAGGTAGTTGTTCGGCTTGATCTCGTGATCCAGCAGCACTTCCCGGCGCGGCCAGGACAGGGCCTGCTCGCTATTGGTCTTGCGCCCTTTCCAGGTCATGCCATCCATCGCCAAGGCGGCCCGGCGCAGCAATGCTTCCTGCTCGGGAACGCCTGCGGGGATGACTGTGCCGAATTTCACGGCATACAGGGCCAAGTCCTCAGCGCTCGCGTAGCTTTCGGCGTCAGGCTTGCCGGTGCCGTCCTCGATGATGAGTGTCATGCGTCAACTCGCTGAAATGGTTTGAAGATTGGCCGCCGGGTCGCCGGCAGCCAGCATTATCAGGCCTTGGGCAGATCAGCTACGAGCTTTTCCAAGGATTCCTTCGAGGCGTTGGCCCGGTACGGCACCTTCGCGTCATCGAGCTTTGCTTTCAGCGCCGCGATTTCTCCAGCCTCATCAGCCGGCGGCGTGATGGCGGCCTTCTTCAGCGCTTCAACCTCGCCGCGCAGTGTGTCGACGGTCACGAGCAGGCCGTCACGCTCAGTAGTCAGCTCTCCAACCGAGGTGTGGATGGTGCCCAGCACGCCAAACAATCGCAACGCGATTTCACCAACTTCGGGTCGCTGAATTTCGCCAGCTTCCAGGCCATCAACCAGCAGAATGAGCGCGCCATTTTCAGTCCGCAACCTGGCAATTTCCTCAGCCAGCGCATCGGGTAGTCCCGCTGGCACGCTGACTGCGGAAGGTGCTGGAGTCTCGACGACCGACACGTCAACGCCTGCAGCCTCATAGGCAGCGACGATATCTGGATGTTCGCCAACGACCACCACCGCCGTCGCGTCGCGTTCAATGCCGCGAAATAGACTCGCAGTCCGGTAGTGCTTCTCCGGATCAAAGCCCTCAAGCTGGTTCGTGTAAATCAGTTCCATGGGAATCTCCGTAGCGGCCGTTGCCGACCGTTTCCTGGGGTGAATATCAGCCGCCGGCTGGTGGCGTAGTGGTGAGGGTGATCATCACGCCGGCGGTGACCTTGTTGCTGTCGGCATGCTTGACCCAGTTGGCCGCCGAACCGACAGCCGCCAGGGTTGGGTTCGCGCCGCCGGCAGTTTCCTTCCAGCTGTAACCCAGGACGTCAATGTTGACGGTGCCCTCGGCGCGGTAGCCGATGCCGAGGTTTTCCTCGTCGTCCACATTGTACGAACGGAAGCCGGGGGCTTGGGACTCGGTGATCACCACGGCGTTCGGCAGCAGGCCGAAGATCACGTCAGATGGCGCGGTATCAGTCACCAGCACGGGCTTGCCCAGGGTGCCAGGCAGGCCACCATAGATAACGACACCGGCTTCTTCGTAGATTTTGTTGGTGATGGCCTCGTCGACGATGTCGAAGTAGGCACTGGAGTGCATAACCCACAACACAATGCGACCGAACTTGTCGCCGAATTTGCGCATGCCGCGGGTCAGCGTCTTCTTGCCGTCGGTTTCGATGTTCGCCGAGACCACCATGCCGGCGTTGGAGCCGATGGCGGCGCGCAACGCGGCGGTGGCGTACTGGATGAAGCCTTCCAAGGTCGCGTCGGCAACGTCGGCACCGATGATCTGGGAGAACTCATCAACCGGGCGGCCGCGACGCTTGAACGCCTCTTCGGTGGTCTGGTACGGGCCGTATTTCCACGGCGCCTTGACACCGACGGCCTCACCGGCGCCGATCTTTTTGGCGGTCACCTTCCCGGTGGAGTTGACGTCGCGGTGTTCCAGCGAGCCGCCAATCTTGTAGAAAGCGCGCTTGCGGAAGTCGCCTTCGATCAGCTCGTTGTCGAGGACGATCGCGCCATTGGAAGACGCGTTGAACACGTCCAGGTTGTCCTGAACGCGCTCCAGGTATGCAGTTTGCGCCTCATCGTTGTAGATGATCAGGTCGCTATTGACGGTTGTCGCCATGAGTATTTCCCCTTACTTGGGCAATTGCAGATATGCGGTTTGGCCGTGCTTGCGCTGGTATTCGCGCTTTTGCTCGGAGGTCATTTCGGAGCGCTTGAATGCAGCCTGGCCGCCGCCCCCGCCCGGGGCTTGTGTCCCTGAGGCCCTTGGCCACAGGTGGGGCGCGCTTTCGCGCAGAGACTCGGCCCATTCGAGCGGAGTCAGAGGGGTCTTGCCGTCTTTGCCGAGGATGGTCTGGCCATGCTCATCGACAGCGACCGCTTCGCCCTCTTCGTTTAGAGAGAACACGCCTTTGGCGCGCAGGATGATGTCGTCGGTTGCTTCCGGCAGTGCGCCGGCTTTCAGTGCAGCGCCGCGCACCGAGTCGCCCAAGACTTTGCCCTGGAACTTGGCGGCGAAGGCTTCAGCCTTCTCGGCGCGGCCGGCGAGCGCCTTCAGTTGCTTGTCGTGCTCGCCACGCAGGCGCTCGGTGCGCTTGTTGAACACTTCGTCAACCTTGCCCTCAGTTAGCAACTTGGTTTCTTCGTCCTGGCCCGCTCGACTGAGCAGTCCTTTGACGGCGTCGATGTCGATGCCTTCAAATTGGGTTTCGAACTGGGTCAACTTGCCGGAGGTTTCCTTCAGCTTGCCCAGCAGTTCCGAGTTCTTGGTTTTCAAACCCGAAACGGATGCTTCAACGGCAGTCGCGATAGCGGCCTTGATTGCCGGGTTTTCCAGGTCGATTTCGTTTTCTTCTGCCACGTTGATGCACCCCTTGGGTATGTTTCGCCCGCTTTGCAGGCAATAAAAAACCGCCCAGAGGCGGCTGATTGAATGTGTTCGGTTAAATCCCGGCGCGCTCGAATGCCAGCGGTTCAAGCCCTTTCATCTGCGCCAGGGTCAGCGGCGCTAAGTTTCGATCAAGCTGCAGCTCGGCGAATCGCTCCACCGTCAATCCCCCCTCCCGGAACAGCTTGGCACGCACCGGACCAATCGCCACATCCTGAAACGCCGCAGGCTGCTGCTGAAGCCAGTGGTAATAGTCGAGGTCGGCACTGACCTGCTGTCCGCCATTGGCACCCACCGAAGCCCGGGTAGCACCTTTGGCAAACATCGCGCTGAGCTTGGTCAGGAGAATGAAGGTAGTGCGGCAGTTCGGGTGGAATGGCGGCCTTGGGCCGGAATCCACCGGAAACTTGCGCTTGTCCATAGAGCAGCAAAGCTGACTGGTTTTGCTGTCCAGCGTGGCCACCATCTGGATTTCTTCCACGATGTCAGTGTTGGCCTTGGCCACCTCCATACGCGCCTGAGACGACACATGCTGAATCGCGGTATGTACGACCGTGGCGGCATTGCGGTTGGTGGTCGCCAGGATGCCGTCTTTGTACCCGGCAGCCTTGGTACCGCGAATGTTGCGGATGATCTGGAAGTTCGTCTGCCCTTCGAAGTAGCCCTGCCGAATAGTGCCGGTGACACGCTCTCGCTCGGCGCCGGTCCAACCCTTGATGAAGGCCTTCAGCAACTTCCCACCGCCGGTACCGCGCACGCTGAGCGGATTCTTCAGCACTGCAGTGCGGATTGCTGCGGCTGTCGGCGCAACCACGTCGAGCGATACGCCGACCGGTGCTGACCTGGCAAGACTGGTCGCCTCGAACTCGGCCTCATAGTTGGCGATATCCACCAAGTCGAGGTTCAGTTGCGCGCTGTAGCGGTCGAAGATGCCCAGCAACAGGCTGTCGACCTCCTTCAGCAGCGCTTCCAGGCGCTTGACGTTGTACTCGGTCAGGTCCGACTGGGTCAGCCGGTCGCGGATCGAGCGATCGATCTCCTTGAGGAAGGGAGCGAACTTGCCCACCTCCCCCGCCTTCAGCTTTTCGAGGAAAACGGCGTGCCGGATGGTGGCGTCATGGATTGCTTGGTTTGCCGCCATTTGGTGCGTCCTCGTTGTCCAGGCCCAGGCCGTCGCCCTGCTCCTGCAATTCGCCGTCGATCTGCAGGTCAGTGCGCTCTGGCGCGATCAGGCCCAACTTACGCAGGTAGGCCCGAAGGTCAGCCTTCGCGAATCCGCCGTTCTGCCACAAGCCGACCAAGGCGGTGATCATCTGCGGATCAGCCGTCAGTTCAACAAACTCCTGATTCACCTGGTAGGCAACCTTCTTGTCAGCGATGCCCATGTAGGCGCAACACCACATGATTGCCCGGGTGTAAGCCTCGCTTACGTTTGCCACGCAGCCGGCCAGCACCGAAGTGGAGGCCGACTGATCACCACGAGACTCCGTAGCGGTCTTGGTGGCAATTGACGCCACCACCATCCGCGCGCCCAGCTCGATCATCATCTGGTTCTTGTCGGCCATGGCCTCTTTGACCAGTGTGTTGGGCAATGGCTGCGCGTAGCCGAACTGGCCACCGGTCGGCAGCATCATTGGCGCCCTGGAGCCGACATAGACGCCGTTCTTCTCCATCCAGTCGCGCCACTGCTCATCCAAGCCGCTGATCCACGGCTGGGCCTGTCCACACCAGAAAACGCTGTCCTCATAGTCGGCGCTGTTCCGGTAATGGCCCAGGTTGATCATGGCGATGTCGTACAGGGGTGATTCGTCGATGCTGGGGTCATTGTTCTGCGCGCCGACAAAGGTGAACGGGATCTCTTTGAAACGCCCAGTGACACCTTCAGGCCTGAATTCTTCGGTGACCGCCAGCGGCCCGCCACCTTTCGGCCCGGACCTGCGCCAGACCCGGCAGACAAAGCCGTCGTCCTCCAGCGCCAGTTCCCGGTACTGCTCGACCGTCTTGAAACCGAAGCCGTCGGGAATCTCAGGCGACTCACGCAACACCACCAGTGTCAGCACGCTGTGACCGTTAACCATGCCGGTGCGCCAGTTGATGATGTCTTCAGCGCAGTAGGACAGGATCACCGAGTGCCCGCCGATGCTGTCGTCCTGGTGATAGTCGACGTACAGCCCATGCCGACCGGCCTCAAGCACCTTTTCAAGCGTGCCCTGGGAATGCTGGTAGACGCTGACGCCGGAACCGTTGGCGTTGTCCTGCAGATATTCCAGTTTCTTCGACACCGTGAGTGTCGGGTCTTTATGGAAGGCCAGGCCAAGCAACCCGTTACGGGTGTGCCCGGTGGCGTTCTTGAACACCGCCCGCTCGCGGTAAGCCCGGTTCCGGTCTTCGTTCTCCGGCGACTTGTCGTGCGCGTTGATGTATGGGAGCCGATCGACAACCCGGTGCTGCCCGGCGCAGACGTCGCGAACGGTCGCCCAGCGGTCCAGCGCTTCGATGTAATCCGCCCGCTTGAAGGAGACGTCGTTGCTCATCGGGCGTATCCCATTTTGATAGCGGTGACCGGTTTGATGATCGGGTACTCGCGGTGGATGAAGTAACCGCCGGCGTCGTTCGCGTGATCGATGCCGGCGGTTTTGTCTGGCTCACCGTTCGCGCCCCACACCTGCTGCTCCAGGCCATCGGCGTAGGTTGGGCAGGTGAACGGATTGACCAGGTAGCGGCGCTCGCCCTGCGCATTGCAGAAGACGGCGTTCATTGCGTTGATTCGGTCCTTCACCGGCGGGTTTGCCGCTGGAGCGATGACCGCGAACCCGGCCTGCTTGAGCATGGCAAGGTCGGTGATGCTGGCGTTCACAGACTTGCGTGAATCGCCCGAGGCATCCGGGTAGATCCTGATCTCGCAGGTCTTCTTGAAGTCATTCCCATCGTGCTGCCAGTAGCGTTCCTTGATGCGACGGATCATGTCGGGCGTGTCGTAGCCGTCGATCAGCTCATCCACGGCCCTGGGCAAGCCTTGATCGCGCTTGACGTGGGTGATCGCCACCATCTTGCCGACGTTGAAGTCCATGCCAATGAACAGAGGCTCGCCGGGCTGCACGGTGTCGAGGCATCCGTTCAACTTGCGGTCGTAGGCCGTGTAGATCGTGCCTGAGGTCAGGTTGACGAACTGCCCCTTGAGGTACGCCATGATCAGCTGTGGCGGGTACGACTCCATCAGGGATGCGATGTAGTCATCCGGCAGGTTCAACTCGTTGTCGAAAGTGCTGGCCTGCACCAGGCCGTACATCTCTTTGAGCGAAGGCTTGTCCCGCAACTGCTTCACGAACTGCAGGAAGACGAACTTGAAGCCTTCCGGTGTCGTGGTTACGTCCACCCCGTTCTTCAGCCCGGGCAGGTTGTAGCGCATTCGGGCAATGATCTTGCGCCAGGCCTGCTGCGCCTTGACGGCGGTCAGCACGTCCAGCTCATCCACCAGCGCTTGGCCGATCTTGAAGCCAACGATGGTCTGCGGCTTCTCCATCGACCGACAAATCACAGTGCCGCGGTACTGCCGGCCGCTGTAGATGTGAACCTCGTGGTTCGCCTGGTTGATCTTGGTCTTCAGTCCCCAGTCGTAGGCCACCTCATCCATGGTCGGATAGAAGATGTCCCGTATCTGCGGGTAGGTCGGCGCGAAGTACCCAGCGTTGACGCCGGGCCACTCCATAAAGTGCTTGCTCAGCGCCGAGCACCCTACCCAGGTCTTGCCTGAGCCGAACCCAGCAACGAACGCACGAAACTTGTGGGGTAGCGTGAGGAACTGAGCCTGCGGAACGTTAAGGCTCGGCATTCGGCTTCCTCGCATCTACCACGTCGACCTGGATACGGGTCGGGATCACCGGTTCGTCACCAGCCTCTTCCTTCCGTGCCCGGTTGACGTAGATGTCGCCGGTTTCTTTCGCTGCCTGCTCGAGGATCTGCATGGCCAGGCCGATGTTCTTCATCGTCTCGGCCTTCTCCACGAAGCGGTTCATGGCTCGCAGGCGGAACGCGCGGTTGGCGATCGGGATCTCGGCGGTCTCTTCTCGGAATCGCTTGCGGGTGTCGTGAAACAGAGTCTGCCACTTGAGCGCCAGGTGGGAGCCGGCGCGCTTTGTTGGGTCGTGCTGCTCAACCTGCTGCCGGGTTACGTCCACATCGAATTCTTGCTTCACCGCTTGTGAGACCTGGCTCGGAGTGTCGAAACACGCCAAAGCCTGAACGATGAAGCTCTTCACCTCATTTTTCAGGGCTGCCATAAGTTAGATTCCGTCTCACGCCTGTCTTACATCAGGCCAACTTGAGCAGACAGGTTCCGCAGGCCCTCGCAATGTTCAATTTCCCCACCTCAGCAGGACTGTTTGCAGCATCCACCAACGCTTGAACGTCAGGGCTTGCACCGTAGCGGCGGACCACACCGACGAACTCTTCCACGTCGTGGCCCTGCAGCTTGATCTTCGGTGCGCCGTCTTGGGTGAATGCTGGTTGACCGTACTTGTCGGTCGCGTGAGCCAGGTGATACAGCTCGTGCTCGATCAGGGCGCAGAACTCAAGGTCGCTGCACTGGGCGCAGTAGTCAGCAGCCAAGGTGATGATGAAGGCCGGCACATCGCCGAACCAATCACGCATCTGCTGCTCCATCCGTGCTTTCTGCCAGCCGCCGGCGCGGAACGCTACCTGTTCGGCCTGGCCCAGGACTGTGCGCCCCTGTTTCTCGAAGCTCGACGACGCCCACATGATCCGAATGTCTGCATCCAGTAGGTGGGCATGGTCTTCGTTGTGGATGCTCCCGGTGTCGGCGAGGATCTCGCACTGGAGCCAGTCCCACACTTCGGGGGCTGGAGTAAGTCGGATACCGAATTCGGATAGCTCGGATAGCTCGAGCAGCAACGATGGAGGGTATGGCCTATTCATCCCCCCCTCCTTCATTTTAGTTGTTGCTTACCCGGTCCAGCCAAGCCTCCATAAGAGATACCCGGCAATCAAAGCCACGACTAGACCAAGAAGAGATGTTAAAAGGTTCTCGGCAAAGAACCGAAGGATGGAGCGCTTGGGCGGCAATGGAGAATCTGGCCTCGTTGCAAACGCGGAAGAGTCAGTAACCTCAAGCCGTTTCACCCCCTCACCCTGAACTAATTTTGATGAGTCGGTATGGCACTCGGTTAGTTTTATATCTTCAGAGTCCTTGAGATCAAACATAGCCATGAGCGATCCTCCTCACGGCGACCGCTAGAGGAGTAGGCCTTGGATACCAACCCGCCTGGCTATGCGACATACCATTCACAGTCAGACCTCTGACTCGCTCACCAACTACCGCTGTTCGAGTCGACTCAAGTCGAATGTCATTCATCCTGATGTCGTCAGAGTCATAAATCTCAAATGCGGTATCCATACCATCCATTGAAACGTTGTCGAACTGTACATCAATGCAATTTCTTATCAGCACGCCAGTAGCCATGGCCGGTCACCCGAGAGAAGAGGTGGCGTAACGATAGCACCCTTCAACTCACCACAGACGGTGCTCCGACTACTAATGTTCGGATCGTGCCGCCAGTGCATGTGTCCCGCTTCTTGGCCATCTCAATGGCTTCGGCAGCAGTTGCACCCATGTCCATTGCGGTAAGGGCGAATGGCGATCCATTGCCAATAGCGTCAGAACGATCAAGTCTGATTCTGTTCTTCCAGAAACCAGTCTTATCGTCATGGCCGATCAGCCAGAGCGTGCCGCCATCTATCGCGTAGCCGGATGCCTCAACGGGTGCCGACGCGGCAGTGCCAAAATAGGCCGCGATCAATGCATCGAAGTCGCAGGTCGCACCGGTACAAAGGAAATGGACACCCTTCACCGTCTGCAGCTTCTCGCAGTCGTCATCAGTGATGGTCGTTCCGCGTGTGCAGCGAGAGTCATAGGCGATCACGCCGTCCTTGTAGGCAATGGTCGTCATCTGCTTCCCCTTTTTTGAAAGCGCCGCATAACTTGATTGGCTCGCCCGACGGCGGTATTGATACGTCTCGACACATAACCAAGGTGCAATCGCATGGATCACAACAAGGCCGGGATTGTCATTCACACCGAAAATGTTGAGCCAGAGCAGCTAACCGACGTCCAGTTTCATTTCGCCCCTGGCGAGCGGTCACTCTATGCGGGCGCAGACAACACTGGCGCAATTGTCCAGAGGTCGGGCTGGCTAGGGATTCGAACCGCTCCGTTCTCAAATTGGCCGGGGAGCTTCTTAATTGAGCTGAGGCCTTCGCATGATCTACGAAGTGAGCATATGTTCGAGGTAACGCGCAGCTTCCATGAACCGCTTCAAGACGGCGAGTGGTTGTGGTTCCCCGTGAAGCCGGTGGTGGTGACGGCCTATAGCGATCACGACTAGATCGCACCACGATTTGGCGCATTCGAAAACGTGGCGCGGATTAATCGACCTTGCGACTGGGCAGTTTGAAGTCAGTCACCCTGTCAGCTATCGACCGGATCTTCTCCACACCCAGAAAGCCTACCCAGCCACCTGCGAAGGTGGCCATGCTCTGGGGCAGACCGAAGAAGTCCAGGCCGCTGATGATGGTCAAGGTAAGGCCGCCACAGATCGCGCCCTCCACCAGCATCTGGCGCCGCGTGCCGCCGCCGTAGGTGATGCGCAGGACGGCCATGGCGCAGGACAGCGCAGCCGCATAGAGGATTGGCGAATGCTGGCTCAACCACGCAAGCGCAATCGCCCATGTGTCTGGTTTGTCTGGCATGTTGGACATCTCGGTTCCTCCCCGTCAGGGAGTTATGAATATGACAGGCCATGACCTGCGGAATAGATCAGCCCCGGCGGCACTCCCAGCTCAGAGCGAAGGGTGTGGCGGGGCCGAAAACAAGAAGGCCCCGATCAATGTCGAGGCCCTGAATAGGTGCGCGTGTCTTCCCACGCTGCCAGCCAAAGACCTTCCCAGCGTCGACACCCCAATGCATCGATCTCGCTGATCTGGTATCGCGCCACTCTGGAAGTCAGGTGTGAACAGAGCGCGCGGGCTGCCGGTGTTTTTCCGTAGCGCTGCACTACCGGCTTATCAGCGTCCAGGCATCCCCCGAAAGGCCACCCTGGCTGTGACGAGCCTGAATCAGAAATGAAAAAGCCCAGCGCGACGGCTGGGCTCTATTACGCAAGGAGATAGAAGATCATGGAGTCCAGTAAGCAATCTTGCCGCCTGCACCAACAGCTACAAAATTGCCGTTACCGTAGGCGACGCTCCGGATATCGGTTCCTGCGAAAGTGTTGGCTTGCTGAACCCAGCCGATCCCATCCTCGGAAACGGCTGTCTTGCCGCCGTCGCCGACAGCTACATACTTGCCATTACCGTAAGCAATGTCGCGGATGATGGTTCCACCGAAACTGGTATCTGCAACAGCAGTCCAGGTAAGCCCATCGGATGAATATGCCATCTTGCCATCCGCACCAACGATAAACATTTTCCCGTTGCAAAGCTTCATGGAAAGGATGGTGCTAGTGCCGAAGGTGCTGGTTACGGTCGAGAATGATTGCGAATTCTCCGTCGCCATCTTCACAGCGCTAAGCAGCTTCCCATTCGATCCCGCAACCAACACAAAAACGCCAATGACGTTGACGCAGTACACAGTCTCGCTAGAAGTGAAGGTCGTAGTGCGCTCCACCTGGCCTGACCAATCGCCATAACGGGAAAAGACTTTACCGTTAGACCCAACCAGTATCCAGGTCGTGTCAATGCCAGAAATTGGCTGATAATACACAATGCCTTGCAAGTCTCCGGACGCGCGAACAGTTGCCGTAATGTTTGTCCAATCCCTTTCAGGGCGTGCTGTGCTGCCGTAGGCCACATTGCCGGATTGAGAAACGGCTTGAAGCTGTGTCCCAAGACCGTTCCAGTACAGGTCATTGAGGACCTTTCCGCTATCAGAGGTGACGACGCCCTTAAGCTTGGTCCACGCTGTACCAGTTGCGTTTCCGCTGACAAGCTGAGTGGTTGTGGGAAGACCGTTGCCACCAGCCGCATAGAACTTGCCTTGAGCAAAAACTACGCGCCTAAGCATGCCGGTGTTATCCACCGGTTGCACTTGAGTCCAAAGATCTTGCAAGGTTTGAGACGCTGAGTTTGCGTTTTCCATTTTAAACTCCGTTACTGAGCTGATTTAAGTTCAGGCCTCTATATTGGGCGTATGGCGCTCATGGGCGATTGCTCGAGGCTCGCGGCCTTCACATGATTCAGCGTCCCACATCGGGAACATTTGATCTGGAGCTCTGTAAACCCACCCGTTCGGGCGAGAAGTCTTTTGCAGTTACCGCATCTGAATTCTTTCAACATCTGCAATGCCTTTTGATTTCTGCTAGGCTCCGTCCCGCTCTCGAGAGCAAGGGGGCCTTGGCTGGCTTGCAGGCTGGTTCTGCGATCTGGTGACTACAGGAAGTGGTCAGACACTTCCTGGAGTCGCCCTCTCTTTTCTCGCACCAACGAAAAAGCCCCGAACTTGTCGGGGCTTTTGCGTTTCTGGCAGGCATAAAAAAGCCCGACACAGTGGCCGGGCTTTTTTCCTAACTCCTACACACGCAGGAATGACAGGATGGGCAGATAATGGCTCATTGGCTCACTCGTCGTCAAGCGGCTTGTGTATCAATGAGTCCATCCGCATCCAGCAGGGCTTGAGCGGACACCAAAGCCTGATCCACTTCCCGCTCCAGCGCCTTGCGAATGTCACGCCTCCACCGCTCCTGGGTCTTAATCGGATGCGGTTCGTTTGACCAGTTGTCCATCTCGTACCAGCCGGCCGGTAGGACGTTGGTGGAGCGCTTCCCGTCCACGCCTGGCAACCGAGGCATTGCCCAGGTAACCACAGCGCAATGCAGGAACCGCTCCGGCGCAGGCGAACGCATCACGCGAGTCAGCTCCGCGATCGCTGCATGCTTGCGGTCGGTATGGGTTGAGTACTTCGCCACCAGCGCCCGCCAGTGCGCTGGGGTGAGCGACTTGTGCAACCTACCGAACACCCAGCAGTCCTGGAGAAACGCCGCCTCCTTGCCGACGATCTCCCCCTTCTGCTTGGCGCACTGCACCTTGGGCTCGAAGTCGCAGCCGCCGGCGGAGTTGATGGTCTCGGCGGCCAGCGCCCGAACTACTGCTGAAACAACATTTCGATAGGTCATGCTGCGGCCCTCCGAGCCAATTTCAGTTCACATTTTTTGCAGCGGTCCCAGTTGCCAGGCTCGAACATCGGCATTTTGTCCGTGCTTACCGTGTCGATTCCGCAGATCGAGCGCCAGAAATATGCCCTACCTTGCGCTGTGATCGCAGCGAATTCCTTTTCCTGATTGAAGTAGTGGGCCTTGCCCGTGATCGGGAACATAGGCTTCAGCCAGCCCTTTGATGGCCTACTTGCGCCGCCAGTGATTTGCGCAATCTGCGTCATGCTGCAGCCCTCTTCAGCTCTCTGGTTTTTGCCCGGTATTCGGCGGTGATCGCCTTCAACTCATCGACGGTGTACTTCTTGGCCTCATGAGGACCTTCAAGCCACTCCACGGCCTCGGCGCCGATCCGCTTCACCAACTCAATGCGGTAATTCACAATGTCGCCCGACTTGTGGTTATTGCAGGGGGCGCATTGTTTGTGGACATTCAAAGGCTCGAATCGGATCTCCGGGTTGGCTGCGACTGTCCTGTAATGCCCCGCGTGATATTGGCCGTCGTGGTGGCGACCACAGCTCACGCAAGGCAGATCGGCGTCTCGTAGGCGCACCCATTCGTTGAATGCTTTCTGCGTGTCGCGCGCATGATCCGCCCTACTCTTCAGCTTCTCCTTGCGGACCTTGATCTCGCGGCGCTCAACCTGGGCCAGCGACTTGCGCGCCTTCTCCTGGTGGACGTCCTTGATGACCAGGCCGCAGGTGTAGTTGCAGACGTTCTGCCCGAGGCGCTGCGGGACGAATGAGGCCCTGCATGCTGGGTTCTTGCAGGTCTTGGGCTTGGGTTGTTTCACGGAGAGGCTCATGCGCTCATCTCCTCAACCTGGCGACGCAGCACTTCAATCTCGGCCTTCATCGCTGCCGCCTCTCCCTGCGCTACCAGCATGCGGCCCCTTGCAGTTCGGCGCGCAGCTCGGTTCATCCATGGCGAAACGTAAGCCTCATACGCACGGCAGCGAGCCTCATCGATTTCCCGTTGGCGCGTGAACTCTGGGCTTTCCTTGAATGGGCTCATGCGGCCTCCTTGCTCAGCAGATCGGCAAAGACAACGCCCTGGCCGGTGAAGTAATTGGCCATGCGATCGGTGTACTGGACGCCCTGGGCGCGATTGAACAGGCTGGTCACCGGGAAGCCATCCGGGCCGAACAAATGGCACTCCCCCATCATGGCCAGCTTCGTTTCGTAGGGCAGATGGCGCATAACCCGATACCACTCAGCTTGGAACCCGGCGTCCTCGTTCAGCAGGATCTGCACACCGAAGTGCAATTTGCAGTAGCGACGGGCGTCGGCCGCGTCGCCTATCTGGGTCATCTCGGATATGCGCCTGTACATCGCGAACCACAGGGCGTTCTGGTCGAGCGTGCGGTCCTTGCCAGGTCGAAGCGAGACCACAACGAACTTCTTGTCGCGGTACATGGTGGTTAGGCAAGTGATGGCCTCGGAGAGCTTGGCCTGGCAGTTGACGCTGATCTTGTCGGTCATTACTGGTCACCCGTACCGATCGGTTCCATTGGTGTGATGCCTGGAATCATGTTGGCCCGACGGATCAGGACATTGGCGCGCTCGTGCGGAACGCCAGTCGCATCGGATGCGCCATTGCGATACCCGTGCATGTAGGCAGCACTACGGCGTTGAGGTGGCAGATCATCCTTGCCGCGCATGTAGCCCTGGACCATCTCCCAATCGGCTTCGGTGTAGCTTTCTGGCTTGGCGTAGCTCATGACTGCTCTCCCTGGCCCAGTGCGGCCTCTTCTTCCCACGGGAAAGGGCTGTACGACTCGAAGTCAGTCTCCCAGTGCGCCGGCTCAGTCATGCCCACGTTGTCGTAATGAGCCTGGCAGTGGCCACACCTGAAAACGTAAAGCCCCGAGCCCTTCTCGAAATAGTCATCCCGATATTCAAGGATCTCAGCCTGGATCAGGGCCAACTGCTCAACGGTAATCTGACCGCTGATAGCGCTTATGAACGGATCATCGCCTTCGCTGTGAAAGACCTCGATCCAGGCCGACTCTTCGCCATTTCGCCAAGCGTTGGCGTCGTAGTGTTTCTGCTCAAGATCGTCGCGCAGCGCCTCCACCTCAGCCTTCAGCTCAGCATTCACCGGCTCGTAGGCTTCGTAGCCGGTCTTGAGGCCAGCTATTTCGGCGCGGAGTTGGTCGCGCTCATCCAGTACCGCCTTGTAGCCGTCGAAGTTGTAAGCGATACGACCAATTAGCTTGGCGTGCTCGCACTCGGCATTGAGCCGCAAAACCTCAGCCATCAGCGCCTGAACATTGTTCGACTCGTTCTGCCAGTGCTTACGAGTCGAGTCGTTCTCGGCGATCAGGGCCAGGATCGTTTCCGGGTCGACCTCTTCGTGGAACTGCTGGAGCGCGCGCATTTCCTCGTCTTCGTCGGCGAACTTGATTGTGTCCTGGGCGGCGTATGCGGCGACCTTCTGGAGTTCGGTGTAGTCGCTCATGCCCGCTTCTCCCCTGCTTCCGCGATCAATGCCATGCGCTCCAGGCGCTCGGCGGCCTGGCTCGAAAGGTTCACGCCGTCGGCCTCATCCACCACCGGCATGCACACGAAACGGATTCCGTGCTTGACCAGGGCGCTGGCCGCCTCAAGGGATTGGCGTAGCTGTGCTGGGTTTGCTCGTTTCATGGTCGTGACTCCAGTTCCTGGGCCTGACGGATCAGCAGCGCCCGGCGATCTGCCAACTCATTGGCCGCTTTAATCCGCACTTCGAGCTTCCGTTCTTCACTGGCTTTGCGCATTTCCAGCATCGAGCTCTTCACGATCTCCAGTTTTTGGCGAAGTACCGGCTCTGCCCGGGTGACGGCACCGGTGAGCAGACCGGCAATGGCACGACCATCCTCGGTGATCGGCTCAACGCTAAGGTCTGCCAGGTACTTCTGGCCGCGGTCACAGGGAATACGCTTCAACTCCACGGCCCTGGTAACAGCCTGGATACGGCGGCTGGCATCGAAGCCCACAGAGACGTGCCAGTTGACCGGCTTCGCATCCTCGCGGGCCTGACACACGAACCGCTGATAGGCGTCGATGAACGCCATGCGCGCGCCGACTTTGTCGCCGCCGTCCAATATGGGTTTCGCAGCGGCCAGGGCCAACTGGATCTCGTCGGTCAGCACCACCGTTTCGAATTCGTCGTTGGTGGTCATGGCGATAGCCCAGGCCTCATCCTTGCCCGGGCGCCCATCGGAGGACTGGACGCGCTGCAGAATGTCGGCCATCGCCAGCTTGCCCTTAACCTCAAAGCGGCAGGCCTTGAGCGCAGCTTTGACGACAGGCACCGGGTAGGCGCAGAGGTCTTCGGCCATCATCGCGGCGGTACCGGGGTTCATTTCCTGGCCCATGGCCTCGGCCGTCGCGCAGATGGCAGCGGCCAGCCCGGCGACCTGCTGGTCGTTCATTTCAGAGGTATTCATTGCGGTCACCTGCTTGGCGCTTGGCCAGAACCATCTGGGCGGCCTGCTCGGCTGCGGAGAGGTTCGCCTCGGTCCGTTCCATCTGGCGGGCCGTCGTGCCGTTGATGCGCTGCCCGGTCACCCACTGAGTGTGGTAACTCTCGGCGTTGGCCAGCAGCTCGTTGAGGCTGTGGCACTTGCGCAGGACGGTGGCATCACTGGTTTTCAGGAAGTGGGCTGCCACGTGGTGGGCGACATCGGCGCCGAGGCGGTCGACCAGTTGGCCGAGCTGACCACCGACCTTGGCGTTCCACACCGGCCAGGCGCTGTAGCGTTTGCGGTAAGCCATGGCGTAGTTCGCCCAGACCTTGAAGGTTTTGCAGGTCTGGTCTTTGGGGCCAGGCATGTCGGCGGGGATTTCAACCCGTGGAGCATCGGTACGATCAACCACCAGCACCAAACCGCGGGACTGAGCCGGCTTGCCGGTGGCGTCCTGCAAGTCCTGACTGGTGTCCTGATTGGTACCCTGATTGGTACCCTGATGATTGGTATCCTGATTTGTCGGAGATTTATCCGACCCTTGCTCGGATTTTTTTCCGACCTTGATCGGAGATTTATCCGAGGTAGATCGGATATTTTTCCGACCTTTGTTTTTTGGCGGGGTCGGATATTTTTCCGACCCATCAAGCTTCTGGTTCCACTCGATGGCCTTCTCGGTAAGGCGAAAAAGCGTGATGTTCGAAGTACTGGAAAGCTCAATCAAACCGGCCTCTTCCAGGGCCTTCAGCATGCGGTAAGCGGTGTCCGGCTTGTCAGTGAGCAGCGGTAGCTCCTCGATGATCTTGGCCTTGCTCAGCGCGAAGAAGATCCCGTCATCAGTCTTGATTGGCTTGGTCCAGCTCGGGCAGCCGTAGACGAAGGCGAACAGCAGGGCCTGCTGAGAATTCAGCCCCCACTCCAACGCCTTCACCTGGTTAATCGTGACGGTGTATTGCATGTCAGGCCTTCCCGACCTTTGCGGCCAATTCAAGGAAACGATCCACGTACCAGTGAGGCTGCGTCTCGCGGGGGCATTGAGGGCTGGTGAGGTTCTTGCCGTAGGCCATGCCCTTCTCGGTCACAGACCAGAAGTCCACCATTTCCTGCTTGGAGTTTTTGCGCTGAAGGACTTTGAGGAAGCCGTGAGCCTCCAGTGCAATGTTGAAGGCGCGCGCGGTGCTGGCGATGGCGTGTTCTTTGATAAGGACGGTGATTGCCTTGGTCGGCATCGAAGACCCGCCAGCGGCATCTGGCGCGGCGTCCACGGCATAGCCTGGGAGGAACTTGGCATCCAGGCCGTTGTTGGCGGCGATCTTGGCCAGCATCATCATCTTGCTGGAGGGCGCCGGCTTCAGCAGGCGATCGAAGCATTCCAGAATGGCGAGTTCGCCAATGACCTTGGAGTTGTTCGTCTCCAGGACGGTGTAAGAGCCGGTCTTTCGAATGGTCGGCAGCACCTGGCCCACAACCCATTCCTCAAACTGCTCGGCAGCGGGTAGCTTGGATTTCATCACCAGACGGTAGAGATCGCGCTCAGGGATGATTTGCACAGCACGGACCTGACCTCCCATTTCGGTATGGCAGGTATTGACCGCTTTGCAGTGAGTATTGATCGCCTTCGACGTGTTGGAGTAGCCCAGGGCTTCGGCGATGTCCTTGGCGATGAACCATGGCTCCCCGTGACCGTCGTCAATTACGCGGACGGGGAAGCCGTGGAAGTCGAAAGGTGTCACTGGTTTAATCCGCGCCACGTTTTCAGATTGCGGAAAACGTGGCGCGAGATCTGTAGCGCTATTGATATGTGGCTGGGTTTGCATATAATCGGCCTCACAAAGTGTTATCGAATCAGCCACCCTCGACCGGTGGCTTTTTTTTTGCTTGGGTTTTCGGGGGCTCTCATTTACTAGTGGTCCGGTAAAACCCCTGATTTGAATGTCGCTTTCGGCTCAAGCTGAAAATCGTTTTAAAACTGGCCTCGCGTTACGCTAAAAAAACCGCGCATGCGCGGGAATTCAGGAAACAGATTTCAGGTTCCGCTGGGTCGAAGCGAGCAACTGCTCAGCCTTGCGCCCCAGTTCCCCCGCCTTCGCTTCAACCTGACGGCACTGCTTGGCAAACGCAGGCAGGTGCGGCAGGTCCTGCTCGCACATCACTTGGTCGTCAAACACTTCGCTGCCGGTGTCGATCACGTCACCCAGGGCGCGGATCAGCGCGCCGAAACTTTTGTTCGCGCATTGATCGCTGGTCATCTGGCGGGCGCCAGTCAGGCCGTGGCGGCTCGCCAGCTCGTTGATACAGTGGTCGCGGAATTCAGGCTCGAGGGCGTTCACCCAGGACTCTTCCAGCCAGGACGGCATTTCCTGATCGCCCGACAGCCAGCGCTGTACGCGCTTGAGCCAGCGGCCGGTGCCCTTGATGAATTCGCCTACGTCATTCAGGCGGGCCAGCTCTTCAAAGTCCGGGACTTTGGCATCTTGGATTTTCTTGGCAGGTACACTTAGATAGATCTCACGGCTCAGTGCCTGGGCGAAATCGTCTTGGCTCAGGCTGGTGCGCGCGATCTGGTTTGCAGCATGGGCGACCAGCACCTGATCACGGGTTTGTACGGTGTGTCTGGAACTGGACGTTTGCATGGGGACTGCTCTCTTCTAATCTGGCTTCAATGGAACGGCGGACAGGGATGTTAGGCGGCGGATTGAGCCCCCTTCTGGCGCATGCATAGCTCGCGGGCAGTGATTTTTCCGCCGGTCAACTCTTCTGCTTTGAAAGCCTTTTCGGCGCGCATCGGGTGAATCCCGGCAACCCAGTACGAAACTGCGGCTTGAGAAACGTCGAGCGCTAAAGCGGTTTTGGTTTGCCCGCCGAAGAAGTCGACGAGCCTTTCGATAGGGGTCATAAGAGCGCCCTCCTGATAAGCCTGCTTATATCCTAAGTAGAAGGAAACTTATTTGCAAGCCGATAAGGGAACTTATAAATTTCAGCTGATGAGCACACTCGCCGAACGAATCAAAACCGCACGCAACCACGCCAAGCTGACGCAGAAGGCGCTCGCCTTAAAAGTGGGTGTTGAGCAACCGGTAATCTCCCAGCTGGAGACCGGAAAGAACCTTCAAAGCGCTCACCTACCGAAGATCGCCCATGTGTGTGGTGTGAACGCTATTTGGCTCTCCGAAAATACCGGGCCAATGACAGGTGTGAGCGCTGCCGAGTCAAACATCTCCATCGCCGCCCAACCCACAAAATCATTCCGCTATCCAGTAATCAGCTGGGTAGCCGCCGGCGCCTGGGCGGAGGCTGTTGAGCCCTACCCAGCCGGATTCTCGGACAGCTATGAGTTTTCGGAGTACGACTCCAAGGGCACAGCGTTTTGGCTAAAGGTGAAAGGCGACTCGATGACGGCGCCTGCAGGCCAGAGTGTCACCGAGGGCACCCTGATCCTAGTCGATACCGAAGCCGAGGTTGCGCCAGGTAAGCTGGTCGTGGCCAAGCTGCGGGACAGCAACGAAGCGACATTCAAGAAGCTCGTGAGCGACGGCGGCCGGCTGTTCCTGAAGCCGCTGAACCCAAGCTACCCAATCGAAGCGGTCGACGAGAACTGTCGGATCGTTGGGGTCGTCGTGCAGGCACTGCAGAAGTTTTACTGATGCCCTCCGCCCTTGGAAAGCCGTCGACCTCATGGCGAGAGCAGAGCTTCTGGAGCAAGGTCGGGGTCATTGCTTGGCTGGCGGTGCTTATGATGATCCCCGGCTACTCCGACGCGGCCGGGCTTGGCTGGGGTTCAAACCGCAAGCGGGTCTTCAGCCCTGGCTTCGTTGTGCTCTGCGTTTTCGTGGCTGCGTTTGAGCTGATAGCGCTGAACCACTTCTATGGCGTTCGGATGAGGTGAGAGCGGGAAGGATTGTGCGGGGCAAGCCCGAGTAAGCCAACAATTTCAAGGAGCAGCAATGCACAAAGACACCTGGCTAGACGAATGTCGCCAGTGGTGCCGCCGGATAAAGTTTCTATCTGAAGATGTGGAGTGGTCAGAAAAACCCTCTCACAGCGGATGGCTTGAAGCTACCAGCATGCTGCTGGATGATCGTCGCGTAACCATTCCGCATCTGTACTTCAAAGGCGAATTCCAGCCTGGAAGAATGGGCGAGCGCGTTAGTTATGGGCTCATGTACCGGGAGGGCAAGGAAAAGCGCCGCGTCTTCATGCTTGAGGTCTGGCCAGAGCATGAGCGATCCCATAGAGAAAAAGGAATGGACATGTTCGGACCTCATCTTCATCTTGGTGATGAGCGCTTGGCTCAGGTGACGAAAAAGGTCCGATCGTCGATCAGTGGCGCCACCGAACGAAGGTGGGTTGAGCGATTTGTGCGACACGCTAGAATCATGAGCAACAGTGGTCGTTCAATATCGACTCCTTTCGATGACGATCTATTTGGGTGAGGGTATGTGCAGCATTGGATGCGGAGATTTCTTCTCAAAATCGGGGTGGCATTGCCAAACCGTTAATGTAGGTAGCGGTCCAGCTACTTACATCAGCACGCCTATAACATTGCCAGGAGGCAAACCCCTCGATTTCTACTTGATCAAGCGCGGAAACCATATCGAGTTTACCGATGACGGGATAACGATCTTCGCGCTTCGCTCGCTTGGATACGCTCTTGGCGACAAGAGAAACTGGAAAGGCCTTGAGAATCTCGGCGTCCGTCACGGTTTTGTGCTGACCAGTGCGGGAGCTTTTGAAAGCGTTTTCCCTGAGGGCGATCTCGATATTTGGGGAGCGAAGATTCTCCGGCTTATGGCGGCAATCGCTACCTGGGAGGAAGACAGGTTCTCCGAGGGAGATGCCGACTTCTCATTGACTGAAGAGGTTGAGATGCTGCTTCGGGCTAAAGACCCGGAACGGAAGCTGCTTAGGAATGCAGCTCTCCGGGTCGGTAAGATTGACGTCACCTTCGATTTCTTGTGGGGAGACACATATGTTGATGCTGTCGCTCCGGTGCAACAGTCAATCAATGCTCGGCTTAGGAAGGCCGTGATCATCAATAAATCCGAAGAGCCAGTTGACGTATTGTTCATCGTTGATGACCGGGATAAAAAACAAAAAGCCGAGGATGAAATCAATGTTCTCGGCGGACTCTCCCCAACGATATTGTTCAGCGATTTCCAGGCGCATTATAGTTCCGCTGTTCACTGACGCCAGCCCGGCCCCGCGCCGGGCCGGGCTTCTTGTATCTGCCCTTCCCTGCTCCACCAATGGTGGCTGTACGCCACGAATGGTAAAGTGCCTGATCTGCTCAATGGATTAGGTTTTTGATATGGATAATGGAAACCCAGCAGCTGCATTCCTGCTCTTGGCGATCAGCTTCGTCATCTATTTTTTTCCAACGTTTATTGCCTCCTACCGCAAGCACGTCAATGGAACCTCCATCTTTCTGGTGAATCTGTTCCTAGGCTGGACGTTTCTGGGCTGGGTGGTCGCCTTAGTGTGGGCATCGTCGGCAAACACGGAGAAGTCAGCAGAAAAAAGCACCCCTGCTCCGCCCCTATCAGATGATCGCGCCTGCCCTTACTGCGCCGAGACAATCAAGAATGCTGCCATCAAGTGCAAGCACTGCGGTGCCGATGTTGAGCCTGTTAAGTCGCCCCGCCTGAAGCAAGGCTGGGTAGCGTTTACCGCCTGCCACGACAAGGAAGAACAGGAACGCACCATGGACGCCATAGCGATGGCAGGACTCCCTGTTGTGTCGATGATCGGCCTTGCTGTAGGTGCCGGCCCCTACGAGACCAAGGATGAAGCGAAACGGGCACTGGCCGCCCTGCGAGATGGTCCGCGCCTATTTAGTGAGATCGTCTACAGGGACTCGGTCAGCGGCAAGTACGCCCCCATTACAGACTGACACCTCAAGGTCGCCAGAGCCCGCCCAGAGCGGGCTTTTTCATGCCCCTTGCAAAGCACCTGCGCGAATTATTTACACGTCCCGAAATGGCATTTCAATTCCTCCTTGCCATTATGCGGCGGCACAAATACTGTATATACATACAGTTATGGTAAGGAATGCCACATGTCTCGCCCTGCTTTTTCTACCTCGCAAATGACCTCTTCCTACGAAGCCACAGGTCGGCGCCTGCAAGCGCTGATTGCCGCGCCAGGCGTTCAAAAGGTGCAGGCGGTGACGGTGGCGAGGCTGGATCACGAAAGCCCTGAGGACTGGAAACGACTGCTTGATGAGATCAGTGAAACCGCCGGTGTCCGGATTGAGCACTTGGAAGGTGGCGCAGTCAGGATCGGCTGGCGCGAGTACTGCGACGTGTAAATGAGCCCGCCACTGAGCGGGCTTTTTATCGCCTGCAGAAAAATATATAAGCACACTTATTGACGCATCAAATAAGCTGACTTATATTTCATCTCAAGCCAGCAGCGAAAGCTGCGCCGCTCTTTAGCGACACCCCTTGCCGGATCACCACCGGCCCAGATTCAAAGGCAGCGATGAACCGGCCTAAACGGTTCAGAGGGTTGGCAACTGACCCGGGCGTGCAGCGTAAAGCGCCAAGAACAGTTATCCAGCGGGAGAACAAGCCGAAAGGCCCGCGGCTGGACGAACATTTGATTCAAGCCGGTGACCGACGCCAGTAGCGGGTCACGGCCAGCTCCAAAAGATTTGAATTAGCGATCCCGATAGCCTCGGCTGGGAACGCCGGACCTCATGCACCCTGCCCCAATCAATCGGGCATTCAGAGCTGTAGCGTGCATGTTGTAAGGACCTGTGATCCACGGCGAACAGATGCTGTTTGACGCCGTGAGGAGGAAGCTCGCCGCCCACCCCGGCCAGCCCTGCAATCAGCAGCGGGCAACGGGCCACACCGCTGACGCAACGAACCCAGGCCGTCGCCAGTAGCGGGCCTGGGTGTTTTACCGGGCTTCAAACAGCGAGGTTACTGACGCAGGTAAGCAAACATGTGCTGTACATAATCGGCTTTCCCGAGAGGTACACCGTTATGGCGCAAGATGTTGTAAGCCGTAACCAGGTGAAAGTAGAACTGTGGAGTAGCCCAGTTCACAGCGTATTCGCTGCCGGTCATATCGAAGGCCATGCCATTTGGTAACTCAATAGCGATTTGACGCTCAGCCCCTTCCTCTATTTGAGCGCGGTCCGCTGAATCAAGAACAGCCAAAGTGCGTTCGATTAGCTCCTTCGCTGCCGCCAAGTTTTCCGGAGGAGTGAGCGAGCCAACCGGCCGCTGTGTAAGTCGCTGCACCGCCTCCTGGGCTTGAGTGCAAGCGTACTGAATTTGCCGGGCCAGATCGTGCATATCAGGTGCTAGTCGAGCGCCAAGCAGAATTTGCGGGTCATAACCGCGCTCCAAAGCGGCGGCCTCGCCCTTAGACAAAAGAGCCGATAACGCTCGCAGCATTTGCGCAAAACAGGGGATGGTAACTGAGTACACCGACATATCTTTTCCCTAAGTAGTCATTCATAGCGGGCAAAAGGATCAGCCTTTCTCCCGAACAGCGGCTTGAATCCTAGCAGACTGTTGACCTTCTTCTGCCAACACTCCCGCAGCCGCCCTTCCCCCGCCTCTATTACGTCAGCACTCCTCCCCCGCGCCCATCGGCAACCAGCGGGAGGCATGAGTGTTGACGAATACAGGTGAACCAAGTCCACGGAGTCATTCATGAGCGAGCAAAGAAAGCCATATCCACGGTCGGCAGACAACGCTGACCAAATGAATCTGCCCGAGGGCAAGACCTGCGGCGACTGCGTGCATTGCCGCCGCTGCACGCTGATGTTCGGCCACATCCCTGCTGATGAGGCTTGCGACTGGAGCCCGTCGCGCTTTCGTGAAGCCCTGCCAGCCACCGCCTAACCCCAAATACTGGAGGTCTCCATGAGCAATTGGATCAAGTGCAGCGACCGGCTACCGCCAGAAGGCGAGAAGCGCGATTACCTGTGCCTGTTCGAGTACGGGCAGATGCAGGTCACTGAGTGGCTGTACGACAAAACTCTCGGATGGTGCTTCTGGTACGGCGATCCAAGTCACTGGATGCCGCTCCCACCTCTTCCCACTGAATAACGCCATCCTGGAGGCGACCATGCACCACAGCATCCAATCGCGCCGCGACATCGTCGACGGCCTGCATCAGCGCTCCCGTATCGCCACTGCCGAGTTCTACCGGCTGATTGGGCGACCTGAGCCGGCGGTCACCTTCCGGATGATGGTGAAGCCTGCAGGCCGCGACTTCTTCCATGTGGTGGACAGCCGTACCGGCAAGGTCATCGGGTTCCGCCGCAACCACAACGAAGCCTGCGCCCTCGCTCGGCGCCTGGAGTGCCTACATGCCGACCAGTTACGCGGATAGCGCTCAGGCCCGGGAATCCGACAGGCGCTGGGACTTGCCGAACTTTGGGAAGCAGCAGCACGCTGACCTGTTCCATGAGTACACAGCAGAGGACTTGGCAGGACGCGAGGAGCACCGACTCAAAGAGCGCGCCAGCCTCAAGCTGCGCATTGGGCTGGCGATGGCGCAGATGGAGGCGATCTGTCTGCCGGCAGGAGGCGATCAATGAACGCTACTCAGCGGGACCACCTAAACGCCGTGAACTGGATCGAGGGAGAGATCGAAAACATGATTCTCGAACTTGGCAAGCCAAACGCCAGTGCGGCGGCCACATCATGCGTCACCCTCGCTTTCATGCTGCGGGTTATCGACGAAAACGAACACCGGCACTTCCGGGCACTCATCGACAAGATTTACGCCGACTACAACGCATCGCTCGTTTCTGCCGCCTGACGGCACAACCCAACCCCACTACTTTCAATGCTGCGCCAGGCGCGGCGAGGGATAGTCATGTCCAAAAATACCAAACAAGCACACGCACAAGAACCGCTCGAAATGAACGAAGCTGAAGGCGCGCAAAAAAACCTATCCCCTACGGTAGCGGTCACCGACATCGCCGAGTATCGGCCGCACGAAGAACAGATCGTTCGCCTGGAGACCACCTACGCGAAGCTGGTCGTTGACTGCTCGACGAGTGAGGGCTTGGCGAATGCGAAGGAAGTTCGCGTCGATATCCGCGATGTGCGCTACGCCCTGGATAAGACCACCAAAACCGCATTGGTGCCATATCAGCAGAAGGTCAAAGAAGCTCAGGCTCGCGTCAATCAAGTCAAGGAATTCGGTGAAACACTCAGGACTCGTGTGCTGACAATTGAAGAGCCTGTCGATGAAGCGATCAAGGCCGAAGAAAAGCGTATAGCTGATGCCAAGGCAGAGCGCGAGCGTGTCGAGGCTGAGCGTGTCGAAGCCATCCGGGCAAAAATTACTCGTTTCAGTTCTGTCGCCGCCGCCTATGCAAGCCGCAGCGCCGCAGACGTCTCCAGCATTTTGCAGGGTGTCAAAGAGTCGGTGATCCTGCCCGAAGAATATGGCGAATTTGAAGCCGAAGGCACCATCGCTCGCGACAACGCCATTGAGCAACTGGAAGCGCTGTTCAAGTCTGCCGCTGAGCGAGAAGAAGCTGCTGCTAAGTTGCTGGCCCAGCAGAAAGAACTAGATGAATTGCGCGAGAAACAACGCATCGCCGACGCCGAAGCCGAGGAGCTACGTAAGCAGCGAGCTGAGGAAGACCGCAAGCGGTTGAAGCAGCAGCAGGACGAACTGGACCAGCAGCGCCGCGATATGGAGGCACAGCAACGCCAGCAGCGTGAACAGCAGGAAGAGCAACAACGCCAGCAGCGCGAGCGCGAAGCCCAGTATCAGCGAGACCAGGAAGAACTTGCCCGCCTGCGCGCCCAGGCTACCGCGCCTGCGCCAGTGGCCGCTGTCACTGCCACTCCGGCTGAAACCGCCCCTGTTGCCGTAGTCGCCGTCTCCGTTGAATCCATCGACGTGGACCCGACCACTCCCCCGGCTGACGACATTGTCGAGGTTGTAGCGCTCGGCTTCGACGTGACTATCGACACTGCTCGCGATTGGCTGCGGGCCACCCGCTTCTAACCATCCTTTCCATCTGCCGGCCGACCCACTCCACGTCGGCCACGGAGAGCGCAATGACCGATACAGACACCCAAGCACAAACCGGCCTCGCCACTTATCACGATCCATCGCACAACGCGGCCGCGCTCATCCTCGACCCAGGCACCATGCGGTCGATGAGCGACCTCGCGCTGATGATGTCGAAGGGAGTGACAACCGTCCCGAAACACCTTAAGGGGAACCAAGCCGACTGCATGGCGGTGGTGCTTCAAGCAATGCAGTGGCAAATGAACCCCTTCGCTGTGGCGCAGAAAACGTTCATCGTCAACGGCGGCGCATTGAGCTACGAGGCGCAGCTTGTTAACGCAGTGATCACCGCCAAGGCGCCAGTCAAAGGTCGATTGAACTTTGAATGGTTCGGCGCTTGGGAAAACGTCATCGGGAAGATGCGCGAAGTTACCAGTAAGACCAAGAAGGATGAGGACACTGGCGAGTTTAAAAAATATCGCGTTCCCGCCTGGAGCTTTGACGATGAAAAAGGGCTCGGCATCAAGGTTTGGGCGACCTTTCGGGGCGAAGACGAGCCACGCACTCTGGAGCTTCTGCTGACCCAGGTCCGCACGCGCAACTCTACGCTTTGGGCGGAAGACCCCAAACAACAGATCGCCTACTTGGTGACCAAGAAGTGGGCACGCCTCTTCTGTCCTGACGTGATCCTTGGCGTTTATACGCCCGATGAATTCGAGGATTCATACGGCGGCGAGATTGATATCACTCCAACAAAACAAGCCGCAAACAGCGCTGCCGCCGCTGGCGTTTCGTTTGGCCCCAAATCCCCATCGCCTGAAATAGACGGCGTATTCGCAGACCTCCTGGTCGTTGCAAGGCAGCAGGACATCGACGCCTACGCGGCCGCCTGGGCAGGTCTCAAGCCGAAGCAGCGCGCAGCGATCGGCCTGGAATGCCACGAAGCCCTAAAAAGCTTGGCGGCTACCGTCGATGCCGACTTTACCGACATAACGGGCCCCAGCGGTGACCAGTCCCATTCAGAGGAGGCTGCGTAGTGAGAGCGGAGCTTCAGGGCACAGAAAAGTGGCGTGCGGACCGATCTGGGCGCGTGACAGCCAGCCGCTTTAAAGACGTGATGGCCTGGGGGAAGCCTGACAAAAATGGTAAGCGCGAGCCTATGGGCGCACGCACGTCATACATGCGTGAGCTGTGCTTCGAGCGGCTGGCAAAGAAGTCCAAGCACAACGTCAGCAGCGCCTCTTTAAAGTGGGGCCACACCGAAGAGCAAAAGGCACAAGACGCCTACGAGATGCTGACGGGCAACATCGTCATACCGTCAGAGTTCATCGTCCACCCAAAGTACGACTGGCTTGGATGTTCGCCAGACGGCCTTATCAGCGATGACGGGGGCACCGAATCGAAGTGCCCCTTCAACGAAGCGATACACGTCAGAACTTGGCTCGAAGGCATGCCCGAGGAACACATGCCGCAGGTCCAAGGCTGCATGTTCGTTACGGGCCGAAAATGGTGGGACTTCCTGTCCTTTGATTCTCGCCAAGATGAAGAGTGTCAGCTCTATATCGAGACGATTTACCGCGATGAGGACTACATCGCCAACCTGCACAAAGAGCTGGTCCAGTTCAACTTGGAACTGAATCGCATGGTTGATGAGGTAGCGGACAAAGCTCGGGCGCAGGCCCATCGCTTAGGAGCCTGATAATGATCAGCAACCTAAAATCAGACATCGAATTTCGGCGTGCGAAAGCCCTGGAGCTTTCCTTTCAGGTCCAGCAACACCTGGCAGCAGGTGGGAAATACACCATCGGTAAAAGCCCGGTGATTAATCCAGACCCCGCCAAGCGTTCGGAAAAGATTGACCCCGAAACCATCCTGAAGCGCCGCAAGCCCCCTATTTCAAGGGCCGAGCGTAATGCTCTGCGCAAACTCGCGGAGGCATTATGAGCAAGCGCAAGGCACACAACCTCCAGGCGCGCATCGCCCGGTCGTGCCGCTCACTGCTGGCCTCCAATCACGTCGCCGTGGTGAACATCGGCCCCAGCGGTCGCCAGGGCATGATCAATTACAAGTCGCTCAAGAACATCGCGCCCGGGAAGATTGGCCAGGCCGTCTGCGGCATTCCCCACCGGTGGACGATCTACCTCAGCGCGCTTTGCATCGACGCCCGCGGCGACCGGTACAGCAAGTCGGTGGAGGTAGCGCCCGATGGCGTTTACCTCTCGGACCACCTGGAAGACATGATCGAGCATTGCTACAAGAAGCTGCGCGACGAGGCCAATCAAAGCCAGATGGTGGCTTCGGGCTGGATTGCCATCCCGGAAGCGATATCTCTGGACGAGGCGCACGCAGCGCGGATATTCGAAGCCGTCGGCGCCTGGCACCAGGTGAAGGTCGATTCATGCGCCGCATAGCCCGCATCCAGCAACGCAAACGTCAAACCTGGCTCGCACTGCCGGCCAGCGGAATAGAAGAGGTAGGCCATGGCCATGGATCAACAAACGCGGTCAGCAAAGAGCGCGGCGAAACGCAAGGAGCGCGGCGAGGAAGAATTACGGCACCGTGTGCGTCAGGGCGAAAAGCAGATGCTTGCCGATCTAATGGCCTGGACTGAGGACACCGAGCAGGCGTCCGTGATGGCCGGATCTCTGCGCTACGTTCACTCGCTTGGCCCGGACGGAGCAAGAGAGGCGCTTCGTTCGCGCCACAAAATCGAAGTTAACGAAAACGTGGCGGAAGAACTCTACGCCATTGGCCAACGCCAAGCATCACGGCTCGACGCCGAAGAAGCATAACCCACCCTACTCGCTGCATCCGGAACCCGGAGGGCGGCGCCTGACTGGAGATAATCCATGAGTACCATTCCACCGCGCCCTAAGGCTGACAAAGCAATGATCCTCGCGGCCTGTACCGTTGTAGCCGAGAAGATCAACGGAGACGCCGAAACTATTGCCCAGCACTACCGCCGCCACATGGACGGCTTTGAACTAGCAAAGGAACTCGACAAGTATGCGTCATGGGACACCACGCGGGATGATATGGAGGCGCTGGACGAGGTCGACTATCTCGTAGATCGCGCCGAGGATATGGCAGTGAAGGCATGGGCTGAAGAGTTCAAGCCAGAGCCACCACTTCCTATTGGCACAAGGGTAAAGCAAGGCGTGATCACGCGAATCTATGAGCACACCCCGGCCGTGTACTGCGTCAAAGAAGACGGCTGCACCAACGACACCCGCAGCCTGCTGATCAAGTTCGAAGACGCCGTAGCCGCCTGAGCCAACGCCCTTCCGGTCACCCGTAATACCCCATATCAACGAATCACGCCAGCCGGCGAGGGTCCCGCATGCTCACAGCAATTGACTTATTTTCTGGTTTCGGTGGATGGACGCGCGGCGGCAAGGATGCCGGGCTCAATGTTCTCTGGGCTGCAAACCATTGGCCTGAGGCGGTCGAGTGACACACACGAAACAACCCGGAGACCATCCACGCCTGTCAGGATCTGCATCAGGCGAACTGGGCGGACGTGCCGAAGCACGATGTCATGCTCGCCTCGCCGTGCTGCCAAGGCCACACGAAGGCTCGCGGCAAGGCTGCAGGAAACCCTCAGCACGACAACTCGCGATCGACAGCCTGGGCACCGGTACAGAACGCCGAGGTCAACCGGCCGGAATTCGCAGTGATCGAGAACGTGCCGGAATTCATGGACTGGATTCTGTACCCGGCGTGGGCTGACGCGATGCAGCGACTGGGTTACGCACTGGCGCCACACATCGTGGACTGCGCAGATCTCGGCGTGCCTCAGCACCGCGTGCGCTTATTCATGGTCTGCTCGCGCAGCAAGGCCCCGCTGCACTTGCAATTGCCCCGCTACCAGCATGTGCCGGCCCGCGAGATTATCGACTTCGACGCCGGCAAATGGTCGCCGATCAACAAGCCAGGCCGCGCCGCATCGACACTTACCCGCGTGAAGAATGGTCGCGAGCGTTTCGGTGATCGTTTCGTGATGCCCTACTACGGGTCAGGCTCTGGCCTCACCGGTCGAAGTCTTGACCGCCCGATCGGCACCATCACCACGCTGGACCGCTGGGCCGTAGTCGACGGCGACATGATGCGGATGATCAGCGCTGACGAGGCCATGGCTGCTCAGTCTTTTCCCAAAGACACTCTTCGCCCGGACAACCACAAGCTGACCATGCACATGACTGGCAACGCGGTGCCGCCGCTGGCCGGACAACGAATCATAGAAGTGCTCAAATCAGCAGCTTGATGCCCCCACGCCTGTTGCGCCGAAGTGGACGGCCATAAAGGTTATGCGAGTTTAGGCTTTAAATATTGCTCAATACCTGCAACGCAGCGATTGAAGTTCTGCCGAAACTCATCACCATCATCGCCCAACTTGTCGAAGATGATCTTAGGCTTGTCCTTTATAACGTCCCAATAAGTTCTGCGATAATCCTCATCTTCCCGGGGATCCGACGCCATTAGCCAATATTCAACATATAGCAAGAAATCATGCTGCATACTAAATAACGGCTTGAAGAGCTCGCCCAACTCCTTCCCCCAGAGCGCTTCACTTTCAAGCAGAGTCGCATGAATAGGGGCGCGCGCAGCGAACATCGCGTCGAACCTTTTTTGGTAGCCGCTGCATTTGCGTAAGTAGCTTTTTTCGCGAAAAGTCAGATCTGCTTCCTCTTCAGGCTTTAGCTCCAGCTCAGAACCCATCATCGCTGGCGAGCGGGCGCGCTCAACTGACTCTCTGTACTTGTAGAGCTCAATTAAGGCCTTACGCGCCAGCTCATGATGAGTAGTCCCTCTGAGCTGTCTCTTCCATGTTGCCAGTCCTTCGATACCAACATAAAAAGCTAGTCCAACACCTAAGGCGCTCGCGATCGTACCAAGGATAGAGAACGCGTCTTTGGTCAACGACCAGTCAACATCTGTCAGCGCCAAACAAAAAGACATTCTTTTCCTCCCAAAAAGACAACCAATATACCGGCGAGGTACCCCCATGCCCACAGAAAACAAACCGGCCGAGCCGCTGAAGGTTGAGCGCTCGACTGTAACGAAGCTGGTGATCACCGGCGCGCCACGGCTAGACCCGATCACCGTGTTCCTCGAGGACTTCGGCCGGCGCGACTGCCCGACCGAATCCGATCCGAACTACCAGACCGCCCAGGGCAAGATCACCATCAACTGCTGGGACAACAGTTGGAACGCTTACTGGGGAGGCATGGGCCCGCGCACCGTTGCCGAGTTCGTCACTAACTGCGGTTGGGACTATGTCCTGAATTGCCTGGATCGTGGAATCAGCTCAACCGTGTTCAGCGGAGACGCGCTGCACACCCTGGCCAAGAAGTGCATCGTCCAGCGCCGCCGGCAACAGACCGGGCGACATGACTGGGAGCTGGGCGAACTGAGCAAGGATGAGGCGCGCGAGCTTTGGCACGACATCGACTCATTGCGCACTATCGAGAGCCCTAACGAATGCTGGCACCAGAGCAGATTGTTGACCGAGCTGTTCGGTGAGGAATGGCACTACCCGCTCGACGGCAAGGCTGTCGAAGAAAACCACAAGTTCACGTACCTGCGTCGGGTTGTGGAGGCAGTGCAGCAGGCGCTGCGCCAGGAACAGCAGGCCGGCATGGCGGTTGTGAATGCCCATGATCTAGTAACGAGGGACAAGAAGTTAGATCAGGTCTGATCTGTCAATGGAGAGTTCGGGGGAGTTGAGGAACGAAATCCAGTCATCAAAAGCGGATTTTTGGTCTTTCACCGCATCTTCCCATTCTGGACCGGTCACCTTTTTTGAAGCGACCAAGACCATCATCTTAGTTGTCGTAGCGTCAAGCTCAACAAGCAGCTTTTGAGAATCAAACCGGAAATCATCAATATGGCTCATGCAATAGCCTTGCGACGGGTCTCTCCGGAAACTCCGTGTTTTATTCCCGTCCTGCAGATGACCTAGGCTGACAGCGTTAATTCAATTTACTGAACCATTTGGATCGGCGCACCGCTGCCCTTAATAGTTTTCAATCCCCCTCCCCCTTCAAAGTCAGCCGCTATAGCGGCAAGGACGAAGTCATGCCTAAAGAAATTGCAATCCGCCTCAATCGCGCGGCGCGAGACGTGGTCGCCGAACGTCAGCGCCAAGTTTCAGCCGAAGGCTATTCGCTGTACCGCGACGATCTTTACGTGAATGGCGAGCTCGCCGAAGCCGGCGCGACCTACGCAAGTCTTGCGGGAAAGCCGACCACGCGCAGTACGGCATGGCCCTGGAAGCAGGAGACGTGCAAGCCAAGCGCTGATCGGCGTCGCGACATGGTCAAGGCAGCAGCCCTGCTCCTGGCAGAGATTGAGCGCTTGGATCGAATCGGCCTGATAAATCACCGACTGGTGCGGCGGGACGAAAACGGAATGTTCCAACACCCCGACATGCCGGACTTTGAAGAGGGTGATGGCGATAAGTGCAAGGCCTGGATCGCTGAGCAGGGTCTGAAAGTTCAGATGGTGAGCCTTGAATATGCAGATGAAGCGATTGCCACCCGCTACTTCGAATCCCACGACCCTGATTGCAGCTACTGGGAGCCTGAGCGCCCTGATGGTCAAGGCTGGTTCTGCTTGGCCATCCATGACACCGACGACGGCCCGGTCTGCTGGTGGGCGCGCCGCGAGGTGACGCCATGATCGCCACCCTCTGGTTCGCCTACGCCTTCATCTACAAGGGGCCGATGCCATGAATAACAGAATCGTTTGCCAGTTTAGTTGCGGTGCGGCTTCAGCGGTGGCCACTAAGCTGGCTCTGGCCGAATTTGGCACAACCCACGATGTGCAAATAATCAACGCCTACCTGGCCAATGAGCACGACGACAACCGCCGATTTGCCCAAGACTGCGAAGCATGGTTCGGGCGGCCCATTACGGTGCTCCGAGACGACAAGTACGGCGCCGACATCCTCCAGGTATTTCACCGCGAGCGGTTCATGAAGGGGCGAAACGGCGCGCCCTGCACCAAGTTGTTGAAACGGCGCCTGCTCGACACCTGGAAGCAGCCGGGAGACGTGATGGTGTTCGGTTACACCGCCGAAGAGGTTGACCGCCTTGAGGACTTTCGTGACCGAAACCCAGATCGGCCGGTCGTTGCACCGTTGATTGATGCAGGGTTAGGGAAAGAGGACTGCAAGGCAATGGTTCTGCGCGCAGGAATAGAGCTGCCGCTTATGTACCGGCTGGGCTACGACAACGCGAACTGCATCGGCTGCGTGAAGGGTGGCGAGGGGTATTTCCGGGCGATCCGCCAAGACTTCCCGGATCAGTTTGAAGCGCTGTGTCAGGTGCAGGACGACCTCGGCGAGGGTTCATACCTGTTTCGCAATCGCACCACCAACGTGCGGTTTTCCCTCCGCGAACTGGGCGAAGGCCCGGTGCGTCGTAACGAGAAAATCCCGTCCTGCTCATTCTTCTGCGAGATGGCAGAGGCCGACCTCGCCGGCACACCCTAACCCCAATCCCCCTACATGCCTGCCGGTGAGCGGCGGGCGAGGTATCCCTATGTCTGCAATTCTTGAGCGTTTCCACCGAGTAGCAAACGACGCGCTGGTCAAAATCAGCGAAACCCTTTGGCCTGGCGCGAAAATCGCCCTGGTCATCTACACCCCCGGCAAGCCAGAAGAAGAAGTCGTCTTGAAGGATCAGGGCCTGGTCGACGACGAAGTAGTCAGCACGCTCCGCCGGCGTGGCCTGAGCATCGACGGCGACAACGCCTACAAGCGCGATCTGTGCGACTCGATTGTCGGAGCCCTGGCCATGGGAGCCCAAAACACCAACCCGCCACCGGCAGATCACTGGGGCCAGCGCTTCTGGGATATCGGCAGGGAGGAGCGCGCAATGCAGGAAGAGCTGCTCGAAAGCCTATCCAACTTGGTCGGCCTGACGAAACTCGGCGCCGCCAGGCTCGACAAGTACCACGCAGCCCTTGCCCACGCCGAAGCGGTAATCGCCAAAGCCACCCGCTAACCCACCTTCTGCCGCCCAGCGCGGCAAGGACACCCCATGGAAATGCAAAGCGAAACCCTTGCCGAGGAAGAGCTGGCAGCGATCACAGGCTACATGATCCCGTCCGGCCAGATCGCGTGGCTCAACCGGAATGGCTGGAAGTACGTACTGACCCGGGCAAGGCGCCCGGTAGTCGGCCGGGTCTACGCCCGCATGAAACTGGCAGGCGTGAAACCATCAGCAGAAAACGTCGCGGCCGAGGCCTGGTCGCTGGATTTGTCACGGGTAGGATGAAGAGATGCGAGCAAAAAAGGCGGCAAACAGGGATCTGCCGCCGCGAATGATTCGGCGTGTGCGCACGTTGAAAGGCGGTAAAGAGTGGGTTGGGTACTACTACGACGGGAGGAATGAAGACGGGAAGCGGGTGGAAATACCGCTCGGGGGTGATTTGGATATCGCCAAGGCTGAATGGGCAAAGCTCGATTGCAAGCCAGTGCCAAAGAAGAACGCTCTGCTGGGCCAGGTATTCGACCGCTACGAGCGAGAGATCATCCCCGGCAAAGCGCCGAAGACGCAGAGCGATAACCTGCTGAGCTTGAAGCAATTGCGCAAAGCCTTCAGCGATGCGCCCATTGACGCGGTGACGCCGCAGGTCATAGCCCAATATCGGGACGGGCGGAGCGCCAAGGTACGAGCCAACCGCGAGATCTCCCTGCTTTCGCACATCTATAACATCGCACGCGAGTGGGGGATCACCGATAGCAACCCGGCCGCCGGCGTGCGGAAGAACAAGGAAGTACCGCGGGACTTTTATGCAACCGAGGAAATCTGGAGCGCCGTGTATGCGGTCGCGACCTCGGAGTTGCGCGACGCCATGGACCTGGCTTATTTGACTGGCCAGCGCCCCGCGGACGTGCTTTCGATGCGGGAAACAGACGCGGTTAACGAGTTCCTGCAGGTTGCCCAGGGCAAAACTTCCAAAAAGCTACGAATCCGCCTGACTGCCGCCGGAGTTTTGAATGACTTAGGCACACTAGTGGAGCGGTTGATAGAGCAGAGGCGTTCCCGCGGCGTGCGGAGCCCGTACCTGATTGTCACGGAGGATGGGCGACAGGTGACCAAGCCGATGCTGCGATTGCGCTTTGACGACGCCAGGGACCGGGCGATAGCGACAGCCCGCGAGAAAGGAGACGGGATTCTTGCTGCGAGCATTCGTCAGTTCCAATTCCGCGATATCCGACCGAAAGCCGCCAGCGAGATCCTCGACCTGGGTGATGCCAGCCGCCTCCTGGGGCACACGGATAAGCGCATCACGGAGACGGTCTACAGACGCGTTGGCGAGATCGTGAAGCCGACTCGCTGATCTCAAATCTGGCTGAGTTGCGGAAACCGCCTGAAATGATGCGGAAACGATCAGATGTTTCACTATCAGCATTCCTGAACGCCAGAAACGCAAAAGCCCCGCTTTCGCGGGGCTTTCGTGTAAATCTTGGCGGGAAACCAGGGATTCGAACCCTGGGAACGCTATTAACGTTCGCCGGTTTTCAAGACCGGTGCATTCAACCACTCTGCCAATTTCCCTTTTGCATCACAGGATTATAGCAGCCCATCCTGTCTCAGCGGGCGCCATAATACCCGAATGAAACACACTGTCAAACTCTCGCCATCGCTTGTTACAGAGCGTCTGTTATGATCTTTGCGACTGAACGTTTCAAAACCGAAGGAGTGTCGCCATGCGCGAACAGAATTACGCAGTGAATGGTAACGCGCAGGCTGAGCAGCTTGAAGTCAGCCGCGTCTTGCGCAACACCTATGGCTTGCTCGCCCTTACCCTCGCATTCAGCGGCGTGATGGCGTTCATGGCGCAGCAGATGCGCGTCGGCTACCCGAATGTCTTTGTCGTGTTGATCGGCTTCTACGGTCTGTTCTTCCTGACCAACAAGCTGCGTGACTCGGCCTGGGGCCTGGTGTCGGCGTTTGCCTTGACCGGTTTCATGGGCTTTATCCTCGGCCCGATCCTTAACCGTTACCTCGGCATGGCCGGCGGCGCGGAAGTGGTCAGCTCGGCGTTTGCCATGACAGCCCTGGTGTTTGGTGGTTTGTCGGCGTATGTGCTGATCACCCGCAAGGACATGAGTTTCCTGGGTGGCTTCATCACCGCCGGCTTCTTCGTGTTGCTGGGGGCAGTGGTCGCTGGCATGTTCTTCCAGATCAGCGGTCTGCAGTTGGCGATCAGCGCAGGTTTTGTGCTGTTCTCCTCCGTGTGCATCCTGTTCCAGACCAGCGCCATCATCCACGGCGGTGAGCGCAACTACATCATGGCGACCATCAGCCTGTATGTGTCGATCTACAACCTGTTCATCAGCCTGTTGCAGATCTTCGGCATCATGAGCCGCGACGACTGATTGCCAGCAGTATAAAAAATGCCCCGTATCGCAAGATACGGGGCATTTTTGTTTCAGGACGCTTTGTTCAGGGCTCAGTACTGGTTGGGCTCCATCTCCAGATCGACCTTGAAACGCTGGGCAATATCCTGCTGGATACGTAGCGCCAGGTTGGCGATGTCATGCCCGGTGGCGCCGCCGTAGTTGACCAGCACCAATGCCTGCATCTTATGCACGCCGGCATCTCCATCACGAAAGCCCTTCCAACCGGCCTTGTCGATCAACCAGCCGGCAGCGAGTTTCATCTGCCCGTCGGCCTGGGGATAGGCCACCAAGTCCGGATACAAGCCCTGCAGCTCGGCGGCCAGCGCCTGGGACACCAATGGGTTTTTGAAGAAGCTGCCGGCATTGCCCAGCTCTGCGGGGTCCGGCAGTTTTTCCCGACGGATGCCGCAGATCGCCCGGCTGACATCGCTCGGGGTGGCGTCGGTAATCCCCTGCCCGGCCAGGCGCTGTTGCACGGGGCCGTAGTCGAGCTTGAGGTGGCTGACGCGGCTCAGGGCAAACCGCACCCGCAGGATCAGCCAGCGTCCGGTTTCGTGTTTGAACAGGCTGTCCCGGTAGGCGAAGTTGCATTCTTCCAGGCTGAAATCACGCAACTCGCCGGTCTGGCGATCCAGGGCCGTCAAGCCGGCGAACACATCCTTGATCTCCACTCCGTAGGCGCCGATGTTTTGCATCGGTGCAGCGCCCACGGTGCCGGGGATCAGGCTGAGGTTTTCGAGGCCGCAGAAGCCATGTTCCAGGGTCCACAGCACGAACGGGTGCCAGGCTTCGCCCGCTTCGGCCTCGACCACCACATGCTGGCCGTCATCCTGCAGCACCCGAATACCCTGGGTCGCCATGCGCAATACCAGGGCCGGAATGTCCCGGGTCAGCAGCAGGTTGCTGCCACCACCGATCACCAGCAGCGGTACTGCCTGGGCGGCGGCATAGGCCAGGGCCTCGCGAACATCCGCGTCGCTGTGGGCCTCGGCGAAGAGCTGGGCACGCACGTCGATGCCGAAGCTGTTGAATGGCTTGAGCGATACCTGCGCAAGCACTTGCAAGGTCATAACCGCCCCTTCAATTCGATCACCAATAAATCACAGGCTCGTTCGATCAGGTCCAGGACCCGCTCAAAGCCTTGTTCGCCTTCGTAGTAAGGGTCTGGCACCTCGTCCACTTCAGAGTCGTAGCGGCGCAGGAACAGGTCGAGCTCGGCCTTGCCCTGCCCCGGCTGCATCGCTTTGAGGTTACGCAGGTTGCTGTGGTCCATGGCCAGGATCAGGTCATAACGCGCAAAGTCGGCGCGGGAGACCTGCTGCGCACGCTGGGCCGACAGATCGTAACCGCGCTGCCGCGCTGCCTGTTGGCTGCGTGAGTCCGGTGGGTTGCCGATATGCCATTCCCCCGTGCCGGCGGACGCTACGTCGACCTGGCCAGCCAAACCCGCTTCGCGCAATTTATGGCGCAATACGCCTTCAGCGGTGGGCGAGCGGCAGATGTTGCCCAGGCAGACAAACAGAACCTCCATCAGGCCCCCAGCAGGCGGCGGACGCGCTCGAGGTCTTCGTGGGTATCAACACCCGCAGGCGGTGCTTCCAGAGCATCGCCGACATGGATACGCACGCCGTGCCACAGGGCACGCAGTTGTTCCAGGGATTCGGTGTTTTCCAGCCAGCACGGGCCCCAACTGACGAAGTCATGCAGGAAACCGGCACGGTAGGCATAGATACCGATGTGACGGCGGTACGGCACGCCTTCTGGCAACCGGTCAGGATGCCTGGCAAAAGCATCCCGCGCCCAGGGCAACGTCGAGCGGCTGAATGTCAGCGCCAGGCCGTTGATGTCGCTGACCACCTTGACCACGTTCGGGTTGAACAGCGTTTCAATGTCTTCGATGGGCTCGGCCAGGGTCGCCATGCGCGCTTCGCCATGGGCCGCCAGGTTCGCGGCCACCTGGTCGATCACGCGCGGCGGGATCAACGGCTCGTCACCTTGCACATTGACCACGATGGCATCAGGCGCCAGGCCAAGTTGTGTGGCCACTTCGGCCAGGCGGTCGGTGCCGGAATTATGGTCTTCGCGGGTCAGAACCGCTTCGGCACCGAAGGTTTTGCACGCATCGATAATGCGCGGATCATCGGTGGCCACCACCACGCGTTCGGCGCTGCTTTTGCAGGCCTGTTCCCACACCAGCTGAATCATCGGCTTGTTGCCGATCAGTTGCAGCGGTTTACCCGGCAAGCGGGTCGAGGCGTAGCGCGATGGAATGACAACGGTAAAGGCTGTAGTCATTTATCCAGGCGCTCGTCGGTGGTCAGCGTGCGGGCTTCGCTTTCCAGCATCACCGGGATGCCATCACGGATCGGGTAAGCCAGGCCGGCGCCTTTGCTGATCAGTTCGGTCTTGTCCGCGCTGAGCTTGAGTGGGCCTTTGCAGATCGGGCAAGCGAGGATGTCGAGCAGTTTGGTGTCCATGAGTGTTTCCTGGAATGAAGCGTTTAAGGCAAGAGACGGGCGGGCAACAGACGCATCAGTTGCATGTCGAACCAGGCGACAAACGCTGGCGACGGCACCGCATCCACCGCAAGGTACCACCAGTCGGACTGGGCAAAGGCGCGGCACTTCACCGCGTCCTTCTCGGTCATGACCAGCGGCAATGATGGCGTGAAATTCAAGACTTCCGCGCTGTAGGACGCATGGTCGGCAAAAGCATGGGGTATCGGCTGCCAGTGTAGCGTTTCAAGGGTGTTGAAGAAACGTTGCGGGTTGCCGATACCGGCGACCGCATGCACCTGCTGGCCCGCCGGGAAGTAATCGACCGGCTGGCGTTCGCCGGTTTGCAAGTTGATCAACGCCGTGGGCAGCAGACGAAAGGCGAAACCATCTTCGCGATCGGCCGCGGCGCCATTATAGAGCAGCGCATCCACGCTCTTCAGGCGCTCCGCCGGTTCGCGCAACGGCCCGGCAGGCAGGCAGCGGCGATTGCCCAGGCCCCGGGCGGCGTCGATCAGCACCAGCTCAAGGTCGCGAGCCAGGCGGTAATGCTGCAGGCCGTCGTCGGAGAGGATCAGGTCCAGGGTTTCGCTGGCCAGCAGCGTCTTCACTGCGCGGCTGCGATCGGGGTCGATCATCAAGGGGACGCCGCAGCGCTGCACGATCAGCAAGGGTTCATCGCCAGCCACTTCAGCAGCGTGGCCGGCCTCGACCCGCCACGGCAACTGCGGTGGCTTCGCGCCATACCCGCGACTGACCACGCCCACACGCAAACCTCTGCGCTGGCAATGCTCGATCAACCACAGGATCAACGGCGTCTTGCCAGTCCCGCCCACGGTGATATTGCCGACCACCACCACCGGCACCGGCGATTGGTAGATCTCGCCCTCGCCCGCCAGGAAGCGCGCGCGCTTGCGCTGCACCACCGCGCGATACAGCGACTCCAGCGGCCGCAGCAACGTCAGCGCCGGATGGCCTTCGTACCAGGCCTTGAGCAAGCGATCGGACATGGCCATCAGGGTTGGCTCACCGCCTCGACGGTGCTCATGCGCAAGTGGCTGAACCCCAGCTTGCCGGCAGCGTCCATCGCAGTAATGACAGCCTGGTGCTGGGTCTTGCCATCGGCACTGATCGACAGCGGCATCTTGGTATCGCCACCGGACTCTTTCTGCAGGGCCTCCATCAGGCTGTTGAGGTCGTTCTTCTCGAGCAACTGGTTATTCACCGAAAACACGCCGTCGGCACTGATGGCGATATCCAGTTGCTTGACTTCCTGGTCCTCGGCCGGCGAGCCGCTGACCGCTTCCGGCAAATCGACCCGCAGCTGGGTCTGCCGCGTAAAGGTGGTGGTCACGACAAAAAACAGCAGCAGGATAAACACCACGTCGATCAGCGACGCGAGGTTGATATCAACATTTTCCCGTTGCTTGCGGCGAAATTTCACGCTTTGTCCCCGACCAAGTCCACGTCACGGTCGCCCTGCACCACTTCCACCAGTTTGATGGCTTCCTGCTCCATGCCGACCACCAACTCATCGATCCGGCGTTGCAGGAAACGGTGGAAGAACACCGAGGGAATACCGACCATCAGGCCCGCTGCCGTGGTGATCAGGGCCTTGGAGATACCACCGGCCAGCACCGCGGCGTTGGTGCTCATGCCCGAGCCCATGAACGAGCTGAAAATATCGATCATGCCCAGCACCGTGCCCAGCAGGCCGAGCAACGGTGCCATGGCGGCGATGGTGCCGAGGGCGTTGATATAACGCTCCAGCTCATGGATGACCCGCGCCGCGGCCTCTTCGATGCACTCTTTCATGATCTCGCGACCATGCTTGGAGTTGGCCAGCCCGGCCGCGAGGATTTCACCCAGGGGTGAATTGGCACGCAGTTCCTTGAGTTTCTGCTTGTCGAGCTGCTTGTTCTTGATCCAGCCCCAGACCTGCCCCAGCAGATGCTCGGGCGTGACACGGCTGGCGCGCAAGGTCCACAGGCGTTCGGCAACGATGCCGAGTGCGGCGATGGAGCTCAAGATGATCGGCAACATCATCCAGCCACCGGATTTGACCAATTCCCACACAGTGAATGTCCCCTCGAAAAAGTGCGCCACTTTACCATATAGGTCAGGCAGCGGGGCTCGTCGACCCACGACCCGCCGATCACAGGCTTCGGCCATTGGTAACGTGCGGTTACGGTAGCGCTTCTCGCCAGAAGCGGCGTTGACTGCGCGCAACAATCGGTGGCGCGAAGGCGCCCAATCGCAAACGTACCGCGCCCTGTTCGGCGCTGTCATACACCTGCGTTCCCAACGCTTGATAGCGCTCCACCACCTGTGGATGAGGATGACCGAACGCATTGCCGCGCCCTCGGGAAATCAGCACCGACTTCGGCGCCAGCCGCTGCAGAAACGGCCAGGATGACGAACTGCGGCTACCATGGTGAGGGGCTTGCAGCCAATCGGTCGGCACCGCCAGCGCCGAGGCCAGAAACGCCTGCTCGGCGGCGCGATCGATATCGCCGGTGAGCAGCAGGCGCTCGCCATTGGCCTGTACGTGCAATACACAGGATTTCGGGTTGCCATCAACTGCGTCTGGCCATTGCCATAATTCAAAGGACACGCCGTCCCACGCCCATTGTTCACCGCTGATACAAGGCTGAGTGTCGAGAAGCGCCGGCAACCCTTCGGTTTCGCCACCGACGACCCGTTTGATCGGCAGTCCACGGGCGACAGCCGCCGCACCGCCGGCGTGATCGGCATCGGCATGGCTCAGTAACATCATGTCCAGAGCGTCTACCCCAAGCCTCTTCAGCGACGGCAACACCACCCGCGCGCCGAGATCGACCGCCCCGGAGCGCGGGCCGGCATCGTAGAGCAAGGTGTGATGGCGGGTGCGCAGGATCAACGCCAGCCCCTGCCCGACATCCAGCTGCAGTACGTCCACCTGCCCGTGAGGCACCGGCTCGCGCGGCGGGAACACCGCCAACAACAGCATCGGCCAGCCGAGCAACCGAAACGGCACACCCTTGGGCAGCAACAGCAACACCGCACCGACCAGGCTAACCAGCCAATAGCCCATGGGCACCTCGGCCGGTATCCACGCGGGCAATTGCCCCGCCAGCAGCGCCAGGGCGTTGAACAAGCCGTCCAGCGCCCCACCCGCCAGCCACAACAAGCCCGCGCCCACGAACGGCACCGCCAGCAATGCCGTCCCGAGCAGGGCCAGGGGCAACACCACCAGGCTGATCCACGGCACCGCAAATAGATTGGCCAGCGGCGCACTGAGGCTGATGGGCAAACCCAGCACCAGCAACACCGGGAAAAGACCGATGGCTATCAACCATTGCGGACGGGTCCATGCCTGCCAAGCACTCCAGCGGCCTAACCGACCGCCGAACGTCAGCCCCAGTACCGCCACGGCCGCAAAGGACAACCAGAACCCCGGCTGCAAGCTGGCCAAGGGTTCAAGGATCAGCACGCCATTGAACGCCAGCAACAGCGGCCACCAGATGCCCAGATGACGGAAACGCAAACGCCACAGCAACACCAGCCCCACCATTACACAGGCGCGCTGCACCGGCACGCCGAACCCCGCCAGCAGGCCGTACCCCAACGCCGCGGTAAACGCCAGGCCACATGCCCACGGCAGCCACGGCCAGGTGCGCGGCCAGCAGCCGTAGCGCGCCAGAGCGGCGACGAGCGCATAGATCAACCCCGCCAACAGGCCAATGTGCTGGCCGGAAATGACCAGCAAATGCACCGTGCCGGTGTCCTGCAAGACACGCCAGTCGTCGGCCGTCAGCCCGGAGCCGTCCCCCAGCACCAGGGCCGCCAGCCCCGCCTCGCGCCCTTGGGCGTCCACCGCCATCAAGCGCTGACGGACCGCGTCGCGCCAAGCATTGCGGGCCGGCGCCAGGCGTTCGCCGTCCTTTACCGAGCCGGTGGCACCGATGCGCTGGGCGAGCAGCCAGGCTTCATGGTCGACGCCATGGAAGTTGAGCAGGCCCGACGGACGTTTAAGCGTCACCGCGAGGCGCCAACGCTCACCGCTGCGTACCGGTGGGCCACCGTGCCAGTACAGCCGAATGCGCGCGGGCAAGCGGGCGTTGCGCGACCGGCTGTCGCTCAGTTCGAAACGCACGCCGCTGTCAGTCTGCTGCGGCAACCCGCTCACACGCCCCTCCAGCCAACGCGTCTGGCCGTCGAGCGGCGGACGCAAGCGGTCATCCAGCGCCCACTGCGCGCTCACACATGCCCAACACAAGCCGAACAGGAAAAACGCCAGCGGATAAGTGCGAAACGGCAGCAACATCAACGCCACCACTGCCAGGGCCAACAGCATCCCGGCAGACGGCAGTGCGGGTAGAAATCGCAGCGCAAGCAGCCCGAGTGCAAGCGCGAACATCCCTGTCCTCATGGATCATTCCTTTGACGTGATCCATTCAGTCTTAGCTGCCCCCCGGCCGCAGCCTATGATGTTTTGTCACAAAGTCTGAATTTTCTGTTTATAGAATGCGCGCATACTTGCCCCTCGACTTGATCTGGACCCCTTATGCCCCGGCGCTTATTCAAACGGTACATGCCCGACCCCACCAGTATCAGGGAACACAAGTCATTACAGTTTCTGGGCACCTTGCTGCATGACCCGAACCTCTGGCACCTGAATCGGCACTCGGTAGCCCGCGCCATGGCGGTAGGCCTGTTTGCGGCGTTTATCCCGATCCCCTTGCAGATGCTCTTGGCGGCGGTGCTGGCGATCACGGTGCGGGGCAATATGCCGATTGCCATCAGCCTGGTGTGGCTGACCAACCCGATCACCATGCCAGTGGTGTTCCTGTGTACCTACATGACCGGCGCCTGGCTGATGAACGTGCCGGCGCGCAGCCTGCCCGACGACCTGACGTGGGAGTGGATCAGCGGTCAGTTGAGCACGCTGTGGCAGCCGTTCCTGCTCGGCTCGCTGGTACTGGGTGTGGTGTTGGGCGCGCTGGCCTATTGCCTGACCATGGGTTACTGGCGCTGGTGGGTCGCGCACCAATGGAATAAACGCAAACTGCGTCGCGCTTGAGTCCTAGGCTGCCCACAAACGCAGATGCACACGCAAGCCCTGGCCGGTATTCTCCGCCCACAAGCTGCCGTCCTGACGTTGCACCGCATTGCGCGCGATGCTCAACCCCAGCCCGAAGCCACCGTCGCCAGGCCGTGAGCCGTCCAGGCGGATGAACGGCGCGAAGATCCGTTCCAGATCGCGTTCATCAATACCCCCGCCCTGATCCTCCAGCCATAGGTGCCAATATGCGCCATCACGGCGCCCATCGAGGCTGACGACACCGCCCGCAGGTGAATGCCGTATGGCGTTGCGCAGGATATTTTCCAGCGCCTGGGCCAGGGCGTTCAGATTGCCGCGTACCCAACAATCCGGCCCCAGCAGGCATGGCAGCAGCGAGGCTGGCCAATCGCTTTCGAAACAGGCGTTGTCCTTGAGCATGTCCCACAACGCCTGAACCTGAATGTCTTCGACAGGCAGCGGCGTCCGCTCGGTGTCCAACCAGGCCAATTGCAGGCTGTCCTCGACCAGGCGCTGCATGACGTCGATCTCCCGCCCCAGCCGTTCACGCAGTTGCGCCAGATCCTGCTCGCTGTCACAGGCCACGCGCAAACGGCTCAGGGGGGTGCGCAGTTCATGGGACATGTCCCGCAACAGCTGTTGCTGCAATACCACCGTGCCCTGCAACCGCTCGGACATATGGTCAAACGCCCGCCCCAGCTCGCCCAACTCATCCTGGCGGCTGGTGGCATCGTGGGACAGCCGCGTGTTCAATTGATCGGCACGCCAAGCGTTGGCCTGCTCGCGCAATTGATTGAGCGGCATGATCAGCAGCCGGTACAGGCCGATGCACAACAACAGGGTAAACAGACCGGGAATCACGCCATTGGTCACCACCCGCCAGAACAGTTGGTAGCGCCCCGGCATAAAGCGCTGGGGCAACTCGATCACCAACGAGCCGACACTGGGGTCCAGGGGAAACGGGATTTTCAACCATGGCAGGCCTTTGGCGTGGCGGCTGACCGGCCAGTCCAGGCCGCGCAGAAAAGTCAGGCGCTGGCTTTCCTTGTCGGTCAACGGCGTGCTGGCGAGGGATTGCAGGTCGTTGCCGATCACGCCGATCCAGGTGCGCTCACGCGCAGCCATCAGTTGCAACCAGGCGTCCACACCGTCAGCGCCCTGGGTACTCCAGGCCAACTCCGCTCCCGCCGCATAACCGCTGAGAATCTCGCGGGAGGTGTCGGACAGATAAGCGTTCTGCTGCTCCATGTACCGACCCCAGGACCAACTGAGCCAGATCATCAACAAGCAGAAAGCAATCAGCAGGCAGGCCAATTTCCAGAATAACGAGTGCCTGCCCGGCAGACGTTTCAAGCCCCCCTCAAAGGCCGTCATCGTGACCGCTCAACACATAGCCCTTACCCCAGACGGTACGCACTTCACGCTCGCTATAGCCGATGCTCTTGAGTTTGCGGCGAATCTGGCTGATATGCATATCGAGGCTGCGGTCATGGGGCGCATAACCGCGCTGCAGCACGTGCTGATAAAGGAAGGCTTTGCTCAGCACTTCCTCGCCGTTGTTGTGCAAGGTCTGCAGCAGGCGGTACTCGCTGCGGGTCAACCCGGCCCAGTGCTGCTGGTAGAAGACGTCGGACAGTTCATCGTCAAAGCGCAGGCTCCGGGCGTCGTCGCGCGCGGGCGGCAAACTCAGCGGCGGACGACGATCCAGGGCCACCCGGCGCAGGATGGCTTCAATACGCACGCGCAACTCGATCATGCTGAACGGCTTGGGCAGGTAGTCGTCCGCACCCAGGCGAAAGCCGTTCACGCGATCGGCTTCGGCGCCCAGGGCCGACACCAGGATCACCGGGACCGCATGGCTCTGGCGCAGATGCGTGAGGATCGACAGCCCGTCCAGCCCCGGCAGCAGAATATCCATCAACACCACGTCGAAGACGTGCTCGCGGGCCATCTGCAGGCCTTGCTGGCCGTTCCGACACCACGTGACCTGAAAGCCACAGCGCCCCAGATGCTCGTGGACATAGGCGCCCAGCACGGGGTCATCTTCGATGGTCAGGATAGTGGGTAGACCAACTTCCACGGGATTCATTAGCGCCTGCAAGTCATTCTCAATCACTGATTATTCAAGATTCCCCCGCGCCAGGCAATCGCCACGTCGCGCCAAATGGCCCGAAGATTGCCCGCTGTCATTAATTTGCAAGATTCCACGCCGCGCAAATGGCTACACTGCGCAGGGGTGCGGGCCGGATGCCTGCACGGGCGATCGATCACAACGTGGTAGCAGGAGAGTGGCGTGCTTAGAAGAATGGGGATAAAAGGCCGCGTACTGTTGCTGACCTTATTACCGACCAGTCTGATGGCCTTGTTGTTGGGCGGCTATTTCACCTGGATGCAGCTCTCGGAGTTGCAATCCCAGTTGCTGCAACGTGGCGAAATGATCGCCGAGCAGTTGGCCCCACTGGTGGCTCCGGCGCTGAGCAGCAAGAACGCCGACCTGCTCGAACGCATCGCCACCCAATCCCTGGAACAACAGGACGTGCGCGCCGTTTCCTTCCTTGCGCCGGACCGCTCGTCGATGGCCCACGCCGGCCCGACCATGCTCAACCAGCCGCCGGTGGGTAACAGCTCGCACCTGTTGCAGCGCACCGGTAACGACGCCACGCGCTATCTGCTGCCGGTGTTTGGCCGTCATCGCAACCTTGCCGGCGAGCTGATTCCCGATGAATCCGACCGCTTGCTTGGCTGGGTCGAGGTGGAACTGTCCCACAACGGCATGTTGCTGCGCGGTTATCGCAGCCTGTTCGCCAGCCTGCTGCTGATCGCCATCGGCCTGATCTGCACGGCGACCTTGGCCCTGCGCATCAGCCGCACCATCAATTCGCCGATCGGCCAGATCAAGCAAGCTGTGGCCCAACTCAAGGACGGCAACCTGGAAACCCGCTTGCCGGCGCTGGGCAGCCAGGAGCTGGACCAACTTGCCTCAGGCATCAACCGCATGGCCGAGACCCTGCAGAACGCCCGGGAAGAACTGCAGCACAGCATCGACCAGGCCACCGAAGACGTGCGCCAGAACCTGGAAACCATCGAGATCCAGAACATCGAGCTAGACCTGGCGCGCAAGGAAGCCCTGGAGGCCAGTCGCATCAAGTCGGAGTTCCTGGCGAATATGAGCCACGAAATCCGCACCCCGCTCAACGGCATCCTCGGTTTCACCCATCTGCTGCAAAAAAGCGAGCTGACACCGCGTCAGCTGGATTACCTGGGCACCATCGAAAAGTCCGCCGATAACCTGCTGGGCATCATCAACGAGATCCTCGATTTCTCGAAAATCGAAGCCGGCAAGCTGGTACTCGACAGCGTGCCCTTCAACCTGCGTGACCTGCTGCAAGACACCCTGACCATCCTCGCCCCCGCCGCCCACGCCAAACAGCTGGAACTGGTGAGCCTGGTGTACCGCGACACGCCGCTGGCATTGGTGGGTGACCCGCTGCGCCTCAAGCAGATCCTGACCAACCTGATCAGCAATGCGATCAAGTTCACCCGCGAAGGCACCATCGTGGCCCGGGCGATGATCGAGGATGAACAAGAAGACAGTGTGCAACTGCGCATCAGCGTGCAGGACACCGGCATCGGCCTGTCCAACCAGGACGTGCGCGCGCTGTTCCAGGCGTTCAGCCAGGCCGACAACTCGCTGTCGCGCCAACCGGGCGGCACCGGCCTGGGCCTGGTGATTTCCAAGCGCTTGATCGAGCAGATGGGCGGCGAAATCGGCGTCGACAGCACACCCGGCGAAGGCTCGGAATTCTGGATCAGCCTGAACCTGCCCAAGACCCGCGACGACGTCGAAGACCTGCCCTGCGCGCCGCTGCTCGGCCGCCGCGTGGCCGTGCTGGAAAACCACGAACTGGCGCGCCAGGCCTTGCAACACCAGCTCGAAGACTGTGGCCTGGATGTCACGCCGTTCAATACCCTGGAAAGCCTGACCAACGGCATCACCGGCGCGCATCAGACCGAACAGGCGATCGACCTGGCGGTACTCGGCGTCACCGCCAATGACCTCCCGCCCGAGCGCCTCAACCAGCATCTGTGGGACCTCGAACACCTGGGCTGCAAGGTGCTGGTGCTGTGCCCGACCACCGAGCAAATGCTGTTCAGCCCGTCGGTGCCCAACCCCAACAGCCAGTTGCAGGCCAAGCCCGCGTGTACGCGCAAGCTGCGCCGTGCCCTGACCGACCTGATCAGCCCGCGCCCCACGCGCTGCGAACCGGGCGAACCGTTGTCCAGCCGCGCGCCTCGGGTGCTCTGCGTGGATGACAACCCGGCGAACCTGTTGCTGGTGCAAACCCTGCTGGAAGACATGGGCGCCAAGGTTCAGGCCGTGGAAAGCGGCTATGCGGCCATCAATGCCGTCCAGCAGGAAACCTTCGACCTGGTGCTGATGGACGTGCAGATGCCCGGCATGGACGGTCGTCAAAGCACCGAGGCGATTCGCCAGTGGGAAAGCGAGCGCCACGGCACACCGCTGCCGGTGGTGGCCCTCACCGCCCACGCCATGGCCAACGAAAAGCGTGCGCTGCTGCAAAGCGGCATGGACGACTACCTGACCAAACCCATCAGCGAGCGGCAATTGGCCCAGGTGGTGCTGAAATGGACCGGCCTGGCCCTGCGCAACCAAGGGCCGGAGCGCCCGACCGAAGGCCTCGGCCCAGGCGTGCGATTGCTGGTGCTGGACCACGAGGAAGGACTGCGGCTCGCCGCGGGCAAGGCGGACCTGGCGGCGGACATGCTCGCCATGTTGCTCGCCTCCCTCGAAGCCGACCGCCTGGCCATTACCCTCGCCCGTGAGGCCAATGACAACCATGCCTTGATCGAACGCGTCCATCGCCTGCATGGCGCCACCCGCTACTGCGGCGTACCGCAACTGCGCGCCGCCTGCCAACGCGCCGAAACTCTGCTCAAGCAGGACGACGCCAAGGCCATGGCCGCGCTGGACGAGCTGGACATGGCCATTGCCCGGTTGGCCAGTGAAGCGCGGGTCAGCGCCTGAGATTTTTTTTACAACGCCGGGCCCGATCCCACAGGGTCCGCGTTACCAAAACGTACATTGCAGGGAGCTATTTCATGCGCGTCATTCTTTTCAGCAGCCAGACCTACGACCGCGACAGTTTTCTCGGCGTGCCGCTGCCGCCCGGCCTGGAACTGCAATTCCAGCCCGCCCGGCTCACCCTCGACACCGTGGCGCTGGCCGAACGCCACGAAGTGGTCTGCGCGTTTATCAACGATGACCTCAGCGCGCCCGTGCTGGAGCACCTGGCCACGGGCGGCACCCGCTTGATCGCGCTGCGCTCGGCCGGTTACAACCATGTCGACCTCGCCGCCGCCAAGCGCCTGGGCCTGACCATCGTGCGTGTGCCCGCGTACTCGCCTCATGCGGTCGCCGAACATGCCGTGGCACTGATTCTCGCCCTGAACCGGCGCCTGCACCGTGCCTACAACCGCACCCGCGAGGGCGATTTCAGCCTGCATGGCCTGACCGGCTTCGACCTTGTCGGCAAGACCGTCGGCGTGGTCGGCACCGGGCAGATCGGCGCCACCTTCGCCAAGATCATGGCCGGTTTCGGCTGCCACCTGCTGGCCTACGACCCGTTCCCCAACCCGCTGGTCCAAGCGCTCGGTGCGCGCTATGTGAGCCTGCCCGAGCTGCTGGCCGAAGCGCAGATCATCAGCCTGCACTGCCCGCTCACCACCGACAGCAAGCACCTGATCAACGCCCGCTCCCTGGCGCAGATGCAGCCCGGCGCGATGCTGATCAACACCGGGCGCGGTGGCCTGGTGGACACCCCTGCGCTGATCGAAGCGCTCAAGGACGGCCAACTCGGCTACCTGGGGCTGGATGTGTATGAAGAAGAAGCCCAGCTGTTTTTCGAGGACCGCTCCGACCTGCCCCTGCAGGACGACGTGCTCGCGCGCCTGCTGACGTTCCCCAATGTGATCATCACCGCGCACCAGGCATTTCTCACCCGCGAAGCCCTGGCGGCGATCGCCGAGACCACCCTGGCCAACATTGCGGCCTGGGCCGATGGCCGGGCGCAGAATCGTGTCGACGGATGATCAGCGGTCACATACCAGGCGCATGATCCGCAGGCGCGCGTGCTAGGATGCCGCGCCTATTTGGAGGAACCATGGCCGAACACGATTTCCGCTTCAGCTTGCTGAGCCCGCAACACACCCTGATCGAATGCCGCGCCCTGGTGCCGGGCCGCTATCAGGTCACCGGCAACGGTGGTTCGATCAAGCATGGCGACGTACTGATCGTCACCCTGCGCGGCAGTAAAACCCTGTCGATGCGCCTCACCGTCGAAGGTGACGCGCGCTACTCCATCCGCCCGGCAGGCCAGTGGGTCGCCATGGCCCAGGGGCCGAAGTTCGGCGAACTGGAGATTCACACCTGGAAGGTCAACTGCGACAGCTGCGAGGCCGTGCTGGAGTTTGAATTCGCGGTGGAGACCAAGCTGACCAAGGAACCGCTGCAACCGGCCGCCAATGCGCGCATTGCCGAGTTGGGCTGGGCCAGCGAAGGCGCCAAGCACCGCTGCCCGAAATGCCAGAAGGCCGCGCAATGAAAGGCCTGCTTCTGCTGGCCGTCGTCGGCGCGAGCCTGATGGGCTGCGCTGGCGATGCGGTAAAGCTCGAGCGGGATCACAGCTACGTGGTGGAATGGATCGGTGAGCGGCCGCTGATGGATTACGCGCACCTGAGTGTCACCCTGGGCGCCGATGGGCGCGCCTACGGCAACGGCGGGTGCAACCACTGGTTCGCACCGTACACCGTGGAGGGCGACAAACTCAGCTTCGGCAAGATCGGCAGTACCCGCAAACTCTGCGGCGACGCCCTGATGGAGCAGGAACACCGCTTCTTCCAGGCCCTGCAAGGCGTTGAGCGCTGGGACATCTCGCCGATCGAGCAGACCCGCTTCTGGCCGGCCGAAGGCAAGCCTATCCGCCTGTGGCTGGAAGAAGGCTGATAGCAGGCTCAATGGGATCTAACTGTGGGAGGGGGCTTGCTCCCGATTGCGCTATGTCAGTACCGAATATGTTGGCTGACACACCGCCATCTGGAGCAAGCCCCCTCCCACATGTTCAACCGCGCAGGGCCTTGAGCTTGGCCAGCACGCCTTGCGCCGTCTGTTCGCCCATCAACTGCTCACGCACCTTGCCCTTGTCGTCGATGATGTAAGTCACCGGCAACGCTTCGCTGCGTGGAATATCAAAGATCCCGTCCGGGTTCTGCGCCAGCACGGTGAACTTGATGCCCAGCTTGTCACTGGCTTCCTTCAGTTCCGCGCCCTGCACATTGTCGAAATTGACCCCGAACACGCCGACGTTCTGCCCTTTGAGCTGTTCAGCCAAGGCATTGAGCTCCGGGATTTCCGTGCGGCACGGGCCACACCATTCCGCCCAGTAGTTGACCACCAGCCATTGCTTGTCCAGGCGTTCGGCCGCCACTTTCTGGCCATATTGGTCAACGCCGTAGTCATTACCGCAGCCGCTGAGCAGCAGGGTTGTGATGATCGCCAATGCACCGATCAGTCGCCTTGTCATGGGGTAATCCTTCGCAAAAATGAACGTTGGCTGCGACGGATCGCCTCTTACGGTTTAAGGACCGGGCGCAGCGCAGGTAGAATACCCGCCACCTTACGCAAGATGCGACCCGCACATGACCGATCTGACGCTTTATCACAACCCGCGCTGCTCGAAATCCCGCGGAGCGCTCGAACTGCTGGAAGCACGCGGCCTCGCGCCGACGGTGGTGCGCTACCTGGAAACCCCGCTGAATGCCGCGCAACTGAAGGCCCTGCTGGGCAAACTGGGGATCAGCGCACGCCAATTGCTGCGCACCGGCGAAGAGGAATACAAAACCCTCAACCTGGCAGACGCGACGCTCAGCGAAACACAGTTGATCGCCGCCATCGCCGAGCACCCCAAGTTGATGGAACGTCCGATCCTCGAAACCCCCGACAAAGCCATCATCGGCCGCCCACCGGAGAGCGTGCTGGAGATCCTGCCGTGAGTGCGCCGTATGTGCTGGTGTTGTATTACAGCCGCAACGGCTCGGTCAGCGAAATGGCCCGGCACATTGCCCGGGGCATCGAACAAGGCGGGATGGAAGCGCGCCTGCGCACCGTACCGGCGATCTCCAGCGAGTGCGAAGCCGTAGCGCCGAGCATTCCGGCCGAAGGCGCGCTGTACGCCAGCCTGGATGATCTGAAGAACTGTTCAGGCCTGGCCCTGGGCAGCCCGACCCGCTTCGGCAATATGGCCGCGCCGTTGAAGTACTTTATCGACGGCACCAGTAACCTGTGGCTGACCGGCGCCCTGGTCGGCAAACCGGCCGGGGTGTTCACCTCCACCGCCAGCCTGCACGGCGGCCAGGAGACCACGCTGATGTCGATGCTGCTGCCGCTGCTGCACCACGGCATGCTGATCACCGGCCTGCCCTATAGCGAACAAGCGCTGCTCGACACCCAGGGTGGCGGTACGCCTTATGGCGCCAGCCACCATGCTGGCCCCGACGGCAAGCGCCTGCTGGATCAACATGAAATCGCCCTGTGCAAGGCCCTCGGCCTGCGCCTGGCGAAAACCGCTGCGTTGCTGGAGAACGGCCGTGGCCAAAAAACCTAAGATCCTGCCACCCCAGGCGTGGCTGGAGCCGCGGGTCAAAGTCGCACGCGCGCTGAGCCTGCTGGCGTTTTTCGGCCTGGTGGGCCTGCTCTGCGTGTATTACCTGTTCGTCGCCGACCTGCACGGCGCACGGCCGTGGGTGATCCTGCTGATCGAACTGGTGCCGCTGCTGGTGCTGGCGCCGGGGATACTGATCGGCAGCGCACGCGGGCATTCGTGGATGTGCTTTGTGGTGAACCTGTATTTCATCAAGGGCGCACTGGCGGCGTATGACCCGAACCGCCAGTGGTTCGGCGTGCTGGAAATGCTGGCGAGCCTGGCGCTGTTCTGTACGGCGCTGCTGTATGTGCGCTGGCGGTTCCAGTTGGATCGGCGCTTGGCCGGCGAGGGTCAGCCAGCCTGACCCGCCGTCATCGCGGGCAAGCCCCACATCTGGAATGCAGTTTCCTGTGGGAGTGGGCTTGCCCACGATGGCATCACCTCGGTCTCAATGATTGACCGTATACGCCAGCATCATCGACAACTGACACATCGGCCGCCCGCTCTCGGCATGCCACTGGTTGAACGCCCCCTGCACCGTCGCCAGGTCGCGCAGGCTGGTGGGGGCCTTGTCGACGATCTTCTGCGCGTGCAGGGCCGCGACCACGTCATCGCTCGGCACGAACGTATCCTTGCCCACCATGCGCAGAAAGCGCGGCGCCGACAGCCCGCCCAACTGATGACCGTGCTTGCTCAGGTATTTCCACAAGCCGACGATATCGGTCACCGGCCAGTCGGCGATAAACGCGCCGAAACTACCCTTCTCCTGGGCGATATCCAGGATCATCTGCGCGTTGCGCGGCACGCTCTTGAGCTTGCCCAGGTGGCGGATGATGCGCGTGTCCTGCATCAAGCGCTCCAGGTGCTCGGCGCCCATCAGCACGACTTTTTCCGGGTCGAAGCCAAAGAACACCTGCTCGAATGCAGGCCATTTGGCATCCACCACGCTGTGCTTGAGCCCGGCGCGGAAAACCCGCAGCGCCAGGGTCGACAGGTAGCGATCATCACTGATCTGGCGTAATTGCGCCGGCGTCTTGGGGACAGGCAGACGGGCTTCCAGTTCGGCCGCCGAACCGAAGCGGTTCAGACAATATTCGTGCAGCCACTTGTAATCGCGCATGCCCTCTCCTGGGGATTGAAATGAAAACGGCGCCTGTGAGCGCCGTCGTTCAGAGCGTTGAGAAACGTCAGAGGTTCACCACGTTGACGAAGCGCGAAGCGGCGTTCTCGTCGATACGCAGGCTGGTGAAGTCGAACAGGTTACGGTCGGCCAACTGCGACGGGATCACGTTCTGCAAGCTGCGGAAGATACTCTCGGTACGCCCTGGGGTCTTGCGTTCCCAGTCCTGGAGCATCTCCTTGACCACCTGGCGCTGCAGGTTTTCCTGGGAGCCGCACAGGTTGCACGGGATGATCGGGAATTGCTTGAAGTCGGAGTAGGCCTGGATGTCCTTCTCGTTGCAATACGCCAGCGGGCGAATCACCACGTTGCGTCCGTCATCGGCGCGCAGCTTGGGCGGCATGGCCTTGAGGGAGCCGTTGAAGAACATGTTGAGGAAGAATGTCTCGACGATATCGTCGCGGTGATGCCCCAGGGCCATCTTGGTCGCACCGATCTCATCGGCAAACGTGTAGAGCGTGCCACGGCGCAGGCGCGAACACAGCGAGCAGGTGGTCTTGCCCTCCGGGATCAGCTCCTTGACCACCGAATAGGTGTCTTTTTCGACGATGTGGTACTCGATGCCCAGTGTCTTGAGGTAGGCCGGCAGCACATCTTCGGGGAAGCCCGGTTGTTTCTGGTCCATGTTGACGGCAACGATCTCGAACTTGATCGGCGCAACCTTTTGCAGGTGCAGCAGCACGTCGAGCATGGTGTAGCTGTCTTTGCCGCCGGAAAGGCAGACCATGACCTTGTCGCCGTCCTCGATCATGTTGAAATCGGCGACCGCTTCACCGGCCAGGCGACGCAGGCGTTTTTGCAGTTTGTTCTGGTTGACCGTAAGAGTGCCCATGGCGCTTGGATCCGCTAGAGGTGTGTGACGAAAAGCGCGGTATTTTACCGGTAAGGTTGACCAAGTTCCAATGTGGGAGGGAGCAAACCTCCTCCCCCACTTGAGTGCATTGCCAACGACAGACCGCGCCGCGATTAAGCCCACTGTTTACAGCGCAATTTGCTCTAAAGCCCTACGGTTTTTCCGGTCATCACTTCCTATACTGCGACTTGAGGTCGCACATAACTATCCAGACCTTTCAGGCCATCTGGCCCGTGGGCGCTCCGATGGGGGGCGATGGTAATAACGACAGGAGTGACTGGCATGATCCATCACGTCGTGGGGCTTTTTACCCATCCCGACCAGGAATGGCGGGAAATTCGTGGCGATAAAGAAGAAAGCGTCAGCCACATGTACCTCACTCACACCTTGATTCTCGCGGCGATCCCCGCCGTATCAGCCTTTATCGGCACCACCCAGGTCGGCTGGGTCATCGGCAGTCGCTCCCCGGTCATGCTGACCCAGGAAAGCGCCTTGTGGATGACCGTCATGTCGTACCTGGCGATGCTAGGCGGCGTAGCGGTCATGGGCGCCTTCATTCACTGGATGGCGCGCACCTACGACGCCAGCCCCAGCATGGCGCGTTGTGTCGCCTTTGCCACCTACACCGCGACACCGTTGTTCATCGGCGGGCTGGCGGCGCTCTACCCGCACATGTGGCTGGGGATGGTCGTCGGCACGGCGGCGATCTGCTACACGGTGTACCTGCTGTATGTGGGGTTGCCGACGTTCATGAGCATCGATCCGGACGAAGGCTTTCTGTTTTCCAGCTCGGTGCTGGCCGTGGGTCTGGTCGTGCTGGTGGCAATCATGGCCTTCACCGTGATCGTCTGGGGCCTGGGCGTTGGCCCGATCTATACCAACTAAGCGGTTTCACCCAGCAGGCAAGGCCACCGCAAGGTGGCTTTGTGCGCCATGCATGACCATTCGGCGCCTGACCGATTCGGAAACACCCGCCTTTGCGGCATACTGGCCACCTCTGGAGAGATGTACAGCATGCCCGAGCAACTCAATACCCGCGTCGAAGATTGTTTCCTGCTAGCCGAATCCTTTTTCAAACGAAGCTTCAAACGCCCCCAGGTCAGCCTCAAGTTGCGGGGCCAGAAAGCCGGTGTCGCGCATTTGCACGAAAACCTGCTGCGCTTCAACCCACAGTTGTACCGAGAAAACAGCCAACACTTCCTGAAACAGACCGTGGCCCATGAAGTAGCGCACCTGATCGCCCACCAATTGTTTGGCGAGCGCATCCAGCCCCATGGCGAGGAATGGCAACTGATCATGCGCGGCGTGTATGAACTGCCGCCAGACCGTTGCCACACCTATGAGATCAAGCGCCGCCAGGTGACCCGCTATATCTACCGCTGCCCGTGTGCCGACAGCGACTTCCCGTTTTCGTCACAGCGCCATGGGCTGGTGAGGCAGGGGCGGCGTTATCTGTGCAGGCGCTGTCGGCAGACGTTGGTGTTTACCGGGGAAACTCGCGTTGAGTGAAATATGCGGTGTGTGTGAGGGCCTCATCGGGGGCAAGCCCCCTCCCACATTTTGACCCTGTTCACAGAGCTAATTGTGGGAGGGGGCTTGCCCCCGATGAGGCCCGCCCAGTCACTACACAATCACCTTGGCAGCACGCAACGCGCTGATGCGCTGTGAGCTCAAGCCCAACTCCATCAGCACTTCATCACTGTGCGCGCCCACCGCGGCCCCGATATGCCGGGGGGCTGGCAACCCTTCGGAGAACTTCAGCGGGCAAGCCATCTGCGCCTGGGTCGAGCCGTCGGGCCGCGGCACCTGGGTGACCAGTTCCCGCGCCTTCAACTGCGGATGTTCCACGGCTTCGCTCAGGCTCAACACCGGTTCGACGCACGCATCCACCCCGGCAAACAACTCGCACAATTCCTCAAAGCTGCGCTTCTCGAACTCAACCTGCAGCGCCTGCTTGAGCGCCTTTTGCTGCTCAGGCTCGGGCGACAAGCCTTGTGCCGCCAGTTCCGGTCGCCCCAACGCGGCGCACAATTGCTGCATGAATGCCGGTTCCAGACTGCCGACCGACATCCAGCGCCCATCGCGGGAGCGGTAATAATCGTAGAAACTGCCGCCATTGAGCACATGGGTCTCCCACCCCGGCTCCACGCCACAGGCCAGGTAGCCAGCACCGGCCATGGCATTCAAGCTGAACGAGCAGTCGGTCATGCTCACATCCAGGTACTGGCCAACGCCGCTCTGTTGCCGCGCAATCACCGCCGCGAGCAGGCCCACCACCGCGTGCAGCGAGCCGCCGGCGACATCCGCCAATTGCACGCCCAACGGCAGCGGCCCGCTGTCCCGCCGCCCGGTATGGCTGGCCACTCCGGCCAACGCCAGGTAGTTGATGTCGTGCCCGGCGCGGTCCTTGTAGGGGCCGGTCTGACCGTACCCAGTGATCGACACGTAAATCAGCCGCGGGTTGATCGCCTTCAACGCCGCATACCCCAGGCCCAGGCGCTCCATCACCCCGGGGCGAAACTGTTCGAGCACGATGTCGTAGCCCTTGACCAGCTCGCGCACAATCTCCAGCGCCTCGGCCTGCTTCAGATCCAGGGCGAGGCTGCGTTTATTGCGATTGAGGTAAGCATGGCTGGCCGAGGTGCCCTGATCATGGGGCGGCAGCACGCGCAGCAGGTCCATGCGCGTGGGCGATTCGATGCGCAGCACCTCGGCGCCCATGTCCGCCAGCATCAGCGACGCAAACGGGCCGGGCAGCAAGGTGGAAAAATCCAGTACTTTGAGGGACGCCAAGGGACCTGACATGGAGACTCCGTTTCCGATTCGACTGGCGACAGCGTAGTCAGCCTTCAGCGCCGACGGCAATCGTCAGAACGATCATCGGCAGTGACCGTTTTGATCACGGCGGGCTTTTTCCCGGCGGCGGCCTTATCATTGGCCCACGTTTGCTTGCAGGGGGTTCCATGAAATTTGCGATAGCACTGTTTTCCGCCGCCCATGCGCCCTCCTCGCGTCGCGCCTTGCTGTTCGCCCAGGCGGCGCTGGCCGGCGGACACGAGATTGTGCGCCTGTTTTTTTATCAGGACGGCGTCTACAGTGCCTCCAACACCATCGTTGCGCCACAGGATGAGCAAGACATCGCTCGCCAATGGCGTGAGTTTGTCAGCGCGCATCAGTTGGACGCCGTGGTGTGCATCGCCGCCGCCCTGCGCCGTGGCGTGCTCGACAGCGAAGAAGCCGCGCGTTACCAGCGCAGCGCGGTGAACCTGGAGGCGCCATGGGAGCTGTCGGGCCTTGGGCAATTGCACGACGCGACCCAGGCCGCCGACCGCCTGATCTGTTTTGGAGGGCCGTGACATGTCCAAATCCTTGCTGGTGATCAGCCGCCAGGCACCGTGGTCCGGGCCGAGCGCGCGGGAAGCCCTGGATATCGTATTGGCCGGCGGCGCGTTCGATCTGCCCATCGGCCTGTTGTTCCTGGATGACGGCGTGTTCCAACTGGCGCCGCACCAGGACGCCAAGGCCGTGCAGCAAAAAGACCTCGGCGCCAACCTGCAGGCACTGGGGCTGTTCGGTATCGACGAGGTGTTTGCCTGCGGCCACAGCCTGGCTGCGCGCGGGCTGACGCACCCGGTCAATGCACAGCCGCTGAACGACGAACAGATTTCCCAGTTGATTGACCGTTACGACCAGGTGATAACCCTCTGATGTCGACTTTACATGTGGTGTCCCACTCCCCGTTTACCGATAGCCGCCTCGACAGCTGCCTGCGCGTCTGTGGCAGCGACGATGCGATCCTGCTCTGTGGCGACGGCGCCTACGGGCTGCGTCACCCGGCGCTGCTGACCAAAGGCGTGAAGGTCTTTGTGCTGGCCGAAGACAGCCTGGCGCGCAACCTGCCGCTGCCCGACTGGGCCGACTGCGTGGATTACCCAGGTTTCGTGCAGCTGTCGATCGACTACGACAAGGTCAACACCTGGCTATGAACACCCTGACCGTGGGCGCGCGCACCCTCGAACTGGACAAGGACGGCTACCTCGTCGACCTGAACGAGTGGTCGGCCGACGTGGCCAACGCCCTCGCCGCCGCCGAAGCCCTCGAGCTGACCCCGGCGCATTGGGAAATCCTCGAGCTGCTGCGCCAGTTTTATCAAGAGTTCCAGCTGTCCCCCGCCACACGCCCGCTGATCAAGTACACCGCCTTGAAGCTGGGCACGGACAAGGGCAACAGCCTGCACCTCAACAAACTGTTCAACGGCACTCCCGCCAAACTCGCCGCCAAGCTGGCCGGCCTGCCCAGACCGACGAATTGCTTATGACCGACTTTGCTCCGCTGCCCCTCGAAACCCCTGCCGAGCACCCGTTTGCGCCGTTCGTGCGTATCCTGGGCAAAGGCAAGCGCGGTGCGCGCAACCTGACCCGCGAAGAAGCCCGCGAAGCCATGGGCATGCTGCTTGACGAAAAAGTCGAAGACACCCAGCTCGGTGCCTTCCTCATGCTGCTGCGCCACAAAGAGGAAAGCCCGGAAGAACTCGCCGGTTTCACCGAAGCGGTGCGCGAGCGCCTGCACGCCCCGGCGCTGAAGGTGGATATCGACTGGCCGACCTATGCCGGCAAAAAGCGCCACCTGCCGTGGTTCCTGCTGGCCGCCAAGTGCCTGGCGCAGAACGGTGTACGCATCCTCATGCATGGCGGCGGCGCCCACACGGCCGGCCGGCTGTACACCGAGCAATTGCTGGAAGGTCTACAGATCCCGCTGTGCCGCAATTGGCAGCAGGTCGAGACGGCCTTCGAGCACGGCAACCTGGCATTCATCCCGCTGGGCGACTGGGCCCCGCAACTGCAACGCATGATCGACCTGCGCAACACCCTGGGCCTGCGCTCGCCGATCCACTCCCTGGCACGCCTACTCAACCCGCTGAATGCACGCTGCGGCCTGCAAAGCATCTTCCATCCCGGCTACCAGGGTGTACACCGCGATGCCAGCGGCCTGCTCGGCGACACGGTGATTGTGGTCAAGGGCGATGGCGGCGAAATCGAGATCAACCCCGACACGATCAGCCACCTCTACGGCAGCACCGGTGGCGAAAGCTGGGACGAAGAATGGCCCGCCCTCGCCGCCCAGCGCCATGTCAAACCGGCCAGCCTGGAGCCCGAACAGTTGAAAGCGCTGTGGCGCGGCGAGGTCGAGGACAGCTACCCGCAACTCGCCTTGATCGCCACCATGGCCCTGGCCTTGCGCGGCCTCGGGCATCCGCGGGAGCACGCGTTCGAATTGGCCCAGCAATACTGGGACGCACGGGATAAATCGATTTAATCGATCATTCCCCCGCAATCTTTGCGCTTTTAGTTCGAACTCATCCCTTTAGACTGGACTCCAACGCTTATTAGCCAAGGAGCCAGTCATGGGTTTGCTGATTGAAGGACGCTGGCACGACCAGTGGTACGAAAGTAGCGCGGATGGCGCGTTCCAGCGGGAACAGGCACAACGCCGCCACTGGGTGACCGCTGACGGCCAGCCCGGCCCCAGCGGCGAAGGTGGCTTCAAGGCCGAAGCCGGTCGTTACCACCTGTATGTGTCGCTCGCCTGCCCGTGGGCCCATCGCACGCTGATCCTGCGCAAACTCAAGGGGCTGGAAGGTCTGATCGACGTGTCCGTGGTCAGCTGGCTGATGCTGGAAAACGGCTGGACCTTCGACAAGGCCCGCGGCTCCAGCGGCGACTCGCTGGATGGCTTCGCGTTCATGCACCAGCGCTACACCGCCGACACGGCCGATTACACCGGGCGCGTCACGGTGCCGGTGCTGTGGGACAAACAACTCAAGCGCATCGTCAGCAATGAATCAGCGGAGATCATCCGCATGTTCAACAGCGCGTTCAACGGGCTGACCGGCAACACCCTGGACTTCTACCCCGAGGCTCTGCGCCCGCGCATCGATGCGCTGAACGAGCGCATCTACCCCGCCGTGAACAACGGCGTGTACCGCGCAGGCTTCGCCACCTCGCAGCAGGCCTATGAGCGTGCGTTCGATGATGTGTTTGCCGAACTGGACCACTTGGAACAGCACCTGGGCGAGCATCGCTACCTGGCCGGTGAGTACCTGACCGAGGCGGATGTACGGCTGTTTACCACGCTGATTCGATTTGATGCGGTGTATTACAGCCACTTCAAATGCAACCTGCGGCGGATTGCCGATTATCCGAATCTGTCGAATTGGTTGCGGGAAATCTATCAATGGCCGGGAGTGGCCGAGACGGTCGACTTTGCGCACATCAAGGGGCATTACTATGCCAGCCACCGCACCATCAATCCGACGGGGATTGTGCCCAAGGGGCCGTTGCAGGTGTTTGATGCCCAGCATGATCGCGTGCGGTTGAGCGGTAAGGGCGTCTGGCGCTGATCCAGAGGCTGGGTTGGATCTAATGGCCTCATCGGGGGCAAGCCCCCTCCCACATTGGAATGCATTCCAAAATGTGGGAGGGGGCTTGCCCCCGATGCATTCAGGCTCAGACCTGGGCCTGGGCGCCTTCAAACCATTTGAGCTTCTCGCGCAGCACCACCACTTCACCGACGATCACCAGCGTCGGCGCATGCACTTCATGCTCCGCCACCAGGCGCGGCAGGTCGGCCAGGGTGCCGGTGAACACGCGCTGGTTGGACGTGGTGCCCTGCTGGATCAACGCCGCTGGCGTGTCCGCCGAACGTCCATGCTTGATGAGTTGTTCGCAGATGATCGGCAAACCGATCAAGCCCATGTAGAACACCAGGGTCTGCGACGGGCCCACCAGATCACCCCAAGGCAGGTCCGAGGTGCCGTTCTTCAGGTGCCCGGTGATAAAGCGTACCGATTGCGCATAGTCACGGTGGGTCAGCGGAATCCCGGCATACGCCGCGCAGCCGCTGGCCGCCGTGATCCCCGGCACCACCTGGAACGGAATGCCATGGGCCGCCAGTTCTTCGATCTCTTCGCCGCCACGGCCGAAGATGAATGGATCGCCGCCCTTGAGGCGCAGCACGCGCTTGCCTTGCTTGGCCAGGTCGACCAATTGCTGGTTGATCTGGTCCTGGGGCACGGCGTGATCGGCGCGACGCTTGCCCACGTAGACGCGCTCGGCATCACGACGGCACAGCTCAAGAATCGCTGGGGCCACCAGACGGTCGTAGAGCACCACATCGGCTTGCTGCATCAAACGCAAGGCGCGGAAGGTCAACAGGTCCGGATCGCCGGGGCCGGCGCCCACCAGGTAGACTTCGCCCGGCGCATAAGGCGGCGCACCGTTGACCTTTTCGATCAGCAAACGCTCGGCTTCATCGCCCTGCCCGGCCAGTTGCCTGTCGGCAATCGGGCCCTGGAAGACTTCTTCCCAGAACGCGCGGCGCTGCTGCACGTCCGGGTACAAACGCTTGACCTGGGCCCGAAAGCGCGCCGCCAGCCCGGCCAACTGGCCATATGTGGACGGAATCCAGGTTTCCAGCTTGGCCCGGATCAAGCGCGCCAACACCGGCGCATCGCCGCCGCTGGACACGGCGATCACCAAGGGCGAACGGTCGACAATCGCCGGGAAGATCACGCTGCACAGGGCTGGCGCATCCACCACGTTGACCGGTACGCAACGGCGCTTGGCATCACTGGACACTTGCGCGTTCAGTGGTTCGTCGTCCGTTGCGGCGATGATCAGGGTGCAACCGTCAAGGTCGGCCTCCTGATAACCGCGCACGATCAGTTCCCCGCCACTGCCCAGCACCAGTTCACGCAACTGGTCTTCGATCTGGGGAGCAACCACCCGCAGCAGCGCGCCGGCGTCGGCCAGCAGGCGGGACTTGCGCAAGGCAATCTCCCCGCCACCGACGACCAACACACGACTGCCGCGCAGGTTATGAAACAGCGGCAGAAATTCCATTTAGCCGATGACCTCGATGCCCGCCATGTACGGCTTGAGCACATCCGGCACACGGATCGAACCGTCGGCCTGCTGGTAGTTTTCGAGCACGGCCACCAGGGTACGGCCTACGGCCAGGCCCGAACCGTTGAGGGTATGCACCAGTTCCGGCTTGCCGGTTTCCGGGTTGCGGAAACGCGCCTGCATGCGACGGGCCTGGAAATCACCGCAGTTGGAGCACGACGAGATCTCGCGGTATTTATCCTGGCTCGGCACCCACACTTCGAGGTCGTAGGTCTTCACGGCGCTGAACCCCATGTCGCCGGTACACAGCGCCAGCACGCGGTACGGCAGTTCCAACAGTTGCAGCACGCGTTCGGCGTTGGCGGTCAGGCCTTCGAGGGCTTCCATGGAGGTCGACGGCTCGACAACCTGCACCATCTCGACTTTGTCGAACTGGTGCTGGCGGATCATGCCGCGGGTGTCGCGCCCCGATGCACCGGCTTCACTGCGAAAGCACGGCGTGTGGGCGACGAGCTTGAGCGGCAGGTGCTTGGCGTCGAGGATCTCGCCGGCGACGATGTTGGTCAGCGACACTTCGGCGGTCGGGATCAGGTACAGGTCGGCTTCGCCATCGCGGCTGATCTTGAACAGGTCTTCCTCGAACTTCGGCAACTGGCCGGTGCCCTGCAGGGCCGGCGCCTGAACCAGATACGGGGTGTAGGCCTCTTCGTAGCCGTGCTCGCCGGTGTGCAGGTTGATCATGAACTGCGCCAGGGCGCGATGCAGGCGGGCAATCGGGCCGCGCAGCAAGGCAAAGCGCGCACCGGACAGCTTGGCGGCGGTTTCGAAATCCAGGCCGCCGTTCAGTTCGCCCAGGGCGACGTGGTCCTTGATCGCGAAATCAAAGGCCTTTGGCGTGCCCCAGCGGCGCACTTCGACGTTGCCGTCTTCGTCCGCACCGACCGGCACCGACTCGTGCGGCAGGTTCGGAATGCCCAGCAGGATCGAATCCAGCTCGCCCTGGATCTTGTCCAGTTCGAGTTTGCCGTCGGACAGCTCGGTGCCCATGCGCTCGACATCCGCCATCAACGGCGCGATGTCTTCACCGCGCTGCTTGGCCTGCCCGATGGACTTGGAACGCGCATTACGCTCAGCCTGCAGTGCTTCGGTGCGGGTCTGGACGGTCTTGCGCTGTTCTTCCAGCGCTTCGATGCGCGCAACATCCAAGGCAAAGCCACGGGATGCCAGGCGGTCCGCTACGTCCTGAAGGTTGCTACGTAACAGTTTGGAATCGAGCATGTCGGTCTCTCGTTTATCAAAGTTTGGTCAAGGACAGGCCGGCCCAGGTGGCGAGCAGCCCGCCGAACACGCTGATGCCCAGGTACCCGAAGGCGACCAGGGCCTGCCCGCTTTCCAGCAGGCGCACCGTATCCAGTGAAAAGGATGAAAAGGTCGTCAGACCGCCTACAAAGCCGACAATCAAGCCGGCACGAATTTCAATCGGCACTTCCGGGCGCAACAGGAACCAACCGTACAACAGCCCGATGATCAGGCAGCCCACCAGGTTGACCGCCAGGGTCGCCGTATAAAAATGCCTCGGCCAGTTGGCGTTAACCCAATTACCAGTGGCGAAACGCAATAATGTACCAGCGATGCCGGCAACGGACACGGCAAGAATCGTCTTGAGCACTACTTTCTCCGCTGTTTGGGGCTGAGACGGTCGAGTTGAGCGAGGTGATTGAGCTTTTCACCGATCTTCAGCTCCAGGCCACGGGGCACCGGCTGGTAGAACGGCTGCGGCTCAAGCGCGTCGGGGAAGTAATCTTCGCCGGCGGCATAGGCGTCCGGTTCATCGTGGGCGTAGCGGTATTCATCGCCGTAACCCAGTTGTTTCATCAATTTGGTCGGCGCATTGCGCAGGTGCAGCGGCACTTCAAGGGAGCCATGTTCGGCCGCGGCGCGCAGTGCCGATTTGAAGCCCATGTACACCGCGTTGCTTTTCGGTGCGCAGGCCAGGTAGGTAATGGCCTGGGCCACCGCCAGCTCGCCTTCGGGGCTGCCCAGGCGTTCCTGCACTTCCCACGCCGCAAGGCACAGGCTCAAGGCGCGGGGGTCGGCGTTGCCGATGTCTTCGCTGGCCATACGCACCACGCGGCGCGCGAGATAGAGCGGGTCACAGCCGCCGTCGATCATGCGCGCGAACCAGTACAACGCGCCGTCGGGGTTGGAGCCGCGCACCGATTTGTGCAGCGCCGAAATCTGATCGTAGAACGCTTCGCCACCCTTGTCGAAACGCCGGCGTGTGTCGCCGAGCAGGCTTTGCAGGAGCTCGACGCCAATCTCGCTGCCGTCCTCGGCCAGGTCGGAGGCGTTCTCCAGCAGGTTCAGAAAGCGCCGCCCGTCGCCGTCGGCGGCGCTGAACAGGATCTTGAAGCCTTCATCGCTGAGGCTCAACTGGCGCTTGCCCAAGCCCTTGTCTTCGCTCAAGGCGCGCTGCAGCAGCTTTTGCATCGCCGCTTCATCCAGGCTCTTGAGCACATACACCCGCGCCCGCGAGAGCAAGGCGTTGTTCAATTCGAAGGACGGGTTCTCGGTGGTTGCACCGATAAAAATCAGCGTGCCGTCTTCGACATACGGCAAGAACGCGTCCTGCTGCGACTTGTTGAAGCGATGCACTTCGTCGACGAACAAGATGGTGCGCTTGCCGTATTGCCCGGCCTGCTGCTTGGCCACTTCCACGGCCTGGCGGATCTCTTTGACCCCGGCCAGCACCGCCGAGACCGTTTCGAAGTGGGCATCCGAGACTTTCGCCAACAGCCGCGCCAGCGTGGTTTTACCCACCCCCGGCGGCCCCCAGAAAATCATCGAGTGCAGCGCACCCTGCTCCAGGGCTTCGCGCAAAGGCTTGCCGCGAGCGAGCAGGTGTTCCTGACCGACGTACTCATCCAGGTTGGTCGAACGCAAGCGTGCGGCCAGGGGTTGAGCGATCGGGTCACTTCGAAACAGGTCCATGGGCAGCGTTTGAAACCTCTAGGCAGGTTATTCCTGGATCACGTCGGCACCCTTGGGGATGTCGAACTTGAACGTGGACGCGGGCACCGGCACGTTGGCCTTGACCCCGGTGAACAGGATATCGGTGCGCTGGCCGACGCTGTCGATCAGGCGCATGTTATTGATCACGCCGTTACCGAACGAAAGGTGCAGGCTGTCGAACAGCGTGTCCTTGGATTTCGGCTTGAGGGTGAATTCGATCACGTTGCTGGTTTGCTTGGAGGTGATCTCGAAGCTGTCGTTGATCTTCGACACATCGCCCGACAGCAACAGCGCCGGGGTCTGGTTCAAGCGCGGATCGAGCTTTTTGATGGTCGCCTGTTCCAGGTCCGGGTCCCACAGCGTGACTTTCTGGCCATCGGAAACGATGGTCTGCTCGGCCTTCCCTTCCGTGTGCCAGTAGAACAGCCCAGGGCGCTGCACGGCCATTTCACCGGCGGTTTCCTGCAACTGGGTGCCGCCGGCATCCAGGGTCAGCTGGGAGAAGCGTGCGGTCAGGGTCTTGGATTTGTCCAGCAGGTTGGTCAGGCTGGCGACGGAGGCCGGATCAGCGTGAGCCGAAACAGCAGTCAGGGCCAGTGCCGGCAACAACAGCATGCGGATAAGACGCATGGGAGTCCTCATTGAGTCGTTAGGGCGCGCCGCGTGCTGCCACGCGGCGCGTGATCAGTCGCGCATCTGCCCGGGGGCGATGACTTCGCGCGAGCCGTTGGTGTTCATTGCGGTGACGACGCCGGCATTTTCCATGGCTTCGATCATGCGGGCGGCGCGGTTGTAGCCGATTTTCAGCTTGCGCTGCACGGCGGAGATCGAGGCGCGACGGCTTTCCAACACGAAGGCCACCGCTTCGTCGTACAGCGCGTCGGTTTCGGCATCATCGTCGCCACCACTGCTGCCGCCGTCGAAGCCGCTGCCGGCTTCTTCAACACCGGCGAGGATGTCGTCGTTGTATTCCGGCGCACCGCGCAGTTTCCAGGCTTCCACCACGCGATGCACTTCATCGTCGGAAACGAACGCACCATGCACGCGAATCGGCAGGCTGGTGCCCGGCGGCATGTAGAGCATGTCACCGTGGCCCAGCAATTGTTCGGCGCCGCCCTGGTCGATGATGGTCCGCGAGTCGATCTTGCTCGACACCTGGAACGCCATGCGCGTCGGGATGTTGGCCTTGATCAGACCGGTGATCACATCCACCGACGGCCGCTGGGTCGCGAGGATCAAGTGGATACCGGCAGCACGCGCCTTCTGTGCGATACGTGCGATCAACTCTTCAACCTTCTTGCCGACGATCATCATCATGTCGGCAAATTCGTCGACCACCACGACGATGGTCGGCAACTTGGTCAGCAATGGCGCTTCGTCGTGGATGCTTTCGCGCTTGTACAGCGGGTCGGTCAGCGGCGTGCCGGCGTCCTGGGCTTCCTTGACCTTGGCATTGAAGCCCGACAGGTTGCGCACGCCCATCTTCGCCATCAGCTTGTAGCGCCGCTCCATCTCGGCAACGCTCCAGCGCAGGGCGTTGGCGGCGTCCTTCATGTCGGTGACCACCGGGCAGAGCAAGTGCGGAATGCCTTCGTAGATCGACAATTCGAGCATCTTCGGGTCGATCATGATCAGCTTGGCGTCTTCCGGGCCGGACTTGAACAGGATCGACAGGATCATCGCGTTGACCCCCACCGACTTACCCGAACCGGTGGTACCGGCCACGAGCAGGTGAGGCATTTTCGCCAGGTCGGTGATTACCGGCTTGCCGCCGATGTCATGGCCCAGGGCCAGGGTGACCGGCGATTTGAAGTTGTCGTATTCCGGGGTCGACAGCACCTCGGAGAAGCGCACGATCTGGCGGTCTTCGTTGGGAATCTCGATGCCCACGGTGGTTTTGCCGGGGATCACTTCCACCACGCGCACGCTGGTCACGGCCAGGGAGCGGGCGAGGTCTTTGGCCAGGTTGGAGATTCGGCTGACCTTGACCCCGGCCGCTGGCTGGATTTCGTAACGGGTAATCACCGGGCCGGGGTGGATCGAGTCCACCGAGACTTCGACGCCGAATTCCTTGAGTTTGATTTCCAGCAGATGGCCGACGGCCGCCAGGGACTCCGGGGAATAGTTGAGTTGTTTCTTCTCGGCCGGGTCGAGAATCGAGATCGGCGGCAGCGTGCCTTCGACCGCGCTGTCGACAAACAACGGCGCCTGTTTTTCTTTCTGCACGCGATGGCTCGGTTCGGGAGCCTTGGGCGGTGCCGGGGCAATCACCGGCGGCACCTGTTTCTCGCGCTCCGACATGTGCTTGCTCAGGGCTTGTTCGCGTTCGATCAGGCGTTCCTTGACCTTGGCCTGTTCACGCCGGTCCGGCGTGCTCGGGGCCACGACCTCGTTGACGCGGGTGTCCACCTCGCGCAATTGGGCCACCATGCGCTTGCGCTCCACCCTGGCCGCCCACCAGCGGTTGGCGGCGCCCTGGAACAGCTCCAGCAGGTCGAGGGTGATTTTGCCGGTCACGTCCATCACCTTGAACCACGACAGGTCGGTGAACACGGTGAGGCCGAACAGGAACAGCGCGATAAACATCAGGGTGCTGCCCTGGATATTCAGGGTCTTGCGGGCCAGGTCGCCGAGGCTCTCACCCAGCGCGCCGCCAGCACCCGCCGGCAGGCCGGTCGGCGCATGGAAATGGATATGCGCCAGCGCCGCGCCGGACAGCACCAGGAACACCAGGCCGATCAGGCGCCAGGAAAACAGCCAGCCACTCCACTGCCACGGCTCATGACGCTGGCGGAAGATCTGCCAGGTCTTGATCGCCAGCAGCAACGGGAAGATGTACGCGAAATAACCCAGCACCATGAACAGGATATCGGCGCTGTAGGAACCGGCAGGCCCACCGAAGTTCTGCACGTCATCGATCTTGCTGTTGTGGCTCCAGCCCGGATCGTCCTTGCCATAGGTGAGCAAGGCCATCATCAGGAACAGGCACAGCGCGCCGATGGCGATCAGCGCACCTTCCTTGAGCCGATAATGCAGGTGCTGACGCCAGGCCGGCACGACTGTTTTTTGTGTCGCGGTGGATTTCTTCAAAACGGGTCTTTTCCTGCGCCTTTAGCGCGTCCATCTGTTGAATGACTGCACACTGCCGCCCAATCCGAGCAGCCGAAAAATAAACGAACGCCGTTAAATCTACCTTTAACACCGAGCGATTGACGAGTGAAACGGCGATAACGCCAGAATGCCCGCATTGTACGGGTTTGTGTCCGCGATGCCACGCCCTTGCCCCTTGCGCGGCAGCCTGGACAATTCACGTGTCACACACTGTTCAATTTGAGCATGCATTGTCTTTGCTGACAAAGGCTTATGCGCTGTTTTTAGCAATCCAGGCAAGCTTGGCAATTGGCCTGCATGGGGCAGCCCCGAATACGACCACGTCTCAGAGAGAGAGTTGCAGAAACACCCGCTCATGCTAATCCACAGCAATGCCCGATTCGGGCTGGCCCCCTGACGCCGGGTCGACAATAATCAACCCTCTGGGCAGGCCCGACGCCTGCCACTCCCCTCCCCTTCCGTAAGCCTGGATGCCATGCTGACCTGGTTACAACGCGACACCCTGACCTTCCCGCCGCTGGCCAAAGCCATGCGCGAACCCAATGGCCTGCTCGCCGCCGGTGGCGACCTGTCGGCCGAGCGACTGATCCAGGCCTATCGCCACGGCTGCTTTCCGTGGTTCTCGCAAGGCCAGCCGATTCTCTGGTGGTCACCGGACCCACGCACGGTGATTTTCCCCGACGAACTGCACGTATCCCGCAGCCTGGGCAAATTATTGCGCCAGCAGCGCTATCGCGTGACCTTCGACCAGGACTTCGCTGCGGTCATCCAGGCCTGCGCCGCGCCTCGCGCCTATGCAGATGGCACCTGGATCACCGAAGGCATCCAGAGCGCCTACCAGGAGCTGCACGCGCGGGGTTACGCGCACTCGGTCGAGGTCTGGGACAACGGCGAACTGGTGGGCGGCCTGTATGGGCTGGCGATGGGCCGGCTGTTTTTTGGCGAATCCATGTTCAGCCGCGCCGATAACGCCTCGAAGTTCGGCTTTGCCACGCTGACCCGGCAGCTGCAGGCATGGGGTTTTGTGCTGATCGACTGCCAGATGCCCAACGATCACCTGCACAGCCTGGGCGCCCGCGCCATACCGCGCAGCGAGTTCGCCGGCTTCCTGCACGACTATCTGGACCAACCCAACGCTGGACCGTGGGTTTCCTAGGCGACTTCCTCGCACCTGGCTTACACTTATTTCAAAGCTTATCCGAGGGTTGATCATGACCGAGCTGGCGCGCTTGAAGTTTTATGCCACTCAAGCCCACTCTTGCAGCTATCTGCCCGACGAACAGGCCACTACGCTGTTCCTCGACCCCAGCCAGCCGATGGACGTGCATGTGTATGCCGACCTTTCGGAAATGGGCTTTCGGCGCAGCGGCGATCACCTGTACCGACCGCACTGCCAAAACTGCAATGCCTGCGTGCCGGCACGCATTCCCGTGGCGCAGTTTGTGCCGGACCGCAATCAGAAGCGCATCCTCAAGCGCAACGCCGACCTCACGGTCACGGCGGCCAACCCCAGGTTCAGCGAAGAATATTTCGATCTTTACCAGCGCTACATCGAACAACGCCACGCCGACGGCGACATGTTCCCACCCAGTCGCGACCAGTTTTCCACCTTCCTGGTGCGTGAACTGCCTTTCTCACGCTTCTACGAATTCCGACTCGACGGGCGCCTGCTGGCCGTCGCCGTGACCGATTTGCTGCCCAACGGCCTATCGGCGGTGTACACCTTCTATGAACCCGACGAAGAGCGGCGCAGCCTGGGACGCTTCGCGATCCTCTGGCAAATCAGCGAAGCCCGGCGCCTGGAACTGGAGGCGGTGTACCTTGGATACTGGATCAAAAACTGCAAAAAGATGAACTACAAGACCCAATATCGGCCGATTGAACTGCTGATTAATCAAAGATGGGTCACGCTTAACTAGAACCTCTTGGCTTAAACACCCTTTTTCGGGCACAATGCACGCCGCTTTTGCCTGGCGCAGTTGCACCGGGCCATTCACTGGATACCGAGGGCTTTACTGCATGTCGAAAGAAGACAGCTTCGAAATGGAAGGCACTGTCGTCGACACCCTGCCCAACACCATGTTTCGTGTGGAGTTGGAAAATGGGCACGTCGTAACCGCGCATATCTCCGGCAAGATGCGCAAGAACTACATTCGTATTCTTACCGGTGACAAAGTGCGCGTCGAGCTGACGCCCTATGACTTGAGCAAAGGGCGCATCACTTACCGCGCCCGCTAATCAAGTCAATACAAGACGCCCGGTTATGCCGGGCGTTTTTGTGTGTATAGCATTTACCTGACACCCGAAACCCAATGCGGGAGGGGGCTTGTTCCCTCCCACATTGGATCGCCATTGTTCTGGCAATTACATTTCAAGACAGCAAAAAGGCGCCTTTCGGCGCCTTTTGCGTAGCTGCAGAACGATCAGGCCATTTCGGCCGTGGTTTCGAACTCGAAGGTCAGCTCGCCGTCCTTCAGGTCGATATGCACCACGCCACCATGGTCGGAGAGCTCGCCGAACAGGATCTCTTCAGCCAATGGCCGCTTGATCTTGTCCTGGATCAGACGCGCCATCGGGCGAGCGCCCATTGCCGCGTCGTAACCACCTTCGGCCAGCCAATTGCGCGCCGCGTCCGTCACTTCCAGCTGCACGCGCTTGTCTTCCAACTGCGCTTGAAGCTCGGTGAGGAACTTGTCCACCACGTTTTTGATGACCTCATGGCTGAGGCGACCAAACTGGATAATGGTGTCCAGACGGTTGCGGAACTCCGGCGTGAAGCTCTTCTTGATCACTTCCATCGCATCGGAAGAGTGATCCTGATGCGTAAAGCCGATCGACGCCCGCGCCGCGGTTTCAGCACCGGCGTTGGTGGTCATGATCACGATCACGTTGCGGAAGTCCGCCTTGCGCCCGTTGTTGTCGGTCAGGGTGCCGTGGTCCATGACCTGCAGCAGCAGGTTGAAGACTTCCGGGTGAGCCTTCTCGATTTCATCGAGCAGCAATACGCAATGCGGTTGCTTGGTGATCGCCTCGGTCAACAGGCCGCCCTGATCAAAACCGACATAGCCCGGAGGCGCACCGATCAGGCGCGACACGGTGTGACGCTCCATGTATTCGGACATGTCGAACCGCACCAACTCAATGCCCATGGCCTTGGCCAACTGCCGGGCCGCTTCGGTCTTGCCGACGCCGGTCGGGCCGGCGAACAGGAACGAACCGACGGGCTTGTCCGGCGACTTGAGGCCCGCCCGCGACAACTTGATCGCAGTGGACAGCGAGTCGATGGCCGCATCCTGGCCAAACACGGTGAGCTTGAGGTCGCGCTCCAGGTTACGCAGCAGCTCTTTGTCGGAGGTGGTGACGTGTTTTGGCGGAATCCGCGCGATCTTGGCCACGATATCCTCGACCTGAGCCACGTCGATGCGCTTCACACGCTTCTCGACCGGCTGCAGACGCTGATAGGCACCGGCCTCGTCGATCACGTCGATGGCCTTGTCCGGCATGTGCCGATCGTTAATGTAGCGCGACGCCAGCTCGGCAGCGGCCCGCAACGCTTCATCGGTGTACTCGATGCCATGGTGCGCTTCGAAACGCCCCTTGAGCCCACGCAGGATGCCGATGGTGTCTTGAACCGAAGGTTCGGACACGTCGACTTTCTGGAAGCGACGCGCCAGGGCACGGTCTTTCTCGAAGATCCCGCGGAATTCCTGGAACGTGGTCGAGCCGATGCAGCGGATATCACCCGACGACAACAACGGCTTGAGCAGGTTGGAAGCATCCATCACACCACCGGAGGCCGCACCGGCCCCAATGATCGTGTGGATTTCATCGATGAACAGGATCGCCTGCGGGCGTTTTTTCAGCTCGCCGAGCAGCGCCTTGAAGCGCTTCTCGAAATCGCCGCGGTACTTGGTCCCGGCGAGCAACGCGCCGAGGTCAAGGGAGTAGACGACGCTGCTGGCCAGCAAGTCCGGCACCTGGTTGTCGACGATACGCTTGGCCAGGCCTTCGGCAATCGCGGTTTTACCCACGCCCGCCTCACCCACCAGCAACGGGTTGTTCTTGCGACGACGCGCTAGGATCTGCGCCACGCGCTCAACTTCAGCCTCGCGCCCCACCAGCGGATCGATCCGCCCCTGGCGCGCCAGCTCATTGAGATTGCTGGCATAGGCATCCAATGGGTTGCCCGAAGAAGAAGACTCACCGCCCTCGTCGTCCTGCATTTCCTGCTCACCCTCGGAATGATCGCCGTGCCCAGGCACTTTGGAGATACCGTGGGCGATGTAGTTGACGACATCGATACGGGCAACGCTCTGCTGCTTGAGCAGGAACACTGCCTGGCTTTCCTGTTCGCTGAAGATGGCGACAAGCACATTGGCGCCCGTGACTTCACGCTTACCGGAGCTCTGTACGTGGAAAACAGCACGCTGCAATACCCGCTGAAAGCCCAGGGTCGGCTGGGTTTCACGGTCCTCGTCATGCACGGGGATCAGTGGCGTCGTGGAGTCGATGAACTCCTGCAGGTCATGCTTGAGTTTGTCGAGGTTGGCGCCGCACGCACGCAAAACGGTGGCGGCAGCTTCGTTATCCAAAAGTGCCAGCAGCAGGTGCTCGACGGTCATGAATTCATGACGCTTCGAACGGGCCTCTTTGAAGGCAAGATTGAGGGTGACTTCGAGCTCGCGGTTTAACATAGCTTCACCTCATACCCAAGTGGTCGGCGTTAACCGTCCTTCTCGATTTCACAGAGTAGCGGATGCTGGCTTTCCCTGGCGTACTGGTTGACCTGCATGGCCTTTGTCTCGGCGATGTCGCGGGTAAACACTCCACATACTGCCCGTCCTTCTGTGTGAACGGCCAGCATTACCTTGGTCGCCAACTCGCGGTTCAGGTTAAAAAACACCTCGAGTACTTCGACCACGAAATCCATCGGTGTGTAGTCATCGTTGAACAAAACCACCTTGTACATCGGCGGCGCCTGTAGAGCAGGCTTGGCCTCCTGAACAGCAATGCCTGCAGAACCGTCGTCATCGTGCTCGTGATCCGGTCGATCCTGATTGAATGTTAGTCGAATCTGGCTGATTGCATGCATGGAAAGAAAGGTTCGTCAGTGGTTCAAATACAGTGGTGGGGGCGACCTGTCAGAATTTCAACTCTGACCGTTCGGTCACCTTGACTATCGGCAAATCGGTGTTACAACCAATAGAACCCACAGTGGGTAAAAAAGGTCCGCGCAGTCAACCTTATTTATTCGGGTTAGGACGGATAAACTGGATGATACTCCAGTGATGGAGTCTGGTGCAGAGGGATATGGGTATGTCTGGCGTCAAGATCAGTGGCAAGGTCAAATGGTTCAACAATGCCAAGGGTTACGGCTTCATTAATGAAGAAGGTAAGACCGAGGACCTTTTTGCGCATTATTCCGAGATCAAAATGGATGGCTACAAAACGCTGAAAGCGGGCCAAACTGTGAGTTTTGAGATCATTCAGGGACCGAAAGGGCTGCACGCTGTGAATATCTGTGCAATCGCGATCACTACACCTGCAAAACCCGTTGTATCCGCCGCTCAAAAAGAAAAGAAGCTAACGGCCTGATTCACTGCCAAGCGAGAAGCATGCAAATAAAAAACGGCCACCCAACCCATTGGAGTAGCCGTTTTTTATGCCTGCGTGCTTACATGTGCGAGATCAGCGCATCGCCAAAGCCCGACGACGACACCAACTTCGCGCCCTCCATCAGGCGCTCGAAGTCATAGGTCACGGTCTTGGCCGAGATAGCGCCATTGGTGCCCTTGATGATCAGATCGGCCGCTTCGGTCCAGCCCATGTGGCGCAGCATCATTTCCGCCGACAGGATCAGCGAACCCGGGTTGACCTGGTCCTTACCGGCATATTTCGGCGCAGTACCGTGGGTGGCTTCAAACATTGCCACGGTGTCGGACAAGTTGGCGCCCGGCGCAATACCGATACCACCGACTTCCGCCGCCAGGGCGTCAGACAGGTAGTCACCGTTGAGGTTGAGGGTCGCAATCACATCATATTCAGCCGGACGCAGCAGGATCTGCTGCAGCATGGCATCGGCAATCGCATCTTTGACCACGACATTCTTGCCGGTCTTCGGGTTCTTGAACTGCATCCACGGCCCGCCATCGAGCAGGGTTGCGCCGAATTCTTCAGCCGCCACTTCGTAGGCCCATTCCTTGAAGGCACCTTCGGTGAACTTCATGATGTTGCCTTTGTGTACGATGGTCAGCGACTCGCGGTCGTTATCCACGACATATTGCAGGGCCTTGCGCGCCAGGCGCTTGGTGCCCTCTTTGGACACCGGCTTGATGCCGATACCGCAATCCTGGTCGAAACGGATCTTGGTGACGCCCATTTCCTCCTTGAGGAACTTGATCACTTTGATCGCTTCCGGCGAACCGGCTTTCCACTCGATCCCGGCGTAAATATCTTCGGAGTTTTCGCGGAAGATGGTCATGTCCACGTCGCCAGGCTTTTTGACCGGGCTCGGCACGCCTTCGAACCAGCGCACCGGGCGCAGGCACACATACAGGTCGAGTTGTTGGCGCAGGGCCACGTTCAACGAACGGATGCCACCACCGACCGGCGTGGTCAGCGGGCCTTTGATGGAGACTACGTAATCGCGCACCGCGTCCAGGGTTTCCTGGGGCAGCCAGGTGTCCTGGTCATAGACTTGGGTCGCCTTCTCACCGGCGTAAACTTCCATCCACGAAATCTTGCGCTTGCCGCCGTAAGCTTTTTCAACAGCGGCGTCGACCACCTTGATCATCACTGGGCTGATGTCGACACCGATACCGTCACCTTCGATATAAGGGATGATCGGTTGGTCAGGAACATTGAGAGAATGGTCTGCATTGACGGTGATTTTGTCGCCGACTGCCGGAACCTGAATCTTCTTGTATCCCATGCTGAACTCCATCTATGGATTGAACATCTGGCTGCGTTCGAGCCTACTCCAGATAAATGACGACTTAAACCTCACGCCACGCTCATTTGCATCGAAAACAGCATATTTAGTCGCCTACAAGCTTGAAAGCAAAGGGAAAAGCGCCAATCTTGAGCACATCATGCGACTTTAGGCGCAACTTGGTCCCTGCGACCTTTAGACCAATGGACGACCCACCTTTTGTATGAAGGCTCGGCGTAAGCATAGCGACCTATGTATAATGCCGCCGCTGACCAAAGAGTCACGACGGCCGACTGCCTGCTTCTTCAATAGAAAGCAGCGCCCAGCGCCAGAAAAGCCGGACTAAACAATAGTCCACCCGCTTGACGCTCGACTGATGCAACCCAACATCACCGCGAAGAAACCTCGACCTTTCGCTCATGGATGACTTTGAACGAACGCGCTCTACCCGGCGCATCTCGAGTTTCTGCGCACGCTTTCAGCAAAGAAGAGAGTTAATCCGAATATGCCCACCCGCTCGAAGATCATCTACACCTTCACCGACGAAGCACCAGCCCTCGCCACCTATTCACTGCTGCCTATCGTAGAGGCCTTCACCGCTTCCGCTGATATTGCCGTGGAAACCCGCGACATCTCCCTCGCCGGGCGCATCCTCGCAAGCTTCCCCGAGCAACTGGGCACCAAAGCCGTCCCGGACCACCTCGCCGAACTGGGCGCCCTGGCCGTTACGCCTGAAGCCAACATCATCAAGCTGCCTAACATCAGCGCCTCGACGCCTCAACTGCAGGCGGCGATCAAAGAACTGCAAGCCAAGGGCTACGCCCTGCCGGACTACCCGGAAACCGTAACCACCGACGCGGAAAAAGAAACCCGCGCTCGTTACGACAAGATCAAGGGCAGCGCCGTGAACCCGGTACTGCGCGAAGGCAACTCCGACCGCCGCGCACCGCTGTCGGTCAAGAACTACGCACGCAAGCACCCGCACAAGATGGGCGCCTGGGCTGCCGACTCCAAGTCCCACGTCGCTTACATGAGCCACGGCGACTTCTACGGCAGCGAAAAAGCCGTACAGATCGAGGCAGCCGACGCGGTCAAAATCGAACTGATCGCTAAAGACGGCACCGCGACCGTACTGAAGGAAAAGACTTCCGTACAAGCTGGCGAAATCATCGACAGCTCCGTGCTGAGCAAGAACGCCCTGCGCAGCTTCATCGCCGCTGAAATCGAAGACGCCAAGAAACAAGGCGTACTGCTGTCGGTTCACCTGAAAGCCACCATGATGAAGGTCTCCGACCCGATCATGTTCGGCCAGATCGTTGCCGAGTTCTATAAAGACGCCCTGACCAAGCACGCCGCCGTGCTGGAGCAGATCGGCTTCAACCTTAACAACGGCATCGGCGACCTGTACGCTCGCATCAAGGCCCTGCCGGCCGAGCAGCAAGCGCAGATCGAAGCCGATATCCAGGCGGTCTACGCCGCTCGCCCTTCCCTGGCGATGGTCAACTCCGACAAAGGCATCACCAACCTGCACGTGCCGAGCGACGTGATCGTCGACGCCTCGATGCCGGCCATGATCCGTGACTCCGGCAAAATGTGGGGCACCGACGGCCAGCTGCACGACACCAAGGCCGTGATCCCGGATCGCTGCTACGCCACCATCTACCAAGCCGTCATCGAAGACTGCAAGGCCAATGGCGCGTTCGATCCGACCACCATGGGCAGCGTGCCGAACGTTGGCCTGATGGCACAGAAAGCCGAAGAGTACGGCTCTCACGACAAGACCTTCCAGGTCAAGGCTGACGGCGTCGTCCGCGTTACCGACAGCAAGGGCAACCTGCTGATGGAACAGGCCGTCGAAGCCGGCGACATCTTCCGCATGTGCCAGGCCAAAGACGCGCCGATCCAGGACTGGGTCAAACTCGCCGTCAACCGCGCCCGCGCCAGCAACACCCCGGCCATCTTCTGGCTGGACCCACAGCGCGCCCACGACGGTGCGGTGATCGAGAAAGTCCAGACCTACCTGAAAGACCACAACACCGACGGCCTGGACATCCGCATCATGTCGCCGGTCGACGCGATGAAGTTCACCCTGGAGCGCACCCGCAAGGGCCTGGACACCATCTCGGTGACCGGTAACGTACTGCGCGACTACCTGACCGACCTGTTCCCGATCATGGAACTGGGCACCAGCGCCAAGATGCTGTCGATCGTGCCGCTGATGAACGGTGGCGGTCTGTTCGAAACCGGCGCTGGCGGTTCGGCACCCAAGCACGTGCAGCAACTGCTGGAAGAAAACTTCCTGCGTTGGGATTCCCTGGGCGAGTTCCTGGCCCTGGCCGCATCGCTTGAGCATTTGGGCGTGACTTACAACAACCCGAAAGCCCTGGTGCTGTCCAAGACCCTGGACCAGGCCACCGGCCAGTTCCTCGACAACAACAAGTCGCCATCGCGCAAAGTCGGCAACATCGACAACCGCGGCAGCCACTTCTACCTGGCGCTGTACTGGGCCCAAGCCCTGGCCGCACAGACCGAAGACACCGCGCTGCAAGCGCAATTCGGCGAACTGGCCAAGACCCTCGCCGCGAACGAGGCAACCATCGTTGCCGAGCTCAACGCCGTACAGGGCAAGCCAGTGGACATCGGCGGCTACTACGCGCCGAACCCGGAGCTGACCAGCAAAGTCATGCGCCCGAGCAACACCCTCAACGCGGCAATTGCCAAGCTGAAGTAAGGTTGTAAGGATGCAAACAAACCCCGGCCCCGTGCCGGGGTTTGTGTTTCCAGCGAATAAACCGGATTCAAATGTGGGAGGGAGCTTGCTCCCGATGGCAGTGAGTCAGCTACCAATAAGTCGACTGCCCCACCGCCATCGGGAGCAAGCCCCCTCCCACACCGACTGCAATCCTGCCTGAAGACCGCACCGCACTCAGAATCGAGAGGCATCCAATGACCTGGCAACCCCACATCACCGTCGCCACCATCATCGAAGACAACGGCCGCTTCCTGATGGTCGAAGAACTCAAGGGCGGCCGCGCCGTGCTCAACCAGCCCGCCGGCCACCTCGACCCGCACGAAACCCTGACCGAAGCCGCCGTGCGTGAAACCCTCGAAGAAACCGGCTGGGACGTCGAAGCCACCGGCATCGTCGGCATCTACCTGTACACCGCGCCGAGCAACGGCGTGACCTACCAGCGGGTCTGCTTCACCGCCAAGGCGCTGAAACACCGCCCGGACTATCAACTTGACGACGGCATCGTGCGCGCCCGCTGGCTGAGCCGTGACGAGCTGATGGGCCTGCGCGACGCCTGGCGCAGTGAGCTGATCATCCGGTGTATCGATGATTATCTGGCCGGCTTTCGTCACAGTCTCGAATTGATCCGACCTTCTCTTTAGCCTTGAAGGCTTGGGCCTGTTAGAATCGCGTCCTTTTTCAAGACACCCGTTGAAACCCTATGCGTGATCCAGCCCCTTCTGACACACAAAAGAAGCGCGTCATCGTCGGCATGTCCGGCGGCGTGGATTCTTCCGTTTCCGCCGTTCTGCTCATGGAGCAGGGTTATGAGGTGGAAGGCCTGTTCATGAAGAACTGGGAAGAAGACGATGGAACGGAATATTGCACCGCCATGGACGACCTGGCGGATGCCCAGGCCGTGTGCGACAAGATCGGCATCAAGCTGCACACCGCCAACTTCGCCGCCGAGTACTGGGACAACGTGTTCGAGCACTTCCTGGCCGAATACAAGGCCGGCCGCACGCCGAACCCGGACATCCTGTGCAACCGCGAGATCAAGTTCAAGGCGTTCCTCGACTACGCCATGATGCTCGGCGCCGACCTGATTGCCACCGGCCACTACGTGCGCCGTCGTGACATCGACGGGCGCACCGAACTGCTCAAGGGCCTGGACCCCAACAAGGACCAGAGCTACTTCCTGCACGCCGTTGGCGGCGAACAGATCGCCAAGACCCTGTTCCCGGTCGGCGAACTGGAAAAGCCCGAAGTGCGCCGGATCGCCGAGCAGCACGACCTGGCCACCGCCAAGAAGAAGGATTCCACCGGGATCTGCTTTATCGGCGAGCGCCGCTTCAGCGACTTCCTCAAGCAATACCTGCCAGCGCAACCGGGGGAGATCAAAACCACCGAAGGCGAGGTCATCGGCCGCCATCACGGCCTGATGTACCACACCATCGGCCAGCGCCAGGGCCTGGGCATCGGCGGTTTGAAAGACGCCGGCGACGAGCCATGGTACGTGCTGGTCAAGGACCTGGAGCACAACGAACTGATCGTGGGCCAGGGCAATGACCACCCATGGTTGTTCTCCCGCGCACTGCTCGCTTCGGATATCTACTGGGTCAACCCGGTGGACCTGAGCGCGCCGCGCCGCCTGACCGCCAAGGTGCGCTATCGCCAGAGCGACCAGCCCTGCACCCTGGAAAAAACCGCCGACGGTTACCGCGCCACCTTCGATGACCCGCAGCGCGCGGTCACGCCTGGCCAGTCCGTGGTGTTCTACGATGGCGAGGTGTGCCTGGGGGGCGGCGTGATTGAAGTCGCCGAACCCTGGAGCAACCCGGCATGAGCCCGATCCAGGAGCAACTGACGGCACTCGGCGGGGTCTTCCTCGCCGCAGTGCTGGTGGACAAGATCGCCAAGACCGGCCAGGTTACCGAGGCCGGCCTGACCTGCATGCTCGGCAGTCTGCTGGTTCGCGACCCCAAGGACACCCTGGAAGTCTATGGCGGTGACGACCTGGCGCTGCGTGAAGGCTACCGCGCACTGGTCGGCGCACTGGAACGCGACCCGAGCACCTTGCAGCGCGAACCGCTGCGCTACGCCCTGTCGATGCTCGGCCTTGAGCGCCAACTGGCCAAGCGTGACGACCTGCTGGAGACCATCGGCAAGCGCCTGCCGCAGATCCAGTCCCAGGTTGAACACTTCGGCCCGGCCCACGAAAACGTCATCGCCGCCTGCGGCGCGCTGTACCAGGACACCTTGAGCACATTGCGCCAGCGCATCCAGGTGCATGGCGACATGCGCAACCTGCAACAACCGAACAACGCCTCGAAGATCCGCGCCCTGCTTCTGGCCGGTATCCGCTCGGCGCGGTTGTGGCGCCAGTTGGGCGGTCATCGTTGGCAGTTGGTCATCAGCCGTCGCAAATTGCTCAAAGAGCTTTACCCGTTGATGCGCAACGAATAAGTCGCAGCCACGGGCTATTTTCAAGCCGTTACGCGTAATACGCCGGTCAGTTGGCAACGGACCGGCGGATTTTTTCATGTATGATACGCGCCCCATTTCGTTGCCCGACTGTCCGAGAACACCCCATGCAGCTCTCTTCGCTCACTGCGGTTTCCCCTGTTGACGGCCGCTACGCCGGCAAGACCCAGGCCCTGCGCCCGATTTTCAGTGAATACGGCCTGATCCGTGCCCGCGTACTGGTTGAAGTGCGCTGGCTCCAGCGCCTGGCCGCTCACCCTGCCATCAGTGAAGTGCCGGCGTTCTCCGCCGAAGCCAACGCGGTATTGAACACCCTGGCGGAAAACTTCTCTCTGGAGCACGCCGAGCGTGTCAAAGAGATCGAGCGCACCACCAACCACGACGTCAAAGCCATCGAATACCTGCTCAAAGAGCAAGCGGCCAAGCTGCCGGAACTGGCCAACGTCAGCGAATTCATCCACTTCGCCTGCACCAGCGAGGACATCAACAACCTGTCCCACGCCCTGATGCTGCGCGAAGGCCGTGATGAGGTGATGCTGCCGCTGATGCGCCAGACCGCCGAAGCCATCCGCGAACTGGCGATCCGCTTCGCCGCTGTGCCGATGCTGTCGCGCACCCACGGTCAACCGGCCTCGCCGACCACCCTGGGCAAAGAACTGGCCAACGTGGTGTATCGCCTGGAGCGCCAGATCGCTCAAGTGGCGGCCGTCCCGCTGCTGGGCAAGATCAACGGCGCCGTGGGCAACTACAACGCCCACCTGTCGGCCTACCCGGAGATCGACTGGGAAGCCAACGCCCGCGCCTTCATCGAAGACGAACTGGGCCTGGGCTTCAACCCGTACACCACGCAGATCGAACCGCACGACTACATCGCCGAGCTGTTCGACGCGATTGCGCGCTTCAACACCATCCTGATCGACTTCGACCGTGACGTCTGGGGCTACATCTCCCTGGGCTACTTCAAGCAGCGCACCATTGCCGGCGAAATCGGTTCGTCGACCATGCCGCACAAGGTCAACCCGATCGACTTCGAAAACTCCGAAGGCAACCTCGGCATCGCCAACGCCCTGTTCCAGCACCTGGCCAGCAAGTTGCCGATCTCCCGCTGGCAGCGCGACCTGACCGACTCCACCGTACTGCGCAACCTCGGCGTGGGCTTTGCCCACAGCGTGATCGCCTACGAAGCCAGCCTCAAAGGCATCAGCAAGCTGGAACTCAACGAGCAGAAAATCGCCGCTGACCTGGATGCATGCTGGGAAGTTCTGGCCGAACCGATCCAGACCGTGATGCGCCGCTACAACATCGAAAACCCGTATGAGAAGCTCAAAGAGTTGACGCGCGGCAAAGGCATCAGCCCTGAAGCACTGCAAACTTTCATCGACGGCCTGGACATGCCCGCCGCTGCCAAGGCCGAGCTGAAACTGCTCACCCCGGCCAACTACATCGGCAACGCCGTGGCCCAAGCCAAACGCATCTGATCATCGCAAGCCCCTTTGAGACGCCCGGCCGCGCCGGGCGTTTTTATTCCAGTCTGAAAAGTGCTTTTTTTCAATAGGTTACACATGAATCCTGATATCCCTCTTCAACTTCTGGGCGGCATCACGGCACGGGAATTCCTGCGCGACTACTGGCAGAAAAAACCGCTGCTGATCCGTCAGGCCATTCCTGATTTCGAAAGCCCGATCGACGCCGATGAACTGGCCGGCCTGGCCCTGGAAGAAGAAGTCGAGTCGCGCCTGGTGATCGAACACGGCGAGCGTCCGTGGGAACTGCGCCGCGGCCCGTTCGCCGAAGACACCTTCAGCACCCTGCCCGAGCGCGAGTGGACCCTGCTGGTGCAGGCGGTCGACCAGTTCGTGCCGGAAGTCGCCGAACTGCTCGAACAGTTCCGCTTCCTGCCCAGTTGGCGTATCGACGACGTGATGATCAGCTTCGCCGCGCCCGGTGGCAGCGTAGGTCCGCACTTCGATAACTACGACGTGTTCCTGCTGCAAGCCCATGGCAAGCGCAACTGGAAGATCGGCCAGATGTGCAGCTCTGACAGCCCGATGCTGCAACACGCCGACCTGCGCATCCTCGCCGAATTCGAAGAGATCGCCGAATGGGTGCTGGAACCAGGCGACATGCTCTACCTGCCGCCACGCCTGGCCCACTATGGCATCGCCGAAGATGACTGCATGACCTACTCGGTCGGCTTCCGCGCGCCAAGCGCCGCCGAAGTGCTGACCCACTTCACCGACTTCCTCAGCCAGTACCTGACCGACGAAGAGCGTTACACCGACGCCGACATCCAGCCGACCAGCGACCCACACCAAATCCAGAGCGATGCCCTCGACCGCCTCAAGAGCCTGCTGGCCGAGCACATGAGCGACGAGCGCATGCTGCTGACCTGGTTCGGCCAGTTCATGACCGAGCCGCGCTACCCGGAACTGGTCGCCGGCCCGGAAGAGCTGCTGGAAGAAGACGTGGTCGGCAGCCTGGAAGATGGCGGCGTATTGATCCGCAACCCAAGCGCGCGCATGGCTTGGTCCGAAGTCGACGACGACCTGCTGCTGTTCGCCAGCGGTCAGAGCCGTTACCTGCCGGGCAAGCTGCGCGAACTACTGAAAATGATCTGCGCAGCCGACGCTCTGCACATCGACAACCTGAGCGAATGGCTGGCGGACGACGATGCCCGCGACCTGCTGTGCGAGCTGGTCAAGCAGGGAAGCCTGGGGTTTGCCGATGAATAAGATTCACGTCAATGTCGCGAACTGGCATAAGGATATCGCCGAGATTCGGCGCATTCGTGAAGCGGTATTTATCGCCGAACAATCGGTCCCACCCGAACTGGAATGGGACGCAGACGACGCGGACGCCGTGCATTTCCTCGCGTTCGAGGGCGACTTTCCGATTGGTACCGCGCGCCTGCTGCCCAGCGGCGAGATCGGCCGCGTGTCGGTCCTCAAGGATTGGCGCGGGCTTAAAGTCGGCGACAAGCTGATGGAAGCCGTGATTGGCGAAGCCGAGAAGCGCGGCCAGAACAAACAGTTCCTCAGTGCGCAGGTCTATGCCGCGCCGTTCTATGAGCGACTGGGCTTCAAGATCGTCAGCGAGGAATTCCTTGAAGTCGGGATTCCGCACGTCGATATGGTGCGCGAGGGCTGATCCGGGACCGCGTCGCTGCTATCGGGGGCAAGCCCCCTCCCACATTTTGACCGAGGGCGTCCCTTGGAATGCCGTCAAGTGTGGGGGGGGGCTTGCCCCTCCCACATTTTGACCGAGAGCGTCCCTTGAAATGCCGTCAAGTGTGGGAGGGGGCTTGCCCCTCCCACATTTTGACCGAGAGCGTCCCTTGGAATGCCGTCAAGTGTGGGAGGGGCTTGCCCCCGATAGCATTACCAGCAGCACCCCAAAACACCCTGCCATCCACCGATGCCAGGGTGTTTTGCCGTCTACGATTCAACTTGCGACCCGCCAGGCCGACAAACTGGCACTATCAAGCCTTATGACTCGCAGAGATAACGGACATGTCCCTACGCACCCTGCTCACCGCCCTCCTCCTGACCGCCAGCTTCACAGCGGCGGCCGACACCGAAGTCGTCAATTTGAGCCACCGTACCAGCGCCGACCTGCTGCCCGTGGCGCAGAACTTCCTCGGTAAGGACGGCACCGTCAGCGCCTACGGCAATCAACTGATCGTCAATGCCGACCCCGTCAGGATCCAGGACCTGCGCACCCTGCTCTCGCAACTGGACATACCGGCCAAGCGCCTGCTGATCACCGTCGACACCAACGAAAACAACCAGCAAAGCAGCGGCGACAGCCAGACCCGCATCATCAGCTACGGCACCGCCAGCCGCGACGGCGGCATCCAGCAGATCCAGGCCAGTGAAGGCGTGCCCGCACTGATCCAGGTAGGCCAGAGCGTGCCACTGACCACCACCCAGCCCGATGCCTACGGCCGCCCGCAGAACCAGACCCAATACCGCAACGTCACCCAGGGTTTCTACGTGACCGCCAGCGTGACCGGCGACACCGTACACCTGGCGATCAGTACCAACCGTGACCGCATGAGCCAGGAGCGTCCCGATGTAGTGAACGTGCAAAGCACCGACACAACCGTCAGCGGCCGCCTGGGCGAGTGGATTCCGCTGGCCGGCATCAATCGCGAAACCCAGGCCGACAAATCCTCTACGACCCGCACTTACGCTACCCAGGGCCGCGACGACCTGACTTTACGGGTTAAAGTCGACACCTTGAACTGAAGCACCGATAACTGACTGATGAGTCGTATAAGACTAAAGATGTAGTGCCTGAAAAAAAGCACTACAAAACATTTGACGATCCAAAAAAGCATGGGCATGATGGCCTCGCTCCCGCTAATCAGAGGCCCTGGCAAGGGCCTTCGGATCGTCGCTCTAAGCTACCCAACTGAGCCGATTCGTGTCTGTACCGCCCACAAGGTGTGTTTGACGAGGTTGCGACTGGAACGAAGTTGTCCCGAGGGACGGAAGCTAACCAGGTAACCCGGCTACACACTGATGAATCGCCCCAAGGCCCACGACGCCCGAAGACCGTTCGCAGTTTGCCCCTACCTGCCCCACTCCCCCCTCGTCATTCGTTCATCCCGTCGCTTCCCCGCCAGACTTGACTTGAACACCTGTGCTTCTGGTCAGCGAGCAGCCAAGCCCACGCACTGTATACGTGGCTGGCAAACGGAATTTTCCACCCAGACCTATGCGACGAGGTTTATCTCCATGGCACTGACACGCGAACAGCAAATTGCAGCCCTTGAAAAAGACTGGGCTGAAAACCCACGCTGGAAAGGCGTGACCCGCGCTTATTCCGCTGCTGACGTCGTCCGCCTGCGTGGCTCGGTTCAACCTGAGCACACTTTTGCAAAACTCGGCGCCGAGAAGCTGTGGAACCTGGTCACCCAGGGCGCCAAGCCATCCTTCCGTCCCGACAAAGATTTCGTCAACTGCATGGGCGCCCTGACCGGTGGCCAGGCAGTCCAACAGGTAAAAGCCGGTATCCAGGCGATCTACCTGTCCGGCTGGCAAGTGGCAGCGGACAACAACTCCGCTGAATCCATGTACCCCGACCAATCGCTGTACCCGGTGGACTCCGTACCGACCGTGGTCAAGCGCATCAACAACTCGTTCCGTCGCGCCGACCAGATCCAGTGGAAAGCCGGTAAAGGCCCAGGCGACGAAGGCTACATCGACTACTTCGCGCCGATCGTGGCTGACGCCGAAGCCGGTTTCGGCGGCGTGCTGAACGCCTACGAGCTGATGAAGAGCATGATCGAAGCAGGCGCCGCCGGCGTTCACTTCGAAGACCAACTGGCCTCGGTGAAGAAATGCGGCCACATGGGCGGCAAGGTACTGGTACCGACCCAGGAAGCTGTACAGAAGCTGACCGCTGCCCGTCTGGCGGCTGACGTTGCCGGCACACCGACCATCATCCTGGCCCGTACCGACGCCAACGCTGCCGACTTGCTGACTTCGGACTGCGACCCGTATGACCAACCGTTCGTCACTGGCGAACGTACCCAGGAAGGCTTCTACAAAGTGCGCGCCGGTCTCGACCAGGCCATCGCTCGCGGCCTGGCCTATGCGCCTTACGCCGACCTGATCTGGTGCGAAACCGCCAAGCCGGACCTGGCAGAAGCCCGTCGCTTCGCCGAAGCGATCAAAAAGGAATACCCGGACCAACTGCTGTCCTACAACTGCTCACCTTCCTTCAACTGGAAGAAAAACCTGGACGACGCGACCATCGCCAAGTTCCAGCGCGAACTGTCCGCCATGGGCTACAAGCACCAGTTCATCACCCTGGCCGGCATTCACAACATGTGGCACAGCATGTTCAACCTGGCGCACGACTACGCCCGCAACGACATGACCGCCTACGTGAAACTGCAGGAGCAGGAATTCGCTGACGCCGCCAAGGGTTACACCTTCGTGGCTCACCAGCAGGAAGTGGGCACCGGCTACTTCGACGACATGACCACCGTGATCCAGGGCGGCACCTCGTCCGTGACCGCGCTGACCGGTTCGACCGAAGAAGAACAGTTCCACTGAGTGACTGAGCAAACGGCCATTGCGGCCCCGGTAAACAGCTAACCGCAATGCCGCACGACCTGACGCCCCGACTGGTTCGGGGCGTTTTTTTGCCCGAAGAAAATCCCCACCTGACACCACAAAGCTCAAAAATGTGGGAGGGGGCTTGCCCCCGATTACGGTGTGCCAGTCAATACCTCTGCTGCTGATCCACCGCCATCGGGGGCAAGCCCCCTCCCACATCAAGGAATGGGCCAACCAGAAGAATTTGTGTGAAACATTGATCCAAAGCGGTATTTGGTTCAGATAAATCAGTTAAAAGATGCGCTCCGGCAACTAGCGGTAATCAAGCAAGTAACGACAACTTCCTGCACCACACCGCAACCACCCGCTTAACGCCCACCCAAATAACATTCATTATCATTTGGACCATGAAAGCGTCGTTACAGGTTAAACAAAACATATTTGATAAAAAGCCCGCTAATGCCCGTAACTCAAGGGCTGCAGCCCTACGGAGGCGTACTATGTGCTTATTCCACCGAATAATTTCGCTATATGAATTTTACTTGCCCGGTGTTTAGCCATAAAATCACCGCGATTGATTGCGCTGCGACATATCGTCACTGCATTGTTACTTTTTCGAGCTCAGAGACCTTTGCTCTCTGCTAAGGATTACCAGCATGACCGAAGCGACAGGACTCATGGCCCACAACTGGGGCTTTGCCATTTTCCTCCTCGGTGTTGTCGGCCTCTGTGCCTTCATGCTCGGCGTCTCCAGCCTACTCGGGTCAAAAGCCTGGGGCCGCAGCAAAAACGAACCGTTCGAGTCCGGCATGCTGCCCACAGGTGGCGCCCGCTTGCGGCTCTCAGCCAAATTCTATCTGGTCGCGATGCTCTTCGTGATCTTCGATATCGAAGCCCTCTTTCTCTTTGCCTGGTCTGTGTCTGTCCGCGAAAGCGGCTGGACCGGATTCGTCGAAGCCCTCGTTTTCATAGCAATTCTGTTGGCAGGCCTTGTCTACCTATTTCGAGTGGGCGCCCTTGATTGGGCTCCGGAAGCTCGTCGCAAGCGGCAAGCGAAGCTGAAACAATGAGGCTTTGGCGATGCAATACAATCTCACCAGGATCGACCCGGATGCTCCTAACGAGCAGTACCCCATCGGCGAACGGGAAACCGTTTCCGATCCGTTAGAAGACCAAGTCCACAAAAACATCTACATGGGCAAGCTGGAAGACGTGCTGAGCGGCGCGGTCAACTGGGGGCGTAAAAACTCCCTGTGGCCGTACAACTTCGGTCTGTCCTGCTGCTACGTGGAAATGACCACCGCCTTCACGGCGCCCCATGACATCGCGCGCTTCGGCGCCGAAGTGATCCGGGCCTCGCCGCGTCAGGCGGATTTCATGGTTATCGCCGGTACCTGCTTTATCAAGATGGCGCCGATCATTCAGCGTCTCTACGAGCAAATGCTCGAGCCGAAGTGGGTTATCTCCATGGGTTCGTGCGCCAACTCCGGTGGCATGTACGACATCTACTCCGTTGTTCAGGGGGTGGACAAGTTCCTGCCCGTGGACGTCTACGTGCCTGGCTGCCCGCCCCGCCCCGAAGCATTTCTGCAAGGCTTGATGCTGTTGCAGGAATCGATTGGCAAGGAGCGTCGCCCACTTTCCTGGGTTGTCGGAGATCAAGGCGTTTACCGCGCCGAGATGCCGTCACAAAAGGAACAGCGCCGCGAACAGCGTATTCAGGTCACCAACCTGCGCAGCCCCGACGAAGTCTGATCCAGAGCCGCTTCTTTTATAGAACGAAAACCTGGCTTCATTCTTTACGTTGACCGAAAGCGATAAAAAACCATGACTACAGGCAGTGCTCTGTACATCCCGCCTTATAAGGCAGACGACCAGGATGTGGTCGTCGAACTCAATAACCGTTTTGGCCCTGACGCCTTCACCGCCCAGGCCACACGTACCGGCATGCCGGTGCTGTGGGTGGCGCGCGCCAAGCTCGTCGAAGTCCTGACCTTCCTGCGCAACCTGCCCAAGCCGTACGTCATGCTCTATGACCTGCATGGCGTGGACGAGCGTCTGCGCACCAAGCGCCAGGGGCTGCCGAGCGGCGTCGACTTCACCGTGTTCTATCACCTGCTGTCGATCGAACGTAACAGCGACGTGATGATCAAGGTCGCCCTCTCCGAAAGCGACCTGAGCGTGCCGACCGTCACCGGCATCTGGCCCAACGCCAGCTGGTACGAGCGTGAAGTCTGGGACATGTTCGGTATCGACTTCCCGGGCCACCCGCACCTGTCGCGCATCATGATGCCGCCGACCTGGGAAGGTCACCCGCTGCGCAAGGACTACCCTGCCCGCGCCACCGAATTCGACCCGTTCAGCCTGACCCTGGCCAAACAGCAACTGGAAGAAGAAGCCGCACGCTTCCGTCCGGAAGACTGGGGCATGAAGCGTTCCGGCACCAACGAGGACTACATGTTCCTCAACCTGGGCCCGAACCACCCTTCGGCGCACGGTGCCTTCCGTATCATCCTGCAGCTGGACGGCGAAGAAATCGTCGACTGCGTGCCGGACATCGGCTACCACCACCGTGGTGCCGAGAAGATGGCCGAGCGCCAGTCCTGGCACAGCTTCATCCCGTACACCGACCGTATCGACTACCTCGGCGGCGTGATGAACAACCTGCCTTACGTGCTCTCGGTCGAGAAGCTGGCCGGCATCAAGGTGCCCGACCGCGTCGACACCATCCGCGTCATGATGGCCGAGTTCTTCCGGATCACCAGCCACCTGCTGTTCCTGGGGACCTACATCCAGGACGTCGGCGCCATGACTCCGGTGTTCTTCACCTTCACCGACCGTCAGCGCGCCTACAAAGTCATCGAAGCCATCACCGGTTTCCGCCTGCACCCGGCCTGGTACCGCATCGGCGGTGTGGCCCACGACCTGCCGCGCGGCTGGGAAAAGCTGGTCAAGGAATTCGTCGACTGGCTGCCCAAGCGTCTCGACGAATACACCAAGGCCGCCCTGGACAACAGCATCCTCAAGGGTCGGACCATCGGCGTCGCCGCCTACAACACCAAAGAGGCCCTGGAATGGGGCGTCACCGGTGCCGGCCTGCGTTCCACCGGTTGCGATTTCGACCTGCGCAAGGCCCGTCCGTACTCCGGCTACGAGAACTTCGAATTCGAAGTACCGCTGGCTGCGAACGGCGATGCCTATGACCGCTGCATGGTCCGCGTCGAAGAGATGCGCCAGAGCATCAAGATCATCGACCAGTGCCTGCGCAACATGCCGGCCGGCCCGTACAAGGCGGATCACCCGCTGACCACGCCGCCGCCGAAAGAGCGCACGCTGCAGCACATCGAAACCCTGATCACGCACTTCCTGCAAGTTTCGTGGGGCCCGGTGATGCCGGCCAACGAATCCTTCCAGATGATCGAAGCGACCAAGGGTATCAACAGTTATTACCTGACGAGCGATGGCGGCACCATGAGCTACCGCACCCGGATTCGTACTCCAAGCTTCCCGCACTTGCAGCAGATCCCTTCGGTGATCAAAGGCGAGATGGTCGCGGACTTGATTGCGTACCTGGGTAGTATCGATTTCGTTATGGCCGACGTGGACCGCTAAGCATGAATAACACGCTTATCCAGACAGACCGTTTCACCTTGAGTGAAACCGAGCGCTCGGCCATCGAGCACGAGCTCCATCACTACGAAGACCCGCGCGCGGCGTCGATCGAAGCCTTGAAGATCGTCCAGAAGGAACGTGGCTGGGTGCCGGACGGCGCCCTCTACGCCATCGGCGAGATCCTCGGCATCCCCGCCAGCGACGTTGAAGGCGTGGCCACGTTCTACAGCCAGATCTTCCGCCAGCCCGTGGGCCGCCACATCATTCGCGTATGCGACAGCATGGTCTGCTACATCGGTGGTCACGAGTCGGTGGTCAGCGAGATCCAGAACAAGCTTGGCATCGGCCTCGGCCAGACCACCCCGGACGGCCGCTTCACGCTGCTGCCGGTGTGCTGCCTGGGCAACTGCGACAAGGCGCCGGCGTTGATGATCGACGACGACACATTCGGTGACGTGCAGCCTGCTGGCGTGACCCAATTGCTCGAGGGCTACCCATGACCCTGACTTCCTTCGGCCCGGCCAACCGCATCAAGCGGTCGCCCGAGACTCACCCGCTGACCTGGCGCCTGCGTGACGATGCCGAGCCGGTATGGCTCGAGGAGTATCAGGCCAAGAACGGTTACGCCGCTGCGCGCAAAGCCTTCGCCGACATGGCCCAGGACGATATCGTCCAGACCGTGAAGGACGCCGGCCTCAAGGGCCGCGGCGGCGCAGGCTTCCCCACTGGCGTGAAGTGGGGCCTGATGCCCAAAGACGAATCCATCAACATCCGCTACCTGCTGTGCAACGCGGATGAAATGGAGCCGAACACCTGGAAAGACCGCATGCTGATGGAGCAACTGCCCCATCTGTTGATCGAAGGCATGCTGATCAGCGCCCGCGCGCTGAAAACCTACCGCGGCTACATCTTCCTGCGTGGCGAATACACCACCGCCGCCAAGCACCTCAACCGTGCCGTGCAAGAAGCCAAGGCTGCGGGCCTGCTGGGCAAGAACATCCTCGGTTCGGGTTTCGACTTCGAACTGTTCGTACACACCGGCGCCGGGCGTTATATCTGCGGTGAAGAAACCGCACTGATCAACTCCCTCGAAGGCCGCCGCGCCAACCCGCGCTCCAAGCCGCCCTTCCCTGCCGCCGTTGGCGTGTGGGGCAAGCCGACTTGCGTGAACAACGTCGAAACCCTGTGCAACGTGCCGGCGATCATTGCCGACGGTGTGGACTGGTACAAATCGTTGGCCCGCGAAGGCAGTGAAGACATGGGCACCAAGCTCATGGGCTTCTCCGGCAAGGTCAAGAACCCTGGCTTGTGGGAACTGCCGTTCGGCGTGACCGCGCGCGAACTGTTCGAGGACTACGCCGGCGGCATGCGCGACGGCTACACCCTCAAGGCCTGGCAGCCAGGCGGCGCCGGTACCGGCTTCCTGCTCCCCGAGCACCTCGACGCACAGATGTATGCCGGCGGCATCGGCAAGGTGGGCACCCGGATGGGTACTGGCCTGGCGATGGCGGTGGACAACACCGTGAACATGGTCTCGCTGCTGCGCAACATGGAACAGTTCTTCGCCCGCGAATCCTGCGGTTTCTGCACTCCGTGCCGCGACGGTCTGCCGTGGAGCGTCAAGCTGCTGATGGCGCTGGAAAAAGGCGAAGGCCGCGAGGGTGACATCGAAACCCTGCTGGGGCTGGTCGGTTTCCTCGGCCCAGGCAAGACCTTCTGTGCTCACGCACCGGGCGCCGTGGAGCCATTGGGCAGCGCAATCAAATATTTCCGCTCGGAGTTCGAAGCCGGCATCGCGCCTACCAGCGCCGCCGTCCCGCCTCTGGCGAGGCCGATCGTAGTCGGCGCGTAACGCTTAAACAGGCGAAGGGTCCGTGCCCTTCGCCTCGTCATGTGCTGACGCCGTCAAGGCTGTGTTGATGCACATGAATAACAAGATTCCATTAGCCACGCCCGCTGACAACGGGCCAACGAAGATCTTTGAACCATGGCCACTATCCACGTAGACGGCAAAGCGCTCGAAGTCGATGGGGCAGACAACCTGTTACAGGCGTGTCTGTCACTAGGCCTCGACATCCCTTATTTCTGCTGGCACCCCGCTCTTGGTAGCGTCGGTGCCTGTCGCCAGTGTGCGGTCAAGCAGTACACCGACGAGAACGACACCCGTGGTCGCATCGTCATGTCCTGCATGACCCCAGCCACCGACAACACCTGGATCTCCATCGACGATGAAGAATCCAAGGCGTTCCGCGCCAGTGTCGTCGAATGGCTGATGACCAACCACCCTCACGACTGCCCGGTCTGTGAGGAAGGCGGCCACTGCCACCTGCAAGACATGACGGTGATGACCGGCCACAACGAGCGCCGCTATCGCTTCACCAAGCGCACCCACCAGAACCAGGAACTGGGCCCGTTCATTTCCCACGAAATGAACCGCTGCATCGCCTGCTACCGCTGCGTGCGCTTCTATAAAGACTACGCTGGCGGCACCGACCTCGGCGTCTTCGGCGCCCACGACAACGTGTACTTCGGTCGCGTTGAAGACGGCGTACTGGAAAGCGAATTCTCCGGCAACCTCACCGAGGTCTGCCCGACCGGTGTGTTCACCGACAAGACGCACTCCGAGCGCTACAACCGCAAGTGGGACATGCAGTTCGCCCCGAGCATCTGCCATGGCTGCTCCAGCGGTTGCAACATCTCCCCGGGCGAGCGCTACGGCGAACTGCGTCGCATCGAAAACCGCTTCAACGGTTCGGTCAACCAGTACTTCCTGTGCGACCGTGGCCGTTTCGGCTATGGCTACGTCAACCGCGAAGACCGCCCACGCCAGCCACTGCTGGCCGGCGGCGCGAAGCTGAACACCGACGAAGCCCTGGATAAAGCCGCCGACCTGCTGCGCGGTCGCAACATCGTCGGCATCGGTTCGCCGCGTGCCAGCCTCGAAAGCAACTACGCGTTGCGCGAACTGGTCGGCGCCGAGCACTTCTACTGCGGTATCGAAGCCGCTGAACTGGAGCGCATCCGCCTGGTCCTGCAAGTGCTGAACGACAGCCCGCTGCCAGTGCCGAACATGCGCGACATCGAAGACCACGATGCGATCTTCGTGCTCGGTGAAGACCTCACCCAGACCGCCGCACGTATGGCCCTGTCGCTGCGCCAGTCGGTCAAAGGCAAGGCCGAAGCCATGGCCGACGCCATGCGCGTACAGCCTTGGCTCGACGCCGCGGTGAAAAACATCGGCCAGCACGCGCTGAACCCGCTGTTTATCGCCAGCCTGGCCGAAACCAAGCTCGACGACATCGCCGAAGAATGCGTACACGCAGCGCCAGATGACCTGGCCCGCCTCGGTTTCGCCGTGGCCCACGCCCTTGACGCCAGTGCGCCGGCCGTCGAAGGCCTGGACGCTGAAGCCGTAGCACTTGCCCAACGCATCGCCGACGCCCTGCTGGCGGCCAAGCGCCCGCTGATCATCGCCGGCACCTCGCTGGGTTCCAAGGCGCTGATCGAAGCGGCAGCCAACATCGCCAAGGCCTTGAAGCTGCGCGAGAAGAACGGTTCCATCAGCCTGATCGTGCCGGAAGCCAACAGCCTCGGCCTGGCCATGCTCGGTGGCGAGTCCGTCGACAGCGCCCTGCAAGCCGTGATCGACGGCAAAGCCGACGCCCTGGTAGTGCTGGAAAACGACCTGTACACCCGCACGGATTCGGCCAAGGTCGACGCCGCGCTGAACGCTGCCAAAGTGCTGATCGTCGCCGACCACCAGAAGACCGCTACCAGCGAGCGTGCCGACCTGGTATTGCCGGCCGCGACCTTCGCCGAAGGCGACGGTACCCTGGTCAGCCAGGAAGGCCGCGCCCAGCGCTTCTTCCAGGTGTTCGATCCGAAGTACATGGACGCCAGCATCCTGGTTCACGAAGGCTGGCGCTGGCTGCATGCCCTGCGCTCGACTCTGCTCAATCAGCCGATCGACTGGACCCAACTCGACCACGTCACCGCAGCCGTCGCGGCGAGCGCCCCGCAACTGGCGCGTATCGTCGACGCTGCACCGTCCGCCGCGTTCCGCATCAAGGGCATGAAACTCGCCCGTGAGCCGCTGCGCTACTCCGGTCGTACCGCCATGCGGGCCGACATCAGCGTGCATGAACCGCGTACTCCGCAAGACAACGACACCGCGTTCGCCTTCTCCATGGAAGGTTACTCGGGTTCGGTCGAGCCGCGTCAGCAGGTGCCATTTGCCTGGTCGCCGGGCTGGAACTCGCCGCAGGCCTGGAACAAGTTCCAGGACGAAGTCGGTGGTCACATCCGCGCTGGCGACCCGGGCACGCGCCTGATCGAACCCCAGGGCGATGCGTTGAACTGGTTCGCCGCCGTACCGCGTCCGTTCAACCCGGCCCAGGGCACCTGGCAGGTTGTGCCGTTCTTCCACCTGTTCGGCAGCGACGAGACCTCGTCCAAAGCCGCACCGGTTCAAGAACGCATCCCGGCTGCCTACGTGTCCCTGGCCAAGTCCGAAGCCGACCGTCTCGGCGTCAACGATGGTGCCCTGCTCAGTCTGAACGTCGCGGGCAAGACCCTGCGTCTGCCGCTGCGCATCAACGACGAGTTGGGTGCCGGCCTGGTTGCACTGCCAAAAGGCATCGCCGGTATTCCACCGTCGATCTTTGGCCAAACCGTTGACGGTCTGCAGGAGGCAGCGCAATGACCTGGTTCACCCCTGAAGTCATCGATGTGATCATTGCGGTCGTCAAGGCCATCGTGATCCTGTTGGCCGTGGTCGTGGCGGGCGCCCTGCTCAGCTTCGTCGAACGTCGCCTGCTGGGCTGGTGGCAGGACCGTTACGGTCCGAACCGCGTTGGCCCGTTCGGCATGTTCCAGATCGCTGCCGACATGCTGAAAATGTTCTTCAAGGAAGACTGGACCCCGCCGTTTGCCGACAAGGTGATCTTCACCCTGGCACCGGTCGTGGCCATGAGCGCCTTGCTGATCGCCTTCTCGATCATCCCGATCACCCCGACCTGGGGCGTGGCGGACCTGAACATCGGCTTGCTGTTCTTCTTCGCCATGGCCGGCTTGTCGGTCTACGCGGTGCTGTTCGCCGGCTGGGCCAGTAACAACAAGTTCGCCCTGCTGGGCAGCTTGCGGGCCTCGGCCCAGACCGTGTCCTACGAAGTGTTCATGGGCCTCGCGCTGATGGGCATCGTGGTGCAGGTCGGCTCGTTCAACATGCGCGACATCGTCGAGTACCAGGCGCAGAACCTGTGGTTCATCATTCCGCAGTTCTTTGGCTTCTGTACGTTCTTCATCGCCGGCGTCGCCGTGACTCACCGTCACCCGTTCGACCAACCGGAAGCGGAACAGGAACTGGCCGACGGTTACCACATTGAATATGCCGGCATGAAATGGGGCATGTTCTTCGTCGGTGAGTACATCGGCATCATCTTGATCTCGGCCCTGCTGGTCACGCTGTTCTTCGGCGGCTGGCACGGTCCGTTCGGCATCCTGCCGCAGCTGGCGATCTTCTGGTTCTTACTGAAGACCGCGTTCTTCATCATGCTGTTTATCCTGCTGCGCGCTTCCATTCCGCGTCCACGGTATGACCAGGTGATGGATTTCAGCTGGCGCTTCTGCCTGCCGCTGACCCTGATCAATTTGCTGGTGACGGCTGCCGTTGTGTTGTTGAACACGCCCGCGGGCGCGGTTCAGTGAGGATTTGACCCATGTTCAAATATATTGGCGACATCGTTAAGGGTACCGGTACCCAGTTGCGAAGCCTGGTGATGGTGTTCGGTCACGGCTTTCGCAAACGCGACACCCTGCAATACCCGGAAGAAGCGGTGTACCTGCCGCCGCGCTATCGCGGCCGCATCGTACTGACCCGCGACCCCGATGGCGAAGAGCGTTGCGTAGCCTGCAACCTGTGCGCCGTGGCGTGCCCGGTGGGTTGCATCTCCCTGCAGAAAGCTGAAACCGAAGACGGTCGCTGGTACCCGGACTTCTTCCGCATCAACTTCTCGCGCTGCATTTTTTGCGGCCTCTGCGAGGAAGCTTGCCCGACCACCGCGATCCAGCTCACACCGGATTTCGAGATGGCCGAGTTCAAACGTCAGGACCTGGTGTACGAGAAAGAAGATCTGCTGATCTCTGGTCCCGGTAAAAACCCTGATTACAACTTCTATCGTGTTGCAGGTATGGCCGTTGCCGGTAAGCCGAAAGGCGCCGCACAAAACGAAGCCGAGCCGATCAACGTGAAGAGCTTGCTGCCTTAAGGAAGAAAGATGGAATTCGCTTTCTATTTCGCATCGGGTATTGCAGTGGTATCCACGCTTCGCGTGGTCACCAACACCAACCCCGTGCACGCCCTGCTCTACCTGATCATTTCGCTGATCGCCGTGGCCATGACCTTTTTCAGCCTCGGCGCACCGTTCGCCGGTGTACTGGAAGTGATCGCCTACGCTGGCGCCATCATGGTGCTGTTCGTGTTTGTGGTGATGATGCTCAACCTCGGGCCGGCCTCGGTCGCCCAGGAACGCGTCTGGCTCAAGCCGGGCATCTGGCTCGGCCCGGTGGTCCTCGCCGCGCTGCTGCTGGCTGAACTGCTGTATGTCCTGTTCGCTCACCAGAGCGGCCAGGCCATCGGCCACACCACCGTTGGCGCGAAGGCCGTGGGCGTCAGCCTGTTCGGCCCGTATCTGCTGGTGGTCGAACTGGCTTCGATGCTGCTGCTCGCCGCAGTCATCACCGCCTTCCACTTGGGCCGTAACGAAGCCAAGGAGCAATGATGATGCCTGCTATCCCTTTGGAGCATGGTCTGGCGGTCGCCGGCATCCTGTTCTGCCTTGGCCTGGTCGGCCTGATGGTTCGCCGTAACATTTTGTTCGTGTTGATGAGCCTGGAAGTCATGATGAACGCTGCGGCACTGGCGTTCATCGTGGCAGGTAGCCGTTGGGGCCAGCCGGATGGACAAGTCATGTTCATCCTGGTGATCAGCCTGGCAGCCGCCGAGGCCAGTATTGGCCTGGCGATCCTGCTGCAACTGTATCGTCGCTTCCACACGCTTGATATCGACGCTGCCAGTGAGATGCGCGGATGAACATGATCTTTCTGACTTTCGTATTTCCCCTGATCGGTTTCCTGCTGCTGTCGTTCTCTCGCGGACGCTGGTCGGAAAACCTCTCGGCCCTGGTCGGCGTGGGCTCCATCGGCCTGTCGGCGATTGTCGCCGCCTACGTCATCTGGCAATTCAACGTCGCGCCACCGGAAGGCGGCCACTACACCCTGGTGTTGTGGCAGTGGATGTCGGTGGAGGGCTTCAAGCCCAACTTCGCCCTCTACGTCGACGGCCTGTCGATCACCATGCTCGGCGTGGTGGTGGGTGTAGGTTTCCTGATCCACCTGTTCGCGTCCTGGTACATGCGCGGTGAAGCCGGTTACTCGCGCTTCTTCGCGTACACCAACCTGTTTATCGCCAGCATGCTGTTCCTGGTGCTGGGCGATAACCTGTTGTTCCTGTACTTCGGCTGGGAAGGCGTGGGCCTGTGCTCGTACCTGTTGATCGGTTTCTACTACAGCAACCGCAACAACGGTAACGCGGCACTCAAAGCCTTTATCGTGACCCGGATCGGCGACGTGTTCATGGCCATCGGCCTGTTCATCCTGTTCCAACAGGTGGGCACGCTGAACATCCAGGAACTGCTGGTGCTGGCACCGCAGAAATTCCAGGTCGGCGACTTCTGGATCACCCTGGCGACCCTGATGCTGCTGGGCGGCGCTGTCGGTAAATCCGCGCAACTGCCGCTGCAAACCTGGCTCGCGGATGCGATGGCCGGCCCGACGCCTGTTTCGGCACTGATCCACGCCGCAACGATGGTGACCGCGGGTGTCTACCTGATCGCCCGTACCCACGGCCTGTTCACCCTGGCGCCGGACGTCCTGCACCTGGTGGGCGTGGTCGGCGGCGTGACCCTGGTACTGGCCGGCTTCGCCGCGCTGGTGCAGACCGACATCAAGCGTATCCTCGCCTACTCGACCATGAGCCAGATCGGCTACATGTTCCTGGCCCTGGGCGTCGGCGCCTGGGACGCGGCGATCTTCCACCTGATGACCCACGCGTTCTTCAAGGCCCTGCTGTTCCTCGCCTCCGGTGCGGTGATCGTCGCCTGCCACCACGAGCAGAACATCTTCAAGATGGGCGGCCTGTGGAAGAAACTGCCACTGGCCTACGCCAGCTTCATCGTCGGTGGTGCCGCACTCGCAGCCCTGCCATTGGTGACCGCCGGTTTCTACTCGAAAGACGAAATCCTCTGGGAAGCCTTTGCCAGCGGTAACCAGAACCTGCTCTACGCAGGCCTGGTGGGTGCGTTCATGACCTCGCTGTACACCTTCCGCCTGATCTTCATCACCTTCCACGGTGAAGCCAAGACCGAAGCACACGCAGGCCACGGCATCTCCCATTGGCTGCCACTGTCGGTGCTGATCATCCTGTCGACCTTCATCGGCGCCATGATCACCCCGCCACTGGCCGGCGTACTGCCGGAAAGCGTCGGCCATGCCGGCGGCGAAGCCCAGCACAGCCTGGAAATCGCCTCGGGCGCCATTGCCATCGCGGGTATCCTGCTGGCGGCCCTGCTGTTCCTCGGCAAGCGTCGCTTCGTCACTGCCGTCGCCAACAGTGGCATCGGCCGTTTCCTTTCGGCCTGGTGGTTCGCCGCCTGGGGCTTCGACTGGATCTACGACAAACTGTTCGTCAAGCCTTACCTTGCGATCAGCCACGTACTGCGCAAAGACCCGCTCGACCAGACCATCGGTTTGATCCCGCGTGCCGCCAAGGCTAGCCACACCGCCCTGAGCCGCAGCGAGACTGGCCAATTACGTTGGTATGCAGCTTCCATGGCGGCCGGTGCCGTTCTGGTGATCGGCGCCATCGTTGTGGTAGCGGTCTGACCATGTCTAAGTACATTGCGAACTTTGCGAACTTGCGAAAGGAAACGAGCCCGTCATGATTCTGCCCTGGCTAATCCTGATCCCCTTTATCGGCGGCCTGCTCTGCTGGATGGGTGAACGCTTCGGCGCCACCCTCCCCCGCTGGATTGCGTTGCTGACCATGTCCCTGGAACTCGCGCTCGGCCTCTGGCTGTGGGCCCATGGCGACTATTCATTTGCTCCGGCGCCTGGCGCCGATCCGACCTGGGCGCTTGAGTTCAAGCACGTCTGGATCCAGCGCTTCGGCATCAACGTACACCTGGCCCTCGACGGCCTGTCGTTGCTGATGATCCTGCTGACCGGCCTGCTGGGTGTCCTTTCGGTACTCTGCTCCTGGAAAGAGATCCAGCGTCACGTGGGCTTCTTCCACCTGAACCTGATGTGGATCCTGGGCGGCGTGGTCGGCGTGTTCCTCGCCCTCGACCTGTTCATGTTCTTCTTCTTCTGGGAAATGATGCTGGTGCCGATGTACTTCCTCATCGCGCTCTGGGGTCATAGTTCTTCGGACGGCAAGAAAACCCGGATCTACGCGGCGACCAAGTTCTTCATCTTCACCCAGGCTTCCGGCCTGATCATGTTGGTGGCGATCCTCGGTCTGGTCTTGGTCAACTTCAACAGCACGGGCGTGATTACCTTCAACTACGCCGATCTGTTGAAAACCAAGATGTCCCTGACCACCGAGTACATCCTGATGCTGGGCTTCTTCATCGCCTTCGCGGTGAAGCTGCCGGTGGTGCCGTTCCACTCCTGGCTGCCGGATGCCCACGCCCAGGCGCCGACCGCCGGTTCCGTGGACCTGGCCGGTATCCTGCTGAAGACGGCGGCCTACGGCCTGCTGCGTTTCGCCCTGCCGCTGTTCCCGAATGCCTCGGCCGAGTTCGCGCCGATCGCCATGACCCTGGGTCTGATCGGGATCTTCTACGGTGCGTTCCTGGCCTTCGCGCAAACCGACATCAAGCGTCTGGTTGCCTTCTCGTCCGTTTCCCACATGGGTTTCGTACTGATCGGTATCTACTCCGGCAGCCAGGTGGCGTTGCAAGGCGCCGTGATCCAGATGTTGGCGCACGGTGTTTCAGCCGCCGCACTGTTTATCCTCAGTGGTCAGTTGTACGAGCGTCTGCACACCCGTGACATGCGTGAGATGGGTGGCGTGTGGTCGCGCATCGCCTACCTGCCGGCGATCAGCCTGTTCTTTGCCGCCGCGTCCCTGGGCTTGCCGGGCACCGGCAACTTCATCGGCGAGTTCCTGATCCTGATGGGGACCTTCGTGCAGACACCGTGGATCAGCGCCATCGCTACTTCCGGCCTGGTATTCGGTTCGGTCTACTCGCTGATCATGATCCACCGCGCGTACTTCGGTCCGGCCAAGTCCGACACCGTCCTGCGCGGGATGGATGCTCGCGAACTGATCATGGTGCTCGGTATGGCGGTCCTGCTGATCTACATCGGCGTGTACCCACAACCGTTCCTGGACACTTCTGCCGCAACGATGCATGGCGTGCAGCAGTGGTTCGGCACCGCCTTCTCTCAACTCGCTTCGGCCCGGTAAGAGCGCTATGGAATTCACGATCCAACACTTTATCGCGCTTGCGCCGCTGCTGATCACCAGCCTCACCATTGTGGTGGTGATGCTGTCGATCGCCTGGCGTCGCAATCATGCGCAAACCTTCCTGCTGTCCTGTGCGGGTTTGAACCTGGCCTTGCTGTCGATCATCCCGGCACTCAAGGTCGCGCCCCTGGCGGTGACCCCGCTGATGATGATCGATGACTTCGCGCTGCTGTATATCGCGTTGATCCTCGTCGCCACCCTGGCCTGCGTCACCCTCGCCCACGCCTACCTCGGCGAAGGCGGCACCGGCTACCCGGGCAACCGCGAAGAGCTGTACCTGCTGATCCTGCTGGCTGCGGCCGGCGGCATCGTGCTGGTCAGCGCGCAGCACCTGGCTGGCTTGTTCATTGGCCTGGAACTGCTGTCGATCCCGACCTACGGCCTGGTGGCCTACGCCTTCTTCAACAAGCGTTCCCTGGAAGCCGGCATCAAGTACATGGTGCTGTCGGCCGCCGGTTCCGCGTTCCTGTTGTTCGGTATGGCCCTGCTCTACGCCGAAGCCGGCAGCCTGAGCTTCACCGGTATCGGCCACGCCCTGGCGGCCACCAGCATGCCTGCGCCGATCGCCCAACTGGGCCTGGCGATGATGCTGATCGGCCTGGCTTTCAAACTGTCGCTGGTGCCCTTCCACCTGTGGACACCGGACGTGTACGAAGGCGCTCCGGCGCCGGTGGCCGCGTTCCTGGCCACGGCGACGAAAGTTGCGGTGTTTGCGGTGGTAGTGCGTCTGTTCCAGATCTCCCCGGCGGCCAACACCGGCGTGTTGAGCGACGTACTGAGCGTGATCGCCGTTGCCTCGATCCTGTTCGGTAACCTGCTGGCGCTGACCCAGAACAACCTCAAGCGTCTGCTGGGTTACTCGTCCATCGCCCACTTCGGCTACCTGCTGATCGCCCTGGTGGCGAGCAAAGGCCTGGCCCTGGAAGCGATCGGCGTGTATCTGGTCACCTACGTGATCACCAGCCTCGGCGCCTTCGGTGTCATCACCCTGATGTCCTCGCCTTACAAAGGCCGTGACGCCGACGCCCTGTACGAATATCGCGGCCTGTTCTGGCGCCGTCCGTACCTGACCGCCGTGTTGACCCTGATGATGCTGTCCCTGGCCGGTATCCCGCTGACTGCGGGCTTTATCGGCAAGTTCTACATCATCGCGACCGGCGTTGAAGCGCATCAATGGTGGCTGGTTGCCTCGCTCATCCTGGGTAGCGCCATCGGCGTGTTCTACTACCTGCGCGTGATGGTCACCCTGTACCTGATCGAGCCAAACCTGCGTCGTGTGGATGCCGAGCTGCACTGGGAACAGAAAGCCGGTGGCGTGATGCTGCTGGCCATCGCCGTGCTCGCCTTCTTCCTCGGCGTGTACCCACAACCGTTGCTCACTTTGGTGCAGCACGCGGTACTGGGCGTTTGATCGCTTAGCGGTATGCAGTAAACAGAAACGGCACCTTCGGGTGCCGTTTTTGCGTTTATGGGCCAGAGAAGATGCGGCCTCAATGCGTCTAAAGATTGGCCGACACTAAACCATCGAGCGTTTCGCGAAGCCGCTGATGCACCGGCAAGCGAAGGCCAAAGGTGCCGCGCAGCACATCAAGCAATTCATCGGCACTGGCTATCGCGCGTTTTTCGCTGGAACCGTCCAGGGAGTGCATCGCGTAGTGGCCGTTGTTCAAGGTGTGACGCTTACCCGGCGCGAGCAGTGCCACTTTCAACTGACCGAGAAACGGCGAGTCCGCGTGGGTGGAGACGTACCAGTTGCCGATTTCATAATCGATGTCTGCCTGCACCTGCAGGTCGAACACATACAAGCCACGCCACTCCCCGCCGACCTCGGCCCACAGGGTGTAGCTGCCGTGCTTAACGGTCAGCCGAAAGGGTTCGTGGGCGGTGGCCTGGATCGCTTCGCTGTCCAGCAGCAACGGGCTGCTCGGCACCATGCCGCCAAAGCCGACGTCGCAGATATAGCGCACACCGTCCACCGTCACCAGGCTCAGGCGATGGGTACGCGCGGTGTGTGCGTCCGGTGGCCCGCCCATCACGACCCGTCCGGTGATGCCGCGTGCGTCGAAGCCCAGCTCCTGCAGCAGTTCCAGAAACAGTTGGTTCAGTTCATAGCAATACCCGCCGCGTCCATCGAGCAAGACTTTTTGTTCGACGCTGGGCAGGTCGATCGGCACCGGCAAGCGCAGCAGGGTCGACAGGCTTTCAAAGGCGAACGTACACACATGCCGCAATTGCAGGTCCCGCAAGGTTTGCAGAGTCGGCGGTGGCGGCGCAGCGTAGCCCAGGCGTTGCAGGTACAGGTGGCTTTGGGTCAGGCGGGACATGACGCGATCCTTGGGCGCGTGGCGAAGGCCCCACTATGCCGCCCGGACCGGCAATTTGTCATTTCGAATGAACCTTTTTAAACGCTTTCCTATCCATCTATAACAAGACAGGGAGGCAACATGAGTAGCGCAAAAATCTACACCATTACCTATCAACTGCACGGTCAACCGAAGTCTTTCGTGGTGCGTGCCGAAGTGATGAATAACGCCGAGGCCTGGCACTGGGCGGCCGTTGATGCCGATATTGCGCATGTCAGCCGCATCGGTCGGGTCGGCCATGAGCAGGTGAAAAAAACCACCCGGCCCTGGGCCGAGAAGTACGGCATCACCGACGTCAACTGGGTACCGCCCAAATAAACAAACGCCCCGTTCAACGACGGGGCTTTTTTTTCGACAGCATTTGGTTGCTCACGCTCTTTCGGGGCATTGCGTGTGCGATCCGGGCCGGGGCTGCTTGCAATCGATCATAGAGAACGCCCCACACGCCTTCGCCCAACGTGTTAACCGCACACCCCATCGCCAAGCATGAGAAGATGCCGCCCTGCCCTATCCCCTACAAACGCCAAGGAGATTTTCCCCGGATGTTCGAACTCAAACCCTGCGACCCCATCACCTACCGCCAGCAGACCCGTCGCAGTACGTTGATCGTGGCCGTGTTGTTCGTGGCCCTGGCGATGCTGTTGTCGAGCCTGGCGGTGATGCTGTTTGGCGAAGCCGGCGGCGACAACTTTCGCTACAACGTGGGTGGGGTGTTTGCCGGGGTGTTGATCACCCTCGCCCTGGTGCGCGGCCCGTTCTGGACCCAGCCATGGCTAGCGCCGGCGGTGTATGGCTGGCAGCTCAAGCGCAACCTGATGCGCGTGACCAACGTGATGCACAAGGTCACCGACCGCGTGCAAGCCAATGACCCGACGGCGCTCAAGGTGCTGCGGTTCTATCACCTGGGGCTGACGCAGATGCATGAGCTGGACGCCAACTCCAGCGCCCAGGTGCAGTTGGTCGGCGAGATCGAGGCACATAGGGCGAAGATGCAAGCGTTGGGGCTCGATACCGAGCAAACCCGTTTCGACCCGTCCTGGCTGGACAGTTTCAAAGGCGCTTAAGCCAACACCCCGATACGCTGCGCATCCGGCCAGAACAGCGCCGCCTGCCCACACGGCAGGCCGGCGGCATCGAGCAACGTCCACACCACACCGGCATGGATCATGAACGGCTGCTGATGTGCATCCACCCGCCAGCCGCTGTAGCCATGGGCGATGCCGTTGGCGCTGACGTGCTCCAATAACACCTGGCGCGCGGCGCGGTCGAATTCCGAGGCGCTGAAGCGTGACGGCATGCCGATGAAGGTCTCGCGCGGGTATTTGAAGCACGCCAAGGCGCACGCATTGGCGTAGTTAAACCGCGGGTCCGCCGCGCCATCGTGGGCCAGCAGGCTGTAGGGCGCATGGGCATGCAGCCAGGTCAGGCGTTGCTGTGCGTCCAGATGCTCGGGCGCCGGCAAGCCCTGGCCGGTCCAGTGTCGATAGGCGTCATCCAGCACGCGTACACAGTCTTCTTGTCGGGTCACACACTACCTCACATTGTCAGTTGGAACGCTTTGCCCGCCAGCAGAACACGGCGCTGATGGCTATCGCGGCGCCCGCCAGGCCAAACACCCAAGGGGCCGCGGCGACCGGCAGCAACAACCCCGCCAGCAGCGGCCCGAGGCCGGCGCCGATATCGCGCCATACCGCGTTGGAGGCCAATGCCGACACGCGCATCGAACCGGGGTTGCGTTCGGCCACCAAGGTCGTCACCAGGGGCAACTGCAACGCCCGCAACACCAGCACTGCCGCCGCGCCGACGATCACCCAATAACTGCCGAATGCTGCCAGGGCCAAAGCGCTCAGGAACGAAAACAACAACAGCATCGACGTGGCGCCGAAGCGTTGCGCGGCGCGACCGCCCAGCGGGCTCAGGAGCATTTCCGAGACATAACGCAAGGCCATCAAGGCACCGGCGATCAACACCGCGTCGCCCCCGAGAAGCTTCTGTGCCTGGATCGACAGACCAAAGATAAACAGCCCATCCAGCGCCACGCCTTCAATAAACGACCACAGCGCCACGCTGTCGGGCCACTTGAAACGGCGCCCCGGACTGCTGTGCAAATCATGGCCGACAGTAGGCAACCCCCGCGCCATCCACAAGCCCAGCAGGCAGCATCCGGCGAGAATCAGAAAGATCGGACGCGGTCCGGCCCATAAGGTCAGCCAGCCGCCGAGCGGCAATGCGAGCATCGGCCCGAGGGCGATCAAGGCCCGCGACCGCCCTGCCCGGCGTGCGGCGCCCGTCGGCTCGGCGGTCGCCAGCACTTGGGTCGACAGGTTCAACGCGGCAAAACACAGGCCCCAGACCAGCCGCAAGCCCAGCAATGCAGCGAAGCCCGACAGCATCGAGTTACCCAAGGCACACAGCGTCGCGGCACCGGCGGCGATCATGCAGGTCAGACGATCGCCGTGGCGCGCATAGAAATTGAGCACGTGGCGGTAACCGAAAATCCGCACCAATCGGTTGGCCGCCAGCAGCACCCCGGCCTGGGCCAGCGTGATGCCGAACGCCTGGGATTCCATGGGCAGCAGCAGATAAAGCAACACATCACTGGGCAGGCATAAAGCCAAGGTCAGGGCGGCGCGGCGGGAGGTGATGTCGGCAGTGCGTTGGGCCTGGCTTGCCATAAATCTGAAACATCCCGAAATATTCAGGTCGCCACCGTAGCCTTCTCGAACGGCTTTTTACAACGCTCGATTAAACCTTTTTGTCATACGGCAACAACCGCAGGCCGCTAGCCACACTGCCCACCAACGCAAACGCACAGCCCAGCCACAACGCGTAGTGCGGGCCGCTGCCCAGGGACCAGTGAAAACACAACGCCACCAACGACGCTCCCAGCGTCTGCCCCAACAACCGCGAGATCGCCACAATGCCACTGGCCCCGCCACTGCGGGCCAAGGGTGCGCTGGTCATCAATGCCTTGAGGTTGGGCGACTGGAAGAACCCGAAACCGGCTCCGCACAAGGCCATGCGCCAGCCGATCTCGAACGCCGACGCATCATTGTGCAACGTCGCCAGGGCCGCCATGCCCATGCTCAGCATCAACAGGCCGATCCCACACAACAGGCCGAGGGACACGCGGTCGGCCAGGCGCCCGGCGACCAACGCCATCACCGCCACGACCGCAGGCCAGGGCGTCATCAGAAAGCCGGTCTCCACCTGGCTGTGCCCGAGCACTGCCTGCAGCAGAAACGGCAGCGATACAAAGGCCAGGCCCTGGGCACTGAAGGCGCAGATCGCCGTGAGCGAAGACAGCGCAAACACCGGGCGCTTGAACAAGTCCACTGCCAGCATCGGCGCCGGGTGCCCGGCCTGGCGGCGCAGCAGCAGCGCGCCGCAGACCAGCGCCAGCGCGATCAGGCCCAGGGTCAACGCACCTTGGGCGCCATGTACCGCCGTCCCCAGGCCAAGCACCAGCAAGGCGAACAGCCCGGCACACAACAGCGCGGCGAGGCGATCGAAGGCATGCCCGGCCATGGGAATGACCGGCAATGAGCGCAGGCCCAACATCAGCGCCAGCAACCCCAGCGGCACGTTGATCAGGTACAGCCAGTGCCAACTCGCCACCGACAGGATCGCCGACGCCGCCGTCGGCCCGAGCGTGAACGCCAGCCCCACCACCAGCGAGTTATAGCCCAGGCCGCGCCCGAGCATGCGCGACGGATAGATATGCCGCAGCAACGCCGTGTTGACGCTCATGATCGCGGCCGCACCGAGCCCTTGCACCACCCGCGCCGCCGTGAGCGTCACCAGCGACCCGGCGATCCCGCAAAACAGCGACGATACGATAAACAGCAACAAGCCACCGAGGTACACCCGACGGTGCCCGAGCACATCGCTCAGCGAAGCGAAGGGCAACACCGTGGCAATGATCGCCAACTGGTAGGCGTTGACCACCCAGATCACCGACGCGGAGTCGGTGCCAATGCCGTCGGCCAGGGTCGGCAGCGCCGTGTTGACGATGGCCGTGTCCAGGGTCGCCATGCCGATGCCCAGGGAAATGGCGATCACCGCCGGCAGGCGTTTATTCAGGGGCAGCCCATCGGCAACAGAAGACATGCACAACCCGCACAGGTGACAAAAGGCCTCCAGATTACGGGCTGCGACGATTTTTTTCAGTCGCCAATGCGTTGGCTGTCAACATCTTCATGTTGCCTGCACCCGTAAAAAAAACGCGCCAACTCCGTATCGGTGATGGCGCGTGGGCTGACGCAATGACCCAGGCAAACGCCTGGTCAGATCGACACGGCGCTCAGGTCCAGACGCCCGTCCTTGAGCGGCGGGCACCAGTAATAGCCGCCGGTCAACGGTGTGCTGATGCGGTACAGGCCGTCGACGATGCCGTCTTCCAACCCGCTCATGCGGCGCAGTTGCGCTTCAAACGCATCGAAGGAATGCCCGAACGCGAGGAACATCAAGCCAGCCTGGCCGTTTTCTGCCCAGGGCATCGAGCGGCGCACCACGAACGCTTCCGGGGTGAAGCTTTCCTGGGCGGTGCGTTTGGTGTGGGCGGACTCGGGCGCGTCTTCCAGTTCTTCGTTGTCGCCGTGGCGGCGACCGATGATGTGGTCACGTTCCTGGGCAGGCAACGCGGCAAAACCATCGAGGTCGTGCTGCCATTGCTGGATCGCGGCGAAACTGGCGCCGCTGTCGGTCAGCGCGGCTTCGACGGCGGCATCGTCGTGGGGGTTTTCGGTGCCGTCTTCGTAATCGGTCAGGTCAAAACCGCTCTTGTAGCGGAAGCCTTCAGTCGACTGCACCAGGCGGAACGCCGGGGCCAGGGCTTTCTCCAGCGCACGGCTGCGCAAGAGCAATTCGCCGCGATCCACGCCATGCAGCCACACCCACAATGCTTGCTGCGTGGAGGGGTTGTGCGCGCCCGGCGCGCTGACGGCGGGGAATGCGCGCAGCCCTTCGATCCGCGCGCCCAGTGCGTTGACCAGCGGCTCACCCAGACCGACCACTGCGGCCGAATCCGTCCACTGCACCAATGCGTTCAACGCAGCAGGTACAGCGGCCAGGGAGTCCACGGCAAAAAACAGATGGCGTGCCTGTAAAGGCACCGGTGCGGCAAGAATGCCCGGCTGGTACTGACTCATGTGAACTCCTTCAAGAAAGCCTCGCAGTTTACCCGCCATGTGCAGCCGTGCGTACAAGAAAGCGCGCAAGCCTTGCCACAGAACCCGTTGTTGGGTGACTCTCTAGTCATGTTTTGCAACTATTTCAGGGGTAGCGACATGACCACCGATAACCTGCTCGCCCAGCTGTTTCCTTCCTGCGCCGCCGATATTCCCGAGCAATTCCGCCTGGGAGCGCCCATCGAACAGCGCGATTACCTGGTCGACGGCCAGTTGCGGGTGTGGAACGGCCCCTTGGCCCAAGTGCTCAGCCCGGTGCAACTGGGCGACGAACGCGTACAAATCGGCAGCACGCCACTGCTGGATGCCGACACCGCCCTCAGCGCCCTCGACGCCGCCGTGCGCGCCTATGACCGTGGCCAGGGGGAATGGCCGACGATGCGCGTGGTCGACCGCATCCGCCACGTCGAAGCGTTCTTGCGGCGCATGCGCGAACAGCGTGATGCGGTGGTCAAGCTGCTGATGTGGGAAATCGGCAAGAACCTCAAGGACTCGCAGAAAGAGTTCGACCGCACCTGCGACTACATCACCGACACCATCAATGCCCTCAAGGAACTCGACCGCCGCAGCAGCCGCTTCGAGCTGGAACAGGACACGCTCGGCCAGATCCGCCGCGTACCGATGGGCGTGGCGCTGTGCATGGGGCCGTACAACTACCCGCTGAACGAGACGTTTACCACACTGATCCCGGCGCTGATCATGGGCAACACCGTGGTGTTCAAGCCGGCCAAGCTCGGCGTGCTGTTGATCCGCCCGCTGCTGGAGGCATTCCGCGACAGCTTCCCGGCCGGGGTGATCAACGTGATCTATGGCAGCGGCCGCGAAACCGTCAGCGCGCTGATGGCCAGCGGCAAGATCGATATCTTCGCGTTCATCGGTACCAACAAGGCCGCCAGCGACCTGAAAAAACTGCACCCGCGCCCGCACCGCCTGCGCGCAGCCCTGGGCCTGGACGCGAAAAACCCAGGCATCGTGCTGCCCCAGGTCGACCTGGACAATGCCGTCAGCGAAGCGGTCACCGGCTCGCTGTCGTTCAACGGCCAGCGCTGCACCGCGTTGAAAATCCTGTTTGTGCATGAAGACGTGGTCGACAGTTTCATCCAGAAATTCAACGCCAAGTTGGCGACCTTGAAGCCCGGCATGCCGTGGGACGACGGCGTGGCGCTGACGCCGCTGCCGGAAGTGGGCAAGGTCGATTACCTCAAGGCACTGGTGGCCGATGCAGCCCAACACGGCGCCCGCGTGATGAATGCCGATGGCGGCGTCAGTCGCGGTTCGTTCTTCTACCCGGCGGTGCTGTACCCGGTCAACCCGCAGATGCGCGTGTACCACGAGGAACAGTTCGGTCCGGTGGTGCCGATCGTGCCCTACCGTGACCTGGAGACAGTGATCGATTACGTACTGGAATCGGATTTCGGCCAGCAACTGAGCCTGTTCGGCACCGACCCGGCCGAAATCGGACGGCTGGTGGACACCTTCGCCAATCAGGTCGGCCGCATCAATATCAACGCCCAGTGCCAGCGCGGCCCGGACACCTTCCCCTTCAACGGCCGCAAGAACTCGGCCGAAGGCACACTGTCGGTACATGACGCCTTGCGTGTGTTCTCGATCCGCACCCTGGTGGCGACCAAGTTCCAGGACAGTAACAAGGCACTGCTCAGCGAGATCCTGCACAACCGCAACTCGAGCTTCTTGACCACTGACTACATTTTCTAGAGGACGCCTCGCCGTTGATTAACCTGCACTTGCCTGTATTTGCCCGGCGCCTGCTGCGCCCGCTGCTCGACCCTTACCGCCGCTATCGCCATGCCAAGCTGATCCACGCCGTGCGCGTGTCCATCGGCTTGCTGGCGACGATCCTGCTGACCACCGGCATCAACCTGCCCCACGGCGAGTGGGCGTCGGTGACCATGCTGGTGGTGATCGGCGGCCTGCAGCACCACGGCAATATCGGCAAGAAAGCCATGGAGCGCGCCTACGGCACACTGATCGGCGCCAGCGTCGGTTTGCTGCTGGTGGTGCAGGAGACGTATGTGGGGCAGCCGCTGCTGACCTACTTGTTGATGTCGGTGGTGTGCGGGTTCTTCTCGTATCACGCCATCGGCAAGGGCGGATACACCGCCTTGTTGTCGGCGATCACCGTGTTTATCGTCGCCGGGCATGGCGACAATCCGCTGTCGGACGGGCTGTGGCGCACGGTCGATATCCTGATCGGTATCGCGTTGGCCCTGGCGTTTTCCTTCGCCTTGCCGCTGTATGCCGTGTACTCCTGGCGCTACAACCTGGCCAGTGCCTTGCGCGACTGTGCCGCGATCTATAACCGCATCATCAGCGGTCAATCGGTCACCGACGACGAACACCTTAAACTGCTCAGCCACGTGAATACGGCGATGCTGCAACTGCGTTCGTTGATGCCCTCGGTGTCCAAGGAGGTACGGATCTCCATGACCCAGTTGGACACGATCCAGCGGCATTTGCGCATGTGCATCAGCACCCTGGAGATTCTGGGCAACACCCGGCCAGACCCTCGCGACGAGCAGGCGATGGCGCGGATGCAGGTAATGTTGAAGGGCGAGCATCGGCAGATTCGCGTGCAATTGGTGGGCATGGCGCGCGCGCTGAGGTCGGGCGTGACACCACGGTTGGAGCGGCCGAGCCAGGCCACCGCTACCGAGCCGACATTGGATACGCCGGTCTACAGTGCATTGGATGGGTATCGGTTGCTGACCGTGCAATTGGCGGCAAATGTGGATGAGATGCGCCAGCAGTTGGCCAAAAGTGCTGGCCGCTGGAAGATCTGAACCTGAGGGCATTTAGCGTGTTTACCTGCGCCAACACTTTCACACTTTTTCTTACATATTTTTCACGACTTATTCACATCGCGGGACGTAGGGTGAAGCCTCATCCGTTACAAACGTTGTACATCAAGCCCGCCGCCCCAGCGGGCTTTTTTTTGTCCCGGATTCGAGCTAGCGCGCCACCTTGCCGGCGGGCGCGGACGCTTGCTCGCGAATGGCGCGCTGGGTATCGAGCACCTTGGCCAACGCCACTTGCGCCTCGGGGCTTTGCTGCGGCACGCGAATCGCCGCCGAGACCAGCGTGATCAACTTGGCCATTACTTCGGCATCCGTGGCCGGGCGGCCCAGGCTCATGGAGTTCATCAGCAGGCGCAGTTCGGTGCCGGCCATCACACCGGAAATCGCCTTGAGGGCAAATTGCAGGCGTACCCCCAGTTCGTTGCGCGGCAAGTCCGGCAAGGCCAGGGCGAAGGCTTCGAAGAAGCGCTGGAACACCGGCTGGTAATGGACCTTGAGGTATTCCTGGATAAACGGCGAGGTGTCGCTGTAGACCCGCCCCAGGAAACGAATGAACGAACGCCCTTCCCCACTCGCCGGGTCGCTGCGCTCCAGGCCCATGGCCGGGGCGAACAGCACACCGAGCAGCGTGTCGCAATCGAGGGGGCCGTCAGATTCGGCTTCGCAGCGTGCCAGCAGTTCCAGGCGCTGCTCGTTGAGCGGCTCCAGGCGCTGCATCAGCAGGGTTTTCATCAGGGCATCCTTGTCCCCGAAGTGATAGTTCACCGCAGCCAGATTCACCTGGGCACGCTCGGTAATCTGCCGTAACAGAACAGCGTCATACCCGTATTTGATGAAGAGAGCCTCTGTCGCATCCAGCAATCGAGTCTTGGTAACGTTTGGAGAACTGACTTTCTTCACGACCATAAAAGTTCCACGCGGGAAATATTGTTTTAAAAATAAATTTGATTTTTTATACCGGGGCCACCGCTCGAAAGCAAGTAGTGACACTGCGCCATATCAGCGCAAGCCTTGGCAGACGGGCCCGTCGAGGCTGACCAAAGGATTTTTGCGCGGTGGGTTTTGCCCCCGGTGCATTTATTTCAAAGGGTAAAAACCCTCTACAACGATGGCTGGCGGAGCCGGTTGAACGCGGTTAGTATTCAAAGAATATTTTAAAAACAAGAAATCAAACCAGTCCGTGACGTGTCCCAGGCAGCTCCCGAACTTGTTACAAATTTTTACCGGGGCAGCACGGCAGCGTCGAGACTGCAGGCGTAGTCATGATGACAGATACCCCCGCGCACCCAGGCTTGATCTCCCTGCAAGGCATCGGCAAACGCTATCAGCTCGCCGGACAGCACCTGTCCATCCTCAATGATGTGTGCCTGTCCATCGCCCGCGGTGACAGCTGCGGCATCCTCGGCGCCTCCGGCTCCGGCAAAAGTACCCTGCTCAACATCCTTGGCCTGCTGGATCTGCCCAACTGCGGCCAGTACCGCTTTGCCGGCCACGACATTTTCAGCGCCAGCCCGGATGAACTGGCGGCGATCCGCAACCAGCAGATCGGCTTCGTGTTCCAGAGTTTCAACCTGCTGCCGCGCCTCAGCGCATTGGACAATGTCGCCCTGCCCCTGAGTTATCGCGGCGTGTCGCGCCACGAGTCGGTGGAGCAGGCCCTGCGCATGCTCGAACAAGTCGGCCTGGCCGAGCGCGCGCACCATCGCCCCGCCGACCTCTCCGGCGGCCAGCGCCAACGTGTGGCGATTGCGCGGGCGCTGGTGGGCAAGCCCTCGGTCATCCTGGCCGACGAACCCACCGGCAACCTCGACAGCAGCACCGCCCAGGACATCATGGACCTGCTCCTGGCGCTGAACCGCGAGCAGCAGGTCACGCTGATCATCGTCACCCACGACGCACACATCGCCGAACGCCTGGAGCGCAAGATCCTGGTGCGCAACGGCGTGGTGCATGAGGCCGGGCGCCCATGAGCCTGCGGGTCGAGCAGAGCCTGAGCCAATTACTGCATGAAGCGTTCGTCAGCCTGCGCACCCTGGGCAAGCGCTCGATCCTCGCGCTGCTGGGCATCGTGATCGGCAGTTCGTCGGTGGTGGCGCTGATCAATATCGGGCATAACGCGGCGGTGGATGCCGCGCTGATTTTCAAGGACATGGGCACCGACACCCTGGTCGCGCAGTTTCCGCCCAAAGCCGACAGCAGCGTACCAATGCGTACCCGCCTAGACCTCGACGCCGTGCGCCAGGCCGTGCCCGGGATCGCGCACATCGGCGCGCTGAGCCTGTTCAGCGGCCCCATCGTGTTCCAGGGCCGCAGCGTCAACGCCAACTTCGTCGGCAGCACAGCGGATATCCCCGCGGCCCTGCGCCTGGCGCTGCGCGAGGGGCGCTTCCTGTCGGCGTTCGATGCCAACGAAACCTACGGCGTGATCGGCGACCAGATCGCCCAGGCCCTTGGCGCCCCCGGCGCGCCGTTAAAGCTGGGCGACCGCGTGCGTATCAACGACTACCTGTTCCAGGTGGTCGGCATCCTGCACCACCAGCCCCGGGCGATGCTGATGCCGGTGCAGGCCAACGAATCGCTGTTCATTCCCGCCGACGGCATGCGCCGCATCTACGCCAGCCCGCAAATCGGCAACGTGATCATCCGCGCCGCGCCGGGCCAGGACATGGAACGCATCGCCCGGGACGCCGCCGCCGCGCTGCAACGCCAATTGACCGAGCACAGCGTCGACATCACGGTGCCCCAGCAAATGATCGACGGCATGACCCGGCAGAGCCGCACCTTCGCCTACCTGCTGCTGGCCTTGGGCGCGATCTCGCTGGTGGGCGGCGGTGTCGGGGTGATGAACGTGATGCTGATGAACGTCTCCGAACGCCGCCGCGAGATCGGCATTCGCATGGCGCTCGGCGCACGCCAGCGGGATATCCGCAACCTGTTCCTGCTCGAAGCCATCACCCTCACCGCCGTCGGCGCGCTGTGCGGCGCGGTGCTCGGCATGACCGCCGCGTGGCTCTATGCCTGGCTGTCGGGCTGGGCCTTCGCCCTGGCGGTCGCCGCCCTGCCCCTGGGGGTGGGCAGCACCTTGCTGGTGGGGTTGTTCTTCGGCATTTACCCGGCGGTCTCGGCCTCGCGGTTGCAGCCGGTGGAGGCGTTGCGCGATGAATAAACGCCTGCTGCTGCTCCTGGCGCTGATCAGCCTGCCGAGTGTCGCCGCCGATATGCTGATCCGGCCCACGGCGCCCAGCACCACGCGCAGTGGCTACGATCGCGGCGTCTCGCTGAATGCCCAGGTCACCGCCATCACCCTGGGCGACGCGGTGTACCTGGGCCTGCGCAACAATCCGGCGATTCGCAGCGCCTACCTGCAGCGGGTCGCGCAGAAATTCGACCTGCGCGTGGCCGAAGACGTGTTCAACCCCAAGCTCACCCTCAACAGCTATTACCGCAGCTCCCGCGGTTCCGCCGACAATGCACGCAATACCAACGTGGCCCCTGCCACCAGCCTGCTGGGCGAGTACGGCACGCGCCTGAGCATGGCCTGGACCCAGCAACTGAATAACGCCAACCGGGCCGGCCGCTACCGCAGCGACGGCCTCGACCTGGCGCTCATCCAACCGCTGATGCGCGGCGCCGGCTGGGACGCGACCACCGCGCCGCTGCGCCTGTCGCGCCTGTCGGAGCAGGCCAACCGCCTGAACCTCAAGGCCACCGTGGCACAAACCATCAGCCAGATCATCGCCACCTACCGCGAGTTGCTGCGCGCCCAGGAGCAACTGAGCATCGTCCAGGACGCGCTGAAACGCGCCAACACCTTGCTGGAGGTCAACAAGGCGCTGATCAGCGCCGGGCGCATGGCCGAGTTCGAGATCGTGCAGACCGAAGCCGATATCGCCACTCAGCAACTGGGCGTGGAAGAAGCGCAGAACCAACTCGACACCAGCCGACTGGCCTTGCTGCGCCTGCTGGCCCTCGACCTGTCGACGCCGATCCGCGCCACCGAAGCCCTGGAGGCCAAGCCCATGCAGATCGACAAACGCGAGGCCTTCAACCTGGCGCAGAACCAGCAACCGGAATACCTCGCCACCCTGCTCGGCAGCCAGCAGGCCGACCTCAACCTGGTGATCGCCAAAGACTCCGGGCGCTGGCAAGTGGACCTGGTGGCCGGGGCGAACCAGATACGCAACAACTACGACAACGACACCGGCAGCGGCAACAACCGCAGTTGGGACAGCTACGCCGGGGTGCAGGTGCAAATCCCCATCGGCGACATCAGCACGCGCCAGGCCGAAGTGCGCGCGCGGGTGAATGTGGAGGATCAGGCCATCCGCATCACCGACGCCCGCCAGGAACTGGAACGCAGCGTGAACAACGTGGTGCGCGACCTCGGCACGCGCTGGCGCCAGTACGAAATCTCCCAGCGCGCCGTGGAATTGTCGCGGCGCAAGATCGAGATCGAACGCGAAAAACTCAGCGCCGGGCGCTCCACCAACTTCCAGGTGCTGAGTTTCGAGACCGACCTGCGCAACGCCGAAAACACGCAGCTCAATGCGCTGATCGCTTACTTGAACGCCCAGACCCAGCTCGATCTGACCCTGGGCATGACGCTGGAAAGCTGGGAAATCGCCCTCAATGACTACTAACCAAAAACGCCTGCTGGCGGCTGGATTGATCGTGTTGCTGGCGGCCGCCGGCGTTGCGGTGCAAAGCCATCGCAGCGCCGCCGACCCGATCCTCCCGACCGAACAGTGGCTGGCGGTGACGCCTGGCGCACTGGTGCATCAGATCGGCCTGGTGGGCAAGATCGAGCCCGACACCACCCTCACCCTCACCGCGCCGTTCGACGGCAATGTGCAGGCCAACCTGGTGGAGCAAGGCCAACGCGTCGACGCCGGGCAAGTGTTGCTGCGCATGGACCCGGCCCTGCTCGAAGTGCAACTGCGCGATGCACTCTCCGCGCAACTCAAGGCCCGGCGCACCGTGCAGGAAATGCAAGACTGGGACAGCAGTCCCACCGTCAGCCGTGCGCGTCGCAGCCTGCGCACCGCGCAAATGAGCGCCGACAACACCCAGCGCAAACTCACCGAAAGCGAAAACCTGTTTCAGCGCGGCATCATCCCGCGCAACGAACTGGACGACCTCAAGCAACAGACCCAGCAGCAGCAACTGGACCTGATCGCCGCACGCGATGAACTGCAACAGGCACTGGAGCAAGGCAAGGGTGAATACCGACAGATCGCCGAGATGGAGCTGACCAATGCCACGGTGAAGTACGACGCGCTCTACCGACAGCTCGAAGACAAGGAGGTCAAGGCGCCCTTCTCCGGCATCGTGGTGCCCGCACCCGGAAGCAGCAACGCGGCAGCAGGCGCGGGCAACACCAACGCCCCGGTGCAGGCCGGCAGCAAGGTCAGCCAGGGCCAGGTGTTGTTCGGCCTGGCCAATATCGAACGGCTGAAAATCGTCGCCAGGGTCTCCGAGCTGGACATCAACCAACTGCACCAGGGCCAGGCGGTGGAAGTGATGGGCGATGGCTTCGACGGCGAACGGTTGAGCGGCTCGGTGAGTGTGGTCAGCGGTTTGGCGATTGCCGGCGATACCCAGGGCAGCGCGCAGTTCCCGGTAACCCTGTCGATCCCCAGGCTGACCCCGCAGCAATTGCAGCGGGTACGGCTGGGGATGAGTGCGCGACTGACCATCGTCACTTACAACAACGCGCAGGCGATCGTGATTCCGAGCCAGGCGATCCAGCCGGACATGACCGTCGAATATCGGCCGACGATGAACCAGCCGGTGGAACGCGTGACCGTGACCACCGGGCAATCGACGCCGCAGGGCGTCGAGGTATTTGGCCTAAAACCCGGTTTTGTGAAGACCCCTAGGTAGAGGAAGTTGCCCCCTCCCACCTTTAGATCGTTGTCAGCTTCAACGCCAGCGCCTTGGCCTGAAGCGCCACATCGGTCACTGCCGTGCTCTCCCACCACATCCCGCGCAGCGGCGGGCCCATGGCGAACAAGCGCCGGCTGGCCTGGCCCTGGGCATCCAGCACCGCCCCCGAGGCATCCGCTGCGATCCCCAGCGCCAGCGGCCCGGGCTGGATCAACCCGCGTTTGAGCAACTGCTGGGGCAACGGCCGGGCTACCCGGCGCCAGTCGTATTCGATGCCGCTGGAATTGATCAGTGCCGCGCCCGCAACCTGGGTGATCGCTTGCTCGCCACGGTAACGCAAGCGGATGCTGACGCCGTTGACCGCAGGCACCAAGCCCTTGAACGACGCCGCGCGAATGCGCAGGCGCCCTTCCTCATGCAGGCGCGCCACCAACTGCGCACTCAGCGGCGGCGAACGGTGGTGATGACTTTCCCACCACGGCCGCACATGCCGCACGAACTGGCGCTTCTCGCGCTCGCTGGCCTGGCTCCACAAACGGCCGATATGCGCGCGCACGGTGTCCAGCGGCGCCTGCCAATCGATGCCCTGCGCCGTCGCGATGCGACACTGCCGACGCACCTCGCGCAGCAACTGCCGAGGGCTACGCAGGCGGTGGTCGGCGGCGAGAAAATCGTCCCAGCCCGGTGGCTGTCGACGCACATGGGGCAGCAGGCCGTGGCGCGAGAACACCTCGATCGGGCCTCGGTGCCCAGCCTGTTCCAGGGACACCACGGCGTCGACCATGGTCAGCCCGGAACCGATGATCAGCACCGTCGCGCGCGGCTCGAGTTGGCTCATGGCCTGCACGTCCCACGGGTCGACTGCGGCGGCGTTCAAGCCGCTGGATTCGGTCTGCGGCGTGCGCGCCGCCGGGAACATGCCGGTCGCCAACACCGCCTGGGCACCGCGCAGTTGCTGGCCGTTATCCAGGGTCAGCAGCGTCGAGGCGGGGTCCACTTGCAGGTCGACCACTTCGGCGCGGACATGCTCGACGGTAGACGTCGACAGCGCCTTGGCCTCGGCCAAGCGTTGCTGCGCGTACAACCCGAACATCCCGCGCGGCGGGAACAGCTCGCTGATCGGCACATGCTGCTGGTCCGACTCCGGCCAGCCGCCGGCGCCGATGTAGTCGGTGAGCCATTGGGTCAGGTCGTCGGCGTTGTCCGGGTCGACACTCATGCGCGCCGCATTGCCGTTCAAGGTATGGCCCAGCTCGACCGCACTGTAGGCCTCGCCGCGACCAAGTTCGGCGCGCGGTTCGATCACCAGGATCTGCCGCGAGCCGGGCAGGCGCAGCAGTTGCACGGCCAGCATCGTACCGCTCAGGCCGCCGCCGATGATCAGGACATCGGCGTTGCGGATGGATTCAGTCATGCCTGTTCGCCTTTACTGTTTACCCAAATAGATGTCATGCAAATCGCCCCGCGCCAACAGTTCAGCGGCGCTGCCGCTCAAGACCACGCGGCCAGTATCCAGCACGTAGCCCTGGGACGCATAGTTGAGCGCGACGTTGATGTTCTGCTCGGCGATCAGGAAGCTCACCTGCTACTCGCGGTTGAGCTGCGCGACGATCTCGAATATCTCCTGCACGATCATAGGCGCCAAACCCATGGACGGCTCGTCGAGCAGTACCAAAGTAGGACGGGTCATCAACGCCCGGCCGATGGCGACCTTCGAGTACATGCACCATGCCCTGGCGCACCCGTTGGCTGGGGTCGACGCCGGCCAGGTCGTGGCCGGCGTATTCGATCACGCCACGGCTGACTTCGGCACGCTCGGCGCGCACCAGCCCGGAGATCGCCTTGAGCGTGGTGCTCTTGCCGGCGCCATTGGCGCCGAGCAAGGCGACGATCGCGCCCTTGGGCACGCTCAGCGACACCCCGGCCACGGCGAGGATCGCGCCGTCGTAGATCACTTCGATGTCGTTGACCGTCAGCGAGATATCCCGCACCTGGAGAATGGCTTGGCTCATGCGATGTCCCGTTTGAATTCAGCCAGCCACACCGGCTCGACAACGGACTTGCCCGTGCTGGGTGGCTGCCAGATAGAGGCCAGGCGTTGAAAGCCCAGCAGTTTGCGCACGCGGTTTTTCAGCAGACGGCGCAGAGCCGACGGAGGTTTGAGTACATGCACGCTCATAGGGGTGATGCTCCTATTGGGTGGGTAAGCGTGCGGTGGTCCGCTGGCTGAATGAGGATTGAACGGAAAGTCGATAGCGTTGATATAAAGGCTAAGCAGGAACCATGCCGATATAAAACGTCGCATAACCCAGGCGTTCATCAACAGTTATGAAGCTGACACAGCACAAAGTGCTTCTTCGCTGTTGCTGGAGCAACAGCGAATACCCTGCCAAGCGGGGTCGGAATTGATAAGTAAGCGGCATTCAAACATGTGTTCCGAATAACCACTTTCGCTATTAGAAACGATCACGTTATACCTGTCATTTTTGACAGTAGATATTGTATTGCCCGCTTAATAGACTCAAGCCGAACCCACGTCACAACAAAGGAGAGCCGCTTATGAGCAGCTCGAATAAAACCAAGCCAAAAGCCACTTCAGGCACAGCCAGTGCAACAGTGAATGACGACGAGGACTTTAACAGTTTCGAAGGCACACGCTTCTATTTCTATCTGGATGAAAAAACAAACAGATGGTATATCTCAGGCGCAAGCGATGAAGACCATCTTGGTCAATATCAATATATTTCGCTGTGGTTGCCTAACGAGGGTGACGTTGTAAAAAAAACCTACGCAATCGTTGACGACCATGGTGCGCAGGGGAAAGCCAATGCGTCATGGACAAAAGCAACTTCCTCGTCATTTCGCCCTTACACCGCCATCAGCGGAAGTGTGACGGTCACGCTGAACAGCACCCTGCAGACAGTGGAGTCAACTTTCGAGTTTACAGCACAAAGCGGTTCAAAAACAGTCTCTCTTACCCAGGGCGAGATGAAACTCCAAGGATTTACCGAGGACGAAAAAGCCAGAGCCAGCGGTTCAATAGTGTGCGACTTCAGCGAGTTAATTACTGAGCGCTATGAATCTACTGAGACAGCGTTCAGCCTAGGAGACGATTCAGGTAGTTTCCCGGCTTATCTACAGGCCTGGTCACGACAGTTCACGTCGAAACCCGACCTCAAGGACTATCGATTATCCATCAACATAGCCAAAGGCCTTGCACCCGGCACTTACAGCTTTAGTCCAGACAGTAAACAGGTGCGGATATTCTTCTTCAATATCCCTGAAAGCCTCGTCTGGCCGGCCGACAGCGGCACGATCACATTTAAATCCATTCCAAACTTCGAGAGCTTTGCAGGAAAACTCTCAGGACAATTTAACTTCACGGCAACCGTCGAACTTGACGATGGCAGAGTACGCGTCTTAAAAGTAGAAAATGGAATTTTCGATATGGAACGATGAGAACCGTGAGTCGTCGTCGGGTGTTGTGAGTTATTCACAACACCCGACGGTCCTTTCACACGGTTGAATCAGGCATGCTCAACAGCCCTATCTTTCTGCACATTCGCTAACGTTCGATAGCGCCTGCCTGGATGGGACACCGGCAACCTCGGGCCTTCACCAAACAACTTCTCGCGCAACGTGCCCTGGGCGTATTCCTTCTTGTACACGCCACGCTTCTGCAACTCCGGCACCAGCAGTTCCACCGCGTCGATAAAGGTTTCGTGGGTCAGCGCATAGGCCAGGTTGAAGCCGTCCACATCGGTGTCTTCCACCCACTCCTGCAGCAAGTCCGCGACCGTCTCCGGGCTGCCGACAAACAGCGGGCCAAAGCCGCCGATACCGACCCAGTCGGCCAGTTCCTTGGGCGTCCAGACCTTGCTCGGGTCCGCCGTGGAGAAGGCTTCCACCGCTGACTGAATCGCATTGGTATGCACATGCTTGAGCGGTTCGTCGGGCTTGAACTGGCTAAAGTCGATGCCGGTCCAGCCGGAGATCAGCGCCATGGCGCCTTCGTAGCTGACGTAGGATTTGTACTCGTCGAACTTGGCCTTGGCCTTCGCGTCGGTCTCGCCGACGATCACCGTCTGCAGGTTGAAGATCAGGATCTTGCGCGGATCACGCCCGGCCTCGGCCGCGCGGCGACGAATGTCGGCGACGGTGTTTTTCAGCTGCGTCTTGGACGGTGCGGCGACAAACACGCACTCGGCCTGCTCGGCAGCGAACTGCTTGCCACTTCAATAAGATCAGTAGGTTGCCGTCATTTCAATGCAAAGGAACCCGCCTGCGATCGAGCAAAGTGTCCATCCGCTGTTGGCGGGTCAACAGTCAGATCACCACATTGCGCACAAAGCGCACCGCCACGTCGCCGTCATTGCGATAGGCGTGGGCCTGGCGGCTGGCGAACATGAAGAACTCACCGGCGCCGACCGGTTTTTCCTGGCCATCCAGCACCAATGTCAGGCGGCCTTCGAACACGAACAACTGCACGCTCCAGCCATCCGGGTCCGGCTCGGGGCTGTAGCAATCGCCCGGCTCCAGGCGCATCTCCCACAGCTCGACTTCACGCCGCGCCGTGGCCTTGGCAAGCAATACAGCTTTGCTGCCGGGGATGTCACCGGCCCAGGCCAGTTCGTTGATACGGCTATGGTCGGGTGCATCCGGGGCCTGGATCAGGTCGCTGAAAGCCACATCCAGCGCTTCGGCGACACGGTCGAGGGTGGACAGGCTGACGTTTTTCTCGCCAGCCTCGATGGCCACCAGCATGCGTCGGCTGACCCCGGACTTTTCCGAGAGCGCGGTCTGGCTCAAGTCGGCGGCATGACGCAGGCGACGAACATTCTGGCTGACATGCTGCAGGACCGAGGCCCGTTGCGGATTTTCTTTGTGCACTATATTGCTCAATGGGTGGGTGTGCGCAGTATACTGCCCAGCGTGCGGCGCATTGTGCGTTCCGCGCCCTTCCCTTGCAAGACTGAGCCGCCATGACCACCCCGAATGCTCCCTCGCGTTTCAACCGCTTCAGCAAAGCCGAATGCATCCTGGTGTTCATCACCATGATCTGGGGCGGCACCTTTTTGCTGGTGCAGCACGCCATGACTGTCAGCGGGCCGATGTTTTTCGTGGGCCTGCGGTTTGCCGCGGCGACGATCGCGGTTGGTTTTTTCTCTTTGCGCACCCTGCGCGACCTGACCCTGTTCGAGTTGAAAGCCGGCGTATTTATCGGCGTGGCGATCATGTTTGGCTACGGGCTGCAGACCATCGGCCTGCAGACAATTCTGAGCAGTCAGTCGGCGTTCATTACCGCGCTCTATGTCCCGTTCGTGCCGTTGTTGCAATGGCTGGTGCTGGGTCGTCGGCCAGGGTTGATGCCGAGCATTGGCATCATGCTGGCGTTCGCCGGGTTGATGCTGTTGACCGGCCCGGCCGGTGCTTCGCTGAATTTCAGCCCCGGCGAGATCGCCACGCTGGTCGGTGCGGTGGCGATTGCCGCCGAGATCATCCTGATCAGCGCATTTGCCGGGCAAGTGGACGTGCGCCGGGTGACCGTGGTGCAACTGGCCACGGCGTCGTTGTTGTCGTTCCTGATGGTGGTGCCGATGGGCGAGGCGTTGCCGGGGTTCTCCTGGTTGCTGTTGTTCAGCGCGGTGGGCCTGGGCTTGACCAGCGCGGTGATCCAGGTGGCGATGAACTGGGCGCAGCAAAGCGTTTCGCCGACGCGGGCCACATTGATTTATGCCGGGGAACCGGTGTGGGCCGGCGTGGTTGGGCGGATTGCCGGGGAGCGGTTCCCGCCGATTGCCATGGTCGGGGCGGCGTTGATCGTAGCGGCGGTGGTGGTGAGTGAGTTGAAGACGCGCGGGCAGAAGGCCATCGAATTGCAAAATGCGCGGGAACAGGAACAGCAGGGGTAAGGTCCGAGCCCGGGCGGTGGCTGTCAAATCGCCATCCCGGGCACGCCCAGCGTCCACAATCAGGCGCTGGTGCGCGTGGTGGGGGGTTAGCTGAAACAATGCCAAATGGGCGTTTTCAGCCTACCTTGTAGGATCCTGCCACACGTTGCCGTTTGGTGATCAAGAAAGCGGCACGTATGATGCATCCCAAACTCCCGCAGATTAGAAGCCTATGTCCCTGATAGTTCTACTGCTTCTGCCTTTTATCGGCAGCTGTCTGGCGGCCTTGCTGCCGCACAACGCACGTAACACCGAATCCTTGCTGGCCGGCCTCATCGCCCTGATCGGTACTGTTCAAGTCGCCCTGCTCTACCCTCAAATCGCCCACGGCGGGGTGATCCGCGAAGAATTCATGTGGTTGCCCAGCCTGGGCGTGAATTTCGTCTTGCGCATGGACGGCTTCGCCTGGCTGTTCTCGATGCTGGTGCTCGGCATCGGCACGCTGGTGTCGCTGTATGCGCGTTACTACATGTCGCCGGACGATCCGGTGCCGCGCTTCTTTGCGTTTTTCCTGGCATTCATGGGGGCCATGCTCGGCCTGGTGATCTCCGGCAACCTGATCCAGATCGTGTTCTTCTGGGAACTGACCAGCCTGTTCTCGTTCCTGCTGATCGGTTACTGGCACCACCGCGCCGATGCGCGACGCGGTGCCTACATGGCGTTGATGGTCACTGGCGCGGGCGGTTTGTGCCTGCTGGCCGGCGTGATGCTGCTGGGGCATATCGTCGGCAGCTATGACCTGGACCTGGTCCTGGCGGCGGGCGATCAGATTCGCGCGCACTCGCTGTACCCGGTCATGCTGGCCCTGGTGCTGATCGGCGCGTTGAGCAAAAGCGCGCAGTTCCCGTTCCACTTCTGGCTGCCCCACGCCATGGCGGCACCGACACCGGTGTCGGCCTACCTGCATTCGGCGACGATGGTGAAGGCCGGCGTGTTCCTGCTGGCCCGCCTGTGGCCGTCGCTGTCCGGCAGCGAAGAATGGTTCTGGCTCGTCGGCGGTGCCGGCGCCCTGACCCTCCTGCTCGGCGCTTACTGCGCCATGTTCCAGAACGATCTCAAGGGCCTGCTGGCCTACTCCACCATCAGCCACCTCGGCCTGATCACCCTGCTGCTCGGCCTCAACAGCCCACTGGCCGCCGTCGCCGCAGTGTTCCACATCCTCAACCACGCCACCTTCAAGGCCTCGCTGTTCATGGCGGCCGGCATCATCGACCACGAAAGCGGCACCCGCGATATCCGCAAACTCAGCGGCCTGGTGCGCCTGATCCCGTTTACCGCGACCCTGGCGATGGTGGCCAGTGCGTCCATGGCCGGCGTGCCGTTGCTCAATGGCTTTCTGTCCAAAGAGATGTTCTTCGCTGAAACCGTATTCATCTCGTCGACCGCCTGGGTGGAAATCGCCCTGCCGGTGATCGCGACCATCGCCGGCACGTTCAGCGTGGCCTACGCGCTGCGTTTCACCGTGGATGTGTTCTTCGGCCCACCCGCGACGGACCTGCCCCACACCCCGCACGAGCCTCCCCGCTGGATGCGCGCGCCGGTGGAGCTGTTGGTGTTCACCTGCCTGCTGGTGGGGATCTTCCCGGCCCAGGTGGTCGGCTCGATCCTCGCCGCCGCCGCGCTGCCGGTCGTCGGCGGCGTGTTGCCGCAATACAGCCTGGCCATCTGGCACGGCTGGAACGCGCCGATGATCATGAGCCTGGTGGCGATGTGCGGCGGGGTGCTGCTCTATCTGCTGCTGCGCAAGCAACTCAAGCGCGGGCGCTTCAAGTACCCGCCGGTGATCAGCTACTTCAACGGCAAGCGCGGCTTCGAGCGCTGCCTGGTGCTGATGATGCGCGGCGCGCGCAAAATCGAGAAACGCATCAGCACCAAGCGCCTGCAGACGCAGTTGTTCCTGCTGGTGCTGGTCGCCGTGATCGGCGGGCTGATCCCGCTGCTCAACAGCGGCCTCAGTTGGGGCGACCGGCCGAAGATCCCGGGCTCCATCGTGTTCGTCACCCTGTGGCTGCTGGCGATTGCCTGCGCCCTCGGCGCCGCCTGGCAAGCCAAGTACCACCGGCTGGCGGCCCTGACCATGGTCAGCGTGTGCGGCATGATGACCTGCATCACCTTCGTGTGGTTCTCGGCGCCGGACCTGGCGCTGACGCAACTGGTCGTGGAAGTGGTGACCACCGTGCTGATCCTGCTGGGCCTGCGCTGGCTGCCACGGCGGATCGAAGAAGTGTCGCCACTGCCCAGTACGCTGCGCAAGGCACGCATTCGCCGCTTGCGCGACTTCCTGCTGTCCACCGTGGTCGGTGGCGGCATGGCGCTGCTGTCCTACGCGATGCTGACCCGCCAGACGCCCAACGACATTTCCTCGTTCTACTTGAGCCGCGCCCTCCCCGAAGGCGGCGGCAGCAATGTGGTGAACGTGATGCTGGTGGACTTCCGTGGCTTCGATACCCTCGGCGAAATCACTGTGCTCGGCGCCGTGGCGCTGACCGTGTACGCCCTGCTGCGACGCTTCCGCCCCTCCAAGGAAAGCATGCAACTGCCCGCGCAACAGCGCCAACTCGCGCCGGACGTAGCCACCGACCTGATCAACCCGCGCCAGGCCAGCGACACCGCCCTGGGCTACATGATGGTGCCGGCGGTGCTGGTGCGCCTGCTGCTGCCGATTGCGCTGGTGGTGTCGTTCTACCTGTTCATGCGCGGCCACAACCAGCCGGGCGGTGGTTTTGTCGCCGGCCTGGTGATGTCGGTGGCGTTTATCCTCCAATACATGGTCGCCGGCACCCAGTGGGTAGAGGCGCAGATGAGTCTGCGGCCGATGCGCTGGATGGGCTTCGGCCTGTTCTCGGCGACCCTCACCGGGCTCGGCGCATTGTTCGCCGGCTACCCGTTCCTCACCACCCACACCTGGCATCTCAGCTTGCCGGTGCTGGGCGACATCCATATCGCCAGCGCCCTGTTCTTCGACGTCGGCGTGTACGCCATGGTCGTCGGCTCGACGCTGCTGATGCTCACCGCCCTCGGTCACCAATCAGTGCGGGCCCATAAACCGAGCAACCAGCCGAAAACCGTTGCCACACCGGAAGGAGCCGCCTGATGGAAGAAGTCATCGCAATTGCCATTGGGGTCCTGGCGGCCTCCGGCGTCTGGTTGATCCTGCGGCCACGGACGTTCCAGGTGGTGATGGGCCTGTGCCTGTTGTCGTATGGGGTCAACCTGTTCATTTTCAGCATGGGCAGCCTGTTTATCGGTAAGGAGCCGATCATCAAGGACGGCGTGCCGCAAGACCTGTTGCACTACACCGATCCCCTGCCCCAGGCCCTGGTGCTGACGGCGATCGTGATCAGCTTCGCCATGACCGCGCTGTTCCTCGTGGTACTGCTGGCGTCGCGGGGCCTGACCGGCACCGACCATGTGGACGGCCGGGAGCCCAAGGAATGACCTGGGTCAACCAACTGATCGTCGCGCCGATCCTGCTGCCGTTGCTGACCGCCGCGCTGATGCTGATGCTCGGCGAGAAGCACCGCCCGCTCAAGGCGCGTATCAACCTGTTCTCGAGCATGCTCGGCCTCGCTATCGCCATCTTGCTGCTGTACTGGACGCAACAAGGCGGCCCCGGTTCGATCGGCGTGTACTTGCCCGGCAACTGGCAAGTGCCGTTCGGCATCGTGCTGGTGGTGGACCAACTGTCGGCGCTGATGCTGGTACTCACCGGGATCATTGGCGTGAGTGCGCTGCTGTTCGCGATGGCGCGCTGGGACCGTGCGGGCACCAGTTTCCATGCGTTGTTCCAGATCCAGATGATGGGCCTCTACGGCGCCTTTCTCACCGCCGACCTGTTCAACCTGTTCGTGTTCTTCGAGGTGTTGCTGGCGGCCTCCTATGGCTTGATGCTGCACGGTTCCGGCCGGGCGCGGGTGTCGTCGGGGCTGCATTACATCGCGATCAACCTGCTGGCCTCGTCGCTGTTCCTGATTGGCGCGGCAATGATCTATGGCGTCACCGGCACACTGAACTTCGCGGACCTGGCGCTGAAAATCCCGCTGGTGCCAGAGGCCGATCGCGGCCTGTTGCACGCGGGGGCGGCGATCCTCGCCACCGCATTCCTGGCCAAGGCCGGCATGTGGCCGCTGAACTTCTGGCTGGCGCCGGCGTACTCATCGGCCAGCGCGCCGGTGGCGGCGATGTTCGCGATCATGACCAAGGTCGGCGTGTACACCGTGCTGCGCCTGTGGACCCTGCTGTTCTCCGGCCAGGCCGGGGCGTCGGCGCTGTTCGGCGGCGACTGGCTGGTGTACGGCGGCATGGTGACCATCATCTGCGCGGCGCTGGCGATGCTGGCGGCGCAGCGCCTGGAGCGCATGGCCAGTTTGAGCATCCTGGTCTCGGCCGGCATCCTGCTCTCGTCGGTGGGGTTCGCCCAGCCGAGCCTGACAGCCGGAGCACTGTTCTATCTGGTCAGTTCCACGCTGGCGTTGAGTGCGCTGTTCCTGCTGGCCGAATTGATCGAACGCTCGCGCTCGGCCAACGACCTGCCGCTGGATGAAGAGATCGATGCGCTGCCCAAAGCCATGGAATCCCTGCATCCGCGCCCCGGCGTGAACCTCGATGACGAACAGAAAGCCGTGGTCGGCCAGGTGATTCCCTGGACCATGGCCTTCCTCGGCTTGAGCTTTGTCGCCTGCGCCCTGCTGATCATCGGCATGCCGCCGCTGTCGGGGTTTATCGGCAAGCTCAGCCTGTTGAGCGCGCTGGTCAATCCGCCGGGCTTGGGTCATGCGCTGGATGAGCCTGTCCGCCCTGCCGCGTGGGGCCTGGTGACGTTGCTGATCCTGTCCGGCCTGGCCTCGCTGATCGCCTTCGCCCGCCTGGGCATCCAGCGCTTCTGGACCCCGGAAGAACGCCCGTCGCCGCTGCTGCGCCGTTATGAGTGCGTGCCGATCTTCTTCCTGCTCGGCCTGAGCATCCTGCTGACCTTCAAGGCCGAGCCGCTGATGCGCTACACCCTGGACACCGCCAAGAGCCTGAACAACCCGGAACAGTATGTGATGGCGGTCATGGCCACACGCCCGGTGCCCAGCCCTGAAGCCAAGACCGCGGCGCTGGAGGTGCAGCCATGAAGCGCCTGTTCCCGGCCCCGTGGTTATCGCTGGCGTTGTGGGTGTTGTGGCTGCTGCTCAACTTGTCGATCAGCCCCGGCAACCTGTTACTGGGCGCGCTACTGGGTTTGCTCGCGCCGCTGCTGATGGCGCCGCTGCGCCCGCTGCCGATCCGCATCCGCCGCCCCGGGGTGATCATCCGCCTGTTCTTCCGGGTGGGGCGTGACGTGATCATCTCCAACCTGCAAGTCGCCTGGGGCGTGCTGGTGTGCGGCTCGCGGCCACCGCGTTCGCGCTTTATCAAAATCCCCCTGGACCTGCGCGACGCCAACGGCCTGGCCGTGTTGTCGATGATCACCAGCGTGACCCCCGGCACCGTCTGGTCGGAACTCGCCCTGGACCGCAGCATCCTGCTGCTGCATGTCTTCGACCTGGACGATGAAGCGCAGTTTATCCAGCACTTCAAACACGACTACGAACGGCCCTTGATGGAGATCTTCGAATGAGCGCCCTGCTCTCCAATGCGATCCTGTTCAGCCTGTTCCTGTTCTCGCTGGCCATGGCGCTGACACTGGTCCGCCTGTTCAAAGGCCCATCGGCCCAGGACCGGGTCCTGGCGCTGGACTACCTGTACATCCTGGCGATGCTGATGATGCTGGTGCTGGGCATTCGGTATGCCAGTGATACCTACTTCGAAGCGGCGCTGTTGATTGCGCTGTTTGGCTTTGTCGGGTCATTTGCCCTGGCCAAATTCCTGCTGCGTGGCGAGGTGATCGAATGATGCCGTTATGGGTTGAAGTGTGCGTGGCCGTGTTGCTGGTGCTGAGCAGCGTGTTTGCCCTGATTGGCGCAATCGGGTTGCTGCGCATGAAGGATTTCTTCCAGCGCATGCACCCGCCGGCACTGGCCTCGACGCTGGGCGCGTGGAGCGTGGCGTTGGCGTCGATCATCTATTTTTCGGTGCTCAAGTCCGGGCCGGTGTTGCATGGCTGGTTGATCCCGATCTTGTTGTCGATCACCGTGCCGGTGACGACGCTGCTGCTGGCGCGCACCGCGCTGTTCCGCAAGCGCATGGCCGGTGACGATGTGCCCGCCGAGGTCAGCAGCCGTCGCTGAGTTCTGATGCGACACGGTCAAAAAAATGTGGGAGGGGGCTTGCCCCCGATAGCAGGGTGTCAGTGAATGCAGCTGTCGCTGACACACCGCTATCGGGGGCAAGCCCCCTCCCACATTTGGATCGAGGCTAGGCGAAGGATCGGATGTGTGCCGCCAACTCCGCCAATTCGGCATCATCCGCCCGCACAAAATCGTGGGACGAGATGTACCCCTCGTAGCGATCAAAGAACTTGTCGACCCTGGAACTGATGGGCTTGAAGTCACTGTCCTGCCCCGTCCCATGCATGGGAAACAGCTTCGCATGCAGGTGATCCACCCCGTAGCCTTCCAGAATCATCCCCGTGCGCGCCACATCGGGAAACGCCCGGTCGATCTGCTGCGCGGTTTTCTTCGCCGCCACCACCAGACCTGCCAGCACCTCATCCGACTGGGCGAAGGCGTAGCTTCCGTAGTGCTGCTTGGGGATCACCACGCTGAAACCGGGCGTGTTGGGGAAAATAGACAGGAAGGCCATATGCTGTTCGTCTTCCCACAGAATATGGGCCGGGGAGGTTTTTCGGACAATGCTGCAGAAAATACAATCCATTTGAATCACCGTCAGTTTCATCATGGGTTGGGTTGTGGCAACCATCTAAAAGCACGCGTCGTGCCGGCGTCAAAAAAACCGTAGGAACGAGAACTTTCCGACATCTTTTTAGGGTTGCCCCTCGGAAGATGCATCACTAATCTTCGGCGGTCGCTGCAAATTCAGCGACCGGGTTTCGCAGCCCGGTTAAACTCTAGACGCACAGCGTCCACCTCAGATAGCGGGCGCTTTTTTATGCCTGATGTTATGGCGGCTGTGCGCGGGATACCTTCGGGTATGCCGGGTGCCTAGAGTCCCGGTCTGCGAACCTGCGTACAGCGGCCACCCAAATATCGTTTCGCAGCGATGGGTGGTGACTCCAATACTCTAGGAGCTACGCCATGATTAAAGACAGTCCGAATCCACCGTCAGATTCAACCGCATTTCACACTGCCGCTCATCGAGCGATAAATCACTACCTGAACCCGTCTGAAAAACCAGAGCCATCTGCTGAGGATCATGGTTTGTTTACCGTACGTGAAGGATTAGACGTCGAGACGCTGCTGGTCAACGCGTCGGAGGACCTTGCGTCAGTTCAGGCATTGGCTAGTCATTTAGCCTTTGAGATTGATGGCACACCACGCAGCGTGGCACTAGGGATTTGCCGAATGGTGGAAACTATCCAGCTTCTGGTGAATGAAGCACTGAATGAGCATTGCGCGAGAATTGAAAAATAGTAGGTAGCGAATGCCGTCATTACTTTCGCTCGCACAACCACAGCAAAACGCCCCGGCATAACGGGGCGTTTTTCTTCTCGCACAAAACCGAATAATCCTACATCCCGCCCGCACGATAAAAGGCGAAACATCCGATATTTCCTATTTACATTTTTCCGTATGTTTATGGTGAATAAATCAGGATACCAACGTCCATGGCTAACCACGGTTACATGTCCATTAACGGAAAATCTCAAGGCCTGATCTCGGCTGGCTGCTCAACTCAAGACTCTATTGGCAACAAATGTCAGGAGGGGCACAGGGATGAAATCATGGTGATGTCCTTCAACCACAATATGCTCAACACCGGCAACGTCAGAGCTTCCACCCACGGCCCTGTGGTCATCACAAAAAGCATTGATAAATCCTCGCCCTTGCTGGCCGTGGCGTTATCCAACAGAGAAGAACTGAACTGCGTCATCAACTTCTATCGAATTTCACAGTTTGGTCGGCACGAAAAATACTACACCGTCGATATAAGGGGCTGCATCATTGCCAGCCTGACCGTCGATGTGCCGCATTCTGTCCTGCTGAATGATGTCGAGGCACAGGAACATCTGGCGATTCGTTATCGGGAAATTATCTGGACGCACCACATCGCGGGAACCAGCGGCTATGGCACATGGGAAACCGGGCGATGAACTCAAAGAACAAAAGTCAAGCGCCTACTTTCTATGACTTGGGGGTAGTCAGCCAAGCCGCAGCAAAACTAACCAATTACGCGTGTGCAATCAGTGCTCGACATCTACAGGATGGCGTTACTCGGTCAATATTCAATCGAGAGGTGACCTATTACGCTCGTAGTATTGTTAGCGATGTGGAGCAAGGAAAAAAGACAGTCGCAGAGGGGCTGATTGAGATTAAAAAAGAGCAACGTAGCTTGCTGGATCAATCAATAACGATTGGGAGAAATGGAATAGGAGCCGTTGCGGGTGCGCTTCAAATAGCCACTGGTGCCGGAATTTGCTACGCGTCGGTGGGTACCCTGTGCCTCGTCGCAGGAGTGCCATTAATGGCACATGGCGCTAATAATTTATATGAAGGTGGACACAACCTAGTAACAGGACGATCCGATACCGTCGGTCCGGTTCGTACAGCATATCAATCAGTTGCATCCGCCGTCGGTCACGGAGAGCGGGAAGCAAACATGGCCTACGGCGCCGTTGATATTAGCCTATCTATCTACAGCACTGTAAGACATATATACAAACCAGATGCTTGGCGTTTATTTAGGTATTTGGATTCAGACCGGATACGAGCCTATAAAACCATGACACCAACTTCGCTGGCAGCGGAGGCCGCAACAGATGCAATCACATTAAAGCAACTACATGAAGAGTCTAAAAAGTGATTATTATGGCTTTTCTAATACTCTCGCCACTGGGGCTGTTATTCGCTTACTGGCTTAGAGTTATCTTCTCCGGCAAACGACTTGGATATACCAAAATCTATATCAGCTTAGCAGTCAATATTTTCTTTATGATGACACATATGGAAATCGCTCAATTTGACAAATACTTATACTTCGGCACTCATCCAGAAGTCATTGAAAACTATCCAATCATTGGCTGGATCGCACTAGCGTTCTTCATACTGCATGCACTCGCACTCCCAGTTAAACGCGACTTGAACTGGTGGTGGAAACGCTAAGTGACATCGCTATTTTTTGTAAAAAAACGCCCCGAACCAGTCGGAGCATTTTTCATTCAGCGCTTACAGATCAAGCCTGATCAGCCAAGCGCCACGTCGTCCCACCCTTGCCGTCTTCCAACACCACACCCATCGCGGTCAGTTGGTCACGGATCCGGTCGGACTCCGCCCAGTCCTTGTTGGCCCGCGCCGTCAAGCGCGCCTGGATCAGCGCGTCCACTTCAGCCGCATCCACACGCCCTTCGGCGCCGGCTTGCAGGAAGTCGTCGGCTTCCATCTGCAACACGCCCAGCACGCTGGCCAGTTCTTTCAGGCGTGCAGCCAGACCGGCCGCGGCGTCGAGATCGCTCTCACGCAGGCGGTTGATCTCGCGCACCATCTCGAACAGCACCGCGCAGGCTTCCGGTGTGCCGAAGTCGTCGTTCATTACTTCGGTGAAGCGGGCCACGAACGCTTCGCCGCCGGCCGGGGCCACGGCGGGCAGGCCTTTCAACGCGTGGTAGAAACGCTCCAGGGCGCCTTTGGCGTCCTTGAGGTTGTCCTCCGAGTAGTTGATCGCGCTGCGGTAGTGGCTGGACACCAGCAGGTAGCGGACCACCTCCGGGTGGTACTTTTCCAGCACGTCGCGGATGGTGAAGAAGTTGTTCAAGGACTTGGACATCTTCTCGCCATTGATGCGGATCATGCCGCAGTGCATCCAGGCGTTGGCGTAGGTCTTGCCGGTGGCGGCTTCGCTTTGGGCGATTTCGTTTTCGTGGTGCGGGAACTCGAGGTCGCTGCCGCCGCCATGAATGTCGAAGGTCTCGCCCAGGCAGCAGGTGGACATCACCGAGCATTCGATGTGCCAGCCCGGACGCCCGGCGCCCCAAGGCGATTCCCAGCTTGGCTCGCCTGGCTTGGTGCCTTTCCACAGCACGAAGTCGAGCGGGTCTTGCTTGGCTTCGTCGACTTCGATGCGCGCGCCGATGCGCAGGTCTTCGATTTTCTTGCGCGACAGCTTGCCGTAGCCCATGAACTTGGCGACGCGGTAGTACACGTCGCCATTGCCTGGAGCGTAGGCGTAGCCCTTGTCGATCAAGGTCTGGATCATCGCGTGCATGCCCGGGATATGGTCCGTGGCACGCGGTTCCATGTCCGGCTTGAGGATGTTGAGGCGCGCCTCGTCCTCGTGCATGGCGGCGATCATGCGCGCGGTCAGGACGTCGAACGGCTCGCCGTTTTCCTTGGCGCGGTTGATGATCTTGTCGTCGATGTCGGTGATGTTGCGCACATAGGTCAAGTCGTAGCCGCTGAAACGCAACCAGCGGGTCACCAGGTCAAAGGCGACCATGCTGCGGCCGTGGCCGATGTGGCAGTAGTCGTACACGGTCATGCCGCACACGTACATGCGTACCTTGTTGCCATCCAGCGGCTTGAAGACTTCTTTGCTCTTGCTGAGCGTGTTGTAGATCGTTAGCACGACGGTTCCTTAAATCACTGGCCCCACGAATCACGCAAGGTCACGGTACGGTTGAATACCGGATGGCCAGGTTTCGAGTCCTTGATATCCGCGCAGAAGTAGCCTTCGCGCTCGAACTGGAAACGGTCTTCCGGCTGTGCATTGCCAAGGGATGGCTCGGCACGACAACCCGTGAGTACTTGCAGGGAGTTCGGATTGATGTTGTCGAGGAAGCTCGCGCTGTCTTCGGCTTTCTCAGGGTTCGGCGAACGGAACAGACGGTCGTACAGACGCACTTCGCACTCGACGCTGGCGGCGGCCGGCACCCAGTGGATCACGCCCTTGACCTTGCGGCCTTCAGGGTTCTTGCCCAGGGTTTCTGGATCATACGAGCAGCGCAGTTCGACGATGTTGCCCGCGGCGTCCTTGATCGCTTCGTCGGCGCGGATCACGTAGCTGCCGCGCAGGCGCACTTCGCCGGTAGGTTCCAGGCGCTTGTAGCCTTTTGGCGGCTCTTCCATGAAGTCGTCACGGTCGATGTAGATTTCACGGGCAAACGGCAGTGCGCGCACGCCCATGTCTTCTTTCGGGTGGCGTGGCAGTTCGAGGTTCTCGACCTGGCCTTCCGGGTAGTTGGTGATCACGACTTTCAGCGGGCGCAGCACGCACATGGCGCGCGGGGCGCTGTGGTCGAGGTCGTCACGGATGCTGAATTCGAGCATGCCGAAGTCGACCACGCCGTCGGAACGGTTGGTGCCGACCATTTCGCAGAAGTTGCGGATGGACTTGGGCGTGTAACCGCGACGGCGGAAGCCCGACAGCGTCGACATACGCGGGTCGTCCCAACCGTTGACGTGCTGTTCATCCACCAGTTGCTTGAGCTTGCGCTTGCTGGTGATGGTGTAGTTCAGGTTCAGGCGGCTGAATTCGTACTGGCGCGGGTGTGCCGGAACCGGCAGGTGCTCCAGGAACCATTCGTACAGCGGACGGTGGCTTTCGAACTCCAGGGTGCAGATGGAGTGGGTGATGCCTTCGATGGCGTCCGACTGGCCGTGGGTGAAGTCGTAGTTCGGGTAGATGCACCACTTGTCACCGGTCTGGTGGTGATGGGCATGGCGGATGCGGTACATGATCGGGTCGCGCAGGTTCATGTTCGGCGAGGCCATGTCGATCTTGGCACGCAGTACACGGGCACCGTCTGCGAACTCACCGGCGCGCATGCGGGCGAACCAGTCCAGGTTCTCTTCCACCGAACGGTCGCGGAACGGGCTGTTCTTGCCCGGCTCGGTCAGCGTGCCACGGTATTCCTTGGCCTGTTCAGGGGTGAGGTCGTCGACGTAGGCCTTGCCGGCCTTGATCAGCACGATGGCCCAGTCGAACAACTGGTCGAAATACTTGGACGCATAGCGCACTTCACCGGACCATTCGAAGCCCAGCCACTTGATGTCGCTTTCGATGGCGTCGATGTATTCCTGGTCTTCCTTGGCCGGGTTGGTATCGTCGAAACGCAGGTGCGTGACGCCACCGAACTCCTGGGCCAGACCGAAGTTCACACAGATCGACTTGGCGTGACCGATGTGCAGGTAGCCGTTGGGCTCCGGCGGAAAGCGCGTGACGATCTGCGTGTGCTTGCCCGAATCCAGGTCCGCCTGGATGATCGGGCGCAGGAAATTGACCGTGGCGGCAGGACCGGCCTTGGCGTTCGAGGTAGGGTCGACAGTGGGCTTGCTCATATTATCCTTGAACAGACGAGTACGTGGCCTTGGGCAGGCCAGATAAAACAAAGGGCTTATCATAGCCGAAGCGGTCAACCGCCTGACAGGGTGCGGCCAAAAACTGCTGCTTTAATTGCCCGGGCGGTAAAAAACCACCTCGAAATTCCCGCAGGGCACGCTAAACTGCGCGTCTTGGCCAACGTTTAGCCAAACAGGTCAGGCGCACAGCGCCCGAACCCACGAATTCCCTGAAAAGAGTAGTACACATGACTCAAGTCAAACTGACCACCAACCACGGTGACATCGTCATCGAGCTGAACGCCGAGAAAGCGCCGATCACCGTCGCCAACTTCATTGAATACGTGAAAGCCGGCCACTACGAAAACACCGTTTTCCACCGTGTCATCGGCAACTTCATGGTCCAGGGCGGCGGTTTCGAGCCTGGCATGAAAGAAAAGAAAGACAAGCGCCCAAGCATCCAGAACGAAGCGGACAACGGCCTTTCCAACGACAAATACACCGTCGCCATGGCCCGTACCATGGAGCCGCATTCGGCCTCCGCGCAGTTCTTCATCAACGTCGCCGACAACGCCTTCCTCAACCACAGCGGCAAGAACGTGCAGGGCTGGGGCTACGCGGTGTTCGGTAAAGTCACCGAAGGCACTGACGTCGTCGACAAGATCAAAGGCGTTGCCACCACCAGCAAAGCCGGCCACCAAGACGTGCCAGCAGACGACGTGATCATCGAGAAAGCCGAGATCATTGAGTGATATTGCTGATTTCAGACTTGCATCTGGAAGAGGAACGCCCGGACATTACCCGGGCGTTTCTGGATTTACTCCACGGCCGCGCCCGTGGCGCCCAGGCGTTGTACATCCTCGGGGACTTCTTTGAAGCCTGGGTTGGCGACGATGGGATCACCCCTTTCCAGCGCTCGATTTGCGCGGCCCTGCGCGAACTGAGCGACAGCGGCACCGCGATTTTCATCATGCACGGCAACCGCGACTTCCTGATCGGCAAGACGTTCTGCAAAGCCGCAGGCGCCAAGCTGCTCAAGGACCCGAGCGTCGTGCAACTCGCCGGCGAGCCCGTGCTGCTGATGCACGGCGACAGCCTCTGCACCCGCGACGTCGGCTATATGAAGCTGCGGCGCATCCTGCGCAACCCGATTGTGCTGTTTATCCTGCGTCACCTGCCCTTGCGCACCCGCCACAAACTGGCGCGCAAGCTGCGCAACGAAAGCCGGGCGCAGACGCGGATGAAGGCCAACGACATTGTCGACGTCACCCCCGAAGAAGTGCCGCGGGTGATGCAGCAGTTCGGTGTGCGTACCCTGGTCCACGGCCATACGCACCGCCCCGCCATTCATAAGTTGCAGATCGGCGATCAGGCGGCCAAGCGTATTGTGCTGGGGGATTGGGACAAGCAAGGCTGGGCATTGCAGGTGGATGAGCAAGGGTTTCAGTTGGCGGCGTTTGACTTCGTCAATCCGCAACTGGCACTGCCGGGCGCCTGATCAAATGTGGGAGGGGGCTTGCCCCCGATGGCAGTGGGTCAGCTTCAAATAGGTTGACTGATACACCGCTATCGGGGGCAAGCCCCCTCCCACATTTGATTGCATTTCAGCCCTGGTTGATTGCATTCCAGCCCTGGTTGATTGCATTCCAACCTTGGCTGATTGCATTTCAGCCCTGGTTGATTGCATTTCAGCCTTGGCCGATCAGTGCCCTGATGCAGCCGGGCCCGCCTTCGCGGTAAACGGCGGTTTGGCGAACCACACCAGCAGCATCAAACCCATGAACATCCACCCCAGCAACGTGAAGTAATCCACGGTGGACATCATGTATGCCTGGCTGGTGAGGATCTGGTCGAGTTGGGCGTAGGCCTTTTGCCCCGCGCCGCCCAACGCACTCAACGCATCGCGGGTCGCCGCGTCGTAGGTGGTCATGTTCTCGCTCATGTACGCATGGTGCTGGTCCGCGCGGCGAATCCAGATCCAGGTGGTCAGCGAGGCCGCGAAGCTGCCGCCCAGGGTCCGCAGGAACGTCGCCAGGCCGGCGCCGTCGGCGATCTGGTGCGGCGGCAGGTCGGACATCAGGATGCTCAAGGTCGGCATGAAGAACAGCGCCACGCCGATGCCCATGAACAGCTGCACCAGGGCGATGTGCTGGAAGTCCACCTCATTGGTGAAGCTGGCGCGCATGAAGCAGCTCAAGCCAATCGCCAGGAACGCCAGGCCCGCCAGGACGCGCAGGTCGAATCGGTGCGCGTACTTGCCGACAAACGGCGACATCAGCACCGGCAGAATACCGATCGGCGCCACGGCCAGCCCGGCCCAGGTCGCGGTGTAGCCCATCTGGGTTTGCAGCCACTGCGGCAGGATCAGGTTGATGCCGAAGAAGCCCGCGTAGCCGAGGACCAGCACGATGGTGCCGATGCGGAAGTTGCGGTAGGCAAACAGCCGCAGGTTGACCACCGGGTGTTTGTCGGTCATCTCCCAGATGATGAACACCGCCAGGGCAATCACCGAAATCGCCGCCCCCACGATGATGAAGTTGGATTCGAACCAGTCCAGGTCGTTGCCCTTGTCGAGGATGATCTGCAACGCGCCGACCCCGACGATCAAGCTCAACAACCCCACATAGTCCATCGGCTGGTAGCTGGTGACCACCGGGCGTTTCTTCAACTGCGAACGCACCACCATCACCGCAAAGATGCCGATGGGCACGTTGATGAAGAAGATCCACGGCCAGCTGTAGCTGTCGGTGATCCAGCCGCCGAGGATGGGGCCGGCGATCGGCGCCACCACCGTGACCATCGCCAGCAGTGCCAGGGCCATGCCGCGCCTCGCCGGCGGGTAGACCGCGATCAGCAACGTTTGGGTCATCGGGTACAACGGCCCCGCCACCAGGCCTTGCAACACCCGAAAGCCGATCAGCTCGGGCATCGACGTGGAAATACCGCAGAGAAACGAGGCCAGCACAAACAGCACGGTGGCCCAGAGAAACAGCTTCACCTCGCCGAAGCGCCGGCTCAACCAGCCGGTCAGCGGCAGGGCAATGGCGTTGCTCACCGCAAACGAGGTGATCACCCAGGTGCCCTGCTCCGAACTCACGCCAAGGTTGCCGGAAATGGTCGGCAACGCCACGTTGGCGATCGTGGTATCGAGCACCTGCATGAAGGTCGCCAGCGACAGGCCAATCGTGGCCATCGCCAAGCTGGGTGGCGAGAAGGACGCGTTATGGCTCATCAGCGTTGCACAGCCTTGGGCGCGGCGAGGCTGTTGTCATGAATCAACTGGGTGATCATGGCATCGGCTTCGGCCAACTGGCGGTCATACACGTTGGTGGTGAACGAGGCCTTTTGCGGCGCCTGTTGCGCCAGTACCGGGCCGCTCTGGTCATGCAGGTCGACGCTGACCACCGTGCTCAAGCCCACCCGCAGGGGGTGTTTGGCCAGTTCTTCGGCATTGACGTGGATGCGTACCGGCACCCGTTGCACGATCTTGATCCAGTTGCCGGTGGCGTTCTGCGCAGGCAGCAAGGCAAACGCGCTACCGGTGCCAGCGCCGAGGCTGTCGATGGTGCCGCTGAACTTCACATCGCTGCCGTAAATGTCCGCTTCGATGTCCACCGGTTGGCCGATACGCATATTGCGCAGTTGGGTTTCCTTGAAGTTGGCATCGATCCACAGCTGGTTCAGCGGGATCACCGCCATCAACGCCGTCCCCGGCTGCACGCGCTGGCCCAGTTGCACGGTGCGCTTGGCCACATAGCCAGTGACGGGGGCGATCAGGGTGCTGCGCGCATTGGCCAGGTACGCCTGGCGCAGTTGCGCGGCGGCGGCTTGCACGTCCGGATGGGACGAGATCACCGTGTCATCGACCAGGGCGTTGCTGCTTTTGAGCTGCTGCTCAAGGTTGGTCAGGGCATTCTTGGCCGCGGTCAGGCTGTCACGGGCGTGGGACAGTTCTTCCTGGGAAATCGCCCCGCCCTGGGCCAGGGTCTTACGCCGGTTGTAGTTGTCCTGGGCAGTTTGCACGTCGGCTTTCTGCGCATTGACCTGGGCTTTCATGCCGTCGACGTTGCTGTACAAACCCCGCACCTGGCGCACCGTGCGGGCCAGGTTGGCCTGCGCACTTTGCAGGCCGACCGCGGCGTCGTTAGGGTCGAAGTTGATCAGCACCTGGCCTTCGTGGACCAGGTCGCCATCGTCGGCGCCGATGCTGACCACGGTGCCGGTGACCAGCGGGGTGATTTCCACCACGTTGCCGTTCACGTAGGCGTCGTCGGTGCTTTCATTGAAGCGGCCGTAGAGTTCATACCAGCCCCACACGCCGACCACGCCGAGGATGACGATCAGCACCAGGCCGACCAGCATGACTTTGCGTTTGCGCGGGTTGTTATCGGGCGTTCCCGTTGCGTTGTTGCTTTCGGCAGTGGCCATGTCAGTTACCTCAAATTATTCCGTGCGTGTAGCTGGGGTGGTCGATGCCACATTTGCGGCGTCGTAGCCGCCACCCAGGGCTTGCATCAATTGGATCGACAGATCGATTTGCGCGGCGTTCAAGGTCGCCAGCTGACGCTGGGCCTGCAGCAATTGCTGCTCGATGCTGAGCACGTCCAGGTAGTTGCCGATCCCGGAGCTGTAACGCTGCATCGCGGTGTCGTAGGACTGCTGGGCAATGTCCGCGGCATGTTGCTGGGCCTGGATCTGCCGACCGGTTTCGCGCAGTTGTGAAAGGCTGTTGCCGATATCGCCGAGGGCTTGCACCAGGGTTTTGTTGTACTGGGCCACGGCCAGGTCATAGTCGGCATCGCGCGCATCGAGGTTGGCGCGCAGGCGGCCGCCATCGAAAATCGGCAGCGAAATCGTCGGCGCAATGTTGAAGAAGCGGCTGGCCGAACCGAACATCGCATCCCCCAGCAACGACTCGGCCCCGGCGCTCGCGCTCAGGTTGAGGTTGGGGTAGAAGCTGGCCTTGCCGGCGGCGATATTCTTGCTCGCCGCTTCCACCCGCCAACGTGCGGCGATCAGGTCCGGGCGCCGGCCCAGCAGTTCGGCGGGCAGCACCGAGGGCACGGCGACGGCGCTGGGCTTGAGCACCGCCGGGCGCGCCAGTTCGTTGCCGCGGTCCGGGCCTTTGCCGAGCAATACCGCCAGGGCGATTTTCGCGCTCTGCAGTTGTTTTTCCGCATCGATCAGTTGCGACTGGGAGCTGGCTTCCAGGCTTTCGGTCTGCTGGTACTGGTACCGGCTGTCGATGCCCGAGTTCAGACGGCGCTGGCTCAGGCTGAGCATTTGCCGGGTGCGCTTGAGGTCGTCATTGGCCAGGTCCCGCACGATGTGCGCCTGGCCCAGGTCGCTGTAGGCCTTGGCCACATCGGCCGCCAGGGTCAGGCGCGCGGCCTGCTGGTCGACTTCGGCGGCGCGGGCCTGGCCCAACGCGGCTTCCCAGGCAGCACGCTGGCCGCCCCAGAGGTCGAAGTTGTAGTTGAAGCTGGCGCCGATGTTTCGCACCGTCGAGTAGGCATCGCCCTGCCCCAGCGGGTCCTTGTCCCTGGCCAGGCGCGAACGGCTCACACCGGCGCTGGCGTCCAGGGTCGGCAGGCGTGCGGCGTTGGCGGCATAAGCGGCGGCTTCGGCCTGGTGGGCGCGGGCGCTGGCCACTTGCATGTCGGGACTGTTTTGCAGGGCTTCCTGGATCAAACCGTCGAGCTGCGGATCGCCGAGGCTTTTCCACCAGTCGGCGCTGGGCCAGGCGGCGCTCGACAGGGTCACGCCGGTCAACGACTTACCGGTCTGCAGGGTGTTCGCGTCGAGGCGTTGGCCCTGGGTGTCGAGGCCGCTGAAATTGGCGCAACCGGCCATGCTCATGGCCGCCAGCACCAGGCAAAGGGCACGTGTATTCATGCTTTACCTACCCGCTGCAGGGTGATCGGATCACCGGCAGCTATCAGCATTTTCTTGAGGAGCTTTTCCAGGGTTTGCAATTCATCCGGCTCCAGTGCGCCGGCCAACTGGTTCAACGCCTCGGCGCCGATGTACGGCAGCCTGTCCGCCAGGCGCTGGCCGTCGTCGGTCAACACCAGTTGCACTTGGCGACGGTCCAGCGCCGAACGCTTGCGATCAAGCAGGCCTTTTTGCTCCAGGCGATCGAGCATGCGGGTCATCGAACCGCTGTCCAGGGACAGGTGGCGACACAGCTCCGCCGGGGTGTCGACACCGAACTGCGCCATGATGATCAACACCTTGAACTGCGCGGCGGTGATGCCGTGCGGTTCCATATGGGTGTCGATGATTTTGTCTTTAAGGATCGCCGCACGGCCCAGCAACAGCCCGAGGCGGCAGTTGTGGAAGTTGTCCGGGGTGAAGTGTTTCATCGGAAGTCACCTTATTACTGCCTAGGCAGCGAATGTGTGACGAGATATTACTGCTTAGGCAGCTAATGTCAAATGAAATGATTAGCTTGCTTGGTATATGCGAGCACAGACACGCGCTCCCACTTTTTTACCGAGTCCGACGCTAGAAATCGCGCTTGTAGAAAATATCCAACGAACTGGCCACCCCACTGGCCACTTCCAGGTACACCTTCTTGCTCAACAGGTAACGCAAGGCAATGGTGCTGGCCGGCTCGAACACCCCGACCCCATAACGCAGGCTGAGCTTCTCCGAGATCTTGCCGCTGGCGACCACGGCGGTGTTGGTGCCGCTGCCTTGGGTGTCGAGCTCGAAATCCTGGATGCCGAGGTCCTTGGCAATGTCCGAGGTCACGCCGGCACTGCCCATCAAGCCCAGGCCCAGGGCGGCTTGGGCGAGCATATTGTTGTCTTCACCGGTGGTGCTCAGCGGGCGGCCGAGCACCAGGTAGGACAGTGCCTGCTCCTGGCTCATGGCCGGCTCGGAGAAGATCTGCGTAGTGGGCTGTTCGGCGCTGCCGCTCAGGCGGATACCGGCGACGACATCGCCGGTCTTGCGGATCGCTTCGATATCCAGATAAGGCTGGTCGAGCGGCCCGGCGAACAGCAAACGCGCACGGCGCACATCCAGCTTCTGGCCGTAGGCACGGTAGCGGCCGTCGTTGAGCCACAGCTCGCCGCGGGTGTCCAGGTTGTCGCCGATATGCACATGCCCCTGCACCTTGGCGGTGAGGCCGAAGCCCGAGAAGTTGAGCTGGTCTTCACCCACCGCCACGTCGATATCCATCGCCATTGCCATCGGCGGCTTGCCCTCTTCGGTCTGGCTGCCGACGATCACCGTGTCATCGGAGACCTTGACCGTCGACGGCGGCAGTTCGCGCACGGTGATGTCACCCCGCGGGATCTGCACCTTGCCGGCGATCGCGAGCTTGTCGTTCTTCAGGCTGATCTTCAGGTCGGGCGCAACTTCCAGCACCGCGTAAGGTTCGACGGTGACCGGCAGGTGCGCGCCTTGCAGGCTGAGGTCGACCGCCAGGGCGCGGCCCCAGTCGATGTGGCCCTTGAGGCTGCCCTGCCCGGCCTTGCCGCTGTGCCAGCGGCCATCGAGTTGCACGCTTTCGCCGGCAATCAGCGCCTGTACGTTCAAGCCTTCGAGGCTGATGGGCAGTTCCGCCCCGGAAATCTCGCCGCCCACCAGATTCATGCTGCCGTTGACCAGCGGCGCCAGCAGGCCACCGGAGATGCGGCCATTGCCGTTGAGCTTGCCGTTGAGTTTTTCCACCATCGGCACAAACGGCCGCGCCACGGTGAGGTCCAGACCGGTGAGGCTGAAAGTACCGGTGATCGGCTTGTTTTTCGCCAGCGGGTTGATCTGTGCCTGCAACCGCAACTCACCGAGCTTGCCGCCCTGGAAGTTGAGCTGGGTGTCGATGCGCTTGGGGTTGAGAGTGGCGTCCAATTGCAGCGTGTCGTAGGGGAAATCCAGCCACTGGTGCTTGTCCTTGACGCGCAACGTGCCGCCACTGGCATCCACTGCGATCACGCCTTTGGGGCCGCTGGCCGGCAGGTCGAGCTGTACGTCGGCGTTGAGCGTGCCCTGCCAGGCGAAGTCCTTGGGCAACCAGGCCGCCAGGCTATCGATGGGGAATTGCTTGAGGTGGTAACGCAGCTTCGGTTCAGGCATCAGGCGCTGATCTTCAGCACACAGGCTGGCCGGGCCCGCGACCCAGCAGTGGGCGGCGAAGGTCAGCCTGCCATCGGCCAGGCGCTCGATTTTCGCCGGGGCCTGCAGCTTCCAGTCCTGGCCGCCGGCCTGCACGTCACCGCTGGCCAGGCGTCCGCGCCAGTTGCCTTGGTCGAGGTTGCCATCCAGGGCCAGGGCCAGCTTGACCAGTGGGCCGGCCAGATCCAACTGGACCTTCTGTTGCCTGACATCGCCCTGGGCGCTGGCTGTCAGGGTGCCGACTTGGGTGTCGCCGCTTTGGATGCCGCTGCCCTTGAGGTCGATCTTTGCGCGCTGGGCGTTATCGAGCGTGGCGTCGAGGCTCAGGCTTTGCAGGCGATTGTCGGCAAACGCCAGTTGCTGGCCCTTGAGGTCGAGTTTGCCTTGAGGCGCTTTGAGGCTACCGGCCACATCGAGTCGGCCATTGACCTGCCCGCGTAACTGCGGCCACAGCTGGGCCAGCCGCGTCAGTTTGATATCGATCTGCCCGGCCAGGCGTTGTTGCAGGCTGCCGCTGCCGTTGATGCGGTTGTCGCCCAGGCGGATATCCAGGTTGGCCAGGGTCCATTGCTCACCCGCGCCTTCGGCCTTGGCGGCCAATACGGCGGGCTGCCCGCGCAGACGGCCCTTGAGGCCGAGGTCGGCGCTCAGTTTGAGCTGCTGGTTCTTGAACTCGCCTTTGCTGCGCAGCGGTCCGGCCAGCGTGCCCGGCAACTCCGCGACCCAGTACGCCGGGTTCAGCGCCGACAGGTCGAGCGCCGTGTCCCAGGCGATGCCATCGGCGAACTGCAGGTTGAGGTGGCCTTCGGCCTTGCCTTGGCCAGCGGTCAGTTTCAGCTCGGGCAGGAACACTTGTTTGAGGTCGCCGCTGAACGGCGTGACCACATTGAATTTGCCTGCGGGACCATCGAGGTCGGCCTTGAGGTTGCCGAGGTAGTTGCCGTCTTTATAGGAAATTTCACCATTGAAGGTGCGCAAGGTGACTTGCGGCTCGTCAATCAAGGGGTAGAGGCGATGCCAGGGAAAGTCCAGCCAATCGATTTTCGCATCGGCGCTGAAGCCCTGCTGCCAGTCCAGCTGTGCCGTGAGTTTCAGGCTTTGCTTGTCACCGGCGCTCAGATCCAGGCCGGCGATCTGCGCGCCCTTGGCATCGACCTTACCTTGCAGCAGTAAGTCCACCGGGCCCTTTTCCGCGGGCAGTACGGCTTTGCCGAGCAATTGGTAACCGCTGTCCAGGTCGCCTTTGGCGGTGAGGTCAAGTTGATTGAGTTGCAGGGTGTCAGGCAAATCGGCGCTGGGTTTGAAGGCGTCGGCGGTGATGTGCAGCTGTGCCGGCAGGTTTTCCACCAGCGGCTGCAACTCGCCGCTGAGCTTGGCCGGCAGGTAGCCGCTGCTGTCGGCGTCGAGCTTGAGGGTCTTGAGCAGGTCGCCATCGGCCCTGAACGCCACCGTCCACGGCGCGCCGCCGGGGGCGTAAGGCAGGCTCAGGTTGCCGCTGGCGGTCAACGGCCAGTCGCCGCTGGGTTGGAGTAGCCCGGACAGGTCCAGCACCAGATCATCGCGTTGCAGATGCACGGAATCGATCTGCAGGCCCGCGGCGGTCCAATGCGCCGCCAGTTGCATACCCTTGAGTTCCTCGCTGCCGTTAAACAGCAGGCTGCCGACGCGAACGTCGCCCAACTGGAGCGCAACCGGCAACTTCAGCGCCGGCAGCTGGATCGGCCCGCTGCTCGGCTCCGTGCTCGGCGCAAATTGCAGGCTGACTTGATCCACCGCCAACCGGTCAATGCACAGCGTCAGGCGCAGCAGGCAGGCCGGCGACCAGTCGAACGTCGGCGCGTTGAGCTCGACACGGTCACTGCCCTGCTGCCACAGCAGATGCTCGGCACTCCATTGGCCGCCCAAACGGCCCTGAAAATTGTCCACGCTCAAGCCCGGCACCTGGCCCAACGCCCAACGGCTGCCCGCCTGGGTTCCGAGTACGGTCCACAGCGCCAGCAACACCACGGCCAGGAGGGCAACGGCAGCCAGCCCGGCTATTTTCAAACCACGCATCACAGCTCAGGCCCCATGGAAAAGTGCAAACGGATACCGCCCGGGTCTTCCAGGGCATGGGCCAGGTCAAGGCGAATCGGCCCGACGGGCGACACCCAGCGCAGGCCGACGCCCACGCCGGTTTTCAGGCTTGGCATTTCCAGGGTGTTGAAGGAGTTGCCCTGGTCGATAAAGGTCGCGATCCGCCATTTTTCGGCGATGGAATATTGATACTCGGCGCTCAAGGCCACCATGTAACGGCCACCGATGCGGTCGCCACGGTCGTTCTCCGGCGACAGGGTCTGGTACTCGTAACCACGCACGCTCTGGTCGCCACCGGCAAAGAAACGCAGCGACGGCGGCACCGACTTGTAGCCGTTGGTGGCGCTGCCGCCGATCTGCGCCCGCGCGAGGAAGCGGTGCTTGTCCCACACGGTGGTCAGGCCTTTGACCATGGCCGTGCCGTAAAGCAGGTTGGTGTCGGAGCCGAAGCCTTCCTTGGCCAGCTTGGTGTCGAATTGCAGGCGATAGCCGTGGTGGGGATCGATGCGGTTGTCGCTGCGCAAATAGGAATAGCTGAGCCCCGGCATCAACAGGTTGCTCAGGCCCGAGTCATCGCCCAGGCGATACTCTTCACGCTGCCACTTGAGGGAGACCACCCGGGTCCAGCCGCTGGGCAACTTGCTGTGCCATTCCGGGCCGAGGGTGAGCAATTTACTCAGGGTGTCGGTGTTGGCCAGCTCTTCATTCTGGTAGCCGCCGGCAAAACGCAGTTTGTCGGTAAGCGGTGGGTCGAGCGGGATGTCGTACCACAGGCCGACGTTCTGCCGTGGCGCCGACAATTCGGCTTCCCAGCCGTAACTGTGGCCCTGCGGATTGACCCAGTGGCGCGTCCAGTTGGCTTTGCCGCGCGGGCCGACGTCGGTGGAAAAGCCGAGGCCCAGGCCCATGGTGCGTGGCTTGCGGGTTTCCAGTTGCACCGCGACCGGGATCACATCGTTGGCCGACGCAGCTGGCGCGGCGTCCACCCGCACGCCCTCGAAAAAGCCGCTGGCTTGCAGGTTCTGGTTCAACTCGGCAATCAGTTCGGAATCGTAGGGCGCGCCGTTTTTGAACGGCACCATGCGTTGCAACAGTTCTTCATCGAACGGCGTATCGCCGGCAAAATTGACCTTGCCCAAGGTGTAGCGCGGGCCGCTGTCATACACCAGTTCGATATCGGCGACGCCCGCCTTGGGGTCGACCGACAGGGTCTGGCGGGTAAAGCGCCCATTGAAAAAGCCGTAGCGCGAGGCCTGGTTCTGGATCAGACGCTTGGCGTCTTCATAATGGCCGTGGTTGAGCACGGCACCGGATTCAAGGTCGCGGCTGGCAGGCACACGAAAGGCTTTGAGGGCGGCGGCCGGGCCGTCGACCCGAATGGTCACGTCGCGCAAATGCACCGGTTCGCCGGGCTCGATGGTCAGGGTCAGGCGCGGGTTCTTGCCGCCCTGCACATCACTGCTGATCTGCGGCTGATAGAAGCCCAAGGCCTGGGCCGCTTTGCGCGCCTGTTCTTCGGCGCCACGGCTGAAGCGCAGCAACGCTTCTTCATCGCGATCGCCTACCCCGCCGATGTAGCCTTCGATGTTGGCTTTCAACGCGTCGTTTGAGGGTTTGACTCGCACGTCCAGTTCGCTTTGCGCCAAAGCGCCGCAGCTTGTGAACAGCAGAATCAAGCCGCTGGTGAATCTTCCTGGAAACTTCATAGGCGCGGATGCTACACGAGCTGAGGAGACTCTTTGAACTCGGATTTATCTGAAAATCCTGACTCAAGTCGTTACAGCCTGTAACGGCTGTGGATTGGCATGAAAAAACACATGCTCCAGGATCGGTCCTACAGCAACTTCGCCGATTTCCTCATAACCCTGACGCTTGTAGAACTCCAGGTAACGTGAGTTGCCGGTATCGAGCACCACACCGGACGAATGCGGGTCCTCGGCGCACCAGTTGTGTACCGCGCCGAGCAGTTGCTCACCGAAGTGCTTGCCCTGGAATTGCGGGTGAATACCCAGCAACGGCAACACATGCACCGAATCGCTGGGCAGGCACGCCAGCACCGCCTGGTGATAATCCAGGTAACGCCGCGTCCCCCGCACACCGGTGCTCAACCACATGCGCAATTGCCACGCCCAGCTCTCGGTGATGCCCAGGCGCCGCTGGGGTGGCGCGATCAACGCAACGCCGATCAGTCGATCGTCAACAAACAGGCCGATGGCGGGAAGCTTCTGGAAGAAATGCTGTTTGACCAACTCGCGCACGGTGGCACGGACCCGCTGCTCATACCCCGGCCGCTCAGCTTCGAAGATGTAGGCGAACGTCGGCTCATGGCGATAAGCCTGGTACAGCAGGGAGCGCGCTTCGCTGGAATAGTCGCTATTGAGCAGGCGGATTTCGGCAATCGCAGTTGAAGTGTCAGACATACAGTGAATCTCCCTGGGCGCCATTCAAAAGACGGCGTTCTTATGGGTACGAACTTACGCAGCGCGAGTCGTTCCCAGACATTAGCAGCGCATCCGTCCTACCGCCACGCTGGCCCCCGTCCGACTTGTCGGCTAGCATCGCCCTTTTGCCAGACTGGACAGCCGACCATGAAAATCGTCTCTTTCAATATCAACGGGCTACGGGCTCGCCCGCATCAGTTGGCGGCGCTGATTGAAAAGCATCAACCCGATGTGATCGGCCTGCAGGAAACCAAGGTCCACGACGACCAGTTCCCGCTGGCCGAAGTGCAGGCCCTGGGGTATCACGTGTACTACCACGGCCAGAAAGGCCATTACGGCGTGGCTCTGCTCTCGCGCAAAGAAGCGTTGAGCGTACACAAAGGCTTTGCCAGCGATGAAGAAGACGCCCAGCGCCGCTTTATCTGGGGCACCTTCGCCGATGCGCAAGGCAACCCGATCACCATCATGAACGGCTATTTCCCCCAAGGCGAAAGCCGCGACCACCCCACCAAGTTCCCGGCCAAGCAGCGCTTCTACGCAGACCTGCAACAGTTGCTGGAAAGCCAGTTCAGCAACGACCAGGCGCTGGTGGTGATGGGCGATGTGAATATTTCCCCGGAAGACTGCGACATCGGCATTGGCCCCGACAATGCCAAGCGCTGGCTGAAAACCGGCAAGTGCAGCTTCCTGCCGGAAGAGCGCGAGTGGATGGCCCGCCTGAAGAACTGGGGCCTGGTGGACAGCTTCCGCCACCTCAACCCCGACGTGACCGACCGCTTCAGCTGGTTCGACTACCGCAGTCGTGGGTTTGAAGATGAACCCAAGCGTGGCCTGCGTATCGATGTGATCCTGGCGTCCAACGGCTTGCTGCCCAGGGTCAAGGATGCTGGGGTGGACTACGAACTGCGCGGCCTGGAAAAACCCTCGGACCATGCACCGATCTGGCTGGAATTGAGCTGACTTCAAGGACGGCGCGCTTAAACAATGTGGGAGCAAGCCCGCTCTCACATTTTTACGGTTGAGTGACAGTCATATTACTGAAACCCAACTGACTTAATCTCGCGGCACTCCCTTTGCCTTGAGACGGTGCCGGCATGACCCTGCGCGTTCTGTTACTGCTGACCCTTTTTCCCCTGAGTGCCGTTAGCGCGCCGCTGCCCGTCCCCGATCAGGGCCCCGCCTTGCGCATCCAGGGCTCCAACACGATCGGCGCGGCACTTGGCCCGGCGCTGGTCAAGGGGTTGATGGAGCAGCAGGGCCTGCAAGGGGTCCACGCAGAACCCGCCGAAGGCGCCAATGAACAGCGCGTGATCGGCAAGACCCGCCAGGGCAAGACGCTGACCATCGAGGTCGACGCCCATGGTTCCAGCACCGGTTTTGCCGCGCTGCACAAAGCCAGCGCCGACCTCGCCGCCTCCTCCCGCCCGATCAAAGACAGCGAACTGGTGGACCTCGAACCCCTGGGCGACCTGAAAAGCCCCGAGGCCGAACAGGTGATCGCCATCGACGGCCTGGCCATCATCCTCAACCCGCGCAACCCGCTGAATACGCTGAATACCGAGCAACTGGCGCAAATCTTCAACGGTGAGATCAGCACCTGGGAAGCACTCGGCGGCATCGGCGGGGCGATTCATTTATATGCGCGGGATGATCGGTCGGGCACCTATGACACCTTCAAGGACCTGGTCCTGAGCCGTCGTGGCAAGCCCCTCGCCGCGTCGGCCAAGCGGTTCGAGGCCAGCGAGCAACTGTCGGACGCGGTGAGCCAGGACCCGCAAGGCATCGGTTTCATCGGCCTGCCCTATGTGCGCCAGGCCAAAGCGGTGGCGATCGTCGACGGTGACTCGCAACCGATGCTGCCGCTGAACAGCCTGATTGCCACCGAGGACTACCCGCTGTCGCGCCGCCTGTTCTTTTACCTACCGCCGACCTCGCACAATCCGTGGGCCAAGGCGCTGGTGGACTTCACCCAGAGCAGCAAGGGCCAGGCGATCGTGGCGGCCAACGGGTTTATCGCGCAGCGGGTCCAGGCGATAAGCGTGGAGCCGCGCCCGTCCATGCCCGAGGACTATCAGGCAATTGCCCGCGAGGCCCAGCGCCTGACGGTGAATTTCCGCTTCGAAGAAGGCAGCGCGAGCCTGGACAACAAGGCGCGCCAGGATGTGCAGCGCGTGGTGGCGTATATAAAAGGCCACGGCAAGCTCGACAAGCAGGTGACGCTGGTAGGGTTTGGCGATATCAAGAATGACCCACAACGCGCGGCGCTGTTGTCCAAACTGCGGGCGATGGCGGTGCGTCGGGAATTGGTCAAGAGCGGCGTAGTGCTCCGCGATATCCGCGGGTTTGGCGCACAGATGCCGGTGGCGGCGAATACCGCGGATGAGGGCCGGATCAAGAATCGGCGGGTGGAGGTTTGGGTGTACTGAGGTTTGTGTTTTGTGTTGTTCGCACGGGCCTCGTCGCGGGCAAGCCCCCTCCCACACTAGACCGCGTTCTCATGCACAACTCGGTCAACTGTGGGAGGGGGCTTGCCCGCGACGGCAGGCGACGCGGTGTTACTGCCCGCCGCGCATCAACTCTTTAGGCACATACTTGCCGATCTCGAACTTGCCGATCGCCGCACGGTGGACTTCGTCCGGGCCGTCGGCCAGGCGCAGGGTGCGTTGCATGGCGTACATGTAGGCCAACGGGAAGTCGTTGGAGACGCCGGCGCCGCCATGGATCTGGATCGCCCGGTCGATCACCTTCAACGCCACGTTCGGCGCCACCACCTTGATCTGGGCGATTTCGCTTTTCGCCACTTTGTTACCCACGGTGTCCATCATGTAGGCGGCTTTCAGGGTCAGCAGGCGTGCCATGTCGATTTCCATGCGCGAGTCGGCGATCTTGTCGATATTGCCGCCCAGGCGCGCCAACGGTTTGCCGAACGCGGTGCGGCTGATGGCGCGTTTGCACATCAGTTCCAGCGCGCGCTCGGCCATGCCGATGGAGCGCATGCAGTGGTGAATGCGGCCCGGGCCAAGACGCCCCTGGGCAATTTCAAAGCCGCGGCCTTCACCCAGCAGGACGTTTTCATACGGCACGCGCACGTTGTCGAACAGCACTTCGGCGTGGCCGTGGGGCGCATCGTCGTAACCGAACACCGGCAGCGGGCGCACGATTTTCACGCCAGGGGCGTCCACCGGCACCAGGATCATCGAGTGCTGCTGGTGGCGCGGCGCATCGGGATTGCTCAGGCCCATGAAGATCAGGATCTTGCAACGCGGGTCGCAGGCGCCGGAGGTCCACCATTTTTTGCCGTTGATCACCCACTCATCGCCCTGGCGCTCGGCGCGGGCGGCCATGTTGGTCGCGTCCGAGGAGGCCACGTCGGGCTCGGTCATGGCGAAAGCCGAACGGATCTCGCCGCGCAACAGCGGTTCGAGCCAGCGCTGTTTCTGTTCGGCGTTGGCGTAGCGCACCAGCACCTCCATGTTGCCGGTGTCCGGGGCGGAGCAATTGAACGGCTCCGGGCCCAGCAGCGAACGGCCCATGATTTCCGCCAGCGGCGCGTATTCAAGGTTGGTCAGGCCAGCGCCCAGTTCGGATTCGGGCAGGAACAGGTTCCACAGGCCTTCGGCTTTCGCCTTGGCTTTGAGCTCCTCCATGATCGCGGTGGGCTGCCAGCGGTCGCCTTCGCTGACCTGGCGTTCGAACACCGGTTCGGCCGGGTAAACGTAAGCGTCCATGAACGCAGTGACGCGTTCACGCAGTTCCTGAACCTTGGGCGAATAGGCGAAATCCATGAGCAGCTCCCTTCTTTGAGAGGTTGTTTAGGTCATGCAATCGATGCTAGAACAGCGTTGATAATTTACCTAGCCTATTCTCGGCGTGTATTAACATTCATCACCGATATATGATCGGGGCATGGCCACCTAACAATAAGAGCGCAACGAAATGAATCTGAGCAAGGTCGACCTCAACCTGTTTATCGTCTTTGACGCGATCTACACCGAAGCCAACCTGACCCGTGCCGGGCAGATTGTCGGCATCACCCAACCGGCGGTGTCCAACGCTCTGGCACGCCTGCGCGAGACCTTCAACGACCCGCTGTTCGTGCGGACCGCCCAAGGCATGGTGCCCACGCCGATGGCGCAGAACATCATCGGCCCGGTGCGTAACGCACTGTCATTGCTGCGCGTGTCGGTGCAGGAAAGCCGGATTTTCAACCCGCAACAGGCGGCCAAGACCTACCGCATCAGCATGACCGACTTGACCGAAGCGGTGATCCTGCCACTGCTGTTCCAGCGCTTGCGTCGCCTGGCGCCGACGGTGGTGATCGAGAGTTTCCTGTCCAAACGCCGCGAGACCACCAAGGAGCTGGCCGCCGGGCGCCTGGATTTTGCCGTCGACGCACCGCTCAACACCGACCCGCAGGTGCGCCACGTCAAGCTGATGGAAGACCGCTACGTGTGCGCCATGCGCAAGGGCCATCCGATGGCGGGCAAGGACAAGTTCACCCTGGACGATTACCTGTCGCTGACCCATATCCATATCTCCAGCCGCCGCAACGGCCTGGGCCATGTCGACCTGGCCCTGGGCAAGATGGGCATCCAGCGCAAGATCGCCCTGCGCTCCCAGCACTACCTGATGGCCTCGCAAGTGTTGCAGCAGACCGACATGGTGATGACCGTGCCCGAGCGCTTCGCCCGCCGCCATGAACTGCACTGGTTCAACCTGCCGGTCAACGATGTGCCGCCGGTGGAAACCCACCTGTACTGGCACGAGAGCACCGACCAGGACCCGGCCAACCGCTGGATGCGCGAGCAAATGATCGAGTTGTGCCAGCAGGTCACGGCGCACGAGAAGAAACTCGACAAGCTGCAAGCCTGAACCTGTCGCCGTGTAGGAGCGAGCTTGCTCGCGAAAAACCCGAGGGCGCCTTTGGGTATCAGGGCTACCGCGTTAGCGTTGACGTTTTTCGCGAGCAAGCTCGCTCCTACAGGGATTGACGATCGACCTTGACGTTTACGTCAACCTGACATTAGCTTAGCGCCAAGACTTTCTTGAGCGCCTTCATGAGCACGACCTACAGCATTTCCGACCTCGCCCGCGAGCTCGACATCACCACCCGCGCCATTCGCTTCTATGAGGAACAAGGCCTGCTGGCCCCGGAACGCCGGGGCCAGGAACGCATCTACTCGGCGCGGGACAAGGTCAGCCTCAAGCTGATCCTGCGCGGCAAGCGCATCGGTTTTTCCCTGGCCGAATGCCGTGAACTGATCGAACTCTACGACCCCACCAGCGGCAACCATGTCCAACTCAACAGCATGCTGGTGAAAATCGCCGAGCGTCGCGAACAGTTGGAACAGCAGTTACTGGACATCGAACAAATGAAGCTGGAACTGGACACCGCCGAAGAGCGCTGCACCCAGGCCCTGGCCGAAACCATCCAAGGCCAGGCTGGCCATTGATCATAAGGTAGTTGCCATGTCCCTCCCCTCCCACGTGCGCCTGGTCGAAGTCGGCCCGCGCGACGGTTTGCAGAACGAAGCCCAACCCATCAGCGTGGCCGACAAGGTGCAGTTGGTGGATGCCCTCAGCGCCGCGGGCCTGAGCTACATCGAAGTCGGCAGTTTTGTTTCGCCCAAATGGGTGCCGCAGATGGCCGGTTCCGCCGAAGTCTTTGCGCAGATCCAGCGCAAGCCCGGCGTGACCTACGGCGCGCTGGCGCCGAACCTGCGCGGCTTTGAAGATGCGCTGGCCGCCGGGGTCAAGGAGGTCGCGGTGTTTGCTGCGGCGTCCGAGGCGTTTTCGCAGCGCAACATCAACTGCTCGATCAGCGAAAGCCTGGAGCGATTCGTGCCGATCATGGCGGCCGCCAAACAGCAGGGTGTCAGTGTGCGCGGCTATGTGTCCTGCGTGCTGGGTTGCCCTTACGAAGGCGCGGTCGCCCCGGAACAAGTGGCGGCGGTGGCCCGCGAGCTGTATGCCATGGGCTGCTATGAAGTGTCCCTGGGCGACACCATCGGCACCGGCACCGCGGGAGCCACGCGCCGGCTGTTCGAGGTGGTGGGCGCGCACGTGCCACGGGACAAGTTGGCGGGGCACTTCCATGACACCTATGGGCAGGCCGTCGCCAACGTCTACGCCAGCCTGCTGGAAGGGATCAACGTGTTCGACAGCTCTATCGCCGGCCTCGGCGGTTGCCCATACGCCAAGGGCGCCAGCGGTAACGTCGCCACCGAAGATGTGGTGTACCTGCTCAACGGCCTCGGGATCGAGACCGGCATCGACCTGGAGCGATTGATTCTCGCGGGCCGGCAGATCAGCGACGTACTCGGCCGGCCCAGCGGCTCGCGCGTTGCCAGGGCGCGTAACGCCAGTTGAGTAGCTTAGCCGTGACAATGTGTTACCGCAGGCCGGCCGGACGAGTAACACGGGAACATATTTTCCCGTGTTTACCGTAGGACATTTCTTACAAAAAACTCAACTCATTGATTTTAAACGATTTTTAAAAGTTGGCACGGCTTCTGCTATCTCTATGGCATAACAAGAATAAAAAGCGCCAAACCTAATAAAAATAAGACGAAACGACTCTGACATAACAAAAACAACACGGCAGAGACGCAGCTAACAGATTTTTTTGGAGAAGATGTGCTTCGCAGGGTACGGCATGCCGAAACCCGCAACCGGATAGAGAAAAATAAAACTACCTCAGGTAGCTACCCACTGGTTGGATCGTGTACGAAGAAGCAGATCAGCGCTCAAAAAAATACGTTTGCTCTTGACCCTGGATGGGGTCGCCAAAAACAGCGGTAAAGGGTAACGGTTGCCAAAAACAACAATAGACCGCCCCTCAATAATAAAAAAAGAGCACGTAACAACAAATTAAAGGGGACCTTCGGGTCCCCTTTGTGCTGTCTGGGATTACGCAATTTAAACTGTGGGAGGGGCTTGCTCCCTACCCCCACAAGTTTTCAGCGAAACGACTAAGACAGCGTTCGCAGCTCTTCGATCGAGATCTCGCGCATGCGGAATTTCTGGATCTTGCCGGTGACCGTCATCGGGAATTCGTCCACGAACTTGAAATGCTTGGGCGTCTTGAAGTGCGCGATACGCCCCTTGCACCACGTGTGCAACTCCAGCGCGCTGGCCACATGCCCGGGGTGAAACTTGACCCAGGCAACAATCTCTTCGCCATAACGCTCATCCGGAATACCAATGACCTGCACATCGGCCACCGCCGGGTGCGTGAAGAAAAACTCTTCCAACTCGCGCGGGTACACGTTCTCGCCACCGCGAATGATCATGTCCTTGTTGCGCCCGACGATGCACACGTAGCCGTGCTCGTCCATGGTCGCCAGGTCACCGGTATGCATCCAGCCGGCGTCGTCGATTGCGTCGCGGGTGCCGTCGGGGTTGTTCCAGTAACCGAGCATCACGCTGTAGCCACGGGTACACAGCTCACCGATCTCGCCACGCGCGACGGTGTGACCGGCGAGGTCGACGATCTTGCTTTCCAATTGCGGCTGGGTGCGGCCGACCGTGGTGACGCGGCGCTCCAGGTCGTCATCGGGGCCGGTCTGCAGGGACACCGGGCTGGTTTCGGTCATGCCGTAGGCAATCTGCACTTCGCTCATGTGCATTTCGCCGATGACCCGACGCATCACTTCGATCGGACAGGTGGCACCGGCCATGATCCCGGTGCGCAGGCTGGACAGGTCGAACTCGCCGCGTTGCGGATGGTCGAGCATGGCGATAAACATGGTCGGCACGCCGTACAGGGCGGTGGCGCGTTCTTCGGCGACGGCGGCCAGGGTCAGCAGCGGGTCGAAGCCGTCGTTCGGGTAAATCATGGTGGTGCCGTGGGTGATGCAGCCCAGGTTGCCCATCACCATGCCGAAACAGTGATACAGCGGCACGGGGATCACCAGGCGGTCCTGCGCGGTCAAGCCCAGGCTTTCGCCGACCATGTAGCCGTTGTTGAGGATATTGAGATGACTGAGGGTGGCGCCCTTGGGGAAGCCGGTGGTGCCGGAGGTGTACTGGATATTGACGGCCTGGTCGAAGTGCAGGCTGGCTTGGCGCGCGATCAATCGCTCAGGCGGGATGCCCGCACCAAGGGCCGCCAGTTGCGACCAGGGCAAAAAGCCCGTGGGCGGGCGCGGCGCAAGGCTGATCACGCCGCGCAGGTCCGCCAGTTTTTCACAGTTCAAGCGGCCGACGGGTTGCTCCGCCAGCTCGGGCAGCAGCTCCTGCAACATCGCGTGGTAATCGGAGGTCTTGAACGAACCGGCACACACCAGCCATTGGCAGCCGGATTGCTTGAGCACGTATTCCAGCTCAGTGCTGCGATAGGCCGGATTGATATTGACCAGGATCACCCCGAGCTTGGCGCTGGCCAGCTGGCTGATGCACCACTCGGCGCAGTTCGGCGCCCAGATGCCCAGGCGATCACCGCGCTGCAGGCCCAACGCCAGCAGCGCGCGGGCGTGCAGGTCAACGGTCTCAGCCAGTTGCCGCCAGGTGTAGCGGCGTTGCTGGTGACGCACCACCAAGGCTTCCCCATCGGGAGACTGCGCAACCGTGTGATCGAAGGCCTGACCGATCGTCATGGCCAACAAGGTCTTGTCCTGAGAGCCACGGCTGTAGCTCTGATTCGGTTGATCCATAACGACCCCTGTTGTCTTTTTTGTAGGTTGACGTAAACGTAAACTACGATTGACAGCGCCGCAACGCAAGCTTACGTTAACGTAAAGGTGAGCATCCCCTCCCCCGGTGCCGTCACCCCACAACAACAAAGCTCAATAAAGGTGCCTGTCCATGAGTTACCCCTCCCTGAACTTCGCCCTCGGCGAAACCATCGACATGCTGCGCGACCAAGTGCAGTCCTTCGTGGCCAAGGAGATTTCTCCGCGCGCGGCACAAATCGACATCGACAACCTGTTCCCCGCCGACCTGTGGCGCAAGTTCGGTGACATGGGCCTGCTGGGCATTACCGTGGCCGAAGAATACGGCGGTGCCGGCCTGGGCTACCTGGCCCATGTGGTGGCTATGGAAGAGATCAGCCGTGGTTCGGCGTCGGTGGCGTTGTCCTACGGCGCCCACTCCAACCTCTGCGTGAACCAGATCAACCGCAACGGCAACCATGAACAGAAACTCAAGTACCTGCCGAAGCTGATCAGCGGCGAACACGTCGGCGCCCTGGCCATGAGCGAGCCGAATGCCGGCTCCGACGTGGTCTCGATGAAACTGCGCGCCGACAAGCGCGGCGACCACTACGTGCTCAACGGCAGCAAGACCTGGATCACCAACGGCCCCGACGCCAGCACCTACGTGATCTACGCCAAGACCGACCTGGAGAAAGGCGCCCACGGCATCACGGCGTTCATCGTCGAGCGCGACTGGAAAGGCTTCAGCCGCAGTAACAAGTTCGACAAGCTCGGCATGCGCGGCTCCAACACCTGCGAGCTGTTCTTCGATGACGTGGAAGTGCCGGAGGACAACATCCTCGGCGTGCTCAACGGCGGCGTCAAAGTGCTGATGAGCGGCCTGGACTACGAACGCGTCGTACTGTCCGGTGGCCCGACCGGGATCATGCAAGCCTGCATGGACCTGATCGTGCCGTACATCCACGACCGCAAGCAGTTCGGCCAGAGCATCGGCGAATTCCAGCTGATCCAGGGCAAGGTCGCCGACATGTACACCCAACTCAACGCCAGCCGCGCCTACCTGTACGCGGTGGCACAGGCCTGCGAGCGCGGCGAAACCACGCGCAAGGACGCGGCCGGGGTGATCCTCTACAGCGCCGAACGCGCCACGCAAATGGCCCTCGACGCGATCCAGATCCTGGGCGGCAATGGCTACATCAATGAATTCCCCGCCGGACGCCTGCTGCGCGACGCCAAGCTGTACGAAATCGGCGCCGGCACCAGTGAGATCCGGCGCATGTTGATCGGTCGCGAACTCTTCAACGAAACCCGCTGAAGGAGCGCGTCATGGCCACCTTGCACACCCTGCTCAACCCGCGCTCGGCGGAGTTCGCCGCCAACAGCGCGGCGATGCGCCAACAGGTCGACGCCCTGCACACCCTGCTCGCCCAGGTGCAGCAAGGCGGCGGCGCCAAGGCCCAGGAGCGCCACACCTCGCGCGGCAAACTGCTGCCACGCGAGCGGATCAACCGTTTGCTCGACCCGGGCTCGCCGTTCCTGGAACTCAGCCAACTGGCCGCCCATCAGGTGTATGGCGAAGACGTGCCGGCCGCCGGGGTGATTGTCGGGATCGGCCGCGTGGAAGGCGTCGAATGCATGATCGTCGCCAACGACGCCACGGTGAAAGGCGGCTCCTACTACCCGCTGACGGTCAAGAAACACCTGCGCGCGCAGACCATCGCCGAACAGAACCGCCTGCCATGCATCTACCTGGTGGATTCCGGCGGCGCCAACCTGCCGCGCCAGGATGAGGTCTTCCCCGACCGCGAGCACTTCGGGCGGATCTTCTTCAACCAGGCCAACATGAGCGCCCAGGGCATCCCGCAGATTGCGGTGGTGATGGGCTCGTGTACCGCCGGCGGCGCCTATGTGCCGGCGATGGCGGACGAAGCAATCATGGTGCGCCAGCAAGCCACCATCTTCCTCGCCGGCCCGCCGCTGGTGAAGGCCGCCACCGGTGAAGTGGTCAGCGCCGAAGACCTCGGCGGTGCCGACGTACACTGCAAGATCTCCGGCGTGGCCGACCACTATGCCGACAGCGATGAACACGCCCTGGCCCTGGCCCGGCGCAGCGTGGCCAACCTCAACTGGCGCAAACAAGGCCAGTTGCTGCAACGCACGCCAGTGGCGCCGCTGTACAGCGGCGAAGAGTTGTACGGCGTGATCCCGGCCGATGCCAAGCAGCCGTTCGATGTGCGCGAAGTGATTGCGCGACTGGTGGACGGCTCGGTGTTCGATGAGTTCAAGGCGCTGTTCGGCACCACCCTGGTCTGCGGCTTTGCACACTTGCACGGCTACCCGATAGCGATCCTGGCCAACAACGGCATTCTGTTCGCCGAAGCCGCGCAAAAAGGCGCGCACTTCATCGAGCTTGCGTGTCAGCGCGGGATTCCGTTGCTGTTCCTGCAAAACATCACCGGTTTTATGGTCGGCCAGAAGTACGAGGCCGGCGGTATCGCCAAGCACGGCGCCAAGCTGGTCACGGCGGTGGCCTGCGCCAAGGTGCCGAAATTCACCGTGATCATCGGCGGCAGCTTTGGCGCGGGTAACTACGGCATGTGCGGCCGCGCCTACGACCCGCGTTTTTTGTGGATGTGGCCCAACGCGCGCATCGGCGTGATGGGCGCCGAACAGGCGGCCGGCGTGTTGGTGCAGGTCAAGCGCGAGCAGGCCGAACGCGCCGGCAACGGCTTCAGCGCGCAAGAGGAAGCGGCGATCAAACAGCCGATCCTCGACCAGTACGAAACCCAGGGCCACCCGTATTACTCCAGCGCACGCCTGTGGGATGACGGCGTCATCGACCCGTTGCAGACCCGCGACGTGCTGGCCCTGGCCCTGTCTGCCGCACTGAACGCCCCCATCGAGCCGAGCCGCTTCGGCGTGTTCCGCATGTAAATGGAGCTGTACCCCATGAACGATTTCAACACCCTCGAACTGATCACCGACAGCCGTGGTTTCGCCACGCTGTGGCTCAGTCGCGAAGCCAAGCACAACGCCTTCAACGCCGAGATGATCCGCGAACTGATCATCGCCCTCGACCAGGTGCAGGGCAATGCGTCGCTGCGCTTTCTGGTCCTGCGCGGGCGCGGCAAACACTTCAGCGCCGGCGCCGACCTGGCCTGGATGCAACAGTCGGCCGAACTGGATTACGCCACCAACCTCGACGACGCGCGCGAACTGGCGGAGCTGATGTACAACCTGGCCAAGCTGAAAATCCCGACGCTGGCAGTGGTGCAAGGCGCGGCCTACGGTGGCGCGCTGGGCCTGATCAGTTGCTGCGACATGGCGATCGGGGCCGATGACGCGCAGTTCTGCCTGTCGGAAGTACGCATCGGTTTGGCGCCTGCGGTGATCAGCCCGTTTGTGGTGCAAGCCATCGGGGAACGCGCGGCGCGTCGTTATGCGCTCACGGCCGAACGCTTTGGCGGCGAACGCGCGCGCGACATCGGCCTGCTGGCGGAAAGCTATCCGGCCGAAACCCTGGATCAACAGGTCGATCACTGGATTGCCAACCTCCTGCAAAACAGCCCGGCAGCGATGCGTGCAAGCAAGGATCTGCTGCGCGAAGTCGGTAACGGCGCCCTCACCCCGGCGCTGCGGCGCTATTGCGAAAATGCCATCGCCCGGATCCGCGTCAGCGCCGAAGGCCAGGAAGGTTTACGCGCATTCCTGCAAAAACGCCCACCCAGCTGGCAGTCGCAGGAGCCACGCTCATGAGCACACTGACCACCGTACTGGTGGCCAACCGTGGCGAAATTGCCTGCCGCGTGATGCGTACCGCCAAGGCGATGGGGTTGACCACCGTGGCGGTCCACAGCGCCACCGATCGCGATGCGCGCCATAGCCGCGAAGCCGATATCCGCGTCGACCTCGGCGGCAGCAAAGCGACCGACAGTTACCTGCAAATCGACAAACTGATCGCCGCCGCCCAGGCCAGCGGCGCCCAGGCGATTCATCCGGGCTACGGCTTCCTTTCCGAAAACGCCGGTTTTGCCCGCGCCGTCGAGGCGGCCGGGTTGATCTTTCTCGGCCCGCCCGCCTCGGCAATCGACGCCATGGGCAGCAAATCCGCCGCCAAGTCACTGATGGAAACCGCCGGCGTGCCGCTGGTGCCGGGCTACCACGGCGAAGCTCAGGATCTGGATACCTTCCGTGCCGCCTGCGCGCGCATCGGCTACCCGGTGCTGCTCAAGGCCACGGCCGGTGGTGGCGGCAAGGGCATGAAAGTGGTCGAGGACGTCAGTCAACTGGCCGAAGCCCTGGCCTCCGCCCAGCGTGAGGCGTTGTCGTCCTTCGGCAACGCGCAGATGCTGGTGGAGAAGTACTTGCTCAAGCCCCGCCATGTGGAGATCCAGGTATTTGCCGATCAGCAGGGGCACTGCCTGTACCTCAACGAGCGCGATTGTTCGATCCAGCGGCGCCACCAAAAAGTCGTCGAGGAAGCCCCGGCGCCCGGCTTGAGCGCCGACCAGCGCCGGGCGATGGGTGAAGCCGCGGTGCGTGCGGCCCAGGCCATCGGTTATGTGGGCGCGGGCACGGTGGAATTTTTGCTGGATGCCCGTGGCGAGTTTTTCTTTATGGAGATGAACACGCGGCTGCAAGTGGAACACCCGGTGACCGAGGCGATTACCGGCCTCGACCTGGTGGCCTGGCAGATTCGCGTGGCTCAGGGCGAAGCGCTGCCGATCACCCAGGCACAGGTGCCGTTGATCGGCCATGCGATCGAGGTGCGCTTGTATGCCGAAGACCCGGCCAATGATTTCCTCCCCGCGACCGGCCACCTGACGCTGTACCGCGAATCCGCACCCGGCCCGGGCCGCCGCGTGGACAGCGGCGTCGAGCAAGGCGACAGCGTTTCGCCCTTCTACGACCCGATGCTCGGCAAGCTGATTGCCTGGGGCGAGGACCGCGAACAAGCGCGGCTGCGGCTGTTGAGCATGCTCGACGAGTTCGCCGTCGGCGGGCTCAAGACCAACCTGGGCTTCGTGCGACGCATCATCGCCCATCCGGCGTTTGCCGCCGCCGAGCTGGATACCGGCTTTATTCCGCGCTATCAGGACGAACTGCTGCCGCTGCCCGGAGCATTGAGCGACGAATTCTGGCAGGCCGCGGGTTCGGCCTTCATGCAGAGTCTGCCGGCCGGCGACGGGCCCTGGGCAGACACCCGCGGCTTTCGCGCAGGGCTGCCCGCCGAAGTCTCGCTGCACTTGAGCTGCAACGGCCAGGATCGCCTGGTGACGTTGGCGCAACACACGCCGCGACTGCAAGGCGAACAGCTGCTGATCGACCATCAGGGCGTGCGCCGTGCCCATCTGGCCGTGCGTAGCGCAGGCACGCTGTTCCTGCGCTGGGAGGGCGACATGCATGCCGTCAGCCTGTTCGATCCGATTGCGGCGGTCGAAGCCAACCAATCCCACCAAGGCGGCCTCACCGCGCCGATGAACGGCAGCATCGTGCGGGTGCTGGTGGACATCGGCCAGACCGTCGAAGCCGGCACGCAGTTGGTGGTGCTGGAGGCGATGAAGATGGAACACAGCATCCGCGCGCCCCAGGCCGGCGTGGTCAAGGCACTGTTCTGCCAGGAAGGCGAAATGGTTGCCGAAGGTTGCGCGCTGGTCGAGCTTGAACCAGCGGACTAGAACTTCGCCGTGGCCTGCACGACGACGCCGAGGATGCGGCAATCGCCGCTGAACAGGCGCTTGGGGTAAGTCGGATTGAGCGGTACCAGGTACAGCTGGCCGCTCTCTTCGCGCAACTGGCGGAAGGTCGCCTGCGGGCTGTGCGCCCACTGCGCGACCACCAGCTTGCCGGGTTCGGCGTCGATGGCCGGGTCCACCAGGATCATCATCCCGGCACCGATGCTCAGGCCAGTGGGCGCGGTCATCGCGTCGCCGACCACGGGCAGCCAGTAAGCCTCGCCCTGGGCATGGTAGTCCGTCAGTTCGAAGCGCGCCGCGCCGTAGGCCGGGCGCTCTTCGCGAAGTTCGCACACGCCTTTCCAATCGCTGACCGGGTAGCGGAAGTACGGGTTGTAGTGTGGTGGCCCAACCGGCAGCGCATCGGCCTTGCGACGAACATCCAGCGCGACTTCCAGGGAGCCCAGCCCCAGCGCTTCCAGCACCCGGTTCATGTCCGCCAGGCTTGGCACCCGGCGCTTGTTCAGCCAATGCCCGACACCGCCCTGAGACATGCCCAGGCGTTCGGCCAGTTCATCCTGCGTGACCTTGCGGTCTTTCATGTTGGCCCTGACCAACGCGATCCATTTATCCATGGGGCCTGACAATACGTCGCGTATTTTTCAGGGCAATAAACAGTTTGTAGTAATCCATAAAACGACATAAATACGATACGTACTATCATCGGGTATCAGCGTTTCGACACCCAACCCGAGTACCGCCCTATGACGACAAGCCCGTATCGCCTGCCCTGCGAACCCGAATCCCATGAGCTGCTCGACATGCGCAGCAGCGGCGCCGCCCAACGTGCGCTGGATTACTATTTGAAAGAAGAGATGTGCGCCTCGGCCCCGAACGACGCCTTCTTCAGCATCAAGCCCGGCGTCAGCCCGGAGGAAGCCCTGGTGCATGCCTCGGACCTGTTGCGCAGCGCGGCTGCCACAGCCTACGAATCGGCGAGCAGCCATCAAGGCAACCAGCGTGACCTGGCATTTTCAGTGGTGTATTTGATTGATATGGCGAAGGCGATGGTGGAGCGATCGTTGCAGGCGCCGCAGGCTCAGGACGGAGCATGAGCCACGCGAAAGAAAAATATTTCTATCCCACGGATAAAAACATTTGACTTGCAAATGATAATGATTATTATTGGACCAAGCTGATCGCGAGATCAGTCGATAGACCAAGGGACCTTAGGTCGGACTCTTGGAATATCTCCTCATCAGGCTAATCACGGTTTTTGACCCGGCTCTTTGGCCGGGTCTTTTTTTTGCCAGCGTTTCTGGCTTTGCTTCAGGCTAATGAAGACTGTGTGTTGCTTGATGGCACGCATGATAGCAAAAGACCATCGTCAAAAGAAAGTCGGCCGACCGCTCTGGCTCAGACCTTTGCGAAATAGCACTTGAGAATCAATCTCACAAATTCTAAGCTGCTGCGGCGTCAAGGATGACGCCCCCTCCTCCCGCAACAATTTTGCATCCGGATTTTGCCCGGCCTCTGTGTAAGATAACCGCCACAACACTCATACTCAGGCAGCCAGACTATGACCGTGGCCTTGACCTCCATCAAAATCAGCACCAACTTCGACAGCGGCAACATCCAGGTTCTGGATGCCAGCGATGCCTATCACTTGTTGCTGGCAATCAAACCCGATACCCGCAGTCACCATTTCCAGTGGTTCCATTTCAAGGCCGAAGGCATGCACGTGGGCCACACCCACACCTTCCGCCTGAGCAATGCCGGGCAATCGTCCTATAAGCACGCCTGGAGCGGCTACAACGCCGTGGCGTCGTATGACCATGTCAATTGGTTTCGGGTGCCTACGCGTTTCGACGGCGAAACCCTGCACATCAGTCTCGAAACCCGTGAGAAACACGCCTGGTTTGCCTACTTCGAACCCTACAGCCGCGAACGCCACGACTGGCTCATCGACCAGGCGCTGAACCATGCGGGCACCCGCTTGCTGGCCACCGGTAAAAGTGTCGAAGGCCGCGATATCCAACTGTTGCGCCGTGGCAAAGGTGGCGAAGGCCGGCGCAAGGTGTGGATCATCGCCCAGCAGCACCCCGGCGAGCACATGGCCGAATGGTTTATGGAAGGCATCATCGAACGCCTGCAGCAGGACGGTGACGCCGAGCTGAAAAAGCTGTTGGCCGTCGCCGACCTGTACCTGGTGCCGAACATGAACCCCGACGGCGCGTTTCACGGCCACCTGCGCACCAACGCCATGGGCCAGGACCTCAATCGCGCCTGGCAGAGCGCCAGCCAGGAGATCAGCCCGGAAGTGCTGTTCGTCCAGACGCAAATGGAAAAGTATGGCGTCGACCTGTTCCTCGACATCCACGGTGACGAAGAAATCCCCTACGTATTCGCCGCCGCCTGCGAAGGCAACCCCGGCTACACCCCGCGTATCGAAGCCCTGGAAAAGCACTTTCGCAGCCACCTGAGCGCCTTGACCCGTGACTTCCAGACCACCCACGGCTACACCCGCGACCTGCCGGGCGAAGCCAATATGACCCTGGCTTGCAATGCCGTCGGTGAGAAGTACGACTGCCTGTCGCTGACCCTGGAGATGCCCTTCAAGGACAACGACGACGCGCCCAACCCGAACACCGGCTGGTCGGGCAAACGCTCGATGCAGTTGGGCAAGGATGTGTTGAGCAGCGTGGCCGATATCGTCGGCCTGTTGCGCTGAATGTGGCGAGCGTGCTCGCCACACGGATCAAGCGCGGGCCTCAGTCCTGGGTGCCCGTCATGCTCTGCAGCACGCCGTCACGGCGAATCAACCCATGGAACAGCGCCGCCGCCAGGTGCAACAACACCGTGAAAAACAGCACGTAGGCAAGATAGCCATGGGCCTTGCGCAGCACCGCGAACAGCGGTGCGTTGGCCGACACCAGCGCCGGCAGTTGCACCGAATGGCTGAGCATCACCGGGTCGCCCGCCGCCGAAATCATCGCCCAGCCGAGCAGCGGCAACACCAGCATCAAGGCATACAGCAGCCAATGGGAAGCCTTGGCCGCCAACACTTGCCATCGCGGCAAATCGCCAGGCAACGGCGGTTGGCGCGTGGAAAAGCGCACTGCCAAGCGCACGATCACCAACGCCAGGATCGCGATACCCAGCGGCTTGTGCAGGTGGATCAACCATTCATGCCGTTCGGAAACCGACGCTGCCAGGCCCGCGCCGATGAACAGCATGGCGATGATCATCAGCGCCATCAGCCAGTGCAGCAGGCGCGCCAGGGGGGCGAAAAACCGTGGTTGGGCATTCATGGCTTCGACTCCTGAGGGGGGCGGTGCAACGGGCTGACTTCTGCGGCGCGGCGCAGGTAGGAACTGGCATAGGCGGCCGAACGCGCGGCCAATAGCGGGTCATTCGAAGCCTCGATGCCGCTTGGCAGAATCAGCGGATCGAAGTTGATGTCGCGGCAATCGCCGTCTGCTTGCGCTTGGCTGCTTTGCAGCACCAGGGTGCCGGCGTTGAGTATTTTGTGCTCACCGATCCAGGGTTTGCTTGCATCGTCGAGCGGATCGCCGGGGTTGGCCAGGGTCAGGTTCAACTGCCAACGCAGCGGTCCGGAAGCCAGGCGTTGCACCATGTCTTTTTCCAGGAAGTCACTGCCGGCTGGCGCGGTATCGCCCACAGCATCCTGGCTTTGCGCGACAACCGCCCAACGCACGGCCTGGCGCTTGCCATCGGCGCCCACCAGGAAAAACGCGTTGATACCGTTGTAGGTTTCCGTCGCATAGCTGGCGGATGGCTTGGCCGTCTTGACCCACGCCAGGAACGGCGCAGCCTCGGGATGGGCCGCAAAGAACGCCGGCATATTCGCCGGGTTGGGCTTGCCGGTGGCCGGATCGGGCGCGCCGGCCTTGAGCAGTTGATAGAACGCCTCGGGAGTGCCCACCGGAAACACCGGCATGCTGTTCATCCCGGTGCGCCACTGCTGGCCGTTGGCCTGACTGAATTGCACGGCAAAACTGCGGATCGGCACACTACTGTCCGGCGCGTAGGGGTTACCGCTGGGCAAGGCAAACCGGCCGATCAATGGGGTCCTGGCCGCATTGAATACCTGGGCACTGGAGTAGGCACGCGCCTCGGCGCTGCTCTCGAAGTACCCCGCGACACACACGCCCTTGGCATGGTTGCGCCGAAACCCCGGGTGGATGCCGTTATTGGTTTCCAGGGCATTGACCAGGGTTTTGGGCTGCAGGCGTTGTGGGTCGAAGGTGCCGTTGACGTAGGCAAACGCCCCGGCGACAGCCGCTACCACGCCACCGATACACGCCAGCCTGATCGCCAGGCTGGCCGTGCTGAGTGGCGGACGGGGCGGTGATGAGTGATCTACCATGAAAAGCTCCAGGGCACATGGCCAAGGGGAAATTGAGCTATGAGACGAATCCCATGTAGGTTTATTCCTCCTTCACTGTAGTTTTTTTCAGAGCAGCCCAGCGCCGAGTCCTTGGCCCTCCTAGACCCGATTAAACGCGGCCGGTCGCTTGTCGAGAAACGCCTGCATGCCCTCCTGCTGATCGGGCGTGGCGAACAGACTGTGGAACAGTCGGCGTTCCAGCCGCACGCCCTCGTGCAGCCCGAGCTGCAGGGATTGCTCGACCGCCTCGCGCGCCGCCCGGGTGGCCAGGCGAGAAAAACCGGCGATTTGCGCGGCCACCGCCAGCGTCTGCTCCAGCAAGCTCGCCGCCGGATAGACACGCGACACCAACCCGGCCTGTTCAGCCTCGTGAGCCGTCATCGGCCGCCCGGTCAGCACCAGATCCATGGTCTTGGCCTTGCCGATCAAGCCTGTCAGACGTTGGGTCGCCCCCATGCCAGGGATCACGCCGAGCTTGATCTCCGGCTGGGCAAAGGTGGCGCTATCGGCGGCAAAAATCATGTCGCACATCAGCGCCAGTTCGCACCCTCCGCCGAAGGCGTAACCGTTGACGGCGGCGATGGTCGGCGTGCGCAAGCGGGTAAATGCCTCCCAGCCGACGAAGTAATCCTCGTTGAGCATGTCCTGATAGGACTTGCCGCTCATCTCCTTGATATCGGCTCCGGCGGCAAAATACTGCGCACCGCCGGTAATGACAAAACACCCGACCTGGGGGTCCTGGTCCAGGGCCTCCAGACAAGAAACCAGCTCGGTCATCAGCGCCGAGTTCAGCGCATTCTTGACCTGGGGACGATTGAGCCTGACCAGGACCACCCGACCCTGACGCTCGATCACTACATTCATAGGCACCTCCATTGATTGATATCGTTTAATGAACACATGCGCTTCACGAATCCCAGATCGCGCCATAGGCGGGTATCCCCCGGGCTTCCAGCTCTTGCACGACCTGCTGCGTCAGTCGTTGGTTGGCGATACAGATCACGGCCTCCGCGCCACAGGCTTGCACCGCGCCGTAGGCCAACTGCACCAGGTCAGGTTTGCCGCGCTCATCGGTGTCCCAGATCAACGCGTCGGGCTGGGCACCCAGGATCTCGTCGACCCATTCGTCGCCGTAGGTCTTGCGCGGGCTGCGGGTCGACCAGATCAGCTGGATCGGCAGCCGCGCCGCAAGTAAATGCGGCATGACCGGGCCGATCCCGCTGCCGGTGGCGACGTACACCACCGACTTGAACAGGGTTTCCACATGGGCCACGCCAGCGGTGGTGATGCCCTTGACCCACACATGGCGCGGCAGGTCCTCGATAAACCGCCCCGTCCAATCCCCGGCGCGGGAAATGGTCAGCCGAAACCCGGTTTGGCCCGGTGTGGGGATGTTGGCAAACGAGTGCCACTCCAACAGCGGATGTCGGCTGATCGCGGTCGACGAACCGGCGAATGGCGTGGTGTGGGTAAAGCGCGTAATCACCGCATGCCCGGAAGGCCGCGTGTGCTCAACGGCGACCTTGCGCAGCCGCAGCCAGGGCAGTGCGATGCTCAGCGTCAACAGCACCAGCATCCAGAACGCGCCACTGTGCAGCAGGCTCGCACCGCGTTCGACGGACGCCAGCAAGGTCAGCGCCCAAAACAACAGCAACGCGGCCCACCCCGCAAACCGATGAACCCGCTCGAAGCCGTTGTGAAATCGCCCCCGGATGCGCGGTTGCGCCATGCCCACCATCAACAGCAACACGCCGAGCAGCGTCGCGCCAAGCCACAACCCGGCGGACGAAACGCTGCCCGGCCGCTGCAGATAGTCCGTGGCCTGCACACCGACCCACCCCGCGAACCAGCCCGTGGCCGCCAGGGCCGCGCCACTGTGCAGCCCGCCGACGTGGTACACCTTGGCCGCGCTGCGCCGCACACGCAGCGGCCAGGTGACGGGGATGCGCGTCGCCAGCCAGAACAACGCATTGATCAGGTATTGCTGGCGAATCAGGATGGCCAGCGACAGGTTGATCAGCACCAGCGCCGACAACGTCTGGGCGCTGACGCCCTGCAGGCCGACGCCCAGCACCGCAAACGCCAGGTTGCTGAGCAACACCAGCGCTGCCAGGCGGTTGTAGTAGGAAAACACCGGCAACGCCGTCCAGCGCCGCCAGAGCGCCGGCTTGGGCGGCACCACGGTTTGACTCAGGGCATCAAGCATGGCCGGGCTCCTGCACCGCGAACGCCTGCACGGCCACCCACCTTTCACGCGCCCGTTGCAGCAACAGCGCCTTGTCGATCTTGCCGCGGGCGGTCAGTGGAAAATGCTCCACTGCGTCGATCAGCGCCGGCACGCAGTAGTAGGCCAGGCGCTGCTCGCATTGGCGTCGGCAGGACGCCACGTCGGCGCTGGCCGGCGAAACAAAGGCGACCAAGGTGCGGCTGTCGAGTTTTAGCGTGACGGCCCGCGTGCAGCCATCGCCGGCTTCCAGGGCGCTGGACACCGCGTCCAGCTCCACCCGGAACCCGCGGACTTTCACTTGGTCATCGACGCGCCCCAGGTGCTCGAGTTGCCCGTCGGCCGTCCAGCGTCCCAGGTCGCGTGTGCGGAACATCATGGCGTCGCCGCCCACAAAGGGGTCCGGGCGGTACCGTTCGTGGGTCAATGCGCGGTTGTTCAGATAACCCGCCGTTACCCCGGCGCCGCCCGCCCACATTTCCCCGGCTTGCCCCGCCTCACAGGGGCGGCCCTGTTCGTCGAGCACATACACGCTGTTGTTGGGGGTCGGCTGGCCGATGGTCAATGGGGTGCCAGGCACATGCCGATGCAGCGTATTGACGATGGTGGTTTCGGTGGGGCCGCAGCCGTTGTAGAACGTGCAATGCGCCGCCCAACGCTCGGCCAGGGCCTGGGAACAGGGTTCTCCGGCGACCGCGACCACCTGGAGATCGGGGCACTGCCGAGGATCGAGGCCGGCCAGGATCGAAGGGGTTGCGATCAACACATGGCACTGTGCAGCGGTCTGCGCAATGGCTTTACCGCGAATCAGCAAGGTCGCGCCATGGGCCAGGCAGCCGAGTATTTCCCAGGCCGCCATGTCGAAGCCGATATTGAGGATCTGCCCGACGTTGCGGCCCGGCGCCATGCCCATCCGCCCGGGCTGCGTCAACAGGATGTTGCATACGTTACGGTGACTGACACACACGCCGTTGGGGCGCCCCGTGGTGCCGGACGTGAACAGTACGAAACACAGGTCGTGGGTGTCGACGACGGCGCCCACCGGCTTATTGTCCTGGGCGATCCAGGGCAGTTCGGCCAGGAACGTGTCCAGGCACAAGCTGCGATGGGCGGCGTCTGACGGGATGCGATCCGCCAGGTGCGACAGGGTCAGGATCAGCGGGCTGGTCAATGACTCGAGGACCATGGCCAGTTGCAGGGGCGGGACGATTCTGGCGTCCTGCGGCACATACGCGGCGCCGACCTTCAACACGGCCAACAGGCCCACCAGCATGGGGATCGAACGCTCGACGAACAGCGCCACAGTGTCGCCGCGTTTGACGCCCTGCTCGATCAAGCCCGCGGCCAAACGATTGGCTTGGCGGTTGAGTTGTTCATAACTGATGCGCTGCCCCGCACACACTGCCGCCGTCGCATGCGGCGCCAGCGCCGCTTGCGCTTCGATGGCGTGGTGGATACAGGCGGCGCTCGGCGGGGTCGATGGGCCAAAGCCCCATTGTTCAACCAAGGCGCGCTGCAGGACAGGCAGAGGCGCCAGCATGGGCGGGGAAAAAAGCGGTTTTTCGGTCGGTGAAAACATCATGGATACACCCTCATCGGTTGACTGCCGAAAAATGGCTGGCAGGTACGAGGGTGGATTGAGGTACGAGCCCGCGATTACAGGCGCTCAGGCTTTACAGAAACTTCTCACCGACACGCGTAAAGTTTCTTTTCATCGCGAGTGGAATAACCTACGGGGAGCAGCGTCTACCTGCACACAACCGGTTAGACTCGACTCCCCATGCATGAACTCGACGAACAGTTACGTGAACTCATCCCCAGGCTGCGGCGCTTTGCCCTGTCCCTGAGCCGTAACGCCAGCAGCGCCGACGACCTGGTGCAATCGACCCTGGAACGGGCGATCACCCGCTGGGCCGACAAAACCGTCGACGGCGACCTGCGCGCCTGGCTGTTCTCGATCCTCTACCGGCAGTTCCTCGATGCCCATCGGCGCACCCGGCGCTATGCGCGCATGCTCGAGTTCTTCACCGGCCGCGACGATGTGCAGCCGTCGGTCGAACGCACGGTAATCGCCCAGTCGACCCTGCAAGCCTTCGACCGGCTCAACAGCGAACAGCGCGCCCTGCTGTTGTGGGTGTCGGTCGAAGGCTTGAGCTACAAGGAAGTCGCGCAGATTCTCGACGTGCCCATCGGCACTGTGATGTCGCGTTTGTCCAGGGCGCGCCAAGCCCTGCGTCAACTCAGCGATGGCGAAATGACCAGCCCTTCCCTGCGGATACTCAAATGATCAGCCTGCCCCCCAGCGAACGCGATTTGCATGCCTACGTCGACCAGCAACTGCCGGAGAGCGATCGACGCGTGCTGGAAACCTACTTGGCCGCCCACCCCGAGGTCGCCGCCCAGGTGCATGCCTGGCAGCAGGACGCGCACGTATTGCGCGCCGCCTTGAGTGGCGCGTTGCAGCAGCCGGCCAACCCGGCCCTGGACCCGGCGCTGATCCGCCAGCGCATCAAGCAGCAGTCGCGCCGCCACTTCGCCACGGCGGCGGTGTTGCTGATGGCGGTCAGCCTCGGCGGCCTGGGTGGCTGGCAGGCGCGCGAAGCCACGCAACCGCCCATGCTGCCCATGGCCGATGCCATGCAGGCTTACCGCCTGTTTGCCCAGGACGGTGTGCTGCCCGCCGACTATCACGCCCAGGGCAACGCCACGATGCAAACCTGGCTCGACCGCTATTTCAACCAGGCCCAGCGTCTGCCCGACTTGAGCCAGGCGGGTTTCACCGCCGTCAGCGGGCGCTTGCTCAGCACCGAACAAGGCGCGGCGGCGATGGTGCTGTACGAGGATCGGCAAGGCCGGCACATCAGTTTCTACATCCGCCCGCCGGGCCCGGAAAATAACTTCCTGCCCCGCGGCAGCCGCAGCGCCGATGGTTTGCTCGCCGAGTACTGGTCCGGCGGCGGGTACAACTACGCAATGGTCAGCCCGCAGGGGCTGCCGACCACGCCGCTGCTGCAGTTCTGAAGCCCACGCCCCGTAAAGGCCATGCGTTTTCGAGATGGCTGGCGACGCGCTTCGCTATTGGTCAAATCCCGATTGTCGCCCTAAAGTGAGCGACCACCGCACACAGAGTGACTCCCCTTGGCGCCGCGTTCCCTGATCCGTCGTTTGCTCGGTAAAAAACACCCCACCCACGACGACTCACCCATCCCCACCTTCTTTCAGACCAAGGCCGAGCAGCACGGCTATACCCTCAGCGCCGCACAGGCCCGGGCGATTGCGGCGATGGCGCGCGAGACCCACCACCTGCTCGCCGGCCAGCCCACCCGCAGCCTGTATTTGCACGGGCCGGTGGGGCGCGGCAAAAGTTGGCTGCTGGACGGGTTTTTCCAGGCATTGCCGATCGCCGAAAAACAACGCGTGCATTTCCATGATTTTTTCGCCCGCCTGCACCGGGGCATGTTCGCCCACCGTCAGCACCACGACGCACTGGCGGTGACCCTGGATACGCTGCTGGACGGCTGCCGCGTGCTGTGTTTCGACGAATTCCATGTCCACGATATCGGCGATGCGATGCTGATCAACCGCCTGTTCAAGGCGTTGTTCCAACGTCGCGTGCTGGTGTTGGTGACGTCCAATTATCCGCCGCAAGGGCTGTTGCCCAACCCGCTGTACCACGAGCGATTCAAGCCGGTGATCGACCTGATCGCAACGCGCATGGACGTGCTGGAAGTCAGCTCGCCCAAGGACTTTCGCAGCCTGCCCCAGGCCCATGCCGAACAGCGCTTCAGCAGCGGTCGGTACGTGTGGCCGGGTACACCGGCGCAGCGAACCGCGCTCGGGCTGCCGGCCACGGATTGCCCGGCGCAGGCGCTGACGGTCGGCAACCGCCAGTTGCGCTGCCGCAGCCAGCAGGCACGGCGCATCGCCTTCACCTTCCATGACCTCTGCGAACAACTCACGGCGGTGATGGATTACCTGCTGCTGTGCCAGGACTTCGACGAGTGGATCATCGACGGGCTGCCGCATCTGGCAGACTGCCCGATCGCCGTGCAACAGCGCTTTATCAACCTGGTGGACGTGCTCTACGACCAGGATAAACAGCTGATCCTGATCGGCGCGCACCCGCTGGAGCAGGCCTTGAGCGGCCAGGCCATCGATCTGGCGCGCACCGCCAGTCGCCTGAACCAATTGCAGGCGGTCCGCCCGCAACACACGCCCGACCCGGTATCATGAGCGCCTTTTTACGCCCCCTTGCCGAGTGACCGCGCCGTTCATGAATACCCTCGTCCAACTCAAGGCCGGCCAATTGGCCGGCATCCAGCGCCTGGACCTGTCCTGTGGGCTGACCGAATTCCCCCGGGAAATCTTCGAACTGGCCGACTCCCTGAAAATCCTCAACCTCAGCGGCAACGCCCTGAGCAGCCTGCCCGACGACCTGCATCGCCTGCCGCACCTGCGCGTGCTGTTCTGCTCGGACAACGCCTTTACCGAACTGCCGGCCTGCCTGGGCCAATGCGCAAAGCTGAGCATGATCGCCTTCAAGGCCAACCGCATCCGCCACGTGCCGGCCGCCGCGTTGCCGCCGCTGTTGCGCTGGTTGATCCTCACCGATAACTGCATCAGCCAACTGCCCGACGAATTGGGCGAGCGGCCGCTGCTGCAAAAACTGATGCTGGCCGGCAACCACCTGGCGCACCTGCCGCCAAGCCTGGCCAGTTGTCACAACCTGGAGCTGATCCGCATCGCCTCCAACCGCCTCACCGGCCTGCCCGATTGGCTCCTGGCGCTGCCCAGCCTGACCTGGCTGGCCTACGCCGGCAACCCGGTGGAAATGGCGGCGGACGTGGCCGCCGACGATGCGACGCCTGACATTCCATGGTCGGCACTGGAACTGGCCGAGGTGCTCGGGGAAGGCGCCTCCGGGGTGATCCGCAAGGCGCTCTGGCAGCCCTCGGCCAAGCCGGTGGCGGTCAAGCTGTACAAAGGCAGCATCACCAGCGACGGCTCACCGCTGCACGAAATGCAGGCATGCATTGCCGCCGGGTTGCACCCCAACCTGATCAAGGTGGAAGGCCGCGTGGTTGGCCACCCCGACGACCAGGCCGCGCTGGTGATGGACCTGATCGAGCCGAGCTACCGCAACCTCGCCGCCCTGCCGAGCCTGGCGTCCTGCACCCGCGACATCTACGAACCGGCTACCCGCTTCAGCCTCGCGGTGGCATTGCGCATGGCTCGCGGCATCGCCTCGGTGGGCGCGCACCTGCACCGCCACGGCATCACCCATGGCGACCTGTACGGCCACAATATTCTGTGGAACGCGGCGGGCGACTGCTTGCTCGGGGATTTCGGCGCGGCGTCGTTCCATGCCACCGCCGACACCGTAGAAACCAGGGCACTGCAACGCATTGAAGTGCGTGCGTTCGGAGTGTTGCTCGGGGAGTTGTTGCAGCGGATCGACGTAGGCTTGAGCGACACCACACGCCAGATCCTGGAAGGCTTGCAGGCCCGCTGCTGTCAGCCCGAAGTGCTGGCGCGGCCGGGCTTCGAGGAAGTCGAAGCGCTGCTGCAATCTATTCCACAGCACTGAACCCAATGTGGGAGGGGGCTTGCTCCCGATGGCTGTGGCCCATTCAACATCATCGTTGACTGACACACCGCTATCGGGGGCAAGCCCCCTCCCACAGTTTTGAGCGCGTTTATTCAGGCACGGATCAGCCGGCCAGGCCGACGAACATATCCTGCACGTCGTCATGGTTGTCCAGGCCTTCGAGGAAGGCTTCGACTTCAGCCATCTGCTCGTCGGTCAACCCCGTCACCGGGTTCTTCGCGATATAGCCCAGTTTGGCCGACAGCACGGTAAAACCCTGCTCCGGCAGCGCTTTCTGCACGGCGTCGAGGTCGGTGGTTTCGGTGATGAACAGGGTGGTGCCCTCTTCTTCGCCCTCTTCGAAATCCTGGGCGCCGGCTTCAATGGCCGCCATTTCAGGATCGGCGTCCGGGCTGTCCGGCGCGGCTTCGATCAGGCCGACGTGGTTGAAGTCCCAGGCCACGGAGCCGGAAGCGCCCAGTTGGCCCTTGCGGAACGCCACGCGGATTTCCGCCACGGTGCGGTTGATGTTGTCGGTCACGCACTCAACGATCAGCGGCACCTGATGCGGGGCGAAGCCTTCGTAGGTCACGCGGTGGTACTGCACGGTTTCCCCAAGCAGACCGGCGCCTTTCTTGATGGCGCGGTCCAGGGTTTCCTTGGGCATCGAGGCTTTTTTGGCCTGCTCCACCACCAGACGCAAGTGGGCGTTGGTCGCGGTGTCGGCACCGTTACGGGCAGCGATGGTGATCTCTTTCACCAGTTTGCCGAAGATCTTCCCCTTGGCATTGGCTGCCGCTTCTTTATGTTTGACTTTCCACTGTGCGCCCATGACTTGCTCTCTTCCTCATGCATCGCGCCGAGACGTCTACTGGCCGGCGCTTTGGGGGCAGAGTTTATAGGGCAAAAACGCAACGTTCCACCAAAAAACCTTCACGGCGCCAGCTCGAAAAACGCCTGAATCAAACGCAGCGACCGACGGCGCTCCATGCACCCCAACATGTGTCGGTTGAGCAGCCCCTGCCCGTGGATCGGCAGCGCACGCACGCGCGGGTCCGGGCTGACCTCCATCGAGGACACCACGCCAACCCCCAACTCGGCGGCAACGGCTTCGGTCACCGCTTCACGGCTGTCCAGCTCCAGCAGCACTTTCGGCTGCACCCCGGCGCCGAGGCAGGCGTGATCGAAGGTGCGCCGGGTAATGGAGCCCGGCTCGCGCAGCACCATGATCACCTCGTGCAATTGCTCCAACTGAATGCCCTGGGCCAGCGTCGCCCACGGGTGGCTGGCCGGCACCAACGCGCAGATCCGCGATTCGCCCAGCGCCTGCAAGTGCAGGCCGTTGCGTGGTTCGACTTCGGTGAGCACCGCCACATCCGCATGCTCGGACAGCAGCGCCGCCAGGGTTTCCTGGGCATTGCCCAGGCGCAGGTTCACGGTGATCCCTGGGTAACGCGCGCGCAGGCTGGCGATCATCGGCATCACCAGGTGCGGTCCGTCCGCCGCCACTTCGAGGCGTCCGCTGAGCAACTGCCGATTGGCCTCCAGCAGGGCCTGGGCTTCGTCCACCAGGCCAAAGATCGCCCGGGTGATCGCTGCCAGGCGTGTCCCCTCTTCGGTCAACTCGACGCGCCGCGCGGTGCGGCGCAACAAGGGGATCTGGTAGTGCTCTTCGAGGGCCTTGATGTGCCCGGTCACCGCCGGCTGGCTGATGAACAACCGCGCCGCCGCGCGGGTAAAGCTGCCCTCGCGGGCCACTGCGTCGAATGCGCGCAGTTGGAACAAATTCATGTTGAGTGACCTTTCTATCGGCCTGACTGATAGCTCGCATAACAACAAACAATTTGATTGATGACAAGCCAAACTGCAATTTAGGCGCCGTAACGTCCACCCCCGGACACTTTGCGAGGACTTGAAATGAGCAGCGCCGCGCCGATCCTGCTGACCCCAGGCCCCCTGACCACCTCTGCCCGCACCCGCCAGGCAATGCTGGTGGACTGGGGTTCATGGGATGAGCGCTTCAATCAACTGACCGCCAGCGTCTGCTCGCAACTGCTGGCGATCCTCAACGGCGCCGCCACTCACCATTGCGTGCCATTGCAAGGCAGCGGCACCTTCGCCGTCGAAGCGGCCATCGGCACCCTGGTGCCACGCAACGGCAAGGTGCTGGTGCTGATCAACGGCGCCTATGGCAAGCGCCTGGCGAAGATCTGCGAAGTGCTCGGCCGCGATTTCAGCACCTTTGAAACCGCCGAGGACGAACCCACTACCGCCGCCGACGTCGACCGCCTGCTGCAGGCCGACCCGGCCATCACTCACGTCGCGTTGGTCCATTGCGAAACCAGTACCGGCCTGCTCAACCCGCTGCCGCAGATCGCCCAGGTGGTCAAAGAGCATGGCAAGCGCCTGATCGTCGACGCGATGAGTGCCTTCGGCGCGCTACCGATCGATGCGCGCGAAGTGCCGTTCGACGCCCTCATCGCCGCCTCGGGCAAGTGCCTGGAAGGCGTGCCGGGCATGGGCTTTGTCTTCGCTGAAAAACACGCGCTGGGCGCCGCCCAAGGCAACTGCCACTCCCTGGCGCTGGACCTGTTCGAGCAGCACGAGTACATGGCCAGGACCGGCCAGTGGCGCTTCACCCCACCGACCCACGTGGTCGCCGCGCTGCACGAAGCGCTGCTGCAATACCACGAAGACGGCGGCCTGCCCGCGCGCCAGCGACGCTATGCCAACAATTGCCAGGTGCTGCTGGACGGCATGGCCGAACTGGGCCTGCGCAGCTTCCTGCCGGCGGCGATCCAGGCACCGATCATCGTCACCTTCCATGCGCCGACAGCCCCGCGCTACCAGTTCAAGGCGTTCTACGAACGGGTCAAGGCCAAGGGTTTCATTCTGTACCCCGGCAAATTGACCGAAGTGGACACCTTTCGCGTGGGCTGCATCGGCCACGTCGATGCGACCGAGATGCGCGCGGCGGTCGCGGCCATTGCGCAGGCGCTGCACGCGATGCAAGTGCTGGACATCTGATTGCCCTTTTTACCCCCAGGATCTGAACCATGAACTATCAACACCCCGATACCCTGCAGGCTGTCATCCTCGACTGGGCCGGCACCGTGGTCGACTTCGGCTCGTTCGCGCCGACGCAGATTTTTGTCGAAGCCTTCGCCGAGTTCGGCGTCCAGGTCTCCATCGAAGAAGCCCGTGGCCCGATGGGCATGGGCAAATGGGACCATATCCGCACCCTGTGCAACCAGCCGCAGGTCGCCGAGCGTTACCGCCAGGCGTTCGGCCGCACGCCCAGCGACGAGGACGTGAGCGCGATCTACCAGCGCTTCATGCCGCTGCAGATCGAAAAGATCGCCGAGCACTCTGCGCTGATCCCCGGCGCCCTCGACTGCATCGCCGCACTGCGTGCGCAAGGGCTCAAGATCGGCTCCTGCTCCGGCTATCCCAAGCAAGTGATGGACAAGGTCGTCGCGCTGGCCGCCACCAACGGCTACGTCGCCGACCATGTAGTCGCCACCGACGAAGTGCCCAACGGCCGCCCATGGCCGGCGCAGGCCCTGGCCAACGTGATCGCCCTGGGCGTTGACGATGTGGCGGCATGCGTCAAGGTCGACGACACCGTACCGGGCATTCTCGAAGGCCGTCGCGCCGGGATGTGGACCGTGGCGCTGACCTGTTCCGGCAACGCCCTGGGCCTGACCTACGCACAGTTCCGCGCCCTGGACAGCGCCAGCCTGGCCCATGAGCGCACGCGTATCGAAGCGATGTTCGAAGGTTCGCGCCCGCACTACATGATCGACACCATCAGCGACCTGCCAGCGGTGATCGCCGACATCAACCAGCGCCTGGCCCGCGGTGAAATGCCGCAAAGCCACTGATCGAGGTCAACTCAACGGCATTCGCGCCGGGCAAACCCTGCAAAACAGGCTTACAGTAAAAGGACTTCGTCGCCAAAGAACGGAGGTTTGCCCTGATGAGTGAGGAATCAAGCGATGCCGTGGAAAAATTCCGAGTCACGTTACAGCACCATGTCGGTTGCGTTGCACTGGTTGATGGTGGTGCTGCTGGCGGTGGTCTACGCCTGTATTGAGTTTCGCGGGATCTTCCCCAAAGGCAGTGGCGGGCGGGCGCTGATCGTGGAAATGCACTTCATGTTCGGCCTGACCGTGTTTGTGCTGGTCTGGCTGCGCCTGTTTGCCCGCTCGCTGGGGGTCGCACCGAAAATCGTACCAGCACCGCCGCAATGGCAGAGCCTGCTGGCGACCCTGATGCACTTTGCACTGTATGCCTTCATGATCGGCATGCCGATCGCTGGCTGGCTGATCGTCAGCGCCCAAGGGCATTCCGTGATGTTCTATGGGATCGAGTTACCGCCCCTGATCGGCGAAAACAAGGACTTGTCCAAGCAGATCAAAGAGTGGCACGAGCTGGGCGGCTCCATCGGTTATTGGTTGATCGGCCTGCATGCCGTGGCAGGTCTGTACCACCACTACTTCATCCGCGATAACACCGTGTTGCGCATGCTGCCCAAGCGTTAGGCAGCCAACCCTCGGCGGCCTTGCAAGCCGCCGGTGTGGACGAAGATCAGACGCGTGCCGGGAGGGAAGCGTCCGGCTTCGACCTGTTGCTTCAACGCCAGCAGTGCCTTGCCGGTATAGAGCGGCTCCAGCGGCAGGCCGCAGGCCCGTTGCGTGGTCTCGATAAAGTCGAGCAACAACGGGTCGACCTTGGCGAAGCCGCCCCGGCTGGCGTCCAACAACGCAAAGCCGTCCTGCACGATGGCGCGCACGTTCTGCGCCACGCCGTGATCGTCCGGCACCGCCATTGCACCGTACACCGGATGTCTCCCCGCCTCGGCCAACGCCAGCCCGGCCACAGTCGTGCCGGTGCCTGCCGCCAGCCACCATGCGTCGTAATCGTCCCACCCCACGTTGCTCAATTGCGCACGCGCCTGCTCGACCAATACGCCGCAACCCAACGCCCCGGCGATGCCCCCGCCGCCTTCGGGCACCGGGTAGAGATGGGGATAGTGTTCGCGCCACGGCTGCCAGAAACCGGGTTCATGCCGCGCGCGGTAGCCGCCATAGCCCAGCCAATGCAACTGCATGCCGAAGGCTTTCAAATCGAGAACGGTGGGCGTGTCTTGGGGATGGCCGCGCAACAGGCCGACGGTGGGAAAATCAAAACGCTTGCCGGCCGCCGCCAGCGCATGCAGGTGGTTGGAGTACGCCCCGCCGAGACTGATGATCCCGCCGGCACCGGCCTGTTGCGCCAGGGCCAGGTGTTCGCTGAGCTTGAACCACTTGTTGCCGCTGATCAGCGGGTCGATGCGGTCCAGGCGCAGCACGGCCAATTCGACCCCGTTCAGCCAATCCAGCGGCAGCGGTTCCAGGGGCGCATGGGGGAGCCAGTCGAAAGGGCCCATCGGCGCAAGTCCGTATGAAAAAGGGGCAGTAGTCTAACACTGCCCCTTCTCGGCGTTTTACAACTCAGCCGCCAGGCGCGAGCCCTGGTTGATGGCGCGCTTGGCGTCGAGTTCGGCGGCGACGTCGGCACCGCCGATCAGGTACACGTTCTGGCCCGCAGCGACCAGGCCGTCCTGCAATTCGCGCAACGGGTCCTGGCCAGCGCAGATCACAATGTTGTCCACCGCCAACAACTGCGGCTCGCCCTCGGCGCCGATGCGGATATGCAGGCCCGCGTCGTCGATCTTCAGGTACTCGACGCTGTTGAGCATCTGCACCTGCTTGTTCTTCAACCCGGTGCGGTGAATCCAGCCGGTGGTCTTGCCCAACCCGTCACCGACCTTGGAAGCCTTGCGCTGCAGCAGGAACACCTCGCGCGCCGGCGGGTGCGGTTGCGGCTTGATCCCGGCGACGCCGCCACGCGCTTGCAACTGCGTGTCGATGCCCCACTCTTTCCAGAACGCGTCGCGGTCCAGGCTGGTGGACACGCCCTGATGCACGAGGAATTCCGACACGTCGAAGCCGATACCGCCGGCACCGATCACCGCGACGCGCTTGCCCACGGGTTTGCGCTCGAGGATCACGTCGAGGTAGCTCAGCACCTTCGGGTTATCGATGCCCGCAATTGCCGGCGTGCGCGGGGCGATACCGGTGGCGAGGATGATCTCGTCGTACCCGCCTGCCGTCAGTTGCGCGACGTCGACGCGGGTGTTGAGGCACACCTCCACATGGGTGGTCTGCAATTTGCGGTTGAAATAACGCAGGGTCTCGAAAAACTCTTCCTTGCCCGGCACGCGCTTGGCGATGTTGAACTGGCCACCGATCTCGCTGGCCGAATCGAACAACGTCACCTGATGGCCGCGTTCGGCCGCCACCGTGGCAGCGGCCAGGCCCGCGGGACCGGCGCCGACCACGGCGATTTTCTTGATCTGTTTGACCGGCAGATAGTTGAGCTCGGTCTCGTAGCACGCGCGCGGGTTGACCAGGCAGGTGGTCAACTTGCCGCCGAAGGTGTGGTCGAGGCAGGCCTGGTTGCAACCGATGCAGGTGTTGATTTCATCGGCACGACCGGCCGCGGCCTTGTTGACGAACTCCGGGTCGGCGAGGAACGGCCGCGCCATCGAGACCATGTCGGCATCGCCTGCGGCGAGGATCTGCTCGGCAATCTCCGGGGTGTTGATGCGGTTGGTGGTGATCAGCGGGATCTGCACCGCGCCGCGCAATTTGGCGGTGACTTTACTGAACGCGCCCCGCGGCACCTTGGTGGCGATGGTCGGAATGCGCGCTTCGTGCCAACCGATCCCGGTGTTGATGATGCTCGCACCGGCCTGCTCGATGGCCTTGGCCAGTTGCACGATTTCTTCCCAACTGCTGCCGCCTTCCACCAGATCGAGCATCGACAGGCGGAAGATAATGATGAAGTTCGGGCCGACGGCTTCGCGCACCCGGCGCACGATCTCCACCGCCAGGCGCATGCGGTTTTCGTAGCTGCCGCCCCAACGGTCGGTACGGTGGTTGGTGTGGGCGGCGAGGAACTGGTTGATGAAGTAGCCTTCGGAACCCATGATTTCCACGCCGTCGTATTCGGCGGACTGCGCCAGCAGCGAGCAGGTGACGAAATCCTGGATCTGTTTCTCGATGCCCGCTTCGTCCAGTTCCTTGGGCTTGAACGGGTTGATCGGCGCCTGGATCGCGCTCGGTGCCACCTGCTTGGGGCTGTAGGCATAACGGCCGGCGTGGAGGATCTGCATGCAGATCTTGCCGCCGGCTTCGTGTACGGCGCGGGTCACGATCTTGTGCTTCTGCGCCTCTTCGTCGGTGGTCAGCTTGGCCGCGCCGGAATACACCCCACCTTCATCGTTCGGGCCAATGCCGCCGGTGACCATCAGGCCCACGCCGCCACGGGCGCGCTCGGCGAAGTAGGCCGCCATGCGTTCGAAACCGCCCGGTTTTTCTTCCAGCCCCGTGTGCATCGAGCCCATCAGGGTACGGTTGCGCAAGGTGGTAAAACCCAGGTCCAACGGGGCCAGCAGGTGCGGGTACGCAGCAGCGGTCATGGTCAAGCTCCACAACGGATCATCACGGGACGTGGCACGCTCTTACGGCTTGCCATCGGTTTATGTCCCACAGACTAAGAGGCGTTCGGCTAGCACTCAATGACCGAAACTGACAAGTTATTGATCCAAATGCACAGCGCCCCTTGGCAAGCCGAGCCGCGGGCCCTACCCTAGTCGCGAACCCTGCACTCGGTCTGTTGTCTGTTCCCCCATGCGTAAACTTCTCGCTTTTACCGTCACCCTGGCGCTGGTTGCCGCCGTCGCCGCCTATCTGGTCTGGACCCAGGAACGCCCCGTGGCGCATTACCTGTCCGACCTGCGCATCACCCTGGCCGTCAACGAAGGCCAGCCTGCCGATCGCGGCAACCTGCTGGGCATTCAGCCGGAACTGTTCCCCGGCGACTACCAGAGCCTGGAACGCCTGCACCTGAAGCTCGCGGCCTACCTGCAAACGGCGCGAAACCAGGGGCTGATCAATGAAAAAACCATCGTGGTGCTGCCGGAACATATCGGCACCTGGCTGATGCTCCGCGGCGAAAAAAACGAGCTGTATCAGGCGACCCACCTGAAAGATGCGATGAACTGGCTGTCGATCAGCAACCCGCTGCAGTTCATGCGCGCCTGGATCAGCGCCACCGGCGACAACCGCATGGACGACGCGTACTTGCGCATGAAAGCCCCGGCAATGGCGCGGGACTACCAAGTGCTGTTCGGCGGCCTGGCCAAGGAGTTTGGCGTGACCCTGGTGGCCGGTTCCATCGCGTTGCCCAACCCCAGCGTGAGCGAGGGGCAACTGCAGGTCGGGCATGGCGCGCTGTACAACGCCAGCCTGGTATTTGCGGCCGATGGCCTGCCCCTGGGCCAGCCGCAGCGTCAGCTCTACCCGATCTACGACGAGCGCGGCTTCATTGCGCCCGGGGATGAAAACACCGTCAGCGTGGTCGACACCCCGGCCGGACGCCTGGGCATCCTGATCGGCAGCGACAGCTGGTACCCGGACAACTACCGCAAGCTCAATGAGCAAGGTGCAAGGTTGATCGCCGTCCCCGCGTTTGTTATCGGCCGCGACACCTGGGGCCGCCCTTGGCGCGGCTTCAAAAGCGTGTCGACGCCCGCGGAAATCAGCCTCAAACCCGAAGAACTCAGCGAAGGCGAAGCCTGGCGGCGGCTGACCTTGATCGGCCAGCCGCCCATCAGCCAGGCCATCGCGGGCATGAGCGTGTTTCTGCGCGGGCAGTTCTGGGACCTGGGCAGCGCCGGCCAGAGCTTCCTCAGCAGCAACGGCCAAGTGTTCGCCGACGGCGACGCCCGTGGCGCGCGCTTGCTGAATATCTGGCTGTAACGCCGTGAAGCCGGTACGCCTGGGGGATCTGTCGGTGGGCTTCGTGCACACCCTGGCCGACGCCATCAGCAGCCACGGCCTGGACCCGCAACCGCTGTTGCTGCAATACGGCCTGGACCCGCTAAGGCTCGCCGAAGCCGGCGCGCGCTTGTCGATCCCGCGTTACATGCGCCTGGGCCATGCCGCCATTCAACTGACCGGCGACCCGGGCCTCGGCCTGCGCATGGGCCAGTCGAGCCGCTTGAGCCAGGCCGGCCTGGCCGGCGTCACAGCCGCCCAGGCGCCCAACGTGCGCGAAGCGGCCCGCACCCTCACGCGCTTTGAAGCGCTGTACGGCTCCAACTATCGCGGGCAGTCGAGCTTTCATGAAGACGCCGAAGGCGCGTGGCTGCGTTTCTACTCCATCAGCCCGTACAACGCCTATAACCGCTTTGTGGTCGACTCGATCATCGCCGGCTGGCTGCACCAACTGTCGAGCCTGGCCCAGCAGCCGGTACAGGCGCAGCGCATCGAGATCGAATTCGAAGCACCGGACTACAGCGAACAATACAGCGTGCTGGGTGACAGCCCGGTCCACTTCGGCGCCGAGGCCAATCAACTGCGCCTGAGCCAGACAACCCTGGCGCTGCGCAACCCGGAGCATTGCCCGAGTACCTGGCAACTGCTGTTACAACTGTGTGAAAGGGAGTTGGAGCAGTTGACCCGCACCCGCAGCCTGCGCGAGCGCATTACCCGCTTGCTCGGGCCGATGCTCAATGGCGGCCGGGAACCCGACCTGGAAGAAGTGGCGGCGCGCTTGAAGCTGCCGACCTGGACCCTGCGCCGCAAACTGGCCGATGAAGGCACTCAGTTCCGGGCGATCCTCAACGATACCCGCCGCGACCTGGCCATGACCTATATCCGCGATACGGAACTGGCATTCGGCGAGATCGCCTACTTGCTCGGTTTTGCCTCGGCCCAGGCCTTTCAACGGGCGTTCAGGCGATGGAACAACCAGACCCCAGGGGAATTTCGCCGCAGTCAGCGGCAATCCGCCTGAAGCCGGTCTTACAGCTCAGTAGCGTCGTCGGCGGGGTCCAAAGGGTCCCATTCAAAGGCCTGGTACTCCAGCAGTTCTTCTTGGTAATCGTCCATGGTGAACTCCTTTTTGAGTTGAAAGCAGCCGCAGGTAAATGACCTGCACAGCCAGCCTAATGTGCCGTGATGACGGAAAAATGTCGGTGTCATGACGTTCCTGCACGTTCAGATTAAACGTAGCAGCGTTGTGCGGATTTAGCACTGGGTCATCGAAAAACAATTGCAACCATTGCAATTGCAATTATAAGTAGATTTCCCTTAGGGTAAGCCTCCCTTGCCGAGGAGTCAGACCGATGATTGCCACCACCGCGCACGCCGCACAGCTTTGCTGTGATGCGTTGAACCAGGCCGGACATACACGAAGTTCGCCATTGCACACCGTCATGAGCATGGCCAACACCCTGGAAGCCAGCCGGCAGGCCTGGGTGATTCGCGGCCAGTCCCGTTCCCGGCGCGTGGGCAGTTGGCCCGTCTGGTTTGCGCGCAAAACTGCGGAAAAACCGTTGCTGTACCTGCACAGCGCGGTGTCGTCGGCACAACTGTGTGCCTTGTCGGCCGAGACGGCGCAGCGCGGCATCCTGTGCAACGACATCGAAACCCAACCCTCGGCCTGGCCCAAGGGCGCACAGCCTTCTCTCCCGCTGTGGCTGGCGAGCAATCCGCATTGCACACCCTACGATCCTGCCACGGGTGAGGAAGTCCGGGCGATCGTGCTGGCGGGACTGCGCACCTTGTATATCGACGGCAAGCCCGGGTTTTACTACCTGGCGCTGCATGACGACGACAACGCAGTACCGTTGACCGAGCAGGACCGTGAAGATGCGCTCAAGGGTATGTATCCGCTCCAGCGCGATGCCCCAGGGAACGTGCGCTTGCTCGGCGCAGGTCGGGCGCTTGAAGAGGTCGTGCAGGCCAAACGCTTGTTGGCACAGGACTGGAATATCACCGCGCAGCTGTGGAGTTGCCCCAGCTACACGCGGCTGGCCCGAGAAGCCGCGGCCGCCGAACGCTGGAATCGCCTGCACCCCACCGCCCCCAGACGCAGCAGCCACTTGCGCGAGTGCCTGGCCGGGAATGCCGCGCCGGTGATTGCAGTGACCGGCTATGCACAGCCGATTGTCGACCCGTTGGCGGCTTACGTGGATGCGCGGTTCGTGGGGCTGGGCGCGGGCTCGGTACAGGCATCGGCGCCCAGTCGTTATTGGATTGCGGTGTCTGCATTGAGCGCCCTGGCGAAGGACGGGCTTATCGCTGCACAGCAGGTCGAACGGGCGATGAAGCGCTACTCACTGCAATGAGCCGGAATGCGAACAACGGCGCAAGGGGCTTGCTCCCGATAGCGGCGGGTCAGTCGACAGCTGCCTGTTATCGGGACCACGCCATCTTCCACGTTGAATCGTCGTGTCTCAGGATTTGCGCCGGTTACGGACCTGCACACCGGCCTCCATCGCCAACCCGGCAGTACGTTCCAGGGCTTCGGCAAACCCCTGGCGCTGCTCCGGTGCGATCTGCGACAGGAACAGCTCATCCACCGTGCTTTCGTAGATGCCCCACATCTTTTTGCGCAACACCCGGCCGGCCTCGGTGATCGTGGCAAACGCGGCACGGCCGTCGCCGTCGGAGCGGGAGCGCACCACCAGGCCGTCTTTTTCCAGGCGGTCCACCAGGCGCGTCAGGTTGTAGCGCTCGATGGCCAGCACATCGGCCAATTCATGCATGCGCCGAGTACCTTCGGGGCCGCTTTCCAGGCCCCACAATGCGTCGTACCAGGCGTAGGGCGGCAGGTCGGCCGCGGCCAGGCGCCGCTCGATTTCACGGATGACCGTCCTGTGGGCCCTGACAAAACGGAACCAGACATCAGGCTCTTTCGACGACATGCAACACCATCCGGGGAATTTCAAGAAGGTTGCAATAGTAGCTCATCCCGCGCTAGATTCAGACATGTAGTTGCAATTGCAACTATATGTGCGCCGCTCCCACAAGGAGCACGCTGCTTGATATTCGCCGACCCTGGAGCCTCACATGACCCCGAATACCGCAGTAAGACTGGACGACGACCCACAGGAAACCCGCGAATGGCTGGAAGCCATCGAATCGGTGCTGTCCACCGAAGGCCGCCCGCGTGCCCACTACCTGATCGACCAGTTGCTGGATTTCGACGTGGCGCAACATGGTGACGTCTACGGCCGGGTAACCACGCCCTACATCAACACGATCCCGCTGGACCGCCAGTTGCCCTACCCTGGCAACCTGGCCATCGAACGCCGCACCAGTGCGTTTATCCGCTGGAACGCCATGGCCATGGTGCTGCGCGCCGGTAAACACTCCGGCGTCGGTGGGCATATCGCCACCTACGCGTCGGCCGCCGTGCTGTATGACGTCGGCTTCGACCACTTTTTCCGTGGGCGCACCGACACCTTCGATGGCGATCTGGTCTACATCCAGGGCCACTCCTCCCCCGGCATCTACGGCCGCGCGTATCTCGAAGGCCGCATCAGCGAGGCCCAGCTCGACAACTTCCGCCGCGAAACGGGCGGTGCGGGCTTGTCGTCCTACCCGCACCCACGGCTGATGCCGGATTTTTGGCAATTCCCCACCGTGTCCATGGGGCTCGGACCGATCACCGCCGCCTACCAGGCGCGCTTTATGCGCTACCTGGAGTTGCGTGCGCTCAAGCAGCACCAGGGCCGCAAGGTCTGGGCGTTCCTTGGTGATGGCGAAATGGACCAGCCGGAATCCCTGGCCGCCATTTCCCTGGCCGGGCGTGAAAAACTCGACAACCTGATCTTCGTGGTCAACTGCAACCTACAGCGCCTGGACGGCCCAGTACGCGGCAATGCCAAGGTGATCCAGGAGTTCGAAAGCCTCTACCGCGCGGCCGGCTGGAATGTGATCAAGGTAATCTGGGGCGGCGGCTGGGATGCACTGCTGGAAAAAGACCAGAGCGGGCTGCTGCGCCAACGCATGATGGAGTGCGTGGACGGTGATTATCAGAACTACAAATCCCAGGACGGCGCCTACGTGCGCGAACATTTCTTCGGCAAATACCCGGCGTTGCTGGCATTGGTTGCGGACCTGTCAGACGAGGACATCTGGAAACTCTCACGCGGCGGTCATGACCCGGACAAGGTCTATAACGCCTATGCTGCCGCCATGAGCCATTCAGGCCAACCCACGGTGATCCTGGCGAAAACCGTCAAGGGCTTCGGCATGGGCGAAGCCGGCGAAGGCCAGAACATCAACCATCAGCTGAAAAAAATGGGCGCCGACGCCGTCAGAGCGTTCCGTGATCGCTTCGGCCTGGAAGTCCCCGACAAGCAGTTGGCTGAAATTCCTTACCTCAAGCCGGCTGCCGACAGCGAAGAGGCGCGCTACTTCGCCGCCCGGCGCCAGGCGTTGGGTGGCTACGTGCCGGCGCGCCACAGCGCCGTCGAATCGCTGCAGATTCCTGAACTGAGCGCTTTCGCGACCCAGCTCAAAGACACCGGCGAGCGCGCCATCTCTACCACCATGGCCTTTGTGCGGATCCTCGGCACACTGCTCAAGGACCCGCACCTGGGCAAGCTGATCGTGCCCATCGTGCCGGACGAATCACGCACCTTCGGCATGGAAAGCCTGTTCCGTCAGATCGGCATTCACTCCGCCGTCGGCCAGCTCTACACCCCACAAGACGCCGGGCAACTGAGCTACTACAAAGAGAGCAAGGACGGACAGATCATGCAGGAAGGTCTGAATGAGTCCGGTGCGATTGCCTCCTGGATCGCGGCGAGTACGTCCTACAGCAACCATGCTCTGATGACCGTGCCCTTCTACATCTTCTACTCGATGTTCGGCTTCCAGCGCGTCGGCGACCTGGCCTGGGCGGCAGGCGATGCCCGGGCACGCGGCTTCCTGCTGGGTGCCACGGCCGGGCGCACCACCCTGATGGGCGAAGGCTTGCAGCACGATGATGGGCATAGCCATATCCTGGCGTCGGTGATTCCGTGCTGTGTATCGTATGACCCGACTTTTGCCTACGAACTGGCGGTGATCATTCGCGAAGGCATGCGGCGCATGTATGTCGAGCAGGAGGACATTTACTACTACATCACCCTGCTCAACGAGAACTACCCGCACCCGGCAATGCCCGAAGGCGTGGAAGAAGGCATTCTCAAGGGTTTGTATCCGCTGAGCACACACCAGCAGGCACAGGTGCAATTGATGGGCAGCGGTTCGATCCTGCGGGAAGTGATCGCCGCGGCAGCGTTGCTCGACAAGGATTTCGCCGTACACAGCAGCGTATGGAGTGCGCCCAGCCTGACCGAGCTGCGCCGTGACGGGCATGAAGCCGAACGCTGGAACCTGTTGCACCCGGAACACGAGCCGCGCTTGAGTTACGTCGAGCAATGCTTGGCCGGGCATACGGGTCCGGTGCTGGTGGCCACTGACTACATGAAGCTGTTCGCCGACCAGATCCGCCCCTTTGTGCCGAACCGACGCTTTGTAGCGCTGGGCACGGACGGCTTCGGGCAGTCGGATACCCGGGAGGCCTTGCGCGAATTCTTCGAGGTGGACCGGCATTTCATTGTGCTGGCGGCACTGAAGGCGCTGGCCGATGACGGGCTGATAGGTCACGAGAAAATCAGTGAGGCGATCAGTCGCTACGGGATCAATGTCGACAAGACCAATCCCGTAGCGGTCTGACTTACTGCGCGGGCGTCGGCAGGGGCGGAATCGCCTCTGTCGGCGGCGGCAGGTCCGGCGTGGTTGGCGCAGGTGCCGGTGCCGGCGCAGGGCTCGGTTCTGCCTGCGGGACGATCGGCGCAGGCTCCGGTGCCGGTGTAACCGGCGTCGAGACGGCCGGCGCTACAGGTTCTTCCTTCGGCGCTGGCACCTTCTCCGCTGCCGGGGCAACTTTGGGTTCCGGCACCCCCAGTTCAGCCTTGGGCTGTTCTGGAATATGTTCGGTCTTCTTCACCTCTTGGGGCAGGAACACATCCACCAGCGCGAAGTAGCGCTCGTAGAACTTCGGCGCCGAGACAGTCTCACTCGCCACCTTCACCATCGAGTCGTCGGTGGAGCCGATCGGCATCGACACCGAGCCCAGCACACCCACACCCAGGCTGGCGGAGTTGTTGACCTTCTTCAGCGCATAACGATCCTGCAGGGCGTTGGCGAACATCGTCGAGTGGCTTTTACCTTTGCCATCATTGGCACACACCACATTGAAGCTGATCTGCATGTGAGTTTCGCCGGTCTGCTGGAAACTCTTGTTACCCACCACCAGCTTCGGATCGCTGCTGGTGATGATGTAGCCCTGGCTCAGCAAGGCACGGCGTGCGGCCTCGCACGCGGCGATGTCACTGACCGGGTAATTACGGGAGAACGTACCGGAGTCGTCGAAATTTTCGTGCTCGTAAACAGCGGTCTTGGGTGACGAGCAGCCCGTGGCGCCCGCCAACACCAGCGCCAACCCGAGGCTACGCAAGTGAAATGATGTCGACATTGAAAATCCTGAGGAAAACGGTCTGGGCGGTATTGTGCAACAGAACGAGGCCTTGGCGCGCGCATTCCTGTCGATAAAACGTCACAAGCCTACACAGCGGTGCCTGCAGGGAAAAGCCCGGCGCACATATGGTCAATAAACACGCGCAACTTGGCAGATGCATGACGACTTGACGGCCACAATATCCAGAAACTGCCACGGTGTTCGAGATAATCATCCAACACCCGTAGCAAGCGCCCCTGCCCCACGGCCTCGTTGACCATGTAGTCGGGCAGACAGGCGATGCCCAATCCCTCGTGTACCACCTGGTTGAGGGACTCAATGGTGGTACTGACCAGCGGTGTACGCAAGGTCGGCTCGGCGGCGCCCGGCAGGTGACGCAACGGCCAGTTTTCCAGCTTGCCGGTGGCGCAGAATTTGTGCCGCAGGCACGCGTGATCATTGAGATCCTGCGGTTGCTGCGGGGTGCCGTGTTGAGCGAAGTAGCCCGGCGTGCCCACAAGCACCAACTGGTAATAGCCCAGATGCCGCGCCATCAAGCGCGAATCTTCGGGCTTGCCTGTGCGAATCACCGCATCGAAACCTTCCTCGATCACGTCCACCATGCGGTCGGAAAAATCCACATCCAACTCGATATCCGGGTAGGCGCGCATAAAGTCGCTGAGCACCGGCATCAACAAGCCGCGTACCTGCGGCAGGCTGACGCGCAACTTGCCGCGGGGCGTGGCGCTGGCGTCCGTCAATTCCTGCTCGGCCGCCTCGACCTCGGCCAGAATGCGCCGCGAACGCTCAAGAAACAGCGAGCCTTCGCTGGTCAGGGTGATACTGCGCGTGCTGCGGTGAAACAGCCTGACGCCCAGGCGCTCTTCCATGCGCGCGATACTTTTGCCCACGGCCGACGACGATACCCCCAGCACGCGACCGGCGACGGTGAAGCTGCGCGTCTCCGCCACCTGCACAAATACCGACAGGCTGCTCAAGCTGTCCATGATCACGTCTCGACTGATTACGGACACCTACGTCCGCTAAGTTCGGAACCTTAGCCTGTTTTTCCGCACAGCACAGCCCCTTACTCTGCCGCCTTGCCCCTTTTATATGGATCAAGCGTCATGAGCGACAACCCTTCACTTACCCATTGCCCGGCGAACGCCGAGCCTGACGTGCTGCCGCTGGGAGGCTTGTTGGCCCTGGCTTGCGCGGGTTTTATCACCATCCTCACCGAAGCCATGCCTGCGGGGCTCTTGCCGCAGATGGGCGCAGGCCTGGGTGTGTCGCCCGCCCTGGTTGGCCAACTGGTCACGCTCTACGCACTCGGATCATTGCTCGCGGCCATCCCCTTGACGCTGCTGACACGGGGTTGGCGCCGACGCCCCCTACTGCTGGTGGCCATTGCTGGCTTCGCCCTGGTCAACAGCGTGACGGCCATATCCAGTCACTACGGGCTGACCCTGGTAGCGCGCTTTTTCGCCGGGGTATTCGCCGGGTTGCTCTGGGCCCTGTTGGCCGGTTACGCCAATCGTATGGTCGCCCCTCACCTGCAAGGCCGGGCGATTGCCATCGCAATGCTTGGCGCACCGCTGGCCCTGACCCTGGGCGTGCCGGCCGGCACCCTGCTGGGTACCCTCGTTGGCTGGCGCTTGAGTTTTGCGATCATGACCGGGCTGACGCTGGCATTGCTGCTCTGGGCGCGCTGGCAACTCCCGGACTTTGCCGGCCAAGCAGCACAACAGCGCCTGGGCCTGCGCCAGGTGATGAGGTTGCGCGGTATTCGCCCGGTGCTTTGGGTGACCTTTACCTACGTGCTGGCGCACAACATTCTCTATACCTACATCGCCCCCCTGCTGGAGCCCGCCGGCATCCAGGCCGATATCGACCGGGTACTGCTGGTGTTTGGCCTGACGGCGTTGTTGAGCATCTGGCTGGTGGGCCTGCTGATCGATCGATGGCTGCGCCCGTTGGTGCTGTTCAGTTGCATGCTGTTTGGCCTGTCGGCGCTGGCGTTGGCGTTCTGGATCGACTCGCCGGCGATCATCTACATCGCCGTCGCGGCCTGGGGGCTGGCATTCGGTGGCCTACCAGCCTTACTGCAAACCGCCCTGGCCAAGTCGGCGGGCGAGTCGGCGGACGCCGCGCAGTCGATGCTGGTGACGGTATGGAACCTGGGCATTGCCGGTGGCGGTCTGGCGGGCGGGTTGTTGCTGCAGAGCTGGGGCGTGCTCGCGTTTCCCTGGGCGGTAGTGGCGTTGATGTTGCTGGCCCTTTGCAAACGCCCATGAAAAAGCCCCCGGTCTTTTCAGGCCGGGGGCTTTTTATTCAAACCGAGATCAGTACTTCTTGATCTCAGCCTTGGTTTCCAGCTGCTTGCGGTACGCCGCGAAATCCTGCTGCCCAACACGGGAAGCGAGGAAACGGCGGTATTGCGCCTTCTCATCGTCCGATGGAGCCGCCGCTTCGGTGACGCCGTTCAAGCGCACGATCACCAGGCTGCCATCAGCGAGGGTAACGGTGGTGAAGGTCGGCTTGTCCTTGGACGCAGGCTTGGGCATGCGGAACAAGGCTTGCAGCACCACCGGGTCGATCGTTTCCTGGCTACGGGTAGCCGCTTCGGTGACTTTCCAGGCCTGGCCATCAACGGGCTGGTTCAGCGGGGTCTTGCCATCACGCAGGCTGGCGATCAACTCGTCAGCGTGAGTCTTGGCGGCCGCGCTGGCGCGCTCCTTGGTCATCTGGGTGCGGATCGCCGCTGCCACGCTTTCCAGCGGCAGTTGCGTAGGCTTCAGATGCTCTTTGGCCCGCAGCACGATGATGGTTTCCGGGTCGAGCTCGATGGCGGTGCTGTTGGCACCCTCATCCAACACTTCCGGGCTGAACGCGGCAGTGACCACGGCACGGTTGGCCGCGACACCCTCACCGCCTTCGCGACCAAACGGCGCAGAGGTGTGAACGGTCAGCTTCAGATCGGACGCCGGCTGAGCCAGGTCGGAGGCTTCGAACGCCGCATCTTCCAATTGCTTGGTCGCTTCGACAAAACGCTGTTCAACCTGTTGGTTCTTGAGCTCGTGAGTCAGCTTGTCTTTCAGGCTGGCGAACGATGGCACTTCTGGCGCTTCAACGCCCAACAGCTTGATCAGGTGCCAACCGAAGGTGCTGCGCACCGGTCCCGAGACCTGGTCCTTATTCAAGGCGTACAGGGCAGCTTCGAAGTCCGGATCGTAGACGCCAGGACCGGCAAAACCAAGGTCACCGCCATTGCTGGCCGAACCCGGGTCCTGGGAGAACTCCTTGGCCAGGGCTTCGAACTGCTCACCCTTGGCCAGGCGCGCCTGGATTTCCTCGATCTTGGCCTTGGCTTGAGCGTCGGTGACCTTGTCGTTGACTTCAATCAGGATGTGCGCCGCACGACGCTGCTCAGCGAGGTTGGCGGTTTCTTTCTCATACGCTGCCTGCAGTTCATCGTCCTTGACGGTGACCTGGTCGAAGAAAGACGACTTCTTCAACTCTAGATAGTCGATGACCACCTGGTCCGGGGTCATGAACTCTTTGGCGTGCTGGTCGTAGTAAGCCTTGACCTCGTCGTCGGTGAGTTTCACCGCCGCAGGGTTGGCCTTGATATTGACGGTGGCGAAATCGCGGGTCTGTTTTTCCAGGCGGGCGAATGCCAGCACCTGCGCGTCAGTCACGAAGGCGCTGCCGAGGATGCCCAAGCGAGTCTGCTCGATCAGCATTTGCTGGGTCATCATCTGACGGAACTGCAGACGGCTGTAGCCCAGTTGACGGATCACCTGGTCAAAACGCTCGGCGTTGAACTTGCCGTCCACCTGGAACTCCGGCGTCTGCAGGATCACTTGGTCCAGCGCGGCGTCAGAGAAGGCAAACTTGGAATCAGCGGCACCTTGCAGTACCAGCTTGCGATCGATCAGGCTCTTGAGCGCCGCGTCGCGCAGCAGTTTTTCGTCCAGCAGGGAAGCATCGAAATCCTTGCCCATCTGTTGCATCAGTTGGCGACGTTGCATGTCGACGGCCTGGCTCAGTTCGGTCTGGGTGATTGCTTCACCGTTGACCTTGGCCACGTCCTGCTTGGTGTTGGTCGAAGCCTGAAAAATAGCCTCGATACCGGTGAACGCCATCAATGCGACGATGATCCCGATAATGGTCTTGGCAATCCAGCCTTGTGAATTGTCCCTGATATTTTGCAGCATGCGTCCCCCAGAAACGGTTGAACTTCAAAAATTGGCAACCGTGGAGCGTGGGTAGAGTCCGGATAGAAGAAAGGCGCATCCGAGGATGCGCCTTCTCTCGTAACTGGCGGAGCGGACGGGGGTTAGAACCCACACCCCCGGCGTGGTGACCCGATGGATACGTGGGTCAGCTGCCGCTCCGCTGCCAGGCCAGACCTGCGTCGGACCCGGGTAGGTAAAGGCTTGATCGAGGCTTAGTTAACGGCTTCTTTCAGGGCTTTACCGGCTTTGAAACCTGGTTTCTTGGCAGCAGCGATTTGCAGTGCTTTGCCAGTCTGTGGGTTACGGCCAGTGCGAGCTGGGCGGTCAGTCACAGAAAAAGTACCGAAGCCTACCAGTACCACCGAATCGCCGGCCTTCAGAGCGCCAGTGACGGATTCGATTACTGCGTCCAGCGCACGGCCAGCAGCAGCTTTCGGGATATCAGCGGATGCGGCGATAGCATCAATCAGTTCCGACTTGTTCACTCTAAGTCCCCTTATATATCTATTGAGTATGATTCTAAGTTTTTTGGTGAAAGCAAAAACCAGTGCTGAATGGCCTACAGACACTTAAGAGCCGCTTTATAACAAGGGCTCTAAAAAGCTGTCAAGGAAGCCCCCAGGCTTTAACGCATTAATGCGTGCTAATTCTTTCCTTGGAATCAGACTCGCGCTTTTCGTCCTTCGCGACTATCTCCGGAGCCACATCCGGCAAGGGCTCCGGCGCGTATTGCAGCGCAATTTGCAGGACCTCGTCAATCCATTTAACCGGTTTAATCTGAAGATCTTGCTTGATATTGTCAGGAATTTCCTTCAAGTCGCGGACATTCTCTTCAGGAATGATCACGGTCTTGATTCCACCCCGGTGTGCGGCGAGCAATTTTTCTTTCAGACCACCGATGGCCAATACCTGGCCACGCAGGGTGATTTCCCCGGTCATGGCCACATCGGCGCGTACCGGAATGCCGGTCAGGGCCGATACCAGGGCCGTACACATGCCTACGCCAGCGCTAGGGCCGTCTTTCGGGGTCGCCCCTTCCGGCATGTGGATATGGACGTCGTGCTTCTCATGGAAGTCCAGGGGAATCCCCAGGCTCCGGGCGCGGCTGCGCACCACGGTCTGCGCGGCGGTGATGGATTCGACCATCACGTCACCCAGGGAACCTGTCTTGATCAATTGGCCTTTGCCCGGGATCACCGCGGCTTCGATGGTCAGCAATTCGCCACCCACCTGGGTCCACGCCAGGCCAGTCACCTGCCCTACCTGATCCTGCTGTTCCGCCAACCCGTAGCTGAATTTACGCACGCCCAGATAGTGCTCCAGCACATCGGCGGTAATCTTCACCGAGAAGCGTTTTTCCAGCGCATGTTCCTTGACCGCCTTGCGGCAAATCTTCGCAATCTGGCGCTCAAGCCCCCGTACACCGGCCTCGCGGGTGTAGTAACGCACCATATCGCGGATCGACTCGACCTCGAATTCGATCTCGCCTTTCTTCAGGCCATTGGCCGAAATCTGCTTGGGCGCGAGGTATTTGACGGCGATGTTGATCTTCTCGTCTTCGGTGTAACCCGGCAGACGAATCACCTCCATCCGGTCCAGCAACGCTGGCGGAATGTTCATGGAGTTGGAGGTACACAGGAACATTACGTCGGACAGGTCGTAGTCGACTTCCAGGTAATGGTCGTTGAAATTATGGTTCTGCTCGGGATCGAGCACTTCGAGCAAGGCCGATGCCGGATCGCCACGCATGTCGCTGCCCATTTTGTCGATTTCATCGAGCAGGAACAGCGGGTTGCGCACGCCGACCTTTGTCATCTTTTGAATCAATCTTCCTGGCATCGAACCGATATATGTGCGGCGATGACCACGAATTTCCGCTTCATCACGCACGCCGCCAAGGGCCATTCGCACGAATTTACGGTTGGTGGCATTGGCAATCGACTCGGCCAGGGAGGTTTTACCCACACCCGGCGGACCGACTAGGCACAACACCGGGCCACGAATTTTCTTCACGCGCTTTTGCACGGCAAGGTATTCGAGAATGCGTTCTTTGACTTCTTCGAGGCCGTAATGGTCGGCATCGAGGATATCTTCGGCGCGAGCCAGGTCCAGGCGCACCTTGGTCTGAGCCTTCCACGGCACCTGCACCAGCCAATCGATGTAGGAACGAACCACGGTGGCTTCGGCCGACATCGGCGACATTTGCTTGAGCTTGTTCAGCTCGGCGTTGGCCTTGGTCAGGGCGTCTTTCGGCAGGCCGGCGGCATCGATGCGCTTTTTCAGCTCTTCGATTTCGTTGTGGCCTTCCTCGCTGTCGCCGAGTTCTTTCTGAATGGCCTTCATCTGCTCATTCAGGTAGTACTCGCGCTGGCTGCGCTCCATTTGTTTCTTCACGCGACCACGGATGCGCTTTTCAACCTGCAGCAGGTCGATTTCGGCATCGAGCAGCGCCAGGACGTGTTCGACACGGGCCGGCAGGTCGATGATTTCGAGGATGTCTTGCTTCTGCTCGATTTTCAGCGCCATGTGCGCGGCCATGGTGTCGACCAGGCGGCTAGGCTCATCAATGCTGTTGAGGGAAGACAGGACTTCAGCCGGGACTTTCTTGCCCAACTGCACATACTGCTCGAATTGCGAGAGCAGGCTGCGTACAAATACTTCGGACTCGCGCTCCGGGGCCTCGACTTCGTCGATCAGTGCCACTTCGGCGCGCAGGTGGCCGTCCACCTCCATGAAGCGCTCGACCGCACCGCGCTGCTCACCTTCCACCAACACCTTGACAGTGCCGTCGGGCAGCTTGAGCAATTGCAGGACAGTCGCAACGGTACCGACGCGATACAGGGCGTCTTCGCCTGGATCATCATCAGCAGGATTTCTCTGGGCCAACAGCAGGATCTGCTTGTCGCCCGTCATCGCGGCCTCGAGGGCTTCGATAGACTTCTCGCGCCCCACGAACAGCGGGATAACCATGTGCGGATAGACGACGACATCACGCAACGGCAGGAGAGGCAATTCGATGGTTGTCTTCATGATTTCGCCTCTATGACAGTTGAAAAGTAAGCATGAAACCAAGATGGGGGCTGCCGGCAAAAAAAACAAGCTCAATGCCAGCAGTTAAATGCAGGAAAAACACGCCCTTAAAACAAAAGGGGCCCCTAAAGGCCCCTTGTTGTTATGCAGCAGCCGGACGCTTACGCGTCTGGCGCAGCCTTGGCAGCCGGCTCACTGTTTTCATAGATATACAGTGGCTTGGACTTGCCTTCGATAACACTTTCGTCGATCACCACTTTGCTCACCTCGGACTGCGAGGGGATTTCGTACATGGTGTCGAGCAATACGCCTTCGAGGATCGAACGCAGGCCACGCGCACCGGTTTTGCGCTCCAGTGCCCGCTTGGCCACTGATTTGAGTGCGTCGGTACGGAACTCGAGGTCTACGCCTTCCATTTCGAACAGCTTGGCATATTGTTTGGTCAGGGCGTTTTTCGGCTCGGTGAGGATCTGAATCAGAGCAGCCTCATCCAGCTCGTCCAATGTCGCCAGGACCGGCAGACGACCAACGAATTCCGGGATCAGACCAAACTTGACCAGATCGTCAGGTTCGACTTCACGCAGGGACTCGCCCACCTTCTTGCCTTCTTCCTTGCTGCGCACTTCCGCACTGAAGCCGATGCCGCCACGGGTGGAACGGTTTTGAATAACCTTTTCCAGACCGGAGAACGCACCGCCGCAGATGAACAGGATATTGCGCGTATCAACCTGAAGGAATTCCTGCTGCGGGTGCTTGCGGCCGCCTTGTGGCGGTACGGAAGCAACCGTGCCTTCGATCAGTTTCAACAAGGCTTGCTGCACGCCTTCACCGGAAACATCCCGAGTGATCGACGGGTTGTCGGACTTGCGCGAAATCTTATCGATTTCGTCGATGTAGACGATACCCATCTGGGCCTTCTCTACGTCGTAGTCGCACTTCTGCAGCAACTTCTGAATGATGTTCTCGACGTCCTCACCCACGTAGCCAGCCTCGGTGAGGGTGGTGGCGTCGGCGATGGTGAACGGAACGTTCAGCAGGCGAGCGAGGGTTTCCGCAAGCAGGGTTTTACCCGAGCCTGTAGGACCGATCAGCAAGATGTTGCTCTTGCCGAGCTCGACTTCGTCGTTTTTCTTGTCACGCTGGTTCAAACGCTTGTAGTGGTTGTACACCGCTACGGCCAGAACCTTTTTTGCACGCTCTTGACCAATCACGTACTGATCAAGGATGCCGCTGATTTCTTTAGGCGAAGGCAATTTATGCGCGCTGCTTTCGGCCTGGGCTTCCTGCACCTCCTCACGGATGATGTCATTGCACAGGTCGACGCACTCGTCGCAGATAAAGACCGAGGGGCCGGCAATCAATTTGCGTACTTCATGCTGGCTTTTGCCACAGAAGGAGCAATAGAGCAGCTTGCCGTTGTCCTCGCCGTTGCGGGTGTCAGTCATTCGTTCGATCCAAATCCGATAGGCTTGCAACACAAGATGAAGGCTTATGCGGGCTTTTTCAAGCCCGCAGGTGATCGGACTTGCCGACCTGGCCTATTTTGAGCTGCTTATATTAAGCGGGGCGCTTGTCAATCACTGCGTCGATCAACCCGTAATCACGCGCGGCTTCGGCGCTCATGAAATTGTCACGGTTGGTATCACGCTCGATTTCTTCCAAGGTGTGCCCGCTGTGCTTGGCCATCAGCGTGTTAAGACGCTCACGAATAAAGAGGATTTCCTTGGCATGGATTTCGATGTCCGATGCCTGGCCCTGGAAACCGCCCAGTGGCTGGTGAATCATCACGCGCGAGTTCGGCAGGCAGTAACGCTTGCCTTCGGCACCTGCGGTCAGCAGGAAAGCACCCATGCTGCAGGCTTGACCAATGCAGGTGGTCGACACGTTTGGCTTGATGAACTGCATGGTGTCGTAGATCGACATGCCCGCGGTCACCGAACCGCCCGGCGAGTTAATGTAAAGATGGATGTCCTTGTCCGGGTTTTCCGCTTCAAGGAACAGCAGTTGCGCACAAATCAGGTTGGCCATGTAGTCCTCTACCGGCCCCACCAAAAAGATCACTCGCTCCTTGAGCAGGCGCGAGTAGATGTCGTAGGCGCGTTCGCCACGAGCGGACTGCTCGACAACCATCGGGACCAGGCCGCCTGCGGCCTGGATATCAGAGTTCTGCTGAATATAGGAATTACGGAACATGCTCTGCAGTTACTCCCAAATAGTCATGTCTTGAAAACGCATAAGCCAGCGCGAGGCTGGCTTATGGTTGTATTTCAAACGAGTTGGACAATCAGTCGGCTTGTGCTGCTTCCGCCGGCTTGACTGCTTCTTCGTAAGAGACCGCTTTATCGGTCACCTTAGCCTTCTGCAGAACAGTATCCACAACTTGTTCTTCCAGCACAACCGAACGTACTTCGTTCAGCTGCTGGTCGTTCTTGTAGTACCAAGCCACAACCTGCTCAGGCTCCTGGTAGGCCGAAGCCATTTCCTGGATCATTTCACGAACGCGGTCTTCGTCAGGCTTGAGGTCGAACTGCTTGACCACTTCAGCCACGATCAGGCCCAGCACGACGCGGCGCTTGGCTTGCTCTTCGAACAGCTCGGCCGGCAGTTGGTCAGGTTTGATGTTGCCACCAAACTGCTGAACGGCTTGTACGCGCAGGCGATCCACTTCGTTGGACAGCAAAGCCTTAGGCACTTCGATCGGGTTGGCGGTCAGCAGACCGTCCATGACCTGGTTCTTGACCTTGGACTTGATGGCCTGACGCAGCTCGCGCTCCATGTTCTTGCGAACTTCGGTGCGGAAGCCGTCGATGCCGGTTTCCTTGATGCCGAATTGAGCGAAGAACTCTTCGTTCAGCTCTGGGAGCTTAGGCTCGGACACGCTGTTGACCGTCACGGTGAACTCGGCGGCTTTGCCGGCCAGGTCCAGGTTCTGGTAGTCAGCCGGGAAAGTCAGGTTCAGAACGCGCTCTTCGCCAGCTTTTGCACCAACCAAGCCGTCTTCGAAACCCGGGATCATGCGGTTGGAGCCCAGCACCAGCTGAGTACCCTTGGCGGAGCCGCCAGCGAATGCTTCGCCGTCAACCTTGCCCACGAAATCGATGTTCAGCTGGTCTTCGTTCTGGGCAGCACGTTCGGCCACTTCGAAACGGGTGTTCTGCTTGCGCAGGATTTCCAGCATGTTGTCCAGGTCGGCATCAGCCACTTCGGCGCTCAGGCGCTCGATCGCGATACCGTCGAAGCCGGCAACTTCGAACTCCGGGAACACTTCGAATACAGCAACGTATTCCAGGTCCTTGCCCGCTTCCAGGGACTTAGGCTCGATCGAAGGCGAACCAGCCGGGTTCAGCTTTTGTTCGACAACTGCTTCGTAGAACGACGCCTGGATCACGTCACCTACCGCTTCCTGACGCGCATCAGCACCAAAACGGCGCTTGATTTCGCTCATTGGCACTTTGCCTGGACGGAAGCCAGCGATCTTGGCCTTTTGGGCAGTCTGCTGCAGACGCTTGTTGACCGCAGTCTCGATGCGCTCTGCCGGCACGGTGATGCTCAGGCGGCGCTCGAGAGCAGTAGTATTTTCAACAGAAACTTGCATGGATATTCCTCGTTGCACAGACGTTAGCCGGCCGTTTCCGACCCCAGAATCAAGGGCATGCATTCTAGTGGGTCAAACTCAAGAAGTCACCCTACTGGAAACGGGTAAAAAAACAGCAGGCAATTTATCGGTACGAAGACACTGTTGCGCCTCGCCCCGGTGACAAATACAGCCAATCGCGCCAGGGCTCTGCGCCGACCCTTCTATATATAGAAGAAGTCGCCAATCATCTCCCTGACGGCCGCCCCTGCGAACAGGACCGGCAGGCAGCGCGGCATCATCGAGACACATAAATACGACGAAACGCCCTGCCTTGCGACCCAGAACCTGCAGCCGCGGAATACTCGAACCACTAAAACAAAAAAGGCGCCAGACTGTTAAATCTGGCGCCTTTCGAATATGGGGTGGACGAAGGGGATCGAACCCTCGACAACGGGAGTCACAATCCCGTGCTCTACCAACTGAGCTACGCCCACCATATTGCGTTAACAAAGAAACCAAACCACTTCTTTGTCGAGCCTGACCCCGCCTTCCGGCCGGGCAAAGCTTTAATTGGTGCGGATGAAGAGACTCGAACTCTTACGCCTCGCGGCGCTGGAACCTAAATCCAGTGTGTCTACCAATTCCACCACATCCGCGCTTGAAGCTCTTAAAGCAAAGGCGCCAGATGATTAATCTGGCGCCTTTTCAAAATATGGGGTGGACGAAGGGGATCGAACCCTCGACAACGGGAGTCACAATCCCGTGCTCTACCAACTGAGCTACGCCCACCATCTAACGCTACTTGTGCCAAAGCTGCCTAATGGCGCACCCGGCAGGACTCGAACCTGCGACCATCCGCTTAGAAGGCGGATGCTCTATCCAGCTGAGCTACGGGCGCCTGATTAATCTGTACTCTTGGAGGATTACAAACTAAGTGCTTCCAGCCTTGCAGAACAACAATCCTGCTAGACCTTCTTAACCAGTGCTAGGCTGTGCCCGACAAGTGCGACGAATAGTATAGACGCGCCGGAAAGCCGTCAAATCTTTTTTGAAAAAAATTCATTTTATTTAAGGGGTTAGGCCAATTTGCAGACCAAGCGCCTTTGCCCCCACGTCTTGGCATGCGAGAATGCGCGCACTTTTCTTCCCCCTCTCGATGGTTAATCACGCGTAATGACTGCACAACTTATCGACGGCAAATCAATCGCCGCCAGCCTGCGCCAGCAGATCGCCAAACGCGTCACCGAGCGTAGCCAGCAAGGCTTGCGCACGCCTGGCCTCGCGGTGATCCTGGTCGGCAGCGATCCTGCGTCTCAGGTTTATGTCTCGCACAAGCGTAAAGACTGTGAAGAGGTCGGCTTTATTTCCAAGGCCTACGACCTGCCTTCCGAGACCACCCAGCAGGCCCTTACCGACCTGATCGACGGCCTCAACGATGACCCGAACATCGACGGCATTCTGGTGCAACTGCCATTGCCCGCGCACCTGGACGCCTCCCAGTTGCTCGAACGCATCCGCCCGGACAAAGACGTCGACGGTTTCCACCCGTATAACGTCGGCCGCCTGGCCCAGCGCATCCCGCTGCTGCGCCCATGCACGCCCAAAGGCATCATGACCCTGCTGGAAAGCACCGGCGTCAACCTTTACGGCCTCGACGCCGTGATCGTCGGCGCCTCCAACATCGTTGGGCGCCCGATGGCCATGGAACTGCTGCTGGCCGGCTGCACCGTGACCGTGACCCACCGCTTCACCAAGGACCTCGCCGGTCACGTCGGCCGCGCCGACCTGGTGGTAGTGGCTGCCGGCAAGCCGGGCCTGGTCAAAGGTGAGTGGATCAAGGAAGGCGCGATCGTCATCGACGTCGGCATCAACCGTCAGGCAGACGGCAAGCTGGTCGGCGACGTGGTGTACGAAACCGCCCTGCCCCGTGCCGGCTGGATCACCCCGGTACCGGGTGGCGTTGGCCCGATGACCCGTGCCTGCCTGCTGGAAAACACGCTGTATGCAGCAGAAACCCTGCACGGCTGATCAACTGCCGCGCTGAAAAGAGCCCTGCCTTGTCGCAGGGCTTTTGGTTTCTGATGAACCTCACGCTCTGCTATCGTGCATTCGCGGCTGACATGTTCGGCACCCGCCAGATGCCGCAGGAACCCCAGGAGTGCTTTCGCCATGCGCAACCTACATGCCGCCCCTCTGCTGATCCTCATCGCGGTATTGATCCCCGCTTGCACCACCCAACTGACTGAAGCGGGCAAACAGGTCAACCTCGTCACGGCCTCATCCGCCCACGCTTGCCACGTCGTCAAAGCCTTCACGGTGCAGGGCTCATCCAACGGCGACGCTCTGAACACCGCATTCAATAAAGCCGCCGAGGCTGGCGCTGACAGCCTGAGCATCGTCAATGTGGGGGACGCTGGCAAAATGCAGGTAGCCGCCTTGAACTGCCGACGCTGACGGGTTTGCCCAATAGAACACGCCCCCGAACATCCGGCTCGTTCACCCAGGCGCAGCACCCGGTTTCGCGTTTCTTCGACATCCTTTTCACCCGCCATCGACAGGATCGGGCGCAACTTACCTCTACTCCTTTGAAAATCCCCATTAGACCCGCCCTCATAGCGGGCCTTTTTTTGCCCGCGATGGGCTACAAGCCTAACCAATCATCGTCTTACAGCCTTTATTTAAAGGCTCTCTATCGTTTTCTGATCCATACTCCTAAAATGTAACGTCATTTTTCATAAAGCCCGTTGCAGAACGGTATTTCTTACTTTTTTTAGCGAGTTCATCCGCGTGAAAATTCGTCTCTCTCTCGTCAGCCTTTTATTTGCTTTCACCGGCACCTTTGCGCACGCCGCCGAAACCACCCTGGCCCCGCGTGACACCTCAAAACTGCAAATCGCTTCCGGCAGCGCCATGCTGGTCGATCTGCAAACCAACAAAGTCATCTATTCCAGCAACCCGGACGTGGTGGTGCCGATCGCTTCCGTGAGCAAGCTCATGACCGGGCTGATCGTGCTGGAAGCCAAGCAGAACATGGACGAGTACATCGACATCAACATCACCGACACGCCGGAAATGAAAGGCGTGTTCTCCCGGGTGAAAATCGGCAGCCAAATGCCGCGCAAGGAGATGTTGCTGATCGCCCTGATGTCCTCGGAAAACCGCGCCGCCGCGAGCCTGGCTCACCACTACCCGGGCGGCTACGCAGCCTTCATTGCGGCGATGAACGCCAAGGCCAAGGCGCTGGGCATGACCAGCACCCATTACGTCGAACCTACCGGCCTGTCCATCCATAACGTGTCGACCGCCAGGGACCTGAGCAAGCTGCTGGCCTACGCGCGCAAATTCCCGATGCTGAGCCAATTGAGCACCACCAAGGAAAAGACCGTGGCGTTCCGCAAGCCCAACTACACCTTGGGTTTCTCCAACACCGACCACCTGATCAACCGCGCCAACTGGGACATCAAGCTGACCAAGACCGGCTTCACCAACCAGGCCGGCCACTGCCTGGTGCTGGTGACCAGCATGGGTAACCGCCCGGTGTCGCTGGTGATCCTCGACGCCTTCGGCAAGTTCACCCACTTCGCCGACGCCAGCCGTATCCGCAACTGGGTCGAGACCGGCAAGAGCGGTTCGGTGCCGGACGTTGCGTTGCGCTACAAGGCCGACAAGAACCTGAAAAACCGCCCGAACGCGACAGAGGTTCGTCGCTGAACGGCGCAACCCCAAAACAGCCCGCCTGACCAATGCCCCGACATGCTCGGGGCATTTTTTTCGGCATAAGCCACGCAAAAACAGACCGTTGCATCGCTACCCGGGGTTGCGGATCACGCCCACGAACTGCGGCAAAATAGCGCACAGACAGGCTTTTACTTTGCGCCTGAACTGCCGCTAAATGTTCACCCCTTTCAGTCGACTTCGTTCATGGCTCGTTTCAAACGCATCAGTCCCTGGCTAGCCTGCCTGGCCATCGTGCTGAACATGCTGGCCATGCCGCTCAGCCGCGCCATGCAGACGCCGGACATGGGACTGTTGATGTGGGGCGGATTCTGCTCGGGGGGCGCCTCGCAAGCGCTGCCTCCCAACTTGAGCACGCTGATCGACCCGCTCCAGTCGGCGCCGTCGAAAACCGCCATGAAACACAGCGATTGCTGCTGCGGTCATGCCGGACTGGCGGCGCTGCCATCCGACTACTACAGGCATTTCCTACCGCGATACGCCCCCGACACCACCCTCGACAACCCCGAGTTGCCGACGCTGCACCCCAGAATCCGCTGGCCGAGCCTGAGCCCGCGCGCCTCCCCTACCGTTTGATCGACACCCGCGCCGCCCCATAGGTGGCGCGATCTGCTTGTCAGCCGCCCGCCTGGGCGTCCTCGAAGTGTCTTGATCATCAGGAATGGTGCGTTATGCCTGCTCGAATGACTTTGCCTCGCGCAAAGCGTGTCTCTGTGTCCCGCCCGCTATGGCCCTTGCTGTCCATCGGCCTGTTCGCCCTCAATCCGCTGTCCTCGGCGCTGGCCGAAACCGGTAAAACCGAAGACTCCACCCTCACCCTCGGCACCGTCACGGTCCAGGGCGCCAGCGCCAGCAGCGGCCCGCTGAGCACCAGCAGCGTGCTCAGCTCGGTGGACATTCTCGGCGCCGACATCCTCGAAAAAATGCCGGTCAACTACAGCTGGGAACTGTTCAGTCGCGCGCCGGGGGTGATCCTCACCGAGTTCAACCAAGGCACCACCTCGGGCAAGATTTCCTTTCGCGGCTTCAACGGCGAAGGCGAAGTCAACGCAGTGAAGTTGCTGATCGACGGCATCCCGAGCAACAGCAACGACGGCAACATGCCGTTCATGGACATGATTTTCCCCATGGAGCTGGACAGCATCGAAGTGGTGCGCGGCACCAGCGATGCGCGCTACGGCCTGAACAACATCGCCGGCAACGTCAATATGCTGACCCGCACCGGCGGCGACTACACCAAGGCGCGGGTGCGCTATGGCAGTTACAACACCCAGGAAACCCAGCTGGCCAAAGGCATCGAAGGCAGCAACTGGACGCAGAACTACTTCTTCGCCTACCAGAAATCCGACGGTTACCGCGATCACGCCGAGGCGGACAAGTTTTCCATGTCCGGCAAATGGTTCTACACCCCGGACGACAACAGCTACCGCATCGGCCTGATCGCCCGTCACTACGAAACCGAGGCGCAGGAACCCGGCTACTTGAGTGAAGAGGACGCCCACCAGCACCCGACCATGACCAACAGCTACAACGCCACCGACAAAGGCACGCGGCGGATGAACCAGGTCAGCCTGCACTTCGACACCGACCTGGCCGAGACGCTGGCCTGGTCGGCAAAAACCTACGTCAACACCTTCGACGACCGGCGCTGGACGCAATACTGGCGCACCAGCGCCCAGCAGGAGCGCGACGCCTACGAAACCCAGTATGGCGCCCTCACCTCCCTGACCTGGCGCCCGCAAGTCAGCTGGCTGTACGACTTCGCCCTGGAAGGCGGCGCGGACATGCAGCAGCAGCAGAACAAGAGCGAGCGCTACCGCACCAAGGACCGCCTGCGCCTGGCCCAAACCCGCGACCAGCGATTCGACTTCGACACCTACGGCGCCTATGTCCAGGCCGAGATCAAGCCGTTCGAGTCGCTGAAAATCGTCCCTGCGTATCGCGTCGATAAGATCCAGGGCGACTTCACCAACGAAATGACCGGCATGGACTACGACATCAACGACTATGGGCTGATCAAACAACCCAAGCTCAGCGTGGTGTATTCACCGTGGGACGTGGCCAGCATCTATGCCAACTGGGGGCGGACCTTCCAGGTCGGCACCGGCGCGGCGGCCTATAAGATTCCACCGCGGGATACCAACCTGGCGCCGTCGATCAACGACGGCTGGGAAACCGGGGTCAAGTTCACCCCGGCGGACTGGATCGACGGCCGCATCGCCTATTGGCAGCAAGAAGCCAGCGGCGAAGTCAGTCGCCGGCTCAACGACCCGAGCGGCGAGTCGGACAACGTCGGCGAAACCCGGCGCTGGGGTTACGACGCGCAAGTCAATCTGCACCCGGACGAACGCACCGAAATCTGGATGGCCTACTCCTGGCAGTACTCGAAAATCCTCCAGCCCAGCGCGACCTTGCCCAACAGCAAAGGCCAGGAAATCGACCACATCCCGCATCACCTGTACAACGCCGGCGTCAGCTACAAGGCCACGCGGGCCCTGCAGTTGACGGCGTGGATGAACGGCCAGACGAATTATTACCTGGAACGCGAGAACACCAAGGGCACTTACGGCGGCTATGTCTTGATGAACCTCGGCGCGACTTACCAGGTGACCGAATCGGTCAGTGTCGACCTGCAGTTGAAAAACCTCACCAACCGCTACTACGAATACGTCTGGTATGACCCGGACGGCGCCCAGGCCTCGCTGCACTCACCCGGCGACGGGCGCGCGCTGTACAGCGGCGTCACCGTCGACTTCTGATCGGCAGCGCCGCCGGGGCGCGATGAACGTTCAGGCCGGCAAGCGCAAAAACTGAACGTTCACTTCAAACCCGTCGTCCCGGCCTGTGGCCGGCGACGCCAGGGTCATGTGCGCCTTGACCCCATGGACGATGGTCTTGGCAATCGCCAGGCCCAACCCGCTGCCGCTGGCTTCGCTGCTGCCGCGCACGAAGCGTTCGGTCAGGCGCTGCAACACCGGCGCCGGCACGGCCGGTCCGCCGTTGACCACCCGCAGCAACGCATCGTCCGTGAGGCTGACGTCGACCGGTTGATCCGCCGCGCCGTACTTCAACGCATTCTCGATCAAGTTGCGCAGCAGGATGCCGAACGCGTCCGGGTCAATCGCGCAATACACGCTACCCTCGCTCGGCAGTTGCAAGCGGATGCGCTGCCCACTGCTGCGGTTCCACTCATCGACCCCATGGGCCAGTAAGGGAATCAGGTCCTGGGGCGCCTCGGACAACAGCCCGCCGCCCTCGGCCTTGGCCAGTTGCATGAGTTTTTCCGAAAGCCGCGCCAGTTCGCGCAAGGCGTGTTCGATCTTCGCCGCACGCACGCGCAACGGGCCTTCCGGCGCTTCCTGGCGCAAACGCTGGATCTGCGCCAGCGTCGCCGCCAATGGTGTGCGCAACTCGTGGGCGCTGTTGGCGGTGAAGCTGCGCTCGGCCTCCAAGGCCTTGCGCAAGCGCTCCAGCAGGTGGTTGACCGCGTCGGCCAACGGGTCGATTTCAGCCGGCAGCCGGGCCACGCTGATCGGCGACAAATCCCCCACACCACGCGCTTCCACGGCACGGCGATAAGCCAATACGCTGCGCAGGCTGAAGCGCACAAACAACCATGTGCCCAACAGGCTGATGGGGATCAGCGCCAATAACGGCATCAACAGGGCCAACAAGGCTTCCCGTGCCGCCTCACGGCGATGCCCCAGCGGCTCGGCGATCTCAATGAACAGCGTATCGCGCAGCGCACTCGCGCCGTACAGCCGGTATTTTCGGGTGGTGGAAAACCCTTCGCTCGGGTGTTCGCTGAAGATCTTCGGGTTGGCGTCATGGGACTGCATCAGAATCTGGCCCTGGGCATCGCGCACCAGGTACGTCAGGTATTCCTTGTGCATCTTCAGGGTGGCGACGTGCTGGGCGGTGCGCGGTTCTTCGCGGTTGCTGATTTCCAGCACGGCCAGGGGCAGGATGCGTTGCGCAGTCTCTTCCAGGGCGCTGTCGAACGCCTCGTTCAATTCGTGTTGCACCATCAGCCAGGCGCCGACGGTCGCCCCCAGCCAGAGCAAGGTCATGCCCAGGGTCAACCCGAGGCCGAGGCGCTTTTGCAGGCTGATCGGCGACTTCATCCGGCCATCAACCGATAACCCATGCCACGCACGGTTTCCAGCAGGTCGCGCCCGAGTTTTTTGCGCAGGCGGCTGATATAGACCTCGATGGTGTTGCTCTCGATTTCCGCACCGAAGGCGTACAGGCGCTCTTCGAGCTGCGACTTCGACAACAACGCCGTGGGGCGCTGCACGAACGCCTCGAACAGCGCCCATTCGCGCGCCGTCAGGTCGACGGTGATGCCGGCACGCTGCACGGTGCGCGCGTTCATATCGATCTGCAACTCGCCGAGTTTGATCTGCGGGTTGGGGTTACCGCTGTAACGGCGGGCCACGGCGGCCACCCGGGCCGACAGCTCGAACAGGTCGAACGGTTTGACCAGGTAATCGTCGGCCCCGGCGTTGAGGCCGGCGATACGATCGGATATCTGGTCCTGGGCGGTGAGGATGATCACCGGGGTCACATTGCCGGCCGAACGCTGCTGGCGCAGAAAGTCCAGCCCGCGACCGTCGGGCAGCATCAGGTCGAGCAGGATCAGGTCATACGGCGTGCTGCGCACGCTGTTGTTCGCATGCTCCAGGCGCTGCACCCAATCGACTGCATGGCCGTCGTCGGCAATCTGTTCGCGCACCGCCTCGCCCAGCCCGGGTGCATCCTCGACCAATAAAACCCGCATCTGGCACCTCCTGTGGTGGTTGTCGTGCCGCACCTTACCGAGCTTACCTGACGTGAATCTGAAGATTCAGCTGGTTGTCAGGAATGCCCTTTAGGGTAAGCCGCAAATGCCAATCCGGCCGGAGACAGATCATGAAATCAGCTTTTATTGTCAGCACCGCATTGCTGGGCGTCCTGCTCGGCGCAAACGCCTTGGCCGACGACGACTGCAGCGAGCCGGTCAGCGACTGGCAACCACGCGAAACCCTGCGCCAGCAAGTGGAACAGCAATACGGCTGGAGCGTGCAACGCATCAAGGTCGACGACGGCTGCTATGAGCTCAGGGGCACCGACCGCAAAGGCAATGCGATCGAAGCCAGCTACGCACCCGCCTCGCTTCGTCTGCGCAAACTGGAAATCCATTTTGGCGTCAACGGCGACGCCCGGGATTACCTCAACCGCCCTGGATCGGAATGATCAGCGGTTTTTCCACGGCTTTCAGGTTGCTGTCAGCCAGCAGGTCCAGGCTCTCGCCATAACGTTCAACCAGGACATCATCATGAAAAAGATCATTGCTGCAACCTGCCTCGCCGGCGCCATTGCCCTGCCGGGTCTGGCCCAGGCCCGCGAAGTGACCCTGACCACCCAACTCAAGGACTATAGCGGCAACGGCGCGTACCTGGCGATCTATGTCACCGACGCCAACGGCCAGTACCAGAAAACCCTCTGGGTCGCCGGCAAAAAGGCCAAGTACTACCGGCACCTGAGCGACTGGGCGCGTGGCAGCGCCATGAAGCCGAGCGAGTTTGACGGCCTCAGCGGCGCCAGTGTCGGCAGCGGCCGCAGCCTCACCGTCAGCGTGGAACTGGCCGACACCTTGATCGACGCCGGGTATCAGATCCGTATCGACAGCGCCGTGGAAGACAAGCGCGACAGCCGCGCCGACGTCAGTGTCCCGCTGACATCGGCCGGGTCGGGCAAGCCGGTCAGCGGCAGCACTTATGTCGAGTCCTTTACCTACGACCTGTAACACCTGCGACTTCTGGAGGCTGAACATGCTTCGCCAGTTCCATTCACTGCCCGGTCTGATCGCCGCCCTGTTGGTCATGATATTGGCCATCAGCGGCGCAGTGCTGTCCGTCAATCCGGCTTTGGAACGCCTGCACGGCACGTCAACCGCGACTGGGCAGCTCAATGTCGGCCAGTTGGCGGGACGCATCGCCAACCACTTTCCGGGGGTGGAGCAGATCCAGCGCAGCGCCTCCGGAACAGTGATCATCTACTACAACCAGGACGGCCAGGCGGGTGCGCAAACCGTCGATCCACTGACCGGCCAGGGCCTCGGGCCCTATGAGCCATCCGCCGTTTCGCGCTGGGTAAAAGACCTGCACCGCTCGCTGTTCATGGGTACCACCGGGCATGGGATCGCGGGCGTCGGCGCACTCTTCATGTTGATGCTTTGCGTGTCCGGCGCGCTGTTGCTGGCGCGCCGCCTGGGTGGCCTGCGCAACCTGTTGCGGCCGCTGCGCGGCTCGTTCAGCCAGCGCTGGCACGCCGAAGTCGGGCGCCTGGCCGTGCTCGGGCTGCTGCTGTCGGCCTTGACTGGGCTGTACATGTGCGCCACGACCTTCGGTTTGATCGCCGACGGCAGTCAGGCTGAGCCGGCCTTCCCCGCGCACATCAGCGTCGGCGCGGCGCAGCCGGTGGCCAACCTGCAAGCCTTGCAGGCCATCGATCTGAACGACCTGCGCGAACTGGTTTACCCGAGCCCCGGGAACCCCGAGGACGTGTTTTCCCTGCGCACCGCCCAGGGTGACGGCTACGTGGACCCGGTCAGCGGCACGCTGTTGTCGTATCAGGCCCACGATTCAATGCACAACCTGTATCAACTGATCTATCAATTGCACACCGGCGAAGGCCTCTGGTGGCTGGGCTTGATCCTCGGGGTTAGCGCCCTCAGCGTGCCGTTGATGAGCGTGACCGGCATCCTGCTGTGGTGGCGCCGCCGCAAGGCCGCGCCGAAGATTCGCCATAACAGCCCGGCCCACACTGCCGACAGCGTGATTCTGGTGGGCAGTGAAACCAACAGCACCTGGGGTTTTGCCAATACCTTGCACGCGGCGTTGCACCGGGCCGGGCACCAGGTTCACAGCGCCGCGATGAACGATTGGAAGGGCGAGTACCGCGCTGCCCAGCGCCTGTTCATCCTCACCGCCACCCACGGCGACGGCGATGCACCGGCGTCGGCCGCGCAGTTCCTGGCACGGCTGCAGCAAGTGGGCCTCAAACCCGGCCTGCCCTTTGCGGTACTCGGGTTTGGCGACCGGCAGTTTCCACGATTCTGTCAGTACGCCCATCAGGTGCAGGACGCGATGGTACAAGCCGGCGGCACGCCATTGCTGGGGCTGGAAACCGTGAACCGTCAATCCTCGCAGGAATTTGCGCGCTGGGGCGATGCGTTGGCGGCGCCACTGGGCCACGAGCTGCCGCTGATCCACACGGCGCAGCGCCCGCGCAGCCGTCGTCTGGAATTGACCGAGCGCATCGTCTATGGCGAAGCCGTGAACGCACCGACCCACGTCCTGCGCTTCAAGGCCGCGGGCGCGCTACCGAGCTTCCAGGCCGGCGATCTGGTCGGCATTTTGCCGCCGGACAACCCGGTGCCGCGCTTTTACTCGCTGGCCAGTTCCTCTGAAGACGGCACGCTGGAAATCTGCGTGCGCAAACACGAAGGTGGCCTATGCTCGGGGTTCCTGCATGAGCTGAAGATCGGCGGGTCGGTCGAAGCGTTCATCCAGCCCAATCCGCAATTTCGTCCGGCGTCGGGCGCGCACCCGGTGATTCTGATCGGTGCCGGCACCGGTATCGGGCCCCTGGCCGGTTTTATTCGTCATAACACCGCCAAACACCCGATGCACCTGTATTGGGGAGGACGCAACCCGGCCTCGGATTTTCTCTATGAACCGGAGCTCAAGCGTTACCTGGCCGACCGCCGCCTGACCGCATTGTGCGCGGCGTTCTCCCAGGTTCAGGAGCGCAGCTATGTGCAAGACCGGTTGCTCGGCGATGCCCTGGCGTTGCGCGCCCTGATCGAAAACGGCGCCCAAGTGCTGGTGTGCGGTAGCCGCGAGATGGCCAAAGGCGTGATGCAAGCGCTGGATAACGTGTTAGCCCCGCTCCACCTGAGTGTGCTGGCCCTGAAAGCACAAGGACGCTACCGTGAAGATGTCTACTGAGCCCCAACGCTACAGCCTGAACGGAGAGACCATGGGCACGCGCTATACCGCCGTGTTCTATGCCGAGGCCGGCGTCGACACCGACGCGATCAACCGCGGCCTGGCCCAGGCCGTGGGCCGGGTGGACCAGCAGATGTCCACCTGGAAGGCCGATTCCGACCTCAACCGCCTCAACGCCGGCCCCGAGCAAACATGGTTGCCGGTGCCCCAGGAACTGGCCACGGTGTTGGCCGCCGCGTTGCGGGTCAGCCAGCAATCCGGCGGGGCTTTCGACATCGCCGTCGGTGATCTGGTGGACGCCTGGGGCTTCGGTCCCGGCGCACCCTCAGTCACCGAACAGACCATCGACGCCCTGCCGTCACGCAGCGGCCTGTCGGCCACTGCAGCATTGACGGTGGACACGCAACGCCACCAAGTGCGCAAACGCGCGCCGCTGCACCTCAACCTCAACGGGATCGCCAAAGGCTTTGGCGTCGACGAACTGGCGCGCTGCCTGGACGGCTTCGGGCTGACCCGCTACCTGGTCGGCATCGATGGCGAAATGCGTGCCCGCGGCGTCAAGCCGGATGCTCAACCGTGGGTCGTGGCCATTGAAAAACCAAGCCGTGGCCAGCGTGAAGTGATGGGGGTCATGGAACTCAGCGACGCCGCCATCGCCACCTCCGGCGACTACCGACACTGGATTGACGTGAAAGACCGACACTATGCTCACACCATGAACCCGGCCACCGGCGCCCCGCTGTGCAATACCGTCGCCGCCGTCACGGTGGTGGCCGCCTCGTGCATGCTCGCCGATGCCTGGGCCACGGCGTTGATGGTGCTGGGCGAAATCGAAGGCCCACGCCTGGCGCAGGCACGCGGGATGGACGCGCTGTTCGTGCTGCGCGAGGGTGAACAACTCAAAGAAATATCGATTGTCGGCGGTATTCTGCAGGCGCAGATTGAAAGCCGTCCGCCCCAACCCCGTCCACGAACATGAGTCCCGCACACCGATGAAATTCATGCACCGGCACACCGAATCCCACCGCAGTGACCGTATCGGCTGGCTGCGCGCCGCGGTCCTGGGCGCCAATGACGGCATCGTCTCCACCGCCAGCCTGTTGATCGGTGTCGCCGCCGCCAACGCCAGCCACGCCTCGCTGATCGTCACCGGCATGGCCGGGCTGGTGGCGGGGGCGATGTCGATGGCGGCCGGCGAATACGTTTCGGTGCATTCCCAGGCCGATACCGAGCACGCCGATCTGGCACGGGAACGAGCGGAACTGGCGAGTAACCCGAAAGCGGAGCATAGCGAGCTTGCCAACATCTACATGCAGCGTGGCGTATCACCCGAATTGGCTCATCAGGTCGCCGACCAATTGATGGCGCACGACGCCTTGGGGGCTCACGCCCGGGACGAGCTGGGCATCAGCGAAGCCCTCGCCGCCAAACCGCTGCAAGCGGCGCTGGCCTCGGCGGCGAGTTTCGTGGTCGGTGCCGCGTTGCCGCTGGCGGTGACGCTCATCGCGCCAGAGCACAGCGTGGTGCCGTGGATCTGCGGCATGTCCCTGCTGTTTCTTGCCAGCCTTGGCGCCGTGGCGGCCAGGGCCGGCGGGGCGAAAGTCTTCGTCGGCGCCTGGCGCGTAACCCTGTGGGGCGTACTGGCCATGGGCATTACGGCCAGCGTCGGGGCGTTGTTCGGCGCTGTGGTGTAGCGCGAAAACACGCCGCGCCCCAACGTGGCGGGCGCGGTGTGTCTTACTTTCTTTCGGCCAATACCTTGAGTGCCTGCGCCGCAGCCTGCTCTTGCCCGGCCTGCGCGGTGGCATTGGCCGCTTCGCGCCAGCGCTGCGTATCCACATTGGCCGGCAACTGGCTCGGGCGCTGGGTGAGGATTGCCCAGTGACCGGCGCTGCTCCACTTCGACTCAAAGTCACTGAAGCTCATCAACAACCGCCGATCCATGCCTGAGCGCAGCAGCACCGTGCTTTTCTGCTGGTTGAAACCCACCACGACCACGTAGTGCGTGCTGGACAACAGGCCGCCGCCGATCCGCGCCATCACCGGGTAACCCGCGCTCACCTGCGCCAGCACCGAGGTGAGCTTGGCGTCGAGCGGATACACCATCAACCCGTATTCACGGGCCAGCACCTGCATGTTGCGCTCCAGGTTCGCTTCGTCGCCCGGCAAGTGCAGCGGCTTATCCAGCAACCCCGGTGTCATGACAATGCCTTGTTGCGACAGCATGCTGGCTAACGCCGTGGGACCGCTTTGATAAGCGTCGCTGCGAAACGTCGGCACGCCATTGAGCTCGACACGCTCCGGCAGGCCCGGCAGTTTCGACGGCTGCCCGGAACAGGCCGCGAGCCCCAGGGTGCAGGCCAGCAGCAAGGAGGTTGTAACGTTGGACCGTAACCGCAATTTTCTACCCTCTTGATCAACTGCCGGTAAGGGCCCTGATCATAGGACGCTCTTCAGCTCGGGTATAGCCTTGAACCGCAGTAAAACGCCCGGGATAGAGCAAAGAAGTTGGATCGACACGACCATTGGTCAATAGCAGGCAACCGTCATCTGACTAGACTGTCCATTGAGAAGACTGTGTGTGCGCCCTGCTGGGCGAAAGGAGGCCAGAATGAGCCTTGCAACGACGATTGTCCTGTTGATCTGCGGTTGGCTCGCGGTGGCTGCCGCCATGTTGTGGGGGGTGTTGCGCATTACCCGTCGGCACCATCACCCCCACGTCAAACCGGCTGCATCCGCCAAGCCGCACAAGACGGCGGTGCATCACGCCTAGCCAGGCATGCAATTGAAGTCCTGCGTTGCCGCGACTTCCTTACCGTGACCATCCAAGAGCGATGCGCGCACGGTGGTGCCCAGGCTGGATTCGATCAGGGTGTAGTGCTCACCCGCCTTGAAGTCTTTGTACTCCACGCGGCCCTGGCAGTCCTGCTGGTTTTCGTCGCCCGGCTCTTCCTCGAACAACGTCACATCCAAACGATGGGCTCCCGGCGGCACTTCGAAAAAGCGCCCGTCATCCACGCGTGTGCCGTCGACGCGCTCGGCCATCAGGTCATTCGGCGCTTCTTCTTTCAATCCGATCCAGGCTTCGCTGGGGTCGGCTTTGGGCATCGGGCCGGCGCAGGCCGACAGTAACAACACAGCGCTCAAGGCGGGAATCAGCAATAAAGGTTTGAGTGACATGGCAGAACTCCAAAGGATTTCAGTTAAAAGACGCATCGCATCCGATGGGTCACAAGCTTGGAGAGCCGCCCTTTGTAGAACAAATGAATACACATGAAACGATCTTCAGCCCATACCTAAATCTTCCTTCACCTGGCTGAAAGGTGCGTGTTAGGTGGGTCGGGCAAGACTGCCGGGGTTTGCAATCCTGCTCCCTCGGAGGTTCACGCATGCTCGGGCTGGTAAAGACCGCACTGCAAAAGCCGTACACGTTTATCGTGTTGGCCATATTCATCTGCATCATCGGGCCGATGGCGGCCCTGCGAACCCCCACTGATGTATTCCCCGATATCGGCATCCCCGTCGTTGCAGTGGTCTGGCAGTACAACGGCCTGTCGCCGGACGCCATGGCCGGGCGGGTGATCTACACCTACGAACGCTCCCTGAGCACCACCGTCAACGACATCGAACACATCGAATCGCAATCCCTGCCGGGCATGGGCATCGTCAAGATCTTCTTCCAGCCCGGCGTCGACATCCGCACCGCCAACGCCCAGGTGACAGCGGTGTCACAAACCGTGCTCAAGCAAATGCCCCCCGGCATCACGCCGCCGCTGATCCTCAATTACAGCGCATCGACGGTGCCGATCCTGCAAATGGCGTTCTCCAGCCCGACACTGTCGGAAGCCAAGATCCGCGACCTGGTGCAGAACAATATCCGCCTGCCCCTCAGCGCCCTGCCCGGCCTGGCCATGCCCACGCCCATGGGTGGCAAGCAGCGGCAGATCACCCTCGACCTCGACCCGCAGGCGCTGGCCGCCAAAGGCTTGTCGGCGCAGGACGTGGGCAATGCCCTGGCGTTGCAGAACCAGATCATCCCGGTGGGCACCGCCAAGCTCGGCCCCAACGAATACACGATCCTGCTCAACAACAGCCCCAAGGCCATCGATGAACTCAACGACCTGCCGATCAAGACCGTCGACGGTGCGCTGATCACCATCGGCCAGGTGGCCCACGTGCGTGACGGTTCGCCACCGCAGACCAACATCGTGCGCGTCGACGGCCATCGCGCGGTGCTGATGCCAGCGTTGAAAAACGGCAGCATCTCCACCCTGTCGATCATCGACGGCATCCGCCAGATGCTGCCGCGCATCAACGAAACCCTGCCGCCGTCGCTGAAGACCTCATTGCTCGGCGATGCGTCGGTGTTCGTCAAACAATCGGTGGGCAGCGTGGCCCAGGAGGGCATCATCGCCGCGCTGCTGACCAGCGCGATGATCCTGCTGTTCCTCGGCAGCTGGCGCTCGACGCTGATCATCGCCGCCTCGATCCCCCTGGCGGTGCTGTCGGCCATCGCGCTGCTGGCGGTCAGCGGGCAAACCCTCAACGTGATGACCCTCGGCGGGCTGGCGTTGGCCGTAGGGATTCTGGTGGACGACGCCACGGTGACCATCGAAAACATCAACTGGCACCTGGAACAGGGCAAGGCGGTGAAGGCTGCGATCCTCGACGGCGCCGCGCAGATCGTCGGCCCGGCGTTCGTCTCCCTGCTGTGCATCTGCATCGTGTTCGTGCCGATGTTCTTGCTGCAAGGCATCGCCGGGTACCTGTTCCGGCCGATGGCCCTGGCGGTGATCTTCGCCATGGCCAGCTCGTTCATCCTCTCGCGCACCCTGGTGCCGACATTGGCGATGTACCTGCTCAAGCCGCACGCGCCGGAACCGGGCACCGGCCACCACCCGGAAGATGCGTTCATCAACCACCACGAAGGCGAGCAGCACACCAAACCACGCAATGCCGTGCTGCAGTCGGTGCTGAATTTCCAGCAGGGTTTCGAGCGGCACTTCTCGAACATCCGCGACACCTACCATGGCCTGCTGACGTTGGCCCTGGGCAATCGCAAGCGCTTCATCGTCGGCTTTTTAGCCTGTGTGCTCGCCTCGTTTTTGCTGCTGCCCAGCCTGGGCCAGGATTTCTTCCCGGCCACCGACGCCGGGGCGCTGGCGCTGCATGTGCGTTTGCCGCTGGGTACGCGGATCGAGGAAAGCGCTGCGGCGTTCGACCGGATCGAGGCGCGGATACGCGAAGTGATTCCAGCCGACGAACTCGACACCATCGTCGACAATATCGGCATTCCGCTGAGCGGCATCGACATGGCCTACAGCAGCAGCGGCACCATCGGCCCGCAGGACGGCGATATCCAGGTCAGCCTGAAACAACACCACGCGCCCACCGCCGACTACGTGAAAAAACTGCGTGAGGCGCTGCCGCAAAGTTTCCCTGGCAGCCACTTTGCGTTCCTGCCGGCGGACATCAGCAGCCAGATCCTCAACTTCGGCGCGCCGGCGCCGCTGGACGTGAAAATCTCCGGGCGCAGCGATGCCGAAAACCGCGCCTACGCCGTGGAACTGGAACGCCGTCTGCAACACGTACCGGGCATCGCCGACCTGCGCATCCAGCAGTCCACCGGCTACCCGTCGCTGCAAGTGAATGTCGACCGCCTGCGCGCCAACGGCCTGGGCATCACCGAGCGCGATGTGACCAACAGCATGGTCGCGTCGCTGGCCGGCAGCTCGCAAACCGCGCCGACGTTCTGGCTCAACCCGGCCAACGGCGTGTCCTATTCCATCGTCGCCGCCACCCCGCAATACCGCCTCGACAGCCTGCCGGCGCTGGAAGCGCTGCCGGTGACCGGTGCCGATGGCCAATCGCAAATCCTCGGCGGCGTGGCCAGCATCTCCCGCGTGCAAAGCCCGGCGGTGGTGACCCACTACAACATCGAGCCGACCCTGGACCTCTACGCCAACGTGCAAGGCCGCGACCTCGGTGGCGTGGCCCGCGACGTGCAAAAAGTGCTGGACGACACCGCGTCCATGCGCCCCAAAGGCGCGACGATCAGCCTGCACGGGCAGATCGATGCGCTGCATGAAGCCTTCAGCGGTTTGAGCGTCGGCCTGCTCGGCGCGGTGGTGCTGATCTACCTGCTGATCGTGGTCAACTTCCAGTCGTGGGTCGACCCGTTCGTGATCATCACCGCGTTGCCGGCGGCATTGGCGGGGATCGTGTGGATGCTGTTCCTCAGCGGCACGTCGTTGTCGGTGCCGGCGTTGACCGGGGCCATCCTGTGCATGGGCGTGGCCACCGCCAACTCGATCCTGGTGGTGAGCTTCTGCCGGGAACGCCTGGCCGAACATGGCGATGCGCTCAAGGCCGCACTGGAAGCCGGCTACACGCGCTTTCGTCCGGTGTGCATGACCGCCCTGGCGATGATCATCGGCATGCTGCCGCTGGCCTTGTCCGAGGAGCAGAACGCGCCGCTCGGCCGCGCCGTGATCGGTGGCCTGATCCTCGCCACCACCGCCACCCTGTTATTTGTTCCCGTGGTCTTCAGCCTGGTCCACGGTCGTCAGCCTACTCGCGCAACTGTTGGAGAAACGCCCCATGTCGTCTGATCACAAACCCTCGCGCAAGCGTCTGATGCTCATGGGTGTCGGCGGCCTGACCCTGGCCGCCCTGCTGGTCGCCAACGGCCTGTACGCCCGCACAATGCACGAACGCTCCGTCACCGCCTGGACCGAAACCGCCGCCGTGCCGCAGGTGATGGTGTTCCAGCCGCAGCAGAACGTGGCCGGTGACACCCTGCGCCTGCCCGCTCACCTTGAAGCCTGGAGCAAGGCGCCGATCCATGCGCGGGTCAGCGGCTACTTGAAGGACTGGAAAGTCGACATCGGCAGCCAGGTCAAAGCCGGGCAAATCCTCGCCGAAATCGACAGCCCCGATCTCGATCAACAACTGGCGCAGACCCATGCGCGGCTGGTGCAGCAACAGGCCAATGCGCGGCTGGCCGCCACCACCGCGACACGTTGGCAAAACCTGCTGGCCAGCCATTCGGTGTCGCGCCAGGAGGCCGATGAAAAAACCTCCAACGCCGCAGCGGCCAAAGCCAACGCCGAAGCCGCCGCTGCCGATTACGCGCGCTTGTCGGCGCTGGAAAGCTACAAGACTATCCGCGCGCCGTTCGCCGGCACCATCACTGCGCGCAACACCGACATCGGCCAGTTGATCAAGGCCGATACCGACAGCGACCCGGAGCTGTTCAACATCGCCGACACCCACCAGTTGCGCCTCTACGTGCCGGTGCCGCAGAACTATGCGGCCGTCATCCACCCCGGGCTTGAAGCCGAGCTGAGTGTTCCCGAGCACCCCGGCGAACACTTCAAGGCGCACCTGATCGGCGACTCCACCGCCATCGACCGTCGCTCCGGCACCCTGCTCGCGCAGTTTGTCGCCGACAACCCCAACGGCGAGTTGCTGCCGGGCGATTACGCCGAAGCGACCCTGCCGATTCCGGCAGACACCCATGGCGTGAGCATCCCGGCCAGCGCGCTGATCTTCCGTGCCCAAGGCACCCAGGTCGCGGTGCTGGATGCGCAAAACCACATACACCTGCAGGCCATCCATATCGGCCTGGACCTGGGCGAACGCCTGGTGATCGACCAGGGCCTGAAACCCGCCGACCGCGTGGTCGACAACCCGCCCGACGCCCTGCGCGAAGGCGACCCCGTGCAACTGGCCGACGCCTCCGGAGGTGCCCATGCGCCCAAGGCTTAAACCGCTTGCTGCGGTGATGCTGCTGGCGTTGCAAGGTTGCTCGCTGGCACCGACCTACAACGTGCCGGCGATCGACCTGCCGGCCAACTATCGCGAACAGACCAGCGATGGCCCCTGGCACAGCGCGCAGCCGTCCGACCAACTGGCGCCGCAGTGGTGGACGCTCTACCGCGAACCGCGCCTGGATCAGCTGCAACAGCAATTGCTCAAGGCCAACCCGGACCTGGCGGCAGCGCTGGCGCACTTCGATGCATCCCAGGCGTATGCCAGCCAATTGCATGCCGGGCTGTTCCCGCAGATCACCGCCAGCGCACAACCGCTGCGTCAGCGCCAATCCGACTTGCGTCCGCTGCGCGGCACCACGCAGCCGTCGGTTTACAACAGCAACACGGCGGGGTTTTCGTTGAGCTACGACTTGGACCTGTGGGGCAAAATCCGCAACCAGGTGGCGGCGGGTGATGCGCAGGCGCAAGCGTCGGGCGACGATCTGGCGGTGGCGCGCTTGAGCTTGCAGCATCAGTTGGCGACCTTGTACGTGCAGCTCAATGGGTTGGATGCGCAAAGTCGGATTCTCAACAGCTCGCTGGAGGATTTCAGCCAGGCCCTGCAACTGACCCGCAGCCGCTACGAGGGCCAGATTGCTTCGGAACTGGACCTGACCCGCGCGCAAAACCAGCTCGCCCAAGCCAAGGCGCAACTGGATGAAGTGCGCGGGCAACGCAACCTCACCGAGCATGCCATCGGTGAACTGGTTGGCGTGGCGGCCAGCGACTTCACACTGCCGGCGAGCCAACAACTGATCGCCCTGCCGGGGATTCCGTCGCAACTGCCGAGCCACCTGCTGCAACGTCGCCCGGATATTGCGGCGGCAGAGCGCCGAGTGTTTGCGGCCAACGCAAATATCGGCGTGGCCAAGGCCGCGTGGTACCCGGATTTCAGTCTGACCGGGTTGATTGGCGGGCAGACCCAAGGCGTGGGGAATTTACTGTCGGCGGGCAATCGGTATTGGGCGCTGGGGCCGCTGATGAACTTGCCGATCTTCGATGGCGGTCGCTTGAGCGCCAACGAACGCCAGGCCAAGGCCGAGTTCGAACAAGCCTCGGCACAGTACCGCAGCCAGGTACTGAAAGCCGTGCGCGAGGTCGAAGACAACCTGGCGCAACTGAGGGATTTGCAGCAGGAGGCACAGGATGAACAGGCCGCGGCAGATGCGGCGCAGCATACGCAAACGTTGGCGATGAACAGCTACCAGGCCGGCGCGGTGAGCTATCTGGATGTAGTGACCGCGCAGACAGCGGCGTTACAGGCACAGCGGACCTTGCAGGCGGTGCAGACACGGCAGTTGCAGGCGAGTGTGGGGCTGGTCACCGCGCTGGGCGGCGGCTGGCAACCTGGCGCCTGACGCTTTTTTTGTGCAAACCAGCTCAAAGGTGGGAGCTGGTTTGGCTTTGATGAGGCTGGATCAGCCAGACATCACCGACCGATCCAGCGCACATTCAGTCTTCCGGCCGACTGTTGAGAAACACGGTCACTGCTGTGTAATCACTGTCATTGGCGTGTCGGTACGCGGTATTGCTGTGATAGCGGCGGCGTCAGTTCCGGCCTCATCGGGGGCAAGCCCCCTCCCACACTGGTCCGGCGCCAGACACACAATGCATGAACACCGCAGAACCCATGTGGGAGGATTCAAGCCAACCCCACACTGGTCCGGCGCCAGACACACAATGTATGAACACCGCAGAGCCCATGTGGGAGGATTCAAGCCCATCCCACACTGGTCCGGCGCCAGACACACAATGTATGAACACCGCAGATCCCATGTGGGAGGATTCAAGCCAACCCCACACTGGTCCGGCGCCAGACACACAATGTATGAACACCGCAGAGCCCATGTGGGAGGATTCAAGCCCATCCCACACTGGTCCGGCGCCAGACACACAATGTATGAACACCGCAGATCCCATGTGGGAGGGAGCTTGCTCCCGATAGCGTTCGCACAGACACATCCTGCCAAAAGCCTGCCCTTCAACCTGCAGTTCACCCATCTAGCCTCTCAAAACACACCCAGAGAGAGGCCAGGGAATGCCCGACTTACCCGCTTCACACCGCCTGCGTATCGGCCGATTCAGCGAACCCAACCGTATCTACCTCATCACCACCAACACCCACGAACGCATCCCGATATTCAAGAATTTCCATCTCGGTCGCTTGGTGGTCTGGCAGTTTCGATTAGCTCAGTACCAAGGGCTGGCGAACTCCCAGGCATGGGTGATCATGCCGGACCATTTCCATTGGCTGCTCGAACTGAAAAAAGGTTCGCTGGCTGACCTGATGCGCCAGGTGAAGTCCAAAAGCACACGGAGCGTCAACGGTGCGAGCGGACGCAAGGGGCGGCTTTGGCAGGAAAGTTTCCATGACAGGGCACTGCGCAAGGAAGACGACCTGGTGAAAATGGCCAGGTATGTGGTGGCCAATCCATTGCGGGCGGGATTGGTTAGCCGGATTGGCGACTACCCGTTGTGGGATGCCATTTGGGTATAGACACAGTTCAACTGTGGGAGGGGGGGGCTTGCTCGCGATGGCGGTGGGTCAATCACATGTGTATCGGCTGAACCACTGCTATCGGGAGCAAGCTACCTCCCACACTGATCCTGCGCCAGACACACAATGTATGAACACCGCAAAACCCATGTGGGAGGGAGCTTGCTCCCGATAGCAGTGGTTCAGCCAGCTTATCTGTAACTGACCCACCGCCATCGCGAGCAAGCCCCCTCCCACAGGTTTTACCGCATTTCAGGCCGCGCGTTTGCCGCTGGCAATGGCGGCCGAGGCGGCCACCATCGCCCGCAACAACACCGCACACCCCGCCGCCAGGTCATCCGGCGCGGCGTTTTCGATTTCGTTGTGGCTGATGCCGCCTTCGCATGGCACGAAGATCATCCCCGCCGGGCCGAGTTCGGCGACGAAGATCGCGTCGTGCCCTGCCCCGCTGACGATGTCCATGTTCGACAACCCCAACCCATTCGCCGCATCGCGCACTGCGTCGACGCAACCCTTGTCGAAATACAGCGGCGGGAAGTCGGCGGTGGGTGTCATTTCAAAACTCAACCCATGCTTGGCGCAGGTCTCGTCGATCACCTGGCGTACCTGGCCGATCATCGAATCCAAGCGCGCCGGTTCCAGGTGGCGGAAGTCCAGGGTCATACGCACTTCACCCGGGATGACGTTGCGTGAGCCCGGATAAGCCTGCAAACAACCGACAGTGCCACACGCATGCGGCTGATGCCCCAATGCCGCCGCATTCACCGCTGCGACCACGGCGGCCGCGCCGACCAGGGCGTCCTTGCGCAGGTGCATCGGCGTCGGCCCCGCGTGGGCTTCAACGCCGCGCAGGGTCAAGTCGAACCACTTTTGCCCGAGGGCACCGAGCACCACGCCGATGGTTTTCTTTTCATCCTCAAGAATCGGCCCCTGTTCGATATGTGCCTCGAAATAGGCGCCGACTTTGTGCCCACTCTCCGACCGCGTCCCCGCATAGCCGATCGCATTCAGTGCCGCGCCGACGCTGATACCCTGCGCATCGACCTTGGCGAGGGTGTCGGCCAGGCTGAATTTCTCGGCAAACACCCCCGAGCCCATCATGCACGGCGGGAAGCGTGAGCCCTCTTCGTTGGTCCACACCACCACTTCCAGCGGCGCCTCGGTTTGCACCTTGAGGTCGTTGAGGGTGCGCAACACTTCCACACCGGCCAGCACGCCGAAGCAGCCATCGAACTTGCCACCGGTGGGCTGGGTGTCGATATGGCTGCCGGTCATCACTGGCGGCAGGTCGGGGTTACGCCCGGGGCGACGGGCGAAGATGTTGCCGATACCGTCGACGGTCACGCTGCACCCGGCCTCTTCGCACCATTGCACGAACAGGTCGCGGGCCTGGCGGTCGAGGTCAGTGAGGGCCAGGCGGCACACGCCGCCCTTGGCGGTGGCGCCGAGCTTGGCCAGCTCCATCAACGACTGCCACAAACGGTCGCGGTTGATGTGCTGATGGGTCGATTGCAGAACGTCCAGGGCAGCGTTCATGGGGATCTCCTCAGGCTACATGTTATGAATGGAATGCAGTTCAAAGGTGGGAGGGGGCTTGCTCCCGATTGCAGTGGGTCAGTCACCCATGCAGTGGTGGAATGACCACCTGTTTGACTGCATGCCATCGCGTTACAGCAGGGATTTGGCCGGCATCGGCGTCAGGCCACGCCTGGCATTCAGGCCGTAATACAACACGCCGCCCAACGCCGAACCGGTAAACCAGCCATAGCTGTAGAACCAGCTGAACACGTCGCTGCCCAATGACAGCAAGGTCAGCACCACCGGCACGCCAAACGCGACAAACCCGCTCCAGTTCCACGCCGGGTACACGTCGTCACGGTACAAACCGGCGAGGTCCAGGCGCTGTTTGCGCGTGATGAAGTAGTCCACCACCATGATCCCGGCGATCGGCCCCAGCAGGCTGGAATAGCCGAGCAACCAGTTGGAATACACCGTCTCCAGGCTCACATCGGAAACGATCAGCCCGAGCTTCTTCAGCAGCTCGTGGCCCATCAACACCAACCCCACCAGGCCGGTGAGAATCACTGCCGAAGTGCGGTTGATCAGCTTGGGCGCAATGTTCTGGAAGTCGTTGGTGGGCGACACGATGTTCGCCGCCGTGTTGGTGGACAAGGTGGCGACGATGATCAATGCCATGGCCACGGCGACCCACACCGGGCTCTGGATATGCCCGATCAGCGTCACCGGGTCGGACACGCTGACGCCCACCAGCTTCACCGACGCGGCGGTCATGATCACACCGAGGGCGGCGAACAGGAACATGGTCAGCGGCAGGCCGAAAATCTGCCCGAGGATCTGGTCCTTCTGGCTCTTGGCGTAGCGGCTGAAGTCGGGAATATTCAGCGACAAGGTGGCCCAGAACCCCACCATCGCGGTCAGGCCGGCCATGAAGTAACCGGTCAGGCTTGCACCTTCGGGGCGTTTGGGCGGGATCGCCATCAACTCGCTGAGGGACACGTTCGGCATCGCCCACACCAGCAGGCCAATGCCCACCGCCACCAGCAGCGGTGCCGACAGGGTTTCCAGGCGCTTGATCGACTCGGCGCCGCGCAGCACCACCCACAGGTTGAGGGTCCAGAAGATCATGAAGCCGATCACCTCACCGGTGCCGCCCAAGGCCTTCCACCCCTCGAAAATCGAGCCCAGGAACAGGTGAATCGCCAGCCCGCCGAACATGGTCTGGATGCCGAACCAGCCGCACGCCACCAGCGCTCGGATCAGGCACGGCACGTTGGAACCGAGGATGCCGAACGACGAACGCAGCAACACCGGGAACGGAATGCCGTACTTGGTACCGGGGAAGGCGTTGAGGGTCAGCGGGATCAGCACCACGATATTGGCCAGGAGGATCGCCATCAGCGCCTCGCCCACCGACAAACCGAAGTACGCGGTAAGCACCCCGCCCAGCGTGTAGGTGGGCACGCAGATCGACATGCCGACCCACAGCGCGGTGATGTGCCACTTGTTCCACGTGCGTTCATGCACCTTGGTCGGTGCCATGTCGTGGTTGTAGCGAGGGCTGTCGAGGACGTCGGGGCCGGCGTCGAGTTCGTACAGGCCGTTGCGTTCAATAACTTGCGATCTGTTCTGTTGCATGGCCGCTCCACGGTTTTTTCGAATTATTGTTGCTCACCTGCAAGGTCGGTGCAGGTGGCCGGAGTACCTCGTAAACAACATGACATCAAGGGTCCGGCCAGCCGCCACTGCACTCAATAAACGTGCCGACAACCCGCCCTGACCCTGCACCGCATATATAACTCGCTGATGTTTATCAGCTTTATTTCAAACGCCGATGAGTCCTTCGGTACTTGCCGCGTGACGCAGGCTGGATAACGCGCAAGTTGTCCGAACGTTCAGGACTCAATCTGGTGCAACACAATTATTTTTATTTACCGCCGCCGTCAAGCGGCATGTCTCAAGCGCCTGATTTGCAATAAGAAATGTTGTTCATATTTGGAACCTGTCAAGTGCGTCAAAATGGTGATCAGTCGCCACATTTTGGTGATTTTAATTTTTTATCCTTATATTTCAATTAGTTAAAACACAACTAAGCGTAGGAAAAATCTTCTTGCTCATTCTAAAAACACCGGCTAGTTTCTATTCCTGTCACCGATGACAGGTTTTTACCAAGCCTGCGCTGAAAACAACTACAACACTTAGAACTGGCACCAGCCGGTCAAGCCTGTGAGGAACTCGACATGTCGCTGTTGATCCGTGGCGCCACCATCATTACCCACGACGAAAGTTACCGCGCCGATGTTTTATGCGCAGACGGTCTGATTCGCGCGATTGGCACGGGCCTGGATATTCCCGCTGGCACCGAAGTACTCGATGGCAGCGGCCAATACTTGATGCCCGGCGGCATCGACCCGCACACCCATATGCAACTGCCCTTCATGGGCACCGTGGCCAGTGAGGATTTTTTCAGCGGCACGGCGGCGGGTCTGGCGGGGGGCACCACCTCGATCATCGACTTTGTGATTCCCAACCCACAGCAATCCTTGCTCGAAGCCTTTCACCAATGGCGCGGCTGGGCGCAGAAGTCGGCGGCCGACTATGGCTTTCACGTGGCGATCACCTGGTGGAGCGAGCAGGTGCGCGAGGAAATGGCCGAGCTGGTCAGCCATCACGGCGTCAACAGCTTCAAGCATTTCATGGCCTACAAGAACGCGATCATGGCGGCCGACGATACCCTGGTGGCCAGCTTCGAACGCTGCCTGGAGCTGGGCGCGGTACCCACCGTGCATGCGGAAAACGGCGAGTTGGTATATCACCTGCAACGCAAGCTGATGGCCCAGGGCATCACCGGGCCGGAAGCGCACCCGCTGTCGCGTCCGTCCCAGGTCGAGGGCGAAGCGGCCAGCCGCGCGATCCGTATCGCCGAGACCATCGGCACGCCGTTGTACCTGGTACACGTCTCGACCAAAGAGGCGCTGGATGAAATCACCTATGCGCGCGGCAAGGGCCAGGCGGTGTACGGCGAAGTGCTCGCCGGGCATTTGCTGCTGGACGACAGCGTCTACCGCCACCCCGACTGGCAGACCGCCGCCGGCTACGTGATGAGCCCGCCGTTCCGCCCGCGCGGGCATCAAGAGGCGCTGTGGCATGGCCTGCAATCCGGCAACCTGCACACCACCGCCACCGACCACTGCTGCTTCTGCGCCGAGCAAAAAGCCGCCGGGCGTGACGATTTCAGCAAGATCCCCAACGGCACCGCCGGTATCGAAGACCGCATGGCGCTGTTGTGGGATGAAGGGGTCAACACCGGGCGCCTGTCGATGCAGGCGTTCGTCGCGCTGACCTCCACCAACACCGCGAAGATCTTCAACCTCTACCCGCGCAAAGGCGCAATCCGCGTCGGTGCCGATGCCGACCTGGTGCTGTGGGACCCCGAGGGCACGCGCACGATTTCCGCCAAGACCCACCACCAGAACGTCGACTTCAACATCTTCGAAGGCAAGACCGTGCGCGGCGTGCCGAGCCACACCATCAGCCAGGGCAAGCTGGTCTGGGCCGACGGCGACCTGCGCGCCGAACGCGGTGCCGGGCGGTATGTGGAACGGCCGGCGTATCCGTCGGTGTTCGAGCAGTTGAGCAAGCGGGCTGAGCGTTCCAAGCCGGTTGCTGTGAACCGCTGAGACCGCTATCGGGGGCAAGCCCCCTCCCAAAATTGACCGCATGCTTTCAGACACAATGCGATCACTGTGGGAGGGGGCTTGCCCCCGATGAGGCCAACCCAGGCAACAAAAATGCCCGCCAGAGGCAATCCGAAAAAAAACCGTGAGGCCCACACCGTGATCCAGACCCTGACCCACCTCCCCCATCCCCATGAAGACGGGGCGACCCTCGCCAGCCATTTCACCGACCTGGCACCGCCCCTCAACGCCCGCCAGGCGCAACTGGAAGCCTCGCGCTGCCTGTATTGCTACGACGCGCCGTGCGTGAATGCGTGCCCCAGCGAAATCGACATCCCATCGTTCATCCGCAACCTCCACACCGACAACGTGCAAGGCGCCGCGCAGAAGATTCTCTCGGCCAATATCCTCGGCGGCAGCTGCGCCCGGGTCTGCCCCACCGAGATCCTGTGCCAGCAAGCCTGCGTGCGTAACCACGGCGAAGAATGCGCGCCGGTGCTGATCGGCCTGTTGCAACGCTACGCCATCGACAACGCGCACTTCAGCGAACACCCGTTCCAGCGCGCCGCCACCACCGGCAAGCGCATCGCCGTGGTCGGCGCCGGACCGGCCGGCCTGGCCTGCGCCCATCGCGCCGCGTTGCACGGCCACGATGTGGTGATCTTCGAAGCCCGGGAAAAAGCCGGCGGCCTGAATGAATACGGGATCGCCAAGTACAAACTGGTGGATGACTTCGCGCAGAAGGAGCTGGAGTTCCTGCTACAGATCGGCGGCATCGAGATCCGTCACGGCCAGCGCCTGGGCGACAACCTGTCGTTGAGCGAACTGCATCAGCACTTCGATGCGGTGTTCCTCGGCCTCGGCCTGGCCGCCAGCAAGCAACTCGGCCTGCCCCATGAAGACGCACCCGGCCTGCTCGCCGCCACCGACTACATCCGCGAACTGCGCCAGGCCGACGACCTCACCCAATTGCCCCTGGCCGACCGCTGCATCGTGCTCGGTGCCGGCAACACCGCCATCGACATGGCCGTGCAAATGGCCCGCCTCGGCGCCCGCGACGTCAACCTGGTGTATCGCCGGGGCCTGGCGGACATGGGCGCCACCAGTCACGAGCAGGACATCGCCAAGGCCAATCAGGTTCGCCTGCTGACCTGGGCCCAGCCGGAGGAAGTGCTGCTGGACGAGCAAGGCCATGTGCGCGGCATGCGTTTCGCCCGCACGCACCTGGACAACGGGCGCCTGCAACCCACCGGCGAAACCTTCGAATTGGCCGCCGATGCGATCTTCAAAGCCATCGGCCAAGGTTTCGACAACGCCGCACTGCACGACCCGCTGGCCCAGCAACTGCAGCGAGTCGGCGAACGCATCTTCGTCGACGAACACCTGCGCACCAGCATCCCCGGCGTGTATGCCGGCGGCGACTGCGTCAGCCTCGGCCAGGACCTCACCGTGCAGGCGGTGCAACACGGCAAGCTGGCGGCAGAAGCCATGCATGCCCAACTCATGCTCAACGTGGAGGCTGCGTAATGGCCGATCTCTCGATTGTCTTCGCCGGTATCAAAGCCCCCAACCCGTTCTGGCTGGCCTCCGCGCCGCCCACCGACAAAGCCTACAACGTGGTCCGCGCCTTTGAAGCGGGCTGGGGCGGCGTGGTCTGGAAAACCCTCGGGGAAGACCCGGCGGCGGTCAACGTGTCGTCGCGTTACTCGGCGCATTACGGCGCCAACCGCGAAGTGCTGGGCATCAACAATATCGAGCTGATCACCGACCGCTCTTTGGAGATCAACCTGCGCGAAATCACCCAGGTCAAAAAGGACTGGCCGGACCGCGCGCTGATCGTGTCGCTGATGGTGCCGTGCGTCGAAGAGTCTTGGAAAAACATCCTGCCGCTGGTGCAAGCCACCGGCTGCGACGGCATCGAGCTGAACTTCGGCTGCCCCCATGGCATGCCCGAGCGCGGCATGGGCGCGGCGGTCGGCCAGGTACCGGAGTATGTGGAACAGGTGACGCGCTGGTGCAAGACGTACTGTTCGCTGCCGGTGATCGTCAAGCTCACGCCGAATATCACCGACATCCGGGTGGCGGCGCGTGCGGCGTATCGCGGCGGTGCGGATGCGGTGTCGCTGATCAACACCATCAACTCCATCACCAGCGTGGACCTGGAACGCATGGTCGCCCTGCCGACGGTCGGCACCCAGAGCACCCACGGCGGTTACTGCGGTTCGGCGGTCAAGCCGATCGCGCTGAACATGGTCGCCGAAATCGCCCGCGACCCGCAGACCCACGGCTTGCCGATCTGCGGCATTGGCGGCATCGGCAACTGGCGCGATGCGGCGGAATTCGTCGCCCTCGGCTGCGGCGCCGTGCAGGTGTGTACGGCGGCGATGCTGCATGGCTTTCGCATCGTCGAAGAAATGAAGGACGGCCTGTCGCGCTGGATGGACAGTCAGGGTTACACCAGCCTGCAGGATTTTTCCGGGCGCGCCGTGGGCAACACTACGGACTGGAAGTACCTGGATATCAACTACCAGGTGATCGCCAAGATCGATCAGGCCGCCTGCATCGGCTGCGGGCGTTGCCACATTGCCTGCGAAGATACGTCGCACCAGGCCATCGCCAGTTTGAAACAGGCGGACGGCACGCATAAGTACGAAGTGATCGATGACGAATGCGTGGGCTGCAACCTGTGCCAGATCACCTGCCCGGTGGCCGATTGCATCGAGATGGTACCGGTGGACACCGGCAAGCCGTTCTTGAACTGGACCCAGGACCCGCGTAATCCCTATCGGGAAGCGGTGTAGTCCAGTAGAGCGCTATCGGGGGCAAGCCCCCTCCCACAGTTGACCGCATTCTTTCAGACAAAATGCAGTTCATTGTGGGAGGGGGCTTGCCCCCGATGAGGCCCTCAGCCTCACCACAAGCCTCAGGGCTCAAACAGTTGACCGCATTCTTTCAGACAAAATGCAGTCAATGTGGGAGGGGGCTTGCCCCCGATGAGGCCCTCAGCCTCACCACAAAACTCAAGACTCAAACAGTTGACCGCATTCTTTCAGACAAAATGCAGTCAATGTGGGAGGGGGCTTGCCCCCGATGAGGCCCTCAGCCTCACCACAAGTCTCAAGTCTCAAACAGTTGACCGCATTCTTTCAGACAAATGCAGTTCATTGTGGGAGGGGGCTTGCCCCCGATGAGGCCCTCAGCCTCACCACAAGCCTCAAGCCTCAAGCCTCAAGGCTCCAACCCAATCCCCCGCAAAATCACCCCCGTCACCGTCTGAATCGCCCTCTCGAACTGCATATCCGACAACGGCTGGTGATCGTTCAGAATCTTCACCTGATGATCAAAGTCGGCGTAGTGCTGGGTCGAGGCCCAGATCATATACAGCAGGCTCGCCGGCTCGACCGGCAGGATGCGTTTGTCTTCCACCCATTGGCGAATTTTCGCTTCCTTCATCTTGGCCCAGTCGTACAGGCTTTCATCCAGCGCCTCACCGAGCGTCGGCGCGCCGTGGATGATTTCGTTGGCCCAGACCTTCGACCCATACGGCCGCGTGCGCGAGCGTTGCATCTTGGCGCGGATGTAGCTGCTGAGCACCACTCGCGGGTCATCGAAGGTTTCGAAGCTCAGGGCATCCTGCTTCCACACTTCCAACAGATCGAACAGCACCGCGCTGTACAGCTCGCTCTTGGTGGTGAAGTAGTAATGCAGGTTGGAACGCGGCAGTTGCACTTCGGCGGCAATATCGGCCATGGCGGTGCTGCCATAGCCCTTCTCGGCGAAGATTTTTTCCGCCGCCAGCAGGATTTTTTCGACGTTGACCCGACGAATTCCGATCTTGTGCTTGCCCATAAGGGCTCCCTGACAAAGACATAACGGAAAGACTACCACCCGCTCTAGATCGGGGCGACAGGAGGAGCCGAAACTTCGTACACTGCCCGTCCTATCCTTTGATTGGTATTGCTCAATGTTGATCAAGAAAACCCTGACCACCGTCGCTCTGCTGGCCTCGCTGCTGGGCGCCTCGGCGGCGTTTGCCCATGCTCACCTCAAGAGCGCGACGCCTGCGGCAGACAGCAGCGTCGCCGCACCGAACGATGTGCGCCTGACCTTCAGCGAAGGCGTGGAGGCGACCTTTTCCAAGGTTTCCCTGAGCAAGGACGGCACCGAAATCGCAATCAAGGGCCTGGCAACGCCGGATGCCGACAAGAAAACCCTGGTGGTGACGCCCGCCGCGCCTCTGGCAGCCGGCACCTACAAAGTGGTGTGGAACGCGGTCTCGGTCGACACCCACAAGAGCAACGGCGAATACAGCTTCAAGGTCGGCCAATAACCTATGGCGACGCTGCTGGTGCTGTGCCGTTTCCTGCATTTCATCGTCGTCTTGTTGATGTTCGGGGCCTGTGTATTCAGGCCATGGCTGATGGGCAATGCACCGCAGCCGGCGCTGGACCGGCAAGTGCTGCGTATCAGCCGAGCACTGGCCTGGCTCGGGCTCGGCTCCGGCGTGGCCTGGTTGCTGCTGATCACGGTCAGCATGGCCGGCAGTTGGGACGCCGCACTGCAACCGGCCACTGTGCAATTGGTGCTGGGCAAGACCTTTTTCGGCCAAGTGTGGCTCTGGCATCTGCTGCTCAACGTGCTGCTGTTGATCGCCTTGATCAAACCCTGGTCGGCGTTGCGCCTGCCCTTGATCGGCCTGCTGCTGGCGACCCTGGCCCCAGTCGGTCACGGCGCCATGCTCAACGGGCTCAGCGGCCAGTTGCTGATCCTCAATCAGGTCGTCCACCTGGCATGCGTGGGCGCCTGGCTTGGCGGTCTGCTGCTGTTGGTATTGATCCTGCGCCAACCGCAGCGCCATGGGCTGGAGCCGATTCTGCTGCGTTTCAGCGGCGCGGGTTATGGCCTGGTCGCCGGCTTGCTGGTCACCGGCTTGATCAACGTGCGTGTATTGACCGGGCAACTGTGGCCCACCCCGCTGTTCAACGGTTTCGCCCTGATTCTACTGATCAAGGCGATGCTGGTGCTGGGCATGTTGGCCCTGGCGCTGCTGAACCGCTTGCGTATCGAGCGCTGCGAACAACGACTGGAGACCTTGAAGGCCAGTGTGATGGCTGAATGGTTACTAGGTATTTTAGCGGTTGCCGCCGTCTCCCTCCTCGGCACCTTGCCCCCGATGGCGATGGCCGGCTGAATCCATAGTCGACACGATCCAACTCCCACACTGAACCACGGCCACTTTTGCTCAGCGAAGCCTGGTCATCGTATAACTTCTGATTGACAAGCCACAAAAACCCCGCAAATATCACCCTTATGTTGTACGACGACGTATGACAAATAATAAAAACAACAAACCCAAGGGAGCGTCACTGTGCGTCCATCCGCCCGCAATTCCTCCTCGCATCTCGGCCTTATCGGCCTCGGCAGCCTGGCTTTCACCCTGCCCCTCATCGCCCAGGCCGAAGGGTTTGTCGGCGACGCCAAGGCCACGCTCAACTTACGCAACGCCTACTTCAACCGCAATTTCACCAACCCGTCCAACCCCCAGGCCAAGGCCCAAGAGTGGACGCAGAACTTCATCCTCGACGCCAAATCCGGCTACACCCAGGGCACCGTGGGCTTCGGGATTGATGTGCTGGGCCTGTACTCGCAAAAGCTCGACGGCGGCAAAGGTACCGCTGGCACCCAGTTGCTGCCGGTTCACGACGACGGTCGCCCCGCCGACAACTTCGGGCGCCTGGGCGTGGCGCTGAAAACCAAGCTGTCGAAGACCGAACTGAAAGTCGGCGAATGGATGCCCGTGCTGCCGATTTTGCGTTCCGACGATGGCCGTTCCCTGCCGCAAACCTTCCAGGGCGGCCAGGTCACCTCCAATGAAATCGCCGGCCTGACCCTCTACGGCGGGCAGTTTCGCGGCAACAGCCCGCGCAACGATGCGAGCATGGAAGACATGTTCATGAACGGCAAAGCCGCCTTCACCTCAGACCGCTTCAACTTCGGCGGCGCCGAATACACCTTCAACGACAAGCGCACCCAGGTCGGCCTGTGGTACGCCGAACTGACCGACATCTACCAACAGCAGTACCTCAACCTGACCCACAGCCAGCCGCTGGGCGACTGGACCCTGGGCGCCAACCTCGGCTTCTTCAACGGCAAGGAAGACGGCAGCGCCCTGGCCGGCGACCTCGACAACAAAACCGCGTTCGCCCTGCTCTCGGCCAAATACGGCGCTAACACCTTCTACGTCGGTCTGCAGAAACTCAGCGGCGACAGCGCATGGATGCGGGTCAACGGCACCAGCGGCGGCACCCTGGCCAACGACAGCTACAACGCCAGCTACGACAACGCCAAGGAGAAATCCTGGCAACTGCGCCACGACTTCAACTTCGCGGCGCTCGGCGTTCCGGGCCTGACCCTGATGAACCGCTACATCAGCGGCAGTAACGTCCACACCGGCACGATCACCGATGGCAAGGAATGGGGCCGCGAATCGGAACTGGCCTACACGGTGCAGAGCGGTGTTCTGAAGAACCTCAACGTGCGCTGGCGCAATTCGACCATGCGCCGGGACTTCAGCAATAACGAGTTCGATGAGAACCGGGTCTTCGTCAGCTACCCGATTTCGTTGCTTTAAAGATCTAAAACCCGGGCACATCCATTGTGGGAGGGGGCTTGCTCCGGTACATCCCAATGACGGTGTATCAGGCAATGTCTCTGTGACTGACCCACAGCCATCGGGGGCAAGCCCCCTCCCACATTGACAAGCGGGGACTCTCTAACAATACTTCGGCATAGTCATACGACAACTTACAACAACAATGGAACACACCATGACCACCACCGCCACGCCTCCCGTTCCATTCAACCGCCTGCTGCTCACTGGTGCCGCCGGCGGCTTGGGCAAAGTGCTGCGCGAACGCCTGCGGCCGTATGCCCAGGTGCTGCGCCTGTCGGATATCGCCGACATGGCCCCCGCCGGCGCCAATGAAGAAGTGCAGCCCTGCGACCTGTCCGACAAACACGCGGTACATCACCTGGTCGAAGGCGTCGACGCCATCCTGCATTTCGGTGGCGTATCCGTGGAGCGCTCGTTCGAAGAAGTCCTCGGCGCCAATATCTGCGGGATTTTTCACATCTACGAAGCCGCCCGCCGCCATGGCGTCAAGCGCGTGATTTTCGCCAGCTCCAACCATGTGATCGGCTTCTATCAACAGGGCGAGCACCTCGACGCTCACTCGCCGCGTCGCCCGGACAGTTACTACGGGCTGTCCAAGTCCTACGGCGAAGACATGGCCAGCTTCTACTTCGACCGCTACGGCATCGAGACCGTGAGCATCCGCATCGGCTCGTCGTTCCCCGAACCGCAGAACCGCCGGATGATGCACACCTGGCTGAGCTTCGATGACCTGACCCAACTGCTCGAACGCGCGCTGTACACGCCGAACGTCGGCCACACCGTGGTCTACGGCATGTCGGCCAACCTCGACACCTGGTGGGACAACCGCTACGCCGCACACCTGGGCTTCACCCCCAAAGACAGCTCCGAAGTATTCCGCGCCCAGGTCGAGCGCCAGCCGCCGCTGGCCGCCGACGACCCGGCCAAGGTCTACCAGGGCGGTGCGTTCTGCGCCGCCGGGCCGTTCGGTGACTGACGTCACACTAACCCAAGGGAGTGAGTTGCCATGACCGCTGAATTGATTGTCGACGCCCGCAACGCCGTGGGCGAATGCCCGGTGTGGGTGCCCGAAGAAAACGCCCTGTACTGGGTGGATATTCCCAACGGCGGCCTGCAACGCTGGAGCGCCGCCACCGGCCATATCGACGCGTGGAAAGCCCCGCAGATGCTCGCCTGCATTGCCCGCACCGATGCGGGCAACTGGGTCGCCGGGATGGAAAGCGGCTTTTTCCAGCTCACCGCGCACAACGACGGCAGCCTCGACACCACGCCCCTGGCCGAGGTCGCGCACCCGCGCGCGGACATGCGCCTGAACGATGGGCGCTGCGATCGCCAGGGCCGGTTCTGGGCCGGCAGCATGGTGCGGGACATGAGCGCAAATGCGCCCGCAGGCATCCTCTACCGTTACGCGTCGGGTGCGGCGCCGCATGCGCAACTGGACGGCTTTATCACCCTCAATGGCCTGGCCTTCAGCCCCGATGGCGGCACGATGTATGTCTCGGACTCGCACCCGCTGGTGCAACAGATCTGGGCCTTCGACTACGACACCGACACCGGCACACCGTCCAACCGCCGCGTGTTTGTCGACATGCAGCCACACCAAGGCCGCCCCGATGGCGCGGCCGTGGATGTCGACGGCGGCTACTGGATCTGCGCCAACGACGCCGGCCTGATCCACCGCTTCACCCCCGACGGTCGCCTGGACCGCTCCCTGCGCGTGCCGGTGAAAAAACCCAGCATGTGCGCCTTTGGCGGCAGTCGCCTGGACACCCTGTTCGTCACCTCGATCCGTGACGACCAGAGCGAGCAGTCGCTGTCCGGCGGCGTATTCGCCCTCAACCCCGGCACGACAGGACTGCCCGAACCCCGCTTCGCCCTCTAGCTGCATCGCTGTGCCGTGAATACAACAATAACAAGACAGGAGTGACCGCCCATGGACTTCAAACGCACCTTGCTCGCCGCCGCAATCTTCACCCTCAGCAGCGCCGCCCACGCGCTGGAAATCAAATTCGCCGACATCCACCCCGCCGGCTACCCCACCGTCGTGGCCGAAGAGAACATGGGCAAGGCCCTCACCCAAGAAAGCAACGGCGAACTGACCTTCAAGTACTTCCCCGGGGGCGTCCTGGGTTCGGAAAAAGAAGTCGTCGAACAGGCCCAGGTCGGCGCGATCCAGATGACCCGGGTCAGCCTCGGCATCGTCGGCCCGGTGGTGCCGGACGTGAACGTGTTCAACCTGCCATTCGTGTTCCGCGACCAGGCGCATATGCGCAAAGTCATCGACGGCGGGATCGGCGATGAAATCCTCGCCAAGATCACCGACTCCGAATTCGGCCTGGTCGCCCTGGCCTGGATGGACGGCGGCACGCGCAACCTCTACAGCAAAAAACCGGTGCGCAAGATCGAAGACCTCAAGGGCATGAAGATTCGCGTGCAGGGCAACCCGCTGTTCATCGATGCCTTCAACGCCATGGGTGCCAACGGTATCGCCATGGACACCGGCGAGATCTTCAGTGCCTTGCAGACCGGGGTGATCGACGGTGCCGAGAACAACCCACCCACCATGCTGGAACACAACCACTTTCAGAACGCCAAGTACTACACCCTCACCGAGCACCTGATCCTGCCCGAACCGATCGTGATGTCGAAAATCACCTGGAACAAGCTCACCCCCGCGCAACAGCTCATGGTGAAGAACGCCGCCAAGGCCGCCCAGGCCGATGAGCGTGTGCTGTGGGATAAAAAATCCGCCAGCAGCGAGGAAAAACTCAAGGCGGCCGGCGTGGAGTTCATCCGCGTCGACAAACAGCCCTTCTACGACGCCACCGCCGCGGTTCGCGCCAAGTACGGCGCGCCTTACGCCGACATCATCGCGCGCATCGACGCCGTTCAATAACCCGCCCTGCCTCTCGCATAAGGCCCGGCGCGGTCGGCATCGACGCGCCCGGTCACGGTGAACGCCATGAAGAATCTAGTGCTGCGCATCAACGACCGCCTCTACATGACCTGCATCTGGGTCGCCGGCCTCTCGGTCCTCGGGGTCGCGCTGATCATCCCCTGGGGCATCTTCGCCCGCTACATCCTCGGCACCGGCTCCAGCTGGCCGGAGCCCACCGCCATCCTGCTGATGCTGGTGTTCACTTTTATCGGCGCCGCCGCCAGCTACCGCGCCGGGGCGCATATGTCGGTGGCGATGGTCACTGACCGCCTGCCTGCGCGCCAACGCCAGGTCGTCGACATCCTCTCGCAACTGCTGATGGGCACCATCTGCCTGTTCATGACCATTTGGGGCAGCAAGCTGTGCCTGTCCACCTGGAACCAGTTCATGAGCGCCATCCCTACCCTGCGCGTGGGCATCACCTACATGCCGATCCCGATCGGCGGGTTGCTGACCCTGGTCTTCGTGATGGAAAAACTCGTGCTCGGTGACCAGAGCAACCGACGGGTCGTGCGCTTCGATCTGGTTGAAGAAAGCGAAGGGGCTGCCTGATATGGACGCATTGATTCTGTTGGGCAGCTTTGTCGGCTTGATCCTGATCGGCATGCCAGTGGCCTATGCCCTGGGCCTGTCGGCGTTGATCGGCGCGTGGTGGATCGACATTCCGTACCAGGCCCTGATGATTCAGATCGCTGGCGGGGTGAACAAGTTTTCGCTGATGGCGATTCCGTTCTTCGTGCTGGCCGGCGCGATCATGGCCGAGGGCGGCATGTCGCGGCGGCTGGTGGCGTTCGCCGGGGTGCTGGTGGGTTTTGTGCGCGGCGGCTTGTCCCTGGTGAACATCATGGCCTCGACGTTTTTCGGTGCGATCTCCGGCTCCTCGGTGGCCGACACCGCCTCGGTCGGCTCGGTGCTGATCCCGGAAATGGAGCGCCGTGGCTACCCCCGGGAGTTCGCCACGGCGGTGACCATCAGCGGCTCGGTGCAGGCGCTGTTGACCCCGCCCAGCCACAACTCGGTGCTCTACTCCCTGGCGGCGGGCGGCACGGTGTCGATCGCCTCGCTGTTCATGGCCGGCGTGGTCCCGGGCCTGCTGATGAGCGCGTGCCTGATGGTGCTGTGCCTGATCTTCGCGAAGAAGCGCGACTACCCCAAGGGCGAAGTCATCCCGCTCAAGCAAGCGCTGAAAATCTGCGCCGACGCACTGTGGGGCCTGATGGCCATGGTGATCATCCTCGGCGGCATCCTGTCGGGCATCTTCACCGCCACCGAGTCCGCCGCGATCGCGGTGCTGTGGGCATTCTTCGTGACCATGTTCATCTACCGCGACTACAAATGGAACGAGCTGCCCAAGCTGATGCACCGCACGGTACGCACCATTTCCATCGTGATGATCCTGATCGCCTTCGCGGCCAGCTTCGGCTACATCATGACCCTGATGCAGATCCCGGCGAAGATCACCACGCTGTTCCTGACCCTGTCGGACAACCGCTACGTGATCCTGATGTGCATCAACGCCATGCTGCTGTTGCTCGGCACGGTGATGGACATGGCGCCGCTGATTTTGATCCTCACGCCGATCCTGCTGCCGGTGGTGCTCGGCATCGGCGTCGACCCGGTTCACTTCGGCATGATCATGCTGGTCAACCTCGGCATCGGCCTGATCACGCCACCGGTCGGCGCGGTGCTGTTCGTGGGGGCGGCGGTGGGCAAGGTGAGTATCGAGAACACCGTGAAGGCGCTGCTGCCGTTCTATGGCGTGCTGTTTTTGGTGCTGATCGCGGTGACTTACATTCCGGCGTTATCGCTGTGGCTGCCAGGGCTGGTGCTGTGATGCTGATTGAACTGGAAGATCACCTGACCCACCTCACCCTCGCCCCGGCCGTGGGCGGCAGCATCGTCAACTGGCGCGTGCGCGCCAGCGGCCAGCCCCTGCTGCGGCCTAGCGATCAAGCGGCGCTGGACACCGGCCTGCCCGGCAAACTGGCCTGCTATCCCCTCGCGCCGTGGTCCAATCGCATTGCCAACGGCGGTTTCGATACGCCGGCCGGCTGGCTGGCACTCACGCCCAACAGCGCGACCGATCCGCTGCCGATTCACGGTTCGGCCTGGCAACAGGCGTGGCGCGTGGTCAGCCAGTCGGCGGATGAAGTGCTGCTTGCGCTGGAATGCGCCACGCCGTTCGCCTATCGCGCCGAGCAGCGGTTTGGGTTGAGCAACGGCGTGTTGAGTATCGGGCTGAGCGTGACGCATCTGGCCGAAGCCGCCGCGTGGCACGGTTTGGGCTTGCATCCTTACTTCCCGCGCCGGGCGGGTACGCGGTTGCAGGCCAAGGCTGGGCAAGTGTGGATGAGTGATGCGTCCAAGCTGCCGACGGCGCTGGCACCCGTACACGCCGATTGGGATTTCCAACAGCTCAAGGGGTTGCCCCAAGCGTTGGTCGACAACGGGTTTTGCCAGTGGGACGGGCATTGCCGGATCGAACAGCCGGAGCTGGGTTATGCCCTGGAATGCCAGGCCACCGGCGCCGATTACTTCTTGCTGTACTGCCCGCCGGGGTTGGGGTTCTTCTGCATCGAGCCGGTGAGCCATCCGGTGAATGCCCATCACTTGCCGGGCAGGCCGGGCCTGAAACTGCTGGAACACAACCAGTCGACCCAACTCAATTTCACCCTGAAATACATTCCAACTGTGGGAGGGGGCTTGCCCCCGATAGCAGTGTGTCAGCCACTACATGCATGACTGACCCACCGCTATCGGGGGCAAGCCCCCTCCCACATTTTTGACTGGGTTCGGCTTCCAGGATCAGGTCGGCTATAAGGCAGCCTCGCTTTTGCTTTTGCTTTTGCTTTTGATCTTAGGCGCCCCGTAAAACCACGCTGGCCGAACGCAGGCTTGAATCCGTGGGCAACCCGGCAGGACGCCGGGTTAGCCGTCCTGGGCCAGGGATGGCCCATGACGGCGGCCCACGGATTCAAGCCGGAGTGAGGGCATGCCGAGCCTAGGCGAGGCACCGAGTGGTGGGGCAAGAGCCCTTTGGTTACTTTGGGGCTTTTCCAAAGTGACCCGCCGTAAGGGCGGAACCCATAGCAGCCGTGACCGCAACAATGGATATGTACTCAACCCAAAAAGCTGGTCAGCCCAGAGGCCGCCATCGGGGGCAAGCCCCCTCCCACATTGGATCTCCTTTGCATTGGCGACCCCATGACACGCCCTATCAGATCCAGCCAAGCCAACTCCAGTAGGTCGCCGCAAACACCAACATCAACAAGTAACCCATCAGCGTCACCAACACCCCCACCTTGGCAAACTGCCGCGCCGTGAATGTCCCAGTCCCCAGGCACACCATGTTCTGCGGCGCATTGATCGGCAGGATAAACCCGTAGCTCACCACAAACCCCAACAGCATGGTCATCCCCAACCGGTTGAACTCCCCCGGCAAGGTCTGCAACACCGCAATCAGGATCGGCAACAACGCCGAGGTCAACGCCGTCGCACTGGCAAACCCCAAGTGGATCACGATCAAAAACGCCCCGAGGATGGCAAACACGCCCAGCGGCCCGACCTGGTCCAGGCCGGTATGCGCCACCACTTGCGAACCCAGCCACTGCCCGGCCTGGGTGGTCAGCAACGCCGTGCCGAGGCTGATGCCGACGCCAAACACAATCACCGTGCCCCACGGAATCCGCGACTGCACATCCTTCCAGGTCATCACGCCGATCCCCGGCAACAGCAGGAACACCAGCCCGGCGTAGGTGGTCGAGGTGGTGTCGAAATTGTGCAGGCGCCCTTCGGTAGCCCACGCCAACAGCAACAGCACCGACACGGCAAGCAGGCGTTTTTGCGGGCCGGTCATCGGGCCGATATCCACCAGCGACTGGGCCACGGCTTCTTTGCCGCCGGGGATGCTGTCGCTTTCCGGCGGCAGCAGTTTGATCACCAGGAACAGCAACACCGCCGACATGATCAGCGCCCATGGCGCGCCGGCAATCAGCCAGTCGATCCACGACACGCGCTGGCCGAGCATCTTGTCCATGAACCCAACGGTCAGCAGGTTCTGCGCGGCGGCGGTCTGGATGCCGACGTTCCAGATGCTGGTGCCCTGGGCCACCACGATCATCAGGCCGGCGGCGATGTTGGAGCGTTTATCGACGCCAAACGCCGCCACCACGCCCATCATGATCGGCACCACACAGGCACTGCGCGCGGTGGCGCTGGGTACGACGAGGCTCAGGAGGATAGTCACCGCGATCGCCCCCAGCAGAATGCCGCGGGTGCTGGTGCCGACCCGGGTCAGCGTGACCAGGGCAATGCGCCGGTCCAGGCCGGTGTGGGTCATGGCGGCGGCGATGAACAACGCCCCCGCCACCAGCGCCAGCGCCGGGTTGGAGAAGCCGGTCAGCGCCATGCCGATGGCCGGGCTGGAGCCGATCAGGTGCGCGGGGTCTTGCAGCGACGGCGCGGTGCCGAGCAAGAACGCCATGAGCGAGGTGATCATGATCGCGCTGGCCTCATAGGACACCGCCTCGCTGATCCACACCACCACCGCAAACGCGAGGATCGCCAGCATGCGATGCCCGGCCACCGGCAAATCCGCGGGCAGCGGTAACAGCAGCACCCCGACCATCACCAGTACAGCGACGACCAGGCCCAAGGGCAACTTGAATGATGCAGCGGTTGTTGCGGGGGCGCTCATGGGGGAATCTCCGTCGGCGTCAAATCAGGCTGGGAGCATGGCGCAAAATGCCGCACGCGGTGTTGACAGGTATCAAACCTCTAGGCCAATAACTGACTCAACACCGCCCGCAACTTCCCGGGCTTGACCGGTTTGTTCAACAACGGTGCGTCCAGCCGCCGCAGGATGCGCCGGCACTGGTCGGTGCGGTCGGCGCTGATGATCACGGCGGGAATCGTCTGGGCAAAATGCTCGCGCAGGTACTTGACCACCTCACAGCCCACCACGCCGTGGTCCAGGTGATAGTCCGCCAGGATCAGTTCCGGCGCCCTGCCCTGCAACGCCAGCAACGCGCCGGCCTGGTCGGTGGCCGTGACCACCTCGCAGCCCCACTGCCCGAGCAGCGCGCTCATGCTTTCGAGGATGCTGACTTCGTTGTCCAGCACCAGCAAACGCCGCCCCGGCAGCGGGTTGCCGGTGGTCGGTTGCGTGGGCAGTTGGCTGATGGCCAACGGCATTTCTTCGCTGATCGGCACTTCGAGGCTGAACATCGACCCGCGTCCCGGCCACGAGCGCACCGCCACCGGGTAACCGAGGATCTCAGCGATCCGCTCGACAATCGCCAGCCCCAGGCCCACGCCCTTGCGGTCCGAGGCGCGGCCGACGTCCAGTTGGTTGAATTCGAGGAAGATCGCGTCGAGCCGGTCGGCCGGGATGCCGCGTCCGGTGTCCCACACTTCCAGGCGCAGGTGATCGCCGCGACGACGGGCGCCGAGCAGGATGCAGCCGTCGTCGGTGTAGCGGCAGGCGTTGCTGAGGAAATTACGCAAAATCCGCGTCACCAGGCGCAGGTCGGTCCGGATCGCGTAATGGCCGGTGTGCGCGCGCAGATTCAGTCCGGCGGCCAGGGCGACGGACTGGAATTCGGAGACCAGCGGCGCAAACAGCTCGTCCAGGCGATACAGCGCCACGTCCGGCTTGACCGCTGCCTGGTCGAGCCGCGAGATATCGAGCAAGTCGGTGAGCAAATCCTCGGCACCTTCCAGGGCCTGGTGCGTGCGCTCCACCAGCACCTGCTCGACGCTCGGCAACGACCGTTCGCGCAGGGTGGCGATCAACAGCCGTGCGGCGTTGAGCGGCTGCAACAGGTCATGGCTGGCGGCGGCGAGGTACTTGTCCTTGCTGCGGTTGGCGGCCTCGGCGGCGTCGCGGGCGTCGCGCAGTTCCTGTTCGACCTGTTCGCGCTGGGCGACCTGCTGTTGCAGGTTGCGGTTGGCTTCGAGCAGTTCATCGGTGCGCGCCGCCACCCGCTGCTCCAGTTCGTCGTTGAGGCGGATGTAGCGGTTGCGCTCGGCCTCCAGCTCATCGAGGCGGGCCGTGAGTTCCGGGTAGTGGCTCTTGCGCGCCGACTGGTCGCCCAACCCCAGCAGCCCGGCCAGGGCGCGCTGCTGGTCGTCAGAGAGCTTCGCCATAGACGACCTCGACGTCACGCTGGCTCGATTCGCGGGGGTTGGTGAGGATGCACGGATCGTGCATGGCGTGCTGGGACAGGAACGGAATGTCCGCCACCCGCACGCCGTGCAGGCCGAGGGTTTCGTGGAAGCCGATGGCACGCTTCAGCGCGATCAGATGCTCGACCAGCCGCCCGCGGATCTGCGGATGAGTCAGGCCGCGGCAGTCGATGCCGAACGTCTCGGCAATCACCTTGAAGCGCTCCGGCGCCGAGTTGTAGTTGAACGCCACCACATGCTCCACCAGCACCGCGTTGCACAGGCCGTGAGGCAGGTCGAGGAAGCCGCCGAGGCTGTGGGACATGGCATGCACCGCGCCGAGGATCGCATTGGAGAACGCCAGCCCCGCCTGCATGCTGCCGAGCATGATCTTCTCGCGCAGGGCGATGTCCGCCGGGTTGGCGATCATCTGCACCAGGTTGCCGTTGATCAGGCGCATGGCTTCCAGCGCGTGGGGGTCGGTCAGCGGGCCGTGGCCGGTGGAGACGAACGCCTCGATCGCATGCACCAGCGCATCGATGCCGGTGCAGGCGGACAGGAACGGGTCCATGCTCGCGGTGGTTTCCGGGTCGATCAGCGACACGTCCGGCACCACCGCCTTGCTGACGATGGAGAACTTCATGCGCTCCTGCTGGTTGGAAATGATCACGAACTGCGAGACATCCGCCGAAGTGCCGGCGGTGGTGGGGATCAGGATCAGCGGGGGGCTGGGCACGCGAATGGTGTCCACGCCTTCGAATTCGAGGATGTTGCGCCCATGGGCGACCACGATGCCGATGGCCTTGCCGCAGTCCATCGGGCTGCCGCCGCCGATGGCCACGATCACGTCGCAATGGTTGTCGCGGTACACCTCGGCACCGAGCATGACTTCTTCGACGCGGGGGTTGGGCGAGACGCCGCTGTACAGGCAGTAATCGATGCCGATGGCCTGCAGGCTGGCTTCCACGTCGGCGACCCAGCCGGCGGCGATCACACCGGGGTCGCTGACCACCAGCACTTTGCGCGCACCGAAGGTCTTGGCGTAATTACCGACGTTGTGCCGGCAGCCGGCACCAAAGATGATTTCAGGCGAAACGAACTTACGCAGAAGGCTGAGATTTGGGCTCATTGGAAAGCCTGTTTTTATTATTTTTGAGAGATGCGCTCCACACTAACCCATCCGCGCGCGAATGCAATCAGACCAAAGAGTCATTCCCCAAACGACCCCGGCCAGCGCGAGGCTGGCCGGGGGTGAATCAGCGGCTGGCGAAGTACATGGTCACTTCAAAGCCGATACGCAGGTCGGTAAACGCGGGTTTAGTCCACATGGGGCGATCCTCTTGTTGTGCCGGAAGATTCCGGTAATGGCATTAATGCATGGGGGGATGGGGGTGCGAATGCTACTTTCGAACGAGCCTGAAGCATGCCTTGGTAGCAGATGTACACCGATCAAAAATGTGGGAGGGGGATTGCCCCCTCCCACAGTTGGTTGCATTTCAAGTCGGGGTTAGAAGAAGCCCAGGGGGTTAGTCTGCAGGTAGTGATCCAACAGGCAAAGCCCGCTTACTGTGCCGGAACGGGTGTACGCCGATCAAAATGTGGGAGGGGGCTTGCCCCCGATGGCGGCTTGTCAGCCAAGACATGCATGACTGACCCACCGCTATCGGGGGCAAGCCCCCTCCCACATTGGGTTGTATTTCAAGTCGGGGTTAGAAGAAGCCCAGGGGGTTGGTCTGCAGGTAGTGGTCCAACAGGCAAAGCCCTCTTGTTGTGCCGGAACGGGTGTACGCCGATCAAAATGTGGGAGGGGGCTTGCCCCCGATGGCAGTGTGTCAGCCAATACATACCTGACTGAGCCATCGCTATCGGGGGCAAGCCCCCTCCCACAGTTGGTTGCATTTCAAGTCGGGGTTAGAAGAGGCCCAGGGGGTTGGTCTGCGGGTAGTGATCCAACAGGCAAAGCCCTCTTGCTGTGCCGGAACGGGTGTACGCCGATCAAAATCTGGGAGGGGGCTTGCCCCCTCCCACAGTTGGTTGCATGTCAAGTCGGGGTTAGAAGAGGCCCAGGGGGTTGGTCTGCAGGTAGTGATCCAACAGGCAAAGCCCTCTTGCTGTGCCGGAACGGGTGTACGCCGATCAAAATGTGGGAGGGGGCTTGCCCCCTCCCACAGTTGGTTGCATGTCAAGTCGGGGTTAGAAGAGGCCCAGGGGCTTGGTCTGCAGGTAGTGATCCAACAGGCAAAGCCCTCTTGCTGTGCCGGAACGGGTGTACGCCGATCAAAATGTGGGAGGGGGCTTGCCCCCGATGGCAGTGTGTCAGCCAATACATACCTGACTGAGCCATCGCTATCGGGGGCAAGCCCCCTCCCACATTGGGTTGTATTTCAAATCGGGGTTAGAAGAAGCCCAGGGGGTTGGTCTGTGGGTAGTGATCCAACAGGCAAAGCCCTCTTGCTGTGCCGGAACGGGTGTACGCCGATCAAAATGTGGGAGGGGGCTTGCCCCCTCCCACATTGGGTTGTATTTCAAGTCGGGGTTAGAAGAGGCCCAGGGGGTTGGTCTGCGGGTAGTGATCCAACAGGCAAAGCCCTCTTGTTGTGCCGGAACGGGTGTACGCCGATCAAAATGTGGGAGGGGGCTTGCCCCCGATGGCAGTGTGTCAGCCAATACATACCTGACTGAGCCACCGCTATCGGGGGCAAGCCCCCTCCCACATTGGGTTGCATTTCAAGTCGGGGTTAGAAGAAGCCCAGTGGGTTGATGTCGTAGCTCACCAGCAGGTTCTTGGTCTGCTGGTAGTGATCCAACATCATCTTGTGGTTCTCACGCCCCACGCCGGACTTTTTGTAGCCGCCAAACGCAGCGTGCGCCGGGTACAGGTGGTAGCAGTTGGTCCACACGCGGCCGGCCTTGATCGCCCGGCCCATGCGGTAGGCGCGGTTGATGTCGCGGGTCCACAGGCCGGCACCCAGGCCGAACTCGCTGTCGTTGGCAATGGCCAGGGCTTCGGCTTCGTCCTTGAACGTGGTAATACCCACCACCGGGCCGAAGATTTCTTCCTGGAACACGCGCATTTTGTTATGGCCCTTGAGCAGGGTCGGCTGGATGTAGTAACCGCTGGACAGGTCACCCTCCAAACGCTCGGCCGCGCCGCCGGTGAGCAGTTCGGCGCCCTCTTCCTGGGCGATTTTGAGGTAGGACAGGATCTTGTCGTATTGCTGCTCGGACGCCTGGGCGCCGACCATGGTTTCGGTGTCCAGCGGGTTGCCGCGCTTGATCTTGACGATCTTTTTCATCACCACTTTCATGAAGTCGTCGTAAATCGACTCCTGCACCAGCGCCCGCGACGGGCAGGTACACACTTCGCCCTGGTTGAAGAACGCCAGCACCAGGCCTTCGGCGGCCTTTTCGATGAACTGCGGCTCCGCGTTCATGATGTCTTCGAAGAAGATGTTCGGCGACTTGCCGCCCAGCTCCACGGTCGACGGAATGATGTTCTCGGCCGCGCAATGCATGATGTGCGCGCCGATTGGGGTAGAGCCGGTAAAGGCGATCTTGGCGATGCGCTTGCTGGTGGCCAGCGCTTCGCCGGCTTCACGGCCAAAGCCCTGGACGATGTTCAGCACGCCCGCGGGCAGCAGGTCGTTGATCAGTTCGGCAAACACCATGATCGACAGCGGCGTCTGCTCGGCCGGCTTGAGCACGATGCAGTTGCCGGCGGCCAGGGCCGGGGCGAGTTTCCAGGCGGCCATCAGCAGTGGGAAGTTCCACGGAATGATCTGCCCGACCACACCCAGCGGCTCGTGGAAGTGGTAGGCGGCGGTGTGTTCGTTGATCTCGGCGGCGCCGCCTTCCTGGGCGCGGATGCAGCCGGCGAAGTAACGGAAGTGGTCGGCGGCCAGCGGCACGTCGGCGTTGAGGGTTTCACGCACGGCTTTGCCGTTGTCCCAGCTTTCGGTGACGGCCAGCACTTCGAGGTTCTGTTCGATGCGGTCGGCGATTTTCAGCAGCACCAGGGCGCGATCCTGGGCCGAGGTCTTGCCCCAGGCGTCGGCGGCGGCGTGGGCCGCATCGAGGGCCTTGTCGATGTCGGCGGCGTTGGAGCGCGGGAATTCGGCGATCACTTCACCGGTCACCGGCGAGGTGTTGGTGAAGTATTCACCGCTGATCGGCGCAACGAATTCGCCGCCGATGAAGTTGCCGTAGCGTGACTTGAAGCTGACGATGGCGCCAGGGGTGCCAGGTTGTGCGTAGATCATGTTAAAGCCTCTGTCTGGGTCCGGGCCTGTCGGTCAACAGGCGATGACCCGATAGTAAAGAGCCCCCGCTGCCGGGCGAATGCGCCGTTGGCAGGAGGGCTCTTGTCATTTGGTCGTAGATTCAGTGTTTGGCGACCAGTTCTTTAGGCAATTTGAAGGTCCAGAGCATGCCGCCCTGGTTGAAGTCCTTGATGCGTTTGGCCACTTCACCGCCCCACAACGGCACCGCGCCGCCCCAGCCGGAGAGCACCGAGACGTACTGTTCGCCGTCCATTTCCCAGGTCACAGGCGAGCCGAGCACGCCGGAGCCGGTCTGGAATTCCCAGACTTTCTCGCCGGTCTTGGCGTTGAACGCCTGCAGGAAGCCTTCCGGCGTACCGGTGAACACCAGGTTGCCCTTGGTGGTCAGGACCCCGCCCCACAGCGGCGCGAAGTTCTTGTGGCGCCAGACTTCCTTGCCGGTTTTCGGGTCGATGGCGCGCAGCACGCCGATGTAGTCTTCGTTCAGCGGCTTGATGGTGAAGCCCGCACCGAGGAACGCCGCACCTTTTTTGTAGGTGATGCCTTCGTTCCACATGTCCATGCCCCATTCGTTGGACGGCACGTAGAACAACCCGGTATCGCGGTTATAGGCCATCGGCATCCAGTTCTTCGCGCCGAGGAACGCCGGGGCGACGAACACCGAAGTGCCCTTGGCTTCGTTGCCTGGCGCGCCGGGGCGGCTGGCTTCGTTGTAGATCGGCCGACCGTCTTTATCCAGGCCGGTGGCCCAGGTGATCTTGTCGACGAACGGGAAGCCGCGGATGAACTTGCCGTTGGTGCGGTCGAGCACGTAGAAGAAACCGTTACGGTCGGCGGTGGCCGCCGCTTTGATCTCTTTGCCGCCTTCGGTGTAGTTGAAAGAGACCAGCTCGTTCACGCCGTCGTAGTCCCAGCCGTCATGGGGCGTGGTCTGGAAGTGCCACTTGATGGTGCCGTCATCCGGGTTCAGCGCCAGGCGCGAGGACGAGTAGAGGTTGTCGCCAGGGCGCAGGTGCGAGTTCCACGGCGCCGGGTTGCCGGTGCCGAACAGCAGCAAGTTGGTTTCCGGGTCGTAGTAGCCGCCCAGCCACGGTGCCGCGCCGCCGGTTTTCCACAAGTCGCCAGGCCAGGTCTTGCCCGCCTCGCCGCCGGAAATGCCGTTTTCCACGGCCTTGCCGTCCTTGTAGACGTAGCCCATGTGACCTTCGACAGTCGGACGGGTCCACAGCAGGTCACCGTTTTTCGGGTCGTAGGCTTCGATCTTGCCCACCACGCCGAATTCGCCGCCGGCCACGCCGGTAATCAGCTTGCCGTTGATCACCAGGGGCGCGGCGCTGATCGAGTAGCCTTCCTTGTGGTCGGCGACTTTCTTGCTCCACACCACTTTGCCGGTGTCTTTGTTCAGGGCCACCAGCTTGGCATCGAGGGTGCCGAAGAACACCAGGTCGCCGTACAGCGCCACGCCGCGGTTGATCACGTCACAGCACGGGCGGATGTCATCGGGCAGACGCGCATCGTACTGCCAGAGCTTCTTGCCGGTGCGTGCATCCACCGCGAACACCCGCGAGTAGGACCCGGTGAGGTACATCACCCCGTCCTTGATCATCGGCTGTGCCTGCTGGCCGCGCTGTTTCTCGCCGCCAAAGGAGAACGCCCAGACCGGGCGCAGGTCCTTGACGTTGTCCACATTCAGGGTATCGAGCGGGCTATAGCGCTGGCCTTGGACGCCCAGACCGTTGGTGACGATCTGCCCGGGGTTTTTCGGGTCCTGGAGAATCTCCTGATCGGTCACGGCCGCCATGGCCTGGCCGGATAACAGAATGGCACCGAGCAACACACTCAAGGCGAAGGGTTGGCGGCGTGCGGGTTGGGTCATGACGGCTACCTCTGCGGTTTTTTGTTATACCCGGGAAATTTTCCCGGTCTGGTACAGATTCTTGGGCGCAGGGGCGGTTGTCACAATTGACCGCAGTATCGAGATTGCTAGTTCCTTAGTAGCGGGTCCGGTCCGTCAGCGCGCCGAATCCACGCGCTGCATCTGCTCGCGCTCGTAACGCGGGTACAGGTGGCTGACGCTACGGATCAGTTCATAGCGGCTCAGGTTGATCGCGGCGAAGCGCTCGGGGATGGGGCTGCGGATCATCTCGGCCATGTCGCTGCCGTGGGCGGCACCGTCGCGCAGCAGTTGGTCGAGCCAGGTCAGGTAGTCGCGCATCTGCGCGAACGGCTGTGCATCGTTGGCCACCGGGCCGTGGCCGGGCACGACCAGGGTCCAGGGCAAGGCCTGTAGGGTGTCGATGTCCGCCAGCCACGCCGCCAGCCCGGGGCTGTTGGGGGTGGTGAGGGCGCGTTGGTAGAACACCAGGTCGCCGGCAAACAGCACGCCGGTAGTCTGGTCGAGGATGGCCAGGTCGGCGTCGGTGTGGCCGGTCAGCGCGAGCAGGCGCAGGTCGTGGCGGCCAAAGCTGAGCACACCGGGTTCGAGCACTTGCGTGGGCAATTGCACTTCGGTACCGCGCATCCAGTCGCCGACCATGCGGTAGAGGTTCTCCGCCATGCCGTCGCCCTGCTCATGCAGCAGGCGCGTGGTGCCGGCCAGGGCGCCGATGGGCACGTCCTTGAAGGCCTGGTTGCCCAGCGCATGGTCGGGGTGGTGGTGGGTCAGCAGCACCTGGATCACCGGTTTGTCGGTGACGCTGGCGATCGCCCGGCGCAGGGCTTCGCCGTAGCGCCGCGACGGCCCGGTGTCGATCACCACCACGCCGGCCTCGGTGACGATGAACGCGGTATTGACGATATTGCCGCCGTTGTCCTTGGCGAAATTGTCGGTGCTGCCTTCCAGCAGCCAGGTGTCGTCGGCGATCAGTCGTGGCTTGAGGGTGTAGTCGAGGTCGGCCACGGCGGGCAGGCTCAAGCTCAGGCACAACAATAGAATCCAGCGCATGCCGCGCTCCTTCTGGTCAGGGAATGGCTGCGTCGAATTCATTGCCGCTGTTGTCGCGCAGCACCAGGCGCGTCGGCCCGGGTGCGTCGATGTCAAAGGCCAGGTTGGGGTTTTCGCTGACCGCCGGGAACAGCACCAACTCGGCCAGCACCTGGCCGTCCTGGCCACGCAGTTGCGCGTGGTTGAGATAGAACTCGGGGATGCCGCTGACCATGCCGTTATCCATCGGGTGCGCCACCTGTATGCGCACCCGGCTGAATTCGCCGCGTGGGTAACGTCCGCCGAGGACTTCGCCGATATGCTCTTCCCAACCCGGCTGGGTGCGGACCACGCTGGGCGCGGTGCAACCGCCGCCGGCCGCGTCGATCAGGGTCGAGCCGACGTGCCACAGCCCGTCATCGGTGAGCACCGCCGCACGCAGGGGCGTGGCCTGTTCGATGCGGATACGGATCGACAGCCAGGGCAGCACCCCGGCCTTGGGCTGAAAATCGACAATCCTGGGCAACGGGTTGAGTTCGGCCCAGGCGAGGATCTTTACCACGTGCCCCTTGAACGCCCGCGCGTCGATTTCCAGGGGCACCTGGCGCGCATCTTCGGCGAACGGCGGCGCCAGCAGCTTGACCCGCTCATCGAACACGAACGGCGCATCGGCCAGCAACTGCTTGTGGTAGAACGCCCACATCACCGACGGCACCGGGTCCGCGCCCGGTTCGATCGCCGCGGCGTGGGCCGCCAACGGTAACCAGCAGGCCAACATGCAGTTCAGTCGCCAGTTCATCGCCTGCTCCTATTGGTACATTTCGGGCACTTCGTACTGCAGGCCGTAATGGCTGTAGATGGTTTGCAGCGAACCGTCGCGGATCAGGCCTTCCAGCGCCTCTTCCACCGCATAGGCCAACTGGCGATTGCTTTCGTGTACCGCCATGCCGATCTCCCAGCGCTGCCGGCCCATGCTCGGGTAAGCGTTTTGCGCCAGGGCCAGTTGCGGATCGCGTGCTTGATGCACCTGCCAGTCGATCTCGCCGCGCATCGCCATCACCGCGTCGACTTCACCGGCCTTCATCGCCGCGAACGCCTGGGGTACACCGGGGTAGTGATGGGTCTGGCGGGCGAGCATGCCGTTGAACACCGAGGTCAGGTAGAACGACGGCACGCTGTCGACTTCGACACCGATCGGGTGCTCCTCGAACACCGCCACGCTGGCGACCTTGTCCAGGCGGCGGCGGTCGTAGGCCACCTGCCATTGTTCGTTCTGGTACGGCCCGAACATCACCACATGGCCGTTTTCCAGTTCGCCCTGATCGTTACGCCTTTGCGCGTAGTCGTGGTCGTAGGGTGCGCGCATCATCAGGTCGGCCAGTTGCTGGTTATGCAACTGGCTGCCGCGCCAGATGTAGTCGCGCAGGTCGTCGTCGAGTTTTTCCCCGGCCGGCGCCCAGATCAATTTGAGCTGCACCCCCAGCGCCTTGGCCAGGGCCTCGGCCAGCTCCACGTCGACCCCGCGCGGGGTGGCACCGTCTTCGAAACTGTAGGGGGCAAAGTCCTTGTACACCGCCACTTTCAACTCACCGGCGGCGATCATCTGGTCATAGCTGCGCACCTGCGCCTGTGCCGTCTGGCAACACAGCAGGGCCAGGCCGAGCACATAAGCGAACAGGCGCATGGCTTACTCCTCGACGTGAACGCTGTCCAGGTAGGTGCGTACCGCCCACAAGGCTTCCTGGCTCAGGTAATCGGCCATTTTCGGCATATATACCCGGCCGTCGCGCACCGCGCCGTGACGCACGCGCTGCACAAACCACTCATCACCGGCCTCGCCCACATCCAGCATGCGCAAGTCGGGGGCGATGCCGCCGGACTTGGCTTCCAGGCCGTGGCAGGCGGCGCAGTTCTGATTGTAGGCGGACGAACCGATCTCCAGGGCTCGGTCGTGTTCAGGCGACGTGCGGTAAGGGTTCACTGCCGCCCAGCCGTCCTCGTCGACCGGCACGCCGGCGTCCTTGATCGAGGTCAGGCCCTTGGTTTCCACTGCTTGCGGGACCACGTTGCCGTGGGCCCAGGCCGAGCCTGCACCGATCACACCGGCCAACAGCCCGGCGACGAGCAAGGCATTGCGTTTTGTTGTCATTATTTTTGCCCTCAGGATTGCACGCAAAACCTCATTGCAGAGGTTATGGCAACCATCTTAGAAACCCTGGGGCATAGGCCGTATGCTGCTTTGGTGGCCGGCTTGTCCTCCCTTGGTAGTAGGGCTTGTGGGGCACGCCTAAAACAGCGGCGCCTCGGGAAGTCTTCCCGGCAACAGCGGGACTTTTTCCGTATCCGCGCAGCGCCCTGGCGCTCCACCCTGTGCAGGCCAAAACCTCCACTGGGAACTGCAACCATGATAATAAGATCGCTACCCGCCCGTTCGCCGCTGAGCCTTGCCGTGCAGGCTTTCCTGCTGGTCGGCAGCCTGTCCTTGAGTGCGGCCAGCTTCGCCGCCGCCGACCCTGCCGCGCCGTCCACCGCAAAGGCGACGCGCAACGTCACCTGGGAAGACATCGCCAACGACCACCTGAGCACCAAGGACGTGCTGCAATACGGCATGGGCACCAACGCCCAGCGCTGGAGCCCGCTGGCCCAGGTCAACGACAAGAACGTGTTCAAGCTCACCCCGGCCTGGTCGTACTCGTTCGGCGATGAGAAGCAGCGCGGCCAGGAATCCCAGGCCATCGTCAGCGACGGCGTGGTCTACGTCACCGGCTCCTACTCCCGCGTGTTCGCCCTCGACGCGAAAACCGGCAAACGCTTGTGGACCTACAACCACCGCCTGCCCGAAAACATCCGCCCGTGCTGTGACGTGGTCAACCGCGGCGCGGCGATCTTCGGCGACAAGATCTACTTCGGCACCCTCGACGCGCGCCTGATCGCCCTCGACAAGAACACCGGCAAAGTGGTGTGGAACAAGAAGTTCGGCGACCACGCCGCCGGTTACACCATGACCGGCGCCCCGGTGCTGATCAAAGACAAGGTCAGCGGCAAGGTGCTGCTGATCCATGGCAGCTCCGGCGATGAGTTCGGCGTGGTCGGCCAGCTGTATGCGCGCGACCCGGACACCGGCGAAGAAGTGTGGATGCGCCCGTTCGTCGAAGGCCACATGGGCCGCCTGAACGGCAAGGACAGCACCCCGACCGGCGACGTCAAAGCGCCGTCGTGGCCGGATGACCCGACCACCGAAACCGGCAAGGTCGAGGCCTGGAGCCACGGCGGCGGCGCACCTTGGCAGAGCGCGAGTTTCGATGCCGAGACCAACACAATCATCGTCGGCGCCGGCAACCCCGGCCCGTGGAACACCTGGGCGCGCACGTCCAAGGACGGCAACCCGCACGACTTCGACAGCCTCTACACCTCGGGCCAGGTCGGTGTCGACCCGAGCACCGGCGAAGTGAAATGGTTCTACCAGCACACCCCTAACGATGCCTGGGACTTCTCCGGCAACAACGAACTGGTGCTGTTCGACTACAAGGACAAGGATGGCAAAGTGGTCAAGGCCACCGGTCACGCCGACCGCAACGGGTTCTTCTACGTGGTCGACCGCAACAACGGCAAGCTGCAGAACGCCTTCCCGTTCGTCGACAACATCACCTGGGCCAGCCATATCGACCTGAAGACCGGTCGTCCGGTGGAAAACCCGGGCCAGCGTCCGGCCAAACCGCTGCCCGGTGAAACCAAGGGCAAGCCGGTGGAAGTCTCGCCACCGTTCCTCGGCGGCAAGAACTGGAACCCCATGGCCTACAGCCAGGACACCGGCCTGTTCTACATCCCGGGCAACCAATGGAAAGAGGAATACTGGACCGAAGAGGTCAACTACAAGAAGGGCTCGGCGTACCTGGGCATGGGTTTCCGCATCAAGCGCATGTATGACGACCACGTCGGCACCCTGCGGGCGATGAACCCGACCACCGGCAAGGTGGTGTGGGAGCACAAGGAAGCCCTGCCACTGTGGGCCGGCGTACTGGCGACCAAGGGCAACCTGGTGTTCACCGGCACCGGCGACGGTTTCTTCAAGGCCTTCGACGCGAAAACCGGCAAGGAGCTGTGGAAGTTCCAGACCGGCAGCGGCATCGTCTCACCGCCGATCACCTGGGAACAGGATGGCGAGCAGTACATCGGCGTCACCGTCGGCTATGGCGGCGCGGTGCCGTTGTGGGGCGGCGACATGGCCGAGCTGACCAAGCCGGTGGCACAGGGTGGGTCGTTCTGGGTGTTCAAGATCCCGAGCTGGGATAACAAGACCGCCCAAAAATAACCCGTCCCCAGCCCCGTCGTAGCAGCTGGCTGCTCGACAGCTGCTACGTCACGGGGTTGCTTCGTCTGGAGGTTCCAAGATGAACTATCTGCCCTTGTTACTCCTGCTCGCCCTGCCCCTGGCCCACGCCGACGACGGCGACGACACCCCGCTGGTCATCAACGGCTGCACCCTCGCCGAACACAGCCAATGCCCCGGCGCCAACCTCAGGGGCGCCAACCTGAGCAACCAGGACCTCAGCAAAATGAACCTGGCCGGCGCCGACCTGCGCGATGCGGACTTGCGCCACGCCAACCTCGACCTGGCCAACCTGGAAAAAGCCCAGTTGCAGGGCGCCAACCTGACCCGCGCCAGCCTGCAACAAAGCAACCTGCGCCTGGCCGATTTCACCGGCGCCACGCTGATGGCGATCCAGGGTTGGGGCCTGTTCGCCCAGGGTGCGCAGTTTGAAAACGCCAACCTGAGCGCGGCCTACCTGCAATTCGCGCGGCTGTCCGGGGCAAAAATGCGCAAGGCCAACCTGCGCGCCGCCGACCTGGAAATGACCTGGTTGAGCAAGGCCGACCTGCGAGGGGCGGATCTGAGCGATGCGAATCTGCAAGAGGCCAAGTTCGGTGAGAGCAACCTGGAAAGCGCGATCCTCACGGGCGCGCGGCAGCATTATGCGAATTTCCAGGATGCGAACATGGAAGGCTGCAAGGACTGCCCCACCACCTGGAATCGTTAGCACACCGCCATTTGAATGTAGGAGCGAGCTTGCTCGCGAAAAACCGGAGACCGCTGCGGGGGGTCTGGTTTTTCGCGTTATCGTTGACGGTTTTCGCGAGCAAGCTCGCTCCTACAGTGGTAACAGTGGTGACAGTGGTACATGGGGGGATCAGCCCGCTACGCGTACCACGCCGAGGTCGATTCCCAGGTGGACCAGTTCGGCATGGGAACTGACCTGCAATTTGCTCTTGAGCAGGGTCAGGTGGTTGGACACGGTCTTGCTGCTGATATTCAACTGGTCGGCAATCACTCGGGTCGGCGTGCCTCTGGCCAGCATCAGGAAAATCTCCAGCTCACGCGGGGTCATGCCTTGCAAGCGTTGGTCGCTTGGCGTGTAGGCCAGTTGGGTGGCGAGGGACTGTTCGATATAGGCGTGGCCGTCGAGGACGCGCCGCACCGCTTCGATCAGCACCTCGGGCGCCGAGCTTTTGGTCAGGTAGCCCGAGGCGCCGGCTTCCAGGGCCTGGCGCACCAGCGGCAGTTCGTCGTGCATGCTGAAGAACAGCACGCGCAGTTGCGGCAGGCGCTGGCGCAGGCGGCGCGTGGTTTCCAGGCCGCTGATGCCGGGCAGGCCGAAGTCCATGATCACCAAATGCGGCAGTGCTTCCTGGACCCGGCTCAAGGCCTCTTCGCCGCTGGCCGCTTCGCGCACTTCGATGGCCGGCAACAATGCGCGCAACAGGCTGGCATAGCCCTGGCGCACCACCGCATGGTCGTCCACCAACAGAATATTCATGAGGCCTCCAATGGCATGTTCAACGCCAGCGCCCAACCGACGCCGGGGTGGCTGAGGATTGTCAGTTCGCCGCCCAGGCAGCGCGCGCGTTCGTACATCGAATACAGGCCGACGCCGGGACGCTGCGGCGTTTGCGCGCCGCAACCGTTATCGCGCACCCACAGGCGCAGGCGCGAACCGTGACGATGCAGGCGCACGCGCACCTGGCTGGCATCGGCATGCCGCACGATATTGGTCAGGGCTTCCTGCAGCAGGCGATAGAGGTGCGTCTTGCTTGCCCCGGACAACGCCGGCAGGTCCGCGCTGACCCGCAGCCGGCAATCGATGCCATGGCTGGCCTGCCACTGCGTCACCAGCATCGCGAACGCCTCGGCCAGCGGCAGGTGCTGCAGGGCCACCGGGTACAGGTCGTGGACCAGTGCGCGAAAGCCTTGCTGCAAGTGATCGCAGTGATCCTCCAGCTGCGCCACCGTGCGCGCGAGCAATTGCGGTTGGTCGGTGACCAGACGCAACAGGCAGGCCTGGGCGCGAATACCGGCCAGGTATTGGCCGAGGTCATCATGCAGGGTCTGGGCCAGGTGGTTGCGCTCCTGCTCCTGCACCGCCATCAGGGTTTGGGTCAGTTGGGTGTTGTCGGTGTGCGCCTGCTCCAGGGCGTCGGTCATGCGGTTGAAATGCAGCGCCAGTTGCCGCGCTTCCGGCGAACCGGCGCTGCGCAGGCGCACATTGAGCTGGCCGGCGCACACCTGTTGCAAGGCGCGCAGCAGTTCGTCGAGTACGCCCATGCCACGACGCACCGCCCAGCGGATGGTCAGCAGGCTCAGGGCCAGGGCCAGGGCGCACAGGCTCAACAGTTGTTGCAGGGAGTCCCAGACTTCATCGATCTCATCCCGCGGGTCGACGGCGATGGACACGCGGCGGCCGTCCGGCAGGTCCAGCGCCTGGGCACTGCGCCGCGCCTCGGCAAACAGCAGGCGCCCGAGCCAGGCGTCCAGGCCGGACGGCAGCGGCGCCGGCAAGGTCTCGTCGGGGGCCAGCCAATGCACGCGCACATGGCGCAGGCTGGCGGTGAGATGCGGTTGCAGGCTGGCCGGGTCGCGCTCGGCGGTTGCGCTGAGGTAATGCACCACCGCTTCGGCCGATTGCAGCTCACGCTCCACATCCGTCAGGGCCTGATGCAGCAACAGCGCGGTGCAGGCGCAGGTGACCAAGGCGAAGAAACCGCACACCCACAGGTTGATGCGCCACAGTGCCGACATACCTAGTGCGCCACGCTGACGGGCACGCTCAGCGCCGGGCGTGGTGCGTGCAGCTTGTCGACGCCGATCAGGCTCACGATCAGCAGGAACGGCAAAAGCAGCGCCTTGAGGATTTGCATGATCGTTCATCTCCCGGATGGACACGGTGGGGGTAACCCATGCTAAGACCGCGCCACCTGCGCGGGGCTACTACCTTGGTACTGGCTCAGCGGTACTTTCTGCATATTTGCAGCAGACATAAGGCTTCCTATGCTGACGCTACCTGACATGGAGTGCCTTATGCGCCAGCTCGCCCCCTACGCCGTGCTCTACCTGCTGGCGATTGCCTGCGCCGCCGGGGTGGCCACTGCCAGCCAGGCCGCCGAGGCGCCGTTGGCGGTGCAGATCGGCTACCTGGGCTATCGGCCCGACCCTGGGCCGCTGCTGTCGAACGTGATCCCCGAGCCCACCGACGCCGGGCAACGCGGTGCGGAACTGGCGATCATCGACAGCAACAGCACCGGCGCCTTTCTCAACCAACGCTACAGCCTGACCAGTGCCACGCTGGACAGCCCCGACGCCCTGCTCGCCGCCGCCCAGGCCCAGCACGATCAGGGCCTGCGCCTGTTCGTGGTCAACGCCCCCGCCGCCAGCCTGCGCCAGCTCAGCGCGGCCCTGCCCGACAGCCTGCTGTTCAACGCCGGCAGCCCCGATGACAGCCTGCGCAGCACCGACTGCCTGGGCAACGTGCTGCACACGCTGCCCAGCCGCGCCATGCTCGCCGATGCCCTGGCGCAATTTCTGGTGGTGCGCAAATGGCAGAAGGCGCTGCTGATCGTCGGCCCCACCGAGGATGACCAGGCCTACGCCGCCGCCCTGCGCCGCGCCGCCAAGCGCTTCGGCGTGCATCTGGTGGCGGAGAAAGCCTGGCGCTTCGATAACGACCAACGCCGCAGCGCCCAGGCAGACATGCCGCTGTTCACCCAGACCGCCGAATACGACGTGGTGCTGGTGGCGGACGAGCGCGGCGACTTCGGCGAGTACGTGCCCTACCAGACCTGGTACCCGCGCCCCGTCGCCGGCACCCAGGGCCTGACGCCCACCGGCTGGCACAAGACCGTCGAGACCTACGGCGCCGCGCAACTGCAAAAACGCTTCGAAGCCCTGGCCGGGCGCTGGATGAACGACCGCGACTTCGCCGCCTGGATGGCTGTGCGCAGCGTTGCCAGTGCGGTGAACAAGCTGCGCCAGGTCGACCCCATGACCATCCGCCAACTGGAGATCAGCGAGCAACTGCCGCTGGACGGCTTCAAGGGCCGCAAGCTCAGCTATCGCGCGTGGAACGGCCAACTGCGCCAACCGATTCCGATCGTGCAGCCCCGCGCCCTGGTCAGCACCTCGCCCCAGGACGGTTTCCTGCATCCTTTCAACGAAATGGACAGCCTGGGCTACGACAAACCCGAGGTGACCTGCCGCTTCCCTTGATCGCTCCCCTACTCACAATAATAAGGAATCCGCCATGCGCCGCACCCTGCTCTCATGCGCCCTGCTGCTTGCCGCCGGGCACGCCGTGGCCAGCACCGCCTGGGTCTCCAACGAGAAAGACAACACCCTCAGCCTGATCGACATGCAGACCCTGCAAGTCACCGACACGCTCAAGGTCGGCCAGCGCCCGCGGGGCCTGCTGCTGTCCCATGACAAAAAGCTGCTGTACATCTGCGCCAGCGACTCGGACCGCGTGCAGGTGATGGACGTGGCCACGCGCAAGATCATCAAGGAACTGCCCTCCGGCAAAGACCCCGAGCAGTTCGCCCTGCACCCCAATGACCGCTGGCTGTATGTGTCCAACGAAGACGATGCACTGGTCACCGTGATCGACACCGAGACCTCCAAGGTGCTCGGCCAGATCAACGTCGGCGTAGAGCCCGAAGGCATGGCCGTGAGCCCGGACGGCAAGTGGGCGGTGAACACCAGCGAAACCACGAACATGCTGCACTGGATCGACACCAGCACCCAGACCCTGGTCGACAGCACCCTGGTGGACCAGCGCCCGCGCTTCGTCGAGTTCAACCACGATGGCTCGCAGTTGTGGGCCTCGGCGGAGATCGGCGGCACCGTGACCATCCTCGATGTGGCCAGCCGCGCGGTCCTCAAAACCCTGACGTTCAAGATCAAGGGCGTCCACCCGGACAAAGTGCAACCGGTGGGGATCAAGCTCAGTTCCGACGGCAAGTACGCCTTTGTCGCCCTGGGCCCGGCCAACCATGTGGCGGTGATCGACGCCAAGACCTTCGAGATCCTCGACTACCTGCTGGTGGGCCGCCGCGTGTGGCAGATGGCATTTACCCCGGACGAAAAACAGTTGCTGGCCACCAATGGCGTCAGCGGCGATGTGTCGGTGATCGATGTGGACAGCCTCAAGGTGCTCAAGTCAGTGAAGGTCGGGCGTTATCCGTGGGGCGTGGTGGTCACGCCATGAACGCCCTGGAGGTGCGCGACCTGAGCTTCGCCTATGGCGCGCGCCAGGCCTTGCACGAGGTGAGCTTCAGCCTGGCACCGGGGCGATTCGCCGCGTTGCTGGGGCCCAACGGCGCCGGCAAGTCGACCTTGATCGCCCTGCTCACGCGCTTGTACGACCTGCAAAGCGGCGACATCCGCGTCGGCGGCCACTCCCTGCGCGATGCACCGCGCGCAGCCCTCACGCAACTGGGGGTGGTGTTCCAGCAAAGCACCCTGGACCTGGACTTGAGCGTCGAACAGAACCTGCGTTATCACGCCGCGCTGCACGGTTTGTCGCGGCGCCAGACCGACGTGCGCGTCGCAACCGAGCTGGCGCGCCAGGCCCTCACCGAGCGGCGCCGCGAAAAAGTCCGCGAGCTCAACGGCGGGCACCGGCGCCGCGTGGAAATCGCCCGGGCGTTGTTGCATGAACCGCGCTTGCTGCTGCTGGATGAAGCCAGCGTCGGCCTCGACCCCGCCAGCCGCCTGGCGCTGAACCAGCACGTGCGCAACCTGTGCCTTGAGCAAGGCATCAGTGTGCTGTGGACCACTCACCTGCTCGATGAAGTGCAACCCGACGATGCGTTGATGATCCTGCACCAGGGCCGCTTGGTGGCCAGCGGGCAGGTCGATGCGCTGATCCTCGAACAGGGTGGCGATCTCGGCAGCGTCTTTGCGCGCCTGACCCGCCCCACGACGACGGGAGCCCCGGCATGAACGCTTACTGGCAATGCTTGCGCGGCATCGTGCTGCGCGAGTGGCTGCGCTTTGTATTGCAGCGCACGCGGTTTCTCAGCGCCCTGGTGCGCCCGCTGTTGTGGCTGCTGGTGTTCGCCGCCGGGTTCCGCGCCGCGCTGGGTATCTCGGTGATCGAACCCTACGACACCTACATTCCCTATGAGGTCTACATCATCCCGGGGCTGGCTTGCATGATCCTGCTGTTCAACGGCATGCAGGGTTCGCTATCGATGGTCTACGACCGCGAGATGGGTAGCATGCGCGTGCTGCTGACCAGCCCGTTGCCGCGCACGTTTTTGCTGTGCAGCAAGTTGCTCGCCACCGCGCTGATTTCGCTGTTGCAGGTGTACGGGTTCCTGGCGATCGCCTGGGTCTACGGCGTGCAACCGCCGGCCATGGGGCTGTTGATCGCCCTGCCGGCCTTGCTGCTGGTGGCCTTGATGCTGAGCGCGCTGGGTTTGCTGCTGTCGAACGCGATCCGCCAACTGGAGAACTTTGCCGGGGTGATGAATTTCGTGATCTTCCCGCTGTTTTTCATATCGTCGGCGCTGTACCCGTTGTGGAAGATGCGCGACTCCAGCGAGTGGTTGTATTGGCTGTGCGCAATCAACCCCTTCACCCACGCCGTCGAGCTGGTGCGCTTTGCCCTGTATGAACGCTTCGCCGGCCTGGCCCTCGCGGTGTGCCTGGGCTTGACCGTATTGTTCGCGGTGTTGGCGGTGCTGACCTTCAACCCCCAGCATGCGGCGTTGCGCAAAAAAGGCTGAGGGCGGCAAAAACTACTACTTTAGTACTGGTTTTCCTGTCTATCGTCGCATTCCCAAGGGCTCGGGACTCACGTGTAATGGGCGCATAACGATAAGGATCGCCCTGCCATGCTGCCTGCCCGACTGCCCTTGTTGGCGCTGCTGTGCCTGTTTGCCGCCAACGTACAGGCCGATACGCCATTGTTTTCCGCCGACGGCTATCGCATCAGCCTGTATCGCAGCCCCACGCCCGATCATGTGCAGGGTGCGACGATCATCGACACCCCTGCCCTGCAAGCCCTGCTGACCCAAACCCCAGCCCCGGTGCTGATCGATACGTATCGCCGCCAGTGGCTGCAAGGCCGCTTCATCGAAGACCAGCCCCACGCCAACCTGCCCGGCAGCCGTTGGCTGGCCAACACCGGCGACGGCGACCTTACGCCGGAGTGGCAAAGCTATTTCGTGCGCCACCTGTACACCTACAGTGGCGGCAACCTGGCACGACCATTGGTCTTCTATTGCCGCTCCGATTGCTGGCTGAGTTGGAACGCGGTAAAACGTGCCGCCAACCTGGGCTATACCTCTGTGTATTGGTATCGCGATGGCCTGGATGCCTGGGAAGCGGCGAAGCTGCCGGTGTCGGTGGCGCAACCCGAGCCATTTGAATAACCACAATAAGAAAGGTGAACGGCCATGTACAAAATCCTGATTGCCGATGATCACCCACTGTTTCGCGAAGCGATTCATAACGTCATCAGCGATGGTTTCCCCGGCAGCGAAGTGATGGAGACCGCCGACCTGGACAGCGCCCTGGCGCTGACCCAGGAACACGACGACCTCGATCTGATCCTGCTCGACCTGAACATGCCCGGCATGCACGGTCTCAATGGCCTGATCAACCTGCGCAACGAATCGCCGACCATCCCGGTGGTGATCGTGTCCGCCGAGCAAGACAAGCAAATCGTGCTGCAGGCCATCACCTATGGCGCCGTCGGTTTTATCACCAAGTCGTCGCCGCGCCAGCAAATGACCGAGGCGATCCAGCAGATTCTCAACGGCAATGTGTACCTGCCGCCTGACATCATCCGCACCCAGAAACCCGGCACCCACCGGCGCCTGAACGAAAACCCGGGCTTCGCTCCGGAACTGCTGCAGGCGTTGACCCGCAAGCAGTTGCTGGTGCTGGAGCGGATGACCAAGGGCGAGTCGAACAAGCAGATTGCCTACACCTTGGAGATCGCCGAGACCACGGTGAAGGCCCATGTGTCGGCGATTTTGCGCAAGTTGAATGTGCATAATCGGGTGCAGGCGATTTTGAGCGCAGGGGATATTGATTTTGGTTCTTATCTGCGTCGCTGATCTTTCGGAAACAACATAGAAGCCTTGTGGGATGGGGCTTGTGTGGGGTTTGTGTGGGGCTTGTGTGGGAGGGGGCTTGCCCCCGATAGCGGTGGATCAGTTATAGGTGCAGTGACTGACAGTCAGCTATCGGGGGCAAGCCCCCTCCCACATTGGATCTCCATATGATCTCTGGATCTCCATTTGATCTCTGGATCTCTGTTTGATCGCTATTTGAGGAGCGTTCGGTGGTCATTTGCCTAAGAGGTGGCTCATCGCGGTCTTGAGCTTCATCGGCCGCACCGGCTTGTGCATTAAGGTGTGCCCCAGTTCGCGGATCTGCAGCTTCAGTTCGTTGCTGTAATTGGCGGTGATCATCATGGCCGGGATCGGGCTGGCGCGCCGGGCGTTGATGCGTGCCACGGCGTCGACGCCGTTCTGCTCATCGTCCAGGTGGTAATCGGCGATCAGCAGGTCGGCCTCGGCGTGGTAGTTGTCCACCTGCCGCGCCAGGTCTTGTTCCGATAACGCGGTGACCACCCGGCAGCCCCACCCTTCCAGCAAGGTCCGCATTCCCGCGCAGATCGCTGCGTCGTTATCCAGCACCCACACCCGCGCGCCTTGCAGGCGCTCCAGCATCGGTTCGCTCATGGACGGCTGCGGCAGCGATTTGGGCGCGGTGGCGCTCAAGGGCACGTCCACCGCGAACATCGAGCCCTTGCCCGGCCACGACTTGACGGTGATGCGATGGCCGAGGATACCGGCGATTTTTTCCACGATGGCCAGGCCCAGGCCCAACCCGCGATCCTGGTCGCGCCGCTGCACATCGCCGCGCTTGAACTCCTGGAAAATTTCCTCCAGGCGATCTTCGGCAATGCCCATGCCGCTGTCCCAGACCTGGATCGACAAGCGCTGGTGCTGGCGGCGGCAGCCCAGCACCACGCGTCCCGAGTAGGTGTAGCGAATCGCATTGCTCAGCAGGTTGCGCAGAATCCGCGCCAGCAGCTGGATATCGCTGCGCACCAGCGCCGAGCAGCCGACGAAGTGCAACTCCAGGCCTTCGCTGCGCGCCAGTTGGGTGAATTCGACGGCGAGGTTGTCGAGCAGCTCGCTGAGGGCGAACGGGGCGATATCGGCTTTGATCACCCCAGCATCCAGCTTGGAAATATCAACCAGGGTGCCCAACAGGTTTTCCACGTCTTCCAGCGAGTTGCTCACGTTGCGCACCAGGGTTTCATTGGCCTGGGGTTCACGGCGTTCGAGCAAGGCGCCGGTGAACAGCCGCGCGGCGTTCAGCGGTTGCAACAGGTCGTGGCTGACGGCGGCGAGGAATTTGGTTTTCGACAGGTTGGCCTGCTCGGCTTCGAGCTTGGCTTCGCGCAGGCGCGATTCCACGCGGCGGCGCTCGTCGATTTCGCGCAGCAACTGGTCGTTCAGCGAAGTCAGTTCCGAGGTGCGCTGGGCGACGCGCAGCTCCAGGTTCTGATAGGCCTGGTGCAAGGCTTCGGCGGTGCGCCGGCGCTCGGTGATGTCGCGGATCAGCACAAAGATCCCCACCACTTCGCCACTGGCCAGGCGGTTGGGCACGTAGGAGCGCAGCATGTAGCGCTCCTGGTTGTTGATGTTGGTTTCGGCGAATTCGAAGGTCACGCTCTCCCCCGCCAGCGCCCGCGAGACGTAGGCATCCAGGCGCTGACAGTGTTGTTCGCTGTGGACTTCGCGCAGGCTCTGGCCGAGCATCATGCCCCGCGGCCAGCAGTACCATTCTTCATAGACCTTGTTGGTGAACTCATACACCAGGTCGGCATTCAGGTAGCCGATCAGCGCCGGCACATGGTCGGTGATCAGGCGAATCCAGCGCTCGCTCTCCTGCGCCTTTTGCGCCGCGGCCTGTTCGCGGCGCAGGGTTTCGGCGCGCAGGCGGGCGTTGATCAGCAAGTGGTTGCTGGCGCGCAGTTCGGCCATTGCCTGGTTCAGTGCGTCGGTGCGCTCGCGCACTTGTTCGGCGAGCACCACCGAGTGCTGGAACGTGGTGTAGGGGTCGTTGCCCTGGGTCACCCCGGACTCGATGCGCTCGATCAGCGCCGCGTTGATCCGCGTCAGCTTGTAGTTGTCCAGGCGCAGCCGCGCCAGCTCGGCCAACAGTTCATTGCGATCCTGGGGCTCGCCCTCGGGCAATGGCGACGCCGGTGAAGGTCTGGTTGATATGCATGCCATTGAACTGTTCTCCGTAGGTGTTGAACCCCATCACCCGCTGGTCGCGCAGGAAGCCGCCGATCTGCTCCAGGGTGCCGCTGTCTTCCAGCTCCAGGCGGCGCAGGAAGCAGTCGCAGCCAATGGTCAGCAGCAGCTCGCCGAGGCGCGATTGCAGGCCGTCGAACAGGGTTACCAGGTTCGGCAGGATCGGCCCGGGTGTCATCACCGTGAGGACGATGCCGTTTTCCACGGCGCAGTAGAAACTCAGGCTCAGGTCGTCATGCACCTGCTGGATCGCCCTGACGTAGTACTGGTCGTGGATACGTACCGCCAGCGGGTGCGCGGCGAAGATGCGGTGGTCGAGGTCGGCCACGGCCACGCCGATGTGTCGCGCGTACTCCTCGGCGGCGGGCTCGGCGTTGAGCTCGAACACTCGCCGCGACGGGCTGTCGGCGCCGGTCACCACGAGTTTTTCCGCACGCGGCAGAATGTGGTGGGTGGTGAACACCTCGAAGTCCAGCCAGGTATTGACCAGCACCACCACGGCCGCGCCGCTGTGGAACGCGCCGTTGAAATACACATGGGTGTGCGTGAGGTAATTGTCGTCGCCGGCCGAGCCGCCGAAATGCGGGATATCGCCGAGCGCCGCGCTGAGGGCCGCGAGCACCATTTCTTCACGGCTGGACAGGCCGTCGAGCAAGGTCAGGGCGAAGGTGTTGCCCTTGATCGGCGCCAGGGTGTTGCTGCGACAGCCGCCCACCAGGCGTTCGACCATGTGCTGGGCGTCGATCAGGCTGAAGTGTTCCACCTGGTCGATCAGTTCGGTGGCAATCGAAAAATGCGCGTGGTTAAAGCCCATCGCCGTCACGCAATTGCGCCCGTAGCCTTGGGGTGTGATCTCGCCGGCGCTGGTGCAACCGACGAGGCGCACATTGCCGAAACAACGTTGCAGGGCTTGGCCGAGCGCCTGCAGGTCGTAGGAAGCCGAGCAGAAAAACAGCACGAAGCCCAGGTACGGATGCAGCAGTTGCTCGGCCAATTCTTCGGCGGCCTGCCCGGCATCGGTGGCCAGAGACATGGCACTGACTACGCCTTCATGGTTGTGCATCGTCGACTCTCCGCTCTGAGGCATGAGTGTACGAAGGCTGGGGGGGCGGAACCTATGCTACTTGGGTACTGGGTGGGGGGATGCGATGGGATGAGACGCTCAGGATGCAGGTAATCAAATGTGGGAGGGAGCTTGCTCCCGATGGCGGTGGATCAGCTACAAATGAGCCAACTGAACCACCGCTATCGGGGGCAAGCCCCCTCCCACATTTTGACCGCGTACCACTTAAAGACCAGGGCAGTCAGGTTTTACCAGGTGAGTACGGCACCGACGGCGAAGGTGTCGGTGTCTTCATTTTGGGCGCTGGTGTCATGCCCCTTGATCTGGAACTGGTTGTATTCGGCGACCAGCTTCAGGTTGTCGTTCACGTCGTGAAACAGCGCAATGCCACGGGTGTCATAGTCGGCGCCGCTGCCCACCACGCCGTTGCCGTCGTCCTTGGTCTTGCCATACGACAGCGCCAGGCGGTTCTTGCCCAATTTGTAGGAACCCTGCAGCAGGTAGCCGTTGCTGTCGACATTGCGCAGGGTCGCTTCGCCGGCATTGTTGGTGAAGAACGGGTTGATGCCCTTGGCCTGGAAGCCCGAGCCGGTCAGGGACAGGCCGCCCATTTTCGCCTGCACGCCGTAGCCCACGCCTTTGGAGGTGACGCTGTCGACGTTGGAATCGGTGTTGTCCGAGGTCTGGTAGCTGCCGTTGAGCCAGCTGTAGATCTTCGCCCCGCCCAGGTCGAACTGGTAGGTGATCTCGCTCTCGGTACGCGGGTTTTTCTGGTAGGCCTTGCCTTGGGGGCTGCTGTCGTTGGTATCGACCGGGTCGAGGATGCCGACGGCAACACGCAGGCCGTCCATCACCGGGGTGCGGTAGGTGATCTGCGAGGTCGGGAACGGGTATGGATAGCCGCTGCCGATATTGCCGAACGAAACCCCGCCGCCGTCGACCAGGCCGAGGCTGTCGCTGACCTGGCCGTAGCCCGCGAGCAATTCGTCGAGCAGGATGTTGGAGCGGGCGAACAGGCCGAAGTCCTTGCCGATCAGCACTTCGCCCCACTCCGGGTTGGCTACGGTGCCGTAGAACTGGCGCACATCGATGGCAGTGTCGGTGCCGTTGGTCTGGCTGTCGTTGATGGTCACCCAGAACGAGGCACGGGCGCCGAGCTTGAGGTCGTCGGCCTGCTTGGTCATGTTGAAGCCCAGGTAGTTGGGCAAAAAGCCCATCTTCACCCGGGCCTGGCGGCGGTCGTATTGGTCACCGGCGCGGTCTACGTTGCTGTTGACGTAGAAGGCGTTGATGTAGCCATCGGTGGAGAAGGTGGTTTCGTCTTTGTCGTACAGCATGATTTCAGCGCTGGCGAACGGGCTCAGGCCCAGGCCGACGAGAAACACAGGCAACAGACGCAGGGGGAGTTTCTTATTGTTATGCATGGTGCGCTCCGCAACGGGGACATGATGTCGGAGGCGATTATCGAAAGCTGCCAGGCCACGGCCTACGCTGCCTTGGCGCCAATTTCAGGGTGCTTTGGACGGGCAGTGGGGGCTCGGCAAATTCGGTGTAAGACCGGCCCGTTCACAGACGCGGCACTTAGGGTGTAAGACCGACCCTGAACAACATGCCGAAAGACCGTATCATGTCCTGTTACAGGTCGACCCTTTGCCTCGCAGCGTTTTTTTCCCTTAATCTGCCAAGTCCATGTGGGACACATCGCGAATGTAACCCGCAGCCCGCCACCAAGGACCGCCGCCCATGCCCGCGTTGATTCAGGCTTTTCTGGACGAGGCATCGTCGACCTACACCTATGTGGTGCATGAGGCCGACGATGGCCCCTGCGCCATCGTCGACTCGGTGCTCAATTACGACCCGGCCTCCGGGCGCACCGACACACGCCAGGCCGACAAGGTGATTGCCTACGTGCGCGAACATCGCTTGCAGGTGCAATGGCTGCTGGAAACCCACGCCCATGCCGACCATCTGTCCGCCGCGCCTTACCTGCGCCGGACGTTGGGCGGCAAGATCGCCATTGGCCAGGCCATCAGCAAGGTGCAGCACGTGTTCAAGCACCTGTTCAACCTGGAGCCGGAATTTCGCGTCGACGGTTCGCAGTTCGACCACCTGTTCGCCCCGGATGAAATCTTCCCTATCGGCAACTTGAAGGCCCAGGCCTTGCACGTGCCCGGCCACACCCCGGCGGACATGGCCTACCTGATCGACGATCAACTGATCCTGGTCGGCGACACCCTGTTCATGCCCGACGTCGGCACCGCCCGCTGCGACTTCCCCGGTGGCGATGCACACCAGCTGTATGCGTCGATGCGCAAGCTCCTGGCCTTCCCGCCGCAGACGCGACTGTACGTATGCCACGACTACCCGCCACAAGGTCGTGAGGCCCGGTGCCAGACCACCGTGGCCGAGCAGCGCGCGGGCAATATCCATGTGCATGACGGGGTGGATGAAGCGGCGTTTGTGCAGATGCGGACCCAGCGCGATGCCGGGCTGGGGATGCCGACACTGCTGCTGCCGGCGATCCAGGTGAATGTGCGGGCGGGAAATCTGCCGCCGCCCGAAGAGAATGGAGTGGTGTACCTGAAGATCCCGCTCAATCAGCTCTGAACGCGCTCAACCGGCCACCTGCGTCGCGGGTTCACGCGATGGAGAACTGAGCCACAATCTGCTTGAGATCCATCGCCAACTTCGACAGTTCGTGGCTGGCAATCGACGTTTGCCCGGCGGCCGACGAACTCTGGATCGACAGGTCGCGAATGCTGATCAGGTTCTGGTCGACGGAGCGCGCCACATGCGCCTGTTCTTCGGAGGCCGTCGCGATCAACTGGTTCCGGTCGTTGATGTCGGCAATCGCTTCGGTGATCTGGGTGATGGCCTGGCCTGCTTCGTGGGCGATTTTCAGCGAGTCCACCGCTTCGCTGCGGTTCATGGTCATCGACGACACCGCCTCGTTGGAACAGACCTGGATCTTCGCGATCATCTGCTCGATTTCCTGGGTCGAGGTCTGGGTCCGGTGGGCCAGCGCCCGCACTTCATCGGCCACCACCGCGAACCCTCGGCCTTGCTCGCCAGCCCGCGCCGCTTCGATGGCGGCGTTCAGCGCCAGCAGGTTGGTCTGTTCGGCAATCGAGCGGATCACTTCCACCACCCGTGCGATGTCCTGGGCCTGCTTGGCCAGGCCTTCGACTTCCATACCGGTCTGCTGCACGGTGGCGCTGAGTTTTTCAATCGAGGCGATGGTCTGGGTCACACGCTCCTGGCCGATTTGGGCCGAGCGTTGGGAGTCCTGGGTCGACTGGGAGGCCGAGACGGCATTGCGCGCGACTTCTTCCACCGCCGCGGTCATCTCATTGACCGCCGTGGCGGCCTGGTCGGTTTCCATGCTCTGGCGCTCGATACCGGCGCTGGACTCACGGGTAATCGAACTCATCTCTTCGGCAGCCGAGGCCAACTGCCCGGAGGCTTCGGAGATGTGCTGCAAAGTGGTTTTGAGGTTCATCTGCATCGCGGCAGTCGATTGTTGCAGCTCCGTCAGCTCATCCTTGCCGTTGACGGCGATGGCCACGCGCAGATCACCGTCGGCGATCTTGGAGGTCGACATCAGCAACTCACGCACAGGGGTAATGATACTGCGGGTAAACAGGCTCGCGACGACCACGGTCAACAGCACTGAAGCGCCCATCAGCACCCAGGTAAACAGACGAGTCGCGTTGTATTCGCTGGAGGCGATCCGCACCGCCTCATTGGAGCCGCGCTCGTTCAGGGTGATCAGGTCGTTGATCAAGTCCTGCGCCTTGAGGGCGACGGGGGTTTGCACGTCGCTCAGATAAGCGGCGATCTGCGCGGAGGAGCCTGTGGTAGAGAGTGTCAGAAACTCGTCGACCTTCTGGTTGTAAGTGCCAATACTGCTCATGATTTCGTCATATTTGGCCTGCTCCTCGGGGCTCGACACCATGGGAGCGTAGCTCTGGGCGATCTTCATCAACTCCGATCGGACACTTTGAAGGCTATCCCGTGAACTTTGATCCTGCCGGGCACTGTCCATGGCAAAACGGCGCAACTCCAGACGCAACTTAAACAGGGCTGAATCGATTCTTCCGGCCAGACGAATACTGGGCAGCCAGTTGCTTTCAATCTCGATGGTTGAAGAATAGACGGAATCGACTTTTACCAGCGTCATGCCCCCTTGTATTAACAACAGAATGCAAACCACTCCGAAACAAAGGGTGGTACGTAGATTCAATTTCAGGGATCTCATAGACATCTCGATTCACCTTTTACGTGGAATTGTTAGTTAGGTGGCTTATAGCTACTAATTTGTTTAATAACGCGTGAAAAATTCGTGAGCGATCAAGGAAATTTTTATGATTCAAGAAAAAAAACCCGTTCTTTTTAATTACTTAGCTAAACAACAAAACTCATCCAGCCTGAAGCCCAAAGCGCGTTGGAAGTCAATCGGCCCAGGCGGCAATATTTAGAATGCGAAGTTAAATTAAAGTCGTAGGGTACACGGCACCTTGGCGGCTGATTCTCCATGACTTGTCCGGCCACTTGAATGGGGAACGTAGCCGATACAATAGAGCGCTCAGATAAAACATACATTGACAGGTGTCAATACTAAAAAGCGCGCGCGCCAATAAAGAGCAATGCATGAGTTGCGTTGCGTTGCGCCGCGAACCTTGTCTCAGACCATCAATCCATCCGGCGGCAGTGGCAACGCGGTCTTATAGCGCACTTGTTTAAGAGCGAAGCTGGAGCGGATATTGGCAACACCTGGCACTTTGGTCAGAAAGTCCATCATGAAACGCTCCAGCGACTGGATCGTCGGCACCAACACACGGATCAAGTAGTCCGGGTCGCCGGCCATCAAGTAGCACTCCATCACCTCGGGCCGGTCGGAAATCGCCCCTTCAAATTGCTGCAAGGCCAGTTCGTTCTGCTTTTCCAGGCTGACATGGATAAACACGTTGACGTGCAGCCCCAGCAGGTCGGCATCGAGCAAGGTTACCTGGTCGCGAATCAGGCCCAGTTCCTCCATCGCCTTGACCCGATTGAAACACGGCGTGGGCGACAGGTTGACCGAGCGGGCGAGGTCGGCGTTGGTGATGCGCGCATTCTCCTGCAGGGCGTTGAGAATGCCGATATCGGTACGGTCCAGTTTGCGCATGAGACAAAATCACCTGTTTATTATGTTTATGCAGTTTTTTTATCCGCAAATGAGCCAGAGCGCAACGAAACACAGATAAATATTCTTCTACGCCCCGCCTATGATTGTTGTAGGACAAGATTTCTCCTACCCGGAGGATGACGGTCAGCTAGCGCGCCCACTACAAGAAATTCACAAGATCGAGCGTAGAAAGCCATGAACCAGCCGTATGCACCACTGCGCCTGCACGTTCCCGAACCCTCGGGCCGTCCAGGCTGCAAGACTGACTTTACCTACCTGCGTCTGACCGACGCCGGCCTGGTGCGCAAACCCAGCATCGACGTAGAACCCGCCGACACCGCCGATTTGGCCAAGGGCCTGATCCGCGTGCTCGACGACCAGGGCCAGGCCCTCGGTCCGTGGGCTGAAGACGTGCCTGTCGAGATCCTGCGCCGGGGCATGCGCGCCATGCTCAAGACGCGCATCTTCGACAACCGCATGGTGGTCGCCCAGCGTCAGAAAAAAATGTCGTTCTACATGCAGAGCCTCGGCGAAGAAGCCATCGGCAGCGCCCAGGCCCTGGCCCTGAACATCGACGACATGTGCTTCCCCACCTACCGCCAGCAAAGCATCCTGATGGCCCGCGACGTGCCGCTGGTGGACCTGATCTGCCAACTGCTGTCCAACGAGCACGACCCGCTCAAGGGCCGGCAACTGCCGATCATGTATTCGGTGAAAGACGCCGGCTTCTTCACCATTTCCGGCAACCTTGCCACCCAATTCGTACAAGCCGTGGGCTGGGGCATGGCCTCGGCGATCAAGGGCGATACCAAGATCGCCTCAGCCTGGATCGGCGACGGCGCCACTGCCGAATCGGACTTCCACACCGCCCTCACCTTCGCCCACGTTTATCGCGCGCCGGTGATTCTCAACGTGGTCAACAACCAGTGGGCCATCTCCACCTTCCAGGCCATCGCCGGCGGTGAAGCCACCACCTTCGCCGGACGCGGCGTCGGGTGCGGCATCGCCTCCCTGCGCGTGGACGGCAACGACTTCATCGCGGTGTACGCCGCTTCCGCCTGGGCCGCCGAACGCGCGCGCCGCAACCTCGGCCCGACCCTGATCGAATGGGTCACCTACCGCGCCGGCCCGCACTCCACGTCGGATGATCCGTCCAAATACCGCCCCGCCGACGACTGGAGCCACTTCCCCCTGGGCGACCCGATTGCGCGCCTCAAGCAGCACCTGATCAAGATCGGCCAGTGGTCCGAAGAGGAACACGCGACGGTCAGTGCCGAACTGGAGGCCGAAGTGGTCAAGGCGCAGAAAGCAGCCGAACAGTACGGCACCCTCGCCGGCGGCCAGATTCCAAGCGCCGCGACCATGTTCGAAGACGTCTACAAAGAGATGCCGGAGCACTTGAAGCGCCAGCGTCAAGAGTTGGGGGTCTGACATGAACGATCACAACAACAGCATCGAATTGGAAACCGCCATGACCACCACCACCATGACCATGATCCAGGCCCTGCGCTCGGCCATGGACGTGATGCTTGAGCGTGACGACAACGTGGTGGTGTTCGGCCAGGACGTCGGCTATTTCGGCGGCGTATTCCGTTGCACCGAAGGCTTGCAGAACAAGTACGGCAGTTCGCGGGTGTTTGACGCGCCGATCTCCGAAAGCGGCATCGTCGGCGTGGCGGTGGGCATGGGCGCCTACGGCCTGCGCCCGGTGGCGGAAATCCAGTTCGCCGACTACGTCTACCCAGCCAGCGACCAGATCATCTCCGAAGCGGCGCGCCTGCGTTATCGCTCGGCCGGCCAGTTCACCGCGCCGTTGACCCTGCGCATGCCCTGCGGCGGCGGCATCTACGGCGGCCAGACCCACAGCCAGAGCATCGAAGCGGTGTTCACCCAGGTCTGCGGCCTGCGCACGGTGATGCCGTCCAACCCCTATGACGCCAAGGGCCTGTTGATCGCCTCGATCGAAAACGACGACCCGGTGATCTTCCTCGAGCCCAAGCGCCTGTACAACGGCCCGTTCGACGGCCACCACGACCGCCCGGTAACGCCGTGGTCGAAACACCCGCAGGCGCAAGTGCCGGACGGTTACTACAGCGTGCCGCTGGACGTGGCCGCGATCGTGCGTCCGGGTTCGGCCGTCACCGTGCTGACCTACGGCACCACCGTGTATGTGTCGCAAGTCGCCGCCGAAGAAACCGGTATCGACGCCGAGGTCATCGACCTGCGCAGCCTGTGGCCGCTGGACCTGGAAACCATCGTCAACTCGGTGAAAAAGACCGGACGTTGCGTGGTGGTGCATGAAGCCACCCGCACCTGCGGCTTTGGCGCCGAGCTGGTGGCGCTGGTGCAGGAACATTGCTTCCACCACCTGGAAGCGCCGATCGAACGCGTCACCGGTTGGGACACCCCCTACCCGCACGCGCAGGAATGGGCGTATTTCCCAGGGCCGTCCCGGGTGGGCGCGGCGTTGAAACGGGTCATGGAGGTCTGAATGGGCACGCACGTTATCAAGATGCCGGACATTGGCGAAGGCATCGCAGAAGTTGAACTTTCGGCCTGGCATGTGAAGGTCGGCGACCTGGTCGTCGAAGACCAGGTGCTGGCGGATGTGATGACCGACAAGGCGATGGTGGACATTCCCTCGCCGGTCCACGGCAAGGTACTTGCCCTCGGCGGCGAGCCGGGTGAAGTCATGGCCGTGGGCAGTGTGCTGATCAGCATCGAAGTGGAAGGCGCGGGCAATACCAAAGACGTGCCGATGGCGGCTGAACCGGCCAAGGCGGCGCCTGCGCCGGTGGCGCAAAGCAAGCCGGCCCCGGCGGTAGAAAGCACACTGGCGCTCAAACCGTCCGTCGCGCCCCAGGCCCCCGTGGCCCGCGATGCCAACGAGCGTCCGCTGGCCTCCCCCGCCGTGCGCAAGCATGCGCTGGATGCAGGCATTCCCCTGCGCCTGGTGCAGGGGTCCGGTCCGGCGGGCCGGATTCTGCACGAAGATTTGGACGCTTACTTGCTCCAGAGTCCGGCGAAAAAAACTACGGCAGCCAACCCCTACGCCGAACGCAACGACGAAGAACAGATCCCGGTGATCGGCATGCGCCGCAAAATCGCCCAGCGCATGCAGGACGCCACCCGGCGCGCCGCGCATTTCAGCTATGTGGAAGAGATCGACGTCACCGCCCTCGACGAACTGCGCGTACACCTCAATGAAAAACACGGCGCGACACGCGGCAAGCTGACGCTGCTACCGTTCATCGTGCGCGCCATGGTCGTGGCGTTGCGCGATTTCCCACAGATCAATGCGCGTTACGACGACGAAGCCCAGGTCATCACCCGCCTCGGCGCGGTGCATGTGGGCGTCGCCACCCAGAGCGATGTGGGCCTGATGGTGCCGGTGGTGCGCCACGCCGAAGCACGCAGCCTGTGGGGCAATGCCGAGGAAATCGCGCGTTTGGCCAACGCCGCGCGCACTGGCAAGGCCAACCGCGACGAACTGTCGGGGTCGACCATCACCCTGACCAGCCTCGGCGCCTTGGGCGGCATCGTCAGCACGCCGGTGCTGAACCTGCCGGAAGTGGCCATCGTCGGCGTCAACCGCATCGTCGAGCGGCCGATGGTGATCAAGGGCCAGATCGTGATCCGCAAGATGATGAACCTCTCCAGCTCGTTCGATCACCGCGTGGTCGACGGCATGGACGCGGCGCAATTCATCCAGGCCATTCGCGGCCTGCTCGAACAACCCGCCAGCCTGTTCCTGGAGTAAGGGCATGACTCAGACATTGCACACCACCCTGCTGATCATCGGCGGCGGCCCTGGCGGTTATGTGGCGGCGATCCGCGCCGGCCAGTTGGGCATCCCGACCATCCTCGTGGAAGGCCAGGCGCTGGGCGGCACCTGCCTGAATATCGGCTGCATCCCGTCCAAGGCCTTGATCCACGTGGCCGAACAGTTCCAGCAGACCGTACACCACAGCCAGGGCTCTCAACTGGGCATCGAAGTGGATGTGCCGACCCTGGACATCCGCAAAAGCGTGGCTTGGAAAGACGCCATCGTCGACCGCCTGACCAGCGGGGTTGCCGCGCTGCTGAAGAAACACAAGGTGCAGGTCATCCACGGGTGGGCCAAGGTGGTGGACGGCAAGACCGTCGACGTCGACGGCCAGCGTATCCAGTGCGAACACCTGCTGCTGGCCACCGGCTCGAAAAGCGTCAACCTGCCGATGCTGCCGATCGGCGGGCCGATCATCTCGTCCACCGAAGCGCTGGCGCCGACCCGCGTGCCCAAGCGCCTGATTGTGGTGGGTGGCGGTTATATCGGCCTGGAACTGGGGATTGCCTACCGCAAGCTGGGCGCCGAAGTCAGCGTGGTCGAAGCGCAGGAGCGTATCCTGCCGGCCTACGACGCCGAGCTGACCCAGCCGGTGGCCGAGTCGCTCAAGCAATTGGGTGTGAAGCTGTACCTCAAGCACAGCGTCACCGGCTTTGAGCACAACCGCCTGCAAGTGCGCGACCCGAAGGGCGACACCGTGTCGCTGGAGACCGATCAGGTGCTGGTCGCCGTCGGTCGCACCCCCAACACCCGGGGCTGGAACCTCGAAGCGCTGGACCTGGAGATGCACGGCGCGGCGGTCAGGATCGACCACCGCTGCCAGACCAGCATGCGCAATGTGTGGGCCATCGGCGACCTCAGCGGCGAGCCGATGCTCGCGCACCGGGCCATGGCCCAGGGCGAAATGGTCGCCGAACTGATCAGCGGTCAACACCGCGAATTCAACCCGGCGGCGATCCCGGCCGTGTGCTTTACCGACCCGGAGTTGGTGGTGGTCGGCAAGTCGCCCGACGAGGCCAAGGCGGCGGGGCTGGACTGCATCGTGTCGAGCTTCCCGTTCGCGGCCAATGGCCGGGCCATGACCCTGGAGTCGAAAAGCGGCTTCGTGCGGGTGGTGGCGCGGCGTGACAATCATCTGATTGTCGGCTGGCAGGCGGTTGGCGTCGGCGTGTCCGAGCTGTCCACCGCCTTTGGGCTGAGCCTGGAAATGGGCGCACGCCTGGAAGACGTGGCCGGCACCATCCACGCCCACCCGACCCTAGGCGAAGCCGTCCAGGAAGCCGCCCTGCGAGCGCTGGGCCACCCCCTCCACCTGTAAAAAACGCAACCCCCCGTGGAAGCGGGCTTTTGTGGGAGGGGGCTTGCCCCCGATAGCGGTGGGCCAGTCAACGCATGTGCCGACTGGCGCGCCCTCATCGAGGGCAAGCCCCCTCCCACAAAAGCCCGCTCCCACATGAAGCAAGAATGCAGTATTGTTGCGCTCATTCAGAAAAAAACCGACTTGACCAGAGATAGAGGGTGTCATGGGTAACGAAAGCATCAATTGGGACAAGCTGGGTTTTGACTACGTCAAGACCGACAAGCGGTTTATCCAAACCTGGAAAAACGGCGAGTGGCAAGCGGGCACCCTGACCGAAGACAACGTGCTGCACATCAGCGAGGGCTCCACCGCCCTGCACTACGGCCAACAGTGCTTTGAAGGCCTCAAGGCCTATCGCTGCAAGGACGGCTCGATCAACCTGTTCCGCCCGGACCAGAACGCCGCGCGCATGCAGCGCAGTTGCGGTCGCCTGTTGATGCCGCAAGTGCCGACCGAAGCCTTCATCGACGCCTGCAAGCAAGTGGTTCGTGCCAACGAGCGGTTCATCCCGCCGTATGGCAGCGGCGGCGCGCTGTACCTGCGCCCGTTCGTGATCGGCACCGGTGACAACATCGGCGTGCGTACCGCGCCGGAGTTCATCTTCTCGGTGTTCGCGATCCCGGTCGGCGCCTACTTCAAGGGCGGCCTGGTGCCGCACAACTTCCAGATCTCCGGCTACGACCGCGCCGCGCCACACGGCACCGGCGCCGCCAAGGTCGGTGGCAACTACGCCGCCAGCCTGCTGCCAGGTTCCGAAGCGAAAAAAGCCGGCTTCGCCGACAGCATCTACCTGGACCCGGCCACGCACTCGAAGATCGAGGAAGTCGGTTCGGCCAACTTCTTCGGGATCACCCGAGACAACAAGTTCATCACGCCGAAGTCGCCTTCGGTGCTGCCAGGCATCACCCGCATGTCGCTGATCGAACTGGCCAAGACCCGCCTGGGCCTGGAAGTGGTCGAAGGCGAAGTGTTCATCGACCAACTGGATATCTTCCAGGAAGCCGGTGCCTGCGGGACGGCTGCCGTGATCTCGCCGATCGGCGGTATCGAGTACCAGGGCAAACTGCACGTGTTCTACAGCGAGACCGAAGTCGGCCCGATCACCCAGAAGCTCTATAAAGAGCTGACCGGCGTGCAATCCGGCGACATCGAAGCGCCAGAAGGCTGGATCGTCAAGGTCTAACCCCGCCACACCGCAATACCCTGTAGGAGGGGGCTTGCCCCCGATAGCGGAGTGTCAGTCACTGGAGGTATCGACTGACCCACCGTCATCGGGGCAAGCCCCCTCCCACATTTGATCTGCGATCATTCTCAGGATTGAGTCGGGATATTTTCCACCATCTTCTTGCCCATGCTGATCCTCGGCTCCACCCCGTACCCCAACGCCTCGTAGAACCCCACCACCGTGTCATTGCCGCCGGTGATCTGCAGGTTGATCTTCATACACCCCAAGGCGCTCAAGGCCTGCTCCGCGTGCCGCACCAGCGACGCACCCAGCCCTTGCCGGCGATAGTCGGCGCGCACCGCCACCGAATACAACCAACCACGATGCCCGTCGTACCCCGCCAGAACAGTACCGATCACGACGTTCTTATCCGTCGCCACGAAGAACAGCCCGTCATTGACCGCCAGCTTCTTATCGATCGCCAGGGTCGGCAGGTTGTGCGCGGTGTCATAACCAAAAGCGTCCTGCCACAACGTAACCACCTGCGCCCGGTGCAGACGGTCGCGGTAGACGCCGATAGGGTGACGCGACGACAGCGCTTTCTCCATCACCAACGTGCGCTCGTTGCCATGGTAGACGTCGCGCACGGTGTGAAAGCCCAGTTTGGTATAGAACGACTCGGCGCTCAGCGAAGACGGCACGTTCAACACCGTCACCCCGGCCTCGCGGGCGCGCAATTCGATTTCGATCATCAGCAGCCGACCGATGCCCTGCCCTTGCAGCGCCGGGTTGACGAACACCGAGCGCACCACATTACCGTCAAGGGAAGCGGTGGCGACGATCACCTCGTCCTGAACCGCCACCAGCACCGACCGACGCCGGAGCAGTTCGAGCACCGCATCGGGTGTGAAGTTGCCCGCCACCCGGGCGATCACATCCGCCGGATAGTCACGCGCATTGCTGCTGTGCAAGGCGGCGAGGATGACCCGGCTGATCCCATCTGCATCGGCGGCCTGGGCAATACGAACGGCGATAGACATGCACTCTCCTTCCTGACTCGGATACCACAACCACCCCCATACTAATGTGGGAGCTGGCTTGCCTGCGATAGCGCTCCGTCAGCCAACCTATCCGCCACCGCTTGATCGCATTCCAGCCCGCACAGCCGATTCGGCTGCCACACCCCACTTTTCAGCTTTCCCGGCTGAGCGCCGCCTCGGTTTCAGCCGGGATTCCTCCGTCAGCCCGCACAAAATAGCTCCACTGCTCAACCCATGGATTCGTGCCCCCATGCAAACCACCAACACCGTCTTGATGATTCGCCCGGCGCGCTTTGCCTTCAATCCGGACACCCCTGCTCAACCAGTTCTTCCGCAACGCGTTGAACTGCACGCTGCTGGCGTTCGTCCTCAACACCTGTGCCTACACCGTGGAAATCTTCGCCGGGGCGATCCGCAACATTCCCCATGGCGAAATCGAAGCGGTACGCGCCTATGGCCTGCACGGCTGGCGACTGAACCTGTTTGTGGTGGTGCCCGCCGCGCTGCGCCGTGCGTTGCCGGCCTACAGCAATGAAATGATCCTGATGCTGCACGCCACGTCGCTGGCGTTTACCGCCACCGTCGCCGACATCCTCAAGGTGGCCCGCGATGCGAATGCCGAGACGTTCCTGACGTTCCAGGCCTTCGGTATCGCCGCGCTGCTCTACATGCTGCTGTCCTTTGCACTGGTGGGCCTGTTTCGACTGGCCGAACGTCGCTGGATGCGTTTTCTTGTTCCTACCCGAGGCTAACCCATGAATCAGTCCGCGCAGGCCCTGGCCACTTATCCCGTCGAGACACCCGCAGCCCCTATCGCCAAGGCGGCGACGGCGACGGTCAAACTGCAAGTCGAAGGCATCCACAAACGCTACGGCGAACATGAAGTGCTCAAGGGCGTTTCCCTCAACGCACGCAACGGCGATGTGATCAGCCTGATCGGCGCCAGCGGCTCGGGCAAAAGCACGATGCTGCGCTGCATCAACTTTCTCGAACAGCCGGACGCCGGGGTCATCACCCTGGACGGCATCAGCATCGAAATGCGCCAGGGCCGCGCCGGCACCCGCGCACCGCACCAGGCGCAACTGCAGAACCTGCGCACACGCCTGGCCATGGTGTTCCAGCATTTCAACCTGTGGAGCCACATGACCGTGCTGGAAAACATCACCATGGCCCCGCGTCGGGTGTTGGGCGTGAGTGCGGCCGAGGCGGAACGACGTGCGCGGCTGTACCTGGACAAGGTCGGCTTGCCGGGCCGGGTGGCGGATCAATACCCGGCGTTTCTGTCCGGCGGCCAGCAGCAGCGCGTCGCCATCGCCCGCGCCTTGGCGATGGAACCGGAAATCATTCTGTTCGACGAACCGACCTCCGCCTTGGACCCTGAGCTTGTAGGAGAAGTCCTCAAAGTCATACAGACGTTGGCTGAGGAAGGTCGTACCATGTTGATGGTCACCCACGAAATGGGCTTTGCCCGCCAGGTGTCCAGCCAAGTGCTGTTTTTGCACCAGGGCCGCGTCGAAGAACAAGGCGGTGCCGAAATTCTCGACCATCCCAACAGCGAACGCTTGCAGCAATTTCTTTCCAACCGCTTGAAGTGAACCCCATGGATACCAAGGCCAACGGACCCCATTCCTCCCCTGCGCTGGATCGCATCGATGAGGCGATCATCGACGTGCAGATGGTCTCACCGGGGCTGTCGCTGCTGGTGCTGGTGGCCTTGTCCAACCAGAGCGGGCGCTCGGCGCAAAAGGCCTTCGAAGCCTGCGTCAAATCCTGCCCGCAGGTGTTCGAATGCCAGTTGATCAGCGGGCCGTTCGACTACAGCCTGCGCATGCGTTGCCGGGATATGGAACATTACCGGGTGCTGACGGAGACCTGGTTGAACAACGATGAGTTGCACATCGACAAATTGGTGGCCCACCCCGAACTCGCGGTAGTCAAAAACACCGCCACCGAACTGGCCTGATCCCCAGACACCAAAGATCAAATGTGGATCAGATAGGGCTCATTCTGCTCTTGGGCGCGGCCTTATAGCCGACCACATCCTGGAAGCCGAACGCGGTCAAGAGTGTGGGAGGGGGCTTGCCCCCGATTGCAATCTGTCAGCTACAAATTAGTTGACTGATACACCGCCATCGGGGGCAAGCCCCCTCCCACATTTGGATCTCCGTGGATCAGATAGGGCTCATTCTGCTCTTGGGCGCGGCCTTATTAGCCGACCACATCCTGGAAGCCGAACGCGGTCAAGAGTGTGGGAGGGGGCTCGCCCCCGATTGCAATCTGCCAGCTACCAATTAGTTGACTGATACACCGCCATCGGGGGCAAGCCCCCTCCCCCATTTGGATCTCCGTGGATCAGATAGGGCTCATTCTGCTCTTGGGCGCGGCCTTATAGCCGACCACATCCTGGAAGCCGAACGCGGTCAAGAGTGTGGGAGGGGGCTTGCCCCCGATTGCAATCTGTCAGCTACAAATTAGTTGACTGATACACCGCCATCGGGGGCAAGCCCCCTCCCACATTTGGATCTCCGTGGATCAGATAGGGCTCATTCTGCTCTTGGGCGCGGCCTTATAGCCGACCACATCCTGGAAGCCGAACGCGGTCAAGAGTGTGGGAGGGGGCTTGCCCCCGATTGCAATCTGCCAGCTACCAATTAGTTGACTGATACACCGCCATCGGGGGCAAGCCCCTCCCACATTTGGATCTCCGTGGATCAGATAGGGCTCATTCTACTCTTGGGCGCGGCCTTATAGCCGACCACATCCTGGAAGCCGAACGCGGTCGAGATTGTGGGAGGGGCTTGCCCCCGATTGCAATCTGTCAGCTACAAATTAGTTGACTGATACACCGCCATCGGGGGCAAGCCCCTCCCCCATTTGGATCTCCGTGGATCAGATAGGGCTCATTCTGTTCTTGGGCGCGGCCTTATAGCCGACCACATCCTGGAAGCCGAATGCGGTCAAGAGTGTGGGAGGGGGCTTGCCCCCGATTGCAATCTGCCAGCTACAAATTAGTTGACTGACACACCGCCATCGGGGGCAAGCCCCCTCCCACATTTTCTACCCCGCCTCCAAAAGTCGCTACAAGCGTTCATCAGCTCGCCGTAGCAAGCAGCAAATCCTGCACCGAACGCCCCTGCCCACGGTGGCGATCATGCGCGTACAACGATGCGGCAATCTCATCCGCCCGGATCGGCAGCACCGACAGCAAGGTATCGCTCAACCCATGGCTGGCCTGGCTGAAGCCCTGGATGTAGATGCCGGCCTTGCACCGCTCATCCGTCACGATGCGGTAGTCGCGGCTGACTTCGAAATCGCTCATATAGGCCTGCAGCGGCGCCAGCAACTCGCGGTGCATCTGGCGCTCGTAGCCGGTGGCCAGGATCACCGCGTCGTAATGGCTGACGCTGGTTTCGCCACTGGCGTTATTGCGCAGGGTCAACTCGATGCCCAACGGACCGGCGCTGACGTTCTCGACCACGGTCATGGTGCGGAAGGCCTGGCGCGCGGTGCCGGAGACTTTCTGGCGATAGAAGATGCCATAGATGCGCTCGATCAACTCCAGGTCGACCACCGAATAGTTGGTGTTCTGGTACTCGGCGATCAGCCGCTCACGCTCGGCGCCGACCTGCTGGAACACCAGGTCGGTAAAGGCCGGCGAAAACACTTCGTTGACGAACGGGCTGTCATCCGCCGGTTTCAGCGCCGAGCCGCGGAGGATCATATCGACTTGTACCGCCGGGAAGCCGTCGTTCAAATCGATGAACGCTTCGGCCGCGCTCTGGCCGCCGCCGATCACCGCAATACGCATCGCCTTGCCCTGCACGCAAGGCTGCTGGGCCATGCGCGCCAGGTACTGGGAATGGTGGAACACGCGGGGGTCATCCCTGAACGCCTTGAACACGTCGGGCACGCGCGGCGTGCCGCCAGCGCTGACCACCACCGAACGGGTGGTGCGGACATGCTGTTCACCCAACGCATCGCGGGAAATCACGCGCAGTGCTTCAACCTGCTGCTGATGCAGGATCGGTTCGATGGCCAGCACTTCCTCGCCGTAGCGGCTCTGGGCCTGGAATTGCCCGGCGACCCAGCGCAGGTAGTCGTTGAACTCCATGCGGCACGGATAGAACGTGCCGAGGTTGATGAAATCGACCAGACGGTTGTGGGCTTTCAGGTAGTTGACGAAGGAATACGGGCTGGTGGGGTTGCGCAGGGTCACCAAGTCCTTGAGGAACGAAATCTGCAGTTCGCTCTGGGTCACCAGGGTATTGCCGTGCCAACGGTAGTCGGCCTGCTTGTCGAGAAACAGCACGTCCAGTTTGCCCTGGGTCTTTTCGCGCTCCTGCAGGGCGATGGCCAGCGCCAGGTTCGAAGGGCCGAAACCGATACCGATCAAGTCGTGAACCGCGGGCGAAGCAATTGCCTGTGTCATTCCAGTGTCCTCTGGATAAGCCCCTTGGCGGTGGGGCGGGAATACCTTCACGACCTGCACAACAGGTCATGTGTTGATAGGAAACGAGGACAATGAATTAAAATTTAACCACTCGACGCTCAGGGTGCGTCCCACTCGCGCATCCGCACCCGACAGTGCTTCATCGCATTGACGATGTGTTTTTCCACCAGGCTGCGGGAAATCCCCAGGCGCTCGGCAATCTGCGCGTGGGACAGGCCGTCGAGCTTGCGCAGCAGGAAGCTGTCGCGGCAGACCGCCGGCAACTCGGCCAAGGCGCGTTCGAGCATCTGCAGGCGCTGAGTGTGATCGTGGGTGGCGTGGGGCGAAGCGTTGGCGAAGCGCTCTTCGGCGTCCAGCACCTCCAGCGGCTCGACCTGACGCAAGGCGTTGCGTCGATGGCCGTCGATCACCAGGTTCAGCGCGGTACGGTACAAAAAGGCGCGGGGCTGGTCGATGGGGGTGTCACTGGCGCGTTCCAGCACCCGCACATAAGCGTCATGCACCACATCTTCGGCCACCTGGCGGTTGCCCAGCTTGGCGTTGAGGAAACACACCAGCTCGCGATAGTAGTTTTCCAACATGACTCCCGACCACCTGACGGCGGTATTAGGTCCTTGAATGCTTAAAAAGACAGCCATGAGTGATGGCAGTTTGGGTAAGTGCAATTTATAGTAATTCTCATCTACTTTTAAAGAAGACTTGCTTCAGCGGGCAATTTTTTTACTCGCCAGCACTGTAACTACTTGTGAAACAGCCTAAATCTTCGGGCCATGCTCTCGTTTAACTGTCAGCCCCCCGCAACTGCGGTCCGAACTTTCCTGGCTGGAACCAACCCATGAAACGCCCTCGACCTGCCCGACACGCCCTGCTGGTTGTGGCGTGCCTGATCCCTGTTATCGGCATCGCCGCCTGGCAATTGCAGCCGCCGGGGCGCGACAACCTGGCCACCGTTACCGTGACCCGCGGCAACATTGAAAACAGCGTCACCGCCCTGGGCACCCTGCAACCGCGACGCTATGTGGATGTGGGCGCCCAGGCGTCCGGGCAGATCCGCAAGATCCATGTCGAAGCCGGCGATCAGGTGCAGGAAGGCCAGTTGCTGGTAGAGATCGACCCCTCGACGCAAAAAGCCAAGCTCGACGCCAGCCGCTACGCCATCGAAAACCTCAAGGCCCAATTGCAGGAGCAGAAAGCCCAGCACGCACTGGCGCGCCAGAAGTACCAGCGCCAGCAGCGCCTGGCCGCCGGCAACGCGACCCGCGAAGAGGACGTGCAAACCGCCAAGTCCGAACTGAGCGCCACCCAGGCGCGGGTCGACATGTTCCAGGCGCAGATTCTCCAGGCCCAGGCCAGCCTGCGCAGAGACGAGGCGGAATTGGGCTATACGCGCATCTATGCGCCGATGACCGGCACCGTGGTGGCGGTGGACGCACGGGTCGGCCAGACCCTCAATGCCCAGCAGCAAACGCCGCTGATCCTGCGCATCGCCAAGTTGTCACCGATGACCGTGTGGGCCGAGGTCTCGGAAGCCGATATCGGCCACGTCAAACCCGGTATGACCGCCTATTTCACCACCCTCAGCGGCGGCAACCGCCGCTGGACCAGCAGCGTGCGGCAGATCCTGCCGATCCCGCCCAAGCCGCTGAACGAAACCCAGGGCAGCGGCAGCCCCAGCAGTTCGAACAAAAGCGGCAGCGGCCGCGTGGTGCTGTACACCGTGCTGCTGGACGTGGACAACAGCGACAACGCCTTGATGGCCGAAATGACCACCCAGGTGTTTTTCGTCGCCGGCCAGGTCAAGGATGCGCTCACCGCGCCGGTCGCCGCCCTGCAAGACAGCACCAGCGCCGACCGGCAGACCGCCCGCGTGGTCGCGGAGAACGGCCGCATCGAAGAGCGCGTCGTGCGCCTGGGTATCAGCGACCGCCTGCGCGTCGAAGTGTTGGAAGGCCTCAGCGAAGGCGATCACCTGCTGATCGGGCCGGGCGCCGGCAGCGGGGGGTTGAATTGAGCACGCCCCTGATCGAACTCAAGCACATCCGCAAATCCTACGGCGGCGGCGACAGCCCGCAGGTCGACGTATTGCGCGGCGTCGACCTGTCGATCCATGCCGGGGAATTCGTCGCCATCGTCGGCGCCTCGGGTTCCGGCAAATCCACGCTGATGAACATCCTCGGCTGCCTCGACCGCCCCACCGCCGGCGACTACCTGTTCGCCGGCGAAAACGTCGCGCACCTGGACAGCGACGCACTGGCCTGGCTGCGCCGCGAAGCCTTCGGCTTTGTGTTCCAGGGCTACCACTTGATCCCGTCGGCGTCGGCCCAGGAAAACGTCGAAATGCCGGCGATCTACGCCGGCATCAGCGCCGCCGAACGCCACGCCCGCGCCAGGGCCCTGCTCACGCGCCTGGGCCTGGCCGACCGCACTGGCAACCGTCCGCATCAACTGTCCGGCGGCCAGCAGCAACGGGTCTCCATCGCCCGCGCGCTGATGAACGGCGGGCATATCATCCTCGCCGACGAGCCCACCGGCGCCCTCGACAGCCACAGCGGCGCCGAGGTGATGCGCCTGCTCGACGAACTGGCCAGCCAGGGCCACGTGGTGATCCTGATCACCCACGACCGCGACGTGGCGGCGCGGGCCAACCGCATCATCGAAATTCGCGACGGCCTGATCATCAGCGACTCGGCCGACAGCCCCCGCCACCGCCCGGCCAGCGCCGACAGCGCGACGCTGCAAGCCGTCGACCTGCGCCAGCGCCTGGCCGAAGGCGCCGAGCACAACGGCGCGTGGAAAGCCGAACTGCTCGACGCAGTGCAGGCCGCCTGGCGCGTGATGTGGATCAACCGCTTCCGCACCGCCCTGACCCTGCTCGGGATCATCATCGGCGTGGCCTCGGTGGTGGTGATGCTGGCGGTGGGCGAAGGCAGCAAGCGCCAGGTCATGGCACAGATGGGCGCATTCGGTTCCAACATCCTCTACCTCAGCGGCTCCTCGCCCAACCCGCGCACGCCGCTGGGCATCGTGACCCTCAACGATGTCGCGGCATTGGCGACGCTGCCGCAGATCAAGCGGATCATGCCGGTCAACGGCAGCGACGCTGGCATCCGCTACGGCAACCTGGATTACCTGGCCTATGTGGGCGGCAACGACGTCAACTTTCCGCAGATCTTCAACTGGCCGGTGGTCGAGGGCAGCTATTTCACCGAAGCCGACGAGCGCGCCGGTGCCACGGTCGCGGTGATCGGCCACCGCATCCGCGAGAAACTGTTCAAGCAGGTCAGCCCGATCGGCCAATACATCCTCATCGAAAACGTGCCTTTCCAGGTGATCGGCGTGCTCGCGGAAAAGGGCTCCAGCTCCGGTAACAAAGACAGCGACGACCGCGTGGCCATTCCCTACACCGCCGCCAGCGTGCGCCTGTTCGGCACGTACAACCCCGAATACGTGGTGATTGCCGCCGCCGATGCGCGCAAGGTGCGGGAAGCCGAACACGCCATCGACCAACTGATGCTGCGCCTGCATAACGGCAAGCGTGACTACCAACTGACCAACAACGCGGCAATGATCCAGGCCGAGGCGCGCACACAAAACACGCTGTCGCTGATGCTCGGTTCGATCGCCGCGATTTCGCTGCTGGTGGGCGGCATCGGGGTGATGAACATCATGTTGATGACCGTGCGCGAACGCACCCGCGAAATCGGTATCCGCATGGCCACCGGCGCGCGCCAGCGCGACATCCTGCGCCAGTTCCTGACCGAGGCGCTGATGCTCTCGGTGGTTGGCGGCCTGTGCGGTATCGGCCTGGCGCTGCTGGTCGGCGGCGTGCTGATGCTGGCCAAGGTCGCAGTGCAGTTTTCCCTGGTGGCGGTGCTCGGCGCGTTTGGCTGCGCACTGGTCACTGGCGTCGTATTCGGCTTTATGCCGGCCCGTAAAGCTGCCCGGCTCGATCCGGTTAAGGCGTTGACCAGTGAATAAACGATCCCCCGCCTCCCCCGTGTGCGTACTCGGCCTGTGCCTGCTGCTCAATGCCTGTGCCGCCAGCCTGCCCGCCGTCGACAGCGGCGTGGCAGCACCGACCGCCTGGCAGTACGCCGAGCGTGACGCCGCCCAACTCAACAATCAGCGCTGGTGGACGCAATTCGGCAGCCCGCAACTGAACCGCCTGATCGAACAGGCGCGCCGTGACAGTTTTGACGTGGCGGCCGCCGTCGCACGGGTGCGCCAGGCCCAAGCCACGGCAGTGATCGCCGGCGCGCCGCTGTTGCCGGAAGTGAAGTTCAACCTGTCCACCAGCCATCAGAAGTTACTGCGCGGCCAGGGCGGGCCGGACCTGGACGCGACGCAAAGCAATGACACGGTCAACAGCTTCGGCGCCAACCTCAGCGCCAGTTATGAAGTGGATTTCTGGGGCGGCCGCGCGGCCGCGCGAGACAGCGCCCTGCACAGCCTGCGGGCCAGCGCGTCGGACCAGGCTACCGTGGAACTGACCCTGCTCAGCAACGTCGCCGACCGCTACGCGCAAACCCTCGCCGCACGCCAGCGCGAGCAGATCGCCGAGTTGAACCTGGCGAATGCACGCAATGTGCTGGAACTGGTGCAGACCCGCTACGACGCCGGTTCCGCCACGGCCCTGGAACTGGCCCAGCAGCAAAGCCTGGTCGCCAGCCAGCAACGGCAATTGCCGCTGATTCAACAACTGGCGCAAGAGTCGCGGATCACCCTCGCCGCCCTCCTCGGCCAGCCGGTCCAGGCGCTGGACCTGGGCACCGAGCCCTTCCAGGCCCTCACCTGGCCGCGCATCGGCCCGGGCGTGCCCAGCCAACTGCTGAGCCGGCGCCCCGACCTGGCCAAGGCCGAAGCCGAACTGGCGGCGGCGCAAGCGGATGTTCGCGTCGCCCGCGCGGCCATGCTGCCTGCGGTGACGCTCGGCGCGACCTTCGGCTCCGACGCCGGCAAAGCCGTGGAGATCCTGCGCAGCCCGTATTACACGCTGACGGGCGGCCTGGTCGCACCGATCTTCAACAACGGCCGTTTAAGCGCCGAACGGGACAAGGCCCGCGCGCGCCAGGACGAGCTGCTGCAGACCTATCGCGGGGCGATCATCAACGGTTTCGCCGATGTGGAAAAAGCCCTCAGCAACATCACGCGCCTGGACCAGCAGCGCCAATGGCAAACGCAAGAGCTGCAGGCGGCGCAGAACGCCTTGCGCATCGCCGAAAGCCGCTACCAGGCGGGCGCCGAAGACTGGCTGAGCGTGCTGGACAGCCAGCGCACCCTGTACACGGCCCAGGACCTGAATGTGCAACTGCGCTTGTCGCGCCTGCAAGCCAGTATCGCCTTGTACAAAGCCTTGGGCGGCGGCTGGGAATCCGACATCCGATAAACGAAAGTCGCATTTCGTACACTCGCCGTTTTGTCCTCCTACATTTTTCCCCCCACGGTCCTTGGTAAAAAAGTCGTCCCGAATGAGCAGCCACAACAGTGGCTTCTTTTTCTCACACGACAGGCCAGGATCGCTGATGAAACCCCTTCCAGCTGCAAGCGCAATCACCTACCGTTGCCTGGTGCTGGTCGCAGCCCTGGCGCCCACCGGCGCTTACGCTGAAACACCGCGCTCGCCGTTCGGCATCGAATGGTTCCTGGACTGCCCGCAGCCGACGCTCGAACGCCTAGACCCGGAAGTCATCGAACGCACCCAATGCGGCATCGTCACCGCGCCCCTGGACCATGGGGCGCCAGAGCGCGGTCGCATCAGCTTCGACATCACCCGTGTCGGCGCCAAACTACCGCTGTCACGCCAGGGCGCGATATTCGCCAACCCGGGGGGCCCCGGGCTCGACGCCGGCGGCGCCTTCGCCGTACACCTGGCCACCGTCTGGAAGCACTACGCCCGGCAACCCGACTGGGGCGACACTTACCGCCAGTTGGCCGATACCTATGATGTGATCGAAGTCACCCCGCGGGGCCTGGGCCGGCTGCCGGGCTCACGCCTGGAGTGCCGCTCCGACGCGCGGATCGTGCCGCAAGCGGACGTCAGCGAAGACCGCAGCGCGGCCAACCTCGCCGCCGCGCGCCAGAATGCACGGTTGATCGCCCAAGCCTGCGCCAGCCACCCGCTGACGCCTTACATCACCACCGAGCAAACCGCCCGCGACCTGGAATTTGTGCGCAAGCAATTGGGCGAGTTGCAGTTCAACTACCTGGGCAACGCCTACGGCACCTGGCTCGGCGCCTGGTACGGCGGCCTGTTTCCGGCGAACGTGGGGCGCATGGTGCTCGACTCGAACATCAACTGGACCTCAACGTTCGAGCACGCCAGCGTGATCGTCGCCAGCGAAAAGGAGAAGATTTTCGAGCGCTTCGTGGCCCAGGCCGCCGCCCTCGACCCTGGCGTGTATCAGCTGGGCGACACGCCGGCCGCCGTGCGCCGTGTGTTCATGGAACTGCTGCCCAGCGTGCGTACCGCGCTGCGTTCCAGCAACCGTTTCTACAGCGACCCCGCCGGCCTGATGGGCGCCCATGTGCTCAGCCGCTGGCTGCGGGACACTCCCGACGGCGACGACCTGGCGCTGGAAACGCGTGCCCGCGCACACCGCTTCAGCCCCGACCCGGTGATCGAAGAGCGCGCCAAGTCGATGTTCAGCCTGCTGCTGCAACGCGTGCGCGAACCCTTGCAGGCCAACGTGCCCAAGCCCGGGCCGTTGCGCATGTCGGCCGCCGACTCGGTCAAAACCGCGATCCTGTGCAATGACTCGACCTACTCCAACGAAGACCTCTGGCAACAGAAAGAAACCGAATCGCTCGCCAAGTACCCGGTCGCCGGCAGCGCCCTCGAGGCGCGCCAATGCACCACCTGGCCGCAAAAACACAGCCGGGGCTTGCCGTACAAGGAACTCGCCCGGCTCGACAGTCTGCTGATGGTCCAGGCTGAGTTCGACGACCAAACCCCGTCCACCGGCGCCGCCTGGGCCTTCGAGCGCACCTTCCCGGCGAGCCGCGTACAACTGAAGAACGCCTATGCCCACGGGGTTTCGTTCAGCGGCGTGAGTGCCTGTGTGAACCAGTGGGTGGGCGATTATCTGATGCATGGGAACAAACCGCCGCGCTCGACGGTGTGTACGGATGCCACTGTGCAATGAGTCTCCGTTTGCGACCTTTCCACACCAGAAACGACACCCTGCGTTGACGCTACGGCCCAATCGTTATTAAGTGCTATTTATCCGCATTAATACGATAAATAGACCCCATGCTCACTCGCCCGCTACGACGCAAACGCCAGAAGCTGTCCGACGTGATTGTCGAGTCGGTCAAGCGCTCCATCGTCACCGACGCCTTGAAGCCCGGCGACCGCCTGCCCACCGAGCGCGAGCTGATGGAAAGCTTCCAGTGCTCCAAGGGCTCGGCCCGCGAAGCGCTCAAGGCCCTGGAAGTCGAAGGCCTGGTCAGCACGCGCACCGGCCCGAGTGGCGGAGCCTACCTGAACCAGGCCGGCACCGAACCGGCCAGCCGCGCACTGCGCAACTACCTGCACTTCCAGCACCTGGATGGCGAACAGGTGTACCAGTTGCGCAAGGTCATCGAAGTGGAACTGGCGGTGTCGGTGCTCGGGCGCCTGAGCGAAGACGACTACCAGGCCCTGCAGGCCAACGTGGATTTTTGCAGCGCGCCGGAAGACAGCGAGGCCGGCCAGCGCGAACAACGCCTGGCGGAACTGGAGTTCCACAACCTGCTCGCCAAGGCCTGCCCCAACCCGCTGCTGAGCTTTACGGCGCAGTTTCTCAACGACCTGCTGCGCGACCTGGTGGTGCTGAAAAAAGCCTACAAGCCCAAGCGCAAGCAGTTCGACGCGGCCAACCTCGACTATCACAAGCAACTGTTGAGCGCCTTTCGCGCCGGCGATGAAAGCGCGGTGCGCAGCCTGATGCATGAACACATGTGCGACGCCGAACACCATATGACCGCGCTCGAAGGCCAGGTCAGCCCGCATTTTCTACTGGAGTTCGATCACTCTTAAGAACACCCCAGCTCCAATGTGGGAGGGAGCTTGCTCCCGATGAGGCCGGCACAGTCACCGTTATATCGACTGACACATCGCTATCGGGAGCAAGTCAAATCGTCGCACCGCCCCTCCCACAGTTGACTGCATTCCAACCCGCACACTGCGTTACCCCAATAAAAAATGCCTGCCCACAGGCCCTGCTCCACCGTATCGCCCTTGCCGCTCCTGCCAATAACTAAACCAGGGAGTCACCCCATGCAGCGTCGTACGTTATTGAAAGCCAGCCTCACCCTCGCCTCCGCCCTCAGCCTGCCGCTGAGCGTGCGCTCGGCATTCGCCGCCGAGCCTTTTACCTTTTACGGCCTCAAGTCCATGTCTGGCGCCTTTGCCAGTTATGGCAAGTTCGCCGACATGGGTTCGCGCCTGGCGGTGGCGCAGCACCCCGAGATTCTTGGGCGCCCGCTGAACTACAAGGTCATCGACACCGAAGGCAACGCGGGCAAGGCGGTGCGCAAGGTGCAGGAAGCGATTGCGCAGGACGGCGCGCGGTTCTTCCAGGGCTGCACCCTGTCGTCGTCGGCGCTGGCAGTGGCCAAGGAAGTCGACAAGGCCGGAGGCGTGTTCATGACCCCGGTGGGCGCCGATGAAGTCACCGGCAAAGACTGCAACCACGCGACCTTCCGCTGGTCGGTGCCGACCTACGGCGCGATCCGCGAAACCCTGGTGCCACTGATCAAGCTGCTGCCGGACGCCAAGCGCTGGTACACCATCACCCCGCAATACGTGTTCGGCGAAGCCTTGCTCGAGGGCGCCAAAAACGTGCTCAAGGAACATGGCCTGGAACACGTCGGCAACAGCTACCACTCGCTGCAGGAGCAGGAATTCTCCGGCTACCTGACCAACGCCATCGCCACCAAGCCCGACGTGCTGGTGCTGCTCAACTTCGGCAGCCAGTCGTCCAACACCCTGCGCCAGGCGGTCAACTTCGGCATCAAGGAGCGCATGAAAGTGCTGCTGGTGTGGTCTGCCGGCCTCGACCAGTTCCAGGAACTGGGCAGCGATGTGCTCGAAGGCGTGTACCTCGGCGCGCAGTACTGGCACCAGGTCGACAGCCCGCTCAACCGCGAACTGGTCAAGCTGACCCAGGCCAAGTACGGCATCAACCCCACTTACCCGCTGGCCGCCGACTACATCAGCACCAAGGTCATGCTGGACACCATCATCGCCACCGGCAGCTTCGACGGGCCGACCGTGGCCAAGGCCATGCAGGGCCTGAGTTTCGAGGGCCCCACCGGCAAGGAGTCGATCCGTGCCGGCGACCACCAGGTGATCAAGGATTACTACCTGCTGATCGGCAAGGCCGCCGCCGACATGGCCGACAAGGACGACCTGGCCAAGGTGCTCAGCGCCGGCCAGTCATTCCCGCCGGTCGAGGCCACGGGCTGCACGCTCGGCTGACCCCCTGACTATTTGCACCGCAGGGCCGCGCGAGCGGCTTCCTGCCGAGGGTTCCTGCATGCTCAATCTTTACCTGTTCCAGATACTCAATGGCCTTGGCCTGGGGATGATCTACTTCCTGATCGCGGTCGGGCTGACGATCATTTTCGGCCTGCTCAACTTCGTCAACTTCGCTCACGGTGCGTTCTTCCTGCTGGGCGCCTACATCTGCTACACCGCCGTGAGCCTCACCGGCAGCTTCTGGCTGGCGCTGCTGCTGGCACCGCTGGTGGTGGCCGCGCTGGCGTGGGTGATCGAGCGCTTGCTGATCCAGCGGATTTATCACTTGCCGCACATGTTCCAGATCCTGGTGACGCTGGGGATCGCGCTGATCATCCAGGAAGCCAGCGTGATGATCTGGGGCCCGGTGGGCAAAAGCGTCGCCGTGCCGGAACTGCTGCGCGGGGTGCTGGTGCTGGGCGATTTCGTCTATCCCTATTACCGCCTGTTCCTCATCGTATTTTCCGGGCTGGTGGGCCTGGGCCTGTGGCTGCTGCTGGAACGCACACGCTTCGGCGCACTGGTGCGCGCCGGCAGTGAGAGCACCGAAACCGTGTCGCTGCTGGGCACGAATATCTTCCGCCTGTTCTCCATGACCTTTGCCCTCGGCGTCGGCCTGGCCGGCATGGCCGGCGTACTGTTCGCGCCGTTGCGCGGTGCCCAGCCCTTTGTCGGACCGGAAATTCTCGGGATCGCCTTTGTGGTTGTCGTCATCGGCGGCATGGGCTCGTTCAGCGGCGCGCTGGTCGGCGGTTTGCTGGTGGGCGTGGTGCAAAGCCTGATGACCACACTCTGGCCCCAGGGTGCGAGCCTGATGATCTACGGCGCGATGGCCGTGGTGATTCTGGTCCGCCCCTACGGCCTGTTCGGGAGAGCCTGACATGAGCGAGAAAAATCCCCTGCCGTTCGCCAAGACCCAATCCAAAGCGATGTTGCTGTGGGTGCTGGCAGTGCTGATCGGCCTGCCGCTGGTCCTGCCCTCGGCGACCCTGGCCAGCGAAATCCTGATCTTTGCCATGGCCGCCCTGGCCTGCAACCTGTTGCTCGGCTACACCGGGCTGTTGTCGTTCGGCCAAGGCATCTTCTTTGGTGCCGGTGCGTACTGCGCGGCGCTGCTGATGATCCACCTGCAACTGGGTCTGTTCAGCGCACTGCTCGGCGCCGCCGTGGCCGGCGGCTTTCTGGCGCTGCTGGTGGGTGCCCTGGCGATCCGCCGCACCGGCATCTACTTCGTCATGCTGACGCTCGCGTTCAGCCAGATGGCGTATTTCGTCGCCTACACCCTGAGCGACTGGACCGGCGGCGACAACGGCCTGCTCAGCGTGCCGCGCCCGGAGATCCGCATCGGCGACAGCGTGTTGCTGTCGTTGGCCGACGCCCGCGCGTTCTACGGTTTTGTCGCGGTGCTGTTCCTGCTGATCTTTATCGGCGCACGCCGCGTCATCGCCTCGCCGTTCGGCAGCACGCTGATGGCGATCCGCGAAAACGAAACCCGTGCCTCGGCCATCGGCTATGACACGCGTCACTTCAAGATCCTGGTGTTCGTGCTGTCCGGCGCGGTCACCGGGATTGCCGGGGCGCTGTACGCCATGTTGCTGCACTTTGTGCCGCTGTCGAATATCGACCTGGCGATGTCCGAGAACATCCTGATCATGACCATCGTCGGCGGCACCGGCTCGCTGTTCGGTTCGTTGCTGGGCGCCGGTTCCATCGTGCTGCTGGGGGATTTCCTCTCCGACCTGTGGCCGCGCTGGCTGATGTTGCTGGGGATGATCCTGATCCTGGTGGTGATCTTCATGCGCGGTGGTTTGTGGGGCGGCCTGGCGTCGCTGTTCGAGAAAGTACGCGGCCGCCGCAAGGCCGTCGTCGTCGCCAAGGAGCAAGGGCTATGAGCATCCTGTTGGAAACCAAGAACCTGGAGCTGGCCTATGGCGCGTTCCATGCGGTCAACGGCGTCAACCTGAAGGTCGCGGCCGGCACCATCCACACCATCATCGGCCCCAACGGCGCGGGCAAGACCAGCCTGTTCCACTGCCTGACCGGCGAACGCCAGGCCACCGCCGGGGCGATCCATTTCGACGGCCAGCCACTGATGCGCAAACCGGCCCACGCCCGCGTCGGCCTCGGTATGGCGCGTTCGTTCCAGCTCACCAGCCTGTTCCAGAACCTCAGCGTGCGCGAAAACCTGCGCCTGGCCGCCCAAGGTCGCGACGGTGCGCGCGCCTTGAATTTCTGGCGTCGGGTCGAGAGCAAGCGCGAACACCTGGAGATGGCCGACCAGGTGCTCGAACGCCTGCAACTCACGGCCCGCGCCGCGACCCTGGCCGGCGAGTTGTCCCATGGCCAGCAACGGGTGCTGGAGGTGGGCATGTCGATCTGTTCCAAGCCAAAACTGTTGATGCTCGACGAGCCCACCTCGGGCATGGGCATCGATGACATCCCGATCATGACTCAACTGATCAGCGACCTGGGCCGCGACCACACGGTGCTGCTGATCGAACACAACATGAGCATCGTCATGTCCATCAGCCAGCGCATCACGGTGATGAGCCACGGCCAGATCCTGGTGGAAGGCACGCCGGAATTCGTGCGCGCCGATGAACGTGTGCGAACGGCTTATCTTGGGGAGGCTGCCTGATGCTGATCGTCGAGAATATCCATTCCTACTACGACAAGAGCCACGTGCTCGAAGGCGTGTCGCTGACCGTCAACCCCGGCGAACTGGTGACCCTGCTCGGCCGCAACGGCGCCGGCAAGACCACCACGCTGCGCAGCATCCTCGGCATCATCTGCCCGCGCCAGGGCCAGATCCACTTCAACGGCCAGGCGCTGGTGGGCCAGAAGATCTTTGAAATCGCACGCCAGGGGTTGGCGTTGGTGCCGGAGAACCGCGGGATCTTCCGCCTGCTCACCGTCGAGGAAAACCTGCGCATCGCCGCGCGCAAGAGCAGCCGCTGGCAACTCGAAGACGTCTACGGCATGTTCCCGCGCCTCAAGGAGCGACGCAAAAACGCCGGCCACGCGCTCTCCGGCGGCGAGCAACAGATGCTCGCCATCGCCCGCGCCCTGCTCAACGATCCCAAGCTGCTGATCCTCGACGAACCCACCGAAGGCCTGGCCCCGGTGATCGTCGACGAGTTGGTGAAGATCCTGCGCAAGGTCAAGGACGACGGCCTGCCGGTGCTGCTGGTGGAACAGAACCTGATGGTCTGCGACAAGCTCGCCGACCGCCATTACGTGCTCGAACAGGGCCGCGTGGTGTACGAGGGCAGCGCGCAAGCCTTCCGCGCCGACCCGACGATCAAGAACCGCTACCTGGCCCTGAGTGCCTGACCGGAGTTCGAAGATGAATAGCTTTGCACAACCGCTCCAGAGCAACGCCCCACTGATCAACCGCGACCGCCTGTGGCAATCGCTGATGGACCTGGCCCGACTTGGCGCCACCGTCAAAGGCGGCGTGTGCCGTCTGGCCCTCACCGACCTCGACCGCCAGGCCCGCGACCTGTTCGTGCAGTGGTGCGAGGCGGCCGGGTGCAGTGTCAGCGTCGACGCCATCGGCAATATTTTTGCCCGGCGCCCAGGGCGCAATCCAGCCCTGCCGCCGGTGATGACCGGCAGCCACATCGACACCCAGCCCACCGGCGGCAAGTTCGACGGTTGCTTCGGGGTGATGGCCGGCCTGGAAGTGATCCGCACCCTCAATGATTTGAAGATCGACACCGAAGCGCCGATCGAGGTGGTGGTATGGACCAATGAAGAAGGCTCGCGCTTCCCGCCGTGCATGATGGGGTCCGGGGTGTTCGCCGGTAAGTTCGACTTGCAGGACACCTTGGACAAGCAGGACGACCAGGGCCTGTCGGTGGGCGCCGAATTGCGGCGCATCGGTTATGCCGGTTCGCGTGCGGTGCTCGGCCATCCGGTCGGTGCGTATTTCGAGGCGCATATCGAACAAGGCCCGGTGCTGGAAGACCGTGCCACCACCATCGGCGTGGTGATGGGCTGCCTGGGCCAGAAGTGGTTCGACCTGACCCTCACCGGCGTCGAGGCCCACGCCGGCCCGACGCCGATGCACCTGCGCAAGGACGCCCTGGTCGGCGCCGCCGAGGTGGTCAGCGCGGTCAACCGCATCGCACATCAACAGCAACCCCACGCCTGCGGCACGGTCGGCTGCCTGAGCCTGCGCCCCGGCTCACGCAATGTGATTCCGGGCCAGGTCCAGATGACCATCGACCTGCGCCATCTGCATGCCGACAAGCTGCAGGCCATGGTCGATGAAGTGCGCGGCGTGATCGAAGCCAGCGCTGCACGCCACGGCCTGACGTTCGAGTTGACCGCCACCGCCGACTTCCCGCCGCTGGACTTCCACCCGGCCTGCGTCAACGCCGTGCGCGACGCCGCCGACGCCTTGGGCCTGAGTCATATGGACATCGTCAGCGGCGCCGGGCACGACGCGATTTTCGTCGCCGAATTGGGCCCGGCCGGGATGATTTTTGTGCCATGCGAAGGCGGCATCAGCCACAACGAAATCGAGAACGCCGCACCAGATGATCTGGCGGCAGGTTGCGCGGTGTTGCTGCGCGCCATGGTCAATGCGGCACAGGGGGATCAGGCATGAGTGAGATCGGCCAACTGACGGCGGTGCAACTGCTGCAGCATTTTCGTGACAAAAGCTTGTCGCCGGTGGAAGTCACCGAAGACGCGCTGTTGCGCATCGAGCGCTATAACCCGCTGGTCAACGCCTATTGCCATGTCGATGCCGAGGGCGCACTCAACGCCGCACGCGCCTCGCAAGCGCGCTGGTTGAAAGGCGCACCCTGCGGTGCGCTGGATGGCGTACCGGCGTCGATCAAGGACCTCACGCTGACCCTCGGCATGCCCACGCGCAAGGGCTCGCGCACCACCTCGGCCGAGGGTCCGTGGGACGTGGACGCGCCCTTCCCGGCGTTTATGCGCAAGGCCGGTGCGGTGCTGCTGGGCAAGACCACCACCCCGGAATTCGGCTGGAAAGGCGTCACCGACAACCCGCTGTACGGCATCACCCGCAACCCGTGGGACACGCGCATGACCACCGGCGGTTCCTCCGGCGGCGCGGGCGCGGCGGCTGCGCTGAACCTGGGGGTGTTGCACCAAGGCAGCGATGCCGGCGGCTCGATCCGCATTCCCTGTGCGTTTACCGGCACCTTCGGGATCAAGCCGACCTTCGGCTATGTGCCGCAGTGGCCGGCCAGTTCGATGACGATCCTGTCGCACCTGGGGCCGATGACCCGCACCGTGGAAGACAGCGTCTTGATGCTGCAAACCGTCGCACAACCGGATGCGCGAGACGGCTTGATCGGCGCACCAAGGACCACGCCCTGGTTGTCGGAGACCGTGGATTTGAAGGGCCTGCGCATTGCCTACAGCCCCACCTTCGGCTACGTCGATGTCGACCCGCAGGTGGCCAAAGTGGTCGCCCGGGCTGTGGCGGGCCTGGTGCAGTTGGGCGCCCATGTCGAACAGATCGACCCGGGTTTCAGCGACCCGCAGGAGGTGTTCAACACCTTATGGGCGGCCGGCGCGGCCCGTCTGACCGGCCCGATGAGCGCGGCGCAAAAACAGCTGCTCGACCCCGGCCTGCTGCGTATCGCGCAACGCGGCGAGGGCCTGAGCCTGGACGATTTCAGCGCGGCCCTGGAAGCACGGGCAGCCCTGGTGGCGCGGATGGCGGCGTTCCATGAGCACTACGATGTGCTGGTGTCGCCGATGATGCCGATCACCGCGTTCGAGGCCGGGCACAACGTGCCGCCAGGCTCCGGAATGCACGAATGGATGGAGTGGACACCGTTCACCTACCCCTTCAACCTGACCCAGCAACCGGCAGCGTCGGTGCCGTGCGGGTTGGCGGCGAATGGCTTGCCGGTGGGGTTGCACGTGGTGGCGGCGCGGTTTGCCGATGAGACGGTGTTGCGGGTTTGCCAGGCATATGCAAAAGCATTCCCTACCGCCCCCCTGCCAGCCCCGATCACCGGAACAGCGTAGATCCAACCCAACGCTGGGAGGGGGCTTGCTCCCGATGGGGGTGTGCCAGAACCCGATCAGTCAACTGACACACTGCAATCAGGAGCAAGCCCCCTCCCACAGTTCTTGAGCGCATTCCACTACAATAGGCCCCCAATCATCCCTGGGGGCTTCATGGACATCGAACTGGCACGCACTTTCCTCGAAATCACCCGCTGCGGCAGCCTGGCCGCGGCGGCCGAGAAACTGCACGTCACCCAGACCGCCATCACCGCCCGCGTGAAGAACCTCGAAAGCCAGCTGGACAGCACGCTGTTTGTGCGCAACCGCGCCGGTGCGCGACTGACCGCCGACGGCGAGGCCTTTGTGGTGTACGCCAACCAACTGCTGCAAACCTGGGAAGCCGCGCGCCGCGACCTGCCATTGCCCGAGGGCTATCGCAATGTGCTGCATATCGGCGGTGAGGTCAGCCTGTGCAACCCGTTGATGCTCGGCTGGGCCCAGGCCTTGCGCGAACATATCCCAGGCTATGCGCTGCGCACGGAAATCCGTGAGGGCGAATACCTGCTGCGCCAATTGGAACTGGGTGTGCTCGACGCCGCGCTGGTGTTCCAGCCGCAGTACTGGCCAGGTTTGCAGGTGGAGCAGGTGCTGGAAGAAAAGCTGATCCTGGTGCAACTGGTGAGCAAGCCGGGCCCGTATGTGTATATCGACTGGGGCCCGGGGTTTCGCCAGCAGCATGACGCCGCGCTGCCCGACAAGGCCCGCGCCGCGCTGAGTTTCAACCTCGGGCCCTTGGCGCTGCAATACATTCTGGAGAACGGCGGTGCCGGATATTTCCGTACCCGAGTGGTGCAAAGCTACCTCGACAGCGGCGTGATGCAACGCGCGCCCAAGGCGCCGGAGTTCAGCTTCCCGACGTTCCTGGTGTACTCACGGGCGCGGGATTCGGCCGTGTTGCAGCAGGCGCTGGAGTTGCTGCGCGGTGTGGTCAAGGCGGAAAGCGACTGGTCACAACGCTGGGACCCGCTGATTTGAATGTTCACGCCTGAGCCCGTCCTATCGAGGGCTCGCCTATTGGAGCAAAAACTCGCACATTCGCCACCGCCCGAGAGCATGGCACGCGTGCCGTTGAAACTGGCGCTGACGCCATAATGCAAAAAGGGCATACAGGCGCTCGGCCTGTATGCCCTGGGTACTACCGGTTTACTGCATCAGCTCTTGGTGCTGCTGAGCAGCGTCTGTTTGCACAAGTGGCCGAAGCTGACGTACTCGACATTGTCACCACCGACACCGATGCCCGGATACTCCAGTACTTCCATGCGCCACACGCCGTAGTTAAAGTCGCTGCGCCAGGTGTTTTTGTAGCCCTGGGCATAATCGACAAAAGTGGTCTGGAAATCACCGGAGCACGTGCCCACGTTGATCGTGCCGCTGGCTTGACCCGAGCTGTCGGTGGCCGCCGAGTAGGCCTTGTAGACGATATTGCCGGTGTCCGGGTTGATATGCTGATCGAGATACACAATCGGATGCAGCCCTACCAGCGGCGCACCGGTGCTGTCCGACAGGCCCATGGTCCAAGTCAGGTCGCGATAGGCTTGGGTGGTCATGTAGCCATAGCCCACATTGGAAGCGGAGAACGGGATGCGCAACACGTTCGCCTCGCCTTTTACATCAGGGCTGTTCACCCGCAGGCTGGAACCCAGCGACAGGTTGTATTTGCCCGTCGCGCTCCACGGTTCGTTCGGGTGCTGGTTCGGACGCACGCGCACCTTGACCACCCCTCCGACGCCAGGGCTCGGGATCGAGGTCGATAGCACATTCGCGCCCACGGTGACCCACTGCGCGCCATCGAAACGCTCCAGTATCCATTTGCCCCGCGCGCTGCCGCTGGCGGCGTCGGCAGTCAATGCGATCCCCACGCTCTGGCCACGTACTGCGGTGAAGTCGAAGTAATCAACGTCATCGAGACTGTCGGCATTGCCACTGATGTAGTTCAGCGTGTCAGGCAGTTTGAAGGCGGTGTCCGGCGTGTCATTGGGTTCGAAGGCGTCGAGGTTGGTATCGACCGCCACACCGAACTGAAAGCCCGACCCCTGGACCGCCGCGTTGGCTTCCATGAACCAGTAGTAATCACCGGCCGGCACCACGCCGCCAAGGCTCTCATCAGCGGTGCCCGGGTTATTGGAGGTGCCCAAGGGCAGCGGATTGCCCTGGCCGTCGTCCTGAAACAAGGTCAACGACATGTCGGTGCCCGTCGTCTGGCTGACCAGCAGAGCGTTGATCCGGGCCTTCTTCGGCAGGTTGAAGTGGTAGCACAGCAGGTCGCCGGTTTGCACGCCGGTGATCGTATAGAGCGCGTTGACATCCAGCGTGGTTTCACAGCCCTGAACCAGCGCCGCCTGCACTGCAGCAGCCTGTTTGGCAGTGGCTTTCTGTACTTGGGTGACGGGGGCCGGCGCGGTGTTGTCTTCCACCACCGAGTCGGCCTTGGCCTTCGCGGCGAATACCGCTTTCTTCGACTGAGCGCCTGCCCGCAGTTGCTGTTTCAGCGCCGTGGGAGCCTTGTTGGCGGCGATTTTTGCACTGGATTTCAACGCCTGTTTGACGCTGGGTTGAAGCGCTTGCGCAGCCAGGTGAGGGTATTGCTCGGCCAGGGCGAAGGCCGAAACGAAGCAGGAGGCCGCCATGGCTGCACCCAGCATAAGGTTTTTTTTCGATTTCATTTTTTATCCATCCATAGTTAAAAACTGAAGGTCAGGTGACATCCGGTCACCTGGGATGGACTGTAGGATATTACTGTATGTATGTACAGTATTTTTGAAAGAAATGCAGTGCCTTTCAGATGATGACGTTGCACCACCTGCGCCAAACCGACCAAACGACCGTTGCGATAGCCCAAATGAACGCAAGGTAATAGGGCCACAACACCCAACGTTTGAGCGCTAAAGGAATAGACGCCAGTTCGGCTTCGGTCACAAGACCGGCTTTCACATGACGTTTAGAGTCTGCAAGGTATTCAAAAATCAGCATCATGCGATATTGTCTGTCGATCCATTGGTTTCGTCCCCAAAAGCGCTTGTTGTTGCGAACTTCTTCATTTTCACTGAAGTAACTTTCCAACTCGTCGAGTTTTGTATATTCGGCAAATAGCAGCAGTCCCAAGACGACAGACATCCCAACAAACAACACAATGGAATAAACGAGAAAAAAATCCATGGTTAAGCCCCCTCTGGCTGGAATATCAAATCACCAATGAAGTTGGCGTCGAAATATAGGCAAGCGAATACTGTCCGGACACAAGCCCCAGGGGGCTCAATCACATTTAGGAAGTTGCCTACACAGAAGAAGATCGGCGCCTACAGAAAAGTGCTAATACCTGGTCATCTCCAGAGCCCTTAAACCTCACCGACCCTTCCAGTACGGAATACTCAGGTTCATCCAGGTGGCGGTGAGGACAGGTGAGCTACCATCGGTACCAAATTTCCCAAACGACTGATGCGATCAGCCAAATAAAAGAAAGACGATACGGCCACAGTGCCCAACGCTTGAGCGCTATAGGAACAGACGCCAGCTCGGCCTCGGTCACAAGACCTGCTTTCAAAAAGGGTTTTGGGTTTGATAGAAAATCAATCATCAGGCCCATCCGATGAAATCTGTCGATCCGCTGATTTCTTTTCCAAAATCGCTTATGGTAACGAACCTTTTCGTTCTCACTAAAGTAACTTTCCAACTCGTCGAGTTTTTTATATTCGGCAAATAGCATCAGTCCCAAGAGGATAGACATCCCAACAAACAGCACAATGGTATAGACGAGAAAAAAATCCATAGTCAGGCCCCCTCTGGTTGAAAGATCAAATCACCATCGTTCTCTATGATCTTGCCGCCGAGAAACCCCACCTTCAAACTGCACCGGCCCTTGCCAGTACGGAATATCCAGGCCTTCGGGTTGACAGCTTCAGTTATGGACAGCGGCGTTGTGCAGGGTTTGGGTTGACCTTCGCGGTCGTTCCAGGTGCCGGTGAAGTAACCCGTACTGTCCTTTTTCCTTACGCGAAACAGCATCAACTGCTCAGGTGTAGGAAAACGAGCGACCACTAGAGCCAAGTGCACCAATAGCCCCAGCTAATAGCCAAAATCATCGCAAGGCGATATGGCCACACGGCCCAACGCTTAAGTGATAACGGAACGCAGGCCAACGCTTCCTCAGTCACAAGACCTTCTTTCACGTAGCGTTTTGACATTAGCAGGATATCAATCATCAGGCCCATGCGATGAAATCCGCCGAACCGTGGGTTTGGCCCCCAGAGTTGCTTACGTTTACGAACCTCTGCGTTTTCACTGAAGTAACTTTCCAGCTCGTCGAGTTTTGTACGTTTGGCAAAAAGCATCAGTCCCAGGACGACGAACGCCCCAATAATCATTACAATGGTGTAGGCAAGAAACAACGACATCGTAGCATAGGAAATATTCATCACCACTTATACCAAACGGACCAAACGCCTAATGCAACAAGCCAGATATAAGAAATGCGATATGGCCACAACGCCCAACGCTTGAGCGCTATAGGAACAGACGCCAGCTCGGCCTCGGTCACAAGACCTGCTTTCAAAAAGGGTTTTGGGTTTGATAGAAAATCAATCATCAGGCCCATCCGATGAAATCTGTCGATCCGCTGATTTCTTTTCCAAAATCGCTTATGGTAACGAACCTTTTCGTTCTCACTGAAGTAACTTTCCAACTCATCGAGTTTTTTATATTCGGCAAATAGCATCAGTCCCAAGAGGATAGACATCCCAACAAACAGCACAATGGTATAGACGAGAAAAAAATCCATAGTCAGGCCCCCTCTGGTTGAAAGATCAAATCACCATCGATCTCTATGATCTTGCCGCCTAGAAACCCCACCTTCAAACTGCACCGGCCCTTGCCAGTACGGAATATCCAGGCCTTCGAGTTGACAGCTTCAGTTATGGACAGCGGCGTTGTGCAGGGTTTGGGTTGACCTTCGCGGTCGTTCCAGGTGCCGGTGAAGTAACCCGTACTGTCCTTTTTCCTTACGCGAAACAGCATCAACTGCTCAGGTGTAGGAAAACGAGCGACCACTAGAACCAAGTGCACCAATAGCCCCAGCTAATAGCCAAAATCATCGCAAGGCGATATGGCCACACGGCCCAACGCTTAAGTGATAACGGAACGCAGGCCAACTCTTCCTCAGTCACAAGACCTTCTTTCACTTAGCGTTTTGACATTAGCATGATATCAATCATCAGGCCCATGCGATGAAATCCGCCGAACCGTGGGCTTGGCCCCCAGAGTTGCTTACGTTTACGAACCTCTGCGTTTTCACTGAAGTAACTTTCCAGCTCGTCGAGTTTTGTACGTTTGGCAAAAAGCATCAGTCCCAGGACGACGAACGTCCCAATAGACATTACAAGGGTGTAAGCAGGAAAAAACGACATCATTAAACTCCCTCCCTCGTTCAAATTGGAATGTTGCACCACCTGCGCCAAACCGACCAAACAACCGTTGCGATAGCCCAAATGAACGCAAGGTAATAGGGCCACAACACCCAACGTTTGAGCGCTAAAGGAATAGACGCCAGTTCGGCTTCGGTCACAAGACCGGCTTTCACATGGCGTTTAGAGTCTGCAAGGTATTCAAAAATCAGCATCATGCGATATTGTCTGTCGATCCACTGGTTTCGTCGCCAAAAACGCTTATTATTGCGAACTTCTTCGTTTTCACTGAAGTAACTTTCCAACTCGTCGAGTTTTGTATATTCGGCAAATAGCAACAGTCCCAAGACGACAGACATCCCAACAAACAACACAATGGAATAAACGAGAAAAAAATCCATGGTTAAGCCCCCTCTGGCTGGAATATCAAATCACCATCGATCTCTAGGATCTTTCCACCCAGAAACGCACCCTCATCGCCAAATTCACTACTTCCGACATACCCTCCAGCAGCGCCTCCAATAATTTCGCACGCCAATGCACCGCGTCCTTTCAAAGCAATACCCAGAAACATGTTGCATGCACGACGAGCTGCTTTCGCCCCGACTGTTCCAAGAACAGCTCCCCCCTTAACCCCACCCGCCAACCTCCCCATCTCCACATACTTCGCCCGCCGACACTGCGCCTCCCGCCCCACCATACACGCCTCCTTGATCTCCAAACCCGCTGCGCCCACATCCAGCGCCAGCCCAACATAAGTGCCCTTGCCCAACCACTTCGACGTCTGCGAAATCGCCTTCAAGCGCTGTGCATACCCGGCGATCTCGCCTTTATTCAGATAGCTTTTGGTCGAAATCCCCAGCACCTTCTTCAGCGATTGATTGCCGCGCAATCCCGTGCCAAATCGTGCGGCACCGCGCAGTTGCGTGCCCAGCAGCGCCAGCAGCACTTGGCGCTGGCGGATAAACGCCTGGCGATCCAACCCGCCGGCTTTCAGGCGTTGATGCAGACGTTCGATTTCCTCCAACGTATTCACGACTTCATCCAAGTGCCGCGACCACGCCGATGTCGCACTGCCGATACCTATCGAGCCATACGTCAGAAGGCTCTGCAGCAGGTCGTAGTTATCGATCATCGTCTGTGCAGCCGCAGCGTCCAGCTCCAGGTTGCGATCAATTTCCTCGGCATAACGCACCCACCAGGATTCATTCCAGGAACAACTGACGCTCTCCGTGTCTGGAACAATCACCATCCGCCCCGGTATCACCCACCCACGGCGCAGGTGATGATTCAACACATCAAAATGGTCAGAGTGCTGGCGGCTCATGCCGTGGCCCATCAGCCAGGTTTTCAAACTGCTGTAGCTGATTGGCTTGTCGTTGATGTATCCCCGCGCCATGCCTTACATCCTTGATGCGATGAAGTTGGCGTCGAAATATAAGCAAGCAAACACCGCCCCGGCACAAGTCCGAGGGGGCTAAATCACATTTGGGAAGTTGCCTACGCAGAAGAGGATCAGCACCTACAGAAAAGTGCTAATACCCGGTCATCTCCAGATACCCAACCCCACCCTCAAACTGCACCGGTCCTTCCCAGTACGGAATATTCAGGTTCATCCAGGCCTTCGGGTTGACGGCATCGGTGGTGATATCCAACTGCTTGCCGGGAATTTTCAGCGACCAGCGTGTGGGGATACGTCGCCCGTCGATGTCAGTGGTGGCCAGTGGCGTAAGCTGGATATCGGCGTTGTGCAGGGTTTGGGTATGGCCCTCGCGGTCGATCCAGGTGCCGGTGAGATAACCCGTGCCGTCCTTTTGCCTTACGCGAAACAGCATCAACTGCTCGCCACGGTCCAGGTGCAGGGAAAACCAGTCCCAGCCGGTCTGGCCGGCGGCCAGGGGTTGGCTGCTCCACTCGCGGTCGAGCCAGGCCGGGCCCGTGACCTGGTACACCTTGCCGTCGAGGCTGACGCTGCCGTTGGCGGTGAAAAACGGCTGGCTGTAGTAGTACGAGGCCTGGCCTTGGTCGGACTTGCGGCTGTAGCCGTTGTCACCTTGCAGCACCAACGGGCGACTGGACGTCAGTTGCAAGTCGTAGGCGAATTGCGGACCGCTGGCCTTGAGTTGCATGTCCGCCAAAGGGCCGGCGGCGCCTGGGCGGGTGGCGAAGCTCCAGTCGTCGATCCACGCACTGAACGGCGCGGCCCGGGCCCCGGCCTGGTCGACGCCGCCACGGGCGTAGCGCTCGGCGGCGTAGTGCCGGGTGGCCGAGGTGACGGCGGCGTGGCCGAGCCAGATCGTTGAGTCGTGCCAGCCCGGTTGCGTCGGCCCGGCCTTGAGGGCATTGCGAAACAAGGTCCATTGCACGCCGAACACATGGCCCTGGGCGTCTTGCAGGTTGGCGGTGACGTACCACCACTCGATGCGAAAACCGGCGTGAGGGCCGTGGTCCTCAGGAAAAGCGAAGACCTTGCCGGGCACCACCTGGGCAAAATCCGCCGCATCACTGCCCAGGCCGGCGAAACTTTCCTCGGGCGCGGGGCTTTGTCACAGCCGCTCACCAGCAACAGAGCGAGGCACAGCAGCGCCTTAATCTTCATGGGCAAACGTCCTCAACAAATCCGCCGGGCGACTGCGGTACAACTGCCACAATGGCCATGCCGACGCCAGCAACGTGGCCAGCAACGCCAGCCCCAGTAGTTGCGCCAGCTGCCAGGGAAAAATATGCAACGGCAGGCGCCAGCCAAATGCCTGCACATTGATCACCGCATCCAGGCACCACGCCAACAGCAACCCCAAGGGCAACGCCAGCAGCAGCGTCAGCACCGCGAGCAGCCAGGTCTGTCCCAGGTTGAGCAGCATCAATTGTCGGCGCGTCACGCCCAATGCCCACAGCGGGGCGAGTTGGCCGAGGCGGCTTTGGCTCTGGGTCAGCAGGCTGATGAACAGCGCCACGCCCGCCACGCCCAGCGTCAGGCTGTTCAAGGCGGCGGTGGCGGCAAAGGTGCGCTCGAACACTTGGCTCGACCAACCCTTGAGGGTCTGTTGGTCAACGATACGGCTGTCGTCCAGGGTGAACTCGCGCTGCACCTCACGCACCAGCGGCGCCACGTTTTGCGGCAGTACGCGCAGGTTGAAGCGCGCCGGCGACAGCGTCGGCCAATGCGCCAACAGGTGCTGTGCATTGACCAGCACGTGGCCCTTGGGGTTGCCATAGTCGGCGTAGATCCCCACCACCTGGGGCGACCACACACCGTCGGGCGTGGGGATGTTGACGGCGTCGCCCACTTGCACATTCAAGCGCCGCGCCAGTTGCTCGCTGAGCATCAGCGTGTCACTGCGCAGCAACTGGTCCCACGGCGCGCTCGCAGCTTCCAGCAACGGCCAGTGCTGGCGATAGGTCGGCGCGTCGACCACGCCAAACACATCCGCCGGCCAGCCCTGTAATTGCACGGCGACCTGCCAGGTGGGCAGCACCGCCTGCACCAGCGGTTGTTGCGTGAGCCAGGTATTCAAGCTGTCGGCCTGGGCCGGGGTGCTTGGGTTGAGGTACAGCTCGGCGGTGAGGCGTTGTTCCAGCCAATTGCTGAAGGTCAGGCGAAAACCCGAGGTCATGGAACCCGCGCCGATGTTGGCCGCCAGCGCCAACAGCAACGCCATCAGCGCCAGGCTCAAGGCCGGCAACTGTTGGCGGCAGTCGGCGAGAAACCACTGCCCGAGTACCGAGCGGCTGCGTCCCAGCAGCGCTTTCAACAGCGCATTGAGCAGCACCGGCAGCCCCAACGCGGCACCGAGCAGCAAGGCCGCCATCAGCACAAATCCGGCAGCCAGACTGTTGCCCCACCATAGCGCCAACAGCGCGATCAGCAACGCCGCACTCGCCACCCGGCCCTGACGCCGCAACCAGCGCCCATGGGCCTCATGCCAGGCCTGAGGGTTGGCCAACGCCAGCAACGGCAAGCGCGCCGCGCGCCACACACTGCCGGCCCCGGCGAGCAACGCCCCGAGCAGGCTCAGGCCCAACCCGGCGAGCCACCACCATGGGCTGAGGCTCAACTGCCCCGGCACTTCAGCGCCGTACAGGCCGCGCAGGCTGGCGGCCACATCCGGCAGCAAGACACTGGCGAGCACATAGCCGCTGGCGACACCGAGCACACCGCCAAGCAGGGCCAGGGCGCCCAGTTCCATGCCCAGGCCGAGGAGCAACATCCGCCCGCTGACTCCGCAAGCACGCAAGGTGCGCAGCAGCCCGCGCCGCTGTTCCAGGGCCAGGCCGATGGCGGCATGGACGATAAACAGCCCGACCACAAAGGATAAAAAACCCAGCGCATCCAGGTTCAGGTGAAAGCTTTCGGTGAGGCGCGCGAGGTTATTGTCCTGCGCCTGTTTGAGTTGCAGTCCGGCCGGCGGCGTGGGATGGGTGGCGGCGAACGATGTGTCGAGCAACAACCGCGACAGGCGCCCCGGCATGTCCAGCAACGGTTGGGCAAAACCGATGTCGGTCAGCAACAGGCCGGGGGCCATGTCCGCTTGAACCTGCAACGGCGGCAAGGCTTGCCCGCTGGCCGTCAGCGGCCGTTCACCGGCCTGCAACCCCAGCGCCTGCAAGGTGTGTGGGGCGATCCAGGTGCGCCCCGGCGGGTCGAAGAACGCGACCATTTGCGCCTGGCTCAAGCGCTGCCCCGCCACCGCGCCGCTGCCGGGCAGCGACACCGGATCGATGCCCATCAATTGCAGGCGCCGGTCCTCATGCCCCTTGAGCTGCACCCGCCCTTGCACCACCGGCGACACCGGCCAGCCAGCGCGGCGCAACTGGGCAAACAGCGCCTGGGGGAAGCTGGCACCGTCGGGCATGCTGAGGCTGGCCTGGGGTTCGCCGCCGATCAACTGACTGGCTCGGGCGTAGCTGTCCCGCGCCTGGCTGTTGAGCGCTTGCACCCCGGTCAGCAGCGCGGTGGCCAGCCACAGCCCGGTCAGCACACTGAAAAACTGCACGGGGTGGCGCCGCCAGTGGCTGAGCAACGCGCGTAAAGTCCAATAGAGCACCGCCATCTCAGCCGACGTCCGCAGGCAGCACGTGGCCGCGGTGCAACACCACCTGCCGGTCGAGCCGTGCGGCAATGCGCGGGCTATGGGTAACCATCAACAAGCTGGTGGGGGTGTCGCGCAACAGGTCCAGCAGCAGTTGCAGCACCTCATCGCTGGTGGTCTCATCCAGATTGCCCGTCGGTTCGTCCGCCAGCAGCAAGCCGGGTCGAGACGCCAGCGCCCGCCCCACCGCCACCCGTTGCTGCTGGCCGCCGGAGAGTTGTTCCGGGTAGCGCTTGAGCAGATCCCCCAGGCCCAGACGCTCGACCAACTGCGCTTGCCAACGCGGATCAAAGCGCCCCGCCAGGCGCGCCTGGAACGCCAGGTTGTCGTCGACGCGCAAGCTGCCGATCAGGTTGAACTGCTGGAACACCAGGCCGATCTCAGTGCGCCGCCAATCGGCCAACTGCCGCTCGCTCATCTGATCCAGACGCTGCTCACCCACGCAGATACTGCCGCCGTCGACACGATCCAAGCCGGCCACCAGGTGCAACAGCGTGCTTTTCCCGCTGCCGGACTCGCCCATCAGCGCCAGGCTGCCACCCTGCGCCAAGTGCAGATCAACCCCGGCCAATACCGTCAGCGGGCCCTGCGCAGTGACGTAGCATTTATGGACACCTTGCACTTGCAACATGGGAACGCTCGCTCGCCAGTGGACTGCAATCGAGGATAACGGCTGACCGCCCTCGCCACGCAAATTTTTCACATACATTTCACCGGTTACCTACCGACCACCGAATAAAGTGCCGAACAAGCGTCAATAACGCTCAACTTATTAGTTGTCGGCACACATAACTTTTAACGCTCCGGTTTTCAGCAAAAAGACAGCAACTGTATGACAGGCTCTTGCTCCACTACGGGCCCAGTCAAACGGTTGTGCCTGACTAATAAAAAGCTGCCTGACATCCCCACGGTGAATAGTGTGGTTAACCTGACCCTGACCAAACCGCGTTCGTATCAAGCTCGGGCAAAACGCCTGAAAAAACTCTGGCTGGGCACGACAGCGCTCGCCCTGTTCGGCACATTGCTGACAGGTTTGCTGGCCTGGCCTGTATCGCCACCGGACCTGAGCACGGCCAATCGCCTGCTGACCTCAGGTCTGCTGGCCAATTGGCGCGATGGCAATCTGGTAGTGCTGGTCCGCCATGAAGAACGCTGTGACCGTTCCTCCAATCCTTGCTTCGGCCCCGCCGATGGCCTGACGATCAACGGCACCCAACAGGCCGTCGAAATCGGCAAAGCCTTTAAAATACTGGGCATGGAGGGTACAGACGTGTTCAGCAGCCCGACCACCCGCACCGCCCAAACCTCGCTGTTCATGTTTGGCAAGACCGAACTGTCGCCAAGCCCGCTATCGATCTGCGGCGATGCCATGGGTGAGGAAATCCTCAGCCACAAGCAACCCGGGCACAACTTTGTGCTGATTACCCACAGCGCCTGCATCAGCGACATCGAACGGGACCTCGGCTTCCCCCACGCCAAATCCACCGAATACGGCAGCGCGTTATTCGTCAAGGTGCTGGGCAACGGCAAGCTCAAGGCCGTGGGCATTATAAACAGCGGAGACTGGCCAGAGGCGCTCAAGCAACTTTAGACACTTTCACCTACACAAGAGGTAGATGTTCAGCCAAACGACAGCCAACTTCTGGCATGTTTAACTGCGCCTGTTAGTTAAGGACGTCATGAATACTTTCAGCCCATTAGTGAACACTGTGACCTTTTATCGCACTTTTTCCTTACATCCTTTTCCTGCACTTAAACGTCAAGGAGCGACGTTCGCATGACCCGATTCAAACCCCTTCCCTTACTGCTACTGGCCTTCGTCGCGTTTTATCTCCTGCCCCTGGGCCTGCACGGTCTATGGATACCCGATGAAACCCGCTACGCCCAGATCAGCCAGGAAATGCTCATGAGCGGCAATTGGACCGCACCGCATTTCATGGGCGTGCGTTATTTTGAAAAACCCGCCGCCGGCTACTGGCTGATCGCCCTCGGCCAGTCGGTGTTCGGCCAGAACCTGTTCGGTGTGCGGATCGCCTCCGCGTTGACCGGCGGCCTGAGCGTGCTGCTGGCCTACCTGATCGCCCGCCGCCTGTGGAACGACCCGCGCAAAAGCTTCGCCTGCGCCCTGCTCTACTTGAGCTTCGGCCTGGTGGCGGGGCAAGCCGGCTACTCCAATCTTGATCCGCAGTTCACCTTCTGGGTCAACCTCAGCCTGGTAGCGCTGTGGTTTGCCCTCGACAGCCGCACCCCGCGAGCCCGACTCGGCGCTTGGGCCGTGCTGGGGCTGGCCTGCGCGATGGGCTTCATGACCAAGGGCTTCCTCGCGTGGCTGCTGCCGGTACTGATTGCCGTGCCTTATATGCTCTGGCAGCGGCGCCTGGGTGAGTTGCTGCGGTACGGCCCGCTGGCGATCGTCGTGGCAGTCCTGGTGTGCCTGCCGTGGGTGTGGGCGGTCCATGTGCAGGAGCCTGACTACTGGAATTTCTTCTTCTGGCACGAGCACATCCGCCGTTTTGCTTCGGGCACTGCACAACATGCGCGGCCGTGGTGGTTCTTCCTGCCGATCATGGTCGTCTCGTGCCTGCCCTGGGCGGGGTTGCTACCGACCACGCTGCACCAGACCTGGAAAGAAAAGCGCCAACCGGCGACGGCCTTTCTCGCCCTGTGGATGCTGCTGCCGCTGGGTTTCTTCAGCCTGAGCAGCGGCAAGCTGCCGACCTACATCATGCCGTGCCTGTTACCGCTGGCGTTGTTGATGGGGCATGCCTTGATCGATGCGATACAGCAGGGCAAAACCCGCGCGATCTGCATCAACGGCCTGCTCAACTTCATGCTTGGCATGGCCGCGATGGTGACGTTGATCTGTCTGCAGATCGGCGACCCGCTGTACGGCAACAGCCACGCGGAGATGTTCAGCCTGTCGTTGACCTTCATTGTGCTGCTGGGCTGGGTGCTGACCAACCTGCTGCAAGCCTTTCGCCCGCTGACACTCTGGGCGACGCCGGCCCTGGGCATCGGTTTGCTGGTGCTACTCCTGCCAGCGGGTATGCCGGCGCGGATATCGAATAACGAAATGCCCGATCAGTTCGTGCTTGAACACCTGGAAGAATTGCAGCAAACCCAAGCACTGCTGAGCAACGAGTTAGGCTCGGCATCCGCACTGGCCTGGCGCCTGAACCGGTCGGATGTCGCGTTCTATGACACCGAAGGCGAGCTGCAATATGGCCTGCAATACCCAGATACCATACACCGCAAGGTCGGGCTGGATGACGTCCAGTCGTGGCTGGCCGAAGCCCGCCGCCAAGGCGCGGTCGGGGTGCTGATGCGCGTCAGGAGCACCAGCGAACACCTTGAGGAAGGGCAACTGCCACCCGGCGGCAAGCGCTATCGCAAGGGCGACCTGGTGCTCACCCTTTATCCAAAACTCCCTTAGGAACCGTCCATGAGTGTCTGGAAAACCGAACGTGGCGCCCTGCTGCTATTGCTGGGCGTGTCGGCCCTGCTCCTGCTGCTGGGCCTGGGCAGTCGCGACCTATGGGGGCCCGAAACCCGTTGGGCGAACATCGTCGTGCAGATGCTGCAAAGCGGTGACTACTTCGATCCCTACCTCAAAGGCACGCCGTATTACGACAAGCCGTTGCCCTCCTACTGGCTGATCAGCGGGTTCGCCAACCTGATGGGTGGCCTGGGGCCGTGGTCGTTGCGCCTGTCGTCGGTGATTGCCGGATGGTTGAGCATCTGGCTGGTGTACCTGATCGGCGAGCGCCTGTTTCGCAAAGGCACCGGGCTGATTGCCGGGTGGATGCTCGCCACCACCTTCTACTTCCTGTTCTGGGCGCGCGTGGCCACGGCGGATGTGCTCACGGTGTGCGGCGTGCTGGCGGCGGTGTGGTGGTACTGGCGCGGGCCGGATGACACACGGTTGTGGCGTTACACGGTGTTTTTCCTGCTGTTGGCCGCGACCTCGCTGTTCAAGGGCTTGATCGGTTTTGTGCTGCCAGGCCTGGTGCTGCTGCCGCATCTGCTCAGCGAGCACCGCTACAAACGTCACCTCAACCTGCGCCTGGTGCTGGCCCTGCTGATTGCCGCCGGGTGCTATGCCATCCCCTTCGTGCTGTCGCACTTCTACGGAGCGCCGACCTACGGCGAAAGCGGGCTGGCTCTGGTATTCCGCGAAAACGTCGTGCGTTTCTTCGACCCCTTCGACCATATGGGGCCGATCTACACCTATCTGATCTACCTGCCCGCCTACACCCTGCCCTGGGCACCGTGCTGGTTGCTCGGCCTGTGGCTGGCCGTGCGGCATTGGCGCCAGACCCCGCCCAACGTGCGCTGGCTGGTATGGGGCCTGGGCCTGCTGTTCGTGTTCTTCACCGCCAGCGGCAGCCGCCGCAGTTACTACGTGCTGCCGCTGGTGCCGTTCGCCCAGTTGCTGGGAGCCTGGTGGCTGAGCGAACGGCTGGCGAAAAAAACCGCCAGCTGGCCGCGCTGGCAGAAAGGCTTTGGCATTGCCGCCGCACTGATGCTGCTGGTGCTCGGCGTGGTGTACCCGTGGACCAACGGCAACGGCGGCGTGACGCGTCTCGTCGAGGACGTGCAAGCTCAAGCGGAGAAGACCGCGCCATGGAACCAATGGCAAATGGTGCTGGTGGAAGTCGATAACAAACTGCCGATGTACCTGCAAAACGGCGGTCAGCCGTTCTACTACGTCGCCGAAACCCAGGACTTCCCCCGCCAGGGCGACAGCGCTGCGTTCATGACCTGGCTGGAACACACCAGCGGCCGCCGCTTCGATCCGCAACACACGATTATCATCGCGCAGTACTCCAAGGACGATCCCACGCCCCTGGCCTACCTGGGCGCGGATCATCAGGTGATCACCACCCAGCCTGACAATGGCGAGCGGCTGTTTCACCAGCGTGCGGGGGGAGCGTGGCGTTTATCCCGATGTCGCGCTGACCTGCCCGCCCCTGGCGCTCGACGACAGCCAAAGCCACACGCTGTTGGCGCCGCAGGGGTTGCCGCTGCGGCGCCGAACATCCCTCACCGGCTCACTGATAGGGAATCAAGCGATCGCGGTCCAGGTCTCGCATCAGGTCGCCGAGCATTTCACTCTCGCTGCGCGGTTCGGTCATGGGGATGTACCAAGTCGTGGCCGTCCAGCCGCCACGCTTGTAGGCATAGGTTTTCAGCAGTTGACCGTCCTTGAACACCGAGCCATGCAATTGCCGCTCGTAGGTGTAGGGCACTGGCACGGTCAGCAGCGTCAGAGCGCCGAGTACTGCGGGGAGCACTCCGGCCCCTTTACCGCCACTCTGGTCGACCAACAGGCTGTAGCCGGTCTTGCTGAAACCACCGTCGAGAAAACTGAAGGCGCCTGTATCACGCAGCAACTGGATGACTTCGCGCTGCTTTTGCTGATCGAACCGGGATTCGGGCGGCGGCATGGTGACGCTCATCGGCACATAGGCGCGCTGGGCTTTGTAGTCCAGGGGTTTGAGGGCGGTGCCGCAGCCGCCGAGCAACAGCACGGCAGCCATTAAGGTGATCCTGATCATTGCGTGTGCTCCACAGGCAGTAGGCCATCACGTTGTACATCCTGGGCAAAGGCGCGGGTGATACGGTTTACGTTCTCTTGCTGCATCCCGCCGCTGCCATCGAGCAGCCAAGTGTATTTGTGGGTCACGTTGCGATAGCTGTATTGCTTCAACAGCTTTCCATTCTGTTGCAGGGAAAACTCGGTGGTGGTGTCGATACTCTGGGACAAGGGCAGCAGAAACAGCGTCGCCGTACTCAGCAGAATTACCGGGAAAGGTGGCAACTCGCGCTGGCTATTGAAGCGGATCAACACCGAATAATCCCCTTCCTTGCCTTGGCCGGTTTCGACACTGCGAAACACTCCGGTTTCGCGTAACTGGTTACGGATTTGCGCGGCATTCAGCGGGTCGTCGACCATGACATGGATCGGCTTGAGGTAGTCCTGACCGTCGGGCAACGCGCGCTCTGGCAGGGTATTGGTGGCCGCACAGCCAGTCAGCAGCGCCAGGACGCCCAGGGTAATAACGCGGTTCATGGACGCATCTCTTGAGGGGTGTTCTGGCCCGCAGCGGTAGACGGCGGCGCGATGATATGCGGGGCGGCGCTGCGATAATCCAGCGGTATCAACTCCAGCGCCGGCAAGCGCGGAACCGATTGTCGCGCGATCGGCTCATCGCGACCTTGCTGGTCGCGCCAACGGAAGGCGCACAGGGACGCCCCCAGGCACAGCGAGCGAAATTCACCGAGGTAATAGGCCTTGCCGGCTTGCAGGCGCATCGGCAGGTTGAACTTCTCCCGAGCCTGGACCGAGGTGTAAGTGGTGCCCAGGGTGGGTGAATAGGTGCTGGAGAAGAATTGGAAATCATAAAACTCATAATCTCCCGGTTTGAGCGGCAGCACGAACACACTGGCGACGCCGGTCTGGTCCTTCACATCCTGAGACGTTTCCCGCCCGACACCGACCCATATACCCGCGGCCCCGAAGGCGGAGCCACGCTTGCGAAACAACAGGCGCTGGTTGGGTGCGGGAGACGCCTTGAGGTTCTGCGGGCCGATGGAGCCCACAAGATAAGCCACCGGTTCTTCGGGGCCGGGTTGCAGCGGCTGACTGACCAGCGACGCGGGCTGGGTACCGCAGCCCGCCAAGGCTGCAGCCATTAAGAGCAAGGCCAAAGGCCTGGAAAAGCAAAACATGTCGAATCCTGAACGCGGGCAAAAAGGGAGCTGCAGACGCCACAGGAAAGACATGCAATGAGCCATCCTGGCGCTGCGCCTCGCGTCACTGCGAGGGGGGCGAATGGTACGGGACGGATGAGGGTTTGACCACCCGCTCACCCCCCAGGCTTTCCAGCGCAGCCCTACCAGCGCCCCGTCGCCAGGCTGTACGGCGAAAACTCCGCAAACCGCCACCTCAACGCCAACGCCGCCGGGCGGCGGACCACCTGTTCCACCGTGACCGTCCACAACCGCTGCGCACCCTCGAACCGCGCCACCTCGGGGCCGTTGAGGATCAACGAAGTGCGCCCGGCCAGGTGCATCACGTCGCCCGATGCAAAGTCGATGAACAACAACCCCGCCACCGGGTTGGCGTGCAGGTTGCCCAGGGTGTTGAAGAACAGGTTGCCGGCAAAGTCGGGGATGGTCAGCACGTCGCCCTCCACACGCACGAAGCCGCGGTTGCCGCCGCGATGGGAGACGTCCACCGAGCGTTCGCCGTCGATGTCCACATAACTGGCGACGAAGAACGTGTCGGCGTTGCGGATCATTGCGCGCGCGGCGTCATCCAGGCGGCTGCTGCGCTCGGCCACGCCCCCGGGTTGACGGGCGATCCCATCGACAGGGCGCAGTTGGATGTATTTGGGGCAATTGCCGAAGGTCTGGACCACATCGACCGCAAACCCCTCGGCATCCAGCGCGCCAACCCGACCATTCAGGCGATTGCGGCGGCGCGTGTCGAGGTCGATGCCGAGCAAGCCGACGGCGGCCCCTGGCTGCAGGGCCGAGCGCGCCGGGTCGCCGCTGCCGGGCAGGCTGTCGATCTGCAAGGTGTACGGGTCGGGTGAATGGGCAAACCCCGGCGCGCCTTCGATCATCGTCGCCCAGGGCATGCCGTGCGCGTCCACCACGCCGAGCATCAGGTACGGCAACAGCGGATAGAACCCTCGGTGTTGCTCGGGCAGATGATCGCGGATCACCTTGGCGCCAATCATGTCCATACGCTCGGCGGCGCCGGCGCTGGCTTGCATCTGCCGTTCGCCGGCGTGCCAGGGGGAGTGTTCGATCAGGTTCATGGCGATCACCTCGTGTCAGATAGCCAGATGCTGCGCCCCGCCACGCGGCGAGAGAATACCCACGTTCGGCAATCGAGCATTACGCCAACTGAAATGCCGGATGCTCGCGCAACGCCGCCACGCAGTGATCGACAAAACTGCGCACGCGCATCGGCGCCTGGCGGCCTTCGCGGTAGACCACGTTGACCGGCAACGGCGCCAGCTCGTGGGCGGGCAGGACGCGGCGCAATTGCGCGCTGACCAGGTGCTCGTGAACCGGGTAGCTCAGGCACCGGATGATCCCCGCGCCATGCACAGCCGCATTGATCGCACCTTGCACCGTGGTGCAGCGCAGGCGTGTACGCGCCTTGAGGTGGGTATGGGGGAAATCCCAGTGGACCTGATCGGCGCTGGCGATCAGGCGATGCTGCTTGAGGTCGTGCGGGTGCGCGGGTTCGCCGTGGGCCGCAAGGTAATCGGGGCTGGCGCAGAGGACCTGCCGCACCTGGCCGACTGGCCGCGCGATCAGCGACGAGTTGGGCAGCGCACCGACCAGGATCGCCACGTCCAGCCCCTCTTCGTGCAGGTTCGGGTAATAGTCGTGGTAGCGGGCTGTCAGGAACACATCAGGATGGCGATCCATATAACCGGCCAGGATCGGCGCCATCACATACCGGCTGAACAGAAACGGCAGGAACACCCGCAGATTGCCCTGGGCCTGCACATGCGAGCCGTTGGCCGAGGCTTCGGCGGCGTCCACGGCCGCCAGCAGGCGGACACAGTCGGCGAGGTAGGCACGGCCGGCTTCGGTGAGACGGACACCCCGCGTGCTGCGTTGCAGCAATGCCACCTGCAGACGCGCTTCCAAGCGCGCCAACGCGCGCACCAGCGTCGCGCCGGACACCCGGGCGCTGCGCGCCGCCGCCGCCAGGCTCGGTTGCCCGGCCAGCGCCGCAAACAGCTGCATATCGCGATAGCGCTCCATCAGTTCGGCCGCTGCGACGCTGGGTTCAGGCCACGGTCCTGCGCGAAACGCTGGGTGAGGAAGTCGACGAAGGTCTGCACCTTCGCCGGTACGCGGGCGCCCTTCTGGAACACCACCTGGATCGGCAGCGGCGCGGGCTCGAACGCGTCGAGGACAATCTCCAGTTCACCGGCCGCCACCGCCGCCGCCACTTGATAGGACAGCACCCGGGTCATGCCCCAGCCGATGCGCGCCAGGTTGATCGCGGCGTTGTTCGCCGTGACCACCAGGCGCGGCTCGATGGGCACCGTCAGTTCCTGCTCGCCGTCGACGAATTGCCATGCGCTGATCAATTGGCTGGCCGACGACGTAGCGATTTTGGCCTCACGCAACTGCGTGGGATGTTGCGGCCGCCCGTGCCGGTCGAGATAGCCGGGCGACGCACACACCACTCGCCGCACTTCACCGACCTGGATCGCCTGTTGCCCCGGCTCCTGCAGATGGCCGATACGCACGGCCACGTCGACACCTTCGTCGGTCATGTTCACCACGCGATCGACCAGCAAAGCGTTGATGTTCACCAGAGGAAAACGATCGAGGTACGCCCCCAGCAACGGCGCCACATACAGCTCGCCAAACAGCACCGGGGCGGTCACGGTCAGTTGGCCGCAGGGGATGGAGTAACTGCCCGCCGCCGCTTCCTCGGCTTCATTCAGCTCGGCGAGGATGCGTCGACAATCTTCCAGGTAGCGCTGGCCGGCTTCGGTCAGGTGCAGGCTGCGAGTGGTGCGCGCCAGCAGTTGGGTGCCGATGCGCTGTTCCATCGCGGCAATCGCCCGGGTCACGCTGGGCGGCGAGGTTTTCAGGCGGCGTGCGGCGGCGGCGAAGCTCTCCTCCTCGGCCACCGCGAGGAACACCTGCATTTCATGAAAGCGGTCCATCGGTGTCCCTCTTGAAGGTTACTGTGATTGCAGGCCCACCGCCGTGCGTGGCATGCCGACAAACCCCGGCAAGGCTTCGATACTGGCCAGCCAGGCGCGTACTTGAGGGTAGTCGGCCAGCGACACATTGCCTTCCGGCGCGTGAGCCACGTAGGTGTAGAAAGCGATGTCGGCAATGCTCGGCTGCTCACCGACCAGGAAGCGGCTTTGGCCCAACTGCTGCTCTACCAATTGCAACAAGGCGTGGGAGCGGCTGATGGCGGCGACGGTATCGACATCCGCGCCAAACACCACCGCCAGCCGCGCGGTCGCCGGCCCGGCGTGGAGCTGACCGGCGGCGGCCGACAGCCAGCGCTGCACACGCGCCTGCCCCAGCGGGTCGCTCGGCAGCCATTGGCCGTTGCCGTACTTGCTCGCCAGGTACAGCAGAATCGCGTTGGAATCGGCGAGTACGGTGCCGTTGTCATCGATCGCCGGCACCTGGCCGAACGGGTTGATCGTGTCGACGAATTCAGCGGTTTTGTGCGCGCCTTGCTTGAGGTCGACCAGGATGAATTCGCTGGGCAGACTCAACAGCGACAGCATCAGCTCGACCCGATGGGAATGGCCGGACAGGGGGAAACCATAGAGTTTGATCGCAGGCTGGGACATGAAAGGCTCCAAAGAAGTGGGGGTCTTGACGCCAGGCATGTTCCGCCGTGGCGCCTATCGATGGAATCACCAGGATTTACAATCGAGCATTTCACGCGGTGAAACAATCACCGACAGTCCATCGCCTGGCCGTCAGCGCTCTTGCAGCCGATCGCGCAAAAACCGATGGTTCCTGGAAAACAGGCGCCGGTAGGTGAGCAGCACCGCGCCGACCGTGCCCAACGCCGACGAAGCGGCGATCAGAAACATGATCACGATCTGGTAGCGCACCGCATCCACCGGGCTCTCGCCCGCCAGCACCTGGCCGGTCATCATGCCGGGCAGGCTGACGATGCCGACCACGGCCATCTGGTTCAGCGTCGGGATCATCCCGGCGCGCACCGCCTGGCGGATCGCTTCCTGCGCCGCTTCCCAGCGTGAGCCGCCGAGGGCGAGGATCATCTCGATGGTGTTGCGGCCCGAGGTCAGTTCCTGGGTCATGCGCTCGATGCCCAGGGACACGCCGGTCAGGGTATTGCCGAGGATCATGCCGAGGATCGGGATCGCGTACTGCGGCTCGTACCACGGGTGGATGCGAATCACCGCAAACAAGCCCACCGCCGTGACCAGCCACGAACTGCCCCACACCGACACGATGCTGTCGATCCGTTGCCCACGGTAAGTGCGCCGCCCGCGCCCCGCCGCCGACAGGCCGGCAATCAGGGTCATCGCGCACATCAGCGGCAGCACCACGTACCAATAGGCGAACGCGAACACCCAGCCCAGCAGGTAACCGATCGCCAGCAGTTGCACCACGGTACGCACGGCGGCCCACAGCAACTGGCGCTCCAGGCCCAGGCGCAACGCCAGCGACAGCGCGCCGTTGATCAGGATCAGCGCGGCGGCGATGGCCATGTCCAGCGCGGTCAGGTTCTGGTAGTTCATGCTTGGGTGGCTCCGCTCAGCACACCGGCGCTCATGTGCAGGTGGATGTCACTCATGCGTTGGGCCTGTTCCAGGTCGTGGGACACCCAGACATACGCGCGGGTGGGGTCATCGGCGAACCAGGCATCGATCAGCGCTTCGACATCACGCGAGGACGCGGGGTCGAGGGCGGCGGTGGGTTCATCCAGCAACAGCACCTCAGGGTTGAGCTGCAGGCTGCGGATCAACGCCACCACCTGGGACTCGCCGCCCGACAGGTCACTGGCATTTTTTGCCAGGAAGTCCGGCGACTTGCCGGCATGCTGCAGCAGCGCGGTGACGGTCGCCAGCTCGAAATGACGTTTACGCAGGCTCTTGAGGCTGAACGGGAAACGCAGGTTGTCCAGCACGGTGCCGTCGATCAGCGCCGGGCGTTGGGACAGGTAGCAGATGCGGCTGCGGTACTCGGGAATGTCTGCGTTAGCGATCGGCCGGTGATTCCACAGGACCTGCCCCGATGTGGGCGCGTCCAGCAACGCCAGTGCGCGCAGGAACACGCTCTTGCCGGAACCGGACGCGCCGGTGATCGACACGCGGTCGCCGCGGTGCAGGGCGAAGTCAGTGGGCTGGAGCAAGACCGCCTGGCGACGCTCATCCCGGCGCGCCAGGGCGCGGGTTTCGATCAGTGCGCTCATGGACGCGAGGCTCCTCATGTTTCGGTCAGGCGCAATGGTGAAGCAGGCGCGCAGGCTTTTCATAGCAATAGTTCAAGCGATGGCGACCGGTCCTGTGGCGGGCGCCTTGCAATCACCCCCTGCCCTGCCTATATTTGCCGCCTGGCGCTCTCTACGCCACCTTCCGCGGAAAGGGCTGCGCCCAAGACAGTGAAGCACTCAATCATTTCTACGACTCCCAACCTTAAAGCGGAAAAGGTGTGTGCAAGGAGCTCGTATGTCGCAACGCCGCGTATCCTCGACCACTGATGGCCGTCTCAACCTTGAGCAGCAGCGCAAGCGCGCCAAGGAACTGTTGCCGCGCCTGAAAAGCGAAAACCCCGACGCCACCTTGTCCCAGGCGCAATGGCAGATCGCCAAGCAGCTGGGTTTCAGCAGTTGGCCGCAGCTCAAGGCCCATGTCGACGCCATCGACTTCGCCGCCCGCCATCCCGATTTCGCCGCCAGCGATGAAGCCCGCACCAGCCATTGGCGCTGTGGCAACGACATTGCCCACAGCCTGCAATTGGCGGGGTTCAAGGGGCACTTCCAGATGCTCACCGACCCGCTGTGCATGGGCCCGGTTCGCGACCTGCCCCGCGAGGCATTCCGCGCCATGCGCAGCACGTTCATCAGTCACGCCTTTGCCCTGGGCGAAGCGGATGTGGCGCGCCGTGTCGCCGACGAATACAACCAACTGGAAACCTTGGCCAGCGCCGAACACAGCGTGCTGTGGTGCGAGGCGGATGCGTATGACCAACTGTTCCTGATCCGCACCCTGGCCGCTCTTGACCAGGCACCGCGCAAGTTGGAGTTGATCGAGGTGGACAGCATCCCGGGGGTAGAACGGTTTATCGGCATTGGCCAACTGGCCCCCGATGTACTGGCGTGGTTATGGCCGCAGCGGCGCTTGATCGATGACGAGGCGGTGCAGTTGGCAAAACAGGCGTGGGCGGCGTATTGCGCCAGTTCCCCGGTGCAGTGGGCGGAACTGGCCCACGGGACGCACACGGCGCTGCCCTTTCTTGCACGCGCTTTACTGCGCCAGTTGCAGGAGTTGCCCGGCAGTCAGGATGGCTTGTCACTGACCGAACGCCTGTCCCTGGCCTACATCGCCGAAGCGGGGCCGGTAGCGTTCGGGCGCGTGTATGCCGAGCTGATGGCCAAGCGCGAACCGCTGCCGTTCCTCGGCGACATGATGTTCCATGCACTGCTGCGGCCGTTGATCGACGGCGAGCATCCTTTGTTGACGGAAACCGAGGCCCATCTTGAATGGCCTCGGCGGATGCTGGCGCTGACAGCGCTGGGGCACACCGTGCTGGGCGGCGATGCTTATTGGCTGGACCACGCCAGCCATGAACGCTGGGTCGGCGGTGTTTGCCTGAGGCCCGGCCAATCGCATTGGGCCCTTGATGAACAGCTGTCGCCGGTATGGCGGCCTTGATTCGCGGAGGGGATTTCGTCCGGGCCGGACATAATATCTGTGAGGCCCAGTGCAAGGCGGTCGTGCCTTGTGTGAGCTGAAGCAGCGGGTATTGCTGTTGCAGAAGTGACGGCGAAGGCTCAGACCTTAACATTCTGCCGGATATTCCAGCCGAACTTCACTGGCCCACCGTCCTTGGCGCCGTCGGCCTTCTGCGGCTGGTAGCTGACGTCGACGCTGGCGAAGTTCAAGGCGATGCTGTCGTAGAGCACCTCATCCTTACTTTCAGCAGCGGTGCCGTAGGACACCACCATGACTTCCTTCAGGGTGATCACCAGATACTCCACCGGGCTGGAACCGCCCGCCTTGCGCACTACCAGTCTTGCTTCGGGATAATGCTTGCCGGTCGCGCAGGCCATCATCAGCAGGCATCTTTATTGAAAACCATTGGGAATTCATCAAGCGGTACATGCCAGTAATCGGAGCAGACATTCTTGTCGCATGCACCTCAATAGGATTGACGGCGATCCTGACAATGCTCACCTATCTCTCGACGTACCCCATTGGTTTTGCTACCAAGACATCATTTTTCGGCGCTACGGGGCTTGGTGCAGTATTTGCCCTTGCCAAATACGAAGTGTTATACGGACGCATCCACTGGGTCTGGCTGAACATGGCGATATACCTCATCTGCCTGCTGGTATCACTTCCCGCAATCGCCTACCGCCCCAACGCTTATCTCTACTCCATGGCCCTCCTCAGCCCCCTGATCGGCCTACTGATCCTCAACAGCAAGCGCTGCCGCGAACTGCGCCACAAGATGCTAGAAATCCGCCACAAGCGCGAAGCCATCATCGCCACCCTGAAAAAACAAGGCCGCTGGAAATGGTGGTAACCCGCGCGGTTGCTGACACCCCCGACTTTCGGCCTCACCAACCCGATAACCGAAGCAACCTACATCCGACTCGGAAGCATCTGACTTCTCGCCCTCGCCTGCCATGCCTAGCCTGCTGGTCCCGCCCACAATAAGGACACCGCTGGCATGCGGCGCTATTTCATTACCCGAGGGGCCAAGACCACCGCTGGCGGGACCGTCGTCGGCGGTTTGACGGGCTTTCGCATCACCCAAGTGGACATCGCCCTTGAAGGTCATGAGGTGCTTTGCCCGGTATGCAAAACCACCGGAGTCATAGTCTGTGTTGGCCCGCGCCTGGAGCAGTGGGCACGAGGGCGACGGGTGGCGCTCTCGGACGATCTCTGCCGCTGTAAATGCGACCCGCCCCCGCGCCTGCTGGCCGACCAGTTCGAGCGGTTTCAGACCCTTACCGCCGAAGACTCCGCGGTACACCGCCGAAGCGCGACCGCATCGGAAGCGCCAGCGCCAACACCCGCGAAAAAACCCACCCCGAGCTCAACGCCTTCCGCTTTCAGCGAAATACTCGAGTCAGCCTGCGAGCGCAATTGGCGCTTCTACCAGAAGCAGGCAGAAGACGTGATCGCCCCCGGCGGCAAGCTGATCGCCGACCCCAGATTGCGCAACCGGCTCATCAACTCGGCGTATGCCCAGCTCTGGCGCCTCGACAACCGTTTTCAGTGGGCTGGCCTTGCGGCGTTTGCCTCCAAGCAAGTGGGGTGCGGTTTGCTGCACGCGGCAGAATCCATCGAGAAAATTCAGGCGGAATTTGAAGCGGCGGAGCAATTGCGAAGAAGTGCCCGGAAAGGGGTTTGGGGATTGTTCAGCGCCGAGGAGCGTGAACGGCAGGCAAAGCTGCGGGAGTACGAGCGGCGCCTGCGGGAGTATGAACAGGCCAGCCGTAATAACCCGGTGCCTGATGTTGATTGGCGGCGCGAGGGTGAACCGTTATCGAGCGTGCAGCAGCTTTATCAACATGTGTACGAGATGATGGCGATGGGCAATACCACGCTGTTTTTGGATGTGTTTCCGTTGCATGCGTTTTATAAGGAGCGGGGGTTGGGGTTGCTTGAGACCTGTCTTCGGTCGCGCAAGAACATTTATGAAAAGGCTCAGCCACCCGTGCTATGGCCCATCGGAAACGAGACACTAGAGTTTGGTACGAATCACAGTGAAATCCTGAAAGCTTTCGAGGCAATTGAAGCTGGCAATATCGCCAAAAGTGTTGAGTATCTCGCTGACCACGAACAAAGAAACATCCTTCAGCCAGTGATGTATACCGACCAAAAGCTGGTAGCCCTGCTGCGTAGTAACCATCTTTCCTATGTCACAGGCATACCGTCCGGGGCCGCGCAAGCCATTGAGCTGACGCTGGCAAATCAATGCCGCCCCGTCGAAGATGATCGAACCATTGAATTCAGCAACAGCCCTATCGCTAACCTGGCCGATATCGATCAACGCATGGCCTTCGTGCTCAAGGCCGCGGCGAAATTTGATGCACTGCTGCGTAGCAATGAGCGGCAGCGAATCGAACAGGCGCTAGAAGACATCGCTGAAGACAGGGGTGTCCGATGAGCCGGATCACGCAGATCGGTTGGCGACGTGTTGGGCTAGGACTGTTCGCTGTCGTACTTTTCTTAGGGTTAGCGATACGTCTCGGCACCGATGAACCGGAGATTGCATTGACGCCTGGCGAACCCTGGGAAGATATGCGCCAGCGCTCCAGCGCAAAGATTGGCCCAGCCATTCCGGGGCATCACTGGTTCAGGGCGCCCAAATCCGATGCCCGACTGCGGCTCGTAGACCCTCAATATGGATTCATAACTCCTTTGGCCCGTTTCTTCACGATAGGCTTCGATGATGAGCAAATCGATGGCATCCGCATGTCCCCTCAAATCGAACCGCTATTGCTCGATGACACGCTTGAAATCGTGCTGGACTTACAGGAACAGTGGCGCAAAGGTGGCTGGACCCCCATCCATATAAAAGACGACCCACCCTTCGCCGACACCCCTCAATGGCGTGCCCGCTTGCGGAACGTGAACCTGGGCGGTACGTCCTATTGGCAAGCGGCGGACAAATACCAAGTGATGATGGTGGTCAATCGCTTCAAGGACGTTCGACATCCCACTGAAGAACGCTATCTCATCAAGCTGCACCTGGCCGCGCCGTGGATACCGCAATGATCAGATACCCACTTTGGCGCCGGCGAACCGAGGGTTGCGTAGACGCCCGGCTGCGGCTCGTAAAGCCTGAATATGGATTCGTGCCCCCCAGGCTCGCTTCTTCACAGTGAGCTTCGAGAGTAATGGAAGGGTCAGCAGTGTCCGCATTTCCCCTCAGGTCGAACCGCTTTTTACTCGATGACACGCTTGAAGTCGTACTGGATTTACAAGAGCCATGAAGCGGCATTTTGACCGCGCGCCTTCAGTTCGCTGGCCGCAGCAGCTGCATCTGCTGGCGATAGTCATCCGTCACCTGCCGCGCCTGGCTGCTGCTGGTGATCACCTTCGGCGTAATCAGCACAATCAGCTCAGTGCGGTCCTTGGATTTGCTGGTGTTGCCGAACAACCAGCGCAGGCCGGGGATTTTCCCCAGGTACGGCACGGCACTGACGCTCTCGCTGTTGTCCTGTTTGATCAACCCGCCGAGCAATACGGTCTGCCCGCTCTGCACGGCGACTTGCGTCGAGACTGAACGCGTGGAAATACGCGGATTCACCGGCGTGTCGCTGCTGCCGGTCTGGTTCTCGGCATCGCTGACCTGCTGCTGGATATCCATGTACACCAGGCCGCCCGGATTGATGCGCGGCACCACGTCCAGAATCACCCCGGTCTGCACGTATTCGACGCTGCTCAGGGTGGTGTCGGCATTGCCGGTGTTCACCGTGGTCTGGCTGATAGGAATGTTGTCGCCCACCTGGATCTGCGCCGGCTGGTTGTTCATCACCACCAGCGACGGCGCCGACAGCACCTGGGTGCGGCCGTTGGTTTCCAGGGCATGCAAGGCCACTTGCAGGTTGGAACTGACGAAGGAATAGAACAACGAATCCGACGCCCCCAACCCTGCCCCGCCACCGCCCAACGCGCCCTGGCTGCCGGAGGCGTTGGCGACTGTGGTGCTGGTGGAATTGCCGGCCAGGCGACCGAGGTACCACTGCACGCCAAGGTCCAGTTCACCGGTGAGTTTGACTTCGAGGATGCGCGTCTCGATCTGCACTTGCAGCGGCGGATTGTCGAGGCGTTTGATCGCGGTTTCGATCTCTTTCCATTGCGCCGGGCGGGTACGCACCAGCAGTTGGTTACTGCTTTTTTGCGCGGTGATGCGGGTGCCGGCTTCGAGGCTTTTATCCGGTGCCGGTTCGGGCGTTTCGGCGACGGGCTCGGGCTCGTCGGCAGGCGGCGGCGGGTTCTGCAGGCCACCGGCATTGTTGTTGAGCGATGACAACGTGGTGGTGCGCAACCCCGGCGCGACCTTGGCCGGCGTATCGTCCTTGATCGCGCCGTTGCCGTAGATCTGCCGCAGGTACTTGGCCAGGTCCGAGGCCTTCATGTTGCGCACGTCGTACACGTACATCTGCGGTTCGTTGCCGCCGCCTTCGTCGATGGTGCGAATCCAGTCACCCACCTCGCTGAGGTACTGCGGCTGGGAAGAAATCGCCACCACCGAGTTGGTCCGCTCGATCGGCAGAAAGCGCAGCATGCCCGCCAGGGGCATGCCGCTGTCCGGGCCGAACATGGCTTGCAGCTCGGGCATCAGCTCGGCCACCGACGCGCGTTGCAAGCCGAATACGCCCACCGACATGCCCTTGAGCCAGTCCACATCGAAGGTGTCGATGGTGGCCTGGTAGTTGGCCAGTTCTTCCGGGGTGCCGGCCAGACTCAGCACATTGCGCGCCGGGTCCACCAGCAGAAAAGCGTTTTCGCGGGCGAACGGCTTGAGCAGTTTCTGCATCTCGGTGGCGGAGATATAGCGCAACGGAAACAGCCGCGCCGACAGGCCGTTGGACGGTGGCGCCAGGTTCATCTGCGGCACCAGCTTGCCCGCCACCGCCTGGTTGGCCGGCAGGATCACGTAGCGGTTGCCCTGTTTGATCATGGCGTTGTCGGTCCAGGACAACAGGGTTTCCAGGATCGACAGCGCCTGCTGTTTGTCCACCGGCTTGGAGGTGGAAAAGCTGACATTGCCTTTCACGCCTTGGGCGATGCTGTAGTTCTCGTGCAACAGGTCGCCCATCACGCTGTTGATCACCGCTTCGATCGGCTGGTCGGCGAAGTTGAACACGATATCGCCGCCCTGCTCTTTCGCCGGCAGGCTGGCGCTGGGTGGGCGCACGAATTGCTGGCTGCCCCGCCTCACCTGGCGTTGGGGCGCTACCTTCGCCGCGGGCTGCGGGCTTTGCGCCGCCGGCACCTCACTCGGCGGGCGTTGCGCGCCGGTGCCTTGCATGGCTTCGTGAAGTAACGCGTCGTCCGCGTCGAGGCGGTCGGGCAGTGAGCCACAGCCGCCCAGGGAGACGGCGGTAGTCAGGCAAAACAACGAGGTGCGCAGATCGATCAAGGGAAGGGCTCGCGAGGCAGGGAAATCGGTGGCCGGGTCGACGGCGGCGGCAAGCGCTTGGCGTACAGGTTCAAGGTTTGCGTGCGGCCGTCCAGGGTGAAACGGGCGGATTGCGGCGTGAGGTGGTCCAGGCGCCAGCCGTTGGGCAGCACCTGGCCCAGGCGTACCGTCAGCGGGCGGCCGTCGGCCTGCTTGAGCATCGCCATTTGCAGATTGCCGGTGATCAGGATGCCGCTCAGGGTCAGGTTGGCCAGGCTGCTGGCCTGGGTGTTGCCGACGGCGCGATCGGGGCTGCGATCCGCGCTGAACAACGGGGTTTGCCAGGTGCCGGCGAGGCTGTCCAACGTCACGCTGGGGGCGACTTGCACCCGCGCAGAGGAATGCCCGCGCACCGCCGGTTCGGGCAGCCACTGCGGCTCGTCGCCGATGCTGCTCAGGATGAACGCCATCAACAGGCCCAACGCCCCGACCAGGCCGAGCAAGCCCCATTCCAAGGGGCGCAAGACCCCGATCATCGGGCCACCTGCGGTTGCAGGTAACCGCGCACCAGCACCTGCACCACCAACTGCCCCGCCCCGCCGCTGGCCGGCGCCTGTTTGCCACGGCGGATGCGCAGCTCATCGACGAACAGAAACGGCGGCTGGTATTCCAGCTCATGCAGGATCGCGGTCAGCGGTTCGATGGCGCAATCGAGGGTCAGGCTGACCTGCACCTGTCGATACGGTTCGCCGTCGTCCTGCTCCGGGGTGATGGGTTTGCGCTGGGTCAGGCTGCAGCCGCCGCCGAGGTTGGCGTGGCGGCTGATCAGATCGGCGAGGCGTTGCATCAGGTCGGCGGCGACCCCATCCGGGTCATCCCCCGGCAGCAGGCTGGTTTGGCTGGCCGGGTCCTGGCGAGCCTGCTCCAGTTGCTCGCGCAGCGCATCGCCCTGGCGCAACACGCCGGCATAGCGTTGCTGCTGTTCGCGCAGTTGTTCGGCCTGTTCGCCCATGGCACGCAAGGGCCCGGCGAACCAGCTGTCGATCAACAGCCAGTACGCCGCGCCGAGCACCACGGCCAGGATCAGCAACGCCGTGCCACGGCGTTCACGGGGTGTGAGGGGTCGGCGCATCGGCGGCCTCCGGGCGAAGGTGGGCACGCAAGGCAAACTGATCCTTGCCGCTGCGCGCATCGGGTTGAATCACGCCTTCGAACTGCGCATTGTCCAGGCGGTGACAGCCTTTGATCCGGGTGATCAGGGCGCTGGCCTTGGCGCTTTGGCCGGAGAAGGCAATCTCGCTGCCCTTGATGTCCAACTGGTCGAGCCAGGTGTCGGCGGGCAGGCATCGGGTGAGGTCGTCGAGCAGCGCCACCAGCGGCGGCTGGGCCACCTTGCGCCGGGTCAGGTATAGCACCGCGCCGCGGGTGGCGAGCAGTTGCTGACGCAGCGCATGCACCTCGGCGACCTGGGCCTTTTGCTGCTGGACGCTGTCGTACATGGTGTCGAGCACGCGCTGGCGATCGTTGAGCCACAGCAGCATCGCCGCGATCAACAACGCGCCGCACAGCCACGGCAAGCTGCGTTGCAACCCCTTGCCCGGCGGACGCGGACGCGGGCGCAAAGGCGCGGGCAGCAAGTCGATGCCCAGGTCGCCGACATCCACGCGATGCGGCTGCAGGCCGAGGGCGGCGCAGTCGCTGAGGATCTGATCGAGGCGCTCGCGCAGGATCGCCACCAGCGTCACCTGCAGTTGGGTCGGCGTGCGCCGTTCCTGGCGTGCGACGAAGTACAGCCGGTCGGCCTCGAACGGCGTGTAGCGATCCAGTTCATAGCCGACCACGGCGCTGAGGTTGCGCGCAGCGGCTACGGGCAAGTGGATGGTTTGCAGCAGCACGGCGTCGGCCGCGAGCACCAACACATGCCGCGCGTTGCCCGGCGCCGACGCGACCGGCTCGCTCAACGGCCAGTGCCAGCGCTGCTCGGGCGGCTCGTGCAACGCCAGCCACGCCGGCACACACGCGCGCAGCTCCGTGAGCCACAGGCGCCAACCTTGTTGCAGCAGGCTGCCACGCCAATAACGGGCGATGGGTTCCAGTCGATTCATTCTTGCCAACGCAACACCCGGTAGGGTTGTGCGCCGTCCTCCGTTGGGCTCAATAAAACCGTGACTTGCAGGCGTGCTTCATAGCCACCGGGGCGTTGTGCGCGGCTGTCGACCACCAGCACCTCGCCGGGGTCGGCGCCCTGTGCGCTCTGCTGCGGCAGGTTGAGGGCCTGGCGCATCAGCGCGCTGGCGAACGCCGGAGCGGGCCGATCCAGGTCGCTCCACAAGGTGAGCTCGGGCAGCAATTGGCGGTACAGCGCCTGGCTCATGCCGGGCAATTGGCGCACTTCTTCGAGCACGCGAAACGGTGCCAGCCCCTGCTTGCGCCGTGCGTCCAAGGCCTTGGCCACCTGCGTGGCCTGCGCCGGGCTGGCGCCGCAGGCCAGGGCCAGGCGCGTGAGGTCGTGCGCCTCGGCGTTGACCAGGTACAGCTTGCCGCGCTCGCTGCGCAGGCTGACGTGCAACTGCGCGTCATCGAAGGTCAGGAGCCTTTCACGGCCGTCGGCGATCCAGTGCCGATCGGCCATCGCCAGGGCGACGCCGGCTTGCGCTGCGAGCACCGTCTGGGTGTGCTGGCGATGCCACAGCGCCTGGCGACTTTCCAGCTGCACCCAACCGGCCAAGCCGCCCAGCAACACACTGAGCAAGGCCAACACCCACAGCACCAGCAGCAGCGCCGCCCCGCGTTGCCGCCTCATTCGCCCGACGCTCCGCTGGCCAGGTTCAAGCGCAAGGCAATCACCTGAGTGACCCACGGCACCGGCCCGTCGACATGCGCGGCGATCCGCACCGCAGCGGGCAAGCGTCGGGGCCACGGCCACTGGTCGATCCATCCGGTGGGTTGGCCCAGGGGCGATACGCCGCGATAACTGAACCGCAGCGCCGCAAGGTTCGTCAGCAGCACTTGCGGCGCATCGCGGGAAGCATCGGCCTGCCTTTCCAACCGCGAGAACCCCACCTGCAGATCCTCTGCGACCCGTTGCAGGGTGAAGCGCTGAATCCCGCCGCCGAGCACACCGGGCAGGGTCGCGACAAACTGCAGACGCTCGGGCTCCCCTAAGAAAAACCCCGCGCTCTGGCGGTCGTCTTCGCTGGCATCCAGCGGCAACGCCTCACTGATCGCGGTGCGCAGGAACTGCTGGGCGGCGCGCATCTCGTCCAGGCTCACGGTGTACTGTTGGGCCTTGGCCACCGCGCGATTGGCGCCGAGCAACGCACCGCTGAGCAGCACCAGCAGCACCGCGAGCAGGCTCAGCACCACGAGGATTTCCAGCAGGGTGAAGCCCCGCTCGCGGCGCCTCACTGGCGCACCTTCAGGGTGCTGAACCGGGCCTGGCGCGGCCCCTCGCTGACGATCAGGTCGAGACGATACAGATGGGCTTGCTGACGCACGCAGGTCAGTTGCCAGTGGATGCCGTCCAGCGCGCCCTGGCTGACACCTTCGACCAGGCGCCCCTCCGCTTCCTGGTCCAGCACACTCAGGGCGGCATGGCTCAGGCGGTCGCTGTGAGCCGCTTGCGCCAACGAGCGCGCGCTCTGGCCGAAGGCGACCAGCAGCACCGTGCTGCACACCGCCATCAACGTCAGGGCGGCGAGCATTTCCAGTAACGTGAAACCGGCCTGGCGCTTCATGGCAGCGCCTTGGACTGCACGCTGCCGGTCAGCCAGCCAATGTCGATGCGCCAACGCCGGCTGCCGTTGGCCAGCAGCAGATGGCCGCCGGTGGAACTGCCGTCGGGATAGAACTCCACGGCGGCGCCGACCTGTTCGGCGGTATGCACGGTGACCTGCAGCTGCGGCGGCCAGGCGTGCGGGGCGCGGCCCGGGGCCTGGAAGGTCAGGCGCTGCAGATCGAATGCGGTCCTGGCCACACGCGCGTCGACAATCGCCGCGGCCCGCGTGGCGCGCAGGGCGTCGACCATCTGCCCGACCACGCGGCGCTCGTTCGCCGCCTGCACGGCCTCGCGCACACCGAGCCCCAACAAGCCGACAGCGAGGCTGATCAACAGGATGACCACCAGCATCTCCAGCAAGGTAAAGCCGCGTTGGGGCATCGGCGGGTTATTCCCAGTTGCCCAGGTCGGCGCTGTAGCCGTCGCCGCCCGGTTGGCCGTCCTGGCCGTAGAAGATCAGGTCGAAGGCGCCGTGTTCGCCCGGGAAGCGATAGCCGAATGCATGGCCGAACGGGTCTTTCAGCTCCGACAGCTTGGCATACGGCCCGGCCCAACTGCTGGCGTTGCCGGGCTTGTGCACCAATTGCTGCAGGCTGTTGGGCGGTGAGCCGACATCCAGGGCGTAGCTGTCGATTTTCATGCTCAGGCTGGCCAGTTGCGCCTTGCCCGCGCCGTACTTGCCCTTGTCCACATTGCCACCGACCTGGCGCACCACGATGGTCGCGACAATGCCCAGCAGCACGATTACCGCGAGCATTTCCAGCAGGGTGAAACCGCTTTGACGGCGTTGAGTTCTCATCGATCGGGTTCCTTGAAGGTTCATATATGGCTGGTCAGGCTCATCAACGGCAGCATGATCGCCAGCATGATCACGGCCACCAGCAGCGCCATGACCACGGTGAGGGACGGCACCAGCGCGGCGAGCAGGCGCTCGATGCCGCGCCTGGCTTCGATGTCGAAGATGTCGGCGACCTTGAGCAGCATGCTGTCCAGCTCACCGGCCTGTTCGCCGACGTCAATCATTTGCAGGGCCAGCTCGGGCAGCAGCGGTTGCGCACCGAACGCACTGGCCAGGGTGCCGCCGCCTTTCACCGACTCGGCGGCCTCGGCCACTTGGGCCTGCAACGCGCGGTTGGTGCAGACCTGTCGGGCGATGACCAACGCAGGCAGCAAGGCCACACCGTTGCTCAGCAAGGTGCCCAGGGTGCGTGTCAGGCGCGCCGCTTCGACCCGCTGCAACAACGGGCCGAGCACGCGCAGGCCAAGCAGGCGGCGGTCGTAGCGTTCGCGGCGCCGGGGGTCGCGCAGGCGTGCCGCCAGGGTGCCCAGCGCGACGCTCGACCCGGCCAACAGCAGCAGGCCGTAGGCGCCGAGGAATTGGCCGAGGGCCAGAATCACTTCGGTGATCAACGGAATCGGCACGTCCAGGTCCTGGAAGATCGGCACGAACTGCGGCACCACATACGCCAGCAGCAACGCCAGGGAGCCGAGCACGCCGACCACCAGGAACGCCGGATAGATCAGCGCATTGATCACCTCGCCGCGCAGCCGCTGGCTGCGTTCGAGGTAGTCGCTGAGTTGGCGCAGGGTGCTTTCCAGCGCGCCGCCGGCTTCACCGGCACGCACCATGCTCAGGTACAGCGGGGAAAAGGTGCTGCCCTCTTCTTCCAGCGCGGCGGATAACGGTCTACCCGCCTTGACGTGGTCACGGATACGCTCGATCAGTACACGCACTTGAGGCTGGCCGGGCTGCTTGAGCAGCAAGCCCAGGGAACGTTCCAGCGGCTGACCGGCGCCGAGCAACGTCGCCAACTGCTGGGTGAAACTCACCAACGTCGCGCCCGTCAACGGCCCGCGCCGCAAGGCATGGCGCAGGCCCTGGCGGCCGGCGGCGTCGATCTGCAACAGCAGCCAGCCGCGCTTGTGCAGGATCGCGATGGCGGCGCTCTGATCCTTGGCTTGCAGCGTGCCGCGCTGGGTCACGCCCTGGCTGTCGAGGGCACGGAAGGTGAACAGACTCACGCGCCATCTCCACGGGTGACGCGCAGCACTTCTTCCAGCGAGGTGACGCCCGCCACTGCCTGGCGCAGGCCTTCTTCATGCAAGGTGCGCAGGCCCGCACGTCGGGCGGCCTGCTCCAGCGTCGCGGCATCGGCGTGGCGCATCAGCAGGCCGCGCAGTTCGTCGTTCATCACCAGCAATTCAGTGATCGCGCTGCGGCCGTGGTAGCCGCCTTCGGCGCCGGGGCGGTAGAGCAAGATCGGGCGCTCATAGGTGAAACGTTGCAGGCCATGTTCCTCGATCAACTCCGGCGGCGCTTCGAAGGCGACGCGGGTCGCCGGGTCCAGGCGCCGCACCAGGCGCTGCGCGAGGATGCCGCTGACGGTCGAGGCGATCAGGTAACTTTCCACGCCCATGTCCAGCAGGCGCGTGATGCTCGCGGCGGCGCTGTTGGTGTGCAGGGTGGAGAGTACGAGATGGCCGGTGAGCGACGACTGGATCGCGATGCGGCAGGTTTCCAGGTCGCGGATCTCGCCGATCATGATCACGTCCGGGTCCTGGCGCACGATGGAGCGCAGCGCGCCAGCGAAGTCCAGGCCGATGGCCGGCTTGACCTGGATCTGGTTGATGCCTTCGAGCTGGTATTCCACCGGATCTTCGACGGTGATGATCTTGCGCTCGGCGCTGTTGAGCCGCGCCAGCGCGGTGTAGAGCGTAGTGGTCTTGCCGGAGCCGGTGGGCCCGGTGACCAGCAGGATGCCGTGGGGCCGTTCGAGCACGTCGAGGAAGGCGGCCAGGCGCTCGCCGTCGAAGCCCAGACTGGGGAAGTCGAACTGCACGGTTTGCCGGTCGAGCAGGCGCATGACCACCGACTCGCCGAAGCTGGTCGGCACCGTGGACACCCGCAAGTCCAGCGCCTTGCCCTGGATGCGCAGCATGATTCGCCCGTCCTGGGGCAAGCGCCGCTCGGCGATGTCCAGGCGCGCCATGATCTTCACCCGCGAGATCACCGCCGCCGACGAACTGGCCGGCGGCGCTTCGGCGTCGTGCAGCACGCCGTCGATGCGGTAGCGCACCTTGAGTTGGTTTTCGAAGGGTTCGATATGGATGTCCGACGCACGCTGCTCCACCGCCCGCTGCAGGATCAGGTTGACCAGGCGGATCACCGGCGCTTCGGAAGCCATGTCCTTGAGGTGTTCGATATCTTCCAGCGCGCCGCCCTGCTCATCGAGGTTCTCGATCAGGGTGCCCATGGCGGAACGGCCCTGGCCGTAATAGCGCTCGATCAGCGTCTCGACTTCAGTGCGCGGGCCAATGGCCAGCCACACTGGCACATCACAGGCGTAGGCCAGGGCCTGGAAGGGATAATGCTGCGCCGGGTTGGCCGCAAGCACGCGCAGCCCGCCGTGGGCCCAGCCCATGGGCACCACTTGGTAATGGCGCATGAAGCGCTCGGTGAGCGCGGGCAACGGGTCGAGCAACGGCGGCGCGGCATCGGCGAGCAACAGCGGCGCGCCGAGCAACTCGGCCCAGGCGCGCGCCAGTTCGACTTCGGACACCAGCCCCAGGCGCGTGAGCAGGCCGAGCAGGTCGCTGCCGTCCAGGGACAAGCGCCGGGCGCGCTCCAGGTCGACGGTTTTCAGCCCGGCGTGCTGCATCAGCCACGCGCACACGCGGTCGGTGTGCGGTATCTGCGTATGGCAGGCATCGATGGGCATTGACGACATAGTGGGGTGTCTAGTTGCGAGAAAGTATGGCTATTTGGAACTACTGGATATAAAAATAAAATGCCATTAGTTCGCCACGCCGCAGTCGGAGTTAACTGGGTTAATCGACTGGAAGTTCCAGCGCTAGTTCCTGAAGCGGGGAAACAAACTGAAAAGAATAGCCTGCAACCGCCTTTAAACAGCCGCGAAAGCCTTGATTTAAAGCCTCCAAGCCGACACCCAAGGATTCAGCTAATTGCAATTAGCCACTTCACCAATCAGAGCCAGGCGCCGAAGTTTTTCCTCGACGCGCATCAAGCTCAAACTTTCAAACAACCTTGTTATTGATCTTCATTGCCGCTGAACGCTGGGTTTGCCGCGTGATAGTAAACACAGACGATCGGCCAGTCAGAAGTCGACCGTCGCCGACAACAGGTAAGTCCGCGGCGTCGACAAGGTCAGCCCCGGTTCGCTGTCGTCCGACGCGCCCGCCGAGCTCCAGTAGCGTTTATCGGCGACGTTTTCCACATTCGCGCGCAGGGTGATGTGTTTGTCATCGACCTTGAACGCATACCGCGCGCCCACGTCGATGCGGTTCCAGGCGTCGATTTCCTTGGTGTTGGCCTGGTCCAGGTATTGCGAGCTGGAGTAGATGCCGCGCGTGGTCAGGGTCAGGCCTTCGAGGCGTGGCACGTCCCATTCCGCGCCGAGGTTGACGTTGTACTTGGGCGTGGCCGGGGCGCGGTTGCCATCGAACGTACCGTTGGTGGTGTGGGTCAATTCGCTGTTGATGTACATCACGCCGCCCAGCAGGCGCAGGCCCTTGAGCGGTTCGCCGAACAGGCTGAGTTCCACGCCGTCGTTCTGGCGCTTGCCGTTGGGGCCGAACACCCGCGAGGTCGCGTTGGTTTCATAGGCCGGTTGCTTGATGCGGAACACCGCGGCGGTCACGGCGAACGCACCGGCGTCGTATTTGGCGCCGACTTCCACCTGGCGGCTGATGAACGGCGGGAAGATTTCATCTTCGTTGACCGAGGTGGAAGGCGCGACCTTGCCCTGGCTCAGGCCTTCCAGGTAGTTGGCGTACAGCGACAGCGCGTCGGTGGCCTTGAACAGGATGCCGCCGGACGGCGAGATTTTTTCTTCGTCGTAGGCGGTGTCGCCTTTGACGTTGTTGGTCCAGTCCTCCACCTTCACCCGCTGCCAGCGTGCGCCGAGGGTCAGCAGCAGGCGATCGTCGAAAAAGCCCAGGGTGTCGGACAACGCCACGCCGCTGAATTTATTCTCGGTGTATACCTGCGCATCCTGGCGGATGGCGGTGGACGGCGTCGGTGTTTGCACCGGGTTGTAAAGATTGCTCGGCGGCGCCGCATAGCGTGCGCCGCCGTTGGTGAAGTCCATGAAGAAGTAGCTGGCCGCCAGGTTGACCTCGTGGCTCACCGGCCCGGTATGGAACCCGCTGCGCACGCCTGCCGTGGCGGTACGCACATTTTCATCGCGGCTGAAGTCGCGCGGCTGCACGCTGAAATCCCCTGCACTGTTGCTGACGGAAACGGCGTGACGCAGGAAGTCGTGGTTGCTTTTGCGCGCGCCGACACCGCCGTAGAGCATCAGGTTATCGCTGAGGTCGAACTCGGCATTGAGCGTGCCAAACGTGTCGTTGGTGCTGGCCTTGCTCCACGACTGCGCGTAGTTGCGGCGTACATCGTTGGCGCTTGGCACCGGGGCCGCGGCGGCCACCTGCACGCGCTCCTGCGGGGCGTTGGTGTCGCGCTCGGTATGGCCGATATCGCTGGAAAGGCGCAGGCGCTCACCGCGAAAGTCCAGGCCCAGCACGGCCATTTCACGGTCGACACGCTGGTGATCCCACTCGGTGTCACCGGCCTGTTTCACGCCGTTGAAGCGCAGGCCGAACTTGTTGTCCTCGCCGAAACGCCGGCCCACGTCCACCGCGCCGCCAGCCTGGCTATCGGAGGCCCAGGTGCCGGTGAACGAGGTGATGTCCTTGTCGGTGGCGCGCTTGGGCACCACGTTGATCCCGCCGCCCACACTGCCGCGCGGCGAGATGCCGTTGATCAATTGGCTGGGGCCTTTGACGATGTCGACGCGGTCGGCCATTTCCATGTCGATGGTGTAGGTCGGCAACACGCCGTACAGGCCGTTGTAGGCCACATCACTGTTGAACAGGCTGAACCCGCGAATGGTGAACTGTTCATAGCGCCCACCCGCCGGGTTGGTGGCGCGCACCGACGGGTCGCTGGCGATCAGGTCGCCGAGGGTCCGCGCCTGCTGGTTCTTCACCGCCGCCTGGGTGTAGGTGGTCATGCTGAAGGGCGTGTCCATGAAGTCCCGCGAGCCCAGCAGGCCCTGCGAACCGCGTCGCGCCACTTGCCCACCGGCGTAGATATCGCCGTCGGCTTCGCTGCGGGTCCCGAGGATGGCGGTCGGCGCCAGTTGCAGGCTGCTGCCCTGCGGCACCGGCACCAGCATGTAGGCCTGCTCCCCCATCGGCTGCAGTTGCAGGCCGGAACCTTGCAGCAGGCGGGCAAAACCTTCTTCCACCGCGTACTCGCCGGATAAACCACTGCTACCGCGGCCACTGACCAGCGCCGGGTCCACCGCCAGGTTGACCCCCGACAACCCGGCGAAACGGGTCAACGCGGCACCCAGGCTACCGGCCGGCACTTGGTAGCTGCGGCGGGTGGCGGTGTCTTCGGCATAGCTGATCGGGGTAAACAGTGGGCTGGCGCTGAGGCTCAGCATCAGGCTCAGTTTGAGCAAGGGGCGGACGGCGGGCATGGGCGGAAGCTCTCGATTTTGTTCACTTACCTGGAATGACAGGCGAGGTGAAAAAAAGGGACAGGCTTCCGCGCTTTTTCTAGCAAATAACCACTAAGGCTCAATCAACCGACAGGTTGACTCGACGATCCCGGCGCCGCGCAGAGCCGCCACGGTGGCGTCGGGATCGTCCGTTTTCAGTGTAGGAACTTCAACCAGCCAGCCAGTGCCAGCGCGGCAAAGCAGGTCCAGCCCGAGAACAGCCAGCGCCACACGCGCGCACGCGGCACGAACCCCACGCCCCGCACAAAGGCCACACTCATCGCCGCGAACAAGGCCATTGCCAGCCCATGATCAGCTTTGCCGTCCGGGGTGGCCATCAGGGGCGGATAGAGCGTACACACCAGCATGATCGCGATCGCGATAAGCAAGCTCAGCGGGTGAATGCGTGAGGGCGCCGGAGCCTCGGCGACACGCGGCATCATGGCCGCGGCTCCTCACGGTCGCTCAGGGCACGCCCCGCTTCGTTCTCGCCCCACATCGCATTCAATATGGCCAGCAACAAGGCGAAACCGACTCCCAGCATCCAGGCGAAATACCACATAGTCTTTGCTCCTCTGATGGCGTTAGTAGGCCGAATGTTCGTTGGCTTTGATCTGTGCCACGGTGACCTTGCCGCGCATGACGCGATAGGCCCACGAGGTGTAGATCACGATCAGCGGCATGAAGATCAACGTGGCCCAGAACATGATCGCCAGGCTCAGATGACTGGCCACGCTGTCCCACACGGTCAGGCTGGCCGCAGGCACGGTCGAAGACGGCATGACGAACGGGAACATGGACACACCGGCGGTGCTGATCACACCGACCACCGCGAGCGACGAGGCGACAAATGCGGCCAGGGTGCGGCGCATCAGCATCAACAATGCGGCACCGGCGGCGCCCGCCAGGCCCAGCGCAGGCAGCAGCCACAGCGCTGGATAATGACCATAGTTGGCCATCCAGGCGCCGGCTTCGCGTACCACGGTCTTGTTGAGAATGTCCGGCAGCCCGGCGATGTCCACCACCGAGGTAATGCGATAGCCGTCGATCGACTGCAACCACACCCCGGCAATGACGAATGTGCACATCAGCACCAGCGCCGCGCCAACCCCGCCCTTGATGGCGCGAGCCTGGATCACGCCTTCAGTGCGGTGCGCCAGGTAGGTACCGCCTTGCAGGGTGATCATTGCACTGCTCACCACACCGGTCAGCAGCGCGAAGGGGTTCAGCAGTTGCCAGAAACTCCCGGTGTATGTCGATACCAGCAAGTTACTGAAGTGGAACGGTACGCCTTGCAGCAGGTTGCCGAACGCGATGCCGAACACCAGCGGTGGTACGGCGCCGCCGATGAACAGGCCCCAGTCCCAGGTGCTGCGCCATTTGGCATTGTGAATCTTGCTGCGATAGTCAAACCCCACCGGGCGGAAGAACAGCGCCCACAGGACCAGAATCATCGCCCAATAGAACCCGCTGAACGCGGTGGCGTACACCACCGGCCACGCGGCGAACAGCGCCCCGCCCGCGGTGATGAACCACACCTGGTTGCCGTCCCAGTGCGGCCCCACGGTGTTGATCGCGACGCGGCGTTCCACGTCCGAGCGGCCGACGAAGGGCAGCAAGGTGCCGACGCCCATGTCGTGGCCGTCCATGATGGCGAAGCCGATCAGCAGTACGCCGACCAGTGCCCACCAGATAAGTTTCAGGGTGACGTAATCAAACATGGTGGAGTTCCTTCATGTTGGCATCGTGGGCATAACGGCCGGTTCCGAGGCTACCCGGCCCCTGGCGGGCGAACTTGACCATCAGGAACATTTCAACCACCAGCAGCACGGTGTAGAAACCGACGAAGCCTGCCAGCGAGCCATAGATGTTATTGACGCTAAGGGTGGAAACACTCATGTGAGTGGGCAGCACGCCGTAGATGGTCCAGGGTTGACGGCCATATTCAGCGACGAACCAGCCCAACTCACAGGCCAGCCAAGGCGCAGGCAGCATGCACAGGGCCCAACGCAGCAGCCAGCGGCGGCGTGTGCAGGCCGACTGCAAGGTACTCCAGAAAGCCAGACCGAACAGCAGCAGCATGGCGAAGCCCATCGCGACCATGACCCGGAACGACCAGAACATCGGGGTCACGTGCGGTACGGTATCGTTCACCGCCTTGTCGATGATCTCCGGCGTGGCCTGGTTGACGTCTTCAACGTACTTTTTCAGCAGCAAGCCAAAGCCGAGGTCCGCTTTGTACTCTTCGAAGGTATCGAACGCCGCCTTATCGGTGCGATCGGCCCGCAGGGCTTCAAGCGCATTGACGGCGGTAATGCCACGCAGGATGCGCGCGCGGTTTTTCGCTTTGATGTCATGAATGCCTGGGATCTGCTTGCTGACCGAGCGCGTGCCGATCAAGCCCATCACCCACGGTACATCGACTTCCCAATTATTCTTGGACTCGGCTTCGTTGATGCTGGCCAGCAAGGTCAGGCCCGCCGGCGCGGGTTTGGTTTCCCACATGGCTTCCATGGCCGCCAGCTTGGTTTGCTGCGCCTCACCCACGGTGTAACCCGATTCATCCCCCAGCACGATCACGCTCAGCACCGACGCCAGGCCGAACGCCGCCGCCACCCGGAAGCTGCGTTTGGCAAACTCGACATCACGACGCTTGAGCAGGTACCAGCTGGAAATCGACAGCACGAACATCGAACCGGTGACATAACCGGCCGACACCGTGTGCACAAACTTGGCCTGGGCGACCGGGTTGAACACCACCGCCCAGAAATCGACCATCTCCATGCGCATGGTGATGTAGCTGAATTCCGATCCCACCGGGTTCTGCATCCAGCCATTGGCGATCAGAATCCACAGCGCCGACAGGTTGGTACCGATGGCCATCAGCAACGTGACCAGCAAGTGGTGCTCTTTCTTCAGGCGATCCCAGCCAAAGAAGAACAGACCGATCATGGTCGATTCGAGGAAGAACGCCATTAAGCCTTCGATGGCCAGCGGCGCACCGAAGATGTCGCCCACGTAGTGGGAGTAGTACGCCCAGTTGGTACCGAACTGGAATTCCATGGTGATACCGGTTGTCACACCCAGGGCGAAGTTAATGCCGAATAACTTGCCCCAGAAGCGCGTCATGTCCTTCCAGATGACATTCCCGGTCATCACATAGACGCTTTCCATGATGACGAGCAGCCAGACCATGCCAACCGTCAGCGGTACGAATAGAAAGTGGTAAAGCGCAGTAGCTGCGAACTGCAGCCGTGACAAATCCACCAGTTGTTCTGAGATCACTTGCTTGCCCCTTGAGTCGAGGTGGGTACACCGAAACGGTTGCCGACGATGTTCGGGTCGACACTGACGTGCGAATCCCGGATGAACAGCCACCACAGCACGCTCAGCAGCACGAGCTTGATCAGCACCGCGGTGAGTAGATGGCGTAGTAGGCGTTTGTCGGAAATAGTCATGTCTATGCAGTAAGCACAGGGCATGCCAAAGCCAGATCTTCTATTTTTATCGTTATAAAACAATTGGTTATTGGTTTTTTAGCGGTAGCCCTGGCGCACCGCTGCTGGTCAATGCGCTGCCAGTCTGGCAGCTTGGCAGTCACTGGCAGTCGTAGAGGGCTAGGCCAGGCCTTGTTCCTTCAGGCGCCGGTACAAGGTCCGGTCGCTGATCCCCAGGTGCTTGGCCAGTTCACTGCGGGTGCCTTTGAATGTGGCCAGGGCCTGCGCCAGTGTGCTGCCGTCGAACGGCGTCGAAGCCGCAGGCGCAGGCGCAGCCTGAGGTGGCGGCGCCACGGTGGCCTGGGGTAAATGGATGGCGCGGATGACCCCATCGTCAGCGAACAGGCTCGCCCTTTCCAGGACGTTGCGTAACTCACGCACATTGCCTGGCCATGAGTACTGCTGCAGGGCTGCCAGGGCTTCGGCATCGATGGTCAGTCGACGTTTGCCGGCACCACGCCGTTGCAGGAATGAATTCACCAGCAAGGCGATGTCTTCTACCCGGTTGCGCAAGGGCGGCAAATGAATGGGGAAGGCGCTGATGCGGTAGTACAGGTCCTGCCTGAACTCGCCTTTTTCCATCATTTTTTCCAGCGGCTTGTGGGTGGCGGCAATCAACCTGAAATTGGCGTGGAAGGTTTCGACACTGCCGACCCGGCGATAGGTGCCCGATTCGATCAGGCGCAACAGTTTGACCTGCATGGCCAACGGCACATCGCCAATCTCATCCAGGAACAATGTGCCGCCCTGGGCGGTTTCGACCAAGCCGGGCTTGCGGCTGATGGCGCCGGTGAAGGCGCCTTTTTCATGGCCGAACAGCTCGCTCTCAAAGAGTGTTTCGGTCAAGCCCGAGCAATCCACCACGACAAACGGCCCGCTGGCCCGTTCGCTGGTTTCATGGACGGCGCGCGCGAACAGCTCCTTGCCGGTACCCGACTCGCCCAGAAGCAGCACCGGCAGCATGGACGGCGCCACCCGCTGCAGTTCCGACAGGGCAAGGTTGAAGGCCGGTGAACAGCCGACCAGCCCTTCGTTGCTCGGCCGCGCCGAGGCGCTGCGCACCAGCGTTAGGCGCTCAACATAAGCGGTGATCGCCCCATTTTCGTCGAGGATCGGCCGTAATTCGACGTCGACATGCTCAGGCCCCCGAGGCGTGTGGTGGATGTGCAAGACACGATCCGGCCCGCGCTTTTCCTGGGCCTTCTTCATCGGGCAATTCTCACCCGCCTGGTCACAAGGGACGTCGTAATGGTGTGAGATCTGATAACACTTATGGCCGATAAAGGGTTTGTCAGCGCTGCCGAACTGGCGCTGATAGGCCGTGTTGGCTGCCAGGATGTTGTAGTCCGGATCGAGCACGATCATCGGATTGGGTTCGTGTTCCAGAAACGAAACAAGCGACTGCACTTGATCCGGGTGTGGGACGGCGTTGGCTGGGGTAGGCAGAAAAGTCTTCATCATGGCTCCTGGAATCCATTTTTCCATCCTGTTGTGGCACTGCCACCTCTGTCAAGGCACTGCCAATGGCAGAAGAATCCCCCAGATACAGGCCTGAATACCCCTATACAGAAACACAAAGCCCAATAAAATCAATTGGATATTAGGCTATTTCGGCAAAACCATGGCCTGGCAAACTTATTGCTATGTCAGTCCTTAGTCTAAGCGGCTCGAAAAAAAGCCCCCCCTAAGGAGACAGTTCATGCGCGTCAAACTTCACGTCGAAGGCTTCTTCGACTCTGCTACCAACACCGTCAGCTATCTGGTACTGGACGAGACCACCCTCCACTGCGCGATCATCGACAGCGTATTGGATTACGACCCTAAATCCGGCCACACCGCCACCACGTCCGCCGACCGCCTGATCGCGCGGGTGAGCGAGCTGAATGCGCAGGTCGAGTGGATTCTCGAGACCCACGTCCACGCCGACCACCTGACCGCCGCGCCCTACCTGAAAGAAAAGCTCGGCGGGAAGATCGGCATCGGCAGCCAGATTTCGACGGTACAAAAGGTCTTCGGCACGCTGTTCAATGCCGGTAGCGATATGCCCCGCGATGGCAGTCAGTTCGATCACCTGTTCGTCAACGACGAGTCGTTCAGCATTGGCACGCTGCATTGCACCGCACTGCATACACCCGGCCATACGCCGGCCTGCATGACTTATGTCGTCAGCGATGGCAGCGAAACGGCGGCCTTCGTCGGCGACACGCTGTTCATGCCCGACTACGGCACTGCCCGCTGCGACTTCCCCGGCGGCAATGCGCGCACGCTGTTCCAGTCAATCAACAAAGTGTTGAGCCTGCCGGCGGATACATTGCTGTATATGTGCCACGACTACCAGCCGGGTGGCCGCGAGGTGCAATTCGTCAGCACCGTTGCCGAACAGCGCGAGCAGAACGTGCATGTGCGTAATGGCATCAGTGAGGAGGAGTTCGTGGCGATGCGTACCAAGCGGGATGCCTCGATGGACATGCCGACCCTGATCCTGCCCTCGGTCCAGGTCAACATGCGAGCCGGGCATTTGCCCGAGCCTGAATCGAACGGGATTCGCTACCTGAAAATTCCACTCAACGTCGCCTGACATTCCCCCACCCTAAAAAAAATCATAAGAAAAATACCCATAACGGAGACACTTATGGATATCCGCCGCCTTGCGCCTGCTTTATCAGTATCAGAACAGATTTTCCCCAGCCAATTGGCCGAACTGAAAGCCGCCGGCTTTCGTGCCGTCATCTGCAACCGCCCCGATGGCGAAGGCAGTGACCAACCGTTGTTTGCCGAAATCAAACGCGCCGCCGACGCGGTCGGCATCGAAGCGCACTACCTTCCCGCCGAGTCGGGCAAAGTCACCGACGAGCAGGGGATTGCCTTCGGCGAGTTGCTGGAAACGCTGCCCAAGCCGGTGTTGGCTTATTGCCGGTCCGGGATGCGCTCGACAACGATGTGGGCGCTGTCGCAAGCAGGTCAGCACGACCTGCCGCACATCGTCGAAAGCGCCAAAAAAGCCGGCTTCGATATGAAAGGCGTGATCCGGCGGATCGCGAACCAGGGCCGCACGCCGGTCGAAGTGGCCGAAGCACAACATACCGTGGTCATCATCGGCGCCGGCGCGGCGGGTATCGCCACCGCCTCCAGCCTGCTGGCCCGCGCGCCGGGGCTCGACATTGCGATCGTCGACCCGGCCGATGTGCATTACTACCAACCCGGCTGGACGCTGGTCGGCGGTGGTGTGTTCGATGCGCGCCAAACGGCGCACACCATGGGCACCACCCTGCCCCGCGGCGTGCATTGGATCAAGGCGGCGGTGGCGGCTTTCGAACCTGAGCGAAACGCAGTGATTCTGGATGGCTGCCGGGTCGTCAAATACGAGCAACTGATTGTGTGCCCCGGCCTGAAGCTCGATTGGCATGCCATCGAGGGGTTGTCGGAGACCCTGGGCCGCAACGGCGTGACCTCCAATTACCTGTATCACCTGGCGCCTTATACCTGGGAAAAGGTTCAGCAACTGCGGGGTGGCCGGGCGATTTTCACGCAGCCGCCGATGCCGATCAAATGCGCTGGGGCGCCGCAAAAAGCCATGTACTTATCGGCCGACCACTGGAAACGCAGCGGTGTGCTGGATGCCGTCGAGATCGAGTTCTACAGCGCCGGCGCGGTGCTGTTCGGGGTTCCCGACTATGTGCCCGCGCTGATGGAATACGTCACCGCTTACGGCATCGACCTGAATTTCGGCAACACCCTCACCCGCGTCGATGGCCCGGCGCGGACGGCCACGTTCAGCGGCGTGAACCCGGATGGCAGCCCCCGTGTGCTGACCCGTGAGTTTGATTTGCTGCATGTGGTGCCACCGCAGGTCGCGCCGGACTTCATTCGGGTCAGCCCGTTGGCTGACGCGGCCGGCTGGATCGATGTCGACCCCGCAACGCTGCGTCACAAAACCTTTGCCAATATCCATGCGCTGGGCGACGCGGCCAACACGAGCAACGCCAAGACTGCGGCCGCTGCGCGCAAGCAGGCGCCAGTGGTGGCGCATAACGTGCTGGCGGCCATGGGCAAGGCCAACGGCTGCGCGCAGTACGACGGTTACGGCTCCTGCCCGCTGACGGTGGAGCGCGGCAAGATCGTCCTGGCGGAGTTCACCTATGGCGGCAAGGTCGCTCCCAGCTTCCCGTCATGGCTGATCGACGGCACCCGCCCTTCCCGGCTGGCGTGGCTGCTCAAAGAGCGGATTCTTCCGCCGCTGTATTGGAAGGGTATGCTCAAGGGCCGCGAATGGCTGGCGAAACCCGAGTTGACCGACCAATGAAATCAGCGCTGAACGCAAGGAGACTGAGATGATCATCGTCTTACTGCTCGGGCTGACAGTCGGCGTGATTCTGGCCCTGACCGGCGCCGGCGGCGGCATACTCGCGGTGCCGTTGCTGGTGTTTGGGGCGGGCTTGAGCATGGCCGAGGCCGGGCCCATCGGGTTGTTGGCGGTGGGCCTGGCCGCGACGCTGGGCGCGGTGATGGGCCTGAAAAACGGCACCGTCCGCTACAAAGCGGCGCTATTGATCGCCACCGCCGGGATCATCTGCTCGCCCCTGGGCCTGTGGTTGGCGCAGCGCACGCCGAATCGTCCGTTGACGATCCTGTTTGCCTGCGTGCTGATGTACGTGGCGTTCCGGGTATTCAAACGGTCGTTGCCGCCGTCCCCGGCGTCGAAGGCCGCCGTCGCGACCAAACCGCCGCCCTGCGTATTGGACGCCCAACGCGGCAAGCTGAACTGGACGGCGCCGTGCGCCTGGGCGCTCACGGTGTCGGGCGTGATCGCGGGCGGGCTTTCGGGGTTGCTCGGCGTGGGTGGCGGCTTTGTGATGGTGCCGGCGCTGCAGCGCTACACCAATTTGACCGCGCAGTCGGTGCTGGCGACGTCGCTGGCGGTGATTGCGCTGGTGTCGATGGCCGGCGTGGCCGCCAGCTCGGCGGCCGGGCATTTGCAGTGGGCCGTGGCCCTGCCGTTCTCCGTGGGCGCCTTGTTTGGAATGGCCGGCGGGCGCCTGATCGCGGCGCGGCTGGCAGGCCCGCACTTGCAACGCGGATTTGCCGCCGTGTCGATGCTGGTGGCGGTGGCCCTGCTGGTCAAAGCGCTTGGATCGTGAGCGCGGATTCCCGACTTTCCAGGCGTGCGTGAAACACGCCTGTCAGGGTTCAACGTCACGCTTCGGTCGTGCCTGGCAGGCGTGGGCATTGGCGGGCCATCGTGGCAGCCGTTGATCACCCGGGCCACCAAGATACAAGTACCCGCGCGGCACGTTATTAGATAAAGGCTAAATAAATATCCAACTTATCGGCTGAATCGAATCACTGGCTTAATCCGAGAAAATACTATAAGTGCGCGCGCAACATTATAAATCGCATGAATAGGCGCCCCAAAGGAATTGAACTTTACCGCCTCACCCGTTAGCCATTAGTCGAATACTGCCTTTCGCGGACAGCGTTTTATAGTGTGTAATAGAAAAACCATCCACTATTAAAATTGATTCCCGGTACTTTGAATGTCGCCCATCCCCTCTTCACCGAATACCCTTCCGATAAATGAGGAGCTGTTGCAATTACTCCAAGCGACGGCTAACGCCCAAACCGCCTGGATGACAACTGTCAATCATTTGGAAGCGGCCTGTGATGAGGTATGGCTGGCTCGCATGTGGGAAGTCGAACACCTTGAAAATCAATACAGGGCCTGCCAGGACCAGCTGTTTTCCTATCTGAAAAAAGCGATCAAGATTTAGACTTATCAGTACGGCCCTGCACTCTTTTCGGTCGTTCGCGCGCCGAAAACAGCGCCCGCCAGAACTCGGGCCAGCTGAATATTCGACTAAAGTACAAAGCCGCACTACGCGTGTCGAAAAAGCCACCTTAGTTGAATAGCCGACAACTCCGCCAACGCCCGACAGACGTGGAGCTGTATCCTTTCAGTCGCACCGCCAATCAATCTCCCTCGCATCCTGATATTTTTCATACATGGCCCGAATTGCCATCTGGATCAGCATGATCGTCACACTAGTGCTAAAGCATTGGGAGGGATGGTCGACATTCAGGGGATAACGGATCAATCAACCTGCGTTACTCACTGGAGTCCATATGTTCGGCTGGATCAGCAATATCCGAGTCAGTGCTAAATTAAGTTTGGGATTCGGCCTGGTACTGGGGCTTGCGTTGTTGCTGGCCGCGACCGGCTGGTACGCAGTGGTGACATTGACCGACCGCGGGCTCAAGGTTGAGGAAATTGCTCAGGTCAGCGATTACACCAAAGACTTGCGAATCATTCGCCTACGCATCGGTACGAGCACCCAACCGGATGCCTATCAACCGCTGCAGCAAACCCTGGATCGCCTCGCAGCCCACTTGGACAGTATCGGGGATACGTTCGTCGACCCACAGGATCAAAACCTGATTCAACAGCAGGAAAATGCAGTCAAAGGGTACGGGCAACTGCTGCATGAATTGGCCACCCCCAACATTGACCAGGCGCCCTTGTTTAAACGGATGGGCCAGTTGGGCGACGTGTTGCTCGACACCACACAAAAGCTGATTGAATCGCAAAACACCAAACGCGATACCGATGCCGCGTCCGCCAAGGCCTCGCTGAGCCTCGTCGCGACCCTGGCGCTGCTGCTGGGCGCGCTCGCCGCATGGGTGATCACACGGCAAATCGTCAATCCACTGCAACACACACTCCAGGCGGTGAACCGCATTGCCCGGGGCGATTTGACCGAGCATGTGACGGTGACCCGGCGCGATGAGCTGGGCCAACTGCAGTCGGGCCTTCAGCAGATGATGCTCAACCTTCATGAGCTGATCGATGGCATTCGATCCGGCGTCATTCAGGTTGCCAGCGCGGCCGAACAACTGTCGGCGGTGACCGAGCAAACGAATTCGGGGATCAGCACCCAGAAAGCCGAAACGGATCATGTCGCCACCGCAATGAACGAGATGACTGCCACCGTCCACAACGTCGCACGCAACGCCGAGGAAGCTTCCGTCGCTGCGTCGGCCGCCGATCAGCAAGCCAGCGAGGGCGAGCAGATCGTGGGTGAAGCCATCGAGCAGATCCAGCGCCTGGCGACAGAACTCAACCAGTCGGCAGACGCTGTGCGCTACCTCCAGGAACAGAGCGATAAAATCGGCGGTGTCCTGGATGTGATCAAAGCCGTCGCCCAGCAAACCAACCTGCTGGCGCTGAACGCCGCGATTGAAGCCGCCCGCGCCGGAGAGGCCGGCCGTGGTTTTGCGGTGGTAGCCGACGAAGTGCGCAACCTCGCCCTGCGCACCCAGCGCTCCACCGAAGAAATCGAGAGCCTGGTCGCCGGTGTGCAAAGCGGCACCCAAGCCGTGGCCTCGGGCATGGAAAGCAGCCTGCTGCTGAGCGAAAGCAGCGTGGAATGCACTCACCGTGCCGTCAGCGCGCTGGAGAACATCACCAGCAAGGTCTCGATCATTCAGGCCATGAATCAGCAGATTGCGACGGCGGCGGAAGAGCAAAGCGCCGTCACCGAGGAGATCAATCGCAGCGTGATCAACGTTCGCGACATCTCCGACCAGACGGCCAACACCTGCGAGGAAACCGCCGCGTCGAGTAACGAGCTGGCGCGGCTGGGACATGAGCTGGAACGGCTGGTGGAGCGTTTCAAGGTCTAGGTGCGGCGGCCTGGGCTTTGCCAGAGGCCATCACTCCCCTTTCTGATCGTCTGTCAGGAGCGGGCAAGGCTCAGACTTTGCCCCCTCAGCCCCTCCCCCAAAAAACAAAGGGCGAAACAAGGCTAGACCACCTAATGCACAACGGCCAGGCCCTAGCGCCTGGCGCGGTTGGCGCGACCCGCCATTCAACTTTCATAAAAGCTTAACGAAAGTGCTGCAGAGTTCGGGAGCCCGTTATCACAATGAGTTCCTTCGATGAAAAATTTGATGAAGTCTGCTGCACTCGCCGTTGCGGTTTCTCTTTGTGCAAGTTCCATGGCTTTTGCTGAGGAAAGCGTTCGCCTGAGCGGCTCAGGCGCTAGTTTCCCGGCACCGATCTACCTGACCTGGTTCAAGGATTTCAGTAAGAAAACCGCAGGCGTCACTGTGGATTATCAATCCAAGGGCAGTGGCGCCGGTGTGCAGGACTTCCTGAACAAAACCGTCGATTTCGCCGCCAGTGACTCTGCAATGAAAGACGAAGATATCGCCAAGGTTGCCGAAGGCGTGCAGTTGCTGCCGATGACGGCAGGTGAAATCGTGTTGGCTTTTAACCTGCCGGGCAATCCTAAAGAACTTAAATTGCCACGCGACGTTTACTCCAACATCTTCTTGGGCAAGATCACCAAGTGGAACGACCCTAAAATCGTTGCTGCCAACCCGGGCCTGAAACTGCCTGATATGCCGATCACCGTTGTCGTGCGTGCAGACTCCAGTGGTACCACTGCGGTATTCACAAAGCATCTGGCGACGATCAACCCACAGTTCCAGAAAGATTTGGGTGAAGGCAACACTGTCAACTGGCCTGCCAGCGACAAATTCATCAAATCGCCGAAGAACGATGGTGTGACAGCGACCGTGCGCCAGACTCCGGGCGCTATCGGCTATATCGAATACGGTTTCGCCAAGCTGGCCAAGGTTGACTTTGCCCAACTGCAGAACAAGGCCGGCAAGTACGTTGTCCCTAACGCAGAAAGCGGTGCCGAGGCCCTCGCGGCAGTGAAAATGCCGGAAAGCCTGGTGGCCTGGCTGCCGGATCCGGACGGCGCCAAGTCCTACCCGATCACGTCCTACACATGGATGATCTTCCGCAAGCACAACGAGAACCCGGCCAAGGCCAAGGCGATGCGCGAAATGGTCGAATACAGCCTGACCGAAGGGCAGAAAATCGCCGACTCGATGGGTTACATCCCGCTGCCGAAATCGGTTGTGGATGAGGTTCGCAAAGCGTCCGCCAACATCCAGTAACGCACGTGAGGTCTCTCTCGGTATGCGCGCTCAGCCATACCGGGAGCGTTTCCCCCTTGTTCCGGAGTTAGCCAATGAGCACACCTTTTGTCGTACCGGTTAACCAGGATTCTGCCTGCCAGCCACCCTCTGCAAAGGATTTCCTGGTTGATCGCACCTTCCGTGCGCTCGCACGAATAGGGGTGATTCTGATTCTGGCGTTGGTCTTCGCCTTGGTATTCGAGGTGGGACGCAAGGCCCTTCCAGGCATGGAAAAGCACGGTTTTGATGTGCTTCTCGGTAGCGTCTGGGACGTTAACCAAGGCAAGTACGGCATTTTGCCGGCCATTTGGGGCACGCTCTACAGCGCCCTGATCGCGCTGCTGATCGCAGGCTTTTTCGGCGTCAGCATGGCGATTTTCCTGACCCAGGATTTCCTGCCGGCGAAGCTGGCAGCCGTGTTTCGAACCATCGTCGAATTACTCGCGGCCATCCCCAGCGTCGTTTATGGCCTGTGGGGGATTTACGTGGTGATCCCGACGATTCGCCCGCTTACGGCGTGGCTGAACAGCGAACTGGGCTGGATACCTTTTTTTGGCACGACCTTGAGCGGGCCGGGGCTGCTTCCTGCGGCGTTGGTACTGGCCATCATGATTCTGCCGACCATTGCGGCCGTGTCGCAGGACGCCCTCACCGGTGTCCCGATGAAAACCAAGCAAGCCGCCTACGGCATGGGGACGACCCATTGGGAAGCGATTCTGAAGGTGATGGTGCCATCCGCTGCCACCGGTATTTTCGGCTCCCTGGTCCTCGGCCTGGGTCGCGCGCTGGGGGAAACCATGGCGCTGGCCATGCTGGTGGGCAACGCGAACAACATCTCGCTTTCTCTGTTTGCCCCGGCCAATACGCTAGCGGCCTTGTTGGCGCTGAACTTCCCCGAAGCCGGGCCGAACGAAATCGAAGTATTGATGTACGCCGCACTGGTACTGATGTTTATCACGCTCCTGGTGAACATCATCGGTTCCATGATCATGGTCTATGCCCAACGTGGTACTAAATGATGACTGACATCACTTCCTCTACAGCCGCTTTACCAAGCCTGCAGCGCAAGTTTGAAGGCCGCGCCCTGCGCAGCCTGGTGTTGACCACACTGGTCTGGGGTGGTGCTCTACTGGCCAGCGTGCCGCTGATTTCCGTGCTCTACATGCTGATCACGCGCGGAGGGGCACGCCTGAGCCTGGAGGTATTCACCGAACTGCCGCCAACCGGTTTCGAGACCGGCGGTGGCTTCGGCAACGCGATGGCAGGCACCTTCGTCATGGTCGGTATCGCGGCGGCAATCGCAGTGCCGGTCGGCATCATGGCGGCCATTTTTCTGGCTGAACTGGGGCCAGACAGCAAGCTGGCAAACGCCGCGCGCTTTGCCGCCAAGATGCTTACGGGCCTGCCATCCATTCTGGCCGGGGTGTTTGCCTACGCGCTGGTGGTGATGACCACCGGTACCTATTCAGCACCGGCGGGTGGCGTGGCACTGGCGGTACTGATGTTGCCCATCGTCGTGCTGACGGCTGAAGAGTCGATGAGGATGGTGCCTAAAATCATGAAGGATGCGGCCTACGGCATGGGCTGTACCCGCTCGCAGGTCATCTGGAAAATCGTATTGCCTACCGGCATGCCGGCAATCCTGACGGGCGTCATGCTCGCCGTGGCCCGCGCCGCGGGCGAAACCGCGCCGTTGTTGTTTACCGCGCTGTTCAGCAACTACTGGATTTTTCACGACGGCAGCCTGGCAGTCATGAATCCGACGGCATCGCTTGCCGTGCTGATTTACAACTTCTCCGGTATGCCCTTCGACAACCAACTCGAGCTCGCATGGGCAGCCTCGCTGGTGCTGGTGATGATCGTATTGGTCGTGAATATTGTCAGCCGCATTTTCGGCAAGCCCAAGTATTGAGAACGGGAGCATCTGAATTTTGAACGTATCAACTGCGCAAATAGCCGCTCCGTTTGTCACCCAGGCGCCTGTCGTCATGGACTGCAAGCTGGACAAAATTTTCTACGGCAACTTCATGGCGGTACGTGACAGCCATGTGCCGATCGAAAAAAACAAGATCACCGGTTTCATCGGCCCTTCTGGCTGCGGCAAAAGTACCGTGCTGCGTAGCCTCAATCGGATGAACGATCTGGTGAAAGGCTTTCGGTTTGAAGGGCACGTGCATTTCCTTGGGCAAGACGTCTATGGCAAGGGCGTTGACCCGGTGGTCGTGCGGCGTTACATCGGTATGGTTTTTCAGCAGCCGAACCCATTTTCGATGAGCATTTTCGACAACGTTGCGTTTGGCCTGCGCCTCAATCGCTACAAAGGCGACCTGGGAGACCGTGTAAAGCACGCCCTGCAAGGCGCGGCGCTGTGGGATGAGGTCAAGGACAAGCTCAAGGTCAGCGGCCTGTCACTCTCCGGCGGCCAGCAACAACGGCTTTGTATCGCTCGCGCCATCGCGACCGAACCTGAAGTGCTGTTGCTGGATGAGCCCTGTTCGGCACTCGACCCGATCGCGACGCGCCGGGTCGAGGAGTTGATGGTTGAGCTGAAGAAGGATTACACCATCGCCCTGGTCACCCACAATATGCAGCAAGCCATCCGTGTTGCGGACACGACGGCGTTTTTCTCGGTTGATATTTCCCAGGGCACGCGCACCGGTTATTTGGTTGAGATGGGCCCAACGGCGCAGATTTTCGATAACCCGCGCGAACAAATGACCGGGGATTACATCAGCGGCAAGTTCAGCTAAACAGCAAACGTCCAGTCAAGACCGCATACCGCTATAGTGCCAAAGGTGCTTTAGCGGGCATCCGGTCGTTTTACCTGCTTATCTACCGTTTCCCAGGATTGCCAATGCCTGCACCCCGTCGTCTTGATTTACCTGCAATCGAACGCGCGCTACGCGAGGTGCAGAGCCGCTTTTCCGAGCTCAGCAGGCACTTTACCGAGCCGCGCGACCCCTTGACTGACGAAGTGCTGCACAATGTACTTGAAGGTTATGCGTTGATTGACAGCTATGTCGCAAGCGGCGTAGACCTGTTCGACCTTCAGCAACTGAACCTGATGCTGGAGATCAACGCCACCGTGCTCTGTGGTCGGGACCCGGTACGCCGACGGGAATACGCTCAACATCTGGCGGCGACCGAGGAACACTTCTTCAACAACGTCGAGGGGGGGATAAAAGACTTGTTCAATTGGTACTGTGCGTATCGCAGCGAATCCGTCTGGAAACGTGCAGCCGGTGTCTACGTGCGAATCCTCAGCAAGCCGCAGTTGTTTATTGAAGGCAATAACCGCAGTGGGTCGCTCATCGTCAGCTATTTGCTCATGCGCGCAGGTTTGCCTCCATTCGTGCTGACGCTGAAAAACGCCGAGGGCTACTTCAACCCGTCATCGGTCATACGCAACTCCGCCAAGCATGGCGTCAAGGCGTTGTATGAATTGCCCAAGATCAAGAAAAAGTATGCAGCCTTCCTGGAAGATCAGGCATCTGATTCAATGAAATTTCTTCTCAACGAGAAGGCCTCGCCCCTTTACCAGGAGGGTCATCGATGAGCCGGTATCCCACGCTCGCTAAATGCCGAGCTTCCGGCAGCCGGGTATGGCACGCCATGCGGCGCGCCGTCCCGATGCACGTATTCAGGCGTCAGCGCATACGCATTTCGTTCGATATCGATGACACCCTGGCCTGCCAACTCCACCACTGCGCAGTCGAGCCAAGCCGGCTGCCGGCCTGTGTGCATCGTTGGCTGGGTGAACCACTGCGTATCGGCACACGCTCCCTGACCCAAGAGTTACGTCGCCAGGGCTGCAGTATCTGGGTCTACACCTCGTCCGGTCGCACTCCGTCCTACATCAGGCGTTGGCTATTGCTGTACGGCATCCGCGTCGACGGTGTGGTCAACAGCATGCTGCATAACCGTGCCCTGACGGTGCATGGCCTGTCGAACGCGCCCTCGAAATTTCCGCCGGCATTCGATATCGACTTACATGTCGACGATTCCGAAGGCGTGCGGACTGAAGGGCGTGATCACGGTTTTCGCGTTGTTGTCGTGCATCCGGAGGATGAGCGCTGGGCACAGAAAGTCCTCGATGCCGTGGCGGAAGTCAAAGCACAGCTCGCTTGGCAACAACCGTTCAGGAACAAGAAGCCAGCACAACAATGCTCGGAAATTGTGCCCTCGTGATTTTTAGTTACCCTGGCTTATCACCGCGGCCCATGGCTGCAAAAAAAACTTCACCGTCTGGACATTCTCTTGTGTGTTCATCGAAATCGCTCCATTGCCTTTACCCAGGATCGTGTCCGATCTAACCGGACACGTTGTGGGCCTGCGGGTGAGGAAGAGGGTATTCGCACGCCGCGCGGGTATTGGCTGGCAGTCAATTCGATCAAAAGCGACGCGCAACGCGATCTTGCCTGATGCACAGGACGTGCTTAGGGCGCGAGTATTTCCTGAAGAAACGCGATGAATACACTGATGCGGCTGGAACCACGGTGGTTGGGCAGATACAGCGCATTGATGCAGGTGCTTGCACTGCCTGGGTTGACTTCATATTGCTCCAGCACCCGCGTCAGCCGACCTGCACTGACGTCCTCACGTACCAGCCAATCGGCCAATAGCGTCACCCCGCCACCGGCCAAGGCAGCCTCGCGCAGAATGTCGGCATTGTTGCTTTGCAGCCGTCCCTGCACATTCACGCGGATGACGTCCTCATCGCCCAGGAATGTCCAGTCGTGGTGGCCCGTGTGGTAATCGAAACGCAAGCACGGGTGCTCGAGCAAGTCGCGAGGGTGTCGCGGCAGTCCGGTTCGTGTCAGGTATTCGGGACTCGCCACCACCCAACGCTGGAAATAGCCCAGCCGCTTGCTGACGATGTCATCACTGACAACCGATGAACCAAGACGTACTGACACATCGATTTGTTCGCTGAGCAGGTCACTGACCTCGTCGCTCAGCGAAAGACTGATTTCCAGACCGGGATGGCGTTCAAGCAACCGCCCCAAGTGCGGGGCGATGATTCGCCGGCCGAATTCCACCGGGACACTGACCCGCAAATGCCCCTGAGCTTCGCTGCCACGGTCGGCAACGACGGCATCCGCGCCATCGATGGCCTCAAGGATCGCCACGACTTTATCGAAATAGTGCTGCCCCGCCACCGTGACGCTCGTATTGCGCGTGGTGCGGTTGAGCAGGCTGGCGCCCAACTCACTTTCCAGCCCCGCGACCTGCCGTGTCACAGACGATGTGGAGATACCGAGCTTACGCGCCGCAGATGAGTAACCCCCACAGCGCACCGTTTCGACAAACATTTTCAGCGCCAGCAACTTGTCCATGCACGGATTCCGAGATCGAAAGGTAAAGGTAGCGACTGTGCATGACCAGGCAATGGGAGTCTTGCATGGCTGTGCTCAATGGCCTGATTGATTAAGGAGGCTTGCGACCTCCCTATTGATCGGATGATAATCAGATTTGATCAAATAATCGATCGATTAATAGAGCGGCATCTCGAAGCGGGTACATGCCACGGCGAGAACCGGTCGCTCTGAACCGTTTATCACCCGCCTCGGCGGCACCGATCAAGAAAGGTGCCGATGTCCCGGTGCGATCGGTGGACATCCATGCACATTACTACCCTGAAGAGTTCTTACACCTCCTGGGAAGTGAGGGCAAAACGTTCGGTGCAAGCTATACCCGCCAGGAGACTACTTTCAGCTTCGCCACCCCGGCCGGAGGATTTGGGCCATTGCCGTTGAAATTCATCGACGTGCAGGCGCGTTTGCTCGATATGGACCATTCCGGCGTCGACGTACAGCGCTGTCCCTTAGCGTGCCAATGGTGTACTGGGCAGATCGACAACTCAATGCCCGCCTGGCACGTGTCAGGAACGATGCTGCGTCGATGGTCCATCGCCAACACCCACAACGTTTTGTGGTGCTGGCCACGTTGCCGATGCTAGAGGCTGACGATGCCATCGCCGAGCTGGAACGCGCCGCCGAATTGCCTGGGGTTCGTGGGGTGTACATGGGCACAAACATCAACGGCCTGGACCTGGACAATCCGCGCTTCGCGCCCGTCTTTGCCCGTATAGAACAGCTCGGACTCCCAGTATTCCTGCACCCGCAACAAACGGTCGACGGCAACCGTCTGAGCAACTACTACTTGAGCAACTTGCTGGGCAACCCGTTCGATACAGCTATCGCGGCGTCACACCTGATCCTCGGCGGAGCATTGGATCAATACCCTCAACTGCATGTGTCATTGCCTCACGCCGGTGGGGCTTTGCCAATACTCGTGGGACGTCTCGATGCCGGGTGGACCTCACGTCCTGAGACACGACGCCTGGCCCAGAAGCCGAGCAGCTACTTGACGCGATTCAGCTACGACACCGTGTCGCACTCCGGGCCGGTGCTGGACTATTTGATCGCCAACGTCGGTATCGACCATCTGGTCCTGGGCAGCGACTACTGCTTCGACATGGGCTATGAACAGCCGGTGCGTTTTGTCGAAAGCGTAGGCTTGGGCCCGCGCGAGAAAGCGGCAGTACTCGGCGCCAACGCGGCCAGAATCCTGAAACTCCCCGTATAGCGTTGGCAAAACTCTCGATTTCCCTTTGGCCGGCCTGACCGGCCTTTTTTTGCGAACCGTTCAAGACTTCACCAGATCGTCTCTGCCGTTCGCTCGGGATCCCAGCCAAGATGATCGAACCGAATAAACAAATACTGATCAATCATAACCATGGGCCCATACAGCTTTAAATAAATCAGTCAAAAGACTATAAAAAACCAACCGACCCGCATTGCCGACAGCAAGCACTACACCCGTTAAATTATATTGGCTCGCCTGTTGACAAACATGGACAAACATCATTTTCGGTAATAATCAGTATCCCGCCTGAGCATTTCTACAAACAACCTGGCGACAGCATAATCAGCTCCAGAAGCAAACAAAGAGATTTTGTTCCCTCTCTCATTCTTACTGGAAGACACCCTGATGAAATATGCAATGCTCGCCTCACTCATGATGTTTAGCGTATACGCTTCAGCCCATGATGGCGCCAACAACAATGCCTCTGCCCCTGAACCTGAGCGGTACAATTATTCCGAACATCTGGATATCGCCAAGGTCATCGACATCACTACAGCAGAGGACACAAACAACGCTTGTGGCCCAGTGGACGCGCACATGGTGTATGTGGATCACAAGGGTATAACGCACGACCTGCAATACAAAATACTCGGTGGCGCTTGCCAGAATGGTTAAAACTTCAAAGTTTACAGGTGCTAAAAAAGAGGAGACCGCTTCGATCTGAAGCTAATCTCCTCTTTTTATATTCAGTCTAGAAAGACTGCAACAGCCCAACGATCACAGCCCACTTTCATCCCGCCAACGCAAGGCTCTCGCCAATAAGTCCGATGTGAGCCGCTCCATCAGGCTTGGGCGATCCCCATAATCCGATTGCCCATACTCACCCCCCAATCCGCCATACGCATGCCTTCTGCAAGTTGTTGGTGCTGCCAGGCAAGCAGGGCTTTATCGAGGTCGCCGATGTCGTCGATTGTTTGCGCCAGGGCCAGTGCATTGCGGGCTGCCTTGGCCGTGCTTCCGGCGGTATGAGGACGCGGCACAAAAGCGGCGTCGCCAGTCAACAGCACACGGCCAAACACCATCTGAGGAACTTTGAGATCAAGGATCGCTTGCACAAAAATATCTTGGGTCTGGCGAATCAGTTCCCGAAAAGCCGGGTTCGCCTGCCGCTCCCCCATTCCCCGTATGTAAGCATCCTGCCCAGCGGCCAAGGCTCCGGGTGGAATGGAGTGACTACGCCGACGGCCATCGCTGTCAGTGAGCACAGCGTCCAGTTCCGCCCCTTGCGCAGCTTTCAGATACCACAGCCAATTGAACCGACGCTCGCCCGGATTAACGGAGCCATTCACGCTCGGCACCATGTATTCCAGCATCAGCGATTCAGGGTCTTGTTGAAAAACAAAGTCCTCGTAAAGCTGCATTTTGGCGAAGTCTGGAAGTTGCTCTTCATCGACCAGCCCGCGCCACACCACATACCCCGAATAGCTGGGTACTGTTCCAGGCAACACCACGCTTCGCACGGTTGAACCCGAGCCATCAGCGCCAATCAGCAGGTCTGCCTCGGCAGTGCTGCCGTCGGCAAAAATCGCAGTCACCCGGTGTTCATTCTGAGTCAGATCCACCAACGTCTTGCCACGGTGATAATGCTCAGCAGCAAATGCAGAAAATAATGAGCTGTACAGTGTGTTCCAGGACGTCTGGGTTTGCGGCATCGGCTCTTTATGCACGACGCTACCCTCTCGATCCAGATAGAGACGATCATGGGAGCGGACGCCGAGCGCATCTGCCGGATGAATGCCCGCATAACGAAAATGGTGCAGGACGTCCGCTTGCAGAACGATGCCGCCGCCACGACTATCCATCGCCGCAGGGGATCGCTCGTAAATATCGACCTGCCAACCAATCGCGCGTAACGCCGTGGCGGCGAACAGCCCGCCCAGGGAACCACCAATGACCAAGGCCTTTGGAACGCCTGAACTCTTCATTACCTTTCTCCTCGTTGCAGGGTGATTCCCGCAGCTGCGGTTTACCGTTGCGTTATGCCAACACCGGATAGTCGATGTACCCCTTGGCGTCGCCGCCAAAAAAGCTGTTGCCGTCAGCCACGTTGAGTTCGTTGCGACCACGCAAGCGAGCCGGTAAGTCGGGGTTGGCAATGAACGGGCGACCAAACGCAATGAGGTCTGCACGGCCCTGCGCAATGGCCTGTTCGGCCGTTTCGCCGGAGTAGCCACCCGCCAACATCAGAACGCCGTGGAAGTCAGTACGCAGTTGCTTGATGATCGCGTCCCAGCGTGGATCGTTACTCTCATCGAGCACTGTGCCGACCATCATCGGTTCTACCAGGTGCAGGTAAGCGAGATGCCAGTGATTGAGCCGGGATGCGATGTAGCCAAAGGTTTGTTCCGGGGTGTCATCGCCCATTCCCATGAAACGTCCCATCGGTGTCAGGCGGACAGCAACGCGTTCGGCACCTACTTCTGCGGTCACGGCTTCCACGACTTCAAGCAGCAACCGCGCACGGTTTTCGATACTTCCCCCGTAGCGATCACTTCGCTGATTGCTGGCGCTGTTGATGAATTGGTCGAGCAGGTAGCCATTGCCCGCGTGAATTTCCACACCATCCATACCGGCCAGAATCGCGTTGCGAGCGGCCCTGCGAAAGTCGCCAACGATCGCTTCGATCCCAGGAATGTCCAGCGCCTGAGGGACAGGTATATCACCCCATACGCCCTCGCCCTCTTCATTCAGGATGAAGGTCTTGCCGGGCACTGGCTGCGCGGTCGGTGCCACCGGCAAGCCGCCGTTAGGCTGGAACACCGGGTGCGACACTCGCCCCACATGCCAGAGCTGCAGGAAAATGCGCCCGCCTTCTGCGTGTACGGCCTCGCTGACAGCCTTCCAGCCCTGAATCTGCTCGTCGCTATGGATGCCGGGCGTCCAGGCATAACCCTGGCCCTGCTGCGAAATCTGTGTAGCCTCGGTAATGATCAATGCAGCACTGGCACGCTGACGGTAGTACTCAACGTTCATCGATGTCGGTACGTTGCCAGGTTGCCCCGCTCGCGAGCGAGTCAGAGGCGCCATGGCGACGCGGTGATCGAGGGTGAATTGGCCGAGTTTGATAGGGCTGAACAAGTGATGAGTCATGATGATGTCCTGAATGGATTGGGATTGAAAAACCGCCTTAGGCGGCTTGGCTTCGCTTCAGTATCTGGATCATTATTTCGATGGGCTGCGCGCCACTGATCACGTCATCTGCGATCTGGATACTCGGCACCGAGCGCACACCGGACGCCTTGGTTTGGGCTTCGAGCTTCAAGACTTCAGCGGTGCCTTCATCGGCCTTGAGAAAGTCGACAATGACCTCTCGGTCCAGCCCGGTTTCGGCAGCGATGTCGGCCAGCACAGTGAGGTCGCCGATATCCCGCCCTTCGCTGAAGTACGCCTTGAAAATGGCCTTGACCAGCAAGGAAGCATCTCGACCCGCCTGTTGCTCGCGCCATACCAACCGATGCGCGGCCAGGGTGTTGGGGGTTTTTTCGACTCGCTCGTAATCGAACTCAAGGCCGACGGCCTTACCGGCGTGGGTGACCTGTGCGTCCATGGCCTGGCTACGCGCCCAGCTGCCGAACTTGCCAGAGCGATAGGCTTTGCGATCCATGCCTCGAACCGGCATGTCCGGGTTCAACTGATAAGGCAGGAAACTGATTGGGCGGTCCGTTGAAAAACCCGAAGCGGCCAGCGCGCGTTCAAGATTTTCCTCACCGATCCAGCACCATGGGCAGATGAAGTCGTAAGTCACCTGAATTTTGGATGAATGCAAACTCATGACGGTCTCCGTGGTTGAATGTTTCACCTCCCCAAGGTAGGTGCCGGAGCGCCGACAGAGAATCCACCTGCTGCACAACGTTGCTTTTCGCAAAACGCAACGATGCACCGATCACGTCGTCGGCTGTGTTTGCGACTTGAGCAATTCGGTGAGGAAATCAATGAACGCATTGATACGTTTCGAGCCGCGATGATTGGGCAGGTACAAGGCCGAGATCGCTGAACTGGCGCTGTTCGGATTGACGACAAAAGCGTCGAACAAGGAAGTGAGTCGACCACTGTCGACGTCATCATTGACCAACCAATCGGGTAACAGCGCCACCCCGCACCCGGCCAGCACCACTTCGCGCAGGACCTCGGCATTGTTGCTCTTGAATTGCCCTTCGACGGGCACGCGCAGCTCTTGGCCCTGCTCTGTAAATGTCCAGAACTGCTGTGGCGCGCCATAGTTGAAGCACATGCACTCGTGCTGCATGAGGTCCATGGGCCGGTCGGGAAATCCTCGAGCGTTCAGGTACTCGGCGCTGGCGACTACGCGGCGGCGAAAGTTGCCGATGCAGCGGCTGACCACCGTTTCCATCGCCGCTGGCGACCCCAGCCGGATCGATAGATCGATGCGTTCGCCGAGCAAATCGACGATGTCGTCCGATAGCGTCATATCCAGTACGAGCAGGGGATAGCGCGCTAAAAGCGCGCCGATATGAGGGGCAATAAGACGCTGTCCAAACGCCACGGGCACGGAGATGCGCAACTGTCCCGCGGGCACTTCACCGCGGTCCGAAACTGACTCGTCGGCGTCAGCCATGGCGCTCAGAATATCCCGGCTTTTCAGGTAGTACACACTACCGGCATCGGTCAACGTGACTTGCCGGGTAGAGCGATTCAGCAGCACGGCCCCCAGGTCATCCTCAAGCCTGTCGATCATTCTGGTGACTGAAGAGGTCGCCAGATTGAGTTGCCTGGCGGCAGACGAAAAGCCCTTGGAATCTACTGACTGGATGAATATTTTCAGTGCGAGCAGCTTGTCCATGAAACCCCTTCCGTCATTACGCTCCTTGAGCGCCTATCTTTGGACATCGGCGCACCCTGCGCGAGTTAACGGTTGTTAATTCTGCCGCCGTTGCGCCTGGCGCAATGTAGCGTTGCGCCTTGATGGGGTACTCCATCACAAGCGCCCTCTCTAAGCTCACGACATGGAAAATCGCCGCCCATCGCACGCGGCGGATTGAAAAATCTGGCGTTAATTCAGCTCGAGAGGTAAGGCGATGAAGCGCAAGACGATCATCGGTGCCGTTCTGGCAATCGGCGTCGCGGGGTTAGGCTTTGCGTTCTGGATGATGTGGAGGCCGGAAATTGCCACTGTCAGCCAACCCCTGAATGCTGATCGCGAGACGCTGGACAGAGGCCGCCGCGTGGTCGAAGCGGGCGACTGTGCGGTCTGTCACACACGGCCAGGGGGCGCCTACATGGCCGGTGGGTTGCCGCTGGTAACGCCCTTCGGAACCCTCTTCACCACCAACGTCACCCCGGACCCGCAGTCCGGTATCGGTCAGTGGTCGCTGGACGCCTTTGAACGGGCCATGCGTGAAGGCATCGCGCGTGACGGCCACTTTCTCTATCCGGCCTTCCCCTACGTGCATTACCGGAAGCTGAGCGATGCCGATATTGCCGACGCCTATGCCTTCCTGATGAGCGTGGACCCGATCAAATACACCGCACCGGAAAATCATATGGTCTTCCCCATGAACTTCCGTCCGCTGGTGTCTTTCTGGAACTTACTGTTCCTGCATGGGGATCCGCTGGAACCACTTCCCAACCGATCAGCACAATGGAACCGCGGACGTTATCTGGTCGAGGGCGCGGGGCACTGTTCGTCGTGCCATTCGCCCCTGAATCTGATTGGTGGGGAGAAAGGCAGCGAACTGTTCAACGGTGGCGTCGTCGACGGCTGGACAGCTCCTGCCCTGCGCGGAATGACCGAGGCACAACACCCCTGGAATGAAGCCCAGTTGGTCGCCTATCTGACGGGCGAGGTCGCCGAAGGACATGGCGCAGCGGCGGGCCCGATGTTGCCGGTCAGCCTGAGCATCGCGCAATTGCCGGCGGAAGACGCGCATGCCATCGCGCAGTACATTCTTGACCTCAAGAAAACTTCATCGGATGCCCCATCGCCGCCCTGCACCTCTGGGGTCAAGCCCAGCGCCACGGCGCTGCGGGGCGCCGCGTTGTTCGAGGGGGCCTGCGCGAGTTGCCATGGCCGCGCGGCGCCGATGCGCGTCATTGAATCGCGGCCGGCACTGGCGAACACCTCGGCGGTGAGGGCGGACTCGCCACGCAATTTGATCCAGACCATCCTGCAGGGCATCCCGATGTCCAGCGCCGCTTCCAGCCACTACATGCCTGCCTTCGCCCACAACCTGGACGACACCCATGTGGCCGCACTTGCCGAGTACTTGCGCAATGAAAGCTGTGCAAACCGACCCTGGACGGATCTCGACAAGACAATCAAAAGTATTCGGGCTCAGGAGCAGCAACCGTGATCACACTTGACATCAACGGCAAGACTCACGAACTGGACATCGCGGACGACATGCCCCTGCTATATGCCTTGCGCAACCAGGTGGGGCTCAATGGCGCCAAATACGGCTGCGGCCTGGGTCAGTGCGGCGCGTGCACCGTGTTAGTGAACGACAAGCCGGTGTTTTCCTGCCTGACGCCCTGCGGCGCGCTGGCGGGCAAATCGGTACGCACCGTCGAGAGCCTGGGCAGCGTCGACCAACCGGGGCCGTTGCAGAAAGCCTTTATCGATGAACAGGCCGCCCAGTGTGGTTATTGCATCGCGGGAATGATCGTGAGGGCGCAGGCGCTGCTGGAGGCCAACCCTCATCCGGACGATGAAACGATCCGCCGCCACATGGCACCCAACTTGTGCCGCTGCGGCACCCATGTGCGGATCTTCGCCGCGATCAAGTCGGTTGTCGCGCAGGGAGGCAAGGTATGAAAACCCCCACGCAAAACGTCAATCTGAGCCGCCGCGCCTTCGTGATAAACGGGGCTTTGGTGATGGGGTTCGCGATGCTTCCAGGTATTCCCCGTGCCTTCGCTGACACCGAGGTGGACACCTTGGGTACGACAATCCTGGCGCCTGATCTGCCCGGCAGCCTGCGGGCCACGCCCTATCTGGACGCCTGGATCCGCATCGATGCGAAAGATGGCATCACCGTCTACACCGGCAAAGTGGAACTGGGCACGGGGGTTAAAACTGCGCTCCTGCAGATCGCCGCCGAACGCCTTGAAGTGTCACCTGGGCTCATCCGTTTTCTCACTGCCGACACTGCACTGACACCCAATGAAGGTTACACCGCCGGCAGCCATACGATCGTCGACAGCGGCACTGCACTGTTCAACGCCGCGGCCCAGGTGCGGCAGTTGTTACTCGAGTCCGCAGCACGGCAATGGCAGCGCAGCATCGACAGCCTGACCACGCGGGATGCGGTGATCTACGATACACAAGGCCGCAGCATGACCTACGCACAGGCAGTGGTGGGGGTTCAACTGCATCGCTTTGCGTCGGCCAACTCGCCCTTCAAGCCCGCTGGCACTTTCACCCTGATCGGCAAATCGTTGCCTCGGCTGGACATCCCGGCCAAAGTCAGCGGCGGTGCGGCCTATGTGCAGGACATGCGGCTGCCCGACATGTTGCACGCCCGGGTGATCCGCCCGCCCCGGCGCGGCAGTCAGCTTCTGGAGATCGACGAGGCCGCCCTCAGGCAACTTCCCGGCGAGGTGAAACTGGTCCGCAATGGCAGCTACCTCGCCGTGGTCGCCACCGATGAATGGCTGGCGGTCAAAGCGATGCGCGAAGGCTACGCCAAGGCCCGCTGGACAGAAGGTAACCCGCTGCCTGACTCGACACACATCCATCAACTCCTCACCGAATTACCGGCGCGGCGCTATCCGGTGAGCGCCAAGGGTGACCTCCCGCAACCAGTGCCGCGTGCTTACAAGGCCCGGGTGACCAAGCAATACCTGATGCACGGCTCTATCGGGCCCTCCTGCGCAGTGGCCTGGTTCAAGCATGGAACATTGACCGTCTGGACCCATACCCAAGGTGTCTACCCTCTGCGCGCGGGTATCGCCGAGATGGTCGGCCTGCCAGTGGCTCAGGTGCGTTGCATCCACGCTGAAGGTTCCGGTTGCTATGGCCACAATGGCGCCGATGACGCCGCCGCCGATGCCGCGCTGATTGCCATGGCCATTCCCGGCAAGCCGATTCGGGTGCAATGGATGCGCGAACAGGAAAACCTCTGGGAGCCCTACAGCTCGGCCATGCTTGCCGAGGTGGAAGCGGGACTGGACGACAGTGGGCGTCTTCGTGACTGGAAATACGAACTCTGGAGCACCCCGCACAACGAACGTATCGTCAATGCCGGGCGCCTGTTGCCGGCGTGGCTGTTGGCCAATCCCTTCACCCCGGCACCTTCGGTGCCGATCGCTCAGCCCGAAGGTGACGGCGACCGTAATGCCGTTCCGTTGTATGAGATACCCAACCTGAAGGTCGACATGAACTTTGTGCTGACCATGCCATTCAGGACCTCGGCCATGCGTTCGCTCGGTGCCCATATCAACGTGTTCGCCATCGAGAGCACCGTCGATGAACTGGCGGCTAGGGCCACCATCGACCCGGTGCAATTTCGCCTGAATCACTTGAGCGATCCGCGAGCACGGGCGGTGGTGGAGCGCGTGGCCGCTGAGTTCCGCTGGCCGCACAAAGCAACGGGACCCGGCAGCGGAATCGGCTTCGCCTTTGCCCGCTACAAAAACATCATGGGTTACTGCGCGATCGCCGTGCAGTTGCATGTGCAGCGCCAGACCGGGCAAGTGATGATCGATCGCGTAGTCGCCGCCGTCGACGTGGGGCAAATTGTCAGCCCCGACGGGCTGCTCAATCAGATCCAGGGCGGCATCGTGCAGTCCGCGAGTTGGACGCTCTATGAACGAATCCTCTATGACGCCAGAGGCATGCACAGCTTCGACTGGAGCGGCTATCCGATCATGCGTTTTCCGGATTTACCGCAACAGGTCGAGGTCCACATGATTGATCAGCCGGATCAGCCATTTCTGGGTGCCGCAGAAATCGTCCAGGGCCCCATGGCCGCAGCACTGGGCAATGCCATCAACGATGCCACCGGCAAGCGTTTGCTCGATCTGCCCCTGGCACGACGTGGCTGGCAGGATGCCCTGGGGTCATGACCGATCCGGGCGGTGTCGACGTTATGCCCTTCAGCCAAAAGTAAGCCACCCGATTCCGGCGAAACGTCTGAATCGGTAGCCAGGCGCACGCTCGTGAGCGCCTGGAGCTCATGCAGCAACTAGTTAACGATCAATTCAAGCGAGGCTTCTTACCCAAATCGTTATCGACTTGCTGCAGTACGTGGGGACTGCCGTTAAGGAACGCATCGACCATTTGCTCGATCAGCGCATCTATGTCTTCAGTCACTGGAAGATCGTAAATCCATTTGCGAACACCGATATAGAAAATACTGGCATGCAGACTCCAGATCAGCTCGAGCTCTTTTTCATTGATCGTGTCACCTGAGGATGGCGCCAATCCATGAGTCTGGCGGATTTCTGCAATGACAGGGATGAAGACCCGCTCACGCAATTTAGCCAGATACCGATCATTGATACCTTCACGTGTCAGCCCGGCGAATACGAAGATACGAATCCACTCTCGCCGCAGAATCACACGAGCGTATGAGGTGTAGAAATGAACCAGGCGAGACTGAAGGGGTTCGGAGCGATCCTTGATCATCGCCTCCCACGAGGAATCCCACTGATATACCTCGTCGTACACGCGGTCTATCAGTGCCTCTTTGCAGGGGAAATATCGATAGAGTAAAGGTTGGGTAATATCCAGTTGTCGCGCCAGCTCACGGGTACTGCCCGAGAATCCGCACGTCGCAAAATGCTCGATAGCTTTCTGCACGATTTGCTTTTCCCTGACCTCAGGCGAAAGGCGTCGAGTCGTCGATTTGACGGGGTCTGTTGATTTCGCTGATTTTCCCGACTCGTTCTCGTCTCTATCTTTTGAGTCTTGCATAACGCCTCGCTGGAGCTTCATTAAGGCATCATACAAAACAAAAGAATGCACTGGCTATGAACCACACCTATTTGGCCAGACGACTTTCAATATCCTTCTTGAACAACGCAGGTCGGCTTAAATAATGCCCCATGGCCAACACTTCCATTTGGCCGTCGATCTCCAGCGCAAATGCCGGAAAGCCGCGCGCATTCAGAGCTTCAAGCATCTCGTTGCTGTGCTCGATGTGGTCTTGCAATGAGTCTGCAGTGATCAAATCAAAAGTTGCCATAAACGATTCGGGTTCAAACCCAAGCTCATTGGCAATGCCGGCGATTACCCCTCGGTCAGCAATGGCCTGACCTTCTTGGTAGTAGGCAATTTGCAGGCGTTTGAGCATTTCGATGCCACGTCCGGACAGCTGTTGAGCGGTCAACATCGCTGCAATCGGTGGTGAAGAGTCCAACTGGACATTTTCATGTTCCAGTACGCCTTGAACATAGGCGTCCGCGAAGGTTTGTTTGCTGAATGCCGTAATCCGGGCTTCGTGAGGACGAACAAAATCGCGCCACTCACCCGACATCAACTTGCTTTTGTCCCCCGAGAGCATGCCCACGCCATGGGCCTGAATTTCCAGGCCAGGAATAGCGGTGGCCGCCGTGATCATCGGCGCCGCCCCATAGCACCAGCCACAGAACGGGTCGTAGACGTAATGCAATGTCGCAGTGCTCATTCAAATCTCCGGGATCTGCCGTGCCACACGGCGAAAGGGGTTCGTTACGTCGTGGATCAAACATGCGAAAACAGCAATGAGGCGATCAGCGCTCGGCCAAGCCTTCAGGCCCGAGCAATTCGCTGATGAAATCGATAAACGCATTGACGCGTTTGGAGCCACGATGATTGGGAAGATACAACGCAGAAATGGCCGAACTGGCATCGTTCGGATTGATAACAAAGGACTCGAACAATGACGTCAAATCACCGCTGCCAATATCGTCGTTGACGAGCCAGTCAGGTAACAGAGCCACCCCGCCACCCGCCAGCGCAACCTCACGTAAAACTTCCGCATTGTTGCTTTTGAAGCGCCCCTCAATCGGTACCCGAGTCTCCTCACCTTCCTTTAAGAAAGTCCACACCTGTTGCTTTGGGCCGTAACTAAAACGCAGACACTCGTGCTGCATGAGGTCCATGGGATGTTCAGGAAAACCATGTGCATTCAGGTACTCGGCACTGGCCACAACCCGGCGTCTGAAATGACCGACGGGACGACTGACGACACCATCCATGGCTGCTGCCGATCCCAATCGGATCGCCAGATCGACGCGTTCCCCCAGTAGTTCGACGATGTCATCGGAGAGCGTCATGTCCAACACAAGTTGAGGGTATCGCTTCAACAGCGAGGCAATATGCGGCGCAATCAGACGGCGCCCCAGCGCTACAGGCACGGAAATACGAAGATGACCCGCAGGGAGTTCCCCGCGGTCAGTGACCGAGGCATCCGCCTCGGCGACAGCATTCAGCACCTCCCGCGCTTTCAAGTAGTAGGCGGCCCCGGCATCTGATAATGAGATTTGACGCGTGGATCGATTAAGCAAGACAGCGCCTAGTTCCGCCTCAAGCCCATCGATCATCCGAGTCACAGAAGACGTCGCCAGGCCTAACTGTCGAGCGGCAGAAGAAAAGCCCTTCGAATCCACAGCCTGGACGAACATCTTCAATGCGAGCAGCTTGTCCATGACACTCCTTGACTCACCCGTTGTTCATCTTGAGCATTGCGCCAGTTCGGGTCCGACGAGAAACCACCGAGAAGACGACCAAAGCGACCAGTGACAATCCGCTTCCCACCGCAGCAATCGCCAACCAGCCGGCATGTTCATAAAGCGAACTGGCCACCGAAGAACCGATTGCACCACCGATAAAGATACTGATCATGTACAACGCATTCAGACGGCCTCTGTTAGCAATGCCCAAGGCGTAGACGGCTCGCTGACCCAACACCATGTTCATTTGCACTGCAAAATCCAGCGCTACACCGGTGACCGCTAACCCAATCACACCGTAGAAGGGATTGATGAAGGCCGGTAGGAAACTCAATACCCCCAGCACCATGGCCAACTGCGACGCTCGTCGAGTATGTCCTGCATCAGCGAGTCGACCACTGATAGGTGCGGCAATTGCACCGATGGCGCCGACCAGAGAGAAAATCGCAATCTGACTTTGCGTGAGGCCGAACTCACGACTCAATATCAACGGCACAGCGGTCCAGAACAAACTGAACGCCGCAAACATCAGCCCTTGATAAAGCGCGCGCTGACGCAGCACGGGCTCGCGACAGAACAGTTGTCCCAGGGACATCAGCAATTGACCATACGACGCGCGATGGGTCGGTTGCCATTTAGGCATGGTCATGCCAATCACGATGGAGATAACGAGCATCAAGGCGGCGGCCCCGATAAACACCGCCCGCCAGCCCAAATGATCGGCAACCAGACTCGACAGCGGCCGCGCAAGCAGAATCCCTAGCAGCAAGCCACCCATAATCCCGCCAACTACCCGACCGCGAGATTCTTCCGGTGTCAGATGTGCCGCCAACGGGATAAGCATCTGCACGGAGACTGAGCTGAAACCGATGAGTGCCGACACCACTAGAAATACACTCGGCTGCTTGGACAAACCGGCGGCTACCAGGCTGAAGATCGTAATCACAATTGTCGCGATCATCAGCCGACGGTTTTCTACCAGATCCGCCAAGGGCACCAGGAAAAACAATCCGAGCGCATAACCAATCTGAGTCAGCGAAACGATGAAACTCGCGCTTCCACTCGACATGCCGATATCCGGGGCGATCAAGCTGATAATCGGTTGAGCGTAATAGATGTTGGCCACGATGGCACCGCAACAAAAAGCAAACAGAAGCACGAGCCCCTTTGTCATCGACGCTTTTTGTATCGTCGCTGCTGTATCTCTTGTAGAAACGCCCATGCCATAGACTCCTGAGGTTCGACAGCGGTGACTCTTCAGAAAAAGTCACGCGCATTGATGTTTTCCAGGTCAACAACATAGGCGGCACTGCATCTTGAGAGAATATGGTCAGGACGCAACGTCGCGTTGCGTCTTGCGCAAGAGATACCCGGGCTCAGTGAGCGCCCCCGCTTGATTCGAGGACGAGGAATTGATCGAGACGCCTCATTGTCGGCCCCTCCGCCTCATAACTTTTGACTTGCCTGGCCTCGCTCATCTGATGACCACAACTCACCTATCAGCCGACTGGTGAACGACGGGCGAGGAATCGCCACGCGCCCAGTAAACTGAATCGCCGATGATCCAAAGGCCAAATACGACTTCCGATGGGATCTGGCTGCTTACACGGTGGCCGAGCTGTTGCATGGCGAAGAAAATGCGGTGTACGCGGACGCTGGATACACCGGTATCGAGAAGCGTGAAGAACATGAAAGTCGTGAGGTGATCTGGCAAATCGCGGCGCGCCGCAGCACCTATTCCAAGTTGAATAAACGCGGTGTGCGTTACAAAGCCAAGCGCAAGATTGAGTACTGCAAAGCACAAACACGAGCCAAGCTTGAGCATCCATTTCGGGTGATAAAGCGGCAATTTGGTGACGTGAAAGTGCGCTTTCGCGGTCTGGTGAGAAACACAGCTCAGTTGACTACGCTGTTCGCTCTGTCAAACCGGTGGATGGCTCGAAAAAGGCTGATGGGTATGGGCGAAAGCCCCCGCAAAACACGATATATATCGGGCCGTTTCGGCTGATAGCGATGAGTGTCGGGAAAGTTTCGACTTGCCGCCGCAACGCGGCAAGTTGATCGGAGCATCCCTAGCTTTTGAGATGAAATTCGCTGTCCAGACGAATACCCTGTAAGAAAACTTCGTCGTGGGACACCACGATCAATGCCCCTTGGTAATGAATCAGCATCTGCTCCAGCGCGATTCTGCTGGGCAGATCCAGATGGTTATCCGGCTCGTCCAGCAACAGCAATTGCGGAGGGCGTTGTGCATACAGCTGCGTAGCCAAGGCTATTTTCAGCCGTTCGCCACCGCTTAGCTGGCAGGTCTTGAGCATCGCACGATTCGCATCAATTCCCATTTGAGCCAGGCGGGTCCGCGCCTCGGCCTCGGGCAACTCCGGATTACTCCCGTAGAGCCATTGCACTGCCGTGCGTTCGGGGTACTGCAATCCGGCGTGTTGATCCAGCCAGCCAACATGGCAACTGCGGATGACTTCGCCTTCGTGTACCGGCAGTTGGCCGGCGATCACTCGCAACAAGGTCGATTTGCCGCTGCCGTTGGCGCCCAAGATCGCCATGCGCATAGGCCCGGTCAGCGTCAGATTGATCGGTGCCGCGTAACCGAACGGGAGAATCACGTCGTTGAGTTGCACAATCAACTTGCCATTGGGCACTACGCTTTCCGGGGACAACATCATTCGTTGAACGTCCGGCGCACACCGCGCACGGGCCTCAGCAATCCGTTGTTGCTGCTGTTCCCGGGCTACCAGTTGATTGAGGCGCAATTTTCCCTGACTGTTTTCACTTCGCTCTTTCTGGGCGTTGGTGATCAGCTTGGTCTGATTGCCGTCACGGGCCTGGCGGTCGCCGCGGGCATTGCGCCGTTGCTGACGCTCCATCTGCACAACCATCTCACGTTGCTCACGCTTGGCCTGCGCCCGCTCCCCCTGCAATGCCGACTGGAACGACTGCTGCTCCTGCTCGCGTGCCGCAGCATACTGACTGTAGTTACCGCCATAAACCGACAGCCCCATGGGCGAAAGCTCGACAATTTCGTTCACGTGCTCCAGAAGTCCGCGGTCGTGGCTGATCAACACCAGGCCGTTGGGCCAGCGATCAATCTGCTGCGCAAGCTTGTGTTGCTGATCGATATCTAGGTGGTTGCTGGGTTCATCCAGAATGAGCCAGTCGGCCCGAGACAACCACGCCCCAAGCAGAGCCACACGCTGCCGCTCGCCTCCACTGAGGGCGTCGGTACGGGAGTCTGCATTCAAACGGCCCAGACCGATCTTCTCCAGCTCCGCCTGAAGGCGTGTGGCGCAATCCCATTGGTCAACCGCTAGCGAATGGTCGTCATCGTCAACGCTGCCCAAGGCAATGCGATCCAGCGTTGCCAGAATATGGTCAACACCGGCCAGTGCAGCAACGCTAGGATAACGCTCGGGCTCCAGTAACTGCGCCACGGCGTAAACCTGCCCTTCGCGACGAACGATGCCGCTGGTGGGCAGTTGCTCCCCCGTCAGGAGTCGGCCAAGCAACGACTTGCCACAGCCATTGGCGCCCACGATGCCCGTGGCCCTGGTACTGAAGGTGTGGGTCAATTGATCGAACAGAACGCGCCCGTCGGGCAGGTTGTACGACACTTGATCAAGTTGAAGTAACCGTTGAGTCATGACGCGTCCTTAAACAAGCGGCCCGATAGGCACTGAATCACTCCCTGATGGTGCGCAACAGCACCCGGCGGATGGGCCATGACCGTGAACACCTCCACCGGCCCCAGCAAAGCCGCGAGACGCAGGTTGATTTCGTCAAACTCGATCCGATGACCATTGAGTGTGAGCTGACTGTCGGCCCGCCCCAGATACGACAACTGGACTGAATCGCCTCGGACTCTCTAGACACCTTGCGAGCTCAATGGACTGCCCCCAGCATCGTAGACATCTCCAGCCTATGCCCCGATACGGGTATTCGCTGGTAAATTAGCCCAACGTCAAAAACTCTTAACCTTTTCATGTGAGCTCTTAAGCTCAAGTAGGTATGTGTCGCATGAAGATATGCAATTGGGCGTTTCTCGTCAAAGGGCCACGCTCCTCCTTAGAGTGCCTGCCTCAGATCACGCCTTGGTGGTCATTGAGCCTGTCGACTGAGCACCTCGAGTGGGAGGTATTCTTACCCGACGAACAACACGAAGAGGATTTCGAAAAGCAACTCGATATGGCCATTCAGGCAATTGTCAGAATGAACGGTATTGCTGTCAGCGCCGGACATCCCGGCCTGATCGAAATGACCCACCTTGCTGGATTACTGGGGACAACCAAATGCAGAGTCCTACGAAGGGTTGTATAAAATTTACGAACTCATTCAGTCAGTCGCCCCAGAGTTGCCCCGGGCCATATCCAACAACAAACTTTCTCGTCTAAAACAAACCTGCAACAACATTTCCTCAGGCCCTACAGCCAGACATGCAGACCTCAATGCGGATCCGGTGAGCAAACCTCTACCGCTTTCAGAAATAAGACAGACCATCGGCTATCTTTCCGAACTCTTCATTCAGTCCATCACGCTGCCTCCCCAGCAGGCTGACGACCCCACCTATGACCAAACCGCCGAAATCGCGCACCGCCCCGATGGGAGGGCATAGGGCATAATTGGTGCTTTCATCATCAGGAACTTCATAGCCCCCATCAACACGCACCTCTCCCGATGACACCATGTATATCCGACGACTGTACCGGAGCCTGAGCGATTCCCGGACCATTTCACTAGCAACAGTGAGCTCCGCACTGCCTATAGCCATCGCTAGTAGCTCGCTTCACTTTAACAAGCGACTTCGCACCTTCAAACTCTTGCACTAATACCACTGCCCAAGGGCACGAGAGTCGAACGCCGCTCAAGCGGCATATTTACCGAGACCCAAACAATCCGCGGGAGTAAATGTGGGAGTATTTTTGAGACATGAAAAAGCCCAATCTTTTCAGATTGGGCTAAGTCATTGAAAAATATGGTCGGGACGGAGTGATTCGAACACTCTACCCCTAGCACCCCATAAAGGTGATTATCTATCCAAAGCAATCCTGACAAATCTAGAGAAAACCTCAGCCCCCTATATTTTACTGAGCTTTAGCTATTTGACAGTCCAAGCGCATCCGATAATATTCCTTAGAAGCCAATCTCAATTGGCAACGAATTGGCAACTGGAGCAACGGATAGACAATGGCAAAGATCACCGACCGACAGATGACAGCAAAGCCGGGCAGCAATGACAAATGGCTGAGCGAAGTTGCCATCTGGGGGCATGGTAGTTTGGTAGCACGCATCACGCCCAGCGGTGAGCGCCTTTTCTACTTTCGCTACTCAAACAGCAGCGGTGACCGCGTCACCTACCCAATTGGTACCTACAGCCGCGATGGGCTGGAAGGCACCATGACGCTCGCCGAAGCAGGCCAGCGAGCCAAAGAGCTTGCTGGTCTGCATAAAGCTGGAACTCGTAATATCAGGGAGCATTTGGCTGCCGAGGGTGCCTCCCGCATTGCCGCCCGCGATGCGGAACTTGACCGCCTAGCCTCAGAAAAGGCTGATAAAGACGCAGAACAAGCTCGGCAGGCTGCGAGGAAAAGCGTCACCGAGCTATTCGAGCATTGGGCCAAGGTTGATCTGATCAACCGTAAGGATAAAGGCGCAGAGGTACGTCGTATGTTTGAAAAAGACGTACTGCCGCTCTTAGGAAGCTTCGCTGTAGCAGACATAAAAAAAAGCCACATCACAGCAGTAACCGACACCATGCTGGCTCGCGGAGTCAATCGCGCGGCAAAAATTGCCTTTTCCTTGATGCGCCAAATGTTCCGTTTTGCAGTAGATCGCGATTTAATTGAATACGATCCTACCGCCAGCATCCGTAAGGCCAAGATTGGCGGCAAGGATGTCGAACGCGACCGAGTTCTAAGTGATGAAGAAATTCGCACCTTAGCCAAGGTTGCCCCTGAAGCCGGTTTGCTGCGCTCTACCGAGGCGGCGATTTGGATTGCGCTTTCCACCTGCTGCCGTATTGGGGAGCTTCTTGCCGCGCGCTGGATACATTTAGACCTTATCAAAGGCACTTGGCTAATTCCTGCTGAGAATAGCAAGAATGGCAAACCCCACAGCATTACTCTGTCGTCGTTCGCCATCAAGCAGTTCGAGCTTGTTCGAGCAATTAACGCTAACTCCACCTGGTGTTATCCCAACACCGATGACAGCGGGCCAGTTTGCTCTAAAACAGTAACCAAGCAACTTGGTGACAGACAGCGCCAGCCAGAACAGGGCACAATGAGTCGACGAAGCTCTAAAGCCCAGGCACTGCTGTTACCAGGCGGAAAATGGACGCCTCACGATCTACGACGCACAGGTGCCACGGTTATGACCGCGCAGGGAGTCCTACCTGAGGTAGCAGAACGCTGCCTGAACCACACGGAAGAAAACAAAGTGAAACGCACCTACCAACGTCATAGCTATACAACAGAGATGGCAGAAGCTTGGTATAAGCTAGGCAACCATCTGGAGCAGTTGATACTGCTCTGACTTTCGCTCTGACAGCTGCGGCGTTTGGGTAGAACTAGCAAAAACCTCTCAAGAGATAAGGAAAGAATATGGCAGGCTGCGATTCAAAAATTGAAGCCTTTAACTTAAACACCACAATCGAGAAAACACTCAGCATATTGAGTTTATTACTCTACCGACTGGAGTTAAAGTTTGACCTATCAGCACATATGGCAGGCATCCACCAGGCCATCATGGACGGCACCATCAATGCTGAAACCATTGAACAAGAAGAAGATAACCGGAACCTTCAAAGCAAAATCAAAGCTCCTTACAAAAGTCATTTTCATCATGCTTGCATATACACAGAGCTCGCAAAAATTAAACAAGGGGAACGAGATGAAAACACTGCATGGTCATTTATTGTCCAGGCAAACTACCAAGCCGGATTGACCTTCGGAATTCTGAGTACGTATCCCGGAGTAGATGAGGAAGACGTATTGAGCAAACTTGGCAGGAAAGCGACCCAAGCAAGACATTCGGAGTATGACCCTGAGCGGCGCGAGGTCATCAAACTGCTCTCATCCCCGCCTTCGGGAGGATGGAAAAGTGAGAAAGAGGCCTTTGAATCCATCATCGAACCGCTTAAGAGCATCATCAACGAAAGCCTGAAGACGTTAGGTGGCAAACGCTTCGCCCTTACAAATATTAAAAAACTTGAACCAGCGGTCAAGCGCTGGCTGAGCTACGACAAGAAAAAAAGAGAAAAAGGCGAACCTCAAATCATGGTGCGCCAAACGTATGAAAAATACTCACACGAGACACTGTCAAATCCAAATAATCATTGATCAAATAGCCACTGATCAGGTCACTATTCGTGGCCTTCCACGACGGACTTGCGGTGTTTTAGGACGGACGCCCTTTCCAAAACATCTGACGCCAGGCACTGACAACTTGAAGTATTCATCTAATTTAGTCATATATAAAACAATACGCCTTATCCCTTCTTGCGCTAGCGGATCGGCGTGATGGATCATGCCAATTCCACAGTACTCGTAACGTTCCTTGAAGGCATTACAGTTATGGTAGCTCCCGCGCCCTTCGGCAATCACAGTATTCCAGTACTCACCGATCATCCGAGCAAGGGTGACATCCTGTCGAACCTGAGCCCCGTCAAAAAATAAGAGCAAATGGTAATGCAAGCCTTTACGCTGCCCTTTCTCAAGTTTCCATGCATAGCCCAACAGACGTCCAAAGCGCCCCTTATTTAGCTCCTTCAGCAGTTTACTGCGGTGTTGCCAAGCATCCTCAAAGGAAATACCAGCTTCTCCACGAAACACCTTCAAGTAGCTTAGATCAACTCTCAGCACTAGCATGCGCGCATGGAAACCGAATAGATCGTTCACATATGAATTTAACTCCCTGTAGTTTTCTGTGACGGACCGCCGGTAATTCTTAAGTTGCTTCTTGAACGCAACACTTTTAACTTCGCACCTTATATCCTCCACACAAGAATTGAGGATACTTACAACCTCCTTGACGCGCTCTCCCCACACACTTTCTATAAGCCCAATATTATCAAGCAAATCGTACCGACCAATACACCCACTGAAAACCTCAAAATAAGGATTCAAACGAAACTCAGTACCATCATAGCTTTTTAAATACTTACTGCGAACACACCGAAGTAGGCGTCGACCTAGCGACGTCGACTTAAGTTGATGCCAGCGGGAATCATCCGAATCAATCGAAAATAATTTCTCATCAGAGGAAATTATTTCGTGAATCAATGGACCTATTTTAAGAGCCAGACCAATCCTTCTATCATACTCAACTCCTGGCACCAACTGTCCACTTTCGGTTCGCCCAAACCCCTTTAGTAAAAAATAACTTTCTACAATCTTCCTATCTTCCTCTACAAAAATCACTGAACCTCCTTCAACCCCCTACCAACTGAGCGAGTGGCACCACAATGCTTCCCACCCATGCCCCATACAAGAATTAGATACTTACTATATCTAATTGACCCTTAGCTAACATTCATATCAGTATATTAAAAACTCCATAAATTTATTGAGCAACAAGAAGCTATCACCCACATCCAGACAAGCGCACACGGTATAAAACGCATTGGGAGTTGTGAAAAAGTTAACGCACTTCAACTGTGGCAATATTCAATCCATGACACCGACAACATCCCGGTAGTTGTCGCCCCCCCCTACGCGGCGAAACACCTTTCAATCCATTCATTGATGCTGGTCTCAAGCCAACCCACGGCCGACAAACCAATTTTCATAGGCTTGGGAAAGGTACAGTCATAGCGTGGCGAACGCGGATTCAATCGGTCATAGATAGTCGACCGACTCAGCCCTGTCCGGTCTTGTACCTGCCTGATGCGCAAAACTTTCAGCGCACGGTTTCTCTCTGCCATTTCGCATCTCCAAGCATGTCTGATCACCGGACTAGTTTGGCAAATATGGGTAGACAATGCTTTTGCACTTACATGCAGAAAGATGTCACTTGCGCGCATTTTCTCCTTGACAGATCACACTGCTTTTTCCATGACGGTCCATTCTTGTCAACACCGGTTGAAAACTGACCCACTCTACCGAAGTAAAACTGACCCACCCCGGCGGTGTTTGAGGTCTGCTTATTTCTGTGGCGAGGCCGTTTCTCTCGGCACCATCTGACCTGATTTCAGCTTGTCCCTCAGTCGATAGCTCTGTCCGCTGACCTGGACGATATGCTGACACACTCGCCTCAACCGAGCGCAGAAGGACGCGGGGAACTAATTTCCTATTGGTGGGAACCAACTTTTTGCCCTTGTCCTTTCCCCTTGTTCAATCCATTCCACTTTCTTTCACATCTATATCACTGCACTGAATCCACATGGAACCCGCCCACTGCGTCGGCGAACCATGTGTTGACAGATAACCCCAGGCTGAGTGACGGCTATCAACTCAGCCAGCGATCTCACTCAATTTGTATGAACCTCCCCATAAAAACTGCTGCGCTGCGATGCCAGCTTGCCCCCCTAGGAATCTGAACCATGGCCCATCTCATCGAAACAATGGCCTACGCCGGAACCACGCCCTGGCACGGCTTGGGCAACCAGCTTACCCAGCAACAACCCATCGAGGTTTGGCAACGTGAAGCCGGCATGGACTGGCAGATCCAGGAAAGCCCGGTGCACTTCAAGGCCGACGCCGTCGGCCACCTGGGTACCATCCACTCCTACCCGGAACAGAAGGTGCTCTACCGTTCCGACACTAAGACGCCGCTATCGGTGGTTTCCCAGCGTTACCACACCGTGCAGCCGCGTGAGGTGCTGGAGTTCTACCGGGATCTGACCGAGGTCACCGGCTATGAGCTGGAAACGGCCGGAGTGCTCAAGGGTGGGCGCAAGTTCTGGGCGCTTGCGCGGACCGGGCAAGCCGCGTCCCTGAAAGGCGACGACCCGGTCAACGGCTACCTGCTGCTGGCCACCTCCTGCGACGGCACCCTGGCCACCACCGCCACGCCAACCACCGTCCGCGTAGTCTGCAACAACACCCTGACCATCGCACTGGACGGCAGCAGTCGGGCGATCAAGGTGCCTCACAACACCCGCTTCGATCCCCAGGTCGTGAAGAAGCAATTGGGTATCGCCGTCTCGCATTGGGATGACTTTATGTACCGCATGCGCATACTGGCCGAGCGCAAGGTCCACTGGCGTGAAGCGCTGGGTTTTTTCATGAACGTGCTGTGCAAGACCAGCCCCAACGTACAGATGCCCGACGTGCTGCCCAACGAGCGTGCGCTGCGCAAAGTCCAAGAACTGTACGAAGGCCGGGGCCGGGGCAGCCAGCTGGACTCGGCACGCGGTACCGCCTGGGGCTTGCTCAACGCCGTGACCGAGTACGTCGATCACGAGCGCCGCGCGCGCAGCAACGAATACCGCATGGACTCAGCCTGGTTCGGTCAGGGAGCGCAGATCAAACAACGCGCCCTGGACACTGCTCTGCAACTGGTTGCCTGAGCCTTATCTTCCTCCCCCCTATAACGCCCGCTTAGCCTCGTCGCTAATCGGGCGTTTTTTATGCCCGCAAGGTGAGCACGATGAAAACAACGTCATGGAGTAGCCCCACCAAAAGGCGCATCCGACCAAGTGGTGGGCGACTCAGTAGGCGCTCACTGTTATTCCACCAATACGGAGAAAAAAATCACATGCCTACCCTACGGCTTCTGACATCGATATTCGCCTTCTCGGGGGTGCTGGCAGGCTGCTTCGCCGTCGTCTTATTGCTGGCGTTGATGTGGCGCTTCCCCCCGCTAATGCTGGCACTCCTCGCCGCCTGCTGGCTCTTCAGCCTTTTACCCGAATACCGCGAGTCCTGAGTGGGCTGCTCCAGCGGCCTTGAGCCTCTACCCAATCAAAACGCCGCTCGCGCACTGCCGCGCTCAACGCCTTGTGCACGCCCACACACCCCGCTATCTCAATTCGACCTGGAGTAATAAAAAAATGATGATACGTTGTTTGATCTGTGAATCGCGCGCCATCCTGACCCAGGAGGCCGCCATCGGTATCGTCCTGCTGATGGGTCTGGCCGAAGGATGGCTACGAGCTTCCCACCCAACCCGAAAGCCTACCCCGAGCCAGAGCATATCGCTGTTCGCCCCCTGGTACAGCCTGATCCTGAGCAGACTAGCCTCGGTGGCCCCAAGCTATCGATCCGCTTTGCAAGTCGCGGCGGATATCACCCGCTACCAGTTCGGTGGTTTCAACTGCCAGTGCTTGCGTTGCGGCGCCACTTCGAAGCAGCACAGGAACAGGCTTGAAACGCCTCACTGACGACTGAGACGTCCCACCAGGCGTTCAACCACGCCCATCACCAGTTGACGATCCGAGGTGTCCAGCAGCGATAGGAGCTCATGAAGCCGGCGCGCTTGGTCATCCGGGCGCGGACTGACTTCCGTCAACAATTCTGCCGCCCCACATTCAAAGATCGCCGCAAACTCAAGCAGTCGCGCGATATTAGGGATCACGACGCCCCGCTCAATGCGTGACACCGCCTCATTGCCTATTCCCAATCGTTCGGCCACTTGCTCCTGCGTCAGGCCTGTGCGCATTCGCTGTTTGGCAATGGCCTGCCCTACCACACCCGCCAGGTAATTCTGATCTATCTCGGTCACGACATCCTCCCATCTCAACCCAGATGGTTGGGCATCAACCCATTGACATGAAGTGCTTAAAAGGTTGAAATTCAACTAAATAAGTTGAAAAGCACTCTCTCGATACCTTCCCATTTCCAGGGAAATCGATAAGGAAATCACCGCCAGGCCGCAGGTGCCGATCTCGTGATCGCTCTACACATATTTACCGTAGTCGCTTAATTCATCCCCCCACACCAGCCTCCCCATGGAACTGGCTCAGTTAACCAATCCCTCGCCCACAAGGATTGCCACATGAAAAGCATCGTGATTGCTGCAACGCTCCTGCTGACCACTGCAGTACAAGCCGAAGAGAGGATTTTTTTCGAACGCCCTATCTTCATGACTGACAAAGTTCCAAAAAGCATCCCCTGTGAACGTCGCACCGGCCTGATCTCTGAATGCGCGGTAGTCATCCCCGCGAAATTTCCAGCCAAAGTGGTGAACGCTGATGGTTCGGGCCTGAAGATTGTGCAAGTCGATACCTTCGCCCAAATCCTCTGTACTTTCGGCACCTGCTTCGATGAAAAGACCCAAGCTCCAGCGGGAGATGTTTCGCGGCCGTACGGGGCTGTAGAAAATATGGCCAGCCGGTGGTATGTGAACGAAGGTATGTACCTGAACCAAGATGATTCTGGAAAAGTCACTGCCTGGAAACGTGGTTTTGGCCCCAAGGGTGATAAATACCCGCCCTATGCGATTTACACAGAAGCCAACGCGACGAACATCACCGCCAGGGCCAGTGCATCGAATGAAGTCGTAAAGCTCAACCATCCGGAAAATCAGACGTACAGCAATGCAGAAGTTTGGTCCGTATGGTGTGAAGCTGGAAAAGCTAGCTGTGATGTCGCTGGGAAGGCAAAGGACAAAGCAAAACTATTCAAGGAAATGCCGATCGCCTCTTGGGGCTATTGCCAAGGGGATTTTTGCTACGGCGATGAATCACTCACCGAGGTCATCGGATTAAATCCAGCACAACACAACTAAGGTCTCGACAGCCGGATATGCTTAGCTAACCGGAGTTTACTAGGCAGAGAAAGGTGAAGCCGAATTGATCAGTAGCGCACAACTTAATGAGTGGAGCGGTGGGTGTGATGAAGCCCCCCCTTGAGCAAAACCCCATCAATGGTTCCCCTCCCCATACAACATAAACTCCATACACACCTCCGACCCTGACACATCGACAACCGTGAACTGCCACAACCGAGCGCCTACAAATGGGCGCTCGGTTGTGTCGGTTTGGGCATTTATTTTTTGCTCTGACGTTATCATCCGGGCGCCCTCCTGATGCCATTGCTGAATGGCGATGATCCACGAAAAACTTAAATCGCACCCCATGTCTTGGTTCGCGGCGGACAGAATTTGAACGGGTGCGATTATGACCTCGTTTGTCGGTAGGGCCTGAATAGGAGATAATCTAGCAAGGTCCAATCAGCTGAGGAGAGATGTATGGAGATCGATAATAATCACGATGAGCCCCAGCAGCAGGATTGCCACGAATGTGGTGGATCAGGTTCTGTTGAATGTGACGGTGATCACGATTGTGTAGCCGACTGCGACAGAGGAAGCATATTCGACTCCGAGGAAGATAAGTGGCGTGAATGCGGCCAGTGTGATGGGCCCGGATCTCTTCCGTGCAGTAATGACGGGTGCGAAGGAGCGCCAGGCTCTGATACCTACCACAAAGACTGCCCTGATTGCGATGGAACAGGACTAGTTGCAGCGTAGCGGCTGAAAAACCATTGACGTATCGAAGCCCGCCTCGGCGGGCTTTTTGCTGTTTTTTTGAAGAGATGTGGGGCAATGTCTATCATCTTGAAGGACTCAGACAGCAAGGAGTCACTCATTACCTCGCCAGTTACTGGTGCTGTCGCCGACTGAGCGAGACTACCTATATTTTTACTTCAATCGGCAATCCGTATGCAAATGCAAATGCAAATGCAAAAATACCGATCATTTCGAATTCAAGCAGGCCAATGCAGTCGCTTCAGTGGGACGATGCGTTTAGTCTCCGCGTCAGTGGCGTCGTAGTGCTCAATCAAAGCCCGCACTACGTGATCCAACGTCCACATCGCTAATGGGATGGATGCACGGTCAGCCTCATACTGGGCGTCTTTGCTGAAGCCTCCCGTGCTAACGTAAAGACCCCGATCATCCTTGTGCCGTCCACCAAGAAAGCTGCGGATGTCCTGACTACCCATCTGCCCCTTACGATGCTTGACCTCCACTACAATGCGCGGGTGCTCAAAGCCGAAGCCATCGGGTGAGGCGACGATGTCTTTGCCACGGTCGGAACCTGGTGGCGAAACCTGGGTCTTGTAGCCCATCGCACGAAGGATACCTGCAACCAGCTGCTGCATCTCATCCCAGTCGAGTTCATTTACTCGATCCTTGATTCGCTCCAACGCCTGAGACTCAATGTCGGCCAAAGGATCAGCAATACTTTCTTCAGCCTCATCCACCACTTGCGGCACTGGCTTACCCTTCAACGCAGCGATCACTTCAGCTGCGGCACTGGAAGGCACCTCGAACAAGGTTAAAGTCGAGCCCAGGCTGTTCTTGGTGCTGGTACCCAAATTGTCACGCGGTACCTCTGGCTGCTGCCACTGCACCTTGCGCACTAGCGACATGCCCTGCTCAGCCCACTCAGAGCGGTGCTCGGCCGGCCCCTTGACCTTGCCGATCTGATAGAGACGATTGGCAGGTGAATAAGTAATAACCCAATCACCATCCTGAATCTCATTAACAAAGCGCCACACTTGCGAGGCACCCGAAATCACCGTGCCCTGTTTCATCAGAGGCTCAGCCGATTGGTATAGAGCAACTAATTGTTTGCGCCCAATGCCGGGCTTCGCATGAGCGGCCAGTTGACTCCACCCGATTGCGGCCACTTCGCGCTCCCGAAAGGAGTCGTAAAGGCTTCCTGCTTCGCCGCGCACCATCCACATCCGAGCCATCTTTCCCCCTCAGCGCCGCGCCATCATCACAATCAATCGCCCACTTCAGATCGGGGTAAACTCAAAGAAACCTCACGAAACGCAAGCAACGCCGCTTCGAGATGATCAATTATCTCCTGCTGCAGTACATAAGGCGGCGGCAGGTCATCAAGATTGTCGAGGCTATCGTCTTTCAACCAGAAAATATCAAGGCTGGCCTTGTCGCGAGCCATCAACTCCAAATAGCTATAGTATTTGAAACGTTCGGTTTCAGTGCGCTGATGGCGGTTTTCCGGGTTGTAGCAGGCGATGAAATCTTGCAAGGCATCCAACTTCAGCGTGCGCGTTTTCAGCGTGAAGTGCTTATTGGTCCGTAGGTCATAGAACCAAATGCCTTTGGTGTGTATCTGCCCGTCCTTAGGTTTAGCGTCAAAGAACACTACATTTGCCTTAACGCCCTGAGCATAAAAGATGCCAGTGGGCAAACGTAGCACCGTGTGCACATCGCAGTTTTCTAGTAGCTTGCGACGGATTTTCTCACCCGCTCCGCCTTCAAACAGTACGTTGTCTGGCAAGACGACGGCAGCTTTTCCATCCACTTTCAGCATGCTGACGATGTGTTGCATGAAGTTGAGTTGCTTGTTCGAGGTGGTTTCCCAGAAGTCTTGCCGCTCGTAAGTCAGGGCCTCTCTGTCTTCCTCGCCCTCTTCATTGGTGATAGTCATGCTGCTCTTCTTTCCGAAGGGTGGGTTGGCCAGCACGTAATCCACCTTCTGCCCTGGCTCACTGATCAGTGCGTCTGACCGCTCTACCGAAGGCTCACCGTCCAGCTCCCCGATGTTGTGCAAAAACAGGTTCATTAAGCACATACGGCGCGTGTTAGGCACAATCTCGTTACCGTGGAAGGTCTTGTCGCGCAGGAACTCTTTTTGGCGCTTGTCTAGCTTAGCACCGGGTCGCGTCAACCAGTTGTAGGCGCCCAGGAAAAACCCACCCGTGCCGCACGCAGGGTCGGCAATGGTCTTCATTGGCTCGGGCCGAACGCAAGCCACCATGGCTTCAATCAAAGCACGCGGAGTGAAATACTGGCCGGCGCCGCTCTTGGTGTCTTCAGCGTTCTTTTGCAGCAACCCCTCGTAAAGGTCGCCCTTGGTGTCGGCATCCAAGCTAATCCAGTTTTCCGCGTCGATCAATTGCACCAGACGTGAGAGTTTGGCCGGATCTTGGATCTTGTTTTGTGCCTTGAAGAAGATTGCGCCCAACATGCCCACCTCCTGCCCCAACTTGTGCAAGGTGGCCAGGTAATGCGCTTCCAGCGGCTCACCCACCTTAGATGTCAGACTGGCCCAGTCATAGCCACTGGGAACATGCGTATCGCGATTGTACGGTTCCTGCGCGTATTCATGCGCTAACTTCAAAAACAACAAGTAAGTGAGTTGCTCAAGGTAGTCGCCGTAACCCACACCGTCATCACGCAGGGTGTGGCAAAAGTTCCAGACTTTCTGGACGAGGGTGCTAGTGTTCATAAAAGAGCCTCTATCCAAGCCTTGTCCCGATGTGTGCCAATGACTGATCGGAAAAAACTCGAATACTCGTGATCGTTAGATAAGTGTTCTTGCAGATGCGTGACGACGGCAGGCTGATTGCCGGCAAGACGAATCAAATCGTCCAACAGTCGCCAAGAATTTTTCTTGCTCTCCGGCGTGTTCCATTCGTTGAATCCAAGCCGATCAATCGTGTAACGCGCACGCTGGTATTCCCAAGTACCAGTTGGAGCTGCGGGCTTGACCTCCCCATCGACACCATGGGCCAACAATCCGCAATCAGCCTGTATGCAGGGGTCTAAGAACCGCGGCAACTCACCAATCAACGAGCCTGCAGGCAGCTGACATCGATGTGCCTCATCCTGAATCGGAAACTCATTCGCCTTGCCATGTAAGGTGTCGCTAACGTTTTTTTCGGGACGATTGCACCGCTGGCACGAAAGCCGAAAGTTCCACCACTCATACGCCAACCAGTAATACCCGGTATGGCTGACAAGCTTGATGCCATCTACCGTGATGCCCAACTTAGGGCGAAAGTGGTCAACATCAAAGGGAGCCCGGGAACTCTTCGCTTCGCAGTACCAGCATTTATGCCTACTACAATTTGAGAGCCAATTTTTGAGCAATCCCCAGCTGCCGTTTTTCTTGATATAGACCGACCGCAAGTCGTGTGTAGGCGAAGCGGTCACCGCAGCGATCCTAGCACTGTAGATCTTGGGCCACCGCACTGGCAGGTTCGGAGGCATAGGAATCTGAATGAATTTCAAGCCTGTCCCTCCTGCAAGTTGCGAAGCAAACTTTGCACTAGGGCATCGAGGGCCTTTTGTTTATTCTGTGGTGTGACGACAGCCCCGTCGATTGATGCGTCGGCAGCCAGATCAAATCTGGCACGCAGATACTCCTGCTCCAGCCTATCTCGAGAAGCGAAATTGAAGTCCAAACCTACAAGCCGCTCACGAATTTCCACCAATCGTTCCTGGTCAGCATTGCTTAGTGCCTTCTGCTGAGTGGAGAGCTGATGCAATGCCAATAAATCGTCGTTCGTAGCTTTGTCTAGGCTAGAACCTAAGCCAAACATATCGCTAGTCACGATGCCGGCGAAGCCCATGCCTTTCGGGTCTACGGCCGGGTTTTCGGCGCGAACCGTTCGGCTACCTGCTTCACGGTACAAGATCTGCACCTGCTCCCTGACCAGTTCAGCAATTGCCAAGGGGTTATGGGTTGTCAGCACAATATGGCTATTATCCTGACCCTGGCTGTTTTGCCCGACAAACGATTTCAAGTAGTTCAAGTAGTCCACACACCATCGTGGATTCAGGTGCGTGTCCGGCTCATCCAACAGAAACAAACTTTCATTCTCAGCGGTAAAGCGCAGCAAACCCAGTACCGTCAGCAACTGCTGCTCGCCCTCGCTCAGCTCACGGAACGTCACACTCCCATCATTCTTCTTGAGGCGTACACGGATGCGTACCTCTTCGATGAGTTCGGAGACATAGGTACTTTCTAGGTCACGGAAGAATTCATTTGCAGGCTGATTACCCACGAGCTCTCTAAGCGATTCTGCATCCTTGACATACAAATACTTGTATTCGTGCTCAGAGGTGTTTTTGTTCCATATTGATTTTTTTTTCTTTCTTTTGATTGAGATAGGTGCCGTCGACACCTTCATTAGGCGATCCAGGAATCGCTGAACTAACCCTCTTGCATTCCAAAATCGAGGATCGCCTTCCTTCGAATCCCAAGGAGGCTCACGTAGGACAAAAAGCACCGACTCGATACCATTGTCTGGATCAATTCCCAGCTCTTTCGCCAGAAAATCTTTCACCTTCTGGTCAGGTTGGATAAGAAATGCCAATAGAACAAACTGGCTGTGAACCGGCAGTGCATAGAACAAGCGCTTAGGCGCAGGATCTACTGTTGAATCTAGCAGGTCTTTGTAATAGCTCTTCAGATAGGGCTCAAACACATCTTGCATACGCGGGCTCTCGCCCGAGTAGTAGCTGAATACGTAGCGCGGCAAATACTCGGCATCTGCGTTCAAAAAGGCAGTGAGTTTGATCGGTTCACCCGGCAATGGCGTATCAACATCACCCCCGAAATCCAATACACTGGTGATCTGGTCGCTTTGCTTGATCTCCTTGGCATGGGCGACGCGAATAAGATAAGCATCCTTCTCACGATCGGGATCAGCATCAATGTTAATGTGACGAAGGTTCTCGCCCGAGCCCATGTGATACGCCAATTGAAAAGCAAAAGCGGGTGTTCGCTTCTTGCCTATCAGATCGCGAAAGATGATAGCTAGCGCCTCCAGCACATTGGATTTTCCTGTGCCGTTCCAGCCAATGACTACTGTCACCCAGTGATCCTGATCAAAGTCGATGGTGACGTTCTTCAGGTTCTTGAACTGGTGCGCCGGGCTGTCCTTGGCGCTGCCAATGGTGAGTTTATCCAAGCGCATGATCAGGCCGCCAACAGCTTAAGGCGATCGTGCAGCTTGCGACCCTGATTGTCGGTCACAGACTCCACAGCCAATCGACCAGCCTTGTCCAAGGCGCGCAGCTCGGCATAGAGCGCTTCTATTTGATCTGTCAGTGTTCCATTAGATACGCCACAGCGCCGGAAGGCCTCTTGTGCCGGTAGCCAATCGCCCGCCTCGGCAAGCACGTCAATCAATTTGCTCACCACTGCGGCGATCTCCTTCTGTTGTTTGGTCTTGCGCTGCTTGGGTTGCTTGTCACGCTCAGCCCGCTCGGCGCGGAGGCGCTCCAGCAACGCGATGGCTGGTTCGTCATCTGGGTCTTGCGGCACCAACTGGCCTGAGAAGGCGGCCCGAAGGATGTTTTGACGTTGGGCGACAGACTGTTTTAACACCAATTCAACAGAGCGTTCTTGGTCAGTCAAACTCTCAAGCAGGGCCCGGACTTGCTCCAAAATTTCCAATTGCTCTGCCGCAGGCGCAACTGGCACTGGAAAGCTTCGGAGCATGGTCATGTTGATGGAGGCAAGATTGGTGGTTTGTTTTCCAGCGTTTTGAAACCAGAGCTTCCCAAAAGTGTTGCCATGGTGGGAGATCAGCTCAGCCTGAATATCTGCGATGCAGGGTCGCATGCGAAACACATGGTTCTGATGAATACATTCGGACACCTGATTACGCCACACCCATCCTCTGCCTAACTTGTCGCGATCCCCCCCCTCGTTGAACAGTACATCCCCGTTCTGCAAGGTCAGTTCAGTAATGTCCCGCTCTGTCGCAAGAATGGTCTTAACTTCAGTCAAATCGAGATAGCCTCGCTGCACGTTGGCCACACGCAAGTAGGGCACTTCGCGAACCTCTACATTGCTGTCTCGTTTTGAGCCTTTAGCAACGCCTGAAGCTATCTCACCCAGCTTGTCCAAACTCGCCCAAACCCACCCCTCAGGCAACACCGGCAAATCGGTGGTATCAGGCTGCACTGGCTCGGGATATTTCTTTTGCCAGTCTTTGGGTGGGGTTTTGCCCTGTTCCTTAAATTTGCCCAACTGCTTTGCTTCCCAGCGGGCGCGGCGCGCTAACAGGACTCGCTCCAGCAATTGTGAGCCGCTTTCAATAGGTGGGTTCTGAGTTCTCCATTCGGCGGTGAGCGCGCCTCCCACAGCGGCCTTCAGCAGCGATTGTCGGTAATGCGCTATCTTTTTTTGCGCTACTTTGAGTTCAGCCACCCCAGCATCAAGCTCTGGCAATAACTCTTCGAGTTTTTCAACGATGCGGACTTGCTCGTTGAATGGCGCAATGGGAATCTGTGCAGAGCCAAGCGTTTTTAAATAGACACCTTTTTGGGCTGTACCTTTGGCGTTATCAGTCAACCATCGTTGCTGTTCTGGTGAGCTCAGGGCGTATGCCAAGTACCGGGAACCTATACCGCGCGGCTTGAGGACAGCAACGCTTCGCTGTAGCGAAAAAGGTGGAAGGGTTGCAGGAACCACAGCTGTCCGACCAATAGTACCGACAATCGTAAGTAGTACATCTCCAGGCGCGACTTGTGTTCGGGCATTTTCCTGTTCAAACGCGCTATTACTAATTAGTCGATAATTATCAAACAAGATTTGAAAGTCATTGATGTTCCGCGCGCTCAGCATGGGCTTCCCCGACTCAACTGCTGGCGGCGGGTTGTGAGAACCATCAACTAGCCGCTCGCAAATATCCGCGAGATCTGCGGTTTCCCAACTTGCTGGTAATTCAATCACGCCACCAACTCCTCATTCATTTCATCCATCAATTCGTTCAGTTGATCACCAAACACCGCCCACACTTTCTGCAGGCCACCCTTGTCGGCTAGTTCGGCGTAATCGAAGTCGTCACGACTGATGCTACAACTGCAGGCGATATGGTCTTTTATAAGGCGTAGCCAATCGGTTTGTTCTTGAGAAAAGGCCGTTCCGCGTTGCGCGTTGTGACGGAAAATCCAGGCTTGGAAGCGCTTGTCCACTTCGTCAGCAAAGGGCTTCAGTTCGCTCTCCAGCCCCAGGGCAAAACGTACCAGCGAGACCAAATCGGTCAGCTGGCGTTTGCGGTCTGCGCCTTTTACCTGGCTGGATTTCACACGCGAATAAGCACTCCACAACCGCTCGGTGGTGAGCATAAACGGTGGTTTGCTAAGGTGGTCGTGCAGCTCTTCAATCATGTCGAAAGTCAGCGCACGACGTTGGTAGGGCTGCTGGTAGAAAAAATCAAGCGCTGCAATATCGTCTTTGTAGGCTGCAATGTAATCCGTAAAGCTTTGAATGACGACTTTGGCCTGTGCCTCGGCCTGCTCGGAAAAGCCCGAGAAGGTTACCTGATCCAGGTTAATGTGATCGATGAGCTGCTCGCGCTCACGGCGGGCGCTTTCGATTTCGTCGCGCAGCTCAGGCTTATCAAAAGGTGCGCAGGCGGCGGCCACGCGTTCGCTGCGGGCAGCTTCGAGCTCAATGGGCAACAGAGTGTCCTCAGAGCGGGTGATACCATTCACTTTTGCCGTCGCCAGCGCGGCTTGCACAATAGCATCCGGATCTAACGCAGTGATAAGGCCTTTCCCCAATCCGGCCACTGGAATACCACCTGACGCTTTTTCAATTCGTGCTTGGGCTTTGATGTCGAGCTGCTTGGCAAGACGAACCAAGCGATTGGCCAGCGAAAGTATGGTGTCGTCGTCGCGACTGCCTATGGCAACACTTTGCAGCAGGTCTTTCAGTGCCACACCTGGCTTTTTCTCCAGTGGACGACTCTCGGTTTTTAGCGACTTTTCCACACCCACGGCATCGATCAGCACAAAGCGGGTTTTGGCGCCATCGGCACTGTTGCTGACGCGCTTAAGGCTGTCTCCATCGAGCGAGCGCACTCCCCGACCTTTCATCTGCTCGTAATAACCTTTGCTGCGCACGTCGCGCATGAACAGCAACACTTCTAACGGCTTGACGTCGGTGCCGGTGGCAATCATGTCCACGGTAACAGCAATTCGCGGGTTGTAGTCGTTGCGGAAGCTGGCAAGGATGCTGTCAGTATCTTCTTCGGCCCGGTAAGTGACCTTTTTGCAGAAGGCATTCCCTTGCCCATAAACCTCGCGCACGATGTTGATAATATCGTCGGCATGGCTGTCGGTCTTGGCGAAGATGAGCGTCTTGGGTGTTTCGTTGCGCGCTGGAAAAATCTGCGTTTCCACTGCGGTTTTCATGGCCTTAATTACTTGGCGAATTTGGCTCACACTCACCACCGATCGGTCGAGTTCTTTGCCGGTGTAGACGGTATCTTCCTCGGTTTCGCTCCAACGCTTCTTTCTAGTCTGCCGGTCCCGATGATCCACCCATTCCTTAGCTTTCAGCTTGGAGCCTTTCTGGGTAATTTCGGTTTCGATCTGATACACGTCGTAACCGACGTTCACACCATCGGCGACGGATTGTTCGTAGGTGTATTCGGCCACGATGTTCTCGTTAAAGAAGCCGAAAGTGCGCTTATCAGGCGTAGCGGTAAGGCCAATTAGGCTGGCGTCGAAGTAGTCAAGCACCTGTTTCCACAGGTTATAGATGCTGCGATGGCACTCATCGATGATAATGAAGTCGAAGCTTTCCACCGGCACCAAAGGGTTGTAGCGGACGAGCTTTTCCTGCTTGGCGGTTTGTTGCACTTCGTTGAGCGAAACATCCTCTGCCGATTCATCAATGGGCTCACCGCTCAGAATGGAATACATCCGCTGGATGGTACTGATACAAACCTGCGAATGCGGGTCTATATTGGGAGAAGCGAGCCTCTGCACATTGTAGAGCTCGGTGAACTTGCGCCCATCATCTGGAGGCGTATAGGCCATGAACTCCTGATGCGCCTGTTTACCGAGATTGCGGGTGTCCACCAGAAACAGAATGCGTTTAGCACCGCCGAACTTAAGTAGACGGTAAACTGAGGTAATAGCGGTGAAGGTCTTTCCCGCACCAGTGGCCATGTGTACCAGGGCACGAGGTTTGTTGAGTGCAAGCGACCTCTCCAGCCCGGTGACAGCGCTAACCTGGCATTCGCGTAGGTTTCGCTCAGTAAGTGCTGGCATCTGATCGGCCAAGCGGCGACGCAGGCTCTCAGGCTGGGCTAACCACGTCGCCAGAGTATCAGGTTTGAAGAAGTGAAATATTTCGCGTGAGCGCGGAGCTGGGTCGGCGCCATCAGTAAAGCGGATGATTTGACCGGTAGCTTCGAACAGAAAGCGTAGGGGCGTGTTGTCTTGGCGCCATTTGAGACCAGCGTTAGCGTAACGCTCAGTCTGGCTTTCGGTTATGGTGATATTTTTGCCGGCAGCGTCCTTCTTGGCTTCAATCACGCCCACGGCATTACGCTTTACAAACAGCATGTAGTCAGCCGGGCCGGTATCGGTGGGAAATTCGCGCACGGCTATCCCTATCCCTGCCGAAAGATTGAGCTGGTTCATGTCTTGAATGACCCAGCCGGCTTGTTCAAGCTTCTGATCAATTTGCTGACGAGCTTTTGACTCTGGCGTCATTGTGCTGGTCCCTGCGATTGTCCGCGCCATTGAATTTTAAGCAGCATCAACCCGAACTGCTTCAAGTAATGCTGGAGTCTGAGCAAGACAATCTCAATTGGCAACCAATTGGCAACCAGAACGACTTAATTCGAGCCAACCAGGAAAAACGGCAAAAACAAAAAATCCAACCACCGCTAAGTGGTTGGATTTTCTATATAAATATGGTCGGGACGGAGTGATTCGAACACTCGACCCCTAGCACCCCATGCTAGTGCGCTACCGGACTGCGCTACGCCCCGACTAGGCGTGTTACTGGGTTCGCTTCGCAATGAAGCGATCAGGAATATACCGCAAGCTTTTGAAATGTGGAAGTATTTTAAAAGCCTGAATCATTTTTTCAGAACCACCAGCACATCTTCGAGTTCGGAGATCATTTGGCGGATCAGTTGCTTGTATTGGGTGGTGTCGTCTTTGGCTTCATCACCGGACATGCGCTGGCGCGCGCCGCTGATGGTGAAACCCTGGTCGTACAGCAATGCACGGATCTGTCGGATCATCAGCACATCCTGGCGCTGATAATACCGACGGTTCCCGGTGCGTTTGACGGGGTTGAGTTGAGGAAACTCCTGCTCCCAATAGCGCAGCACATGCGGTTTTACCGCACAGAGCTCGCTGACTTCACCGATGGTGAAGTAGCGTTTGCCTGGGATGACGGGTAGCTCGTCGTTATGACTTGGTTCCAGCATAAGCCTCAACTCGGGCCTTCAACTTCTGCCCTGGACGAAAGGTGACCACACGGCGAGCCGTGATCGGGATTTCTTCTCCCGTTTTTGGATTGCGGCCAGGCCGCTGGCGTTTGTCTCGCAGGTCAAAATTGCCGAAACCGGACAATTTGACCTGTTCGTTGTCTTCCAGAGCGTGTCTGATTTCTTCAAAGAACAACTCGACCAATTCCTTGGCCTCGCGTTTGTTCAGACCCAACTCTTCGTACAGACGTTCCGCCATCTCAGCTTTCGTCAAAGCCCCCATACGTCACTTCCTTAACGTGGCGTTCAACCTTTGTTCGAGCGAGGTGAGGATATTTTGTGTCGTGGTATTCACCTCATCGTCATTAAGAGTGCGCGATGGATGCTGCCAGGTCAAGCCAACTGCAAGGCTTTTTCTATGCGGATCAATGCCTTTACCCTGATAGACGTCAAATAGCCTGAGGTCCGTCAGCCATTCGCCTGCATTTTCACGGATGACATCCAGAACGGCCGTGGCGGACACTTCACGATCGGCGATCAGCGCCAGGTCGCGACGCACTTCCGGGAAGCGCGACAGCTCGCTGAATTTCGGCATCTTGCCCAAAGCGACTTCGGCCAGGACCAGTTCAAAAACGAAGACCGGACGGTCGAGACCGAGGGTTTTCGACAGTTCCGGGTGAAGGGCACCGACGAAGCCCACCAGTCGACCTTCACGCTCGATGCGCGCCGTCTGGCCCGGGTGCAACGCTGGGTGGCTACCTGGCACGAACGAGAAGTCGTTCAGTGCTCCGGCAAACCCCAATACGGCTTCCACGTCCGCTTTAACATCGAAGAAGTCCACTGCATCACGGCCTTGGGCCCAGCCTTCCGGCAAGCGGCTACCGCAAACAACACCGGCAAGCATCGGCTCTTGCTTCAAGCCATCCAGCTGGCCGACGAAACGCAGGCCGCTTTCGAACATACGCACGCGGTCTTGCTGGCGGTTCAGGTTGTGGGAAAGTGCTTTTACCAGGCCAGGCCACAACGACGAACGCATGGCGGCCATGTCGTTGGAGATCGGGTTGGCCAACAACAGCGGCTCGACGCCTGGGTTGAACAGTTCGAACTGCTTAGGATCGATGAAGCTGTAGGTCACCGCTTCCTGATAGCCACGGGCAACCAGCAGACGGCGCAGCTCCGGCAGGTGCGCGCGCGCTTCGGCCTTGGGTTGCGGCGCCAGGCGCGCTTGCGGGTAGCGAACCGGCAGACGGTTGTAGCCGTAGAGACGGGCCAGTTCTTCGATCAGGTCGACTTCGAGGCTGATATCGAAGCGATGGCTTGGCACCTCAACGTGCCATTGCCCGGCTTCACCGGCGGCAATGCCCAGGCCGAGGGCCGAAAGCAGACGCTCGATTTCCGCTGGTTCGATCACCAGGCCAAGCATTTGCTCAACGCTTTTGGCGCGCAGGGTGATCGGTGCAATCGACGGCAGGTATTGTTCGCTGACGGTTTCAGTGATCGGGCCCGCTTCGCCACCGGTGATTTCCAGCAGCAGGCCAGTGGCGCGCTCCATGGCTTCACGCGCCAGTTTCCAGTCCACGCCACGCTCGTAGCGGTGCGACGCATCGGTGTGCAGGCCGTAGGAACGGGCCTTGCCGGCGATGGCGATCTGGTCGAAGAATGCGCTCTCAAGAAAGATGTCACGCGTGGTTGCGGACACACCGCTGTGTTCGCCACCCATCACGCCGGCAATCGCCAGGGCGCGGGAATGGTCGGCGATCACCAGGGTGTCGGCACGCAGGCTGACTTCCTGGCCGTCGAGCAGAACCAGCTTCTCGCCTTCTTCCGCCATCCGCACACGGATGCCGCCATTGATTTCGGCGAGATCGAACGCGTGCAACGGCTGGCCGAGTTCAATCATCACATAGTTGGTGATATCGACGGCGGCGTCGATGCTGCGCACGTCGGCGCGACGCAGGCGCTCAACCATCCACAGCGGCGTTGGTTTGGACAGGTCGACGTTGCGGATCACACGCCCCAGGTAACGCGGGCACGCGTTGGGTGCCAGTACTTCGATCGAGCGCACTTCATCATGCACCGCAGCAACTGCGGCAACCACCGGCCGGGTGACGGGCGCGTCGTACAGCGCGCCTACTTCACGCGCCAGGCCCGCCAGGGACAGGCAGTCGCCGCGGTTCGGGGTCAGGTCGACCTCGATGCTGGCGTCTTCCAGTTCCAGGTAGACACGAATGTCCTGGCCCACGGGCGCGTCGGCCGGCAGCTCCATCAGGCCATCATTGCCCTCGCCCACCTGCAGTTCCGCCTGGGAGCACAGCATGCCGTTGGACTCAACGCCACGCAGCTTGGCTTTCTTGATCTTGAAGTCGCCCGGCAGTTCGGCGCCGATCATGGCGAACGGGATCTTCAGGCCCGGGCGCACATTAGGCGCTCCGCACACGACCTGGAACGTCTGCGCGCCATTGCTGACCTGACACACACGCAATTTGTCGGCATCGGGGTGCTGCTCGGTGCTCAGCACCTCACCCACGACCACACCGCTGAATACGCCGGCGGCCGGAGTAACGCTATCGACCTCAAGACCGGCCATCGACAGACGAGCAACCAGCTCGTCGCGGCTTACCTGCGGGCTTACCCAGCCACGCAGCCATTGTTCACTGAATTTCATCCTGCTCTCCTAAAGATTCGTTACGACTAGCGAAATTGCGCGAGGAACCGCAAGTCGTTGTCGAAGAACAGACGCAAGTCGTTCACGCCGTAACGCAGCATGGCCAGACGCTCAACGCCCATGCCGAAGGCAAAGCCCGAGAACTCTTCCGGGTCGATCCCGGACATGCGCAGCACGTTGGGGTGAACCATGCCGCAGCCCATCACTTCCAGCCAGCCGGTCTGCTTGCAGACGCGGCAGCCTTTACCGCTGCACATCACGCATTCCATGTCGACTTCGGCGGAAGGCTCGGTGAACGGGAAGAACGATGGACGGAAACGCACCGCCAGCTCTTTCTCGAAGAACACCCGCAGGAACTCTTCGATGGTGCCTTTGAGGTCGGCGAAATTGATATCGCGATCGACCAGCAGGCCTTCGACCTGGTGGAACATCGGCGAGTGGGTAATATCGGAGTCGCTGCGGTACACACGGCCTGGGCAGACGATGCGGATCGGCGGCTTGTTCGCTTCCATGGTGCGGACCTGTACCGGCGAGGTATGGGTGCGCAACAACATGTTCGCGTTGAAATAGAAGGTGTCGTGCATCGACCGGGCCGGGTGATGGCCTGGGATGTTGAGCGCCTCGAAGTTGTGATAGTCGTCTTCGACCTCAGGGCCTTCGGCGATGCCGTAGCCGATATGGGTGAAGAACTGCTCGATACGTTCCAGAGTCCGGGTGATCGGATGCAGACCGCCCGAGGCCTGGCCACGGCCAGGCAAGGTTACGTCAATGGACTCGGCGGCGAGCTTGGCCGAAAGTTCGGCCTCCTCGAGCGACGCCTTGCGCGCATTGAGAACCTCTGTGACACGCTCCTTGGCGACGTTGATCAGCGCACCGACTTGCGGACGCTCTTCAGCCGGCAAATTCCCCAGGGTCTTCATCACCTGAGTCAATTCACCCTTTTTGCCAAGGTAGTGAACCCGGATTTGCTCCAGGGCATTGATATCTTCAGCGCTTTGCACAGCCTCAAGAGCTTGAGCGACGAGCGCGTCCAGGTTTTCCATGTACAGACTCCAGATACAAAATAGGGGAAGAGCTTGAAGGCTCTTCCCCTATTTATGACGTTTAACACCTTGGGCCACAGGAGTAGCCCAGGGTGACTGTCGGGGGTACTTAAGCCAAGGTGGCTTTAGCTTTCTCGACAATCGCAGCAAACGCCGCTTTTTCGTTCACTGCCAGATCAGCCAGAACCTTACGGTCGATCTCGATGGACGCTTTTTTCAGGCCAGCGATGAAACGGCTGTAGGACAGACCGTTAACACGAGCACCAGCGTTGATACGAGCGATCCACAGAGCGCGGAACTGACGTTTTTTCTGACGACGGTCACGGTAGGCGTATTGGCCTGCCTTGATTACCGCTTGCTTGGCAACACGGAATACGCGTGAACGCGCGCCGTAGTAGCCTTTAGCAAGTTTCAGAATTTTTTTGTGACGCTTACGGGCAATGACGCCACGCTTTACACGAGCCATGAGTTACTTCCTCTATTCTTGATCCAAAAATTAACGAAGGCGCAGCATGCGCTCGACTTTTGCCACGTCAGACGGATGCAGCAAGCTGCTACCGCGCAGTTGACGCTTACGCTTGGTCGACATTTTGGTCAGGATGTGGCTCTTGAAAGCGTGCTTGTGCTTGATACCGTTAGCAGTTTTCAGAAACCGCTTAGCAGCACCACTTTTAGTCTTCATCTTTGGCATGTTCGGATACTCCGCATTCAGTTGATAAACATAATCAGAAGGCCTGCCGTGCCCTATTGATTACTTCTTCTTTTTCGGGGCGATGACCATGATCAGTTGGCGTCCTTCCATCTTAGGATGCTGTTCGACCGAACCGTACTCGAGCAGGTCAGCTTCAACCCGCTTGAGGAGTTCCATCCCCAGCTCCTGGTGGGCCATCTCACGGCCGCGGAATCGCAAGGATACCTTGGCCCTGTCCCCATCACTCAGGAAACGTACCAGGTTGCGCAGTTTTACCTGGTAATCCCCTTCCTCCGTCCCTGGACGAAACTTGATTTCTTTTACTTGAATCTGCTTCTGGTTCTTCTTCGCCGCAGCAATCTGCTTCTTCTTTTCGAAGATCGACTTGCCGTAGTCCATCACCCGGCAAACAGGTGGGACTGCGTCGGCGGAAATTTCCACCAGGTCCAGTTTGGACTCTTCAGCGATACGAAGCGCTTCATCAATCGAGACGATGCCAATCTGCTCGCCGTCAGCGCCAATTAACCGAACCTCGCGTGCCGAGATATTCTCGTTGATCGGGGCTTTCGGTGCAGCTCGTTTATCTTGTCTCATTTCACGCTTAATAATAATTACTCCGAATCTGGGCGACCACGCCGGGAAACCGCTTGCGCGAGGAACTCAGCGAACTGGGCGACGGGCATCGAGCCCAGGTCAGCACCTTCACGAGTACGCACAGCGACAGTCTGCATCTCGACTTCCCGATCTCCGATAACCAAAAGATAGGGAACCTTGAGCAAAGTATGCTCGCGGATTTTAAAGCCGATCTTTTCATTTCTCAAGTCGGACTTGGCACGAAATCCGCTTTCGTTGAGAGTTTTTTCAACTTCAGCAGCAAAATCGGCCTGTTTATCAGTGATATTCATGATCACTGCCTGGGTCGGAGCCAACCACGCGGGGAATGCGCCCTCGTAGTGCTCGATCAGGATACCGACGAACCGTTCGAACGAGCCGAGGATCGCCCGGTGCAGCATAACCGGGTGTTTACGGCTGTTGTCTTCGGAGACGTATTCGGCTCCCAGACGGATCGGCAGGTTAAAATCGAGCTGCAAAGTACCACATTGCCAGACACGACCAAGACAATCTTTCAGCGAAAACTCGATTTTCGGACCGTAGAAGGCGCCCTCACCCGGCTGCAGATCATACGCAAGGCCCGCGCTGTCTAGCGCAGCGGCCAGTGCGGCTTCGGCGCGATCCCACAATTCATCGGAACCGACGCGTTTTTCCGGACGAGTGGACAGCTTCATTTCGACTTCGGTAAAGCCGAAATCGCGATAGACGTCCATGGTCAGCTTGATGAACGCAGCGGATTCGGCCTGCATCTGCTCTTCGGTGCAGAAGATGTGGGCGTCGTCCTGAGTGAAGCCGCGCACGCGCATGATGCCGTGCAGCGCACCCGACGGCTCGTTACGGTGGCAGGCACCGAACTCGGCCAGGCGCATCGGCAACTCGCGGTAGCTCTTCAGGCCTTGGTTGAACACCTGCACGTGGCAAGGGCAGTTCATCGGCTTGATGGCGTAGTCGCGGTTTTCCGACTGGGTAGTGAACATGTTGTCGGCGTAGTTGGCCCAGTGCCCGGATTTCTCCCACAGGCTGCGGTCAACAACCTGAGGAGTCTTGATCTCCAGGTAGCCGTTTTCGCGCTGAACCTTGCGCATGTACTGCTCGAGCACCTGATACAGGGTCCAGCCGTTCGGGTGCCAGAACACCATGCCCGGCGCTTCTTCCTGAAGGTGGAACAGGTTCAGGCGCTTGCCGATCTTGCGGTGGTCGCGTTTCTCGGCTTCTTCGATGCGCTGGACGTAGGCGGCCAGCTGCTTCTTGTCAGCCCAGGCTGTGCCGTAGATCCGCTGCAGTTGCTCGTTCTTCGCGTCGCCGCGCCAGTAGGCACCGGACAGCTTGGTCAACTTGAACGATTTGAGGAAACGCGTGTTCGGCACGTGCGGGCCACGGCACATGTCGACGTATTCTTCGTGGTAGTACAGGCCCATGGCCTGCTCGTCCGGCATGTCTTCCACCAGGCGCAGCTTGTAGTCTTCGCCACGGGCAGTGAACACGTCGATCACTTCGGCGCGCGGCGTGACTTTCTTGATCACGTCGTAATCTTTTTCGATCAGCGCATGCATGCGCTGTTCGATCGCGGCCAGATCGTCCGGAGTAAAAGGACGCTCGTAGGCGATGTCATAATAGAAGCCATCGTCGATGACCGGGCCGATCACCATTTTCGCCGTCGGGTACAGCTGCTTGACCGCGTGGCCAATCAGGTGTGCACAAGAGTGGCGAATGATCTCCAGCCCCTCTTGATCCTTGGGCGTGATGATTTGCAGGCTGGCATCGGCGGTGATCAGGTCGCTGGCGTCAACCAGCTTGCCGTCGACCTTGCCGACCTTGCCGGCCACGGTGGCCTTGGCCAGGCCGGCACCAATGGATGCGGCGACCTCGGCTACGGAAACCGAATGATCGAATGAACGTTGACTGCCATCGGGAAGAGTAATAGTTGGCATGGCGCCTCCTCTCCTAGTGGTGACCCCTACCAAAGGTCACGTGGGTTGGGATGAGCCAGTACAAGATCCAATACCAGGCCGTTCAGTGATGAACGCCTGCCTTACAGCGGCAGGAGCCTTTCGGCCAACCGGTGATCGAACCAGAGTGACTGGAGTGGACAAAAAGAAACATGGCAAGGCGGCATTTGGCGCGCCCGGAAATAGCCAAGCACACGATGCTAGCACAGATGAACGGTCATCGCGCCCACGGCGCCACAGCCAATAACAAATTCCCGCTTTTATAGCGGCAAAAGTGAACTTGAGCTGTACGTCCCCCGTCAAATCCGCCGAGAATCGCCATTCGTCCTCACGACTTTAGGAGCATTTAATGATGCGTTTTTCCTCGACCTTCGCGCTTGCAGCATCCCTTACCCTTCTCTCCCTCGGCGCACAGGCCGCCGCTCCTTCGAACTGGCCTGCGGGCGCCAGGGACGCATTCGTCAAAGACTGCAGCTCAGCCGCCAGCCAGAACGTGGACATCAAAACCGCCAAAGCACACTGCGAATGCGGCGCCGACAAGATCAATGCTGAATTGAGCACCGCGGAAATCAAGGAACTCATGACCAACCAGAACGCGAGCCAGGCGCTTAAAAACAAAGCAGTCTCGGCTATTTCGTCCTGCAAAGTCGTGAAGAAAAAGTAAGAATCGCTGCAATTCGGATGGCAGTTTTTCGGTAAAAGCCCTCTTAAAACTGCCATTTCGCACAAAATACGCAGCTTTTACGGCTTTTTTTACCAGCTGATATTTCGTGCGAAAGCCCCGTAGATCGGGGCTTTCAGCCAACCGAAGGACTAAACCCGGGGCTATTGATTAGCAAACAGTGCCTTGGGGGGGCTCCCAAGCCGAACATTTCGACTATGATAGCCCTGTGTGCCCAGTTGGCCTGAGCAGCACAGCACTACTGAAAATATATGTTTCTTGGAGATACACCATGTCTAATCGCCAAACCGGCACCGTTAAATGGTTCAACGATGAAAAAGGCTTCGGCTTCATCACTCCTCAAGGTGGCGGTGACGACCTGTTCGTACACTTCAAAGCTATCGAAAGCGACGGTTTCAAAAGCCTGAAAGAAGGCCAAACCGTTTCCTTCGTGGCTGAGAAAGGCCAAAAGGGTATGCAAGCTGCACAGGTTCGCGGCGAGTAATTCTCCGCTGAGCTAAAAAAACCCCGTCCATGTGACGGGGTTTTTTATGGGCGCTGCAAAAGCCTGTGGCTATCAGCCGCAATTGACCCGGGTGATCACCAGGTTATCGTCGGTGTTGAGGTTAAGGCGGTCGGAGCGGTATTCCAGGGTGATCATATCGTTAGGCTTGAGAATTCGGGCGTTCTGCGCACCGGCACGGGTACGCGCTTGCTCCAGCAACTGGGGCGAGGCTTTCTGGCCGATCGTGAACTCGGCGGCCTTCGCCTCACAGCGGCTATGACCGGCATCGGTCACGGCGGCATCTTTGGCTGGCTCAGAGGTACCCGGGGTGCTGCAACCCGCCAACGCGAGTGCCGCCAACAAAGTACCGAATGATGCGAGCTTCCAAGGCATGAAGCCTCCTATGATAAAAAATGGACAGAGATCGTGCGACAGCGATCAGGCGGATTGGTTTCAAGACGTAAATCGCCTGCTGGCAAGTCTGCCTGACTCAGGGCAGGCATTCGCCCGATCAATCGTCACCAGATATGAACGAATTCAGTAGATGTCGATGTAGTCAAACGGTGGCTTAGGCCAGTTCTGCTTCAAGGCATTGAAAATCTGTGTGACCCAGACCTCATCGCTGGCGGCCACGTTTCCGACGTAACCGGAGCCCTTGGCCCAGGTTTCCAGGCGAAACAGCAACCCATCGATATCGACGCCGCCGACGGCCTTGCCGGAGGAGATGTAGGCAATACCTGCCCTGGTGACTCGCAATTGAGTGTGTTCATCGTCACTGGCACTGGCAAGCAGTTGGCGCACGGCGGCCAGTGTCAGGTTCTCGGGGTTGTTCAAGTCGATCTGCACGCGGTGTTCCCCGGTCATTAAAACAGGCTGATAGTGTCGCACACTGCTTGCCTCATTTCGAAATACCTCATGCGTAAGTAGCAGTGCCAAACGCCGTACAAAATGCTTAACTGCCGACGTAAGAACCGCGTTTTAGCGCATCACCCCGTACTTCCAGCTCGTGAGACACCCATGACCACCGTAACGCTCCAAGCCGACATCAAAGCCAAGTGGCCCCAAGGGCAGAGTTCCTACAGCCCCGGAAGCCCGGAAGAATTGGCGATCATCGGTATCGACCTGTTGGTCAAGGAGTTGGGCACCCAGGCCGCGCAAGCGTTCATTGGCCAGGTTTTCGAGAAATACCCGGCCGATCACATGGGCGCACACAACCCCGGGCGCGATTAAGCACCGGCCGGCGAGCACCGACCGGCAATCACCTTACTTCAGGCGCGCCAGGCGCTCGGTCAACAGATCGAAAAAGCCCTGGGCGTCGCCATTCTCAACCCAGAACACATTCTTTTCCTGCTTCAGGCCGTCATACCAATCGACGATGGTCTGGCCAAAGGTCGGCCCTTCGCGGCTGTCCACCACCATATTGGCCTGACGCCCGCTGAACAACGAAGGCTTGAGCAGATACGCGATGACTGTGGCGTCATGCACCGGGCCGCCAGGAATGCCGTAGTGCTCCATATCGCCTTTGACGTATTCATTGAGAATATCGCCGACGACTTTGCTCGCGTTGTTGTTGATGTCGGCGATCTTCTTCAGGCGCGCTTCACTGGTCAGCACCTTGTGGGTCATGTCCAACGGCAGATAGGTCAGCTTGACGCCACTCTTGAGCACAATCTCGGCCGCGACCGGGTCGGCGAACAGGTTGAACTCGGCCACCGGCGTGATATTGCCGCCGTTGAAGTGCGCGCCGCCCATCACCACCACTTCCTTGATGCCCTGGGTGATCTCAGGCGCCTGGGTCAGCGCCAGCGCCAGGTTGGTCTGCGGGCCAAGCATGGCGATGGTGATGCTGTGCGGCTTGGCGGTGCTCAGGGTCTTGATCAGGTAATCAACGGCATTGCCTTCGGCCAGGGCCTTTTTCGGCTCATGTACGGCGACACCGGAAATGCCTTCCTTGCCATGGATATTTTCGGCGTAGATCGGCGTGCGCAGCAACGGCTTCGGCGCGCCCGCGTACACAGGAATGTCCTCTCGCCCCGCCCACTCACGAGCCAGGCGCGCGTTACGCGAGGTCTTGTCCAGGCGCACATTGCCGGCGACGGTGGTCAGCGCCCGAATGTTCAACTCCTCCGGGGAGGCCATGGCAAACAGCAAGGCCACTACATCGTCGGCACCTGGGTCGGTGTCGATGATCAGGTCGACTTTTTCCGCCGCTTGGGCGCTCACTGCGGTGAGTGCAGACAAAAGCAAAACACTCCGGAACAGATTTCTCAGGGTTGGAAGATTACGCGGCATGAAACACTCCTTGTCGTTGGGGAACTCTAGAACGTGACGCCGGACACCAGTGCGATATTGCAATAAGGCTGGCACTCGCCCGTGCGGACAATGGCACGCGCGCTGCGGCTCAGTTGCTTGAATGCGTCATGACTGAGCAGACGCCGCTCGCCGAGCGCCGCCTGGTCGGTCAGGGCATTGAGTGCGCTGAGCGCCGGCGGCTGCTTGAGCAGGATTTCTTCGGCCAGCACGTGGCTTTCCACCTGCATTTCGCTGAGCACAATGCGCAAGGTGCTGATGAAGTCGGGAATGCCCTGGGTCAGGGCCAAGTCGATCAACTCGACGCCCGACGGCACGGGCAGGCCAGCATCGCCGATAACCAGGATATCGCCATGCCCGAGGGAGGCGATCAAGCGTGACAGGGCGATATTGAGCAGCGGTGTCTTTTTCATGAGGGCACAAAACCTTGAACGTCGTGCAGCGTAGGAATAGAGGGTTGCGCGCCGGCGCGGGTGACTGACAGCGCGGCCGCCACCTGACCAAAACGAATCGCCTCGGCTTCGCTTTTGCCATGGGCCAGCGCTGCGGCAAAACCGCCGACGAACGTGTCGCCGGCAGCCGTGGTGTCCACCGCCTTGACGTTGGGTGCTGCCAGGTGCTCAACACGGTTGCCATCGCTGAACAGCGCGCCCTGAGCGCCGAGGGTGATGATCACTTTGGCGGCGCCGGCCTTGATCAACTGCGCCGCAGCGAGCTTGGCGCTGTCCAGGGAGTCCACCGTCACGCCGCTCAGGGCGGTGGCTTCGCTTTCGTTGGGGATCAGGTAATCGATCGAGGCATACCACTGCGCCGGCAAAGGACCACTGGCCGGGGCCGGATTGAGGATCACCGTCTTGCCCAGTTCACGCCCGCGCTTGAGCGCATACCCAACGGTCTCCAGCGGCACTTCAAGCTGACAGACGATTACGTCGGCGGCCTGCAACACCGCATCAGCCGCCTGCAACGAAGCGGGCGTCAGCTCACCGTTACTGCCGGCAACGATCACGATCGCGTTCTGGCTGCTGTCGTCCACCACAATCAACGCCACACCGCTGGACCCGTCGACACGGCTCACAGCCTGGCAATCGATGCCTTCGGCCAGCAACGCATCGCGCAATTGGATGCCGTAGGCGTCAGAGCCGATGCAGCCGATCATCGCCACCTCAGCCCCCAGCCGCGCCGATGCGACGGCCTGGTTCGCGCCCTTGCCACCGGGGACGGTGGAAAACGATTGGCCGATCAGGGTTTCACCGGCGCGGGGCAACCGGCTGGCGCGGGTGACCAGGTCCATGTTCAAGCTGCCTACTACCACTACTTTTGCTGGCATACATCAGTACTCATCAATTCGGTTCAGCGGTATTGGGCGAACACACCGGCAAGTGGCGCCGTCGACTCACGCAAGACAATACTCGGCGTCACGATGCGTTGATCGATCGGCAGTTGGGGGGTCGCAATTCGTCGCAGTAACAACTCGGCCGCCGTCTCGCCCAATTGCACGATCGACTGCCCGACCGTGGTCAGCGCCGGGTACACGTAGCGGCTCATTTGGATGTCATCGAAGCCGATCACCGACAATTCGCTCGGCACGCGGATGTTGCGCTCGGCTGCCGCACGCAACACGCCGAAACCGATCATGTCGTTGCTGGCGAAAATCGCGCTCGGCGGGTTTTCCGCCAGCAACTTCACTGCCGCGGCATAACCGCCGGTGCTGGTGAAGTCGCTTTCCAGGGTGCGATTGGCGGCAACGTCGATACCCGCCTCGCGCAAAGCGCGGTGATACCCCGCCAGACGCATTTGTGCCACACGGGTATGGCCGGGGCCGCCGATGCAGGCGATGTCCCGATGGCCCAGTTCAAGTAAATGCCGGGTCGCCAGGTAGGCGCCCTGCTCGTGATCTATACGCACCAGGTCGACATCAATACCGTCCAACGCCCGGTCGACAATCACCATGGGCGTGCGGACCGCGCTCAAGCCCGCGGCCAGGCCGCTGTCGTCGCCGCCCACCGAGGTCACGATCAAGCCATCGACGCGCTTCTCCAGCAACACTCGCAAATAGCTGCGTTGCTTTTCGGCGTTGTCGTCGGAGTTGCAGAGGATCACGCAATAGCCATTACGCTCGCAGTAATCCTCTATCCCCCGGGCCAGCTCGGCGAAATACGGGTTGAGGCTGTTGGGCACAAGCAGGCCGATAGTGGCGGTGGTCTTGGCCTTGAGCGAACGCGCCACGGCGCTGGGCACATAGTCCAGTTGCTTGATCGCCGCTTCCACCTTGAGGCGCACCGGCTCGCTGACCGGGCGCGTCTTGTTCACCACATGCGACACGGTGGTGTAGGAAATACCTGCAAGGGCTGCCACATCCTTAATCGTCGCCATGGTTCAGCCCCGCCGACTGGCGCGTTGACTGCGGTAGGTATCGAGGACCACGGCAATCACGATCACGGCACCGGTGATGATGCGCTTGGTGGGTTCGGTGGCACCGATCTGCGCCAGGCCAGCCGCCAATACCGAAATAATCAACACACCGAAGAACGTACTGATCACCGAGCCGCGCCCGCCCATCAGGCTGGTGCCGCCGATCACCACGGCCGCGATCACTTGCAGTTCCAGGCCGGACCCGGCGTTCGGGTCCGCCGCTTCCAGGCGCGAGATCTGGAACAGCGCCGCGACGCCGGCCAGCAGGCCCATCAGGCTGAACACCAGGATCTTGTAAGGTTTGGGATTGATCCCGGCCAGACGCACGGCTTCTTCATTGGTACCGATACCGATCAAGTAACGGCCGAACACCGTGCGAGTCAACACCAGTTGGGCGACGACGATCACCAGCAAAGCGATGATGAACGAAGGCGAAATCCCGAAGGCGATCGGATTGGACAGCCAGGCAAAGGAGTCACCGATATAAGCCGTGCGCGAGCCGGTCATCTGGTACGCCACGCCGCGTGCCATTTCCAGTACGCCAAGGGACACGATAAACGACGGAATCCGCCAGGCCACGGTGATCGAGCCGGTGATGGTGCCGGCCAGCGCGGCGCAGCCCATGCCGAGCAGGGCGGCCGGCAACACGCTCCAGCCCCAGCCGAGAATCGCCACGCTGACCGCCGACGCCGCCAGGGCCAGCACCGAGCCCACCGACAGGTCGATACCGCCGATGATCAGGATGAAGGTCATGCCCACCGCCAGCACCATCAGGTCCGGGATCTGGTTGGCCAGGGTGCTGAAGGTGTCGTAGGACAAGAAGTGATCGCTGAGCACCGAAAACAGCGCAATCATCGCCAGCAACGCACCCGCCAGCCCCAGGTAGGTGCCCAGGCCGTAAAAATTGCCGCCCGCTTTACCGGGGGAAGTTGTTGTTTTCATTGGGCATCCCTAAGCGCTGCGTCATTGAGCAGCGCGTCACGTTTCTGATAGCCGGCGAAGGCGGCGGCAAGCAATTCATCCTGGGTCCAGCGGTCGCGCTCGAAGGTCTCGATCAACCGCCCGGCAGACAGCACGCCGATGCGGTCACAGATCAACATCAGCTCGCGCAGGTCGCTGGACACCACCACCAGCGCTTTGCCCTGGCGGGTCAACTCGCCGAGCAAGGCGTAAATGTCGAACTTGGCCCCCACGTCGATGCCACGGGTCGGCTCATCGAACAGCATCACCGAGCAGTCGCGCTCCAGCCAGCGGCCAATCACGACTTTCTGCTGGTTACCGCCGGACAATTCGGACACCAACTGCGCCGGACTGGAACTGCGGATACGCATGGCATCGATCTGACGCTTGGCCAGGGCGGTTTCGTCGCGACTATTTACCACACCGCCGCCGGAAATTTCCGGCATGTTGCCCAAGGCGATATTCGCGCTGATGGATTGCGTCAACAGCAGGCCTTCGCCCTTGCGGTCTTCGGTGATCAGGGCGATGCCGTGGCCCACTGCGTCGACCGGCGAGCGAATGCTCACCACTTGGGCCGGCGACCCCAGGGCAATGGTGCCGCTGTCGGCCAGGTCGGCACCGAAGATCAGGCGCAGCAATTCCGTGCGGCCTGCGCCGATCAGGCCGGAGATGCCATAGATCTCGCCGGCACGCACTTCAAAGGAGACGTCGCGGACCTTGTCCGCACGGGTCAGCCCTTTCACCGTCAAGGCCGGGCCGCCGATGGTACGGGGGCCCAGGTCAATGTGCTCGCCCAGCTCGCGGCCGACCATCAAGGTCACCAGTTGCTCGCTGTTGTAATTGGCCATCGGCTCGACGCAGACCAGTTTGCCGTCACGCAGTACCGCAATGCGCTGGGCGACACGGGCCAACTCTTCGAGCCGGTGCGAAATATAAATGATCGCCACGCCCCGGGCCTGCAGGCGGATGATTTGCTCAAACAGCATCTCGACTTCACGGGCGGTCAACATAGCCGTGGGCTCGTCGAGAATCAGCACATGGCAATCGCCGATCAGGTTGCGGGCGATCTCGACCATTTGCTGATGGCCGATACCCAGGCTGCCGACCAGGGTGTCCGGGTCGATCGCATCCAGGCCGACCTGCGCCATCGCTTCGATCGCCGCGCTACGCAGCTGCTTGCGGCTGATCCAGCCACAGTGGCTGGGCAAGTTGTCCAGGAACAGGTTTTCGGCCACGGTCAGCGTCGGCAGCAGGTTGAGCTCCTGCATGACCATCCGCACGCCCAGCTCTTCGGCCTGGGTGCGACTGCCGGGGCGGTAGTCCTGACCGTTGAATTGCATGTGCCCGGCGGTCGGCGTGACCAGCCCGCCGATAATCTTCGACAAGGTACTTTTGCCTGCGCCGTTTTCACCGGTCAGCGCCAGCACTTCCCCGCGATTGAGCGTCAAGGTGATGTCGGACAGAACCGGCTGGGCATAGGTCTTACCGATACCGCTGACCGAGAGGACAGCGTTCGGGGCGGAAGATGACATAGGAAAATCTCCAGGCGTCCGCTCAGGGTGAGCGGACGCTGTTGGGTGCAGCCGGGATTACTTCTTGAGGACGAGTTCGACCGGGGTTTCGATCACGCCGTCTTGAGCGTCGACCTTCTCACCCTTGACCAGCTTGAGCGCGTTCTGGATACCGAACACGGCCTGCTGTGCGGCAGCCTGGTCGGCGGTCGCCAGGACACGGCCGTCCTGCAGCATCGGCTTGATCGCGGCGATGTTGTCGTAGCCTACGACCAGAACCTTGCCGGCTTTGCCTGCCGCACGCACGGCCGAGACGGCGCCCAGGGCCATGTTGTCGTTACCGGCCAACAGCGCCTTGAGGTCGGGGTATTCGCTCAGCATCGCAGAGGCGACCTTCTGGCCCTGGTCGATTTCCCAGTTGCCCGATTGGGTGGAGACGATTTTCATGCCGGCCGCGTCCATCGCATCCTTGTAGCCTGCGGTGCGCTGCTGCGCGTTGGTAGTGGTCGGTACGCCTTCGATGATGCCGACCTTGTCACCCGCGGCCAGCTGCTTGGCCAGGTAATCACCCACCAGCTTGGAGCCTTTGCGGTTGTCCGGGCCGACGAAGGGAATATCGAGGTTTTTGCTTTTCAGCACGCCCGGGTCCAGGCGGTTATCGATGTTGACGACCTTGATGCCGGCATCGGAGGCTTTTTTCAGCACGGTGACCAGTGCCTTGGAGTCAGCCGGTGCGATGACGATGGCGTTCACTTTGGCGAGGATCATCTGGTTGACGATATCGATCTGCGCGCTGGTATCGGTTTCGTTCTTGATACCGTTGGTGATCATGTCGAAATCAGCGGCGTGGGACTTCTGGTAGTCCTTCGCGCCCTCTTGCATGGTGACGAAGAATTCATTGGCAAGGGATTTCATCACCAGGCCGACCTTGGGTTTGGCGGCGGTGTCGGCGGCGAATGCAGAAGAGAGAGGCAGAGCAGCAGATGCGGCGGCAAGCACAGCGACAGCAAGAAGACGTCCAGCGAATGGCAGCTTCATGGGTTCACTCCGATCTTATGATTATTGGGAGCAACGCTTGCACCGAAGAACACTTCGGCAGCCCACCCACCCGGGTGACTGATACGAGCTTTCAAGACGTTCAGGGCGTACCCGCGAAACATCTCGCAAACGTTTGCGTTAAACAAACTATGAGAACCTTGCCAGGATTTGTCAACGGAAGAAAACCGCCCTCCACCCAAGCCCTCTAGCGCCTGCGTTCCAGCCTGTCTCGCGGGGTTATTAAACATCACCGTCGCCGGATCGTTCTCTAAAACGACAGGCAGTGCCACCGATGTCATACGCCTCCGGCGACTATCCCGTCATTATTTTCGGACAACCGAACGCAACAGCCACGCTTTGTTCGGAAAGCCGGACAAGTGCATGGACAAACCTTCTTAAAGATAATTTTAATTTGTTTTAAATCAACACCTTAGATAATAAACACGAAGGCGTTCAGGCTGGTACAAATCCTGCTCCCTTCCTGCACCTCGAGGCGTTCAGAACCGCCCGAGCGCTCTAGATGAACTTGCTACCGCACTCATCAAAAACCAGAGAGAAAAATAATGAAATCTGCACTGAAGACCTTTGTTCCGGGCGCACTCGCCCTCCTGCTGCTGTTCCCCGTTGCCGCTCAGGCAAAAGAAGTCGAAACCAAAGCCAAACTCTCTAACGTGGTGATCCTCGCCACCGGCGGCACCATTGCCGGCGCTGGCGCCAGCACCGCTAACAGCGCCACCTACCAGGCAGCCAAAGTCGGCATCGAGCAATTGATCGCCGGTGTTCCCGAGCTTAGCCAGATCGCCAATGTGCGCGGCGAGCAAGTCATGCAAATTGCCTCCGAAAGCATCAATAACGAAAACCTGCTGCAACTGGGTCGCCGCGTCGCCGAACTGGCTGACAGCAAGGACGTCGACGGCATCGTGATCACCCACGGCACCGATACCCTGGAAGAAACCGCTTACTTCCTGAACCTGGTGGAAAAAACCGACAAACCCATCATTGTTGTCGGCTCGATGCGCCCAGGTACCGCCATGTCGGCAGACGGCATGCTCAACCTGTACAACGCCGTCGCCGTCGCCGGCAGCAAGGATGCCCGCGGCAAGGGCGTGCTGGTGACCATGAACGACGAGATCCAGTCGGGTCGCGACGTGAGCAAGATGGTCAACATCAAGACCGAAGCGTTCAAGAGCCCATGGGGCCCGTTGGGCATGGTGGTTGAAGGCAAATCCTACTGGTTCCGCCTGCCGGCCAAGCGTCACACCATGGACTCCGAGTTCGACATCAAGACCATCAAGAGCCTGCCCGACGTCGAAATTGCCTACGGCTACGGCAACGTAAGCGACACTGCCGCCAAAGCCCTGGCCCAGGCCGGCGCCAAAGCCATCATCTTTGCAGGCACCGGCAACGGTTCGGTGTCCTCCAAGGTCGTCCCGGCCCTGCAGGAACTGCGCAAGCAAGGCGTACAGATCATTCGCTCGTCCCACGTGAATGCCGGCGGTTTCGTGCTGCGCAACGCCGAACAGCCTGACGACAAGTACGACTGGGTGGCTGCCCACGACCTGAACCCGCAGAAAGCGCGGATTCTGGCAATGGTTGGCCTGACCAAGACCCAGGACAGCAAAGAGCTGCAACGGATGTTCTGGGAATACTGATTCCTGGTAACACCTGTGCAGGGGCGGATTCGCCCGCCCCTGCTTCCCCGCAAAACCCTCGCTACATATCTCCCCGCCCTACATCAATTCGCTTGAATCACTGTCAGACGAGCTTGTTGAATTTTAAGCAGTTGCGAAATCGCCTACAGTTAAATACTGTATGCACGTACAGCTTACTAAGGAATACTCCGTGGCAAAGTCCTCTTCCGCAGCGCCAACCCCGCCTGATGCTTACGAACGCCTGGCCCTTCGTGTGCAAAAGATCATCAATTCGACCAACGCCCAGAAAGCCAAGGCAGCCTTGATCTTCCGCCTGCCGGATGAACCGGAGGACGAATGGCAACGTCTGCTGGAGGAAATTGCGGAGAACGACAACGTCACACTCGCCTACCGGGACGACGGTGGCGTGCAGATTTTCTGGGTTGTGCCGAAGGAAGATTGATTCAATGAGTGTCCGTTTTACTGCTGTGTTTTTGTGCCTGTTTTTTGCCGTCGCCGCCCACGCCCAAGCGCCCCGAACGTTCAGCGAAGCCAAGAAAATCGCCTGGAAACTCTACGCACCACAATCCACCGAGTTCTATTGCGGCTGCAAATACACGGGCAACCGCGTAGACCTGAAAGCCTGCGGCTACATCCCACGCAAAAACGCCAGCCGCGCCGCGCGCATCGAGTGGGAACATATCGTGCCGGCCTGGCAGATCGGGCATCAGCGCCAGTGCTGGCAGAATGGCGGGCGCAAGAACTGTACGCGGTATGACGACGTGTTCAAACGCGCCGAAGCCGACCTGCACAACCTCGTGCCGAGCATCGGCGAGGTCAATGGCGACCGGAACAACTTCAGTTTTGGCTGGCTGCCGGTGCAAAGCGGGCAGTACGGTTCATGCCTGACCCAGGTCGACTTCAAGGCCAAGAAGGTGATGCCGCGTCCGTCCATTCGCGGGATGATCGCACGGACGTATTTTTACATGAGTAAACAATACGGCTTGCGCCTGTCGAAACAGGATCGCCAACTGTACGAAGCCTGGAACAAGACCTATCCGGTGCAGACCTGGGAGCGCCAACGCAATCAGACGGTAGCCTGCGTGATGGGGCGCGGCAACGAGTTCGTCGGCCCGGTGAATCTGAAAGCCTGCAACTGAAACCGAGCGGGAAAAATCGGTATTTTCCCGCCCAATCGGCCGGTTACTGCGCGACCTTGTGTTCGATGATCTGCGACTCGGTGTCGTTTTTCTTGGCACGGGCAAGTTTTTCCGTCAGCAAGGCCTGCTTGGCTTCAGCCTCGGCCCTGGTTTGGAATGGCCCCAACAGCACCACATCCTTGCCGTCTTCCTTCACGATATAAAAATTGAAACCATGCTCCAGCAACCAGGCGGTCAGGTCGGTGATCGCCTGCAGCTTGTGATCCGGCGGGCCCACGCGCAGGTCCCACTCCTGAGCGGCAATCGCACCGGTTTGCGGCTGGCTTTCAGTCACGGCGGGCTTGGCCCTGGGCTCTTCGACACGTTTGCCTTCACCGCAACCGGCCAATGCCAACACTGCCATTGCCATCGCTACTTTACGCACTGCCCTGCTCCTTTAAGGATAAAGAGGCAACTTTATCATCCACTGTCTATTCTGGCCGTCATAAACGTTGGGTTAAACAATGCGAATCATGTATCGCAGACCTGTATGATGACGCCATGGGAATTAATGTCGCCTCTATGCGTCCTAAAAGAGGCAGTCACAGGGAAGCGCTTAGCAGTAAGCTACACACATCCGACACCTGCCCTGTCTGAAACATGTGTCCTTAAAAGTAATCAAGGAGAAGTCCATGCTGATACTCACCCGTAAAGTTGGTGAAAGCATAAACATCGGTGATGACATTACGATCACCATCCTGGGCGTCAGCGGCCAGCAAGTACGAATCGGCATCAATGCACCGAAGGATGTTGCCGTGCATCGCGAGGAAATCTACCAGCGCATCCAGGCCGGCCTGACGGCGCCGGACAAAAACCAGACGCCTTGAAGCGCCTTCAGTAGCCAGCCTTTTCGTTCACGGTCACGGCTGGCGAAAACCCTATTGGCCTGCTCGCGTTCTTTTCGCGTTCAGCGTATCCAGTCCTTTCATCGTCGCTAAAAAGATGAAACTGTCATTACGCCCGGAACTTGTTACATGATTTGCAGCCGAACCTCGTGAGAACCTCTTCCGCCATACGAGTGCACTCAGGAGCACATCGATGAGGCCTAGCACGAAGCGACCTTTTGCCGCCCGTTCCTGGATGATCGCCCTGTTCATCGGGCTCGTCTTTGCGGGATTGGAATGCGGCTTGAGGTTCGAAATCAAAGACATCTACGTCACCGATGTGCCGTCGTGGCTGGACTTGACGCTGTTGCTCGGCGGCTACCTGTTTGTGTTCTGCCTCAAGCCGATCCAGAAAACCGTCCAGCGCAAAATGTGCCAGCGCGCAGCTCCCGGCGAACACCGGAGAACTACCCGCTGACGGCTGATGCCTGGCTATCAGATCGCCGGTATTTACAGCCCTGCAGCAGCACCTATGCTTGGCCTTGCACGGTCGGCTGAAAGGCGTTGAAACAGATGGACACCCTGAGCAAATCCCAAATCGAATCTGCACTGGCATCGCGCTTGCCCAGCTATAAGGTCGTCTGCACATTACATGCTGACGGCACCCTCTCAGCCATTCTCAGCGGCCCGAACACCGACCACTTCGCAATCACCGGCATCGTGCGCGCGCACTATCGCGGCGAAGAAGCGATTGCCCGACTTGCCAATGAGATACTCAGAGAGATGGTGCTGTCGCGCCAGGGCGTGAAAAATTATCCGTTGCACACGCCCGGCGCCCCAGGCACGTGTGAAGAAGGCCACGGCCGATAGAACGCGCAGCCTGTTCCCCTCACTCCATTCGGCGCTCGACGCGCAGCAGGCCTTCAGCGTCGCGCCGCACCTGAAACTGCTCATACCCGTCGATCCAGGCATGCGCAGTCACCATGGGTGTCAGGTGCGTCGAGGTCACGACCATCACATCCGCGCCCGCCGCCTCCCCCGCTCGGATCCCCACCGTCGCATCTTCGAATACCAGGCAGTCCTGGGCCGCGACACCCAGACGTTGCGCACCCAGCCTATAGCAGGCGGGATCCGGCTTGCCGTTGGCGACATCCTCGGCCGTCACCCACACCGCCGGCGGACTGATGCCCGCCGCCTGCAGGCGCCGCAGCGCCAACTCCCTGGGGGCGGACGTCACCAACGCCCATTGATCGCTGGGCACATCATTCAAGAACGCAACGGCGCCGGGAATCGCCACCACACCCTCGACATCATTCAGCTCAGCCTCGGTGATCCATTGCGCCTCAGCCTCAGGATCGACCCCAGGCAACGCCTGACGCCTGATCGTATCGATCGCCCGCGCGCCATGAATGGTGGTCAGGAACGCCGCCACATCCAGGCCATGACGTTCAGCCCAGATACTCCACACCCGTTCGGCAGCCGCAATGGAGTTAAGCAAGGTGCCATCCATATCGAACAGGAAGGCGCGATAACGCTGGGCAAATACAGCTGAACCGGGGATGGGCACGGTGTGGCTTCCTCGCAGGCGACGACAAAAATAGACTCGAGGCAATCTACGGATCACCTCGACGCTTGTAAACGCCAACAGCGCTCACGCGACGCATCCCCGGCGCTACAGCGGCAGCGCCCAGGGCGGGGCGACGTGTTTCGAGTGGTTTTTTCCAAGGCGGGAGAATTGTCGCTGCAGACCGACAAACCGTGGGGGGGGGGGGGGGTGATCGCCTTGTGTCGGCCCGGCGTGAAGATTCTCATTCAGCCACTACACTCAACAAAGCAACCGCACGTTCTGTGCATCGTTCAGGGCAAGATTGCCGACAAAGAGGCTAGCCACTATGTACGCCGGACAAACGCATATGGAAACGTTCAATGGCGAAATTCTCGGCCAGATGCTCGTCCAGATCATCTGTCTGCTAGCGGTGGCTCAGCTTTTCTTCTGATCGCCCGCTTCACCGTCCGCCGCGAACGGGGCGTGGCGAAACTGCGCGCAAATTTCAGGCGCACACAAAAAAGGGCCCACCTTTCGGTGAGCCCTTCTAGACCGCCCAGCAGAGCGGATTTTGTTTGGTAGGCGCGATTGGACTCGAACCAACGACCCCCACCATGTCAAGGTGGTGCTCTAACCAACTGAGCTACGTGCCTGCTGTGAGGCGGCATTTTACGGAATTCCGGAGGGCTGTCAACATCTTTTTTGCAGCTAACCCTATGAATATGCGAATTTTTTATTTTCGGCCCGCACACCCGTATTTTTCGGGCGGCTGGCAGGCGATTTTCAACTCAGGTAGGATCAGGGCACTCGTAAAAAATATAAAACAGAGGTTCCAGGATGGCGAACACCCCCTACCCCCAGTCGTATTACGCCGCGTCGGCGAATGCGGCTCCGCCTCGCCCAGTGCTGCAAGGTGAAGTCGAAACCGATGTGTGCGTGATCGGTGCTGGCTACACCGGACTCTCCAGCGCGCTGTTTCTGCTGGAGAACGGTTTTCGCGTGACAGTCCTGGAGGCAGCCAAGGTGGGGTTTGGCGCGTCTGGCCGCAACGGCGGGCAGATCGTCAACAGCTACAGCCGCGATATCGATGTGATCGAGCGCAGCGTCGGGCCGAAGCAGGCGCAGTTGCTGGGACAGATGGCGTTCGAGGGCGGCAGGATCATTCGTGAGCGGATCGCCAAGTACCAGATTCAGTGCGATCTGAAGGACGGTGGAGTATTCGCCGCGCTGAACAGCAAGCACATGGGTCACCTGGAGTCGCAGAAGCGCTTGTGGGAGCGTTATGGCCATACGCAGCTGGAGTTGCTGGACGAGCGGCGCATCCGCGAGGTGGTGGCCTGTGACAATTACGTCGGCGGCCTGCTGGACATGAACGGCGGACATATCCACCCGCTCAACCTGGCGCTGGGCGAAGCAGCAGCCGTAGAGTCCCTCGGCGGCACGATTTATGAGCAGTCAGCCGCATTGCGCATCGAGCGCGGCGCCAACCCAGTGGTACACACCGCCGAGGGCAAGGTCAGGGCGAAGTTCATCATCGTCGCCGGCAATGCCTACCTGGGGAACCTGGTGCCGGAATTGGCGGCCAAATCGATGCCGTGCGGCACGCAGGTGATCACCACCGCACCGCTGGGGGACGAACTGGCCAAAACGCTATTGCCACAGGACTACTGCGTCGAAGATTGCAATTACCTGCTCGACTACTACCGCCTGACCAGTGACAAACGCCTGATCTTCGGCGGTGGCGTGGTCTATGGCGCGCGGGACCCGGCCAATATCGAAGCAATCATCCGCCCGAAGATGCTCAAGGCCTTCCCGCAACTCAAGGATGTGAAGATTGACTACGCCTGGACCGGCAATTTCCTGCTGACCCTGTCGCGCTTGCCGCAAGTCGGTCGCCTGGGCGACAACATCTATTACTCCCAAGGCTGCAGCGGCCACGGCGTGACGTACACACACCTGGCGGGCAAGGTACTGGCAGAGGCCCTTCGAGGCCAGGCAGAGCGTTTTGACGCGTTTGCCGACCTGCCGCACTACCCGTTCCCCGGCGGGCAACTGCTGCGCACGCCGTTTGCCGCGATGGGCGCCTGGTATTACGGGCTACGGGATAAGCTGGGGTTCTGATGGGAAGGCTTGCCTGGGATGCTGGCACGGCGCACTCAGCCGACATCATCGCAGGCAAGCTTGCGTCCACAGGGGCTGAGGTAGCTTGCCGACACGCGCCGATCAATGCTGAATCGCAGACACAAAAAACCCCGGTCTTTCGACCAGGGTCTTTGCTATCGGGTCAAAGGCAGCCAACGGCTTTCTTTGTGCTGCAAGGCGTTCAGTGGGCCTTGAAGCAGATATGGCGCAGCGGACGGGACTCGAACCCGCGACCCCCGGCGTGACAGGCCGGTATTCTAACCGACTGAACTACCGCTGCGTATCGCTTGACCGGCCGAACGTAAACCCTCGACCGTCTTTAAACATCTGGCTGATCAGCCTTGGCTGTTCAACCTCAAGCCCGACGAATCGAACCTGGCAAATATGGCGCAGCGGACGGGACTCGAACCCGCGACCCCCGGCGTGACAGGCCGGTATTCTAACCGACTGAACTACCGCTGCGCGTCGGTGCAACCTTTAACGTTGCGTCTTACCCTAGGGCAAAACTCTCAAGAAGTGGTGGGTGATGACGGGATCGAACCGCCGACCCTCTGCTTGTAAGGCAGATGCTCTCCCAGCTGAGCTAATCACCCTTTGCTTCGTTGAGGCCGCGAAATTTACGCAGATAGCGGACCTAAGTCAATAGCCTGCTTGAAGTTTTTCTGAAAAAGACAAAATAGTTTCAAGACGGCTACCCACCCTACTCGCTGTAAATCATCTTCTTGCTCATGCCGCCGTCCACCACAAACTCCTGCCCGGTGACGAACCCGGCCTGGCGCGACAGCAGCCATGCCACCAGCGCCGCCACGTCCTCCACCGTGCCAACCCTGCCCGTCGGGTGCTGGGCGTGGTCGGCGTCGGTCAGCGGCTCTGCGCGACGGGCTGCCGGATCACGCGCATCGATCCAGCCAGGGCTGACGGCGTTGACCCGCACTTCCGGGCCAAGGCTCATCGCCAAGGCGTGTGTCAGGGCCAGCACGCCGCCCTTGCTCGCCGCGTAGGCTTCGGTGTCCGGCTCCGACTGCCGAGCCCGGGTCGAGGCCAGGTTGACGATCGCACCGCCATGGGCGCGCAGGTAAGGCGCACAGTGCTTGGCCAACAGCATCGGGCCGCTGAGATTCACCGCCAGCACGCGATTCCAGGAGGCCAGGTCAAGGCTTTCAAGGGTGATATTGCGCGGGTCGGCCACCGCCGCATTGCACACCAACGCATCCAGGCGCCCGAACTGCCCGAGCACTTCAGCGACGCCCTGGGCGACTTGCTTCTCGTCGGCCACGTCCATGGTGATAAACCAGGCGTTCTCGCCGAGCACCTTGGAGACCTTGGAGCCGCGCTCGCGGTCCAGGTCGGCCAACACCACCTGCCAGCCTTCGCTGATCAGCCACGCCGCGATCCCCAGGCCAATGCCCCGGGCAGCGCCCGTCACCAGCGCGACGCGGCCGTTACCGCCCGCAGCCGCTTCCATGGACCACTCGATCACAAAGCCGCCAGCCCACGGGCCAGATCAGCCTGCAAGTCAGCGACGTCTTCAAGCCCCACCGCAACACGGATCAGGCTGTCGCGAATACCCGCCGCTTCCCGCTCCTGCGGCGCCAGGCGGCCGTGGGACGTGGTGCTCGGATGGGTAATGGTGGTCTTGCTGTCACCCAGGTTGGCGGTGATCGAGATCAGGCGCGTCGCGTCGATAAAGCGCCAGGCGCCCTCTTTGCCGCCTTTCACTTCAAAACTCACCACCGCACCGAAGCCGCGCTGCTGGCGCTGGGCCAATGCGTGCTGCGGATGGCTCTTGAGACCGGCGTAGTGAACCTTCTCGATACCGTCCTGCTGCTCCAGCCACTCGGCCAGGGCCTGGGCGTTCGCGCAATGGGCTTTCATCCGCAGGCTGAGAGTCTCCAGGCCCTTGAGGAAGATCCATGCATTGAACGGGCTCAGGGTCGGGCCGGCCGTGCGCAGAAAACCCACCACTTCTTTCATCTGCTCGCTACGCCCCGCCACCACACCGCCCATGCAACGGCCTTGGCCGTCGATGAACTTGGTCGCCGAATGCACGACAACATCCGCACCCAGCTTCAACGGCTGTTGCAACGCCGGCGTGCAGAAGCAGTTGTCGACCACCAGCATGGCGCCTTTGGCATGCGCGACTTGCGACAGCGCGGCGATGTCCACCAACTCGGCCAGCGGGTTGGACGGCGACTCGACGAACAGCAGCTTGGTATTGGCTTTGATTGCTGCATCCCAGCCGGAAAGATCCGCCAAAGGCACGTAGTCCACTTCAATACCGAAGCGCTTGAAATACTTTTCGAACAGGCTGATGGTCGAACCGAACACGCTGCGTGACACCAGCACATGGTCGCCGGCGCTGCACAAGCTCATGACCACCGCCAGGATCGCCGCCATGCCGGTCGCCGTGGCGACCGCCTGCTCAGCGCCTTCCAGTGCGGCGATACGCTCTTCGAACGCGCGCACGGTCGGGTTGGTGTAACGGGAATAGACGTTGCCCGGCACTTCACCGGCAAAACGCGCAGCGGCGTCGGCAGCGGTGCGGAACACATAGCTGGAGGTGAAGAACATCGGATCACCGTGCTCGCCTTCTGGCGTGCGGTGCTGACCGGCGCGCACAGCCAGGGTATCGAAAGCTACGCCATCGAGGTCGCTGTCCAACCGACCGGCATCCCATTCCTGACTCATGCTGCGACTCCTTACTCAATGCTTTGTTTAAGATACAAAACCGGCCCCTCAGGGCCGGTGTTCACTCAATTGTTGTACAGATCGATGATCGCACTGACCGCCTGGGTCTTGATCTTCGACGAGTCGTTACGCGCCTGCTCGATCTTATTCAGGTAAGCCTCATCGACATCACCGGTCACGTATTTGCCGTCGAACACCGCGCAGTCGAACTGCTCGATCTTGATCTTGCCACCGCCGACCGCTTCGATCAGGTCGGAAAGGTCCTGATAGATCAGCCAATCGGCGCCGATCAGATCGGCTACGTCCTGGGTCGTGCGGTTGTGGGCGATCAGCTCGTGGGCGCTCGGCATGTCGATGCCGTACACGTTCGGGTAACGCACGGCAGGCGCGGCGGAGCAGAAGTACACGTTCTTCGCGCCAGCTTCGCGGGCCATCTGGATGATCTGCTTGCAGGTGGTGCCACGCACGATGGAGTCATCCACCAGCATCACATTCTTGCCGCGGAATTCCAGTTCGATGGCGTTGAGCTTCTGGCGTACCGACTTCTTGCGCGCCGCCTGGCCAGGCATGATGAACGTGCGGCCGATGTAGCGGTTCTTGACGAAGCCTTCACGGAACTTGACGCCCAAGTGGTTGGCCAGCTCCAGCGCAGCGGTACGGCTGGTGTCCGGGATCGGGATCACCACGTCGATATCGTGCTGAGGGCGCTCGCGCAGGATCTTGTCGGCCAGCTTCTCGCCCATGCGCAGGCGCGCCTTGTACACCGAAACGCCGTCGATGATCGAATCCGGACGCGCCAGGTAGACGTGTTCGAAGATGCACGGGGTGAGTTTCGGCGCAACAGCGCACTGGCGGGTGTGCAGCTTGCCATCTTCGGTGATGTACACCGCTTCGCCCGGTGCCAGGTCGCGGATCAGGGTGAAGCCCAGCACGTCCAGGGACACGCTTTCGGAGGCGATCATGTACTCGACGCCTTCATCGGTGTGACGCTGGCCGAACACGATCGGGCGGATGCCGTGCGGGTCACGGAAACCGACGATGCCATAACCGGTGACCATCGCCACTACCGCGTAACCACCGACGCAACGGTTATGCACGTCGGTGACGGCGGCAAACACATCTTCTTCGGTCGGCTGCAGCTTGCCGCGCTGGGCCAGCTCGTGAGCGAACACGTTGAGCAGCACTTCCGAGTCAGAGTTGGTGTTGACGTGGCGCAGGTCAGATTCGTAAATCTCCTTGGCCAGCTGTTCAACGTTGGTCAGGTTACCGTTATGCGCCAGGGTGATGCCGTAAGGCGAGTTGACGTAAAACGGTTGAGCTTCGGCCGAGGTCGAGCTACCGGCAGTCGGGTAGCGCACATGGCCAATGCCCATGTGCCCGACGAGGCGCTGCATGTGACGCTGATGGAACACGTCACGTACCAGACCATTGTCCTTGCGCAGGAATAACCGGCCGTCGTGGCTGGTCACAATACCGGCAGCGTCCTGGCCGCGGTGCTGGAGGACGGTTAGCGCGTCATACAGCGCCTGATTGACGTTCGACTTACCGACGATACCGACGATGCCACACATGCGACGCAACCCCTACTTAATGAATCTTGACTGAACACTGCTTACTGAGGCGTTTTGGCCGGTAAGAGGTGCTCCTTGAACGGAAGATCAGCGGGCACGCTGATCCCGCTGGCCAGCCACTGACTGCTCCACCCCAAAATGAGGTTCTTGGACCAATCTGCAACCAATAGAAATTTTGGCACGAGTACCGACTCCTGCCACCACGAATCCTGCTGTACTGGCCCCAGGCTCAACAGCCCGACCGCCACGACCACCAGCAACGCGCCACGCGCAGCGCCGAAGGCCATGCCGAGAAATCGATCGGTCCCGGAGAGGCCGGTGACACGTATCAACTCGCCAATAAGATAATTGACCATTGCTCCCACCAGCAGCGTGGCGATGAACATGATGGCGCAGCCCGCGATGACGCGAGCCGAAGGTGTCTCGATGTACCCGCTCAAGTAGACCGACAGCGAACCGCCGAACATCCAGGCGACGACTCCTGCAATGATCCAGGTCAGCAACGACAGTGCTTCTTTTACGAAGCCGCGGCTTAGACTGATCAAAGCGGAGATGGCGACGATTGCGACGATCGCCCAATCAACCCAGGTAAATGGCACGGTGCAGCCTACAGACGGATAAGGCGGCGCATTTTAGCAGAGCGCCGGGCTATCGGTAAGCTGTGATTGCGGGTGCTTTGCAAAACAATAGTTTGTGACGAGTTAAGCGCATTTCAAGGCCCACTCGAAACCAAAGTGGAAGGGGGCTGGCTCCCGATGGCGGTGGGTCAGTCAGCACAACCGATACTGATCGACCGCCATCGGGGGCAAGCCCCCTCCCACATTTGACTGCATTCCAAGCTGAAAGCGGCGTGAACTCAGCCGCGTTCAGGCTGGAAACGCACCACAAAACCGTTGAGATTCTGCTGACGCCCCAACAAATCGCGCAGGCGGTCCGCCTCGGCACGCTCGATCAACGGCCCGATAAACACGCGGTTCTTGCCATCGGCGCTGCGGATGTAAGCGTTGTAGCCCTGGCTGCGCAGTTTTTTCTGCAAGGCCTCGGCGCTTTCGCGATTGGCCAGGCTGGCCAACTGGATCGACCAACTGATCGGCAGGCCATTCGGGTCGATACGGCTCTGACCCACGTCCGGCTTGCCCGGCGCAGCGGGTTGCGGCGCGACCGGCTTGGGGGCAGGCGCTGGCGCGGCGGGCTTGGCAGCGACGGCAGGCGCCGGCTTGACCACTGGAACACTCGGCTGCACCGGCATCGAAGGGGCCGGCTGCGCGGCCAACTCCTCATCGGCCGGCACCGGCTCTTCTTCAGGCAATGCCTGCGGCTCAGGCACCACCACCGGCTCAACCTGCACCTGAGGCACGGCCGGCGCCTGGGGCGCTGCCGGGGCCTCGACGACCACCTGGCGCTGTTCGTCCTGACGGGAAAACAGCATCGGCAGGAAAATCACCGCCAAGGCCACCAGCACCAGGGCACCGACCATCCGCTGCTTGTATGCGCTATCCAGTAATGCCATGTGCAGCTTCCTCCGTGGAGCGCCGGGCCAACCATTCGAGCGCCTCGGCAACACAATAAAATGACCCGAACAACAGAATCTCATCCTCGGGCGTGGCAACCGCACACTGCGCTTCAAGGGCCGCAGTGACACTTGCATACGACGCCACGCGCGCACCAAGGTTCTGCAAGGCCGCCTCAAGCTCGGCGGCCGGACGGCTACGCGGCGTGTCCAGGGGCGCCACGGCCCAGGCCTGGACATTCCCCAGCAACGGCGTCACTACGCCCTCCAGATCCTTGTCGGCCAGCAAGCCGAACACCGCCAGGCGGCGACCGACCGGCGCTGTACGCGACAGGCGTTGCGCGAGGTATTCGGCGGCGTGGGGGTTGTGCCCCACATCCAGCAGCAGGTTCAGGCGCTTGCCCTGCCAATCGAAGGTTCGGCGATCCAGACGCCCAACGATCCGCGTCGCCAGCAATGTACGAGCAATCTGCGCAGGATTCCACGGCAGATCCAATAGCAGATAGGCTTGCAGAGCGAGCGCGGCGTTTTCCATCGGCAGGTTCAGCAGCGGCAAGTCATGCAACTCTACGAGCTGGCCGCGCGCATCACGCCCGCGCCACTGCCAATGCTCAGCACCGACCTCAAGATTGAACTCACGCCCGCGCAGGAAGAATGGGCAATCCAGCTCCCGCACCCGGTCGAGCAACGTCTGCGGCGGGTCCAGGTCACCGCACAGCGCAGGCCTGCCCTGGCGGAAGATGCCGGCCTTTTCATAGGCCACGGATTCACGGGTATCGCCCAGGTAGTCGACATGGTCGACACCGATGCTGGTGACCAGCGCCAGGTCGGCATCCACCACGTTGACCGTATCCAGGCGCCCGCCCAGGCCCACTTCAAGCACGACCACGTCCAGGCGCGCCCGTTCGAACAGCCAGAACGCCGCCAGAGTGCCCATCTCGAAGTACGTCAGGGAAATCTCACCGCGCCCGGCATCGAGCGCGGCGAAGGCTTCGCAGAGCTGCTCGTCAGTGGCTTCCACACCATTGAGTTGCACCCGCTCGTTGTAGCGCAGCAGGTGCGGCGAGCTGTACACGCCGACCTTCAGGCCTTGGGCCTGCAGCAGCGCTGCGACAAAGGCACAGGTCGAGCCCTTGCCGTTGGTCCCCGTCACCGTGATCACTCGCGGCGCCGGGCGGCCCAACCCGAGGCGGGCCGCTACCTGTTGCGAGCGCTCCAGGCCCATGTCGATGGCGGACGGATGCAACTGCTCAAGGTAGGCGAGCCATTCGCCCAGGGTACGTTGGGTCATAGGTTTGCAGGCACCGGCGGCACGACGATCGGCTCAACCTTCGGCGCGATGTAGACCGGCGTCGGCAGGCCCATCATTTGCGCGAGCAGGCTACCCAGGCGTGGACGCAACTCGCCACGGGCGATGATCATGTCGATCGCACCGTGCTCCAGCAGGAATTCGCTGCGCTGGAAGCCTTCCGGCAGTTTTTCGCGAACGGTCTGCTCGATCACACGCGGGCCGGCAAAGCCGATCAGGGCCTTGGGCTCGCCGACGATCACGTCGCCCAGCATCGCCAGGCTGGCGGAAACACCGCCGTACACCGGATCGGTCAGCACGGAGATGAACGGAATGCCCTCTTCCCGCAGACGCGCCAGCACCGCGGAGGTCTTGGCCATTTGCATCAGGGAGATCAGGGCTTCCTGCATGCGCGCACCACCGGAGGCTGAGAAGCAGATCATCGGGCAGCGGTTTTCCAGGGCGTAGTTGGCGGCGCGCACGAAACGCTCGCCGACGATGGCACCCATGGAACCGCCCATGAAGGAGAACTCAAACGCCGACACCACGACCGGCATGCCCAGCAGCTTGCCGCTGACCGAAATCAGCGCGTCTTTCTCACCGGTCTGCTTCTGTGCAGCGGTCAGGCGGTCCTTGTACTTCTTGCCGTCACGGAACTTGAGGCGGTCAACCGGCTCGAGGTCTGCGCCCAGCTCGTTACGGCCGTCGGCGTCGAGGAAAATGTCGATGCGCGCGCGAGCGCCGATACGCATGTGGTGGTTGCACTTAGGGCAAACGTCCAGGGTCTTTTCCAGCTCCGGGCGGTACAACACCGCGTCGCAGGATGGGCATTTGTGCCACAGACCTTCAGGAACCGAGCTTTTTTTCACCTCGGAACGCATGATCGAAGGGATCAGTTTGTCTACTAACCAGTTGCTCATGCTTTCTTTCTCCAGTACCGGTGGCTTGAACACAGCCCCGCGTATGCCCTTGAGCTAAATTCATATGTGGCGATGACACATGCAGGACGGGGTCAGACGTTCGACCAGCCATTTCCCGCATGTTTCCTCAGCCTTCCAGACAACCCCGTGCAGGGTTGCCACTTCATTTCCGGGCCTCCCGCAGGTGGCACCGGGCTGTTTTACACAGTGGTAGTTATGGACGGCGGCAGACTGCCAGCCGTCACATCACGCCATCGCTGTTGCGCACAGCCTGCATGAATGCGCGAATCTTGCCGTGGTCCTTGATGCCCTTGCCCTGCTCTACCCCACCGCTGACATCCACGGCATACGGCCGGACCTGCTCGATCGCCGCCGCGACATTGGCGGAGGTAAGCCCGCCGGCCAGGATGATCGGTTTGCTCAACCCCTCGGGGATCAGCGACCAATCGAAGGCTTCGCCGGTGCCGCCGGGTACGCCTTCGACGTAGGTGTCCAGCAGTATCCCGCGCGCGCCGGTGTAGGCCGCGCAAGCGCCGGCGACATCATCCCCGGCCTTGACTCTCAACGCCTTGATATACGGACGCTGGTAGCTTTCGCATTCGTCAGGGCTTTCATCGCCGTGAAACTGCAACATGTCCAGTTGCACGGCATCCAGGGTTTCGTTGAGTTCGCAGCGGCTGGCATTGACGAACAAGCCCACGGTGGTCACGAACGGCGGCAGTGCGGCGATGATCGCCCGCGCCTGCAGCACATTCACCGCCCGCGGGCTCTTGGCATAAAACACCAAACCGATGGCATCCGCCCCCGCTTCGACTGCCGCCAGCGCGTCTTCTATGCGGGTAATCCCACAAATCTTGCTGCGAACGGCTGACATGTCGTGGAAACCTCAGGGGTTGAACCGAGAAAGTCCCGGATGGTAACAAAAGCTTTTCCGGGCGTCAGCCGCCAAGTTCGCTGAAACCTGTGAGGAAGTGTGGCCCGATGAAGCGCTGCGGCAGCTCGAACTCGTCGCGGTACTCCACTTCCACCAGATACAGGCCAAACGGATGCGCCGTGACGCCGCCGGTCCGCCGAATACGGCTTTCCAGTACTTCCCTGGCCCACTCCACCGGGCGCTCGCCGGTGCCGATGGTCATCAACACACCGGCAATGTTGCGCACCATATGGTGCAGGAACGCTCCGGCGCGGATATCCAGCACGATCATCTTGCCGTGACGCGTCACCCGCAAGTGATGGACTTCCTTGATCGGTGACTTGGCCTGGCACTGGCCGGCACGGAACGCGCTGAAATCGTGGACGCCAACCAGATGCTGCGCGGCTTCGGCCATGCGCTCGGCATCCAGCGGGCGGTGGTTCCAGGTGATTTCTTCGTTGAGGTGCGCCGGGCGGATCTGATCGTTGTAGATCACATAGCGGTAACGCCGGGCGATCGCCTTGAAGCGCGCATGAAAGTGCGCCGGCATGACCTTGGCCCAACTGACACTGACGTCATGGGGCAAATTGATATTAGCGCCCATCACCCACGCTTTCATCGAGCGCTCGGCCTGGGTGTCGAAATGAACCACCTGGCCGCAGGCGTGGACGCCGGCGTCGGTACGCCCGGCGCACATCAGCGATACCGGCGAGTCGGCGACTCTGGACAGGGCCTTTTCCAGGGTTTCCTGCACCGTCAGCACGCCGGACGCCTGGCGCTGCCAGCCACAATAGCGCGAACCTTTGTATTCCACGCCCAGGGCGATGCGGTAAAAGCCTGCAGCCGCCATTTCGGCAGCCGGGTTATCTATATTTGCCAAGAACTGAGAGCCTGATGAGTTGCGCAAAGGCGGGCATTATAAGGCGCTGCGCCCCAGACGCCATGTGTTTGGTACCGGCAATGCAAAACGGCGGCCCGAAGGCCGCCGTCTGGGTCACCCCGTGGCGATTACACCAGTCGGCCAAGCATCTCCTTGGCTTCGCCGCGCTGGGTTTCATCACCCTCGGTCAGCACTTCGGAAAGGATATCCCGCGCGCCATCCGTATCGCCCATGTCGATATAGGCCTGGGCCAAATCCAGCTTGGTTGCGACCTCATCGGTGCCGGAGAGGAAGTCGACCTCCGGTTCGTCACCGCCCAGCGCCGCGTCTTCAGCGGTGAAGGACGGCTCGATCGGCGGGTTTTCCAGGCTCTGGGACAGACGATCGAGCTCGGCGTTGACGTCATCCAGCTCCGAGGCGAACGCATCGGGTTTGGCCGCCGGGGCGTCCGGCTCGTCAGCCAGGGACAGGTCGAAGTCTTCCGGCAGGTCGAGGTCGTCCAGGGCGGCCGGGGTCAGGGTCGGCGGTTCGACCGGCGACACGTCCTTCATCTGATCTTCAAGCCCCGAGAGGAAGTCGTCATCGGACTGGGACGCCGGCGGGTCCAGTTGCAGGTCGAGGTCAAAGTCCGACAGATCTTCCGGGCTCGGCTTGGCATCGGTCTGTTGCTGCAGCAGCGCTTCGAAGGTCTGCTGATCGGTCTTGTCCAACGCCGCTGGCGAAGCCGCCTCCAGCTCGTCCAGACTCAGATCGAAATCAGTATCGAACGGCTCCGCTTCTGCCGTCGCTTGCGGCGCGGCGGCCGGCTTGTCTTCCAGCAGATCCTTGACGTATTGAGCGTCCATCGCGGCGGCGGCCACGGCGGCACTCACTCCCGCCGCCAACACGGCCATGGCCGGGAAGCGCGACTTGAGCTGCTCGACCTGGGCATGGTTTTCACCATTGGCCACCAACTGACGCTCCTGGACGACAAAACCGTCCTTGTCGTTCTGCAGGCCGTAGACTTCCATCAGCTTCAAGCGCAGGTCGCTGCGCTTGGGTTCGTACTTGATGGCTTGTTCCAGCACATCGGCCGCCTGGTTCAAGTGACCGCGGTCGATATGGGATTGGGCCTGGACCAGCGCATCATTGGTGTTTTCCGGCGCTACGGCGCCAGCCAGTGGCGCAAGCACCGAGGCCGCGCTTGGTGCCGCTGCCGGCGCGACCACAGGTGCCGGCGCAGGCGCAGGCGCGGCGGCCAACGTCACGTTCGGTGCCGGTACTTCCAGACCAGCGAAGCTGTCCGGTGGCAGATCAAGGTCGATGTTCGAGGTGAATTCCGGCTCTTCGGACAGGGCCCGCGCCATGCGCAGGTGCTTTTCTTCTGCGCGACGGGCATTGCGATGACGCGCCCACAGCAACAGGAGCACCAACGCCACCAGGCCGGCTGCGCCGCCGATGACGCCAAGCACAATCGGGTTGGTCAGCAGTTCGTTGAATTTGTCTTCGCTGGTCGCAGGCACGGCGTCGGGCTTGATCGGCTCGGCCACCGGGGCCGCAGTGGCGGCCGGCTCAGCGGGCGCGACTGCAGCGGCCGGCGGCTCACCTGCCAACTGCGCGGGCATGACCGCAGTCGCCGGGGTTGCCGGGGCGCCTTTTTCAGCCTGCAACCTGGCCAGTTGATCGTTTTTCAGCTGGATCAGCTTTTGCAGCTTGTCCAATTGGCTCTGCAGGTCTGCGGCGCGGCTTTTCAGTTCTTCGTTGTCACGGCGTGTGGTGTCGAGCTGTTCCCGGGCCATCGCCAGCTTGTCGCTCAGGGCCTGACCATCACCCGCCTTGCCCTTCGCGCCCTTTTTGGCGGAGTCGGCCGAAACCAGACTCAAGTTATCCTTGGCGTTGGTGCTCGCCGGCGCATTGCCAGCCTGGGTGCGCTTGGTGGCGTCCAGTTGTTGCTTACCGGCCGCCTGATGGGGCGCGGCACGGCGGCCCTGGCGCCAGGCGACGTTCTGCGCGGTCACTTCGGCAATGGCCTTGGACTGCGGTAACGCCGTGCTTTGTACGGTATCCGGCAGGCGCAGCACGTGGCCGGTTTTCAGACGGTTGATGTTGCCGCCGATAAAAGCGTCAGGGTTGAGTGCCTGGATCGCCAGCATGGTCTGCTGCACCGAAGCGCCATTGCGGTGCTTCTCGGCGATTTCCCACAGCGTGTCACGGGCCGTGGTGGTGTGCTGGGCTGGCACGCTCAACGCGGGCGCGCTCAAACGCGGCGTGGCTGCGCTGTTGGTCGGCGTCGACTGGTCGAACTTGGCCGGGTCGAGCAGCACGCTGTAGTCACGCATCAAGCGGCCATTGGGCCATTGCACTTGCAGCAGGAACCGCACGTAGGCATCAGGCAGCGGCTTGCTGGACGTGACACGCACCACACTGCGCCCGGCCGGGTTGATCACCGGGGTGAACGTCAGGTCATTGAGGAACGCCTGGCGATCGACGCCGGCATCGACAAACGCCTGGGACGACGCCAGGCTCGGGGTGATCTCGGAGGCCGTGAGGCCGCCGACGTCGAGCAATTCGATTTCCACCGACAACGGCTGGTTCAACTTCGACTTGAGGGTCATCTCCCCCAGCTGCAGCGCCTGCGCCATACCGGAGGACAGCGCCGAGGCGGCCGCTATTGCTAACACCAGTTTGCGAACTTGAACCATAGCCTCATCCTTTGTTTGAACACTCCCCGGCCTGCGAGAAGGTTGGTAACCGTTGCCATAAGGCACGGCGAGCCGATAGGTCACCGACACGCAACTGTTCCTGCTTGGGGCCAAGCATAGCGCCTGGTTAGAATCAATCTACAAATTGCCGCCAAGTATCTTTTACACAAGGCCTTTTATCAACAACTGCGCCAGCTGCACCGCATTCAGTGCGGCGCCTTTACGCACGTTATCTGACGTCAACCACAGATTTAGTTCCGCCGGATCGTCCACCCCCGCACGCACTCGTCCGACGTAGACTACATCCTGGCCGACGGCATCACCCACCGCTGTCGGGTAATCCCCCTCCTCCACCCGCTCGATACCCGCTGCGGCGTCGAGCGCACGGTTGACGGCGGCAAGGTCGACCGGCGAACCCAATTGCAATGACACAGTCAAGCTATCGCCAAAAAACACCGGGGCTTGAACGCAAGTCGCAGAAATCTTTAGTAAAGGAGTTTCCAGCACCGCGCGCAGTTCGTGTACGAGACGTTTCTCCAGCGCTGTATGACCTTGGGCATCCGGCGTGCCGACTTGTGCCAACAGGTTGAATGCCATCTGCCGATCAAAGAATTTGGGCTCCAGCGGGCGCACATTCAGCAACTCGGCGGTTTGGCGCGCCAGCTCGCTGACTGCTTCACGGCCCTGGGCAGACACCGCCAGATTGGCGGTAACGCTGACACGCTGGATATCCAGAATCCCGCGCAGCGGCGCCAGCACCACCGCCAGGTTGGTCGCGGACGGGCTCGGGCTGCCGAGCTGGAACGGCTTTTTCAAGCCCTCCAGCACATGGGCATTGGCTTCCGGCACCACCTGAGGCGCTTGCGCGGCCGGCAATGCGCCCGACAAATCGATCACCGAACAGCCGGCCGCCGTGGCGCGTGGGGCGAAGCTCAGGGTCACCGCCGGGCCGGCGGCGAAAAACGCCAGTTGCGCCTTGCTGAAGTCAAACTCATCGACTTCCCGCACGCGCACGTTCTTGCCACGGAACGGCACCGACGCGCCCGCGGAGTTGCTGCCCGCCAGCAGGTACAGGGTGCCCACCGGGAAAGCCAGCTCTTCGAGGATCTGCACCAGGGTTTCACCGACGGTGCCGGTGGCGCCGATCACGGCGATATCAAAGGTCTGGGTCATGGGAGCTGCCTCGGGCATTGCGGGGGGAGCGGCACTTTACCGGGTGGTGGGGGGTGAGGCAATTGGGCTGGGCCTTGCGGTGTGACGATTCGACTTGCTCCCGATGCCTTCCTGAAAGCCAACAAAAAACCCGCGCCTGTCACCAGTCGCGGGTTTTTCTTAGTGCCTCAAGCGATCAACGCTCCAGCAGAATCCGCAGCATGCGCCGCAGCGGTTCGGCCGCGCCCCACAGCAACTGGTCGCCGACGGTGAACGCGCCCAGGTACTGGGTGCCCATGTTCAGCTTGCGCAGACGCCCCACCGGAACATTCAGGGTGCCGGTAACCTTGGTCGGGCTCAGCTCCTGCATGCTGATTTCGCGGCTGTTCGGCACCAGCTTGACCCAAGGGTTGTGCTGGCTGATCAGCCCTTCGATATCGGCGATCGGTACGTCTTTGTTCAGCTTGATGGTCAGCGCCTGGCTGTGGCAGCGCATGGCGCCGATACGCACGCAGATGCCGTCCACCGGGATCGGGCTCTTGAAGCGACCGAGGATCTTGTTGGTCTCGGCCTGGGCCTTCCACTCTTCACGGCTCTGCCCGTTCGGCAGTTCCTTGTCGATCCACGGGATCAGGCTACCGGCCAACGGCACGCCGAAGTTCTCGGTCGGGTAAGCGTCGCTGCGCATGGCTTCGGCCACACGGCGGTCGATGTCGAGGATCGCGCTGGCCGGGTCGGCCAGTTGATCGGCGACCGCCGCGTGGGTCGCGCCCATCTGCTTGATCAGTTCGCGCATGTTCTGCGCGCCGGCGCCGGACGCCGCCTGATAAGTCATGGCGCTCATCCACTCGACCAGGCCGGCTTCGAACAAGCCGCCCAGGCCCATCAGCATCAGGCTGACGGTGCAGTTGCCGCCGATATAGTTCTTGGTGCCAGCGTCGAGTTGCTGGTCGATGACCTTGCGGTTGACCGGGTCGAGCACGATCACCGCATCGTCCTGCATGCGCAGGCTGGACGCGGCATCGATCCAGTAACCCTGCCAGCCGGCTTCGCGCAGCTTGGGGAACACTTCGCTGGTGTAGTCGCCGCCCTGGCAGGTCAGAATCACATCGAGGGTTTTCAGCTCTTCAATGCTGTAGGCGTCCTTGAGCGGCGCAATATCCTTGCCCACGGACGGCCCTTGGCCACCCACGTTCGAAGTGGTGAAAAACACCGGCTCAATAAGATCGAAATCCTGCTCTTCCAGCATCCGCTGCATGAGCACGGAACCGACCATACCGCGCCAACCGATCAGACCTACACGTTTCATCGCAACTACACCTTGTTAAAAAGTGGGCCGACTTGCAGCAACAACTGCAAGCGGGCCCGAGAGATTACAGATTCCGCAACGCGGCGACTACTGCGTCACCCATTTCTTGCGTACCGACTTTGGTGCAACCCTGCGACCAGATGTCTCCGGTGCGCAAGCCCTGGTCCAACACCAGGCTCACGGCCTTCTCGATGGCATCCGCCGCGTCGCCCAGGTTGAAGCTGTAACGCAGCATCATCGACACCGACAAAATGGTCGCCAGCGGGTTGGCGATGCCAAGGCCTGCGATGTCTGGCGCCGAACCGTGGCACGGCTCGTACATGCCCTTGTTGTTAGTGTCCAGGGACGCCGACGGCAGCATGCCGATGGAACCGGTGAGCATCGACGCCTGGTCGGACAGGATGTCGCCGAACAGGTTGTCGGTGACGATCACGTCGAACTGCTTCGGCGCGCGCACCAGTTGCATGGCAGCGTTGTCGACGTACATGTGGCTGAGTTCGACGTCCGGGTAGTCCTTGGCGACTTCTTCGACGATTTCGCGCCACAGCTGGCTGGAGGCCAGGACGTTGGCCTTATCGACCGAGCAGATCTTCTTGCTACGCACGCGGGCCATGTCGAAACCGACCCGGGCGATACGGCGGATTTCGCTCTCGCTGTACGGCAGGGTGTCGTAGGCCTGGCGCTCGCCATTCGGCAGCTCGCGCACGCCGCGCGGCGAGCCGAAGTAGATACCGCCGGTCAGCTCGCGCACGATCAGGATATCCAGGCCCGCCACCACTTCCGGCTTGAGGCTCGACGCGTCGGCCAGTTGCGGGTAGAGGATTGCCGGGCGCAGGTTGCCGAACAGGCCCAGTTGCGCGCGGATCTTCAGCAGGCCGCGCTCAGGGCGGATGTCACGCTCGATCTTGTCCCATTTCGGGCCACCCACGGCGCCGAGCAACACGGCGTCGGCCGCACGGGCGCGGTCCAGGGTCTCGTCGGCCAGGGGCACGCCGTGCTTGTCGATGGCCGCGCCGCCGATCACGTCGTGGCTCAATTCGAAGCCCAGGTTGTACTTGGTGTTGGCCAGTTCCAGGACTTTGACCGCTTCGGCCATGATTTCCGGACCAATACCGTCGCCTGGGAGAATCAGAATCTGCTTGCTCATGCGTTCCTCATTTCATCATGCGACCCGCCCTGGGGCAGGTCGGGAAAAATACTCAGCGTTCGGCCCAAACCACCAGCACGTCGGTGCTGAAGGTGCCGTCGGCTTGAATTTCGTAATAATCGCGGACTTCCTGGCCCATTGCCTGTTGCAGCTCAAGAATCGCCGCACGCAAAGGCGCTGGCGTACGCATGCGCTCGACCCACGAGGTGTATTCCAGGCGCAGGCGCTGGCGGCTGCTGTTGCGCACATGCAGACCGGCTTCGCTGAGCTGGCGCATCCATTCGGCGGCGGAGTAATCGCGCACGTGGCTGGTGTCGCGCAGCACTTCGACAGTTTGCAGGTAAGTGTCCAACAGCGGGCTGCCCGGTGACAAGACATCGACAAACGCCGCCACGCCACCCGGCTTGAGCACCCGGCGCACTTCGCGCAGGGCCAGGCCGAGGTCGCTCCAATGGTGCGCCGAATAGCGGCTGAACACGAAGTCGAATTCGCCATCGGCGAACGGCAAGCTCTCAGCAGCGCCGTGGACCGTGCGGATATTGCCCAGGCCACGGTCTGCGGCAGCGGCGGCGACCACGTCGAGCATCTGCTGCGACAGGTCGTAGGCCACCACTTCTTTTACCAGCGGCGCCACATGGAAACTGACATGACCGGCGCCGCAGCCCAGATCCAGCAGTCGCGCAGCGCCGTGCCCGGCCAGTTCGGCCTGGAGCAGCGCAAATTCAGTACCTTGGGCGTGTACGGCACTGCTCAGGTAGGCCGAGGCCTGTTCACCGAATTGTTTTTGCACGACTTGGGTGTGGACGGTGTGGGTCATGGGAGTTTCCTCAATGGACCTTGTGGTGTTTGTTCTGGCCCCATCGGGGGCAAGTCGAATCGTCGCACCGCCCCTCCCACATTTGAAGGTGTTCACACATCAAAATGTGGGAGGGAGCTTGCTCCCGATGGCGGCGGTCCTGCCTACATCACATCAAGCGTCGCGAAACAACCAAGGCTGGCTGGCCCGGTGCCTGGTTTCAAACGCGGCAATCGCATCGCCGTCCTGCAAGGTCAGGCCGATGTCGTCCAGGCCGTTGAGCAGGCAGTGCTTGCGGAAGGCATCCACTTCAAAGTGGTACACCTTGCCGTCCGGACGGGTCACGGTCTGCGCGGCGAGGTCGACGGTCAGTTCGTAGCCGGGGTTGGCTTCCACTTGCTTGAACAGTTCATCCACTTCGGCATCGCTCAAGATGATCGGCAGCAAGCCGTTCTTGAAGCTGTTGTTGAAGAAGATGTCGGCGTAGCTCGGCGCGATGATGCTGCGAAAGCCATATTCTTCCAGGGCCCACGGCGCGTGTTCGCGGCTGGAGCCGCAGCCGAAGTTTTCCCGCGCCAGCAGCACGCTGGCACCCTGGTAACGTTCGGCGTTGAGCACGAAGTCCTTGTTCAGCGGGCGCTTGGAGTTGTCCTGATAGGCGTAGCCCACGTCCAGGTAGCGCCACTCGTCGAACAGGTTGGGACCGAAACCGGTGCGCTTGATCGACTTCAAGAACTGCTTGGGGATGATCTGGTCAGTGTCCACGTTGGCACGGTCCAACGGCGCGACAAGACCAGTGTGTTGGGTAAAAGCTCTCATCGGGTATTCCTCAGATCAATTCGCGAACGTCGATGAAACGACCGTTGACGGCAGCGGCGGCGGCCATGGCCGGGCTCACCAGGTGAGTACGCCCACCGGCGCCCTGACGCCCTTCGAAGTTACGGTTGGAGGTCGACGCGCAATGCTCGCCGGACTCCAAGCGGTCCGGGTTCATCGCCAGGCACATGGAGCAGCCCGGTTCACGCCATTCAAAACCGGCGTCGAGGAAGATCTTGTCCAGGCCTTCCGCTTCGGCCTGGGCCTTCACCAGGCCCGAACCCGGCACCACGATGGCCTGCTTGATGGTCGAGGCGACTTTGCGGCCCTTGGCGATCACTGCCGCGGCGCGCAGGTCTTCGATCCGCGAGTTGGTGCAGGAACCGATGAACACGCGATCCAACTGAATGTCGGTGATCGCCTGGTTGGCTTTCAAGCCCATGTACTTCAAGGCGCGCTCGATGGAACCGCGCTTGACCAGGTCGGCTTCCTTGGCCGGGTCCGGCACGTTCTGGTCGACGGCCAAGACCATTTCCGGCGAGGTGCCCCAGCTGACTTGCGGCTTGATCTGGCTGGCGTCCAGTTCCACCACGGTGTCGAACACGGCATCGGCGTCGGAGACCAGGTCTTTCCAGGCCTCAACGGCGGCATCCCAGTCGGCGCCTTTGGGGGCGAACGGACGGCCTTTGACGTACTCGACGGTTTTTTCGTCCGCCGCCACCATGCCCACGCGGGCACCGGCTTCGATGGACATGTTGCAGATGGTCATGCGGCCTTCGATGGACAGGTCGCGAATGGCGCTGCCGGCGAATTCGATGGCATGGCCGTTACCGCCGGCGGTGCCGATCTTGCCGATCACGGCGAGCACGATGTCCTTGGCGGTCACACCGAAAGGCAATTGGCCTTCGACGCGCACCAGCATGTTCTTCATTTTCTTGGCGACCAGGCACTGGGTGGCGAACACATGTTCCACCTCCGAGGTGCCGATGCCATGGGCCAGGGCGCCGAACGCGCCGTGGGTGGAGGTGTGGGAGTCACCGCAGACCACGGTCATGCCGGGCAAGGTCGCGCCCTGCTCCGGGCCGATCACGTGGACGATGCCTTGGCGCACGTCATTCATCTTGAATTCGGTGATGCCGTATTCGTCGCAGTAGTCGTCGAGAGTCTGCACCTGCAAACGCGACACGGTGTCGACAATGGCGTCGATCCCGCCCTTGCGCTCCGGGGTGGTCGGCACGTTGTGATCCGGGGTAGCGATGATCGAGTCGACGCGCCAAGGCTTGCGCCCGGCCAGCCGCAGGCCTTCGAACGCTTGGGGCGAGGTCACTTCATGGATGATGTGACGGTCGATATAGATCAGCGACGAGCCATCGTCGCGCCGTTTCACTTCATGGGAATCCCAAAGCTTGTCGTAAAGCGTTTTGCCGGCCATCAGTCGGTCCTCATCAGCGGTCTTTCTATGCCCCGGGTCTTGAGACATTCAATAACCCTTTGGCTTGTGAGGCTGATGGTATGGCGCTACATTAAATAACTCAAATTCATATTTTTTATGCTTTGGATTACCAACTGGAATACAACAATGGACCTGGCCAACCTCAATGCTTTTATTGCCATCGCCGAGACCGGCAGCTTCTCCGGCGCCGGTGAGCGCCTGCACCTGACCCAACCGGCCATCAGCAAACGCATTGCCGGCCTCGAGCAACAACTGAAGGTGCGCCTGTTCGATCGCCTGGGCCGTGAAGTCGGCTTGACCGAAGCCGGGCGCGCCCTGCTGCCGCGCGCCTATCAGATTCTCAACGTCCTGGACGACACCCGGCGCGCCCTCACCAACCTCACCGGTGAAGTCAGCGGGCGCCTCACATTGGCCACCAGCCACCACATCGGCCTGCATCGCCTGCCGCCGATCCTGCGCACCTTTACCCGGCAATACCCCAATGTGGCGCTGGATATTCAGTTTCTCGACTCGGAAGTGGCCTACGAAGAGATCCTGCATGGCCGCGCCGAAGTGGCGGTGATCACCCTGGCGCCCGAGCCGCACAACCTGGTGCGCGCCACCCCGGTGTGGGACGACCCGCTGGATTTCGTGGTGGCGCCGGAGCACAGCCTGACCCGCAACGGCTCGGTCACCCTGGCGGACATCGCCGGTCACCCGGCGGTTTTCCCTGGCGGCAACACCTTTACCCATCACATTGTCAGCCGTCTGTTCGAGGCCCAGGGCCTCACGCCGAACATCGCGATGAGCACGAACTATCTGGAAACCATCAAAATGATGGTGTCCATCGGCTTGGCGTGGAGCGTATTACCGCGCACCATGCTCGACGATCAGGTGACAAGTATCGCTTTGCCGGGCATACAACTCAGTCGCCAGCTAGGCTATATCGTGCATACCGAAAGGACGCTGTCGAACGCTGCGCGGGCTTTTATGAGCCTCTTGGATGCACAGGTCGAGCTGCCAGGGACACCGGCATGAAGCTGTGCGGCCTCAAGGCCTGAATAAAACCGCGCCGAACGCCCATCGAGCCAAGGCTTTTTGATAATGCGCAATCCCGTCGACCCTATGCCACCCCTGCCCCGCATTTACGCCCTGGACCCTGAAGAGGCGGAACAAAGCTGGGACAGCGCCCCGCAACTGCTGGCAGCGCTTAACGCTGCACGGCTGGGTGCATGGTGCTGGGAAATCGATACCGGGCGTATCAGTTGGTCACGGGGCACCCAGGCGCTGTTCGGCTTCGACCCGCGCCAACCGTTGCCCAAGGATCTGGAGTACCTGGACCTGCTCGCGCCGCAAGACCGCGCCCGGGTGATACGCGCGTTTCACGCGGTGCTGGCCGGCGAGCCGTTCGAGCAGGCCATGCACCACCACATCCAGTGGCCGGATGGCAGCCAGCACTGGCTGGAAATCAACGGCAGCCTGGCGCCGGACAAAGCCGGCCGGCGCCGCATGATCGGGGTGATCCGCGAGACTACCCGCCAGCGCGAGCGGGAACACGCCCTCAGCCACTCCGAAAAGCGCTTCGCCACGCTGTTTCACCTGTGCCCGAACATGGTCCTGCTCACCCGCCAGTCCGACGGCTTGATCAGCGAAGCCAACCAGTATTTCCAGATCCTCTTCGGCTGGCCGGTCGCCGACGCCATCGGTCGCACCACCCTGGACCTCGGCCTGTGGCTCCACCCTGAACAGCGTGCGCAGTTGGTCAGGGCCACCCAGCGCAAGGGCGAACCCATCACCATGGAAGTGCAATTCTGTGCCAGCAACGGGCAGATCCACGATGGCACGCTCTGCGCGCAGAAGGTCGAGCTGGACGGCGAGGCCTACCTGATCAGCACCTTTCTCGACACCACCGAGCGCAAAAACGCCGAGCAAGCCTTGAAAGACAGCCAGGAGCGCCTGGACCTGGCCCTGGACTCCGCGCAATTGGGCACCTGGGACTGGCACATTCCCACCGGCATGCTCTACGGCTCGGCCCGCGCCGCCCAACTGCACGGCCTGCCGGCGGAAGCGTTCCATGAATCGTTCGAGGCGTTTTTCGAGGGCATGCCCAAGGAAGAGCGCGAGAGTATGCGCAACGCCTATCGCACCCTGCGCGAAGGCCCGGCCGGCAACTATCAGCTGACTTACCGTGTACAACTGGAAGACGGCAGCCCGCGCTACCTGGAAAGCCGAGCACGCCTGTACCGCGACGAAAAAGGCGCGCCACTGCGCATGGCCGGCACCCTGCTGGACATCACCGACCAGGTCGAGCGCGAACAACGCCTGAGCGCCTCCGAAGAAAAATTCGCCAGCCTGTTCCAGGCCAGCCCCGACCCGATCTGCGTCACCCGCCTGGACAACGGCGAGTTCATCGAGATCAACCCCGCGTTCACCCAGACCTTTGGCTGGACGGCCGCCGAAGTGATCAACATGAGCGCCGAACAGATCGGCCTGTGGGACGAGTCGAGCCAGCGCCTGCAACGCATCGAACAGGTGATTCGCGACCAGGCGCTGAACAACGTGGCGATCATCGCGCACCACAAAAGCGGCCAGGCCCTGACCTGCGTGATTTCCAGCCGGATGATCAAGGTCGGCGACCAGCCGTGCATCGTCACCACCCTGCGCGACATTACCCAGCAGCAACGCTCCGAGGCCGCGCTGAAGGCCAGCGAAGAAAAATTCGCCAAAGCCTTCCATTCCAGCCCCGACGCGATTTCCATTACCGAACACGACACCGGCCGCTATGTGGAGGTGAACGACGGGTTCTGCCGCTTGACCGGTTTTCGTGCCGAAGATGTCATCGGCCTGACGCTGTACCAAGTCGGCATCTGGGCCGATGAAAACCAGCGCGCGGTGCTGCTGGCCGAACTGCAACTCAAAGGCCGTATCCGCCATTTGGAAATGCTCTGGCACAACAAGCGCGGCGATGTGCTGGCGGTGGAGGTTTCAGTCGAGCCGATCACCCTCAACGAAACCCCTTGCCTGTTGCTGACCGCGCGGGATGTGAGCCTGCTGAAAAACGCCCAGGCGCAGATCCGCCACCTGGCCTACCACGACCCGCTGACCAACCTGCCCAACCGCGCACTGCTGATGGACCGCCTGAGCCAGCAGATCGCCCTGCTCAAGCGCCATAACCTGCGCGGTGCATTGCTGTTTCTCGACCTCGACCACTTCAAGCACATCAATGATTCCCTCGGTCACCCGGTGGGCGACACCGTGCTGAAAATCGTCACCGCGCGCCTCGAAGCCAGCGTGCGTATGGAAGATACCGTGGCGCGCCTGGGCGGCGATGAGTTCGTGGTGCTGCTCAGCGGCCTGGATGGCACGCGCACCGAAGTCAGCGCCCAGGTTCAGGAACTGGCCGACACCCTGCGTGAATTGCTCTCCGAACCGATGTTCCTCGACGGCCAACGCCTGCAAGTCACGCCGAGCATCGGTGTGGCGCTGATCCCCGATCATGGCTCGACCCCGGCCGACCTGCTCAAACGTGCCGACATCGCGCTGTACCGCGCCAAGGATTCGGGGCGCAACGCCACGCAGATGTTCCACAACAGCATGCAGAAAACCGCCAGCGAACGCCTGCGCATGGAAACCGACCTGCGCCTGGCCCTGTCACGCGGCGAATTCAGCGTGCATTACCAACCCCAGGTGGACGCGCGCGGCAATAAGATCGTCGGCGCCGAGGCCCTGGTGCGCTGGCAGCATCCGCAACTGGGCGCGCAGGCGCCGTCCGAATTCATCAAGGTGCTGGAAGACAGCGGCCTGATCCTCGAAGTCGGTACCTGGATACTCGACGAAGCGTGCGCCGCCTTCGAGCAATTGATCAAAGAAGGCAAGGTGGACCCGCTGAATTTCAGCCTGTGCGTGAACATCAGCCCCCGGCAGTTCCGCCAGAACGACTTTGTCGAACGCGTCGAGCGCAGCCTCAAGCAGCATTCACTGCCCTACTGCCTGCTGAAACTGGAAATCACCGAAGGCATCGTGATCCAGAACCTGGATGACACCATCAGCAAAATGCGTCGCCTGAAAAAGCTCGGCGTGAGTTTTGCGATGGACGACTTCGGCACCGGTTACTCATCGCTCACCTACCTCAAGCGCTTGCCGGTGGATACGCTGAAGATCGACCAGTCCTTCGTGCGCGATGCCACCCACGACCCCAACGACGCCGAAATCATCCGCGCCATTGTGGCCATGGCGCGCAGCTTGAACCTGGGGGTGATCGCCGAAGGCGTTGAAACCCCGGAGCAACTGGCGTTCCTGCAAAAGCTGGGCTGCCACTTGTTCCAGGGCTATTTGCACAGCCGGCCCTTACCGATAGAAGGGTTCAGGCTCTTGCTGGATTGAGGCTCAGACCAGCTTCAGGGCCCGGAACCCCGAACTCATCCAGCGCGATGAGGCCAGGTCCTGCTTTTTTCCATAGAAATCCAGCGCCCCATCGATCACCGCCACCGAATGCCAGTTGTCTGCCAGGGTGCCGATCGCCCCGTTGGCCAACTCTGCGACCGTGCTTTCACGCACGTAGCCAAACAACCCCAGGCGGCGCAGCGCTTCGCCAGGGTACTCGCCATCGTTGAGGGTTTGCAGAGCCGTCGTGTAACTCTGGCGGGCACGAAAATCGTTGTTCTCGATCTGCGCGCGCTTGGCACTGACTGCGTACAAAAAGTGCGCGGCATTCAGCAACTGTCGATTATTGCCATGAAAGTTCGACTCGGCGGCAGCCTGGCGCACTTCCTCGTGGGTCAGTTGCAACCGGAAGGCATCTCGCATGACCACGTCAAACCCCGTCGGCGTGATTTGAACCTGCTTATAGATCGCCCTCGGGTCTTGCCCGAACCGGATCATCGCCGCCTTGATCGCCGAGACCGTGACGCAATTGCCTTCGACCCCCTGGTAAAACCCGCTCCAGATGTCCGCGGGCCGGACGCTCGCGACCACAGGGGCGGCGCCGCGATTGCTCGGCGGCGGCAGTTGATCATCGAACAAGACATACCCATAGCCCCGATCAGCCGTTCGTGGTGTCCCGCCATCATGCCTGACCCCCTCGCGCACCAGCGCCGACCCGCGGTTATGGGTCTCCAGCACCCCTACCGCGCCCTTGCCCGCCATATCGCTCACCGGGACGAACTGCGACAGGCCGAACACCCCCATGCCTTGCAGACAACGCTGGGTGGTCTCGCCCTCGAGCGTCTTTGCCAAGGCGGCTTCGAACGTGGCATAGCCCCCGGTCAGTTGCTTGCGTTTGACAAAGGCGGCAAACATGAAATTGGCATCCTTTACCACGCCGCTGTCCGCCCCCGTGAAGCGGGAAGCCTGCGACGCCTGCTGCAACTCCTGGCGGGACAGGTGCAGCTTGAACTCATCCTTCATCGTGACGTCGTACCCATCGCCCGAGGGTAGCAACTCGTTAAACATCGCGGCTGGACGCTGACCGAACGTCATCATCATCAACTTGATCACCGCCGCGTGGCTGCTGCAATCAAAACTCTCGCCGAAGCGCCGCTCGCTCGCGTGGAATGCCGAAGCGATATCAGCCGGCCTTTCACCTGCGGGTTTCACCGGAAATACGGGAGAAGCCCCGCGCTGCTGGGCCGTTTCGATCATCGAACGGCTAGCTGTGGAGATATACATGCACTGGGTTCCTGACGCTTGTAAAAAATAAGCAGCCGAACGGGCAGCCAGGTTTGGGCTGACTGCCCCGTTCGCAGCCCTTCAATTCAACGGATTCACCAATAGGGCTATGGCACCAGAGCTATGGCATCGCCGTGCGTGGGCGCTTTTCCCTGTCGCCCCCATAGCTCTTCGCGACCGTTGATGACCGCCACCGAATGCCGGGCCCGATTGCACATGCCCAACTGCCCCTTGGCGAGCTCACGCACGGGGACCCTCTTCATGTGCTTGCTCAGCCCCAGCCGCTTCAACCCCTCCCCCGGCCCTCGCTCATCCTCGCCATCATTCAGGCTGCGGATCGCCGCACCGAAACTGCGTGCCGCCCTGCCATCGTTGTTTTCGTCCTGGGCACGCTTGGCGCTGATCGCGAAAAGAAATTGCGCGTCTTTGAGCATCTCTTTGTCAGCCCCGACAAATTTTGCCCCACGCGCACCTTCGGCGAGCTCCCGGTCCGTCAGGTTGACGGTTACGTCATCGCGCATGACCACGTGATAACCACGCTCGGTTTTTTTCACCTCCTTGAAAATATCCGTAGGGCTTTGGCCAAACTGGTACATCGCCGCCTTGATGGCCGATACCGTCACGCAGTTGCCATCCGGCCCTTGGCGAAAGCCGCTCCAGATATTGTCGGGCTTCGCGCCGTTGCGCTTCTTCGAAAGGCCCGCGATCATCGCCGCAGGCTCGGGTTTGGGCGGCGCCGGCGCAGGCACCACAGGCGTAGTGACCTCCGGCCGCGATGGGGATATTCCCGGCAGCGGCTTCTCTTTGTTATCAGAGACCAAGTTAATCAGCTGAGTTAAAAACGAAGTAAACAGCGTCATTAACTTATCGAGCGGCTCTGAATTATTCGCCACGCCATGAGTGTTTTCCCGCACGTGCTCCAGTACCCCCTGGCTCGCCGGAGACGGCACACTCAAGAAACCGCTTAATTGCGCAAACTGTTCATTTTTTGCTTTCATGGAATCGACAGGAAGTACCTGACGAACATCCACAACACGCGCAATATTATTAATTGAACAACATGACATACGGGCCTCCACTTGCAGGCACTTCCCGGAACATCAGCCCCAAAGAAGTGCACATCCAGTTCAATACGTATAAAGGAAGTTGCTGACGTCAGGCTCTGAATGCAGGCCGGCGACTGGTCCGCCAGTCGCGCATATCAGATTGACGTTCAGCCGGGCCGGGACTGGTTATATCCGGGGTAGGCGTATCTGGTTGTGGTTGTGGTTGTGGTTGTGGTTGTGGTTGTGGTTGTGGCGTGATCGCAGGTACTTCCGGGGTGGCCGGTCGCGGCTTGACCTCAAGCGCATGCACACCCGGCTTGGGTGCCGGCATGACCTCCGGCGTAGGTGTGTGCTTGTGCGTAGGCGTAGGCGTAGGCGTGGGCGCAGGCGTGTGCGTGTGCGTAGGCATGGGCATAGGCATGGGCGTAGGCGTGTGCGTAGGCATGGGCATAGGCATGGGCGTAGGCGTGTGCGTAGGCGTGTGCGTAGGCATGGGCGCAGGCGTAGGCATGGGCGCAGGCGTGTGCGTGTGCGTAGGCGTGTGCACAGGCACCACTTCAACCTTGCGAGCGGCTTCCGGCATCGGCATGACGCGAGGTAAAACCGCTGCCGCATTCGGTTTCGTTTCGCCGCTCAGCGCCTTCGTATCGGGGCAATGACAATGACCGACGTTAACGTTCACTTGCACCTGATTGTCGGCATCCTTGATCACGGAGGCAGTGGATTGATGCATGTGGGGTGACACCGGAAGAGCCGGCTGGCCTCGCCGATCAGCCGTCAATGCGAGGTGTCCAGGCTTCTCCGGCAGCTTGCTCGCATCCACTGGAATGGCGGGCGTTTTATCCGCCCCAGGCAACATGCCGGACACCATGTTCCGCCCCGAAAACATCTCACGCACGGTTTTGACAACCTGCTCCAGCATGTCAAGCAAGCGTGCAAGCCCGCCTGTCTCGATTGTCATGTTGCTGTTCGAAACCTTGAAAGGGTCATGAGGCACGCCAGGGTGAGCCACAGTCGTATTGGCCCCCAATGTGCCGGTTTGCGTGAAGGTTTTCGACATGGATGGCGACAACCGCTCCATGGATGTTGTATCGCCGTTGAACAAAGGTGAATGATTAATCGATAGCGACATCAGTAAGTTCCTTATTGGCACGGCCCGGCTCGGTTAATCAGCGGGGCAGGCAAGAGTTTTTTATCGACTGGAAACAACCCATGCTGCTTCACAGTCGATACTTTCGTGGAATACGAGGCTATCGAGTTCCAGAAATCGCGACTCATATAAGGAAACCAAATCAAACTTTCGGACTTTTCCCCCTGTTAATTTTTAAAAGACCGCAAACCAAGTAGCCTTAGCCAGATCCGACTGGACACACACGCTAATAAACCACCCTCTGGGCAACTTACCGACACAACCCCAAAACCTGCACGGCATCCGGCTGTGTTATTTCGCCCCGACTTCCTCGCGCCAAAACGCAAAATGCCCCGCATCTTTCGATACGGGGCATTTTCTTCAAACAAACGAGCTGCGCATTCAAGCGCAACGGGTCACCCCTCAGACGCGGCAGGATGGGCCATCCCCAACAACCGGCTCACCTGCTCCAAGTCCGTCTCCCGACGCATGGCGGTGAACAGCTCGACGGCCTCCGGGTAATTGCGCGTCAGCATCGCCAACCACTGCTTCAGCCGGCCGGGCGCCTGGCGTTCGGTCAGTTGGGCCACCGACTGGGTCCAGAAATCCTGGAGCATCGGCTGCATCTGCGCCCAGGTCATTGCCACGACGTCTTCGCCGGCGCGTGCCGCCGCGATCTGCCGCGCAAGATCCGGACGCGCAACCAGCCCGCGACCCAGCATGATGTCTTCGGCGCCGCTGACTTCGCGGCAACGCTTCCAGTCTTCGACGCTCCAGATATCGCCATTGGCGAACACTGGCACCTTGACCACATCCTGCACGCGTGGAATCCACTCCCAGTGAGCCGGCGGTTTGTAGCCATCGGTCTTGGTCCGCGCATGCACGACGATATGCGCCGCGCCGCCCTCGGCCAGCGCCGTCGCGCATACCAGCGCGCCATCCGGGCTGTCGAAGCCCAGGCGCATCTTGGCGGTCACCGGGATATGCGCCGGCACTGCGCGACGCACATGCTCGACGATGCGGTTGAGCAGCTCCGGCTCCTTGAGCAGCACCGCGCCGCCACGGGACTTGTTGACGGTCTTGGCCGGGCAGCCGAAATTCAGGTCGATCACCTCGGAGCCCAACTCGCAGGCCAGGGCCGCGTTCTCTGCCAGGCACGCCGGGTCGGAACCGAGCAACTGCACACGCAGCGGCACGCCAGCGGCGGTGTGGGCACCGTGCAGCAGTTCGGGGGCGAGCTTGTGGAAATAGGCCGGGGTGAGCAGGCGGTCGTTGACGCGGATGAACTCGGTCACGCACCAGTCAATACCGCCCACGCGGGTCAACACGTCCCGCAGGATGTTGTCGACCAACCCCTCCATGGGCGCCAAAGCAATTTGCATGGAAAACACTCTACAAAAATCGTGGCGCAGTTTACTGGGTTTCCCGCCGCGACCGTTAACCCCCTGTCAGGGCGGCGCCGTAGCCGTCGAGAAACTCCGCCGGCATGCGCTTGGGCTTGCCGCTGGACAGTTCGATGCAGACAAAGGTGGTTTGTGCGCGCAGCAGGGTCGCGCCGTCGCGAGGGCGTACCAGCTGGAAACGCCGGGTCATTTTCAGGCGCTGGTCCCAGTCGACGATCCAGGTCGCCAGTTGCAGCTCGTCGCCTTCATAGGCGGCCGCCAGGTAGTCGATCTCATGGCGCACCACCGCCATGGCGCGGTCCAGTCGCCGGTACTCGGTGAGGTCCAGCCCCAGGCGCTGGGAATGGCGCCAGGCGCAACGTTCCAGCCAGGACACGTACACCGCGTTATTGGCATGCCCCAGGCCGTCGATGTCCTCAGCGACGACCTGCAGATCGATGATAAACGGCGTTGCCAAATCCCAGCCCATACCTTGCTCCTGTCGATTGATGTCGGCAGGGCAGTGTATCAGGCAGTTTGGCGCGCCTGTAAACGGCAGCCCGCCAGCAGCGCCAGCACCGCCTCGACGACCCGCGGATCGGCCAGCACGCGCTGGTGCCCGCCCTGCTCCAGGCGCAACAGGCGGCTGTCAAACCAGGCGTCGTGGATGACCTGGGAAGCGCTGACCGGCACGAAGGTATCGTCTTCGGCATGCACGATCAGGCCGGGGAGGTCCATCTGGTAATGGGCCACGTCCAAGTGCTTGAGCGGCATGCCCAGGGTCAGCTCGACTTCCTGGATAAACGCTGAGCGCGCCCGCGACGGCAAACCGACCATCCCGGCAAACCCGCCGAGCACATCAAGGAAGCGCGACGGCGCGGCAATGCTCACCAGCGCTTCGGTACGCAGCCCCAATTGCACCGCCAGCATCGCACTGGCGCCGCCCATGGAGTGGCCGACCACCGCATGCAACGGCGGCAGCTCGGCCGCCGCTTCAAGCATCGCGCGGGCAAACAGCAGTACGTGGGCTTCACGCCCCGGCGAACGGCCATGGGCCGGGCCATCTAGGGCGAATACCGAATAGCCGTTCTGCACCAGCGCAGTGATCAGGCTGGCGAACTGGGTGGGCCGGCCTTCCCAACCGTGCATCAGCAGCACCGCCGGGCCTTGGCCCCAGCGCAACGCCGACAGGCCGAAACGCAAGGTGACGCGCTCGGCGTGCGCCAGCAGCGGCAACTCCCAATCCCGCGGCGGCAGATCCCGCGGGGTCATGAAGACCCGCCGCATGCTGTTGGCCACCGTGTGCGGCGCCAGGCGCCCCAAGGTGCCGTTGACGCCACGAATCCAGGTCAATGCGCCCATTTTTATAACCCCTCTTAACGTATGGCCGACTTGGCGGCACGCAACACACGATCGGACAACTCACCCGGCCCCAGGGCACGCGCCAATGCCAGCCCACCGACCATCAAGGCCATGTCCGCCAGGGCCTTGTCAGTGTCTTCCGGGCTGGCGGCCAGTTGTGCGGCCATCAGTTCCACATGTTCGTTGAGGACATCGCGAAAGGCGTCCGGCAGGCGGCCCATCTCGCCCACGGTTGCCGGAATCGGGCAAGCCTTGGCCGTGGAGTCGCGGTGCTTGCGCGACAGGTAGAACGCCGCAACCAGGGCACGGCGCTCTTCGCCGGTGAGTTGGGCATCCATGTCGTCGATCGATGCACGGCGCTGGGCCAGCAATTGGCTGAAGGCTTCCAGCATCAGCGCATCCTTGCTTTCAAAGTGCGCGTAGAAGCCGCCGACAGTCAGCCCCGCCGCCCCCATGACCTCGCCAACGCTCGGCTCGGCCGGGCCACGCTGGACCAACGCGGCGCTAGCGGCCTGCAGGATACGTTCGCGGGTTTGCGCTTTTTTATCGCTCATCGTGTGCCTCCGACTCTCATGGGTTAAATATTATAACCATAATAATATTTCGCAAGCGAGCGGCACGACCATTGGTCAGAAGCCCGGAGGGGCAAGGGAAGGGAGAATTGGCCAAACGCCAGACAAACAAAAGGGCCATTCAATAATTGAATGACCCTTAAAAATCCCGCAGAGCGGGTAATCGTGGCGTCCCCTAGGGGACTCGAACCCCTGTTACCGCCGTGAAAGGGCGGTGTCCTAGGCCACTAGACGAAGGGGACACAAACCTTCTATACAACTGATCAGGCTGAGACTGATCGATCCAAGGGCGGCGTGGCCAAAACCTTGAACCTGTAAATTGGTGGAGCTAAACGGGATCGAACCGTTGACCTCTTGCATGCCATGCAAGCGCTCTCCCAGCTGAGCTATAGCCCCGGATTTTTCGCCTCGCGGCGCAGCAGACCTTGCGAACTGCTTGTTGAAACTGGCGTCCCCTAGGGGACTCGAACCCCTGTTACCGCCGTGAAAGGGCGGTGTCCTAGGCCACTAGACGAAGGGGACAAAACCTTCTGTACAACCTGATCAAGCTAGGCCTGATCGATTCAAGGACGGTGTGGCCAGACCTTGAACCTGTAAATTGGTGGAGCTAAACGGGATCGAACCGTTGACCTCTTGCATGCCATGCAAGCGCTCTCCCAGCTGAGCTATAGCCCCTCATCGGTGAGGACGGGGCGAATCTTAATGGCGCTTTGGGAACGTGTCAAATTTATTTTCAACAATTTCCAAAATTTTTTGCCGGGATAACAATCACTTACCAACCAAACCCCGAAAAACCGGGGTTTGGCCGCCACAAGCGCTGACTCAGGCGATCGCGCCCAGCAGCTTCTCCCACTCTTTGTTTTCTTTCTTCGACACACCACCAAGCAAATCAAGGGCTTGGCGCAGACGGAAACGCGTAAGGTCCGGGCCGAGAATTTCCATCGCGTCGAGTACCGACACCGAACTGGCCTGCCCGGTGATCGCGGCAAACATCAGCGGCATGGCATCGCGCAATTTCAGCTCGAGGGATTCGACCACGGCCTGGATCGTCGCGGTGATGGCGTCCTTCTCCCACTGGCGCAGGCTTTCGAGCTTCCACAGGATCAGTTGCATCAACTGGCGCACCTGATCGGCGGAGAGTTTCTTCGACTCAAACAGTTTGACGTCCGGGTTCACGCCACCGGCGAAGAAGAAACTGGCCAACGGTGCGACCTGGCTGAACGTCTCCACCCTGCCCTGCACCAGCGGCGCGATCTTCATCATGTACTCGGGGTTCAACGCCCACTGCTGCACGCGGCTGGCGAACTCTTCCACCGGCAGGTCACGCAGCCACTGGCCATTGAGCCACGACAGCTTCTCGATATCGAAGATCGGCCCGCCCAGCGATACGCGGGACAGGTCGAAGTTATCGACCATTTCCTGCAGCGAGAACTTCTCGCGCTCGTCCGGCATCGACCAACCCATGCGGCCCAGGTAGTTGAGCATCGCTTCGGGCATGAAGCCCATGCGCTCGTAGAAGGTCACCGAGGTCGGGTTCTTGCGCTTGGACAGCTTGCTCTTGTCCGGGTTGCGCAGCAGCGGCATGTAGCACAGCTGCGGTTGTTCCCAGCCGAAGTACTCGTAGAGCAGGATCAGCTTCGGCGCCGAGGGCAGCCATTCTTCCCCACGCAGCACATGGGTGATGCCCATCAGGTGGTCATCGACCACGTTGGCCAGGAAGTACGTCGGCAGGCCGTCGGTCTTCATCAACACTTGCATGTCCATGCGGTCCCACGGGATCTCGACGTCGCCGCGCAACATGTCCGGCACCACGCACACGCCTTCGCTCGGCACCTTCATGCGGATCACATGGGGCTCGCCGGCGGCCAGGCGCGCGGCCACTTCTTCTTTCGACAGCAGCAGCGCGCGGCCATCGTAGCGCGGGGTTTCGCCACGGGCCTGTTGTTCGGCGCGCATCTGGTCCAGTTCTTCGGCGGTGCAGAAGCAGGGGAACGCATGGCCCATGTCGACCAACTGCTGGGTGTACTGCTTGTAGATGTCGCTGCGCTCGCTCTGGCGATACGGGCCGTGCGGGCCGCCGACGTCCGGGCCTTCCGACCAGGTGATGCCCAACCAGCGCAGGGCATCGAAAATCTGCTGTTCGGACTCGCGGGTCGAACGCAGTTGATCGGTGTCTTCGATCCGCAGGATGAATTCACCGCCGTGCTGCTTGGCAAAGCAGTAGTTGAACAAGGCGATGTAGGCAGTGCCGACGTGGGGGTCCCCGGTAGGCGATGGCGCGATGCGCGTGCGGACGGTGGTCATGGCTGGTCTCGAATGGGCGATATAACTGAAATTGAAACAAGGGGCGAATGGTAACAGCCATGGGCACTTAGGCTCCAGCGTCCTCCGTACCGAGCATGGCATATAGGCCAAGTTTGAGCCTGGCGACTCGTCGTAGCTATTTGCCAGCTGGCTGGCTGGTTATATTCCATTACCTCTTGTTACAGACTCCGCGCCCATGCCTGCCCCACTGAAACGCCGCCTGCTTATCTTCGTATTGATCGTGAGCCTGATCGCCCTGGGTTTCTTCGCCCATTGGTTCTTCAGGGGCCGCTTCTACGAAAGCACCGACAACGCCTACGTGCAGGGTGAGATCACCCGTGTCTCCAGCCAGCTCGGCGCGCGGATTGTCGAGGTGCTGGTGGGCGACAACGAACACGTGCAACAAGGCCAGTTGCTGGTGAGGCTTGAAGACGACGACTTCCACCTCGCCGTGGACCGCGCCAACGCCGCCCTCGCCATGCGCGAAGCCGAGCGCACCCAGGCGCAGAGCAAGCTGACCCAGCAAGCCAGCCTGATCGCCGCCGGCGAAGCCAAAGTCGCGTCCAGCCAGGCCAGCCTGGGTCGTTCGCAGATCGACCTGTCCCGCGCCCAAACCCTGCGCAAACCCGGCTACGTCTCGGAAGAACGGGTGACCACCCTCTCCGCCGACAACCATATCGCCCGCTCCCAAGTGGCCATGGCCCAGGCCGACCTGCAGGGGCAGCGCCAGCAGGTCAACGCGCTGAATGCCGAGATCAAGCGCCTCGACGCGTTGATCGCCAACGCCAGAACCGACCTGGCCCAGGCCGAGCTGAACCTGACCCGCAGCGAAATCCACGCGCCCATCAGCGGCCTGGTCGGCCAACGCGCCGCGCGCAACGGCCAATACGTACAGGCCGGTGCCTACCTGCTGTCGATCGTCCCCGACCAGGACATCTGGATTCAGGCCAACTTCAAGGAAACCCAGATCGGCCACATGCAGCCTGGGCAAAAGGCCGAGCTGACGTTCGATGCTTACGGCGATACGCCGATCGAGGCGCGGGTCGACAGCCTGTTCGCGGCCTCCGGGGCGCAGTTCAGCCTGTTGCCGCCGGACAATGCCACCGGCAACTTCACCAAAGTCGTACAACGGATTCCGGTGAAACTTACGTTTGCTGCGGATAACCCGCTGAAGGGCAAGATCCGCCCCGGCATGTCCGTCACCGTCAAAGTGAACATCAAAGATCAGCCTGATGGCCGGTGATCAACTGCTGCGCCCGGTCGGCGAACCGACCCGGCGCGACTGGATCGCGGTCATGAGCGTGATGCTCGGCGCCTTCATGGCGGTGCTCGACATCCAGATCACCAACTCGTCCCTCAAGGACATCCAGGGCGCGCTGTCGGCCACCCTGGAAGAAGGCTCGTGGATTTCCACCTCCTACCTTGTGGCCGAAATCATCATGATCCCCCTCACCGCCTGGCTGGTGCAGTTGCTCTCGGCACGGCGCCTGGCGGTGTGGGTGTCGGTAGGGTTCCTGATCGCCTCGCTGATGTGTTCCATGGCCTGGAGCCTGGAAAGCATGATCGTGTTCCGCGCCCTGCAGGGTTTTACCGGCGGCGCGCTGATCCCGCTGGCGTTTACCCTGACCCTGATCAAGCTGCCCGAGCACCACCGCGCCAAAGGCATGGCGATGTTTGCCATGACCGCCACCTTCGCGCCGTCCATCGGCCCGACCATCGGCGGCTGGCTCACGGAAAACTGGGGCTGGGAATACATCTTCTACATCAACGTGCCGCCCGGGCTGCTGATGATCGCCGGGCTGCTCTACGGCCTGGAAAAAAAGGCGCCCCACTGGGAGCTGCTCAAAAGCACCGACTACACCGGCATCGTCAGCCTCGCCATCGGTTTGGGCTGTTTGCAGGTGTTTCTGGAAGAAGGCCACCGCAAAGACTGGCTCGAGTCGAACCTGATCGTCAGCCTGGGCAGCATCGCCCTGCTGAGCCTGATCACCTTCGTGATCGTGCAGCTGTCAAAACCCAACCCGCTGATCAACCTTGGCATCCTGGCCAATCGCAACTTCGGCCTGTCGAGTATTTCCAGCCTGGGGATGGGCGTCGGGTTGTATGGCTCGATCTATCTGTTGCCGTTGTACCTGGCGCAGATCCAGAACTACAACGCGCTGCAGATCGGCGAAGTGATCATGTGGATGGGCATTCCGCAGCTGTTCCTGATCCCGCTGGTGCCCAAGCTGATGAAATACGTGTCGCCCAAATGGCTGTGCGCCGTAGGCTTCGGGCTGTTCGGCCTGGCGAGTTTTTCTTCGGGGGTGCTCAACCCAGACTTTGCCGGCAGCCAGTTCAACCAGATCCAGATCATCCGCGCCCTCGGGCAGCCGTTGATCATGGTAACCATCTCGCTGATCGCCACGGCCTACATCCTGCCGCAGGACGCCGGGTCGGCTTCCAGTCTGTTCAACATCCTGCGCAACCTCGGCGGCGCCATCGGTATCGCACTGCTGGCGACCTTGCTGGATGCGCGCACCAAGACCTATTTCGATTATTTACGCGAAGCGATCGTGCCGACCAACCCGCAGGTGGCGGAGCGGCTGGCGACGCTGACGGAACAGTTCGGCAACCCGACGGCGGCGCTGGGCAAACTCAGTGAGATTACGCACCAGCAGGCGCAGATCATGGCCTACAACGATGCGTTTCACTGCGTGGGATTCGCGTTGGGCGTAAGCATGCTCGCGATCTTGTTGACCAAGGCGTTGCCGGCGGGGCTTAAGGCTGGGGGGAGTCATTGAGACCGTGTCGCGCCTATCGGGAGCAAGCTCCCTCCCACATTTGATCGGGTTCCAACGTTGAAATGCGGTCAAATGTGGGAGGGGGCTTGCCCCCGATGAGGCCAGTACCGCCACCACCGATCAAACCGCCAACAGGCGCTCACGCAACTTGCCGATTTCATCGCGGGTTTGCGCCGCCGCTTCGAACTCCAGATCCCGCGCCAGCTGGTACATTTTCTCGCCTATCGGGAGCAAGCTCCCTCCCACATTTGATCGGGTTCCAACGTTGAAATGCGGTCAAATGTGGGAGGGGGCTTGCCCCCGATGAGGCCAGTACCGCCACTACCGATCAAACCGCCAACAGGCGCTCACGCAACTTGCCGATTTCATCGCGGGTTTGCGCCGCCGCTTCGAACTCCAGATCCCGCGCCAGCTGGTACATTTTCTCGCCTATCGGGAGCAAGCTCCCTCCCACATTTGACGGCATTTCAAGCTTGGGCATGCTGGTGATTTTGTTGAGCACGGCGTTGCCGGCGGGGCTTGAGGCTGGGGGGAGTCATTGAGGCCGTGTCGCGCCTATCGGGAGCAAGCTCCCTCCCACATTTGATCGGGTTCCAACGTTGAAATGCGGTCAAATGTGGGAGGGGGCTTGCCCCCCGATGAGGCCAGTACCGCCACCACCGATCAAACCGCCAACAGGCGCTCACGCAACTTGCCGATTTCATCGCGGGTTTGCGCCGCCGCTTCGAACTCCAGATCCCGCGCCAGCTGGTACATTTTCTCGCCTATCGGGAGCAAGCTCCCTCCCACACTTGATCGGGTTCCAACGTTGAAATGCGGTCAAATGTGGGAGGGGGCTTGCCCCCGATGAGGCCAGTACCGCCACCACCGATCAAACCGCCAACAGGCGCTCACGCAACTTGCCGATCTCATCGCGGGTTTGCGCCGCCGCTTCGAACTCCAGATCCCGCGCCAGCTGGTACATTTTCTCGCCTATCGGGAGCAAGCTCCCTCCCACATTTGATCGGGTTCCAACGTTGAAATGCGGTCAAATGTGGGAGGGGGCTTGCCCCCCGATGAGGCCAGTACCGCCACCACCGATCAAACCGCCAACAGGCGCTCACGCAACTTGCCGATTTCATCGCGGGTTTGCGCCGCCGCTTCGAACTCCAGATCCCGCGCCAGCTGGTACATTTTCTCGCCTATCGGGAGCAAGCTCCCTCCCACACTTGATCGGGTTCCAACGTTGAAATGCGGTCAAATGTGGGAGGGGGCTTGCCCCCGATGAGGCCAGTACCGCCACCACCGATCAAACCGCCAACAGGCGCTCACGCAACTTGCCGATCTCATCGCGGGTTTGCGCCGCCGCTTCGAACTCCAGATCCCGCGCCAGCTGGTACATTTTCTCGCCTATCGGGAGCAAGCTCCCTCCCACATTTGATCGGGTTCCAACGTTGAAATGCGGTCAAATGTGGGAGGGGGCTTGCCCCCGATGAGGCCAGTACCGCCACCACCGATCAAACCGCCAACAGGCGCTCACGCAACTTGCCGATTTCATCGCGGGTTTGCGCCGCCGCTTCGAACTCCAGATCCCGCGCCAGCTGGTACATTTTCGCGCCTATCGGGAGCAAGCTCCCTCCCACACTTGATCGGGTTCCAACGTTGAAATGCGGTCAAATGTGGGAGGGGGCTTGCCCCCGATGAGGCCAGTACCGCCACCACCGATCAAACCGCCAACAGGCGCTCACGCAACTTGCCGATTTCATCGCGGGTTTGCGCCGCCGCTTCGAACTCCAGATCCCGCGCCAGTTGGTACATTTTCTCTTCCAACTGGCGGATACGCTTGGCGATCTCGCTCGGCGAGCGCAGTTCGTTTTCGTACTTGGCGCTTTCCTCGGCGGCCTTGGCCATGCCTTTGCGCTTCTTGCTGCGCGAGCCAGGCACGGTGGCGCCTTCCATGATATCGGCGACATCCTTGAACACGCCTTTGGGCGTGATGCCGTTCGCCAGGTTGAAGGCGATCTGTTTGTCGCGACGGCGCTCGGTCTCGCCAATCGCCCGCTCCATGGAGCCGGTGATGCGGTCGGCATAGAGAATCGCCCGGCCATTGAGGTTACGCGCCGCACGGCCGATGGTCTGGATCAGCGAACGCTCGGAGCGCAGGAAGCCCTCCTTGTCCGCGTCCAGAATCGCCACCAGCGACACTTCCGGCATGTCCAGGCCTTCGCGCAGCAGGTTGATCCCCACCAGCACATCGAAGGTGCCCAGTCGCAGGTCGCGGATGATCTCCACGCGCTCCACGGTGTCGATGTCCGAGTGCAGGTAGCGCACGCGCACGCCGTGGTCGGCCAGGTAGTCGGTCAAGTCTTCGGACATGCGCTTGGTCAGCGTAGTGACCAGCACCCGCTCTTCCAGGGCCACGCGCTTGCTGATTTCCGAGAGCAGGTCGTCGACCTGGGTCAACGCCGGGCGGATTTCGATCTGCGGGTCGACCAGGCCGGTCGGGCGCACCAGTTGCTCGATCACGCGCCCCGCGTGCTCAGCCTCGTAATTGCCGGGCGTCGCCGAGACGAAGATGGTCTGCGGGCTGATGCGTTCCCATTCGTCGAAGCGCATCGGCCGGTTGTCCAGCGCCGACGGCAGGCGGAAGCCGTATTCCACCAGGGTTTCCTTGCGCGAACGGTCGCCCTTATACATCGCGCCGACTTGCGGCACGCTGACGTGGGATTCGTCGATCACCAACAGCGCGTCGTCCGGCAGGTAGTCGTAGAGCGTCGGCGGCGGCGCTCCGGATTCACGGCCCGAGAGGTAGCGCGAGTAGTTTTCGATGCCGTTGCAGTAACCCAGTTCCAGGATCATTTCCAGGTCGAAACGGGTGCGTTGTTCCAGGCGCTGGGCTTCCACCAGCTTGTTGTTGGCGCGCAAGTATTCCAGGCGCTCGGCCAGCTCGACCTTGATGCCCTCAACGGCGCCCATCAGGGTTTCGCGCGGCGTGACGTAGTGGCTTTTGGGGTAGAAGGTGAAACGCGGCAGTTTGCGGATCACTTCGCCGGTCAACGGGTCGAACGCCGACAGGCTCTCGACTTCATCGTCGAACAGCTCGATGCGGATCGCCTCCAGGTCGGACTCCGCCGGGTAGATGTCGATCACATCGCCGCGCACGCGGAAGGTGGCACGGGCGAAGTCCATGTCGTTGCGCGTGTATTGCAAGCTCGTCAGCCGACGCAGCAGTTCGCGCTGGTCGAGTTTGTCGCCACGGTCGACGTGCAGCACCATCTTCAGATAGGTTTCCGGGCTGCCGAGGCCGTAGATGCACGACACCGTGGTGACGATGATCGCGTCCTTGCGCTCCAGCAGCGCCTTGGTCGCCGACAGACGCATCTGCTCGATGTGGTCGTTGATCGATGCGTCCTTCTCGATAAAGGTATCGGAGGACGGCACATAGGCTTCGGGCTGGTAGTAGTCGTAGTAGGAAACGAAGTACTCCACCGCGTTGTTCGGGAAGAACGCCTTGAACTCGCCATACAACTGCGCGGCCAGGGTTTTGTTCGGTGCCAGTACCAGGGTCGGGCGGTTGATCTGCGCGATCACGTTGGCGATGCTGAACGTCTTGCCCGAACCGGTCACCCCGAGCAGCGTCTGGTGCGACAGGCCCGCTTCGATGCCTTCGACCATCTGGCGAATCGCTTCGGGTTGATCGCCGGCGGGTTCAAAGCGGGTGACGAGCTGGAAATCCGACATAACGTACCTCTTTCAAGTCACCCCCGGCTGCACTCCACCAAGGACGAAAAAAGCTCAGCGACCCGCGAATTTTCATCGCAGGTTGCAGGAAAAAACCATGATAGCTGTAGAAGTGGTGACGAATGTGCCGGGTTTCAAGGCAATCGTCCGACCTGCCGTCTACGCTCAAGGTTGGATTAAGACTGACGGTCGGTAAATAAACCGAAAAACTTGGCCGAAAAGCCGTTTCGGTTGTCGCCCTTGACCGTGATGGCCTCTATACTAGCTCCCCGTTTGTGCACCGCTCTAGTGCATTCGGCTGGAGCGCGACACGTCCCTCCTTTCCCCCAAAGAGCTGCCGCAAAAATGAGCCTGTTCTCCGCTGTCGAAATGGCACCACGCGATCCAATCCTGGGCCTCAACGAAGCATTCAACGCCGATACACGAACCACCAAGGTCAACCTTGGCGTGGGCGTTTACTGCAACGAGGAGGGGAAGATTCCACTCTTGCGTGCCGTTGCCGAAGCGGAAGCCATTCGCGTGGCGCAACACGCTGCCCGTGGCTACCTGCCGATCGACGGGATCGTGGCCTACGACCAGGCTGTGCAAAAGCTGCTGTTTGGCGCTGACTCGCCGCTGCTGAGCGCTGGCCGTGTGATTACCGCACAAGCGGTTGGCGGCACCGGCGCGCTGAAGATCGGTGCAGACTTCCTCAAGCAACTGCTGCCCAATGCCGTGGTTGCCATCAGCGACCCAAGCTGGGAAAACCACCAGGCGCTGTTCGAAAAAGCCGGCTTCCCGGTGCAGACCTACCGCTACTACGACGCCGCCACCCACGACGTGAACCGTGCTGGCCTGCTCGCCGACCTCAACGCCCTGCCGCCGCAATCGATCGTGGTGCTGCACGCCTGCTGCCATAACCCGACCGGCGTCGACCTGAGCCCGGCCGACTGGCAACAAGTGCTCGACGTGGTCAAGGCGAAAAACCTGGTGCCGTTCCTCGACATGGCCTATCAGGGTTTTGGTGATGGCATTTACGAAGACGCCGCCGCAGTGCGCCTGTTCGCGGAATCGGGCCTGACGTTCTTTGTATCGAGCTCGTTCTCCAAGTCGTTCTCCCTGTACGGCGAACGCGTGGGCGCGCTGTCGATCGTCAGCGAATCCAAGGAAGAAAGCGCGCGCATCCTGTCCCAGGTCAAGCGTGTGATCCGCACCAACTACTCCAACCCGCCGACCCACGGCGCGGCGGTCGTGGCCGCAGTGCTGAACAACCCTGAGCTGCGCGCCCAGTGGGAAGCCGAGCTGGCGGAAATGCGCCTGCGCATCCGTGGCATGCGCGAGCAGATGGTCGCCGAACTGGCCAAGGCTGCGCCGGGCCACGACTTCAGCTTCGTCGGTCGCCAGCGTGGGATGTTCTCCTACTCCGGCCTCACCGTTGAGCAAGTCACCCGTCTGCGCACCGAGTTTGGCATCTACGCGCTGGACACCGGGCGTATCTGTGTGGCCGCGTTGAACCAGTCGAACATTGGTGCGGTAACGAAGGCGATTGTTCAGGTTCTATAAACCTGGCGGCGCTGAACGAAGGGAAGCTACGGCTTCCCTTTTTAATGCCTGTCAGAAAACGCCCTGCTCCCCTAGACTGAACCCCGACTGCCCCTTTGCTGTGAGAGCCCTATGAGAAACGACGACCTGGACCTGCGTGCCGACCGCGACGAACTGGACCACTTCACCCCGCGCGCGCCGCAAGCCAAGCGCCAGAAAAGCCTGGTTTTGCAAGTGGCCCTCGGCGTATTCCTCGGCGGGTTGGCCCTGTGGCTGGTGCAATTGGGTGCGACAGCGATAATGGCCAAATTGGCGATGGGTACCCTGCAATTCGGCGGCTGATGAAGATTGAAATGTGGGAGGGGCCTTGCTCCCGATCGCGGGGTATCAGTGATGGGTGTATTGGCTGACCCAGCGCTTTCGCGGGCAAGCCCCCTCCCACATTGGTTTTATGGGGTTGCCAGGACGCGTTCCTCCAGTAACCTTACGAAACTGTTCAGGCTCTGTGACACCGTGCCTCGGCGCCAGATCAACCAAGTGTGCAAGACGCGGAAACTGTCCGTCAGCGGCCACACACTCACCGTGGTAAACCCCGGCATGCTTTCCAACATGCTGCGCGGCATCAGCGCCAGGCCGGCCCCGGCGCTGACGCAGGCAAGCATGCCGTGGTAAGACTCCATCTCGAAAATCCGCCCCGGCACCGCGCCGTCCTGTGCGAACCAGCGCTCGAAGTGGTGGCGGTACGAACAGTTGGAGCGAAAGGTATAGATGCTTTCCCCGTTCACATCCTGCCCGCGGGTGATCGGCGCGTGATGCAGCGGTGCAATCACCACCATCTCCTCCTCGAACACCGCCAGGCCCTCCAGGGTGGCATGCAACACCGGTCCATCGACGAATGCCGCCGCCAGACGCCCCGACAACACGCCTTCGATCATCGTGCCCGAGGGCCCGGTACTCAGGTCCAGCTCGACCTTGGCGTGCTTCTGGTTATATGCCGCCAGCAGTGCGGGAATACGCACCGCTGCGGTGCTTTCCAACGAACCGAGGGCAAACGCGCCCTGGGGCTCCTCCCCCGCCACCGTCGCACGGGCTTCTTGTACCAGGTCGAGAATACGCCGCGCATAGCCGAGGAAATTCCACCCGGCCGGGGACAGACGCAGGCGGCTCTTCTCGCGGATAAACAGCGCCACGCCAAGATCCTGCTCCAGTTGCTTGATGCGTGTGGTCAGGTTGGACGGCACCCGATGAATCAACTGCGCGGCGGCGCTGATGCTGCCTTGCTCGGCAACGGCCTTGAAGATTTCCAGCTGCACCAGGTCCAAATCATTCTCCAATCGTGAACGCATTGCTTAATATTATTCACTTTCCAGAAAAGATATAGCCCCTTACGCTGATTCCAATCCAAACCTTCAGCAGGACGGTGCCATGAACGCTATCGCTCACCAGACCCACGCCCTCTCGATCAACCCCGCCACCGGCGAAACGGTCGGCAGTTACCCGTATGAAAACGAGAGCCAGCTGGACGCCACCCTCAACCGTGCGACCGCCGCTTTCCGCACCTGGCGCCGCCAGCCGCTCAGCCAGCGCGCAGAGCGGTTGCAGGCCCTGGCCGGCGTGCTGCGTGAGCAAGCCGAAGCCATGGCGCAGATGATCACCCTGGAAATGGGCAAACCCATCACCCAGGCCCGCGCCGAAATCGAGAAATGTGCGCAACTCAGCGAATGGTACGCCGCCCACGGTCCAGCCATGCTCGCCGCGGAACCGACGCTGGTGGACAACGGCAGCGCGCACATCGAATACCGCCCGCTGGGCCCGATCCTCGCGGTGATGCCGTGGAACTTCCCGGTCTGGCAAGTCCTGCGCGGCGCCGTGCCGACGCTGCTCGCCGGCAACACTTACGTGCTCAAACACGCACCGAACGTGATGGGCAGCGCCTACCTGATGAAAGCGGCGTTCCACAAAGCCGGCTTTGCCGAAGGCCTGTTCGAAGTGCTCAACGTGACCCAGGACGGCGTTTCCAAAGCCATCGCCGACCCACGCATCGCCGCCGTCACCCTCACCGGCAGCGTGCGCGCCGGTATGGCCATCGGCGCCCAGGCCGGTGCCGCGCTGAAGAAATGCGTGCTCGAACTGGGCGGCTGCGACCCGTTCATCGTGCTCAACGACGCCGACCTCGACGCTGCCGTCCAGGCCGCGATGATCGGCCGTTTCCAGAACAGCGGCCAAGTCTGCGCCGCAGCCAAGCGCCTGATCATCGAAGCCGGCGTGGTGGACGCCTTCACCGCCAAGTTCGTCGAAGCCAGCCGCCAACTGGTGATGGGCGACCCGACCTCGACCCACACCTACGTCGGCCCGATGGCCCGCTTCGACCTGCGCGACGAACTGCACGGCCAGGTCCAGGCGACCCTGGCAGAAGGCGCGACCCTGCTGCTGGGCGGCGACAAAGTGCCCGGCGCCGGCAACTACTACGCACCGACCGTACTGGCCGACGTCACCGACCAGATGACCTCGTTCAAACAAGAGCTGTTCGGCCCCGTCGCCTCCATCATCAGCGCCCGCGACGCCGATCACGCCGTGGCCCTGGCCAACGACAGCGAGTTCGGCCTGACCGCGAGCATCTTCACCCGCGACTCGGCGAAAGCGCGCGAGATCGCCGACCAGCTGGAAACCGGCGGGATCTTCGTCAACGCCTTCAGCGTGTCCGACCCTCGGGTGGCGTTTGGTGGCGTGAAGAAAAGCGGCTTTGGGCGAGAGTTGTCGCACTTTGGCGTGCGGGAATTCTGCAATGCGCAGACGGTGTGGCTGGATCGCAAATAATCCACCGCAACCCCTGCGGCAAGGGAGCATGATCCCGCGGGGCTGCGCAGCAGGCTCAGCAGCGGATATGCCGGCGCACGCACTGCACCAGCCCGTCCAGCGCCTCTGACTTCACAGGCGCGAGCACACACACCGTGTGCTCGCGCTCACCTTCGGTCACGGTCAGGGTGTAATGCACCTGGCCTGGATTACCGGGTTCCGGCGCGGTGCTTTGCGGCAACTGAAAGAAGTGTGAAGCCTCGATCAGTTGCCGCAACTCTTGCTGGTCCGCCTCGGGCAGCGTCTCCAGTTCCACGGTGTTCGGTCGGGCCAGGCCCGGGAAAAACGCGGGTCCCCCAATTTCCTTGATCGAAATTTGCATGGCTGTTCCTCACCGCCCAGGCGGGTTGTCAGACGTTAATGCCCACTGCTTTCCAGCCTTCCTTCACCGCCTTGTGCTCGGCCTTGCCAGCACCGTACAGCCGACCGGCAATGTCGTAGGTGATGCGCGCGAAACGCAGAAACCCCGCGTTCGGCCGCAACCGCGCATCGCGTAACGCGTCATACCAGATACGCCCTGCGCGCTCCCAGGCAAACCCGCCGATCTTCGTGGCTACCTGATAGAACGCATGGTTGGGAATACCGGAATTGATATGCACCCCGCCGTTGTCCTCATAGGTCTGCACAAAATCGTCCATATGCCCCGGCTGAGGGTCCTTGCCCAGCAGCTTGTCATCGAACGCGGTGCCCGGCGCTTTCATCGAGCGCAACGCAGTGCCTTTGATTTTCTTGGTAAACAACCCTTTGCCGATCAACCAATCCGCATCTTGCGCCGTTTGCTGCAGCGCGTACTGCTTGATCAGTGAGCCGAACACGTCGGACAGCGACTCGTTCAACGCACCGGATTGATTGAAATACATCAGCTTGGCCTCATCTTCGGTCACACCGTGGGCCAACTCATGGCCAATGACATCAAGGGCTATCGTGAACCGGTTGAATAGTTGCTGATCGCCATCACCAAACACCATCTGGCTCGAGTTCCAGAATGCATTGTTATAGTTCTGGCCAAAATGAACGGTCGCGTCCAGCGCCATACCGGCGTCGTCTATGGAGTTGCGGTCGAAGACCTGATCGAAAAAATCGAATGTGGCGCCCAACCCATCGTAGGCCTCGTCCACCGCCACATCACCACTGACGGGTTGCCCTTCGCCACGGATCAACTTGCCCGGCAGGCTATCGGCGCCCTCGGCGCTGTAGATCGAACGCCGTTTTTCGGCGCCCATGGGCAGGGCCATGTGGGCAGCCCCTTTGGCGGGTACGGCAACCATGCGCAACGAACGGAACGTGCTGTCTTTGGCGCGTGTGCGTAACGCGACTTCCCGTTGCGCTTTATCGCCGTTGCGGGCGATCTGGTCGAGCATGTATGGCGGGATCAGGCAGAAAATCGGGTTGCGATGCTGGCGAACACACATTGGCTGGCTCCATTTTGGCGTGAGGTGAACGTCCGGATAACCGTTCAAGAATAGTCCTGCCGTGGCGGCTTGGGCCAAATTGTCATGAAGCTATGCTGCAGTAGTGTTAATCCGAGGACTGCGAGGAACTTACAATGCCCCCACGCGCCACCAAAATCGACCTTTCGCACCGCCCCCGGCTCGCCGATCTGCGCCCGTTGATCGCGGCCGGCCCGAGCCTCATGGAGGCCCGGGCGGCGACTGCGCGTGTCACTGCGGCCAAGGACCTGCAGGACCGGCGCGGCTACGCTGAAGCGTTTCTAGACCGCTTCGTGGTGCCATGGCCCACGGTGGATGAAGCCCTGCTGGCTGACGTACAGCCGCTGCGCCTGGACTACACGCATTTCTCAGTGACCATGTCGCGCTCGAGGCGACTGGCACTCTACGTGGGCGCCAATATCGATGGCGCACAGCATGTGGATATCATCCGCAGCAACGACGCCTGGGCCTACGACGGCCGCCTGCCCATCAGCGCACAGGTGGGTGATGCGCTCTACACCGACAATGGCCTGGACCGCGGTCATCTGGTGCGCCGACAGGACCCCAACTGGGGTGACGCGGCCAACATCGCCAATGCCGACACCTTCCACTTCACCAACTGCTCACCGCAGATGAGCGGGTTCAACCAGAAGACCTGGCTGGAACTCGAGGACTACATTCTCGATAACACACAACGCTGGAAAGCCCGGGCCACTGTGTTTACCGGCCCGGTGTTGGCGGACGACGACCGCGTCTACCGGGGCGTTAAAATCCCCAAAGCGTTCTGGAAAGTGGTCGCCTACCTCAGCGACGACGGCAAGCCCTGCGCCAGCGCCTACATGATCGACCAAAACCGCGAGCTGGGTCAGCTCGACCTCATGTTCGGCCAGCTCAGAACCTACCAGCGCAGCGTGATTCAGATCGAACGCTTGACCGGTATCCGCTTCGCCAACCTGGCCGACTACGATGGTTTCAGCAATGAAGAGCGCGCCACGGGGACGCGAATTGAAGCGCTGATCCAGGGCCCTGAAGATATTCGTCTGTAACCGGGCGACCTAAGGCTATATCGCCCCGCCGTGATCGACTACCATACCGCGCCGGTTCCCAAACGGGACTAATAGGGAATCCGAAGCGCGGTACACCGCGCCAATCGGAACTGCCCCCGCAACTGTAGATGCCGAGCCCGCTCCCCCACTGCCACTGGACCCCGTCCGGGAAGGCCGGAGCGTGGCGACGACGCATCAGTCAGGAGACCTGCCGGCCCAGCAAAATCACTAACCGGCGGGGTGTCCGGGAAGGACATCCTTGCCTGCCTCACCCGCAGCGGTCGAGGGCGTGTTTCCGAACCGTACCCCCCCCCTGTTCCAGGTACGGCTCCAAGGAGATTGCCCAATGCTGCCACGCGTTACCGCCCTGCTCACCGGCCTGGGCCTGTGTGCCCTGGCCCAAGCGGCCCCCACTCAGTACCCGCTGACAGTGGAGAACTGCGGCAGCAGCCTGACCTTCGCGCAAGCGCCCGCCCGCGCCGTGACCATCGGCCAGGCTGCCACCGAAATGCTCTATGCCCTCGGCGTGGGCGATAGAGTGGTCGGCACGTCGCTGTGGTTCAACAACGTGCTGCCACAGTTCAAGGCGCTGAACGACGGCATCGAACGCCTGGCCAATAACGAACCGAGCTTCGAGTCGGTGATCGCCAAGCGCCCGCAACTGGTGGCGGCCGAGCTGGAATGGGTGGTCGGCCCGCAAGGCGTGGTGGGCACCCGCGAGCAGTTTCATGAGTTGAAGATCCCCACCTACCTGCTGCCCTCCGACTGCGAAGCCAAGAACAACCGGGTGGGCGCCGACGGCACGCGGCTGGAGCCGTTCCGCATCGACACGATCTACAAGGGCATCCGCCAGTTGGCGGAGATTTTCGACGTGCAGGATCGCGGCCAGCAACTCAACGATGAACTCAAGGCGCGCCTGGCCAAGTCCGTCGCCACCGTGCAAGGCAAGGGGCTCAAGCAGGCCAGCGCGCTGGTGTGGTTTTCCAGCGCCGAGATGGCCAGCGATCCCTATGTGGCCGGTCACAAGGGTGTCCCCGAATTCATGCTGCAAACGCTCGGCCTGCGCAACGTGGTGCAGTCCGATGAGGAATGGCCCGCCGTCGGCTGGGAAACCATCGCCAAGGCCAACCCCACCGTGCTGGTGATCGCCCGCATGGACCGCCGCCGCTACCCGGCCGACGATCATGCACAGAAGCTCGCCTTCCTGCGCAGCGACCCGGTGACGCGCAACATGGACGCGGTGAAACACAACCGCATCATCATCCTCGACGCCATGGCCCTGCAGGCCAGCGTGCGGACCTTCGAGGGTCTTGAACAACTGGCTGCGGCCATCGACGGCTACGACCTGCCGAAATGATACGAACCCTACTCGCCCTGGCATTGCTACTGATCGCCGTGCTCGCCGGCGTGGCCATCGGCGAAACCGCCATCGCACCGCAGGTGGTGTTGCAGGTACTCGCCAACAAACTGTGGGCGGCCGGCTACGTACTGGACCCGATCGATGAAGGCGTGGTGTGGAACTACCGCCTGACCCGCGCCCTGGTCGCCGCCGCATGCGGGGCCGGGCTGGCCACCTGCGGGGTGATTTTGCAGTCGTTGTTGCGCAACCCCCTGGCCGATCCTTACCTGCTGGGCATCAGCGCCGGCGCTTCGACCGGCGCAGTCCTGGTGGTGCTGATGGGCGTCGGCGGCGGCTTGGTTTCGCTGTCGGTCGGTGCGTTCGGCGGGGCGATGGCGGCGTTTGCGCTGGTGGTATTGCTCGCGCGGGCCAGCGGTTCGTCCAGCGGCACCGGGCAGATCATCCTCGCAGGCATTGCCGGCTCGCAGCTGTTCAATGCGCTCACCGCGTTCCTGATCACCAAGTCGGCCAGCTCCGAACAGGCACGCGGCATTCTGTTCTGGCTGCTGGGCAACCTCAGCGGCGTGCGTTGGCCGTCGGTGTGGCTGGCGGTGCCGGTGGCGGTCGCCGGGTTGGCGGTGTGCCTGTGGCATCGTCGGGCGCTGGATGCGTTCACCTTCGGCCGCGACTCGGCGGCCTCCCTCGGCATCCCGGTGCGCCGCGTGCAATGGGTGCTGGTGGGCTGCGCGGCGCTGGTCACGGCGGTGATGGTATCGATTGTCGGCTCCATTGGTTTTGTCGGGCTGGTGATTCCCCATGCCGCGCGCCTGCTGCTCGGCACCGGGCACTCGCGCCTGTTGCCGGCCAGCGCATTGGGTGGCGCGCTGTTTCTGATCGCGGCGGATGTGCTGTCGCGCACCTTGATCAAGGGCCAGGTGATTCCGGTCGGCGTGGTCACTGCGCTGGTCGGCGCGCCGGTGTTTGCACTGATTCTGATCGGCCGGAGAAACCCTCGATGAGTGCGCCGGTATTGAGCTGCAGCGGGCTGGGCTTCAAGGTGCGGGAAGCCGAGTTGCTGCGGGATATCCACCTGGAGGTGACGCTCGGCGAAACCCTCGGGATCGTCGGCCCGAACGGCTCGGGTAAATCCACCTTGCTCAAACTGTTGGCCGGGTTGCGTACCCCCGCTCATGGCGAAGTACGCCTGGGTGGCGAGCGCCTGGGCGAGCTGCCCCGCCGCACCGTCGCACAACGCCTGGCCGTGGTGGAACAACAGGCCGACACCGACGACGCCATTCGGGTGTTCGACGCTGTCGCATTGGGCCGCACCCCGTGGCTGTCAGCGCTGAGCCCGTGGTCCGAGGCAGACGATCGCATCGTGCGCCAGGCGCTGCACGACGTGGACGCCATGCACTTGAGCAACCGCGCCTGGCGCAGCCTCTCCGGCGGTGAGCGCCAACGCGTACACATCGCCCGCGCCCTGGCGCAACGGCCACAGATTCTGGTGTTGGATGAGCCGACCAACCACCTGGATATCCAGCATCAACTGTCGATTCTCAAGGGCGTGCAGGCGTTACCCGTGACGACCTTGATCGCCCTGCACGATCTCAATCAGGCACTGACCTGTGATCGCCTGGCCGTGCTGGACCGCGGGCGTTTGGTGGCGCTGGGCAAGCCGCAGGACGTGCTGACGCCGCAGCGGCTGCAGGACACCTTCGGAGTGCAGGCGCACTACCTGACGGACCCGTTTGACGGGGCGCAGATTCTGCGACTGCGCGCTTAACGGCAACACCGTTCAAATGTCGGCGCTGTCGAGCCCGGCGAGGCGGCGATAGGATCAGCGCGCAGCACATGCCGAACTGCCGCGCGCGCTGGGCTAATCCTCGACAATCCTCAGCCAAGGCCACCGCGCCTGATAGCTGCGCGCCTTCTGCACAAACAACTCCGGCTCAGGATTGATCGGGTTGATCCTGAGCAGGCCCTGCTCCATATCAGTCAAACCAAAAGGCGCATACACCTCGCCCGTCGCCACATCCAGCCCGATGCACGTCCCGGCCACCAGGTAACGATCAATCCCGGCGCGCGCGGAGTGCAGCTGCGGATACGGTCGGCCAAACCGCTGGCCATACCAAAGGTGAACGCGCGCCTGATTCTTCACTTCAATTTCTACCTCCAAATCCTCGAACAGCCGCTGTGCAGCGCGAATGACTGCGTCTTCGGCCTCCCAGGAAAGGTCCGGGTCGAAGTAAAAAACGTCGTAGTCCTTCACTCCCTGGTCAGCAGGCAGATTCGACTGATGATTCCAAACAGCCTGGAACAGACAGCCCGCGGTCAGCATGCACTGGTTCACACCAAGGGCCGGCAGGCGCGCGGTGATCTCGGCGTTGATGGGGTTGGCCATGGCCAACTCGAGAAAGGTTTCGACGGTCAATGTCATGTTCAATCCTTTGTAGTGGGCACCTGTCTTGGGGAGCCAACAGTACAACAACGCAGGTTACGCTTTCACGTAACGGCCTCTTCTTCACGTAATCAAAATTCGCTAAGGTGCCTCGACACACCGCTCCCCTATTGCCCTCACCGAGACGCCGACCTTGGCCCATTCCCCGACTGATCGCCCCGCCAGCTCCTGGTCGGTGTTTCTGATTTTCCTGCGCTTGGGGCTCACCTCCTTCGGCGGCCCCGTCGCGCACCTGGGTTACTTTCGCGACGAGTTCGTCACCCGGCGCCGCTGGCTGAGCGAGCGCAGTTATGGGGATTTGGTCGCGCTGTGCCAATTCCTGCCCGGCCCGGCCAGCAGCCAGGTAGGTATCGCGCTGGGCCTGTCGCGGGCTGGCTACGGTGGGGCGCTGGCGGCATGGTTGGGGTTTACGCTGCCGTCGGCCGTGGTGCTGATCCTGTTCGCCTTGGGCATTGCCCAGCACAGCACGGCGCTCCCGCCGGGTGCGCTGCATGGCCTTAAGGTGGTGGCCGTCGCCGTGGTCGCCCAAGCCGTGTGGGGCATGGCGCGCAATCTGTGTAGCGACGCCGCGCGCATCAGCGTGATGCTGATCGCGGCGTGCGTGGCCCTGCTGCAAACCTCGGCGTGGGGCCAGGTCGCCGTGATCAGCGCGGCGGCGCTGGCGGGCCTGCTGCTGTTCAAGCCCACGCCACCGGCCGCGCACGATGCGTTACCCGTGACGCTCAGCCGCCGCGTGGGGGCGATGTGGTTGTCGCTGTTTGTGCTGGTGTTGGCCGGCCTGCCGATCCTGGCCCAACTGATCCCCAATCAGAGCCTGGCGATGACCGACGCGTTCTACCGCAGCGGCTCGCTGGTGTTCGGCGGCGGCCACGTGGTGCTGCCGCTGCTGCAGGCCGAAGTCGTGCCCACCGGCTGGGTGAGCAACGATGTCTTCCTCGCCGGCTACGGCGCCGCCCAGGCCATGCCCGGCCCCTTGTTCACCTTCGCCGCGTTCCTCGGCGCGTCGATGAGCCAGGCCCCGAGCGGCTGGCTCGGTGGCCTGCTCTGCCTGCTGGCCATCTTCGCCCCGTCGTTTTTACTGGTGCTCGGCGCACTGCCCTTCTGGGAAAGCCTGCGCCGCAGCCCGCGCACCCAGGCCGCCCTTGCGGGCGTGAACGCAGCGGTGGTGGGGCTGTTGCTGGCGGCGCTGTACCAGCCGGTATGGACCAGTGCGATCTTCAGCGCACGGGATTTTGGCCTGGCCCTGATCGGCCTGGTGGCGTTGATGGTGTGGAAGCTGCCACCGTGGCTGGTGGTTGTCGGAAGCGGCGCGCTCGGATGGTTATTGAGTCTTGCCCTGTAACGCGTCCACCGCGCCTTGCTGCTTGACCTGTCCGAAGACCTCGGCGGCTGACGACTAGCCCTTCAACTCACTCGCGCGATTGCTCGCCGCGTCGTCGTAAGCCACATACAACGACTCGGCGATTTGGCTCTTGATGGCTTTGGTGGACTCAAGGCCCAAGACAAAACCTTCGGCTTTGCCGCCGGCACGGTTGAGTTCTTCGTGGGTGGAGGCACCGGTGATGGCGTCGAGGAGTTTAGAGGCGTGAGGGCCGACACCTTTGGGAAGGGAGATTTGGTCGATGGTCATTGCGATGCCTTTATGAAAAATGGACGGTAGCGCGTGGACCACTGCCGGGCTGGCATGGTAGACCTGTTTGTCGAGAAAGGGGCTGCTTTCGGCCCAAAACCGGACATCGAGTGTCTACAGATTCAGTGACCCTTTCCGACCGCCCAAAACAAAACCCCTGTCTGCGCGAGCAAACAGGGGTTCTGGAATTTAATCTTGACGATGACCTACTCTCACATGGGGAAACCCCACACTACCATCGGCGATGCATCGTTTCACTGCTGAGTTCGGGATGGGATCAGGTGGTTCCAATGCTCTATGGTCGTCAAGAAATTCGGGTACTGAGTCGTGGCCAGCTGGCCTCGCTTCAGCAAATTGGGTATGTGATAGCTTTCGGTGTTTTGTAAGCGTCGAACTTTCGGTTCGTTTCGTCTTCACACACCGCAATCTGATGCTCTTTCGAGTAGTCAAATTGCTTGGGTGTTATATGGTCAAGCCTCACGGGCAATTAGTATTGGTTAGCTCAACGCCTCACAGCGCTTACACACCCAACCTATCAACGTCGTAGTCTTCGACGGCCCTTCAGGGGACTCAAGGTCCCAGTGAGATCTCATCTTGAGGCTAGTTTCCCGCTTAGATGCTTTCAGCGGTTATCTATTCCGAACATAGCTACCCGGCAATGCCACTGGCGTGACAACCGGAACACCAGAGGTTCGTCCACTCCGGTCCTCTCGTACTAGGAGCAGCCCCTCTCAAATCTCAAACGTC
>NZ_CP026880.1:0-845000 GCF_002949975.1 Pseudomonas sp. LH1G9 | reverse complement strand
GGGGTGTTTCATATTGAGTTCGGTGGTGAAGCGCCAGAGCAAGCCATTTTCGCTGACGCCATCGTTCTCCAACAACAGCGTCAACATTTCCAGTTGCCCGAAATCGCGAGGATGGGATTCGGCATCGCAGCAATAGCCACAATAGAAGCGATGATTGAGCTCGATGTAGACCGAGCCCGCCATAAAGCCCAGCTCGTAGTGAAGGCCGTAATAACGGTTATCCCTGGCCGCGCTGTAGTAACGGTCGATAACCGCCGCAGTGGGCGCTTCAGAGGGCTTGGGCAGCGTGGGGTATTTATCTTCGACGCACTTGGCAACGGCTTGCCAGAGTTCCAGTTGCAGGTCTTTGAGCGTCTCGGTGAAGGCTCTCTGCAGGTCCTTGACCACGAGCAGGTTGTTGTCCTGGCGTAACGTCTGCTTGAGCGCGTCCATGTAGGCGTGTCCTTGGTTCTGGAAAGTCAGTTTTGCGATGAGGTCGATGTACTGCAGCAGGCTTTCTCGCACGCCCGCTTCGCGGATCACCCAAGGTTGGCATTGCGCAAGCCAAGGCAGGATGTCGGCGGCGTAGCTGATGCGTTGGTAGTCGATGCCCAGGCAACTGCGCGTGTCGGCATCGCGCCCGTCCAGGGTGAGGTACAACGGCGGGAACGTCTGGTAGCCCTCGCCCTGGAGCGCTTCCAGGTAACGGTGCAACTGGGCGTCCTGGTCCTCGGCGTTGAGCTTGTTCTCAATGATGATCGCCTGGCGCTTGCCGTTGCGGATCAGGATGTCGACATTGCGGTACTCGACATCCACCGTGACAGCGCGACAATCGAAGCCTTCTATATTCAACGCCGCGAGCCACAGCTCCAGCAGTTTCCCGCCCGCGGCGTGGGCGCCCTTGGGGTTGAGCAAAAAAGCCAGGTAGCGAGAGTGCAGGCGGACCTCGTCCGAAGCGCTGCGCAACAGCGTGAACAGATTGAAGGGTTCAGGGCGATGAAGCGTGGCCCTGAGTGAGGCGGCGCGAGTGATCAATAGGTGCAAGGCTCATCTCCTTGTGCTTGCGATGCCTGAGAATGAGGCATTGTGCCACTATTTTATGACACCGCACCGTCAAAATCGGGCCCATTGTTTTTAGCTGATATCATTCGAGAATTGACCAGGTGGGTGAGACCAACATGAACCGTCGTAAAAAGATCAATCAGCTATTAAAGGCCAACGCGAAAAAGGCCAGTGCCAAATTGGCGCCGAAAGCCAAGGACAAATACATCAGCAAGGCTGACCGATTGAAACTCGAGGTAGAGTCCAGTCAGGACACAAACTAGACCGGCTTACACCCGGCGGCCTATTCAGCTCAGGCGGAAACGTGCGGTGTTGTCACTCAGCGCACGACTGCCCTTGCTCAACGTATCCGCTGCCTGATTCACCGCCCGCGCGCCATCGAGCAAGCGCCCTGCCGCCTGATCCACTTGCTGGATATTGCCGCTCACCTCGTCCGCCGTCGTCGCTTGTTCTTCCACCGCCGCCGCGATATGCGCCAGAGTGTCGGTGACGTTCTGCACGGCTCCGGCGATCTCGCCCAGCCGCGCGCCCAGCCCGGTAACGGATTCGGCGTCGGTCAGCGCCTGGGCACAGGCGACGCTCATCAGTGTGACGGCCTGACTGACCGTGGCGCGCAGGCTGTCGACGGTGCCGGCGATTTGCGCGGTGGAGGCCTGGGTGCGTTGCGACAGGCTGCGCACTTCATCGGCGACCACGGCAAACCCCCTGCCCTGTTCGCCAGCTCGCGCGGCTTCGATGGCGGCGTTGAGTGCCAACAGGTTGGTTTGCTCGGCGATGCCTCGAATGGTGTCGACCACCGACTGAATCTGCTGGCCCTGTTGACTCACTTGCTCCAGGGCGTTGGCGGTGTCGGTCAGGCGCTGGTTGAGTTGCTGGATGCTCGCCGTAGTACGCTGGCTGTCGCGGCTGCTGTCTTCAGCGATGCGGCGGGTGTGTTGGGCGCTGCCGGAGGCTTGCTCACAACTTTTGGCGACGCCCATGGAGGTGGCGGCCAATTGCGTCGCCGCCGCAGCGATCTGGCTGATCTGGTGTTGCTGGTCTTCGACGTCGCTGAGGGTACTGCCCGACTGCGAATTGAGCGTAAGCACCGCCGACCCGAGTTGCTGAGTCTCGTGATTGACCCCCAGCAGGCTGGTACGCAGTTGCACCACCGCCACGTTGAGCGCCGCGCTGATCGCCGCCAGCTCATCGCGACCGTCCACCGCCACTTCCACACACAGGTTGCCGTCGCGCAACGACTCAGCCAGCGTGGTGATACCGCTGGCACTGCGGCGGATCGACGCTTGCAGGCACATGAACAGGTACAGCGCCGCCAGGGCCAGCAGGCTGAAAATGGCCGCTACGGGGATGAATTGTTGCAAGGAGCGGTCGTGGTAATGGGTCAGGCGCGCATCCAGCGAGCCGAGAGACTGCTTGCGCAACGCGCCCAGGCTGCCGAGCATGGTGTCGACACTGCGCTCGAAACTGGCAGGGTCAAGCTTGATGGTGCCGCCAAACACGCCGTCGTCGAGCACTTTGAGCTCGCTGTCCAGTTGTTGCAGGCTGTTGTCGTACTGCGCGGTCCAGGGTTCCAGGCCGGCGTATGGCTTGGCCTTGAGCGATGCCGCTGCCTTGACCAACTGGTCCCGCGCATCGCCGATACGACCGCGCAGGTCGCGCATCTGCAAGCGGCTTTGCAAGGTGAACTGGCCCGAGGCGATGGACGACTGACCGATACTGGCCATGCGCCCGATACGCTCGATCAGGTCCGGCGTGTGCTGGCTGGAAATCTGCATCAGCAGGTAAGTCTCCAACCAGGGGTCGAGGATCAGGCCGGCGTCGAGGGTGATCTGTTCACGCAGGGTTTGCATGGCGCTCAGCGCCGAGGTGAAGCGGTCGTAGCCGTCTGGCCACCAGCCGACGGTGCGCAGGGATTGCACATCCATCCCCTTGACCGCTGCCTGCAACGCATCGAAGCGGGCCAGGGTATCGGCGCTCGCGTCCTGTTTCTTGAGCGCGTCGCCCAGGGCTTGCAGGCTTTGCAGGATGAGCGGGTTGTTCGCATCCACCTGGTCCATCGCCGCCTTGGCTGCGGGAGTCGGTTCACGCAGCAGGTCCAGCGCTTTCCAGCGCGACGCCAGGTTGCGTTGGGCCGTTAATTGGCCATCTAGCGCGTCCAGGGTCAGCAGTTGAGAAACGCCGGACTTTTCGCTGGAAATCACCGCGAGTTTGTCGCGATAGTCCAGCCCGATCATCCAGAGGCTCCCGGCCAAGGGCAGCATGAACAGAATGAACAGAATCTGGAATTTGCGTGCGAAGCCGAAACGTCCGAGCAGGCGGATACCGGGTGACAAAAGACTGTGCATGGCCGACTACTCCCTAAAACCACCCACACGCGGCAACGATGGGTGACGCCTTGAAATGACTAACGGCAAAGTGCCATGTCATTGATTGGGAAGGCTCAAGCAAGATACGGGCCGCAGAGAGCGCCCCCCTGAACAGGCGGTGCGACACCCGAAAAATCGTGTGCCGTGCGCGAAGATGGGGCGAAAGCACTCAGCGTCGGGAACGACCGCGTAGCGAGTGGGTTCGATCAACCCGCTGCGGTCACGCCAGCAACGCGGTGATCCACTGCACTTGCCGGGCGACCTCTTGCACCTTGGCCGGCGGTAACGCCTGGCGGGCCTGTTCGAAACCGGCCAGGGTTTTCTGCTTTTGCCGCAGCAGGCGTTGCCACTTGGCCAGGAAGTCCGGGCTGCGGGCCTGCAGGTGCAGCGGGCCGAAGTACAACTCCTCGGCACTGTACACCCGCGGTTCGGCGCGCTCGGCGACGATGATCTCGTAGTAGAAGCGGTTTTCCCGCAACAACTCTTCGACCAGGATGCGGTAACCGTTGTCCATCAGCCATTGGCGCAACGGTTGTTCACCGCCGTTGGGTTGCAGGATCAGGCGCTCCTGGCCGGTGAGGCAGGCCTTGCCGCTGTCGAGGATGTCGCGGATGGTCTCGCCGCCCATGCCGCAGACGCTGATCGCACTGATCGCGTCGCCGGGTTCGATGGCTGCCAGGCCATCGGCCAGGCGCACGCTGACATGTCGCTCCAGGCCATTTTCACGCACGGTGCGTTCGGCGGCCTGGAATGGCGTCGCGGCCACCTCCCCCGCCACCGCCGCCGCGATCAGGCCGCGGCGCAGCAACGCCACCGGCAGGTAGCCATGGTCGGAGCCGATATCCGCCAACCGCGCCCCGGCCGGCACATGCGCCGCCACGCGTTCCAGGCGCATGGACAATGTGTGTTCGTTCAACTGGGGCCCCTTCTTCACCACGAGTGTCAGTGCGAGGGCTATTGACGCACAAACTCCACCACCCGCTCCAGCATTCGATCACAGGCATCCAGTTGTTGCAGGCTGATGAATTCATCCGCCTTGTGCCCCTGCTCCATGCTGCCCGGCCCGCACACCACGGTGGGAATCCCCGCCTGATCGAACAACCCGCCTTCGCTGCCGAAGGCGACGGTACCGAAGTCCCGCGAACCGCAAAACTGCGCGACCCACTCAGCGGCCTGGCTTTGCGACGAAGTCGCCAACCCCGGATAGCTGGACAACTCACTGAAACCGATCGCGCACTGCGCACTCACCGCCTGCATCGCCGGCAGCAGGGTGTGCTCGGCATACAACCGTAACTGGTGCGCCACCTGCCACGGGTCCTGGGCCGGCAGCGAGCGTACTTCGAAATCGAAGCTGCACTGCTGCGGCACGATATTCAGCGCCTTGCCGCCGCTCATCACCCCGGTTTGCACCGTGGAAAACGGCGGATCGAACGCCGCGTTCAGGTGTTGCGGCGCCTTGAGTTCTTCACCGAGCCGCACCAGCTCCCGGATCAAGCAGGCCGCGTATTCGATGGCGTTGACGCCCGACGGCGCATAGGCCGAATGACACGCCGCGCCATGCACATCGCAACGCATGGCCAATTTGCCTTTGTGCCCCAGCACCGGCTTGAGCTCGGTGGGCTCGCCGATCACGCACAACAGCGGCTTGACCGGCTGCGCGCAAAACCGTTCGATCAATGAACGCACGCCCAGGCACCCCACCTCCTCGTCATAGGACAGCGCGATATGCACCGGCATGCGCAACGACGCCCGCACCAGCGCCGGCACACAGGCCAACACACAGGCGATATAGCCCTTCATGTCGGCGGTGCCACGCCCGTACAACTTGCCGTCTTGTTCGGTGAGGTCGAATGGCGCCACGCTCCAGCGCTGGCCGTCCACCGGCACCCCATCGGTATGCCCGGACAACACGATGCCGGGCACATCCGCCGGGCCGATGGTCGCCAGCAGGTTGGCCTTGTTCTTGTGTTCGTTGAACACCAGTTCACAGGCGACGCCGTGGCCCTGCAAATAAGTACGCACGAAGTCGATCAACGCGAGGTTGGATTCGCGGCTGGTGGTGTCGAAACGCACCAGTTGCGCCAGCAGGTCACGGCTGTGGCTCATCGGTCATCTCCCGGCACCGCATAGCCCGGCGCGATGTGCGGGTGGAGGGCGCGGTCGAGGTAGTCTTGCAGTTGCCCGCGATAGGCCTGCCACAACTGATCGAGGGCGCCGATCGGCTCGGCATCGGCCCAGTCCACGCGCAGATTGACGATGGGCCAGAGCAGATCGTCGACCACCACCAGGGCCGCCGAATGCACCGGCCCCGCTTCGCCGCCGAGGGCCTGGCCTGCGTGCAGCGCGGCGAGCAGCCGGTCAGCCAGATGCCCCGAGGCGTTTTCGAACGCGCCGACCATCGCGGCGATCACACCGGGATTGGCCAGCATGTTCCCGGCCGCGACGCATTGCTCGCCGCTCTGCGCGGCATGCAGGCCGAGGGTCTGCGCGCCGCTGAAGTGCGCGGTGCGGCCCAGCCGATCGATCACCGTCACCTGCCGATAGTCGCGATGGTCCTGCCCGGCGAACACTGCCGCCACGGCTTCACTCGGCGTCATGCCCTGCTCCAGCAGGTCGAGAATCTGCGGGCCCAGGCTCGGCAAAGTGATGTTCTGCGACGCCACCGCGCCCACACCGGGGCGCAGCCACGGGCAACGCGCGCCCACGGCGATGCTCGACGAACTGATGGCGATCCCCAACTGGCCCGTCTCGGCACAGCGGGCAACAACGGAAAAGGTCATAGCGCTTCCTCAGTCGAGCACCGACGCATCGGCATCGATCATCATTTGCTTCATTTCTTCAAAATGCTGGCGCGAGAAATCGGTAATGCCTTCCCAGCCCCGCGCGGTTTTTTCCGCCACTTCATCGGACAACACCCGCAACGGCTGCCCGGTGGACCACGCCGTGACGAGGATCTGGCAGGCGCGCTCCAGGGTCCAGATATCGTCGAACGCTTCACCGATGGACGAAGCGGTCACCATCACGCCGTGATTGCCCATCAACAGGCGGCTCTTGCCGTCGAGCAGGCCGACCAGGCGCGCGCCTTCGGCTTCGGTATCGGCCATGCCGCCGTAGAGTTCGTCGACCGCCACGCGGTTGAAATAGCGCGCGGTGTTCTGGTCGATCGCCGGGATGTGCGGCTTGGCAAGGCACGCCACCGCCGTGGTGTAGACCGGGTGCAGGTGCAGCACGGCGCGGGTGTGCGGCAGCAGTCGGTGGATCTGCCCGTGGATCGACCAGGCGGTGGCGTCCACGTTCGGGTGGTCGGCACAGCTGGGGTCATCGGCGTTCAATAGCAGCAAGTCGCTGGCGCGAATGCGCGAGAAGTGCTTCCACTTCGGGTTGAGCAAAAACTGTTTGCCATCGGCCGACACGGCAGCGCTGAAGTGGTTGGCCACCGCTTCGTGCATACCCAGGTGGGCGACGATGCGAAAGGTCACTGCCAGGTCAATGCGCGTCTGTTCTTCGAGGGATAACGCCATGGATCGGTCTCCGCAGGGCGCGACCGCAAGACGGCGGCCGCGCAATAGGCTTACTTGGGCATCAGCGCCGCAAGGTCGGCATCGGTGGGGGCCTCGAAGTTGTACTTCTTGAGCAAGGCCGCGTATTCCGGCGTGGCGCGGTACTTCTCCAGGCCATCGAGCAGGGCCTTTTTCACCGTGTCATTGCCCTTCTTCACGCCGAAGCCGTTCAGCACCGGGTAGATCAACGTGTCGGAGGAAATCACCACGCGGCTGCCCAGCTTGTCGATCACGCCACGGGCCACGGCCGCGTCGGTGATCTGCGCTTCGACCGCATGGGCCAGCAGCGCCTGGGTGGTTTGCGGGTCGGTGCTGTACTCGCTGATCTGGATCGGCTTCAAGCCCTTGGCCACGCAGTACTCGGCCGACAGTTTGTTCATCTGCGCGAGCCAGGACGTAGCGCCCATGGAACCGATCTTGTGGCCGCAGAACTCCTCGGGGGTCTTGGGTTGGAAGGTGCTGTCCTTGAGGGTGAGGATCGACTCACCGCTTTTCAGGTAGGGGATCATGTCGATGACCTTGACCCGCTCGGCGGTGATGTACATCGACGAGTTGGTCACATCGAAACGCCCGGCCTGCAGGCCGGTGATCAGGTTGGGAAAGCGCGTGTCGAGAGTCTCGACCTTGCGCCCCATGACCTTGCCCAGGCCGTCCATGAACTCGATATCGAAGCCCGCTGGCTTGTTGTTATCCATGTACTCATAGGGGAAGAACGTCACATCGGAACCGGCGATGATCTTGCCGTCCTGCTGGAACGCCGAAGCCGCCAACGAGGTCATCGCAACCGCTGCGCCCAGCAGGCACACGGCAAGGGGACGAACACTTTTACGAAACGCTGTCATGGTCAATACCTGCAAGGGGGTTGGGAGGTTAGGCAGTGGCAGAATCTTGTCCGGCCTGTTGCACGAAGAAAGACGCGCCACGGGGTTTCTGCGGCAAGCGCAGTTGGTTGTCCGTGGAACGTATCAAGCCACTTTCTTCACCGGCCACCAGCAGGCCGGCATGTGCGCTGGGCAGAGGGTTTTCGCCGAATGGCAGCGCGTCTTCAGCGGCGTAGACGCTGATGAACAGGGTGCGCGGCAGTTCGGTCTCGTTAGGGCTGGAGGCATGCAAAAGCCGGGTGTGCATGAAGCACACGGAACCGGCCGGGCCGTAGCAGGCGACCGGTTGCCGACAGTGTTGCGCGACCACGGCGTCGTCCACCGCGCCGGTGAAACGCTGGTTCTGCCAGTGCGACCACAACGGGCCTTTATGGCTGCCGGGGATCACATTCAGCGGGCCGTTTTGCGGGGTCACTTCGCTGACCATCAGCAAGGCGGTGATGATGTCGTCGTTGCTGTGGGGCGTGAATAAAAAGTCCTGGTGCCACTTCACCTGGGTCGCGGTGCGGGGCAGCTTCGAGTTGATCTTGCTGTGGTGAAAGCGCGTGCCACTGGCGCCGATCAACTGCGCGGAAATCGCCGCCATGCGTGAATGCAACGCCACGCGCTCATACACCGGGGAAATCTCGGTGGGCGAACTGACCCGCCGCAGCGACGGGTGATCGGCGCGATGGTCGCCCTCCAGATCGAAGCGTGCGCGGCCATCCACGGTGGTGCCCCAGCCCTGGTCATGGCGGCGACTTTCTTCTACCCATTGGTCGAAGTCGTGCTGCAACGCGGCCACTTCGTCCATCGACAACACGCCTTCCACCACCAGGTAGCCATCGCGCTGGAACTGCTCGATTTGATGTTGCTCGATCATTTTGTTTTTCCTGAACGTTAGAGGGTCACGCCAGCGAGACGTCCTTGAGGAACGCCTCCACGCGTGGGTTCTGGCCGCTGCGCAATACCGCAGGCGTGTCGTCGCAGACCACACGCCCCTTCTCCATGAACACGATCCGATCGGAGACCTTGAACGCGAAATTCATCTCGTGGGTGACGATCACCATGGTGATGCCCTCCTCGGCCAAGGCTTCGATGACTTGCAGCACTTCGTTGACTTTCTCCGGGTCGAGCGCCGAGGTGGGCTCGTCGAACAGCATGATCTGCGGGCGCATCATCAACGCGCGGGCGATGGCCACGCGTTGCTGCTGGCCGCCGGAGAGTTGGTGCGGGTACTTCCAGGCGTGGTCGAGCATGCCAACCTTGTGCAGCAGCGCGTAGGCCTGTTGCTTGAGCGCGTCGGTACGCCCCAGGCCGTGATATTTCGGCGCCATCAGCAGGTTGTCGAGCACGCTCAAGTGCGGGAACAGGTTGAAGCTCTGGAACACCATGCCAATGTTCAGGCGATGCTCGGCGTGTTCGACGTACTGCGGTTTCTGCGCGCCGGTTTTGTTCAGGTGGATGAACGGCTGGCCGTTGATCCTGATCTCGCCGTTGTCCAGTTGCTCCAGGCCGTTGAGCAGGCGAATCAAGGTGGTTTTGCCCGACCCCGACGGCCCGATCACCGACACCACTTCACCGGGCTGGACCTGCAGGTTGACCGAGCCCAGCACCTCGATGTCGTTGTAGGCCTTGTGCAGCCGCGTGGCTTGCAACGCCGGGGCCCCGGTGGTTGCCGGACGTTGCAGCGCAACCCGTTGTTGCGTGGCCAGCGCCAGCACCGCCGCATCGGGAACCCGCGACACATTGCGTTGGTTGACGTCGAGAAAGCGCTCCAGGCGTTTGAGCAGGAAGTCGAACACGGTGACGATAAACACGTAGAAAAACGCCACCGCCGCCATGGTTTCGATCACCAGGAAGTTCTGCGAATACAGGCGCTGGCCGACCATCAGGATTTCCGTCAGCGAGATCACCGACACCAGCGAGGTGAGCTTGACGATGGAGATGTATTCGTTGGCCAGGGACGGCAGCGCCACCCGCACGGCCTGGGGGATCACCACGCGCCATTGGGTGCCGAAAAACTTCAAGCCCAACGCCCGCGCTGCCTCGCCCTGGCCTTTGGGGATCGAGAGCAGACCGCCGCGATGGATCTCGGCCACATACGCCGTTTCGCAGATCACCAGGGCCAACAGGCCGGACCAGAACGGGTCGGCCAGAATCGCCGACGTGCCGGGCAGCGCTTGCGGCAGGTTGTAGATAAAGATCAACAGCACCAACAACGGCAGGCTGCGGAACAGCCAGATATAGCCACGCGCAGGAACGCTGAGCAGCCCATGCCTGGATTGCTTGGCCAGCGCCAGCAGAAAGCCCAGACCGATGCTCAAGACCCAGGTCAGGGTGCTGAGCTTGATCACCGTCCACGTTGCGCGCCAGAACTCGGCGTCACCCAGCAGACCCAACATATAATTCCAATCGAATGTCATCGTTGCGCTGCCCTGCCCCAAAAAAGAAGTTGATCTGCGTCAATGAATTCAGAGTCGTGGCGGGAGGCACTTGGGGTCAATTCGTAAAACCCGGTCCACTGGGTAGGCAGAACCTACGCAGCCCCCCGCCACCCTCGAAACCACCAAAAATCAATGTGGGAGGGGGCTTGCCCCCGATAGCGGCGCATCAGCAACACATCAGCAAGCTGACCCACTGCAATCGGGGGCAAGCCCCCTCCCACATTGGATAGGCTGTAGGCCCTGACCGAAAGGGTGCGCGCCTGAACTCACCGCGCCGAACACGCCACCTTTTGGTGCAAATTCAGCTCACACTGCTGAGCGAGCGCACCGCATGCGGGTCAAAAAAGCTCGGCGGGGCCATGCCGGGGATGTACTGGTCGGACACAAACATGCGGCAGCGCTCGGCAAACGCCGACACCACACGCGACAGCTGGGTGTTGCTCGCCGTGGCGTAGCCCAGCTTCATCGGCCGGTGCGCGCCCGCCAGGCGCAGGCGGATCACGCGTTTGCCGTCCTGGGACAGGTTCGATTTGGGCCGCGCATTCGCGAAGGAATAACCGATCCCGTTGCCGACCATGGCGCGCACCGTTTCGAGGTTGGTGGAGCGCATGATGATGTTCGGCGTGGTGCCTGCCTGCATAAACAGGCTGAGGAAATAGTCGCGGCTCCAGGGCGTGTCGAGCAGCACCACCGGGTACGCTTCCAGGTCCTGCATGCTGACCGCCGACAGACTCGCCAGCGGGTGGTACTCGCCGACCATCACATACGGCGGCAGGTGCGCCAGGGGTTGGAAATCGATGTCGGGGCTGGTCACCAGGTCGTAGGTCAGGGCGATGTCCAGCTCGCCGCTGCGCAGTTTTTCCAGCAGTTCCTCGTGGTTGCCTTCGGCCTGGGTCAGGCGCACGCCGGGAAACGCACGCCCGAAACCAAACACCAGCTCGGGGGTGATCATCGGCGCCAGCGACTCCAGGCAACCCACGCGCAGCGGCCCGCGCACGGTGTTCAACGACTCCGAGGCGATGGTGTAGAGGTTGCTCACCTGCTCCAGAATCTGCTTGGCTTCTTGCATCACCAGGCGCCCCACGGCCGTCAGCGAAATGCCTTGGGCGTGATGCCGGATAAACAGCTGGATGCCCAGCTCGGCCTCCATGTGAGTGATCGCCGCCGAGATCGACGGCGACGAAACATGGATGCGTTCAGCCGCGGCACTGATGCTGCCGGCCTCGCCCGACGCGACGAAATATTCCAGTTGGCGCTGAGTGATACGACTGAGCATCAGGCCTGTACCTCGGTAATGACTGTATGCCCAGCGCGTTGCAGGGTTCATGCCGGGATAGGCGCGGGCCCTGCGCAGGGCGATGACCTGCACGGGCTTCGGTTTTTCCTAAGCACTACCCCGCACAAATGCTGGTTTCGTCCGGCGACCGGCGATGTGAAGCTGATTGCATCCCGCTGCCGACGAGTCGCTCGCCATGCCCACCCATACCCGTATCCGCATGTTCAATACCAAACAGACCTATCCCAACCAGGCGCTGGACAACGACCTGTGCCAGGCCGTGCGCGCCGGCAACACCATCTATGTGCGCGGCCAGATCGGCACCGATTTCGACGGCAACCTGGTCGGCCTCGGCGACCCGCGTGCCCAGGCCGAACAGGCCATGAAAAACGTCAAGCAACTGCTTGAGGAGGCGGGTTCCGACCTGTCCCATATCGTCAAGACCACCACCTATCTGATCGACCCGCGCTACCGCGAGCCGGTGTACCAGGAGGTCGGCAAATGGCTCAAGGGCGTGTTCCCGATTTCCACCGGGCTGGTGATTTCCGGCCTCGGTCAACCGGAGTGGTTGATGGAGATCGATGTGATCGCCGTGGTGCCGGACGACTGGAGCGTATGAAGGCGGCCGACGCCCACCTCGTGCTGCACCTCGCCGAATAAGCCGGAGAACCTCATGCCCCACACCGTGTACTTCCTCAATGGCCCCAACGCCAACCTCTATGGGCTGGGCAAGGACGGCATCTACGGCAGTGCCAGCTTCGCCAGCATCGAAGCGCGTTGCCAGGGCCACGCCGCGGAGTTGGGCCTGACCCTGGACTTTCGCCAGAGCAACCATGAAGGCGTGCTGGTGGACTGGATTCAAGAGGCCCGCCTGAACGCCGACGCCATCGTGATCAACGCCGCCGGGCTGAGCTACAGCTCGGTGCCGATCCTCGATGCGCTGCTGGCGTTCGACGGCCCGATCATCGAAGCGCACATGAGCAATATCTGGAAGCGCGAAAGCTTCCGGCATCACTCCTACGTGTCCAAAGCCGCCACCGGCGTGGTCGCCGGGTTGGGCGCGCTGGGTTACCAACTGGCACTCACGGCGGTGGCCGAACTGCTCGCAGAGCCGCCGCAGTGAACGGAATCACCCACGCGTCCACATTGGCGGTCCACCGCGACCGCGCCCGTTCTTTTCAGACAGACTTCTTACTATTCAGGCCCTTCCTATGTCAGTAGAAACCATCAACACCCTGGTAGTCGGCGCTGGCCAGGCCGGCGTCGCCATGAGCGAACACCTGTCCCTGATGGGCGTGCCGCATATCGTGCTGGAGCGCAGCCGCATCGCCGAGCGCTGGCGTTCGGAGCGCTGGGACTCGCTGGTCGCCAACGGCCCGGCCTGGCACGACCGCTTCCCCGGCCTGAAATTCGAGGGCATCTCCCCCGAAGCCTTCCCGCCCAAGGAGCGCATGGCCGACTACTTCCAAGCCTATGTCGAAATGCTCAACGCCCCGGTGCGTACCGGCGTCGAAGTACAGCAAGTGGAGCGCCATGTCGGGCGCCCCGGCTTCAAGGTGACCACCTCGGCGGGCGTGATCGAGGCCGCTAACGTGGTGGCCGCCACCGGCCCGTTCCAACGCCCCTCGATCCCGGACATCGTCCCCGCCACCGCGCCGCTGCATCAGTTGCATTCCTGCGCCTACAAGAACCCCGGCCAACTGCCCGAAGGCGCAGTGCTGGTGGTCGGCGCCGGGGCCTCCGGCGCGCAAATCGCCGAAGAACTGCAAAAGGCCGGCAAAACCGTGTACCTCTCGGTCGGCGAACACTACCGCCCTCCCCGCGCCTATCGCGGCCGCGACTACTGCTGGTGGCTCGGCGCCCTGGGCCTGTGGGACGAAGTCAAAATCCAGCCGAAGAAAAAACACGTGGCCTTTGCCGTCAGCGGCTACGAAGGCGGCAAGACCGTCGACTTCCGCCGCCTCGCGCATCAAGGGATCAACCTGGTGGGCGTCACCGAACAGTGGAACGCAGGCGTCATGACCTTCGCCCCAGGCCTGGCCGCCAACGTGGCGCAGGGCGATCGGGCGTACTTCGACGTACTGCGCGACGCCGATGCGTACATCGAGGCAAACGGCTTGCCGTTCCCCGAAGAACCGCAAGCCTGGGAACTGCTGCCCGACCCGCAATGCCTGCTGAACCCGACTCTCAGCCTGGACCTGGCCGAAGCCGGCGTGACCACGATTCTATGGGCCACCGGCTTCAAGTTCGACTTCAGCTGGTTGAAGGTGGATGCGTTCGACGAGAACGGCGAACCGTTCCACAAACGCGGGATTTCGGCACAGAGCGGGATCTACTTCCTGGGCCTGCCAAACCTGGTAAACCGGGCGTCGTCGTTTATCTATGGGGTTTGGCATGATGCGAAGTACGTGGCGGATCACATCGTGTTGCAGAACGAGTACATGGCGTATGGCAAGGCTTAGCGCCTTGTTCCCAGCGACATTTCAACGCTCGAACCGTTACAATCGCCGCTTTGGACATTCGCCAAGGAGGCAACCATGAGCGTTCGTGGTCAAGATCGACAGATCGACAATATTGAATTCAATGTCAGCGACATTGCCCGCAGCAAAGCCTTCTACGGCAACGCCTTCGGCTGGACGTTCGTCGACTACGGTCCGACCTATACCGAATTCAGCGATGGCCGGCTGACCGGTGGTTTCACCACCGGGGAGCCGGTTCGACCGGGCGGCCCTTTAATCATCTTGTATTCGGACAATCTGGCAGACGCGCAACAGCGGCTCAAGGCTCTGGGCGCGGTGATCTCCCGCGAAACCTTTGCGTTCCCCGGTGGAAGCAGGTTCCACTTCATTGATCCCGACGGCTATGAACTGGCCGTGTGGACCGCGCAACCGTAGATCCAGTTGGAATACCAGCGGCTTCGACACTTTATGTCTGCCGACCTTGAGTTCAATGGCGCCCGCGACCAAAAGACAATTGCGCGCGCTAAGTATATTGGCCTCAATCAATGGGAAATCTGGCTGGAAGATGTCAAGACCGGTGAAGTTATCAGTCAACGCCTACACTGATCCGCGATAAAGGGGGCACACTTATTCGCCAGTTAAATGGCGGCAATAAATTGTCCTGTTCACTTTGTCGCACCCCCTCTGTTACTGCTCCAGCCCCCGCTATATCGGCCGATAACTTGATTAACCGCAAGCCCAACGCATGCGCCCCTGACTGGATCGAGCCCGCCGCCATGAACCCACTCAACCTTCTAAAAAAAGCCCGGGCCGATCGACAAGGCACCGCCACCCTCACCTGCACCGCCAATGAACTGGAGTCCTCATTGGCCAACCTGCGCATCGCGCCCGTGCTGATCACCGGTTTCATCTCTCCGCACCTGGACATCGACCAGATTGCCGCCAAGCTCAAGCGTCGCTTTCCCCACACCAGCATCAGCCTGTGTACCACCGCTGGCGAGTTGTGCAACGCGGCGAATTCGCTGTATTGCACCACCGGCGAGCGCTGGGACCGGATTGTCCTGCAGTTGTTCGACGACAGCCTGATCGCTTCGGCCGAGGTGGTGATGGTGCCGCTGGAGTGTGAGGACATCCGCAGCGGCGGCAAGCGCATGGGGATGAAGGAGCGGATTGCCAAGCTGACGAGCAATATCAAGCGGGTACAGGCACACACGCCGATCGACCATCGCGACACGCTGGCCTATGTGGTGTTCGATGGGCTGTCCGCGTCGGAGTCGTTTTTCATGGAGGCGCTGTATGAGTCGGGGCGCTTCCCCTGCCTGTTTGTCGGCGGTTCGGCCGGGGGAAAGTTGGATTTCCAGAAAACCCTGATCCATGACGGCCAGCGCAGTTATCAGAACCACGCACAGATCGTGTTCCTGAAAACCGCCGCGAATGTGCGTTTTGGCGTATTTAAAAGCCAGAATTTCAAACCGGCTGACTTGACCTTCAGCGTGCTGACCGCCTCCGAAGAGGACCGCACGATTGACCAGGTGATCGACAGCGCGGGCAATATCAAGAGCATGGTGCAAGCGCTGTGTGACGCATTCAGTTGCACGCCCCAGGCGCTGGAATCGAAGTTGGCGGATTTCTCGTTCGCCATCCGCGTGGGCAATGAATTGTTCGTGCGCTCCATCGCACGGATCGACTATGAACAGCAGATCGTCCAACTGTATTGCGACGTGGCCCCCGGCGAGGAGCTGGTGATGGTGCGGCGCACGCCGTTGCGTGAAGCCACCCGCACGGACTACGCGCAGTTCCTGCGCGGCAAGGGCGGCCAGCCGGTGGCGGGCATTCTCAATGACTGCATTTTGCGCAGGCTGAACAACCCCAGCGAATTGGGCGGCATGGCCGGGACGTTTGGCGATGTGCCGCTGGCGGGGCTGTCGACCTTCGGTGAAATCCTTGGCCTGAACCTGAACCAGACCCTGACCGCGATTTTCTTCTTTCGAGTGGCCAAGGGCGCCAGCTACAGCGACGAATACCTGGACAACTTCATTGCGCACTACGGCGAGTTCAAAGCCTTCTTCCTACGCCGCCAGGTAAATAAGCTGGCCGGATTAAACCATGTGGTGGTCAAGCAGATTGCCGCGTTCAAAAACAATGACTTCAGCGGCGCCCTGAATACCCGCGGGCTGGACAGCAATATCCTGCCGGTGTTCGAGGGCCTGGCAGACCTCGGCCAAGTGCTGGCCCAGGCCGAACGTCAACAGGCGGAAATCGCCTCGCAGATCAAGCATTACTCCGGCGAATTGCACGCCTCGATGGACGAACTGGTGGGCACCATCGACCAGCAGAACAGTGTGTCTGCAAAGGCCGGGGCGACGGTCGAGGGCTTGTCCAGCCAGGCGGATGATGCCGTGGTCGGCGCGCGGACCCTGGCCGGTTCGAGTTTGCGTATCCAGTCGATTGTGCAGGTGATTCAGCAAATCGCCGGCCAGACCAACCTGCTGGCGCTCAACGCCGCCATCGAAGCCGCGCGCGCAGGCGACCTGGGCCGCGGTTTTGCGGTGGTGGCGGATGAAGTGCGCAAGCTGGCGGAAATCACCCGCAAGAATGCGGCGGAAATCGGTGTGGATATCGACCTGCTGTCCGGCGAAATCCAGCGTGTTGCCCAGCAGATTGAAGACCAGTCCAGCGGCGTCGGCGCCTTGCGCGAAATGCTCGATGCACTGGAGGCGTCAAGCCGCGCCACCGAGGGGACCGCGCAACGGACCAAGACGATTGCGGATACGCTGACAGGGCTTACGCACGCGTAGGCCCCCACGGGGTCGATGTCGGATGTTCGAGTAGCGGGAACAGCGTGTTCAGCCAGAGGTCGCGCGTGTTGGGCTGCTCGCGAGTATCTGGCTGGGCCGCCTTTCAGGCTATGATGCGGCGCTCACATCAAGGACGATAGAAACCGTGAAAACCGCCCTCACCGCTCTGCTCCTGATCTGCCTGACCACGCCCGCGCTCGCGGTCGACAACGCCATCGGCTTCCAAACCGCTACGCTGGCCGATGCTCACCATGAGCGTCCGCTGGAGATGGTCGTCTGGTACCCCGCCACCGCCACCGCAACCGCCGAACCGATCGCCGACAGCGTGGCTTTTATCGGCGCCCTCGCGGTGCCCAACGCACCGCCGGCGAGCGGCGAGCATCCGCTGGTTGTGCTCTCCCACGGTTACGGCGGTAATTGGGGCAATCAGGCGTGGCTGGCCAGTGCATTGGCGCACCGGGGTTACATCGTCGCAGCGGTCAATCACCCGGGCACCACCACCAGGAATCGCAGCCCGCAAGCCGCCGCGCAGTTATGGCAACGGCCCAAAGACGTGAGCCGGGCCATCGATGCGGTGCTGGCGCAGCCGAAGCAATTTGGCGCGATCGCCAAAAACCGCATCGCTGCGGCAGGCCATTCCCTCGGTGGCTGGACCGTGATGGAACTCGCCGGGGCACGGTTCGACCCCGACCTTTTCGCCCAGGACTGCGACGCACACCCGAAGTTGGGCGGTTGCATCGTCTACCACCAGATCAACCCCGCCAACACGCCAGCCGCAAAGGCCCAACTGGCCGCGGACCTGCGCGACAAGCGCGTCAGCGCCGTGGTGTCATTGGACCTGGGCCTGTCACGCGGCATGACCGACGCCAGTCTGGCCGCACTGCCGGTGCCGACGCTGGTGATCGCGGGAGCGGTGCCCTCGGAGGATATGCCCGTCGAGTTGGAGTCCGCCGACTTGGCCAGGCGCCTGCCAACAGCCTCGACGCGCTACGTAGCGATCAGCGACGCCACCCACTTCAGCTTTATGTCGATCTGCAAGCCCGGCGCGGTGGCGTTGATTGAGGAAGATTCGCCAGGCGATGGCGTGATCTGCCGGGACGGCGACGGCGCGCGGCCACGGCAGGTGATCCAGCAGCAGGTCGTTGCGCTGATCACACAGTTTCTGCAGCCGACACCGCACAATTAAAACAAAGGGCGGCTCAAGGGGGCAGCACGTGTGCGAGCATTCTCAGCACCCGCTCAACGCCACCTGCGGCCGCTCGCCGGCAAAGAAGAACGGGCGCAACCGCACGCCGACGCTGTTGCCGATGAACGCCGCCACCAGCCACACCCAGCCATGCAGGCTGCCGGAGGCGATGCCGCTGAAGTACGCGCCGATGTTGCAACCGTAGGCCAGGCGCGAGCCGTAACCGAGCAGCAGGCCACCGATCACCGCCGCCATCAGCGAGCGCGCAGGAATGTTCAGGTTGGGGGCGAAACGCCCGGCCAGGCCGGCGGCCAGGAGCGCACCGAGGACGATGCCGATGTCCATCACGCTGGTGATGTCTTCCCACACCGGCGCGGCCAGGGCCTTGGCGTTGCCCGGCATTTGCCAGAACGCCCAACTGCCCACCTCCACACCCAGGCCACTCGCCACCTTGGCGCCCCACAGCGCGAACGCCGAGGTGATGCCCCAAGGCCGTCCGGCCAGGGCCAGGGTTGCGTAATTGAGCAGGGCCAGGCCAATCGCGCCCCACACCAAGGGCCAGGGGCCACGCAGGAAACGGCGCAAGCCTTGATGTTCGCTGGTCACGCCGGCTTCCAGTTGACCATGACGGGCCTTTTCCAGGCGCACGCTGACGGCTGCGATAAGGCCGAACACCGCCAGGTTCAGAAGCAGCGCCGGCATGACGCCGACACTTTTGACGATCGACGTCGCCGGGAACGCCGGCAGTGCAAACCACCAGCCCACATGGTGCGTGGCGATCAACGAACCACAGATAAAGAAGAACAGCGTCACCAACATGCGCGCATTACCGCCGCCCACGGTGAACAGGGTGCCCGACGCACAGCCGCCGCCCAGCTGCATGCCGATGCCGAAAATAAACGCACCGAACACCACCGATACCCCGGCCGGCGCTACCAGCCCGACCACCGGCTGGCCGAACAACGTGCCCGCCCCCAGCGCCGGGAAGAACAGCAATACCGCTATCGCCAGCATCACCATTTGCGCACGCAAACCGGCGCCGCGCCGGTCATTGATAAACACGCGCCAGGCCGAGGTGAAACCGAAGGCGGCGTGGTACAGGGTCAAGCCCAGCGCGGCGCCGACGACCAGCAACAGCACCTGGCGCATGCCGACAAGGTTGTGCAGGAATACGGCGCCCAGCACCAGGAGCGCAAAGGCCACCAGGGGCGCGACAGGCTTGCGCGCAGAGGTTGTGGAAAGAGAGGTGCTCATGAGGTATCTCAATTCATTTGAAGGGGGTTGATGACCAGACCGTCGAGTATAAACCGAGAGGGCCTGTCTCTCGGCGGGAGATTGCATAGGGGGGTGGGGTATGCCATGCTCCGCACCTCATAGGTAGGGGGGGTATATTTTGAGCCATATAGCGGCCAATAAAGACAGTCTGATCAAGCGCGTCAAGCGCATTGCCGGTCAGATTCAAGCGGTGGAAAGAGCGTTGGAATCGGACAGCGATTGCGCCAAGACCCTGCACCTGGTCGCCGCCACACGCGGCGCCATCAACGGCTTGATGGAAGAAATCATCGAAGAACATGCCCGGGCGCATGTGGCGGACCCATCCCTCAGCGAGGAAGAACGCAACCAGGGCGTCGAAGAGTTGCTTGAAGCCATTCGGCGGTACTCCAAATGAGCCTTGATCATACCCACGAGCATGTCTTCCTCGGCTCGGCCCACGAAGAAAACGCCAAGCGCACCTTATGGGTGGTGATGTTGACGGTGGTGATGATGGTCGCGGAAATCGCCGCCGGCGCCCTCACCGGTTCGATGGCCCTGCTGGCCGACGGTTTTCATATGGCCACCCACGCGGGTGCGTTGGGCATCGCCGCCGCGGCCTACGCCTATGCCCGACGCCATGCGTCGAGCCCGCGTTTCAGCTTCGGCACCGGCAAGGTCGGCGATCTGGGCGGCTTTGCCTCGGCGCTGATCCTGGCGCTGGTGTCCCTGGGCATTGGCATCGAGTCGGTCATGCGCCTGTTGCAACCGACCGACGTGCAGTTCGGCACCGCGACGCTGATTGCCGTGGTTGGGCTGGTGGTCAATATCGTCAGTGCGCTGTTGCTCGGCCACGGTCATAGCCACGGGCATGACCACGAACACGAACATGCCCACGGCCACCATGGCCACGATAACAACCTGAGATCCGCCTATGTGCATGTGCTCGCCGATGCACTGACCTCGGTGCTGGCAATCGCTGCACTGCTGGCGGGGCGGTACCTGGGTTGGGTCTGGCTGGACCCGTTGATGGGTATCGTCGGCGCCATCGTGATCGCACGCTGGGCCTGGAGCTTGATGGGCGTGACTGCCGGCGTACTACTCGATCAGACCCATGAGCATGTTGCTGCGGAGATCCGAGAGCTGGTGGAACAACCGGGCGACGCGACGATTACCGACTTGCACGTCTGGCAGGTAGGGCCCGGTGTGCATGCGGCAATCGTGAGCGTTGTCGGCCGCTCCACAGCGGATGCCGACAGCATTCGCGAGCGCCTCAAACCGGTGCATGAAGTGAGTCACCTCACCGTCGAGTTTCGCACGCTCGATGTGGCGTAGCGCGACGCTGGGTGACTCCCCCTCTTACGTGCGCCCTACTGACCCGGAGACCGGAAGATTACCGAGCAACTTCAGCCCGGTACTCTTCACGAACGCGTCATAGTCCATTGGCCGCTGGATGCGCGTCTGCGCGTTGGGCAGCACGTAAGCCCAGGCGCGTTTCGACGAAGCGTCGTACACCAGCTTGAACAGGCGCGTCGGCACCCAGACCTGGTTGTCGCCGATGGTGCCGTAGCCGGGGTCAAACAACGGGCCGGTGAACACAAACACATCACCGCCAGCGCGCTTGGCGAACTTGCGCACATCCGCCTCGACCTTGCTCCAGATCTTACGGTTGTTGGTAGGGTCTTGCGGCACCATGTTCGACAGTGCAAACGACTGCGCCATGGCATGGGCGTTCGGTGCGTCGGCGGCCGGCGACTGGTGGCCACGGTCGAAGGCCGGATGCTGGCTGTGGTAGTCACTCAACTCTGCACGGCCATCCTTGGGGATGCGCGGGTCGGGGTAGAACAGGTTGGTGCGCTCCTCGCCCTTGGCATCCTGCAATTGCTCGGCGTTCAGGCGCTCGACCACCACCAGCGGCGTCTTGCTGGTCTGCGAATAGAGCACCGCAAAATTGTCCGAACACAGGGCCAGGGGCCGCATGCTGGCGGGCACGGTGGCAGTGTTGATGGGTTTGGCGGCGGGGAAAAGATCGGCACAGCCATCAAAGGAGGCACGTTGTTCGGTGGCCGTGTAGAGGTCAGGCAGACTGCGGGCATGGGCCGCGGTCGAGAGTAAAACAAGGGCCGACAGCCCGACTGCAATGTTGCGTAGGTACATGTTCTAGATCTTTTGGCTGAGGATAAACCGACAACCATCAACGATGGTGCGGGGGCTGTTGACCGTGAAAAACCAGGTTAGTGCCGCAGGGCCGCGCCTGCTCTAGCCCCGGCATTACAGCAGAAAATTCCCACACCCCGCAGCGCTACGTCCGACCTCCGGGTTTGGTCAGTTGTAGGTCATGGTAAACGTCGCGGTGCTGTTGGCCTGGCCGGCGGTAACGTTGGCATCGGTCTGGTAGTAACGTGCCACCAACGGGATTGCGTAGGGGCCGTCGCTGACCGTAGTGCCCGCGGCAATCGGCGTTCTAAGCGTGACGGGGGCATTGTTGTAGTAGAGCCTTACGCCAACCCCGGTTGCGGCGGTAGGAGACGCATTCAGTGCCAGCACCCCAGCAATCCCGGAGCTGTGGGCGTTGCCATCCAGGGCAACTTTGACCCGTGTATTGGCATCGCAATCGAGCGGGATGGAAAAGTTGATTTCATCTCCCGCGCTTCCCGGGCCGGTGAACTGGCTTCGCGGCACATTGCCCATGGGCACAGGGATGGACGTATTGGAGACCGAACAAGCGACGGGAATGATGGTATTGCTGCCGGACAGGCTGGCGTAAGCCGCATAAAAATAATTAACGATACTGCCTGAGGCGAGTCTTCCATTCGTCAGAACACCGGCCCCAACTGCCCCCGAAGTGGTTTTTACCAACTGCACGGTAATTCCGGGTTCAGGCAGCGCAACAGTGCTGGGCCCGTTAAAGTTGACATCGTAAGGCATAGCGCCGCCGAAGAATAATACACGAATCCCCACACCCGCTATATTGGTGTTGTATACGTTATTCCCATATGCACTGATGACTCTGAACTGTTCCATTGCAAAGCGATGCACATAATTCACACTGCAGCCGTAAAAATACCGGCCACCATTGTAGGCGCCGGTATTGGCGGTTGCCAAAACCGTGCCGATGGGAGTATCACGCTGGACAATCAACGTTCCAAAATTTACCGTTCGCGTCAACGCCGACGACACGCCATTGTAAAAACGGCACGATGCCAATGCGTTATTCGATAACACCGTTAAAACCCATGCCGCACTGCCAAAACAGAACAACCTAATCAGCGTCCGTTGTACACCCAGCATAAAAAGCCCTCGATTAATTGCATGACACCGATAACGTCCTGATGATTGAAAAAGGCTGCGACCCTTCAATGGATATCGGTAAAACAAAAGCTGCCGTGCATTGTTGGTCCGCTTGCTCGCCCCACTGAACCTTCACTTCACCCTGTTCCGGCATGCCGCTTAGATAAACCTCCCCTTCCAGGCCGACAATGCCGCTGCTGGCAAACGTCGTCGACTCTTGCACCAGCGTTGCGCTGGCGCCGAACGTGACGGGTTTTCCCTGATAAGTGAGGGCCATCAGTACCCGGCTGCCGACGCGGGTCTGGAAATCTGCGAGTACCAAGGCGCCACGGGTCGGGATGACCGATTGGGTATTGGCCTCGATGTCGATGTCATCGGCCAGTGTTTCGGTGCTCAACGCAATGCGGTTGCGACGATAGGTGCTGACATGAGGAACCAGCGCATAACCGCGCCAATCGGTATTGACCCCGGTGTTGTTTTGCACTTTGACCCCGGCAGCGCCAGGCGCGCGCACCAGCGCCATGGTTTCGCCCTGGGGTTGGGAGAAAGTAATGCCGAACGGGTGCGCAACGACGCCACCCTGTGCGCCATAGTTGAGTTGTCGGGAGTGTCGCTCGTAGTTGTAACCGAGCTTGGTTTCCGCGTAAGCGCCTTTATACGTCGCGTGAGCATTGCCGCTGTTGCCTTGCCCTGGGCTGGCATAACCCTGGCTGACGCTGTAGATCAGATTATCGTCCGGCAGCGTCGCGCCACTGAGCCCCAGTTCGTGGGCGGTCTTTCCCTGTGCATCGGTATTCAGGTTGTAATTCACCCAGCTATTACGCAGAGCACTCCCCAACGGCAACTGGATATTGAATGCCAGTTGCTGGTCATTGCGCTTGCGCCCGTTATACGCGGGGGTCTGCGTGTAGGCATAACTCAAACCGTAGGTCACGCCGCCCCGGCTCAGGTTATAACCGGCACTCAGGCTCCGTTCGTAACCGGTTTGTCGCCAGAAGTCCTGCTGATAACCATTGATATAAAAGTTGCCGTATTCGCCCAGGGACTGGTTGATATTGAGTTGCGCACGGCTGCGCCGGTTATACAGGCGTCGCCAGTCATTGAAGTTGCCGGGGTCGATCTCATTGGCTTCCTGGAAATCGTAATAACCGCTGGTGGAATAACGGTAACCGGCCAGGGTGAACGTGGTGTTGGTGGCCGCGATATCCTTCGCATATTGAAAGCGCACCGACTGGCCATCGTGCCGGGAACCCTGGCGCAACTCGGTGCGGGCCTGGCTCACATCCATGGAAAGCGAGCCCCATTCGCCAAACCCGTGGCCAACACCCAAGGACGTCGCCGAATACTTCGCCGAGGCAAGGACACCCGCGTACACGGTGGTGTCACCGGGCAACCCGTAAATCAGCGTACCCTGGGCAAATGCGGGGGTGCTGCTCTTGCTCGCCGTCGAACGGTATTCGCCCGCGACCAGCGAATACTTGAAGCGCCCTTCCCGGACCATCACCGGCACCGCCGAAAAAGGCTGAATCGAGCTGCGCACGCTGCCATCAGCCTCGGTGATGGTGACTTCCATATCGCCGCTGGAAGACGTGGGGTACAAATCCGTGATTTCGAATGCGCCGGCGGGCACATAAGTCTGATAGATGATGTAGCCGTTCTGGCGCACCGTCACCTGGGCGTTGCTGCGGGCGATACCTCTCACCACCGGAGCGAACCCACGCAGGCTGTCGGGGTACATGTTGTCGTCCGAGGCCAATTGAATGCCCTGATACTGCACGCTGTTGAACAACTCCCCCGGCGTGAAGCTGTCCCCCACGACCAACTGGCTCTTCAACGAATGCACATCACGCTGAAGGTACGTATTGAGGCTGGCCCATTGGGCTCGGCTGTCACCTTGGGTGTAAGTCGAGTAGTTACGTAGCCGCCAGGCGCCCAGGTTCAACCCGCTGCGCAGGTTCAGGTAGTAATTGTCATCGCTGCCGGAACGCCCTTCGCGCCGAGTATTCGCGCCGCTGAAACTGTAATTGAGCAGCGCGGCCGGCAGGCCTTGGTCCCACTGTTCAGGATCAATCTGCCCGCGTGCTTCACGGGTGAGCGCCGCTTGGGGAATGCTGATGTCCAGACGGCGCTGATGAAAGTTGAACACGCTGCCCGCATCTGGAATGTATGCCTGCAGGTTGCTGATGGGGGTTTCCTGGGGCAGTTCGCGCAACGCAGGAAACGCCTGCAACTTGACGCCCATCTCCTGTAATTGTCGTGGGGTAAGTTCAGGTTGCAACAGACCGTCCAGCGCAACGAAGTTAATATCGCGACTGGCTATTCGTCGGTCGTTCAAGTAGAGGTCCACTGAATAACTTCCAGGCAACTGCCCGCCCTGATTGGAGAATGCATCGAGGTCGACCCACGTTTGTTCTGCATTGTCGATCTCCAAGGCACTGGCATTAAAATACTCACGCGCCAGCGCATTGGACGAACACAGCGTAATGCCTATCATGCATTTGAGTGCATGCGCGGCCAGCACCTTTAGTTTCAGGCGTAGCATTCCATTATTTATAGCGTTCATATAAGAAGCCCCGCAATCCGGGCAACACAGTGCCCGCCACCCCAACACCAAAGAGCGGTTGATCCAACGCATTAACGAAACAGGTAGCCGTTAAAACTAACAGCCCTTATGAATTAGAGTGGCGCACTGGCCTGCGGCGTAATACCGCCATAATCATTGATGGCTTGCCAACTGACGGCTCCACTTGCACCTTCCGGCATCGACCAGGCCAATGTACTTTTGGGAGCAACCATACCGGCATCGTTAATAACCTGGTCACCCACGCTCACGCGAAAAAAAGACACGTGATACGCCGTAGGGTTGTTGACCTGCAACGCTTTACCTACCCGCGTAAAGACCAGTGCCTTATAAGCATTCAGCGACTCTCCTGGCATTCCCGGCGGGCGATAGAAGAGTTTTATCCGACTCTTCACAGAAATCAGCAGTTGGTTTTCTTCGGTTTTTTCCGAGGCGGGAATCGACTTGATATTCACCCAGAACACCGACTCTCTGTCCTGCGGAAAATCCCCTCCGGTGCGAATGATGCGCAGCACATTCTCCTGCTCGGCATCCAGCCGAAACAGCGGCGGCGTCATGATAAACGGCGCCTTGCCAGGTGCAGTCTGCGCCCCGTCATCGACCCATGACTGAATCAGATACGGCTTGGTCTTCTCGGTGTTTTTCACCGAAATCGAGGCTTCTTTCCTTGAGCCGTCGTACACCACCCGCGTGCCCCCCACCACCACACCCGCAATAGCCGTATGCACCGTACCGACCAGCAGGCCGGCGGTTAACATGTATTTCAGCCACCCCATCGACGTATCTCCTACCGACGCTTTGCTCAAGCCTGCACGTGAGCAAACCCACTTGTTGAGAAGGCCGAGCAGCGTGCCCGGCCTGTCTTAGTGATCAGTTATAAATAACTGTGAAATCACTGACGGCGTTGCCGGAACCGGCCACCACTGGAGCGGTTGCCACATATTTGGCGAAGAAGTTGAAGGTGGTGTCGGCTACCGGAGAAAGAGGCTTGCTGACGGACGGGGAGCCCACGGGAATCAACGTAGCGGCATCCCCCTCATACACACCGATCGCCACACCCTCGGCGGTTCCAGCCCCACTCGTCAGGGCAATCAAACTGCTGTTATTCCCGTCGGTCGGGCCATCAAACTTTACGACCGCGCTGGTGGCCGTGGCCGGGCAGTTAGTCAGGACGATATCGAACCGGGTCGGGGCTGCGGTATCGCCGACATTGGCCAATGCCGTTGAACTGACCGTCCCCATTGTCACCGTCTGATTGGCAGTACCGGGTGTAACAGTACACGCGGCATCGGTGATCGTACCGGTGAAGTTAATAGTGCCGTCCGCCGCATGGCTGAGCGCCGAAAATGCAGAGCACGCCAACAATGTGCATACGATTAATTTTTTATTCACACGACTATTCCTTATCACGTCAAGTTATGCAGGCATTCAACTAACTACTGGGGAGCAAGTCTCAATGCCAACCTTTTTCTAGAGCAAACAGCTCCACAGGCGGATGACTGTCAGCCAGCTCGTCTTTGCTTTTCAGATTTGCCCTCTTGTTGTGAGAGAGCGGCGTCGATGATCAAGGCTTTTTAAAGAAATACCTACGTCGAAAAATCGGCGTGTGCTGTGGGGCTTTTCTCTGTTTTCCAATTATTTGAATTGCAGCACGCTCGACGATGTGATCCGCATGGCAAAAACCAGCCAAACAGGCTGTTCACTTGGGTTATGGATTACCGCCCTCTTCCGACAGAACACTCCTCTATCAGGACGGTAAAAATTACCGTTTGATTGATATGACCCCATTGGCGATTCTGAACATCGGTCTAAACTGCAAAACCCAGTCATGCTCCGCAAGGGAGTCAGCGTGCCATGCAGCCCACCCTCAAATTGCTCGATCAACCCACCCGATATATGTTCTTCACCGGCAAGGGCGGTGTCGGCAAAACGTCGGTCTCAACCGCGGTATCACTCGCCCTGGCCGAGGCCGGCAAGAAGGTACTGCTGGTCAGCACGGACGCCGCCTCGAACCTTGACGAGATGCTCGGCGTCGAGCTGAGCAATCAGCCTGTCGCGGTGCCGCACGTGCCTGGAATGTTCGTGCTCAATATCGACCCAGGGACCGCAGCAATTGACTATCGGGCCCGGGTGATCGAGCAAATGGGCGACCAGGCCCGCGATGAAGACATCGCCTTGGTGCGTGAGCAACTCTCCGGGGCATGCACGACCGAAATCGCAACCTTCGACGAGTTCTCCCACCTGCTGTCGCAGGGCAGCGCGGCGTATGACCACATCGTGTTCGATACCGCGCCCACGGGGCACACGCTCAGATTGTTGAGCCTGCCAAAAGCGTGGAGCGGCTTTCTAAAAGGCAACGATCGTGGCGCATCATGCCTGGGGCCGCATTCGGGCTTGAAAATGCAGGAGCAGTTGTTCAATCAGGCATTGGTGGCGCTCAATGATCCAGCCCTGACCACCGTTGTTCTGGTGACGCGCCCTGATAAAGGCGCCCTCAGCGAGGCTGCACGCTCCAGCGACGAACTCCGTGAACTGGGCTTGAACCACCAGCGCCTGGTGGTCAATGCTGTATTTAAACGCAGCGACTTAAATGACCCGATCGCCGCCGCGATCGAAGCTATGGGCCAGCAAGCGCTCGACGAGATGCCCGCGTCACTGCGTCAGCTTTCAGCCGACTACATCCCACTCAAGGCCGTGGATTCGGTTGGCTTGCCCGCGCTTCGCGCACTGCTGACACCCGAGCTTGCTGTCCCAGCCAGCATTGCAAACCCAGTACCGTCGCGCCTGGAATATCACGCACTCGCGGAATTGATCGCCGAGTTAGCCCACGACCAGCGCGGCCTGATCATGGTCATGGGCAAAGGCGGTGTGGGCAAAACCACCATTGCCGCCGCCATCGCCCTGGGACTGGTACAGCATGGCAAGTCCGTACACCTGAGTACGACAGATCCTGCGGCGCATCTGGCGGTAACCCTCAATGCCGACGTGCAGGGACTCAGCGTCGGCCGCATCGACCCTAAGGTCGAGACCCAAAAGTACGTGGACAAGATCGTCGCCTCCCGCGCGCCAAGCCTGACGGAAGACGAAACCGCCTTGCTCATCGAGGATCTGCAATCCCCGTGTACCGAAGAGGTCGCGGTGTTCCACGCATTCTCCCGTGTGGTTGCGCAAGCCAGAAGCGCATTCGTGGTACTCGACACTGCCCCCACAGGTCACTCCCTGCTCCTGATGGACGCCACAGGCGCCTATCACCGCCAGATGGTTCGCGAATTCAAAGGCAAAGCCTCGGACCACATCGTCACGCCGTTGATGCGCCTGCAAGATGCGGACTACACCAAGATCATCCTCGTCACGCTGCCCGAAGCCACCCCGGTGTCGCAGGCGGCAGCGCTGCAGGATGACTTGCGCAGGGCCGACATCGAACCGTTTGCCTGGGTGGTCAATAAGTCGTTGCTGGCCACCGATACGACAGACCCGCTGCTACGAGCGCGCCTGGATAGCGAGCGCAAACAAATGGCGAGAGTGGCCGAAGAAACCAACCATGCTGTCATCGTAGTGCCGTGGACGGCGGAACCGCCGGTTGGCGTCGCCGGGTTGAAGCGCTTGCTGGATTGAAGTGTCGCTCGGCTTGCTCACACCGTGCGCCTGGATGACTGGAACGACACCAGCAAAAAAGCCTGCATGGCTGCAGGCTTTTCTCTATCTGGCACGACCTGGATACGAATAGAAAACCAGCATCTGTGTTCCAATGAAATCAGGCTGATTTACATCTTTACGATGATCCCAATCAAGTTCGTATCCTAGGCGAACCTGGCTGCGGTCAGCCAAGCGTACTGTCGATCAGAGCCGTGACTGCCTGTCAGTCTTCAGACCCTGCTCTCAGCACCGAGACAAAGCGTTCCAATGAAGGATCTTGCTCAGCGTGCCGCTTAATCCGGCCGATGAACATCCACTCATATTCCGCCCAAAAAACCCGAGCAGTCTTGGGGGCTTTGCAGTCGAATACAACTTGATAGATCCCTGTTTCTCGCTGCCGAACGACGACGCATTGCTCAAGGCCAACCAACAGTCGCTGCCCTGGCTCCAGGGGCGGAGCATTCAGCGCAAGGCGTTTCTCAATTGCTGTTTTGCGCATGATGACTGTCGTCCTTAAAATTCAGAAACCTTATGCATTGAATCAAAAGCAAAGCCAGCCGCATGGCGGTGTGCCTTGAACGCCAGGGCATTGGGCGGACCCGCGTGGCTCAGGCGCTTCGACAGCTCTGCACACGACTATCCTCCACTGGATCATATGTGCATAATATTATCATGCAGTGATAATAGAAAGGCAATCGACGTCGCCCTGGCCTCAGGCCCGGACGAGGTCTTTTGATTGATTGCCAGGAGGCAGAGACATGCATGAAAGCAGCACTACGTGAGCGCTTGGAGACCCGTATGAAACGTGAAGACGTAAAAACCAAATACGCTGAAGGCATTCAGTTTGATACCCATTTGATTGCCAACCCGGCCAACACCCAGGAGTGGATCGTCTTCTTTAAAAAGGATGCCGGAAGAAGCTTCTTCCTAGTCAATGACAACGAAGAAATCGAACCTTTTCGGTACCTTGATGATTTGATTCATGAGCTGCGCGAAATCGGTATCAAGGTAGCTGAAATTCATTTCTGAATAGTTTTCCTTGGCACCTCGCGCATCTACAAGTGCGACCGCAGCAAATAATGATGTTGGATTAACGTCTATTAACGCCAACGTTACGGCAACAAAAGACTGCTGGAGGACTCGAGTATCGGAAGGTTTTCCAGCCAGCGGCCCTACGGGCAGGTCCGCGTGGAGCACACGTAGAAAGTCGCCAGCTCACAGTGAGCTGGCGCGCGTTTCCTGACGCTCTACTCAGGCACGCAAGTAGGCCACCAAGGCATCGGCGAAGGACTCAGTGGTACCGGCCCCGCCCATATCGGGTGTCACTTGATCACGGGAGTTTTCCAGAACAACGCGGATAGCAGTACGAATGCGCGTGCCCTTGTCCACCATGCCCAGGTAATCAAGCATGTCTGCGGCGGCCAATAACAATGCACACGGGTTCGCGATGTTCTTGCCGGCGATGTCCGGTGCCGAACCGTGGACCGCTTCGAAGATGGCTGCATCGGCACCGATGTTGGACCCCGGCGCCAAGCCCAACCCACCGACCAGGCCTGCGCACAGGTCTGAAAGGATGTCGCCAAACAGGTTGGTGGTGACGATGACATCGAATTGATGGGGATTCATCACCAACTGCATACAGGCATTGTCGACGATCATCTCGTGGAATTCGATTTCCGGATAATCCTCGGCAACCTCACGCGCCACGTCAAGGAACAGCCCGGAGCACGACTTGATGATGTTGGCCTTGTGTACCGCGGTCACTTTTTTGCGGCCCTTGCTACGAGCCAGCTCGAACGCGTAGCGCACGATGCGTTCGGAGGCTGTGCGTGTTACGCGAATGCTTGCCAGAGCGACTTCGCCGTCTTCCGAAATACTTTGCCCTTCTGGCAGGTACGCCCCTTCGGTATTTTCACGCACCGTGATGATATCGATACCTTCGAAGCGCGAACGAGTGCCGGGGAAACTGATCGCCGGTCGGACGTTGGCGTAGAGATCGAAGTGGCGGCGAAGGTGGACGTTGATCGAGGAGAAGCCGCGGCCAATCGGCGTGGTCAGAGGGCCTTTGAGTGCGACGCCGTGTTTGGCGATCGTATCGATGGACGCGGGCGGCATCAGTTGCCCATGCTGCTGCAAGGCCTCCAAGCCGGCCTCAACGAAGTCGTACTGAAGATTGCAGTCAAGGGCATCGAGTACGCGTAGCGTCGCTTGCATGATCTCAGGGCCGATGCCGTCACCCTTGATGATTGCGATGGTTTTGCTCATGGTCTCTTCCTTAACAGCGCTGTGTCAGCCTGCTGTATTGATGGGGTCACTGAGACTGGTGTCACGAGTCTGCTGATAGGCATTGACTGTCTGACGGCTTTCACCGCGGCAGAGTGCTATGTTTCATCCTCCGCGCCGTGACCGCGCAGGTCATTGCGGATCAATTGACGAGCGACCTGAACGGGTGTCAGCTCTCGCTATGGATGCGGCGGTTACAGGTGAGCGCCCGGATCAAGCGTGCAGTCATTTGCTCCATCGATGACGCGCATAACATTAACATACAATGCTAATTCCACGTGGTAGAAAGCAGCGTTTTCCGGATGATACCAAGGTCTTAGAACGCCTGTGCGTGACAGGGTGAGATCGCTTTTAGGCAGGCATAAAAGGAAGACGGGTTGTGGCTCGGATCATTCAAGAACGGATGATCTTGCAAATGACAGGCTGTCGATGTTCAGGGGCTGCGGCGGCCGGATGTCCGCCGAGTGCGACAGCTGCCAACCGTGCAAAAGGTCGTGCAACTGCCGCACATCAGCGTGATTGACCTCCGCTTACAGCGGGTAGTGCGCCGGGTAATGCAGCTTCGCAACACCGGTGTCGATAGCGGCCTTGGCCACTGCGCCGGCGATTGCCCCGAGCAGGCGAGCATCGAGCGCTTTGGGGAGAATGTAATCGCGCCCAAACTCAAGCTTGTCGACGTTGAACGCTCGCAGCACTTCCACAGGAGTTGGCTCTTTGGCCAATTGGCGCAGTGCTTCCACTGCCGCAATTTTCATCGCTTCGTTGATCCGGGTTGCCCGAACATCCAGGGTGCCGCGGAAGATGAACGGAAAGCCCAGAACGTTATTGACCTGGTTCGGGTAGTCGGAGCGACCGGTCGCCATGATCAAGTCATCACGCGTGGCCATGGCCAACTCGTAGCTGATTTCAGGATCGGGGTTCGAGCAGGCAAACACGATCGGCTTGGGAGCCATCGCCGCCAGCGCTTCAGCCGGAAGCAGATTGGCGCCAGACAACCCCACGAACACATCGGCACCGTTCATGGCTTCCATCAACGTGCGCGGGCCACCGTCGTTAACGAATTGTGCTTTGTATTGGTTGAGGTCTTTGCGCGCCGAGTGGATGACACCGGTGCGATCGACCATGTACAGATTGCTTTTTTGCGCGCCAAGGCTGAGCAGCAGGCGCATGCACGCCGTGGCTGCGGCACCGGCGCCGAGGCAGACGATTCTCGCGTTCTCCAGCGTTTTGCCCTGAATCTCCAGCGCATTGAGCATGCCGGCCGCGGTGACGATGGCGGTGCCGTGCTGGTCGTCATGGAAGACCGGGATGTTGCACTGTTCGATCAGTGCGTCCTCGATTTCAAAGCACTCAGGGGCTTTGATGTCTTCCAGATTGATCCCACCAAAGGTGTCGGCGATACGCACGACGGTGTCGATAAAAGCCTGGGAACTCTCGGCATTGACTTCGATATCGATCGAGTCGATACCGGCAAAACGCTTGAACAGCAACGCTTTGCCTTCCATGACCGGCTTACTGGCCAAGGGACCCAGATCACCGAGACCCAAAATGGCCGTACCGTTTGTGATCACGGCCACCAGATTGCCTTTTCCGGTAAAGCGATAGACGTTCTCCGGGTCCTTCGCGATTTCGCGAACGGGTTCGGCCACGCCAGGGCTGTACGCCAGTGCGAGTTGGGCAGCGGTATCGGCAGGCTTGGTCAGCGCAATGCCGATTTTTCCTGGGGTCGGGAATTCATGGTAATCCAGTGCAGCCTTCTTGAAGTCGGTAGTCATGCGAGCCCCTAATTAGACGTTGATTACAATATTATGTTAACACTATTATAATACAAGGCAACGAGGTCCTGAGCCACAGACCAGGATCGAGTTGCCGGCTTGAATGCTGTTGACGAAGGGGTTTGTCAGCCAGCAGACCAACGCTATTGGCCCTAAGACTTCAGGGCGGGCCTGTATTTTTTGGCCAATAGAGCCCTCCTATGCTTGAACCCGTTTAGGCCACCTTGCGTGGCCTTTTTTTTGCGCGCTCGAAAGCCCGGCGCGCCATGCACCAAGCACGACACACTAGGACTCGGGGGGTTGCTTATCGCGTCTTGGAGCCGCCCTACGCACTTCGACAATCGCGTAAGTGCCTGAAACGGTTACATACGGGCGTCGACGCGGCTCATGGGGCCGGATCAGCGTTGATCCGTGTCAGGCGATCGCGAAAAAGGATGGGGGGCGTCGATTCTTTCTTTAACAGAACTCAATCTTTACTGACCTGCTCAACCTTTCTGAGGGTGGCTGTCAGAAATGTACTTCGGCAGATTTGATACCCAGCTCGCGAAGCTCATGGATCAGATCATCGAGGCGTCCAAATGACTCCACTTCCTCGTTGTCATTGACCAGAAAATAGCTTCTCCCGGCATCCTTTTTGAAAAGAATGATCCACTCGTGCGTGTTGGCCGGGTTGGCTATCACATGCGTGTCGAAGTGCATGCCTTCCCCGTGTTTGGTTTTGACATCTTCGCGTTTCATGCGCGGTCTCCGAGCATAGGGCTCAGCTCTCTGAGCACTGAATCTAGAGCGTCGCCGGTGTTGTACCGAGGCTAGGCCAATTGCTTTGCTATTATCATAACGTGTGAATAGTATGCACATGCCACCAGAACGAGGCTAGTCATGATTGCGATACGAGAAGCTTGGAAAGCGGGCTTGTTAGGGCGCGAGCATTGGCTTGGAAATATCGTCTCAGGGATCATCGTCGGCGTCGTGGCGCTGCCCTTGGCCATGGCATTTGCGATCGCCTCCGGCGTCAAGCCGGAACAGGGGATCTACACAGCCATTGTGGGTGGTTTGCTGGTTTCGCTGTTCGGCGGAAGCCGGCTGCAGATTGCGGGCCCCACAGGCGCATTCATCGTCATTCTGGCCAGCGTGACAGCCAAGTACGGCGTTGATGGCTTGCAGGTCGCGACAATGATGGCCGGGGCAATTTTATTGCTGCTCGGCATCACCAAACTTGGCGCACTCATCAAGTTCATCCCTGACCCGGTGATTGTGGGATTCACCGCCGGCATCGGGGTGATCATTTGGGTCGGGCAATGGAAAGACTTTCTGGGCTTGCCGAAAATCAGTGGCGAGCACTTCCACCAGCGGCTGTGGCACCTCATCCAGGCATTCCCCAACCTTCATGTACCCACGACACTGTTGGCCCTGCTGAGCCTGGCGCTGGTGATCCTTGCGCCTAAACTGCCGGGTTTAAAGCGTGTTCCCGGCCCGCTGATCGCGATGGTCGTGGTCACGGCATTACATGCCTATTTTCAGTTCGACGGCGTGGCCACGATCGGCAGTGCATTTGGGGGCATTCCTCAAGGCCTTCCCCAAATCGGCCTTCCAGCAATAACGCTGCCCCAGGTCATTGAGTTGATTGGCCCTGCGTTTGCAATCGCGATGCTTGGGGCTATCGAGTCACTATTGTCGGCAATTGTCGCCGACGGGATGGCCGGCACCAAACATGACTCCAATCAGGAGTTGATCGGACAAGGCATTGCCAACCTGGTCACCCCTCTGTTCGGTGGCTTCGCTGCGACAGGGGCGATCGCTCGAACGGCCACCAACATCCGCAATGGCGGCAATAGCCCAATCGCGGGCATTGCCCACTCCCTCACGTTGATTTTGCTGATCTTCTTTCTGGCGCCGCTGGCTTCGGATATCCCGCTTTGCGCATTGGCGGCGATCTTGTTCGTGGTCGCTTACAACATGAGCGAACTGAAGCACTTCAAGCGCATGGTCAAACGCGCGCCCAAAGCCGACGTTGCCATCCTGCTAATCACCTTCGGCCTGACCGTATTCAGTGACCTGACGATCGCCGTGAACATTGGGGTGATTCTTGCCATGCTGCAATTCATGCGTCGCATGGCGTCCTCTGTCGAGGTACAGCTAATGGTCGAAGATGAGCTGGAGGCAGAGTTGCGTACAAATGGACATGCACATCTTCCTCCCGGTGTTTTGGTCTACACCATCGAGGGGCCTCTGTTCTTTGGCGCCGCAGAAACCTTTGAACGTGTTTTGGCGCAAACGCACACCGATCCCAGAACGTTGATTATTCGCCTGAAGCGCGTGCCGTTCATGGACATCACGGGGTTGCAAACGCTGCTCGAAGTCATTGAGCAACTGCACAAGCGCGGCATTGTCGTAAAGCTGTGTGAAGCCAATGAGAAAGTGCTTGGCAAACTCGACCGGGCCGGGATTCTTCAGGTGCTCGGTTCACAGCATTATCATGCGGACTTCAATGGCGCACTGGTCAGCCATGCCCAGATCAACGAGAGTCAGGGCGAGACGTAGGAGGCAGTGAATGACGCGCGATGAGCAGGCACTTGTCGTGCCCGCTCATACAGGGATGAATTACTTGGCATTGGCCGCAATTTTGCTTTTGGTCGCGTAGGACACGCCATGCGTCTCGAGGTAGTCCCGAATCAGCTGACGAACGACCTGAGAAGGTGTCAGGTCCTGAGACGCGCAAAGCTCCTCAAGGGCTTTTTTCTTGACGGGATCAATGAGCACAGTCAGTCGTGCAGTCTTGTTTTCCATGGAATTGCCTGTCGCCTAAATCGATCAATGATAATCAAATTATAATAGCAGGGCATTCATTTGTCACCGCTTAGGTTCGCCGCTGCACTGTTCGATCCGAAAGCCCGAGCACCTTCGAAAACACATGGTGGTCACGTAGCGGGGGCGATTACCAACTCCGACGGAAATCCTTTCTCCATCATCGAATGAAGCTCAAATGCGCTGGTGGTCTTGAGTTTCGTGCCTTCACCAAACAGCAGCGGTAAAGGCCTGGCCGGATCGTATGCTGTTGCTTGTAGGGTTTTGCTCGCCGGAATCATGCCCTCCCCCCTCCGCCATATGGCTAAAAAATATCGCCAACGGCAAAGAAAGCCATCCGACGATGGGCAGCTAGATCACAAGAACGCTAAAAAACCGCGAAGCCGAATGGGTGACTGGCCGCGCAAGGTTTTGGGCGAGTCGTATCATGACGGGACTAGGCTGACATCCGGCTTGCCAACTCTCGTGACAGAGAAGGTGAGCCGAGGAACGTCGCACGAGCGGCGCTCAATCTTGAGAGCGCAAAAGACCTCAAGACAATCGCCTTCAGGCCTCCCGCCGACCTCCCCACAACAATCAATAAAACAACCGCGGCTCCGGCGCAGCCAGCAGGCTGACCAACTTGGTCAACGCAAACCCCAACTCCGCACGGCTAGGGCCCATCAGGGCGATGCGTACCCCACGGGTGCTGGCGCTGCGCTGGGCCAGGAACTGGCTGCCACTGACCACGATCACGCCGTTGGCGCGCGCGAGGTTGGCGAACTCGTCGCTGGTCCAGGGCTCGGGCAATTCGAGCCACACATGGAAGCTGTTGGGTTGGGTGCGAATGTCGTACGAGCCCAGTAGCTGCCGCGCCAGGCGCTGGCGCTCCGCGGCTTCCTCCTGTTGCACACGCACCAATTGCGCCCCACGGCCACTGGTGATCAGGTTGCTGGCCAATTGGGCCATTAGCGGCGACGGCATCCACACACTGCTGCGCACCATGGACGACAGCCGCGATAGGGTTTGCGGCGGCGCGTACAGGTAACCGATGCGCAGGGCCGGTAGCAAGCTCTTGGACAGGCTGGTCAGGTATACCGAGCGCTCCGGGGCATAGGCCGACAACGGCTTGTGCGCGGGGCGTGTCTCAAGAAAGCCGTAGATATCATCATCGATGACGTACAGGTCAAACTCGCGGGCGATCTCGGCGATTTCCAGGCGACGCGATTCGGGCATGATCGAGTTGGTGGGGTTCTGGTGCGTGGCCACCGTCACCAGCAGCGTGGGCCGGTGCTCAATGCACGCGGCCCGCAGCGCCGCCGGCACCAGGCCGTACTCATCGACCTGCACCCCGTGCAGGCGACGACCCAGACTGTGGGCCAGGGAGATGATCCCTGGATAGCAATATTCCTCACACAAAATCATATCGCCGACGCTGGACAGGCCGCCGATGGCCACCAGCAAGCCGTGTTGGGCACCGGCCGTCAACACGATTTGTTGGGCGTTGGCGTCCGGCAGGCAGCGCTGCACCCACAACGCCCCGGCCTCCTTATGCACGGAATGGCCGCCGTCGGTGACGTAATCCAGGATCGACCCCAACTCGGGCGCCTGCGCCAACTCCTCGATTGCTCCTCGCAGCCAGTCGCTCATGCCGGCGTCGCAGGGCTTGATGATCGACAGGTCTATCTGCCCGGTATCTACCTTGGAGGCAACGCCGAGTCTGGCCACCGGCGCCAAGACACCGCGGGTCGGCAGCACGAATGTGCCCCGTCCCACTTCCCCGATCACCAGCCCTCGCTTGGCCGCCTCGTCGTAGGAGCGGCCTATGGTGCCCGGCGTCACTTTCAACGCCTCAGCCAGCTCCTTGAGGGTGGGCAGGCGCTCGCCCGCGGCCAAGTGCCCGGAAGCGATGTCACGCGCCAGTGCGTCGGCGATCATCAAGTAAACCGGCTGGCCATGGCCGCTGTATTCAGGAACCCACATAGGAACGACACCAGAAACAACTGAAGCGCGAAATCCTACCATGAAATTTTTCATAAGCGTAATCGCACAACAATCGACTCAATATTAGTCGATTCAAAACATTACACCGATCAAATACATGTCATTGATTTTCTACCGTAACACAAGACTTCAGCCGTCACCGCAAGGCAACGCGACCGAATTTTGCACGGAGCATCTGCGCCATCGCGGAGGGAAAGTGCAGTCCGGCAGCAGCTGCTGCAGATTTTATTGCCAATTAAAATCAATAAAATCATTAGGTTATGATCAGTCAAGCGAAACAATGTCAATTTAGGTATCAAAAACATATTGAGTCGATTTATTTCAAGGAATTAGAATGATTGCATCGATTCAATATTTTTTACCCATCCACATCAAAATATGGAACTTCACCTGAAATGGAAAGCGCAAACCTCAAGACCGCAGTCGACGCCACCACAGCCGCGCCGACCACCTTTACGAAGTCCTTTCCTGATCGCCACATTGACTAAACAGGTACCACCATGGAATTACTCGGATCGTTCTGGGCCCAGCACTGGATACTGGCCATCATGCTGCTGGGCACAATCGCTTTTGTCGCCGGCTTCGTAGACAGCATTGCCGGGGGGGCGGGCTGTTCCTAGTGCCTGGTTTCCTGCTGGTAGGGCTACCGCCGCAGGTAGCGCTGGGCCAGGAAAAGCTGGTCAGCACCCTAGGCACTCTGGCCGCCATCCGCAACTTCTTCGCCAACAGCAAGATGGTGTGGAAAGTGGCGCTGGTGGGCGTGCCGTTCGCGCTGCTGGGCGCTTACATGGGCGCCCACCTGATCGTGTCGATTTCCCCGGAAACCGTGGGCAAGATCATCCTGGCGCTTATCCCTCTTGGCATCTTGATCTTTCTCACGCCCAAGGACCGGCCGGTACAAGAGCACACACTCAGCAACCGCATGCTCTTCACCGTAGTGCCCCTGACCTGCTTGGTCATCGGTTTCTACGACGGCTTTTTCGGGCCGGGCACTGGCAGCATGTTCATCATCGCCTTCCACTACCTGCTGAAGATGGACCTGGTGTCCAGCTCGGCCAACTCGAAAAGCTTCAACTTCGCCTCCAACATTGGCGCGCTGGTCGCCTTCATTGTGGCCGGTAAGGTGGTGTACCTGCTGGCCCTGCCACTAGTGGCCTGCAACATCCTGGGCAACCACATAGGCAGCGCCCTGGCCATCCGTAAAGGCAACGATGTTGTGCGCAAGGTGCTGGTGCTTTCGATGCTTTGCCTGTTCGCCAGCCTTGGCGTGAAGTACCTGGCTTGATTCAACCCTCAAGGAGAACCTGATGAAAACTGCATTTGTGACCGGCGCTTCCGCTGGCTTCGGCAAAGCCATCTGCCGCGCATTGATCGCTGACAATTACCGCGTGATCGGCGGCGCCCGCCGCGCAGATAAATTGGCGGAACTGAAGCGCGAACTGGGCGAGCACTTCATTGCCCTGCCCCTGGACGTGACAGACGCCGCCTCGCTGGACGCGGCTTGCGAATCGATTCGCGACTCGTCGCTGCACATCGACCTGCTGGTGAACAACGCCGGCCTGGCACTGGGTATCGACCGCGCCCAGAGCGCCGATGCCAAGAACTGGGAACGCATGATCGCCACGAACGTCACCGGCCTGGCCATGGTCACCCACAAGCTGCTGCCGGCCATGGTGGAAGCTAACAACGGGCTGATCATCAACATCGGCTCCATTGCCGGCACGTATCCCTACCCGGGCGGCAACGTATATGGCGCCAGCAAGGCCTTCGTTAAACAGTTCAGCCTGAACCTGCGCGCAGACCTCGCAGGCACCAGGGTACGGGTCAGCAACATCGAGCCGGGGCTGTGCTCGGGCACGGAATTTTCACTGGTACGCCTGGCCGGTGACCAGGACGCGGTGAACGCGCTGTACCGCGACGTGGAGGCAATCCGCCCTGAGGATCTGGCCAACACGGTGGTGTGGATCGCAGGCCAGCCGCCGCACGTGAACATCAACTCGGTGGAAATCATGCCGGTAGCCCAGAGTTACGCTGCGCTGAACATCGCCCGCAACCTGTAGCCCGGGCATGCCGGTGGCTGGCACCAGGGCAGGGATTTATGCCGGGCCAAGCGTTGCTATAACGCGCCACTACCCATGAAGGAGTCTTATGGATACCGCGCGACACCGCCAATACCCTGCTCACTTTCCGGTAGTCGCTCGTGAGTGCAGCTTTACCTAGGCCGTGGCCAGGCGAAACGACTGCAGTGACTTTCATGGGGCTTACCTCTGAATCGAAGGATCAGAGACAGCTTCATGCAAATCACGCTGGGCGCTTTGGTTGTTGGGTCAACCCTGTCTAGTCCTGAAATAGGTGTAAACCTATTTCAGGACTAGACATCTGGCAGACCGCCCCATTCACTTCAGGTTCTGCTCAATCCAACCGGCCGTCGTCGTCAGATCAATACCGTGTGCGGCGTTGAAGGTCTGGCTCTTATCCCAAGCGACTCCTTTACCTTCAGCGAACACAGCTCGGTACTTGCTTAGCTGGTCATTCGGAGCAGCATCGAGATCGCTCTTCAATTTGGGAACGCTCCATTCGATGCGAGATACCGTGCGGTTGAGTCTTGCATCAATCGCATCCGCCAACTGTGCGTAGGTCAGAGTGTCTCCGGCCACGAAGACCACCTGATTGGCAAGGCGAGGCTTGGCGAACACAATCTTCGCCGTCAGCATCCCTATATCTTCTGGCGTAGTAACGGTGACCTGAGTATCCCAACTGCCTAGCGCATGAACAGTGTTTTTTGCCAGGTCAACCACGCCAAACGCCGGCTCGAACAAGAAGCTTGTAAACATCCCTGTGGAGACGATGATCCATTCGGTTGTGCGCTGCGCACGCAGTAGTTCACGGACCTCAAGTTGCTCATCAAACAAATCCTGCGCACTGCCTTTGCCAATCACGTCGTAGTCCACGCCAAACTGCCACGGCACGTAGCGTTTTACACGTGCCTGAAGCACAGCACGGGTGAGTTTCAGTTGGGTGCCGGCACCGGCGATAAAACCTACGCAACTGATGATCGTGTCGAATCGGGCGAAATGCTCGGCAAGTTCCTCAACTGAATCGTTAATGACGTCAGCCTGCAAAATGGATACGCCCAGCCCACGGAGTTCTTCAATGGCGTGCGCTTTAGAAGCGTCTTGAATCACGGCCGCCGCTGGACGCAGAAGCACGCTAAGACGAACGCCTGCATCCTTCTTGTTTGGCACAGCCCTGGCCAACTCGCGCAGCACGGACATGCCGAGTTCACCGGCCCCCAGCACCAGAATGTTGTCGGTTTCCACTGGTTTTGGCGCTTGCATGAATGTTCTCCAATGTGCAGATCAACGTGAGTGAGCGTTATCCTGTCACCATTGGAGCCTGCCCATAAGTAGGTACACGAGTGATCCTGGGGGGCGAATGGACAACGAAGAAATCATTAGGCAGTCGCAAGCTGCATGCGAAGCGCTCAGCGCAGAAGATGATGGTTTGAAGCGGGAAGTTCTCACCCATGCAGGTAATCGCTGGTCGCTGGGAATCGTCCACACACTAGGAGTGGAGGGACGGCTGCGGCATGCGGAGATAGCCAGGCGCATGAGTGGCGTGACGCAGCGGATGTTGACCCGCAGCTTGCGCCAGCTGGAAAGAGACGGCCTGGTTCTACGCCGGGATTACAACGAGGTGCCGCCACGTGTCGACTACGAATTATCCGAGCTGGGACGGGGCCTGCTAGCGCGGATGATTCCATTGTGGATGTGGGTAGCAGAGAACGCCGAAGGTTTTCGCGATGCTCGTATTCTCTACGATTCTGACATTTCGAATGATACTAAGTGACAGCTTCTGGCTGATCTCTGCCTGTCGCGACTGACAGTTTTACCCGGCCTGTCTTTGGTTGAAACGACTGCAGCGACTTTCATAGGGCTTACCTCTGAATCGTAGGATCAGAGACGCATTCATGCTGGTCACGCTGTGCGTTTTGATCGCCCTGGCGAAATCCAAGGCAAAAAAAAAGCCTGCATCGCTGCAGGCTTTTCTCTATCTGGCTTACGACCTGGACTCGAACCAGGGACCCAATGATTAACAGTCATTTGATCGCAACGGTGCCACGGAAGAACGTGGTAGAGATGTAAGGATACTGCATAGCGTGAGCCGCATGAGCGAGCACGCCAGGAAAGTTAGTCGTGTTGGATTAGCTTGTCAAAGCGTGGCAAAGCAATGAACTGCAGGAAAAGGAGGCGGCCGAAGTCAGCTCATGGACCGGCGCGCGCCCCTGTGTTTCGATGGCAGAACATTCACGTAAACACCACTCGGCCCAGCGTCACTGACGCGACTTGCAGCTTACAACTGAAAATCCTCGAGCAAGCACTTCAAACCCTGTGCCTCCATAGTCTTTCAGCCTGTATTTAACGCCCTCAAGCTGATCAGCTGAGACAGCTTCCATTTCAAGTTCGCTTAAGTAAAAACTTCCACACACATCAGGAACTTTTAAGCGACGAACCCCCGTAAACGCTAAAACAACTTCAAACTCCGACTGTTCAGACGCATAAAGCATCTCCAGACTAACCTTGTAAGTTTCAATTGCCTCTCCCGTATTTTCACGCTGCAAGCTGAGCCCCTGCATCAGATTTAGATTATAAAAATCAAAATCGGAAATAATGGAAAGCTTTTCAACGCCCTCAAAAGCCCTTTCAACTGCCCGCATATTTCCTCCTCGTCATCAGGACGCATATCAGGCCTGATCCCTTAGCATTCTAATATCTCTCCAAACCTGAAGCGGAGCAAAAGCAGCAAAAGGAGACACCCATTAGCCGGTCTCAAGTCAAGGCTAAAAGCCAACTCGCCCTGCAGCTTTTAACTGTAGGGTTTCCCTTTGTCTCAACCTGCTCGGTTGAACCCGTCGTACCCGTTTTCTCATCAATGGCTACGACCGAGTCGTGCCTGACACCCATATGGATCAAGCGGTAGCAACACAACACGCACCGCCCTGGCAGTGAACTGCCCCAGAGAAACGTTGGTACCGCCAATGTGTCCAAAACGTGTCACAGAACTGTGGCTCGTGCGCAAAGCGCACGTCCAGTCTTTACTGGCTCACTTAGCGGACGACCCGGTTACAACGCACTCAGGCAGTGATGATCGGACGCCACTCGGATTTTTGGCTCACGTCCAGTCCCCTTTCGGTTGCCCGATCATCACCTGACTCGCCCTTCAGGCGAAACAGCGTTTAGCGTCAAAAGGCTGCTTCTCCTTAAGGATGTGGTAGGTCGCTCGCGCTAGCTTGTGAGCCAGTGCTTTAGTCGCCACCACGCCATTGGTCTTGGCTTTCTTTTTCTCAAAAAAACGTTTGGCATCGTCACTAAATCGCCGCGCAAAATTGGCCGCTTCAATAAAGGCCCAGATCAGGTACGCGTTACCGTTTTTGGCGTTGCCTTCACCCTTCTTTTTGCCGTTGGAGTAGCGCGCACTTTTTACGCACCGAGCATAGGAGGCAAAGTGACCGACCTCTGCAAAACGTCCTATGTCACCGGTTTCCAACATGATGACTGTTGCCAGTACTTCACCGACGCTTGGCATCGTTTTTAGCAACAAATACTCAGGTCGTAATTTGGCCTGTTGAAGCAGTCGCGCTTCAAGCCCGGCGATCTGCGCTTCAAGCGTCTGGATGACCGCCACATTGGCGTTCATTGCCAAAGCCACATCTGTTGGCAGGCCCAGCCTGTCAACGGATGCGGCAGAAAAGCCTTTGATTTCATTGCAGCTAAAACCATGGCCGAACTGGCGTGCGGCAATGTTCTCGACAGCCAGGATATGCTGGGTTCTTGTGCGCACCAGTTGAATGCGTTTACGCGCCAAGTCTCTCAACGCACGCTCCTGAGGCGGATGAATATAGCCCGTCGGTAGAATCCCGAGTCGCAGCAAATGCGCGAGAAATACCGCATCATCCTTGTCGTCTGAATGCTTCAAACCGTCGTAGCGCCTCATCGCCACCGGGTTTGCCAGTTTAACGTCCATGCCCGCGGCCATAAGGCCATCGACCAGCCAATACCAGTTGTACGTCGACTCGACCACCACACCGACCAACTCGTCACGGTGTGGTTCGAGCAGTGAGAGGATCGGCGTGAGCTCATTGGGACAGCGTCGGCTCACCAAGACTCTGTCCGTTTCGTCGGTTACCACGACAACGCTGTTGTTCGAATGCAGGTCTATGCCACAGAATTTCATCACGGCCTCCTCAGCAAAAGTCTAAGTTCGCACGTTGAATTTTGCGCCACCTCCGTGAGGTGGGGAGGCCGGCCAGATGATTCTCAGTTTTATTTAAATTCCGATCAGGCCGCTGTTGGAAAGGTCGTTGCTGGAATTCGCCGACAGGTTATTGGTAGCACACGGCGCGCCGGCGTTAAGCAGATCTTCACCGGCTATCAGGTTCGGATTGTTACCGGCGATCAACCCGCCCCTCGGCGCGAGGCGATTGTCGGCCCGGGCTAGATAGAGCACCGGCACTAGGATTTGCGCGTCATCTACCTCGTTCTTCCTTTCTCCACAATTACTACTCACTTAACTTCTTAGCCAATGTAGTCTTCATTAGCTTTAACGTTCGATTCCCTTCCTTAAAACCCTCATTTAGAGCGAGTATGGCCTGCGACTTATCGAAAATATAGCCAGCTAAAAAAATTGATTCAATTGATTCAATTGCATGAATGACAACCGATTCCTCCTCAGCCTTTAGAAGCGCTAACAGAATACGCAGAGCCCGCTCATCATTCGAGTCCCCAAGGGACTCCGCGCACCGACCTCGCCACATTTCAGACTTCACTGAAAGCGCATACTCAAGTTCACCCCAACTCAAACTATCAAACTGAGAGATTTTGGAGGCTGCGATATCAATACCTACATCCGACCAATAATCTTCTGACCCTATCGAATCCAGCAAAAATTCATACTCTTTAAACATATTTCACCTATCAAAATTTCGTTGGATCCGTGCATCCTCTGCCACAAGGATAGCCAGCAGTAACGCGATCCCCCACCTTGATCACCTCAACTTTAACACCGTTAACTGTCGTTTGATGCAACGAGGCACCATCGGATCTAGTCGCGAGCGCCGGGCCATTTCCGGTAGCCCGAACAGCACTCATAGTTTGCGCTGTAGTGGTCTAATGAAACCGGACACCCATTTAGGCGAGAATGCTCGCCAGAACGAGGTGTCAGATGACCAAACAACGCCGTACCTTTTCCCCTGAATTCAAACGCGAGGCGGCCGGGATCGTGGTCTGGATCATCTGGACCTTCGGATGATCAGAAAAAGTTTCGGTTAGCGTGTGATAGATCAGGTTTGCATCGTTGGTTGCATCAAGCTTGTTGATCACGACATTCAACATTGGCGTCTCTGCACCCAGCGCTGCCAACGGCTCAAGATCTCGATAGAGCTGGAGCATTCCACGCTGAAACTCTCGTGCAGTCAGCATATCCGGGGTGATGGGCGAAATAGCCATTTGTGCCCCAAGCAAGGCCATCTCCAGCACGATGGAGCGAGCTCCTTGGGTATCGATCAGAATCAGATCAAAGTCCTGCTCGAAAGCCGGCAGCAGATTCTTGAGACGAAGGCGCCCGTCAGCAGCATGGAGCAACAAATTTCCCAGCTGATTGAACGGATCATTGGAATGGATCAATGAGAGATTAGGAATGCAGGTCTGCGAAATGACCTGGTCGGCCCGAGTCTCGTTATTCGCGATCAGTTGATAGGTTCCACCAGGCGCCTCATGCGATAGCGCATAGAATGAGGACAGAGACGGCTGATTATCCAGATCAATGAGCAGGGTGCGGATCCCTGCATCGGCGCAGAACGCGCCCAGATTGACGCCGACCGTGGTTTTACCCGGCCCGCCTTTGGTTGAAACGACTGCAGCGACTTTCATGATATTTACCTCTGAATCGTAGGATTAGAGACGCATTCATGCTGGTCACGCTGTGCGCTTTGATCACCCCGGAAAAATCCAAGGCAAAAAAAAGCCTGCATCGCTGCAGGCTTTTTCCTATCTGGCTCCACGACCTGGACTCGAACCAGGGACCCAATGATTAACAGTCATTTGCTCTACCAACTGAGCTATCGCGGAATTCAGCGTATGTTACTGATTAAAAAGGACAAGTCAAGCACTACCTGGCATTGCCGAACGCAATCGGATAACCCGTTCGGCTTTTACCCTGCGTGGGCCATTTCCTTGGCCAGGTCCAGCCAGGCGCGCGCTGCAGGTGGCAGGTGGGCGCTGGCGCGCCAGGCCAGGGCGATGTGCCAGTCGGTGTGGGGTTCGTCCAAGGGGATCAGGGCGATGCCGGCGTGCTGGTGCTTGTGCGCGAGCATGCGTGGCAGGAAGGCGACGCCCAGCCCTGCCGCCACCAGGTCGACGATGAAGTCGATCTGCCCACTACGGGCGGTGACGCGGGGCATCACGCCCTTGCGTTCGCAGGCGGCGAGGATTAATGCGTTCAGGGCAAAACCGGCTTCGAACAGAATGAACGGTGAATCCGCGAGGTCGGTGAAGTCGATGCGCTGGCGCCGCGCGAGCGCATGGCTCATGGGCAGCACGGCCATCAGCGGCTCATTGCGCACGGGCTGGTAGTCGAAGCCATCGTCTACCGGCAGCAACAGGGCCGCCAGGTCGACCTCCCCGGCTTCCAGACATTCGTGCAGTTTTTTGCTGCCGTGCTCGGTGAGTTCGATATCGATGTCCGGGTAGCGGTTGCGGTAGGTGGCGAACATAGACGCGAACAACACGCCGCATCCCACCGGCGGCAGGCCGATGCGCAGCACGCCGCGCTTGAGGTCGCGCAGGTCGTTGATCTCGGCGACCAGATCGCTGCGTTCGGCGAGCAGCACCAGGGCGCGGCGGTAGGCAATTTCGCCTGCGGCGGTAAGTTCGTTCTTATGCCCAAGACGATTAAGCAGCGGCGCGCCCAGTTCTTCTTCCAGGGTCTTGACGGCCTTGCTCACCGTCGACTGGGTCAGCGACACCACCTGCGCCGCCTGGGAAAACCCGCCCTGGCGCACCACCTCGACGAAGACACGCAGTGTTCTCAGGTTCATCGGTATTCCTTTTGCGACTGGGCACTAGCGATAAAAGTTGTTTTTATCATGCCAGAAGTTTGCTTACCGTAACCCCCCTTTGCCCTGTGGAGTCACTGCTCATGATCATTTCGTCGGCATCCGATTACCGTGCCGCCGCCAGGCGCAAGCTGCCGCGCTTCCTGTTCGACTACATCGACGGTGGCGCCTACGCCGAACACACGATGCGCGCCAACAGTTCGGACCTGGCCGAGATCAGCCTGCGCCAACGCATTCTGCGCAACGTGGATAGCCTGAGCTTGAAGACCACGCTGTTCAGTCAGGAACATGCCATGCCGATCATCCTCAGCCCCGTTGGCTTGACCGGTATGTACGCACGGCGCGGCGAGGTGCAGGCGGCCAAGGCGGCGGCCAACAAGGGGATTCCCTTCTGTCTGTCGACGGTGTCGGTGTGTTCGATCGAGGAAGTGGCGTCGCAAAGCGCGCAGTCGATCTGGTTCCAGCTCTATGTGCTCAAGGACCGCGGCTTTATGCGTAACGCGCTGGAACGGGCGCAGGCCGCCGGGGTGACGACGCTGGTGTTCACCGTCGATATGCCGACGCCGGGCGCGCGTTACCGCGACGCACACTCGGGCATGTCCGGGCCGTATGCCTCGGCGCGCCGGATGCTGCAAGCCGTCACCAAGCCACAATGGGCCTGGGATGTCGGCGTGCTGGGCCGCCCGCACGACCTGGGCAATATCTCCAAGTACCTGGGCAAGCCCACCACCCTCGAAGATTACGTCGGTTGGCTGGCCAACAACTTCGACCCGTCGATCAGTTGGAAAGACTTGGAGTGGATACGCGAGTTCTGGAAAGGCCCGATGATCATCAAGGGCATCCTCGACCCGCAGGACGCCAAGGACGCAGTGAGCTTCGGCGCCGATGGTATCGTGGTCTCCAACCATGGCGGCCGCCAGTTGGACGGCGTGCTCTCCACCGCCAAGGCACTGCCGCCCATTGCCCAGGCAGTCGGCGATGACCTGACGGTGCTGGTGGACTCCGGCATCCGCTCCGGGCTCGACGTGGTACGCATGCTCGCCCTGGGCGCCAAGGCATGCCTGTTGGGACGTTCGACCGCCTATGCGTTGGCCGCCGATGGCCAGCACGGGGTGGAAAACCTGTTGGATATCTTCGCCAAGGAAATGCGTGTGGCCATGACGCTGACCGGCGTGACGTCGATCGAGCAGATCGACGCCACCACGCTGGTTCAGTACGGCGGGTAAACCGCCGTCACCTGCCAAATAACTGACATCCTTTCGCCATGGCTGTTTTTTACCCCATAAACAGCCTTTGATTTATAAGGATTTTATTAAAAATAAAACAAAGTGGCATGAATCTCGCTCTAGCCCTTTCAAGCAGGTTAAGCGATGACAAGACGTGTGGCAGTGCCCAAGGGTTATAACCCCTGGCAAAGCGGTTTAAACTGTTTCCAATGTTTTACGGAACTGAAGGAACAGTAAGACGCTTGGCACTCGCCACTCTCATCGAGCCTGTAAGACAGCTAAGTGCTTAGAGGCCGACTGCTTATGAAAACCCCGCCCCAGCTCCACGCAATTGACTTCGACAGTGCCAAATTGCAACGCCTGGGCTTTAGTCAGCCATCCCCTCTCTCGCACCGCCCCACCACGGTTGCTCAACTGCGCCAACAACTGGGCCTGCAACTGCAGACCAGCCTGGAACCGCAACGCATCCTCGGTCTGTTCTTTCGCGAGATCCAGCGCCTGGTGCCCCTGGACGCTCTGCACTACAGCCATCAGGCCAGTGACCTGCGCCTGGAATTCGGCCATCGCGGCCATCATTCGGTGAGCTACGCCTTGAGCCATGAAGGCGAACATCTGGGCGAGCTGGTATTCCGTCGCAACCAACGCTTGATGGAAGAAGAACTGAGTCAACTCGAATCGCTGCTGGCCACCCTGCTCTACCCGATGCGTAACGCCCTGCTCTATCGCGCCGCGACCCGCAGCGCCCTGCGTGACCCGTTGACCGAAACCGGCAACCGCATCGCCATGGACCAGACCCTGCAGCGGGAAATCGACATGGCGCGACGACACTCGACCCCGTTGTCCCTGCTGATGCTCGACATCGATCACTTCAAACGCATCAACGACACTCACGGCCACGCGGCCGGCGACAAGGTACTGCGCGCCGTGGCTGCGTCGATCAAGGGCCAGTTGCGCAATGTGGACATGGTGTTCCGCTTTGGCGGGGAAGAGTTCCTGATCCTGCTCTCCAACACCGGCCGGGATGCGGCGGCGGTCGTCGGCGAGCGCCTGCGCCAGGCGGCACAGGCCCAGGAATATTGGGCGGATGACATACGCATCGATCTGACGGTGAGCCTGGGCTGCTCGACGTTGTTGCCTGCCGAGTCTGCCGAAAGCCTGTTGCGTCGGGCCGACAGCGCCTTGTATGTGGCCAAGCGCGAAGGTCGCAACCGCTTGGCAATGGCGGGGTAAACCCCCGCCACGCGTTTCACATCACGCTTCGCTGGCGACGCGCACCAGGCGCTCGCGAACAGGCGCGGCCGCCGGTTTGTCTTTCTCCAGGCGCATGCAGTTTTCCAGGAACAGGTACATGTAGTTGTAGCTCTTGCACACGGCCTGGCGCAGCTCTGCCTGCAGTTGTCGGCTGGGGTTCGTACCGGCCAGGGTGCAGACGATTTCCAGCGCTTCCCAAGGGTGGGCGTCGTCGTACTGGGCATGCATCTTCAGCCACTTCATCGCGCGCTTGCGGTCTTCCTCGGGGAAGGCTGCCGCATAAACGCCGGTGGAGCACACCAACGCGGACCACTCCCCCGTCGCGCCCTCGATAGCATAGTTGGTGGCGGCGATCGCAACGATCAACGAATCGGCCGAACTGGTGTGCCAGCACCAATGGCTCAGTGCATGCAATTCCGGGGGTACGTTCTGTGCTTGCAGGTCTTCGAGGCTGACGCCGTGGGCGCGGGCCCAATGCAGCCAGTAATCGGCGTGGTTCAATTCCACCCGAATATTGCGCATCAGCCAACGCCGCGCCATATCCTCGCCAGGATGACGGGCAAACTTGGTCTTGGTGAGGTTCTGTGCCATATATAAGGCAAACTGTTCGACCACCGGCCAGCCACCGATCAGGTATTGGCGCATGGTCTTGGCGCTCAGCGTGTTATCACGCATGCGCTGATACAGTTCGTGTTCGACAACTCGGCGCTTGCTCTCGCTACAGTCCTGGATCAATTGCTGAGCCCAGGCGGGGTAACTCGAGGCTTCCATAAGCGGGCCGGTTCGGTTGAAGGTGTCGATCACTGTAAGGCTCCTTTTTAAGTGTGATTGTACAGACCAGCAAATGTTTCAGCGGAATGTGCCGGGCGCCTTGAATAACAGAGGCTGCGGCCGCACAGGTCGACACTGCAAACTATCAAAGGTAAACAATTGCGGGCGTTCAATCACATAGCCCTGAGCGTAATCCACACCAATCTCAAGCAATGCCTGTTCGATGTGCGGCGTTTCAACAAACTCAGCAATTGTGCGCTTACCCATGACGTGGCCGATGTGGTTGATCACTTCGACCATGGCGCGGTTAATCGGGTCGTCCAGCATATCCTTTACGAAACTTCCATCGATCTTCAGGAAGTCTACAGGTAAATGTTTCAGATAAGCGAATGAGGACATTCCGGCGCAGAAGTCATCCAGTGAGAAATGGCAACCTAAGGCTTTGAGTTCATTAATAAAGCGAATCGCACTGCCCAAATTGGCAATAGCGCAGGTCTCAGTTATTTCAAAACAAATCATTTCTGGCGGAACACTGTAAGCCGCGAACTTCTCGCGCAAAAAACCGAGAAAAGCGTCATCACCAATCGTTATGCCTGACAGATTAATCGCACACATTGCCATGGGCCGGCCCGGGCGCTCATGCATGCAACGGGCAATCAGGTTGAACACGTTGTCCACCACCCAGCGATCCAGGGAACTCATCAACCCGTAACGTTCGGCGGCCGGAATGAAACTGTCGGGCAGAATGATGCGGCCGGCCTCGTCATGCAGGCGCAGGAGGATTTCAATGTGCCCATTGTCGGCGTCGGTGGGCCCCAGGGGCGCGATTTCCTGGGAGTACAGGCAAAAGCGGTTTTCTTCCAGGGCCATGTGCAGGCGCTGCACCCAGGCCATCTCGCCAAAGCGCAAGGACAGCTCGGAGTCGTCCGCGTGGTAGACCTGCACGCGGTTGCGGCCCTTTTCCTTGGCCATATAGCAGGCCATGTCGGCGGCGCGCAGCGATGTTTCCAGGGTGGTCGGCACCTGGGAGATATGCACCAGGCCAATGCTGACGGTGGTCATGAACGGCCGGCCCTTCCACACGAAATGCAGGTTCTGCACCGTGTGGCGCAGGCTTTCGGCGATTTTTTCCGCCACCGACGCCGGGCAGTTCTCCAACAGGATGCCGAACTCGTCGCCCCCCAGTCGCGCCAGGGTGTCACCTTCACGCAGATCCGATTGCAACAGTGCGCAGATATGCCGCAACAGCTCGTCGCCTGCCGCATGGCCGCAGGTGTCGTTGACCAGCTTGAACTGGTCCAGGTCGAGGAACATCAAGGCATGCCGCCCGCTGTGCTCACGCGCGACCTGTTGCAGCACCTGTTCCAGGCGGAACTCGAACTCGCGACGGTTGGCCAGGCCGGTCAACGCGTCATGGGTCGCTTGCCACGACAGGTTGGCGATGTACTGACGTTCCTGGGTCATGTCGTGCAGCACCAGCACCGCGCCGCTGACTTTGCCGGCGCTGCGGATCGGCGCGCCCACCAGGGTCACCGAAACAGTGCTGCCGTCCAGACGCTGGATGGTTTTGGAGTGTTCGCTGCCGCCGCTCAAGCGGCCCTTGGTGATGTGCTCGATCAGCGCAAAACCATCGGGCTGAGCATTTTCATCCAGCAGGTTGAACAGTGCCGCCAGGGGCAGGCCCTGGGCATGGGCCGACGTCCAGCGCGTCAGGGCCTCGGCGGCCGGGTTCATGTAGGCAATGGCGCCATCGACATCGGTAGTGATCACCCCATCGCCGATCGACTCCAGGGTGATCTGTGCCCGCTCCTTCTCCACTTGCAGGGCATCGGCGAACGCGTGCCGCTGCGCCAACAACTTGTGGGTACGCAGCAGCGCCAGGGCGATCAGGCACAAGGCCGTGGCCAGGTTGGTGATCAGCAACAGCCGCAGGACGACGCGCGAGCCTTCACCCAAGGCATCGCTGAACGCCTTGGCCGCCGGCGTCACGCCGTCGTTGATGGCAAAGATATGCGCCTTCCATTGCCGCACATCGTCGTCATGGACCTGACCCGCGGTGATCGCCCGGTGCATCGACCGGGCCAAATCATCCAGCTGGACCAGGTAGCCATCGCCCACGGTCCACAGTTCGATGGCTTTCTCCAGGTAGCTGAAATGGCGAAAGTTGAGGTACAGCCAGATCACGCTGGAGACGTCGTCCGGGTGGTTGCCACCCTTGATGATCCCCTCGCGCGCCGCCTTGAGGTCGGGGGCGGGACGGTCCAGGGCGACACGCAGTTCATGCCCGCCCTGGGGCACGGCAATGGCTTGCTGGTATTTGAGGTAGGTGGCTTCGTCGCGATTATCGGCGTACAGCGTCAGATAGTAGATGGCGTCTTTCTGGCCCTTGGACCACAGGCTTTCGCCGCCCACATAGACGCGCACCGCTGAAAGCACATACAGACTGACACAGCCTAATAATGCCTGGAACAATACGACGGCAATAAAGGGCCAGACAATGCCCAACAACCTTGGCGTTCCGAGAGTCCGCTTCTGCTTCATGAAGTCCCTTGCACATGCACAGCTGAATACGCACGCGAACATCCGCTCCTAATAGCACAGCGTAGGCTAAATCAACGCACTTGTTGCAAGTGCCCGTAAAGTTTGGCGTACAAGCCACCCTCCGCGATCAGTTGCTGATGGTCGCCGTCCTCGGCGATATGCCCACCGTCGAACACCAGCACCCGATCAGCTTGTTTCACCGCCGAAAGCCGATGGGCAATAATCAGTGTAGTCCGCCCACTGAGAAACCGCGCCAACGCCTGGTGCAGGTTGTACTCGGTGGCGGCGTCCAGGGCCGAGGTTGCCTCATCCAGGATCACCACCTTCGGCTCGGCCAAGACCATGCGCGCAATCGCCAGGCGTTGGCGCTGGCCGCCGGAAAAGCGCACGCCAGAGCGCCCCACCACACTGTCCAGGCCCAGAGGCAACGCCTTGACGGTCGCCTCCAACTGGGCGATTTCCAGGGCCTGCCAACACGCCTGGTCACTGCGGTTGCGGCCCATGGTCAGGTTGGCACGCACGGTATCGTTGAACAGCGCGGGGTGTTGCAGCACCACCGCGACGTGCTCGCGGATGGTCTCCAGGCCGATTTCCTGCTGGGTTGCACCACCGAAACGAATACTGCCGGCCTGCGGTGTATACAACCCCAGCAGCAGTTGCACCAGGGTACTTTTACCGCCGCCGCTGGCGCCGACAATCGCGACCTTCTCACCAGGTTCGATGCTGAGGTTCAACTGGTCGAGCACCCGCTCTTCGCCATAGCCGAACGTCAGGCCACGCACGTCGATGCCGACCGTTTCGCGCCCAGTGAACGGGTCTGCGCCGCCGACATATTGCGGCTCATCGGCACGGGCGAGCAGCTCGTTGATCCGCGTCAGCGCCCCGCCCGCCGCGTAGTAGGCATATTGCAGGTTCAACAACTGCTCCACCGGGCCGATCATGAACCACAGGTAGCTGAACACGGCGAGCATCTGGCCGATGGACAGGTCGGAAAACAGCACGGTGAGCATGGCCGCCGCGCGAAAAATATCGATCCCGAACTGGAACAGCAAACCGCTGGCGCGGCTGGAGGCGTCGGTTTTCCATTGGGAGTGGATAGCATAGTCACGCACTTCCTGGGCGCGCTGGCCGAGGCGCCCGAGGAAAAAGCCCTGGCGATTGCCGGCACGCACTTCCTGGATGGCGTCGAGGGTTTCGGTCAACGCCTGGGTGAAGCGCGAAGTGCTGTCGTTTTCCAGTTTTTTCAGGTGTTTGACGCGCTTGCCCAACTGCACCGTGGCATAGATCACCAGCGGGTTGAACAGCAGGATCAGCAACGCCAGTTGCCAGTGCATCCACACCAGAATCGCCGAGGTGCCGACCAGGGTCAGCATGGCCACCAGGAAACGGCTGAGGGTTTCGCCGACGAATTTGTCCAGCGTGTCCAGGTCGGTGACCAGGTGCGTGGTGACGGTGCCGCTGCCGAGGCTTTCGTACTCGCCGAGGGAAATACGCTTGAGCCGCTCGATCAGACGCACGCGGATGCGGTAGACGATGTCCTTGGCCAGCCGCGCAAACAAGCGCGCCTGCACCACGTTGAACACCAGCGCACCACAGCGCAGGGCCAGCGTCACCAGCAGCATCAGGCCGATATAACCGGCGGCTTTCTGCCAGCCCAGGGGCAGCGCGTGGTTCATTACCTTGAGCGCGGCATCGCCATGGCCCAGCAGCACTTCGTCGACCAGCAAGGGCAACAACAGGGGGATGGGCACGCTGCACAGGGTCGCCAGTACGGCGACACCATTGGCGATCCACAGGGATTTCTTGTGACGCAAGGCCAGGCGGCGGATTTCCGCCCAGGTCAGTCGATCGACGCGGTGGGAGGGCTCTGTGTCAGGCTGATCAGGCACAGGCGGCTCGCTCCAGCCAGCGACCGAGCAGCGGCGACAGCTCGGACAGCGGCTGGTAGCCATTGGTCAGCAAGGCCAACTGGCCATTGCGCTCGGCCAGCAACGTCGGAAAACCGGCGATCCCCAAATCCTGCACCCAGGTGAAATCGGCAGCGGTGGCGGCGTGCTGCTCGGCGCGGTCAAACGCCCCGGCGAACTCGATACGCGGTATGCCGGCTTTTTCCGCCAGCTCCACCAGAATACTGGCGAGGGTCACGTCGCGCCCCTCGACATAAAACGCATGCTGGATCAGCCCCAGCAGCTTCCACGCGCAATCCGGCGCCAGGCTGCGCGCGGTGACGATGGCGCGGCACGCCGGCTCAGTGTCGTAGACAAAACCGTCGGGCAGCGCGCCTTCATGCTTGAACGTCTGCCCGGTGGCGTCGGTGACCGCCTGCCAGTGTTCCAGGATATAGCGCCGGGTCGACGGGTCCAGCGCCGCGCCGCTGCCGGTGCGCAAGCCGCCCACCACCAGGTGCAGCTCCACGCCGGCCGCCCGGGCCTGCTCGACCAACGCCTCGGCTACCGGAGCAAAGCCCCAGCACCAGGAACACATCGGGTCCATTATGTAGAGCAGGCGCGCGGACATGGTTCAGGCCTCGGAAGGGGTTTGCTTGTAGTTGTAGCCAATCGGGTGCGGCATATTGCGAGCCTTGGCCAATTCAATCTGCTTTTGCCGGTCGATCGCGCTGCGACGGGTTTTCTCCGGCAGCTTATCCCAGCAATGCGGGCAACTGATGCCTGCCACGTAGTGCTCGGATGCGCGGTCTTCCACACTAACCGGTGTGCGACAGGCATGACATTGATCGTAGTCGCCTTCGCTCAAGTCGTGGCGCACAGTGACGCGGTTGTCGAACACAAAGCAGTCGCCCTGCCATTTGGTCTCGGCCTGCGGCACCTCTTCGAGGTACTTCAGGATGCCGCCCTTGAGGTGGTAAACCTCATCGAAGCCTTCGCTGAGCATATAGCTGGAGGCCTTCTCGCAACGAATGCCGCCAGTGCAGAACATGGCGACTTTCTTGTGCTTGGCCGGGTCGAAGTTGGCTTTGATGTAGTCGGGAAATTCGCGAAAACTGGTGGTTTTCGGGTCGATCGCGCCTTCAAAGGTGCCGATGGACACCTCATAGTCGTTACGCGTATCGATCAACAGCACTTGCGGGTCGCTGATCAGCGCGTTCCAGTCCTGCGGCTCGACATAGGTGCCGACTTTTTTGTTCGGGTCGACGCCTTCGACGCCCAGGGTCACGATCTCTTTCTTGAGCTTGACCTTGGTGCGATAGAACGGCTGCTCGTCGCAGTACGACTCTTTGTGGTCGATATCGACCATGCGCGGGTCGTTCTTCAGCCAGGCCATCAAGCCATCAATGCCTTCGCGGCTGCCGGAAACGGTGCCGTTGATGCCTTCTTCGGCGATCAGCAAGGTGCCTTTGATGCCGTTGTCGACCATCGCCTGCAGCAGGGGCTCGCGCAGGGCGACGTAATCTTCAAGGGTGACGAACTTATACAGTGCCGCCACGACAATCGGTTGAGTCATGGGTGTTCTCTCCAGGTGGCTACCCTCGTAAGGGGTGAACCGGATGCAAAAAAAACGCGCCGGCTAAGCGGCGCGTTGCGGATTCTATCAGGGATGAACCGTTAACTGTAGGAGCGAGCTTGCTCGCGAAGGTCGTGAACGATGACACGGATAACCTGACGCCCAGCGGCGCTCTGAGTTTTTTCGCGAGCAAGCTCGCTCCTACAGTAGATTCAACATCAACCCGTCAATGGCCGCCAGCGCAGGTCGGCGAGGCCGGGGCTGCGTCGGTTTTCGCCCATTCCTCAGGCGTATAGGTATGCAGCGCCAGCGCATGAAACTCGCTCATCAGGTCACCCAGGGTGGCGTAGACCTTCTGGTGGCGCTTGACGCGGTTAAGCCCTTCGAACTGCTGGCTGACCAGCACGGCCTTGAAGTGGGTCTGCAACCCACGGCTGTGCATGTGGCTTTCGTCCAGCACGCTCAGGTGGTCCGGGCCCAGGGCGGCAAGCGCCGTTTCGATACGCTGTTGCATGGTCATTCCTGCTTACTTCTTCTTGGCCGGTGCGGCGGCTTTAGGTGTCAGCTCGTTGGTCATGTCTTCCAACAACTTGTTCACCACCGGCACGGCGCTTTCCAGCTTGGCCTGGGTCATCTGGGCCGATTGCTGGGTCAGTTGCGGCATTTTTTCCAGGACTTTCTTGCCCAGCGGCGACTGGTAGAAGGCAACCAGATCCTTGAGTTCGGATTCGCTGAAGTTGCTGGTGTAGAGCTTGACCATGTCCGGTTTCAGTTTTGGCCAGCCGATGGCCTGGTCCAGGGCGGCGTTGGCCTTGGCCTGGTAGCTGTCCAGTACGGACTGCTTGGCGGCAGGCGCTTTGGTCTGTTCGAAACGCTGGGCGAACATTTGCTGCACTTGCATGTACACCGGGGTCCCCAGCTTGTCAGCGTGGGCCAGGGTAAGGAAGGCTTCGGCACTGGCGTTGTGGCTGGCGGTATCGGCAAAAACCTGGCCGCTGGCGCAAACCAGAGCAACCGCGGTACAGATGGCACGAAGACGAGTCATCAAGTTTCCTTTTCTAGCAGGCGAGGTAAGACCCCAAGGGCGCCCATTCTGCGCCTAAAAAACGCCATGGCTCAACCCCACCGCTTGTCAGGCATGGATTTGCGGTGGATGAATCCGATGAAACGGCTTTTATGGAACCCCCAGGGCCGATCACGGCCTAAACTGCGCAAACGAACCTGAAGGAGTGTGCCCGATGAGCCGTATCGAAACCGACAGCCTGGGAGAAGTCCAAGTCCCGGATGATGCTTACTGGGGCGCGCAGACCCAACGCTCGCTGGTGAACTTCGCCATCGGTGAGCAGCGCATGCCCCTGGCGGTGTTGCACGCCCTGGCCCTGATCAAGAAAGCCGCCGCCCGGGTCAACAGCCGCAACGGCGACCTGCCCGCCGACATTGCGCGCCTGATCGAACAGGCCGCCGACGAAGTGCTCGACGGCCAGCATGACGACCAGTTCCCGCTGGTGGTGTGGCAGACCGGCAGCGGCACCCAGAGCAACATGAACGCCAACGAAGTGATCGCCGGGCGTGCCAACGAGCTGTCGGGCAAGACGCGCGGCGGCAAGAGCCCGGTGCATCCGAACGACCATGTGAACCGCTCCCAGAGTTCCAACGACTGCTTCCCCACCGCGATGAGCATCGCGGCGGTGCAGGCGGTCAACCAGCGACTGTTGCCAGCGATCACGCACCTGTCCGGCGGGCTGGCGGAATTGTCGGCGCGGCATATGAAGCTGGTGAAGACCGGTCGCACCCACATGATGGATGCCACGCCGATCACCTTTGGCCAGGAACTCTCGGCGTTCATCGCCCAGCTCGATTACGCCGAACGCGCGATCCGCAGCGCCCTGCCCCAGGTGTGCGAGCTGGCCCAGGGCGGCACCGCCGTCGGCACCGGGCTCAATTCGCCCCACGGCTTTGGCGAGGCGATTGCCGCCGAGCTGGCAGCCTTGTCGGGTTTGCCGTTCGTGACCGCACCCAACAAATTCGCCGCCCTCTCCGGCCACGAACCGCTGGTGACGCTGCACGGCGCCCTGAAAACCCTGGCCGTGGCCCTGATGAAAATCGCCAACGACCTGCGCCTGCTCGGCTCCGGCCCGCGCGCCGGGCTGGCGGAAGTCAAACTGCCGGCCAACGAACCGGGCAGCTCGATCATGCCCGGCAAGGTCAACCCGACCCAGTGCGAAGCGCTGTCGATGCTCGCCTGCCAGGTCCTGGGCAACGACGTGACCATCGGCATTGCCGCCAGCCAGGGGCATTTGCAGTTGAACGTGTACAAACCGGTGATCATCCACAACCTGCTGGAATCGATCCGCTTGCTGGCCGACGGCTGCAACAACTTCCAGGAACACTGCATCACCGGCCTCGAGCCCGACGCCGAACAAATGGCCGCGCACCTGGAACGCGGGCTGATGCTGGTGACCGCGCTCAACCCACACATCGGCTACGACAAATCGGCGCAGATCGCCAAAAAGGCTTACGCCGAAGGCCTGACCCTGAGGGAAGCCGCGCTGGCCCTGGGCTACCTCACCGACGAACAGTTCGACCAATGGGTACGCCCGGAAAACATGCTGGAGGCCGGACAATAAGCGCATAGCACGTGCTTTTGCTTTGCTCTTGATCTTGCTCTTGATCTGCTTTTGATCTTGATCTTAGGCGCCCCGTTAAACCACGCTGGCCGAACGCAGGTTTGAATCCGTGGGTAACCCGGCAGGACGCCGGGTTAGCCGTCCTGGGCCATGGATGGCCCATGACGGCGGCCCACGGATTCAAGCCTGCGTTCGGGCACACCGAGCCTAGGCGAGGTGCCGAGTGGTGGGGCAAGAGCCCTTTTGGTTACTTTTGGGGCTCTTTTCCAAAAGTGACCCGCTGTAAGAGCGGAACCCATAGCAGCCGTTACCAAAGAAACGGATATGTACTCAACCCAAAAAAATGGTCGGCCCAGAGGCCGCCATCGGGGGCAAGCCCCCTCCCACATTTAGAACGAGGTGAACCTGTTGGATATGTATCGGCTGTCAGGCCGCCATCGCAAGCCCGCTCCCACACTTAGGCCCGCGTACACCCGATAAAAACACCTGGGCCAATCAAGACACCAACCGCGCCCGCCGCGCCTTGAGCCCCGCAAACAACGACGGCGCCAACGCCACGGTCGCCGACCCCAACACCACCACCAACGCCCCCACATACCCCAGCGCATTGATCTCTTCAGCCTGCACAAAATCCGGCCACCACCACGCCGCCAGGGCCACCGCCACAAACGTCACCAAGGGCGTCAGCGCCAGGGTCGCACTCACCCGCGAGGCTTCCCAATGGGCCAGGGCCTCGGCAAATGCGCCGTAGGCCACCAGCGTGTTCATGCAGCACGCCAGCAGCAGCCAGCCTTGCAGCGGGCTCAGTTGCAGGGCCTCCAGCGGATGCGCCCAAGGCGTGAGCAACACCGCGCACGACAGGTAGATCACCATCATCACCTGCAGCGAATTCCACACCGTCAGCAATTGCTTCTGGCCCAAGGCGTAGAACACCCAGATAGTAGTGGCGAGCAGAACCGTCAGTACCCCGGCGGTGTAGGTGCCCAGGGACGTCAGCAACTCCACCAGACGCTGGTTGAAGAACAGGCCAAAGCCGATGACCAGCACCACCAGGCCCAACACCTGGCCCAGGCTGAAGCGCTCTTTAAACACAAACACGCTGGCGACCATCAGGAAGATCGGCCCCATCTGCACCACCAGTTGCGCCGTGCCGGGGCTGAGCATGTTCAGACCCACCAGGTACAGCACGTAGTTGCCCACCAGCCCGCACACGGCCATCGCCACCAGCCAACCGCGGCGCGGCCCGAGCACGCGCAGGCTGGGCAAGCGCTTGACGGCGGCGAGATAGACGAACAGGCAACTGCCGGCGACCGTCAGGCGAAACCAGGTGACGGTGATCGGGTCCATCACCTGCAACACTTGTTTGAGTTTGACCGGAAGAATGCCCCAGAGCAGCGCGGCCAGCAGGGTCAAGCAAAAGCCATAGACCCAGCGGCCGGAAGAGATGTGCATGAGTGCCCCAGAAGCCAGAGGAAGTGGAACCGGCATTCTAGGGGCAAGTACACGGATTGGGATACGGCACTGTACAAGTGCGGGAGCCGGCCTGCCCCCACAGTGGGCTCAGCGCACAGCTTCGAACAGCCCGGTCGCCCCCATGCCGCCGCCCACGCACATAGTGACGATGCCGTAACGCAGATTACGCCGCTGCAACTCACGCACCAGGTGCCCGACTTGCCGCGAGCCGGTCATGCCGAACGGGTGGCCGATGGAGATCGAGCCGCCGTTGACGTTGTATTTGGCATTGTCGATTTCCAGGCGGTCGCGCGCATACAGGCACTGGGAGGCGAACGCCTCGTTGAGTTCCCACAGGTCGATATCCGCCACCTGCAAGCCCTTGGCCTTGAGCAACTTGGGCACCGAGAACACCGGGCCGATGCCCATCTCATCGGGCTCGCAGCCAGCCACGGCAAAGCCACGGAAAAACGCCTTGGGCTTGAGCCCCAGGGCCAGGGCTTTTTCCAGGCTCATCACCAGGGTCATCGAGGCGCCGTCGGACAATTGCGAAGAGTTGCCCGCGGTCACCGAGCCGTCTTCGGCAAACACCGGCTTCAAGCCCTGGAGACTGGCCAGGGTGGTGTCGGGGCGGTTGCAGTCGTCGCGCTCGACCACACCGTCGAGCACCTGCACGGCGCCGCTGTTCTTGTCCTCGACGGCGTACTTGACCGCCATCGGCACGATTTCATCGTTGAACAAGCCATCGGCCTGGGCCTGGGCGGTGCGCTGCTGGCTTTGCAGGGCATACCGGTCCTGGTCCTCGCGGCTGACGTGATAGCGGCGCGCAACGATTTCGGCGGTCTGGCCCATGGGAAAATAGAGGCCCGGCACCTGCGCTTTGAGCAACGGGTTGATAAGGTTGTCGGTGTTGACGCTCTTCATGGTCAGGCTGATGGACTCGACGCCGCCGGCGACAATGATATCGCTGCAGCCCGAGGCGATCTGGTTGGCCGCGATGGCAATCGCCTGCAAGCCCGAGGAACAGAAACGGTTGAGGGTCATCCCCGCCGTGCCGGTGCCCAGTTGCGACAGCACCGCGACGTTGCGCCCGATGTTGTAGCCCTGGGCGCCCTCGTTGGAGCCCGCGCCGACGATGCAATCTTCCACCGTGGCCGGGTCGATGCCGTTGCGTGTCAGCAGCGCGTTGACGCAATGGGCCGCCATATCATCCGGTCGGGTCTGGTTGAACTTGCCGCGAAAGGACTTGGCCAGGCCGGTTCGCACGCTGTCGACGATCACTACTTCACGCATGGGGCTACCTCGATCTTGTCGTTGTTGGGAGAGCACTCGAGAATAAATCCAGGCCCGCCCAACCGCGATGATCATTCACCCCGCCTATAGGCCTACTTCTTCTTGCCTTTCTGGTCGTGCTTGTCGGACTGGGCGAACGCCTCCTCCAACGCCAGGTTGATAGTGCGCAACACCTTGACCCGCGCCCAGCGCTTGTCATTGGCTTCGACCAGGGTCCACGGCGAGACCTCGGTGCTGGTGCGGTCGACCATATCGCCCACGGCGGCACGGTATTCGTCCCACTTCTCGCGGTTGCGCCAGTCGTCGTCGGTGATCTTGAAGCGTTTGAACGGGATCGCTTCACGGGCCTGGAAGCGCTCCAGTTGGGTCTGCTTGTCGATGGCCAGCCAGAACTTGACCACGATCACTCCGGCATCGCGCAGTTGCTCTTCGAAATCATTGATCTCGCCATAGGCGCGCATCGAGTCCATCGGGGTGCAGAAGCCTTCGATGCGCTCCACCAGCACACGGCCGTACCAGGAGCGGTCAAACACGGTGAACATGCCCCGTGCCGGAATCTGCCGCCAGAAACGCCACAGGTAAGGCTGGGCGCGCTCGTCTTCGGTGGGCGCGGCGATCGGCACGATGCGGTACTGACGAGGGTCGAGGGCTGCGGCGACCCGGCGGATCGCGCCCCCTTTGCCGGCCGCATCGTTGCCTTCGAATACCGTGATCAACGCGTGCTTGCGCATGCGCTTATCCCGCATCAGGCCGGAAAGACGCGCCTGCTCGGTGATCAACTGCTCTTCGTAGTCTTCTTTTTCCAGGCTCAGGGTCATGTCGAGACTGTTGAGCAGGCTCACTTGGTCCACGGCCGCCGGCAACGGCGCCGGGTTCATCCCGCTGACTTTGCCCTTGGGTTGTCTCAGGGCGTTTTGCAGGCCCTCGAGCAGAATCTTGCCGACGGTGAGACTGCGGTAATTGCTGTCGACCCCTTCGATCACATGCCAGGGCGCGTAGTCGCGGCTGGTGCGACGCAGCATACGTTCGCCGAAGTGAACGAACTTGTCGTAGGTCTTGGACTGCTGCCAGTCCAGCGGGCTGATCCGCCAACTGTGCAGCGGGTCGTCGGCCAGGGCCTTGAGCCGCGCCTTCATCTGTTTCTTGGACAGGTGAAACCAGAACTTGAAGATCACCGCGCCTTCGTCGCAGAACATCTTCTCCAGGCGTTCGGCGCCGGCGATGCCCTGGTCGAGCCGGGCGTCCTTGATTTCGCCCTGCACCCGGCTCTGCAGCATCTGGCTGTACCAGTTGCCGAAGAACACCCCCATGCGACCTTTTGCGGGCAACTGCCGCCAGTAACGCCAGGCAGGCGGGTGGGCCAGTTCTTCGTCGGTCTGCTGGTCGAAGGTACGCACTTCGATCAGACGCGGGTCCATCCATTCGTTGAGCAGTTTGACCGTCTCGCCCTTGCCGGCACCTTCGACGCCGTTGATCAGGATGATCACCGGGAAACGTTTCTGCTGTTGCAGCTCGAACTGCACTTCCAGCAAGGCTTCGCGCAGGGCCGGTACTTCGGTGTCGTAAGTGTCTTTGTCGATGGCATGACCGATTTCAGCGGATTCGAACATGAGCAGCTCCGTTTCAAGATCGCTCAAGACTAGCGGATTGAGCAGCAACACGCGGGAGGAAATTCCACGTGCGCTTGCCGTGGGTCAATTCATTGCCGGTTGATCGGCTAGAATGGCCACCTTGCCTTTGCCGAGTCGCCCATGAACCCTGTAACCCACGCCCAGCTCGACTGGGATGACCAAGGTCGCCCGCATTCGCGGGTCTTCGACGATGTGTACTTTTCCGACCAGTCGGGCCTTGAAGAAACGCGCTATGTGTTCCTCGAACAGAACCGTTTGCAGGCACGGTTTGCCGCCTTGCCGGCGGGCGGGCGCCTGGTGATCGGCGAAACCGGGTTCGGCACCGGGCTGAATTTTCTCTGCGCCTGGCAGTTGTTCGAACAACACGCGGTGGCCGGCGCGCGCCTGCATTTTGTCAGCGTGGAAAAATACCCGCTGAGCCACGCCGACCTGCAACGCGCCCTACTCCTCTGGCCGGAACTGCAGCCGTTCGCCGCGCAATTGCTGGCGCAGTACATCGCCATCCACCCAGGCTTCCAGCGCCTGGTGCTGGATAACGGCCGCGTGACCTTGACCCTGCTGATCGGCGACGCGCTGGAGCAGTTGCCGCAGTTGGATGCGCAAATCGACGCGTGGTTTCTCGACGGTTTCGCCCCGGCGAAGAACCCCGACATGTGGACCGCCGAGCTGTTTGCCGAACTGGCGCGCCTGGCGGCCCCGGGGTCGACCATCAGCACCTTCACCAGCACCGGCTGGGTACGACGCCTGATCAATGCCGCCGGGTTCAAGATGAAGCGCACGCCGGGCATCGGGCATAAATGGGAAATCCTGCGCGGTGAATTCCTCGGCTGGCCGGCCGAGACGCCGTTGCCTGCCGCGGGTAAACCGTGGTTCGCCCGCCCGGCGCCGCTGCACGGCGAACGCAGCGCCCTGGTGATCGGCGGCGGCCTGGCCGGCTGCACCACGGCGGCCAGCCTCGCCGCGCGCGGCTGGAACGTCAGCCTGCTGGAACGCCATGCCCGCCTGGCCGAGGAAGCCTCGGGCAACCCGCAAGGGGTGCTGTACCTCAAGCTGTCGGCCCACGGCACCGCCCTTTCGCAATTGATTTTGAGCGGGTTCGGCCACACCCGGCGCCTGCTCGAACACCTGCACCGGGGCGTCGACTGGGACGGTTGCGGCGTGTTGCAACTGGCGTTCAACGCCAAGGAAGCCGAGCGCCAGGCACAGCTGGCCGCGGCGTTTGCGCCCGGCCTGCTGCAGCCGTTGGACCAGGCCCAGGCTCAAGCGCGCGCCGGGGTGGCGCTGGAACACGGCGGGCTGTTTTTCCCCGAAGGTGGCTGGGTACACCCGCCGGCCTTATGCGAATGGCAAGCCCGGCACCCGTTGATCAACGTGCTGACGCATCACGAGGCGCTTGAGTTGCAACGAGTCGACGGGCAATGGCAAGCCCTGGCCGGCGACACCCTGCTGGCCAGCGCCACGGTGGTGGTACTGGCCGGCGCGGCCGAGATCAAGCGGTTCCCGTTCAGCGCCGAGCTGCCCCTCAAGCGCATTCGCGGGCAAATCACCCGCCTGGCGCAAACCCCAGACAGCCAGGCGCTGGCCACCGTGGTCTGTGCCGAGGGCTACGTAGCTCCGGCGCGTCTCGGCGAGCACACCCTGGGCGCCAGCTTCGACTTCAAGAGTGACGACCTGACGCCGACAGTCGCCGAGCATGTCGGCAATCTGGAGATGCTGCAGGAAATCTCCGTCGACCTGGCCCACCGCTTGAACGCCGACACACTGGCCGCCGATCAGCTCGAAGGGCGCGCCGGGTTCCGCTGCACCAGCCCGGACTACCTGCCGATTATCGGGCCGCTGGCCGATCGCGCCCTCTTCGACCAGGCCTACGCCGCGCTGCGCAAGGACGCCCGTCAGCCCCCCGAAGCCGAGTGCCCGTGGCTCGACGGCGTGTACATCAACAGCGGCCACGGCTCACGCGGCCTGGTGACCGCGCCGCTGTGCGCCGAACTGCTGGCGGCCTGGCTGGACGATGAACCCCTGCCGCTGCCCAGAAGCGTGGCCGACGCCTGCCACCCCAATCGATTCGCCGTGCGCGCGTTGATTCGCGGCACCGGCGGGTCATAACAACGGCGCGGTCAAGCGTCCGAGCGACACACTGTTGGCCCTCTTCAAACAGCCGGTCCACAACGGCAAACCGCGCAAAACTTGTATATTCACCAAGCCTATTTACCACCCGCAAATCCGCCGCCACACGCGGCGCAGGCTCACGTCCGAACAGTCAAGGCGGTTTGCCTTATAACAGATTGATCTAAAACTCCACTGATAGCCGTGTGTCAGTTTCTGGGTACGCGCCTTTTGGGCGTATTGAGTATTGACCCCTCCCCAACGGAAAAACCGGTAAGGAATTTATGTGCGGATTAGCTGGAGAACTACGTTTCGATGCCCAACCTGCCGACCTGGCTGCGATTGAGCACATCACCCATCACTTGGCCCCACGCGGCCCCGACGCCTGGGGCTTCCATGCCCAGGGGCCGATTGCCCTGGGCCATCGACGCCTGAAAATCATGGACCTGTCGGACGGTTCTGCCCAACCGATGGTCGATGCACAGCTGGGGTTGTCCCTGGCCTTCAACGGCGCGATCTATAACTTCCCGGAACTGCGCCAGGAGCTCGAAGCCCTGGGCTACGCCTTCTATTCCGGCGGCGACACCGAAGTGCTGCTCAAGGGCTATCACGCCTGGGGCGAAGCTCTGCTGCCCAAGCTCAACGGCATGTTTGCGTTTGCGATCTGGGAGCGCGATGCCCAGCGTCTGTTCATCGCCCGTGACCGTCTCGGCGTGAAGCCTTTGTACCTGTCGCGCACCGGCCAGCGCCTGCGCTTTGCCTCGACATTGCCGGCCCTGCTCAAGGGCGGCGATATCAACCCGGTGCTCGATCCGGTGGCGCTCAACCACTACCTGAACTTCCACGCCGTGGTGCCCGCCCCGCGCACGCTGCTGGCCGGCATCGAAAAACTGCCGCCAGCCAGCTGGATGCGTATCGACGCCCACGGCAACACCGAGCAGAAAACCTGGTGGACCCTGCCTTACGGGCCGCGTGAGGATGAGCAGCACCTGACCCTCGAAGACTGGACCGAGCGCGTACTCGACAGCACCCGCGCAGCCGTGGCCATCCGCCAACGCGCCGCGGTGGATGTCGGCGTGCTGCTGTCCGGCGGCGTCGATTCGAGCTTGCTCGTCGGCTTGCTGCGCGAGGTCGGCGTGCAGGACCTGTCGACCTTCTCCATCGGCTTTGAAGACGCCGGTGGCGAACGCGGCGACGAGTTCCAATACTCGGACCTGATCGCCAAGCACTACGGCACCCGTCACCACCAACTGCGCATCGCCGAGGGCGAGATCATCGAGCAACTGCCGGCGGCGTTCCGCGCCATGAGCGAGCCGATGGTCAGCCACGACTGCATCGCCTTTTACCTGCTCTCGCGGGAAGTGGCCAAGCACTGCAAAGTGGTGCAGAGCGGCCAGGGCGCCGATGAACTGTTCGCCGGTTACCACTGGTACCCGCAGGTGGACGGCGCCAGCGACCCGTATGCGGCGTACCGCGAAGCGTTTTTCGACCGCAGCCATGACGACTACGCAGCCACCGTCGCGCCGAAATGGCTGACCGCCAATGACGCCGCCGGCGACTTCGTGCGCGAGCATTTCGCAATGCCGGGCGCGGACGCGGCCGTGGACAAGGCGCTGCGCCTGGACAGCACGGTGATGCTGGTCGACGACCCGGTCAAGCGCGTCGACAACATGACCATGGCCTGGGGCCTGGAAGCGCGCACACCGTTTCTCGACTACCGCCTGGTGGAACTGTCGGCCCGCGTACCGGGCAAATTCAAATTGCCCGATGGCGGCAAGCAGGTCCTCAAAGAGGCGGCGCGTCGGGTCATCCCGAGTGAAGTCATCGACCGCAAGAAAGGTTACTTCCCGGTGCCCGGCCTCAAGCATTTGCAGGGCGATACCCTGAACTGGGTCCGCGAGTTGCTGCTGGACCCGAGCCAGGACCGCGGCCTGTTCAATCCGGCCATGCTCGACCGCTTGCTCACCGACCCACACGGTCAACTCACCCCGCTGCGCGGCTCCAAGCTGTGGCAACTGGCGGCGCTGAACCTGTGGCTCAGCGAACAAGGAATCTGATCGATGAAACCTCTCGCAGCGGCTTACAGCCAACGCTTGCTCAAAGGCCAGGCGCCGACCTACGAGCGCCTGCAAGCGCGCCTGGCCGAAGACGGCAGCCCACTGGCCGCCGAGCCGATCGCGGTGCATTGCGGCTGGGGCCGGTTGTTGATCGGCCACACGTTTCCCGACCCGGCCAGCCTGGCCGAGGAACTGCTCAACGAGCAGGCCGGCGAGCGCGACATCGCACTGTACGTGGCGGCGCCCCAGCAGATCCTCGGGATCGATCCGCAGCAACTGTTCCTCGACCCGTCCGACACCTTGCGCCTGTGGTTCTCTGACTATCGTCCGTCGACCCGCGTGTTTCGTGGCTTCCGTATTCGCCGCGTCCAGACCGCGGCCGATTGGCAGGCGGTCAACCAGCTCTACCAGGGACGCGGCATGCTGCCGGTCGACGCCGAGCGCCTGACGCCCCGCCACGCGGGCGGCCCGGTGTATTGGCTGGCCGAGGACGAACACAGCGGCGCGGTGATCGGCAGCGTGATGGGCCTCAACCATCAAAAAGCCTTCCACGACCCGGAACACGGTTGCAGCCTGTGGTGCCTGGCGGTCGACCCGCACTGCACGCGCCCAGGCGTTGGCGAAGTGCTGGTGCGCCACCTGGTGGAACACTTCATGAGCCGTGGCCTGAGCTACCTGGACCTGTCGGTGCTGCACGACAACCGCCAGGCCAAGAGCCTCTACGCCAAGCTCGGCTTTCGCGCCCTGGCCACCTTTGCGATCAAGCGCAAGAACGGCATCAACCAGCCGCTGTTCCTCGGCCCGGGCCCGCAGGCGGGGTTCAACCCCTACGCGCGGATCATCGTCGAAGAAGCCCATCGCCGCGGCATCGACGTGCAGGTAGACGACGCCGATGCCGGCCTGTTCACCCTCAGCCATGGCGGGCGCCGCGTGCGCTGCCGTGAATCGTTGAGCGACCTGACCAGCGCCATCAGCATGACCCTGTGCCAGGACAAAAGCCTGACCCACAAGGTGCTCAAGGGCGCCGGATTGAAACTGCCGGCGCAACAGCGGGCGGGCAGCGCCGACGACAACCTGGAGTTCCTCGACCAACACCAGCGCATCGTGGTCAAACCGCTGGATGGTGAACAGGGCCAGGGCGTGGCGGTGGACCTGCAGACCATCGAAGAGGTGCAACAGGCGATTGAAGCAGCGCGTCAGTTCGACAGCCGGGTCTTGCTCGAAAGCTTCCACGAAGGCCTGGACCTGCGCATCCTGGTGATCGGCTTCGAGGTGGTCGCCGCGGCGATCCGCCGCCCGGCCGAAGTGGTCGGCGACGGCCAGCATTCCATCCGCGCCCTGATCGAGGCGCAAAGCCGCCGGCGCCAGGCCGCCACCGACGGCGAAAGCAAAATCCCGCTGGACGCCGAAACCGAACGCACCCTGCACGCGGCCGGTCATGACTACTCCAGCATCCTGCCCCGTGGCGCGCAATTGGCCGTGCGCCGCACCGCCAACCTGCACACCGGCGGCTGCCTGGAAGACGTCACCGGCATCCTCCATCCGACGCTGGTCGACGCCGCCGTGCGCGCCGCGCGTGCCCTCGACATCCCGATGGTCGGCCTCGACCTGATGGTGTCGGCCGCCGATCAACCGGAGTACGTGTTTATCGAAGCCAACGAACGGGCCGGGCTGGCCAATCATGAACCGCAGCCAACGGCAGAACGGTTTGTCGATTTGTTGTTTCCGCACAGTCAGCCCAGCGCCTGAACGAAGTATTGCCTGGGCCGGCGCCGCTCCACCCTCATCGAAACCATCGATGCCCTCAACCCATCAGGAGTTTCCATGACCCGAACCCTCCCCGAACCGGACCTCAACTACCTGCAAAAAGTGCTGCTGGAAATGCTCGCCATTCCCAGCCCGACCGGGTTTACCGACACCATCGTGCGCTATGTCGCCGAACGCCTGGAAGAACTGGGCATCCCCTTTGAAATGACGCGCCGCGGCACCATCCGCGCCACCCTCAAGGGCCAGAAAAACAGCCCCGACCGCGCAGTGTCGGCGCACCTGGACACCATCGGCGCCGCCGTGCGCGCGATCAAGGACAACGGTCGCCTGACCCTCGCTCCGGTGGGCTGCTGGTCGAGCCGCTTCGCCGAGGGCAGCCGCGTCAGCCTGTTCACCGACAACGGCGTGATCCGTGGCAGCGTGTTGCCGCTGATGGCTTCCGGGCATGCGTTCAACACCGCCGTGGATGAAATGCCGGTGAGCTGGGACCATGTCGAACTGCGCCTGGACGCGTACTGCGCCACCCGCGCCGATTGCGATTCCCTGGGGATCGGCATCGGTGACTATGTGGCGTTCGACCCGCTGCCCGAGTTCACCGAGAGCGGGCATATCAGCGCGCGTCACCTCGACGACAAAGCCGGTGTCGCCGCGCTGCTCGCCGCCCTCAAGGCGATCATCGACAGCGGCGAACCCTTGCTGATCGACTGTCACCCGCTGTTCACCATCACCGAGGAAACCGGCAGTGGCGCGGCCGCCGCCCTGCCCTGGGACGTCAGTGAGTTCGTCGGCATCGACATCGCCCCGGTCGCCCCCGGCCAGCACTCCAGCGAACACGCGGTCAGTGTGGCGATGCAGGATTCCGGCGGGCCGTATGACTATCACCTGTCGCGCCACCTGCTGCGCCTGGCGGCGGATAACGACCTGCCGGTGCGCCGCGATCTGTTTCGTTATTACTTCAGCGACGCGCACTCGGCGGTCACCGCCGGCCACGACATCCGCACCGCCCTGCTGGCGTTCGGGTGCGATGCGACCCACGGCTACGAGCGCACCCACATCGACAGCCTCGCGGCCCTCAGCCGGTTGTTGAGCGCTTACATTCTCAGCCCGCCGGTGTTCGCCAGCGACGCGCAACCGGCGCAAGGGTCACTGGATCGGTTCAGTCATCAGATCGAACACGAGACCCAGATGGAGAGCGATACCCGCGTGCCGTCGGTGGACAGCCTGGTCGGCCAGAAGTCCTGACACTGGCAACAACGGTCCCGGCGCAGTAGCATCGCCGGGACTTAACCCCAGAGGCTTGTATGCTGATTCCCTACGACGCACTTGAAGTCGACACCCTGACCCGCCTCATCGAAGACTTCGTGACCCGCGACGGCACCGACAATGGCGACGACACGCCCCTGGAAACCCGCGTACTGCGCGTGCGCCAGGCACTGACCAAGGGCCAGGCATTGATCGTCTTCGACCCCGACAGCGAGCAATGCCAGTTGATGCTCAAGCACGATGTGCCCAAGCACCTGTTCGACTGAAGGTGCAGTTCAGGGATTGGGCAGCGGATGGCTGGCGGTGTCCTGGCGTTCGACGATCTTCTGGTACACCTCGGCGCGGTGGACCGACACCTCGGCCGGGGCTTGAACCCCGAACTTCACCTGGGAACCGTTGAGTTCGAGGATGTGCAAGGCGATGTCATCGCCGATGGAAATGATTTCGCCTACGGTGCGGCTTAAGACCAGCATGGCGGTTGTCCTTTTCGAGTGACAGGACCCCGACCTTGCGCGCTTGGGTGATGCTCAGCAACGGCTTGCGGTCAAATCAGGCACCACCTACAACAGTAGGTAACTTGCCTGACAGACCACATGTTTTTTTGCGCCGAGCCCCGCTCCGAGATTTACGACAGTGCCCCACTCAGCCTTTAATCGCCTGGGCCTTGGCGCGCATTTTGTCGGCCATCACGGTCATCTCGTCATACAGCAACTGCGGGTTTTTCTGCTTCAACGCCCAAGCCATCCGCCCTTGCTCGTGGGGCAGGATCATGAACTCGCCCTCGGCCACCCGCTGATAGATGTAATCGGCGATATCCGCCGCCGAGATCGGCGAGCTTTCCAGCAGCTTGCCCACCTGCGCCTTCATCGCCGGGGTCGGCCCACGGAACGAGTCCAACAGGTTGGTCTGGAAGAACGACGGGCACACCACGTGAACCCCGATTTCCTGTTGTTTGAGTTCCACCAGCAGGCTCTCCGACAACGCCACCACGCCCGCCTTGGCCACGTTGTAGTTGCTCATCGCCGGCCCTTGCATCAGCGCCGCCATCGAGGCGATGTTGATGATGCGGCCCTTGCTCTTTTCCAGCAGCGGCAGAAAGGCCTTGCAGCCCTTGACCACGCCCATCAGGTTGATTGCGATCTGCCAGTCCCAGTCTTCCAGCGACAGTTCCGCGAAGAACCCGCCGGAGGCCACGCCGGCATTGTTGACGATCACATCGATCCCGCCCAGCTTGACCTCGCAGGCCTGGGCAAAGGCGGTGAGCTGGCTGTAGTCGCGCACATCGCAGCGCTGGACAAAGCCATCGCCACCCGCCTCGCGCACCAACCTGAGAGTCTCTTGCAAGCCTGGCTCGCTGACATCCGACAAGGCCAACTGCCAACCCTCGCGGGCCCAGCGCAGCGCGATTTCGCGACCCAGGCCGGACCCGGCACCGGTGATCATCATGCGATTTTGCATAGGAAAATAGCCTTGTGGTTCACAGAAGAAGTGATCGGCAGTGTAGCGAAGGTTTTTCCTACACCCACGCACCATCCAATTGATGAATGCCCCGAGCAAACCACGGGCCGGGTCGGATACCACGGCACGCCCTAAGTTCAATCTTTTTCAACTAAGCGCAGGCATTCAGCGACGCATTAAAAGAAATAAGCAGGTCTTCGAAATGCTTTAAAAAAACACGGAATTTTCTGCGAAGCGGCACAGTCGGAGTTATTAAGGCGTCCGCGATTAAACCCACGGGCCTAACTTTAAACAACCGGTCCTTGCAGAAGGCCTATAAGGAAATACAATTATGAGCCTCATTTTAATCATCATCCTGATTCTCCTGTTGGTCGGCGGTTTGCCAGTGTTTCCGCACTCCCGTAGCTGGGGTTATGGTCCGTCGGGTATTCTCGGCGTAGTCCTGGTGGTGCTGCTGGTGCTGTTGTTACTCGGCAAGATATAAACGCCGGGCAAAAAAAGAGGCCTTCATGAAGGCCTCTTTTTTATTGCCGGTCAATCAGTCCGGCTTGCCATCGACAACACCGGCGGTGTTATCCAGCAAACTTTTGGTCGCGGTCTGCAGGAACGATTCGAGCTTCTGTTTCAGCCCTGCCTCGTCCGGCGATTCCGCGATCACTTTACCGGTCGGCTCGGCGCCCAGTTCGTATTCCCACAGCTTCGGTGGCATTTCCTTAGGCAATACCAGCACGCGGTCGCCGGTGATCAGCGCCACGGTCTGATCGCTGCCCGAAGGCTTGATCACGCCGAAGCCCTTGTCGCCTTCCGGCAGGTTGAGCAGGTCACGCCCCCAGCACTGGTGCAGGGTGTCGCCACCCAGACGGCCCATGATGGTCGGCACGATGTCGATCTGGGTGCCCACGGTGTGGTCACGCACGCCGAACTTCTCTTGCATGCCCGGAGCAATCATCAGCATCGGCACGTTGAAGCGGCCCAGGTCCATCTCGGTGATCTGCTGCTCGTTGCCGAAACCGTGGTCGCCCACGATCACGAACAGGGTTTCCTTGAAGTACGGCTCCTTGCGGGCCTTTTCAAAGAACTGGCCGAGGGCCCAGTCGGAGTAGCGCATCGCCGTCAAATGCTCGTTGAGGCTGCCACGGTCGGTGACTTTCTCCACCGGCAACGGGGTCGGCAAGGCATACGGCGTGTGGTTGGACAGGGTTTGCAGCAGGGCGTAGAACGGCTTGCCGCCTTCACGCGCTTTCAGTTCTTCCAGGCCACGGTTGAACATGTCCTGGTCGGACACGCCCCAGGTCGGGTCGGAGAACACCGGGTCGACAAAGTCGTTGCGGCCGATGAAGTTGGTCATGCCCTGGTTGCTGAAGAAACCCGACTGGTTGTCCCAGGCGAAATCGCCGTTGTAGACATACACGTCGTCAAACTTGCGCGCACTGAGCAGCTGCGGCAGGCCCGACAGCTTGTGGCTGCCTTCCGGGGTCTGCATCAGGTATTCGAAACCCGGCAGGTTCGGGAAGCACGCCATGGTGGCAAACATACCCTGGTGGGTGTGGGTGCCGTTGGAGAAGAAGCGGTCGAACAGCAGGCCTTCCTTGGACAGTTTGTCGAAGTACGGCGTGATATTGCCCGGACGCCCCAGGGCGCCCACCGAGTGACCGGCGAAGCTCTCCATCAGGATCACCACGACGTTCTTGATCGGCAGGGTTTTCTCGGCCGGTGGCGTGAAATCACGGCGCACGGCGGCGGTGTCGGTATCCACCAGCTTCTCTTGCGGCAACACCAGCATGTCGCGCACGGTCTGGGTGGCCAGTGGTTGTTCCAGGGTAGCCTTCCAGATGTTGGTGCGTTCTTCGGAGAAGCGCGACTTGGCCGCGGCGATCAACGACAACGTGCCATTGAGGCCCAATTGGTTGGCGAAGTTCGAGTCGGTGGTGTAGACGTCACCCCAACGCAGCGGCGGGCCCTGGCGCAGGGTGCCGCGAGCGGCGACCACGGCGACCAGCAGGCACACCACAAACACCGCGATGCGCGAATACCACGGCGCCACCTGGCGGGTGCCGATACTGCCGCCGCTGAACGGGCCGCGTGGGCGCGTCGCCCGGTCGGCGCCCTTGAAGGCCACGCTCAGGATCAGCGTGCCGACGGCCCAGGCCAGCAGGTAGCGCACCACCGGGAAACCGTACCAGAGCATGCTCATCACGGTTTTCGGGTCTTCCTTCACGTACTGGAAGACCAGGCCGTTGAGGCGCTGGTGGAATTCGCGGTAGAAGTCCATCTCCATCAGGCCCAGGAACAGCGCGATGCTGGAGGCAAGGGTCAGCCAGAAACGGAAGAACCCCCGCGCGGCCATGGCCCGCACGCTGAACAGTGACAGCAGCAAGGGGATCGTCAGGTACACCACCAGGCGAATGTCCAGGCGCAGGCCGTTGGCGAACGCTTCCAGGAAGGTCGAGGCCGGTGTATCGAGGATCATCTCGCGGTTGTAGGCCAGCAGCGCCAGGCGCAGCAGGGAGAACATCACCATCATGACCAGTGCACAAAGCAGCGTGTATGCCAGATGGGATTTGACGGTCGGTTGCAGCAGGCGATTAGAAGCTCGCTGCTGATTCAGGGCGTCCGGGTTAGCCATGTCGTTTCAGGACCCATTGGAGGTTTAAGTTGCGAAAAAGAGTGCAGTGGCGTCCGGCCCTCGCCCAGGCTGGCTGGGGTAGGCGGTAAACGCGATGGCGCAAATGGTGCCCGATCACTGCCGGCAACGCCATTAATTACTGAACGCGTGCCGCAAACCTGCAACTGGCGGTGCTTGAGATAGAGCCGTTGCAGGGAGATAAAGCCGGCGAATTGTCTTGGATGAGATGTGAAAATTTCGTACAGCGAATATTTCGACACACAATATCAAGGCATTTGCTGAAACCATTGTGGGAGGGGGCAAGCCCCCTCCCACATTTTCCGTGCCCGCTTCAGCTTGAGTGAAGCTGGAGCTCAGAACCGCACGTTGCCCCGCGGCCCGGCAATCGCCCAGATGATCAGGCCCAGGACCGGCAGCAGCAGGATCAACAGAATCCACAACACCTTGGCACCGGTGCTCGCGCCGCTTTTGAACACATTGATGATCGCCCAGATATCCAGCGCGAGGATGATCAGCCCGACCAGACCGTTGAAAGTGGAACCCATGGTGTCGCTCCTAAGTGAGGGCATGCCCTTGTAGGATAGCCAGCCCTGGCCGGGGTTCCGTTTTATTTCAGACGTGGACCGCGACCCGCAGGGCTTCCAGGGACGGTTCGCCGTGGATGCCGACTTCGGCGCACAGTTCCAGCACGCGCGGCAGGTCGTTGCCGAACACCAGCACGGCCTGGATCTCGTCATCCAGCGGCTGGCTGAAGTTCAGCAACACATAACCACCGTCTTGCGGGCTGAGCGCACTCATCTGGATCTGGATGCGATTGAGCGCGGTGAGGGCTTCGGTCTTGGCCAGTTGCTTGGGCTTGAGGTTGAACGCCACGCCGGGGCCGAACGAGGCGACGATCTGCGCAAACAGGTCGCCATAGGTGTCGGCCTGGAACAGCACCGTGTCCGGCAGGCTGCCGACCACCACCCACTCGCCCAGCGGAATCGGGAAAGTATCGTCGTAGTTGATGTCCGGGTTCGCCGCCAGAAAGGCCACCGGGTCGGCGTAGGCCTGCGCCGCTTCCTCGGCGATGCGCGCCACCTCGTCGTCGCCCATGACGCCGGCGCTGATTTTACGGATGAGTTCGACGAGGGCGTTTTTCATGAAGGGGTCCTGTGGCGGGCGGGTTTTCGAGGGCGCGTAGCCTACACCAGTTTCTGCAACTGCGCCGCCGTATCCACCGCACCCATGGTCTGTGCCGCGGCCAATGCCGTGGCGCCCTGGGCGTCGGCAGTCTTGGGGTTGGCGCCCTGGCTGAGCAGGTAGTCGACCATTTCGACGCGGTTGAACATCGCGGCCATCATCAATGCCGTGCGGCCGTCGGAGGACGACGCGTCAACCGGCGCGCCGCCTTCGATCAGCGCCTTGACCACGGGCAAGTTGCCCTTGAACGCCGCGCCGGCGATCGGCAGTTGATGCTTGTCGTTGGCGATCTGTGGGTCGGCCTTGAACTCCAGCAGCACTTTGACCGCGTCGGCGTGGCCGTGATAGGCGGCCAGCATCAGCAAGGTGTCGCCATTGTGGTTACGCAGGTTGGCTGGCAAGCCCTTGGCCAGCAGCGCGGCAAGCAAGGCGGCATCGCCTCTGCGCGCGACGTCGAAGACCTGCTCGGCAAATTCGGCGGCTTCGTCTTCGGTCATTTGTTTGGCATGGTCTGACATGTGGGGGCTCCTTGTCGGGTACGGCTTCGGGTACTGAAGAGTAGGCGCCCAGTGTCGCGAGGGAGTTCCCCACTGTCATGTTTTTTTTGTCAACAGCCACCATAGGCAGAATCAATAGCGGAACTGTCCGCCCTGGATCTGCGCCAACAATTGCCCGGTGACCGGCACATAGCAATCCGAACCGGGCAGCCAGGCGTAGACCGGGTCGTTGCCGGCCTTGGCCGGGTCGAACGCTTCTTCCTTGAGCCGCACTTTCTGGTATTTGAACGTGCCCGTTGTCTCCATCTTCATCTTGATCCGCAGGAACAGCGGCACCGCATAGTGCGGCAACTGGCCATGAGCGAACTGCAGCAACTCGCGCATATCCAGGGCGGCCAGGGATTCGCTGGGGGTGATGGCGACCATGCCGGCGCGGCCATTGGTGTTTTCGATCTCGACACCGTAGGCCACCACTTCGGCGATCTGCGGGTGTTGCAGCAGGATGTTCTCGACCTCGGTGGTGGAAACGTTTTCGCCTTTCCAGCGATAGGTGTCGCCCAGGCGATCGACAAATTGCGCATGGCCGAAACCGATGCTGCGCAGCAAATCGCCGGTATTGAAGTAGCGGTCGCCCTTTTCGAACACGTCGGTCAGCACCACCTTGCGGTTCTTTTCCGGGTCGGTGTAACCGTCGAACGGGGCCTTTTCATCGATCCTCGCCAGCAACAGGCCCTCCCCGCCCGTTTGCACCTTGCGCATGAAACCATCGGCGCCACGCAGCGGCTCACCGTTGTCGTGGGCGTAGTCCACCAGCGCCCAGCGCTGCAGGCAGAAGCCGATGGTGTTGTCGAAATTCAACACATTGGTGAAGCCGATATTGCCGTCACTCGCGGCATACAGCTCACAGATATGCTCGACGCCAAAGCGTTGCTTGAACTGCGCCCATACACCGGGCCGCAGGCCATTGCCGACCATCTTGATCACCCGGTTGTCACGGTCTTGGGCGCTGGCCGGCTGGTCGAGCAGGTAACGGCACAGCTCACCGACATAACCCAGGGTGGTCGCGTTGAACTTGCGCACATCGCCCCAGAACTGGCTGGCGCTGAATTTGCGGCGAATCGCGAACCCCGACGCGCCGACGATCGCCGAGCCCCAGCACACGCAAAGGCCGGTGGCGTGGTACAGCGGCAAGGTGCAATACATGACGTCGGCGGGGCCCATGTCGAGGGCGATGCTGGCGAAGCTGACCGCGGTTTTGGTCCAGCGGCCATGTTTCATGATGCCGGCCTTGGGCAAGCCCGTGGTGCCGGAGGTATAGATATAGAAGCACGGGTCGTTGAAAAAGATCTGCCGGGAACTGGCCGGGTTGTCCAGCGCGCACTCGGCGCTGGCCGCCATCAGGTCGACATAGCCGGCAGGCACCGCGCTGCTGGGTTGATCCGCGACAAACCAGGTGCGATCGGCCGCGATCACCACTTGATCGCGCACCGCTGTGTAGGCCTCCACCAACTCCGCTCCCACCACAATCGCCACCGGGTTGACCAGATTCAGGCTGTGTACCAGCGCCGCCTGGGTTTGCGAGGTATTGAGCATGGCGCAGATGCCGCCCAGCTTGGCCACGGCCAGCACGTTGAGCAGCAATTCGGGGCGATTTTCAATAAACAGCGCCACCACATCGCCTTTGCGGATGCCCTGGCTCCGCAGGTGGTGGGCGATGCGGTTCGCACGCTGGTTGGCATCGCGGTAACTGAGCACGCTGTCGCCGTACAACAACGCCGCGCCGTCAGGGTTGCGCAGAGTGGCTTGCTCAAAATGCCAGCCCAGGCCACAGGGTTGCGCGGGGTCGGTGACATTCGCGGCACGCATGCCGCGGACCACCCGTGGCAAGGCGCGGACGATGGCGGGCACCTTACGCAGCAGCATGCTCCAGGTAATCATGTCGTTTTGCGGATGGCGCATGGAGGAACGTCCTTTTTCTTATTCTTCGTCGGGGCCAGAAACTCCGGCATTTTTTGTAGGCAGGAAGCCAAATGCTCAGGGGAAAATACGCCAGCGGTTCTTCGGCTGTACACGCGGGATTTGAAATGTTTTGTATCCCGAAGCCGCAACCGCCCCACAGGGAATTTTGCGACACATCGGCAGTCCCTATCAGTGACGAGGCGCCCGCCCGGCCGGATCGAGTAGCGCAAAATGCAGGATGCATGATGGCCATTCATGCAATTTGCACGAAATCAAAAATCCTGACTTTTTACAAGTTATTGATTTTTAAAGACTTTATATAAAATCGTGAGATGGCACAATCACTGCACCTATCACTCCATGCTTGCCAACTTGAGCCAACGGAGCTGATAGACATGAGCCTGATCCAAGATAAATTCGCCTCAGTATTCTCCCAATACGACGTCACCACTCAGCCACGGCCGGACGGCGGTATCCTGCTGACCCTGCGCAACAGCGAAGGCAAGCAGGTCAAGCGCTCGATTTCCTACCAGCAACTGCACACAGCCGATCAACTCACCTGGGTGATCAGCGCCATTCGCCGCGACCTGGCCGAACAAGCCAGCGAACTGCCGCAGATTTCCATGCTGCAGAGCCAGAACCGCTTTGCCCTGCCGACTTACCATTCGGCCTAAGACACACAAAAAAGGGCCGCGACGCCATCCAGCGTCGCGGCCCTTTTTCATGGGTTCAGGACAGGCCCAATCGGGCGGCTTCATTCATCGCTTGTACACGATTGCTGACTTGCAACTTGCCATAGATGTTACGCAGGTGGAATTTCACCGCGGCTTGGGACGTTTCACGAATCCGGCTGATTTCCCAGATGGTCTTGCCTTCGGAGGCCCAGCGCAAGATCTCCAATTCGGTCGGAGTCAGGGGCTTGCCGGACAGGGCCAAGCGTTTTCTGACATCGGTGGGCACGCTCAACGGCGCACCTGACGCCTCTGGATCACTCATCGCTTTCTCTCCTTATTGTTGGCTGATGCTTATCGCCTTTCGGATTCCTCCTATTGACAGGCGATACAAACATTAAGACCGGAGAGAGTTACATAATGGAGCGCGTCAAAGCGTAAGGCCGGCGATAAACAGCCAGGCCTTACAGATAAATAAGCTTCTTCCCACAACAACTTCCAACTCGTCGGGGTTGAAGATTCAAGTCGATTAAGCCTAGTCATCCAACCCAGGGAAACCAGCGGCGATATCGTCCCCGCTGAATTCAGGCACCCCGCCGCCTGCCGCATGGGACAGGCGCAGCGTCACAAAATGTGGGTGCTCGCCCATATCGAACCAATGGGGCATGCCGGCCGGGATCAGCAGCAGGTCATTTTTTTCACAGCGCACGCCGTACACATAGTCACCAATGTGCAAGGCAAACAGGCCTTGGCCGGCGATGAAAAAGCGCGCTTCATCTTCGCTGTAACGCCGTTCGGCAAGGAACTGATCGCGCAATGCCGCCTTCTGCGCAGGATCGCCGGGGGCATGCAGCACCTCGACGCAGGCGTAGCCGAGGGCGTCGATGCGTGGCTGGTACGCCGCGATCATGGTGGCGTCGTCCGCGCTTTTTTCAATAACGGCGGGCTGCCAGCGCTCGAATCGCACGCCATGCTCGGCCAGGGTCGACGCGATATCGTCGAAGTGGGTCAGGACTTTGTTCGGTGTATCCGGTGTGGCGACGTGGTAAACGGCTACATAACTCATAGGACGGTTCCTTGGTTCTGCTCGTGCAATCGAAAACCGATGATAAGGGCGGCGGCCAGGGCCGCGACGCTGGCGATACTGAAGGTCAGGGCCGGCCCCAACAGGTTCCAGCTGTAACCGGCGTACAGCGCGCCAAGCGCGCCGCCGGTGCCGGCCAAGGCCGCGTATAACGCCTGGCCCTGACCTTGCTGGCGGGCGCCGAAGCTGCGCTGCACAAAGGCAATCGCCGCCGCATGAAAACTGCCGAAGGTAGCCGCGTGCATCACCTGCGCCAGCAGCAGCACCCAGAAAAATTCCGCGAACGCGCCCAGCAACAACCAGCGCAGCGCCGCCAACAGGAAGCTCGCCAGCAGCACCCGGCGCACCGAGAAACGCGTGAGGATGCGGCTCATGCCCAGGAACATCAACACTTCCGCCACCACCCCAAGGGCCCACAGCATGCCGATCACGCCACGGCTGTAGCCCAAGTGTTCCAGGTGCAGGGTGAGAAAGGTGTAATACGGGCCATGGCTCATTTGCATCAACGCCACGCAGGCGTAAAACGCCAGGACACCGGGGCTGCGCAACTGCTTGAGGAAGCCCTCGCCGGCCAGGCGGGGGCCGTGGTTCGCCGGCTGCGCATTCGGCACCCACAGGCTGGCACCGATGATCCCGGCCATGATCACCACGACCACCACCGGGTAGATATCCAGGCTCAGCCAGTCGAACAGGCGGCCCATGATCACCACCGTGAGGATGAAGCCGATGGAGCCCCACAGGCGGATCTGGCTATAGCGCGAGGTCTGCTTATGCAGATGGGCCAGGGTGATCACTTCAAACTGCGGCAGCACCGCATGCCAGAAAAACGCATGCAGGGCCATGACCAGGGCCAGCCAGGCATAGGTCTTGCTGACGAAAATCAACGCAAAACTCACCAGCGTACACAGTGCGCCCACACGCACGATGGCCAGGCGCCGGCCGGTATAGTCGCCCAGCCAGCCCCACAGATTGGGGGCCACGCAGCGCATCAGCATGGGGATGGCCACCAGTTCGCCGATACGCGCGCTGGAGAACCCCAGGTGATCGAAGTACAGCGCCAGGAACGGCGCCGTGGCCCCCAGCAGGGCGAAGTAGAAGAGGTAGAAGCTGGAGAGTCGCCAGTACGGAAGTGCTGGAGTCATGCAAGAGGCCGCTTTGCGGCAAGGCGCGAGCAAGCTCGCGCGCCACACACCGTCACAACTGGCCCAGTACCGGAGTACTCACGCGCACATCGGCGTTTTGCCCACGGTTGCGCAGCAGGTGGTCCATCAACACGATCGCCATCATCGCTTCGGCGATCGGCGTGGCGCGGATGCCGACGCACGGGTCGTGACGGCCCTTGGTGATCACGTCCACCGGGTTGCCGTGTACATCGATCGAACGGCCCGGGGTGGTGATGCTCGACGTGGCCTTGAGCGCCAGGTGCGCAACGATCGGCTGGCCGGAGGAAATACCGCCGAGGATGCCGCCTGCATTGTTACTGAGGAAACCCTGCGGGGTCAGTTCGTCGCGGTGCTCGGTGCCGCGCTGGGACACGCAGGCGAACCCGGCGCCGATTTCCACGCCTTTGACGGCGTTGATGCTCATCAGCGCGTGGGCCAGCTCAGCGTCCAGACGGTCGAAGATCGGCTCGCCGAGACCCGGTTTCACGCCCTCGGCGACCACGGTGATTTTCGCCCCGACCGAATCCTGGTCGCGGCGCAACTGGTCCATATAGGCTTCCAGCTCCGGCACTTTGTCCGGGTCCGGGCTGAAAAAGGCGTTGTCGTCGACGCTGTCCCAAGTCTTGAACGGGATTTCGATCGGGCCCAGCTGGCTCATGTAGCCACGGACGACGATGTCCTGGGTCGCCAGGTATTTCTTGGCGATGGCCCCGGCAGCCACGCGCATTGCGGTTTCGCGGGCCGAGCTGCGGCCGCCGCCACGGTAGTCGCGCTCGCCGTATTTGTGGTGGTAGGTGTAGTCGGCGTGGGCCGGGCGGAACAGGTCCTTGATCGCCGAGTAGTCCTTGGACTTCTGGTCGGTGTTGCGGATCAACAGGCCGATGGCGCAGCCGGTGGTGCGACCTTCGAACACACCGGAGAGGATCTCGACTTCATCGGGTTCCTGGCGCTGGGTGGTGTGGCGGCTGGTGCCGGGCTTGCGGCGGTCGAGGTCACACTGCAGGTCTTCCAGGGACAGCTCGAGGCCGGGCGGGCAGCCGTCGACAATGGCGACCAACGCCGGGCCATGGCTTTCGCCCGCGGTGGTGACAGTGAACAGCTTGCCGAAGGTATTGCCGGACATGCAGGGCGCTCCGTGAAATCAGTTGTAATCACTCAGCGGTGATAACCAAGCGCACCAGTATACGCGGGCCAACCGACTAGTTCATCCTCGAAACCTTACCGGTAGACGTTGGTCGAACCGGCACCTCCTGAATAATGGCCCGATGATGCTTCGAGTTTTGCTGTTTACCCTCACCCTGTTCACTGCCGTAGCCCATGCCGCGTCCTCCGTGGTGTTGCAACGGCCCATCAGCCTCGACACCGGCAGCGGCGAGCTGTTCGGCTCGCTGCTGCTGCCGCAGTCCGACAAACCGGTGCCGGTGGTGCTGATCATTGCCGGCTCCGGCCCGACCGACCGCAACGGCAACAGTGCCGACGGCGCGCGCAACGACAGCCTCAAGCGCCTGGCCTGGGTGCTGGCCCGGCATAACATCGCCAGCGTGCGCTATGACAAGCGCGGCGTGGCGGCCAGCCTGGCCGCCACGCCCGATGAACGCGACCTGACCCTCGACGCCTACGTGGCCGACGCTGTGGCCTGGGGCAAGCTGCTCAAGGCCGACAAGCGCATGGGCCCGCTGATCGTGCTGGGCCATAGCGAAGGCGCGCTGGTGGCAGCCCTGGCGGCACCGCAACTCGACCCGGCCGGGGTGATTTCCCTGTCGGGCAGTGCCCGCCCGGTCGACCAGGTGATCCGCCAGCAACTGGCCGGTCACCTGCCCCCGGCCCTGCAGTTGCGCAGCAATGAAATCCTCGATCACCTCAAGGCCGGCCAAGTGGATACCGATGTGCCTGGCCCGCTTGAAGGGATTTTCCGACCCAGTGTGCAACCGTATCTGATCAGCCTGTTTCGCGCCGACCCGTCGGCCGCCTTTGCCAGACTGCACATGCCCGCGCTGATCATCCAGGGCACCAACGATATCCAGGTGGGTGTGGGCGATGCGCGGCAATTGAAGAACGCCAAGCCCGATGCCGAGCTGACGGTGATCGAAGGCATGAACCATGTGATGCGTATCGTGCCCAAGGAGGTGAAGCAACAGTTGGCGTCCTACAACGACCCGCGATTGCCCCTCGCCGCCGAGCTGGAAACCTGCCTGGTTGGCTTTATCGACGGACTTCAGCCCCGTTAACCGACTAATTGCCTCCAGTACTGGGAAAAACGGCCGATAAGCCGAAAGTCGACAGCAAAAAGCCTGTCGACTGGCTGGGCTAGGACAGGATCGCGCCGCATGACTAACACCGAAGCAACACCAGAACCTACCGCCGACACCCCGGCGGAACACACCGAGGTCGTCGACGCGGCGCCCCTGCCGTGGGCGGACGTACAGGCCGAACATTTCAAAATGCTGCGCCTGGCGCCCCTGCCCACCGACCGCTCCACCGGGGTACGCCCCTTGCGGTTTGTGCAATTTGGCTATGTCGAACGCCACGACCACCATCACAGCCTGTTGCGCATGGTCATCCAGTTGCCGGGCCAACGGGTGCGCCGCGAGCAGAATCACCTGGATATCTGGGTCGATCACGCTAAACACCGTGTGCATTTCGGCCCGGGCAACAGCCTGGAAATCGAACCGGCCAACCGTGGCATCGGCCGTTTCCTGGTGGCCCAGGGCGCCGCGTGGGCGAAGAAGAAGTGGTCGCACTACCGCGTCGACGGGGTGGACCTGGCCAACAAGGACGCCCTCAACGAAGCCACACGCCTGCGCCGCGATCACTTCCTGCGTATCCAGGGCTTTGATGTGGCCTACGCCGACGTGCAGCATCTGAAGGGCAACGTGCAGCCCGGCAAGGTCAGCGACGTGCTCGATAGCTGGAACACCGAGAAAGTGCAGTTCGTGGAAATCCTCGAAGCCGCGCAAATGCTGCAACAGGCCGAGCAGAACCTGACGGAGCAGGAAGTGAAGCTGCGCAAGGAAGAAGAAAAGGTCACCAAGTTCAAGCGTGAGGACAGCGGGCTACGCTTCACCATCACCTGTCTGGTGGCGTTTACCGTGTTTCAGGCGGGGTTGTTGATCTGGATTGCCACCCATCGGTGATGTGGGAGCGGGCTTGCTCCCGATAGCGGTGCATCAGTCAATGCATTCAGTGACTGACACGCCCTCATCGGGGGCAAGCCCCCTCCCACACGTCAGAGCGGTCGATTAAACCCGGGCGGCGAATACCGCCTGATGGTTGCGGCACTGCTCGGCCGTGAGCATGAACACACCGTGCCCGCCGCGCTGGAACTCCAGCCAGGCGAAGTCGACTTCCGGGTACAGCGCCTCGACATGCACCTGGCTGTTACCCACTTCGACGATCAACAAGCCCTTCTCGGTCAGGTGGTCCGCCGCTTCGGCGAGCATCCGCCGGACCAGGTTCAAGCCATCGTCGCCGCAGGCCAGGCCCAGTTCCGGTTCGTGCTGGTACTCGTCCGGCATGTCGGCGAAGTCTTCGGCGTCCACATACGGCGGGTTCGACACGATCAAGTCGAAGCGCTGGCCCGGCAGCCCGTCAAAACCGTCGCCCTGTACGGTATACACACGCTCGTCGACGCCATGGCGCTCGATGTTCTGATTGGCCACTTCCAACGCTTCGAACGACACGTCACCCAACACCACTTCGGCGTCCTGGAACTCGTAGGCACAGGCGATGCCGATGCAACCGGAGCCGGTACACAGGTCGAGAATGCGTGCCGGCGGCTGGGCCAGCCAGGGTTCGAAGCGGCTTTCGATGAGTTCGCTGATCGGTGAACGCGGGATCAGCACGCGCTCGTCGACGATAAACGACATGCCGCAGAACCAGGCTTCGCCAATCAAGTAGGCTGTCGGCACCCGCTCATGAATGCGACGGTGCAGCAGCCGTTGCAAGTGGGAAACTTCCTCTTCTTCCAGGTTGCAATCCAGGTAGCTGTCGGCAATTTCCCAGGGCAGATGCAAGGCGCCGAGCACCAATTGCCGGGCGTCGTCCCAGGCGTTGTCGGTACCGTGCCCGAAAAACAGCTCTTCCCCATGGAAACGGCTGACAGCCCAACGGATATGGTCGCGCAAGGTGCGCAGGCGGGAAGTGATCACGGGGGCAGACTCCTGGAAAAAACGACTGGCGATTCTAACAGCCTTCGTCTGTAGCGACGACGTGCGAAGAGCCTCAACCGTATGTCGGATTTCATCCAATTTGCCATCATTGCGTCAAACAACCGCACCGCTTGACACGGCTGCACGCCAGCAACGGCGTAGCTTACGATGGAAGCGATTCACAGAACCGCTCAGCCAGTGGACAATGGCGCAAAAGCCCCCCTCACAGGAGCCCCCAGAATGTCCGTTCCAAAGACGATGTTTCAAATCAGCGGTCGAGGTTATGCAGCGGCCAATCTCAGCCATGCGACCCTCGTGATCATCGACGCCCAGAAGGAATACCTCAGCGGTCCACTCGCCCTCGCGGGCATGGATGCGGCGGTGGGCAATATCAAGCAACTGGTCGCTGCGGCGCGCAACGCCGGTCGCCCGATCGTGCATGTGCGCCACCTGGGCACCGTCGGCGGCCTGTTTGACCCACAAGGCGAGCGCGGCGAATTCATTCCCGGCCTGGAGCCAATGGGTAACGAAACCATCATCGGTAAACTGCTGCCCAGCGCGTTCCACGGCACCGGCCTGGAAAAACACCTGCAGGACCTCGGCTCCCTGGACCTGATCGTCTGCGGCTTCATGAGCCACTCCAGCGTCAGCACCACCGTGCGCGCCGCCAAGAACCTGGGCTTTCGCTGCACCCTGGTGGAAGACGCCTGCGCCACCCGCGACCTGCCTTACAAGGGCGGTGTCCTGAGTGCCGAGCATGTGCAACAAACCGAAATGGCCATCATGGCCGACAACTTCGCCACCCTCGCCTTGACCAAAGACCTGATCTGATTGCCCCGAAATGAGCGGTGCGGCCGATTCGAGGCCCCGCTCATCCGCAAATGCCTGTCATTTGCTGCAATTACCTCTGGCGCCGGAACAACCTGTGTATCTTCCGGTCGAAGGGCCGATACCCTGGAGGAAAGGTCGGAATGAAGATATCCGATGGTTTTGATGCTCGTCGCTTGCGCCCCAAGGGCCCGAGCAACTGGCGTCTGCGCCTGGTAGCCGGCATTGCCGCGCTGCTGGCGATCATAGGTGTGCTGCTGGCGGTCGCCGGTGGCGCGGGCTTGTCGGGGCATTCCCCGGCGCTGGGCGAACTGAATGCCAGCCCCGGTGGCTCGGCGATGCTGTTGGTGGGCGGCCTGCTGGTGCTGTGGTTCGGCGTGTGGTTATGGCGCCGCAGCCGGCGGCGGATGCGCCAGCCGTTGTCGCTGAACATCGCCTCGCACCTGATGAAAAAGCACGACTGATGGCGCTTGGATAGCGTTTCCTGCGCCCCGGCCGCCGCGATTTAGGTAAACTGCCCGCCCCTCGCGGAGGCTGACATGCAAGACGACGATTTTTCCCTGTTCAAAAACGAGCTGCGCGGCGTCAAGCCGATCAAGCACGACCGCGCCGACACCGGCAAACCCAAGAGTGACCGAGCGCAGATCGCCAAGCTGCGCCAGGCCGCGACTGTACGCACTGACGCCACCACCGTGGACGGTCTGTCGGACCAGTTCGTGATTGACGTCGGCCCCGAAGACGAGCTGATGTGGGCCCGCGACGGCGTGCAGGAAAGCCAGATACGCAAGCTCAAGACCGGCCAGATCCCCTTCGAAGGCAGCCTCGACCTGCACGGCATGAGCGTGGAAAAAGCCCGGGAAACCCTCTGGGCCTTCCTCGCCGAAGCCACCCGGTTCGAGATCCGCTGCGTGCGCGTCACCCACGGCAAGGCCGTGCGCCTGGATGGCAAGCGGCCGATGATCAAGAGCCACGTCAACACCTGGCTGCGCCAGCATGCCCAAGTACTCGGCTTTACCTCCTGCCAGCCCCGCCACGGTGGCGCCGGCGCGGTGTATGTGATGCTCAAGCGCACCATGCTGGAAGGGCGCGACGAGTAACCAGTGCCATCGTCAGGCTTGCAGCGATGGGTCGGCCACCGTACCCTTGCGCTTTGCGAAAATCCCACAGGTAGTTTCATGTCCCTGGAACAGAATTACACCGCGATCCTCGGCCAACTCGGCGAGGACGTTACCCGCGAGGGCCTGCTCGACACGCCAAAGCGTGCCGCCAAGGCGATGCAGTACCTTTGCCGCGGCTATGAACAGACACTGGAAGAAGTCACCAACGGTGCCTTGTTCAGCTCCGACAACAGCGAAATGGTGCTGGTCAAGGACATCGAGTTGTACTCGTTGTGCGAACACCACCTGCTGCCGTTTATCGGCAAGGCCCACGTCGCGTATATCCCGAGCGGCAAAGTGCTGGGCCTGTCGAAGGTCGCGCGGATTGTCGACATGTATGCGCGCCGCCTGCAGATCCAGGAAAACCTCAGCCGCCAGATCGCCGATGCCGTAATGCAAGTGACCGGCGCCCTGGGCGTGGCCGTGGTGATCGAAGCCAAGCACATGTGCATGATGATGCGCGGTGTGGAGAAACAGAATTCGTCGATGATCACCTCGGTGATGCTGGGTGAGTTCCGCGAAAACGCGGCGACCCGCAGCGAATTCCTCAGCCTGATCAAATAACCGGTCGGGTAGGAAAAAGCCGGCGTTCATCGCCGGTTTTTTTTCGCCCCCACAAATCAAGTAAGATGCTGCCCTCTGTTCTGGGCAAGAGGTTTCAGCCATGTTCGTCAAAGCACTTCGAGTGGGCCTCGGCCACGTCATCATCGCGGGCGACTACATTACCCGTCCACGCAAAAAGCAGCGCCCCGCCGAGCAGCAAGCGCAGGTCAACGCGGCCGCCAAGGAACTGACCCTGTATCAGTTCCACGCCTGCCCGTTCTGCGTGAAGACCCGTCGCACCCTGCATCGCCTGAATGTGCCGGTAGCGTTGAAGGATGCGAAGAACAACGAACAGGATCGCCAGACCCTGCTGGAGCAAGGCGGCAAGATCAAAGTGCCGTGCCTGCGCATCGAAGAGAATGGCCAGACCACCTGGATGTATGACTCCAAGGTGATCATCGATTACCTGGACAAGCGCTTCGCCGCCGCCTGACAAACGCCCTCTCCTCTGTAGGAGCGAGCTTGCTCGCGAAAAACCTGAGGACGCCGCTGGGTGTCAGGTTCCCCTCGTTATCGTTGACGATTTTCGCGAGCTGGCTCGCTCCTACAGAGCGGGGATTTCCATGTCCAGTAATGCGGAGCCCAGGCACTTGCCATGGGCGTCCAGCGCCAGCGAACGGGTCACGCCGCCGCGCAAGATCCCCGGCAACACGAAGTTCAGCGCCTGCACGTTGGGCAATTCATAGCGTCGCACCGGCGCCGCCCCCGGCTCCAACAGCCCGGCGAAGAACGCCGCCACGCGCGCGGCCGTGAGCTGTTCGCAGAGCAGCGGATAATCCTCAGGGCGATAGGCAATGATCGAAATGTTCGAGGTGTCGCCCTTATCCCCGGTGCGGGAATGGGCCAGGGTATGCAGCTTCATGCTTCGATCCTCGGGTTGACGGCGTCACGCGGCAACAACAACGAGGCCACCGCCACCACCTGACGCACGCTCTTGCTGGCACCGCCGCCGCCGGACGGGCCGTTGGTGTAGAGGGTTTCCACTTCATTGCCGACCCGCACCGCTTCGCTGCGTTCCTCACAACGCGCAGCGACGCGCAGGCGCACTTCCCACGGCTCGACGCGGCTGCGCGGGCCGTGCAGCGAGTCCATGCCGATCAACTCGGCGCGCACGTCCTGCATCTTCACCCCCATCAGTTCCAGGCGCTTGAGCACCACCTCTCGCGCCAGTTGGGCGCGTGCGACGGCTCCCGGCCCGCCGTAGGACATCTGCCCCTCGCCGATCCAACCGTCCAGGTAACCCACGCTGACTTTCAACCGTTCCGGCCGCGCCCGTCCCGCAGCGCCCTGGGCGCGTACCCGGTCGACGCTTTCCTCGACAAAGCTCACCTGGGAAAAGTCGGCCGTCACGTCCGGCGTCAGATAGGCCGCCGGGTCGTGTACTTCGTAGATCAATTGTTCAGTACACGTAGCGCGGCTGACGCGCCCGCCCGACCCGCTCACTTTGGTGATCACGGCGTTGCCCTCGGCATCGATCTCGGCCAGGGGGAAGCCCAGGCGCGCCAGGTCGTCTACGTCCTTGAACCCGGGATCGGCGAAATAGCCGCCGCTGACCTGCCCCGCGCATTCGAGCAAATGCCCGACCAACGTGCCGCGCCCCAGGCGCAACCAATCGTCAGCCGCCCAGCCGAACGCAAACATCTGCGGCGCCAGAAATAGCGACGGGTCGGCCACGCGCCCGGTGATCACTACATCAGCCTCGGCGCGCAACGCCTGCAGAATGCCGTCGACGCCCAGGTAGGCGTTCGCGGAAATCAGCCGCGCACCCAGCGAGCCAAGGGTCTGGCCGTTATCCAACACCTGCTCGGGGCGCAACACGTCGAGCACATCATCGCCCACCACCGCCACGACCTTGAGGCTCAGGCCCAGCTCATTGGCAATGCGCCGCACTTCAATGGCCGCCGACACCGGGTTGGCCGCGCCCATATTGGTGATCACGCGCAAGCGCCGGCGACCTGCCTGCTCACCGACAAAGGGCAGTACCCGGCGCATGCGCTCACTCAGCAACGGGTCATACCCACCCTGCGGATCGCTGATGCGTGCCTGTTGCGCCAAGGCGATGGTGCGTTCGGCCAGGCATTCGAAGACCAGGTAATCGAGGTCGCCCTGTTCGGCCAGTTCCACGGCAGGTTCGATGCGGTCGCCGGAATAGCCGGCGCCGGAACCGATGCGCAAGGTTTTCATCTCAAAATACTCCCAGGAGCAACGCGGTCAGGGTCATCAACACCGACGCGGCGAACAGAAACGGAATGGTGAAGCGCTGGTGATCGGCCAGCTCGATCTTGCACAGCCCCACCAACAGGAAGGTCGCGGGGGTCAGCGGGCTGACCGGGAAACCGGTGGTGTGTACGCCCAGCAGCGAGGCCTGGGCCACTTGCAGCGGGTCGACGCCCAGGGCCTTGCCGACTTCGGCGATCACCGGCATCACCCCGAAATAGTAGGAATCGGGGTCGAACAACATGCTCAGCGGCATGGAAATAAAGCCCACCACTGCCGGGATCAACTTGCCGTGGCCGGCCGGAATCTGCGCCACCGCCACTTCGGCAATCGCCTTGAGCATGCCGGTGCCTTGCATGATGCCGGTGAACACCCCGGCGGCGAGCAGGATACTGGCCATGGTCAGGGCGGTCTTGGCATGGGCGTCGATGCGTGCGCGCTGGGCGTCGACATCCGGGTAGTTGATGCACAGCGCGACCACGGTGCCGAGCATGAACATCACCACCGGGTCGACCCAGCCGGCGATCATCACCACCATCACCAGCACGGTGAGCATCAGGTTGACCCAGAACAGCCGTGGGCGTCGCAGCTTGATGTCGTCGTCGCTGAGCACCCGTTGCGGCACGGCATCCACCGTCGAACCGGCGCCCAGGCCAAGGCGTTTTTCTTCACGATGGCCGAGCCACCAGGCGCAGGCGAAGACAAAGATCAGGCCGACGATCTGCACCGGGATCAGCGGCTGGAACAGATCTGCCACTGGCACATGCAACGCCGCCGACGAGCGCAGCACCGGGCCGGTCCACGGCAGGAAGTTGACCCCGGCAGCCATCGCGCAGACGCAAGCGAGGATGCGTTTGTCGATGCCCAGCCGCGTATACAGCGGCAGCATCGCCGGCACCGTCACCAGAAACGTCACCGCGCCGGAACCGTCCAGGTGGACCAGCAAGGCGAGGGTCGCGGTGCCAACGACAATTCGTGTAGGACGCGTCCCTACCGTGCGCAGGATGCGATCAATGATCGGGTCAAGCATGCCGGCATCGGTCATGATCCCGAAAAACAGAATCGCGAACACAAACATGCCCACCACCGGGGCAACGTTCTTGATCCCGGTAATGATGAAGGCACTGGTTTGCAGGCCGAACCCGCCGAGCAGCGCAGCGATGATCGGCAAGGCGATCAGCGCCACCAGGGGCGAGAGGCGTTTGCTCATGACGGCAGCGAGCAAGCAAAGGATGGTAATGACACCCAGGGTAGCGAGCATGGGTTACTCCAGAGCGGCCTTGGTGGCCGGTTATTGTTTTCCCTGGAGTATTGGAAACGCGTTAGTCTTTGTAAATTGGAATATTCACCAGCTATTGTTCGGAAAAACAAAATGAAGAACTCTATCCAACACATCCAAGCCTTCCTCGCTGTCGCGCGTACCGGCAGCTTTACCAAGGCAGCCAACGAACTGCATCTGTCGCCGTCCGCGCTCACCGTGCAGGTTCAGCAACTCGAGGACTGGCTCGGCGTCGCCCTGCTCGACCGCAGCCCGCGGCATGTCAGCATCACGGCCGCCGGCCAGGAAGCGCGCGGGCCGATGGAAAAGCTGCTGCTGGACCTGGACAACATCGTCACCGGCTCCCGCGACCTCGCGGCGTTACGTCGTGGCGTGGTGACCATCGCCGCCCTGCCCTCGGTGTGCGCCGGCGCCCTGCCGCCCGCGCTGCGCCTGTTTCGCGAACGCTTCGGCGGGATCGAAGTGCGCCTGCATGACCTGGTGGCCCATCGCATCCATGCCCAGGTGCGCTCGGGCGAGGTGGACTTCGGCATCGGCGTGCGCGCACGGCTGAACCACGGGCTGGCGTTCGTGCCGGTATTGAATGATCGGCTGTGCGCGTTCGTACCGCTGGATCATCCCCTCGCCCGCTATCCGGCGCTGACCCTGAAGCAACTGGCGGATCAGCCGATCATCCTGACCGGGCGCGACAGCAGTGTGCGCGAACACGTCGAAGCGCTATTTGATGAGACACGCCTGACGATGAACGCGGGCATGGAGGCCAACTACATGTCGACGGTATTGGCGCTGGTGCGTCAGGGCTTGGGGATCAGTGTGCTGCCGGAGTCGGCGGCGGACAGCCTGGAGGGGTTGAAGCGCATCAGCATCGATCATCCCGGCGTGAACCGCGAGATCGGGCTGATCAGTCGCAGCGCGATGGCGCTGAGCCCGGCGGCGCAGCGCTGTTTCGACTTGCTGCATGACAAATTATCCGACACACCACTGAGCTAAATGTGGGAGGGGCTTGCCCGCTCCCACAATTGACCGAGTGAGTCAGTCGAGCATCGCCACATGTCTGGGATGGCTGGCCACACGCTTCAGCCATGCCTGCAGCGCCGGGTAAGGCGTCAAGTCAAAACCGCCTTCATGCGCCACATGGGTGTAGGCATACAACGCAATATCCGCAATCGAATACTGCTCGCCCACCAGGTACGGCGTGCTTTGCAGTTGGCGCTCCATGACCTTCAACGCCTTGTAACCGCCCTTGTGGGTGGTTTTGTATTCGTCGAGGCGATCCTCTGGCATCCCCAAGTACAGTTGGATAAAGCGCGCCACCGCAATGTACGGCTCGTGGCTGTACTGCTCGAAGAACTGCCACTGCAACACTTGGGTACGCAAGCGCGGTTCGGTCGGCAGAAACTCGCTGCCATCGGCGAGGAAGTTGAGGATCGCATTGGATTCCCACAGGCAGGTGCCGTCTTCGAGCTCCAGCACCGGGATCTTGCCGTTGGGGTTCTTGGCCAGGAATTCGGCGGTCTGGGTGTCGCCCTTGAGGATGTCGACATCCACCCATTGATACGGGATGCCCAACAGGTTGAGCATCAATTTGACCTTGTAGCAGTTGCCCGACTTGTAATCGCCATAAACCTTGTACATGGGGCTCCCCTTATGCCGCTCGCGCGTGCTGTGCTTGACGGACCACCGCAGCCAGGCGCTTGAGACCTTCGTCCAGACGGGACGGGTCGATATGGCTGAAATTGAGCCGCAGTGAGCCAAGGTGCTGGTCCGGCTCGGAAAAGAACGGTTCACCGGGCATGAACGCGACGTTCTGATCGAGCGCAGGTGCCAACAAGGTGCGGGTGTCGAGCGGCTGTTTCAAGGTCAACCAGAAGAATAATCCGCCCTGGGGCACTTGCCAGTCGGCCAATTCGCCGAAATGCCGCTCAAGCGCCGCCTGAAAAGCATCCCGGCGCGCGCGATAGAAACCGCGCAGCTCGACCAGATGCTGTTGATATTTTTCGCTGCCGAGCCACTGCATCGCCTGCCACTGGCCGACGCGGTTGGTGTGCAGGTCGGCCGACTGCTTGAGCTTGAGCAAGTGCGGGAACAGGTCGGGGCTGGCGATCAGGTAACCGACGCGCAGGCCGGGCAACAAGGTTTTCGACACGGTGCCGGTGTAGATCCAACTGGCCTTTTTCAGGCGGCCGGCGATGGGCTGCGCACTGCCGCCGTCGAAGGTCAGTTCGCGGTACGGTTCGTCTTCGATCAGGGTCACGTCGAACTCATCGAGCAGCGCCGCGACGGCTTCGCGCTTGGCCTCGCTGTAACGCACGGCCGACGGGTTCTGGAACGTCGGGATCAGGTAGATGAACGCCGGGCGGTAGCGTTCGAGACGTGAGCGCAACGCGGCCAGGTCCGGGCCGTCGGCTTCCAGTTGTACGGTGAGGCACTCGGCGCCGAACAGTTGGAAAATCTGCAAGGCCGCCAGGTAGGTCGGGCCTTCCAGGAGGATGTTCGTGCCCTTGTCGATATACAGCTTGGCCGCCAGGTCCAGGGCCTGCTGGGAACCGCTGACCACCAACACCTGGCTGGCCTGGCACGGCACACCCAATGCACGCGCCTCGGCGGCGAGCAATTCACGCAGCTGCGGCTCGCCTTCGCTCATGCCGTATTGGCCGATGTTCACCGGCATGTCGTCCCAGTTCAACGCGGGCAACATCGCTTCGGCCGGCAGCCCACCGGCGAACGACATCATTTCCGGGCGCTGGGCCGCCGCGAGGATTTCACGGATCAAGGAGCTTTTGAGGCGCGTAACACGTTCTGAGAAGGCCATAGGGTCACCGGTAGCAAAGCCTGTGGGAAATACGTCAAACTGGTTGACCGAAATTACGACGACTTGCGTGGATACGTCAATATGCTTGACCTTAAAAACCAGACCAGCCAGCAAACCGCCATGGAAGCGTTCTTCTTCGGCTACCAGGCGTTCACCGCCAAGGCCGACGAAATGCTGGAGCGCCGCGGCCTGAGCCGGGTGCATCAGCGCATCGTATTTTTTATCGCGCGCTACCCCGGCCTGAGCGTGAAGGAACTGCTGGAATTGCTCGGCGTGAGCAAGCAGGCGCTGAACATGCCGCTGCGCCAATTACAGGAAATGCACCTGGTGCAGAGCGTCGCGTCGGAGACCGACAAGCGCAAACGCCTGCTGGAATTGAGCGCCGAAGGTCTGCGTTTCGAGCAGTCCTTGCGCCGCGAACAGGTGAAGTTGTTGCAGCGCGCCTTCAATGAAGCGGGGGAAGCCGCGGTGAACGGCTGGCTGGCGGTCAATCAGGCGTTGAGTGCGGTGAATTAGCCTTTCATCCTTTTTTGCGCAGACAATCGAAAACATTATTTGCTTTTTTTGTATACAAAAGCATAATTCGCTTCGTGCGAGTTCCTGACCTATCAGTCAACAAACCCGCCAGTACCTCACAGCGCCTGCGCGCTGACCATAACAATAAAATGCTTGAGGAGTACTTGCTGTGGATAGCCGCAAATCCGAAGCCCCGCTGGACCTCGCCGCGCCGAACCTCTCCGCCGCCGACAGCGGCTGGCTCGAACGCCTGTTCAAACTGCGCGTGCATGGCACCACAGTGAAGACCGAGTTGATCGCCGGCCTCACGACGTTTATCACCATGGCCTACATCATCTTCGTCAACCCGAACATCATGGCCGATGCCGGTATCGATCACGGCGCCGCCTTTGTCGCCACGTGCATCGCTGCCGCGCTGGGGTGCCTGTTGATGGGCCTGTATGCCAACTGGCCGGTGGGCCTGGCGCCGGGCATGGGCTTGAACGCGTTCTTCACCTACACCGTGGTCGGGACCATGGGCTACACCTGGGAGACGGCCCTCGGCGCGGTGTTTATCTCCGGCGTGTTGTTCATGGTGCTGACGCTGTCGCGCATCCGCGAATGGCTGCTCAACAGCATTCCGGTGAGCCTGCGCCATGCGATGGGCGCCGGTGTCGGCTTGTTCCTCGGGGTGATCGGCCTGAAAACCGCCGGCATCATCGTCGACAGCCCGGCCACCCTGATCAAGCTCGGTTCGCTGCACGAGCCGGCACCGTTGCTGGCGGCCATCTGCTTTCTACTGATCGCCATGCTCAGCTACCACCGGGTGTTCGGCGCGATTCTCATCAGCATCATCGCCGTGACCCTCGCCGGCTGGGGCCTCGGGCTGGTGCACTACAACGGCATCCTCGCCACCCCGCCGAGCCTGGCACCGACCTGGTTAGCCATGGACGTGATGGGTGTATTCAATGTGAGCATGATCAGCGTGGTGTTCGCCTTTCTGTTTGTACACATGTTCGACACCGCCGGCACCCTGATGGGCGTCGCGCAACGGGCCGGGCTGGTCAACCCCGACGGCAAGATCCACAACCTGTCCCGTGCGTTGAAGGCCGACAGCGCCTCCAGCGTGTTCGGCGCCATGGTCGGCGTGCCGCCGGTGACCAGCTACGTGGAAAGTGCCGCCGGTGTCGCCGCCGGCGGCCGTACCGGGCTGACCGCCGTGACCGTGGGCGTGCTGTTTGTGGCGGCGATGTTTTTCGCGCCGCTGGCGGGCATGATTCCTGCGTATGCCACCGCCGGCGCGCTGATTTATGTGGCGATGCTGATGATGGCGAGCATGGCCCATATCAATTGGGACGACGCCACCGACAGCATTCCGGCGATCGTCACCGCGATCATGATGCCGCTGACCTTCTCGGTCGCCGACGGGATCGCCCTGGGCTTTATCACTTACGTGGCGCTCAAGGCCGGCAGCGGCAAGTACCGCGAAATTTCCGTCAGCCTGTGGGTGCTGTGCGCGATCTTTATCGCGAAATTCATCTTCCTCTAGGTCGGCAACCCCCGAAGAAACCGCCTCACCTTTGGGTGAGGCTTTTGCATGAAAGGAGCACTGTGAATGAACCTGGAAACCTGGCTGCTGTTCAGCGGCGCCGCGCTGGTGGTGATCCTGATCCCCGGCCCCCTGTCGTTGCTGATGATCAGCAACAGCTTGAACTACGGCCTGCGCCGTTCGTACCCGGCGTTCCTCGGCGGCGTGTTTGCCTCGATCTGCCTGTTGAGTGCCTCGGCACTCGGCCTGGGTGCGCTGTTGCTCGCGTCGGAACAATTGTTCAGCGCCTTGAAGATAGTCGGCGCGCTCTACCTGTTTTACCTCGCCTGGCAGAGCTGGCAGCAATCGCGCCAACCGGCCCACGGCGCGGTGGTGCCTCTGGCCGTCGCCACGCCGCGTTTTCGCGCCTTGTTTGGCCGTGCGTTTGTGCTGGGCGCCAGCAACCCCAAGGACATCCTGTTCTTCGCCGCCTTCCTGCCGCAGTTCCTCAGCAGCCAGCAGCCGTTTCTGCCGCAACTGCTGGTGATGATCGCCACCTGGACCGTGCTCGACCTGTTGTGCAAGCTCGCCTACGGCCTTGGCGCCCACGGCACGGCACGCTATCTGCGCAGCGGCAACGGCCAGAGCTGGTTCAACCGCACCAGTGCCGGGCTGTTCGGGGCGGCTGGCGCGGCCTCGCTGCTCAATGTCAGAGCGGGGTCACTTTGACAAAATACACGCTGGGGCGGACCGACCCCGTCGCCTGCCACTGAATGCCGGCGGCGATCCGAACCAGGCGGTTTTCCCGCAGCGCACTCTTGACCGCAGCCAACGCCAGCGAGGTCGGGTGTCTGATGATTGCGGCATTGAACCAATGGTCTGTCAGGCGGTTTTCCAACGGCACAGAGCCGCGCCCAAGCCAATGCAACGACACGTAGTACAGTTTGTTTGAACCGCAGCGCGAATGTGTCACGAGCAATTCATGGCTGGGCTTTTTGCCGCGCATGACCTGCAGTTCCTGCACGTCGAAGCCCTGCTGTTCGAGCACGCGCTTGACGGCTGCGCGCTGTGCAATCTCCCGCTGCGGCGCACGCGCGCGGCCGCCGGTGCGCAGGGTCGGGTCCAGGCCGGCCACGTTGAAGTCGACGCGAGTGAAGCCCGGTGCCTTGCCGTCGAAGCCGATATAGATCGATCGGCCGCTGCTTTCGGTGGGCCGCAGCATTCTCAACAAATCATCGGTCTGGCCCAGCCGGTTGGCGGTGGGGGTCAACCAATTGTCCAGCGCTGCACGCACATTGAGCAGGTGGCTGGCCGTCGCCGAGCGAGAAGTATCGGCCAGTTCGACCAGCCGGGCGACGGCCATGCTGCGGCTATGGGTAGTAAGGTTCGGGAACGCCGTGGCGACAGATCGTTCCAACGGCGTGTCGAACAACGGCGCATGGAGCTGCCACTCGCCCGCCTGGGTGCGTGATACCGGGATGGGCTGTTCCTCCAGCGCAGTGTCTGTCCAACGCTCAAGGTCCGCCCGGGCCAGTGACACCAGCGGTTCATCCTTGGTAATGAATGCAAGGCCGCTCCAGGGCGCACTGTCCCCCGGCGCCAGCACCCGGTAATAGCCCACCCCCGATGCCGTCGGGCGGTCGTACTGGGCGCCGATATAGATGACATCGTAGGGAAACCCCGGCGGGTCCATATGCACATGAAACGTGCCGAACGCCGAGGAGCCAGGCACTTGGCCCGTGGGCACGCGCGCGCGCCAGGCGAACCACTCGGTGTTCGGCGCGGACGAGCGATAAATGCGGCTTTCCGTAGCGGCGCGCACCGTCGGTGGGCGCCAGTCCGGTGGCGGCGTCACGGGTGGACGCCATGGGTTGAGCACCCCGGAACTGGTGCCCGCGACCGGTTGCGGTGCATCCGCGCCGAGTAACCATTCCTTGGACTGGTGGATGTGCAAAATCAGTTCGTCCTGCCCCGGTGTCTGCGGGTTCTTCAGGCGGAACGCCGGTTCGTCTCCACGTCGGTAAAGGGGGTAAGTGTGGGTGTCGTCCGCCACAAAGAGCTCACCGTGTTTCACCTGCACGCCTGCCGTGTCCGGCCCTTTCAGCGCAACGGCGCCCTCAGGCACGCCGTTGATTTTGAAGCGATCCAAGGCCTTGAGCCGAGTCACGGGCGGCGTTGCCACGCGGGAAACCCCGGCATCCGTCGCCATCCGTAAACGATGTAGCCGCCCCAGCACGGCCCTCAGCGCCGGCCGCGCGACACCTGCGCCGACACGTCCGACTTTCCTGGGGCCGGGGACAAAGTTCAGCAACACGTCGATCACCATAAAGGCGCTCATGAAACCCACATCGACCGCGTCCCGGGGGTCGCCGAAACGGTGATAACGCCGTGATACCAGCAGCAGCTCATGGAAGTCATTGAACGTCCCGTACAACGGCGAAAAAAACCCCACCAGCGCCCGTGCGCGGGTATCACCCTGCTCATTCAGGCGCTGGTTCCGATAGTGCTCCAACGCCTTGCCGGAATGACTGGCCGCTTGAGTGCGGCGTTGCAGCTCCTGCACGCTGGCGTGGTAGAGCAATGCCTGGGCGTTGCAGTGGGGCACGGCCACAAGCGCGAGCCAGTCCTGCGGAGCACTGGCGATCTGTTCAAGGGTCTGGGCTTCGATCTCCTCGAGCACCACCGCAGGTTCCAGGTGCTTGATGCCAAATGAGCGCACGAAGTCGATCCCCCGCCAGATGCCCTTCATCATGAAAAACGCCGGTATGGCGTTCAGCGTTTTGGCGGCCTGGGCGCGCGCATCGACCCCCTCCGGTGGCTGGGGGAGCGCCTCGAATGCCCAGCCCGGCGCGACCTGCCGCGCCAGTGTCTTGACGTTATCCGCTAACGCACCGATGCGGTTCAATGCAGCATGGGCCTGTTGCAAGCTGCCGTACTCGGTCAGGACCAGGGCCGACGGCGCATCGGGCCAGTAAACCACGCACAGGTCGGTACGCGGGTCATGTACCGCGACGATCCCTGCGACATAGCGATCATGCTGCAGGGTGTGGCCGACCAGATGGACCACGTACAACTGCAGCGGGTGCTGACTGCTCGACAGGTCCTGCGGCGTGCGTGCCGCCATCGCCGTCTTGAACAGGCTTTGTGCCGTTGCCGTCAGCCCCCGTTGCACCGCATCGAACAGGTGATATGCAGCGCCCGCTTGCAAGGCGCGATTCAATAACCCAGGGATACGTCCGTCGCTGAGCACACGGTCGGTTTCACGACGGGGATAATAAACTTGGTGGATCAGGGCATCGTAGCGGCCACCGATGTCCAGTGAAGACACCAGCCCGATCAAGTAAGCGGCATTGAGGCGCTGCTTCCACTCGGGTTGCAGATAACGCGCATGATCGAATCGCCACTGCGTCCAGGGTGCCAGCGGGTCCAGGTTATGCAGCGCCAGTTGCAGCAGGCTGAAGGAGGTGCGCGTCGCGGTCGGGGTCAGCACGATGCGGCGGTCGCCCACGGCGCAGCCACTGGTCCAGCCACAGAAAGCGCCGTGGACATCATCGGGCATCTCAATCAACGCTTGGTCGATATCCAACTGCGGAAAAAAACCGTCCTCGCGCAAACGGGCGATCAAGGTGCGCCGGGCAAAGGTGTTCAGATCAGGCAGGCATTGCTCCAGCCGGCTTTTGAAGGCCAACGCGTTGCCCAGGTACAAGCGCAGCAAGCGCTTGAAGTGTTGACGCTGGGCCCGTGGTGCGTGCGCGAGCCAAGCGGGCAGCGTTTTCGCCTCAGACGCCGCCGTGCGCAGCAGCTCAATATTGGCCAGCGCCTGGCTCAGGGCATTATTGGGCGGGATCTTCAACTGCGCTTCCAGATCGACCATCAGCAGCGCGCGGCTCAGGTCGGCATCCGTCACTTCGCTGAACACCCGCGTGATGTCCTCGCTGCTGCGGTGTAAGCGGTCGTAGCTCCCCAGCAGTTTCTTGAGCGCAGCCAGCGCGGGCTTGCCGTTGATTTCAACGTAGCGCACGTCGAGTGTTTGCGCGGCGGCATGGGCGCGCAGGTCGGCGCGTTTATCGTGCTCGACGCAGCGCCACAACACCGAGTCGTCTGGGCTGTTCAGGCTTGCCTTGAGGCTGCGGGTCAACGCGTCCAGCCCGGCAAACGCCTTGATCCCGCCCTCCACGCCGAAAGCGTAAAGCACCACCGGCAGTTGGCGCGACGAGCGCTCTAGCGCCGCAGCCGTGGTCACCACCCACACGTTATGGAGCGGGTAGAAAGCGTCCGGCGCGCAGCCCACCGCGATCGACAGCACTTGGGCAAGACTGCCCGGGCGACGGCTGGCCAAGGGTTGGTCGACCACCTCGATCATCAGGTCGCGATGCGCCGTACTGATCAGCTTGAGGCGGTGTTGCAACTCCACCTCGCAACGCAGGGCTGCGGTTTGGGCCTGCATAAACAACGACACGCGCCTGGGCGTACCCGCTCCCCCCGGACGCTCAGCCCAAAAAGCCAACTCCAGCAGCCGTTGCCCGGCATCTTGCATCAACGTATTCAACGCTTGGATATGCACGTCAATTTGGCTCATCAGCGACGCAATGACCCGGTACGCCAGGGTATCCGCGCTGGGATCAGCCGGGACCAGCAGCGCGAGCAGCGCATCTTCGTAGCGTGCGACCTGACGCTGTGCCGTGTGCAGGGCCAGGCCGGAGGCCGTGCTGGCGAAGATGATTTCTGCGCCTCGGCGTTGCCGGTCCCACTTGAGTAATTGCGCGCCGATCACGCCAAGCCGAGCGCCGCCGACCCATTGCTGCCTCGCCCCTTCGACCGCGGCCAGAAACGGTGCGGCATCCGGCAGTCGAGGCCGCCCTTCGGAAAACACGTAGCCGTCATTCATCTTCGCCGCACACGCCAACTCGTTGCTCCATTGCCCACTCAGCAAGGCCTCGGCACCCAGCGCCAGCGCATCGGCCATCAGCGGCAGGCCGCGCATAAAGGCGCTCGTCGCAGACAAGGCAGCGGGGCGGTACACGTTATCGCGCCGACTTAACGGCAGGCACTGCCAGAGCGCGTGGAACCGCGACCGGTCCAGCGCCAGCAGGCCGTCCTGCAGGGCGGCGAAGGACGGGTACTCGTAGAAGTTGCGGCCCCCACCCGGCAGGTAAACCACGTGCGGCGCATCGCTGGGGTCGCCCTCGCGATACAGATGCAGTGCCCCTGGGATCGCGACCGCCGATGCCCCCGGCCACAGCAACTGGCCGACGCGCAGCGTAGCCCAAGCCCCGCCCGCACGACGGCGCGCCTCGGCGCTGGGCGCATCGATCAGGGCCTGAACCATGGCGAATCCCGCACGCGATAGCTCGTCCAGTTGCCACGCCAAAAAGGCCCGGTCCGCAAACAGCTCCGTGTGCAACTCGACCCAGCGTTCCCGGCGTGTGAGCCAGGTGCCCTGCGCCAGGCAGTCCCAGTAGGCGCTCACCGCATGGGCGAGCCGCTCGAACAGCTGCAGCGCGACGACGCGGCGCAGGGCTTCCAGCGGCGTATACGGCAAGCGCCGTTCCGGCGCGTCTTTGACACTCAGGGAGGTGAATTGATTGACGTTGATCAGCACCGTCGGCAGAACCAGCAACGCCAGCGCCCGCTCGGTCAGGCTCTCGACTTTGCGCGGCGCGGCGGGCGGCTTGGGCTCGCTGAACAAGAGGTGGTCCGGGTCCATTTCGAACGCTTTGCGCAGCTCGGCGCGGATGACCGTCAAGACTTTCGGCGAACGGCCTATCAGCCGCGCCAGTGCGCGTGTCGCGGCGACGCAACGCGCGTCGGCAAGCGCAATTCGATTGATCAGGCGACTGGGGTGCGTGTAGGCGTTGATCCGCCGTATCAGTTGCTCGCGAATCGCCTGCGCTTGTACTTGGGCGGCAAGGTCCGGGTCGTCGGCATTAACGGTGTCGGGTGAAGCACTCGCGTGGTCGGGGGACGAGGTCATGGGGTTTTCTTCTGCATGAGGAAAACACCCAGCCTAGGCAGCGCCGCAGGGCAAAAGGCGCTAGATAGTTGCATGCGCAAGCGGCATAAAATCTATGGTCACCCCCATTTTTGCAATACTGATTAACGGGTGGTCCAGACAAAGCGTCAGCCAAGAGAGTTCGAATTCCCTACGGTTATTGAAGTCACCGAATTCCTCGCGATATGTCAGCGCTTGAACATCCCCTCCGATATTGCTCCCATCGCAGAACATTGCGCAGTGGTTATCGAGCCGACGTCCATATATCTGGCAACTGCTCGCAGATCGACAGCAGGAAGTCGCTGATGACAATGCGATCCGCATTTTGCTTGAACAGCTACACAGCCATGAAGGTTTGCCGCCCAAGGCCGACAGCGTCTGCCATTTGATCAATCAGCATCTGTTGGAACACCCTCAACTGCTCTGGCCAATTGGTTGGGCAGCCGAGAACAGTTGCGGGCTGAATGGGGTGGGAAGCGAGAAGGTGCAGCTCGATTATCAAAGCCATCAGTTGAAGTTGGAACTGAGGTTTGTAGGGTAATCGACCAGAATGATTTATTTTTCGCGTCTTAAACGACACTATCCGGTTCGAACAAGCTGCCCGTCTTGCGCAACATGGCTGTGGTTCGTTCCATGCGTCGGGCAAAGTCATCCAGTTCAATCTGATGCTTTTGCTCCGACGCGATCTGACCCACATGGCTGCTTGGTTGCAGGAGTTGTTCCGCGCCTGGCAAGAACGGTACCACTAGGCCAGTGGCCTTATCGATCACCTGGTAGCCGATGGTCGCCGCCCCAATGCCCGCCGCCAGTCCGCCAACACCACCTAATACACCACGGCGCTTGATGCCATACACCGTAGCCCCGGCAATCATCGCCACGCCCAATATGCGACCGGCCACTACGACTGGGGACAGATCACGGCTATTGTCATTGCCGAAATAGGTCATGCGGTAAAAGAAATAACCGGCCCACAACTCCCTCGACTTCAACTTGTCGTGCATGAACCAGGCCCGCGAGTCGTGTATCTGGTCATCGAACAACGCCACCAGTAGGGCCATCTCAGGGTCTGCACCGGACGTGCCTTGAGCATCACGGAACAGTTGCTTACTGCGCAGATCACCTGCCGTCTTGAGGGCGTCATGGTCCTTGGACTCGTCATTCTCGTTAAGTAAATAGATCGCATCGCGTAACACCACGTCGGTCACCGTGCCTTGCCAACTGGATTGCTCACGCTTCTGGCCGGTGTAGTCAGACTTGAATTCCTCGGCAGCTTGGCTGAGTTGGGTCTGATCAATCTGCGGCTCATAGATTCGTGGGCCGGGATACTGAGGGTTCTCCCGCCGCATTTTCACGGCATCAGCCTGGTCTTTTTTATACTGTTCGCGCTCAGTAGTTTCCTGATAGGGCGTCGCCTCTTTGGCTTGGGTGAAAAAAGGCTGGCGCTTATAGCTGTCGTTATTACCTTGAGGATCATTGACGTAACGACCAATACGCCAACCGGTGATCCAGCCCAGTTGATCGGCAAGGGTGTCTTCTACGGTGGTGTTCAGACGCAGCGGCTTATAGGCCGAGTCCTCGACGGATTCGTCAGCCGCAACACCTGGTAGGATTTTGAGGCGCCAGGCGTTGAAGCGCTCAATCAGTTGCTGACTGACCACAAACTCTGAGGAAGTCCCAGGCCCCATTTTTCTCCACAACCTCTCCGAGCTAGTATTAAACGTGTCCGGCAGTACCTCTTCTGGCACTTGCAGAGGGGCACCCGCTGCAAAAGCAGCGGCATACAAGTCGTGCAAGACAATCTGCGACACCAGCTCATGAGTACCTTCACGAGCTTTGCCCTGGTCATTTTTCGGGTAGCCGCCGCCCACATCCGAATGCACACCGGGGTACACCACTTCGTAGGTATTGGCCGGATACTGGCCGTTTTCGTTACGAATCGAATCCAACGGAAAGCATGAGCGTTGCTCGAAGCCCGCGACAAAATGCCGACAACACTTGACCAGTTCCGGGAACCGCTGCGCATCCGGTAGCAACTGGGTGTTATCGGCCCAGTCCATATGCCCAGCAAAGAATGGGGCTACATGGGCAATACCCACCGAGGCCACCGTGTCCAGCACGCCAAGAAACTCGACGCTGACAGGCAAGCCCAACAGTTCCTGTTTTGGCAGTTCATCCCCTTCTGGGGTGTCGAACAACTGACTCAACCAGGTAACAAAAGTGCGAGCCTCTGCCGCTCCCCGAGAGAAACCGTACACGTACAGTTTGACCGCCAGCACTTTAGGCTGGGCCTCGTCCTTGCGAACGTGTAAAGGGGCCAGCAGCTCTTTCATGATTCGGCGGCGATTGCCTTCACCCAGAGCACTCATCAGCGGTGCCTTCCAGGTGCTCATGGCCTCGACCTTGGTCTTGGCGACAATGTCATCAATTCCGCTTTTATTGTTCAGAGCATAAGATAACGCGCTGGCCACCTGTACCAAGGCCCAGTTGATCCGGTCTTCCCCCCCAGTGGCATATTGCAGCCCGCTATCGCTGTAATCCAGTTCGCCAACTTCGGGGAATGGCGTGCCGACACCGGGCATATAATACGAAAAATAACCCTGCCCCATCGCGTCTTTACCTCGTAGTGAGGCATGAAACAGCTTGGCGATATTAGTGGGATGCCCCTCCTGGGTGTCGCTCTTTTCGTTATTGTTGGTGCCATCGAAAAACAGACTGATATGCAGGCTATGACAACAGGTAAAACGTTGTGTGCGACGCCCTTGATCGTCACGTTTTTGTTGAAGCCGATTTTGCTCAGCAATTTGCTTATTGTAGTTATCTGTCACATCCGATGTTTTCGTCGGGAAACGCCCTGCAGCAGGAAAAACTGGCGGTCCCCAAGCTTTGTCTTTTGAATTATTATTCACTTCGGACATACGGCCGGCTCCTTCATTTGCGAGGGTTCTTTAATCGGGTAATGCTCTGAGTTAAATGCCCAACATGAGCTCGTAACCTTGATCTGGTTACAAACCAAAAAGTGTACCTTCAGGCCGCATCGCTCCGTTCCAGGCCACTCTGGAATATCCACGGTGGTGCTGTGGCGCTGATAGTTGGCTGCATGTTTGGCATAAACCTCTCTGAACTCATCTGATGTTACAGAGGGCATTTTTGCAGACGGCTCAGGATCGACCTCCCATTCAATCTGGGCCTTTAAGCCAGGACGCCATTTGACGGGCATGATGATGCAACACGAGCTTCCACCACCACCGTCCGCTCGGTAACCATTGACCGACATCCAGTTAATACCGTGCATGGTATGGTTGATGGCTTGCAGGTTTCCCCCTGCCATTTCATTGTTCGCTGAAGAACACCCAGATAACGCGAACCCCAACAAGTAAAACGCGACTTTTTGTGTTGTTTTTTTTATTATCGATTGCATCGCTAGCAACTTCCTTGCTGATCACCTTGATCGCGTAAACCATTCAAACCACTTGTGCATGCAATACACTCTTGTCCCAGCGCAAAGTGGCTATCCAGGCACCTAGGTTCTGCTTAAGTTCTGTTTCACATACTCGGTCAAATCGCCGAAATAATTTTCCTGACCCGCTTGCACAACAAGTGAGTGAATTAGCGCGAAACGCCGCTCTCGGCTCTCATCCAGGAAATCAAAGTTTTTGCCATTTAACAGTTGCTGTGCATCGCTGATACAACCAAGCAGGTCAAATTGTTGATCGTTCATTTCCACGAAGGGACTGACCTGGATATTGCTCTGATGGGTGAGCCTCGTGCCTTGTAACCACTGCGGCTGGTTATCCCGATCAAGCCAGCCCCAATAAGCAGCGGCTTGCAGAAACTCGGCGCGCTGCTGATCGGTGAGGATCGAGGACATCAGCAGGGGAAAGATGCGTGAGTCGTAATACCGTAACAAACCGGTTTGTCCACCCCAAGCCAATTGCGAAAACCCTTGCAGGGCTTTACTCAAAACTTCGAAGGGCAATGACGAGATCACCACCATTAGGCGGCCATCGGTGGCATGCTCCACCAACTGTTCCAGCCAGGCCTTATGTCGCCACTGCGTCAAGTCCAGACGCATCAACAGAGGGGCCTGATCCAACAGGTTTTGCTCTGACGTGCCGGTGAACAACGAGAACCAGGGGACTTTTGGCGTTAGCATCTCCAAGGCAGGCACAGCACGGTGGCTCCATCCTGCCTGGTCGAGCAGTAAGTCAATCTGGCTTATGCCAATGTGGGCGCAAACATGTTCGATCTGTTCTTGCCATTGAGTGGGCATCGTCATGTCCATATTCCCTCGATTAATTATCGCGGATCAGTCCGGTCGAGGTTCTCGCGTCGGCGGGCAGACGCTCAAACGATGCGCCAAAGGCTGCACACATAAAAATCGAGAGTAAATAGGACATTTCCCAAAGATGAGAGCCTAGTCATGCAAAATATTTCATGGCGATCACACTGGAAACTACTCCCTGATGCAATTGCCACAAAGCAGCACTGATGTACTTAGCGTGTCAGAAAGTCGATGAATGCGAGTCGCATATTTTTCAAGCGCGAACCGTTACAAGTAGGCAGAATTTTGGTGTGAGCATTTTCTGCGAAAGACCTCGCGGCCCGACTTATCCTCGCCGTGCAGGTGGAAAGTGTGTTTACCGAGACCGATACCGATCAGTGCTGACTCGCTCATGATGATGGCCTCCGAAAACAAAACACCCCGTGAAAACGTAGCCCTCACAGGGTGTTGGGAGTGACCATCTCATTAGCCCGCAGTGTGGGCGGGCAAAAAAACCAACGAAGAGCGTCGAGGGGATGATGCTCAGCTACCGCGATAGGTGGAATAGCTGTAGGGCGAAATCAACAGCGGCACATGGTAGTGCTCCTGTTCGGCGCTGATGCCGAAGCGCAGCACCACCACGTCGAGGAACGCCGGCTCCGGCAATTGCACGCCACGCGCCCGGTAATAGTCGCCGGCGCTGAATTGCAGTTGGTACACACCGCTGCGGTAGGCGTCGCCTTGCAGCAACGGTGCGTCGCAGCGGCCGTCGCTGTTGGTGACGGCAGTGGCGACCAGTTCCAGTTGCGCGCCGTCGACGCGGTACAGCTCAACCGTGATGCTGCTGCCGGGACAGCCGTGAGCGGCGTCCAAAACGTGTGTGGTCAAACGTCCCATGGCGTGTACGCGCCTCCCGAGGTCAGTAGAAATGAGTGCCGCACTTTTTCAGGGCAGCGAAAAAGCTGGTGCGGGCCGATTAAGACACTTTCCAAAAAAATTGTACACAATAAAAATCACAAACCTTGCGATCCTTCCACTGGCCTGGCGCGACCGGCCGATTCATGAGTCATCCTTGCTTTTAAACGACCTTTTGTCCATTAGCTGACCAGTCAGGCAAGTTTCTTGCTACACCCTTGAAGGTGAGCGTTGCGGAAAAAATGCAGAAATCCAGGCTTACAAAGTGGCGAATAAGTTGTATACAATCACTCATCGCTGTGACGCCACTCAGTCTTTTCACTGCCCGGCCGCCACACCCACCGCTACCACGCACAAGAAGGAAGACTGCAGTGAGCGCTGACTACCCACGCGACCTGATCGGTTACGGCAGTAACCCTCCTCACCCCCACTGGCCGGGCAAGGCACGCATTGCGTTGTCTTTTGTACTCAACTACGAAGAAGGCGGCGAGCGCAATATCTTGCACGGTGACAAAGAGTCCGAAGCCTTCCTTTCCGAAATGGTCTCGGCCCAGCCGCTGCAAGGCGAGCGCAACATGAGCATGGAGTCGCTGTACGAATACGGCAGCCGTGCCGGCGTGTGGCGCATCCTCAAATTGTTTAAAGCATTCGATATCCCGCTGACCGTCTTCGCCGTGGCCATGGCCGCCCAGCGCCACCCGGACGTGATCCGCGCGATGGTCGCCGCCGGCCATGAAATCTGCAGCCACGGTTACCGCTGGATCGACTACCAGTACATGGACGAGGCCCAGGAGCGCGAGCATATGCTCGAAGCCATCCGCATCCTCACCGAACTGACCGGCGAACGCCCGCTGGGCTGGTACACCGGCCGCACCGGTCCGAATACGCGGCGCCTGGTGATGGAGGAAGGCGGCTTCCTCTACGACTGCGACACCTACGACGACGACCTGCCCTACTGGGAACCCAACAACCCCACCGGCAAGCCGCACCTGGTGATCCCTTACACCCTGGACACCAACGACATGCGCTTCACCCAGGTGCAAGGCTTCAACAAGGGCGATGACTTTTTCGAGTACCTCAAAGACGCTTTCGACGTGCTCTACGCCGAAGGCGCCGACGCGCCGAAGATGCTTTCCATCGGCCTGCACTGCCGCCTGATCGGCCGCCCGGCGCGCCTCGCGGCGTTGAAGCGCTTTATCGAATACGCCAAGGGCCATGAACAGGTGTGGTTCACCCGCCGGGTCGACATCGCCCGCCACTGGCACGCCACTCACCCTTATAAGGGTGCGGCGCAATGACCAGGTTCCAGACCGTCAAACCGTCGACCTTGAGCCGCGATGCATTCATCAGCGCCTTTGCCGACATCTACGAACATTCGCCCTGGGTGGCCGAAAAAGCCTTCGACCTGGGGCAGGACGCTTCGCTCGACGAGATCGAAACCCTGCACCAGCGCATGCGCGATATCCTGCTCAGCGCCGATCACGCCACGCAACTGGCGCTGATCAACGCTCACCCGGACCTGGCAGGCCGTGCAGCCGTCCAGGGCCAACTGACCGAAGCCAGCACTCATGAACAAGCCGGCGCCGGTATTCACCAATGCACGGCCGAAGAGTTCTCACGCTTCACCGAGCTGAATGAGGCCTACAAAGCCAAGTTCAAGTTTCCCTTCATCATGGCGGTAAAAGGCAGCAACCGGCATCAGATCATCAAAGCGTTCGAAACGCGCATCCACCACCCGGTCGACACCGAGTTCAAGTGCGCGCTGGACGAGATCAACAAGATCGCGTTGTTCCGCTTACTGACCCTCTAAACGACCATCCCCAGCCACTCTATCCAAGGCAGACAAGAAGAATGAAAGCGCAACCCGTACCTTTCGAAAAGTTCGTCAACCTGGCCGACGCCCGCCTCGGCACCAAAATCATCTCGGTGACCGATGACTGGTTCGCCGACGCCAACCGCCTGTTCCAGCCGACCCCGGCTGTGTGGAAGGAGGGCGTTTTCGATGACAACGGCAAGTGGATGGACGGCTGGGAGTCGCGCCGCAAGCGCTTCGAAGGCTACGACAGCGCGGTGATCCGCCTGGGCGCACCCGGCTCGATCAAAGGCGTGGACATCGACACTTCATTCTTCACCGGCAACTTCCCGCCGTCGGCCTCCCTGGAAGCCTGCTTCCTCGCCTCGGGCGAGCCGGATGACAGCACCCAGTGGGTGGAAGTGCTGTCGGCCGTCGAGCTGCAAGGCAACAGCCACCACTACCACGCAATCAACCATGACCAGGCGTTCAGCCACCTGCGCTTCAACATCTACCCGGATGGCGGCGTGGCCCGTCTGCGCGTGTACGGCGTACCGTTCCGCGACTGGTCCGCAGTGGGCGACAACGAACAGGTCGACCTGGCGGCAGCGCTGAACGGCGGTCGCGCCCTGGCCTGTTCCGACGAACACTTCGGCCGCATGGGCAACCTCCTCAACCCCGGCCGTGGCGTCAACATGGGCGACGGCTGGGAAACCGCGCGGCGTCGCACACCAGGCAATGACTGGGTGATCGTCGCGCTGGGGCATGCGGGCGAGATCGAGAAAGTCATCGTCGACACCCTGCACTTCAAGGGCAACTACCCGGACACCTGCTCGATCCAGGCCGCGTTCGTGAAAGGCGGCACCGACAGCCAGATCGAAACCCAATCGCTGTTCTGGCGCGAACTGCTGCCGGCGCAGAAGCTGGAAATGCACGCCGAACACACCTTCGCCGAGCAGATCAAGGCGCTGGGGCCGATCACCCACATCCGCCTGAACGTGTTCCCGGATGGCGGTGTGAGTCGCCTGCGCGTCCTGGGCAAGGTCGCCAAGTCATGCTGAACCTGTAGAAGCGAGCTTGCTCGCGAAAAACTCAAGGACACCGCGTTCATTCAGGATGCACGCGTTATCGTTGATGACCTTCGCGAGCAAGCATGCTCCTACAACGGTCCATCAATAACCCAACAGATTAAGAAGCCAGCCATGCGCACACTGATGATCGAACCCCTGACCAAAGAAGCCTTCGCCCCCTTCGGAGACGTGATCGAAACCGACGGCAGCGAGCACTTCATGATCAACAACGGGTCGACCATGCGTTTTCACAAGCTGGCAACGGTGGAAACCGCCCAGCCGCAAGACCACGCCATCATCAGCATCTTCCGCGCCGACGCGCTGGAAATGCCACTGACCGTGTGCATGCTGGAGCGACACCCGCTGGGCAGCCAAGCCTTCATTCCGCTGCTCGGCAACCCCTTTCTGATCGTGGTCGCGCCACTTGGCGATGCACCTGTATCAGGCTTGGTCCGCGCCTTCGTCACCAACGGCAGGCAGGGCATTAATTACCATCGCGGCGTCTGGCACCACCCGGTGCTGACGATCGAAAAGCGGGATGACTTCCTGGTGGTTGATCGCAGTGGCACAGGCAATAACTGCGATGAGCATTTTTTCAAAGAGGATGAGCGGTTGATCCTCGCCCCCCACCAATAAGAGAAGGCCGGATCACCCGACAACAAGGGTGACAGGCGAGAGGTAAAGACTGTGGAAGCACATCTGTTGGAATGGCTGAACCTCAGCGTGCGCTGGGTTCATATGATCACTGGCGTGGCCTGGATCGGCGCGTCGTTTTATTTCGTCTGGCTGGAAAACAACCTCAACCGCGTCAACCCCAAGGACGGTCTGTCCGGTGACTTGTGGGCGATCCACGGTGGCGGTATCTACCACCTGGAAAAATACAAACTGGCCCCGCCGACCATGCCGGACAACCTGCACTGGTTCAAATGGGAAGCCTATTTCACCTGGATGTCGGGCGTCGCGCTGCTGTGCGTGGTGTTCTACCTCAACCCGACGCTGTACCTGCTCGCCCCCGGCAGCAGCCTGAGCGGCACCGAAGGCGTGTTGCTGGGCATCGGCTCACTGTTCGCCGGCTGGTTCATCTACTCCTTTCTCTGCGACTCGGCCCTGGGCAAACGCCCGGCCCTGCTCGGCTTGATCCTGTTCGTGCTATTGATCGCGGCGGCATACGGCTTCAGCACAGTGTTCAGCGGTCGGGGCGCGTACCTGCATGTGGGGGCGATCATCGGCACCATCATGGTGGGCAACGTGTTCCGCATCATCATGCCGGCACAACGCGCGCTGGTAGCGGCGATCGCGGAGCAGCGCACGCCGGACCCGGCCCTGCCGGCCAAGGGCTTGCTGCGTTCACGGCACAACAACTACTTCACCTTGCCAGTGCTGTTCATCATGATCAGCAACCACTTCCCGAGCACCTACGGCAGCCACTACAACTGGCTGATCCTGGCGGGGATCGCCGTGGCGGCGGTGTTGGTGCGGCATTATTTCAACACCCGGCACAACAGCCAGAAATATGCCTGGACCTTGCCGGTGGGCGCGTTGGCGATGATTTGCCTGGCGTATGTCACCGGGCCCAAGCCGATCGCCGAAGTGGCCAAGGCACCGGCGGCCATCGAGTACCAGCCGTTGCCGGAGACCGCATTGGGCGGCGGCGAGAAACCCGTCGCACCGGCCGCCCCCGCTGCGGCACCCGTGCCGGCCCAGGCGACGGTTGACTTCGACAAGGTGCATGGGGTGATCCAGGCACGCTGCGCCGTGTGCCATTCGGCCAAGCCCACCAGCCCGCTGTTCAGCACCGCACCGGCGGGGGTGATGTTCGACACGCCGACGCAGATCCAGCAACAGGCCGCGCGCATTCAGGCGCAGGCCGTGGCGAGCCAGATCATGCCGCTGGGCAACATCACCCAGATGACCCAGCAGGAACGCGATCTGATCGGCACCTGGATCAACCAGGGCGCCCGCACGAACTGACTGACTCACACAGATCCCAATGTGGGCGGTTCTGAACGACCCGCCGTCGCCCACACTCATTGATTCCTTCGTCACAACAAAAACAATAACGAACAGGGAACGCCCACATGTACACCTTTGACCTGGGGACGGCCACAAGCCGTGCCCCATTCTCGCCCCACGCGCGCTCTAACAGCGCACTTGAGCCAAGGCTTTGGAGCCAGTATTCTCCGCGCCCGCTCGAATCGACTGAAAAAAAAAACAGCGAATGTAAAAGCTGACTGCAAGGCCAACTTATCCCGGCCTGCGGGCAGCGGCCCAAGTGCGCAAAAGCCCTCTGAATTCGACTGCAGCCGTTGCAGCCGACGGGGATTTTTTTGGCTTTTTTTACACCTTGGCGCAGCTCTTGCTAAAAGCATTAAAGCTGACCGAACAGACGATTTTTTCAGCGAACCAAAAGGCGCCACACCAGAGCGCCTGCTTAGAAGAAAAACCATAAAACTTTAACTCGGGAGCAACCGAATGAAACCTATGTTCAAAGGCCTGATGCTGGCGGGAACCCTGCTGGCGGGCGGCCAAGCCGTTGCCGGCGACTTGTTGCAGTGGCAGAACAACAGCCTGACGTACCTGTGGGGCAAAAACTTCACCGTCAACCCGCAGATCCAACAGACCGTCACGTTTGAACACGCCGATGCGTGGAAGTACGGCGACAACTTCTTTTTCCTCGACCGCATCTTTTACAACGGCAAGGAAGACGGCAACGTCGGCCCCAGTACTTACTACGGCGAGTTCAGCCCGCGTCTATCGTTCGGCAAGATTTTCGACAAGGACTTGTCCTTCGGACCGATCAAAGATGTATTGCTGGCATTCACTTATGAGTTCGGCGAAGGCGATAACGAATCGTACCTGCTGGGCCCGGGCTTCGACCTGAACATCCCTGGTTTCGATTACTTCCAGTTGAACTTCTACCAGCGCCAGACCGAAGGCAATCGCCCGGGCGACGGTGTGTGGCAGATCACCCCGGTGTGGTCGTACACCCTTCCCGTGGGCAACTCCAACATCCTGATCGACGGCTATATGGATTGGGTGGTCGACAACGACAAGAACGCCCGTGGCACTTATCACGCCAACCTGCACTTCAACCCACAAGTCAAATATGACCTGGGCAAGGCGTTGAACTGGGGCGAGAAACAGCTGTACGTCGGCTTTGAATACGACTACTGGAAGAACAAGTATGGGATCGAAGATTCCGGCGCGTTCAAGACCAACCAGGATACCGCGAGCTTTTTGGTCAAGTACCACTTCTGACCACACCGCGGGCCTGATGGGGGAGCTGGCGTGCCTGCTCCCAAATTCAGCTAGGGGACAGCCCCAAAAACCGGGTTATCTCCTCGCGCTTGGCCAGCGCATCACTGCGCCCCAACTCGATCAACTCGCTGCAATACCCCGCCTCGAACAGCAAGTAACTGAGCACCCCCGCCCCGCTGGTCTTGGTCGCACCCGGCCCGCGCAGGAACAGGCGCAACGCCGCGGGCAATTCCTGCCGATGCCGCGCCGCGATTTCATCGATCGGCTGACTCGGCGCAATCACCAGCACATCCACCGGCGCCAGGCCCCGGGCCGCGCTGTCGGCGGGCTGGAAATGGCTGAACTGGTTCAAGCGCTCCAGCAACTCGATATCGCTTTCCAGGCTGTCAATGAACGTGCTGTTGAGCATGTGCCCACCGATCTGCGCCAGGGTCGGCTGCTGGCCGGTGTAGGCGCGCTGCGAGGCGTGTTCATGCTCGACGCCGCGCGGGTTGCCGCTGACACCCACCACCAGCACGCGGCTGGCGCCCAGGTGCAAAGCCGGGCTGATGGGGGCCGATTGCCGCACCGCGCCATCGCCGAAATATTCCTGGTCGAGCTTCACCGGAGCAAACAGCAAGGGGATCGCCGAACTGGCCAACAGGTGTTCGACCGTGAGTCGGCTGGGCACACCGATACGTCGATGGCGCAGCCAGGCATCGATGGTGCCGCCGCCCTGGTAAAAGGTCACTGCTTGCCCGGACTCGTAACCGAAGGCCGTGACCGCCACCGCCTTCAGGTGTTTTTCGCGGATGGCCTGGTCGATGCCATCCAGGTGCAGCATCTCGTGCAGCAGATCCCGTAGCGGCGCGCTGTTGAGCAGCGCCACCGGGACCTGGGCGCCCAGGCCGAGCAGGCTGTGGAAACAGAAACGAGCGGCCTGGTGAATCACCCCCGGCCAATCGCTGCGCAGCACCAGGTGGCTGCGAAAGCCCTGCCAGAACGCCGTCAGACGCTCGATCGCCGCGCTGAAGTCCATGGCGCCGCTGGCCAGGCTCACCGCGTTGATCGCGCCGGCCGATGTGCCGACGATCACCGGAAACGGATTGGCCGCGCCCGGCGGCAGCAACTCGGCAATCGCCGCCAGTACCCCCACCTGATACGCCGCACGCGCCCCGCCGCCGGAAAGAATCAAGCCTGTAACCGGTTCAGCTGGGCGCATTGCGTCACTCCATGTAGAGAAAGGCGGGTCTTACCGACGGCGTTTTTCGTACAACCTGGGCTCACCCGGCGGCCGGCTCTTGAAGCGGCGATGGGTCCACAGGTATTGCTCGGGGCATTCGCGCACCGAGGTTTCGACCCACTGGTTGATGCGCAGGCAATCGATCTCATCGGTTTCGCCGGGGAAATCGCTCAACGGCGGGTGGATCACCAGGCGATAACCGCTGCCGTCGGCCAGGCGCTCCTGGGTAAACGGCACCACCAGCGCCTTGCCCAGGCGGGCGAACTTGCTGGTAGCGGTCACGGTGGCGGCCTGGATGCCGAACAGCGGCACGAAGATACTTTGCTTGGCGCCGTAATCCTGGTCCGGCGCGTACCAGATGGCGCGGCCGGCGCGCAGCAGCTTGAGCATGCCGCGCACGTCTTCACGCTCCACGGCCAGGGAGTCGAGGTTGTGGCGCTCGCGGCCACGGCGCTGGATAAAGTCGAACAGCGGGTTGCCGTGCTCGCGGTACATGCCATCGATCGTGTGTTTTTGCCCGAGCAGGGCCGCGCCGATTTCCAGGGTGGTGAAATGCAGGGCCATGAGGATCACGCCCTTGCCGTCCAACTGAGCCTGCTTGAGGTGCTCCAGGCCTTCGACGTGGGCCAGCCGCGCCAGGCGCTGGCGCGACCACCACCAACTCATGGCCATTTCAAAGAAGGCGATGCCGGTGGAGGCGAAGTTTTCCTTGAGCAAATGTTTACGCTCTTGCGCGGACTTTTCCGGGAAGCACAGTTCCAGGTTGCGCGCGGCGATGCGGCGACGTTCGCCGGCCACGCGGTACATGCCCGCGCCCAGCAGGCGACCAATGGTCAGCAGCACGCGGTATGGCAATTGAGTGACCAGCCACAGCAGGCCGAGTCCCAGCCATAGCAGCCAAAATCGCGGGTGAAAAAATACAGCTCGAAAACGCGGGCGATCCATTACAGATTCCGGTAAAGACAAGGGCCGCGCATTCTACAACGGTTCGACTCGGCTTGCGGCCAGTGGTTGTTCTCGTTATAAGTCTCGACACTTTTCGTGACAAGCCGCTTTTGCCGACCATGAGCCAAACCGAACCGCTAGACCAAGATCCCGTGTTCCAGCTGAAAGGCAGCATGCTCGCCATTACCGTGCTGGAATTGGCCCGCAATGACCTCGACGCCCTGGACCGCCAGCTCGCCGCCAAGGTCGCCCTGGCACCGAACTTTTTCAACAACGCGCCGCTGGTGCTGGCCCTGGACAAGCTGCCAGCCGGCCAGGGCGCAATCGACCTGCCGGGCCTGATGCGCGTGTGCCGCTCCCATGGCCTGCGCACCCTGGCGATTCGTGCCAGCCGTATCGAAGACATTGCCGCCGCCATCGCTATTGAACTGCCAGTACTGCCACCGTCCGGTGCCCGCGAGCGCCCACTCGATCCGCTGGCCGGTGAAGTGAAGAAAAAACCGGAAAAACCGCCGGAGCCGACGGTCAAGCCGACCAAGATCATCACCTCCCCCGTGCGCGGCGGGCAGCAGATTTACGCCCAGGGCGGCGACCTGGTGGTGATCTCGTCGGTCAGTCCGGGCGCGGAACTTCTGGCCGATGGCAACATCCATGTATACGGCCCCATGCGCGGACGTGCCCTCGCCGGCATCAAGGGTGATACCAAGGCACGTATTTTTTGCCAGCAGTTGACCGCTGAACTCGTGTCGATCGCAGGTCAGTACAAGGTTTCAGAAGATTTGCGCCGCGATCCACTGTGGGGCGCCGCGGTACAAGTCAGCCTGTCGGGCGATGTGTTGAACATCATCCGTCTTTAACGGATACTGCCGCATTTTCCAAGCATCTCTAGACTCTGATAGCACAGCGAAACCGGCAAGACTTGCGTAGGACTCATTTGAAGTTGGCGTTTCCCCGCGGAAACCACCTCTTTTCCCTACAAAGGCTGTCCGCCTGCAGCGAGTTCCAAGAGATGTTTTTCGGGGGCTGAAAAGTCCTTTTTCCTTAGGGGTGAAACACCTTGGCCAAGATTCTCGTGGTTACATCCGGCAAGGGTGGTGTGGGTAAGACCACCACCAGCGCCGCTATCGGTACCGGCCTCGCTCTGCGCGGCCACAAGACAGTCATCGTCGACTTCGACGTCGGTTTGCGTAACCTCGACCTGATCATGGGCTGCGAACGCCGCGTGGTGTACGACTTCGTCAACGTGGTCAACGGTGAAGCCAACCTGCAACAGGCCCTGATCAAGGACAAGCGCCTTGAGAACCTGTACGTACTGGCCGCCAGCCAGACCCGCGACAAAGATGCGCTCACCAAGGAAGGCGTAGGCAAAGTCCTCGCTGAACTGAAGGAAACCTTCGAATACGTGGTGTGCGACTCCCCGGCCGGTATCGAAACCGGTGCTCACCTGGCGATGTACTTCGCCGACGAAGCCATCGTGGTGACCAACCCGGAAGTCTCCTCGGTACGTGACTCGGACCGCATGCTCGGCCTGCTGGCCAGCAAGTCCCAGCGCGCCGAAAAAGGCGAAGACCCGATCAAGGAGCACCTGCTGCTCACCCGCTACAACCCTGAGCGCGTCAGCAATGGCGAGATGCTCGGCGTTGAAGACGTCAAAGAGATCCTCGCAGTGACCCTGCTGGGTGTCATTCCCGAGTCCCAGGCGGTGCTGAAGGCCTCCAACCAGGGCGTCCCGGTGATTCTGGACGACCAGAGCGACGCCGGCCAGGCGTACAGCGACGCGGTTGATCGCTTACTGGGCAAGACCGTGGAACACCGCTTCCTCGATGTCAAGAAGAAGGGATTCTTCGAGCGTATCTTTGGAGGCAACTAAACAATGAAATTTCTCGACTTCTTTCGCGCCAACAAAAAGCCAAGTACCGCGTCGGTAGCGAAAGAGCGTCTACAGATCATCGTGGCGCACGAACGCGGCCAACGCAGCACCCCGGACTACCTGCCAGCCTTGCAGAAGGAACTGGTCGAAGTGATCCGCAAGTACGTCAATATCGGTAACGACGACGTACATGTCGCCCTGGAAAACGACGGCAGCTGCTCGATTCTGGAACTCAATATCACCCTGCCCGATCGTTGATCGAAAGGGCGGTCGCCACGGCGGCTCCGTCACCTTGATCCCTTTGCGGGAGCCGGGTGATCGAGCCGCCGTTGGCGTTTGTTACGAGGCTGTTTAATGCCGTTGTCCAACATCCATATCCTCTACCAGGACGCCGCCGTCCTGGTGGTGAACAAGCCGACTCTGCTGCTCTCGGTGCCCGGCCGCGCCGACGACAACAAGGACTGCCTGATCACCCGCCTGCAGGAAAACGGCTACCCAGAGGCCCGAATCGTCCATCGCCTGGATTGGGAAACTTCCGGGATCATCCTGCTCGCGCGGGACGCCGACACCCACCGCGAACTGTCCCGCCAGTTTCATGACCGCGAAACCGAAAAGGCCTACACCGCCCTGGCCTGGGGTCAACCGGAATTGGACAGCGGCAGCATCGACCTGCCCCTGCGCTACGATCCGCCGACCAAGCCACGCCATGTGGTCGACCACGAGTTCGGCAAGCATGCGCTGACCTTCTGGAAGGTGCTGGAACGTTGCGGTGACTGGTGCCGCGTCGAGCTGACGCCGATCACCGGGCGCTCGCACCAGTTGCGGGTACACATGCTTTCCATCGGCCACCCGCTGCTCGGCGACGGCTTGTACGCCCATGAACAAGCCCTGGCCGCCTGGCCGCGCCTGTGCCTGCACGCGAGCATGCTGAGCTTCACCCACCCGCAAAGCGGCGAGCGGCTGCGCTTCGAGTGCCCGGCCCCCTTCTAAAGCTGTAAACACCGTCAAATGTGGGAGGGGATTGCAGTGGGTCAGTGAACAAATGCAGTGATTGACACTCCGCCATCGGGGGCAAGCCCCCTCCCACATTTGTTTTGTGCACTTCTTGCCATCGAACGGTAAACTTGCGGCATTGCTGTCTGGAGCTATTTATGCGCGAAGCGTTGAATCAAGGCCTGATCGACTTCCTCAAGGCCTCCCCTACTCCTTTTCATGCCACTGCGGCCCTGGCCCAACGCCTCGAAGCGGCCGGTTACCAGCGTCTCGACGAGCGCGACACCTGGACCACCGAAGCCAACGGGCGCTATTACGTGACCCGCAACGACTCCTCGATCATCGCCTTCAAGCTCGGCCGCCACTCGCCGCTGCAGGGCGGTATCCGCCTGGTCGGCGCCCACACCGACAGCCCGTGCCTGCGGGTCAAGCCGCAACCCGAGCTGCAACGCCAGGGTTTCTGGCAACTGGGCGTCGAAGTCTACGGCGGCGCATTACTGGCGCCGTGGTTCGACCGCGACCTGTCCCTGGCCGGCCGCGTGACCTTCCGCCGCGACGGCAAGGTCGAAAGCCAGCTGATCGACTTCAAGCTGCCGATTGCCATCATCCCCAACCTGGCCATCCACCTGAACCGTGAAGCCAACCAGGGCTGGGCGATCAATGCCCAGACCGAACTGCCGCCGATCCTCGCGCAATTCGCCGGCGACGAGCGCGTGGACTTCCGCGCCGTGCTCACCGAGCAGTTGGCCCGCGAGCACGGGCTGAACGCCGATGTGGTGCTCGATTACGAGCTGAGCTTCTACGACACCCAAAGCGCCGCCGTGATCGGCCTCAATGGCGACTTCATCGCCGGCGCCCGCCTGGACAACCTGCTGTCGTGCTACGCCGGCCTGCAAGCCTTGCTCACCAGCGAGACCGATGAAACCTGCGTGCTGGTGTGCAACGACCACGAAGAAGTCGGCTCTTGCTCGGCCTGCGGTGCCGATGGCCCGATGCTCGAGCAGACCCTGCGCCGCCTGCTGCCCGAAGGTGATGAATTTGTCCGCACCATTCAGAAATCGCTGCTGGTATCGGCCGACAATGCCCACGGCATCCACCCGAACTATGCCGACAAGCATGACGCCAACCACGGCCCGAAACTCAATGCCGGCCCGGTGATCAAGGTCAACAGCAACCAGCGCTACGCCACCAACAGCGAAACCGCCGGTTTCTTCCGCCACCTGTGCATGGCCGAAGAAGTCCCGGTGCAGAGCTTTGTGGTGCGCAGCGACATGGGCTGCGGCTCGACCATCGGCCCGATCACCGCCAGCCACCTGGGCGTGCGGACCGTCGACATCGGTTTGCCGACGTTCGCCATGCACTCCATTCGCGAACTGTGCGGCAGCCATGACCTGGCACATCTGGTGAAAGTGCTCGGCGCGTTCTACGCAAGCCGCGATCTGCCCTGATCCAAAGGCCGGATGCAGTTAAACATGTGGGAGCAAGCCCCCTCCCACATTTGGCTTTGCGTGGGCCTGATCTATATCACCTGCATTTCCCGCAATCCCACCTAGACTTGTCAGTATTCCCACTCTGAGAAGGCCATCGCCTCATGATCACCATGTCCTCCTTCCACGCCATGCTCATCCCTATCCTGATCGGCATGATCATGCTCGCGGTCGGCTTCAATTTTCGCGACAAGCCCCTCGGCGTGTTCGGCATGTGGATCGGCATGCTGTTGATTCTGGGCACCGTGGTTTACAAGATCCTCGCTAAACTCGCTGAATAACAAATGCACTCGCATTGGGCATAGGGGCCTCGTACACTCGGTCAATTCGTCGTTTTCAAGGTTGACCGCCTCGTGCTTTCCCGTCTGCTTGCCCTGCCCTGCTGTTTGCTGATCGCCCTGCTTACCCTGCTCCCGCTCGCCCCGGCCCAGGCCATGGGTTTGCCCGGGCTGCTGGGTGGCACCAGCAAGCCGCAACCCCAGGCCGAGCTGCCGCTGGGGCAGTCGCTGGACGAGGTGATCAAGACCCTGGAAAACGACCAGCAGCGCACCCAGTTGCTGAACGACCTGAAAAAGCTGCGTCAGACCACGCAAAAGGCCCAGCCGGCCGCCGAACAAGGCGTGCTCGGGCTGATCGGCAGCACGTTGTCCGGCCTTGAGCAGCAGTTTTCCGGCGCCGACAGCCCACTGGGACGCTGGTCCGACGAAGTGGACATGGCCACGGATGAACTCAAGGCCTTGATGCTGCCGGCCAGCGAATGGCTGCCGATCATCTTCGGTTTTGCCCTGATCCTCGCCGTGTGGAGCCTGCTGGCTGCCGCGCTGATCTGGCTCAGCCACCGGGTGCGCGAGCGCTTCGGCCTGACCGAAGAACTGCCGCAACACCCGCGCACCTGGGACTTGCTGCGCTTCGCCCTGCGCAAACTGGGGCCGTGGCTGATCGCGCTGGTGATCACCGTGTACCTGAGTTACGCGCTGCCCTCGTCCCTGGGCAAATCCCTGGCGATGGTGCTGGCGTATGCGCTGGTGGTCGGCACCTGTTTCTCGGCGATCTGCGTGATCGCATTCTCCGTGCTGGACGGCCCCCATCGCCGTCACGCGTTGTATATCCTGCGGCGCCAGGCGTTCCGGCCGTTGTGGTGGATCGGCAGTTTCGCCGCCTTTGGCGAAGCCCTGGGCGACCCCAGGCTGGTCGCTGCGCTGGGCCAGCACCTGGCGCACACGGCGGCAACCGTCGCCAATGTGATGGCCGCGTTGTCCACCGGCGTGTTCATCCTGCGCTTCCGCCGGCCGATTGCGCACCTGATCCGCAACCAGCCGCTGTCCCGTCGCCTGACCCGCCGCGCCCTCAGCGACACGATCGAAATCATCGGCACCTTCTGGTATATCCCGGCCCTGCTGTTGGTCGGCATTTCACTGTTCGCCACCTTCGTCTCCGCCGGCGACACCAGCACCGCCTTGCGCCAGTCGCTGCTCTGCACGGTGTTGCTGGTGCTGTGCATGGTGATCAACGGCCTGGTACGCCGCCATGCCCTCAAGCCGCAACGCGGGCACAAGCGCCATGCGCTGTACTCCGAGCGCTTGAAGAGTTTCGTCTACACCCTCGCCCACCTGCTGGTGTGGCTGACGTTTATCGAGCTGGGGCTGCGGGTCTGGGGCCTGTCGCTGATCCGCTTCACCGAAGGCGACGGCCATGAAATCAGCGTCAAGCTGTTCGGCCTCGGCGGCACGCTGCTGTTTGCCTGGCTGATCTGGATTCTCAGCGACACCGCGATCCATCACGCCCTCACCCGTTCGCGCAAAGGCCTGGCCAACGCCCGTGCGCAAACCATGATGCCGCTGATCCGTAACGTGCTGTTCGTGACCATCTTCATCATTGCCGCCATCGTCGCCCTGGCCAACATGGGCATGAACGTCACGCCGCTGCTGGCCGGTGCCGGTGTGATCGGCCTGGCCATCGGTTTTGGCGCGCAGTCGCTGGTGGCGGACTTGATCACCGGCCTGTTCATCATCATCGAAGACTCCCTGGCCATCGACGACTACGTCGACGTCGGCGGCCACCTCGGCACGGTCGAGGGCCTGACCATCCGTACCGTGCGCCTGCGCGACATCGACGGCATCGTGCATACCATCCCGTTCAGCGAGATCAAGAGCATCAAGAACTACTCCCGTGAGTTCGGCTACGCGATCTTCCGGGTAGCAATCCCCTACAACATGGAAATCGACGATGCGATCAAGTTGATGCGCGACGTCGGCCAGAAAATGCGCAACGACCCGCTGCAACGCCGCAATATCTGGTCACCGCTGGAGATTCAGGGCGTGGAAAGTTTCGAGTCGGGCAGCGCGATTCTGCGGGCGCGCTTCAAGACCGCGCCGATCAAGCAGTGGGAGGTGTCGCGGGCGTTCAACCTGTCGCTGAAACGTCATCTGGACGAGGCCGGGCTGGACCTGGCCACGCCGCGCCTGAGTGTGCAAGTGGTGACCGGCGCGTCGGGCGGGCTGGAGAAAGACAAGAACGCCTGAGTCCTGAGGGTCAATGTGGGAGCAAGCGGTCGAGCCCCACATTGGATCTTCGCTGATGTCAGTGTCGCGGGCTCAAGCCAGTGCGGTGCCGTCCATTTTCTGGCGCAGGCTCAACGGACGCATGTCGGTCCAGACCTCTTCGATGTAGGCCAGGCACTCCTTCTTCATGCCGCTCTTGCCCACGGTGCGCCAGCCTTCCGGCACGGCCTTGTAGTCGGGCCAGATCGAATACTGTTCTTCATGGTTGACCACTACCTGAAACAGGATGTCGTCGCGGTCGAATACTGAGGTCATTGCTGTTCTCCATCGCTCAAAGGCCGGCTGCGCACCACGCGCAGCGCTGATATCTGTAGGAACGTACCAGGCGGGTAAAAAATTAGAGGCTGGCGACCGCCGCAGCCAGGGCACGCCCGAAGATCTCGGCGACCTGGTCGATCTGGGCGGCACTGATCACCAACGGCGGCAGGAAGCGCACCACGCTGCCATGGCGGCCGCCCAGTTCCAGAATCAGGCCGCGCTTGAGGCATTCGCGCTGCACCAGCGGCGCCAGTTGGCGGTGGACCGGCGGGTGGCCCTGGATATCCGGCGCGCCGTTCGGGTCCACCAGTTCCACGCCGAGCATCAACCCGCGCCCGCGAATATCGCCCAATTGCGCAAAGTCGCGCTGCAGGATGCGCAACTGCTCCGCCAGGCGCTCGCCCATCGCCGCCGCATGGCCGGCCAGGTCGTGCTCCTTGAGGTAGCGCATCACCGCCGACCCTGCCGCCATCGCCATCTGATTGCCACGGAAGGTGCCGGCATGGGCGCCCGGCAACCAGGTGTCGAGCCAGTCGCGGTACACCACCACCGCCAACGGCAGGCTGCCGCCGATGGCCTTGGACATCACCACCACATCCGGAATGATGCCCGCGTGTTCGAAGGCGAACATCTTGCCGGTGCGCGCGAAACCGCTCTGGATTTCATCGACGATCAACGCCACACCCGCCTGCTCGGTAATCCGCCGCAGGCCGCGCAGCCAGTCGAGGTCCGCCGGGATCACGCCACCCTCGCCCTGCACCACTTCGACAATCACCGCCGCCGGCAACAGCACCCCGGCTTCCGGGTCGTTGAGCAGGTTTTCCAGATAATGCAGGTTGACCCGCACGCCTTGCGCGCCGCCCAGGCCGAACGGGCAACGGTAATCGTAGGGGAACGGCAGGAATTGCACGCCATTGCCGAGCAAGGCGCCCAAGGGTTTCTTCGGCCCCAGGCTGCCCATCAAGCTCAGCGCGCCCTGGCTCATGCCGTGATAACCGCCCTGGAACGACAGCACCGTGCTACGCCCCGTGGCGGTACGTACCAGCTTCAACGCGGCCTCCACCGCGTCAGTGCCGGTGGGGCCGCAGAACTGGATTTTCGCTTCCTGCGCCAACGCGGCCGGCAACAGGCCGAACAGGTCTTGCACGAATTGATCCTTGACCGGGGTGGTCAGGTCGAGGGTGTGCAACGGCAGTTCGTCGCTCAACACCTGCTGGATGGCGGCGATCACCACCGGGTGGTTATGCCCCAACGCCAAGGTGCCCGCTCCGGCCAGGCAGTCGATGAAACGGCGGCCTTCCACGTCTTCCACGTAGATGCCCTTGGCGCGCTTGAGTGCCAAAGGGATGCGCCGCGGGTAGCTGCGGGCGTTGGACTCCTGCTGGCGCTGGCGTGCCAGCAGCGGGCTTTCGTCGAACTGGTAGAGCGTTTCCACGGGCGCCGGGCTGACCTGCACCCGAGCGTCTGCGATTTGGCTGGTAGCGACTGACATCTCTGGATCCCTCGATACGCGGGTGATGGTGACCAAACTGCCGATCCGTTGGCGTCTGGCCCAAGGGCCTGCGCGCGGATTGCCTGTTGTGGAAACGCACCAGCGTCGAATGGATTTAGGTGTTGTGGCGGTTAACAGACGGATCAATCGCCCCAATTAAGCCGCGCTCGCTGTCAAAGGCCCCGGTACTTGTCATTCAGTGCATACAAAATCGCACACGTCTCAGCATCCAGGGCTCCGCCGTAATCCCTGGGCCGAAAGTGCATTTGAAACGCACGGGTCCGCAGCTCGAACGCCTGGCGATTCTGCGCCGGTTTATACCCGTAGCGCTGAAACGCCCGCTCCACTTCCACCTCGGGCGGTAACCCGACACAAAAGCGGCGCTGATACATCGCCCGCGTTGCTTCATCGAACCAGGCCCCTACGCCCGCCTCGAACAGGCCGCGCCAAGGCAAGCGAGGCCCCGGATCGCTCTTGCGCCAGTACGCCACATCCGAATGCCCGAGGATGTCGCTCGGGCCGATGTGCGGGTAACGCGCGAGAATGTCGCGCAGCAGTTCGATCAATACCTCCAACTGCTCCCGAGGGTACGCAGGAAAGGTAAACACCCCGCCCTCATCCCGCGCCAGGTTGACGACCTCGATGCCGATCGCGCGGCTGTTGAGGTTGTCCCGTCCGCCCCAGTGGCTCGCCCCCGCATGCCAGGCGCGCTGGCTCTCATCCACCAGGCGGAACACGCGCAACTCGTCGTAACCGGCGGCGCGGTAGCCGGGCTCGGCCGGATCGGGCAGCAGATAGTGCGCGCTGACGCCGTGTCGCGTCAGGGTGTGCAGGGATGACATAAAGGGCGCGGCGGTGTAATGCAGGACCACTTGCGCCACGGGCTCGCCGTTGCGTGCGTTGAAGTCCTTGGCGGGAAAACTGGTATCGATGACCAACATAAGAAGCGTCCTTTTCGGTACAGGCCGAGTCATTCGGCCCGTTCAAGCGCAAAACAATGACCGCCATCCTGAAGGGTTGAACGTCAGGCGGGCGGTAACTATTTGGCACACGAAAGAACGCGGGTCAGCGCCGCAGCGGCATACCCAGATCGACCCGCAGGCCATCCGGCTGGCTGTCGAACGTCAACGAGCAGGAGCAGCGCTGGACGATCGCCTGCACAATCGCCAGGCCCAGGCCGCAGCCCTCGCTGTTGCCGTTGCGCCAGAAGCGCTGGGTCAGGTATTGCAGGTCTTCGCTGGCGATCTGTTTGCCGTGGTCGCGCACGCGGAACACCACCTGATCGCCGGCCATCAACACACTCAGCTCCACCCGGGTATCGGCCGGGGTGTGGCGCAGGGCGTTGTCCAGCAGGTTGCGTAGGGCCGCAACGGCCAGGCCCACCGGCATTTCCAGCGGGGTATCGCTGAGGTCGTCCGGCAGGATCAGGTCGATGCGCTGGTTGTCGCCGGCGTTGGCATCCTGGATCGCCAGCCGTGCGACTTGCTCGGCACTCGACTGCACGCCGTCGTCGAACGACAGGCTGCCCTCCACCCGTGCCAGCAACAGCAATTGCTCGAGGGTGCGGTGCAGGCGGTCGGCGCCCTCCTCGGCATGGGCCAGGGACTGGTCGCGGGCCGCGCCGTCGGTCATGCGCGCCACTTGCAGGTGGGTCTTGATCGCAGTCAGCGGGCTGCGCAGTTCGTGGGCGGCGTCGCCGGTGAGACGGCGTTCGCGCTCGATGGTCTTGGCAATGCGCTGCAACAGCTGGTTCTGGGTGTCGAGCAGCGGTTTCAGCTCGCTGGGCAGCGGGTGGATCTGCAACGGTTCGAGGGAATCGGCGCTGCGCCGCATCAATGCATCGCGCATGCGATTGAGCGGCTGCAGGCTTTGACCGATCCCCAGCCACAGCAGGCACAGGCAGCCCAACAACGCCACGCCGACCGGCACCGAGGCCGCCAGCAGGATCGACAGGTTCAACGCCTCGCGCTCCACCTGGCGGTCGGCGGTGGTAATGAACAGATCGCCACGGGCCAGGGTGAAGCTGCGCCACGCCGCGCCGTCGATGATCTGGTCGCGAAAACCGCTGCGATGGGATTCCAGCCCCTGGTCCGGCGTGGTGTGGCTGCGCGCCAACACTTCGCCGCGCAAGGAACTGACCTGACAGGCCATGCCGCCCGGCACGTTCAGTTGCTCGGCGCTGAAGTGCTTGCCCTCGGCGCTGCTCGCCAGGCCCGGCATCTGCTCCATCAAACCGGCGACCATACGCGCCGACGCGACCAGGCGCTGGTCGAGGGAGAACATCATCTGGTTGCGCAGATCGTTGAGCATCCAGGCCGCCGCCAGCGCCCAGATCAACACAAAAGCGGCGCCGAGCTTGAAGGTCAGGCGCAGGCGCAGGCTCATCACGAAGCGCTCTCTCCACCATCCGCCGGCCCCAGGCGGTAGCCCAGGCCACGCACCGTTTCGACGATGCCGTTGCCCAATTTGCGCCGCAGATGGTGGATATGCACGTTGAGGGCGTTGCTTTCCAGTTCGTCGTTGAAGCCGTAGACGCTGTCTTTGAGCTGTTCGCTGGAGAGCACGCGACCCTTGTTGTGCAGCAGTGCCTGCAACAGCGCTTGTTCACGGCGGGAAAGGTCCACGGGCTGCCCGGCCAGCAGGGTTTCGCGGCTGCTCGGATCGTAACTGAGGCGGCCGTGTTCGATCAGGTTGACGCTGCGCCCGGCCACGCGCCGCAGCAAGGTTTGCAGGCGCGCGGCGAGCTCGCGCAGGTCGAAGGGTTTGAGCAGGTAATCATCGGCGCCGGCTTGCAGGCCGTCGACGCGGTTGGTCACCGAATCCCGCGCGGTGAGGATCAGCACCGGAATTTCCAGGCCCTGGCTGCGCTGTTGTTGCAGCAACTTGAGGCCGTCTTCGTCGGGCAGCCCGAGGTCGAGCACCATGATGTCGAATTCGGCAGCCTTGAGCATCGCCCGCGCGGCGGCGGCGGTGGCCACGCGCTCGACGGTAAAGCCCTGGGCACCGAGGCCGGCCACGATGCCGCTGGCGATCAATTCGTCGTCTTCACAGACCAGTACGTGCATGCTGAACCCTTCATGAAAGATGGGGGGATTAGAAGACAGATCGATTAAGCGCGCATTATGCCGGCAAAGTTCGCAACATCAGATAATCCCTACGCTCTAGAATAGCGTCCGGTTAATCATCGGTTAATCAACACCACACATTGTGTGCCTCACTTGCATCGAACTAAGGCTTGACCATGCGGCATCTATTTACCTTACTGCTGATGTTGTTCGCGGGATTCGCCCAGGCTGCGCCGGGTAACCCGTTCGAGACCAAACCCGACTTCCTCCCGGTGGGCAAGGCCTTCACCTTGACGTCCGAACGCCTGGAGTCCGGCGAAACCCAGCTGTTCTGGCAGATAGCCGATGGTTATTACCTGTACCAACAACGCATGAAGTTCGACGGCCTCGCCGAAAAACCCGCGCTACCCGAGGGTGAAGCCCATAGCGATGAGTTCTTCGGCGAACAGCAAGTATACCGCCAAGGCCTCGAAGTGAAGATTCCGGCGGGGACGACCGGCCAGGTCAAGCTGGGCTGGCAGGGCTGTGCCGATGCCGGCCTGTGTTACCCGCCACAGTCAATGACCGTGGACCTGGGCGGCAACCCGGCCGTCGCCGCCACCGCACAAGCCCAGGACCAGAGCCTGGCCAGCGGCCTGCAGCAGCGCAGCCTGGGGTGGAGCCTGCTGGTGTTCTTCGGCCTGGGCCTGTTGCTGGCGTTTGCCCCGTGTTCGTTGCCGATGTTGCCGATCCTCGCCGGCCTGGTGGTCGGCAGCGGGGCCAACCCGCGTCGCGGTTTTGCGTTGGCCGGCAGCTACGTGGTGTGCATGGCGCTGGTGTATGCCGCGCTGGGCGTACTGGCCGCGCTGCTCGGCAGCAACCTGGCGGCGCTGCTGCAAACCCCGTGGATACTCGGCAGCTTCGCGGCCTTGTTCGTGATCCTGGCCCTGCCGATGTTCGGCTTTTTCGAACTGCAACTGCCGGTGGCCCTGCGCGATCGCCTCGACAACGTCAGCCGCAACCAGAGCGGCGGCAGCCTGATCGGCGCCGGAGTGCTCGGCGCGCTGTCCGGCCTGCTGGTCGGCCCCTGCATGACCGCGCCCCTGGCCGGCGCCCTGCTCTACATCGCCCAGAGCGGCAATGCCCTGCACGGCGGGCTGATCCTGTTCGCCATGGGCATCGGTATTGGCGTGCCTCTGTTGCTGCTGGTGACCGTGGGCAACCGCTTCCTGCCCAAGCCGGGCACCTGGATGAACGTGCTCAAGGGCGTGTTCGGCTTCCTGTTCCTGGCCACCGCCGTGTTGATGATCCGCCCGGTGGTCGGGGAAAACCTGTGGCTCGGCCTGTGGGGCGCGCTGGCCATGGCCATGGCCTATTGCGGCTGGCGCCTGGCCCAGGATTTCGGGCGGGTTGCCATGCTGTCCGGCGCCATTTCCGTGGTGCTCGGGTTGTGGGGCGGCCTGCTGCTGGTCGGTGCGGCCGGCGGCAGCGACGATGTGTGGCAACCGCTGAAGGTCTACAGCGGCTCGCGGATCAGCGGCGCGCCGAGTGCCCACGATGCGTTCATGACGATCAACGACCCGGCCGTGCTGCAAAGCCAGCTCGACAGCGCCAAGGCCCAGGGCCAATGGGTGCTGGTGGATTACTACGCCGACTGGTGCGTGTCATGCAAGATCATGGAAAAACAGGTGTTCGGCAAACCCCACGTAATGGACGCCCTGAAAGACGTGCGCCTGCTGCGCCTGGACGTCACCGCCGACAACGCCGCCAGCCGCGCACTGCTTGATCGCTACAAAGTGCCGGGGCCACCGAGCTTCGTATGGATCGGCCCGGACGGTGAAGAACGCCGCGCCCGGCGCATTACCGGCGAAGTCGATGCCGATACGTTCCTGCAACGCTGGACCCAGACGCGGGACGCCCGCTGATGCTGACCCTGACCATCGGCACCTTCGCCATCGCCCTGAATCACATCCTGCTGATCGGCGCGCTGATTCTTGCCACCCTGGTGGGCTGGCGCGTGGCCAAGCGTGGTGGGGAAAACCCGGAGTCGGTGCTGTTCAGCCTGTTCCTGCTGGGCATGTTGACGGCCCGCGTCAGCTTTGTGCTGATGTACTGGAGTTACTACCGCAACGACCCGTTGCAGATCGTCGACCTGCGCGACGGCGGTTTTCTCGCCTGGCCTGGCGTCATTGCACTGATCCTCGGCGCGCTGCTGTATGGCTGGCGCCGCCCGGCCCTGCGCAAACCGTTGAGTGCCGGGGTCATCACCGGCCTGCTGTTCTGGGGCATGACCAGCCTGTCGCTGAGCCTGTATGACAAGGGCTCGCGCCTGCCGGACATCACCCTGCGCAACGCCAATGGCGAAGTGGTGCAACTGGGCGATTACCAGGGTGGTCCGCTGGTGATCAACCTGTGGGCCACGTGGTGCCCGCCGTGCCGTCGGGAAATGCCGGTACTCGAACGCGCCCAACGCCAACGCCCCGACGTGACGTTCCTGTTCGTCAACCAGGCCGAAAGCATGCAAAGCGTCAGCACTTACCTGGCAACCCAGGGCCTGACCCTGGACAACGTCTTGTTCGACGCCAGCGGCCGCCTCGGTCAGGCCGTGGGCTCCATGGCCTTGCCGACCACGCTGTTCTACCAAGCCGATGGACGCCTGATCAACAGCCACCTCGGTGAACTGTCCCAGGCCAGCCTGGCCCGTGCCATGGAACCCTTCGACACCGCCCCTGCCGTCACGCCCCCTACAAGGAAACCGACATGCCCCGCCTCCGCCACCTGCTGACCCTGTTATCACTGAGCATGGCCGCCACCCTGGCCCAGGCCGAAGACTGGCCGGCCCCAATCAAACAGATCGAAGCCAAGGGCGCCAAGATCCTCGGCAAGTTCGACGCCCCCAGCGGCCTCACCGGCTACGCCGCGCAGTACCAGAACCGTGGCATGGCGCTGTACCTGAGCGCCGACGGCAAAAGCGTGCTCGCCGGCACCCTGTACGACGCCCAGGGCAATGACCTGAGCAGCGCGCCCCTGGAACAACTGGTGTACGCGCCGATGGCCAAGGAAGTCTGGGCGAAGATGGAAAAAAGCAGCTGGATCCAGGACGGCGACACCAACGCGCCGCGCACGGTCTACCTGTTCAGCGACCCTAACTGCCCGTACTGCAACATGTTCTGGGAACAGGCGCGGCCCTGGGTCAAGGCCGGCAAGGTGCAGTTGCGTCACATCATGGTCGGCATCATCCGCCAAGACAGCCCAGGCAAATCCGCCGCCCTGCTGGCCAGCCCAGACCCGCAAAAAGCCCTGCAAGAACACGAAGCCGCCGGCAAGGGCAGCAAGTTGCAGGCGCTGGACAAAATCCCGGCGGCGATTGAAGCCAAGCTCGAGGCCAATATGAAGTTGATGGATGAGCTGGAGTTGTCGGCGACGCCAGCGATTTTCTATCTGGATGACAAGGGCGGCTTGCAGCAACAGCAAGGGGCGCCGTCGCCGGATAAGTTGGTGAAGATCCTTGGGCCGAAATAGGCGGCGTCTGGACTGACGCTATCGGGGGCAAGCCCCCTCCCACATTTGAAAGCATGAACCCGGTCGAGTGTGGGAGGGGGCTTGCCCCCGATGAGGCCCATGCAGGCAACGAAAACTACAAGCCCTCCAACTCCGCCATCAAATCACTCAACCGATCCACCTTCTCGGCACTGATCGCTGTCGCCGCCAGCCCATCGATGTACTCGGCCAACTGCGCCACCGTGCTGCACTCGAACATCGCCCGCAACGGCACATCCCGTTGCAACGTCTTCTGCACGCGCGAGGCGATCTGCGTGGCCAGCAACGAGTGCCCGCCCAGTTCGAAGAAGTTGTCCTGCACGCCCACCCGGTCGACCTTGAGCACCTCGGCCCAAATCGCTGCCAATGTCCCCTCCAGTGCCGTGCGTGGCGCCAGGTAGGCCTGGTCGTGCAACTGGCCGATTTCCAGGGCCGGCAGGGCGTTGCGGTCGAGTTTGCCATTGGCGTTGAGCGGCAGGCGCTCGAGCCAGAGCCAATGCAGTGGCACCATGTATTCCGGCAGTTCAGAACGCAGGTGTTGCTTGATGCGCTCCAGGCACTCGCCAGGGTTGAACGCAGCATCAGCGGCCACTAGATAGCCGACCAGATGCTTGCCATTGACGCCCTCCTGCACCCCGACCGCCGCGTCGCGCACTGCCGCTTGTTCATGCAGACGCGCTTCGATTTCCCCCAGCTCGATGCGGTAGCCGCGGATCTTCACCTGATGGTCGATACGCCCGACGTACTCCAACACCCCATCGCGGCGCCGCCGTGCCAGGTCGCCGCTGCGGTACAGACGCTCGCCCGCGGCGCCGAATGGGTTGGGCACGAACACCTGGGCGGTGCGCAGCGGGTCGCTGACGTAACCGCGCCCTACGCCGGTACCGGCGACGCACAGCTCACCCACCGCGCCCTGCGGCACCAACGCCAGCGCAGCGTCCAGCACGTACAAGCGGTTGTTGTCGGTCGGCGCACCAATCGGCAGGTAAGTGCCCCGGGTCGAGGCCAGGTCGACACGGAAGAACGCCACATCATCCGAACATTCCGCCGGACCATAAGCGTTGACCAAGCCAACCTCGGGGTAACGCAGCAACCACTGTTGCGCCAGCTCCGGCGGCATGGCTTCACCGGTCGGCAGCATCCAGCGCAGGCCGTCCAGGCGGATGCGTGCCTCGGCCAGCATGCCCTGGATCAGCGACGGCACGCTTTCCAACACGCTGATGCCCTGGGCCTGCACATGGGCGAGCAAGCCCTGGGGATCGTGGGCGACGGCATTCGGCACGATATCCACCCGCGCGCCGAACAGCGGCGCGGCAAGGAACTGCCACACCGAAATATCGAAACTCTGCGAGGCGGTTTGCGCGATCACGTCCACCGGGCTCAGGTCCAGGTACGGCACCTTGCTCAACTGGTTGTTGAGCATGCCGCGCTGTTCGACCATCACGCCTTTGGGCTGGCCGGTGGAGCCCGAGGTATAGATCACATAGGCAAGGTTGTCCGGGCCACTGTAAATGCCGGGGTTCGCCCCACGAGCAGGCACCTCCTCCCACACCAGCAACTGGCATTCCACGCCTTGCAGCAGCTCAATGGCCTGTTCGCGACACGCCTCGGTACACACCAGCAACGGGGTGCGGCTCAGCTCGATAATCCGGCTCAGACGCTGACCGGGCAGCCCCGGGTCGAGCGGCAGGTAACCGGCACCGGCCTTGAAGCTACCAATGATCATGCCGAGCAAATCGAGACTGCGCTCCGCCAGCAATGCCACCGGCTGGTCCAGGCCGACACCCGCGGCGATCAGTGCGTGGCCCAGGCCGTTACTGCGCCGGTTCAACTCGGCATACGTCCACTGTCGGTCGAGGCACGTAGCGACGGTGCGTTGCGGATGCTGCGCCACCTGGGCTTCGAACAGCTCGATATAGCTGCGCTCCAGCGGGTAGGCGTGCTCGCTCCGGTTGCAGCCGTGTACCAGGAATTCACGCTCCTGCGCGCCCATCAATGGCAGCTCGGCCATGTCGCCATGAAAACCCTGCATCAGCGCCAGCAGCAGGCGCTTGAACTCGCCCAACATGCCCTGCACGGTGCTTTCATCGAAGTAACGCTGGTCGTAGGACAGGTGCAAACCAAGCTCATCCCCCGGATAGCACACGGCCGTCAGCGGGAAGTTGGTGTGGGTGCGGCCGGAGTCCGAGGTGGCGTTCAGGCTTTGCGCACGGTCGAGTACCGAGACTTCCACCGGGGCGTTTTCGAACACGAACAGGCTGTCGAACAGCGGTTGGCCCTTGGGCAATTCGCTGTGTTCCTGAAGGGTCACCAGCGGCAGGTATTCGTACTCGCGCAGTTGCATATTGCTGTCGAGCAGGCCATTCAACCAGTGGCGCACGCTGCACTGTTGGCCCTCCTCGGGCAGCTTCACGCGCAGCGCGATGCTGTTGATGAACAGGCCGACGGTCCGTTGCATGTCCGGCATGTCCACCGGACGCCCGGCCACGGTGACGCCGAACAGCACGTCACGCTCGCCGCTCAAGCGCCGCAGCACCAGGGCCCATGCGGCCTGGGCAAAGGTGTTGACGGTCAGTTGATGGGCCTGGGCCAGTTCGCGCAGGTGTATACCGTCGCGGGCATCGAGGCGGATGTAGCAATCGCCCACTACCATGCCGCCGCTGCCACCGGCGTGTTCGCGCAGGAACGGGCGGTCGCTGGGGATCGGCGTGGTGCGCTCGAAGCCCCGCAGGTTGTGCTGCCACCACTGGCGCGCCGCACTCAGGTTCTGGCGTTGCAGCCAGGCGATGTAGTCGCGATAACGCGGCGGCGTGGCCAGTTGCGCGTCGTGGCCTGCGCCGAGGGCCGTGTAGAGGTCGAAGAAATCATTCATCAACAGCGAACGGCACCAGGCATCGATGAGGATGTGGTGGTTGCTCATCATGAACCAGTAGCGCGCTTCAGCGACGCGGATCAGACGCAGGTGGAACGGCGCCTGGTTGAGCAGATCGAAACCGGCTTCGCGCTCGGCCTTGAGCAGCGCTTGCAGGCGCGGTTCCTGTTCGGCCTCGGCAACGGCGCGCCAGTCCAGGTACTCGATCGGCGTGCTGCCGGGTTTGTGGATCACTTGCAGCATGTCCTCGCCGACGTTCCAGCAGAACGAGGCGCGCAAGGCTTCGTGACGGGCGATCACCGCTTGCCAGGCCTGGGCGAAACGCTCGGGGTCGAGGGCGCTGTCGATGCGGTAGCGGTCCTGCATGTAGTAGAGGCCGGTGCCCGGTTCAAGCAGGGTATGCAGCAGCAGGCCTTCCTGCATTGGGGTCAGCGGGTACACGTCTTCGATCGCACTGGCGGGCACCGGCAAGGCGTCCAACTGCGCCTGGGTCAGGCGCGCCAGGGGGAAGTCGGAAGGCGTGAGGCCGCCGGCACCGTCCTTGAGGCAATGGGCGATCAGGCTGTGCAGTTCGTCCAGGTAGGCCGCGGCCAACTCGCCAATCGTCTGCTGATCGTGGCGTGCGCGGCTGAAGGTCCAGCGCAGCACCAGTTCGCCGCCGTACACCTGGCTGTCGACACTCAGTTCGTTGGGCAGCGGCGCATCCGGGTCATGGGCGAGGCCGGCGGATTCCTCCAGCGGGTGGAACAGTGCATCGGCGCCGAAGCTCTGGTCGAACTGGCCGAGGTAGTTGAAGGTGATGTCGGCACTCGGCAGTGCGGCCATCGTCTGTTTGCACAGGTCGTCCGCCAGGTAGCGCAGCACGCCGTAGCCCAGGCCTTTGTGCGGCACGCCGCGCAGTTGCTCCTTGATGGCTTTGATCGATGCGCCCTGCTCCGCCAGCGGCGTCAGGCGCACCGGATAGGCGCTGGTGAACCAGCCGACGCTGCGGGTCAGGTCGATCTCATCGAACAGGGTTTCGCGGCCGTGGCCTTCCAGCTGGATCAGCGCCGAGGCGTGACCGCTCCAGCGGCACAGCACGCGGGCCAGGGCGGTCAGCAGCAGGTCGTTGACCTGGGTGCGATAAGCGCTGGGGGCTTGTTGCAGTAACTGGCGGGTGCGTTCGGCGTCCAGGCGCACACTGAGCGTCTCGGCATCGCGATGGCGCAATGCGCCGTGCGGGCGCGCCACCGGCAAGGGCACCGCCGCACCGGCCAAGCGCTCCTGCCAGACGCACAATTCTTCGCGCAGGGATTCGCTGCCGGCATAGGCCTGCAAGCGGGCGGCCCAGTCGCGCAAGGCACTGGTCTTGGCCGGCAGGCTGACGGATTGGCCGTCGCTCAATTGGCGATAGACGTTTTGCAGATCCTCGAGCAACACACGCCACGACACACCATCCACCACCAGGTGATGGATCACGATCAGCAGGCGCTGCTGGCCTTGCGGGCCGTCCACCAGCAATGCGCGCAACAGCGGGCCGTGGGCCAGGTCGAGGCTGCGTTGGGTGTCGCTGAACAACGCGCTGCACTGTTGCAGATCACGCACTTGCGCCTGCATCAGCACGCCGCCCTCCGGCACGGCCAGGTGTTCGGCGTGCCATTGCGCGTCGCGCCGGGTGAAGCTCAGGCGCAGCGCGTCATGCTGTTCCAGCACCGCCAGCAGGGCTTGCTCCAGGCGATGGGGATCGAGCAGTTGCAGCGGTTTGAGCACCAGCGCCTGGTTCCAGTGTTGACGCGCGGGAATCTCTGTCTCGAAGAACCACTGCTGGATCGGCGTGAGCCCCGAGCGGCCGCTCAGCACGCCTTGCTCGGCGCTGACCTGCTCGGCGCGCGTGGCGACGGCGGCCAGGGTCTGTACGGTCTGGTGCTGGAACAAATCCCGCGGGCTGAAGTGAATCCCGGCCTGGCGCGCACGGCTGACCACCTGGATCGACAGGATCGAATCGCCGCCCAGTTCAAAGAAGTTATCGTCGAGACCGACCTGCTGCACGTTCAACACCGCGCACCAGATCGCCGCCAACGCCTGCTCCAGCGCGTTGCGCGGCGCCACGTAATGTTGGCGATTCGCCTCGGCATCCGGCGGCGGCAAGGCGCGGCGGTCGAGCTTGCCGTTGGCGGTCAGCGGCATGCTGTCCAGCACGAGCCAATGGGCGGGCACCATGTAGTCCGGCAGTTGCGCTTTGAGGTGCGCCTTCAAGGCGTCGCGCAAGGGGCCGTGCTCGGCGTCGCTGGCCAGATAGGCCACCAGCTGTTTGCCGCTCGGCGAATCCAGCGCCAGCACCACCGCTTCAAGCACGGCGGGATGTTCGAGCAGGCGCGTTTCGATCTCGCCCAGTTCGATGCGGAAACCACGGATCTTCACCTGATGGTCGATCCGCCCGAGGTATTCCACCTGGCCATCGCTCAGTTGGCGCACCAGATCGCCGGTGCGGTACAGGCGACCGCCATGGGCCGCGAAGGGGTCCGCGACAAAACGCTCCGCGGTCATCCCCGGACGCTGGTGATAACCCTGCGCCAGCCCTGCCCCGCCGACGTACAACTCGCCGCTCGCGCCTTGCGGCACCAGGGCCAGGTCGGCGTCGAGAATATAGGCCACGCGGGCGCCGACGATGCTGCCGATCGGCACGCTGCCGACGCCCTCCGCCAAGTGCTGCGGTGCGAGGCCGGCCAGCGGCATCACCACGGTTTCAGTCGGGCCGTAGGCGTTGAAAAACACCTGCGGCTGGAACGCCGCGCGGATGCGCTGCAGGTGTTCGCCGGTCAGCGCCTCGCCGCCGGTGATGCACAACCGCACCGGCAAGGTCTGCCGCTGGGTCGCCAGCCATTGCGCCAACTGGCTGCCATAGCTCGGGGTGAAGCCCAGCACATTGATGCGGTGGGTGCGGATCAGCCCGCAGATCTGCTCGGCATCCCACTGGCCCTGGGCGCGCAATACCAGTTGTGCGCCGCTGAGCAACGGCACCAGCAAACGCTCGGTGGCGGCGTCGAAGTTGATCGAATAGAAGTGCAGCTCACAGTCATCCGGGCGCATGCCGAAACGCTCGATCACGGCCTGGCAGTGCATGGCGATTTCGCCGTGGCACACCACCACGCCTTTCGGCTTGCCGGTGGAGCCGGAGGTGTAGATCAGGTACGCCGGGTGTTGCGGCAGGCTGAGAAACGGCGGCTCACTGGCCGGGTAGTTCGCCAGCACCGGCAGGTCGTCTTCCAGGCACCAGCACGCCAGCGTCGCCGGCAGTTCACCGAGGGCGGCGAACATCGCCGCATCACTGAGCAGCAAGCCGATGCCGCTGTCTTCGATCATGTAATGCAGGCGGTCCAGCGGGTACTCCGGGTCCAGCGGCACATAGGCGCCGCCGGCCTTGAGAATCGCCAGCAGGCCGATGACCATTTCCAGGGAGCGCGGCAACGCCAGGCCGACGCGCACCTGCGGGCCGACGCCACGCTCGCGCAGCATCCAGGCCAGGCGGTTGGCGCGGGCATTCAGTTCGCGGTAGCTGAGGGTCTCACCGGCAAACGTCAGTGCCGGCGCGTCGGCACGAGCTAGTGCCTGCTGGTTGAACAGTGAGTGAAGGCACTGGTCGAGGCGCTGTTCAGCCGCGTCGCTCCCCAGGCTGCGCTGCAATGCGTGCTGCTCGTCGGCACCCAGCATCGGCAGTTCGCTGAGGCGTTGCTGCGGGTCGGCGATCAGCGCTTCGAGCAGGTTGCACCAATGTTCGGCCATGCGCGCAACGCGCGGCTCATCGAACAAATCGGTGCTGTAGGTCAGGCAGCATCCCAGGCGATGGTCGAGGTCGGTGACTTCCAGGTTGAGGTCGAACTTGGTCGCACGCGCATCGTTGGCCAGGTACTCGACGCTCATCCCGCCCAGTTGGCGGCGCTGCTGGAATTCCCAACGCTGCACGTTGCACATCACTTGGAACAGCGGGTTGTACGCCGCGCTGCGCGGTGGTTGCAGCGCTTCCACCAAATGGTCGAACGGCAGGTCCTGGTGAGACTGGCCCTCGATCACGGTGTGACGAACTTGCTCGAACAACTCACCGACGCTCATCTGCCCGTCGAGCCGGCAACGCAGTACCTGGGTGTTGAGGAAAGCGCCGATCAGCCCTTCGCTTTCCGGGCGAATCCGATTGGCCACCGGAGCGCCGATGCGCAGGTCGGTCTGGCCGCTGTAGCGGTAGAGCAACACCGCCAGCGTGGCAGTCATGCTCATGAACAGGGTCAGGCCGTGCGCAGCATTGAAGGCCCGAACGCGCGCGGCCAGTTCGTCGCTCAAATCAAAACGGTACAGCCCGCCGCGGTGGCTTTGCACCGGCGGCCGCGGGCGGTCGCCGGGCAGTTCCAGCAGCGGATGCTCATAACCCAATTGCGCGATCCAGTAATCGAGCTGGCGCTGGCGCTCGCCGGACTCCAGCCACTGGCGCTGCCACACGCTGTAGTCGAGGTACTGCACCGGCAGCGGCGCCAGCGGCGAGTCGCGCTCATCGATGAAGGCTTCGTACAGCGCGCTGAGTTCACGGGCAAAGATGTCCATGGCCCAGCCTTCGGTGACGATATGGTGCAAGGTCAGCACCAGGTAATGCTCCTGCGCGCCGGCCTTGACCAGGCACACGCGCAACAGCGGCCCGGTTTCCAGGTTGAACGGCGTGTGCGCCTCGACATCGGCCAGCTGCTGCAAGCGTTGCTCGCATTCGAGGTGGCTCAGCGCCGAGAAATCCTGCCAGCCCATGCGCAGGCCGGTCTGCGCCGACACCTGCTGATGGGCCACGCCATCGACGCTCGGGAAGGTGGTGCGCAGGGTTTCGTGACGCATGACCAAGGCCTGCAACGCGGCCTCGAAACGCCCCACGTCGAGCACCCCGCGCAAACGCGCCATGCCGCCGACGTTGTACGCCGGGCTGTCCGGCTCCAACTGCCAGAGGAACCACATCCGCTGCTGGGAATAGGACAGCGGCACCGGCCGGCTGCGGTCGACCTGGGCGATGGCGGTCTGTTGGTTGCGTTGGCCAGCGGCCTGGATCAGCCCGACCTGCTCGGCAAACGCGCCGAGTTCGCTGGCTTCGAACAGGGTGCGCAACGGCAGCTCGACGTCACACGCCTGGCGGGTGCGCGAGATGATTTGCGTGGCCAGCAACGAATGGCCGCCGAGGGCGAAAAAATCATCGCGCAGGCCGATCCGCGGCAGGCCCAGCACTTCGCGCCAGATCGCCGCAATCTGCTGCTGCAACGGGCTCTCGGGTTCAACGTGTTCGCGGGTTTGCCACACCGGCTCGGGCAGCGCACGGCGGTCCAGCTTGCCGCTCGGGCTCAGGGGCATGGCGTCCAGGCGCATCAGGTGCGCGGGCACCATGTATTCCGGCAGCGCGGCGGCCAGGGCGGCTTTGACGGTTTGGGCGTCGAGCGCGGCAGTGGCGGTGTAATAGCCGATCAATTGGTCATCGCGCACCAGCACCACGGCCTGGGCGATACCGTCGAGGGCCAGCAGGCGCGCTTCGATTTCTTGCGGTTCGACGCGAAAGCCGCGCAACTTGACCTGCTGATCGAGACGACCGAGGTAGTCGAGCACGCCGTCAGCGCTCCAGCGTGCGCGGTCACCGCTGCGATACAGACGGCTGCCCGGCGCGCCCAAGGGGTCGGCGACAAAACGCTCGGCGGTGAGCCCGGCGCGGCCGAGGTAACCGCGTGCCAGGCCGATGCCGCCGATGCACAGCTCGCCCGGCACCCCCGCTGGCAACGGGTTGAGCTGCTCGTCGAGCACGCGGCAGATCACATTGCCCAGCGGTCGGCCAATCGGCGAGCGCTCGCCATCCTCGGCGCGGCAGTGCCAATGAGTGACGTTGATCGCGGTTTCGGTCGGGCCATAACGGTTGTGCAACTGCACCGCCGGCAACCGCGCAAGCACACGGTCACGCAACTCGGCGGGCAAGGCTTCGCCGCCGCAGAACAGACGGCGCAGGCTGGTGCATTCGGCCGTCAACGGCTCGTCGATAAACAGCTGCAACAGCGGCGGCACAAAGTGCAGAGTGGTCACGCCATGGGCCTGCACCAGTTGCGCGATGCGCTGCGGGTCGCGCTGCTCGCCCGGCCCCGCCAACACCAGGCGGCAGCCGGTGATCAGCGGCCAGAAGCACTCCCACACCGACACGTCGAAACTGATCGGAGCTTTTTGCAGCAGCACGTCGCTGTCATTCAGCGCGTAGGTGGCCTGCATCCACTGCAAGCGCTCGGCCAGGGCCGCATGGGTGTTGCCCACGCCCTTGGGCTGGCCGGTGGAACCGGAGGTGTAGATCACGTAGGCGAGGTGCTCGCCGTCCAGATGCAGGCCCGGCGGCTGGGTCGGCCAGCGGTCGAGGTGCAGGCTGTCCATGGCAATCACGCACACGTCTTCGGCCGTGGGTAATTGCGCCAGCAACGCGGTCTGGGTCAGCAGCAGGTGGACGCCGCTGTCCTTGAGCATGTAGGCCAGGCGCTCGGCGGGGTAATCCGGGTCCAGCGGCACGTAGGCGCCGCCGGCCTTGATGATCGCCAGCAGGCCGATCAACAGTTGCGGCGAACGCTCGGCGGCGATGGCCACGCACACGTCGGGGCCGACGCCTTTGTCGCGCAGGTAATGGGCCAGGCGGTTGGCCTGGGTGTGCAGTTGGGCAAAGCTCAGGCTGCCGCCCTGCCAGACCAGCGCGGTGCGGTCCGAGGTGTGTTGGTTGAGCTGTTCGGGCAACCATTGCCGGGCCGGCGCGCAAGGCGCTTCGCTCCAGGGCCGCTGTTCGTCGTGTTGCATCAATTTGAGGTCGCCGAGAGCCCGCTGCGGTTGCTCGCACACGGCGTGCAGCAGGTTGATGAAGTGCTCGGCCAGGCGTTGGATGGTGGTGCTTTCGAACAATTCGTCGGCGTAGTCGAACGCCAGGCTCAGGCGCCCGTTGCGGTCTTCTTCGCTGTGCAATTGCAGGTCGAACTTGGCTTCGCGGCTGTGCCACGCCAGCTCTTCGGCGAGCAGGCCCGGCAGGCGACGCAAAGCGCCGAGGTCGCGCTGCTGATGGTTGAACATCACCTGGAACAGGCCCTGTTCGCGGGCGTGGGGGAACGCTTCGAGCAGTTGTTCGAAGGGCAGATCCTGATGGGCCTGGGCGCCCACTGCCGCCTGGCGCGTGGCCGCCAACAGCTGGTTGAACGGCAGGCGCCCGTCCAGCTCGGCGCGCAGTACCAGGGTGTTGATAAAGAAGCCGACCAGGCCTTGGGTTTCCTGGCGCGGGCGGTTGGCGCTGGGCACGCCGATGCGGATGTCGCGTTGGCCGCTGTAGCGGTAGAGCAAGGTCTGGAACGCCGCGAGCAACAGCATGAACGGCGTCGATTGGTTGGCCTGGGCAGTCTGGCGAATCGCCGCGCTGAGGCTTGCGCCCAGACGCACGTTGTGGCGCGAAGCACTGTTGCGTTGCCGCGCCGCACGCGGGTGATCGGTGGCCAGGCTCAAGGCCGGGTGTTCGTCTCCCAACTGCGCCTTCCAGTACGCCAGTTGCCGCTGGCCTTCACCCTCGGCCAACCATTGGCGCTGCCAGTTGCCGTAGTCGGCGTATTGCACGGCCAGTGGCGGCAGTTGCAGGGGCTGGCCCTGGGACGCCGCGGCGTACAGGCGCGAGAACTCATCGATGAGGATATTCAGCGACCAGCCGTCGGCGATGATGTGATGCAGCGTCACCAGCAACTGATGGTCTTCGTCGTCCAGGCGCACCAGGCTCACCCGCAGCAACGGGCCGTTTTCCAGGTCGAACGCGGTGTGCGCCTGCTCCTCGCGGATCTGCTGCGCACGGGCTTCGCGCGCGGCGGCGGGCAGATCGCCAAGGTCGATGACGTGCAAGTCGAATGCGCTGCTGGCCAATACCCGTTGGAAGGCTTGCCCATCCCGTTCGTAGAAGCGCGTGCGCAGGGCTGGGTGGCGCTGGATCAGCTGCGCGAAGCTGGCGCGCACTGCGTCTGCATCCAGCTCGCCGCGCAGGCGCAGGGCACCGGGGATGGTGTACGCGTGGCTCTGCGGGTCGAGTTGCCAGGTGATCCACAGGCGATTCTGTGCGAGGGATTGCGGCAGTTCATCCTCATGCGACAAGCACTGGATCGCGCCTTGGGCGACGCCGCCATCCTGCTGCAGCTGTGCCACATCGGCGGCGAAGGCCGACAAGGTCGGCGCTTCGAACAGCAGGCGCAGGTTCAGTTCCAGACCCAGGGTTTCGCGCAGGCGCGCAACCACTTGGGTCGCGCTGATGGAGTTGCCGCCGAGCAGGAAGAAGTGGTCATCCGCCGCTACCGTCGCAACCTGCAACTGCTCGCACCAGATCGCCGCGATCTGGGTCTGCAAGGTGGACCCCAGCGCGACATCACTGGCCGCCCCTTGCAGACCGGGGAACTGCGCATAGCTGTCGAGGCTGCCATCGGCGTAACGCAACGCACATGCCGAGCGCTGCAGCTTGCCGCTGGAGGTCTTCGGCAACGCGCCGGGGTTGAGCAACACCACCACGCACGGCGCCTCTTGATAGGCTTCGGCCACGGCTTGGCGGATCGCCGTGATCAGCGCTTGCGGCGCGAGGATTTTCTGCACGCTGCGGCTGATCTCAGCGGCGATACCGATGCCTTCCTGGCCCTGCTCATTCACCGCGAACGCCGCGACCCGACCTTTGCGCACCACCTCCACTTCGCGCTCGATGGTCTGCTCGATGTCCTGCGGGTAGAGGTTGTGGCCGCGCACGATCAGCAGGTCTTTCAAGCGCCCGGTGATGTACACCTCGCCCTCGCGGATAAAGCCCAGGTCGCCGCTGCGCAGCCAGGTGCGGCCGGCGTGCTGGACGAAGGTCTTGGCGCTGGCTTCGGGGTTGCGCCAGTAGCCGTGGGCAATGCTCGGGCCGCTGGCCCAGAGTTCGCCGACGCAGTTGTCAGGCAGTTCGCTCAAGGTATGGGGATCGGCGATCAGCACCGCGTGGTCCGGCTGATGCGTGCCGCAACTCATGATCGCCGCGCCCGGCCCCGGCTCGGCGCGGTTGGCGGCCAGCGCCTGTGCATCCAGGCGCAGCGCCGGGATGCCGTGGCCACGGCGGCCGCCGGCGACAAACAGAGTTGCTTCGGCCAGGCCGTAGGAGGCGAAGAAGTTGTTCGCGGTGAAACCGCACGGGGCGAACTTCTCGGCGAAGCGTTCCAGGGTGTCGAGGCGGATCGGTTCGGAGCCGGAATACGCCACGCGCCAGCGCTTCAAATCCAGGCGTTCCAGGGCCGATTCGCTGACCCGTTCGCTGCACAAGCGGTAGGCGAAATCCGGGCCGCCGCTGATGGTGCCGCCGTATTCGCTGATCGCTTCCAGCCAGCGCAAGGGCCGGCCGAGGAAGTACGCCGGCGACATCAATACGCAGGGCACGCCGCTGAAGATCGGTTGCAGCAGGCCGCCGATCAGGCCCATGTCGTGGTACAGCGGCAGCCAGCTGACGATCACGTCATCCGGGTTCAGGTCGATGCCGAAACCGCGCCGGATCAGCAGTTCATTGGCAACCAGATTGCCGTGGCTGACCTGCACGCCCTTGGGCAAGGCGGTGGAGCCCGAGGTGTATTGCAGGAAGGCGATGTCGTCGGCTTGCACATCGGTGGCGACCCAGCGCTCGGCAAGCGCGCTGTCGAGGGTGTCGACCGCCAGCAGCGGCGGCGCGTTTTCGATCTGCGCCAAGTCGTCGCCGAGGCTGGCGATGGTCAGCAACAGGCGCGGTTCGGCGTCGGCGATGATCGACAGCAAGCGCGCCTGGTGATGGTGACGAGCGGACTCCGGCGGATAGGCCGGCACCGCGATCACCCCGGCGTACAGGCAGCCGAAGAACGCCGCCACATAGTCTGGCCCGCTGGGGAACAACAACACGGCACGGTCGCCCAGGTCGGCGTTGGCCTGCAGGGCGGCGGCGATGGTACGGGCGCGCCGGTCGAGGTCGCGGTAGCTGAGGACCACGTTGTGTTCGGCGGACTCAGCGAGGAAACGCAGAGCGATCCGCTCCGGAGTCTGCGCGGCGCGGCGTTGAAGGGACTGGGCCAGGGTGCGGGGAAGTTCGAAGGCGTCCATCATGGGGGGTTCCTGCCTGAAATCGGCTTACGGGAAAATCGGGAAGGGTTCAGCCGGCGGTCAGTCGCCGCGCCGCGCCATTGCGCCAGCGCGCCAGGTGTTCCTCGGCGTAGCGCCGCACACAGCGCAGCACCGCGCTTTCGTGCTGCACCAGAAAGAAGTGGTGGCCGTCGAACAGGTCCAGGGAAAACCCGCTGGCGGCGTCTGCCTGCCAGTCGAGTAACTGGTCGGCGCGCACGCTGTCCTGCTTGCCGCCGAACACATGGATCGGCATGCCCAGCGGCTCGCGTCGGCCGTAGGCGAAGCTGCCGCAGAGCAGGAAGTCGGCGCGCAGGATCGGCAGCATCAACTGCATCAATTCGCGGTTGGCCAGGGCTGCTTCGGCGGTGCCTTGCAGGTCGCGCAGACGGGCGATCAGTTGCTCATCGGTCTTTTCGCGGGCGTACTCGCTGACGTCGCGCCGCGCCGGGCCGGCGGTGCCGGACGCAAACAGCGCCAGCGGCGCAGGTACGTTGCGCGCTTTGAGCGCGTGCGCCAGCTCGAACGCCAGCAGGCCGCCAAGGCTGTGGCCGAACAACGCGTAGGGGCCGTTCAGGTCACGACTGATTTCATCCGCCAACTGCGCGGCCAAGGCGCCGATGTCGCGTTGCAACGGCTCGTCCATCCGCATGCCGCGCCCCGGCAACTCCAGCGGGCACACCTGCAACCAGTCCGGCAGAACACGCCGCCAACGCACGTACACCATGGCGCTGGCCCCCGAATAAGGCAGGCAGAACAGGCGCAGTCGAGTCGGCGCGCTCATCGCTCGGCGCCCCCCACCTGAAACGCGCCATATGCACGATAAAAACCCATCTCGCCCTCCTGCGGGTGCTGATCCTTGGCCGTTTTACCAACGAACCTGTCACCCAGAAGAACGGACGGCGTCGCCAAATAATTAGTCGTCGAGGACGAGCGAGACGGGGTTCACACCTTCAGCCCACGGACAAAATCAGTCAGACTTCTCATTTGACAATAATTATCATTCAGCATAATTTGTTGCCCGATGTGTAGGAGGCCTCAGCACGGACGCCCTCCCCTAACCTCTTTTGCGATCAAGGTGATTTCCATGACGGAACAAGTATCCACAGGCAGGTGCGACTCACCGCTGCTCCAGGCATTCGTCGATAATCGGCTGATTCTGGTAAAGATCGCAGCACGTATTACCGGCTGCCGCTCCCGGGCCGAAGACGTCGTGCAGGATGCCTACTTCCGGCTGCAATCGGCGCCGACGATCACCTCATCGTTCAAGGCGCAATTGAGTTATCTGTTCCAGATCGTGCGCAACCTGGCGATCGATCACTATCGCAAGCAGGCCCTGGAGCTCAAATATTCGGGGACCGAAGAGGAAGGCTTGAATGTGGTGATTCAGGGCGCGTCACCGGAAACTTCGCACATCAATTTCAACACCCTGGAGAACATCGCCGACGCCCTGACGGAACTGCCCCAGCGCACCCGCTACGCGTTCGAGATGTACCGTCTGCACGGCGTGCCGCAAAAGGACATCGCCAAGGAACTCGGCGTCTCGCCGACCCTGGTCAACTTCATGATTCGCGATGCGCTGGTGCATTGCCGCAAGGTGTCGGGCAGTCACAGCGATACATTTGCACGGCGGCTCTGAAACTCGCCCCGGCGCGAAGCCTGGTCTCCCGAAACCTCAGGGCACCGCCGTCACATCGATGCGATAGGGCTCGAATATCTTCAACAGCTCGCCGTCATCACGCAAACGTTTGAGCAGGCCGGCAAACGCTACGCTGCTGATCGGCGCCTTGGGCCGCAGCAACGCGTAGTGGTGGTACACCTGGTCGACGCGCTCCGAGATCAGGAACTGGGCGGCCATGTCGACGTTGCGCGCCAGAAAATCACTCAGGTACGAGCGGGTCACCAGGGCGATATCGGCGCGACCGCGCGCGACCATCAGCAGGTTACTGTCATGGGAGTAGGTCAACGTCGCGTTGAAGTGCTCGGCCATGAACTTGGGGTCGGCATTGAAGTTGGCGAAGGCGTAGTGATAACCGCTGAATACCGCCAGGCGCTTGCCGCCAAGGCTGGCGAAATAATTCTGGTCGCGATCGGGCTCACGCTGGGCGACGAAGATTTCGGCATCTTCCAGGCCCATGTCGACCGTGGTGTGAGGAATCTTCTGCCAGCCCCAGTCGGGGTTTTCGAAAATCGCCACGTCGACCCGGCCCTGCTCGAAATCGCGAAAGCGTCGCGGGATCGAGGTCGGCACCAGCACGAACTGATAGTCGGTTTGCGAGGCGTTCAGGGCTTCGACCAACTGCGGCAGCAATCCGGTGTCGGCGCCCTGCTCGGGGCGCACGGTGTACGGCGGAAAATGCGCAGCGCCGATCCTCACCAATTGCGCAGCCGAAGCCGGCATCCACGCAACGGTGCCCAGTGCCCATAAAGTAAGTCCTGCAGCCAGTCGCCATGGCGAAAACATTAAGGCACACACCGTTTAACCTGCTGATGGCAATAAGCTAGGCGTTTTTGTCTGGCGAGACAACTTCCACCGGAAAATTAATAGCTTGCGCCTCAATCAGCCTTCAAAACCATCAACAACGCCTCTTCGGCCAACTGCTCGAGGGTCAAGCTGCCCTCGGCGCGGAACCAAGTGGTGGTCCAGGACAAGGCACCGGTGAGGAAGCGCCGGGCGATAAACACATCCCCCTTGATATAGCCGGCGGCCTTGGCCTCGCCCAGCACCTGCAGCCAGATCGCTTCATAGACATCACGCAAGGCCAGCACCCGGGCCTGGCCCTCGGCCGACAGCGAACGCCACTCGTACACCAACACCGCCATGGCTTCGCCACTGCCGCCCATGATCGACTGCAATTCGCAGCGAATCAGCGCCAGCACGCGCTCGCGCACCGTGCTCGCCTCTTCCAGCGACGCACGCATCAGCGCAGTGTTGTAGCGGATGGTTTCTTCCATCACCGCGCGCAGGATCTCGTCCTTGCTCTTGAAGTGATGAAAGATGCTGCCGGACTGGATGCCCACGGCACCGGCCAGGTCGCGCACGGTGGTGCGCTCGAAGCCCTTGTTGCGAAACAGGTGAGCCGCGGTTTGCAGCAACTTGCCCCGGGCACTGTCGGGGTCGGTCAATTGGCCGCCGTCGACCATGGCGCGCATCACCCGCAGGGCTTTGTGCTCATCCATGCTGCTCTCCTTTACGTCTGCTGACATCTTGGGCGGCAATTTAGGCCGTGCCTGCCAGCCAAGCAAGCGCTTGGCTGAAAACTTGTGTCCGGAGTTTACAAACCAAGCGCTTGCTTGGTAGTCTCGTCGCCAGCCATTCGAGGAAGGATTTCTCATGAGCAAGACGGTTCGCATCGGCTGCGCCAGCGCCTTCTGGGGCGACACCTGCACCGCCGCCGCCCAGTTGGTACACGGCGGCAAGCTGGACTATCTGGTGTTCGACTACCTGGCGGAAGTCACGATGTCGATCCTCGCCGCTGCGCGGATCAAAGATCCCCAGGCCGGCTACGCCACGGACTTTGTCGAGGTGCTGTCGCCGCTGCTGGCCGAAATCCAGCGCCAGGGCATCCGCGTGATCAGCAACGCGGGGGGCATCCACCCCCAGGCCTGCGCCGCCGCCCTGCAAGCGGCCTGCGACGCGGCGCAACTGCCGCTGAAAATCGCCGTGCTGCTGGGCGATGACCTGCAGCCCCAACTCAAACACCTGCGCGACAGCGTCGACATGTTCAACGGCGCGCCGCTGCCGCCGTTGTGCGTGTCCGCCAATGCCTACCTCGGCGCGCCGGGCATTGTCCGCGCGCTTGAGCTGGGGGCGGATATCGTCATCACCGGGCGGGTGGTCGACAGCGCGGTGGTCAGCGCCGCGTTGGTGCATGAATTCAACTGGTCATGGCAGGACTACGACCGCCTCGCCCAGGCCGCCCTGGCCGGGCATATCATCGAATGCGGCGCGCAGTGTACCGGCGGCAACTTCACCGACTGGCGCGACGTGCCGGATTACGAGCACATCGGTTTTCCCATCGTCGACGTCAGCGCCGACGGCCAGTTCACCGTGAATAAAGTCGCGGGCAGCGGCGGGTTGATCAGCGAGCTGAGCGTGGCCGAACAACTGCTCTACGAAATCGGCGACCCGCGCGCCTACTTGCTGCCCGATGTGATCTGCGATTTCAGCCAGGTCAAATTGCAGCAGCAAGGCAAACACAGTGTGCGTCTGCACGGTGCCAAGGGTTTGCCGCCGACCGCTCAATACAAGGTCAGCGCCACTTACCCGGACGGCTTTCGCTGCACCGCCAGTTGCCTGATCGCCGGGATCGACGCGGTGGCCAAGGCCGAGCGGGTCGCCCAGGCGATTATCGACAAGACGTCGGAGCTGTTCAGCCAGCGCGGTTGGGCGCCCTACACCGAGGTGAACATCGAACTGCTCGGCAGCGAAGCCACCTACGGCGCGCATGCGCGACGCCGGGACTGCCGCGAGGTGGTGGTGAAGTTGGCGGTGCGCCACCCGAGCAAGCCGGCGCTGGTGCTGTTCGCCCGCGAAATCGCCCAGGCCGCCACCGGCATGGCACCGGGGCTGACCGGCATCGTCGGCGGGCGGCCGACGGTGTATCCGTTGATTCGACTGTTTTCGTTCCTGATCGATAAATCGTCCTGTGAGCTGGCGATTGATTTGCAGGGTGAACGCCACGCTTGCGCGCTTCCGGCCAGCCACGCACTGGGCACGCCGGCCGCCGCCCTCGAACCGCCCAAACCCCAAGGCCGCGCCGATGCCAGCGTACCCCTGGTGAAACTCGCGGTGGCCCGTTCCGGCGACAAGGGCAACCACAGCAACATCGGGGTGATTGCCCGCGACCCGGCGTACCTGCCGTGGATCGCCGAAGCCCTGACCCCGGCCGTGGTCGTCGACTGGATGGGCCACGTGCTCGACCCGGTCCACGGTCGCGTCGAACGCTGGTACCTGCCCGGCAGCCACAGCCTCAACTTCCTGCTGGAAAACGCCTTGGGCGGCGGCGGCATCGCCAGCCTGCGCATCGACCCGCAGGGCAAGGCCTTTGCCCAGCAGTTGCTGGAAATCCCCATCGCCGTGCCGCAGCACATCGCCGATCAACTCACGTAAAGGAGCGTTGCCGTGGCCTTCGACTCGATCTTCAAAGCCGACCTGCCGGATGTCCTCAAAGGGGAGTCATAAACCATGCCGGTGATCGAAACCCTGATCGACGCCCACAGCCCAGACTTCGTGCGCAACCGCGAAGCGCTGCTGGCGAGCCTGCAGCAACTGCGCCTGTTGGAGCAGAACCTGTTGAGCAAGGCGCTGGAAGCCAAGCCCAAGTTCGACAAACGCGGGCAATTGCTGCCGCGTGAACGCCTCAACCTGCTGCTGGACCCTGGCGCGCCGTTCCTGGAACTGGCCAGCCTGGCCGGCTACAAACTCCATGACGACAAGGACGGCAGCGCCGCCGGCGGCGGGTTGATCGCCGGCATCGGTTACGTCAGCGGCGTGCGCGTGCTGGTGGTGGCGAATAACAGCGCGATCAAGGGCGGCACCATTTCCCCCACGGGCCTGAAGAAATCCCTGCGCCTGCAACAGATCGCGATGGAAAACCAACTGCCGGTGGTGACCCTCGCCGAAAGCGGCGGCGCCAACCTCAACTACGCGGCGGAGATTTTCGTCGAAGGCGCGCGCAGCTTCGCCAACCAGGCGCGCATGTCGGCCATGGGCTTGCCGCAGATCACCGTGGTCCACGGCTCGGCCACGGCGGGCGGCGCGTATCAGCCGGGGCTGTCGGATTACGTGGTGGTGGTGCGCGGCAAGGCCAAGCTGTTCCTGGCCGGCCCACCGCTGCTCAAGGCCGCGACCGGCGAAGTCGCCACCGATGAAGCACTGGGCGGCGCCGAGATGCACGCGCAAATCGCCGGCACCGCGGAATACCTGGCGGAAAACGATGCCGACGGGGTGCGGATCGTGCGCGAGATCGTCAGCCTGCTGCCGTGGAACGAGCGCCTGCCGTCGATGCCCAAACGCACGTATGCCGAGCCGCTGTACCCCATCGACGAACTGCTCGGGCTGATCCCCGACGACCCGAAAAAACCCTACGACGTCCGCGAAATCCTCGCACGCCTGGCCGACGGTTCGAACTTCCTCGAGTTCAAGGGCGAGTTCGACGCACATACCGTGTGCGGCCACCTGCACATCCAGGGCCGCGCCGTCGGCGTGATCGGCAATAACGGCCCGATCACGCCCAAGGGCGCCAGCAAGGCCGCGCAATTCATCCAACTGTGCGACCAGAGCCGCACGCCGCTGCTGTTCCTGCACAACACCACCGGCTTTATGGTCGGCACCGAGGCGGAACAGCAAGGCGTGATCAAGCACGGCGCGAAGATGATCCAGGCGGTGGCCAATGCCCGTGTGCCCAAACTCACCGTGGTGGTCGGCGGCTCCTACGGCGCCGGCAACTACGCCATGTGCGGCCGCGGCCTCGACCCGCGCTTCATCTTCGCCTGGCCCAACAGCCGCACCGCCGTGATGGGCGGCGCCCAGGCCGGCAAAGTGCTGCGCATCGTCACCGAAGCCAAACAACGGAAAGACGGCCTGACCCCCGACCCCAAGATGCTCGACATGCTGGAACAAGTCACCGCACAAAAACTCGACAGCCAATCCACCGCACTGTACGGCAGTGCAAACCTATGGGATGACGGCCTGATCGACCCACGGGATACCCGCACGTTATTGGGGTTCCTACTGGATATTTGCCAGGAAGCCGACATGCGGACGTTGCAACCGAACAGCTTTGGCGTAGCACGGCTCTAAAGTCATCAAGACAACAAAACCCTGCTTTTGCTCTGCTTTTGATCTTGATCTTGATCTTGATCTTGATCTTAGGCGCCCCGTCAAACCACGCTGGCCGAACGCAGGCTTGAATCCGTGGGTAACCCGGCAGGACGCCGGGTTAGCCGTCCTGGGCCATGGATGGCCCATGACGGCGGCCCACGGATTCAAGCCTGCGTTCGGGCACACCGAGCCTAGGCGAGGTGCCGAGTGGTGGGGCAAGAGCCCTTTTGGTTACTTTTGGGGCTCTTTTCCAAAAGTGACCCGCTGTAAGAGCGGAACCCATAGCAGCCGTTACCAAAGAAACGGATATGTACTCAACCCAAAAAAATGGTCAGCCCAGAGGCCGCCATCGGGGGCAAGCCCCCTCCCACATTTGGAGCGAGGTGAGCCCATTGGATATCTACCCGCTGTAGGACCGCCAGCAAACCAGCTCCCACAGACGGAGCCATGCACACCCGAAGAACGCCCACACGGAGAACAATAAAAAATGATCTTCACCCAGGAACACCAAGCACTGCGCCGCACCGTCCGCACCTTCGTCGACCGCGAGATCAACCCCCACGTCGACGAATGGGAAAAAGCCGGTCGCTTCCCCATCCACGATATCTTGCGCAAGGCCGGCGACCTCGGCCTGCTGGGCATCTCCAAACCCGAACAATTCGGCGGCATGGGCCTGGACTACAGCTACTCCATCGTCGCCGCCGAAGAATTCGGCAGCATCCGCTGCGGCGGCATCCCCATGTCCATCGGCGTACAGACCGACATGTGTACCCCCGCCCTCGCCCGCTTCGGCTGCGACGCACTGCGCGAAGAATTCCTGCGCCCGGCCATCAGCGGTGCGCAAGTCGGTTGCATCGGCGTCTCGGAAGCCGGCGCCGGTTCCGATGTGGCCGGGCTGAAGACCCAGGCACGCAAGGACGGCGACGACTACGTGATCGACGGCAGCAAAATGTGGATCACCAACTCGCCGAGCGCCGACTTCATGTGCCTGCTGGCCAACACCTCCGACGACAAGCCGCACCTCAACAAGTCGCTGATCATGGTGCCGATGAACACACCGGGGATCAGCGTCAGCCCGCCCTTGGAAAAACTCGGCATGCACAGCTCCGAGACCGCCCAGGTGTTCTTCGACGGCGTGCGTGTGCCGCAACGCAACCGCATCGGCCATGAAGGTGCGGGGTTCATGATGCAGATGCTGCAATTCCAGGAAGAACGCCTGTTTGGCGCGGCCAATATGATCAAGGGCCTGGAGTCCTGCATCGACAGCACGATCGAATACTGCAAGGAGCGCCAGACCTTCGGCAAAGCGCTGATCGACAATCAGGTGATTCACTTTCGCCTGGCCGAACTGGCCACCGAAATCGAATGCCTGCGCGCCCTGGTCTACCAGGCCACCGAGCAGTACATCAAAGGCCAGGACGTGACGCGCCTGGCCTCCATGGCCAAGCTCAAGGCCGGGCGGCTGGGCCGCGAAGTCAGCGACAGTTGCCTGCAATACTGGGGCGGCATGGGCTTTATGTGGGACAACCCGGTGGCCCGCGCCTATCGCGATATGCGCCTGGTGTCGATTGGCGGCGGCGCCGACGAAATCATGCTGGGCATCATCTGCAAACTGATGGGCACCTTGCCGGGGAAAAAACCATGAACACCCTGCTGCTCGAACCTCATAACGGTGTGCTGCACATCACCCTCAACCGTCCGCAAAGCCGCAACGCGATGAGCCTGGAGATGGTCAATGAACTGCGCGCGGTGCTGGCGCAGTTGGACGATCAGGTGCGCGCGCTGGTGATCAGCGGCGCGGCCGGGCATTTCTGTGCCGGGGCGGATGTGAAAGACCTGCTCGGCGCCAGCGACAAGGCGCAATTGCAGACGCTGAACCGCGCGTTCGGCACCTTGCTGGAGGAAGTTGAAGCCGTGCCCCAAGTGGTGATCGTGGTGCTGCAAGGCGCGGTGCTGGGCGGTGGCTTTGGTTTGGCGTGCGTCAGTGATATTGCGCTGGCCGATCACCACGCGCAGTTCGGCTTGCCCGAGACCAGCCTGGGCTTGCTGCCGGCGCAGATCGCGCCGTTTGTGGTCAAGCGCATCGGTCTGACGCACGCGCGCCGGCTGGCGCTGACGGCGGCGCGGTTCGACGGGGTCGAGGCTGAGCGCTTGGGCGTGGTGCATTTTGTCGAGCGTGATCCGCAGGCGTTGGCCGAACGCCTGGATGAAGTGCTGGGCCAGGTATTGCGTTGCGCGCCGGGGGCGAATGGGCGGACCAAGGCCTTGCTGCTGGCCAGCGCGGAGCAACCGCTGGGGCCATTGCTGGATCAGGCCGCCGCGTGGTTCGCCGAGGCGGCGACGGGCGAAGAAGGGATCGAAGGCACCCAGGCCTTTGTGCAACAGCGCAAGCCACGGTGGGCCGAATGAACAAGATCCTGATCGCCAACCGCGGCGAAATCGCCTGCCGCATCCAGCGCACCGCCCAGGCCTTGGGCTACCGCACCGTAGCGGTCTACAGCGACGCCGACGCCCAGGCCGCGCACGTGCAGATGGCCGACGAAGCCGTGAATATCGGCCCGGCACCGGTGCAGCAGTCCTACCTGAATATCCCGGCGATTCTCAGCGCAGCTCAACGCACGGGTGCCGACGCGGTCCACCCCGGTTATGGCTTTCTCTCTGAAAACCCCGATTTCGCCCGCGCCTGCATAAACGCCGGGCTGACCTTCATCGGCCCCAGCGTCGAGGCCATCGAACTGATGGGCAGCAAGCGCCGGTCCAAACTCGCCATGCTCGAGGCCGGTGTCCCGTGCGTCGCCGGCTACCAAGGCAGCGCCCAGGACGACGCCACGTTGCAAATAGAAGCTGAACGCATCGGCTTCCCGCTGATGATCAAGGCCAGTGCCGGCGGCGGCGGCCGAGGTATGCGCCTGGTGCATCAGCGCGAACACCTGCAAGAGCAACTGCGCAGCGCCCGCTCCGAAGCCCTGAATGCGTTCGGCAGCGACGAACTGATCCTGGAACAGGCGCTGATCGAGCCGCGCCACGTCGAAATCCAGCTGTTCGGCGACAGCCACGGCAACCTGATCCACCTCGGCGAACGCGACTGCTCGGTCCAGCGCCGCCATCAGAAAATCATTGAAGAAGCGCCCTGCCCGGTGATGACCCCGGCCCTGCGCCAGGCCATGGGCGAGGCGGCGCTCAAGGCCGGGCGTGCGGTGAATTACGTCGGCGCAGGCACGGTGGAGTTCCTGCTCGACCGCGACGGCCGGTTCTACTTCCTGGAGATGAACACTCGCCTGCAAGTCGAACACCCGGTCACCGAACTGATCAGCGGCCTCGATCTGGTCGACTGGCAACTGCAAATTGCCGCCGGCCAACCGCTGCCGTTACAGCAAGCGCAGGTCAGCCTCAGCGGCCACGCCATGGAAGTGCGCCTGTACGCCGAAGACCCGGCCCAGGGCTTTCTGCCGCAAACCGGTGCGGTGCTGCGCTGGGAACCGGCCGCGGGCGTGCGGGTCGACCACGGCGTTCTCGAAGGTCAGCGCATCAGCCCGTTCTATGACCCGCTGCTCGGCAAGATCGTCGCCCATGGCGCCACCCGCGAGGAGGCGCGGCGCAAGCTGCTGCGCGCCGTGGAGGACACGGTGCTGCTGGGCGTGGCGAGCAACCAGCAACTGTTGACCGTCCTGCTCAAGCACCCGAAGTTTATCCACGGCGATTTCAGCACCGCGTTGATCGCCGAACACTTCAGCGAGATCCGCCGCCCCCGCGCATCCGCCGAACAGCTGGCCCTGGCTGCCGCGCTGTTTTATCAACACAGCGCTCAGGCCCATGCCCCGGCCTTATCGGGGTGGCGCAACGGCGCTGACGTGCCGTGGAGCTATCAGTTGGCCGTCGACGATGCGGTCCAGGACATCACGGTCAGCGTCCTCGCCGACCATCACCTGCAGGCCAACGGCATCGACATCCGCCACCTCAGCAGCGACGGCCGCTGGGCCACCGCAGTGATCAACGGCATCCGCCGCCGCAGTGCCTACCACCTCGACGGTACCCAGCTGTGGCTACCGGGCGTGAGCGTGACCAACCGCACCCACCACGTTGCCAACCGCCAGCCCCCGGCCGGCGGCGGCAGGGTCGAGGCGCCGATGGACGGCGCCATCGTCGATGTGCGCGTGCGCGCCGGTGAACGCGTCACCCAGGGGCAACTGCTGCTGGTGCTCGAAGCGATGAAAATGGAGCATCCGCTGAAGGCCGGCATCGACGGTGTGGTCAAGGCCGTGCAGGTCATGGCCGGCGATCAGGTGCGCAATCGCCAGGTGTTGCTGGAGATCGAATAAAGCCTGGGCGGAACTACGCGGCCGGGCTACGCTCTATCCCCATCAGGACGGGAAGAGTACGGGAATCTGCACGATGCCTCATTGGCTGATTATTGACCTTGAAGCCACAACGGATGACGGCGGCTGGCCCGTGACGGAGATGGAAGTCATCGAGATCGGCGCAAGCCTGGTCAACCGCCAGGGCCGCGAGTTGGATCATTTCCAGCGTTTTGTGCGACCGCAGCGGCGTCCATTGCTGACGCCCTTCTGCCGCAAGCTGACCCATATCAGCCAGGCGAACATGGACAGCGCCGCGCCTTTCGGTGATGTGTGGGCGCTGTTCGAGCGCTGGCTGGGCCAGCATCAGGCACACCTGGAAGGTTGGGCCAGCTGGGGCGACTATGATCGCCAGCAGCTCGAGCTGGAGTGGCAGCGCCATGGCCTGAGCAGCGCGCTGGCCCAAACGCCCCATATCAACCTCAAGCAACGCTTCGCCAAGGCCCGGCGCCTGGACAAGCCAACGGGGCTCAATAGCGCCCTGCAATTGGCGGGGATGCAGTTCAATGGCCAGCAACACCGGGCGCTGGAAGATGCGCGCAACACCGCACGCCTGTTACCGCTGATTTTGCCGGTCTAGGCAGCTCCCTTGCCCTTGGGCATACTGGCCGACCTTTCCAGACCCTTTTTCCGAGGATTCGCCCATGTTTAAAGTCAACGAGTACTTCGACGGCACCGTCAAGTCGATCGCTTTCGGCACCGCAGAAGGTCCGGCGACCATCGGCGTCATGGCCCCGGGTGAATACGAATTCGGCACTGCCCAGCGTGAGATCATGCACGTGGTATCCGGCGCCCTGACCGTCAAGCTGCCCGACAGCAGCACCTGGGAAACCTTCGCCGCCGGCAGCCTGTTCCACGTTCCGGCCAACAGCAAGTTCCAACTGAAGGTCGCCGTGGACACCGCTTACCTGTGCGAATACCGCGGCTAAGCAATTCCCGCGCGCGAAAAAAATGCCCGTCTCGCAGGAGACGGGCGTTTTTTTTATGGGGGCGTATTATTCGAGGACAGTCACCGGCATGCCCACTTCCAGGCGGCCCACGCCATCGTTGACCAAGTTCTGGCCGAACATCGCGCCGTCTTCGGTCTTGCGATAGGCCTCCAGCGTCACGAACGGTTCGCGGTCGGCACTGCGCTCGCCGGTCTGCGGGTCGATGGTGGTCAGAATGCAGCGTGAGCACGGCTTGACCACGCGAAACTCGACATCGCCGATGCGCAGGCGTTTCCAGCCGTCTTCGGCGAACGCATCGCCACCGTCGATCACCAGGTTGGGGCGAAAGCGCAGCATTTCCATGGGCCGACCGACGTGCCGGGACAGGTCGTCCAGGGAGGCCTGGCCGATCAGCAGCAACGGGTAACCGTCGGCGAACGCGACCTGATCATCGTCCTTGCCATAACCGGCTTGTGTGGTTCGCGCGCGCTCCAGGGGGATGTGGACCAGCCGCGTCGGCTTGCCGATAAAGTCGCTGACCCAGGCGGCGGCGGCATCGCCCGCATCCGGCACGCGCAAGGTGTCGCGCCAGATGGTCACACCGCGCAGTTCAGCCTCGCTGCCGGGCAACACCACGTCCAGCGCTGCGTAGCCAGGCGAACTGAGGGTCAGGCCACCGCTGCGGTTCCACAGGGCCGACAGCTGGCTCATCGTCGCCACGGCGCGCTGCGTCAAGAAACGCCCGCTGGCTTCGTCCACCAGCATCCAGCGTCGATCGCCATCCAACCCGAGCTTGTCCAGGCCGATCTGCTGCAACGTTTCGGCCTTGCCGGATTTCAAAGGGTAACGGTACAGCGCGCTGAGACGGAGCATGAGCCTGCATTCCTGAGGGGCAAAACCGTCACCCTAAGGTCAAGCCGACGCTTCGTCCAGCATCAGTCGCTGACGCACCACATCCACCAGCTTGTCCGGCTGGAATTTGGACAGGAAGTTATCGCACCCGACCTTCTTCACCATTGACTCGTTGAAACTGCCCGACAGCGAGGTGTGCAGCACCACGTACAGCTCACGCAGGCGTGGGTCATTGCGGATCTCGGTGGTCAGGCGGTAGCCGTCCATCTCAGGCATTTCGGCGTCGGTGAAGATCATCAGCAATTTGTCGGTCATCACCTGGCCGCTGTCGGCCCAGGCCTTGAGCATGTTCAGCGCCTTGAGGCCGTCACTGGCGATGTGCATCTTCACGCCCAACTGGCCCAGGGTGTCGCGCAACTGCGACAGCGCGACATTGGAGTCGTCCACCAGCAGCACTTCACGGCCACGGGCGCGCTCCAGTATCGGGTCATCGAGTTTATCGCGGGAGACCTTGGCGTTGTATGGCACGATCTCGGCGAGGACTTTTTCCACGTCGATGATTTCTACCAACTGGTCATCGACCTTGCTGATGGCCGTGAGGTAGTGCTGGCGCCCGGCGCTGGTCGGCGGCGGCAGGATGGCTTCCCAGTTCATGTTGACGATGCGATCGACGCCGCCCACCAGGAACGCCTGCACCGAGCGGTTGTACTCGGTGACGATGATGGTGCTGTTGGGCCCCGGCACCAGCGGGCGCATGCCGATGGCCTGGGACAGGTCGATCACCGGCAGGGTCTGGCCGCGCAGGTTGACCACGCCGCACACAAACGGGTGGCGCTGAGGCATCAGGGTCAGCTTGGGCAGTTGCAAGACCTCCTGCACCTTGAACACGTTGATCGCGAACAGCTGCCGCCCGGCCAGGCGAAACATGAGAATCTCCAGGCGATTCTCACCCACCAATTGCGTGCGTTGATCTACGGTGTCGAGAATGCCGGCCATTAAAAAGCTCCTGATATGCGCGCAAGTCGCGCTAAGGGATTATGCAGTTCACTAGGCTTGTTATCGGCGGCAAGCGCCAGACCTTGACCCCTGTAAAATGCCACGTAAATCCATTGATGTCACACTGACATCATGCTTTACTTCGCTGGCCTCTTAATTCGGCAGAATAGCGACATTGCGCGACACTCACATCGACGCAAGGTTCCGCTATATAAGGGATTCCCCTAGGCACAATCAGGCCCAACCTGATATTCGCGATATCTAATTGCCATTAATGTGACGCCATTCTCATTGCATGAATGGAGTCAGGCTTTTGTTTGCCATCGCAAGCCCACGGCCCACGGGTCTTCAAGACACTCACCTGTCGGCAATCGAAGTTGCGCAATCGGCCCCGATGACGAGGGCAGTGTGCGCCTCGCATGACCATTCAAATAAACGTCCTACTAAAGTCTCAGAAGCGCCCTACAGATTTCAGTCATCTTTCAGCGGTAGTTTTACGCTATTCACGCAGTGCGACATCTCATCACCCGACCTTATGTTGCGGAGACTTGCATGATGAATAGCGCGAACGAGTGGCAAGCTGCACTTCCCGAATTCTTGCTCGAGGCCGAAAAGCTGCTGAACAAGTCGGAGGAGTGCCTGAGCCATCTGCATTTGATTCGTAACGACAGCGATGCCATCGACTGCATGAACTTCAGCCTCGCGACGCTCGCCGAAAAGGCCGACGACCTGGCGCTGCGGGCGATCAGCGAGTTTTCGCGGCATATCCAGTACCTGATTGCCAACGCGGCGAACCCGCTGCAACTGCACGATCAGGCCCTCGATGCCTTGCACAATTGTCTGACATTACTGGCGTGGCAACTGGAGCTGATCGACACCCGCACCGGTGAATTGAGTTTGGACGAAAGTGAACAAACTTCACTGATTGCGACGGTCACTCTCCAGATCCCGCAAAAGGACTTCGCCAACAAGCCTCAGCAGCGTCTGCACCATGTTTCATGAAAGACTGCGCCGTTAACCGCTAAGGTGTCGCTTTCATCCAGCGTCTTGCCCAAAAACGACAAGAATAACTAATGTGTCCTGCAATAAGTGGCGACAACCAAGTTGCCCGCGCTATAAAGCCAACCCATACAAAACAACCGCCAACATATAACTATTCTTAATAGGCATGCCCCCACTCCGTGCAAATGACGCCTGGCGACCAACGGTAAGCAAAGTGTTACCATGCCGCCCTCGAAGTGACCTAACGTCATGATGCATAAAACGTGAAAAGCATCCGCTATGTACGCCAGCCTCAAGTCACTCCTCGTCAAATCCGCTTCCCGCAGCAATGCCCGTCGACTGGTTCTCGTGTTGTGCCTGTGCTCACTGCTGCTGGGGCTGTGGGCCTACGCTCACTCCGCGCCCTTGCCATTGATGGTGTTGCTGATCAACGTGGCCACCCTGGTGCTGATGGGCCTGCGCCAGTGGAGCTCACGTAAATCGATCAAGTTCCAGCCCCAGGAACTGGCCGATCGCCTGTTGCAAGTCCAGGAAAACGAGCGGCACCGCCTCAGCCGTGAGCTGCACGACGATATCGGCCAATTGCTCACCGCCGCCAAGCTGCAAAGCGAATGGCTCAAGCGCCGCCTGCCGGAAGACCTGCAGGGCCAATGCACAGTGCTGTGCAACACCCTGAACGAGACCTTGGCCAAGGTGCGCGACGTGTCCGCCATTCTCAACCCGCGTCAGTTGGCCAGCCTCGGCCTGGAAGCCAGCCTGCGCGCGCACCTGCTCAAGACCCTGGGAAACACCTCGATTCATTGGAGCCTGGAATGCCAGCAACGGCTGACCGGCATTCCCGAAGAAATGGCCGTGGCCGCTTTTCGCATCACCCAGGAAGCGGTGACCAACATGCTGCGCCATGCCCAGGCGCAAAACCTGCTGGTTCGCCTGCAACGCCTGCCCCAGGGCCTGTCGCTGTTTATCAGTGATGACGGCCAGGGCTTTTCGCCCGCCAGCAACCCAGGCCTGGAAGGCCAACGGGGCATGGCGGGCATGTCCGAGCGGATTGATCAACTGGGAGGCACCTTGTCCGTCAGCAGCCAGCCAGGCAAAGGCACCCGGATCGACGCGCTTTTCCCCTGGGCGCCGCGCGCCCTCGAACGGGCCAGTCCCCTGAAGGTTCTCGAGTGACCCGCACTTTACTCCTGGTGGATGACCACGCACTGATCAGGGCCGGCGTCCGCGCGCTGGTCCTGGACATTCCCGGCTACACGGTGATTGGCGAAGCCAGCGATGGCGCGCAGGTGCTGGAAACATTCAGCGCCCTGCTGCCGGATATCGTGCTGCTGGACCTGTCGATGAAACACACCGGCGGCCTGGATGCGTTGCACCAGCTCAAGACGGCCTACCCCAAGAGCAAGGTGCTGATCCTGTCGATGCACACCGACCCGGAGCTGATCATGCGAGCCCTGGAGGCCGGCGCCCATGGCTACCTGCTCAAGGACACCAGCGCCAACGAACTGGAGCAGGCACTGCTGGCGCTGAGCAATGACGAGCGCTACCTGAGCCCGGCGATTGCCCACACCGTGATCAGCCAGGCGCTGGTACGCAATCAGGCCCCGTCCTCCCCGGTCGTCCACAACCACAACCTCACCGCTCGCCAGTTGGAAATCCTGCGCCTGGTGGTGCGTGGCAAATCCACCCGGGAAATCGCCCACGGCCTCGGGTTGAGCATCAAGACCGTGGAAGCCCATCGCTCGCAAATCATGAAGCGCCTGCAGATTTTCGATGTGGCGGGCCTGGTGTTATTTGCCGTGCGCGAGCAGATCATCAGCCTGGACGACTAAGGGCGAACCCGGCGGCAGGTGGACGCGCAGGGCCTTGGGCACGACCTCGAAATGCAGGTCATCGCCTTGCAGCGGTTCGCCATCCAGGTTGATATACAAACCTTGCGCGACCTTGATCTTGACCCACGGCAGGCGCGCGCGGACAAACATGGTGTCCAGGCCCCAGCCATTGTTCATCAGTTCACGCAGGGTGCCGACCACTTCCTGGGGGGCCGGCAAAATGCTGATGTCCAGCAGCCCATCGTCCGCCAGTGCGTCGGGACACAGCACATGCCCACCGCCCGCCTGGCGGCCATTGCCGATGCCCAGCGCGAGCAGCTCGCCTTTCCAATGGAAATCCGGGCCTTCCAGCTCGCCATACGCGGCCTTCAACTCACTGAAGCGCGACAAGCCGGTGAACAGATAGGCCGCGCCGCCCAGCACTTTCTTCAGTTCTTCGGAGGTATTGGCGGTGACCTGGCTGCCGAAGCCGCCGGTGGCCATGTTGAGGAATACTTGCCCGCCGACGCGGCCGAGGTCGATCGCCCTGGCCGGCACATCCAGCAACGCCAGGGCCTGGTCGGGCTGCAGCGGCACACCGGCGGCGCGGGCAAAATCATTGGCGGTGCCCAACGGCATCAGCACCAGGCTCGCGTCGGTCCCGGCCTGGGCCATCGCCTCGGCCACATCGCGCAAGGTGCCGTCACCGCCGCCGGCAATGATGTGCGTGTACCCGCCGTCCAGGGCCTCGTTGACCAGCCGCTGCGCGTCGCCGCCCTCCCACGTCACCCGCACCGCCAGCTCCCAGCCCTGCTCACGCCGAGCCAGCACCGCAGCGCGCACGTCCTCGTTGAGGGCTTGCTTGCCGTGGAGGATCAACAGGGCTTTGTGGGTGGTCATGGGGGGCGTTCTCCTGGGGTCAAAGGTGCTTGAAGGATGTTGACCCTTGAGGAGATAAAAAAAGCCATCGGGTTTGCAATTTAATTGGCCAGGGGCGACGCCAGGCTGCTTTCCTGTAAGCGCGGGCAAGCCAGCGCCTACAGTTGGATCGCTAGATACCCATCAGCGCGCAATCAGCTTTTGTGCAACTTGCTCATCAACTGCGCCTCAGCCTGGGTCAAGCCGCACGACTGCGTCAGCTCATCCACGGTCGCGCCCATGCCGACCAGCTTCGCCGCCTGGGCAAAAGACAGGCTGGACGGATCGCGCTGTTCAATCTGCGCCAGCTTGTCCGGCAACGGCCCGAGGATCGCGCGCAGTTCATGCACCTCATCCCCGACCCGCACCGCACTTTGCTGGAAGTGATCGACGCGCTTGGCCAACTCGACCACGCGCCGATCACGCACGGCATCGCGTTCGGCCTGTTGCACCGCCCACTCGCGTTGCTGGCGCACATAGCGCAGCAAAAACGCCAACGTCCCGGCCCACAACAGGGCCAGGACGATCACCGCTGCTTCAAGGAACAATCAGATGTTCTCCAGATCCGACCATTCTTCTTCGCTCATCATTTTGTCCAGCTCGACCAGAATCAGCAGTTCGCCGTTCTTGTTGCAGACGCCCTGGATGAACTTGGCCGACTCTTCGTTACCCACGTTCGGCGCGGTTTCCACTTCCGATTGGCGCAGGTAAACCACTTCGGCCACGCTGTCGACCATGATCCCGACCACTTGCTTGTCGGCCTCGATGATGACGATGCGGGTGTTGTCGTTGACTTCGGTCGGTATCAGACCGAAACGCTGGCGGGTGTCGATCACCGTCACCACGTTGCCGCGCAGGTTGATGATGCCCAGCACGTAGCTTGGCGCACCCGGAACCGGAGCGATTTCGGTGTAGCGCAGCACTTCCTGCACGCGCATGACGTTGATGCCGTAGGACTCGTTGTCCAGTTTGAAGGTAACCCATTGCAGGATCGGATCATCCAAACCTTGTGCGGACGCTGACTTATTCATACCCCTGACCCCTTCAAATGCCGTTGGACACGGCGTGTGTGCTTCTTTGGCCGCACAACCGTGCGGCCGATCTTGTTCAATTAACTGCGTTGCTGGCCCGGCATCGACTTGACCGCACCGCTGGCGATCAACTCGGCCAGTTCGGCGACGTCGAGCAACGCGCACATGTGTTCGATCACGGTGCCCGCCAACCAAGGGCGCTGGCCCCGTTGGCTGCGCCATTTGATTTCATTCGGGTCCAGGCGCAACGAGCGGCTGACTTGATGCACGGCCAGCCCCCACTCGTAGCCTTGCACCGAAATCACGTATTGCAAGCCCTGGCGGAAATCATCGCGGTAGCGGTCGGGCATCACCCAGCGCGCGGTGTCCAGCACCTTGAGGTTGCCGGCCTGGCTGGGCAGGATGCCAAGGAACCACTCCGGTTGCCCGAACAGCGGTGTCAGCTCCTGGCCTTCCAGGGAATAGATCGAGCCCAGGCACACCAGCGGCACCGCCAGGGTCAACCCGGCGACGTCGAACAGCAGGCATTCGAACGGCTCGGCGGCCCACGCCGGGCGGCCGTCGCCGGTGACCGGCGGCGGCGTGATGCTCGGCGGCAGGTGGACTTCAACCACCGGCTCGACCACCACGGGTGCGACCGGCACAGGCGCAACCACTACAGGCGCAACCACGACCGGTGGACTCGGCACCATCACCTGCGCATCACGCGCCTGTTCTTCCAGCACCGCCAACTGGAATTCATCCAGTGTGCTTTGTGCGTCTACGGCGGGTTCGAGGACCAGCAGCGGTTCCGGCAGTTCTTCCTCGGTCGCGTCCTGCAGCAGGGCATCCAGGTAGGATTCCAGTGCCAGTTGCGGCCGCGTCTTGACCTTGAGTTCGACAGGACGGTTCATCACGCCACCTGCGCCACAAGCTGTTGCGACAGCAGGTGCTTGAGCAGCGCGCGGTACGCCAGCACGCCGCGACTTTTACCGTCGAACTGCGAAGGGGTCAGGCCGGCGCGGCTGGCGTCGCGCAGGCGCGTGTCCACCGGGATATAGCCTTGCCAGATGGTGTCCGGGTAGGCATCGCGCAGTACGCGCAAGGTGCCGAGGGACGCTTGGGTGCGGCGATCGAACAACGTCGGCACGATGCTGAACGGCAGCGCCTGTTTGCGTGAGCGGTTGATCATCGCCAGGGTGCTGACCATGCGTTCCAGGCCCTTGACCGCGAGGTGCTCGGTCTGCACCGGGATCACCAGCTGCTGGCTGGCCGCCAGGGCGTTGACCATCAGCACGCCGAGCAACGGCGGGCTGTCGATGATCGCGTAGTCGAAGTCCTGCCACAGTTGCGCCAGGGTCTTGGCGATCACCAGGCCCAGGCCGCTCTGCCCCGGCGACTGGCGCTCAAGGGTGGCCAGGGCGGTGCTCGACGGCAGCAGGGAAATGCTTTCATTGCTGGTGGGCAGCAGCAGTTGCCCGGGCAGATCGCTCGGCACGCTGCCCTTGTGCAGGAACAGGTCGTAGCAGCTGTGCTCCAGCGCGTCCGGGTCGTAGCCGAAATAGCTGGTCATCGAGCCGTGGGGGTCCAGGTCGACCACGACCACGCGCTTGCCCGCCTCGGCCAGCAAGCCGGCTAAGGCGATGGAGGTGGTGGTCTTGCCGACTCCACCTTTTTGATTGGCAACTGCCCAGACTCTCATTCGGTTGATTCCTCCCGGCGGGCACAGGCGCGACCGAGACAGTGCATAGGTTATTGAGCCGGTGACGGAGAATTGACGGAGCTTTGCCGTACCGGCGGCTTTGCAAGGGCCGGTGCAGTTTGTGTGCCAGCCCGCTTCAATGCCGCGTCCGGGGTTGCATTTGCCGTGCCGGTGCCGGTCAGGCTGCGGCGCACATCCAGGTTGCGCGAGACCACCAGCACCACCCGGCGGTTGCGGGCGCGGCCTTCCGCCGTGGCGTTATTGGCTACCGGCTGGAACTCGCCGTAGCCGACCGACGCCAGGCGACCGGGGTTCACGCCCTGCATCGCGAGCATCCGCACGATGCTGGCCGCCCGGGCCGACGACAGCTCCCAGTTGGTCGGGTACTGCGCGGTACTGATGGGGATATTGTCGGTAAAGCCTTCGACGTGGATCGGGTTTTCAAACGGCTTGAGGATCGCCGCCACCTTGTCGATGATGGTGAACGCCTGGTCGCTGGGCATGGCATCGGCGCTGGCGAACAGCAGGCTCGAATTGAGCTCGATCTCCACCCACAACTCATTGCCGCGCACGGTCATCTGGTTGGAGCTGATCAGGTCGCCGAACGCGGCGCTGATATCGTCGGCGATGCTTTTCAGCGGGTCGCCGGTGCCGCCCATGCCGGCGGAGGTCTCATCGCTGTCGTTGACCAGCGGCTTGGCCGGGGTCACGGTCTTGGGCCGCTCTTCGCCGATCGGGATCGGCTTGAGCGAACGATCGGCGTCGTTGAACACGCCGATCAGCGCTTGGGAAATGACTTTGTACTTGCCTTCGTTGATCGACGAGATGGAGTACATCACCACGAAAAACGCGAACAGCAAGGTGATGAAGTCCGCGTAGGACACCAGCCAGCGTTCATGGTTGACGTGTTCTTCAGGCTCGCGACGGCGACGGCTCACAGACGATTACCTCCGCAAAACGAATCACCTGCAGGAGCGAGCTTGCTCGCGAAAAATCCGAGAGCAACGCGTTCATCCAAAATGCCCGCGTCATCGGTGACGATTTTCGCGAACAAGCTCGCTCCTACACGTTTCATGTACATCAATCCATGAAGCCCTGGAGCTTCAATTCGATGGAGCGCGGGTTCTCGCCCTCGGCAATCGACAGGATGCCTTCGAGCAACATTTCACGGTAACGCGACTGGCGCAGGGCAATCGACTTGAGCTTGCTGGCCACCGGCAACAGCACCAGGTTGGCACTCGCCACACCGTAGATGGTGGCGACAAACGCCACGGCAATGCCGCTGCCCAGTTGCGACGGATCGGCGAGGTTGCCCATCACATGGATCAGGCCCATCACCGCGCCGATGATGCCGATGGTCGGCGCGTAGCCGCCCATGCTTTCAAAGACTTTGGCGGCGTTGATATCGCGGCTTTCCTGGGTGTAGAAATCCACTTCCAGGATGCTGCGGATCGCCTCCGGCTCGGCGCCGTCCACCAGCAATTGCAGGCCTTTGCGCGCGTAGCTGTCGGGCTCGGCATCGGCCACGCCTTCCAGGCCCAGCAGGCCTTCCTTGCGTGCGGTGAGGCTCCAGTTGACCACGCGGTCGATGCCGCCGGCCAGGTCGACGCGCGGCGGGAAAATAATCCAGATCAGGATCTGCATGGCACGCTTGAACGAACTCAAGGGCGACTGCAGCAATGCCGCGCCCACGGTGCCACCGATCACGATCAGCGCCGCCGGGCCGTTGGCCAGGGCGCCGAGGTGCCCGCCTTCGAGGTAGTTGCCGCCGATGATCGCGACAAACGCCATGGTGATACCGATCAGACTCAGTACATCCATCAGAGGCAGGCCTCCACCAAATGCCTGCCGATATCGTCCAGGCTGTAGATCGCGTCGGCCAGCTCAGCCTTGACGATGGCCATCGGCATGCCATAAATCACGCAACTGGCTTCGTCCTGGGCCCAGATCGCACTGCCGCCCTGCTTGAGCAGGCGCGCGCCTTCGCGACCGTCGGCGCCCATGCCGGTGAGCACCACCGCCAGAACTTTGTCGCCGTAGGACTTGGCTGCCGAACCGAAGGTGATATCCACGCAGGGTTTGTAGTTGAGGCGCTCATCGCCCGGCAGGATTTTGATCGCGCCACGGCCATCGACCATCATCTGCTTGCCCCCAGGCGCCAGCAGCGCCAGGCCAGGACGCAGGATGTCGCCATCCTCGGCTTCCTTGACGCTGATGCGGCACAGCTTGTCCAGGCGCTCGGCAAAGGCCTTGGTGAACGCGGCGGGCATGTGCTGGATCAGCACGATCGGCGCCGGGAAGTTGGCCGGCAGTTGGGTCAAGACCCGTTGCAGGGCAACCGGGCCGCCGGTCGAAGTACCAATGGCAACCAGCTTGTAGGCCTTGCGTTTCGGCGCCGGCGAATGGGCGCTTGGCGCAGGTGCTCGCGCGGGGGCCGCGGCAGGCCGGGCAACCGCTGCCGGCGCCGGGCGGCCGAACGCCGTGCTGGTGGGCGCCGCCGGAGCCGCGACCGGCGCAGGCGCCGGGGCGCTGAACAGGCTGCGACGGTTGCTGCGCGAAATGCTGTGGACCTTCTCGCACAGCATCTGCTTGACCTTCTCGGGGTTGCGCGAGATGTCTTCGAAATTCTTCGGCAGGAAGTCCACCGCACCGGCGTCCAGCGCATCCAGGGTGACCCGGGCGCCTTCGTGGGTCAGCGAGGAGAACATCAACACCGGGGTCGGACAGCGCTGCATGATGTGTCGGACTGCGGTGATGCCATCCATCATCGGCATCTCGTAGTCCATGGTGATCACGTCCGGCTTCAACGCAATGGCTTGATCAATCGCCTCTTTACCGTTGGTGGCCGTGCCGACCACCTGGATCGTTGGATCGGCGGAAAGAATTTCCGAGACGCGGCGGCGGAAGAAACCCGAATCGTCCACCACCAGGACCTTGACTACCATAAACACTCCGTTAGGCGGGGCAGGCAATACCGCCCTGCCCCACCAGAATCAAATACGCCGTGCGGCGTAACGCTTGAGCATGCTCGGAACATCGAGAATCAATGCGATACGACCGTCACCGGTGATGGTCGCACCCGACATGCCCGGGGTTCCCTGCAGCATTTTGCCCAAAGGCTTGATGACCACTTCTTCCTGGCCGACCAGTTGATCGACGACAAAGCCGATGCGCTGGGTGCCCACGGAGAGAATCACCACATGGCCTTCGCGCTGCTCTTCATGGGCGGCCGAGGCGACCAGCCAGCGCTTGAGGTAGAACAGTGGCAACGCCTTGTCGCGCACGATCACCACTTCCTGGCCGTCCACCACGTTGGTGCGCGACAGGTCGAGGTGGAAGATCTCGTTGACGTTGACCAGCGGGAAGGCGAAGGCCTGGTTGCCCAGCATCACCATCAGGGTCGGCATGATCGCCAGGGTCAACGGCACCTTGATGACGATCTTCGAGCCCAGGCCCTTGGTCGAGTAGATATTGATCGAACCGTTGAGCTGGCTGATCTTGGTTTTCACCACGTCCATGCCCACGCCACGGCCCGACACGTCGGAAATCTCGGTCTTGGTCGAGAAGCCCGGCGCGAAAATCAGGTTGTAGCACTCGGTCTCGGTCAAGCGGTCGGCGGCATCCTTGTCCATCACGCCACGCTTGACGGCGATACCGCGCAGGATCGCCGGGTCCATGCCTTTGCCGTCATCGGTGATCGACAGCAGGATATGGTCACCCTCTTGTTCCGCCGCCAGAATCACCTTGCCGTTACGGGACTTGCCCGCAGCTTCGCGTTCTTCCGGGGTTTCCACGCCGTGGTCGACGGCGTTGCGCACCAAGTGGACCAGCGGGTCGGCCAGGGCCTCGACAAGGTTTTTGTCGAGGTCGGTTTCTTCACCCACCAGTTCCAGGTTGATTTCTTTCTTGAGCTGGCGAGCCAGGTCACGAACCAGGCGCGGGAAGCGACCGAAGACTTTCTTGATCGGCTGCATCCGCGTCTTCATCACCGCGGTCTGCAGGTCGGCAGTGACCACGTCGAGGTTCGACACGGCCTTCTGCATGGCTTCGTCACCACTGTTCAGGCCCAGGCGCACCAGGCGGTTACGCACCAGCACCAGTTCGCCGACCATGTTCATGATGTCGTCCAGGCGCGCGGTATCCACACGCACCGTGGTTTCGGCTTCGCTGGCAGGCTTGTCGGCCGCGGCGGCGGCCGGGGCACGCGCGGCAGCGGCAGGAGCGGCGGCGGCCGGGGCCGGGGCCGGCTTGGCGGCAGCAGGTGCCGCGGCTTTGGCCGGTGCCGGTTTGGCCGCCACCGGGGCTGCCGTCGCCGCAGCGCCAGCGGCCACTTCGGCGAACTTGCCCTTGCCGTGCAATTCGTCGAGCAGGGCTTCGAATTCGTGATCGGAAATCAGCCCGTCGCCGGCAGGTGCGGCAGCGGCAGCAGCCGGTGCGGCAGCAGCCGGTGCGGCAGCAGTTGCGGCGACTTCCGGCAAGGCATCGGCCGCAAAGGAGCCCTTGCCATGCAACTGGTCGAGCAACGCTTCGAATTCGTCGTCGGTAATGTCGGTGCCGGCGGCGGCGGTGGCTGCCGGAACTTGCGAGGCACTCGCAGGTGCTTGCGCCTCAGCCGCAGGTGCAACGGCGTCGGCAGCGAACTGGCCCTTGCCGTGCAACTGATCGAGCAGGGATTCGAATTCTGCGTCGGTAATGTCTTCGCCGGTCGGCGCGGCGGGCGCGGCCACTGCAGCGACCGCTTGCGGCGCTTCGGCTTCGGCCTTGACCGCATTGAGGGAGTCGAGCAGTTGCTCGAACTCGCTGTCGGTGACATCCGCTTCGGCTTCGACCACAGGCTCCGGAGCCGCTTCCACCACCGGCGCGGCCGCGGTGTCGGCAGGTTCCGCCAGACGCGCCAGGGCGGCCAGCAGTTCCGGGGTGGCTGCGGTGATCGGGGCACGTTCGCGAACTTCGCTGAACATGCCGTTGACCGCATCCAGCGCTTCGAGAATCACGTCCATCAGCTCCGAATCAACGTGACGCTCACCCTTGCGCAGGATGTCGAACACGTTCTCGGCGATGTGGCAGCACTCCACCAGCTCATGGAGCTGGAGGAAGCCGGCGCCCCCTTTTACAGTGTGAAAACCGCGAAAAATTGCATTGAGCAGGTTCGCATCATCCGGTCGGCTTTCCAGCTCGACCAGTTGTTCGGACAGTTGCTCTAAAATTTCGCCGGCCTCTACAAGGAAATCCTGAAGGATTTCTTCATCGGCGCCGAAGCTCATGGGTGTGCTCCTTAGAAGCCTAAACTGGATAACAGGTCATCTACGTCATCCTGACCTGACATAACGTCTTCACGTTTATCGGCATGAATCTGCGGACCTTCACCCTTGGCGAGATGTTTTTGTGGATCTTTTTCCGAGAGGATCGCTTCGCGGTCATGTTCGATGCCGGCGAAACGATCGACTTGGCCTGCCATAAGCACCAATTTGAGCAAGTTGCTTTCCACTTCGGTGACCAATTGGGTCACGCGCTTGATCACCTGACCGGTGAGGTCCTGGTAATCCTGGGCGAGCAGAATGTCATTGAGGTTGCTGGACACCGTGTGGTTGTCCTGTTCGCTGCGCGACAGGAAACCCTCGACCCGACGGGCCAACTCACGAAACTCCTCAGCCCCCACTTCCCGACGCATGAAACGGCCCCAGTCAACGCTGAGCGCCTGGGCTTCATTGGCCATGCCGTTGACCAGGGGCGTGGCGTTTTCCACCAGGTCCATGGTGCGGTTGGCCGCCGCTTCAGTCAGCCTGACCACATAGGACAGGCGTTCAGTGGCATCGGTGATTTGCGAAATTTCTTCAGCCTGGGGCATGTGCGGGTCAATCTGAAAATTGACGATCGCACTGTGCAGCTCGCGCGTGAGCTTGCCCACTTCCTGATACAGGCCGCGGTCACGGGTCTGGTTAAGCTCATGGATTAACTGCACCGCGTCGCCGAACTGGCCTTTTTCAAGGCTCTCGACCAGTTGGTGAGCATGCTTTTTCAGGGTCGACTCAAAGTCCCCCTGTGACGTTTCTTTATGCTCCATAGCTCCCCCGCGATGGCATTAGCCGTGGATGCGTTCGAAGATTTTTTCGATCTTCTCTTTCAAGGCCAATGCAGTGAATGGCTTGACCACGTAGCCGTTGACCCCGGCCTGGGCGGCTTCGATGATCTGCTCACGCTTGGCTTCGGCGGTCACCATCAACACGGGAAGGCTGCGCAGTTTTTCATCGGCGCGCACATGGCGCAGCAAGTCGATACCGGTCATGCCGGGCATGTTCCAGTCGGTTACCAGAAAGTCGATGCTCCCGCTGTTGAGGATCGGAATCGCCGTAAGGCCGTCATCCGCCTCGACCGTGTTGGTGAACCCCAGGTCACGCAACAGGTTTTTTATGATCCGCCGCATCGTTGAGAAGTCATCAACGATGAGGATTTTCATGTTCTTGTCCAATTCGACCTCCAAGCAGTCTTAAAACGCGTCCAGCACCTGGACGCGCCATTTCAATCAACAGGCGTTACACAAAAAGGACTGCCCAGGGCACCACGAAACTCACCCGCGAAAACCAAGGGCCTCGCGGTAGTGTCTGCAGTGTCCCCACACTGCCTGTCAGCGCGCGCGCCACTCTCCCAGGCGTCCCCGCAAGCGGGCTGCGCACTGGCTGTGCAGCTGGCTGACACGCGATTCGCTGACCCCCAGGACCTCACCGATTTCCTTGAGGTTCAGCTCTTCGTCGTAGTACAGCGCCAACACCAGTCGCTCACGCTCCGGCAGATTGGCAATCGCGTCCGCCAGCGCCCCCTGAAAGCGTTCATCTTCCAAGTCGCGCGACGGTTCGAGATGAGCACTCGCGCCGTCCTCGTGCAGCCCTTCGTGTTCGCCGTCCTGCAACAGGTCGTCGAAACTGAACAGGCGGCTGCCCAAGGTATCGTTCAAAATCCCGTAATAATCGTCGAGACTCAATTGGAGTTCGGCCGCAACTTCGTGATCTTTAGCGTCGCGACCGGTTTTTGCTTCAATTGCACGAATTGCGTCACTGACCATGCGCGTATTGCGGTGTACCGAACGCGGCGCCCAATCCCCTTTACGCACTTCATCGAGCATCGCGCCACGGATACGGATACCCGCATACGTCTCGAAACTCGCACCCTTGCTCGCGTCGTATTTGGTCGATACTTCGAGCAGGCCGATCATGCCGGCCTGGATCAAGTCTTCGACCTGGACACTGGCGGGCAGGCGTGCCAGCAAGTGATAGGCAATGCGCTTGACCAACGGCGCATAGCGCTCGATCAATTCGCCCTGGCGGTCACGTGCCGAATTTTTGTAAAGGTTATAGCCGCTGGCTGTCATAGCACCGGTCCTGCGCTCGTCTGATGCACCAATCGCTCGACGAAAAACTCCAGATGCCCCCGAGGGTTGGCGGGCAACGGCCAGGTATCGACCTTCTGAGCAATAGCCTTGAACGCCAACGCGCATTTCGAACGAGGGAACGCTTCGTAGACCGCACGCTGCTTTTGCACGGCCTTGCGTACACACTCGTCATAGGGAACTGCGCCGACGTATTGTAAGGCGACATCAAGAAAGCGATCAGTGACCTTGGTCAACTTGGCGAACAGGTTGCGTCCTTCCTGCGGGCTCTGGGCCATGTTGGCCAGCACGCGGAAGCGGTTCATGCCGTAGTCGCGGTTGAGCAGTTTGATCAGGGCGTAGGCGTCGGTGATCGAGGTGGGTTCATCGCAGACCACCAGCAGGACTTCTTGCGCGGCGCGCACGAAGCTGACCACGGACTCGCCAATCCCGGCGGCGGTGTCGATCACCAGCACGTCGAGGTTGTCGCCGATATCGCTGAACGCCTGGATCAGGCCGGCATGCTGCGCAGGGCTCAAGTGGACCATGCTCTGGGTGCCCGAGGCGGCCGGCACGATGCGGATGCCTCCAGGGCCCTGCAGCAGCACATCGCGCAGCTCACAACGACCCTCGATCACATCGGCGAGGGTGTGTTTGGGCGTGAGCCCCAGCAATACGTCAACGTTCGCCAACCCAAGGTCAGCATCCAGCAGCATGACACGACGGCCAAGCTCTGCCAGGGCCAGGGACAAATTCACTGACACGTTAGTTTTCCCGACGCCACCTTTGCCGCCGGTCACCGCGATCACCTGTACGGGATGCATGCTGCCCATTTTAATTCTTTACCTTGTCTTGCTTAGACGCAGGCTACATGGCTTGGCCGCGTGAATCGCTTGCAGACCATCGATGTAGATACATTTCATGGTGTTCATGCTGCCTCAACCCACCCGCTTTGCCGGGTTGTGGTAAAGGTCAGCGAACATATCGGCCATCGCTTCCTCGCTAGGCTCTTCTTGCATTTGCACGCTGACGGCACGGCTGACCAGCTGATGACGGCGCGGCAGATGCAAATCATCCGGAATCCGCGGCCCGTCGGTCAGGTAGGCGACCGGAAGTTCATGACTGATAGCCAGGCTCAGCACCTCGCCCAGGCTCGCGGTTTCGTCGAGCTTGGTGAGGATGCATCCGGCCAGGCCGCAGCGCTTGTAGCTATGGTACGCAGCGGTAAGAACTTGTTTTTGGCTGGTGGTTGCAAGCACCAGGTAATTTTTTGCCTTGATGCCACGCCCGGCCAGGCTCTCCAGCTGCATGCGCAACGCCGGATCGCTGGCTTGCAGGCCGGCGGTATCGATCAGCACCACACGCTTGCGCAGCAACGGATCGAGGGCGTTGGCCAGGGACTGGCCCGGGTCGACATGGGTCACCGACACATTGAGGATGCGGCCCAGGGTCTTGAGTTGCTCCTGGGCACCGATGCGGTAGCTGTCCATGCTTACCAGCGCGATGTTCTGGGCGCCGTACTTGAGCACGTAGCGCGCCGCCAGCTTGGCCAGCGTGGTGGTCTTGCCCATGCCGGCAGGGCCGACCATGGCGATCACGCCGCCCTCTTCCAGGGGTTCGAGCTCCGGGGTGACGATCATCCGCGCCAGGTGGGCCAGCAACATGCGCCAGGCCTGGCGAGGTTCTTCGATTTCGGTGGTCAGCGCCAGCAGGTCGCGGGACAACGGGCCGGACAGACCGATGCGTTGCAGGCGACGCCACAGGTTGGCCTGTTGCGGCTTGCTGCCTTGCAGTTGGGTCCAGGCCAGCGAACCGAGCTGCACTTCCAGCAGCTCGCGCAGGCCGTTGAGCTCAAAGCGCATCGAGTCGAACACACGCTGGTCGACTGCAGCGGCCGGGGCAGGCGCGGCAGGACGCGGCGGTTCGATGAACGTCGGCTCGACCAGCGGCTCGGCGGCGGTCAGCGGCAGGCCGGCGAACAACTGGCGATTGGTGGTCGCATCGCTGTCGCCGCGCATGCTCAGTTCGGCCTGGGCCGAGACAATGCGCGAGGCCGTCTTGCGCAGCTCGTCTTCAAGCTCCATGTTCGGGACACGCGGGGCCAGCGCCGAAGGGGTGTAATCCAGGGCAGCCGTCAGCTCGACACCGCCGGCAATACGACGGTTACCGATAATCGCAGCGTCGGCGCCCAGTTCGTCACGTACCAGTTTCATGGCCTGACGCATATCGGCGGCGAAAAAACGCTTTACTTGCATAACCCACTACCTCAGCCGTTGGGCCCTACTGTCGCGACGATAGTCACTTGCTTGTTGTCAGGGATTTCCTGATAAGCCAAAACGTGCAAATTCGGCACTGCCAGGCGTCCAAACCGCGACAACATCGCCCGGACCGGGCCTGCCACCAGCAGAATCACCGGTTGGCCCTGCATTTCCTGACGCTGCGCTGCTTCGATCAACGAACGCTGCAGTTTTTCAGCCATGCTTGGCTCCAGCAGAACGCCCTCTTCCTGGCCCTGTCCTGCCTTCTGAATACTATTGAGCAATATTTGTTCCAACCTTGGCTCCAAGGTGATCACAGGCAGCTCAGACTCAATCCCTACAATGCTTTGTACGATAGCGCGGGATAATCCAACGCGCACGGCGGCCACCAACGCGGCAGTATCTTGACTCTTGGCGGCATTGTTGGCGATGGCCTCGGCGATGCTGCGAATGTCGCGCACCGGCACCTGTTCGGCCAGCAGCGCCTGCAGCACCTTGAGCAATTGCGACAGCGACAGCACGCCCGGCACCAGCTCTTCGGCGAGCTTGGGCGAGGCTTTGGCCAGCAAACCCATTAGTTGCTGGACTTCTTCGTGGCCGATCAACTCGTGGGAGTGCTTGTACAGAATCTGGTTGAGGTGCGTGGCGACCACGGTGCTGGCGTCCACCACGGTGTAGCCGAGGGACTGCGCCTGGCTGCGCTGGCTGACTTCGATCCAGACCGCTTCCAGACCAAAAGCCGGATCTTTGGCGGTTATACCGTTCAGCGTGCCGAACACCTGGCCCGGGTTGATCGCCAGCTCGCGGTCGGGGTAGATCTCCGCTTCGGCGAGGATCACGCCCATCAGGGTCAGGCGGTAGGCGCTGGGGGCCAGGTCGAGGTTGTCGCGGATATGCACAGTGGGCATCAGGAAGCCCAGGTCCTGGGACAACTTCTTGCGCACGCCCTTGATCCGCGCGAGCAATTGGCCGCCCTGGTTGCGGTCGACCAACGGGATCAGGCGGTAGCCGACTTCCAGGCCGATCATGTCGATCGGGGTCACATCGTCCCAGCCCAACTCCTTGGTTTCCTGGGCGCGGGCCGGCGACGGCAGCAGTTCCTGCTGGCGCGCGATTTCTTGCTGGGCCTTCACCTTGACCAAGTTCTGCTTTTTCCAGAACAGGTAGGCGCCACCGGCGGCCATCGCCGCCATGCTCAAGAACGAGACGTGGGGCATGCCAGGCACAATGCCCATGATCGCCATGATGCCCGCCGCCACGGCCAGCGCCTTGGGCGAGGCGAACATCTGCCGGCTGATCTGCTTGCCCATGTCTTCGGAGCCCGACGCACGGGTCACCATGATCGCCGCTGCTGTGGATAACAACAGTGATGGCAATTGCGCCACTAAACCGTCACCGATGGTCAGCAGGGCGTAGACCTTGCCCGCATCGCCGAAGGTCATGCCGTGCTGGAACATCCCGACCGCTATGCCGCCGATCAGGTTGATGAACAGAATCAACAGGCCGGCGATGGCGTCACCGCGCACGAATTTGCTGGCACCGTCCATGGAACCGTAGAACTCGGCCTCCTGGGCCACTTCCAGGCGGCGCGATTTGGCCTGGTTCTGGTCGATCAGGCCGGCGTTGAGGTCGGCGTCGATGGCCATCTGTTTGCCGGGCATGGCGTCGAGGGTAAAGCGCGCGCTCACCTCGGAAATCCGCCCGGCGCCCTTGGTCACCACCACGAAGTTGATGATCATCAGGATCGCGAACACCACGATACCGACCACGTAGTTACCGCCGATCACCACCTCGCCGAAGGCCTGGATCACCTTACCGGCGGCGGCGTGACCGTCCTGGCCGTGGAGCATGACCACGCGGGTCGACGCCACGTTCAACGCCAGCCGCAACAGCGTGGCGATCAGCAGAATGGTGGGAAACACCGCGAAATCCAGCGGCCGCAACGCATAGACGCAGACCAGCAGGACCACGACGGACAAGGCGATGTTGAAGGTGAAGAACACGTCGAGCAGGAACGGCGGCATCGGCAACATCATCATTGCCAGCATCACCAGCAACAACAACGGCACACCCAGATTGCCCCGCGAGAGGTCAGTCAGGGTGCTGCGGGCCGTGCTGAGCATTTGAGAGCGATCTACCACCGGTACTCCTCGCATCCTTGAAGCAAACTTTTGACGCCGGGAGGCGTCCTGGAGGCGCTATTGCAAGAAGCCTTCCAACTTTTGCTTGAGGTCACCGGATGAGGGAATTCATTTCAATTAAATATAGGCGTCCCCTTTTCACTTTTCGCCTCCGATCAGCCTCTCTGCCTGGATGGCCGAGTCCTGATGCCGGCCAGAAAAGACATTCGCTTGACTGGCTGGTGTGCGCTCAGTTTGAGGAGACTAGGCGCGGAGAGTGAACACCAGCGTATTAACTTGATAGTTTTCCGCGTACTTAAATATCAGCTTGGCGTTCGGATACACCGAGGGCTCAAGCTCATACGCATCCCACCCCCCTGTTTTTCTGTTTAGAGGGAGTTTTGTCGGACCCTTTGACTCTAAAGGAACACCGAAGGAGGCCTTTACGTCAGCCTGACTCATCGATAAAGCCAGCGGCAGTGGCAGTTTTCCACGATATACAGACTGCCCCTCTACAGCCTTAACAAGAGTGATATATAGAGTTTCCAGGCGTTTGGAGTCAGCTGAAAAACTCAACTCAACTCCATCCTCTGGTTCAATATCCAGCCAGTCCCTTCCCTTATAAAGCTCTTGTAGAGGCATATTGGGGATGACACCCTCTGAGACTAAGGATTCATAGGGGCGCCCCAGGCTTTTGATCCACAGTGCAATAGTTGTGGCGTCCATTAGTACCACCCTTGTTTCTGGTTGAGTTGATGTAATTGCTCTCGGGCCGCCTCAATTTCAGCTTCAGGATAGCCTTCATCCAGTAACCCGCTCTTGATCGCATCGACATTGCTATTAACAGCCGCCCGTAGGTCGGCGACATCTTTGGCTTGCTTGGCCCTGGTACTGCGCCCACCGTAAGTTTCACTATGCTTCTGGTGCACATGTGTCGGAATCGCGATGCCTGGAGCGTTCTTTAGATAATCCAACACCTGTTGACGCGGCATTTTGGCATCCAACTGAAGTAACGTTGCCTCCAGTACCTTTTGTGCAGGTATGTGGTCGATGTCCAGGCCATCTTTTCGACTCCGACTCATTAGATCGGCCGCGCGACCAACCTCCAACGGGCTAACCATAGGCTTGGCAAATACCAAGTACAGCGGCGACATACCCGAGTCAGCAGGAAACGTAATGATCGTGTCCTGCCAGGTAACATCCTCTGCATCCCGACCTGGGTAGTGACTGATTGCCGAATCTTGCCCCACCGCAACCGGATGAACGAACAAATTATCCAAGCGTTCCGGTGTACCCGGATACGGGCTCGGCGCACTGACCACCGGCCCGTTGTTCGGCGTCCAAGTGATGCTGATGCCATCTAGCACCGCGACCATCGCGCTCTTGTCCGCATTCCAACTGGCTTGCGCAACAGACACACGATCAGCGCCACTTTCAGGCTTGGTATGTATGCCGTAGACGCGTAGTTCACCTGATCCACCCTGGCGAAACTGAAACCGCACTCGCGTACTGGCCGAGCGCATACCTGCCAGTTGTTCCGGGGTGTAGAGCGTCGAATCACCCATATCCCTTGGCCAAAAAGCCAGCAGCACGAGGTTGAGTGCTGAATTGGCTCCGGCCAGTCCTCGTATGGCCCAGGCGCCCAGGTCGCTGCCGAGTGTTCCGGCGACCCTCCCGACAGCGCCCGCAGTGCCGGTCGAAGCCATGACGGCCGTGGTGCCAAAGTTTGTCGCGTGTTCAGGGCTGGTTCCTGCCGCCGTGGAACCGACCGGCACCGAAACGCATGACTTGGCGAACACACACGCATCAGCGGCACGATTCATTACGCCGGGGGTGGATAAGTTGGAAACGGGCGGGTTGGGGGTGTTTGGTCCGATCCAAGTGAAGGCGGTACGCTGGGGTTGTGTTTCGAACACCTGACACTTGAAGCGCTGGCAGGCGATCAGCTCCGGTGGCGGGTCGCATTTGCACAGACAGAGATCGCCCTCTAGCGCCGCTTGCTTGCCGCCCCAGTCTTCGTGCAGGTGAGGCCCAACGAGCGCGATGACGCCTTCAGTGCCGCATGCCGGACAAGCGACCCGGTCACCCTCCCTGGCGATCATTTGGCCGTTGAAGCTGGTGCGCTCCAGGCCACTGATCACTTCGCCGCCTGCTGTGGTCGTCGCGCCAGTGGTGATGTTGTAGCGCTTCACATCTGGCTCTCCACGCGACATCCAGGCTGTAGAAGACCAGGGAGGCCATCGTCGTCCGCGTACTCCACCACCTGATCCAGGTTTTGCAGGCTGCTGATCAGTGTGTTATCGGAGCTGTTCATGTCACTTCCTTTTTTTTGCGTGCAGAGGCCTCACACTCCATCGTGGTGTTGAGTCGTGCAGAGGGGATCGCGCCGGGAGTGGCGCCAGGAAGAGGCTGCTGAATGATGAAGGACCAAACAACTGACCGTTCGGCTAGGTGTTTGTAAAAACAGAAACTTCCGACAAGTGTTTGAGGTTGCTCCTAGGAAACTCGCTCTCTAGTCTCCGTACTTCGCTGCACACGCAGCGGGCGGGCGTCGCGGCCCATGTAAATTCAGGCGCAAAGTGCCATTGTCCGCTTTCAGTTGACGTTTTTTTATCGTCTACTGTGCGGCGCTATGGTGGCTGTGCGCGGGATACCTTCGGGTATGCCGGTTTCCTGATTCCGGTCCGCGAACCTGCGTACAGCTGCCACCCCATCGCATCGCGGCGATCAGTGGCAGCTCCACTTAAATCAGGAGCGTCACAATGGTTAAACCAACCCCAAATCCCCCGCGCGGCACCAATACCCCACCCACCGTGCTCATCGACGGCATCAGCACCGAAGACCTGCTGGTCAACCTCACCGAAACCCTGGCTCGCGCCCACGCCCTGACCTGCGACTTCGCCTTTAATCTGGAAGGATCACGGGCATCCAACCCAGTGATCGTTCCCGCCGGTGGGAACGATCAACTTTTGCTTCAAGGGGGCAGAGCGCTGAGGGGCGCGGCGAAGGGATGCTATCAGTGGCGATCTTTATACAGGACGCACATTCTCGGCCTGCGGGCCTTTTTGGCCCTGCGTCACGTCGTATTCCACTTTTTGATTTTCTTCCAAACTTTTGAAACCGGTGCCGGTGATTGCTGAATAGTGGACAAACACGTCCGTGCTGCCGTCGTCGGGAGAAATAAAACCAAACCCCTTCTCCGCGTTAAACCATTTCACAGTGCCCGTTGCCATGGCCGTTCTCCGTACACTTCAATTAAGAACTTACACAGGTGTCGTCAGATCAGTTGAATGTCGCATGCATAGATGCCCGCCGGTCGATGGATCATCCAAAACTGCACTTTCTGCCCCTCCGAAAGCAGGCATCCATCCGAACTGCACAGATCTACCAACACATCGTCTCCCCCACTATCCAACGCAATCGAACCCAATCCGGTCTGCTGGTCATAAGACTTAACCCGGCCTGTGAATAGCTGCATCGCCCCACTCCCGGCATTTTACTTCGCAGTACCTGAGGCAATAGAACCGCGAGAAGGCGAAAGTGACGACTGTCAAAGTTGACAGGTCAGGAAGGTTTACGACGAATGGCACGGTGCCAATTTGAACAGTTGGTCAGGAATCGCGCCGCAAATCCGGCGGAATCGGCAGGTCCTTGAGCGGATCGGGGCGCTTGCCTTTGCCCGCACGGTACTGGCGGATCTGGTAGACGTAGGCCAATACCTGGGCCACGGCCAGGTACAGCCCGGCGGGGATTTCCTGGTCGAGGTCGGTGGAGTAGAAGATCGACCGCGCCAGCTCCGGCGACTCCAGCAACAGGATGTCGTTGGCCACGGCGATTTCGCGGATTTTCAGCGCCGTGAAGTCGCTGCCCTTGGCCAGCAGCATCGGCGCGCCGCCCTTCTCCGGGTCGTACTTGAGAGCCACGGCGTAGTGGGTCGGGTTGGTGATCACCACGTCGGCGTCGGGCACCGAAGCCATCATCTTGCGCTGGGACATTTCGCGCTGCAGTTGGCGAATGCGCTGCTTGACCTCGGGGCGACCCTCCTGGTCCTTGTGTTCGTCGCGCACTTCCTGCTTGGTCATCAGCAGTTTCTTGTGGCTTTCCCACAGCTGGATCGGCGCATCCACGGCGGCGATCAGGATCAGCCCGGCGGCCATCCACAACGCACTCCAGCCCACCACTTGCACGCTGTGGATGATCGCCGACTCCAGCGGCTCATGGGCGATGCGCAGCAGGTCATCGATGTCGGAGGACAATACCACCAAGGCCACGAACAGAATCAGGATGAACTTGGCCAGGGCCTTGAGCAGTTCCACCAATGCCTTGGTGGAAAACATGCGCTTGAGCCCCGCCGCCGGGTTCATGCGGCTGAATTTTGGTGCCATGCTGCTCGCGGCGAACAGCCAGCCTCCAAGGGCGACGGGGCCGATCAGCGCGGCCAGGAGCAAGGTGATCAAAATCGGCTGCACCGCCAGGATCGCGATTTTCCCCGAATGCAGCAGGTACTGCCCCATGGCGCCGGGGCTGAGCAGCACTTCACGGGGCAAGCTGAAGTTGAGTTTCATCAACTCCATCAGGTCGAGCGCCAGGCCGCCGCCGTAGATCAGCAAGGCGCCGGCACCGGCCATCATCGTCGCGACGGTGTTGAGCTCTTTGGAGCGGGCAATCTCGCCCTTTTCCCGGGAGTCCTTTTTACGTTTCTCCGTGGGGTCTTCTGTTTTGTCCTGACCACTCTCGCTCTCGGCCATGGCTCAGCGCGCCCGTGCCAGATCACGTAAGAACTGCAAGGCGTCGCTCGCCAGCGGTTGATACTGATTGAGAATGTCGGCCATGCCGACCCAGAAAATCCCCATGCCCAACACCAGGGTCAACGGGAAACCGATAGAGAAGATATTCAACTGCGGCGCCGCGCGGGTCATCACCCCAAACGCGATGTTGACCACCAGCAGCGCGGTGATCGCCGGCAGCACCAGCAACAGCGAAGCGCCCAGCACCCAACTGAGGCGCCCCACCAGTTCCCAGAAGTGATTGACCACCAACCCCGAGCCGACCGGCAAGGTGGTGAAACTTTCGGTCAGCACCTCGAACACCACCAGATGGCCATTCATGGCCAGGAACATCAAAGTCACCAGCATGGTCAGGAACTGCCCGATCACCGCCGCCGACACGCCGTTGGTGGGGTCGACCATCGACGCAAAACCCATACCCATCTGGATCGAGATGATTTGCCCGGCGATCACGAATGCCTGGAAGAACAGTTGCAGAGAGAAACCCAGCAGCGAGCCGATCAGGATCTGCTCGGCAATCAGCATCAGCGCACTGAGGTCCAGCGCATTGACCGCAGGCATCGGCGGCAAGCCCGGCACCAGCACCACGGTGATCGCCACCGCGAAGTACAGGCGGATACGCCGTGGTACCAGGGTGGTACCAAACACCGGCATGCTCATCAGCACCGCCGTGACCCGGAACAGCGGCAAGATAAACGACGCCACCCAGGTGCTGATCTGGGTGTCGGTCAACGCCAGCAGCGATTGCATGCGGTCAGCCGATCAACTGCGGAATACTGCCGTACAGCTGCAGGATATATTCCATGAAGGTTTGCACCAGCCACGGGCCGGCGACAATCAACGTGACCAGCATCACCAACAGGCGCGGCAGGAAGCTCAGGGTTTGTTCGTTGATCTGGGTCGCAGCCTGGAACATCGCCACCAACAGGCCGACCAACAGGCTCGGCACCACCAGCACGGCAACCATCATCGTGGTCAGCCACAACGCTTCACGGAACAGGTCGACGGCAACTTCTGGGGTCATAGCCCTACACTCCGCCGAAACTGCTGGCCAACGTGCCGATGATCAGTGCCCAGCCGTCCACCAGCACAAACAGCATGATCTTGAACGGCAACGAGATGATCAGCGGCGACAGCATCATCATCCCCATGGCCATCAGCACGCTCGCCACCACCAGGTCGATGATCAGGAACGGGATAAAGATCATGAAACCGATCTGGAACGCCGTCTTCAGTTCCGAGGTGACGAACGCCGGCACCAGGATCGTCAGCGGCGCCTGGTCCGGCGTGGCGATGTCGGTGCGCTTGGACAGGCGCATGAACAGCTCAAGGTCGCTGGAGCGGGTCTGCGACAGCATGAAGTCTTTGATCGGGCCTTGGGCCTTGTCGATGGCGTCTTGCGCCGTGAGCTTTTCCGCGAGGTAAGGCTGCAGGGCTTGCTGGTTCACCTTGTCGAAGACCGGCGCCATGATGAACAGCGTCAAGAACAGCGCCATGCCCGTGAGGATCTGGTTCGATGGCGTCTGTTGCAGGCCCAGGGCCTGACGCAGGATCGAGAACACGATAATGATGCGGGTGAAGCTGGTCATCAGCATGACAAACGCCGGGATAAAACTCAGCGCCGTCATGATCAGCAGGATCTGCAGGCTGACCGAATACTCCTGGGCCCCGGCCGCATTGGTGCCGAGCGTAATCGCCGGGATCGACAACGGGTCGGCGGCGAACGCCAATGGCGCGGCCAGCCACAGCATGAGCGTCAATAAAACGCGCATTACTTCTTATCCTTCTGATCCTTGCCCAGCAACTCCATCAGGCGTTGGGCGAATTCTGGCGTGGCGGCTTGGGTCGGGGCGACGTTGACCGGGGTCTTGAGCACATGCAGCGGGGTGATGCGGCCGGGGGTGAGGCCCAGCAGGATCTGTTCCTCGCCCACCTGCACCAGCACCAGCCGATCACGCGGGCCGAGGGCGCGCGAGCCGATCATCTCGATGACCTGGGCGTTGCCCGGGCCAATGTTCTGCACCCGACGCATCAGCCAGGCCAGCACAAAAATCAGCCCGACCACCAGCAGCAGGCCCAGTACCAGTTGGGTCAACTGACCGCCGATACCGCTGCTCACCACCGGTGCCGCCGCCGCAGCCGCCTGCGCGACCGGCTCGGCCGCGAGGGCGCTCAATGGCAGCGCCAGCAACAGTCCCGCCATCGAATACTTCATGTCAGCGCAGCTTCTTGATGCGTTCGCTCGGGCTGATCACGTCGGTCAGGCGAATGCCGAACTTTTCGTTGACCACCACCACTTCGCCATGGGCGATCAGCGTGCCGTTGACCAGCACGTCCAGCGGCTCGCCGGCCAAGCGGTCAAGCTCGATCACCGAGCCCTGGTTGAGCTGCAGCAGGTTGCGGATGTTGATGTCGGTGCTGCCGACTTCCATGGAGATCGACACCGGGATGTCGAGAATCACGTCCAGGTTCGGGCCGTCGAGGCTCACCGGGTCGTTGTTCTTCGGCACGCTGCCGAATTCTTCCATGGGCAGGCGGTTACTGGCCGGCGCAGTAGAGGCATCGGCCGCCAGCAACGCGTCGATATCGTCCTGGCCGACATCGCCGGTTTCTTCCAGGGCCGCAGCCCATTCGTCGGCCAGGGCCTGGTCTTCGGCGGAAGTGTTTTCGTGTTCGGTAGCCATTACATGTCCTCGGCGGAGCAAACATTCATAAATAGGGGTGCATCAATACGGGTGACTCAACGCCGGTTGATCGGCTCCACCACTTGCAGCGCCAGGTTGCCCTTGTGGGAACCGAGCTTGACCTTGAACGACGGCACGCCGTTGGCGCGCATGATCAGTTCTTCCGGCAACTCGACGGGAATCACGTCGCCCGGTTGCATGTGCAAGATATCCCGCAGGCGCAACTGACGACGCGCCACGGTGGCGCTCAGCGGCACGTCGACGTCCAGCAGGTCTTCGCGCAGGGCCTTGACCCAGCGTTCATCCTGATCGTCGAGGTCGGACTGGAAGCCGGCATCGAGCATTTCGCGCACCGGCTCGATCATCGAGTACGGCATGGTCACGTGCAGGTCACCGCCACCGCCATCGAGTTCGATGTGGAACGTCGACACCACAATCGCTTCGCTGGGGCCGACGATGTTGGCCATGGCCGGGTTCACTTCCGAGTTGATGTACTCGAAGTTGACTTCCATGATCGCCTGCCAGGCTTCCTTCAAGTCGATGAAGGCCTGCTCCAGCACCATCCGCACCACCCGCAGTTCCGTGGGGGTGAATTCCCGGCCTTCGATCTTGGCGTGACGGCCGTCGCCGCCGAAGAAGTTGTCCACCAGCTTGAACACCAGTTTGGCGTCGAGGATGAACAACGCCGTGCCGCGCAATGGCTTGATCTTGACCAGGTTGAGGCTGGTAGGCACGTACAGCGAGTGTACGTATTCACCGAACTTCATCACCTGCACGCCGCCCACCGCCACGTCCGCCGAGCGGCGCAGCATGTTGAACATGCTGATGCGGGTGTAACGGGCGAAACGCTCGTTGATCATTTCCAGGGTCGGCATGCGTCCACGGACGATGCGATCCTGGCTGGTCAGGTCATAACTTTTGACGCTGCCGGGTTCGGCAGCCGTTTCGGTCTGTACCAGACCATCGTCCACGCCATGCAGCAGCGCATCGATTTCATCCTGGGACAGAAGGTCTTGCACGGCCATGTGGTGATCCTACTGCAATACGAAATTAGTGAAGAGCGCCTGCTCGACCACCACTTTGCCGAGCTCTTTCTGGGCCACTTCCTGCACGCTGGCAGTGACCTTCTGGCGCAGCATTTCCTGGCCCACCGGGGTGGCCAGGTTGTCGAAGCTTTGCGCGGAAAACAACATCACCAGGTTGTTGCGGATCACCGGCATATGCACCTTGAGCGCATCGAGGTCTGCCTGGTTACGCGCCAGCAAGGTGATGCTCACCTGCAGGTAGCGTTGACGACCGTTCTGGTTGAAGTTGGCGACAAAGGCCGGAAGCATCGGTTCGAAGATTGCCGGTTGCTTGACGTTACTGGCAGTTTCGGCGGCGGGCGCCGGTTTGCTCGCACTGCTGTGCATGATGTACCAAGTGCCGCCCACAGAGGCGCCGATGGCCAGGACCAGGGCCAGGACAATCAACAGGATAAGCTTGAGCTTACCCTTGCCTGCAGGTGCTTTTGCTGCGTCGTCGCTCTTCGCCATGCCAATAATCCGTCACTATTCGGGGATTCATAGATCTACGGAAAGGCAAGAGCAAGTGTTATGCCAGAGTTGTCAGGCAGCGCAGGACAGCGGCCATGCCACAGATCCATTGTGGGAGGGGGCTTGCCCCCGATAGCGGAGTTCCAGTCGACCGATCCGTTGACGGGCACACTGCCATCGGGGGCAAGCCCCCTCCCACCTTTGGATTGCGATCGACTCAGGCCAGGCTTAATGGTCGTGATCATCAGGGGCAAGCCCCCTCCCACACTCAGGCCGGTGTTGGCCCTGAATCAGGCGTAGTAGTCGACGGCGCTGGAGCCGATCACGGTGGACGTCACCGGCGCGACGGCCGCTGCCACGTCGGCGTGATCGGCAACGTCGCCGTTGTCACCCCGACCGCCACGGCCACTGATACCGTTCGCCTGGTTCTGTTGCTGTTGGCCCTGACCCTGGCCCTGCCAGCCGCGGGATTGGTCGGACACGTTGACGTCGACCTGCCCCATGCCCTGCTGGGCGAACATCTCGCGCAACCGGCCGGACTGGCTTTCCAGCGCGTCACGCACCACGGCGTGACCGCTCATGAACGTGACCTGGGCCTGCTGGTCCGCTGTCATGTTGACCTTGATATCCAGGCGCCCGAGTTCGGCCGGTTGCAGCTGGATCTCCGCCGACTTGAGGTTGGCGCTGGACAGGTACATCACGCGGTTGACGATTTCCTCGGTCCAGCCGCTCTGGTGCATGGCCAGCGGTGCGTTGGTCACCGGCGGCAACGCGTTGGCGGTTTTCGGCGTGGCGGCCTGGGTCAGCGCGGCCAGGCGGTTGGCGAAGTCATCGACACGGGTGTCGCTGCTGGCGCCCTTCAAATCCTTGAGGCCTTCTTCGATCAACCCGCCAAAGGTTTTGTCGCCACCCCGGTCGGTGCTGTCCTTGCTGGCTTGCTGATCCACCATGTTAGCCAGGCCCGTGGCGAAGTTCTGCGCGACAGTCGGCTGGTCCTGGGACGTCGGCGCGGCTTTCTGCGGCGTCTGGCTGCTGGCCGACACATGGCCGCCCTGCTCCATCGCCAGGCGTACCGCCGGCAAGGCGTCCAGAGGGTCGGCCGCGGGATCGAAGGCTGGCTTGGCCGCATCGGTCGCTGCCAACGGCGTCGTGACCAGCGGCTGGGCCTTGTCATCCTTGGCGGCGGCCGGGGCTGGCGTTTCCACCGGCACCGGCACAGCAACTGGCGTGACCGTGACAATCAACGCGGGGTCAACCACCGGCGCAACCGTCGGGTCTGCCGCAGGCTGCTGCGCCAGGGCGGGGTCGGCCGGCGGGGTTTGATCACTGCTGGCGCTGTCGGCCGGCTTGGCAGGCAAGGGTTTGCCGCTATCGGCAACCGCTGGCGTACCGGCGGCAGGTTTATCGTTGTTCGCGACAGGCTTATCGTTGCCGGCAACCGGCTTGGCACTCGCGTCGGCAGGCTTGTCGCGCGTGGGTTTGGCCGAGTTGTCGTCGGCCTTGGCCGAGGGCTTCGAACCTTGGCTGGCGAACACCTGAGCAAAGCCAGGGCCCTTATCCCGTGGCTCCGCAGCCGCCGCCGGTGGATTGGCGGCAGGCGCTTGAGGCTTGGCCGCGGAGGCAGCCTGAAGGAGCGAATTAGGGGCGACTGGCATAGGTAAGGTCTCCACTGCATGGGGATCGGGGATGCAGTATCAGGAGATAGAGCAAGAGTCGGGCCAGCTCCTATCGAAAAGCCGTCCCGCGCCTGAAATTAAAGCTGGAAGCGCTGGCGCTCCGACTCATACAGCGGCTTGACCAGCGCAAACTCATGATCGATCTGATCGACCAAGGCCCCCAGGTCCGCCGCCGCCTCGACGGACTCAACCTCCAGGCGCTGGCACAAGTGCGCCAACCGCACCGCCCCGAGGTTGCCACTGCTGCCCTTGAAACTATGGGCGATAAGCGCCAATGCCTTGGCATCGTCGCGCGCCTTGCGCAGCGCTTCGACGCGCTTTTGCGAATCATCGAGAAAGGTATCGAGCAACTTGGGGTACTCGCCTTCCATGACTTCCTGCAAACCCGATAACACGTCCGGGTCCAGATGAACCTCAACCACTTGTTCGCTCCTTGATCAAGAATCGGCGGATTATGCCAGAGCCTCCCAGCAAAACTCCACGCAGACGCTACGCCCGCCGTCGGACCAGCGTACATCGCTGCTCAGTTGCCGCACCAGGCTCAAGCCGCGACCGGACAGGCGGTCGACATCCAGCGGGCGCGCCAGTACCTGTTCCACATCGAACCCGGGGCCGCTGTCTTCGATGCGCAAGCTCATACTGCCGCCGGTAACGGTGGGCACCACCTGCACCTGCACGCGCACATAACCGCTGTTGAGCTGCATCAGCCGTTCGTTGCGCTCGCGGTAATACTGCGCGAACCCTTTGGCATCGCGCTTGAGCCGCGAGTCCAGGCCCAGCACGCCATGCTCGAGGGCGTTGGAATACAGCTCGGCCATCACGCTGTAGAGCGCCCCGCTCTGCTCGCGCAGGCCGTGGATCTCGAGCAGCAGTTGCAACAGATAGGGCAACGGGTTGTAACGCTTGAGGGTCTCGGCGCGGAATTCAAAACCCACCGACCAATCCAACGGGCACGACTGGCCGCTGTCGGCGTACAACGGCCCCGTCGCGCGCATCGACTGGCCGGCCTGCAGGGTGATTTCGACCATGCTCACATCATCCCGCACCTCACCGCGAAACGCCGCCAGAGCCTGCTCGATATCCTCGAACAGGCGGTCGGGCTCGCGATTGGCGGCAAACACCTGCTGCAAGCGCTCGGCGCCGAACAGCTGTTCGTTGGCGTCGGCGGTGTCCAGTACGCCGTCGGAGAGCAGAAACACGCGGTCGCCCAGGGCCATCGGCCAGACTTCGGTATGGTCCTCGAACGCCTGCGCCGACAGCACACCCAACGGCAAATGCCGTGACACCAACGGTGTCCGCTTGCCGGTGGCGACTTCATGTACATAGCCATCAGGCATGCCGCCATTCCAGACCTCCACCACGCGCCGCTGCGTGCTCAGGCACAACAGCGCGGCGCAGCAGAACATGTCCACCGGCAGGATGCGTTTGAGCTTGGCGTTCATCTCCCGCAGGATCTGCGTCAGCCCGTAGCCCTTGGCCGTCATGCCGTAGAACACTTCCGCCAACGGCATCGCGCCGACCGCCGCCGGCAGGCCATGCCCGGTGAAATCGCCGAGCAGCACATGCATATCACCCGCCGGCGTGTAGGCCGCCAACAACAAGTCACCGTTGAACAGCGCATACGGCGATTGCAGGTAACGGATGTTCGGCGCTGCGTTGATACAGCCGGAATGGGCAACCTTGTCGAACACCGCCTTGGCCACGCGTTGCTCATGCAGCAGGTAGTCGTGGTGCTTGGCGATCAGGTCGCGCTGCTGCAATACCGTGGCCTGCAGGCGGCGCAGGCGGTCCATCGCATTGATCTTGGCCGCGAGGATCAGCGGGTTGTAGGGCTTGGGCAAGAAGTCATCGCCACCGGCATCCAGGCATTCGGCCAGGGCTTCGCTTTGGCGCAGGGAGGTGAGGAAGATGATCGGCACCAGGGCTTCGCCCGCCAGTTGCTTGATCCGGCGCGCGGCCTCAAAGCCATCCATCACCGGCATCAGGGCGTCCATCAACACCAGTTGCGGGCGTTCGCGGGCGAACAGGTCGACCGCTTCCACACCGTTGCTGGCGGTGAGCACGTGGTGGCCCTGGCGCCGGATGATGGTCGACAGCAACAGCAAGTCGGTGGCGCTGTCTTCGGCGATCAGGACGGTCAGCGGTTCGAGGACCGGAGCCAGAGCGCTCAATTGATATCGAACAGTTTATCGAAGTTGGATATCGCGAGGATCTTGCGCACGTCGGAGCTGATGTTGATCACTTGGACTTCCGCATCATCGCCCCCGGCATGATCGCGCAGCAGCAGGAGCATGCCCAGGGCGGAACTGTCCATGTAGGTGGTTTCCTTCAGGTCGACCACGTACACGTCCGGCACCTTGTAGAAACGCTCGTAGGCCTCACGAAAGATCTGGTGGCTGCCGAAATCGAACCGGCCTTTGATTGCAATCGTCAACTTCGTCCCATCCAGGGATACTTCTGACACGACTGACATGTGACTGCTTCCTTGTCATGGGTCTAGATAGAAGGTGTAGCAGGCGAATGGGCTATGGGCAACACGGCGAATCAAATATGGGAGACAAGCCCCTTCCCACATTGAACAGCGGGCCTGGCGCTAGTAGGGATTCTGCCGCGGCAGGCGCTGGGACAGCTCGTCGAGCAGCTTCTGCTCGCGCTTATCCTCGATCGCCCGCGCTTCGTCGATGTAGCGCTGCACCAGCTTGCGCAAGCCTTCGACCCGGGCATACGCCTGCTGCCAGCTCTCGCGGGCCTTGTCGAGGTTGTTCTGGTGCCAGGCCAGGCTCTGGCGCTGCTGGCCGACGGCGGTCTCAAGTTGGTTGAGAAAGCCCTGGTAGCCCATCAGCCACTGGCCGGACACGCCTTTGGTGCCGCGCTCGATCCACTGCTGCTGGTACTCGCCGCGAAAGCGCTCCAGGTCGCCGAGCTTGCTTTCTGCCAGGCGCACCTGGCCCTGGAAGTAACCCAGGCGCTGGACCGCGGTTTTTTCGGCCTTTTCGGCCATGTCCACCACCGGGGCCAGGCGTGAGGAGCGGCTGCTGGCCATGGCTTAGCCGCCTGGCGCGGGGGCGAAGATGGACTGCAGGTGTGCTTCGCTTTCGCCCATGCTGATGTTGTCGTTGAGGCCCTGGCGCAGGTAGGTGACCAATTGCGGTTGCAGGGCAATCGCCAGGTCGGTCTCACGATCGCCACCGGCCACATAGGCGCCGACGCTGATCAGGTCGCGACTCTGCTGGTAACGCGACCACAGCTGCTTGAACTGCTGGGCGCGGGCCATGTGCTCGGGCGTGACCACCGATGGCATCACCCGGCTGATGGAGGCTTCGATGTCGATCGCCGGGTAGTGCCCCTCTTCCGCCAGGCGCCGCGACAGCACGATGTGACCGTCGAGCACGCCGCGCGCCGAGTCGGCGATCGGGTCCTGCTGGTCATCGCCTTCAGACAACACGGTGTAGAACGCAGTGATCGAGCCCCCGCCCGCCTCGGCATTACCGGCGCGCTCGACCAGCTTGGGCAGCTTGGCGAACACCGACGGCGGATACCCCTTGGTGGCCGGCGGCTCGCCAATGGCCAGGGCGATTTCCCGCTGGGCCTGGGCGAAACGCGTGAGGGAGTCCATCAGCAACAGGACGTTCTTGCCCTTATCGCGAAAATATTCGGCGATGCGCGTGCAGTACATGGCCGCGCGCAAACGCATCAGCGGCGCATCGTCCGCCGGGGAGGCCACCACCACCGAACGCTTGAGGCCTTCTTCACCGAGACTGTGCTCGATGAACTCCTTCACTTCCCGGCCCCGTTCGCCGATCAGCCCCACCACGATGATGTCGGCCTCGGTAAAGCGGGTCATCATGCCGAGCAACACCGACTTACCCACGCCGGTACCGGCGAACAGGCCCAGGCGCTGGCCGCGACCGACCGTCAATAAACCGTTGATGCTGCGAATGCCCACGTCCAGCGGCTGGCTGATCGGGTTGCGCTTGAGCGGGTTGATGGTGGGGCCGTCCATCGGCACCCAGTCTTCGGCCTTCATGCCGCCCTTGCCGTCCAGCGCGCGCCCGGCGCCGTCCAGCACGCGGCCGAGCATGCTCATGCCCATGGGCAGGCGGCCGGTATCGGCCAGCGGCACCACGCGGGCACCGGGGGCGATGCCCGCCAGGCTGCCAACGGGCATGAGGAAAATCTTGCTGCCGGAAAAGCCCATGACTTCGGCTTCGACCTGCACCGGGTGGTAGCTGTCGTCGTTGATCACCAGGCAGCGGCTGCCCATGGCGGCGCGCAGGCCTTCGGCTTCGAGGGTCAGGCCGACCATGCGCAGCAGGCGCCCTTCGAGAATCGGCTGGCCGGGCAACTCAGTGGCCTCGATATAACCGCCCAGGCGTTTGGCGAAGCTGGTGCGATCAAGGCGCATCGGCGGCGTCCAGGTCCACGCTCATGTCCGGTTCGGCCGGGTTCAGGAGCTGCTCGTGGACTTGATCCAGCAGCTGGGCCATGATCTGGCTGATGCGCGTTTCCACGGTGGCGTCGATGCGGCTGTATTCGGTCTCGACGCGGCAACCACCGGGCTGCAGATCGGCGTCTTCGACGATGCGCCAGGTTTCTTCATGGCGCTCGCGCAGGGCTTTGACCTGTTCGAAATCCTGCGGGTTGATGTGCAGCCGCACATTGCCGACGCCCAGGGGCAGCAGCTTGAGGGCTTCGCGCATGACGCTTTCGATCTGGCTGGAGTCCAGCACCAGCTCACGCTGGATCACCTGACGGGCGATGTGCTCGACCAGCCCGACCATGGCTTTTTCGATCTGCGAATCCTGCTCGGCGATGGGCTCGAACAGGCTGCCCATCAGGCGTTCGAGGCTGGCCAGCTTGACGCTCAAGGCGACCTCGGCTTCCTGGCGGACCTTGAGCGTGGCGCTGCGAAAACCATCTTTTTCGCCAGCGGCGAAGCCTTCGTTGTAGGCCTCCTGGCGGATGCTTTCCAACTCTTCCAGGGTCAGCGGCTGGACTTCCTCCAGCGGCACTTCTTCCATTTCCGCCGGCAGTTCTTCCACAGGCTCGGGTTCAGGCTCCGGCACATGCGGATCGAAGCTGGGCAACGACCAGATGTCGAACCCGCCCACGTCCCGCGCGCGAATCAGATCGCTGGGCGTCTCATCTTTGTTCGACATGCGAGGCGCCTTAAATCATTTCTTCGCCGCCCTTCCCGCCGAGAACGATTTCTCCGGCTTCGGCCATACGGCGGGCAATGGTGAGGATTTCCTTCTGGGCGGTTTCCACGTCGCTGACGCGCACCGGGCCTTTGGCTTCCAAGTCGTCGCGCAACAGTTCCGAGGCGCGCTTGGACATGTTCTTGAAGATCTTCTCCTTGACGCCCTCGTCCGAGCCCTTGAGGGCCAGTACCAGCACGTCGGAGGAGACTTCGCGCAACAGCGCCTGGATGCCGCGGTCGTCGACATCGGAGAGGTTGTTGAACACAAACATGAGGTCTTCGATCTGGCCGGACAGGGTGTCGTCGATCTCGCGGATCGAGTCCATCAACTGGCCTTCGACCGAGCTGTCGAGGAAGTTCATGATGTCGGCGGCGCGCTTGATACCACCCAAGGTGGTGCGCGAAGCATTCGAGTTGCCCGAGAACTGCTTCTCGAGAATCGTGTTGAGTTCTTTCAGGGCCGCCGGCTGCACGGTGTTCAGCGACGATACGCGCAGGATGATGTCCAGGCGCACTTTATGGTCGAAGTGGCCGAGCACTTCGCCAGCCTGGTCCGGGTCGAGGTACGCCACCACGATCGCCTGGATCTGCGGGTGCTCGTAGCGGATCACGTCGGCGACGGCGCGCGGTTCCATCCATTTGAGGCTGTCGAGGCCGCTGGTGTTGCCGCCCAGCAGGATGCGGTCGATCAGGCCGTTGGCTTTGTCTTCGCCGAGGGCCGAGGTGAGCATCTTGCGGATGTAGCTGTCGGAGCCGACACCCAGGCTGGTCTGGTCGCCGACGATCTCGACGAACTCGCTCATCACCTGTTCGACCTGCTCACGGTGAACGTTGCGCATTTGCGCCATGGCCACGCCGACCCGTTGAACCTCTTTGGGGCCCATGTGGCGCAGCACTTGGGCGGCGTCGGTTTCACCCAGGGACAGCAGCAGGACTGCGGCTTTGTCGACCTTGGTGAGTTTGGCAACAGCGGCTCGATTATCACTCATCTGCGTTAATCCACTCTTTCACGACCTGGGCCACACGGCCCGGGTCTTCTGCCACCAGACTCTTGATTGCGTTCAACTGAGCGTCATAGCCTTCGCTTGGGCTTGGCAACAGGATGCTTTGCGGGCCGCCGAGGCTGACGCGGTCGTTGGCCAGTTCGCCGTCCAGGCCGCCCATGCCACCCAACTCGACGTCGCCGCCAGCGAAGGCCGCCAGTTGTTTCTTGCCATTGCCGGTGATGTTGTTGAGCACCGGACGCAGTACGCCGAACACCAGCACCAGGATGAACAACACGCCCAGCACTTGCTTGACGATGTCCCAGAACCACGGCTGGGTGTAGAACGCCGCTTCGGCGATCACTTCGCCACGCTCGGCGGAGAACGGCATGTTGATCACGCTGACGCTGTCGCCACGGCTGGCGTCGAAACCGACGGCATCCTGCACCAGGCGGGTGAAGCGCGCCAATTCGTCGGCGCTCCACGGTGCGCGGGTGACGGCGCCGTCAGCGGCGTTGACCTTGACCTGGTCATCGACCACCACCGACACCGACAGGCGGTTGATCCGGCCCTGTTGCTGCTTGGTGTGGCTGATGGAACGGTCGAGTTCGAAGTTCTTGGTCGACTGGTTACGCTTGTCCGCCGGGTACGGAGCGAGCATCGGCTGGCCGGTGGCCGGGTCCATGATCTGTTGGCCGTTGGCGTCCAACAGTGGCTGGCCGGGAGCGATGGCGCCCGCGGTCGCGGCGGCGCCGCCGGTGGTTTGCGGTGCCGAGGCCGGGGCCGGCGGCTGGTTGCTCAGGGCACCCGGTACGCCTTGCGGGCCGTTGCTGGCGGTGCGTTGTTCGCTGGTGGACTGCTCGCTGCGCAGGGCCGGCTGGTCCGGGTTGAATTGCTCGGAGGTCGACTCGACAGCGCTGAAATCCACGTCGGCGGACACTTCAGCCTTGTAGCGGTCGTTGCCCAGCACCGGTTGCAGGATGTTGTGGACACGCTGGGTGAGCATGCTTTCCATGCGGCGGCTGTAGTCGAACTGCTTGCCGGCCTGGGTCAGCGCAGAATTTTCGGCCATGTCGGACAACAGGTTGCCCTTCTGGTCGACCACGGTGATTTGCGACTTGCTCAATTCGGGAACGCTGGTGGCCACCAGGTTGATGATCGCCAGCACCTGGCCAGGCTCCAGGGAGCGGCCGGAAAACAGTTCAACCAATACCGAGGCACTTGGCTTGCGCTCGTCGCGCACAAACACCGAACTCTTCGGAATCGCCAGGTGGACCCGCGCGCCCTTGACGTTATTGAGGCTGGAGATGGTGCGCGCCAGTTCGCCTTCCAGGCCACGACGGTAGCGGGTGGCTTCCATGAACTGGCTGGTACCCAGGCCCTGGTCCTTGTCGAGGATCTCGAAACCGATGTTGCTGTCGGACGGGGTCACGCCGGCGGCGGCCAGCTTCATGCGCGCCCGGGCGACGTCATCGGCCTTGACCAGCAGTGCCCCGGAGTTGGGCTCCACGGTGTAGGCGATGTCGGCGGCGGCCAGGGTTTCCATGATCTGCTTGGAGTCCATACCGGCCAGGCTGCCGTACAGCGGCCGGTAATCGGGTTGCTGCGACCACAGCACCACAGCAAAACCAATCGCCACGCTGGCCGCCAGGCCGACCATCAGGCCCACCTGACGCAGCATGGTCATTTCCGAGAGGTTTTCCAGGAACGACAGGCCAAACAGCGGCGGTTTGCCGTCTGTCTTGGCGGGTACGTTGTCCACGACTGCTTCTGCCATGACTTAAATCTCGTCCTTAAACCGGCATCTGCATGATGTCTTGATAAGCCTGGACCAGTTTGTTGCGCACCTGGGTCAAGGCTTGAAAGGACACACTGGCTTTCTGCGAAGCGACCATCACGTCGGTCAGGTCCACGCCGCTCTTGCCGATTTCGAACGCGGTCGCCAACTGGTTGGAGGCTTGCTGGGTGTCACTGACTTTGTTGATGGCCTGGCCGAGCATGTCGGCGAAACTGCTTTGGCCCAATTCCGGCGCTTGTGCGACGGATTTCGGTTGAGCCATGGCGTCCATTTGCATGGAGCGCATATCCAACATCAACCGATTGAACTCAATACCCTGGCTCATGACCTTCTCTCTCCGACGACCCGCAATTTTTTGACACTACGCAGCGGTTACTAGGGGTGGTAGCAACAAGGGTGCCAGCTCTGTATCAACCTGTAAGAAAAGGCGACAAAACTTGTCGGCCTTGTTACCGCTCAGATAGCAAACAGATAAGCTTCCACGTCCATCCCCGCATCCCGCATCTGCGCCAACTTGTAGCGCAGGGTGCGTGGGCTGATGCCCAGGCGCTCGGCCGCTTCTTTACGACGGCCGCGTTCGGCGCGCAGGGTGTCGATGATCATCTGGAATTCGCGGCGGCGCAGATCGTCGCCCAGGGCCCCGGCGGATTCGGCTTCGGCGACCAGCGGCGCGGGCGCCAGGCTCGGTAACGGCGCGGCGCCGCTGCCCATGGCCAGGCAGAAGTCCTGGGGCTGGATCAAGCCGCCCTGCTGCAGAATCAACGCGCGCTGAATGGCATTGTCCAGTTCCCGCACGTTGCCGGGCCAGGGGTAGCCGATCAGGCACGCCTGGGCTTCGGCCGACAGCCGCGCCTGGGCGTGCTTCATTTTTTTGACGTGGTTGTTCAGCAGGCGCTCGGCCAGCGGAATGATGTCCGCCGGACGTTCGCGCAGCGGGCGCCAGGCCAGGGGGAATACCGAGAGGCGGTAGAACAAGTCTTCACGAAAGCGCCCCGCCGCCACTTCACCCGCCAGGTCGCGGTTGGTGGTGGCGACCACGCGGATATCCAGCTGGATCGGCTTGCGCGCACCGACTCGCTCCACTTCACGCTCCTGCAGCACCCGCAGCAGTTTGGCTTGCAGACCCAGGGGCATTTCCGAAATTTCGTCGAGCAGGATGGTACCGCCGTCGGCCTGCTCGAACTTGCCCGCCTGGGCCGCGATGGCGCCGGTGAAGGAGCCCTTTTCGTGGCCGAACAGCGTGGCTTCGAGCATGTTGTCGGGGATCGCCGCGCAATTGATCGCGATAAAGGGCTGCTGGGCGCGCCCCGATTGCTGGTGGATATAGCGCGCCAGCACTTCCTTGCCGGTGCCCGACTCGCCGGAAATCAACACGGTGGAATCACTGCGCGCCACGCGGGCCGCGAGCTCCAGCAATTGTGCGCTGGCCGGCTCAAAAGCAATCGGGCCGTCTGCCTCGCCGGCTGGAATCACCCCCAGGGCATGCCGCGCCACCAGCTCGATCAACGCCTTGGGCTCGAACGGTTTGACCAGGTAATCCGCCGCGCCCTGGCGCATGGCATCCACTGCGCGCTCGACGGCGCCATGGGCGGTCATCAGCAGCACCGGCAACTGCGGCTGGCGTGCGCGCAGCAGCGCGAGCAACTGATGGCCGTCCATGCCAGGCATGTTCACGTCGCTGACCACCAGGCTGAAGGCCTCTTGCTCCACCGCCGCCAAGGCGTCCTCGGCAGAACCGACCGCCCGATAGTCATGGCCCGCCAGCAGCAGCGTGTCAGCCAATGCCTCACGCAGGGCACGATCGTCTTCCACCAACAGAACCTTGATAGCCATAGCCTTTTACTCCGCGCTTGCCGCGCATGAAAACAGCGGCAAGGTCATCAATGCACAAGTGCCACGCCCCAAGCGGGAACGCAGTTGCAATTCTCCCTGATGGGCGCGCGCCACGGCCTTGACCACCGTCAGGCCGAGGCCCGTACCGTTGGTCTTGGTGGTGAAAAACGGTTCGCCCAGGCGCTGCAGCACCTGCGGCTCGATACCGCTGCCGCTGTCGCTGATGCACAGGCGCAGGGTTTGCGCACGGGCGTACACATGTACCTTGAGCCGCGCACCGGGGCCGCTGGCCTGGGTCGCGTTTTCGATCAGGTTGAGCAGCGCGCCCACCAGGGTGTCGCGGTTGCACAGCAATTCGCCTTGGTGACTGTCGCACTGCCAGCGCACATTGGCGTCCTGCACATGGGTGGCGGCCGCCGCTTGCAACGCCTGCATCAGGCCGGACGGCGTGATGCGGTCGGTCAGCGGCAATTCGCCGCGGGCAAACACCAGCATGTCGCGCACCTGGTGCTCCAACTCATGCAAGCGCTCCTTGAGGCGTCCGGCAAAACGCTGGTGGGTGTCGGCGGGCAATTGCTCATCAGTCAAATGACTGGCGTAGATCAACGCTGCCGACAACGGCGTGCGGATCTGATGCGCCAAAGAAGCGACCATCCTACCCAGCGACGACAAGCGCTCATGGCGCGCCAGTTGGTCTTGCAGGTGACGGGTTTCAGTCAGGTCGTTGAGCAGCACCAGTTGACCGGGCTCCGCGTCCAGGGAGCGAGTGGCGATGGACAAGCGGCGCCCATCCTTGAGGGAGATTTCATGGCCGTCATCTTCACGCGGCGCGAAGCAGCGGCTGATCACATGGCGCCACAGTTCGCCCTCCAACGGCAGCCCGAGCAGGTCGCAGGCGGCCGGGTTGGCTTCGCGCACACGGCCCTGGTCGTCGATGACGATCACACCACCAGGCAACAGATCGAGCAGGTTCTGCAGACGGTTGGCCAGGCGCTCTTTCTCGGCCAGCTCTTCCATGCGCTGGGCACTGACCACCGCCAACTCGCCCTTGAGCTCGGAGACCCGCGCTTCCAGCAGGCTGTAGGAGTCGGTCAACTGGCTGGACATCTGACTGAACAGCGAGAACGCCTGCTCAAGGCCATGCCGGCTGAGCTGTTCGGCGGACGGGACAGGCCCCTGGAGTTCAGGGGCCGAAGGTAGTTGGGCGGCGTGGGGCATCATGCTCTCTCGCTTGGCTGACCGTCAGTTAAACGGAACGTTGCGAGGGCTGTAGCAATACCCGTGCCTAAAAAAATGCGCTTAGTTTTCAGTTAGTTGAAAAACAGGCGTCAATCATCTGCCTGTTCATCACCGTCTCGGCGGCTCATCCCGTACTTGCGCATCTTTTCCACCAGGGTGGTTCGACGGATACGCAGGCGCTCGGCCGCACGGGCGACGATGCCGTTGGCATCGTCCAGGGCTTGCTGGATCAACCCTTGCTCGAGGTTGCCGAGGTAGTCTTTGAGGTCCAGGCCTTCCGGCGGCAGCATCGCGTTGGCACCGAAGTCCGGGGTATGGCCGTTGAAGGCGATCCGCTCTTCCATGTCGCTGCGCAGGCTGTCCACCAGATGCTCGTCTTCTTCGTCGACGTAGCGGAATTTCTTCGGCAGCTCGACCACGCCGATCACACCGTAGGGATGCATGATCGCCATGCGCTCCACCAGGTTGGCCAGCTCGCGGACGTTGCCCGGCCAGCCGTGACGGCACAGGGACATGATCGCTGCCGAATTGAAGCGGATCGAACCGCGCTTTTCGTGCTCCATGCGCGAGATCAGTTCGTTCATCAGCAGCGGGATGTCTTCCACGCGCTCACGCAGCGGGGCCATCTCGATCGGGAACACGTTGAGGCGGTAATAGAGGTCTTCGCGGAAGCTGCCGACCTCGATCATGCTTTCGAGGTTCTTGTGGGTGGCCGCAATGATCCGCACGTCGACGCTCTGGGTCTTGTTGCTGCCCACGCGTTCGAAGGTGCGCTCCTGCAACACGCGCAACAGCTTGACCTGCATCGGCAGCGGCATGTCGCCGATTTCGTCGAGGAACAGGGTGCCGCCGTTGGCCAGCTCGAAACGCCCGGCACGGCTGGTGATCGCCCCGGTAAAGGCGCCCTTCTCGTGGCCGAACAGTTCGCTTTCGAGCAGCTCTGCCGGGATCGCCCCGCAATTGACCGGTACAAAGGGCCCGTCGCGGCGCTTGGAGTGATAGTGCAGGTTGCGCGCGACCACTTCCTTGCCGGTGCCCGACTCGCCGAGGATCAGCACGCTGGCGTCGGTATCGGCCACTTGCTGCATCATCTGGCGCACGTGCTGGATCGCCCGGCTGGTGCCGACGAGGCTGCGGAACAGGTTGGGTTCGCGGTGACGACCGCGCTCACGGGCCTGGTCGTACATCTCGCGATAGACCTGGGCGCGGTGCAGGGAGTCGAGCAATTTGCTGTAGCTGGGCGGCATTTCCAGGGCGGACAACACCCGGCGGCGCTGGTCTTCCGGCAGGTCGAGCGAAGAAATATCGCCCATCAGCAACACCGGAAGGAACTCATCCCAGGTTGACAGTGTCTTTAACAAGCCCAGAACTGCGCCAGGAGCGTTTACCGTCCCGATCAGCACACAAATGATTTCACGGCTCGAGGACAACGAGCTGACCGCCTGCTGCCAATCATGGCTACCGCAGGGCAGATTTTCTTCGCCAAGAAAATTTAAAATCACCGCTAAATCGCGGCGGCGGACGCTATCGTCATCAATCAGCAGAATTTTGGTTTCACGCCACATGCAATAGCAACTTCCCTAGTAAAACGCTCTGCCCAGAGTGCGGGCTATCTAGATGCCTGTAAGACTTCTTACCTTACTAGACGTCTGAAATCTGAAAACAGCACTAGTTAAGTCAAAAATGCTGGCACAGTCAAATATATGACGCGCCGTTCGGATTAACTGCGCCCGTTCAACCGAACAGATGGTAAACCTTTGACGCATTTTTCGCTTGGTTGATCTGCGACATCTCTTCGAAAATTGCCTGGCGCTCGCCCATCGTTACTTCAAGCAATTGCTGATACACCGCCAGCAGGCTCTCCAGCTTCTCCCGCAGCGCATCCTCGTCCACCGGCGCGTCGCTCAATACCTCATTAATCACCGCGCGGCAACCCAGATCCAACTCGCCAACCGCCTCCCAATTGCGTTCAGCCAGTGCGCCGATCAGAGCTTCGCGGGTTTCATCGATGCGTTGCAGTGCGTGGCTCATGATATTTACCTCAAGGCCTCAGGCCTTATTGTGGAGCGATGGCATCCCAGCCGGTCTTTACCGTAATCAGCAGGCGAGCGACTTCGTCGATCATCTCGACATCATTCACACGATTGGCCTCCACCAAACGGTTACTCATGTAATCATACAGTGCGTCCAACCGCTGCACGACAGCCGGATCTTCAGCCTTTTCCGGCTCAAGTCCGTCGCGCAGCCCTGAGATGATTTCGATCGCTTTGCCCAGCATCAGGCCCTTCTGGGCGATATCACCTCGGCTCAATGCGCCCTTGGCCTGTGCCATGCGGTCCAGACCGCCTTCCATCAACATCTGCACCAGACGGTGCGGGCTGGCTTCGGAGACCTGAGCATGGGAACTGACCTTTTGGTACTGGCGAAGGGCTCTCATCGGGTTCATGTTGCTACCTCGTTACTGGCGACAATCTAAATAGGTTTGCTTAACCAGTTATTCGACTGCGCTGCGAAATTCTTTAATCCAGACGTCAAGCGCCAGACCACCGGCGAACCTTTAGCGGGGCGCCGAAACGCCCCGCTTATCAGCTCGACTTCGGATTGTTCAGCGAGTTGAGCGTGGTCATGATGCTGGAGCTGCTGGAGTTGATCTGCGCGATCATGGTGTCCATCGCGGTGTACTTGGCCGTCAGGGATTTCTGCAAGGCATCCATACGCCGCGTCAGGTCATCCGTCTCTTTGGTCAAGTCAGTCAACTTGTTGTTGAGATCGGTGGCACGGGTCGCCAGGGTGCCCGTGGTGCCCACGTAGCTGTTGGTCGCCTTGTTCATGCGCGTGATCAAGCCAGTGTCGCCGGTGAACAGCTTGGCGATATCGCCTGCACCCTTGACCACCGCTTTGTTCCACGCTGTGTCGTCCAGGCTCAGCAGCCCGGTTTTCTGGTCGGTGGTGATGCCCATCTGCGCCAGACTGGTCATGGTGCCCGCACCGGAGCCGCTGGTCAGCTCGGAGCGCAGACTGTTCACCAATTGACGCATCGACGAATCACCCGTCAACGCACCGGCAGTGGTGGTGGACGCATCACCGGTGGCGGTGACTTTGGTCTGGGTATTAACGGCAGTCATCAGCGCGTTGTAGGCGGTGACGAAGGATTGCACCGAGGTTTTCAACGTGTCGGTGTTGCTCGCCACGGTGATGGTCGTCGGTTTGCTAGTGTCAACAGTGTCCAACAGATCCAAGGTCACGCCGCTGATTGCCGACGTAATCTTGTTGCTGGCGGATGACATCTGAACGTCATCGATGAAGTACTTGGCGTTGGTCGGCGCCGTGCCCTTGTCATACCCGGTGACCAGCTCCGAATCACCACTGAGGGTGATGTCGGTGCCTACGCCCATAGTGGACGAGGTCAGCACCAGGCGCGCGCCGTTGGAGTCACTCAGTACGTTGGCACTGATCCCTTTGGACGAGAGCTGCGTATTGATCGATTCGCGCACCTGTTGCAGGGTCGCACCGCCAGGAATCACCACGTCGTAGCTTTTATCCGACTGGTTGATCGTCAGCGTCTGGTCTTCGTCGGTGCTGTTGGCCTTGCCCGTCGCGCCGTCCGTATTCACTGCCGTGGTGACTTTCGAAGCGGTCGCCAGGTTAGAGACTCTCAACACGTACTTGCCGCTGGATGCGCCGTCACCCAGGGTGACCTTGGCGTTCTTCTCTTCCGAAGAAGACGCCGCAAGCCCGTTGAACGCGGAGGCATTGTTCAACTTGGTGATCGCCGACTGGTAGGCTTCCAGCGCCGTCTTGACCGAACCAACCGCCGACAACTGGACGGTAGCTTTTTTTTGCTCGCTGGTGATCTGCTGCTGTTTGGGTGCTTGTTCAGCCCCCACCAACGCCTTGACGATAGCCTGCGTGTCGTAGCCCGAACCTGGGCCGGAAATCGTTGAACTAGCCATTTGCCATTCTCCTTGTCCTGCAGCGGCTGATTTTTTGGCGCTTGTGCGCTCTGACCGCATTCAGAAACATGTTTCGTGCCAACTCAAGCCTTGCTATCAAACAACAGGCTGCTGGCATCGCTCAGGTTCTGCGCCAGCTTCAGCGCGGTCTCCGATGGAATTTGTCGAATCACTTCGCCACTGTCGGTGGCAATCACCTTGACCACCACCTTGCCAGTGCTGTCATCGATGGAAAAATCCAGGTTGCGCTGCGTAGCCTGCACAAACTCACGCATATCAGTTACCGCTTTTTCCAACGCCACGCGTTGCGGCTCCTCGGCCTTGGCCGGCTCACTAACGGCCGCAGGCTTGGCCTGAGGTGCAGATGCGCTGCTGGCCTGGGTGCTGCCAACCGGGTAAGACGTGTTCAGCTTGATGCTCATGTCCATGTCATCACCTCAAAACTGAAAAAACGGAAGGGCACGTCGTTAAACGCACCCTCCCGTTATTTAACCGCTGGCGCTATTACTGAAGCAGCTTCAGAACAGACGATGGCAGTTGGTTGGCCTGGGACAGGATCGCAGTGGAAGCCTGTTGCAGGGTTTGTTGCTTGGTCAGTTCAGCAGCTTCAGAAGCGAAGTCAGCGTCTTCTACGCGGCCTTTGGCAGCGGAGGAGTTCTGCGAAATGCTCTGCAGGTTGGCCACGGTGCTGGCGAAGCGGTTTTGTACGGCACCCAGCTGCGAACGCTGGCTGTCGATCTGCTGCATGGCGTCGTCCAGAGCCTGGATGGCCTGCTGCGAAGAAGCGGCAGTCAGAACGCTCAGGTCGGAAACGCTGGTTTCCATGGTGACGGCGGTTTTGGTGCCATTACCAGCAACAGTGGTCAGACCCAGTGCCGCAAGGCCAGTACCGGCGCTGCCGTCCTTGATGGTGATGTCTTTGTCAGCGAACAGGTTCAAGGTGCCGTCGGCGTTTTTGCTGGCCTGAACACCGGTGCTGGCGCTGTTGATCGAAGAAACGATCGCGTCAGAGGTGTCTCCCTTCTTGAACTTGACTTCAACGCCGTTCACATCGATCGAGGTATCAGCGGTCAGTTTGGCTTGAGTGGTACCAGCCGACAGACCCAGCTGCGACAGCGAACCAGACGAAGTGTTGGACAGCTTGATGTCATCACCGTTGCCCGAGGTCAGCTTGACACGGCCATCAGTGAAAGTAGCGGAAGCACCGTTAGCCGCGCCGCCAGCAGCGGTAGTCAGCTTGGTCAGAACGCTGGCCATGGTGTCATTCGCAGTCCAAGTCACGGCATTGCCATTGACCGAGATAGCACCGTCTGACTTGAGGTTGTCGTTGGAAGGAACGGTTGCCGGTGCGCCCAGCTTAAGCTTGGCCAAACCGTCTGTTGCGCCGACGACTGCCGAGGCACCCAGGACAATGGCGTTTTTCGAGGACAGAGTTACGATACCGGTAGCATCAGCAGTAGCAGTCACGCCGGTAGTTGCGGTTTGATTGTTGATCGCGGTCAGTGCAGCGGTAGCAGTAGCGACGCCGCCAGCTGTCACACCAAGGTTGATATCGACACCGTTGATGGTGAATGCGTCGGTAGCAACGGTAGCGGCTGCAGCACCAGTACCCGTCAGCTGTGCGCTATTGCCCAATACGGAACCGGTAGCGGTAGCAGCCAGACCCTTCATTGCAGCACCGTCTACAGCCGCTTCTTTGTAGTTACCCTTCAGCGCAGTCGAGCTGATGTCGGTCATACCGAACGAGATCGTCTCGTTGGCGTTGGCGCCGATCTGGAACGCTACGTTGCTGAACGAGCCGTCCAGCAGGTTACGACCACCGAAGGTAGTGGTACTGGCGATACGGTTCAGCTCGCCCACTTTAGCGGTAAATTCTTGCTGCAGGGAAACACGGTCAGCGTCGCTTTTATCACCGTTCGCCGCTTGCAGAGCGAGTTCACGCAGACGCTGCAGGGTGTTGGTGGATTCTTGCATCGCGCCTTCAGCAGTCTGGGCGATGGAAACACCGTTGTTGGCGTTGGCGATCGCAACGTTCAGGCCTTTGACCTGGTTGTTCAGACGGTTGGCGATCTGCATGCCGGCAGCGTCGTCTTTGGCGCTGTTGATTTTCAGGCCGGAGGACAGACGGTTCATCGACTGGCTCAGAGCGTCGGAAGCTTTGTTCAGGTTCTTCTGGACACCCAGGGAAGTGATGTTGGTGTTTACTGATAATGCCATGACAAAATCCTCGTTGATTGGATGCTTCGGCTTCCGGCCCTGGCAACCGCCGGGTGTGGCCTAGAGAACCTACGTAATAGTTATCGTCGTGGTAGCCGGTTGCTTGAGGAGTTTTTTGATTTTTTTTACTAGCACCGTGCCACTCCTTGTAATTCAAGGGCTTAGTCCGGCAAAAAGGCCTGATTTCATTGGTTTTTCTGGCGCCAAATAAAAAACGCCGATGATCGTTCGATCATCGGCGTCTTCATGCTTGAAGCGCGTGCAACCTATTCAGGTGTCACGGACGATAGAGAATCGCCGAGCCCCAGGACAGGCCCACCCCAAATCCGCTGATTGCCACGCGTTTCCAGGTGGAGTCCAGCGCGTGCTTTTCCAGCAGCAACGGAATGCTCGACGACACGGTGTTGCCGGTCTCGACCATGTCCTTGATGAACTTGTCCACTGGCGCATCTTCGAAACGCCGCGCCACGGCGTCGACGATCGCCGCACTGCCCTGGTGAATGCAGAAGGCATCGATGTCGTCGGCCTTGAGGTCCGACTCATCGAGCAGCGCATGCAAGTGCGCCGGCACTTTGAGCAAGGCGAAGTTGAACACCTGGCGGCCATTCATGAAGAACACGCCGTCGCTGACTTTCAAGTGCGGTGCGCCGGAGCCGTCGGTGCCGAACTTGGCCTTGCCGAGCAACCACGAGGCATCTTCACCCATCCAGGTCGCAGTGGCGGCATCGCCGAACAGCATGGTGGTGTTGCGGTCTTCCGGGTCGACGATCTTCGAATACGGATCGGCGGTGATCAGCAGGCCGTTCTTCAGGCCGGTGGCCTCCATGAAGCCCTTCATCGCGTAGATGCCATAGACGTAGCCGGAGCAACCCAGGGAAAGGTCAAAGGCGGCGACGTGAGTCGGCAGGCCGAGCTTGTCCTGGACGATGGCGGCGGTGTGGGGCAAGCCCTCTTCGTCGCCGTTCTGGGTGACGACGATCAGCGCGTCGATGGACTCACGCTTCAACTGCGGGTTGTTGGCAAACAATGCATTGACCGCTTCGACACACAGGTCGGAGGTCTCCTGCCCAGCTTCCTTGCGCGGCAGGAATGCCGACCCGATCTTGCCAATGATGAACTCTTCATCCTTGGCGAATTTGGCACCCTGGGCGTAATTATCGATCCCGTCGGCCGGCACGTAACTGGCGATGCTTTTTATGCCAATCATTGTGGCTTCCCAATACTAAATAGCTGGAGAACACCCCTCGGACGACGCCTGGAGTGCTGACAATAAAGGGGATAACCCCATGACAATTTCGCTGAAAGCCGCCCAGCAAGGACCCTGTGACGACTTATCCTTTTCATACGATACAGTGAAGATGCGCTTTATGACTCACAGGTCACTCAATTTTGTGCGGTTTGTGCAAAACCTTCAAAAAATTGCGAGCCAAAAATGACAACGGCCCAGCCTGTTTCCAGGGTGAGCCGCTGCGTGACCGCCAGCTGATTACATCTTATTGAACAGGCTCAACTGGGAAATTTTCACGAACGCCAGTTGCGATGCCTGCAACATGGTTTGCTGCAAACTCAGATTGATCGCGGCATCAGCGAAGTCAACGTTACCCAACGCGTTCATGGTCGTAGCATTCGCCAGGCTCAGACTGGTGTTCTCCTGAGTCTGGATATCCAGGCCGTTCAGACGTGCGCCAATGGAACCACGCACTTGGTCAACCTGGCCGTAGGCATTGGCCAGGTTGCCGATGGAGCGGGCGACCACATCCTTGAGTTCCTTCTGCGCAGCCGGATTACCGTCCGACGGTGCTTCAAGGGTTCTGCGCAAATGGCTGAGGGTGTCGAGCACGTTTTCGTTCTTGTTGCTGGTGGCTCCGATCGTAAACTGGTCGCCATCAGCCGGCGCCGGCGTGGTGGTCACGTCAAACGTCACGCCTGCGGCCGTAATCGAGGTATCGCCAACGGCCAAGGTGCCGTTGGCGATGGACTTGCTGTCCGCCGTGTACGGTTGTGCATAGACATCGTAGGCACCTGCCGCACCAAACTTGACGACCGCACCGGAGTTGGGAAAGGTGCTGGCGTAAGCCGTCTGGTTGGTCACCTGGCCGCCGCTCAATTGCGCCGTGGTCGGATTGCTTGGGGTACGCGAAACACTGAAGGTGTCCGGTTTGACCGACAGGCTGAACTCGCGATCCTTGACCAGTGCATCCGAGGGCGCACCCGGCGCCACGCCTTTGCCCAGGTCCAAGCCGATGTCGAACTTGACCCCGCGCAAGTTGATGGTCGAAGCACCTTCCTTGGTCGAGTCAAAAGTACCGTTGCCCGGAATCTCAGAGGTGATGTCGTTACCGGCGCTGTCGCTCACGGTGTACTGGGTGCTGCTGGTGAACGTCAGCTTATATGGCTGGCCATCGGCAAAGCTGCTGTTGTAGGTGGCCCCGGAAGCAACCAGACCCGCCGACACCGTCACCTTGTTGTCATCGACCGCAGGCGGCACAAGCACGCGCGTCGACTGGGTACGACCGGTGTTCGCCGAGCTTTCGAGCATGGTTTTCGCGGTATCCCCCATCGATATCGACAGGTTTTCCGCCACTTTCAGGCTCAAGGGCGTGTCATCACCCTGGTAACTGTAAGTGCCGTCATTGTTACGCAAGTAAGGCTGCGTATCGGTCTTGCTCCCGGAAAACAGGTAGTTACCGTTGGCATCCTTGGTATTGAGCAGGCCCAGCACCTGGTCTTCAATCGAACCAACCTCGGCGGCAATCGATTTGCGGTCGGCATCACTGATCCCGACATTACCGGCCTTCAGCGCCAACTCACTGGCCTTTTGCAAGGCAGTGTTAATATTTTCCAGTACGCTGTCTTCAGTGTTCAGCGAATTTTTCAACGTATCGATATTGCCATTGAACTGCCCCAGCATGTCTTTCTGCTGCTGCAGCATCAACAACCGCGCGGCCGCTACCGGATCATCCGCTGCCGTTTGCACGCGCACGCCGGAGCTTGCCTGGTCCTGCGCCTTGACCACACTGGAATAGTTATCCTGGTACTTGGCGGAGCTGGTCTCAAAATATTGCTGTGTAGAAATACGCATCGTCCCAGCCTCCTTTAAATGGCATTAATCAGTGTGGTAAAGGTCTCTTGCGCAACCTTGATGATCTGCGACGACGCGGTGTAGTACTGCTGAAACCTGATCATGTCGCCGGCCTCATCATCCAGGTTAACCCCGGACACCGAGTTGCGCGCTTCCTTGTTGGCACTGAGCAACGCGCCGGTGGCCGTTGTGTCGACGCCAGCCTGGCTCGCTTTGGAACCGACCTGCGACACGAGGCGACTGTTCGCCGCGACCAGACTCACGCCCGTGTTTCCGTCACCCATACCGACACTGGCCTTGGTCTGCAGGTCGAGCAGGGCCTGGGCGTTACGGCCGTCGGACTTACCACCACTGTTGAAGGCAAAGGTGGTGCTATCACCCTCAGCCGGAGAACCGTTGACCGTCGTGTCGAACTTGAAGCTCTTGCCCGGGATCGCAGCACCGGCGGCGTCACGCATCGGCACATCCACGGTGATCTTGTTGCCCTGCCCCGGAATGATGATGCCGGTGCCAATCGAATTGCCCTGCGCGTCATTCAGGGTATAAGGCTGAGTGCCATCGGCGGCCGCCTTGCCGAAGACCATTTTCACCGGCATCGAGTTCTCGATACCTGCACGCAACTGTGCGGTGTCGGCGCCGCCATGAATATCCAGGGGCGCGGTCAAGACGGGCTGGGTAAACGTCCCCGTGCCACTGTTGGTGCTGCTGCTGGTGCCCGCCAGCGGAGCGGCAAAGGCCAGCTTGTTCGCGTCGGTGAGCGCCACGCCGATACCGCTTGCGCCAGTGGCGGTCGGACTGACCTTGAAACTGTCGCCCAACGCCATCGGACCTTTGCCGTCCAGCGACAGGGTGAAACCATCGATCTGTGTCGGCGGCGTGGCGCTGAGATCAACGACCCCCATGGCCTTGCCATCCGAGCGCAGCACCGTCACCTTGTTGAGGTCGGCACTGTCGCTGAAGGTGACCTTGTAATCGAAAGTCGAGAGCTTGCTGCTGTCGCTGATCGATACATTCAGGTTACCTGAACCCGCACTATTCCCCGCAGTACCCTGGCTGCGCGAAGCGATGGCGACTGCGCTGTTGACATCCTTGAACAAGGACACACCAAAGTCACCGTTCAAATCCAGGCCTTGACCAAGCTGATTGTTAAAGGTGTCCGCAGTCGCGATGGCGATACGCCCCAGGTCATTGATCGCCGGCATCAAGGCATCATTGCGATACCGCAGCAGGCCACCGATGCTTCCGCCGCTGACCACTGACCCCAGGTCCATGGCGGTGCCGCTCACATTCAGTTGGATGGTGTACTGACTATTATCAGTGCTACTCGGCACTGCCGAAACAGTGTTGGTAACCCCCCCCTCGACCAGCGACTGGCCGCTGCCAGTGGTCACGCTGAACTGGCCGTTCTTCTCGGTGACCGTTACTCCAATCAACTCATTCAGCGAGCGAACCGCCTCGTTACGGGAGTCCAGCAGGTTGGCCGGCGCATTACCCGACGCGCCCTGAACCTGGAAGATCTGCTTGTTGAGCGCGGCAATCGATGAAGTCAGTTGATTGACCTGATCACTCATGGTGCTCAACTGGCTGTTGATGGTTTCTTTCTGCTGAGTCAGCTGGGTAGAGATGGAGTTGAAGCGATTGCTCAAGGTCTGTGCATTGCTGACCAACAGTTGCCGGGCGGAAAGATCGTTGGGGTTGGACGATGCCGTCTGCAGGGTCGCAAAAAAGGAGCTGAGCACCGACGACAGGCCAGTGCTTTTGTCCGACAGAACCTTATCCACGGCACCGATCTGGTCCTGATAAGCCTTGGCGTCATTATTCAGCGCAGTACTGTTCTGGTAAGCCGTGTCCAGGTACTCGTTGTACACGCGCCGCACATCCGCCAACGTCGTGCCACTGCCGATGAACACACCGCCGTACTGGTTCGAAGCGCTGGCGTTCTGAGTGGTCTGCTGACGCGAGTAGCCTGCGGTATTGGCGTTGGCGATGTTGTTACTTAAGACCGACAACGATCCTTGAGCGGCGTTGAGCCCCGACATCCCGATATTGAGCAAACTCATGGTTCAGACCTTATAAATGAGTGGTCGCGCCCGCGACAGCGTAGTTCTGGTAACTGTTCATCGTTTTTGCGATCTGCGAAATCTTGCTGGCGTAGTCCGGATCGGTGGCATACCCGGCTTTTTGCAACTCGCGCACAAACTGTTCCGGGTTGTCGGCTGACTTCACAACTTCTTTATAGCGATCATTGCTTTGCAACAACGTCACCAGGTCATGGAAGCTGTCCTGGTAGGAATCGTAGGAACGGAACTGCGCCGTTTCCTTGACCATCGCGCCATCGCGAAACTCGCTGGTGATCGCGCGGGCCTGGCCGCCCTGCCAGCTCTGGCCGGCCTTGATACCGAACAGGTTGTGGCTGCTGCTGCCGTCGTCGGCGCGCATCACCGACTTGCCCCAACCGGTTTCCAGGGCGGCCTGGGCCACCAGGTACTTCGGATCGACACCGATACGCGCCGCGGCGGCCTTGGCCATCGGCAACATGGTGGCGACAAATTCGTCCTGGGAACTGAAGGCTTTCTTCGCCGGGGCCAACGGCGGCTGGGCCACGGCGCGGCCGTAGACCTGCATGCGGCCGCTGGGCACGGCAAAACTGCGTGCGCTGCTGTTGATCACGTTGTCATCGGCGACGCTGTTACGCAGTGGCGCGCGATTGGCATCGATCGCGACCGGCGCGCTCGGCACGATGCCGGCGAGCAGTCGATCGGTCAGTTTGCTCGGCAAGGCGAGACGGCGCTGGTTCATCAGAGCCACGTCGTTGGTGTGAGCGCTGGCGCCTTCGGGGACTGCCACGCGGTAGGCCCACAGCGGGCGCTGGCCATTGGAGCGGCCCAGCGGCCCGGTCGCCTGGGTGCCGGCGGCGATTTCCGTCGGTACGTCGACTTTCTTCACCGGCTCAGCCGCCGCCGGGCCCTGCAAGGTGGCCGCCTGGGCGTCCACCGGCTTGTTCTTCTGCATCTGACGCATCAGCACGTCGGCCAGGCCGATACCCCCGCCTTCGCGGGACATCGAGACAGCCAACTGCTGGTCGTACATTTCCTGGTACTGCTTGGCGGCCGGAGTGTTCAGCGGATTGTCCTTGCCCAGGGCGTCGGTGGCCGAGCGCATCGACTTGAGCATCTCGCTGAGGAACAGCGACTCGAACTCCTGCGCCACTTTGCGCATGTTGCCGTCGCTGTTCTTGTCGGCGCCGACCTTGAGCTGGTTAAGCCGGTTCAGGTCGGAATAAGACCCCGAGTCCGCCGTGCTGCTGATCCCGCTGTTGCGCATATCCATGGCCATGGCCTCAGATCACAATCAGGTCGGCTTGCAAGGCGCCGGCCTGTTTCAATGCTTCGAGGATCGCCATCAAGTCGCCGGGCGCCGCGCCCACTTGGTTCACCGCGCGGACAATCTCGTCCAGGGTGGTGCCGGGGCCGAACTTGAACATTGGCTTGGCTTCTTGCTGGGCATTCACCCGCGAGCGCGGTACCACGGCGGTCTGGCCATTGGACAACGGCCCAGGCTGGCTGACGATCGGGTCTTCGGTAATGGTCACGGTCAGGCTGCCGTGGGTCACCGCGGCCGGCGACACTTTGACGTTCTGGCCGATCACGATAGTGCCGGTGCGCGAGTTGATAATGACTTTGGCCACCGCCTGGCCGGGGTCGACCTCGAGGTTTTCCAGGATCGACAGGTAATCCACGCGCTGGCTTGGGTCCAGCGGCGCGGTGACCCGGACCGAGCCACCGTCGATAGCCTGGGCGACGCCAGGGCCGAGCATGTCGTTGATCTTGTCGACCACACGCTTGGCGGTGGTGAAGTCGGAACGGTTGAGGTTCAGGGTCAGGCTGTTGCCCTGGTTGAAGCCGCTGGGCACGGTGCGTTCAACCGTGGCGCCGCCAGGGATGCGCCCGGCCGATGGCACGTTCACCGTAATCTTCGAACCGTCGCGGCCTTCAGCGTCAAACCCGCCCACCACCAGGTTGCCCTGGGCGATGGCGTAGACGTTGCCGTCAATACCTTTGAGCGGCGTCATCAACAGGGTACCGCCGCGCAGGCTTTTCGAGTTACCGATGGACGACACGGTAATGTCCACCACCTGACCCGGCTTGGAGAACGCCGGCAAGTCGGCACTGATGGACACAGCCGCGACGTTTTTCAGTTGCACGGTGCCCGAGCCCGACGGCACCTTGATGCCGAACTGCGAGAGCATGTTGTTGAAGGTCTGCAGGGTGAACGGGGTCTGGGTGGTCTGGTCACCCGTACCGTTAAGCCCGACCACCAGGCCGTAGCCGATCAACTGGTTAGAACGCACGCCGGAAATGCTGGCGATGTCTTTCAGGCGTTCAGCCTGGGCGACTGCGCTCAGGGACAGCAACAGTGCCGCCGCCATCAGCTGTTTGAATTTCAAAGTGGCCACCTAGAAAGGGAACAGCGGGCTAAGGAAGAAACGGTCGAACCAGCCCGGCTGACTCGCATCAGCAAACGAACCCGTACCCGAGTAGGTAATGCGCGCATCGGCAATACGCGTCGAAGGCACCGTGTTGTCGGTGGCAATGTCATCGGCACGGACCATGCCGGCGATGCGTACCAGCTCGTCACCACTGTTGAGGGTCATCCACTTCTCACCGCGCACGGCGATGATGCCGTTGGGCAATACATCGGCCACCGTCACGGTGATCGAACCGGTCAGGCTGTTGTTCTGTCCAGAGGAGCTCTTGCCGTTGGTGGCGCGGTCACCGCTGTAGCCTGCGCTCAAGCTCAAGTCACCGCTGCCCAAGGGGTTGTTGGTGTTCGGCACGGCACCAAACAACGAGGTCAGGCCAATACCGGTCTTGCTGGTCTTGCCCACCTGCGAGTTGGCGTTCTTGCTGGCCGTGGTCTTCTCGTTGAGGGTGATGGTGATGATGTCACCGACCCGGAACGCCTTGCGGTCGCTGTACAGGTTCTGTTCGAAACCGGCCTGGTAGATCGAGCCGTTATTGGCCGCCGCCGGCAGCGGTGTGCGTGGCAACACCGGCGCGTAGTACGGGTCATTGGGTTTTGGCGTCGGGGCAACACAGCCCGCGAGCACGGCAATCCCACTCAATGCCAGAACGGAAACATAGCGATTCATGACCCTAACCTCACGGTGTTGCAGGCGCCCTCAGGAGCGCCCCATAGACTTGATTACAGATTCTGCGTAACGAACGAAAGCATCTGGTCGGCGGTGGAAATCACCTTGGAGTTCATCTCGTAGGCGCGCTGAGTGGTGATCATGTTGACCATCTCTTCCACCGTGCTGACGTTGGAGGTTTCCAGGGTGCTTTGCAGCGTGGTGCCGAAGCCGTTCAAGCCCGGGGTGCCGATTTGCGGCGCGCCACTGGAGGCGGTTTCCAGGAACAGGTTGCCGCCGATGGCTTGCAGGCCGGCTGGGTTGATGAAGTCGGCGGTTTGCAGGTTGCCGATCACTTGCGACGCCGGGTTGCCCGCCACGGTGATGGACACGGTGCCATCGTTGCCGACGGTGAAGGTCTGGGCATTGGCCGGCACGATAATGGCCGGTTCCAGGGAGAAACCGTTGGACGTGACGATCTGGCCGTTGGAGTCCAGGTGGAAAGAACCATCACGAGAGTAGGACGTCGTCCCGTCTGGTTGCAGGATCTGGAAGAACCCTTTGCCGTTGATCGCCATATCCAGAGGCTGACCGGTTTGCTGCAGGTTACCGGCCGTGAAGTTCTTCTGGGTGCCGACAATCTTCACACCGGTACCCAATTGCAGGCCCGACGGCAGTTCGCTGTCCTGGGTCGACTGGGCGCCTGGCTGGCGCTTGATCTGATAGAGCAAGTCCTGGAACTCGGCGCGATCACGCTTGAAGCCCGTGGTCGAAACGTTCGCCAGGTTGTTGGAGATGGTGGTCAGGTTGGTGTCCTGGGCGGACAGACCTGTTTTGGCAACCCATAGAGCCGGAAGCATGCTGTTCTCCTTCGTGCGCCTGTTTGTTGGCGCTGCGCCGCAAAATTAGTATTCAGTGAAACCGCTATCAGCTCATCGCCAGAACGCGGGTCATGGCCTGGTCGTCTTCTTTAGCGCTGTTCATCATCTTGATGTGCAGCTCGAACTGCTTGGAAAGCGCCAGCACCGCGGTCATTTCTTCCACCGCATTGACGTTGCTCGCCTGCAGGAACCCCGAGGTCAGCTTGACGTTCGCGTCGGCCTGGGCCGGCTGGCCGTCCTTGGTATGGATGGTGCCGTCCAGGCCTTTGGTCATGTTCTTGAGATCGGGCTGGACCAGCTTGATCCGGTCCACTTCAGCCATCACCCGCGGGCCTTCACCCATTGCGCGGATGCTGACGGTGCCGTCGGCGCCTACTTCGATCTTCTGCTGCGGCGGCACGGCGATCGGACCACCGTTGCCCATGATCGGCATGCCATTGCCGGCCCGCAGCACGCCGAGCGCATCCACATTCATGCTGGCGCTGCGCACGTAGGCTTCGCCGCCATCGGGGGTTTGCACGGCCATCCAACCGTCACCACTGACCGCCACATCGAGGTCACGACCGGTTTCGATCATGGCACCCGGAGAGAAGTCGGTGGCAGGCCGCTCGGTCATGGCAAACGCCCGCGCCGGAAAGCTGTCACCGAACACCGGCATCGAGCGCGCCTGCTCAAGGTCACGCTGGAAGCCGTTGGTGGAAATGTTCGCCAGATTGTTGGCATGGGCCTTCTGCGCCAGAGCATTCTGGCTGGCGCCGGTCATTGCCACGTAAAGGTACTTGTCCACGCTCTATCCTCTTTCTGACGGACGTTTGCCGCCCACCGCTGTACTGATGAGGCTTAAGCAATTTGCGAACCAACTTTCAAAAAGTGCAGAAAGCCCAAGCGGGGCAAGGGTTTGCGGCAAGGCGTGAAAAAAGGCAGGCCCAGGCGGAGTCGAAAAAACGGCGGAGTTATGCCGCAGACGGCAACGGTTGGTGTCCCGCAGGCTTTTCCCGGCGCTCAAGCGCTACGCATGGGTGGAGCGCGGAGCACGCCGAACCGCTGAAACACTTGGCAAGCCACTGGGCACTTGCCCTCCCCGTTGGCCACCTCGAAACGACGGGGCCGAGGTTTTGTTGTCCGACCATTACAAGCGCCAAAAAAACCATATGCCTGACGGCCCCGTAAATGCGTGAGTACATATGTAGCTGGCTTGTTTTTTATAAAACCCCGACAAAGTCAACTCCAAACAAGAATAGTCCGATAGCTTTTTACATTTACTGATCAAAACCCACTTGGCGTTCAAATACAGCACCCGTAACTTCGGTGCGACGCAAAGCGGTCACGACTACTTTCCGATCATTCGCACCTTATCAACTTATTATTTTCCAAGGATACTGAAATGCCTGGTATTGATAATGTACCCCATACGCACATGACGACAACTTGGCAAAAACAATTTTCTTATAACGAAATTCTAGACCGGTTCGAGCCATTAAGCAGCCTATCACCCGAACAACGGCGCGAGTTGGAGATACACCCGGAGCTGAATCCTAACAATAAAGAGTACTGGGAAAGCCGAGCTGGGGAATACGATGCCGGGACACTGCCGCCCTGTTGCGACCTAGACCCGACGACCTCGGCGTTCCTGGAGCTGCTGGACAACATCCCCGGCAGGACCATCGAGACCGGCCTGGGCGTGTCCGCCAACGATGTACGCAGCGGCAAGTTTGGAGCGTTATCGCACAGCGCACTCAGGGAACTGGAAAAACTGGATAAGAACCAAAACTACCAATTGGTCTCCCGTGTTAAAGAGGAGAATGACTCAATGAGCGGATCATTGGCATGGTTCCCTGAAAACGGCGGCAGCCCCATTGAAATCGAAAGTTCTACAGAGGGAACGGTATTTCCGCCCAATGGCTCAGCGTTGCTTGAACATATCGACTTATCAATGCTTATACCCACCTATAACAACGAAGGGGTTTCTGCCAACGAACTGAGATCCGGAAAGTACGGGCGCCTTCCTCCGGAGACCAATCAGAGCCTTGAAAAACTGCAGAACCATAAAGACTACGCGCTGACCACACTCTTTTCCCCCCCGCCCAATGAAGCGCCTTATATGGCCTGGGTTGAGAAAGAAACAGATGACACCGTGCTCATCCATCAAGATCCAAGCTACGCGATGTATTGACGCCGCCGTGTCACCCCTCGCAGAAAAACCCTGGACATGGCGTCTATCGAGCAGCGTGTTCAGGGGTTTTGCCCTCTTTGCCCAAACCATAATCCCGCAACTTGTTGGCAATCGTTGTATGGGAAACGCCCAAGCGCTTGCCCAACTGCCGACTGCTGGGATGTTCGGCATACAGACTTTCCAGCACGGCCTTTTCAAACCGGCCGACGATGGCTTCCAGGCCGCCCTCCAGAGAGAAATCGCCAAGCGGCTGACGCACGCCATAGTCCGGCAGACGAATGTGTTCAGCCTTGACCGTCCCGCCCTCACACAGCGACACCGCCTGGAACAGGACGTTTTCCAGTTGCCGTACATTGCCCGGCCAGTGGTAATGGCTGAGCCGCTCCATGGCCGCCGAAGCCAGTTTGGGCAACGGGCAGCCGATCTGCCGGCTGGCTTGATCGAGGAAGTGTTCCACCAGCGGCGCCAGGCCATCGAGGCATTCGCGCAGCGGCGGGATATGCAGCGACAGCACGTTCAGGCGGTGATAAAGGTCCTGACGGAATTCGCCCCGCGCGCAGAGTTCCGAGAGGTCCACCTGGGTTGCGCAGATCACCCGCACATCCAGGTACACCTCTTCATCGCTGCCGACTCGGCGAAAGCCACCGTCCTGCAGGAACCGCAGCAACTTCACCTGCAGGCGCGCGCTCATTTCCCCGACGCCATCAAGAAATAGCGTACCGCCCGCCGTCAGCTCCAGCAGCCCCAGCTTGCCCTCGGCCCGTGCCCCTTCAAAAGCGCCGGGGCCGTAGCCGAACAGCTCGGTCTCGGCCATCGACTCCGGCAAGCCGGCACAATTGAGCGCCATCAACGGCGATTGGCCACGAGGGCTGGCCAAGTGACAGGCGCGGGCAAGCAGCTCCTTGCCGGTGCCCGTTTCGCCTTCTATTAAGAGCGGCGCATCCAGCGGCGCCATGCGTCGGGCCTCACGGACCACGGCAGCCATGACCTTGGAACTCTGGAAGATGCTGTCGAAGCCACGCAGCTCCTGCTTGCGCACATTGTAGATGCGCTCACCGACGCGGTCGGCACGGTGCAGGGTCAACACTGCGCCGGCCATGGCTTCGCTGTCGTCGTGTTCGGCGGATTGCAACGGCGCGATGTCCGCCAGGAATACGTCACCCTTGACCTTGACCCGCAGGCCATTGATCCGCGATTTGCTCGCGCGCACCAGTTCCGGCAAGTCGAAATCCTCGGCGTAGCGCGACAGCGGGATGCCCGGCACCTCGTCCACCCGCACCCCGAGCAACTGCGCGGCCGCGCGGTTAGCGGCGACGATCGAGCCGCCCATGTCGATGGACAGCACCGGAAACTCCAGGGCCCCGAGCAATGCATTGAGTTCCATGTGCCGACGTTCGCTGGGCATGAGCCCCACACGCTTTACGCCAAACACCCCGGCAATCGCCTCGAACTGCGGGCGCAAGGCCTGGAATTGCATGTTCACCAGATTCGGACAGAACAGGTAGATGGCATTGCCATGCTCACCGCCGACCTCGCCCTTGGCGACGTTGACGCCGTACTCCACCAACAGGTTGAGAATGTCCCGCAGGATGCCGATGCGGTTCTGGCAATGCACTTTGATACGCATGAAAAGGCCCGAAGAAGGGTAGGCGCCGCGTCTTTTTGTCGCTGGGCGCAGATAGTCGTCAAGATTATGTGACAGTCAGCCGTCTTTTCACAGCCCGACGCATCAATGAACGGCCAATCCGTAACGAATACTTTACGAATATCGGTAAACTTTCCTACAACACCCTTGCGCAGGCCGCTGGAATCTCACCCCAATCGGGTTATCAATACGTACATCGCAGGACATAACAAGAACGAATGCCTAGCAGGAGAGCCGTATGAAGCAGACGCACTACGTGGCCCGCGAGCCCGATGCGCAAGGTTTTATCCACTACCCGCCGGAAGAACACGCGGTGTGGAACACCCTGATCACACGCCAGTTGAAGGTGATCGAGGGCCGGGCCTGCCAGGAATACCTGGACGGCATCGACAAGCTCGGCCTGCCCCTGGACCGCATCCCGCAACTGAGCGAAATCAACACGGTGCTGGCCGAGACCACCGGCTGGCAAGTCGCCCGCGTGCCGGCGTTGATCCCCTTCCAGACGTTCTTTGAATTACTCGCCAACAAGCAGTTTCCGGTGGCGACTTTTATTCGCACCCGCGAAGAACTGGACTACCTGCAAGAGCCGGATATTTTCCACGAGATCTTCGGCCACTGCCCGCTGCTGACCAATCCCTGGTTCGCCGAATTCACCCACACCTACGGCAAGCTCGGCCTTGCGGCCACCAAAGAGCAGCGCGTGTACCTGGCGCGCCTGTACTGGATGACCATCGAGTTTGGCCTGGTGGATACGCCCGCAGGCCGGCGCATCTACGGTGGCGGTATTTTGTCGTCGCCCAAGGAAACGGTGTACAGCCTGTCGTCCGAACCCGAGCACCAGGCCTTCGACCCGCTGGAGGCGATGCGTACACCGTATCGCATCGACATCCTGCAACCGCTATATTTTGTCTTGCCCGAGCTCAAGCGCCTGTTCGATGTCGCCCAGGAAGACATCATGGGCATGGTCGAGCGCGGCATGCAGTTGGGTCTGCACGCACCGAAGTTCCCACCCAAACCCAAAGCGGCGTGAACCGTAGGTTTTGATACCAGGTGAATCTGTTCCCTGGCCCCGCGTTGCTTTAGGGTGACGCCACTGACGACCGTTTTCCAGACACTCGAATTCAGGACACCCCACATGACCACCTTGAACCAAGCCCACTGCGAAGCCTGCCGCGCCGATGCCCCGCAAGTCAGCGATGAAGAACTGCCGGTGCTGCTCAAGCAGATCCCCGACTGGAACATCGAAGTCCGCGATGGCGTCATGCAACTGGAAAAGGTTTTCCTGTTCAAGAACTTCAAGTTCGCCCTGGCCTTTACCAACGCCATGGGCGCCATCTCCGAAGCCGAAGGTCACCATCCTGGCCTGCTCACCGAGTGGGGCAAGGTCACGGTGACCTGGTGGAGCCACTCCATCAAAGGCCTGCACCGCAACGACTTCATCATGGCCGCGCGCACCGACGAAGTGGCCAAGGATGCCGAGGGCCGCAAATAATGCACTTCGATGCGATTGGCCGCGTGCCCGGCGACCCGATCCTCGGGCTGATGGACCTGTATGCCCAGGATGCCAACCCGAACAAGTTCGACCTCGGCGTGGGCGTGTACAAGGACGACCAGGGGCTGACACCGATCCTCCCTTCCGTGAAACTCGCCGAGCAGCGCCTGGTGGAGCAGCAAACCACCAAGACCTACATTGGCGGCCACGGCGACGCTGCGTTCGGCAGATTGATCAGCGAACTGGTGCTCGGCGCCGAGTCCACGCTGCTGCGCGCACACCGTGCCGGTGCGACCCAGACTCCAGGCGGCACCGGCGCCCTGCGCCTGAGCGCCGACTTTATCGCCCACAGCCTGCCCGGCCGCGGCGTATGGCTGAGCAACCCGACCTGGCCGATCCACGAAAGCATCTTCGCCAAGGCCGGGATCAAGGTCAGTCACTACCCTTACGTCGGCGCGGACAATCACCTGGATGTGAGCGCGATGCTGGCGACCTTGTCCACGGTGCCCGAGGGCGACGTGGTGCTGCTGCACGCCTGCTGCCATAACCCGACCGGTTTCGACCTGTCCCAGGCTGACTGGCGCCAGGTCCTGCAGATCGTGCGCGAGCGCCACCTGCTGCCGCTGATCGACTTCGCCTACCAGGGCTTTGGCGACGGCCTGGAGCAGGACGCCTGGGCGGTGCGCCTGTTCGCGAGCGAGCTGCCGGAAGTGTTGATCACCAGCTCCTGCTCGAAGAACTTCGGCCTGTATAGCGACCGCGTCGGCGCGCTGATCGTGTGTGCGGCGGATGCCGAAAAGCTGACGGATGTGCGCAGCCAGTTGGCGAATATCGCGCGCAACCTGTGGTCGACTCCGCCGGATCACGGCGCGGCAGTCGTCGCGACGATCCTCGGCGATGCCAAGCTGAAGGCACAGTGGAGCGACGAAGTCGAAGCCATGCGCTCGCGCATCGCACAGTTACGCGCCGGGCTGGTGGAGGCCCTCGCGCCACACGGGCTGGCCGAACGCTTTGCACATATCGGCGCACAGCGTGGGATGTTTTCCTATACCGGCTTGAGCGCCGAACAGGTCAAGCAACTGCGCGAGAAACACAGCGTGTATATGGTCAGTTCGGGGCGGGCCAACGTCGCGGGGATCGATGCGACGCGATTGACGCTGCTGGCGCAAGCCATTGCAGACGTTTCGCACACTTAACCGAAGAAATGCAAAGCCCAATGTGGGAGGGGACTTGCTCCCGATAGCAATGGATCAGTCGCCAAATACAGTGACTGACACTGCGCGATCGCGAGCAAGCCCGCTCCCACTTGTTGGGCCGAGCAAGGCCTTAACCCGCGACCATCTCCGATTTCAGCAGCGCCTCTTTGGCCTGCGCATCCGCCAATCGATACAACTCGATATGCCCATCCCAGTGCTCGATCAACGCCGAGCACGACTCCACCCAATCCCCGCAGTTGAGGTAATCCACCTCGCCCACCTTGCGAATCTCCGCATGGTGAATATGCCCGCACACCACCCCATGCAATTCGCGCCGGGTCACTTCATGGGCGATGGCTTCTTCGAAATCGCTGATAAAGCTCACCGCCGTCTTCACCTTGTGCTTCAGATACGCCGACAGCGACCAGTAACCGTAGCCATACCGCGCACGCCAGTGATTCAACCAACGGTTCAACGTCAGGGTGAACTCGTAGGCAGAGTCGCCGAGGAACGCCAGCCAGCGGTGATAACGCGTGATCACATCGAACTGGTCGCCGTGGATCACCAGGAGGTGGCGGCCATCGGCGGTGACATGGATGGCTTCGTCCACCAACTGGATGTTGCCCAGGATCAGCTTGGAGTAGCGGCGCAGGAACTCGTCGTGGTTGCCGGTGACATAGATCACCTCGGTGCCGCGCTTGGCCATGGTCAACAGGCGGCGGATCACGTTGGTATGGGCCTGGGGCCAATACATGCCGCCGCGCAGCTTCCAGCCGTCGATGATATCGCCCACCAGGTACACCTTATCGGCGTGGTAGCCCTTGAGGAATTGCGCCAAGTGTTCGGCCTGGCAATCCCGAGTGCCCAGATGTACATCGGAAATCCACAGGGTACGAACCCGTTGCTTGCGGCTGGGTGTAGCGAATTCGGCACGGGTCATGGGCATCCCTCGACGGTGTTTTTGCGAGCTTGCGCCCTGGCGATTAATAGCCCATGACAGCTGTGCGTCAGTCTGATGACAGCGCCTGCCGACGGCGAAGCGTTGTAGACTGGCAACCTGCTGCCCAGGAGACCGCGATGAGAGCGTCCCTCACGCTACGCCACTACATCGAAGCACCCATTGCCCACAGCCATGACCATGCGCAGTTGGTCTTCGGCCTGTCCGGGCACCTGGACCTTGAAGTGGAGGGGCGCGGCAGCCAGGTCCGCGAGAGCAGCGTGATGGTGTTGCCCTTCTCGGCCCACCACACCTGCGGCAGTCGCGATGGCAGCCGATGCCTGGTGCTGGACGTGCCCACCGAACACTGGGTGCTGCAATCGTTGGGCGAGCATGCCGATGCCAGCCGCCGCCTGCTCGACCAACCGGCGCGCCTGGCCCTGGATTCGCGGCAAAGCCAGTTGGTGCAATGGCTGGCGCACAGCCCGGTGGACGACCCGCTGATCGTCCAGCAAGGCGCGGTACTGCTGCTGGCCAGCCTCAATCATCCGCTGGCCCCCAGCGTGCCGGGCCGCCGCCTGCCCTACGCCGCGTTCAATGCACATATCGAACGGCACGCCGCCCACCCTCTGCAAGTCGCGGACCTGGCACGCCTCGCCGACCTGTCGGTGGCGCGCCTGCATGCCCGTTTCATCGCCGAGTGCGGGCAGACGCCCATGGACTTCATCCGCAGTCGCCGCCTGCATAAGGCCTTGGGCCTGTTAAGGGAAACGCCGTTGCCCATCGGCGAAATTGCCGAGCGCGTCGGCTATGCCTCGCAAAGCGCGTTTGCCGCTGCGATGCTGCGCGAATTCGGCGCCGCGCCCAGCGCGCTGCGGCGCACCACAAAATAGCGAGTCCTGCGCTAAAAATCGCCAGTCGGGCGACAGACACTCACGCCCCCAGCCTCTAGACTGCGCGCCTGTCACCCCGTTGGTTCAAGGATCGCAATGACTCCCCGCTCAGCCCTCGGCGCCCTGCATATCGGCGCATTGATGTTTGGCCTCACCGGCGTATTCGGCAAACTGGCGGCCGCCTCGCCGGCCATCATCGTGTTCGGCCGTGCCGCGTTTGCGGTGATTGCCCTGGCGATCTTTGCGCGGTTCGCCAGCAATGCGCCGTGGAAACAGCTGCAGATGCGCGACTGGCGCCGGCTGCTGATCAGCGGTGTATTGCTGGCGGCGCACTGGGTAACGTTCTTCATCGCGGTCAAGGTCGCCGGCGTGGCCGTCGCCACCCTGGGGTTTACCGCGTTCCCGGCGTTTACCGTGATCCTCGAAGGCTTGATCTTCCGCGAGCGCATCCGCGCCAACGAAGTGCTGCTGGTGGCCCTGGTCACGGTGGGCCTGGTGCTGGTGACACCGGACTTCAACCTCGCCAGCCAAGCCACGGGCGGCCTGCTCTGGGGCATCGCCTCGGGGTTGCTGTTCTCCCTGCTGTCACTGAATAACCGCGCCAGCTCCGGGCGGGTTCCAGCGGTACAGGCGGCGCTGTGCCAGAACGTGGTGGTCGCGCTGTGCCTGCTGCCCGTGGCGGCGCCGGGGCTGGCGGATGTGCGCGCGCTCGACTGGCTGTGGATCGGCCTGCTCGGTGTGTTCTGTACCGGCCTGGCCCACAGCCTGTTTGTCGCCAGCCTCGCGGTGATCAAGGCCCGCACCGCCTCGGTGGTGTTCGCCATGGAACCGGTCTACGGCATCACCGTCGCCTGGCTGCTGTTTGCCGAAACCCCGACCTTGCGCATGCTGCTGGGCGGCGCGCTGATCATCGTCGCCATCGTGCTTTCCGGCCTGCTGGGCAGCGCCAGCCAGGCCAAACAGCCGGCTGCAACGGCCTGATCTATACTCTGCCCATCCGCAACAGTGTGTCGTCGTCGACGGATAAAGACTTCTCGACGACAGCCAGGGTGTTTAACGGTGCTGCAAGCGAGTGGTCACGCCATTAACGCTATGCAGGAGTTGCATCATGGAAATTCTTATCAGCTTGCTGGTTCAGATCATCAGCGGTGCCGTCGGCGGTAATCTGGCGGGGATGACCAAGCAGAGCCTGGGCACCGGGCTCAATACCTTCCTCGGCGGTGTCGGCGGCCTGGTGCTGGGCCAGATCGTCTCGGCGCTGACGGGCACATCCGGCGGCGAAGCCATGGATGTGGCGACGGTCGGCAGCAACATCGTCGGCGGTGGCGTCGGCGGCCTGGTGCTGACGTGGGTCGTCGGTTTCATCAAGAGCAAGATGGCCGCCAAGTAGGGGCACATCGCCCGGTCACCGCCCCTGTGCGGCGGTGACCTTCACACCTTGCGATCGTTGTGCCCCAGGTCGCGCTGCGGGTCGATCTGGTCGCGCACGCGCTGCTTGAGCACCTTGGCCTCCGGAAAGCCGCCGTCAGCCTTGCGCTCCCAGATCTGCACACCGTCGCAGGTGATGCGAAAAGCGCCGCCGGTAGCCGGCTCCAGCGCCACTTTGCCCAGGTCGTCGGCAAAGGTACTCAACAGTTCCTGGGCCAACCACGCGGCGCGCAACAGCCACTGGCACTGGGTGCAATAGGTGATGACGATCTCGGGTTTGTTCGGCGACATAATTTGACAGGTTCCTGGCGTAACGGGCTGGGAGGGTCGGGTGGCTATAATACCGGCCTTTATCGTCCAGCCCTGAGATTCATGATGCGCCGCCTGTTGTCCTGCCTGTTGCTGTGCCTGCTGCCCCTTCTTGCCGAGGCGATTGAAACTCCACGCCCGAAAATCGGCCTGGTGCTGTCCGGCGGCGCCGCGCGCGGGCTGGCCCACATTGGCGTGCTCAAGGCCCTGGAGGAACAGGGGATTCATATCGATGCGATTGCCGGCACCAGCATGGGCGCGGTGATCGGCGGGTTGTACGCGTCGGGCTACAAGATCGATGAACTGGAAAAGCTCGCACTGGGTATCGATTGGCAGCAGGCACTCTCCGATGCGCCACCCCGGGAGGACGTACCGTTTCGCCGCAAGCAGGATGACCGGGACTTCCTGGTCAAGCAGAAACTCAGTTTCCGCGACGATGGCAGCCTCGGCCTGCCGCTGGGCGTCATCCAGGGCCAGAACCTCGCGCTGCTGCTGGAAAGCATGTTTGCCCACAGCAGCAACACGCGAAATTTCGACAAGCTGCCGATCCCCTTCCGCGCTGTCGCAACCGATATCACCACCGGCGAAAAAGTGGTGTTCAGCAAAGGCCACCTGCCCCAGGTGATCCGCGCCAGCATGTCGATCCCGGCCGTGTTCGCGCCAGTGGAACTCGACGGCCGGCTGCTGGTGGACGGCGGCATGACCGATAACATCCCGCTGGACGTGGCGCGGGAGATGGGCGTCGACATCGCCATCGTGGTGGACATCGGCACGCCGCTGCGCTCGCGCAAGCAACTGGCCACGGTGGTGGACGTGCTCAACCAGTCCATCACCCTGATGACCCGGCGCAATTCCGAAGAACAACTCAAGGCCCTGCACCCCAAGGATGTGCTGATCCAGCCGCCTCTGGCCGCCTACGGCGTCACCGACTTCGGCCGCGCCAAGGACATGATCGACGCCGGCTACCGCGCCACCCGCGCCCTCGATGTGCGCCTGGCCCACCTGCGCCCCGCCGAGCCGATCGACCCGGAACTGGTGGCCGCGCGCGCGCCGGGCGAACGGACCCCGATCATCACTGCGATCAGCGTGGAGAACGACTCGAAAGTCAGCGAAGACGTGATCCGCTACTACATCCGCCAAACCCTCGGCGAGCCGCTGAACCTGAGCCGCCTGCAAGTGGACATGGGCACCTTGTATGGCCTGGATTACTTTGAACAGGTGCAATACCGCGTGGTGAAAAAAGGCCACGACAACACCCTGGTGATCAGCGCACGCGGCAAACGCAGCGGCACCGACTACCTGCGCCTGGGCCTGAACCTGTCGGACGACATGCGTGGCGACAGCGCCTTCAACCTCGGCGCCAGCTACCGCATGAATGGCATCAACCGCCTCGGCGCGGAATGGCTGACGCGGGTGCAGATCGGCGATCGGCAAGAGCTGTACAGCGAGTTCTACCAACCGATGGACACCGGCTCGCGCTATTTCGTCGCCCCTTACCTCAAGGCCCAGGCGCAGAACGTCGAACTGATTCTGGACAACGACCCCATCTCCGAATACCGCCTGGAACGCTACGGTTTCGGCCTGAACGTCGGGCGCCAGATCGGCAACAGTGGCGAGCTGCGTTTCGGCGTCGGCGAAGCCTGGGGCAAGGCGGATGTACGCATCGGCGACCGCGACCTGCCAAGCATGAGCTTCAGCGAAGGCTTCTACGAACTGAAGTACTCCTTCGACTCCCTGGACAACGTGTACTTCCCCCACACCGGCGAAGACATCGGCCTGGCTTGGCGCGAATTCGAACCGGGGCTGGGGTCCGATCAACGCTACCGGCAATGGGAATTCAAGCTGGACAAGGCCATGAGCCACGGCCCGGACACACTCGTACTGGGCGGCCGTTACGGACGCACCATGGACAATACGGACGTGGTGATATCCAGCTTCCTACTGGGCGGCGCACGGCAGCTGTCGGGCTTCCGCCAGGACGCAATCTCGGGGCAGAACGTCAGCTTGATGCGCGCCGTGTACTACCGCCGCCTGACGCCGCGCTCGTACTTGCCGTTGGATTTCCCGCTGTACCTGGGCGCGTCGCTGGAACGCGGACGGGCGTGGAACAACGACAATGAGTTCGACAGCGGTTATATCAACGCCGCGAGTATTTTCCTGGGCTTCGACACACCGTTGGGGCCGCTGAATTTCAGCTACGGGTTCAATGACGACAATCAGCAGGCGGTGTACCTGAACCTCGGCCAGACCTTCTGAAACGCTGACCGTAAAAACCAAGATGGGAGCTGGCTGGCTTGCGATGGCGGTATTTCAGTCGCCAGATCAATTGACTGAATGTCCGTTATCGCAGGCAAGCCAACTCCCACCTATTCGATCTCTGTTGCGCCTGACGTCAGGACTTTTCCAGATTCGCCAGAATGTGCCCATGCACGCGCATGCACACCCGCAGGTCCTCTTCATTCACGCCCACGAACAACTCATGGCGCAATGCAGTGGCGATGGTTTCAATCTGCTCGATCAACGGTCGGGCGCTGTCACACAGCAGGATGCGCTTGGCGCGCCGGTCTTCCACCACCGCCTGGCGCTGCACCAGCCCTTGGCTTTCCAGGCTGTCGAGCAAGCGTGCCAGTGTCGGCCCTTCGACGCCGACACTTTGTGCCAACTCACGCTGCGTCGGCGCTTCTTCGAAACGCGCCAAGTGCAGCAGCACCAGCCAGCGTGCCTGAGACAAGCCCAGCCCCGCCAAACGGCGGTCCAGCTCAGCGCGCCAACCTCGGGACATTTGCGCTAACTGCATGCCAAAACGGTGTTGATCGGTTAACGGCATAAAAAACTCATGGTTTAGACTGAAAACAAAGTATGACTAATTATTAGTCAGCTAAGCATGAGCCATGTCAGTAGGCAAGCGCTCGTCTGTACTGATTCGTTTCATCGTCGCAATTGGCACACTAAATTTCGAACTCAGACTGCAACGCGGCACGCACACAGTACAAAACACCCTCGGGAACCCGCCCCGTGAACAACGGTGCAATCTCCGCAACTGGTGGCAGTTCGCCTTCACCGTCCAGGAAGGCATCCTGGATTTCACTGAGCAAATCTTCTGGCAAATCAAGGGCCTGCTCTAACGACAACTGTTGCTTACCGATGGATTCGGCCAGCAGCGTGTAGACGTTTTTTTCCGAGCATTGCAACTGGCCAGCGATCTGGATCGGGGTCATGCCGGCTCGCGCCAGGCTGATCAATTCGTGGCGAATATCGGCAATTTCCTTCGGCGCTTCGGCCTGGCCGCCGAGCACTTCGAGGAAGGCCTGACCATAACGTTCCAGCTTGCGCGCGCCCACGCCACTGACCCGGCCCATTTCGGCCAGGGTGGTCGGCTGCTCGCGCAACATCTCCAGCAAGGTCGAGTCGGGGAAAATAACGTAAGGCGGCACGCTGTGTTCCTGCGCCAGTTTGCGCCGCAGGGCGCGCAAGGCTTCCCACTGTTCACGCTCCTCGAAGCGCACCAGTTGGCTGGCCTGGCTGGTACTGCTCTTGGCAGTGGTCTGCGGCTTGAGGTCGCGGCGCAGTTCCAGGCTCACTTCCCCCTTGAGCAACGGCCGGCAACTGTCGTTCAGGCGCAGGCCGCCGTAGCCTTCGATGTCGATGTCCACCAGGCCGCGCGCGACCATCTGGCGGAACAGCGATCGCCATTCGCCTTCGGCACGGGCCTTGCCGACGCCGTAGACCGAGAGTTTCTCGTGGCCGAAGCTGCGCACCTTCTCGTTGTCCTTGCCCAGCAACACATCCACCAGATGGCCGACGCCATAACGCTGGCCGGTGCGGTAGATGGCGGACAAACCCTGGCGCGCCGGTTCAGTGGCATCCCAGGTTTGCACGCCGTCGACACAGTTGTCGCAATGGCCGCAGGGTTCGGGCATGTCTTCGTCGAAATACGCCAGCAAGGTCTGGCGGCGGCAACGCGTCTCTTCGCAGAGTGACAGCATGGCGTCGAGCTTGTGCTGTTCCAGGCGTTTGTGGCGCTCGTCACCTTCGGAGTTCTGCAGCATTTGCTTGAGCATCACCACGTCTTGCAGGCCGTAGACCATCCACGCATCGGCCGGCAGGCCATCACGCCCGGCGCGCCCGGTTTCCTGGTAATACGCCTCGAGGGACTTGGGTAGATCCATATGGGCCACGAAGCGCACGTTGGACTTGTCGATGCCCATGCCGAACGCGATGGTCGCCACCATGATCAGGCCTTCCTCGTTGAGGAAGCGCTTCTGATGATAGGCACGCAAATCGTTGGGCAAGCCTGCATGGTAGGGCAACGCCGGATAACCCTGCTCGCACAGGAAGGCGGCCACTTCGTCGACCTTCTTGCGCGACAGGCAATAGACGATGCCCGCATCGCTGCGCCGCTCGGACAGGAACGCCAGCAACTGCTTGCGCGGCTGCTCCTTGGGCACGATGCGATAGAAAATATTCGGCCGGTCAAAGCTCGACAGGAAGCGCTCGGCGTTCTGCAAATGCAGGCGCTCGACGATTTCTTCGCGAGTGCGCTTGTCGGCGGTGGCGGTCAGGGCGATACGCGGGACGTCGGGGAACAGTTCCGCCAACTGCCCCAATTGCAAATATTCGCGACGGAAATCATGCCCCCATTGCGATACGCAGTGCGCTTCATCGATGGCGAACAGGGCTATTTCCAGGCTCTGCAAGAAGGCCAGCATGCGCGGCTGCACCAGGCGCTCGGGGGCCAGGTAAAGCATTTTCACTTCGCCGCGCTTGATACGCGCGGCCAGGTCGCGCTGCTGTTCGGCGCTGAGCGTGGAGTTCAATGCGGCGGCAGCAACGCCGAGTTCCTCAAGGGTCGCCACCTGATCGTCCATCAGCGCGATCAACGGCGAGACCACCACGGCAAGGCCGTTACGCAGCAACGCCGGCACCTGGAAACACAACGACTTGCCACCGCCGGTCGGCATCAGGACGAGGGCATCACCGCCATTGGCCACGCGCTCAATGATCGCACCCTGGCGGCCACGAAAACTGTCGTAGCCGAAGATGTCCTTGAGGACGCGTTGAGCCTGCTCGAGCATGTAAAACTCCAAATATCGCCGAAATCCCTCCATACAGGCTGGCCGAAAAAGCGCGTATCTACGGAAAATAATCCGTAAGCGAAGTTTTCTCGGATTAGCGCTGGCCTGCAGGGGGCATCACAAAACGCGGCAGTATACCCGAGCGTCGGCCGGCAAAGGGCGCGGCTGACGAACAGCGGCCGCTATCTAAAACCGGCCAAATATGCAGTGTGGCTGGCCTGGGCGCTCAAGAAAGCCTAGAATTCAGCATCGTTTATTCCCAAGGTAGTCCTTCAATGTCCTTCGCTGAGCAACTAACCCGCCTGCAAGCCTTCCTCGACGCCGATGAGCTGCATGACGAGGCGCTGGACTACGTGGCCGCCCACGGCTACCTGACCGCCCTGTCGATTTCTTCCGACATCGTGCCGGACCGTGAGTGGATCGACGCCTTGTTCGCCGAAGAGCCTCATTACGCTGACGCCGCCCAGCGCGAAGAGATCGAAGCCACCCTGCTCGCCCTCAAGGCCCACATCGGTCGCCAACTGGCCTCCGACGAGGAATTCGAGCTGCCGTGCGACCTCGACCTGGGCGAAGAGCCGGACGACTCCGACCTGCGCGGCTGGTGCATCGGTTTCATGGAAGGTGTGTTCCTGCGCGAAGCCGCCTGGTTCGAAACCGCCGAAGAAGAAGTCAGCGAAATGCTGCTGCCGATCATGGTCGGTTCGGGCCTGTTCGACGACCAGCCGGAGTTCTCCGACATCGCCGCCGACGCCAATCTGATGGACGACATGATCGTACAGATCCCGGAAGCCCTGACCGCCCTGTACCTGCTGTGCAACGCACCCGACGAAAAACCGGCGCTCCTCAAGCCACGTCACCACTGAGTCGCACGCCCGTGATCGCCATGGGCAAGCGCTCGCCGCTCCTGCGTTACGCACTGCTGGCCATCGGCTGGCTGAGCGTAGCGCTGGGGGTGATCGGCATCTTCCTGCCGGTATTGCCCACCACCCCCTTCCTGCTTCTTGCCGCCGCCTGCTTCGCGCGCAGCTCCCCGCGTTTCTACGCCTGGCTGGTGGAACACCCGCGCCTGGGCCCATGGATTCGTGACTACCTGGACGGCAATGGCATCCCGCTCAAGGGTAAGGTCTACGCCATCGGCCTGATGTGGCTGAGTATCGGTTTTTCCTGCTACCTGGTGCCTCTGCCGTGGGCCCGCGGCTTCATGCTGACCAGCGCGGTGCTGGTGACGATCTACATCCTGCGCCAGAAAACCCTGCCGCCGCGCTGAGCCTCTTTAACACCGTGCCCTGCGACATTAGTGCTCACAAGACCTTGGTCGACACTGACTAATCCCCAGGCATCATGCGAGACTGTCCAACCGGGCCCGAAATGCCTGGGCGTGTTTCTGTCCGGAGTTACCATGACGCTGTCCAGCGGGCTGATCGCCGCCGTTGCCTTGGCCTATATGGCCATTATGTTTTCCATCGCCTTTTACGGTGACCGCCGCCATGCGCCGTTGCCACCGCGCATGCGTGCCTGGGTGTACAGCCTGTCGTTGGCCGTTTATTGCACCAGCTGGACCTTCTTCGGCGCCGTAGGCCAGGCGGCCGAACAACTGTGGGCGTTTATACCTATCTACCTGGGACCGGTGCTGTTGCTGGTATTCGCCCCCTGGGTCCTGCAAAAGATGATTCTGATCAGCAAGCAGGAAAACATCACTTCCATCGCTGACTTTATCGCCGCACGCTACGGCAAATCCCAGTCGTTGGCGGTGGTGGTCGCGCTGATCTGCATGGTCGGCGTGTTGCCTTACATCGCCCTGCAACTGAAGGGCATCGTACTCGGGGTGAACCTGCTGATCGGCGCCGGCGCGGATACCACCGGCACCCGCGCCCAGGACACGGCGCTGATCGTATCGCTGGTGCTGGCGCTGTTCACCATTGTCTTCGGTACGCGCAACCTCGACGCCACCGAACACCACCGCGGCATGGTGCTGGCGATTGCCTTCGAGTCGCTGGTCAAGCTGTTCGCGTTTCTCGCAGTCGGCGTGTTTGTGACCTACGGCCTCTACGACGGTTTCGACGACTTGTTCAGCCAGGCGATGTTGGCACCACGCCTGGAGGAATACTGGAACGAAACCGTCAACTGGCCAACGATGGTGGTACAGACCGGCGTCGCGATGATGGCGATCATCTGCCTGCCCCGGCAGTTTCACGTCACCGTCGTGGAAAACATCGACCCCCAGGATTTGCGCCTGGCCAAATGGGTTTTCCCTGCGTACCTGATCCTCGCCGCGCTGTTTGTCGTACCGATCGCCCTCGGCGGCAAAATGCTCTTGCCCGGCTCGGTGCTACCCGATTCCTACGTGATCAGCCTGCCCTTGGCTGAGGCCCATCCGATCCTCGCCCTACTGGCGTTCATTGGCGGCGCGTCAGCCGCCACCGGCATGGTGATTGTGGCGAGCATCGCGTTGTCGACCATGGTGTCCAACGACATGCTGCTGCCTTGGCTGTTGCGCCGCTCCAGCGCAGAACGGCCGTTTGAAGTATTCCGCCACTGGATGCTCTCGGTACGCCGCGTCAGCATTGTGCTCATCCTGCTGCTGGCGTATGTCAGCTACCGATTGCTCGGCTCCAGCGCGAGCCTGGCGACGATCGGCCAGATTGCCTTCGCCGCGGTGACCCAACTGGCACCTGCCATGCTCGGCGCGCTGTATTGGAAACCGGCGAATCGACGCGGCGTGTTTGCCGGCTTGGCGGCAGGCACGTTCCTGTGGTTCTACACCTTGGTCCTACCGGTTACCGCGAAAAGCCTGGGCTGGTCGCTCAGCCTTTTCCCCGGTCTGACCTGGTTGCATTCCCACCCGCTCGGCTTGCCCCTCACGTCGCTGACCCTGGGCACCGTGTTCTCCCTGGCGGGCAACTTCACACTGTTCGTCTGGGTTTCGATGCTTTCGCGTACCCGGGTGTCCGAACACTGGCAGGCCGGACGCTTCATCGGCCAGGAAACCAGCCAACGCGCCAGCACTCGCTCCATGTTGTCGGTCCAGATCAGCGACCTGCTGAGCCTGGCCGCGCGCTTTGTCGGCGAAGAACGCGCGCAGCAGAGTTTTATCCGCTTCGCCTATCGCCAGGGCAAAGGCTTCAACCCCAACCAGAATGCCGATAACGATTGGATCGCGCATACCGAACGCCTGCTGGCGGGTGTACTCGGCGCCTCCTCGACTCGCGCAGTCGTAAAGGCCGCGATTGAAGGTCGGGACATGCTGCTGGAGGACGTAGTACGGATCGCCGACGAAGCCTCCGAAGTGCTGCAATTCAATCGGGCCCTGCTACAAGGCGCCATCGAAAACATCACCCAAGGCATCAGCGTGGTGGATCAGTCTCTCAAGCTGGTGGCGTGGAACCGCCGTTACCTGGAGCTGTTCAACTACCCCGAGGGATTGATCAGCGTCGGCCGGCCGATTGCCGACATCATTCGCTATAACGCCGAGCGCGGCTTGTGCGGACCGGGCGAGGCCGAAGTGCATGTGGCGCGACGCCTGCACTGGATGCGCCAAGGCCGCGCGCACACCTCCGAACGCCTGTTCCCGAATGGACGGGTGATTGAACTGATCGGCAACCCGATGCCCGGCGGCGGTTTCGTCATGAGCTTCACCGACATCACCGCGTTCCGCGAGGCCGAACACGCACTGACCGAGGCGAACGAGGGCTTGGAACGACGGGTCACCGAGCGGACACACGAGCTGTCGCAGCTCAACGTGGCGCTCACCGATGCCAAGGGCGTGGCCGAGTCCGCGAACCAATCGAAGACGCGCTTTCTCGCAGCGGTCAGCCATGACCTGATGCAACCGCTGAACGCCGCACGCCTGTTCTCCGCCGCCCTCTCCCACCAGAACGACGGCCTGTCGAGCGAAGCCCGGCAACTGGTGCAACACCTCGACAGCTCGCTACGTTCCGCCGAAGACCTGATCAGCGACCTGCTGGACATCTCGCGCCTGGAAAACGGCAAGATCAACCCGCAACGCCAGCCGTTCGTGCTCAACGAACTGTTCGACACCCTCGGCGCCGAATTCAAGGCGCTCGCCCAGGAACAAGGCCTGCGCTTCCGCTTGCGCGGCAGTCATTTGCGCGTGGACAGTGACATCAAGTTGCTGCGCCGGATTTTGCAGAACTTTCTGACGAACGCGTTCCGCTATGCCGACGGCCCAGTGCTGCTGGGTGTACGCCGACACCAGGGCGAGTTGAGCCTGGAGGTCTGGGATCGCGGCCCCGGCATTCCGCTGGATAAACAGAAGGTGATTTTCGAGGAGTTCAAACGCCTGGACAGCCACCAGACGCGCGCCGAAAAGGGCCTCGGCCTGGGCCTGGCGATTGCCGATGGCCTGTGTCGCGTATTGGACCATCGCCTGAGCGTGCGCTCATGGCCGGGCAAGGGCAGCGTATTCAGCGTGCGCGTGCCGCTGGCTCGCAACCAGACCAGCACACCGATCAAGACCGCGCAGGAAACCGGTCTGCCCCTGAGCGGCGCGCGGGTGCTGTGTGTGGATAACGAAGAAAGCATCCTGATAGGCATGCGCAGCCTGCTGACGCGCTGGGGCTGCGAAGTATGGACCGCCACCGACCAGGCACAGTGCGCGGCGCTGCTGGCCGACGGCGTGCGCCCACAACTGGCGCTGGTGGATTACCACCTGGACCACGGCGAAACCGGCACGGAGTTGATGGGCTGGCTACGCACACAGTTGGCGGAGCCGATTCCCGGCGTGGTCATCAGCGCCGACGGTCGTCCGGAGATGGTGGCGCAAGTGCATGCGGCGGGGCTGGATTATCTGGCCAAACCGGTGAAGCCGGCGGCGTTGCGCGCCTTGCTCAGCCGGCATCTGCCCCTTTGATCAGCCACCTATTCGGGCAGGTGCGCCACCCCGTCGGAGTCGGTCATTGCCCGCTCCAGCAGGTCGGCGGGCAAGCTCTTGCTGGCGCGGGCGCCGAGCAACCTTAACTGTTCGGTGCGGCTGACCAGATTACCGCGACCATCTGTCAGCTTATTCCGCGCTGCGCTGTAAGCCTTATCCAATTGCTGCAGACGGTTGCCCACTTCATCCAGGTCCTGGATAAACAGCACGAACTTGTCGTACAGCCAGCCGGCGCGCTCAGCGATTTCCCGGGCGTTCTGGCTCTGGCGTTCCTGCTTCCACAGGCTGTCGATGACCCGCAGGGTGGCGAGCAAGGTGGTGGGGCTGACGATGACGATATGACGGTCGAAGGCTTCCTGGAACAGGTTGGGCTCAGCCTGCAAGGCCGCCGAAAAAGCGGCTTCAATCGGCACGAACAACAACACGAAATCCAGGCTGTGCAAGCCCTCCAGGCGTTTGTAGTCCTTACCGGCCAAGCCTTTGACGTGATTGCGCAGAGACAGCACATGCTGTTTGAGCGCCGCCTGGCCGATCACCTCGTCGTCCGCCGCCACGTACTGCTGATAGGCCGTCAGGCTGACCTTGGAGTCCACCACCACCTGCTTGTCACCGGGCAACATGATCAGCACGTCCGGCTGGAAGCGCTCACCGTCCGGACCTTTCAGGCTGACCTGGGTCTGGTACTCGCGGCCCTTCTCCAGGCCGGCGTGTTCCAGCACGCGCTCAAGGATCAGTTCACCCCAGTTGCCCTGGGTCTTCTGGCCTTTCAGCGCACGGGTCAAATTCGTGGCTTCGTCCGACAGACGCAGGTTCAGTTGCTGCAGGCGTTCAAGCTCCTTGCCCAGGGAAAAGCGCTCGCGGGCTTCATTCTGATAGCTTTCTTCGACACGTTTTTCGAAGGACTGGATGCGTTCTTTCAAGGGATCGAGCAACTGTCCGAGGCGCTCCTGACTGGTTTCGGCGAAGCGCTGTTCGCGCTCGTCGAAAATCTTCCCGGCCAGTTCGGCGAACTGCGCCCGCAATTCGTCCCGCGAGCCCTGCAGGTCGGCGAGGCGTTGCTGATGGCTGTCCTGTTGCTCGCGCAGCTCCGCACGCAAGGCCGCCGACAACGCGTCAAGGCGACGCAGTTCGGCTTCCTTGGCGCTGCGGTCGAGGTTCCAGGCGTGGGCGGCGTCGCGGGCATTGTCGCGATCGATCTGCAGCAATTCGACTTCGCGGCGCACGGCGGCCAGGTCTGCCTGCTTGGCGGCGTTGGCCTGGCTGAGGTCGCTGATTTCGTCACGGCTGGCGTCCAGTTGGGCCGCCAACCCTTCCTGGGCCAGTTGCGCGGTGGTCAGGCGCTCTTCAAGCAATTCCCAGCCAGCCATGCGCGCGGCCAGACGGCGCTGAAGCTGCCAGCACACGGCCAATAACGGCACTGCCGCGCCAGCAAGTCCCAGGGCAATACTGGTCCAGTCAAAAGCCATAGCCATGTCTGCCATCACCGAAAAAGAGCAAGGTTAACCAAGCAAGGGGGTTGAGGACAGCTCAGTCTTCGACCTGGCCCAATTCACGCTGGGCGCGGCGGTCACCGGCACGGGCAGCCAGGCGCAGCAGTTCGTGGCCGATGCGGCGGTCGCGGGCATTGTCGCATTCGCGGCACATCAATTGGCCGAGTCGGCTTTGCGCTGCGACCACGCCATCACGGGCCGGCTGTTTGAGCAAGCGCCCGGCAAAATGTTTGATGTTGGTGCTGTGACCGAGACGCGGGCTGTCGAGCAACCACAAGGCCACTTTCAAGGAGAAACGTTTGGGTGGGGTAACAACCGGAGGGGTGTCGGTAACAGAAGATGATACTGAGCGAAACTTCATAAAGCACTGCGGGACAGAACGGAAGGCGCGCCACTCTACTCTTTTTTTCGTACAGGTAAAGCCGAAAAAACCCTGCACGCCCGTGCTAGAGCAAGCGCTCGGGACAATCCACAGAAGCTGTGGATAACTCAGTGGACAACCCACCTTTAACTCGCGCAAAGCCCCATGGAATGGGGGCCGCAGTCAAACTGACGATTTTTTCACCAATAAAAAAAAGCGATATTTTTCATTGACTTAAATTTTCATTACAGGCAAATGGGGCCCGATGGAAACACTTGACAGAACGGTGACACATACCGTGAACAATGTGTACAAGTCCCTTTCCTCCGGTTATATCGCCACGGTTTTTTGATCCGGCACGGCTTGAACATGTTACCGGCACGGCCAGGCAGGGACTTTTCAAATTCAATGCGGGTCGCCACACTGCCGCACCTACAACGCAACCATGTACGGGTCGATGAAAGGAATTCTGTTATTCACCGTGTTGCTGCTGGCCATTTGCGCGACCTCCCTGGGAATCAACGCCGCTCTGCCTTCGCCGGACGGCGCATTGTTTGCGATCGCGATCCTGCTCTCCGCCGCGTTCACCGCCGCCAGCCTGTGCATTGAGTTGGGCGAGGGCCGGATCAATGACATGGGCGACGTCTTGAAAATGATCGAGACCGGCCAGTCCCTGCGCCTGACCCTGGCCGCGTATGCGCTGGGCTGCTCGCTGGCGGCAGCGGTCACGGTGCTGGTGTATCACGGGATGCTGGAGGGCTGACTGAAGTTTTTTTACCGATACGCTTCCATTCCCCGTTTCGATCCGTTACTATCCGCGGCGTTAGTACCAAGCTGAAAGTCAATTCTGGTCGAACAACTCCCCTGAACAACACGGGATCGACCACCTTGATGGTTTCCAGGTATCACTTGCGACGACACAGCCTTTGAACAAGCAAAGGGTGTCGCGAAGTCTCAATACTCTGACCGAACCAACCTGCCAATTGATCAGGATCTTCACCCCGGGCCCAGAACCTTAGCCCCTGTTGTGTTGCCTGCCCTCCTAAGTACCTACCTGCCAGCCCAAGCGCGCCTAAACTATTAGCGCTTCAAACTGGCTGCTTTGTTCCAGTCGGGTTCTTCGTTCGATCAATAGTGATCGACGTCACTGGAACGTTTTAACGTTGCGCGGTTCTTAACCGTGTCATTTGTAGGAACACCCATAATATGTCCACTCAAATCCATACTCAGGACGCCATTCGCGCCCTCACCAACGCTTTTGCACCAATGAACTGCCTGATCATGGCCGCTCGCAAAGGCTGCTTCAGCTTCACCCTGGTCAACGAACACGGCATCGCTCGTCACAGCGAACGCCTGTACCCCGATCAATACTCCAGCGCAGAGCCGCTGCAGGCCGTGATCGAGCGTACCCGTCAGGCACTGATTGCCTGATCGACCGAAGTCGCTGAAACCCAAAAACCCTGTTTAACAAGCAGGGTTTTTTATTGCCCGGTATTCAGGTTTTGAATATTTGCACTCAGCACGAATAGATATAAACGTTATAACTGAATAAAGAAGATGTTTTTAAAACAGTCCTTTACACCACGAATATGACACTACACTTCAACTCAAGCGGCATGATCCGCTTCCGACGGGCCTGAGATCCGATCCACCGCTGCCAAGCCCCCACCCGCTCAGGCTTCGTCGACCACTTTCACGGATAGAGGCGAGTATGGGTATCGCTGCCAGCGAATTGTGTCGTTATGTGATCAGGCCGACGCTTGTTTACCTCGGGCGCCACAACCAGACCGCTGAATCCCTGCTGCTGGGCATTGCCGCCAGCCAGTCGGAACTTGGCTCCGCCTTGCACGACCGTCGCGGCCACGGCCTCTACAGCATCTCCGACCAGCGTCACCGCGCCCTATGGGACACCTACCTGGCGCTGGACCCCGAACGCGCCAGCCTGGTACGCGGCCTGGCCAGCCAGCACGCCTTCCTTGGCGCGCCCCAGCTTGAGCTGACCGTCAACCTGCGTTATGCCACCGCCATCGCCTGGTTACTGGTGGAACAACAGCGCCCCGCCTTGCCCGAACCGGGTGACGTATTGGCCATGGCGCGTATCTGGAAAGAAATATTCCACCCTCAAGGCCGTCTTCGCGATTTCACCCACGCCTGGAAAACCTGTGTTTCATCCATGAATCAGGTGACCTGCTGATCGGGCAATTTACAAAATCCGGCAAAATGCGGCGATTTTGGTAGGATTGTCCTACAAAACAGCTCTATCTCCTGTGTTACAGCCTATAGCGCGATATGTAATTTGTTGATACTTTCCGCTGCGGTGATCACACGGAGTTCTAATAATGAAAAAAGTAATGCTCAAGACCACACTTAGCCTCGCCGTTGCCATGGCCTCTTCCTACGTCTTCGCAAGTGGCTTTGCCCTTAACGAACAAGACGTCGCCGGGATGGGTACGGGCTTCGCAGGACGCTCTTCTACTGCCGAAAACGCAAGCACTGTCTACGGTAACCCAGCCGGTATGGCTCGCCTGGAAGGCCAACAAATTACCGGCGGTTTCGCGGTGATCGATGCCTCCACCGATATCAAAGATGCCGGCGGCCGTTCCAGCGGGACCAACAAAGGCGACATGGTGCCTTTCACTGGCGTGCCTTTCGGCTTCTACACCAACAAACTCAACGATCAATGGTCTATCGGCTTCGGTGTTTATGCACCGTTCGGCCTGAAAACCGACTACGAAAGTGGTTTCCAGGGTCGCGGGTTTGGCAACAAGAGCGAAGTATCGGTCATCACCTTCCAACCGACTGTCAGCTACGCGTTCAATGATCGCGTTTCCATCGGTTTTGGTCCGACCATCAACCGTATCGACGGCACCCTGGAATCGCGGCCGAGCCTGGCTGGCCTGGGGATGCCAGGCGACAACAAAGTCAAAGTCAAAGGCGACGACACCGCCCTGGGCTTTAACGCCGGTATCCTGGTTCAAGCCACCGATACCACTCGCGTCGGCCTGACCTATCACTCGAAAGTGAAGTACAAACTCGAAGGCCACACCGACGTCACCAAAGCGTCCACGGTTCCATCGGGAGTGCTGGCCAATAACCGCTACGACGCCTCATTGAAAGTCGATACGCCTGAATCCTGGGACCTGTCGGTGACTCAAGACCTCAGCGACGCCTGGAAACTGTACGCGGGTGCGACCTGGACTCGTTGGAGTCGCTTGAAAGACATCATCATCAAAAACGAAGGTGTGACAGCGACTAACGGAGGCGCACTGGCACCTGCGCTTGTCGGCACTATCACTGAACCGCAGAACTGGCACGACACCTGGGCTTACGCCTTGGGTACCTCGTATCAGCTCACCAAGCAGGTGGTACTGCGTACCGGCCTGTCCTTCGACCAGTCGCCAACCAACAACACCGATCGTTCGCCGCGCATTCCTACCGGTGACCGGACCATCTTCAGTGTCGGTATGGGTTACGCAGTGATGGATAACATGACCGTTGACCTGGCTTACTCCTACCTCAAGGAAGAGTCGGTCAAAGTCAACAAATCCAACGCGCTGGGTTCCTACAGCTCCAAATATGAAAACAGCGCCAACGGTTTCGGCCTGGGCGTGACTTACAAGTTCTGACCTGCTCGCGCATAAAAAGCCCCGCTCTCCGGCAAAGGAGGCGGGGCTTTTCAATGGGTAACGATCAGGGTTTCGACGCCAACGCTGCCTCTACCGCCTTGAGCAAGTCCGGGCTGTCCGGCTTGGTCAGGCTGGAAAAATTGGCAATCACCTTGCCCTGGCGATCCACCACGTACTTGTAGAAATTCCACTTCGGCGCGCTGCTCTGCTGCGCCAGCACCTTGAACAGATGCACTGCGTCCGGCCCCTTGACCGCCTGCGGCTCGGTCATGGTGAAGGTGACGCCATAATTCACGTAGCAGACCTTGGCGGTTTCCTCGCCGGTCTTGGCTTCCTGCTTGAAGTCATCGGACGGCACACCAATCACTTCCAGCCCCTGGTCCTTATAACGCTGGTACAGAGCCTCAAGGCCTTTGAATTGCGGCGCAAAGCCGCAGAAGCTGGCGGTATTGACGATCACCAAAGGCTTGCCGGCAAAGCGCTGGCACAGGTCGATGGATTCCTTGGCGCGCAACTTGGGCAACTGCCCCTCCAGCAACGGCGGGCAACTGGCGGCCATCGCCGCACCGCTAAAAGCAGCCATCAGGACGGGTACTGCAAGCCAGCGCATCTGCATGTCGTGTGTCCTTCAAAATAGTCAGACCACGAACTTAACAGATCGACATACCCAGTTGCATCAACGCCAGCCCACCGCGCTGCCAGCCCCACCACGCCAGAAGCAGCAGCAGCGTTGCCACCGCTGCCCCAACGAACCAATACCCATTGGAACTCATGCCGCCTCCATCTGCGTCTGCAACCGCGCCACCGGCCGCTCGCGCACCGGCCAGTTCAGGGCGGCGGCGAGCAGGCTCAAGAGAATCGCCACTTGCCAGATCAAATCGTAGTTGCCGGTTCGATCATAGACCACCCCGCCCAACCAGCCACCGAGGAACGAACCGAGCTGGTGGAACAGGAACACGATCCCACCGAGCATCGAGAGGTTTCGCACACCAAACAGCGTGGCGACCGTGCCGTTGGTCAGCGGCACGGTGGACAGCCACAGGAAGCCCATCGCCATACCGAACAGGTAGGCCGTGACTTCAGTCACCGGCGCCCACAGGAACAGCACGATCACCACCGCGCGCAACAGATACAAAGCGGTCAGCAGGCGCGGCTTGGACATGCGCCCGCCAAGCCAGCCGGCGGTGTAGGTGCCGGCGATATTAAACAGGCCAATCAAGGCCAATACGGTGGTGCCGGTAGTCGCCGGCAAATGCTGATCGACCAGGTAGGCCGGCAGATGCACGCCGATAAACACCACTTGGAAACCGCAGACGAAAAAACCGAACGCCAGCAACCAGAACCCGGAGTGAGAACAGGCTTCCTTCAGTGCTTCACGCAAGGTTTGCTGGCCAGCCATCACAGGCAGCGGCCGATCCTTGAGCATGCTCACCAGCGGCAGAATCAGCGCCACCATCAAGCCCAACGCCAGCAGCGCCGCCGACCAGCCCAACCAACTGATCAAACCCAGGGTGCCCGGCACCATGGCGAACTGGCCGAAAGAACCGGCAGCGCTGGCAATGCCCATCGCGATGCTGCGTTTTTCCGGCGGCACCGCACGGCCGACCACGCCCAGGATCACCGAGAATGAAGTGCCGGACAGGCCGATACCAATCAACAAACCGGCGCTCAACGACAGTGACCAGGCCGAGTCGGACATGCCCATCAATACCAGGCCGACGGCGTACAACACCCCGCCAACCAGCACGGCCTTGCTCGCCCCAAAACGGTCGGCCAGGGCGCCGGTGAACGGCTGCGCCAGGCCCCAGATCAGGTTCTGCAGGGCGATAGCGAAGGCAAACGTCTCACGGCCCCAGCCGAACTCGGCGCTCATCGGTGCCAGGAACAGACCGAAGCCATGCCGTACACCCAGCGACAACGCCAGGATCAGCGCACTTCCCACAAGAATCCAGCCACTGGTGCGCCACATCGAGGTCATTTCTTATTCTCCATTTACGGGTATATACCCGCTTGTAGTCGGACAAACCCGCGCTCAGGCAAGTTCATCCAGCAAGGCCAACAGGGTTTCGCGTTTTTCCGCGCCCAGCCGATCAATCAATTTCTGCTGCGCCGCTTCCCACGCTGGCAACGCTGCGGCCAGTCGTTCTGCACCGGCTTCGGTCAACAGCACCAGGCGGTTGCGCAGATCGTCGCCTTCGACCAACCGCACCAGGCCTTCGCCTTCCAGCACGCGCAGGTTGCGCCCCAAGGTACTGCGATCCAGGCCCATGGCGTCGGCCAGGCTGGAAATGCTCGGTTGATCGAGACGCTGCAAATTGCACAGCAGAGAATACTGGGCGACGTTGATCCCGAAGCCGTCGAGAGCGCCGTCGTAATGCCTGCTGACGCCACGGGCGGCACGTCGCAGGTTGGTGCATAAACATTGGGAGGCAAGCATGGACCGTGTATATACCCGCGATTAAGGAAATGCAAGCAAGTGTTACAGCGCCAGCCCGACCACAACCGCCACTTCCAGCAGCTCCAGCAGGGCGCCAGCGGTGTCCCCGGTGGTGCCGCCGAGACGCCTGACCATCAGCTGACGCAAGCCGATAAAACACAGCGCCGCGAGCAGCACCGCGATCCCACCGCTGAAACCACCGATCAGCAGGCAGGCCAGGCCGCTGAGGATCAGCACCTGCTGGCCGACAATCCTTGGTAAGTGATCCGACAATGCCTGGCCCAATCCTCCGGCACGCACATAGCGCGTGGTGAGAAACAGCGCGAGCATCGACGCACGCCCGATCAGCGGCGCGAGGATCAGTGCCGCGCCGTTGTGCTGCTCGATCAGCGCCACCAAGGCGGTGAACTTGAGCAGCAATACCAGGCCGAGGGTGACCACGGCGATCGGCCCGCTGCGCGGGTCCTTCATGATGGTCAGGGTGCGTTCGCGATCGCCAAACCCACCGAGCCAGGCGTCGGCGCTGTCCGCCAGCCCGTCCAGGTGCAAGCCGCCGCTGAGCAACACCCAGGCCGTCAGTAACAACGCGGCGTGCAGCAACAACGGCGCGCCCGCCAACGCGAGGTTCAGGCCCCACAACAGCAGGCCGAACAACAGGCCCACCAGCGGATAAAACAGCAGTGAGCGCCCCAGTTCCTGCGGTTGCGGCATGCCCGGCAGACGAATCGGCAGGCTGCTCAGGAACTGCAGGGCGATCCAGAACGGCAGCATGTTCAGCACCCTTCCTTCAACGCACCGTCGGCCGCAACCTGCAGGCTGAACAGTGCGCCATGGGCGACTTCGACATTCAGCAACTGCGCTCGGGGTAAACCGCGCGCCCGGGCCAGCAGCAGACGCATCACGCCACCGTGGCTGATCAACAACACACGCTGTCCGGCATAAGCCTGATGCAAGCGTGAGACCGCGCCGAGAACCCGATCGGAAAAGTCGCTGACACGTTCACCGTCAGGTGGCGTGAAGCTATAGGGGTCGGCCCAGAACGCGCCCAGCCCGTCGGCGTCGGTATCCATCAACGCCGCCGCGCTCTGCCCTTCCCAGGCGCCGAAGTGCAATTCCTGCAGGGCCTTTTCCAGGCTCACCGGCACGTTGAGTGTTGCGCCCAGTTCTTGCGCGAACCGCGCACACCGCTGCAGCGGCGAACTGATCAATCGGTCCCATGGGCCCTGTCCGGCCACCGCAGCGCGCATCTGCGCCCAGCCGTTTTCAGTGAGCGCATCGTCAAGGCTGCCGCGCAGGCCACCGCCCAATTCGGTTTCGCCATGGCGCAACAGGTCCAGGTGCAAGGTCATGCCGGGCGGTCCGCCACGGCGGCTTCGGCGAATGTCGCCATCTGCCCGTGCAGCGCGCAGGCCAGGCGCAGCAGTGGCACCGCCAACGCCGCGCCGCTGCCTTCGCCGAGCCGCAGGCCGAGTTCGAGCAACGGTTGCGCGTCGAGGCAGTGCAGCACATGGCGATGGCCAGGCTCGGCGCCGCGATGGCCGAACACCAGCCACTCCCGGCACGCCGGGTTCAGCCGCGTGGCGACCAACGCGGCGACGCTGCAGATAAAGCCGTCCACCAGCACCACGATGCCGTCCTGGGCGCAGGCCAGATAGGCACCGACCAACGCCGCGATCTCCAACCCGCCGAGGTTGAACAGGGTGTGCAGCGCATCACCGCGTTGTGCGGCATGCACCGCCAGTGCGCGTTCGATGACAGCGACTTTGTGACTGACACCTTGGGCATCCAAGCCGGTACCCGGCCCGGTCAAATCACTCACCGGGCAATCAAGCAAGGCACACGCCAACGCGCTGGCGGCGGTGGTGTTGCCGATCCCCATCTCGCCGCCGATAAACAGCTGCGCGCCGCTCGCCAACGCACGGCGCGCGCTGTCGCGACCGGCCAGCAGCGCCAGCCGCCCTTGCGCCTCGGTCATCGCCGGGCCGTTGACGAAGTTGGCGGTGCCCGCTGCGATATTCAGGTGACGCACGCCGGGCAGGTTCAGCGACGGCGTCACCGTGCCGAGGTCGATCACTTCCAACTGCGCCGCCAGTTGCTGCGCCAATACGCTGATGGCCGCACCGCCGGCGACAAAGTTATGCAGCATCTGCCCGGTGACTGCCTGGGGATACGCCGACACACCTTCGGCCACCACGCCGTGGTCGCCGGCAAAGATGGCGATCCACACCTGCTCCATCGCCGGTTTGACCCGGCCTTGCAGGCCGGCCAACTGCACCGCCAACGCTTCCAGGCGGCCGAGGGAGCCGGCCGGCTTGGTCAATTGCTGTTGGCGCGCCAAGGCGTGTTGATACGCCGAAGCGTCGCTGGCCTTGCACGGATTGAGCCACCAGGTTTCCGTCATAACGCAGTACCTTTCAAAGTCAGGGGCAGGCCGGCAACGGTCAGGACAACGCGCTGACACCGTTCGGCCAAGGCTTGATGCAGCCAACCGGCTTCATCCACATAGCGGCGAGTCAATTCGCCCAGCGGCACGACACCCAAACCGGTCTCGTTGCTGACAAACAGGATTTCACCTGGCAATGAGGCCAGGCTTTCGAGCAATTGGTCACGCTCAAAAGCCAGGCGCTCGGGGTTATCGAGCAGCAGCAGATTGGTCAGCCAGAGCGTGAGGCAATCCACCAGCAGGCAGCGCTCAGGCGCGGCGTTTTCGCGCAGCACCCGTGCCAGTTCGATCGGTTCTTCGATCAGGCCCCAGTGATCCGGGCGGCGCTGGCGATGCAGGGCGACACGCTGGTTCATCTCACCGTCCAGCGGTTGGCTGGTGGCGATATAAATGACGGGCAACGCGCTGTCGCTGGCGAGTTTTTCCGCCAGGCGGCTCTTGCCGGAACGGGCGCCGCCGAGAATCAGTTGGAGCATGGGATGGCACCTCGGTATTCGAGCCGGGCTCGGTCAACGGTGGGAGCTGGCGTGCCAGCGATGCAGACACCTCGGTGTCTCAGGCAACCCCTCAAATCCCACACAACCTGCGCAACAGCGCGGTATCCAGATGCTGTTCCACCAGGTCGGCCAACCGTTCGATGTCGCGCTCGCGCAGGGCGTGGTAATCGACCTCCTGCACCGCCTGCACACCGGCCCAGCGCAACAAGGCGCTGCACGCGGCCGGGGGTTCGAACACACCGTGCAGATAAGTCCCGAGGATTTGCCCGTCGGCGCTCTGGGCGCCGTCATGTCGGCCATCGTCCAGATGCACAGCAGGACGTTCCAGAGCCGCGCCGGACGTCACGCCCGCATGGATCTCATACCCACTGACCTCGGCGTCCTCCAGCAACAGGCGCCCACGCACATTGCGCAACTGCTTCTCCTGCGCCAGCGTCGTACTGAACGCCAGCAGCCCCAGACCGTCACTGGAGCCGGCCGGCCCCTCGAGCCCGAGCGGGTCATGCACCTGCTCGCCGAGCATCTGCAACCCGCCGCAAATTCCCAGCACCTTGCCGCCGTAGCGCAAGTGCCGCGCCACCGCGGTGTCCCAGCCATTGGCGCGCAGGTACGCGAGGTCACTGCGCACGCTTTTCGAGCCCGGCAGAATAATCAGGTCGGCGGCGGGAATCGGCTGGCCCGGGCCGATGAACTGCAAGTCCACCTGGGGATGCAGGCGCAGCGGGTCAAAGTCGGTGTGGTTGCTGATGCGCGGCAACACCGGCACGACCACCTTGAGCACCTCGGCCGCCTTGTCGATCTGACGCTGGTCGATGCCGTCTTCGGCCTCCAGGTGCAGGTCCATCACGTAGGGCAATACGCCGACCACCGGTTTGCCGGTGCGCGCTTCCAGCCAATCCAGGCCCGGCTGCAACAAGGCGATATCGCCGCGAAAACGGTTGATGATGAAGCCTTTGACCCGCGCCTGTTCGGTCGGCGAAAGCAATTCAAGGGTGCCCACCAGATGCGCGAACACGCCGCCGCGATTGATGTCGGCGATCAGCAGCACCGGGCAATCCACGGCCTCGGCGAAGCCCATGTTGGCGATGTCATTGGCGCGCAGGTTGATCTCCGCCGGGGAGCCTGCGCCTTCCACCATCACCACCGGGTAGGCGTCGCTCAAACGCGTGTGGGACGCCAGCACCGCCTGCATCGCGATGGCTTTGTAGTCGTGATAGGCCACTGCGTTCATGCTGGTCACGGCGCGGCCATGGATGATCACTTGGGCGCCGGTGTCACTGTTGGGTTTGAGCAGCACCGGGTTCATGTCGGTGTGCGGCGCCAGGTTGGCGGCCTGCGCCTGCACCGCCTGGGCGCGGCCGATTTCGCCGCCTTCGGCCGTCACCGCGCTGTTGAGCGCCATGTTCTGCGGCTTGAACGGCACCACCGCCACGCCCTGGCGCACCAGCCAGCGGCACAAGGCGGTGACCAGGGTGCTTTTACCGGCATCGGACGTCGTGCCTTGCACCATCAGCGTACTCATACCGCGTCCTTGTAGGCGATCAGGGCCTGTTCCAGGCGCTGCCAATCGGCGTCGGTGTCGGGCAGGCCGAAACGCAGGCTGCTGTCGTGAACAAACAGGCGCAGCAGAATGCCGCGCTGGGCCATGAAGTTGTGCATGCGTTCGGCGTGAGGGGTGATCAGCCATTGAAACAGGGCGCAGCCGCCCTGGGGTTGGAAGCCTTGGCGCTCGAGCAAATCGAACAAGCGCTGGCCGGCTTCCAGGCAACGGTTGCGTTGCCGGGTGTGCCCGGCGGTATCGCGCAGACACGCTTGACCGATCACCCGCGTCGGCCCGCTGACCGCCCACGGCCCGACCTGTTCGGCCAACAGTTTGAGCAACTTGCGCTCCGCCAGCACAAACCCCAGGCGCACACCGGCCAGGCCGAAGAACTTGCCGAACGAACGCAGCACGATCAGGCCGACCTGATGGGCCTGGCTGGCCAGGCTCAGGTGCGGCGTGACGTCCATGAACGCTTCGTCCACCACCAGCCAACCGCCGCGCTGGGCCAGCCGCGCATGCCAGTCGAGCAGCCGTTGCGGGGTCAGGCTCAGGCCCGTGGGGTTATTCGGGTTGACCACCACCAGCACGTCCAGGCTGTCGAGAAAGAAGTCGACCTCCTGCTCCTGCACTTCGCGCACCACGTAGCCGGCGCGACGCCAGGCCTCGGCGTGCTCGGCATAGCAAGGTGACAGCACGCCGACCTTGCCGCCCCGGCGCAAGCGCGGTAGCAGTTGGATCGCCGCCTGGGAACCCGGCACCGGCAATAAATGCGCGGTGCTGTAGTATTCGCTGGCGGCTTGCTCCAGACCGTCGTCGGTTTCCGGCAGACGCGCCCAGGCGCGCAACGGAATCTCGGGGACCGGCCACGGCCAGGGCGCCAGGCCGCTGGACAGGTCGAGCCATTCGGCCTCGGCAATCCCATATTCAATCGCCGCCTTACGCAGCCGGCCACCGTGCTCAAGCATACAATTGCCCCCCGACGCATAGGATCAGCAGCCACAACCATACGCCGCGCTGCACCAGTTGCCAGCCGCGGTCGATGGCGTCCGCATCCGCCGCCGGGCCTTCGCCCAGTGGCGGACGCTGGTGCAGCTCACCGTGATAGATCGCGGCACCGCCCAACTCGACGCCCAAGGCACCTGCCCCCGCCGCCATCACCGGACCGGCGTTGGGGCTGTCCCAGGTCGGGCCCTGACGGCGCCAGCATTTGATGGCCAGCCTGGTTTTACCGAGTACGGCGTAGGTCAACGCCACCAGGCGTGCCGGAATATAGTTCAGTACATCGTCGATCCTGGCCGCCGCCCATCCGAAACGCTCGAAGCGTTCGTTGCGATAGCCCCACATGGCGTCGAGGGTGTTGCTCAAGCGGTACAGCACCACGCCCGGCACCCCCGCGACGACAAACCAGAACAGTGCGGCAAACACCGCGTCGCTGCCGTTTTCCAGCACCGATTCGGTGGCGGCACGAGCGACTTCAGTGCGATCCAGTTCACTGGTCTGGCGACTCACCAGGTAACTCACGCGCCGCCGGGCTTCGTCCAGGTCATCGCGGCGCAGGGCCTGGGCCACCGGGATCACGTGCTCGCCGAGACTGCGCATGCCGAGGGCACAGTACAACGCGAGGATCTCCAGCACCCAGCCGATATAAGGCGCCCACGACAACGCGGTGGCCAACAGCGTCAACGGCACCACCGCAATAAACCAGGCGGTCACGCCGTGGCTGCGCCAGCCACGGCCACCGCTGTTGAAACGCTGCTCGATGCGCGCGGCGAAGTTGCCGAACGCCACCAGCGGATGCCAGCGCCTGGGCTCGCCCAGCAGCGCATCCAGCGCCACCGCAGCGACACACAGCAAGGCCACACTCATTGACGCACTCCCCAGGTATTTTCATACAACATGTCACTCAGCGGGCGCGGTTCCGCCCAGCCTTCGAGCTGCAACATCGGTGCCGGATAGAACGCCTCGACCGGCCCCAGGCACAATACCGCCAAGGGTTTCGCACCGGGCGGCAAGCCCAGCAGGTCGGCCAGGGCCTGCGGTTCGAACAGCGACACCCAGCCCATGCCCAGGCCTTCGACCCGCGCGGCCAGCCACAGATTCTGGATCGCGCAGGACAGCGAGGCCATGTCCATTTCCGGCAAGGTACGCCGGCCGAAGATATGTCGCTCGCGCTCATCCATCAGCGCCGCCACCAGCACTTCGGCGCAGTCGTGGATGCCTTCGACCTTGAGCTTCATGAACGTATCGGAACGCTCGCCCAAGGCCTCGGCGGTGCGTATGCGTTCTTCCTCCACCAACTGTTGAATCCGCCCACGCAATGGGCGATCGCTGATGCGGATAAAACGCCACGGCTGCATCAAGCCGACGCTCGGCGCCTGGTGTGCGGCCTGGAGCAAGCGCTGCAGCAGTTCGGGAGCCACGTCACCGCCGCTGAAGTGACGCATGTCACGGCGTTCGGCGATGGCACGGTAGACGGCGTCGCGCTCGGCCTGGGGGAAAGCGTTGTCGGTCATGAGCCTATCGCGGGCAAGCCCGCTCCCACCGTGGATTCGTGCTGTTGCGCAGCGTGCGGTGCGACTCGCTCGGGCGCAAACAGCGCGGCAACGGCCCGGGGGTTGGAGGGGAAGTAAAAGTGAACGTAGGAAGCGGTCAGCCGCCCCTGTCGATACACCGCCTCGGCCCCGCGCCCACCATTGGGGCTCACGCCACGGGCAATGGGCACCCAGTCGGTGCTGGTCAGCGAGTGGTGATAGGTGTGCCCACGCAACACGCCTTCGGGCAATTCGACGCTTTGCAGAGCCAGCGCCGCGAGCTTCTTTTGCATCACCGCAGCGCCCTGCAACAGGCCGACCAGTCCGGCGCGGAGGCCGTCGACATCGGTGAGCGAGTCCAGCAGATAGAGCATGCCGCCACACTCGGCGAGCAGCGGTTTGCCGGCAGCGTGATGGGCACGGATCGCCTCCAGCATCGCGGTGTTTTCCGACAGTGCCTGGTGATGCAATTCCGGGTAACCACCGGGCAGATAGAGACTGTCGGCGTCTGGCAATTGGCGATCATGGATCGGCGAGAAGAAGCTCAACTCGGCGCCCATCGCCCGCAGCAGATCGAGGCTGGCACCGTAAGTGAAGGCGAAGGCTTCGTCACGCGCGACGGCGATCCGCACGCCAGCCAGCAACGGTTCGGTGCGGGTTACCGGCGGTGCGGCAAAGGTGACCGGCGGCGGCAACGCAACCTCGCAACTGCTGCCCAACGCTTGGGCGGCGGCGTCCAGGCGCAGGTCGAGGTCATTCAGTTCGCTGGCTTGCACCAGGCCCAGGTGGCGGCTGGGCAATTCGATAGCGGTCTCGCGGGACAGCGCGCCATACCAGCGCAGGCCTTCGGTGAGGCTGCCTTCGAGCAATTGCGCATGGCGCAGGGTGCCGACGCGGTTGGCCAGCACGCCGGCGAACGGCAAGTCCGGCTGATAGCGTGCCAGGCCGAGGGCCAGGGCGCCGAAGGTCTGCGCCATGGCCGTGCCATCGATCACGCCGAGCACCGGCACACCGAAGTGCCGCGCCAGGTCGGCGCTGGAAGGTGTGCCGTCGAACAGCCCCATCACGCCTTCGATCAGGATCAGGTCCGCCTCCCCCGCTGCTTCCCACAGTAAGCGGCGACTTTCCTGCTCGCCCACCATCCACATGTCCAATTGATACACCGGCGCACCGCTGGCGCGCTCGTGGATCATCGGGTCGAGGAAGTCCGGGCCGCATTTGAACACACGCACCTTGCGCCCCAGGTTGCGGTGCAAGCGCGCCAGCGCGGCGGTGACCGTGGTTTTGCCCTGGCCGGACGCCGGTGCGGCGATCAAGACAGCCGGGCAATGGCGGGGCTGATTCAAAGTTCGACGCCTTTCTGTGCCTTGATACCGGCCTGGAACGCATGCTTGAGCATGCCCATGTCGGTGACGGTGTCGCCCATTTCGATCAGTTCAGGCTTGGCGCCACGGCCGGTGACTACCACGTGCTGCATCGGCGGGCGGGCCTGAAGGTCGCTGAGGACCTGATCGAGGTCGAGGTAGCCGTGCTTGAGCGCGATGTTCAGCTCATCCAGCACCACCAGGCCGATGCTCGGGTCTTGCAGCAATTGGCGGGACACCGCCCAGGCGGCCTCGGCGGCCGCGATGTCGCGCTGGCGGTCCTGGGTTTCCCAGGTAAAGCCCTCGCCCATTACATGGAAACGCACTTGCTCGGGGAAACGGCGGAAGAATAGCTCTTCGCCGGTGCTGTTGCGCCCCTTGATGAACTGCACCACGCCACACTGCATGCCGTGGCCCATGGCGCGGGCCAGCATGCCAAACGCCGAGCTACTCTTGCCTTTGCCGTTGCCGGTCAACACCAGCAGCAAGCCGCATTCGTTCGGGGAATTGGCGATGCGTTCATCGATCACGGCTTTTTTGCGCAGCATGCGCGCCAGATGGCGTTCGTCGCGCTCGGGGGAATCGGTCATGGCAGCTCTCCGTTGGGGCTGGACAAAAAACGGCGGGCAGGAAAAAACAACAACAGACAGCCAAGCATCGCCCACCGTGATGCTGTTGGATGATCCAGGCCGGTCTCCGGGCTCATGAGTGGCGCGCTAGAGCGCACGCCGACGGCGCGCCTTCCCATATCGCGGGCGATACAGTGGCAAACAGCACCGTCTTGACTCATTTACCGTTGCGGGGGCAGCGCCGGAATCGCGGCAGCACTGTGTACAAGTGCGCTCACTCACCGGCTTCCCTGTTTCACTCAGTCGACCCGTGGGTCACAGAGCACCTGGAACAAGCGGCGAAGGTTAGTGGGTTGGGGGTGGAGCGTCAATTAAAGCTGGCCTTGCACTTGAACCATCGCCGCATCGGGCGCCTCTACCCTTACAGGCATCCAGGAGAAAACCATGCATAAAACAAGACTCGCCTTACTGATCATGCTCGCGGGCACCCTCGCCGCCTGCGGCGAAAGCTCGACCCTGAAGGTATCCGACGGCACCGGGCCCTCGCCGCAATTGCCGGAGCCGAACAAGACCCTGATCCCCACCGTGAACATCGCCCCGGCCATCGGCTGGCCGGCGGGCACCCAGCCCACGGCCGCCGCCGGCACCCAGGTGGCGGCGTTCGCCGAAGGCCTGGACCACCCGCGCTGGCTGTATGTACTGCCCAATGGCGATGTGCTGGTGGCGGAAACCAACGCGCCGCCCAAGCCAGACGACGCCAAAGGCTTGCGGGGTTGGGTGATGCAGAAAGTCATGGGCCGCGCCGGTGCCGGCGTGCCGAGCCCGAATCGCATCACCCTGCTGCGCGATGCCGACCATGACGGGGTCGCGGAGACCCGCACCGTGTTCCTGGAAAACCTCAACTCGCCCTTCGGCATGACGCTGGTGGGCAATGACCTGTACGTGGCCGATTCGGACAAGCTGTTGCGCTTTCCCTATCAGACCGGCGAAACCGCGATCAAGGCCGCCGGCAGCAAGGTCATCGACCTGCCAGCGGGCAGCATCAACCATCACTGGACGAAAAACGTGGTGGCCAGCAAGGACGGCAGCAAGTTGTATGTGAGCGTCGGTTCCAACAGCAACGTCGCCGAGAACGGCCTGGAAGCGGAACAAGGCCGCGCGGCGATCTGGGAAGTCGACCGCGCCAGCGGCCAGCACCGTCTCTTCGCCTCCGGCCTGCGCAACCCGAACGGCATGGCCTGGGAACCGCAGAGCGGCAAGCTGTGGACGGCAGTGAACGAGCGCGACGAGATCGGCAGCGACCTGGTGCCGGACTACATCACCTCGGTCCAGGATGGCGCCTTTTATGGCTGGCCCTTCAGCTATTACGGGCAGCACATGGATGTACGCGTCACACCGCAGAACCCGGACCTGGTGGCCAAAGCCATTGCGCCGGACTACGCCGTAGGCCCACATACCGCCTCGCTGGGCCTGACCTTCGCCGAGGGCAGCAAACTCCCTGCGCCCTTTATCAACGGTGCGTTTATCGGCCAGCACGGCTCGTGGAACCGCAAGCCGCACAGCGGCTACAAGGTGATCTTCGTACCGTTCGAGGGCGGCAAGCCGAAGGGGCCGCCAGTGGACGTGCTGACCGGGTTCCTCAACAGCGAAGAACAAGCCATGGGACGACCGGTTGGCGTGGTCATCGACAAGCAGGGCGACTTGCTGGTGGCGGACGATGTGGGGAATAAGGTGTGGCGGGTTTCTGCGGCTAAGTAACCATTACAAATGTGGGAGGGGCGGTGCGACGATTCGACTTGCCCACGATAGCGGTGGGTCAGTCACTGAATGCATGGACTGACACGCCCTCATCGGGAGCAAGCTCCCTCCCACATTTGGATCCTGCTTTGGCTTAGGGGTTGCGGGCCAAGTGCTCAGCCGGCAACACGCGCTTGGCGCTCAGGTAGGCGTTCTGCCAGTAGGCTTTGGACAAGGTGTCCAGCTTCACCGTACCGCCCGTCTGCGGCGCATGCACAAAGCGCCCTTCGCCGACATAGATCCCGGCATGGCTGACCTGCGAGCCGCCACCCGTGGCGAAGAACAGCAGGTCACCGGTTTGCAGGTTCTGTGCGCTGACGTCCTGGGCGCGCATCACGATCAGTTCGCGCGTGGTGCGCGGCAGGGAGATGCCCGCGGCATCACGGTAGACAAACCCGATCAACCCGCTGCAATCGAAACCGGAGTCCGGCGTATTGCCGCCCCAACGATAAGGCGTACCGACCAGGCCCAGCGCGCGGAACAGCACGTCTTCAGCGACCGGCGAACTCTGGCTGGAATAGTTGAACACTGGTTTAGGCTTGGCCGCTACGGGCGCAGGCTGCGGGCGGCTTGCGCAGGCGCTGAGCAGCGCGGCGCAAACAATAAGAATCAGGCGGGCCGAGGTCGACATGTGCAGAACAATCCTGGTCTGGATGCGGCTTTCGCTGCCGAACGCTGAAAACCAGAACGCGCAAGCATGGCTTGCGCGAACGGATTACAACAATGTCCAGAGATTCTAGCGCTTACACGTCAAACTTCAAGTATCACTTTAACTTTACTTGCTAGCGGTAATCGTCGTCGGGGCCATGGCGAGTGCGCGCTTGGCTTCGATGAAGGTTTTGCTCCAGTAGCTGTCGCCCAGGCTGTCGACTCGAACACCACCGCTGCGGCGGCTGCTGGAGTGGATAAACTGGTTATCGCCCAGGTAGATACCGGCGTGACTGACGCGACCGCGGCCACTGGTACTGAAGAAAAGCAGATCCCCAGGCTTGAGGTTGTTACGCGCGACCAACGGTGCATTCACGTTGATCATTTCGCGGGTGGAGCGTGGCAGGTTCATGCCAGCTTCTTCGCGAAACAGGTAACCGATAAAACCGCTGCAATCAAAACCGGCTTCAGAGGTACCGCCGAAACGGTAACGGGTACCGATCAGGGACATGCCGCGTTCGAGGATGCTGTCGGCCAGAACGGGAAGCTGATAAGGCTTGTTGCCAGCGAAGGCGGCCAGTTCTTTTTCGGTTGCCAGCTCTTCCTCATAAACAGTGGAAGACTGCGCAGCAACGAATTTTGCCTGATTTTTATACTGTTGATTGTGCTGCTCGGCCACTTGTTGAGGGTGGGAGGCGCAACCAAACAACAGAGCGACAAGTGCGAGAGGCACGAGGGGTGCGAAGCGATTTAGCATGGGCACGACCGTGGCTGATGTGTAAAGAAGTCGAGACTATGCCTTCTATCACATCGATTTGCAAATTCAATCGTGATCCATGTGACTTACTGTTTGCGTTATGACATCTAAGCCCTTAATACCCTTTGCGCGTGTTTTGCGTGGTCAAGCCGGCCAAAACGCAGGTTTCTTGGCGCCTGAAATTTGCCGAAGGCCCCGAAACACAAGGGCTGGCTACCAGCCGAGGGTTTCCTTGAGGAAGGGAATCGTCAGCTTGCGCTGGGCCTGCAAAGAGGCCTGATCGAGCTGCTCGAGCAAATCGAACAATGCGCTCATGCTGCGGGTGCCGCGGGTGAGGATAAAGTGCCCGACCTCGTCGGTGAGGTGCAGGCCGCGACGGGATGCACGCAATTGCAGGGCACGCAATTTGTCCTCGTCGGACAGCGGGCGCATCTGGAAGATCAGCGCCAGGGTCAGGCGCGACTTGAGGTCGGCCAGCTTGACCGGCAACTCACGGGGCGAGGTCGAAGCCGCGATCAACAGGCGGCGCCCGCTGTCGCGCAGGCGGTTGAACAGATGAAACAGCGCCTCTTCCCAATCCGCCTTGCCGGCGACGGCCTGCAGATCGTCCAGGCACACCAGTTCGTATTGTTCGAGGTTGTCGAAAATCCCGATCCCGCGGTCCATCAACTCCGCCAACGGCAGGTAAACCGCCGGTTCGCCCATCTGCTCGAAGCGCAGGCACGCGGCCTGCAACAGGTGGGTGCGCCCCACGCCTTGCTTGCCCCACAGGTAGATCAGGCTTTCAGTCCACCCGGCGTCGGCTTCGCAGAGCCGCTCGACATAGCCGAGTGCTGCGGCGTTGGCGCCTGGGTAGTAATTGATAAAGGTGGCGTCGTCACGCAGACGCACACCTAAGGGCAGCTGAATCGGTTTCATGCTGACTGAACGGCTCCGATCGAACCGTTAGTGGCCTCTGTGAAAAGTTTGCAAAGTTTATACCCGTGACGCCGGGCGCACAATGCAGCAGACCATAAGCAAAATCAAAGGTTTGCGTTAACTTGTTGGATTTACGCAAATTGTTTGACGCCACAGCGCCAGAAACAACAAACCCGGCCTGGGCCGGGTTTGTGACACTGCGATTACAAATCGGGGTCTTCAACGCCCCCGTACATATCCGAATCCTTGTACAGATCGTGGACATGACGCACCAGCACCATGATCACCGCCGCCACCGGCAGCGCGAGCAGGATGCCGGTAAAGCCGAACAACTCACCGCCAGCCAGGATCGCAAAGATCACTGCGACCGGGTGCAGGCCGATGCGATCACCCACCAGCAACGGGGTCAGCACCATGCCTTCGAGGGCCTGGCCGACCATGAACACCGCGACAATCCCGAGCATCGGGTACAGATCACCGCCAAACTGGAACAGCCCGGCCACCAGCGCCGCACCGATACCGATCACAAAGCCCATGTACGGCACGATTGCGGCCAGACCGGCAATCAAACCGATCAACAGGCCCAGCTCCAGGCCGATCGCCATCAAGCCGGCGGCATAGATAATCCCCAGGGCCAGCATCACCAGCAGTTGGCCGCGCACGAACGCCCCCAAGACCTCATGACACTCCCCGGCCAGGGACACGATGCGCGCTTCACGGTCACGCGGCAGCAGGCTGCGGATCTTGGCCATCATGATGTCCCAGTCCCGCAACAGGTAGAACGCCACCACCGGGATCAACACCAGATTGGTCAGCCAGCCGATCAGCGCCAGGCTGGATGCCGTGGCCTGGCTGAGAACCACACCGACGATGTCGGTGGTCTGGCCCATATGCTCGCTGATCGCAGCCTTGACCTTGTCGAACTTCCAGAAGCCATCCGCCAGCCCCAGCTTGGCCTGGGCCCACGGCATCGCCGTGTGCTGCAGCCAGTCGAGCATCTGCGGCGCCAGTTCATACAAACGGAACAACTGCTTGGCCAGCATCGGCACCAGCACCAGCACCAACGCCGTGATGATCAGCGTAAACAGCGCAAACACCGTGACCACACCCAAAGTCCGCGACAGGCCGGCTTTCTCCAGGCGATCCACCACGGGGTCGAACAGATAGGCGAGCAACAGCGCGACCAGGAACGGCGTCAGGATCGAATGCAGCAAGAACACAAAAACGCACAGCAGGACGATCCCGCCAAGCCACACCCAACGACGCGTATCCGCCATACACCACTCCATCTTTTATCGGCTGCTATATAAAGCAGAACATTTACCAGCGAAAACGCAGTTGCGCCTGCGGCTCAGGGGCGGCGACCGGCTGCGTGCCGTCCACTGGCGGTTGCGCAGCCAGTGCTTCACCCGCGGGAATCTCCTGCAACCTGGCCAGGCTCAGTTGAGTACGCAACTGATCGGCGCTGCCATTGACGCGATACACAATACGATTGCCATCCACGCGCTGCGGCTGGCCGCCAAACGGCTCGAGCAAGTGGCCCAACGCGGCGTAGCGCTCCAGGGTCATGCCCTGCACTTCGAGCAATTGCTCGGTGCTCGCGCCCGGCTTGACCACAAAGCGCGGCGCCAGTTTCTGGCTGACCGCCAGCATCACGGCATCGGCCACGGCGGCGGTGTCGGCGCCTTGCGCGGTGCCCTGCTCGCTCTTGTCGCCCAACCACAGGCGCCATTTGGCCTGCCATTGGCTGCCCTCCTGGCGCGCATGCACTGCAAGCATCGCATCGGCGCCGTAGCGTTCCGAGGCTGCACGCAACGGCGTGGCGTCCGCGCTTTCGAGGTTGGGCGCGGTGGCGACCACCTGTTCATCCAAATCCCCCAACGGCAGGCGCAGCGGCAAGCCGCGATGTTGCGCCGCACGGCGCAGCGCCTGCGCGACGGTCTGGCCATCCCCGACCAGGTTGCTGCCGTCGGTGGAGTCATTCAGCCACCAACCCAGGATCGACGGCCGATTGCTGCCCCAGATCGACAAGCCGGCCTCACGCAAGGCGCGATCGGTGCTGACGGGGTCGAAATCCACTTGCAGGCTTTCCGGCGGGCCGGCGTCGTAGCCGTATTGCGTGATGATTTGTTGCGGGTCCTTGCGCACCGCCGCCAGGCCGGGGCCTTCGGCGGCCTTGGCGTCGCCAGTGAGGCGGATCACCAGGGTCTGTACGGCGCGCTGGGTCGCCTGGTCGCGTTCTTGCGGTGACTGGCTGCTGACCGGCTCCAGTACTTGATAAAGGCCATTGAGGGTTTCGGCATGACTCGCCAGGCTGACCAACGACAAGCAGCCTACAAAAAACACATTACACAGACGCATGGAAGATTCCCGAACGACAAAATTAGCGGCTGGAACAGACCGCGTGATCTCGGTTTGCCAAGGCTGTGACCACAGCGATCGGTAAAACATTCACGGGGTCTCGGTAAGTTTTCCTACTGTCATAACGATAGCGGGTTCAAGGCTATACCTTAATACGGAGCTGGGCAGACCCGATTAGCATTTTTTTAACCGGCTTTTTTATCTATGTGGCTCTGCCCGTCGGCCCGAGGATGGCCGCTGACCCTCAAGCCTGATAAAATCGCGCGCCTTCGCAGACCGTCAATGGCTGGGCCTTTTCACAAGAGCCCTTGCCCAATCGGTCGTTACCCCTGAATCCCCCCTAAAGGCCTGGATCATGAGCAAGCAACCCTCCCTGAGCTACAAGGACGCCGGTGTAGACATCGACGCCGGTGAAGCATTGGTCGAACGCATCAAGAGCGTCGCCAAGCGCACTGCGCGCCCCGAAGTCATGGGTGGCCTGGGCGGTTTTGGCGCCCTCTGTGAAATCCCGGCCGGCTACAAACAGCCCGTGCTGGTTTCCGGCACCGACGGCGTGGGCACCAAACTGCGCCTGGCCCTGAACCTGAACAAACACGACAGCATCGGCATCGACCTGGTCGCCATGTGCGTCAACGACCTGGTAGTGTGCGGCGCCGAGCCGTTGTTCTTCCTGGACTACTACGCCACCGGCAAGCTCAACGTCGAAACCGCGACCCAAGTGGTCACCGGCATCGGCGCCGGCTGCGAATTGTCGGGTTGCTCCCTGGTCGGCGGCGAAACCGCTGAAATGCCAGGCATGTACGAAGGCGAAGACTACGACCTGGCCGGCTTCTGCGTCGGCGTGGTCGAAAAAGCCGAGATCATCGACGGCTCCAAAGTGGCTGCCGGCGACGCCCTGCTCGCCCTGCCGTCGTCCGGCCCGCACTCCAACGGCTACTCGCTGATCCGCAAGATCATCGAAGTGTCCGGCGCCGACATCGAGAACATCCAGCTCGACGGCAAGCCACTGACCGACCTGCTGATGGCGCCGACACGCATCTACGTCAAGCCACTGCTCAAGCTGATCAAGGACACCGGCGCGGTCAAAGCCATGGCCCACATCACCGGCGGCGGCCTGCTGGACAACATCCCGCGCGTCCTGCCCAAAGGCGCCCAGGCGATTGTCGACGTGGCCAGCTGGCAGCGTCCTGCGGTATTCGACTGGCTGCAAGAGAAAGGCAACGTCAACGAAACCGAAATGCACCGCGTGCTGAACTGCGGCGTGGGCATGGTGATCTGCGTGGCGCAAGAGCACGTGGAAAGCGCGTTGAACGTGCTGCGCGAAGCCGGCGAACAGCCTTGGGTCATCGGCCAGATCGCCGCTGCCGCCGAAGGCGCGGCTCAGGTTGAACTGAAGAACCTTAAGGCGCACTGATGTCTGCAACCTGTGATGTCGTGGTGCTGCTCTCCGGCACCGGCAGTAACTTGCAGGCCCTGATCGACAGCACGCGCACCGGCGACAGCCCGGCGCGCATCGCTGCGGTGATCTCCAACCGCAGCGACGCCTATGGCCTGCAACGCGCCAGGGAGGCAGGCATTGCCACGCGCACCCTGGATCACAAGGCTTTCGAAGGTCGCGAGGCCTTCGACAGCGCCCTGGTCGAACTGATCGACGCCTTCAACCCCAAACTCGTGGTACTGGCCGGCTTCATGCGTATCCTCAGCGCTGATTTCGTGCGGCACTACGCTGGGCGGCTGTTGAATATCCACCCTTCCCTGCTGCCCAAGTACAAAGGCATGCACACCCATCAGCGCGCCCTCGACGCGGGCGACAGCGAGCATGGCTGCAGCGTGCATTTTGTCACCGAGGAACTCGACGGCGGGCCTCTGGTCGTACAGGCAGTGGTTCCGGTAGAGTCTGACGACTCGGCGCAGACGCTTGCGCAACGGGTTCATACACAGGAACACAGGATTTACCCGCTGGCTGTTCGCTGGTTTGCCGAGGGGCGGTTGATTCTTGGTAAACAGGGTGCATTATTGGACGGTCAGTTACTCGCGGCCAGCGGCCACTTGATTCGAACCTAGGAGATTTTATGCGTCGCGCCTTGCTCTTCGCTTTTGCGCTGTTCGCCTTGCCTGCGGTGCAAGCAGCAGATTTACATCCTTTCTCCGCCAGCTACACCGCCGACTGGAAACAGTTGCCCATGAGCGGTTCGGCCGAGCGTAGCCTGACCCACAATGGCGATGGCACCTGGACCTTGAACTTCAAGGCTTCCATGATGATTGCCAGCCTCACCGAAACCAGCGTAATCCAATTCGACAAGGACGCCCTGCAGCCGAAGAGCTACACCTTCGAACGCGGCGGCCTGGGCAAGGCGAAAAGGGTCAACCTGGACTTCGACCAAACCGCCAAGAAAGTCACCGGCTTTGAAAACAAAGACCCGGTCAACGTTGCCCTGCAAAGCGGCATGCTCGACAAGTCGACCTACCAGTTGGCGCTGCAGCGCGATGTCGCGGCCGGCAAGAAGAGCATGAGCTACAACGTGGTTGAAGGCACCGACGTCGACACCTACGACTTTCGCGTGATCGGCCCGGAAAAGGTCCAGACCAAAGCCGGCTCTATCGACGCGATCAAGGTCGAGCGCGTGCGTGACCCGACCCAAAGCAAGCGCATCACCCAGATGTGGTTTGCCAAGGACTGGGGCGGCATCCTGGTTGCCCTGCGTCAGGTGGAAACCGACGGCAAGGAATACAACATCATGCTGCAAGACGGTACGGTTGACGGTAAGTCTGTCAAAGGTAGCTGATTGCGCGGATGAGTCGAAGAAGAGCCTCGCACCACGCGGGGCTTTTTTTCGTCTGGATGTTGGGGAGTCAACGCCTGAGCCCGACGAGAACATGAAGCTTTTGTCATAAAACTCCGACGCCTGCGACGCAATGTCGCGGTTTACGGGGCCTGCGCGACTGTTACAAGTTATGCAAAGGACTGTTGCATAAACGATCGGTTTACCTAGCAAGCTAACAAAACATATAACAAAAGCCTGCGACGACTTGCCGCAGATCCACCAGAGACTGGAGCAAGCAAATGACTGTAAAAGTGACTGAACGCGACGATGAACATATGTCCCACGAAGCCTTGGGCCATGGGATTCACATCTGGGATGTACACCAACAGGACCTGCTGGTCGGCATGTTTCACAACGAGAGCGACGCTCATAATTATAAAAACGAGCTCGAACACCTTGAGATGAAACGCCAGGCACAAAGCTCCTGAAACGCTGAAATCAAGTAGACGCCAGCCCACGCAACGAGGCTATCTACACACGACAAACCCCGCCAACGAGCGGGGTTTGTCGCTTTCAACCGCGACCGTTTTCTTCTGAACCTCGACGCGTGTATTGAAAAATATACAGTTCACGCCGCGTCGGCCCACCGCCTGCACGCCAGCGGTAATCCGCTGAAGTAGCCTGATCCAGACACCTCCCCACTCTTTGACAGCGCTCTTTGGCCAGGCCGAATCGCACGCGAGCCCCTTCTCCCGCCCCTCCTGAATAAGCCTTTCAGAAAAAAGTAACAACAAATAGACAATTAGTAATGATTCTCTATACCATTCAGCCGCTTTTCATTCCGGTCCACGTATAGGGAATTCCACTAGATGCACGGGCAAAGTCGCACCCCGGAACAATCGTTGCTTGAACGCTGGGGCGAAGCACTCGCTACCCCGCCATTTCAAACTAACCACATCACTCTCGACGCTCTGATCAACACCCTGGCACCCGCTGCCGAGCGTAGCTTCCAACGCCTGATCCAAGCACTGTTTCGTGAAGGCCTGCTGGACCCCAGCACCCGCACCTACGACGAGCGAGGTCAATGCTGGCTGGTGCTGCCTGACCAGAGCCGCCTGCGTTTCGATCACCTGCTCCCCGGTCGCATGGCCAGCTGGGACCTGCGTGGCCGAGTGACGCTGCTGCGCGATGATCATCCTGACCTGAATATTCAATTCCCGTCGCAGTTATTGACGCTGCTCAACCGCCGCCTCGAATCACCTGCCGACCCGGAAGTCTTGGGCCGCCTCAACACAGAAATCGACGACAGCTTTGTCAACGATACGCTGTGCCTTGCCTTCCATGAGCAATGGACACTCAGGCTCCATGCGGCAATGGACCCGTCGCACCAGAGCAACCTGTTGAGCCACCTCAAGCATGACCCCAGTGTGACCAACCCGACTTCCACGCTTGAACAATGGGGCACGCTGGGCCATCCCTGGCACCCCAACTACAAGACCAAACTGGGTTTGAATACCGACCAGGTCATCGATTTCTCGCCTGAATTCGAAGCCCGCTTTCCGGTTTTCCTGTGCGCGTTGCATCGCCAGTTCGCCCATGTCGAAATGCTGGCTGGCACCGCCGATTACTGGCAATGGTGGCAACATCATTTCCCCCAAGCCGCTCGGCAACTGACCGCGCAACTGACCGCGCAGGGCCTTGAAGCCGGCGATTATCTGCCGTTGCCGGCTCACCCTTGGCAGGCGCGCCAAGAATTACCGCAATTGTTCGCCAACGAAATTGGCGACCGGTTGTTGGTACTGACCGATATCGTGGCGTTTACCGCCCACCCGACCATGTCGTTCAGGACCGTGCTACCTGAAGGCCGATGTGACGCACCGATGGTGAAGCTTCCGGTTTCATTGCGCCTGACCAGTGTACAGCGGACTGTTTCACCGCGTTCTGCGCGCATGGGCCCGCGGATCAGCCACCTACTGCTGGCGATCCTGGAACGTGAGCCGGCGATCCAGCAGATCCTCAGCATCATCCCCGAGCGGATCGGCGTGCATTTCAAGCCGCAACCGGCCAATGATGAACACTCCCGCCACTTGGCCGTCCTGTACCGCGACGCCCCCCAGAGCCTGCTCCAGCCGGGCGAAATGGCCGTGCCAGTCGGCAGCCTGTTCGCCGTCGACCAGCACGGGCAGCCACTGCTGCGCCAATGGGTACGACTGAGCCAGGGCAAGGACGACGAGGACGCCCTGCTCGCCTTCTTTCGGGACTACGCCTCGATTGCCGTACCGGCACTGCTGGGCATGTATCTGCGTTATGGCGTGGCCTTCGAGGCTCATCAGCAGAACTCCTTCATGGTCATGGCCGCGGACGGGCGCCTGAGCCGCCTGCTACTGCGTGATTTCGGTGACATCCGGATCGACCGCAAGACCTTGCACGCCCATGGCCTGGATATCGAATTGCACGACCCTAAAATGACCCTGTACGACGACGCCGGCTTCGTGCGCGACAAGCTGCTGCACACCGTATTCATGTGCCACTTGGGCGAACTGGTGCTGCTCAGCGCACGCCACTTCGACATCCCCCAAGCGCGGCTCTGGAATGAACTGTCGACGCAGGTCAGCCAGTGCTTCGACGACTTGCGCAGCGAGGTCGACCCCCAACGCTGGAAGACCGAACGCGAAGCCTTACTGGAGCAGGACTGGCCCGCCAAGTCGTTTATGCGCATGCGTCTGCTGGAGAGCCATGCCGATATCGTCGGGCGTTTGCCTAACCCACTGAGCGCCGCCGCCAATGCCGGCTAACAACAGCGCACTGCGGCTGCTGGTGGTGATTCAGTTGGTGTCGATGGGCGCCATGGAGATGAGCGGCCCTTTCTGGCCGCTGCAAATCCAGAAGCTGCTCGGCGTCGCCAATGCCCAGTACACCGGCCTGCTGTCCTCGCTGGTGTATGCCGGGCCGATGATGGCGGCAATGATCCTGACGCCCATGTGGGGGCGACTGGGTGACCGCACCGGGCACAAGCCCATGATCATTCGGGCGTTGCTGGCGTTGGCGGTATGCCAGGGCCTGGCCGCCGTTACCTTCGACCCTTGGCTGCTGGTGGCAATCAGGGTTGCACAAGGGGCGCTGGCCGGGTTTATCGCAGCGGCGCAAGCCTATGCGCTGGCCTGCTGCGGCGACGGCGGGCGTGGGCACATTCTGGCTCGACTGCAATCGGCGACTGCCGTGGGCTCGCTGGCCGGACCGGTGTTGGGTGGGTGGTTGATGGATGTCTCGGGCTTCGCACTGCTGTGCTACAGCGCCACCGCAGTGTGCGTGTTGTGCGCGGTGATCAGCCTGTTCTTGCCCAACGACACGCCCCAATCACGCCCAACACACAACGCAAAACCAAGCGCCCTGCCCGAAGGCTGGCTCGGTGCAATGCTGGGGATCATCGTTTTGATCCAGGCAGCCAAGATGATGCCCCAGCCGTTTTATGCCTTGTACGTCGCCGACGTGTTACACGCCCCCGCGTGGCTGATCGGCGCCAGCTATGCCGCCAGCGCACTGACTCTGGCGCTGTCCGCGCCGCTATGGGGGCGCCTGTTCGACCGGCATCAACCGGCTCACACGTTGCGCGTCGTCGAATGGGTCACGTGGTCCTGCGCCTTGACGCTGGCATTTACGGCGCTGGCCAGCGAATGGCTCGGATTCCTCGCCAGCCGGCTGTTATGGGGCGTTTGGCAGGGTGCGTTGCTGCCGGTCGCCTACACGTTGATCGCCAACACCGTTGTGCCCAGCCAGCAGGGCTTTGCCCTGGGCCTGGGCAACAGCGCCGCCAAAGCCGGCGCGCTGTGTGGTGTGCTGATGGGCGGCATCGGCATGGGAGTCGTGGGTCTGGCGCACAGCTTCTGGCTGGTTGCACTCACATATGCATTGGCCGCCCTGGGCATCCGCACCATCCGTTCGTTCACCCGAACACCTGAGACATCCAGTTTTTCTGTCAATACTTCTAATAACTGAAAGGCAAGGTCATGAAAAAAACACAACTGGCAGTTCTGCTGCCACTTCTAGGGTCGATTAGCGCGCCTGCCTGGGCCGATGAGATCGAAGGGACTCACGCCGCGCCCATCAACCTGCAACTACAGGCAACGGTAGTGTCGGCCACGCGCAGTGAAACCAGCATCGCGGCGATCCCAGGCTCGGTGCAGGTGATCAGCGAAGATCAGATCCGCCAGCAAGCAGGTGCCGGCCGCCGGGTCGCAGACATCCTCGGGCAACTGGTACCGGGCATCTCCCCCTCCAGCGGCGGCATGAGCAACTTCGGCCAGACACTTCGCGGACGCAACACCCTGATCCTGATCGATGGGGTGTCCCAGAACGCCACGCGCGACAACTTCCGCCAGCTCAACAGCGTCGCGCCGGAAAGTATCGAGCGTATCGAAGTCATTTCCGGCGCCAGCAGTGTCTACGGGGCGGGCGCGTCAGGCGGCATCATCAACATCATCACGAAGCGCAACAAAGGTGAAGACCTGGCGTTGAGCAGCAAGATCGGCATGACCACCGGGAACAACTTCAGCCATAAAGGTTTCTCCTACGAAGCGTTCCAAAGCGCCACGGGCCGCAACGGCCCAGTGGATTGGTATCTGTCGGCCAACACCGTGCAACGCAACGACCTGTTCGCCGGCAACGGCAAGCGCATCCCCCAGGACACGTCCCAGGGCAGCAACATGGACACCGACACCTACGACCTGCAGGGTCGCTTCGGCTACAAGCTGGATGACGACAAGAAAATCAATCTGTCGCTGCAAGACTACAAGGACGAGCAAGACACCCGTTACACCAAGAATCCCCGCATCACCAATACCGCAGTCGCTGTAAAAGGCCTGGACCTGGTCGATCAACCGTACACCCACAACCAGGCAGTGAACCTCAACTACGCCGATCAGGATTTCTACGGCCAGGGCTTGCAGGTCGAAAGTTATTGGCGGCGTGCCGACGCGTTGTTCTTCCCCGACCTGTCCCGGGGCCGCGCAGGCGTGTCCGACAACAACAGCGTGCAAGAGGTGTACGGCCTGCGAGCGGCCATCGACACGCAAATGCCGAACATCGGCGCGGCGACCGGCAACCTGGTCTGGGGTGCCGACTACGATCATGAAACCTCGCGTCAGCGTGGCGACCAATACCGGGTCAACGGCCTCACCTACACCAAGACCGGTACCACATTCGAAATGGGACCGGACATCCAGACCACCACCAAAGCCATCTTTGGCCAGTTGTCCTACGACATCGATGATTGGACCTTGCGTGGCGGCGTACGCCGCGAGTGGATCGAAAGCGACATTGCCGACAGCATCGCTTACGGCGAAATCGTCCAGACCGGTAAGCGCGCGACACTGCCAGGCGGCACGCTCAAATACGATGACACCCTCTACAACCTCGGGGCTGTGTATCACCTGAGCGAAAACCAGGATGTATTCTTCAACTTCAGCCAGGGCTTTTCCCTGCCGGACATCCAGCGCTTCCTGCGTGACGTCAACAGCACCTACGACATTCAAAAACTCAATGCCCAGGCCCTGAAGGTCGACAGTTACGAGCTGGGCTGGCGGGGTAATTGGGACAAGTGGCTGGCTAACGTCACCGCGTATGAAAACACCTCGGATGTCACTCAGTTCTACGATGCCAATGATCGTGTATTGCGCCTGGTGAACCAGAAAGAGCGTGTGCGCGGTATCGAAACCAGCCTGACGTACAACGTCACCGACCAATGGTCGGTGGGCGGTACTTATGCTTATGCCAAAGGCGAAACCCGCCAGAACGGCCAATGGATCGACTTGCCGGCGACACGTATCTCCCCCGCCAAGACGACCGCTTTTGTCGGCTATGACCACGGCGACTATAGCCTGCGCTTGCAAGGCATGCGCCTGGCCAACTACGACGCTGCGTTCAAAGACAACAACGGCCGCGATATCCAGGGTTACACGCTGGTCGACCTGCTGGGTTCAGTCCGGCTGCCGGTAGGTCGCCTGGAAGGTGCGGTCTACAACCTCAGTAACCGCAACTACCAGAACATGTTTGCCCAGGCCAACGCCCGCGCGCCCTACCCGAACGCCGAGGGTCGCACCTTCAGCATGAGTTACGCCGTGGATTGGTAACCGCCTGACACTGCCGGCCAAAACAACAAACCCCGCCTTTTGAGCGGGGTTTGTTGTTTTACAGCCTTACCACATCAGATCATCCGGGATCTGGTAGGCGGCGTAAGGATCATCCTCATCCGGCACCTGGCTTTCGGTGAGGATATTGAGCTGGACGATACGCTCCGGTGCGCGCTCCTGGATCTTCAGCGCCGCTTCGCGCGGGATCACCTCGTAACCGCCGGCGTGATGCACGATCGCCAGAGAGCCGTTGCTCAGCTTGTTGCGCATCAGCGTGTTGACCGACAGGCGCTTGACCTTCTTGTCATCCACGAAGTTGTAGTAGTCCTCGGTGGTCAGCTTGGGCAGGCGCGAGGTCTCGATCAGTTGCTTGACCTGGGCCGTGCGGGCCTTGGCCTCGGCTTTCTCCTGCTGCTGGCGGTTCAGCTCCTGATCGCGCTTGACCTTCTCGGCCATGGCTTCCTGGGCCAGGCGTGCCTGGGTGTCATCGGCCTCGGCCTGGCCTTTGTGGACCAGACGTTGATGTTTCTGTTTCTCTTTGCCGACCTGCTTGGCCTGCTTTTGGTTGACCAGACCTGCTTTGAGCAACTGGTCGCGAAGGGAAAGGCTCATGGTGCTTACTCACTTAGGCAACTGCTCAACCGCAGCTGGACACGTTCTTTTCCTGGCGTTTGGCTTCGCCCCACAGGGCGTCCAACTCTTCGAGGGTGCAATCTTCCATGGATTGACGCGTATCGCGCAATGCCTGTTCGATAAATCGGAAACGTCGCTCGAATTTGGCATTGGCACCGCGCAAGGCGGTTTCCGGGTCGACCTTGAGGTGACGGGCCAGGTTGACCGCGGCAAACAGCAGGTCACCGACCTCATCGGCGATGGCCACTGCATCGTTATCGGCCATGGCTTCGAGTACTTCATCCAGCTCTTCGCGCACGTTATCCACCACCGGCAACGCAGCGGGCCAGTCGAAACCGACCTGGCTGGCGCGCTTCTGCAATTTGGCGGCACGGGACAGCGACGGCAAGGCGGTGGGCACATCGTCGAGCAGGGACAGTTGCTCGGGGGCGTCGGACTTTTCCGCGCGCTCCTCGGCCTTGATCTGCTCCCAACGCGTCTTGACCTGCTCTTCGCTCAACTGCGGGATATCCAGCGGCGCGTACAGATCGCCGGTGGGGAACACATGGGGATGACGTCGAATCAGCTTGCGGGTAATGCTGTCGATCACCCCGGCAAACTCGAAGCGCCCTTCTTCCTGTGCCAGCTGACTGTAATACACCACCTGGAACAACAGGTCGCCCAACTCGCCTTGCAGGTGATCGAAGTCGCCGCGCTCGATGGCGTCGGCGACTTCGTAGGCCTCTTCCAGGGTGTGCGGGACGATGCTCGCGTAGGTTTGCTTGATGTCCCACGGGCACCCGTATTGCGGGTCGCGCAGGCGATTCATCAGGTGCAGCAGGTCTTCAAGTGAATACATCTTTCTATTCCCGATCAGGTATGAACACCGCCGATCAACTGTGGGAGGGGGCTTGCCCCCGATTGCGGTGGATCAACCAAGAATCTGGTACCTGACACTCCGCTTTCGGGGGCAAGCCCCCTCCCACATTCAGCCTGCATTCATCCAGATGCTCATGGGGTACGGTTGCGCCGCGTCTCGATGATGTTCGGCAACTGGGAAATCCGCCCCAGCAACCGCCCCAACGCGTCCAGCCCCGGAATCTCGATGGTCAGGGACATCAACGCGGTGTTGCTTGATGTCCCACGGGCACCCGTATTGCGGGTCGCGCAGGCGATTCATCAGGTGCAGCAGGTCTTCAAGTGAATACATCTTTCTATTTCCGATCAGGTATGAACACCGCCGATCAACTGTGGGAGGGGGCTTGCCCCCGATTGCGGTGGATCAACCAAGAATCTGGTACCTGACACTCCGCTTTCGGGGGCAAGCCCCCTCCCACCTTTCAGACTGTGTTCATCCAGATGCTCATGGGGTACGGTTGCGCCGCGTCTCGATGATGTTCGGCAACTGGGAATTCCGCCCCAGCAACCGCCCCAACGCGCCCAGCCCCGGAATCTCGATGGTCAGGGACATCAACGCGGTGTTGTCCTCCTGTTTGCTTGATGTCCCACGGGCACCCGTATTGCGGGTCGCGCAGGCGATTCATCAGGTGCAGCAGGTCTTCAAGTGAATACATCTTTCTATTCCCGATCAGGTATGAACACCGCCGATCAACTGTGGGAGGGGGCTTGCCCCCGATTGCGGTGGATCAACCAAGAATCTGGTACCTGACACTCCGCTTTCGGGGGCAAGCCCCCTCCCACCTTTCAGACTGTGTTCATCCAGATGCTCATGGGGTACGGTTGCGCCGCGTCTCGATGATGTTCGGCAACTGGGAAATCCGCCCCAGCAACCGCCCCAACGCGTCCAGCCCCGGAATCTCGATGGTCTGGGACATCAACGCGGTGTTGCTTGATGTCCCACGGGCACCCGTATTGCGGGTCGCGCAGGCGATTCATCAGGTGCAGCAGGTCTTCAAGTGAATACATCATTCTATTTCCGATCAGGTATGAACACCGCCGATCAACTGTGGGAGGGGGCTTGCCCCCGATTGCGGTGGATCAACCAAGAATCTGGTACCTGACACTCCGCTTTCGGGGGCAAGCCCCCTCCCACATTCAGCCTGTGTTCATCCAGATGCTCATGGGGTACGGTTGCGCCGCGTCTCGATGATGTTCGGCAACTGGGAAATCCGCCCCAGCAACCGCCCCAACGCGTCCAGCCCCGGAATCTCGATGGTCAGGGACATCAACGCGGTGTTGTCCTCCTGTTTGCTTGATGTCCCACGGGCACCCGTATTGCGGGTCGCGCAGGCGATTCATCAGGTGCAGCAGGTCTTCAAGTGAATACATCATTCTATTCCCGATCAGGTATGAACACCGCCGATCAACTGTGGGAGGGGGCTTGCCCCCGATTGCGGTGGATCAACCAAGAATCTGGTACCTGACACTCCGCTATCGGGGCAAGCCCCCTCCCACCTTTCAGACTGTGTTCATCCAGATGCTCATGGGGTACGGTTGCGCCGCGTCTCGATGATGTTCGGCAACTGGGAAATCCGCCCCAGCAACCGCCCCAACGCGTCCAGCCCCGGAATCTCGATGGTCAGGGACATCAACGCGGTGTTGTCCTCCTTGTTCGAGCGGGTGTTGACGGCCAGCACGTTGATCCGCTCGTTGAGCAGCACTTGCGACACGTCGCGCAGCAGACCGGAACGGTCGTAGGCACGGATGATGATGTCCACCGGATAGGTGAGCACCGGCACCGGGCCCCAGCTGACCTGGATGATTCGCTCCGGCTCGCGCCCGCCCAGTTGCAGCACCGAGGCGCAGTCCTGGCGGTGAATGCTCACGCCACGGCCCTGGGTGATGTAGCCGACGATGGCGTCGCCCGGCAGCGGCTGGCAGCAACCGGCCATTTGCGTCATCAGGTTGCCGACGCCCTGGATCTGGATATCGCCACGCTTGCCGGGCTTGTAGCCGGTGGCTTTGCGCGGGATCAGCTCCAGCTGTTCGTTGCCGCGCTCCGGCTCCACCAGTTGCTGGGCCAGGTTGACCAGTTGCGCCAGGCGCAGGTCGCCGGCACCGAGGGCGGCGAACATGTCTTCGGCGATCTTCATGTTGGCCTTTTCGGCCAGCTTGTCGAAGTCCACCTGAGGCAGGCCCAGGCGCGCCAGTTCGCGTTCGAGCAGGCTTTTGCCGGCGGCGACGTTCTGGTCGCGCGCCTGCAGCTTGAACCAGTGGACGATCTTCGCCCGCGCCCGCGAGGTGGTGATGTAGCCCAGGTTCGGGTTCAGCCAGTCGCGGCTCGGCGTGCCGTGCTTGCTGGTGATGATCTCGACCTGCTCGCCGGTCTGCAGGCTGTAGTTGAGCGGCACAATGCGCCCGTTGATCTTGGCGCCCCGGCAGTTGTGGCCGATCTCGGTGTGTACGCGGTAGGCGAAGTCCAGCGGCGTGGCGCCCTTCGGCAGGTCGATGGCGTGGCCGTCGGGGGTGAAGATGTAGACCCGGTCCGGCTCGATATCCACCCGCAGTTGTTCGGCCAGGCCGCCGATGTCGCCGAGTTCTTCGTGCCATTCCAGCACTTGGCGCAGCCAGGAGATCTTCTCTTCGTATTGGTTGGACCCGGCCTTGACGTCGGTGCCCTTGTAGCGCCAGTGCGCGCACACCCCCAGCTCCGCCTCTTCGTGCATGGCGTGGGTGCGGATCTGCACTTCCAACACCTTGCCCTCGGGGCCGATCACTGCAGTGTGCAGCGAGCGATAGCCGTTTTCCTTGGGGTTGGCGATGTAGTCGTCGAACTCCTTGGGGATGTGCCGCCACAGGGTGTGGACGATACCGAGCGCGGTGTAGCAGTCGCGCATTTCCGGCACCAGCACGCGCACGGCGCGCACGTCGTAGATCTGGCTGAAGGCCAGGCCCTTGCGCTGCATTTTGCGCCAGATCGAATAGATGTGCTTGGCACGGCCGCTGATGTCGGCGTCGACGCCGGTAGCCTGCAACTCGGCGCGCAGCTGGCCCATCACGTCGGTGATGAAACGCTCGCGGTCGAGCCGGCGCTCATGCAGCAGCGTGGCGATCTGTTTGTATTGGTCGGGTTCGAGGTAGCGGAAGGACAAGTCCTCCAGCTCCCATTTGATATGACCGATGCCCAGGCGATGCGCCAGCGGTGCGTAGATGTCGAAGACTTCGCGGGCCACGCGGTTGCGCTTTTCGTCGTCGGCGGTTTTCACCGCACGGATCGCGCAGGTGCGTTCGGCCAGCTTGATCAAGGCGACGCGCACGTCGTCGACCATCGCCACCAGCATCTTGCGCAGGTTTTCCACCTGGCCCTGGGTGCCCAGCACCATGGACTGGCGCGGGCTGAGGCTGGCGCTGATGGCGGCCATGCGCAGCACGCCGTCGATCAGCTTGGCCACCACGGAGCCGAAGCGCTGGCCCACGGTGGCCAACGGGATATGCCCTTCACGCACGCCGCGATAGAGCACGGCAGCGATCAGCGAATCCTGGTCGAGCTTGAGATCGGCGAGGATCTCAGCGATTTCCAAGCCGGTGCGAAAGCTCGAAGTGCCTTCGGCCCACAGGTTCTTGGCCGCATTGTCTTGCTGTTCAGACTCACGAGCGAACTCGCAGGCTGCTTTCAAGGCTTCACGGTCCAGTGCCGGGTCGACACTGATGGCATGATCCAGCCATGCCTCGAGATTGATACTGCCGTCGGTGTTGATCGGCTGGTGTGCTCTCACCTGTACCATCTTGCTTACCTTCCCTACGACGCACCTTCGATGCGCCAAAAATCATCGCTGACCTGCTTTATCACTAAAGCTCACACACTCCCTGGCAGGTCACGGCCCAGGAGAATGCAGGCCAGTCGGATTAAACGGGCATCCTAGCCCGCCTCAAATAACGCCATCGCCTCGACATGCGCGGTTTGCGGAAACATGTCGAGGATCCCGGCACGTTTTAGCCGGTAACCCTGCTTGACCAACTCAACCGTGTCCCGCGCCAGCGTCGCCGGATTGCAGGACACGTACACCAGGCGCTTGGCCCCCAGGCTGGCGAGCTTGCGCACAACCTCCAGGGCACCGTCGCGAGGTGGGTCCAAGAGTACCGCAGAAAAGCCCTGTTTGGCCCATTCCGCGTCAGTCAACGACTGGGACAAATCAGCCTGAAAAAACTGCACATTATGCAAATTATTGCTGACGGCATTCAGCGCCGCACGCTCGACCATGGCCTGCACGCCTTCCACCGCGACCACTTCGCGCACCTGGCGCGCAAGTGGCAGGGCGAAGTTGCCCAGCCCGCAAAACAGGTCCAGCACGCGCTCATCGGCTTGCGGCGCCAGCCATTCGAGGGCCTGGGCCACCATCGCCGCGTTGACCCCGGCGTTGACCTGGACAAAATCGCCCGGCCGATACGCCAGCTCCAGAGCCCACGGCTCCAACCGATAACCCAGGGCCTGGTCAGGCTCGACCGGCTCCGGCTGGCCCTCGCCATGCAGCCACAACTGGGCCTCATGGAAGGCGCAGAATTCTTTGAGGATCAGCAGATCGGCGTCGGACAACGGCGCCATATGGCGCAGCAATACGGCGATGGACGACCCGCTGAACAGCTCCACATGCCCCAATGCCTGCGGTTTGCTCAAGCGCCGCAACATGTTGGGCAAGCGCTGCATGATCGGTTGCAAGGCCTGTACCAGCACCGGGCAATCGTCGATGGCGACGATGTCCTGGCTGGCCACGGCGCGAAAGCCCACTTCCAGGGTCTTGGCCTTGGCGTCCCAGCGCACCGCCACGCGGGCGCGACGCCGATAGCCCAGCTCCGGGCCACTCAACGGTGCCGCCCACGCCTGCGGTTCGACCCCTGCCACACGCGACAGTTGCTCGGCGAGCATGCGCTGTTTCAGGGCAAGTTGTTCAGCATGGGGCAGGTGCTGCACGCTGCAACCGCCGCAACGACCGAAGTGCGCGCACGGCGCCGGGCGCCGCAGTTCGCTGGGCTTGAACACACGCTCGGTGCGCGCCTCGACCACTTTGCCGTGGGCGCCCAATACCCGCGCTTCGACCTCTTCACCGGCCAGCGCACCGTTGACGAACCAGGTGCGGCCTTCAAAGAACACGATGCCACGGCCGTCATTGGCCAGGCGCTCGATGGTCAGGCGTTGCTTCTTGCCCACCGGAATCTGTGGGGTGCGGCTGCCGCCCGTCGGCTGGAAGCGCAGGCCTCTCTCGTGCTTGGCCATCAGTTGGGTTCGTCGAAAATGCCGGTCGACAAGTAACGGTCGCCACGGTCACAGATGATCGCGACGATCACCGCGTTTTCCACTTCCTTGGACAATCGCAACATGCCGGCCACGGCGCCGCCGGAGGACACACCGCAGAAGATGCCTTCTTCACGGGCCAGGCGGCGCGTGGTGTCTTCGGCTTCACGCTGGGCCATGTCGATGATGCGATCCACGCGCGTGGCGTTGTAGATCTTCGGCAAATACTCTTCGGGCCAGCGGCGAATCCCGGGGATCGACGCGCCTTCCATCGGTTGCAGGCCGACGATCTGGATCGCCGGGTTCTGCTCCTTGAGGTAGCGCGAGTTGCCCATGATGGTGCCGGTGGTGCCCATGGAGCTGACGAAATGAGTAATCGTGCCCTGGGTCTGGCGCCAGATTTCCGGGCCGGTGGTGGTGTAGTGCGCCTCGGGATTGTCGCCGTTGGCGAACTGGTCCAGCACCTGGCCACGGCCTTCGGCGGCCATGCGCTCGGCGAGGTCGCGGGCGCCTTCCATGCCTTCTTCCTGGCTGACCAGGACCAATTCGGCACCGTAGGCGGTCATCGCGGCCTTGCGCTCGGCGCTGCCATTGTCGGGCATGATCAGCACCATCTTGTAACCCTTGATCGCCGCGGCCATGGCCAGGGCGATCCCGGTGTTACCGGAGGTGGCTTCGATCAGGGTGTCGCCCGGCTTGATCTGCCCGCGCAGCTCGGCGCGCGTGATCATCGACAGCGCCGGACGGTCCTTGACGGAACCGGCCGGGTTGTTCCCTTCGAGCTTGAGCAACAGGGTATTGCTGGTTTCACCCGCCATGCGTTGCAAGCGGACCAGGGGCGTGTTGCCGACGCAATCGGCGATTGTAGGGTACTGCAAGGTCATGGCGTATTCGCAATCCAGACTGCGGGGCGAACATCATACCGGGAAAGCCTGGCGCGCCATATCACGCAAAGTGCGGTGCTTATGGCTTAAAGGCATAAGCACGCAATCAGCCGGTCACGAAGCGAGTCCATTCCTCGCGCGTCAGTTGCTCAATCAATTGCTCCTCGTCGTGCGCCCTCAAGGCTTGCACCTTACGCACCAGCAGCAGGTACGCGCCTTCGCTCATCTCCGCGCTTTCGACTTGCGCCTGCGCACGCTCCATTTCTCGATCGTATTGCCCAAGGCGCGCGTCGAACCGCAATCGGTATTTACGCGCCAGAAACTGCCGCCAGTATTCTGCTTGCACCAATAAAGCCGGCCAGTCGAACTGAGCTTCGGCGGCCACGATCATTCCGTGCATCCTGGTGATTGAGTTCGCATTGGGGCCACCCAGTGTCCTGGCCAAACGCTCTTCGAATCCAAGGGGTAAATCCAGGCTGTGCGCCAACGCAATGCGGCTGGCAAGGATCATGCTGCTCACCACATCCCACGTTTGATGGCGGTCGAAACGCAACACCATCTCATCGATGGCCTGCAACCGTTTCAGGGCTCGAAAGTAATTCAAGAGTGGCGCCGCATCACCGTCCGTGTCGCGGGCGAGCAGTTCGATCGGCAGGAACTCAAGCTCCAGCGCATTGAGTGATAACAGCCAGCCATCCACCCCGCGATTGAGCTCGAAGCGGTGCTGAAACAGGATCACGGCCAACTGCTCGTTATGGGTTGCACTCTCGATCAACTGCCACACGCGGCGCGTCAGGTCTTCTCGCAGCGCCCGAAAGCCGGTGGCGATGAGCGACGGATAGGCCGCGATACATGCCAGCAGCTCAAAAAAGCGATCAGACATCGGGCGTTGCTGCAGTTGCGCCCAAAGTGCCTGGTAGTGGGGAACCTCAGCGAAAGGCAGCACCGCCAACCATGTGTCGGGGCGTGTGGATGCCGCTGCGGGCTGGGCGCCCAGGCCAAAATCGATATCCGCCTGCCCCGGCCACTCACGGTAGCGGCGCATCATTTGCAGGGAGCCCTGTGAAAGAGGGTTGCCTTGCAAATTCATCGCTCGATGAACATTCGGGTAAATGAACAAATCGAGGCTGGTCAAGATCGATATTCGATTGTCACGCAAATCAAAGACCTCCAGTGATCGCAAGATGGCGGCGCCAAGGGGCAGGCTTTCAATTTGCGTATTGCGCAGGTTAAGCACGCGCAACTTCTTCAACCCATGCAGCTTCAAGCGCTGCCCCAGTCTCAGTGGGTTTACCGATAAATCCAGTGTCACCAGGCTGGTCATTTCAGCGAGCAGTATTACGTCCCCCAGTTGAAGCTTGAGCTGATTATTCGAGAGGTTGAGCAGCGATAAATAGCCCAGCTGTGCCAACCCGACGGGAAGGCGCTGCAGATGATTGCCGTTGAAAAATACCCAGCGAAGCTGCGGAAAACACCTGAAAAAACTGGTTGGAATGGTTTCCAGCCGATTGTTTTTCAGGCTCAACAGTTTTACATGACCGAAATAGGCGCCCAGCGGCGGCAAATCATTTAATGCCAAGTCATCCAGGTTGAGTTCATACGGTACCCCGCGAACGGAGTCTTCTTTAGCCCAGCAGCGCTGAATGCGCGCCGCCGCCTCACGTTGTGCGGGCAAGTCCTCGGGCTTCCCCAGCAGGCACCATCGCTCAAGGTTGGCATTCAAGACGGCGCGCTCTCTGAACATGAAGTCGATCGCGCTTTCCCGCTCTCGGACGGAATCACTCAGGCCCTGGAGCAGCGCGAAGGCCTGCTCATCGGTTTTCGCCGGAAACAGCTGCCGCAGCTTGGCGACGTGTTCACGGTCCACCGGCCCCCAATGATCACCGCCGCTCAACGGGTAACCCATGCGCCCATCCGCCAGGCGCCGTGGCGGGACGTACCAGGGGCGTCGCTGTGGGTCGAACAGGCTGAGGGCGCGTTGCGAACGCTGTTCGATCTCCCGGCGCAGCGCATCGTGGGTGTAGTGCAGCGCTTCACGTTCAGTCGACGGTAATGCGTCCAACAGCACCGCCAGGAACGCCCCGGGACGCCCGGTCGGTTGCCGTTCACCGTTCGCTTGAAGAATGTAGGCCTGATAATCCACGTCGACCGCTTCCAGTATCCGTCTGAGCGCGCCGTCGACCGGGCCGATGCTATCGATCAGGCGACCGCGCTCCCACACCTCGACCCGCAGGTGGTTCGGCCATCCGTCGATGTCCGGCAATGTATGCAGGATCAGTCTCGAGGTGTCTTCACTCGCTGCAGCCGGCAGATACAATCCCTCCAGCGCCCTGATCTTGCGCGCGACGCTCACCCGCCAACGCGCGGCCGACATCAGGCTCAAGGGGATGCGGCCGGCCTGCAGGCTGAGGCGCTCCTGCGCGGTGACGTCGCGCACCAGTTCTTCGGCGAGTGCCGCCGTCAAACTGGGAAAATCGCGCTGCAGCACCTGCGCCAATGGATCGCCCGATGGCTGCTGTTTTTGGCCCAGCGCCTTGAAAAACAGGCGCTCCATGTGGGGCCGGTTGCGCGCGACCTCGGCCTCGAGCACCGCGACTTGCTCGGCGCGGGTGGCCGCCGCCGGCCCCACCAACGTTTCGGTGCTGTCGGCACCGACCTCGCCGAGCAGCCTGTCGAAAAAATCCCGCCCCGTATCCACGCCGGTGTTGATCCGTTGATGCCGCATGAAGCGCTCGACGGTCTCCACCACGATTGCCGGCGCGCGCTCATTGCGCAGATGTATCCGGCGCAGGACGTCCGCTGTCACCCCGCTGATCTGCTGAATCTGCTCGATGGCATCCGCCGGCACTGCGCGGGTAAACGGCCCCAGGCGCTGGAACGCCTTGGCGCCGTCCCACGTCAGCGGGTTTTCCCATTCGTGCCGCCAGGCGCCGGCACCGTTGTGGCTCAACAGCGGGGCATACGCATCGTTCAGGGACGGGTGCAATAGGCGCCATGGCTGCTCCGCCACCTTGAAATAAGCATCGTCCAGCCACAGGTAGCGCTCCGCCCCCAGGTGGTAAAGGCCAAGGGCATCGGGCTCTGCGGCGATACGGGCGGTATCGACGTGACTGACGTAGTGCGCGATCTCGCGCCGGTCGGGATAAAACGCGCCATCCGGCGCACGATGGCGCAACAGGGCGCGAGCGACCTGACGCCGAAAGTCGGCAACGCTGTGCTCCGCGCTCAAGCCGAGTAGACGCCGGTCATCGTCGGACAGCTGGCGCATGACCGCCAGATAGAAACCGTTGGCACCACTCAGCATGGCGCCGGTGCGCGACTCACGGTGGTAATACGGCGAAAATCGCCCTTGGCCCTGATCAATGACCACCACGCTGCGGTCCTGCGCCCCCTGCGAAACATAGGGCAGCGCTTGCGTGGCCGGGCTGACGAGCAACGCCTGGGCGCTGCCGTCGCGCAGTACGCTGTGGGCGAAATGCGCGGCCCAATCCTGGGTTTGCCGGTCAAATCGGCGCGGATGAAAAAGCCCATCGACGATGGCTTCGCGGCGCGTCACCAGGCGTGCGGCGCGCAATGCGTCGTAAAGCGCCTCGGGTTGCAGTTGCGACTGCAGCAGCTGGGTTTGCTGATGCTCCGATAACGGGTGTTCGCGCAACACCTCCAGCAACCGCGCCATGCTCAGTTCGGGGTGCAAGGCCCGTAGTTGGGTAATCACCGCCGGTACGGGCTGGTCGGGGCTGACGCGCTCGGGCAACAATTTGAGTACCGATGCACTGGCGCCCACCGCGTCAGCACGGCAGGTGTCGGCAAACCGCGTGAGCGCGTCAAACAGGTCGATCCCCAAGGCCTTGGCTTTAGTCGCCAATTGCTGGCGAAGCAACTGCGCGTCACCCGAAACAAGCGTCGGCACCAACGCCACAATGGCCTGTGCCACATGGGCGGTGAAGCGGCGCGGCGTGGCATAGGCGAACTCATGATTTTCCAGCGCGGTCAGCGTAACCACTGCCGTTGTCGCACGCGTTGCCTCCTTATTGTAGCGACGCACCTCCAGGCCCTGATGGTCTTCAATGCTCAACGACATTCCCGCCGGCCAACCCTCCAACTGAGTGAGCAGCGGCGCCATGACGTCCAGCGCGTCGACGGGTGCGGGGCGGCTGGGGTCGGCGCCTGCGGCCAGCCAATCGATCAGCCGGTCGGCGCGCAACCGATGCACGGCGTCGACCAAAGACGCCGACGCCGGCGCGCCCTCCCATACCTGGTTCAAGGTCTGTGCCGAGGTCGCGCTCGTTTCGAGCAAAATCTCGATTTGCCGTGGCAATACGTCCTGGCTGCCGAGCATTCTTTCGAGCACCTGCGGGCTCGACAGATGCCGGTGTTCAGGCACGGCGCTGTAGCGCTGGGACAAGCGTTGATACAAGTGCTGATGGCGACGCAACACGCTGCGCCCCAAACGCGTATGCAATCGACCACTGATCAGTAAATCGGCAAGGTCGGCAAACCCCTGGAGCAATTCGGCAGGCTCGCCGAGCAGCGCCTGCCGCCCCCCTTCGACCAACGCTTGCTCCATCGCTATGAACATTGCAAACGCCCTCACCCGCCCCAACCCTTTTAACGCCCCCGGCACCGGGATCAGCAGCACATCGAGGATTTCACCGATCAGGGTCTGGAACAGCTCGATCATGGTGGGCATGAAACCGGGCGTCTGGTGCGCCAATTCCTGCAGATTGGCGCGACTGCGCTCGCGATAGAAATCGTTCAGACTCAGCGCCGGGGACTTTTGCACGACGTTGCGCACATAGCCAACTTTATCGACGATGTTGACGCTCGGAATGACACGGGCCAGCCAGTCGACCAGTTTTTCCAACCCCTCAAGGTCGCGACGCGGCTGCGCGGTTTTACCGATTTGCTTGAGCCGCGCGCAGTCACGCAGCCACATGATCTGATACAGCCAATCGACCCGCCCCGCGCGGTAGGCCGCATGAAACTCCGCATGAAACACCTCACAGGCTTGCCGATGGCTGGCATGATGACGCAGCGACCCGCCGGGGCGATTCGGGATAAAACTGAAAGCCCCCTTGCAACCGCTGACGGAAAAAACGATGTGGGGAATGCTCAAGCTGTCGCCGGGAGGCTGGCCGGCGTAATGCCCGACCAAGCCGATCGATTGGGGCAACCAACTGATGTTGTCCGTCCCATGGGGCACGAAAAGCAGCATTTCCTCTACACGCTCCCAGCGCGCTTCTCCCGCCAGCGCACGTTTCACCTGCTGGTATTTGTCCCGGTCGACGCGGCTGGCTTCGGTGTTTCTCAAGGCCTCGATGAGGGCGAACTCAAACTCGGCATTCGCCAACCGCATGATGCTGCTGCCCAGCGAGGCGTTGGCCTGCAGCGCCTGGTCGAGACGGCGGCGCAGTTGCCCGCCGAGATCGAGCCGGCGCACCAGCGCAATGAATTCGCCGGCGGTCGCGTTGATGTTCCTGTCGAGGTAACTGGCATCGGCCAGGCCGGTGCGGCCGGGGTAGCTCCAGCCGGTCAGGCCGTCATAGTTCATACAGGCGGCGTCCCATAAGGTCACGCTAGAGATCTTGATCTCATCGCCTTTCAATTCGCGCCGGACGCGACCGGAGTGCTTGAGGTAGCGGGTATTGATCTTCGCTACCTTGGGGTCGATGTACTGGCCGGTCAGGGTTATCAACGCGCTGCGCAACGACTCCAGGGCATGTAGCTCGAACGCTTCGGTGAGTTGGCGGATGCCCTGCTCCATGGTGTGCTGCGCATCGATCCAGGCCCTTTGCAGGCGCACGTACTCACGTTTTTCGGCAAGATCGAGCCCGCCGAGAAGGCCGTCGAACTCGGCTCTCAAGCCATCCAGGGCCTGCAGGACTGACCACTCCAGGCCGGCCATCAAGGGTGCGCGCTGCTGCGCGATAAAAGCGCTCAGCGTGTCCTGCGGTGTGGGGGTAATCGGCTCGCTCATGGCTCTGCTCCTGAAAAGCTCAGCCTATCGCCTCGCCGTCAGCGTCTCAGGTAGCTATGTAGCGCCATGGATCAGCCGTGGTTCTTGTCGAAAACCGCCGGTCCCATCGCCGCAATCTGGCCCTCGATCAACGCATCGAAGGGTTTGAGTAACGGCTCGAAAGAAGTGGGCGCCTCCAGCACCTGCAACGCCTGCACAATCGCCTCCACCGTCGACAAGGCGCCGGGGCCCGGCGCCTTGCGCAGCCGGTAGCGCGAGACGGCGCCCGCGGCCAGCGTCACCCTGGGCAGCGCCGCCAGCAGCGGGTTGAGGTGCAACAGCTTGCGCGCCTTGCGCCAGGTGCCGTCGGGGACCACCAGCAACAACGGCCCGTCGCTCGGCCCATAAGCCTGCAGCGGCTGGGCATCGTCTGCCGGAAACAACAGGCGCGCCTGATAGCCGGGCGGGTTCAGCAAGCTCGGCAGATCGTCGAATACCTCGCCCACCACCAACTGCGCATTGTTCAAGCCCAACGCCGCCAACCGCGCGGTATTGAGCGCATGGTTGACCTCGCTCGGGTGCTGCAGCAGCAACACGCGGGTGCGGCTGTCGAGGCTGGGGATCAGCGCGCACAGGCAATGGGTGGCGGGCCGCAGGCAACGGGAACACTGGGGTCTGGACATGGTTTTTCAGGCCTGGTTGAGCTGGGTTTTGAGCAAGTCGCGAAACGTCTGGATCAGCGGCTCGCGGCTACGGCCACGGCGCATGATCATCGAGAACGGCGCCTGGTAGCCGAAGGTCGCCGGCAGCAGCACGCGCAGGTCGCCCTTGTCGGCCCAGGCCTGGGCGTAGTGTTCGGGCAGGTAGCCGATGTAGGCGCCGGACAGCACCAGGATCAGTTGCGCCTCCATACTTTCCACGGTGGCGGCGCTGTGCTTGAAGCCGTGGCGCGCCAGTTCCGCCTGGCTCCAGTAGCCGCGCCCGACCATGCGCTGCTGGGTGATCACCTGTTCGGGGATGCGCCGCTCATTGAACAACGGGTGCCGGGTGCTGCAATACAACCAGTGTTGTTCACGGTACAGCGGCATGTAGATCAGCCCGCTCATGCGGTTGGAGAACGCGCCGATGGCCAGGTCCAGGCGGTTGTCCTGCACACCCAGTTGCAGTTCGTAAGGGCTCAGCACCGACAAATGCAGGTGCACCGCCGGGTGTTCCAGGCTGTAGGCGCCGATCACCTCGGCGAACGGCAGGGCCTTGTCGCTGACGGTGGAGTCGAGCACGCCGAGCTTGAGCGTGCCGCGCAGCTCGCCTTTGAGCGCGGCGGCGTATTGCTCGAAACCTTCCAGTTCGCCCAGTAGCCGCAGAGTCTCCTGATGGAACAACTCGCCCTTGCTGGTCAGGCTGAACCCGCCCCGGCCACGGTGGCACAGCACCAGGCCCAACGCCGATTCGAGCTGGCTCATATAGGTGCTGATCGCCGAGGTCGACAGGTTGAGCTCGTGCTGCGCATTGGCGAACCCCTGGTGACGCACGACGCTGACGAAGATGCGCAGGAGTTTCAGATCAGGCAAGGCGTTGGCCATGGTCGGCTCCGGGGAGGTGATCGCAGTAGTCTACCTGCCGGCATTAGTTTAGAAAAATCTGAACTAAGTATTTGCCTCTGCCGATTCTTCCCACCCCGGGCTTTTCGCAGAATCGGCCGCTAATAAACACAACACGATGAGGCAATCCCGTGGACAAGATTTTCCACCAACCACTGGGCGGCAACGAAATGCCGCGCTTCGCCGGCATCGCCACCATGATGCGTCTTCCCCATTTGCAATCGGCCAAGGGCCTGGATGCGGCCTTTATCGGCGTGCCGCTGGACATCGGCACCTCGCTGCGCGCCGGCACCCGCTTCGGCCCCCGGGAAATCCGCGCCGAATCGGTGATGATCCGCCCGTACAACATGGCCACCGGTGCCGCGCCGTTCGATTCGCTGTCGGTGGCCGATATCGGCGACGTGGCGATCAACACCTTCAACCTGCTCGACGCCGTGCGGATCATTGAAGAAGCCTACGACGAGATCCTCGAACACAACGTCATCCCCATGACCCTGGGCGGCGACCACACCATCACCCTGCCGATCCTGCGGGCGATCCACAAAAAACACGGCAAGGTCGGGCTGGTCCACATCGATGCCCATGCCGACGTCAACGACCACATGTTCGGCGAGAAGATCGCCCACGGCACCACCTTCCGCCGTGCGGTGGAAGAAGGCCTGCTCGATTGCGACCGCGTGGTACAGATCGGCCTGCGCGCCCAGGGCTACACCGCCGAAGACTTCAACTGGAGCCGCAAGCAAGGCTTTCGTGTGGTGCAGGCCGAAGAATGCTGGCACCACTCCCTCGCGCCGTTGATGGCCGAAGTGCGCGAAAAAGTCGGTGGCGGCCCGGTGTACCTGAGCTTTGACATCGACGGCATCGACCCGGCCTGGGCGCCCGGCACCGGCACCCCGGAAATCGGCGGGCTGACCACCATCCAGGCGATCGAAATCATCCGTGGCTGCCAGGGCCTCGACCTGATTGGTTGCGATCTGGTAGAAGTTTCGCCGCCTTACGACACCACCGGCAACACCTCGTTGCTGGGCGCCAACCTGCTGTACGAAATGCTCTGCGTACTGCCCGGTGTGGCGCACCGCTGATGAGCACCCATGAGGTGTTGAAAGCGGCGGCCGACCTAGTGTCGGCCTTCGCACGCAACGACCGCGAGGCTTACTTCGGCGCGTTCAGCGCCGATGCCAGCTTCGTGTTCTACACCCTGCCCCAGCCGCTGCTCAGTCGCGATGCCTACCAGGCATTGTGGGACAGCTGGCGCCGGGACGAGGGGTTCGAGGTGCTGTCCTGCGTCTCGAGCAACGCCGTTGTCAGCCTGCAGGGTGATGTGGCGATTTTTATGCATGACGTGGCCACCGAGCTGCGCATGAACGGGGAGCAATTCAATAGCCAGGAACGCGAGACCATTGTCTTCAGACGGCAAGGGTTGGACGTACAACAAAAACAAGGCCTGTGGCTGGCCTGTCACGAACATTTGTCCGCTATGTCGGAAGGGCTGCCGCCCCCTTAGCCAATGTGATCGGAGCTGATCATGAATAATAAAAACAACGAAAACAGTATTCGCAAGATAGAAACCAACGGGGTCGAACAGATCCCGGACCATGAACGTACCGCCGGGCCCAAGGATCTGTTTCGCCTGATCTTCGGCGGTGCCAATACCTTTGCCACAGCGGTGCTGGGTGCCTTTCCTGTGCTGTTCGGCCTGTCGTTCCAGGCCGGTGTCTGGGCGATTGTGCTGGGCGTGCTGGTGGGTGCGCTGATCCTGGCGCCCATGGGCCTGTTCGGGCCGATCAATGGCACCAACAATGCTGTGTCGTCCGGGGCGCACTTCGGTGTCCACGGGCGGATCGTCGGCTCGTTTCTGTCATTGCTGACGGCGATTGCCTTCTTCTCACTGTCGGTGTGGAGTTCGGGCGATGCGCTGGTCGGCGGTGCGAAGCGGCTGATCGGCCTGCCGGAAACCGACCTGACCCTGGGCCTGGCCTACGGCGTGTTTGCCATCCTGGTGCTGACGGTCTGTATCTACGGCTTTCGCTTCATGCTGTGGGTCAACCGCATCGCGGTGTGGGCGGCGAGCCTGCTGTTTCTGCTGGGGATCTTCGCGTTCGCGCCGACCTTCGACAGCCACTTCGCCGGCAGCGTGGCCCTCGGCCAGAGCGGCTTCTGGGCCGCGTTTATCGGTGCGGCGCTAGTGGCCATGAGCAACCCGATCTCCTTCGGCGCGTTCCTCGGTGACTGGTCGCGCTACATCCCGCGTGAAACGCCGAAAATTCGCATCATGCTGGCGGTGGTCGCGGCACAGATCGCCACCTTGATCCCGTTCCTGTTCGGCTTGGCCACCGCGACCATCGTCGCGGTCAGGGCACCGGACTACATCGCGGCCAACAACTACGTCGGCGGCCTGCTGGCGGTGGCGCCGAGCTGGTTCTTCCTGCCGGTGTGCCTGATCGCGGTGATCGGCGGCATGTCCACCGGCACCACGTCGCTGTATGGCACGGGGTTGGACATGTCCAGCGTGTTCCCGCGCCTGCTGTCGCGGGTCAAGGCCACGCTGCTGATCGGGGTGATGTCTATCGCCTTCATCTTTATCGGACGTTTCGCCGCCAACCTGGTGCAGAGCGTGTCGACCTTCGCGGTGCTGATCATCACCTGCACCACCCCGTGGATGGTGATGATGATCATCGGCCTGATCGTGCGTCGCGGCTTCTACTGCCCGGACGACCTGCAGGTATTTACCCGCGGCGAACGCGGCGGGCGCTACTGGTTCAGCCACGGCTGGAACTGGCGCGGCCTGGGGGCCTGGATTCCGAGCGCGTTGGTGGGGCTGTGCTTCGTCAACCTGCCGGGGCAGTTTGTCGGGCCATTGGGCAACCTCGCCGAGGGCATCGATATCAGCCTGCCGGTGACATTGGGGCTGGCCTCGGTGGTGTACCTGAGCTTGCTGCGCCTGTTCCCGGAACCGGCTGCCGTGTACGGCCCTTCCGATCCACGCAGCGAACGCACGGACATGCGCGCTGAACCGGCGCTGCAAAAAGCCGCCTGACTTCCATAAAAAAATAATCGGAGACCCGCCGTCATGGCTTTGGATTTATTCGTCGTACTCATCTACGCCGCCGGCATGCTCGTGCTCGGCTATTACGGCATGCGCCGCGCCAAGACCCACGAAGACTACCTGGTCGCCGGGCGCAATCTCGGCCCGTCGCTGTACATGGGCACCATGGCCGCCACGGTATTGGGCGGCGCGTCCACCGTCGGCACCGTGCGCCTGGGGTATGTCCACGGCATCTCCGGCTTCTGGCTGTGCGCCGCGCTGGGCATGGGGATCATCGCGCTGAACCTGTTCCTGGCCAAGCCGTTGCTCAAGCTGAAAATCTTCACCGTCACCCAGGTCCTGGAAAAACGCTACAACCCCATGGCCCGCCAGGCGAGCGCAGTGATCATGCTGGCCTACGCGCTGATGATCGGCGTGACCTCGATCCTGGCCATCGGCACCGTGCTGCAGGTGCTGTTCGGCCTGCCCTTCTGGATTTCGGTGCTGCTCGGCGGTGGCGTGGTGGTGATGTACTCGACCATCGGCGGCATGTGGTCGCTGACCCTGACCGACATCGTGCAGTTCGTGATCAAGACCGTCGGCCTGATGTTTATCCTGCTGCCGATCTGCCTGTACCGCGTCGGCGGCTGGGACGAACTGGTGGCCAAGCTGCCGGCGTCGAACTTCAGCTTCACCGCGATCGGCTGGGACACGATCATCACCTACTTCATGATCTACTTTTTCGGCATCCTGATCGGCCAGGACATCTGGCAACGGGTGTTCACCGCCCGTGACGAAAAGGTCGCCCAGTACGCAGGCACTTTCGCCGGTTTCTACTGCATTCTCTACGGCCTGGCCTGTGCGTTGATCGGCATGGCGGCCCATGTGCTGATTCCCGATCTGGATAACGTCAACAACGCGTTCGCCGCGATCGTCAAAGTGTCGCTGCCCGATGGCATTCGTGGGTTGGTGATTGCGGCGGCGTTGGCGGCGATGATGTCGACGGCCAGCGCCGGCTTGCTGGCGGCGTCCACCGTGTTGACCGAGGACCTGCTGCCACGTTTGCGCGGCGGCAAGCAGTCGAGCCTGAACATCAACCGCCTGTTCACCCTGCTGACCGGTATCGCGGTGCTGGGCATCGCGCTGGTGGTGAACGATGTGATCAGTGCCCTGACCCTGGCTTACAACCTGTTGGTGGGGGGCATGCTGATCCCGCTGATCGGGGCGATCTTCTGGAAGCGCGCGACGACTTCGGGGGCGATTACGTCCATGACCCTGGGCTTCGTGACGGCGTTGGTGTTCATGTTCAAGGACGGCTTGGACGCGAACACGCCGATCTACTACAGCCTGGCAGTGGCGTTGGTGAGTTTTGTCGGGGTGAGCCTGTTGTCGCGCCGGCCTGAAACGGAACCGGCGCGAGCCGCCTGAACAAGCACGCGGGAAATCAGGTTTTCTTCAGCGGGTGCGACGTCGGATGTCGCACTCGTTTTTTTTGCGTGGCGTACCAAGCATCGCGAGGGCGGGTTTGCTTGCTCCCACACAAGCCCGTTCCTACATAGATTCTGCGATGTTCCGACGACTGCGGTTCAACGCCGACGTGGACGACGCTGCTCATCATCCGTGCGAATGGGCACCGGCTGCAGCGGGGGCTCGATCAGGCCCAGCGCAACGCCAAGGTCGTGGAGCCAGGTTTGGATTTTCTCTTTCATGATTGCCCCCTTTGAGGGTAGTGCGGGTCGGCGGAAATTCTTTCGCCTCTTCCTACAAATAGTAGCCCTAACTCCTACACATTGCATGAACGAAACCACAACGAACTATTACCAAATTCATGCAAATACGACAGATCGGTCAGGCGATCGCCCGGCTATCTTGCAGGAACCCGGCCTGGCCTTCGCGCTGCAGTTCGATCCATGCGTTGAGATTAGCGCCGAGCATACCCTTTCGCCACATCAGCCAGGTGGTCGCAGTGGCAAAAGGCTCAGATAGGGGATGAACGGACACGCTGTCCTTGCCTGGCAGGCTGTCGAGCATGGATTCGGACATCAAGGCCACGCCGGAACCGGCGATCACGCAGGCGAGCATGCCTTGATAAGACTCGATCTCAATGGCACGGCCCATCGCCACGTGCTCGTGGGAAAACCACGTCTCCAAACGTCGGCGATAGGAACAACTGCGTCGGAAGGTGAACACTGCACGGCCGGCAACATCCTGAGGGCCGAGTACTGGCGGGTGGTCGGCTTCGCAAATCAGCATCAGCTTTTCGTCGCACAAGGGCACACCGTCCAGGGACGCGATAGTCAGCGGGCCGTCGACCAGCGCCGCGTCGAGACGCCCGGTGATCAAGCCTTCGAGCAGCTCGCCGCTGGGCGCCGATTGCACCTGCAGATTCACCATCGGATACGCCTTGTGATAGCGCGCCAACAGTTTCGGTAAGTGAATCGCGGCGGTGCTGTACATGCTGCCCAGCACAAAGTCACCGGCCGGTTGCCCGCCTTGCACGGCACCGTGGGCTTCGTCGTGCAGCGCCAGCAGACGGGTGCTGTAGTCCAGCAACACTTTGCCCGCAGGGGAAAGCTGCAGGCGTTGACGTTCACGAACGAACAACTCGACGCCCAGTTGCTCCTCCATCTGCTTGAGCCGGGTCGACAGGTTCGATGGTACGCGGTGCAAGCGCTCGGCAGCGCGGGTGATGGAGCCCTCTTCCGCCACGGCCTGGAAAATGCGCAATTGACTGAACTCCATACCTTTCTCCAAAACTGAACAAGTTGCTCACTATTATTCATTTTTACAGAAAGTCAATCCACCTTAGCCTGCACGTCATTCGCTTTCCCGCAGGAAACCTTGCACATGTCGCCGTTGACTCGCCTCCTCGCCAGCTTTATCGCCCTGATGATGGCCATGGGCATTGGCCGCTTCGCCCTCACCCCGCAAATGCCACATCTGCTCAGCGAGGGGCAGATTGATCTGACCGGTGCCGGGCTGATCGCCGCCGCCAACTACCTGGGCTACTTCGTCGGTGCGGTGGATTCGATTTTCGCGCGCAGCCATCACCATGTACGCGGTCGCTTGTACGGCGGGTTGTGGTTGTGCGTGCTGCTGACCCTGGCGTCGTACTGGGCCCATGGGTTCTGGCCGCACCTGCTGTTGCGCTTCGGCACCGGCGTGGCCAGCGCCTGGGCGCTGGTGATGATCACCAGCCTCAGCCAACCGCTGGCGATTGCCGCCGGGCGGCCGCGCTTGGGCGCCCTGGTGTTTGCCGGGCCGGGCCTGGGGATTCTGTTGACCGGCCTGCTCGCGCTGGGTTCGAACCTGCTGGGACAAAGCTCCGCAACACTGTGGCTGGTCTACGGCGGGGTGGCGCTGCTGATGCTGCTGGCGATCCTGCCTTTCCTGCCTCAACCGAGCGTCACTGACACACCCGTCAGCGACGCGAGCAGCAATGCGAGCATCGCGCACCTGGGTTGGGTTTATTTCCTCTACGGCCTCGGCTACATCATCCCGGCGACCTTTCTGTCCCAGATGGCCAGCGCGCAGTTCAAGGGCGCCTGGCAGGCAGACCTGTTCTGGCCATGCTTTGGCCTGGCGGCTGCGCTCGGGGTGGTCGTGGCGAGCCTACGCCGCAAGGCCGCGAACACAACCCGCCGCTGGCTGATGACAACCTTATGGTTGCAAGCGGCGGGCGTATTTACCTGCTTGCTCGGCAACGGCTGGGGCCTGGCGCTGGGCGTGTTGCTCTGCGGCGCACCGTTTCTGGCGTGTATGCAGTTGGTGATGGCACGCTTGCGCGAGGTGGCGCCCCACGGCTACCAGCGCAGCACTGGGGTGCTGACCGCGAGCTTTGCCATCGGACAACTGAGCGGCCCATTGCTCGCGTCGATGAGCAGCCACCTGAGCGGCGGCCTGCAACCGGCGCTGGTGATCGCCGGTTGCGGGTTGTTATTGGCCGGCGCGCTGTTGCTGCGCCCGGCTGCGGCAGTCAGCCAGCCATCAGCGGCGTTGGCACGCGAGCCTGTTCGCGCCGAGCGAGCACCAGGAAAAACAGCCCACCCAGGAAACAGCCGGTAAACCAGGCGAAGTTGGCCATGCCCTGCAAGGCCGGGGTGAACGTGATCGCGACACCCACCAGCGTCGCCGGCAACAGAGCCTTGACCGCCGTCCAGTTCACGCCGCCGTCGAAGTAATAACGCCCGCCCGGGCTGTCATCGAACAGCGCATCCACGTCGATCTGCTGTTTTTTGATCAGGTAGAAGTCCACCAGCAAAATCCCGAACAACGGCCCGATAAACGCGGCGAGGATGTCCAGGGTGTAGTGGATCATCAGCGGGTTGTTGAACAGGTTCCACGGGGTGATAAAGACTGAAGCCACCGCTGCAATCATGCCGCCGGCGCGCCAGCTGATTTTGCTCGGCGCAACGTTGGCGAAGTCGAACGCCGGGGACACGAAGTTGGCGACGATATTGATGCCGATCGTGGCCGTGACAAAGGCAAAGGCGCCCAGCAACACGGCCATGCTGTTGTCGATACGCGACACGGTGGCGATCGGGTCGTGGAGCATTTCACCGAATACCGGCAAGGTGCCCGAGACGATCACCACGGTCACCAGGGAGAACGCCAGGAAATTCACCGGCAACCCCCAGAAATTACCGCGACGCACATCCTGCATGCTGCGGCAGTAGCGGCTGAAATCGCCGAAGTTCAGCGTCGGCCCGGAAAAGTACGACACCACCAACGCCGTCGCCACAATCACCTGGCCGAAAGCCTGCCAGCCCGACAAGGACTTTTCCGCCAGGGTAAAGCTGATATTCGCCCAGCCCGCCTTCCACACGATCCAGCCGGCCAGGGCGAACATCACCGCGTAGACCACCGGCCCGGCCCAGTCGATAAAGCGCCGGATAGACTCCATGCCCGCCCAGAATACGGCCGCCTGCACCACCCACAAGCTGAGGAAACCAAACCAGCCCAGGTAGGACAGGCCCGCGAAGTGCGGCTCTGCATACACGGCCATCTGTGGGAAAAAGCGCAGCACCACGATGATCAGCGCACTCGACGCCAGATACGTCTGAATCCCGTACCACGCCACCGCGATCAAGCCGCGTATCACCGCCGGAATATTCGCACCGAACACACCAAACGCCAGTCGGCAGATCACCGGGTACGGTACGGCCGCTTGCTGGCTCGGCCTGGCCACCAGGTTAGCGATCAATTGCACGATGCAAATGCCCGCGAGCAACGCAATCAGCACCTGCCAACTGGCCAGCCCGAGGGCGAACAGGCTGGCGGCGAAGACATAGCCGCCGACGCTGTGTACGTCGCTCATCCAGAAGGCAAAGATGTTGTACCAGGTCCACTTCTGCGGCAGTGGGCCCAGGTCCTGATTGTACAGGCGCGGGCTGTAGCCTTTGGGCAATTGTTCGGTCATCGCTTGGCTCCTCGAAATACCCGCCTGCGCTGCCGTAACGGGATGCATACGGAAGGCGGCATGGTTTGTATACGAAAGAGTCAGCAGAATGCGTGCCAATGGCCCACAATCCCCACGGGCCGGGGTGCCAAAGGATGTCTCGAGAGTTAGACCGGTGTATACCGCTCAGCAACGGTGCACGCCTTAATCCTGTACACAATCACTTGCACACCCGTTGTGCACACAGGTGCCTGACTGCGCAGCAAGCGGCGCTGAGGAATGTGGCCAAGTTGCTCAGGTCATCTGCGCCGTAGGCCGACAGAACAAGGATTTACGGGGCATCGGCACAGCCTCTGTAGGAGCGATTCGCTCCTACAGAAGAGCAAACCGCACTCAGCTCAGTTCAATGCGATCGGCATGAATCACAATCTGGCCCTGCTTGTAGAGCGCACCAATGGCCTTCTTGAAGTTGCCTTTGCTGACGCCGAACAAGTTGCTGATCACCGCCGGGTCGCTTTTATCGCTGACCGGCAGGCTGCCGTTGTTTTCGCGCAACTTGGCGAGGATCTTCGAGTTGAGGCTGGAAGCCGCTTCCTGGCCGACCGGTTGCAGGCTCAGGCTGATATTGCCGTCGGCGCGGATTTCCTTGATAAAGCCCTTCTCTTCCTTGCCCGGGCGCAGGAACTTGAACACTTCGTTCTTGTGGATCAGGCCCCAGTGCTTGTTGTTGATGATCGCCTTGAAGCCCATGTCCGTGGCCTCGGCCACCAGCAGGTCGACTTCCTGGCCAACCTGGTAGTTGGCGGGCGTCTTGTCCAGGTAGCGGTCAAGGCGCGCGGTGGCGGTGATGCGCTTGGTGTGTTTATCGAGATAGACATGCACCACGCAATATTCGCCAGCGGTCAATTGACGCTTTTCTTCCGAATACGGCAGCAACAGATCCTTGGGCAAGCCCCAATCGAGGAAGACACCGATGCTGTTGACTTCCACAACTTTCAAACTGGCAAATTCGCCGACTTGAACTTTTGGTTTTTCAGTGGTGGCGATAAGTTTGTCATCGCTGTCCAGGTAAATGAATACGTTAAGCCAGTCTTCATCTTCACTGGGAATATCTTTGGGGATATACCGATTAGGCAAGAGGATTTCACCGTCTTGCGCACCATCCAGGTACAAACCAAAGTTAGTGTGTTTAACCACTTGCAAGCTGTTGTAGCGCCCGACTAAAGCCATTTCCAATACCCTCATTGCGTGGGCGGCATTCTACCCGAGTTGCGTCCGGCACGCGCGCACGCCTGAAAATTCGCGGGTTCGCATGGCATTCTACTGGCACCGCCCCACTCGTCTGATCAATCGGCTGAATTCCGCCGCGCCAGCGGCGCCCGACAGACCGCGTGGTTTCGAGTTAAAACAGTAAGTTAGAGGCTTATTTCGACAACGAACTTCGCTGATTTCAGCCAGCGCACTAAATACAAGGGGATATTTACCAAGCAATTGTCAAGCATTTCCTGTACGATGCCTGGCCAAGTTAATTTTCTACAGGTTAGTGGCCGCCATGCGCGTAAAAGCATCCAACAGCAAAGCAAAGCCAGCTCCCGCCGTCGAAACCAGCGAGTCGATCAACAGCCAGATCGCTGCGTTCCTCAAGTCCGGTGGCGAAATCCAGCAGATTGCCAAGGGCGTGAGCGGCCAGACTTTCGGCCCGTCCAAGCAGATCAGCCTGGGCAAGAAGTAAGCTGACCGCGCAACACACCTGGTCCCTAAGCGTCTTGCCAGCAAGGCGCTAGGACTAGAGCCCGAAACACCCCATTGCTTCTCCCTGCAACACAAAATCGACCAACGGGCCTCACCGCCCGGCATTCGCCGGTATGCTTGCACACGTCTAGCACGGGCATCTGCACGATTCCTTCCATTACTGCTCCTCGCTTTTCATGGAGTGAAGCATGCTCAAACCCTGTATTTTCCTGCTCGCCGCCCTCGCCGCCAGCCCTTTGGCCGAAGCGCAGATTTTCCAGCGCGAATTGGGCGACTTCGATCTGAAACTGGGCACCACGCCCAGCCGCAGCATGGCCCAGGGCCTGGTCAAGCCGACATCGCCGGGCAGCGACGCCTTCCACGGCGGCCTCGACCTGAGCCACGACAGCGGCCTGTACATCGGCCAGTTCTCACCGAACATGGGCCTGTCTTCGGCGAGCAACCTTGAAATCGACTCGTACATGGGGTTCAAACACCCCTTCGACCAGACGCTCGGCTACGAAGTGGGATTGATCCACTACAGCTATCCCTCGCTCAGCCCCCTTGACAGCCAGGAGTTCTATGGCGGCCTGAACCTGCTGGGCAATCGCTTCGGCGCGTCCTTCAGCAACGACCCCGACCGCCAGGACAGCACCCTGTTCGCCGACCTTGGCGGCACACAGCCGTTCGGCATCGGCGTCAGCATGAAGTACACCACGCATCAACTGGGCAGCCCGGTCTCGGTGGACGGCGGTTCGATCCGCAGTTTCAGCGACTGGTCGGTGCAATTCTCACGGGCGTGGATGGGCGTTGACCTTGACCTGATCTACAGCGACTCCAGCCTCAACGGCGGCGACTGCTCGGCCTACTCCGGACACAATTCGCAATGCGATGGGCTGTTGACCTTGAAGGCAGCGCGGACGTTTTATTGATGGGCTGAACTGTCGCACCCAGCGCGGGTTCACATGCATTAACCCCCTCTGCGCAAGGACCCGCCCATGCTGAGCCGGCTCAACTTTCTGCTGCCATTCGTGATCCTGAGCCTGGCGCTTGGCGGCTGCAACCGCGTGGGTTTGGCCTACCGCAATCTCGACGTGATCATCCCGTGGACCCTCAGTGACTACCTGGACATGAACGCCGGGCAGAAACGCTGGTTCAACGACACCCTCCAGCAACACCTGGCCTGGCATTGCACCACGCAGTTACCAGGTTATCTGGACTGGCTCGACCGCCTGCAACAGATGGTCGACAACCATCAGGTCAGCGACAACGCCTTGCAGAGCCATACCGACGAAGCCAAACAGGCGGTGAGCGAGATCGCGCGCGCGATCACACCGTCGGCGGTCCACTTGCTGCGCGGGCTGGACGACCAGCAGGTCAAGGACATGAACGACGCCCTGGCCAAAGACCTGCGCAAGCGCCAGGACGAATACCTGAAACCGCCCCTGCCGCGACAGATCCAGGCGCGTGCCGAGCGCATGAGCAAGCGCCTCCATGCGTGGATCGGGCCGCTCAGCGCCAGCCAGCAGCAACGGGTGGTGGCCTGGTCTGCGGAGCTGGGTGACCAGAACCAACAGTGGATCGACAACCGCGCCCGCTGGCAGGCGCAGTTCATCGACGCTGTGCAACAACGCCACGCCCCTGACTTTGCGCAGAAAATGCAACAATTGTTGGTGGACCGCGAACGCGCATGGACCCCGGAATATCGGCAGGCCGATGCCCAGACGGAAACAGCCGCGCGCAGCCTGATCGTGGATCTAATGGCGCAAAGCAGCGTACAACAACGCCAGAAATTGACGCACAAAATCGCGGGCGTGCGCAGCGATTTCAAGGCGCTCAAATGCCTCAACGCCGCCGCAGACTAGAACGTGGGAGCAACATCGCGCCCACAGGCCCTTCAGGCAATCGCCGCCTTGGACGCCACGTCGTCGAACGTCGCCGGTTCCAGCGCATCCGCCTGCTCATCGAGCACCTGACGCGGGTGAGCGTGGCCCGGTATCGAGCTGTCGATCAACGCCAGCAATTGGGCTCCTCGTGGCGTCAGGATAAAGTTCTCACCATTACCACCCTCGTCCTCGGGCCGCGACTCGATAAACCCGCGCTTGAGCAACAGCGCCTCGTAATCCGCAGCGGTTTTTTTCAACACATCCAGATTGCCGGTGGACTCGCCCGCCATGACCTTCTCGGCGGCCTCCTGCTCGGCGTACTTACGCGGGGCAAAGCTGCCCTCGCCATTCTGCACTTCATGCAACAGCCGTTCGATCAGATCCCAGTTGTAAGTCGTCATCCTGATTCCTCCTGCGGGCCAAAAGGAAAAGCAGCCCGTTCAGAGTTGGGACACGTCTCGTCAGCGGCCGTTCAGCCGAATGGACAGGCGTCACTTCTGTGTACTTTCCAGACGTTCGCCGCCTCAACTGGGCGGAAAGAAGCTGCGGCCAAGGCAAAAAACCGCAGGCAAAAAAAAACCGGACAGCGTCCGGTTTTTTTATCGCGGCCCAGCCTTATTCGGCAGCCGGTGCTTCTGGCTTGCGGCGCTTGAGCGGCGCCATGCCGTCCTTGCTGACCAACGACAGGTTGTCGGTCTTCGGCCGGTTGGCGATCTTGCGCTTGGTCGGCGACTTGGCGCCGGCCTTCTTCTTGTCACCCTTGCCGTCGACTTTTTTCTTCTTCACGCCTACGGCCTTGCCCGAAGCCTTGACCTTCTTCGGCCCGGTGTAGGTGCCTTTGACTTCCTTGATGGTGCGGCGCTCGAACGACTGCTTGAGATAGCGCTCGATGCTCGACATCAGGTTCCAGTCGCCGTGGCAGATCAGTGAGATCGCCAGGCCATCGTTGCCAGCACGCCCGGTGCGACCGATACGGTGGACGTATTCGTCGCCGCTGCGGGGCATGTCGAAGTTGATGACCATGTCCAGGCCGTCGACGTCCAGGCCGCGCGCGGCGACGTCGGTGGCGACCAGGATCTTCACCCCGCCTTGCTTGAGGCGGTCGATTGCCAGCTTGCGGTCCTTCTGGTCTTTCTCGCCGTGCAGGACGAACGCTTTGTAGTCCTGCGCCACCAGGCGGCCGTAGATGCGATCAGCCGCAGCGCGGGTGTTGGTGAACACGATGGCCTTCTGATAGGTCTCGTTGGCCAACAGCCAGTTGAGGATCTGTTCTTTGTGGACGTTATGGTCAGCGGTGATGATCTGCTGGCGCGTGGTCGCGTTCAGGTCGCTGACGTTGTTGACCTGCAGGTGCTCGGGGTTGTTCAGGACCTTGGCAACCATGTCGCGCAGGGTCGAACCGCCGGTGGTGGCGGAGAACAGCATGGTCTGCTGACGATTCACGCACTCGGCCACCAGGCGCTGCACGTCATCGGCAAAGCCCATGTCGAGCATGCGGTCGGCTTCGTCGAGCACCAGCACTTCGACTTCCTTGAGGTCGAGGTTGCCGGCGTTGAGTTGCTCGATCATGCGGCCCGGGGTGCCGATGAGGATGTCCGGGACCTTGCGCAGCATGGCGGCCTGGACCTTGAAGTCTTCGCCGCCGGTGATCAGGCCGGACTTGATGAAGGTGAACTGCGAGAAACGTTCGACTTCTTTCAGGGTCTGCTGGGCCAGCTCGCGGGTCGGCAGCAAGATCAGGGTCTTGATGCTGACGCGGACTTTGGCCGGGCCGATCAGGCGGTTAAGAATAGGCAGGACGAAAGCGGCCGTCTTGCCACTCCCGGTTTGAGCCGTCACCCGCAGGTCACGCCCTTCGAGCGCGAGCGGGATGGCCGCTGCCTGCACAGGCGTAGGCTCGACAAATTTAAGCTCGGCCACGGCTTTGAGCAGGCGTTCGTGCAGGGCGAATTGGGAAAACACGGGTGCTACCTCGAAGAAATACAAAATATCAGCTGCATAGGGTAACGGTTTCGAGCGTCCAAACCGAGTTTCTTTACGCGAACAGGGCTAATCAGCTGCTTTTTTGTTAAGGCGTTTGTCTGTAACGCCAATGTAGCTGCTCTTAAATGCTCTAATCGACCAGTCTTGTCTTACAGAAGAATCGGTTTCACCCATGGATATCAAACAGCTCTGGCTCAACGTCAAAGACCTTTGGAACGCCCTCGATGAACACCCGCTGCTGCATTCCAGCCTGGGCTTGCTGGTGTTGTTGGTGGTGGCGCTGTTGCTCGGACGGGTGGCGCGTTACCTCATCCTGCATGCGGTCAAATTGCTCGGCCGGCAACCGGCCCTGCACTGGCTCAACGACCTGCGCCACAACAAAGTCTTCCACCGCCTGGCGCAGATGACGCCGTCGCTGGTGATCCAGTTCGGCCTGCACCTGGTGCCGGACCTGAGCAAGACCGCAACGCTGTTCATCGGCAACGTGGCGCTGGCGTTCACCATCCTGTTCGTGGTGCTGGCCATCAGTGCGCTGCTCAACGCCCTGCTGGACATCTATGCGCGCACCGAACATGCACGTACCCGCTCGATCAAGGGCTATGTGCAGTTGGCGAAGATGATTCTGTTCGTGTTTGCCGCGATCATCATCGTCGCCACCCTGATCGACCGCTCGCCGCTGTTGCTGCTGTCCGGCCTGGGTGCGATGTCGGCGGTTATCTTGTTGGTCTACAAGGACACCTTGTTGTCGTTCGTCGCCAGCGTGCAGTTGACCAGCAACGACATGCTGCGGGTCGGCGACTGGATCGAAATGCCCCAGGTCGGCGCGGACGGTGACGTGGTGGACATCACCTTGCATACGGTCAAGGTGCAGAACTTCGACAAGACCATCGTCTCGATTCCGACCTGGCGCCTGATGTCCGAGTCGTTCAAGAACTGGCGCGGCATGCAGGCGTCAGGCGGGCGTCGGATCAAGCGCAGCCTGTTTATCGATGCCAGCGCCGTGCGCTTCCTGCGCGACGATGAAGAAGTCCGCATGACCCAGGTCCACCTGCTCACCGACTACATCAGCCGCAAGCAGGCCGAACTCAAGGCCTGGAACGAAGCCCAGGGCCAAAGCGCGCAGTTGTCGGCCAACCGCCGGCGCATGACCAACCTCGGCACCTTCCGCGCGTATGCCCTGGCTTACCTGAAAAGCCACCCGGACATCCAGCCGAACATGACCTGCATGGTGCGTCAGATGCAAACCACCGCCCAGGGCGTGCCGCTGGAAATCTACTGCTTCACCCGCACCACGGCGTGGTCGGATTACGAGCGGATTCAAGGGGATATCTTCGACTACCTGCTGGCGGTGCTGCCGGAATTTGGCTTGAGCCTGTATCAACAGCCGAGCGGCACGGACCTGCGCAGCGGGCTGTTCGCAATGACGCAGAACACCACGACCGCCCAAGCGCTGGAGCGCTAACAAGGCAGACGGCGCGGGGCTCGCGTGTCCCTCGCCGGTCGAATCACCACACGCCCCCGCGCCCAATCAGGCCTTGCGCTACAGGCCAGGCCAACTCGGTAAATAGCCGAGGAACATGTCTAGTTGCCGCACGCGGCAAAATCAAACCGACGCCGCAACTAAGAAAACTCTACCTATACGTTTAGTGAATTTCACTATTCAGGCACCCGGTTTTTAATCTGTTTTTAGAAAAACCAAAGCTATAGCATCTGGCCATCGAACAACTCTGTGAGAAGGCGTTACTTATGTTATGGACAACTAAGCTTTCAGATGATGCGGCACACTTTGTATTAAGTTCGGATGCGGAAGCATTGACTCATTACTGCGGTGCAACTGCCTTTTCTCAACCTCGCGACTTTTATACCGACAGCCCCTACCAGCGGCCTTCAAGGCCGCAGGACGTGACCGATTCGATTATCAGCAGTTGCCTGACAAGCGAGCAACTCTCACACAGCCAGCATCTTTTGGCGCAACGTTTATTATTGAATATCTATGAGCAAGACTTGGTCTTTTTACCCAAGCCGCCCATGGCGCTGGATCTCAAGGTATTCAAGGAATTTTATGACCCATTGCATGCCGCGTCGGGTAAAAAGATTCGTCCGTTATTGGAGCACTACCTCTACAACTGGCTCAAGGAAGAGGTGCACATCAACGGCCCCTGGTGCCTGGACGCCTTTGTCGCCCACACCGACAAGGTCTTGGACGATGTGGCCCGCTCCGACTCAACACTCCATGAGGTCCTGACCACCAGCCGCCATCCCGAACGTGCCGCGCGGTTCTTCATGACGCAATGCGCCGGCGACTTCCTCAGTGAAGCCTCGGCCATGGCGCGCAATGTGCTGGGCAACAGCGGCGTGTACACCAGCGAGCTGTTCAAGATCCTGATCGACGAATACGGCTACGGCATCGACAAGAAAAAGCACAGCACCATTTTTGAAGACATGCTCAAAGACATGGACATGTCCCATCACGTGCATCACTACTGGCAGTTCTATACCCCGGCCTCGCTGTCGCTCACCAACTACTTCCACTACGTGTCGGCCAACCATGGCGAGCTGTTCCGCTATATCGGCGCCATGTACTACACCGAAGCCACACTGGCCCTGACCACCCAGCATCAGTCACGCGCCATCAAGACCATCTTCAACGGCACGGTCTCCACCGAATACTTCGACGAGCACTCACACATCGATGTGCATCACGGAAGAATGGCCCTGCAACGCCTGATCCTGCCGATGATCAAGCAGTTCGGCAACGCGATCATCCCCGACCTTATCCGCGGTTTCGAGGAGTTCCGCTTACTGCAGGACATCGCCGACGAAGAGCTGTATGCCCATATCAAGTGGCATGACGAGCTGGACGAACACCGTGCCCAAGCCAGCGCCCTCCAAGGCCGCAAGCCAGTGGACCTGACGATCACCGAGCCTGAACACGAGCTTTCGGTGCTGCACACCCACCCCAACGACGAGCTGTTCTGGGTCGAGTCCGGCGAGCTGGATTTCGTCGCCAGCCCCGAACTGAGCGTGCGCCTCAAGGCCGGGGAAGGCGTGGTGATTCCCAAGGGCATGCTGCATGGCACCCGCGTCGTCAGCCCGTCCTGCACTTACACCGTCACGGCCATTTGAGGACGCCGCCCCATGAAAGCCATCAGCCTGAACCTCAGCCACACCCACTATGTGGCGGTGGAAGGGAAAACCTACTTTCTCAAGCGCCATGCACATTCGACTCAACTGCTGCCGACCGCCTGCCCCCATCGCGGCGGCCCGCTGCACATGGGAGAAGTGACGGGTGACGGGCAAAGCGTGATCTGCCCCTGGCACGACAACGCCTACAAGGTCTGCAACCTGGAAAAGAAGTCGCTGCCCACCGTTCGCGTCAGAAACCAGATCAGCACCGTCATTGGTGACACCGAGCGGTGCGTGCCTCTCCTTAAACTCTCTCGTTACGACTGATGGTGCCCATGAATAATAAATCGACCCTTGCTGCGTTTTATTCGATCGTGACCCTCTTCACCGGCCTGGACATGGCGATTGTGATTGCCATGGTCTGGTTCGGCCTGGAGACCACCGGCTCGACCTTCCTGGTGGGCGCCACCTTATGCGTGGCGACCGTGGTGCCGTATCTGTGCGAGCAGTACATCGGCCGGTTCTTCACCATTGAACTGAGCATGAAACGGCTGTTGTACATTCGCCTGACCGCGTTCGCCGCCGTACTGGGGCTGTCGTTTACCGACGCGGCGCTGTTGCCGATCGGTTTCCTGGCGATTGCCTTCGTGGTGGGAGTCACCGACTACTTCACCATCAGTACCCTGGAATCGAAAAACACCAAGCTGGTGCTGGCCGGGCTGACCAACAGCGACACCTCGGCGCGCTTGATGCAAACCTCCATCCAGATCGGGGCCTTCGGTGGAGCGCTGCTGGGCGGGGTGATTGTGGATGTGTTCACGGTCAACCAGACCCTGCAGATCATCAGCCTGGGGGCGATCCTGTCGTTGGCGGCGATTCTTTTTGTCGCAGCCACGCCAACCGCCGACGCCACCGAGCAAGTCGCCGACACCCACACGGCGCAGTCTCTACAGTTGCCGCGCAACCTGTACATCCTGATCATCGTGTTGAGCATGATCGGCTTCCATATCGGCGCCTTCAACAGCCTGGTGCCGATCGTGTTCCAGAAGCTCAACGAATGGAACGCCACCCTGTTTGGCGTCGCCAGCGGCCTGGCGGGCCTCGGTGCGTTCAGTGCCGCGGTGCTGCCACGGATCAAGCTCAACAGCTACAGCGCGATCCTGCTGGTGATCCTGGCCGACGTGGCAATCGTCTATTTCCATAACCTCTACGTGATGATGGCCGCCGCTTTCCTGCTGGGTTTCTGCATCAACAGCCTGCGCATCCAATTGCGTAAAACCCTGATCGAGTCGGCGCCCAACGCACGGATCGCCGACGTGATCGCCGCCAAAAGCTCGCTCTACTACCTGCTGGTCAGTGGCTCGGCGCCGATGATCCTGACGTTCTTCACCACCACAGGCTTCCTCGGCCTCGAAGGTGCGCGCGTGCTGATGATCGTCTCCGCCGCGCTGTTGGCCGCTGCCGTACTGGTGTGGAACCTCACTCCCGCCGTCGCGGCCACCGCCACCACAAAATAGGAGTACCTGCTTTGGAAACCGTACTGATCGTTGACCCGTTCTCCACAGGTAAACTCTACGCGCCCTTGCTCAAGGCTCAGGGCGTGAGGTGCTTTGCCGTGATTTCCACCGACAGCTTGCCCGCGCATTTCACCGATGACCTGATCAGGGAAAACTTCGAGGCGGTCTACCACTGGGAAGAGGGTTTGCTGGAGATCCTCGAACCGCTGTCACTGAGCGCCGTGATCGCCGGTTGCGAAACCGCGATCTACCTGACCGACTACCTTACCGAAGTCCTGCGCGTTCCCGGCAACAGCCGCGTCACCAGCGACCTGCGTCGCAACAAGTTCTCCATGCAACACGCCCTGAAAAAACAAGGGCTGGCGAACATCGAATCACAACTGCTGAGCTCGCCGACGCGCATTGCAGAGGTGGTTGCCACGCTGGATGACAAGACCACCTACGTGGTCAAGCCGCTCAATTCCGCCGCCACCGAAGGCGTGGTGTTTGCCCAAGGCCGGGCCGGCGTCAAGAGTGCCTTGGACACTGCAGCCTGGCAGCGCAAAAACGACCTGGGGGAAATCAACCTCGGTTTCATCGTGCAGCCGTTCGTGTCGGGCCCCGAATATGTGGTGGATATGGTCGCCTTTGACGGCGTGTACATCATTGCCTCGGTGTGCAGGTACACCAAGGTCCAGAGAAACGGCAGCATGTTTGTCTACGAAAGCCTGGACACCCTCGACCCCCGCGCCGAAGACCTGCAACCGCTGACCGACTATGCCCGCCAGGCGGCCGCGGCGCTGAGCATCGAGGTCGGCCCGATTCATATGGAGATCATCTGGTCTGCCCACGGCCCGGTGATGATTGAAGCCGGCGGCCGCTTGCATGGCGGCATCGCACCGCTGCTGTTTCAACAAGTGTATCACCCGGATTTGCTCTCGCTGGCCATCGACAGCTACCTCGGCCGCCCACGCCCGCGCGCCGATGCGGTCAGCCAGATCAGCCACGGTCGGATCGGGTTCTTCTGCTCCGACGAACAACGCACCTTCGCCGCACCCTCGCCGCAGGCCCTGCAGAGCGTAATGGAGGACGAGGCCTATTGCGGCCACCGTTACTTCATCCGCCCGGGCGACACCACGCCGGTCACGATCGATTTTGCCACCTGCCCGGGGCTGTTCTGGCTGCAACACCTCTCGGCGCCGCAACTGGACATCAGCAGCGCCAATCTACGTAAACAGCTGTGGTGTTAAGACCATGAAAAGTCGTTTGATCATCCGAAAGTCAGCCAGTGATCTGGGCATCAACAACGCGTGCGCGGCGGTTATCGAAGACATTACCGTGTCGGACGACAAGAGCTTCGTCAGTGTCCTGCAAAGCAACCTGAATCACGTTGCGTCCCACCTCAACGAGCTGGACTCCAACGTCATTTACGAAGGCTTTGCCAAGCAACTCAAGAAGCTCGGCTACGAAAACACCGTGAGCGCCAACGAGAAACTGTTGCGGCGCTTCATCGCCAAGGGCGTATACCCCATCAACAACATCGTCGATGCCTATAACGCCGTGGCGATCCGGCATGGGGTCAGCATCGGCGTACACACCTACCACCGGCGGGACGACATCTACGTCATGCGCTCGGAGGCGCCCAGGGCTTTCCGCCCGCTGTTCGCCAAGAAGGAGATTACGATTCCAGCGGGCGATATCGTCTATACCTGCGGTGACGTGCCCCTGGCGAGTATCGGCAAGGTCGACGCCGACGCCCATGACTTCAGGCTGACGAAGGACTCGTCGAGCCTGCTGGTGGTGGTGCTGGGGCACGACGATACGCCGTTGGCCTTCAACCAGGCCGTCATCGAAGAGTTCGTCGACACCCTGCGCCAGCGAATGCCGGCCTTGAGTCATCACTTTCTCGAGACCGTACACGATCACGCCTGAGGCTGGAACCGCGTAGCCGCTGCCGGAACAGCAGCGGCTACCGCCAGGCCTTGAGCACCGGGTTGACCACCACCTCGCGCACATGCTCGATCTTCAGCAGGTTGTCCTTGAACACCATCAGCTCTTCAAAGTTGCGGTATTTGACCTCGAGCATCATGTCGACGTCGCCGAACAGCGAATAAGCCTGAACCACTTCACGGAACTGGTAGATCTTCGGAAACACCAGGTGGCAGTTGCTGCCATTGAGCGTGAGCATCAAAAACGCCGATTGCTGGGCTTCCTCATCGGCGGCGACGTTGATGGTGAAGCCGAGGATAATGCCCTTCTCGATCAGTTTCTGAACCCGCGATTCCACGGCGGTTCGCGACTTGTGAACTTGTCGCGCCAGCTGCGCCAGGCTGACCCGGGAGTCGTCCTTCAAGGCAGCAATGATCTGTTCGTCAACCTTGTCCACTCTGCCGCCCCCACACTTTTCTCTTCTATAACAGACTTTCATTCCCGCTCACGCCTGCCCTGGGCCTATCACCTCGCAGACTGTACGCCAGGCCCGGGCTTTATGCCCAACCGACTGATCCACACTGCCGCCAGAATCACCAAGCCGCCCAGGGCCAGGCGGCCCAACGGCTCGTGCTGGTTCCAGATCAACAGGTTCAATAACAGCCCCACCGGCACATGCAGGTTGTTCATCACCGCCAGCGTCCCGCCGTTGACCAGGCACGCGCCCTTGTTCCACCAGTACATGCCCAGGGCCGTGCTGACCAGCCCGAGGAACACCAGCACGCCCCATTGCAGCGGCGCTTCGGGGAGGAAATCAGCCTTGCCGAACACCAGGAATGCCGGCAACACCACCAGCAGCGCACCGAGGTAGAAATAACCGAAGCGCCGGTAGTGCGGCAGATCACTGGGGTAGCGCGCCACCAACTGCTTGTACATGACTTGCCCGGCGGCGTAGGTGAAGTTGGCCAGTTGCAGCAGCAGGAAGCCCCCAAGGAAGTGCGGGGTGACTTGATCGAAGCGGATGACCGCCGCACCCGCCACCGCGACCAGCGCGGCGACCAGGGCCCAGGGGTTGAAGCGTCGGTTGAGGGCGTCTTCGATCAGGGTCACATGCAGCGGCGTGAGGATGGTGAACAGCAGCACCTCGGGCACCGTGAGCACGCGAAAGCTCAGGTACAGGCAAACGTAGGTCACGCCAAATTGCAGCGCACCGATGACCAGCATGCCGCGCATGAAGGTCGGCTGCACCGAGCGCCAGCGCGTCAGCGGAATGAACACCAGCCCGGCCAGCAGCACGCGCACCAGCACCGCGAAGTAGCTGTCGACGTGACCGGCAAGGTATTCGCCGATCAAGCTGAAGGAAAATGCCTGTATCAGGGTGACAACCAGTAAGTAGCCCATGCGCGCCTCGTATCGAATGGGCGGGACATTAAAGGTTTTCGGCGGCTCACGAAACTCGGCGCAAAAAAAACCCGACCTCGCGATAGCGGCAGTCGGGCAGGAGCACTCAGGAGCAACAAGTGCAAAGGGAGGTTTTTACGCGGACTTGAAGGGTTTGCGTGGTGAGATATAAACACCGCGCGATTATGTGACGATTAAAGGATCACGCGACTTGCGCCAGCAACGCCTTGGCGTGGTTGATGCCTTTTTCCTGGAAGTCGCCGCTCAGGTTCACCCCTTCGGCGTGAATGAACGTCACGTCATGAATCCCGATGAATGCCATCACCTGACGCAGGTAAGGTTCCTGGTGATCGGAGCTTGCGCCGGTGTGAATCCCGCCCCGGGCGGTGAGCACGATGGCCCGCTTACCGATCAACAGCCCCTGGGGGCCGGTGGCGGTGTACTTGAAGCTCACACCTGCACGCAACACGTGATCCAGCCAGGCTTTGAGGGTGCTGGGGATGGCGAAGTTGTACATCGGCGCCGCCATCACCAACACGTCGGCGGCGAGCAATTCGTCGGTCAAGGTGTTGGAGCGATCCAGGGATGCCTGTTCGCTGGCGCTGCGCTGATCCGCCGGTTTCATCCAACCGCCGAGCAGGTTGGCGTCCAGGTGCGGAAGCGGGTTGAGCGCCACGTCGCGCACGGTGATCTGATCCGCCGGGTGCGCAGCCTGCCATTGGCTGATGAACTGCCGGGTCAGTTGGCGGGAGATCGAATCCTGCTGGCGGGCGCTGCTTTCGATGATCAGTACGTTGGACATGGCTGCGTAGGCTCCATCTGTAATTGCTGTAAGTCGATGGAGAAAAGATTAACCAGAGCCAATTCGATAAAAAAGCGCAAAAAACTGCTACAACCCATCTAGAAATTTGTTTATAAGCGGAGTATTGCTGTAGGCATGCTCCGCTGTCGCTTTATTTCGGTGCACATTCCAGTGCGATACGCATCTTGATGATCGCGCGGTTGAACTTGACGGTGGTGTTGGTGCTTTTGCCCGCCGGCACGCTGACAGTACGGCGACGGGGTGATTCCGGGCCGTTGGTGAAAGTCACCGAACACAGCGCGTCGCGCGTGCCGTAGTTGTTCAGTTGGATCGAACTGATGTCACCGTCCACGTCGGACGCGGTGTAATCCACGCTCACGCCGTCGATCTTTTTTGTCACATCGATGGGGTAGGCAAACGCACTGAGCGGCAGCAGTGCCAGCACCACACAACACAATTTTCTCATTCGGCAGTCTCCAATAAGGACTGTCAGCTTAGGACAAGAGGAGCTCATCTTGAAAGCGCCCCGCGTTACCCTCGATCAATGGCGCACGCTGCAAGCCGTGGTCGACCATGGCGGCTTCGCCCAGGCGGCCGAAGCGCTGCACCGTTCGCAGTCCTCGGTGAGCTACACCGTGGCCCGCATGCAAGACCAGCTCGGGGTGCCGCTGCTGCGCATCGACGGGCGCAAGGCCGTGCTCACCGACGCCGGCGAAGTGCTGTTGCGCCGCTCCCGGCAGTTGGTGAAAAACGCCAGCCAACTCGAAGACCTCGCCCACCATATGGAACAGGGCTGGGAAGCCGAAGTACGCCTGGTGGTCGATGCCGCCTACCCGAATGCACGCCTGGTGCGCGCCCTGACCGCCTTTATGCCGCAAAGCCGCGGCTGCCGCGTGCGCCTGCGCGAAGAGGTGTTGTCGGGGGTTGAAGAGCTGTTGATCGAAGGCGTGGCCGACCTGGCGATCAGCAGCTTCAACATCCCCGGCTATCTCGGCACCGAGATGAGCAACGTGGAGTTTGTCGCCGTCGCTCACCCCGAGCATGCCTTGCACCGCATGAACCGCGAACTGAGCTTCCAGGACCTGGAAAGCCAGATGCAAGTGGTGATCCGCGACTCCGGGCGCCAGCAGCCGCGCGATGTCGGCTGGCTCGGCGCCGAACAGCGCTGGACCGTCGGCAGCCTCGCCACGGCCGCCAGTTTCGTCGGCAGCGGCCTGGGCTTTGCCTGGTTGCCCCGGCACATGATCGAGCGCGAACTCGCCGAAGGCGTGCTCAAGCAGCTACCCTTGGAGCAGGGCGGCAGCCGTCACCCCACGTTCTACCTGTACTCGAACAAGGACAAACCCTTGGGGCCAGCGACGCAGATCCTCGTGGAGCTACTGCGCACATTTGACACCGCCCCCTGGATGCGCCTTTCGCCGCACCGCAGCAAGCCTGAAACGGAGTTCATGCATGGCCTGGTTCGAACATGAAGGGTGCAGCCTGCATTACGAGGAATATGGCCACGGCACCCCGCTGATTCTGATCCACGGCCTGGGCTCCAGCAGCCAGGATTGGGAACTGCAGATTCCGGTGCTGGCCCGGCATTACCGCCTGATCGTGGTGGATGTGCGTGGCCATGGGCGTTCCGACAAACCCCGGGAGCGCTACAGCATCAAAGGTTTCACCCTCGACCTGATCGCCCTGATCGAACACCTGGACCTGCCCGCCGCGCACGTGGTGGGCTTGTCCATGGGCGGCATGATCGCGTTTCAACTGGCGGTGGACGAACCGGCGCGGGTCAAGAGCCTGTGCATCGTCAACAGCGCGCCCGAAGTCAAGGTGCGCAGCGCCGACGATTACTGGCAATGGGCCAAGCGCTGGACCCTGGCACGCGTCCTCAGCCTGGCCACCATCGGCAAGGCCCTGGGCGACCGGCTGTTTCCCAAACCGCAGCAAGCCGACCTGCGCCGCAAGATGGCCGAGCGCTGGGCAAAAAACGACAAACGTGCTTATCTCGCCAGCTTCGATGCAATTGTGGGCTGGGGCGTGCAGGAACGACTTTGCAGAATTACCTGTCCAACCCTGGTCATCAGCGCCGACCACGACTACACCCCTGTGGCGCACAAAGAAATCTATGTAAAACTGCTGCTCGATGCGCGGCTGGTGGTCATCGAAGATTCCCGCCATGCCACACCCTTGGATCAACCCGATGTCTTTAACGCTACCCTGCTCGATTTTCTAAAGACAGTCGAAACAACTACCCAGGATCACTGACCCATGCTGAAAAAAATCGCCTTCTTTGCCGGTTCCGTTCTGTTCGCTGCCAACCTGATGGCCGCCGAGCCCGCCAAGGCGCCCCACGTATTGATCTCCACCACCAACGGCGACATTGAAATCGAACTGGACCCGGTCAAGGCGCCGATCAGTAGCAAGAACTTCCTGGCCTACGTCGACAAGGGCTTCTACACCAACACGATTTTCCACCGTGTGATCCCGGGCTTCATGGTCCAGGGCGGCGGGTTCACCGCGCAGATGGCGCAAAAAGACACCAACCCACCGATCAAGAACGAAGCCAGCAACGGCCTGCATAACGTGCGTGGCACGCTGTCGATGGCCCGCACCTCGAACCCGGATTCGGCCACCAGCCAATTCTTCATCAACGTCGCGGACAATGCCTTCCTCGATCCAGGCCGCGATGCCGGTTATGCCGTGTTCGCCAAAGTGGTCAAAGGCATGGACGTGGTCGACATCATCGTCAACTCGCAGACCACCACCAAACAAGGCATGCAGAACGTGCCAATCGATCCTGTCCTGATCAAGTCGGCCAAGCGCATCGACTGAGGTCCGCAGGTAGTTCCGCGCGGCGCTCACAAGGCGTCGCGCGCCTTTGAACAGGAGAGCCCGCCGGGCGGGCGTCAACCCTAATGCTCTATCGTCGTTTCGAACAACTGATCGATATTTTCCGCGACGCGCCCAGCGCCGCCCCTCCCGATAAAGTCCTGCCCTTCTACCTCTACTACCTGCGTCAGGTGTGGCCGTGTTTCGCCGCGCTGTTGGTGGTGGGCCTGATCGGCGCACTGATCGAAGTCGCGCTGTTCAGCTACCTGAGCCGCATCATCGACCTGGCCCAGGGCACACCGCCCGCGAACTTTTTCCAGATCCACAGCACCGAGCTGATCTGGATGGGCGTGGTCGCCCTGCTGCTGCGCCCGATCTTCGGCGCCCTGCATGACCTGCTGGTCCACCAGACCATCAGCCCCGGCATGACCAGCCTGATCCGTTGGCAAAACCACAGCTACGTGCTCAAGCAGAGCCTGAATTTCTTCCAGAACGACTTCGCCGGGCGCATCGCCCAGCGCATCATGCAAACCGGCAACTCCCTGCGCGATTCCGCCGTGGCGGCCGTGGATGCGATCTGGCATGTGGCGATCTACGCCATCAGTTCCCTGGTGCTGTTTGCCGAAGCCGACTGGCGCCTGATGATCCCGCTGGTGACCTGGATCGTCTGCTACAGCCTGGCATTGCGCTACTTCGTGCCGCGGGTGAAAGCGCGTTCGGTGATTTCCTCCGAGGCACGCTCCAAGTTGATGGGCCGCATCGTCGATGGCTACACCAACATCACCACCTTGAAGCTGTTCGCGCATACCCAATCCGAGCAGGAATACGCCAAGGAAGCGATCATCGAGCAGACCGAAAAAACCCAGTTGGCCAGCCGTGTGGTGACCAGCATGGACGTGGTGATCACCACCATGAACGGCCTGCTGATCGTCACCACCACCGGCCTGGCCCTGTGGTTGTGGACCCATTCGCTGATTTCCGTGGGCGCGATTGCCCTGGCGACCGGCCTGGTGATTCGCATCGTCAACATGTCCGGCTGGATCATGTGGGTGGTCAATGGCATTTTCGAAAACATCGGCATGGTGCAGGACGGCCTGAAAACCATCGCCCAGCCGCTGGCCGTGGTCGACCGCGACAACGCTCCACGCCTGACCGTGCCCCATGGCGAAGTACGCTTCGAGCAGGTGGATTTCCACTACGGCAAGAAGAGCGGGATCATTGGCGGCCTGAACCTGACCATCGAGGCCGGTGAAAAAATCGGCCTGATCGGCCCCTCCGGTGCAGGCAAATCGACCCTGGTCAACCTGCTGCTGCGCCTGTACGACCTGCAAGGCGGGCGCATCCTGATCGACGGCCAGAACATCGCCGAGGTCGCCCAGGAAAGCCTGCGCGAACAGATCGGCATGATCACCCAGGACACGTCGCTGCTGCACCGTTCGATCCGCGAAAACCTGTTGTATGGCAAGCCGGACGCCAGCGACGAAGAACTCTGGGCGGCCATACGCAAGGCGCGTGCCGATGAGTTCATCCCGCAGCTGTCGGACGCCGAAGGCCGCACCGGGCTGGATGCCCATGTGGGCGAGCGCGGCGTGAAACTGTCCGGCGGGCAACGCCAGCGCATCGCCATCGCGCGGGTGCTGCTCAAGGATGCGCCGATCCTGATCATGGACGAAGCCACCTCGGCGCTGGATTCGGAAGTCGAAGCGGCGATCCAGGAAAGCCTGGAAACCCTGATGCAAGGCAAGACGGTGATTGCGATTGCGCACCGCTTGTCGACCATTGCGCGGATGGACCGCCTGGTGGTGCTGGAGAAAGGCCAGATCGCCGAGACCGGCAGCCATGCCCAGTTGCTCGCCCACGGCGGGCTGTATGCGCGGCTGTGGCAGCACCAGACCGGAGGCTTCGTCGGCATCGACTGAAACTGCCGGGCCTATACAACTCAAAAGGTGGGAGGGGCTTGCTCCCACATGGGTGTCCTGGATTTGTGCCGCAACCGTGCTGTACTCAGTGCAGTGCCAAGACGGGCGCTGAAGTAAATCGCAGGGAGCATCACTGATTTACTGATTCGGTAGAGCGATCTATCAAGGACGGGTACATGTCTTTGTTCAAGCGTTCAGTCACAGAAGGTTTAGGTACGTTTTGGCTGGTGCTGGGCGGTTGCGGGAGTGCGGTGTTGGCCGCGGCGTTTCCCGCAGTCGGCATCGGGTTGTTGGGGGTGGCCCTGGCCTTCGGGCTCACGGTACTGACCATGGCGGTCGCCATCGGGCACATCAGCGGTTGTCACCTCAACCCGGCGGTATCGGTGGGGCTGGTCGTGGGCGGCAGGTTTCCGGCCAGGGAGTTACCGGCGTACATCGTTGCCCAGGTCATTGGCGGCATTATCGCCGCTGCGCTGTTGTATGTGATCGCCAGCGGCAAACCGGGGTTCGAACTGGCGTCAGGCCTGGCCTCCAACGGCTATGGCGAGCATTCGCCTGGCGGCTATTCAATGGCAGCGGGGTTTGTCTGTGAGCTGGTGATGACAGCGATGTTCGTGCTGATCATCCTCGGCGCCACCGACCCGCGTGCCCCGAAGGGCCTCGCCCCCATCGCTATCGGCCTGGCGCTGACCTTGATCCACCTGATCTCGATTCCCGTGACCAACACCTCGGTCAACCCGGCCCGCAGCACGGGACCGGCGCTGATCGTGGGTGGGTGGGCGATCCAGCAATTGTGGATGTTCTGGCTCGCGCCGATCCTCGGCGCGGTGATCGGCGGCGTGGCCTATCGATGGTTGGGCAAGGAGGAGCCGGCCTGAGGCAAAACGGGTTCAGCCCTGCCGATACGGCAGGGCTGCCCTCGCCTCTTCGGCATACGCCAGAATCCCCACCCGCTCGCGCTCCAGGAAGTCTTCGACGGCCGTCTTCAACCCTGGATGACGCAGGTAGTGCCACGACCGGGTGATCACCGGCTCGAACCCGCGAATCAATTTATGCTCGCCCTGGGCACCGGCATCGAAGCGCTGCAAGCCGTGGGCGATGGCGTAATCCATGCCTTGGTAGAAGCAGGTTTCGAAATGCAGGCGGTCGAATTCCGCCAGGCAGCCCCAGTAACGCCCAAAGAAGCTGTCGCCGCCGATCAAGCTGAACGCCATCGCGACCGGGCGCGTGCTTTGTTTGGCCAGCACCACGCGGATCGCTTCGGGCATGCGTTCGGCCAGCAGGCTGAAAAACGCACGGGTCAGGTACGGCGCCTGGCGGCGCACCGCGTAGGTGTTGGCGTAGCAGGCGTAGACGAAATCCCACTGCGCCTCGCTCAGTTCATGGCCTTGCAACCATTCGAACTCGATGCCCTGCCCCGCCACCTGTTCGCGTTCCTTGCGCATCTGTTTGCGCTTGCGCGAACTCAAGGCGTCAAGGAAGTCCTGGAAATCCCGGTAGCCGCGGTTCTGCCAGTGAAACTGACAGCCCAGGCGCGGCAACCAGCCCGGCTGTCGGGCCAGGGCGTCATCCGCCAGCGGGTCGGTGAAGTTGATATGGGCGCTGGAGAGCCCTTCGATTTCCAGGTAACCGGGCAGGCTGCCGAGCAACTCGAAACCGTCTTCAGCGCTGGCGGCCAACAGGCGCGGGCCGCTGACCGGGCTGAACGGCACGGCGACCAACAGCTTGGGGTAGTAATCGATACCGGCCCGCTCGCAGGCCTGCGCCCAACCGTGGTCGAAGACGTACTCGCCAGAGGAATGCCATTTGCGATAACCGGGCAATGCCGCCACTAGTCGATCACCGTCCCAGTGCAGTAAATGCTCAGGCTGCCAACCCGAATGCGGGCCGAGGCTGGCGCTGTCTTCCAGCGCGCTCAGGAACGCATGTCGCACAAAGGGCTGGGCCTGCGGCACCAGGGCGTCCCAGGCCTGCGGGGCGATTTCGGACAGGCTGTCCAGGCGTTGCAGCGGCATCGGCATCCTCACTACTTCAGGGCGTGAAAGCCTCGCGAGTATCGCTTATCGCCGCTCCCGACACACCTCCAAATCGCCGGACAAGGCTCTAAACCAATAGTTCCGTTTATAAATAATTTGTCATCTACCTGACATCAGTTCGCCACTGCGCCGTCATAAACGATCGCGATACTGACGCCTGTTTTTAGCGCGCCTGGTTCTACCCCGGCAGTTATTTTTCCGTCCGTCATCGGTCGGTTGTGTCCTGGATGGTTTGCCATCCCTCCTCACTTTCGGAGATTGATATGCGTCTTGCTTCCACTAAAACTGCGGCGGCCCTTTGTGGCGGCTTGCTGCTGGCCCTGAGCGTTCCGGCCAGCGCTGCAGTCGACGCTAAATTGCTCGACATGCTCAAGGCCAACGGTCAAATCTCGGCATCGCAGTACACTGAACTGCAAGCTGAGCTGGCCAAGGATCAGAAAGAAAAGCAGATCGCACAGCAAGCTCAACAAGAGACCAACGAACAGATCGCGGCCACCGCGAAAAAAGCCAACGACCTGAGCGTGTTCGACCAGAAACTTGCCTGGGCCGCCAAGACCCAGTTCAAGGGTGACGTGCGCTTCCGTCAGGAAACCGTGAAGATCCAGGGCGAATCCAACAACGGTGGCCGTGACAAGGACCGTCAGCGTATCCGTGCCCGTCTCGGCGCCTACACCGAGATCAACGACCAGGTCGACACCGGCATTCGTATCGCCACCGGCAGCAGCGACGATGCACGCTCCACCAACCAGGACCAGGACAACTACTTCGACAAGAAGTCGATCTGGCTGGATCTCGGCTACATCGACTACCACCCGAAGCAGATCAAGAACCTGCACGTCATCGGCGGCAAGATGCTCCAGCCATGGGTGAACATGGGCGACGTGATCTGGGATAGCGATATCAACCCGGAAGGTCTGGCCCTGACCTACAAATACCCGCTGGGTAGCAGCGCCGAGCTGTTCGGCAGCCTCGGTAACTACAACCTCAAGGACAACGTCGACGGCGACGGTGTGCAATTCCGCCACGACCTGCGCCTGACTTCCGGCCAGTTGGGCACGCGTTTCTCGGTGACCGACAACCTGAAAATGACCCTGGGCGGCAGTATCTACGCCTACCAGAACGACGAAAACAGCACCTGTACGAGCAGCACCACGCCTTGCGCACTGGCGGTCAACGGCAACTCGGCGAACGAACAATTCCGTCTGTACGAAGGTTTTGCCCAAGCCGACATCGGTGGCCTGGCCGTGCCGCTGGCGTTCTACGGTCAGTACGTGAAGAACAACGACGCTTCCACCGATCAGGACACCGCCTGGTTGCTGGGTGCCAAGTCCAAGGTGTTCGGTTTCAACCTGGACTACAACTACCGCGATACACAACGTAACGCTGTGGTAGGCGCCTTCACCGATTCGGACTTCGCCAACGGCACCACCGGTTCGCGCGGTCATAAGATGAAGGTCAGCTACGACATCGACAAGAACTTCGCTGTCGGCGCCACATACTTCCTGACCAAGGCTGACTACGCCAGCCGCACGCAGCGTGATGCCAACACCAACACCCTGCAGTTGGATGCTGAAGCCAAGTTCTAACTGTAAGTGCAACACGCCTTGGGCCAGGATGGCCCGGGGTGGCTGTAACAGCCTGGCGTGGGTGAATCGGTCCCCATCATCCGTCCGATTCCCCCATGCGAGTCTGCCTTCCCCCCGCCGTTACTGATCCTTGCGCCGCTCGGCGGCCAGCCGTTCAGCCAAGGCATCCACATCCTGTACCGGCGCCTGCGGCATGATCCGCAATGTCGCCTGCAGCAAGCGCATCTGACGGATAAAACGCCGGCAATTAGGGCAGAACATCAAGTGATGACGCACCAGCAGCCGCTCGCGAAAGGTCAACTGACCATCGAGAAAGTCACTGGAACGCGCCACTTGCTCTTTACACGTCAACATTCGCCGGTTTCCTCAAAATGCTCCACCGTGGCGAAGACTTTAAGCCGTGCGCGATGCAACAGCACCCGCACATTGGAGAGCGAAAGCGTCAGAAGATTACAAATCTCCTCCAACTCCAGGCCCTGGCGTTCACGCAGCACCAGTACGCTGCTTTGCAGTTCCGACAAACTCAGCAACGTATGTTCCAGGCATTTGCGCAGTTCGTCCTCCGTGAGCAGGGCTTCCGGGGTGTCCTGGTGCCAGGCAAAAGGGGCGACCGCCCAGTGACCGTCATCCGCGCTGAAACGCTCATCGCCGATCGTGCCGTGGGGCGAGGGCAAATCATCGAGTAACACTTCGCGACGATTCTGTTTGTAGCGGCTCTTGGCGGCATTGGCGGTGATGGTCAGCAGCCAGGTCTTGAGGCTGGAGCGCCCTTCGAACTTTGGCAGGTTGCGTACCACCGACAGCCAGGCGTCCTGTACCACTTCGTCGGCATGACGCTGACCGGCAATCGCGTAGGCCACCGCGCGCATGGCGCTTTGGTATTGGCTGACCAATTCCTTGTAGGCCCGCTGCTCGCCCTTGAGCAAGCGTTCAAGCAGGTGCGCGTCGTCCGCTACTGCCATTCGAGACCTCGGTTTCCAAGTGAGAACGCGATCTATGTGGAGGCTGGCTTGCCAGCGCCCACATTTGACCGCGGCGAGCCGCAGGATCAGCGTTTGCGCAGGATCACGCTGCCGATCGAATAGCCGGCGCCAAACGAGCTGAGTACCGCCACGGCGCCTTTGGGCAGGTCGTCCTGGTAAGTGTGGAACGCGATCACCGAACCCGCCGAGCTGGTGTTGGCGTAGGTGTCGAGAATCACCGGTGCTTCTTCCACCGTGGCTTCACGCCCCAGCAGCTTCTTCACGATCAGGTGGTTCATGCTCAGGTTGGCCTGGTGCAACCAGAAGCGCTTCACGTCGTTCACGTTCAACTGGTTTTCCGCCAGGTGCGTGCCGATCAACTCAGCGACCATCGGGCAGACATCCCGGAAGACTTTACGGCCTTCCTGCACGAACAGCTTGTCGGGCGCGCCGATGCCCTCTTCCGCCGCGCGGTTGAGGAAGCCGAAGTTGTTGCGGATGGTATTCGAGAACTTGGTCAGCAGCTTGGTGCTGACCACGTCGAACTGGTGCTCGGAGGTCGCCAGGTCAGCGCGCTCGAGGATCACCGCAGTGGCCGCGTCACCGAAAATGAAGTGGCTGTCGCGGTCGCGGAAGTTCAAGTGGCCGGTGCAGACTTCCGGGTTGACCATCAGGATCGCCCGGGCCTGGCCCAGCTTGATGCTGTTGGCGGCGTTCTGGATGCCAAAGGTCGCCGAGGAACACGCCACGTTCATGTCGAAGCCGAAACCGGCGATGCCCAGGGCTTCCTGGACTTCGATGGCGATGGCCGGGTAGGCGCGTTGCAGGTTGGAGCAGGCGACGATCACCCCGTCGATGTCGGCGGCGGTCTTGCCGGCGCGCTGCAGGGCCTGTTCGGCGGCGCCGATGGCCATCTGGCAGAGCACCGACCATTCGTCGTTGCTGCGCTCGGGCAGGCGCGGGGTCATGCGCTGCGGGTCCAGGATGCCGTCCTTGTCCATCACAAAACGGCTCTTGATGCCCGACGCCTTCTCGATGAAGGCTGCGCTGGACTCCGTCAGCGCCTGCACGTCACCGCGTTCGATGGCGGCGGCGTTCTCCGTGTTGAACTGCTGCACGTAGGTATTGAAAGACTGCACCAGCTCTTCGTTGGAGATGCTGTTGGCCGGGGTGTACAGGCCAGTGCCGCTGATGACGACGTTATGCACGGTCGTTCCTCTAAATCTGTCAGGCAGAAGATATTGGTACCGTCGTACCAAACTGTAAGTTGTTTGATTCCGTCCAGCGGGCATCAAACTGGCAACGCTTTATTCCATCGCGCCGCGGCTGCACACCAGCCCATCACGACGCTCCCGGCATTTATAACCGCGAAGTTTGCCACAAACCTGGGGATTTGGCGCCATATCCCGGATAAGCGCCATTGCCCATTGGGGTGATCACGCTTCGACCAGGCTCCATTGCTTGCTCAGGCGCTTGTCGGAAATCGGCACCCGGGTGCCCAACTGCTGGGCAAACAACGACACCCGATATTCCTCCAACCACCAGCGATAGAGCGCTAGCTGGGGGTCGTGCTTGCCTTCCTGGGCATGCTTGTTCAAACGGTTCTGGTACTGCGCCCACAGGCCCGCCAGCTCGCCGCTCCACACCCGATCTTTTTGCACCTGGCTGGGCAGTTTTTCCAGACGCAGCTCGATCGCCTTGAGGAAACGCGGCAACTCCTTGAACCACTGCGCCGGAGTTTCGCGCACAAAGCCGGGATAAACCAGATTGCTCAGTTGCAGCTTGATATCGTTCAAGGCCACCGCCTGGGCCAGGTCGATCTTGCCTTTGAAGCGCTTTTGCAGGCCGTGCCAGAGTTTCAACACGTCCAGGGTCAAGCGCGCCAGGCGCTCGGCGTGTTCGGTCCAACCGCCACGCTTGCGCTCGGCCAGCGCCGCCAGCCCGGCGCCGTCACGCGGCAGGCTGGCTTCGCCTTCCAGCACGCAGCTGTCGAGGCTGGCCAGCAAAATATCTTCCACCAGCGCCTCGATGCGCCCCAGTTCGCGGTGCATCAGGCCCAGCTCGGTCAGGCCGGGCAATTTGCCGCGCAGGAATTTTGCCGGTTCGGCCAATTGCTGCATCAGCAGGCGCTGCAAGGCCCGACGGTGTTGGAACTCGGCCTCGGCGGCGGTGGAGAAACGTCCTTCCTTGACCGTGCCGTTTTCTTCCACCAGCGCCGGGTACACCGTCATCGACAGCCCGGCGATCTTTTGCTGGGTCTTCTCGGCCACCGCCGCGAACACCTTGGCTTCCACCGGCTGTTGGCTTTTTGCCGTTTGCGGCACGGCCAACGCGGCCTGGCTGGCCTCGGCAAAGCGCGCGGTCAGTTCGGCCAGGTCGCGGCCTTCGCCGAGAAACTTGCCCTGGCCGTCGACCACTTCCAGGTTCATCTTCAGGTGGCTTTCCACCTGTTGCGCGGCCTCGGCCCAGGCTTCATCGCTGACGCGCGCGCCGGTCATGCGCAGCAGTTCGCGCCCCAGCGCCTGGGGCAGCGAGCCCTGGGCGAATTCGATACGTTGCAGGGCGGCCCTGACGAAGTCCGGCACCGGCACGAAATTCTTGCGCAGGGCCTTGGGCAGGTTGCGCACCAGGGCGATGCACTTGGCTTCGATCACCCCCGGTACCAGCCATTCCAGGCGTTCGGCGGGCAACGCCGGCAACAGCGGCGCCGGCACGCGCAAGGTCACGCCGTCACGCGGGTGGTTGGGTTCGAAGTGGTAACTCAAGGCCAGCGCCAGATCGCCCAGGTGCAGGGTGTCCGGGTAATGCGCGGCGGTGACTTCGCTGGCGTCGCGGGCCAGCACGTCTTCCTCGCGCATGATCAACAATTGCGGGTCTTTCTGGCTGTTGACCTTGTACCAGCTGTCGAACGTCGCGGTCTGGTGGATCTCCGCCGGCAAGCGCGCATCGTAGAACGCGTACAGCGTCTCTTCGTCGGCCAGGATGTCGCGCCGACGCGCCTTGGCTTCCAGCTCGTCGAGCTGCTCCAGCAACTGCTGATTGGCGGTCAGGCACTTGGCCCGGGACTGGATTTCGCCGCGCACCAGGCCTTCGCGGATAAACAGCTCGCGCGACACCACTGGGTCGACCGGCCCGTAATGCACCGGCCGGCGCCCGACCACGATCAGCCCGAACAGGGTGATCTGCTCGAACGCCACCACTTGGCCGCGCTTCTTCTCCCAATGCGGTTCGAAGTGGTTTTTCTTGATCAGGTGCCCGGCCAGCGGTTCGATCCAGTCGGCATCGATCTTCGCCACCATGCGTGCGTACAGCTTGGTGGTTTCGACCAGCTCGGCGGTCATCAGCCACTGCGGACGTTTCTTGCCGATGCCCGACGACGGGTGAATCCAGAAGCGCCGCTGACGCGCACCGAGGTAATCGCCGTCTTCGGTTTTCTGCCCGATCTGACTGAGCAGGCCCGACAGTACGGCTTTGTGCAGTTTCGCGAAGTCGGCCGGTTCCTTGTTGACGGTCAGTTGCATGTCGCGGCAGATCAGGCTCAGCTGGCGATGGGAATCGCGCCACTCGCGCAGGCGCAAGTAGTTGAGGAAGTTCTTGCGACACCAGTTGCGCAGCGGGCTGGCGGTCAGTTCCTGGCGCTGCTCTTCAAAGCCACGCCACAGATTGACCAGCCCGGCGAAGTCCGAATCGGCGTCCTTCCATTGTGCGTGGGCCTGGTCGGCGGCCTGTTGGCGTTCCGGCGGGCGCTCGCGCGGGTCCTGGATCGACATGGCGCTGGCCACGATCAGCACTTCCTGCAGGCTGCCCAGCTTGGCGGCTTCGAGCAGCATGCGGCCCATGCGCGGGTCCACCGGCAGGCGCGCCAACTGGCGGCCCAGCGGGGTCAGTTGGCTGTTGCGGTCAACCGCCGACAGTTCTTGCAGCAGGTTGAAACCATCGCTGATGGCCTTGCCGTCCGGCGGTTCGATAAACGGGAAGTCGCTGATTTCGCCCAGGCGCAGGTGCAGCATCTGCAGGATCACAGCCGCCAGGTTGGTGCGCAGGATCTCCGGGTCGGTAAATTCCGGGCGGCCGATAAAGTCTTCTTCGCTGTACAGGCGGATGCAAATCCCCGGCTCGACCCGGCCGCAGCGGCCTTTACGCTGGTTGGCGCTGGCCTGGGAGATCGCCTCGATGGGCAGTCGCTGCACCTTGGCGCGGTAGCTGTAGCGGCTGATGCGCGCGGTGCCGCTGTCGATCACATAGCGAATGCCCGGCACGGTCAGCGAGGTTTCGGCGACGTTGGTCGCCAGCACCACGCGCCGGCCCGGGTGGGACTGGAAAATGCGCTGCTGTTCGGCCGGTGACAGGCGCGCATACAGCGGCAAAATCTCGGTGTGCTTGAGCTGGGCCTTGCGCAGCATGTCGGCGGCATCGCGAATCTCGCGCTCGCCCGGCAGGAACACCAGCACGTCGCCAGGGCTGCGCCGCTCGCTGCGCTCGTAGGCGGCGATTTCATCGAGGGTGGCGAGGATCGCCTGGTCGACGGTCAAGTCGTCCTCGACGCGGTTGCCCTCCTCGTCCTGTTCCAGGGTCAGCGGGCGATACCAGGTGTCCACCGGGAAGGTGCGACCTGACACTTCGACAATCGGCGCATCGTCGAAATGCTTGGAGAAGCGCTCCAGGTCGATGGTGGCCGAGGTGATGATGACTTTCAGGTCCGGGCGACGCGGCAACAGGGTTTTCAGGTAGCCGAGCAGGAAGTCGATGTTCAGGCTGCGTTCGTGGGCTTCGTCGACGATGATCGTGTCGTAGCGTTCGAGGTAGCGGTCGTTCTGGGTTTCCGCCAGCAGGATGCCGTCGGTCATCAGCTTGATCAGGGTGTTGGAATCACTCTGGTCTTCGAAGCGCACCTGATAACCGACCAGTGCGCCGAGCGGCGTGGCCAACTCTTCGGCAACCCGGCTGGCGACGCTGCGCGCTGCGATCCGACGTGGCTGAGTGTGACCGATCAGGCCGTATTGGCCGCGACCGATCTCCAGGCAGATTTTCGGCAACTGGGTGGTCTTACCCGAACCGGTCTCGCCGGCGATGATCAGCACCTGATGCTTGAGCAACGCCGCCTTGATTTCGTCGCGCTTGGCGGCGATCGGCAGGCTGTCGTCGTAGCGGATCAGCGGCAGGCTGGCGCGCCGCGCCGTGACCTGGGCGCAGGACGCCTGCATGCGCGTCACCCACTGCGCCAGCTTCTCCTCATCGGGCTTCTTGCGCAGCTCGAGCAACTGCCGCCGCAAACGGTGGCGGTCGGCGAGCATGGCGTGATCGAGGTTTTTCAGCAGTTGGTCGATAGCGGGCGCTTGGTCAGTCATCAGGTGCGTTTTGGTCGTCTATTTATGCAGGGGGCGGATTGTCGCAGAAAACCGCCGGCATGCGCGCCCCTCATTCGTTCTCGCGTTCCTTGCGCCGGTACGGAAACACATCGATGACCTTTCCGGCGCGAATCGCGTCCTGCAGGCCCTTCCAGTAGTCGGCATCGTACAACTCGCCGTGCAGTTGATCGAACAGCTTGCGCTGGCCGGCGTCGGCGAACAGGAACGGCGGGAACTCTTCGGGGAACACATCCAGCGGGCCGATGGAGTACCAGGGCTCCGAGGCCATTTCATCCTCCGGCGTGCGGGGCGCGGGGATGTGGCGGAAGTTGGCTTCGGTGAGGTAGCAGATCTCGTCGTAGTCGTAGAACACCACGCGGCCGTGGCGGGTGACGCCGAAGTTCTTCAGCAGCATGTCGCCAGGGAAAATGTTCGCCGCCGCCAGTTGCTTGATCGCCAGGCCATAGTCTTCCAGGGCTTCGCGTTCCTGGGCGGGGTTGGCGTTGTCGAGGTAGAGGTTGAGCGGGGTCATGCGCCGTTCGGTCCAGCAGTGGCGGATCAGCACGGTATCGCCTTCGACGGCAACGGTGCTGGCGGCCACGTCGAGCAATTCGGCCAGGCACTCGGGCTCGAACTTGCTCAACGGAAAGCGAAAATCGGCGAACTCCTGGGTATCGGCCATGCGCCCGACGCGGTCGACGCTTTTGACCAGGCGGTACTTCTCGATCACGGTGGCGCGGCTGACGTTTTTCGACGGCGAGAAGCGGTCCTTGATGATCTTGAACACCGTGTTGAAGCCCGGCAACGTAAACACGCTCATGACCATGCCGCGGATACCAGGAGCCATGATGAACTGATCGTCGGTGGTGGCCAGGTGGTTGATCAGCGCGCGATAGAATTCCGACTTGCCGTGCTTGTAGAAGCCGATCGAGGTGTACAGCTCGGCAATGTGCTTGCCCGGCAGGATGCGCTTGAGGAAGCCGATGAACTCCGCCGGCACCGGCACGTCGACCATGAAGTAGGAGCGGGTGAAGGAAAAAATGATCGACACATCGGCTTCGTCGGTGATCAGCGCGTCGATCTGGATGCCCTGCCCTTCGCGGTGCAGCAGCGGGATTACGAGGGGCCACTGCTCGTCACGGGTGTAGATGCGTCCGACAAGGTAGGCACCCTTGTTGCGGTAGAGCACCGAGGAAAACAGCTCGACCTTCAGCTCAGGGTCCTTGCACACCCAGTCCGGCAGGTTCTCGCGCAGTTGCACTTCGAGGCGGCGCAGGTCGGCCGGCAGGTCCGCGTAGGGCTCGCTGAAGCTGTAATCAGCGAAAATCTGCGCCAGCATGTCGGAAATTTTGCCGACTGGGGTGTAGACCCGGGTTTGCGCCGCCCTCGCCCGGCGCAGGCTCGGCCGCGTGGTGTGGACGAACATGCAGCCGTCACTGATCAGGTCATGGCTGAACAGGCCACAGAAGATCGAGTTGTACCAGGTCTCGGACAGCTCATCGTCAAAGCGCAGGTCGATCAGGCCGATGTAGGCGCTTTTCACCAACGGCCAGGCCTCGATGTCCATCAGGGTGGCGTCATCGAAGCTCGCCCGCAGGCGGCTCGTCACTTCGCTGACTTTCTCCTCATACAGGTTGATACGCGCCGCCGAAGCCGCCTGGCCCTGCTGCCACTGGGCCTTTTCGAAACGTTCACGGGCACCATCGGTGATCTGGCGGAAGTGCTCGCGGTAATCGTCGAAGCCATCAAGGATCATCTGGGCGATAGCGAGGGCGGGTGTGCGCTGCGACATGCGGGAAACCTCGGACGGGTATCTGGAAGCCCAGAGCTTAGCCAGTCAAGGGAGCCAGGAGAAGCAGTCATTTAGCATGCTTGTTTGTGGACTTTCGTTCATTTCGCAGATTTATGGGCGTTATTGGAAACACTCACTGCGGCCAATGCACAAATCGGCCAACACAGCCGATGACGCGGGTTGTCCTGTAATCAGTGATTGTGTCGAGCCAGTCGCTGGGCAACACTCGCCGCCTTATTGATGTAGGAGTTTTCTGTGAGACCTGTCGACACCCTATACCTGCTGGGGCTGGCCGCGATCTGGGGCGCGAGTTTCCTGTTCATGCGTATTATCGCCCCGGAAATCGGCACGCTGCCGACCGCGTTCTTCCGCGTGTCGATTGCCGCCGCCGGGTTGCTGGTGATGCTCGCGGTGATGCGCGTGAACTGGGACTTCCAAGGCAAGTTCAAGACCATCCTGCTGCTGGGCGTAATCAACTCCGGCATACCCGCGACCCTGTACTCCGTGGCGGCCCAGGTGTTGCCGGCGGGTTACTCGGCGATCTTCAATGCCACCACGCCGTTAATGGGCGTGCTGATTGGCGGATTGTTTTTCAGCGAACGCCTGACGCCATCGAAAGTCGCCGGGGTGTGCCTGGGCCTGTTTGGCGTGGGCGTGCTGACCCGCGCCGGGCCGGTGGCGTTTGACCTGGAATTGTTGATGGGCGCGTTGGCCTGCCTGTTGGCCACCACTTGCTATGGCTTTGCCGGGTTTCTTGCGCGCCGCTGGCTGGATCAGCGCGGCGGGCTAGACAGTCGGCTCGCGGCCCTGGGCAGCATGCTCGGCGCGACCTTGTTCCTGCTGCCGCTGTTTGCCTACAGCGCCATCGTTCATCCGCCGGCAAGCTGGGGCGGCTGGCACGTGTGGTTGTCGTTGCTCGGGTTGGGGCTGATGTGTACGGCGTTTGCCTACGTCCTGTACTTTCGCCTGCTGACAGCCATTGGCCCGGTGCGATCGATGACCACCACCTTCCTGATCCCGCCGTTCGGGGTGCTGTGGGGTGCGTTGCTGCTGGATGAGCCGCTGTCGATGGCGCATCTGTATGGCGGGGTGCTGATTGCGGGGGCACTGTGGTTGGTGTTGCGGGTGGGCAAGTCAACCAGGTGAGCGTCGTGGCCGACGCATCGATTCACCTACCCTGAGCCCCGCTGAAGAGGCATAGTGCACGCCATCGGGAAATGACGCGGAATGAACCATGAATCACGCTATACATGAACGGGCCGTAAACACACTCGTTCTTTTGGCCTTGTCGGCCTCTTTCGTCATCGGCAATTTTCTTTGGCAAGGCCATGATAGTTTTAACCTCTGGGATGAAGGGTTCCTGTGGTACGGCGCGAAGCAAATCATTGCCGGGCAAATTCCGATCCGTGACTTCATGGCTTATGACCCTGGCCGATATTTTTGGTCTGCAGGCTACTTTTCCCTTGTAGGCGATACGGGAATCATGGCACTGCGCGCCTCCGTGGCGATGTTTCAAGTATTGGGCGTATATGCAGGGCTTTGGACCATCGCCATTGCGTTACGAGGAAACTCTCTCAAAAAGCTCGCTTTTCTATGTATCACCGGCCTTGCGCTCATGGCCTGGATGTACCCACGGCACAAGATTTTTGATATTTCGATTTCAATGATCATCGTTGCAGGCCTGACTTACCTCCTGCTTAACCCGACAGTAAAACGCTACTTCCTGCTTGGCGTGATCATCGGTCTCGCGGCCGTATTTGGCCGTAATCATGGCGTATACGGCGCCGTGGCCAGCGTAACGGCCATGAGTTGGCTCGCCATTAGGGCATCCGATCAGGGGCAACGATTCAAGGGCGTCCCGGCCTGGGCAGCGGGAGTGGCCGTAGGCTACCTGCCGGTCATCGCCATGTGTTTGTTCATACCCGGTTACTTCTCAGCCTTCATAGACACGATTGTGTTCATGCTCGAACAAGGCAACACCAATCTGCCGCTACCCGTCCCCTGGCCTTGGACCGTTGGCTTCGGAACCGCCGGCGTAGTCATCGAGACCAGATGGTTCCTCATCGGCCTCTGCTTCATGGCATTGCTGGCATTCGGTATTGGCGCACTGGGCTGGGTGTTTAAAGAACGGCTGCGAGGTAGACCCGTGCGCCCTGAACTGGTGGCCGTGGCTTGCGCAACGCTTCCGTATGCCCACTTTGCCTTTGCAAGGGCAGACGTCGGCCACCTCGCGCAGGGCATTTATCCGATGCTCCTCGGTATCTTCATCCTTTTGGCCACACTCAGAACGTGGGCGTCAAAACTGATACTGAGTGTGCTTACCGCCGCTGTCAGCTTGTTCATACTTGCCGCCTGGCAGCCTGGAATACTCGCCCGCACCCAAGATGGCTGGAGGCAGATCAACGTCTCGGGTTCGACCATATCCATGGACCCCGGTACCGCCGATGCGGTACAGCTCCTTAGGGACCTGACTGGCCGTTATGCCCCAGAGGGCCGAACGGTGCTGGTCCTGCCGTTCTGGCCCGGCGCCTACCCCTTGCTGGAACGGGAAGCGCCCCTTTGGGAGATATACGCACTTTCACCGCGCACCGAGGACTTCCAGCGCGCGGAAATCGAACGGATAAAGAATGCCGACCCAGGGTTCGTGCTGGTCTTCAACATGGCGATGGACAGTCGGGAAGCGTTGAGATTTTCCAATTCCCATCGATTGATGGACGACTATATCCGCGCCCATTTTGAACCGGTTCAGCCCACGCCTGATCCGGCCTACCAGATTTATAAAGCGTTACCCAAGGCGAAAATAAACCCGACCAGTGAAAAGGTTGTAGATTGATCGACAAATAGCCAGTTGATTTGTAAACTCGCCGACCGCGAGCATTGACATCGTTACATAGCGCCAACCTGAAAATTGACGCTCGCTCTGGTAACTGAAATTATTATGGATGAGGATGGATCGGTTTTGGTTAACTTTGATCGAAGCCTAGTCGGATTATCTGGCAGGCATGTAGCGATGGCCGTCGTTGCACTAATGTTTCTTACCTACTTATGGATAGGTGTTATTCCACTCCACGAAGGTGCGGGCTGGGACGGGAACGATTATGTCGCGTATGTAAAGTTACTGGCGGCTGGTGTACCGATCACTAACGACCCGTATCGACTCGTCAGAATGTCAGGGTTTGTTCAATTGATGCCTTTCGCCTGGCGCGGAGAAGGGAAGGAAACACTGGTTTTCATTCAGCGGTTGTTCAACATCGGCATTATGGCCGTCGGAACAGGCTGTTTGTTCAGCTGCTTGCGGAAATTGGGCGTGACGCCGCACAAAGCCATTTTATCCGTGATCCTGTTTACATTCAGCTGGGCAAGTTTGGTAATCCCTGTCTTTTATCCGATCCTGAGCGACAACCTGGCGATCCCTTTTAGTTGTATTGCCTTGTGGTGCTGGGTTAATCAGAAAAAATTTGCCCTGCACATTATATGCGCCTGGTTTGTCTGGTTGTTTCCAGCGCTATTTGTTGTCCCACTGGGGTTAATTGCCTTTCCCTACGGTACTATTAACAACACCACGATCAACATCAAGCAAGTTAAACGTATACAAAAATCATTATTTGCACTGTTTTTAGTGATTGGGCTCCTGGCTTACCATCACTTCATGAAAGATATCACCACGCTGAAAATCTCCACTCATATTATCAGCGGCGGGCAAACAGCCCTCGTGGGCTTCATACCGCTCTCACTCTTGGTCCAGTGTATCATTATCGCGTTGCTCGCCTGGATTGCCGCGAGCATTGCGTGCAGCCCGCAACTCTATCGAGGCCTCAAACTTCAAAGCCTGGTGCTGGGCGTCTGTACGGTCGCCATCAGCTTCCTGGTCATGCGTTCCGTGATTGATTTTTCGACCGGTTTCCAAGGCCCGCCGCTGACCGCAAACCTGATGATGCAGAGCGCCGGGGCGCCTCTTAAACCCTGGATATCGCATTTCCTTTACTTTGGTTTCTGCGTTCTGATTGTGGCCATGTACTGCATCCGATGGTCGTTCAACGGCGACCGTACAGTACCGATCGGCCTGCTGGTGATATTCATGCTGTTCTCTCCACTCTTGAGTTTTGGCTCCGAGAGCCGGCAGTGGATCGGGATCTTTCCGGTGGCCATTGTGATCTACGCGCTGATGGAGATTAAATGGCGGCAGCAGGTGTTTCTTGCGATAGTCGCTGTCCTCTCTCTCTTCACGTTGTACGGGCTCAGGGACGCGTCTCAGGCTGCAGTCGAGCAAACCCTGGGGCTGCAAAGCTCCGAATGGCAGTACTACTTCGGTCGTCAAGGCCCGTGGATGTCTGTGGAGTCTTACGAGTCTGGCGTGGTTGCACTGATAATGGTGGCCATCACTTATCTTTACCTGGGTGTAACGGGTAACAAAAAAATGGCCGTACCCGATACCTGAAACTCATGACACAAGCGTCAAAAAGCCCGCCGTTGCGGGCTTTTTCATGGGCATAAAAAGGTATCTCTGCGCTCCCGAACGAATCGACATGCGAAATTCATTGACGGCCGGCGGCCATGGGCCCTCTGGCCGCACGTTATAGAAAGACGGGCAAACTTTCCACGCCAGCACTTTTACTTATAACTTTATAAAGCGCGGTCAATTAAATATTAATGACATTCGAAAACCGAAAAAACATAACCTCATCATCAAGCCCGAGCGGCTACCGCACTGAAAACCTTCACACTGGTTATCCAATGCCTTGTTTTAAAACATGCAGGGCGCGTCGCGGGGTCTAAAACCAGCTCCCAACCCGCGCAGGAGATACTCAACAGACGCGGTATCAATCAGTACCTGCTCACCGACGGCCCGATAAAAAGGCACGACGTGCGCCATCCAGCCATTCCCCCACTCTTGTACTGTGCTGCCAACCACTACATAATCCGACCGCTGAGGTTGATGTCTTTAGCAACAGGGACGGAGACTGTGCCGTCGATAAATCGTCAGTTTTCGCGATACGCCGATAGCACTGCCAAGCATTTATATAGTTAAGAAATCAATGCTATACACACACTGACACCCCTCAGGAAAAACCATGTACAAGATGATTGCGGCAATAAGTTTTCTCGCTTTAACTGCAGCGACAATGACAGGATGCAACGACAAGGATGGGAGCAAGGGAAATGCAGCTGCCGGTAAGACCACTTATTACCCATCAGACAAATGCACCTTTGACACCATCGGTGGAAAGACCGGCGCAAGCGTTTATGTGCCGCGAGGCGTTGTACAATTCACCGGCTGGGCTATCGACACCGTTAACCAAAGTTCGCCAAAGGAACTCAAACTTCGCCTGATCGGCTACAAGGGTGATCCCGCCACCTTCAAGGAATATACCGTTGTTGATCGCCCGGACCTGGTGAAGGCATTCAACAATCAAAAACTCTTGAAAGCCGGTTTCTCCTTCAAGGCCGATTTATCTGCGTTGGAACCCGGTGGCTACAGCGTCTCCATTGAGATCCCTGGAGAAAGCTCCTCGCTTCTGTGCCAATCCAAAGCGTTGCTGGTCATCGAATAACCCTGAAAGCGGCTGCCATTCTCGAAGGTACCGTCAACGGTGCCAAGAGCATGGGCATCAAGTCGCGCGGCGCTGGAGCCTAAAGGCTTTACGCCATTGAAATGCGGAATTCAACGCAACAAAAGTATGCGATCCATAAACCCCACCTACCATATGGCCGTGGTATGAAGTCAGGTATCCGAGTCGGATCCATGCTCCACTTGAGTTCTTACCCCAAACAATCGGTCGGCTATCTGTCGACCGCGCTCCAGCCCTTCAGCCGTCAACCAAATCGATTTGTTCTTGTTCACCGGATTGCTGATGAAACCATGTTCATGCAATCGGCTCATGGTCTCGAAGTCGAACCCTTTCCAAGCATTGCCGTTATCAAAACTGAAGGTTACCAACAGGGCAAGCATGGCTTCTTCAATCAGTTTATCGTCGTATTCCATGATCGTTGCTCCGCTCGTTCTTTAAACTCACCGTAAACCCTACCGGCCATCAAGATGGACAGCGCGTTTAACTATGCGATACCGGCGAGCAGTTCCAGGGCAGTAAAGCTTCGTAGTCCTCAACCGAAGAAGCTGTCGGCAGGCGCTCAAGTACGTGGCGCAGCCACGCATAGGGCTCCTGGCCGTTGGCTTTAGCCGTCTCGACCAAACTGTAAAGTTGAGCACTGGCCGTCGCGCCTTTGGGCGTGTCGCTGAACAGCCAGTTCTTACGCCCGATAACGAAGGGCCTGATCGCACGCTCGGCGGCGTTGTTGTCGATCGGCAAGTAACCGGCTTCGGTGTAGCGAACCAACTTGATCCAGTTGCTGGCCAGGTAGCTGATGGCTTTGCCCAGTGCATTTTGCGCCGTCACTTGTGGCTGGGTTTTCTCCAGCCATGTTTGCAACTGCGCCAACACCGGCAGGCTGCTTTGCTGGCGGCTTTCGTAGCGATGTTCATCGCCGACTTCTTTTAAATCTCGCTCGATACCGTAAAGCTTGTTGATCAGATTCAGGGCGATATCAGCACGCCCGGTTTTGCCTTTAGGCTGCACCTTTTGCGCCTCGACAAACTTGCGTCGCGCATGTGCCCAACAGCCTAAACGTTCGACACCGGATTGCGCGCCCAAGGCGTTATAACCAGCGTAATCATCGGTCATCAGGTAGCCGCGATAACCTTCGAGCAGGCGCGATGGAACCTCCTGCGCCCGGCTGGTCGAGTAGTCAAAAAGGATGACAGGCTGATCCGGCGGCCCGCCGGTTTGCACCCACATCCAGGATTGACTGGTCGGCTCTCGATCAGGCTCTTTCAGCACCTGCACGCGCGTTTCGTCGCAGTGGATGACGCGACTTTCCAGCAGTCGATCACGCATCAAGTTGAGCAAGGGTTGCAGGTGTTCGCCACACTGGATAACCCAGCGTGCCAAGGTTTGTCGTGGAATATCGACGCCGTGGCGACCGAGTACTTTTTCGAAGCGATGCAGGGGCAGGCCATCGACGTATTTGGTCGTCAGCAACATCGCCAAAACGCTGGGGCTAACCATGCTCTTTTCGATCAGCTGCGCCGGTTTGTCGGCGGTGACCAGCGCGGTTTCACAGCCACGGCAGGCGTAGACCTTGCGCACATGTTTGATCACGCGGATTTGCATCGGCACGATCTCGAGCTGCTCGCTGATTTCCTCGCCAATGCTGTGTTTACGGCAACCGCAGGCACAGGTCAGCTCGTGATCGGGCAGTTCGTGAATGACTTCGATACGTGGAAGATCGGCGGGCAGAGGCTTGCGCTTGCCTCGTCGTTTGCTCGGCGCTACGACCTCTTCTTCAACCGTTTCGTCGACAGACTCGGCCACGCTTTCAGCTTCGTTGAACAAGGCCATTTGCGGGGTCGCGGGATCGGCAGTCTGCTCTGACTTGCGCCCGAAAAGACGCTGACGCAACAGCGCGTTTTCTTCTTCAAGATGAACGATCTTGCCCTTATCCGACTCGCGCTCACTCAGCATTTGCTCAAGCAGTTGCTTGAGCAAAACAGGGTCGTCAGGAAGGTCTTTGGGCATGGAAATCATGCCGTGGATTATACCGAATCAGGCGACGAATCGAGGTGTCAAAACTTGATGCGGCCGGTTGCGCCACAAATCAAAACCGTCCAATAACCAGTTGAGTTCTTGAACCGTCAGCACGATGGCTTCATCCGAACAATCCGGCGATGTTTTGAAGCGCTCGGACTCCAGGCGCTTTAGCCAAAGGCAAAAGCCGTTGCGTTCCCAATATAAAATCTTCACTCGGTTTCGAGGCTTGTTGAGGAACACGAAAAGCACCGGATCAAACACCGCGACCTTGATGTCCAGTTCGACCAGAGCGGCGAGGCCGTCGATGGATTTTCGGAAGTCGACGGGCTTGGGGTACAGATAGACTTTTTCGACTTTTGCGTCGGGACGCATCATGAAGTGCTGGCTCCGGAAAGGAATCGGGAGCACATCATCGAGGGTCAGGTGGCGGCTTTGAATGTGAGGTTTATGGAGCGCTTACCAACAAAAAAGCCCCGGGACACCTCGCCGCATTCGCAGCAAGAGGTCCCGGGGCTTAAATTTGCCTGACGGTCAGGTGACGGCAGGCGCTTGGCGCTGCAGTGTCAGCCTTTATCCATCAACCGCGTTTCGGGGCCGTGGAGAACACGTACCTGGAAAGAACAAACGTCATCGGTACCGTGATCGCGATCGCGATTAACGGAGCGACACGGCTATCAAGCCCAAGTTTCTCAACCCACACCCAGAGAATCAAAAGGCTGGTGAGGTATTGCGCCAGATAAACTAACGGAAATAAAGCGACCGATTTGATGCCCTGATGACTCTTGAAAACAAAGTACCGATTGAGGCTGTACGCAAGCACTATCCCGGCCACGTACGCGACCGTATAACTTGTTTTATAGGACAACACATTCAACAGCAGTAAATAGATTCCGTAGGTGACGAGAGTATTGAAACCGCCCGACACCAGGAACCGGGCAAAATCCACCTGCAGGATTTTAGCCGCTGCGCGCTTGATTCCAGGCATCATCGAGCGTTGGCAATCAGCGATTTGAATTCATCGTAGTTGCGGATGTAGTCGGCCGAATCGTAGTAATGCGACGCAAACACCATCAGCACTGCATCATGGGAATAACGATACTGGATGCCCCATGTCATCGGTGGCAGGTAAATACCCTTGTTGGGCTTATCCAGCACGAACTCTTCGCGGTTCCTGCCGTCGTCCGCGACCACATGCACCGAGCCTTTGACGGCAACCAGAAACTGGTGGCAGACCTTATGCGCATGTTCGCCGCGTGTTTCTGCGGTAGGCACGTCATACACTAGGAAATAACGTTCCGATTTGAACGGGATGGTGCGCTCGAATTCACCCGCGGACAGGCTGCCGCGAATGTCAGCGACTTCAGTCATCGTGTGCAACGTCACACCGCTGACCGTGGTTTGGACCACGCCCGGCTTGCTGGCAACCTTTTCAGCCCCCTCCTGGGAGGTGCTGACAGGCTTGGCATCAACGTAGCCGATAATTTTCGCAGGGTTGCCAACAACGATGGCATTGGGCGGGATAGAACGCGTGACCACCGCACCTGCGCCGATCATTGCGTTGGTGCCAATGGTCAGGCCCGGAAGGATCGTGCAGTTGGCGCCCAGCGAGGCGCCCTTGCGGATGATTGTGCGATCGAAGGCCTGCGGGTAGACCTTGCTGCGCGGAAACAGGTCATTCGTGAAGGTTGCATTCGGACCAATGAAGACGTCGTCTTCAATGGTGATGCCATCCCAGACCTGCACGCCGCATTTGAGCGTGACGCGGTCGCCGATGATCACATCGTTTTCAATGAACACGTTGTCGCATACGTTGCACTCACTGCCCAGGGAGGCCCCAGGCAGAATGTGCGCGAACGCCCAGACTCGCGTGTCTTTACCAATATTCTCGGATTCGCACAGTGCATGACTGTGAACGAAGTATTGCTTAGTGCTGCTCATTCTTATCTCCAAAATCTTCAACGCGCATTGGGATCGCCAAGGGTCGATTTTTTGTATTTTCGTAGGTACGCCATGCATAGGAGCCCACGATGCCCAGCCCCAGGAGATTCAAGCAGCCAAGGAAAGTGATTGTCAGCATGATCATCGCGTAGCCCGGCACTTCGATCATGCCGTGCAGCTTCGCCGCCAATGTGAAAACGCCGAACACCGCCGCCAGCACCGAGCCGAAAGCGCCGACGCGGGTCAGCAACCTGATGGGCAGGTCCGTGAAGGAAAACACGCTGTCCATCAGGTAATTGACTTTCTTGCGCAGGGTCCAGGCCGAAGTACCGTGAACTCTTTCTTGACGAGTGTAGGTCACGACTTTGCGGCGATAACCCAACCAGAAAATCTGCGCGATCAGCGAGCTATGTCGCTCATCCAGCGTCAGCAGTGTGTCCCTGAATGCCCGATTGCAGGCAAACATATCGACGCCGCCCGGTGGAATCTCGGGGATGACATACCGGCGGTAAAGGCCCCAGAAGAGGCTGGACGCCATGCGACTGCCCCACGGGTCCTGCCGCCCTTCTCGAACACCAACGACAACATCGGTGTCCTGGCCCAACAGCACGCGGTTCATTTCAAGAACCAGTTCAGGCGGCTCCTGCAGGTCCGCAGCCATCACCGCAAATCGGTCGCCGCTGCCATTTTGCAGCCCTGTACGAATAGCCATGAACGAGCCAAAGTTCTTCGACAGCAAAATGAGCTTGGATCGGAAAGGCTGCGCAGGCAGCTTCTCTCGCAAAATCTCATAGCAACGGTCCGGACTGCCGTCCACAACGAACACAACCTCAAGGTCGTTATCAAGCTGCGTATTCAGGCCAGCTATGGCGACGAGCAGATCGGGAAGATTGCCCTCGTTGCGATATACGGGGATGACCAACGTCAGCAAGGTTATTTCCCCTCAGAGAAGTAAGCAGTGACGGCCTCGATCACGCGATCGACTTCTTCGTCGGTCAGGCCAGGGTAGCAAGGCAGCGAGATAACCGTGTCACACGCTTGCTCGGTCACGCTCAAAGCGGCTGGCGTGGCAGCGTAAGCCGGTTGCTTGTGGTCAGCGATCGGGTAATGGATGTCGGTGCTGACGCTCTTTTCTTTCAACGCTGCAGCAAACTCCGCTCTCGCTTTCACACGCACGACGTAGAGGTGGCTTACATAATCTTCGCCGGTGGAGCACGGCAATTGCATATCCAGTGCCGCGAACGCCGCGTTGTAGCGCTTGGCGATCGAACGACGTTGCTCGTTCCAGGTATCCAGATGCGGGAGTTTCACACGAAGGATCGCGGCCTGCATTTCGTCAAGGCGGCTGTTGCGGCCGCCAGGGACGGACACTTGGTACTTTTGAGTCCAGCCGTATTGGCGCAACTGACGGATGCGAGTCGCGAGTTCGTCGTTATCGGTGACCACTGCGCCACCATCACCCAGGGCACCAAGATTTTTGGTGGGGTAAAAGCTGAAGCACGCAATCGTGCCAAAACTGCCGGCCTGTTTGCCATTGCGTCGCGCACCGTGGGATTGGGCGCAATCCTCCAACACCGGGACGCCGGCAGCCGAAGCGATACGGACGATTTCCTCGATGTTGGCCAGTTGACCGTAAAGGTGCGTCACGATCACCGCTGCGGGTTTGCTGTCCAATACGGCAGCAAGAGCTTTCGGGCAAATAGTCAAGCTGGTCGGGTCGACGTCAACGTACACAGGCTCTGCGCCGACCGCATGAATCGCGGTGCTGCCGTAGAAACCAGCGTTGGCAACGGCAACGACGTGGTGGCCGGACTCAACGCCAAGGCCCTTCAACGCAAGCTCAAGCGCATCTGAGCCGTTGGCAACACTGATGCAGTGCTTGATGCCTACATAGTTTGCGAATTCCTCTTCGAACAGCTTCACCTCGTTCCCGAGAACGTACCAGTGGCTGTCCAATACAGCTTTCAGAGGGGTGACAAAATCAAGGCCAGCGTTTGCCTTGACGGCCGAAAAAAGAACGATATTTTCCATAAAAAGTCCAAAAGTCACTGAGCAGGATGGTTGGCCTTGTCACAAAGGCTTGGCATTGCGAACAGCTGTAGAGATGAGGTGAGGGTGTAGAGAGTGACCTTGCAACCCTCTGTGTTGAGTGAGCGGGTAACCTGACCCGAATAGCCTGTGCGCAATGCCCTTGGAGCATTAAGCGCCTTGGCGACATCAGGCCGATCCTGGTCGACCGCCAATACGCCAATGACCTTTTCATTTTCAACGGCGATCACAAACTCCGGCGTACCGGCGCTTTCCGGCACATACGTCCAGCCGCTGAGCTTCCAGCCGTTGTCAACCTTGGAACCCTGGTCGATATTGCCCATCGCCGACGCATCGGCAGCGCGCGGCAGCGTCAGGTACGCCTGCGCTGTTTCAGGCACAACCAGCCGGCTGGACACTTCATCCTGAGCCAATGAAAACTTGCTCGAAGCGCCTTTACCGAGGCTTTGATAAAAAGCGTTCTGAATCGCACCACCGATGACCGACGCCTTCAGATTTCCGGCGGCAGTGATATTGGCGCTCCAACTCGACAAGTTGCTCAGCACCATGAAGACAAGCAACACGGCCAGGGCGATGCCGATTTTCTTCGCAGCACCGGTGTTTATTGGTTCATGCTCGATCATTTGGCCATCCTTTCTATCAGCCGCTTGGCGGTCAACGAAAGAAGAAGGCCTAGAAAGGGAATAGTCACAAACAAGTACCTGCCCTGGGGCTGCGGAAGTGAGTTTTGAGAAGCAATGAGGCTGAATAATGTCATGGCGGGAAACAGACCAATGATCATAACAAGGGGCAATACGTAATCCAGCGCGATGTCCCGCTTGGACTCTGTGGTGTTCAACGGTTTGATCTGGTCAAGTGCGACGCAAATAACGCCGACCAGGGCAAACGCTGCCAATTGGTAATAGGCAGTGGGGATGAATAAATTCATCCAGCCCGTCACAGAGAAATAGCTTTTCAAGGTCAACCCCAACCACGGCCAAAGGTTCGCCATGTTCAAGAAGTGGTGCCCACACCGTAAGTAGCAAGTACCAAAACCTGCAGCAGGATTGAGCCTGTGCAGATTGACGAACTCGATCTGGCCGGATATGCCCGATATTTCGCCATATTTGTGATAGACAAGCACCAGCATGGGTGCGGCCAGCACAATGGCGGCGACGATCATCGTGGGCATATGCGTCAGCACGTGCTTGTTCTTGAACACGCGCACCGACGCGACCATGACGAAGGCAAACACCAGCGCTGGAATAAAATACAGCTTGGCCATCAACATCAGGCCGATTGCCAGCCCAAAATACAGCGCGCGCTTGCGGGTGGGTAACTGTATGAAACTCGTCAGTGTGCTGATCAATAGCGCAATACTTGCCAGCCCATAGGCATCGCTGTTCAGATAACAGAACACAAACGTCACTTGTGGAATCAGGGCAATAACGCCGGCAATCAGCGCCGACATGGCTGGCGACAACCCGCTCGCGCGGGACGTGCGGAACAGCGCGCAAATGAATACGCCGCCCAGAATCCAATTGAAGCTGCGGGCACCCAGGTAGAGCATGTCAGGCGACACTATCCAGCTGCTCACATACGTGGTTGCCAAGGCGCCCAGGATGTGTGGAAAAGGAAGCCCGTGGTACCAGAACTCGCCCTTTTGCCAGGTATGCCCGGAAATAGCACCCACGAAGGACTCATGCGGCTCGGTAGCGAGCGGCAAGGCATGCGCTGCGTTCAGGTACTCCAACAAGTAAAAATGGGTCGACTCGTCGGGCGCACCATTGAAGGCAATGCCCAACGACCAACTCGCAACCACCAGAAAGTAACACGTTGCCAGTAACCACTGCCAGCTAAAGTCAGATAAGCCTGTAGTACTACAAGTTCGAATTTCATTACCCACTATCAGGCCTCTGTGCTTAATCAAAATGAGTCATCTCGCGTGCAAAACTGCTTACAATTTTACGCGAGGCGGCCACGCCAAACCGAAATCTTCATGATCCAGGGTAAGGTTCGGATTGTATGTATAGTCTTCCTGGATCTTCGGCCAACGCGCCTGAACATACAGAACCTCTTTGGAAAAACGCTCCTTCTTCTCAGGCGTATCCTCAAGGCCGCGTGTAGCCGACTCATGATGATACAACTCGGCAAAAGGCGTCCAAACATTGATGTAGCCCGCTTCCTGAACCCTCAGGCAGAAGTCGACATCATTGAACGCAATTTTGAGGTTCTCTTCGTCCAGCCCACCCACTTGCTCGAAAATAGACTTCTTGACGATCAGGCACGCCGCAGTGACTGCCGAAAACTCCTGAATCAGCGCGGCCCTGCAGAAGTAGCCGTAGTCACCTTTTGGCAGGTACTTATGCGAGTGCCCTGCGACACCGCCAACGCCGACCACGACGCCGCCATGCTGCAGGCGATCATCCGGGTACCAAAGGCGTGCCCCGACGGCGCCGATGTTTGGCTGCAGTGCAATAGACACCATCTCATCCAGCCACTCTGGTGTGATGACCTCAATGTCGTTGTTGATCAGTCCGATCAACTCACCGCGAGCCATTCTGACGGCACCATTATTTAAAGCCGAGTAATTGAACGGCCCATCGTCACGCATCACTCGAATATTATCTTGCTGATCGAGTTGGGCGAAATATTCTAGAGAGATGGGATCATCCGATCCGTTATCGATCAAGATAATTTCATAGTTAGTGTAGGTCGTCAGTTGCTGAATACTGTCAATGCACTGTTTTACCAGCGCGCAGGCGTTACGCGTGGGAATAATCAGCGTGACTAACGGCTCCACTGCTGGGCGGGCATAGTGAACCCGGTACATGCCCATCGGCAGCAGTTCGGTACGACCGATATTACCTTTGCGCTGCAGGTGCTCATCCAAGGCCTTGACGCCAGCAAGCGCTGCGTAGGGCTTTTCGTCGCCTGCCATTGCAGTACTGCCCGCGTGAATCCGCCAGTGGTAGAGCACCCGTGGAATATGCACGATTTGACTGCGATTGAGTTTCTCGGAGCAGCGCAAGGCAAGATCGTAGTCTTGAGCGCCTTCAAAGCCCGTGCGAAAACCACCAACCTCTTTCACCAGATCGGAGCGATAAACACCCAAATGGCAAACCATGTTCTGGGAGCGAAACAGAAACTCGTTCCAATCCGACTTAAAGTAAGGCGAACTGCGCTTGCCAGCAGTATCAATCTTGTCCTCGTCAGAATAAATAACACCTACATCCGGGTTGTCATGAATAGCACGGGCAACCCAATACAGAGCGTTCTCCGGCAGAAGGTCATCATTGTCCATCAAGGCAATGTACTGGCCCGACGCTAATATCAGTGCAGAATTGCTGGCGTTGGAGATATGACCATTTTCCTCGCGGAATACTACCTTGATACGCTTGTCTTGAGCCTTGAGTGACTCGAGATAGGTAATCACCTGCGCATCGGTGGAAGCATCATCGGCTATGCACAACTCCCAGTTCTTGTAGAGCTGCGACTGAACGCTCTCGACCGCTTCACGCAACAGGTCCAAAGGCGGATTGTAAACAGGCATGATGATCGAAATCAGCGGATTCGTTTTCCACTTGCGGATCTCTTCACTGATTTTCCAACGGCCGTTATCATCCATGGTGTCGTAATACTCGACCCACCGCGAATAATCGTGGCGGTCGGGCACTTCACGGGTCTCCTGGCCAACAAAGGCAAAGTTACTTGCCCCGGCAACCCAAACTACCCGCGCCTTCAAGCCTGCAGCGCCTTGTTGGCGCCACACCGCGATCGCCTTGCGTGCTGTACTGCGTAGTCCACCACCTCGACGGATCACCGCTGGCAATAACCGCCATACCCTTTTAACTTGGCTAACGCGCCTTAAAAGATTGCGAAAGGGCGCGGTCGCCTTCCAGCTGGATGATGACTGCATGGCAATAATGTGCAAATTCAAGTTATGGATATGCGTGTCTTTCTGAATCTGCTGCAACCGCAATTGCTCTTCGAGGTTGCAGATGTGAGCATCCTTATCCTTCAAAGACCCTTGCCATTTGGCCAACGTATTTTGCAACTCTTCATCTTTAAGAGCTACCTGGTGATGCAGCGTCTCGATAATCTGTAGCCGCTCCACTTCTGAATGTGCATGTTCGAGCGCCGTAGAAGCGATGAATTCTTCGATCTGTGAGTCTTTTTCGCCCAGCGCAAGATTGTATTGCTCAGTCAGGAGCTGAAGGGCTGCCTTATGCTCCTCACTGAGAAGCTGAATGGAGACTTTGGTCTCTTCACTCAATAGACGAAGTTGCTCAACGACCGCCTGAACCTCTCTGTCTTTTTCTCGAGTAGTTTGAGCGATTACCTCGGTATAATTTGAAGTAATAGATGTCTTCAACAGCCCAAGCACGTCATTGATTTGTCGATTAGAGTCGACAATCAGATCAAGCTTGCTATTTGAGTCAAGAATCTGGTCAAGTTTACTGCTTGAGTCCAGAATTAGATCGAGCTTGTTTTGCAGTTCGAAATTAGGATTTGTCAGTTCAGATTGATTCAGCACATTAATCTCTTGAGCAAGCTGCTCTTCCGTGAGTAAAGTAAGACTTACTTCCAGCTCAAGCAGGTCTATGCCACTGAGCGCTTCACCAGCTAAAGGAATCGCTAAACTCGGATCATCACTCAGCGCCAGATAAAGCGTATTGCGACCAACTTGGGGAATTCGCACGGCGGATGCAATGACAAGCGGATGACTAATGTCATCCTGCCACTCCATAACCGTTTCGCCGCTAGAGTACACCTTGATGGTATGAATGGAAAAGCTTTGACGTCGGTTGATCGGGTCAAACCGCAACTGCACACCAGGTGGCAAGCCAGGAGGGAGGGTAAACCGGATCAGTTGACGCCCATCATCGACCACTTGGAGCAACGAAGACTCTTCTGAAAAGTGACCAGCTGTATCACTCACATAGAGTTTTGCGTGCTTGGAGGGCGGGTACACAGCTCCCAGTTTGTGAATAATTGCTTCGGGTGACCAGTTGAGAAACTGATTTGCGTCGGCACCGGTAACCCGCTCTTGAAAGGCAGCTTCGGTAGCGATATAGCGTGTGATGTCCTCAGCGCTTATATCCATATCTGCGCTTGCTAACAGCTGCGTCACGAACTCCTGACGACTGATCGTAGAAGCACTGGGGTAGAAGGGATTCGCAGCGGCCATCAGCAAAAGTAGTGCCCGCATCATCAAATAGCCGAGTTCAACCCCCTCATCCATCTCCCACTCGATATCAATAAACTGCGGCTTATTGCGCTCATCGATTACGATGTTTTGCGGGACGGCATCAATATAACGGCCGGGAAGCAGAGACTTGGCTGAAGAAAGTTTTACGTCAGAGCCCTCTTCATCCAGTAGTATTTGCAGACAAGCCAGATACTTCTGTAAAAAGGGGGTAAACCCTTGCACGCTCCAGTCGCGGCGCGCAGCAACATCTAGGAACTCAAGGCTGAGCACGCTGCCTTTCGCGTAGGCGTCCACGCGGGGAAGCACATATTTGAAGCCGTCGTCGAGGTTCGCTTGCGCCTCATCGCCTATTAGATTACCCAGCTTTCTATAGTGGACCTGAATACCCTGCGGCGTTTTAACAAACAATGACTCCTTACAGTAGCGAGTCTTTCTACCCGTGCTGTAATGGTAGGCAAGCACGTCAGTGTCGAAAGGTTCGCTGTTTTCGGAAGACGCCACGACCAAGAAAGAGTTGGCTAGGTCCATGCCCAGACTATTGTCGATGACAACGGACCAAGCCTTCTCGAGGTTGAAAGTGGTCAGCTCTGGAAGCTGTGGGTCTTTCTTGACGTTCTGCCACGCCAAGGCAGAGGCATCGAAATCGTCGCATCCGAAGCCACTCTCAGTAATGATCGAGTTGGGTAGTTTATAATCCGGACTCGGCGCCAGAAAACTCGAAGCGGTAAACCCGGCTCGGGTGACAAGGTCCTTGAGCTCCTTCTTACCATAGGTTTTGGGCTGCCCATGTTCGTATCGGCCTTCGATGCCATACATTGTAATGCCGACATGGTCTTCAGGCGCACCCGCAAAATACTTGAGCCCCAACTGGTTTTCGATGGCGATGAAAAGATGCCCATCAGGCTTGAGCAATTGACGAACGCGCATCAGCATCGCCAAGGCGGGATCTTCCGCATTACTGAACATGCTTGCGTACTCGAGTACGCCAATAAGCGTGATGACATCGAATTGCTCATCGACCTTGAAATCGTCGAATCGCTCAGCCAGAACAGTTACGTTATCCAGTTCACGCGTGCGGCTCGCAGCTATTCCCGCCCGTCGAGGGCTGCCTTCCAGGCATAGAAGGTCTGCTCCGCATTCGCCGAGATAACGACTGATAGCGCCGCAGCCGGCACCGATTTCCAACACGCGAGACTTGAACAAGTGCTCAAACGGACGAAGGATATTAGCGCGTGTGGCGCTTAGGTGATAAAGCTTTGCCCAGTCGGTGCAGTACTGCGGAAGCTCATCTGACAAGACAGACACGTCTTTGGCGTTATGAATTATACCTGCGAGTTCAGCTTCGGAGCTATCACCATCACTGTAGGCAATACCCTGAAAATCAGAGCGCACCCACACATTTGTTTCACCATCCTTGGTATAACCATATTGATCGAGTTTAAACATTTGGGTCTACCGGATCGATTGTCATAGCAGCGGCAAGGTCAATCAGCCCCAACAACTTGGGAGTGGGTTCGACAACCAAATGAATGGAGTCATAACGCCTATCATGGGGAATGATGTCTTCGCCCTCTCTAGAGGCGATCCCTAAGGAAATAAAATAATCACCAGTAGCTAGTCTGTTTACGAACTTCACGCTGGCGATGGCCACGTTCCCAGACTCTCCCATGGATCGGGTTTCGGTACACTCCAACAAATAGGAGTTCGTGCCGTAGACCGTTACACCTTCCTTGGTTTTAATGGTGAATCCGAGAATTGGGTTAATCACTGGACGGTTAAACTTAAATGACACACCGAGTACAACTTCCTCACCCGACTCTATGCTCGCCGGAAACTCACGTCCGTTCGCACTCAAATGAAAATCCATTAACGTAGCAGCCCCATCCCCCCAACGATATTCATGTGGGTTATAGCCGATACGTGATGCATAAACATCGCTTTCCAGAGACAAGTGTAGAGTTTTCTCGATTAGCGCCACGGGCTCTGCGGTCACCGCCGCAGGGTTCGAAGGCTCATCAGCACTGGTATTACGACCAAACAAAATGTCGGTGTAGCGATTGATCACCGGGCGTGACTCTCCGATCATTTCAACCCGGCTTTGTTCCAATAGAATTGCGCGCGAGCAGTGCGTCACTACTTGCTCGCTGGAATGGGTCACTAGCAGGATACTAGTTCCGTTCTCTTTAAGCTGGCGCAGACGCTCGAAGCATTTGGCTTGAAATCGGGCATCACCTACCGAGAGCGCTTCATCCACAACAAGAATCTCAGGATCGACTTGTGCCTGGACTGCAAACGCAAGCCTGACCGCCATACCACTAGAATAGGCCTTCACCGGCTGATCGAGAAATTCTCCGATGTCCGCAAAACTGGCAATAGCATCAAAGCGATCGTTCACCTCATTACGCGTCAGGCCCAGAACCGCTGCGTTCAGGTAGACGTTTTCACGCCCAGTAAACTCAGGGTTGAAGCCTGAGCCCAACTCGAGCAATGCAGCGATACGCCCACGCGTTTCAATTTCGCCCATCGTCGGCGTCAACGTGCCACAAATGATCTGCAGCAGTGTGGACTTGCCTGATCCATTGCGACCTACGACACCTACCGTTTCGCCTTTTTTGACTTCAAAACTGATGTCACGCAGGGCCCAGAACTCTTTGCCATAGGTGGTGACTTGATCGCCCGCCCACCGCTGGAAACGCGGCACGATAGCTTGTTTCAGGCGATCACGAGGTTTGTCATAGGTGTAAAAACATTTGGAGACATTCCGAACGCTGATTACCGATTGATCAGATGACATCAGCGAACCCTTTACGTGTCTTTTGAAAGAACCAGAAGCCAATTGAAGCAATAAGTACCCCAATGACGATAGCCACACCTAGACTGCCCCAATGCGGGAGGTGGCCGAATAGCAGGACACTTCGACTTTCCTCAATTATGTAAGTCAGCGGATTGAGTTTTAGCCATGGCTTATAAACTTCAGGCAGCGCTGCTACCGGATAAAGCACAGGAGAAAGAAACAACAAGACGGTGGTAAGGACCGTAATCACGTGACCTACATCTCGCAGATAAACACCCAGCGAGGCCAACAACCAGCTTATTCCTAGGGTCGCTAGTATCAGTGGCACCAGGATCAAAGGAAACAGGAGTGCCGTCCAATAGAGTTGGCCGGTGATCAAGAACTGGGCGGCCAGTAATACGATCAGACTGATACAGCTATGGAACAGTGCAGAACCCAGGGTAATGACCGGCAAAATCTCCAACGGGAAGACTACTTTTTTTACATAGTTACTGTTGGTCATCACCAGAGAAGGTGCACGGTTAGCGCATTCAGCAAACAACCCATGAACGATCATGCCCACAAACAACAGGATCGCGAAACCACCTTTACCGGTATCAACACCGACCCAGCGAGATTTGAAAATCTCAGAGAACACGAAGGTATAAACCGCAAGCATCAGGATCGGGTTAAAAAATGACCATGTCAGCCCCATGACCGAACCGCGGTAGCGTCCGATCACTTCGCGCTTAGTCATTTGTGAGATCAACGAACGATTTTTCCAGAGGCTGGCCACCATGCTGACCGGCCCAGCTGAAGGTTTCAGGTGCGGGTCCACTATTCAAACACCTCAGCGTTAACAAAACGCGGGGCATTTGCATCTTTGGCGGACAGGGTGGGCGAATCGAAAAACGGCCAATCGATTGCGACGTCGGAATCGTTCCACGCCAGGCTCCGTTCGTGCTCAGGAGCCCAGTAGTCCGTGGTTTTGTAGAGAAATTCAGCACTCTCTGAAAGGACCACAAAGCCATGTGCGAACCCTTCTGGAATCCAGAGTTGAGACCTATTGCTGGCGCTAAGATGCGCCCCCACCCACTTGCCAAAGGTGGCAGAGCTTTTGCGCAGATCGACGGCTACGTCAAACACCTCGCCATGGGTGACCCGTACCAGCTTTCCCTGGGGCTGTTTGATCTGATAGTGCAAACCGCGAAGTACACCCTTTGCCGATTTGGAATGGTTGTCCTGGACGAAATTAACGGACTTTCCGACAGCCGCCTCGAACACCTTCTGATTGAAGCTTTCATAGAAAAAGCCCCGCTCATCCCCGAAAACTTTCGGCTCAAACAGAAAAACGTCCGGGATGACAAGTGGGGTAGCTCTCATCTTTAAAATATCTCCAAAGTGTAGCCAGCGCTGGTTTTTCGGCGCTGCTGGTCAAAAAGTGATTTCAAGGCAACTACAAAAAAGCTTGGCGAACGCCCTATAAAAAAATCTTTTCGTGCAGGAGGCGCTTCAGATATTGACCGTAACCATTCTTGGAGAGTGGCGCCGCGAGTTTTTCCAGCTGCTCAGCATCAATCCACTTCTGCCGGAACGCAATCTCTTCAGGGCAGGCCACTTTAAGCCCTTGGCGGTGCTCAAGTGTGGCAATGAAGTGACTGGCCTCAAGTAACGATTCATGGGTGCCGGTATCCAACCAGGCATAACCGCGACCCATGATTTCCACAGAGAGCTTGCCTCGCTCCATATAAATACGGTTTAGGTCAGTAATTTCCAGCTCGCCACGAGGTGAAGGCTTGATGCCCTTGGCAATCTCGACCACATCTTGGTCATAGAAATAGAGCCCCGTTACCGCATAGTTGGACTTGGGCTGAAGCGGCTTCTCTTCCAGGCTGATTGCCTTACCCTGGTCGTCAAACTCGACGACACCGTAACGCTCCGGATCATTCACGTGATAAGCAAAAACACTGGCGCCATCTTGGCGATGCATGGCGCTGTTGAGCAGCTCATTGAAATGATGACCATGATAGATATTGTCGCCCAGCACCAGTGCTGACAGATCGTTGCCGATAAAATCCTCACCAATGATAAAAGCTTGGGCCAGACCATCCGGGGAGGCCTGCACTGCATAAGAAATACTCAACCCCCACTTGCTACCATCGCCTAACAATTGCTCAAAGCGAGGCGTGTCCTGCGGCGTCGAGATGATCAATATGTCGCGAATACCCGCCAGCATCAGCGTGGTCAGCGGGTAGTAGATCATCGGCTTGTCGTAAACCGGCAGCAATTGCTTGGAGATTGCCAAGGTTGCAGGGTGCAGGCGTGTGCCTGAACCACCGGCCAAAATGATTCCTTTACGTTTAAGCATGTTCATTTCTCTAGAATTTCTATAAGCATCCGTGCCACACCGTCCTGCCATTCAGGCAGGCGCAATGAGAAGGCATTCTGCAGTTTTTGAGTGTCGAGTCGGGAATTGCCAGGGCGTTTGGCCGGCGTCGGGTAAGCCGCGGTGGTGATCGCGCCCACGTTGGCCGGTTCGACCTTGAGCTGCACCCCTGCCGCTTGCGCCTGTTCGAGCACGAAGCGGGCATAGCGGTGCCAGGTGGTCTCGCCCGCTGCGGCGAAGTGATACACCCCGCTCAACTGCGGGTTTGAGCCCATGGTGCGGATCGCGTGAGCGGTGACGTCGGCCAGCAGGTCCGCCCCGGTGGGCGCGCCGAACTGGTCGTCAATCACGTTCAGGCTGTCTCGCTCGATGGCTAGGCGCAGCATGGTCTTGGCGAAGTTGTTACCGCGCGCTGCGTAGACCCAGCTGGTACGGAAGATCAGATGTGCACAACCACTGGCCTGAATGGCCTGCTCGCCTTGCAGCTTGGTCGTACCGTAGACGCTCAGCGGCCCTACCGGGTCGCTTTCCAGCCAAGGGGTTTCGCCGGTGCCGGCGAACACGTAGTCGGTGGAATAGTGCACCAGCAGGGCATTCAGCTTCAGCGCCTCGGCGGCCAGTACCGCCGGGGCTTCTGCGTTGACACGCAGGGCCTGGGCAGGCTCGATTTCGGCTTTGTCGACGGCGGTGTAGGCGGCAGCGTTGACGATGACGTCAGGCGCAAACCGCTGCACGGTCGCGGCCAGCCCCTGCAGGTCGTTCAGGTCGCCGCAGTAGTCCTGGCTTTTCGAGTCGAGCGCAAGCACTTGGCCCAAAGGGGCCAAGCTGCGTTGAAGCTCCCATCCCACCTGGCCATTTTTGCCAAGTAGAAGGATCCTCATGCCGAACGCTCGGCGTAGTTTTTTTCTACCCATTCGCGGTACGAACCCGATTGGATATTGCTCACCCAATCTTGGTTGTCCAGGTACCACTCCACGGTTTTGCGAATACCGGTCTCGAAGGTCTCAGCCGGCTTCCAACCCAACTCACGCTCCAGTTTGCGCGCGTCGATGGCATAACGGCGGTCATGGCCAGGGCGGTCCGTCACGTAAGCAATCTGATCGCTGTAAGGCTTGCCATTCGCTTGAGGGCGCAACTCATCGAGCAAGGCGCAAACGGTGTGAACGATGTCCAGGTTTGGCTTTTCGTTCCAGCCGCCCACGTTATAGACCTCGCCCACAGTGCCCGCTTCCAGTACTCGACGGATGGCGCTGCAGTGGTCTTTTACGTACAGCCAGTCACGAATTTGCTGACCGTCGCCGTACACTGGAAGCGCTTTGCCTGCCAGTGCGTTGACGATCATCAACGGAATCAGTTTTTCCGGGAAATGGAACGGCCCATAGTTGTTCGAGCAATTGGTCGTCAGTACCGGCAAGCCATAGGTATGGTGATAGGCACGAACCAAGTGGTCGCTTGCAGCCTTGCTCGCCGAGTAAGGGCTGTTAGGCTCGTACTGGTGAGTTTCGGTGAACGCTGCATCATCTTTGGCCAGGGAGCCATAGACTTCGTCGGTCGAAACATGCAGGAAGCGGAAGGACTGCTGTGCATCGGCATCCAGGCCTTTCCAGTAGGCACGTACCGCCTCCAGCAAACGGAAGGTACCGACGACGTTAGTCTCGATGAAGTCTTCCGGGCCGTGAATGGAGCGGTCAACGTGCGACTCGGCAGCAAAGTTCAGGATAGCGCGCGGCTTGTGCTCAGCGAGCAAGCGCTGCACCAGCTGGCTATCGGCGATATCGCCCTGTACGAATACATGGCGCTTGTCACCCTCCAGCGAGCTGAGGTTCTCCAGGTTGCCGGCATACGTCAGCTTGTCCAGATTAATGACCGGCTCATCCGCCTGGGCTACCCAGTCCAATACAAAGTTTGCACCGATAAAGCCAGCACCGCCGGTTACTAAGATAGTCATTGAGTCAGATCTTTTTCAGTAGTGTTGCAAAAATTAGCCCGAGGTTCCCCATCAGTGTCTGCCGGTATAAACCGGCCGACCGAAACCCCAGCACTCGTCTAAATAACGTTTGACTCCGCGCACATTTAAAACGCGCAAGAGTCGTTCGATGCTCTTCGCAAAGACGATGCTGCATGGCTTCGAGTGCGCGAATATTCAGTTCGTTCCACTCGTAAAAACGTCCTTGAAAGATCATCCGTAGCCGAACCAGGCGAGCTGCCCAGCTGGAGTTGCTGCCAATCAGATTTTCATCATGCTGGCGGTACTGCATTCTAGGCTCGGGATCATAGTGAACGATGCCTCCCGCCCCCGTGACAAGCTGATACGCCCACCAATCGTGAGAAGGCACTACTACGTCCGCACCCGCCTCCACAATCAGCTTGCGAGCAGCCTGGTTAAAAACCATCGTATTGCCGCCCGCGATACTCTGAACCAACGCGTTAGAGAAATGCGGAGGCAGGGAGAAAAGCGGTGAAAAACCAAGCGCCCCCCCCGAGTCGCCTACCAACTGCGTGCGACCACAGTAGAGTGCAGGCACATCCGAAGGCTGGCTCTGCAACCAATCAACCGCCACCTGCAGCTTTTCATCATTCCAAATATCGTCTTGATCGCACCACGCAAAATAATCAGCCTGGATATCGGTCCGACAAGTCAGCGAGAGGAAATTGGCGACGAAGCCTTTTTGAGGGCCCGACACCACGCTTAGCCGGTGACTGCCCCAACGACTACAGTATTGCTGAAAAATCGCCAACGAGCTGTCTTTGGAACCATCGTCCGAAATGACTAACGTCCAGTCACGATGCATCTGCCGCTCAATAGAGTCGAGCTGTTCCGCAAGAAACGTCTCACCATTGTACGAACACATCAAAATCGCGACTCTTGCAACGCAAACGTCGTTAGGTAGAGCATTGGAAAGGCTGCGCGATACGAAAATAGACACAATATCCCTTGGGAGCGCACTACATATCCTGCTGGGAGGTAGGATATAGGCCGACAATAAGGTGGAAATTATTACAGTATTAGTTTGTAAGGGCAATCTTACTTGTGACCGGCGGTCAACCACCGGGAGCCCGTCACGCGCCCTACGATGAGGCATTGCACCTCTAGCCCGCAGCTCCTTGCCTGAGCCTCCAGATCGTATCAAGCCCCGCTTCCAAAACCGTGGCGCGCCGATGCTCCCGCGCTAGCAGCGCTTCGACCGAATGAATAGGAGCAATCTTACAAACAACCACCCGAAAAACCTCTTCCGCCCGCCCCCCCCCAGAGGTCGGTAAACGCCGCGAAAGGCATGACTCATATTCAGTTATGATGCGTCGAAAACTCCAACCCCGAGTGCCGACTGATCTATATCAACGAACGCGGAATCGCCGAAGCTGCGCACTGGATGAGCAACTCGATACACTTCATTATCAAGTTCACGACAAACCTTCGGCAAACTCTACAAAACATTTACCGCCCCTCATTCAAAATATGCAACAAGACGGCTTTGTCAAATGAAATATGAGTGGCGTTGAAACTGGAGCTGGAATGAATACCAAGACCATCGCTATTATCGGCGAAGGTTTCTGCGGCTCGACGCTGGCAGCGCAGTTGTTACGCCACCCGCCGGTCACCCCTCTGAAAATTCTGTTGATCAACCGGCCGGGCAGTATGGCCCGAGGTATCGCTTACAGCACCCAAGCGCCCGCGCATGTACTCAATGTCCCGGCAGGCAGAATGAATGCTCTGGCCGGCGAAGACGACAGCTTTTACGAGTATGTAAAACGCAACAACGCCACCGCTACCCCAGGCTCCTTTGTAGAGCGGCGCCTCTACGGTGACTATTTGGAAGCGTTGCTTCAACACGCGTCACGCAACGCAATACCGGGCTGCGAGTTGCACGAAGTGATTGGGGAAGTGGTCAAGATAATCCCCCAGCCGAATGCCGCTGGCGCACTTCTCTTGATGGATAACGGGGAACACTTTCGGGCCGACAGTATTGTTTTAAGCATTGGCAGTTGCGCACGCCAGGCGCCTTCGATTGCACCCGAATATCGGCAGTTCTACGAGAACCCGGGCTACGTGCATGACCCATGGCAACCGGGCGCACTCGACAGTATTGGCGCAAACGACCCGGTCTTCCTGATAGGCAGCGGGCTGACAATGCTCGACGTCGTACTTGATTTGCGTGACCGGGGACACACCGGCACTATCCAGGCCGTTTCGCGCCGGGGCCTGCTCCCGCAGCCTCACCGCGAATTGAACGCGCACCCCGCCTACGATGAAGGGCTGGCACAGCACATGTTGACCGATTGCACGGTGCGCCACTATGTACGTGCCGTCCGTGACGCGGTTCGCCAGCACGCGCAAACCGGCGGAGACTGGCGCGACATCATTGGTGGCCTGAGGTCCGCCACCCAGCAGCTGTGGCATGCATTGCCGCTTGATGAACGCCGGCGATTCCTGCGACATGTACGCCCTTACTGGGATGCCCATCGCCATCGTTGCGCTCCACAACCAGGCGCGCGCATGCACACCGAGCTTGCCCGCGGCACACTGAAGCTGGCGGCCGGACGCATCGTCGGCTACACGTCCAACCCTCACAATGTGAGCGTTGCTGTACGCCGACGTGGCGCCAGCACCGTGGAATAGTTGGAGGTCAAAGCGGTGATAAATTGCACGACGCCAGCACTGGACCTGCGCCAATTGGACGACCCGTTGCTCAAGTCCCTGCGCGCAGATGGCCTGTTGGTACCTGATGCACTTGGGACAGGCATGGACATCGCACCGTCGGGCGCACTGCTCAATTGCAATGCAGTGCCGTCAGACTGGTTGTATTACGTCGGCCCTTTCCTCCAGGCCCGGGACTGGGAAGCCACCGCAGTACCTGAACTGCGTGAATACGTGCAACGCTTGGCGCTCGAGCTGAACACTGCACTTACCCAGCACTGAATCACACATCGACGGACGCCCGCTTTAGAGGGCGCCCGTCAGCGCTGACTCAGTGATCATTCAACCTTTACGAAACACAAACCCCAACCCAACAACGATCAACCCCATCCCCAGCAGGCTCAACCACGCGAGCCGATTGCCGAAGATCAGGTAATCCATCACCGCCGTCACCGCCGGCACCAGGTAGAACAGGCTGGTGACATTGACCAGGTTGCCGCGGGCGATCAGGCGGTACAGCAACAGCGTCGCCAGCAGCGACACCACCAGGCCCATCCACAGCACCGGCAGGTAAAAACCGGCGGTGTGTTCAAAGTGGAACGGCTGGAACGGCACGAACACCGAGCACAACACCAACCCGGCCAGGTATTGCACGGGCAGCGTGCCCAACGGGTTATCGGTGATGCGCTTCTGCATGATCGAGCCGAAGGTCATGCTTGCCAGGGCCAGCAAACCGAACAACATCCCGGCCAGAGACATCCGCGACAGCCCGATGCCTTGGTACACCACCATGATCAAGCCGGCCAACCCCAGGCCCAGGCCGAACATCCGGCGCCAGGAACGCTGGCGCTCCATCAGCACCACGGTCAGGATCGGCTGCACACCCATGATGGTCGCCATCATCCCCGGCGTGACGTTGAGGTCCAGGGCCAGCAGATAGAAAATCTGGTACGCCCCCAACAACACCAGCCCCGTCGTCGCCGCATACCACAGCGGCTTGCCGGGTTGTGGCAGTTTCAGCTTGAGGATCGGTACCAGTATCACCAGCCCCGCCAGGGCGATGGCAAAACGGATCAGCAAAAAGGCGAAGGGTGACGCATGGGCCAGGCCCAACTTGGAGAAAATCGCCCCGCTGCTCCACAGCAATACGAACAGGCTCGTCGAGGCCGCCGCGGCCACGGATTGTTTCGACATAACAGACATGGTTACCACCTGTAATCAGGCAAAAAAAGCCGATTCAGCCAAGCAAGGCTGAAACTCAGTAGGTTTTTTTCAGGCGGGCATAGGGGAACAGCAATCAGCTGATCAGCCCGAAATGCCAACACCCGGCGGTGATACGACTGCGTACACCGGCGTGCTACTGACAGGTGGGGGGTAGTGGCTGATCTGCGCAGGCTGCAGGTTCCCGCACGGCACGACCACAGCGCTGGACGCTGAATCGACTACCGCTATGCACAGGAATGCAGGCATGGGCTGATCTTTTGAGGAGGTGAAGACGCGGTGACTATAACCAACCGCCGACATATTTTGCAATCGCTCCGGCAGCGCCCTTTTCGCGTGACGGCATTTTCATTTTGGCGCCGGAACCCACTCGCTATACTACCGAGCAGTTTTTTCCAAGGATGTCACATGACCGCATTGCCCTGGGTGTATCTCGTCCTCCTGTCCATCGGCTATGCACTGGCGTTGGTCTACGGCCAACTGGGTGTGCTCGCGGCCATCTCCGTGGCGCTGTTGTTGATCGCCGGGTATGCGGTACGCCAACAACGTACCCCGTGGGCGCGCTACGTCGGCCAGGGGTTGTTCATCGTCTTGGCCTTGGGCCTGGCGATGCACTGGCTACCGGGGTTCTACAACGGGCGCGGTATCGCCCCCCAGCGTTTCAGCGCCGATGCCGTGCCCTTCTCGATGTACCTCAACCAGGACAAACCACTGATCGGTTTCTGGCTGTTGCTGGCCTGCCCGTGGATTGTGGCGCGGCGTTCATTGCGCCTGTCGATCTGCGTGACAGCCCTGGCGCTGGCCCTGACGGCCATCGCAGCCCTGGGCGGCGCGGCGTTGCTGGGAATCATCAGTTGGGCGCCGAAGTGGCCGGAGCAGGCGTGGCTGTGGGTGCTGAATAACCTGTTGCTGGTGACGCTGGTGGAAGAAGCGCTGTTTCGCGGCTACATTCAGGGCGGCCTGAGCCAGCGCCTCAAACACTTGCCCTACGGCGAAAACCTCGCATTGCTGCTGGCCTCGCTGCTGTTCGGCCTGGCGCACCTGAGCGCGGGCTGGCAGTGGGTGCTGCTGGCCAGCATCGCCGGGGCCGGTTATGGCCTTGCTTATCGTTTTGGCGGCCTGGGTGCGGCAATTGCCACGCATTTCGGCCTGAATTTGCTGCATTTCGGACTGTTTTCCTATCCAATGCTCGCCGGCTGATTATTACGAAAATAAGTTAAATAAATGATCGCCATCGCCGATACCCCTTGAAAGCCTTGCGGATTGAATAACCATGCGTAATAACCAACCCGTTACCCAGCGCGAACGTACCTTCCCCGCTCAGCAACGGTTGATCTCCACCACAGATGCCAAGGGTGTCATCACTTATTGCAACGACGCTTTCGTCGAAATCAGTGGTTTCTCCCGCGACGAACTGGTACGTGCCCCGCATAACCTGGTACGCCACCCGGACGTTCCGGCGGCTGTGTTCGCACACATGTGGTCCACGCTCAAGCAAGGCTTGCCATGGATGGGCATCGTCAAGAACCGCTGCAAAACCGGCGATCACTACTGGGTCAACGCCTATGTGACGCCAGTGTTCGATGGCAACCAGGTGGTCGGCTATGAATCGGTGCGCGTCAAGCCCACCGCCGAGCAGGTCCGCCGGGCCGAAGCGCTCTACCACCGCATCAATCAGGGCAAGCCCGCCATTCCCCGGCGGGACAAGTGGCTGCCGGTGCTGCAGGACTGGCTGCCATTTATTCTGGTCAGCCAGTTGAGCTTCATGATTGGCGCATCGCTCAATTCTCAATGGGGCTTTGCCCTCGCGGCAGGGTTGTCGGTGCCGCTGGGCCTGCTGGGCCTGAGCTGGCAACAGCGCGGCCTCAAGCGTCTGCTGCGCCTGGCCGAACAGACCACCTCCGACCCGTTGATCGCGCAGATGTATACCGACAGCCGTGGCGCCCAGGCGCGACTGGAAATGTCGATCCTAAGCCAAGAGGCACGTCTGAAGACCTGTCTCACGCGCTTGCAGGACACCGCCGAACACCTCAACGAGCAGGCGGCGCAGTCCAACACCCTGGCGCACAACAGCTCCAGCGGCCTGGAACGCCAGCGTGTGGAAACCGAACAAGTGGCTACCGCGGTCAACCAGATGGCGGCGACCACCCAGGAAGTCGCCAGCCATGTGCAGCGCACGGCCGATGCCACCCAGGAAGCCAATCGCCTGACCGGGCGCGGCCGCGATATCGCCGGGGAAACCCGCGAGGCGATTCAGCGGCTGTCGGCCGCGGTTGGCGAGACCGGCGTGACGGTCACCCAACTGGCCAAGGACAGCGATGAAATCGGCGGCGTGGTCGACGTGATCAAAGGCATCGCCGACCAGACCAACCTGCTGGCCTTGAACGCCGCGATCGAAGCGGCGCGTGCCGGTGAGATGGGCCGTGGTTTTGCGGTGGTCGCCGATGAAGTCCGCCAATTGGCGCAGCGTACCGCTGAATCGACCGGGCAGATCCATACCCTGATCGCCAAGCTGCAGCAGACCGCCGCCGCTGCCGTACAAACCATGGACGCCGGGCATCGCCAGGCCGAAGAAGGCGTGGCGCGGGTGATGGAAGCGGACCAGGCACTGGTGGGCATCAGCGAAGCGGTGGCCAACATCACCGACATGACCACCCAGATCGCCGCCGCCACGGAAGAGCAAAGTTCGGTGGCCGAAGAGATCAGCCGCAATATCAGCACCATCGCGCTGTTGGCGGACCAGACCTCGGAACAGGCGTTGAACTCGGCGCAGTTGAGTGAAGAGCTTACTGTTACCGCCAATACCCAGTATTCGCTGGTAGAGCGTTTTAACCGTTAAACCGCTATCGGGGGCAAGTCGAATCGTCGCACCGCCCCTCCCACATTTAACCGCGTACATACCTTGGAATGCGGTCGAATGTGGGAGAAGGCTTGTTTCCTCCCACATTTAACCGTGTACACACCTTGGAATGCGGTCGAATGTGGGAGAAGGCTTGTTTCCTCCCACATTTAACCGTGTACACCTCATGTGGGAGGGGGCTTGCCCCCGATAGGGCCCTAACAGGCGCCGATAAACTGAGCCACTCGCACCGCCGCCGCCTCCAAATGCTGCTCATGGCTGAACCCTGAAGCCTTCAACGGTTTCAAATCATGATCCCCCGCCGCCAGCCACAGCACCTCGATGCTCGGTGACAAGTCGTACCCCTGCACCGCGGCCCGATTACCCAAGGCATCGCGTTCGCCCTGCACAATCAATGTCGGCGTGTTCAACCCGGCCAAATGCGCGACTCGCGGCTTTTCCGGCTTGCCCACCGCATAGAACGGATAACCCAGGCACACCAAGGCATCGGCCTCCAATTCATCGGCGAGCAAACTGGCCATGCGCCCGCCCATGGACTTGCCACCGATGGCCAGTTTCCCAGCGGCATGGCGTCGCACCTCGGCATACACCTCGCGCCAGCTTTCCAGCAGTTTCGGCGCCGGGTTGGGCGGGCGTTTGCCCCCGGCCAACCGGCGCTGGGCCATGTAGGGAAACTCAAAGCGCACCACATTGACGCCATGCCTGGCAAGGCGCGCAGCCATGTCGTTCATGAAAGATGAGTCCATCGGTGCGCCGGCGCCGTGGGCCAGGATCAGCGTCACAGGCGTATGTGCTGACGCACCCGAGGCGATATCCCACAGCCAGCCATGCTCCTGCACACACCGTGCCCATTGATCCCCGTCAATACTGGCCTTGTGCTCTTTGCCCATGCTTACCTCGCTTTTTAGTCTGCCTATAACTCCAGCCCAAGTGTCGCATTTGCTTGGGTTGAACCGTGGATGGGGAACCATGAACACTACTTTAAGTACCGCCTATAACTACAAGGTGGTCCGCCAATTCGCGATTATGACGGTGGTGTGGGGCATCGTCGGCATGGGGCTCGGGGTTTTTCTCGCGGCTCAATTGGTGTGGCCTGCACTCAACTTCGACTTGCCTTGGACCAGCTTCGGCCGCTTGCGCCCGCTGCACACCAACGCGGTGATCTTCGCCTTCGGGGGTTGTGCGCTGTTTGCCAGCTCCTTCTACTCGGTGCAGCGCACCTGCCAAACCCAGCTGTTCGCGCCGAAAGTCGCGCAGTTCTGCTTTTGGGGCTGGCAACTGGTCATTGTCCTGGCAGCGATCACCTTGCCACTGGGTTACACCAGTTCCAAGGAATACGCCGAGCTGGAATGGCCGATCGACATCCTGATCACTATCGTCTGGGTGGCTTATGCCATTGTGTTCTTCGGCACTGTGGCCAAGCGCAATACCAAGCACATCTATGTCGGTAACTGGTTCTTCGGTGCGTTCATCATCACCGTGGCAATCCTGCATATCGTCAACAACCTGGAAATCCCGGTCAGCCTGACCAAGTCCTACTCGCTGTACGGCGGTGCGACGGATGCCATGGTGCAGTGGTGGTATGGGCATAACGCAGTAGGTTTCTTCCTGACTGCCGGCTTCCTCGGGATGATGTACTACTTCGTACCCAAGCAAGCCGAACGTCCGGTGTATTCCTATCGCCTGTCCATCGTCCACTTCTGGGCGCTGATCACCCTGTACATCTGGGCCGGTCCGCACCACCTGCACTACACCGCGTTGCCGGACTGGGCACAGTCGTTGGGCATGGTGATGTCCCTGGTGCTGCTGGCACCAAGCTGGGGCGGCATGATCAACGGCATGATGACCCTCTCGGGCGCCTGGCATAAGCTGCGTAGCGACCCGATCCTGCGCTTCCTGGTCGTCTCGCTGGCGTTCTACGGCATGTCGACGTTCGAAGGGCCGATGATGGCCATCAAGACCGTCAACTCGCTGTCGCACTACACCGACTGGACCATCGGCCACGTACACGCCGGCGCGCTCGGCTGGGTGGCGATGATCTCCATCGGCGCGCTGTATCACATGATCCCGAAAGTCTTCGGCCGCGAGCAGATGTACAGCGTCGGCCTGATCAACGCGCACTTCTGGCTGGCCACCATCGGCACCGTGCTCTACATCGCCTCGATGTGGGTCAACGGCATCGCCCAGGGCCTGATGTGGCGTGCGATCAACGAAGACGGCACCTTGACCTACTCCTTCGTCGAAACCCTGGTGGCCAGCCACCCTGGCTTCGTCGTGCGACTGGTGGGCGGTGCGGTGTTCCTCAGCGGCATGTTGCTGATGGCTTACAACACATGGCGCACCGTGCGCTCGGCACAACCTGTCGAAGCCACCCCTGCCGCGCAGACGGCCTGAGGAGTCAGTGATGAAACACGAAACGATTGAAAAGAACGTCGGCCTGCTGATGCTGCTGATGGTGCTTGCCGTGAGCATCGGCGGCCTGACCCAGATCGTCCCGCTGTTCTTCCAGGACGTGACCAACAAACCGGTGGAAGGCATGAAGCCCTACACCGCGCTGCAACTGGAAGGCCGCGACATCTACATCCGCGAAGGTTGCGTACAGTGCCACTCGCAGATGATCCGTCCGTTCCGTGCCGAGACCGAGCGCTACGGGCACTACTCGGTTGCGGGCGAAAGCGTCTGGGATCACCCGTTCCTGTGGGGCTCCAAGCGTACCGGGCCAGACCTGGCGCGCGTCGGCGCACGCTACTCGGACGACTGGCACCGCGCGCACTTGTACAACCCGCGCAACGTAGTGCCTGAGTCGAAAATGCCGGCCTACCCATGGCTGGTGACGGCACCGCTCGACAGCAGCCACACCGAAGCCAAGCTCAAAGTGATGCGTACCCTTGGCGTGCCCTACACCGACGATGACATCAACGGTGCAGTGGCCAGCCTCAAGGGCAAGACCGAGATCGACGCGCTGGTTTCGTACCTGCAAGTCCTCGGCACCGCCATCAAGAGCAAGAGGTGAGCCATGGGATTTGAATTCGATGCGGGTACCATCCGCGGCCTCGGCACGCTGGTCGTCGCCATCGCCTTTATCGGCCTCTCGCTGTGGGTATTCAACAACCGACGCAATGCGGAATTCGAGCAGGCACGCCTGCTGCCGTTTGCCGACGAACCCACCGCCACCCCATCCGACGCTCAAGAAGCGCCTGCAACAAGGAGCAATCGGCCATGACTACCTTCTGGAGTACATGGATCTGCGTACTGACCATCGGCAGCCTGATCGGCCTGACCTGGCTGCTGTTCGGCACCCGCAAGGGCGAGACCAAGGGCAGTGTCGACCAGACCATGGGCCACGCCTTCGACGGCATTGAGGAATACGACAACCCGCTGCCTCAGTGGTGGTTCATGCTGTTCGCCGGCACCCTGCTGTTCGCCGTCGGCTACTTGATCCTCTACCCCGGCCTGGGCAACTGGAAAGGCGTCCTGCCGGGCTATGAAGGTGGCTGGACCTCGACCAAGGAATGGGACAAGGAAATGGCCAAGGCCGACGCCAAGTTCGGGCCGATCTTCGCCAAATTCTCGGCCATGCCAGTGGAAGAAGTCGCTAAAGACCCACAAGCGCTGAAAATGGGCGGGCGCCTGTTCGCCTCCAACTGCGCGGTGTGCCACGGCTCGGATGCCAAGGGCGCGTATGGCTTCCCGAACCTGGCGGACAATAACTGGCGCTGGGGCGGTTCCGCCGAGGCGATCAAGACCACCATCATGGGCGGTCGCCACGCGGCGATGCCGGCCTGGGGCGAAGTGCTGGGCGAAGACGGTGTGAAAAACGTCGCCGCCTATGTGCGTCACGACCTGGCCAAGCTGCCACTGCCAGCCGACAGCGGCGCCGACCTGGTCGCCGGCCAAGCCACGTTCAACACCACCTGCGTGGCCTGCCACGGTCCGCAAGGCCACGGTGTCGAAGCCATGGGCGCGCCGAACCTGACCGCGCCAAGCGGCTTTATCTACGGCACCAGCCTGGCGCAGTTGCAGCAAACCATTCGCCACGGCCGCCAAGGCCAGATGCCGGCGCAGGAAGTGCTGCAAGGCAATGACAAGGTTCACCTGCTGGCCGCTTATGTTTACAGCCTCTCCCACAACGCTGACGGCGCAACGCCGCAACGCCAGGCAGAGTAACGCTCCACCCCTGAACTGCCGCCCCTGATCCGGGGGCGGTAGCTCAACCTTCCTACGCGACCAAGTGTCGCACCCTTCCAAAGCACTGCTTTCCCCTCCTGCCATTCGGGTCTACGCTTGTCTGCACAGCGGATCGGTACAGACCGGTCGACGGTCGACTTGCACGCGCTGGGTTGCACACTTCTGCAGGGATGACAGGCGCAAAGGCTGGCAGCGACCGGCTGTCGTGCCACTGACCGTTCATCGCTTCAGCAGCGTGTCGACACACAGCGAGTCACCCGTCGACGCGTCACGCAAAAATTCCTGTCCGATCGATCAGTTTTTGATTTCGGATTTTGTCCTTACATCAAACATGGAAAGGGCGCAGAATCTGGCGTGGCACGCATTGACACAGGTCACCCTTGCGTTGCAATGGCACCTCGGTTTCTACATACTTGCGACCGATTTTTACCTATAAAAAAACCTAAACCGTGGAACCTTAGAATGAGCACAGCAATCAGTCCGACTGCTTATAACTATAAGGTAGTCCGCCAGTTCGCCATCATGACGGTGGTCTGGGGGATCCTTGGCATGGGGCTCGGGGTCTTCATCGCCTCGCAACTGGTCTGGCCGGAATTGAATTTCGGCTTGCCATGGACGACCTTCGGCCGCCTACGCCCGCTGCACACTAACCTGGTGATTTTCGCCTTCGGCGGATGTGCATTATTTGCCACCTCCTACTATGTCGTGCAGCGAACCTGCCAGACGCGACTGATTTCCGACGGCCTCGCCGCCTTCACCTTCTGGGGATGGCAAGCCGTGATCGTCGGGGCCGGCATCTCGTTGCCGCTGGGCTACACCACCACCAAGGAATACGCCGAGCTGGAATGGCCCATCGCCATTTTGCTCGCGATTGTCTGGGTGATCTACGCGGTGGTGTTCTTCGGCACCATCGCCAAGCGCAAGACCAAGCACATCTATGTGGGTAACTGGTTCTACGGTGCCTTCATCCTGGTGACGGCGATGCTGCACATCGTCAACCATGCGTCGTTGCCGGTCACCCTGTTCAAGTCCTATTCGGCCTACGCCGGAGCGACGGATGCGATGATCCAGTGGTGGTACGGCCACAACGCCGTGGGGTTCTTCCTCACCACCGGTTTCCTGGGGATGATGTATTACTTCGTGCCGAAACAGGCCGAACGTCCCATCTACTCTTACCGTCTGTCCATCGTCCACTTCTGGGCGCTGATCACCCTGTACATCTGGGCCGGTCCGCACCACCTGCACTACACCGCACTGCCGGATTGGGCACAGTCGTTGGGCATGGCGATGTCGATCATCCTGCTGGCGCCAAGCTGGGGCGGCATGATCAACGGCATGATGACCCTCTCGGGCGCCTGGCATAAGCTGCGCACCGACCCGATCCTGCGCTTCCTGGTGGTTTCGCTGGCGTTCTACGGCATGTCGACCTTCGAAGGGCCGATGATGGCGATCAAGACCGTCAACTCGCTGTCGCACTACACCGACTGGACCATCGGCCACGTACACGCCGGCGCGCTCGGCTGGGTAGCGATGATCTCCATCGGCGCGCTGTACCACATGATCCCGAAAATCTTCGGGCGTGCGCAGATGCACAGCGTCGGGTTGATCAACACACACTTCTGGCTGGCCACCATCGGCACCGTGCTCTACATCGCCTCGATGTGGGTCAACGGCATTACCCAAGGCCTGATGTGGCGTGCGATCAACGATGACGGCACCCTCACCTACTCCTTCGTCGAAGCGCTGCAAGCCAGCCACCCGGGCTACATCGTCCGTGCCCTGGGCGGCGCGTTCTTTGCCTCCGGCATGCTGTTCATGGCCTACAACGTCTGGCGCACCGTGCGTGCCTCCGACCCTGCAGAAGCCGAAGCCGCCGCCAAGATCGCCGTTGTGGGAGCCCACTGATGAAGCACGAAGTAGTCGAGAAGAATATCGGCCTGCTGGCCTTCTTCATGGTCATCGCCGTGAGTATCGGCGGCCTGACCCAGATCGTTCCGCTGTTCTTCCAGGACGTGACCAACAAGCCGGTCGAAGGCATGAAGCCGCGTACCGCCCTTGAACTGGAAGGCCGCGACATCTACATCGCCAACGGCTGTGTCGGCTGCCACTCGCAGATGATCCGTCCGTTCCGCGCTGAAACCGAACGTTATGGCCACTACTCCGTGGCCGGTGAAAGCGTGTGGGACCACCCGTTCCTGTGGGGTTCCAAGCGCACCGGGCCGGACCTGGCCCGTGTCGGCGGACGCTACTCCGATGACTGGCAACGCGCGCACTTGTACAACCCGCGCAACGTTGTGCCTGAGTCGAAAATGCCGGCGTACCCGTTCCTCGTGGAAAACAAGCTCGACGGCAAGGACACCGCGAAGAAGATGGAAGTCTTGCGCACCCTGGGCGTGCCCTACACCGACGAAGACATCGCCGGTGCAGCCGCAGCCGTGAAGGGCAAGACCGAAATGGACGCATTGGTGGCCTACCTGCAAGGCCTTGGCACCATCATCAAAAGCAAACGGTGATTCTTCATGGATATCGGGATGATTCGTGGCCTGGGCACCGTTGTCGTGATGGTGGCCTTTATCGGCCTGGCGCTGTGGGTGTTCAGCCCCAAGCGCAAGTCGGAGTTTGACGACGCAACCATGCTGCCCTTTGCGGATGACCCCGAAGCCATCAAGCACGTCGAGCAAGCTTCTAGGAGTAACAAAGAATGACTACGTTCTGGAGTCTGTACGTCACAGTCCTCAGTCTGGGTACCATTTTCGCCCTGACCTGGCTGCTGCTGTCGACCCGCAAGGGCCAGCGCGCCGAGCAAACGGACGAGACTGTCGGCCACTCGTTCGACGGTATCGAGGAGTACGACAACCCACTGCCGAAATGGTGGTTCATGCTGTTCGTCGGCACCATCGTCTTCGCCCTCGGCTACCTGGTGCTGTACCCCGGCCTGGGCAATTGGAAAGGCCTGCTGCCGGGCTACAACTACCTCGACAACGACAAGCAGACCGCCTTCGCCAACGGCCAGACCGGCTGGACCGGCGTGCATGAGTGGGAAAAGGAAATGGCCAGGTCGGACGCCAAGTTCGGGCCGATCTTCGCCAAATTCGCCGCGATGCCGATTGAAGAGGTTGCCAAAGACCCGCAAGCCCTGAAGATGGGCGGCCGTCTGTTCGCCTCCAACTGCTCGGTATGCCACGGTTCGGACGCCAAGGGAGCCTACGGCTTCCCCAACCTGACCGACGCCGACTGGCGCTGGGGCGGCGAGCCCGCGACCATCAAGGAAACCATCATGAAAGGCCGCCACGCGGTGATGCCGGCCTGGGCCGAAGTCATCGGCGAGCAAGGCGTGGCCGACGTGGCGGGCTTCGTGGTGACCAACCTTGACGGCCGCAAACTGCCGGAAGGCGCCAAGGCCGATGTGGCCAACGGCGGGAAACTCTTCGCCGCCAACTGCGTGGCCTGCCACGGCCCGGCCGGTAAAGGCACACCCGCCATGGGCGCACCCGACCTGACTCACCCGGGCGCGTTCATCTACGGTTCAAGCTTCGCCCAACTGCAGCAGACCATCCGCTACGGCCGCCAGGGCCAGATGCCTGCACAGGAACTACTGCAAGGTAACGACAAGGTGCATTTGCTGGCCGCATATGTTTACAGCTTGTCCCATGGGGATAAGAAGGCTCAAGAGCAGTAAGCTTCATCAGAAACACAAAAGCCCCGTACAGTACAAACTGGCGGGGCTTTTTTCTGGCAGCTATACGGGCCAATTAAATCGATGCGTTGATCGCCGCTACTGCTCTGGTTCATGGGTTAACCCATGGGACGAATGACCGCTCCACGCGCAAAAACCGTCCATACTTCACAAGTCAATTGATCCACGTCACCTACACCATCAATTGATTTCCCCCAACGCGACCAAAGGTCGCACCCTTTGCGCGTCATCGGGGGCGTATCATTACGCCACTGCAAGACCCTTCATTTGACCCCGACCGGCACGTACTGGCCGAGGCAAATCTCCACCGCCGTGGGATGCAATGATGAGCAAGCAAATACCGGTACAAGACGTTACTCCACCTGCCAAAAACTCCAGCAACGGTGTCGACCTCTACGCGTCGCGAGAGAAAATCTACACCCGCGCCTTCACGGGCCTGTTCCGCAACCTGCGCATGCTTGGCGGCGCCGGTCTGTTCCTGCTCTACTTCGGCACGGTGTGGCTGAACTGGGGTGGTCACCAGGCCGTGTGGTGGGACCTGCCGGAACGTAAGTTCTTCATTTTCGGTGCGACCTTCTGGCCCCAGGACTTCATCCTCCTCTCGGGCATCCTGATCGTCGCGGCCTTTGGCCTGTTCTTCATCACGGTGTACGCCGGGCGCATCTGGTGCGGGTATACCTGCCCGCAAAGCGTGTGGACGTGGATCTTCATGTGGTGCGAAAAAGTCACCGAAGGCGACCGTAACCAGCGCATCAAGCTGGACAAGGCGCCGATGGGCGCCAACAAGTTCCTGCGCAAGTTCAGCAAACACACGCTGTGGCTGCTGATCGGTTTTGTCACCGGCATGACCTTCGTCGGTTATTTCTCGCCGATCCGCGAACTGGTGTTCGACTTCTTCACCGGCCAGGCTGATGGCTGGTCGTATTTCTGGGTCGGTTTCTTCACGCTCGCCACCTACGGCAACGCCGGCTGGCTGCGCGAGCAGGTGTGCATCTACATGTGCCCCTATGCGCGCTTCCAAAGCGTGATGTTCGACAAAGACACCCTGATCGTCTCCTACGACCCACGTCGTGGCGAAGTGCGTGGCCCGCGTAAAAAAGGCGCCGACTACAAGGCCCAGGGCCTCGGCGATTGCATCGATTGCACAATGTGCGTGCAAGTGTGCCCGACCGGCATCGACATCCGCGATGGCCTGCAGATCGAATGCATCGGCTGCGCCGCGTGTATCGACGCCTGCGACAACATCATGGACAAGATGGATTACCCGCGCGGCCTGATCAGCTACACCACCGAGCACAACCTGTCGGGGCAGAAAACCCACAAGCTGCGTCCGCGCCTGATCGGCTATGCGCTGGTATTGCTGGCGATGATGAGCCTGTTGGCCACGGCATTTTTCATGCGTCCGCTGGTGGGTTTCGACGTCAGCAAAGACCGTGTGCTGTACCGCGAAAACGCTGAAGGACGGATCGAGAACGTCTACAGCCTGAAGATCATGAACAAAGACCAGCGCGACCACACGTATGTGCTTGATGCTGCCGGGCTGCCGGACCTCAAGCTGCAAGGCCGCCGCGAAATCAAGGTGGCTGCCGGCGACATCGTCAGCATGCCGGTCGAACTGTCGAGCGCGCCGGAGCAATTGCCGTCGAGCACCAACGAGGTGAAATTCATCCTCAAGGATGCCGATGACGCCAGCGTCCACATTGAAGCCAAGAGCCGATTCATCGGCCCACAAGTTCGTTAACGAGAGAGCTGAACAATGCCCGTAGCCACTGCCGCAAGCCCCTGGTACAAGCACCTCTGGCCCTGGATCATCATTGGTATCCTGGCTTGCTCGGTGACCTTGACCTTGTCCATGGTGACCATTGCAGTGAACAACCCGGACAACCTGGTCAACGACAACTACTACGAGGCCGGCAAAGGCATCAACCGCTCCCTGGACCGCGAACGCCTGGCCCAGACCCTGCAACTGCGCGCCAAGGTGCATCTGGATGAGCTGACCGGTGAAGTCGAACTGCACCTCACCGGCTACAGCAACCCGAGCACCCTGGAACTGAACCTGATTTCGCCGACTCAGCCCGAGAAGGACCGCAAGATCAACCTGGCCCGCAGCGACAGCGAACCCAGTCGCTACATCGGCCAGGTCACCGACAAGGTCGAAGGTCGGCGCTTCGTCGAACTGCTCGGCGTGGAAGGCGACAGGACCTGGCGCTTGTTCGAAGAAGAACAGGTCAACCACGACAAGGACTTGCTGCTCGGGGATGAACCGCTGCAGGGTGCTGAAGACCTGAAGAAGTAAACAGGCTGCGCTTCACGCATCGCGGGCAAGCCCGCTCCCACATGGACACCGCGATCCACTGTGGGAGCGGGCTTGCCCGCGATGAGGCCCTACCCGCCACCAAAGATCTAACGCCATGACCACCCCAACCCCCTGCTACCACTGCGCCCTGCCCGTTCCACCCGGTAGCCGCTTCACCGCCGTGATCCTCGGCGAACGCCGCGAACTCTGCTGCCCAGGCTGCCAGGCCGTGGCCGAAGCGATCGTGGCGGGCGGGTTGGAAAGCTATTACCAGCACCGCAGCGAAGCCTCGGCCAACCCCGAGGCACTGCCGGTGCAATTGGTCGACGAACTGGCGCTGTACGACCGCGCCGATGTGCAAAAACCCTTCGTGCGCCACGATGGCGAACTGGCCGAAGCCACGCTGTTGATGGAAGGCATCAGTTGCGCAGCCTGCGGCTGGCTGATCGAAAAACACCTGCGCAGCCTGCCCGCCGTGGCCGAGGCGCGCCTGAACCTGTCCAACCATCGCTTGCAGGTACGCTGGGCCGACGGGCAACTGCCGCTGAGCCAACTGCTCAGTGAGCTGCGCCATATCGGTTACGCCGCCCACCCCTATCAGGCAGACCGCGCCGCCGAGCAATTGGCCGGCGAAAACCGTCTGGCCTTGCGCCAACTCGGCGTTGCCGGGTTGCTGTGGTTCCAGGCGATGATGGCGACCATGGCCACCTGGCCGGAATTCAATATCGACCTCAGCGCCGAACTGCACGTCATCCTGCGCTGGGTCGCGATGTTTCTGACCACGCCCATCGTGTTCTACAGCTGTGCGCCGTTTTTCAAGGGCGCCATGCGCGACCTGCGCACCCGTCACCTGACCATGGACGTGTCGGTATCCCTGGCCATTGGCGGGGCTTACCTGGCCGGCATCTGGACCGCGATCACCGGCGTCGGTGAACTGTATTTCGATGCAGTGGGCATGTTCGCGCTGTTCCTGCTGGCCGGCCGCTACCTGGAGCGGCGGGCCCGCGAACGCACGGCCGCCGCTACCGCGCAGTTGGTCAACCTGCTGCCTGCCTCATGCCTGCGTTTGAACGCTGAAGGCCAGAGCGAACGCATCCTGCTCCCCGAGCTGGCCCTGGGCGACCGCGTGCTGGTTCATCCCGGTGCCGTGCTGCCGGCGGACGGGGTGATTCTCGACGGCCAGTCGAGCATCGACGAATCCCTGCTCACCGGCGAATACCTGCCGCAACCGCGTCAAGTCGGCGATGCGGTAACGGCCGGCACCCTCAACGTCGAGGGCGCGCTGACCGTCGAAGTGCGCGCCCTGGGCCATGACACGCGCCTGTCCGCCATCGTGCGCCTGCTGGAGCGGGCCCAGGCCGAGAAACCGCACCTGGCGCAAATCGCCGATCGCGCCGCACAGTGGTTCCTGCTCGGCTCGCTGGTCGCCGCCGTACTGATCGGCCTGTTGTGGTGGCAGTTGGACGCGTCGCGGGCGTTCTGGATCGTCCTGGCAATGCTGGTGGCGACCTGCCCGTGCGCGCTGTCGCTGGCCACGCCGACCGCCCTGACCGCCGCCACCGGCACCCTGCACAAACTCGGCCTGCTGCTGACCCGCGGCCATGTGCTGGAAGGCCTGAACCAGATCGACACGGTGATTTTCGACAAGACCGGCACCCTCACCGAAGGGCGCCTGGCGCTGCGTGCGATCCGCCCCCTGGGAGCGTTGAACAGCGACCAGTGCCTGGGCCTCGCCGCCGCCCTGGAAAATCGCTCAGAACACCCGATCGCCCGTGCCTTCGGGCGCGCGCCCCTGGCCGCCGACGAAGTGCTCAGTGCCCCCGGCCTCGGCCTGGAAGGCTGGGTGGGCGAACGTCAACTGCGCATCGGCCAACCGGGCTATGTGTGTGAACTCAGCGGTTGCCCGATCCCCGCCGCGCCGGATGAAGCCGGGCAATGGCTGCTGTTGGGCGACCGCGACGGCGCCCTCGCCTGGTTCGTCCTGGACGACCGCCTGCGCAGCGACGCCCCGGCCCTGCTGGCGGCCTGCAAGGCACGCGGTTGGCGCACGCTGCTGCTGTCGGGCGACAGTTCGCCGATGGTCGCCAGCGTCGCCGCCGAACTGGGCATCGACGAAGCCCACGGCGGCCTGCGCCCCGATGACAAGCTGCAAGTGCTGCAACAACTGCACAAAGAAGGGCGCAAAGTGCTGATGCTCGGCGATGGGGTGAACGATGTGCCGGTGCTGGCCGCCGCCGATATCAGCGTGGCCATGGGCTCGGCCACCGACCTGGCAAAAACCAGCGCCGACGCGGTGCTGCTGTCCAACCGCCTCGATGCCCTGGTGCAAGCGTTTACCTTGGCGCGGCGCACCCGTCGGGTGATCATGGAGAATCTGCTGTGGGCCGGGCTGTACAATGGCCTTATGCTGCCGTTTGCCGCGCTCGGCTGGATCACGCCGATCTGGGCCGCGGTCGGCATGTCCCTCAGTTCGTTGACCGTGGTGCTCAACGCCCTGCGCCTGACTCGCCTGCCGAGCGCGCCGACCGCCAGCACCCTCTCAGTAACCCGCCCGTTGCCGGCTTGAGCCGCGCGGGCATGGAGTGCAGATGCCAGCTTTATACGTGATGATTCCGGCGGCGCTGCTGATTGTGGCCATCGCCATCTACATCTTCTTCTGGGCGGTGGACAGCGGCCAGTACGACGACCTCGACGGCCCGGCCCACAGCGTGCTGTTCGACGATCAGGACCCAAACCACCTGGCCGCCGTCGACGAGGCCAACAGCCCCGAGCCCCCGGCCGACCCGAAAGATCCGCCCCATGCTTGATCTGGCGCCGCTGCTGGTCTCCGCGCTGATCCTTGGCCTGCTGGGGGGCGGCCATTGCCTGGGCATGTGCGGCGGCCTGATGGGTGCGCTGACGCTGGCGATCCCCAAGGAACAACGCAGCCGCAGGTTCCGCCTGCTGCTCGCGTACAACCTGGGGCGCATCCTCAGCTACGCCACCGCCGGCCTGCTGATCGGCCTGGCCGGCTGGGCCGTGGCCAACAGCCCGGCGGCGATGTTCATGCGCGTGCTGGCCGGCCTGCTGCTGATCAGCATGGGCCTGTACCTGGCCGGCTGGTGGAGCGGCCTCACCCGCATCGAAAGCCTCGGTCGCGGCCTGTGGCGGCACATCCAGCCGGTTGCCAACCGTTTGCTGCCGGTGTCCAGCCTGCCCCGCGCCCTGCTGTTGGGCGCGCTGTGGGGCTGGTTGCCGTGCGGGTTGGTCTACAGCACCCTGCTGTGGGCCGCCAGCCAAGGCAATGCGCTGGACAGTGCGGTGCTGATGCTGGCGTTCGGCCTGGGTACCTGGCCAGTACTGCTGGCGACCGGGCTGGCCGCCGAACGCGTCACGGCATTGTTGCGCAAACGCAGTGTGCGTACCGCCGGCGGCGTGCTGGTGATTCTGTTCGGTATCTGGACCTTGCCCGGCCCACATCAGCACTGGCTAATGGGCCACTAAAAGGCCATGTGGCATAGCGCCGCTCCCCGTTGACGCAAATCAAGATGCCATATCCGCCACGCCCCTAGACTCGGCCGACTAGTCTATCCGGGGGAACGCCCGCATGCTCGACGCCATTCGTTGGGACAGCAACCTGATTCATCGCTACGATTTGGCGGGGCCACGCTACACGTCCTACCCCACCGCAGTGCAATTCGACAGCCAGGTCGGCTCCTTCGACCTGCTCCACGCCCTGCGCGACAGCCGCAAGGCTGCACGCCCGTTGTCGCTGTATGTGCACGTGCCGTTCTGCGCCAACATCTGCTACTACTGCGCCTGCAACAAAGTCATCACCAAGGACCGCGGCCGCGCCCAGCCCTACCTGCAGCGCCTGGAACAAGAGATCCAACTGATCGCCTGCCACCTCGATCCGAAACAGACCGTGGAGCAGCTGCATTTCGGCGGTGGTACCCCGACTTTTCTCAGCCATGACGAACTGCGCCAGGTGATGGCCTGCCTGCGCAAGCATTTCAACCTGCTCGATGACGATTCCGGCGACTACAGCATCGAGATCGACCCGCGCGAAGCCGACTGGGCAACCATGGGCCTGCTACGCGAGCTGGGCTTCAACCGCGTCAGTATCGGCCTGCAAGACCTCGACCCGGAAGTGCAACGGGCGGTCAATCGCCTGCAAAGCCTGGAAGAAACCCGCGCCGTGATCGATGCCGCGCGCACCTTGCAGTACCGCTCGATCAATATCGACCTGATCTACGGCCTGCCCAAGCAAACCCCGATCAACTTCGCGCGCACCGTGGAAGAAGTGATCAAGTTGCAACCGGATCGCCTGTCGGTGTTCAACTACGCGCACTTGCCGGAACGCTTCATGCCTCAGCGGCGGATCAACGCCGATGACCTGCCGTCCCCGGCGGCAAAACTGCAGATGCTGCAAACCACCATCGAACAGTTGACCGACGCCGGCTACCGCTACATCGGCATGGACCACTTCGCGCTACCGGACGACGAATTGGCCATTGCCCAGGAAGAAGGCACCCTGCAACGCAACTTCCAGGGCTACACCACGCACGGCCATTGCGACCTGATCGGGCTCGGGGTGTCGGCCATCAGCCAGATCGGCGATCTGTATTGCCAGAACACCAGCGACCTCAATAGCTACCAGAACGCCCTGGCCGACGCGCAACTGGCGACCAACCGCGGCCTGGTCTGCACCACGGACGATCGGTTGCGGCGGGAAGTGATTCAGCAATTGATCTGTAATTTCAGCCTGACATTCGAGCAGATCGAACAGGCGTTCAATATCGATTTTCGCGGCTACTTCGACGAGATCTGGCCGCAACTCGAAACGATGGCCGACGACGGCCTGATCGAACTGGACGCACAAGGCATTCGCGTTCTACCGGCCGGGCGGCTGCTGGTGCGCTCGGTGTGCATGGTGTTCGATGCCTACCTGGAACATCAGAACCGGCAGCGCTTTTCGCGGGTGATCTGAAGGTTCTATGCCATCGCCAGGGAGGCCGCCTTCATGGCGTCTTCGCCGCTCAGGCCTTTCATGGCTTTGGCCAGCGAGGCTTGCGCGGTCACCAGGCTCGCCTGCAGTGCGCTGAGTGAGGCTTGCAGGTTGCTGGCCTTGACCCGCGCCTGGTCAGGCGTCAGGCTCGTGTCCGCCATCACTGCAGCCAGCTCGGCCTGTTTCTTGGCGATCTGCTCCTTGATCTGACGGATCATTTTCAGCGTCTGCTGAATGTTATCCGGCAAGCCACTCTCTTCGATATCGCTGTTGGCTTTCTTCGCGGTACCCGCAGCCTTCAATGCCGCTCCGGAAATAGTCACGGTCACGCCCTCGACCGCCTTGGCCGGACGCAGCGGCGCCGACGTGGCGTCCTCAAGTGCTTTGGCTGCCTTGGCTTCTTTAGCCTCCGCCACCAGGTCCTTGGGCTCGCGAACCGCCGGAACCGGCAGCTTGGCAGCAGAGTTTTCACCAATGGAAAGCATGATGTGAGCCTCCAGGCTCTAAGGGACACTGACTTGTATCGGCATCGATACAATAATCTTTATCCCGGCATCGGTTTTTCGTCCATGCTGGCCTCTTCTACCCACAGTGCGTTACCCTTATGTCTTATGTGTGTTTTCCCACAAGGATTTAAGAAATGTCCGAGCCCGTTAAGCTGCGCGCTAACAGCCAGGCCCATTGCAAGGATTGCAGCCTGGCCCCCCTCTGCTTACCACTTTCATTGAATCTGGAAGACATGGATGCGCTGGACGAAATCGTTAAACGTGGACGCCCACTGAAAAAAGGCGAGTTTCTATATCGCCAGGGCGACAAGTTCGATTCTGTCTATGCAGTACGTTCGGGTGCATTGAAGACCTTCAGCCTGAGCGACAGTGGCGAAGAGCAGATCACCGGCTTCCACCTGCCGAGCGAGCTGGTCGGGTTGTCGGGGATGGACACCGAGATTCATCCGGTGTCGGCTCAGGCACTGGAGACCACATCGGTGTGCGAAATTCCTTTCGAACGCCTGGACGAACTGGCCCTGCAACTGCCGCAACTGCGCCGCCAACTGATGCGTGTCATGAGCCGCGAGATCCGGGACGACCAGCAAATGATGCTGCTGTTGTCGAAGAAAACCGCCGACGAGCGCATCGCCACCTTCCTGGTCAACCTGTCGGCGCGGTTCCGTGCCCGTGGTTTCTCGGCCAACCAGTTCCGCCTGAGCATGTCGCGCAATGAAATCGGCAATTACCTGGGCCTGGCGGTGGAAACCGTGTCCCGGGTATTTACCCGTTTCCAGCAGAACGAACTGCTTGCCGCCGAAGGCAAGGAAGTACACATCCTCGACCCGATCCAGCTGTGTGCGTTGGCGGGCGGCTCCCTGGAGGGCTGATCCAGACACTTGCGGCCGCGCCAATCGGCCAGGCCGCAAGGTATACTTCGAGTCCGTTTTCCGCCCCTGGACTCTGCGACGATGACCTTCGATTCGTTCGACATCAAATCCCTGATCCGCCCTGTCATCGACTTCCCCAAGCCTGGGGTGATCTTTCGTGACATCACGCCGCTGTTCCAGTCGCCCAAGGCCCTGCGCCTGGTGGCCGACACCTTCGTCCATCGCTACGTCGAAGCCGATTTCAGCCATATCGGTGCGATGGATGCCCGGGGTTTCCTGATCGGCTCGATCATCGCCTACCAATTGAACAAACCGCTGATCCTGTTCCGCAAACAGGGCAAGCTGCCGGCCGACGTGTTGGCCGAGGGTTACCAGACCGAATACGGCGAAGCCTTCCTCGAAGTGCATGCCGACAGCCTGTGTGAAGGCGACTCGGTACTGATCTTCGATGACCTGATCGCCACCGGCGGCACGCTGATCGCCGCAGCAAACCTGGTGCGGCGCATGGGCGCGAAGGTGTTCGAAGCGGCGGCGATTATCGACCTGCCGGAACTGGGTGGCACGCAACGCCTGGAAGATATGGAGATTCCGACGTTTTGCCTGACGCAATTTGCGCTGAGCGAGCGTTGAGGATTATCACCGACACCACACAGCCCATGTGGGAGCAAGCCCCCTCCCACACTTTGTCCTGCCGCGTGGCTTAAAGCGCGATGGGTTTGCGACCGGCAAACGAATGCGCCAGGGTGCCGCCGTCCACCAACTCCAGCTCGCCACCCAGCGGCACACCGTGGGCGATCCGCGACGTGACCAGGCCTTTGTTGCTTAGCAGTTGGGCGATGTAATGCGCAGTCGCTTCACCCTCCACGGTCGGGTTGGTGGCCAGGATCACTTCAGTAAACGTGCCCTGCGCTTCGATCCGCGCCACCAGTTGCGGAATGCCGATGGCTTCCGGGCCCAGGCCGTCCAACGGCGACAGATGGCCTTTGAGCACGAAATAGCGCCCGCGATAACCGGTCTGTTCCACCGCGTACACGTCCATCGGCCCTTCCACCACGCATAACAGCGTGTCATCGCGACGCGGGTCGGCGCATTGCGGGCAGAGTTCTTCCTCGGTGAGGGTGCGGCACTGGCGACAGTGACCAACGCCCTCCATGGCCTGGCTCAAGGCCTGGGCCAACCGGGTGCCGCCGCTGCGATCACGCTCCAGCAGTTGCAGCGCCATGCGCTGGGCGGTTTTCTGGCCGACACCGGGCAAAGTGCGCAGGGCGTCGATCAGTTGGCGAATCAGGGGGCTGAAGCTCATGGGCGAAGGGTCCGACAAAACAACGAGACGCGGTTTATACCCGCGCCCCGGATTAGCGTCAAATGCTCAATCCTGCGCGACGCGCACCACCAACTTGCCGAAGTTGCGTCCTTCGAGCAAACCGATAAAGGCTTGAGGCGCGTGTTCCAGGCCGTCGACCATGTCTTCGCGGAACTTGATCTTGCCGTCGCGTACCCACGGCGCCATGGCGCTGAGGAATTCCGGCTGGCGATCGCCGTAGTCATCGAACACGATAAAGCCCTGGATACGCACGCGCTTGGTCAGCAAGGTGCGTTGCAGCGCCGGCAGTCGATCAGGGCCGCTGGGCGCTTCATGGGCGTTATAGCCGGCGATCAGCCCGCATAGCGGGATCCGCGCCTTGGGGTTGAGCAGCGGCAGCACGGCATCGAACACCTTGCCGCCGACGTTTTCAAAGTAGATATCCACGCCCTTGAAACAGGCCAGGGCCAATTCATTGGCGAAGTTCTCGCTTTTGTGATCGATGCAGGCATCAAAGCCCAGCTCATCCACCACGTAACGGCACTTGTCGGCCCCGCCCGCGACACCCACCACGCGCAGGCCCTTGAGCTTGGCCACCTGGCCCACCACCGAGCCCACCGCACCGGACGCGGCCGCCACTACCAGGGTTTCGCCGGCCTTGGGCTGGCCGATGTCCATCAGGCCCATGTAGGCGGTCATGCCCGGCATGCCCAGCACACCCAACGCCATCGACGGGCTGGCCAGACCGTTGGGCACCGGCATCAGGTTGCGACCGTCGCTAATGCTGTGGCTTTGCCAGCCGGTGGAGCCGACCACCAGGTCGCCCGCTTCGAATTTCGGGTTGCGCGACTGCTCGATACGGCTGACAGCGCCACCCGTCATCACTTCGTCGATTTCCACCGGAGCGGCGTAGGACGGTGCATCACTCATGCGCCCGCGCATGTAGGGGTCGAGGGACAGGTACAGCGTCTTCAACAGGACTTGGCCGTCTGCCAGTTCCGGCAGGGTCACACGTTCGAGGCGGAAGTTTTCCGCGGTTGGCGCGCCGTGAGGGCGCGAGACCAGGACAATGCGCTGGTTAAGCATCAGTTCTTGAGGCATCGGGGGGGCTCCGTTATCGAGGGTCGAATTCAATGGCATCAAGTGCAGACACTGGCCAAGGCGCCGAGGTTCGACAAAGTTACCCTTGCGTAGCCGCTACGCAGGGGAAAACAGCCAAAAAAAATGCCAGGCGCGATGCCTGGCATTCCAGTCTAGCTAAGGCTGGCCGATCAGAACGGCAGTTTCATGCCCGGTGGCAGTTGCATGCCAGCGGTCACGCCGGACATTTTGTCCTGGCTGTTGGCTTCGATCTTGCGCACAGCGTCATTGACGGCCGCGGCGAACAGATCTTCCAGCACTTCACGGTCGTCATCGCTGACGCCTTCGAGCAGGCTCGGGTCGATGCTCACGCGCTTGATGTCGTGACGACCGGTCATCACCACGCTGACCATATCGCCACCGGCTTTACCGGTGACTTCGGCGTTGGCCAGCTCTTCCTGCATCTTGGCCATCTTTTCCTGCATCTGCTGTGCCTGCTTCATCAGGCCGGCCATGCCACCTTTCATCATGGGAATCACCTCAAAAGTACGTGGATCAATAAGTAGCCCGGTGTCATGACGCCTGGGGCACCGGGGCTTCGACAGGTTCAATAGTATCGTGACGGACGACCGCGCCGAACTGTTGCATCAATTGTTGGATGAGCGGGTCACCGTGGATCGACTCCTCGGCCTCGCGCTGGCGATTGAGGCGTCGGCGGGTCGCGGCCTGGGCCGGGGTTTCCTGCTCGGGCTTGATCAACTCGATGGTGATGCTCAGCGTGCGCTCATGATACTGGTTGAGGGCATCGTTGAGCCGGCGCTGCTGGGTCGCGTTGAACAGGGCGCTGTGGGCCGGGTCCAGGTGCAGCAACCAGTGGTCGCCCTCGATGGCGATCAGGGTGCAGTTGGCGGCGATGCTGCCGGTCATGCCGGAAATCGGCAGTTTCGGGAACAGCTCCAGCCATTGCAGGGCCAGGCCGGTGGCCGGCGCGGCAGCGGGTTCCGCTTCGGGCTCGGGGGCCGGCTCGGCGGTGTGTTCGCTGGCCAGTTCGTCCAGGTAGCTGTAGGCCGAATCGATGTCCGGCTCGATGTAGTCTTCGTCCAGCGGCGGTTCGTCGTCCAGGTCGATGCCGGGCGTTGCGGCGTCCACCTGGGCGACGGTCGGCTCGGGGACGGGCGCACTGACCCATTCCGGCGCATCCGGTACCACGCTGTCCGGCATTGGCGTAGGCATCGGCGTCAGCTCGGGCTGCTCGCCGGCGGTTTCCAGCACGGGCTCCACGGCGGGCTGCAGCTCGACCTCGGGTTCAGCCTCTGCCGGGGCATTCCAGGGCAGGTCGACCACCGGGGCCGGTTCGGGCTCGACAACCGGCACCGGCGCGATCACCGGCGCGACAACCACCGGCTCAGGCACCGGCGCAACCGGCGCAGGCGCAGCAACCGCTGGCGCGACCACCGCCGCGCCAGCCACTGATTTGGCGGAATCAACTGTGGCCTGGCTGATCCCCACTGGCTTTAGCGGCTGTCTCGGCGCGTCCGTCGCATCGGCGGGGCGGAAGGCCAGCATGCGCAGCAGGACCATTTCGAAGCCGCCACGCGGGTCTGGTGCGAGGGGCAAGTCCCGGCGACCGATCAGGCCCATCTGGTAGTAGAACTGCACGTCTTCGGCCGGCAACGCCTGGGCCAGGGCCAACACGCGATCGCGGTCGCCGTGGCCGTTGTCGACGCCTTCGGGCAGGGCCTGGGCGATGGCGACGCGGTGCAGCACGTTGAGGATTTCCGAGAGCACACCGTTCCAGTCCGGGCCCTGTTCCGACAAGTGGCGCACGGCTTCGAGCAACGCCTTGGCGTCGCCTTCGATCAGCGCGTGCAGCACGTCGAACACCTGGCCGTGGTCGAGGGTGCCGAGCATGGCACGCACATCGGCGGCCATGACCTTGCCTTCACCAAAGGCAATGGCCTGGTCGGTGAGGCTCATGGCGTCACGCATCGAACCATCGGAGGCACGGCCGAGCAGCCACAGCGCGTCGTCTTCGAACGGTACGTTTTCGACACCCAGCACATGGGTCAAGTGCTCGACCACGCGCTCCGGGGTCATGTTTTTCAGGGAGAACTGCAGGCACCGCGACAAAATCGTTGCAGGGAGTTTCTGCGGGTCGGTGGTCGCCAGGATGAATTTGACGTAGGGCGGCGGCTCTTCCAGGGTTTTCAACAATGCGTTGAACGAATGACTGGAAAGCATGTGGACTTCGTCGATCAGGTAGACCTTGAAGCGGCCACGGCTCGGCGCGTACTGCACGTTATCGAGCAGCTCGCGGGTGTCTTCGACCTTGGTGCGGCTCGCGGCGTCGATCTCGATCAGGTCGACGAAACGCCCTTCGTCGATCTCGCGGCATACCGAGCAGGTACCGCAGGGCGTCGAGGTGATGCCCGTCTCACAGTTCAGGCACTTGGCAATGATTCGGGCAATGGTAGTCTTGCCGACACCGCGAGTACCGGTAAACAGGTAGGCGTGGTGCAGCCGTTGGCTGTCCAAGGCATTGATCAGAGCCTTGAGCACATGGGTCTGGCCGACCATTTCGCGGAACGAGCGCGGGCGCCATTTACGTGCAAGAACCTGATAACTCATCGAAAACCGTCGCAACTGAGAAGCGGAAGCCGGTAATGCTAGCGGAGCAAGGGGGAAATTGCATCCGGCACGCTTGCCTTATCTGCCTAAGATTGCCTGAGCGGCCCCGAAAAGGCCTGAACCCGGAGAGTGTATGCGCGTAGTCCTGGGCGCCTTATGGATGCTCACCACCGCCAGCCTTGCGGCGCCCGCGCCGTTGCGCTTCTCGGTTTCCGACAGTTGGGCGATGCCTATGGTGCAAGTGGAGGACGGCCAGCCCACCCAGGGTATTTTGTATGACCTGATGTCGAGCCTGGCCACCCAGGTCGGCCGCCCGGCCGAGTTCCACGTACTGGCGCGGGCACGCATTGCCGCGGCCATGGCCCATGGCGACATCGATGTGCGCTGTTATGTCGCCCAGGCCTGGCTCGACAACCTGTCTGGCGACTACCTCTGGAGCCTGCCGTTGCTGGTCCAGCGCAACGTATTGGTCAGCGTCCGCAACCAGCCGGTGCAATTGGCCCGGCTGGCGCCGCAGTCGATCGGAACGGTGCTCAATTACCGCTACCCCACGCTCGACCCATTGTTCGCCAAAGGCCAACTGAGGCGCGACGACGCCCGCAGCGAAGAACAAGTACTGCACAAACTGGTGGCCGGGCGCTTCAAGTATGCGGTGAGCAATGAATGGATCGTCGACCGCTTCAACCAGCACCTGCCGATGGAACAGCGACTGCACAAAGTCGCCATCATCGAGGAGCAAAGCCTGGGCTGCGCCGTGCGCAACGACCCGGACCTGCCGGTGCAACAAATCCTGCGCACCCTGCTGCGGATGAAGATGTCAGGCGAAATCGACGACATCATCCAGCTGTACACCGGCGAAGACGCCGTGCCCCCGCACGCTCCTGACAAGAACTGACAGCGCCGTCTTTTAGACTGGGCTCAACCACCCCGTCCTCAAGGAGCCTCCATGAATACCGTCGCCCATTACTTCCTGCTGTATGTCGACAGCCCTGCCACCAGCGCCAACTTCTACAGCCGCCTGCTGGACAAGCCACCGGTTGAATTGAACCCGACCTTTGCCCTGTTCATTCTCGATAATGGCGTCAAGCTCGGCCTGTGGTCGCGCCACAGCGTAGAGCCGGCCACCCAGGTCACGGGCGGTGGCGGCGAATTGGGTTTCCCCCTGCCCGACAACGCCGCCGTGGATGCCCTGCATGCCCAATGGTTGGCGCGGGGCGCCACGATCATCCAGTCACCGACCGTCCTGGACTTTGGCTACACCTTTGTCGCCCAGGACCTCGACGGCCATCGGTTGCGCGCGTTCTGCATGAGCAACTGAGCCGCGCCGCCAACGGCCTTCCAGGCTGATGGCCGCCACACTGGCGAGTACGATCATCGCGCCGAGCATCACCTGCCCGGCGACGTGCTCGCCCAGCAATATCGCCGCCATCGCCATGGCCACCGGCGGAATCAAGTACATCGCCACCGATGCACGGCTGACCTCGACATGCTTCAACACATAAGCCCAGGCCAGGTACGCCAAGGCACTGGGGAAAATGCCCAGCACCAGCACCGCCAGGTTTTCCGGCCAGGGCGCCTGCGCCACGGCGGCGGGCAGGCCTGGCAGGTTCACGCAGAGCATCAACGTGCCCGACCACACCATGTAGCACGCCAGGGTCAGCGGGCTGTAGCGGTGGGCACAGTGTTTCTGGATGGCGAAATACACGCTCCATGACACCGCCGCCAGCAGGATCAACAGGCCACGCGGGTCGATGTCGCCCACGCCCTGCTCACCCCAGATCACCACCAGCACGCCAAGCAACCCCAGCAATACACAGCTCCAGCGCCAGACACTGACCCGCTCCCTCAAGCAAAAAAACGCGATCAGCACACTGAACAGCGGCGCCGACTGCGCCAATACACTGGACGCCGCCGCCGTGACCCATTGCTGCCCATAGTTGAGGCAAGTGTGATGCAGGAACACCCCGAAAAAACCCAGCACCAGCAACCACGGCACATCTCGCAGGCGCGGCCGACCGACATCCAGCACCAACGCGACGCCGCCCATAAACACCGAGGCGATCAAAAATCGCAGCAACGCCAGTTGACCCGGACTGTAGCTGCGCAGCCCCATGTGTACGCCAACCGGCGAATAGGCCCAGCAGAGGATCACGCTGGCGATGACTAGCGTAAGCTTTAGGCGTGACGGGGAATTCATCAACGGCATCCAGAAACAGAGAAGGAATGCCGCCAGTCTTGGCCGGGTCACGCCGTAGGACAATTAAGCGTTTCTGACTTCTGAAATCAGTGGAACTGAGCAATGGAAATGGCCCAACTGAAGATGGTGCGAGCCGTGGCGCAAACCGGCAGCGTGGCTCAGGCCGCGGCGCAATTGCATTGCGTGCCGTCGAACATCACCACGCGCATCAAACAGCTGGAAAGCGAATTGGGCACGCCACTGTTCATCCGTGCCGGACGCGGGCTGGCGATCAGCGCCGCCGGTGAAATCTTCCTCGATTACTGCGAACGCATCCTGGCCCTGGTGGACGAATCCAAACGCGCGGTGGACGCCAACGCTATCCCGCGGGGCACCTTGCGGATCGGCGCGGTAGAGTCCAGCGCCAGCGGCCGCCTGCCACCGCTGCTGGCGGAATACCATCGACGCTACCCCGACGTCAGCCTCGAACTGGTGACCGGCGCCTGGGGCCAACTGCTCGACGACCTGCAACACCACCGCCTGGACGTGGCGCTGGTGGCCGCCGGCAACAAACGCTCCAAGCTCGAACACAGCGTGGTCTACAGCGAACGCCTGGTGCTGATCGCCAGCGCCTGCAGCGCACCGATCAAGCGTGCCGAGGACCTGGCAGGGCGAACCCTGCTCGTCTGGCCGCCTGGCTGCCCTTATCGCGCGGCCTTGGAAAACTGGGTCAAGCCCCATGACTTCAAGCCGACCATCGCCAGCTATGCCAGTTGGGGCACGATCATCGGCTGCGTCAGCGCGGGGATCGGCGTGGCGCTGGCGCCGGAGGGCATTCTGGCGCGCTATGAGCAGGCCAATCAGCTGGCGTCATACCGGTTCGAAGAACTGGCGGCCGTGGATAACCTGCTGTTCTGGCACAAGGACACCCAGCGACATCTGGCCCGGGATGCATTCGCCGGGCTGCTGCGCGAAACCTTCGGCCAACCCTGAGCGAACATCAGCTTTTCGGGGCAGCCAATCGCGCGTACTGATCCTGGCTGATCCAGCCGATGAACGACCGATCCTGAGCATTGACGAACTCGACCTGGGCCCAGCCGTCCTTGAAAGCCAGCACGCCGACCACATCCCCTTTGACGATATACGCACGCTTGGCCGCCTTGGCGCGCGGGGTCTTCAGCAAGTAGGCCTTGTCGGCGGACACGGTCACCAGGCCGATCCATGGCTTGTTGGCAGTCTGGCTCAGGTCCAGGCCGGTGGCGATTTCCGGCATCAACACACTGATGCAACCGGGATGCTGGCGACCCTGTTCGACGGTCAGGGTCACGCCGTCGGACGAAGGCGCCACGCTGCCGGGGTAGGCATCGTCAAGCCAGGTGGTCAACGCGTCGGGCTGGCCTTGCAGGTAGAACGCGCAACCACGGGTCACGCCCTCGCCCAGTTCTTCGGCGTAGAAACCTTCGACCTGATGCTCGGGCGTCACCGCCAGCATCAACCCTTCGTACTTGCCCGAATGCAACACAGCGGAACCGGCGAATACCGGCGCCACGGCACACCACGACAACACACCCATCGCGAGATAACGGATCATCTTATTTTTTCCTCTCAAGTGCGTCGTAGGCTTTTTTCATGAGGTCGTCATAGTTGCCGTAGTCCTCGCCGTTATAGTTACGGGCCATGGCGGTAAAGTCTTTGGCTTTCATGGCTTTCATCAATGCCGGGCTGTGGCTGCACAAGGCGAGGAAAGCCTTTAGTTGATTACCGGCATTAACTTTTAATGCGGCAACGAACTCAAATACGCTTGTGTAACCGCATGCCGCGAAATTGAACCCCATGATCTGAAACATGCCCCATGAGGCCGACATCAAGGCAGCTTCCTGATTCAGCGCAAATGCGGTGGCCATGGTTTCCCAGGCCTTGATCTGATCCTTGTTATTGACCTGCCACTGCGGCCCGGCCTTTCTGACGTAGGGGTACGACAGCAGCGGGTGCGCCTGGTCGTAGATACGCTTGGTGTACTTGCGAAACTGGTGCCCCTCAAAGGCGATCACCGGCAACTTGGCCGGGCCGAACCCGGAACGCCCACCCGATTCCACGGTGGCGAAGGCCCTGATGATATTGACGGAAATACCATTGCCCAGCTGCGTAGCGGCGTTCTGGAAGTCGCTATCGCTCAGGGTAATGCCCCCGTCGCACGTGGCCTGAAGTATCAACTGCCGATTGCGCCGCTCGGCCTCGACCATCGCGCGCATGCGGTCCAGGTACACATTGACCGTGGCCTGCACCGCACCGCCGCTGTTGTTGCCGAACACATTGAGAAAGCTCGGGATACGCATCGTCGGGAAGGCCTTCACCGGCACCTTCACCGCTTCCTCGATCAGGCTGTTGAACGTGCGACCGGTGGGGTCGATCACGCCATCGGGATGGGCGTACTTGAGATGACGGAACTGATACTGGCTGATGCACTGCACCAGTTGGCCGTCGCACTTGCCGTTTTCAGCCAACGGAAACCCCATCTTGGGGATGATCAAATTGAATAAATACTGAATGCACTGAACATCGGCGGGCAAGTTACGGGCTTTACCGGGCGAGCCAACTGAAGCACTGATAAGACGGGGTAACCCCTGCAGGCTTTTCATCACAGACATCCTTGTTAGTTAAAGAAGTGATAGCACTTCAATATCAAATCAGCGCCATTGTTATACTCTGAAACAAGTGGCCGGCGGAAACTAACAAGGTGGTTTGAGGTTGTCCAGCAGGGCTTTTTAACGGTGTGAAATAGCCGTCATACGCTGCGCAGTAAAACAACGGCAGATGACTGAAAAGAAGCTGGAAGGATGTGAAACAGAAGAGGTACGGCAAGGAGGAGCGTTATGGAGGCAACCCCACCAGCCACACCCCGGCACACAATGTTCCCGCTGTGGCTGCTGCCTTCCGGCTCTGACCAGGTTCACGGGTAATCGTTGCGGGGGGACCGATGGGGTCACCATAACGACGCTGGCCTCTCGGCAAGCCGCGCCATTGTACCGATCTGATCGGAAGTTACAACCGTTAGTACGGGATTAAAAAATGAAGAGGTTCAAGCACTTGCCCTAACCGCCCGGATCTCTCCTTCATGCCTGTGCCTGCAGGGCCTCATCCGCCCTGCCGCCCTCTTCCTGGATGACCAGGTGAATGAAGTGCAGCTTGGCGATCACTGCCGGTGGCAGTACGAAGGGGTAGAAATCCGGCTGGCCCATGGCGCGGGACAGTTCGTTGAGCATGCCGGCCAGTTCGATCCAGGCGTTGACGAATGACAGGAACGCCGCGCCGCCGGGGTGTTCGGGGTCGTAGAGGGTGGTGCGGGGGAACGGCTGGTAATCCAGGTCCATTTCGCGGGCGCTCATGCCGAAGCCCAGGGCGGTGTCGACGGCGTCCATCATGTGCAGGTAATGCGCCCAGGTTTCGGCCCAGTCTTCCCAGGGGTGCATGGTGGCGTAGGCGCTGACGCAGGTGTGGTGCCAATCCGCGCGCGGGCCGTTCTGGTAGTGCTGGTCGAGGGCGTCGGCGTAACTGGCGCGTTCGTCGCCGAACAGGTGGCGAAACGCTGGAAGCCAGTGGCTGTTGGCGATCAGCCGGTCCCAATAGTAATGGCCGACTTCATGGCGAAAGTGGCCGAGCAAGGTGCGGTACGGTTCGCGCATCTGCACGCGGATTTTTTCGCGGTGGGCATCGTCGGCTTCCTTGATGTCGAGGGTGATCAGGCCGTTGGCATGGCCGGTGGTCGGCGCGTTGCCTTCCAGGTCGATGCCAACGAAGTCGAAGGCCAGGCCGTTGTCTTCGTCGACGCTTTTGGGCACGACCTGCAGGCCCAGGCTGATCAGTTGCGCCACCAGCCGGCGCTTGGCCGTCTCGACCTTGCCCCAGCGCTCGGGGTTTTCTGCGATCGACAGGTCGGGAATGGTGCGATTCAGGCTGCACGCCACGCACAGCGCGGCGGTGCTGTGGGCGGGAATCAGCCAGTTGCAGGCGGCCGGGCTGTCGAGGTTGGCGCAGCGGCGGAAAGCGCCGGCGTCGGGGTTGTCGTCCAGCAGCCAAGTGTCGACGACCGGGCCCGCGTGCAATGAAGACAGGCGGCTTTGTTGCGGTGGGTAGCCGAGCAGCGCCGAGCAGGCCAGGCATTGGCTGTTGCGAAAGAACAACGACTGGCCACACCGGCACTGCCAGACCTTGCTGTTGCGCGAGGATTCGGCCATGAACGGTGCGGCGATGCGCGAACTGAGTTGCTCGAAGAAGCGGTACATGGCGATCTCTCCCGGGGTGACGAAGACTAGATCATTTCGCGCCCGGGATCGTTCCACTTTCTTCGAAGGGCCGCTTCGCAGCCCAGCGGGAGCAAGCGCCCGCATCACAAGAAGTTGTCAGACAGTGATGTTGTGCCGAGCCAGAAAGTCCACGAAGGCGTCTTCGTCCAGAACCTTCAGGCCCAGTTCGCTGGCCTTGGCCAACTTCGAACCGGCACCCGGCCCGGCCACCACGCAATAGGTTTTCGCCGACACTGAACCGGCCACCTTGGCGCCGAGGCTTTCGAGCTTGTCCTTGGCCACGTCGCGGCTCATCCGCTCCAGCGAGCCGGTCAGCACCCAGGTGTGCCCCGCCTCCGGCAAACCTTCGATCACTTTTTTCGCGCTCTGCCAGTGCATGCCGAATTCCTCGAGTTGCTGCTCGATGGCCAGGGCACGCTGGGCGTGGTCGGGGTTATCGAAGAACTCGCGCACGGCCTTGGCCTGCTTCTCGGGCAGCGCCTGGCGCATATCGAGCCAGTCGGCCTTGATCACGCCTTCGAGGGAGCCGAACTTGTCCGCCAGTTTCTGCGCGGCGCCGGGGCCGACGCTGGGCACGTTGAGTTTGTCGAGCAAACCGCCGAGGGTGGTGCTGGCGGCGAACTCCGCGGCCAGGTCGCCTTGGTCCTGCAGTTGCAGGCCGCACTTGTCCGGCGCCAACAGCGCGCCGATCACGTCCTGGTTGTGGCGATCCTCAAAGAAGCTGTGGATCTCGTGCGCCACTTCCAGGCCAACGTCCGGCAGGTACGTCAGCACTTCCGGCAAAGCGCGCTGCACGCGCTCCAGGGACGCCAGGGAGCGCGCCAGCACCTTGGCGGTCTCCTCGCCCACGTCGGGAATGCCCAGGGCGTAGATGAAACGTGCCAGGGTCGGCGTCTTGCTGTGTTCGATGGCGCTGATCAGCTTTTTGCTGGAGACATCGGCGAAGCCTTCCAGGTCGATGATCTGTTCGTACTTGAGCATGTACAGATCCGCCGGCGAGGCGATGAGTTTTTCGTCGACCAGTTGCTCGATGGTCTTGTCGCCCAGGCCGTCGATGTCCATCGCCCGGCGCGAGACGAAATGGATGATCGCCTGCTTGAGCTGCGCCCCGCAGGCCAGGCGACCGACGCAGCGGTACACCGCGCCTTCGCTGACGGTTTCCTTGCCCTTGCTGCGCTTGACCAGTTGCGTGCGCTCGACGTGGGAGCCGCACACCGGGCAGCTTTCCGGGATATGCACCGCGCGGGCGTGTGCCGGGCGGCGCTCGGTGACCACCGAGACGACCTGCGGGATCACGTCCCCGGCGCGGCGGATGATCACCGTGTCGCCGATCATCAGGCCCAGCCGCGCCACTTCATCCATGTTGTGCAGGGTGGCGTTGGACACGGTCACACCCGCGACCTTGACCGGTTTCAGCCGCGCCACCGGGGTGACGGCGCCGGTGCGGCCGACCTGGAATTCCACGTCGAGCAGCTCGGTCAACTCTTCCATGGCCGGGAATTTGTGCGCGATCGCCCACCGCGGCTCGCGAGCGCGGAAACCCAGTTCGCGCTGGGAGGCAATGCTGTTGACCTTGAACACCACGCCGTCGATTTCATAGGGCAGGTTGCTACGCCGCTCGCCGATATCGCGGTAGTAGTCCAGGCATTCCTGGATGCCCTTGGCCAGTTTCAGCTCATGGCTGATCGGCATGCCCCACTTCTGCAACTGCTGCAAATTGCCGATGTGGGTGTCGCTGATATCCGCCGTCACCTGGCCAATGCCGTAGCAGCAGAACTCCAGCGGACGGCTGGCGGTGATTTTCGAATCCAGCTGGCGCAGGCTGCCGGCGGCGGCGTTGCGCGGGTTGGCGAAGGTCTTGCCGCCGACTTCCAGTTGCGAGGCGTTCAGGCGCTCGAAACCGGCCTTGGACATGAACACCTCGCCGCGCACTTCCAGGGTCGCCGGCCAGCCGCTGCCGTGCAGCTTCAACGGGATATTGCGCACGGTACGCACATTCACGCTGATGTCTTCGCCGGTGGTGCCGTCGCCCCGGGTGGCGCCGCGCACCAGTTCGCCGTTCAGATACAGCAGGCTGACCGCCAGGCCATCCAACTTCGGCTCGCAGCTGTATTCCACCGCGGCACCGCCGCCAAACAGGTCGCCGGTCGGCAGGTCGAGGCCTTCGGTCACCCGGCGATCGAACTCGAGCATGGTGGTTTCATCGAAGGCGTTGCCCAGGCTGAGCATCGGAATCTCATGCTTGACCTGAGTGAACGCCGACAACGCCGCACCGCCGACCCGCTGCGTCGGCGAATCACGCGTGACCAGCTCCGGATGCTCGGCCTCCAGGGCCTTGAGTTCCTGGAACAAGCGATCGTACTCGGCGTCTGGGATGCTCGGCTCGTCGAGGACGTAATAACGGTAGTCGTGCTGATCCAGTTCAGCGCGCAATTCGAGGATGCGGGTGTGGGCGGCGGTCATGGGTGTTCTCTCATAAAGCAAAAGAGCAGCCGAAGCTGCTCAAATGTTGGTGCGCTTATTCTATCGACAACGCTTGAGGCCAAACCTCAGCGTTTCTGTGTCAGGGCGCGACGCTCGAACTCGACGATGCGCTGACGGTAGTGTTCGATGGTCTGGGCGGTCAGGACGCTGCGCTGATCGTCCTTCAGTTCGCCGTTGAGCTCCTGGGACAGTTTGCGCGCTGCGGCAACCATCACGTCGAAGGCCTGTTTCGGATGACGCGGACCCGGCAGGCCGAGGAAGAAGCTCACGGCCGGGGTGCTGAACAGGTCGATATCGTCCAGGTCGAAGGTGCCCGGCTTGACCGCGTTGGCCATCGAGAACAGCACTTCGCCATTACCGGCCATGCTTTCGTGGCGGTGGAAGATATCCATCTCGCCAAAGCGCAGGCCGCTTTCCAGAATGTTCTGCAACAGTGCCGGGCCCTTGAAGCCAGCGGCGTCGCGGCAGATCACGCTGATCACCAGGACTTCTTCGGCGGCCGGCTGATCGTTCACCGACTGGCGCGGCGCACTCTTGGCCGGGCTCTCGTCAGGGAAATCGTCATCGCGGCTGCTGAAGCTCGGGCCGTCGTCCACGCCCAGGTTCAGGTCGCCCTGATGCGGCTCGGCGGCGGCGGCACTGCCACGTTTGCCACGCTTGGAAGACGGTTCACGGGCTTCGCGCACAGGGGCGCTCATGGACGGCAAGTCATGTTCGTCCAGTTGCGGTTCCTTGTGGGTATCCAGCACACGGGGCGGCCCCAGCAGCTCGGCGCTGCCGTCGTCGTCGGGCAAGTTGGACAGGTTGCGGTCCAGACGGAACTTGAGCTTGCCCTTGCCGCCGCGCATACGGCGCCAGCCATCAAAAAGAATACCGGCAATGACAATAATGCCGATGACGATCAGCCACTCGCGCAGACCGATTTCCATGTAATCCCGTGCCTCTAATAAAAAATGCTGAAAAATAAGGGGTTTAGCACCGTGCAAACCGCTTTAAAACGTGGCGCCAACTCTATGTTCTGACTGACGTTTTGCCCACGCATACGAAAAATTGACATTAAACTAGCACGACCAAAGATAACTTTACACCGTCTGTCAAAATGCCTTGAACAAATATGCCAATTTGCCACTTTCGTCAGACCGGTAAACCGCCCTACATCGCGCTGATAATCTTCGCTACCGGCATGGCTCAGGAATCCACCATCGCCATCGCTTCTTCGACATCCACCGCCACCAATCGCGAACAGCCCGGCTCGTGCATCGTCACCCCCATCAACTGATCCGCCATTTCCATGGCGATCTTGTTGTGGGTGATATAGATGAACTGCACGGTCTGGGACATCTCTTTGACCAGGCGTGCGTAACGTCCAACGTTAGCGTCATCCAGTGGCGCGTCAACTTCATCGAGCATGCAGAACGGCGCCGGGTTCAACTTGAAGATGGCAAACACCAGGGCCAATGCGGTCAGGGCTTTTTCGCCGCCGGACAACAAATGGATGGTGCTGTTCTTCTTGCCCGGAGGCCGCGCCATGATCGTTACCCCTGTATCGAGTAGATCTTCGCCCGTCAGTTCCAAGTAAGCGCTGCCGCCACCGAAAACTTTTGGGAATAACGCCTGTAAACCGCCGTTAATCTGATCAAAGGTATCTTTGAAGCGGTTGCGGGTTTCCTTGTCGATCTTGCGGATCACGTTTTCCAGGGTGTCCAGGGCTTCCACCAGATCGGCGTCCTGGGCGTCCAGATAACGTTTACGCTCGGACTGTTGCTGGTATTCGTCGATGGCGGCGAGGTTGATCGCACCGAGTCGCTGGATACGCGCGGCAATCCGCTCAAGTTCTTCTTCGGCGTCTTTCTCGTTGGCCTGGGCGGTCAGGGTGTTGAGCACGCCGTGCAGGTCGTAGCCGTCTTCGAGCAGTTGGTCCTGCAGGGTTTTGCGGCGCACGGTCAGGGCCTGCCATTCCATGCGCTGTTGTTCGAGCTGGCCGCGAATCAGCTGGGATTGCTGCTCGGCCTGGGTGCGGCGTTTTTCCGCGTCGCGCAGTTCGCGGTCGGCGTCTTCCAGGGCGATTTGCGCGGTCTTGAGTTCTTCGTCGACGGTCATGCGCTTGTCGAGCAGCTCTTCGAGCTTGAGCCGCAACTCTTCCAGGGGCGCTTCGCCCTCCTCCAGGTTGAGGCTCAGTTGCTCACGCTTTTCGGTCAGGCGCTCGGACTGCATCTCCAGGCGCTCCAGGGCCTGGCGCGTGGAATCGTGCTGGGCGCGCAGGGAGCCGAGGCGCACCGCCAACTGGTGGGCGTGGTCCTTGTGCTGGCGCGCTTCCTGACGGACCCGGTCGAGGCGTTCGCGCAGGCTGTCGCGCTGGGCCAGCAGCAATTCGCGCTGCTCGGTGTCGACGGCCATGCTGTCGAGGGCTTCCTGCAATTGCAGGCGCGCCTCGCCGATCTGTTCGTGTTCGAGGGCGCGCTGCTCGCCCATCTCGGCCACTTCTTCGTCGAGACGAGTGCGGCGCAGGGTCAGTTGCTCGACCTTGGCCTTGCTCGCCGACAACTGGGCTTTCAATTCGCCCTGCTGGCGCGCTTCGTCCTGCAACAGGCGGCGCAGGTGTTCGCGGCCGGTCTCTTGCTGGCGCTGGGTGGCGCGCAGGGTTTGCAGTTCGGTTTCCAGGCTTTCCAGGGTAGCTTCGTGCTCTTCACGCTCGGCGATCAGCTTGACGATTTCCTGGCCACGGGCCAATAGGCCACTTTCCGCCTCACTGGCGCGGCGCACCCGCAGGAAGTGGCGGCCGACCCAATAACCGTCGCGGCTGATCAGGCTTTCGCCGGCGCCCAGTTGACCGCGCTGGGCCAGCGCCTGCTCCAGGGATTCCACCGGTTTGACCTGGCCCAGCCACGGCGCCAGGTCAAGCGCGGCCTCGACTTTATCCAGCAGGCTGCCCGGCACACGCGCGCCATCGGCGGCGGGGCTGAGCAAGCGCAGATCGCCCTGGGCAAAACCGGCCAGGTCGAAGCCGGCAAAATCATCCACCAGCACCGCTTGCAGGTCGGCGCCGAGCACGGTTTCCACCGCCAGTTCCCAACCGGCCTCGACCTTCAAGCCCTCCGCCAGACGCGGGCGTTCGGCCAAGTGCTGGTCACGCAGCCATTCGGCGGTGCCGGTACCAGGGTCCAACGCGGCCTGCTGCAAGGCTTCGAGGGACGCCAGGCGCCCGTTGAGCCGCTGCAGATCGCCTTGGGCCTGTTGCTGGGCCTGGGTCGCCTGTTGCAGTTGCTGACGCAATTGCTCCAGGCGCTCCACTTGCTGTTCTTCGCTGGCTTCCAGCTCTTCGAGGGTCATTTCGCTTTCGGCGAGTTGCTCGCTCAGCTCCAGGATCGCCGCGTCTTCCGGGTCGGCGGCGAGCAGCACGCGCTCTTCCTGCAGGCGACGCTGGCGCTCGGCCAGGCGCTCCATGCTGGTTTCCAGTTGCTGGATGCGCGACTGCTGCACCTCAGCCTGGCGGCGCGGTTCGGCGGAGCGCAGGTTGAAGGTGTCCCACTGCTCCTGCCAGCCGTGCATGGTGGTCTCGGATTCTTCCAGGGTGGCGGCGGCTTCTTCGGCAGCGGCGCTGGTGACTTCCTGCTCGGGGGTGAGCATGTCCAGCTCTTCGCCGAGGGTCAGCAGCAAGGTACGGTCGTGGCCGAGGTGGGACTCGGTCTCCAGGCGCGCGCGCTCGGCTTCCTTCAGATCGTCCTGCAACTGGCGCAGACGTTGCTGGCCGTGCTGGATGCTCTGTTCGACCCGGGCGATGTCGCCGCCCACCGAATAGAAGCGGCCCTGCACCAGATTGAAGCGCTCGGACAGGTCATGATGCCCGTCGCGCAGGCGCTCGATGCTGGCGTCGGCGTTGCGTTGTTCGGCCACCAGGGCTTCGAAGCTGATTTCCTGGGTGCCGATGATCGCTTCGCGCTGGCCGACCTGATCGTTCAGCGCCTGCCAGCGCAAGGCCGACAGTTGTGCCTTGAGCTGACGTTCTTCGCCCTTGTATTCCTGATACTTCTCGGCGGCCTGGGCCTGACGGTGCAGGCGCTCCAACTGGCGCTCCAGCTCTTCGCGCAGGTCGGTCAGGCGGGCGAGGTTTTCATGGGTGCGGCGGATACGGTTTTCGGTCTCGCGACGGCGCTCCTTGTACTTGGAGATGCCGGCAGCTTCTTCGATAAAGTTACGCAGGTCTTCGGGCTTGGCTTCGATCAGCTTGGAGATCATGCCCTGTTCGATGATCGAGTAGCTGCGCGGGCCAAGGCCGGTGCCGAGGAAGATATCGGTGATGTCCCGACGGCGACACTTGGTGCCGTTGAGGAAGTAACTGTTCTGGCTGTCGCGCGTCACTTTGCGGCGGATGGAAATTTCCGCGTAGGCCGCGTATTCGCCGACCAGGGTGCCGTCAGAGTTGTCGAACACCAGTTCGATGCTGGCCTGGCTCACCGGCTTGCGGCTGGTGGAGCCGTTGAAGATGACGTCGGTCATCGACTCGCCACGCAAGTTTTTTGCCGAGCTCTCGCCCATCACCCAGCGCACGGCATCGATGATGTTCGACTTGCCGCAGCCATTGGGCCCGACCACCGCCGCCATGTTACTGGGGAAGTTCACCGTGGTCGGGTCGACGAAGGATTTGAACCCCGCCAGTTTGATGCACTTGAGCCGCACGCTTAGGCGTCCGCCAACGCAGCGATCACCAGCGAGCAACTGCGCTGGCCGTAGGCCGACAGCACCAGGCGAATCTGCGGCAAGTCACGGGCGAGCACGGCGGCGAGCAATTGCTCGAACAGCGCGAGGTATTCGCTCATGGAAGCCTTGCGTTGATCCAGGGCCAGGTAATAGGCGCGGTTCATCGCCGGCTGCAGGTTCTCGACGGTTTCCTGCAAATACGGGTTGTTGGCAAAGGGGTACGCGGCACGCATCACATTGAAGCTTTCTGCGACGAAAGCGCGGATGTCCTGGCGTTCGAAATTGCTCACCAGGCGCTGCTGGATCTGCACGAACGGCGCCATGTCGGCCTGGGTCTGCCAGCCCTGCGCCACCGCATTGCCGAGCAGGATGTACAGCTCGGCCATCAACGTACACAGGCTCTGCACCTTGTGCGCGGTGAGTTCGGTGACGTGAGCGCCACGGCGCGGCAGGATCGCGATCAGGTGGCGACGTTCGAGGATCAGCAAGGCTTCACGCACGGAACCGCGGCTGACGTTGAGTGCCAGCGTAACCTTCTGTTCCTGGATCCGTTCCCCAGGCTTGAGATCGCCGCGAATGATACGTTCGGCGAGGTGGTGAGCGATTTGCTCGGCGAGACTGTCCGGCGCCTTGAACGTCATGTTTTCCCTTCAAAATCTTCTATCGATACAAGCGCGCCAGTGTAGCGCAAATGCCCGCTGATGGCGCTCGGCCCACCTTCAAGAATTTGGCATGAAATAAGCAACGATGAACCGCCAGAAGCCCCCAAAAACGCCGGTTCCAGAAGACTGGACCATAATTAATAGGGTTGTGACCGCATTTTCTTGACCTTTAGGTCAGAAAATCATTGACCGAAAAGTCAGACATGACTAGATTCGGCGCAAAGCGGTTAACAACAATAATGAGTCTGCGAGGCCTTCCGTGATCCAGTTTTTACTTAACCAGGAACTCCGTAGCGAGCACGCCCTGGACCCCAACCTGACCGTGCTCAACTACCTGCGCGAGCATGTGGGCAAACCCGGCACCAAGGAAGGCTGTGCCAGCGGCGATTGCGGCGCCTGCACCGTGGTGGTCGGCGAACTGCACAGCGATGAGCAGGGCGAGCGGATTCGCTATCGCAGCCTGAATGCGTGCCTGACGTTCGTGTCGTCGTTGCACGGCAAACAGTTGATCAGCGTCGAAGACCTCAAGCACCAGGGCCAACTGCACAGCGTGCAACAGGCGATGGTGGAGTGTCACGGTTCGCAATGCGGCTTCTGCACCCCCGGTTTTGTGATGTCGTTGTTCGCCCTGCAAAAAAACAGCGACGCCCCTGACCGCGACAAAGCCCATGAAGCCCTGGCCGGCAACCTGTGCCGCTGCACCGGCTATCGCCCGATCCTCGCCGCCGCCGAACAGGCCTGCTGCAACAAACCCCAGGATCAGTTCGACAGCCGCGAGGCCCAGACCATCGCCCGCCTCAAGGCTATCGCGCCGACGCACACCGCTGAACTCAACAGCGGCGACAAACGCTGCCTGGTGCCGCTGACCGTCGCCGACCTGGCCGACCTCTACGACGCCTACCCCCAGGCCCGCCTGCTGGCCGGTGGCACCGACCTGGCGCTGGAAGTCACGCAGTTCCACCGCACGCTGCCGGTGATGATCTACGTCGGCAATATCGACGAGATGAAGCGCATCGAGACGTTCGACGATCGCCTGGAAATCGGCGCCGCCGCCGCCCTCTCCGATTGCTACACCGCGCTGCGCCACGAATACCCGGACTTCGGCGAACTGCTGCAGCGCTTCGCCTCCCTGCAAATCCGCAACCAGGGCACCCTGGGCGGCAACATCGGCAACGCCTCGCCGATCGGCGATTCGCCGCCGCTGCTGATCGCCCTCGGCGCGCAGATCGTGCTGTGCAAGGGCAACGTCCGTCGCACCCTGGCGCTGGAAGATTACTTCATCGACTACCGCGTCACCGCACGCCAGGACAGCGAGTTCATCGAGAAGATCATCGTGCCCAAGGGCCACACGCGGTTCCGGGCGTACAAGGTATCCAAGCGCCTGGACGACGATATTTCCGCGGTGTGCGCGGCGTTCAACCTGAAGATCGACGACGGTGTGATCAGCGACGCCCGCGTCGCCTTCGGCGGTATGGCCGCCACGCCCAAACGCGCACAGCACTGCGAAACCGTGCTGATCGGCGCGCCCTGGAATGCCGCCACCGTGGAGCACGCCTGCGCCGCCCTGGCCGAGGATTTCACCCCGCTGTCGGACTTCCGAGCCAGCAAGGAATACCGCCTGCTCAGCGCGCAGAACCTGCTGCGCAAATACTTCATCGAGCTGCAAACGCCGCACATCGAAACTCGGGTGACCGCCTATGTCTAACCATCACGCCGTGGCAAAAACCCAGGCCGAACTGGCCGCGCTGTTTGCCCAGGACCTGACCTCCGGCGTCGGCCGCAGCGTCAAGCACGACAGCGCCGCCAAGCACGTATCCGGCGAAGCGCAGTACATCGACGACCGCCTGGAATTCCCCAACCAATTGCACCTGTATGCGCGCCTGTCCGACCGCGCCCACGCCAAAATCCTCAACATCGATACCGCGCCCTGCTACGCCTTCGACGGCGTGCGTATCGTCATCACCCACGAAGACGTGCCGGGGCTCAAAGACATCGGCCCGCTGCTGCCGGGTGATCCGCTGTTGGCCATCGACACCGTGCAGTTCGTCGGCCAGGTGGTGCTGGCCGTGGCCGCCCGCGACCTGGAAACCGCGCGCAAAGCGGCGCTGGCCGCAGTGATCGAATACGAAGACCTGGAGCCGGTGCTGGACGTGGTCGAGGCCTACCGCAACCAGCATTTCGTGCTGGACAGCCACACCCATCAACGCGGCGATTCGGCGACAGCGCTGACGGCCGCGAAGCATCGCATCCAGGGCACGCTGCATATCGGCGGCCAGGAACACTTCTACCTGGAAACCCAGATTTCCTCGGTGATGCCCACCGAAGACGGCGGCATGATCGTCTACTGCTCCACGCAAAACCCCACCGAGGTGCAGAAGCTGGTGGCCGAAGTGCTCGACGTGTCGATGAACAAGATCGTCGTCGACATGCGCCGCATGGGCGGCGGTTTCGGCGGCAAGGAGACTCAGGCCGCCAGCCCGGCGTGCCTGTGTGCGGTGGTCGCGCGCCTTACCGGGCAGCCGACCAAGATGCGCCTGCCGCGCGTCGAAGACATGCTGATGACCGGCAAGCGCCACCCCTTTTATATCGAATACGACGTCGGCTTCGACGACAGCGGGCGCTTGCATGGCATCCAGCTGGAGCTGGCGGGTAACTGCGGCTGTTCGCCAGACCTGTCGAACTCGATTGTCGACCGCGCCATGTTCCACGCCGACAACGCGTATTACCTGGGCGACGCCACGGTCAACGGCCATCGCTGCAAGACCAACACCGCGTCCAACACCGCGTACCGCGGCTTTGGCGGCCCGCAAGGGATGGTCGCCATCGAAGAAGTGATGGACGCCATCGCCCGTCATCTGGCCCTCGACCCGTTGGCGGTGCGCAAGGCCAACTATTACGGCAAGACCGAGCGCAACGTCACCCACTACTATCAGACCGTCGAGCACAACCTGCTCGAAGAGATGACTGCCGAGCTTGAGGCCAGCAGCCAATATGCCGAGCGCCGCGAAGCGATCCGCCGCTACAACGCGCACAGCCCGATCCTGAAAAAAGGCCTGGCGCTGACCCCGGTAAAATTCGGCATTTCCTTCACCGCCAGCTTCCTCAACCAGGCCGGCGCGCTGATCCATATCTACACCGATGGCAGCATCCACCTGAACCACGGCGGCACCGAGATGGGCCAGGGCTTGAACACCAAGGTCGCGCAAGTGGTGGCCGAGGTGTTCCAGGTGGACATCGACCGTGTGCAGATCACCGCCACCAACACCGACAAGGTGCCCAACACCTCGCCGACCGCCGCCTCCAGCGGTGCCGACCTGAACGGCAAGGCCGCGCAGAACGCCGCCGAAACCATCAAGCAACGCCTGGTGGAATTTGCCGCGCGCCACTACGCGGTGAGCGAAGCGGACGTGGCATTCCACAACGGCCATGTGCGCGTGCGCGAGCAGATCCTGAGCTTTGAAAGCCTGATCCAGCAGGCGTATTTCGCCCAGGTGTCGTTGTCGAGCACCGGCTTCTACAAGACCCCGAAAATCTTCTACGACCGCAGCCAGGCGCGCGGTCGGCCGTTCTACTACTTCGCGTTCGGCGCGGCCTGCTGCGAAGTGATCGTCGACACCCTGACCGGCGAATACAAGATGCTGCGCACCGACATCCTCCACGACGTCGGCGCTTCGCTGAACCCGGCCATCGACACTGGCCAGGTCGAAGGCGGCTTTATCCAGGGCATGGGCTGGCTGACCATGGAAGAGCTGGTGTGGAACGACAAGGGCAAGCTGATGACAAACGGCCCGGCCAGCTACAAGATCCCGGCCGTGGCCGACATGCCCTTGGATTTGCGCGTGAAGCTGGTGGAAAACCGTAAGAACCCGGAAGACACAGTGTTCCATTCCAAGGCCGTGGGTGAGCCGCCGTTCATGCTCGGGATTGCCTCGTGGTGCGCGATCAAGGATGCGGTGGCGAGCCTGGGTGACTATCGCCACCAGCCGAACATCGATGCGCCGGCGACGCCGGAGCGGGTGTTGTGGGGGTGTGAGCAGATGCGGCAGTTGGCTGCTGCGAAGGCGGTTGAGGCTGAAACCGAGATGGCTTCGCTGTAAATCGAGGTGCTGCCATCGGGGGCAAGTCGAATCGTCGCACCGCCCCTCCCACATTTTTCACCTGTGAATACATTCAAGTATGGGAAGGGGCTTGCCCCTCCCACATTTTTGATCTGTGAATACATTCAAGTATGGGAAGGGGCTTGCCCCTCCCACATTTTTGATCTGTGAATACATTCAAGTGTGGGAGGGGGCTTGCCCCCGATGACGGTAGAACTGACAACAGAAATGTTGAGGTAGACATGAACAACTGGATCAGCGCCCTCGCCAACCTGCAAAACCAGGGCGAACCCTGCGTGCTGGTGACCATCATCGAAGAGCTCGGCTCCACGCCGCGCAATGCCGGTTCGAAGATGGTCATCAGTGCCGCACACACGTTCGACACCATCGGCGGCGGGCACCTGGAATACAAAGCGATGCAGATCGCCCGCGACATGCTCGCCCGCGGCCAGCAACACAACCATCTGGAGCGTTTCAGCCTCGGCGCGAGCCTGGGCCAGTGCTGCGGCGGCGCGACCGTGCTGCTGTTCGAACCCATGGGCCAGGTGCAGGCACAGATCGCCGTATTTGGCGCCGGCCACGTCGGCCGCGCCCTGGTGCCGTTGCTGGCGAGCCTGCCGTGCCGGGTGCGCTGGATCGATTCGCGCGAGCAAGAGTTCCCGGAACACATCCCACAAGGCGTGCGCAAAATCGTCAGCGAAGAACCGGTCGACGAAATTGCCGACCTGCCCGCAGGCAGTTACTGCATCGTGATGACCCACAATCACGCGCTGGACCTGGAACTCAGCGCCGCCCTGCTCAAGCGCAATGACTTTGCCTACTTCGGCCTGATCGGTTCAAAGACCAAGCGCGTCAAGTTCGAGCACCGCCTGCGGGATCGCGGCGTCGACGCCGCACAACTGCAACGCATGCGCTGTCCCATGGGCCTTAGCGAAGTGAAGGGCAAATTGCCGGCGGAAATCGCCATCTCCATCGCCGGCGAAATCATCGCCACCTATAACGCCCATTTCGGCCAGCACACCGCGAGCGCCGAACCCATTGCCCAACTGCTGCCGGCTTCGCGTCGCAGCCAAGCTATCTAAATTGAGATCACCATGCCTTCGACTCGCAAAGCCTACCGCGCCGCCATCCTGCACAGCCTCGCCGACCCCGCTGAAGTGGGGATCGAGGCGTCCTATGAGTATTTCGAAGACGGCCTGCTGGTCATCGACAACGGCCGGATCAGCGCCCTGGGCCACGCCCACGACCTGCTGCCGCACCTGCCCGCCGAGGTCGAAATCACCCACTACCAGGACGCGCTGATCACCCCCGGGCTGATCGATACGCATATCCACCTGCCGCAAACCGGCATGGTCGGCGCTTATGGCGAACAGTTGCTGGACTGGCTCAACACCTACACCTTCCCCTGCGAACGCCAGTTCGCCGACAAGGCCCATGCCGAGGACGTCGCAGAGATTTTCATCAAGGAACTGCTGCGCAACGGCACCACCACCGCGCTGGTGTTCGGCAGCGTGCATCCGCAATCGGTGCAGGCATTCTTCGAGGCCGCCGAAAAACTCGACCTGCGCATGATCGCCGGCAAGGTGATGATGGACCGCAACGCCCCCGACTACCTGACCGACACCGCCGAATCCGGCTACCAGGAGAGCAAGGCGCTGATCGAACGCTGGCACGGCAAGGGCCGCCTGCACTATGCGGTGACGCCGCGCTTCGCACCCACCAGCACGCCGCAGCAATTGGCGCTGGCCGGGCAACTGCTGGGCGAATACCCCGACCTGTACATGCAGACGCACATCAGTGAGAACAAGCAGGAAGTCGAGTGGGTCAACGAGCTGTTCCCCGAGCGCAGCGGCTACCTGGATGTGTACGACCACTACCAGCTATTGGGCGAACGCTCGGTGTTTGCCCACGGCGTGCATCTGTGCGATGACGAATGCGCGCGGTTGGCGCAGACCGGCTCGGCAGTCGCATTCTGCCCGACCTCGAACCTGTTCCTCGGCAGCGGGCTGTTCAACCTGCCGATGGCCGAGAAGCACAAACTCAACGTGGGCCTGGGCACTGACGTCGGCGGCGGCACCAGCTTCTCGTTGCTGCAGACGTTGAACGAAGCCTACAAGGTCATGCAACTGCAAGGCGCGCGACTGAGCCCGTTCAAGTCGCTGTACCTGGCCACCCTGGGCGGTGCGCGGGCGTTGCGGTTGGAGGACAAGATCGGCACGTTGCAGCCGGGTACCGATGCGGACTTCCTGGTGCTGGACTACAACGCCACGCCACTGCTCAGCTATCGCATGAAGCAGGCCAAGGACATTGCCGAGAGGTTGTTTGTATTGATGACGTTGGGGGATGACCGGGCGGTGTTGCAGACCTATGCGGCCGGTAATCTGGTTCACCAACGCTAATTTCAGATATGCCACAAACCCAAATGTGGGAGGGGGCTTGCCCCCGATTGCAGTGGTTCAGTCAAAGCATCCAGTGACTGATACACCGCAATCGGGGGCAAGCCCCCTCCCACATTTTTTGATCGGGCTTAGAGTTTGACCGAAGAGCGCCCCGGCTTCTTGCTCTGCAACAAATGCGAGAACACCGCATGCAAATCATCCGACGCGCTTTCCTCGTCGAGGTTGAGCTTGCTGTCGATATGATCCATGTGATGCATCATCAAATTCACTGCCAGCGCCGCGTCCCGGGCTTCGATCGCATCGATCAACTGGCTGTGTTCATCGTAGGAACAGTGCGAGCGGTTGCCGCTTTCGTACTGCGCGATGATCAATGAGGTCTGGGACACCAGGCTGCGCTGGAAGCTGATCAGCGGCGCGTTTTTTGCCGCTTCGGCCAGCTTCAGATGGAACTCGCCGGAAAGGCGGATACCGGCACCGCGATCGCCGCGGGAGAAGCTGTCGCGTTCGTCGTTGACCATCTGCCGCAGCTCGGCCAACTGCTCCGCCGTGGCGTGCTGCACCGCCAGTTCCGTGATCGCCCGCTCGACCAGGCGCCGGGCCAGGAACACCTGGCGCGCTTCTTCGACACTCGGGCTGGCCACCACCGCGCCGCGATTGGGCCGCAGCAGTACCACGCCTTCATGGGCCAGGCGCGACAACGCGCGGCGAATGATGGTGCGGCTCACGCCAAAGATTTCGCCGAGTGCCTCTTCGCTCAATTTGGTACCGGGTGCCAGGCGTTGTTCGAGAATCGCCTCGAAGATATGCGCGTAGACGATATCGTCCTGGGTTCCGCTGCGGCCGGTCTTGCTGGCTCGCGGTTGTTTCTTGAGAGGTTGCAACTGTTCGTTCATGGGCACTCGGATCGGGAGAACGGCGGCGAATTAACGGTAATACGGCAACAAAGAGGCGCTGGCAAGTATCAGCTAAAATCAGCGCACATTGTACACAACCCCATGCGCCAACACACTGTACGGCTGTTTGCGAGCCCGGCTGTACTGCAATGAGTCGTTACGTTTGAGTTTAGGCTTGAATCTGCGCCTTCACTGGCAAACTCCCAGGTAAAAGGAACACCTCGCCATGACCGACGCCACCCAAGCGCCCTTGCGCCCACTGGCCGACACTTCTCCCTCGGCCATCGTCGCCGGTTTCATCGCCATGATGACCGGCTATACCAGCTCCCTGGTGCTCATGTTCCAGGCCGGCCAAGCCGCCGGTTTGACCAGCGCGCAGATTTCCTCGTGGATCTGGGCGATTTCCATCGGCATGGCGGTGTGCAGCATCGGCCTGTCCCTGCGCTACCGCACACCGATCACCATTGCCTGGTCGACACCCGGCGCAGCGCTGTTGATCACCAGCCTCGGCGGCGTCAGTTACGGCGAAGCCATCGGCGCCTACATCACCTGCGCGGTGCTGGTGACGCTCTGCGGGCTGACCGGCAGCTTCGAAAAACTGGTCAGACGCATCCCGGCGTCGCTGGCGGCGGCCTTGCTGGCGGGGATTCTGTTCAAGATCGGCAGCGAGATTTTCGTCGCCGCGCAGCATCGCACCGGCCTGGTGCTGGGGATGTTTTTCACCTACCTGCTCATCAAACGCCTGTCGCCGCGGTATGCGGTGCTCGCCGCGCTGGTGATCGGCAGCGTGCTGTCCGGGCTGATGGGGCTCCTGGATTTCAGCGGTTTTCACCTGGAAGTGGCAACGCCGGTCTGGACCACGCCGCACTTCTCGCTGGCGGCGACCATCAGCATCGGCATCCCGCTGTTCGTGGTGGCGATGACCTCGCAGAACATGCCGGGCGTCGCAGTGTTGCGCGCCGACGGCTACAACGTGCCAGCGTCGCCGCTGATCACCGCCACCGGCCTGGCCTCGCTGGTGTTGGCGCCGTTCGGCTCCCACGGCATCAACCTGGCGGCGATCAGTGCGGCGATCTGCACCGGGCCCCACGCCCATGAAGACCGTAACAAGCGCTACACGGCGGCAGTCTGGTGTGGCGTGTTCTACGGCATTGCCGGGGTGTTCGGCGCCACATTGGCGGCCTTGTTCGCAGCCTTGCCCAAGGAACTGGTGCTGTCGATTGCGGCGTTGGCGTTGTTTGGCTCGATCATCAATGGCTTGAGCATCGCCATGAATGAGCCGAAGGAACGGGAAGCGGCGCTGATCACCTTTATGGTCACCGCGTCAGGCTTGACGTTGTTTTCCATCGGGTCGGCGTTCTGGGGGATCGTGGCGGGGGTGTTGACGCTGCTGATTCTGAACTGGCGCAAGGCATAAAAAAACGGCGACCCTCAGGTCGCCGTTTTGTTTAGTATCACTTAGCCGCGTTGATCGGCTTTTCCGGATACCACACGTCCATCAACGGGCTGACTTCAGCCTTGGTCAGCTCGGAACGGGTTTTCAGCCAGGCGTCAACGGCAGCACGCTGCTCTTCGGAGACCGAGCCACGCTTCTGCAGGCAAACCAGACCGTAGTCATCGCCGCCGACATAGCCCAGACCGTTGGCTTCCATGGCTTCTTTGATGAATGCTTCGAGGAAAGCGTCGATAGCTTCTTCACTCAGGCCTTCGTTGAAGTCCAGGTTCAGTTCGAAACCCAGCTCTTGAAATTCATCAACGCACAGTTTTTTGCGCAGACGCTGGGAACGGTTAGTCGCCATTGGAACAATCCTCATAAGTAATAACGGGCGGCACTTTAGCAGCTTAAGGCAGCGATTGCCCGACTCTCTGGGACAGGCGGCGAAATGCCTGGAAAAAAAACCCCGATTAGCAGCTATCGTTCAGCTACAAGTGGTTCCAGCTTGGGGCATAATGCCGACACTTTCATGACTACTGAGGGATTTTCTTACATACCCCTCGCCTTTTTCACCCTCCTCAGCAGTAGGGTTTTATTCCTTATGATCAAATCTTTGCGTCCATTGCTCCTTGCCGGCGTTCTCCTGCCGCTGGCTTTTTCCGCCACCGCCGCCCCGATCAATAACACCCTGCCACCCAACGTCGCACAGGCCCTGCAGAAGGCCAAGTTGCAGAACACCGCATTGTCCCTGGTGATGCTGCCGTTGAACGGCCCCGGCACCCCCACCGTCTTCAATGCCGACGTCTCGGTGAACCCGGCCTCCACCATGAAGCTGGTCACCACCTACGCAGCCCTGGAAATGCTCGGCCCCAACCACCAGTGGAAGACCGAGTTCTACACCGACGGCACCCTCAGCGGTGGCGTATTGCGCGGCAACCTGTACCTCAAGGGCGGCGGCGACCCCAAGCTGAACATGGAAAAACTCTGGCTGCTGATGCGCGACCTGCGGGCCAATGGCGTGCAGCAAGTCACCGGCGATCTGGTGCTGGACCGTGGCTTCTTTATTCCGCCGCAACTGCCGGAGTTCAATGACGACGGCAATGACGAGAACAAACCGTTCCTGGTCAAGCCCGATGCCTTGCTGGTCAACCTCAAGGCCCTGCGCTTCGTGACCCGCAACGATTCCGGACGCGTGATCGTGTCGGTCGAGCCGCCGATCGCCAGCATTCGCATCGACAATCAGGTCAAGGCGTCCAACGCCAAGCAATGTACCGGCGACGTGCGCTACAACCCGGTGACGGCGGCGGATGGCAGCATCACCGTGACCGTCAGCGGCCAGTTGGGCGATGGCTGCAGCTCGCAGACCTACTTGTCGTTGCTCGATCACGCCACGTATACCGCCGGCGCCGTGCGGGCGATCTGGCAGGAATTGGGCGGTACCATCCAGGGCCGTGACATCCAGGCACCGGTGCCCAAGGACGCCAAGGTACTGGCGCGGGCCTTCTCGCCGGACCTGGCGGAAATCATCCGCGACATCAACAAATACAGTAACAACACCATGGCCCAGCAGTTGTTCCTGAGCCTGGGCGCGCAGTTCCGCAACGACGCCGACGGCGACGATGCCAAGGCCGCGCAACGCGTGGTACGCCAGTGGCTGGCGAAAAAAGGCATCACCTCACCGCACCTTGTGATGGAGAACGGTTCGGGCCTGTCCCGTGCCGAACGCGTCAGCGCACGCGAGATGGCGGCCATGTTGCAAGCCGCGTGGAGAAGCCCCTACGCCGCGGAATACATCAGCTCGATGCCAATCGCCGGCACCGACGGCACCATGCGTAAACGCCTGAAGACCACCGCCATGCGCGGTGAAGCCCACGTCAAGACCGGCACCTTGAACACCGTGCGCGCCATCGCCGGGTTCAGCCGCGACAACAACGGCAATACCTGGGTGGTGGTGGCGATCCTCAACGATCCGAAGCCGTGGGGTGCGTCGTCGGTGCTCGACCAGGTGCTGCTGGACCTGTACCGCCAGCCAAAGCTGGCGGCAGCGGCGCCAGTCCTCTAGACACCGCCATAACCTGTGGGCAAGCCCGCGCCCACAGGTTGTGTACGACGTCGACATTCACACCGGCAAGCGTTCCGCTTCGACCCGATCCCTGCCCGCCTGCTTGGCCACGTACACCGCCGAATCCGCGCGCAGCAGTAACCCGTCGATCCCCTCATCGACCCGCCAACTGGCCACCCCGAAGCTGGCGGTGACGACTCCCACCGTCCCCATCGGCGCATCGCGCAGCGCCCGCCAAAGCTCCATCGCCAAACCGTAGGCCTGGGCGCCGTCGGTGTTGGGGCACAACACCATGAACTCCTCGCCACCCAGGCGACAGAACACATCGGTGCGGCGCAAGCGCTGGCTGATGCGCTTGCACAGTTCCTGCAACACCGCGTCGCCAACCGCATGGCCGTACTGGTCGTTGATACGCTTGAAGTGATCGATATCCAGCATGATCACCGACAACGCCCCCGAGGTGCGATTGAGGCGGACCATCTCAGCCTTGAGACGATCCTGGAAATACCGACGGTTATGGATCCCGGTGAGGGCATCGGTGATGGACAGCGCGCGCAGTTCTTCTTCCACGCGCTTGAGATCGGAAATGTCCGACACATAGCCGTGCCACAGCGTACCGCCGCCCGACAGTTCTTCCGGCGTGGCCTCACCGCGAATCCAGCGCAGGCCCCGTTGCGGCAGTTGCACGCGGTACTCTTCGCGCCAGTGGCTCAATTGCAGCGCGGATAAGCGGATCGACGCACGCACTCGCTCGACATCCAGCGGGTGGATGCGCTCCAAGACCTGCGTTGCATCCCGTTGCAGCACCCCTGTGTCGATCTCATAGATATCGCGCATGCCATCGCTGGCGTAGACAAACCGCCACTTGTCCTGGGGTTCCAGAGTGAATTGGAAGATCCCGCCCGGGACATGGGCGCTGAGCTTTTTCAGCAGACGGTCGCGCACGGCCAGGGCCTCATAGGCGCGTTTTTGCTCGGTGACATCCAGGTACATCGCCAGGTGCCCGACCCATAAGCCATGGTCATCCAGCAACACGGTGCCCAACATATTCACCGTCAAACGGCTGCCATCCTCGCGCACCAAGGTCCACTCGCGCGCCTCGTGCGGGCTGCCCGGGCTCTCCACCAGCATCGCCTGGCTCGGCGGGATTCGCCGGCCCAACGCAATGCTCAGACTCGCCGCACGCACATCCAGCTCCGCCGCCACATGCAGGCTCTCCAGGGTCGAGCGGCCGAGTATGTGCTCGGCCTTGAACCCCAGCATCTGCTCGGCACCGGCGTTGAAGGTGTTGATCACGCCGTGCAAGTCGGTGGCAATGATCGCAACCTGCGTCGCGGCGTTCAGCACACTGCGTAACTGGCCATGGGCGCTGCGCAGTTCCTGCTCGCGCAGGCGTAGCTGCACGGTACGCTGCTCCACCAGTTTCAAGGCGCGCTGACGCTGGCTGACCAACATATAGAGCAAGACACTGAGCAACAGGCTGAAGAGCCCGCCCACGGCCAGTATCGGGACCAACGACGAGCCGTTGCCCTGTTCGAACACCTGGCTGGGGCGCAGGTTCAGGGCGTAGACATGATCGCCGAGGGTGAGGCGACGCGCGGCGACCAGATCGCTGTCGGCCAGGGCATTGCTGGATTCGTACAACAGGCGCCCTTGCTGGTCGGAAGTGTCGACGATCTGCGTCACCAGATTATCGCGATCCGACTTGGGCAAGCCGTCGGCCATCAACTGGCGCATGCTGATCACGGCCATCACAAAGCCGTAGGGTTCTGTTCCGCCCGGGGAGACGACCGGCGCGACCAATAACACGCCGGTGGCATAGGCCGGCTCCACCCCCACCAACTGCATGGGCTGGGACACGGCCAGCTTGCCGCTCGCTTGTGCGCGCTCCAGGGTCGAGCGCCGCAGCGGCTGGGCCAGCAGGTCAAAGCCCAGCGGCGAACCGAGCAGGCTTCGGGTCTGGCTGTACAGGACCGGCACGTATTCATCGCGCTCCACCGCCGGGGCCAACTCACCGTGTGAATTCAGTTCCCGTATGCTGAACGGCAGACCGCGCTGGCGCGATACGTCCTGTTCAAACTGAGCGCGCTGATCACGCATAACCCGCGGCGCCCAGGCATAGGCCCGGGAACGCAGCAGCAAAGGCTGGGCGAAACCGTCGAACTCGTCGCGGGACACATTATTGGAATTGACGAAGAAGCGTTGCAGGCTGGTCAGGCGTTGCTCCTGATCCTCGAAACGCTCCTGCAGACGGGTGAATCGCTCATTGACCAACAGCTGGAAACGCTGGCGCCCCTGCTGTTGATAGAGGTCGGATGTCGCCCAGGCGACGATGATCGTCAAGGCGCTACCGCCCAGAAACACCAGCAATGCCATCAACCAAGCCGATACCTGCTCATTGATAAAACCTAGGATCTTCGGGCGAACGGCTTGCAACGGCATAGGCAACACTCACAACGCCAGCGTGTGGGGGGATCACTTTGGCCGGACATTTAGTTATAGCGAGCGGCCCTCCGTTTGACCAGCGTAAAAAAGCCGCAAGACCGGATAATTCCAGGCTTGCGGCTGATGGGTGGAGCAATCAGCGAGCAGTGATTTTCCAGGCCCGATGGATCTTCGCGTTACGCGCAAAATCCGGGTCGAGGGTCTTGTCGCTGATCTCCTCGACCGCGTAGCGTTCGCTGAGGTTGTCCTCAAGCACGAACTTGCGGAAGTTGTTCGAGAAGTACAGCACGCCGCCTGGCGCCAGGCGCGCCATGGCGAGGTCGAGCAGTTGCACGTGGTCGCGCTGCACGTCGAAGATCCCTTCCATGCGCTTGGAGTTGGAGAAGGTCGGCGGGTCGATGAAGATCAGGTCGAACTCATCGCGACTGGCTTCCAACCACGCCATCACATCACCCTGCTCCAGGCGGTTCTTGTCGGAGAAACCGTTGAGGGAGAAGTTGCGGCGCGCCCAGTCCAGGTAGGTCTTGGACAGGTCGACGCTGGTCGTGGTGCGCGCGCCGCCCTTGGCCGCATGCACGCTGGCGGTGGCGGTGTAGCAATACAGGTTGAGGAAACGCTTGCCGGCCGCCTCTTTCTGGATACGCATACGCATCGGCCGGTGGTCGAGGAACAGGCCGGTGTCAAGGTAGTCGGTGAGGTTGACCAGCAGCTTCACGCCGCCTTCGCTGACCTCGGTGAACTTGCCCTGGGCGCTCTGGCGTTCGTACTGCTTGGTGCCGCTCTGACGCTCGCGGCGCTTGACCACCACGCGGCTCTTGTCGATGTTCAGCGCCTGGGGAATGGCCGCCAATGCGTCGAACATGCGCGCGGAGGCTTTTTCCGGGTCGATGGATTTCGGCGCGGCGTATTCCTGCACGTGGACCCAATCGTGATACAGGTCGATGGCCATGGAATATTCCGGCATGTCGGCATCGTAGACGCGGTAGCAATCCACGCCCTCACGCTTGGCCCACTTGCCCAGTTGCTTGAGGTTCTTTTGTAGGCGGTTGGCAAACATCTGCCCGCCTTCGCTCAGGCGCGCCTGTTCGACCACGGGGGCCGGCGCCGGTGCAGGTTTGATCGGGTTGCCGTTCTTGTTGTACTGACGCTCTTGCGGCTCGGTCGGGGCCTGGTCGTAGGCGGCTTGTTCACGTTCGGCCTGGCGCTGCTCCGGGGTGCGGCGCTCGCCGGTGACGAACTGGTCCGGGTTGACCTTGATCAGCAGCAATTTGCACGGCAAGGCGCCGTTCCAGAACGAATACTGCTTGTGACTGCGGATGCCCATGCGCTTGCCCAGGTCCGGCGCGCCGGTGAACACCGCCGCCTCCCAGCCCATGCATGCCTGGCGCAGACGCTCGCCGAGGTTCTGGTAGAGGTACAACAGGCTCGCTTCGTCGCCCAGACGCTCGCCGTAGGGCGGGTTACAGATCACCAGGCCTTTCTGGTTCTGGTCCGGACGCGGCTCGAACGTGCCGACTTCGCCCTGGTACACCTTGATCCAATGGCTGAGACCGGCACGCTCGATGTTGTTGCGAGCAGGCTGGATCAAGCGCGGATCGGCTTCGTAGCCACGAATCCACAACGGCGGCTTGTTCATGCCGATGGCAGCGCGCTCGCTGGCCTCGGTGTGAAGTTTCTTCCACAACGCCGGGACGTGACCGAGCCAGGTGGTGAAACCCCACAGTTCGCGATTGAGGTTGGGCGCCATATCGGCGGCGATCATCGCGCCTTCCACCAGGAAGGTGCCGACGCCGCACATCGGGTCGGTCAACGCGCCGCCTTCCGCGGCGATGCGCGGCCAGCCGGCACGGATCAGGATGGCTGCAGCGAGGTTTTCCTTCAATGGTGCGGCGCCCTGCTGCAGGCGGTAACCGCGCTGGTGCAGGCTGTGGCCGGACAGGTCGAGGGAGAGAATCGCTTCGCCACGGTCCAGGCGCAGGTGGATGCGCAGGTCCGGGTTGATCTTGTCGATGGACGGACGCTCGCCGGTCGGGGTGCGCAGCTTGTCGACAATCGCATCCTTGACCTTCAGCGCGCCGAAGTGGGTGTTGTCGATGCCCGAGCCGTGACCGCTGAACTCCACCGCCAGGCTGCCGTCCGGGACCATGTGATCGGCCCAGTCGATATCCAGCACGCCATGGTAGAGGTCTTCGGCGTCCTTCATCGGGAAGCGCTTGAGGACCAGCAACACGCGGTTGGCCAGGCGCGACCAGAGGCACAGGCGGTAGGCGGTTTCCATGTCGGCCATGCCGCGCACGGCCGAGGTGTGCTCGCGGGCTTCCTCAAGGCCAAGCCCGACGGCTTCCTCGATCAGCAGGCCTTCGAGGCCCTTGGGGCAGGTGAGGAAGAGTTCAAAACGGTCCGACATGGGCAATCCAGGCTTTTCAGCAATAAATGAACGGGCGACGCATCGCCGGCTCGGTTTTCAATCAAGCACTTTTCTTGAAGAGTGCCCGCGTGGCACGAATGTGCCGTCCCACCCCGTCTGGCGGGCCTGTGGGCCTTGATTGACGGGGCAGAGAGATAAGTGATGCAACAAAAAGAAATATTCAGACCCTTCGTCGAATAATAACCGACTGCAACGGGCGGGCTTTTTCAGCAAGGGATTAAGCCATTCTCTTCGTAAGGCACATCATAGCCGGCTTTGCCCAATAAAAGGGGCGAAAAGCCATCCCAGCTTATGGCTATAACATCGTTATTGTTACGTGCTTATGACAAAACGATCATTGAATCCATGTGACCTATTGGTTAGAACTCAACACAGGTCAGCGCCACAACGACGCTGGCACATTGGCTCGCCACGCCGGCAGCGGGCCGCACCAACGGCAGAAAAACTCTGCCCGGCCTCAGACGAGGCCGAAGGATATCAAGACAGTCAACAAGTGAGGGAAACACCCTATGAGAAGACTTAAGCGTGATCCGTTGGAAAGAGCATTTTTACGCGGATATCAATACGGCGTTCATGGCAAATCCCGTGAGCTTTGCCCATTTACTCTACCGTCGGTACGCCAAGCCTGGATCAACGGCTGGCGAGAAGGACGCGGCGACAACTGGGACGGTATGACAGGCACTGCGGGCATCCACAGACTCAACGAACTTCACGCGGTCGGCTAATCAAGGGCATTCAATTCCGACACCAGCACGAATATAGCTAACGACTTAACCACGCACGCCCTATCCAGGCGGCGGGCTTCGGCCCAGGGGCTCCTCTTGAGGAGCCCTTTTTATTGGGCATGTGTCAGGCCTTTTTGGGCAATGCCGCGATCGCGTCCACCGCCTCGCGAATCAGCGCCGGGCCCTTGTAGATAAAGCCGGAATACAGCTGCACCAGGCTCGCACCAGCGGCGATCTTCTCGGCCGCGTGCTTGCCTTCGGTGATACCGCCGACCGCGATGATCGGCAAACGCCCGGCCAGCTCAGCGGCCAGCACCTTGACGATGTGCGTGCTCTTGTCACGCACCGGAGCGCCCGACAAGCCGCCCGTTTCGTCGCCATGGGCCAGGCCTTCAACACCGACACGGCTGAGGGTGGTGTTGGTGGCAATCACCGCATCCATGCCTGACTCCACCAGGGCCTGGGCGACCAGCACGGTTTCTTCATCCGTCATGTCCGGGGCGATCTTGATCGCCAACGGCACACGCTTGCCATGGCGCACGGCGAGGTCTTCCTGGCGCAGGCGCAAGGCTTCGAGCAATTGCTTGAGGGAATCACCGAACTGCAGGCTGCGCAGACCCGGGGTGTTGGGCGAGCTGACGTTCACCGTGACGTAACTGGCGTGGGCGTAGACCTTGTCCAGGCAGATCAGGTAGTCATCCACCGCGCGCTCCACCGGCGTGTCGAAATTCTTGCCGATATTGATCCCGAGGACGCCCTTGTACTTCGCCGCCTGGACCCGCGACAGCAGGTGATCGACACCGAGGTTGTTGAAGCCCATGCGGTTGATGATCGCCTCAGCCTCCGGCAGGCGAAAGATGCGCGGCTTGGGGTTGCCTGGCTGAGGGCGCGGGGTCACGGTGCCGATTTCGACGAAACCAAAACCCAACTGCGCAAAGCCATCGATGGCCGTACCGTTCTTGTCCAGGCCGGCAGCCAGCCCGACTGGGTTGGGAAAGTCGAGCCCCATCACCGAAACCGGCATTTTCGCCGGTGCCTTGCATACCAGGCCATTGAGCCCCAGGCGGCCACCGGCACCGATCAGGTCCAGGGACAGATCATGGGAAGTCTCCGGGGAGAGTTTGAACAACAGCTGGCGGGCCAGGGTATACATGGGCGGGCTAGACTCGGATGGCGGCGATAAGTGGCGGCGATTATAGCCGGGCTGGCGGCCTGCGTGCGAGGCGTGCCGCCCAATCGTCAGTAGCGATGCGCGACCAACGCTTCATAGCGGGCCCAGACCTTCTGTGCGTACTGCAAGCGCAACGCCTCACGCTGTGGACCAGGCCCCGGGCCTGCGTTGTAGGCGCCGATGGCCGTCCAGTTATAGCCGAAGCGCTGAACGAACTCGGCAAGAATCGAGGCCCCGACCTCTACTGACAGGCACGGCTCACTCAACAGTCGGTCTTCGGTGATGCCTCGTTTGAGCAAGCGGGGCAAGTGAATGCTGTTGATCTGCATCAGACCGATATCGCGGGTGCCGTTGCGATTGTTGTAATTCATCGCACCCGCACGGTAACCCGACTCTACGGCGGCAATGGCCTGCAGCAATTCCGGCTCAAGATCGTAGCGACTGGCCACCTCATCCCAACAATACGCCAGCGCCTTATTGCTGCCCATCAGCACTGCCAGTAACAGGCCCTTGCGCCACGCATTGCGCATCCCGGGGCTACCTGCCACAGGCCGAACAAACGGCGATGGGCGGCAACGAGGCGCGCTCGGCTGGCCGCACCGGGCATGTAAAGCGATAGCCCCTGCCATAGATCGTCTTGATAAACCCTTTGTCGGCGCGCAGATGTTTACGCAACGAATAAATGCAGCGCGTCAGCGACTCCTCCGACACCTCTCCCTGGCGCCAAGCCATTTCAAGCAAACAGTCTTTGGTCATCAGCGCACCACCGGACACCAACAACAAGCGCAGCACTTGCCATTCCTTGGGCGGCAACTGGATATCCACGCCCTCGCCGGTCAAGCGTCCATCGCCATGCAGGGTCCAGCGGCCAAAGACCAGGGAAATCGTCATCCCTCCATCATTCACCACGGCCATACACACCTCTGCATCCAACCACTGACATTGAAATCCTGATTTCCAGAAATGGCGCATACGCCGACCGCACGACTATAAAAAAGGCCTCCCCGAGCCACCCTAGGAGAAAGCCCATATCAGCAGGGCTTTCCGGAAGCGCCTTGTAAGAAATCTCACTGGAACTGATAACTAAGGCGATACCCACTCCTGGTAGACCTCAAGCAGCTCAACCCCCAGGCGGTCTTCCAACTGCACCAATTCGCCCAGAGCCAGTAACTGGCCGTTGACGCGCACTTCCACGCAATGGATGACCTCCGGTGCCAGCGGCAGCACTTTCCCCGGTGCAAACAACGCCAGCCGCTTGCGCGTGATCAGTTGTTCCTGCAAAAGAATTTCCAGATGCATGACGAGCGCCTACCTCATTGATCGACATCGCGAATCGACCGCACAAACGCACGTTGCACCCGTTCGTATTGCGGCTGAGTCAGCGGTGGCGGCCCGACGGTGCCATCCAGGGTCTTGAGCTCGTTGCCCACGGCCCGGGCCTGAATCACAAACAGCCGTACTTCGGCACGCTGGCCACGCGCAGTGGCACGCCCCTGCGCATCAACATCCCGGCGAAACCCGCCCAACCACAGGCGTTTCCCCTGCGGCATCCGAACGACACTGCTGACGCTGACCCTCCCGACCGCGGTCATTTTCTGACGCCGCCCCGCCTCGCCCATCTGGCGGTCATCCTCAAGGCTCAGCAGCATCTCGATCTCGTTCGCCTCGGCAAACCGCGGCAACGCGCTGACCTGGGTGCCATAGCGTATGGGTTTCCAGTCGGTGCGAGCGACGGCGGGCCCCGGCACGTAGAGTGTGTGGTTATCCTGGAACACCGCAGGAACGTTCTCCTGGGTGAGAATCACCGGCAGTGTCACCACCCGCGCGCGCCGTCGTCGCTCCAGCACGGCGATCTGCGCCATCAGGCGATTGTCCTCCAACGGCTCCAGCACCCGGGTCGCCGAAGTTGATGTGTGGGTTTCCTCGGCCCAGGCCTGGTCGATTTTCTTCAGTTCGTCACGGTCCACGTCCACCAGCCACAGCGAAACCTCGATCGCGCGCTTGGGCACATCCAGCTCCGCCACCAATTGCTCGATAAAACGCACCTGAGCAGGCTTGCCCTTGATCAGCAGGCTGTTGGTATCCGGGTAAGGAATCACGGCCAGGCTCTTGTCGGCCAGCAAGCCGGGCGGCCGTTGCGCGGGGGCCTGTTGTTCGCGGGAAAGCACGGTCTCGATCAGCGACGCCATGCCCGGCACATTGACCTTTTCCTCGCCCATCACGTACTCGCGGTCCGCCACATGGGTATTGAGCACCTGCACCACGCCAAACGCCTGCTGGCCCACACGGAGCGCGGCCCGCTGGCGGTCCATCAATTGCGTAAGGTGCAGCACCTGGTCGACATAGTTCGCCGGCCCGGACACATAGAACATCCGGCCCCCGCTCTCCCGCAGCGGGTAGCGGGACTCATCGAGCCCCGAGCGACGCATGAACTCGCGCAGCCTTGAGACGGAAATATGCCGCAGCGTCACCGCCGAGCTCTTCGCTTCATCTGCTGCGTAGAGGTAGAGCACCTGCCCGTCGCTGTACCAGATCAGGTGATGCTGCTCGGCTACCGCCTCCAGCACCTGCTGTGCCCGGCTGAAATCGTAGGTTCCGTCAACGCGTTGCCGAGCCGCCGACCGGCTGACAACGACCGGCAGGCCGAGAGGCAGCGACAACGCGCTGAAAAACGTGTGCAGGCTTTCGTCCCGCGCCTGGTAAGTCTCACCCCGGGCAGACGCACAGCCCAGCATCAACACCGCGTAAAACAGCCAGCGGCACAGCCGATGGGCGGCCATCGTTGTCGGAGAATCAGCGTACACCGTGGGGTTTCCTGGGCAGTCTGGCATAGGGAAGCGGCCATACTGAAAGCCTGTGGCGTTTCAATCTTGATGGAAAGTTGACGGCGTAGCGCGCCGTTCCGCCCGTGGCATGTGCCTTGCTATGCACTCTGTATCAGAGCGCGCGCCAACGTCGGAGCGGGCTTACGGACAAAGGCGTCGTTACCCGCAATGGCTCGCGCCGCCATCTGAGGGAGCGACGCTTTTTTTTGAACGAAAAGGTAGGTGTTGATGAACGATTCGGACGGCAACAGCCCGATAAACGACCCGCTGGCTTGGGTCAACGGCAGTGACGCCCCGGAAAAGAGCAGCCTCGACCTGGGCTTCATGGCCTTGAGCGATTGCGCCTCGCTGGTGGTCGCGGCCACCCAGGGCTTCGCGCAACCCTATGGCTTGACACTGAACCTCAAGCGTCAGTCGTCGTGGGCCAACCTGCGCGACAAACTGGTCAGCGGCGAACTGGATGCCGCCCACAGCCTGTATGGGCTGATCTACGCCGTACACCTGGGCATCGGCGGCGTGGCCGCCACCGATATGGCGGTACTGATGGGGCTGAACCAGAACGGGCAGAGCATCAACCTGTCCCACGACCTGCAACAGCAAGGGGTGGTCACTCCTGAGGCACTGGATCGCCACGTGCACCAAAGCCGAACAAAACTGACCTTCGCCCAGACGTTTCCCACAGGCACCCACGCCATGTGGCTGTATTACTGGCTGGCGAGCCAAGGTATCCATCCATTGCAGGATGTGAACAGTGTGGTGGTACCGCCGCCGCAAATGGTGGCGCACCTATTGGCTGGGCGCATCGACGGTTTTTGTGTCGGCGAACCCTGGAGCGCCAGTGCAGTGAAGCAGAACCAGGGCTTCACCCTGGCGACCAGCCAGGCGATCTGGCCGGACCACCCGGAAAAGGTGCTCGGCTGCACCCAAGCGTTCGTCGACCAATACCCCAACACCGCCCGCGTACTGGTGATGGCGATTCTGGAGGCCAGCCGCTTTATCGAGGCGAGCCACGAAAACCGCCGTTCCACCGCGCAGCTGCTCAGCGCCCGCGAGTACCTCGACGCGCCACTCGACTGCATCGAGCCGCGTCTGCTCGGGACTTACGACGATGGGCTTGGCAACCAGTGGCAAGATCCCCACGCACTGCGCTTTTTCGCCGATGGCGAGGTGAACGTGCCCTACCTCTCCGACGGCATGTGGTTCATGACCCAGTTTCGCCGCTGGGGCCTGTTGCGCGAAGACCCGGACTACCTCGGCATTGCCCGCCAAGTACAGCAACTGGAGCTGTATCGCCAGGCAGCCGATGCCGTCGGCGTCACCGCGAACGCCCAGGACATGCGCAGCAGCCAACTGATCGACGGCAAGATCTGGGATGGCTCCGCCCCCGCCGCCTACGCCCGCAGCTTCCGCCTCCATGCCCTGGCCGACCACACCAGCCGCCACGCCTTGCGCTGACAGGAGGACCGATATGTTGCGAATCCTGTTGATCAACGACACACCGCGCAAGGTCGGGCGCCTCAAGGCGGCACTGACCGAGGCCGGGTTTGAGGTGATCGATGAGTCGGGCCTGACCATCGATCTGCCTGCGCGCGTCGAAACGGTGCGGCCGGACGTAATCCTGATCGATACCGAGTCACCCGGCCGCGATGTGATGGAGCAAGTGGTGCTGGTCAGCCGCGACCGACCGCGTCCGATCGTGATGTTTACCGACGAACACGACCCGGACGTCATGCGCCAGGCCATCAAATCCGGCGTCAGCGCCTACATTGTCGAAGGTATCCAGGCCCAACGCCTGCAGCCGATCCTCGACGTGGCCATGGCCCGCTTCGAAAGCGACCAGGCCCTGCGCGCCCAGCTGCAGGCCCGCGATCAACAGCTGGCCGAGCGCAAGCGCATCGAACTGGCCAAAGGCATGCTGATGAAAATGAAGAACTGCAACGAGGAAGAGGCCTACACCCTGATGCGCCGCCAGGCCATGAGCCGCCAGCAGAAACTGATCCAGGTGGCGGAGCAGATCATCGCCATGAGCGAGTTGCTGGGCTAACCCTCCTCGACAGCGGCTACGGCAGATTGGCCCGGGACTTGCTAAGTATTCAACACAGGTAACCAACGGCGGTTGCCCCTTCACGACAAAGACGTCGCACACCCGGTTTGCCCTCGCGGACCCGGTGGCGGCGTTTTTTTGTTTTGGCCCTTTGACACGGGGCCGGTGGGGCGGCCGTAGCCGGCTGTTCCATCACCAGGCCTTCTTACAAGACTCCCAACCGTTGAGGTGCGTGATGAAATCAAGCTTCTGGAAATCCGGGCACACCCCGACCCTGTTTGCCGCGTTCCTGTATTTCGACCTGAGCTTCATGGTCTGGTACCTACTGGGCCCGCTGGCGGTGCAGATCGCCGCCGACCTGCACCTGACCACGCAACAACGCGGCCTGGTGGTGGCGACTCCCATCCTGGCAGGCGCGGTGCTGCGTTTTCTGATGGGCATGCTGGCGGACAGACTCTCGCCCAAGACCGCCGGGCTGATCGGCCAGGTGATTGTGATCGCCGCACTCTTCGGCGCCTGGAAACTCGGCATCCACAGCTATGAACAAGCCCTGTTGCTGGGGTTGTGCCTGGGGATGGCCGGAGCGTCCTTCGCGGTCGCCCTACCGTTGGCGTCCCAGTGGTATCCCGCGGAGCACCAGGGCAAAGCCATGGGCATCGCCGGCGCCGGCAACTCGGGCACTGTGTTCGCAGCCATATTGGCACCGGTGCTTGCAGCGGCGTTCGGCTGGAGCAATGTGTTCGGTTTCGCCCTGATTCCGTTGATCCTGACCCTGATCATCTTCGCCTGGCTTGCGCGCAATGCCCCCGAACGCCCGAAGGCCAAATCCATGGCCGACTACTTCAAGGCCCTCGGCGACCGTGACAGCTGGTGGTTCATGTTTTTCTACAGCGTGACCTTCGGCGGCTTTATCGGCCTGGCCAGCGCCCTGCCCGGCTACTTCAACGACCAATACGGCCTGAGCCCGGTGACCGCCGGCTACTACACCGCCGCCTGCGTGTTCGGCGGTAGCCTGATGCGCCCACTCGGCGGCGCCCTGGCCGACCGTTTCGGCGGGATTCGCACGTTGCTGGGCATGTACAGCGTGGCGGCGATCTGCATCGCTGCGGTGGGTTTCAACTTGCCCAGCTCCTACGCGGCCCTGGCACTGTTCGTCTGCACCATGCTCGGCCTTGGCGCCGGTAATGGCGCGGTGTTCCAGTTGGTGCCCCAGCGTTTCCGCCGTGAGATCGGCGTAATGACCGGCCTGATCGGCATGGCCGGCGGTATCGGCGGTTTCGCCCTGGCAGCAGGCATGGGTGCGATCAAACAAAGCACCGGCAGCTATCAACTGGCCCTGTGGTTGTTCGCCAGCCTTGGCGTACTGGCCTGGTTCGGCCTGCACGGCGTCAAGCGCCGCTGGAGAACCACCTGGGGCTCGGCTGCCGTGACCGCCGCGCGCGTCTGATGAGCCTGCACCTGAGCGTCGCCCAGGCCAGCGCCATCGGCCCGCGCGCCGAGAACCAGGACGCCCTGCGCGTGGTCACGCCCCTGGCGGAGCTGGCCGCGAGCAAGGGTTACCTGTGCGCCATCGCCGACGGTGTCAGCCAATGCGCCGACGGCGGTCTGGCCGCACGCTCGACCTTGCAGGCGTTGGCCCTGGACTACTACGCCACACCGCAAACCTGGGGTGTGGCCCAGGCGCTCGAACGTCTATTGCTGGCGCAGAATCGCTGGCTGCGGGCCAATGGCGGTGGCCAGCCGTTGCTGACCACCCTCAGTGCCCTGGTGTTTCGCGGGCAACGCTTCACCTTGGCCCACGTCGGCGACTGCCGGGCGTATCGCTGGCTGGACGGCGAATTGCAGCGCATCAGCGAAGATCATGTATGGGAACAGCCGGGCATGCAGCATGTGCTCAAGCGCGCGCTCGGCCTGGATCAACACCTGGTGCTGGATTTTCTCGACGGCCAATTGCGCGAGGGCGAATGCTTCCTGCTGCTCAGCGATGGGGTGTGGGCGACTTTGGGTGATCACAGCATCAGTGCGATCCTGCGCGAGCAGACCGACCTCGATCTGGCGGTACACACCCTGGTCACCGCCGCACACCTGGCCGGCAGCCAGGACAACGCCAGTGCCCTGCTGGTACGCATCGATAAACTCGGCGCCGCGACCCTGGGCGACGCGCTGGTGCAATTGCAGCAATGGCCGCTGCCACCCGCGCTGAAAGCCGGGCAACAGTTCGAAGGCTGGCAGGTGGAAAGCGTATTGGCGCAAAGCCGCCAATCGTTGCTGTACCGGGTCCGCGATGCCCAGCAGCAACCCTGGTTGCTGAAAACCCTGCCTCTCAGCCGTGACGACGACAATGACGCCGGTCAAGCCTTGCTGTCGGAGGAATGGTTTCTGCGGCGGGTGGCCGGGCGCGCGTTTCCTGAAGTCCACGCGGCCAGCGGGCGTCAGCACTTGTACTACGTGATGCGTGAATATCCGGGGCAAACCCTGGCGCAATTATTCCTGCAACAGGGCCCATTGCCCCTGGCGCAATGGCAATTCGTGGCCGAACGCTTGCTGCGGGCGGTGGGCCTGTTGCATCGTCGGCAAATACTGCACCGTGACATCAAACCGGAGAACCTGCTGCTAGGTGACGATGGTGAGTTGCGCGTACTGGATTTCGGCCTGGCCTACTGCCCGGGTCTCTCCGAGGATCGCGCGCATATACTGCCCGGCACACCAAGCTTTATCGCGCCCGAAGCGTTCCAGGGCGACCGTCCCACAGCCCAACAAGACTTATACAGCGTAGGTGTCAGCCTCTATTACTTGCTAACTGGGCATTACCCCTACGGTGAAATTGAGGCTTTCCAACGGCCCAGATTCTCCCAACCGGTCAGCGCCAGCCGCTACCGCCCCGACCTGCCGGACTGGTTACCGCTCAGCCTCGAGCGCGCGGTGGCGGCTCAACCTGCACAACGTTATGAAACCGCCGAAGAATGGCTGCTGGTGCTGGAGCAGGCAGACCGACGGGAACTGAGTGTCCGCCCCCGGCCGTTGCTGGAGCGGGAACCCTTGAAGGTCTGGCGCACCCTGGGGTTGCTCTCGATGCTGATCAATCTGGCGCTTCTTTACTTACTCTTTCACCGCTGACGTCATCTCTAGACGAGGGAAAACACATGAACGCAAAAGTCTGGCTGGTGGGCGCGGGCCCTGGCGACCCGGAGCTGTTGACCCTCAAGGCGGTTCGGGCGATGAACTGCGCCGATGTAGTGCTGATCGATGATCTGGTCAACCCGCAGGTACTGGAACACTGCGCGGCAGCGCGGGTGATCACCGTCGGTAAACGTGGGGGCTGCCGCTCAACGCCGCAGGACTTCATCCACCGCCTGATGTTGCGCTACGCCCGCCAGGGCAAGTGCGTGGTACGGCTCAAGGGCGGCGACCCGTGCATTTTCGGGCGCGGTGGCGAAGAGGCGATGTGGCTGCGCGAACGCGGCGTCGAAGTCGAGTTGGTCAACGGGATCACAGCCGGGCTGGCGGGCGCGACGAACTGCGCGATTCCACTGACCTTGCGTGGTGTCAGCCGCGGCGTGACGCTGGTCACAGCGCACACCCAGGACGACAGCAGCCTTAATTGGCGCGCGCTGGCGGAAGGCGGGACGACGCTGGTGATCTATATGGGAGTGGCGAAGCTGGAAGAGCTTCGTCAGCAGTTGCTGGAAGGCGGGATGGCCGCGGATATGCCCGTGGCGATGATCGAAAATGCCTCATTGCCGCAGCAGCGGGAGTGCCGTAGCCATTTGTCGCAGATGCACGAGGATGCGCAGGCGTTCGCCCTGAAGAGCCCGGCGATCCTGGTGATCGGCAGTGTCGCCGCCACCTCGCAAGCAGCGAGCGTCGCAGCGGCAGCCAGCGCCTGAGGCAAACTCCAGGCGAAAAAAACCCGGCCGAAGCCGGGTTTTTTTCTACTACTCAGTAATTACTGAGCAGCTTGAGCTTCAACAGCAGCTTCTACGCGACGGTTGATAGCGCGACCAGCTTCAGTTGCGTTGTCAGCAACTGGGCGGGATTCGCCGTAACCTACCGAGGTGATGCGGCTAGGTGCTACGCCGTCTTTAACCAGAACTTGCTTAACAGCGTCAGCACGACGCTGGGACAGCTTCTGGTTGTAGGCGTCTGGTCCCACGGAGTCAGTGTGACCAGCCACTTCTACGTGGGTAGCTGGGTACTGAGCCATGAAGTCAGCCAGGTTTTTCACGTCGCTGTAGCTGTTAGGCTTAACAACCGACTTGTCGAAGTCGAACTTAACGTCCAGCTCAACACGAACAACCTGAGCAACCGGAGCTTCTGGCTCTGCAACTGGCTCTGGAGCTGGTGCTGGGGTAGGAGCTGGAGCAACTGCGCCAGCGTTACCGCCGAAGTTCACACCCAGGCCGACCAGTGCGGAGTAATCCCACTTGCCGTTGTCCAGTGCGTAGTCAGCTTCAACACCGGCACGAGCGTACAGGTTGTTGGTGAAGTAGTACTTCACGCCAGTACCAGCGATGAGCTGGGTAGTTTGGTCGCGACCGCTGTGGCCATCAGCACGAACGTTGCCACGGCTCTGGTGACCGACACCGCCTTCTACGTATGGACGCAGGGAGTCGACGCCAGCTTGACCGAAGTGATACTGGGCCACGAGGCTGCTGGTATCGCCTTTGATCTTCTGGCTACCGGTACCGTCGTTCGAACGGGTGTGGTTGGTCTTGTCGTAGGACAAGTTCAACGACAGGTCGTCGGTCAGGAAATAACCAATGCGAGCGCCTGGGTTGAAGCCGTCTTCGATATGTTTGACGCTATCGTTGTACTGCTTCTTGTAGAACAGCTCGCCTTCAACTGCGCCTTGGCCTTGTGCCAGAACGCCGAAAGAAGTAGCGGCAATAAGAGAACCAATGGCCAAGCCCAAGGTGTTTTTCAGTTTCATCCGTTAAATCCCCATCTGGTGATTGTAAAGCAGTCCCACAAACCGGGGGACAACTCGGCGACAAGTCTAACAGAACTTGCCTACACGTAAGAGATATTTGCCACGCACTAAGTTTCAGTCTCGCCCGCAAATTTCTCACGTAATTTATCAAGAGCACGTTTGTAACGCATTTTTGTAGCACTCAAACCCATATGCATGATGTCAGCGATTTCCTGAAATTCCAGCTCTGCGACAAAACGTAGCACCAGAATTTCGCGGTCAATCGGGTTCACATGCACCAACCAGCGATCAAGTCCGCCCTTCTCCTCGGGTGCCGGCGTCTTTTCTTCAGACGCCTCCTCAAGGGGGTCCAGACTCAAGGCGTCCATCAAGCGACGCTTTCGCCGTTCCTTACGATACTGCGTGATGCACTCGTTGTACGTGATGCTGTAGAGCCATGTCTTGAACTTCGATTTGCCCTCGAAGTTCTTCAGGCCATACAACACCTTGAGCATCACTTCCTGACAGACATCATCCGCATCTCTATCGTTCCCTAAATACCTTGAACAAACGTTGAACAGAGTGCGTTGATATCTGCGCATCAATTCTTCGTACGCGCGTGTTACGTGAAACAGCTCCGTGTGTGCGCGCGCGACCAACTCCTCATCAGAGAGCTCACGGGGGTCATAGCGCGTGGACAGCGTTTGGGCTTTATTCAAAACAAGTCGTGCCGACAGTCAGGTCAATGTCCGCCACAGCCCGGTCACCCGGGTTCGCGGCGGCGTACATTAGCAGGGTTTGCCGGGTTAGCGGCTACTGACCTGCTGCTCCAGGAGAATCCGATTGGACAGCGACACCAGGTCGCCGTCATCGGTCAGCACAGTTGTCTTGACCGTACCGATCTCCTCGATTTGCCCCTCGACCTCGCCCACACGCACGTGCTGCCCTACCTGATACAACTCACGCACATAGATTCCCGCCAGAATCTGACCGGCAATTTCCCGACTTCCCAGACCCATGGCCAGCGCAACGGCCAGACCAACGGTAATCAAAACAATCACAATCACGTGGTTGAGCAGGTCAGTCTTGACCTCCAACTGGCTGATCGCGACGGAAATACTGATGATGATCACCAGCCCCTGAGCGATTCGCCCCAGGCCTGCTGCGTAGTCCAGCCCGACGCCTTCAGCGGCCCCGCGTACCAGCCCGTTGGCCAATTGCGCAAGCAGAACGCCGACGAGAAGCACCAGCGCGCCGCCGAATACTTTCGGTAGATACAGTGCCAGCATGTCCAGCGTAGCTGAAACTCGCTCAAGGCCAAGGGATTGAGCCGCAGAAACCAGAAAAATCAACAAAACGAACCAGTAAACGATCTTGCCGATCAAGGTCGAGATCGGCACCTGCAGCCCGGCGCGGCCAAGCAGCTTGGTCAGGCCGGTGCCTGCCATCAAGCGGTCCAGACCGAGTTTGGCGAGCAGCTTGGACAGCAGGGTGTCGAGCAGCTTGGCCACGACAAAACCCAGCAATACCAGGACCAGCGCCCCAAACAGGTTGGGAATGAAATTCGCCACCTTGGTCCACAATGCGGTCATCGCGGTGACCAGGCTCTGGGTCCAGAGATCAAGTTCCATATTCAATCAGCCTTATCAGCAGTGCGAGCAAGAGGTTTACGACGGGAAACCGGCGAGACGTGGGCCGAACCATTGTTCAGGGCCATCATCAACGCCGGCAGCCAACGACCGAGCAGACCGAACAGATCCCCCGCCCCGACCTGACGGTTGGCGGTTTTCAACACGCGGCCCAGGCAGGCATCGTCATCCCGGTTGGATGGCGAAGCATTGAGCATGTCACGCAAAGACTGTTCGAACGGATCGTGCATAAAGACCTCTCGCAAGTGTTTTAAAAGACGAGGGTTAAATTCCTGAGGTCACATCGGCCCCTTCCTACGTTCAGGTCATATTCAGCTCAAACCCAGCGCAATCGTCGAAATAGCCACCATTGTCCGAGCGCCACCGAGACCATCAACAGGCAGGCAATCACAAATCCATAAGGACTGGCGGAGAACGGTATGCCCCCCACATTGATACCTAACAAGCCGGTCAGAAAACTCATCGGCAGGAAGATCCCGGTGATGATCCCGAAGCGGTACATTGTACGGTTCATGCGTACGCTCAAGCGCCGATCTTCGGCCTCCAGCACAAGCCCCACGCGCTCCCGGGTCAATTCGAGTTCTTCCAGGTAGCGGGTCAGGCTGTTGTTCAATTCGTTCCAATAGTCGGCATCGTCATCACAGAACCACGACAATTTGATCCGCGTCAGTTGGGCAAAGATATCCCGCTGCGGCGCCAGGAATCGCTTGAGCCCGGCCGCTCGCCGACGGATCTGCAAAATGCTGCCATGCTCCGGGGTATACCGTTCGTCGGTATCGAGTTTTTCTTCCTCTACGTCGACGATTTCAGACAGGTCGGACACCAGGTCCTGGACTTTGTGCGTCAGGTACTGCGCCATATACAGGATGAGTTCAGACGCGGTTTTTGGCCCCTTGCCATCCGCCAACTGCACCAGCAACTCATCGGTGGCGCGCAACGGGCGCAAGCGCAGGGAAATCACCCGGCTGGCAGCGGCGAAGATACGCACCGAAACCATGTCTTCCGGCTCAGCGCCAGGGTTGAGGTTGACCCCGCGCAGGAACAGCAGGAGTTCCGCGTCCGGCAACGGCAACAGGCGCGGGCGGGTGTTCTCCTCCAGCAGCAGGTCACAGGCGAACTCACTCAAGCCACTGGCCTTGCGCAGCCAGGTCTGGGTTTGCGGGTGGCTGCGATCCCAATGCAGCCACAGGCTTTCCTGGGGCTGCAGTTGCAATTGGTCAAGCTCAGTTCGGGCAATCGAACGCGCACCGCCTTTACCATCCAGCACCAGGGCATGCACCAGGCCCCACTGCGCGTTTTCTTCCTCGAACATCCTCACCCCTGTCGGTTATTGCGGTTTATTCGGGCATTTTCAGCGGGCTGGGCGACACGATCACGCCATTATTGTCGGCGTAGATGTATTCACCCGGACGGAATGTCACACCGGCAAAGGTCACTGCCACGTTCAAATCGCCAATGCCGCGCTTGTCAGTCTTCATCGGGTGGCTGGCCAACGCCTGCACGCCGAGGTCGGTCTGGGCGACGACGTCGACATCCCGGATGCAACCGTAGATCACCAGCCCTTCCCAACCGTTTTTCGCGGCTTTCTCGGCGATCATGTCGCCCAGCAGCGCGCGACGCAGGGAGCCACCACCGTCGACCACCAGCACCTTGCCGGCGCCTGGCTGGTCGGCCTGCTCCTTGACCAGGGAGTTATCTTCGAAGCATTTGATGGTGACGATCTCGCCGCCAAAGGAATCGCGGCCGCCGAAGTTGCTGAACATCGGCTCGGCCACCTGCACCAGTTCCGGGTAGGCGTCGCAAAGATCGGGAGTGACGTAGTGGTTCATTGAAAATTTCCTTTCTGTCAAAGACGTGTCTTTCGAAAGAGGCGCCGGCCGAAGCAGCAGCAAAACATCCCATCCGTTTCGCCGTTACGCAATAGCCACTGCGCGACTGAATATGACCAGAAGCATTTAACGCGTCATATCTTAGCCGCAACCAAAGACGAGCGAAACGCCCTTGGCAGAGCGCTGCGTCAAACTACGACCAATGCATCAGCCTGAGCACCCAACAATGGTGTCAGCGGATCTTTCAGCCATTGCGCCACCAACGGCCAGACCTCGGCCTGGGCCGCTTTGCTGACCAACATCTCCACATGCCCGAAATCCCCGGTAAAACCTTGTTGGCGCCCCAGGCGCAGGTATTGCCGCGGCGCCGAGCCGACTTGTTCGTACAGCTTGCGGCAGGCCCAGTCCGGGTCCTGCTGGTCGCCGGCGGCACTGACGACCAGCAGCGGCACGTCGACTTCCGCCAGGCCTTTCCACCAATCACGGCCGGCCTCGCCAAACCGGCCGAAGAGGCCATGCCAGCGCATGCTCTCGATCATCACGCCCACCGGCTCGTCCTCGGGGCCGCGCTTGAGCCGCGGGCCGGACAACTGGCCAAAGCGCTTCAGGAGCAAGCGAGCGCCCCACTCCAGCGGTGGAATTTTCAACGGCCAGTAGGTGCGACTGACCTGGCTGCCGAACAGCGCCACTGAAGCCACCGCCGGCGCACCGAGGTACTGGCCACCCAAGGCCGCCGCCAGGGTGGTGCCGCCAAGGGAATGCCCGATCCAGTGGGGAATCTGCGCGCTCTGTTCGCGCACGAACGCACCGATGGCCGGCAAATCGTAGCGGGCGTAGTCCGCGACCCGATTGCGGGTGTAGTCCTGGTTGCGCTTGGACAGGCCGTGGCCGCGCATTTCCGGTATCCACACATCGAACCCCTGGCGTGCCAGGTAGGCGCCCAGGCCGACACCTTTGGGCGAGTACCAGAAGCGCCGGTTGGAAAAGCTGCCATGTAACAAAATCACAGGGATGCCGCGGTTTTGCGCGACATCGGCCAGGCCCAGACGCGTCACGGCCAGCTCGACGGTGCCGTCGGGGCTGTTGCCGGGTTTGAGCCGGTACACATCTTCACTCAGGTCGCCACGACGTTCAGCGCTGATCAGGGCGACGGGAAACAGGTTGCTGCTGCTTTGCATAATGCTCTTGCACAAAAAAGGGCGGCGTCCGGAAGGAGTTCCGCCCTGTACAGATAAGAATGCCGGCCAACCTGACGATTGACCGGCACTTTTGACGCGTCGACCTTAGGCGGACGCTTGGCCTTCCGCCAGGAAGAACCAGGTTTCCAGCACCGAATCGGGGTTCAGCGAGACGCTTTCGATGCCCTGCTCCATCAGCCATTTGGCCAGGTCAGGGTGATCGGAAGGGCCTTGGCCGCAAATGCCGATGTACTTGCCGGCCTTGTTACAGGCCTGAATGGCGTTGGCCAGCAGCTTCTTGACCGCAGGGTTACGCTCATCGAACAAGTGCGCGATGATCCCCGAGTCGCGGTCCAGGCCCAGGGTCAGCTGGGTCAGGTCGTTGGAGCCGATGGAGAAACCGTCGAAGAACTCCAGGAACTCTTCGGCCAGAATGGCGTTGGATGGCAGCTCGCACATCATGATCACGCGCAGGCCGTTTTCACCACGGGACAAGCCGTTTTCGGCCAACAGGTCCACCACCTGGCTCGCTTCGCCCAGGGTACGGACGAACGGCACCATGATCTCGACGTTGGTCAGGCCCATCTCGTTGCGCACGCGCTTGAGGGCGCGGCACTCGAGTTCGAAGCAATCACGGAACGCTTCGCTGATGTAACGCGAGGCGCCACGGAAGCCCAGCATCGGGTTTTCTTCTTCCGGCTCGTAAAGCTTGCCGCCGATCAGGTTGGCGTATTCGTTGGACTTGAAGTCCGACAGACGCACGATGACCTTTTTCGGGTAGAACGCCGCGGCCAGGGTGCTGATGCCTTCCACCAGCTTCTCGACATAGAAGCCCACCGGGTCGTTGTAGCCGGCGATGCGCTTGTCGACGCTGTCCTTGATTTCCGGCGGCAGGCCGTCGTAGTTCAACAGGGCCTTGGGGTGGACGCCGATCATGCGGTTGATGATGAATTCCAGGCGAGCCAGGCCCACACCAGCGTTCGGCAGTTGCGCGAAGTCGAAGGCACGGTCCGGGTTGCCGACGTTCATCATGATCTTGAACGGCAGGTCAGGCATCGCATCGATGGAGTTTTGCTTGATGTCGAAGCCCAACTCGCCTTCGAAGATAAAGCCGGTATCGCCTTCGGCGCAGGATACGGTCACACCCTGGCCATCCTTGAGCAGTTGGGTGGCGTTGCCGCAACCGACTACCGCAGGAATCCCCAGTTCACGGGCGATGATCGCCGCGTGGCAGGTGCGCCCGCCACGGTTGGTGACGATGGCGCTGGCGCGCTTCATCACGGGTTCCCAGTCCGGGTCGGTCATGTCGGAGACCAGCACGTCACCGGGCTGGACCTTGTCCATCTCGGACACGTCCTTGATGATCCGCACCTTGCCGGCGCCGATGCGCTGACCGATGGCGCGGCCTTCCACCAGCACAGTGCCGGTTTCCTTGAGCAGGTAGCGTTCCATGACGTTGGCCGAAGTGCGGCTCTTCACGGTTTCCGGACGCGCCTGCACGATGTACAGCTTGCCGTCGTCGCCGTCTTTGGCCCACTCGATGTCCATCGGGCACTGGTAGTGCTTCTCGATGATCATCGCCTGTTTCGCCAGCTCGCTGACTTCAGCGTCGGTCAGGCAGAAGCGCGCGCGCTCGGCCTTATCCACGTCGACGGTTTTCACCGAGCGACCGGCCTTGGCCTCGTCGCCGTAGATCATCTTGATGGCCTTGCTGCCCAGGTTACGGCGCAGGATGGCCGGGCGACCCGCTGCGAGGGTGCCCTTGTGTACGTAGAATTCATCCGGGTTTACCGCGCCTTGTACGACGGTTTCGCCGAGGCCGTAGGCACCGGTGATGAACACTACGTCACGAAAGCCCGATTCGGTATCCAGGGTGAACATCACACCGGCGGTGCCGGTTTCCGAACGCACCATGCGCTGCACGCCGGCAGACAGGGCCACCAGCTTGTGGTCGAAACCTTGGTGTACGCGGTAGGAAATGGCGCGATCATTGAACAACGAAGCGAACACTTCCTTGGCTGCGCGGATCACGTTTTCCACGCCGCGGATGTTGAGGAAGGTCTCCTGCTGGCCCGCGAAAGAGGCGTCGGGCAAGTCTTCGGCGGTGGCCGAGGAGCGCACGGCGACAGCCATGTCCGGGTTGCCGGCCGACAGCGTGGCGAACGCCGTGCGGATTTCTTCGTTGAGTTTCTCGGGGAACTCAGCTTCCATGATCCACTGACGGATCTGGGCGCCGGTCTTGGCCAGGGCGTTGACGTCATCGACGTCCAGAGCGTCCAGCGCGGCGTGGATCTGGGCGTTGAGGCCGCTCAGTTCGAGAAAATCACGGTAAGCCTGGGCGGTGGTGGCAAAACCACCTGGCACCGAGACGCCAGCGCCTGCAAGATTACTGATCATCTCGCCGAGGGATGCGTTCTTGCCCCCTACGTGCTCCACATCATGGACGCCGAGCTTATCGAGGGAAACTACGTACTCTACCAAGGTGATCTCTCCACTTTCTGTATTGGAAAAGCTCAGGACGCCGGCTGCTCAGTAGGAGCATTCGCCAGCGCTTGTGGCCTGGACCTGGAAAATAAGTGAGAATGCGGCCCACAGAGGGACGGCAAAATCGCGCCTATCATATCCAAGATTCGCCATCAGCTTAAGGCCCAGGGCTCAAATGAAACGATCTGCTTTCTTTATTTCCGACGGCACCGGCATCACAGCCGAAACACTGGGCCAAAGCCTGCTCGCGCAGTTCGAAAACGTTACTTTCGCCAAATTCACGCGGCCGTATATCGACAACGCGGATAAAGCGCGGGCCATGGTACAACAAATCAATCTGGCGGCAGAAAAAGACGGCTTTCGTCCGATCATTTTCGACACCATCGTCAATCAAGACATTCGTGAGATCCTTGCTACGTCCAATGGTTTCATGATCGACATTTTCTCGAGCTTCCTGGCGCCGCTGGAACAAGAGTTGAGTGAACATTCCTCCTATTCCGTCGGAAAGTCCCATTCCATTGGGCATAACTCCAACTACATGGAGCGTATCGAGGCGGTGAACTTCGCCCTCGACAACGACGACGGAGCCCGCACCCACTACTACGACAAGGCCGACATCATCCTGGTGGGCGTGTCGCGCTGCGGCAAGACCCCGACTTGTCTGTACATGGCCATGCAATTCGGCATCCGCGCGGCCAACTACCCGCTGACCGAAGACGACATGGAACACCTGACGCTGCCGACCGCCCTGCGCACGCATTCGCACAAGCTGTTCGGGCTGACCATAGACCCGGACCGCCTGACGGCCATCCGCAACGAGCGCAAGCCCAACAGCCGCTACTCCAGCTATGCCCAGTGCGAATTCGAAGTGCGCGAAGTGGAAAACCTGTTCCGTCGAGAGAACATTGCGCACATCAATTCCACGCATTTCTCGGTGGAAGAGATCTCGGCGAAAATTCTGGTGGAGAAAGGCGTCGAACGCCGCTTTAAATAATCTGCTTATCTGAACCGACGCCATCGCGAGCAAGCCCGCGCCCACAGGAAAATGCATTCCAAAGGTGGGAGCGGGCTTGCTCACGATGAACGATAATTCGGTGAACGCGCCTAAAGGTGGAAGCGCCCACCGCCCTGCCCCAACGCAGTGGCCAGCGCATCAAACCCCGCCCGCAACAACTGATCATCTCCCGACGTATTGCAGATACTCGCCCGGATAAACTGCGGCACTGCGGTCTGCCCCACGGCAAACGCCTCGGCGGTGGCGATCAGGTAATTATTCTGCTTGAGTTCGGCCTCGATTTCCGACGCTCGCCAAGGCTCCGGGACTTCAATCCAGAAGTGCGGGCTATTGAGGTGCGTGCGGTATTCCAGGCCGGCCAACAGGCCCTGCACCAACGCCTTGCGCCGGCTGATCTCGTTGATCTGCTGGCGCAGCAGGTATTCCGCCGTGCCGTTCTCGATCCACTGGGTCGCCAGTTCCAGGGTCACTGGCGTGGCCATCCAGCAAGTCGAACGCAGCGCCGCCGAAATACGGCTGACCAATGCCGGCGGCGCATGCACATAGCCGACACGCAGCCCCGCCGACACGGCCTTGCTCAAGCTGCTGATCAAAATCGTACGCTCGGGCGCGAAATAGCTCAGGGGCGGCGGTCGGTCTTCCACCAGCACACCGTGGGCTTCATCCTCAAGAATCAGCAGGTTGTGCTCACGACAGACTTTGACCAGCGCCTCGCGGCGTGCGACCGATAACACTGCAGTGGTCGGGTTCTGGATGGTGGGCGTGCAGTACAACGCCGAAACCCGGTGATTGCGACAGACTTCATCGAGTGCCCCGGGAAGCACACCTTCTTCATCCATCTCCAGGCCGATCAGGCGCACACCGAGCATGCGCGCGGCGGTGATCAGCCCTGGATACGTCAGTTGCTCGGTGACCACCGTGTCGCCGGCGCGCAGCAGCGCCATCATCGCGCAGAGCAACCCGTGCTGGCCGCCGTTGACGCAAATGACCTGCTCGGGGATGGGATGAAAATCGCGCTGCACCAGCCACTGCGCGCCCGCTTCGCGGTAACGCGGCAGGCCGGCGTCCGGCGTGTAGGCACTGATGTCCTGGAGAAACTTGGCGTTGGTCGACAGGGTCTGGAAACTCTTCGCCAGGAACACCGTCTCCTGCCCCGGAATATGCATGTTGCGGCTCATGTCGAAGTATTGGCGCGGCTCCTCACTGAAGTTGCGGAAACCTTCATCCCGTTGGCGCTCCATCCCACGCTTGCGCACGAACGTGCCGTCACCTACCCGTGCCACCACCAACCCCAGGCGTTCCAGCTCGCCGTAGGCCCGGCTGATGGTGCCGATGGTCACCCCCAGATTGTCGGAAAGTACCCGATGGGGCGGCAGTTTCCGTCCCGGTTCAATCAAGCCCTCGAGGATGCCCCGTTCCATAACATCGGACAGGCGCTTGTACTTGACGCCCTGCCCATTGGACAACCCCTCACGCATAATTGACACCATGTCAATATTTGTTTTGACAGCCATCTTTAGCCCTAATAGTGTGCTTTTACGGGTTCAATCGCCGAAAAAAATAACTCATTACAAGTTCAATATAGAGTTCAATTCCGGCTCAGGGAAGCAATAAACGATGCCAATGTCCGCCGTTCTCGAAAACGCTGCAAAAACCAAAACTCAAAAACAGTGGTTGGCCGGCCTGGTGACCAGTGTGATGTTTCTCATCGTTTGCCTGAGTTGGGGTACCACTTGGCTCGGCATCAAAATCGCCGTGGAGAGCGTGCCGCCGCTGACCTCCGCCGGCTTGCGCTTCCTGATCGCGTTCCCGCTGTTCCTGTGTTTTGCCATGGTGCGCCGCGAGCCGATCCTGTTCCCCCGGGAAAGCCGTTGGTTCTTCGTGTTCGTGACCCTGTCCTACTTCAGCGTGCCCTATTACCTGCTCAACTACGGCGAAATGCATGTTTCGTCCGGCCTCACCGCGCTGCTGTTCAGTTGCATGCCGGTGTTCATCCTGATTTTCTCCGCGCTGTTCCTGCGCGAGCGCATCTACTTTTCCCAGGTGGTCGGCATCGGTATCGGCTTCGGCAGCCTTTACATGATCATCAGGAGCCAGGGCCTGCACCTGGACCATGCCGAGTTCTTCGGGGTACTGGCGATTCTGAGCGCCGCGATCATGCATGCCTTGTGCTACGTCATTACCAAGCAAAAAGGCAGCGCGATCAGCGTGATCACTTACAACACACTGCCCATCGGGATCGCCGGGCTGATGCTGTTCGTAGCCGGCCTGTGGTTTGAAACACCGACTTTCGAAGCCATCACCCTGCGTTCGTGGGGCGCCCTGTTCTACCTGGGCCTGGTCGCATCGGTGGGCGGGTTCATCGTGTATTTCATGCTGCTCAAGCGCCTGAGCCCGATCATCCTCTCGTTCGTGTTCATCATCTTCCCGGTGTTCGCGGTGATCATCGGCGCCTGGTACGAAGGCGTGGCGATTTCCCGCGACCTCATGCTGTATTCGGCCATTCTGCTGGCCGGTTTTGCGATCACCAAGTTGCCCATCGAAAAACTCATGGCCAAGAAAAATTGAGCCTCTTTGAACGCGAGAGAAACATGGACGTCCTCCGCCCAGAAGCCCTGGAACAGATCTATGCCCACGCCAGCCGCAGCTACCCCGAGGAATGCTGTGGCTTCGTCTTCGCCGACGGCAGCGTGTACCTGGGCCGCAATATCCAGAACGAGCTGCACCGCAAGAACCCCGAGATGTACCCGCGCAGCGCGGCCAATGGCTACACCTTTTCCGTGGCTGACACGCTGCTGCTGAACAAGGCACTTCGCAGCGACAACCCGGTGGTGGTGATCTACCACTCCCACCCTGATGTCGGTGCCTATTTCAGCGACGAAGACCAGGACAAGGCGCTGTTCATGGGCGAGCCGATCTACCCCGTCAGCTACCTGGTGGTGGATGTTCGCCAGGGCCAGGCCCTGGGCTCGAAGCTGTTTGCCTGGGATGGCAAGCATTTCGCCCTTCAACCCCTCAACGACCTGCACACGGAGTTGTCCATGAACGCTGTCTCTTTCCCCGACATTCTGGTTCGCGTGGCCAAGCTGCCGGAATCGACCCTTGAGGGCACCGGATCGACATTGCGCGAAGTCATTGAAAACCTCTGCGACAGCCACCCGCAGTTGCGTATGCACCTGTTCCACGAGAACAACAACCAGCTCAAGGAACACTTCCTGTTTACTGCTGAGGAAGCATTGATCGAGGCGGACGACCGGCTACCGGAAAAGGCCAGAATCGAAGTGTTGCTCGCCACCTCCGGCGGCATTGACGTCGACGGCCTGAGCAATGAAGAAGTGCAGCGCTACGTGCGCCATATCACCCTGCCCGGCGTCGGTCGCGAAGGCCAGTTGAACCTGAAAAAAGCCAAGGTGCTGATCATCGGCACCGGCGGCCTGGGCTCGCCCATCAGCCTGTACCTGGCGGCAGCCGGCATCGGCACCCTGGGGCTGGTGGATTTCGATGTGGTCGAGAGCAGCAACCTGCAACGCCAGATCGTCCACGGCAACAGCACCCTGGGCATGTCCAAGGTCGCGTCCGCCAAGCAACGCTTGCAAGACCTCAACAGCCACATCCAGATCAATGCCCACGACACCGCGCTGACCGCCGACAACGCCCTGGAATTGGTCGGCGCCTACGACCTGGTGATCGATGGCACCGACAATTTCGACACGCGCTACCTGGTCAACGACGCCTGCGTGCAGTTGGGCAAACCCCTGGTGTTCGGCGCCATCTACCGTTTCGACGGGCAGATCAGCGTGCTCAATTACAAAGGCGGGCCCTGCTACCGCTGCCTGTTCCCCAAGGCGCCACCAGCGGAACTGGCGCCCAATTGCAGCGCCGGCGGAGTGATCGGCGTGCTGCCGGGGGTAGTCGGGATGATCCAGGCGACCGAGGCGATCAAGTTGCTGATCGGCATCGGCGAACCCTTGTCCGGCCGCTTGATGCGCTTCGATGCACTGGCGATGAAATTCAGCGAGATCCGCTTCAAGCGCCGCGCCGACTGCCCGTGCTGTTCGGAACTGCGCCACAGCGCCCCCCTCGCGCCGACAGTCTGCGCCGACGCCGTACCGAGCAAGCCCAGCCTGGCCGAAGAGCGCTACATCAAGCCGCGGGTACTCAAACAACTGCTCGAACGCCACAGCAGCGCCGACGTACTGCTGGACGTGCGCGACGCCAGCGAACTGGAGGTCTGCAAGTTGCCGGGCGTGGTGCATATCCCCCTCGCCGAACTGGACGGTCAGCTCGACAGCCTCAGCCGAGACAACACCCACTACCTGATCTGCTACGCCGGAACCCGCGCCGAGCAAGCGGCCAGCACCCTGCTGGCGGCCGGCTTCGCCAACACCAAAGTTCTGCAAGGCGGCATGAAACATTGGGTTCGCGACGTCGAACCCGATATGCCTTTGTACTGATCACGGCCCTGGGTAACGACCTGATGCTGCATAACTCAATTCTCGACGCCATCGGCCACACACCGATCGTGCGCCTGGCGCAGTTTTCCGAAGACCTCGGCATCGAGGTCTACGCCAAACTGGAATCGCTCAACCCCGGCGGCAGCCACAAGGCGCGCATCGCCTTGGGCATGATCCTCGACGCCGAGCGTCGCGGCGTGCTGATGCGCGACTCCGGGCAAACCATTATCGAACCCAGCGGCGGCAACACCGGCATTGGGCTGGTGATGGCTGGCAACGTGCTCGGCTACAAAGTGGTGCTGGTGATCCCGGATAACTACAGCCCCGAAAAGCAGAAACTGCTGCGCCTGTATGGCGCCAAGGTGGTGCTGTCGGACAGCCGCCTCGGCAACAATTCCCATGGCGAGAAATGCATGGAGTTGCAGTTGGAAAACCCCAACTACGTGATGCTCAACCAGCAACGCAACGGCGCCAACCCGCAGACGCACCGCGACACCACCGCGCCGGAGATCCTCAGCGCCTTCGGTGAGCAGCGCGTGGATTACTTCGTCAGCGGCATCGGCACCGGCGGCCATATCACCGGCATCGGCGAAACCCTCAAGGCCGCCTGGCCGGCCCTGCGCGTGATGGGCGTGGAACCGGAGGAATGCGACCTGCTGAAAAACCAGCACGCACCCCACCATATCCAGGGCCTGTCGATCGGCTTGATCCCCAGCATCCTCAACCTGGACGTGCTGGACGGCATGCTCAAGGTGTCGCGCGTGGAATGCCTCGACATGATGAAACGCATCATGCGTACCGATGCCATCAGCCTGGGCCTGTCCTCGGCCGCCAATATGGTGGCCATCGCCAAGCTCGCCCCGGAGTTACCGCCCGAAACGGTGGTGTTGACCATGGTCTACGACAATGCCGACAGCTACCTGCCCAGTTTCGAATAACCGGTTATCCAACCATCCAGAATGCGGGGGTGCCTCCATGGGCGGCTTTATCGACATGCAACATCTGCACGATGAATTGCTTACCCACCTCATCAAGACCCTGACGCCCACGCAGATGAAGCAGCTGGAGCCGCACTTGGCGCCGTTGGTCCAGAGCGCCGCCCAGGCGGTGGCCGAGGACCTGATTGCCTACGCCTACCGCGACCCGGCGTCGCGCGGGCGCGGCGAGTTGATCCTGGAATCCTATGCCTCATTCAAGGCGGTGCTGTTCTACCGGCTGGCGCACCGGGTGTGGCATTTTCCCGACCAGACCAACGGGATGTTTTCGCGCATTGCCCTCAAGCTCAGCAACCAGGGCAAGATCCTCTCCGGCGCGGAGATTCACCCGGCAGCGCGCATCGGTCGGCGCTTTGTGCTCGACCATGGCTACGGCACGGTGATCGGTGAAACCTGCGAGATCGGCAACGACTGCTACATCCTCTGCGGCGTGACCCTCGGCGCTCGCGGCATTGCCAACAACCCCGACGGCAAGCGCCACCCGCGCCTGGGCAACAACGTCGAAATCGGCTCCGGCGCCCGCGTGCTGGGCTACGTGCAGATCGGCGACAACGTGTTCATCAGCCCAGCGTGCGTGATCACCCAGGACGTACCGGCGGGGACCAAGGTCAAGGTGGTCAACCAGATCCAATTGCAAAAGAACGACGAATCGGAGCACAGCAGCTACCTCGGCGCCTTCGCTCTCGATGAGCGCCTGCACGTGGTCGGCGAGATCAATGCCAGCCACAAGGTCACGGTGCTGGACGCCGACTTTCACCCGTTGCAGGGGCTGATGCTCGAACCCACGGTGAAAGAACGCCATCACCTGCAATTTCGCCTGCGCCACATCGAAATGGGCGACCGTCTGCCACGTCTGCCGCTGAACCTGAAAGTCTGCGGGCCGGAATTTGAAATCACCCTGCTCTCCCCCCCTGGCTTGAGCGCAATGGTGCGTCACCTGCTGCAAGCCAGCCCATTGATTGTCGGAGGTTGAACATGTCTGTGCACACCATGGAAACCCTGGCGCTGTTTGACAGCGCGCCCTACCAGAACGCCTTCAGCGCCCGGGTGATTGCCGTCAGCGAACACGGCATCGCCCTGGAGCACACGCTGTTCTACCCTACCGGCGGCGGGCAACCCGGCGACAGCGGCCACTTCACCCTGGACGACGGCACGCGCGTGGACATCCTCGGCACGGTGCGCGACCCGGTGCAGCGCTCGATCATCTGGCACCAGGTGGAACACTGTCCCGAGCAGTTGAGCGCCGGGGTCCAGGTGGATGCCAGCCTCGATTGGGAGCGGCGCTACCAGCACATGAAAATGCACACCTGCCTGCACCTGCTGTGTTCGCTCATCGACGCCCCGGTCACCGGCTGCAGCATCAGCGCCGACAAAGGGCGACTGGATTTCGACCTGCCGGAAATGACCCTGGACAAAGACAGCATCACCCGCGATATCAACGCACTGATCGAACAGGCTCATCAGGTGAAAACCCTGTCGATGCCCGCGTCGGAGTACGCAACCCTGCTGCAGATCACCCGCACCCAAGCGGTAGCTCCGCCCGTGATCCAGGGCTCGGTGCGCGTAATTGAAATTGCCGGAATCGATATCCAGCCATGCGGCGGCACCCATGTGATCAACACCGAAGAAATCGGCCGGGTGTTTTGCGAGAAGATCGAGAAGAAGAGCAAGCATAACCGTCGGGTTATTTTGCGCTTTGAATGAATGTTCAGCAGAACGGGGTCGATGCAGGTGCGGGCTTACCGCCCCACATTGACCCGTTTTTCTATCGCTGAACTTAACCCTTCAGCGCTTTGATCTGGTTATTCAGCTGCTCGATTTGCTTCTGCAGTTCGGAAATCACCTTGGAAAATTCAGCCATCATCTGGTCGATGCGTGTGCGAAGTTGCTCATTGTCGCGTGCGAGATCCTCGAGGGTACGAGGCGCCTGGTTTGATTCATCGGACCGGGCCGACGGGTTGCTTTCGTTGGACTGCGCCGCGCCTTGCTTGCCTTGACCCGAAGAAGCACCTTGATTGGCCTGACCCTGACCCTGCGCCGCACCTTGCTTGCCTTGACCGGAAGAAGCACCCTGATTGGCCTGCCCCTGACCCTGACCCTGCGCTGCGCCTTGCTTGCCCTGGCCGGAAGAAGCACCCTGATTGGCCTGACCCTGACCCTGCGCTGCGCCTTGCTTGCCTTGACCGGAAGAAGCACCCTGATTGGCCTGCCCCTGACCCTGCGCCGCGCCTTGCTTGCCCTGACCGGAAGAAGCTCCCTGATTGGCCTGCCCCTGCCCCTGCCCCTGCGCTGCGGGAGGCATCCGGGTCTGGGGAGTATCCGCGCCCAACCTCTTACTCAAATCACCGATCTGGTCTTGAAGCCCTTTAACGACCGAATTGAAACCGGACTCCAACTTATTGAGCCTATCGCCCAGTTGCTTATTTTCGGCAGTCAAGCGCTCAAGGGAGGGAGGAGCATCCCGCCCGGCCCCTTGTGTATTGTCCATACGGCCGCGCGCTTCAGGCGACGTGCCGTTCTGCTTCGCCGCAGGATCACCACGAGTACTGGGGTTCGACGGTGCCGCCTCTTTTCCAGACGCTGCCTTCACCTTGGGGTGCTGCGCAAGCTGGTTCACTTGCTCCTGAAGCTTCATGATTTGCGGCGTTAACTTGGCGACCATCTGATCATATTTTTCGGCCAACTGTTTGTTCTGGCCAGAGAGGTGTTCCAGATGAGCGGGTACCGCGTTTTTTGCCGCAGACGACGCCTTGGCCAGAGGACTGTCAGGTACTCTGAGGCTCTCGTCGGCGCGACGGAGCCTGGCGTTCGGCGACATGTCATAGCCGACGGTGTTGGGCATTGGCGGGCGATTGTTTACGCTATTCATAAAAGGGCCTTTTCAGATTCAGGTGTTTGATCCACAAGCATCGCTTGCCAGATGACCCGCGCCTGCAGGGCATCTGACACCTGATTGGCTTCTATCTGAAAACGGTTCCGAAGATGTAGGACGCATCAATCGCAAAGTATGTCTGTGTCAAAACCTGCCCTTCGCGAGCGTGCGCAACCACGGCGCGGTCATATCACCCATAAATCCACAAAGCGATTCACCGGCGTGGCTTCAAGCCGCGCCTGATCCTTGCACAACGCAAAAATCTCGGCACTGCGCTGGGCCGTAAAGCGCGTCGCCAGGTTGGCCTTGAACTTGTCTTCCAGCAACGGAATACCGTCCACCCGGCGCCGACGATGCCCAATCGGGTACTCCACCGCGACCTGCTCGGTGTGGGTGCCATCGTTGAAGAACACCTGCACCGCGTTGGCGATGGAACGTTTGTCCGCCTCCAGGTATTCGCGGCTGTAGCGGGGCTCTTCGACGATCACCATCTTTTCGCGCAGCTCGTCGATGATCGGGTGCGCAGCGTGGAACTCATCTTCGTACTGCTCGGCCACCAGCGTGCCGAAGGCCAGCGGCACGGCGGTCATGTATTGCAGGCAGTGATCGCGGTCGGCCGCATTGGCCAATGGGCCGACCTTGGAAATGATCCGAATCGCCGACTCATGGGTGGTGATCACGATGCGTTCGATGTCGTGCAGGCGATCGACAACCTGCGGGTGCAAGGTCACCGCAGCTTCGCAGGCGGTTTGCGCGTGGAACTCGGCGGGAAAGCTGATCTTGAACAGCACGTTTTCCATCACATAGGTGCCGTAGGGTTGGGACAGGCTGAAGGTGCGCTTGCCTTCGGGCTTGAGCGCCAGGTCTTTGTTGGTGTGGCTGAACAGCACATCGTAGAAGCCCCATTGCGGCGCGCTCAACACCCCGGGGATGCCCATCTCGCCGCGCAGCGCGATGTCTGCCAGCCGCACACCGCGACTGGAGGCATCGCCCGCCGCCCAGGATTTGCGCGAACCGGCATTCGGTGCGTGCCGATAGGTGCGCAATGCCTGACCGTCGACAAAGGCGTGGGACAGCGCCGACAGCAGTTGCTCGCGGTTGGCGCCCATCAGCTTGGCGGTGACCGCCGTCGAGGCGACTTTCACCAGCAGCACATGGTCAAGGCCGACACGGTTGAAGGCGTTTTCCAGGGCAATCACACCCTGGATCTCGTGGGCCATGATCATCGCTTCCAGCACTGCGCGCACGGTCAGCGGCGCGTCGCCATTGGCCACGCGTCGTTGCGAGAGGTGATCGGCCACGGCGAGGATGCCGCCGAGGTTATCCGAGGGGTGGCCCCATTCGGCGGCGAGCCAGGTGTCGTTGTAGTCGAGCCAGCGCACGATGCAGCCGATGTCCCAGGCGGCCTTGACCGGGTCGAGCCGGAACGACGTGCCCGGCACCCGCGCGCCGAACGGCACCACCGTGCCCTCGACCAGCGGCCCCAGGTGCTTGGTGCATTCCGGGAACCGCAGCGCCAGCAGGCCGCAACCGAGGGTGTCCATCAGGCAGTTGCGCGCAGTGTCCAGCGCGGCTGGGGAGTCGATCCGGTAGTTGAGGACGTAGTCAGCGATGTCCTGCAAAACCTGATCGTAGTCGGGGCGGGTGTTCTGGTCGACGTTGGCGCTCATGGCTGTTCTCCAAAGTGGGTGGGGGGTCAGTCCTCGGGCTCACGGTTACTGGAAGCAGATCTTCGATGCCTGCCTTGGAATAGAGATCCCTTGTGGGAGGGGGGCTTGCCCCCGATGACGGTGGGTCAGTCAATGAATGTGTCGACTGGTACACCGCTATCGGGGGCAAGCCCCCTCCCACATTGGATGTGTATCGAGCCTTAGAAGGCGTCGCCTGGGACGCGTACAAAGCCTTCCATCAACACCCGCGCGCTATGGCTCATGATAGCCTTCTTCACCACCCATTCGCCGTTGACCTGGGTGGCTTCAGCGCCGACCCGCAAGGTGCCGGACGGATGCCCGAAGCGCACCGCGTTGCGTTCCACGCCGCCAGCGATGTCCTGCAAAACCTGGTCGTAGTCGGGGCGGGTGTTCTGGTCGACGTTGGCGCTCATGGCTGTTCTCCAAAGTGGGTGGGGGGTCAGTCCTCGGGCTCACGGTTACTGGAAGCAGATCTTCGATGCCTGCCTTGGAATAGAGATCCCTTGTGGGAGGGGGCTTGCCCCCGATGACGGCGGGTCAGTCAATGAATGTGTCGACTGGTACACCGCTATCGGGGGCAAGCCCCCTCCCACAGGGGATTGGTGTTGGGTTTTAGAAGGCGTCGCCTGGGACGCGCACGAAGCCTTCCATCAACACCCGCGCGCTACGGCTCATGATGGCCTTCTTCACCACCCATTCGCCGTTGACCTGGGTGGCTTCAGCGCCGACCCGCAAGGTGCCGGACGGATGCCCGAAGCGCACCGCGTTGCGTTCCACGCCGCCCGCCGTCAGCGATGTCCTGCAAAACCTGGTCGTAGTCGGGGCGGGTGTTCTGGTCGACGTTGGCGCTCATGGTTGTTCTCCAAAGTGGGTGGGGGGTCAGTCCTCTGGCTCACGGTTACTGGAAGCAGATCTTCGATGCCTGCCTTGGAATAGAGATCCCTTGTGGGAGGGGGCTTGCCCCCGATGACGGCGGGTCAGTCAATGAATGTGTCGACTGGTACACCGCTATCGGGGGCAAGCCCCCTCCCACATTGGATGTGTATCGAGCCTTAGAACGCGTCGCCTGGGACGCGTACAAAGCCTTCCATCAACACCCGCGCACTACGGCTCATGATGGCCTTCTTCACCACCCATTCGCCGTTGACCTGGGTGGCTTCAGCGCCGACCCGCAAGGTGCCGGACGGATGCCCGAAGCGCACCGCGTTGCGTTCTACGCCGCCCGCCGCGAGGTTGACCAAGGTCCCGGAAATCGCCGCAGCCGTGCCGATCGCCACCGCTGCGGTGCCCATCATCGCGTGGTGCAACTTGCCCATGGACAAGGCACGCACCAGCAGGTCGATATCGCCGGCCTTGATCGCCTTGCCGCTGGAAGCCACGTAGTCCGCAGGCGGCGCCACGAAGGCCACCTTCGGCGTGTGCTGACGCTGGGCGGCTTCGTCCAGATGCTTGATCAGGCCCATGCGCAACGCGCCATAGGCCCGCACCGTCTCGAACATCGCCAGGGCTTTCGGGTCGCCGTTGATTGCGCCTTGCAGCTCGGTACCGGTATAACCCAGGTCTTGCGCGTTGATGAAGATTGTCGGGATACCCGCGTTGATCAGCGTGGCCTTGAAGGTGCCGACGCCCGGCACCTCCAGGTCATCGATCAGGTTGCCGGTGGGGAACATCGAACCGCCGCCGCCCTCTTCTTCAGCGGCCGGGTCCAGGAACTCCAACTGCACTTCGGCGGCCGGGAAGGTCACGCCGTCCAGTTCGAAGTCGCCGGTTTCCTGCACCGCGCCGTCGGTGATCGGTACGTGGGCGATGATGGTCTTGCCGATATTGGCCTGCCAGATCCGCACCACGGCCACGCCGTTGCGGGGCACGCGGGCCGGGTCGACCAGGCCCGCGCTGATGGCGAAGGAACCCACCGCCGCCGACAGGTTGCCGCAGTTGCCGCTCCAGTCGACGAACGGTTTGTCGATGGCGACCTGGCCGAACAGGTAGTCCACGTCATGCTCGGCGCGGCTGCTCTTGGCCAGGATCACGGTTTTGCTGGTGCTCGACGTGGCGCCGCCCATGCCGTCGATCTGCTTGTCGTAGGGATCGGGGCTGCCGATCACCCGCAACAGCAGGGCATCGCGTGCGGCCCCCGGGACCTGCGCCGACTCGGGCAGGTCCTGGACGCTGAAAAACACACCCTTGCTGGTGCCGCCACGCATGTAGGTGGCGGGGATCTTGATTTGCGGTACGTGTGACATGGTTATCCTCTTCAGGCGGTCGCCGCCGATTCCAGGAAGTCCTGGGCAAAACGTTGCAACACGCCGCCCGCCTCGTAGATCGACACTTCTTCGGCGGTGTCCAGGCGGCAGGTCACCGGCACTTCGACACGTTCGCCATTCTTGCGGTTGATCACCAGGGTCAACTGCGCGCGCGGGGTGCGTTCGCCGACCACGTCATAGGTTTCGCTGCCGTCGATCTTCAACGTATGACGGTCGGTGCCCGGCAGGAACTCCAGCGGCAACACGCCCATGCCCACCAGGTTGGTGCGGTGAATGCGTTCGAACCCTTCGGCGGCAATCGCTTCCACACCCGCCAGGCGCACGCCCTTGGCCGCCCAGTCGCGGGACGAACCCTGACCGTAGTCGGCGCCGGCGATGATGATCAGCGGCTGCTTGCGCTCCATGTAGGTTTCGATGGCTTCCCACATGCGCGTGACCTTGCCTTCCGGCTCGATGCGCGCCAGGGAACCCTGCTTGACCTTGCCGTTTTCGACGACCATTTCGTTGAACAGTTTCGGGTTGGCGAAGGTGGCGCGTTGCGCGGTCAGGTGGTCGCCGCGGTGGGTCGCGTAAGAGTTGAAGTCGACTTCCGGCAGGCCCATTTTCGCCAGGTATTCGCCGGCGGCGCTGTCGAGCATGATCGCGTTGGACGGCGACAGGTGGTCGGTGGTGATGTTGTCCGGCAGCACCGCCAGCGGGCGCATGCCCTTGAGCGGCCGCGCACCGGCCAGCGCACCTTCCCAGTACGGCGGACGGCGGATATAGGTGCTTTGCGGGCGCCACTCATACAACGGCGCGACTTTCGGGCCGGTGTCTTCGTGGATCGCGAACATCGGGATATACACTTTGCGGAACTGCTCTGGCTTGACCGACGCCTTGACCACCGCGTCGATTTCTTCGTCGCTCGGCCAGATGTCTTTCAGGCGGATTTCCTTGCCGTTGGCGTCGAGGCCCAGTACGTCCTTCTCGATGTCGAAACGGATGGTGCCGGCAATCGCATAGGCCACCACCAGCGGCGGCGAAGCCAGGAACGCTTGCTTGGCATACGGGTGGATACGCCCGTCGAAGTTGCGGTTACCCGACAACACGGCGGTGGCGTACAAGTCGCGGTCAATGATCTCTTGCTGGATCACCGGGTCGAGCGCACCGGACATACCGTTGCAGGTGGTGCAGGCGAAGGCCACCACACCGAAACCGAGTTTTTCCAGTTCGTGCCCAAGGCCGGCTTCTTCGAGGTACATGGCCACGGTTTTCGAACCGGGCGCCAGGGACGACTTGACCCACGGCTTGCGGCTCAGCCCCAGCTTGTTGGCGTTGCGCGCCAGGAGGCCGGCGGCGATCACGTTGCGCGGGTTGCTGGTGTTGGTGCAGCTGGTGATCGCGGCAATGATGACCGCACCGTCGGGCATTTGCCCCGGTACTTCTTCCCACTGGCCGGAGATGCCTTTGGCGGCGAGGTCGCTGGTGGCGACACGGGCGTGCGGGTTGCTCGGGCCGGCCATGTTGCGCACGACGCTGGACAGGTCGAAGGTCAGGCCGCGCTCGTATTTCGCGCCCTTGAGGTCGTCGGCCCACAGGCCGGTCTGGCGTGCGTATTGCTCGACCAGGGCGACTTGTGCGTCTTCACGGCCGGTGAGTTTCAGGTAGGCGATGGTCTGCTGGTCGATGTAGAACATCGCCGCGGTGGCGCCGTATTCCGGGGCCATGTTGGAGATGGTCGCGCGGTCGCCCAGGGTCAGTGCCGATGCACCTTCGCCGAAGAACTCGAGCCATGCGCCCACCACTTTCTGTTGACGCAGGAACTCGGTCAGCGCCAGCACCATGTCGGTGGCGGTGATACCGGGTTGCAGCTTGCCCGTCAGCTCCACGCCGACGCTTTCCGGCAGGCGCATCCACGAAGCGCGGCCGAGCATCACGCTCTCGGCTTCGAGGCCGCCGACGCCGATGGCGATCACGCCGAGGGCATCCACGTGCGGGGTGTGGCTGTCGGTGCCGACGCAGGTATCGGGGAACGCCACGCCGTCACGCACCTGGATCACCGGAGACATTTTCTCCAGGTTGATCTGGTGCATGATGCCGTTGCCCGGCGGGATCACGTCGACGTTCTTGAAGGCTTTTTTGGTCCACTCGATAAAGTGGAAGCGGTCTTCGTTGCGGCGGTCTTCGATAGCGCGGTTTTTCTCGAACGCGTCCGGGTCGAAACCACCGGCTTCGACGGCCAGGGAGTGGTCGACGATCAGTTGGGTCGGCACCACCGGGTTGACCTGGGCCGGGTCGCCGCCTTGCAGGGCGATGGCATCGCGCAGGCCGGCGAGGTCGACCAGGGCGGTCTGGCCGAGGATGTCATGGCACACCACCCGCGCCGGGAACCAAGGGAAGTCGAGGTCGCGCTTGCGCTCGATCAGTTGGCTCAGGGAAGCATTGAGGGTGGCCGGGTCGCAACGACGCACCAGGTTTTCCGCGAGTACGCGGGAGGTGTAAGGCAAGGTGGCGTAGGCGCCGGGGGTGATTGCATCGACAGCCGCGCGGGCGTCGAAGTAATCGAGGCGGCTGCCGGGGAGCGATTTGCGAAATTCAGTGTTCATCGTCAGGACTCGGTCACGGTGATTACAAAAGGAACCCACTGATCCAGATTTGAAATGCGATTCAAATGTGGGAGGGGGCTTGCCCCCTCCCACCTTTTGACCTCATTTCAATCCTGGAATCGTCGGCCTTCAGCGACGTTCGATTGGCACGAACTTGCGCTGTTCGACGCCGATGTACTCAGCGCTTGGACGGATGATGCGGTTGTTGGCGCGCTGTTCGAACACATGCGCGGCCCAGCCGGTGAGGCGCGAGCACACGAAGATCGGGGTGAACAGCTTGGTCGGGATGCCCATGAAGTGGTACGCCGAGGCGTGGTAGAAGTCGGCGTTGGGGAACAACTTCTTCTGCTCCCACATGACCTTGTCGATGGCTTCGGAGACCGGGAACAACACTTTGTCGTCCACTTCTTCGGCGAGCAGTTTCGACCAGCCCTTGATGACCTCATTGCGCGGGTCGCTGTCTTTGTAGATCGCGTGACCGAAGCCCATGATCTTGTCCTTGCGCGCCAGCATGGCGAGGGTGCCGTCGACGGCGTCCTCGGCCGACAAGAAGCGCTCGATCATTTCCATCGCCGCTTCGTTGGCGCCGCCGTGCAGCGGGCCGCGCAGCGAACCGATGGCGGCGGTGATGCACGAATACAAGTCAGACAGGGTCGACGCACAGACACGCGCGGTAAAGGTCGACGCGTTGAATTCGTGCTCGGCGTACAGGATCAGCGACACGTTCATCACTTTGACGTGCAACTCGCTCGGCGTCTTGCCGTGCAGCAGGTGCAGGAAGTGACCGCCGATGGAAGGTTCGTCGGTCACACAGTCGATGCGTTTGCCGTCATGGCTGAAGCGGTACCAGTAGCACATGATCGCCGGGAAGGCAGCGAGCAGACGGTCGGTGACATCGCGCTGTACGCTGAAGTCCTGCTCCGGCTCGAGATTGCCGAGGAACGAGCAACCGGTACGCATCACGTCCATCGGGTGGGCGTCGGCCGGGATGCGCTCGAGCACTTCCTTGAGCGCCTGGGGCAGGTCACGCAGCTTGCTCAGCTTGGCGCTGTAGGCAGCCAGTTCGGTCTTGGTCGGCAATTCGCCGTACAGCAGCAGGTAGGCGACTTCTTCGAACTGCGCATCAGCGGCCAGTTCGCGCACGTCGTAGCCGCGATAGGTCAGGCCGGCACCGGCCTGGCCCACGGTGGACAGTGCGGTCTGCCCGGCCACCTGGCCACGCAGGCCAGCGCCGCTCAGTACTTTTGCTTCAGCCATGGTTACTCTCCAATTTTGTAGTTATCCGGGAGGCGCGTTCGTTACTTCTTGGCGGCGAACAGCGCGTCGAGCTTCTGCTCGAAGGTGTGGTAGTCGATGCGATCGTAAAGCTCCATGCGGGTTTGCATGGTGTCGATCACGTTCTGTTGGGTGCCGTCGCGACGGATCGCGGTGTAGACGTTTTCGGCGGCCTTGTTCATGGCGCGGAAGGCCGAGAGCGGGTACAGCACGATGGAAACATCGGCAGATTTCAGTTGATCGACGGTGTACAACGGGGTTGCACCGAACTCGGTAATGTTAGCCAGGATCGGCGCCTTTACCTTTGACGCGAACAGCTTGTACATGTCCAGCTCGGTGATGGCTTCCGGGAACACCATGTCGGCGCCGGCCTCGATGCAGGCGGCGGCGCGATCCAGGGCGGATTCCAGGCCTTCGACGGCCAGCGCATCGGTACGCGCCATGATCACGAAGCTGTCATCGGTGCGCGCATCCACGGCGGCCTTGATGCGGTCGACCATTTCCTGCTGGGACACGATTTCTTTGTTCGGGCGATGACCGCAGCGCTTGGCGCCGACCTGGTCTTCGATATGGATGGCAGCGGCGCCGAACTTGATCATCGACTTGACGGTGCGTGCCACGTTGAACGCCGAGGAGCCGAAACCGGTGTCCACGTCCACCAGCAGCGGCAGGTCGCACACGTCGGTGATGCGGCGCACGTCGGTCAGCACGTCATCGAGGCCGGTGATGCCCAGGTCCGGCACGCCGAGGGAGCCCGCGGCCACCCCGCCACCCGACAGGTAGATCGCCTTGAAACCGGCGCGCTTGGCCAGCAGTGCGTGGTTGGCATTGATCGTGCCGACCACCTGCAATGGGTGTTCGCTGGCGACCGCGTCACGGAAACGCTGGCCTGGAGTGCGGTTGTTATTGGAACTCATGACTCACCTCGCTGAGTGGCTGTCTGGGGAGCACCGCCTGGGAAGTGGCGGGCGATATTGCGTTTGGAGGCGCCGATGTGACGACGCATCAACAACTCGGCCAGTTCACCGTCGCGATCGGCGATCGCGTCAAGAATACGGTGATGCTCGGCAAAGGCCTGGCGTGGACGATTGGGGGTTGCGGAGAACTGGATGCGGTACATACGCACCAACTGGTACAGCTCGCCGCAGAGCATTTGGGTCAAGGTGCGGTTGCCCGCGCCCTGGATGATCCGGTAATGAAAGTCGAAGTCGCCTTCCTGCTGGTAATAGCCGACACCCGCCTGGAACGCCGCATCCCGTTCGTGGGTGTGCAGCACCTGGCGCAGTTCTTCGATCTCCGCATCGGTCATGCGCTCGGCGGCCAGGCGGCACGCCATGCCTTCGAGGGATTCGCGGATTTCATAGAGTTCGATCAGTTCGGCGTGGCTCAACGACACCACGCGAGCGCCCACATGGGGCACGCGCACCAGCAGGCGCTGGCCTTCGAGACGGTGGATCGCCTCACGCAACGGGCCGCGGCTGATGCCATAGGTGCGCGCCAGTTCCGGCTCGGAGATCTTGCTGCCGGGGGCGATCTCGCCTTTGACGATAGCGGCCTGTATACGCCTAAAGACATTCTCCGACATTGTCTGGGATTCTTCCGGGGAGACCACCGGAGCTTCCGATTGATCCAGCATATTGTCGACACCTTTAAAAGCAATGCCGCAAAAACTAGCCAATAAGCCCTACTTAGTCAAAGAATAAATCAACATTGTCGACAATCGTCTAATAACCGTCGTTGTAAGCAACAAGGACATGGCCGCCTGCCAGCGCTGGCGCCAAAAAAGCATCATGTTAGAATAGACGCCGCTTTTGCCTGACATCTCTTGATGAAACGGCGCACGAGGGAGCTTGCGCAGCAATGCCAGTCGCCTTGAATTGAACATCGCACTGCACCGCCTCAGGATTTATGAGACTCAAGCCCTTCCCCCGTTTGTTTTGCCTACTGTTCATACCAGGACTTATGCCGGGGCTATGCGCTGCCGCCGAGAAGACCGTGTATGGCCTCAACGAATACGCCAAGCTGGCGGATATCGACCTGGAAGTGGCGGCCAAACTCGACACCGGCGCCAAGACCGCCTCGTTGAGCGCCCGCGATATCAAACGCTTCAAGCGCAACGGCGAATCCTGGGTACGCTTCTACCTGGCCATCGACACCGCCCATTCCCACCCCATCGAACGCCCACTGGCCCGCGTCAGCAAGATCAAGCGCCGCGCCGGTGACTACGACCCCGATGAGGACAAGAACTACACCGCCCGTCCGGTGATTGCCCTGGATATCTGCATGGGCAGCGCTTTACGCAGCATCGAAGTGAACTTGACTGACCGCAGCGCTTTCCAATACCCGCTGCTGATCGGCTCCGAAGCGTTGAAACGCTTTGATGCGCTGGTCGACCCCAGTCTTAAATACGCAGCGGGCAAACCTGCCTGCGCCGCCGACGCTCATACCGCCGAGTAAACCGAATGCGCTCTCTGACCCTGCACCTGAAAATCCTCATCACCCTCCTGGTGGTGCTGGGTATTTCGGTCACCGCCTACCAGATCTTCGTGCTGGGCATTCCCGTCACCGAGGACGCCACCGACGACTTGTGGAACATCGACGCCAAGGTCGAGTTCGTCGCCAACCCGAAAGACCCGGTGAAGATCCAGATGTTCGTGCCGCCCCTGAGCCGCGACTTCGTCAGCCTCAATGAGAGTTTCATCTCGAATAACTACGGGGTCAGCGTCAACCGCATCGATGGCAACCGCAAGGTCACCTGGTCGGCGCGCCGGGCCAAGGGCAAGCAGACCCTGTATTACCGCCTGGTGCTGACCAAGCGTTACAGCGGTGAAAAGGTCAAGATCAAGGGCCCGACCTTCCGCGACAGCATCGCCGTGGAAGGCCCGGAAAAAATCGCCGCCGAAGCCCTGCTCGCGCCGATCCGCCAGCACTCGGCCGATGTGGAAACCTTTATTACCGAAGCCATCAAGCGCACCAACAACCTCAACGACGACAACGTCAAGCTGCTGCTGGCGGGCGACCCCTCGACACCGCACAAGGCCAAGATCGTCGAACTGCTGCTGTCCATCGCCCACGTGCCGGTGGAAAAGGTCCACACCATCCGCCTCGTCGCCGACCAGCCGCAAACCCCGGAACTGTGGCTGCGCAGCTTCAATGGCAATGACTGGCTGTACTTCAACCCGGAAACCGGCGAACCAGGCCTGCCCGCCGACCGCCTGTTGTGGTGGACCGGCGATGAAAACCTGATCACCGTCGATGGCGGCAAGAAAGCCATGGTCACCTTCAGCCTGAACAACAGCGAAATGAACGCGATCCGCCTGGCCAAGCTGACCGACGAAAACACCGACGCCAACTTCCTCGAATACTCGCTGTACGGCCTGCCGCTGCAAACCCAGCAGACCTTCATGATCATGGTGATGATCCCGATCGGCGTGCTGGTGATCCTGATCCTGCGCAACCTGATCGGCCTGCAGACCCTGGGCACGTTTACCCCGGTGCTGATCGCCCTGGCGTTCCGCGAGACTCAGCTGGGCTTCGGGATTGTGCTGTTTACGATCATCACCGCGCTGGGCTTGTCGCTGCGCTCGTACCTGGAACACCTGAAGTTGCAGATGCTGCCGAGGCTGTCGGTGGTGCTGACCTTCGTGGTGGTGCTGATCGCGGCCATCAGCCTGTTCAGCCATAAACTGGGGCTGGAGCGCGGGCTGTCGGTGGCGCTGTTCCCGATGGTGATTCTGACCATGACCATCGAACGCCTGTCGATCACCTGGGAAGAACGCGGCGCCAGCCATGCGCTGAAAGTGGCGATCGGCACGCTGTTCGCGGCGTCCCTGGCGCACCTGATCATGAGCGTGCCGGAGCTGGTCTACTTTGTGTTCACCTTCCCGGCGATCCTGCTGATCCTAGTGGGCTTCATGCTGGCCATGGGGCGTTATCGCGGCTACCGCCTGACCGAGCTGGTGCGCTTCAAGGCCTTCCTCAAGGCTGACTCGTAATGTTCGGCTTCTGGAAGACCTGGAAGGCCCTGGAAGCGCGGGGCATCATGGGCATCAACCGGCGTAATGCGGACTACGTGCTCAAGTACAACAAGCGCAGCCTGTACCCGATCGTGGATGACAAGATCATCACCAAGGAACGCGCGCTGGCGGCTGGCATCCATGTGCCGGAAATGTACGGGGTGATTTCCACCGAGAAGGAAATCGACAAGCTCGACGAGATCATCCAAGGGCGCAGCGACTTCGTGATCAAACCGGCCCAGGGCGCTGGCGGTGACGGCATCCTCGTCATCGCCGACCGCTTTGAGGAGCGTTATCGCACGGTCTCCGGCAAGATCATCAGCCATGAGGAAATCGAGCATCAGATTTCCAGCATCCTCACCGGCCTGTACTCCCTGGGCGGCCACCGCGACCGCGCGCTGATCGAGTACCGCGTGGTGCCCGACCAGATTTTCAAGAGCATCAGCTACGAAGGCGTGCCGGATATCCGCATCATCGTGCTGATGGGCTACCCGGTGATGGCCATGCTGCGCTTGCCGACCCGCCAGTCCGGCGGCAAGGCCAACCTGCACCAGGGCGCGATCGGCGTGGGCGTCGACCTGGCTACCGGCCTGACCCTGCGCGGCACCTGGCTGAACAACATCATCACCAAACACCCTGACACCACCAACGCGGTGGATGGCGTGCAACTGCCCAACTGGGACGGTTTCATGAAGCTCGCCGCCGGCTGCTATGAGCTGTGCGGGCTGGGCTACATCGGCGTGGACATGGTGCTGGACCAGGAAAAAGGCCCACTGATCCTCGAACTGAATGCGCGGCCGGGGCTGAATATCCAGATCGCCAACGACTGCGGCCTGACCCTGCGCACCCATGCGGTCGAGGCACGACTGGAAACCCTGAAAGCTGCCGGCGTGACGGAAACGCCGGAAGAACGGGTGAAGTTCGTGCAGGCCATGTTCGGGCACATCCCCGCCGTCGAAGGCTGAGCCGGCCTTCGATCTGTCTATCCCCGACATCCCCCCTAGGACCAAATCCTACGGGGGTCTACAATCTCCTCCCCCACGCCATCAGCTGATCCACCCCGCATGTCGACCTGTTCCGTACACCCACTGCCCTACCGGGCCAACCCCGCCGAGTATTTTGCGGCGATTCGCCATGCCCCTGGCGCGGTGCTATTGGACAGCGGCCGCCCGACCGCCGAGCGGGGCCGTTATGACCTGCTCAGCGCCTGGCCCGAAGCGACGTTGGCGGTGCGGCCTGACGAGAGCGGCAGCGAGTTCCTGCAACGCCTGCGGGAAAACCTTACACAGTTGGGTGAGGCGGCATTGCCGGCCGGCTACGAGTTACCGTTCGTCGGCGGCCTGATCGGTTACCTGAGCTACGATTTCGGCCGGCACCTGGAACAGTTGCCGCACCGCGCGGTGGACGATCTGCACCTGCCGGACGCACGTTTTGGGCTGTACGCCTGGGCCCTGGTCAGCGATCACCAGGCGCAGACCAGCCAGTTGGTGTTTCACCCGACACTGGCCGATGGCGAGCGGCAGCGACTGATCAAGCTGTTCAGCCAGCCAGCCGCCGAGATAGCCGCCAACTTCAAGCTCCACGGCCCCATGACCCCCGACATCAGCGCCCAGACCTACGCGCAGGCCATCGCCCGCATCCACGACTATATCCGCGCGGGCGACTGCTACCAGGTCAACTTCACCCAGCGCTTTCGCGCAGCGTGCAGCGGCGATCCGTGGGCGGCCTACTGCGCCTTGCGCGAAGCCTGCCCGACGCCATTTTCCGGGTTCCAGAGCCTGCCGGATGACGGCGCGGTACTGAGCCTGTCGCCGGAACGTTTCGTCAGGATCAGCCAGCGCCAGGTCGAAACCCGCCCGATCAAAGGCACCCGCCCGCGCGGCCTGACGCCTGAAGAAGACGCCGCCAACGCCGCCGAACTGCTGGCCAGCCCCAAGGATCGTGCCGAGAACCTGATGATCGTCGATCTGTTGCGCAACGACCTCGGGCGCACCTGCCGCACCGGCTCGGTGAAAGTGCCGGAGTTGTTCAGCCTGGAAAGCTACCCCAACGTGCATCACTTGGTCAGCAGCGTCACCGGCGAATTGGCCGACGACAAGGACGCCCTGGATCTGATCGCCGGCAGCTTCCCTGGCGGCTCCATCACCGGCGCACCGAAGATCCGCGCAATGCAGATCATCGACGAACTGGAGCCAACCCGCCGCGGGCTGTACTGCGGCTCGCTGGTGTACTTGGACGTGCGTGGCGAGATGGACAGTTCCATCGCCATCCGCAGCCTGCTGGTCAAGGACGGCCAGGTGTGCTGCTGGGGCGGCGGCGGGATCGTCGCCGATTCGCAATGGCAGGCGGAATATCAGGAGTCGCTGACCAAGGTGCGGGTATTGTTACAAACCCTGGAAAGCTTGTAACGCAGCGCCCTTCCTGGCGTTGGGAGGCAACCCCGGCCGCGGAAAAAACCTGAATCAGAACCGCTGTGGACGGCCTGTGAATCGGAGGATAGCGTGCGGTTTCGACCGTCCACCCGCCATCTGTGAAGGATCACATGAAGCGATTGCTTACTCGTCAGAAAATATTTCCAAGATTGCATCTGCACTTGCCAGAGCCTAACATCTCCCAAATTGGGAGGTTAGGATCATGCGGATAATCGCGTTCTCGACCTTACGTCTCTTCTGGGAGAGCCACCCAGCTTGTATCGACGCCAAAACACCGCTGGTCGAGTTGTATCGCCATATGGAGAAGGCTGCATACCCAACGCCGCAAGCGCTCAAGGCGGAGCTCGGAACCGCGAGCATCCTCAAAGGCAGCAGGGTTGTATTCAACGTGGGCGGCAACCGGTATCGAGTGATCATGGCGATCAATTATCAGCGTCAGCTTGGGTTCATACGTTTCGTGGGAACCCACGCACAGTACGATCAGATCAACGCGGAGACCGTGTGATGAACATCAAACCCATACATTCCCAAGAAGACCTCACCGCCGCGCTCGCACGCGTCGAACAGATATGGGAAGCGCCAATCGGCTCGCCTGAGGGCGATGAGCTGGAAATTCTTGCGGTCCTCATTGAAAAGTATGAGGCCGAACATTATCCGATGCCGCCGTCGGACCCGGTGGAAGCCATCCGCTTTCGCATGGAGCAACTCGGCATGACGGCGCGCGACCTGGAGGCCTTCATCGGCACCAGCGGCCGGGTGTCCGAAGTGCTCAACCGCAAGCGCAAGCTGAGCCTGTCGATGATCAAGCGCCTGCATGAAGGCTTGAGCATCCCGTATGAGCGGTTGCTGGCAGGGGCTTAAGAACTCAGGCGGCTGTAAGCCCGCGCCCACATTCGACCGCGCTTCCAGAGGATAAACGCGGTCGAATGTGGGAGCGGGCTTGCTCGCGATGGGGCCGCCAACTGCGCGGAACGACTTACAGGCTCAACGGCCGGTTCGAAGCCTTGATGAACTCGTTCTTCAGCTCTTCAAACGTATGCACCGCCGGGAACTGCGGGAACTCGCGGATCACATTCTCCGGCGCATGGAACAGAATCCCGCGGTCGGCCTCGCCCAGCATGCTGGTGTCGTTGTACGAATCGCCGGCAGCGATCACGCGGTAGTACAGGCTCTTGAACGACAGCACCGACTGGCGCTTGGGGTCTTTCTGGCGCAGTTGGTAACTGACCACGCGGTCGGTTTCGTCAGTGATCAGGCGGTGGCACAACAGGGTCGGGAACCCCAGCTGGCGCATCAGCGGCTGGGAGAATTCGTAGAAGGTGTCCGACAGGATCACCACCTGGAAGCGCTCGCGCAGCCAGTTGACGAACTCGATGGCACCGTCCAGCGGCTTGAGGGTAGCGATCACTTCCTGGATATCGGCGAGCTTGAGCCCGTGTTCGTCGAGGATGCGCAGGCGTTGCTTCATCAGCACGTCGTAGTCGGGAATGTCCCGGGTGGTCGCCCGCAGGGATTCAATACCGGTTTTTTCGGCGAAGGCGATCCAGATTTCCGGAACCAATACCCCTTCCAGGTCGAGACAGGCAATTTCCACGAGACACTCCTATTTGTATTGTTCAAGTCGAGCGAGCAAAAAGACTGCCGAACTCTAGCGATTCAAGGCGGCGGCCGCAACGCAGGGCGGATTTTGATACCATCGCTCTCCTATAGAGCGCTCAGCGCCACTGACCTGTAGGAACCGTCCTGATGAACCAAGCCTTCGATGTCGTTGAACTCGCCACGACCTATGCCAACAAATCTGCCCAGGACATTCTCAAGCTGGCGTTCAGCCAGTTCGGCGATGACCTGTGGATTTCCTTCAGCGGTGCAGAGGATGTGGTGCTGGTGGACATGGCCTGGAAGCTGAACAAGAACGTCAAGGTGTTCAGCCTCGACACCGGCCGCCTGCACCCGGAGACCTACCGTTTCATCGAACAGGTGCGCGAGTTCTACAAGATCGACATCGAGCTGATCTCGCCGGACCAGAGCAAACTGGAACCCTTCGTCAAAGAGAAAGGCTTGTTCAGCTTCTACAAAGACGGCCATGGCGAATGCTGCGGTGTGCGCAAGATCGAGCCGCTGCGCCGCAAGCTCTCCGGCGTGCGCGCCTGGGCTACCGGCCAGCGCCGCGATCAGAGCCCCGGCACCCGCAGCCAAGTGGCTGCGCTGGAAATCGACACGGCCTTCTCCACCCCGGAGCGCACCCTGTACAAGTTCAACCCACTGGCGCAGATGACCAGCGAAGAGATCTGGAGTTACATCCGCATGCTGGAGCTGCCGTACAACAGCCTGCACGAGCGCGGTTTTATCAGCATCGGCTGCGAGCCCTGCACCCGCCCGGTGTTGCCGAACCAGCACGAGCGCGAAGGCCGCTGGTGGTGGGAAGAAGCCACGCAGAAGGAATGCGGGCTGCATGCCGGGAATCTCATCAGCAAGGCCTAAGCGCTGACGCAGTCAACCATGTGGGAGGGGGGAGCAAGCCCCCTCCCACATTTGTTTTGTGCCGAGCGTAAAAATGTACACACAAATGTAACCATCGGTGCCATTTATGTGTGCAATCCACCGACCTGCGCACCAAAACGTAACATCTCCTCTCTGCCGCTGTTTATCCTCTAAACAGAGGTTCTGCCCCGTCAAAAATAAATACCTGTTCAAACGGTCAATTTATATCGCTTTGAATTCAGTCAGTTATTTATAGAACCTATAAAAACGAAATTAACCAAGGTTTTCATAGATCGAAAACTGGCACGTATGTGGCTTAAGGTGAAGTACTCTTTGTATACAATAAATACAAAACATACATACACTTTCCCGCTGCGGCTTTGCTGCAGCAGTGCTGGAGCCTGCCGGAATGCGTACACGCCTCTCGAACACCCTCGCACTGGATCTGCCCTCCTCCGCCCTCAACCCCGAGGCCGCGAGCCCCGGCCCGCTGGTACTCAGCCCGCGCCTGCACAACCGGGACCTGGCGCCGACCAAGGTCGAAGGCCGACGCTGGGGGCGCTACAGCATCTTTGCGTTATGGACCAACGACGTACACAACATCGCCAATTACTCGTTCGCCATTGGCTTATATGCGCTGGGCCTGGGTGGCTGGCAGATTCTGTTATCCCTGGGGATCGGCGCGGCGCTGGTGTACTTCTTCATGAATTTGTCGGGTTATATGGGGCAGAAGACCGGGGTGCCGTTTCCGGTGATCAGCCGCATCAGCTTCGGCATTCACGGCGCACAGATTCCGGCCTTGATCCGTGCGGTTATTGCGATTGCCTGGTTTGGTATCCAGACCTACCTGGCCTCGGTGGTGTTCCGAGTATTGCTGACGGCGATTCATCCGGGGTTTGCCGACTATGACCACAACTCGATCCTGGGCCTGTCGAGCCTGGGCTGGGCGTGCTTTGTGACGATCTGGTTCGTGCAACTGGTGATCCTGGCCTACGGCATGGAGACCGTGCGTCGCTACGAAGGCTTCGCCGGGCCGGTGATTTTGCTGACCGTCGCTTCGCTGGCCGGTTGGATGTACTTCCAGGCCGACGGCCACATCGCCTGGTCGATCCGCGAGCCGCTCACCGGTGGCGAGATGTGGCGCAATATCTTTGCCGGCGGCGCGCTGTGGCTGGCGATCTACGGTACGTTGATCCTCAACTTCTGCGACTTCGCGCGCTCTTCGCCGTGCCGCAAGACCATCCAGGTCGGCAACTTCTGGGGCCTGCCAGTGAACATCCTGGTGTTCGCCGCCATCACCGTGCTGCTCTGCGGCGGGCAGTTCCAGCTCAATGGCCGGGTGATCGAAAGCCCGACCGAGATCATCGCGGCGATCCCCAATACGTTCTTCCTGGTACTCGGCTGCCTGGCGTTCCTGATCGTCACCGTGGCGGTGAACATCATGGCCAACTTCGTCGCCCCGGCCTTTGTGCTGAGCAACCTGGCGCCCAAGTACCTGAACTTCCGCCGCGCCGGGTTGATCAGCGCTGCCGTGGCGGTGCTGATCCTGCCGTGGAACCTCTACAACAGCCCGCTGGTGATCGTGTATTTCCTTTCCGGCCTGGGCGCGCTGCTCGGGCCGTTGTACGGGGTGATCATGGTCGATTACTGGCTGATCCGTAAAAGCCAGGTCGATGTGCCGCAACTGTACAGCGAAGACCCGAATGGCGTTTATTACTACAGCCGTGGCGTGAATATGCGCGCGGTGGCGGCATTTATTCCTGCGGCGGTGATCGCCATCCTGCTGGCGCTGTTGCCGGGGTTTGCCAGTGTCTCGCCGTTTTCCTGGTTGTTTGGCGCCGGTATTGCAGGGCTGTTGTACCGGCTGATCGCCAAGCGCCAAGCGTTCTACGCTGATGTCAGCGGTGAAAGCATTGCAGTCGATAACGTCAGTCATTAAAAAGGACATTCCATGCGTATCCTCGTGGTCAACGTCAACACCACCGAATCCATCACCCAGACCATCGCCGAGCAAGCGCGGTCCGTGGCCTCGCCGGGCACCGAGATTGTCGGGCTCACGCCGTACTTCGGCGCCGAATCGGTGGAAGGCAATTTTGAGAGCTACCTGGCGGCCATCGCGGTGATGGACCGCGTGATGGCCTACGACCAGCCGTTCGATGCGGTGATCCAGGCCGGGTATGGCGAACATGGGCGCGAAGGCCTACAGGAATTGTTGAATGTGCCGGTAGTGGACATCACCGAAGCGGCAGCCACCACCGCGATGTTCCTCGGCCACGCCTACTCGGTGGTGACCACCCTGGACCGCACCGTACCGCTGATCGAGGACCGCCTGAAACTCGCCGGCCTGTATCAACGCTGCGCCTCGGTGCGGGCCAGCGGCATGGCGGTGCTGGAGCTGGAAGAACACCCGCTGGCGGCCATGGAGGCCATCGTGCGGCAGGCGGAACTGGCGATCCGCGAGGACAAGGCCGAGGTGATCTGCCTGGGATGCGGCGGCATGGCCGGGCTGGACGAACGCATTCGCCAGCGCACCGGGGTGCCGGTGGTGGACGGGGTAACGGCGGCGGTGACGATTGCCGAAGGGTTGGTGCGATTGGGGTTGTCGACGTCGAAGGTCAGGACCTACGCCACCCCGCGGCCGAAGACTGTCATCGGCTGGCCGCGCAGCCGATAGAACAGGTCGCGGCGATCAAATCGCGCTGAAGCGCTGCGCCAGTCCCGCGATTAAAAACTGCTCGAGGATGAAGTCGACAAACGCCCGGGTCTTGCCGGGCAGCAGTTTGTGTTCGGCGTAGTAGAGGGAGATGTTGCCGTCGTCGACGTACCAGTCGGGCAGCACCCGCACCACCGCGCCACTGTCGAGGAACGGCACTGCCATCGGCATGCTCACCAGCGCAATGCCCATCCCCTGGGCGCTCGCGCAACAGGCGGCCTCCGAGTCGCTCAGGGTCATGCGCGGCTTGAGCGCCAACGGACGCTGTTCGCGCTCGCGGCTGGTCAGTTGCCAGGAACGCACGCGGCCGGTTTGCGGGGAGCGGATCAGGATGCCCAGGCAGCGCGCCAAATCCTCGGGCGCCAGTACCGGCGGGCGTTGCGCCAGGTAATCCGCTGACGCCACCAACACCCGGTGCGCGGGCGTCAGCTTGCGTGCAACCACGCCCTGGGGCAGCTCAAAACCACCGCCGATGGCCGCATCGAAGCCCTGGCCGATCAGGTCGACCTGGCGGTTGTCAAAATGCCAATCCGGGCTGATATCCGGAAAACGCCGGACGAATTCCCCCAGCAACGGCATGACATAACGATTACCGAACACCGTGCCCATACTGACCTTGAGCGTCCCCACCGGCCGCCCCTCGGCGCTGGCCAGGTTGGCCACGGCGTTCTGAATGGTGATCAGGCTGTCGCTGACTTCGGCGAGGAACCGTTTGCCGGCTTCGGTCAGGGTCAGGCGCCGGGTGCTGCGCTGGAACAGCCGCACCCCCAGCCGCGCTTCCAGCTTGGCGACACTTTTGCCCACCGCCGCCGGGGTCAGGCTCAAGCGCCGGGCCGCTTCGGCAAAGCTGCCGCCTTCGGCGCTGCGCACAAAGCATTCGATACTGCCGAAGCTCTCCATATCCGCCCACTCTAAACTTTTGGTTTACACAGACTATAGCAATCCGGGTCTACCGACAGCGGCGGGTGAGGTCGATACTCGGCTGCATCCACAAGGCATCCCGCCTTGAACAGTGAGGAGATCAACATGACTACCCAGAACCTCAGCGGCAAAGTTGCCTTGATTCAAGGCGGCTCACGCGGCATCGGCGCCGCCATCGTCAAGCGTCTTGCAGCACAAGGTGCGGCCGTCGCCTTTACCTACGTCAGTTCCGCCGCCAAGGCCGCAGAACTGCAGAACAGCGTGATCAGCGCCGGCGGCAAAGCCCTGGCGATTCAGGCCGACAGCGCCGATGCCACGGCGATTCGCAACGCGGTCAACGCCACGGTCCAAGCCTTTGGGCGCCTGGATATCCTGGTGAACAACGCCGGCGTGCTGGCCATCGCGCCGCTGGAAGACTTCAAACTGGAGGACTTCGACCAGACCCTGGCAATCAACGTGCGCAGCGTATTCATCGCCACTCAGGAAGCGGCCAAGCACATGGGCGAAGGCGGCCGCGTGATCAACATCGGCAGCACCAACGCCGAACGCATGCCCTTTGGCGGCGGCGGGCCGTATGCGATGAGCAAGGCGGCGCTGGTCGGCCTGACCAAGGGCCTGGCGCGGGACCTGGGGCCACGTGGCATCACCATTAACAACGTGCAGCCAGGGCCGGTGGACACCGACATGAACCCGGCGAACAGTGAGTTCGCCGAGAGCCTGATCGGGTTGATGGCGGTGGGCCGTTATGGCCATGTCGAGGAGATCGCCAGCTTTGTGGCCTACCTGGCCGGGCCGGAAGCGGGTTACATCACCGGGGCCAGCCTGACCATCGACGGTGGCTTCAGCGCATAACCGCCTGTAGGCGCCGGGTCAGGACATGGGCGGCAGGCCGTAGGCGGCGAGGTCGAAGTCCGCGAGTTTGCGGATGATCTGGTCGGCGTGGTGGTACTTGCTGTCGGCCATGGCTTCGTCGGGCACGGCGATGGCGGTCATCCGGGCCGCCTTTGCTGCGGTGACGCCGAACGGTGAGTCTTCAAACACCAGGCAATCTTGCGGCGCGATGCCCAGGCGCCGCGCGGCGGTGAGGAAGATGTCCGGCGCGGGTTTGGCGGCACCGACTTCCGGGTCGTCAGCCGTGACGATGGTGCCGAACAGGCCAAACCATTCGCGGTGCAGCGTGGTCTTGTGGCCAAAGGAGTTGCGCGACGAACTGGTGCCCACCGCAATCGGAATATTGTGCGCGTTCAGGTGCCGTACCAACGCTTCGGCGCCGGGCATGCCCAACGCCCTGGGGAAACGCTCGCTCATCAGCGGCTCACGGATTTCGAGGAACTCAGCCGCCGTGATCGGCAGGTCCAGCGCCTTGACCACGTAGTCGGCCAGGTCCTGGGCCCCGCGCCCGATGATGTGCTGTTTGATCCCCCAGTCATAGGTACGCCCGAAGCGTTCGGCGATGATCTGCGTCACTTCGGTGTAGATGCCTTCGGTATCCAGCAACAAGCCGTCCATATCGAAAATCACGGCCTTGATCGGACCGACTGCGCTACGCGGTGCATTCATCGTGACGAAACCCTGGAGGTAGGACTAAAAGGATTCAGCACAATAACGGCCACGCTTGTCGGCAGGCAACCCTTTAGGCTGTACGCCTGATCAGGCCGGCGTGGGCAGGCAGCCCAGGCGGGTCAATGCGGCCTCCACCGCGTGCTCCAACGGCGTATGGGGTTCGTGGCCCAGGGCCGCAAGCAAGCGTTGGTTATCCATACGCAAGGGGGTTTGCCACAGATAACGCATCTCCTGTATCTCGCGAAAGGTCACGACAAACGGCGCAGCCAACGTCAACAGCCACCAGGGAAATACGCCTACACGCGGTTGCAGGCCCGTCCTGCGTAACACTACGCGCTGGATCGCCTGGCTCATCTGCGTGCCATCACTGTCCACGTGCCCGGCCATATGAAAGCAGGCAAAAGCGTCGAGGGCGGCGCGGCGCTCAATCAACTCGAGCATGGTGCGCGCCACATCCGGCAGGTAAGCCCATTGGTGGGCGACGCCTGGCGCACCTGGGGCGCTGACCGCGCGCACCGGTTTACCGGGTTTGACCAGGCCTTGGGAGAACCAGTTGTTGGCCGCTCCGGCGCCGAAAAAATCCCCGGCACGCACGATCACTACACGAGCGCCCTCGCGGGAAGACTGAAGCAAGCGCTGCTCCAGTTGCACACGTATCGCGCCCTTGCGGGTCAGCGGGTGCTGGGGTGAGTCTTCGGAAAGCACCGGGAACGCATCCGGCCCGAAGTTGTAAAGCGTGCCGGGCAACACGATGGTCGCGCGCTCGGCGATGGCGGCTGCAATGGTGTTGTCGATCATCGGCAACACCTGCTCGGCCCAATTGCGATAGCCCGGCGGGTTCACCCCATGGACGATCACCGCGCAGCCACGGGCGGCAGCGATGACGTCCTGGCGATTGAGCGCATCGCCTTTGAGCCAGGTATAGGCGGCATTCTGGCTACGGGCCTTGGCGACATCCCGGGTCAACGCACACACCTGCCAGCCCGCCACGCTCAACTGTCGCGCCACTTCGCCGCCGATACCGCCGGTTGCACCCAATACCAGTACCTTGCTCATCACCCGCTCCCACATTGGTTGGAGCGGCCATTCTGTTCGTAGCCTGGTTATAGAGGAATTGCCGAAGACCATCCAGACGCTATACATTTACGCATGGCATTGAACATTGGTTGGGAGCTTTACCGATCGTTTCTTGGCGTACTCAAGGAAGGATCGCTGTCAGGGGCCGCACGGCAGCTCGGCATCACACAGCCCACCGTCGGTCGGCACATTGCCGCGCTGGAAACGGCCCTGGGCGTGGTGCTGTTCACTCGCTCCCCCACCGGCCTGCTGCCGACGGCAGTGGCTCACACCATGAGGGCCCACGCCGAGACCATGGAGCGCATGGCCGCCGCCCTGGAACGCAGCGCCTCCTCCCAGGGCGACAAAGTGCGCGGCGTGGTGCGTGTCTCCGCCAGTGAAGTGGTCGGCGTGGAAGTACTGCCACCGATCATCACGCGGTTGCGCCAACAGCATCCTCAGCTCAAGGTCGAACTGGTCCTGACCAACCGCCTGAGCGACCTGCTGCAATTGGAAGCCGACATCGCCGTGCGGATGGTCCGCCCCAGCCAGGAGCAATTGCTGGCACAGCGCATCGGCCTGATCGAAGTCGGCCTGCACGCCCGCGACGATTACCTGCACCAGCACGGTACGCCGCAAGAGTTGAAAGACCTGAGCGACCACGCGGTGATCGGCTACGACCGGGAAAACGCGTTTATCCGCAGCCTGGCCGTCAAAGGCTTCGAGCGCGGCACCTTCGCCCTCAGCAGCGACAGCGACCTGGCGCAACTGGCGCTGATCCGTGCCGGCGCCGGCATCGGCGGATGCCAGGTCAAGCTGGCCCAACAAGACACGCGCCTGCGTCGGGTGCTGCCGGAGGCATTCGCGCTCAAACTCGACACCTGGGTCACCATGCACGAAGACCTGCGCAACAGCCCGCGCTGCCGGGCGACGTTTGATGCGCTGGTGGCGGGTTTGCAACGTTACATACAGGATTGAGACAGCTTCGCTGAGGAACAATGAAAATCCCTCAATCCCTTCACAGCCGCCGCCATGACCGAAGCCTTCGAAGTCCCCAGCCCCCACGAAAAACACATCGAACACACCACCGAACATGCCCACGCGCGCGGCGACAATTTCGCCAGCCGCATTGCCGTGATGACCGCGCTGATGGCCACCCTTGGCGCCATGCTCAGCTACCAGGCCGGCTCCACCGAAAGCGAAGCGGCGATGGACAAGAACAACGCTGCCATTTTCAAGACCGAAGCCGCCAACCAGTGGAACTACTACCAGGCCAAATCCAGCCGGCAAAACCTGGCGGAACTGGCTACCCATATTCCCGGTGTGGACGCCGCGCATTACAAGGATGAGAGCGAGCGCTACAAGGGCCAGAAGGAAGACGTGCGCAAACAGGCCGAAAAGCTGGAGGCAACCTCACGGGAATGGGATCAGAAATCCGAAGAAGCCCTGCACCAGCATCACCGCTGGGCCCAGGCAATGACGGCGATTCAGATCGCGATTTCGTTGGCGGCGATCACGTTGTTGACGCGCAAGGAATGGTTGAAGCGCCTGTCGTATACGGCAGGCGGTGTGGCCTTGGTGCTGGGTGGCCTGGCGGGGTTGCATTTCTGATAATTTCGCTTGGGCGCCCAACACCTGTCGCTATATAGTAAACTGCATAACGCTAGCCACCGCACAAGGAGATACCGGTGTCCGCACAACCCAAAGAAGCCGTGGGCGCCGCCTACAGCATCGAATCCATGCGCTATGCCCAGGCCATGACCTGGCAGGCCATCGAACAACTGGCCCAACGCATCCGCCCCGGCATGCTCGAATCCGAAGCGCGCGAGTTGGGCAAACACGTCCTCGCCGACCTCGACATGCAGCGCATCTGGCACCCGCTGCTGGTGCGCTTCGGCGCCAATACCCTCAAGACCTTCAAGCAACGCTCCGACGGCGACCCGGTACTGGGTGAAAACGACATTTTCTTCATCGACATGGGCGCCGTCTGGCAAGGTCACGAAGGCGACGCGGGGGCCACCTTCAGCACCGGCACCGACCCGGACATGATCGCCTGCGCCAACGCGGCCAAAGCGCTGTTCGACCGCGTGCAAGCGCGCTGGAAAAACGACCAGGTCATCGGCCTCGAACTCTACCGCTACGCCGAGGCACAAGCCCAGGCCATGGGCTGGCAGTTGAACCTCGACATCAAGGGCCACCGCGTCAGCGACTTTCCCCACGCGATCCATCGTGGCGGCGACCTCGGCGACTTCGAGCACTACCCGAATGCAGGGTTGTGGATTCTGGAGATTCAGATCGCTCACCCGAGCAAGCCGTATGGCGCATTCTATGAAGACCTCCTCGCTTAATCGTTCAAAGGAACCAGAATGGAACGCTACACCGAATTTCCCGTGCTGTTGTTTTCCTACGGCACCCTCCAGGACAAAGCCGTCCAACTCGCCAACTTTGGCCGAGAGCTGACAGGCCAGCACGACGCCATGTTGGGCTACTCAAAAAACTGGGTAGAAATTACTGACCCGCAAGTGCTGGCCACCAGTGGCAAGACCCACCACCCGATCGTCGCGCCGAGCACCGAACAAGGCGCCAGCGTTGAAGGCATGGTGTTTCAGATTAGCGAGCAGGAGTTGGCGGCGGCGGATGCGTATGAAGTGTCCGACTACAAGCGAGTCAGCGTGGCGCTGGCATCGGGCCTCACAGCTTGGGTGTATGTGCAGGCCTGAACGATGGGCGATTGATTTCAATATGTTACAGGAGCGTTTAGAGTATCGCCCCCCGAGAATTGAATCTCGGGATTCAGTCCATGGAGTTACTCAGTGAAGTACGTCAGTAAAGTGGTTGCAGCAGCTGTTCTCGGTTTCACCCTCGCCGGCTGCACCGGCACCGCCATCAAATCCCCGCAATACGACAGCAGCCAATACACCGTGCTGGGTCACAGTGAAGCCAGCGCCACCGGCATCATGCTGTTCGGTGTTATCCCGATCGGCCAGAACAGCCGTTTCGTCCGCGCCCAGACGGCTGCCATCCAGGCAAAAGGTGGCGACGCGCTGATCAATACCGAAGTCCAGGAAAAATGGTTCTGGGCTTGGGTGCTGAGCGGTTACACCACCAAGATCTCCGGTGATGTGGTCAAGCTGAAAACTGCACACTAAGCCGGACGTTGCTCTATTTGCGCGGGATTTGACCTGAGCAAGCGACGTATCATGGGCCAACCTTTCGAGGATGGCCCATGAACCTCAGTATCCTTTACGCACTCGCCGCCGCCGCGCTGTTCGGCGCCAGCACCCCGCTCGCCAAAAGCCTCGGCCTGGGCCTCTCGCCCGTGCTGCTCGCAGGCCTGCTTTACCTCGGCAGCGGTGCCGGACTCGCCATCGTGCGCCTGATCCGCGATCGCGGCTGGACCCCCACCGGCTTGACCCCCTCCGAATGGCCCTGGCTGCTCGGCGCCATTGCGTTCGGCGGCATCCTCGGGCCCGTGGCCCTGATGTTCGGCCTGACCCGCACCTCGGGCGCCACCGCATCGCTGATGCTCAACCTTGAATCGGTATTGACCGCGTTGATCGCCTGGCTTGTGTTCAGGGAAAACGCAGACCGTCGCATCGTCCTCGGGATGATTGCGATTGTGCTGGGTGGCGTGGCGTTGTCATGGCCCCAAGGCGGCGCCGACAGCCACGATTGGACCGGGCCGCTCGCCGTGGCGGTGGCCTGCCTGTGCTGGGGCATCGATAACAACCTGACACGCAAAGTGTCGGCCTCGGACGCATTGTTTATCGCTGGCGCCAAAGGCTTGATCGCGGGCGTGGTCAACTGCAGCCTGGCGCTGTATCTCGGCGCGCAGATCCCCGGCCTGGCGCAGCTCGTGCCGATCTTGCTGGTCGGGTTTCTCGGCTATGGCATCAGCCTGGTGCTGTTTGTGCTGGCCTTACGCGGGCTGGGCAGTGCGCGTACCGGCGCTTATTTCTCTACCGCGCCGTTCCTCGGCGCCGCGCTGGCCTTGCTGGTGCTGGGCGAGTCGGTGACCGGCGCGTTCTGGATTGCAGCAGCGCTGATGGCCGCCGGGGTGTGGCTGCACCTGACCGAGCGCCACGCCCATGCACATCAGCATGAGGCGACGGAACACGGGCATCGGCATGTCCATGATGAGCACCATCAACATGAACACCCGTTCGAGTGGGACCCGGCGATGCCGCACAGTCACCTGCATACCCATAGCCCGATCAAGCATAGCCATCCACATTTTCCGGATATTCATCATCGGCATCGGCATTAAAGGCTTGACCCGATAGCCACAGCCTCCCATCGAGCCTGCTCCGCTACCACCCGATTACGCCCGCTTTGCTTGGCCTGATACAAAAGCTGATCAGCCCTCTCCAGCACAGCGGATATCGAATCGCCACCGGGATGCCATAGCGCGACGCCCAGCGAAACGGTGATGTGCCCGACCGTTTCGATGTTGGCGGCATCGATCGAGGCACGCAGTCGCTCGGCGACATCCGTTGCAACCTGAAGTGAACTATTGGGTAACAACAATACGAACTCCTCGCCACCGACCCGACAAGGCAGGTCGTTGGACCGTGAATTCTGCTGCATGAGCCTCGCAATGGCGCGCAGCGTTTCATCGCCCACACCATGGCCAAATGTATCGTTCACGCGCTTGAAGTGATCGATGTCCATGGACACGACCGCGAACGCCTTGTAGGCATCCTGCCAGCGCAACAGAACGTCCTGCATCGCCCGGCGATTGGCCAGCCCGGTCAACGCGTCGGTTTGCGCTTGCTGGTTGAGTTTGCCGATCTTTTCCTGCAGCAGGGTGGCGCCGAGCAGCAGCGCTCTGCGAATCTGCCAGCTTTCGAAATAGCGCGTCGGGATTGCGCTGATACGTTCGTAGCTGTCCGGTGAGTCCAGCCGTTTGGCGCAATCGGCAAGCCTGGACAACGGCACCGAGATTCGCGCGCCCAGCCACCAGATCAACACGATTCCGAACAGCGCCAGCGGCGCGATGCCCTGCGCCACCTTGGCCATGGTGTGTCGCAGGATGGCTTGGATGTTATCGAGCGGCTGCTGCGAGATCACCCCCCAACCGCTGATGGGCACCCTGGCGAAACCGGCGAGCATTTGCACGCCATCGGCATCTATCGCCTGCAATGTTCCCCCATCGTGACTGAGCGCCGCGTCGTCGATCAACCCCTTTCCTGCGACTGTCCCGATGTGCTCGGGATCGGAGTGATAGAGCACCCGGCGGGCGCTGTCGACAAGATAGACATGCGCCCCGTCCTTGCGCACATTGGTGTCCATCAGCGCCTGGAGCGTATTCCTCTGCTCAAGTCGGACACTGCCCCCGATCAACCCCAGGTACTCTCCTTTCGCGTCGAATATGGGGTGGCTGACAAAGACCACCAGATTGCCAGCCATGGACTTGAACGCGTTGCTGATTATCGGCACGCGAAGGCTGAGAGGCTCGCGGTGTTGCAGCGTGCGCCCATCGAGGTGGAGGTTTTCGGGAGCCGAGGCAATGATTGTCCCCGCAGCATCGGCGATCAACACGGAGTTGAAACTGGCGTCTTGCCCAAACAGTCGCTGGACTTCCTCCGTCAAATTCTGCTTATCGCCAAACGCTTTGCCAATGACGAACGAGCTGTATTTCAATTTATCGAGGTCGGAATTGAGTACCTGCTCCACACTCCGAGCGATCCGAGAGGCGTAGGCCTTGTTCACTTCCAGCGCATTCTCGATCAACTCCTGCTTCTGAATCGTGAACGTCACCCAAAAACTGTTGGCCAGGGTTGCGATTGCCGAAAGCATTACAAAGATAAGAATCAGAATACGAAGGTTGAGTTTCGGCTTCGGTCGGGTGGTCATATTACGCAGTCCGGATGGGCGGAAGAATTGCAAACGATTCGATGCAGGATGAATCGTCCTTGTTTTCGCAGGCACCTCTTCGACCATCGTTGACCGAAGCAGCCCGCTTAACCAGCCTGGAAGCCCACCTGCCAATTCTGAACGCGCCGAGCGGGCGTGTCCGAAGGCTGACGGAAAAAAACAGCGTCAGTCCCACATTGGGCCTATATGGCCTTTTTTTCAGCCGCAAGAAACCACAAACCCCCGACTTTCTCTAGGAAAATCAGGGGTTTGTGTTTGCAGAATGTGGCGGTGAAGGAGAGATTCGAAACTACCCGCGAGCGGCATCCTACACACCCCCCCCCGGTTTACAAGGGCTGCAGCCCTGCTGCTCTTGGAAAAAATGGGTATCGCCAGTCCCATGTCAGTCCCATGGGTTTTGCGCCAGGTTGGTGCGAGAGAAGACAAGCACTGCATCTGCACCGATTTATATTGAGGAATGGGAAAAAGGTAATTTTGGTAATGTTCTGCGAAAAATCGGATAAACCCTAATAAAATCAAGTAGTTGATATAGTTTTATAGAGGTAATAATTAGGTAAGTAAGTGGTTAGAAAATTACTTTCAGAGCTAGTAATGCCAGTCAGCCGCCAAACCCAGTAAAATGGGGACTTGAACAAAATATTACCTCTCTCGTTACCTTATATTACCCTCCAAGGTAATGGCTGAAAGCCACGTCCTATAAGGGCTCCAGCCCATTCTGACTTACCGATTACTAAAATTACCCTTTTCCCATCCCGCGCCTGGAAAATAGCCATGCGCCCATCGTTTCGGCGTGTTTTTCCACACACTCTTGATTGGTACTGACGGCCTAAAATTGATGGTGATGCCGTGAAATGCCTCAGAATGCTGGAAACCCGGACAGGCTGGGTCTTACAGTCGTTTTTGCGTAGGGTTCGACAGCGGCGGGTTGACCCTTGATATAAACGGTTCCGAAAACGAAAACACCGCTTGCCGCAGGTTTTCACAACCATAGTCCCCGTAAACCGGGCACCTCGCCTGGGTGACCACTCCCCTGCTGCCCCGTGACGCATGTGCAAGACCACTGCATTTTTTTGCAAAGCCTTGCACTCTGTGCAATTGCGAAACAGCCCCCAGACCCCGCAGCGGGCTTGGGCGGGGGCACCGTTTGCACCCCACTCCCCATTTGCACAAAAAAGGGACACAAAGCCCGTCGGCGGGAGGGGGATAAGTGCTTTTCCTGGAGTTTTTTTCTTCTCCCTCTGCCTTTTAGCACTAGCTCGGTTAACATTTCATCTGACTGCTGAACCAAGATCTCACTACTCCAATACTCTGGTTAAAAAACAGCCTCATAGGCAAACAGAAGCGGTCCTAAATGAGCCACACCTCAGATACCGCAAAAAGGGAATTGCACATGGCATCCGAATTTGAACTAGCTCCAATCTTTAAAAGCGCCGGAGAGATCACCTCCCCGTACTTCACGGCTTTAAAAAATAAATTATCCAAACTTTTACCCGCCTACAGCTACTACTTTAACTCACTAAGCGTAGAAAAATTCAACGCAACCAACCAACAATTAACAAAACTAGAACTCAGTTACAAAGCCATTGACAGCAAAACTTTAATTTCCACATGTAGCTCCGCATACCTAGATCTCGACCATCTATCAACCACCTTTGCACAACAAGCTTTTTTGGATCTTGTCGCGACAAAATTAGAATACCAGCACTTAGCAGAGCATTTTTTTGAGCTGCTCTCTGGAGTATATCGCGATACACGAATTACAAAAAATTCAGACCATATAGTTATTAACTACTCAGAGGCTAATTTTAACCAGGCGAGTTCAATATTCGCGGCAACACTTAATGAAAACTCGATCATATTTCTACCGGATAACGCCGAACAGAGTGAGTTCACATATAAAAGCAACAGGGTAGGAAAAGTCATGTATGTTTGCAAAAACTCAACGCATGCATTTAATAAGCGAAACCTTATGGGAATGCTAAAACTAGAGCCAGCATTCTCCCATAGCACTTTTATATATTTGAAATCTCTAAAAATAAAAAACAAGAAAGTTTTTGCGATAATTGACGAACTGCGCTCCGGTGAGGCGACGACACCTTACATACTCAAAAAAAACTTGGTGAATTTACCGCTATCTACTGGAGGGGCATTTGAAGCGCTGAGCATCGAAATATTAAACTTCATATTCGCCTCAGAATATGAAGACTTCAAGCTAATGGAACAGATACCAAACTATAGCAGCGTTAGAAGAAGAGACTTCATAATAGACAATAGAGCTCCAAAGCATAGATTCTTGAGCGACCTACTTAAGCGCGGAAGCAAATACATATTGTTCGACGCAAAAAATTATGCGGACGAGCTATCGATAAGTCACTTAGATACTTTTTATAGCTACATACAAGAGCAAAAATATTTCGGACGTTTCGGAATCATTCTTTCGCGAAAAGGAGCAAAAACAAATGCTCACCGGCACATCTATCATCGAATGCTAAGCAAGCATGAAGAGATAATAATACTAGATGAAAATGATATCTTGCAGCTTATTGACCTTAGAGCAACGGGGCGCGACCCGCTTTCTTACATCGACGACAAACTTAGAGCACTTCAACTCCAAGTTTAGCGCACAAGCACATCAATTACGGCAATAATGCCTTTCTGCCCTCAGAATACTAAAGGTATTTTAGCATCCAGAGTCGGCTGCCGAAAAAGCTACGTCAGCCTGTAATAGTTTTCAATTTTTCGGATTGTCAGTTGGCGGTAGCTGACGCCATAGTGAATACCGTGGCGTTGCCGGGGGGGTGATTTGGTGCATGGATGTGTATGGCTATTTGAGTATTCATCTGCTCTACCAAGTCCAGCAAATCACACAACACCTGCAGCACGTTGGTTCCTTCGGACCCCAGCCAAGTCTTAGGCGCCACCAGCCGCTGGCTGACCGCCGCCACACTCTCACGCATCCCCTCAATCCTTTCCTCCATATCCCCGCCCACCGTGGCGTTGTGCTTCTGTCCCACCACCAGGTTCAAGTCGCGCCCGGTCGCCTGGTGCAGATCATCCACCGCAGCCAGGCTTGCAGATCCACCCGACAGCAGCTTGAGAGCGCCCAGCGCCTCGATCGTCTTGATTCCACCCACTGACTCAGTGGAATGGTCGTCCACCGTCCTGGTGTGATTCTGGAACGTCTCAATATTCCCCATAGCCTCTACTTCCCGCTCGATCGCCTTGTCCCGGATCTTGCCGTCAGTCTGGCGCAGCCAGTTGCCATCGGCGTCAACGCGCTGCTGACAGGCTTCGCTGTGCTGCCACACCTGGTCGCCCTTCGGCACGCTGGGCATGCTCAACCCGTGGGGCAGGATCGTTTGGATATAGGGCTTGTGCGGCAGGCCGTAGGCAAAGCACACCACAACTTGGGTGCCCTCTTCCGGAAAGGCATAGATGCCCATCTCTTCGCCACCGGTGGGCAGCGGCAACTGGACGCCATCAACCAACTCAAGACTGTGGACACGGTCGATGTCGTCGAGCGGGACAACAAGACCATTCGCAAGCACAAGCTGCACTTCGTCTTCCTGAACACCAAGAGCGGCCTGCCACACGTCAGCGACTTTGTCGTGAGGGACAGGTTCTTCAAAGCGCACTTGAAAGCGGCCGGCGTTCGTTATCGCGGTCCTGGCCAGTGCCGACACACCTACGCCAGCCAGTTGCTCACCACCGGTGTGGCATCGGTTGACTGGATCGCGGAGCAGATGGGCCACACCAGCGCGAACATGATCCGCCAACACTATGGAACCTGGATTAATGAGGACGGACCAGACGTAGTTGGTATGCTGCAGTTAGCGCTCAAGCTCTAAGAAAAACGAGTCAATAACAGCTAGTGAGCGAGAAAACTGAGACAGTCACTCCTATACTGAAATTTCTAGATATACCTGTCCAAAATCACCTAGCCGGTGTTGTAGAATCTCGAGACACAGCCTAAAAACTCACTAGTAAAGGCCCAATTTAGATGGACAAAAAAAACGCCGCACCGCCGGAAACAACGTCAAAAAAGCTGTTACTTTCTGATCTTATACCTGAAAAATCAGAAGTTAAGACATCGCTGGGACCGTTATATGTCCGAAGTGCAAATCGCGGCGACTGGAAGCATTTCGATAGTAATAAACCAATGGAACTAGGAAGAATTGCTCTACAAAGACTAGTAAGCCGTGAACAAAGCAAGCTAGTGAACGCCACACTATCAGATGAAGACTTTGAGAAATTAATAGATACTGATCTTTTCGCGCTAAACTCGATGATTGCTAAGAAAAGTGAATTGAGGGATTTACCTGCACAACCGGGACTCATAGAACTTGGAGGTGCAGTGCAGATCGGCAAGGAAAAAGAGGCTCTACGCAGCAAAAAAGTACTCGATGAAATGCGCAAATCCATTGACAACAGTTATAGTTTCCTTGGACAAAGCGCGGTAAAAAAGCTCCAAGAGCAAATGTCTGCACTGACAGACATTCGCGAATCTATTTCCGCGTCTGAAACTCTAAGAACTGCAGCTGAACTGTCAGACTTCAACGTATCATCTGACCTAAAGAGAGTTGCAGATACATTACGACCACTTGCTGAAGATTACACTCTCGGCCGGCTAGGCTCCGCCCATAAAACATTCGAACCCTATATTACGTCCCCAGAGGAAACGGTGCTTGGAAGGGCTACGCTAGAAAGTGTGGAGAATTCACGTGATACCAACATTCGCATAAATGCGCTGCTCGAAATCGTTAGTGGGCTTAACCAGACAATAGTAGCCGACATTCTTCCAGGCTGGATTCAAAAGGCCAAAGACGATCAGAACCATGCAAATAAATCGTTCGACCAGGCTAAAAGAAGCCTGAACTGGACAAAATGGACGGTCATACTATCAGCGATAATTTCGTTTGCAGCAACTTGGTGGCAAATCTCAGCATCGCAAAGCATCGATGATGGAAACTCAACATCTCAAAAAATAACTGAGAATTTGCTACGCGAACAATTATCTGTTCAGCGAAAATTATCTGAACAACAAACCAAAGAGACAGCGCAACTGAAGCTCCTTCTTGAAAATCAATCGATAGACGCAGAAAACTTGCGAATGATGATAGAGTTAAGTCTACCTACCCCTAGCCATAACTGGTATCAACTCACGGTTCCCTTGTCAGATTGAATTCCGTCAACAGAGCCCACCAACAAGAAGGAAAAATATGTTTTCGGATCGCGATTTTATCCCATCTTCATTTCGCACTCTACTTCTACACAATGAATCTTTGTCCTAACCAAGAGTTTAATACAAAATGGGAAAATTTTTCACGGACCACCTAGCTGATATTGGAACTATTGCCACTATTCTTTCGCTGCTAATAGCCGTGGGTGTCCTTGCGTTTTCGGCGTTTAGATATGTGACTGTTCAAAGAGATGAGCTGCGCAACCATCGATACGAGCGATATCACCACCTTCTACGAACCATCAGCAGTGGTTCGGATGCCGCTGGTCAGCTAAAACGCGTAAGTCAACAAGCCTACATTTATGAGCTGCGCCATTTCCCAGAATACAAACACCTAACCATTCGCTTGTTGAGGTCACTGCTGGAGGAGTGGAGTAAAAACAGCGGAGCCAAAGACCCTGTGCTTGAGGCAGAAGTAGCTGAAACGATAGCTGCATTGAAATGATAACCGTTAGAAGGGCTCTTTCTTCAAGGTACATTTGAGACCCGAGGGAGTTGGCTATCGCAGGCCAGGCCAATACCGCCACGCCTGCACAAGCCAGTTACTGACCGCCGGAGTGGCCCTGGCGGACTAGATCTCCGAGCAAATGAGCCACATCAGCGCGAACATGATCCAGTTGCACTACGGCATGTGGAGTAAGAAGGACGGCACACACGTTATCGGCATGCTGCAGCAAACTCTGGGCTTGCAGTCACCCGTTGGTGACGAAGCCCCTTAATGGGGCAAGCGCGAGCAATCCAGCAGCCCATATTCCCATGGATGTTCCCATATGGGCCTTTTTTGCCACCCTAAAAACACAAAACCCCCGAAAACTTTAACGTTTTCAGGGGTTTAGTCGTTTCAAATTTGGCGGTGAAGGAGAGATTCGAACTCTCGATACAATTTCTTGTATACACACTTTCCAGGCGTGCTCCTTAAGCCACTCGGACACTTCACCGTATCTCGTCAAACCAGTTCAGTCTGTCGAGGCGCGCTAATGTAGTCGAAAGACTTGCTGATGGCAAAGGTTTTTTTCAGAATTTTCATGCGGTTAGACCGGTATTCCGTGACGGGCCAGGCGAGGGCGATGATTCTGCCATTCTCAGGCATCGGCGGCACGCGTCTGGGACGGTTGCTGCGCCCTGCCCCGGGCGGTTTACCGCCGGGTTATAGAAGGAAAGCCTGACTGGCCAGTCAGTCACAGCGCTTTACCAGGCCGGGCGTGGTGAGTAACGTCTGCGCATGCACCTCTATAACAAGTCCTACAAGGAACCACGTCATGAGTGAGTTGATCTCTTACCACCTGGAAGACGGTATCGCGACCCTGACCTTGAGCAACGGCAAGGTGAATGCCATTTCTCCGGCGGTGGTCAGTGCATTTAATGAAGCGCTGGATCAGGCCGAGAAGGATCGGGCGGTGGTGATCATCACCGGAACGCCGGGGATTCTGTCGGGTGGCTATGATTTGAAAGTGATGACCGCCGGTCCTAAAGAGGCGATCGGCCTGGTGACGTCGGGCTCGACGCTGGCGCGGCGCCTGTTGGCGCATCCGTTCCCGGTGATCGTCGCATGCCCTGGGCATGCGGTGGCCAAGGGCGCGTTCCTGCTGTTGTCGGCGGATTATCGGATCGGGGTCGAGGGCCCGTTCAGCATTGGCCTGAATGAAGTGGCGATCGGCATGACCATGCACCATGCGGGGATCGAATTGGCGCGCGATCGTCTGCGCAAGTCGGCGTTTCAGCGTTCGGTGATCAACGCCGAGATGTTCGACCCGCAAGGCGCATTGCAAGCCGGTTTCCTCGACAAGGTGGTGGCGCCGGAAGCGTTGCACACGGCGGCACTGGAAGCGGCGCGGCAGTTGAAGAAGCTCAATATGAACGCCCACAAGCAGACCAAATTGAAAGTGCGCAAAGCCCTGCTCGAAGCCTTGGATGAAGCAATCATCCAGGACCAGGGCCATATTTTGAGCTAAGCCGCCTGCATGTGCCGTATCAAAGCCCGACCTTGAGTCGGGCTTTTTCTTACAAAAACAACCGACTAATCCTTGGCCGCTCTAGTCTGCCCCTGCTGGCACTTATTGAAACATGTACTTAAACATCGCCTATCTCCTACCTCTATCGGGGCAATTGCCGAATACAGTGTACATCCGTACACTGCGCCACCTTTTGTCTCGATGGTGCCGTGTCGATGCTGTTTCTGTTGCGTATGTCGTTGATGGGCCTGCACTTTATCCTCGCCGGCGGCTTGGGCGTGTTGCTGGGGATCTGTCGGCCGTTCAACCCGGACAACAGCCGTCTGTGCGCGCGCCTGTATGCGCTGCCGGCGATGCGAATACTGGGGCTGCGCGTCAAGGCCGATGTCGATTCGCTGCGCAACAAACCCGGCAGTTGTCTGATCATCGCCAACCACCAGTCCAACTATGACCTGTTTGTGCTGGGCACCGTGGTGCCGCACCGCACCGTGTGTATCGCCAAGAAAAGCCTGAAATGGGTGCCGTTGTTCGGCCAGTTGTTCTGGCTGGCGGGCAACGTGCTGATCGACCGCGGCAATGCGTACAAGGCACGCCGCGCGATGCTCACCACCACCCGGACGCTGCAGCATAAGGACACGTCGATCTGGGTCTTCCCGGAAGGCACGCGCAACCTGGGCAAGGGCCTGCTGCCGTTCAAGAAAGGCGCGTTCCACATGGCGATTGCCGCCGGCGTGCCCATCGTGCAGGTGTGCGTGAGCAATTACGTCACCCATATGCAACTCAATCGCTGGAACAGTGGCGATGTACACATACGCTCGCTGCCGCCGATTCCTACCACCGGCCTGACTGTGGATGACATCCCGGCGTTGATGCAAGCCTGCTACGCGCAGATGGATGAATGCATCAAGGCGATGGACCACGAACTGCAAAGTGCCATAACAATAGAACTCGCTTCCAGCTAAGCTGCCCAACATCTGTTCCCCTGATAAGAAGTGATCGGCACCATGGGTAGAGTTGTTGCGGCCGCTGTTTACAGCGCCGGAAAGAAAGTTACCGATATCACCCTCGACGAAGGCGCGGCCTGGGCCGCCAAACCCGGGCATTTTGTCTGGATCGGCCTGGAAGAGCCCGACGCTCGCGAGCTGGGCAACCTGCAACGCCAGTTCAACCTGCATGAACTGGCCATCGAAGACGCCCTGGAAAAACACAGCCGCCCCAAGCTGGAAACCTTCGGCGACGCGCTGTTTATCGTCACTTATTCTCCGGTGCGCGAGAACGGCAAGCTGGTGTTTATCGAAACCCATATCTTTGCCGGCAACGGCTACATCATCACGGCGCGCAACGGGCACTCGGCGTCCTACGGTTTGGTGCGCCAGCGCTGTGAGGCACGGCCATTGTTGCTGGAGCATGGGGAAGATTTCGTACTCTATGCACTGCTGGATTTCGTCACCGAAAACTATCAGCCGGTCAGCGAGGCGATCCACGCCGAGATCGATGAGCTGGAGCGCAACGTGCTGTGCAGCTCACTCAATGAGCACGATATCCAGAACCTCCACAGCCTGCGCCGTGACGTGCTGAGCCTGCGCCGCTACGTGGCACCGATGGTGGAGATCAGCGAAGAGCTGCAGAAGCTGAGTTTTCCATTCATCGACAAGAACATGCGCCCGTATTTTCGTGATGTACAAATCCACGTCACACGGCAGATGGAAGACCTGGCCACCCTGCGCGACATCGCCAGCCAGACCATCGAGATCGGTGTGTTGCTGGAGGCGTCGCGCCAGAGCGTGGTGCAGCGCAAGTTCGCCGCGTGGGCAGCGATCCTGGCGTTCCCCACGGCGGTGGCGGGGATTTACGGGATGAACTTCCAGAACATGCCCGAGCTGCAATGGCATTACGGTTATTTTGGCGTGCTGGGGTTCATCGCCGTAGGGTGCAGCGGCTTGTGGGCCAGCTTCAAGCGTTCGGGCTGGCTTTAACCTTGGCTTCAGGCTTGTGCGCGACGAAGCGCATCATCCACTCCGCCACGGTCACACCGTGGTGGTCGCGCTCGAGGCTAGCCACGCCATTCTTGTAGACCTTCTCGCCCAAGGTCGTCTGAAGAATCTCCAACAGCTCGCGGGAATAGTCGTGGATGAACTCGGGGTGCCCCTGGAAGCACAGCACCTGATCGCCGATGTGGTACGCCGCAAACGGGCAAAACTCGCTGGAAGCGATGACCGTGGCATTGTCCGGCAAGGTGGTCACCTGGTCCTGGTGGCTGATCAACAACGTCAGCTCCGGTACCTCAGGGCTCATCCACGGCGCCTTGGCATCGATTTTGTAATCGTGGATGCCCATGCCCCAGCCCTGGCCGGCGCGCTCGGTCTTGCCGCCTAGCAGCAACGCCAACAATTGGTGACCGAAACAGATGCCCAACAACTTGTCGCCGCGCTCATAGCGGTTGAGCAGGTAGGTTTTGAGCGTCTGAATCCAAGGGTCGGTGCCAAACGAGTCGGCCTTGCTGCCGGTTACCAGATACGCGTCAAACACCTCGTCATCCGACGGGTATTCACCCTGCACCACGTTGTACACGACAAACTCGGCCGGGATCGGCTGCTTGGAGAACAGGCGCTTGAACATCTGCCCGTAACCTTGGTACTGATCGATCAAGCCTGGACGCAGGATATCGGTTTCCAGGATGCAGACGCGTAGCGACATAAAAAATACCTGACACGGCGATGGGAATATTGAACACCTCCAGAGCCTGCCTTGAAATGTACCTGCAAAGCAAGCCCCGCATCGATCACCGAAATACTTCACCCTGTGCGGCTTTCTGCAGCAACAACGCCGGCGGCGAGAAGCGCTCGCCATACTGCTCGGCCAGGTAGCGCGCCCGTGCAATAAAGTCGTTCAAGCCGTACTGGTTGATAAATTGCAAAGCGCCACCACTCCACGCCGCAAAGCCGATACCGAAGATCGAACCGACGTTGGCGTCCGCGGTGGACATCAACACGCCCTCCTCCACGCAGCGCACGGTTTCGATGGCCTGGATAAACAACAAACGGTCGCGCACGTCCTGCGCTGAAATGCGTTGGTCGGGGCGTTCGAAGCGGCTTTTCAGTTCCGGCCACAAATACTTCTGCCCACCTGCGGGGTACTCATAGAAACCGCCCCCCGCCGCCTTGCCCATGCGCTGGTATTCGTTGACCAACAGATCAATCACCTGCGTCGCCGGATGGGTTGGCGCGGCTTTACCTTCGGCCTGCAGATCCTTGGCTGTCTGCTGTCGGATATGGCTCATCAGGCTAAGCGACACTTCGTCAGACACCGCCAGCGGCCCCACCGGCATACCGGCCTTGCGCGCTTCGGTCTCGATCATCGGCGCAGCCACGCCTTCGCCGAGCATGGCAATGCCTTCGTTGGTGAACGTGCCGAACACCCGCGAGGTGAAGAAGCCGCGACTGTCGTTGACCACAATCGGGGTTTTCTTGATTTGCAGGACGAAGTCGAAACCACGGGCCAGGGTTTCGTCCGAGGTCTGTGTACCCTTGATGATTTCCACCAGGGGCATCTTGTCCACCGGGCTGAAGAAATGCAGGCCGATGAACTTGGCCTGATCCGGCACCGCCGTGGCCAGGCCACTGATAGGCAAGGTGGACGTGTTGGAAGCGATCACCGCGTCCGGGCCGACCACGTTTTGCGCGGCCGCAGAGACCCTGGCCTTGAGCTCACGGTCTTCGAACACCGCTTCGATGATCAAGTCGCAGCCGGCCAGGTCGGCGTCAGACTGCGTAGGATGGATACGCGCCAAGGTGGCTTCGCGCTGCTCGGCGGTCAATTGCCCACGACTGACCTTCTTGTCCAACAGTGTGGCCGAGTGCGCCTTGCCTTTCTCGGCGGCTGCGAGGTTGATGTCCTTGAGCACCACCTCAACGCCTGCACAGGCGCTGACATAGGCGATCCCCGCGCCCATCATCCCGGCACCGAGCACGCCGACCTTGCGCGTCAGGTAAGGCGCAAAACCCTCAGGGCGCGAACGCCCGGCGTTGATGTCATTGAGCTGGAACCAGAAGGTGCCGATCATGTTTTTCGCCACCTGCCCGGTGACCAATTCGGTGAAGTAGCGGGTTTCGATCAGGTGCGCGGTGTCGAAATCCACCTGGGCACCTTCCACCGCCGCGCAGAGAATTTTCTCCGGCGCCGGCAAGCAGCCATTGGTTTTGCTGCGCAGGATCGAGGGCGCGATGGCGAGCATCTGCGCGACTTTCGGGCTGGACGGCGTGCCTCCGGGGATCTGGTAAGCCTTGTTGTCCCAAGGCTGCGCGGCCTCGGGATGGGCGAGAATCCAGGCGCGGGCCTTGGCCAGCAGTTCGTCGCGATCCGCTGCCAGCGCGTCGATCAAGCCCGCTTGCAGGGCCTGCCGTGGGCGGATCTTCTTACCTTCGAGCAAATACGGCAGGGCTTTTTCCAAGCCCAACAGGCGCACCATCCGCACCACGCCACCGCCGCCCGGCAGCAGGCCCAGGGTGACTTCCGGCAGCCCTAGTTGTAGCGACTGGTCGTCCAGCGCGACCCGGTAATGACACGCCAGGCAAATCTCCCAGCCACCGCCGAGGGCCGCGCCATTGATGGCGGCGACCACCGGTTTGCCAAGGGTTTCCAGGCTGCGCAGTTGCGCCTTCAGTACCCGCACACTGTCGGAAAATTCCTTGGCGTGGGCCTTGTCGACCTTGATCAGTTCATTGAGGTCGCCACCGGCAAAGAACGTCTTCTTCGCCGAGGTGATGACCACGCCGGCGATCCCGTCCTTTTCCGCTTGCAGCCGCGCCACGGTGGCCGCCATAGCCTCGCGGTACACAGCGTTCATGGTGTTGGCGCTCTGGCCAGGCATGTCGAGGGTCAGGACCACGATCTGGTCCTGGCCTTTTTCGTAACGAATGGCTTGGGTCATGACAATTCCTTGGGCTCAGAGGCGTTCGATAATGGTGGCGATGCCCATGCCACCGCCGACACACAGGGTGGCCAGGCCGTAGCGTTGTTGGCGCACTTCCAGTTCGTCGAGCAAGGTGCCGAGGATCGCGCAACCGGTAGCGCCCAGCGGGTGGCCCATGGCGATCGAGCCGCCGTTGACGTTGACCCGGGCGGCGTCGATGCCCATGTCCTTGATGAACTTGAGTACCACCGAGGCGAACGCCTCGTTGACCTCAAACAGGTCGATGTCCTCGACGCGCAGCCCGGCCTTGGCCAACGCCTTGCGCGTGGCTGGCGCCGGGCCGGTGAGCATGATGGTAGGGTCGGTGCTGGTGACCGCCGTGGCGACAATCCGCGCCCGCGCTTGCAGGCCCAGCTCGCGGCCCTTGGCCTCGGAGCCGATCAACATCAACGCGGCACCGTCGACAATACCGGAGCTGTTGCCGGGGGTGTGGACATGGTTGATCCGCTCGACATGGCTATAGACCCGCAGCGCGGTGGCGTCGAAGCCCATCTGCCCGATCATCTCGAAGCTGGGCTTGAGCTTGCCCAGGCCTTCGAGGGTGGAGTCGGCACGGATAAATTCATCGTGGTCCAACAGCACAAGGCCGTTCTGGTCCTGCACCGCGATCAGCGACTTATTGAAGGAACCGTCTGCGCGCGCCCGGGCCGCTTTCTGCTGGGAATGCAGGGCGAAGGCGTCGACGTCCTGACGACTGAAGCCTTCCAGGGTCGCGATCAAATCCGCGCCGATGCCCTGGGGCGTGAAATGGCTGTGCAGATTGGTTTGCGGATCGAGCACCCAGGCGCCGCCATCGCTGCCCATGGGCACGCGGGACATCGACTCGACGCCACCGACCACCACCAGGTCTTCGAAGCCGGAACGCACTTTCATCGCGCCCAGGTTCACGGCCTCCAGGCCCGAAGCGCAGAAGCGGTTGACCTGGACACCGGCGACGCAGACGTCCCAGTCCGCCACCAGCGCGGCGGTCTTGGCGATGTCGGCGCCCTGGTCGCCCACGGGGGTGACGCAGCCAAGGACGATGTCATCGACCTGACGGGTATCAAGGTCGCTGCGCCGGGCCAGCGCCGTCAACAAACCCGCCACCAGGTTTACCGGCTTGACGCTGTACAAGGCACCGTCGGCCTTGCCTTTGCCCCGGGGCGTGCGTATCGCATCAAAGATCAAAGCTTGGGTCATGACATCCTCGAACCGCTGTGCATGTGTGCCCTTACCTTAGGCCCGATTGACACGGTTTCAATGACGGATGCGCTCATTGCGTTTGACCCCCTCGCTCGGACGAACGGTAGCAGATGAGTGCAACCGTTTGATTAATCGTTTTAGCGGTCTAGCCAAGGCATTGGCGCCAAGATGGCGATAGGCCTCATACCTCTTTCAGTAAAAAATATGACAAGTTGATATGAAATGGATCTAAGCCACGCAGAACGAGGGCTCTAAGGTTCACTCAGTAGGAAGTTGCTGCCGGGTTTTGCTGGAGCAGCTGTAAGAAAAGCGACACGTCACGTTGCGATACTGAAATAAACCGGCACGCATTTGACGCTCAGGAATAACAACAAAAGGCAGTCAGCCATGTTCAAGCATTCGAAAATACGTCAGGCGGGACTTATTCTGTTCGCCACCACACTGATTCTGATCTTGCCCAACCTGACCAAGGTGCTTGGGTGACGAATCACACGCGCCATTCTGTACATCAGGCTTGCAGTTTTTGGCAGCTCCTGCGGGGACATTGCGTATAGCGGTCCCGTTGCAGGGGCTGCCGTTTTGCCTGGGAATTTTCCGGTATCTTAGGCGCCACTTCTTCTCGCACCGGGCTTCTCTCTTGAAATCGATCCTCGCCCTCTTCGCCTTGTTCCTCGCCCTGCCCGTTGCCGCCGCGCAGTTGACCATCGAGCTGGACCACACCAGCAAGACCTGGCAGACCGAAGACCTGCTCAAGCACCCCGATGCACAGACGGTGCATATCGTTGATGACGTTTCCTACAAGCGAAGCATGACGTATCGCGCAGTCCCGCTGGCGGTACTCCTACCGGGTCTGCAGACGGAAAACCATCTGCAGGCCATCGCGCTCGACGGGTTCGCCGCCGAACTGAGCGCCGCGCCTTTGCTGGAAACACACGGCGCCCGCGCCTGGCTGGCGGTGGAAGATCCCAGCGATCCGTGGCCCGCGCTGGCCGCCGACAAGCCGAGTGCCGGGCCGTTCTACCTGGTGTGGACGAACCCTCAGGCCGGGCACATCAGCCCCGAGCAATGGCCGTTCCAGATCTCCGGGATCAAGCAGTTGAAGACGGTTGCCGAGCGTTTTCCGGCGTTGCTGCCCGATCCGAAGCTGGGTGCGAATGATCCGGTCAACCAAGGTTTTGCGCTGTTCCAGAAAAACTGCCTGGCCTGTCACCGCCTCAATGGGGCTGGCGATGCACAGGTAGGGCCAGACCTGAACATTCCCTACAACCCCACCGAATATTTCAGCGGCGATTTTCTCAAGCGCTATATCCGCGACCCACAAAGCCTGCGGCGCTGGCCCCAAGCGAAAATGCCGGCCTTCGCCGTCGGCGTGTTGCCCGAGAGCGAGCTGGCGTTGCTGGTGGAGTATTTGAAGCATATGGCCGGGCGCAAGCAGCAGCCCTGAGCTATTGCTGCTGCACCGAAACCAGCGGCGTCGGCGCCACCGACACCTTGGCATGCATCTGCTCATGCCCGCCGCCGCGCCGCATGCCGCGTACCGGGCAGGCGTCCAGATAATCCAGGCCCACGGCCAGTTTCAGGTGCCGCTCCGGCCGCGCCAGTTGGTTGGTCACGTCAAAGCTGTACCAGGCGTCGTCCAGCCAGGCTTCGGCCCAGGCGTGACTGGCCAGGTGCGTGCTGTCCTCGGTGTACAAATACCCCGACACATACCGCGCTGGAATCCCCAGGCTGCGCGCGCAGGCCAGGAACGCGTGGGTGTGGTCCTGGCACACCCCCGCACGCCCCGCGAAGGCCTGCGCGGCGCTGGTGTCGACCTCCGTGGCGCCGGGCGTGTAGACCATCGAGTGGTTGAGCGCGTGCATCAGGTCGATCAAGGCGCTGCGGTCGCGGCGCTGATGGCAATGCTGCTCGGCAAAGCGGCGCAGGGCTTCGTCGGGCTCGGTCAGCCGCGTACTGCGCAGGAACGGGTAGGCGGACTGGCTCTCGTGCTCAGCCTCGCGCAACTCGTCGATATCGACCTGGCCACGGGCACCGATGATGATGGCGTCGTGAGGCTCGTCCAGGGTCAGCACATGCAGGATATTGCCGAACGGGTCGACCTGGGCGCGCACCGGACGCGGTAGATCCAGTTGCCAACTGAGTACGTGCTGGCGTTCGCTGTCGTGGGGCGTAAGGCGCAGGTACTGGATGCTGGCGCGCACCTGATCGTCGTAGTGGTAGGTGGTTTCGTGGCTGATGGAGAGTCTCATGCCGCCTCCAGGTAGGAACTGTAGATGGCGTCGCCCAACTGGCGGACCAAGGGAATAAAGTCGGTCAGCCAGGCATGCAGGCCTTCCTCGAGGATTTCGTCGATGGCGGTAAAGCGCAGGCGTGCATCCATTTCGGCGGCCAGGCGCTGGGCCGGGCGGCCGTTGAGGCCGGGCAGGCTGGCGAGGATCTGGTCGATCTCTTCGCTGCAGGCCCGCAGTGAACGCGGCACATCGGCGCGCAACAGCAACAGCTCTGCCACTTGCCGGGCGCCGGGGGCGTCGCGGTAGATCTCGGTGTAGGCCTCGAACGACGACAACGCGCGCAACAAGGCACTCCACTGGTAGTACGCGTGGGCCGTGCCATCGCTGACCGCTTCGGCCTGGTCGCCAGCCATTTCATAGCGTGCGTCCAGCAGCCGCAGGGTGTTGTCGGCGCGCTCGATGAAAGTGCCCAGACGGATAAAGCGGAAAGCATCGTTGCGCATGATCGTGCCGTAGGTGGCGCCGCGAAACAGGTGCGAACGCTCCTTGACCCACTCACAGAACCGGCTCATGCCGTAGCGGCTCAAGCCTTGCTGGGCGATGTCGCGGATATCCAGCCAGGTGGCGTTGATGTTTTCCCACATGTCGGCCGTGATTCGCCCACGCACCGCATGGGCGCTGGCCCGCGCAGCACCGAGGCAGCTGTAGATGCTGGCCGGGTTGGCCGCGTCCAGGGCGAAAAAGTGCAGCAGGCGTTCGGCGTGCAGCTCACCGTGTCGCGCGTGGTAGTCGTCCAGCGTGCCGGTGATCAGCAACGGCATGGCCAGTTCATGCAGGCCGTCGCCGCGCCCGTCCTGGGGCATCAGCGACAGCGAATAGCTGACGTCGAGCATGCGCGCGAGGTTTTCCGCGCGTTCGAGGTAGCGCGACATCCAGTACAGATCCGAGGCAGTTCTACTCAACATGGCATCAGTCCTCAACCACCCAAGTGTCTTTGGTGCCGCCGCCCTGGGACGAGTTGACCACCAGTGAACCTTCGCGCAGCGCCACGCGGGTCAGGCCGCCGGGCACCACGCGGGTTTCCTTGCCGGACAACACGAACGGGCGCAGGTCGATATGGCGCGGGGCGATACCGTTTTCGACGAAGGTCGGGCAGGTGGATAAACACAGGGTCGGCTGTGCGATATAGGCGTGGGGCTTGGCCTTGATACGCGCGCGGAAGGCTTCGATTTCCGCCGCCGTGGAAGCCGGACCGACGAGCATGCCGTAGCCGCCGGAGCCTTGGGTTTCTTTGACCACCAGGTGCGGCAGGTTAGCCAATACGTGGGACAGTTCGTCGGGCTTACGGCATTGGAAGGTCGGAACGTTCTTCAAGATCGGTTCTTCATCCAGGTAAAAACGGATCATCTCGGTGACAAAGGGGTACACCGACTTGTCATCCGCCACCCCGGTGCCGATCGCGTTGGCCAACACCACATTGCCCGAACGATAGGCGGCAAGCAGGCCGGGGACGCCGAGCATGGAGTCCGGGTTGAAGGCCAGCGGGTCGAGAAACGCATCGTCGAGGCGGCGATAGATCACGTCCACGGCCTTGGGGCCGTCGGTGGTACGCATGAAAACGCGGTCATCGCGCACGAACAGGTCGGCGCCCTCCACCAGTTCCACGCCCATTTCCCGGGCGAGGAAGGCATGCTCAAAGAACGCACTGTTGAAACGCCCGGGGGTCAACACCACCACGCTGGGGTTATCCAGGGGGCTGGCGCTTTTCAGGGTGTCGAGCAGCAAGTTGGGGTAGTGGTCGATCGGTGCGATACGCTGGGCCGCGAACAGTTCGGGGAACAGGCGCATCATCATCTTGCGGTCTTCGAGCATGTAGCTGACGCCGCTGGGCGTGCGTAGGTTGTCCTCCAGCACGTAGTAAGTGCCGTCACCATCACGCACGAGATCGACACCGGAGATGTGGGAATACAGATCGCGGTGCAGATTCAAGCCCTGCATAGCCAACTGATACTGCTCGTTGGCCAGCACCTGTTCGGCGGGAATGATCCCGGCCTTGATGATGCGTTGTTCATGGTAGAGGTCGGCGAGAAACATGTTCAGCGCCTTGACCCGCTGAATGCAGCCACGTTCGACAATCCGCCATTCACTGGCGGGAATGCTGCGCGGGATGGTGTCGAAGGGAATCAGGCGCTCGGTGCCCTGCTCATCCCCGTAGAGGGTGAAGGTGATCCCGGCGCGGTGAAACAGCAAATCGGCTTCACGCCGGCGCTGGGCCAGCAGTTCAGCGGGGGTTTCGGCCAACCAGCGGGCGAACTCGCGGTAATGAGGGCGAACCTGCCCTGCCCCATCGTACATTTCGTCGTAATAAGTGCGGATCATGCCGTACTCCTTGTCACCCGGACGCAAGAATCATCGCAAGGCCCGTGCCAGCGGCATAAACACTTAAAAATCAGTGAGTTAAATAATAGCGGGGAGTTAAGCGCACCATCCTGGTGCGCGGAATGCCCGGTGTCTTGTCGCGCGCTTCATCACAATGCGGGCTTTGACTATCAACAGCATAGCCAGTGTTGATTTCACTGCCCGCCCCCCGGTGCGGATAATCACCGTCATCTGCTGAACAGGACTCGTCCTACAGCCTTACCCATCGAGCAATCGGTACCGTGTGATCTCGTGTATCGACCGACTCCTCCGGTCTTCCCTTTCGACCACCCCACTCGGGTGGTTTTTTTTGCCTGGAAATACAGCGCGAGTTGCGTCTGATTTCAGACGCCACAAACAAAATCGGCCGACCCAAAGGTCAGCCGATACGCTGTGTTTCTCATACTGCTACATGGGTAACCCACGCACCTCCTGCTTGACGCCCCATCCTTCGATGATCCCGCCCAGCGGCTCGACCACCGCTTCAAAGTCTTGCTCGAAGTCTCCTATGCCGTCGTAGGTTGCAAACATGATCTTGCTCAGTTCCAGGTACCAGGCGCCATCGTCGCGCGCGCTGACCTGGGCATTCAGGGATTCGCCACGAAACCGACCCGCAGCCCTGCGCGCCCGTTCCTCGTCCGGGAAAATGGCGTAGAACTCGATGGGGTGGAACCGTGAAAAATCGAAGCCGCCTTCTTTCATGCGGCGCAGAACGTTGGTGCTGATGTCTTCTTGATAGGCTGTGCTCATGAAACGTCCTCCTCAAACCGATGGATAGACTTTCCGTGCTTCCCGAAGCCCACGCCTTACTGGCGCGGGTACTACGGCAATGACATCACCGCTGGAAAACAAGCATGTAGCTGACAAGACCAGACCTTAGCGATTCATTCGCTGATCTCACTTGCAGAGTAGCGCGAAGCTATCACCTCCACCAGAGGCGCTTGAATGGCAGACAGGGAATGTTCAGACGACGGGAGAGATGTCGAGGATCTGGATACTGTTCTGGTCTTTGAGGATCTTGACCGTCGGTTCGGGTTTACGGCCTTCCAGGTCATTGAGGTCCAGTTCGGCGGCCACCGGCACCAGCTTGTCGCGAATCAAGTGTGCCGCATCTTCGAGGCTGGGCTTGCGCTCGCAGGTGAACTGCTCCACGGACTGCACACCGTGATCATCAACGAAGGTAATCTGCCACTTTTGCATCGGTGCCTCCTCGATAAAGCCCGCGTGTGGGCTTACCTCTATCTGGACCTTGAGGGCTCGCTAAACGTTCCACTCAAGGTCGCAGGCACCGGGTCTGCCGCGCTTACTTCTCGGCGCGTTCCCTGAGGGCTTTCAAGGTGTTGAACGGGGCGTCCACCACGAACTTGTTGGCCAACCACGAAGGCACGCTGCCGCCTGGCTCGGTGTGTACCTGGTAGGTCACTTCGGTTTCGTTGGCACCTTTAGGCACCAGTTTCCAGAAGCCGTCGACCTGGGCCACGCGCACATAACCCTTCACTTCCGGCTGATAGGTCGGCACTTCCAGCAGGGTGCGGGTCACGCTGCCGTCGGCGGCCTTGGCCGTAGTGATTTCCAGGATCGAATCGCGGTCGGTCACTGGGAACGGGGCCTTGAATTGGGTGTAGGTCCAGCTCTTGACGCCCTCCTGCTTGAGCAGTTTTTGCGACTTGCAGTCATGAATCCAGGCGCAGGCACCGACCGCATCTTCCTGCAAGGCCTCGATCTTGGCCACGGGGGCCTTGATCACTGTCACACCGCGATACGCCTTGTACTTGGAACCGGCGACTTCGCTCAGCGACACCTTGATCCCGTCTTCATCCTTGGCGACTTGCCAATCCTCAGCCTGAGCAGTGGCAGCAAACAACACCGTAAAACCGCACAACACAGCCATTCGTTTCAGCGAAACCATTGTTGTATTCCTTATTGTTGAAGTTCCGATAGTAAAGCCATCAAGCCGCCGTCATCTGCTCCCACCAGCCGATCAACCTGATCGCATCGGCCTGGTCGGTGCCGCAGACCTCGATATCCGCCTTGAAATCACTGCACACCGCCGGCCGTTCCGGTTGCCCGAACAGCAGGCATAACTGTTCGACCGACAGGTGCAGGCAGCGTTCGCCCGCGGGTTTGCCGTGGGGCATTCCCGGCAGCGGTGAACTGATGGAGGGGGCGATGCAGCAAGCGCCACAGCCTTCACGGCATTTCATGAGCAACAGGTCCTCGACGGCTCAATAGGGACGGCCGGGCTAGAGTACGCCCTTAAACAGCCGTTTTAAAATGGTCTAACAGGGGTTTTTCGCAGAAAATAAAAGTGACTGACCAGTCTGCGACAGATGGTTGAGTGTCGACGTCACCTTCGCCGGAAAAGTTTATTGCTTGAATTCGAAATCCAGCGCCGCGCCTTCCACGTCACGCCGTTCTTCGTTGCGCAGTTGCAGCTTCATCTCATTGCTGAGCAGGCGACCGTTGATCTGGAATGCACTGTTGTCAGTCGGCTTTTCACCAAACATCGGCGGCAACAACGGTACGTTTTTCGGCGCCGGCATACTGCCGATGGGCTGCAGGTGCCTGACCATGTCGGAGGGCAGGGACAAATCCAACTGTGCCGGTGGCAAGTGGGTCTGGGCCACTTCGTGGGCGGACTTGGACGTGCTCGCAACCGGCGCGCGTTTTTTTGCCGATGCGTTTTTTTTGTTGGTCGCCGGGGCTTTTTTCGCCGGGGTCGGTTTTTTTGCGGGGGTTGTGTGCTCGGTAATCGCGGTCGGTGCGGGGTCCGCCACAGGCGTCGCCGCCAGCGTGACGCCGACGTGACTCAGGCTGAGCAGGCTAATCACTAAAACAGCGCGAAAAATAGAAGTCATATTGCCAACAGCATTAACGGCAGAAGGCCATATGCTCGCTTGTTGAAGGCAGCATGACAAGCGCGGTGATTGGCCAGCTATCAGAACTGGCTACTTGGCGAGCCTCACAAGCCGGCCGCTGTCTCCAGGCATAACTGACTGGCGAGCATCCCCAAAGTCATCAGCGCCCGCTCTGCCTCGCGATTCCACGGCGTGCCGCAGTTAAGACGAATACAGTGGTTGAACTGTTCCGTATTACTGAAGATCAACCCCGGTGCGATGCTGATGCCCTGCTGCAATGCACGCACGTGCAGTTCCTGGGTATTGACCCGCCCCGGCAAACTGACCCACAGGATAAAACCGCCGGTCGGACGGGTCATCTGGGTGCCTTCGGGAAAATACTGCTGAACCGCCAGTTGGAACGCGCTGAGGTTCTTACGGTACTCCTGGCGGATGTAACGCAGGTGCCGATCGTAACCGCCGTTCTCCAGGTACGCGGCGACGCCCATCTGGGTGACGCTGCACGCCGAATGGGTGCTGAACATCTGCAAACGCTGGATTTCCTGCTGATACTTGCCGGCGATCATCCAGCCGATACGCACGCCGGGTGACAGGGTTTTGGAAAAGCTCGAGCAATAAATCACGCGGTCGAGGCGATCGTAGGCTTTCAGGGCTTTGGTGCGCCCCAGTTCGAACATCAGTTCGCCGTAGATATCGTCTTCGACGATCTGGATATCGAAATCCGAGGCCAGGCGCAGCAAGTGTTTCTGCCGCTCCTCGGGCATGGTGCCGCCCAACGGATTGCTCAGGCGCGTGGTCAGCACCAGGGCTTTGATCGACCACTGGTTAGCGGCCAATTGCAGGGCTTCCAGGCTCATGCCGGTGGCGGGGTCGCTGGGGATTTCGATGACCTTGAGGCCCAGCAGATCCGCCAATTGCAGCAAGCCGTAATAGGTCGGCGACTCGGCGGCGATCAGGTCGCCCGGCCGCGTCAGCACCCGTAACGACATCTGCAGGGCATCGACGCAGCCGTGGGTGATCACCACTTCGGACGGGTCCACCACCACGCCGGCATCGCGCATGCGGATCGCCACCTGGCGGCGCAACGGCTCGAAGCCGGGGCTGAACATGTAGCTGAACGCCCGCGGGCTCTGGAAGCGCGTGACCTTGGCCAACTGCTGGTGCAGTGCGCGTACCGGCAAGTAATCCACACTCGGCACGGCCGCGCCCAGCGGGAATACGCCTTCGCGACGCGACTCCACCAACACTTGCTGAATGATGCTGCTGCGCGTCACCAACCCCGGGCGCTCGACCCGGGCGATATCCGGCGTCGGCGCCGTCAGCGCCGGTGTCTGGTGTACGTAATACCCGGACTGCGGCCGCGCGCGAATCAAGCCCTGATCTTCCAGGTTGGCGTAGGCCTGCAACACCGTGGCATGGCTGACGTTGAGCTGGGAGCTCATCTTGCGCACCGAAGGCACGCGCTCACCCGGTTGATAGACACCGCGCCGGATATCCTCAGCCAGTTGCTGGGCGATACGTTGGTAAAGCAACAGATTGGTCATGACGCAGCACTCGATTTCACGGCTATTTTATTTTTGTGTGAAACATACCGGCACAGTTTAGAAGTGTACGGGGACAGTTGCCACAATAGTCGAGCGCGAGCGGCAGTGATAGAAAAAACTGTAAGGGTGGCCTGAGGCGTTTCGGGCCCCCCCGAAAAAAATGTGGGAGGGGGCCCCCCTCCCATATTTTGCTTGCGCCAGGCTCCTAGCGGGCGGCGCCCAACTGGCCCTTCGCGTCGGAGAACACGATCTCTACCCGGCGGTTCTGCGCACGGCCGCGCTCGGAAGCATTGGCCTCCACCGGGTACTGGTCGCCATAGCCTTCGACCTGGATGCGCTTTTCGTCGATCCCCAGGTCCACCAGCACATCCGCCACCGATTGCGCGCGGTCGCGGGACAGTTGGAGGTTTTCCTGCTCGCCGCCGGTGCTGTCGGTGTAACCCTCGATACGCACGATGCGCTTTGGGTTCAGTTGCAGGAACTGGACGATTTTCAGCACGGTGCGGTTGGCCGAGTTTTTCAGTTCGGCTTCACCGGTGTCGAACAACACGTCGCCCAGGGTCATCACCAGGCCGCGATCGGTCTGGGTGGTGGCCAGGCTGGCGATCTGTTCCTCGAGCCATTTGCCCTGCTGTTGCACGCTGACCAGCTTGCTCTCGCGCAGGGCCAGTTGCAGGCGCTGGCGTTCCAGTTCGAGTTTGGCACCACGTTCCTGATTGAGCGCCTGCTCGGTGTGTTCGCGGGCGATCGCGCTGTAGCGCTGGCTGAGGTAGGCGTAATGCACCACGTCGGCACCGCTGCCCCAATAGCTGGACAAGCGATCGGCACGGGCCAGGGACTCTCCGGCGCGGATCACGTCCTTGGGCGCGAAGCGCAGCACGTTGGCGTCTTCCTTGACCTTCTGGAAGTCGCTACCCGCCTGTTGCAGGGCCTGCTCGCCATTCGGGTGGCTGGCGCAACCGCCCAGGGCCGCGCTGCCCAGCAGCACGACGCAACTCAAACCACGGATCATCGGGCTCATTGGGCTTCTCCCAGCTGCAATTGCTTGCGCAGGCGGGTGATACGGGTATTGAGCACGTTCAGTTGTTCCTGGCTCTTGCGGGTCAACACTTGGGCTTCGGCGAGACGCGCATCCAGCTCGGCCTGTTCGGCCCGCATGCGCGCGTTCTTGTAGGACTGGTCGGCCATATCAGCCTGAGCCTGGGCGAATTTACCTTCAGCCAGTTTCAGTTCGGACGATTCATCGGAGTTGGCACCCACGGCGTTGGCTTGTTCCAACGCTTGCTGGGTGAGGCGTATTTGTTCATTCGGCGCAGGATCGGCTGCACATCCCGCCAGAGCAACGACGGCGAGGGCCGCTAAAAAAGGTCGAAAAATCACTGAAAATCCCTACTTTGTTGGGGTGCCGACGGGTTGTTGCAATTGCGCTTTCCAGCGCTCCAGATTGCGCTGCAGCGCAGCTTGCGCCACACCAGACCCGGACAATTCTGTCATCTTTTTCGCCAGCTGTCCGCGCAGCCAGGGGTCATTGCACGCGGAGTTGTGGGAAATCGCCAGGTACAGGCCAGGCTGATCGACGGGCACGTCGCGGGCGAACAGGTCATTGCTCATGCCCAGGGTCTCGGCCATGGCCATGCCGGAGTAACGCCCGGCGAGTACGTAGTCCACTTCCCCCAGCAGCAGTTTCTGAAACGCTGGAGTCAAGGTGGGCAGGCGTTGCAGGGTCAATTGCTGGGCGGCGAAGGTTTCAAAGTCGTGGCTCAACCGCGCCCGTTCCGACACCGCGCCCTGATGGCCGTGCAGGTCGGCGGCCGTGGCATAGGCCAGCGCCGAGTCCTTGCGGGTCCAGACCAGATAGTCGATCTGCACCAGCGCCGGGTGGAGGTAGTCGAGGGTTTCCAGCTCGCCGATATTCAACGGCGCATCGGCCAGCAGATCCATGCGCCCGCTGCGCACTTCATCCAAGGCCTGGGAACGCTTGCCGCCATAGAGCAGGTCGATTTTCAGCCCGAGGTCCTGGGCCACTTGCTGCAACATGTCGGCGGTGGCGCCGATCAAGTGCGTGGGGTCCTGTGGATCGCGCCAGAGCAAAGGCGGAGCGTCCGGGCTGCCGGTAGCCACCAGGCGCTCGCATTTGCCGGCCGCCATCGACAGGGTCGGTAGCAACAGTGTGAAACCCAGCAGTGTGGCCCAGGGGCGCAATTCCATGGCAAGGTGCTCCGATAATAAAAAGCCCGGTCAAAAGACCGGGCTCTTTATAAGTGAAGCGACTGGATTAGACCAGCTTCTCCAATTCAGGTACGGCTTCGAACAAGTCCGCCACCAGGCCGTAATCAGCCACCTGGAAGATCGGTGCTTCTTCGTCCTTGTTGATCGCCACGATCACCTTGGAGTCTTTCATGCCGGCCAAATGCTGGATCGCGCCGGAGATACCGACGGCGATGTACAGCTGTGGCGCAACGATCTTGCCGGTCTGGCCGACCTGCATGTCGTTGGGCACGAAACCTGCGTCGACCGCAGCGCGGGAAGCGCCGACGGCAGCGCCCAGCTTGTCGGCCAGGGCGTACAGGTGCTTGAAGTTGTCGCCGTTCTGCATGCCACGCCCGCCGGAAACGACGATCTTGGCAGCGGTCAGCTCAGGACGATCCGACTTGGCCAGCTCTTCGCCGACGAAGCTGGAAATACCCGCGTCGTGGGCCGCGGAGACGGCTTCAACGGCGGCCGAACCGCCTTCGGCGGCAACCGGGTCGAAACCGGTGGCGCGCACGGTGATGACCTTGACCGCGGCGGTCGATTGCACGGTGGCAATGGCGTTGCCGGCGTAGATCGGACGCTTGAAGGTGTCGGCGCTTTCGACCGAGATGATCTCGGAGATCTGGTCAACGTCCAGTTGCGCGGCAACCCGCGGCAGGATGTTTTTGCCGTTGGAGGTGGCAGCGGCCAGGATGTGGCTGTAGCCAGCACCCAGCTCGGCGACCAGAGGCGCGACGTTTTCCGGCAGTTGGTGAGCGTAAGCGGCGTTGTCGGCCAGCAGTACTTTGCTCACGCCAGCGACTTTCGCCGCGGCTTCAGCCACGGCGCCAGCGCCCTGACCTGCAACCAGCACGTGGATGTCACCACCGATTTTCGCCGCGGCGGCCACGGTGTTCAGGGTGGCCGGAGCCAGTACCTTGTTGTCGTGTTCAGCGATTACCAAGATAGTCATGATTAGATTACCTTCGCTTCGTTTTTCAGTTTCTCGACCAGTTCAGCCACCGACTTGACCTTGATGCCCGCGCTGCGTGCAGCCGGCGCTTCGACTTTGACGGTCTTGTTGGTAGAGGCGGTGGAAACGCCCAAAGCATCCGGAGTCAGCACTTCGAGAGGCTTCTTCTTGGCTTTCATGATGTTTGGCAGAGACGCGTAGCGCGGCTCGTTCAAACGCAGGTCGGTGGTGACGATGGCCGGCAGTTTCAACGAAACCGTCTGCGCGCCGCCGTCGATTTCGCGGGTCACGGCAACGCTGTCGCCGCTCACTTCGACTTTCGAGGCGAAGGTGCCCTGGCCGTAACCGGTCAGTGCAGCCAGCATCTGGCCAGTCTGGTTGTTGTCGCTGTCGATGGCCTGTTTGCCGAGGATCACCAGCGATGGCTGTTCCTTGTCGACAACGGCTTTGAGCAACTTGGCCACGGCCAGGGAGGTCAGTTCTTCAGCGGACTCGACCAGGATGGCGCGATCGGCGCCCAGGGCCAGGGCGGTACGCAGCTGCTCTTGAGCAGTGGTCGGGCCGATGGTAACCACGACGATTTCAGTCGCCACGCCTTTCTCTTTCAGGCGCACGGCTTCTTCCACGGCGATTTCGCAGAAAGGGTTCATCGACATCTTGACGTTAGCGAGGTCGACGCCGGAATTGTCCGCCTTGACGCGAACTTTCACGTTGTAATCGACAACGCGTTTGACAGCTACAAGAACCTTCATGGATTCCTCGTTACTCTCCGGTGAAAAGAAAGTCGCCTAGGCGAACCTGGCGGTTGATGCTCATCGGCACACAAGGGCACCTTCAAAACCTTCGGCAAGTGACGCAGCGATGGAGAGTGATGACCGTTCGTCAGTGGTGACTGGGAGGTCATTCATGATCGCGACGTGTAAACTGCGCGCCAGCATTGGGCACGCGTCACTCTTTTTCGCCTTCGCCTGTCTTTAAAGGTGCTCTTGAAACCTACAGTCAGCCTACGGCGAGCGCAAAACCGACCGTATCTTGACCGGAACGCCTATTCTGGTCAATACGGCAAAATGGCCAGTCATAAGCCCCGTTGCTTTGATTTACCTAGCTTCCAAGCAATTCAAACAAACGTTTGTATTGGACGCTGAGAGTGGTGTAGATATAATGCGCCACCTAGAGAGAAAGGTGGTCATCCGCCTGCCCAGTGAACGCAGCGATGACGCTTACGACACCCAACCTCCACCCATTAGAAAAAAAGCCTGTGAGCCTGAGTAGGAGATAGCCTGTGGAACGCGAATACATGGAATTCGACGTGGTCATCGTCGGCGCTGGCCCGGCGGGCCTGTCTGCCGCCTGCCGACTGAAGCAGAAGGCCGCCGAAGCCGGTAAGGAAATCAGCGTCTGCGTGGTCGAGAAAGGCTCCGAGGTCGGCGCACATATCCTTTCCGGTGCCGTGTTCGAACCACGCGCCCTGAACGAACTGTTCCCGGACTGGAAAGAACTCGGCGCTCCGCTCAACACCCCGGTGGTGCGCGATGACATCTATGTGCTGCGCAGCGCCGACACCTCGACCAAGGTGCCTGACTTCTTTGTGCCCAAGACCATGCACAACGAAGGCAACTACATTATCTCCCTGGGCAACCTGTGCCGCTGGCTGGCCCAGCAGGCCGAGAACCTCGGCGTGGAAGTCTACCCAGGCTTCGCCGCGCAGGAAGCGCTGTTCGACGAAAACGGCGTGGTGCGCGGGATCATCACCGGCGACCTCGGCGTCGACCGCGAAGGCAAGCCGAAGGAAGGCGTCTACACCCCCGGCATGGAACTGCGCGGCAAGTACACGCTGTTCGCCGAAGGCTGCCGTGGCCATATCGGCAAGCAACTGATCCAGCGCTTCAAGCTGGACAGCGACGCCGACGCCCAGCACTACGGCATCGGCCTGAAGGAAATCTGGGAAATCGACCCAGCCAAGCATCAACCCGGCCTGGTGGTCCACACCGCCGGTTGGCCGCTGGACATCATGAGCAACGAGAACACCGGTGGCTCGTTCCTCTATCACCTGGAAAACAACCAGGTGGTGGTCGGCCTGATCGTCGACCTGTCCTACAGCAACACTTTCCTGTCGCCGTTCGATGAGTTCCAGCGCCTCAAGCATCACCCGGTGCTGGCCCAGTATCTGGAAGGTGGCAAGCGCGTCAGCTACGGCGCGCGCGCGCTGGCCAAGGGCGGCATCAACTCGTTGCCGAAGATGGTGTTCAAGGGCGGCGCATTGATCGGCTGTGACCTGGGCACCATGAACGTGGCCAAGATCAAAGGCAGCCACACCGCGATGAAGTCCGGCATGCTCGCCGCCGACGCCGTGGCCGAGCGCCTGTTGGCCGACGCCGAAGGCGGCGACGAGCTGACCAACTACGTCGACGCGTTCAAAGCCAGCTGGCTCTACGAAGAGCTGTTCGCCACCCGTAACTTCGGCCCGGCGATGCACAAGTTCGGCCCGATCATCGGTGCCGGCTTCAACTGGTTCGACCAGAACATCCTCGGCGGCAAGATGCCGTTCACCCTGCACGACACCAAGCCGGACTACGCCTGCCTCAAGCTGGCCAAGGACTGCCAGAAGATCGACTACCCCAAGCCCGACGGCAAGCTGAGCTTCGACAAACTGAGCTCGGTGTTCATCTCCGGCACCAACCACGAAGAAGAACAGCCGTGCCACTTGAAACTCAAAGACCCGAGCATCCCGATCGGCACCAACCTGCCGCTCTACGATGAACCGGCGCAGCGCTACTGCCCGGCCGGTGTGTATGAAGTGGTGACCAAGGAAGACGGCGAGAAGCGCTTCCAGATCAACGCCCAGAACTGCGTACACTGCAAGACCTGTGACATCAAAGACCCTTCGCAGAACATCACCTGGGTCACGCCGGAAGGCGCGGGTGGGCCGACTTACCCGAATATGTAAAAGGGTTGCATGACCCAGGAGGCTCCCAGATCGGGAGCCTTTTTTGTGGCTGGCATCAACTCAATGTGGGAGGGGGCTTGCCCCCGATAGCGGTGGAACAGTCAGCACATCGATGGCTGACCCACCGTCATCGGGGGCAAGCCCCCTCCCACATTTTTAATCCCGTTGAGCCAGGGAGAATCAGGCAGCGCGCTCTTCGCCCGGGTTGCGTTCGAAATAGCGCTTATATTCGCGGCTGAACTGCGACGTACTCTGATACCCCACCCGATGCGCCGCCTGTGCCACGCCCATGCCTTCCACCAGCAACAACTGCTGCGCCTTGAGCAAACGCAAACGCTTCAGATACTGCACCGGCGACAACAAGGTGCAGCGCTTGAAGTGTTCATGAAAGGTCGACGCACTCATGTGCGCGTAACCTGCCAACGTCTCGATATTCAGCGGCTCGGCGTAATGAGCATGCAGGTGATTCAACGAGGTGGCGATCCGCGAGAACTGCCCCTGCTGTTCCACCAACGCCCGCAACACATCGGCCTGGGGCCCGCGCAAGGCGGTGAAGAGTAATTCGCGCACACGCGCCGGGCCCATGATCCGGCTTTCCAACGGATCGTGCAGGCATTGCAACAGGCGCTCGACGCAACCGCGCATGGCGTCATCCAGCACCACCGAACTCATCGACTCCAAAGTCTGCGCCGTCGGCGGCGGCCCGGCCTGCATGCCCATGGCCATCACCAATTCGCCCAGCACCACCCGGTCAATGCCCACCGTCACCCCCAGCAGCGGTGCGTCGGGCGCCAGGGCGAACGTCTCGCACTCGAACGGCACCGGCATCGCCTGGATCAGGTAGTGCCCCGCGCCGTACTCCAGGGTACGCGGGCCCAGGTACGCGACTTTGCTGCCCTGGGCGACGAACATCAGGCTCGGCTCATAGATCTGCGGCCCGCGTGCGACGTCGCAACTGGCGCGCAGCACCTGCACGCCCGGCAGGTGGGTCGGGGAGAAACCGTCGCAGGGCGTCAGCCGCTCGATCAAGGAAACCAGGGTGGCGTTGGCGTCGAGATGGCGGGTCAACAACATGGCAAAAAACTTCGCGAATAAGGGATGAGAGCATCATCGCAGGTCTGGCGCGCCGTGCATCCAAACCAGGCGTACTGCCGGACGAATAGGCATGAGACTCGGAGCAATCGCCATGGCCGCCTCCGGGGTCGGCGCGGAAAATGGCCCACCTCACTTGTCACTGCTTCTGCGAGGTTCACTCATGTACACCGCTATCGGTTATGCCGCCCAGTCGGCCACCACTCCCCTCGCCCCCATGTCGTTTGAACGCCGCAGCCCGCGCGTCGATGACGTGGCGATCGAAATTCTGTACTGCGGCGTCTGCCACTCTGACATCCACCAGGCCCGCAACGAATGGGGCATCGCCGTGTACCCGCTGATGCCGGGCCATGAGATTGTCGGCAAAGTCACCGCCGTCGGCGCCAGCGTCACCGCGCATAAAGTCGGTGACCTGGTCGGCGTCGGCTGCATGGTCGACTCGTGCCGCCATTGCGACGCCTGCCAAGCGGACCTAGAGCAATACTGCCTCGAAGGCCCGACCATGACCTACGCCACCCCGGACCGTGTGGACGGCAGCAACACCATGGGCGGCTACTCCGACAGCATCGTGGTCAGCGAACACTTTGTGGTGAAGATCCCGGCCAAGCTCGACCTGGCCAGCGCCGCACCGCTCCTCTGCGCCGGCATCACCACCTACTCGCCACTCAAGCACTACGGTGTGAAGGCCGGCGATAAAGTCGGGATTCTCGGCATGGGCGGCCTGGGCCATATGGGCATCAAGTTCGCCAAGGCGATGGGCGCCGAAGTCACGCTGTTCACCCGCTCCGCGAGCAAGGCCGAGGAAGGCCGCCGCCAGGGCGCGGATCATGTGATCGTGTCCACCGACGCCGCGCAAATGCACGCCGCCGCCGGGCACTTCGACTTCCTGCTGGACACCATCCCGGTGCAGCACGACCTGAACCCCTACCTCGATGTGCTGCGCTTTGACGGCGTGCATATCCTCGTTGGCCTGATCGAGCCGGTGGACCCGCCCGTCAACGCCGCCAAGCTGGTGCTGGGGCGTAAAATGCTCGCCGGTTCGCTGATCGGCGGCATCGCCGAAACCCAGGAAGTCCTGGATTTCTGCGCCGAGCATGGCATCACCTGCGACATCGAAATGCTCGACATCCGTCAGATCAACGAGGCGTTCACGCGCATGATCGCCGGCGATGTGAAGTACCGCTTTGTCATCGACATGGCGACCTTGAAGGCCTGATCAGGCCTTCGCGCCCAACTCCGCGGACAGCCGCGCCGCAACCTGTTTGATCACAGGAATCAGCTCGGCCATTTTCTCCAGCGGCATGTAGGGCACGGTACTGGCGATGCTGATGCCGGCGACGATTCGCCGGCTGGCATCGCGCACCGGTGCCGCCACGCAGCGGATCGACGGTTCGTTGTCTTCCAGGTCGAACGCATACCCGCCCAGCACATACTCATGCATGCGCTGCTCGAACTGCGCCCACGATTGCTCGGGGTGTTGCGGCCACTGCAGGTGTTTCCCTGCCGCCGGCTGGCTGACTTCGTACAGGCGCTGCCACTCTTCGACGCTGTCATCCAACAGCAGCGCCTTGCCGATGCCGGTCCGCGCCAGCGGCATGCGATGGCCGACCCGCGAGCGCATTTCCGGACCGTTGCGCCCGGGGTTCTTGTGCAGGTAGAGCACGTCGTCGTCTTCGCGAATCGCCAGGTGGATGGTGTCACCGGTCAGCGCCGACAACTCATCCAGGTACGGCACCGCCAGGGTCACCAACGGCAACTCTTCGCGCGCCTGAAACCCCAGCTCGATCAGCTTCGGCCCCAGCAGGTAACCGACTTGCGGCACCACGCGCAGGTAGCGCTCCTCCACCAGGCAACTGGCCAGGCGGTGCGTGGTGCTGCGGGTGGTGCCGATGCGCCGGGCGATCTCTTTCAGATCCCGCGCACCGGCCGCCACCGCCTGCACCACGCCCAAGCCACGCAGCAAGGTCTGGGTGCCAGTGGGGGCGGCGTCTTTGACGGGGGTGTGGGCGGTTTCCTGCATATCGGGCCTATGTGGTGGTACGAAAACGAGCGGCATTATGGCAAATACCGAACCTCAATACAGTTGAGATCCAAATGTGGGAGGGGGCTTGCCCTCGATAGCGGTGTGCCAGTCTGCACATCTGTTACTGATAGACCGCCATCGGGGGCAAGCCCCCTCCCACACTTAGATCTTCACATGGCATGAATTCAGCGTTGTTTCATGCGATCGATCACCACCGCCAGCAGCAGGATCGAGCCGCGGATCACGTACTGGTAGAAGGTGTCAATGTTCTTCAGGTTCATCGCATTCTCGATGATCGCCAGGATCAGCACCCCGGCGATCACATGGCGGATCATGCCGATGCCGCCGCTGAGCGACACCCCGCCCAGCACGCAAGCGGAAATCACCGTCAGCTCGAAGCCCTGGCCGATCATCGGCTGGCCCGAGGTCATGCGTGACGCGAGGATCACCCCGGCCAACGCACCGATCAGGCCATGCACGGCAAAGATCAGGATCTTCGTGCGGTCCACGTTGACCCCGGCCAACAGCGCGGCTTCCGGGTTGCCGCCGATGGCCATGGTGTTGCGCCCGTAGGTGGTGTAGTTGAGCAGCCAGCCGAAGAACACAAAGCAGACGATGGTGATCAGGATCGGCACCGGCACGCCCAATAACTGGCCGTTGCCGAACACGAAGAACTGATCCTGGGACACTCCTACCGCCTTGCCGTCGGCAAAGATATAGGCCAGGCCGCGCACGATCTGCATGGTCGCCAAGGTGGTGATCAGCGCATTGACCCGCAGCTTGGCGATGACGATGCCGTTGATCAGCCCGACGATCAGGCCCATCAGCAGCGCCGCGCCGATGCCCAGCATGACGCTGTCGGTGTCGCGCATCACAATCGCGGCCACCACCCCGGCGCAGGCGATCACCGAACCCACCGACAAGTCGAAGTGCCCCGACGCCAGGCAGAACAGCATGGTGCAGGCGGCGATGCCCACGGTGGAAATCGCCAGGCCCAGCCCGCGCATGTTCAGCGGCGAGAGGAAGTTGTCGATCAGCAAGGCACACAGCAGGAAAATCGCCAGCGCCGCGAGCAGCATCGCCCAGTTGTCGAGCAGCGCGCGCAGGTCCACGGGTTTGCGTGCCGTCGGCAACGCGTTGTGTTGGGTCGTCATAGTCGTCTCTCAGTTCGCCAGGCCACGCGGCAAGGCCAGTTGCAGCAAGTTGGATTCAGTGGCGTGTTCGCGCCGTTGTTCGCCGCGCAAAGCGCCTTCACACAGCACCAGAATGCGATCGGAAACCCCCATCACCTCCATCAAGTCGCTGGACACCACAATCACCGCGATGCCGCTCGCCGCCAGGTCATGGATGATCTGGTAGATCTCCGACTTGGCGCCGATGTCGATGCCCCGCGTCGGCTCGTCCAGCAGCAGCACCTTCATCGGCATCGACAGCCAGCGGCCGAGAATGGCCTTCTGCTGATTGCCGCCGGACAGGTACATGATTTTCTGCGCGGCGCTCGGCGTCTTGACCTTCATCCCGCGGATTTGCTGCTCGGCGTTGCCCTGCTCCCAGCCCTCGCGCAGCAGCCAGCCGAACCGGGAATGGGCGCCGCGTGCGCTGATGTTGATGTTCTCGGCCACACTGCCCAGCGGGATGATGCCCTCCTTCTTGCGGTCCTCCGGGCACAGCAGCACGCCAGCGGCGATGGCGTCGCGCGGCGAGCGCAATTGCAGCGCTTGCCCGCACAATTCCAACTGCCCCGCCGTGGCGCGCTGCAAGCCGCTGAGCAGGCGAAACAACTCGGTGCGCCCGGCGCCGACCAAGCCGAACAGGCCGAGGATCTCGCCCTTGCGCACCTCAAAGCTGACCGGTTCGCGCAAGCCCGGGCCGAGCAAACCGTCGACCTTGAGCGCCACCTCGCCGTGCTCGCGCGGCCGATAGTCGTAAATGTCCTGGATATCGCGACCGACCATGCAGGTGACCAACTGGTCGTGACTCAGCGCACGCATGTCGTCGAAGGTACGCACGTAGCGGCCGTCCTTGAACACCGTGACCGCGTCGCAGATGCGGAACACTTCTTCCATGCGATGGGACACGTACAGCACCACTTTGCCCTCGTCGCGCAGGCGCGTGATGATCGCCATCAGCCGGTCGATCTCACGGGCCGACAGGCTGCTGGTCGGTTCATCGAAGGCAATCACATGCGCGCCACGCGACAGCGCCTTGGCGATTTCCACCAGTTGGCGCTGGCCCAGGGACAGGCGCCCAAGCTTTTCCTGCGGGTCGATTTCATCGGCCAGGCCCTTGAGGCACGCCAGCGCCCGCTGGCGCAGTTGGCTGCGGTTGACCACGCCGAAACGCGCCGGCAAATGCCCGAGGAACAGGTTCTCGGCGACGCTCATTTCCGGCACCAGATGCAGCTCCTGGTGGATCACCGCGACGCCGCTGGCAATGCTGTCGGCCGCGCATTTGAAGGCCATGGTCTGCGCGCCGATCTGCACGCTGCCGCTGCTCGGGATGTAGGCGCCGCCGAGGATCTTCAGCAGCGTCGACTTGCCCGCGCCGTTCTCACCCATCAACGCGTGGACCTGCCCCGGGTGGGCGGTGAAACTGATGCTGTCCAGCGCCTTGACCCCGGGGAAGGTTTTGCCGATGCCGTCAAAGCGCAGTGCCGCTGCGGTCATTTCCACAGCCCGATCTTGGTCAGTTCTTCCTGGAAGTTGGCGCGGGTGATCAGCGTCACTTCGTCCATCGCGGTGTACTTCGGCGGTTCCTTACCGGTGGTGACCCACTCGTACATCATCAGCGCGGTGTTGTAGCCCTCGATGTGCGGGCTGGGCAGCATCGAACCGAAGAAGCCGCTGTTGGCTTTCTTCAACTCGCCAATGGCGTCGGTGCCGTTGATGCCGATGCCGATCACGTTGGCGGCTTTGAAGCCGGCGCTTTCGGTGGCGCGCACGCCGCCGAGCACGGTGTTGTCGTTCATGCCGCCGATGATCAGGTTTTTCGCGCCGCTGGGCAGCTTGACCAGCGCCGAGTTGGTGGCGTCCATGCTGCCGGGCACGTCGAGGGTCTTGAGCGCGGCGGTGAGGATATGGTCTTTGGGGATGCCGGCTTCTTCGAGGGATTTGATCGAACCGTCGGTGCGTTTTTTACCGGTGTCGAGTTCGTTGAAGGTGTTGATCACCGCGTAGGTATCCTTCCAATCCCAACCACGTTTCTTCGCCTCGGCGGCCATCGCCGCGCCTTGCTTCTGGCCGACTTCGAACGCGGCCATGCCCAGGTACGGCACGTCTTCCATGAAATTGCCCTTGGCGTCGACGAAGCGATCATCCACGGCCATGACTTTCAAGCCGTTGACCTTGGCCTTGGCGACAATGGCCGGGCCGAGGGACACGTCCGGCGGGCAGATCACAAAACCCTTGGCGCCGTTGGCGGCCAGGCTGTCGATGGCCGAGAGGGTCTTCTCGCCGTCGGGCACGGCGATCTTGATCACAGTGAAACCATGTTCCTTGCCGGCTTTTTCGGCGAAGGCCCATTCGGTCTGGAACCAGGGTTCTTCGGCTTGTTTGACCAAAAAGCCGATCTTCACTTCTTCGGCAACGGCCAGGCTGCTGAAGCCGCTTAACGCAATGGCGGCGGCGAGTACGCGGAGTGTTTTTTTCATGAACGGCACCTCTTGTTGTTATTGGAGAGTGACAAGTTCTAGTCGTGGTACATCACCGACCGTCCGCCATCGATCATCAGGCAGGTGGCGTTGATAAAGGGCGCCTCATCGGTGGCCAGAAACAGCGCGCTCATCGCCACCTCCACAGGCTGGCCGATGCGCTTGGGCGGGTGCAGGTCGAGCGCGCGCTGGCGCTCGGCGTGGGGGTCGGGGAAAGTGTTCCAGTAGTCGACGTTGAGTTGGGTTTCGATATAACCCGGGGCGATGGCATTTACGCGGATGCCCTTGGGCGCGTATTCGATGCCGAGGGCGCGGGTCAGGCCGAGCAGGCCGTGTTTGGCGACGGGGTAGGGAAAACAGCCGGGAATGATGTGGCTGGAATGGGTCGAGGCGATGTTGATGATGTTGCCGATGCCCTGCTCGATCATGTGCGGCAACACCGTGCGGCAGCCATACCAGGCGCCGTCGAGGTCGATGGCGAAGCAGCGCCGCCAGTCTTCGTCGGTCATCTGCAACGGGTCGCGGAACACGTTGACCCCGGCGCAGTTGACCAGCACATCGACACGGCCGAAGCGCTCGATGGCCAGGTTGACCAGCGCCTGCCATTGCGCCTGGGACGTGATGTCGACCGGTTGCGCGTAGATCTCGGCGCCGCGTTCGCGCCAGTGGGCGGCGACTTGCTCGACCTTTTCGCCCTGGATATCGGCGATCACCAAACGTGCCTGCTGCGCCTGGAAGCAGGCCACGATCGCCTCGCCAATGCCTTGGGCCGCGCCGGTGACGATCACCACCTTGTGCTTGAGCCGCTCGCCATAAGTCGGTTCGGGCACGGCGGGGAGTGACAGAGGTTGTGCCTGCATCGCTTCACCTGTTTTATTTTTGGTAGTGAGTGCTGATGCAGCCGACTATAAACCCAGACCTTGAAATATCTCAATATATAAATTTACATCCCATATAGTGAGAACACATATAAAAAAACCGGCGTCGGGACGCCGGTTTTCACCGGGTACTTGATCAGCCCTGGGCGAAATCCCGCAGCGCATCGCCCTCCATGCGGTAGCGCACCCACTCTTCCTGGGGCTGGGCGCCGATGGATTTGTAGAAGGCAATCGCCGGTTCGTTCCAATCCAGCACGCTCCATTCGAATCGCCCGCAACCGTTGTCGCAGGCGATCTTCGCCAGGTGGCGCAGCAACTTCTTGCCGGCCCCGCCACCGCGTTGCTCGGGGTTGATGTAGAGGTCTTCGAGGTACAGACAGTTGCTGCCCAGCCAGGTGGAATAGCTGAAAAAGAACACCGCGAAGCCGATGGGCAAACCGTCGCGCAGGCAGATCAGCCCATGGGCGGTGGCGCCCTCGCTGAACAGGCTGCGCTCGATATCCGCCACACTGGCGATCACTTCATGACGGGCTTTTTCAAACTCGGCCAACTCGGTGATGAAAGTCAGGATCTGCGCAGCATCGCTGGGCACGGCGGGGCGAATCTCGATGGTCATGGGCGCGCCTTGGGCAAATTCAAAGGCCACATACTAAGACGGTTTGATGACAGATTGCAGTGCAATTTCGGGATCGCCAAGCCACCTTACTCCGTTGCGGGCTAAAGCAAGCACCAGCAACCACAGAACAATCCGCCCTGACACGCATGGTAGAACGTGGCCATAACTCCAACGATTCCAAGGCGTGCTCATGAACTCCACACCTCCGGTGGGCGGAAAACTATTCGCCCTGTTTTGCCTTGCCAGCTTCCTGTTGTCCTTGTCCTACGGCTCGACGTTTCTGCTGTCGTTGCTGATTCACTCGCGCGGTGGGAATGAGCATGACGCCGGCAGTGTGATTTCCACGGCGATGCTCAGTACCTTCGTCGCGGTAGTGCTCTCCGGGCATTTGGCCGATGCATTGGGCGCGGCACGGGCGATTGCGGGAATGGGCGTGTTGCTGGTGGTGGCCTGCCTCGGTTTTGCCCTGACACCGGGGTTTGGCCAAGGCTTGATGCTGTTCGGGCTGGCCCTCGGCTTGGGTTGGGGCGTGTTCTACACGCTGGGCCCGATCATCGTGACCTTACTGGTCGAGCCCAGGCAGCGGGCCAAGTATTTTGCGCTGCTGTCGGGCAGCATGTTGAGCGGGATCGGTTCCGGGCCCTTGCTCGGACGAGCCACCAGTGCGCTGGACCTGCCCCTGACGACCGCCTTCTATATCGCTGGGACGGCCAGCCTCGTTGGGGTGCTGATGTTCTGGCGACTGGGCGCACAACTCAAGCACCATGCGAATGCACCGACGTCGAGGATTTCCCTGGCTGCCAGCCGCCGGGTGCTGTCGTCCAGGGCGGCGTTCGCCATCCTCATGGTCGGCCTGGGCGGTTGCGTGTTTGGCGGGCTTTCATCGTTCCAGACCAGCTACGCGGCCGCGCATGGTTTGGATTATTCGCTGTTCTTCGCGGGGTTCCTGAGCGCCGCGATCACCAGCCGTCTGTTGATCGCCGGCTTCGTGGTCAAGCGTGATGCCTACCGGGCCGCCTGTGTGTTGTCCGGGATCATGCTCGGCTCGATTGCACTGTTTGCTTTTGGTGTGAGCGGTAACCTCAGCTACCTGCTGGCGGCTGCCACGCTGGGGGTGGGTTACGGCCTGACGTACTCGGTGATCAATGGGCTGGTCGCCCACGAAGCGCCGTCCGGCACGACGTCCCAGGCGTTGCTGCTGTTCAGCCTGGCGTATTTTGTCGGCGTCTTCGGGTTTCCCTGGCTGGCGGGCAGGATCATCGTCGACTACGGCCTGTCGACATTGATGATGGGCGTACTGGCCATCGCTGCACTGAACTGGATGATCACCGTGGCACGCCTGATAGCGCGCCAGTTCGCGGCGCACAAAACCTTACAGGTGTCCTGATACCGCTCGTCGGCATCCAGGCACGAACCCCACATGAGGGCTGACCAATAAAGGGTAAGGACATTAACCCTAATGGAGACACCCTCATGAAGCATTCCAAGTGTGCTGCCCTCGCCTTCACGGCGCTGCTGTCCGCTGCGTCGCTGAGCGCTTTGGCCGCGTCCTCGTCCACCGGCAAGACCGATCCGGTCGGCACCCCGCCGAGCCCGGCGACCCAGGAATCCCAGGACTCGATGGGCACCGGCCTCGACACCAATGGTGGCGCGATCATCGACAACGGCGCCGACCCGCGCACCCGAGGCAACGACACCCAGCGCCAGACACCCGCCGCCGTCGGTAACGGCAAGATGGGCCCGGGGGTCAATCAGCCCGGTATCAACAAGGGCGACGACTCGAACATCCCTGGCGCACCGAAACAGCCTGCGCCGTGAAGCATCGAAATAGCGGGTTAGTCGGCGCCAGCCTATGAGTCAGGGCAAGCCCTAGCGCCTATGCGGGGCTTATCCAGCGAGGAATGCGTCGACTTCCGCGGCGCCGGGAGCCGTCGCCGGCCCCCAGCGCGTCACCGCCAGGGCCGCCGCCGCATTGGCACGGCGCGCCGCGTCGAGCGGTATCAAACCATTGGCCAAACCGGCGATGAACACGCCGGCGTGGGCGTCTCCGGCGCCATTGCTGTCGACCGCCTGCACCTTGAAGCCGGGCACAGGCTCAAGCGCATTCGCCCGCCCGACCCAGCAACCGTTCGGCCCATCGCGCACCACCCGCAGTGTGTCGGCGGGCAGATACCGGTTGAGCTTGATCAGCGCCTCGGCCATATCCGCCGCGCCGGTGAACGCCAGGACTTCCGGGCCGTTGCTGGTCCAGATGTCGATACGCGGCAGCAGCGCGCGCATCAACGCCGAGTCGGGCGCCTGGACCAGCGGGCCCGGGTCGAACACCACCGTAATCGCCCGTGGCAGCGCCAGTAGCCAGTCGATCAGCGCCTGGGCCTTGCCGTCGAGAAGCAGGCTGTAGCCACTCACGTACACGTAGTCATCGGCACGTGGCGCGACGTTGGCCAAGTCCTCGGCGCTCAGCTCGCCCTCGGCGCCCAGATGGGAGATGAAGGTGCGCTCGCTGCTGGCTTCGGTCAGCGCCACGCACAGGCCGGTGTCCTTGCCGGCGCTGGCGGGCAGCGCGATGTCGATGCCTTCGGCGTGCATCGCCGCACGGGCCAGGTCGCCGAAACGGCCGCTGCCGTGGCGCCCCAGATAGACCACCGGCAAGCCGTTGCGCCGCGCCGCTGCCATCACATTAAAACCGCCGCCGGCTTCGAAACGGGCCGATTGCGCCAGCACGTCGCCGCCGCTCGCCGGCAATTGATCGAGGGCCATGACTAGGTCGACGATGACCTGGCCGGTGTGCAGCAACCTAGGCATTGGCACGCTCGACCAATGCCGGACGCCGGTCAGCCGCGCCGCCGAGCAATGCATATATCCCGCCGGCCACCACGAAAGTCACGATCCAGCCCAGGCCGTTGTGGCCCAGCCAGGAATCGGACAACGGCCCGGCGAACCAGATGTTGTCGGCGGTGGTGCCGATGGTAGTGAAACTGAACCCCAGCCCGATCGCCACGGCCCACGCCCCCAACGCGCGCCATTCCACGCCGCCGCGATACCAGTAGGCGCTGCTTGGGCTGACGTTCAGCAGGTCGTCGGGGCTGTAGTAATGACGGTGAATCAGGTCGACCACGAAGATCCCCACCCATGCGGTGATCGGCACCGCCAGCAACGAGATGAAGGTGATGAACGGGCCGTAGAAACTGTCGGCGATCAGCATGAAGTAGATCGAACCGGCGAAGATCGCCACGATATCGACGATCACCGCGTACACGCGCTTGACCTTCAAACCGAGGGTCAAGGTAGTGAGGCCGGCCGAATACACCGACAGGTTATTCGACAGCAACAGCCCGCCAAACGCGGTGATCAGGTACGGCACGGCCATCCAGGTGGGCAGCATGTCGCGGATCGCGACGATCGGGTCGGTCGCCGCCGCCAGGTCGTTGTTGCCCACCGACAGCAGGCCGCCGAGGGTGATCAGCAGCACCAGTGGAATGCCCGCGCCAAACGCGGCAGACGCCACCAGGCGCACGGCCGTGACGCTGCGGTGTTGGTAGCGCGACATGTCGGCGCCGGCGTTGGCCCAGCCGATCCCGGTGCCGGCGGCCATGGTGCCGATGCCGATGAGCATCGCGCTCAAGGGCGCCGGGGTGGCGTTGAACACCGCGCTCCAGTCGATGGTGGCGCAGAGGAAGCCGCCGACCAGGAGATTCAAGGCGCCGAACACGTAGGTCGCCCACTTCTGGATCACCAGCAAAGTCGCATGGCCCAGGCCGGAAACGGCCAGGGTCAGCAGTACGAAAATGGCGATGAACAGCAGCGTCAGCAGCGGCGCACTTTTCGCCGCGACCGGGGTGTGGAACAGCAGCGTACACAACGACAGCAGCACGAACGCAGCGGTGGTGGTGTTGACGGTCTCCCAACCGAGCCGCGACATCAGCGACACCAACGTCGGCCCGATATTGCCGCGCACGCCGAAGATGGCGCGGGACAGCGTCAGGCTCGGCGCCCGCCCGCGCCGCCCGGCGATCGAGATAATGCCCACCACCGCGAAGGAGCCGGCGGCACCGAGGATGGCGACGATGACCGCCTGCCAGATGGCCAGGCCGCGAAACGCAACCAGGGTGGCGCCCAGCGGCAACCCCAGGATGCTGATGTTCGCGGCGAACCACACCCAGAACAGTTGCAGCGGATGGCCGTGGCACTCGCCTTCGGGGACCGGTTCGATGCCGCGCGTTTCCAAGCGCCCGGCGCTTGGGCCGGAAGTGGACGTACTCATGTGCGGGTGCTCCTGGTGCCAGTATTGTTAGGGTTGTGGCAAATTCGCAAATCGCAATGTTGACTCGGTCAGTGCGCGAGCGCGCTGGCCGGTGGCGCCTGGCGCAAGCTGAGCAGGCCTTCAACCAACGGCTGCAACGCCAGCCCGTTGACCCGCTGGACCTGTTCGATCATCGCCGCCGGCCAGCATTGCATCCCCAGGCACGCGCCCAGCATCGCGCCGAGGATCGCGGCGATGGTGTCGGTGTCGCCGCCCAGGCTGGCGGCCACGCACAAGGCCTCGAAGGCGTTCATCTCGCCCACCGCCACTTGCTGCGCGAGGGCGAACGACACCACCACCGATTCCTGGGAAGCGACCGAGGTACCAATCAATTCATAGAGCAGGTCGGCGAACAGCGCCTTGTCGCCACTGGCGACGCTCAAGGTCCGCGCCCAACCGATGCGCGTGGCAATACGGCCGCCGGCCACCCAGTGTCCATGGCGTTCGGCCTGCTGGGCGATCTGGCTGCCGATGTTCAGCGCTGCGCCCAGGTCCGCGCCGTTGATCCCGGCCGAGACCACTGCCGCCACTGCCGCGGCGCTGGAGATGCCCAGGCTGGTGTTGTGGGTCACCTGGCACGCCTGGATCACCGCACGGATGAACGGCGCGGGGTCGCTGACATCGGCGGCAATCCCCACCGGCGCGATACGCATCGCCGCACCGTTGGTGGTGCCGTAGCGCCCGGACTCTTCAGGCGTATGCCCGGCGAGGATCATGTCGATGGCGCGCTTGGTCGACGGGCCCAGCAGGTCCTGGGAGCCTTTGGCGCGCATTCGCGCTTCCCAGTCGATCAGGCGTCGCGCAAGTACGCTCGGCTCGATCGTGCCCTGGCCTTCCACCAGCAACTCGCCGACGAGGATCGCCTGCTCGGTGTCATCGGTGATGGAGCCGGCGGGCATGTTCGGTGCGATGGGTTGGTCGGCGTCGGCATCTTCCAGGCCGGTGATGGCACCGAAGCGCGCCCGGACCTGCTCGCGGCTCAAAGACTGGGTGGGCATGCCCAGGGCATCGCCCAACGCCAGACCATAGAAGGCGCCGAGGGCACGATTGTGCGCGCTCATTTCGTCGCGCCAAACTGCAAGTGCAGACGAAAATGCAGCGGGTCGAGCAGACTCTCCACGTATTCCATGAAGCGTTCGCGCCGGTCGTAAGTGGTGCGCGACGCCTTGAGAAACACCGTGCCCACCGGGCGCTCGAGCAGCTCGGCGTCTTCATCGGTCAGAGGCTCGGCGCCGATCCATTGATCGCCTTCGGCGCCGACGTAACCGTAGGCGGCCAGGGTGATGGTCAGGGAGTTGTCGATCAACCCGACCCGGGGCAAGCCTTCCAGGCCTCCGGAGGCCGGCATCAGCGAGCGCTCCAAAGACACGGCGCGGCCATCGGCGGCGCGGCGGCGACGGTCGAGGGCGATGAATTGGTCGCTGCCGAAGCGGCTGAACAGGTCCGGGCGGGTCACGGCTTCGAAGCGCAGGATGTCGGTGCTGACCAGGGCGCCGGTGTCGGCCAGGGCCTGGGCCCAGCCATTGCGTTGGTCGAGCACCATGCCGTCATAGGTGACGATGGAGCCGACGCCGCCCTGGGTGGCGATGTAGTTGCGGCGCTTGAGCTCGGCCAGGGCTTCGCGCAGCGTGCCGCGACTGACCGCAAACTCTTCGGCCAGTTGATGCTCACCCGGCAGCAGGAAACCATCGGCCATCACCCCACCTTCGATACGGCGGATGAGTTCGTCGACGACGCGTTTTTTCTTATCGAATCGGACATGTCTAATCATGTACAAATTGATAACCGAAAGCAGCCGTTTACAGCAAGCGAATTATTTCAGGGAGAGGAAAAAAAACCTTCTCAGGGCTCCAGGCCAATCGGGAAGAACGTCCCGCCGCTCCACACGCCGAGCCAGTTCTGACCGTCGATCGGACGGCTCACCGCCAGCTCGACCAATTGGTAGAACACATTGCGATGCACCAGGGCTTCGAGGTTGGCGCGCACGCGCAGATAGGGCGAAGGCTCCTCGGTGTCGGGGTCGATCACCACCCGCAGCGGGTGTTCAAGATCGGCCTCGACCTGCTCGTCGACTTGCGTGGTGAAGCGCAGCCGCTGGCTTTCGCCCTGCCCTTCGACTTCGAGGGTGACCGCGACAAACGGCGCATCCTCGACGGTGATGCCGACCTTTTCCACGGGGGTGACCAGAAAGTACTCATCGCCATCGCGGCGGATGATGTTGGAGAACAACTTGACCATCGGCTTGCGCCCGATCGGCGTGCCCTGGTAATACCAAGTGCCGTCGCGGGCAATGTGCATGTCGATGTTGCCGCAGAAGTCCGGGTTCCACAGATGCACCGGCGCCGGCCCCTTGCCCTTGGGCAGTTGGGCCAATAGATCATTGGCCTTGGCGGAATCGGTCATGGGCTTCTCCTCTGGCTTACTGATCGCTCATGCCCAGCAGGCCTCGGGCGTACTGCGCCAGCGGGCGGGCGATCAGATCTTGGGGCGTATTGTCGTGGAACGTCAGTAAACCGCCACGACTGCGAATCCGTGCAGTATCAATCAAATACTGGGTGCTGGTCTCGATCAACATGATCTGGATAACGCCGCTGTCCAGGCCGACACGGTCGAGGGCCTGCTGATCGGTCCACTCATCGGCGTTGCCGATGCGGTCATCCGCCTTGGCGAAGCGGCAGTACAGCAAGTAGTGAGCGCCGGCCGCACGGGCTTCGGCCATGGCTTGTTCGAGGCTTTCGGGCTGGCGGGCGCGGCGCACCATGGGGAAGTATTCGACGAAGCCGTTGAAGGCTTCTTCGGCGACCACGTTCGGGCGCGGATAGGCGCTGCCGGGCGGCACGAAGGCGCCCTGGGCGATGAAGACAAAGGAGTCCGGCTGCACGCGAATCGACGCGGAGCGCCGGGTGTCGCTGTGGTCCAGCAACCCGGCGTCGCTCATCTGATAACGGGTGCCTTCGGCCATATCGCTGACGGTCATGCAACCACTCAGCGTCAACGACGCCAGCAACAAAACCAGACTACGCATCCTAATCCTCCAGAAGCCGGTGACGGAAAACCGGCGAATGGGCATGAGATGCAGAATCCGCGCCATTTGGGGAGGGGGCTTGCTCCCGATTGCGGCGAGTCTGTCAGATTATCTGGGACTGACACATTGCAATCGGGGGCAAGCCCCCTCCCACACTGGATTGTGCGCAATCTTGAAAACCGGGTTAGCCGCCGATGATTTTCATGATGGTCGCACCACCGGAGAACGCCACTTCCTGTTTGTCGCCCAGAGCCTTGATCAGCAAGCCTTGCAAGGCCGGCAGCGCCTGGTGGCGAGGTTTATCCAGCAGGTCGCCGACATAGTGACGATTGCTCGACGACAGGCAGCCATGCAACCAACCGGTGGACGACAGCCGCAACCGTGAACAGGTGCGGCAGAACGGCACGCTTTCGTTGGCGATCACCCCAAAGAAACCCTTGCCCGGCACTTCGTAGCGCACCGCCGTGGCGTCCACGGGAGCGTTGGCTTGCAGGTATTCGTGGTGTTCGCCGATCAGGCTCAGCAGTTGCTGAAGGCTGACGAATTGCTGCAGGAAGGCATTGGAGTCCTTGGCCAGGTGGCCCATTCGCATCAGTTCGATAAAGCGCAGCTCGTAGCCCCGTTCCAGGCAATAGTCGAGCAGCGGCATCACCTGATCGAGGTTCTGGCCGCGCAACGGCACCATATTCACCTTGATCTTGATCCCGGCCGCGCGCGCCTGGTCCATGCCATCGAGCACCGTGGCCAGGTCGCCGCCACGGGCGATGCTGCGGAAGGCCTCGGCGTTCAGCGTGTCGAGGGATACGTTGATGCGCCGAATGCCGGCGTCCACCAGCAGCGGCAGTTTGCGCGCCAGCAGTTGGCCGTTGGTGGTCAGGCTGATCTCACTGAGGCCCATCCCGCCCACGGCGCCCATGAAGGCTTCCAGCTTGGGGCTGACCAACGGCTCACCACCGGTGATGCGCAGGCGCTCGATACCGGCGGCTTCGATCAGGTAAGCCACGCCACGGGCCATGGCCTCGGCCGAGAGTTCGTCCTGGGCAGCCACCAGCCGCTTGCCGTTAGGCACGCAATAGGTACACGCGTAATTGCAGGCTGAGGTCAGGCTGATCCGCAAATTGCGAAAACGCCTGCCTTGACGATCAACGATCATGGATCACTCCGGCAGAGGATAATTCAGACGCAGCAAAAGCTGACTCATAAATCAGCTTTTGGCAATAGCCTTACCTGAGTATATTCCTGGGTTACTGCACCTGGCAGCAAATCATTACGCGGCAGGTGTGCCAGCAGGTGCAGCGTCAACGGGTGGCAGCTCGCTGCTGTGCTTGCGCTTGTTGCCCATACGCACACCGATGTCCATCAGGAACTGGAAGAAACCCTCCTGATCTTCCAATACATTGCTCCAGAACGGCGAGTGGTACAGCGCCACCGCGCCATGCACCAACGCCCAGGCGGCGCAGTAGTGGAAATACGGCGGCACGTCTTCCAGCTTGCCTTCGCTGATGCGGCCCTTGATCAGCAGGGTCAGGCGTTCGAAGTTCGAGGCGCGGATCTTGTGCAACTCCTCGACCATTTCCGGCACCTGATGGCCCTTGACCACCTTCTCTTCCAGGCGGTCGAACAGGCGGTAGCGCTGCGGGTCACGCATGCGGAACTCGAAGTAGGCCCGCGACAGGGCTTCCTTGTCCTTGTCCACATCGGCCGAATGCAGCAGCTCGTTCAGGTCGCGCTCGTAGTCGAGCATCAGGCGCAGGTAGATCTCGGCCTTGGACTTGAAGTGCTTGTAGATGGTGCCTTTGCCGATACCTACGGCATCCGCGATCATCTCGACGGTAACGCTGTCTTCACCTTGTTCGAGGAACAACTTGAGGGCGGTGTCGAGAATTTCCTGCTCGCGGCGGCGAAACTCACGGACCTTACGGGGTTCTTTTTGCATGAGGAAAAGGTCTGCAGAGGTCGGTATAGGGAGGGTTGCGCAGGGCCAAGGAGACGTGGCGATACGATTTACCCGGTACGAGGGATTATCCCGACTGAACGGTCGTTGGGCAACGCTTATGTGAACCGCTCACACACATTACTTTCAGCATGCCGACGAATTCATGGCGTTCAGTCAGAAATAATACGTGACGTCTACGCCTGTACATCCGCTCAATGAGAACTCAAGCGAAGCGCGCGTATTCCAAATCTGTTTAAAAAACGACCAGACGCGACTGGACTGAATCGGATACTGATCAATACTTCAACTGTCGGCGCGACATCTCCCCCAAGTGAAGCGTCGACCTGGGTACCGACGGACTGCGTGCCCTTGTTTTACTCCTAATGGTCTTAACCCGGATTCCCCCCCCAGAACCCGGGTTTTTTTTGCCTCGGATTTGGTCGCGTCAACCTGCGACATGCGCCAGCGGGAACAGGCGCTTGAAGTTCTCGGTGGTCTGTTCGGCAAAGCGTTCGTAGGATTCACCGCGTAGCATCGCCAGGTAATCCGCCACGTCACGCACATACTCCGGCAGGTTCGGCTTGCCGCGATGGGGAATCGGCGCCAGGTACGGCGAGTCGGTTTCCACCAGCAACCGGTCGGCCGGCACTTGTCGCGCCACGTCACGCAGGGCGTCGGCATTGCGAAAGGTGACGATGCCCGACAGGGAAATATAGAACCCCAGGTCGAGGGCCGCCTTGGCCATGTCCCAGTCTTCGGTGAAGCAATGCAGCACGCCGGCCTGGGGCAATGCGGCTTCGCGCAGCAGGCTCAGGGTGTCGGCGCGGGCGCCGCGGGTGTGGACGATGACCGGTTTGCCGGTCTGCTCGGCGGCGTGCAGGTGCAGGCGGAACGACGCTTGCTGCAATAGCGCGGCTTCGGGCTCGTAGTGATAGTCCAGGCCGGTTTCACCAATCGCCACCACCCGTGGGTGGTTGAGTTCGCCGAGCAACCAGTCGAGGGCCGGAGCTTCGCCAGGCTTGAGGTCCAGCGGGTGGATACCCACCGAGCAATCCACGTCCGCGTAGCGATCCGCGAGGGCTTTGACGTCGGCCGCATTGTCGGCACTGACGCCGATGCACAGGAAGTGCCCGACCCCACGCTGGCGGGCCGCTTCCAGGGCGGCGTCGAGGGAACCGCCGTGTTGGGCGAGGTCGAGGCGATCAAGGTGGCAATGGGAATCTACGAGCATAGGAAATGACAACTTCAATCACGGGAAGGATCTGACCGACGATACACCCGTCGGCCACGGAAATTAACGCCGGCCGAGCAAACCGACCCACTGCACCAGCAGCGCTTCGAGCAACAGCACGCGGTTGAGGTTGGCCTTGCCGAGGACCTTCTGGCGCTGGGCGAGAATCCAGTCCTGGATATTCAGCACCTTGTCCTGTGCGCTTTTCTGCGCGAGGTATTGCACGACCTTGCGCATGTCCGGCAGGCCCAGGCCATTTTCATCCTGGGTCAACTGGTAGCGCAGGATCAGGCTCGACCAGTCGCAGAACCAGTCGAACAGCAGCAGCAAGGGGATGTCCTTCCAGGCGGTTTCCGCCAACTGGGTGGCGGACAACTCCTGCTTGAGCAGCTTTTTCACCCCGTCCACCACCAGTGCGCGTTGCTCGCGCACGCCCTGGGCCTGCAGCTTCACGGCGGCCAGGGGGGAGCCGGCGGCCAGGGTCAGCAACTCGACGCGTTCGGCTTCGGAACAGTCCGGCAAAGCCTGTTCCAGCCATTGCAGGCTCATCGCCTCGCTGGGCAATGGGCACGCCTGCTGCACGCAACGGCTGCGAATGGTCGGCAACAAGCGGCTGGACTGGTGGCTGACCAGCAACAGCACGGTATCGCCGGAAGGTTCTTCGAGGCTTTTGAGCAAGGCGTTGGCCGCGTTGATGTTCATCGCCTCCACCGGCTCGATCAGTACGACCTTGCGCCCGCCCATCTGCGCGGTTTGCACCACAAAGCTGACGAGGTCACGCACCTGGTCGACCTTGATCGCCTTGTCCGCTTCCTCGGGTTCCAGCAGGTAGTTGTCCGGGTGGCTGCCGGCCTTGAGCAGCAGGCAGGACTTGCACACGCCGCAGGCTTCCAGGTTGACCGGACGTTGGCACAGCAGGCTGGCCATCAGGCGTTCGGCGAGTGCGCGCTTACCGATACCCGCCGGGCCGTGCAACAAGTAGGCGTGGGCGTGCTGGGCACGCCCCGCCAGTTGCTGCCAGAGACTGTCCTGCCAAGGGTAGGCTTCAGCCACGGGCGCGCTCCAGCAATGTGGGTAGCAGCGCATCGATGGCCTGCTGCACCTGGGCCAGCGGCTGGGCGGCGTCCAACAGGTAGTAACGCGCCGGCTCGGCCTTGGCCCGGGCGAGGAACGCGCTGCGCACGGCGTTGAAAAACGCCTGGCCTTCCAGTTCGAAGCGGTCCAGGCGGCCACGCGCACTGGCACGGGCCAGGCCGACTTCCACCGGCAGGTCGAACACCAGGGTCAGGTCGGGACGCAAATCGCCCTGGACGAAGGTCTCCAGGGTGGCGATGCGCGCCTGGGACAGGCCGCGGCCACCGCCTTGGTAGGCATAGGTGGAATCGGTGAAGCGGTCACAAATCACCACGGCGCCGCGGGCCAGCGCCGGGCGAATCACTTCGGCCAGGTGCTGGGCGCGTGCGGCGAACACCAGCAGCAACTCGGTGTCCGGGTTCATCTGTTCTTCGCCTGGGGCCAGCAGCACTTCACGGATGCGCTCGGCCAACGGCGTACCGCCGGGCTCGCGGGTCAGCACCACCTCGACGCCCGCAGCGCGCAAACGCTCGGCCAGGTAATCGCGGTTGGTGCTTTTGCCGGCGCCTTCCGGGCCTTCCAGGGTAATAAACAAGCCAGTCACAGGCAGTCCTTAGTCAGAGTCATTGCGGGCTTTGCGATGCGGCGGCGTCCGGCGCAGGCTCGGCGGCTGCGTCGGGGGCATCGTTCGTCGGCGCGGGGCCTTCCAACGGTTTCACCTGCGGCGCCGGGCTGGAACGGTAATCGGCGCGACGCTTGAGCTGGAACTCACGCACCGCGGCATTATGTGCATCCAGGTCGTCCGAGAAAATATGACTGCCATCACCTCGGGCAACGAAATACAGGCTGCTACCCGGCACCGGGTTCAGCGCCGCATGAATCGCCTCGCGGCCGACCATCGCGATGGGTGTCGGCGGGAGCCCGGCAACCATGTAGGTGTTGTAGGGGTTGGCTTCCTTGAGATGGGCACGCGTCAGCTTACCGTTGTAGCGCTCGCCCAGGCCGTAGATCACCGTCGGATCGGTCTGCAGCAGCATGCCGATCTTCATGCGACGCACGAATACCCCGGCGATCTGCCCGCGCTCCTCCGGCACACCGGTCTCTTTCTCCACCAGGGAGGCCATGATCAGCGCTTGGTAGGGGTCGGTGTACGGCGCGTCGGCGGCGCGTTTGCTCCACTCCTGGGCGAGCACATCGTCCAGGCGGTTGTAGGCTTTCTTGAGGAACTCGACATCCGTCATGCCGCGCACAAAGCGATAGGTATCGGGGAAGAACCGCCCCTCGGGGAAAACCCCTGGGTGGCCGAGCTTGTCCATCACTTCGCTGTCACTCAGGCCGGCAAGGCTCTGCACGATCTTTTCATGCTTGGCCAGCGCCGAGCGCACTTGGCGGAAATTCCAGCCCTCCACCAGGGTCAGGCTGTATTGCACCACTTCGCCACGCTGCCACAGGCCGATCAAGCCTTGGGCGGTGAGGCCGGGAGTGAGGCGGTATTCGCCGCTGTGCAATGGCTGGCCTTCGAGGTTGAACCGCCAGTACAGACGCAACCAGAAGGCGCCGTCGAGCACACCGTCGGCTTCCAGGCGATTGAAAGTGCCGGTCGGCGTGGCTCCGGCGGGGACGTCGAGCAGTTGCTCCTCGGTCAGGTGCAAGGGCTGCTTGAGGGTTGAGTCGAGCTTCCAGGCCGAAAACCCCAACAGCAACGCCGCCGCGAACAGACCGATCAGCAGCAGTAACAACAGTTTTCGTATCAACTCAAATATCCAATAGCGCGCGAACAATGCCCTGCAGTTTACGGGTGAGCGGCCCAACCGACCAGCTCATCGCAGCACAGCCGCGCACCGGCCAAATGCCATAAACGCTGTTGCAGACAAAAACCTCGTCGGCCGACTGCAACTGCTCAAGGCTGATATCGGCCACGACCACCGGGGTGCCGAGCGCCTGCGTCTGGGCCAGTACCTCGGCACGCATGACGCCGGCCACGCCGCAACGATTCAGATCAGCGGTCAACAACACGCCGTGACGCACCAGGAACAGGTTGCTGAACACGCCTTCGATGACGCGCCCGGACATATCCAGCATCAAACCTTCGGCATGCTCGGTATCTTGCCACTCGGCGCGCGCGATCACTTGTTCGAGGCGATTGAGGTGCTTGAGACCGGCCAGCAGCGGCTGTTCGGACAAACGGGTGGCGCACGGAAACAGGCGGATACCGTCGTTGCCATGAGCCTGGGGATAAGCAGCAGGCGCACTGCCCTGCAGGATACGGCGCACCGGGGCGCCGGGGTTGATGCCATAACCGCGCAGGCTGTCGCCTCGGGTGAGGATCAATTTGAGTACGCCGTCGCCGAGGGCGCTGGCATAAGCGAGCACTTCGCTGCGGACCAATGCCGGGTCCACAACCAATGCCAACCGCCTGCAACCCTCGGCCAGGCGTTGCAGGTGGCGGTCGAGCAACACCGGTTGCCCGGCCTTGACGGCGATGGTTTCGAACAGGCCATCGCCATACGCCAGGCCACGATCTTTCAGGGGCACGCTGTCCGCTGGCTGACCGTCGACCCAGCTGAGCATTACTCGGCGAACCGGCGGAACACCAGGGAACCGTTGGTGCCACCGAAACCGAACGAGTTGGACAACACCACGTCGATCGGCATCTTCTGCGCTTCATGAGGCACGAAGTTCAGGTCGCAGCCTTCATCCGGCTCATCGAGGTTGATGGTCGGCGGAGCGACCTGATCCCTGATGGCCAGCACGCTGAAGATCGCTTCGACCGCGCCCGCCGCACCCAACAGGTGGCCGGTCATGGACTTGGTGGAGCTGACCGCCAGCTTGTAGGCGTGCTCGCCGAACACCGACTTGATCGCTTCGGCTTCCGCCAGGTCGCCGGTCGCTGTCGAAGTGCCGTGGGCGTTGATGTACTGCACCAGGTCCGGGCTGATCTTCGCATCGCGCAGGGCGTTGGTGATGCAACGCGCAGCACCGGCGCCGTTGGCCGGTGGCGAAGTCATGTGGTAGGCGTCGCCACTCATGCCAAAGCCGATCAGCTCGGCGTAGATCGTCGCGCCACGCGCCTTGGCGTGTTCCAGCTCTTCCAGCACCAGCGCACCGGCGCCGTCGGCCAGGACGAAACCGTCACGGCCCTTGTCCCACGGACGGCTGGCACGAGCCGGCTCGTCGTTGCGGGTCGACAGCGCACGCGACGCGCCGAAGCCGCCCATGCCCAGGCCGCAGGCCGCCATTTCAGCGCCGCCGGCAATCATCACGTCCGCTTCGTCATAGGCGATATTGCGCGCGGCCATGCCGATGCAATGCGTGCCTGTGGTGCAAGCCGTGGCAATGGCGTAGTTAGGTCCCTGTGCTCCCAGATGGATGGACAGGAAACCGGAAATCATATTGATGATCGAACCCGGCACGAAGAACGGTGAAATTCGACGCGGACCGGACTCGTGCAACGTGCGACTGGTTTCTTCGATATTGGTCAAACCGCCAATACCCGAACCCATGGCCACACCGATGCGTTCACGGTTGGCGTCGGTGACTTCCAGACCAGCGTCACGCACTGCCTGAAAACCGGCTGCCAGGCCGTATTGAATGAACAGGTCGAGTTTGCGGGACTCTTTGATCGAGAGGTATTGCTCGACATTGAACCCCTTTACCGAGCCGCCAAAACGGGTGGAATAGGCAGAAAGGTCCGTGTGTTCGATCAGACCAATACCACTGCGGCCAGCCAGAATGCCCTGCCAACTGCTCGGCACATCCGTGCCCAGTGGCGACAACATACCCATACCGGTGACTACGACGCGTCTACGCGACACAGCACTCTCCTTTTTCTAATGACGACACTTTGCTTCAGAATCACTTTTCATCAGAGCTAAAGAAAAAACCGCACGCCGTTACAGCAGTGCGGTTTTTCCCTGACAGCAAGCGACGACTACAAACTATTACGCCTGGTGGCTGGTAACGTAGTCGATTGCAGCTTGAACGGTAGTGATTTTTTCAGCTTCTTCGTCCGGGATTTCGGTCTCGAATTCCTCTTCCAGAGCCATCACCAGCTCAACGGTGTCAAGGGAGTCGGCACCCAGGTCTTCAACGAAGGAAGCGGTGTTGACCACTTCTTCTTCTTTAACGCCCAGTTGCTCGGCAACGATTTTCTTGACGCGCTCTTCGATGGTGCTCATACCTTGTTTTCACTCCTAATGGACAAATTCAGGCAGCTGGCCAGTGGGTAAGTGTATAGAAAGCCATTTCAGCTTTTCAACTGAAAGGTTCACCCCGTACCCGGTCGGCCACCCGCGTATAAATTAAGTTGCAGCTTTATAACGGATTTTAGACAGCTCGTATGACATTTTTTTGAAGCGATCCGTCACAATTTAACTCATGTACATCCCGCCGTTAACCGGGATTGTAGCCCCAGTCACGTATGCCGCACCGTCGGATGCCAGGAAAGAGACCACATTCGCGATCTCTTGAGCCTGGCCCAGACGGCCCAGCGGAATCTGCGTCAGCAAGGCTTCACGCTGTGCTTCCGGCAGTTCGCGGGTCATATCGGTGTCGATGAACCCAGGGGCCACCGAGTTGACCGTAATCGACCGCGAGCCGACTTCACGCGCCAGTGCGCGGCTGAAACCTTCCAGACCGGCTTTCGCCGCGGCATAGTTTACTTGGCCTGCGTTGCCCATGGCACCCACTACGGAGCCAATATTGATAATTCGACCCCAACGCGCCTTGGTCATGCCGCGCAAAACGCCCTTGGACAGGCGAAACAGACTGTTCAAGTTGGTGTCGACGACGTCATGCCACTCGTCGTCTTTCATCCGCATCATCAGATTATCGCGGGTGATACCGGCATTATTCACCAGAATCGCCGGCGCGCCGAACTGTGCGGTAATCTCGGCCAGTACGGCAGCCACGGACTCATCGCTGGTCACATTCAGCTCAAGGCCGGTGCCCTGCACGCCGTTTTCCTTCAAGGTCGCGGCGATACGCTCGGCGCCCGCGGCGGAAGTGGCGGTGCCGATCACGACGGCGCCCTGACGGCCCAGTTCCAGGGCGATCGCCTGGCCAATGCCACGGCTCGCGCCGGTAACCAGTGCAACTTTACCTTGCAGACTCATGCAGGCTTCTCCTAAGTTCGGGGTTCAGGCCAGTGCCGCGCGAGCGGCCGCAAAGGCATCCGGGGTATTGAGGTTGGAGGTCGACACGCCGTCGGCGCAGCGCTTGTTCAGGCCGGCCAGGACTTTGCCCGGGCCGCACTCGACCAACTCGGTGGCGCCGTTGGCGGCCAGGGTCTGTACCGATTCAACCCAACGCACCGGCTTGTAGAGTTGTTCCAGCAGGTCGCGCTTGAGGGTGTCGAGATCCGCGGCAACCGCCGCGCTGACGTTCTGCACCAGCGGGATCTGCGGCGCCTGCCAGTTGATGGCGGCGATGGACTCGGCAAAACGCTCGGCCGCCGGGCGCATCAGCTCGCAGTGCGACGGCACGCTCACCGGCAACGGCAAGGCACGCTTGGCGCCACGGGCCTTGCAGCCTTCGATGGCGCGCTCAACGGCGGCCTTGGCACCGGCAATCACCACCTGGCCCGGCGAGTTGAAGTTCACCGCGCTGACCACTTCGCCCTGGGCCGCTTCGGCACAGGCTGCGATCACCACCACATCATCCAGGCCGAGAATGGCGGCCATGCCACCCTGCCCGGCCGGAACCGCTTCCTGCATCAACTGGCCACGACGCTCGACCAGCTTGACCGCTTCAGCGAGGGTCAGGCTGCCCGCAGCGACCAGGGCACTGTATTCGCCCAGGCTGTGACCGGCGACGAACGCCGGACGCGCGCCGCCTTCCGCCAGCCACAAGCGCCACAGGGCGATCGAAGCGGTGAGGATGGCCGGCTGGGTTTTATCGGTTTGATTGAGTTGCTCTTCCGGCCCCTGCTGGGTCAGCGCCCACAGGTCGTAACCCAGGGCATCGGAAGCTTCCTTGAAGGTTTCCAGGATCAGCGGATATTGCGCGCCCAGCTCGGCCAACATGCCGAGGGACTGCGAACCCTGCCCTGGAAAGACGAATGCGAGGGATGTAGACATGTAACAAGCCCCTAATGATCTGGTCGTCGGATATAGGCGCTCCTACGATGGGAGCGCACGAAACTGACAGATTGGATGGTCAATTGAACCGGCCGGTCACATTTAAGCATTCCCGGGCCGATTCGCCTAAGGCAACAGATCTTCCAGGCGGCCGTGCAAGCGTCGCGGCAGGTTTTCCTGGATCTCGATCAACGCCCGTGCAATCGCACTCTGAAAGCCTTCCACCCCCGCCGAGCCATGGCTTTTCACCACGATGCCCTGCAAGCCGAGAAAGCTTGCGCCATTATGCCGCGCCGGGGCCAGGTCCTCCTGCAGGCGGCGCATCAGCGGCAACGCCAGGGCGCCGACCAGGCGTGTGGCCAGGTTGCGCTTGAACAAGGCCTCGATCCGCGTGGCAATCATGGTCGCCAGGCCTTCGCTGGATTTAAGCAGGATATTGCCGACAAACCCGTCGCACACCACCACATCCGCCTCGCCGCGATACAAACCGTCGCCTTCGACAAAGCCGATGTAGTTCAACCCCAGCGCACCTTGCAGCAAAGCGGCGGCGAGCTTGACCTGCTGGTTGCCCTTGATGTCTTCGATGCCGATATTCAGCAAGGCCACGCGCGGACGGGCCACACCCAGCGCCTCGGCAGCCACCGAGCCCATCACGGCGAACTGGAACAGATGCTCGGCACTGCAATCGACATTCGCGCCCAGGTCGAGCAACTGGCAATAGCCTGTCTGCGTCGGTATCGCCGCGACTATCGCCGGCCGGTCGATCCCCGGCAAGGTCTTGAGCACATGCCGCGACAACGCCATCAGCGCGCCCGTATTACCGGCACTGACACAGGCTTGCACCTTGCCATCACGCAACAACTCAAGGGCGACCCGCATTGAAGAGTCGGGCTTGCCACGCAGGGCGACCGCTGGCTTTTCATCCATGCCGATGGCTTCGCTGGCAGGCGTAATTGTCAGGCGCGCGCGATCCACCGCCGGATGGCTGGCAATCAGTTCTTCAAGAAGGGAAGGTTGACCGACGAGGGTCAGGTGCAGCGAGGGCGTAGCAGACAGGCTGGCAATACAAGCCTGAACAATGCTGCGGGGACCGAAGTCCCCGCCCATTGCGTCAATCGCGATGACTTGAGCAGACAAGTGATTACTCGTCAGCGCCCTTGTCAATCACTTTACGGCCACGGTATACGCCTTCTGGCGATACGTGGTGACGCAGGTGAATTTCACCGGTGGTTTTTTCTACAGACAGAGTGCTTGCCGTCAGGGCGTCGTGCGAACGACGCATGTCACGGGCAGAGCGGGATTTTTTGTTCTGCTGAACAGCCATAATTGATTAACTCCTAAACGTTTGGGTCACGCTTTAACTGCGCCAATACACTGAACGGGTTGGACCGCGTTACCTCGTCCTTGCTCGGTTCGGACTCGTCATCGAGGCCCGCCGGCTGCTGGCATTCTTCCGGATGATGAGCAGGCACAATGGGCAAGGCGAGCAAAAGCTCCTCCTCGATCAGTGCATGCAGATCCAAAGGATCTTCGCCCAGTTCCAGCACGTCATAACCTTTCGGCAACGACTGGGTATTCGCACCCTCCTTTACCACAGCGTAACTGCATTCGCTGTGAATCGGCAGGGTGACCAGCTCAAGACAACGCTGGCAAACCATTTTGACCTCGGTGTCGATAAAGCTGTGAATAACCACAGATTTACGTTCATCTCGTTCAAAAACGAATTTGGCCTGCACCGTACCGACAGTGTCGGAAAGCGGGTCGCAGAGTCTCTCCAAATCGGCCAGCAGCAATTCACCTTGAAGGGAAGTGCCACGATCAGCCAATTTGCGCGGGTCAACGTGAGGTGGAATCGGGTCATTCAACATAGGCGCAGCATTATAGGGATGCCCCCAGCCATGTCAAAGGAAATTCAGCCCTGTGCGTCAGCCGGTCGTCCCGCTAGAATCCCCGGTCGCCCTGAGGAGACGCCCATGCTGCCTTTATTACTCGCATCCAGCTCGGTCTATCGCCGGGAATTGCTGAGCCGCCTGCACTTACCGTTCATCTGCAGCTCACCGGATATCGATGAAAGCCACCGCGCAAATGAGTCAGCCGTCGAACTGGTCAAGCGCCTGGCCGAAGAGAAAGCCCGCGCCCTCGCCGCCCGCCATCCAGGGCACCTGATCATCGGCTCCGATCAGGTCGCCACACTCGAAGGCCGAATCATCGGCAAGCCCCACACCTTCGAGAACGCCCGCGAGCAACTGCTGGCGGCCAGCGGCAAGCGTGTCAGCTTCCTCACCGGGCTGGCGCTGCTGAACAGCGAGACCGGGCATTGCCAGGTCGACTGCGTGCCGTTCACTGTACACATGCGCGTGCTGGACGCGGAGCGGGTCGAGCGCTACCTGCGGATCGAGCAACCCTATGACTGCGCAGGCAGTTTCAAGGCCGAAGGGCTGGGCGTGAGCCTGTTTCAAAGCACCGAAGGCCCGGATGCGACCAGCCTTGTCGGCCTACCGCTGATTCGCCTGGTGGATATGCTGCTGGCTGAGGGCGTGCAAATCCCTTAAACCAGCGCAAAACCAAATGTGGGAGGGAGCTTGCTCCCGATTGCGGTGGGTCAGCTACAGATAAGCTGGCTGATCCACTGCTATCGGGAGCAAGCTCCCTCCCACATTTATCTACGCAGACCTTGGGATCTCAGCGCAGGGTCGGGCCCTGGAAGCCCATGTACAAGGCCAACTTCTCCGCCACGCTGGCGCCGAGTTTCTTGGAGAACCGGTCAAACGGCGACTCCTGAACGGTGAAGTCCACCAGTTCCTTTTCACCAATCACGTCCCGCGCCACCGAACTGGCACTGCCCAGACCATCGATCAAGCCCAGCGGCAAGGCCTGCTCGCCAGACCAGACCAGCCCGGAGAACAGCTCCGGATGGTCCTTGTCCTTCAGACGATCACCGCGCCCTTGCTTGACGCTGGCAATGAACTGGCGATGAGTGGTGTCGAGCACGCTCTGCCAGAACTGGGTTTCATCGGCCTTTTGCGGCTGGAACGGGTCGAGGAACGCCTTATGCTCGCCCGAGGTGTAGGTGCGACGCTCCACACCGAGCTTCTCCATGGTGCCGACAAAGCCGTAACCGGCCGCCGTGACGCCAATGGAACCCACCAGGCTGGCCTTGTCGGCGTAGATCTGGTCAGCGGCACTGGCGATGTAATACGCACCCGAGGCGCCCAGGTCGGAGATCACCGCGTACAGCTTGATCTGCGGATGCAGCGCGCGCAGGCGGCGAATTTCGTCATACACGTAGCCCGACTGCACCGGGCTACCGCCCGGGCTGTTGATGCGCAGGATCACGCCCTTGACCTTGGGGTCTTCGAACGCGGTGCGCAGACTGGTGACGATATTGTCGGCGCTGGCGGACTCCTTGTCGGCAATCACCCCGCGCACTTCGATCAAGGCGGTATAGCTGGAGCCACGGGTCGCGGTTTTTTCCATGTCCACCAGCGGGCTGAACAGCACCAGCATGCCGAGCAGGTAAACAAAGGTCAGCAGCTTGAAGAAAATCCCCCAGCGCCGCGAACGACGCTGCTCTTGCACGCTGGCCAGAAGGGTCTTCTCCAGCAGCTTCCAACTCTTGTCGTCACTGCTGTCGGCCTTTTCGGGCGCTTTCCACTCATCACTCATGCCATCTACCCCAGCAAAGACTCAGTGGGCCCGGCTGAGCCAGGCCTGCAATTCAGAAAAATGATCGATCGTCAGCCTGGGCTCGTATGCCTGCAGCGCCTCGGCAGCCTGCGCACCGTAGCTGACCGCCACGCTGTCCATGCCGGCATTGCGCGCCATCATCAGGTCGAAGGACGCGTCGCCGACCATCAACGCCTGGCGTGGCGACACGCCGCAATGGGCGAGGATCTGCTCAAGCATCAGCGGATGGGGCTTGCTGGCGGTTTCGTCCGCTGCGCGGGTAACGTCGAAATAGTCTTCCCAGCCGTGGGCCCTGAGCACCCGGTCCAGGCCGCGGCGGGCCTTGCCGGTGGCGACCGCCAGCTGATAACCCTCGGCGCGGAACGCTTCCAGGGACTGCACCACGCCATCAAACAGCGGCGAAGGCTCGGCCTCCAGCGCAATGTAGTGATCGGCATAATGCTCGCGGAACGCGACCAATTCAGCGTCAGCGATGTGCGGGTACAAAGTGCGAATCGCCTCAGGCAACCCCAGGCCGATAATGCCCTTGACCGCCAGATCGCTGCACAGCTCGAAGCCAGAACGCGTCGAGGCCATGTGCATGGCCTCGACGATACGGCCAATGGAGTTGGCCAGCGTGCCGTCCCAATCGAAAATCAGCAGTTTGTAGTCAAGGTGCGGCACTCAAACGCTCCACGGTCTTGGCCCACATCTCATCGACCGGCGCCTGCAATTTCAATTCGCCACCATCGGGCAGCGGTACGGTGAGCATGTAGGCGTGCAGGAACAGGCGTTTGCCGCCCAGGTCGCGAATCTCCTTGGAGAACGCCTCGTCGCCGTACTTGGTATCACCGGCAATGCAGTGGCCCGCATGCAGGGTGTGCACGCGAATCTGGTGAGTGCGCCCGGTGACCGGCTTGGCCTCGACCAGGGTGGCGAAGTCGCCGAAGCGGCGCAGCACCTTGAACAGGGTCAGGGCTTCTTTGCCCTCCTCGTCCACTTCGACCATGCGCTCGCCGGAGCGCAGGTTGCTCTTCTGCAACGGCGCGCGCACGCTCTTGATCGAGCTGGCCCAGTTGCCGCGCACCAGCGCCATGTAGCGCTTGTCCACGCCATCGCCGCGCAGGGCGGTGTGCAAGTGGCGCAACATGCTGCGCTTCTTGGCGATCATAAGCAGGCCGGAGGTGTCGCGGTCGAGGCGATGGACCAGCTCCAGCTCCTTGGCATCCGGACGCAACTGACGAAAGGCTTCGATCACGCCGAAACTCAGGCCGCTGCCGCCGTGAACCGCAATGCCGCAGGGCTTGTTGATCACGATCAGCTTGCTGTCTTCGTAGACAATCGACGCTTCAAGGCGCTGCAACAGGCCCTGAGCCAGCGGCACAGGTTCGTCGCGCTCAGGCACGCGCACCGGCGGCACCCGCACGATATCACCCGCCTGCAGCTTGTACTCGGGCTTGATGCGACCCTTGTTCACGCGCACTTCGCCTTTACGCAAAATGCGGTAGATCAAGGTCTTGGGCACGCCTTTGAGCCTGGCCAGGAGAAAATTGTCGATGCGTTGGCCGGCATATTCCGGCGAGACCTCGAGCAGCTGGACGCTGGGGGTCTGGGGGGCGGTAGTCGTCATGTCGGCGATGATAACAATTTTTTATGGAATTGAAGCACTTAATCATTACTGCTATAGTCGCGAACGCCGCCAAAAGCGGCCTGGACAGAGGACTTGCGGCAAATTGCCGGCCCTGACCTTCGCAATTCATCAGGACGCGAGGCCGTCCTACGGGGCTTTCGTTACCTTGGAAAGCCCGAGATTGTAACAAGCGCAGGTGACATGAGGCCTGAAGCGAGTGCAGAAAGCAGAGTGAATACTCGCATTTTGCGCCGATATTTACGGCCAGTTCACAAAGTGCAGTCAGTCTTGGGACACACCATGGCGAATGCTTCGGAAACAACGCCTGTTAAGAGCCGAGTGAGAGCGCAATCGCCCACACTTGGTCTTGTTTAGCCATGAGCGTGGACTCCCCATTGGAGAACACGGTAAATGCCAACCCGCTGCGGATTCTGCGCGCGGCAGCACCCGAATTATCAGGGATACGTGTAGGGTGGAGATGCACAACCGTCGGACCGTGTAGCACTAGGCTTATATATAGACGCTTCATCTCGTCCACAGTCGCCGGTTGATTCCTCCTCCTGACCTTAGCTTTTGTTGAAGTGGTGCCTTTGTCACCACCGCTAACAAGCAGGACGCGTCCGTCGCGATACCAGCCCAATTCGCCGGTTATTGCTGGACACTGGAGTGGCCAACCACTCTTGACGCACCTGACACCGACCGTGAGAAGTCGTGTGTGCCGAACGCCGTTTCCGGCAGCCCGGAAACCGACGGTACAACATGAAAAGAATGCTGATTAACGCAACTCAACCCGAAGAGTTGCGTGTTGCGCTGGTAGATGGCCAACGCCTTTACGACCTGGACATCGAGTCCGGCGCACGCGAGCAGAAGAAGGCCAACATCTATAAAGGCCGTATTACTCGCATCGAACCAAGCCTTGAGGCTGCCTTTGTCGATTTCGGCTCCGAGCGCCACGGCTTCCTGCCCCTCAAAGAAATCTCCCGCGAATACTTCAAGAAAGCCCCCGAAGGCCGCGTGAACATCAAGGACGTCCTGAGCGAAGGCCAGGAAGTCATCGTCCAGGTCGAAAAAGAAGAACGTGGCAACAAGGGCGCCGCCCTGACCACCTTCATCAGCCTGGCCGGTCGTTACCTCGTACTGATGCCGAACAACCCGCGTGCCGGCGGCATTTCCCGTCGCATCGAAGGCGAAGAACGCAACGAACTGCGTGAAGCGCTGAACGGCCTGGTCGCTCCAGCCGACATGGGCCTGATCGTCCGCACTGCCGGCCTGGGCCGCAGCAGCGAAGAAATGCAGTGGGACCTCGACTACCTGCTGCAACTGTGGACCGCCATCAAAGAAGCGTCCCTGGATCGTTCCGCGCCGTTCCTGATCTACCAGGAAAGTAACGTGATCATCCGCGCCATCCGCGATTACCTGCGCCAGGACATCGGCGAAGTGCTGATCGACAGCGTCGAAGCCCAGGACGAAGCCCTGACCTTCATCCGCCAGGTGATGCCGCAGTACGCCAGCAAGATCAAGCTGTACGAAGACAGCGTTCCGCTGTTCAACCGTTTCCAGATCGAAAGCCAGATCGAGACCGCCTTCCAGCGCGTGGTCGAACTGCCTTCCGGCGGCTCCATCGTGATCGACCCGACCGAAGCCCTGGTGTCCATCGACATCAACTCGGCGCGCGCCACGAAAGGTAGCGACATCGAAGAAACCGCCCTGCAGACCAACCTGGAAGCGGCTGAAGAAATCGCCCGCCAGCTGCGCCTGCGTGATATCGGCGGCCTGATCGTGATCGACTTCATCGACATGACCCCCGCCAAGAACCAGCGCGCCGTGGAAGAGAAAGTCCGCGAATGCCTGGAAGCTGACCGTGCCCGCGTGCAAGTCGGCCGCATCTCGCGCTTCGGCCTGCTGGAAATGTCCCGTCAGCGCCTGCGTCCGTCCCTGGGCGAGAGCAGCGGCATTGTCTGCCCGCGTTGCAACGGCACCGGCATCATCCGTGACGTTGAATCGCTGTCCCTGGCGATCCTGCGCCTGATCGAAGAAGAAGCCCTGAAAGACCGCACCGCCGAAGTCCGCGCACAAGTGCCGATCCCGGTTGCCGCGTTCCTGCTCAACGAAAAACGCAACTCGATCACCAAGATCGAACTGCGCACCCGTGCCCGTATCGTCATCCTGCCGAACGATCATCTCGAAACGCCGCACTTCGAAGTGCAGCGCCTGCGTGATGACAGCCCGGAAGCCCACAGCGGCCAGTCCAGCTACGAAATCGCCGCTGCCGCTGCCGAAGTGGAAGAAGTCCAGCCAGCCGCCGCGACCCGCACCCTGGTTCGCCAGGAAGCCGCCGTGAAGACCGCTCCGGCGCGTGCCAACGCACCGGTTCCGGTTGAAGTGGCTGCCCCGGTCGCAGCTCCGGCCGCCTTGCCTGAGCCAAGCCTGTTCAAGGGCCTGGTGAAATCGCTGGTCAGCCTGTTCGCCAGCAAGGAAGAGCCTGCGGCACCGGTGGTGGTCGAAAAACCTGCCACCGAGCGTCCGGCGCGTAACGAAGAGCGTCGCAACGGTCGCCAGCAGAGCCGTAACCGCAACGGTCGCCGTGACGAAGAGCGCAAGCCGCGCGAAGAACGGGCCCCGCGTGAAGAGCGCGCACCCCGTGAAGAGCGTGCGCCTCGCGAAGCCCGTGAAGCCCGTGAAGAGACCCCGGTCGTAGCCCGCGAAGAACGCGCACCGCGCGAAGAGCGCGCACCACGTCCACCACGCGCACCGCGTGAAGATCGCAAGCCGCGTGGCGAGCGTGAAGAACGTGTGCGTGAACTGCGCGAGCCGCTGGACGCTGCGCCAGCCGTTGCCGTTGCCGCCGCTGCTGTTGCCGCCACTACCGAGGAAGAACGCCCGGCTCGCCCGCCGCGTGAAGAGCGTGCGCCACGTGAAGAGCGTCAACCGCGCCCACCGCGTGAAGAACGTCAACCACGTACCGAGCAGGCGGCTGCCGCCAGCGAAGAAGAAGTGCTGACCGGCGAAGAGCAACTGCAGGAAGACGGCCAGGACAACGCCGAAGGCGATCGTCCGCGCCGCCGCTCCCGTGGCCAGCGTCGTCGCAGCAACCGTCGCGAGCGTCAACGTGACGCCAACGGCAATGTGATCGAAGGCTCAGAAGAAGCCGGCGAGAACGCAGAAGCCGCTACCAGCGAACCGACCAGCACCGAACTGGCTGCCGGCCTGGCCGTTACCGCCGCTGTTGCCAGCTCGGTCATCAGCGCACCTGCCGAAGCCCAGGCTCACGAGCAGGCTGAACGCGCCACTGCCGCTGTCGAAGAAACCGTTGCGGTAGAAGCGCCAGTCGCCGAGACCCCAGTGGTTGAAGCACCGGTCGTAGAAGCAACCACCCCGATCGAAGCCCCCGCGGCTCCGGAAGTGGAAGTTGCGCCGGTTCGCGAAGTCCAGCCGCAAGAAGAAGTGGCTGCCGCCGAGCCTGCCCCAGTGGTTGAGCCACAGCCAGTGGTTGAAGCTGTTGTAGAAGCTCCGGTTGTCGAAGCCGCCACCCCGGCCGTGCGTGAAGTTCGCGAAGAACAGACCGCCTTCCAGTGGACTGCCGAACCTGCCGCCCCGGTTGAAGCGCCTGCCCCCGTGGTAGAAGCCGCACCGGCCCCGGTTGCCGAAGTGGTTGAAGCCGCTCCGGTAGTGGTTGCCGAGCCTGCGCCAGTGGTTGAAGCGCCCGTGGTTGCCGAAGCCGCCGCCCCGGTGGTTGAAGCCGCACCGGCCAGCGCCCTGACCGAAAACGGCCGCGCGCCGAACGACCCACGTGAAGTGCGCCGTCGTCGCAAGGAAGCCGAAGCGGCCGCCGCTGCTGCCGCTGCCGCACCGGCTGTCGCCGAAGTGGTCGAGCACGCTGCCCCTATCGTCGACGAGACCCCGCGTTCCGTTGAAGAAGTGGCAGAGCACCACCCAAAGGCCCTGGAAGAAGAGCACGAGCCTAAACCCCTCGTCTGATTCCATCAGCCACTGAAAAGCCCCGCCTGATCACTCAGGCGGGGCTTTTTTATGCCAACTGTCCCGTCCTGAATAAGGTTTACGCCTTCTGACCTATCTTCAGGAGGATTCAATGGATACGGGCAAAAGGCGCAGCCAGCGCGACTACACGTTAGCTTTTAAATTATCGGTCGTAGACCAAGTCGAAAAAGGCGAGTTAAGTTATAAAGAGGCTCAACGGCGCTTTGGCATTCAGGGCCGGTCCACGGTACTGGTTTGGTTACGCAAGCATGGCCGACAGGACTGGAGCCAAGGCGCATCAATTCGAGCGCCGCGGAGCAAGCCAATGACCGACCCCAACCTCCCGCTAACACCCGAACAGCGGATCAAAGAGCTTGAAGAGCAACTGGCACTGAGCAATCAGAAAGCCCAGTTCTTTGAGGCTGTCGTGAATGTCTTGAAAAATGACTACGGTGTTTCCATTGTAAAAAAGCGACCCGGCAAGTCCTCTCGCAAGGGCAAATCCAAGACCTGAGCATTACCAGGGCTTGCCTGTTCATGGGTATTTCGCGTCAAGCGTATTACAAACGCAATCGAGTTTTTGATGCCCGAGTCCGCCAGGACCAGGAAGTGGTGGACTTTGTTCTGGAAAAGCGTCGACGCCAACCCAGGCTAGGAACGCGCAAGCTGCATTACCTGATGAGCATTGAGGCTGGAGCGGCATTAAGTGTCGGCAGAGACCGCCTGTTTGCCATCTTGAGAGAGGCGCGAGCGCTCGTTCCACGCAAGCGGGCCTACCATAAAACCACTCATAGCCATCATCGTTTTCGCCGCCATCCAAACCTGCTCAAAGCAGGTCCGGAACAAGTCGTAGCCAGCAGGCCCGAACAGGTTTGGGTCGCAGACATTACCTATCTACCAACGCGGGAAAGTGTCGCCTACGTCAGCCTGATAACGGACGCGTACTCACGCAAGATCGTAGGTCATCATGTGCATGAAAGCCTGCATACGGAATCGGTGATCAAAGCGCTGCAGAAAGCGGTTAGCCAGCGAAGCTCCAAGGAGCCGCTTGTCCATCACTCAGACCGCGGCGCCCAATACTGCTCCGACTTATACCAGCGGATGCACATCAAGCACGGGATCAGGTGCTCAATGACCGACGGTTATGATTGTTATCAGAACGCGATGGCCGAGAGGATAAACGGGATTTTGAAAACTGAATTTTTGCTACATCGCCCCAAAGACTTGGCAGACGCAGTAAAGATGGTGGATGAGTCGGTGCGGATCTACAACGGGGAGCGACCGCATTTCTCCCTGAAATACAAAACGCCCGATGCGGTGCACCGGGCGTTTTGAGACTGAAATAGGTGTAAACCTATTTCAGGACTAGACAAACAAATTCTGAAAACACCGAAGATTCAATGTGAGAGGGGGCTTGCCCCCGATGGCGGAGGGACAGGCACAGATGTTGAACCTGTCACTCCGCATTCGGGGGCAAGCCCCCTCCCACATTTCAGAGCGGTTTGAAATCCAACAGATGCGGCAGATCCACATCCCAGAGTACGCCAGGGTCGTTTACCTGGATCTCGCGCACCTGCCCCTGGGCAAACAGCGGCTTGGCCCCGCGATCGCCCGTCAACGCCATCAACGCTGGCCCAAACGCTCGTCCAAACGCAACCGGATGCCCATACTGGCCGGCATGCACCGGCACGCTGATACCATCTATGCGCTCCAACACCCGTTCAATACTGGACGGCAGAATGAACGGCATATCACCCAGCACCACCAGCCAGCCATCACTGGAACCACTGGCCGCGACCGCTGCCGCAATGCTGTCGCCCATTCCGACCGAGCACAGCTGCACTACCTCGCAGCCATGGACCTGCGCCAGACGAATGACTTCAAGCCGCTCGGGCGACGTCACCAGCACGCGCTTTAGCGCCCACGCCGGCAAATTCACCAGCACCTGCTCGATCACCGGCCGCACCACCCCGTCCCGGCCGACGCACTCAGCCAGCAATTTATCCCGATCTGCCCCGGCTTCAGCGCGAAAACGACTGCCCTGCCCCGCCGCCAGCACAATCACCGTAACGGTCATTCAACCTGCACCGACAGCGGCTTTTTCTGCAGTGGCGCCACGCCATTCTTGATCGCGACAATTTCCGCCAGCAACGACAGCGCGATCTCCGCCGGTGTATGACTGCCGATATGCAAACCGATCGGCCCATGCAACCGCGCGATCGCCTGCGCAGACAACCCCAGCGCCGCCAGGTTTTCCCGGCGTTTACGCGTATTGACCCGCGAACCCAGCGCGCCGATATAGAACGCATTGGAGTTCAGTGCCGTCAGCAACGCCATATCGTCCAGGCGCGGATCGTGGGTCAGGCAGACGATGGCCGTGCGTTCGTCGGTCTGGATGTTCAGCACCGCTTCATCAGGCATGCCGGGCACAAAGCGACCGTGCGGCTCTTCCCAGCCATACGCGAACTCTTCACGCGGGTCGCAGATCAGCACTTCAAAATCCAGCAACCGCGCCATCTGCGCCACGTAGCGGGACAACTGCCCGGCGCCGATCAACAGCAGGCGCCAGCGCGGGCCATAAATGGCGCGCAGGCGCTCGCCGTCGAAGCTCACCACGTCGGTCTTGCTCGCGGGGCTCAAGCTCACGTCGCCGGTGGCCAGGTCCAGCTCCCGAGCGACGATTTCATGGGCGTCACAGCGCGCCAGCAACTCGGCCACCCACTGCCACTCCGTCACGCGCTCTTCGGTCAGGCGCAGGGTGCCGCCGCACGGCAGGCCGAAACGCGCCGCTTCATCGCGTGTCACGCCATAGGTCACCAACTGCACCGCGGGCCCGTCGTCCGCCAACCGACCATCCTGCAGACGCGCAATCAAATCGTCTTCAATGCAACCGCCGGACACCGAGCCGATCACCACCCCGTCGCCGCGCAAGGCCAGCATGGCCCCGGGCGGACGCGGCGCGCTGCCCCAGGTCTGGACCACGCTGTACAACACCACCCGCTGCCCCGCGCGGCGCCATTCGAGCACGCTGCGCAGGACATTCAGATCCACGCTGTCCATCAAGCCTTCGCCTCCTGCCAGCCTTGCAACTGATAACGCACGGGCAGGTTGCGAATACGCTTGCCGGTGGCGGCAAAGATCGCGTTGCACAGCGCCGGCGCAATCGGCGGCACGCCGGGCTCACCGACACCGCCCAACGGCACCTCGCCCTGTGGCGTGACCAGGTGGACCGCGACGACCTTGGGCGCCAGGGACATGCGCGCCACTTCATACATATGGAAGTTGTCCTGCTGGACCTTGCCGTCCTTGAAGCTGATCTCGCCCAATACCGCGTTGCCCAGGCCCATCACGCAGGCGCCTTCGAATTGCGAGCGAATGCGTTCCGGGTTGATCTGCGGGCCGCAGTCCACAGCGATATCCGCCTTGTGGACGATCAGCGTGCCGTCGTCTTTGACTTCCACCTCGATCACCGCCGCCACATAGGTGACGAAACTGTAATGCACCGCCAGCCCCAGGCCTCGCCCCTTGGGTAGCGTGCGCCCCCAGCCGGCGGCTTTGGCGGCGGTTTCGAGGACGCCGCGCAGGCGGGCGGTATCGATCGGGTAGCGCTCCGGGGATTCGCCGTAGTTCCACTCATCGCTCAGGGTTTTCGGATCGATCTGACGGTCCGGCCCAAGCAGTTTGAGTTGGTACTGCAACGGGTCCTGGCCGGCCTTGTGCGCCAGCTCATCGACAAAGCTCTGAATCGCAAAGCCATGCGGGATGTTCGACACCGAGCGGTACCAGCCAACCCGGGTGTGGGCGGCGGCTTCGGGGTTTTCCAGGCGCACGTTGGGAATCGCGTAGGCCATGTTGGTAAAGCCCATGCCCAGCTCGAACGCCGCCTCGTGGTTCATCCCCGGTGCAAACAACGCGGTGATGCTCGGCGCGACGGTGCGGTGCAGCCAGGCGGAAGGCAGGCCGTCCTTGTTCAGGCCAGCCTTGAGGTACTCGGCGGAAACCGTGTGGAAGTAGGAGTTGTGGATGTCATCTTCACGAGTCCACTGCACGCGCACGGCCTTGCCGGGGAATTCCTTGGCGAGGATGGCCGCCTCGACCACGAAGTCCGGCTTGGACTTGCGACCGAAACCGCCGCCCAGCAGCGTGACATTGATCGTCACGTTATCGAAAGGCAGGCCCAGGCGCTCGGCGACGCGCTCACGGGTCACCTGGGGCGCCTGGCTGGGGGCCCAGGCTTCGCACTGGCCCTTGTCGAAACGGGCAACGGCAACCATCGGTTCCATCGGTGACTGGGCCAGATGCGGCAAATAATAAGCGGCGTCCAAAGTGCTGTCGGCCTCGTTCATCGCCTGCTCGAGGGTGCCGGTGTTGCGCACCACTTTGCCCGGTTGCCGCGCGGCCGCTTCCAGCTCCTTGCGGTAATCGATCGAGTTGTAGCCGGCGTTGACGCCGTCATCCCAGACAATCGCCAGCGCTTCGCGGCCCTTGATCGCCGCCCATGTGTTGCTGGCCACCACGGCCACGCCGCCCAGCGGCTGGAACTCCGAGGGCAGAGGCCGGCTTTCGATTTCGAGGACCCTGATCACCCCCGGCACCTTCAACGCCGCACTGGCATCGAAGGATTTGACCTTGCCGCCATACACCGTCGGCCGTGCAATGGTGGCGTAGAGCATGCCGTCGAAATGCACGTCCGCGCCGTAGACCGCGCGACCGTTGACGATATCGGCGCCGTCGATGGCCTTGACGCCCTCTTTGCCGATGTAGCGGAACTCCGACGGCTGCTTGAGGCGCAGCGTGTCGCGCGCCGGCACCGCCAATGCTCCGGCAGCGGCGGCCAGCTCGCCATAGCCCAAGGTGCGACCGCTGGGCTGGTGAACCACCTTATGCAGCTGCGCACGGCACTCGCCCAGCGGCACCTTCCACTGTTCGGCAGCCGCCTGTTCCAGCATCGCGCGCGCACTCGCGCCGCAACGCCGCATCGGTTCGAACCAGTGGCGCATGCTGCGCGAGCCATCGGTGTCCTGGTTGCCGTAACGCACTTCGTCAGCCAGCGCCTGCTGGACGCGCACGTGGGCCCAATCGGCGTCCAACTCATCGGCGACTACCAGGCTCAGGCTGGTACGCACGCCCTGGCCCATTTCCGAACGGTTGCAGATCACGGTCACGGTGCCGTCGGTGGCAATGCTGACGTAGACCTTGGGGTCATCGATCAGCCCATGGGGCATGGCATCGCCGCCATACTTCTTGGCGGCATCGGCGGCAAACGCGGCGGGCAGGCCCCAACTGGCGGCGATCACCAGCGCGCCGGTGGCGCCGACGCCCTTGAGGAAACCGCGACGGCTGAGGTTATCGAGGACGAAATCAGCGGGTAAGCGGTTCATGCCTTGGCCCCCTGCAGGTGCGTCGAGGCCTGGCGGATCGCGGTCTTGATGCGGTTGTAGGTGCCGCAGCGGCAGATATTGCCGACCATCGCCTCCTCGATCTGCTCGTCGCTGGGGTTGGGGTTGGTTTTCAGCAGCGCGGTGGCCGACATGATTTGCCCGCCCTGGCAGTAACCGCACTGGGCCACGGCACTGTCCAGCCAGGCTTGCTGCACGACCTGGCCGATGGGGTCGGTGTGCAGGTTGTCGATGGTGCTCACGGCCTGGCCCTTGACCGCGCCGATCGGGGTGATGCAACTGCGCGCCGGGGCGCCGTCGATATGAATGGTGCACGCGCCGCACAGGCCCATGCCGCAGCCGAATTTGGTGCCGTTGTAACCCGCCACATCGCGAATCGCCCACAACAGCGGCATATCCTCGGTGACGTCCAGTTGATGGTCTTGACCATTGAGTTTCAGGGTAATCATTGGGCACGCCCGCCTATTTTTTGCATTTAGGGGCGAGCCATCTGCCGCGAAAGGTATCGCTGGTTCGGGTGCGCGCAGATGGGCTCAGGCTGAGGAGGCTCTCTTGCGAAGACGGATCTTCACCGGGCCTTTGATGGAGCATTGACTAACTGTAAACCAAAAAATTCGAATTTGGCCGCGCAGAAACGCAAACGCCCCGAACCAGTCGGGGCGTTTGCGGATTGCTGTGGGCGTCAGTTCACGCCATCAGCGGGTTACTTGATCGCCGGCGCAGGGCCTTCGGCCACGCCCAGGTCATCTTCTTCACGGGTGTCGGAGATCCCACGACCACCGGAAGCCAGCTCGACTTGCAGCTTATCTTCGTCCAGTTCGTTGACCCACTTGGCTACCACCAGAGTCGCCACGGCGTTACCGACCAGGTTGGTCAGCGCACGGGCTTCGGACATGAAGCGGTCGATACCGAGGATCAGCGCCAGGCCGGCAACCGGCAGGTGACCCACGGCCGACAGGGTCGCGGCGAGTACGATGAAACCACTGCCGGTCACGCCTGCAGCACCTTTGGAGGACAGCAGCAGCACCAGCAACAACGTGATCTGATGGGTGATGTCCATGTGCGTGTCAGTCGCCTGGGCGATGAACACGGCAGCCATGGTCAGGTAGATCGACGTACCGTCGAGGTTGAACGAGTAGCCGGTCGGGATCACTAGGCCAACCACGGATTTCTTCGCGCCCAGACGCTCCATCTTGATCAGCATGCGTGGCAGTGCCGATTCAGACGAGGACGTACCCAGAACGATCAGCAGCTCTTCACGGATGTAGCGGATCAGTTTCAGCACGCTGAAGCCGTGCGCGCGGCAGATGGCGCCGAGCACCACCACCACGAACAGGACGCAGGTGATGTAGAAGCAGATCATCAACTGGCCCAATTGCACCAGGGAGCCGACACCGTAGGCACCGATGGTGAACGCCATGGCGCCGAGGGCACCGATTGGCGCGAGCTTCATGATCATGTTGATGATGTTGAACATCACGTGGGCGAAGCGATCGATGAAGTCCAGCACCGGCTTGCCGTAGGCACCCAGGCGATGCAGGGCGAAACCGAAGATCACCGAGAACATCAGCACTTGCAGGATGTCACCGTTGGCGAATGCGCCGACGATGGTGTTCGGGATCACGTTGAGCAGGAAGCCAACGATGCTCTGGTTCGCACCGGCCGTGGCATAGGCCGCGATTTTCGAAGCGTCCAGGGTGGCCACGTCGATGTGCATGCCAGCGCCCGGCTGCACGACGTTCACCACGAACAGGCCGATCAGCAGGGCGATGGAGGACACGACTTCGAAGTACAGCAGCGCGTAGCCGCCGGTTTTGCCGACCGATTTCATGCTCTGCATGCCAGCGATGCCGCTGACAACGGTGCAGAAGATGATCGGGGCGATGACCATTTTGATCAGTTTGATGAACCCGTCACCCAGCGGCTTGAGCTCCACACCAGTCTGCGGGTAGAAGTGACCGAGCAAAATACCGATAACGATGGCAACGATCACCTGGAAATACAGGGATTTGTACAGTGGCTGACGAGTCGTCATTGCAAAGTTCCTCAATCGTCCCGTGTGGCAAATATCCGCCATTGCCCACGGCACTTGAATTGCGAACCCTCCTGCACTGGAGGGATTTGTTGTTTGCGAGACCTGTAGGACCAAGCCTGCGCTGTAATCCTTATCGCAAACGTCGTGCCACTTTGCTGAAACGGCCTGAAGCCCCCTAGACATCAGGGCTGGAGGGATCAAGGCGCGTCTGAGCGCCGTCCATTGCATGGCGGGTTTCCGCCAACTCGCCGTATCTCGTCCTACAATTTGGCGGATATCCGCCTTGTCGCTGTAGCGGGTGATGGCTACCATCCGCCCTTCCATGGACGAGGCCCTTGCATGCGCGAACGTACCATCGCCAGTCACTACGCCCGAGCGGCCCTCGGCGGTGCGCGCCGGGCCGGCTACGACTACTCGGGCCTGTTGCAGCAGGTGGGCATCACCCCGGAACTGCTGAACGAACCCCGCGCCCGCATCGCCCCGGAACAATTTACCCGGCTGTTGCAAATGCTCTGGCTCGCGCTGGACGACGAATACCTGGGCTTTGCCGAAGGTCCGAGCAAGCGCGGCACGTTCGCCATGATGTGCCACGCGCTGATCCATTGCCGCACCCTGGAGAAGGCACTCGAACGCGGCTTGTTGTTTTACAGCCTATTCCCACAAGGTCCGCGTTGGCAGCTGACACGGGAAGGCGAAATGGCCCGCTTGAGCCTGGACGACTCCCAGCTCGGGGACCCGGATCACTTTCTCAGCGAATCCCTGCTGCTGATCTGGCATCGCCTCGGCAGTTGGTTGATCGGCCAGCGCATCCGCCTGCAGCAGGCCACGTTCAGCTACCCGATGCCGGCCCACGCCAGCGAATACGACCTGTTGTTTCCCTGCCCGCAGGTGTTCGACGCACCGAACAGCAGCCTGGTGTTTCCTGCGCGTTACTTGAGCCTGCCGCTGCTGCAGGACGAGCGCACCCTCAAGCATTTCCTGCAGCGCTCCCCCGCCGACTTGTTGTCGCGTCCCGATGAAGGCGACAGTTTGAGCAGCCAGATCCGCCGCCTGCTCAGCCGTGACCGCACACCCTGGCCGGACCTGGACGCCGTTGCCCAGCACCTGCACATCAGCCCGCAGACCCTGCGCCGACATCTGCGTGAAGAAGGCAGCAGTTTTCAAGCGCTCAAGGATGAGCTGCGGCGGGACATCGCCATTTACCACCTGGGACGCGCGGATCTGTCATTGCAGGAAATTGCCGAGCAGCTCGGGTTCTCCGAGCCGTCGGCGTTTCATCGGGCGTTCAAGAAGTGGACGGGATTGACGCCGGGGGCTTATCGGGCACAGGAGAGTTAGGCAGGCGCCACTCAAGGAAGGTCAAACGGTCGGAAAGTGGATCTTGAACGCCGCGCCCCCCAAAGGCGAGTCGCCCAGGGTCAGGCGCGCGCCGTAGCTTTCAATGATGTCCTTGACCACTGCCAGGCCGATCCCCTGCCCCGGGTGCTGGCGGTCCAGCCGCTCGCCCCGTTGCAGAATCCGCGCGCGCTGGTCGGGCGGCACACCGGGGCCGTCATCCTCGATGCACAGTTCGATGCCATCCAGGCTTTCCACCAGGCTGATACGCACTTCGCTCAGGCACAGGCGGTAGGCGTTTTCCAGCAGGTTGCCGAGCAGTTCCAGCAAAGCGCCTTTTTCGATGGGCACATCGCACGCGTCCGGCAATACGAAGCTCACTTTGACGTGCTTGTCGCGGTAGACCTTGTCCAGCGTGTCGCACAGGCTTTGCAGTACCGGCTGCAGGCGTACCTGATGGCGTACCAGGCCGCTTTTACGCAAGCTGGCGCGCTGCAACTGGTAGCTGATCTGCTGGCTCATGCGTTCGATCTGCGATTGCAGCACCCAGGCCTGGTCGCGGTCTTCGGGGCGCAGGGCCATGTCTTCGCTCACGCCCTGCAACACCGCCAGCGGGGTTTTCAGGCTGTGGGCCAAGTCGTCGAGGGAGTCGCGGTAGCGGGTACGCTGCTCGCGTTCACTGTGCAGCAAGCGGTTGAGAGACCCGGTGAGGCGCAGCAGTTCGCGCGGGTGTTCTTCGCTGAGGCTTTCGCGGGTGCCGCCTTCGATCTGGTCCAGCTCCTGGCTCAGGCGCCGCAACGCTTGCAGGCCCCAGGTCAGGCCCAGCCAGAGCAACGTCAGCAACACCAGCAACGCCGCGCCGAAGCCCAGGTAGAGGTTTTCGCGCAGACCTTCGAGGGTCAACTGGTATTCGCGCACCGGTTGCAGCGCGACGATGCTGAACGCCGCACTCTTGCCGCCGAGCAGCTTGACCTCGACGTCATACACGAAGAATTCCTGGCCATTGCCCTCGCGAATCCGCGCAAACTCATTACCGCGCCCGTCATAGCGCGGCCTGTAGTTGATGTTTTCTTCCTGGGTTGCCCGCGAGCGCCACACCAGATGGCCTTCGCGGTCGTAGATATAACCGAGCAACCGGCTATCGGTGAGGTTGAAGCGTTCGTCCGGCAACTGCGCCGGCATCTGCAGGCGGTTGTTTTCGACCCGCGCCGCCGAAATCAAGGTGGTGACGTCCGACGCCAGGCGCTGCTCGATCGAGTCCTGCAGGGCCAGGCTGAACGCGCCCTGCATGGCCGGCAACAAACCCAGCATAAACAGCACGGCCAGGGTGGCGGCCGCCAGCATCAAGCGCACACGTAACGAGCGAATCAACGACAGCGCTCATTGAACAGATAGCCCAGGCCGCGCACGGTGTCGATCGGCTTGAACCCGCCCGGGCCTTCCAGTTTACGGCGCAGGCGGCCGACCAGCACTTCGATGACATTCGGGTCGCGCTCGTCGTCATCGGGGTAGAGCTGCTCCATCAAGCGGTCCTTGGGCACTACCTGCTGATGGTGACGCATCAGGTACTCGAGAATCCGGTACTCGTAGGCGGTCAGCGCCAGGGGCTGCTCGTCCAACGAGGCCTGCTTGCGGTTGAGGTCCAGCAGCAAGGGGCCGGCGACGATGGTCGATTGGGTAAAGCCGCTGGAACGACGCAGCAACGCGTTCATCCGCGCTTCCAGTTCTTCGAACTGGAACGGCTTGACCACGTAGTCGTCGGCGCCGGCGGCCAGGCCTTCGACCTTGTCCTGCCAGTTGCCGCGAGCGGTGAGGATCAGGATCGGGAAGGTCTTGTCCTGGGCGCGCAGTTGGCGGATCAGATCAAGACCGCCCATGCCGGGCAGGCCGAGGTCGATGATCGCCAGGTCATGGTTGAATTGGCCAGTCTGGTACAAGGCCTCCTCCGCGTTGGCCACGGCTTCGACCACGTGCCCGCTGTCGGTCAGGCGGGTATACAGGTGATGACGCAACAGAGCCTCATCTTCCACGACCAGCAATTTCATAAGGCTCTCCAAAGCAAATCAACTGTCCGACAGAGGGATATCATAGCGGCCCTGCAGGTCTTGCGGGCGCAGTTTAATGCCATTGTATTGGCCACCAAGATGCTCATAGCCGGCACGATACGTCGCCTGCGGGCTGCTCGAGCCCAGCGGCTGGCCCCAAGGCGCGGCCTGGCTGCGCACCGCCTCGAAGCTCACACGCTGCATCAGCGTGCTGGATTTCTTGGTTCTCTCGCTACCGAATGCCGCAAAGGCGCCATCGCTGGCCTGCGCCCCGGCGGTGGCAGTGAACATGGTCAACGCCAACATCAGCTTCTTGATTGCAGTCATGGTACTTACCTCCACGTAGGCTGTAGGCCCACATTACGCAAGCGCCCCTGAACTCCCCCTGAACAGGCTCTGAACCTGGCCTGAACCGCTACGGACTATCCACTGGCGCGCCAACTCGGCAAAATACCGCCCATGACGCCCCTACCCGCTTGCTGCACCCCACTCGACGCCCATTGGCCACTGCCCGATCCCTTGCCGGGCACGGTGTTGTTCAGTACGCGTTTTGATCCGGCCCTGTTGATCGCCGGTGATTTCCAACGCAGCGCGGTGCCGCCGCCAGCGAGCATCCAGCGTTCGGTGGCCAAGCGCCAGGCGGAGTTTCTCGCCGGGCGGTTATGCGCCCGCGCCGCCTTGCAACAACTCGATAACCTGGACTGCGTGCCGGCAATCGGCGAAGACCGGGCGCCGGTGTGGCCGCCTCACATCAGCGGCTCCATCACTCACAGCAGCGGGCACGCGGCGGCGATCGTCGGGCACAAGGCGCAATGGCGCGGGCTGGGGATGGACCTGGAAAATGTCCTGAGCCTGGAGCGCGCGGAACGCCTGGCGGGGGAAATTCTCACCGCCGATGAGTTGCAGCGCATGGCCAGGTTGCCGCGTGAGCAACATGCGCGGCTGGTGACGCTGACGTTTTCGGCCAAGGAGAGCCTGTTCAAGGCGCTCTACCCGATCGTGCAGAAGCGCTTCTACTTTGAGCATGCCGAAGTGGTGGAATGGTCCGAGCACGGCCAGATGCGGTTGCGGCTGCTGACGGAGTTGTCCGGCGAGTGGTGCCACGGCACGGAACTGGTTGGGCAATTTGCGGTGGATGGGGATCAGTTGTTGAGCCTTGTAGCAATCGGCGTCTGATCGAGCGTCATCGGGGGCAAGCCCCCTCCCACACTGGAATGCATTCCAAGAGGGGCGGTGCGAGGGTTCGGCTTGCTCCCGATAGCAGTATCAGGATTTATCCTGGTCCCGTGGCCAACTCAGGCTGAAGCACGCCCCTCCCAGGTTGTTGCTCTTGCTGATCAATGCCCGCCCGCCATGCCAATGGATAATCCGCCGCACAATCGACAAGCCCAGGCCATGCCCGCCCGAGGCGCGGGTGCGGCTGTCGTCCAGGCGCAGGAACGGCGTGAAGATGCGTTCCCAAGCGCTTTCCGGTACGCCGGGGCCATCGTCTTCCACATCGATGCGGCAGCGCACCTGGCCGACCTGGTAACTGATCAGCACCCGGCCCTGGGCATGGCGCATGGCGTTGCTCACCAGGTTCTGCAGGGCGCGGTGCAGGTAGCGCGGTTCGGCATCGACCCAGGCATCGTCCCAATGCACCGATGACAGGCAGATACCACGGCTCACGCTGACCTGCGGGCGCAGTGGCGATAATTCGCCGATCACCTGGTCGAGCAACGCATTGAGGTCGACCCGCTGGAAATTCAGCTCCGGCGCGCCCTGCTCCAGGCGCGCGTAGGTGAGCATTTCGTCGACCAGGCCGTCGAGGTCCTGAATATCGCTGTCCATGCCTTCGAGGTATTTGCGCCGGGCCTGCGGGGTGGCGGCCTCGCCGATCATCTCCAGGCCGAAACGCAGGCGCGCCACCGGGGTGCGCAACTCGTGGGACACCGCGCGCACCAGTTCGCGCTGGATCGCGAGCAACTGCTGCAGGTGCTCGGCCATGCCATTGAAGGCGGCGGCCAGGCGCCCCACCGAGTCGGCGCCGCGCGCGGGCACGCGCACTTCCAGGTTGCCTTTGGCAATGCGCGTGGCAGCGGCCTCCAGACCTCTGAGCCGGCGCTCGAGCTGACGCACCAACAGATAGACGATCAGGCCAATCAGGGTCAGGCCGATCAATGCGATCAGGATCAACCATTGCGCCGGGTACGGGTTCATTTGATACAACGGGCCAATTTCAAGCACCCAGGGCGTGCCGACCATGCCGGCAAACACCCGAATCGAGTCGCCGCCCTTGCCCAGCGCCATCACCGTATCGCCCTCCGACACGCGGCGGCGCTGGTCGTCGTCCATATCGGCCTGATCGAGGGCCATCAGGTGCATCTCGAAGCCAAACCCTTTGGCTTCCTTTATATCCGCCAGGCGTTGCGGTTGCTCGGCCACCGGAAAACGCACCAACTCGTCGGCCAACAGGTAGATCGTCGCCCGCGCCAATTGCTCGCTGATCTGTTGCACTTCACCTTCCAGCACCAACTGATCCTGCTCGCTGACCAAACGCAGGACCCGCGCCGCATGGGGGCCGGTCTGTTGCACCAGCACCTGGCCATGCTGCAGGCGGGTGCGTTGGCCGAGGTCCAGTTGGGCATCGGTGTACGTGCGCAGCATCAGGGGAATGCCCAACAGGCGCTCCCACACCGCCAGTGCGCGCTGGCGCTCGATCGCGCTCATGGGTTGCAGGTTGTCGCCCATCAAGGCAAAGGTGCCGTGGGCCAGACGTTCACGGTACTGCCCGCTGCGCACGTCGTTGAGCAGGTGCAACGCCAGCACGCCCAGCAGCGCCACCAGGATCAGCGCCGCGCACATGCCGCCGTAGATGCGCAGGAAGATCGAGTTCACAGCGGTATGTCGGCAGCGGCTTCGGGGACGAACAGATAGCCTTTGCTGCGCACGGTCTTGATCAGGCGCGGGTGGATCGGATCGTCGCCGATTTTCGGACGGATGCGCGAGATACGCACGTCGATCGAGCGGTCCTGGCCGTCGTAGCCGATGCCGCGCAGGGCGATGAAGATTTCTTCGCGCGACAGGATGCGTCCGGCATTCGCCACCAGCAGCCACAGCAGGTCGAACTCGGCGCTGGTCAGTTCGATGCCCTCGCCCTGCAGCCAGGCTTCGCGCAGGGCGTTATCCACGAGCAGCGGGCCGAATTGCAGGCGGCGCTGGTTTTGCGCGACGGCCGGTTCCGCCGGCTCGCTGCGGCGCAACAGGGCCTGGATACGCGCCAGCAGCAGGCGCGGGCGCACGGGTTTGCACACGTAGTCGTCGGCGCCCATGTCCAGGCCCAATACCTGGTCCATGTCGTCGGTACGCGCGGTGAGCATGAGGATCACCCCGTCGTAGCGCTCGCGCACCTTGCGGCAGATGCTCAGGCCATCTTCGCCGGGCAGCATCAGGTCGAGGATCACCAGGTCCGGCTGTTCGGCGATGATCCGCGCCGCAGCCTGGGCGCCGTCGCTTTCCACCGACACGCGCAGGCCGTTGCTCTCCAGGTAATCACGGGTCAACTCGGCCAATCGCTCGTCATCCTCGACGATCAGGATTTGCCAGGCTTCATGCTCCACAGGTAATCCTCGTTGTTATTAGGGGATTGGTTGATCTTCGCCAGCCACACCTTATTTGTAATGTTGTGAGGGCATAACAATGATCGATTGTAGCCATGCCCCAACCCTCGAACACAAGCCAGGAAATGCATTCGGTGATGCGGTTTTTTTGTGATAGGGTTCGCGCCCTCAAAAATCCAAAGAGCCGTTTTTTTCTTGGAATATTCAGTGACAAACGGCGCGGTCCCGCAGTACTGCGGCCTACGCGGGCATTCTACGTTTCATACACATTTTACTCACAGCGTTATCCACAGCCCCTGGATTGCTAAGCCTCCAAAAACGCATTATCTTGTACCTCGGCGCCAAAAAAACCCTACATGTAGGGTTTTGAACTAAAAGACCAAACACAAATCAGACAAGAAACTCAAGCCCTTTCTTGCTCCTGTTTGGTCCAACTCCAGCATTTTTTGAAAGCCCAAACCGCTCATGCGGATGGCAACCGTTTTAGCGCTCCAACAGCGCAAAACGGTACGGGTGTTGCAGTGCTTGAACCGGGCAACTGTCACCCACCAGGAATACGGCGAGGCGCTTTTGAGCGCCAAACCGAAGACTTCGGCATGGAAGCGGCGCGATAAGCCCCCCTTCCTCCTGTCCCGAAGTTGTTATGCCAGGCCAAGGCCTGCTGTAAGTGCTTCAGGACGGAACGGTGGGCACCGTGATGGTGCCCAAATAAATATAGAATGTGGAGACAACCCCCCATGCAAACCGACACAACTCGCGAGAACCCGCAGGGCTCCGTGCCGCAGGCCGCTGATTCGAATATGGATCTGTCCGCCACTGCACCCGGCCAACTGCGCGTGATCAAGCGTAACGGCACTGTCGTTCCTTACACCGATGACAAAATCACCGTCGCCATCACCAAAGCGTTTCTTGCAGTTGAAGGCGGCAACGCTGCCGCCTCGTCGCGCATCCACGACACCGTTGCCCGCCTGACCGAACAAGTCACCGCGACCTTCAAGCGTCGCATGCCTTCGGGCGGCACCATCCACATCGAAGAAATCCAGGACCAGGTCGAACTGGCCCTGATGCGTGCCGGCGAGCAGAAAGTCGCCCGCGACTACGTGATCTACCGTGATTCGCGCGCCAAGGAACGTGCCGTTCGCTCCCCGGCCGACGAAGCCGCCATACAGGCGCACCCATCGATCCGCATCACCCTGGCCGACGGCACCTTCGCGCCGCTGGACCTGGGCCGCCTGAACACCATCATCACCGAGGCCTGCGAAGGCCTGGAAGAAGTCGACGGCGACCTGATCCAGCGCGAAACCCTGAAGAACCTGTACGACGGCGTGGCCCTGACCGACGTCAACACCGCCCTGGTGATGACCGCCCGTACCCTGGTTGAACGCGAGCCGAACTACTCGTTCGTCACCGCGCGCCTGTTGATGGACACCCTGCGTGCCGAAGGCCTGGGCTTCCTTGGCGTGGCCGACAGCGCCACCCACCACGAGATGGCCGACCTGTACGCCAAGGCCCTGCCGGCCTACATCGCCAAGGGTATCGAATACGAATTGCTGAACCCGGTCCTGGCCACCTTCGACCTGGAAAAACTCGGCAAGGCGATCAACCACGAGCGCGACCAGCAGTTCACCTACCTGGGCCTGCAAACCCTGTACGACCGTTACTTCATCCACAAGGACGGTATCCGCTTCGAACTGCCGCAAGTGTTCTTCATGCGCGTGGCCATGGGCCTGGCGATTGAAGAGAAGCACAAAGAAGACCGCGCCATCGAGTTCTACAACCTGTTGTCGTCCTTCGACTACATGTCGTCCACGCCGACCCTGTTCAACGCTGGTACCCTGCGTCCACAGCTGTCGAGCTGCTACCTGACCACCGTGCCGGACGACCTGTCGGGCATCTACCACGCGATCCACGACAACGCCATGTTGTCCAAATTCGCCGGCGGCCTGGGCAACGACTGGACGCCGGTGCGCGCACTGGGTTCGTACATCAAGGGCACCAACGGCAAGTCCCAGGGCGTCGTACCGTTCCTGAAAGTCGTCAACGACACCGCCGTAGCGGTCAACCAGGGTGGCAAGCGCAAAGGCGCTGTGTGTGCCTACCTGGAAACCTGGCACATGGACATTGAAGAGTTCATCGAGCTGCGCAAGAACACCGGCGATGACCGTCGTCGTACCCACGACATGAACACCGCCAACTGGATTCCTGACCTGTTCATGAAGCGTGTCTTCGACGACGGCAAGTGGACCCTGTTCTCGCCATCCGAAGTGCCGGACCTGCACGACCTGACCGGCAAGGCCTTCGAAGAGCGCTACGAGTACTACGAAGCCCTCACCGAGTACCCAGGCAAGGTCAAGCTGTTCAAGACCATCCAGGCCAAAGACCTGTGGCGTAAAATGCTGTCCATGCTGTTTGAAACCGGCCACCCATGGCTGACCTTCAAAGACCCGTGCAACCTGCGCAGCCCGCAGCAGCACGTAGGCGTGGTCCACAGCTCGAACCTGTGCACCGAGATCACCTTGAACACCAACAAGGACGAGATCGCCGTCTGCAACCTGGGCTCGATCAACCTGCCGAACCACATCGTCAACGGCAAGCTGGACACCGCCAAGCTGGAGCGCACTGTCAACACCGCTGTTCGCATGCTCGATAACGTGATCGACATCAACTACTACTCGGTGCCACAAGCGCAGAACTCCAACTTCAAGCACCGTCCAGTCGGCCTGGGGATCATGGGCTTCCAGGACGCTTTGTACCTGCAGCACATTCCTTACGGTTCGGACGCCGCGGTCGAGTTCGCCGACAAGTCCATGGAAGCGGTCAGCTACTACGCGATCCAGGCTTCCTGCGACCTGGCCGACGAGCGCGGCGCCTACGAGACGTTCCAGGGTTCGCTGTGGTCCAAAGGCATCCTGCCGCTGGATTCGCAACAGATCCTGATTGCGCAACGTGGCCAGAAGTACATCGACGTTGACCTGAACGAATCCCTGGACTGGGCGCCGGTACGTGCCCGAGTGCAGAAAGGTATCCGTAACTCCAACATCATGGCCATCGCACCGACCGCGACCATCGCCAACATCACTGGCGTGTCGCAGTCGATCGAACCGACCTACCAGAACCTGTATGTGAAATCGAACCTGTCGGGCGAATTCACCGTGATCAACCCGTACCTGGTTCGCGACCTGAAAGCCCGCGGCCTGTGGGACTCGGTCATGATCAACGACCTGAAGTACTACGACGGTTCGGTGCAGCAGATCGAGCGCATCCCGCAAGAACTCAAAGAGCTCTACGCGACTGCCTTCGAAGTGGACACCAAATGGATCGTTGACGCCGCCAGCCGTCGCCAGAAGTGGATCGACCAGGCGCAGTCGCTGAACCTGTACATCGCCGGCGCTTCGGGCAAGAAGCTCGACGTGACCTACCGCATGGCTTGGTACCGTGGCCTGAAAACCACTTACTACCTCCGTGCCCTGGCCGCGACCAGCACCGAGAAGTCGACCATCAACACCGGCAAGCTGAACGCGGTTTCCAGCGGCAACCACGGTGATGACTCGGTGCTCGCCGCACCGGCCGGCCCGGCCCCCGTGCCGAAAGCCTGCGCGATCGACGAGCCGGATTGCGAAGCCTGCCAATAAGCTGAGCACGTTCCGGGCTTGATGGCCCGGGATTTGAAAAGCCCCGATAACCCCTTGCTGCAGTTGGGTTTATCGGGGTTTTCTTTTGCCTGGGCAAAGGCTCGTCAGTCGTCGAACAATATGGTCGCAATCCCCGCCCGGGGCACCCCGCCCCGCTTGCCCCACAGTTCAATCCGACCATCGATCACCGCCATCGAATGACCGCCATACTCCACCGTCCCCACCTTGCTGCTTCGCAAGTCGGCATCCGTGGCCTGCCGGTAATTTTTGCGCAAGCCCAGACGGTCCAACCCTTCCCGAGTGTACTCGCCATCATTGAGGGTACGTATGCCATCCAGAAAGCTGCGCCCGGCAGTGCCATCGTTGTTTTCCAATTGCGCCCGTTTTGCGCTGACGGCAAACATGAAATTGGCGTTGGTCATCATTTTCGGGTCATCGCCCTGGAAACGTGCATGGGTGGCAGCCAGCCGCACTTCATCCTTGGTCAGGTCAACCTTGACACCATCGCGCATGGTCACAGAGTAGCCATTACCCGTTTCCTTGACCTCTTTGAAGACGTCGGTGGGCTTCTCGCCAAATTGCATCATGGCGGCTTTAATCGCCGAAACCGTCACGCAATTGCCGTCCGGCCCCTGTCTGAAGCCGCTCCAGATATTCTCCGGTTTTTTCCCCGGCTCGCTGTCATCGGGCTTGTAGTCGAAATGCTTCGCGCCTTCGGTAATCGGCTTGTTGCTCATGGACTCGCTGGGGCCGAAACCACCGCCACCGCCACCGCCTCCACCGCCGCCGCCACCCCCGCCCCCGCCCCCACCGCCGTCCGGAGAGGGGGATGGAGACGGTGCTGGTGACGGCGGCGCATCCGGGCCATCCGGAAACTCCTCCGGGAAGGCTCTCTTCATGAACGCCTGAAAGCCCTCAGGCGCGTCTTTCTTCACCTCTTCGAGGATCTCCTTGAACTTCTCTTCGCCGAGCTCCTTTCGCTTTTCATTCAGCTTGTCCCGCAGCTCCTGGGCCGTCTGGTTCTTGGAGGTTTTTTCGGCATCTTCAAGCTCCTTGATCAGCTTCGTGACACTGTCCTTGACGGCCCCCTTGTCGTCCTTGGTGCCATCAGACTGGTTGACCCCCTTCTGGTACTGTCCTCCCCACCCCCCCTCGTAACGCATCCCCCCAGCCCCTTGGCCGGATATCGATGAATTCCACATACCGCCTCTCCCAGGTAATGAAACAACCCAACGCTTCTCGGCTTGATAGGTGGAAAGACAGGTGTGGTGCGTTCCAACAAAGGCGTGTCACCTCGTAACCGCATCGGGGGTGGGAAAAGGTCCTGATGCCAAATAAAACGCAAAAAAAAGCCCCTCGATCGAGGGGCTTCTTGTGCAGCGTTAGCGCATCAGGTCATCTGGATGATGGTCTGCATGATGGTGCTCTGGGTGGAGATGGTCTTGGCGTTCGCCTGGTAGTTGCTCTGGGCCTTGATCAGGTCCACCAGCTCGTTGGTCAGGTTGACGTTGGAGTTCTCCAGGGAGTTGGCCACGATCGAACCGAGGGTGCCGGCTTGAGGGGTGTCGTATCCCGGTTGGCCCGAGGCAAAGGTCTCTCTCCAGGCCGTGCCGCCTGCCGGTTGCAGGCCTTGTTCGTTGTTGAAGCTGGCCAGGGAGATCTGGCCAATGGCCTTGCTCTGCTGGTTGCTGAAGGTGGCGAACAGTACACCGCTGCCGTCGATTTTCAGCCCGGTGATCTGGCCGGTGGCATAGCCATCGGTGACCGGCGGGTTGCGATAGCTGGCCGAATTGTACTGGGTGATATTCGCCATGTTGACCGCAATACCGCCGGTGTTGGCCGCGGCGCCGTTAGCAGTCCATACACCGTTGGTCACGGTGCCCGGTTTCCAGTTGGAAATGGTCAGAGTGGTGTTGGAGACTATGCTGGGCGGGGTGACCACGCCAGCGAGCTTACCGGCCGTGTCGAACGTCAGGGTCGACGCGACAGGTGCCACCGCGCCTGCGCCACTGATCGGGGTACCGTCAGGGTTACGCCCATCGATCAAGGTGTAGGACTTCCATTGGTTGGAGTCCGTCTTCACCAGGTACTGCACCATCGGGTGAGCGTTGCCTTGGGTGTCGTACAAGGTGGTGCTGTACTGGGTGGTGAAGGTCTTGGTGTCGGTTGGGTTGAATGGCTTGGCCACCTGGTCGATCACCGGCTCCGAGGAGTTCAGGTTACTGCTGGAATCGACGGTGCTGGAGGCTTTTGGCGGCAGGTTCGACAAGTTGAGTTGCAGGTCGACCAAGCCGCCCTTGACGATCTTGCCGTTGTCATCCGCCGCGTAGCCTTGCAGGCGCGAAGTACCGGTGTTGTTGGTGATGTAGCCGTCTTTGTCCGCACGGAAAGCACCGCTACGGGTGTATTCCAGCGAACCGTCGCTGCCCTTCTGTACGAAGAAGCCACCGCCCTGGATCGCCATGTCCAGGATTCCGCCACTGTTGTTGACGTCGCCCTGGGTGAATTGCTGGGACACGGCCGCAAGGTTCACACCGTTACCGATGCTGTTCTGGCCGGTGCCCAGCTTGGACGCCGCGTAGATGTCCGCGAATTCCGCACGAGACGATTTGAAGCCAGTGGTCGCGACGTTGGCGATGTTGTTGCCGGTCACGTCCAGTTGTTTGTTGGCTGCATAGAGGCCGCTCAGGCCGATGTTAAAAGACATGTTTCTCTCCCTCTGCCGTATCTAGCCGGCTCTATGTACCGATAGTCTGAATTTGCGACAGCTTGACGCTGCCCATGCCGCCCGCAAGGTTGAGCAGCATTTCGCCGCCGGTCTTGCTCAGGGTCACGCTGGTGACCGTCGCCGGCAGCGAAGTGGCCAGAGCCACTGCGTCGCCCGCGTCATTCTTGGTGGTGGCCGTAAAGGTGTAAGTACCTGCCGGGGCGACCTCACCGTTGGCGTTCTTGCCATCCCAGATGAAGTCGGAACTGCCCGCGCTCTGTGCGCCCATATCGAGGGTACGCACCACGACACCGTCTTTGTCGGTAATCTTGACCGAGACGTTGCCCGTTGCCGCCGTCACCTCGACCGAGCCGGTCATGCTCTTGCTGGTGTCCACCAGCGCCTTGTCGGTCTGGGTAATGATCGAGCGACCGACCAGCGACGAAGCCTGCAATGCTTGCGACGAGCTGAAGTTGCTGGAGATGCTGTTTACCGAGTCGTTCAGGGTGTTGATGCCTTCCAGGCTACTGAACTGCGCCAACTGAGCCACGAACGCACCGTTGTCCTGAGGCGACAGCGGGTTCTGGTTCTTCAGTTGGGTCACCAACAGTTGCAGGAACGCATCCTTGCCCAGCGACTGGTTGCCCGTTGCCGTCTTGGTGGCGGTGCTGAGGCTGCTGTTGTCCGTCGCAGTCTTGACCTTGCTGTTGAACAGGTCCTGGACTGCCGTGTTGTTCGTCGTATCAACAATGGCCATTGTTTGGCGCCCCTTATCACTGACCCAGGGTCAGGACCTTCTGCATCATGGTTTTGGCGGTGTTCATCATTTCCGCGTTGGTCTGGAACGAGCGACTGGCAGAGATCATGTCAGCCATTTCCTCGACCACGTTGACGTTCGGGTAGTACACGTAGCCTTTTTCGTTCGCCGCAGGGTGATTAGGCTCATAGCGCGCTTCCAGATTGCTCTGGTCTTCAACCACGCCGAGTACCTGCACGCCTTGCCCGGCAGCGTCCTGATTCTGGAACAGCGAATCGCCGCCGCTGCTCTGGCCGCCCTGAAACATGGTGGCGAACACCGGGTGACGGGCGCGGTAGGTCTGGTCGATGCTCGAAGACACCGTCTCGGCGTTGGCGATGTTACTGGCGACGGTATTCAGGCGCGTGGTCTGCGCGCTCATGCCACTACCGGCAATATTGAAAACACTGGCTAAGGACATGGCTTACTCTCCACGCAGGGCTGACATCAGCCCTTTGAATTTGCTGTTGAGCAGGGTGAAGCTGGCCTGGAAGTTCACCGAGTTCTCGGCGTAGGCCGATTGCTCCAACTGCGCGTCGACGGTGTTCTGGTCGATCGACGGCTGCATCGGCGTGCGATACAGCAGCGATTCGTCGCCGCTGCTCAGGCCTTGCGCTTCGATATGACGGCTGTTGGTCATGTTCAAGGCGAAGGTGCCGTTCTTGGTCTTGTCCTGCTGTGCGGCGAGCACGGCGGAGAAGTCCAGGTCCCGAGCCTTGTAGTTCGGGGTGTCGGCGTTGGCAATGTTGTTGGCCAGGACTTCGGCACGCTGGGCGCGAAAGCCGAGGGCTTGTTCGTGGATACCGAGCGCTTTATCGAAGCTGATGCTCATGGCGGAAACCTTTAGGCTGACCTGCTGTTCGTTAACAGGGTTATAGCAAGGTGCATGCCAATCTGGCTAAAGCCCATATATCAAGGGGTTACGCAGAGATTGCCGGCGGCAATGCCAGAAAAGCGGCAAGCGGCTTCCGCGTGGCGCCAGTAAAGCGGCAATCGGGAGTTGCCGCTTTTACCTTGCCGCAAAACAAATGTGGGAGGGGGCTTGCCCCCGATAGCGGTGTATCAGTGATAGAAACATCAACTGAACCATCGCTATCGGGGGCAAGCCCCCTCCCACACTTTGACTGCGTGCGACTTACTTGGCCTGGTAAATGATCCCAGGACTGCACTGCACCATCTGGAAATGATCCGGCAGGCCGTTCAGCGCCTCGGATGCACCGAGGAACAGATACCCCCCGCGCTTGAGCGTGCCGTGGATGCGCAGCAGGATGTCTTTCTTCACTTCGGCCGAGAAGTAGATCAGCACGTTACGGCAGAACACCATGTCGAACTTGCCCAGGCTGGCGTAGCTGTCGAGCAGGTTGAACGAGCGAAACTCCACCCGGTTCTTGATCGGCGCCTTGACCGCCCAACGCCCCGCCCCTTTCGGGTCAAAGTAACGCTGCAGGCGTTCCGGGGACAAACCGCGGCCCAGGGCCAGGCTGTCGTACTCGCCGGTCTTGCAGTTGGTGAGCATGGTGCCCGACAGATCGGTGGCGACAATTTGCGCGCCGGCCTTCAACTGGCCCATGTTCGTCCGTTCGAACTCGTCGATCGCCATCGAAATCGAGTACGGTTCCTGCCCCGAGGAACAGGCTGCCGACCAGATCCGCAAACGCTGACCCGGGCTGGCCTTGATCGCCTCGGGCAGCACTTTGCTCTTGAGTACCTCAAAGGGGTAGGTGTCGCGAAACCATAGGGTTTCGTTGGTGGTCATGGCATCGACCACCATTTCCTTGAGCCCGCTGCGCGGCTGGCTCTGAATCCGCTGGACCAACTCACCGAGGGACTTGATGCCCTGCTGTTCCATCAGTTTGTTGAGACGGCTGGATACCAGATACTGCTTGTTTTCACCGAGCAATATGCCACAGGCTTTTTCCAGGAAGACCCGGAACTGTTCGAAATCCAAATTACCCGTAGACAATGATACCGCCTCTTAAATCGTGTGACCGCCAGGGAAATTCCCCTAGCCGTGATCTGCTGCCTTGATCCGGTCGACTACCCGGGATGCCAGGTCATCAGGGCGGAACTTAGCCAGGAAGTCGTCAGCACCGACCTTCTTGACCATCGCCTGATTGAATACGCCCGACAACGAAGTATGCAGGATGATATGCAATTTTTGCATGCGTGGATCGTTGCGTATTTCAGCCGTGAGGGTATAGCCGTCCATTTCCGGCATCTCGATGTCGGAAATCATCATCAAGAATTCTTCTTCCGGCTTCTTGCCTTCATCCACCAGTTTGCGCAGGTAATCCAGCGCCTGGCGGCCATCGTTGAGCGCCACCACCTCAACGCCGATGGTTTGCAGGCAACGGGTCACCTGTTTACGCGCCACCGAGGAGTCGTCCACCGTCAGCACCCGCAGCGAAACCGCCTTGTGCGCCGTTTCGGCATCGACGACGCCAACCGAAATCGCTTCGGAAGTCGGTGCGACTTCGGCGAGGATTTTCTCCACGTCGATGATTTCGACCAACTGGTTGTCTACTCGCGTCACCGCCGTGAGGTAGTGATCGCGACCGGTGCCCTTGGGCGGCGGATGGATCTCTTCCCAGTTCATGTTGACGATACGTTCCACCGAGCGCACCAGGAAACCCTGGGTCTTGGTGTTGTATTCGGTAATGATCACAAACGGGTTCTCGCGGTCTTGCAGGCCGGCCGAACTCGTGGCCAATGCCAGGTCGAGAATCGGGATGGTCGCGCCACGGATGTTGGCTACGCCACACACCACCGGGCTCGACTTGGGCATGATCGTCAGCTTGGGACACTGCAGCACTTCCCGCACTTTGAACACGTTGATGCCATAGAGCTGCTTGCCGTCCAGGCGAAAAAGCAACAACTCCAGGCGATTCTGCCCTACCAGCTGTGTACGCTGGTTTACTGAATCCATTACACCTGCCATGCCCAGACTCCTACGCTAAAACCTTTGGGGGTACGACGCGCACCCAACACTAAACGGCACGAGCTTTGCTTTTTATTGGCTATGGATATGAAAACGACAGTTTCCCGACGCACCCGCCACTCACGGTATCGCAGATTGCTCTGCGCCTGGATGGCGTTGTTTGCCGTGGGCGCAGGCATCACTGCCCGCGCCGCCGACGTCACCTTGCCTGATCTACTTATCGGCGTCACCCAAGGCTTTCTTGAATTCACTGTAGAAGATTATCTGGCAACCACCCAGACGCCAGGACGCTATGAAATCCAGGTCAACCAATTGGATCCGCGCCTGCGCATGCCGATGTGCGACAAGGAATTGACAGCCAGCCTGGAAAGCCCGGCCCAGCCCATTGGTCGCGTGACGGTCAAGGTGCGCTGTGAAGGGACCTCGCCCTGGACCGTGTTCGTGCCCGCCCAGGTCAAACTGTTCCGCGATGTCGTCGTGGTGTCGCGGCCGCTCAAACGCAGCGGAATCATCGGCTATGAGGATGTCATCTTGCGCGAGCGGGACATCAGCCTGATCAACCAGGGTTACCTGACGTCAGTGGACCAGGCTGTCGGGCAACGATTGACCCGACCAATGGTCGCCGACCAGGTCATCACCCTGGTCCATCTTGAACAGGCAGAAGTCATTCGCAAGGGCGACCAGGTCATCATTTCCGCCAGCAGCGGCGGGCTGAATGTGAAAATGCCGGGCGAAGCGCTGTCCAACGGCGGCATGAGCGAACAGATCCGGGTCAAGAACCTCAATTCCAACCGCGTCATCAAGGCACGGGTCACCGCGCCGGGCCAAGTCGAGGTGGCTTTATAGATCACTGGAATAGGACGCCAGCTTTTCCTACACTGTACGCCTGACGTTCGTGCATGCAGGTTTATTGTCAATCGCGCCTAAAGTTTGTCCGGGTATGGCCGAAACCATGGCAAGCGTCCAAATACCCAGAGGTTTTTTATCATGGTCATCGATTTCAGCCGTTTGAATAACGCCCCGGCTTTGCCAGGCACTACGCGCACCAGCGGCACCAAGGACAGCGTAGACGCCAAGGCCCAGCCTCTGCCCGCCAAAGCGGAACAGGCCGGCGCCAGCCAAAGCGGGGAATCCGTACACCTGAGCAATGAGGCTCAACAGTTGCAGAAGGTCACTGACTCGCTGCGCGATCAACCCGTCGTCAATCAAGCCCGTGTGGCCGAATTGAAACAGGCAATCGCCGATGGCAGCTATAAAGTCGACAGCAACCGTGTAGCCAGCAAGCTGCTTAACTTCGAAGCCGAGCGCTAGGCAAAGGCCTGCGCCAGGCTTTTGGACGCTTAAAACCCAAGGCCAGCCATGCACCACGACGAAAATCTGCTTCAACTGATCATTGATGATCTGGCGCCGACGCAACAATTGCTCGAGCTGCTCAAAGAAGAATCCCTGGCCCTCTATGGCCGGGATATGCCGCTGCTGGAAGAAATCCTGGCGCGCAAGCAGTCGCTGATTGTCCTGCTGGAACAGCACGGCAAGAAGCGTAGCCAGATTCTCGTCAGCCTCGGCCTACCGGCAGATCAAGACGGCCTCGCACAGTTGGCCAGTCATTCCTCGGTCGGCGATCGGTTGCTGGCCCAAAGCAAAGAACTCAATCAATTACTCACCCAGTGTCAGGAAGCCAACCTGCTCAACGGTCAGTCGATCCAGCTTCAGCAAGCCACGACCGCCAATCAGTTGCGCATACTCCATGGCGGCGAACCTCCGGCCCTGTATAACGCCCAAGGCTCTACCTCGCGCCTGGTCAAGCCAAGCACCCGCAGCCAAGCCTGACGTCGGTTTAACGTGCGCCCTATCCAAGGCGTGCGACATACTGGCAAAATGATGGTTCTTGCGTGTAGTCGTATTTTGTCAGGAGATGGAAGAACCGTGTTCAACGCCCTTAATGCGGAAGAAGCTCCGCAGCCACCCAAGGTGTTCACCACGCCTCTGGAAATCGCTGGCACCTTGCGCATGCTGCAAGAAAGCCATGACCCGCTGATCATCACCTTCCATGAACGCAGCCAGCGCTTTCAAAGCTACCTGGTCGACGTCGACCGGGACAGCAAAACCCTGGCCCTGGACGAAATGATCCCCCGCGATGGCGAACGCTACCTTGAGAATGGCGAACCCTTCCGCATCGAAGGCTTTCACGACGGCGTGCGCGTTGCCTGGGAAAGCAACGGCACCCTGAGCATCAGTGAAAAAGGCGGCCACCGTATCTACAGCGGCAACATGCCGGACGAAGTGGTCTACCATCAGCGCCGCAATGCGTTCCGCGCCGCGCTGAAACTCGCGCAATTGGTGAATATCGAGTTGGGCGGCGAGAAACTCAAGGCGCCGGTCAGCGGCAAGCTGCTGGATATCTCCGCCACCGGCTGCAAATTGCGCTTTGAAGGCGATATTTCCGAGCGCCTGCAGTTGGGCCAGGTCTACGACCGTTTTATCGCCGCACTGCCCTTTGGCAGCATGACCACCTCGGTCGAACTGCGTTACCTGCACTTCGAAGAGAAGATCAACACCACCTTCGCCGGCGTGCGCTTCCACAACATGAGCGGCCTGGTGCAGCGCCAGGTCGAGCGTTTTGTGTACCAGTTGCAACGCGAAGCACGACGTTTCGATAAAGACGACGATTTTTAAGCATTCAGATCGCGATAAAAAACGGGCAGACCCTTTGGGGATCTGCCCGTTTTTGCATTCAGGGGCGCGCCCTGCTGAGGTCGTGGGGATGCTCATCCGGGCCCGGTGGTTCCGGCGGCCCTTCGAAGAGCGGCTCATCCGCCGGTGATTCCGAGTCGGTTTCAGGCTCGGGCTCGACAACCGCCGTCTGCATCTGCTCCTGCACCATCTGCTCATCGACCCGCGGATCGAGGGCCGCCACCAGCGGCGAGCTGGACATGCTGTCAGGCATTGCCACGTGCTGCAGCGGTGCATCGTCGACCTGATGCAGGTTGGTCACCGCTTTAGGCCGGATACGCCACACCAGGATCAGCGCGCACAGGCTGAAAAACGCGTACAGCATCTGGCTGCCAAACAGCTTCATCACCACACCGGCCAGCAACGGCCCGATACTGGCGCCCACGCCATAGGTCACCAGCAGCATGGCCGTCAGCGATACCCGACGATCACCTTCGACGTGGTCGTTGGAAAACGCCACGGCCAGCGGGTACAGGCAGAACTGCACCAGCGAACACAGGAACCCGGCCACGAACAGCACTTCCAGCGGCACCTTGCTCAGGATCGCCAACGGCAATGCCGCCACCGCCAGGCACAGGGCGAAGCAGCGAATCAACAGTGCGCGATCGTAACGATCCGACAGCCAGCCCAACGGCCACTGCACCACCAACCCGGCAAAAATGCAGCTACCCATGAAGAGACCGACCTGCTCGGTGCTCAGCCCCTGCTGGGACGCATAGAGCGGCGCCAAACCGTAGAACGAACCAACGATCAACCCCGCCCCCAGCACCGTGCTCAACGACTGCGGCACCCGCTGGATAAAGAAACGCGGCTCCATCGGCGCCGGACGCAGGGGCGCCGGGTGAATGCGCCGGGTCATCGCCACCGGCACCAGGCACAGGGCGAAGCACAGCGCGACCAGCATCAGCAACTCGGGGCCGAGCTGGGGATGCATCACCAGGATCAACTGCCCCAGCACCAGGCCAAGGTAGGACGCAATCATATAGCCGCTGAACACTACGCCACGCTGCTTGGCATCCGCCTGCTCGTTAAGCCAGCTTTCGATGACCATGTACTGGCACATCATCCCCAGGCCCACGATGACCCGCAGCACGATCCAGGCCGGCAGCCAGTCGATCAGGCCATGGCCCAACACCGCCGCGCCGACGATCCCGGCACAGGTGGCATACGCGCGGATATGCCCGACCCGGGCGATCAGGCGGTGGCCGATCTTGCCGCCCAGTACCAGGCCAGAATAGTTGGCCGCCATCAGCGCACCGACCCACAGGCTGTCGACGTTGTCGGCCGCCAGGCGCAAGGCCAGGTACGTACTGAGCAGGCCGGAGCCGATCAGCATCATCAAGGAGGCGAAATAAAGGGCTCGAAAAGATTTCCAGATCTGGCGCATCGGCGTTCCGAGCGGCTCCTTGCAGTGAGGGTCAGGGCTACCGGCATGATAGTCCCGGGGGTCGGGTCCGGACAGGCACCAGGCGCTGTTTCCGGGGAATATTTTGTGTGAAAACGATGGACTACAGCTCAGACGCTACTGGGTGACACACAAGGTACAAGGTTGCGCGAAATACTCGCCGCACCACCTGTGAACCTCGATCACGCGCAAGGTTCGACCGAGTGTTGAAAAGACCGAGCACGCCCCCAAAGCCCCCCCGCCGCGCCTGCACATGATTACCCGCACGCCGGCGTCGCCGATGCGTATCGCCACTAATTGTTACTGTTTTATCAACATTGTTTTCCAGTCTTATGGATTTATCCAAAAAACCAGCGCTATAGACTGGTCTACGCGTTAATCCACCGCGATTAACCAGCGAATCAGTCGGAGTAAAGCATGTAACCCGAACAAGGCCGACAGAGCCTTCGGAACGATTCACTCGCGACTGAGCACGTGGACAGTCGTCAAGCGGGCGTAATACAGCCGCCAACGTTTTCGTTATCCCTCCTGCCGAAACTCAATCAGCCTCTATTAAGCATCCAGTTCGTTATCGAACGGCGCTTTCAACGTGGAGGGCTGGGGCGAAAGAGTGTCGGCATCCAGACCATGAATACGGGGATGGCCAATTATTACGCTGATTTCCAAAGCTCGCTTGCCGTCGGCAAGCCAGCCTATCGGGATCATGGAAGAACCGCACCCGGCCAACTAAAGGCCGAACTCAATATTCGGCCAAGTTGTTGGTAAATAGCGCAAACCGTTACGTATTTCCCCAACTGAGCATATACAAATATGACAGACGATCATCGATCTCACTCTGGAAGATCCTCAATGAGCACTATTGCAAGGGGACTGTTTTCCCTGCTTGTTTTTGCCGTGGCACTGGCGTTGATTTATGGCGGATTCAAGCTGGTAGCACTCGACGGGTCGAGTTATTACTTGCTGGCTGGCCTCGCCTATCTGTTGTTGGCGGCACTGTTTGTCTTGCGTAAACCTATCAGCATCGCCCTCTCCGTCGTCATATTCCTCGCCACCTGTGTGTGGGCGTTCTACGAAGTGGGTCAGTTCAGCTACTGGCAACTGCTGCCGCGCCTGGTGGTGCCGGCGATCATCCTGACCCTCAGCTTGTGGGTCGGTGCCGCATTCCCGGAAACAGCCTTGAGCACCCGGCGCACGGCGAACCGATTCGGCTTCGCCGTATTCCTGGCCTTGATCGCCACCTTCATTGCGGCGTTCTACCCGCACGGCGGGATCTCGAACCCTGTGGCCGCGACTGACTCGACCAAGGCCACGAGCCCCGCCAGCGCACCTGAAAACTGGGAGTTCTTCGGGCGCAATGCGTCAGGGACGCGGTTTGCGCCTTACACGCAGATCACGCCAGGAAACGTCAAGGACCTGCAAGTAGCCTGGACCTACAGAACCGGACGTAGGACCACCGGCGCCGGCGCTGGCGTTGATGAAAACACCCCGCTGCAGATCGGCAACGTGCTGTATTCGTGCACCCCGGAAAACCTGATCACCGCCCTGGATGGCGATACGGGCAAGGCGATCTGGACGTTCGACCCTCACGCCAAAAGCGAAGAGCATGTGACGTGCCGCGGCGTGGGCTATTACGACATCGATAAAGACGACAGCCTGAGTGCGGCGGTCAAGGCCTCGTATACCGATCAGCAGCAATGTCGCCAGCGTATTCTGGTGTCGTCGGTGGATGCCCGCCTGTTTGCACTTGACGCGCACACCGGCGACCTGTGCCAGAGTTTTGGTGACAACGGTTACGTCGATCTCAAGAAAGGCATGGGCCCGACCGAGAACAGCAAGCGCTATCACCCGACCTCCCTGCCTGTGGTCATGGGCCACCTCACGGTGGTGGGCGGTTGGGTACGCGACATTGTGGCAGGCGAGCCTTCCGGCGCCGTGCGTGCCTTCGACGTGCTGAGCGGTGCGCTGGTGTGGGCATGGGACGTCGGCGCGCCCGAAGGCAGCGACCCGACCGCGGCCGATCACCCGTTCACGCTGGAAACACCTAACGTATGGACGATCCCGACCTACGATAAAGAGCTGAACCTGGTCTACTTGCCGACCGGCAATGGCCCGCCCGACTATTGGGGCGGTGATCGCAACGCCGTCAAAGAAAAATTTGGTTCGGCCGTCGTGGCAGTCGATGCCTCGACCGGCAAAGCCAAATGGGTCTACCAGCTCATTCACCATGATGTATGGGATTACGATCTGCCATCGCAGCCGGTTCTCTATGACATCAAGAATGCCCAAGGCGTGAAAACCCCCGTCTTGATCCAGACCACCAAGACCGGCCAGATTTTTGTGCTGGATCGTCGTACTGGCCAGCCGGTCACCGAGGTGCAGGAGCGTGCCGTTCCGACTTCTCCTGCGGCAGAAGGCGAACACTTGTCGCCGACGCAACCGTACTCGGCCGGCATGCCGGTGATCGGGGCCGACCCACTGACTGAAAAGTCGATGTGGGGCGTGTCGACATTCGACCAACTGTATTGCCGGATCATGTTCAAAGATTCGGTTTACGCGGGGCCGTTTACGCCGCCAACCGAAAAGCCGTACATCGAATGGCCTGGCTTGCTGGGCGGGATGAACTGGGGTGGCATCTCCATCGATGAGAACACCGGCACGATGTTCGTCAACGACATGCGGATGCCGCTGCGGATGTCATTGGTGACCAAGGAAGAAACCAAGAAGTTCAAGGTGTCGACCGATGAAGTGCCGGGTTTCATGGGCACCATTCGCCCGCAAGTCGCCGGTATCTATGGCGGCGTGAAAATCGACATTCTCCAGTCGCCACTGGGCGTGCCGTGCAACTCCCCGCCCTTCGGCAGCATGAGTGCGATTGATCTCAATACGCAGAAACTGCTCTGGCAGGTTCCCATGGGCACCGTGCAGGACACCGGCCCGCTGGGGATCAAGACGCACCTGCAGATTCCGCTGGGCATGCCGACGCTCGGCGGTCCGACGTCGACAGCCTCTGGCCTGGTGTTCTTTGCGGGCACCCAGGACTACTACCTGCGCGCGCTCGATTCGGCCACCGGCAAAGAAGTCTGGAAAGCCCGCCTGCCGGTTGGCGCAGTTGCCGCCCCACTGATCTATCAGTCGCCCACCACCGGGAAGCAGTACGTGGTCATCTCCGCCGGTGGCATGAGCCATTCGCCTGACGTTGGTGATTACATCATTGCTTATGCATTGCCGGACAACATCAAGCCGTAATGCGTTAGTTGCCACTGCATGAAAATAACCCCCGTTTACGGGGGTTATTTTTCCAAGTCACAAAAGAACGGTGCAACCGATAAACAACGCGGGCCGTTGAGCTATTCCCCTACTTTCTCTGTAACGGAGCACATCCAAATGCTTTTTTCTTTCCGCGCCATGCTGACCAGCAGCCTGTGCAGCGGTTTGTCCCTATGCCTTTTCGCCCCATCCCCGGCACTGGCCGACGATCTGATGAACCGCTCTACACTCACTGGCGACTGGGGTGGTGAACGCCAAAAGTTGACCGACAAGGGCATCAAACTGACCGGTGACTACAGTTCCGAAACGATTTCCAACTTGCATGGCGGGATCAAGCGCGGCACCCGCTATTCGCAACAAATACGCATAGGCGCCCAGTTTGATCTGAGTAAGTTGCTCGACAGCCCCGATGCGGGACGCGTGCAACTGCTGGTTAACGACCGTCGCGGCCACAGCGCCACGGAAGATTTGCTTGGAAACCGCCTGTCGTCCCAAGAAAACTATGGCGGCGAATACACCCGGCTGACCGAGTTCAGTTATCAACGCAACCTGTTTTCGCCGGCCCTGTCCACCAAACTCGGCTTCATGGTGATGGGCACCGATTTCGGTGGTATGCCCATCTTGACCAACTTTGTGAGCGCCGGTTTTTGTGCACACCCACTGACCATGTCGAGCGGCAGTGGCTGGGGCAACTACCCGACAGCACATTGGGGCGGCGAGCTGCGTTACGATGTCAACCCGTCGCTGACACTGCAAACCGCCGTGTTCCAGGTCAACCCGGAATACAACACGCGCTCGTCCAAAGCGTTCTCCATGCCCAGCAACGGCACTACGGGAGCGATTTTGCCACTGGAGGCGATCTTCAATAACAACGCCTTCCTGAACGGCCAATACAAAGTCGGTTGGTACTACGACACCTCCAACGCCCCCAAGATCGGGAGTACGCAAAAGAGCAACAACCGTACCGGCGCCTATGTGTTGATTGACCAAGCCATCTGGCGGGATGAGCAAGACCCGCAAAGCGTACTGCGCCTCTTCGGCCAAGCGGCCAGCAGCAACGCGGCGACCTCGCCGATGCGCCGCTGGTATTCGGTGGGCCTGGTCAAACAAAAGCCTTTCGCGAGCCGCCCGAACGACTCCATCTCTTTTGGCTATGGGCGCGCCGTGCTCAACTCGCGCACACGAGATGTGCAAGAAGCCAAGGCGACCAACCTCGAAGACGCTGAGATGATCGCCAACCTCGACAACGGCGAGCAGATGCTTGAGCTCAACTACGGCGCACAGGTCACACCTTGGCTGCTGCTGCGCCCCGATCTGCAGTACTACATCGAGCCCGGCGCGTTTTCCGGCAAAAAACGCGACAATGCGTTGGCGGCGGGGTTACAGGTCAAGGCGACGTTTTAACAACGCCGTTTGCACAGGGGGCATCCACTCGGTGCCCTTTCGCAATCGCACACGCAGGCGGTATCACACCAAACTGTCGGGCGTCCCCACTGCCTGGAACAACGTGCGGTCGGATAGTTTGGTCTGCAGCCCAATCAATATTTGCTCAAGCTCTACCCGGGCCTCTGCCTGGAGCCCCAGGCACATACCGATTCCGTCCGCATCCGTACTGAGTCGGGATGACATCGAGATCTTATAGTCGCCGGCACCTGCATTATCCATTTTATAGGCATGAAGATGCATTGAGTCGCCAATCAATGCCGGTGTTTCAAGATGGTCGAATTTAAATTCCTTGGTCATGTAGCTCAGCAGCTTGTCCTGGACCACCAACACCAGCTTCTTGTTGAGGTGTTCAAATGTCTGCACTTTGTGGTGCATTTGAACCAAGATGGTTTTTGCGGTCATTTTCCAGTTCATGCCGAAGGTTTTATTGGACTCTTCAGCACTGTCCGACCTGGAAATCCCTAGCGTTTCCAGCATTCTCTGGCGTTCTGGCCAGACCGTTCCGGTCGTATCGAGGGTCTGCAGCTCGATGCCAACGAAGTCCTTCACCTTTCCATCTTTTACCGACACCAAGAAATAATCGACACTTCCCCCCGGGATCGACACTTCGGGGATGATGTGAAGCTCGTTCCCCGGTTCATGGGTCGTCAATAGATGAAAACAGTCGGTAAAAATCTGCCGGCGCTCGATTAGCCGGACAGGACAGATGATTACCGGTTCCGGCACTTTTCCGTACAGCACGCTGCACGTACCGATAGAAATGTCGGGGTTGGACTTCCTGACTTTATAGCAACGCTTGTTGGTATAGGCGCAGCGTTGAGCGCCAATCACGCCTTGCCAGTCGACGGAGCGATTATGCGTACCCTTCCCGAACAACTCTATTATTTTGCTCATAACAGCGTATTGCACCTGTCTTTGGTCATCTCAAGATACTGCTCGGAGATATCTATCCCGATCGACTTCAAGCCTAAGCGTTGCGCCGCGACCATCGTTGTTCCCGTACCGCAGAAAGGGTCGATTGCAATACCGCCTGGTGGGCAGGTCGCCAATAAAGGTATACGGCACAGGTCGACCGGATAGGGGGCAAAGTGGGCTTCCCGGCCCTGCGAATCTTCCGGGAGAATGTCCCAGACGTCAGACGGTTTACTCCCCTTCGGGTGGTATTTAAGAAAGTAATAACCTTTATCCCTGAGTTCCTTCGCTCGTCCCGATACTTTTTCACTGTCGGAGTGCGTCGCTCTTTGCTGGCCACGAATGATCATCCGGAAGTCTGATACTTTACCGCAAGACAAATCTGCGAGGATGCCGGCCAGGGCGGCATGTGCGGATAATTTTTCTGCGTCGCTCAACGAGGTCGACAACTCGATCTGGCGCTTGTAACGCACGCCCGAAACGCCCGTGGCGGAAACTATCGAGCCATTTACCACTTTGGATTCTCTGGGCTTGGACCGGACGGCATCAGCATTGTAATAATAGTTTTTTGACTGCTTCACAAAGTGAAACAAGTTCTCATGAACATTGCCAAGCCGGTCTTTGGTGTTGTCCATGCCGCCTTTCAGTTTGTTCCATATGATGCTGTTTCGAAGTATCCAGCCTTGATTGTCGGTAAGCTCGAAAACCACTCGCCAAGGAATCCCGAGCAGCCCCTTACCGCTATAAGAATCACCGAGATTGAGCCAGAACGACCCCGTCGACTTCAGCACGCGCTTGAGTTCCAGAAACACAGCGCAAAGATCTGCTACGAAATCCCGATAGTCTTTTTCCAGGCCTATCCCGCCGTTTTGATATTCCCGCTTCCCCCAGTACGGCGGCGACGTCATTGCAAAATCAACCGACTCGTCCGGCAGCGACTTCAATACGTCGAGGCAATCCCCGTTCAGAAGGAGGGGGCGTGTAGAAGATGACTGGCCGTACTTCAGAAGTGCAGAAGAAAAATCATTCTGGACGATGGTCGAAGGTTCAAACGCGTCTTTCTCCTGCGCAGAAAATAGTGCGGGGTCGTTAAGTTCTGTGTAGGTCATGAGGTGTCCAAACGGGAACGGCGGTAATGGCTACAGGATGGCCTTCTAACGCTGTCCTGATCAGACCCGGATGGTACAGAGCCTGAGGAAAGCCGGGCAAGCCAAACCGTACTGAAGGGACAGACGTTGAGCCGCGGGGTGTCGACTCCCAGGGCTCGGTCAATTCGGTCGCCTTGCGATGGCGCAGAGCGACCTCATCGGATCAGCAAAGCTGCACCACTCTCTTTCGCTTCGCCTTTAGCCCCCGACCTCTCCTGCTAGCGACGAACGCAGATCGGTGCTGACATACACTTATTGTTTTTATATACTATAATTTAACAAACTGACCAGTTAGTGATCAATCGTATGCTCGAATCAGATCTCCAGCGGCTTCACGCCAACGCCGATGCTGCCAGCCAATTCCTCAAGGCTCTGGCCAATCCGGATCGCTTGATCCTGCTCTGCCAGCTATCCCAAGGCGAGCGCAATGTCGGCGATCTGGAGTCGCTGCTCGGGATACAACAACCGACGCTTTCTCAGCAGTTGGCGGTGCTGCGCCGCGAAGGCCTGGTGGATACGCGCCGAGAAGGAAAGCAGGTGTTCTATCGCATCAGCAGCCCGGCGGCATTGGCAGTCATTCAAACCTTGTATCAACAATTTTGCGCTGGAGAAGCCTCATGAATATCGACTGGCTCAACTTCACTCCCTGGTCATCCCTTGCAGGCGGCGCATTGATTGGCCTGGCGGCCAGCCTTTTCGTCGTCGCCAACGGGCGTATCGCCGGCATCAGCGGTTTGATCGGCAGTCTTTTACAACGAGGGAGCGAAGGTGCGGGTGAGAAAGCGCTGTTTCTCCTCGGCCTGCTCGTCGCGCCGCTTCTATGGGGCTTGTTCGCCGCGCTGCCGCCGATTGAATTCCAGAGCGGCGGGGTCGGGCTGATCGTCGCCGGTGTATTGGTGGGTATCGGTACACGCTACGGTTCAGGTTGCACCAGCGGCCACGGCGTGTGCGGCATATCGCGCCTTTCGCCGCGATCGATGGTCGCCACTGCCTGCTTTATGTTCAGCGGTTTCCTTAGCGTATTTGTCCTGCGTCATCTGCTGGGAGCCTGGATATGAACAAACTGAGCGCATTCATTGCTGGCCTGCTGTTCGGCTTGGGACTGCTGCTGGCAGGCATGGCCAACCCGAGCAAAGTATTGGCTTTCCTGGATCTGGCCGGTGCCTGGGACCCTTCCCTCGCGCTGGTCATGATCGGGGCGATTGGCGTCGCCATTGGCCCGCTGACCTGGGCGCGCCACCAATCCCGCTCGCTGCTGGGAAAGCCAATGCAACTGCCGACCAAGCGTGAGTTGGACCCGCGCCTGATCGGCGGCAGCCTGCTGTTCGGCATCGGCTGGGGAATAGCAGGCATCTGTCCAGGCCCTGCGGTGGCAATTCTGCTGACAGGACGCTGGCAAGCAATCGTGTTCATGTTGGCCATGCTGGCCGGCATGTTGTTGTTTACTGCGCTGGAGACCCGGCGCAACCACTGATCGGGAGATCGTCATGAAAGCGAACCTTGGAACCATTGACCGTAGCCTGCGCATTGTCGTCGGCCTGGTTCTCATTGGCCTCAGTCTGTCGGGCGTGATCGGCTGGTGGGGCTGGATCGGCTTAGTGCCACTGGCTACCGGTATTTTCCGTTTCTGCCCTTTGTACAGGTTGCTGGGCATCCAAACCTGTAACCGTTGCTGAGCAAAAAAACCCATAGCGTTCACGTGCATGAGGGCATTGGCGCAGCCGATTTTGTGGCTATGCGCCAAGCACGGGACGCTACGCTTGGCATATGTGCGTTGATCCCAACAGCTGGATCTATCAACGGACACGTCGAGTGGTTTCGTTTAAAGCTATTCTGCGCGGCGTCGTTTCAAAAGCTGTGTGAACAAGGAAATCTCAATGTCCGACCTGAACGATCCGCGCGTGTTCTTTGCCGCCGAGCGCACGTTGCTGGCATGGAACCGAACCAGCCTTTCGCTGATGGCATTTGGCTTTGTGATTGAACGATCCGGGCTACTGCTCCAGATGCTGAAACCGGACGCTTCGGGCTCTCCCGGAAAACATTTTTCATTCTGGATCGGGCTGACCTTTCTGATGCTGGGCTCCTGGGTTGCCTGCTGGTCATCCTGGCAATACAAAAAGGTGGTCAAGACCCTCAAACCCGTTGAGATCCCCCTTGGCTACAGCGTCAATACCGGCCCTGGCATTAATGTCATTACTGCAATTCTTGGCGTTTTGCTCATGGCCTATTTGTTCATGATGTGAGCAAGACTGGCCTGCCTGGCCTTTCTTGACTACTTCATCCTGAGGAAGATGGGGCATCATCCGCAGCACTTTTCGGAGTAACCACCACACCATTAAACTTCATAGGTTCGTCATATACCAGTGGAGTCATAGCCCAATAATCATATTTAGCGAAGGGTATAGACGTAGTAAACCCTAGCAACATAAAGATAAGAATTCGAGAGCTTCTCAGCCCAACCTTGTATAGCGGCGCGGCATAAATCTGAATAGCATCATCCACCCTTTTACTCTTGAAACATTGTGCGGCTAACTTTTTGAGTAACCCGCCCGAACCAACCAATCTCTAAGCGAATCAGTAACTTCCTTACGATCTTTATCCGAATGTAACAAAGAATGGCCGTAATAAGCATTGCGCAACGCATGAACCAAAGAATTATCTCCATTAATAACCTTCTGCCACGCCTTAATTTGACCCGCATGCTTGGGTATTTTTTTGTACCGTTTGAATCTTGAATTAATTAAGCCGTTAAACTTATACGTGCCAAGCGTATAATACTTATCGCGCTTACCCCCCAACAGATTCCCTACGCACTCCATCGACATTCCAAAGAACCCCATTGTAAGTGGCATCATATTAACGCCAGATCGTAGCGCAACGGAGTAATAGGTCACCACGTTATCGAAAAGTCTTTTTTTCCAAAGCGGATATGACTTGCTCGGCATTTTTTCTGCAGCTTTCAGAAAAACCTTAAGATTCTTTACGTCGAGATTGAAGTCACCTCTATTATTAGAGTAACGCGTATCTACACTCTGATCAGGGTCAACAAAATCCTCTCCGAAATACACGGACAGCCAAAGAAGCACATCCGAGTCAACAAATCGACTGGATAAATTTGTTACAACAGCACCTTTTCCAGTATCAAAATTTTTCGAAGCCAACAATAGTGAGTATTTTTGCCCCTTGAAAGATATAAGAAGATCAGTCTCCGAGCAGACGACTCGGCAATGTTTAAAGTGCACAAAATTAGAGAAAATCGACAATTTAAACCTACTCCATGAATTGCGATATCCGGATCGCCCCAACACTGTGACACAGGGTCAGATCTCATTCTCTTAGGATTTAAATCCAAAAGAGCATGGCCCAAAATCGAAGGGGCGTCGATTGGTTGCGCTCACCTTTGAGAGCATTTCCAACATCAGGAAAGCGCCTTGGGCGCATCGATTAAACGCTACAGTATCGCCTTATGGCGTTTTGGTTTCACTGAGACGGTTTGGTCTCACTCAGCGTGGCGGAAACGCCACGAAGTGTGGAGAACAACAGAAGAGGGAGTGGCCAACATCACCATACCTTTGCTGCAAGACCCAGGATGGAGCGTGACGGCCCCTATTTCATCGAAGACGAGGCCACCCTCGCCGGTCTTTTGCACCTGCTTCTTTAGAAAAAACGAATAGCTCAAGACTCAATGATTTTTTCCCGCTCAAGTACCTGGCGGATCTCCTCAAACTTGGCTTTGATGTCCCCTTTAGGGAATCGGATCTGTCCAAGGCCCTGGATATTCGAAAATTCTTCACACCCCTCTTCCAGGAGCACTATCGCCCGAGTGAATCCAAGGCGACCTTGAAAAAGTCCGACTTCATGTATTACGTTCGTTCGAGCCTCCATCTTACCGTCTGCCTGTTCATCTTCAGCGGTCATGACGATGAAAGCGACTGCTGCCGAATCAAGCATTTCCGCAAGCCGTGCAATGTTTGTGATACCCGCTACTGGGACACGGTTAAATTCATCAAAGGGCAGCTTCAGTCGCTCCGTGACAAAGTCCTTTAAATCACGCCATACGTGAGAGCGGCCATGACCGATGAAAATATTTGTGCCCACTAGAGCCTCCTTAGCCTGGGTCTTTTCAAATCTTGATAGGTATGAGTACGCCTTTTTAATCACAGGAAGCAGACGACTTATAGCTTCGTGCGGAGCCCTGTACACAAAGCAGTCAGACATAACTTTTATATGTGGGGGCGTCAAAAATCCTTGACTAAGGGCTAGAGAATCACGGGTCATTACCTGCCCTTTGGGTCGTACAAGGCTTAGAAAAAGCCCAGGAGTCACGACCTTCTTACCTGAAACGTCTTCGAGTAACTGGGATGCGTAAGAATCTCCTGTATCTCTAACAACAATCCGCAACACTACTTCGAGTTCATCGATAACACTTGCAAATAGTGCCTCGCCCTGTTCGCGATATACATCAGCATCGGCGAGATCTGGGTTGCCGGCCATTTCATAGATTGCATTCACTACGTCGTCAAACGCGCACTCATGCCAATCGCCATAAGTACCCTGACCGAAATGCTCCTCCATCCCCCACTCTTTGCTGAAGTTGTGCCCGGCAAGTGGGGGACGAAAATCTCTGTAATAGACTCTTGAATGATAACCCAACCAAGAGCCGCTGAAGGACCGCGAGACATCTTCTGCGACTGCCCGAATAGACTCCGCAGCGCGTAGCTTTTCCTCTGCCCCCTGCTGGTATGCCTCCAGTTTTTTAATGGCAAGCCCTATCTCGTCGATTGCGATACTCATAACCCCCTCCCCTGAAAATGAGCCGCTTGTAGCAAGCAGCTTGTCCGTTCAATCGAGTATGCCTCAGCCAAATCGCCCCAAAAAGGTATGCCTATCCAGATACAGGCTTATTTCGCCTTTTTCGAGCTTTCCGCTTGATAAGGAACACCCAAAGTGCAACAGTATTAGTAGAACGCCCTAACTGATACAGGCACCTATCATGTTCATCCGCGCATACCTCCGAGCATCCACCGAAGAGCAAGACGCCGGCCGAGCCCGGGGGTCGCTCGAGCAGTTCGCCAGCGACCATAACAAGGTCATTGCAAGCGTGTACCTGGAGAACGCCAGCGGCGCCACAGCCGACCGGCCTGAGCTAATGCGCCTGCTCAAGGATGCCCGCAAGGGTGACGTGTTGCTGGTGGAGTCGATAGACCGCCTCTCCCGCTTACCGGTGGAGGATTGGCAAAAGCTGAAGGCTGCGATCGACTCCAAGGGCCTGCGCATCGTCGCGCTTGACCTGCCGACCAGCCACCAGGGAATGCAGGACACCAAGGGCGATGAGTTCACCGGGCGGATGCTGGGAGCAATCAACTCAATGCTGGTGGAGATGATGGCCGCGATCGCGCGCAAGGATTACGAGCAGCGGCGCGAGCGCCAGGCTCAAGGCATCGAGAAGGCCAAGGCCGCCGGCAAGTATCAAGGCCGCCCCGTCGACATTGACCTGCATAAGCGGGTGACCGAACTGCTCGGTGCCGGCCTTGGTGTACGTGCCACAGCACGTCATGCTAACTGCTCGACTACGACAGTATTACGAATCAGAGATAGGGCTTAACCCGGCACTTTCTCCACCTCTTCCAGCACTGATTTTATTTCAGTATTAGCAGCGGGCGTGTTCGCTCTCTTGCCTCACAGCCTCAAGGCGTCTCTTCCGTGTTCAACAACGGCCCAACCGACCCAAACGGATAACTACCCATCCCAATCCGCAACGGCGTGATTGGGCTCGCCGCTGCCCCAATCAGCAGCACGTTGTCGATGACAATGGTTTCCCCAGGCGCACGGTTATCCGCCGCGACTATCAGGTAGTAAGTGCCGCTGGTTGTCACCGTGCCCTTCAACACTTGGCTGATGACTCCCACTATGCCAGTCGCCTTGCCAAAACCTTCAGCCTGCACGTTGCCTTTGGCGTCCATCAAGATCAAATAAGGGTTCAGGGCGTACTTGCTGAACCCCAGGCACCCGTTGACGCACCAGGAGTTAACGTCTATATGAAAGGGTTTGTCCTTTGTCAACGCGACGCTGAATAATCGATAGTTCGACGGTACCCCGCTAATCAGGATGCGCGGTTCCGCAGCGGTGATCTTCCACTGGGGTGGCCGCCATCCTGGGTTGATCGGCATGGGCACAGCTTGCGCGTTGTGCATGGCCTCAGAGGGGGTCCGTGCTAACGGCGTGGTGCTGTTTTTGACTTGCTCTTCAAAGAGTGCTGTTGGGTTGCTTGAACAGGCGGTGATCAACAAACAGCACATCGCAAAAAATAGAATTCGCATCACTGCTTCCCTGTTGTCGACTTTTTCATGGTGGCAGAATTATCACCCCGCTCTTCATACCTCCACGTACACCTAGCCCTCAACTGATTTTGTTGCGGCTTTTTCAGTCTAAATTATTGCGTATGCACCCATCATGCACCCATGAGACTGTGCAAGAACTACATACATTGGCTGGAGGTATTGAATTATATGGTGTCCCAGGGCCGGTTCGAACGGCCAACCTTCCCCTTAGGAGGGGGATGCTCTATCCAATTGAGCTACTGGGACAAATGACAACCATCGGGCCAACGGCGCTGCGACGGACGGCGTGCATGTTAACGGCCGAGGTGGGTTTTGTCATGTCGTCCGTGGGCTTTTTGAGTGTAAGCCAATGCTTGCGCCACGGATCACGGTTTCGCCCAGCAAACCCGGGCATCCGAGGCCATCGTGCAAAATGCACTACACCAAAATGCCAGCATTGCAAATTGCAACCCGAGCGCTGTTTAGATTAAACTCAAACCATTGATTTTATTGAAATAAAACATTGGCACGGCATCTGCAATACTTCTCCTACAAAACCATTCGGCTGGACCCGTTGCGGAGAAGATGACGATGAACAGCACCCTTCTGTTGGCTCTCAATACCGTCGCCCTGGCCGCACTGGTGATGTTTCATTTTCAGTCGAACGGTAGCGATGACACCGCGCAGATCCGCCAGCCCGTGCCGCATCATCTGCAACAACGTCCGCAATTGGCGGTGATGACGGCCAACCCGCAATCGCCCGTGCGCCTGGCCCAAAGCACTCAGGCCGCGCCCGCAACTGAACACTGGGTTTTCTGAGGAAGCCTTCCATGTCCAAAGCCGCCTGGCTGTTTTTGTGCCTGACCGTCGTGACTGCCGTGCTGGGCATGTCTACCTCGTCCCAGGACGCTCGCACCACCGCGCTCATCACCAGCACTGTGCTCGGCAGCTTCCTGCTGTTGACGCTGATCGTCGGCCGCCGAATCAGATTCGACCCCGTGCTGCGCTGATTTTCGCTCGCCGGCACACCTACCTTATGTCGCCTCGCACTAGTAAATCGGCAAATTGCCACTAGTCTTAAAAACAAGGGCAAAAGGCCATATCACGATACGATATGCGCCCCAAACCCCTTGGCAGCAACGGCTTGCGGGACGATGAATTGTGACGATCACTCGCAAAAAAGTTTTCCAACCAGTCCGCAAAAAAGCAAATCAGTACTGGCATAAAGCCTTTAGGCAGTTCAATATTTGTCACAGAATTGACGCCAAGGAACCGGCAAAACTGAGGCATGATGCGGCCTCTTTGCAATTCAGGTTGAACTTTGGTCGTGAGCCTTGTCTTAACACTCATCTTGCGGCCAATTCCAATAACCGCTCCCCTGAACTAACCGGTTAAATATATGCGCCCATTGAAACAGGCAATTTATTCCAGCCGCACGGCTGACAAGTTCGTCGTACGTCTGCCAGACGGAATGCGGGAACGCATTGCCGAGGTGGCTCGCAATCATCACCGCAGCATGAACTCCGAAATCATCGCGCGCCTGGAGCAGAGCCTCATTCAGGAAGGTGCGTTGGGCGAAGAGCTAAGCATGCGCCTGGACAGCCCTGAGCTGTCACTGCACGAACGCGAACTGCTGCAGCGTTTTCGTCAGCTCTCTCACCGCCAGCAAAATGCCCTTGTCTCGCTTATTGCGCACGACGTTGAGGCGGCCGCAGAAGCCGAATGATCTGTTCCTGAAAGCCGAAGCCAGCCATGTGCTGGCTTTTTTTTGGTTCTTCACGGAATCCCGGGAAACACAGAAACAAGAACGCCGATTTGATGGATGATGTTCGTGCGAGCAAACACATCTAAAAAACCGGCGTTCTTATGCGCGATATTAATACTTTCCTTCCTTTTTGGGAGGGCTTTTCTGTCGTCGCGATCAAACCTGACGGCGATGCCCTTCAAATCGATCTGATCCCCCAGGCCACGCGATTTCCCACCTGTGGTGGCTGCCAAAAGCTCTGTTCAACAACTCATGAGTACTGCGATCGAGTCGTGCGTGACTTGCCGATTCTCGGTCGCGCAGTCCGCCTCAACGTGCAGCTCAGGCGTGTTAGTTGCCGTGATTGTGGCAAGCGCATGGAGGTCGTCAGTTGGCTGGATCGCTATGCCCGCATGACGCGCCGGCTGGCAGAGGCCGTTATTCAAGCCTGCGAACGCCTTCCTACACTGCATGTTGCGCAAATGTTCGGGCTGCACTGGGACACCGTTCGGTTGCTGGAGCGGCGCGCTCTGCAAGCGGCGTTGAGTGCCTTACCCAAGGCCCAGCCACGGCGCCTGATAATGGACGAGTTCGCGTTATTCAAAGGTCATCGCTACGCCAGCGTGGTGTTGGACGCTGATACTCGGCGAGTGCTTTGGATCGGCGAAGGCCGTAGCCGAGCGGCAGTCAGACCGTTTTTCGAAGAGCTGGGGCCAGAAGGGTGCGCCCGAATTGAAGCGGTAGCGATGGACATGAACACGGCTTATGACCTGGAGGTTCGCCAACACTGCCCAAAAGCACGGGTGATTTATGACCTTTTCCATGTGGTCGCCAAATATGGCCGAGAAGTGATTGATCGTGTTCGCGTTGACGAGGCGAACCGATTGCGCCATGACAAGCCCGCTCGAAAGATCATAAAGCAAGCGCGATGGTTGCTATTGCGTAACCCGGAGAACCTGAAAAAGCCGGAACAGCAGGTTCATTTACAGGATCTGCTGGCCGCTAACCAATCGTTAATGACGGTCTACTTGATGAAGGCCGAGCTCAAAATGCTCTGGGCGCCGAGCGATGCCTGGGACTGGAGATCAGCCTGGAAGCAGTGGCTGCGTCATGCTCAAGAAAGCGAAATACCCGCACTGATCCAGTTCGCAAAGCGACTAAAAGGCTACTGGCGGGGCATCGTGAGCCGGGTACGCTGGCCAATGCACACCGGTCAGTTGGAAGGAATAAACAATCGAATAAAGGTCATCAAACGAATGGCGTACGGTTACCGGGACAGCGAATTCTTTTTCATGAAGATCAAGAGCGTCTTTCCCGGCAATCCGTGAAGAACCTTTTTTTTGCGCGCAATTCGGGAAGGCGGTACTGGGCGGGGGCTGGGTTGCCCCCGCCGCGAGGGGTCAGAGCAGGAAGATCGTCGCCAGGCCAAGGAAGATGAAGAAGCCGCCGCTGTCGGTCATGGCGGTAATCATCACACTGGCGCCCATGGCTGGGTCGCGCCCAAGGCGTGCCAGGGTCATGGGGATCAGCACCCCCATCAAGGCCGCCAACAGCAGGTTGAGGGTCATGGCGGCAGTCATGACCACCCCCAGCGACCAACTGTCGTACAGCAAGTAGGCCACGATCCCGATCACCCCGCCCCACACCACGCCATTGATCAGCGCCACCGCCAATTCCTTGCGCATCAGGCGCGAGGTGTTGCCGGTATTGACCTGGTCGAGCGCCATGGCGCGCACGATCATGGTAATGGTCTGGTTGCCGGAGTTACCGCCGATCCCGGCAACGATTGGCATCAACGCCGCCAGTGCCACCAGCTTTTCGATCGAACCTTCGAACAGCCCGATCACCCGCGAAGCGATGAACGCGGTGATCAGGTTTACGGCCAGCCACGCCCAGCGGTTACGCAGGGAGCGCCAGACCGACGCAAAAATATCTTCCTCTTCACGCAGACCCGCCATGTTGAGGACTTCGGTTTCACTTTCTTCACGGATCAGGTCGACCATTTCATCGATGGTCAGACGGCCGATCAGCTTGCCGTTCTTGTCGACCACCGGGGCCGAGATCAAGTCGTAACGTTCGAAGGCCTGGGCGGCGTCGTAGGCGTCTTCATCCGGATGGAAACCCACCGGATCGCTGGCCATCACGTCCGCAACCTTCTTCTCCGGGTCGTTGACCAGCAGGCGCTTGATCGGCAGCACGCCCTTGAGAATGCCTTCGTAGTCGACCACGAACAGCTTGTCGGTGTGCCCTGGCAGCTCTTTCAGGCGGCGCAGGTAACGCAGTACCACTTCCAGGCTGACGTCTTCGCGGATGGTGACCATCTCGAAGTCCATCAGGGCGCCGACCTGATCCTCGTCATAGGACAGCGCGGAGCGCACGCGCTCACGCTGCTGACTGTCAAGGGCTTCCATCAGCTCATGGACAACATCACGGGGCAGTTCGGGGGCCAGGTCGGCCAGTTCGTCGGCGTCCATCTCCCGGGCCGCGGCCAGGAGCTCGTGATCATCCATGTCGGCGATCAGGGTTTCACGGACGGAGTCGGATACTTCGAGCAGGATGTCGCCGTCGCGGTCGGCCTTGACCAACTGCCAGAGGGTCAGTCGATCATCCAACGGCAAGGCTTCAAGGATATAAGCGACGTCGGCGGAGTGCAGATCATCGAGCTTGCGTTGCAACTCGACGAGGTTTTGCCGATGAACCAGGTTTTCGACGCGGTCGTGGTGCGGACCTTCCTGGCGGTGCGTGAGCTCTTCGACCACGCGCTGGCGCTGCAGCAGCTCAATGACTTGAGCCAGGCGATCCTGCAGGCTTTCTTGTGTTTTCTTTACTTCTACTTCGGTCATAGGCGAACTCCACTCCCAGCAGCGGGGCACGCCGGAAGGATCAATCAGTCAATTCATGATTGGTAAAACGGGGTACTGAGTAACTACTGGGTAAGTCCATGGAGGTGTTCCACAAGCCCCGGCGGGGCTGACGGGCGCAATGATACACCGCCCGCCGCTTTTAACGTCAAAAAACTGGTAAGAACAAGCGCTTGCGCGCCAAAGCTGAGAATTGGCCGCATCTATGAATTGCGACGCTGCCACGCGACTGGAAAACACATGGCGCGGGAAGAAAAGGTTAAATCCTACAAACCCCAGACGGCAAAAAGCCCGCACTAGGCGGGCTTTTTGTTTGTATGGTGCACTCGACAGGATTCGAACCTGTGACCGCTCGGTTCGTAGCCGAGTACTCTATCCAGCTGAGCTACGAGTGCAGATTGTGTTTTTAGACCAGATCACAACTGGTTGTAACCGAATCACCTGCATTGCTGCAACTGACTCTTAAATGGTGCACTCGACAGGATTCGAACCTGTGACCGCTCGGTTCGTAGCCGAGTACTCTATCCAGCTGAGCTACGAGTGCATTTGTTGCCGCGCATTATAGGCCGTTCAATCTCTATGTAAAGCGATTTTTTCGATTAATTTCAACAACTTATCGATAAATCCAGATTGCAACGTACTAAGCAAATAATGGCGGAGAACGGGGGATTCGAACCCCCGACACCCTTTTGAGGTGTACTCCCTTAGCAGGGGAGCGCCTTCGGCCACTCGGCCAGCTCTCCGCAACACGGGGCGTATATTAACCACGTTCATCCCCGTTTGCAAACATAAAAAACGATAAAAATTAAAGGCTTGGTTCTTCGTCCTTCTCTTTCTTGATCCGCAGATAGATTTCCTCGCGGTGAACCGCTACCTCTTTCGGAGCATTTACCCCAATACGCACTTGATTGCCTTTGACGCCGAGCACGGTCACGGTGATTTCTCCATCACCAATAATCAGGCTTTCTGCGCAACGACGAGTCAGAATCAACATACCTTTCACCTCACGCACTTCAGTTCAGGAACAACAGTCTGCAAAAAAAGGCCTTCGACCTACGGCTCATCGGCCATAGCCCTACCAGCTAAGTATTGTCGAGCCCACGCAAAACAACATGCGCCCTACAAAAAAATGAAAGGCGCGGTAAACCGCGCCTTCCTGGCCTTGCATCACTCGCCCTGTCGGGCCGGAGCGTCCAGCTCAAAAGCGGTATGCAGTGCGCGTACAGCCAGTTCCAGGTACTTCTCTTCGATCACCACCGAGACTTTGATTTCCGAGGTGGAGATCATCTGGATGTTGATGCTTTCCTTGGCCAGGGCCTCGAACATGCGGCTGGCAACGCCGGCATGGGAACGCATGCCCACACCCACGATCGACACCTTGGCGATCTTGGTATCGCCGACCACTTCACGCGCGCCAATCCCGCTCGCAGTGTTCTGCAGGATACGCTCGGCCGCTTCGTACTCGTTGCGGTGAACGGTGAAGGTGAAATCGGTGGTGTTATCGTGCGAAACGTTCTGCACGATCATGTCGACTTCAATGTTCGCGCCACTGATCGGGCCGAGGATCTTGAATGCCACGCCCGGGGTGTCTGGCACGCCACGGATCGTCAGCTTGGCTTCATCGCGGTTGAAAGCGATGCCGGAAATGATCGGCTGTTCCATGGATTCCTCTTCATCAATAGTAATGAGGGTGCCCGGACCCTCTTTGAAGCTGTGCAATACGCGCAGCGGAACGTTGTACTTGCCGGCGAATTCCACCGCACGGATCTGCAACACCTTGGAACCGAGGCTGGCCATTTCCAGCATCTCTTCGAAGGTGATCTTGTCCAGGCGCTGGGCCACGGATACCACGCGCGGATCGGTGGTGTAGACGCCGTCCACATCGGTGTAGATCTGGCATTCGTCAGCCTTGAGCGCGGCCGCCAGGGCCACACCGGTGGTGTCCGAACCGCCACGCCCGAGGGTGGTGATATTGCCGTGCTCGTCGACGCCCTGGAAACCGGCGACGACTACCACACGACCGGCCTTCAGATCAGCGCGAATCTTCTGATCGTCGATCTGCAGGATGCGCGCCTTGGTGTGCGCGCTGTCGGTGAGGATACGCACCTGACTGCCAGTGTAGGACACTGCCGGCACACCGCGCTTGTTCAGCGCCATGGCCAGCAGGCCAATGGTCACCTGCTCGCCGGTGGACACGATCACATCCAGCTCACGCGGCAGCGGTTGTTGATCGCCGCTGATAGCCTTGGCCAGTTCGATCAGGCGATTGGTTTCGCCGCTCATGGCCGACAGCACCACGACGAGGTCGTCGCCGGCATCGCGGAATTTCTTAACCTTGTCGGCGACCTGCTCGATTCTTTCGACAGAGCCGACCGAGGTGCCTCCAAATTTCTGTACGATCAAAGCCATTTCTAAGCCGCCTCAGCCCGTAAAGGGGCGCCCAATAAACCAATCTTCCAGCAACCGAGCGAGCCCGCGACTAGACCACGGGCTCATTCACAGCGCCTTAAATGCCAGCCTCGACAAACGGCACGGTCAGGGCCAGGGCCGCGTCCAGGGCACCGGCGTCTACACCACCGCCTTGTGCCATGTCCGGACGACCACCGCCCTTCCCGCCCACTGCCGCAGCGGCTTGTTTCATCAAATCACCGGCTTTGAGTTGGCCAGTCAGGTCTTTGGTTACACCGGCAACCAGAACGACCTTATCCTCATGGACACTGCCGAGCAGGATCACTGCGCGGCCGAGCTTGTTCTTCAACTGATCGACCAAGGCCAACAACGCCTTGCCGTCCTGGCCGTCCAGGCGCGCCGCCAGGACGTTCACGCCCTTGACGTCCTGGGCGGAAGCCGACAGATCGTCGCCTGCCGCGCTGGCCGCCTTGGCCTGCAACTGTTCCAGCTGTTTCTCCAGGGCGCGGTTGCGCTCCAGCACGGCGGACAGTTTGTCGATCAGGTTGTCACGGCTGCCCTTGACCAGGCTGGCCGCTTCCTTGAGTTGCTCTTCGGCCGCATTGAGGTAGGCCAGGGCCGCAGCGCCGGTCACCGCTTCAATACGACGCACACCGGACGCCACGCCGCCTTCGCTGATGATTTTCAGCAGGCCGATGTCGCCGGTACGGTTGGCGTGGATCCCACCGCACAGTTCCACCGAGAAGTTGCCGCCCATGCTCAGGACGCGCACGTTGTCGCCGTATTTCTCGCCGAACAGCGCCATGGCGCCCTTGGCCTTGGCGGTCTCGATGTCGGTTTCCTCGGTTTCCACCGGGGTGTTCTTGCGCACCTGGGCGTTGACGATGTCTTCCAGGGCCTTGATCTGCGCAGGCTTGATCGCTTCGAAGTGGCTGAAGTCGAAACGCAGGCGCTGGCTGTCAACCAACGAACCCTTCTGCTGGACGTGCTCGCCCAACACCTGGCGCAGTGCCGCGTGCAGCAAGTGGGTGGCCGAGTGGTTCAGCGCAGTGGCGTGGCGCACGTCGGCGTCCACCTGGGCGTCCACCGGCGAACCGACGATCAGGCTGCCCGACGCCAATACGCCGTGGTGCAGGAACGCGCCGCCGGTCTTGGTGGTATCACGCACATCGAAACGACCGGAAGACGCCTTGAGGAAACCGCAGTCGCCGATCTGGCCACCGGATTCGGCATAGAACGGCGTCCGATCCAGGACCACCACACCGTCATCGCCTTCATTCAGGACGTCGACCGACTGGCCGTCTTTATACAGCGCGATCACTTTGGCCGAACCGTGGGTGGCCTTATAGCCGGTGAACTCGGTGGCCACGTCAACCTTGACCAGGCTGTTGTAGTCCATGCCGAAGGAACTGGCGGAACGGGCGCGCACGCGCTGGGCTTCCATCTCGCGTTCGAAACCTTCCTCGTCGAGGGTCAGGTTGCGCTCACGGGCGATGTCGCCGGTCAGGTCCATCGGGAAACCGTAGGTGTCGTAGAGTTTGAACACCACATCGCCCGGCACCACGCTGCCCTGCAGGCCGGCGAGGTCTTGCTCGAGGATTTTCAGGCCCTGTTCCAGGGTCTTGGCGAACTGCTCTTCTTCGGCCTTGAGCACGCGCTCGATGTGCGCCTGGTTCTGGGTGAGTTCCGGGAAGGCTGCGCCCATCTCGGCGACCAGCGCCGCGACGATCTGGTAGAAGAAGCTGCCGTTGGCGCCCAGCTTGTTACCGTGGCGGCAGGCGCGACGGATGATACGGCGCAGCACGTAGCCGCGGCCTTCATTGGACGGCAGCACGCCGTCGGCAATCAGGAAACCGCAGGAACGGATGTGGTCAGCCACCACTTTGAGCGATGCCTGGTCTTCATTGGCACAACCGATAGCCTTGGCCGCAGCGGCCAGCAGGCTCTGGAATAGGTCGATCTCGTAGTTGGAGTGAACGTGCTGCATCACCGCACTGATCCGCTCCAGGCCCATGCCGGTATCCACCGACGGTGCCGGCAGCGGGTGCAACACGCCATCGGCGGTGCGGTTGAACTGCATGAACACGTTGTTCCAGATCTCGATGTAACGGTCGCCGTCTTCTTCCGGCGAACCCGGTGGGCCGCCCCAGATATCGGCGCCGTGATCGTAGAAAATCTCGGTGCATGGGCCGCACGGGCCGGTGTCGCCCATGGTCCAGAAGTTGTCGGAGGCGTAAGGCGCGCCCTTGTTGTCGCCGATACGCACCATGCGCTCAGGCGGCACGCCGACTTGCTGGGTCCAGATGTCGTAGGCTTCGTCATCGCTGGCGTAGACGGTGACCCAGAGCTTTTCCTTCGGCAGTTTCAGCACGCCAGTGAGGAAGGTCCAGGCGAAGTTGATCGCGTCTTTCTTGAAATAGTCGCCAAAGCTGAAGTTGCCGAGCATTTCGAAAAACGTGTGGTGACGGGCGGTGTAGCCGACGTTTTCCAGGTCGTTGTGCTTGCCACCGGCGCGCACGCATTTCTGGCTGCTGACCGCGCGGGTATAGGCGCGCTTTTCCTGGCCCAGGAAGCAGTCCTTGAACTGGTTCATCCCCGCGTTGGTGAACAGCAGGGTGGGGTCATTGCCTGGGATCAAGGAGCTGGAGGCGACACGGGTGTGGCCTTGCTCTTCGAAGAAGCGAAGGAAGGCTTCACGGATTTCTGCGCTTTTCATTAGGTTCTTCCACGGAGTCTGAGGCCAAAGGCCAGTGCGCAACATCATCAGACGGAGCGACGGCAAAGGGCCGCATTATATCGGCCCTTTGCCGGTGGTACAGCGTGTTTATGTGATAGAAACAGTCAATTAGACAGTCTGCACGGTCATTTCCGAGAAAACTCGACGAATGCCTGCACCACTTGCTCGATCTGCGCACGACTCACGTCCAGGTGCGTGACCATGCGCAGGCGCGGTGCGGCGCTCAACTTGATGCCGCGCTCGGCGGCAAACGTCTTCAGGGCCTGCGCCCGGTCGCCGAGCTGCACGTAGACCATGTTGGTCTGCACCGGCTCCACCGCATACCCGGCCTTGCGCAGTTCATCCCCCAGCCATTGGGCGTTGGCGTGGTCGTCGGCCAGGCGCTGCACCTGATGGTCAAGGGCGTACAGCCCCGCCGCCGCCAGGGAACCGGCCTGGCGCATGCCGCCGCCGACCATCTTGCGCAAACGCCGCGCCTTGGCGATCAGCGCCGTGGAGCCGCACAACACCGAGCCAATCGGCGCGCCCAGGCCCTTGGACAGGCACACCGACACCGAATCGAAATGCTGGGTGATCTCCCACGCGTCCACGTCGAGCCTGACCGCCGCGTTGTAGAGCCGCGCGCCGTCCAGGTGCAGGGCCAGGCCATGTTCACGGGTAAACGCACGTGCCCTGGCCAGGTACTCCAGCGGCAGCACCTTGCCCTGCATGGTGTTCTCCAGCGCCAACAGGCGGGTGCGGGCGAAGTGGAAATCATCGGGCTTGATCGCTTCCAGCACCTGATCCAGGTCCAGGGAACCGTCCGCCTGTACTTCCAGTGGTTGCGGCTGGATCGAACCCAGCACCGCCGCGCCGCCGCCTTCGTACTTATAGGTGTGGGCCTGCTGACCGACGATGTATTCCTCGCCGCGCTCACAGTGGGCCATCAACGCCAGCAGGTTGCTCATGGTGCCGGTGGGCACGAACAACGCCGCGGCGAACCCCAGGCGCTTGGCCAGTTCGGCCTCCAGGCGGTTGACACTGGGGTCTTCGCCATACACGTCATCGCCGCTGACGGCGCTGGCCATCGCATCGAGCATGCCGGGGGTGGGCTGGGTCACGGTGTCGCTGCGCAGGTCTATCACGGTCATCAAACTGGCCTCTGATGGGTTGGGCGTTTTTTCGTACTGACGATTACTGCGGGTAAAGCCACGGAATATCAAGCCCTATGCTGCGTCAATCGAATATCAATCAAACAAACCGATATAGGCTATCGATACGGCAATCGTGCAGTTTCTGAAAAACCATGTTAAAAACTCTCCGCCGCCAGGGTTCTGGCGGCAACGTTCTCAGGGCGGGGTGCAATTCCCCACCGGCGGTAATTGCGCGCAATGTGCATAGCCCGCGAGCGCTTGGCGCCTCGAACTGCTCCGGCAGGACGGCGACAAGGTCAGCAGACCCGGTGTGATCCCGGGGCCGACGGTCATAGTCCGGATGAAGAGAGAACGGGATTGGCGCAAAAGGGCCGCGCGCTGAGTTCATGCCTGCATGACCCAGCTGTTCGTACCCTTAAATCCCATTCGATTCATAACGCCCTGTTTTTTTCTTAAACAGGAGTCAGAACATGCAACCCACCGCAATCGACAGCAAAAGCAAAAACCATCACGGCGAGCGCGTCGCGTTTATCCAGGCCTGCTGGCACAAGGATATTGTCGATCAATCGCGCAAAGGCTTCCTCAGCGAAATGATCGCCCTGGGTTACCAGGAATCGGACATCGATTTCTTCGAAGTCGGCGGCGCCTTTGAAATGCCCCTGCACGCCAAGCTGCTGGCCAAGACCGGCCGTTACGCCGGCATCGTCGCCGCGGCCCTGGTGGTGGACGGCGGCATCTACCGCCACGAATTCGTCGCCCAATCGGTGGTCAGCGGCCTGATGCAGGTTCAGCTGGAAACCGAAGTGCCGGTGTTCTCGGTGTCTCTGACCCCGCACCACTTCCACGCCGGCAGCGAGCACCACGCCTTCTTCCATGATCACTTCGTACACAAAGGCCAGGAAGCGGCGCGTACCTGTGCCGACACCTTGCACAAGGTGCGTGCGATCCGCCGCAGCGAGCCGCGTGCCGTAGCGGTTTAAGCAACACCGCAAAACAAAATGTGGGAGGGGGCTTGCCCCCGATGGCGGTGTCTCAGCTACAGATGAGCTGACTGACACTCTGCTATCGGGGGCAAGCCCCCTCCCACATTTGGATCCGGTTAAGGCTGAGATCTATGCCAGCCCGGCGTCCGTGGTCGGCACGATCAATATCCCTGCGCGCAAGCCATTCTTCACCTTCGGGTTCGGGAAGATGATGCGCGCGCCCTCCTCCTCGATCACCCAGCGGGTCTTGGCGACGTCTTCGGCGAGCAGATAGCCCTGGGCCAACGGCGAAAAGTTTTCCACGTCCGCCGGCAGGTGCAACAGGAATGCATCGCTGTGCTTGATGACTTCGCGGGACACGGCAAACAGTTGCAGGCCATCCAGGCTGCCGGTGTCCGGCTCGGTGCCTTCGATGATCTGCGTCAGCCGGGTTTCCAGGCGCGACACGTCCACATCCTGGTTCTGCCCGAATGGCCGCGCCTTGCCCAATTCCAGGGTAAAGGCCTCGGCGCCCAGTTGTTCATAGGTAAAGGCGGAGAAGGTGATCGAAGCTTTGTTCTGCAGCAGCACCGCCTGCATACCGGCGGCGCGCAAGCGGGCCAGTTCGTGGCGCGAATGCTGGCGCCCGTCCTTCCACGGGTAGAGGGCGAACTGCTCGACCTTCGAACCGCGAATGGCGGTGTGCAGGTCGTAATGCAAGCGCGAGCGGCCAGGCAGGCTGAAGAAGCTGCGGGCCAATTGTTCCAGCTCGGCAGCACGCATGGCTTCAGGGCCGATATTTTTTTCGTGACGGCCGTTGAACAGCCGGTTGACGTCCAGTTCGAGGTAACGCTCGCCGCGGCGCATGGCCTCGGGGTTGCCGAACAGGAACAGAATACGGGTGCGGGGTTTGATCTGCCCACGGGCGATGCCATGCAACAGGCGGTCGAGCAATTCGATCGGCGCGGTCTCGTTGCCGTGGATGCCGGACGACAGCAGCACATCGCTGCCGTTGTCCCGCGCTTGCGGCGGGCGCACTTCAAGCGCGCCTTCGCTGAGCCAGCGCATCTGCACGCCGTCGACAGTCAGTTGAATTTTTTGCGCCGGTTCACGACCGGCGAGGGTCAGTTCAAGGAGTTTGCCGAGGGCGAGCATAAGCAGCTTCCTTAGTGGTTGCAGCCTGGGCCGTGGACGTGATCGTCGTCATCACCCTCAACGTCGGCCGGTTCCATTTCCAGTTGCAGGCTCATCAGGTTGGTGGCCAGTGGGCGCATCAGCAGGTTGGCGTACTCGGCGTCGCCTTCTTCCACGTCCACACCGATCAGCAGTTGGCCACGGCCGTCGTGCTGAATCCAGACTTCCTTGCCCTGCCAGATCACGGCAACGCGGGTGCAGGAGGTTTGCAGCTGGGTGCCGTCGGTGTCTTCAAGGATCAGTTGCAGGGTATCGGTGCTCATAAATAGCTCTCGGCCGTGTGGCGTTAATTGATCTGGAAAGGATATACCGCGCCCAGTTTAAGGATTTGCGTCAGTTCATCCAATGCCGTCCGGCATTCAAGCAGCAATTGCGGGTCAGCCAGGTCGCTTTCGCGCAGGCTGTCGCGGTAGTGCTTGTCGACCCACTGGGTCAGCGTTTCATACAGCGGCGCGGTCATGATAACCCCTGGGTTCACCGCCGCCAGCTCGGTTTCGTTCAACGCCACGCGCAAACGCAGGCACGCCGGGCCGCCGCCGTTCTGCATGCTTTGCTTGAGGTCGAAGACCTTGACCTCGCGGATCAAACCACCGGCAGCGGTCAGACCTTGCAGATACTGCCAGACACGTGCGTTGGCCCGGCACTCTTCCGGCACGATCAATAGCATCGAGCCGTCGGCGCGGGTCAGCAATTGGCTGTTGAACAGGTAGGAACGCACCGCGTCTTCGACGCTGACCTGGGCACGCGGCACGCACACCGACTGGAAGTTGCCGCCCAGTTTGCCCAACTTGGCCTGCAACTCGGCAAGCATCGTCTCGGTGTTGAGGAACGCGTCCTCGTGATAGAACAGCATTTCGCCATTGCCCACCGCGATCACGTCGTTATGGAACACGCCGGCATCGATCACCGCCGGATTCTGCTGGGCGAAGACCACACCAGCTTCCTTCAGGCCGTGCAGGCGGGCAACGGCCTGGGAGGCTTCGAGGGTCTGGCGCGCCGGGTACTTCTGCGGTGCCGGGTAACGGGTGTCGAACGCGCTGCGGCCGAACACGAAAAACTCCACGCCGGCCTCGCCATAGTCACGGCAGAAACGTGTGTGGTTGGCCGCGCCTTCGTCGCCGAACTGCGCCACCGCCGGCAACGCGGCGTGGTGGGCGAAGTGTTTCGCATCGGCAAACATCGCCCCCAATACGCGGCTGGTGGTCGGGTGTTCGATGCTGCGGTGGTATTTGCAGTTGAGGTTGGCGGCGGTGAAATGCACGCGGCCATCCGCCGTGTCGGCGCTCGGGCTGACGGTGGCAGCGTTGGCCACCCACATGCTCGACGCCGAGCAGCTGGCGACCAGCAATGGCATGGCGTGCTTGGCCGCGTGCTGGATGACCTGGGCATCGCTGCCGCTGAAGCCGAGGTTGCGCAAGGCAGCCACGTCCGGGCGTTCCTGCGGCGCCAGCACGCCTTGCACAAAGCCCATGTCCATCAGCGCTTTCATTTTCTGCAGGCCCTGCAACGCCGCTTCCTTGGGGTTGGAAGCTTGCTGGCTGTTGCTCTGGGACGCGACGTTGCCGTAGGACAAACCGCCGTAGTTATGGGTCGGCCCCACTAGACCGTCAAAATTGACTTCATAGGATTTCATCGGCGAGGCTCCACGAACATCTGTTTTTATAGGCATCTAATGACTTGAATACACCACCGACCTAATGTGGGAGGGGGCTTGCCCCCGATAGCAGTCTGCCAGTTGATGAATCAGGTGACTGATCCACCGCTATCGGGAGCAAGCCCCCTCCCACCTTTAGATCAGTGTAATGCCGGGGGTGAGTGTGGCTGGCAGCACCAGGCTCGGGGTCTCCAGGGACGCCACCGGGTACGCGCAATAATCCGCTGCGTAATAGGCGCTGGCGCGATGGTTGCCCGAAGCCCCGACACCACCGAACGGCGCGGTACTGGCGGCGCCGGTCAGTTGTTTGTTCCAGTTGACGATCCCGGCGCGGCTTTCCAGCCAGAATTGCTGGTAGCGCGTTTCGGAGTCCGACAACAAACCGGCGGCCAGGCCGTACTGGGTGTTGTTGGCCTCGGCAATCGCCGCGGCGAAATCAGCGTAGCGGATCACCTGCAACAGCGGGCCGAACAACTCTTCATCGGCGCGCTCGCTCACTTTGGTCACGTCAATGATGCCCGGGGTCAGCAACGCGGCCTGAGCCTGCGGCTGGGTCATTTCCAGCAGCGCCACGGCGCCGTTGGCCAACAGCAGTTCCTGGGCGTCCATCAAGGCCTTCGCCGCCGCCAGGGAAATCACCGAGCCCATGAACGGCGCCGGTTGCTGGTCGAACGCACCGACCGCAATCGTCGCGCTGACCGCCACCAGCCGCGCCAGCAGTGCATCGCCCCAGGCGCCTTCGGGCACCAGCAAGCGACGGGCACAGGTGCAACGCTGGCCGGCCGAGATAAACGCCGATTGGATGATGGTGTAGACCGCCGCATCCACGTCGGCCACTTGATCCACCACCAACGGGTTGTTACCGCCCATTTCCAAGGCCAGGATCTTGTCCGGGCGCCCGGAGAACTGCTGGTGCAGGTGGTTGCCGGTGCGGCTGGAGCCGGTGAAGAACAACCCGTCGATACCCGGGTTGGCCGCCAGGGCGATCCCGGTTTCCCGCGCGCCTTGCAGCAGGTTCAACACGCCCGCCGGCAGGCCGGCTTCGATCCAGCATTGCACGGTCAGCTCGGCGACTTTCGGGGTCAACTCGCTGGGTTTGAACAGCACGGTATTGCCCGCCAGCAACGCCGGGACGATATGCCCATTGGGCAGGTGACCGGGGAAGTTGTAAGGGCCAAACACCGCCACCACGCCGTGGGGCTTGTGGCGCAACACAGCGGTGGCGTCGCCCAGCGGGCCGCTCTTCTCGCCGGTACGCTCGCGGTAGCTTTGCACCGAGATTGCGATCTTGTTGGCCATGCTGGTGACTTCGGTGGCCGATTCCCACAGGGGCTTGCCGGTTTCTTCACCGATGCAGCGGGCGATTTCATCGGCGCGGCTTTTCAAGGTATTGGCGAAGGCTTCGAGCACGCCGATGCGCTCTTCCAACGAGCGCCGGGCCCACGCCGGAAACGCCTGGCGCGCCGCCTGCACGGCGGATTCGACCTGCTCGGCGCTGGCGCCATTGCCGGCCCACAGCACGTGCTGGGTCACCGGGTTGCGCGATTCGAACAGCTCACCCTGGCCAGCCAGCCAGCTACCTGCGATATACAGCGAATTCATTATTTCGACTCCCGAGCAGCAGACAACGGTACGGCACGCACTTGATCGCCCACCACCAGTTGCAGGCGTTTGGCGGTCAACGGATCGACCACCAGCGTGCCTGCCGCCAGGCGGGCCGGTGCGGCGGTGATGCGGCACTCTTCGCGCTTGCGGTTATGGATCAGGAACGGCGTGGCGTCGTCGCCTGGCGTGCCGATGGCCAACACCAGCGACTGGCTGTCGCGCACCGCACGGATCTTGCTGGTCTCACATTCCACCGCCGGGCCGGCGTCGAAAATGTCGACATAGCCCTGGTAGCTGAACCCTTCGCTCTTGAGCATGCTCAGCGCCGGCTCGGTATCCGGGTGAACCTTGCCGATCACGTTGCGCGCATCCTCGGACAGGAAGCAGCTGTACAGCGGAAATTTCGGCATCAACTCGGCGATAAAGGCTTTGTTGCCCACGCCAGTGAGGTAGTCGGCCTGGCTGAATTCCATCTTGAAGAAGTGTCGGCCCAGGCTTTCCCAGAACGGCGAACGCCCGGCTTCATTGGACACGCCGCGCATCTCGGCGATGATCTTGTTGCCGAACAACTGCGGGAACTCCGCGATAAACAGCAGGCGCGCCTTGGCCAGCATGCGGCCGTTGAGGCCGTTGCGGTAATCGGCGTGCAGGAACAACGAACACAGTTCGGAGTTGCCGGTGAGGTCGTTGGCCAGGAACAGCGTCGGGATCTCACGGTAGATATTCAGCTCCTGGGAGGCGCTGACGGTCAGGCCGACCCGGAAGTTGTACCAGGGCTCGCGCAGGCCGACGGCGCCGGCGATGGCGGAAATCCCCACCACGCGGCCTTCGTCGTTTTCCAGCACGAACAGGTAGTCGGCATCCCCGCGCCCGGCTTCGCCGCGGAAGGTTTTTTCGGCCCAGCCGACCCGGTGGGTCAGGCGCTCTTCGTTGGCCGGCAAGGTGGTCAGGCCGGTGCCGGTGCTGCGCGCCAGATCAATCAGGGCCGGTAAATCGCTGCTGCGTACGGGACGAACGATCATGCTATCTCCTCAGGCGGGCCGCCCGCTCAGGCCACCCGCAAAACTCTGCGTTAAACCGCAACCAAACGCACGCTGGCGCCTTCGCCGACGCCCAGGGCTTCGGCCGCTTCCAGGTCCAGGGTCACCGGTTTGCCGGGCGCGTAGTCCAGCTCCAGCAGCACCGCGCGGTAATCCTGCAACTGCGCGTTGCTCACCAGGTACTGGCGGCCGACACCCTTGACCCTCTCGCCGATCTTCACCGGCACCACGCGGCTCTGGGCGATCGAGCGAATGCCCGAGACCCGTGCGTGCAGCGTCGGACCGCCGTCGAAGATGTCGATGTAGTGATCGGTCTCGAAGCCTTCGCGCATGAGGATGTCGAAGGTGATCTGCGCACGCGGATGCACTTGGCCCATGGCTTCCTGGGCTTCGTCCGGCAGCAGCGGCACGTAGATCGGGTAGTGCGGCATCAGCTCGGCGAGGAACGTGCGGCTTTTCAGCCCGCACAGGCGCTCGGCGGCGGCGTAGTTGAGGTCGAAGAAGTTGCGCCCGATGGCGTCCCAGAACGGCGAATCACCGTTCTCGTCGCTGTAGCCGACAATCTCGGTCACCACCGAGTCGGCGAAGCGCTCGGGATGGCTGGCGACGAACAACAGGCGGCCGCGGGAATTGAGTTCCGACCACGGCGAACCGACCAGCTCCGGCACCACGTAGAAGCTGGTGAGCAGGCTGTTGCCGGTGAGGTCGTGGCACTGGGAAAGCACGTGGATCTTGTTGTGGATCTTCAGCTCGCGGGAGGCGTGGACGAAGGTCTCGTTACGGAAGCTGTAGAACGGTTCCGAGTAGCCGGCCGAGGCGACGATGGCCGAGCAGCCGACGAGCTTGCCGGTCTCGGTGTCTTCGAGCACGAAGAAATAGCTTTCTTCACCGTTGAAACTGACCTCGGCTGCGAAGGACGCTTCGCTGGCGGCGATCTTGTCGCTCAGGCGTTCCACATCGTCCGGCAAGGAGGTGACACCAATCGGGCTGTCCGCAGCCAGACGCTGTACCTCGCCCAGATCAGCCATTTGCGCGGGGCGCATCACCAGCATGGTGTCACTCCTTAACTCGAAAAACTCATAGGAAAAAGTACCGGACAGGTCAGGAACAACACATATCCAATGTGGGAGGGGCGGTGCGACGATTCGACTTGCCCCCGATAGCGGTGTATCAGTCACCAGATGTATCAACTGACAGACTGCTATCGGGGACAAGCCCCCTCCCACATTCGACCCAGTCCGACAGATAAATGTGTATCAGGCTTGGGTCAGTGTTTTAACAGCACGCTCAAAACGGTCCAGGCCTTCATTGATGTCCGCATCCTCCACCACCAGGCTCGGCGCGAAACGCACCACGTCGGGGCCGGCTTGCAGGATCATCAGGTTTTCTTTCTCGGCCGCGTTGAACACGTCCTTGGCCTTGCCTTTCCAGGCGTCGCTCAACACGCAACCGAGCAGCAGGCCGAGGCCGCGCACTTCGCTGAAGATCCCGTATTGTTTGCCGATCTGCTCCAGGCGGGCCTTGAACAGGTCGTGCTTGGCGTTGACGCCGGCCAGCACTTCAGGCGTGTTGATCACATCGATCACCGCCCCCGCCACCGCACACGCCAGCGGGTTGCCGCCGTAGGTGGTGCCGTGGGTGCCGACCACCAAGTGCTTGGCCAAGGCTTCCGTGGTGAGCATCGCGGCAATCGGGAAACCGCCGCCCAGGCTCTTGGCGCTGGTGAGAATGTCCGGCACCACACCGTAGTGCTGGTAGGCGAACAGGTGGCCGCTGCGGCCCATGCCGGTCTGCACTTCGTCGAACACCAGCAGCGCGTCGTGGGCGTCGCACAGTTCGCGGGCGCCTTGCAGGTAGGCCAACTCGGCCGGCAGCACGCCGCCCTCGCCTTGCACCGGTTCCAGCACCACGGCGCAGGTCTTGTCCGACACGGCGGCTTTCAGCGCGGCCAGGTCATTGAACGGCACATGGGTGATGCCGGTGATCTTCGGCCCGAAGCCGTCGGAGTACTTCGACTGGCCACCGACGTTGACGGTGAACAGGGTACGGCCGTGGAAGCTGTTGAGGGCGGCGATGATCTCGTATTTCTCGCTGCCGAAGCGGTCGAACGCCACGCGACGGGCCAGCTTGAACGCAGCCTCGTTGGCTTCGGCGCCGGAGTTGCAGAAGAACACACGCTCGGCAAAAGTGGCGTCGATCAACTTGTGGGCCAGGCGCAGGGCCGGCTCATTGGTGAAGACGTTGGAGACGTGCCACAGCTTGTGGGCCTGTTCGGTCAACGCACCGACCAGCGCCGGGTGGGCATGGCCCAAAACATTGACCGCGATGCCGCCGGCAAAGTCGATCAGCTCGCGACCCGCCTGGTCCCACACGCGCGAACCTGCGCCGCGCACGGGGATGAATGCGGCAGGTGCGTAATTGGGCACCATGACCTGGTCGAAATCGGCACGTTGCACCGGGGCTTGCTCAACGGACATCGGAGTCTCCTGAAGAGGAACGCCTGCCTGGAACTGGCGGGCGATGCAGGGATTGTAAGGACAGTTTTCAGCGCGGCCTTGCCGCCAAGCGACAACTTCTTATAGCGCCAACCCGCGATTTTGGCGGGTTTACGCCAATGCGACAAATAGCATCGCAATGGCGCAGTTTAAACGCTACCGGGGCACAGCGGCAGGTGGTCGAGCAGGATAGGCGTAACTTGGCCGGCGGTCGGCTATCTATCTACCGCCGGGATCGCGCGGGTGAGATCAACCGCGTTCGGACGGCACCGACGACAACTCGAACGGGCTGCTGCTGCGTCGCTGGTTGCGGTCTTCGCGGGGGTGGCGCCGAAGAAATTGCGGTAGGCGCTGGAGAAGTGCGGCCCCGAGGAGAAGCCGCAGGACAGGCCGATCTGGATGATCGACTTGCTGGTTTGCATCAGCATCTGGCGGGCCTTGTTCAGGCGCAGTTCCAGGTAATACTGGCTGGGGACGCGATTGAGGTATTGCTTGAAGATGCGTTCCAGTTGTCGTCGCGACACGCAGACATGCTGGGCGATTTCGTCGGTGGTCAGCGGTTCCTCGATGTTGGCCTCCATCAACAGCACCGCCTGGGTCAGCTTCGGATGGCTCGAGCCCAGGCGGTTTTGCAGAGGGATGCGCTGGCGCTCGCCGCCTTCGCGGATGCGTTCCACCACCAGTTCCTCGGACACCGCACCGGCCAGCTCGGCGCCGTGATCACGGGCCAGCACCGCCAGCAACAGGTCGAGTACCGACATGCCGCCACAGGCGGTCAGGCGGTCGCGGTCCCAGTCGAACAGATGGCTGGTGGCGATGACCTTGGGGAAGCGCTCGGCAAAATCGTCCTGCCAGCGCCAATGCACGGCGGCGCGGTAGCCGTCGAGCAGACCGAGATGAGCCAGCGGGTAGACACCGGCCGACAAGCCGCCGATCACACACCCGGCGCGCACCAGTTGCTTGAGCGCGGTGCTGAGCTGCGAAGCGATCGCGGTGGGCGGTTCGTCGGCCAGCAGGAACAGTTTCTGGAAGCCTTCGAGCTTGCCGGCCCACGGCCCGCCGGGCAGTTGCCAGGCGCCATCGGTCTGCGGTTCGGCCTGCAGAAACGACAGTTCGTAGACCACCTCCGGATGCACCCGCTGAGCAACGCGCAAGGCCTCCTCAGCCAGCGCAAGCGTCAGTGCTTTTGTGCTGGGCCAAATCAGGAAACCAATTCGATGGGCAGTCATGGAGGGCTATCCGAAGCAAAAACAGTGAAAGAAGCCGTGGGCCAATGCTAGCCCGTAAACGAACACAAATCTCAAAAACGATGAACATCCAATGTGGGAGGGGCGGTGCGACGATTCGACTTGCCCCCGATTGCGGTGTATCAGAATCAGATGTGCTGACTGACACTCAGCTATCGGGGGCAAGCCCCCTCCCACATAAAAGGAGTGGCTACTTCAAGCTGCCGGAGAGGAACTGCTGAAGCCGCTCAGACTGGGGATTGACCAGCACTTCGCGCGGATTGCCGCGTTCTTCGACGATGCCTTTGTGCAGGAATACCAGTTGGTTGGACACTTCACGGGCAAAGCCCATTTCGTGGGTCACCACCACCATGGTGCGGCCTTCCTGGGCCAGGTCCTGCATCACTTTCAACACTTCGCCGACCAACTCCGGGTCCAGCGCCGAGGTGGGTTCGTCGAACAGCATCACCTCCGGCTCCATCGCCAGCGCACGGGCAATCGCCACGCGCTGTTGCTCGCCACCGGACATATGGCCGGGGAACGCATCCTTACGATGGCCCACGCCGACTTTGGCCAGGTAGTGCTCGGCCTTTTCCCGCGCGTCCTTTTTCGACATGCCCAGCACATGCACCGGGGCTTCCATCACGTTTTCCAGCGCGGTCATGTGCGACCACAGGTTGAAATGCTGGAACACCATGGACAGGCGCGAACGCATGCGTTGCAGCTGTTTCGGGTCGGCGGCGCGCAGGGCGCCGTCTTTGCCGGCCACCAGTTTCAGCTCTTCGTTATTGAGCAGGATCTTGCCGGCGTGGGGCTGCTCCAGCAGGTTGACGCAGCGCAAAAAGGTACTTTTGCCCGAACCGCTGGAGCCGATGATGCTGATCACATCACCGGCCGCGGCGGCCAGGGACACGCCTTTGAGCACTTCATGACTGCCATAGCGTTTATGCAGGTCTTGGACTTCAAGCTTGTACATGCGGTCGGTTCTCACAAAAACAGGTGGTCAGTCGTTGAGCAAGCGCCCGTGACGCAGCGCTTCGCGCCCCGCCACCTTGGCCAGCCAGAAACCCGCTTGGGCATAACGTAGCCGTTCAACGGCAAACAGCACCCCCGAAGTGCCGGCGCAGATGATGCTCACGCGGTCTTCCAGAGGGTCGATCACTTCAAAAACCGGCTCGCCGGCGTCCACCCAGTCACCGGCTTTACGCAGGTAACTGATCACGCCAGCGTGGGGTGCAAACAGCAATTCGGTGCCTTCGAAGGGCACGCCTTCGCAGGGTTCGTGACGTGGCGCCGGCCACTCACCTTTAATCAGGCCCTGCTCGGCGAGGAACGCGAGGATGCCTTCGGCGTGGAAGATCGCTTCATCGCGGCCGGTATCGGCCTGGCCGCCCAGTTCCAGGGTGGTCGCCAGGCACGCCAGCGGAATCTGCGCCTCGGGGAACGCCCGCGACACACGCAGCCAGGGCAGCGAGCAGGCTTCATCGAACGAGCTGCCGCCGGAGTCTTCCGCCAGCAGCCCGACTTTCACATTCAAATGCGCCGACAGCGACCGCCACTGCGGCCAATGCTGGGGCAGCGCGTACATGTGCAGCGCGGCTTCGGCGTCGCAATGCAGGTCGAGGACGATGTCCGCGGTGCAGGCGTGGCTCAGCAGCACCCGCTGCATGCCTTGCAACTGGCTGGCCGGCGCGGGCAGCGCGTCGAGCGTATCGTGCATCGCCTGGCGGATCACGCGCACGTTGGCATGGGGATCATCGCCGAGCTTGCCGTGCAGTTGTGCGATCAGCGGCTCGCTCAACTCGACGAAATCGCGGTTGAAATTCTTGCCGCTGCCAATCTCGAAACGCCCTTGATGGCTGCCTTGCAACAGCTGGCCCAGGCCCATCGGGTTGGCCACCGGCACCAGCTCGATCACGCCGTTGAGCGCGCCTTGCTGTTCCAGTTCGGTCAGGCGCTTTTTCAGCTCCCACGCGGCACGCATCCCCGGCAGTTCATCGGCGTGCAGGCTGGCCTGGATGTAGGCCTTGCGCTCGCCGCTGCCGAAACGGAACACGCTCAGTTGACGCTCGCAACCCAGGTGGCCCCAGGGCAACAGGTGATCGATACGTTCCATATCAGTGCTTCCGTGGAGCCAGGTAGCTCAGCCAGCGGCGCTCGGCCAACTTGAACAGGCGCACCAGGATGAAGGTCAGGCACAGGTAGAACGCGCCGGCGGTGATATACGCTTCGAACGGCAGGTAGAACTGTGCGTTCACCGTGCGCGCGGCACCGGTGATGTCGATCAGGGTGACGATGGATGCCAGGCTGGTGGTCTGCAGCATCATGATCACTTCGTTGCTGTACTGCGGCAGCGCCCGGCGCAGGGCCGATGGCAGCAGGATGCGGCGGTACAGCTTGTAGCGCGACATGCCCATGGCCTTGGCCGCTTCGATCTCGCCGTTGGGGGTGGCCTTGAGGCTCCCGGCGATGATTTCGGCGGTGTAGGCGCTGGTGTTGATCGCAAAGGCCAGGCACGCGCAGAACGTGGCGCTGGACAACAGCGGCCACAGGAAGCTCTCGCGCACCGCCTGGAACTGGGCCAGGCCGTAGTAGATCAAGAACAGCTGCACCAGCATCGGTGTGCCGCGGATCACATAGGTGTAGAGCCAGGCCGCGCCGTTGACGATCGGCTGCTTGGACACCCGCATCAAGCCCAGGGGCAAGGCGGCGAGCAGGCCGAAGAACAGCGAAATGGCGAGCAGTTTCAGGGTGGTCAGCAAGCCGCCGAGGTACAGCGGCATGGCGTCCCAGATGACGTTGTAGTCGAAGATCATAGATCAGCCGCCCTTACGCCTACCGAGTAGCGCTTCTCAAGATGACGCAAGGCCAGCAACGATACGCTGGTGATCACCAGGTACATCGCCGCCACTGCGAGGAAGAAGGTAAAAGGCTCGCGGGTGGCATCCGCCGCCTGCTTGGCCTTGAACATCATGTCTTGCAGGCCCACCACCGAAATCAGCGCGGTGGCCTTGGTCAGGACCAGCCAGTTGTTGGTAAACCCAGGGATCGCCAGCCGGATCATCTGCGGCACCATCACCCGGAAAAACACCTGGAAAGGGCTCATGCCATACGCCAGGCCGGCTTCGGCCTGGCCCTTGGGGATGGCCATGAAGGCGCCGCGGAAGGTTTCCGACAGGTAGGCGCCAAAGATGAAACCCAGGGTGCCGATACCGGCGGCCAAGGGGTTCAAGTCGATATAGTCGTCATAGCCAAGCATCGGCGCGACGCGGTTGAGCAGGTCCTGACCGCCGTAGAAAATCAGCAGGATCAGCACCAGGTCGGGAATCCCACGGATCACCGTGGAGTACAAGTCACCCAGCCAGGCCAACCAGCGCACCGGCGACAGGCGTAACGCGACCCCGATCAGACCCAGAACGATGGCCAAGGCCATGGACGACAAGGCGAGCTGAAGCGTCAACCATGCGCCATCGAGGATGACGGCCCCGTAGCCTTTCAACATGATTCAGGTCCTCGAAAAGGGGGATGAAAAAATGGCGCAAACCGCAGGAATTCTGTTGCTTGCGCCATTCTGGACAGACCGCTGCGACGATTTACTTGGCGTCTGGGCCGTAAATATCGAAGTTGAAGTACTTGTCCTGGATAGCCTTGTACTTGCCGTTGGCACGAATCGCAGTGATCGCAGCGTTGATGCGGTCCAGGTTTTCCTTGTCGCCTTTACGTACCGCGATACCGATGCCATCGCCGAAGTATTTGCTATCGGTAAAGGCTGGGCCGGTGAACGCGTAGCCTTTACCCGCAGCCGTATCGAGGAAACCTTCCTGCAACAGGGTGGCGTCAGCCACGGTGCCGTCGAGGCGACCGGCTTCCACGTCCAGGTAGATTTCGTTCTGCGAGCTGTAAGGAACAACCGTGGCACCTTTAGGCGCCAGTACTTCCTTGGCGAAACGGTCGTGGATCGAACCGCGCTGCACGCCGATCTTCTTGCCTTTCAACTCATCCAGGCTGTCGCTGACGGTCGTGCCTTCCTTCAACACCAGGCGCGCCGGGGTCAGGTAGTAGCGGTTGGTGAAGTCCACGGACTTCTTGCGGTCGTCGGTGATGGACATGGACGACAGGATCGCGTCGATCTTGCGCACTTTCAGCGCGGGGATCAGGCCGTCGAACTCTTGCTCGACCCAAGTACACTTGACCTTCATCTCTTCGCACAGAGCGTTGCCGATGTCGTAGTCAAAACCGACGATATTGCCATCCGGCGCCTTCGAGGCAAACGGAGGGTACGCCGCTTCGATACCAATTTTCAGAGGCTTGCCTTCAGCGAAAGCCTGCATGGACAGCACGGACAGCGCCAGGGCGCCCAACAGCACGAGTTTCTTCATCTTGGGACTCCATCGGTATAGGGCAAAACAGCAGTATGAGCCATGGCCCACGATGCGACTGAGTGAAACCGAATAGCGGTGCTGCGTCCTACGCCGATTCAACAGCGGCGACGACGAGCGAGTGATCGGCATTCTAACGACAGGCCGGAAGCCGATATTTCCTCAATGCGACAACAATTTACAGAAGCACCGAGAAAGCGGTTCCAGCACATTGACAGCCCCTGTTTTTTATGCAGAGACAAAAGATATTAAACCTGTTGATACTGCAAATAGCGGGCCTATTATTCGCAAACCCTTCTAGCACGGCAAGTCTGGCGTTTAATCTAATACTGGGAGCTGTCTAAAACGCGGCTTTTCGGTGCAAACCCGTAGCACTTTGCCTCATGTTCGGGCGAAGGGTTACACATTTGCGCCGCTCGGTAACATTCAGAAACGTCCTCTGCGATAAACCGATATTTATTGGACTGCGGGTTGTGTAGACCCATGTGGGAGGGGGCTTGCCCCCGATGGCGGTGGATCAGTCACTGATCAGTTGGCTGAAGACCGCTATCGGGGGCAAGCCCCCTCCCACATGGGATCTTCAGTGGCTTTGAGAGACCACAAACATGGGATCTTCAGTGGTTTTGAGAGACCACAAAAAAGCCCCACCCGGCTTACGCCGAATGGGGCTCTGTCCCACCTACCCGTCTTACGCGACGTTCATGGTCTTGTGGGTCTCAATCAAATGCGCCACCACACTTGGGTCGGCCAGGGTGGAGATATCGCCCAAGCCATCGTACTCAGCCGTGGCAATCTTGCGCAGAATACGTCGCATGATTTTGCCCGACCGCGTCTTCGGCAAGCCCGGTGCCCACTGGATCACGTCCGGCGAAGCGATCGGCCCGATTTCCTTGCGCACCCAGTTCTTCAGTTCCAGGCGCAGCGCTTCGGTCGGCTCTTCACCATTTTTCAGGGTGACATACACATAGATGCCCTGGCCTTTGATGTCGTGCGGCACACCCACCACCGCCGCTTCGGCGACTTTCGGGTGGGCGACCATGGCGCTTTCGATCTCGGCGGTCCCCATACGGTGGCCAGACACGTTCAACACGTCATCCACACGGCCGGTGATCCACCAGTAGCCATCTTCATCGCGACGGGCGCCGTCACCGGTGAAGTACATGCCCCGGAAGGTCTTGAAGTAGGTATCGACGAAACGGTCATGGTCGCCGTACAGGGTACGGGCCTGGCCTGGCCACGAATCGAGGATCACCAGGTTGCCTTCGGCAGGGCCTTCGATGATGTTGCCCAGGTTATCCACCAAGGCCGGCACCACACCGAAGAACGGCCGTGCCGCCGAACCTGGCTTGAGCGCATGGGCGCCCGGCAGCGGGCTCATCAGGGTGGCGCCGGTCTCGGTCTGCCACCAGGTATCGACGATCGGGCAACGGGATTGGCCGACGTTCTTGTAGTACCAGTCCCACGCTTCCGGGTTGATCGGCTCACCCACCGAACCCAGTAGGCGCAAGCTGCTGCCATCAACGCCTTCGCAGGCGGCGGTGCCGGAAGCCATCATCGCGCGGATCGCCGTCGGCGCGGTGTAGAGAACATTGACCTTGTGCTTGTCGACGATCTTGCCCACCCGAGTGATGTCCGGGTAGTTAGGCACGCCTTCGAACATCAGCGTGGTCGCGCCATTGGCCAGTGGCCCGTAGACGATATAGGTGTGGCCGGTGATCCAGCCGACGTCAGCGGTACACCAGAAGATTTCGCCCGGACGGTAGTCGAATACGCGCTCATGGGTCAGGGCCGCATACAACAAGTAGCCGCCAGTGGTGTGCTGCACGCCTTTAGGCTTGCCGGTGGAGCCGGAGGTATAAAGGATGAACAGCGCTTCTTCGGCGCCCATCTCTTTCGGCGCGCACACGGTGCCCGCCACTTTCATCAGGTCTTCGTACCAGATGTCGCGATGCTGGTTCCACTTGATGCTGCCACTGGTGCGCTTGCACACGATGACTTTCTGGACGCTGTTGGTTTCCGGGTTGGTCAGAGCGTCGTCGACGTTGGCCTTCAACGGAATCTTCTTACCGGCGCGCACACCTTCGTCGGCGGTGATCACCACTTTCGACTTACAGTCGATGATGCGACCGGCCAAGGCCTCCGGCGAGAAACCGCCAAACACCACCGAGTGGATCGCACCGATGCGGGCACAGGCCAGCATGGCGACCGCAGCTTCGGGGATCATTGGCATATAAATAGTCACCACGTCGCCGCGGTGTATGTCCTGGCCACGCAGGGCGTTGGCAAACTTGCAGACTTGTTCGTGCAACTCGCGGTAGGTAATGGTGCGGCTGTCGGCAGGGTCATCGCCCTCCCAGATGATCGCCGCCTGGTCGCCGCGCTCGGCGAGGTGACGGTCCAGGCAGTTGTAGGAAACGTTCAAGGTGCCATCGGCAAACCACTTGATGTCGACATGGTGATCGTCGAATGAGGTCTGCTTCACCGTGGTGAAAGGCTTGATCCAGTCAAGACGCTTGGCTTGCTCACGCCAGAAACCATCGGGGTTGACCACCGACTGCTGGTACATGGCCTTGTAGGTCGCCTCGTCAGTCAGCGTGTTGGCTACTGTTTCGGGGCGAACGGGGTACAGGGAAGCCGCACTCATCTTTCTTACCTCGGTGAAATAGTTGTTTTTGTATGACCCCAGTTGTAGCCGGGGTCAGCCTATAGAACCATTCGACGATGGTAGTAACAAGACCCTACAAATTGCTCTGTTATCTCCTTCCCCCCTCTGGCCCGTAGCCTGCGGCGCTTGGCGGACACGTAAAAAAACCTGCGAGGGGGGATTATTACAAAAACCACCAATAGTGTTTATCAAAAGCACGGGTATATGAATATAACCCGCAGGCCTAAAATCGACTCCGCCAACAAGGCAACCAGATTAACAACGTAACAGCCCCCACGAAGGCACGTTAATCCGAAGTAAACACCCCTAAGTTACACACGAGGCCTCCAAAGGGCCCCGTGACCCCTTTCGCACTGAAGAAGGTAAAAAGAGAAATGAAAGCTTTATTAGTTATGGCCCTCAGCAGCTTGTGCGCCACCGCCGCCCTGGCCGAGGAAGCCCCGACTGACGTAGCCGGCCAGAACGCTCCGATTGTTGAAGACTACACCTACAGCACTCACCTGGACGTCGCCAAAGTAGTCTCCATGAGCACCATTCCAGATGTATGCGAAGTCGTACCGGTAAAAATGGAATATGAAGACTCCAAAGGTCAGCGCCACATTCTTAACTACCATGTGATGGGTAACGGTTGCTCTAACGGATAACAACTTCGTTAGTTCACATTGACCGTGATCTTATTCGCCGCAAGAAATTGTTCTTGCGGCCAAAAACCCGCCTCCCACTCCCCCGCTCAAAAAACCTCGCCAGCCCCCGCAATAAATAGCCCACCGTCCGTCAAAAAAATCCTCCTGCACCAACCCCCTGTAAACCCTCGCTCTGGCTCGAATACCAGGCGTTTTGTCAGCAATCCGAGCGCATCTGCCACAACACAAAGCCGTTTTTTTCCCTATAATGCGCGGGTAAATCGGGCCTGCAATATCCCTTTACACTGGGATGAAGAGCCGACCTGAGGCCTCCGCAGGAGCATGCATCTATCGCTCCGCCCCTCAAGCCTCACGCAGAGCACCCGTTCACCCCATTGCGTTTAATGCCTGCGCTAGCTGTTGCAACAAACGATTCCTTAAGATCCACCGCGGCCCGAGGGCCGTGTGAACCCCCAACCATCCGGTTTCACACGGGCACCTTCGAGCCCTCACGCAGGAGACGACACGTCATGCTGAGCTGGGACGAATTCGACAAAGAAGAAGACGGCGAAGTCGCCGTCAAAGGCGCCAACGCCGGCCACGCCACCGAAGCCAACATGGACCGCCTCGACGGTGCCGGCGCCGCTGCCGCCATCGAAGCCCGCGCCGTCACCGCCAACGACTCCGCCGCCATCGTGCGCGCCAAGGCTGCCCTCGACAAACTCGACATCGCCGAAGGCCTCGCCGAACTCGAAGGCGCTTCCGCCCGCGTCGCTGTCGACGAAAAGCGCATGATCAACTGCCGCGCCGACCTCAACCAGCTCGTGCCCTTCAAGTACGACTGGGCCTGGCAGAAATACCTCGACGGCTGCGCCAACCACTGGATGCCGCAAGAGGTCAACATGACCGCCGACATCGCGCTGTGGAAAAACCCCGAAGGCCTGACCGACGACGAGCGTCGCATCGTCATGCGCAACCTCGGTTTCTTCTCCACCGCCGACTCGCTGGTCGCCAACAACCTGGTCCTGGCCGTGTACCGCCTGATCACCAACCCGGAGTGCCGCCAGTACATCCTGCGCCAGGCCTTCGAAGAGGCGATCCACACCCACGCCTACCAGTACTGCATCGAATCGCTGGCCATGGATGAAGGCGAAATCTTCAACATGTACCACGAGATCCCATCGGTCGCGAAAAAAGCCGCCTGGGGCCTGAAATACACGCGCTCCATCTCCGACCCGAAATTCGAAACCGGCACCGTCGACACCGACAAAGAACTGCTGCGCAACCTGGTGGCCTACTACTGCGTATTGGAAGGCATCTTCTTCTATTGCGGCTTCACCCAGATCCTCTCCATGGGTCGTCGCAACAAAATGACCGGCGTGGCCGAGCAGTTCCAGTACATCCTGCGCGACGAGTCGATGCACCTGAACTTCGGCATCGACGTGATCAACCAGATCAAAATCGAAAACCCACACCTGTGGGACGCCGAGATGAAGGAAGAAGCGACCCAGATGATCCTGCAAGGGACCCAACTGGAGATCGAATACGCGCGCGACACCATGCCACGCGGTGTACTCGGCATGAACGCGGCGATGATGGAGGACTACCTCAAGTTCATCGCTAACCGTCGTCTGTCGCAGATCGGTTTGAAGGAAGAGTATCCAGGGACGACTAACCCGTTCCCATGGATGAGCGAGATCATGGACTTGAAGAAAGAGAAGAATTTCTTTGAGACCCGTGTGATCGAGTACCAGACTGGCGGTGCGTTGAGCTGGGATTGATTTTAACGGTACAAAGGAGCTGCCCATTGGCAGCTCTTTTTTTTGCAAAAAACTCAGTGATTTGGAACAGCAGATGGATTACCTGTAATCCGGCCAAATCCCCATCAGAACGCCAGCATCAAGGGTGACGGTGCCCGCATATTTGTGCCAACGAAGCCTCTATGCCACCCTCTTTAGCCCTCGCACTTAAACCAAGTCCGCAGGCTGCATCGGCAGGATGATTTTTCCAACGTTTTCAGACGACTCCATTCGGCGATGGGCATCGGCCGCGCGTGACAGCGGGAAAGTACTGTCGACGACCGGCTCCAAACTTCCAGCGCCATCGAAGCGATCAAGCCAATACTCGCGAAAGCGCTTGATCATGTCGTGCTTCTCCGGCTGTGTACGCGACTTCATGACTGTACCGATGATTTGCAAGTGACGGTAAAGAATGTGTTCCAGTTCTACGCTCACCTTACCGCCTCCGCCCAGGATACCGACCTGAACAAGTCGGCCGCCATGAGCGAGAGAAGCGATGTTGCGTGCAAAGTAGGGCTCGCCAATGAAATCGATGACGACATCAACGCCTCGACCATTGGTTTTGGCTGCGATGACTTCAGCAAAATCCTGCGTCCTGTAATCAATGGCAATATCCGCGCCTAAATGCTCGACACGCGCCAGCTTGCTGCCCTCGGTTGTCGCATACACCGTCGCCCCGGTGGCGTAGGCCAGTTGAACGGCGGCAGATCCCACACCGCCTGCGGCGGCGTGGATCAATACCGAGTCGCCGGACTTGAGCCGAGCCAGGTGCATCATCGCTTCATGGGCCGTGACGAAGACCTCGGGAATAGCCGCGGCATGCACATAGTCCAGCTGCGCAGGGATATGCATGGCCATGCGGTAATCGATACGCGCAAGCTCGGCATAGGCCCCACCTCCGACGACCCCCATCACTCGATCTCCAACCTCGAAACCCGCGACCAAATCACCTTTGCCAATCACCTCACCGGCGATCTCCAGCCCGATGATCAGCGAGTCACCGAAATTCGGATGGCCGTAGCCACCCGTTCGATGTGTCAGGTCCGCACGGTTCACGCCAGCGGCATAGACACGTACCAGCAAGTCGGTTGGGCGCAGGTGTGGATTGGGAGCATCTGCCAGTTCAAGTACGTCCGCCGCGCCGAATGCTCTGATGCTGATGGCTTTCATGATCAGTTTTTCTCCGGTTCGGTAAACGTGGCATTAGCGATAGCAGAGGCGGTAATGGCGCCTGGAAAGCCTACGTAGAACGCCAGGTGAGTGATCGCGGCGGCGATTTCGTCATGGGTCACCCCGTTGCTCAGCGCCCGTCGCAGATGCGCGGGCAACTCTTCAGAGTGACCACCGGCAATCAATGCGGCCACTGTGATCAGGCTGCGGTCGCGTGGGGACAATGCCGGATCGCTCCAGATCTGCGGATACAGCGTCGAATCAACGAATTGCGACAGCTTTGGGGTAAACGCCCGAGCCGCTTCACGAGGACTGCTGAAATTGAGATTGGACATGATGCTGTCTCCTTAAACCTGGCTGATGAATTTGTGGGTGAGGTAGTGCTCGATGCCTTCAATGCCACCTTCCGAACCGTGGCCGCTTTCTTTCATGCCGCCGAAGGGAAGTTCTGTGGCGACGATGCGGTATTGGTTGATCCCGATCATCCCGGCCTCTAACCCGTCAGCGACGTCAATGGCCGTTCGAGCACTCGACGTGAACGCGTAGGCTGAAAGCCCGTAAGGCAGACGATTGGCCTCCTTCAAACCATCAGCCAAGTGATCGAATGGCATCAGCACGGCGATAGGCCCGAAGGGTTCTTCATGCATGACTCGGGCATGCATAGGCACGTCCGCCAACACGGTGGGCTCAAAAAAGTAGCCGCTGCATTCCAGGCGTTTACCACCGGCCAACACGCGTGCGCCTTTGGCAACGGCATCTGCCACCAGCTCTTCCATCTTGGCCAACTGCCGTGGATTGGCGAGCGGCCCAACCTGGGTGCCGGGCGTCAGGCCATCGCCAATGTTCAACGCGAGGGTGGCCGTCACAAAGTGCTCAACAAACGTTTCATAGACGCCACGCTGAATCAGAAAGCGCGTTGACGAGATGCAGACTTGGCCAGTCCCGCGGAACCGATTGGCAACGCCTTCGACGGCTGCTTTTTCGATTTCTGCGTCATCGAATACCAGCACCGGCCCGTGTCCTCCCAGTTCAAGGGTGATGGGCTTGACGCCCTCGGCAGCACGAGCGGATAGCAGCCGACCGATGGGAACCGAACCGGTAAAGGTCACCTTGCGAATGATGGGAGAAGCGATCAGGTGGCTGGAAACTTGGTCCGGCACACCAAAGACCACTTGCAACACGCCTTTAGGCAATCCTGCATCGTCGAGAGCACGCGCCAGGGCCAGCGCGGTGGAGGGGCTTTCTTCCCCTGGCTTTAGGATGACACTGCAACCTGCGGCCAAGGCTGCCGAGAGCTTACGGGCGGGTGTAATGGCCGGGAAATTCCAGGGCGTGAACGCAGCGACCGGGCCGATGGCTTGGCGTTTTACCATTTGCAGCACACCGGGACGATTGGCCGGGACTACACGCCCATCGATACGGCGCGCGCTTTCGGCAAACCACTCGAAGTACTCAGCCGCACGCGTGACCTCATCCAGGCTTTCCGCAAGCGGTTTGCCTTCTTCCAGCGTCATTTGCTCGGCGATGTGTGGGGCCCGTTCCAGGATGAGATCGGCAGCGCGTTTGAGAATTTTTGCGCGCTTGTCGGGTACGGTCTGGCGCCATTGTTCAAAGCTCTGTTGAGTCACTTCGAGCGCGTGATCGAGGTCGCCTGCGGTGGCGAGTGGAACACGCCCGATCTCACGTGCGGTTGCGGGGTTGACGACAGCGGCGGTCGCGCGTCCTTCGGCACTGATCCATTCACCACCGATAAAGAGATAAAGCGGGTCGTAAGACGTGTTCATGAGGTTGCCCTTCAGTTGGTTTATCAACAAGTTCGTACAAGACTCAGCGCCTGGGTTGCCGTGTCCAGGCGCCCTGTGCAACCAAGTCTATGGAGTACAAACCGTTTGATTTAGCCGACCAGAAGGGAATCATTGTTGTGCCTGGAGGTAATATCGAGCACCGCCAGGAGCGTGTAGCATCTGCAAATACCGCTCACGTCATGCGGCAATGACAACCTGGCTCGTCGCTCCAGGCTTGATTGTTTTTTGGGGTGGGGACTTCTGCAGTGAAGAACGTTTGCAATCAGATCGACAGGTAGAGTTGGATGGATAAGCTTACGAACATGTCCGTGTACGTCAAAGTTGTTGAGATGGGCAGTTTTACTGCGGTGGCTAACCATCTGGACTCTACGGTCGGCAATGTCTCGCGTGCGGTTTCCGCGCTTGAAAACGTGCTCGACGCCCGCCTGTTACAGCGCTCGACCCGCCGCCTTTCGGTGACAGACGCTGGCCGGCGCTTTTATGAGCGCTGTACCAAAATTCTGGCAGACCTTGAAAATGCAGAAGCCGAAGCAAGCAACGCCGCGCTGAAACCCAGGGGGACGTTGCGTGTGCATTGTGTGCCGGGGCTAGCACGGCAGTTGGTTACTTCAGCCGTGCTGGATTACCGCCGGGAATTCCCCGATGTCACCGTGGACTTAATGCTTTCTCAGCGAATGCCTAACCTCCTGGAAGACCAACTGGACGTCTCGATTCTGATTGCCCGAACGCTGCCAGATTCAGCGTATGTCAGCCAAAAGATCGGCATCAGCCATTGTGTGCTGGTTGCGTCTCCAGCATATCTGGAGCAACACGCTGCCCCTGTAACGCCAGAAGATCTCAGCGATCATCAGTGTTTGCTGTTGGGCACCGTCGATTATGTGCGGGATGAATGGCAATTAAAGAGCAAGACCGGGGATGCGCTATTTACCCCCAAGGGCCCGAGTTTCAGCGTCAATGATATGGACGCAATGGCAGTCGCCATTCGAGAGGGAGCAGGCATAGGTTTGCTGGCCGGTTTTTCAGCCATTGAGGACTTGCGTTCAGGCAGGCTCGTGCGTGTTTTGCCCGAGTACCATACCTACGAGCGTAATGTTTACGCCGTCTACACATCACGTCAGTTCATCGATGCAAAAGTTACTCGATTCATCGATACGTTAAAAAATCGGGTCGGTACTGAGCTGATGATGACCGCTCAGGAGCTCATCGCTTGAAGGACGCCAACCAAGGCCCGACGGGGAGGCTGTATCAGGATGGGTGCCTTCCTCATTTCGAGGCATTTCGAAACAGAAGACGCTAAAGACAATCAGGCGGGCTAAGGTTCGGTCATACCACTTGAAGTGTTTGTTTTGCCATTTTTTGCAGTCCATCACGAAGGGTTCGGATCGCATCACCAATGCTGTAGCCTTGTCCGCCAATTGCTATCAGCGCTGTCACCGCTCGAATGACCGGGATGAATTCACCGCCGGGCTCTACTCGACAATCGGCCGATTGATACAGGAGTAAACTCTTGCGGTCACAGCTGATGCATTCTCAATCAATACTAGCCAGGACCGAGGCCACCCCGTGAACCCAGATATGCTCGAAGCCGGCCCCGTGGATGCCAAAGTACTTTCCGTCTTTGACTTCGACGGCACCCTGACCCATCACGACAGTTTCGTGCCCTTCCTCAAGTTTGCCTTTGGCGCCGGCGAGTTCTATGGCCGGATGGTCAAGCTGGCGGTGCCTGGGCTGCGGTTTCTGGTGCGGCAGATCAGCCGGGACGAGTTGAAGGCGCAGTTGATCCGCACCTTTATGACCGGGGTGGAGAAGGCGTGGGTGCAGCAGAAGGCCGAGGAGTACTGCCAGCGCAGTTGGGCGCGGTTGATGCGGCCGGCGGGGGTGTTGTCGGTGGAGCAGGAGCTGGGCTCGGGGGCGGTGGTGACGTTGTGTTCGGCGTCGCCGGCGTTGGTGCTGCAGCCGTTTGCCGATCGGCTTGGGATCAAGTTGATCGGGACCGAGCTTGAGGTGGTCGACGGCGTGTTGACCGGCAAGCTCACCGGGAACAACTGCCGGTGCGAGAACAAGGTGCTGCGACTTGAAGCGGTGTATGGCGACCTGGGGGAGTATCGGCTCAGGGCCTGGGGCGATACGCGTGGGGACCGGGAGTTGTTGGCGGCGGCGCAGGACGCGCATTTTCGGCATTTTCATGGGAAGAAGCAGCAGGCCAGGTTGCAGCGCTGATAGGGGCGGTGGGGGATGCCATCGCAGCCTCGCTGGGATACGCGAGGTTGCGGTTTCCTAGCGACATCTGCGTAATATCCGGCTATCAATAGCCAAACCTCTCACGGACCCGAGCCCATGAAATTCGACACGGCCTACAGCCTGAGTCTCGACGACAAGCTGTCGATCTACGACGTGCGAGAGTTGAATTTCGACGAAACCGACGCCTACGACTCCGACACGGACCGTTTCCTCTGCCCCAACGACACATGCCGCGCGGCCTTTGACGCAGGCAATGTGCTGAGCACGTTCAACGCAAAAAACGTCAACTACCGACGCACCCCGCATTTCAAGAACACCCCAGGCACCCGGCACATCGAGGGTTGCCGTTACGCCAGCAGCCACAAGCCGGCCACGGGCGAAAGTGAGGACGAGCGCGAGGAACACTTCCCATCGGAATTCGTCCTGACCCGGCGCACCTACCCGCGTAAAACCCCGCAGGCCGGCACTGACGGGCAAGTCCCACAAGCCCCGGCGAAGCCCCCTTCAACCCGCACCAGCGCGTCTGTCGGCGCCAACGACACCACCCCGGATAAAACCAGCGTGTTCGCACACCCGGTGGAATGTTATGTGTCGAACCTCGACGACAAGGACAAGCTCAAGGCGATGCCCTTGAAGATCGGCGACCATACCGCGACGTACTGGACGTTTTTCAAGAAGATCGAGTACCTGCAGGACAATCAGGGCCTGATCTACTGGGGCCGGATCAAAGCGATCAAGGACTACACCAACAGCTTTCGCATCGACTTCGAAAAGAAGGTTTGGCTCGACAAGAAGCCCTATTCGGTCAACGTCTACCTGAGCAAGAAACTCATCGAGAATTACCGCAAGCGCACAGCGTTCCTCGAGCAGATCAAGGCCGCGGCCAGCAGCGCACGGCCGTTATATTGCTTCTTTTACGGGGTGACGCCGACACTTAGACAGGTGCCCAGCAAGAAAAACCCCGAGCAGACGTTTGGGGTGTTCAGCGCCGATATCGAGAATCTGGATCATTTGATTATTCGCGAAGTGCCAGCGGCTGAGGCGGGTTAGCCGAGACCGTGCCCGACCTCGCACACGAATACCCTCGTGCAAGCCTCAAAATAGAACGGTGTCGGCGCCGGAGAAAATTCCAGTTGATGAGCGGTCAAAACAACTGTACAAAAACACAGTATAGTTTGTCCTCCCCGTCGAACCCTGGAGACACCCCATGTCCTCTCTGGCAATGAGCTCTTTCGTAGAACAGCAGATCGTCCTGCATCAATTCACCGCCAAGCACAGCGTGCAGGCCCGCGTCATGCTCGGCTGGAGCCGCGAAGAGCTGTCGCGCCAGGCCGGTGTGACGGTGGATGCGATTCAACGGTTTGAAACCCAGGGCGCCGTGGAGGATGACGTGCGCCTGACCCTGGCGTTTCGCCTGGAAGCCGAGGGGTTGGTGTTTTTCCCAGGGTTTGCGCCTGGCTGGGGGATGCGTGCGCGCAAGTTGGGAGCCGCCGCAACGGAACCCGCTGCACAAAACATCCTGTCTCGATTGATGGGTTCAACAGCGGCGTCAATTGATTCACCAACCCCGCAGGCGCAGTAAGGCGCTGAGTGCGAACCCCAACGTTGGCCACGCCAGGGTGTGAACATTGCCTGACAGCTTAGAGGCTGGGCTTGGCGACCTTCTGTGCCGCCTGCTCATAGCCATGGCCCACAGCAAGCAGTGTGGGTTCAGACCCACGGGCACCAAAGAAGTACGCACTGGTCGGCACGCCGTCCTCATTCTTCCCGGATGGCACGCTGATCCCTGGGTAACCGGCCACCGCAACCGCGAAGTAGCTGTTCGTATCAAAGTCCGACACCATGGCGTCGAGGTTTTCCTGCGCGATCAGTTCATCCACCGTGCCACGAAAATCCTCGATCATTGCGTCCCATAACGGCTGGCGCTCATCGGCGGTGAGGGTGGACGCGTTGATCTCCTTGAGTGTCGGTTGGTGATCGGTGTCGGTGCCATCGCGCTTTTCATTGAACGCGATCAACTCGGACACCGACTTGACCGGCAACCCCTCGCGCTTGGCCAGGTAGTCGTTCAACTCATCCTTCACATCGGCGTACAAGAGTTCGCCATAGCGTGATGCGTCGGCCAAGCGCATATCGACCGGCACCAGAACCGCGCCTTGCGCGCGAAGCACTTCAAGCGTCTTGCGAAATTGCGGACTGTTGTCCACCGGTAAGCTTTCGCCATTCGCGGAAAAGGTCACGGGATAGCCGATACGTTTGTCCTGCAACGCACCGGGCTTGAGCAACGCGGTGTAATCAATTCCTTGGGGCGCATCCACACTGGCGGCATCATGAGGGTCCCTGCCCGACATCGCATTAAGCATCAACGCAGCATCAAACACCGAACGCGTCATCGGGCCCGGCGTGTCCTGCCGATGACTGGCTGGAATGATGCCGCTGCGGCTCAACAAACCCACGCCGGGCTTGAAACCGACCACCCCGTTGAACGCCGCCGGCACGATGATCGAGCCATTGGTCTCGGTGCCCACCGCCAAGGGAGCGAAGCCTGCGGCGACCGCGGCGGCCGACCCCGAACTCGAACCACCCACCTCTGCGCCCGCTTGATGCGGGTTACGCGTCTGCCCGCCCCGCCCACTCGAACCATCGGGGCCACCGCGAAAGCCCGCCAGTTCAGTCAAGTTGGTTTTACCCAGGATCACGGCCCCCTGCTCGCGCAAGCGCTCGACGATGAAGGCATCCTTGGGCGCCGCACTGCCCACCAAGCCAAAGGCGCCAGCGCTGGTTTGCTGGGTATCTCCCGTCTCGATAGTGTCCTTGAGTAACACGGGAATGCCATGCAGCGGGCCACGCACCTTGCCATTGGCGCGCTCCAGATCGAGCTCGCGGGCGATCTGCAAGGCCTCGGGGTTCAGTTCAATGATCGAGCTCAATTTGGGGTCCAGCTTGTGAATGCGCTCCTGCAGGTAACTGACCAGATTCGCCGAAGTGAGCCCACCCGGCCGGGCCATTTGCTCGCCGAGCTCACGCACGCTGGCGTATTCCGTTCCCGGGGGAACCGGCGCTGAAGCCCCCGATGAAGACTGCGCAGGCAGCACTCGCTGCACCTGGTGAACAAACACACCCATGCCATAACCAATACCCAACATGAAGCACCTCCCGGAAGGCGTAAGAAGTGATGAAGGACCCACATTGATCCGTACACCAGTCTAAAAACCCCACTCGTTCCAGGCTGCGCGACGCAGGTTGTTCAAACCGTGGGATTGTTCAGCGCAGTTGGTAGCTTTGCCTACCCATTAGTCAGGCCACGGGCGTTGCGATAGCCCTGCACCAGCACCTTCAGCGAGTCTTTCGACCACTGCGCGCCATAGAACCATAGCGTCGCCCCGTCCCCCAGCGGCTCACCAAGGCTCGGGTAGCCACTCCAGCACGCGGCATGGAATGCAGCGCTATGGCTCTCGGACACTAGCGCATCCAGCCGATATTCACTCACACGCTCATCGATTTCATTGCGCGAATGCAGGGTGAAGCGCAGGCCGTCATCAGCCCGCTCTGCCGGCACCGCCACCAGCTGGGCACCGGCCTGACGCAGGAAACCCAACGCTTCCAGGAAGGATGCGCTGTGTTCAATCAGCTCCTGATCATTGCCACGCACAAGGCGGTCGGCGAACCCCACGCGAGTGCCCGCCAACGTGTAGGGGACGGCGCAATTGCTGGAGTGTTGCACCAAGGCAGCTTCCACCTTGCCCGATTCAGTGGGCTCGACCCCACTCAAGGCGATCAATGACAGCGCGGGGTCGCGCACAGGTTTCAGAGGCAGGGCCGGCACGTTATAGCCAGGGATTACAACGCCGGCACCAAGATGTGCATCGGGGACGTAGCCGATGCCCAGTGCCGTCGTGGTCCCCGTTTCGACGTGAGCGTTGGAGGGCGCCTGCGCCAAACAAACCGGTTCCGCAGAGGGGGGTAAAAACGCTTCCCGCCGACAAGACATAGGCGATAGCAAAGACTTCCCACATTTATTGTCCATCAGAGCCGACTCCCGGAAATTGACCTTCCCGAGATCATCGCACTCTCATCTGGCGTTTGTCGTAGGCCTGCAACACCTTGAAAATTCCTTTTTTTCCGATTTTCCCAACCGTCAGTTCACAAGCGCTTCCTTACCGCTCTGAACCTCCACCTCCAACCACCACGCGACACCTCGCGCGGGCTGGCTCAAACTGAACGCCTGCCCCATGGCCGGTGTGGTAATCGACACGTTGCGCTCCCACGCCAACGCCATGATACGGTCGAAAGGCTCGTGCCAGGCATGGAAGGCCAGGTCGAAGGTGCCATTGTGAATCGGCAGCAGCCAGCGGCCTTTGAGGTCGATGTGCGCCTGCAGGGTTTGCTCCGGTTGCATGTGTACATGGGGCCAGTCGACGTTGTAAGCACCGGTTTCCATCAGCGTCAGATCAAACGGCCCGTACTGTTCGCCGATGCGTTTGAAGCCGTCGAAATAACCGGTGTCGCCGCTGAAAAACACGCGACGCGCGCCATCGATCATCACCCAGGAACACCACAGCGTCTGGTTGCTATCAAACAAACCACGCCCGGAAAAATGCTGCGCGGGAGTGGCGACAAAATGAATGCCATCGACTTCACTGCCCTGCCACCAATCCAACTGCCGCACTTGGCTGGCGTCCACACCCCACTTCACCAGGATGTCGCCGACGCCCAGCGGCGCAAGGAAGTAGCGGGTCTTGTCGGCCAGTTGGATGACGGCCTTGCGGTCGAGATGGTCGTAATGGTTGTGGGAAAGAATCACCGCTTCCAACGGCGGCAGGTCTTCGAGACTGATCGGCGGCGCATGGAATCGCTTGGGGCCGGCCCAACTGAACGGCGAAGCGCGCTCGGCGAATACCGGGTCGGTCAGCCAGAATTTGCCGCGCATTTTCAGCAGCACGGTGGAATGCCCCAGGCGGAACACACTGTGGTCGGGGGCGGCCGACAGCTGTTCGCGGGTCAGCGAATGTACCGGAATCTCCCCCACCGGCCGCGTGCTGCGCGGCTTGTGAAACAGCATCTTCCAGAAAATGCGCAAGGTTCTGCCGAAGCCGGCGCGCTGTACGGGAGCATGGTTACTGAAGGTGCCTTGCTCCTGTTCGGCAGCTTTGCGTACCACAGGCGAGGAATCGAGACGGGTTGAAATCGTGGCCATTACAAGGTGACTCCTACGGACCGCTCATAGAATTACACTGCACAGTGTAGTTTCAAGATTGCAACAAAACCCGGAGCAAGTAAACTACCGAGTGTAATTTTCCTTTTAGAGTCGATCACTGTTCATGACTGCGCCTCAACGCCTCACCCAACGCAAACGCGAAGCCATCCTGGCCGCCGCCATCGCAGAGTTTCGGGTCAATGGGTTCGAGGTCACCAGCATGGACAGGATCGCCGCCACCGCCGGCGTTTCCAAGCGCACGGTGTACAACCACTTCCCCAGCAAAGAAGAGTTGTTCGCCGAAATTCTCAACCAACTCTGGGCCAGCAGCGTCGCGCAACTCGACGTGAGCTACGCCGGCGACCGCCCGTTGCGTGAACAACTGCGCGGGTTGCTGGAAGCGAAGATGAAGATGATGTCGGACGTTAACTTCCTCGACCTGGCCCGGGTCGCCATCGCCGCCACCATTCACTCGCCGGAACGCGCCCAGGACATGGTCAACCGCTTGAGCATGCGCGAAGAAGGTTTCACTCAATGGGTGCGCGCCGCCCAGGAAGACGGCCGGCTCACATGTACCGACCCGGCCTTCGCCGCGCACCAGATTCAAAGCCTGCTCAAGGCGTTCGCCTTCTGGCCGCAGATCACCCTCGGCCAACCCACCCTCGACGCCGCCGACCAAGCCCGCGTGATCGAGTCGGCAATCGATATGTTTCTGGCCTGCTACGACGCCGATACTCGCCGCCCGCAGTAAACGACCGTTGCAGACGCGACATACCTGGTCGTTTTTGGCCTATTTGCCCTCTGTTTTGCGCGAATGGCCTGGAAGGACACTGATTATTCCTACATGAATAATCGACAATATTCACACACATTATCCGATCAACGGTTATCCCTGCACACGCGCGCGGCTGAATCTGTGAAAAAGAGCTGACCTGGGAATCTATGGAAAACAGACGAGGCAAAGGGCTTTCATTTGCCAGGCGTATTTACAAGCCAAGGATCATCGGCCTGGGTATCGGCTGCATCAGTGTCATCGGCGGCTTGTACCCGCTCGCGATGCCGGGCTGGGTGTGGGCGTTCCTGCTGTTCAATGGGTTGGCGTGGGCACATGTGGCGTACCAACTGTCAATCCGCTCACCCTTCCCCTACCACGCCGAACAGCGCAACATTTTGTATGACTCGTTGTGCGGTGGTTTCTGGGCCGCCGCTGCCCAGTTCACGCCGCTGACGGCCGTGACCATCCTCTCGATGATGACCATGAACAACTTCGCCGCCGGCGGCAAGCGCCTGTTCCTGCGCGGTTTGCTCGCGCAAGGGGTGGGGATCGGGGTGGCATGGGCGCTGTTCGGCGTGCGGTTCAACGCCGACGTCAGCCTGCTGCAGGTCTACACCTGCCTGCCGATGTTGACGTTGTACCCCATGGCCATCGGCATGGTCTGCTACGAGTTGGCGATCAAACTGTCGGAACACAAACGTGCCCTCAGCGCCCTGAGCCGCACCGACAGCCTCACCGGCCTGCTCAACCACGGTTCCTGGAAAGATCTGCTGCACCTCAAGTTCCACAAGTGCCGGCAGCAGCAAAGCCACGCCACCATCGCGCTGATCGATATCGATCACTTCAAACAAATCAATGACACTCACGGCCATATCGTCGGCGATGCCGTACTGCGCCAACTGAGCCTGGAGATACGGCGCAACCTGCGCGAAAACGATCTGGCCGGACGCTACGGGGGCGATGAGTTCTGTGTGATTCTTCCGCAAATGCCCTTGGAAGAAGCCGCACGGGTGATGGAGCGTATCCGCGAAAACTTCAGTAATTATCGCAACCCGCAGATCCCCGAGTTGCGCGTGAGCCTGAGCATCGGCCTCGCCGATTTCCAACGGATCTTCACCGATGCCGCCACCTGGCTGAACGCGGCGGATCGCGCGCTGTACGCCGCCAAGGACACCGGGCGCAACCGGGTCAATGCGAGTAACTACGCGGTCGCCCATTCCGCCTGAGGCGGTCATACGGCATCTCGTAGGCACCCCAGGTCGTCCTCGGGTTATTCATGCGTAAGACAGGTCGCCAAGGCTATAGTGGCCACCTGTCTTAAACATTGATGACCCGAGTTTGCCATGAGCCCAACCCCCGACAACCCCAAAGCCGTCCCCGTCGATCATCTACGTTTCCATCGACGCCACGCGCACCTGGCGCCGACCTTTGGCAACGACACCTTCGCCCTCAAGGCCGAGGCTTTTGCACGCTTCTTCGGCACGCCGATGTTCCTCGGTGCGCAAACCTTGATCGTGGCCGTGTGGATTGCGCTCAACGTCAGCGGCATCACGCACTTCGACGTCTACCCGTTCATCCTGCTCAACCTGGCCTTCAGCCTGCAAGCGGCCTACGCGGCGCCGCTGATTCTGCTGGCCCAGACACGCCAGGCCGCGCGCGACAAAGCCCAGTCCGACGCCGACGCGCAGCACCGTGAAGCGCTGGCCATCGCCAATGCCGAGCGCCAGGCCGAGGCGCAGAACACCAGCAAACAGCTGCTGGAACTGCTGGAGCAGAACACTCGGCTGACGGAAATGACCAAGCAACTGACCGAGCGCATCGATACCCTGACGTGTGAAATGCATGCGCAGTTTGTGCGAAAACCTTAAGCACCCCATACCTGCCGGTCTCAGGGGCTCAGTCGTACATGCCGCCCCAGTTGATCAAACAGCGTCACCACCGAGCGCAATGCCCGGCAATCGGGGCGCGTCAGCAGCCATAGCGCCGTGTCATGCCCCGCCAACGCGGGGCCCAGCGGTTGCAGGTGTTCATCCAACAGGAAATCCGGCAGCGCCGCCACGCCCAGCCCTGCCCGCACCAGTTCGGTGACCGACAACATGCTGTTGCAGCGATAGCCGGGACGCACACCCGGCAGCTGCGCGCGGCGCCAGACGACGGTGGGATGATCGGGCAGGAAATCATCCGGTGCGATCCAGGCCAGCTCCGCCAGCTCGCGTCCTGCGTGCCGCCGCGCAAAACCTGTGCTCGCGCACACCTGATACCTCACGGTGCCGAGGCAACGTCCGACCAGATGCTGCGGCGGTGTCCGGGTCAGGCGCAAGGCGATGTCGGCATCGCGGCGGCTGAGGTTGGCGAAGTCATTGGAGGTGCTCAGCTCCAGGGTCAGCGCCGGGTAATCCGGCATGAACTGCGCCAGCGCTGGCAACAACAAGCCTTGCAGTACCGAGTCGGTGCAGGTCAGGCGCACGGTGCCGCTGATCACTTCACCGCCTTGCTCGACGCCGACCCGCGCCGCTTCCAGGGCTTGTTCGGCGCGTTCGGCCTGTTGCGCCAGATGACTGGCCAGGCCGGTGGGCAGGTAACCGGCGCGGCTTTTTTCAAACAACGTCTGGCCCAGCGCGGCCTCCAGGCGCCGCACGGCGCGGAACACCGTCGACACATCCACCCGCAACAACGCGGCGGCCCGCGCCAGGGTGCCACCGCGCACCAGGGCGAGGATCAGCGACAGGTCGGGGTAATCGATTCGATAGTGCGTGAGTGCATTGAACATGTGGGAAAACGCCAATATTGATTGCGTGAACGCCAATCTATAGTGCGCGCCAGGACACAACAAGCCAGGGGATGCCTAAGATGAACGCCAGCACGCTGCACCTCGCCCTGATCGGCGATTACAACCCCGATGTCATTGCGCACCAGGCCATTCCCGTGGCGCTGCAACAGGCCGCCGACGCCTTGGGCCTGACGGTTCGCACGCAATGGCTGGAGACCGACACCCTCAACACCACCTCCGCGCTGCAGGGTTTCGATGGCTTTTGGTGCGTCCCCGCCAGCCCGTACCGCGACATCGACGGCGCACTGCGTGCGATCCGTTTTGCCCGCGAGCAGCGGCGCCCTTTCCTCGGCACCTGCGGCGGTTTTCAACACGCGGTGTTGGAATATGCCCGCAATGTGTTGGGCTGGGCCGATGCCGAACATGGCGAACTGGCCCCCAACGCCCCACGTGCGGTGATCGCGCCACTGAGCTGTTCTCTGGTGGAAGCCACCGACACCGTGCGCCTGGCCGCCTACACGCGCATCGCCGACGCCTACGGCACACGCGATATCCACGAAGGTTATCGCTGCCGCTACGGCATCAACCCCGACTTCGCCAGCGCGCTGCTGGACGGTGCTCTGATCCCCTGCGGCCACGACTCCGCCGGCGACCTGCGCGCGGTGGAGTTGCTGGACCATCCGTTCTTTGTCGCCACGCTGTTCCAACCCGAACGCGCCGCCCTCAAAGGCGTCACGCCGCCGCTGGCGATCGCTCTGCTCAAAGCCTGCCAGGAGACCTCGGTATGATTGCCCACACCCCCGCCCCGCCTTACTACGCAGTGATTTTCAGCTCACTGCGCACCGCCGGTGACCACGGTTACGCTGAGGCTGCCACGCGCATGCTGGAACTGGCGCGCGAGCAGCCGGGCTTTCTCGGGGTTGAGTCGGCGCGGGAGGATGGCCTGGGGATCACCGTATCGTACTGGCGCAGCGAAGCCGACATCCTCGCCTGGAAACAACAGGCCGAGCATCGGGCGGTGCGCGAGCAGGGGCGTTCCACTTGGTACTCGGCGTTTCACTCCCGCGTATGCAAGGTGGAGCGGGCCTATACATTCCAGAACTGAACGGCAGCCGGAAGCCCTCCCGCCGTTGATCTTCATCGATGCCAAAACGCCGCTCAGGCTAGCTGACGAGACTGCGCAACGCACTGATCTGCGGGATCTCCACACGCCGCATGTACACGCGCAGCGGCTCGGTGATGTTGATGCGATCGTCGATGTTCTGATCGAGCAGCAGTTGCAGACGCTCACGGGACAACGTCATGACGTGCTCGGGGGCCGGCAGCCAGACAAATTCGGCAGTGGGGATGATGCCGTCATCGGCGACATCCATACCGAAGGAGTCTTCGCTGAACCGCACAATGTACTGGCCGGTCTTGCGGTTGAGGCCGACAAAACCGTGAAGCTGGTCGGCGGCCTGGCAGATAAGCTCGGAGGTGATTCGCATGGTAAACCTCACTGAAAAGTCCCACAGGGACTGGAAAGATGGTTTACACGCGTGGCGGAAAGTACTGCCCTCTTACGGGGCGGTTCGCGGCAAGAGTACTGCAAAGCCACGCAAAAAAAACCCAGAAAATTAGCGCGCACACACGTTAATGTCGGTTTGGTGATAGCGCCTTTCGTTATCAATTGTTAAAAAGGAAGCCTTCTCAAAGCTCCCTCCACGAAAGGACTCCATATATGCCTGTCACGTTCACCAAGAGTGCCTTGCTGCTCGCCCTGATGCTTGGCCTTGGCCAGGCGCAGGCTGCCGACCCGATCAGCCCGGCTGAATTGGCAACTAACGAAGGCATTCCCTACCCTGCGGTGATCGCCCACCGCGGTGCGTCCTACGACGCCCCCGAGTCCACTGCCGCAGCCTACAAGGTCGCGCGCGACCTGGGCGCCGACTACCTGGAGTTGGACCTGCAGCGCAGCAAGGACGGCGTGCTGTTCGCCCTGCACGACAACAACCTGCAACGCACCACCGACGTGGCCACCAAGTTCCCCGAGCGCAAAGACGCTCCGGCCAACGAGTTCACCTGGAAAGAACTGCAAACCCTCGACGCCGGCAGTTGGTTCAACGCCGCCTACCCGGACCGCGCCCGCCCGGGCTTCGTCGGCCTGAAAATCCTCAGCCTGGACGACATCATCAAGATCGCCGAAGGCAACCCGCAGCACAAACCGGGCCTGTACATCGAAACCAAAGAGCCCAAGCAATTCCCGGGCATCGAAGCCGACCTGAAAAACAAGCTGCTGGACAAAGGCTGGTTGAGCTCCGCCGGCTCCAAGCTGGGCAAGAGCAACACCGGTGTCGGCCAGGGCAAAGGGCGCGTAGTGCTGCAGACCTTCGAGACGGCCAGCCTGAAAGAGCTGCAGAAAGAAATGCCCAACACCCCGAAAATCCTGCTGTTGTGGGTGGGTGAAGGCAGCATCGAGCCGAAATCCAAGCAAACCTTCGCCGAATCCGGCGAAGCGACCAAGGCCGCTTACTACGCCAAGCAAGAGCCCAAGGACGCCGCCGAGTTCGAAAAGTGGGTCGACGAAGCCAAGAGCCTCGGCGCCATCGGCACGGGCCCGTCGGCGGAGCTGACCGCCCTTGGCGACCAGAGCTACACCGACCTGGTGAAGCCTGGAATGAACAAGCTGACCCACGACAAGGGCCTGCTGGTACACGTCTACACCGTGGATGAACCTGTGGACTTCGAGAAAGTGATGAACGCCGGCGTCGACGGTATCTTCACCAACCGCGCCGCCGAACTGCTGAAGTTCTACAAGCGCTGGCCGTCGTCCAGCGTGCAGGACCTGCTGAACGACCACAAATACTGAGCGAGTCAGTGTGCCATTAAGGATGAATTAAGTTGCGCCGGTTAATCTGGCGCCACTTAAACAGCTCACCGAAAAAGGATACACACCATGAAAACCTTGACTGCTCTGTTTGCCGCGACCGCCCTGACCCTGGCCGCCGGCCTGGCCCAGGCCGATGTCCGCCCGGATCATATCGAAGGTCTGCTCAAATCCGGTGCCGTGATGCCTTTCGACAAGCTCAACGCCGCCGCCGTGGCCAAACACGCCGGCGCCCAGATTACCGACACCGAGCTGGACCACAACAACAGCGGCGTCCTGGTCTACGAAGTTGAACTGACCGACACCGCCGGCAAGCGCTTTGAAGTGAAACTCGACGCCAAGACCGGCACCGTGCTCGAAGACAAGCAAGACACCTGAGTCAAACCCTGAAAAAACCGCGCCACCTTCGGGTGGCGCGGTTTTTTATGGGCGCTTGATCAAGCGCTCAGTCGCGCCGTCACCTCGTTCAATTCGCCGGACAAACCACGCAGATTCTGGCTCGCCGCTTCGGTGCGCTTCACGTTGTCGAGGTTGGCGGTGGCCACGGTGGTGATCTGGGTGATATTGCGCGAAATATCCTCGGCCACCGACGTCTGCTCCTCGGCCGCCGTGGCGATCTGGCGGTTCATGTCGCGAATCGCTTCGACGGCCTGGGTGATGTGAGCCAGCATCGCGCCGGCCTGGGTGACTTTTTCCACGCTGTCATCGCTGCACGACTGGCCAGTGACAATCGCCTCGGCCGCATCGACCGCGCCGGTTTGCACCGCCTGGATAATCTGATTGATCTCGATGATCGACGCCGCCGTGCGTTGCGCCAGGCTGCGCACTTCATCGGCCACCACCGCAAACCCGCGCCCCGCCTCGCCCGCCCGTGCCGCCTCGATCGCGGCGTTGAGCGCCAGCAGGTTGGTCTGCTCGGCGATCCCGCGAATCACTTCGAGCACCTTGCCGATCCGCACGCTGTCGGTTTCCAGGCGGCGGATGATGGTGCCGGTGTTGAGGATTTCAGTACGCATCTGGCCGATGGTGGCAATGGTGACTTTCATCACTTCGCCGCCCTCGCGGGCCGATTGGTCTGCGTCATCGGCCGCGCGGGACGCACTGGCGGCGTGGTGCGCCACTTCCTGGGCGGTGGCCGACATTTCGGTCATGGCCGTGGCCACCTGGTCGGTACGGTTGAATTGTTCGTGGGTGCCGGTCGCCATTTGCCCGGCGATCGAATTCAACTCACCGCTGGCGTGGACCAGATCGGTGGCACTGCGCTGCAGGCGGCTGAAGGTTTCGGCCAAGAAGTCGCGCAAGGTGTTCGCGGCCTCCGCCAGATGCCCCAGTTCGTCCTGGCGACGACTGGCGACACGCTCGGCAAAACGGCCGTGGCTCAGTTGGCTCACATACTCAATCAAGCCACGGATCGGCAGGATCAGGTTGCGGTTGATCAACCACAGGCTGAACAGGCCGATCAATACGCCGGACAGCAACATGATCGCCAGCCCCACCATCACCGTGCGCTCGGCATGGGCGCTGATGACCTGGGATTGCTGGGTGCTTTGGGCACGCAGGTCGCTGACCAGCGCGCTCATCTGTTCGCTGGCGGCGCGGTCCACGCCCTTGACCGCAGCGTCTCCGGCGCTCGGGTCGGCGCCGGCGGCCAAGTAGGCATCGCGGCCCTTCTGGTAGGCAACGCCGAGCTGCTGGTGCTCCTTACGCAGGTTCTGGATACGCAGGCTCAGCGCCGGGTCACCGGCGGTCTGGGTGACCAGCCGCGAGAGAATGCCTTGTACATCGCGCTGCCGATCCTGGAACTGGCCCCAGTATTTCTCCAGGTCCTGCGGCTGCTTGCCGCGCAACAACACGTTTTTCCATTCTTGCACCTGCACTTTGAATTGCAGGTTGGCCTCATCGATCAACTGTGAAGTGAGCAACGGCCCATCGAGCAAACTGCGGTAACTCTGCACCCCGTTGGAAAGGAAGTTGAAACAGGCCAGGGCGATCAACAGCATCGCCAGCAGGCTGCCGCCGAGCAGCGACAAAATCTGTGCCCGCAGGGATGTTCGTAAAAAAGTCATCGGGAAAAGCCTCGAAACAAGGAAAAGGTGCAAATACGTCATGACATCCCTGTCGTCGAAGGCGCCGTCATCCGCAGCGGTTGTTGTGCCCTGAATCGGCCGATCTAGACACTTCTTGAGCTCATTTCGATAGTCGGTCAATAAAATGTCATCAAGTCGAAAACTGTCACAAAACTGTCAAGCATCCTTGCAATGATTCGCTCACGCGAACCTGTGAAACGTCCTACAGGTCCTTTCTCTGCGAGACTCCATGAACCACAGCATCGACCACAGCCACCAGGACTCCGATCTGTTTGGCTTGCTTTACGGTTTCCGTTTCCGCCCAGGCGAAAAGGGTGAGCAGATTGATTCAGCCACCGCTCTCCAGGCCTTGCAGCAACCGCAAGACCCGCAGGAGTTTCTATGGCTGCACCTGAACCTGGCACACGCCGGATGCGAGCGCTGGATGCTGGCGCACCTGCAATTGCCGGAAGAATTCTTCGAAGCCTTGCACGAAGGCTCACGCTCCACCCGTATCGAACACGTCGACTCAGCCTTGCTCGCGGTGGTCAACGACGTGGTGTTCAACTTCAGCAGCATGGTCTCGTCGGATATTTCCACATTGTGGGTCTGCGCCCGCAGTCACTTGCTGATCAGCGCGCGCCTGCAACCGCTGCACTCGGTGGACAAGTTGCGTTCGTCGGTCAAGGCCGGTGAGCACTTCCGCTCGCCGCTGGAGCTACTGGTCCACCTGCTGCGCGACCAGGGCGAGGTGCTGACGCAGATCGTGCGCAAGACCAGCATCAGCGTCGACCACATCGAAGACCAATTGCTCTCCTCGCACCTGTCCACCAACCGCGCCGAGCTGGGCGCCATGCGCCGGGTGCTGGTGCGCCTGCAACGCCTGCTGGCGCTGGAGCCCGGCTCGCTGCTGCGGCTGCTCAACCGCCCGCCGCAGTGGCTGCAAAAGGAAGACGTCAAGGAGCTGCGCAAATCCACCGAGGAGTTTGCGCTGATCATCAACGACCTGACCGCCCTGGGCGAACGCATCAAGTTGTTGCAGGAAGAAATCGCCGCCAACCTCAACGAACAAAGCAACCGCACGCTGTTTACGCTGACGGTGGTCACGGTGCTGGCGTTGCCGATCAATATCATTGCCGGCTTTTTCGGCATGAACGTAGGCGGCGTGCCGCTTTCCCAAGACCCGGAAGGCTTCTGGATTCTGGTGGCGTTGGTCGCGACCTTTACCTTGATTGCCGGGCGCTGGGCCTTCAGGAAACGCAACGACTACTGACCCTCACATGCGCTCAAAAAATCTGTGCGTTTGTAGACCAGCGGCCAATCCAATCCGCTAAACACTGATCTATCGCAGCATCTCTGTAATATTCTGCAATGATCATGAGCGACATCCTCTCCGACACTGGATGTTACTGCATGGCCACCCCTTCCCTGACAGCTTCAACGCATACGTCATCCGTTGATACCCGACCCAGGCTGGACAAAAAACCCGGCCTGCTGACGGTGATCATTTTCTTTGCCGTGCTCGCGATGGGCCTGTTGTTCACCGCCTACAGCCTGATGCGCGACATGCACGAACTGGGCACGCTGGTCACCACCTGGACGCCGTTCCTGCTGCTGGGCGTGGCGCTGCTGATCGCCCTGGGTTTCGAATTCGTCAACGGTTTCCACGACACCGCCAACGCCGTGGCGACGGTGATCTACACCAACTCGCTGCCGCCGCAGTTCGCGGTGGTGTGGTCGGGTTTTTTCAACTTCCTCGGGGTGCTGCTCTCCAGCGGCGCAGTGGCGTTCGGCATCATTGCCCTGCTGCCGGTCGAGCTGATTTTGCAGGTGGGTTCCTCGGCCGGTTTCGCGATGATCTTCGCCCTGCTGATCGCGGCGATCCTGTGGAACCTCGGCACCTGGTGGTTGGGCCTGCCGGCCTCGTCCTCCCATACTCTGATCGGTTCGATCATCGGCGTCGGCGTGGCCAATGCCCTGATGCACGGGCGTGATGGCACCAGCGGCGTGGACTGGAGCCAGGCGATCAAGATCGGTTACGCCCTGCTGCTCTCGCCGCTGATCGGTTTCGCTTTTGCCGCCCTGCTGTTGCTGGCCCTGCGCGCCTTCGTGAAAAACCGCGCGCTGTACAAGGCGCCCAAAGGCGACACCCCGCCGCCATGGTGGATTCGCGGCATGCTGATCCTCACCTGCACCGGTGTATCGTTCGCCCACGGCTCCAACGACGGGCAAAAAGGCATGGGCCTGATCATGCTGATCCTGGTCGGCACCCTGCCGATGGCGTATGCGCTGAACCGCGCCATGCCCGCCGAACAATCGCTGCAGTTTGCCGCGGTGGCTGAAGTAACCCAGGTCGCGCTGATGAAAAGCGCGCCGCAAGCGCTGCCGGGCGACCCGCGCCCCATCCTCTCGACCTACGTGCGGACCAAGGACGCCACACCCGAACTGATCCCGGCCCTCGCCGCCCTCGCCGGCCAGATCGGCGATGAAGTCAAAGGCTACGGCTCTTTGGCTAAAGTCCCCGCCGAAGCCGTAGGCAACGTGCGTAACGACATGTACCTGACCAGCGAAACCATTCGTTTGATGGACAAGGCCAAGATCGGCAACTTCGACGCCGACACCCAAGGCAAGCTGCAACTGTTCAAGCAACAGATCGACAACTCCACGCGCTTCATTCCGCTGTGGGTGAAGATCGCCGTGGCCATCGCCCTGGGGCTCGGGACCATGGTCGGCTGGAAGCGCATCGTGGTGACCGTGGGCGAGAAAATCGGCAAGACGCACATGACTTACGCCCAAGGCGCCTCGGCCGAGACCGTGGCGATGCTGACCATCGGCGCTGCGGATATGTTCGGCTTGCCGGTGTCGACCACCCATGTGTTGTCGTCCGGCGTGGCGGGGACCATGGTGGCGAACGGCGGCGGCTTGCAGATGAAGACCATCCGCAATTTGCTGATGGCCTGGGTGCTGACCTTGCCGGCAGCGATTCTACTGTCGGGTAGCCTGTACTGGTTATTCACCCAACTCTTTTGACCCAGCGCCGGATCAAAGGTGGGAGGGGGCTTGCTCCCTCCCACATTGTTGGCCGGCGTGGCAGTGGCCAGGGTGGCGATGCTGCGCTACTGGCTGTTCACCAAACTCTGCTGACCCACTACATTTTGCTGGGTGGTGTTTCAGGTATTGAAGAGCCCGGTCATTGCCCTCAAGCGCTTCTTGTACACCCGCCGCGCCTCCAACGCCTGCTCCAGGCTGACCGCCACAAACCCCGCCCGCTGGTTCGGCTGCATCTGCCCGATCAAGTCCAGGTCGGCACTGATCACCGTGCCGATCATCGCGTAGCCGCCGCCCGACACCGCGTCCCGATGCAGCACGATCGGCTCCAGCCCGGCCGGCACCTGGATCGAGCCGATCGGGTAGCAACTGTCGACGATGTTCGACGGATCGGACCCCGCACCAAACGGCTGCTCCCGTGGCTGAAAGCTCAACGCACTGCCGCCCTTGAAGCGATAGCCGATACGGTCCGCCTCGGACCCCACCGTCCACGGCTCGGCAAAAAAGCTGCTTTTCGCCGCCGCCGTCAGGCGTTCGTAATACAGGCCGGGCACCACGCGCAAGGTCACATCGCCACCGACTGCCCGGCGCAAGGCCATCGGCAAACTGTTGCCCGCCCGCCCCTGCCCACTGGGCTCGCCGATGGGCAACTCATCCCCCGCCTGCAACCGCCGCCCGTGAAAGCCGCCGAGTGCGCCGAGGGTGTAGGTCGAGCGACTGCCGAGCACCAACGGCACGTCGATGCCGCCGGCGACCGCCAGATAGGTACGCGCACCGGCCAGGGGAAATTCGAAGCGCAACACCTGCCCGGCGCGGACCTGGAACGCGGTGTCCTGGTGGACCACTTCACCGTCCAGGCGCGGCGCCATCAAGGCGCCGCTGAGGGCGACCAAGGCGTCCCGGCGAAACTCCAGCTCGGGACCGATCAGCGTGCATTCCAGGCCGGCCGCGCCCGGCGGGTTGCCCACCAAATGGTTGGCCGCGCTCAGCGCGTACTGGTCCAGCGCGCCCGACGGCGGAATACCCAGGTGGTAATAACCTTCGCGGCCCAGGTCCTGTACCGAGGTCGCCAGGCCGGGTTTGAGCACCTTGATCATGCCAGCGCCTCCTGCAGGGTTTTCGGATAACCGATGGGGTCGGCGAGAAACGCATCCAGGGAAAATTCCAGGGGGCGGATGCGCAGGTCGAAACGTTCTGCGTCCACCTCGGCGACGGCCAGGTCGTAGGCCTCGCGGTCGATCGGTTTGAACTGCACGATGTCGCCCGGCCGGAAGAACACCATATGGTCCTTGAGGTAGGCCAACTGCTGCGCCGGGTCGTAGATCGGTGCCGGGGTGACGCCGAACATCTGGTAGCCGCCGGCGCCGCGCACCGAATAGATGCAGCCAAAGCAGCCGCCATGGCCGAGGGTCAGTTTCGGCGTGTCGGTGCGCGGGCGCAGGTATTTGGGCACCTGCAACTGCCGCTCGCGCTCGACCATCTGGAACATGAACGGCAAGCCCGCGACAAAGCCGACCATCGACACAAACCACGGCGCGCCACTGTGGGCCGCGATGAAAGCGTCGACATCGGCCAGGCCGTTGATCCGCGCCGCATATTCCAGGTCGGTGCCGCTGGGGTCTTGATGGCGATCGCGAAAGCGCATCAGGGTTTCGTGGGTCCAGGGGTCGTTGTAGAGCACCGGGATTTCGATGATGCGCGTGTGCAAGGTGCGTTCGGCCACGGCCTGGGCTTCGGCGCTTTGCACCGCGTCGAGCAGCACATGGGGCGCAATGCGGTCCGGGTCGAAGCGGATCTGGAAGGAGGCGTTGGCCAGGCACACATCCAGCACACCGTCCAACGCCAGGCGTTCCACGGCGCGGGTCACGGCCATGCCTTTGAAGAAAGCCTCCAGGGACATGCTGTCGCTGACCTCGGCGAACAGGTGTTCATCGGCGCCGAAGCTGTAGCGGATGGGGGACGTTTCAGCCATGTCTGTTCCTCTTGGAATCGTTATAGAAAGGCAGGCAAAAAAGTATGGGGGCGATCTTATTCGGGTGTTCTGACCGCAATGCCTGCTTGGTCCAGGGCTTCACGGGTGGCTTCGACCAATTCCAGGGCGCCGGGGGTGTCGCTGTGCAGGCAGATGGAATCGAATTCGATAAACAGGTCTTCGCCTTCTACGGTGCGTACAAGACCCGTCTGACAAGCCCGTAGGACCCGCGCCGCGACGGTGGCAGGGTCGAGGGCGCGCACCGTGCGGGTGAACACGATGGAGCCGCTCAGGTCGTACTCGCGGTCGGCGTAGAACTCACGCACCACCGGCTGCCCCAGTTCCTTGGCTATGCGCCAGATCACCGAGTTCGGCATGCAGTACAGCAACAGTGTCGGCTCAATCAGTTGCAGGTTTTGCACCAACAATCGCGCGGCGTCTTCATCGCGGGCCAGGTGCATGTAGAGCGCGCCGTGGGGCTTGATGTGTTGCACGGGCACACCCTGGGCGCGTGCGATTTCACGCAGGGCGCCGAGCTGGTAGAGCATGTCGTCCACCAGTTCCTGGGCCGGCGCGTTGATATGGCGGCGACCGAAGCCCACCAGGTCGCGAAAGCCCGGATGGGCGCCGATGGCGACCCCCAGTTGCTTGGCGCGTGCGACGGTGCGGCGCATGGTGCCGGGGTCGCCGGCGTGGAAGCCGGTGGCGATATTGGCCGAGCTGATGTAGGCCATCAGCTCGGCATCGACGCCATCGCCGATCGTCCAGGGGCCGAAGCCTTCGCCCATGTCTGAATTGAAATCCACTGCCTGCATGAAAAGTCGCTCCGCCAAAGGTGATGCTGAAAAGTAGGCTGCGGCTTGACCCCTTGGGAAGATCTATTATCAGATGGCCTATCTTCTGAAAAACAGATATCGCCATGTCGCTGACCTTGCGCCAAATCCGCTACTTCGTCGCCACCGCCGAGATCGGTCAGATTTCCCAGGCGGCGATTCACCTGAACATCTCCCAATCGGCCGTGACCACGGCGATCAAGGAACTGGAGGCGATGCTCGGCGTGCAATTGTTTGTGCGTTCGGCCCAGGGCATGAACCTGACCGACGCCGGGCGGCATTTTCTCAACCGCGCCTATGTGATCGTGCGCAGTGTCGACGACGCGCTGAACAGCCCATTGCCCGACTACCGCGCCAGCGGCGTGCTAAGGGTCGCCGCCAGTTACACGGTGCTCGGTTACTTCCTGCCGCACCATCTGCAGCGCATGGAACACTGGCACCCGGACGTGACCATCGAGGTGTTCGAGCAGGAGCGCCAGGCCATCGAACACGGCCTGCTCGACGGCCAGTTCGACATGGCCGTGGTGCTCACCGCCAACCTCACCCACGCGGATATCGTGTCGGAAATCCTCTTCAACTCCGAACGCCGCCTGTGGCTGCCCAGCCATCACCCATTATGCGAACGCGGCGCCGTCAGCCTGGCGGACGTGGCCCGCGAGCCCTACATCCTGCTGACTGTCGACGAAGCCGAACACAGTGCCATGCGCTATTGGGAACAGGCCGGGCAAACGCCCAAGGTGCGGCTGCGCACCAGTTCGGTGGAAGCGGTGCGCAGCATGGTCGCCAATGGCAGCGGCGTGGCGATCCTGTCGGACCTGGTGCATCGGCCCTGGTCCCTGGAAGGCAAGCGCATCGAAACCCTGACCGTGACCGACCCGGTGACGCCCATGAGCGTCGGCCTGGCCTGGCACCGCGAGCGCGCATTTACCCCGGCGATGCAGGCGTTCCGGGACTACTTCCACGACGCCTTCCTGGCCCCGCAGCAGTTGTCGGCGCGGCGTTAGAGTTGGGCTTGCAGCGTCGCGGCCAACCAGTCCATGAACACCCGCACCCGCAGCGGTAAATGCCGCTGCCCGGCATAGAGCAGGGACACGTCCAACGGCGGCGCCGGGTATTCCGGCAAAACCGCCACCAGTTCGCCACTGGCCAACTGATCGCCGATGCCCAGGGCCGGCACCTGGATAATCCCGAAGCCGCCCAGGCAAGCCGACTTGTAGGCATCGGTGCTGTTGACCGTGACCCGCCCGGCCATGGGCAGGCGCTGCACCTTGTTGCCCAGCAGGTATTCGAACCCCGCCGAGCGCGAACCCAGCGGGCGCACGTAATGCACCAAGTGGTGGTCGGCCAGGTCGGCCAGCGTCCGCGGCACGCCATAGCGTTGCAGGTAGCCCGCGCTCACGCAGTTGATCATCGGCATGCTGCACAACAACCGGGCGACCACCGACTGGTCCGGCTGCGCACCGACGCGCAGCACGCAATCGAACCCCTCGGCCAGCAGGTCGACCTGACGGTCAGTGGCGCTGATTTCCAGCTCGATCAACGGGTGCGCGTCCATGAAATGCGGCAGGCGCGGCAGGATCAAATCCCGCGCCATCATGGTCGGCAGGTCCACCCGAATGCGTCCGGTCAGTTGTGTTTCGTCCTGGCGAAACAAGCCCTCCAGTTCCTCCATGTGCGCAAGCAAGTCCTTGCTGCGTTCATACAGCACGCGGCCGTCCTGGGTCGCCTGCACCTTGCGCGTGGTGCGCTGCAGCAGGCGCGCGCCGAGCAGTTCTTCCAGTGCCTGCACATGCTCGGACACCGTCGAACGCGGCAGGCCCAGGCTCTCGCCGGCGCCGGTGAAACTCGACAGTTCGGTGACGCGCACGAAGGTGCGCAGCAACTCCAGTTTGTTCATGGGATTGTTCGCTTTTTCCGGCCAGTGATTTCGCTTTACCGCTGTTTATCACGTTACAGGCGGACAAATACACTCATTCCCACGATCACCTCAGAGGACTGCACCATGACCCGCAAAATCGCACTGATCACCGGCGCCAGCCGCGGCTTGGGTAGAAGCGCTGCGTTGCGCCTGGCCGCACAAGGCGTGGATATCATCGGCACTTACCACAGCCAGGCGGATGAAGCCCAGGCAGTGGTCGAGCAGATCGAACAATGGGGCGGCCGCGCCGCCATGCTGAAACTGGATGTGAGCCAGAGCGCCACCTTCGACGCGTTCGTCGAAGCCGTCGGCGGCGTGCTCAAGCGTGTTTTCGCACGGGATGATTTCGACTTTCTGATCAACAACGCCGGTATCGGCATCCACGCCAGCTTTGCCGAGACCAGCGAAGCGCAGTTCGACCAACTGGTCGCGATTCAATTCAAAGGCCCGTTTTTCCTGACCCAGAAACTGCTGCCGCTGATCCGTGACGGTGGCCGCATCCTCAATATCTCCAGCGGCCTCGCCCGTTTCAGCCTGCCCGGCTATGCCGCGTATGCGGCGATGAAAGGCGCCATGGAAGTGCTGACCCGCTACCAGGCCAAAGAGCTCGGCGCGCGCGGTATCAGCGTCAATATCCTCGCGCCGGGCGCCATCGAAACCGACTTCGGCGGCGGTGCCGTGCGCGACAACGCCAACCTCAACGCGATGGTCGCCAATAACACCGCCCTGGGCCGCGCCGGGTTACCGGATGATATCGGCGGGGCCATTGCCAGCCTGCTGGCGGACGGTAGCCACTGGATCACCGGCCAGCGGATCGAGGCTTCGGGCGGCATGTTTCTGTAAGAGCTTTTCGCGCATCACGTCGTAGCCCCAGTGGTACACGTAGGTGTACGGCAGGAAAAACAGCAACACGCCGATATCGAGGATAAACGCCTGCAGCAGGCTGATGTTCAGCCACACGGCAATCAACGGCACGCACATCAGGACCAGCCCGCCTTCAAACAACAAGGCGTGCAACACCCGGGTCCAGCCGTTGTTGGCCAGTTGCAGGCGTGCCTTGAGGCGGTCGAACAGGCCGTTGAAAATCACGTTCCAGGTCAGCGCCATCAGGCTGATTGCCAGGGTAACCATGCCCATTTCCACGGCGGGTTTGTCCATGATCCACGCCAGCAACGGCGTGCAGATCAACAACGCCAGGGCCTCGAAACCGATGGCCTGGCACACACGTTCAGTAATCGACTTGGTAGGGTTCATGCCCCGGCTCCGTGAGTGACTGTGTTGCCATCATTGCGTTTTGTATCGATACTTCATAACCAATAACCATCGATAAAGGCGATAGTCATGGCCTCCCATGAAGTGCTCCAGGCCTTTGTTCAGGCCGCGACCCAAGGCTCGTTTTCTGCGGCGGCACGCAAGCTGGGCAAGAGCCAGTCCACCGTCAGCGCGGCGGTGGCGAGCCTGGAGATTGACCTCGATGTGCTGCTGTTCGACCGCAGCAGCCGCAAGCCGACGCTGACCGCCGCTGGCCATGTGCTGCTGCAACGCGCCGAGCAGGTGCTGGAGGCGAGCAGTCGGCTGGCGCTGGCGGCAACTCAGCTATCCCAGGGGTTGGAGGCGAAAGTGACGATTGCGATGTCTGACACCTACCAGTCGGAGCGCTTCGAACTCGCGCTCAAGGCCTTTGAGCAACGCTACCCCGACCTGGAACTGGAATGGCTGATCGCCGAGTGCGAAGACCTGATAGCCCTGGTGCAAAGTGGCCGGGCCCAGATTGCCCTGGTCGAGGCCCAGGAGGTTTACCCACCCGACCTGAGCCGTTCGCCAGTGGAAGAGCGCACGGAAATTGCCCTGTTCGTCGCGCCCACGCACCCTTTGGCCAGCCTGGAAAGCGTCAACCAACAGGTGTTGCAGCAACACCGTGAGCTGCGCCTGGCGAGCATCATCAACCCGAATGAAACCCGCCCCATGGGCCGCGTCTGGTCGGCGCCGAGTTTTCTGATGCTGATGGAAATGGCCCAGCTCGGTTTTGGCTGGGCCGCACTGCCGCGCTGGTTGGTGGAACGCTTTGGCAATGCCGGGCTGATTGAACTGAGCGTGCGCAGTTGGCCGCGCTCGGTGGCGGTGGATGCGCTGTGGTCGCGGCAATATCCGCCGGGGCCTGCGGGGAGTTGGTTGTTGGGGCAGATGCTCGATTGAGTTCGTCCAGAGCAGGCAGGGCTTGGTGGTCCCACTGTGGAAATGCGTTGGGCGCTAGATCGGGGTCAGGCTGGCCAGGCGGCGTGCGAGGAAGTGCTTTTCCGGGGTTTGCCGGGTCAGAGACAGGGCTTTTTCATACGCCAGCCGCGCCTCGTCCAGCCGCCCCAATTGTCGGCAGAATTCGCCACGCGCCGAATACGCCAGGTGATAGTCCAGCAATTCGCCCCGCGCCAGAATCGCCTCCACCTGTTGCAACCCGGCCAACGGCCCATCGCGCATGGCCAGCGCCACTGCGCGGTTCAGTTCGATCACGGGCGACGGCACGTCGCGGAGCAACACATCGTATAGCCCGACAATCTGCGGCCAGTCGGTGTGCTCGGCACTCGGCGCTTCGGCATGTACCGCCGCAATCGCCGCCTGCAAGCCATAGGGCCCAAAGCGCCGGGTCGTCAGCGCTTGCTCCACCAGTGCGCAGCCTTCGGCAATCAGGGATGCATCCCACAATGCTCGGTCCTGTTCGTCCAGGAGCACCAACTCGCCGCTGGCCGAGGTCCGCGCCGGGCGGCGCGACTCGTGCAGCAGCATCAACGCCAGCAAGCCCATGACTTCCGGCTCCGGCAGCAACTCCAGCAACAAACGGCCGAGGCGGATGGCTTCACGGGTCAGATCGTCGCGTGTGAGATCCGCGCCCATCGACGCCGAGTAGCCTTCGTTGAACACCAGGTAAATCACACGCAGCACGCTGTCGAGGCGCTCGGGCAATTCGACCAGCGACGGCACCTGATAGGGAATCTTCGCCTCGCGGATCTTGCCCTTGGCCCGCACGATCCGCTGGGCGATGGTGGCCGGCGGGACCAGAAAGGCGCGGGCGATTTCTTCGGTGGTCAGGTCGCAGATTTCACGCAGGGTCAACGGCACTTGGGCGTCAGCCGCCAGCGCCGGGTGGCAGCAGGTGAAGATCAGGCGCAGGCGGTCGTCTTCCACGTCTTCGTCGTCCCAATCGGCCGCTGCCAGCGCATCGGCCTGCGCCTGCAATAACGGGGTGAAACGGGCCTGGCGGCGCAGGCGATCGATGGCCTTGAAGCGCCCGGTCGAGACCAGCCACGCCCGTGGATTGCTCGGCACGCCGTCGTGCTCCCAGCGCTGCATGGCGACCAGGAACGCCTCGTGCAGCGCTTCCTCGGCCAGGTCGAAATCGCCGAGCAGGCGAATCAGCGTCGCCAGCACGCGCCGTGATTCGCGGCGGTAAATCGTCTCGATCGGAGGGGTCAATCGGGCAGATCCCGGGTCACCGGGCGATTGGGCGCGCCGCCCCCAGGTTTAATGGACCTTTCACATTCGGCAGGTTGAGTGTTCATGGGTAAACCTCCTGTTTATGGGTGTTTTGTGTTCAGAGATTCAATTGGCGCACGGGGCGTACTTCCACACTGCCGACCCGGGCCGCCGGAATGCCGCCGGCGACCTGGAGCGCTTCGTTCAAGTCCCGGGCTTCGATCAGGTAAAACCCCGCGAGCTGCTCCTTGGTTTCGGCAAACGGCCCGTCGGTGATCGACAGCTTGCCATTGCGCATACGCACAGTGGTGGCGGTGCTCACCGACTCCAGCGGCTCGGCGGCGAGCATGCGCCCGCTCTTTTGGACGGACTGCGCGTAGGCGAAACACTCCGGGTCGGCCGGGCTGTCCGGCGCGGTGTGCAACACCTGTTCGTTGCTGTAGATCAGGCACAGGTATTTCATGGCGTTCTCCGTTTTCGGACTACTGACTATAGTTCGCGGGGCTCAAGGTTTCAGGTCGAACAGCGCGACGCCGGTGGCCATGTCGAAGGGGGCCGACCAATGCTCATGCACCACCTTCCATTGGCCGTCGACACGCTGGTAACCGACGGTGACGCGCATCCAGCAGGTCTTGAGCACGCCGTCCGGGCCGGTGCCACCGCAGTGAGCCAGCCAATGGGCAAAGGCGCTGTTGTCGGCGGCGACGATATGCAACTCATGGAAGTCGAACACACCGGGGCCGGGGCAGACGTCCATGCACGCCTGCCAGTGCGCGCGGTAGGCCGCCTTGCCCTTGAACTGCAGGGCGCTAACCGCGTCGAACGCGATGATATCGTCGGCGTAAAAGCTGACAATCTTATCGATGTCCTTGGCGACGACGGCTTGTTTCCATTGTTTGATCAGGGTGTGGATTGCAGTGTTCATGGCGATACTCCTGGGGGGTGAAAATCTTCAGAGACACCCTTAGTCGAATGGCCCGCCGCCCGATCGACAGCGCGCTGAAAAAAAATCTCGCAGCGCGCAAACCCGATAGACTGCGCCCTTCTTTGCAGCCGTTCGGACGCCCCGATGCAAACCCGCCTTGTCGCCTACGAGGCGCTGAACGCTGTGCAAACACAGCAAGTCGGCGCGATCGAAGTTCACCCTGAGCAGTTGCCGTTTTGCGGCGACATGTATTGCGCACTCAACACCCTGCTGGTCAACCCCAGCCCCGGCATCAAAGGCTTTGCGCTGCTGGCCGACGATGTGCCCGTGGCCTTCCTCCTGCTCAAATGCCCGCCATGCCTGCCCCATTGGGCCGATGCCCACAGCGCCACGCTGCACGCGTTACAGGTGGATCGCAGCCAACAGGGCCGGGGATTTGGCAAAGCCTGCCTGCAGGCGCTACCCGCGGCGGCGCTTCAGGCCTGGCCGCAGATCAAGGCGCTGGAGTTGTCGGTGGACACGCTCAATGTCGCGGCGATGGGCTTGTACCTGGGGCTGGGCTGGGTGGATCGCGGGGAGGCATACAAGGGCCGGGGCGGGTATGAACGCCGTTTGAGTCGGGGCTTGGAGCCGCAGTAGATGTCACGTTGAGATGACAGCGACCAACGCTTGAGGGCACGCTGGATCATGAGCATTCCCGCGCAGGAAAAACGGCCGAAGAGTCGCCATCATCTTCGGCCGGCGCTTCAGGCCTTTGCTTCCACAGGCAGCCAGACCTCCACGGTGCCGAGGCCCTTTCTCACATCAAAATCCGCGCTGTACCGCTCAAAATCCACGCCGGCAACCTTGTACCCGGAATGCGGCAACCATTCGAACATGATCCGCTCGTAGGTCTGCGGCAACGCGTGTACCTCGCCGTAGTGCGCGAACACGGCATAGTGATGCGGCGGGATTTCGATGAACTCGAAATTGCTCGGCACATCACCCTTGGCGGGGACTTCAACCCCTGCGATGTAGTCGAACTCATCGTGTCTGGGGTTATGACAAACCCCGTAGGTAAAACCGCCCAAACGCTTTTTGATGTATTTGACGCTCTCGTCAAACACGCCCCACAACTTGGGAATATCCCCGGTGGTGGCCTTCGAATAATGCCCTTGCACCCCGGCGATCACCAGGGCCTTGCCCTCTTCCATGCGCGGCTCTAACGGTTGTTGCGTCTGCTGATCCATCTGAACAGTCTCCTTCTTATGAGAGAACAAACCCGTATTGAGTATAGGGGTATATCCGGATTGCACTGCATGTAGAAATTGTTCCTACGCATCTGGACAACTGGCCATCATCAACCGTATTGTCTGCCCCGCAGGCCACCGCAGTGGCCGACGTCGCTCGGACGGTTCCGGGCGCTTACGTACTTTCGAGGCAACAATGGCCGACCAAGGTTTGCCGCGCCGCTTTGCGCGCATAGATCGACTCCCCCCCTACGTTTTCAATATCACTGCCGAGCTGAAGATGGCTGCGCGTCGGCGCGGCGAAGACATCATCGACTTGAGCATGGGCAACCCTGACGGCCCGACCCCACCACATATCGTGGAAAAAATGGTCACCGTCGCCCAGCGTGAAGACACCCACGGTTACTCCACCTCCAAAGGCATTCCGCGCCTGCGCCGGGCGATTTCGCGCTGGTACAAGGACCGTTATGAAGTGGATATCGACCCCGAGTCGGAAGCCATCGTCACCATCGGTTCCAAGGAAGGCCTGGCGCACTTGATGCTGGCCACCCTGGACCAGGGCGACACCGTACTGGTGCCCAACCCGAGCTACCCGATTCATATCTACGGTGCCGTGATTGCCGGCGCCCAGGTGCGTTCGGTGCCGTTGATTCCGGGCGTGGACTTTTTTGCCGAGCTGGAACGGGCGATTCGCGGTTCGATTCCCAAGCCGAAGATGATGATCCTGGGGTTCCCGTCCAACCCGACCGCGCAGTGCGTGGAGCTGGATTTCTTCGAGCGGGTGATCGCCCTGGCCAAGCAGTACGACGTGCTGGTGGTGCATGACCTGGCCTACGCCGACATCGTCTACGACGGCTGGAAAGCCCCGTCGATCATGCAGGTGCCGGGCGCCAAGGACATTGCGGTGGAGTTTTTCACCCTGTCCAAGAGCTACAACATGGCCGGCTGGCGCATTGGTTTCATGGTGGGCAACGCAGAACTGGTCAACGCCCTGGCGCGGATCAAGAGCTACCACGACTACGGCACCTTCACCCCGCTGCAAGTGGCGGCGATTGCCGCGCTGGAAGGCGACCAACAGTGCGTGAAAGACATCGCCGAGCAGTACCGCCAGCGCCGCAATGTACTGGTCAAAGGCCTGCATGAGTTGGGCTGGATGGTGGAGAATCCCAAGGCGTCGATGTACGTCTGGGCGAAGATCCCCGAAGCGTATGCCGCCATGGGCTCGCTGGAGTTTGCCAAGAAGCTGCTGCTCGAAGCCAAGGTGTGCGTGTCGCCGGGGATTGGCTTTGGTGAATATGGCGACGACCATGTGCGCTTTGCACTGATCGAGAACCAGGACCGGATTCGCCAGGCGGTACGCGGGATTCGCGGGATGTTCCGCGCCGATGGCCTCTTACCAAAAACCGGCGTCTAACTCAGTCAAACATGTGGGAGGGGGCTTGCTCCCGATGGCAGGGTGTCAGTCACTGTATCGGGTGACTGAAACACCGCTATCGGGGGCAAGCCCCCTCCTACATTTGGATTGGGTTTGCACCCTTGCCTTACGGTGTGTCTGTCACACCACCAACGACAGCAACATGATGAAGATCAGCGCCACCACCGACAAGATGGTCTCCATCGCCGTCCAGGTCTTGAACGTCTCGGCCACGGTCATGTTGAAGTACTGCTTCACCAGCCAGAACCCCGCATCGTTGACGTGAGACAGGATCAACGAACCCGCCCCCGTCGCCAACACCAGTAGCTCGCGGTTAACCCCCGGAATCATGCCGACCACCGGCACCACGATGCCTGCGCCAGTGATGGTCGCGACTGTCGCCGAACCGGTCGCCACCCGAATCACCGCCGCCACCAGCCACGCCAGCAGGATCGGGTTGATCTGCGCGTTCACCGCCATATGGCCGATCACGTCGCCCACGCCGCTGGTCACCAGCATCTGTTTGAAACCACCACCGGCACCGATGATCAGGATGATCGCGGCGGTCGGCGCCAGGCTGGCGTCGAGCAACTTGAGGATCTGCTTGGAGTGGATGCCCTGGCGATGACCGAAGGTGTACAGCGACAGCAGCAACGCCAGCAGCAAGGCACTGATCGGGTGACCGATCATGTCCATCCAGTTGCGCACCACATGACCGTCGGCCAAGGCGATGTCGGCGAAGGTTTTCAGCAGCATCAGGAACACCGGCAGCAGCACGGTGATCAGGGTGATGCTGAAGCTCGGCAGCGTCTTGTGCTCCGACTCACGGGCCAGTTGGTCGACCAGTTCCTGGGACGGATTGCCCGGGATGTACTTGGCGATAAACGTACCGAAGATCGGGCCGGCGATGATGGCAGTCGGCAGCGCGACGATCAGGCCGTACAGAATGGTCTTGCCGATGTCCGCGCCAAACACGCCGATGGCCAGCAGCGGGCCCGGGTGCGGTGGCACCAGGCCATGGACCGCCGACAGGCCGGCGAGCAACGGGATGCCGATCTTGATCAGCGACACGCCGGTACGGCGCGCGACGATAAACACCAGCGGGATCAGCAACACAAAACCGATCTCGAAGAACAGCGGGATACCCACCAGGAACGCGGCGAACATCATCGCCCACTGGACCTTTTCCTTACCGAAGGCGCGGATCAGGGTCTGGGCGATCTGATCGGCACCGCCAGATTCGGCCATCATCTTGCCGAGCATCGTACCCAGCGCGAGGATAATGCCGACAAAGCCGAGCACCCCGCCGAAGCCGTCCTGGAAGGCCTTGATGATCTTGTCCACGGGCATGCCCGAGGTCAGGCCAAGGAAGCCGGCGGCGATGATCAACGCGATAAACGGGTGAACCTTGAACTTGGTGATCAAGAAGATCAGACCAATGATAGTGACCACTGCATCAAGCAGCAGGTAGGACTCGTGGGACATGCCAAACATGGGGGTCTCTCCTGTTTGTTGTTGTTATTAAAGCGGGTGTTGAATTTGTTGTCGGAGATAGCGCTATCTTTTCCGACACAAAAATTAATGAGCGGGTTCAAAACCGTGTTTGCACCACCACGCATGGGTTTGCTCGGCCAACGCCTCGACGCTGTCTTCACTGGCGTTGAGGGCCAGGGTCAGCGGCTCGCCGATGGGCGATTCAAGGGTGGCGAACTGGCTGTCGATCAGGCTTGCCGGCATGAAATGCCCGGGGCGATGGGACACGCGGTCGGCGGCGACTTCGCGGCTCAGTTCCAGAAACACAAAGCCCAGGCCCGGCGCGGCTTCGCGCAGGTGGTCGCGGTATTTCTTTTTCAATGCGGAACAGGTGAGGACCGGGTGTTCGCCGGCCTTGAGCGAACGGCGTAACTCATCGCACAGGATGTCGAGCCAGCCGGCGCGGTCGTTGTCGTCGAGGGGGTGGCCGGCGCTCATTTTTTCGATGTTCGCGGCGGGGTGAAAGCTGTCGCCTTCAATGGCGGTGGCACCGTTCAGGCGGCACACGGCCTCACTGACGCTGGTCTTGCCGCAGCCGGCGACACCCATGATGACCAGGGCGGTAACAGGTTGACTCATGAAACACCTCAGGACGCAGATAGCGCTACCTTTGCACGCTGTAAGGCTAGTGCAAAAACAGGCTTTTCCCGCGCCGTCTTGTCTTTTTTTATGGAGTGACGCGTGCATCCGCTCCAAGCATTTGAACTGGATCAGGCAACCCAGCATTCAAGCATTTGCAGCCGTTTGGAGACAGCGCTACCTTAGTGCCTCGATTTTTGTTTGGCAAGCCGCCTGATGACCTCCAAGAACGATAAAAATACACGCACCACGGGTCGCCCGACCCTCAATGAAGTCGCCCGCCTGGCCGGCGTCAGCCCGATTACCGCTTCCCGCGCCTTGCGTGGCATCAGCACCGTGGCCACCGAACTGGTGGAAAAAGTGCAACGGGCCGCCGCCGAGTTGAACTACGTGGTCAACCCCGCCGCCCGCGCCCTGGCCTCGGCCCAGAGCCATTCGGTGGTGGTGCTGGTGCCCTCGCTGTCCAACCTGTTGTTTATCGAAACCCTCGAAGCGATCCACCAGGTGCTGCGGCCCAAGGGCTTTGAAGTGCTGATCGGCAACTCCCACTATTCCCGCGACGAAGAAGAGACCTTGCTGCGCAACTACATGGCCTACCAGCCGCGGGGTTTGCTGCTGACCGGGTTCGATCGGACCGAAAGCGCGCGACGGATGGTCGAGGCCAGCAATGTGCCGTGCGTGTACATGATGGATCTGGACCCCAACGCTGGCGTGAACTGCGTGGGCTTTTCGCAGTTGGCGGCGGGTGAGACGGCAGCAGCACATTTGCTGTCCCGTGGGCGCAAGCGCCTGGCGTATATCGGCGCGCAACTGGACCAACGCACCTTGCTGCGCGGCGAAGGCTTCCGCCGTGCGTTGCAACAGGCCGGGCTGTACGACCCGGCGCTGGAACTGTTGACGCCACGCTCCTCCTCCGTGGGCCTGGGCGGCGAGTTGTTCTTGCAGTTGCTGGCGGCCCATCCGGATGTGGATGCGATCTTCTTCGGCAACGACGACCTGGCCCAGGGCGCGCTGCTCGAAGCCCTGCGTCACGGCATCAACGTCCCGGGGCGCGTAGCCGTGCTGGGTTTCAACGACCTGCCCGCCTCCTCCTTCATGGTGCCGCGCCTGAGCAGCATCAGCACGCCGCGCGAGGCCATCGGTCGGCGCGCGGCGGAGCATCTGCTGACGGTCATGGCGGGGAACAAGATCGCCAAGCCGGTGGTGGACATGGGGTTTGAGTTGCAGGTGCGGGAGAGCACGTAGGACGCGGCTGACATTGCGATGTTGCCCTGGCAATTCATCAGTTGAGGGAGCTGAGCGTATTGCCAGTGGGCAAAGCCATGGCCCCACACACATTTTTAACCGTGCCTGCTTGAAGGCATCGCCGTAATGTCCGACCCCTGCTAGATTGAGTGTTCTCCACTGCCAGAGAAGCACCATGGGACACTCACTGAAAATCTTGGGTCGCGCTTCGTCCATCAACGTGCGCAAAGTGCTCTGGACCTGCCAGGAACTGGGCATCGACTATGTGCGCGAAGACTGGGGCATCGGCTTCAAGCCGACCCAATCCGCCGAATTCCTTGCCCTGAACCCCAACGCCCAAGTGCCGGTGCTGATCGACGACCACGGTGTGCTGTGGGAGTCCAACACCATCTGTCGCTATCTGGTGAACCTCTACCAACGCCACGACCTGCTGCCTCTCGAGCCCGCCCCTCGCGCCCGGGTCGAGCAGTGGATGGACTGGCAAGCCACCGAACTCAACCCGTCCTGGGGTTATGCCTTCCAGGCCTTGGTGCGCAACAGCCCCGATCATCAGGACCCGCAACGCATCAAGGCAGGCGTGCAAGCCTGGCACGACAAGATGGGCCTGCTGGAACAACAATTGGCAAAAACCGGTGCCTACGTGGCCGGCGACGAATTCACCCTGGCTGACATCCTCATCGGCCTCTCGGTTCACCGCTGGCAGATGACGCCGATGGAGCGCCCGTCCTACCCGGCAGTTGCCGCGTATTACCAGCGCCTTGGCCAGCATGCCGGCTTTAAGACCTTCGCCCTCGACGGCCATGACTGATCACAAAGACAGCAGCGTGAAAGGACTCAACGCACAGCTCACAGGTGCCTGCGGCAGAATCGCAAGAGGTTTTTTCGAAACATCGAAAGACCGTCTGTCAGGAAAGTGCAGGGACCTGTCAGGTCTGACAGTAGCCCCGTTTCTCCTCTTCGCCTATTCATAAGCACACGCAATGTGCAACACATTGCCCCTTGAATATGGAGAAGCAATCATGGGTTCGGTACTGGGTAAAAACGATGCAATCTCTGGGGTAATAGCCGGATGGACGGTTCCCTTTAGCACAAACTTTGTAGCTCATTTGAATGGCGGGTCAGGCTTTAATTCAACAGTCGGGATCATGACCGATTTCGCCCTGCTTAAAATCAGCATTGACCAAAATATCAAGGAAGGCGAGACCTACGAGATTGGTGCAACGGCCAGTGAAGACCACAAGGTAAGGCTTGAATTTGACGACACGAGGTCAGGCGAACAGGGCACCTATTTGGCAACCAGCGGAAAATTCACCGTGTTGTACCTGCAAGGCCGCCTCCTGAAGGCGTCCTTTCACTTCAAGGCCAAAACGGCGGCACTTCACCATGCCCTGGAAATGGACTTCACGAGCGGGTCGTTCATCGTCGAGGACTTCAAACACGACTGAACGGCCCTGCCACCGGGAAGGTACTGCACAAGATGGCCTGTCGACGGCAACGTTTGGCCGGCGCCAGAACAATGTTTGCCGCTAGCGCCATGCCAGCCCCCCGTAAAACCGGGGCTGTGCACCCGGCACGCTATTTGCTCCAGCTGACGCATCGAACATTTGCATAGGTGCCCGATCATGCTGATTAACAACAACACTCAAGCCTTGTCGACCGTCGAAAAGCTCAAGCGCCCCGACATGGACCCCGCCAACGCCGCCGCCAGCACGCTGTACAGCGGTGCCCTGCAAACGGCGCAGCAAAGTGTGAGCGTACCCGCCGCGCAGACCCAACTGGACAAGGCCGCCGACCGCATCGACGAAGCCTTCGCCAAGACCCGCGTGCAGTTGCAGGCCTCAACGGCCGCCACCCCGGCGACCACGGATGTGCCCGCAGCCGGTTCTACCACGAGTGCCGCGCGCGCAGACTTCACCGATTACATGAGCAAAACCCCGGCCGAACGCATTCGCGAACAGTTGCTCAAGGAGCAGGGGTTGACCGAGGCGGAGGTGCAGACAATGCCGCAGGAAAAACAGGATGCAATCGCCAAGCAAGTGGCTGATCGTCTGAAGCAACAGCAAGAGCAGCAGGTAGCCGTGAAGACGGCAGAGCCACAAGCGCAATCGGTGAAAGAGACCTTGGCCGCGATCTAAGCGACCCGGCCAGCGGGGCCATTCGGTCGCGCAGTAACGCCGTGTGCCAGGACGTTGATTTCCCGGCACTGGGTGCCATCACGCTAGTTGGGCATCGACAGCTCAGAGCAGGTGTGTCCTGCTCTGTGCGGTAAGGCGGGAACATCTTGCAGATCGTAGGCTTCTACACGTTCAACTCAGTGACCGAACAGCCCTGTCTCGGATTTCTTGGCTTTCTTGTCAGCGCGTTTTTCATCGGCGGTCTTTGCCGGTTTCTTCTTCGCGGCTTTCTTTGAATCCATACCTTTGGCCATGATGCATGCTCCACTTACAGGGGATGTAACAATGGGTATACCACCTATTGCCGCACATTAGGCGCTTATAATCCCCGGCCCTGGATAACGCCTGCCTGAACACCATGCCCGAATTGCACATCGAACCGCTGGCAGAGCCCCTGTGGCCGCTGCTGAACAAGTTTTATCGCCACCACGATTCGCCGATGAAGGCACTCAAGGGCGGACGTCTGTGGGTGGCGCGGGACCGCGAGATAGTCGCCGGCTTATGCCTGACGCCGGTGGTGGGCGGGCAATGGCTGACCGGGGTGTTTGTCGACCCGGCCTATCGCGGTCAGGGGCTGGCGGCGCGCTTGATTCGTCAAGCGGTGGCCGATGGGGAGGGTACGGTCTGGCTGATGTGTCATCCGGACCTGGAAGGCTGGTATCAACGCATGGGGTTCACCCAGGATACCGTGCTGCCGCAGTCCCTCAGCGAACGGTTGGTGCGCTACAAGCGCAACAAGCCGATGATCGCGATGGGCATGGAACGCGCCTTGTAACCTCCCGTGGGAGCTGAGGTTGACGTTGCGTTGTGTCAGGAGGCTATTCGTCGGCCGTCGGGTCCATGTCGGGGAACATCACCTCGATGAACCCGAACTTGCTGAAATCGGTAATCCGCGACGGGTACAAGCGGCCGATCAGGTGATCGCACTCGTGCTGCACCACCCGCGCATGGAAGCCATCGGCAATGCGGATGATCGGTTCGCCCTTGGGGTCGAAACCTTCGTAGCGGATCTGCTGGTAACGGTCCACCGCGCCACGCAGGCCGGGCACGGACAGGCAGCCTTCGAAGCCCTCTTCCATGATCGGACTGAGCGGCGTGATCAGTGGGTTGATCAAAATCGTCTGTGGTACGGCCGGCGCATCCGGGTAGCGTTCGCTGCTCTCGAAACCAAAGATCACCAGTTGCAGGTCAACACCGATCTGCGGCGCGGCCAGGCCGACACCGCCGACGTGCTCCATGGTCTGGAACATGTCATCGATCAGTTGCCACAGTTCGGGGCTGTCGAACATTTCCGGTGGAACCGGCGGGGCGATACGCAGCAGGCGCTCATCGCCCATTTTCAGGATTTCACGGATCATCAATCAGACTTCATCGGGAGTGGGCTTGGAATGGTCTCGGCCAAGACCGGAGACGTGCTTTTTTTCACCGGCATGGGTGTTTTCATCGAATGTCTTTTCTCCCGGGTCCTTGCCTTCGGCCGACATGTGCTCGATCACGGCATTCATCTCCGCCCCCAGCAACAACACGGCGGCGGAAATATAGAAGTACAGGAGCAGAACAATGATCGCGCCGATGCTGCCATACATGGCGTTGTAGTCGGCGAAGGTTTTGACGTAGTAGCCAAAGCCCAGGGACGCGACGATCCACACCACCACCGCCAGCACCGAGCCTGGGGTGATGAAGCGGAATTTCTGCTGCACGTCAGGCATCACGTAATACATGAGGGCCACGGCGAACATCAGCAGGATCACAATCAGCGGCCAGCGCAGGATGGTCCACAGCGTGACCACGAATTCCTGCATGCCGATCTGCCCTGCCAGCCATTCCATGACCTGCGGGCCGAGCACCATCAGCGCGGCGGCGGCGAGCAACATGCCAGCGATGCCGACGGTGTAGAAAATCGACAGCGGGAAACGCTTCCAGATCGGCCGGCCTTCGATCACGTCGTAGGCGGCGTTCATCGCGCTCATCATCAGGCGCACGCCGGCCGACGCGGTCCACAGGGCAATCACGATACCCACCGAAAGCAGGCCGCCCTTGGACTGCTGCAACTGGTCGATCACCGGGTTGACCTGCTCGAGGGCCTGGGGCGGCAACACCAGTTCCGACTGCAGGCGCAGCCAGGTGAAGAAGTCCGGCAAATGCAGGAAACCGATCAACGCGATGAGAAACAGCAGGAACGGAAACAACGAAAACAGCATCTGGTAGGCCAGTGCCGAGGCGTAGGTGGACATCTCGTCGTTGACGAATTCCTTGACCGTGCGTACCAGCACCTGGTGCAGCTTGAGACCATCGAGTACCGGGAAAATCATAGCGTCTCCTTTCGCCGCAAAAAGTCAGGTTCGTGGGCGACTCAGGGGCCGTTTTCTACATCAAGGTAGCCTATTTGGCGACATTGAAACAATTTCGAAAGATTAACCGCTTCAGGTGACACAAAAACGGCCATCCGTGGATGGCCGTCGGGCTGGGTGAATCCAACCGGCGAATCAGGGTCACTTGATCGCTTTCTTCACCGCATCCTTGATATCACCCACGGCTTTCTGCACTTCGCCTTTCTTTTCCTGGACCACCCCTTCAGCGCGCAGCTTGTCGTTGCCGGTCACTTTGCCGACACCTTGCTTGATGTTGCCGACTGCTTCGTTGGCGACGCCTTTTACCTTATCCGATGTGCTGCTCATGGTATTTCTCCTGGAACAATCGAGGGGTTTTGGTCATTACCTAGAGATTGACCCAGGGCCGTTCGGCAGAGTTTCAATTATTTTTACGCGGGCATTTCATCGCCGACAGCAGGTTTGGCTTTATGTTTTGCGGCCAACCCACGAGAATGCCCGGCACATTCAGGCTACAACGCTGAATAACAGATCCCGTAGGAAGGTTATGAAACTCAATAAAGCACAGGCCATCGCCCGCAGAAACCAGGAACTGGGCGGTGCCGTACTCGGCGTCAACAACTGCCACTTCACCGACCTGGACCGCAAACGCAACATCTGGTGGTTCGACCTGCCGGTGGCGCGGATCGCGGTGGGCCAGTACGAGTGGATTCACTTGTTGCTGCACAACGCCGAGACTGACCAGTTGCTGCACCTGAAGGTGCCGACGGTGTTCCTGCGTGAAAAGCTCGAAGGCTTGGTAGTGCGCAATGCGGGCAAGCGCAAGCCAGAGATTACCCTGGAGCTGAGCGCGGACAAGGACTCGTTCCTCAAGGATGTACGCCCAGCCGGTGCAGGCGTCAGCTTCGCGCCATTCACCCTGTAGGAACGCCGTCAGAATGTGCGAGGGGGCTTGCTCCCGATGGCAGAGTGTCAGCCACTGCATCGAGTGACTGAACCACCGCTATCGGGAGCAAGCCCCCTCCCACATTTAGGCCTGGTTTACTTTTTCAGGCCCAGTTTCTTCAGTTCTTCATCACGCAATTCGCGACGCAGGATCTTGCCCACGTTGGTGGTCGGCAAGGCATCGCGGAATTCCACGGCCTTGGGCACCTTGTAGCCGGTGACGTTGGCACGCATATGCTCCATCACCTGGTCCTTGGTCAGGGTGGCGCCCGGCTTGACCACGATGAAGATCTTGATGTGCTCCCCGGACTTCTCGTCCGGCACACCAATGGCCGCGCACTGCAGCACGCCCGGCAGGGTCGCCAGCACGTCTTCGAGTTCGTTGGGATAGACGTTGAAACCGGAGACCAGAATCATGTCTTTTTTACGGTCGACAATCCGCATGTAGCCGTCCGGCTGGATGATCGCGATGTCACCGGTCTTCAACCAACCTTCGCTGTCGAGGATCTCGGCGGTGGCGTCTTCGCGCTGCCAGTAGCCCTTCATGACTTGCGGGCCTTTGACGCACAACTCGCCGACCTCGCCCAGGCCCAGCTCGACGCCGTCATCGGTGATGACTTTGCACAAGGTCGACGGCACCGGAATGCCGATAGTGCCGATCTGGATCTTCTGGATCGGGTTGACCGTCGCCACCGGGCTGGTCTCGGTCATGCCGTAGCCTTCGCAGATGTCGCAGCCGGTCACGGCCTTCCAGCGCTCAGCCGCGGCCAGTTGCAGGGCCATGCCGCCAGACAGGGTGACTTTCAGCGCAGAGAAGTCCAGCTTGCGGAAGCCTTCGTTGTTGCACAGCGCCACGAACAGCGTGTTCAGGCCGACAAAGCCGCTGAACTTCCACTTCGACAGCTCCTTGACCATCGCCGGCAGGTCGCGCGGGTTGCTGATCAGGATGTTGTGGTTGCCGATCAACATCATCGCCATGCAATGAAAGGTGAACGCATAGATGTGGTACAGCGGCAGCGGAGTGATCAGGATCTCGCAGCCTTCATTGAGGTTGGAGCCCATCAGCGCCTTGCACTGCAGCATGTTCGCCACCAGGTTGCGGTGGGTCAGCATCGCGCCCTTGGCCACGCCGGTGGTGCCGCCGGTGTATTGCAGCACCGCCACGTCGCTGCTGGCCGGGCTGACATCATTGACCGGTTGGCCGTGCCCCTTGGCCAGCACGTCGTTGAACTTGATCGCCTTGGGCAAGTGATAGGCCGGGACCATTTTCTTCACGTACTTGATGACGCTGTTGATCAGCAGGCGCTTGAGCGGCGGCAGCAGGTCGGCGACTTCGGTGACGATCACGTGTTTGACGGCAGTCTTGGGCACGACTTTTTCAGCCAAGTGCGCCATGTTGGCCAGACAGACCAGGGCCTTGGCCCCGGAGTCGTTGAATTGGTGTTCCATTTCCCGCGCGGTGTACAGCGGGTTGGTGTTGACCACGATCAGGCCGGCACGGATGGCACCGAACACGGCGACTGGGTATTGCAGGACGTTGGGCAGTTGCACGGCGATTCGATCGCCAGGCTTCAAATCGGTATGCTGTTGCAGGTACGCGGCGAAAGCGCCGGACAATTCGTACAACTCACCGTAGGTGATTGTCTTGCCCAGGTTGCTGAAAGCCGGTTTGTTGGCGAAGCGCTGGCAGGACTGTTTCAGTACCGCCTGAATATTTGGATACTCGTCTGGATTGATGTCTGCAGCAATCCCGGCGGGGTACTTATCCTTCCAAAAGTCTACGTTCATGGAAGCCCACTCCTCAGCGACGCGAATTCATCATCGCATTTGATGCGATTATTATTGGTGTATGTTTTTTAGGTGAGTCTGGCGCGTTTAAGCAGGCCGAGAGGTCACAAAGCGCGCCGAGAGTAGCAGCTTTGCCAAGGGCCGACTAGAGCCAAAAGAGGGCCCTACAGTCATAAACATGACTCATGAATAACTAATAGTCATTTTTAGAGCAAAAATTCTATACGCTTGAAAATGGCTCTAGAACAGGGCTTAACGGGATAAACACAGACAAATGTGGGAGGGGGCTTGCCCCCGATAGCAGTGAATCAGCCAACACATTTGGTGACTGATCCACTGCCATCGGGGCAAGCCCCCTCCCCCATCATCGACTGCATTTCACATCAGGCGATGTCGCGCAACTCGCGCCGCAGGATCTTGCCCACCGGCGTCATCGGCAACGACTCACGCAACACGATGTGCTTGGGCACCTTGTACCCCGTGAAGTTGGTCTTGCAGTAGTTCTTCAACTCCTCAAGGCTCACACCTTCGGCACGCGCCACCACAAACAGCTTCACCGCCTCCCCCGTGCGCTCGTCCGGTACGCCGATCACCGCGCAGTTGGCCACCGCCGGGTGAGCCATCACTACGTCTTCGATCTCGTTGGGGTAAACGTTGAAACCCGAGACGATGATCAAATCCTTCTTGCGATCCACGATGCGTACAAATCCATCTTCGTCGATCACGGCAATATCGCCGGTCTTGAGCCACCCCTCGGCGTCCAGCGCCTCGGCGGTGGCGGCCGGCTGCTGCCAGTAGCCCTTCATCACCTGCGGGCCCTTGATGCACAGCTCGCCGCGTTCGCCCAGGGGCTGCTCGGCGCCTTCATCATCGATCACCTTCATCGCCGTCCCCGGCACCGGGATGCCTACGGTGCCCAGGCGTGACTGACTGCCATACGGATTGGTGCTGGCCACCGGCGACGTTTCCGTCAGGCCATACCCTTCGCCGATCGCACAACCGGTGAGTTGCTCCCAACGTTCGGCGGTGGCCTTGATCAGCGCCGTGCCACCGGAGTTGGTGAGTTTAAGGCTGGAGAAGTCCAGGCTCTTGAAGTCGGGATGGTCCATCAACGCCACAAACAGCGTGTTGAGCCCGAGCAAGCCGGTGAAGCGCCAGTTTTTCAGCTCCTTGATAAAGCCCGCGATGTCACGCGGGTTGGTGATCAACACGTTGTGGTTGCCGGAAACCATCATGCACATGCAGTTCGCGGTGAACGCATAGATGTGGTACAGCGGCAGCGGCGCGATCATCACCTCCTGGCCTTCCTTGATCAGCGGGTGGCCATCCTCGCCGGTCTGCGACATGCAGGCGCGCACCTGCTGCATGTTCGCCACCAGGTTGCCATGGGTGAGCATTGCGCCCTTGGCCAGGCCGGTGGTGCCGCCGGTGTATTGCAGCACCGCGACGTCATCGAGGCTCACCGGGTGGCGCGTCACGCCCAGCCCTGCGCCCATGCGCAAGGCGCGCTTGAACGACACCGCGCGCGGCAAGTGATAGGCCGGGACCATTTTCTTCACTTTGTCGACGAGGGTGTTGACCAGCCAGCCCTTGGCCGCTGGCATGAAGTCACCCATCCTGGCTTCGATCAGGTAGTCGATCTCGGTGTCGGTGCAGACGTCCTGCACCCGCGAACCAAACAGGTTGAGGTAGATCAGGCCGCGCACGCCGGCGTCCTTGAACTGATGACGCATCTCGCGCGGGGTGTACAGCGGGTTGGTGTTGACCACGATCAACCCGGCGCGCAGCGCACCGAACACCGCCACCGGGTAATGCAGCACGTTGGGCATCTGCACCGCGATGCGATCGCCCGGCTTGAGGTCGGTGTGCTGCTGCAGGTAGCCGGCGAACGCCGCACTCTGGCGCTCAAGCTCGGCGTAGGTCAGGGTGACGCCCATGTTGCTGAACGCCGGGCGGTCGGCAAAGGCCTTGCAGGAACGCTCGAAGACTTCAATCACCGACTTGTAGGCGGTCAGATCGATCTCGTTGGGAACGCCCGCCGCGCGTTTGTCATTCCAGAAATCAGGTTGCATTATTCTTGTCCTCTTACCTGAATGTGCCTGGCCGCTTTTCTGCTGCTATAAAAAGCGGAGCTTCGGGGACGTTAGCAGCTATGGCCAAACAGGCAAATACGGGCAATAGCGTCATTGATAGCGTGAATCTTCCTACAAGGGTCTGTACTGATCAGCCGCTTGGCCGAGGATGGGCTATACACTGCAATGACCCCGAGCAAAGGAAGCGCCATGAACCACACCACCTTCTGGCTGACCGCGAATGACCACAGCCGCCTGTACGTCAATCAATGGCTGCCGGACACGCCGCCGAAGGCGTTGATCATGGTGTCCCACGGCATGGCCGAGCATGGCGGTCGCTATGCGCGCCTGGCCGAAGCGTTATGTGGGGCGGGCTACGGGGTGTTTGCCCTGGACCAGCGCGGCCATGGTCGCACCGCCGACGAGGGCACGCTGGGCCTGTTCGCCGAGCGGGACGGCTGGAACAAGGTGGTGGGCGACCTGGCCAGCCTCAACCAGCACATCGGCCAGCAGTTGCCGGGAGTGCCGATCATTTTGCTGGGCCACAGCATGGGCAGCTATATCGCCCAGGCTTACCTGCTGCACCACAGCGCCAGCCTGCATGGGGCGATTCTCAGTGGTTCGAATTTCCAGCCGGTGGCGCTGTACCGCGCCGCGCGGCTGATCGCCCGTGCCGAACGCCTGCGCCAGGGCTTGCGCGGCCGCAGTGCGCTGATCGAGTTCCTGTCGTTCGGCTCGTTCAACAAAGCGTTCAAGCCCAACCGCACGGCTTTCGACTGGCTCAGCCGTGACCCGGACGAAGTCGACCGCTACCGCCACGACCCGCTTTGTGGGTTCCGCTGCACCAACCAACTGTGGATCGACCTGCTGGGCGGCTTGCAGCAAATCAGCAAAGCGTCCAATCTCGCGCAGATCGATCCGGGCTTGCCGATCCTGGTGATCGGCGGCGAATGTGATCCGGTGAGTGAAGGCAAGCGTCTGAAAAGACTGGCCCATGCCCTGCGTGAGGCCGGCTGCCAGAACCTGCAACTGAATATCTACCCGCAGGCGCGTCACGAACTATTCAACGAAACCAACCGCGACGAAGTCACTGCGGATGTGCTGACGTGGCTCGACCAGGCCCTGACCTCGCGCAGGCCGACTCGCTGCGAATAATTTTTCGTTTAAAATCAGCCAATTAAATTATCGATTAGCCACAGGATGCACCTTTAGATGACCCAGGTAACCAACACCCCATACGAAGCCCTCGAAGTCGGCCAGACCGCCAGCTACAGCAAGACCGTCGAAGAGCGTGACATCCAACTGTTCGCCGCGATGTCCGGCGACCACAACCCGGTACACCTGGATGCGGAATTTGCCAAGGCGACCATGTTCAAGGAGCGAATCGCCCACGGCATGTTCAGCGGCGCCCTGATCAGCGCGGCGGTTGCCTGTGAGCTGCCTGGGCCGGGCACGATCTATATCGGCCAACAGATGAGCTTCCAGAAACCGGTGAAAATCGGCGATACCCTGACCGTGCGTCTGGAAATCCTCGAAAAGCTGCCGAAGTTCCGCGTGCGTATCGCCACCCGCGTATTCAACCAGCGCGATGAGCTGGTGGTGGATGGCGAAGCGGAAATCCTCGCGCCACGCAAGCAACAGGTCGTGACATTGACCGAACTGCCAGCCATCACCATCGGCTGATCAATTCCCATAAAAAATCCCCGCATCGGCGGGGATTTTTTATTCAGCGACGGCTCACGACTGAGCGCGAGCCTGGTTACGCAAGGCTTTCACCTGATCGTGGTTGCGTTGTACGCCGTGGTACTGGCGCTCAACCAAGTCACGAATGCCCATTAGGTTGTGCTGGGTGATCTTCTCGATCGCTGCTTTGTAAGCCTTGAGGGCGTGGTCTTCACCGCGCTCGGCTTCGTTCAACACAGCCTCTTCGTCTTTGCCGGTGACCATCGACTTCACATCGACCCAGCCACGGTGCAGGGCGCCAGCAACGCTGCCGGACTGTTCCGGGTCGCCCCCCAGGGCACGCACGGCGGTTTTCAGCTCGGCGGCGGCAGTGGCGCAGTCTGCGGAGCGCTTGGCAAACAGCGCTTTGAGTTCGGGATGCTTGATGTCGTCAGCGCACTCTTTAAAACCTTTTTGACCGTCGATGCTGGTTTCGATCAGGTCGTTCAATACGGAGATGGACTCTTTATTGATATCAGTCATTTTTCAATTCCTTATGTGGGTTGAGAAAGGTTGCATTAATGATTGCAGCGCTCGTGCCAGGTTTTAAAAAATAACTTTTTCTTTAAATTTCAATAAGTTAAAAATAATTGAACGATCTGTATGTGCGTTATTTGCATGATCTGTCATTTGGCCTTCATGCAGAATGCCTGTATTTTCCAAGACCTCGATGCAAACGCCTGAGCCGTCATGAACCCCGAAAAACTCGAACTGCTGATCACCCGCGAAATGCCCTTCGGCAAGTACAAGGGACGGATCATCGCCGACCTGCCCGGCCCCTACCTGAACTGGTTCGCCCGCGAAGGTTTCCCCCACGGCGAGCTGGGCGGGTTGCTGGCCTTGATGCAGGAAATCGACCACAACGGCCTGTCCGAACTGCTGGAGCCACTGCGCGCCAAACACGGCAAACCCGCGCCTCGTCACTAGGAACCCGCACCATGCCATGCAATGCAGCCAACGAAGCGCACTGGCAGGCCATCGCCGACCGCTATGCACTGGAGCCAGGCCCGATCAACCTGGAAAACGGCTACTTCGGGCGCATGAGCCGCGCGGTGCAAGCGCAGTACCTCGAGCACGTCGCGTTTATCAACCGCAGTAACGCGGTGCATGTGCGCCAGCGTTTCGAGCAGGGCGAAAACGTCGAGATCCGCCGCCAACTGGCCGAACTGATCGACGCCGACCCCGAATCGGTCGCCTTCACCCGCAACGCCACCGAAGCCTTGCAGTCGCTGATCCGCAACTACAACCGCCTGCAACCGGGCGACCAAGTACTGATCAGCGACCTGGAATACGACACGGTCAAGGCCGCCATGCGCTGGTTGGCCGGCTACCGAGGGGTGGAAGTGATCGAAATTTCCCACGCCCACCCGGCCAGTTTCGATAGCTTGCTGCAGAGCTATCGCGATGCCTTCGTCCAATACCCTCGCCTGAAACTGATGGCGTTGACCTACGTGACCCACCGCACCGGCTTGGTCATGCCGGTCGAAGCCATTGCCAGAGCGGCTCGCGAACACGCTGTCGACGTGATCCTCGACGGCGCCCACGCCCTTGGCCAGATCGAGTTCAACCTCGCTGAACTGGGTATCGCGTTCGCCGGCTTCAACCTGCACAAATGGATTGGCGCACCGCTGACCCTGGGTTTTCTATATATAGCCACCGAGCGCCTGGCCGACATCGACCCGGACATGGGTGAGTTCCATTACCCCATCACCGACGTGCGCGCCCGCACGCCCTACAGCACGCCGAACTTCCCGGCGCTGATGACCTTGCCGCTGGTGTTCGAAGAACACCGCGCATTGGGGGGCGCCGCGGCCAAAGGCGCACGGATGAATTACCTGCGGGATCTGTGGGTACGCCAGGTGCGGCCATTACCGGGGATTGAAGTGCTGACCTCGGATGACCCGCGACTGTATTGCGGGATCACGGCGTTCAAGTTCATCGGGCGGGATCAGCCGGTAATGGCGGACCGCCTGCTCAGGGACTACAACCTGTTTACCACTACCCGCAGTGGAGCGGCGTTCGGCACCTGTATCCGGGTGACACCGGGGTTGGCGACATCAACCGCAGACATCCATGCACTGATCAACGCCATCACCGCACTCAGCGCGGACTGAAAAATGTGGGAGGGGGCTTGCTCCCGATTGCAGAGTGTCAGTCAGCGAAAATATCGGCTGATACACCGTTATCGGGAGCAAGCTCCCTCCCACATTTGAAGATGTGTGGGTCTCAAGGTTTTGCGCAGGCAAAAAAAGCGGTCCGCCGACCAAGCGCACCGCAAAAATGCCGTTAAGCACAGCAACAACGATTCGATGAATCAGCTCAGTCCAGCAGCGCCAGTGCCTCGGCGGTGACTTCCTGGATACGCGCCCAGTCGCCGTTCTTGACCCATTCCGGGTCGAGCATCCAGCTACCGCCCACGCACATCACGTTTTTCAACGCCATGTAGCTCTTGATATTGGCCGGGCCGACGCCGCCGGTCGGGCAGAATTTCACTTCGCCAAACGGGCCGCCCAGGGCTTTGATGGCTGCGACGCCGCCGCTGACTTCGGCCGGGAACAGTTTGAAGCGGCGATAACCCAGGCTATAGCCTTCCATGATTCCGGAGGCATTGCTGATGCCCGGCAGCAGTGGGATCGGGCTGTGGACCGAAGCTTCAAGCAGGTCGCGGGTAATGCCGGGGGTGACGATAAATTGCGAGCCAGCAACCTCCGCGGCTTCGAGCATATGCCGATCGAGCACGGTACCGGCGCCGGTACACAACTCCGGGCGTTGCTCGCGCAGGACCTGAATGGCCTTGAGGCCGAACTCGGAACGCAGGGTCACTTCCAATGCGGTCAAACCACCGGCTGCCAGGGCGTCGGCCAGTGGCAGGATGTCTTGTTCACGGGCGATGGTGATCACCGGCAGGATCCGCGCCTTGGCGCAGAGGCTGTCGATCAGGGCAACTTTATCCGCCATGGACACGGTCGATTGAGGGCTTTTCATAGCGGCTGATCCTTGGCTCATGGGCACCAGTAAATCTCTAATGTAGGTTGCAAAAACGCGCGAATCGGCATGGCAGCAACGTCGTTGCTGGCCAGCGCGGCGCTCAACGTGGTCAATTTCGAACTGCCGGAAATCGACAGTACGGTGTAGTTCGCCGTAGCCAGCAGCGCGCGACTCATGGTCAGGCGCTGGCGTGGCACGGTCGGCGCGAGCATCGGCCAGCAACGGCGGGTACCGTCGGCCTGCAGGGCTTCGCTCAGGTTCGGACTGTTGGGGAACAACGACGCGGTGTGGCCGTCGTCGCCCATGCCCAGTACCAGCACATCAATGGCTGGCAGTTCGGCCAGCAGGCGATCGGCCTGCTCGGCGGCATCTTCAAGATTGGCGGCGGCGCTGTACAGGCTGAGGAACTTGGCCTTGGCTGCCGGGCCTTGCAACAGGTACTTCTTCAACAGGCCGGCATTGCTGTCGACGTGCTCCACCGGCACCCAGCGCTCATCGGCCAGGCTGACGGTGACCTTGGACCAGTCCAGACCCTGCTTGGCCAGGTTCTGGAAAAACGCCACGGGGCTGCGGCCGCCGGACACCACCAGGGTCGCTTCGCCACGGGCACTGATGGCCGCGCGCAGTTGTTCGGCCACGTCGTTGGCCAGGCCATCGGCCAGCAACGCCGGCGAACGGTACTCATGGGCAGTGACGCCCTGAGGCAGTTTCAATTCAGATATCGCCATACCACGACCTCCCATCCCGCGTGATCAGTGCAATCGAGCTCATCGGCCCCCAGGAACCCGCCGCATACGGCTTGGGCGCATCACCGGATTTTTTCCACCCGGCGATCAACTGGTCACACCACTTCCACGCGGCTTCGATTTCATCTTTGCGAACAAACAGATTCTGATTGCCGCGCATTACTTCCAGCAACAACCGCTCGTAGGCATCGGGAATCCGCGCGCTGCGATAGGTGTCGGAAAAATTCAGTTGCAGCGGACCGCTGCGCAGTTGCATGCCCTTGTCCAGGCCCTGCTCCTTGGTCATCACGCGCAAGGAAATACCTTCGTCCGGTTGCAGGCGGATGATCAGTTTGTTGCTGATCTGCAAGCGCTGCTCGGGGGCGAAGATGTAGTGGGACGGTTCCTTGAAGTGGATGACGATCTGCGACAGCTTTTGCGGCATGCGCTTGCCGGTGCGCAGGTAGAACGGCACCCCGGCCCAGCGCCAGTTGCGGATATCGGCGCGCAGGGCGACGAAGGTTTCGGTATCGCTCTGGGTGTTGGAATTCTCTTCTTCCAGGTAACCCGGCACCGGCTTGCCGGCGCTGTAGCCGGCGATGTACTGGCCGCGTACCACTTGGGTGGTCAGGCCGTCCGGACTGATCGGCGCCAGGGCCTTGAGCACCTTGACCTTCTCGTCACGGATGCTGTCGGCGGACAGGTCGGCCGGCGGGTCCATGGCAATCAGGCACAGCAGCTGCAGCAGGTGATTCTGGATCATGTCCCGCAGCTGCCCGGCCTTGTCGAAGTAACCCCAGCGGCCTTCGATGCCGACCTGCTCGGCCACGGTGATTTCCACGTGGGAAATGTAGTTCTGGTTCCACTGGGTCTCGAACAGGCTGTTGGCGAAACGCAGGGCGATCAGGTTCTGAACGGTTTCTTTGCCCAGGTAATGGTCGATGCGGTACGTGCGGTTTTCCGGGAAAAACTGTGCGACAGCGTCGTTGACCTTGCGCGAAGATTCCAGGTCCGAGCCGATGGGTTTTTCCAGCACCACGCGGGTATTGTCCGCCAGGCCGACCTTGGACAGGTTTTCGCAGATCGCCCCGTACACCGCCGCAGGCGTGGCGAAGTAGGCGATCAGGCGCTGCCCGGTGCCGGCTTTTTCAGCCAGGACCACGTAGTCGTCGGCGTTCATGAAATCGACGTGAACATACGTCAGGCGCGCCAGGAAACGCTGGGCGATGGCTTCGTCCAGTTCCTTGCCGACGTATTTGCGCAGTTCTGTTTCAATATGCGCCAGGTGCTGTTGCTCGGAACCGGCTTCGCGGGCCAGGGCCAGGATGCGCGTGTCGTCGTGCAAGAGCCCGGCACCATCGAGTTGATAGAGGGCAGGAAATAACTTGCGCAGCGCCAGATCACCCAACGCGCCAAACAGGGCAAAGGTGCAGGGTTCTACCGTTATCGAAGGCATGATGTTTGTTCTTTTATCAAGTTAAGCTACAAATACCTTTTTTCAAGGCATCACTCAAGGAAAAATGTAGTAATAACCACAACATTTTCCCGAAATACGCATTCCGAGTGGTGGTGTTCAGCTACCCTAAGTAGGATAGGCCACCGCAAAGGGCCACTCGTCGATTGGTGACCACCCTTTATTTGCATCGTCGCCCCAAGGAAACACTGTATGGACCGCGTGCGAAATCTTCTGGAACAGATCCGGAACCGCCTCGAAGAATTGAACAAGGCCGAGAAAAAAGTCGCCGAGGTCATCCTGCTCAACCCACAGCAGGCGACCCGCTTCTCGATCGCAGCCCTCGCCCAAGCCGCCTCGGTCAGTGAACCGACGGTCAACCGTTTCTGCCGTTCGTTCGGCGTCAGCGGTTACCCTGAACTCAAATTGCAACTGGCGCAAAGCCTGGCCAGCGGCGCGGCGTATGTCAGCCGTGCGGTGGAGGCCGATGATGACCCCGAGGCCTACACCCAGAAGATCTTTGGCAGCGCCATTGCCTCTCTGGACAGCGCCTGCCAGGCCCTCGACCCGAACCTGATCAGCAAGGCCGTGGACCTGTTGATCCAGGCGCGCCAGATCCACTTCTTCGGCCTCGGCGCGTCCGCCCCGGTGGCCATGGATGCGTTGCACAAGTTTTTCCGCTTCAACCTGTCGGTGACCGCCCATGCCGACGTGCTGATGCAGCGCATGATTGCTTCGGTGGCGCACACCGGTGAGCTGTTCGTGATCATCTCCTACACCGGGCGTACCCGCGAGCTGGTGGAAGTGGCGCGTATTGCCCGGGAAAACGGCGCATCGGTGCTGGGTGTGACCGCCGAGAACTCGCCGCTGGCCAAGGTCAGCACCGTGAGCCTGAACATTCCGCTGCCGGAAGACACTGACATCTATATGCCAATGACCTCGCGGATCATCCAACTGACGGTGCTGGATGTACTGGCAACCGGCATGACCTTGCGCCGTGGCGTGGACTTCCAGCCGCACCTGCGCAAGATCAAAGAGAGCTTGAATGACAGCCGGTATCCGGTTGGCGACGAGTTCAACTGAGGCAGACAATGCCTCCAGCAGTCCCGGCCTCTTCGCGAGCCAGCCCGCTCCCACATTTTGACGAGTCCGATCTTGGAATACGCTTCAAATGTGGGAGCGAGCTTGCTCGCGAAGACGGTATCAGCAACAGCGCTAAACCCCAGCCCTGGCCTGCAAACTCAGATGCGCCCGCTCCCCCGGCGCCAGGCTGGCCCCGGCCATCGCCGACTCCACGCATACAAACCCCGACGCCTCATTAAAACTGACGCCCAACAGCGGCCGGCTGCCCGGGTGCCACACCACGGTGTCGGCGCTGTCGCCGGTGTCGATGCACAATTCGCGCTGCCAGGCGTGGTCCTTGAGGTGTAGCTCGCCCTCATGCTGGAACACGCGCTGACACCCGCCTTCCACGCGCAACTCGCCTTCCTGCTGGCAAGCCTGGCGATTGAGCTGGTCATAACCTTGCGCCCCGTCGAGCCCAGACAGCGCTATCTCACCGACATTGCCAATCCGCCAGTAAGCGTGCAACGCATGGCTCAGTTGGCACGGCAGCTCATCCTGATGCTCGGTACACAAGCGCAACTCCAGGGTTTCGCCCAGGTGCGCGTGCAAGTCCACCTGCCAGTCGCACAACTGCAACTGCCAGTGCAGGCGCACGCCGTCGTCGTCGGTGTTGCTGTCGAGCAGTTTCCAATCGATCAGCCGCGCCCAGCCATGGGACGGCCACGCATTTTCGCTGGGATGCCGGCCATACCACGGCCAGCACACCGGCACGCCGCCGCGAATGGCACCGACTTGTGGCCACTTGGCTGCACACCACAACCAGGGTTTCTGCCCACGGGGCTGAAAATGCAGCAATTGCGCGCCCTGGCGGCTGAATACCGCCTGGCACAACGGATGGTCGATCACCAACACATCGCGCGTCTGGAAGCGCTCCCAGGCGAACACCGGACGCTCGCGCAGGGATTTGAAAAAGCGTTGCAGCGGATGCTCATGCATGTGCCACGGTCCTGAATATCTTCACAGTGCAATCCAAAAAAAAGCGGATAGCCATGGCTACCCGCAAATGCGCACAGAGAGAAGGAGCTTATCGCAACAGCGTTAGAACACCGACTGAATTTTCAGACCGGCCACCAGCGCGTTGTCGACTTTATCCACGCCGCCCGGGTGGACGACGTATTGCAGGTTGGGACGCACGGTCAGCCAGTTGGTGACGTGGAAACCGTAGTTGATTTCGTAGTTGTACTCGGTGCTGCGCAGCGGCGCGTACAGTGGGTTGTCGTAGTCGCTCACGCCATTGGCAACGTTGAGCAGCTCGGCGTTTTTCTTCACGTCATCGTTAACGTGCAGACGAGCAGCGCCAATCCCCACGTCGTCTTTTGGACGCGCGTCGAAAGGCCCTTTGTACACCAACATGATCGACTGGTAGTTATCGACGGTGTTGGTGTCCTTGTCGTGGAACGTAGCGTTGGCCGCAATGTTCAGACCACGGGACGCGTCGCCGTTATGGGTAGTGAGTTGCTGTTGCGCAACGAACCAATAGCCTTTTTTGCTGCTGTGGGTACGGTAGGCCGCGCCGGTGGTGGCAGCATCGTTGCCGTTAACGTCTTCACGGACGTCGCTGGCATCGGCGGCGCTCTTGTAGTAACCCACACGGTATTCGCCCGGCAGGTTATTGACCTTCGGCGACCAGACCAATTCCACCGGGATCACGGTGCCCTTGGTGCCACTGCCGCTGAGTTTGAAGCCGTTGCCGTGCTCCAACTGCGACGGGTTCTGGTTGTACGCACCGATCTGCGCATACAGCTCAGGCGTGATGTGGTACTTCACGCGGATCGCGGCCTGGGCGACCGGCCAGTTGTACCAGGTGCTGACGTAGTTGCCGACCTGGGAGCCGCAGAACGACAGGTTCTGGAAGTCGCACGGGAAGGTGTTGAAGTCTTCGCCTTCACCGAAGTAACCGAGCTTCACGTCCAGCTTGTTGTCGAACATCTGGTGCTGAATCCAGAACTGGGTCAGACGCACCATGTGGCCACGGCCGTACACTTCTTGAGACGAGCTCAAGGTGCCGGCACGCGGATCACCGATACGGTCGTTGGAGATGTTCTGGCCGTTACGGTTGGTCAGCTGGATCTTGGCCTGGGTGTTATCCCAGCCCCACAACTTTTGCAGATCCAATGCCACGCCCAGACCGAACTGGTCAGCGTAACGCGCCGTTTTGTCGTTGTTGTAGCCACCGCTCAGGTTGCCACCGACTTCGCCGACGTAGTCAGCCTTGATATCGATACCTTGCTCGATCAGCTTGGTCCGCTCGCCGCCCCAATCGCCGGTCATCCATTTGGAATCGGCGCTGAACGCGTCGTCCGCCATCGCATTGGCGGACAGGACCAGGGCTGCCACTGCTGACAATTGGCAGATCAGCCGGGTGTTGTTGTGTTGCTTTTTCATCCCTACATCCTCGTCTTTATTGTTATTAAACTGTTTTTATCTAACGCGGGTTACATTTTTTTTAATAAAAACAACAACTTACCTAATTCAGCGACCCTTGAACTGGGCCACGTTGTCGGCACGATCCTGTGCCGGCAGCGACGCAGCGGTGCCCAGGCGCTCGCCGGTCTTGGCATCGAACAGCAACACTTTGGCCGGATCGAATTGCAGGGTCAGGGTCTCGCCCACCTGCGGCGCCACATCGGGCGCTAGGCGGCAGCAGACCTTGGTGTCATTGAGCTGCACGAACACCAGGGTGTCCGGGCCGGTCGGCTCGGTGACCTGGACTTCGGCACGAATACTCGACGAACCGTTGCCCTCCCCCGTCGCCAGCACGATTTGCTCCGGGCGCAGGCCGAGGATCACGTCACGGTCTTCCAGGCCGGCGTTGCTCATGCTCAGCGGCAGCTCGCAACGCGCCTGGCCGCTGTCGAGCAGCGCTACCAGGCCGCCGTCCTTGCGCTGCAGGCGCAGAGGAATGAAGTTCATCGGTGGCGAACCGATAAAGCTCGCCACGAACAGGTTGGCCGGATCGTTGTAGATCTCTTTCGGCGTGCCGAACTGCTGGATGATGCCGTCCTTCATCACCGCCACTTTGTCGCCCAGGGTCATCGCTTCGATCTGGTCGTGGGTGACGTAGACGGTGGTAGTTTTCAGACGCTGGTGCATCAGCTTCATTTCGGTACGCATCTCGACGCGCAGCTTGGCGTCGAGGTTGGACAGCGGTTCGTCGAACAGGTAGATCTTCGGCCGACGCGCCAGGGCCCGGCCCATGGCCACGCGCTGTTGCTGGCCGCCGGAGAGTTGGCCCGGCTTGCGGTTGAGCAGGTGTTCGATCTGCAGCAGCTTGGCCACCCGCGCCACTTCGGCGTCGATATCGGCCTGGGGCATCTTGCGAATCTTCAGGCCGAACTCGATGTTTTCACGCACGCTCATGGTCGGGTACAGCGCGTAGGACTGGAACACCATGGCGATGTCGCGATCCTTGGGGCTCATGCCGCTGACGTCCTGGTCGCCGATCATGATCGCGCCGCCGGTGATGGTCTCAAGGCCCGCGATGCAGTTCATCAGCGTGGACTTGCCGCACCCCGACGGGCCGACCAGGATCAGGAACTCGCCTTCCTTGATCGACAGTTCGATGTTCTTCAAGGTGTCGGGCAGGCCGGCGCCATAGGTCTTGTTTACATTGCGAAGTTCAAGCGTAGCCATGATTACCCCTTGACCGCGCCGGCCGTGAGGCCGCGCACGAAATACTTGCCTGCGATCACATAGACCAGCAGGGTCGGCAGCCCGGCGATCATCGCCGCCGCCATATCCACGTTATATTCCTTGGCCCCGGTGCTGGTGTTGACCAGGTTGTTCAGCGCCACCGTGATGGGCTGCGAGTCGCCGCTGGAGAACACCACGCCGAACAGGAAGTCGTTCCAGATCTGGGTGAACTGCCAGATCAGGCAGACCATGATGATCGGGGTCGACATCGGCAGGATGATCAGACGGAAGATGGTGAAGAAACCTGCGCCGTCCAGGCGCGCCGCCTTGATCAACGCATCCGGAATGCTCACGTAGTAGTTACGGAAAAACAGCGTAGTGAACGCCAGGCCGTAGACCACATGGATAAACACCAGGCCGGTGGTGGTGCTGGCCAGGCCCATCTTGCCGAGGGTGAACGACGCGGGCAGCAGCACGGTCTGGAACGGCAGGAAGCAGCCGAACAGCAACAGGCCGAAGAACAACTGCGAACCACGGAAGCGCCAGAACGACAGCACATAGCCGTTCAACGCACCGATGGCGGTGGAAATCAGCACAGCCGGCACGGTGATCTTGATCGAGTTCCAGAAGTAGCCTTCCACCGTGGCCCAGGCCTTGACCCAGCCGATGCCGGTGACCACGGTCGGCCAGCTCAACAGGTTGCCGGTGCTGATGTCTTCCGGGGTCTTGAAGCTGGTGAGCAACATCACCACCAGCGGCACCAGGTACAGCAGCACCGCGAAGATCAGCACCGCGTAGATCGCGATGCGGCTCAGGCTGATGGCAGGTTTTGCGGCAAGACTAGTCATTACGCTTGGTCCTCAGCTCGGAGTACAGGTACGGCACGATGATCGCGAGGATCGCACCGAGCATCAGGATTGCACTGGCCGAACCCATGCCCATCTGGCCGCGACTGAAGGTGAACGAGTACATGAACATCGCCGGCAGGTCGGACGAGTAGCCCGGTCCGCCAGCGGTCATCGCCGCCACCAGGTCGAAGCTCTTGATCGCGATGTGCGCCAGGATCATCACCGCACTGAAGAACACCGGACGCAGGCTCGGCAGCACCACGCTCCAGTAGATGCGCGGCAGGCTTGCGCCGTCGATCTGCGCGGCACGGATGATCGATTGATCGACGCCACGCAGGCCGGCCAGGAACATCGCCATGATGAAACCGGAGGCTTGCCACACGGCAGCGATCACCAGGCAGTAGACCACGCGGTCCGGGTCGATCAGCCAGTCGAGACGGAAGCCTTGCCAGCCCCAGTCCCGCAGAAGTTTGTCCAGGCCCATGCCCGGGTTGAGCAGCCATTTCCAGGCCGTACCGGTGACGATCATCGAGAGCGCCATCGGGTACAGGTAAATGGTGCGGATAAAGCCTTCACGACGGATTTTCTGGTCGAGGAAAATCGCCAGCGTCACACCGATCACCAGGGTGATACCGATGAACATTCCGCCGAACAGCGCCAGGTTCTTGCTCGCGACCCACCAGCGATCGTTGTCGAACAACCGCTCGTACTGTGCAAGGCCCGCCCATTTGTAGCTCGGCAGGAACGTCGACGTGGTGAACGACAGCACAAACGTCCACAGGATGTAACCGTAGAAGCCCACCAACACGATGAACATGCTTGGCGCCAGCACCAGTTTGGGTAGCCAGCGCTGCAGGGCATCGAACGGCGAGGCTTTGCTGAACACAGCAACAGAGCTCATGGGAAAATCCAATACAGAGGAAAAGGACTACAGGAACGTGCCGGATGGGGGCCAGGGCTCCCCCATCCGGTCAACCGTTACTTGGCCGACTTGATCGCAGCGCCGAGTTTCTTGGCGGTGTCGGCCGGATCGGCTTTCGGGTCGTTGATGTAGTTGGTCACGACGTCAAAGAACGCACCTTGCACGGCCAGCGTGGTGGCCATGTTGTGCGCCATGCTTGGCTGCAGGCCGCCGCTCTTGGCGTCAGCCAGGAAGTCTTTGGCTGCGGTCTGGGCGCAGGAGTCGAAACCGTAGGATTCCATTTTGTTCAGCATGTCGTTGCGCACAGGGATCGAACCCTTGTTGATGCTGAACACTTTCTGGAAGTTTTCACCCAGCACGACTCTGGCGATGTCCTGCTGACCGGCTGCAGTGCCTTTGTCTTTCTGCTTGAACACCGCCAGGGAGTCGATGTTGTAGGTAAAGGCTTTGTCGGTGCCCGGGAAGGCTACGCACTCGTAGTCTTTGCCGGCGACTTTCTTCGCGGCGGTCCACTCGGACTTGGCCCAGTCACCCATGATCTGCATACCGGCCTTGCCGTTGATGACTTTGCCGGCTTCGAGGTTCCAGTCCTGGCCTTTGCCGTCGACGTCCATGTAGGTCGCGACTTTCTTCAGCTCGGTCAGCGCCTTGACCATTTGCGGGCCAGTCAGCGCGCCGTTGTCCAGGTCAACCAGGGCTTTCTTGTAGCCATCGGCGCCCATCACCGACAGAACGACCGCTTCGAACACGGTGCTGTCCTGCCAAGGCTGGCCACCATGGGCGAGCGCGATGAAGCCAGCGGCCTTGAGCTTGTCGCCGGCGGCGTAGAATTCTTCGAGGGTGGTCGGGTTCTTGGTGATACCGGCTTTCTTGAAGACTTCCGGGTTGATCCACAGCCAGTTCACGCGGTGGATATTCACCGGAACGGCAACGTAGTCACCGTCGTACTTCACGGTATCGGAGACTTTCTTGTCGAGCAGCGAGTCCCATTTTTCTTCTTTGGCCACGTCTTTGAGGACGTCGGTGTCGAGCAAGCCGGTGGATGCCCATTCCTGGATGTCCGGGCCTTTGATCTGGGCTACGCCGGGTGGGTTGCCGGCGACCGCGCGGCTTTTCAGCACGGTCATGGCCGTGGCGCCACCGCCACCTGCGACAGCACCGTCTTTCCAGGTGAAGCCGTCTTTTTCAACTTGGGCCTTCAGGACATCTACAGCCGCTTTTTCACCGCCCGAGGTCCACCAATGCACAACTTCAACCGTCCCTTTCGAGTCGGCGGCAAATGCACTGAGGGGAAACAACGAGGCAATGGAAATAGCGACGGCGAGGCGATTAATCGCGTTCATCTGAGTACCTTTTCTTGTTGTTATGCATGCAAGTCTGGAGCTTGCGCTGCACGGAGTTTAAACAGGGAATTTTTAAGCGCAGGTAACAAAGGGATGCACAAATGTCACCACTTGGTGACATAGCACCCGGAACCCAACGCACTGGCCATGCTCGGCGCCAACGGCAGCGCCGGCAGCAGGACCGCTTGCCAGGCATGGTACAGGTCCGGTTTGCCGCCCCAGATCTTGCTGCTGGGCTGATTGTGCGGGCTGAGTTCGTGGTGCCAGCTGCCGTGGGTACGGTCGATGAAATGGCTGTCGCAAAACTCCCAGAAGCGCCGGTACCAGGTTTCGTAATGCGGCTCGAAGGTGCGTTTGAGCAAGGCCTGCGCGGCGGCGCTGGCTTCGGCGTGGGTCCAGTGCAGGCGTTCGCGCACTACCGGGCGCTGGTTCCAGTCCAGGGTGTAGACGATGCCGGGGGCGCCATCCACGGCCCAGGCGCTGTCGCAGGCGCTGGCGAACAGGCCTTTGGCGTCGGTCACCAGCCAGTCCGGTGTGGCCAGCCCGGCCCGCAGGCGCGCAGCCTCCAGGTGCAATAGCAGCCGCGCCCACTCGAAGCCGTGGCCGGGGGTCACGCCATAGGGGCGGAAGCCGTCGGCGGGGTTGTCTTCGTTGTAACCGCGCAAGGGTGTCCACTGGGCGTCGAAGTGCTCGATCACCATGAACCGGTTGCCGGCGGCATGGGTGTGGATCACGCGCTCGACGATGCGCAGCGCGCGGTCCAGCCAGCGTGTGTCGGCGGTGACGTCGGCCAGGGTGAGGAACGCTTCCGTCGCGTGCATGTTGCTGTTGGCGCCGCGATAGGCTTCGACGCCGCTCCAGTCCTGGGCAAAGGATTCGAGCATGACGCCCTCCTCCTCGCTCCAGAAAAACTGCTCGATGATCTGGATCGCGTCGTTCAACAGGGCTTGTGCGCCGGGTGCGCCCGCGACCAGCGCAGAACTGGCGGCCAGGGCGACAAAAGCGTGCAGGTAGGCAGCCTTGCCGGTATTGCCATCCACAGCGTGGGGCGCGGCGAACCAGCCACCGTGCGCGTTATCGCGCAGCGCGCCGCTGAGGGCGGCCACCCCATGCTCGACCAGCCCGGCATAACCGGGCAACCCCATCGCGTGAGCCATGGCGAAGCTATGGGTCATGCGCGCGGTGTTCATGGTCTCGGCAACGGCATCGGCCGGCAACTGGCCTTTATCGTCCAGGTTGCCGAACCCATCGGGCAGGCGCGAAGCCTTGGCGAATGACAGCAGGCGCTGGCCTTCGCTGGCGAGCCAGGCGTGGTGGGCAGGTGCGTTCAGCCAACTGCTGGCAGGCAGTGGTTGGGTGGTCATGGGGAGCCCTTATTATTGTTTGTGGGATGACCGGAGTCTAAACAAGGGCGAGGTGAGCACATGTAACGAAGGACCAGGGAAATGTCACCAGATGGTGACATTTGCCCAAACCCTTTACTGACCGATCGGCGTGACCGCGGCCGGCGCATTGAGGCGCTGGTTCAGGTTCTGCATCTGGCTCTGCAAGGTGGTGATATTGCGGGTGGTCTGGATGCGGAACACATCGAACTCTTTATTGGTCGGTGCGTCGCTATTGCCCGGCTGGTTGTCCTGCGCGCTCTTTAGCACCACCAGGTCTTGTTCAAGACGGGCGATGGCTGCACTCGGGTTGCCCTGTTTCTTCAGGGCCGCCACGTCGGCGACCAGTTCCCTGATCTCGGCATCGCGCTTGGCGGCCTCACCTTGTGCGGCCTTGAGGCTGGCCACGGCGTCGGTCAACGCCTGCACCTGGCCTTGCAGCTTGGCGTTGGCGTTGGACAGGTCGGTGGTGCTGGCGGTCATCTGGGCCAGGCGCTTATCCAGTTCGGTGGCCTGGCCGGCCACGCCGACTTGCTGCTTGCCCTGCTCCAGCAACTGGGTTTCCAGTTGCTTGATCTGCAGTTTCAGCGCTTCGCTGCCGTTGTTCACGCTGGCCTCACTGGCCACGAACTTGCCGGAAATATCCTGCAGGCGCCCCGCCGCTTCTTCGCTGATGCGTGCAAAACTTTCCTGGGTGGCAACCAGTTGCTGGCCCATCAGGGAGATCTGCTGGAAGCTCCACCAGGCCAGGCCGGCAAAGGCGATCAGCAGCGCGCCGACCAAGGCCCACAGCGGCCCGGTACTGGCGCTCTTGACCTTGACCACAGGGGTATTGCGCGAACGCACGGAGGTGGCGGCGGTCGGTACGAAATCATCATCGTCCAAGGAGTCGGCCCGCAGGCTGGGAACATTGTCGAAATCGTCGTTGGCATCGTTACGCATGAATCAACCCTGAATCGGTGAGATAGCTATCTGAAAAGCCGAGCGGCGGCAGTATAAACCGCTGTCCTACCGCACTGATCGACCTGGAACCCTGAATTCGGTTCCCGATGTGTTGCTGCTTGTGAGCTTACTTCAGCCCCGGTTCCTGGGCCTTCCACCAGTTGCAGAACTCGTCGAGCGCGGTCCACAGGCTGACCTTGGGGTCATAGTCGAGATAATGCCTTGCGCGGCTGATGTCGAGGGTGAAATCTTTGTTCATCACCTGCATGCCCAGGCGCGACAACGCCGGCTCCGGGCGCCCGGGCCACAGCGCGCAGAATGCCTCGTTCAACGCGGCGATACTGTAGGACAAACCGTAGGACCGATACCGCGTCACCTGGGGCAAGTCCATCTGGCGCATCACGTAGTTCACCACATCCCACACCGGCACCGGGGTGCCGTTACTGATGTTGTAGGCTTTGCCCAGCGCCGAGCCGGTGGCGAGCAGACTGCTGAGCAGCGCTTCGTTGAGGTTGTGGACGCTGGTGAAGTCGACCTTGTTCAGGCCGTCGCCGACGATGGCCAGGCGGTTCTTGCGCTGCATTTTCAGCAGACGCGGGAAGATGCTCATGTCGCCGGCGCCGGTGACAAAACGCGGGCGCAGGGCCAGGACTTCGAGGCCGAATTCCTGGGCACCGAACACCTTTTGCTCGGCCAGGTACTTGGTGGCGGCATAAGGATGCTTGAAGCGCTTGGGCACTTGGTCCTCGGTCAGCCCCAGGTGGTCGCGGCCGTCGAAATAGATCGACGGCGACGACAAGTGAACCAGGCGCCCGACCCGTTGCTTGAGGCAGGCTTCGACAACGTTCTCGGTCACCAGCACATTGCCTCGATGGAAATCCTGAGCGCGCGCCCACAGCCCGACAGCGCCGGCGCAATGCACCACGGCTTCGACATCGCGGCACAGTTCGCGCACCAGGTCGGCATCATTCAAATCACCCTGGATAAACTCGGCACCGCGCCGTACCAGGTGTTCCACACCTTCGGCGCGCCGCCCGTTGACCCGCACGTCCAGGCCCTGCTCCAGGGCGAAACGCGCAAAGCGCCCGCCGATGAAGCCGCTTGCGCCGGTGACCAGAATCTTCATGTATTACTCCGTGTTCTTTCGTTTTTCATCGCTGTTGCCTTGACGCCCGCCATCAGTCCAACGGCACCAACCATTGACCACAGGCCTGGGCCAGATGGTCGGTCAACAAACCCAACAGTTGCCCGCCACTGCGCCAATGATGCCAGTACAGCGGCACATCGATGGGCTTATCTGGCAATAACTCGACCAATACGCCTCTTTGCAGCTGGTCGCCGACCTGCAGTTCGGGCACCAGGCCCCAACCGAGCCCGGCTTCCGCCAAGCGGATAAACCCTTCGGACGACGGGCACAAATGGTGCTCGAAACCGCCGTCCACCCCGAGCGCGGCCAGGTAGCGGTGTTGCAGGAAATCGTCCGGGCCGAATACCAAGGCCGGCGTGCGCGCCAGTTGATCGGCGCGCACGCCGTTGGGGAAGTGCCGTGCGATAAACGCCGGACTCGCCAGCGCCCGATAGCGCATGGCGCCCAGCAACAGGCTGCGCGCCCCGGCCACCGGGCGTTCACTGGCGCAGATACAGGCCGCCACTTCACCGGCGCGCATGCGCTTGAGGCCGACGGTCTGGTCTTCCACCACCAGGTCCAGCAGCAAATGCTGCTCGGCGCAAAAGTCGCTGACGGCCTCGGCCCACCAGGTGGCGAGGCTGTCGGCATTCAACGCGATGCGCAGGCGTTCGGGCATGCCTTCTTCATCCAGCGCCGGCACCTGGCTTTGCAAGTCGCGCTCCAGCAGCCGTACCTGTTGCACATGGTTGAGCAGGCGCCGGCCGATATCGGTCGGCGTCGGCGGTGTGGCCCGCACCAGCACCGGCTGGCCGATCCGTGCCTCCAGCAGCTTGATACGCTGGGAGATCGCCGATTGCGACAACCCCAGCACCTGGGCGCCGCGCTCGAAGCCGGCTTGTTCCACCACCGCCGCCAGGGCGGAGAGCAATTTATAGTCGAACATCAGTTTCTCTAATGAGCGATCAGCAATATTGGTTTTTCTTATACAGCTATGCCAGGGAAGATAGCCAGCATCGTTTCGGCTTGAGCAAGGATCTTCAACTATGTGGCAAAGCTATATGAACGGCCTGCTGGTCGCGTTGGGGCTGATCATGGCCATCGGCAGCCAGAACGCCTTTGTGCTCGCGCAAAGCCTGCGTCGTGAACACCACCTGCCGGTGGCGGCCCTGTGCGTGGTCTGCGATGCGCTGCTGGTGGCCGCCGGGGTATTCGGCCTGGCGACGATACTGGCGCAAAGCCCGATCCTGCTGGGGATTGCCCGCTGGGGCGGTGCCGCGTTCCTGCTGTGGTACGGCGCCTGCGCGCTGCGGCGGGCCTGTTCGAAACAGAGCCTCGACCAAGGCGACGCCCTCAAGATGCGCTCATTGCGCGCCGTGTTGCTCAGCGCGTTGGCGGTGACGTTGCTCAACCCCCACGTTTACTTGGACACCGTGCTGCTGATTGGCTCGCTGGGCGCCCAGCAGACCGAACCCGGCGCCTATGTGGCCGGCGCGGCCAGCGCTTCGTTCCTGTGGTTCGCCACGCTGGCGCTCGGCGCCGCCTGGTTGGCCCCGTGGCTAGCACGTCCGGCGACGTGGCGTCTGCTCGACCTTCTGGTGGCGGGGATGATGTTCAGCGTGGCCTATCAATTGATCAGTGCATGATGAATATTCCAAAACGCTCTGGAACCTCTATCCCACACAGTTGTTGCGTGGTTTTGCCACACCCCGAGTGCTATGATCCGGACCCGGCGCCGCAAAGAGTACAAACTCCCCGGCGCTTGTTTGGCCGCCCGTGATCGGCCTTGCGCTCACCGCAACTGACCTGATTAGGAGAATCATCATGGCTTTCGAATTGCCGCCGCTGCCCTACGCACACGATGCCCTGCAGCCGCACATTTCCAAGGAAACCTTGGAATACCACCACGACAAGCACCACAACACCTATGTCGTGAACCTGAACAACCTGGTGCCTGGCACCGAGTTCGAAGGCAAGACCCTGGAAGAAATCGTCAAGTCTTCTTCGGGCGGCATCTTCAACAACGCCGCTCAGGTCTGGAACCACACCTTCTACTGGAACTGCCTGGCGCCAAACGCCGGCGGTCAACCGACCGGCGCACTGGCTGAGGCCATCAACGCTGCGTTCGGTTCGTTCGACAAGTTCAAAGAAGAATTCACCAAGACCTCCGTCGGCACCTTCGGTTCCGGTTGGGGCTGGCTGGTGAAAAAGGCTGACGGTTCCCTGGCCCTGGCCAGCACCATCGGCGCCGGCAACCCGCTGACCAGCGGCGACACCCCGCTGCTGACCTGCGACGTCTGGGAACACGCTTACTACATCGACTACCGCAACGCCCGTCCAAAATATGTGGAAGCGTTCTGGAACCTGGTCAACTGGAAGTTCGTGGCTGAGCAGTTCGAAGGCAAGGCCTTCACTGCCTAAGCACCCCTTGCAGTAAAAAGAGCCCGGCGATTGCCGGGCTTTTTTTGTGCGTTCGACGGCGGCGCCAGCCGGGCATGACGGAACCAACTGCGCGGAAATTGCCACCCAGGCAGTGAGAGGAATGTCCCTTTCATTCAACGTCGGAGAATTAACTTATGATCGCAGGCGCAGCAGGATTAGGAGCAGCAGCCTCCGCAGCCGCAGCACTCGCCCCCGTGCTAATGCCGTTGGCTGAACAAGCCGCCGGTATGGCCATGAATGTCGCAAAAGACCTTCTGAAAAACGCAACGAGTGCTGCCGGCAGCGCAACGAATCAACAGCAGCAAATCAAATTCTGATTGGGAAAGCGTGAACGGTGGCGGAGCAAAATCAGTCCGCCATCACTTGAATTCCCCCCTCGCATGACGACCCCGCCCGCAACAGACCGGCCCACCATGGCGTCATGGAGCATCGCGCCGCAATGTTCCTTTGACTGCCATCACCAGATTGCCAATACTCATGGCATATTGAAGGCCACCCGCATGAGACAAGGAATGCCCCTTTGAAGCTGGAACTCAAAAACAGCTTGTCGGTGAAGTTGCTACGGGTTGTGCTGCTGTCGGCATTGATCGTGGGCGTGGCGCTGAGCGTGGCGCAGATCGTTTTCGATGCCTACAAGACGCGCCAGGCCGTGGCCGATGATGCCCAGCGCATCCTCGACATGTTTCGCGACCCCTCGACCCAGGCCGTCTACAGCCTGGACCGCGAGATGGGCATGCAGGTGATCGAAGGTCTGTTTCAGGACGACGCGGTCCGCATGGCCTCCATCGGCCATCCCAACGAAACCATGCTCGCGGAAAAAAACCGCGCCTTGCAGCAATCCTCCAGCCGCTGGTTGACCGACCTGATTCTCGGCCAGGAGCGCACGTTCACCACCGCCCTGGTCGGCAAAGGCCCCTATAGCGAGTATTACGGCGACCTGAGCATCACGCTCGACACGGCCACCTACGGCAAGGGTTTCATTGTCAGCTCGGTGATCATTTTTATTTCCGGGGTGCTGCGCGCACTGGCCATGGGCCTGGTGCTGTACCTGGTGTATCACTGGCTGCTGACCAAGCCGCTGTCGCGGATTATCGAGCACCTGACCTCGATCAACCCCGACCGCCCCAGCGAACACAAGATCCCCCAGCTCAAGGGCCACGAACGCAATGAACTGGGGCTGTGGATCAATACGGCCAACCAGTTGCTCGAATCCATCGAACGCAACACCCACCTGCGCCATGAAGCGGAATCCAGCCTGCTGCGCATGGCCCAGTACGACTTTCTCACCGGCCTGCCGAACCGCCAGAAACTGCAGGAGCAACTGGACAAGATCCTGATCGACGCCGGCCGTCGGCAGCGCCGCGTCGCCGTGTTGTGCGTGGGCCTGGATGACTTCAAAAGCGTCAACGAGCAGTTCACCTACCAGGCCGGCGACAAACTGCTGCTGGCCCTGGCCGATCGCCTGCGCGCCCACAGCGGCCGCCTCGGCGCCCTCGCCCGCCTCGGCGGCGACCAGTTCGCCCTGGTGCAGGCCGATATCGATCAGCCCTACGAAGCCGCCGAACTGGCGCAAAGCATCCTCGATGACCTGGAAGCGGAGTTTGCCCTCGACAGCGAGCAGATTCGCCTGCGCGCCACCATCGGCATCACCTTGTTCCCGGAAGACGGCGACAGCACCGAGAAACTGCTGCAAAAAGCCGAACAGACCATGACCCTGGCCAAGAGCCGTTCGCGCAACCGCTATCAGTTCTATATCGCCAGTGTCGACAGTGAAATGCGCCGACGCCGCGAACTGGAGAAAGACCTGCGCGACGCCTTGAGCCGCAACCAGTTTTACCTGGTGTACCAACCGCAGATCAGCTACCGCGACCACCGTGTGGTCGGCGTCGAAGCGTTGATCCGTTGGCAGCACCCGGAACACGGCCTGGTGCCGCCAGACTTGTTCATCCCCCTGGCGGAACAGAACGGCACGATTATCGCGATCGGTGAATGGGTGCTCGACCAGGCCTGTCGACAATTGCGCGAATGGCACGACCAGGGCTTCACCGAGCTGCGCATGGCGGTCAACCTGTCCACCGTGCAACTGCACCACACCGAATTGCCACGGGTGGTGAATAACCTGATGCAGATCTATCGCTTGCCACCGCGCAGCCTGGAACTGGAAGTGACCGAGACCGGCCTGATGGAAGACATCAGCACCGCCGCCCAGCACCTGCTGAGCCTGCGCCGCTCCGGTGCGCTGATCGCCATCGATGACTTCGGCACCGGCTATTCATCCTTGAGCTATCTGAAAAGCCTGCCGCTGGACAAGATCAAGATCGACAAGAGCTTCGTGCAGGACCTGCTCGACGATGACGACGACGCCACCATCGTGCGCGCGATTATCCAATTGGGTAAAAGCCTGGGCATGCAGGTGATCGCCGAAGGCGTGGAAACCGCGGAACAGGAGGCTTACATCATCTCCGAGGGCTGCCATGAAGGTCAGGGCTACCACTACAGCAAACCGTTGCCGGCACGGGAATTGGCGGCGTATTTGAAGCAGGCCGAACGCAATAACGCGGCCATTCTCTGACACGACCAAACGATAGTTGAGATTTCCCTCGTATAACCCTTTACAGAAAATGCAAATCTTTCGCATTATGTTGCAGTTTTGCGCGGCCCCCGCGCGCCCTATCAACGACCGATGCAGGATGTTCGCCATGATTCGTATGCCCCTGGCCACCGCCAGTCTGTTGGCCATTGCCATTTCGCTCGCCGGTTGCGGCGAAGGTAAAGACAAGGCCGCCGCGCCCCAGGCGCCGACCCCGGCCGCCAGCACTGCCGCTCCGGCGGCTGCCACCCCTGCCGGCCAGGTCGACGAAACCGCCGCCAAGGCCGTGGTCGCGCATTACGCTGACATGGTGTTCGCGGTGTACAGCGATGCCGAGTCCACCGCGAAAACCCTGCAAACCGCGATCGACACCTTCCTCGCCAACCCGAACGACGAGACCCTCAAAGCCGCCCGTACCGCCTGGGTCGCCGCGCGCGTGCCGTACCTGCAGAGCGAAGTGTTCCGCTTCGGCAACACCATCATCGACGACTGGGAAGGCCAAGTGAACGCCTGGCCCCTGGACGAAGGCCTGATCGACTACACCGACAAATCCTACGAGCACGCGCTGGGCAACCCTGGCGCCACGGCCAACATCATCGCCAACACCGAGATCCAGGTCGGCGAAGACAAGGTCGACGTCAAGGACATCACCCCGGAAAAACTCGCCAGCCTCAATGAGCTGGGCGGTTCCGAAGCCAACGTCGCCACCGGCTACCACGCCATCGAATTCCTGCTGTGGGGCCAGGACCTGAACGGCACCGGCCCGGGCGCCGGCAACCGGCCTGCGTCGGACTACATGACCGGCGACGGTGCAACCGGTGGCCACAACGAGCGCCGCCGCACGTACCTGCGCGCCGTGACGCAGTTGCTGGTCAGCGACCTGGAAGAAATGGTCGGCAACTGGAAACCCAACGTCGAAGACAACTACCGCGCCACCCTGGAGGCCGAACCGGCCACCGACGGCCTGCGCAAAATGCTGTTCGGCATGGGCAGCCTGTCGCTCGGCGAACTCGCCGGTGAGCGCATGAAGGTGTCCCTGGAAGCCAACTCGCCGGAAGACGAGCAGGACTGTTTCAGCGACAACACCCACAACTCGCACTTCTACGACGCCAAGGGCATCCGCAACGTCTACCTGGGCGAGTACACCCGCACTGACGGCAGCAAAATGACCGGCGCCAGCCTGTCATCCCTGGTGGCCAAGGCCGACCCGGCCGCCGACGCCGCGTTGAAAGCGGACCTGGCGGCGACCGAAGCGAAGATCCAAGTCATGGTTGACCACGCCAACAAGGGTGAGCACTACGACCAGTTGATCGCTGCGGGTAACGACGCGGGCAACCAGGTCGTGCGGGACGCCATCGCCGCACTGGTCAAGCAGACCGGCTCGATCGAAGCGGCTGCCGGCAAGCTGGGGATCAGCGACCTGAACCCGGATAGCGCTGATCACGAGTTCTGATCACTGCCGACGCCTAAGTGCCATAAAGAATGCCCCGACTCGCTCGGGGCATTTTTTTTACGCCCGCAGTCGAAGGCATTACACCCGAATGATAAAAATCTGCGGCGACGCGATGGGCGTCGTCAGTTGGATGCCGCCGATCAGCGGTACCAGGTTATGACTGGCCTCAGCCTGGGCGACCAGGGTTCGCGTCGGCTCATCCATCAAGCTGCGGTAGGGCGCAACCTGGGCGTCGGCGGCAATCCGCTCACCGACCACACGCCGCGTTCTCAACCAATACAGCCTGACATCCCCCGCACGCCGGAACAGCAGCTCGCCGGCAACGTCATAGCCGCCAAGCACGCCGTAGCGACAGCGGCTCACCACCTCGCTCATCAAGCTCCGCAACCGGCCGGCCGAGCCGGGCGGGAGCGCGTTGAACAGCGGCACCGCGACGGGCTCCGGACGAAAGTCCAGGCGGCGGTAATGCCCGGGCGCGGTCGGTAACAGCCAACTGCCGTCGCTGAGCGTGTGGGTGGGCGGCAGCAACGAAAACGGATCGGCCAACCGCCCCTGCGCCGTGGGCAGCCAGAACTGCCAGTCCCGCAGGGTGCGTATCAGCGAGCGTAGGCCCAGTTGGGTCAAGCCCCCCGGGTTGGCCCGATTGAACAGGATCTGGGCGAGTTCGACTTGGCTGCGGGTGGTCAACAGCGCAAACGCCTCGCGCACATAGGCGGTGACCAGTTTTTTCAAGGCCACGCCACTGGCGACGACCCACAGCCCGTCACCGGTGGCAAACTTCACCTGTCGGGGCTGATTGTAAATGCCGGAGAGCAGCAGGTTTTCCAGATCCAGGAAATGCATGGCCGGCCGCCTCGGGTCACGAATCAATACGTCGTTGGGCGCGCTGGGGTCGCGGGGCAAAATCGCGAAATAGCGCTGGTCCATCTTGATGTATTCCTGCCCCAGCCACTGCGGATCACCGGCAACCCGCCGATAGATGCCCCGTGTCGCATCCACCACCTCGAGTTCGGCCACGTCGAGGGTTCTGCCCCACTCGATGAATTGTTCGTTTGCAGGACGCACCACCGTGGCCTCGGGCGCCGCGACACGGGTACTGGCGCGTGGTGGCGTCGGTAGGCTCGGTGGCAGCTCGGCGGGTGGCGGATGGCGGGTCGCCACCACCGGCAGGTCTGGCAGATCAATCCCGTCCAGACGCCACTGAAACCGCAGAAGCGGTACGTTCAGATAGGTCTCGAAGGCCGCCGTGGAGAGCCTCAGCCGCAGGTTTTCGACCAGGGCCAGCCGATATTCGATTTCGCGCCCCGCCGGGAAGTTGAACGACTCAAACACGCGTCTGGCCTGCACCTCATCCAGCCGAGGGTAAAGGTCCCTGAGGGCACGCTCCGGCGCGTTGCCGCCCTTGAGTCCGGCTAGCGGATGGGAACCTATTTCCCACTGCCCCGACGCATTCCGCCGAATCGACGCGTAGTGATATTGCGTCAGCTTGCGTGCGTCCCTGAGCCGCCAGGCGGCTTTGTCGCCGTCATCGAGGATCGAGTACCAACGCCCACCGTCATTGAGGAAGTAGTGCTGGGCACCCGCGGCGTTCGAGGGCGCGTGATACACGCCCTGGCCTTCCCATCCGGCCAACGGCGCCACGCCGTCGGGCTTTTTCCCCAGCGCCATCTCCGCCGGCAACGCCCTTGGCCGGGAGCCCGCCACCGGTGCGCGGGCGCCGACCGCGCCGTCCACCAGCGCACCGACCAGCTCGCCCAGCGAGCGCACGAAAGACTGTGCGGCACCGGCGCGGTCGCCCAGGTCCAGCGCCTCGACGGCGTTGAACACCGAAAACAGGCTGCGCGCCAAACCGATCGGCAACATGATCCTGACCGGCAGCACCATGGACAGCACGTCGAAGGCCACGGTGGCGACGTTCAGGCCGGTTTCGATGTCGACTTGCCGGGTGCTCTTCGCTTGCGCGGCGGCGTCGTTGATCACGCAGTTCGCTTCAGCCTCATAAGCCTCCTCGAAGAAGTCGTCGGCAATTCGGCTCAGGCTCACCATCGACACGTCGCCGCGGCCCCTGAGCACGGCGCGGACGTGAGGCTCGAAGGCCCGCTCCACGCGCCCCAGCAGGTAGGCGCGCCAGCTGCTGTTGATGATGAAGTCGCTCATCAGGCGGTCTTTGGCGTACTCGTGGAACACGCGACCGTCGGGCGCCTGCGGGGTGTACACAACGATCGAGCCGACCCCGGCGGCGGCCGTGCCGAACAGCAGTACCCCGCGCACGCGCTGACCGCGCAGTTTCAAGTGCTGCACGAGAATCCGATGCCCGTCGACGCGCTCGCGCCGATCACTGTCGACGGGGGCATCGAGCACCGCCCGCACCCAATTGAAGCCACGGGCCAGGCGGTCCGGGAGGAAGTCGCCGTGGATCTTGGCCTCGATGGCGTCGAGACGCAGTTGCCGCCGCATGACTTGGCCATAGGTGTGTTTTTGCGCGAGCGCAGCCGGCGAGGTGATAAGGCGGTCCTTCAGAAAGGTGTCGTAGCCTTGTCCGACATTGACCGCGCGCACCAGATCCTTGACCTGTTGCAGGGTCAGCCCGTCATAGGCCGGGGCCGCCTCCAGATCTTCGGGGAGCAGTGCTTCATCAGGCTTTTTGCGCGTGTTTTCACTGAGCCTGGAAAAGTGCGTGAAGTTGAAATCCAGCCCGCCGAGATTCTCCAGGGCCAGTTCGGTCAGCGTGCGGCTTCGCTGCCGGAACAACGCTGTACCGGGCTCGCGCGGCGCCGGAGCAGGCGCGCCCGGAACCACGACAGTCGCCGGCACGAACGGTTCTTTGGTGTGTACGCGGACAGTGTCGGGGTCGATGTCCAGTGCATAGTCAGCCTTGAGGCGAATGCGCAGCTGTTGGTTGGCGTATGCCAGCAGCGTCGGTTTATCACTGAATTGCGCCAGCGACGGCAAGCCCTCGGCGTCCGGCAGGCGCGACAGCAGCTCGTAATAATCGGCCATCGCGGCGCGCCACGCCTGTTTATCGGCGGGGGATGCGTCATGCAGAAAGGTTCGGAGCTGCGCCTGCCCGCGCTTGATTTCGCGGCCCCACAACACCCCGCCAGCACTGAAAAGGCGACCGGGGTCCGTGACCCGGTCCAGCACCTGCGGCAGCTCAGCCACTTCGATGGGGTCGACCGGTGACGGGTAGCGCGACAGGGTTGAGGTGAAGTTGTCGAGCATCAACCGGCATTGCGCCTCGACACTCTCAACGAACGGCGACTCAAGCTGTTCGTGGTAGACCACCTGCCCCGTGGTCTTGAGCTGACGATGCAGGGCCAAGCCTTGCGCCTGATCCGCCACCGCCAGGCCAGCGAGCACCGCGGCGAATTCGACGGGGTGGTTCAAACGCCGATGCAGCTCCCGATCCAGGCTGGCCAGGGAGTCAAACGCTTCAAGCCCGGAGTCCGGCAGAAACAGCAGCAGCGTGCCGACGTTCATGCTTGGGTCCACGGGGCGCACCCGGGCCGGCTCGACCGCCTCCTGCGCCCTCACCACGGCTTGTTCCGGGCCTCTGGAGGTCAGCACAAAGGCGCCGCGCAAGGTCAGGTCCGCAGCGCCGGATGCCCCCTTGAGGGCAACCGCGTAGACACACGGCCGGTCAGCGCGCAGCGCCTGTCGTGCCTGGGCGTGCGGGTGACGCAGCACCAGGGCGAACAGGTCCTGGTCGGCGGGACTGAGCAGGCGGTCGGCAGCCAGTAGCGCCACTTCGGTTTTCAGCAGTTCGATACGGGTTTGCACCAACCATTGTTTCTGCGTGCGCGCATCGGTCAGGCTGCGTGCGCGCGTCCAGAAGGCTTGCACGAAAGCGCTGTAAGAAGCGCTCAGACCGGCGGCCAGGCGGTCGAGGAATTTATCCAGCCCGGCCGGAGTGATACCGCTCAAGGGCAGCAGCGCTTCGCCCGTCGCCGGCAGCCGATGCAGGGTCGCCATGCGCCCCGCATAACTCGCTGGCTGGCCAGCGGTGATACGTTGCACCACCGCATCGAACAGCGTGGGCAGCAACTCGGCCTCGGTGGGCGGTTGCGCCTCTGACGTCGCTGGCGGGATGGACGTCTCCGGCAGTCGGATGAAGGCGTGGCGCACATCGAGGCTGGGCGTCAAGGTCGGGAATGCTTGCTCGAACGCATGCTGCACAAATGAATGGAACGTCGGTGGCGACTGAAACTGCTCGGCGATCTGGCGGTCGAGCGCCATTAACTGTTCGCGCAACGCAACCTGTTGCGGGGCGTCCTTGACAGTTGGCGGTGCAGATAACAATAAATCAGACGGCATGGTGGCCTCTCGAATAGGAAACATACCGACCCATCGTGCCTAAGCCCCCCCTGAACCATGCGCTACATAGCTACGCGCCGCCGATCGGCGGCCAAGGTTTACATGCCCTGCACCCCAGGTAGAATGGCGCCCTTCCCCTGTCACCCGAGCAGACTTCATGGCGTTGCCGACCCTTCGCATCATTGGCTTCATCATCGGCATCTTCCTGATCACCCTCGCGATCGCCATGGTCGTTCCGATGGTCATCCTGGTGATCTTCGAACGCACCAGCGACCTGCCGTCGTTCCTGTGGGCCAGCCTGATTACCTTTATCGCCGGCCTGGCCCTGGTGATTCCCGGTCGCCCGGAACATATCCACCTGCGTCCCCGGGACATGTACCTGCTGACGGTGAGCAGTTGGGTGGTGGTGTGCATCTTCGCCGCGCTGCCGTTTTTCCTGACGCAGAACATCAGCTACACCGACTCGTTTTTTGAAAGCATGTCCGGCATCACCGCCACCGGTTCCACGGTGTTGAGCGGGCTGGACACCATGTCGCCCGGCATTTTGATGTGGCGTTCGCTGCTGCACTGGCTCGGCGGGATCGGCTTTATCGGCATGGCGGTGGCGATCCTGCCGCTGCTGCGCATTGGTGGCATGCGCCTGTTCCAGACCGAGTCCTCGGACCGCTCGGAAAAGGTCATGCCGCGTTCGCACATGGTGGCGCGGCTGATCGTGGCGGCGTATGTGGGCATCACCATCCTCGGCAGCCTGGCGTTCTGGTGGGCCGGGATGGGCTTGTTCGATGCGATCAACCATGCGATGTCGGCGATTTCCACCGGCGGGTTTTCCACCTCCGATGAGTCCCTGGCGCACTGGAAACAACCGGCGGTGCATTGGGTAGCGGTGGTGGTGATGATCCTCGGCAGCCTGCCGTTCACCCTGTACGTCGCCACGTTGCGCGGCAACCGCCGGGCGTTGATCAAGGATCAGCAGGTGCAGGGTTTGCTCGCCTTGCTGTTGATGACCTGGCTGGTGCTCGGCACCTGGTACTGGTGGACCACCAACCTGCACTGGCTGGATGCGCTGCGCCATGTGGCCCTGAACGTGACGTCGGTGGTGACGACGACCGGTTTTGCACTGGGGGACTACAGCCTGTGGGGCAATTTCTCACTGATGCTGTTTTTCTACCTGGGTTTTATCGGCGGTTGCTCGGGGTCAACGGCGGGTGGGATCAAGATCTTCCGCTTCCAGGTCGCCTATATCCTGCTCAAGGCCAACTTGAACCAGTTGATTCACCCGCGCGCGGTGATCAAGCAGAAGTACAACGGCCACCGCCTCGACGAAGAGATCGTGCGTTCGATCCTGACCTTCTCGTTTTTCTTCGCCATCACCATTTGCATGATCGCCCTGGCCTTGTCGCTGCTCGGCCTGGACTGGATGACCGCGCTGACCGGCGCCGCCAGCACGGTGTCCGGGGTCGGCCCGGGCCTGGGCGAAACCATCGGCCCGGCCGGCAACTTCGCCAGCCTGCCGGACGCGGCCAAGTGGATCCTGGCGCTGGGCATGCTGCTCGGCCGGCTGGAAATCATTACAGTCTTTGTTCTGTGCATCCCGGCGTTCTGGCGTCACTGACCGTCGACGTATCCAGCAACCGCGCGCGGTACTCGCCGGGCGTGGCGTCGAACCAGCGGCGGAAGGCGCGGAAGAAGTTGCTCGGGTCGGCAAAGCCCAGCAGGTAGGCGATCTCCAGCAGGGTCATGCTCGGCTGCGCCAGGTATTGCTCGGCCAGTTCGCGGCGGGTGTCGTCCAGCAGGGTCTGGAAACTGGTGCCCTCTTCCTGCAGACGCCGCTGCAACGTGCGTTGGGACAGGTGCAGGGTCTGGGCCACCACTTCGCGCTTGGGTTCGCCCTGGGGCAACAGGCGGCACAGCACCTGCCGCGCCTTGTGGGTCACGCGGCTTTCGGAGAAGCGCGCCAGGTATTCACCGGCAAACCGGTCGTGCAGCAGCGCCATTGCCTCATTGGCGGTGGGCAGCGGCGCCTCCATGTCGGCGCGCTCGAAAATCAGCGCGTCATAGGCCGCGTTGAACTCCAGGGGCGCATGGAACGCCTGTTTGTAGGGCGCGAGGTCGGCGGGTTGCTCACCTTGCAGCAGCACCTTGCGCGGTTGCAGGGTACGCCCGGTCAACCAACCGCACAGCGCCAGCGCACAGGCCAGCGAGGCTTCGGCGCTTTGCCGGGTGGGCGGCAGGTGATCGCCATGTACTGTCAGAATCAGCGCATAGCCTTCGGGTAATAATTGGAAACTCAGGTCAGCGCTTTCGGCGATGATCCGCTGGTAGCGCACCAGGCGCATAAAGCCTTCCGCCAATGTGTTGCTGGACATCAGCGCGTAACCGGTCACGTGAAACGACGCCGGGCGCACCACTTTGCCCATGTTCAGGCCAATCGCGGGGTTGCCCGACAATTCCACGGCACGCTGCCACAGCCGCGTCATGGAGTCTTGCGGAAAGCGCGCATCGGGGTCGTTGAGGGCGGCATAGTCCAGGCCCAATTGTTTGAACAACACCTGGCAATCCAGGCCGTCCATTTCCAGTGCCTTGACTATCCCCATCGCCCAGCTTGCAGAAGTTGTTCGTTCGCTCATGGCGTCTTCTTAATAAAGCAGGCTGAAACCGCAGCCAGGAAGGCAAGGATACTAAAGTGGCATCTAATGTCACTGGCTGTTACCACTGATCACTCTAGACTCAAATAAGCTCCCCGCCGAACAACTGTTCGACGGCATAACAATCAGAGGGCCGACCACCGTGGGAAATACCAAGCAATTCAATAGCTTCGCCGAGTTTTACCCGTATTACCTGAAAGAACACGGCAACAGCACCTGCCGGCGCCTGCACTTTATCGGCACCACGCTGGTGATTGGGCTTCTGGCGTATGTGCTGGGCAAAGGCGCCCTCGGCCTGCTGATTGCGGTGCCCATCGCCGGCTACGGCTTCGCCTGGGTGGGCCACTTCTTCTTCGAAAAGAACCGCCCGGCGACCTTCCAGCATCCGTTCTACAGCCTGCTCGGGGATTTCGTGATGTACCGCGACATGATCCTGGGCAAAGTGCCGTTCTAGCCGTGCGACGTCTGGTCACTTGTGCTTTAACGATGACGCTTTGTCCGTCCGTCGATATAAAAGTCTTTTTGTCATTTACAGTGCTGTATCCTGCCAAGGCTTTTTGAGAGCGCGGAATCACCTGCGATTGAAAAAACAGACTTTGCGAGGAGCGACGACGATGCACGAGATACCTAATCTCCCCTTCCCAAGCCTGCACCCAACAGAGCAGCCAACACCGCAGCAGGCCGGCGACAAGCAGCCTGAGGCCAAAGAAGCAAAACCAGTCGACCGCGAAAGCCAGGACTGACGCCGTACCAGACCGTGTGGAAAGCGCACCTTTGAGCGCTTTCCACACTGCCTGAAATTCCCGAGATACCCGCCATGACCGACAACCACTCCGATAGCCCCAACGCCGCCATACTCGACACTGCCCTGCAGATGGTCGACGTATGGAACCGTCTCAACGCGGACAAACAGGCCCTGCTGCTCAAGCGCTTCGGCACCCAGGAAAACGCCTTGGCCGCCCTGGTCACCACGCAATTGCTCGCCCCTGCCCGGTCCTGACGCGGTTTAGACCGACGTTTTGGCTTTTTACTGCCCTGCGCGGGCCAAAGCATCGGTATCATTAGCAGCCTATCTTTACCTGCTGCGACAGTGGACCCTTCCCATGCCAGATACCCAGCGCCCCATGGCGGTCACGCTGCAAGTTGTTTCCATCGTGTTGTTCACCTTTATCGGCTACCTGAATATCGGCATTCCCCTGGCCGTGTTGCCGGGCTATGTCCACAGTGAGCTGGGCTTTGGCGCGGTGATCGCCGGGCTGGTGATCAGTGTGCAATACCTCGCCACCCTGCTGAGCCGGCCGTATGCCGGGCGCGTCATCGATAACCTGGGCAGCAAGCGCGCTGTGCTGATCGGCCTGGCGGGCTGCGGCCTGAGCGGCGTGTTCATGTTGCTCGCGGCGTGGTTTTCCAGCCTGCCGGCGCTGAGCCTGGGCAGCCTGCTCATCGGCCGCCTGGTGCTGGGCAGTGCCGAAAGCCTGGTAGGTTCGGGCGCCATCGGCTGGGGCATTGGCCGGGTGGGGGCGGCGAACACGGCGAAGGTCATCTCGTGGAACGGCATCGCCAGCTATGGCGCCCTGGCGGTCGGCGCGCCGTTGGGGGTGCTGCTGGTGCGTCACCTCGGCTTGTGGAGCATGGGCGTGAGTATCCTGCTGCTGGCAGCGGTGGGCCTGCTGCTGGCGTGGCGCAAAGAGCCGGCACCAATTGTCGCCGGGGTGCGCCTGCCTTTCATGAATGTGCTGGGCCGGGTATTGCCCCACGGTTGCGCACTGGCGCTGGGCTCCATCGGCTTTGGCACCATCGCCACCTTCATCACCTTGTATTACACCACCCAGCATTGGGATAACGCGGTGTGGGCACTGAGCCTGTTCGGCGCCAGTTTTATCGGCGCGCGCCTGTTGTTCGGCAATTTGATCAACCGCATCGGCGGCTTTCGCGTGGCGATCGCCTGCCTGTCGGTGGAGGTGCTGGGCTTGCTGCTGCTGTGGCTGGCGCCGGATGCGCCGTGGGCACTGGCGGGCGCGGCGTTGAGCGGCTTCGGTTTTTCTTTGGTGTTTCCGGCGCTGGGAGTGGAGGCGGTCAATCTGGTGCCTGCGTCCAGCCGGGGTTCGGCGGTGGGCGCGTACTCGCTGTTCATCGACCTGTCGCTGGGGATCACCGGCCCGCTGGCCGGGGCCGTGGCGGCCGGCTTTGGCTTTGCGTCGATCTTCCTGTTCGCCGCCCTCGCCGCCCTGGTCGGGTTGCTGCTGAGTGTCTACCTGTACCGGCAAGCCCCCAAGGCCCGCGAGGCGCGCGACGCCTAGAAGTCGACCTTGCCGCGCCCGGCCTTGATGCTGCCGCGCTTGGTCTTGGATTCGAGGCGGCGTTTCTTCGAGCCCAGGGTCGGTTTGGTCGGGCGGCGTTTCTTCTCCACCTTGGTGGCGCTGAGGATCAACTCCACCAGGCGCTCCAGCGCATCGGCGCGGTTCTGTTCCTGGGTGCGGTATTGCTGGGCCTTGAGCACCAGCACGCCGTCGCTGGTAATCCGACTGTCGCGCAGTGCCAGCAAGCGCTCCTTATAGAATTCCGGCAACGACGAGGCCGGAATATCAAAGCGCAGATGCACCGCGCTCGACACCTTGTTGACGTTCTGCCCGCCGGCGCCCTGGGCGCGAATGGCGGTCAGCTCGATCTCGGCGTCGGGCAAGTGGACGTTGTTGGAAATCACCAGCATGAGCAACGGGTTCCTCTAAGGGGAGCCCAAGGATACGCGAATGCGCCCCGCCCATCCCTTCAAACGACAAACCCGGCACGCGGCCGGGTTTGCTCAACAGCATCGAAGGGTTACTCCAGCGCGGCCATCGCCAGACGCTGATCCGCGCGGCGCTTGTTCTTGATCCAGTAACACAGCCCCATGAACGCCACCCACACCGGGATCGCATACACCGAGACCTGAATCCCCGGAATCATCAGCATGATCACCAGGATAAACACCACGAACGCCAGGCACAGGTAATTGCCATACGGATACCACAGCGCCTTGAACAACGGCACCTGGCCGGTGCGGTTCATGTGCTGGCGGAACTTGAAGTGGGAGAAGCTGATCATCGCCCAGTTGATCACCAGCGTGGCCACCACCAGCGACATCAGCAGTTCCAGCGCGTGTTGCGGGATCAGGTAATTCATCAGCACCGCCACCAGGGTGATCGCCGCCGAGGCGAGGATCGAGCGCACCGGCACACCGCGCTTGTCGATCTTCGCCAACACCCGCGGCGCGTCGCCCTGCTCGGCCATGCCCAGCAGCATGCGGCTGTTGCAGTAGGTGCCGCTGTTGTACACCGACAGCGCGGCGGTCAGCACCACAAAGTTGAGGATATGCGCGGCAGTGTTGCTGCCGAGCATCGAGAACACCTGCACGAACGGGCTGCCGCTATAGGCATCGCCGGACGCATTAAGGGTCGCCAGCAGGCTGTCCCACGGCGTCAGCGACAACAGCACCACCAGGGCGCCGATGTAGAAGATCAGAATGCGGTAGATCACCTGATTGATCGCCTTGGGGATCACGGTGCGTGGCTGGTCGGCTTCGGCCGCGGTAAAGCCGAGCATTTCCAGGCCGCCAAAGGAAAACATGATGAGCGCCATGGCCATTACCAACCCACCGACACCGTGGGGGAAGAAGCCGCCGTGTTCCCACAGGTTACTCACCGAGGCTTGCGGGCCGCCGCTGCCGCTGACCAGCAGGTAGCTGCCCAGGGCGATCATGCCGACGATGGCCACCACCTTGATGATGGCGAACCAGAACTCGGCCTCGCCGAAGACTTTGACGTTGGCCAGGTTGATCAGGTTGATCAACACGAAAAACGCCGCCGCCGACACCCAGGTCGGAATCTCCGGCCACCAGTAATGCACGTATTTGCCGACAGCCGTCAGCTCCGACATGCCCACCAGGATGTACAGAATCCAGCAGTTCCAGCCCGACAGGAAGCCAGCGAAACCGCCCCAGTATTTGTGGGCAAAGTGGCTGAAGGAACCGGCTACCGGCTCTTCGACGATCATTTCGCCGAGTTGGCGCATGATCATGAAGGCAATGAAGCCGCAGATGGCATAGCCCAGGATCATCGACGGGCCGGCGGATTTGAGCACCCCGGCCGAACCCAGGAACAGGCCGGTGCCGATGGCGCCACCGAGGGCGATCAACTGGATATGACGGTTTTTCAGGCCACGTTTCAGTTCGCCTGAAGAGGAATCGGGTCCACTCATGAAAAGGCTCTCACGCAAGGTTTGATGATGTTGAATGCAGGTTGCTGCCTTGTTGTTCGACTCAAGCAGCGCCGCTCAAACCCCAGCGCAGGCACCAGGAATACAGCGTCGTTCTATCGGTCATGCGTCACCTGTTTGTTTTTATCTGTGACGAAATCGAACCCGTCTGGCTCGTGGCCAGGCGGAGTGATCAGGGTGGATTAACCCTGAGGTCTTGGCCTTTTGCGCGGTTACGCAAGGGGGTCACAGTAAAACGCGGCGCATTGTACACCGCTCGACCGCTTGCGGACGGCCCTCGCGAGCCTCCGCGACAATCTGTCAGGTATTCCTTACAGCACGGCACCGGCCCAATACCGCAGGCCTTTTGCGTAAATCAATCGTTACAGCGCGGAAAATCGGCGTTACACCCAGCCAGTATCTGTCAGTTCACAAAAAATTGGCGGTAGGACATATCCGAACACTCGCCTGCCCCAGTGCGCTGTTTTGCATGGGGAAAAAATGGCGCGTCAAAAACAGAACAAAAAATCCAAATGAGACCGTGTCAATAAAATTTTTGCATTCCGAAACACTCTCACCTAGGTTCTTTCACTTGCCCTGCGAAGCCCGCGGGTAAGCCGTTCTCAAACAACGTCCTCTAGGAGATACACCATGCAAGCACTGGAAAACGACCTGGAAACCGAACTGCAACTCGACGATTGGTTTGAAGCGCCGACCCATGAGGCCGCCGTTGAAATGATGCAAGCCGATGCTGTGGTGCCTTTTGGCACCGCGATGTGGCCGTTCTAACCCTCGGCAGGCATCCGGCAGGTGCAGTGCGCTGCACCTGCCCCCTTACCCAAGGCACACAAGGACACCCGTCATGGACAAGGCCCGCGCCGTCGAACACTTTCTCTACTACCTCGCCCACCATCCGGCCCTCAGCGGCTTGAGCCGGCCGACCGTGCTGCTGGGCCATACCGAACGCTACGAGGCGATTGCCCAGGCGATCAGCCTCGGCAGCGCCGCCCGCTTCAACTTCCAGGTGCAGCGCCTGGACCTGGCCGCCAGCGACACCCTGGCCGAAGCCATCGAAACCTGCGACCTGTACCTGTTTTTCTACGACGCCTCGACCCTGCCCAACCCCCGCGCCGAAGGCCCGGACTTTATCCGCGCCTTGCATGGCGTAATGGCCGAGCACTGGAAAAAATCCCTGCTGTTCAAGGACTACGGCGACTACTTCTACGACACCTTCAGCGTCGAGCCGCAACGCATCGCCGACCTCAACGCCACGCTGATCCGACGCATGTCCCAGGCCTCGGTGCTGAGCTTCAGCGATCGGCACGGCTCACGCCTGCGAGCACCGCTGAGCAGCATCAAGAAGTGGACCAATATCAACGGCATCGGCAACCACGACCTGGCCCCCGGCGAGATCGCCACCCACAGCGAAGCCATCAACGGCCAGGTGCGGTTTGTCGGCACCTTCCTCAGCACGATCCCCTTCGCCCGTAAATATGGCGTGCTGCAATCACCGCTGGAGCTGTGGATCGAAAACTCGACCATCTGCAGTGTCGCCAGCGACGTCCCGGGGCTGGCGGACGATTTCAACAAGTACCTGAACGCCAACCCATCGAACCGCCGCGTGGAGGAACTGGGGATCGGTACCAATGAAGGGGTCAAGGATCTGTATGCGCGCAACGCCGGGTTCGAAGAGCGTCACTGCGGCCTGCACCTTGGGTTGGGTGGCGGGCAGAAAGGCAGTCATCACCTGGATTTGATCTTCGCCAGCGGGGTGTTGGCGCTGGATGACAAGCCGGTGTTCGATGGCACCTTTGCGTTCTGATCAGATCCAACTGTGGGAGGGGCTTGCTCCCTCCCACAGTTGATGGCATTGCAAATGCAGATCCAAAAAAAACGCCAACCCGAGGGTTGGCGTTTTTATGCAGCCGTTACATCACTGCGGTTTCTTGCGACCAAAACCCGGGCGTTGACCGGAACCGGCCGGCGCGCCACGGCGCTTGCCCGACGGCTCGTCCGCCACCAGTTTCAGGCCTGGGCGCTTGTTCGGCGCGGGCTTGGCTGGGCGCTTGGTGCTGGCGTTGTCGGCCGGGCGACCTGCGGGCGCACCGCGACCGGCTTCACCGCGATTACCGCGACCACCGCTTGGCGCTTCGCCACGGCCGGCAGGACGCGGCGTGCGTGGCGCACGTTCGCCTTCCTGACGCGATGGCGCGGTGGGACGACGCTCGCCTTCAATGTGCGGCTCACGGGAAATCCGCCCGCCGGTAGCCGGTGCATCCAGCGCCGGGCGCAGGGTGCGGGCAACGCGTTCGGTGCGGGCCACCGGGCGCGACGATTTACGCTGCATGCGTTCGAGCTTGTCTTTGCTCTTGGCGTTCATCTGCGGCATCGCGACCGGCGTCAGGCCGACTTCGGCGCTGAGGATGTCGACTTCGTACTGGCTCATTTCGCGCCAGCGGCCCATCGGCAGGTCGGAGTTGAGAAACACCGGACCGAAGCGCACGCGCTTCAGGCGGCTGACCACCAGGCCCTGGGATTCCCACAGGCGACGCACTTCACGGTTGCGACCTTCCATCACCACGCAGTGGTACCAGTGGTTGAAACCTTCGCCGCCGGGTGCTTGCTTGATGTCGGTGAACTTGGCCGGGCCGTCTTCGAGGACGACGCCAGCTTTCAAGCGTTCGATCATCTCGTCATCGACTTCACCACGCACACGCACGGCGTATTCGCGGTCCATCTCGTAGGACGGGTGCATCAGGCGGTTGGCCAGCTCACCGTCGGTGGTGAACATCAGCAAGCCGGTGGTGTTGATGTCGAGACGGCCGATGTTGATCCAACGGCCTTCTTTGGGCTTTGGCATCTTGTCGAACACGGTCGGACGGCCTTCCGGGTCGTCACGGGTGCAGATCTCGCCATCGGGCTTGTTGTACATGATCACGCGGCGCACCGATTCGGCGGCCTCTTCACGCTTGATGACCTTGCCATCAATGGTGATTGCATCGTGCAGGTCGACGCGCTGGCCGAGGGTGGCCTCGACGCCGTTGACCTTGATGCGCTTCTGGGTGATCCAGGCTTCGACGTCGCGGCGCGAGCCCACGCCGATACGCGCCAGCACCTTTTGCAGTTTTTCGCCTGCTGGGCCGATTTCCTGGCTGTCGTTCTGGTCTTTATCGTTCATCTTAAGCACCTCCCGGTGGGTCGATTCAGGCGTGGCCTGAAGAGTGTTGAAAGCGGGGCTTTGGCCGAATACATCGGCAAAGGGTCGCGAATCATACGCGCATGGCGCGCGTTGCGCATCAGAGGCTAGTCGATAAGTGCCGAGTCGGTGGTTTTTCCGCCGACCGGTGGTGCCCACCGGCTATAGGAGCGAGCTTGCTCGCGAAAATCGTCAACGATAACGCGGGGAATCTGGTTGTCTGCGGTGTTCTTGGGTTTTTCGCGAGCAAGCTCGCTCCTACAAGGTGGTCGTCAGTCGTCGAGCTGGCGGCGCTCGGCCTCGATGGCTTCGGCCAGGGCACGGGCTTCGTCCTCTTCGTCGCTCAGCGGCGGCTGTTCGAGGGCGGCGACGGCGGCCAGGAGTTTTTCGCGGGCTTGGGCGACGCCGAGGATGTCTTCCTCAGGTTCCGCTTCGGGCTCTGGCTCGACTTCAACATTCACCTGGCTTTCGGGCTCGGCCGCGCCATCACGCAGCAAGTCATCGAAGTCGGTCTTGATCCCCTGCTCCATGTCGTCCAGTTCCAGCAACAAGGTATGGAAACTGGTTTCGTCCTTCGGTTCTTCCGGCTCGGCCGTGGCATCGGCCAGTTCCTGCAGGCTCGCCGGGACCGGGGCGTCGTCGAAGTCGAGTTCCGGCTCGGTTTCCATCTCGCGCAATTCGGCCAAGGGCGGCAGGTCGTCGAGGTTTTTCAGGTTGAAGTGGTCGAGGAACACCTTGGTGGTGGCGAACATCGCCGGTTTGCCGGGCACGTCGCGGTAACCGACGATGCGAATCCACTCGCGCTCCAGCAACGTCTTGACGATATGGCTGTTGACCGCCACACCGCGCACGTCCTCGATTTCACCGCGAGTGATCGGCTGGCGATAGGCGATCAGTGCCATGGTTTCCAGCATCGCCCGGGAATAACGCTGCGGGCGTTCTTCCCACAAGCGGCCGACCCATGGGGAAAACTTCTCACGTATCTGCAGGCGATAACCCGACGCCACTTCGCGCAGTTCAAAGGCACGGCCGTCGCAGGACTTGCGCAGGATCTCCAGGGCTTTCTTGAAGACCGGCGGTTCAGGACGCTCGGCCTCTTCAAAGAGTTCGAACAGGCGCTCCAGGGATTGCGGCTTACCCGAGGCCAGAAGAAAGGCCTCCAGCAGCGGGGCCAGTTCGCGGGGTTCAGTCAGATTCATCGATTCAGCTCGTTATTCGGCTCGCGCCCGCACGTGGATAGCCGCAAAAGGCTCATTCTGGACCAGCTCGACCAAGGATTCCTTGACCAGCTCAAGGATCGCCATAAAGGTCACCACCACCCCCAGGCGCCCTTCTTCGGCGGTGAACAGCTCGACAAACGGCACAAAACCGCCGCCTTTGAGGCGTTCGAGCACATCGCTCATGCGCTCGCGAGTCGACAACGCCTCGCGGCTGACCTGGTGGTGTTCAAACATGTCGCCACGGCGCAGTACCTCGGCCATCGACATCAGCAACTCCTCCAGGCTCACGTCCGGCAACAGCTTGCGCGCCCGGGCTTCCGGCGCATCGAGCTTGGGCACCACCACATCGCGGCCCACGCGGCTGAGGCCGTCGATGCCTTCGGCGGCGGCCTTGAAGCGTTCGTACTCCTGCAGGCGTCGGATCAGTTCGGCGCGCGGGTCGTCCTCTTCGGCCTCGATCGTCTCCGAGCGCGGCAACAGCATGCGCGACTTGATCTCGGCGAGCATCGCGGCCATCACCAGGTACTCGGCGGCCAGTTCCAGGCGCACCGACTGCATCAGCTCGACATAGCCCATGTACTGGCGGGTGATTTCCGCCACCGGGATGTCAAGGATGTTGATGTTCTGCTTGCGGATCAGGTACAGCAGCAAGTCCAGCGGGCCTTCGAAGGCCTCGAGGAACACCTCCAGGGCATCCGGCGGGATGTACAGGTCCAGCGGCATTTCCATGACCGCCTGGCCATATACCATGGCAAACGGCAGTTCCTGCTGGGCGCCGGCCTGGCTGTCGACGGTTTCCACGGCCGACATTCAGGCCTCGGCCATAAACGGCGCCGGGTCGCCGCAGCCGACGCGGATCACTTCGGGGTCGCCGTCGGCCAGGTTGATCACGGTGGACGCCTTGCCGCCGCCGAAACCACCGTCGATGATCAGGTCGACGTGTTTTTCCAGCAGTTGGCGCATTTCGTAGGGGTCTTCCAGCGGTTCGGTGGCGCCGGGCATGATCAGCGACACGCTCATCAGCGGCTCGCCCAACTCGGCCAGCAGCGCCAGGGCAATCGGGTGTTCCGGCACGCGCAGGCCGATGGTGCGCTTCTTCGGATGCAGCAGCAGGCGCGGCACTTCGCGGGTGGCGTTGAGAATAAAGGTGTACGGCCCCGGCGTGTGGGCCTTGAGCAGGCGGAAGGTGCCGGTGTCGACCTTGGCGAACAGGCCCAGTTGGGACAGGTCGCTGCAGATCAGCGCGAAGTTGTGCTTGTCGTCCAACTGACGCAGGCGTCTGACACGCTCGACCGCGTTTTTGTCGCCGATCTGACAACCGATGGCGTAGGACGAATCCGTTGGATAGATCACCACGCCACCGGCGCGAATGATCTCCACGGCCTGTTTGATCAGGCGTGGCTGAGGGTTTTCCGGATGAATCTGGAAGAATTGACTCACGTGCTCTACCTGTTCAGACGGTGGCAATAATGGGGTCATGCTTGAATCGCCCCCACAAGAGCGGCAAGTCTTCCGGGACCGGGCGATATTCGCCGATCTCGGACCAGCCGCCTGGGCCATGAAAGTCACTGCCGGCGCTGACCAGCAGACCAAATTCACGGGCAAGAATCGCCAGGCTGCCGACCTGTTCGGCGGGTTGATGCCCGTTGACCACTTCAATTGCGTGGCCGCCCGCACCAATATAGTCGCCAATCAGCTTGCGACGCTTGCTGCGGGTGAAATCGTAATGCCAGGGATGTGCCAGGCTGACCCAGGCCCCGGAGGCCCGCAGGGTCTCGACGGTGTCGTCCAAGGTCGGCCAGTGCTGCTTGACGTCGCCCAGCTTGCCGGCGCCCAGCCATTTGCGAAAGGCTTCGGCGCGGTCCCGGACAAACCCTTCGCGCACCATCCAATCGGCGAAATGCGGCCGGGCCGGTGCGTTGCCGCTGTCGCCCAGTTCCTGCTGGATGGCCCGGGCGCCGTCGAGGGCGTTGGACATGCCTTTGAGGCCGAGCTTGCGGCTTATTTCTTCGGAGCGCAGCCAGCGGCCATCGCGCAATTGGGCGACGGCCTCCACCAGCGGCGGGGCTTTTTGGTCGAAACCGTAGCCAAGCACATGAATGGTGGCGCCACCCCAGGTGCAGGACAATTCCACGCCGTTGACCAGTTGCATACCCAGGGCCTGGGCGGCTTCGCGGGCTTCGTCGAGGCCTTCGAGGGTATCGTGGTCGGTCAACGACAGGACTCGCACGCCTTTTTCAAACGCACGCGCAACCAGCACCGCGGGCGCCAGGGCGCCATCGGAGGCCGTGCTGTGGCAGTGCAAATCAACATTCACGGAAGTGTGTAACCTCAAGTCAGGTGGCGCTTTCGCTACCAAGGATGTTTGTTATTATGCCGCCACATCCAGCTTCTGGCTCTTACTGTGAAACAATTCATCGACTTCATCCCGCTGTTGCTGTTTTTCATCGTTTACAAACTCGACCCCAGGGTCATCGATCTCGCCGGCCATGAACTGACCTTCGGAGGCATCTACAGCGCCACCGCCGTGCTGATCATCAGCTCCATCGTGGTCTACGGCGCCATCTTCATCTCCCAGCGCAAACTCGAAAAAAGCCAATGGCTGACCCTGGTCGCCTGCCTGGTCTTCGGCAGCCTGACCCTGGCCTTCCACAGCGAAACCTTCCTTAAATGGAAAGCCCCGGTGGTGAACTGGCTGTTCGCCCTGGCGTTTATCGGCAGCCACTTCATTGGCGACCGCCTGTTGATCAAGCGGATCATGGGCCACGCCCTGACCCTGCCGGAGCCGGTATGGACCCGCCTGAACATGGCCTGGATCGTGTTTTTCCTGTTCTGCGGCGCCGCCAACCTGTTCGTGGCCTTCACCTTCCAGGACTACTGGGTCGACTTCAAGGTGTTCGGCAGCCTGGGCATGACCGTATTGTTCCTGGTCGGCCAAGGCATCTACCTGTCGCGCCACCTGCATGACACCGACCCCACTTCGCCGAAAACCGAGGACTGACATGCTCTACGCCATCATTGCCACCGACGTTGCCAACTCGCTGGAAAAACGCCTCTCCGCGCGCCCGGCCCACGTCGAGCGCCTGAAAGTACTGCAGGCCGAAGGCCGCATCGTGTTGGCCGGCCCGCTCCCGGCGATCGACAGCAACGACCCGGGCGACGCCGGTTTCACCGGTAGCCTGATCGTTGCCGAGTTCGCGTCCCTGGCCGATGCCCAGGCCTGGGCCAAGGCTGACCCGTATGTAGCGGCCGGCGTCTACGCGGACGTGGTGATCAAACCGTTCAAGCAAGTCCTGCCTTGACCCCGGTTGCGCCGAACCAATTCGGTTCGGCGCACTCCTAATTGCTCATTATTCTGGGTAACCTGCCGACAACGTTCTGAATATTCGTGTGGAATCAGGAGTTCCGATGCGCTTACGTCAGTTGTGTCTGTTGGCAGTGTTAATGATCGGGGCTACGGCCCACGCTGAAGAAACCTCAAGCACCGGCAGTTCTACGCCCCTGTCCTTGAGCGCCGGCAGCCAGATCACCGAATTGCAGCAACGCTTGAAAGAAAGCGAACGGCTGCGTGAAGAACTGAGCAAGCAACTGCAAACCACGGATGCTGCGCGTGAAAGTGCCCAGTTGAGTCGCTTGCGCCAAGAGAACCAACGCCTGGCCCAGCAACTCAAAGAGGCACAGGGCGGCGGCTTGACCCGATGGCTGACCGAGCAGCAGCAGTGGTTTGTCACCGGCGCAGCCGTCGCGCTGATCGCCTTGCTGTGCGGGATCTTCGCCAGCGGTGGGCACCGTCGCCGTCGACAATGGCTAAATTGAGTGAGTCATGAGCGAGCTGTTACTGATAGATGATGACCAGGAGCTCTGCGAGCTGCTGACCAGTTGGTTGGGCCAGGAAGGCTTCCAGGTGCGCGCCTGCCACGACGGCTTGAGCGCCCGCAAAGCCTTGGCCGACAGCGCCCCGGCGGCCGTGGTGCTCGACGTGATGTTGCCCGACGGCAGCGGCCTGGAGCTGCTCAAGCAATTGCGCAACGACCATCCGGAGTTGCCGGTGCTGATGCTGTCGGCCCGGGGCGAGCCGCTGGACCGCATCCTCGGCCTGGAACTGGGCGCCGACGATTACCTGGCCAAGCCCTGCGACCCGCGGGAACTGACTGCCCGCCTGCGCGCGGTGCTGCGTCGCAGCCACCCGGCTGCCGTGTCGACCCAGCTGGAACTGGGCGACCTGTGCTTCAGCCCGGTGCGCGGCGTGGTCAGCATCGACAATCAGGAATTCACCCTCACCGTCTCCGAAAGCCGCCTGCTCGAAGCCTTGCTGCGCCAGCCCGGCGAACCGCTGGATAAACAGGAACTGGCGCAGATCGCCCTCGGCCGCAAGCTGACCCTCTACGATCGCAGCCTCGACATGCACGTCAGCAACCTGCGCAAGAAGATCGGCCCGCACCCGGATGGCCGGCCACGGATCGTGGCGCTGCGCAGCCGCGGCTACTACTACAGCCTCTGAACCCCGCGCCACACTGATCCCACCATTGATCTGCTCGTTCCCAAGGGTTTTGTCAGCCGCCGCCAAAACCCTCTTTACCCAAGCTTTACCCACACCTGACCGCCGCTGACCTTGATCTCCGTAATCTACTCACATCCGGACTCACCGGAATAGAGACAGGAGAATCACCATGCGCAAGACCCTAATCGCTCTGATGTTCGCCGCTGCCCTGCCCACCGTTGCCATGGCGGCAATGCCCGAAGGCCCAGGCCCGATGGGCGGCCCAGAAGGCCACATGATGATGGGTGGCCCAGGCCACGGCGGTGAACACGGTCCGCGTGGCAAAGGTGGCCCGCTCAGCCAGCTGGACTTGAGCAAGGAACAGCGCGAGCAAATTGGCAAGCTGATGGGTGGCCAATGGCAGGCTCGCAAAGACCTGGTCAAAAAGTATCTGGACAAACTCCCGGCTGCTGACCAGAAAGCCATGCAAGATGAAATCGCCGCCGGCAAGCAGAAAACCCAGGCCGATATCCGTGCCGTACTCAAGCCTGACCAGCAGAAGAAATTCGACGAGATCGTCAAGAAACAGGAACAACGCCGCGCCGAATGGACGGAATTCCAGGCCTGGAAAGCGCAGCAGCCGCAAAAAGCGCAATAATGCGTTAGCTTCACTGCCCCAGCCCAGCGGTTCGCGCCGCTGGGCTTTTCCTGTTTGAGGGTTTCCTGTGCGTTCATTGTTCTGGCGCATCCTGGCCAGTTTCTGGCTGGCTATCGCCTTGGTTGCCGGGCTGTCGATACTGCTTGGGCATATGCTCAACCAGGACGCCTGGATTCTCAGCCGCCACCCCGGTCTCAATAACCTGGCCGAAGAGTGGACCCAACTCTACGAAACCCAGGGCGAGGACGCCGCCCAAGACTTGCTGCAACAGCGCAAGCGTCAGTATCACATTGACGTGCAAGTACTCAACGAAAGCGGCGAGCCCGTGGTCCGCGGCACCTTTCCGCGCCGCGCCGCCGCCTTCGAAGCCCGGCAGAACGACAGCAAGGACGGCCACCTGCCCTGGCGGCGCCTGACCGCCGAGTACACCAGCGAAAAGACCGGCGACACCTACCTGCTGATCTATCGCATCCCCCACCCGGAGCTGGACGCCTGGCACCGCAGCAGCCTGATGTGGCCGTTGAGCGCATTGGCGATTGCCCTGGTGGTGCTGACCCTGTTCAGCCTGCTGGTGACGCTGTCCATCACCCGCCCCTTAAGCCGCCTGCGCGGCGCGGTACACGACCTCGGCCAGGCCACCTACCAGCAGAACAGCCTGGCGCAACTGGCCAACCGCCGCGATGAGTTCGGCGTACTCGCCACCGACTTCAACCGCATGGGCGCACGCTTGCAGAGCCTGATCGGCAGCCAGCGCCAGTTGCTGCGAGACGTGTCCCACGAACTGCGCTCGCCCCTGGCCCGCCTGCGTATCGCCCTGGCCCTGGCCGAGCGGGCCGGCCCCGAGGAACGGGAAAGACTCTGGCCGCGCCTGACCCGCGAGTGCGACCGCCTGGAAGCACTGATCAGCGAAATCCTGGTGCTGGCCCGGGTCGATGCCGACAACGCCAGTGCCGAAGACGTCGACCTCATCCCGCTGCTCAAGACCCTGCAAAAGGACGCCCAGCTCAGCGCGCCGGACCAAGTGGTGCAACTGAGCGCCGATCCCGACCTGCGCCTCAAAGGCTGGCCGACCATGATCGAACGCGCCGTGGATAACCTGTTGCGCAATGCCCAGCGCTTCAACCCGCCCGGCCAACCGATCGAGTTGCAGGCGCGCCGCCTGGGCGAACGCATTCTGATCAGCGTGCGCGACCACGGCCCCGGCGTCGAAGCCGAGCACCTGAGCCAACTGGGCGAGCCGTTCTACCGCGCCCCCGGCCAAACGGCGCAGGGCCACGGCCTGGGCCTGGCGATTGCACGGCGCGCAGCGGAACGGCATGGCGGCAACCTGATCCTGACCAATCATCCCGACGGCGGTTTCAGCGCCAGCATCGACCTGCCATTGACGCCGGGGGTTGTCACACCGGTGTGATGATCTTCTATAGTGACCCTTCTCTTATGGAGGGCCTTCGATGACTGACCTGCTGACTCCCATCCAAGCCGCACTCGATCTACCGCGCACCCCGCTGACCTCGACCGGGGCCGGCGCCCTGCCGTCGATCTTCGCCGTGAGCGACCTGGCCTGCGCCAGCATCGGCGCCGCCGGCCAGGCAGTTGCCCAACTCATCCTGCAACAGACCGGGCGCTTGCCCAGCGTGAGCGTGGACCGACGCCTCGCGTCTTTCTGGTTCTCTTCTTCGATCCGCCCCACAGGCTGGCAAGTACCGCCACTGTGGGACCCGGTGGCCGGCGACTATGCCAGCGCCGACGGCTGGATTCGCTTGCACACCAACGCGCCGCATCACCGTGCGGCTGCCGAGCGGGTGCTGGGCCACGTCGCTGACCGTGCCGGGATGGCGAGCAAGGTCGTCGCGTGGAACGCTGCCGAGCTGGAGCAGGCGATTGTCGATGCCGGCGGTTGTGCCGCGCAGATGCGGTCGTGGCAGGCCTGGCAGCAACATCCCCAAGGCTTGGCGGTGAATGCCGAGCACCTGATTCAGCGCCAAACTTTTGAACCCGCCGCCAACAGGCCCTGGCGCGGCTCGGCGGCCCGCCCGCTGGCCGGCCTCAAAGTGCTGGACCTGACCCGCGTGCTGGCCGGCCCCGTGGCCAGTCGTTTTCTCGCCGGGCTGGGCGCGGACGTGCTGCGCATCGACTCGCCGACCTGGAACGAGCCGGGCGTAGTGCCGGAAATGACCCTGGGCAAACGCTGTGCGCGCCTGGACCTGAAAACCGCCGCAGACCGCCAGGTTTTCGAAGGGTTGCTCAAAGACACCGATATCCTGTTCCACGGTTACCGCGCCGATGCCCTCGAGCAATTGGGCTACACCGCCCACGCATTGCAACAGCTCGCCCCCGGCCTGATCGACGTGAGCCTCAACGCCTATGGCTGGAGCGGCCCGTGGCGCAACCGCCGGGGCTTCGACAGTCTGGTGCAGATGAGCTGCGGCATCGCCGACGCGGGCATGGCCTGGAAACACACGAATGAACCTGTGCCGCTACCGTTGCAGGCGCTGGATCACGCCACCGGCTACTTGATGGCGGCCAGCGCGATCCTGGCCCTGCGCGAGCGCTTGGCGTCCGGCCGTGGCGGCTCGGCGCGATTATCGTTGGCGCGCACGGCAAAATGCTTGATGGAGGCCGGGCCGGTTCCGGAGCAACCGGCATTGCGGGCCGAAGCCCTCGAAGACCAGGGGCTGGTGGTGGAGCAAACCGCCTGGGGACCGGCGCACCGATTGCTCGCGCCGCTGACCATCAGCGGCACACCGTTGCAGTGGGATTTGCCGGCAGGGGAATTGGGGTCGCACCGGCCTCGCTGGTGACCTGAGACCGCCATCGCGGGCGTGCCCGCGATGAGGCCCACACGATCAAGCCACCCAGTTCATAACGACAACACCCCGCTATACAGCCCATACGCCGCCAACCCCGCGCCCGCAATCACACAGGCGAAAATGCCTTTTTCCACATGGGTAAACAACGGCAGGCCCTGCTCGCGCTTGGCCAGGGCAAACAGCACCACGCCCGGCGCATACAGCAACGCCGACAGCAGCAAATACTTCAGCCCCCCGGCGTACAGCAGCCACACTGCGTAGCCCAATGCAATCAGGCCCACCAGCAGATCTTTCAGACGCTGGCGCTGGGCGCCTTCGTAGGTTTCCCCGCGCCCGCTCAACAACACCGCGTAGGCTGCCGACCACAGGTAAGGCACCAGGATCATGGATGAGGCCAGGTAAATCAGGGTGGTGTAGGTGCTTTCGGAAAACAGCGTGATCACCAGGAATATCTGGATCATCACATTGGTCAGCCACAGCGCATTGACCGGCACCTGATTGGCGTTTTCCTTTTTCAGGAAGGCCGGCATGGTCTTGTCATGGGCCGTGGCGTAGAGGATTTCCGCGCAGAGCAGCGCCCATGACAACAACGCGCCCAGCAGCGATACCGCCAAACCGATACTGATCAGCAGCGCGCCCCAGGGACCGACGATGTGCTCCAGCACGCCGGCCAGGGACGGGTTCTGCAATTGCGCCAGTTCCGCCTGGCTCATGATCCCCAGGGACAGCAGATTCACCAGCACCAGCAGCGCCAGCACACCGAGAAACCCGATCACCGTGGCCCGGCCCACGTCCGAGCGCTTCTGCGCCCGCGCCGAGTACACGCTGGCGCCCTCGATGCCGATGAACACGAACACCGTGACCAGCATCATGTTGCGCACCTGATTCATCACACTGCCGAAATGCGGCTTGCCCAGGCCCCAGATGTCGGCGGTGAAGACATCGGCCTTGAACGCCACGCCGGCGATGACCACGAACATCAACAGCGGCACGAGCTTGGCCACGGTGGTGATCTGGTTGATGAACGCCGCCTCCTTGATCCCGCGCATCACCAGAAAATGCACGGCCCACAGCAACATCGAGGCGCAGCCGATGGCCACAGGCGTATTGCCCTCACCGAATACCGGAAAAAAATAGCCAAGGGTGCTGAACAGCAACACGAAGTAACCGACGTTGCCCATCCACGCACTGATCCAGTAACCCCAGGCGGACGAGAAGCCCATGTAGTCGCCGAAACCGGCCTTGGCGTAGGCATACACCCCGGAATCCAGCTCGGGTTTGCGGTTGGCCAGGGTCTGGAACACAAATGCCAGGGTCAGCATGCCCACGGCGGTGATCGCCCAGCCGATCAATACCGCGCCGACTTCCGCGCGCGCGGCCATATTTTGTGGCAGGGAAAAAATCCCGCCGCCGATCATGGAGCCCACCACCAGGGCGATCAAGGCGCTGAGTCGAAGCTTTTCAGACGATTGCGACATGAATTCTCCAGAATTAAAAGAACCACCGTGTACTCAACTAATTTACGCAGGCGCGTTAGCGTTTATTAGATATCGCGAATAAAACGCAGGCTCTAATAACCCAAAGGCATGTCAAAAAACAGAGTTTAGTCAAATTTATAAATTAAATAAGTATTGAACTTTAAGGTTTTGAGCGTCTTGCCAAGCCGGCCCGGAAAAAGTTTGCACATTCACCAAAAGGGACTAGCTTGAAACGTCCCGGCAATTGGGAAACCTTAATAATAAAAAAGCGCATAGAGGCTCTACGACGAGCGCCTTGGCGGCACTATCGCGCGCACGGCATTTTCACTCTAAGTCATTAATTCACAATGGAATGTGCCAATGATGTGATCTAAGTCAGCTGTTTGATTAGCGCACGGAATTATTCTGTGGTCTCTCTTCTCCTGCATTGGAGTCATGCAATGTCTGAATCTGCCGGAAAACTTCGACTTGGCGCACTGGTTGCACTTGTCGTGGGTTCAATGATTGGCGGCGGGATCTTCTCTCTGCCGCAAAACATGGCGGCCAGCGCCGATGTCGGCGCCGTCCTGATTGGCTGGGTGATTACGGCTGTAGGCATGTTGACCCTGGCGTTTGTGTTCCAGACCCTGGCTAACCGCAAACCCGATCTCGACGGCGGCGTATATGCCTACGCCAAGGCCGGCTTCGGCGACTACATGGGCTTCTCGTCCGCCTGGGGTTACTGGATCAGCGCCTGGCTGGGCAACGTCGGCTACTTCGTGCTCTTGTTCAGCACCCTCGGCTACTTCTTCCCGATCTTTGGCGAGGGCAACACCCCGGCCGCGGTGATTGGCGCTTCGGTGCTGCTGTGGGCCGTGCATTTCCTGGTATTGCGCGGGATCAAGGAAGCGGCGTTCATCAACCTGGTGACCACCGTCGCCAAGGTCGTGCCGCTGGTGCTGTTCGTGCTGATCGCCGTATTCGCGTTCAAGCTGGACATCTTCACCGCTGACATCTGGGGCCTGAAAAACCCGGACCTGGGCAGCGTGATGAACCAAGTGCGCAACATGATGCTGGTCACCGTGTGGGTGTTCATCGGCATCGAAGGCGCAAGCATCTTCTCGGCGCGGGCCGAAAAACGCAGCGACGTGGGCAAGGCCACTGTGATCGGCTTTATCACCGTGTTGCTGTTCCTGATGCTGGTCAACGTGCTGTCCCTGGGCATCATGACCCAACCGGAACTGGCCAAGCTGCAGAACCCGTCGATGGCTGCCGTGCTGGAGCACGTCGTGGGCCACTGGGGCGCCGTGTTGATCAGCGTCGGCCTGGTCATCTCGCTGCTCGGCGCGCTGCTGTCGTGGGTGCTGCTGTGTGCGGAGATCATGTTCGCCGCCGCCAAGGACCACACCATGCCGGAGTTCCTGCGCCGCGAGAACGCCAACCACGTGCCGGCCAATGCCCTGTGGCTGACCAACGCACTGGTCCAGGTGTTCCTGGTGATTACCCTGTTTTCCGCCAGCACGTACCTGTCGCTGATCTACCTCGCCACCTCGATGATCCTGGTGCCTTACCTGTGGTCGGCAGCTTATGCGCTGCTGCTGGCGGTACGTGGCGAGACCTACGAAAACGCCCCGGCCGAGCGCAGAAAGGACCTGATCATCGGCGCGATCGCGCTGATCTATGCGGTCTGGCTGCTCTACGCCGGCGGTACCAAATACCTGCTGCTCTCCGCCCTGCTCTATGCCCCTGGCGCGATCCTGTTCGCCAAGGCCAAGCATGAACTGGGCAAACCGATTTTCACCAACGTCGAGAAGCTGATTTTCGCTGCGGTGGTCGTTGGCGCCCTGGTGGCTGCCTATGGCCTCTACGCCGGCTTCCTGACTATGTAATTGTTGCTCACTGGAGGATCTGTAATGACCACGGAAAAAGTGAAGTACGGCGTACATTCCGAAGCCGGCAAACTGCGTAAAGTCATGGTGTGCTCCCCAGGTTTGGCCCACCAGCGGCTGACCCCCAACAACTGCGATGAACTGCTGTTCGATGATGTGCTGTGGGTGGCCCAGGCCAAGCGCGACCATTTCGACTTTGTCACCAAGATGCGCGAACGGGACATCGATGTGCTGGAAATGCACAACCTGTTGACCGATATCGTCGCCATCCCCGAAGCCCTGGACTGGATTCTGGAGCGCAAGATCACCGCCAACCAGGTCGGCCTCGGCCTGATCAACGAAGTCGGCTCGTGGCTGCGCAGCCTGGAGCCGCGCAAAATCGCCGAGTTCCTGATCGGTGGCGTGTCGGCCGATGACCTGCCGGACAGCTTCGGTGGCAAGACCATCGAGATGTTCCGCGATTTCCTCGGCCACTCCAGCTTCATCCTGCCGCCGCTGCCGAACACCCAGTTCACCCGCGACACCACCTGCTGGATCTTTGGCGGCGTGACGCTGAACCCGATGTACTGGCCGGCGCGACGCCAGGAAACCCTGCTGGCCAGCGCCATCTACAAATTCCACCCCGAGTTCACCAACGCCGACTTCCAGATCTGGTACGGCGACCCGGACCAGGATCATGGCAACGCCACCCTCGAAGGCGGCGACGTCATGCCACTCGGCAACGGCGTGGTGTTGATCGGCATGGGCGAGCGTTCGTCGCGCCAGGCCATCGGCCAACTGGCGCTGAACCTGTTCAAGCACAAAGCCGTCGAGCGCGTCATCGTCGCCGGCCTGCCGAAATCCCGCGCCGCGATGCACTTGGATACCGTGTTCAGCTTCTGCGACCGCGACCTGGTCACCATCTTCCCCGAAGTGGTCAGCCAGATCGTCGCCTTCAGCCTGCGCCCGGACGACAGCAAGCCCGGTGGCATCGATGTGCGCCGTGAAGACGCAAGCTTCCTCGACGTGGTCGCCACCGCCCTCAAGCTCAAAACCCTGCGTGTGGTCGAAACCGGCGGCAACAGCTTCGCCGCCGAGCGCGAGCAGTGGGATGACGGCAACAACGTCGTGGCCCTGGAGCCTGGCGTGGTGATCGGCTACGACCGCAACACCTACACCAACACCTTGCTGCGCAAGTCCGGCGTGGAAGTCATCACCATCAGTGCCGGTGAACTCGGCCGTGGCCGTGGCGGCGGCCACTGCATGACCTGCCCGATCATCCGCGACCCTATCGACTATTAATTTCCAGGCCTTGGCCGCCGCCCACAAGGCGTCGGCCAAGGGGATAACCTGAACACAAGGAGATCCACCATGGCTTTCAATATGCGCAACCGCAGCCTGCTGTCGCTGATGCACCACACCAACCGCGAGCTGCACTACCTGCTGGACCTGTCCCGCGACCTCAAACGCGCCAAATACACCGGCACCGAGCGCGCGCACCTCAAGGGCAAGAACATCGCGCTGATCTTCGAAAAAACCTCGACCCGCACCCGCTGCGCCTTCGAAGTGGCGGCCCACGACCAGGGTGCCCACGTCACCTACATCGACCCGGTGTCGTCGCAGATCGGCCATAAAGAAAGCATGAAAGACACCGCCCGCGTCCTCGGTCGGATGTTCGATGCCATTGAATACCGTGGCTTCGAGCAGGAAATCGTCGAAGAACTGGCCAAGTTCGCCGGTGTGCCGGTGTTCAACGGCCTGACCGCCGAATTCCACCCGACCCAAATGATCGCCGACACCCTGACCATGCGCGAACACAGCGACAAGCCGCTGCATGACATCAGCTACGCCTACCTGGGCGACGCGCGCTACAACATGGGCAACTCGCTGCTGATGATCGGCGCCAAGCTGGGCATGGACGTGCGTATCGGCGCGCCGAAAGCCCTGTGGCCCCACGAAGACTTCATCAAACAGTGCCAGGCCTTTGCCGAAGAAAGCGGCGCGCGCATCACCATCACCGAAGACCCTCTTGAGGCGGTGAAGGGCGTGGACTTCATCCACACCGATATCTGGGTGTCCATGGGTGAGCCAGTGGAAGCGTGGGACGAGCGTATCGAGCAACTGCTGCCGTACCAGGTCAACGCCAAGATGATGAAAGCCTCGGGCAACCCCCGGGTGAAGTTCATGCACTGCCTGCCGGCGTTCCATAACAGCGAAACCAAGGTCGGCAAGGACATCGCCACGCGTTATCCGAACCTGGCCAATGGCGTGGAAGTGACCGAAGAGGTGTTTGAATCCCCGGCCAACATTGCCTTTGAACAGGCGGAAAACCGCATGCATACCATCAAGGCGATCCTGGTGTCGGCGTTGGCGGATATCTGATTTCGACACAACGCCTACTGTAGGAACACGGTCAAAATGTGGGAGGGGCGGTGCGACGATTCGACTTGCCCCCGATAGCGGTGTATCAGTCGACACAAGTATTGAATGTTAGCCCGCCATCGGGAGTAAGCTCCCTCCCACACTTAGTCCTGTGTTCACACGCTGAACTCTAGAAGGATTGCATTATGCGTATCGTCGTTGCACTGGGCGGTAACGCCCTGCTCCGCCGTGGTGAACCCATGACAGCGGACAACCAACGCGCCAATATCCGAATCGCTACCGAACAGATCGCCAAAATCCATTCCGGCAACGAACTGGTGATCGCCCATGGTAACGGCCCGCAAGTCGGCCTGCTGTCGTTGCAGGCAGCGGCCTACACCAGCGTCTCGCCGTACCCGCTGGACGTGCTCGGTGCCGAAACCGAAGGCATGATCGGTTACATCATCGAACAGGAACTGGGCAACCTGCTGGACTTCGAAGTCCCGTTTGCCACCCTGCTCACCCAGGTTGAAGTGGACGCCAACGACCCGGCCTTCAAAAAACCCAGCAAACCGATCGGCCCGGTGTACTCCCAGGCCGAAGCCGAGAAACTCGCCGCGGAGAAAGGCTGGACCATTGCCCCGGATGGCGATAAATACCGCCGCGTGGTGGCCAGCCCGCGGCCGAAACGCATCTTTGAAATTCGCCCGATCCAATGGCTGCTGGAGAAAGGCAGCATCGTGATCTGCGCCGGCGGTGGCGGTATCCCGACGATGTATGGTGAAGACGGCAAACTGCGCGGCATTGAAGCGGTCATCGACAAAGACCTGTGCTCATCGCTGCTGGCTTCGCAACTGGAAGCCGATTTGCTGGTGATCGCCACCGACGTCAACGCGGCGTTTATCGACTACGGCAAACCCACCCAGAAGGCTATCAGCCAGGCCCACCCGGACGACATGGAAAAACTCGGTTTCGCCGCCGGTTCCATGGGGCCCAAGGTCCAAGCGGCCTGCGAGTTCGCCCGCCAGACTGGCAAAACCGCAGTGATCGGTTCACTCTCGGACATCGAAGCCATCGTCCAGGGCACCGCCGGCACCCGTGTCAGCACAGCGACCCCTGGCATCCGTTATCTGTGAAGTTGAGGAGAAATGCCTATGGCTACCTTTGAACCCGGGCACTTGCACATCGAACGTCACGCGCTGAACGACAGCGACTACAGCTACAACCTGTGCATCGACTATGAAATCAGCCAGCACCCCAAGGAAGGCCAGGGGATGCTGTTCACCCTGCATGGTTCTGTGGAGGGCAAGGACCTCAAGGAAGAATTCTTCCTGCCCAAGGACCAGGCCTTCGACTTTGCCCGGCACGCGATGAATATCGCGCAGAAGTACGGGATGCCGAAGATCGCGACACTCAATGGCGAGATGCACAAGCAGTACGACTTGATGTTCGAAGATGTGCGGCATCAGTTGAATGTGAAGCCCGGCGACCCCGTCAACCCCGAACACCTTGCATAACTCGGTCCAAATGTGGGAGGGGCAAGTCGAATCGTCGCACCGCCCCTCCCCCATTTTTGATCTCCCCCCCTGTCTGGCATACTTGCCGCCTCTCGCTCCCCAGAATTGTCAGCCGCCCCATGCGTATCCACGTCAGCTTCATCGACCGCGTCGGCATTACCCAGGAAGTCCTGGCCTTGCTCGGTGGGCGCAATCTCAACCTGGACGCGGTCGAGATGGTGCCGCCCAACGTCTACATCGACGCGCCGACCCTGAGCGCCGAAGTCCTCGAAGAGCTGCGGGACGCGCTGTTCAGCGTCAACGGCGTGCAGGCAGTGACCGTGGTGGACATCCTCCCCGGCCAACGCCGCCACCTGCAACTCGACGCCCTGCTGGCGGCCATGACCGACCCGGTGCTGGCCCTGGACAGCGCAGGCAAGATCCTGCTGGCCAACCCGGCGTTGATCGCCTTGTACGGTCGCGAACCGGCCGGCGAAAGCATCAGCGAACTGTTCAACGATCCGGCCTTGCTCGACACCTTGCTGGAGCAAGGCTTTCGCTTGCCTCTGCGCGAGATCAGCGTCAACGGCCAGACCCTGCTGCTGGAGGCGACACCGATCACCGATGCCGGTGCCCTGCTCAGCCTCTACCAGCCCAACCGCATCGGCGAACAATTGTCGGCGCTGCACCACGACCATGCCGAAGGTTTCGATGCGCTGCTCGGCGAGTCGCCGGCGATCCGCACCCTCAAGGCGCGCGCGCAGCGTGTCGCGGTACTCGATGCGCCGCTGTTGATCCAGGGCGAGACCGGCACCGGCAAAGAGCTGGTGGCGCGGGCCTGCCACGCCATCAGCGCACGCTGCAGTGCGCCGTTCCTGGCGCTGAACTGCGCGGCGCTGCCGGAAAACCTCGCCGAAAGCGAACTGTTCGGCTACGCCCCCGGCGCCTTTACCGGGGCCCAGCGCGGCGGTAAGCCGGGGCTGATGGAACTGGCCAACCAGGGCACGGTGTTCCTCGATGAGATCGGCGAAATGTCGCCGTACCTGCAGGCCAAGCTGCTGCGCTTTCTCAACGACGGCAGCTTTCGCCGGGTAGGCGGCGACCGCGAAGTGAAAGTGAACGTGCGTATCCTCAGCGCCACCCACCGCGACCTGGAGAAGATGGTCGCCGAGGGCACCTTTCGCGAAGACCTGTTCTACCGCCTCAACGTCCTCAATGTCGAAGTGCCGCCCCTGCGCGAGCGCGGCCAGGACATCCTGCTGCTGGCGCGCTACTTCATGCAGCAGGCCTGCGCGCAGATCCAGCGCCCGGTCTGCCGCCTGGCCCCCGGCACTTACCCGGCCTTGCTCGGCAACCGCTGGCCGGGCAACGTGCGGCAGTTGCAGAACGTGATCTTCCGCGCCGCCGCCATCTGTGAAAGCAGCCTGGTGGACATCGGCGACCTGGACATCGCCGGCACCTCGGTCGCACGTCAGAGCGACAGCGAAATCACCAGCCTGGAACAGGCCGTGGAAGACTTCGAACGCAGCCTGCTGGAGAAGCTCTACGCCAGCTACCCCTCGACCCGCCAGTTGGCGAGCCGCCTGCAAACCTCCCACACCGCTATCGCCCATCGCCTGCGCAAATACGGCATCCCCAACAAACCCTGATCTGGGTGCTGTCCACTGTAGGAGCGAGCTTGCTCGCGAAAAACCCAAGGGCACCGCGTTCATCCAGGCTTCCCACATCATCGTTGACGATCTTCGCGAGCAAGCTCGCGCCTACAGGGCTCGCATTCCCAATTGGGTCTGAGAACGACATCAACTGTACTGAAAGCGCTACAGCGTAACGATATCGCTACAACCCTGCTTTTTGCGCGCCATGCAAGGCTTTGATCCACATAGGCTTTTTTTCCAGCACCGAAGTGTAGCGAAATCGCTACAACCTCAGTCGACAACGCATTCGTCATTTTTATCAAGTTATTGATTTATAAGAACTTAATGACATTGGCCGCGATATTGCTAAGCAACTCCCCATTATTCCAATCCCGTCCACCAGACGAATCTGGCCCCGAGGAGTTTCCATGAGCGAGTTGCGTTTCACTGAAGATCACGAATGGCTGCGCGCCGAAGCTGACGGCAGCGTCACCGTGGGTATCACCGCATTCGCGCAAAATGCGCTGGGTGATGTGGTTTTCGTGCAACTGCCAGAGTTGCAGGCTTACGAAAAAGGCGCAGAGGCGTCCACCGTCGAGTCAGTCAAAGCCGCCAGCGGCGTGTACATGCCCCTGGACGGCGAAGTGCTCGAAGTGAACGCCGAGCTGGAGGGCCGCCCGGAACTGGTCAACGAAGACCCGATGGGCGAAGGCTGGTTCTTCCGCTTTAAACCTGCCGATGCCGACGCAGTGACTACGCTGTTGGATCAGGATGCGTATGACCGCCTGATCAAAGCCAACGCCGAAGCCTGAGGAGCGCGCCATGACGATCAACTTGAGCACCGCCAACGAATTCATCGCCCGCCACATCGGCCCGCGCCAGGAAGATGAGCAGCAGATGCTCGCCAGCCTGGGCTTCGACTCCCTGGAAGCCCTGAGCGCCAGTGTGATCCCGGAAAGCATCAAGGGCACCAGCGTGCTCGGCCTGGAAGATGGCTTGAGCGAAGCCGAGGCCCTGGCCAGGATCAAGGCCATCGCCAGCCAGAACCAACTGTTCAAGACCTACATCGGCCAGGGCTACTACAACTGCCACACGCCGTCGCCGATCCTGCGCAACCTCCTCGAAAACCCGGCCTGGTACACCGCCTACACCCCGTACCAACCGGAAATTTCCCAGGGCCGCCTGGAAGCGCTGCTGAATTTCCAGACCCTGATCAGCGACCTCACCGGCCTGCCGATCGCCAACGCTTCGCTGCTCGACGAAGCCACCGCCGCCGCCGAAGCCATGACCTTCTGCAAGCGCCTGAGCAAGAACAAGGCCAGCACTGCCTTCTTCGCCTCGATCCACAGCCACCCGCAGACCCTCGACGTGCTGCGCACCCGTGCCGAGCCGCTGGGCATCGACGTGGTGGTGGGCGATGAACGCGAACTGAGTGATGTCAGCCCGTTCTTCGGCGCCCTGCTGCAATACCCGGCCAGCAACGGCGACGTGTTCGACTATCGCGAGCTGACCGAACGCTTCCACGCCGCCAACGCCCTGGTGGCCGTGGCCGCCGACCTGCTGGCCCTGACCGTGCTGACCCCGCCGGGTGAGTTCGGCGCCGACGTGGCCATCGGCAGCGCGCAACGCTTCGGCGTCCCGCTGGGCTTCGGCGGCCCGCACGCGGCGTACTTCTCCACCAGGGATGCGTTCAAGCGCGACATGCCGGGCCGCCTGGTCGGTGTGTCGGTCGACCGCTTCGGCAAGCCGGCCTTGCGCCTGGCCATGCAGACCCGCGAGCAACATATCCGCCGCGAGAAAGCCACCAGCAACATCTGCACCGCCCAGGTCCTACTCGCCAACATCGCCAGCATGTACGCCGTGTACCACGGCCCCAAAGGCCTGACCCAGATCGCCCAGCGCATTCACCAGTTGACCGCGATCCTGGCCAACGGCCTGCGCGCCCTGGGCCTGAAAGTCGAGCAAGAACACTTCTTCGACACGCTGACCCTCAACACCGGCGCCCGCACCGCCGCCCTGCACGACCAGGCCCGCGCCCAGCGCATCAACCTGCGTGTGGTCGACGCCGAACGTCTCGGCCTGTCGGTCGACGAAACCACCACCCAGGCCGATATCGAAACCTTGTGGGCACTGTTTGCCGACGGTAAAGCCCTGCCGGACTTCGCCGCCAAGGTCGAAGGCAGCCTGCCGGCCGCGCTGCTGCGTCAGTCGCCGATCCTGACCCACCCGGTGTTCAACCGTTATCACTCGGAAACCGAGCTGATGCGCTACCTGCGCAAGCTGGCCGACAAGGACCTGGCGCTGGACCGCACCATGATCCCGCTGGGCTCCTGCACCATGAAGCTCAACGCCGCCAGCGAAATGATCCCGGTGACCTGGGCCGAATTCGGTGCCCTGCACCCATTCGCCCCAGCCGAACAAAGTGCCGGCTACCTGCAATTGACCTCCGACCTGGAAGCCATGCTCTGCGCGGCCACCGGCTACGACGCCATCTCGCTGCAACCGAACGCCGGTTCCCAGGGCGAATACGCGGGCCTGTTGGCGATTCGCGCCTATCACCAGAGCCGTGGCGATCAGCACCGCGACATCTGCCTGATCCCGTCGTCGGCCCACGGCACCAACCCCGCCACCGCCCACATGGCCGGCATGCGCGTGGTGGTGACCGCTTGCGACGCGCGCGGCAACGTCGACATCGAAGACCTGCGCGCCAAAGCCATCGAGCACCGCGACCACCTCGCCGCGCTGATGATCACCTACCCGTCGACCCACGGCGTGTTCGAAGAAGGTATCCGCGAAATCTGCGGGATCATTCACGACAACGGCGGCCAGGTGTACATCGACGGCGCCAACATGAACGCCATGGTCGGCCTGTGCGCGCCGGGCAAGTTCGGCGGCGACGTCTCGCACCTGAACCTGCACAAGACCTTCTGCATCCCCCACGGCGGCGGCGGCCCGGGCGTTGGCCCGATCGGCGTCAAATCCCACCTGGCCCCATTCCTGCCCGGCCACGCGGCCATGGCACGCAAGGAAGGCGCGGTGTGCGCGGCGCCGTTCGGCAGCGCGAGCATCCTGCCGATCACCTGGATGTACATCAGCATGATGGGCGGCGCGGGCCTCAAGCGCGCTTCGCAGTTGGCGATCCTGAACGCCAACTACATTTCCCGTCGCCTGGAAGAGCACTACCCAGTGCTCTACACCGGCAGCAACGGCCTGGTGGCGCATGAATGCATCCTGGACTTGCGCCCGTTGAAAGACAGCAGCGGCATCAGCGTGGATGACGTGGCCAAGCGCCTGATCGACTTCGGCTTCCACGCACCGACCATGTCGTTCCCGGTGGCCGGCACCTTGATGATCGAGCCGACCGAAAGCGAATCCAGGGAAGAACTGGACCGCTTCTGCGACGCGATGATCGCCATCCGCGAAGAAATCCGCGCGGTGGAAAACGGCACCTTGGACAAGGACGACAACCCGCTGAAAAACGCCCCGCACACCGCGGCGGAACTGGTGGGCGAATGGAGCCACCCTTACAGCCGTGAACAGGCGGTGTACCCGCTGGCGTCGCTGATCGACGGCAAGTACTGGCCGCCGGTCGGCCGGGTCGACAACGTGTTCGGCGATCGCAACCTCGTGTGCGCCTGCCCTTCGATCGAGAGCTACGCATAACCTGGTCAAGAATGTGGGAGGGGGCTTGCTCCCGATGGCAGAGTGTCAGTTGATAAATCTGGTGACTGACACCCCCTCATCGGGGGCAAGTCGAATCGTCGCACCGCCCCTCCCACACTTGACCGCGTATGACCTCAAGAATAATAAGAACCTGGAGAACAACTCATGTCGTTAAGCGTGTTCGACCTGTTCAAGATTGGCATCGGCCCCTCCAGCTCCCACACCGTCGGCCCGATGCGCGCCGCCGCGCGCTTTGTCGAGGGCTTGCGCCGTGACGACCTGCTGAGCGCCACCACCTGCGTCAAGGTGGAACTCTACGGCTCACTCGGCGCCACCGGCAAAGGCCACGGCAGCGACAAGGCCGTGCTGCTCGGCCTGGAAGGCGAACACCCGGACACCGTGAACACAGAAACCGTCGCCACGCGCCTGGCACAGATGCGCAGCGCCGGCCGTTTGAACCTGCTCGGCGAACACAGCATTGTGTTCAACGAGAAAGAACACCTGGCGATGATTCGCAAACCCCTCGCCTATCACCCCAACGGCATGATCTTCCGTGCCTTCGACGCCGCCGGCATCCAGATCCGCAGCCGCGAGTACTACTCGGTGGGCGGTGGCTTTGTGGTAGATGAAGACGCTGCCGGCGCCGACCGGATCGTCGAAGACGCGACGCCGCTGACCTTCCCGTTCAAGAGCGCCAAGGACTTGCTCGGTCATTGCGCCACCTACGGGCTGTCCATCAGCCAGGTGATGCTGACCAATGAAAGTGCCTGGCGCCCCGAAGCCGAAACCCGCAACGGCCTGCTGAAGATCTGGCAGGTGATGCAGGACTGTGTGGACGCTGGCTGTCGCAATGAAGGGATCTTGCCGGGGGGCTTGAAGGTCAAGCGTCGTGCCGCCGCCCTGCATCGCCAGCTGTGCAAGAACCCGGAGTCGGCCCTGCGCGACCCGTTGTCGGTACTCGATTGGGTCAACCTGTACGCGCTGGCGGTCAACGAAGAAAACGCCAACGGCGGGCGCGTGGTCACCGCGCCGACCAACGGTGCGGCCGGGATTGTGCCGGCGGTGCTGCATTACTACATGCGTTTTATCCCCGGCTCGAGTGAAGACGGCGTAGTGCGCTTTCTGCTCACCGCCGCCGCGATCGGGATTCTGTACAAGGAAAACGCGTCGATCTCCGGTGCCGAGGTTGGCTGCCAGGGTGAAGTCGGCGTGGCCTGCTCGATGGCCGCCGGTGCGCTGTGCGAAGTGTTGGGCGGCAGCGTGTCCCAGGTCGAAAACGCCGCCGAGATCGGCATGGAACACAACCTCGGCCTGACGTGCGACCCGATCGGCGGCCTGGTGCAAGTGCCCTGCATCGAGCGCAATGCCATGGGCTCGGTCAAAGCCATCAACGCAGTGCGTATGGCCTTGCGCGGCGATGGGCAGCATTTTGTGTCCCTCGACAAGGTCATCCGCACCATGCGCCAGACCGGCGCTGACATGAAAAGCAAATACAAGGAAACCGCCCGTGGCGGTTTGGCGGTCAACATTATCGAGTGCTGACGCTTAGAAGCGCGTCCGCACGTTTTTCAGGAGCTGAATATGTCCACCGAAACCCTGTTGAAAACCCCGTTGCACGCGCTGCATATCGAACTCGGCGCGCGCATGGTGCCCTTCGCCGGCTACGACATGCCGGTGCAATACCCATTGGGCGTGATGAAAGAACACCTGCACACCCGTGATCAGGCCGGGCTGTTCGACGTGTCTCACATGGGCCAGATCCACCTGACCGGCGCCAATGCCGCCAAGGCCCTGGAAACCCTGGTGCCGGTGGATATCATCGACCTGCCCGTAGGCATGCAGCGCTATGCCATGTTCACCAACGAGCAGGGCGGCATTCTCGACGACCTGATGGTGGCCAACCTGGGGAACGACGAGCTGTTCCTGGTGGTCAACGCGGCCTGCAAGGACCAGGACCTGGCGCACCTGCGTGCCAGGATTGGCGACCAGTGCAGCATCGAGCCGCTGTTCGAAGAACGCGCCCTGCTCGCCCTGCAAGGTCCGGCAGCGGTAAAAGTGCTGGCACGCCTGGCCCCTGAAGTGACCAAGATGACCTTCATGCAATTCACGTCCCTGCGCCTGCTGGGCGTGGACTGCTACGTCAGCCGCTCCGGCTACACCGGTGAAGACGGCTTTGAAATCTCGGTGCCCGCCGCCCACGCCGAAAGCCTGGCCCGCAGCCTGCTGGCCGAGACCGAAGTCCAGGCCATCGGCCTGGGCGCCCGCGACTCGCTGCGCCTGGAAGCCGGCCTGTGCCTGTATGGCCACGACATGAACACCGACACCACCCCGATCGAAGCCAGCCTGCTCTGGGCGATCTCCAAGGCCCGTCGCGCCGACGGCGCTCGTGCCGGTGGCTTTCCCGGCGCCGACCGGATCTTTACCCAGCAGCAAGCCGGTGTGAGCCGCAAACGTGTCGGCCTGCTGACTCAGGAGCGCACACCCGTGCGTGAAGGTGCGGAAATCGTCGACGAACACGGCACCGTGGTCGGCAGCGTCTGCAGCGGCGGCTTTGGCCCGAGCCTCGGCGGCCCGTTGGCGATGGCCTACCTGGACAGCGCGTTCACTGCGTTGGATACCGAAGTTTCTGCACTGGTGCGTGGGAAAAAGGTGCCACTTCGTGTAAGTAAAATGCCATTTGTGCCGCAACGGTACTACCGCGGCTGATTGATTGTTTCTATAAGTAACGCGGTTGCGTTAACGCGCACTAATCTGTAACGCAACCGCCATAAAACAGTGCATTGACGATAGTCATTGTTATAGGGGTCAACCTATAACAAGTGACCATTTCTATCGAATAAGTCGTCCGCCCATTGTTCCCCCAAGTGCCACAAAGCCGAGCAAAACCTGGGCTTTGCGCAGGGCTTGTTTTTTCTCCATTAGTTGACGTAGAGTTTGCTCACTGTGTTTGCATGGGTCGCTTGGAACCTGGACCTGGGCAGTAGCCAAAGTTTGCTACAACCCGTTCGACGTCTCTTACTTTCCTGCAACCCAGCCCAGTACTCTTTCATGCGAAAGGGGCTGTCATTCATTTTTAGCGTCAAGGAAATAAGAAAATGTCGGATAAACGTCAGAGCGGTACCGTCAAGTGGTTTAACGACGAGAAAGGGTTTGGTTTTATCACTCCAGAAAGCGGTCCGGATCTGTTCGTGCATTTCCGCGCTATTCAGGGCAACGGCTTCAAGAGCCTGAAAGAAGGCCAGAAAGTGTCTTTCGTCGCCGTGCAAGGCCAGAAAGGCATGCAGGCTGACGAAGTGATCGCCGAAGGCTGATCCCTCCTGCGACAAAAAGCCCCTGATGGTGACATCAGGGCTTTTTTATGGGCGCGGTAAGGGCATTGCGCCGTAAAATGCTTTTTTTCTTCAGAGAGCCGGCCATGTCCAAACCCCTGCTGAGCCCCCAAGGCGACTTCCCCGCCGTTGGCCTGGGCCGTCGTCTGGCAGCGATGTTCTATGACTTCCTCCTCTGCACGGCGCTACTGATTGTCACGGCCTTTCTCTACAAGCTGGTGTGGATCGCGTTCGTGGGCGAAGCCAAAATGCGTACCCTCACCGAATCCGGCGCGCTGGACGGCGACCCGCTGCTGTCGACGATTCTGTTCTTCGTGCTGTTTGGCTTCTTCGCCAAGTTCTGGACCCATTCCGGGCAGACCCTGGGCATGCAGGTGTGGGGCGTGCGCGTACAGAACGCCGACGGCTCGCGGATCAGCCTGTGGCAGGCGCTGTTGCGCTTCGTGGTGTCGATTGCATCGTGGTTGTGCGTGGGGCTGGGCTTTATCTGGTCACTGTTCGACAAGCAGAAACGCAGCTGGCACGACATTTATTCTGACACGCAGTTGGTGCAGGTTCCGAAGCGGAAAAAATAACGCCCTGCTGGTGCGGATCAAAATGTGGGAGGGGGCTTGCCCCCGATAGCGGTAAATCAGTCGATGTATCTGGTGACTGACACTACGCTATCGGGGGCAAGCCCCCTCCCACATGTTCGACCGGGTCAGGCGTTGCCGGCCAGCTTCAGGCGCGCGGCCTGGGTGAAGTCCAACATGCGCTTGAGCGGGCGCACCGCCTGCGGGATCACCGAAGGCTCGACGAAGATCTCGTTGCTGCCCTCACGCAGGCACTGCAGTGTGCGCTCCAGCGTATTCATCGCCATCCACGGGCAGTGCGCGCAACTGCGGCACGCCGCGCCGTTGCCGGCGGTAGGCGCTTCGACGAAGACCTTGTCCGGGCACAGCTGCTGCATCTTGTAGAAAATGCCGCGGTCGGTGGCGACAATGAACGTTTTGTTCGGTAAACGCTGAGCGGCGGCAATCAGTTGGCTGGTGGAACCCACTGCATCCGCCAGTTCGATCACCGAGGTCGGGGATTCCGGGTGGACCAGGATCGCCGCGTCCGGGTACAGCGCCTTCATGTCTTCCAGCTGCTTGGACTTGAACTCTTCGTGGACGATGCACGCACCGTCCCACAGCAGCATGTCGGCACCGGTCTGGCGCTGAATGTAAGTACCCAGGTGCTTGTCCGGCCCCCAGATAATGGTCTCGCCGTTGTCCATCAGGCTTTCGACGATTTCCAGCGCGCAACTGGAAGTCACCACCCAGTCCGCCCGCGCCTTGACCGCCGCCGAGGTGTTGGCATACACCACCACCGTGCGCTCGGGGTATTGATCGCAGAACGCGGAAAACTCCTCCACCGGACAGCCCAGGTCGAGGGAGCACGTGGCTTCCAGGGTCGGCATCAGGATGCGTTTTTCGGGGGTGAGGATTTTGGCAGTCTCGCCCATGAAACGCACACCGGCGACCAGTACGGTCTTGGCCGGGTGAGCAGCGCCGAAGCGTGCCATTTCAAGGGAGTCGGAGACACAGCCGCCGGTTTCTTCGGCCAGGGCCTGAATCACCGGGTCGCAATAGAAGTGGGCGACCAGCACCGCGTCCTGAGCTTTGAGCTCGGCGGCGATGGCGGTACGCAGGCTAGCCTCTTCCTCGGCACTGAGGGCCTTGGGCTGCTTGGCGTCGAGGTGGGCTTGAACCAGAAGGCGTTCGGAAATTTGCGTCATGTTCGCAAGACCTGCAGGCGCCGTTGCGCGAAAGTCGAGTGTACCACCGGCTCTGGAGCCCTTCAGGCGCCGCCGGACGAAGTGATGATGTCATCAAGCACGGGTTAAGGTGAAGCTGCGCAAGGCTACAGAATATCGAATGGATTCAAAAGCCTAATCTGGCATGGCGCGACGCATCTGTCAGGCAAAAAAACGCGAAGGCGCATCACTGGGGCTTCGCGCGTTGACCCTCAGCGCATCAGCACATCCGGATCATCCTGCAACAGGACTGAGTCATGCATCTTCGCCAATGGTTGAATAAACATCCATATCATTCATGTCGCCTCCTTGAGCTTATTCCTGCCATCACTCATGCGCATAATTCACCAAGAAAAACTCACTGCCTGATTTCACACTTCTTGATGAAATCAAAACCTTCCAACCGACTGAATTTGACGCGTGAATAAAACTCTGCCGAGCAAAAGAAGCTGAAAGTTCGGCTTACCTTTTTCTCACCATCAGCGCCTGTTATAGGCATCCGGTATATTTCTCTCCAGCAGTGTCGGCCTCTTATTGCCGAAGCACGCAGGACACAGGGCGAATCTGGATTGGAGGACAGCAAACCCGAGCAATCCTCGCGTGCCTGGAGCCCAATGCCTGCCTGATAGGCGCTCGATTCTGGAATGACAGCTTGCAACTCGGGAGGCGAGACCCACAGGTAATAAGTCGCCAGCACAACGTCCAGTTCAGGCGCTGGCTGCGGAAACACACGCACTTCTACAGGTCGGAACTCGTGTACACCTGGTTCCAGCTCATCAAGCAGGGCCTTGATGTCCTCGGAAAAGAACAAGCACCCTGCTATCAGCGAGCGCTTCAGCACTAGGGGCAGGCGAATTGGTTCGCCCCTGCCATATGCCTCGACCCTGATCATGTCCGGCAGCATGGACTTTTCTTCATCGCTGAAGGTCTCTGCCCGAGCAATAACACTCCACGGTAATGTCTGACCGCTCAGGTTCACGCTTTCCTTTACAAAGACATTTATTCTCAGATCAACACCAAAGTAATAAGCCATCAGGATCCTCTTTTCCAAACCACACAAGAAGAGTCATTGACACAGCAGTGCAGCACCTCTCTTTGCTCTTGCTGGAAAAGCACAGTAAGCCGCATACATGTCACACCATTATTGCAAAACCTCGGGAGTGTGCTGCTCGCGCAGGCTCCGGCTTTCCTGGGGAAAACCTAGCGCTCCCCCAGGCTCTCCTGCAGATGCTGCTCCAACGGACTCAGGAAATAGTCGATCACCCGACGCTGATCCGTCTTGATCTCCACCGTCACCGCCATCCCCGGTGCCAGCGCCACGCTGCGTCCATCGATCAGCAGCTGGCTGCGCGCCAGGCGCACTTTGGCGTTGTACACCTGGCCGCGCTTCTCATCCTTGATGGCATCCTGCGACACCGAGACCACCTCCCCGGCCACTCTTCCGTACTTGGTGAAGTTGAACGTCTCGACCTTCACCGAAACCGGCTGGCCGGCGTGCACGAAGCCGACATCCTTGTTTTCCAGCAGAGCCTCGACCTCCACATGCTGGTCGCTGGGTACCAGGGTCAGCAGCGGCTGGGCCGGGGTGACCACACCGCCAAGGGTGTGCACCGCCAGTTGCTGCACGGTACCGGCCACGGGAGCGCGCAGTTCGGTGAGGGATTGCTCGTAGCGGGCCTTGGTCAGTTCCTGGTCGAGGCTGTCGATCTGCCCTTTGGCGGCCTGGATCTCGGCATCGCGCTGGCGGATCTCGGCTTCCAGGGCGTCCAGACCGGTGCGGTACTCCTGGTACTGCCCGGCGACCCAGTGCCGGGCGGCAGCCTGTTGTCCGGCGCCAACATCGGCCAGCCACTGCTCGACAGGGGCAGGTTCGCAATTTCCCTGGATCGCCAGCAACATGCTGCTCGCGCGGGCAAGATCCAGGCGCGCGGCCAGACGGTCACCGTCCAGGCGCTGCACCTCGGCATCGCGGGTGGTGGCATCGAGTGTCAGGAGGACTTCGCCAGCCTGCACGGCCTGACCATCGCGCACATTGATCGCGCGCACCACGGCGGTGTCGGTGGGTCAGTTTTCAATCAGCGCCAACAGGCTGCATGTCTGACAGATTGGATTTGCTCTGCAACGCCTTCCAGACCCGCAGACCCACTTAATTTTAGGCAAAAAAAAACCCGGAAATCCTCACTTGCGTGGGCCTTCCGGATTTTCTAAACCGCCAAAAATGGTGGGTCGTGTGGGATTCGAACCTACGACCAATTGGTTAAAAGCCAACTGCTCTACCAACTGAGCTAACGACCCGCTGTGTTGTGGCGCGTATAATACTGATTTCTAAGGATTATTCAACACCTTATTTTAAATAAATCAAAAATAACGCGTTGGGTCCGTAATTCCGGCCATTTTGAAGCCTTCTGCACGCAGTCGGCAGCTGTCGCATTTCCCACAAGCACGGCCGTCATCGTCTGCCTGATAGCAGGAAACAGTCAGCGAATAATCGACGCCAAGCCCTACGCCAGCCTTCACGATATCGGCCTTGCTGAGGTTTTGCAGCGGCGCCAGGATACGGAAGCCCTGCCCCTCTACCCCGGCCTTGGTCGCCAGGTTGGCCATGCGTTCGAACGACTCGATGAACTCTGGGCGGCAATCCGGGTAGCCGGAATAATCCACTGCGTTGACGCCGATAAAGATATCGCGGGCATTCAGCACTTCCGCCCAGCCAAGGGCCAGGGACAGGAACACGGTGTTGCGCGCCGGGACGTAGGTGATCGGGATGCCTTCGCTGGGGGCTTCCGGCACGTCGATGCTGCTGTCGGTGAGCGCCGAGCCGCCAATGCCGTTGAGATTCAGGCCAATGACCTTGTGCTCGGCCACACCCATGTCGCGGGCGACGCGGGCAGCGGCGTTCAGCTCGGCGCGATGGCGCTGGCCGTAGTCGAAGCTCATGGTGTAGCAGGTGTAGCCTTCAGCCTGCGCCATGGCCACCACTGTGGCGGAGTCGAGGCCGCCGGACAACAGGATTACCGCACGTTTTTGATCAATCGGTTGTTCAGTCATTTCAGCGTCCTGGCTCGTCGTTCCAAAGGTATTTATGCAGTTGCAGTTGCAGACGGACCGGTAGGTTATCAGCCACCACCCAGTCGGCCAGGTCGCGTGCGTTCAGGTCGTGATGGCTTGGAGAGAACAGCACCTCGCCCGCGCGGCGGTCCAGGCCATACTGGATCAGCTTGGAGCTCGCCCAGTCGTAATCGTCGCGGGAACAGATCACGAACTTGACCTGGTCGTTGGCCGTCAGCAGGTCCAGGTTCTCGTAGAGGTTGCGATGTGCCTCTTTGGAACCGGGGGTCTTGAGATCGACCACTCGGCTTACACGCGGGTCCACCGCGGAAATATCCAGGGCGCCGCTGGTTTCCAGGGACACCTCGTAACCGGCGTCACACAGCTGCTTGAGCAAAGGGATGGCGTTGGGTTGCGCCAACGGCTCACCGCCGGTCACGCAGACGTAGCGCGGCCGGTAACCGGCAACCTGTTCAAGGATGTCTTCAAGGGTTCGCACGGTGCCGCCACTGAAGGCGTAGGCGCTGTCACAGTACTGGCAACGCAGGGGGCAACCGGTCAGGCGCACAAATACTGTGGGCAGGCCGGCCGTTCGCGTTTCACCCTGTAACGAGTAAAAAACTTCGGTGATGCGTAATGTGTCTTGCATAGTCGCCACGGGCGTAACAGCTAAACAGGCTGTCCGCCTCCGTCAGGCACTTCAAGGAATTCCGCCAACGCGTAAACCCCAGGAAGCGTGTTTCATAAAAGGGCGTGGATTCTAACGAAAAAACCCGCGCCAGGCGCGGGTTTCTTCTAAACGGACAGCATCGCTTACAAGCGCTGCAGGTCCCGTTGAGCCAACTGGGCAGCGGAAGTCCCCGGATACTGGGCAACGACCTGCTGCAGAATACCTTTGACCTTGTCGGTGTGACCCAGGCGGCGTTCTACGTCAGCGAGTTTGTACAGCGAATCCGGCACCTTGGCGTGCTTGGGGTACAGCTGGCTGACCTTGGCAAATGCCTGGCCCGCCCCCTGCAGATCACCCTTTGCCAGGTTTACCTCACCCAGCCAGTACTGGGCGTTGCCCGCGTACTGACTGTTTGGGTAACGACCGAGGAATGCGGTGAAGGCCTTGCTGGCCTTGTCGAAATCCTTGGCCTTGATCAGGTCGAAGGCTGCATCGTAATACAGTTTTTCCTTCGCCGGATCACCCGGTTCGCTGCTGGCGGCAGGGGCGGCGGCGGCGGCCCCTGCTGCTGCACCACCGGCAGCGGCACTTGGCGCGCCACCGGCAGAAGAATTATCAGGAGTAGCGGCAGGTGTAACGCCGGCTCCTATGCGTCGATCAAGATCCTGGTATCGCTCCAGGCCTTCTTGCTTCAGCTGGTTCACTTGATTCTGCAGAACTTCAATGGCGCCTTGTTGCTGCGACAATTGATCCTGCATGCGTTGCAACTGGTTGAACAGTTCGCCCTGTGCCGAGGGCGCGGACGTAGCCGCCCCCCCAGCATAGGCGCCGTTCGTGCCATAACCTGCTGGCGGATAACTGCTCCCGCTATTGTTATAGCCTGAGTTGCTATCTTCCACAGGAACCGCAGCCCACACCGCAAGCGGCGCGAGGCTGAGAGCCAATACAGTTAGAGCACGACGGCACGTTCGCATGACGAATTACTTACGCAGTTCGACGCGACGGTTTTGAGCCCAGGACTGCTCGTCGTGGCCAGTAGCAACTGGACGCTCTTTACCGTAGGAAACCAGTTCCAGTTGGCCTGGAGCAACACCTTGCAGTACCAGATAGCGCTGAACGGCTTTCGCACGACGCTCGCCCAGTGCCATGTTGTACTCGCGAGTACCACGTTCGTCGGTGTTACCTTCCAGAACAACGCGAGCGCCGTTAGCTTTCAGGTCCTTCGCGTGAACGTCCAGAGCGCGCATGGCTTCTGGTTTCAGGTCCGAACTGTCGTATTCGAAGTAGAAAGTGGTGATTGCGCGCAGAGCAGCTTCTTCGCTCAGGGAGCCGTCAACTGCACCAGTGTTGGCGCCATAACCAGCGTTTGGATCAACAGCTGCGCCTTCACCGGCATTGTCGCCGCCTTTAGACGAGCAACCAACGGCTACGGACAGAGCCAGAGCCAGAGCAGCAAACTTACCAAACTTCAGCATTTCCATCGTGAAACTCCTAATGAACCCCAGTGTGTTAAGCAAATCATGTAGCGCCGCGTCAGTTCAGGTAAGGGGACCAGGATGGTTCTCTGACTTCGCCTTGTGCGGTAGGAAGCGGGAGCCTTACGCGTCCATTAATGGACACGAGCATCAAGACTCCCCGGCCCTGCTGGCGGGTGGCGTAGATTACCATGGTGCCGTTGGGCGCAACAGTGGCTGACTCATCTAGGTTGGTATCTGTAAGGATTTTTACGGTTCCGCGCTGCAAATCCTGGGCCGCAACCCGGAAATTAGTGAAACCATCCTGACGGTGAATCATCACCAACGTCTTTTCATCAGCCGAAAGCTTAGGGTTGGCGTTGTAGTTACCAATAAAGGTCACGCGTTCCGCGCCACCGCCACCCACGCTCGTTTTATAAATTTGAGGCTTGCCGCCACGGTCGGAGGTGAAATAGATGGTCGAACCATCTTTACCCCAGAACGGTTCGGTGTTGATACCAGGACCGCTGGTCACGCGGCTGATCTGGCGCGAAGCCATGTTCATCACGTAGATATCCGGGTTGCCGTCCTTGGACAGCACGAAAGCCAGGCGCGAACCATCCGGCGACCAGGCTGGCGCACCGTTGAGGCCTTCGAAGTTGGTGATCTGCTCACGACGGCCAGTGTCGATATGCTGGACGAAGATGCGCGGACGCTTCTGCTCGAAGGACACGTAGGCAATGCGCTTGCCGTCCGGCGCAAAGCGCGGCGACAGGATTGGCTCACGCGATTGCAGCAAGGTCACAGCGCGCGCGCCGTCATAGTCGGAACGCTGCAGCGTGTAGCGCGTGTTGTCTACGGAGAAACGCTCGGCCGTTACATACAGCAGACGTGTCGAGAAAGCCCCCTTGATACCGGTGAGCTTTTCAAACGACTGGTCCGAGATGTAGTGGGCCATGTCCCGCAGTTGCTCGGCGGTGCCCGATACGCTGCCGGTCAAGACCTGCTGCTCGGTCGCCACGTTGAACAAAGCGTACTGGATCTGCAGGCGACCGCCGGCCGGCACGATGCTGCCGACCATCAGGTACTGGGCGCCCACGGCTTTCCAGTCGCGGAAGATGACTTCGCTGGCCTGGGTCGGCTGGCTGATCATGTTGCCTTTGGGAATCGGCGCGTAGTAACCGGAGTTGCGCAGGTCGTCGCTGACGATCTGGGCCATGTCGTCCGGCAACACGCTGCCACCCTGCCAGCCGAACGGTACAACGGCGATCGGGGTGGCCCGATCGCTACCGCTGGTGACCAGGATGTTCTTTTCATCCGCCGCCGCTATGCCTGCCATACAGCAAATAACGACAAGCAATCCTCGAAGAAGGTTTCTCACAAGGCTAAATCCTCAGGTGTGAATGTCATCTTGAATGAACGATAGGGAGCGAAGTCACTTGGTTTCATTCCCTGCATCTCGGTCAACCGGCCAATATTCTTGACCGCCGCGACCGCCGAACTGTCGAACGAACCGTCACCACTGGACTTGGCCACGCTGACCGAAGTCACCGTACCGTCCGGCAACATGCCGATCTGCAGCACTACTGTCATGCCTTTACGTGCCGAAGGTGGACGTGTCCAGCCTTCGGCTGCCCGCGCCCGAATCAGGTCGTCGAAACTGCCCGCGACTTCATCGCCACGTTCATCGGCCAAGGCTTGCTGACGCTGCGGCGTGTCGGAGAGCAAATCTGCCAAGGCCTGGGCCTTTTTCTCTTCGGCGGATTTACGCGCTGCTTCCTGGGCCTTTTTCTTGGTGGCATCGGCGGCAGCTTTCTTCTTCGCGTCGTCGGCGATTTTCTTTTTCGCCTCGTCTGCTTCAGCTTTTTTCTTGGCGTCTTCGGCGGCTTTCTTCTTCGCGTCTTCGACTATCTTTTTCTTGGCGTCTTCAGCGGCCTTTTTCTTGGCCTCTTCTTCGGCAGCTTTCTTGGCTTCTTCTTCAGATTTCTTCTTGGCTATATCAGCCAATTGTTTCTCTTCGGCTTTTTTAGCTTCGGCAGCTTTCTCGGCTTTCTTGGCTTCATCAGCCTTTTTCGCCTCGTCGGCCTTCTTCGCTTCGTCAGCCTTTTTCGATTCCTCGGCCTTTTGAGCCGCCTCTTCTTTCTTTTGTTCCGCAGCAGCCTTCACTGCTTCCTGCTCGACCTTCTTCTGTTCCATCTGCTCGACTTCAGTCTGGCGCGCAGCCGACTTCTGGGCCTCACCCGCAATCTTCTGATTGGTCTGGGTCGTGGCCTGACTTTTCGATTTCAGCTGATACAGGGTCGCCTGCACGATCGGCTTGGCTGGCGGCAGGTCCGGGGTCATGGCAAAGCTGACGAACAGCATGCCAAACACCAGGACGTGCAGGGCAATTGCCCAGACGCTAGGCCAGAAGTAGCTTTCCGAGGCGGACGGCTCTCGCTGTTGGTGCATCAGGGCGCCTCGGTAATCAAGCCAACGTTACCGACGCCGGCCTTCTGCAGCCCGCCCATGGCGCCCATGACGGAACCGTAGTCGACCGACTTGTCGCCGCGGATGAACACCTGGGTGTGCTTGCCGCCTTCGTTGCCGGAGCGAATGATCTTGGTCACCGCATCGGTCATCGCCGGCAAGGTCAGGGCCTTGTCCTGTTGTTTCTGCGTATCGACTTCGCTGCCAAGGTTCCAGTAGTAGGTCTTGTCAGCCTTGATCGAAATCGTCAGCACCTGGGTGTTGTTGTCCTGGGGCAAGGCTTCGCTGGAAACCTTGGGCAGATCAACCTTCACACCCTGGTTGAGCATCGGCGCGGTCACCATGAAGATCACCAGCAGCACCAGCATCACGTCGATGTAAGGCACTACGTTCATCTCGGCGACCGGCTTGCGCTTGGTTCGTGCTCGAGTGATTAAAGCCATCGGGGAGTACCTGCTTATTCTTCGCTGGTGTGCACTTTACGGTGCAGGATCGCCTGGAATTCGTCGGCGAAGGTGTAGTAACGGCTGATCAGGGTCTCACCGCGCGCGGCGAAGCGGTTGTAGGCGATAACCGCCGGGATCGCAGCGAACAGGCCGATCGCGGTGGCGACCAGGGCTTCGGCGATACCCGGGGCCACGGTGGCCAGGGTCGCTTGCTGGGCCTGGGCCAGGCCGCGGAAGGAGTTCATGATCCCCCACACGGTACCGAACAGGCCGATGTACGGGCTGACGGAACCCACGGTGGCGAGGAACGGCAGGCTCTGCTCCAGCTTCTCTTCTTCGCGGGAGATGGCCACGCGCATGGCACGGGCCACGCCTTCCATGACCGCTTCCGGATCGACGCCCGGCTGCTGGCGCAGGCGCGAGAACTCCTTGAAGCCAGCACGGAAGATCTGCTCGACGCCCGAATCCGGGTCAGGGTTGCTACCGGCCTGGCGATACAGTTTGGACAGGTCGATACCCGACCAGAAGCGCTCTTCGAAGCTCTCCAGGGCACGTCGACCGGCACGCAGCAGGTTGCTGCGCTGAAAAATCATGACCCAGGATGTAACCGATGCGGCTAACAGGATCAGCATCACCAGTTGAACCACAACACTGGCATTACTGACCAGGCTCCACATGGAGGAATGGTCGACGACGGTAGGTTCCACGCTAAATCTCCTGCTTTGATTGTTTACCCGCGCCGCTCACGGCGGCAAAGGCCGCACGTAGAGTTTCGGGAATGGCCCGAGGTTTCAAACTATTGGTGCGCACACACGCCACCAGGAACTGCCCCTCACAGAGCAGCGTTGCATCCGCAGCCCGCCTGACCTGCTGTTTAAAGCGCAGGCTGACACGGTTCAATTCGATTACTTCAGCGCTGACCAGCAGCTCATCGTCCAATCGCGCCGGCGCGTAATAACGCGCCTCGCTGGAATGCACGACAAACAACAGGTCCTCCCCTGCCAGCTGGGATTGGGCAAAGCCCAGCTCCCGTAGCCGCTCGGTTCGAGCCCGCTCCATGAACTTGAGGTAATTGACGTAATACACGATGCCGCCAGCATCGGTGTCCTCGTAATAAACGCGACAGCGATGTGCGAACGACTGATCCCCGTTTTGCGCGCGCATACTCTAGTGCTTACTCCTCAGGTTGCCAATCCGGCTGGGCAACTGTTTTTTCATTCTATGAAACATTTCTAACGACTGAATGACGACGCCAGCCACTAGGACAGCACAAACCTTGAATAAATCGACCCGAGTGACCTTTTTAATCGTCCACTGCATCGAGGAATTCGTCTAGCACGGGCATCTCGCCCAATCGTGACGGAATGTTTAGCCCAAAGTGCAAATAGGCATGGCGGGTAACCACCCGGCCCCTTGGTGTACGCATGATGTAGCCCTGCTGGATCAGGTACGGCTCCAGCACGTCCTCAATGGTATGGCGCTCTTCACTGATGGCTGCTGCCAGGCTGTCCACGCCCACCGGGCCACCGTCGAATTTCTCGATCATGGTCAACAGTAGCCGCCGGTCCTGGTGATCGAAGCCGTGTTCATCCACGTCCAGCAGGTTCAACGCCAGGTCGGCCACGGCCTTGGTGATATGGCCCTTGGCTCGCACTTCGGCAAAATCGCGCACGCGTCGCAGCAAGCGGTTGGCGATCCGTGGCGTGCCCCGCGCCCGCCGGGCGATTTCAAACGCGCCTTCGGGGTCCAGGGGCAAGCCGAGAATGCCGGCCGAACGGCTGACGATGGTCGCCAGGTCTGCGGTGCTATAGAACTCTAGACGTTGGACGATGCCAAAACGGTCTCGCAACGGGTTGGTCAGCATGCCCGCGCGCGTGGTCGCGCCCACCAGGGTGAACGGCGGCAGGTCGAGCTTGATCGAGCGGGCCGCGGGGCCTTCACCGATCATGATGTCGAGCTGGAAGTCTTCCATCGCCGGGTACAGCACTTCCTCGACGATGGGCGACAGGCGGTGGATTTCGTCGATGAACAACACGTCGTGCGGTTCGAGGTTGGTCAGCAGCGCCGCGAGGTCGCCCGGACGCTCCAGCACCGGGCCGGAGGTGGACTTGATCGACACCCCCATTTCCTGGGCGATGATGTTGGCCAGGGTGGTTTTACCCAGCCCCGGCGGGCCGAAGATCAAGGTGTGGTCCAGGGATTCACTGCGCCCACGCGCAGCCTGGATGAACAACTCCATCTGCTCGCGCACGGTGGGCTGGCCGATGTAGTCGGCCAGGCTCAGGGGGCGGATGGCGCGGTCCTGGACTTCTTCACGGTCACGGGGGCCGGTGGCCGCGATCAGACGATCAGCTTCAATCACTTAAATCATTCCCTTCAGGGCTCGGCGGATCATGTCTTCGCTGCTCAGGTTCTTGTCCTTGATGGCCGACACCGCTTTGCTGGCTTCCTGCGGCTTGTAGCCCAGGGAAATCAGCGCGCTGACCGCATCGCTTTCGGCACTGGCCACCTGGGCCGTCGGCTGGTTCGGCTGGTTCGGCACCAGGGCGAACATGCTCGGCACGACTTCCCAGGCTTTGAAACGGTCCTTGAGCTCCACCAGCAGGCGTTCGGCGGTTTTCTTGCCGACCCCCGGCACCTTGGTCAGCGCCGAGGTGTCCTGGGCCGACACCGCGCGTACCAGTTCATCCACTTCCAGGCTCGACATCAGCGCCAGGGCCAGTTTCGGCCCCACACCGTTGAGGCGAATCAATTCGCGGAAGAAGTCACGGTCACGCTTGCCAATGAAGCCATAGAGCAGTTGCGCATCTTCGCGCACCACAAGGTGAGTATGCAGGGTCAATGGCTCGCCAACCGACGGAAGGCGATACAGGGTGGTCATGGGCACTTCCAGCTCATACCCCAGCCCGTTGACATCCAGAATCAGGTGCGGCGGCTGTTTCTCAGCCAGGGTGCCGCGCAAGCGTCCAATCACGGTTCAGATCCTTAAAGCTTGGGGGTCAGATCGAGGCCTGACCGCAAATAACGATTGCGCCGATGCTATCAGAGACGCAGCCGCCCGCCACGACTACGTGCCGCCCCCAGGCCGTGAGGCAGCAGGCTGGAACGGGTATGCGCGTGGCAAATGGCGATGGCCAGGGCGTCGGAGGCGTCGATCTGCGGCTTGGAGGTGAGTTTGAGCATGTGCATGACCATCATCTGCACCTGCTCTTTATTGGCCGCGCCGGTGCCGACCACGGCCTGCTTGACCTGGGTGGCGGTGTACTCGGCGATTTCCATGGCCTCCTCGGCACCGGCCACGATGGCGGCGCCACGGGCCTGGCCGAGTTTGAGGGCCGAGTCGGCGTTTTTGGCCATGAACACCTTTTCGATCCCCATGGTCACCGGCTTGTAGGTCTGGATCACTTCACGCACGCCGCGATAGACGATCTGCAGGCGTTCGGCCAACTCGCCCGCGCCGGTGCGGATGCAGCCCGAGGCGACATACACGCAGCCGCGCGGGGTGTGTTGCACCACACCAAAACCGGTGATGCGCGAACCGGGGTCGATACCTAGAATTAAAGTCATAACGCCTGCAGGTCGGGTAAACACAATTTTTGATACAGGTAAAATCCAATGTGGGAGGGGGCTTGCTCCCGATTACGGTGGTTCAGTCGATTCATAAATGACTGACACACCGTAATCGGGAGCAAGCCCCCTCTCACATTTAGATCCACATCGTCCGTCAGCCTAGCTGCTCGGCGACCGACTCTGGAATGTCAGCATTCGAGTAGACGTTCTGCACGTCATCCAGGTCCTCGAGCATATCCAGCATCTTCAGCACTTTCTGCGCGCCGTCCAGGTCCAGTTCGGCGCTGGTGGTCGGCAGCATCACGATTTCTGCGTCGGTGCCTTTGAAACCAGCGGTTTCCAGCGCGTTACGCACCGCATAGAACCCGGCGAACGAGGTGAACACATCAATGGAGCCGTCTTCATTGGTCACCACGTCGTCGGCATCCGCTTCCATCGCGGCTTCCATCAACGCGTCTTCATCCACGCCCGGCGCGAAGGAAATCTGGCCCTTGCGCTCGAACAGGTAGGCCACCGAGCCGTCCGTGCCGAGGTTGCCACCGCACTTGCTGAACGCATGACGCACCGCCGCGGCAGTACGGTTGCGGTTATCGGTCATGCACTCGACCATCACCGCCACGCCGCCCGGGCCGTAGCCTTCGTAGGTCAGCTCGACCATGTCGTCGGTATCGGCCGCACCGGCGCCACGGGCCACGGCGCGGTCGATGATGTCGCGACTCATGTTGGCGCCGAGGGCCTTGTCCAGCGCCAGGCGCAGACGCGGGTTGGAGCCTGGGTCACCGCCGCCCTGGCGGGCGGCAACGGTCAGTTCGCGAATCCACTTGGTGAAGATCTTGCCTTTCTTGGCATCCTGACGCTCTTTGCGGTGCTTGATGTTCGCCCACTTGGAATGGCCAGCCATAACACAACTCCGAAATTCTCTAGAAACCTTATCAACCCCGCCCCAGGCGGGATACAACCCTTGTAACGCAAAGGCGCATCCGAAGATGCGCCTTTTTGACTGCGTAAAACCTTATCGCGCTTTCACGCAGCGGCCTTACTCAGCCTTTGGCGCCTCGCGCAGGCGGATATGCAGCTCGCGCAGTGCCTTGGCATCCACGACACCCGGCGCCTGGGTCATGACGTCCGCAGCGCTCTGGGTTTTCGGGAAGGCGATCACTTCACGGATCGACTGGGCGCCGGTCATCAGCATCACCAGACGGTCCAGGCCAAAGGCCAGGCCACCGTGGGGCGGTGCGCCGTACTTCAGGGCGTCGAGCAGGAAGCCGAATTTCTCTTCCTGTTCGGCTTCGTTGATGCCCAGCAGACGGAATACCGCTTGCTGCATTTCCTTGCGGTGGATACGGATCGAACCGCCACCCAGCTCAGTGCCGTTCAAGACCATGTCGTAGGCCCGGGACAGAGCGCCCGCCGGGTTGGCTTCGAGCTCTTCCGGCGAGCACTTCGGCGCGGTGAACGGGTGGTGCAAGGCGCTGAAGCTGCCGTCGTCGTTCTCTTCGAACATCGGGAAGTCGACGACCCACATCGGTGCCCACTTGCAGGTCAGCAGGTTCAGGTCGTGGCCCAGCTTGATCCGCAGCGCGCCCAGGGCTTCGCTGACGATCTTGGCCTTGTCGGCGCCGAAGAACACGATGTCACCGTCGACTGCGCCCACGCGATCGAGGATCACATTGAGGTTGGCTTCCGGGATGTTTTTCACGATCGGCGACTGCAGACCGTCAACGCCCTTGGCACGCTCGTTGACCTTGATGTACGCCAGGCCCTTGGCACCGTAGATGCCGACGAACTTGGTGTAGTCGTCGATCTGCTTGCGCGGCATGCTCGCGCCGCCAGGCACGCGCAGGGCGGCGATGCGGCATTTCGGGTCGTTGGCCGGGCCGCTGAACACCTTGAAGTCGACGTCCTTGAGTTGGTCGGCCACGTCCACCAGTTCCAGCGGGATACGCAGGTCCGGCTTGTCGGAACCGTAGCGGCGCATGGCTTCTTCGAAGGTCATGTGCGGGAATTCGCCGAATTCCAGGTCCAGCACTTCCTTGAACAGGTTGCGGATCATTTGTTCGGTGATGCCCATGATCTCTTTTTCATCGAGGAAGCTGGTCTCGATGTCGATCTGGGTGAATTCAGGCTGGCGATCGGCGCGCAGGTCTTCGTCACGGAAGCACTTGGCGATCTGGTAGTAACGGTCGAAGCCGGCCACCATCAGCAGTTGCTTGAACAGCTGCGGCGATTGCGGCAGGGCGAAGAAACTGCCGGCGTGGGTACGGCTCGGCACCAGATAGTCACGCGCGCCTTCCGGGGTGGCACGGGTGAGGATCGGCGTTTCAACGTCGAGGAAGCCGTTTTCATCGAGGAAGCGACGGATGCTGGTGGTCATGCGCGAGCGCAGACGCAGCTTCTCGGCCATTTCCGGGCGACGCAGGTCCAGGAAGCGATAACGCAGGCGGGTTTCTTCGCCAACATCGGAATATTCGTTCAGTGGGAACGGCGGGGTTTCCGACTCGTTCAGCACTTCCAGCTCGTAGCCCAGCACTTCGATCGCGCCGGACGCCATGTTCGGGTTCACCGCACCGGCCGGACGCAGGCGCACCTTGCCGGTGATCTTCACTACGTATTCGCTGCGCACGCGGTCGGCGGCGGCGAAGCTCTCGGCGCGGTCCGGGTCGAACACCACCTGGGCCAGACCATCACGATCACGGATATCGAGGAAGATCACCCCGCCGTGGTCGCGGCGACGGTGAACCCATCCGCAAAGGGTGATTTCCTGACCTTCCAGGGTCTCGTTCAGTTGGCCGCAATAATGGCTGCGCATCATGGTAGTGGTTTCACTTCTCGTAATTCGAAATTCGGTGGCAGGCTTGGCCTCAGTCACCGTACATAAGTCAGGGGACGGATAATGCAGGAGCCTGCGCGTAGAGTTCAACTCAGTCTGCTTTGTCGCCGCCCGCCAGATTCTTCTTCGAGCCGGTCTTGAAGTCGGTCTCGTACCAGCCGCTGCCGCTCAGGCGGAAGCCCGGCATGGACAACATCTTTTTAAGCTCAGGCGCCTTGCAAGCTGGGCAATCGACCAGCGGCGCGTCGCTGATCTTCTGGATGGCTTCCAACTGATGACCACAGGAAGCGCATTGATAGTCGTACATGGGCATGGAGATGTCTCGGCGATCAGATCGTTACTGTGCCGCGCCGGCCTCCGGATAGAGGCCACTGCGCAGAAAGCGCCTGCAGCGGCAAAGCGCGGGATTATATCTGGTAAATCGAGGCAGCGCAGCCGGCTTTCTGCCCGAGGCCCGGCCCGCCTGAACGCCGGGCCAGCCCCGGAACCCCCGGATTACTCGGGATTGGACAGGCAAGCGCGGCCTTTCAATACGTGAACCACGCAGACCACCCTGACCAGCCCGCTGAAGTTCTTCACGCCGCCATAGCGCAAATGCACTTCCCGATCGACATAAGACAACAGCGCACTGACTGAACAGGCATTGAGCCTGGCTATTTCCGTGAGGATATTCCAGTAGATCTGTTCCAGCCGCAGGCAAGTGGAAAACCCATTGAGCCTTACCGATCGGGACAACGGCCGCGCCAGCCCCATATCGAACCCTTTGACAAAGGGGTCGACGTTTATCTTATGAAAACCACAGGTCTCCATCACTCTACTACCCACTCCACGTGACATACACCTGACACTCCATTGCCAAACAGCAGTCCATGGGTTTCTCCCATTGGACAGTGGGCCTATCAAACAGCAGGACGACGGGGGGCAGCCAGAAGACGGGGAGTTGATAGTCGTAGGACAACGCCAGGAAGCACGGAGAAACAAGCGGGCGGCGCCAGGACAGCGCCGCCCGAGGTCGGTGTTTACTTGCTTTCGAGTAGGGAACGCAGCATCCACGCAGTTTTTTCGTGAACTTGCATACGCTGGGTCAACAGGTCGGCCGTCGGTTCGTCGCTGACCTTATCGAGCAGCGGAAAAATACCGCGCGCGGTACGCGTAACCGCCTCCTGGCCCGCCACCAACTGCTTGATCATCTCTTCAGCGCTGGGCACGCCCTCTTCTTCCTTGATCGAAGAAAGACGCGCATAGATCGAATAGGCGCCCGGCGCCGGGAAGCCCAGGGCACGAATACGCTCGGCAATCAGGTCCACCGCCAGCGCCAGCTCGTTGTACTGCTCTTCGAACATCAAGTGCAGCGTGCGGAACATGGGGCCCGTGACGTTCCAGTGGAAATTGTGGGTCTTCAGGTACAGTACATAGGTATCGGAAAGCAGACGCGAAAGCCCGTCGACGATGGATTTGCGATCTTCTTCACTGATACCGATATCGATTGCCATGTTTATCCCCTTCAATTGAACAGCATTCATTGATCAGGTGCCGGATCACTCTAGCAAGAGTACCCAATGTGTGCAGCCCGACGCACCGAGGCGACGTGCGGCAAATCGCCCTGCGCGGCCTCGCTGGCCCGCGACGGTGAAGGCTTTAGGTGCGACAGAAAGTTTCCCCGACAGCAGGCAAAACGCCTGCAACTGTCTAGGACAAGCGTTTGACGCAGAAATGCCCGCGTCCCTTGCAACGCCCGGAAATGCTTGATTTGAGTAGGCACAGCCTTTGCTGTTAAATAGGCAGCGTGTCGCTGCCGTTATTTTCTTCGGCCAGCGCATAGGCTGATACCCGCGCACGTGCCCAACGCCTCCCATTGTTCAGAAGCGAACCGTGCCAGTCAGCTCTTCCTTGTGATCCGTCTTAACGTGAGTTAATCAAAATGTTGAAAATCGTCCACCTGCTAACGGGCGTTGCAGCTTTGCTGCTGTCCTTTATCCCGAGCCTGCAGCCTGAAAGCCTGCCCTACCTGCAACAACATGACGCTCTGTACCTGGCCTTGTTCGGCCTTCTTAACCTGACGCTGGCGCCAGTGATCCCTTACTGGAACAAAGGCACGCGTCATCAACTGCAAAACCTGGTCAGCGCGCTGCTGGTGCTGACTGTTGTCGTACAAACCCTCACCCTCCTGGCACCCATGCCTGAAGTCGGCGGCCACCCGGCCATCCTGCTCAGCCTGGTGATTGCGCTGGTCGCCATCGTTCTTCACCTGGCCATCAGCTTCTACCGTTCGTCCCCTGCGGCCGCGTCGCAAAACTACGACATGACCAATCGGGATACCGGGACCGTCAAGTGGTTCAACACGTCCAAGGGCTTCGGCTTTATTTCCCGCGATTCGGGCGACGATATCTTCGTCCACTTCCGGGCCATCCGTGGCGAAGGCCATCGCGTCCTGGTCGAAGGCCAGCGTGTGGAATTCTCCGTCATGAACCGCGACAAAGGCCTGCAAGCCGAAGATGTGATCGCCGCGTTGCCGCGTCGCTGATTCCAAGCCAGGCAAAAAAACCGCGATCCGGCACAAGCTGGATCGCGGTTTTTTATTGCGCGGCTATTAATAGTGAGGCGGCGGCGCTTCTTCTTCGGACGACTCGAACTGGCCGCCCATTTCTTCCTGGCGCTTGAGCAGCGCGGTCATCTGCAGCTGCAGGCGTTCGACCGCCCGCTGCTGGGTGACCAGGATGTCGTTGAGGGTTTCGATGGTGTCGTCCTGAAAGGCCAGGCGGCTTTCCAGGTCGGTCACGCGGTCTTGCAGATCCATGGTTCAGTCCTGGCTAAAGATGAAGTCGGCAGGTAACAGCTTGCGCAACCGCGCACGGATCGCTGCCACCTGTTCTTCAGTATACGGCCGGGCCGGATGCTTGCCCCAGACCGGCGCAGGCCAGGCCATGTCATCGCGCTTGCGCACGATCACATGCACATGCAACTGGCTGACAACGTTCCCCAGCGCGCCGATATTCATCTTGTCGGCGCCGAAACCTTCACTCAGCAATTGCGCAAGGGTTGTCGTTTCATTCCACAGTTTTTGTTGATCTATGACAGACAATTGAAAAACTTCGCTGATACCGTTTATGCGCGGTACCAGAATGAACCAAGGGTAATTCGAGTCATTGGACAGCAGCAGGCGGCACAACGGGAAGTCCCCGATGGTCAGTGTGTCTTGTTGCAGGCGTTGATCTAAGGCGAACACCGCGGGCACTCCGTTCGGCAGGTCAGATTCTGGCGCCCAGCATACCTTCGAACGCCGGCGGCTTCACTTCGAATACAGACGCCAACGCGCATCCCGATAAAAAACCTGCCCCTTTTCGAGGCAGGCGAATAATTGAGCTACGCTGAATCGGGACTCATCGGAGTGCACCAAAATGACCCACTTGTGCTTCAAAGAGATCCGCCAAGTACCCACCCATGAGGGTGAACCGGTAACGTTTCGCGCTGATACAGGATTCATGCACCACCGAATCAACGGAATGCATGGCCGTCAAGGACAAACTGAACGGCTTGAGAGGCCCGTGTTTATGCGGTTTTTACACTGCAGTGAGGCTTTTCACGAAAAAATGACATTCAGTTACCGGTTTGGGCGCGCTTGTTGCATTCACACCCACATCGTCGGCAACGGCACCCATCGGGAAGCGGGTGTTTCGCGATAAGAACACTAGCGAGTCAATGTGTATCAAGGATGCATTCAAACTTAGAAAAGGGTTTGAAAACAGCATTGAAGTTGTCAGTTCGGTAACATTCGGACTGTGAATTTGCGACATGGACCTAGCAATTCACGACAGCCTCGTAAAGAAGCTGAAAGGAAAGATGGGTAAGTATCGTCATTAGAGTCAGCGTGATATAACTTTACGCGGACACAAAAAAAGAAAGAGCCGCCCAGATAAAAATACAGGTGGGACGGCAGTACTCTTCCTAAAACCAAAGGAGCAAATCACGATGCGCGTGATGAAGTGGAGCATGATCGCCCTGGCTGTTTCAGCAGGCACCTCGCAGTTCGCAATGGCGTCTGCCCAAGACGATGCCAAGGGCTTCGTTGAAGACAGCACTTTCAGTATCAATACCCGTGCGCTGTATTTCAGCCGCGACTTCCGCAACGAGCCACTCGGTGGCTACGATAAGGTCAACGGCAAGAACAAGAGCCGCGCCGAAGAAACCGGTCTGGGCTTCAATGCCCTGTACGAATCAGGCTTCACCCAAGGCACCATCGGTGTCGGTGTTGACGTGATCGGCCTGATGGGCGTTAAGCTCGACAGCGGCAAGGGTCGCGCCGGTACCGGTTTGTTCCCAAGTGGTTCTGATGGTCGCTCGCAAGACGATTACTCTAAAGGCGGCGCGGCGGTTAAGTTCCGCCTCTCCAATACCGTTCTGAAAATCGGCGACCAGTACACTACCGCTCCTGTGTTCGCCTCTGACGACAGCCGTTTGCTGCCAGAGCTGCCACAAGGTATCTCGCTCACCAGTAACGAGATCAAGGGCCTGAAACTGGAAGGCGGTCACTTCACCTCCAGCGTCGCGCAGAACCAGACCTACCATGACAGCCTGGGCCTGACGAAGACCGACTTTGTCGGCGGCGTCTACTCCTTCACCCCAGAGTTCACCGGCAGCCTGTACTACGCGAAAACCGAAGATTACTTCCGCAAGTACTACAGCAACCTGAACTGGACCCATGCGCTGAGCGAGGATCAATCCTTCGCACTGGACTTCAATATCTACGACACGAAAAGTGACGGTGAAGGCAAGCAACGCGCTTACTACGACAAAACCATCAAGCTTGATAACCGTGCATTCAGCTTGCAGGGTGCGTACACCATCGGCGCTCACACCTTCACCCTGGCAGCCCAGAAGGTTACCGGCGACGGCGACTACGGCTACGGCGTAGACGGAGGCGGCACGGTTTTCCTGGCTAACTCCATTGCCCGTTCCGACTTCAACGCCGAAGGTGAGAAGTCCTACCAGGCACGTTACGACATCAACATGGCACCCTTCGGCATTCCTGGCCTGAGCTTCATGACTCGTTACGTAACCGGTAGCGGCGCGAAAACCGCCACCACGTCGAACGGTAAAGAGTGGGAACGCGACATCGAAGCCAAGTACGTGATCCAGAGCGGCCCAGCGAAAGACCTGAGCCTGCGTGTACGCCAAGCGACTTATCGCTCGGCTGACGGCGTGTACTACGGTTCGCCGTCGATCGACGAACTGCGTCTGATCGCGAATTATCCGTTGAACATCTTGTAATTAGCTGTTTGATTACAACGATGACTTAAGGCTTCGGCCTTAAATTAAAAGCCGCTCCCCTGCATGCAAGGGAGCGGCTTTTTTATTGCAGTATTATTTCATCAGCAAAATAACTAGCAAGCTAACTAACGAGATTGACGCGCCCGCACTAAACCTGACCTTTCAGCCAAGTTGAGTGCCAGTGTTTCCCATTACTTCGCCGCTGTTTCCTGCATCACCCGAATAACCCGCTGCGGAAATGGAATATCGATCCCCGCCGCTTTCAAGCGATCACGTGCCAGTTCATTGAACATGAACATCACGTCCCAATAATCCGCCGTCTTGGTCCAGCACCGCAAAGACACTGTGATCGAACTGTCGCCCAAGGTCGAAACCACGGCCACTGCCGCCGGGTCAGCCAATACACGCGGGTCTTTTGCCAGTTCCAGCAACACTTCGCGGGCTTTCTGCAGGTCGGCCTCGTAGTCCACCCCCACATCAAACACCACCTTGCGGGTAGGCTGACGGTTGGTGTTGGTGATGATGCCGTTGGAGAGGATGCCGTTCGGCACGATCACGGTCTTGTTGTCGCCGGTGCGCAGCACGGTGTGGAAGATCTGGATGCTGTCGACGGTACCGGACGTACCTTGGGCTTCGATCCAGTCGCCGATGCGGAACGGGCGGAACAACAGAATCAGCACGCCGCCGGCGAAGTTGGCCAGGCTGCCCTGCAAGGCCAGGCCGATGGCCAGGGTCGCGGCACCGATGGCGGCGACGAACGAGGTGGTTTCCACGCCGATCATCGAGGCCACGCTGACGATCAGCATGACCTTCAGCACGATGTTCGCCAGGCTGGTGATGAAGTGCTGCAGCGCCAGGTCCGCGTTACGGATGGCCAGCAAACGCCCCACTCTGTGGGTCAGGCGGTTGATCAGCCACCAGCCGATGGCCAGGGTAATCACGGCGAGCAATACCCGGCTGCCGTATTCCATGATCATCGGGATCCACGACTGGGAGGTCTTGATCAGGTGATCCACTTCAGCGTTCAAATCCATCTACATTCTCCTGTTTGCCGGATGTACGGCGTTTTTTGTGCCCACTAACGCAATTGAGCCCCGAAGGGCTCAATGGCAGGCGCAGGTTCTGGGGCGTGGGACGTCAAAAACGGCCGCAGGTTCCCCAAAGTGCCATCAGTCGCGGAAGTTATTGAACTGCAGCGGCATCTCGAAGGTCTTGGCGCGCAGGGCAGCGATGGCCTCTTGCAGGTCGTCACGTTTCTTGCCGGTGACGCGTACCTGCTCACCCTGGATGGCGGCCTGGACTTTCAGCTTGGCGTCCTTGATATGCGCCACGATCTTCTTCGCCAGTTCCTTGTCGATGCCTTCCTTGAGGACGGCTTCCTGCTTCATCAGCTTGCCGGACGCGTAGGCATCCTTGACTTCAAGGCACTGCACGTCGATCTTGCGCTTGACCAGGGCGAGCTTGAGGATCTCGATCATCGCTTCCAGCTGGAAATCGGCTTCAGCGGTCAGGTTGACGGTCAGTTCCTTTTCCTTGAATTCGAAACTGCCCTTGCCTTTCAAGTCATAGCGACGGTCCAGTTCCTTGACGGCGTTCTCGACGGCGTTGGTGACTTCGTGTTTGTCCAGTTCGGATACCACGTCGAACGAAGGCATGTCATTTCTCCAATATAAGGGGCGGGCTCAGTAGAGATGGAGCGCGCCCAAGCTAAAATGCCGGGGCATTATAGCGGTTCTTTCGCCCCATTCGCTGTGAGCGACCCTACGGAGCACAAACTGATGTCGACCACCTGGCATATTCTCGGCGCCGGCAGCCTCGGCACGCTGTGGGCCACCCGCCTGGCCCGCGCCGGCCTGCCGGTGAAGCTGATCCTGCGCGATGCGGCACGCCTGGCCAGCTACCAGGCGGCCGACGGGCTGACCCTGGTGGAGCACGGCGTAGCGCACACTTACCCGGTACTCGCCGAAACCCCTGATAGCCCCGAGCCGATCCATCGCCTACTGGTGGCGTGCAAAGCCTACGACGCCCAAAGCGCCGTCGCACATCTGCAATCGCGTCTCGCGCCCGGCGTCGAATTGATCCTGCTGCAGAACGGCCTGGGCAGCCAGGACGCCGTCGCCGCGCAATATCCCCAGGCCCGCTGCATTTTTGCCTCCAGCACCGAAGGCGCGTTTCGCGACGGCGATTGGCGCGTGGTGTTTGCCGGCCACGGCTACACCTGGCTGGGGGACGCCAGTCACCCCACGGCCCCGGTGTGGCTGGACGACTTGCGCGCCGCCGGCATCCCTCACGAATGGAGCAGCGACATTCTTACGCGCCTGTGGCGCAAGCTCGCACTCAATTGCGCCATCAACCCGCTGACCGTGCTGTACCAATGCCGCAATGGCGGCCTGCAAGCCCATCAGTGTGAAGTCGCAACCTTGTGCGCCGAACTCACCGAGCTACTGCAATGCTGCGGCCAGCCGGCAGCGGCGCAAGACCTGCAGACGGAAGTGGAACGGGTGATCCAGGCCACGGCGGCCAATTACTCTTCGATGTACCAGGACGTGGCCAGCGCGCGGCGCACCGAAATCAGCTACCTGCTGGGCTACGCCTGCCAGGCCGCCGCTCGGCATCGGCTGACGCTGCCGCATCTGCAACAGGTGTACACGCGCCTCGTCGACCAGCTGGTTGCACGCGGATTGCCCCGCGACTGAGGCACGCGCTACCCTGCCCACTCGTCTATTACCTGTGAAACCCCTGATGCCACTGCGCCAGCGTCTTGAAAACCTACCGGTAGGGCAGAAACTGCTGGCCGCCCTGCTGGTGCTGCTGACCACTGTGTTACTGGTGGCCAACCTGACTTTTATCAGCGCCGCTTACTGGATCTCCCAGGAGAGCATGGCGCCCCAGGCACTGCAGGCGATTGGCCGGCTGGTGTCCAACCCGGCGCTTGCCGCCGAAGCCCTTGAGTCTCCGGTCAAGGCCGACGCCCTGCTCAATGAGCTGACCAGCTATTCGCCGCTGCGCGCAGCCGCGTTGTACGACGCCGAGGGCAACCGCCTGGCGCAGATGCAACACGGCGACCGCCTGCACCTGCCGGGCAACTACCGGGATATCGAAGCCTGGCGCCTCACCGAGTTTCGCAGTAACCAAGTCATCACCCTGCCCCGCCCCGGCCAGCCTTCCGGGCATTTGTTGCTGGTGGCCAGCAGTGAGCTACCGGTGGCGTTCTATACCGGCACACTGACGGCGAGCCTGGGCATCCTGATTTTCAGCGTGCTGCTGTGGCTGGTCATCGCCCGGCAGATCAAACGCCTGATCACCCGGCCGATCCATGAGCTGGAAGAGCTGTCGCGCCAGGTCACCCGCGAAGAGAACTACGCCCTGCGCGCCGGCCGTGGCAACCATGACGAGATCGGCAGCCTGGCCGAAGCCTTCAACACCATGCTGTCGCGCATCGAGGCCCGCGAGCAGCAGCTCAAGCGCGCGCGCGATGAGTCCCAGGCGGCTTACGACCAGGCACAGGGCCTGGCCGAAGAAACCCGCCATACCAACCGCAAACTGGAGCTGGAAGTCCAGGTGCGCAGCAAGATCGAGAAAAAACTCACCGGTTTCCAGAACTATCTCAACAGCATCATCGACTCGATGCCCTCGGCGCTGATCGCCCTGGATGAACAGCTCTATGTCACCCAGTGGAACCAGGAAGCCACCGCACTTTCCGGCACGCGCCTGGATGAAGCGCTGAACCAGCCGATCTACCTCGCTTTCCAGCCGCTCAAACCCTACCTGCCGCAGATCAAGGCCACGGTCGAGCAACACACGGTGGAGCGCATCGAGCGTGTCACCTGGGTCAAGGACGATGAATCCAAGCATTACGCCCTGACGTTCTATCCACTGATGGGCGGCGCCGGGCGCGGTGTGGTGATCCGGATCGATGACATCACCCAGCGCCTGTCCCTGGAAGAAATGATGGTGCAGTCGGAGAAGATGCTCTCCGTCGGCGGCCTTGCTGCGGGTATGGCCCATGAAATCAACAACCCGCTGGGGGCGATCCTGCATAACGTGCAGAACATCCGCCGCCGGCTGTCCCCCGACCTGCCCAAAAACCTGGAACACGCCGAACAAGTGGGCATCGAACTGCAGACGGTCAACCGTTACCTGCAAAGCCGCGAAGTCCCACAATTGCTCGACGGTATCCAGCAGGCCGGCGCGCGGGCGGCGAAAATCGTCACCCACATGCTCAGTTTCAGCCGGCGCAGCAATCGGCAGATGGCACCGTGTGATTTGCCGGCGCTGATCGACCAGGCGGTGGAAATCGCCGGCAACGACTTTGACCTGGCGATCGGCTTCGACTTCAAGGGCCAGGCGATCATCCGCCAGTTCGACCCGCAGCTCGGCCCGGTGCCCGGCACCGCCAACGAGTTGGAACAGGTGCTGCTCAACCTGCTGAAAAACGCGGCGCAGGCCATTCACCAGCGCGAAGACGACCGCGAGCCGGGGCGCATCATCCTGCGCACCCGCCTCAACCCGCCCTGGGCGGAGATCCAGGTCGAAGACAACGGCATCGGCATGAGCGAGAACGTGCGCAAACGCACCTTCGAGCCATTCTTCACCACCAAGGAAATCGGCCAGGGCACCGGGCTGGGGTTGTCGGTGTCGTACTTCATCATCACCAATAACCACAAAGGGCAGATGGAAGTGCATTCCACCCTGGGCCAAGGCACCTGCTTCACGTTGCGCCTGCCCCTGGCCGGCAGCCAATTGTCCCCCGCTGAACTTACCCAACTGGAGCACTGATCATGGGCTTTCGCCTGTCGAAGATTTACACCCGTACCGGCGACCAGGGTGAAACCGGGCTCGGCGACGGTCGCCGCGTGCCCAAGGACCACCCGCGGGTGGAAGCCATCGGCGAAGTCGACACGTTGAACAGTCAGCTGGGCTTGTTGCTGGCCGGCCTTGAAGAGCAAAGCGGCAAGCATCCGCATCTGAAGGATGTGATCGAAGTGCTGACGCCTTGCCAGCATCGTCTGTTCGACCTCGGCGGCGAGCTGGCGATGCCGGTGTACAAAGCGCTGAACGCGGCGGAGGTGAATCGGCTGGAGGCAGCGATTGATCGCTGGAACGAAGAGGTCGGGGCGCTGGAGAACTTCATCTTGCCCGGTGGCTCAGCGCTGATCGCCCAGGCCCACGTGTGCCGCAGCGCAGCACGCAGTGCCGAGCGCCGCTGTCAGCACCTGAATGCGGTTGAACCGTTGGAGGGGGTGGCTTTGGCGTATATCAACCGGCTGTCGGATTTGCTGTTTGTCGCGGCGCGGGTGATTGCCAAGCGCCAGGGTGTGGCGGAGATTTTGTGGCAGGCGGCGGCCAAACCCCACTGATTATCAGGTGTCTGGTCTGGCGCCATCGCGGGCAAGCCCACTCCCACATTTGGATTTGTGAACACCTTCCAATGTGGGAGTGGGCTTGCCCGCGATGAGGCCAGCAAACGCTAGATCAATCTTGCGGCCAGAACGCCCGAATCCCTGCCACACCTTGGGCGCCGGCATCCCATGCCTGCTCGCGCTCAGCAGGCCCAACGCCACCCAACAGATACACCGGCTTGCTGAACCCGCGGATCAGCTCTGCCGCCTGTTCCCAACCCAACGGTTGGGCATCGGGATGGGTCTGGGTCGGCTGCACCGGCGACAGCGTGACAAAATCCACGTCCATCAATTCCGCCAGCGCCAGTTCCTCGGCGTTATGGCAAGACGCCGCCAACCAGCGATCCTTCGGCAGCGGTCGGCCCTTGCTTGCGTATTTGCGCAGTTGTGCCGAGGTCATGTGCCAACCGGCTGCGGGAAAATCCCCCAGCCATTCGAACGGGCCCTTGAGCATCAGTTGCGCCTTGCCGGCACACAGGCCCACGGCGTCTACCGCCAGGTCACGGTACTTGGGGTCGTAACCGTTAGGGGCGCGCAGTTGCACCAGCTTGATGCCGCCCGCGATGGCTTTCTGGATACCGCGCAACAGCGGCGCGGTTTCCAGCTCGCCCGGTGTGATCAGGTAGTCGCCGGGCAACCGTGCGGCGGCAACGATCGGCGCATTGGCCGCCGGGAACTCATAGTTGAGCAGGTCACGCGCCGCGACCCATTCCAGGGGTTGACCTTCGGCGCCGTGTGGCTCGCCGGTAAAGGCCGAGACTTCCCAGACATCCAGCAACACCTGCTTATCCGGGTAATCATGCTGCACCTTGATCAACGGTCGCGCCGTGGTGACCTGGATGCCCAGCTCTTCCTGCAACTCGCGGGACAGCGCCGTGGCGACCGACTCGTCGGTCTCCACCTTGCCGCCGGGAAACTCCCAGAGGCCGCCCTGATGTTGGGTATCGGCGCGGCGCGCCAGCAGGATTCTGCCGTCGACGCCGCGGATCACCGCTGCTGCTACATGCACTCGTTTCACCGCGTTTATCCTCCGGGCTTCAGGTACGGTATTCCGCGTTGATCTTCACGTACTCGTGGGACAGGTCCGTGGTCCAGATGGTTTCGCTGCACTCGCCGCGACCCAGCTCGATGCGGATGGTGATTTCTTCCTGCTGCATCACCGCCGAACCCTGGGCTTCGGTGTAGCTCTCGGCGCGGGCGCCACGGCTGGCGATGCACACGTCACCGAGGAACACGTCGATCTTGCTCACGTCTAGGTCCGGCACGCCGGCACGGCCGACGGCGGCGAGGATACGGCCCCAGTTCGGGTCGGAGGCGAACAACGCGGTCTTGATCAGCGGCGAGTGCGCCACGGTGTAACCGACATCCAGGCATTCCTGGTGGTTGCCGCCGCCGTTGACTTCAACCGTGACGAACTTGGTGGCGCCCTCGCCGTCACGCACGATGGCCTGGGCCACATCCATGCACACTTCGAACACCGCTTGCTTCAACGCGGCGAACAGCGGGCCGCTGGTGGAGGTGATTTCGGGCAGGTTGGCCTGGCCGGTGGCGATCAGCATGCAGCAATCGTTGGTGGAGGTGTCGCCGTCGATGGTGATGCGGTTGAACGACTTGTTGGCGCCGTCCAGCATCAAGCGCTGCAGCACGTCGCGGGAGACTTTGGCGTCGGTGGCGATGTAGCCAAGCATGGTGGCCATGTTCGGGCGGATCATGCCCGCGCCCTTGCTGATGCCGGTGACGGTGATGGTCACGCCGTCATGTACAAACTGACGGCTCGCGCCCTTGGGCAAGGTGTCGGTGGTCATGATGCCGGTGGCGGCGGCCGCCCAGTTATCCACAGACAGGTCATCCAGCGCGGCTTGCAGGGCGCCTTCGATTTTTTCCACCGGCAGCGGCTCACCGATCACACCGGTGGAGTACGGCAGCACCTGGCTGGCGTCGACGCCGGCCAGTTGTGCCAGTTTGGCGCAGGTCCGCGCGGCGGCGACCAGGCCAGGCTCGCCGGTGCCGGCGTTGGCATTGCCGGTGTTGGTCAGCAGGTAACGAATCGGACCGGCCACGCGCTGCTTGGCCAGGATCACCGGCGCGGCGCAGAAGGCGTTGAGGGTGAACACACCGGCGACGGTCGAGCCTTCAGCACAGCGCATCACCACGACATCCTTGCGCCCCGGGCGTTTGATGCCGGCCGAAGCGATACCGAGTTCAAAACCGGCAACCGGGTGCAATGTGGGCAAAGGACCAAGACCAACAGCCATGAATGCGCTCCTTAAAAATAGATGATGTCTGTGCCGTCGCGTTCGACGGTGGGAATTAATGGCAAAACGCCGCGACGGCTGATGCCGGTCGCGGCGCGGGGTGTTGCAGCGTCAGGCGAAAATCTTAGTTGATTTCGCCGTGGCAGTGTTTGAACTTCTTGCCCGAACCGCACCAGCACAGCTCGTTACGGCCCAGCTTCTGCTCGTTGCGCACCGGAGTTTGAGCCAGGGCCACATCGACCTCTTCGCCCAAGACCTCAGGCGCCTCAAGACCTGGCGCTTCCTCATGCTGGAACTGCATGCGCGCCGCCAGTGCCTCGGCTTCCTCACGCAGGCGCGCTTCTTCCTCGACCGGGTCTTCGCGACGCACCTGAACGTGGGACAGCACGCGAATCGAATCGCGCTTGATCGAATCCAGCAGTTCGGAGAACAGCGTGAACGACTCGCGCTTGTACTCCTGCTTCGGGTTCTTCTGGGCGTAGCCACGCAAGTGGATACCGTGACGCAGGTGATCCATGGTCGACAGGTGGTCTTTCCACAGGTCGTCCAGCACGCGCAGTACGATTTGTTTCTCGAAGGTGCGCAGCGCTTCGGCACTCGCCTGCTCTTCTTTCTCGTTGTACGCGGCCAACAGCTCGGTCATCAGCTTCTCGCGCAGGGTTTCTTCGTACAGGTGATCGTCTTCGTCCAGCCACTGCTGAACCGGCAAGTCGACACCGAAGTCGCTCTTCAACGCGGCTTCCAGGCCGGCAACATCCCACTGCTCTGGCAGGGACTGTGGCGGAATATGCGCGCTGACGGTGGCGTTGAGCACGTCCTGACGGAAATCGGCGATGGTCTCGCCAATGTTGTCGGCGGCCAGCAACGTGTTACGCATGTGATAGATCACTTTACGCTGTTCGTTGTTGACGTCATCGAACTCGAGCAGTTGCTTACGAATGTCGAAGTTGCGGCCTTCGACCTTGCGCTGGGCCTTCTCGATGGCGTTGGTCACCATGCGGTGCTCGATCGCTTCACCGGACTGCATGCCCAGGGCTTTCATGAAGTTCTTCACCCGATCCGAGGCGAAGATACGCATCAGGCTGTCTTCCAGGGACAAGTAGAAACGGCTGGAACCGGCGTCACCCTGACGACCGGCACGCCCACGCAACTGGTTGTCGATACGGCGCGATTCGTGACGCTCGGACGCGATCACCTGCAGGCCGCCGGACTCCAGCACCGCCTGGTGGCGTTTCTGCCAGTCGGCTTTGATCTGGGCGATCTGCTCGGGAGTCGGGTTGTCCAGGGAAGCCACTTCCACTTCCCAGTTGCCGCCCAACAGGATGTCGGTACCACGACCGGCCATGTTGGTAGCGATGGTCAGCGCGCCGGGGCGACCGGCCTGGGCGATGATCTCGGCTTCTTTTTCGTGGAACTTGGCGTTGAGGACCTTGTGCTCGATGCCTTCCTTGTTGAGCAGGTTGGACACGTGCTCAGACGTTTCGATCGTCGCGGTACCCACCAGGATCGGACGCCCCTGGGCCATGCCGTCCTTGATGTCGTTGATGATCGCCGCGTATTTCTCTTCGGCGGTCAGGAACACCAGGTCGTTGAAGTCTTTACGCGCCAGCGGCTTGTTCGGCGGGATGACCACAACCGACAGACCGTAGATCTGGTGGAATTCGAACGCTTCGGTGTCGGCCGTACCGGTCATGCCGGACAGTTTGTTGTACAGACGGAAGTAGTTCTGGAAGGTGGTGGAAGCCAACGTCTGGCTTTCGGCCTGGATGTTGAGCACTTCCTTGGCTTCGATGGCCTGGTGCAGGCCCTCGGACAGACGACGACCCGGCATGGTACGCCCGGTGTGTTCGTCAACCAGAACGACCTGGCCGTCCTGGACGATGTATTCGACGTTGCGATGGAACAGCTTGTGCGCGCGCAGGCCGGCATACACATGGGTCAGCAGGCCCAGGTTGTGGGCCGAGTACAGGCTTTCGCCCTCGGCCAGCAGGCCGATCTGGGTCAGCATGTCTTCGACGAACTGGTGACCGGCTTCGTTGAGTTCGACCTGACGGGTCTTCTCGTCGATGGTGAAGTGACCTTCTTTGGTCACCACGCCTTCCACTTCCTCGATGTGCTGCTCCAGGCGCGGGATCAACTTGTTGATCTCGGTGTACAGGCGCGAGCTGTCTTCGGCCTGGCCGGAGATGATCAGCGGGGTACGGGCTTCGTCGATGAGGATGGAGTCGACTTCGTCGATCACGGCAAAGTTGAGTTCGCGCTGGAATTTTTCTTCCATGCTGAACGCCATGTTGTCGCGCAGGTAGTCGAAACCGAATTCGTTGTTGGTGCCGTAGGTGATGTCGGCAGCGTAGGCCGCACGCTTCTCTTCCGGCGGCTGGAACGGCGTCACGACGCCGACGGTCAGGCCGAGGAATTCATACAGCGGGCGCATCCAGTTGGCGTCACGGCGGGCCAGGTAGTCGTTCACCGTCACAACGTGCACGCCCTTGCCGGACAGCGCGTTGAGGTAAACACCCAGGGTCGCCACCAGGGTCTTGCCTTCACCGGTACGCATTTCGGCAATCATGCCTTCATGCAAGGTCATGCCGCCGATCAGCTGGACGTCGAAGTGGCGCATGCCCATGACACGCTTACCGGCTTCACGGGCGACCGCGAAGGCTTCGGGAAGCAACTTGTCGAGGGTTTCACCTTTGGCTATGCGGGCCTTGAACTCTTCGGTCTTGGCGCGCAATTGCTCGTCCGAAAGGGCAACCATCTGCTCTTCGAAGGCATTGACCAGCTGCACCGTCTTGAGCATGCGTTTGACTTCGCGCTCATTCTTGCTTCCAAAAAGTTTCTTTAACAAAGGCGCAAACATATCGGCAGGTTCTTCCACACATAGGGATGGAGGGCGCACCGTGAGTGGCCCGAGCGGCCCTCACGGGCGCATGCGAACGCGCATTCTACCCGGAATCGTGGGTGAGGAAAGTGGCGTTGTTCCCCAATGCAGGCATGAGCCCGTGAGAGGGCCCATTTAAAATAAGGGCTTTTACCGGAACTTCAACCCATGGAGTGCATTGATTTCGCAGATAAAGCCCCGCCAATGCATTGCCTGGGGGTCCACAGGCGCTTTCTGCTAAGATGGCGGCTCTGTTACTTAAGGTGTCTGATCATGGCGTTTCGCCCTCTTACAGCCCGCGCGCCCAGCGTGTTGCTTCGCGAAGCCAAGCCGTTGAAAGCCATCTTCAGCCATGCGCAACGCCTGGGCCACCTGCAACGCCTGGTTGAAAGCCAATTGCAACCGGCAGCGCGGGAACATTGCCATGTCGCCTCGTGGCGCGAGGGCAACCTGCTGCTTATTGTCACAGACGGCCATTGGGCGACACGCTTGCGCTATCAGCAAAAACGCTTGCAGCGACAATTGATGGCGTTTGACGAATTTGCCAGCCTGACGCGTATCCAATTCAAGGTGCAACCGCCGACCGTTCCGCAAGGCGCGGCGGGGCACACCATGGATTTATCGGCGAATGCGGCCGAAACCATTCAGGCAACGGCCGACGGCATCAGCGATCCGGGTTTACGCGCGGCGCTGGAACGCCTCGCCGCGCACGCCAAGCCCAAAGCCTGATCGGCTATCTACGCTTGCTGCCGCCCAGCAACGACCCCAGCAAGCCCCGCACCAATTGGCGCCCCACCTGATTGGCGGCCTGTTGCATGGCTGACTTGAGCGCCTTGCCAGCCGCAGTCCCGAGGAATGCCCCGGCTCTGTCGGTAAAGCTCGGTTCTTCGCTCACCGGCTTGGCTTCTTCGGCTTCGGCCGGGCCCAACGCCTTGCGCGCCATCAGCACTTCATAGGCCGATTCGCGGTCAATCGGCTTGTCATAGCGGCCCTGCAACGGCGAACTGGCAATCAGGGCGGCGCGTTCGGCGTCGCTGAGCGGGCCGATCCGCGATTGCGGTGGCGCGACCAACACGCGCTGGACGACTTCCGGCGTGCCCTTTTCCTGCAAAGTGCCCACCAGTGCTTCACCAGTGCCCAGCTCTGTCAGGACCGACAACGCATCAAATGTCGGATTGGGCCGAAAACCGTCCGCCACCGCGCGCAGTGATTTCTGCTCTTTGGTGGTGAATGCGCGCAGGCCATGCTGGATACGCAAGCCAAGTTGCGCCAACACGCTGTCAGGCAAGTCCCCGGGCGATTGCGTGACGAAATACACACCCACGCCTTTCGAGCGAATCAACCGCACCACCTGTTCGAGGCGGTCCTGCAAGGCCTTGGGCGTATCGGCAAACAATAAGTGCGCTTCGTCGAAAAACAGCGCCAGCAGCGGTTTATCGGCATCGCCGCGTTCGGGCAACTGCTCGAACAGTTCAGCCAGCAGCCATAAAAGGAAGGTTGCGTACACCTTGGGGGCTTCGTGAACCAGGCGGCTGGCGTCGAGCAGGTGGATACGCCCGCGACCATCGCTGGCGGGGTGCAAAATATCCTCGAGCTGCAGCGCCGGCTCGCCGAACAACGCTTCCGCGCCCTGCTGCTCCAACACCGCCAGGCGCCGCAACAGCGCCTGGCTGGAGCCGGTGGTCATCAGCGCCGCATCTTCACCCAGCAGTTCCGGGTGGTAGCGCAAGTGATTGAGCAGCGCCTTGAGGTCCTTCAAATCCAGCAGTAACAGGCCTTCGCGGTCCGCCACCTTGAAGGCGGCATACAACGCTGACTGCTGGCTGTCGGTGAGCTCCAGCAGGCTGCCGAGCAGCAACGGCCCCATTTCACTGATGGTGGTACGCAATGGATGACCGGACTGACCGTGAATATCCCACAGCGTGACCGGATACGCCTTGGCCGTGTAATTCAGGAAAGGCATGCCGGCGATGCGCTCGGCCACCTTGCCCTGGGGGTTGGCCGCAGCGCCGAGACCACAAAGGTCGCCCTTGATATCCGCGGCGAATACCGCCACGCCCGCATCGCTGAACGCTTCTGCCAGGCGTTGCAGGGTGACGGTCTTGCCAGTGCCCGTGGCACCGGCAACCAACCCGTGACGATTGGCCAGGCGCATGGCCTGGGCGATGGGCTGGCCATCAAGGCCGGCGCCGATAAGGAGTTGCGTGGAGTCAGGCATTTCGTCACCTATGGTTAATCTTTCGTGCCGCAAGGTCGATACACATCAATGTAAGACCCACAAAGTCTAAAAACAGATCAGACAGCTCCTACAGGGACCTCACAGGGCTATCGCCAGAAATATCACACCTTTTTTGACGCTACCATTCTGCGCATCCTATAAGGACGCATTTTGGATATTAAGACCTTAGCGGACCCTTCAGGCCATGAATAAAAACCTGCGTTTCAGCCACAAAATCCTGCTTGCTGCCTCCCTTATCGTCATCGCCGCCTTCGCGCTGTTTACGCTTTATAACGACTACCTGCAACGCAACGCAATTCGCGAAGATCTCAACAATTACCTGCATGAAATGGGTGATGTCACTGCCAGCAACATTCAAACCTGGCTCACCGGGCGCATTGTCCTGGTGGAAAACGCGGCACAAAATATTGCGATCAATCCCGACCCCAAGGTGGTCGCCAGCCTGCTGGAACAGAAAGCCCTGACCTCCTCGTTCATGGCAACCTACGTGGGCGACAGCCAGGGCGCGTTCACTATCCGCCCCGACACCAAGATGCCGGACGGTTTCGACCCACGCGTTCGTCCTTGGTACAAAGGCGCCCAGAGCAGCAATGGTTCGACCCTGACCGAACCCTATATCGATGCCGCGACGGGGCAATTGATCATTTCCATCGCGACCCCCAGCGCCCAGGGCAGCCAGAGCATCGGCGTGGTCGGCGGCGACCTGAGCCTGCAAACCCTGGTGGACAACATCGGCGCGCTGAACTTCGGCGGCATGGGCTATGCGTTCCTGGTCAGCGCCGACGGCAAGGTGCTGGTACACCCGGACAAAAACCTGGTGATGAAAACCCTGGCCGACGTCTACCCGAAACACACGCCGAAGATCAGCGGCGACTTCAGTGAAGTCGAGGCCAACGGCAAGGACAACATCGTGACCTTTACACCGATCAAGGGCCTGCCGTCGGTGAACTGGTACCTCGGTATTTCCGTGGATAAAGCCACCTCCTTCGCCATGCTCAGCGAATTCCGCACCTCGGCGATCATCGCCACGATCATTGCCGTGGTAATCATCATCGCCTTGCTCGGCATGCTGATCCGAGTGCTGATGCAACCGCTGCACGTGATGACTCGCGCCATGCAGGACATCGCCGATGGCGAGGGCGACCTGACCCGTCGCCTGAGCATCCAGAATCACGACGAATTCGGCATCCTGGGTAATGCGTTCAACCGCTTCGTGGAGCGGATTCATACGTCGATCCGCGAAGTGTCCTCGGCCACCGGGCAGGTCAATGAAGTCGCCCTGCGGGTGGTCAGCGCGTCCAACTCGTCGATGATCAACTCCGACGAGCAGGCCAACCGCACCAACAGCGTCGCCGCGGCCATCAACCAATTGGGGGCCGCCGCCCAGGAAATCGCGCGTAACGCCGCACAAGCCTCGAACCAGGCCAGCGATGCGCGGCACTTGGCCGAAGACGGTCAGCAGGTGGTTGAACGCAATATCAAGGCAATGACCCAGTTGTCCGCGATGATCAGCGCTTCCAGCAGCAACATCGAAGCACTTAACAGCAAAACGGTGAATATCGGGCAAATCCTCGAAGTGATCACCAGCATCTCTCAGCAAACCAACCTGCTGGCGCTCAACGCCGCCATCGAGGCGGCGCGCGCCGGGGAAGCCGGACGTGGGTTTGCGGTGGTGGCCGACGAAGTGCGTAACCTGGCGCACCGCACCCAGGAATCGGCACAACAGGTGCAAACGATGATCGAGGAGCTGCAAGTCGGCGCCCGGGATTCGGTCAGTACCATGAGCGAAAGCCAGCGCCACAGCCTCGACAGCGTGGAAATCGCCAACCTGGCCGGCGAACGCTTGAACAGCGTGACCCAGCGCATCGGCGAGATCGATGGGATGAACCAGTCGGTCGCCACCGCCACCGAGGAGCAGACCTCGGTGGTCGAGTCGATCAACATGGACATCACCGAAATCAACACGCTCAATCAAGAAGGCGTGGAAAACCTGCAATCGACCCTGCGCGCCTGCGCCGACCTGGAACAGCAGGCGGCACGGCTGAAGCATCTGGTGGGCAGTTTCCGTATCTGACTGACACCACAGAACCTTGTGGGAGCACAGGTCCGCCTTGCGCCCACATTGACCTTTATCAACTTGAGCGCGCGCGCCCCCAATTCCGATCGAACATCTATCATTACCTCAGGTCCACGTAAGGAGAGCTACGGATCGGAGGAATGTTCATCGTGCATATCGCGGACATCACCATGTTCTACGCCCCCGCCAGCGGTGGCGTACGCACTTATCTCGACGCCAAGCACCGGCGTCTGACGCTCAAACCCGGCATTCGCCACAGCCTGTTGGTCCCCGGCGCACACTTGAGCGAACGGGATGGGATATTCAAGGTGCCGGCCCCCGCCCTCCCCTTCGGCAAGGGCTACCGCTTCCCCCTTCGGCTCGCGCCTTGGCGAAATGTCCTGCACGATTTACAGCCCGATCTGATCGAAGTCGGCGACCCGTACCTGACCGCCTGGGCGGCGCTGGATGCACGACGCCAACTGGATGTGCCCGTCATTGGTTTTTATCACTCGGATCTGCCGCTGCTGGTGAGTAACCGCATGGGGTCGTGGTTTACCCCGAACGCTGAAGCCTACGTCAGCAAACTCTATGGGAATTTCGACCGGGTACTGGCGCCCAGCCAAGTGATGGCTGACAAGCTCATCGGGCTTGGGGTGAATAATGTCTTCGTGCAGCCGCTGGGGGTCGACCTGCAAACGTTCTGCCCGGACGTCCGCGACCCGGGCTTGCGCGCCGAACTGGGGATCGGCGCGGATACCCGGCTGCTGATCTTCGCCGGGCGCGGTTCCAAGGAAAAAAACCTGCCGCTGCTGCTCAACTGCATGAAACGCCTGGGGGACAACTACCACTTGCTGCTGGTGGGCTCCGGCATGCCGGCCAGCGTGCCGGACAACGTCACCGTGATCGATGGGTTCCGCCCCGCCCAGCATGTCGCCCGGCTGATGGCCAGCGCCGACGCGCTGCTGCATGGCGGCGATCAGGAAACCTTCGGCCTGGTAATACTGGAGGCCATGGCCTGCGGCATACCGGTGGTCGCCGTGGCGGCCGGCGCATTTACCGAGATCATTGACGAGCGCTGCGGCCTGCTGTGTACGCCCAATAATCCACGAGCCATGGCCGATGCGGTGCGCGAGCTGTTCGGTGCCGACAGCCGTCGCCTGGGCGCGCAGGCTCGGCGTCATGTCGAACAGCATTACGCCTGGGAGACGGTCGTCGACAGCCTGTTGACGCACTATTATGCGGTGCTGGGCAGCCACAAGCCGATGCTTGCCCATGGATGAGCGCTCGGTGCTGCTGGTGCTGCACGATGTAGCGCCGCAGACCTGGGCCGACTACCGCCCATTCGTCGCAGCCGTCGACGCGTTGGGCGGCGTGCCCATCACCTGGCTGGTGGTGCCGGAGTTTCATCATCATGAAGCCCTGACCGCCCATGACGACTTTCGCCGCCTGCTGGACAGCCGCGTGGCCAAGGGCGATGAGCTGACCTTGCACGGCTACTACCATTGCGACGACCAACCGGCTCCGCGCACCCCTAAAGCCTGGTTCATGCGGCGCCTGTATACCCATGAGGGTGAGTTCTACCAACTGCGCCAGGATCAGGCGCTGCAGCGTATCAGCGATGGCATCGAGGTATTCCGTCGCTACGACTGGCCGCTGCAAGGCTTTGTCGCTCCCGCCTGGCTGATGAGCCGCGGCACCCGCCAGGCACTGCGCCAATTGCCGCTGACCTACACCAGCGACCCGCAACATCTGTACCGGCTACCCGACTTCACGCCGGTCAACGCCCCGGGGCTGGTGTGGAGTGCGCGCAGTGCCTGGCGCCGAGGTCTGTCCAAGTGTCTCAGCGACCGACGGGAACAGCGCTGGCAGGCGGCCCCGGTGATTCGCCTGGGACTGCACCCGGTGGACATGCGCCACGAATTTTCCCGCCGCTACTGGCTTGAAACCCTACAACGCCTGCTCAACGCCGGACGCACACCACTGACCAAGGCCGCTTGGCTGGCCACCCAGCCATGAGCCGGGTGATCTGGCTGCTGCTGGGCCTGCTGCTGGCGCTGGCGATCCCCGTGTGGCTGGGAGGTGGCGAAACCGTTACGCGCCTGAAGCAATTCCCGCTGCCCCAACTGTCGCTGATGTTCGGCATGATTATCCTGTGCTGGCTGATCAACAGCGTGCGTATCCGCTTATTACTGGGCGAGCAACGCGGCCAACTGGGGCGACTCAACAGCCTGGGCGTGGTGATATCGACCGAATTCGCCATGTGCGCCACGCCCGGAGGTAGCGGCGGGCCACTGACACTGATGGTCCTGCTGGCGCGCAACGGCATACGTCCGGCCCACGGCAGCGCGGTGTTCGCCATGGATCAGTTGAGCGACTTGCTGTTTTTTTTCTGCGCACTGCTGGGGATCGCGTTGTACGCAGTGTTCCACAGCCTCAGCCCACGCCTGGAGTGGCTGTTGGGGCTCAGTGCGGCATCGATGGTGGGCGCAGTGTTAAGCGCTGTGCTGCTGGTGCGCTTTCATCGCCGCCTGATACGCCTGAGCGGCACCTTGCTCCAGCGATGCAAGGTAAGCACCGCGACTCGCCGGCGCTGGGCGCGCAAAGTGTTGCGCTTCCTGGCGGCATTTACCCAAACGCTGAAATTGCCGTGGCGCACCCTGTCCGCCGTGTTTGCCTTGACCAGCCTGCATTGGATACTGCGCTACAGCGTGCTTTACCTTGCGGTACAAGGGTTGGGAGGCGATGTGCAGTGGGCCTGGAGTTTCCTGATCCAGATGCTGTCGCTGACGGCGGGCCAGTTCAGCCTTATGCCCGGCGGGGCCGGTGCGGCGGAGTTGACGTCAGCGGCCTTGCTGGCGCCCTGGCTGGGCAAATCCAGCGCAGCGGCGGCGATTCTGATCTGGCGGGCGGTGACCTACTATTTCTATCTGCTGGCCGGTGGGCCGGTGTTTCTGCTGATGCTCGGCAGGCCGCTGCTCAAGCGTCTGTTTCAGGGGACGCCGGCCGTTTCTGCAACTCGTCCCACAATTGGGCTGCCCCAGGAAAGTCAGTACCATCCTCGGCCTCCAGCTCATCCGGGTCATAGCGACTCAGACACCCCTCGCCCAACGTAGCGGGCGCCCTGGACGTAGCTTTATCGAGTGGATCGGTCATGGGCTTGTCCTGCTGGGCAGATCAATGAAAAAAGGCCTGGGACGATTTAACGCCCAGGCCCTTCACTCTTCAATCAAAACGCGTTGATCAGAACACGACTGTTTTGTTGCCGTGTACCAGCACGCGGTCTTCCAAGTGATAGCGCAGGCCACGGGCCAGGACCATTTTCTCGACGTCACGGCCGAAGCGCACCATGTCGTCAATGCTGTCGCTGTGGCTGACACGCACCACGTCCTGCTCGATGATCGGGCCGGCGTCCAGTTCTTCGGTGACGTAATGGCACGTTGCGCCAATCAACTTCACGCCACGCAGGGAAGCCTGGTGGTACGGTTTGGCACCGACAAACGACGGCAGGAAGCTGTGGTGAATGTTGATCACCTTGCCGGCGTATTCGCGGCAGAGTTCCGGCGGCAGGATCTGCATGTAGCGCGCCAGCACCACGACGTCGGTTTCATGCTGCTTGACCAGGCGGGACACCTCGGCGAACGCCGGTTCCTTGTCCTGCGGGTTGACCGGCACATGGTAGTACGGGATGCCATGCCACTCGACCATGCTACGCAGGTCGTCATGGTTGGAGATCACGCAGGCGATCTCACAGTCCAGCTCGTCGCTGTGCCAGCGGTGCAGCAAGTCCGCCAGGCAGTGCGATTCACGGCTGGCCATCAACACCACACGTTTTTTCTGCTCGGTATCGCTGATGTGCCAGATCATCGAAAACTCTTCGGCGATCGGCGCAAACGCCTCGCGAAACGCCTCAAGGCCAAAGGGCAGCGTATCGGCACGGATTTCGTGGCGCATGAAGAACCAACCGCTGAGATTGTCCGAGTGATGGCTCGCCTCGGTGATCCAGCCGTTGTGGGAGGCCAGAAAGTTACTGACTTTGGCAACGATGCCAACCCGGTCCGGGCAAGCGATCACCAGCCGAAAAGTGTGCATTAGGGGAAAACTCCAGAACTTCGCAAAGGCGGTCATTCTAGCGATTACGCAGAAAAACTGCAGTATCCGTTGACGCTTATTCTGCCCTCGCCTTGACCACACCCCTTAATAACGTAGGGTTTTACCACCGCTATATGCATGTGCATCGGCACGCTCAGGCAGTTAGCGAAAATTAAGCAGGTAGTCTTTGCCCATACCCGCTACTAATTAACTCGTTTGCATAGATTTGCCACAAACATTCAAAGTAATTCACATAAATGTTCCCTTAAATGTTTACTTGGGGAAATAGCCTGACTATTATTGGGCCACTATCCCTGTCAATCAGCGCTCTACATAAGGTAGTCCACATGTCCCTGATCAACGAATACCGTGCCACCGAAGAAGCTATCAAAGAGCTGCAAGCCCGTTTGAAGAATCTGTCCCAAGACGACAAACTGCAAACCGAGCTGGAATTCGAAGGCAAACTGCGTACCCTGATGGGTGAATACTCCAAATCCCTGCGTGACATCATCGCGCTGCTGGATCCAGAGTCTAAAGTTAAAGCACCGCGCGGCGCAGTGAAAACTACCGGCACCAAGCGTGCCCGCAAGGTCAAGCAATACAAAAACCCGCACAACGGCGAAGTGATTGAAACCAAAGGCGGCAACCACAAGACGCTGAAAGAGTGGAAAGCCAAGTGGGGCGGTGACGTGGTTGAAGGCTGGGCTACCCTGCTGGGCTAAGCCTCGCCAGGCTCTTGCCTGATACGCGACAGACGAAAAACGCCAGCTTGCTGGCGTTTTTTATTGTCTGAATAATCTGCAATTGCCTGATTACAGATTGAACCGAACGGCTAAAGAGTCAGCATACTCCTGCCATTGATCCAGCACCTGACGCTGAAACGGCGTGGCACTAACAGCCAATTCAATACGAGCACGTTTAAATGCCTCCAAGGTATTGGGTGCCCCCCATTCGCCATCTGACAAGCGTTGCTGACAGAAAAGTTTCCAGCGTTGTTGCTCCTCGCTGTTCAAGGTTGCAGGAAAGTTGCGCGCACGGTAGCGAAATAATAATTCCGGCAAACGCTGATCATCAAAGGGCCACTGCTGCCGCGCCAATTGCGCCGGCTCTGCCGCGCGGACTTGTTCGCACAAACGACGGTCGCGGTCACCGATAAAACCATCATAGAGCTGCTGCTCCGGGTCCGAACTCGGTGCAAAATCTTCCTCGGCATAAATCTCCGCCAACTTGTCGCGCCAAACTTCCTGTGCGTCAGTTAGCCGCAGCGCCCGCGCCTGATAAGCGTCCATATCCAATTGCAGTCGTTCACGGTCTTGCGCCCGCAGCACATTCAATGGCGCCACCACCGGGCAGCGGTTGATATGCAACAACTTGAGCGGTACCGGTAACTCGCCTGCGGCCAGGTCATCACGACGGGTGTAGAGGCGCTGACGCAAGGTATTGGCGTCGAGGTCCAGCAGCCCTTGCGGATCAAGGCCCAGGTCACAGACGATCAATGCGTTGCGATTGCGCGGGTGCCAGGCCAGGGGCAGTACGACGCCGAGGAAATGGCGCTCGGCCGAAAAACGCCCGGAGATATGCACCATCGGTTGCAGCAGCCGCACCTGGTCCATCACCCGTTGCTTGCTGCGCAATTGGAATAGCCAGTCGTACAACCTGGGCTGTTTTTCACGGACCAATCGGGCCAGGGCAATGGTCGCGCGCACGTCGGACAACGCATCGTGGGCCTGGCCATGGGCGATCCCGTTGGCCTCGGTCAAACGCTCCAACTTGAGGGTGACACGCCCATCCTGCTCGGGCCAGACGATTCCCTCCGGGCGCAGCGCGTAGGCGGTACGCATCACATCGATCAAGTCCCAGCGGCTGTTCCCGCCCTGCCATTCACGCGCGTAGGGGTCGAAGAAATTGCGATAGAGACTGTAACGGGTCATTTCATCGTCAAACCGCAGGGTGTTGTAACCCACCCCACAGGTACCGGGGGCCGCCAGTTCAGCATGCACCCGCGTCATGAAATCGGCTTCGGCCAAGCCCTTTTCCGCCAGCATGCGCGGGGTGATGCCGGTGATCGCACAGGCTGCCGGATGGGGCAGGATATCGTCGCTGGGTTGGCAATACAGGTTGACCGGCGGGCCAACCTCGTTGAGGTCGACATCGGTGCGAATACCGGCGACCTGGAGGGGACGATCGCTGCGCGGGTTGATGCCGGTGGTTTCATAGTCGTACCAGAAAAGAGTGGTCACGGGCTATTCCTGTGCTGAAGATCGACAAAGTCTAGGCGCTGGAAGGTGCCTGAGGCCAGCGCCAGATCAACTGTATAAACATCCAGCAAAACCTTGAATGGTTGCTTCCATCGCCGACACTGCTAGCATCCGTGTCTTCCAACCGCTCTGCGCTGCCAAGGATCGCGATGCCATCAGCTCCATTGGATACCCGTTACCAGATCGAGACCCCAGAGGGCATCGACCTGCCCTTGCGCCCGGCCGGCCTGCTGCCACGTGCGCTGGCCTTCGCCTTCGACCTGGGCGTGCGCGGGTTGCTCATGGGCATCCTGCTGGTTCCGTTGGCCCTGCTCGGCAACATCGGCATAGGGCTGGGCTCGTTGCTGCTGTTCCTGGTCAGTTGGTGGTACATGGTGCTGTTTGAAGTACTCAACCAGGGCTGCTCGCCGGGCAAGCAGGTCATGGGGATGCGCGTGGTACAGGATGACGGCACGCCCATCGGCTGGTCGGCCTCACTCATCCGCAACCTGCTGCGCTTTGTCGATATGCTGCCGTTCGGCTACTTTCTCGGCGCCATCAGTTGCCTGCAGCACCCTAACTTCAAACGGCTCGGTGATCTGGCGGCCGGCACGCTGGTGGTCTACCGCGAACTGCCATTGGCACGCCCCAAGGTGCCGCAGGCCCCTGCCCTGCGCCTGCCATTTGCCCTGGACCTGAGCGAACAGCGCGCCATCCTCAATTTCGCCGAGCGCCAGGGCGAACTGTCCGCCGAGCGAGTACAGGAACTGGCCTCGATCCTCGCCACGCCCCTGCAGGTGTCCCCGGCTCGCGCTGTCGAGCAGCTCAACGGCGTGGCCCGTGGCTTGCTGGGGCCGACATGAAACAGAGCCTGTTCGAAAGCCGTCATCAGCCCCAATGGCAAGCATTCGCCGAACAACTGACGCAGTTGGAACAAGGCAAGGCCAAGGCCGCTGAGCTGGCTGATTTCCCTCATCAGTATCGACGCCTGTGCCAGCACCTGGCCATGGCCCAGGAGCGCGGCTACAGCAGTTACCTGGTGGACCCGCTGCAACAACTGGCCCTGCGCGGCCACCAACAGCTGTATCGCCACCGCAGTCAATTGGGTGCGAACGTATTGGCTTTCCTGCTGGCCGGTTTCCCCCGGCTGGTGCGTGAACAGTGGCGCTTCGTGCTGATCGCCAGCCTGCTGTTCTTCGGCAGCCTGGTGGGTATTGCACTGCTGGTGTACCTGTTTCCCGAACTGATCTACAGCGTCGTCAGCCCCCAGCAGGTGGCCGAGATGCATAGCATGTACGACCCGGACGCCAGTCGCCTGGGCCGCGTCGCCGAACGTGCATCCAGTGAAGACTGGATGATGTTCGGCTACTACGTGATGCACAACATCGGCATCGCCTTCCAGACCTTTGCCGCGGGCTTGCTGTTCGGCCTGGGCAGCGTGTTCTTTCTGATATTCAACGGCCTGATCATCGGTGCGATCTCCGGGCACCTCACTGAAATCGGCTACGGCCAGACCTTCTGGTCGTTTGTCATCGGCCACGGTGCCTTCGAACTCAGCGCAATTGCCCTGGCTGGCGCGGCAGGCTTGCAGTTGGGCTGGGCGTTGATTGCTCCGGGGCACCTGACACGCGGTGAATCCCTGCGGCTGGCGGCACGTAAAAGCGTGCAGATGCTCTGCGGCGTCATGCTGTTCCTGCTGATCGCTGCATTTATCGAAGCCTACTGGTCTTCCACCACCGCGATCGCGCCTTGGGTCAAATACCTGGTGGGCGCGGGGCTCTGGCTACTGGTGGCCGCCTACCTGACCCTTGCCGGACGGACTCGCCATGCGCCTGAGTGATGCCAGCGTAGTGATTCGCCCGCGAACATCATGGGAAGCCATGGACCTGGGCGTGTTAATGGCCCAGGAACATCGACTGCTGTTGATGGCCAGTTGGGCGCTGGTGAGCCTGCCGATATTCATCGCGCTTAGCGTTCTGTTGTGGCAATACCCGTCCACGGCCTTGTTTGTGTTCTGGTGGTTGAAGCCGGCCTTCGACCGGCTGCCCCTGTATATCCTGTCCAAGGCCCTGTTTGGCGAGACGCCCAGCCTGAAACAGGCCGTGCGTCACTGGCCGCGCCTGCTCAAGGGCCAACTCCTGGCCAGCCTGACCTGGCGGCGACTGAGCCTGAGCCGCAGCTTTTTGATGCCGGTCAGTCAACTCGAGGGCCTGGATGGTCAGGCGCGCCAAAAACGCCTGGGCGTGCTGCAGCAACACAACGCCGGCACAGCGCGCTGGTTGACCACGCTCGGTGTACACCTGGAAATCGGCCTGTGGTTCGGCTGCATGGCGCTGTTCTATCTGTTCATCCCCCAGCAGGTTGAACTGGATTGGGACTGGCAACGGCTGGCCCTGGCAACCGGCCCGGAGGGGTTGTGGCTGGAACACCTGAGCAACGCTTTCTACGCGCTGGTCCTGGTGTTCTGGGAACCGATCTACGTCGCCTGTGGTTTCAGCCTCTACCTCAACCGTCGCACCGTGCTGGAAGCGTGGGACCTTGAGCTGGTTTTTCGCCGCCTGCGCCAGCGCCTGAGCAGCGCGGCCCCGTTACTACTGCTGGTGATCGGGCTGATGCTGCTGCCGCTGGGCCGACCCGCGATGGCCGATGACTCGCCCCCCACCCGGCAAGTCACCCCCCAATCCGCCAGCCAATCGATCAAGGCGCTGCTGGACAAGCCTCCGTTCAAAAATCCGGAAACCGTCACGCGCTATCGCTTTGCTGACGAAAAACCCAACACCAAGCCCCAGGCACGCGGTGAGGGCAAACTACCGGCCTGGCTGCAAGCACTGCTGGACAACTTCAACAGCGACGCCTTCAAGCACCTCGCCCAAGGCCTGGAGGTGCTGCTGTGGAGTCTGTTGGCGGGCGGCGTGGCGTTGCTCGCCTGGCGTTATCGCGAGTGGCTGCGCACCTTTGTCAGCCGGCGCGGGCCACGCCAACCCAAGCTCGCCAAACCGACACCCACCCAACTGTTCGGCCTGGAGCTGGGCGCCGAAACCCTGCCCGATGACATTGCCAGCGCCGCCGAGCGACTATGGCCCAACCACCCCAGGGAAGCCCTGGGCCTGTTGTATCGCGGGCTGCTCAGCCGGTTACTGCACGACTTCAACCTGCCACTGAAAACCGCCGACACCGAAGGCCAGGTCCTGGAACGCGTTCAACGCTTGCAACAACCACAATTGCTGGCATTCAGCGACGAATTGACCCGGCACTGGCAAAACCTCGCCTACGGGCACCGCCTTCCGCCCGCGGTGGTACAGCAGCAGTTGTGCAACGATTGGCGCACCCTGTTCAGCTCGGGAGTCGCCCGATGAAGCGGCCATTGCTGTGGGTGGGGTTGCTGCTTGCTTGCCTGCTGGGGGCGGGCGGCCTGTATGTGTGGCACAAGGCAATTCCTTATGACGAAGTGGTGGATCGCGGCCCTTCACCCGAAGCATTGGGCAATCCCTACCTGGCGGCCGAACACTTTCTGCGCCAGCAAGGCCTGGCGGTGGAACGTGCCAGCGGCCTTGAACGGCTCTCCGATCTGCCCCCCAAAGACCGCAGCCTGTTGCTGCTGGGCGAACGCGACAACATGACCCCGCGCCAGGTGGATCAACTGCTGGACTGGGCAAAGTCCGGTGGCCACCTGCTGGTGGTGGCCGAAGCGCTGTGGGATGAAGAAACCGCTAAAAGCGGCGACCTGCTGCTCGACAGCCTGCATATCCAGCAGACCTTGAGCGACGAATCCGAGCAACCCGCTCCGGCACGCAAACAGAAAAAACCGGACCTGACCAAGCTCTATGTCGACAATGAAACCGCACCGGCGTATTTCAGCTTCGATACCGACTTCAATCTCACCGACCCCAAGCACCTGGCCCAGTTTTCCGCCAACAGCGCCAGGTCCAGCCACCTGATGCAACTCAATCTCGGGCAAGGCCGTGTGACAGTCGTCACCGACAGCGACTTATGGAAAACCCCGGGAATCGGCCAACACGATAACGCCTGGCTGCTGTGGTACCTCAACCAGGGCACCGACGTGAGCCTGCTGTTCAACAGCGACGTGGACGACCTGTTCACCTTGTTGATGCGCTATTTCCCCCAGGCGCTGGTGGCGCTCGCCGCGCTGATCGCCCTGGCGCTCTGGCAGGCCGGCATGCGCCAAGGCCCGATCCAGGCGCCAGCGCCCAGAGCACGCCGACAACTGCAGGAACACTTGCAGGCCAGCGCCGACTTCCTGCTGCGCCGCAGCGGCCAGGGCACCCTGTTGCACGCCTTGCAGCGCGATATCCTGCGCGCCGCAAGGCGGCGCCACCCTGGCTTTGAACACCTAAACACCGCAGACCAGTGGCAGGTGCTTGAACACCTGACGCGCCAACCCTCTCACGTGATCAGCCAGGCCCTTGGCCCACTTGCGGCAAAACGGCTTTCCAGCGCCGATTTCAGCCGCCAAGTGGCGTGCCTGCAAACGCTCAGGAATGCACTATGACCCCGCGTTCTGTGACGAAGGTGCGTGGTACAACGCCAGCAAGAGGGCGCTGCGCCTCGACTCTGAGGTTCAGCGCCTCGTGAGATCCACACCCAGAGTGAGAACCAACCTGGAGTGCCTGATCCGTCGCCTGATTGCCCCGGCCGAGTCTCTGGACGCACAAACCCCGGCAGACCTCAAAGGCCGTATTTGGTTATATCGCATTTGTGCGGCAAGACTGTCGGTCGAGTTTCGTCGTTGAATCCAAACACGTTAACTAAAGCGACAAGTAAGCCCGCCTGTTTAGAAGATATTCAACGGGTACTCAGTAATCAGACGCGTCTGCACCAAATGCCCCCCGGTAGAAGCATCGCCATCGTGCCAGGCCTCCCGCAGGTGAACAGTCAGTTTCTTGGCCGGGCCACTCTGTACGACGTATTTCACTTCGGCGTCGGTTTCGTGTTCCTGGTCGTTGGCGCCATAGGCCCCGGCGTAGGCCGAGTTACTGGCAGTATGCGTACCGTCGATGCCAGAACCGCGAATATGACGAGCCATGAAGCTCAGGCCCGGGACGCCAAAGGAACTCATGTCCAAGTCATAGCGCATCTGCCAGGACTTCTCGCCCGGGCCGTTGAAGTCGGAGTACTGCACCGAATCAGCGAGGTTGATCGAGTTACCGTAGCGGCCGGCACCGACACCGGCGTTGGTCTCCCCAAAGCCGACATAGTCGAACGGCTCGTCACCATGGATCTTCTGTCCGGCCAGGGTGAAGGTGTGCGCGCCCAGGGTGTAGGCAGCCGCCAGCGAGGCTGCAGTGGTGTCGATGGTACCGGCCTTGGCGCTGCCGTCGTCCAGTGTGCGATAGAGGTTGAAATCCAGTGCGACGGATTGGTCAACGGCCAATGGATGAACAAGGTTCAAGTTGACGTAGTACTGGTTCCAAACGTCTTCCAGGCGCGCTCCGTACAGCGACGCGGTGAATTCCTTACTGAACTGGTACTTGCCACCCGCGAAGCTGGCCGACGCCGCTTCCACACCCGCATAGCTGGCGAGAATGTCGCCGCTGCGCGACGTGGTGGTGTTACCGGTACCGGCGGTGTAATGACCGGCCTCCAGGTTCAGGCCCGTGATTTCATGACTGTCGATCTGGAAGCCCGATGCCGTCTGTGGCATCAGGTAGTTATCAGCGGTGGCAAACACCGGCGACGTGGGCTGCAAGTCGCCGACCTTGAGCGTGGTATTGGAAACACGGAACTTGACGTCACCGCCGGCCTTCGCGAGGCCGTGATCCGGATGGCCATTGGCATCGGATGGAATGTTCGGGCCTCCGGCACGGTCGGTGCTCCCGTCGATGCGCAACGCCAGGTCGGCAAACGCATCAATGCCGACGCCGATGGTGCCTTGGGTGAAGCCTGAGCTGAAGGTCGCCATCAGCGCTTGACTCCAGTCACGGGTGTGGGTGCCGCTGCCGTTCTGGTTCCAGAACATGTTGCGATTCAGAATATTTAAACTGCTGTCCGCGACAAACCCCTTGGAATCGGACTGATCGCTGGCATAGCTCATGGCCGGCAAGGCAAATGCCAGCGCCACGGCCAAGGTATTGAGTTGAAGTGCCGATTGGTGTTTTTTCATTATTTTTGCTCCAGTGCACGATGTCGTGTTGGAGCATTAAGGCGATAGCCCAGACGATCAACAAATGAAACCAGATGAATATTCTGATATTAAACTTGGCGGCTAAACAAGCCAGCTTGTTACTCGAGAGCGGCTGCTTTTGCCCAACGCTGTTGAAAAAGTGGCTCTCCTGCCGCCCTATAACGAGCTGCCCGTTGCAGCCGGAGAGGCGAGAGAGCGTCTTATTGAGGTTTACAAAGCATAGCCAGTCTGTAGTGTCTTCTCTTGAGCGGCCACACTTCCATTGCCCTTGGCATCAGGGGATGATCCGGAAGGCAGTGCCACTGGCGCCTGGAGGCATCCCTCCAAACCGAAGCGGGTCATTATGGCCGACGCGTCGTCTGTCGAGCGCCCAAAGTCGGGGACTATCATGGAATGAAAGTTGTGCATATCGACCTGATTCCATTCATCCGGCCCATAAAAACCCAACAATAGTTAGATTAGGTAAGTATCTGATTTATGGATAATACAACCAATGTAACAATGAATAAGGCTCCGGAAATCATCAGCGAATTTCCAACACCCACTGCCCTGACCACCGAAACCCTGCAACACGCCAGCCGCCAAGCCCAGGCGTTGCGTGTTGAGCTGCGCAAGGCGGTGATTGGCCAGGACCAGGTGATCGACGACGTCCTCACCGCCTTGATCGCCGGCGGCCACGTGCTGCTTGAAGGCGTACCCGGCCTGGGCAAGACCTTGTTGGTTCGGGCCCTGGCCCGTTGCTTCGGCGGCGACTTCGCGCGCATCCAGTTCACGCCGGACCTGATGCCCAGCGATGTCACCGGGCACGCCGTGTACGACCTGCACACCGAGCAGTTCAAGCTGCGCAAGGGGCCGTTGTTTACCCACCTGTTGCTGGCCGACGAGATCAACCGCGCGCCAGCCAAGACCCAGGCCGCCTTGCTCGAGGCCATGCAGGAGCGCCAAGTGACCCTTGAGGGCGAAGCGCTGCCCATCGGCCAACCGTTCATGGTGCTGGCCACCCAGAACCCCATCGAGCAGGAAGGCACCTACCCGCTGCCCGAGGCCGAACTGGACCGTTTCATGCTCAAGGTGCGGATGGACTACCCCGACTCCCAACAAGAGCTGGAGATGGTTCGCGAAGTCACGCGCTCATCCCGGGCCGACATGCTCGACGTACAACCCCTGCGCACCGTGCTGCAAGCCGAGGACGTGTTGCAACTGCAACAGATCGCCAGCGAACTGGCGCTGGATGAGCAAGTGCTCGACTACGCCGTGCGCCTGGCACGGGCCACCCGCAGTTGGCCGGGGCTGACCATCGGTGCCGGCCCACGCGCATCCATTGCCCTGGTGCGCGGCGCCCGTGCCCGCGCCTTGCTGCGCGGGGGCGAGTTCGTCACCCCGGACGACATCAAGGGCTGCGCCCTGGCGGTGCTGCGTCATCGCGTTCGCATCGCCCCCGAGCTGGATATCGACGGACTGGAAGTGGACCAGGTCCTCCAGCAACTGCTGGACCAGATTTCGGCACCTCGGCAATGACCCATCCATGAAGCCGACCCGTCTGCTGTTGATCTGGCTCGGCGTGCTGCTGGGCCTGAATATATTGCTGGGCGCCGCACAGGCGTTGCAGCTCCCAGTGCCCGACAGCCTGCATTCGGTGGCCTGGGGTCTGCTGCTGGCGCTGTTGTTGCTGGCGCTATTGGACGCGATGCGCCTGCGCCGTCGTCCGTCCGCGCGAGTACAACGGCAGATGCCCGGCAGCCTGGCATTGGGGCGCTGGGGCGAAGTACGCCTGACGCTTGAACACGATTACCCACAACCGCTGACGGTGCAGGTGTTCGATCACGTCCCCGACGGCCTGAGCCTGGAACACATGCCGCAGTCGATCGAACTGCGCCCCGGCGAACGCAGCGAACTGGGCTATCGGCTGCGCCCCCTGCGGCGTGGGCACTTCAGTTTCAGTCGCTGCGAGCTGCACCTGCCCAGCCCCTTGGGGTTGTGGTCCGCTCGGCGCAGTATTGAGGTCAGCGATGCCACCCGGGTCTATCCGGATTTCGCCCGCCTGTATGGCGCGCAGCTCTTGGGTGTGGATAACTGGCTGAGCCAGTTGGGCGTGCGTCAACGCCAGCGCCGGGGGTTGGGGCTGGAGTTTCATCAACTGCGCGAGTTTCGCGAGGGCGACAGCCTGCGGCAGATCGACTGGAAAGCCACCGCACGCCAACGCACGCCGATCGCCCGGGAATACCAGGACGAACGCGACCAGCAGATCGTGTTCATGCTCGATTGTGGTCGGCGCATGCGCAGCCAGGACGCAGAGCTGTCCCACTTCGATCACGCGCTCAATGCCTGCCTGCTGCTCAGTTATGTTGCCTTGCGCCAGGGCGATGCCGTCGGCCTATGCACCTTTGCCTGCGACCAGCCGCGCTACCTGGCGCCCGTCAAGGGCACCGGGCAGTTGAATCTGTTGCTCAACACCGTCTACGACCTCGACACCACGCGACGCGCGGCCGACTACGAAGCCGCGGCCAACCAGTTGCTGGCTCGGCAGAAACGCCGGGCGCTGGTGATCGTGGTGAGTAACCTGCGGGATGAGGACGATGAGGCACTGCTGACCGCGGTCAAACGCATCAGCCGGCAACACCGGGTACTGGTCGCCAGCCTGCGCGAAGAAGTACTCGACCAACTGCGCCTTTCGCCGGTGCAAACCCTGCCCGAAGCGCTGGCCTACAGCGGCACCGTCGACTACCTCAATCAACGCGACGAACTGCATGACCGCCTGAACGCCCATGGGTTGTCGGTACTGGATACGCGCCCCTCGGAGTTGGGCGCCGCTCTGGTGACACGTTACCTGGGCTGGAAAAAAGCCGGCGTTCTGTGAAAACAGCGCACACCCCGGCTTGGGTCGCTACACCCAAGCCGGGGCGACTACGCGCTATGTCTAAGCGGACGCCTGTAAGGGGTCAAAGCTGAAATACTGCAGCAAGGCATTGATCAGTTGGCCGTATTCGACAGGCGCCTCAGCCACGCTGAAACCCGAGTCGTAATGCTGGGGATTGATGTCCTCGTGACTCCATAAACAGGTCGCGGTGAAATCAACTGCCTGGAAATCACCGTCGACCGTGGGAATCTTCAAGCGCAGCTCGAACGCCACGTCGACCATCATCGGCAATTGACTGATCAACATCAGTCCTTCTGCAGATACGTTACCCAAGTAACCAATGGGCTTATCCGTAAGCCGGTTGAACACTTGCAGGAAACAAGACAATTGATGCCGCTCAATTCGTCGGTCGGTAAACATGATGATATCGCCATCCATTGGCCATAACTCTGGCCGCGCCAGTGATTCGGAACGGGCTAAACACCCCCGCTCTCCCTGGAGATCGGTGTGACAACAGCTAGCGCTTTGCCACTCTACAGCCTGCCAATCCCAAGTGTTCCATCCGCTTGGACACAAACTTGTACAAACGGACATTCAAAGAATAGCTTAAGACTGGCAACGGGCCAGCTATGCAACGATAAATAGCATCACAACGACGCCGGACGTGGCTGCGCAACGCTCGCCCCGGAGTAGTGCCCCAGTTGTTGCAGGGTGTCGAGACGCGCACGGGCCCGATAGGCGTACTCGCTGGACGGGTACTGGTTGATGATGAACTGATAGGTTTGCACCGCGTCGACGAACAGCTTCTGTCGCTCCAAACACTGCCCGCGCAACATCGAGACCTCCGGCTGCACATAGCGCCGGGTGCGACTTTCCCGGTCGACCTGGGACAATTCCAGGGTCACGCGCTCGCAGTCACCAACCCCGTACGCACGGTAGGCGTTGTTCAAATGGTGGTCCATCGACCAGCGGGTACAGCCGACAACACTGACGGCCAGGGCAGCAATGAGCAAAATTCGCATGAGGGTTCTCCTGTCTTGTGCAGTGTATCGACCCCTCGTCAAAAATCTTCAAGGTTGTTCAGCTATTCAACCGGAGCGAAAAGCGAATCGCCGATAAGTAGTGCAAACGAACAATGACTACAACCAAAGAGCATAGTAGCCTTCCTCAGCGCTTGAACTCAGGAGTCTGTGCATGTCCGTCCGTCGTACCAAAATCGTCGCCACCCTTGGCCCGGCCAGTAACTCGCCGGAAGTCCTCGAACAGCTGATTCTGGCTGGTTTGGACGTTGCCCGTCTGAACTTCTCCCACGGCACCCCGGACGAGCACAAGGCTCGCGCCAAGCTGGTGCGTGACCTGGCCGCCAAACACGGTCGCTTCGTCGCATTGCTGGGTGACCTGCAAGGCCCGAAAATCCGCATCGCCAGATTCACCGACAAACGGATCGAGCTGAAGATCGGTGACACGTTCACCTTCTCCACCAGCCACCCGCTGACCGACGGCAACCAGCACGTCGTGGGTATCGACTACCCGGACCTGGTCAAGGATTGCGGCGTCGGCGACGAACTGCTGCTGGACGACGGCCGCGTGGTCATGCGAGTCGACACCGCCAGCGTCACCGAACTGAACTGCACCGTGCTCATCGGCGGCCCGCTGTCGGATCACAAAGGCATCAACCGTCGCGGTGGTGGCCTGACGGCGCCGGCCCTGACTGAAAAAGACAAGGCCGACATCAAGCTCGCCGCCGAAATGGAAGTGGACTACCTCGCGGTGTCCTTCCCACGCGACGCTGCCGACATGGAATACGCGCGCAAACTGCGCGACGAAGCCGGTGGTACTGCCTGGCTGGTGGCGAAGATCGAACGCGCCGAAGCCGTGGCCGATGACGAAACCCTCGACGGCCTGATCAAGGCGTCCGACGCGGTGATGGTTGCCCGTGGCGACCTGGGCGTGGAAATCGGTGATGCCGAGCTGATCGGTATCCAGAAAAAAATCATCCTGCACGCACGCCGCCACAATAAAGCAGTGATCGTGGCGACCCAGATGATGGAGTCGATGATCCAGAACCCGATGCCGACCCGCGCCGAAGTGTCCGACGTGGCCAACGCCGTGCTCGACTACACCGACGCCGTGATGCTCTCGGCTGAAAGTGCCGCTGGCCCGTACCCGCTGGAAGCCGTCCAGGCCATGGCGCGTATCTGCATCGGTGCCGAAAAGCACCCGACCAGCAAGACCTCCAGCCACCGCATCGGCAAAGTGTTCGAAAGCTGCGACCAGAGCATCGCCCTTGCCGCCATGTACACCGCCAACCACTTCCCTGGCGTCAAAGCGATCATCGCCCTGACCGAAAGTGGCTACACGCCGTTGATCATGTCGCGTATCCGTTCCTCGATACCGATCTACGCGTTCTCCCCGCACCGCGAAACCCAGGCCCGCGCGGCGTTGTTCCGTGGTGTCTACACCGTACCGTTCGACCCGGCGTCGTTGCCGCCTGAGCAAGTCAGCCAGGCTGCCATCGACGAACTGCTCAAGCGTGGCGTGGTGGAGAAAGGCGACTGGGTCATCCTGACCAAGGGCGACAGCTACCACACCATCGGCGGCACCAACGGCATGAAGATCCTGCACGTTGGCGACCCAATGGTCTGAGTGATCTGCTGAAAAAACAAAGCCCCGCCCTGTGAATGGCGGGGCTTTTTGCTTTGCGGCTCACGGTAATGGGCTTGCCTGTGGAAACGTCGTCAGCACCCGCTGATCGACCTGGGCAGGAACACATCAGCCAACAGTTGATTGCGCGGCAGCCCCGCCAGGAACAGGCGCTTGGAGAACGCCTCGACGCTGGCCGGATGCCCGCAGAGCAAGGCCAGTGTTTGCCGGGAAACCAGCCGCAGTTGCGCCAAGGCCGGGGTCAACTGCGCCGCCGTCCACAGCTCCACCGTCAGGTTCGGATGGCGCTCGGCCAGCGCTGCCAGGGGCTCGGCCAAGTAGTGACCGCTGGCATCGTGGGCCAGGTGAATCAAGCGGATCGCGCCTTGGTGGTCCTGGCGCAACGCCTCACGCAACACGCCCCACAACGGGCCCAGGCCGGTGCCGGACGCCAACAGCCACAGTGGCCGGGTTTGCCAGTCGGGGTCGTACTGCAAAGCGCCGCCGCGCAGTTCGCCCAGGCGCAGACGGTCACCGACGCGCAACTGTCGAGCGGCATCGCTGAACGCGCCGGGCTGACGGCAGTCGAGATGAAACTCCAGGAACGGATCTTCCTCGGGCAGGCTGGCCAAGGAATACGGGCGCGCCACCGGCCCCGCCCACAACACCAGATGCTGCCCGGCCCGGTAGCGCAGGCCGCGCTCCGGTTGCAGGCGCAGGCGCAGCACATGCGTGCTCAACCACTCCACGCCGACCACCGCGGCCGGCACGCCGTCACGGCTCGGGTCAAACGCTTCGACGTGCAGGTCCGCCACCACCCGGCACTGGCAGGCCAGGCGCCAGCCGCTCTCGCGTTGCGCCGGGCTGAGGGCGTCGGGCTGCTGATCCTCGACCTCGCCCCGGCAATGCACCAGGCACGCATGGCAACTGCCGGCGCGGCAACTGTAGGGCACGGCAACGCCGGCCTGGTTCAGGGCATCCAACAGGTTGCTGCCGGTGGAGACCGACCAGTGGCGTTCGCCGACGTACAGTTCAGGCATACAAGGTCTCGGATCAAAAAAGCCTACACAGGGAATCACGCCCGGCAGAGTTTGACCATAGTCGGGTGTATCGGCCACCGTGCCGGGTTATACTGCCGCGCCTTTTTAGCGTCGCGCCAGCATCACTCGGCGTGCCTTGGAAAGGTGGTTTCAGCCGACCGATACACCCCACTGAAGCCACCTTTATTGAATGTTCCCTTATAGAGGAGCGCGACTCATGACCGTGATCAAGCAAGACGACCTGATTCAGAGCGTTGCCGACGCCCTGCAATTCATTTCCTACTACCACCCCGTTGACTTCATCCAGGCAATGCACGAAGCCTACCTGCGCGAAGAATCGCCGGCAGCCCGTGACTCCATCGCCCAGATCCTGATCAACTCGCGCATGTGTGCCACCGGCCACCGCCCGATCTGCCAGGACACCGGTATCGTCACCGTGTTCGTGCGCGTAGGCATGGACGTGCGCTGGGACGGCGCCACCATGGGCCTGGACGACATGATCAACGAAGGCGTGCGTCGCGCCTACAACCTGCCGGAAAACGTCCTGCGTGCTTCGATCCTCGCCGACCCGGCGGGCGCGCGTAAAAACACCAAGGACAACACCCCGGCGGTGATCCACTACTCCATCGTCCCGGGTAACACCGTGGAAGTGGACGTGGCCGCCAAGGGCGGTGGTTCCGAGAACAAGTCGAAAATGGCCATGCTCAACCCGTCCGATTCGATCGTCGACTGGGTGCTCAAGACCGTTCCGACCATGGGCGCCGGCTGGTGCCCACCGGGCATGCTCGGCATCGGTATCGGCGGCACCGCCGAGAAAGCCGCCGTGATGGCCAAGGAAGTGTTGATGGAGTCCATCGACATCCACGAGCTGAAAAAGCGTGGCCCTTCCAACCGTATCGAAGAGATGCGCCTGGAGCTGTTCGAGAAGGTCAACCAACTGGGCATCGGCGCCCAGGGCCTGGGTGGCCTGACCACCGTGCTCGACGTGAAGATCATGGATTACCCGACCCACGCCGCCTCCCTGCCGGTGTGCATGATCCCCAACTGCGCCGCCACCCGTCACGCGCACTTCGTGCTCGACGGTTCGGGCCCGGCATCGCTGGAAGCGCCACCGCTGGACGCCTACCCGGAAATCGTCTGGGAAGCCGGCCCATCGGCCCGTCGCGTCAACCTCGACACCCTGACCCCGGAAGACGTGCAGAGCTGGAAGCCGGGCGAAACCGTGTTGCTCAACGGCAAGATGCTGACTGGTCGCGACGCGGCGCACAAGCGCATGGTCGAGATGCTGAACAGGGGCGAAACCCTGCCGGTGGACCTCAAGGGTCGCTTCATCTACTACGTCGGCCCGGTTGATCCGGTGCGCGACGAAGTGGTTGGCCCTGCCGGCCCGACCACCGCGACGCGGATGGACAAGTTCACCCGTCAGATCCTCGAACAAACCGGCCTGCTGGGCATGATCGGCAAATCCGAACGCGGCCCGACCGCCATCGAAGCGATCAAGGACTACAAGGCCGTGTACCTGATGGCCGTAGGCGGTGCTGCTTACCTGGTGGCGCAAGCCATCAAGAAGTCGCGCGTGGTGGCTTTCGCCGAACTGGGCATGGAAGCGATCTACGAGTTCGAAGTGAAAGACATGCCGGTCACCGTTGCGGTGGACAGCAAAGGCGAATCCGTCCACATCACCGGTCCTGCCATCTGGCAGAAAAAGATCAGTGAAAGCCTGGCGGTAGAAGTGCAGTAAGCGCTTCTTCGCACCGATAAAGGCGACTGCGGCTACACAGCCCAGTCGCCTTTTTTATCGCGCATGCTATGGTGCTCCCCCCTAATTGCAGCTGTTCATCTCCGTATGATCGCGATCCCTCGCCCCCTGCGCCTGACGTTCTACTCCCTGTTGATCATCGCCGGTGCGGTGCTGGCCGCTGCCCTGGCCACCCGCCATGCCGAACGCCAGGCCCTGGTGGACGATGCCGCCCGTGCCAATCAGCAATTAGCGCTGTACGCCAACTCGCTGCACACCCTGATCGAACGCTACCGCGCCCTGCCCGCCGTGCTGGCACTGGACTCGGAAATGATCAGCGCGTTGAAAGGCCCGCTGGATGCCGCGACCCAGGACCTGCTCAACCGTAAACTGGAACGTATCAACAGCGCCGCGCAGTCCTCCACATTGGAACTGATGGACCGCACCGGCCTGGCCGTGGCCGCGAGCAACTGGAAGCTGCCGAGCAGTTACGTCGGGCACAATTATGCGTTCCGGCCTTATTTCAGGCAGACCCTGAGCCAGGGCACCGGGCGCTTTTATGCGGTCGGGGTGACCACCGGCGTGCCGGGGTATTTCCTATCCAGCGCGGTGCTCGATGAACACGAGCAGTTCCTCGGCGCGATGGTGGTCAAACTGGAGTTCCCCGAACTCGAGCGCGAATGGGCCCAGGGCAACGACCTGCTGCTGGTCAGCGATGCACGCGGCATTGTGTTTATCGCCAACCAGCCGGGCTGGCGTTATCGCAACCTGCGCCCGCTGTCGGCCAGCGACCTCGCCGAACTCACGGCCACCCGCCAGTACGACAAGAAACAGCTGCAATCTCTGGAGACCCAGACCCTGCAACGTTTCGACGAAAACAGCCACCTGATGCGCGTCAACGGCCCCGACGGCAACGCCCGGTACATCTGGGAATCCCTGCCGCTGAAGGGCGAAGGCTGGACCTTGCACCTGCTGCGCAAACCCCAGTTCGCCTTCGAAGACCAACGCAACGCCGGCCTCGCCGCCGCCGGTTCGTGGCTGGCGCTGGTGTTCCTGGTGCTGTTCCTGACCCAGCGCTGGCGCCTGGCCCGTATGCGCCAGCGCAGCCGCGAAGAGCTCGAACAGCTTGTCGAGGAGCGCACTCAGGCCCTGCGCACGGCCCAGGATGGTTTGGTGCAATCGGCCAAGCTGGCGGCGCTGGGGCAGATGTCTGCCGCCCTCGCCCATGAAATCAACCAGCCGCTGACCGCACAGCGCATGCAATTGGCGACCCTGCGCCTGCTGCTCGACCATGGCCGCGTGGAAGATGCCTACAAGGCGCTCACACCACTGGACGACATGCTCACCCGCATGGCCGCGCTGACCGGCCACCTCAAGACCTTCGCCCGCAAAAGCCCCAGCGGCCTGCGCGAGCGCCTCGACCTGGCCAGTGTGGTCGACCAGGCCCTGCAACTGCTCGACGCGCGCCTGCGCGATGAAGGCATCGGCACCGTGCTGGACCTGACCCGCCCCGCCTGGGTCCGTGGCGACGCGATCCGCCTGGAACAAGTACTGATCAACCTGTTGCGCAATGCCCTCGACGCCATGGCCAACAAGCCGCGCAAACGCCTGGAAATCCGCCTGCACGCCGATGAGCAACTGTGGCAACTGACCGTCAGCGACAGCGGCGGCGGCATCGCCGAAGAACACCTGAACAGCGTGTTCGACCCGTTCTTCACCACCAAGCCCGTGGGTGATGGACTCGGCTTGGGGCTGGCGGTGTCCTACGCTATCGTGCATGAACTGGGTGGACGCCTGTGCGTCGCTAACCGTGGCGACGGCGCGGTATTTACCCTGACCCTGCCTATCGCGCTGGAGACGCCGGAGCTATGTTGAATGCGGTGATTGTGGTCGATGACGAAGCCAGCATTCGCACAGCCGTTGAGCAATGGTTGAGCCTGTCGGGATTTGACGTGCAGTTGTTCAGTCGCGCCGAGGCCTGCCTGGCGCAACTGCCCAAGGACTTTCCCGGGGTGGTGTTGAGCGACGTGCGTATGCCCGGCCTCAGCGGTCTGGAACTGCTGGCCGAAGTGCGGCGGCGCGACGCCGACTTACCGGTGATCCTGCTGACCGGCCACGGCGATGTGCCGATGGCCGTCGAGGCCATGCGCGACGGGGCCTACGACTTCCTGGAAAAACCCTTCAGCCCCGAAGCCCTGCTCAACAGCCTGCGTCGCGCCCTCGATAAACGTGGGCTGATCCTGGAAAACCGCCGCCTGCATCAACAGGCCGATCATCGGACACAACTGGAAAACAGCCTGTTGGGCGTGTCCCGCAGCATGCAGAACCTGCGCCGCCAGGTGCTCGACCTGGCGACGTTGCCGGTCAATGTGCTGATCCGCGGCGAGACCGGCAGCGGCAAGGAACTGGTCGCCCGCTGCCTGCACGACTTCGGCCCGCGGGCGAAGAAAGCCTTTGTCGCGCTCAATTGCGCGGCAATCCCCGAGCAGCTGTTTGAAGCCGAGCTGTTCGGCCACGAGAGCGGCGCGTTTACCGGCGCTCAGGGCAAGCGTATCGGCAAGCTGGAATACGCCCACGGCGGCACGCTGTTTCTGGATGAAATCGAAAGCATGCCCCTGGCCCAGCAAGTCAAATTGCTGCGGGTGTTGCAGGAGCAGAAGTTGGAGCGCCTGGGCTCCAATCAGAGCATCCACGTCGATCTGCGCATCATCGCTGCGACCAAACCGGACCTGTTGGAAGAAGCCCGCGCCGGACGTTTTCGCGAAGACCTGGCCTATCGGCTGAACGTCGCACAACTGCGCCTGCCGCCCCTGCGCGAGCGCCGTGAAGATATACCGCTGCTGTTCGATCACTTTGCGCAAAGCGCCGCCGAACGCCTGGGCCGCAGCGTTGAACCGCTGAGTGGCGCGCAACTGGGGCGCCTGCTCAGCCATGACTGGCCGGGCAACGTGCGCGAACTGGCCAACGTCGCCGAACGCCAGGTGCTGGGGCTGGGCGAACCGGAGCCCGAAGGCATCGAGGCAGGGCAATCATTGGCGGCGCAACAGGAAGCCTTCGAGGCCCACTGCCTGAAAGCCGCACTGACCCGACACAAAGGCGATATCAAGGCGGTACTGGCCGAACTGCAACTGCCCCGGCGCACCTTCAACGAGAAAATGCAGCGGCATGGGTTGGTGCGCGAGATGTTTCTCTAGGGCGTTCTTTGTGGTGTTTTCAAAGACGCCATCGCGGGCACGCCATAAGCGGATTTCCGCTCACCAACCCCAGAACCATCGGCGGCTTTCCGCTCAAAAAAAGCTGCAAACCCTTCTAGATAGGGCCTTCCCCCACCTGGCACAGCTCCTGCTATAGCCCCAGTCAGGCTGTGCTCAGGCACGCTCCATAAAAACAACTATCTGAAGGTTCCTTCAATGGATAACTCCAATACTTTGCCTCTGGGGTCGGCGGCTGCGCCGGCGAAAGAACGCACCACCACCAGCCGCATCAAATCGATCTTCAGCGGATCGGTCGGCAACATGGTCGAGTGGTACGACTGGTACGTCTATGCGGCGTTCTCGCTGTACTTCGCCAAAGCCTTCTTCCCGAAAGGCGACACCACCGCCCAACTGCTCAACACCGCTGCGATCTTCGCCGTGGGCTTCCTGATGCGCCCGATCGGCGGCTGGCTGATGGGCCTGTATGCCGACCGCGCCGGTCGCAAGGCCGCGTTGATGGCCTCGGTGCTGCTGATGTGCTTCGGCTCGCTGATCATCGCCCTGAGCCCGGGTTATGAAACCATCGGCGTCGGCGCACCGATCCTGCTGGTGTTCGCCCGTCTGCTGCAAGGCTTGTCGGTGGGTGGCGAATACGGCACCTCGGCCACTTACCTGAGTGAAATGGCGACCAAGGAGCGTCGCGGTTTCTTCTCCAGCTTCCAGTACGTGACCCTGATCTCCGGCCAGCTCATAGCCCTGGCGGTGCTGATCGTGCTGCAACAAGTGCTCACCACCGAGCAACTGTACGATTGGGGCTGGCGTATCCCGTTCGCCATCGGCGCCCTGTGTGCAGTGGTCGCGCTGTACCTGCGTCGCGGCATGGAAGAAACCGAGTCGTTCACCAAGAAGGAAAAAGCCAAGGAAAGCGCAATGCGTACCTTGATGCGCCACCCCAAGGAACTGATGACCGTGGTCGGCCTGACCATGGGCGGCACCCTGGCCTTCTACACCTACACCACCTACATGCAGAAGTACCTGGTGAACACCGTCGGCATGAGCATTTCCGACTCCACCACCATCTCGGCGGCGACGCTGTTTCTGTTCATGTGCCTGCAACCCCTGGTCGGTACGCTGTCGGACAAAGTCGGCCGCCGTCCGATCCTGATCGCCTTCGGCATTCTCGGCACGCTGTTCACCGTACCGATCCTGACCACCCTGCACACCATCCAGACCTGGTGGGGCGCGTTCTTCCTGATCATGGCGGCGCTGATCATCGTCAGCGGCTACACCTCGATCAACGCGGTGGTGAAGGCTGAGCTGTTCCCCACCGAAATCCGCGCGCTGGGCGTGGGCCTGCCGTATGCGCTGACCGTATCGATCTTCGGCGGCACCGCTGAATACATCGCGCTGTGGTTCAAGAGCATCGGCATGGAAACCGGCTACTACTGGTACGTGACCGCATGTATCGCAGTGTCGTTGGTGGTCTACGTGACCATGAAAGACACCCGCAAGCACTCGCGGATCACCACGAACTAACCGCCGAACGCAGTCACGAATGTGGGAGGGGGCTTGCTCCCGATCGCGGTGTATCAGTCAACTTGTCTCAAGCTGACCCACCGCCATCGGGAGCAAGCCCCCTCTCACAGGTGGAGTCAGGACAACTCTGGGCCGACTTATAGGGGGTGTCGACCGCGCGCGCAGACTGAACGGGACGCTGTGAAAAATAGGTGGGCGCTGAATGAAAATTCCATAGGGCCGATGGAAATTCGCCGCCATGGCTTGCACTATGACGGCCTCCCAGAAAAGCGCAGCAGGAACCCAGCCATGTCTGACGACAGCTACTACTATGAACCCGCCAAGGGCCACGGCCTGCCCCATGACCCGTTCAACGCCATCGTCGGCCCGCGACCGATCGGTTGGATTTCGTCCCACGACAGTGAGGGCCACCTGAACCTGGCGCCCTACAGTTTCTTCAATGCGTTCAACTACATTCCGCCGATCATTGGGTTTTCCAGTGTCGGGCGCAAAGACAGCCTGAACAACATCGAACAGACCGGCGAGTTTGTCTGGAACCTGGCCACCCGTCCGTTGGCCGAGCAGATGAACCAGAGCTGTGCCGCCGTGCCGCCGCAGGTGAATGAGTTCGAGTTGTCCGGCCTGACGCCGGTGGCCTCGAAGATCGTCGGCGTGCCGCGGGTGGGCGAGAGCCCGGTGGCGTTCGAGTGCAAGGTCACGCAGATCATTCAGCTGCAGCGTGCCGACCATGTGCTGGTACCCAGTTGGCTGGTGCTGGGCGAGGTGGTCGCGGTGCATATTGCCAAGTGGTTGCTCAAGGATGGGATCTACGACACCGCCGCCGCCGAGCCGATCCTGCGTGGCGGCGGCCCGGCGGATTACTTCCAACTGGGCCCCGAGGCGCTGTTCAAAATGTATCGCCCAGGCGCCACCCAAGCCTGACTGCAATGCAATAAAAAATGTGGGAGGGGGCTTGCCCCCGATAGCGGTGTTTCAGCTACAGATAGGCTAACTGACACACCTCCATCGGGGGCAAGCCCCCTCCCACATTAGATCAGCGGCGTGCGTTAGTTTGTGGCAGTTGCCCAGGTCAACTGACCTTCTGCGTCGACGTCGGTCAACAACTCAAGGTGCAGCGTCGCCGCATCATCGGCATCGGATGCCGTCTTGAACTTCTGTCCATCCAGGATCTTGTGAAACTGCGGTGCGCCCATGCCATCGAGTGCCTTGACGGCGACGGCGGCGCTGTAGCCCCCTTCGCCCGGTACTACGGCGGAAACGGCTTCGTGGTGGGCAAATTGTTTACGTGCCATGTTGCAGGTCCTGGCCAATGGAAAGTCGGCCATTCTAAACCCTAACCGGCGAGTTGCAGGTACTCGCCGTAAGCATTGGCGGCGGATGCATCGGTGAAGGTCTGGAAGTCCATGCTGCGCACGACTGCGTCGTTCAACAGCTCGGTGAAGATCATCAGGGCTGGCGAGTTGAAGTAGGCACTCATCGCCTGCTCGCTGCTCCAGAGGCCCGAGACCAGCCAGACATCGGGGTCGACCTGGGAATGCTGCAACGAAAATTGCAGGCAACCCTGAGCCTGACGGCCCGGTTCGATCAAACTGCTCAAACGAGCACCGAGTTCGGTGCTGCAGCCGCTACGGGCGCGGATAAAGGCCATATGGCTCGCGGGAATGGGGGTGGACATGTTCGACTCTCCCGTTGAGAAGTGATGCTCGGCAAGCACTGTGAGGGTGTGTTGCCACAGGATCAAAGATAACGGCGCAGGTCGAGGCGCGGTTAGTCGATTCCTGCCGGCTTATTGCACAATCCTGCGAAAAGCGTAGACAGGACGATTGCCCGCCGGTTTTATTCCACCGGCAAACGCCTTGTTTCAGGGACGTGACAGCCGCCGCGCTTGCCTGATTCACGCAGCTTCGCAGGATCAGGCAAGGATCGTGCAGAATCGACATAACACGGTTTGCACCGCCACCGCTAAGCTGAGCCCATCAAAGAAGCCTGCAGAGGACGCCCTATGTCGTCGCCCGAACCTAAGCCTGTGCCCCTCGATGCCGAGATGGAAAAACAGCGCGCCGAACTGGCCAGCATCGTGCGTCGGCATACCTGGGAAGACGGCTCCTACGGTACGGCGATCACGTCACTGTTCCTGAACCGCCACAACACCCCGCGCGACTTCAGCCCGGTGCTGGTGGAGCCCGCCTTGTGCATCCTGGCCAATGGCCGCAAGGAAGTGCGCCTGGCCGATGAAATCTTCGCCTATGACCCGCTCAATTACCTGGTGTTTTCGGTGTCGATGCCCGTGGCCGGGCGGATCATCGATGCCACCGAGCAAGACCCCAACCTGTCGATCCGCATCAACATCGACCCGGCGCAGCTCACCGCCCTGATCGCAGAAGCCGGGCCGATGGGCGTGCCATCGCGCCCGACTGCGCGTGGGATGTACGTCGACCGCCTCGACAACCAACTGCTCGACGCCGTACTGCGCTTGACGCGCTTGCTCGATTCGCCCAAAGACATTGCGATGCTGGCGCCGTTGATCAGCCGTGAAATTCTCTACCGCTTGTTACGTGGGCCGCAGGGCTATCGGCTGTATGAAATTGCCGTAGCCAACAGTCAGAGTCATCGGGTCAGCCAGGCGATCAAATGGCTCAATGGCAACTACGAACAACCGCTGCGCATCGATGACCTGGCCAGGGAAGTGAACCTGAGCGTCTCGACCTTGCACCACCGCTTCAAGGCCATCACCGCGATGAGCCCGCTGCAATACCAGAAGCAGTTGCGCTTGCAGGAGGCGCGGCGGCTGATGCTTGCCGAAGGTCTGGAAGCCTCCGCGGCGGGGTATCGGGTGGGGTATGAAAGCCCGTCGCAGTTCAGCCGCGAATACAGCCGGCTGTTTGGTGCGCCGCCGCTGCGGGATTTGGCCAGGTTGCGTCAGAGCGTGTGATTCACTGCCGATCAGATGTGGGAGGGGTGGTTCGACTTGCTCCCGATGGCAGTGAGTCAGCTAAAGATAAGCTGACTGTTGCACCGCTATCGGGAGCAAGCTCCCTCCCACATTTGATCGGCGGCGCTGCTTAGTCGAGGGTTCGGGGCAGTTGCAGGGTGACCCGCAAACCACCCTCGCGCAAATTCTGCAAACTCACTTCGCCGCCATGGCTGTGCGCTATGTTGCGCGCGATGCCCAGGCCCAGGCCGTAGCCCTGCTGCTGGCCGGCGAGGCGGAAGTGCGGTTCGAAGACTTGCTCCAGGCGCTGTTCCGGCACGCCGGGGCCTTCGTCGTCGACGTGCAGGATGAACTCCGCGCCATCGTCCTCGATATGCAAATGGGCGTTCTGCCCGTATTTCAATGCGTTATCGATCAGGTTGCCGATGCAGCGCTTGAGCGCCAGCGGCTTGCCCGGGTACGGCGCCAACGCGCGCCCATGCTGGGTCACGCGGCCGTTGCCGTTGGGCGCCAGGTACGGTTCCACCAGGCAGTCGAGCACATGGTTGAGGTCCACCGGCTCGATGTTTTCGTGGATGTCGGTGTCTTTCACGCATTGCAGCGCGCCTTTGACCAGCAACTCCAACTCGTCCAGGTCGCGGCCGAATTTGGTTTGCAGGTTTTCATCTTCAAGCAATTCAACCCGCAGGCGCAGGCGTGTGATCGGTGTGCGCAAGTCGTGGGAAATTGCACTGAACAACTGGCTGCGTTCGGTGAGGTAACGGCTGATGCGCTCGCGCATGGCATTGAAGGCGCGCCCCACTTCGACCACTTCACTGCCGCCGCCTTCGGCCACCGGCTCCACGTCGGCGCCCAGCGACATGTCCCGCGCCGCCCGCGCCAGGCGCTTGAGCGGCCGGCTCTGCCAGTGGACCAACAGGCCGATGAACAGCAGCAAAAAGCCGCTGGTCAGCACGATAAACCACACTTGCTGCGACGGCAGGCCTTGTTCTTCAAGGCTGGTGTACGGCTCGGGCAACAGCGAGGCGATGTACAGCCATTCGCCGGGGGCGAGTTGGATCTGGGTGACCAGCACGGGCGGGTTCACCGGTTCCAGGGTCAGCGCGTAATGCGCCCAGGAGCGTGGCAGCTCATCGAGTTTCAACCCGGCATTGAAGATGCGCAGGTCTTCGGCGCTGACGAATTCCACCGAGATATGCACATCGGCGCCCAAGGTCTGGCGCAACACTTCATCGACCGCCTTGAGCACCGCTTGCTTGCGCGGGGTCTGCGGCAAGATCGCCATGTCCAGCGGGCGGTCGTTGAGCGTCACCACAAACCGTGTGCCGCCCATGCTGCGCAATTGGTCGAGGACCAACGGGCGGTAAGCCACCGGCAACGAACGGAAATAGCTCACGCTGGCGGTCATCGAATGCGCCAGGCTGCGGGCGCTGGTGACCAGGCCTTCGAGCTGGGTGGCGCGCAATTGCGAGACCCAGATCACGCTGGACAGCGCCTGGGCGAACAGCACCGCGAGCAGCGTCAGCAGGAGCATGCGCCCGAGCAGCGAGCGCGGCACCGGGAAGCGGCGGCGACGTTCGCTCAGGTGTTCAGTGGACACTACCGGCAACCACGCTGGCTGCCAGTTGATAACCGCTGCCGCGCACGGTGCGGATCAGCCTCGGCGGTTTTTCCGTGTCGCGCAGGCGTTGGCGCAGACGGCTGACGGCCATGTCGACGATCCGGTCGAGCGGCATCAGGTCGCGGCCACGGGTGGCGTTGCCGATGGTGTCGCGGTCGAGGATCTGTTGCGGGTGGTCGAGAAACAGCTTGAGCAGGGCAAAGTCGGCCCCGGAGAGGATCACCTCTTCACCGTCGACGTGAAACAGTCGGTGGCTGATCGTGTCCAGGCGCCATTCATCGAACACCAACACCTCGCCATTGCCGCCGCGCTCCTGGCCGAACTGGCAGCGGCGCAACAGTGCCTTGATCCGCGCCTGCAACTCGCGGGGGCTGAAAGGCTTGCCGATGTAGTCGTCGGCGCCCAGCTCCAGGCCGATCACACGGTCGGCTTCGTCGGAACTGGCGGTGAGCATGATGATCGGCACCTGCGCCTGGCGCGGGTGCTGGCGAATCCAGCGACACAGGCTGAAGCCGTCTTCGTCCGGCAACATCACATCGAGGATGACCAGGTCGCACGGCGCCTCGTCCATCGCCTGACGGAACCCCGCACCGTCCGGCACGCCACGCACCTGGAAACCGGCGCGACTGAGGTAGGTTTGCAGCAATTCGCGGATTTCCTGGTCGTCGTCGACGAGGAGAATCGATTTACTGATTACGCTCACGGGGTCCTCCTTGTTGTTATGGCCAAACTTGAGTCATCTGTTGTTCATCAGGGCCTCATCGGGGGCAAGCCCCCTCCCACATTTGGAATGCATTCCAAGTGTGGGAGGGGGCTTGCCCCCGATGGCGCGATCACTGCCTACGCGAATGCCTGTTCAAGCGCCACACCCGCCCCGGTCAACCCGGAATACGGCGCCGTCACCAGCCATACCGGAATGCCCTTGAAGTAGTCGCTCATGCAGCCTTTGTCACTGAAGCTCTTGGCAAAATCGCTGTGGATAAAGAAGTCGGCAAACCGCGGAATCACCCCGCCGACGATATACACACCGCCCCGTGCGCCGGTGGTCAGGACGTTGTTACCGGCTACGCGGCCCAGCCAGATACTGAACTGGTTCAACACTTCCATCGCCACCGGGTCGCCGGCCAGGCCTGCCGCCGTGATCGCTTCCGGCGTATCCAGCACCGGCGAGTGACCATCCACCGCACAGATCGCCCGATACACCCGTGGCAAACCTGCACCACTCAAGGCGCTTTCGGCGCTGACATGGCCGATCTCATTGTAAATGTGCTGCCACAGCTGGGCTTCCCGCGGGCTGCTCAGGGGCAGGTCGACATGGCCGCCCTCCCCCGGCAACGCGACCCAACGGCCGCCGCCCAGGTCGAGCAAGGTGCCGACGCCCAGGCCGGTGCCCGGACCGATCACCACCGCCGGGCGCAACGGTTCCGGCGTGCCAGGGCAGACCACGCGGAATTCGTCAGGCTTCAAGCGGGTCATGCCCAGGGCCATGGCCGAGAAGTCATTGACCAGCAGCAGTTCATCCACCTGCAAGGTGTTGCAAAACGCAGTCTTACTCAGGCGCCAGTGGTTGTTGGTGAATTTAAATTCATCACCGCTCACCGGCCCGGCCACCGACAGGCACACCGCGCCGATGTCGCCGATCGCCAGGCCTTCTTCCTTGAGGTAGACCTTGATCGCGTCCTCAGGGCTTTTATGATCCGCGGTGGCCTGCACCCGGATCGAATGCAGTGCCTGATCCCGCCACAACGCAAACCGGGCGTTGGTACCGCCAATATCACCGACCAGCGCAAGCTTCACTTAAGCGTCTCCAAGGCACAGGTAAAGGCGCTGGCGCCTTGCTCTGCGGAGCTTGCGGCCAAGCGCATAAATGCAAACAGCTCGCGACCGGCCCCCACGTTATTGCCCAACAGGCCCGTGGCAGGTGTGCGCGCTGCAAATTCTTCGGCGTCCACCTTAAGCTCCAAGGTGCCTTTGACACCATCCACACGAATGATATCGCCATCGCGCACCCGTGCCAGCGGCCCGCCGCTCTGGGCTTCGGGGTTGACATGGATCGCGGCGGGGATCTTACCCGACGCGCCGGACATGCGCCCGTCCGTTACCAGCGCCACTTTGAAGCCACGGTCCTGCAACACGCCAAGGAACGGCGTCATCTTGTGCAATTCGGGCATGCCGTTGGAGCGCGGCCCCTGGAAGCGCATCACCGCGACAAAGTCTTTTTCCAACTGGCCGGCCTTGAACGCATCGGCCAGATCTTGCTGGTCCTGGAACACCACGGCCGGGGCTTCGACGACCTGGTGCTCGGGGGCCACGGCGGAGACTTTCATCACGCCACGGCCGAGGTTGCCTTGCATCACGCGCAAGCCACCTTCGGGCGAGAACGCACGGGCCACCGGGCGCAGGATGGCTTCGTCGAGGCTTTCGATCGGGCCGTCGCGCCAGATCAGTTCGCCGTCGACCAGGAACGGTTCCTGGATGTAGCGGCTCAGGCCTTTGCCGGCCACGGTGTTGACGTCTTCGTGAAGCAGGCCGGCTTCGAGCAGTTCGCGGATCAGGAACGACATGCCGCCCGCCGCCTGGAAGTGGTTGATGTCGGCCTTGCCGTTTGGATAGACGTGGGACAGGGTCGGCACCACCTCGGAGAGGTCGGCCATGTCTTGCCAGGTCAGGATGATCCCCGCCGACATGGCGATGGCCGGCATGTGCAGGGTGTGGTTGGTGGAACCGCCGGTGGCGTTGAGCGCGACGATGGCGTTGACGATGGATTTTTCGTCGACGATCTCGCCGATCGGCGTGAAGTTGCCGTTGGCCTTGGTCAGGCGCGTGACCTGATGCGCGGCTTCGCGGGTCAGCGCGTCACGCAGCGGCGTGTATGGGTTGACGAACGAGGCGCCGGGCAAATGCAGGCCCATCACTTCCATCAGCAACTGGTTGGTATTGGCGGTGCCATAGAAGGTGCAGGTGCCGGGGCTGTGGTAGGACTTCATCTCCGACTCCAGCAGCTCTTCGCGGCTGGCCTTGCCTTCGGCGTAGCGCTGGCGCACGTCGGCCTTCTGCTTGTTGGAGATGCCCGACGGCATTGGCCCGCCAGGAACGAAGATCATCGGCAGATGGCCGTAGCGCAGGGCGCCCATCATCAGGCCGGGGACGATCTTGTCGCAGATGCCCAACATCAGCGCAGCGTCGAACATGTTGTGGGACAGCGCTACCGCCGTGGACATGGCGATGACTTCACGGCTGAGCAGGCTCAGCTCCATGCCCGGTTCGCCTTGGGTCACGCCGTCGCACATGGCAGGCGTGCCGCCAGCGAACTGGCCGACCGAGCCGACTTCGCGCAGGGCTTTTTTGATCTGGTCCGGGAAATGTTCATACGGCTGGTGCGCCGAGAGCATGTCGTTATATGACGAAACAATTGCCACGTTGGCGGCATTCATCATACGCAGACTATTTTTATCTTCGGTGCCGCAACCGGCCACGCCGTGGGCAAAGTTGGCGCATTGCAGCTTGCCGCGCATCGGGCCGTCGCTGGCGGCGCCGCGAATGAGCGCAAGGTAAGCCTCACGGGTTGCACGACTGCGGGCGATAAGCCGTTCGGTGACCTCAAGAACGCGGGGATGCATGTGTAGAACTCCAGGCTAACGGATGTGGCGACCTGAGTGTCTATGCTGATCAAACGCCCGCGGCACATGGGATGGCAGAGAGTCGTTTGGATCATCGGACCAGTTGATTCAGGTCACTCGTTGTAGATTGAACAAAATATTGCCACTAAAAAGGCTTGTTTTCTATTTTTATGCGAATAATCTTGTAATTCTTACAACAAATCGACGACAGGCACTCTCCAATGACTCTTCGAATCGCAATCAATGGTTTTGGCCGTATCGGCCGCAATGTCCTGCGCGCACTGTATACCCAAGGCTATCGCCAGGATTTGCAGATCGTCGCGATCAATGACTTGGGCGACAGCTCGATCAATGCCCACCTGCTCAAATACGACACCGTCCACGGTACTTTCGATGCAGAGGTCGCACACGATCAGGAAAGCCTGACCGTCAATGGTGACCGGATCGCCGTCAGCGCCATTCGCAACCCGGCCGACCTGCCCTGGGCTGCGCACAATATCGACGTGGTGTTCGAATGCACCGGCCTGTTCACCGACCGGGCCAAGGCTGCTGCCCATATTAGCGCCGGCGCGCGCAAGGTGATCATCTCTGCCCCGGCCAAAGGCGCGGATGCCACCGTGGTCTACGGGGTAAATCATGACATTTTGCGTCAATCTCACCAGATCATCTCCAACGCTTCCTGCACCACCAACTGCCTGGCGCCCGTGGCCCAGGTGCTGCACCGCGAGCTGGGCATCGAAAGCGGCCTGATGACCACCATCCATGCCTACACCAACGACCAGAACCTGACCGACGTCTACCACACCGACCCCTACCGCGCGCGCTCGGCCACCCAGAACATGATCCCGAGCAAGACCGGCGCCGCCGAAGCGGTCGGCCTGGTGCTGCCGGAACTGGCGGGTAAGCTGACCGGCATGGCCGTGCGGGTGCCGGTGATCAACGTATCGCTGGTGGACCTGACCGTGCAGTTGAAGAAAGACGCTACTGCCGAGGAAGTCAACGCGCTGCTCAAGGAAGCCAGCCAGCACTCGAAGATCCTCGGCTACAACACCCTGCCGCTGGTTTCCAGTGACTTCAACCACAACCCGCTGTCGTCGATCTTCGACGCCAACCACACCAAGTCCAGCGGCAAACTGCTGAAAGTGCTGGCCTGGTACGACAACGAGTGGGGTTTCTCCAACCGCATGCTGGACAACTGCCTGGCGCTCTGCAACGCCGAATAATCTTTTGTGGGAGGGGCGGTTCGACGGTTCGACTTGCTCCCGATGGCGGTGTATCAGTCATGCATGTGTTGACTGACATTCCGTAATCGGGAGCAAGCCCCTCCCACATTTGATCGGTAGAGGCCCAGAGAAACAGCCACTTGCCATTTGTGCTGATGATACGCATTATCATTAACTACAAATCGGTCCGGTATCGCTGTGAGCCAATCTCGCTTCAACCAAGTCTTTCTCACCCAACGGGTGATTCTGCTACGCACCTTGCAGCGGATGGTGAACAACCACAGCACCGCCGAGGACCTGTTGCAGGAAACCTACCTGCGCGTGACCCGGGCCCTGGGCGAGCGGCCGATCGATCACCTCGAACCCTTCGTCTACCAGACCGCGCGCAACCTCGCGCTGGATCACTTGCGTTCACGCAGGATACAGGCGCGCACACTGCAGGAAGATGTCCCGCTGGACGTCCTGCAAAGCGTCGCCGCCCCCATCAGCACGCCCGAAGACGCGACCCAGGCCGAGCAACTGCTTGAGCACCTGAGCATCAGCCTCGGCCAATTGAGTGCCCGCCAGCAACGGATTTTCATCCTCAGCCGCCTGCATGGTTGCAGCTACCAGGAGATTGCCGATCAATTGGAAGTGTCCTTGAGCACGGTGCAAAAGGAACTGAAATTGATCATGGCCATCTGTGTAGGTGTGGCCGAACGGCTGGATCAGCCTTAAGCTTCACCCGACAGAAATGTCGACCCAGGCTGTAGGAAAGATAAATAGAACGTGGCGAAGACCCGAGGCACACCGTGACCGACCCGAATAAACTGCGCCCCCATGCGCTGGCTCATGAGGTGTTGCAAGACCCGGCGATGGACCAGGCCCTCGACTGGCTGATCGCCTTGCAGTGCCCGCAACCCGGGCAGCAGGCCGCGTTCGAAGCCTGGCTGGCCGGCGACCCGGCGCGCGTCCAGGCCTTCGGCAAAGCCCAGGCCGCCTGGGGCGGGGCGCCCGTCCACAGCGCCGCCGTCGCGCTGGCCGCACCGCGCAAACCCGGGGCCTGGCGCCGTATCAAACCGCATTGGAAACCACTGGCCACCGCCGCCGTGTTGATGCTCGGGCTGTTCAGCTTCAGCAACCTGCCGGTACGCCTGCAAGCTGACCACCTCACCGTGGTGGGTGAGCGCCAGCGCCTGCAATTGGATGAGGGCTCGAACGTCCTGTTGAACACCGATTCGGCGTTCTCCAGCACCACCCGGGATCACCAGCGCATCGCCCGCCTCTACCAAGGCGAAGCGTTTTTCGAGGTAACGCCCAACCGCGGCCTGCCCCTGGAAGTCGACGCCGGCCCGGTGCGCGCCAGCGTGCGCGACACCGCATTCGCCGTGCGCTACCTCAACGGCGAAGCGCAGGTGCAGGTGCAGCGCGGCGACGTCGACCTGAGCAACACCTTCGACGATGCCCGCGTGCGCCTGAGCGCTGGGCAAAGCATCCGCATCGGTCCCAAGGGCTTCGGTCAACCCGCCAGGCTCGACGCCAACAAGGACCTGGCCTGGGTCCAGGGCCGGCTGATCTTCGAAAACCGCCCGATGAGCGAAGTGCTCGCCGAATTGCGTCGCTACTACCCCGGCTGGATCGTCAACACCAACGACCAACTCGCCAGCGTCGCCGTCACCGGCAACTACCGCCTCGACCAACCGTTGGACGTAGTGCGTTCCCTGGCCCACATCACCTCGGCCAAGCTCTCTGAATACCCGGCCTTGGTGATCTTGAACTAAATGAGAATTATTTTTACTCGATAGATCTCGGCTGTACGTCTCGTCTTAGCCAATGCAACTGATTCCTATTTGAACCAGTGCGCAACTATAAGACTCGTACTTCCGGAGCGCTCTCGATGTCCTCTCGTTTCAATCGCCGGTCTTCTTCACCCGTGCTGTCCTTGCTGACCGCCGCCCTCCTGCTGGCCGGTACCCCGCTGACGGCCGCCGCCGCCGAACCGACCGCCCGCAGCCACGGCAACTACAGCTTCAGCATCGAACAGCAGCCACTGGTTTCGGCACTCAATGCCTTCACCGCCGTGACCGGCTGGCAAGTCGGCCTGCCGGCGGAGCTGGGCCAGGGCGTGTCGTCCCCTGGCGTGCGCGGTGCGCTGTCGCCGGAAAAAGCCCTGGAGCGCTTGTTGGTGGGGACCAACCTGGGCTACCGCAAACTCGGCAACAGCAACATCGTCCTGGAAAAGCGCGCTGCCGGCGGTGTCCTCAACCTGCAACAGGTGACCATCAGCGCCACCCGTAACGAGCAGGACGTCAACAGCGTACCGAACACTGTCAGCGTGCATGATCGCCAAACGCTGGACCGCCAGAACGTCAACACGATCCGCGAGCTGGTGCGTTACGAGCCGGGCGTCTCGGTCGGTGGCGCCGGCACCCGTGCCGGCAATGCGGGCTACAACATTCGCGGTATCGACGGCGACCGCATCCTCACCCAGGTCGATGGCGTGGAAGTGCCGGACAACTTCTTCAACGGCCCCTACGCCAAGACCCGTCGCAACTACGTCGACCCGGAAATCGTCAAGCGCGTGGAAATCCTGCGCGGCCCGGCGTCGGCCCTGTACGGCAGCAGCGCCATCGGCGGCGCGGTGAGCTATTTCACCCTCGACCCGGACGACATCATCAAGCCCGGCCAGGACGTCGGCGCCCGCCTCAAGACCGGCTACAGCTCCGCCGACGAGAGCTGGCTGACCTCCGCCACCGTCGCCGGCCGCGTACAGGACGTCGACGGTTTGCTGCACCTGAGCCAGCGCAACGGCCATGAAACCGAAGCCTACGACGGCAACAACGCCACCGGCCTGGCCCGCACCGGCGCCAACCCCGAGGAGGCGCGCACCACCAACGTGTTGGCCAAACTGGGCTGGAACTATGGCGATGACAACCGTCTGGGCCTGACTTACGAGAAGTACAAGGACGATCGCGACGTCAACCTGAAGAATGCCGTGGGTGGCCCGTTCGTCGGTGGTCAAGGTTTCAATCTCTACCGTGACCGCCGGGGCAACGACACCATCACCCGCGAACGTTTTGGCCTGGAAAACACCTTTGCCTTCGACTCGCCCGTGACCGATCGCATCAAGACCAGTCTCAATTACCAGATCGCCAAGACCGACCAGAGCACCGCAGAAATCTACCAGGCCGGCCGTCGGGTATTGCGCACCCGCGACACGCTTTACGAAGAAAAACAGTGGGTATTCGATGCCCAGCTGGACAAGGCATTCAGCCTCGGCGAAACCGATCACCAAGTGACCTACGGCACCACGCTCAAGCAGCAGAAAGTCACCGGCTCCCGCGAGGGCGCGGCCACTTGCCTTGCCGTCGGCGCCGGTTGCACAGCCATTGGCGCGCCCAGCCCAACGGCCAGCGACAGCGTGAAGAAGGCCAGCGACTTCCCCGACCCGACCATCAACACCTATTCGCTGTTTGCCCAGGACCAGATCGCCTGGGACAAATGGACCTTCCTGCCCAGCCTGCGTTATGACTACACCCAGCTCAAACCCAAGCTGACCCAAGCGTTCCTCAGTACCGTCAACCCAACCGGCCAATACCCGGTGAGCGACAAGGAAAAAACCTGGCACCGTGTCACCCCCAAGTTTGGCCTGACGTATGCCCTGACCGATCACTACACCCTGTTTGGCCAATACGCCGAAGGCTTCCGCACGCCCTCGGCCAAGGCGCTGTACGGACGCTTTGAAAACCTGAACCTGGGCTACACCGTCGAGCCCAACCCCGACCTCAAGCCGGAAACCAGCAAAGGCATCGAAACCGGGATTCGCGGCAAGTTCGCCGCAGGCTCCTTCGACATCGCGGTGTTTTACAACAAGTACCGCGATTTTATCGACGAAGACAATGCGGTCGTCGGCGGCACCGTCGAACAGTTCCAGGCCGTCAATATCAAGCGCGCAACCATCAAGGGCGCGGAAGCCAAGGGCCGCTTGAACCTCGACGCCTTCGGGGCGCCTCAGGGCCTGTATACCCAGGGGTCGATTGCCTACGCCTACGGGCGCAACGACGACAGCGGCGAGCCACTGAACAGCGTCAACCCACTCAAAGGCGTATTCGGCCTGGGTTACGAACAGGACAACTACGGTGGCCTGCTGAGCTGGACCCTGGTGAAGAAACAAGACCGTGTCGACAGCAAGACCTTCTTCGCGCCCGACGGCGACAGCGCCAACGGCCCGTTCAAGACCCCAGGCTTCGGCATCCTCGACCTGACCGGCTTCTATAAAGTCACCCGCGACGTGACCCTCAACGCCGGCCTCTACAACCTGACCGACAAGAAGTACTGGAACTGGGATGACGTGCGCAGCTACGACAGCGTCGGCGAAGCCGGTGTCACCGGCCCGGCCAACCTCGACCGCCTGACCCAGCCCGGTCGCAACTTTGCGATCAATGTGATCTGGGACATCTGATCAATCCGCCTCGCCTCGCCGGAATCAATCACCGGCGAGGTGAGGATTTTTTACTGTGCCGCGTCTTCTTGTTCGTCTAGTTACTAACCGCCCAGCCATGCCTCAGGGCAACACGGCGCTCCCTTCACAAGGACTTTGTCATGACCGCTTCGCCTTCCGCAGAACGCCCAAGCCTGCGCTCCCAGCGCCTGAACCAGATCACCAGCGAGCCGCACACCCGGCTCGATGCGCTGGTCAAGGCGCACGCGCCGTTTGAAACCCAGCCCAACTTCGCGCGCTTCGTGGTGGCGCAGTACCTGTTCCAATCGGAACTGGTGGCGCTGTACAACGATGCCGCGCTGATCAAGATCGTCCCCGACCTGGCCGAGCGCTGCCGCGCCGACGCCGCCAGGCTGGACCTGGCCGACCTGGACACTGACGTGCCGGCCGCCGTCCCCGGCGCCGTGCAGAACCCGAGCCAAGCCGAAGCCCTGGGCTGGTTGTTCGTCTCCGAAGGCTCCAAGCTGGGCGCGGCGTTCCTGATCAAGCGCGCCGTGGCCCTGGGCCTGAGCGAAACCTTCGGCGCCCGCCACCTCGGCGAGCCGGCCGGCGGCCGCGCCGACGGCTGGAAGCGCTTCACCCGCACCCTCGACGGCCTGGAATTCAGCGCCGAAGAAGAAGCCGATGTGGAAAAAGGTGCGCTCAATGCGTTTATGCGCTTCACGGTGTTGCTCGAACAGGCATACGCTACCGCCCCTGAACTGGCCTGATATTCGATTGAAATGCGTATTCGGTGGGAGGGGCGGTGCGACGATTCGACTTGCTCCCGATAGGGATGGGTCAGCCATGAAAGTGGTGGCTGACACGCCCCCCCACACTTGGATCTCATGCCAAGCTGAATAATTGTTTTCCCCGACTTGCACACACCCATGACCGGCAAATCCCCATCCACCTCGAGAATCGCCCGGCTCCTCTTCGGCCTGCTGGCCTACGTCAGCCTGGGTATCGGGTTGGTGGCGATTGTCGTGCCGGGTTTGCCCACCACCGAATTCATCCTGCTGGCTGCCTGGGCCGCCACCAAAAGCTCGCCGCGCCTCAGCGCCTGGCTGGAAAACCACCGCCTGTTCGGGCCGATCCTGTTCAACTGGCGCAACGGCAAGATCATTGCGCGCCGCGCCAAAATCAGCGCCACCGTCAGCATGCTGCTCTGTGCCCTACTGATGCTGCTGACGCTCGATCACGGCTGGCCGATCTACCTGACCATCGCCGGAATGAGCCTGGGCAACCTGTGGATATGGTCCCGCCCGGAACGGCTTGCACGCCCCGTATAACGCGGGATGTAGGCGTTTTCCTACCGTTCATCGCCTCCCTCTCATGAAACCCCTGGCTACGCCGATGCTCCGGATAAGGCGCCGAATGGACTTGGCCCAGCTCGCATACCAACAAGCCCATCCGTGAGTGAACCTATGTTCGATACCCTCTCCATCCGCTTGAAAATCTTGCTGCTGTCCGGCCTCTGCCTGCTGGGAGTGATTGCGCTGGTGGTCGGCATGAATATTTACAATACCGCGCAGAACAATGCGCTGGTCAGCGACTCAAGCTCACGGATGCTCACCGCCAGTGTGCAACAACTGCTGCAAGCCAAGGCTGCCGAACAGGCGGTGCAACTGCAGCGAACCTTCGGCGACAGCCTGGTGGCGCTGACCGCCCTCGCCGACCAGGTCAAAGACCTGCGCACCCTGGCCGCCAAGCGCTCCCTCGAACCCGGCGCGCTGCGTGAAGAACTCAACCAGAGCCTGAAAACCGCGTTTGAACGCAACAGCAAGGTGCTGGGGATCTGGATGTCGTTCGAGCCCAATGCGCTGGATGGCAAGGACAGTGAGTTTATCGACGACAAGGCGCGTGTCTCCAACGATAAAGGCCGTTTCTCCAGCTACTGGAGCCGCGCCGGCGGCGAAGACTTGAACACCATCATGGTCGAAGAGGACCTGAACAAAACCACCCTCAACCTCAACGGCACCCCCTACAACATCTGGTACACCTGCCCACGGGACACCCGTCGCGCTTGCCTGCTGGACCCGTATGAAGACACGGTGGGCGGCAAGACTGTATTGATGACCACCATCGCCCTGCCGTTGCTGGTAGACGGCAAACTCATCGGCGTCCTGGGCGTCGACATTGCCCTCAATGCCTTGCAAGCCAGCACCGATGTTGCACAGAAAGACCTGTTCAACGGTATGGCGCAGTTGGAGATTATCTCCAGCACCGGTTTGATCGCCGCCTACAGTGGCGAACCGGCCAAGGTCGGCAAGAACCTGATCGACACCCTGGGCGCCGAAGGCAAAGAGATCGTGCAACTGCTGGGCAGCGACAACCGCACGATTCTCGAACAGGAAAACACCATTCGCGCGGTGTACCCGCTCAAACCGCTTGCCGACGCCAAGTCCTGGGGCATAGTGATCAAGCTGCCCAAGGCCGTACTGCTGGCCGACAACGTCAAGCTGCAAGCCGTACTCGACAAGGCCCAGGCCAGCGGCACGCTCAAGGCCTTGCTGGTCGCGGCCGTCGCCGCATTGCTCGGCCTGCTGCTGGTCTGGCTGACCGCCACCGGCGTGACCCGGCCGATCAACAGCGTGGCCGCCATGCTCAAGGACATCGCCAGCGGCGACGGCGACCTCACCCAGCGCCTGGCCTACTCCAAGAAAGACGAGCTGGGCGAACTGGTGACCTGGTTCAACCGTTTCCTCGACAAGCTGCAACCGACCATCGCGCAGATCAAGCAAAGCATCAGCGAAGCCCGTGGCACGGCGGACCAGTCTTCGGCCATTGCACGCCAGACCAGCGAAGGCATGCAGGTGCAGTTCCGCGAGATCGACCAGGTGGCCACGGCGTCCAATGAAATGAGCGCCACCGCCCATGACGTCGCCAACAGCGCCTCCAACGCCGCCAGCGCGGCGCGCGGGGCCGATCAGTCGGCACGCGAAGGCATGTCGATCATCGAGCAGAGCACCCGCGATATCACCACCCTCGCCGACGAAGTCAGCAAGGCCGTGAGCGAAGTCGAAGCACTGGCCGTCAACAGCGAGCAGATCGGTTCAGTGCTGGAAGTGATCCGCAGCATTGCCGAGCAGACCAACCTGCTGGCGCTCAACGCCGCCATCGAAGCGGCACGCGCCGGGGAAAGCGGGCGCGGGTTTGCGGTAGTGGCCGACGAAGTACGCAACCTGGCCAAGCGCACCCAGGATTCGGTGGAGGAAATCCGCCAGGTGATCGAACGCATCCAGAGCGGTACCCGTGGCGTGGTGGCGACCATGCATTCGAGCCAACAGCAGGCCCAGAGCAATGCCGGGCAGATCCATCAGGCCGTGCAGGCGTTGGGCAAGATCAGCGACGCAGTGACGGTGATCAGCGACATGAACCTGCAGATCGCCAGCGCCGCCGAACAACAGAGCGCAGTGGCCGAAGAGGTCAACCGCAATGTGTCGGCGATCCGCACCGTGACCGAAACCCTCACCGGCCAGGCCACCGAGTCGGCGGCAATTAGCAGCCAACTCAATGCACTGGCCAGCCAGCAGATGAAACTGATGGATCAGTTCAGGGTGTAAACAACACTGTAGGAGCGAGCTTGCTCGCGAAGAACGTCAACGATCACGCGTGCATCCTGAATGAACGCGGTGTCCTTGAGTTTTTCGCGAGCAAGCTCGCTCCTACAGGCCGGTCCAGGCCGTGACAAACGCCGCCACATCCTCTTTCGGCGCAGTACGCGGCGGGTTCTGCGGGGTGCCCAGGTAGAGGAAGCCAATGACTTCCTCGCCCTCTTTCAGTCCCAGCCCCTTGGCCACATGGGCCGAGTAGGACAAGTCCCCGGTGCGCCACACCGCGCCAATCCCCTGGGCATAGGCCGCCAGCAGGATGCCATGGGCGGCACAAGCCGCCGCCAGCAGTTGCTCGGATTTCGGCACCTTGAAGTGTTCCTGCAGGCGGGCAATCACCACTACGACCAGCGGCGCGCGCAACGGGCCGTTCTGGGCCTTGTCGAGGACGGCCTGCGGCGCGTCGGGGTCTTGCAGGCGGGCGGCTTCGACCAGCAACGTGCCCATCTGCTCACGGGCCGCGCCTTCCACGGTGAGGAACCGCCAAGGACGCAACTGGCCGTGGTCGGGCGCACGCATGGCCGCGGCGAACAGCACATCACGCTGCTCCTGGGTCGGTGCCGGTTCCAGCAGGCGCGGCACGGAAACACGGTTGAGCAAAGCGTCGAGAGCCTGCATTGGCCACCTCCAGAAAAAAATGTGCGGTCATTCTAGCGGGAATGGACCGGGATGCCATCAAACGATAATTGCTCTTATTCAAACCGCCCCGCCCTGTTAGACTTTGCGACCTTATTTTCCGCCTTTGCTCAGGAAACTCGATGCTCCGTTCGCTTCTTCGCCTGTCTGCAGGACTGATGGCCATGAGCCTGGTTGCCTGCGATGACGCCCCCCGGTTTACCCAGGCTGAGCCGGGGGAAGCGCGGGCCGGCGGGGCAACGACGGTGAACAAACACGGCCAGAACGCCTTTTCCCTGCCCTCGGCCAACCTGTCGCCAACCCGCCGCCTGGATTTCAGCGTCGGCAACAGTTTCTTTCGCAGCCCCTGGGTGATCGCGCCTTCCACCACCACCGCGCGCGACGGCCTGGGGCCGCTGTTCAACACCAATGCCTGCCAGAACTGCCATATCAAGGACGGCCGTGGCCACCCGCCACTGGCCGACGCGCAGAACGCCGTGTCGATGCTGGTGCGCCTGTCGATCCCGGATGCGCCGCCGTATGCCAAGCTCATCGAGCAACTCGGCGTAGTGCCCGAGCCGGTCTACGGTGGGCAGTTGCAGGACATGGCCGTACCCGGCGTGGCGCCGGAGGGCAAGGTGCGCGTCGACTACACGCCGGTCAACGTCACGTTCACGGACGGCAGCGTCGTCGAACTGCGCAAGCCCAACCTGCAGATCACCCAACTCGGTTACGGCCCGATGCACCCGGACACGCGCTTCTCCGCACGCATCGCCCCGCCGATGATCGGCCTGGGCCTGCTCGAAGCGATTGCCGACGCAGATATCCTGCGCAACACCGACCCGAAGACCGCCGACAAAGACGCCATCGTCGGCCGCGCGAACTGGGTCTGGGATGACGCCCGGCAAAAAACCGTGCTCGGACGCTTCGGCTGGAAAGCCGGGCAACCCAACCTCAATCAACAGAACGTTCACGCGTTTTCGGGGGATATGGGCCTCACCACGTCGCTGAGACCCGTCGATGACTGCACCGACGCCCAGGTCGCCTGCAAACAGGCGCCCAACGGCAATGGCCCCGATGGCGAGCCGGAAGTCAGCGATAACATCCTGCGCCTGGTGCTGTTCTATACCCGCAACCTGGCGGTGCCCGTGCGCCGCAACGTCGACGCACCACAGGTGCTGGCCGGGAAGAACCTGTTCTACCAGGCCGGTTGCCAGGGGTGTCATACGCCGTCGTTCACCACGGCGGCCAATGCTGCCGAACCTGAACTGGCCAACCAGGTGATTCGCCCCTTCAGCGACCTGCTGTTGCATGACATGGGCGACGGCCTGGCCGACCACCGCACCGAATTCAAGGCCAGTGGCCGCGACTGGCGCACGCCACCGTTGTGGGGCATCGGCCTGACGCAAACCGTCAGTGGCCACACCCAGTTCTTGCATGACGGCCGCGCCCGCAACCTGCTGGAAGCCGTGCTCTGGCACGGCGGTGAAGCACAAGCGGCGCAGCAGCATGTGTTGTCCTTCAATGCCGAGCAGCGCGCTGCACTGCTGGCGTTCCTGAACTCTTTATAAGCTTCGCCCCACTTACAGAAGGGAGCTCGACATGTTCCGTCCCAAGTTGTTGTTCACCAGCCTGGCCGCCCTCGCGCTCGGTGCCTGCTCGCCGCAAGACCCACAAGCGGTGACCTCGGCCGCTATCGCCAAGCAAGTGATCTTGCCGACCTACAGCCGCTGGGTGGAAGCCGACCGTCAACTGGCCGTCAGCGCCCTGGCGTACTGCCAGGGCAAGGAAAGCCTGGACACCGCTCGCGCCGACTTCCTTCACGCCCAAAAAGCCTGGGCCGAACTGCAACCGCTGCTGATCGGCCCGCTGGCCGAGGGTAACCGTTCGTGGCAGGTGCAGTTCTGGCCGGACAAGAAAAACCTGGTGGGTCGCCAGGTCGAGCAACTGGTCGCCGCCCAGCCGCAGATCGATGCGGCCGCCCTGGCCAAATCCAGCGTGGTGGTGCAGGGCCTGTCGGCCTATGAATACATCCTCTACGACGCCAAGACCGATATCGCCGACGCCGCGCAGAAAGCCCGCTACTGCCCGCTGCTGACGGCCATCGGCGAGCGCCAGAAAGCCCTGGCCGAAGAGATCCTGGCCAGTTGGAACAGCACCGACGGCATGCTCGCGCAGATGAGCAAGTTTCCCAACCAGCGCTACGCTGATTCCCACGAGGCCATTGCCGACCTGCTGCGCGTACAAGTGACCGCACTGGACACCCTGAAGAAAAAACTCGGCACGCCGATGGGTCGCCAGACCAAGGGCATCCCGCAGCCGTTCCAGGCCGACGCGTGGCGCAGCCAGTCGTCGCTGCGAAGCCTGGAAGCCAGCCTTGCCGCGGCCCAGACCGTGTGGGTCGGCGTCGACAACAAAGGCCTGCGTGGCTTGTTGCCGGCCGATCAAAAGGCCCTGGCCGAGAAGATCGACGCCGCCTATGCCGCGTCCCTGAAACTGTTCGCCAGCAACCAGCGCACCCTCAACGAATTGCTCGGCGATGACGCCGGACGCCAGCAGCTCAACGATCTCTACGACAGCCTCAACGTCGTCCACCGCCTGCACGAAGGCGAGCTGGCCAAGGCGCTGGGCATCCAACTGGGCTTCAACGCCAACGACGGTGACTGATGATGCTCAGGCGACAGGCTTTGGCCATTGGCAGCGCGTTGCTCGGCGCACTCACGCTGGGCGGCTGGACGTTGTTCAAGCAGAAAGACAAGGGCCCGCTGCTGCTGTCGGCGCGGGATGATGCAGACGGCAAACACTATGCTGTCGGTTATCGCCTGGACGGCCAGCGGGTGTTCGCCACCCAGGTCGGCCAGCGCTGCCACGACATCATCAACCACCCGACGCTGCCGATCGCGCTGTTTGTCGCCCGTCGCCCGGGCACCGAGAGTTACCTGATCGACCTGCGTGATGGCGCGCTGCTGCAAACCATCACCGCGAATGCAAACCGCCACTTCTATGGCCACGCGGTAATCCATAAAAGTGGCGACTGGCTGTACGCCACCGAAAACGACACCTCCGATCCGGGCCGTGGCCTGCTCGGGGTGTACCGGTTCGAAGGCGAACGGCTGGTGCACAGCGGCGAGATTTCCACCCATGGCATCGGCCCGCACCAGGTGGCGTGGATGCCCGACGGCGAAACCCTGGTGGTGGCCAACGGCGGCATCCGCACCGAAGCCGAAAGCCGCGTGGAAATGAACCTCAACGCCATGGAACCGAGCCTGGTGCTGATGCAACGCGATGGCAGCCTGATCAGCAAGGAAACCCTCGGCCAGCAGATGAACAGCGTGCGCCATATGGGCATCGCCAGCGATGGCACCATCCTCACCGGGCAGCAGTTCATGGGGGCGTCCCAGGAGCGCTCCGAGTTGCTTGCGATCAAGCGGCCGGGGCAGCCATTCATGGCGTTTGCGGTGGCCGACGAGCAGTTACAAGCGATGGCGCACTACACCGCCAGCGTCGCGGTACACAGCGAATTGCGCCTGGTCGCGTTGACCGCACCGCGCGGCAACCGCTTGTTTATCTGGCACATGGACAGTGGCGAGCTGCGCCTGGATGGGCCGTTGCCGGACTGTGCGGGCGTGGGTGCAGTGGCGGACGGGTTTGTCGTGACCTCCGGCCAGGGGCGCTGCCGGTTCTATGACTGCCGCCAGGCACAGCTGAGCGCAACACCGTTGGAATTGCCAGCCGGGCTTTGGGATAACCATCTGCATCTGGTCTGACGGTCAGGCTCGGCCCGCGCTGCGCCCGACGGGCAAATCGCTGGCGAAAAAAAAGGGCCTCGTCTCACAAGGCCCTTTTTGGGTGGTTTCGATCGTTTCAACTTTGTGGCCCCACCCCTCGAGACATCCCGAACATGAACAGCAGCAGGTCATGATCGGGCTTGACCGTCGCATTCGCCTTGGCGATGCGCGGCAGCAGGCATTGCCCGCTGCCTTGCACCGCACTGAGGACCTGTGTCCGAGGCTGTTCCCATGCAGCCAGGGCCAGGGCAGCAACGCCCAACGCCCCGACCAGAAACAGACCTCGAGCTATTTCTAGCTTCATTTGGTTAAACCCTTGATAGCGCTGCCAAACGCCGTCTCGTAAAAGTAGCTGAGTTTTGCCCAGTCGCCATCGCTCCACGACGAATGGCGGCGCAGTTGCAGCATGTCATGGGAGGCGGCTCGATAAGCGGTCAGGCGCTGGCGGCATTTCTCGAAGTCCAGCAGCGCGACTTCCACGTTGGCCGAGTCGGGCTCACCCGTAACGCGCACAAAGATATGCTTGATGTACAAGCAACCGTGTTGCCAGCGACCTTTGTGCATGCGCGCCAATGTCGCCGCCACCTCTTTGAGTACACGCTCGTGTACCGCTTCGCCGTACTGTTCACGGCCACCGGCGGCGTACCATTTTTCGATTTCGTCGAAACCGTCCAGCGAAGCCGTCACCAACAATGCTTTCCATTGGTGTTGCGGATCACGACGCGCCTCGCAGAACACCATCTCCGGCACCCGCACATTCAGCGCGCGCAGGCCTTTGAGAGCATCCCGTTCGCGCAACACGGTCGGGCGCCCAAACGGATGCAGCCAACTGCGGTAGATATGCCCGGTCTGACGTTTGCTGTAGAGCAAACGCCCGGTGGGCCCCATCACACGCTGCACGCCACTTTCACCGCCACGCCGACGATTAGGCTCTTCGACCCACTCGCCCTGCTGGCGCCAGAAATACTCAAATCGCTCTTCGGGAGCTACATGACTGCCTGCTACGCACTCAACTGCCATCCTGTTACCTCTTGCGCAATACATATACTCGCCACATGGCGTAGAGCGGAATGAAGTCCAGGGACTCCTGAACACGGAAACCGGCCTGCTCAAACTCTGCCTCGACAGTAGCAGCCGGTAACACGAACCGGTTTTGGTAACCTTCCTGCTCACCTTTCCTACGACGTTTTACTTCAGCACGCTTGCGTTTCCAGGCCTTGAAGTTGCCATCCACCCACAGCGAGATGATCACGCTGTCGCGGGTAACACGATGAAACTCCTGCAATATCGCCAAGCGGTGCTTAGGCTCACCAATGTGGTGCATCAGGCGCATGCAGAAGATGCTGTCGACCGCGTTATCAGGCAAATCGATATCAAAGGCGGATGTCTGCAAAGGGCGTACCCGTTTGACCACATCCGCCGGCTGGGCGACCATCGCGACCTTCAACATCGACTCCGAATTATCGGCGCCGATGATCACCCGGTTGGGTTTTTCCGCCAGCAACGGCCAGAAACGCCCGGCCCCGCAAGGCAAGTCCAAGACCAGGCCAGGTTCACCGGCCATGGCCAACGCACCGCGCGCCAACTGCTCGTCACGTTTGTGGGACAGCCGGCGAGCTAAATTGTCCTGATGTTTGAGCAAATAACTCTGCGCATGCTCTTCGTCGTACTTATCGGAAAATTCGAGCTTGATCGGGGTAGGCATCTTACGTCTCCGTTTACTGATGCCTACGACCTTAAGTTGCAGACTGTGATCAATAGGTCAACTCGTTGTGAAAAACTTGTCCTGTCCAGATTCATACATGTCAAGACTTTACCGACACAAATGATAGCAACGGGCTATCTATGACGAATTACACTGATCGTTGCCAGCATAGCGGTAGCACACACGGTCAGGATTTGACCTGGCTCAGTTGGACATGAAAGCGGCAACCATTGGGTTCCATGGTGCTCAGGCTGACGCTCCAGCCTTGGTTTTCGCAGATCCGCTGCACCAGCGACAGCCCCAGGCCAAGGCCCTCACCGCGTTTTTCGCTACCGCGCACGAAGGGCTCGAACATGGCTTCGCGCTTGTCTTCAGGAATGCCGACGCCGGAGTCTTCCACCACAAAACCACTCGGTTCCAGGGTGAGCCGGATAAAGCCCTGCTCGGTGTAATGCAGTGCATTACGCAGCAGATTGCCCATCACCGCATGCAGGAAGGTGGTGTTATAGCGGGTATCCAGGGGGTTGCCCGGCTGGTAGATCAGTTGCAGGCCTTTTTGCTCGATCGGCTCACGCCAGATGCCGAGCAAATCATCCGCCACCTGGGTGAGGGTTACCCGGGGGACATGGTGGCGTCGTTGTGTTGGGCGCGTGCCAGCATCAGGAAGGTCTGCACCAGTTCGCGCATTTCTTCACAGGCCCTGGCGATACGCAGCACCTGGTTGCGCCCACGCTCGTCGATGGCCGGGTTTTCCAGCAGCAGCTCGCAGGAACTGGCCAATACCATCAACGGCGTGCGCAATTCGTGGCTCACATCACTGGTAAACAACTGCTCGCGGGACAGCGCCTGGCGCAGACGGCCCAATGTGGCGTCGAAGGCCACGGCCAGCTCGCCCACTTCATCGGCGGCGTAATCCGGTGCCAGGGGCGGCGCCAGGCCGAGCAACTGGTCACGATGACGGACCTGGCGCGCCAGGCGCACCACCGGTGCCATCACCTTGCGGGCCAGCACCCAGCCGAGGAAGACCGCCAGCGCCAGGCTGAGCACGAAGCCCACCAGCACCACCGCGAACAGCACGCGCTCACGCTCTTCGAAATCGCTCTGGTCTTGCAGCAGCACGTAACGCCGACCATCGACCACTTCGACCATGGCGTGGTACGACAACGCCTCGCGGAACACTTCATGAAAACCCGGATCCAGGTGCCGCAGGTCCTTGGGCAGCTCGAAATCCCCGCGCCCGCCGCTGAAATAGAACAGTTGGTCCGGCTCGGGTCGGTGGCTCCAGTCCTCGACGCTGTCCATCAGCAGCAGGCGCTGCAAGTCGCCGCCCAAACCTGCCGAAATCAGCTTCTCTTCCACCAGATGCACCGTCGCGATGATCCCCATCGCGAAGGCGCCCGCCACCAATGCGCTCATCAAGGCAAAGGCGATGATGATCCGCTGGGCAAGGCTTTGCTTAAACTCCATCACGACCCTCGGCCAGGCGGTAACCCACACCGTGTACCGTTTGCAGCAATGGTTTGGCGAAAGGTTTATCGATCACTTGGCGCAACTGGTGGACGTGACTGCGCAGGCTGTCACTGTCGGGGCAATCATCCCCCATAGGGCTTCTTCGAGAATTTCCCGACGCAGCACATGGGGACTTTTCTGCATCAACACCGCCAGCAGCTTCAGGCCCACCGGGTTGAGCTTGAGCAGGCGCCCTTCGCGGGTGACTTCCAGGGTATCGAGGTCGTAATGCAGGTCTGCCACCTGCAGGGCACGGCGTCCGCCCCCCTGGGCGCGGCGCAGCACGGCTTCGATGCGCGCGGCCAGTTCCGACAGGGCAAACGGCTTGAGCAAGTAGTCATCAGCGCCGGACTTGAAGCCCTGCAGGCGGTCATCCAACTGGTCGCGGGCGGTGAGCATGATCACCGGCGTATCGCGGCGCGCATCTTCGCGCAGGCGTTTGCACAGGGTGTAGCCATCGATGCCGGGCAGCATGATGTCGAGTACGATCAGGTCATAGTGCTCGGTGGCAGCCAGGTGCAGGCCCGACAAACCGTCCTGCGCGCAGTCCACGGTGTAACCTTTGAGCCCCAGATAATCGGCCAGATTGGCCAAAATATCGCGGTTGTCTTCAACCAATAAAATTCGCATGGGCAGTGTCTCCGTACTTTCGTGCCAGCCGTGTGCAGGCTCGCGCAGCTTAAGGCCTAGTGGGGCTCAGGGATAGAGCTGAGCGCTGCGCAGATAAACGATTTCAACCGATTAAAGAGTTGAACGAGTTTTTCACTATAGCTTCACAAACTGACTACAGTGCCAGGCCGAAGATCGCCCCCATCGATCTAAGGAAGTTGGACATGGGGTTTCTCAAAACAGCGCCTATGCGCTATTTGCTGTTGGTAACCGGTGCCTGGCTGGTTGTTTTCCTGCTCACCCGCAGCGTACTGCTCATTACGCATCTGGATGAAGTCGGCGGCAATCTGCTGCCGGTGTTTGGCGTGGGCCTGCTCTATGACCTGGCTTTTCTAGCCTATGCCGCCCTCCCTCTGGGGCTGTACCTGTTGCTGTGTCCGCCCGCGCTGTGGCGTCGCCGTGGCCATCGCTGGTTCCTGCAGGCAGTGCTCACCGTCAGCCTGTTTGCAATGCTGTTCACCTCGGTGGCCGAATGGCTGTTCTGGGATGAATTCGGCGTGCGCTTCAACTTTATCGCCGTCGACTACCTGGTGTACTCCGACGAGGTACTGAACAACCTGCTGGAATCCTACCCCATCGGCAAATTGCTCAGTTTGCTGGCGATGCTGGCCATCGTGTTGAGCCTGGCCCTGCGCAAGCCATTCAATGCGGCAATGAACGCCCCGCGGCCGCCCATGCGCGGCCGTCTGTTGAATGCCTTGGCGCTGTTGGTCGTCGCGGGCCTGAGCCTGCAACTGATCAGCCAGGACAGCCCACGCGCCCAAGGCGGCAATGCCTACAAGAACGAACTGGCGAGCAATGGCCCGTATCAGTTTTTCGCCGCGTTCCGTAACAACGAGCTGGATTACTCACAGTTCTACAAGAGCCTGCCAACCGAGATCGTGGCCAAGCAGTTGCGCGCCGAACTCAGCGAGCCCAATGCGCGCTTCATCGGCCAGGACCCACTGGATATCCGCCGTGCCATCACCCACCCGGGCACGCTGCGCAAACCCAACATCGTGCTGGTGACCATAGAAAGTTTCAGCGCCAAATACATGGGCAGCAATGGCGACGGGCGCAACCTCACGCCGAATCTCGACGCCTTGCGTCAACAAAGCCTGTACTTCAACAACTTCTACGCCACCGGCACCCGCACCGACCGTGGCCTGGAGGCGATCACCCTGGCCATCCCACCGACGCCGGGACGCTCCATCGTCAAGCGCATTGGTCGGGAGAGCGGCTTTGCCAGCCTGGGGCAACAACTCACGGCCATCGGTTACGACAGCGTGTTTGTGTATGGCGGGCGCGGTTATTTCGACAACATGAACGCGTTTTTCAGCGGCAACGGTTATCGCGTCGTAGACCAGAGCAGCGTGCCCGAGTCGGAAATCTCGTTCAAGAATGCCTGGGGCATGGCGGACGAGGATCTGTACAAACAGACCCTGAAGCTGGCCGATGCCGACTACGCCAAGCAGCAGCCGTTCTTGCTGCAACTGATGACCACCTCCAACCATCGCCCCTACACCTACCCGGACGGGCGCATCGATATCAAATCTGGCAATGGCCGCGACGGCGCGGTGAAGTATACCGACCATGCCATCGGCCAATTCCTGGAAGCGGCGCGTCAGAAGCCATGGTTCGATAACACGATCTTCGTCTTCGTCGCCGACCACACCGCCGGCAGTGCAGGCAAGGAAGACCTGCCCATCACCAACTATCAAATTCCACTGTTCATCTATGCGCCGAAGCTGATCGACGCACGGGAATCGGCGCAACTGGCCAGCCAGATCGACCTGGCGCCGACCCTGCTGGGCCTGATCAACCTGAGCTATGAATCGACCTTCTTTGGCCGTGACCTGTTGCAGGACAACCCATTGCCCCCTCGGGTCGTGGTCGGCAACTACCAGCACCTGGGGCTGTTCGACGGCAAAAACCTGGCGATTCTCAGCCCACGCCAGGGCCTGCGTCGCCACGACGAAGCGCTGGGTAAAAGCCAGGAGTTGCGGGTCGGCAGCGATGACCCGCTGATCCAGCGGGCAATTACCTACTACCAGGCCGCCAGTTATGATTTCAAACAACAACTGCTGAGCTGGAAAGCGCCCAAGGAAGAGGCCCCGGCATTAAGCACGCGCTAACCAAAACGTCCCGTACAGCCGAGTACGGGACTTTTTTATCAGGGTTTACCATGCAATCCCCACCTGTTGTTCCGGTTTCCAAACCTCTCAATTTCTGGCTGTGCCTGGGCATCCCCGCCGGTGCTGTGCTGCTGATGCTATTGCTGCAGCTGACATCGCTGGACATGGACCTCACCAAGCAGTTCTACAGCGCTGCGGGTGGCGGCTTCATCGGGCGTTACAGCTTCTTCCTCGAAGACATCCTGCATGACCGCGCCAAACAGATGGTCATCCTGTTCTCGGTGCTGGCCATTCTGGGGTTTGCCGGTACCTTTATCCTCCAGCGCCTCAAGCCGTACCGCCGCGAACTGGGCTGCCTGGTGTTGTCCCTGGGGCTGGCCACGGCGTTCGTCTCGCCGTTGAAAACCGTCACCGCCGTGCAATGCCCGTGGAGCCTCAAGGAGTTCGGTGGCCAGGAAACCTACAGCGAACTGCTGAGCCCTCGCCCGCCCACCGATAAACCTGGGCGCTGCTGGCCCGGCGGGCATGCGGCAACCGGGTTCGCCCTGTTCGCCTGGTTCTTTGCGCTACGGGATCGTCGGCCGCGGATGGCGCGCAAGGCGTTCATCTTTGCCGTGGCGCTGGGCAGCGTGTTTTCCGTGAGCCGCATGGCACAGGGCGCGCACTTCTTTTCCCACAATGTGTGGACGGCGATTTTCTGTTGGCTGATCTGCCTGGGGCTGTACTGCCTGATACTCTATCGGCCATCGAAGGTCAGGGTGTCAGAAGTGCGTGCATTGAATACGTAGACCGGCCAACCACTTCAGTTACCTCCCTCCCTTATTACGCACCCGCATAAAAAAACCCCGCCTGCATCGCTGCAGGCGGGGTTTTTCAGTCGCCGGGTAAGGCTGGCTTACATCATGCCGCCCATGCCACCCATGCCGCCCATGTCTGGCATACCGCCGCCAGCCGAGCCTTCTTTCTTCGGTGCTTCAGCAACAGCTGCTTCGGTGGTCAGGATCAGACCGCCGATGGAGGAAGCTGCTTGCAGCGCCGAACGAGTCACCTTGGTAGGGTCCAGGATGCCCATTTCGATCATGTCGCCGTATTCGCTGGTTGCCGCGTTGTAACCGAAGTTACCTTTACCGTTCTTCACAGCGTTAACCACAACGCTTGGCTCGTCGCCGCTGTTGGCAGCGATCTGACGCAGCGGTGCTTCAACGGCGCGACGCAGTACAGCGATACCCACGTCCTGATCGGCGTTGTCGCCTTTCAGGTCCAGGATGGCTTCCAGGGCGCGGATCAGTGCAACACCACCGCCAGGTACCACGCCTTCTTCAACGGCTGCGCGGGTTGCGTGCAGGGCGTCTTCAACGCGGGCTTTCTTCTCTTTCATTTCAACTTCGGAGCCAGCGCCAACCTTGATCACTGCAACGCCGCCGGACAGCTTGGCCAGACGCTCTTGCAGTTTTTCACGGTCGTAGTCCGAGGAAGTTTCGGCAACCTGGGCACGGATCTGAGTGATGCGCGACTGGATGTCCTGATCTACGCCAGCACCGTCGACGATGATGGTGTTTTCCTTGGAGATGGTCACGCGCTTGGCGCTGCCCAGGTTTTCCAGGGTGGCGCTTTCCAGGCTCAGGCCGATCTCTTCGGAGATAACGGTACCGCCGGTCAGAACGGCGATGTCCTGCAGCATGGCCTTGCGACGGTCGCCGAAGCCTGGAGCCTTGACGGCTGCAACCTTGACGATGCCACGCATGTTGTTCACAACCAGAGTCGCCAGGGCTTCGCCTTCAACGTCTTCGGAAACGATCAGCAGTGGGCGGCCGGCCTTGGCAACGGCTTCCAGCACCGGCAGCATTTCGCGGATGTTGGAGATCTTTTTGTCGACCAGCAGGATCAGCGGGCTTTCCAGCTCGGCAACCATGGTTTCTGGCTTGTTGACGAAGTACGGGGACAGGTAGCCACGGTCGAACTGCATGCCTTCTACAACCGACAGTTCGTTTTCCAGGCCAGTGCCTTCTTCAACGGTGATCACGCCTTCTTTACCGACTTTTTCCATGGCTTCGGCAATGATGTCGCCGATGGAGTTGTCGGAGTTGGCGGAGATGGTACCCACCTGAGCGATAGCCTTGGTGTCAGCGCATGGCTTGGACAGGTTTTTCAGCTCTTTGACGATGGCGATGGTCGCCTTGTCGATGCCGCGTTTCAGGTCCATCGGGTTCATGCCGGCAGCGACGGCTTTCAGGCCTTCGTTGACGATCGACTGAGCCAGAACGGTAGCGGTGGTGGTGCCGTCGCCTGCGTCATCGTTGGCACGGGAGGCAACGTCTTTGACCAGCTGCGCGCCCATGTTCTCGAAACGGTCTTCCAGTTCGATTTCTTTGGCGACGGAAACGCCGTCCTTGGTGATGGTCGGAGCGCCGAAGCTCTTCTCGATGATCACGTTACGGCCTTTAGGGCCCAGGGTCGCTTTTACTGCGTCAGCCAGGACGTTGACACCGGTGAGCATTTTCTTGCGGGCGGAATCGCCGAATTTAACTTCTTTAGCAGCCATTATCGATATTCCTTAAATACTTTGTAGTAACGGGAAAATGAGCGGGGAAATCAGCCTTCCAGAACGGCGAGAATCTCGTTCTCAGCCATGACCAGCAGGTCTTCGCCGTCGACTTTCACAGTGTTGCTGCCGGAGTAAGGACCGAATACAACCTTGTCACCGACTTTAACGGCCAGCGCACGTACTTCACCGTTTTCCAGAGTCTTGCCTGGGCCTGCAGCGACGATCACACCGTGGTTGGCTTTTTCAGCAGCCGAACCTGGCAGAACGATACCGCCAGCGGTTTTCTTTTCTTCTTCGCTGCGACGGATAACGACGCGGTCGTGCAGAGGACGAAGCTTGCTCATTGTCGATCTCTCCTAATTGTGTTTTTCATCGGCCGGTGTCAGTACCGGCAGGTTAAATCCGGCGGGGCCGGTCGCGGTTCGCTGGGCGAAACGCGGAAGTCTGTCTGGTGTCGCCACCAGAAACCTTGCGGTGACCGTTACATAAGGGCGCATCAGCTTATTACAAGGGGCCGGCGATGAATTTTTTTGCGTCTGCCGGCCCTTAAAAACAACACAGCCCCCGAAGGGGCCGCGCCAGTGAAGCGGTTATTTGCTGTCGCGATGCTCGAACTCACCTTCGATCACATCACCTTCTCGCCCCAACGGCTGGCGCGGAGCCGGGCCGCCACGGGGTTGCAGGTCATCGGCGAATGCGCGTTGGCGAATCGCAGCCTCTTCGGCGCGCTGGCGCATCTTGCCCGCCAGCAGTTTGCGCGTGAACGGCAGCAACATGACCAGGCCGAGCACATCGCTGATGAAGCCTGGCAGGATCAACAGGCCACCGGCCAGGGCCATCATCAGCCCTTCGAGCATGGTTTGTGCCGGCAATTCGCCGCGATTCAGGCTTTCACGGGCACGCAGCGCCGTGGCCAGACCGGCGACGCGCAGCACCAGAACGCCGAGCATCGAGCCGAGAATGATCAGCAGCAGTGCCGGGAAAAACCCGATCGCACCACTGACTTTTACGAATACGAACAGCTCCAACACCGGGAACAGCAGAAAGAGCAATAAAAAAGGGCGCATCAAATGGTTTCCTCAACGCAAGATTGCCTTGCCAGTCCACCTTAGATGACGTCGCCATTTCGTGAATTCAAGCTTCAGCGACGCTTTTTTTCGGCCAGACCTCAGCATGAGCCAAGGAAACCAGGGCCTCGCGCACTTGTGTCGGTGTGTTGCAAGACTCGGCGAACGGCAACCAGTGCAGCGCATGCCCTATGCGCAGGTGCATGCCTTCGCTGTCGATCCCGGCCAGTTGCGCCGGCTCGTGGGTGGGCAAACCGGCCAACTCGACGTAATGGGCGATGGCCTTGGAGTGGTCGGCGTTCATGTGCTCGACCATGCTGCGCTCGGCCGGGCCGGCGAACGGGTTGGCCAGGGTCAACCGGTCAAGCCAGTGAATCGCGCCAAAGCCGCCGATATAGCGGTGACGTACCGGCTTGAGTACCCAGAAGTCGAAGTCGTGGGCCTGGTGATAGTTGGCCGATTCGGGGAAGTAGCGGTAATAGCGTTCGGCGGCCGCTTCAATCGCGGCGGCGTCGTGCAATTGCTCGGCTTCGGCCAGGTAGGTCAGGCGCCCCACTGCCTGCACGTCATCCGCTTCACGCTCGCCGACCAGCAGCGAGCACTTGGGGTCTTTCTGCAGGTTATGGGTGTGTTGGGCAATCCGGCTGATCAGGATCAGCGGCCGGCCTTGCTCGTCCAGGCAATACGGCACGACCGAACCGAAGGGAAAACCGGGCATGGCTTTGGACAATGTGGAGAGGGCTCCACGGTATTCCTTGAGCAACAGCTCTCGGGCGTTCTTGGCAACGTGCGCGCTCAACGTATGACTCCTCGGGAATTCAGTCGCCCATAGCGTATGGGAATGGATCTCAAGCCAAGGTAATCAATATCCGCGCAGGTTGCCAGCGGGCACGAAGCGGATTACCAGGCCACGCCAAACCCTGCGGTGTAGCGGGTCTTGCTCAAGCTGCTTTCCGAGTCGCCGCTGATCACGTCACGCTCGGCCTTGAGATTGAGCGACGCCCACTCGGTGACCTTGTAGCGCAGGCCCATTTCCGCATCGAGGGCATACTCGGCCGGCCCGCCGATAGGCTTGCCCAACTCGCCGGAGGTGAAGAATTCAACTGTCTTGCCGATCAGGTAGCGGTTGTAGTCCCACTTCATGGCCAGGGAATAGAAGTTGTCCTTGCCGCCATCGAAATATTCGTAATCGGTGCGGTTGACCAACGAACCCAGGGAGAACGCGCCGAGCTCATCGTCCCAGAATTGGTAGCCCGGGCCGGTGCCGACAGTGCGTTGGCGGGACAGGTCTTCGACCCTGTCGCGCTTGTAGGTCAAGCGGCCCTGCCAGAACCAGTGCTCGGTGATGAAGCGGTCGAGGTCGTATTCCAGGGACCAGTTGTCGGTGGTGGTGACGTCGTCCTGGAACTCGCGGTTGTACTCGCCCTGCCCGGTGTGGCGCCATTGGCCGTGGCGGGCGGAGGTCTTGAAGTCGATGTCGTAGTCGTTGGTGTCTTTCTCGGCGCGCTTGTAGTCCAGCGCCATGTCGACATTGCCTTTCCACACCAGGTCTTCGATCACCGGCGTGGGCTTGATGATCTGCTGGATGCTGGCCAGTTCCACGGTCTTGGGCGCTTCGCCATTGGCCAGCACCACTTTGCCATCCGCCGCAGCCTGCAAGGATTTGGCTTTCTCACCGGTGTAGGCATCCTGCTTGACCAGCAATTCCTGATCGCTCTCCAGGGTTTTCACCTGCTTCCAATCCACCGGGATAGCCCCCGCATAGTCGGTCTGGATCAGCAGCTTGCCACCGTCGAAGAGCTTGATCTTGCCGGACAGGCGGTCACCGTTCTTTAACCAGACGGCGTCGGCGAGCAAGGGGGTGGAAGCGCTGAAAACAGCAAGGCACAGCAAGGTTCTGGACAACATAAGCAGATAAGGGGCTCAGGATTGGCGAAATAGGGGCGTTATCGTGTTAGATAGCTAGGACTGACTCAATGAATTGTGTTGAGTTCAGTTCTCATCTGCATATTTACAGACGTTTCTTACAAGAAACCGACGATCTGAACGGATATATCCACCGTGAAGCAACCCGCCGAAGCCCCGCAAAGCCCTGCCGAGATGCGCCGCACCGCGCTGTACCTGACGCTGGCGCAAATCCCCGAAGGTTGCGTGGTGAGTTACGGCGAACTGGCCCACCTCGCCGGGCTGGGGCGCGCGGCGCGTTGGGTCGGGCGCACCCTGAGCCAACTGCCCGACGATACCCGCTTGCCCTGGCACCGCGTGCTGGGTGCCGGCGGTCGGATAAGCCTGCCGGCGGGCAGCGCCTCGGGCGACGAACAACGTGCGCGTTTACGCAACGAAGGTGTCGCTATCCTGAACAATCGCGTGGATATTCAGCGTCATGGCTGGCGCCCGGTAGAGCACAGCGGTTAGAGTGCGCGCTTTGTTTCCGTGAATCTGAGGCAGACTCCAGCCCATGCCCCGTAAAACCTGGCGCGCCGCGCTCGCCGCCTATGCCAGCCCCTCGACGTTAGTGCTGTTGTTGCTCGGCTTTGCCGCCGGCTTGCCTTACATGTTGGTGTTCTCGACGCTTTCGGTATGGTTGCGTGAGGCCGGTGTGGCCCGCGAGACCATCGGCTATGCGAGCCTGATCGGTTTGGCGTATGCCTTCAAATGGGTGTGGTCGCCATTGCTCGACCAATGGCGCCTGCCGCTGCTGGGCAAACTCGGACGTCGTCGCTCCTGGCTGGTACTGGCCCAATCGTTGGTGATCCTCGGATTGATCGGCATGGGCTTCTGCGACCCGCAAAAACACTTGTCCTGGCTGATCGCTATTGCGGTGATCGTCGCCTTCGCTTCGGCTACCCAGGATATTGCAGTCGATGCCTATCGCCTGGAAATCGCCGATGACAGCCGCCAGGCTGCCCTGGCCGCCAGCTATATGTCCGGTTACCGCATCGCCGCCCTGCTCGCCACGGCCGGCGCGCTGTTTTTTGCCGAAGGTTTCGGCTCTACCGGTTTCAACTATAAACACTCGGCGTGGACCGGCACCTATGTGCTGTTCGGCGTGCTGATGATTCCGGCGCTGCTGACCACCCTGTTCATGCGCGAGCCCAATGTGCCACTGCGCACCCAGTTGCAGGCCGGACGCTACAGTTTCGTGCATCAGTTGGTGTCGGTGTTTGTGCTGATCGTGCTGTTGGTGTCGGTGCCGGCGACGTTCACCCAGTTGTACAACACCGATTTCGCCAGCGTGCTGTTCCACGGTGTCAGCCTGTGGGAACTGTTAATGGAAGACCGCGCCTTCCTGCGCGCCATCCTCTATATCACCCTGACAACATTGTGTCTGTCGGCCATGGGCCGCCGAGGCCTGGCGCCGGTGCTGACGCCGGTCAACGACTTCATCCTGCGCTACCGCTGGCAGGCACTGCTGCTGCTCGGGCTGATCGCCACCTATCGCATGTCCGATACGGTGATGGGCGTGATGGCCAACGTGTTCTATATCGACCAGGGCTTCACCAAGGACCAGATTGCCGGGGTCAGCAAGATCTTCGGCCTGATCATGACCCTGGTCGGCGCCGGCATGGGTGGCCTGTTGATTGTGCGCTTCGGCATCCTCCCGATCCTGTTCATCGGCGGCATCGCCTCGGCCGGCACCAACCTGCTGTTCGTGATGCTCGCCGACATTGGCCCGGACCTGCAGATGCTGATCTTCACCATCTCCCTGGACAACTTCAGCTCAGGCCTTGCCACCTCGGCGTTTGTCGCCTACCTGTCAAGCCTGACCAACCTCAAGTTCTCCGCCACCCAATACGCGCTGCTGAGTTCGATCATGCTGTTGCTGCCGCGCCTGATCGGCGGGTATTCGGGGGTGATGGTGGAGAAGTTCGGTTATCACAACTTCTTCCTGATCACCTGCATGCTGGGTGTGCCGACGTTGCTGCTGATTGCGCTGCACTGGTATCAAGAGAATCGGCGGATTCGCTTGAATCCGCCGGCAGAAGACTGACAGAGCCTCCCCTTGTAGCTGTAGCGAGCTTCCTCGCGAAGAAGTCACAGACACCGCGTTTACCCCGGTTTCCCGCGTCATCGTTGACGATCTTCGCGAGCAAGCTCGCTCCTACAAACAGCTCTGCGTCCTGATACCTGTACGGCGGCAGTTTGCGCCCGTACAATCCCAAGTCACTTCAAGTCCAAGCAACCGACAACGGCCTACCATGCGTACCAGTCAATATTTGCTCGCCACACTGAAAGAAACGCCTTCCGACGCGGTTGTGATCAGCCATCAGCTGATGCTGCGCGCCGGTATGATCCGCAAGCTGGCTTCTGGCCTGTACACCTGGCTGCCCATGGGCCTGAAGGTGATGCGCAAGGTCGAAGCCATCGTTCGCGAAGAAATGAACGCTGCCGGTTCTCTGGAAGTGTTGATGCCGAGCACCCAACCGGCCGAGCTGTGGCAGGAATCCGGGCGCTGGGAAGAGTATGGCCCTGAATTGCTGCGCTTCAAGGACCGTCATGGCCGCGACTTCTGCGCTGGCCCGACCCATGAAGAAGTGATCACCGACCTGATGCGCAACGAGTTGAGCAGCTATAAACAGCTGCCCCTCAACCTGTATCAGATCCAGACCAAGTTCCGTGATGAGATCCGCCCACGCTTCGGCTTGATGCGCGGCCGCGAGTTCATCATGAAGGACGCGTATTCGTTCCACGCCGACCAGGCGTCCTTGCAGGTCACCTATGACCGCATGCACACCGCCTACTGCAACGTGTTCACGCGCCTGGGCCTGAAATTCCGCCCGGTTGAAGCGGACAACGGCTCCATCGGCGGCGCCGGCTCCCACGAGTTCCACGTACTGGCCGAGTCCGGCGAAGACGATATCGTGTTCAGCAACGGTTCCGACTACGCGGCGAACATCGAGAAAGCCGAAGCCGTGCCACGGGAAACCGCCCGTCCAGCCCCGGCTGAAGAACTGCGCCTGGTGGACACCCCGGACACCAAGACCATCGCGGCCCTGGTGGAAAAATTCAATCTGCCGATTGAAAAGACCATCAAGACCCTGATCGTTCACGCCGAGGAAGCCGGCAAGCTGATCGCCCTGGTGATCCGTGGCGACCACGAGCTCAACGAAATCAAGGCCGCCCAGCAACCGGGCGTGGCCAGCCCGCTGGTCATGGCCTCCGATGCCGAACTGCGCGACGCCATTGGCGCCGGTGCCGGCTCCCTGGGCCCGCTGAACCTGCCGCTGCCGATCATCATCGACCGCTCGGTCGAGCTGATGAGCGACTTCGGTATCGGCGCGAACATCGACGACAAGCACTACTTCGGCGTGAACTGGGAACGCGACTTGCCGGTGCCGACCGTGGCCGACCTGCGTAACGTGGTCGCCGGCGACCCGAGCCCGGATGGCAAGGGCACCCTGGAAATCAAGCGCGGTATTGAAGTCGGGCACATCTTCCAGCTGGGCAACAAGTACAGCAAGGCGATGAAGTGCGAAGTGCTGGGCGAAAACGGCAAGCCGATCACCCTCGAAATGGGTTGCTACGGCATTGGCGTATCGCGCGTGGTTGCCGCTGCCATCGAGCAGAACAACGACGAGAAAGGCATTATCTGGAGTGACGCCCTGGCGCCGTTCCAGGTGGCCCTGGTGCCGCTGCGCTATGAAACCGAGCAAGTCCGTGAAGCCACCGACAAACTGTATGCCGAACTGACGGCCGCCGGTTTCGAAGTGTTGCTGGACGACCGCGACAAGAAAACCAGCCCGGGCATCAAGTTCGCCGACATGGAGCTGATTGGCATCCCGCACCGGATCGTGGTCAGTGACCGTGGCCTGGCCGATGGCAATCTGGAATACAAGAGCCGGACCGAAGCCGAAGCCCAACCGTTGCCGGTGGCTGACGTGCTGTCTTTCCTTCAGGCGCGTATTCGTCGCTGAAAACCAGATCAAGAGAAGTCATGTTCAAGCGAAACACCAGAGCCCTGGGGGGCGCCGCCTTGTGCGGCGCCCTGCTGGTCAGCGGCTGCGCCAACCAGATGTCGCAACGCAGTGAGCACGAGGAGCGGGTCGAGCGTAAGTTGCTCGACCACAGCCTGCAGATCGATGTAGGCGAACCCAAAGTGCTGGAGCTGCCGCAACGCCTGGTTCGCATTCACGAGCAGAAGACCTTCGAGGTCACCGAATTCGAAGTCACCCGTCGTTACGACCGCTACACCCCCTACCAACCCTGGCGCAAACTCTATGAGATGCCGCTGGGCGCGGTCGCTTTGGTGGCCGGCGCGGGCGCCAACGTGGCGAATATCTTCGCCCTCGGCAACCTGCCGACCAGCATGACCCACGACTGGCTGAGCTACGGCATCGACGGCATCAACCCGTTCATGAACGTGCAATCCCACGGGCGTGCGCAACAGAACCTGGCGGGTATCGATGAAGTCCAGCGCGACAAGCGCGTGGAGTATTCGAGCCTGCCCTGGAGCGAACGCCCGGTGCAGGTCACCGCCGGCAGGCAAGTGTATGAAATGACCACCGACCGCAACGGCGTACTGCGCCTGAACCTGTTGGACAGCCCGTTTGCCGAGCAGGATCTGAACCGCATCAGCACCTTGAAGATCAGCGTGGAAGATGGCCAGGACGACGTACATTCGGACTCGACCCTGGCGGTGAGCCACACACTGCGCGGCAAGTTGCTCGAAGCCCACGGCCTGATCTACGACGACCTGGAAGACGACGAAGTCAGCCAGTGGGTCCACCGGGTCAAGCGCCTGTCGGAGTTGGGCCTGGAGGAAGAAGCCAGCGAACTGGAACAGAGCCTGATCGAACTGACCCACAATGATCCGGAGTTGCAGCAGGAATTCCTGCAAGCGCTGACCAAGGACGCGGGGCGACTCGTCGCAGATCCTGGCGCACGCTAAGCCCTCGAAAACGCTGTAGATCTAAATGTGGGAGGGGCGGTGCGACGATTCGACTTGCCCCCGATAGCGGTGACACATTCAACATCTTAGTTGACTGACACACCGCTATCGGGAGCAAGTCGAATCGTCGCACCGCCCTCACACATTTGGTTTCCGGGTTCTACCAGGAGAGTTCGAGTTGTTCGTTGCCGCGGCTCAGGTCGAGCAACCGCACCCCAATCCCTAGCAACCGCACCGGCTTGCCACCGCGATTGAACGCCTGGGTCATCAGCTGTTGATAACTCTCCAGGTCCCGCCCTGCCCCCGCCTGCTCCAGGGTCGTCTGGGTAAAGTCATGAAACTTCACCTTCACGAACGGCTTCCCCGCGCGGTAACTGCTGTCGATGCGCGCGATGCGTCCAGCCAGGGTTTCCATCAGTTCAGGCAGTTTCGCCAGGCAACTTGAAAGATCTGGCAGGTCCACATCGTAGGTATTTTCCACACTGATCGATTGCCGACGACTGTCGTTCTGCACCACGCGCTCATCTATCCCACGCGCCAGGCTCCACAGTCGCTCGCCAAAACTGCCAAATTCGCGCACCAGCGCCAGCTTGTTCCATTCGCGCAACTGCAGGCAGTCTTCGATCCCCAGGCGCGCCAGCTTGTCGGCGGTCACCTTGCCCACGCCGTGCAGCTTTTTCACTGGCAATATCGACACAAAGTCTTCGACCTGGTCCGGGGTGATCACAAACAGGCCATTGGGTTTCTTCCAATCACTGGCGATCTTGGCCAGAAACTTGTTGGGCGCCACACCGGCGGACACGGTGATATGCAACTGATTGGAGACCCGGCGGCGGATGTCCTGGGCAATACGCGTGGCGCTGCCGCCAAAATGCGGGCTGTCGGAGACATCCAGGTAAGCCTCATCCAGGGAAAGCGGCTCGATCAGGTCGGTATAGTCGCGAAAGATGCCGTGGATCTCCTTCGACGCTTCCTTATAGGCATCCATGCGCGGCTTGACGATGGTCAGGTCGGGGCAGAGCTTCAAGGCATGGCGTGATGACATCGCCGAACGCACCCCATAGGCCCGCGCTTCGTAGTTGCAGGTTGCGATCACCCCGCGCCGATCCGCCGAGCCGCCGACGGCCAGCGGTTTTTGCGCCAGGCTCGGGTCATCGCGCATCTCGATGGCGGCGTAGAAGCAATCACAGTCGACGTGGATGATTTTGCGCTGCGTCATATATAAGAAGGGGAGCAATCCAACGGATGGGCAGTATCGCACTCACCCCTGTATATAGCACCAGTAGTTTGATTCTTCCGCTTGAGCGGTAGGAAAATTCTCAGATGAATTTATTTTCTCAATCGAATTTAAGCTGCCAATAGAGCTGAAACCCTCGGCCAGACTGGCCCCGAAGGCTAAACCTGGCTCTGATGGAGAGCTAACCGATTGAAGCACAAGCGCTTTTCTTCGATTCATAGGTTGACACCCCTGCGCTGCGCTGTAGAATGCCGACACACAGACGCGGGATGGAGCAGTCTGGTAGCTCGTCGGGCTCATAACCCGAAGGTCGTCGGTTCAAATCCGGCTCCCGCAACCAGTTTTAAGTACACGTCAAACACCGCCACGACCTCACCGTCGCGGCGGTGTTTTCGTTTGTGCTGATTTTAATGACTGCGACTGAGGGCGCTGGCCGCGCCCGGTTTCAGCTCGATTGCTTGATAAAAATCAACGTTGTGTGCAGCCTTTGGTTGGTAACGTTTACCCGGATGGGCAAGCATCGGAATTCACCTGCCGCAACGGATGAAATAACGCGCCCGTGTGTGCGTCTCGCGGCCTGACAGGTGCTGGTGTACGCCTCAATCGATCTTCACGCCTCCCCACTCAAGGATCGGATCATGACGGCCATCCCGAGTAACGATGCGAAGTGGTCTTGGCGGCGTGTCACAAGGATTGTTCTGATCCTGGTCATCGTCTTGGCAGCCGGTGCCGGTGGCGCCTGGTACTGGTGGCAAAGCCAGCAAGGCAAGTTGCCCGAGGGCATTGTCTCTGGGAACGGCCGCATCGAATCCGACCAAATCGACATCGCCGCGAAGTTGGCCGGACGCGTGCGCGAGGTGCTGGCCCGGGAAGGCGACCTCGTCGCCGAAGGCCAGGTGCTCGCCCGCCTCGATACCACGGAGTTGCAAGCGCAACGCGCCAAATATGCCGCCGACGTGGCTTCCGAGGAGGCCTCGATGCTCGAGGCAAAGGCGACCGTCGTGCAACGGCAGGCAGAACTGACCCTCAAGGAAGCAAAGCTGCGCCGCGCCCTCAAGCTGATCGTCACCGGGGCGATCAGTGAGGACAACCGCGATGAGGCGCAGGGCGAACGCGATTCTGCGCGCGCCGTTCTCGACGCCGCGCAGCGGACTGTGACCGCGCGCGAGCGTTCGGTGGTGGCCGCACAAGCCCTGGTTAATCAGACCGACGCCCAGATCGCCGACACCATTCTTGTGGCGCCCGTGCAAGGGCGTGTTCTGTATCGTCTCGTCAACCCCGGGGAAGTCGTTTCGGCGGGCGGAAAGGTGCTGACGATCATCGACCTGTCCGAAATCTACATGGAGATTTATCTCCCCTCCGAACAGGCCATGCGCGTAACGATCGGGTCGGCCGCACGAATTGTGTTCGACGGTGCCGACTTCGCCGTGCCGGCCAAAGTGAGTTTCGTGTCGCCGGACGCGCAGTTCACCCCCAAGCAGGTCGAGACGCGCAGCGAACGCGACAAGCTTATGTTCCGGGTCAAGCTGCGCATCCCGCCGAGCCTCATCGCGCGCCACCTCAACCAAGTGAAAACGGGCACCCGCGGCATCGGCTATGTGCGCCTCGATCCGAACCCGCCCAATTGGCCGGACACCCTGCAAAAGCGCATTCAGGCCGATCCTGTCGACACTGAGGATTGATAATGGAGACTCGCGCAGCGCTGATTGCCGAGGTTTCCAACGCGAGCCATGTCTATGGCAAGGTTCTAGCGCTCGACAATGTCTCGCTCGCACTGCCGAGCGGCCAGATGACGGGCATCATCGGCCCTGACGCCGCTGGCAAGTCCACGCTGCTCGGCCTGATCGCCGGTGCGCGGAAGATGCAGACCGGATCGGTCGAGGTCCTCGGCGGCAGCATGAGCAATGCCCGGCACCGCCGCTCTGTCTGCACACGCATTGCCTATATGCCGCAAGGGCTCGGCAAAAACCTCTATCAGGAGATCAGCGTCCGCGAGAACCTGGCCTTCTTCGCCACCCTCTTCGGCCTGTCCGCATCGGAACGTGACGCACGCACCCGGCGCCTGGCGGCGGCGATTGGCTTACTCGCGTTTCTCGAGCGGCCGGCCGGAAAGCTGTCGGGCGGCATGAAGCAAAAGCTCGGCCTGTGCTGCGCGCTCATTCACGACCCCGACCTACTCATTCTCGATGAGCCGACGACCGGCGTCGATCCGTTGTCGCGTCGACAGTTCTGGGACCTGATCAGCGAACTGCGGCGCGAGCGGCCGACGATGAGTGTCGTCATCTCCACCGCCTATATGGACGAGGCCGGCCAATGCGACTGGCTCATCGCGATGGATCACGCCCGCGTGCTTGCCTGCGGCACTGCGGATGAACTGCGCGAGAAGACTGGCCAACAAGACATCGAAGCGGTGTTTGCCGCCCTGCAGCCGGGGCAAAAATCGACGGCGCAGCGCTTCGTCATTCCGCCGCGCCAACCAGGCAGCGAGGCGCCGGTCATTGTCGCGAGGAATCTGACACGCCGTTTCGGCAGTTTCACCGCGGTCGATAACGTCAGCTTCGCCATCGAGCGCGGAGAAATCTTCGGCTTCCTCGGTTCGAACGGCAGCGGCAAGACCACCACCATGAAGATGCTGACCGGACTCCTGGCGCCGAGCGAGGGAGAGGCCGAGGTCTGCGGCAAACCTGTCGATGCCAACGACCTGTCGGTCCGCCAGCGCGTCGGCTTCATGTCGCAATCGTTCTCGCTCTATGGCGAACTCACCGTGCGGCAAAACCTGCGTCTTCATGCGCGCCTTTTTCATCTAGCCGCGGACCACGCTAACGCGCGTATCGCCCAGCTCATGGTCGATGTCGGCCTTGTCGACTATGCCGACACCGAAGCGAACTCGCTGCCGCTCGGCGTGCGACAGCGCCTTTCGCTGGCCGTGGGGATCGTTCACGACCCCGAGTTGCTGATCCTTGACGAGCCGACCTCGGGCGTCGATCCGCTGGCACGCGATGAATTCTGGCGCTTGCTCGGCGATCTCTCGCGAACCCGCAATGTCACGATCTTCGTCTCCACGCATTTCATGAGCGAAGCCATGCGCTGCGACCGCATCTCATTGATGCACGCAGGTCGCGTCCTCGTCTGCGACACACCGCAAAACGTCATTACCGCCAAGGGCAGCGCGAATCTCGAAGAGGCGTTCATCGCCTATATCGAGGATGCCGAGCCCGCTGCGCCCGCGCCCTCCGTGGCGGATGCCGAGGCGCAGACCCAGCGCGAGGCAGCGGCGTTGTCGCCCAGCCGCTCGACCTTCATGCCGCTGCGCCGCCTCCTGGCCTTTACCAAGTGCGAGACGTTGTCGCTTATGCGCGATCCGGTGCGGCTGGCCTTCGCCTTCCTCGGCTCCTTCATCATGCTGTTGATCTTCGGCTTCGGCGTCTCCAGCGATGTGACCAACCTCACCTATGCGGCGTTCGACCACGACGACACGCCGGAGAGCAGAGCCTATCTCGCCAACTACTCGAGCTCCCGATATTTCACCGAAAAGACGCCGATCCGCAGTGTCGACGAAATGCAAAGGCGCCTGAAGTCGAACGACATCACGCTGGCCATCGAAATCCCACCTGGCTTCGGGCGCCTGGTAAAGCGCGACTCGGATTGGCAGGTATCGGCCTGGATCGACGGCGCCAACACCTCGCGCGCCGCCACCATCGAGGGTTACGTCGAGTCGGCGCACAACCTCTTCGCCGAAGAGAGAAAGCGCCAGTCCAGCGACGTAGCGAGCAAGAAACCGACGACCAGCATCGTGATCCGCAACCGTTACAACCCGACGGCCGAGAGCATTTATGCAATCGGGCCGGCCGTGCCGGCGATGCTGCTCATGATGTTTCTCGCCATTCTCACAGCCGTCAGCGTTGCCCGTGAAAAGGAGATCGGCACGATCACGAACTTCTACGCCACGCCCACGACGCGCCTGGAGTTCCTGATCGGCAAACAACTGCCCTACATTGGCGTCGGCATGATCAATTTCTTCATCATGACCGTGACCGTGCGGTTCCTCTTCGATGTTCCGCTCAAGGGCGACGGCCTCACGCTGACCCTGGGCGCGCTGTTCTATGTGGCGGCGGCCACCGGCTACGGGCTGTTCATCTCGACGTTCACCTCAAGCCAGGTCGCAGCGGTGTTCGCCGGAGCGGTGCTGTCGATGCTGCCGACCATGCAGTTCTCCGGCATGCTGCAGCCCGTCTCGACGCTGGAGGGCGGCGCGCGCCTCATGGGGTACCTCTGGCCGACGAGCTATTACATGCACATGAGTGTCGGTGCGTTCACCAAGGGGCTTGGCTTCACCGACATGGTGACCGACCTGCTCGCGCTGAGCCTGTTTTGCCCGGCCTTCTTATTGCTGTCCGCGCTGCTCCTGCGCAAACAGGAGAAATAAGATGCAGAGTCTCTCCAACATTTTCTGGCTCGGCGTCAAAGATCTGCGCACCCTCTCGAAGGACCTGATGATGATCCTCTTCATCATCTATTCCTTCGGCCTCAGCATTTACATGCAGTCGACCGGAGCCGGCGAGACCGTCAACAATGCCTCCGTGGCGATCGTCGACGAGGACCACTCCAGCCTGTCGCGATCGATTGCCGGACTGTTCTATCCGCCGTACTTCCAGGCAGCCAAGATGATCAGCGCCGCCGACATCGATCGCGGCATGGACAACGGCCTTTACACCCTCGTCGTCGTGATTCCTCCGCACTTTGAAGCGGATGTGCGAAAGGGCCGCGATATCGAAGTCCAGGTCAACGCAGACGCCACTGCGGTCCAGCAGGCGTCCCTGGGGTCGGGCTATATCCAGAACATGGTGACCGACGAAGTCACGCGCTACCGACAGGAAGCGCAGCAAACCACCGGGCTGCCCTCCGATCTCGTCGTGCGCCGCGCCTTCAATGCCAACGGCACACAATCCTGGTTCCGCGCGATCGTCGGCCTTGCCGATCAGTTGTCGATGCTGATCATTATCCTGACCGGCGCGGCGCTCTTGCGCGAGCGGGAGCACGGCACGATCGAGCACCTGCTGGTGATGCCGTTGACGGCCTTCGAGATAGCGCTCGCCAAAGTGTGGTCGAGCGGGCTGGTGATCTTCATCGGCTTCATCTGTTCCCTGTTGTTCGTGGTCGAGGGCCTTCTCGACGTCCCGATTGCCGGCTCGCGCGGTGTGCTGCTGCTCGGCACCCTCATCTATATCTTCGCCACGGCAGCGATCGGCATCTTCCTCGGCACCCTCGCCCGCACCATGGCGCAATTTGCCCTACTGATGATGATGGCCGTCATGCCGATGATGATGCTGTCGGGCGGCATGTCGCCCATCGAGAGCCAGCCGCAATGGGTCCAGTACGTGACGTGGTTTTTCCCGTCGCGGCACTATGTGAGCTTCATGCAGGCGATCGTGTATCGAGGCGCGGGCCTCGACATCGTGTGGAAAGAGTTCGTGACGGTCCTGGTGATGGGCGTGACATTTATCGCGATGAGTTTGCTGCTGTTCCGTCAGTCTGTTGCGACCTTGCGTTAAGGCTTTTTTGCGCCTGCCCGCGTCAGGCGTGGACGATTGTCCGACAAAAAACCTTGCCCGAGCGCGCACTTAGCGCATTTCGTTGAGATTCAACGGCCAATTCGCACTTATTTGACCCAACGGCCCATTAACGGTTGACACTCCGCCGCTGGGCTGTAGAATGCCGGCCACAGACGCGGGATGGAGCAGTCTGGTAGCTCGTCGGGCTCATAACCCGAAGGTCGTCGGTTCAAATCCGGCTCCCGCAACCAAACATCAAAAAAGGCTACTCGAAAGAGTGGCCTTTTTTGTATCTGACAAAAAAGTTCTTCTGAAACAATGACATGGCATCTTTCATGAAACCCTAGACGTTTCGTGGAGTCCATTTCATCGCACCCTATGCTTGATCCTTCTACGACCAATGGCCGCAGTCGCCGCACCCGGTGATCCGCGTTAATATTTGTAATTATTTTGTCCATAGGGATTGGTAACTTGGCTGGATACCCCCATCCTGTCGCGCACAATCCACGAGGTGATTGATGCGCGCCAACTCGTCTGAACCACAAGACCCTGTCACAGCGACACAACCGATCACTCCCACCCGTTTGCGCTGGCTGGATCTGTTAAGCAAGTATCGGCAACCCATCGGGTTGGCCGTGACGCTGTTGCTGTTCGCAATCGCCCTGATCGCCTGCCGACACCTGCTGCTGGAACTGGATCTCTACGCCCTCCACGACTCGATCCTGGAAGTACCCAAACCGGCGTTGCTGGGCGCGTTCGTCGCCGCCATCGCCGGCTTCGTCATTCTATTGGGCTATGAGTTCTCCGGCGCACGCTACGCCGGGGTGAAACTGCCCCGCAAGACCCTCGCCCTCGGCGGCTTTACCGCCTTTGCCATCGGCAACGCCATTGGCCTGTCGATGCTCTCGGGCGGTTCGGTGCGTTACCGTTTATATGCGCGCCATGGCATCGGGGCTTCGGAAGTCGCCCGCATGACTGTGTTCGCCAGCCTCTCCCTGGGCTGCGCCCTGCCGCCGCTGGCGGCCTTGGCCACCTTGAGCAACTTGCCCGCCGCGTCCATTGCCCTGCATGTGTCGCAAGGCTTGCTGGGGGCGATTGCCGGCGTCGTGTTGCTGTTGTCGGCCGCGCTGTGCATCGGGATTTATCGCCGTCGCCTGCCGGAACAGCCCTACACGGACAACCTGCTGGTCAAGGTCGGCCGCCGCACCCTGCGCCTGCCCGGTCGACGCCTGACGTTCCTGCAACTGATCATCACCGCGCTGGACGTCGCCGCTGCCGCCACCGTCCTTTATATGCTGCTGCCGGAAGCGCCACCGTTCGGCCCGTTCCTGCTGGTGTACCTGCTGGCGCTGGCCGCTGGCGTACTCAGCCATGTGCCGGGTGGCGTCGGGGTGTTCGAGGCGATCCTGCTCGCGGCCTTTGCCGACAAGCTCGGTGCCGCGCCATTGGCCGCCGCCCTGCTGCTGTACCGCATGATCTATGTGGTGCTGCCGCTGCTGATCGCCTGTGTGTTCCTGCTGGTCAACGAGGCCCAGCGCCTGTTCCAGACCCAGCAGAGCCTGCGCGTGGCGTCGGGCTTCGCCGCGCCGGTGCTGGCCTTACTGGTTTTTTTGTCCGGCGTGGTCCTGCTGTTTTCCGGCGCCACGCCGGAGATCGACTCACGCCTGGAAAACATCGGCTTCCTGATTCCCCACCGCCTGATTGACGCCTCGCACTTTGGCGCGAGCCTGATCGGCGTGTTGTGTCTGTTGCTGGCCCAAGGCCTGCGTCGACGCTTGTCGGCGGCCTGGATGTTGACCATGGTGCTGCTGCTGACCGGCGCCCTGCTCTCACTGCTCAAGGGCTTCGACTGGGAAGAAGCCAGCCTGATGACCATGACCGCCGTGCTGCTGGCGATCTTCCGCCGCTCCTTCTACCGCGCCAGCCGACTGACCGAATTGCCGTTCTCGCCGCTGTATCTGGTAGCCAGCGTGTGCGTGCTGGGGGCTTCGATCTGGCTGCTGCTGTTTGCCTATCAAGACGTCCCGTATAGCCACCAACTGTGGTGGCAGTTCACCCTCGACGCCAACGCCCCGCGCGGCCTGCGCTCGCTGTTGGGGGCCGCGGTGCTGCTGGTGATCGTGTCGCTGACCTGGCTGCTGCGTACCGCGCGCCCGGTGATCCACCTGCCGACAGCCGAAGAACTCGAACGCGCCACCAAGATCCTGATGGCCTCATCGCAACCCGACGGCGGCCTGGCGCTGACCGGCGACAAGGCGCTGCTGTTCCACCCCAACGACGAAGCCTTCCTGATGTACGCCCGTCGCGGGCGCAGCCTGGTCGCCCTGTACGACCCGATCGGCCCGACCCAACCCCGCGCCGAGATGATCTGGCAGTTCCGCGACCTGTGCGACATCCACCATGCGCGCCCGGTGTTCTACCAGGTACGCGCGGAAAACCTGCCGTACTACATGGACATCGGCCTGACCGCGATCAAGCTGGGCGAAGAAGCCCGCGTCGACCTGAAACGCTTTGACCTGGAAGCCAAGGGCAAAGAGATGAAGGATTTGCGCTACACCTGGAACCGTGGCACCCGGGATGGCTTGTCCCTGGAGATCCACGAACCGGGCACGGCGCCGATGGACGAACTCAAGGTTATTTCCGACGCCTGGCTGACCGGCAAGAACGTGCGGGAGAAGGGGTTTTCCCTGGGACGCTTCAGCGACGACTACCTCAAGCACTTTCGCATCGCGATCATTCGCTTCGAAGGGCACCCGGTGGCCTTCGCCAACCTGCTCGAGACCCACAGCCACGACCTGGCCAGCCTCGACCTGATGCGCGCCCACCCCGATGCGCCCAAGCTGACCATGGAATTCATGATGGTCGGCCTGATTCAACACTATAAGAGCCACGGTTATGCTCGCTTCAGCCTCGGCATGGTGCCATTGTCTGGCCTGCAACCGCGTCGTGGCGCGCCGCTGACCCAACGCCTGGGCTCGATGGTGTTCCGCCGTGGCGAGCAACTGTATAACTTCCAAGGTTTGCGCCGCTTCAAAGACAAGTTCCAGCCTGACTGGGAACCCCGTTACATGGCCGTGCCCGCAGGACTTGATCCGCTGGTGGCACTGGCCGATACCGCCGCCCTGATCGCAGGCGGCTTGACTGGATTGGTGAAACGCTGATGATTCGACGCTCCTGGCGGTATGTATTAGCCTTTGTGGTGCTGCTCGCCGTGGTCCTGGGTGGCGGCTATTGGTACTGGAACCGCCCTGCCCCACAGCCGACCCTGGAGCAACTGCCCCAGGCCGATGGCTCGGTGATGACCCGCGTCACCCCGGCCGGCACCCCCAAAGCCCGCGTGGCCGTGGCGGTGATGGCCGACGAGACCCTGACCGACAGCCAACTGATTGCCCTCAGCCAGGGCGGCAAGGCGCAGATCGTGCAGGTGATCCTGCCCAAGGATGACTGCACACTGCAGCAACAGGCACTGCAAGGCGCCCTGAGCCAGCTCAAGGGCCCTGCGACGCTGGTCAGCGGCATCGGCCCTGGCGCCGCCCTCGCCTGGCGCTGGCTGGCCACACAGAACGACGACAAGGCCAATGCCATCTCCGTCGGCTTCGCCCTGGTGCAGGAAGGCTGCAAAGACCCGCTGCCGAAAACCGCCGCCCACGGCAACTGGCTGGTGGCGTGGAACGACAACCCTGACGATGAAAGCGCCAGTTTCGTGCGCGACACCCCGCGTGCCACCACCAGCATCAGCGACTACGACATTCACTACCCTCAAGTGCTGAATAACGAACTGCGCAAGCAACTGGTCGGTTCGGACAACGGCGGCCTGGCGATTCCGGTCGTGGAAGTCCCGGCAGGCCAGGCCAAGGACACCGTGACCTTGTTCCTCTCCGGTGACGGCGGCTGGCGTGACCTCGACCGCGACGTGGCCGGTGAAATGGCCAAGATCGGCTACCCGGTCGTGGGCATCGACACCCTGCGCTACTACTGGCAGCACAAGACCCCGGAACAAAGCGCCAAGGACCTCAGCGAGCTGATGCAGCACTATCGGCAGAAATGGGGCACCAAGCGCTTCGTACTGACCGGCTATTCGTTCGGCGCCGACGTGTTGCCGGCCATCTACAACCGCATGCCGGAAAGCGAGCAGCAGCGCGTCGACGCAATCATCCTGCTGGCGTTCGCACGCACCGGCAGCTTTGAAATCGAAGTGGAAGGTTGGCTGGGCAACGCCGGCAAAGAAGCCGCGACCGGCCCGGAAATGGCCAAGCTGCCAGCGGCCAAGGTGGTGTGCATCTACGGTGCCGAAGAGGTCGACGAGAGCGGCTGCACTGACAAGACCGCCGTCGGCGAAGCGATCGAGCTGCCGGGCGGGCACCACTTCGATGAGAACTACCCGGCGCTGGCCAAGCGTTTGGTGGATATCATCGTCAAGCACCAGGCCAAGGCCGAGTAATTCCGCGCTGTACGCAAAACCTAATGTGGGAGGGGGCTTGCCCCCGATAGCGATAGGTCAGTCATACCGCTATCGGGGGCAAGCCCCCTCCCACATTGGGGTTGGAACTAGCGCGGCTCGATATGCGCAATCATCAACTGCACGGTTTCCTGCCCACGGAACTCGTTCACATCCAGCTTGTAGGCCAACTCCACCCAACGCACGGTCGGGTTCGGCCAGACTTCACGGTCAACCCCAAACGCAATGCCATCGAGCTTCACAGAGCCGCATTCGCTCTTGAGCACCACTTTCAGGTGCCGCTCCCCCACCACACGCTGCTCGACCAACTGAAACACCCCGTGAAACAACGGCTCGGGGAAGTGCTGCCCCCAGGGGCCGGCATGCCGCAGCGCGCGCGCCAGCTCCAAGTGAAACTCTTCCACCGCCAGGGTGCCGTCGGACAACAGCCGGCCGGTCAAGTCTTCTTCGCGCAGTTGCCGACGCACTTCGGCATCGAAGGCCTGGGCAAACAACGGGAAATTCGCCTCGGGCAACGTCAGGCCGGCCGCCATGGCGTGACCGCCGTATTTGCTGATCAGGTTGGGATGCTGGCTCGCCACCACCGCCAGCGCATCGCGGATGTGAAAGCCCTGCACAGAGCGGCCTGAGCCCTTGAGCAGGCCATCACCGGCGTCGGCAAAGGCGATGGTCGGGCGGAAATAGCGCTCTTTCATGCGCGACGCCAGAATCCCGATCACACCTTGGTGCCACTCCGGGTCGAACAGGCACAAGCCATACGGCATCGACTCCAGCGGCAAGTCCTTGAGCTGGGCCAGGGCCTCGCGCTGCATGCCTTGTTCGATGGATTTGCGGTCCTGGTTCATGCCGTCCAGTTGCGCGGCCATTTCCCGTGCAGCGGCGAAATCCGTGGTGAGCAGGCATTCGATGCCCAGGCTCATATCGTCCAGGCGCCCGGCGGCATTGAGCCGTGGCCCGAGGATAAACCCGAGGTCGGTGGACGTGAGGCGAGCGTGGTCACGCTTGGCCACTTCGAGGATCGCCTTGATCCCCGGCCGCGCGCGACCAGCACGGATACGCTCCAGGCCCTGGTGGACCAGGATGCGGTTATTGGCGTCCAGCGGCACCACGTCGGCAACGCTGCCCAGGGCGACCAGGTCAAGCAACTCGCCAATGTTCGGCTGCTGCGTGTTCTCGTACCAGCCCAGGCTGCGCAAACGGGCACGCAGGGCCATCAAGACATAAAAGATCACCCCGACCCCGGCCAACGCCTTGCTGGGAAACTCACAGCCGGGCTGGTTCGGGTTGACGATGGCATCCGCCGCCGGCAACTCATCCCCCGGCAAGTGGTGGTCGGTGACCAGCACCTTGAGCCCCGCCGCTTTCGCTGCCGCCACGCCTTCGACGCTGGAGATGCCGTTATCCACGGTGATCAGCAACTGCGGCTCGCGCTGCAGGGCCACGGCGACGATTTCTGGCGTCAGGCCGTAGCCGTATTCGAAACGGTTGGGCACCAGGTAATCAACATGGGCCGCACCGAGCAAGCGCAGGCCCAGGGTGCCCACCGTACTGGCAGTGGCGCCATCGGCGTCGAAGTCGCCGACGATCAGGATGCGCTGGCGTTGCTCCAAGGCCGTCACCAGCAGGTCTACCGCGGCGTCGATGCCCTTGAGCTGCTGATAAGGGATCAACCGCGCCAGGCTCTTGTCCAGCTCAGCCTCCGAGCGCACCCCGCGCGCGGCGTAGAGGCGGGTCAACAGCGGTGGCAAGTCACCGAGAAACGGCAGGACAGCAGGCAAAGGGCGGGGATCGATACGCATGGGACGCTGGGGAATTCTCTGTAGGGGAAATATTAGCGGCAAGCTACAAGCGCTAGCTCAACCGCGCTCGCCGATCAGCCATTGCAGTTGCACTTCATGCTGGCCACGATCATCGGTGACGAAGATCGTGCCTTCGCTGATCATCACGTCCCACTTGATCACGCGGGGCATGTCCTTGGCCAGGGTCTCGAGGACTTCCTGCGGCACGGCGGCGATGTGGACGTTCTTCAGGGTTTTCGCCACCGGAATCACCTTGCCTTCCCATACGCGCAGGCTGCCGTAAGCCAGCAGACTGGTACGCTCGGCGCGACGCGAGCACCAGGTCAGGCGGTCGGCATCGGGCTGGCCGACTTCGATCCAGTGCAAAACCCGATCATCCAGACTTTTTTCCCACAGGGCTGGCTCGTCTACATCTGACAGTCCACGGCCAAACGACAGCTGCTCGCTGTACCAAAGGGCGTAGGCCAGCAGACGCACGGTCATGCGCTCTTCGGTTTCCGAAGGGTGGCGGGCAATGGTCTGTTTGACGCTCTCGTACACCGAGCGGTCGAGGTCGGTGAGGTTGAGTTCGAACTTGTAGGTCGTGGACGGCTGGGCCATGAACGGGCTTCTAGAGACAGGGAAAGGCGGGCAGTCTAACCGATGGTAGGGCTATTCAACGAATCCTGCGCTGCATCATCCTTATCCCTGCGCGACTCGCCTATGTTAAAAGGCATTACACCACTGTGCTGCGTATGAAAGGTTCCTCATGTCGTTTAACGCCAAACCGCTTGCCGGCCTGAAAGTCATCGAACTCGGCACCCTGATCGCCGGCCCGTTCGCTTCACGCATCTGCGCCGAATTCGGCGCCGAAGTGATCAAGGTTGAATCCCCGGACGGCGGCGACCCGCTGCGCAAATGGCGCAAGCTGTACGAAGGCACCTCGCTGTGGTGGTTCGTACAGGCACGCAACAAAAAATCACTGACGCTGAACCTCAAGCACCCCGACGGCCTGGCCATCCTCAAGCAGTTGCTGACGGACGCCGACATCCTGATCGAAAACTTCCGCCCCGGCGTCCTGGAAAAGCTCGGCCTGAGCTGGGACACCCTGCACGCGCTGAACCCCAAGCTGGTGATGGTGCGCCTCTCGGGCTTTGGCCAGACCGGCCCGATGAAAGACCAGCCGGGGTTTGGCGCGGTCGGCGAATCGATGGGCGGGCTGCGTTACATCACCGGCTTTGAAGACCGCCCGCCGGTACGCACCGGGATTTCCATCGGCGACTCCATTGCCGCCCTGTGGGCGGTGATCGGCGCGCTGATGGCGTTGCGTCACCGCGAGGTCAACGGTGGGCTAGGTCAGGTGGTGGATGTGGCACTGTATGAGGCCATCTTCGCCATGATGGAAAGCATGATCCCGGAGTTCGATGTGTTCGGGTTCATCCGCGAACGCACCGGCAACATCATGCCCGGCATCACACCGTCCTCGATCCACACCAGCGCGGACGGCAAGCATGTGCAGATCGGCGCCAACGGCGATGCGATCTTCAAGCGCTTCATGTCCGCCATCGGCCGTGAGGATCTGGCCAACGACCCGCAATTGGCCAGCAATGACGGGCGTGACGAGCGCCGCGACGAGCTGTATGGCGTGATTGATCGCTGGGTCAATTCGCTGCCGCTGGAACAGGTGGTCGAGCAGCTCAACAAGGCCGAGGTGCCGGCCAGCCGCATCTATAGCGCCGAAGACATGCTCGGGGACCCGCAATTCCTGGCGCGGGAAATGTTCCTCAAGGCGCAACTGCCCGACGGCAAGGACTTCAAGATGCCAGGCATCGTGCCCAAGCTCTCCGACACCCCTGGCAGTTGCGAGTGGGTGGGGCCGCAACTGGGCGAACACAACAGCGTGGTACTCGGTGAGCTGGGCTATGACGCGGCGGCCATCATCCGCTTACGTGAGCAAGGGGCGATCTGATGGCGCGTTCAAGATAATGACTCGCCGCTGGCTATTGCACCTGTGCGCGCCCTTGCTGGCGCTATTGCCGCTACCGACCCAGGCGGCGCAGACCTTGATCTGGCTGGTTCGCGACCTGCCGCCGCTGACGATCTTCGAAGGCCCGCAAAAAGGCCAGGGCGCCATCGACGAATTGTTGCCGATGCTGATGGAGCACCTGCCGGAGTATCAGCACCAGATCCAGCACGTCAACCGTGCGCGGGGCATGCAGATGCTCCAGGCGCCCTCCCTCACCTGCGACCCTACCCTGCTGTGGACGCCGGAGCGGACCCAATGGATTGTGTATTCCGACCAGGCGTTTCCCGTGGTGAGCAATGGCGTGGTCGTCCGCCAGCAAAACCGTGAAGTCCTGGCGCCCTTTATCGTGCAAGGCAAGGTCGACCTGGACGCGATGCTACGGGACAAGAGCACACGCCTGGGCATCATCGCCGAGCGCAGCTACGGGCCATTCATCGACGGTATGTTGCAGCAAGGCGACACGCACAATCGGGTGATGCACTACGGCACCGACGCCTTGGGCAGCCTGCTGCAAATGCAGCGCCTGGGACGCCTGGAAGGCGTACTGGGTTACTGGACCGAAATTCGCTATCACGCATTGCGGCAAGGTATCGATCCCGAAGGGCTGGCGTTCTATCCGATTGCCGGCACCGCGCCCTATCAGCACATCCATATCGGCTGTTCGGATACGCCCGAGGGGCGCGAGGTCATGGCGCGTATCAACCAGTTGCTGGGCGACCTGCCGCAGGCGCAGTTGCTGCGTTCCTACGCGTCATGGCTCGACCCGGCCCTGCGCGAGCAATACCTGCTGGACCATTCGCGATTCTATGAAGAAGTGCCCACCCCGTGATAAATCGCGGGCAAAAAGAAACCCCGAAGAGTGGGGAGACACTTCGGGGTTAAACGTGGCCTACAAAGACCAGTACAGCAAGTCACAAACACCGGAGCACAATGTCTGCTCTTGCTGTTACTAAATCTGACCGGCCACGCCGTAGGAAGTTTCCGCGGATAAACAATTCTTCATGCGAGGGCGCTGCTGCGGGTCTGGGCCGCATTGCGCAAGGCAGCGATGACCGAGGGCTCCAGGCGCCCTTCGGCGATTTTCAGATCGCGCAGCAAGCAATCCACGACATCCACCAGGACGCGCTTGTCGGTCAGTTGCGCTCGGTCGACTTCACGCTCGACCACGATGGCACCAGCAGGATTCTTTACGGTTACCAGGCACTCGCCCTGCACACCAGCGGTGGTCAGCGTAACCTGATAAGGGCTCAGCGCTTCTTCGAGCAATAGGCTGATACTTTCCATTTCGATCACCACTCAATAGTTCGGGAACAATCGTTTCAATGGGGGTTGCCTCTCTCCTAAGTGACTGTTTGTAACGTAGGAAAGTTCGCTTTTTCGTGTTTATGGAGCCGTCAGGGAGTGACTTGATCCAGCATGCGCTTGCAACATGACAACGAAAAAACGGCCGCACATAACTGCTTACGCAATGGGCGGCCGTTTCAGGGTTCGCCCTGCAGCGCGGCGGAGGGTGAACCCTATATTCGGTAAGCGCTGATCACGCTGTCACGCAGCTAGAAGTGCATGTCAAAGGCCCTTATTGCTAAGGATGAACATGATGGTGGAACACAACGAACAACAAGCGTCGATGGAGAAGATGCATGCTGACGTATCTCGCATCTATGCCGAGATTTCACGCATGCATGCCGAGCGAGGCAAGCTCAACGCGGAGTCCTTGAAGATAACCTGTGAGACTTTCTGGTACCCCGTGGGTATCGCCACGGGTTTCTACGCCGCTGTCGGCACCGTGATTGTCGTGGCGCAGAAACTACTCTCATAACGCTCAGCAACCCGGGCCTGCCTGAAACGAAAAACGCCGCTGACCCACGGAAGGGAAAGCGGCGTTTTTGTCTGCGCCAGGGCGCCGGCCGTTTGCCTTACAGCGGCTTACCGCGATTGCCATGCTGGCTGACAAACGCCTGCATCGCCTTCAGGTCATTCGGCAGCACGGTGCAACGCTCTTCACGCTCGAACAGGTCGGACAGATGCTCCGGCAACTCCAGCGCTTTGCCAACGCCGGCCTTCTCCACCGCTTCCGGGAATTTGACCGGGTGCGCGGTGCCGAGGATCACCATCGGGATATCCAGGCTGCGACGGCATTCGCGCGCAGCCCTCACGCCGATAGCGGTGTGCGGGTCGAGCAGTTCGCCGGTCTGGGCATAGACTTCTGCGATGGTTTCGCAGGTCTGTGCATCGTCCACGGCCAGGGAGTCGAACAGCTTGCGGGTTTCGGTCCAGCGCTCTTCATCGACACTGAAACCGCCACCGCTTTTGAAGGTGTCCATCAAGCCGGCAATCGCCGCACCGTTGCGGCCGTGCATGTCGAACAGCAGGCGTTCGAAGTTCGACGACACCATGATGTCCATCGACGGCGACAAGGTGGCGTGCAGGGTTTCCTTGACGTACTGGTTGCCGCTCATGAAGCGGTGCAGGATGTCGTTGCGGTTGGTGGCGACGATCAACTGGTTGATCGGCAGGCCCATGTTGCGCGCCAGGTAGCCGGCGAAGATGTCGCCGAAGTTGCCGGTCGGCACCGAGAACGACACCGAACGCGCCGGCCCGCCCAGCTGCAGCGCGGCGTGGAAGTAGTAGACGATCTGGGCCATGATCCGCGCCCAGTTGATCGAGTTCACCGCAACCAGGCGCGTGCCCTTGAGGAAGCTCTGGTCAGCGAAGCTGTTCTTGACCATTTCCTGGCAGTCGTCGAAGTTGCCTTCGATGGCGATGTTGTGGATGTTCTCACCGAAGATGGTGGTCATCTGCCGACGCTGTACTTCCGACACGCGCTTGTGCGGGTGCAGGATGAAGATGTCGACGTTTTCGCAGTGCTTGCAGCCTTCGATGGCCGCCGAGCCGGTATCACCGGAAGTGGCGCCGATGATCACCACGCGCTCGCCGCGCTTCTCCAGCACGTAATCGAGCAGGCGCCCCAGCAGTTGCAGAGCGAAGTCCTTGAACGCCAGGGTCGGGCCATGGAACAGCTCCAAAACCCACTCATTGCCATTCAGCTGGCGCAGAGGCGCGATGGCGTTGTGGGAAAACACGCCGTAGGTCTCTTCCAGGATCTTTTTGAAATCCGCATCCGGAATGCTGCCGGTGACGAACGGGCGCATCACCCGGAACGCCAGTTCGTGATACGGCAGGCCGGCCCAGGAAGCGATTTCTTCCTGGGTGAAGCGTGGCAGGTTTTCCGGCACGTACAGGCCGCCGTCGGTGGCAAGGCCTGCCAACAGGACGTCTTCGAAATTCAGGGCCGGTGCCTGGCCGCGGGTGCTGATGTAACGCATGACTGGCTCCTCTAAAACATTCTCGAACAGGGGCCGCCGATCACACGGGGCCCCTGGAACAAATCGGTTAGTTCAGGTGTTCGACGCGAATCCGTACCACCGGGCCCACTACGCCTTGCAAGGCTTCCAGGGCTTTGATGGCATCGTTGATGTGCTGCTCGAGCACGCGGTGAGTCAGCAGGATCATCGGCACCTGGCCGTTCTGCTCCTCGACTTCCTTCTGCATGATCGACTCGATGTTGATGCCACGTTCCGACAGGATGCTGGCAACCTGGGCCAGTACGCCCGGATGATCCTTGGCCTGGATGCGCAGGTAGTAGGCGCTTTCGCACGCCTCGATCGGCAGGATCGGGTGGGCCGACAGCGAATCCGGCTGGAAGGCCAGGTGCGGCACGCGGTTTTCCGGGTCGCTGGTCATGGCGCGAACCACGTCCACCAGGTCGGCGATCACCGACGAAGCGGTCGGCTCCATACCGGCGCCGGCACCGTAGAACAGGGTCGAACCGGCGGCGTCACCGTTGACCATCACGGCGTTCATCACGCCATTGACGTTGGCGATCAGGCGGTCGGCCGGGATCAGCGTTGGGTGTACGCGCAACTCGATACCGGCCGCGGTGCAGCGCGCCACGCCCAGGTGCTTGATGCGATAGCCCAGGGCTTCGGCGTAATTCACGTCGGCGGTGGTCAGCTGGGTGATGCCTTCGGTGTAGGCCTTGTCGAACTGCAGCGGGATGCCAAAGGCAATGGACGCAAGGATGGTCAGTTTGTGCGCCGCGTCGATGCCTTCAACGTCGAAGGTCGGGTCGGCTTCGGCGTAACCCAGGGCCTGGGCTTCGGCCAGCACGTCTTCGAAGGTGCGGCCCTTCTCGCGCATTTCGGTGAGGATGAAGTTACCGGTGCCATTGATGATGCCGGCCACCCAGTTGATGCGGTTGGCGGACAGGCCTTCACGGATCGCCTTGATCACCGGGATACCACCGGCCACCGCGGCTTCGAACGCGACGATCACGCCCTTCTCACGCGCCTTGGCGAAGATCTCGTTGCCGTGGACGGCGATCAGCGCCTTGTTGGCGGTGACCACGTGCTTGCCGTTTTCGATCGCCTTGAGCACCAGCTCGCGGGCAATGGTATAGCCGCCCACCAGCTCGATGACGATATCGATTTCTGGGTTGGTCGCCACGGCGAAGACATCGTTGGTAATCGCAATACCGGTCGTTTCGAACTGAGGCTTTGGCGAACGCGTGGCAATTTGCGCCACTTCAATCCCGCGCCCTGCACGGCGGGAAATTTCTTCAGCATTACGCTGAAGTACGTTGAAGGTGCCGCCACCGACGGTCCCTAACCCACAGATGCCTACTTTGACCGGTTTCACTGAAGAACTCCCCATGAAACGGCCGACGCAAGGTCGGCCGTGGAAAACAGCCGCACAACCGCGGCTTTCAATTAATGGCCCATCGACTTATCGAAGGGCCATGATCGTCAAAGGTTCGACGATGCTGGTTTATTTGGCACTCAGCGCCAGTTTGGCAACTTGCGGTGCCGGCTGATAGCCCGGAATCACCTGGCCGTCAGCCAAAACGATGGCCGGTGTACCGTTCACACCAATGGACTGGCCCAGGGCGAACTGCTTGGAAACCGGATTGGCGCACTTGGCCGCTTTGATTTCCTTGCCGTCGACCATCTTGTCCATCGCCGCTTTCTTGTCGGCCGAGCACCAGACCGCCTGCAACTGCTCGTCGCCCGGCGAACCGAGGCCCTGGCGCGGGAACGCGACATAGCGCACTTCCACACCGAGCTTGTTCAGCGCCGGCACTTCGGCGTGCAGCTTGTGGCAGTACGGGCAGGTGGTGTCGGTGAACACGGTGATGTGCGTCTTGGTCTCGCCGATGGCCGGGTAGACCACGGTTTCTGCAACCGGAATGCCGTTGATCAGCTTGGACACGCCCAGGCGCTCGGCTTTCTCGGTCAGATTGACCGGCTTACCGTCCTTCAACTGGAACAGGTAGCCCTGGACAATGTACTGGCCGTCGGCACTGGCATACAACACGCGGCTGCCCTTGAGCTTGACTTCGTACAGGCCGGCCATCGGGCTGGCACTGATGCTTTCGATCGGTGTGTCGAGTTGCAGGTTGGCCAGGCTCTTGCGAATAGTCTGCTCGGCAGCGTCATCGGCGACGGCAAAGGTGGAAACCAACGCAATGGCTGCGGCGGCAATAATCTGGGTCAAGCGCATGGGAACTCCTGAAGGCAGATGCAGGGACGGGTGTGTCGAACACCGATCTGGAAACACGGCACTGTAATCACAAGTCACGCCGTCCCCTTTGCTAACCGGCAAAGCCTACCACAGTTGGGCCGCAGGGCAGCCCGTGGCGGGATAATTTGGCGGTTTTCAGCCTCGCGGATGGTGCTTGGCGTGCATATCCTGCAAGCGCGCCCGTGCCACATGGGTGTAGATCTGGGTTGTGGATAAGTCGCTGTGGCCAAGGAGCATTTGCACCACGCGCAAATCCGCGCCGTGGTTGAGCAAATGCGTGGCAAATGCATGGCGCAGGGTATGCGGCGACAGGCTCTTACCGATCCCCGCCACCTTGGCCTGGTGCTTGATGCGATGCCAGAAAGTCTGGCGGGTCATCTGCTCACCGCGCTGGCTGGGGAACAGCACATCGCTGGGGCGCCCACCGAGCAGTTCGCCGCGCGCATCGCGCATGTAGCGCTCGACCCACACAATCGCTTCTTCGCCCATCGGCACCAGCCGCTCCTTGCTGCCCTTGCCCATCACCCGCAGCACGCCCTGGCGCAGGTTGACTTGCTCGAGGGTCAGGCTGATCAGCTCGGTCACCCGCAGGCCGCAGGCGTACAGCACTTCGAGCATGGCACGGTCGCGCTGGCCGATGGCTTCGCTCAAGTCCGGGGCGGCGAGCAAGGCGTCAACATCGGCTTCCGACAAGGACTTGGGCAATGGCCGACCCAATTGCGGCATGTCGACCTGTAACGTCGGGTCGAGGGCAATGAGCTTTTCCCGCAGCAGGTAGCGATAAAAGCCACGCACACCGGAAAGGAAGCGTGCCGTGGAGCGCGGCTTGTAGTTCTGCTCCAGGCGCCAGGCCAGGTGATCGAGGATCAACTCACGGCCAGCATTGATCAGCTCGAGGTTTTTTTCCTGCAGCCAGCCGTTGAACAGCGCCAGGTCGCTGCGGTAGGCCTGGCGGGTGTTGTCCGACAGGCCTTTTTCCAGCCAAAGGGCGTCGAGGAAGCGGTCAATCAGAGGATGGTCGATGGCGGGCATGGGGGCTCAGGCAGATGACGGTGGTGTCTGGTAGATCCTATCGCAAGCAAGTCGGCTCCCACATTGGATTTGTGTCGTGCATCGATTTTATGACCACTAATGATCAAGTGTGCAAGCTGGCCCGCCTGCGATAGCCGCGCCGCCGACCCGGACCCGTCAATAAATCCCAGGCACAAAAAAAGCAGCCCGCAGGCTGCTTTTTTTCTGCATCGGGAAGCTGGACTTAAGCCAGTTTTTCCTTGATGCGAGCTGCTTTACCGGACAGGTCACGCAGGTAGTACAGCTTGGCTTTACGCACGTCACCGCGACGCTTAACAGCCATGCTGTCGATTTGCGGGCTGTAGGTCTGGAAAGTACGCTCTACGCCAACACCGTTGGAGATTTTACGAACAGTGAAAGCACTGTTCACACCACGGTTACGCTTGGCGATTACCACGCCTTCGAACGCTTGCAGACGCGAACGGTCGCCTTCCTTCACTTTCACCTGAACGACAATGGTGTCGCCCGGGGCAAAGGTAGGGATCTCTTTGGTCATCTGCTCTGCTTCGAGTGCAAGGATGATTTTGTTAGTCATGCTGTGCTCCTAAGGTAAGTCAATGGACCTACCATCGATACGTTGTTAACTATCGTCCCGCGCGAGGATGTATTCCTCGAGCAGCTTCTTCTCTTCTCCAGAAAGCGAGCGGCTTTCCAGAAGATCGGCGCGTCGTTCATAGGTCCGACCAAGGGACTGCTGTAAACGCCAACGCCGGATGTGTGCGTGATTGCCACTTAGCAATACGTCGGGAACACGCTGATCCGCATACACCTCCGGTCGGGTGTAGTGCGGGCAATCCAGCAAACCATCCGTGAAGGAATCTTCCTCCGCGGAGTCCGCATGCCCTAAAGCTCCAGGCAGCAGTCGTGTAACCGCATCTATCAGGACCATCGCCGGCAGCTCACCGCCAGACAGGACATAGTCCCCAATCGACCACTCTTCATCGACATGAGCTTCAATGAAACGCTCGTCAATGCCTTCATAGCGACCGGCAATCAGGATCAGTGCTTCCTCATTCGCCAGTTCGCGTACCGCCGCCTGTTTCAGCTGACGGCCTTGAGGGGACAGGTAAATTACCTTCGCCTTCTCCCCGGCGGCAGCCTTGGCCTGAGCCAACGCGTCTTCCAGGGGCTTGATCTTCATCACCATGCCCGGGCCACCGCCAAATGGGCGATCGTCCACAGTGTGATGTCGATCCGTCGTGTAGTCTCGCGGGTTCCAACAGGTGAGCTGCAAGAGCCCCTGTTTCACCGCCCGACTGGTGATGCCGTACTCGCTGATGGCGGAGAACATCTCGGGAAACAAACTGATCACTTCAATGCGCAAATTAGCCACGCTTAGAAGTCCGCGTCCCATTCCACCTTCATCTCGCCCGCGGCCAGGTCGACGGCCAACACGCATTGCTCGGTATAGGGCAACAGGCGTTCGCGATCATCCAGGCTGCCAGCGCAAGGCTTGACCACCATTACATCATTGGCGCCGGTTTCCAGAAGATGATCGATTTTCCCGAGCAATTGCCCGAGTTGATCAATAACCTTCAGACCTTCCAGCTGGTACCAGTAGTACTCGCCGTCGGTCAATTCAGGGAACAGGTTGCGCGGCACGCAGATCTCATAACCGGCCAGAAGACGAGCTTCTTCACGATCATCAAGACCCTTGAGCTTTGCGACCAGGAACTTATCGTTCCCGCGTCCACTGACCAGCTCGACCTGTTTCACATTCCCCTCGCGCTTGAGCGTCCAGGTTTTGTACTGCAACAGGTTTTCAGTCGGATCAGTAAAGGAATACACCTTCACTTCGCCGCGAACGCCATGAACAGAGTAAATCTTGCCGATAACGATCAAATCATCAGCAACAGCTGGCGTCGCGTTCATATTGCTCAGGCTGCGGCCTTAGCCGAGTCCTTCAACAACTTGGCAACACGCTCGGAAGGCTGTGCACCAACGCTCAGCCAGTAGGCTACGCGCTCTTGGTTCACGGACAGACGAACTTCTTGACCACGAGCAACAGGGTTGAAGAAACCAACCTGTTCCTTGTGCGAACCGTCACGCGGGTTGCGGCTGTCGGTTACGGTCAAGTGGTAAAACGGGCGCTTTTTGGAGCCGCCAAGGGCAAGACGGATTGTTAGCATGTGAACATCGTTCCTGTAGTCGGTGCTGCAAATCTAAATGCACAGCGGGCATAGGTGCCCGAAAGGCCGCATATTCTAAGGAATATCCGGACTTTTGCAAATGTCTTTTTCTGGCGCCTATCAGCGTGCCATTCAGATCTGCTATAGAGCCGTCGGTTAAAACGGCAAGTCAGCTCCCGCCAGACGGCGGGTTTGCTGGAGATCCCACATCCCTGTGGGGCGGAGCAGGAGCACGCTCCCGCTCGAATACTTTACATTTTCGGCATGCCGCCGCCGGGCAACATACCGCCCATGCCGCGCATCATCTTGGCCATTCCGCCCTTGGCGGAGAATTTCTTCATCATCTTCTGCATCTGCTTGTGCTGCTTGATCAAGCGACCGATGTCCTGCACCTGGGTGCCGGAACCCATGGCGATCCGACGCTTGCGCGAACCGCTGATCAGCTCAGGGTCGCGGCGCTCGGCCGGGGTCATGGAGTTGATGATGGCTTCCATCTGCTTGAACTGCTTCTCTGCCGCGCCCTGGGCATTGCCCATTTGCGCCAGGTTCACACCGCCGATGTTCGGCAGCTTGTCCATCAGGCCGCCGAGGCCGCCCATGTTCTTCATTTGTTGCAACTGATCGCGGAAGTCTTCGAGGTCGAAGCCCTTGCCCTTCTTCAGTTTCTTGGCCAGTTTATCGGCCTTGTCCTTGTCGAGCGTCGCTTCGGCCTGCTCGATCAGGCTGAGCACGTCGCCCATGCCGAGGATACGCGAAGCGATACGTTCAGGGTGGAACGGCTCGAGCGCGTCGCTCTTCTCGCCCATACCGATGAATTTGATCGGCTTGCCGGTGATGGCGCGCACCGACAGCGCGGCACCGCCACGGGCGTCGCCGTCGACCTTGGTCAGGATCACGCCGGTCAGCGGCAGTGCGTCACCAAAGGCCTTGGCGGTGTTGGCCGCATCCTGGCCGGTCATGGCGTCGACCACGAACAGCGTCTCGACCGGGTTGATCGCGGCATGCAGCGCCTTGATCTCGCCCATCATCTCTTCGTCGATGTGCAGGCGACCGGCGGTATCGACGATGACCACGTCGATGAACTTCAGCCTGGCTTCTTTGATCGCCGCATTGGCGATGTCGACCGGCTTCTGGCTCAGGTCGGACGGGAAGAAGGTCACGCCCACTTCGCCCGCGAGCATTTCCAGCTGCTTGATGGCCGCCGGACGGTATACGTCGGCCGACACCACCATCACGGTTTTTTTCTTGCGCTCTTTAAGGAAGCGCGCCAGCTTGCCGGCGGTGGTGGTCTTACCCGCACCTTGCAGACCGGCCATCAGCACGACGGCCGGCGGCACGGCGCTGAGGTTCAGGTCTTCGTTGGCCGCGCCCATCAGGCTTTCGAGCTCGGCCTGGACGATCTTCACAAAAGCCTGGCCCGGCGTCAGGCTGCGGGACACTTCGGTGCCGACCGCGCGCTCCTTGACCGAGTTGACGAAGTCCTTGACCACAGGCAAGGCCACGTCGGCTTCCAGCAACGCCATGCGTACTTCACGCAGGGTGTCTTTGATATTGTCCTCGGTCAGCTTGGCCTTGCCGGTTACATGGCGCAGCGTCTGCGAGAGACGGTCAGTCAAGTTTTCAAACATGCGCGATCCTTTCAGGCCCTATGGTAGACCGAGGTAATGGCGGCCCAGGCTGTGATAAATCGCTATTAAAAACAGCGCTCGGCGAGCCTGCGGCGTGGGCAGGTCGCGGATTATAGCGAAGACTGCGCCCATGCACACCCGCTGTCTGGCCCTGAAGTCTTTCGTGGAACGCAGGTGTATGCCAAACTCAGCGCCTTTCGGGCTTGCCTAACAGGATTTATGCTCCCTTTGTCACCCAGTTTGCTACCCAGTCTCGCCGCCGCCTTTTTATATGCCGCTGCGACCCTCTACCAGGGCACTCGCCTGGCGCAAGGCGCCAAGGCCGACACTCGCCTGCTGGCAGGCCTTGGCGTCCTCGCCCTGCTGGCCCATGCCGCGAGCCTGTTCACCCACTTGATGACGCCGGTCGGCCTGGGCCTGGATTTTTTCAGCGCCGCCAGCCTGATCGCCGCCGCGGTGATCGCCCTCACGCTGATCGCCTGCGCACGCATCCCGGTGGAAAACCTGCTGGTGCTGCTATTCCCCCTGGGCATGCTGACGGTGCTGCTGGCGCAATTCGCCCCCACCGGCACGGTGCAGGTGATCGACGAAGAGCCGGGCATCCTTGCGCATATCCTGCTGTCGATCCTGGCCTACGGCATGTTCACCATCGCGGTGTTCCAGGCGTTGCTCCTGCTCGTGCAGGACCATCAGCTCAAGCACAAGCATCCGTCGGGCCTGATCAAGAACTTCCCGCCGCTGCAAACCATGGAAAGCCTGCTGTTCAGCTTCCTGTGGGCCGGCTGGACGCTGCTGTCGCTGTCGCTGATCTCTGGCTGGCTGTTCGTCGAGAACCTGTTCGCCCAGCACCTGGTGCATAAAACCCTGCTGGCGTGCCTGGCGTGGGTGGTGTTCAGTGTGCTGTTGTGGGGCCGCAACCGCCTTGGCTGGCGCGGGCACAAGGCGATCCGCTGGACCCTGGCCGGTTTCTGCCTGCTGATGCTGGCCTATTTCGGCAGCAAGCTGGTTCGCGAATACATCCTGCATATCTGACGGGCAGCGATCATGGACAACTTGCCCTTAGGGCCGATGCTCGCGGTAATCGCCTTGCTGATTTTGTGGGCGGCGCTGTTTACCGCCATCGAAGCCGCACAACAACACCTGCTGGCCCTGCGCCCCGGTACCCGCCAGGGCGACAAAGCCGCTGCCCGCCTGCACTTCCCACGCCCCAGCATGATCCTCTGCAACACCCTGTGCCGTGCTGGCGTGGTAATCCTTTGCACCCTGCTGGCGATCTACGCCTGGGCGCAAAACGGCGCGTGGCTGGGCTGGCTGGTCTCCTGCTCGATCCTGCTGGTGCTGGCCGATTACCTGCCGCGCGCCCTGGCCACCCGCCATCCGCAAGCGGTGCTGGGCTTCGGCAATGCCCTGCTGGGCGTGCCGCTGAAAATTATCTACCCCCTCGCCTGGCTGCTCAATGGCATCAGCCTGCTGTTGCTGCGCCCCTTTGCCCGCCCGCCGGGCATGGTGAAAAAAAGCGACGACCCGCAGCCCGACCATGATGACGAACCCGAGCCAGAGGGAGATGAACGTCGCACGCCCGGCATGCCCGGCATCCACGCGCTGGACAACATCACCGTCAACGACATCCTGGTGCCGCGCAGTGAAGTGGACGGCATCAACCTGGACGACTCGCTCGACGCGATCCTCGAGCAACTGCGCAACTCCCAGCGCACCCGCCTGCCGGTGTTCCACAGCGACATCAACCAAGTCGAAGCCGTGCTCAACACCCGGCTGATCCAGCACCTGCTACCGGATGCCAGCCTGACCAAGGAGACCTTGCTCGAGGCCTGCTACGAACCCTACTTCGTCCCGGAAAGCACGCCCCTGCAACTGCAACTGCTGAACTTCCACAAGCAACAGCGGCGCCTGGGCATGGTGGTGGACGAGTATGGCGAAGTGCTGGGCATCGTCACCCTGGAAGATATTCTCGAAGAAATCGTCGGCGAATTCGAAAGCGAACAAAGTGCCGACAACCCGCATATCGAAGCGCAACCGGACGGCCGCTACATCGTCGACGGCACCGCCTCGATCCGCGAATTGAACAAGAGCCTGGCCTGGCACCTGCCCAGCGACGGGCCCAAGACCCTCAACGGCCTGGTGACCGAAGCGCTGGAAACCATTCCCGATTGCGCGGTGTGCCTGAAGATCGGCCGCTACCGCCTGGAAATCCTCGAGACCGAAGACAACCGCGTGAGCAAGGTGCTGATCTGGCACACCAGCCGCGTGCCGGTCGCCACGTAGCCTCGCTGACGGAACACACTTCGAATCGTCGCACCGCCCCTCCCACACTGATCCACTGTGTGCAGACGATCAGATTTTCCCCCTTGTTGGATGCGCAAACCCCTTCCTATAATCGGGTCGGCTTACCCAAGCCGCGCCCGACCGCGTGCTATCCGCACGGACCGCGTCCAGGCACTGCCTTGCCCTGTACGACCGGTGTCCGCTCTCATCCCGAGCCGCTCCGCCCACAACCCTGATCCATGGGTGTTCGACCAATAATAATCCGCGTCCAAACGCGCACTGCCCCTCAGGGATACCGCCATGAGCACCACCTATAACGAGGCTGCGACCGCCGCCCCGACCAACTCGACCGCCCGCGTCGCCACTGCCAGCATCGTCGGCACGGCCATCGAGTTCTACGACTTCTATATCTATGCCACTGCGGCCGCGCTGGTGATCGGCCCGGTGTTCTTCCCACAGACCTCCGGCACGGCGCAGATGCTCGCGTCGTTCCTGACCTTCGGCATCGCGTTCATCGCCCGCCCGCTGGGTTCGGCGCTGTTCGGCCACTTTGGCGACCGTATCGGCCGCAAATCGACGCTGGTGGCTTCGCTGCTGCTGATGGGGGTGTGTACCACGCTGATCGGCTTGCTGCCGGGGTATGACAGCATCGGCGCCTGGGCACCGATTCTGTTGTGCGTGCTGCGTTTCGGCCAGGGCCTGGGACTGGGCGGGGAATGGGGCGGTGCGGCGCTGCTCGCCACCGAGAACGCGCCGAAGGGCAAACGCGCGTGGTTCGGCATGTTCCCGCAACTCGGTCCTTCGATTGGCTTCCTGGCGGCCAACGGCCTGTTCCTGATCCTGGCCATGAACCTCAACGACGAGCAGTTCCGCAGTTGGGGCTGGCGCATCCCGTTCATCCTCAGCGCGGCGCTGGTTATGGTCGGCCTGTATGCGCGGCTGAAGCTGCATGAAACCCCGGTATTCGCCAGTGCGGTAGCGAAGGAAGCGCCGGTAAAAGTGCCGTTGGTGGAACTGTTCAGCCAGCATTGGCTGCCGGTGCTGCTGGGTGCCGCGTCGATGGTGGTGTGTTATGCGCTGTTCTATATCACCACGGCGTTTTCCCTGAGCTACGGCGTTTCGACCCTGGGCTACAGCCGCGAGACATTCCTCGGCTTGCTGTGTTTTGCCGTGTTGTTCATGGGCCTGGCGACGCCGCTGGCAGCCTTGGCCAGCGATCGATTCGGGCGCAAGCCGGTGCTGATTGTCGGTGCGCTGCTGGCGATTCTGTCGGGCTTCACCATGGAGCCGTTGCTGACCCACGGTTCGACCTGGGCCGTGGCGCTGTTCCTGGCCCTGGAGCTGTTCCTGATGGGTGTGACCTTCGCCCCAATGGGCGCGTTGCTGCCGGAACTGTTCCCAACCCGCGTGCGTTATACCGGCGCTTCGGCGGCGTATAACCTGGGTGGGATCGTCGGCGCGTCGGCGGCACCGTTCTTCGCGACCAAGCTGGTGGCGATGGGCGGGCTGAGTTATGTCGGCGGGTATGTGTCGGCGGCAGCGTTGCTGAGTTTGATTGCGGTGCTGTGCCTGAAAGAGACGCGGGATAACGATTTGAACAAGGTTGCCTGATAGATCGCTATCGGGGGCAAGCCCCCTCCCACATGTTGACCGCATTCCTACAGATTAAACGCGGTTAAGTGTGGGAGGGGGCTTGCCCCCGATAGGCACGACGCGGTTTAGAGCTCTACAACAACCGCCTGAGCCGCACGGGTCGCCTTGGCGCGAGCCGCTTCAATCGACTCATCCCGCGCCAACGCCACGCCCATGCGGCGCTGGCCGTTGACTTCCGGCTTACCGAACAGACGCAACGCCGTGTCCGGCTCGCTCAGGGCCGCGCCGAGGTTGGCGAAGGCGGTCTGGGTCGATTGCCCTTCCACCAGGATCACCGCCGATGCCGAAGGCCCGAACTGACGGATCAATGGGATCGGCAGGCCCAGGATGGCGCGCGCGTGCAGGGCGAACTGCGACAGGTCCTGGGAAATCAAGGTGACCAGGCCGGTGTCATGCGGGCGTGGCGACACTTCGCTGAACCACACCTGATCGCCCTTGATGAACAACTCCACGCCAAACAGGCCGCGGCCGCCCAGGGATTCCGTGACGGCCTTGGCCACCCGCTCGGATTCCGCCAGGGCAATCGGGCTCATGGCCTGAGGCTGCCAGGATTCCTGGTAATCGCCCTTCTCCTGACGGTGGCCGACCGGCGCACAGAAGGTCGTGCCGCCGATGTGGCGCACGGTCAGCAGGGTGATTTCGTAGTCGAAGTCGATAAAGCCTTCGATGATCACCCGGCCCTTGCCGGCACGCCCGCCTTCCTGAGCGTAATCCCAGGCTTTCTGCACGTCGTCGGCACTGCGCAGCAGGCTCTGGCCCTTGCCCGACGAACTCATCACCGGCTTGACCACACACGGGAAGCCCAGGTCTTGCACGGCCTTGCTGTAGTCTTCGAAGGTATCGGCGAAGTGGTACGGCGAGGTCGGCAGGTCCAGCTCTTCGGCGGCCAGGCGCCGGATGCCTTCGCGGTTCATGGTCAGCGACGCGGCGCGCGCGGTCGGGATCACGGTGAAGCCTTCGGCCTCCAGCTCCACCAGGGTGGCGGTGGCGATGGCTTCGATTTCCGGCACGATGAAGTGCGGTTTTTCCGCCTCGATCACCGCACGCAGGGCCGCGCCGTCGAGCATGTTGATCACATGGCTGCGATGAGCCACCTGCATCGCCGGCGCGTTGGCGTAGCGATCCACGGCAATCACTTCAACGCCCAGGCGTTGCAGTTCGATTACCACTTCCTTGCCCAGCTCACCGCAGCCACACAGCAAAACGCGGGTCGCGGTTGGCGACAATGGAGTTCCGATTCGGGTCATCTCAGGTCCTCAGGGGAGCGGATCATGGGGAGAAAGGCCGGCATTTTACATGAACTGCACAGATTGGCTTCAGTTGGCGACGGCACGTTTGCGGATACGCCAGGCCATGATCAGCCAGACCGCCGTGACCCCGGCGAATTTCGACGCCAGCGCGGTGCCCACCACGGCAGGCGTAAGCGCGCCGATCAAGCCGAAAAAGATAAAGGTATCGAGGGGAATGCTCAGCGCCGAACTTATCCACAGGCGATCGTGGAGCGGGCGCTTGGTGATGCTGAACACCAGCCAGTCAATGCACTCGGACACCGCAAACGCGGTGGCGCTGGCCAGCGCGATGGACGGGTCGGAGGTGATATACGACAGCGCCAGCGCCGCCAGCATGGCAAGGATCGCGCCGTGGCCGAAGCGGGTTTGCACCATGTCGCGCAGGATAAACACCAGGCCGCCCCAGGCGGACCAGATCACATCCAGGTGCGGCGCGGTGGAGAAGGCGAAGTTGATCAGCACGACGCTGCTGATGTAGGCGATCAGGAAGAGCATGGGGGATGGACCTGTGGGTAATGCCGCACAGGGTACACAATTACAGGGATGTCGTCTGGGATGGCGCCATCGGGGGCGAGCCCCCTCCCACATTCGACCGCGTTTAATCTGTAGGAACGCGGTCGAATGTGGGAGGGGGCTTGCCCCGATAGCGATGATTCAGCCAACGGATTTACCGGACGCCATAAACACCAACCCACCCGCCAGCGCCCGCTCATGACACAACCCCAGCACCACCCGACGCTCGGCGTTGTCCATGCGGCTCCAACGCGTGATTTCTTCCACGGTACGCTGGCAGCCGGTGCAAATGTCGTCGTCATCCAGCGCGCAAATGCTCACGCACGGCGAGGCGACGGGGCGCTCTGGCGGCTTCATTCTTCCTGCTCGACCAGATCCCGCGCATAACGCTGGGCGTTATGCACATAGTGCGCAGCGCTGGCCTCGAGCATCTTCTTCTGCGCGTCAGTCAATTCGCGCACGACTTTGCCCGGCGAGCCCATGACCAGCGAGCCATCGGGAATCTCCTTGCCTTCGCCGATCAGCGAATTGGCGCCGATGATGCAGTGCTTGCCGATCTTCGCGCCGTTGAGGATCACCGCGTTGATGCCGATCAGGCTGTAGTCGCCGACGGTGCAGCCATGCAGCATGGCGTTATGGCCGATGGTCACGCCGGTGCCCAGGGTCAGCGGGTAACCCATGTCGGTGTGCATCACGCTGCCGTCCTGCACATTGCTGTTCTTGCCGATCAGGATCAGTTCGTTGTCGCCACGCAACACCGCGTTGAACCAGACATTGGCGCCCTCCTCCAGCTTGACCTTGCCCACCAGCGTGGCATTCGGCGCCACCCAGCTGTGTGGGTGCGTCTCGACGCGGGCGTCGCCCAGGCGGTATTTCATGATATGTCCTCACGACTGGCCATTTAAACGATGGCTTATAGATGGATGAAGCTCTTGGGCGGCTGGTGCAGGCTGATGTTGGCATCGTCATAGAGCAAATTGATCAGCTCGACGATCATGATTGCCGTCAGCCCCCAGATCTTGTATTCGCCGAACCGATAGCTCGGCACGTACCAACTGCGGCCCTGGTAATCGATGCGGTGCGTATGTTCGCGCGGGTCCTGGCGGAAAAACTCCAGGGGCACGCTGAAGACGGCGGCGATTTCGGCGTCGTTGGCCAGGTAGTCGACGTAGTCCGGGATGACGCCAACGTAGGGCGTGACCCGAATGCCATGCAGGGAAATCAGCGGGCTCAACGGGCCGATCACCTCGACCAGGCCAGGCGGCAGGCCGATTTCTTCTTCGGCTTCGCGCAGGGCGGTGAAGATCAGGTCCGGGTCTTCGGGGTCGCGACGCCCGCCGGGAAAGGCCACTTCGCCACCATGGGTCGACAGGCCGCTGGCGCGCAGGGTCAGGATCAGCTCAGGTTCGTCACTGCGGGTAATCGGCACCAGCACGGCGGCCTCGGGGAAACGCCCGTCGGTCTCAAGCCGTTGCGGTGTGTGATTGCTTACCCGGCGAAGTAGCTCGTCCAGCATGAGTCATCTCGGTCTGTTGGCTACTTTGCATCATGCACCAAAGCGCGCGGGCGCCCAACCCCAAAACCGAAGGGCTGTCGCGAAACGACAACTTGCAGGGCCCTGCCGCCCACGCCAAGATAGGCAGACTTTCCAGGAACCCCAGCATGAATTTCTGCAGCCAGTGCGGTAAACCGGTCACCCAACGCATTCCCGAAGGCGACGCACGCCTGCGTTTTGTATGCGATCACTGTCATACCATTCACTACCAGAACCCCAATATCGTCGCCGGCACCGTGCCGGTGTGGGGCGATCAAGTGTTGTTGTGTCGCCGCGCCATCGAGCCACGCCTGGGTTACTGGACCCTGCCCGCCGGTTTCATGGAGAACGGCGAGACCGTGGAACAGGCCGCCATGCGCGAGACCATGGAAGAAGCCTGCGCCCATGTACGCAACCTGAGCCTCTACACCCTGATCGACGTGCCGCATATCAGCCAAGTGCATGTGTTCTACCGCGCCGAGCTGATTGACCTGAACTTCGCCGCTGGCCCCGAAAGCCTGGAAGTGCGACTGTTCGACGAAGCCGATATCCCTTGGTCCGAGCTGGCTTTCCGCACAGTCGGGCGTACCTTAGAATACTTCTTCGCCGACCGTCGCCTACGGTCGTTCCCGGTGCGCAACGAAGCTGTGCCGCCGCTGTCCCAGCCCGCCCAATAACAAACCGGCAGATCGTCGTCCAAGGGAAATCGTTTTAATGCGTTGGTTGCTTGCTTTGCTCTGCCTGTCGTTCGCCACGTTGTCCTCAGCCACCACCCTGGAAACCCTGGGCGGCAAAACGGTCGAGAAAATTCTGGTCCTCAAGTCCGCCCATCAGTTGCAACTGATCAACGACGGCAAACCCCTCAAGACCTACCGTATCTCCCTGGGCAAAAACCCCAAGGGCACCAAGCTGATCGAGGGCGACCGTCGCACGCCGGAAGGCTTGTATTGGATCGACTGGCGCAAAACCAGCGACCGCTACAACCTGTCCATGCACATCTCCTACCCCAATATCAGCGATTCGGCCCGTGCCCGCCGCCAAGGCGTGAACCCCGGCAGCATGATCATGATCCACGGCACGCCCGACACCGCGGAGTACCCGGAGCAGTGGTTTCACACCCTGGACTGGACCGACGGCTGCATCGGCATGCGTAACGTCGACATGCGCGAAGTCTGGAACCTGGTCAAGGACGGCACCCTGGTCGAGATCCGCCCGTAACCTTCGCCCCTCGGTCAATTAACTAAAAAAAGTTCCTGCCCTCGACAGCGCCTGCCGGTGAATACCAATTCACCCCGCAGGCTGCGCAGCTCTGCGCGCCTTAAAGACCTCTCTAATACCACTTGATACCAGACACCACTAAGGCGCCCTTAAACCAGGAGCCAAAGCGTTTTGGCAGCATTGACATGGTATTTAAGTGGTATTAGTTTCCGGCCAATACCGGGCGACAACACACTAATAACCGCATCGGAAACCTGACAGATGAACCCCATCCTGACGCTGCGTCCCGACGACAAGCAATCCACGCCGCTGTACCTGCAACTGGCCCGCAACCTGGAAGCGGCGATCCACGCCGGCCAATGGAAATCTGAACAGGCCCTGCCGTCGGAACGCGCCTCAGCGAGCAGTTGAGCATCTCGCGCGTTACCGCCCGCAAGGCGCTGGAAGTCTTGTTTGCCCAAGGCCTGATCCGTCGCAGCCAAGGCTCCGGCACCTTTATCACGCCACGCCTGGAACAACCGCTGTCGCGCCTGTCGGGCTTCAGCGAGATGCTGCGACTCAAGGGGTTTGTGCCCAGCTCCCAGTGGCTGGAACGCGACATCAGCGCGCCGACCCACGAAGAGCTGATCCGCCTGGGCCTGTCGCCGACCGACAAAGTGGCGCGGCTCAAGCGCCTGCGCAAGGCGGACGACACGGTGATGGCCATCGAAATGACCACCATGCCCGCCGCGGTGCTGCCGCACCCGCAAGCCATCGGCCAGTCCCTCTACGAGTACCTCGAAGGCATCGGGCAAACCCATCGTGCGCGCCCTGCAGCATATCCAGGCGATCAACGCCTCGGACGAGTTCGCCGCGCTGGTCGGCATCGCCCCCGCACCGCCATGCTGTTGATGACCCGTGTCGGCTACACCGCCGACAACACCCCGATCGAAATCACCGACACCTACTGCCGCAACGACTACTACGACTTTGTCGCCGAGCTGCGTCGATAGGCCTTTGCCGCGCACTGCGGCCTTAGAGAACTGCCCATGTCCGAAGACAATATCCTCACACCCCATGGCTGGATTCGCGGCCGCCTGGTGCATGAACACGGCAAGGTGATCGCCATTGAAGGCGCACCTTGCGACCCGGCCGACAACGACTTGCCCTACCTGCTGCCGGGTTTTATCGACCTGCACGTCCACGGCGGTGGCGGCAAAGACATCATGGAAGGTGCCGACGCCTTCGAAACCATCACCCGCACCCACGTGCGCTTTGGCACCACGTCGTTGCTGGCCACCACCATGACCGCGCCGGCGGATGAAATCTCCAGCGTGCTCGGCCAGCTCGGCAGCTTCTGCGCGCAGCGCCCGAGCGGCAGCGCCCGGGTCTCGGCGTACACCTGGAAGGGCCCTACATCAATCCGGGCAAACTCGGCGCGCAACCCCAACTTCGCCCACACCGCATTGATGGAAGAAGTGGAAGCCTACCTGCGCCTGGCGCCGATCCGGGTGATCACCATCGCTCCGGAAATCGCCGGGCATGACCGCCTGATCCGCGCCCTCAGTACACGCGGCGTGCGTATGCAGATCGGCCACACCCTGGGCAGCTATGAAGAAGGCGTCGCGGCCCTCGCCGCCGGCGCCACCAGCTTCACGCATTTGTATAACGCCATGAGCCGCTGCATCACCGTGAGCCCGGCATCGTCGGCGCGGCGCTGGCCCACGCGCAGTACGCGGAATTGATCCCGGATTTGCTCCACGTACACCCCGGCGCCATGCGGTGGCCCTGCGCGCGATCCCGTGCCTGTACTGCGTCACCGATTCCACCGCCGCGCCGGCATGCCCGACGGCGAATACAACTGGGCAGCCACACCGTGACCAAATGCCTGGGCGGCGTGCGCCTGGCCGACGGCACCCTGGCTGGCAGCACCCTGACCATGGATCAGGCGCTGCGCAACCTGGTGAAGATCGGCCTGCCCATCAGCGAAGCCTCACAACGCCTGTCGCAATTTCCGGCGGACTACCTGGGCCTGGAACAACGCGGCCGCCTGCAACCCGGCAGCTTTGCCGACTGCGTGCGCCTGGACCGCTCCCTGCACCTCACCGACGTCATGGTCGAAGGAGAAACCATTGTCTTCAAAAATGCTTGAAGAGGCCCTCGCCTCCAGCGACGCGGTCGCGGCGCAGTTGCAACGCCTGGCCCCGCGCCTGCAAGACATCGCCGAGCGCCTGCGCCGTCAGCCGCCGCACGTGGCGATGACTGTCGCTCGTGGCAGTTCCGACCACGCCGCGAGCTACTTCGCCTACCTGGCCATGCAGCACGTGGGCGTTCCGGTGGCGTCGTTGCCGATGTCGGTGGTGACCCTGCTGCACGCGCCGTTGAAGGTCAGCGGCCAGGTCGCGTTCGGCTTCTCTCAGTCGGGCCAGAGCCCGGACTTGGTCGACAGCCTGCGCCTCTGCGCCAACGCGGCGCCTTGAGCATCTCGCTGGTGAATGCCGAAGACTCGCCCCTGGAAGCCGCCTGCGAATTCCATGTGCCGCTGTGCGCCGGGCCGGAACTCAGCGTGGCGCGACCAAGAGCTTTATCGCGACCCTCAGCGCCAGCGCGCTGTTGATCGGCACTGGAACCAGGAAAACGACCTGCTGCACGCCTGCCTGCGTTGCCCGATGGCTGCGCGAGGCGGCCAACAGGATTGGACAAACGCCATCGACGCCCTGCGCGACTGCCAGCAGTTGATGGTCATCGGCCGTGGCGCCGGTTTTGCCATCGCCCAGGAAGCCGCGCTCAAGCTCAAGGAAACCTCGGCGATCCAGGCCGAAGCCTTCAGCAGCGCCGAGGTGCGTCATGGGCCGATGGCCTTGATCGACGACACTACCCGCTGCTGATATTCGCCCACGCGGTGCGAGCAAGCCGGCCTGTTGAGCCTGGCCGCCGATATGCGCAACGCGGCGCCCGCGTGTTGCTGGCGGCGCCGGACGATATCGCCGAACGCGACCTGCCGCTGAGCCGCGCCGAACACCCGAGCCTGGACCCGATCCTGGCCATCCAGAGTTTCTATGTCATGGCCGCCGGCTGGCGCTCGCCCGTGGCATGAACCCGGACCAGCCGCGCCACCTGAGCAAAGTGACCCGCACCCACTGAGTGGCGTGCCGCGATTTCCTGATGAGTACCGTGCCCATGTCCAACAACAATAATGCATTGACCCTCGGCGCCCCCTCAGCGGCGTGCTGGCCCTGGGCAACGTCCCCGACGAAGTATTCGCCAGCGGCGCCCATGGGTGACGGCCTGGCCATCGATCCGCTGAACGATAGCCTGTACGCACCGTGCGACGGCGAGATCATCCATGTCGCGCGCACCGGGCATGCGCTGACGCTTCGCGCGCAGAACGGCGCCGAGCTGTTGATGCATGTGGGCATCGACACCGTGGAGTTGACGGCGAAGGGTTCGCCCTGCTGGTGAAGAACGGTGCGCAGGTGAGCAAGGGCCAGGTGCTGATACAGTTCGATCTGGACCGGATTGCGCGCCAGTGCAAAAGCCTGGTCAGCCTGATCATTCTCACCAACAGCGAGCGCTTCGAACTGACACCGCTGCCGCTGCGCTCAGTCAAACACGGTGAACCGCTGGCGCGTGGCGCTGCGTTCCGGCGCCGCGCTGCAAACCGCTGTGGATAACTCCGTCGCGCAAGCCAGCGCCAACGTGCGGATCACCCATCGCGGCGGCTTGCATGCGCGTCCGGCGGCATTGATCCGCAAGACCGCACAAGCGTTCAGCAGCCAGACGCAGTTGCACTTCGCCGGCAAGTCGGCCGCGTGCGACAGCTTGATCGGCCTGATGGGGCTGGGCATCGGTGAGGGCGAGGCTCAATGCGGCATTGCAGGCGCTGGTCGCCGCGCTGTCTGTCGCCATCGGCGAAGAACCTCACACGCCGATGGCGGCCGCTCCACGCCGCGCGAATACCGAGGTCGGTGTTGCAAGGTGTCTGTGCGGCACCGGGCCTGGTGTGCGGGCCGCTGTTCCGCCTGAGCACGATCGATTGCCGGCCGATACCGGCAACCACTGCGCCGACGAACAGTTGCAACGGCTGGACGCGGCCCTTGAGCAAGTGCGCGGCGAAATCCGCACCACCCTGGACCTCGCCCGCCAACGCCGAAATGCCGAAGAAGAAGACATCTTCGCCGCCCACCTCGCCTTGCTGGAAGACCCCGCCCTGCTGGACACCGCCACCCGCGCCATCGAGCACGGCAGCGCGCGCCCCACGCCTGGCGCGATGCGATCCAGGCGCAATGCGCGGTGTTGCTGGGCCTGGGCAAGCCGTTGCTGGCCGAGCGTTCCAACGACCTGCGCGACCTGCAACAACGGGTGCTGCGCGTGCTGCTCGGCGAAGCGTGGCACGTCGAGTTGCCTGCCGGGGCGATTGTCAGCGCCCACGAGCTGACGCCGTCGGACCTGCTGCAACTGAGCGCGCAACACGCCGCCGGCCTTTGCATGGCCGAGGGCGGCGCCACCTCCATGTCGCGATCCTGGCCCGCGGAAAGGCTTGCCGTGCGTGGTGGCATTGGGCGCCGAAGTGCTCGATGTGCCCCAAGGCCAACGCGTGGTGCTCGACGCGGCCAATGGTCGCCTGGAGCTGACACCCAGCGCGGCGCGCCACGCCGAAGTCGAGCGGATTCGCGAAACACAGAACCTGCGTCGCCAGGAACAACAGACCCAGGCCCGACTGCCAGCGAACACCCGCGATGGCATGACCATCGAAGTCGCCGCAATGTCGCCTCCAGCGCCGAGGCCCAGCTGGCGTTTGAAAACGGCGCCGACGGCATCGGCCTGCTGCGCACCGAGTTCCTCTTCGTCGACCGCCGCACCGCGCCGGATGAACAGAACAACGCCAGGCCTATCAAGCCGTGCTGGATGCGATGGGCGACAAGTCGGTGATCATCCGCACCATCGACGTGGGCGGCGACAAACAGCTCGACTACCTGCCGCTGCCGGTCGAGGCCAACCCGGTGCTGGGCCTGCGCGCATTCGCCTGGCCCAGGTGCGCCCCGACGTGCTCGACCAGCAACTGCGCGCACTGCTGCAAGTCAGCCCGCTGGCGCGCTGCCGCATCCTGCTGCCGATGGTCAGCGAAGTCGACGAACTGCTGCAGATCCGCCAACGCCTGGATGAACTGTGCGTCGAGCTGCAACTGACCCAACGCCCGGAACTGGGGGTGATGATCGAAGTGCCCGCCGCCGCGCTGATGGCCGAACAACTGGCCAGGCATGCGGACTTCCTGTCCATCGGCACTAATGACCTGTCCCAGTACACCCTGGCCATGGACCGCGACCACGCCGGCCCGCCGCGCGGGTCGATGCGCTGCACCCGGCGCTGCTGCGGCTGATCGCCCAGACCTGCGCGGGCGCGGCCAAACACGGGCGTTGGGTCGGCGTGTGCGGCGCCTTGGCATCCGACCCGCTGGCGACGCCGGTGTTGGTCGGGCTGGGGGTCAGCGAGCTGTCGGTCAGCCCGCCGCAGATCGGCGAAATCAAGGACCGCGTCCGCCACCTGGACGCGGCGCAATGCCGGCAACTGAGCCTGGGCCTGCTCGACCTGAGCAGCGCCAAGGCGGTACGCCAAGCCTGTCAACACCACTGGCCGCTGAGCTGACAACAACAAGAAAAGGGAGACACGCCATGTACCAACACTTATCGAAGGCCTG